>NZ_CP124858.1:0-5840470 GCF_056824125.1 Flavobacterium sp. B114r
ATGACTAAAACTGCTCAATCGGTATGGGAAAACTGTTTGTCCTTTATAAAAGACAATATTCAAGATCAAGCATATAAAACTTGGTTCGAACCAATCAAATCAGTTGAGCTAACCGACAACGCGTTATATATTCAAGTACCAAGTAAATTTTTCTACGAATGGCTAGAAGAACATTACGTGAAATTATTGAAAGTCGCACTTACCAAAGAACTGGGAAAAAACGCAAAGTTACTCTATAAAATTAAAATGGAGAACACTTATGGCAACAAACAACCGTTTACCGAACAGTTGCCAAGTGCCAACAGAGTGCCAATGAAACCGCAAGAGGTTGATGCTCCGTTTAAAAACTTAAACCCTGAACTTAAAAATCCGTTTGTAATTCCCGGAATTAGAAATCTTAAAATTGAATCGCAATTAAATGCGAACTACAGTTTTGACAATTTCCTTGAAGGTGATTCTAACCGTTTAGCCCGTTCTGCAGGTATGGCTGTTGCCAATAAACCTGGAGGAACATCATTTAATCCTTTATTGATTTTTGGTGGAGTTGGTTTAGGAAAAACACACTTAGCACATGCTATAGGTGTAGAAGTAAAAGATAAATATCCTGAAAAGACGGTTTTATATATTTCTGCCGAAATTTTTACACAACAATATATTGATTCGGTTAAAAAGAATAATCGTAATGATTTCATTCACTTTTACCAATTAATCGACGTTTTGATTATTGATGATGTTCAGTTTTTATCTGGAAAATCAGGAACTCAGGACGTATTTTTCCATATTTTTAACTATTTACACCAAAACGGAAAACAGGTAATTTTGACTTCGGACAAAGCTCCTGTTGACATGCAGGATATTGAGCAACGTTTATTATCTCGTTTTAAATGGGGATTGTCTGCTGAATTACACCAGCCGGATTACGAAACCAGAATTTCGATCTTAAAAAACATTCTTTATCGCGATGGTGTTGAAATCCCGGAAGATATTATTGAATATGTTGCACGCAATATCAAAAGCAATGTTAGAGAACTTGAAGGTGCTATTATATCGTTAATTGCACAATCTTCTTTCAATAAAAAAGAAGTTACAATTGAGTTGGCTAAAAGCGTTGTTGAGAAATTTGTTAAAAACGTAAAGAGAGAAATCTCTATCGATTATATTCAAAAAATTGTATCAGACTATTTCCAGTTAGACATTGAAACACTTCAATCAAAAACCAGAAAAAGACACGTGGTACAGGCAAGACAATTGGCTATGTTTTTTGCAAAGAAATTCACAAAAGCTTCTTTAGCAAACATTGGCTCACAAATTGGAGATCGTGATCACGCTACTGTATTACATGCTTGTAAAACTGTTGACAATTTAGTTTCTACAGACAAACAATTCAAGAAATTTGTCGAAGACATTAACAAAAAACTAACGCTATAAACGCGAATCATGCCAGTAAAAATTTTAATGGTTTGTTTGGGAAATATTTGCAGATCACCTTTAGCCGAAGGTATTCTAGCATCAAAATTACCCCATGATAAATTTATTGTTGATTCAGCCGGAACAGGTTCATGGCACGTAGGTAATGCTCCGGACAAACGTTCGATTGCAGTAGCCCAGAAAAATGGATTATGCATAGACGCTCAAAAGGGACGACAATTTAAAATCACCGATTTTGATGAGTTTGATTACATTTATGTAATGGACAGTTCCAATTATAGCGACGTAATTCATCTTGCAAAAACGCCTGAACACAAAAACAAAGTTCAGCTTATTCTAAAAGAACTTTTTCCTAATAAAAATACAGATGTTCCTGATCCTTATTACGGAGCAACAAATAGCTTTGACGATGTATATAAAATGCTGGATGAAGCTGCTGAAATTATTGCCAAAAAACTTATCAAAAAACATTCATAATTTAATTTGTATTTTAATTACTTAACTGGTAATTAAAATACATTTTTGTTTAAACTCTAAAATATCACAAAATGAAACTTCTAGGAAAATTATATTTAATTCCAACAACAATGGGCGAAAGCGATCCAATGGATGTTTTGCCACAAACCGTAAAAAGAAGTATCGATTTTATAGATCATTATATTGTTGAAAACGAAAAAACGGCAAGAAAATCAATAAAAGCGGTTTCGCCGGAAAAAAAACAATCAGAACTAATACTTTTCACCCTTAATAAACGTACCGAACCAAGCGAGCATTTAGATTTTATCAAACCTTTGCTGGAAGGAAAAAACGTAGGATTAATGAGTGAAGCTGGTTGTCCGGGTGTTGCTGATCCCGGTGCTGTAATTGTAAAATTAGCACATGAAAAAGGAATTCAGGTTGTTCCGTTAGTTGGTCCTTCGTCTATATTGTTAGCAATGATGGCTTCCGGAATGAACGGACAAAGTTTTACTTTCAACGGGTATTTGCCAATTGATAAAGACGAGAAAAAATCGGCATTGAAGTATTTTGAAAAATTATCGCAGGACAAAAATCAATCTCAACTTTTTATTGAAACTCCTTATCGAAACAATAAATTAGTTGAAGATATTCTTCAAATATTAAATCCTTCGACGCATTTATGTATTGCGACTGATATTACGTTACCAACAGAATTTATTAAAACATTGCGTGTTGCAGATTGGAAAAAACTAAAAGTTGATTTACATAATCGACCTACGATTTTTATTATACATAAAATGTAAACTAACTTTAAGACACTATATCATGAAAAAGTTTTTAATACTAATTCTAATTTGTGTTGCGCAAAAAACATTTTCACAAAAGGAGATCAGGAGAATTCCTGAACCTCCGAAAAATATAAATGGAAATATCATTCCTCCTAACGAAATCGACATATACAACCCTATTGGGATTGACGTAAAACCAGAGTTCCCAGGAGAAAAAGTAGAATTTCATCAATTTATAGAGAGAAACTATAAAAAATCAAACAAGAGACCAACTTTGCAAGGAAAAGTATTCGCCACTTTTAATATTGAAATAAACGGTTCATTAAGTGATATAAAAATCCTTCGAGATATTGCATCTTACAGCGGAGAGGAACTGGTAAGGGTTTTAAAATTATCTCCTACATGGAAACCTGGAAAACTAAACGGTAAAGGAGTCAGAACTATATACTCACTTGTTGTGCCTGTACAGCTATAAGTCTGCAATTATCAATCTTTTTCTTAATCTAATTTCATGAGCAAACTTCCAAATGTAACAACAAGCATTTTTACGGTCATGTCTAAAATGGCAACCGAATATAATGCAATAAATCTTTCGCAGGGATTTCCGAATTTTCCTGTAGACGAAAGATTAACAGCTATTTTGGCAAAATTATCGAAAGAAAATGTGCACCAGTATACACCAATGGCAGGTTTTCCTCCATTGATGAATCAGATTGCAAAATTGGTTCAGAGTTCATACAACAGAATAATTGTTCCTGAAACAGAAATCTTAGTTACTGCCGGCGCAACTCAGGGAATTTTCACTTCAATTTTGGCCTTGGTAAAAACAGGTGACGAAGTTATTATTCTGGATCCGAGTTATGACTCTTATGAATCCCCTGTTCTTCTTTGTAATGCAAAACCTGTTCGGGTAGCTTTAAATGACAATTATACACCAAATTGGGAAACCATAGAAAAAGCCTGTTCGCCAAAAACAAAGATGATTATTATCAATAATCCGCATAACCCAACAGGAAAAATTTTGACAGAAGAAGATTTTCTTCAACTAGAAAAACTACTATCAAAACATCCTGACATTATTGTTTTATCAGATGAAGTTTATGAATACATCACTTTCGAAGAAAAACATATTTCTGCACACACTAAAGATTTTCTTTTAAACCGTTGCATAATGGTTTCTTCTTTTGGAAAATCATTTCATATTACGGGCTGGAAAATAGGCTATACTGTTGCACCCGAACATTTGATGAAAGAAATTAAAAAAGTACACCAGTTTTTGGTTTTTAGCGTCAACAGTATTTCACAAGCTGCCATTAGTGAATATTTAGATCTTGTAAATGTCAATCTTTTAGGGAAATTCTATCAGGAAAAACGAGATTATTTCCAGAAATCACTTCAAAATAGTCGTTTTGAGTTAAAACCTTGCGAAGGAACTTATTTTCAGGTGGCTTCTTATGCAAGTATTTCAAACGACGATGATGTTACTTTTTGTAAAAAACTAATAACCGATCATGGCGTTGCTGCTATCCCTATTTCTACTTTTTATTCTGATCATAAAGACCAAAAATTAATACGTTTTTGCTTTGCCAAAGATGATTTTACTTTAGAATCTGCCGCAAAAAAATTGTGTGATATATAAAGTTTATCAAAAATTTATAACATTATTATGCGCGCATCCTATTTATTTAATTAATATTGTAATAAAAAGAAAAAAATATGAGCTATACAGATAAAATGTTAAGAGATGACGCTTTAAAAGGTAAAGTCATAGTAGTTACAGGTGGCGGAAGCGGTTTAGGAAAAGCAATGACAAAATATTTCTTAGAATTAGGCGCTCAGGTAGCGATTACTTCAAGAGATTTAGACAAGCTAAAAGCTACTGCAACTGAACTTGAAACTGAAACAGGAGGTAAATGTTTACCACTTCAATGTGATGTTCGTCATTATGAAGAAGTAGAAAACATGCTTCAGGAAGTTTTAAAAGCTTTTGGCAAAGTTGATGTTCTTTTGAATAATGCTGCCGGAAATTTTATTTCTCCAACAGAACGTTTATCTGCAAATGCATTTGATACTGTTATAGATATCGTATTAAAAGGGTCTAAAAACTGTACGCTTGCTTTTGGTAAGCACTGGATCGATACCAAACAAAAATCATCTACAATTTTAAATATAGTTACTACTTATGCCTGGACTGGTTCAGCTTATGTTGTACCAAGTGCTACTGCAAAAGCAGGAGTGTTAGCCATGACGCGCAGTTTAGCAGTCGAATGGGCAAAATACGGAATCCGCTCTAATGCAATCGCTCCGGGACCATTCCCTACAAAAGGTGCATGGGACAGATTATTGCCGGGCGATCTTGCTGAAAAATTTGACATGGCCAAAAAAGTTCCATTGAAACGTGTAGGTGATCATCAGGAATTAGCAAATTTGGCAGCTTATTTAGTATCTGATTTTTCAGCTTATGTAAATGGTGAAGTGATTACTATTGATGGTGGAGAATGGCTAAAAGGCGCAGGGCAATTTAATTTACTAGAAGCAATTCCTGAAGAACTTTGGGACCAGCTTGAAATGATGATAAAAGCAAAAAAGAATAAATAATTTTACGTGCTTACTAAATTCAGAATATTTTTTATAAACTATACTGATTGCACCAAATCCCGAAGGTTCTACTTTCGGGATTTTTTTATGTTTTTTACCATATAAGTAATATAAGTTCAATGAAGTAATAAATTGTTTAAAGATCTGTTTGCTTAAATTTACTTATATAACTTATATGGTTAAATAAGTTAATATGTGTAGACAATCCAGTTAAATTATTATTTTTGCCGAACAAAATATATAATATAAAATTATGCTCATTATTGGAATTGCAGGAGGAACAGGAAGTGGAAAAACAACGGTGGTACACCAGATCATGAACGAATTACCAGACACTGAAGTGGGCGTAATTTCTCAGGATTCGTACTATAAAGAAACCCATAATTTGTCATTCGACGAAAGAGCATTAATCAATTTTGATCACCCGCGCGCGATCGATTTTGAATTATTGGTAAAACATTTAAAAGCTTTAAAAGAAGGCGAAACTATCGACCAACCGGTATATTCATTCATTCAGCACAACAGAACTGACGATACGGTATCAACGCATCCAAGAAAGGTAATGATTGTTGAAGGGATATTAATTTTAACGAATCCTGAGCTACGCGACCTTTTTGACGTTAAAGTATATGTTCACGCTGATTCTGACGAAAGATTAATTCGTCGTTTAAAGAGAGATATTTCTGAACGCGGACGCGATATCGACGAGGTTTTAACACGTTATCAGAACACTTTAAAACCTATGCATGAGCAATTTATAGAACCTTCAAAAGCCTTCGCAGATATTATTATTCCTAATGATAAATACAATACTGTTGCCATTGATGTAGTTCGTGCTGTAATTAATCAACGAATTTCATAAATTTTATCGTAAATTTATTCCATAGAAATAAGGAGCTATTTCCCGCTCTCGCCTTTATCTTTTTATGGCAGAAAAAGCCATAAAAAGGATATCGGCTCCATCGGGGCTAGAACACCAATCAAAATTATAAGAAGTAATCAGTCAAAGAGAAAATGAAATTCAAAAATCCATATAAAGGCAAACGCTGGTTCAAATTAGTAGGCAACAAATATGTCTGGGTTTTACTCTTTTTTGTAATCTGGATGTTCTTCTTAGACAATTACTCTTATTTTGATCATCGCTTTTTAGACAACCAGATCAACGAACTACAAGACAACAAAAAGTATTACCAGGTCGAAATAAAAAAAGATCAGGAACAAATTAAGCAACTTAAAAACCCTGAACAAATAGAAAAATATGCTCGCGAAAAGTATTTCATGAAAAAAGACAGCGAAGATATTTATATCATCCAATTTGAAGGAGATACTATTCAAGACACTAAAGAATAATCAGAAAAAAGCACACAATCCCAATGGCTACTACCCTATTCGACGATTTTAATCCGATTTCATCCAAACAATGGAAACAAAAAATTCAGTTCGAATTAGACGGAGCTGATTATAACGAAACTGTTATTTGGAATTCTCCGGAAGATATTCAGGTAAAACCATTTTATCATATCGATGAATTTTCAAAAACTGCTTCAGTACAAACAGAAGCATCTAATTTTAAAATTTGCCAAAACATCTTTGTTTATGATATTGAGAAATCGATTCAAAGAGCCATTAACACTATCGAAAGAGGTGCGGAAAGTTTGCGTTTTACCATACAAAACGAAAAAATTGATGTCAAAAAATTATTAGAAACTCTTCCTTTAGAAAACAGAACAGTTTACTTTAATTTATCGTTTATTTCAATCGATTTCGTAAAAATATTAGACACTATTTCAATTCAGAAAAAAGCTATTTTTTATTGTAATATTGACCCAATTGGTCATTTTGCAAGAGAAGGGAACTGGTTTACTACATCAGATAAAAATAATTTTGAAACGATTGAAAAAATTTCAAAAGCAACAACAAATCTTAATTTATTAAGTATAGATTCAGGTTTGTATCAAAATGCAGGTGCCAATATTACACAACAAATAGCCTATAGTTTAGCGCATGCCAATGAATATTTGAATCGTTTACCAAGTATTACAAAACCAATTGTTTTTGAAATATCTGTAGGCACCAATTATTTTTTTGAAATTGCAAAACTTCGTGCTTTACGAATGCTTTTCAAATTGATCGCTTCAGAATACAATCCCAATTTAGAATGTCATTTTTTGGTAACACCAACCAAACGTAATAAAACGATTTACGATTATAACGTAAACATGCTTCGTACCACAACCGAATGTATGTCAGCCATATTAGGCGGTGCAGATGCTGTTGCAAATTTACCTTATGATTCATTATACCATAAAGACAATGAATTTGGTGATAGAATTGCCAGAAATCAATTATTGGTTTTAAAACACGAAAGTTACTTCGACAAAGTCAATAATCCGGCTGATGGAAGTTATTATATAGAAAGTCTAACCACACAATTGGCCGAGAAAAGTTTAACTTTATTTAAAGATATCGAGGCAAATGGTGGATTTTTAAAACTTCTAAACGACGGAACTATCAAAAAGAAGATTCAGGAAAGCGCTGTAAAAGAGCAGGAATTGTTCGATTCTAAAAAAGAAGTTTTATTAGGAACAAATAAATATCCTAATAAAGATGACAAGATGAAGCATGATTTAGAATTGTTTCCTTTTGTAAAAATAAAACCTCGAAAAACTTTAATTACACCTATTATAGAAAAAAGATTAGCTGAGAAGCTGGAACAAGAAAGATTAGAACTTGAATAAATATTTTTTCTAAGTAATTAATAAACCTGCTCAAAAGAGTATTTCCATGATAAGAAAAGACCTTAAACATATTAAGTTAAATGTAAAAAATGAAAAGTTAGACAAACTGGCCAATAATCCCAATTCTATAACTGAAAACTTTTACACGGCTGAAGGAATTGAACTCAAAAAAACTTATTCTGAAAAAGATATTGAGGATTTAGAGTTCTTAGAATTCGGAGCTGGCTTTGCACCGAATTTACGTGGACCATATGCTACTATGTACGTAAGACGACCATGGACGATTAGACAATATGCAGGATTTTCGACCGCTGAAGAAAGTAATGCTTTTTACCGAAGAAATTTAGCAGCAGGACAAAAAGGGCTTTCGATCGCATTTGATTTACCAACGCATCGTGGTTATGACTCAGATCATGAAAGAGTTGTGGGTGATGTAGGGAAAGCCGGAGTTGCCATCGATTCTGTCGAAGACATGAAAGTTCTATTTGATCAGATTCCACTTGATGAAATGTCAGTTTCAATGACTATGAACGGCGCCGTTTTGCCAATTATGGCATTTTATATCGTTGCAGCAGAAGAGCAAGGTGTTGCCATTGAAAAATTATCCGGCACGATCCAGAATGATATCCTGAAAGAGTTTATGGTTCGTAATACTTATATCTATCCTCCAACGCCTTCTATGAAGATTATAGCTGATATCTTTGAATTTACGAGCAAGAAAATGCCTAAATTTAATTCGATCTCGATTTCAGGATATCATATGCAGGAAGCCGGAGCAACTGCTGATATTGAATTGGCTTATACGCTGGCTGATGGTTTAGAATATATCAGAACCGGACTTTCTACAGGAATGACGATTGACGAGTTTGCCCCTCGCCTTTCTTTCTTTTGGGCAATTGGTATGAATCATTTTATGGAAATCGCCAAGATGCGTGCCGGAAGAATGATTTGGGCAAAATTAGTACAACAATTTAATCCTAAAAGCGATAAATCATTAGCTCTAAGAACGCATTGCCAGACAAGTGGCTGGAGTCTAACAGAACAAGATCCGTTTAATAATGTGGCAAGAACTTGTATCGAAGCTACTGCCGCTGCTTTTGGAGGAACTCAATCCTTACATACTAATGCTTTAGATGAAGCGATTGCATTACCAACAGACTTTTCGGCAAGGATTGCTCGTAATACTCAGATTTTTTTACAGGAAGAAACTAAAATCACAAAAACTGTTGATCCTTGGGGAGGAAGTTATTATGTTGAAAGTTTAACTAATGAAATTCTAAAAAGTACCTGGAAACTAATTGAAGAAGTAGAGGAATTAGGAGGAATGACAAAAGCTATTGAAGCAGGAATTCCAAAACTACGAATAGAAGAAGCAGCTGCCAGAAAACAAGCCAGAATAGATAGCGGACAAGATATTATTGTTGGTGTTAATCAATACCGACTGGAAAAAGAAGATCCTTTGCATATTTTGGATGTAGACAACCAAATGGTCCGCAAACAACAATTAGAGCAACTAGAACAGATAAAAGCAAAAAGAGATACTGAAAAAGTAAATCAATCACTCGAAAAATTAATACTTTGTGCCAAAACCGGACAAGGAAACTTATTAGAAATTGCTATTGAAGCTGCTCGAAACAGAGCAACATTAGGCGAAATCAGCGATGCTCTTGAAAGTATTTTTGGAAGATACAAAGCACAGATTAAATCCTTTAGCGGTGTGTATAGTGCAGCAATAAAAAATGACGAGAATTTTGAGAAGGCAAAACAATTAGCTAATGCCTTTGCCAAACAAGAAGGAAGACGTCCCAGAATCATGATTGCCAAAATGGGACAAGACGGACATGATCGCGGCGCAAAAGTAGTCGCAACCGGATATGCTGATGTAGGTTTTGATGTAGATATAGGTCCTCTTTTTCAAACTCCAGCCGAAGCAGCCAAACAAGCTGTTGAAAATGATGTGCATATTTTAGGCGTTTCATCACTGGCTGCAGGACATAAAACATTGGTCCCTCAAGTTATTGAAGAACTTAAAAAACACGGACGTGAAGATATCATGGTAATTGTTGGCGGTGTAATTCCGGCGCAAGATTATCAATTTCTGTTTGATGCCGGAGCCGTAGCTGTTTTTGGGCCAGGAACTAAAATCAGTGAAGCAGCTATTAAAATCTTAGAAATCTTAATTGACTAAAGAGCATAAAAAAATCCCGAACAATTTCGGGATTTTTTTATGCTTATTCTAAATTTGATCGTGTATTGTAGCATCATTATCTGCCTCAATATGGGATAAATCATAACCTCCAAAGGCTTTCATGTAACTTTTCAATGAAGTTCCATAGGCATCTTTAAAATGTCTGTTTCCATTATTTTTGAAAAAGTTTTTAACTGAACCAGCACCTCCAAGGTGTGCAGCTGCCAAAATTCCAGATTCGGTAATTTGAATGCCACTGATAATTTTACCTTGATACTTTTGAATTTCATTACGTAAAATCCATTTGTTTTTGGATAGCAAAGCAATAAATGCTTTTTCCTGTAAGGCAGGATCTTTTAAAAATGCTTTATTATTATGAACACCAACCGCTCTTAAGGCTTTAGAACCAAATTGGTATTTTCCCATGTAACCCAATGAATTTACCAATCGGTATTTTCCTTGAGATTCTTTAAAAGCAACTGCTTCTTTAAAACTTATAAGGCGCTTTTCTGTAAATAGAACATTTACCTTTTTTTCTGTAGGATAATCATCCTCTTCTTGCGATGGAAATACGTATTCAGATCCATCTGTTTTTTCGATTAGGAACCACGGTTTGGTTTCCATATTAAAGGGTTTAAAACCCAAACTCAAAAATGTAATAATAACGATCAAACTCGCATAAAAATACCACTTCTTTATCATAAATTGTTTTTCTTCAAGACGCTGTCACCCTCTTGAAATTTCTACGGTGCAAAGATAAGAAATACAAAACAATACTCATAATCAGCGTTTTACATATTTTATAAAATACAATAATCTCTTTTAATCCCTTTATTGACCGAGTATTCGAGCGATCGAACAGCTTCTGAAATTAGCTCCAAAAACTAAAAAAAAGAGTAAAAAAAAAGGGCTTTTTTAGCATTTTTTTATCAAATTCAAACAAAAAACAAGAAAAAACCTACTTTAAAATCTCGTTTTTAACAACGAAAAATGAATTTGATTTTAAAAATTCACATAAATCGAATCGAAATAAAAGATACTTTTTACTCAAATTCGAAGTCTGGTTTTTTACGAAAAATTAAAATTTACCTGAAAGCAAATGCTTTTTTTGTCAAAAGTATTTTCATAACATTCCATAAGTACAAAAATTGCAATTAAATGAATTTGCAACGGTTTTCCGAAATGCTTAGGTGTCATGTTTTTTTATGTAGGAAATAAAAAAATACCTCCCTATCAAACTATAATAAAAAAAACCGAAGCCATAAAAGCTTCGGTTTTCCATATAATTTCAATTGCACTACATGCAAATGCTCATTTATCTTGTTACCCCCTGGCTAGCAATCCAGTCTGAATATTTTTTTGCATTTTTAGTATGTTCTTCATAAGTAGCCGCAAATTCGTGATAACCAAATCGATCTACACTTGCACAAAAATAAATATAATCGTTTTTTTCCGGGTTTAAAACCGCTTCAAGAGCAGTAATATCAGGCATTGCGATTGGCCCTGGCGGAAGTCCTATGTTTACATACGTATTATAAGGCGATTTCATTACCAAATCATTATAAAAAACTCTTTTGATAACCTGATCAAAATTATTATCTTTTAATTTCAAGGCATAAATAACAGTTGGATCTGCCTGCAACGGCATTTCTAATCGTAAACGATTCAAATAAACGCCGGCAATGCGAGGTCTTTCATCTTTTTTGACAGATTCTTTATGAACGATTGAGGCCAAAATTGTTGCTTGTACAGGTGTTAATCCTTGTTTCTTTGCTTTTTCTATTCTTTCAGGAGTCCAGAAATTATGGTATTCCTTAATCATTTTATCACGGAATTTCTCTGCAGACGTATTCCAGTAAATTTCATAAGTATTGGGAATAAACATAGCAAATACATTATCTTCATTAAAACCATTTTCTTTCAAAAAAGCAGGATCTTTAATTGCTTTCATTAAAGACAAACTATCTGCTTCAATCTCTGCACCTACTCTTCCGGCAAAATTTTCTAAGCGCTCCTGATTATTAAAAGCCAATTTTACAGGAATATTAGCTCGCATCGCACGAACTAAATCAAGATTATTCATGTCTTTTTTAAGTAAAAAACGACCGGATTTTACATTTTCAGGATAGCTTCTTTTATTGGCAACCATTTCAAAATTGTCAAAATTCTTGATATAGGGTTCTAATATTTTCTTTACATCAGTATAATTTGCACCAGTTGGAACATATACATAAAGTTCTTTTTCTTCGAATTTGGTATTGGCGCTGAATATTTTATTAATTAAAATAAAACCATAAATCATTAAAACTGAAATTACAGCTACAGCAGATATCGTGATTATTTTTTTTAAGCTCAAAGTCTAAAGTTTAAATTTGTTTGTTAATTAACTGAAAAATTGCTTCATCGTGATAGCGGTTATTGAGCAAAATCCAATCTTTTTTAATTCCTATTTTCTCAAAGCCAAATTTAGTAAAAAGAGCTATACTTGGTACATTTCCTACAGCAATATTTGCATACAATTGATGTAAATTTAAATTATGAAAGGAATACTTAATTAAAAGTTCTAATGCCTCAGATCCAATTTTATTGTTTCTATTTTCACCACTCTGAATAACGATTCCAACTCCTGCTCTGTTATTTTTTGGATCAAATTCAAATAAATCAATTAAACCAATCGCCGGAAAATCCTGATCCTGGCAAATTGCCAGACGAAGTTGTTTTGCTTCGTAAATATCCTGTTGTGCATTTTCGAGATATTGCCTAACCAAAAATCGACTATAAGGCGTTTGTGTGTTACTGACTTCCCAAATATTTTCATCATTCTCCATCGCATATACAAACTCTAAATCATTAGGTTCTAATGCTCGAAGATAAATATTTTCGCCTTTCAGTGTAATCATTGTTGATTATATATTTGTCTTCGACTTGTCTCAGACTGACATTATTGATTAAATTTCTATTGTTCCCTTAAAAACAAATTTTGCTGGTCCGGTTAAGAAAACATTCGTAAAATGATCTCCTAATTTATCAAAAGAAACGGTTAATTTTCCTCCTTCAACATTTAGGTTAATCGAAGTTTTATCTGTCTCACCAATAGCGTTCATAGCAATAGCTACTGCAGTTGCTCCAGTACCACAAGCCAGCGTTTCATCTTCTACTCCTCTTTCGTAGGTACGAAGTGAAAAAGTACTGTCATCGACTTTTTTTACAAAATTAATGTTACTTCCTTTTTCTCCATACAACTCCCCATAACGAATTGCGGCACCATTCTCTTTTACATTATAATGTTCTAAATCATCAACAATCTGAACATGATGTGGGGAACCTGTGTCTAAAAAAGTATAAGAACCTTTTTTTTGCACTTCATCAACGTCAATCATTTGTAACGAAATAATAGCATCATCACCAACAGAAGCATGATGTAAACCATCTGTTGCAATAAATGTAGCTTTGTTTTCAATTACACCCAATTGATTGGCAAATGCTACTAAACAACGACCTCCATTTCCGCACATTGAACTCTGATTTCCATCTGAATTATAATATACCATTCTAAAGTCAGTTTCAGTATCATTTTCTAACAAAATAAGTCCATCCGCTCCTATTCCGAATCGTCTGTCGCACAAACGTTCAATTAATTTCGTATCTTTCTTGGGGAAAAAATCTAAACGATTATCAATCATTACGAAATCGTTTCCTGTTCCTTGATATTTATAAAATTCTACTTGCATTTTTCTTGAATTGAGAAATACAAAAGTACGAACTATTAATGATATGTTAATCATTGTTAAACAGAGTTAAACGACTTTACTTCAGATTTTTTTTGATATAATTTTACATTAGATAACTTAAATATTGATCAACTATGAAACGATTTTCTACCCTATTTTTAGTATCACTTTTAAGTGGTGCTACTACACTTGGTGCATACAAGTTATTATTTGAAAATAACGACTCTGTTTTTGGTACAAAAAATCCAGTAGTAACTCTTGCTCCAAATTCTTTCTCAAAGCAAGTAGGATTGGCTGCGGAAACTGTTGATTTTACTGCAGCAGCAGATAAAACTATTCATACTGTAGTACACGTAAAAAATGTGTCTCGCAGAACCGTAACTAATCCGATGTTAGAATACTTTTATGGTTACGGAGGTCAACAAACACAAGAACAGGTAGGAACAGGATCCGGGGTTATTATTTCTGCAGATGGTTATATTGTAACCAATAATCACGTGATAAAAAATGCTACCGAAATTGAAATTACTTTAAACAATAAAAAATCATATACAGCAAAACTTATTGGAACTGATTCTAAAATGGATATTGCATTATTAAAAATCAATACCGATGAAAAATTACCTTATACTGTTTTTGCAAATTCTGATGCTGTAAAAGTTGGCGAATGGGTTCTGGCTGTTGGAAATCCGTACAACCTAACTTCGACTGTAACTGCCGGAATTGTTTCGGCGAAAGCCAGAAATTTGGACACAAACGGAATACAATCTTTTATTCAGACAGATGCTGCTGTAAACCCGGGCAATAGTGGAGGTGCATTGGTAAATACTCGTGGAGAATTAATTGGCATTAACACTATGATATCCTCCACAACAGGATCTTATGTAGGATACTCATTTGCAGTGCCATCAAATATTGCCAGAAAAATTATCGAAGATATCATGGAGTTTGGTAATGTACAAAGAGCGATACTGGGTGTCGAAGGTGGCGAACTTAATAATGCCGCGTCCAAAGAACTAGGTGTCTCTCAAACTCAGGGCTTTTATATCAATAAAGTAAATAAACAATCAGGAGCCGAAAAATCTGGTCTTCAAAAAGGAGATATTATCGTAAAATTAGATAATCGGGACATTGCTACTTATGCTGATTTTTCAGGATATATTAATACAAAAAGACCAAATGATGTCGTTCAGGTAACCTATATTCGTGATGGAAAAAACAAAGTAGTTCCTGTTACCTTGAGCAAAAATGAATTTTTTAGTACTGAATTTAAAGGAATCGAATTAGAAAATATAGATGCTACCGATAAAAAGAGATTCGGTCTAAACTATGGTGTAAAAATAAAAGCGCTGACAAACGAAAATCTCAAACAATATAATAATGAATTACAAGGCAATATTATTTTGAGTATTGACAATATAAAAGCAACAGATATCGAAACGGTTTCAAAACTTTTAGGCCAAAAAGACGAAAATCAAAGCATACGAATTGAAATGATTAATAAAAAAGGAGAGATCATCCGAGTTATCATCTAATTCTTTTTATTTCCCAAAACTAAGCCATTCTGAAAAATCAGGATGGCTTTTTTATTTCGTAGAGGTTTTTAAAAATAAATCACAAAATAGCTTACGAAATCGATTGAAATAAATACTTTTGCGCCAAATTCAAAAATATTCGTGTATTTATTTTTTCAATTTAATCAATTATGAGTAACAAATCTTTGTACCAAAAAGAGGTATCATTACAAGTCGACCGAAGAAGAGCTGGTGTCGAATTAATTAAAATCATAAGCGATTTATGGTATGACAAATCCATTGAAATGGTCTTATTCAAGAATCAATTATTGGATAAAAATGTCAGCGATATAATCAATTTGCATCAATATGCAGGTGAATTTGTGGGTAAACCTATCACCATTTTTGATTCAGTTGAAATCGCAAAAGTTATCTTAACCTTAGATCTTCCTCCTGCAAAATTAGATCTTGGAAAACTAACTTATGAATATCGTTTAGAAGATGAAAAATATCCTGATGCAAGATATTTTGTAATCGATAAATTAAAAAAGGCTAAATCATCAGAAGAAATTCAGCCAAAAGATGTTGTTTTATATGGTTTTGGTAGAATTGGCAGATTATTAGCCCGGGAATTAATGTCTAAAACTGGTAAAGGAAACCAATTGCGCTTAAGAGCGATTGTAACACGTGACAAGAACGACACATCAACTTTAGAGAAACGAGCTTCTCTTTTACGTTATGATTCTATTCATGGAGATTTTCAGGGATCTGTAATTGCTGATCCAAAAAATAATGCTTTGATTATAAACGGAACTACGGTACATATTATCACTGCAAATGCACCGGAAGAAATTGACTATACTCAATACGGAATCAATGATGCGTTGGTAATTGATAATACGGGAGCTTTTACAACTGAAGAAGCTTTAAAAAAGCATTTGACTTCACCAGGAACTAGCAAAGTTTTATTGACAGCTCCCGGAAAAGGAATACCTAATATTGTTCATGGTGTAAATCATAATGAATATAATCCTGACGAAATTGATATTTTCTCCGCCGCTTCCTGTACGACAAATGCCATAACTCCTGTCTTAAAAGCTATTGAAGATACTTTGGGAGTGGTAAAAGGCCATCTGGAAACTATTCATGCCTATACAAACGATCAGAATCTGGTTGATAATATGCATAAAAAATACCGTCGCGGAAGAGCTGCAGCTTTAAATATGGTTATTACCGAAACTGGTGCCGGAAGTGCTGTTGCGAAAGCTTTGCCCTCATTAGAAGGAAAATTGACTTCGAATGCTATTAGAGTTCCGGTTCCAAATGGATCTCTAGTTGTTTTGAATTTAGAAGTTAAAAAGGCAACTTCTATTGCTTCAATTAACAAAATCATGAAAAAATATGCTCTCGAAGGAGAATTAGTAGAGCAAATAAAATATTCATTAAATAATGAATTAGTTTCATCTGATATCGTTGGAACATCTGCTC
This sequence comes from Flavobacterium sp. B114r, assembly GCF_056824125.1. Classification (NCBI taxonomy): domain Bacteria; kingdom Pseudomonadati; phylum Bacteroidota; class Flavobacteriia; order Flavobacteriales; family Flavobacteriaceae; genus Flavobacterium; species Flavobacterium sp. B114r. The sequence goes on from NZ_CP124858.1 coordinate 16,933, forward strand.
CCTCTATTTATGACAGCAACGCCACAATTGTATCAAATGACGGAAAAAACATTGTGCTCTATATTTGGTACGATAACGAATACGGCTACAGTCATCAGGTTATTCGATTGGCCAAATACATTGCCAAAGTGAGACGTTTTACTTACTATTAATATAAAACCAAAACCACCCATTATTTTTAAAACCATCAGGCAGTGCTTGGTGGTTTTTGTTTGAATGAAAAAGAACACAATAGGAATAGTTTAGATTATATAGGCAGAACAGTTGTGCTCTTAACTTCTGAAATTACAAAAACAGTATTAATTAAAGACACCTCAGGTAATATTGATAATTTTTTTTGATGAAATTGATGGTAACTTTCCATATCTGGAATTATAATTTTAAGCATATAATCAAAGTTTCCGGATACGTAATTACATTCCACCACTTCAGGCAAATTCAAAATCGACTGATTAAATCCTTCTGAAGTATCATATGTTTGTTTCGTTAGCGTTACCTGACAATAAACCGTGAGATTATTGCCTAATTTTTTCTTGTTTAAAATTGAAACATACTTCTCAATAACACCTTCTTTTTCAAGCCGTTTAACCCGATCATGTACAGGTGTAAGAGACAGATTTATTTTGTTTGCAATATCTTTTAAAGTATAGTGCGCATTTTCTTGCAAAAGTCGTAGGATTTTTTTGTCAATTTCATCTAAAGCCATAACGAAAACGTTTTCTGTAATTAATAAAATTTAGTCATTTTTTCTTTTTGAGCAAGATAGTAGGCTCTCAAAAAGAATATTTTTCTGTAAAAGTATTAAATAAAATAATATTTTCTTATTTATAGGTGCTCAATCCATAATATATTCTCTATCTGTAGTTTTGTAAAAGAATTTCAATAAAAACGAAAAAATATAACAAAATGATAATAGGTGTTCCAAAAGAAATAAAAAATAACGAAAACCGTGTGGCTTTAACTCCCGCCGGAGTTTCTGAAATGAAAAAACACGGACATGCAGTTTATGTTCAGGCAACAGCTGGTCTAGGAAGTGGTTTTAGTGATGAGGAATATGCAAATGCCGGAGCGGTTGTTTTAGCCACTATTGAGGAAGTATATGCTATTGCTGAAATGATCATTAAAGTAAAAGAACCAATTGCATCTGAATATCCATTAATCAAAAAAGATCAATTATTATTTACTTACTTTCACTTTGCTTCATCAGAACCATTAACTCATGCTATGCTTGAGAAAGGTGCTGTATGTTTAGCTTATGAAACGGTTGAAAAAGCAGATCGCAGCTTACCATTATTAGTTCCAATGTCTGAAGTTGCCGGTCGTATGGCTATTCAGCAAGGAGCAAAATATCTTGAAAAACCATTAAAAGGAAGAGGAATTCTTTTGGGTGGAGTTCCAGGTGTACCTCCTGCTAAAGTTTTAGTTTTAGGTGGGGGAATCGTTGGAACTCAAGCTGCAAAAATGGCGGCTGGTTTAGGAGCTCAGGTAACTATTATGGATTTAAGTTTGCCTCGTTTACGTTATTTAGATGACATTATGCCTGCAAACGTGAGTACAGAAATGTCAAATCATTACAACATTACAAAAGCAATTGCTACAGCTGATTTAATTGTTGGAGCAGTTTTAATTCCAGGAGCAAAAGCGCCTCACTTAATTACTCGTGACATGCTTAAATTAATGCGCCCGGGAACTGTTGTTGTAGATGTTGCAGTTGACCAAGGTGGATGTATCGAAACTTGTACTCCTACAACTCACGAAAATCCAACTTTTATCATTGATGATATTGTTCACTACTGTGTAGCAAATATGCCAGGTGCTGTGCCTTACACATCTACTTTGGCTTTGACTAATGCAACTTTGCCTTACGCGGTGCAATTAGCAAATAAAGGCTGGGAAAAAGCTTGTAACGAAAATGAAGAATTGAAAAAAGGATTAAACATTGCTAACGGAAAAATTCTTTACAAAGGAGTTGCTGAAGCTTGGAACCTTCCTTTTAACGAAGAGTTAGTGTTAGCAAACGCATAGTGCTAACATTAAATAAGTGCTTACTAAACACTATTCAAAAGGCTTTTCTTAATTGAAAAGCCTTTTTTTTATCACATAAAAAAACCTGCCATTATATGACAGGTTTTATTTTGTATGCTAGAGAGAAACTATTTTTTCTCATCTAAAACTTCTTGCAACACTTTTGCTTCAGTTCCATTTGGGAAAGTTACTTTGATTTTTTGCGCAATTGTTGGCGCAATCTCAGTAATGGCTTTCTTATCATAAGATTCTCCTTTTTTAATATGCCATCCGTAAAAAATAGCTGGCACATGTGTATCATAAGAATAAGGCGTTCCGTGTGACGTTCCTGTAGTTGTGTACTCGATAACTCCGGGTTTATCAATAATTACCAAATCACCATTTTGGGTGACATCATAACCTTTCGCGACAAAATTCAAATAATAATCATTTCCTGCATTAGCTAAAATTTCTTCTTCAGTATATACTTTTTTAACTTGTGGCTGAGCTATTAAAAAATCCTTAAAAGCTTGTTTTACTTTTACTAAATCTAACTTTTTATCTTTAATAATTTGTTTATTGAAGAAAACATTAAAGTTTGAGTAGTTTAAGATTAAATCAACTCCAAATGTTTTAACAGAGAAATCCTGTAAACTTTTTTTAACTTCTTTTGAAGGATAATTATCTACATTATATTTATGATCTTTTAAATAAATCACATTTTCAGCTCCTGCATGATCAGCAGTTAGAAAAAGTAAATAATTTCCTTTCCCAACAGTTTTATCCAGATAATTTAAGAAATCTGCGATTGTTTGATCTAATCTCAAATAGGTATCCTGAAGTTCCATAGAACGTGGCCCAAGTAAGTGACCTACATAATCAGTAGAAGAGAAACTTACAGTTAAAAAGTCTGTAATATTATCCTTTCCTAATTCTTCTTTTTCAATAGCTTTCTTAGCAAATTCAGCCAGTAAGTCATTTCCAAAAGGAGTTGCTCTTAGAATTCCAGCATCATTCTTTTCATACATTGATTTTAAATCATACGGAAAAACAGGCGCTGCACTTCCGTACAATTTACCTTCATAAGGATTATCATCAGGTAAACTTTCGTTATATGTTGAAGCTGGTTTGTACAAATCCCATCCTTTGTTAATATATGGCATATAATGTTTCTCATTATTGAATTGAATAACCCACTCAGGTAATTTTTCTCCATAAAAAGTACTTGAAATAAAAGATCCGGTTTTACTGTACCAAAATGCCCAGTTTGCAAAGTGACCTGCCGGCAAAATTGCGCCACGATCTTTAAGGCTAATTCCAATTACTTTTCCTTGAAAATTGGTCGCCATTCTTACTTCGTCAGTAATAGTAGTACTTTGCAAATTTTTAGGAGACATAGCACCTTCTTCTGCTGTACCATCACCAACAGTTTTCACACCTGCATCATCCGTACAATACATTTGCTTTCCAAGTGTTCTGCTAAACCATTCATTACCTACAATTCCATGTGTAGCTGGCGTAGTTCCAGTATAAATTGATGCATGTCCCGGGGCTGTATAAGTTGGCATGTAATTATAATGCATATTCTGAAAAGTATATCCATTATTCATCAATCTCTTAAATCCGTTTGGTGAAAAATCATCTGAAAACCGATATAAATATTCCATTTTCATCTGATCTACTACAATCCCTACCACTAACTTAGGGCGTTGTTGAGCATTTAAATTTGAGAGAACAAACAATGTCAACAATACAATACTTTTTTTCATACTTAAATTATAATATTTAATACAAAAATACAGATTCACATTTAGATAGGCTAACACACCATAATTTAAAACTTAAAAATGAATATAATTTAACAGAAACTTTTACAGAAAATTATCCAATACTTGATTTTGGCGTTTCCCTTCGGGTCGGGCTGTACGCTAAATCTTTTGCGATAGAGATATTAGTTTGTTTCGCCAGAGGCTTGTAGTATCGCAAAAGGATATCGCTGCCATCCCTAACGCAATCTAAGATAAAGAGAAGTGTCATTTTTAAAATTCCAGATTCCAAAGTATCACGCCTTGTGCCTTTGTGAACTTTCCACCAACATTCAATTAAAAGATTTTTTAGTCCTTCTCTTTTAAAAAGCAAACTAGAAGCTATTTAAAAAAAAAATAAGAATCAATAAAAACAAAAAGAAAGACAACTTTCCACAATTGCATTTGGTCACAAAATATCATCGGATCCAGCTTTGCGAACTTAACAATTACAAACTTTCCTTGCGCACTTTGCGGTTAAACTACAAAGCATTATAAAACATTACCCCAGTATTTTGTAAAACAAAAAACCCTGTTTCGCTAGAAACAGGGTTTTCAAAAGAAAGGCGACGACATACTCTCCCACATAACTGCAGTACCATCTGCGCAGGCGGGCTTAACTACTCTGTTCGGGATGGGAAGAGGTGAGCCCCGCCGCAATAACCACCTTAAGGCCGTTTTGCAATGGGTAATTAGCTGTTGCTAATCAACATTACACAATATCTTAACATACTGAGATAAAGAAAAGTATTTTTATTTATTATTTTTAGAAAGTTTCTTCCTCCCGATCACTCGGGAGGAAAAGGGTGTACATAAGCTTACGGATTATTAGTACTACTCGACTATGACATTACTGCCTTTACATCTATAGCCTATCAACGTGGTCATCTCCCACGATCCTTAAAAGAAATCTCATCTTGTGGTGGGTTTCGCGCTTATATGCTTTCAGCGCTTATCCCTTCCAAACGTAGCTACTCTGCGATGCTCCTGGCGGAACAACAGATACACTAGAGGTTTGTCCAATTCGGTCCTCTCGTACTAGAATCAGATCCACTCAAATTTCTAACGCCCACAGTAGATAGAGACCGAACTGTCTCACGACGTTCTGAACCCAGCTCGCGTGCCACTTTAATGGGCGAACAGCCCAACCCTTGGGACCTTCTCCAGCCCCAGGATGTGACGAGCCGACATCGAGGTGCCAAACCCCCCCGTCGATATGAGCTCTTGGGGGAGATCAGCCTGTTATCCCCGGCGTACCTTTTATCCTTTGAGCGATGGCCCTTCCATGCGGAACCACCGGATCACTATGCTCTACTTTCGTACCTGATCGACCTGTATGTCTCTCAGTCAAGCTCCCTTATGCCATTGCACTCTACGCACGGTTACCAAGCGTACTGAGGGAACCTTTAGAAGCCTCCGTTACTCTTTTGGAGGCGACCACCCCAGTCAAACTACCCACCAAGCAATGTCCCCCGTAAAACGGGGTTAGGCCTCAGATAAACAAAGGGTTGTATTTCAACAATGACTCCACAACGCCTGGCGACGCCACTTCACAGTCTCCAACCTATCCTACACATCATTTATCCAAGGTCAATACTAAGCTATAGTAAAGGTGCACAGGGTCTTTTCGTCCCACTGCGGGTAAACGGCATCTTCACCGTTACTACAATTTCACCGAGCTCATGGCTGAGACAGTGTCCAGATCGTTACACCATTCGTGCAGGTCGGAACTTACCCGACAAGGAATTTCGCTACCTTAGGACCGTTATAGTTACGGCCGCCGTTTACTGGGGCTTCAATTCAATGCTTCTCCGAAGATAACATCTCCTCTTAACCTTCCAGCACCGGGCAGGTGTCAGGCCCTATACTTCATCTTACGATTTTGCAGAGCCCTGTGTTTTTGATAAACAGTCGCCTGGACCTCTTCACTGCGGCCCTGATTACTCAGGGCGACCCTTCTCCCGAAGTTACGGGTCTATTTTGCCTAATTCCTTAGCCATGAATCTCTCGAGCACCTTAGGATTCTCTCCTCAACTACCTGTGTCGGTTTACGGTACTGGTACTAATTACCTGAAGTTTAGAGGTTTTTCTTGGAAGCCCTTAGGCGCACTATCTCTTTGTCCGAAGACTCCGAGTACTATCGTATTTCCCCAAAACCCGTGGATTTGCCTGCGGGTCTTATAGGTAGGTACTTCAACGAACTATTCCGTCAGTTCGCGGCGCTTTCATCACTCCGTCACCCCATCACAGTAATTAGTAGTACGGGAATATTAACCCGTTAGCCATCGACTGTCCCTTTCGGGTTCGCCTTAGGACCAGACTAACCCACAGCTGATTAGCATAGCTGTGGAAACCTTAGTTTTTCGGTGTGCGGGTTTCTCGCCCGCATTATCGTTACTTATGCCTACATTTTCTTTTCTAACCAGTCCAGCATACCTTACGATACACCTTCAACCCTGTTAGAATGCTCCCCTACCACTTACAATTGCTTGTAAATCCATAGCTTCGGTAATATACTTATGCCCGATTATTATCCATGCTCGTCCGCTCGACTAGTGAGCTGTTACGCACTCTTTAAATGAATGGCTGCTTCCAAGCCAACATCCTAGCTGTCTGGGCAGACAAACCTCGTTCTTTCAACTTAGTATATATTTGGGGACCTTAGCTGATGGTCTGGGTTCTTTCCCTCTCGGACTTGGACCTTAGCACCCAAGCCCTCACTGTTAGTGAACATTATATAGCATTCGGAGTTTGTCAGGAATTGGTAGGCGGTGAAGCCCCCGCATCCAATCAGTAGCTCTACCTCTATATAACTTTATAACTAACGCTGCACCTAAATGCATTTCGGGGAGTACGAGCTATTTCCGAGTTTGATTGGCCTTTCACCCCTACCCACAGGTCATCCGAAGACTTTTCAACGTCAACCGGTTCGGTCCTCCACTGTGTGTTACCACAGCTTCAACCTGCCCATGGGTAGATCACACGGTTTCGCGTCTAACACTACTGACTAAAGCGCCCTATTCAGACTCGCTTTCGCTACGGATCCGTGGCTTAACCACTTAACCTTGCCAGCAACGTTAACTCGTAGGCTCATTATGCAAAAGGCACGCCGTCACCCCACGAAAGGGCTCCGACCGCTTGTAAGCGTATGGTTTCAGGATCTATTTCACTCCGTTATTCACGGTTCTTTTCACCTTTCCCTCACGGTACTGGTTCACTATCGGTCTCTCAGGAGTATTTAGCCTTAGCGGATGGTCCCGCCAAATTCAGACAGGGTTTCACGTGCCCCGCCCTACTCAGGATACCACTATCTATTATACTCGTTACCCATACGGGACTATCACCCTCTATGGTGTCACTTTCCAGTAACTTCCGGTTCCTTGTACATAAAATATCGTGGTCCTACAACCCCAATCTTGCCGTAACAACATTGGTTTGGGCTAATCCGCGTTCGCTCGCCACTACTTACGGAATCACTTTTGTTTTCTTCTCCTCCGCCTACTTAGATGTTTCAGTTCAGCGGGTTTGCCCACCTATCGGTGTACTATGTCTTCAACATAGTGGGTTGCCCCATTCAGGTATCTACGGATCAATCGGTGTGTGCCCGTCCCCGTAGCTTTTCGCAGCTTATCACGCCTTTCATCGCCTCTGAGAGCCAAGGCATCCCCCATACGCCCTTATTTTGCTTATTGTACCAATCATAAATTAATATGACCGTTTTTTTTTGTCTTTTACAATAAAATTGTAAAAAACGCTTTCTACTTTTTATTATTTTCTTATCTCAATATGTCAATGAACTTTTTCTTTTTCAGAATAAAGAACATAGAGAATAGATAATAGACCAAGTCTATATTCTTTTTTCTATATTCTATCTTCTTAAAGATAGTGGAGAATAACGGAGTCGAACCGTTGACCTCCTGCGTGCAAGGCAGGCGCTCTAGCCAGCTGAGCTAATCCCCCTTTTTAATTAAAAATTAAAAATCGTGAATTAAAAATTATGAACTATGTGATCCTTAATCTTTCAACTTCTAAAATTTCCTTCTTTTTAAGAGTAAAATAGTTGTCTCGGACAGACTCGAACTGTCGACCCCTACATTATCAGTGTAGTACTCTAACCAGCTGAGCTACGAGACACTCTTATTCTTAAAATTTATTATTTGAACTAACAGCAAGAGTAAAATAGTCTTAAAATCAAAACCTATAAAGCTTCTTCTTTTTTCCTCAGCGTGTTGATAAATCAACTAACACTTGAGGCTCTAGAAAGGAGGTGTTCCAGCCGCACCTTCCGGTACGGCTACCTTGTTACGACTTAGCCCTAGTTACCAGTTTTACCCTAGGCAGCTCCTTGCGGTCACCGACTTCAGGCACCCCCAGCTTCCATGGCTTGACGGGCGGTGTGTACAAGGCCCGGGAACGTATTCACCGGATCATGGCTGATATCCGATTACTAGCGATTCCAGCTTCACGGAGTCGAGTTGCAGACTCCGATCCGAACTGTGACCGGTTTTATAGATTCGCTCCTGGTCGCCCAGTGGCTGCTCTCTGTACCGGCCATTGTAGCACGTGTGTAGCCCAAGGCGTAAGGGCCGTGATGATTTGACGTCATCCCCACCTTCCTCACAGTTTGCACTGGCAGTCTTGTTAGAGTTCCCGACATGACTCGCTGGCAACTAACAACAGGGGTTGCGCTCGTTATAGGACTTAACCTGACACCTCACGGCACGAGCTGACGACAACCATGCAGCACCTTGTAAATTGTCTTGCGAAAGATCTGTTTCCAAACCGGTCAATCTACATTTAAGCCTTGGTAAGGTTCCTCGCGTATCATCGAATTAAACCACATGCTCCACCGCTTGTGCGGGCCCCCGTCAATTCCTTTGAGTTTCATTCTTGCGAACGTACTCCCCAGGTGGGATACTTATCACTTTCGCTTAGCCACTGAGATTGCTCCCAACAGCTAGTATCCATCGTTTACGGCGTGGACTACCAGGGTATCTAATCCTGTTCGCTACCCACGCTTTCGTCCATCAGCGTCAATCCATTAGTAGTAACCTGCCTTCGCAATTGGTATTCCATGTAATCTCTAAGCATTTCACCGCTACACTACATATTCTAGTTACTTCCTAATAATTCAAGTCTAACAGTATCAATGGCCGTTCCACCGTTGAGCGATGGGCTTTCACCACTGACTTATTAAACCGCCTACGGACCCTTTAAACCCAATGATTCCGGATAACGCTTGGATCCTCCGTATTACCGCGGCTGCTGGCACGGAGTTAGCCGATCCTTATTCTTACGATACCGTCAAGCTACTTCACGAAGTAGTGTTTCTTCTCGTATAAAAGCAGTTTACAATCCATAGGACCGTCATCCTGCACGCGGCATGGCTGGATCAGGCTTGCGCCCATTGTCCAATATTCCTCACTGCTGCCTCCCGTAGGAGTCTGGTCCGTGTCTCAGTACCAGTGTGGGGGATCTCCCTCTCAGGACCCCTACCCATCGTAGCCTTGGTAAGCCGTTACCTTACCAACTAGCTAATGGGACGCATGCTCATCTTTTACCGTTGTGACTTTAATTATAAAATGATGCCATTTCATAATACTATGAGGTATTAATCCAAATTTCTCTGGGCTATCCCTCTGTAAAAGGTAGATTGCATACGCGTTACGCACCCGTGCGCCGGTCTCTGCTTCCGAAGAAGCATACCCCTCGACTTGCATGTGTTAAGCCTGCCGCTAGCGTTCATCCTGAGCCAGGATCAAACTCTTCATCGTATATTGTTGATCTAATCACTTAGATCGTATTGTTATTCGAATCAGTCTCTATCGGTTCTTTTTCAATCTCTCGATTATCTTACTCTTTATTCTTTTGTTTTAACATCTCTGTTAAAACGGCTGTCAATTCAATATGTCTACGAACGTGTCTTCTTATTTTGTTTCGCTTGTTTCTCAAAGCGGGTGCAAAAGTAGAAATTTATTTTTAACTGGCAAGTAAATTTTGAAGTTTTTTTTTTTAGAAAATTTCTTTTCCTTTTCTTCTCATTTCCCAACCAATCTATCAATGAACTTCCGTTGTTTTGCGGGGTGCAAATGTAACATCTGTTTTCAAATCTCACAAGCTTTTCGAAATCTTTTTTAGAAAATAAATTTTCGTTTTGATCAGTAAGGCTTGTCAGTATTTCAGTGAACGTCTGTCGTTGTTGCGGGTGCAAAAGTAGGTGGTTTGTTTAGTAAAACAATACCTTTTTCAAAGTATTTTTAATCTTTTTCTTAAGTCGCTGGTTTGGTGTTTTTTACAATCCGATTTCTTTTTGAGTTTTCTCCAGATTAACTGGTTTATGCTGGTTTTACCGTAAAAGGCGCTGGTTTTGCCACGAAGACCCTAAGACGCAAAGCCTGCTTTTCCTTGTGTTTTCTGGTTTATCGGAATTCCGATTGCTATCTCTGATAAAACGTTAAGTTCTCTTTATACTTATTGCAAATGTTCTTCTCATGAAAACTACTGCCCTAGCCCCGATAGTAGTGGAAATCCTTGTGTCGGGGTTCGGCACAAAAGATTGGAACGGATAGCGGGAAATAACTCCTCATCTTTATTAAACCCCAAATTCTAAAAAAAACCAAAATCCCAAAAAAAACTATCGGGATCTTTCAGCCGGATAAAAACTACTCTTATATATAGGTAGTAAAAACAAACCCTACGTGTTTTGAAAACCTGTCGGATTGGGCGATGGAAATCCTACCTTATATAATACCCAAACATACCTTTGTATTAATGATCAAAACTAACTAACATATATATTATCGCATAAACATGTATATATATATTGTATGTGTTTTTGTAATGCTTTATATTTGCATTCACAAAATTATAAACAATGATTAAGATTACTTTACCCGACGGGTCAATTAGAGAGTTTGCTTCTGGCATAACTCCGATGGAGGTTGCTAAGAGCATTAGTGAAGGATTTGCAAGAAACGTGATTTCGGCATCTTTTAATGGTACAACAATAGAAACCGAAACTCCATTGACGACCGACGGTAGTCTTATTTTATATACATGGAATGATGCGGAAGGAAAAAAAGCTTTCTGGCACTCCACTTCGCACGTAATGGCGCAAGCGCTTGAAGAATTGTTTCCTGGAATCAAATTGACTCTTGGACCTGCAATCTCAAACGGTTTCTATTATGATGTAGATTTTGAAGACCAAAAGATCACTGATGCTGATTTTAAAAAGATTGAAGATCGCGTTCTTGAGATTTCAAGAGGGAAACATGAATTTAAAATGCGCCCTGTTAGTAAAGCAGATGCACTAGAACTATATAAGGACAACGTTTACAAGACTGAGTTGATTTCTAACCTTGAAGACGGAACTATTACGTTTTGTGATCACGCTACTTTTACTGATTTATGTAGAGGTGGACATATCCCAAATACCGGAATCATCAAGGCTTTTAAAATCATGAGTGTTGCCGGCGCTTATTGGAGAGGTGATGAAAAGAACAAACAGTTGACTCGTGTTTACGGAACTTCGTTCCCTAAACAAAAAGATTTAACTGAATATCTTGAACTTCTTGAGGAAGCTAAACGTCGTGATCACCGTAAATTAGGTAAAGAACTTGAATTATTTGCTTTTTCTCAAAAAGTTGGTGCTGGTTTACCTTTGTGGCTACCAAAAGGCGCTGCACTTAGAGATCGTTTGGAGCAATTTTTAAAGAAAGCACAAAAGAAAGCCGGATACGAACAAGTAGTTACTCCACATATTGGACAGAAAGAGCTTTATGTTACTTCTGGTCATTATGCAAAATATGGTGCCGATAGTTTTCAACCTATTCACACTCCTGCTGAAGGGGAAGAGTTTTTATTGAAACCTATGAACTGCCCTCATCACTGTGAAATCTATAATGTAAGACCTTGGTCTTATAAAGATTTACCTAAGCGTTATGCTGAATTTGGTACTGTTTACAGATATGAGCAATCTGGCGAATTGCATGGTTTAACTCGTGTTAGAGGATTTACCCAGGATGATGCACACATTTTTTGTACTCCTGAACAATTGGATGAAGAGTTTAAAAAAGTAATTGACCTGGTTCTTTATGTATTTGGTTCTTTAGGCTTTGAAAACTTTACTGCTCAAATTTCATTAAGAGATAAGGAAAACAGGGACAAATATATTGGTTCTGACGAGAACTGGGAGAAGGCAGAGAATGCAATTATTAATGCTGCAGCCGATAAAGGACTGAATACTGTTGTTGAATATGGCGAAGCTGCTTTTTACGGCCCTAAACTTGACTTTATGGTTAAGGATGCTTTAGGCAGACAATGGCAATTAGGGACTATTCAGGTGGATTATAATCTTCCTGAGCGTTTTGAATTGACTTATAAAGGTGCTGATAATGAATTACATCGCCCTGTTATGATTCACAGAGCTCCTTTTGGATCGATGGAACGTTTTATAGCAATTTTACTAGAACACACAGCAGGAAATTTCCCACTTTGGCTAATGCCGGAACAGGCTATAATCTTGTCTTTGAGCGAGAAATACGAAATATATGCTAAAAAAGTTTTAGATTTGCTAGAAAATCACGAAATTCGCGCCCTAATTGACAACCGAAGCGAGACTATTGGTAAGAAAATTAGAGATGCTGAAATGCAAAAAATACCGTTTATGCTTATTGTAGGTGAGGAAGAGGAGAAAAACGGAACTATTTCGATCCGTCGTCACGGTCAAGAAGGAAAAGGGAATATTACAGTTACAATTGATGAATTTGTCGCTATTGTAAACGAAGAAATAAAAAAGACATTAAAAGTTTTTACAGTTTAACTTAAATTATAAAGTCATAGCAATAAGAAGCAACAGAGGTTATCAACCTCGAGTAGAAAAAAAAGATGCACACAGAATAAATAACCTTATTCGTGGTGTACAAGAAGTAAGACTAGTAGGCGAGAACATCGAACCAGGTGTATTTAAGCTTGCAGAGGCTTTACGTTTAGCGGATCAATTCGAATTGGATTTGGTTGAAATTTCGCCAAATGCTGAGCCGCCGGTTTGTAAAATCATGGATTACAAGAAATTTGTTTACGAACAAAAGAAACGTGATAAGGTATTAAAAGCAAAGTCGACACAAGTTGTAGTAAAAGAGATTCGATTTGGTCCTCAAACAGATGAACACGATTACGAATTTAAAAGAAAGAATGCTGAGAAGTTCCTAAAAGAAGGTGCTAAATTAAAAGCTTTCGTTTTCTTTAAAGGTCGTTCTATCATCTATAAAGATCAGGGACAAATTTTATTACTGCGTTTGGCTACAGATTTAGAAGAGTACGGTAAAGTGGAAGCTATGCCAGTTTTGGAAGGAAAGAGAATGATTATGTTCATTGCTCCGAAGAAAAAAAAATAATTATTTGCTATAAGCAATAAGTTCTAAGCTTTAAGCAAATTGTTATTGTAAACTTTTGCCTAAAGTCTAAAGCTTAAAGCCTAAAGCTTTTGAAAATATAAGTAAGTAAGAATAAATTAAAACACTAGGAAAAATGCCTAAAATGAAAACAAAATCTAGCGCCAAGAAACGTTTCAAAGTTACTGGTTCTGGAAAGATTAAAAGAAAGCATGCTTTTAAAAGTCACATCTTGACTAAAAAATCTAAAAAACGTAAATTAGCTTTGACACATTCAGCGCTAGTTCACAAAACAGATATGAAAAGCATCAAACAACAATTAAGAATTATCTAATATAAGTCTAAAGTTGTAAAGTCTTAAAGTTGCAAAGTTCAAACTTTTGACATTTGACTTTTAAAACCTTTGACTAAAGATTTTCTTTAGGTTAAAAATTATTTATATAACCTTGGAGTATGGCTTTTAAGTTCCTTTGATTTAATTCAGGACGCCTGCTACAAAAACACATTAAAATTATGCCAAGAGCAGTAAATTCAGTTGCCAAAAGAGCAAGAAGAAAAAAAATAATGAAGCAAGCCAAAGGTTTCTTTGGTAGACGTAAAAACGTTTGGACAGTTGCTAAGAATGCAGTAGAGAAAGCAATGTGCTACGCTTACCGCGATAGAAAACAAAACAAAAGAAATTTCCGTGCTTTATGGATTCAACGTATCAACGCTGGAGCTAGATTAGAAGGAATTTCTTATTCTCAATTCATGGGGAAAGTAAAAGCTAACGGAATCGAATTGAACCGTAAAGTTCTTGCAGATTTAGCGATGAATCACCCTGAAGCTTTCAAAGCAATACTTAACAAAGTAAAATAAACGTTTTATAAACTCAATTTAGATTACTTACTTATCATAGAAAAGCCATTCGTTAACACGAATGGCTTTTTGCATTTATAGTATTTTTTCATATTAAATTAATGATATAAAAAGATAAACTAACTCTAAATTTTAAAAACGATTTTAAAAAGTACATTTGCATATAATCTAAATCATAAACATGCATAAAGCACTTTTGCAACATATTGAAAAATTTATAACATTAGAACCTTCTGAAGCTGATATTTTAGAATCTTGTTTGAACGTCACTACCATTAAAAGAAAAGAACTCGTATTACAGGAAGGTCAAGTTTGTGATACATTGCACTTTATTATAAAAGGTTGTATGCGACAATACATTATAAATTCGAAAGGAACTGAGCAAACTCTTCAATTTGGAATCGAAAATTGGTGGATTACAGATTATTTAAGTTATCATAATACGATTCCTTCCCATTTCTACATACAAGCTGTCGAGAAGTCGGAGGTAATTGCCTTAGACAAAGCGACACTAGAAGCCATTCTTATTCAGATTCCAAAACTGGAACGTTACTTTAGAATTGTTGCTCAAAAATCATTTGGCGCTGCTCAAATGCGTATTAAGTTTTTGTTTACGATGTCAGCAGAAGAAAGATATCATCACTTTAACAATCTGAACCCGGAATTTGTACAACGTGTCCCGCAATATATGCTTGCCTCCTATCTCGATTTTTCTGCTGAATTCATGAGTAAAATACGTGCCGGAAAGGTATAACTGTATTTCTTGAAGTAGTTCAAGTTTTTTTAAGCAGATATGCCTCAACTTTGTATCAACATTAAAAAACAAGTAAAATGAAACCAAGAATCGTTATCCCAACAGTTGCTCCGGAAGCCTATGAAGCTTTAATTAATTTAGAAAAATATAGTGCAACTACTTCTTTAACTTCTACTCATAAGGAGTTAATAAAAATTCGTGCGTCACAAATAAATGGTTGTGCTTTTTGTATTAATATGCACACGGCAGATGCCAGAAAATATGGTGAAACCGAAAAACGTATTTATTTATTAAATGCATGGCGTGAAGCTGACGTTTATACTGAAGAAGAAAAAGCAATTCTAGCATTGACCGAAGAAATTACTATGATTAGCAATCATGTTTCTGATGAAGTATATCAAAATGCAGCCCGCTTATTTGAAGACAAATATTTAGCTGAGATCATTCTGGTTATTATCACTATTAATTCATGGAACAGATTAGCAATAGCAACAGGACTAAGAGCTGTGTAATTTTAAGAATTCAGGTTTTACACTAATATACAGGCGTTACTTACAAATACTAACACATCGCCTGTATATAATTGTAAATCAGGACAAACAATATTTTTAAAATTAAACAAAATACCGTATTTATACTCTTTTTTAAGAACTTAAATTCTTTACTTTTGGCGCATGAAACCACATATAATGCGTCTCTTTATATATCTATTTCTTGCTTTTTTTGCCTTTGTTTCCTGCCAGCAAAAAAGTAAAAATATCACAACCAAAAAAAGCACAAAACCTGAAGTTGAAAAATTAATTGGTATCGCAGATCGTTTTTATGATACTAAAAAATTTGATAGCGCATTCTACTACTACAATAAAGTGAAATTTATTTGCAACCCTAAAACGGATGTAGAAAATTACGTCAGATCTTTAAATAGAATGGCGGATATTCAACAATCTCAGTGGGATTATACTGGGAGTGAATCTACGGTTATTGAGGCTTTAAAATATCTGCAATATACGAAGAGTCATGACCTCGCATGGAATACTTATATTACTTTAAGCATTAATTACTTAAACACCTATGATTATAAAAAGGCAATACTATACAATCAAAAGGCATTAGGATTAAAAATAAAACCATGGCAAAAGTTAGCAGCCCAAAATAATATTGCAGTTATATTAATGGAAGAGGAGAAATACTATGAGTCTCTTGACATTTTTCTTTCTCTAATTAAAAAAAAAGAAGTAACAAACGACGATCGGTTTTATGCCAAAGTAATGGATAATATAGGATTTTGTTACTTTAAAATAAATAATTTAAAGGAGGCTATTGATTCTTTTAACCAAAGTCTTGAAATAAGACAAAAGGGAAAATGGTCCTTTGATCTAGGGAAAAGCTATCTTCATTTTGCAAAATACTACGAAAAAATTAATCCTGCATTAGCCAAAAGATACATGTTAATAAGCTATGAGCAATTTAGTATTATAAATAATGCTGATGAAAGACTCTCTGCTTTAAAACTAATTATCAAAAATAGTTCTGGTGAAGAATTAAAAAAACATTCGATTATTTATGTCAATCTAGTTGACAGTATTTTTGAAGCAAAACAAAAAGCTAAAAACCAATTTGCCAAAATTAAGTACGATTCTAAAAAAGAAAAAAATGAAAATCTCATACTTAAAACCTATAAGGCAGAAAATGAACTACAACTGGAAAAACAAAAAAATAGAAATATAGTTTCTTATGTTGTTATTGCTTTAAGTTTAAGTTTACTCACAATTCTCTATTTCTATTTAACTCTGAGGGGAAATAGAGAAAAAATTGAAGCTACTTATAACAGCGAAACTCGCTTTGCAAAAAAGCTACATGATGAACTTGCGAACGATATCTATCATACTATGGCTTTTGCCGAAAACAAGAATTTAGCTCTAGCCGAAAACAAAGCAAAATTACTAAATAATTTAGATGCTATTTACTCCAGAACATCTGATATGTCGAAAGAAAATTGCGCTATTATTTTTGATAAAAATTATATTTTGGTATTAAGGGAAATGATTGCCGGGTTTGGTACACCAAAAATTAGTGTTATTATAAATAAATTGGGCTCTATAAACTGGCATGATATTGAAAAAAATACTAAAACAACGATCTACAGGGTTTTACAGGAATTACTTGTCAATATGAAAAAACATAGTAATGCTTCAATAGTCGAAATTAATTTTAAAATTTCGGATGAAAGCATTATTATCAATTATACGGATAACGGGAAAGGTGTTGATCTTAATAGTATAACTTTCAAAAATGGACTTCATAATGTTGAAAATCGGATTTTGAATATTCACGGAGAAATTAATATTGATTCTGCTCCACATAAAGGTTTTAAAGTTTTTTTTAAATTTCCTTTACAATAATGGGAAAGTTAACTTATCTACTAAAAAATAGAGACTTTTTAAAATATCCTGTAGCAATACTGTTACTGGGAGCAATCTTTTTTTTACTTAACTATTACAAAAAAGAAACTCATTCGATCTCAAGTAAAAAAGATAATTCTGTTGAGATAAAAAAACTTACAGATATGGCGGATGTTTTTTATGACTCTAATAAAATAGACAGTGCCTATTTCTATTTTAACAAAGTCAAAAACATTTGCGATCCTCATACAAATACTATCGATTATGTATATGCACTATCCTGTCTTTCTGAACTGCAAATGAGCAAAGGGAATTATATCGCCAGTGAAGCAAATGCTACTGCGGCATTACCTTGTTTAAAACATATTAAAAACCCTAGGTATTCCTGGATTGTTTACAATCAATTGGGGATAAACTATACTAATAGCTACAACTATAATAATGCAATAGTCTATTTTAAGAAGGCGATTTCCTTAAAATCAAGTGCCTGGAGAAAATATATTGCTTTAAATAATCTGGCAGCGGTTTATATGAATCAGGAAAAATATAGGGAAGCCAAAAAAATCCTTTTAATATTATCAACTCAAAAAAGGGTTTCTAAGCATGAAGAAATTGATTATGACAATTATTCTTATGTAATTGATAATTTAGGGTTCTGTTATTATAGACTAGGTGATTCTAAAACTGCCTCTAAGCTACTTTATGAAGCTCTAAATATAAGACTAAGACACAAAACACCGGAATCATTAATTTTGAGCTATAAGCATCTTGCTGTATTTTTTGAAAAAACGAATCCTAAATTAGCAAAACATTACGCTAAAAAAACATATAGAGAGGCTCTAAAAACAAAAAATGTATCTGACTTAACTAATGCTTTGTCCTTAGCAATTAAAAATAGCGAGGGAAATGAATTAAAAAAATATTCCTTAAATTATATCAAAATAATTGATAGCATTACTGCTGCAAGACAACAAGCAAGGAATCAATTTTCTAATATTAAATATACTTCGCAAAAAGATAAAACTGAAAATCTTCAGCTTAAAAAACAAAAAGTAGAAAATGAATTGCAGTTAGAAAGACAGAAAAATAGAAATATCATTTCTTATATCATTATCTTGTTTACTTCTATACTAAGTTTATTTCTTTATTTTCATTTGATTACTAAAGGAAAAAAAGAAAAGAATCATGCAATTCTGGAAAGTGAAATGCGTATTTCTAAAAAATTACACGATGAACTTGCTAATGATGTCTATACTACATTGAATTTTGCAAAAAGCACAGATCTTAAACTGGGCGAAAACAAAGAACACTTGCTAAATAATCTTGAAAATATTTATTCGAGAACCAGAAACATCTCTAAAGAAAACAGTCCTATTATTACTGATCATAATTATAACATCGCATTAAAGGAAATGATATCGGGTTACAAAACATCTGATGTAAATATAATACTGAATGGATTTGATTTGATTTTCTGGAGCGAAATCGAAAAAAATAAAAAAATAATTCTTTATCGAATTATACAGGAGCTGTTTTCGAACATGAAAAAACACAGTAAAGCGACATTGGTCAGTATTTCTTTTAAAATGATCAACAAAAATTTGACTGTAATTTATAATGACAACGGGCTTGGAACTCAAAATGAAGTACTAAATTTAAAAAATGGACTACAAAATGTGGAAAGCCGTATTAAAACTATAAATGGAAATATTATTTTTGACAATAATTCAGAAAAAGGCTTTAGATTAAGCTTCTCATTTCCTTTATAAACACAATCGTATGTTCAAAAAAGTATTAGTTGCCGAAGATTTAGATAGTATAAGTATAGCAGTTATTCAAGTACTTGAAGACTTAAATATTCCTACAATTGATCACGTTAAATATTGTGACGATGGTTTATTAAAAATCAAAAGAGCTTTGATTGAAAAGGAACCTTATGATTTACTGATAAGTGACTTATCGTTTAAATCTGATCATCGTACTATAAATCTTTCTAACGGCGAAGAACTTATCGAAGCGGCTAACGCTGTTCAGCCCAAATTAAAAAAAATTGTATTCTCGATAGAAGACAAATCTTATCGCATAAAATCTCTTTTTTACGATTTAGGGATTAATGCATATGTATCTAAAGGAAGAAACAGCATTTCTGAATTGAAAAAAGCTATTGAGGGAACTTTTAGAAATGAAGAGAAAATACTTTCTTCTGATCTGTCTTTTAGTTTTAATGACAAGGCTTTAATTGAGATCGAATCTTACGACATTTCAATCTTAAAACTTTTGGCTCAGGGATATATATTAGAGAATATATCAAGTGAATTTAAGGCTTCATCAATAACTCCTAACGGAACGAGCAGTATTGAAAAACGAATCAATAAATTAAAAATATATTTTAAGGCTAACAATAATGTGCATCTTATTGCTATTGCCAAAGATTTTGGATTGGTGTAAATTTTATAGTGCTTTTACGGATTCCCGTAAGGAAATGATTTATAATACATTTAATTTTGTTTAGAATTTATTAACCACCTAATGAAACCTAAACCTAAAATTAGTTTTGGTAGAAGCTTAAAACAAGTTTATAACTTAAAAATTAATACTACTAAAAATAAAATTATAATGAAAACGATGTTACTTTGTCTTTTCCTATCATTAAGTTTTGCTTTCGTTTCGGAAAAAACAGGATGGCTGGAGGTAGATTGGAAAATCATATTTATACCTGCTTTGCTTGTTTTGCAGATAATAATTATTGGAACTGCTCTAAAAAACCGATATAAGAAGCATTAAATCGATTGCTTCTTAAAAAAAACTAACAGGCAGGCCGTTTTTATTTAAAATGTGCTGAAGTAAGAAGAAACAATTATTATAAAATTTTGAAATGCTTATATTTGAATTTTTAAATACTGCATGAAATATATTTTAAGTTTTGTTCTCTTACTTTTTACTTGCCTTACCTTTTCGCAAACTAAAATCCTCTCCTGGAATTTAGAGAACTTTGGAAAATCAAAATCTGAATCTGAATTAAATTTTATTGTCAATACAATTGCATCATATGATATTATAGCAATTCAGGAAGTTGTTGCCGGATATGGAGGCGCTCAGGCTGTCGCAAAACTCGCAATGATACTGAATGAAAAAGGTTCAAAATGGGATTATGCAATTAGTGATCCTACAAGTGGTACCAGCTATAAAACTGAACGTTATGCTTTTTTATGGAAAACTAGCAAGGTAAAACTAAAAGGGAATACCTGGCTGGAAAAAAAATATCATCTGGAAATTGATCGTGAACCTTTTTTTGCAACTTTCGAGATTGAAAAAAAGACAGTAACACTGGTTAATTATCATGCTATAACAAAAAGTAAGCAACCGGAAACAGAAATTAAATACTTTAAATTTCTACCGCTCCAATATCCCAATTTGAATCTTGTTTTTACAGGTGATTTTAATTGCCCGCAATCACACACTGTTTTTAATCCGTTGAAAAAGATGGGTTACTCTCCTATTTTACAAAAACAAAAAACGACATTAAAACAGAAATGCATCAATGAAACTTGTTTAGCATCTGAGTTTGATAATATGTTCTATAAAACAGATTCTGTGATTTATATTAATTCAGGTATAATTCCGTTTTATACAAAATTTAATTCTTTGAAAGAAGCCCGAAGAATTTCTGATCACATTCCTATTTGGTTTGAATTTTCTTTGAAGTAATTACGTTTTAAGCTTTTTCTTTTTTGCTGCCGGAAACAAAACATTATTCAAAATCAAACGATATCCGGGAGAATTGGGATGTAAATCTAAAACTGTTGGAGGATCTCCTACCTGATGCTGAAAATCTTCAGGGTCGTGTCCTCCAAAAAAGGTAAACATACCTTTTCCTTTTTCACCATGAATGTATCTTGATTCACCGTTAAGTTCACAAGTCCCCATTATTAATACATTAGATTTTATTAATGCTGTATCAAAGGATGTTGTCTGTCCCATAAAACCTTTTACTAATTGCGTATGGTTTTGACACAACATACTTGGAATTGGGTCCCATTTTGCAGAAAATTCCATTAATGTAAAATAGTCTTTTTCCATAGGAATTCTACGTTTCGAGGTCATATCTATATCCGAAAATTCATAAACTTCTGGTTTTCTTTCTAATACAAAATCTTTAAACGCAAACGAGTTTGCGTAATTTAATTTTGACTGGTAATTCGATTCGCTTGCATCTCCATCAAACATTGCTTCACAGATATCAACACCATCTGCTGCAAGTGCAATATCAAAACTATCAGTTGCAGAACACATAGCAAACATAAAACCACCACCAATGACAAAATCTCTAATTTTTTTTGCGACTGCGCCTTTTTCCTGTGATACTTTGCTATATCCTAATTTTGCAGCCAGAGCTTCGGCATCCTTTTTTTGTTCGATATACCACGGTGTATTTTTATATGCGGCATAAAATTTCCCGTATTGTCCGGTAAAGTCTTCATGATGCAGGTGTAACCAATCGTAAAGCAGCAATTGATCGCTTAAAACTTCTTCATCATAAATTGGCGTAAAAGGAATTTCCGCATACGTCAAAACCAATGTTACGGCATCATCCCAGGGTTGTTTTCCTTTTGGAGTATAAACTGCAATTTTAGGTGCTTTCTCTAAAATAACGGATTCCATATTTTGTGACGGACTTGAAATATCATTTAAAATAGAAGCTTCTTCACTATCTGAGAGTACTTCAAAACTTACACCTCTAATTTTACATTCTTTGCGAATTTCATCTGCATCCGGAAGTAAAAATGAACCTCCACGATAATTAAGCAACCAACTTGCCTTATAATCTTTACTTAAGCACCAATAGGTTATTCCGTATGCTTTTAGGTGATTTTGTTGTGTCGTTTCGTCCATCGGAATTAAGATAAACGATGCTTTTGCAGTTAATGAAAGTAGAAATATGAAAATACAAGCTAAACTCTTATTCATTATAAAATTATTTTAGTAAAGATATAAAGGAAGCATTAAAAAACACAATAGATATAGGTGTTTTATAAATCAATAAATGTTAAATAAGCCTTTACACAGAATTGAATTTTATTTCTTCACTTCTGAAAATCAGGTAAAAACACCTATTTGCCAAAGATATTTTATTACTACATTTGCTATCCCAGATCATCAAACTAATCAATGAAAAACCAAAACCATGAAGTTTAATGATAGTAATAATCAACCAAAGGGATTTAATGTGATGCAAAAAATAGGCTTATGCTTACTTGTACTAAGTATTATTTTGTATTATGTATTGTCAATTCAATTTTTAACAAGCTAAAATTAAATTGTTAAGACAGCAATTTCATTTTGAATTGCGTACACAACTAATCCCGCAATATTTCTGGATTCTGTTTTTAGCAGTAAATTGTTACGATGTCCTTCTACAGTTCTCGGACTTAAATAAAGGTGTTCAGCAATTTCTGTAGTCGTTTTTTGCTGACAAATAAGTTGAAGGATCTCTATTTCGCGGGGCGAAAGAAAACTTGTTTCTAAATTTCCTTTTGAATTTTTAGTGGAGACGATAGTTTCCTGAATTGTTTTTAAAACATTTTCATTATAATAAAATCCTTTTTTTGCTACCTGATTGATTGTATGGATCAAATCTTTTGGAGTTGTATTTTTTATTAAATATGCAACTGCTCCAACCTGAATCATATTTGCAATAAATGATTTTGAATCATAACTTGTTAAAGCTATTATTTTAATTTCAGGATATGATTTTCTGATGATTTTTGTAGCTTCGACACCATTTAAGACTGGCATTTTCAAATCCATCACAATAATATCCGGTTTGAATAAACTATCTTCTAAACTAGCAAGAAGTTCTTCTCCGTTGGATGCTTCAAAAATAATATCGATATTATCTTCTCTTTGCAATAAGAAGGCAATTCCTTTGCGGAATAAAACTTCGTCATCGACTAAAGCAATTTTAATAGCGGCACTCATTTTATTTGATTTTGGTCGTTTGGTTTGCCGAAATTACAAAATATGAAACGAAAACGACCTAAGAATACCAAGATATTGGCTAAAAATCATGTTTGTTTCTTGAATTTTAGCTTAAAAAGTAAAAACTACGGCAAAACCACTTCCTATTTCAGCGGTAAAATTAATGGTTCCGTTTAAAAAAGAAATTCGGCTATCAATGTTCTTCATTCCTAGTCCTTTTTGATTATCAGCTTTTTTACTATCAAAGCCAACTCCGTTATCTTCATAATTACAGGTATTAATTCCATTTACATTTTTAAAAGCTATCCAAATTTGAGTTGCTTTTCCGTGACGTAATGAATTGTTCATTAATTCCTGCAAAATTCTAAACACATGCAAATGGCGATCAATGTCTTTATCATCTAAATCCAGCTCATTAGTATAATTTACATTTACAGATTTACTACTTTCAAATTCTTCACATAACTCTTCTATACCTGCATTAAGCCCAAATTTCTCAAAAACCGGCGGCAATAAATTATGGGCAATTTTTCTGGAATTCTCCAATGCTTTTGCTGTCAGGTTGATAATATTTTCTGTAATCTCCTTTGTTTCGGCTTCAGTTAGATTTGGTGCAGAAAGCAAATGTGCATTCAATGAAACAATATTAAGTTTAGAGCTAATATCATCATGCAGGTCCTGGGCAATTCGTTTTCGCTCATCTTCCTGAGTTATAATAACAGCATGCAATTGTTCTTTGTTCAGATAAATTTCTAAATCTCTTTTTTCTAATTCTTTCTGAATGATTTTTTTTCTTGAAAAATAAAAGAACACTACCAAAAAAACTGCAACAACCATTAGAAAACAAGAGGTGTACAAAATAATTGTAACTATTTCTTTCTCGTAACCAAGATTTTCTCTCATACCTTAACCCCCTTTTTGGAAAAACTTTTTACCCATTCAAATAAAATAAAAAAGTGATAAACAATAAATAAAAAAGCATTTAATCTCCAGCTAAGATATTTAAAATCGTCACTTAATCCGATGGTTAGATTACCAAGTAAGAATAAAACCGTTCCTCCAAACATATAACCAATAACCCCTATTGTAAGATAATAATATTGTTTATTTTCTGTAAGCATGTTATAAAAATGAATTAGCGCAAAAACTACCGTTAATAAAGAAGTGATAGTAATTTGAAATAAATTAAATTTAAACTGTAAACTCGGATCATAAACAAGTCTCGATATTAAAATCAGCAAAGCAAGGCCTAGAGCTATCAAGACAAATTTCTTTTGAACTACCTGCTGGTATAATGATCTGTAAAACAATCCCAATAAAACCATTTGTTCTAAAAAATAAAAATTCATCAGCACTAAATTATTCATTTTTAAGTGATACAGAAATTCCATTCCAAATTGCACTAAGAGCGAAAACACCAAGTAAAGTAATAAAAAAACATTAGCTTTTTCCTTTCGAAAAAAGCTATATGAATATAAACCTACATTGATTACTAAAATAAAATAACCAAAGTATATCAAAAAATCATCCATTATACAAGCGGACTAGCCGGATCTCCATAAGGAGGACATGGGCGGGTTGCGTCGTAAGTAACTGCTTGAGCTTCTTCGATTTCATTACCTGAGAAGAACACATCTCTATAGATTCCTTTTTCATCTAGTTTAGTTCCTACAAAAACCAAAACCTGCTCTCCTGCATTATTAATAGCTTTATAAGCTCGAACAGCATCTATTGGATTTTCTAATACTGCTTTTAAAGTTGCTAACGGAATAAGATACGCATCCGTTTTTCTTCCTGCCTCTTCTTCTTCTCTGCTGGCTTTACGGTAATGTGCTGTCCAGGTTTTAGCAACAGACAATTCGACTTCTACACCTCCTAAATTTTCAAGATTTTGTTCTTTAGACATAATAATTTGTTTTTGGTTATTAATTAATTTACAATTGTTGGAATCAATTGTTTGGCTAAACTACTGAATTTTATCAAAAAACATTAACAATTAGACATAAAAAAAGCCTCTTAAAGAGGCTTAATTGTTTGATTAAAACGGAACATCGCTGTCGTCATCGTCGTCATTTAAATTACTGCCAAACGCTTCATTAGGCGATGGCAAACTTTTAGTTATGAATGGGTTTTCTTCATGATTCATTTTTGATGGCAAATCGTCATAGTTACCTGAGAAATCATCCAGGTTATCAAATTTTCCAAGGTGTCCAATAAATTTCAATCGGACGTTTTCGATACCACCATTACGGTGTTTCGCGATCATAATTTCTGCTTGCCCGGTAGTTGAAGAAGCTTCATCATCATCCCACTCTTCAATTTTGTAATATTCAGGTCGGTATAAGAACGAAACAATATCAGCATCCTGCTCAATCGCCCCGGATTCACGAAGATCCGATAGCAAAGGACGTTTACTGGATCCACGCGTTTCAACAGCACGCGATAACTGAGAAAGTGCAATTACGGGAACGTTAAGCTCTTTTGCCAAAGCTTTTAAGTTTCGGGAAATCGTAGAGATCTCCTGCTCACGATTTCCTCCTCCTTTACTATTTCCTCCGGCAGTCATCAACTGCAAATAATCTACAATAATAATTTTGATCCCGTGTTGCGAAACCAAACGACGGCATTTTGCTCTTAAATCGAAAATAGAAAGAGATGGTGTATCATCAATAAACAAAGGAGCTTTTTCCAGGTTCTTTACTTTGGTACTCAACATTGTCCATTCATGAGGTTCTAATTTACCTGTACGTAATTTCTCTGATGACAATCCTGTTTCAGACGAAATCAACCTGGTAATTAACTGGACAGAAGCCATCTCTAAAGAGAACAATGCCACTGGATGTCCAAAATCGATGGCAATATTTCTCGCCATCGAAAGTACGAAAGCTGTTTTACCCATCGCCGGCCTTGCTGCAATGATAATTAAATCACTTGGCTGCCATCCGGAAGTCAGTTTATCTAAATTGGTAAAACCGGTTTCAACACCACTTAATCCTTCTTGTTTAGAAATTTCTTCAATACGTTTTTTCGCTTGTAAAACTAAACTTTGTGCAGTTTCAGAACTACGCTTTATATTTCCTTGTGTTACTTCGTATAATTTTGATTCGGCCTGATCCAGCAAATTAAATACGTCTGTTGTTTCATCATAAGACGCTTCGATAATTTCAGACGAAATTCGGATCAAACTTCTTTGAATAAACTTCTGAAGAATGATACGGGAGTGAAATTCGATATGCGCAGAAGAGGCAATTTTTTGTGTAAGCTGAATTAGATAAAAATCTCCTCCTGCTAATTCTAATTTTCCATTTTTTTTCAGCTGACTCGAAACCGTCAATAAGTCAATTGGCTGTGTATCGGTAAAAAGTTGAACGATTGCTTCGAAAATAAATTTGTGTGCATCTTTATAAAAAGCATCGGCTTGTAAAATATCAATTACATCATCTACCCCTTTTTTATCAATCATCATCGCCCCAAGCACAGCTTCTTCTAAATCAAGCACTTGCGGAGGAAGTTTTCCTTTTTCTAAATTAATAATTGTGGTTTTATCTACCTTTGCAGGTTTTACATTTTTGAAATTTTCCATATAGCGAAAGTAGCAAAATTTAAAAAAAAATTGCTATCGAGTTATAACTATTAATTGTTTATAAATAAGTCTATTTTGTTCATAACCAAAAAAAAATCCGAAACTGTAAGGCTTCGGATTTTAAATCATTTTACATGAATTTACTCTTTATACTCACCCATCTTACTGTATTTGTCCATTCTTTGGGCAATCAGGTCCGTTGTTGATAAGTCTTTCAATTCATTATATCCTTTGGTAATATATTCTGCTACTGTTTTAAAAGTAGTTTCCCGGTCGTAGTGTGCTCCACCAAGTGGTTCCGGTATTACATCATCAACTAATTTTTGTCTCTTCATATCAGATGAAGTCAATTTTAAAGCATCGGCAGCACGTTCTTTGTACTCCCAGCTTTTCCATAAAATAGAAGAACATGATTCTGGAGAAATTACTGAGTACCACGTGTTTTCTAACATGTATACTTTATCTCCAACACCAATTCCTAAAGCTCCTCCTGAAGCACCTTCACCAACGATAATCGTGATAATTGGCACTTTTAAACGAACCATTTCGAAAATATTTCTGGCAATTGCTTCCCCTTGTCCTCTTTCTTCAGCTTCTAATCCAGGATATGCACCAGGAGTGTCTATTAAAGTTAAAACCGGAATTCCGAATTTCTCTGCCATTTTCATCAAACGCAAAGCTTTACGATATCCTTCTGGGTTTGCCATACCAAAATTACGGTACTGACGTGTTTTAGTATTAAAACCTTTTTGCTGACCAACAATCATAAACGACTGACCGTTTATTTTTCCTAATCCGCCAACCATCGCTTTATCATCTTTAAAATTTCTGTCTCCATGAAGTTCTAAGAATGTATCGCCACAAACTGCTCTGATATAATCTAAAGTATAAGGTCTGTTTGGGTGCCTTGATAACTGAACTCGTTGCCAAGCCGTAAGATTTTTGTATATTTCTTTTTTAGTTTGTTCTAATTTTTTGTTGATTTCCTTGCACGTAGACGTTACATCAACATCAGATTCTTTTCCAATTATAACACACTTTTGTAACTGTTCTTCAAGTTCTTTTATTGGAAGCTCAAAATCTAAATATTCCATGGATTTTTGAATTTTGTTTGTAAATCGAACCGCAAATATAAAAATATTATATCATTGGTGTGATTAAATCGTATTTAAAATATAAAAATGTAATTTAAAAATAAGGAAATTATTACACTTCTTTCTTATTTTTATAATGTTTAAAAACGCCATTTAAGATCACTGTAATTACAATAATCAGGGCGCCAATATAAAATTCTGTACTCATTTTCTCTTTTCCTCCCAAAATAAAATAAGCCAGCATAATGCCGTAAACAGGCTCTAAATTAGTGGTTAACATTACTGTATACGGACTTAATTTCTGCATTACTTTCACTGATGCCGTAAACGCATAAGCTGTACAAACTGAGGCCAGGACCAATAATAAAACCCAATTATTTAATGACATTGTAAAAAAATCTGCAGTGAATTTTCCCTGTATTAAAAAATAAATTGAAATAAAGAAAACTCCGGCTCCAAACTCATAAAACGTAATAACTGACGGTTCATGATCTGATATTAACTTTCCATTCATTAAAGTAAACAAAACACCCAGAATAATCGACGCCAAAGCATAATACATTCCGTGCAGGTATTTTACTTCTACTTGCATAATCAAGGCTAATCCGGCGATGATAATCAAACCGAAAAAAACTTCATAGAATAAAATCTTTCTTCCGTAAAAAAGCGGTTCTAATAATGAAGCAAAAAAAGCACCTAACGAAAATATCGAAAGAGTAATTGAGACATTAGAAACATGAATGGCTTTGAAAAAGAAAATCCAATGAAGCGCAATCAACAATCCCACAAAAATTAATTTGGCAAAAGATGTCGCTGATATTACAAAAGACTGTTTCTTATAGACTATAAAAGCTGCAAGAAAAACTCCCGCAAGAAGCATTCTGAACCAAACTAAATTTTCGGCATCAATAGTTATTAAAGCCCCAAGAATAGCCGTAAACCCCCATATAAAAACAATTAAATGAAGATTTAGGTAACTTTTTAAATTATCGTTTCGCATTACGTAATAAGTAGACTGCCAAAACTCCAAAAACAATATTTGGGAACCAGACAGCTAATAAAGGTGAGAATGTAGATTTTTCAGCAAGAGTACCAAATATTTTATCAAAAAACACAAATGAAAAGGCAATCGCAATTCCAATTGCAAGATTCGTTCCCATACCACCACGACGTTTCATTGACGAAACTGCCACAGCAATAATTGTTAAAATAAAAGCGGACACCGGTACACTATACTTTTTATAAAGCACGACTAAATAAGTATTGATATTTCCCGAACCTCTTTTGCGCTCTTTCTCAATAAAATCGATCAGTTTTCCTAACGGAAGAGTTTCTGCAATATAAACTACCGGAGTTAAATCTGCCAATTCAAATTTAAAAGGCACATTCTTTTCAGGGCTCTTCTCTATTTTATCGTTCAGTTCTCCAAGCGTTCTTTTCGTATAATCATACAAAGTGTAGGTCTTTTTTTTCGGATCCCATTTAATTCGGCTAGCCGTAATTTTATAGATCAACTGATCTTTTTCAAAATGTTCTAATGTAAAATTAAAAGCCGTTTTAGACTCTTCATTAAAACTATTTACAAAAATAAAATCATTATCATTAATCTGTCTGTATACATTGGTATTATTACCTCGCATTTCGACTTTTCCATTACCTTTCAGATACGTATACCTAAAATTATTGAATCCCTCACTTGCTGCAGGAACAATAAAAAATCCCATTAGAAGCACAAAAACCGAAACGATAGACGCGCCAATAATATAGGGACGCAAGAAACGTGTAAATGAAATTCCCGAACTTAAAATTGCAATAATCTCTGTATTATTTGCCAGTTTTGAGGTAAACCAAATTACGGATAAAAATAAAAATATTGGAAATAATGAGTTCGCAAAATAAACGGTAAAGTTGTAGTAATAGATCGCAATTGCGCTAAACGGAATTTTATTTTCCAGCATTTTGTTCACCTTTTCAGAGACATCAATTACAATTCCAATTGGAATAAATAATAAGATCATCACCGAGAAAGTGGCCAAATATCTTTTTAGAATATACTTATCTATTATTGTCAGCATAGATTTTTTGTTTTAGGTTTCAAGTTTTATTTGTTTCAAGTTTCCGGTTTCAGTGAAGAACTTGAAACTTGAAACCTGAAACCTGAAACTTTCTTATAGTCTTTGACTCATATTTTTAACCATCATTTCTTTCCATGGTCTAAAATCTCCTGCTAAGATATGTTTTCTGGCCTCACGAACCAACCACATATAAAAACCAAGATTATGAATCGTGGCAATTTGCTTTCCTAAATATTCATTAGCTGCAAATAAGTGACGTAAATACGCTTTTGTATATTCAGTATCTACAAAAGTATGTCCCATTTCGTCGATTGGAGAAAAATCATCTTCCCATTTTTTATTCTTTATATTGATTGTTCCGTTTGCGGTAAACAACATACCATTTCTGGCATTACGAGTTGGCATAACACAATCGAACATATCAATACCTAACGCAATATTCTCAAGAATATTAATTGGAGTTCCAACTCCCATTAAATAACGTGGTTTATCTTCTGGCAAAATTTCACAAACAACTTCGGTCATGGCGTACATTTCCTCAGCTGGTTCTCCTACTGACAAACCTCCAATTGCGTTTCCTTGCTGTCCTGAATTGGCAATATATTCAGCAGATTGCTGACGTAAATCTTTATAAGTACTTCCCTGAACAATTGGGAAAAATGTTTGCTCGTATCCGTATTTAAAAGGTAATTTATCTAAATGACCAATACAACGATCCAGCCAACGGTGGGTCATGTGCATCGAACGTTGTGCATATCGGTAATCACAAGGATAAGGCGTACATTCATCAAAAGCCATAATAATATCAGCTCCAATCGTACGCTGAATCTCCATTACGCTTTCTGGTGAGAAAAAATGATATGAACCATCAATATGTGATTTAAACTTCACACCTTCCTCTTTAATTTTTCTGTTATTAGAAAGAGAATACACTTGATATCCACCAGAATCAGTCAAAATATTACGATCCCAATTCATAAATTTATGCAATCCTCCTGCTTTTTCAAGAATTTCAGTCTGTGGGCGTAAATATAAATGGTAGGTGTTTCCTAGAATAATATCCGGATTTATATCCTCTTTTAGCTCGCGTTGGTGTACTCCTTTTACAGATGCAACCGTACCGACAGGCATAAAAATAGGCGTTTCGATTACGCCGTGATCTGTAGTAATACTTCCCGCTCTCGCTTTAGATTGCGGATCTTTTTTCAATAAATCAAACTTCATCTGTTTCTTTTTTCAGTCGGCAAAGGTAAGCTAATTTCAGAGAAAATTAATTAGATAATTTTTCAATTAGATAATTAGATAACGAATCAAGATTGAGATTCAATTTTCAAACTTGAAACCTGACCCGAGGCAAAGCCGAATTGGCGAACTTAAAACAAATAAAAGATGAAATTGAGAATTTTGAATTTGGAATTTAAAAAATTAAAGTTCAAAATATTTGGGCGTTCCCAAAAGGTCGGGCTATCCGCTGTATTCCCAATTAACAAAAACTAAGGCTAAAAAGGCATGTTTTTCTAAATCGGGAGATGCCGCTTCAATCCCTAACACAAAAAAACGTGACAGTTCTACCAGAAATCTTTAAATTTGAATAAATCAAAAAAAATCTGCTCACCCGAGATAGCGAACAGGTGAAGCAATCTGCAAATCTGTGAGCAAAAAAACAAAACACATGAACTTATCTCAAAAACTAGGATATCCTGAAAATAGCAAACTACTGATCATACATGCCGATGATGCCGGATTATCACATTCTGAAAATCAAGCCACTATAAAAACACTTCAAAACGGATCTGTAAATTCATACAGCATAATGGTTCCCTGCGCATGGTTTTTTGAAATGGCAACATTTGCAAAAAACAATCCAAATTATGATTGCGGAATACATTTAACACTGACTTGCGAATGGGAAAATTATAAATTTGGCCCAGTTCTTCCCGCATCTGAAGTTTCAAGTTTAATAGACAAAAATGGTTATTTTTATAAAACCAGAGCCGATTTTAAAAACAATGCAATTCTATCAGAAATAAAAAAAGAACTTACGGCTCAAATCGAAAGAGCATTACAATTTGGAATTCAACCTACGCATCTCGATTCGCATATGTGCAGCGTAGGAGTTACCCCTGAAATTTTAGAAATTTATAAAGACCTTGGAGATACCTATAATTTACCTGTTTTCATCAACAAACAATTTGTTGAATCGATAAGTTTGTCTGACGAAAAATACAATTACGAAAACACTCTTTTGGCAGATAATCTTTTGATTGGACATTTTGCTGATTTCGAAAAAGGCGAATTGCGACATGCCTACGCAAAAGCATTAGACAACATTCAGCCCGGATTCAATGTTTTTCTGTTACATCCCGCTTTTGATGATTTCGAAATGCAAGGCATTACAATCAATCATCCTAATTTTGGTTCAGCATGGCGCCAAACTGATTTTGATTTTTTTACAAGTGAAGAATGCAAATCAAAACTAAAAGAAAACAACATTCAATTGATTAGCTGGCGCGACATTAAGAAAATTACACAATGATTTTTCGAAATGTGAATACTGCAATTTCCTGATTTAAAAAATGTAAGAATATCAAACTGTTATTTTCGTAACTTTATATGATACTTAAAAAAATAAAAAATCATGATAAATTCAGAAGAAAAAAAACCAGCAAACGAAAATGAAATCGAAAAAAATCTGGAAGAATTAAATTATCCTGCTTCAGAAGACATTTACAGCAATGAAGACAAATTAGAAGACATCGACCCGGAGGAAATTTCAACCGAAAAAACGATCAGTCAGGACAATCATGAATGGAAACAAAACAGTGATAAACTCGGAAACGATTTAGATATTCCAGGTTCAGAACTTGACGATAAACAGGAAGAAATTGGCTCTGAAGATGAGGAAAATAATTTTTACAGTGAAGGCGATACGGAATAAAAAACGTATTGATATCATTTAAGCATACTTTAAGTCCCGAATTCGGGACTTTTTTTATGATTTTTCAGCAAAAAAAAAGAGCTTTTTTACCATCATATTCAGAAAATCTAAAATTAATCCATCGTTTTTATACATCTACAAAAAAAGCGGGTTAATTTAACAATTGTGACAAACTAAAGCGAAAAATCATTTGTCAGCCCGCAAAATAACAATTACTTTTGCATTCAGTTTAACTTTTACATATAAAATGAAGCCTAACACACAACAATTAAGCGATTTAACTATCCAAGTAAGAAGAGATATTCTTCGAATGGTACATGCTGTCAACTCAGGTCACCCAGGTGGTTCACTAGGTTGTACTGAATTTTTGGTAACTCTTTATCAAAATATTATGGAGCGTAAAGAAGGTTTTGATATGGACGGAATTGGAGAAGATCTTTTCTTCCTTTCAAATGGTCATATTTCTCCTGTATTTTATAGCGTACTAGCACGTAGCGGTTATTTCCCTGTTTCAGAACTTTCAACTTTTAGATTACTAAACTCACGTTTACAAGGACATCCAACAACTCATGAAGGATTGCCTGGAGTTCGTATCGCTTCTGGTTCATTAGGACAAGGTTTATCTGTAGCTCTTGGTGCTGCTCAAGCAAAAAAATTAAATGGCGACAATCATATCATTTATTCTTTGCATGGAGACGGTGAACTACAAGAAGGTCAAAACTGGGAAGCTATCATGTATGCTTCTGCCAAAAAAGTAGACAATATCATTTCGACTATTGACCTTAACGGGAAACAAATCGACGGAACAACTGACGAAGTTTTACCAATGGGAAGTATTCGTGCTAAATTTGAAGCTTTTGACTGGGACGTTCTTGAAATAAAAGAAGGAAATAATATCGATGCTATTCTTGCAGGTTTGAATGATGCTAAATCAAGAACAGGAAAAGGAAAACCAGTTTGTATCTTATTACATACTGAAATGGGTAACGGAGTTGACTTTATGATGCATACACATGCATGGCATGGTAAAGCACCAAGCAACGATCAATTAGCAAGTGCTTTAGCTCAAAACATCTCAACTTTAGCCGATTATTAAAAAATAGCCTTAAGCTTTAAGCAATAAGCTTTATGCCTATTGCCTACAGCCTATTGCTTATAGCAAAAAAACAAAATGAAAAAATACGAAAATACAGGAAGTAAAGATACCCGTTCTGGTTTTGGAGCAGGAATGACTGAATTAGGTCAAAAAAACGAAAATGTTGTAGCACTTTGTGCTGATTTAATCGGATCATTAAAATTTGATGATTTCAAAAAAAATCACCCGGAGCGTTTTTTCCAAATTGGTATTGCAGAAGCTAACATGATTGGTATTGCTGCAGGTTTAACAATTGGGGGGAAAATTCCTTTTACAGGAACTTTCGCAAACTTCTCTACAGGAAGGGTTTACGATCAAATTCGCCAATCTGTTGCTTATTCTGATAAAAACGTAAAAATTTGCGCTTCTCACGCTGGTTTAACACTAGGAGAAGACGGAGCAACACACCAAATCCTTGAAGATATTGGATTAATGAAAATGTTACCTGGAATGACTGTAATTAATACTTGCGATTACAATCAGACTAAAGCAGCAACATTAGCATTAGCTGATCATCATGGTCCGGCTTATTTACGTTTTGGCCGTCCGGTAGTACCTAATTTTACTCCCGCTGACGAACCTTTCGTAATTGGAAAAGCAATTTTATTAAGCGAAGGAACGGATGTTACGATTGTAGCAACAGGACACTTAGTTTGGGAAGCTCTTATTGCAGCTGAAGCTTTAGAAGCAAAAGGAATTTCTGCTGAAGTAATCAACATCCACACTATTAAACCTCTTGACGAAGAAGCAATTCTAAAATCATTGGCTAAAACAAAATGTGTAGTAACTGCTGAAGAACACAATATTCTTGGAGGTCTTGGAGAAAGCATTTCAAGAGTACTAGCTTTAAACAATCCAGCTCCACAAGAGTTTGTTGCTGTAAACGATAGTTTTGGTGAATCCGGAACTCCTGAGCAATTAATGGATAAATACAAATTAAACAATCAGGCGATTGTTGAAGCTGTAGAAAGAGTAATCAAAAGAAAATAATTTTTAGATTTCTTACTTATAGAAAAAGCCTCGAAAATTACTTTTCGAGGCTTTTTTTGTACTAATAAATAACTCTACTACACTTTTACCTAAACAAACACGAACGCCTTCTAAACTCAACTCACACAAACACAAAAAAAAAACCTCGAAATCACTTTCGAGGTTTATTATTTCTAAACTAAAATTTAATTCTGTTTGATAGGATACGTTTTATCCAAATGTATTCTTAATCTTGGCGTAGCCGTATAATCTTCAGGTAAATATGCTTTTACATTGGTCGAAGATTCAGGTTTACTAGGATCCGCTAGTGCTCCTGTAGGTCTTCTAGGAATTCCTCTTGGCTCCCATTCATTTACATTTGGTGTTGCAGGATTATCTTCCCTAGGATCCCAAGGATAAAACAAACTCACCCCATAATTAGGAGGACCAACCTGATCGCTTGGTTTTGTTATCTCAAATCTTGTTTTAAATCCATCACCGTCATCATCATAATCTAAAAAGTCCGGAATACCATCTCCATCTGTATCATCAATTAAATCAGCCGGAGGATTAGGATACTTAACCTTATCAGTAAAATTATAAAGATAACCATCACCATTAACATCTTCAAGATAATCAGGAATTCCGTCCGGAATATTTAAAGACTGACCACCCACAGACTCAATATCATGATCCATTCTCTGCAAATCAAGCAATTTAAAACTATAAACTATCGG
Source organism: Flavobacterium sp. B114r (assembly GCF_056824125.1). Classification (NCBI taxonomy): domain Bacteria; kingdom Pseudomonadati; phylum Bacteroidota; class Flavobacteriia; order Flavobacteriales; family Flavobacteriaceae; genus Flavobacterium; species Flavobacterium sp. B114r. The sequence continues at coordinate 52,658 of NZ_CP124858.1, forward strand.
CGTATACGCAGGAATCGTACCATTGCCTGAAGCGTAATAAGCTAAACCAGAAGGCAAAAACATCATACCAGCTCCATAATCCTGATAGGTAATAACTCCCGTACCCGCATTTGTAGTAGAGGTTCCTGTCTTAAATTTAGGCATAATCTCTCCATAACCTTCTCTAGCAATCGTAACCCCTGTAGTAGCTGCAGCATATATAAACAAATCCTGAGTAGCAGGAAATCCATATGTAGTCTCGGCAACAGTACCATCTAACAAAGAGCACGAATAAGATGTAACCACTCTATCCGTATTAATAGGAGTAATTCCTGTTCCTTGCCTAAAACTTAAATAATATATTGTATAAGTAATATCATTACTATACACAGGTCTTGTTTGCAAAGGGTAAACCTTCTGGTCCCAAATTGAGGTTTGCGTACCTCCTGCAGGAATTTTGGAGATCTTAACATCAAAATCAGCCGTTACCTCCTCAATAAAATTAGTCTTTAAATATTTAATAATAGAATCATTATCTGCTTTATATTGTTCCGCATAATCTCTTAAAGGAACGGTCACCACATCATTGTCATCACTTTTACTACAAGAAACCAAAGAAATGCCGGCAAGCAATAAAATAAAATAATATTTAAATTTATTCATTATTGTTAATTTTTTAGGTGCGCAAGATACAATATTGATTTATTTTTGTAAAGATTTTAACGTTGATTTTAGAAAAATTATGAGAATAGATAAATACCTGTGGTGCGTGCGTTATTATAAAACCAGAAACATGGTTACTGAAGCATGCAAAAAAAACCATATTACTGTAAATGGGCAAGTTGCAAAACCATCAAAAGAGGTTTTTCCAACGGATAAAATTACCTTTAGAAAAGATCAAATCACACAAATTATCACCGTACTCGACATACCTGAAAGTCGTGTTGGCGCAAAACTTGTTGATATATATCGAAAAAACGAAACTCCGGCTGAAGCTTACGCACATTTAGAATTATTAAAACTGTCTAAAGAGCACTATCGCAAAACCGGAACAGGAAGACCAACAAAAAAAGACAGAAGGGATATTGATGAATATGGCAATGATATTATTGATGAAAATGAAGAAAAATAAATTCCTAATTCCCAAAAGACCAAAAATCAAAAACCTCAACACTGGAATTTGATTCCGAAGCTTCGGGATAGATACTGGAATTTCATTCCCTAAATTTGTACTTTAGCAAAAAAAAATAAATCATGAGCAAAAACATTATCTTAACGAACCAGGAAATAGAACATAAAATAAAACGTATTGCCTATCAGATATACGAAACTTTTGTAGACGAAGAAGAAATTGTAATTGCCGGAATCGCTGCTAACGGATTTATTTTTGCTCAAAAACTTGCTTTGGCCTTAACTACTATTTCAACATTAAAAGTTTCTATTTGCGAAGTTAAAGTCGACAAACAAAATCCGCAATTACCCATACACACTTCATTAAGTAAAGAAGAATATAAAAACAAAGGATTAGTATTGGTCGATGATGTCTTAAATTCAGGTACCACTTTGATCTATGCTGTTCGTCATTTCTTAGACGTTCCGTTAAAGAAATTCAAAACAGCAGTACTTGTAGACAGAAATCATAAAAAATATCCTGTAAAGGCAGATTTTAAAGGAATCTCCTTATCAACATCTTTACTAGAGCATGTTCAGGTTGTTTTTGACGACAATGGCGACGATTATGCCTTTTTAAGCTAAGATTTCTAAAATATCCTGAACCGTTTCTTCGATAGTTTTATTATCAACCGCAACTTTGTGTTGTGCATGGTTGTAATAATAACTTCTATCGAACAAATGCTTCGCAATAAATTCTTTCATTTCTTCTTCATTCATATTAGCGATTAATGGACGCTTGCTTTTGTTATGAACCAGCCTATCGTACAAAGTCTCTATCGAAGCTTTTAAATAAACAGAAGTAACATCATCGCTTTTCAATAATTCATGATTATTGGCATAACAAGGCGTTCCTCCGCCTAAACCTATTATGCTTTTTTCTGAAGACTGAAGTAATTCTACAAATATTTCGTGTTCTAATTTTCTAAAATGAATCTCTCCAAATTGTTCGAAAATTTCATTTATTGATAAATTTGCTTTTTTTTCGATGCATTTATCTAAATCCAGAAAGGGAATATTTGTAATTTTTGATAAGTTCTGGGCAATTGTTGACTTTCCGCAACCCATATATCCTAATAATATAATCTTTTTCATTTTAATAATGACCTATAAATTAAGGCGTTGTAAATTTTGATTAAAAAAAGACAAATTTATAATAAATAAGCTTGCAAATATCAAAAATAACTCCTTATATTTGCACCCGCATTCAAGGAAAGAATTTGACTCGATAGCTCAGTTGGTAGAGCACATCACTTTTAATGATGGGGTCCTGGGTTCGAGCCCCAGTCGGGTCACAAATTTTGTGATTCACAAAATAACTTTTCTTGATAGCAATGACTCGATAGCTCAGTTGGTAGAGCACATCACTTTTAATGATGGGGTCCTGGGTTCGAGCCCCAGTCGGGTCACAAAAGGTCGAGTATTTATTTACTTGACCTTTTTTTATTTCAGGCCACGTGGAGAAACGGTAGACTTGCCATCTTGAGGGGGTGGTGCTCGTAAGGGCGTGTGGGTTCAAATCCCACCGTGGTCACTATAAAAAAATGAAAGCCTGCAAAGTGTATATTTTGCAGGCTTTTTTGGGATCAAACGCAAAAGTTGGGGATTACGCAAAAAGATTGCATAATCTGAATAAGAAAAAATCGGATGAGTCGCAAAAGTTGGGGATTAACCAAAAGGCTAGATAATATGAATAAGAAGAAATTTACTTTACGCACTCCTCTAAATTGACTTCTAAATGCTTTTACTCATTCAGTAATCGCAATATAGCTAACGATGTTTGTGTTTTTAGTGTTTTTCAGACATCTTTAAATAATCAATAAACCTGTCTATAGGCTTTATACATATGTTAGTTTCTTATCCGTGGATTTTATTAGTTTCATCGCCTTCGTATCTTCTTCAACTTTATGCAGATATTTTCAATGTAGAGTTTATTAAATTTTATAAGTTATCCTATTTGCGCCCCTGTTCTTGGAAAAGCTTTTGAAATCCCGTATTTATTGGAGTGGATTAATACATTTTCTAGAACAAAAAGCTAAGACTATATTCTTTTAATCAATAAAAAATTGACAATTAAAGTATCAAATTCTGTATAATATTTTTATATTCACTAACTATATTTTATATGCATATCTAAGGTAAACTTATTTTATTAGAAATCTTGTAAATGCCCGCTAATATCGATCTTAAAGCAAGGGTTAAAGACCTATAAGCTTTGCAAAATTAGATTTCTTTTGCTTGGACGAATATTGATATTCACAAGTTCAAATTTATAATATCTAAAACCAGTATCACCTGATCTTAAATCTCTAAATACCTTATTAACAGTTTTACCTTTTATTAAGCCTCCAACATTAAATGCAAGTTCAACAACTGATCTTCCTGTCAGAGTTAAAGTATCTTAACTAAACTTGCTCAAAAATACTTTTGAACTGATATAAAATGCGTTCGATCAAGCGCAAATCTTCGGTTACTATTTCGGCGCTTCCTTTCATTTCCTGCTGAAACACGATTTGTTTTTTATATGAAGTCATTAATCCGTTTGGAAGCGCGACATCCATTAATAAATTCCCATCTTTATCAGGAACCAGAGAAATATTTCGAATTTTACCTTTTAACACTCCAAACTCACGATCAGGAAAATTCGCTAATCTGATATTTACAGTTTGCCCCACTTTTATTTTTCCGGAATTCAACGCCGGCGCTTTTACTTTTCCAACAAAACCATTTTTTGTATCCGGAATAATAGAAAAAACATTATCCCCAACATTTATGGTTTGATTCTCTGTCCAAACCTGCAAAAAAGTAACCACGCCACTCACAGAAGATTTCAAAGTATAGGCCATCTCCCAGTCTTTTATTACTTTTTTAAGCTGATAAAAAGATTGCGCCATGTTTCTCCCTAACGTAACTTCTTCCTTAGTGCCGCTTATTTGCGAATTCTGACTTAGTTTTGAATTATCAATCAAAGACGACCTTAATTGAGAAATTGACGTTAAGAGGTTTTTATAACTCTTTTGTGCCTGAAGATAACCAAGCTTCTTCGCCTCCATCTCCTGAGCCGAAATAATACCTCTATTGAATAACGTTTCAAAACGGGCAATTTCATTTTTTTGAAGCTGTAATTCGCTTTCGTTTATTATCTTTTGCTGCTGAAGTATTTCCAGTCTTTCTTTTATCTGTACCTTTTCTGAAACCTGCGCCCTGTTTTCAACTTGAAATGGCTGTAGATCCTTATTCAATTGTTCAGCCTGATAATCTTTTTGAAAAACAGCAAAAGCACTTTCAATCTCTCCTAATTGCGAATTTTTTAATAGAGCAAAAGGAAATGCTTTTTTAGGATTATTAATATCATATTGATCAACTATCTTTTTTAATAAAAAAACATCTTTATAATTGGCTGTATTTTCAATAATAGCCAATGTACCGTTTTTTGCCACTATCGACTTGTCTTTTACCAAAATAGCTTCAATACGGCCAGAAGATTTAGAAACTATTTTCTCTGGCGGAATATTGGTTGTAATTACAATTTCAGTATTTACAACATCCGGATATTTTATAAACCAGGACACAAAAAACAGCATAAAAATAATTATGAATATCAAAACGGTCCCCCAACGGATCATCCAATGTGGTACTTTGGTGAGAATGTCCTGTACTTCTTCACTTCTTAGTTCGAATGTGGTGTCTTCAGCCATGATTTAATTTCCTAATTGTAATTGATTTTTAACCAACTCAAAATAATTCCCTTTTAGTTTTACCAAAGTCTCATGATTCCCAATTTCGATGATTTTTCCTTTGTCCAAAACTACAATTTGATCTGCATTCATAACTGTACTCAATCGATGTGCAATAACAATTACGGTTTTGTCTTTAAAGAAAATATCCAGTTTGCGCATAATCTCTTTTTCATTATTGGCATCTAAAGCTGATGTAGCTTCATCAAAAAATAATATTTCAGGGTTTTTATAAACTGCCCGTGCAATTAGCAAACGTTGTTTCTGTCCCGTACTCATCCCTACTCCTTCTGCACCAATTTTAGTATTATAACCAATTGGCAAACCGCTGATGTATTCTTTTATATTGGCAACATCTGCAGCATATACCAATCTTTCCTTATCGACTTTATCAACTCCAATAGCGATATTATTGGCAATGGTATCGCTAAAAATAAAACCTTCCTGCATTACCGCTCCTATATTTGACCTCCAGGCTTTTTGCGAAATATTTTTAAGTTGTGTATTTCCAATATTTACTTCCCCTTTTTCAGGTTCATAAAACTTAAGAAGCACCTTCATTAAAGTTGTTTTTCCACTTCCGCTAACCCCAACAATTGCAGTTACTTTATTGGCTGGAATTTTTAGCGTTAAATCGTCTAAAACAGGAATATCAGATCCCAGATAACGATACGAAAGATTCTTTATATCAATATCTGAATCATACGGAACATCGCTTGTCTGATGAACTTCCTGCTGGGTTTCATCTTCTTTTTCATGAATTTCAGACAATCTGGCCAATGAGATTTTAGCATCCTGAAGTTCTCTTACAAATTCTATAAGCTGGGTTATTGGTCCGTTTAAGCTTCCCACGATTGAACTTATCGCCAGCATCATTCCCAACGTTATAGAACCATCAATTACCAATTTTGCAGAAAGGAATATGATGAAAATATTTTTTAACTCATTGATCACAGAGGAACCAATAGTTTGGGTTTGCTCTAAAACTAATCCTTTTATAGAAACCCTGAACAATCTTGCCTGAACATATTCCCAGCCCCAGCGTTTTTGTTTTTCGGCATTATGGAGTTTAATTTCCTGCATTCCGTTAATAAGTTCCATTACTTTACTCTGTTCTTGGGAAACCTCAGCAAAGCGCTTATAATCCAGCACTTCTCTTCTTTTCAGAAATAAAGTAATCCATCCAAAGTAAAGTATGCTTCCTGCAAAAAACACAAAAAATATCTGCAGGTTGAAATAGGCTAAAACTCCTCCCATCACAAACATATTAATTACAGAAAACAGCACATTTAATGACGATGTTGTCAGGATTTTTTCGATTCTGCGATGATCATTTATGCGCTGCATGATATCTCCGGTCATTCTCACATCAAAAAACGAAATAGGAAGATTCATTAATTTAATGAAAAAATCAGAAATAAGCGAAATGTTTATTCTTGTAGAAAGATGTAATAATATCCAGCTTCTTATCAGTTCTAAGCCTGTTCTTCCGGCAAAGAGAAATAACTGAGCAAAAAGAATGAGATAAATAAAATGAATGTTTTGGTTTTGTATCCCAACATCAACAATACTTTGGGTTAAAAACGGAAAAATTAGCTGAATCAAACTACTCGCTAATAAACCAATACTAAGTTGTGTCAAAAATGATTTGTATCGCAATACATATTGTGATAGCAATTTAAAACCTAACCCTTTATTTTCTTCCTTATCAAATTCAGATTGGAAAAACTTGGGCGAAGCTTCCATCAATAATGCAATTCCTTCCTGAGTGGCATCATCGGCATTATTGCCTATCCAGAATTTAAGAAAATCCTGTTTGTTGTATTCAATTAAGCCAAAAGCGGGATCAGAAACATAATAAATATTTCTTTTTATTTTGTAAAGTACTACATAATGGTTTTTATTCCAATGTATAATACAAGGTAAAGGCGCTTCATTTAATCGTTTAAGATCCATTTTTGCACCAAGCGTCCTGAAGCCAATTTTCTCGGCGGCATCACTTAAAAAAAGCAAATTACTGCCTTCGCGAGTTGTTTCGCTGCTATCTCGCAAATCCTGAATGTTAATTGTTTTTCCGTAATGTTTCGATATAATTTTTAAACACGTTGGACCGCAATCTTTAAAATCGGCTTGTCTGTAATTGGTGAATTTTTTCAATTTTAAAATATGCAGGATTTTGTTAGATTATCTTATTTCTTATATTTAAGATGATTAAGGTAGCTTTTTGTTAAGTAATACATCTTGAATTCATTAAATCTTTGCTTTTGTTTAAAATGCCTATTCATGCTCATGTGTATTAATAACCATGCATAAGATGCCATGTCAGGCACTTTGGAACTATTTTTAGAAAACTTATTTTTTAAGGAATCATTATCTAAAAAATTGCCATAATCATATTTCTCAATTTCAAATTTCATTACAGCAAAATCTTTATTAAACTCTTTTCTTAACTCACCTGTAAGCTCAAACTCCTGAGAATAATTCTTTATAACATCCTCACAATTTTGTATCATATCATCTATGGAAAAATTTAAAAAAGCTAAATAATTTTTTATTTTTAGAATTGCAGTTATTTCAACAGTTTTTTCTTCTAAATCATTATCAAGAATACGCTGTAAAAGATCACGGCTGTCCAAATTAAAAACATCTTCCGAAAATTCCATCATTTCAAGACCTCCATATCGATATAATTCTTGCTCATATGGCAATATATGATATTTGCTGATAACATTTTTTGATTTTAATTTATGAATAATATTTATAATAAATTGTTTATTTTCTATCGACTTTGTTTTAAAACGTAATCTTAAGTGTCGATCTGGATTATTATAATTTACGAAGAAAAATTGATCTGTTTTATTTTTTGCAATAATTTCATTTTGAATAATTTTAAATATTTCAGGATCAGAGTGAACATTGCAAAATACTTCTAAATAAAGCCAGTGAGATACTACCGCAGCATTTTGAGAAGTGACTTTATTGATATGGACAGCCTCATAGTTGTTGTGTGGCCTCAAATAATGTGAGTTTTTAACACTGACAACTAATTCATGTGCAAAATTTTCATTACCTCTGCTAATCGAAGGATCAAAGCTTTCGTATAAACATTCTGAAATATAAAAAAATTTGTCTGTCTTTAATTTTTCTAACAAATAAGAAATGTTATCTTGATTATCCAGATCCAAAACAACCAGTCTTCGCTTATCTAGAATTGTTATCTTTTTTGCAAACGAATACTCTATTCTCTTTTTTAATAAGTAATCACTAAATCCCGATAAATCAAAATTAGTATCAATCAATAATATTTGTGCAGGCTGAAGTAAAATTCCCTTTTCAAGATATAATCTCGGAACATACGGAATAAAATTCCTGTATAAATTAAAATTAAAATTTACTCCATAAATTTCTTTGTTGTAGAATTCGTAGTCACAAAGAAAATTATAGGCATCTGAATCAAAAAGCATTTGATTGATTGCAGATCCTTTTTTTGGTAAAACTTCCTTTTGGTGCTGTTTTGAAATTAGTGAAATGTTTTTGCCATGAAGATGAATAAAAAGATCCGACAATAAAATAGGATTACCTGCTTCTGTATACGATGCATTGATAGGAATACAGTAATCATAACGCTGCTCTACAGGCGCAACATTTATACTTCTAAAACTGCCCACGCACTTAATGTCGGCAACAATTTTACTTTTATGAATCTCTTTTTCGTAATTCACAATATCCTCACATGCATCTTTTGTAATATCACTAAATCTCGAAATTAAGTTCAGAGCAGATGGATCTCCCATGCCTAGTACATATATAATTGATTCTCCTGACTTTTTGCAAATTAAAGTTTCTAAAATTACATTAAACGTCACAGGTAATTTAGAGGCTTTTATGTCTATATTATCGCTGACAGGCAGATTTAAAAATAGCTCGCTGTTATCAGAAGCTATAATTTTCAGGAGGATATCCTGATGGAGCTTCAATTCTTTTTCCTCTTTTAAAGCCCTGTAATTTATACCCGAATAAGGATTAAAAATATCATTTAAGGGTATGAAGCCGTCGTTATATTTCTCACTTAATTTAGCATTGAATTTGTTTAAATTATCATTTATAATAGTAGTTTGTGAATTATAATTTACGGTAAAGTCTATATATTTCTGTATTTTGCTCTGAATTTCAAAATCTAAACTCCCACCCTCTGTTTCAAAAGAATTAATGGCATAAAAATTTTTAGGCCTGTCATTCTCTTCAAAAAAATCATCTTGTTCTTTTATATAAGTTTTGATAAAATTTGTAAGTTCCTCTTTGGTTTCTATCAGATGTTCTTTCTTCTGCACCAAGCCAGAGAGATATGCAGCATATGGACTGTTCAGTTTACCCGCATATGACTCGTACAAAAAGAATTCTATAATCAGTCCTGTTTCAATAATCTCCAGTAAAAAAGTCTCAACTTCTTCAGTATCGAAACCTTGCGAGATAAGGTCTTCGATAACCAAATCCATTTTTTTAGGATACTTAAACTGATCTAACAGCCACTGCAAATCTTCGTCTACATCAAGTTCAGTATAGTTAAGTTCTATTTTATCATCCGCTTGATTTTTAGATTTATAAAAATTTAATTTTTCCTTATCCATAAAATAAACAGATGGATTAACACAATAATTTAAATGCTTCCAATTGTCAGATGGACCTTCATTTAATTTTGACGAAATAAAAAAATTGTCATATTTAACCAAAAAACGCAAAGAATCATTTTTAATAATATTGGTTTCAGTATCCCATTGCAGCGTACCAACACTGTTAAAAACACCAAAAGGAGTTGGATTAAAATGTGCTCGCAAAAAATAATTAGACAAAGATGCCTCTGTTTTTTGTGTCCTGTTTTTGCTTAGAGCATTGTATAAACTTCCCGAGGCAGTCAACAGACAAAGATTAAACAGCTCATTGTTCTCAAAGAAATCAGGCAGATCGTGTTTATTCAGGTCGTAGGATTGAATAGAAAAATTAGCAACCCGTTTAATAATGTTATTAAAAAAAATCATTTTTTGTATACTTTTTATAAATAATAATGACTAGTAAAGGTTGAAAGTCTCCAGCCATTTTGTATCCGCTTTTTTTTCCATAGTCAACAATGTCAATCCAATTCCTGCAGATCCCAGTAAAAGATTATTTTCTGCATGGTATCTTTGATTTAAATTGTCATAACAAAGAAATTCTTCAAAATTATTGGTCTGCTTTTGTAATATGACAAACCACTGCTCTATGGCCAAACTGTAATCGAGACTATATTTTTTAGCCGCTAAATAATACTGAATTAAAGCTCCGGCAGAACCATGGCAAAAACCGCTGTCATTAATTCCTGAATCTTCAAAACTTATTTTTGAACTGTTGTTCATCAATGAAATTGACTCGTTTACTAAATCATCATCGTTTAGAAAGACACCTGTATTATAAAGCGCATTTGAAATACCTAAATCACCCTGGCACCATGATAATCTAGAAGGGATAAATTCATTTGACTGCAATGAAAATATATTTGCAAAATACTGCTTAGATTCATTATCGTATTTTTTATAAGACATTAGAAAATCAACACAAATTCTTAAAGGTTTACGAATATCTATTTCCAATCCTTCAACATTTTTTTCCATGTAAATTAAAAAATTCAAATAACCTGCAACACCATGCGCAGCACCAAATGAATAATATTCTCCACGATTTTCTGATGATTTTACTAAAACATTTTTAAAATCTGCATTTATTTTCGAAATTAAATCGTGTGAAAAATGCTGTAAAACTTTAAAAATATTTTGGTTTTTACTTACCTTATATCTTTCTATAAAATACATCGATATACCCATTGACTCGTGCAAAAAATCAAAATTATTTGACTCATACAGCAACTTAAATTCTTCTAGTAAAATACCGTCGATAGTCTCAAAATACTCTTCATCTATATCAATACTTTTATTTTGAAGACGCAATAATGCTATCCCATATCCTGCAAACCCCGAACAAAGGGAAACAGAATCAACTCCCTCTTCAATCAATTGGTTCGCTTTTTCTATAATTGCCAATAATTTATTTTCGTATTCCTCAATTGGATATGCTTGGTGCAGATAGTCGTAAAACAGTATCATTCCGGATAATCCAACATATAATCCAACACTATTATTTTGGTCAAAAGAACCCCAAATGTCCTTTTCAATTTTTATTATATTATCTTTCATTATTTGAAATGATATATTTTTTATTTAACAATGCCTTAAAAACCATACTTATTATTTACAAAAAGAATCGCTTTATCCAGCACTTCATCTTTTCCCTGCTGAATACCCAAAATTGTTGGTTTTACTTCAACGTCAATAGGTATGCCGATTCGCTGTGTTTCTTTTTTATTAGGATAAAAGACTCCTTGTGAAGTAAAGGATGAATTGAAATCTTTAATTATTGTAAACGAATAATTTGCACCATCTGCTCCAGATGTCTGACTGCCTATTATTGTAGTTTTCGGAGCTGTCTGGAAACTCATAACAGTATATTCTGCATGACTTAATGTTGTTTCATTTACCAATACAATGACTTCGCCTTTATAATAGTCACTATTTGTTTTACCGCATTTATCCATCTCATTTTTCCAAATAAAACGTCCGGGAAAACTTAAATCCTGAAAAATAAATTTTGATATATTCCTTGGCTCGGGATTTAAATAATCATTGATATATCGATGCGTCCCCTTTGGTCTGTTTCTCACATCAAAAATAATTGCTTTTGTATTTTTAAATTCTTCCATCATTATTTTGACATCGTCAACTTCTAGTTTACCCATGTTGACATAACCAATGTTGTTTTCCAAAAGCTTCCATTTAGGTTTCGAATTTATTTTTCTTTCAAAGCTCCCTGCCTCATAACGGTGAATTTTCTTTACACCAGACTTATTGTCTCTGATGTATTCAATTTCCAGTTCATCAGTATTTCCATTTAATGCTACCCAGCCGAGATTTGATAAAGCAGCCGGTTTATTAGAACCTTCAAGATATTTTTGAATCTCTTTTGTTATTTGAGGAATTGTCTTACCATTAATCTTAGTTATCAAATCGCCCACTTTTATATCGTCAATTTTCGCAACAGAATCGTTAACTAATTGTGTGACAATTATTTTTTTATCAATTATTTTTGTTCCAAAAGCAGGATATTTTTCTCCCCCTAAATAATTCATCATTTTCATATTGAAGGTCGCTGCATGACTATCATTTAATTTTACAGAAAGCTCACGCATTGCCATAGTAAAATCTTCTTCTGAATCTGGAGTGCTAATATGGGGTAAAATTTCAAGCAATGCATTATCCCAATTTTGATCCATTTGATATTTATACGGAAAGAAATATTCTACATAATTCCAATATCTAAATAATGCTAAAATGCGCAGATTTAGATTTTGCCATTGAAAATCGGGGTACTCGTTCTCGTTAGTAAATTTCAGGTGCACCTCTGCTTCCTCATTGTAAAGAACATAATAGTTTTGTCCCTGAAATCTATTGTCTGCTATAAATTGCAACTTTTCAGAAAGTTCTTTTGAAAAAAATTTATGGTTTGTAATCCAATCCAGGTTTAAGTTTTTATTAAAACAACTTGCTTTTTCATGTAATTCCAAAATTTTAGTGGCAGGCACAACTCCCTGACTAGAAATCCAACTTTCTAAAACTGCTGAAAATTCCTCCTTACTTTTGGCATTTACAATTTCTGGCAATACCTTAAAAAGCTGTTCGTCCCAATTTGTTTTACCACTTGCAATTACAGGATGGTAATACTTCAAAAAGCCCCAAACTTTACAAGTAGTAGCTAACTTTTCTATTTCACTAATTTTGGCATTACCCGATATTGTATACAGTAATACTATAAAAAGCAACAAAATCTTTTTTTTCATTGAGTAAATATTAATTTAATAATTTCTAGTAGGAGGAATTTTAAAAAAATGGTATTTCAAAAACCATCAATTATAATTTCTTAAAAGATTATACATCATTTGTCTTTTTTGAAAATAAGGGCGACATACTGTATTTAAAAGAAATCTTGATTAATTTTAATTACAAGAGGCCGTTCAATTATTTTTGAGCTTCAATAAATTCTAATGCCCGGTCCAAAATTTCATCTTTTCCTTCCTGAATTCCTTTGATAGTGGTTTTGACAGCAATATCTGGTATGATTCCAACTCTTTGAGTTTCATGTTTATCGGGATAATAAACCCCTATCCCAGTAAATCTTGTATAAAAAGCTTTAATTAAATCAAAATCACTTACATTTCCATCAGCTCCCGCAGTCTGGCTGCCAATAATAGTTGTATTATCAGCAGTCTTAAAGCACATCGCTGTCCATTCAGCCTGGCTCAAAGTCTCTTCATTTACTAATACGACAATTTTACCTTTGTAATTATCATTATTTTCTAAACCTGTTATTGATGGCTGGCTCCACTTATATCTGCCTGGATAAGTTAAATCTGGTTTGGTGTAAACAACAAATTCTTTTGGCTTGGAATTTAAGAAATTTGATATTTCCTTGTAAGTTCCATTGGGATAATTTCGAAGGTCGAAAATAATTGCTTTGGTCAGTTTTAATTTTTCAATCATTGAAGGAACATTTTTAATTTTTAAAAGCCCCATGTCAACGTATCCAATATTATTATTTAGAATTTTAAATTTTTCTTTTATTTCCGCATGTCTATATTCATTCCTGTGGGCATCATGAACTTGATACCAATTTATCATTTTACTTTTATACTGACCATCCTCTAAAAATTCTAATTTAACATTATCCGAATATCCAGATAAGATTGGCATCTCTAGATTTTTCAAATAAAAAGCTTCATTTGAACCATTAACAATCTCTTTGTTTTCAGATATAATTTCTTTGATGGTCTTATCATTAATCTTTGTAATAACATCTCCTACTTTTATATCATCTGCTTTGGCAAGACTATCACTCAAAATCTTTGTTACAATTATTTTATCATCGATAATTTTACATTTAGCAGGAAAGTAATTAATATTTTTTTTCTGCTCATCTTCTTTAATAGGATATTTATAAAATATAGCATGAGAGTCATTAAGTCTGACAGTTAATTTTTTCATCGCAGTGTAAAAATCATCTTCATTTTCGGCATTTATAAAAATAGGCACCATTTCCTCTAAAGTGGTATTCCAGTTTTTATCCATTAAATATTTATATGGAAAAAAATACTCCATCAAATTCCAATACATAAACAGTACCTGAAGCCTTGACTCTTTGCTATTTGGCTGAAAATTGGAATAATTCTCATTTTGCAGCAAAACATTTCCAGCATTAAATGTTGTAATGTAATATTGATCTCCCTGAAATCTGTTTTGTTCTATAAATTTTAATTTTACTGCCAAATTTTCAGAAAATAGTTTTTTATTTTTAATCCATGATAAATCAAAGTTTTTGTCAAAATATTGTACATCTTTGGTTAAAGCGATTGGAGTAGCTGCGGGCACTTCTCCTAAAGAGTCGATCCAGTTTTCAAGTACAAGCGAAAACTCATCTTTTGTTTTTGCCTGATAAATTTTTGGCAGCATTTCAAGAAGCTGTTTATCCCAATTAAAATCACCGTGAGCAACTTTTGGATGATAGTATTTTAAAAAACCCCAAACTTTACAGGTTGCTGCTAATTTTTGAGTTTCTGAAAAATTAGTCTGACTATGAATGCTTTGAGCAATTATCAGTATGATAATTAACAATATTTTTTTCATCTGATAATATCTTTTATTAAAAAGGAAATATGACAATCTCTGTAATTCACTAAAAAAAATCCCATATTCTCGATGTTTCTAACAATACTTAGCATATACGATGCTAAGTATTGACATAGCGAATCTTAAATTTAATTTTTAGTCTAAATATTAAAATTTCATAGTATAACACCACATTACGTACGAAGTTGAAAGACGATTACATTGATCAGAAGTTTCCAATCCATATCCGCCTTTTATACTTTTCTTTTCCGCATCGCTTAGTTTTACAACTTTCATGTTTTTTAAACTTAATTTTTTCATAGTTACATTACTTTTAAATAATTAATAAATGTTTGATTTTATTCATTTAAAATGAAATAAGCCGATAATCAGTTTTGCATGTCAGCATCATTCTGCTGAAAAAGTCAATACTTAGCATTTGGAATGCTAAGTATTGCTTTGGGTAAAGTAATATTGAATACTATTTATTCTCAAAAATGGTATAAATTATCCTTTAATTTAATTGGTATTAATGTACATTACACCATTGAACGTATGGCCCTGAAGTACGATTACATTGCTCAGATGTTTCCCAATTGACAGCATAACCACCTTTTATTGATTTTTTTTCCTGTTCAGTAAGTTTTACAACTTTCATGTTTTTTAGGCTTAATTTCTTCATGTTTAAATTTTTTTAATGTTAATAAAAATTTTTAATTAAAAATATCTCTAGATTTCTAAAAATCTCAGAAACTACGTGCACTTAGCTTTAATTTTTCAAAAATGTGTGAGATTATTTTGATCAAAAATATAATTATAAACCATAAAAAAAAATAATAATTCATTTTTTTTAGAAAAAAAATATCTTTTATTTAATTTTTTATGATTAAAATTATATCTAAATTAAATATAACCTTAAATATTAAGTACCTATAAAAGAAAATGCTGATATTCATTTTAGTGTTATTTTCAAAACTTTTAAAAGAAATATTTTTAAATAGATTACAAAAAGACAAATACACTTATTTAAAAAATGCAGATTAAATCTTAAAAGTTAATAAAATGTTAATTTCTTGCTCGCTATACAATTAAGTAATGATATTCGCACACGTTAATTCTATGCTGAAGTATCTTTATTTATTTATAGTTTTATAGTTGTGGTATTTAAGATCATAAATTAATCAGTTTCATTTTAGCATTTAACTTATAACCATAATTATTAATAAATCAAGTCCATTTATTTTACTTAATGCGACAAATTATTTAATTCTTTTTTAATTTACATTTTATGACGAAAATTGCTTTAATTAATTGTTACATTGGTCCGTTTCCCTGGTTTTTTAATTTCTTTTTAAAATCTTGTGAATCCAATCCAACAATTGATTTCTTACTTTTCACAGATAATATTATAGATTACAAAACTCCTCATAACGTTAAGATTATCCCTATCACTCTTTCATATTTTAACCAGTTATCTACTGCAAAATTAGGGTTTGAAATTGAAGTTGAGAAGCCTTACAAGCTTTGTGACTATAAACCTGCTTTTGGCGTAATATTTTCATCTTATCTGACTAAATATGATTTTTGGGGTATTACAGATTTAGATGTTATTTACGGTAGAATTAGAGAATTTATGACCGAGGAAGTATTCGAAGAATTTGATATTATATGCGTTAGACATGATTTTATAACTGCATGTTGTATGCTTTTTAGAAACAATGATTATATTAATAATTTGTTTAAAAAAAGTAAAGACTATCATTTGATTTTTACCTCGCAGAAAAATTACGCATTTGATGAGACTAATTTTGAGCAAGAATCAATTTTTGAAAAAGAAGATATTTTTTCAATTGATTGCGAAATTGAAAGCATGCAACATATAATTCTTAATGAAGAACGAGAAGGTAGACTAAAATCTCATTTTGACTTTTTACTTTGTGAAGGTACAGCAGGAGAATTATTATGGGATAATGGGTTGTTTAGCTACAAAGGAAAGCTTGAAATAATGTTATATCATCTGCTAAACTATAAAGGCAATATTTTCTCAAACAATACTATGAAGTGGGATCAGATTCCGGATGTCTTTTACATTGACAAGTATGACTTTCGCAAAAATAACTCATTCTTATCTCGTTTTAAAGCACACTATACTGATAACTTGAGGCCTAAAATTTGGAATTCTTTTAAAAGATTAGATGCTATTATCTCCATGAAAGTATGCAATAGAACTGTTAATTGTATTGAAGAGGGCGAGTATATGTATTACCTGAGTAAAATGAAAATTGTAATAACCAAAAATGGCCCAAAAGGAGAGAATTTTTTAAAATTTGCAAATTCAAAACATTCTCGACTTTATCAATTAACTTTTAATAAAAAATATTTTTTTGCTGAAAACTTACCATTTATTTTTAGATTAGAAGGTGATAAAAAAACTCATACTAGTTTTAATTTAATTTCCGATATCGGTTATGGAAATGTTTACAACAAAAAAGCAAATTAAGAGAGGAAATAAGTATTTAAGCTAAAAAACAAACTACTTGCAAGAAGATTTCTTTAAAGTTTTAATATATACTTCTACTTAAAAATAAAGATTTCTAAGATTGTCCACATTTATTCTTGAGTTTTTAATTAAATTGAAAATACTTAGCAAAAATAATGATAAGTGTAGCGTTATTTTTAAAATTATTTACTGAATTTCTTTCACTGATAATTTCCTATAAAACTGTTGCGTTAGACAAAGATGAATTCTGATCCTGAAATGTCATCCCGAGGATTGTTCTCACAATGATTGTATCCTAAAGTAGCCGTTGATTCATCTTTTGGTGTTATTTTCCTTTAAATTTATATATTTTTTGATTACATATCAAGCTGATTAGAAATAAATTTTCTAATGAAAGTAAATGGTTGGTCTTTAGATGAACAATAGCTTAAATACTTGTTTAAAAATTAGATTGTAAAAGATTAATATCTGCGATCTATTCCAATTAAACAGAACCTAAATAAATTTATGGAAATAAGTGTTTAAAAACTCGCACCAGTGGTGCGAGTTTTTAGTAAGAGATTTGGATCTGATCTATTTAGTCCTCATGACGAACTTAAAAAATCAAATACTTTTATTTTCAAACCTCTGCCAAATCGCTTAAAATCTGAAAATCTTCTAATAAAAGATTCGAATTTTGTACCAAGGAGTTCACTAAACAAAAAACCTATTTCGTGATGAAATAGGTTATTTTATGTCCTTTTTTTCTAAAACTGCATAATCCTAAATAATTCAAATCCTACTTTAGCTTTAATAATTAACGGTATTCATATTTCACAATTTCTAAATTGAATGATTTCAGTAATTGGTTGTAATTTTCAAGATTCTTTTTATCACTGTCGTAAACATCAATTACTAAAGTTGAATCCGTTTTAATCACACCAAAATTTTGCCCGGCATTTCCAGGAAAACCTTCTTTAATTTTACTTTTAATAAGCTGTGATAAATAATTATTGATAGCCTCTTTTTGCTTATCCTCTAATTTTATTACTTTATCTACATAAGGTTGCTGAAATTCTGGTTTTCCATATAACTTTCCCAGTTTATCACAATCAACTTTTGTTCTTTTATAGTTTGCATAAAATTGTTTATCACCTTTCGAGAATATTTCAAAACTCTCTTTATGACCACCCCATTCTCCACATTCATCAAAATTTGCATAAACAAATAGTCTAGTAGCTGAACCAAATGCTCCGAGGTCGGCAGGTTGAAAAAAATCTATCACATTTTTTTCATTCTTTATTTGAATTTCTGGTCTTTCAGTTTTTTTATTACAAGAAATAGCCACGACTGCAAATACTAATAAAAATTTTTTTTTTATCATAACAGTTTTTTATTACTAAAACGAACCTATTTACACATTACAAAATGCTTAAATTATTTTTATTTCGGCCAACCATAAAGAATAAATCGATTTTATTTCAGCTAAATATAAACTAATTTCAATGTAAAAATGAATTATTCCCTACCACTAATTACCCAAGCAAAAGCTATTTCATATTATTTAAACATCATTCATCAAAAGTTCTTACCAGCTATCTTTTAATCCATATCATTTCACTACAAGAATCTCTAAATAAATCAATTAACAGCACATTCTAATTAAAAACACTCTAAAAAAACTGGTAAAATCCCTCACAAAAACGTTCTTTTTTTTCAATCTTAGAATAATAAAAAGAGATAAAAATACATAAAACGTATTTTACTTTTTTACGCTTTTATCCCCATTTTACCTCATAAATTTTACATTAAATTAAACTTAAATAAGCTATGATTTATCAAAAATAACTTCTTATATTTGCACCCGCGTTCAAGAATCGAATATGACTCGATAGCTCAGTTGGTAGAGCACATCACTTTTAATGATGGGGTCCTGGGTTCGAGCCCCAGTCGGGTCACAAATTGTGATTCACAATACAAGATTCTTGAAAGCAACGACTCGATAGCTCAGTTGGTAGAGCACATCACTTTTAATGATGGGGTCCTGGGTTCGAGCCCCAGTCGGGTCACAAAAAAGGTCAAGTATTAATTTACTTGACCTTTTTTATTTTAGTCCATATCCAGAAAAGACAAACTTCGGATCAAACGCAAAAGTTGGGGATTACGCAAAAAGATTGGATAATCTGAATAAGAAAAAATCTACTTTTCGTACTCCTCTAAATTGACTTCTAAATGCTTTTACTTTGGCATTAAAAGATTCTGCTGAAGCATTTGTACTTCTATTGTCAAAATAGTTTAAGATTGACTGGTAATTAACCGTTATGGTATTTAAAAGAATATTAAAATTTTTAAACCCTGACTCCTCTACATTCCTGTACCAATGTGCCAGTTTGGTCATCGCAATGTGTTTATTGTTATTATTGTTGTAAATACCTCGTAGTTGTTGGGTTAAACTGTATGCTTTTTTAATATCGGGATATAAGCCAAATAACAATTGGGCTCGTTCGTTTTGTCTTTCGGTCCATTTATCGCGGGATTTATAAAGAACATATCGACTTCTGGCGAGCAACTGTTTTACAGAGTCTCCATTAGATAAAAGATCTGGGAGATAAGTTTTGTTTTCTCTTTTCGCTTGTAATATCAATCGATTCTCAGTATCCATAGCTTCCCAACGATATTTTATTCTAATCTCCTGTAATGCTTCTAGAGCTAATTTTTGAACATGAAATCTATCGGTAACCTGTACCGCTTTTGGAAAACATTTTTTGGAAATCAATTTCATGGAATTAGCCATGTCAAGTGTTATTTCTTGAACCCAACTTCTTTTTTTGTAATTAATTTTACAAATATGTTCAATGACCTGATCTGCCTTTGTCCCTTCAATAATAGCAACTAGGCATCCTTTTTTACCTCTAGCTTCCTTATTGGTTACAATAGTAAAAAGCTCACCCTGAGACAAGGCTACTTCATCAATTGACAAGTGAGTACCTATATTTTCAGGATAAATAATCCACTCATGTGCATGTTCACGTGGAGCCCACGTACTAAAGGAGCTTAAAAATTTTTTGTATTGTCTTTGTAATTTTTTCCCATTGACTCCAAAGAAACCTCCAATGGTACGACAGTCAATAGCAGTTTTATCTATTAATTTCTTTTAAAAAAGCCGCAAACTCTTGAGTCATGCGGGTTCCTTTAGCTACTAAATTCCAATCTCTTTTAACGATCTCACCTGTATTTTTATTAGTCCAGCGACGTCTTTTGATATGTAAATACACGAACTTACCCCTCAGAGGAAAGTCCTGTATGGTAATCTCATCTTGAAAACCCTTTGAGACTAATTGAAGATCCCTAAACTCTTCTGGAGGTTTAGCATTCTCTTCAAAATAGAGGTGTAATATTTCTTCGCTATTAGTAGATGAAACTACTTCAAAATGTTCTACTAAAAAATCAGGAAGCATAAACTTCAAAAGTTCTATAGGGGTCATATAAAATTCTTAGATTACAAAGTTCTTATTTTATTTTGACATTTCCTCCCCAAGCTTTGCGCTTCATCCCAAACTTCTTCAGGAGCCATATCTTAAAATGGTTTAGAATAAATTCTCTGAATGATTATTTAATAATACTCAAAATATTGTTCAGTTACTTGTTTAATCTGCCCTTTGTCATTATAGGCAGTGCACAATAACCAATTACCAACATTATCATATTGATACACGTATGTGGTCTTTTCTTTACTTGCAGAATCAATTTTTATCACAGGATTGCCACGTTCATCATTTTGATAGGTAACTACACTTTCAAATGTTGGTTTATCTAAATATCCGGGAGGGCTAATACTCCAAAACGATTCTTTAATTTTATAATTATCAACATCATACTCGTAACGCTTTTCTGTATTGAGTTTGCCATTGGCATCATAATTCTGCTCTACTATTAAATTCCCTTTATTATCACGGATAAAAATGGTTTTCGATTTCAGCATATTCTCCTGATAGAACCAATAGCTTACTTCGTTTTTAGCCGAATCATATTTTACAGTAACAAGATAAGAGTTACTCGCTTTTTTTTCGGGATAATAATAGTCGGTAGCACTAAGATCTCCCTTTGTGTTATAATGATAGTTTATTTCAACAATAGAAGCATTATAAGATATGGAATTAGAAGAAATAAGAAACCCTTTTTCATTGTAAGTATTACCAATTCCCATTCGGCATATTTTATTATCAACTGCAAGAGGGATCGAAGTGCCTTCAAGAAGGCATTTTCCAAATGATTTTACACTCCCCTTCAGATTAACATCTTTTAGATCATTATGATTTGTTTGTGCCAGCGATAGATTATAAGTAAAAAACAGAAAACAGAATGTTGTAAGTAGTGCTTGCATTTTTGTAATTAAATTTTAAAAATCAGATCAAAATAAAACAATCTGAATTAAACACGACCTTTTTTGTAACTTTCTTTTATTTATTTCTTCTAATAGACAGACCTGACTCTTTCAAAACTAGCTCACGGCATATTTAAGATTCATCTAAAGACACCTCAGCCTACTAAAAAAAGATAACCGATGTCATCCTATGAAACATTTGCAAAAAGGTACATTTTACGGACAAACAAATGAGACGATTATATTAGACGGAATAACATTGACGGATACAGTTTACACACACAGTAAAGTAGACTGGCATTATCATGAAAATGCCTATTTTACTTTTATCCTTGAAGGAAATGTTGTCGAAGGCAATAAAAAGGAGGTTTACAATTGCTCTCCGGGAAGCTTACTTTTTCATAACTGGCAGGAACCTCATTATAATATTAAACCTGACGGATTTACAAGAGGGTTTCATCTTGAAATCGAAAAACACTGGTTTAAGACCCTATCATTATCAGATGATAATTTGCAAGGAAGCATCAATATCTTAAAACCGGAAATTAAGTTTTTGATGTATAAAGTATTCAGAGCTGCTAAAATTGAAGATCCAGCCGTAGATTTTTCAGCACAGACACTATTGATAGAAATCTTATCAAAACTAGACATACACAACAATTCATTATTATATAAAAATCCAAAATGGGTAACAATTATTGATGAAATTCTTCATGATCAGATTGGAGACACTATTACCTTAGACTACTTGTCTCAAATAGTCGGAATACATCCTGTTCATCTTTCAAGAGATTTTTCTAAATATTTTCACTGTACTTTGAGCGAATATAGAAGAAAATTAAAAGTAGAAAAAGCACTTTCGCTGCTGTCTTTACAAAAACAGTCCTTAACTGAAATTGCCTATGAATGCGGATTTTCTGATCAAAGCCATTTTACAAGATGCTTTAAGGAAGTAAACGGATTAAATCCTTCTGCACATTTAAAATTGCTTTTAATGAAATAATGCAAATGTTAATCTTGTACAATTTTTAATGCTGGCGGCAGAATAATTTTACATTTCAATCAAATCAAACAAAATATGAAACGAACATTATTCCTGCTGACAATCAATCTTTTTGGACTTATAGCTTTTAGCCAAAATACTAATCTTTTTAAAACTGAAGAAATTACCGGAGATCTCTATCAATCAAACATTGGAAAGGTCACTTTTATGGATGGAAATATCCCGCTGAATCAATATAAAAAATCTGATTTTCTTACGTCTTTTAACCTCGTCTACAAATCAAACCTTAATATTAGATTTTTTCTAAATAATTCCATAACGAACTACTTACATGAGTTAGCCCCTAATTTATCAGCTGAAGAACTTGTAGAAAAAGGTAATCTTCAATTTTCTTTTTACATCGACAACAAACCCATATACAAGGAAAATATTAACTCAGGATGTAATTTTGGCTATGGCAATAGCAAAGACACATCAGTAATATTCAGAATTCCTCTTACGAGTTCTAAAGACGAGAACCTCTGGGCATTGCATATGTGGGATCGTTTTAAACTTAATGGCGGTGGAGAAGCACTAACAAACGGAACTCACAATCTAAGAATTGAAATTAGACCATACATCATCACAAATACAGAAGCTTTAGTTGGAAATTTGGTTGCGAAAGGCCAAATTAAACTAATCATAAAAACGCCGAAAGTAACGGCAAAGCAAATTGAAATACAACCGATATTACCCAATAGCGAATGGGAGATTTCTAATTTTCAATTTGACCGCAAGAAAATAGAAATGCTAAATAAGGAGATTGCTTCTTATGATCTAAAAGAAATAACAAGTGTAGTTGCTATCTATGATGGAAAACTTTTAATAGAGGAGTATTTTAATGATGCCAGCAGAAATACTTTGCATGATACGCGATCAACGGGAAAATCCTTTGCCTCAACATTTATAGGCATTGCTATAAATGATGGATATATTAAAAATGAAAACCAAAGACTAAGTTCATTTTATAATTTAGGAGATTACGCAAATTACAATGCAAAAAAAGACAGCATAACAATAAAAGACTTACTCACGATGAGTTCATCATTTGACGGCTCAGATGCACATAGCGAATCACCAGGAAATGAAGAAAACATGTATCCTACAGATAACTGGGTAAAATTTACGCTGAACTTAGCTATTGACCCTTCTAAAACCAACGGAGGCAAATGGGATTACTTTACAGCAGGAACCATATTATTAGGAGATATTCTGGACAGAAATATTCCTGACGGATTAGAAAAATATGCTGATGAAAAACTTTTCAAACCATTAAACATTACCAATTATAAATGGCAATATACACCACAAAAAGTACCTAATACCGCCGGTAGCTTACAAATGACTTCCCTGGATTACGCAAAATACGCCCAGTTGTACAAAAACAATGGTATATGGAATAACAAACAAGTAATTCCTCAGGCATGGGTCGAAAAAACTTTAACAAAGCAAATTCAGATTCCGGAAAGAGACAATCAATTTTATAGTTATTTATTCTGGAATAAAACGGTTAATTATAAAGGCAAAAATTATGAAACTTATTACTGCGCCGGAAATGGAGGAAACCAATTTATTATTTTCAAAGACTTACCACTTGTCATTATAATCACGTCAAAAGCATTTAACAAACCTTATGGACATCCGCAAGCTGATAAAATAGTACATGACTATTTATTGCCAGCGATTTTGAAATAAAATTTTACATCAAAATAACTGGTCTAAAAAAGACAAACTTAATTAAAAGGCAAAATATATAAAAATGTATTTTGCCTTTTTTATTTAGCCTTATTTTATTCAGTAATTTTATATTGATAAAAAACTTTTGTAAACATGCATACCAATCTTACTTTCCGACTTGCAACAATCGAAGACTTACCGGAAATCATCAGTATGCTTGCTGATGATACTTACGGAGCAACAAGAGAAAATAATACCTCCATAGTTTCTGAAAAATACCTCAACGCATTTAAAAAAATTCAGGAAGATCCTAATCAGGAATTGATCGTCGCAACAATAAACGAAAATAAAGTAGCATCGTTTCAACTTACTTTTATACAATATCTAAATTTTGAAGGAACATTGCGAGCACAAATCGAAGCCGTAAGAACACATTCTGATTATCGAGGTCAGGGAATAGGAACCAACGTTCTTAATTACGCCATTAATCGCGCAAAAGAAAAGGGCTGTCAAATGATTCAGTTAACATCTGACAAAAGAAGAACAGAAGCTATTAAATTCTACGAAAAACTAGGCTTTAAAGCAAGTCATGAAGGTTTTAAACTAAAACTGGATTGATTTTAATATTCCGACAACAAACAATTTTACATAAAAACTAGTCCTGTTTGAATGTTTTTAACGTTCCGTCATCATTAAATTGTATTGAATACTTTTCCCTGCTTCCACTAATACTTGTTGGATACCATTGCATTGCATTTCCCCAAATCGATACATAAGCACTTGTAAGAGATTTAGCCCCTTCTATTTCTTGCGCTTTTTTATTATAAATACCCGTTAGCTTAGCAACATTTACAAATTTGATTTTATTAAGCGGAATCAAACGTTTCTGAACATCGTCTCTAATCGATAATTGAATAGGTCTGGGATCAGACCATTTATTATCCCTATAATCATAACCATCAACGTACTTGGGATTCACAGGATGCTGAAGCATAATATTAATAGTTCCATTATCATAAAAATAAGCAATCGAATAGACAAAAATCTCTTTTCCTGCATATTGAGGTAACTTTCGTAAAGCCTCTTCAGCTTTTTCTAATGCATTTGCATTCGTTAAAAAGTTTACATTTTCACTTTCAACATGCACTTGTGTCTCAACTGCTGTGTGTTTTTCGATAACACTATTTCCAATTGCACGAACATCCGGCTTATCACCTCCTAAAGATTCAGAAGCGGGATTTACTATTTCCTTAATTACTAAAGAATCACCGGACTTAAATGTTTCGCTAATACTTTTAGAGATCTGGTCACAGCTTAAAAGAAACGAAATGCAAATCATTAAGAGAATTAATTTCTTCATACAATATTATTTAAATCGCTTGCAAAAGCAATTTTGTTAGGATTTTCTTCGAGATAAAAAATTTCTATTTGTGATTGTTTAGTAAGATCTAACTCAAGAAGTCCCACCACTTTTTTTAAACTAATTTTATGAACCTGATGTTTATTATCGACATATTCAAGATTAAAACGAATCATAGGCTGTTCATTTATATAAGTTCCGGTCTGGCTTGCGTTAAGCAGTTTTGCCCAGGTTTTAACTCCTTTAAATTTTATCAACATCGAATCGTAATTTACACCAGTAAATTTTCCTAAAATAAATTTTAAAAAATAGCGATAAAATAAAAGCACGATCGGACAAATAATTAATGGATGACCAAAACTCATAAAACGCCATCCTGCACCATAACTTTCTAATTGATACGAATAAAAATAGTATCCAATTAAACCAATGAGAAGAACAAGCCAGGCAACTATTCTAAAAAAAAGACTTCCTATATTTATATTCGCTTGTGCAACAGCAATAACAAAATACGGAGGCTTTTTCATATTCCTGTCAAGCATTAAACTTATTTTCTTTCCAGCCTCGAAACGACGTTCATGAGGTTTACTATCCGTAATAATAGTTTTATGAGTAATTTCGGCATCAGCAAGATTTCTAAACAACAACTCAAGTTCATAGGAATTAAATTTTGCTGTTGGTTTTGAAATTTTTACAGCACTTAAAATTTTTGCTTCTCTCGATATTCCTTTGCTTTTTATTCTTTCTAAATTTCTCTTGGTTATAAAAATCCCTAAAATCCATTTTCTAAAATAACCAATTAAGACAATTAACCAAAGAATAACGGACACCAAAACAAAACTTAATGCCAGCCAGGGATTTTTATCTTTTAGCGTATTTACATCAAATTCACTATTGACAGCATAATAGATTATCATAGGAAAAGGAATTGCAAAAAAGAACATATAGAGCGCCCAGAAAATAATGATAAGATTTTTTTTCATTCCTTTTTAATAATTTGGGGATTACTAATCAAAACATTTCATTACGGTAACATGCCCGTACTTTTTATTTGCAGCAAGCTATCATAAAAACCCTTACACAATTACTACACAGACACATACATACCAAATTTACATAAAAATATTATTTTAGAAAACAACCAGAATAAAAATTCATTCCTTAAAATTCATAAATCCTATCAATCATTTGTTCTCATTAAAGAAAAAAACACATTTTTGACCTGCCTCTATTATCCAGAAAATTTATTCTTAAAACAATAACATTATGCAGTATTTTTACATCATACAAACTCTTTTCAAACAAGCTTATTCCTGAAATAATAAGAGTAATTATTTTCCGTTTGATACTAGAATGAGATCCTATTTTTTCCTTTTCCTTATTTTTCTCCTTCCCTATTTTTGCAAAGCGCAAATTGATACGACCTATATTAAACCTTTTCAGGATGAACTTTCAATAAGAACCTATCTTTCAATGAAATTCATTTCGATGGAACAGGAAGCAGATGGAGAAATTAAGAAATTCATGCCTAACACGCCAATGAATTTAGGCTTTGGAGTTTCTGTAAATAATACCATAATTAATCTGAGTTACGGATATGGCTTGAATTTTATGAAGGAAAAAGAGAAGGGAAAGACAAAAGCATTAGATTTCCAGATTCATAATTACGGACGAAAGTTCATAATTGATCTTTTTGTTCAAAAGTATCAGGGATTTTATACTGCGGATGAAAACGATAAAAACATAAAATTATATCCGGATTTAAACATTCAGCAATATGGTGCATTTGGTCAATATGTTTTTAATAACAAAAAATTCTCCTATAAAGCTGCTTTTAATCAGAACGAAAGGCAATTGAAATCGGCAGGAAGTTTTTTACTTGGTGGCGGAGTTTATTTTACAAAAATAGGATCTGATAGTTCTTTTGTTCATAAAACGAGGAATTCGTTGCGTAACTTTCAGTTTGGAGTAAGCGGAGGTTACGCCTACACCTGGGCCATTAACAAACGTTGGTTCGCTAGCGGATCAGCCACAGTGGGCGCAAATTTTGGTACTGAACGAATAAATGATTTCGGTAAACAAAAGATAGAAATATATCCTACTTTTTTTCCAAGAGTCGCAACAGGATACAATAAAGAAAAGTGGTCACTAGGATTATCATACGTTAATAACCTGATCTTTTCTTCGTTTTCAGAAAGCAACAATAGCAATATCGGTTTATCCTCCGGTAATTTTCAAATCGCTTATATATGGAGGTTTGATTCTAATCCATTCTGGAATAAGAAACCAAAATAAGACAAACACACTTAATGTCCATCAGAGGAAAATAAGAAATTAAATCATTTTATTTTATAAGCGATTAGCCATTTCATTTTTATTTACTGGTCATCAGGAATTTTGCAACAGCATCATAAGCTGGCAAAGAATACGGATCATTTGCACCATTTGCCGCTATCGGATTAGATGCAAAACGCACAATAACCATATCTGCTTTTGGATCTATGTAAATAACTTGTCCGTGAACTCCACGCGCGCAAAACGCTCCGTGATCATTATTGGTAATCCACCACATATCTCTGTAACTCCAACCTTTCAAAAGAGTATAACCGGCTTTTGCAAATGCTTCTTTACTTCCGCCTTTTCTTATATCATCAATGGCTGATTTAGGAATAATTTGCTCCTTGCCTGCTTTACCATTATTTAAAACTAACTGACCAAAGCGTGCCATATCTCTTAAACCAAAATTAAGTCCGCCACCGGCAAAAGGTGTCCCAATAGCATCTACAGAATAATAACCATCTTGCTCCATTCCTAATTTTTTCCAGATTTTTTCAGACAAAACCTCCGCGATTGTTTTTCCGGTAACTCTGGCGATTATCCATCCCAAAACATCTGAATTAACCGTTTTATAACCAAAACTCTCACCATGAACTCCAATTTTCTTTACTGTAGGAAGATATTCGTAATATGTTTTTGGTCCGTCATAATCTTTAGGTTTTGGCAAAGGATTACCAGCAGCCGAAAATTTCCATATTTCGGCATTTGGATCTGCATAGTCCTCACTAAATTGTAAAGCTGTCGTCATATCCATCACTTGCCTTACTGTAGCATCGCCAAAAGCTGAATTTTTAAGTTCCGGGATATAATGCGAAACGTTTTTTGTAGTATCTATCAAACCTTCTTTGGCTAACATAATACCAAGTGTTCCGGTAAAAGATTTTGTAACTGACATTGCAGCATGCTGTCCGTCAACTTTTAATACTCCAAAATATTTTTCATAAACAATCTTTCCATGATGCATAACGATCACGCCATCAGCGTAGACTTTCTGCAGTGATTCTTGCCAGGTAATTGCTTTAGTTTCCCCAAGCGGAACAAAGGTAACTTTATCAATATCGTTCTTACTATTTGTCACGAGTGGGTATGAAGTTCCCAATCCTCGAGAAACATTTATAGTTGGCATGAATTGACGCATATGTGCAACACTCCATCTAAGAGCGGGAAACTGAAAAAAACTGCCATCATCAAAACGGGGAATACGATTGACTGGCGGGGGCGAACCAATCATCCACCCCATCTTTACAGGATCACTTTGTTCTGCATCTAAATACTTTGTTTTTTCCTGGGCACTGGAAGTAATGCTGAACAGAAAAACTAAACCGAAAAATAATAATTGCGAATAACAATAAACTTGTTTCATATTATCTTAATTTATATTTAATGAGTAATAGAAATCGATTTGGGAGGAAATTATTCTTTTTTTTAACAGAAAAACAGTGCTAAAAAACATAAGAATTTAGCTAAGTTAAGAAATTATTTAGGAATATCTTCTTAATATTAAAAATATAGTCTGCAGAAATAAATAAAAAACAATAGTTATTTCGCAAAAGAACTTCTCTTACAAAAAAAGTTTACTAAATTCGTTTTAGAATTATTAACCTACTAACCTAATCCCAAATTGGTTTATGAAACATTTATTACTACTATCGTTTATTATGATTACTTGCTCTACATGGGCACAATCTGCAACCGGCTATTTTGACAAGGCCATCAAAAAAGCGGAAGCCGGCAATACAAAAGGCGCAATTGCTGATTATACAAAAGCCATTAGCATGAATTCTAAATTTGTGGAAGCTTACCAAAATCGCGGCGTTGCAAAACTAAAACTGAATGACTTAAAAGGTGCTCAGGCTGATTTTAGCAAAACAATCGAGTTAGATACCATGAACGCGGATGCCTTTACCGGAAGAGCGAATGTAAACTACAAATTAAACAACTTTAAAGAAACTGTTGATGATTGCACATCGTCTATTGCTTTAAATCCAAAAGATTATATCGCTTATAACTTACGAGCCTTAGCATATAACAAATTAGGCGACAAGAAAAACACTTGTAAGGATTTCTCTAAAGCAATCGAATTAGGAAGTCAAAGCGCTATTAAAAACAAAGCAACTTTTTGTAAATAGACAAGATTAAAGTTATCGAATAAAAAAGCAATCTATAAAATCAACATTTACAGATTGCTTTTTTTATTTAGAAATACTGAACTGATTTCATCCATAACTTATTCTTACATTTGCTGTTCAAAGCAACAACTTTAATGGCACTTTTAAAAAAGATAAATCACAAGGCACAAACTGACAAAAATTCCGGTTTTAGCGCTAATGCAAATAGTTATGGAGGAAGATTTGTAAACAAGGACGGAACTCCCAATATAGAAAAAAGAGGCATGCATTTGTTTCGCCAAATTAGCTGGTACCATACCATGATCGACATGCCCAATTGGAAATTCATGTCTATTTTGTTTTCTTTTTATATTGCAATGAATTTTATATTTGCAGTCGTTTACTACGCTATCGGAATTGAACATCTGGACGGGATTGAACAATCTCAAAGTGTATTGACTCAATTTGGTCAGGCTTACTTTTTCAGTGCTCAAACTTTTACAACTGTTGGTTACGGACATATTAGTCCAACGGGATTTTTGACAAGTGCCTTATCCGCTGCCGAAGCTTTAATTGGTTTATTAAGTTTTGCCATTGCAACAGGTTTATTTTTTGGAAGATTCAGTAAACCAGTAGCTTATTTAAAATTCGCAGACAATGCATTGATTTCACCCTATGGAGAAAACAAAGGACTTATGATACGTCTGGTACCTTTTAAAAATACCAATTTTACAGATGCAACAGCAAAAATTACACTAGGACTGAGTTTAGAAGAAAATGGAGTACAAACCAATAAATTCTACAGCTTAAAACTTGAATTAGACCACATAAATGCCCTTTCATTAAGCTGGACTTTGGTGCATCCAATTACAGAAGATAGTCCATTATTTAATTTTTCTGCAGAAGACTTTAAAAAAGCTCAGGGCGAAATACTAGTTTTCATCACCACTTTTGACAATATGTTTAGCAATACTGTCGCAGCTAGAACCTCTTATACTTTTAATGAAATTGTTTACGGAGCAAAATTTGAGACGATGTATAACCGAAGTAAAGACAACTCTAAAACCGTCCTGCATTTAGACAAACTAAACCATTACGAATCAGTAAACCTCTAGTAATCTATCATTTTGACTAAGTTATAAAGGTATTTTCATATTTTATTCTATTTTTGTTCACCAAATGGCCAGAAATGATAAACAATATTAAGACTGTTTTCAGCATAAAAGATCTCGAAAACTTATCCGGAATAAAAGCACATACCATTCGTATCTGGGAAAAAAGATATAACATCTTAGAGCCAATGCGAACTGACACGAATATCAGGCTTTATAATTTACAAAATCTCCAGAAGCTTTTAAACATTACGCTATTACACGAATACGGTTATAAGATTTCTAAAATCGCAACTTATCCAGAAGAAAAAATTCCGGAATTAGTTCGTGAAATTATTTCGACTAAAAATTCTCAGAATTACGCCATAACTTCTTTCAAAATGGCCATGATGAATTTTGATCAGGAGATATTCTTCAATACTTTTGATTGGCTGATTTCCGAAAAGTCATTTAAAGAAATTTTCAAAGATCACTTTCTTCCTTTACTAAAAGAATTGGGACTATTATGGCAATCAGAAACCATAACTCCTGCAAATGAACATTTCATGAGTCATTTGATCAAACAAAAAATATTAATTTACACGGAAAGCCTTCAAATATTAAAGCCAAGTAAAACCGATAGAATTTTTGTACTCTCATTGCCCTTAAATGAAATTCATCAAATAGGATTGTTATACCTGCAATATGAAATTTTATCTAAAGGCTATAAAACCATTTATCTTGGCGAAAGTATGCCAATAGAAAACCTTGAAGATCTCACCAGACATTTTGAAAATATTACGTTTGTATCTTTTATGACAATTCAGCCAGATCGCAATGTCATCAATCAATATGTAAAATCGATGGGCCAAAAATTACTACTAAACAATAACGAAATTTGGCTTATGGGAAATATGACAGAGCATATCGATCAGAAAATGCTATCAGAAAAAATACGCGTTTTTGACTCTATGGAAGAAACTATTAGTATGCTATAAAGTTTTTGTTTAAAGTTTTTGTATATTTGTTAAACAAATGAAAAAAACAATAGCAATAATAGGATCGGGCTTCTCTGCTTTAGCCGCTTCATGTTACCTGGCGCAGCAAGGAAACAAGGTAACTATTTATGAAAAAAATGATACCATTGGCGGAAGAGCAAGACAATTCAAAAAAGAAGGTTTCACATTTGATATGGGACCAAGCTGGTATTGGATGCCTGACGTATTTGAGCGTTTTTTTCAGGATTTCAACAAAGTAACAACTGATTATTACGAACTTACAAAATTAAATCCAGCATATCGGGTTTATTTTGGAGTCGACGATTTTATCAATATCTATGATAATCTCGAAGAAATAAAAGCCACTTTTGAATCTATTGAAAAAGGAAGTGGTCAAAAACTTGAAACTTTCATCAAACAAGCCAAAAGCAATTATGACATTGCAATTAAAGATTTGGTTTATCGTCCCGGAGTTTCTCCACTTGAATTAATCACACTTGAAACCACTTTAAAACTCAACCAGTTTTTTAGTACCGTAAGTACTGATATACATAAGAAATTTAAAAACGAAAGACTAATTCAGATTCTTGAATTTCCCGTTTTATTCTTAGGTGCAAAACCAACTAAAACACCCTCTTTCTATAATTTTATGAATTATGCCGATTTTGGTTTAGGAACCTGGCATCCCAAAACAGGAATGTTTGATGTGGTTTGCGCAATCGAAAAACTGGCCCTGGAACTTGGAGTTACGATAGAAACGAATTCTCCCATCGAAAAAATAATAGTAGAAAACAATACTGCAAACGCAATTGTAATTAACGGACAAACAATCCATGCAGACATTATCTTAAGTGGAGCCGATTATCAGCATACCGAAACTTTACTGGATAACGAACATCGCGCCTACTCTGAGAAATATTGGGAAAGCAGAGTTTTTGCTCCATCTTCGCTTTTATTCTTTGTTGGTTTTAATAAAAAGATAGAGAACATCTCTCATCACGCACTGTTTTTCGATGTCGATTTTAATCAACACGCAGCAGATATTTACGACGAACCAAAATGGCCTGACGCACCTTTGTTTTATGCCAATTTTCCATCAAAAACAGATTTGACTGCTGCTCCGGAAGGCATGGAAAGCGGATTTTTCCTTATCCCTCTAGCACCTGGAATAAATGATAGCGAAGCACTTAGAGAAGAATATTTCGAAAAAATCATTACTCGCTTTGAGCAATTAACAAAGCAGGAAATTAAAAATAATATTATCTTTAAAAGATCATTCTGCAAAAATGACTTTGTAACAGATTATAATGCTTACAAAGGAAATGCTTACGGAATGGCCAATACTTTATTGCAAACGGCTTTTTTAAGACCGAAATTAAAAAGCAAAAAAGTGCACAATTTGTATTTCACAGGACAATTAACCGTTCCTGGCCCAGGTGTTCCGCCTGCTTTAATTTCAGGAAAACTAGTAGCTGAGTTAATTCAAAAATCTTTTAGATCTTAAAAAATGAAATCACTATTCGACACCGTTTCTTTCAAATGTAGCAAGTTGGTCACACAAAACTACAGTACCTCATTTTCGCTGGCTGTAAAAATGCTTTCACCAAGCATTCGCGAAGCCATTTACAGCATTTACGGATTCGTTCGTTTTGCTGACGAAATCGTCGATTCTTTTCATGACTATGACAAAGAAGGTCTTATCAATGATTTCGAAAAAGAATATTACAAGTCCATGAAAATGGGAATTAGCTTAAACCCAATTCTCAACTCATTTCAACATACCGTAAAAGAATACAATATTACAGACGATCTGGTTCAGGCTTTTCTAAAAAGTATGAAACTGGACCTTATAAAATCAACTTACAGCTCACAAACTGAATATGAAGATTATATATATGGTTCTGCCGATGTGGTGGGCTTAATGTGTTTGAAAGTTTTTGTAAAAGGAAACAATCAAAAATACGAACAGCTAAAAAACGAAGCGATGCGATTAGGTTCAGCTTTTCAAAAAGTGAATTTCCTAAGAGATCTCAAAGATGATAATTTGGTTTTAAACCGAAACTATTTTCCTGGGGTCGATTTAAATTCTTTCGACGAAAATGCAAAAACTACTATTATCAATGAGATCGAAGAAGATTTCAGGATTGCTTATCAGGGAATAGTAAAACTACCTATCGAAGCACAATTTGGAGTTTATACTGCGTATGTGTATTATAAAAAATTGCTTAAAAAACTAAAAAATACACCGTATTATGAAATTGGGAATTCAAGAATCAGAGTTTCAAATTACACCAAAGCGGGACTTTTAGCGCAATCTTTTGTAACTTACAAGTTAAAATTAGTGTAGGATCGATTTCTAGCACATAGAAATATAGAATTTCCCATTTGAATAAAAGTCAAAATAAAATGACAAATCATTTTCACATAACTATGTGTATTTCAACAAGTGAAACGCCTCTTTTTTAAAGCTAACAAAAGCTATGTCTCTATGAGTTTAAATAAACTACATAATAAAAATCAAGAATTAATTTTCAACAATTCAAAACATAAAAAATGATTTCTTTTTTAATCTTTTTAGGCGTTTTTCTTTTCATGGAATGTGTTACCTGGCTTACGCACAAGTACATCATGCACGGATTGATGTGGTATTTTCACGAAGATCACCACCAGCCCAAATACGAAGACACTTTTGAGCGCAACGACATTTTCTTTGTCATTTTTGCCATCCCGAGTATCGTTCTTTTTTATTTTGGCGTTCAGGCCGGATTCAATTATTTATTTTTCATCGCCTGCGGAGTCACCACTTATGGTGCTTGTTATTTTTTAATTCACGATGTTTTAATTCATCAGCGCTTTAAATGGTTCAAAAACACGAAAAACAAATACCTGATTGGCCTTCGAAAAGCACATAAAATTCACCACAAACATCTGGGAAAAGAACACGGAGAATGTTTCGGGATGTTATTCGTTCCATTCAAATATTATAAAATGTAAACTGCTTCTGTTAAAAAAATAATAACCCGTTGGGTGAAATGTCTAAATGTTCTAATTAAACACATAAAAACATAGAATTTATGATTGTGAAAAAGTAAAATAAAAAGAAACTCGTTTCTCACACATAGCTATGTTTGTTAATGCTAGTGAAACGCCTTTTTTGAACATACAAAATCTATGTCTCTATGTGTTCAAAAAATAACCGACAAGTAAAATGTAAATCGATTTTATGAAAGTATATAAACTAGAAACCGTACAACACTTAAACGCCAGTATCGAAAAATGTTGGGACTTTTTTTCGAGTCCACAAAATCTCGAAGCGATTACGCCTAATGATATGAGTTTTGTAATTCAGGATTTCGATGGCAAATGCATGTATCCCGGACAAGTGATTACCTATACATTAAAACCACTTTTGGGAATCAAAATCAACTGGATGACGATCATCACCGTTGCACAGAAAAATCAATATTTTGTAGACGAACAGCGTTTTGGCCCCTATGCATTATGGCATCACAAACACTTTTTTGAAGCCACAGAAAATGGTACAAAAATGATCGATGTTGTTCATTATGCATTGCCTTTTGGTTTCTTGGGCCAACTTGCCAATACAATAATGGTCAAAAATAAACTGAAATCAATTTTCGAATATCGCCATAATAAAATCGAAGAGTTATTCAATTCAAAAGTATAATTACTCAAAAAAAATTTGCAACAGATTATAATGATTCAAATGATTTTTTAATCCGTGTTAATCCGTGTTAATCTGCATGAAAAAAAATCCTTTATAAATCCTTATAATCTGTGGCATAAAAAAAGAATACAATATAATGACTAAACAAAAAGTTACTTTTTTCTGGTTTCGACGTGATTTACGTCTTGATGATAACATCGGATTATTCAATGCCTTGCAATCTGATTTTCCCGTAATTCCGTTATTTATTTTTGACGAAGATATCTTAGAAAATCTTCCTAAAGATGATGCCCGTGTTAGTTTTATCTACGATTCACTTCAGAAAATAAACGAAGAACTTCAAACAATCGATTCTTCTCTATTGATCAAAAAAGGAAAAACTTTTGAGGTTTGGAAATCACTTATCAAAGAATATGACATTCAGCAAATCTTCTTCAATAAAGATTACGAACCTTATGCGATAAAACGAGATTTAGCCATTTCGGCTTTATTAAAAGAAAATAATACGGAATCCTTTTCATTCAAAGATCACGTGATTTTCGAAGAAAAAGAAATCACAAAAGCCGATGGACTTCCGTACACGATTTATACGCCTTATAAAAATAAATGGCTCGAGAAATACCATCTTTCAGGACATGCTCAGGAATATGACACAAAACCTTTATTAATCAATTTTGCTAAAAATCAATTCACATTTCCTGAATTATCTGACATTGGTTTTGAAAGAAGCACGATAAAAGTACTTCCACATAACTTAACTCAAATAGGCAATTATAAAGAAATAAGAGATTTTCCAGCTATAGATGGCACTTCTTATCTTTCGCCACATTTACGTTTTGGAACTGTGAGTATTCGAAAACTGGTTAATTGGGCAAACAAGAAAAACCAAACTTTTTTGAGCGAATTAATCTGGAGAGAATTTTTTATCCAGATTCTGTTTAATTTTCCTAATTGTGTCAATCACAATTTCAAATCAGCTTATGATGGCATTCAATGGCGCAATAACGAAGACGACTTAAAACGCTGGTGTTCAGGAACTACAGGTTACCCAATGGTCGATGCAGGAATGCGTCAGCTTAACGAAACCGGATATATGCACAATCGAGTTCGCATGGTTGTAGCCAGTTTTTTATGCAAACATTTACTGATTAACTGGCAATGGGGAGAAGCGTATTTTGCAGAGAAATTATTAGATTTTGAATTGGCCTCAAACGTTGGCAACTGGCAATGGGCAGCAGGAACAGGATGCGATGCCGCGCCATACTTCAGGGTTTTTAATCCTGAAATACAGCAAAAGAAATTCGACGAAAAAAGCATCTACATTCGCAAATGGATTCCTGAATTTGATTTGGGTTATAATGCACCAATGGTGGAGCATGCTTTTGCGAGAGACAGGGCAATTGCGACTTATAAGAAGGGAATCTTGAAATAAATTCAATTTTTTATCCCGAAGCTTCGGGACCAAATTCCAAACATCTGATGCTTTAAAACTTGAGTACGCAAGTACAAATTGCCTGATATTTAGACCAACAGAATATAAAGACAATTCAAGTCCCAGAGGGACGATATATTTATAGAAAAGATACACATCATCATGCTAAAGCTCCAGCGGAGCGACATATAATTGCCCTTAAGATTATAAAATATACCACCCCGCTGGGGTTCTGTTCAAAAAAAATAATTTTCTATAAATATATCGTCCCTCTGGGACTTACAACGATGATTTTTGATATAACGAAAATCAGATTTCAAGAAGAATCAGGGAAGACAAGCTCGCTGTTATGACATTAATCGATGAAACTTCTAATAAAAACTAAATCCCTAGCCCTGATAGAAGCGGTATCCTTTTGTTTTTTTTTAAACAAAAGATACAAGAGGATAGCAGGAATAGCTCCTAAAACTACTTAATGAGTTTATAAAGCATTCCGTTGAAGATAAAACCATGGAATGGCAAAACGGAATACCAATATAGTTTTCCTAATATACCATTAGGCTTAAAGGTTGCGGCCTGATATAAAGTGTTGTGTATAATTTTGAATTCGAGCCAGGCTTCACCTGGAAGTTTCATTTCGGCGTATAAAATCAGTTTTCCTTCTTGTTTATTGGCATACAAAACA
Organism: Flavobacterium sp. B114r; assembly: GCF_056824125.1. Classification (NCBI taxonomy): domain Bacteria; kingdom Pseudomonadati; phylum Bacteroidota; class Flavobacteriia; order Flavobacteriales; family Flavobacteriaceae; genus Flavobacterium; species Flavobacterium sp. B114r. Next base: position 90,568 of record NZ_CP124858.1, read on the forward strand.
CGCCAAAAATCTAAAGCATCGCCGGAATGAATGTCGTGTTTATTGGTTCGGCCGCGACGTAAACCTACGCCACCAAAAAGTTTATCGATAAAACCTCGTAAACTCCAGAGCCAATCGCCGTAATACCAACCTGTTTCGCCTCCTATTGACCAAATTCTATCAATCGTATAATCGCGATTTTCAATTTGTTTTTTTCTTCGGTCGATATAACAGCCTTTTTTAGGAACTTTTAGATGTGCTGAGATATTTCGGTTAAAACGTCCGCTTACAAGGGAATCTTTCCAGCTTGAAGCTACTTTATCTTCTTCGACTTTTAGCAAAGCTCTCGAAAGTGCTTGTTTGTACGTCATTGGTTTTACCTGCAAAAGCTCATTTATGCGGTGATCCTTGCAAATAACCTCGACTTTCATACTGCTTACCAAAGCCGATGCCAGTTTATAAGAGGTTGAAGTAACAAAATACAACCAATACGACGACAACTTAGGTGTCATAACCGGAATGGTAAAAATGTATCGTTTGAGTTTTTTTGCTTCGGCGAATGCCAACAACATTTCTTTATAAGTTAAAATATCAGGACCTCCAATATCAAAACTTTGATTGTACGTAACAGGATTTAAAAGTGATTTTGACAGAAATTCCAAAACGTCAGTGATTGCAATAGGCTGGCACTTTGTATTGAGCCATTTGGGTGTAATCATCACCGGAAGTTTGTTGACCAAATCCCGAATAATCTCAAACGAAGCACTACCCGACCCAACGATAATTCCCGCTCTTAAAGTAGTCAAAGGCACTTTTGCTTTGGCTAAAATACTTTCAACATTTTTGCGGGAAGCCAAATGTTTAGAAAGCGATTTATCATTTACGATTCCGCTTAAATACAGGATTTGTTGCGCCTGAGTCTGATTGAGTCTTTCAACAAAATTAGTAGCCGAAATACTTTCGAGTTCATCATAATTGGTATCAGGTCCTGACATGGAATGAATGAGGTAAAAAGCAGCATCGATATCGGCAGGAATTGCCGATAAAGTTTCTTTTTCGAGAAAATCGACTTCTATGACTTGTACTTTTTGCAGAAAATCTTCGGGTATATAAAATCTGTTTTTATCTCTTACGCAGCAAATTATCTGATGTCCTTGCGCGACTAAAATGGGCAAAAGACGTTTGCCAATATAACCTGTTGCGCCTGTTAAGAGAATTTTCATGGCTGTTTAGATTTTAAATGTCACTAAACCATAATCCATTTCGAAAATTTGACCTGAAATGGAATTCGCTTTTTCCGAAATCAGGAAATCAACCATATTAGCGACTTCTTCAGGTTTTAAGTAACTTTTCATAGGATGGCGATCGATCATATTTTCTTTCATACGATCGTTTCGCAAAATAGAAGCCGAAAGAGAAGTATCTGTAATTGTGGGCGCAATGGCATTGACGCGAACTACAGTTGCCAACTCAGCACCAAGGTTTTTTGTTAAACCTTCGACACCCGCTTTTGCCGTTGCAATACTGGCATGAAAAGGCATTCCTAATTTTACGGCAACCGTACTGAATAAAACGATCGAAGGCTCGTCGCCTCTTTTTAAAACAGGCAAGTATTTCTGAATGGTTTTTACAGCTCCAATAACATTAATTTCGAAATCGTTTCTAAAATCATCAACGCTTAAATTCGAAATGGGTTTAAGCGTAATCGATCCGGGACAATAAATTAAAGCATCAACTTCTGCTATATCCGGCAGTTCGTCCTTCAAAACATCTAAACCAAAATGGGTAAGATTAGGATGTGTAAGTTTGGGCGCGCTTCGGCTGATATTAAAAACCCTATTTGTCTCTAGCTGTTGCAACAAAATAGCACTTCCTATGCCTTTACTTCCTCCGATGATTAATATATTTCTCATTTTTCTGATGTTTATTTGATTACCGGAGGACGATTAGGTTCTAATATTTGAGATAATTATTAACAGCAATCTTAGCTTTCAAATCAAACATTAAATTATATAAACCAAAGAAAGTACGATTCATATAGATAAAATGTTTTGAGCCACGATTTCCGTTCATTTTTTTGAGATTGGTATCGTTAGAGAAACGCTCTCCCAATTTGGCAATGCTCTCAAAGAAAGTTTCATCGGCAAAATCGAAGGTTTCGTTTTGGAAAGGTTTTGTAAAAAGTGATAGTAAATCATGAAACATTTCGGTAAAATATTCTATTTCGGCAGGTGAATCATCCGGGCGAAGAATTTCTAATTCGAATAATTTTTGATTGAAAAGTGCTTTATCTGTAATTACGTTTTTATTGATCAACTCAAAATATGGTACATAAAACTCTTCCGGAATTATTTTCATGCATCCAAAATCAAGTGCAATCAAATTGTTTTGATCGTCTACTAAAAAGTTCCCGGGATGCGGATCTGCATGTACTTTTCGTAATACGTGAATTTGATACATATAGAAATCCCAAAGTGCCTGACCTAATTTGTCGCCAACTGCTGCATCAGTATTTATAGCAGTAAATTCAGAAAGATGAATTCCGGTCATCCAATTCATTGTAATGATTTTCTCTGACGAAAACTCAGGATAATATCTCGGGAAAAGTAAATTTTCGATTTTACTACAAGCCTCAACTACTTCCTGACTTTGTTGTAATTCAAGCAAATAATTGGTTTCTTCTATCAGTTTATCTTCGACTTCTTTAAAATATTTATCAGAATCTTTTCCCTGAAGGTTAAACATTCTAATGGCGATAGGTTTTACTAAAGCTAAATCTGATGAAATGCTATTGGCAACACCGGGATATTGAATCTTAACGGCTAACTTTTTTCCGTCTTTTACTGCCAAATGTACCTGACCAATACTGGCTGCATTAACTGAATTTGCATTGAATTCGTCGAAGATTTCATAAGGCGTTTTTCCAAAATTGGTTTTGAAAGTCTTTAAAACCAATGGCGCTGAAAGTGGCGGAACTGAAAATTGCGACAAAGAGAATTTCTCTACATAGGCCTGCGGCAAAAAGTTCTTGTCCATGCTTAACATTTGGGCTACTTTTAACGCACTTCCTTTCAGGCTTTTTAGTCCGTCGTAAATATCTTCGGCGTTATTTTCATTAAGTTTATCGCGTGTCAAATCAGGATTAACCATTTTTTCGGCATAATGCTTTACGTAGTTTACTCCTATTTTGGCACCTGTTTGCACCAATTTACTGGCTCTTTCTATTTTTGATGTTGGTATATAATCGATTGTTTTCATTATTTGCTGTAGATTTTTTCTTTAAAAAGAAATTTACCTAAATCTATTAAATGATTTAAGGGCGCAACATTCATTAATTCAAATGAAGCATTAACTGATTTTTCGATAAAAATATCTGTTTTTTCAAAAGCTGCTGATTCATCATCAACCCAGAATTTGATCGTAAGCATTAATTGTAACCAAGCTGATTCCTGAATTCCTTTTTCCTGAAATTTTTGCAATTTTTCCTGTTCTAATCTGTAATCATCAGTCAGGATTTCTGAAACATATTCTTTAAAACTATTTCGAAGTGTAGTAAGCTGTACAAGATTCTTTAGCGGATTTCTGTCGAATTTTAACGATTGTAAAACATAACTTCTGTTGGCGGTTAAAATTTCGAAAAAAGTGAAATAAAAACTCAACATTTTGTTTTTCATATCATATTCTAAATATTCTGCGTTTTTGTTTAACAAATCGATTGTATTGGCAAAAAACAATCTGAATATTTCTTTTTCTAATCCTTCTAATGTTCCAAAAAAAGCATAAAATTCAGCTTCAGTAAAATCATTTTCTTTTGCAAAATGATATACCGATTTTGGCTTTTCTCCTTTTTCTAAAACTTCATTCATATATATTGAAACGATGTCTTCTTTACTGATTACCTTGCTTTTAGTTACCATTTTATTAAAGTTTTAAATTTGCATTAAAGGTAATCAATGTTTAATTATCTTTACTTATCGTTAAACAGAATATGATGTTAAATATATTATAAACTATTATGGCTAAAAATATCTTACTTACCGGAGGAACGGGATTTATAGGTCAGCATTTGACTGATTTGCTCATAGAAAATGGTTTTTCAGTATCTGTTTTAAGCCGTTCTGATCGAAAAAACACCTCATCTGTCACCTATTACAAATGGGATTTAACCCAAAATTATATTGATGAAGAAGCGATACTAAAGGCAGATTGTATTATTCATCTGGCAGGTGAAGGAATTGTAGAAAAAAGATGGACAGAAAAGCGCAAAAAAGACATTCTCGAAAGCCGCACAAAGCCCATTGATCTTATCTTTTCTATTCTTAAAAAAAACAATAAAATTTTAGATGCTTTTGTTTCAGCATCGGCAGTTGGAATTTATGGCGCTTATACGAATGAAACAATTTGTGAGGAGACGACGCAGCCGGCAAATGATTTTCTAGGCATAACGTGTCAGGAATGGGAAAAAGCTGTTGATAAAATTAATTCATTAGGTATTAGAACTGTAAAAGTAAGAACGGGAATTGTTTTAGGGAAAGATGAGGGTTTCCTTAAAAAAATTGTTCCCAGCTTTAAATCTGGCCTGGGCGTAATATTAGGTACAGGAAAACAATACATTCCCTGGATTCATATTGCAGATCTGTGCGAGATTTATTTAAAAGCAGTTGTTACTAATGAAATGCATGGTCCTTATAATGCCTGCATTACAGATGATACTACAAATGCTAGTTTATCTAAAACATTAGCCAATTTATTTGGATACAAAATTTGGCTTCCTAAAGCGCCCGCATTTATCCTTAAGATTGTTTTAGGCGAAATGAGTGCAGCTGTTTTAGAAGGACAAAGGGTTTCATCAGAAAAAATACAAAAAACCGGTTTTGTTTTTCAATTTACTGATCTGGAACGTGCGCTTGCAAGCTGCCTTACATAAAACTATTTTAGAGTCAGATACATTAAATCATCAGTATGAACGACTCCAATTAATTCTGTATTTGCAATTCTTGAAATCTTAGAAGCTATTTCATTGGGAATCTGAATATTAAAATCAGACACAGAAATTGGAAAATCAGATATAATCTGAATTCCATCGCCTACTTTTTTAATGAGAGCGTTTACAATTACTTCTTTCGATTTTCCGCGTAGTACAAGCTTTCCTTTAATCTGATATTCCTTTTCGATTTCATTGATATCTTTTAAATCAAATTTTTCAATTTTGCCTTTAAAGATGGCTTTGGGATAGCGGCGGCTTTCCATGTAGTTTTCGTTAAAATGTTCTTGCATCATATCTAACTTAAAACGAAACTCTTTTACAATAACAGTACAAATAAATGTACTTGTTCGTGGCTCTAAAATAATCGCAACCTGTCTGTTTACAGCTTTTATTTCTTCGAAAAATGGTACAGAAGCTTCAAAATTAATTGTTCCTGTAGTAGTAAAAAATTTATCCTGAGCAATAACAGAATACGCTGTAAATAGCAAAATAAATAAAGTAATTTTTTTCATAATCGTCAATATTTAAACAATTATGTCAATCGATTTTTTTATTTATAAGAAGAGAAAAAACTGGACTTAATTAAATTCGGGAAAAATCGAATGGCAATACTCCGTGAAAAACAGTAATCCAATCATTTATACTTAAAGTTACGTAATTTTATGCGATACGGTTGCCGATTTCTCCTAAATATTTGTGAAATGTTTTTTTTGTGTAAAAAGTGAAAATGTAGTTTGCAAAATGATTTTTTGTTTATAGAACATATCGTCTTGCTATTAAGAAATTTTTTAATGCTAATTAACTCTTTCTGCCTCAATAACTCTATCAGAATCTGCAATCTTGTCATCTCGACGCAGGAGAGATCACACAAAAAATTCGACAAAGGTTGGCGAATAGCTGAACGGAAATATTAGTGTGATCTCTCCTGCGTCGAGATGACAAACTTTGTGCTTACTTCTCTCTATTATTACTCATTCCTTAACTTAATGACATTGTGCTTTAGCTGGAGGCACTTATTATACGCAGGAAAAAGCCTTTAGCCAAATCACTTTTTTTAGACTAAAGCCTTTCATATTAATTCTGAATAAACCCCAGCTAAAGCTGGAGTTTATTCAAATAAAATTGTGATGACATTCCTCATACAAACTACAAAATTCTTTTCTGAAATAGCACCAATAATAAATATCTAACCCTGCACTTCTGTACAAATTTCGATTAAGAAACCATCCAGATCTCTGACATACGCCACAATTTGCCCCCATGGTTTTTGCGTTGGCTCTTTTACCAGTATTGCACCAAAAGAAGTTGCTTTCTGAACCAACTCTCCAACATTATCTGTAATAAAACCCAATTCGATTGCAAAAGGTTTATCTTCTAAATTACTTTCGATAAAACCGTCTTTCAAATTTTGTGCGGCTAGTTTTTTTGAAGCAAACGAAATTGTTGTTTCGCCAGTATTTAATTCTCCGTAATCATTTTCGGGAGTTACAAATTTTCTTGAAAAATCAAATGTATTCTCATAAAACCCAACAGACGCTTCTACATCTTGTACGTATAAAATTGTATATCCAAACTTTACCATTTTCCTTAATTTTAATTTGATGAATTATTCTAGCTAATTTCTAACAATACATTGTATTTAGCTAAACCTGCAAGATCTTCGATAGAGTTTACATTGGTTACTTTTTCATGTTCTTCGACCTCTTTTCGAAGTTCGATATGTTTGATTGCTTTTCTAAAACGACGAACTTCATCAAGATTAGATAAGATTAATCCGGGTACCGGAACACTTTTACCTTCCTTATCTTTAGCTACCATTGTAAAATAAGATGAATTGCAATGTTTGATCGCACCTGTCTGAATATTTTCGGCTTCGACACGAATACCTACAACCATTGAGCTTCGACCTACATAGTTAACAGAAGCTTTCATCGTTACTAATTCACCAACCTCAATTGGTTTTAAAAAATTAACCGTATCAACAGATGCTGTTACACAATAATTTCCTGAGAATTTTGATGCGGATGCAAAAGCAATCTGATCGAGTAATTGCAGAATATAACCTCCGTGGATTTTGCCACTAAAGTTAGTATGAGATGGCAGCATTAATTCAGAAATACTTATTTTCGAAGAAGAAACGGGTTTAAAATCTGCAGTCATATTTTTATTTTATAGGATAGGTTTATTTTTTTTAATCGGGGTAACTTAATTCAATAATTGATTTTCATCTTCAATTGAGGCTCTTGCGATAATATTTTCCGGAAGCGACTTTTTAGCCTTTGCTCCCATTTTTTTTAATTTTTCGACACTCGAAATCAAATTTCCTCTGCCATCAACGAGTTTGCTCATTGCACTTTCGTATTCTGTCTTAGTATCTTTTATCTTATTGCCAATTCTAACTAAATCAGTAACAAAACCTTCAAATTTATCGTATAATGCGCCGGCTTGTCTGGCAATTTCAAAAGCATTCTCTTGTTGTTTCTGATTGGTCCACATACTATCAATAGTTCGAAGTGTAGCCAGTAAAGTTGTTGGTGTAACAATTACAATATTGCGATCAAAAGCTTTATTGTACAGCGTTGGATCTTCGTTTAAGGCAATCGCAAAAGCGGGTTCAATAGGAATAAAAAGCAATACAAAATCCGGACTTTCTATTTGGTATAAGTCATGATAATTTTTGTTACCAAGTTGCTCGACGTGTCTTTTAATAGAATTTATATGTTCTTTTAAAAAATCAATTTTTAGGATTTCTGTTTCTTCGTTAATCCACCTTTCATATGCCACTAAAGAAACTTTCGAGTCGACAATCATTTTTTTACCATCAGGTAAATTAATTACGACATCAGGTAAAACTCTATTACCTTCGCTATTCGTAAAACTTTGCTGTACTTCGTATTCACGTCCTTTCTCTAAGCCTGATTTTTCTAAAACACGTTCCAGAACGAGTTCTCCCCAATTTCCCTGCATTTTACTATCGCCTTTTAAAGCTTTGGTCAGGTTTAAGGTTTCTTTGCTCATTTGAGCATTCATCTCGCTAAGCCCTATAATCTGCTGACGTAAAGCTGCATGGTAATCGATGCTTTCTTTATGTGTTTGTTCTACTTTTTTCTCGAAACCCTGAATTTTATCCTGCAAAGGCAGCAAGATATTTTTCATATTCTCACTATTCTGTTCTGTAAATTTGGCGGACTTTTCTTCGAGGATTTTATTGGCTAAATTTTCAAATTCTTTGGTGAATTTTTCCTGTAGTTCTGTGATCTCGTTTTTTTGTTCTTTATGACGTTCCCATAAATTTTCAAAATCTACTTCTTTTTTAGAAAGCTGAATGGCCAGACTATCTTTTTCTGTCCGGATACTCTCTTTTTCAACATTCGTTAACTGAAGTTGTTTTTCGAAATTATTTCTTTCTCTTTCAAATTGCTCTTTTTGCAATTGCATTTGATTTACGTTCGCTGTCAACCGTTCTTCTAAACCTACTTTATCAGATTGAAACCTAGCCGAAAACAGCAATTTACCTAAGTACACGCCTACGAATAAAGCGACAATAAAAGCTAATAAGCCGGGCAGAAAATCGAACATAATTACATTTGTTTTTAAAAAGTAAAAGTAAGCAATAATACGTAGTACTTAATTTTTAAAATTGAAATTTCATTAATTGGTGCTTATTCTGATTTTAATAAACATTGTGAAAATTAATCTTATTTAAAAAAACAAAAAAACTTTCCTTTTTAACGCAACCATTTCAAAAGATGACCATCTACAGTAATATAACCTAATTAAATTTATCATGAAAAAATTAATGTTAAGCTTATTTATAGCTTTTGGATTTAGTGGATGCTCTCTTAATAATGACGATATAAGAGTTGATTGTGGAGCAAGCGAAGAATCAGCTTTTACTAATACTCCTCTTTTATGTTCATACAGTGTCAATACTTATCCTACTGTTCCAACCTATATTTTAGTATCTTCTGATGAGAAACTAAAAACTTTCTTTACAAAGCGTGAAAGCACTTGTCCTAACTCAGGTGATCTTACAATTGATTTTACAAAAACCTACCTTGTTGGTCTTTTCTCAGGTCCTAAAAACACAACCGGATATGGTATAAAAATAACGAGTATCGTAGAAAATAAGTGCGAAATTTTAGTAAACTATTACGAAAAATCACCTCAACCGGGAGAGCCTATTACTGCAATAGTAAACTATCCTAGTGATTTTATCTTAATCCCAAAAACTACAAAAGCGATTCTTTTCAATAAAACGATAGAGAATCCGGACAACATTGTAATAGGAAGTTATTCTAACCAATGTGCTGGTGGTGATTGCCAGAAATTTTATCAGGTAAATGATTTCAATATTTTGAAGTTTTTAAATGTTGTACCTAATGGTTATGATTTTAATCAATATAAATATACGTCTACAACTAAAAAAGGAGAGTATGCATTGTTATTGAAAACTGTTCCTACAGAAATTTTAAATTTAAAAGGACAAACAAAAACTTATGGTACGCCGGATTCTGCTAACCAGGGAGGTACTTATTTTGAACTTCGTCAGGCAGGAACTTCTACTAAGATTTTTATTGATAATAATGATACTGCAGATCAGAGTGCTGAAATAAAAGCTTTCAAAAAAGTAATTCAGGACAAAATCGCAACTCAAAAATAATCGACTATGAAAAAGCAATTCTTATTATTTATTATGGTATGTTGTCTTTTTTCAACTGCTTATTCACTAGAGTCAACTACCATGAATTCCGGTTCTATTGTAAACACGTGGATCTGGCAAAAATCAATTGGAGGAAATAGCAATCCGTATACGGCAACTCCTAAAACCATAGGATTTACCAAGAAAGTAATATTTACTTCTGACGGAAGGGTAATTACCTACAAGAACAATGTAGAGATTAGAAATAGTACATATCAAATAGAAAAAGGCATTAGCTTTTTCGACCAGTCAGAACATGACTTAATTACTTTTGAAGGTAAGACTTACATCATAGAAAGTCTTGACAATCAAAACCTAACAATTGTAAGCAACAACCAGGACGCAGCCCGTACTATTTTTAAAAGATAGTTTTATAAGCTTATAAAAACTATTTTTGCAAAACCAAACAATACCACTTTTTGAAAGACGATTTAGAAAAATACATTCGGCTGTGCATAAAAAATGACAGAGAGGGACAACTGAAAATCTATCAGTTGTTCTCTCCTGTTTTATATGGTATATGCCTAAAGTATATGAAAAATGAAGATGATGCAAAGGATGTCTTTCAGGAAGCATTTGTCATTGTCTTTCAAAAAATAAGTCAATACAAATTTGAAGGAAGTTTTGAAGGATGGCTAAAACGTATTTTTATTAATAAACTAATCGAAACCTTAAATAAGAAGAAGAAAGAAAGTTTCTTTCTGGATGTTTTTGATGCTGATACTGATTTTGTAGAAGAGGAAGAATTAGACGTTCCTCCTATTGAACAAGACAAGTTATTAGAATACATCAGGGATTTACCTGATCAGTACAGGACTGTTTTTAACTTGTATGTTTTTGAAAAAATGAAGCATCGGGAAATTGCAGTATTATTAAAAATCTCAGAAGGAACATCCAAATCAAATTTAAATAGAGCCAAACACATATTGCAAAAAAGAATATTGAGCATAAAAAATTTTAAAATAGCATGAAAAAGCAAAATATAGAAGATATTTTTTCATCGATGGAAGACTTTTCAAGTGTTCCGCCTCCTGAATTATGGGGCGAAATTGAGAAAAAATTAGACAAACCTAAAAAGAAGAAAAGAGTTATTCTTTGGTGGTCGGCTGCAGCGTGCTTATTATTAGGCCTGCTACTCCCTTCTGTTTTACATTTTACTTCGAATTCAGGGATCAAAACTATAAATAATGGTTCTACAGAAAACAATAGTGTTGTTCTTGACGAGAAAAAAAATGAATTAAATACAAAAACACTTCCGACTCAGGAAACGGATTCCGGGCAAATACCGCATACAAAAGAATCAATTGCGAATGAGAATGTACCACCTTTAAAAAGCAATGAAAAGCAATTTGATAATTCTCAAAAGGTTCAAAGCAATAAAACGACAGTTGCACATTCTGACACAAAAAACAATAATAATTCTGATATTACAAATCTAAAATCAAATACTGCAAAATCAAATATTAATAAGCCTGTAACAGAAAAAACACAAGTTGCTGCTACAGAAAAGGTATCTGTTTCAGATCAAAAAAACGGATTTAATACAGGTTCACAAATTCAAATTGCGAATACCGATAAAAAAACTGCAAGTAAAACATTACCTGAAAAAGCATTTATTACAAGTAAATCAAACAGTTTTAATACAAGCTCTGCTAAACAAGTTGCCAATGCTGACAAAAAAGCTTCAGACAAAATTTTAGCCGAAAAAACTTTTGCTGTTGGCAATGTAAATCCATTTAATTCTACTTCAAAAAATCAAATATCGAAATCTGTTTTTGAAGACAAACAAATTTCAAAAAACAATAACAACATCGCTTTAAATGGTGCGAATTTAAACAGTACTCAAAGAACTATCATGGAGAATAAAGCAAAAGAAAATAGTTCAGGCTTAATATCTGAGAAGCAAATAGCGAACAATCAGAAAAGCAATTCAAAATTTAATAATGTTTTGAGCAAACAGGATTCTGTACAATTAGCAGAACTTCAAAACTTAGAAAAAGGCATTGTTACTAATGATGATAAAAAAGAAACAGATAAAAAACCTCTTTCGAATGCCGAAAAATGGGCTGTCGAAGTTTTTGCCGGAGTGGCAAATTCTGAAAATTATAAAAATGACAAAACTCTTGGCAATGCAAATGATTCTAAACAAAGTAACTCTTATGGAGTAAAAACTAAATACAAAATCACTAAGAAATGGGCGGTTGCTTCTGGTTTAAAAATAAATGAATTGGGTCAGAGCGTTGCGAATGTTTCGTACTTAAACGCTAAAAACAATACTTTTTTTAGCTCCAGCGATTACTTTAATCAAAAAGCTACGGCAGATGCAGCACCACATATTAGTACTAATGATAGTTATGTATTTGTTCCCAACACAACTTCTGATGCGTTGAAACAAAATGGTATTCAAAGCAATAATATGCAAACAGGAAATTTAGATCAAAACTTACGATATTTAGAAATGCCTTTAGAAGTTTCGTATGCTATTTTTAGCAGAAACAAGGCTAGTATTAATTTAAATACTGGTGGTTTTATTGGGAAATTAATTTCTAACAATGTGGCTTTAGACGGAAGTTCTATTGGTGAGAATGTAAATGCTAATGATTTTGTGTATGGATCTACGTTGAGCAGTACAATACAATACAGGGTGTACAAAAAAACAAATGTTTTTGTTGAACCTGCGATGAATTATTATGTAAATCCTTTAAGCAATCAATCTTTTAATCAGTTTCAGTGGGGATTGAATTTTGGATTGAATGTATCTTTTTAAAGTTCTTTTTGTCCTAATTTTACAACAACCTAAAAGAGCTTCTTAAATGACAACCAGAAATAACTGGACTATTCCGGAATCATTGCCTAAAGATTTAATTATCGCCAAAGACGTGATTTATGATTGTTGTGATTATGAAGTTTCTCAGCCGAAACCGGAAGCTGAAAGTGCTGATTATGATGCTTACACTTTTTATTTGAACGGAAAGCACATTTGTTACAGAATGTCTAAAATAACTCCAACAAAAACGGGACAGTTTGTAACGTTGTGGAAGCGGAATAAAACTGGAATCATCGAACCTTTTGATTTTTCAGATGCAATAGATTTTGTAATTATCAGTGTTCGTAAGGATGATTTATTTGGACAATTCATTTTTCCTAAAAGCATTTTACTGGAAAAAGGGATTTTTTCGACAGCAACTAAAGAAGGCAAAAGAGCGACAAGGGTTTATCCACCTTGGGATGAGACAACCAGTAAACAAGCACAAAAAACACAACAATGGCAATTGGATTATTTTTATACAATAAATCCGGATCCGGATTTAAATAAATTCAAAGTTCTATTTTAAACGTAAACAAGGCTATCTCAAAATCGAGATAGCCTTGTTTAGTTAATATAAGAAAAAATGCTAAATTGCTGTATAACCACCATCGGCAATGATATAACTTCCGGTTGTAAACGATAACTTTTCGGAACTTAAAAAAACAACCAGCTCTGCAATTTCCTCAGCGGTTCCCAAACGATTCATTGGCGCTTTTGCCGCGATGGCTTTCATAGCATCATTATTTAAATGATCTTTTAACAACGCAGTTTCAATATAACCTGGCCCAACAGCATTACAACGAATGTTTTTTAAAGCATATTCGACTGCTATATTTTTAGTTAAACCTACTACTCCATGTTTTGATGCTGTATAAGCGGGACTAAGAGGAGCTGCAACCTGCCCGTGAATCGATGCAATGTTTACAATACTTCCTCCACCATTTTTTTCCATTTGCTCTAATTGATATCGGCAGGCATAAAAAACACCGCTTAAATTCAAGGCAATTACTTTATCCCAGTCTTCCGGTTCATATTCTCCTGTTGGTTTCGCCGGTCCGCCCATTCCTGCATTATTACAAGAAATGTCAAGTCGGCCATATTTAGAAACAGTTACTTCAACCATATGTTTATTGTCGCTTGCACTCGATGAATCTCCTTTTACAAAAAAAGCTTCTCCACCTTTATCCTTTATCGTTTTTACGGTTGCTTCACCATGTTCTACATTAATATCTGAAAGTACTACTTTTGCTCCTTCTCGAGCGTATGCTTCTGCTACTGCACGTCCAATTCCTGAACCTCCACCTGATACAAAAGCTACCTTGTTTTCTAAAAGTGCCATCTTTAATTTATTTAAAATTTGTACTACAATTTACGAAGATATTGACAGACAATCTTTCTAAATATTAAGTTTAGAATAACATTAACGCCATTTGCCAATCAAATGTTATTTCAAAGAAAAATGCTCGAAATCAGCAAAATATTCACTATTTAAAGAATAACCTTACTCCTCATCTAATTTCATATTTCCTCTGTCTTTATGACTTTCAGGATTAGAATTTGGGTAACGATTTGGTGTAACATCTGAGTTTCTGTCTTTGTTCTCTACCGTTTTTTTTACTTCTTCATCTGTCGAAACTCCACGGTTTGCATTTGCACTATTTGTACTCTTCTTATCTGGAACTTCTTTTATTTCTTCATTTACATCTCTGGCTCTTTCTACAACTTCTTTATTACCATCCTCATCTGTGACGACCTCTTTTTTTAGTTTCGATTTATCTACTTCTGTATCGTGAGAAATATTTTTTCCTTTAGATTCATCTATATTTTTTTGTACGCCATTTATCTTTTTTGATCCTAAATTATTAGTTTCCATAATTCTGTATTTTAGTGTTAGTCTTATAATATTACGAATTCTTAAGCTCAAAACTAAGTCCTTTAACATTGCTTTTAGTTTATTTTAAACTTTATATTTCAAACCTCAAAACCAATAACAATATCATTTTCAAAACATTGACCTGATAAAATTGTAGATTAACATTCAAAATCATACATTTATATATCCTTATACGATTTAAATAAGAGCTATATTTATAAACAACTTTTAAGGTATAAATCACTTATTATGAACTTTTTTAAAATCAAAACAAATTGGTCAAATGCTGAATTTACTATCATAAAATTATGCATTGCATCTGCTTATCTTTTAATTGGAAGCTACTTTCATAATTTCATCAAAGATTATTATGCTCCTTTATTAATAGTTTTTGGTATAACCTTAATTTGGTTTGTGTATTTATGGCTGAAGAAAATGAAAGCAAGAAATCAGTAACAGATACAATAATTATTTTACTCCGTTTATATTCTTCTTTAATTACAGCCGAAACAAAACTATCTTTGCAGTCAAAAAATACAGCATGCATAAACATTTCATTCTTTTTAAACCTTATGGCTATCTGAGCCAATTTATCTATGAATTAAAAAGAAAGAAAAAGCTTTTGGGAGAATTACATGATTTCCCCGAAGGTACAATGGCTATTGGCAGACTTGACGAAGATTCTGAAGGATTGCTCCTGCTAACAACTGACGGAAAAGTAAGCGAGCAGGTGCGAAGCAAAAAAGTTGACAAGGAATATTATGTTCAGGTTGATGGCATTATTACTCCCGAAGCTATCGAAGAACTGCAAAAAGGTGTTGAAATAGGTTTCGATGGTGGAAAATACAAAACGAAACCTTGCTCTGCTTTTATCGTTACCGAAATTCCGGATTTTGGTCCAAGAGCTAAAAAGATACGGGACGAACGCCACGGACCAACTACTTGGGCATCGATAACCGTTAATGAAGGTAAGTTTCGTCAGGTTCGAAAAATGACTGCCGCGGTTGGTTTTCCTACTTTGAGATTGGTTCGTGTTCGAATAGGAAATGTATATTTACAAAACTTAAAAGCAGGAGAAGTTCTGGAAGTGACGGATTTTAAATTAGAAAAATAATTAGATAATGTGTCAATTTGAAAATTACATAATTCTCAAATTAATCGAATAAACAAATAAACGATAATGCTAAACGTTGTTCTTGTAGAACCTGAAATACCAAATAACACTGGAAATATTGGACGATTGTGTGTGGGTACAGAAAGTAGATTACACTTAATTCATCCTTTTGGATTTGTAATTAATGATAAAAACCTAAAACGCTCCGGTTTGGATTATTGGGTACATCTTGATGTTACCGAATATCAAAATATTGAAGAATGGATTCAGCAGATTCCGGATCAGTCTCGTGTTTTCCTGATGAGTTCTCATGCCGAAAAATCTTATCTTGAAACAGATTTTCAGGATGGCGACTGGTTGGTTTTCGGAAAAGAAAGTATAGGTCTAAGTCAGGAAGTTTTAGCCCGTTTTGAAAATCATTTAACGATTCCGATGTCGAAATTAATCCGCAGTTTTAATATTGCCAATTCTGTGGCTTTTGTGCTTGGAGAAGCTAAGAGACAGATTGGTTTGAAGAAATAATATGGAGAAAGAAATTACAGTTGATGAAGCATTGCAAAAAGGAAGGACAAAACTTGTTCACCTCCCCATGCTTGTCACTTTTGCAATCATCATTTCAAGTATTGTTTTAAGCGTTAACGAAATAGTTTCAAGTTGGATTATTCTAATAGGTTTTTTGGCCGGTTTTATATGTGGATGGCTAACGTGGAGCTATTTTGTCAATAAATGGAAAGTCTGGGCATTTGAAAATGTCCGAAATGTTCGTGAATTAAAACGAAAAGCAATTGAGCAAAAATTAATTTGGAAGAGCGACAGTTGGTTTGAAAAAACAGAATTTAAAAGTTTCGAACAAAAAACAAAACTAAAAGCACTGGAAAAAAAATTTCTTGAAAAAGATATCTACGAAGATGATATTACGATCCCAAAAGAAACTTTAATTTATTATTCGAAAACTTCACTGGTATTTTTATTAATCATAAGCTTAGGTATGACTTCTCTTGGGATATATTTTGTTTTAGAGAAAGATTATATCATGTCCTTTCTTATCCTGATTGGTTTATTTCTTGGCTACAATCAAATTAAAAAACTAAGAGATAATGATCCTCAAATCATAATTAATGATAGAGGTATTAAATTGAAAAGCGAAAAAATAGTTTCCTGGAATAAAATCCATGACGAAAGGGTGTTTACACAAAAAGGCGGGAGAAATTCTACAAATTATCTGGCATTTAATGATCAAATGATTGATATCGACGAGTTAACTGTAAAATTTGATGAGTTGGATAAAATGCTAAAAGTTTACAGAGTACGCTTTGAGAACAATAATTAAGTAATTACAAACTTTCCTTTCTCAGCATCAAAAATAATATGTTCGTCTTTGAATAAAGTAGCAAAACTTCCTTTTGAAATCAAATGACAAGGTTCGTCCTGAACAATTAATTCCGGCGTCATAATAATCATTTCATCACTTAACTGAATCGCCAGATCAATATCATGTGTAGAAAATAAAATACACTTTTGGGTTTCCTGCGTGAGCTTTTTCAGCAATTTAAATAACGAAACTTTGTGCAGTAAATCGAGATGTGTTGTGGGTTCGTCCAGAATAATTAGCGGAGTATCTTGCGCCAAAGCTCTTGCGATTAAGACCTTTTGCAATTGTCCGTCGCTGATTTCATAATGTTTTTTCTGAGCCAAATGCTCGATTTGTGTTAGTTCTAATGCCTCCTGAATTTTCTCAATATCAATTTGGGTTAATGTGTCAATCCAGTTTGTATAAGGCTGACGTCCCAAAGCCACTACTTCAAACACGGAAAGATTGCTTGGCGGTAATTTTTCGGTTAAAACCAAACTTAAGTTTTGTGCTAAATCTAAAGGTTTATAGGTATTTACATCTCTATCGTTCAGCAAAACATTTCCGGATAAAGGCTGCTGAATTCCGGTAATAGTTCGTAACAAAGTCGATTTCCCTATTCCGTTCG
Organism: Flavobacterium sp. B114r; assembly: GCF_056824125.1. Lineage (NCBI taxonomy): Bacteria > Pseudomonadati > Bacteroidota > Flavobacteriia > Flavobacteriales > Flavobacteriaceae > Flavobacterium > Flavobacterium sp. B114r. Next base: position 108,011 of record NZ_CP124858.1, read on the forward strand.
CTCCAATTAATGAAATTAGTTTTCCTGAAGTTAAATTCAAATTTAAATTTTCGGCAATAGTCACGGTTGCTTTCTTGGACTTATAGCCAATGCTTAAATTTGAGGTTTTTAGAATAGTTTTCATTGTGGATTATTTTTTAAACACATAGAAACATAGATTTAGTTTTATTATAAAAAAGGAATTTAAAATTTACTCATAAATTAAACATAGTTAGCGCCCTAATATTTTGGGAGTAATCTGAAATATTCATTTACAAATGTTTTTTGACCTTCTTTAAAAATATTAAAACAATTAAAGTTAATTATAATTCCTTTTGGAGCTTTCAAAAGCTTCATGTAAGTAAGAAGTTGAGCTTGATGCACTGCATTTATTTCAGAAACTGTTTTCAATTCTACTACCAAACAATTTTCGACAAATAGATCACATCTAAAATCTGCAACTAGTTCTTTCTCTTTATATAATATTGGGACTTTCATCTCTGTGAAAAAATTTAATTTTCTTTGTAAAAGTTCTTCTCTCAAGCATTGATGATAAACACTTTCAAGTAATCCTTTCCCTATTATTTTATGAACTTCAATAGAAGCACCTAAAACTTCATAAGTTAATTCGTCTAAATATTTTTGAGTAATCATTAATTTTTTAATTGAAATAAAAACTATGTTTCTATGTGTTTAAAAACTAAGATACTATTTATTACTGTAAGTTTTTACTGAAAATTTCTTTTTCGCATTAACAACCAAACCACAACTGGCGCTCCAATTATAGATGTTATGGCATTAATAGGCAATGTGGTATCTAATCCCGGTAATTGAGACGCTATATCACAAAACAACATAATGATTCCACCATAAAAAAACGTACTCCAATATAAAACGGAATGATTACTCGTCTGGAAAGTCAGCTTTGCAATGTGTGGAACCGCCAACCCTATAAAAGCTATCGGACCCGCAAAAGCTGTAACACTTCCGGCTAGAATACTTGTTGCAAATATGATGGTTAGTCTCGCTTTTTTGTAATTCAATCCCATGCTTTTAGCATAATTCTCACCTAAAAGCAATGCATTTAGAGGTTTGATGCTACTTGCGCTTAAGAGCAACCCCAAACCAATGCAAACTGATAGTACGGTAATGGATGTCCAGGAAAGATTTCCAAGACTTCCTAAAGACCAAAATGTAAATTTTTGTAATTGTTCTGCTGAACTAAAATAAGTTAAAACGCCAACAATAGCACTGGTAAAACTACCAAACATAAGTCCTACAATTAAAATTGCCATTGTATTTCGTAAGCGTTGTGCGACTAATAAAACCAGCAATAAAACTGAAATGCTTCCTAACGTAGAAGCCAATACAATTCCGTACGGTGATAATAAAACTGAATTCAGAAACGGTGGCAATAACCCTGCTCCCAAAATTACAACTGCCACTGCTAAAATTGCTCCTGAACTTAATCCCAAAACATCTGGACCTGCCAGCGGATTTCTAAATAAGGTCTGCATAAGCAAACCGCTTATCGATAATCCTACACCCACTAACATAGCAGTAATTGCTTTGGGCAAACGATAATTAATAATAATATATTCCCAAGTCGATTTGCTTGCCTGACCTCCGGTTAAGCTCGTATAAACCTCTTCGAATGGGATGGTAACGGATCCTAAACTAATGTCCAGAAAAAACATAAATAAAAGGGCAAGACCAAGTACCGAAAACAGGATTATATTTCGCTTTTTATTAATCAATGCTATTAATTTAATTTAGAGGCAAAAGTAAACTCATAGCTTGGCAATAACTCAGGGTGAAAGATCTTGATGTAGTCTTTTAACACTAAATCCGGACGACTTGGAGCCAATTCATAATAAACTGTTCCTCCTGTTGCTCCGTACTTTCCTTCGAATGTATATACGTTTTTGTTCTTAAAAGCATCAAACTGACTATAGTGCGGATTTGCTTTTTCTACTTCAGCTAAACTTTTAAACGAACCCGAAGCAATCCAGAAATTAGCCGTTTTACCTTTTACTAATATTTTCTCAAAAGACAAACCTTCGCTTCCTGTTCCTTTTAGATCTGACCATAAATAATTGGCATGAGCATCTTTCATAAATTGAGCTACCCAACTATTTCCTTTGGCTACATACCAAATATCTTCGTACATAGAACCGTATAAAACTGTTGACGTTGCAGGTTTATCAGCTACCAGTTTCTTCGCCTGATCGTAACTGGAAACAATTTTATCAAACAATTCTTTGGCTTTATCTTCTTTACCAAACAAAACGCCGTAAAGTTTAATCCATTCTGCTTTTCCTAGTGGCGATTGCTCCATCCAATCTGCTTGAATCAAAATATTTAAACCGCTTTTTTTCAAATTATCCAACGTTGGATTATTGTTGTCTACACCAAAAGTTACAATCAGATCCGGAGATAACTCGATCAATTGTTCGATGTTCAACTTCTCGTTTTCACCCACATTTTTAACCGCTCCTTTATCGATCAGAGCTCTTGTTTTTTCTGATGAAACATAATCAGTATGCGGAAAACCAACTAATTTATCTTCGACTTCCAGCATTTCAAGAAAAGGGATATTTGTTGTAGAAGTTACAACAACAGATTCTAAAGGAACTTTTATGGTCGTATATTTTTGCAAACTATCCGGAACTTTTGCATTTTTTTCTTTTAATACATAAGTGAATTTCGCATTGGCATTTGGCCACGGATCTGAAACAGTTACAACTGAATATCCTTTACTTTTTACAATAGAAAGTCCGGCAGCATATTCGATACTATTTTTTGCAATTTCCGTTTTTTCAATCTCTGCAGTTTCATTCTTTTTACATCCAACAAGAACAAAAAAAGGTAAAATAAAAATTAATTTAGGTAATAAATGTTTCATCTTTAAGTTATATATTTTTTTAAAGGAATAGTTTTTGCTTCTCGGTTTTAGCTCGTAATATGAATTATTACGATTTGACAATTTAAATTTTGATACTGACAAAGGTAACGTAATTTCTATTTTTTATGATTATCTTTATTCTTACAAAAACCAAAAACGACACCTTTAACCTATGAATAGCATAAAAACAAAAGTTTGCTCCAGCTGCGAATCTTCTTTTAGTTGTGGAGATTTATCAGCAGAAAGCAAGTGTTGGTGCAATGACTTTCCTCCTATTTTTAATCTTTCTGAAGGAAATGATTGCCTTTGTCCGGTTTGTTTTAAAGAAGCTTGCGAGGACAAAATTGATGCTTATGTAGAAACAATTACGCCACAAAAAGCCCTTAAAAACAAAGCGATATCTTTGCCAAAACAAGAAAAATTAATTGAAGGAATTGATTATTATATCGAAAACGACAATTATGTTTTTAAAACCTGGTTTCACCTAAAAAGAGGAAGCTGTTGCGGAAATGATTGCCGCCATTGCCCTTATTAAAAGTTATGAGTTATGAATTATTAGTTATAAGTTCATAACTGTTTTTTTAATGCAATTAGTCTTTTGCGTTAGGGATAGCAGCGGTATCCTTTTATTTTTTTCTTTAAAAAATAAAAGATATAGCGGATAGCCCGACCGCAGGGAACGCCATAACAATTCACAACTTACAATTCACAATTAAAAATGATTTACTTAATTACCGGAGGCGAGCGATCAGGAAAAAGCAGTTATGCCCAAACTCTAGCCTTACAACTTTCAGATTCACCAATATATGTCGCAACAGCCAGAAAATGGGATGCTGATTTCCAGAACAGAATCGATCGTCATCAGCAGGAACGTGATGAACGCTGGACAAATATTGAGAAAGAAAAATACTTAAGCGAAATTAATTTTACTAAAAAAACAGCACTTATTGATTGTGTTACCCTTTGGCTGACAAACTTTTTTACAGATCATCAATATGATGTAAATTTAAGCTTAGAGGAAGCAAAAAAGGAGTTTCTTGCGATCGCGAATCAAAAAAATGCTACACTAATTATTGTAACCAACGAAATTGGAATGGGCGTTCATGCCGAAACTCATATTGGCAGAAAATTTACTGAATTGCAAGGCTGGATGAATCAATTTTTGGCTTCTAATGCAGATCAAGTGGTTTTGATGGTTTCCGGAATCCCGGTTAAGATAAAAGGTTAAAAAATAAAAATCCATTTTTTTTAAATTCCAAATTCCAACGCTATCCTTTATCTTTACTTAAATCTTTAAATTTTAAATCCTTTTTAAGATTGAATTGGAATTTAGAATTTAAAAAATTGGAATTTAAAAATGAGCTACTTAGATGATATTTTAAAATCGCGTCGGGACACCCGACATTTTACCACTGACGAAGTTCCTGATGAAGTGATCGAAAAAGCATTGCAAGCCGGACATTGGGCACCTTCTGTAGGATTGACAGATGCTACACGTTATTTTATTATTAAATCTCCTGAAGTTAAAACGGCTGTAAAGAATCTCTTTTTAGATTATAATAAAAAGGCCGAAGAACTAACTGATAATCCTGAACAAAAGGAACGATACAAATCCTTGAAACTTGAAGCGATTGAAGAAGCGCCAATTGGACTTATTATTGCATATGACCGATCTGTTTTGAACCAATTTACGATTGGAACTGTGGGCAGCAACGAAGCAGTAAAATTTAGTTCAGTTTGTGCTGCACAAAATATCTGGCTTTCGCTAACTGAGCAAGGTTACGGAATGGGCTGGGTTTCGATTTTGAATTATTATCAGTTTAAAAAGATTCTTGATTTACCCGAAAACATTGAGCCTTTGGGTTATTTCTGTATTGGAAAACCGGCCACAAATTACGACAATCAACCCATGTTGCAGCAACTGAATTGGAAACAAAAATCTGAAGCTCCTGATTGCAAAGAAATCAAAAATATTACTGAATGTCACATATCTGATTTACCTAACAAAATTTCTGCTAAAAATGAAACTGAAAGTGATTTTAATACACTTTTGCAGGAAAAAATAGACTCTAAAACAAAACCACTTGGAGCTTTGGGAACTCTGGAAACACTTGCTTTTCAGATGGCAACGGTTTTTGAAACTCTAAATCCAAAAATAATAAATCCCAATATCGTTGTTTTTGCCGCTGATCACGGAATTGCAAATCATGGCGTTAGTGCTTATCCGCAAGATGTAACCCGACAAATGGTCGCGAATTTTCTGGAAGGCGGAGCTGCCATAAATGTTTTTTGTAATCAAAACGATATTCATTTATCGATCGTTGATGCCGGAGTCAATTATGATTTCCCTACAAACGCTAATTTGATTAATGCCAAAATTGCCAAAGGAACCCAATCCTTTTTGCATGTTCCTGCCATGAGCGAAAATGAATTGAATTTGTGTTTTGAGAAAGGAAAAGCTATTGTTGAAGACATTGCAAAAACGGGATGCAACTGTATTGGTTTTGGCGAAATGGGAATTGGTAATACCTCTACAGCTTCTGTTTTGATGAGTCTTTTAACAGATTCTCCTATTGAGGAATGTACTGGGAAAGGAACCGGGATTGAAAACGAAAAATTACTTCAGAAACAAGAATTACTCAAAAAAGCAATTGAAAATTATTCAGGCCAAGCCGAATTAAAACAACATCTCGCCTACTTTGGAGGTTTTGAAATCCTGCAAATCGCCAGCGGAATGTTAACTGCCTATGAAAACAAAATGCTGATTTTAGTAGATGGTTTTATTTGCAGCGTAGCATTTTTGATAGCTTCTAAAATAAATCCCGACATTCATAAAAATGCTGTTTTTTGTCATTGCTCTGCCGAAAAAGCACATCAAGGATTATTGAATTATTTTGATGCAAAACCTATTTTAAATCTTGATTTGCGCTTAGGTGAAGGAACTGGATGTGCCATTGCTTTTCCTATTTTAAAATCGGCTGAAGTTTTTCTGAATGATATGGCTAGTTTTGAAAGTGCCGGGGTTAGCAGGAAGTGATGAAGTCCCAGTTTTCAGTTTTCAGAAAAAAAACAATCATTTGCCACAATCTATGTCATTTCGACGAAGGAGAAATCACACTAGAAATTCCCCAAAGAAAATCAACAATCTTTGTCGAGCCCCGAGTATGATTTCTCCTTCGTCGAAATGACAAGACTAAATTAAATTTATATTAAAAATGAAAAAAGAACTACATATCTTCTTCACTTCCTTAATGTTCTACACCCGAATTCCTTGTCCTAAAAACATTGATCATCATCCTGATTATTTGAATAAAGCCACACGTTATTTTCCTTTGATTGGTTGGATTGTGGGAACCATTTCCTTTCTGGCTTTTTATCTTTCTTCTTTTTTTCTCTCAACAGAAACTGCAGTGATTATTGCTCTTATTATATCTGTACTAACAACCGGCGCCTTTCATGAAGATGGATTTGCTGATGTTTGCGATGGTTTTGGCGGAGGATGGACGAAAGAAAAAATCCTGATCATTATGAAAGATAGTGCGATTGGCGCTTATGGAGCAATTGGTTTGGTTTTGCTTTTTTTATTAAAATTCAAATTGCTTTCAGAATCTGTTTCGCTTTTTAAGGCAGATAATGCTATCGCTCTTTTCCAGATTTTTCTTTTATTTATTTCCGCGCATGCTTTAAGTCGTCTTGCTGCTATATCGATTATTTTTACTCACGAATATTCTCGCGAAGACGCTTCGAGCAAAAGCAAACCTATTGCTAAAGAAAATACCTGGAAAGAAATTTTAGGTTCATTTTTCTTTGGGTTAATTCCGTTATTGGTTTTATCTTATTTTCAATATCAATTTCTTTTAGCTGTAATTCCGGTATTTGTAATGCGCTATTTTTTAGCTCGTTATTTTCAAAAATGGATCGACGGCTATACCGGAGATTGCCTGGGAGCAACACAACAAGTTTGTGAAGTTATTTATTATTTAAGCATTCTTTTGATATGGAAATTTATCTAGTCCGTCATACCGAAACGATTTGCGAGAAAGGAGTTTGCTACGGACAATCGGATGTGGGTTTAGCAGAACCTTTTGAAAACATTTTCGAAAACATTGTTTTGCAATTACCCTCAGAAGCTGTTATTTTTTCGAGTCCCTTAAAACGTTGTATGATTTTGGCCGAATACATTCAGAAAAACATACAGGCAAATTCATTCGAAAAAGATGCACGACTGCTAGAAATGAATTTTGGTGATTGGGAAATGAAAAACTGGAACGATATTCCACCGGAACAACTCAATTCCTGGATGGAAGATTTTGTAAATATTAATGCTTTAAACGGGGAATCATTTATAGAATTACATAAAAGAGCTGGTGATTTTTTATCGCAGATTTCAAAAGAAATAACAACGCCTGTCGTTATTGTAGCGCATGCAGGTTTAATTCGAAGTATATTATGTCATCATAGTTCGCTGCCGTTAAAAGACGCCTTTAAAAACAAGGTAGATTTTGGGCAAGTCATCAAAATTGAACTATAAACGTCTTTTTGTTCAGAATTTGTTTTTAAAACTCAAACAAATTTGAAAAATCGACAATTTTAACTTTATCTTTGCACGAAATTAAGGTTGTGTTCATTTTTAACACATTAAAAGGGAATCAAGTAAATAATTAAAAAAATCTTGAGCTGTACCCGCAACTGTAAGCTTTGTTCTTAAACGAATGCTTGTTGTTAACTACAAAACCACTGCTCGCCCCGGCGAATGGGAAGGTAAACAACAAGACGCAAGCCAGGAGACCTGCCTTTGTAACAAATATCGAGCTCTCGGGAAAAAGAGTATTGAAATTATGACTTTAAAAAAACTTTTTGCTTTTTGTTTACTGTTGTTGTGCCAGATTATTTCGGCGCAAAGTGATTCTATTAATAAATTAAAAGAAGTCATCGTTTCTGATACCAATCTTAAGAAATACTCGAACTCACAATCAGTTCAGGTATTGAATGATTCTGTCATTAATAAAAATCAATCTTCCTTAACTTCCCTTTTAAATTACAATACTGTTATTTATTTTAAAGAAAATGGTCTTGGCATGACATCCGGCCCTTCTTTTAGAGGAACTACCGCATCACAAACTGCCGTTATCTGGAATGGTATCAATATCAATTCGCAATTTCTGGGTCAGACAGATTTCAACACCATCGGAACAAGAGATTTCAATTCTATAGCTGTAAAAGGCGGGGGCGGAAGTGTTCTGTACGGCAGCAGTGCCATAGGCGGAAGCATACACCTTAACAATGATTTACAATTTAAAAAAGAGTTTTCAAACCATCTCTTTTTTAGTGCCGGCAGTTACGATACTTACAGTGCCAATTATCGCACTATGGTTTCATCAAATAAGTATAGTCTGCAAGTAAGTTTTTCCAGAAACAGTTCAGAAAATGATTTTAAATATCCTGGAAATACGGATCAGAAAAACATCAATGGAGAATACTACAATACGAGTATGAACACCACTTTTGGTTATAAAATCAATTCTAAGAATACTATAAAATTATACAGCCAGTTTTATGATTCTGAGCGTCATTTTTCTTTAACTACTCCTACAGCATCCAAAACAAAATACGGCGATTTTAATACCCGAAACCTTTTAGAATGGGAAAATAAATTTGATCGGTTTACTTCGAAAGTAAAATTAGCTCATATTGGTGAATCTTATAAATATTTCTCTGACATAGATTCTGATTTGTTTACTTATGGAAAAGTCGAAACCTCAATTATAAAATATGATTTGGCTTTTGATGTAAATGACAAAATAAAACTTAATTCGATCATTGACTATAATCGTAATAAAGGATACGGATCAAGCATCAATAATGTAAAAAGAGAAATAGGTTCTGCAAGTTTATTATTAAGTCATTTAGTAACTGATAAATGGGATTATAACGCTAGTATTCGTCAGGAAGTAACCGACAATTATGGCAATCCTTTTCTTTTTTCTTTAGGAACAAGGTATTTGTTTACCGATTTTTATCGCATAAAATTCAATGCTTCTAAAAATTTCAGAATGCCTACTTACAATGATTTGTTTTGGGAAGGAAGCGGTAATCCTAACTTAAAACCTGAGACATCTTATCAGGCGGAAATTGGCAATGAATTTTTCACGAAAAACTTTTCATTATCTGTAACTACTTACTACAATTCGATCACAGACTTATTGCGCTGGGTACCATCACAAGGAGGCGGAGACAATTGGTCGCCTGAAAACACAAAAAAAGTGAGAGCTTATGGAGCGGAAGTACTTCTGGAATGGAGAACTAAAATAGACAACCATAATTTTACGCTTAATGGTACTTATGCCTATACCGTTTCAGAAAGCAAACAGTTAATAAGCGGTGAATTGGTCTATAAGCAACTTGTATATGTTCCTTATCATAAACTAACAGGATCGGTTTCGTACAATTGGAAAAAAGTATCCTCTTATTTTCAGTATTTATATAATGGCGATGTTTACAGCACTCCTTTTAATAATCCTGCAACCAGAGTAAAAGATTATAACGTTGGAAATTTTGGAGCTGATTATGATTTTGGAAAAAAGAACAGTTACAAAATTGGCTTGCAAATATTTAATATCTGGAACGAAAACTATCAACCTGTCATAAGCAGACAGATGCCCGGAACAAACTATACTTTATACATTAACCTTAATTTTTAAATATCATGAAAAGATTTAATAAACTGTTTTTAACCATTGCGATAAGTTCGGCATTTCTTGTGTCGTGCAGCAATGATGACAATGATAATCAAGCACCAAGAGGAGATTATGATGGTGGGCTATTCATTGTTAACGAAGGTAATTTTTTAACGCCAAATGGAAGTATCTCTTATTTATCAGATGATTTACAAATAGAAAACAACGTATTTACTTTAGTAAACCCAGGCAAAGTTACTGGTGACACTCCTTTATCTGTTAGTTTTAATGGTGATATAGCTTATATTGTTGTAAACGGTTCTAATAAAATCGAAGTCGTTAACAGATATACTTTCAAAAGTATTACCACTATTACTACAAACATAAAAAACCCAAGATACATTGCTTTTGCAAATGGAAAAGGATATATAACAAACTGGGGAGATATCGCTATTAAAACAGATGATTATGTAGCGGTTCTTGATCTTGCCTCAAATGCTGTTACTTCTACAATTCCTGTAGTTGAAGGTCCTGAAAAAATAGTTGAGAACAACGGTAAACTTTATGTAGCGCACAAAGGCGGAGGCGGACAAGGAAACTCACTGAGTATAATAAACGCTGCAAATAATACAGTTACATCAAATTTTGTAGTAGGTGATGTTCCTAGTTCATTAGTAAAAGAAAACGGAACTCTATATGTATTGTGCAACGGAAGACCTAGTTATGCAGCGCCGGAAACAACCGGTAAAATCGTTAAAGTTAATTTAAGCACGAATGCAGTAACATCTACTCTTGATTTTCCCGGACTAACGCATCCTGATTTCTTAGATATTGACAATAGCAAAATATATTATACTATTGGAAACAGTATTTATTCTATGGCAACAAACGCAACGGCTTTACCAACAGCAGAAACATTTAAAGCAAAAGAGGTTGGTTCTCTTTATGGCTTTGCTGCAAAAAATGGTAAATTATATGTGGCTGACGCAGTAAACTATCAGGATAACGGAAACATTTATCTTTATTCTTTAACAGGAACGGTTTTAAATAAATTTGGAGTATCTATTTTACCAAACGGTTTCTACTTTAATAACTAATCTAAAAGCAGATTAAGTTTTAGTTCCTGAACATAAAAAAAAGGCTTTCATTTCTGAAAGCCTTTTTTATTGGTCTTATTTTAATGCTCTTAAAAGTCCTTCCGGCGCTTTCTCTATATACATTTGATCTCTTGTTCCGGTCATTGCTTTACTATCTGTAAAGTTCCTTAAAACTATTCCTTTATCTAATTGTACTTTTTTACCCGTTGATCCGGTAATTTTCGAAATGGCAACACTTAGTAATGGCTCTGACGAATCTCCTAAAACACCTAAATTAGTTATGCGCTCTAATTGTTCGTAAGTAGGTTTTAAACCGTCTGTATATTCACCAAAATCAGCAGCATTTACAATTTTCAAAACCAGGGGTTGCATTGCATATTTATGATTAGGATTTCTTTGTGCTTTTCCAAAAGTTGGAGAATCATATAAAGTTATCGAACCTACATTTTTTCCAACAGTAGTCTCGCCTACCTGAATTACAGAAACATAAGGCGCTAATCCGTTTATTACTAATTCACTCGCAGATGCTGTACCGCTTGTTGTTATAATATATATTTTTGACAAGTTTAAGCTATTAATTGCAGCTCCGTCTATTTTGTCAACAAACCTGTTATTCAATGATTCCGGATCTTCGCTTTCGTAAAACTCATTAATTTTTGCATTCCATTTTTCTTTAGCAAAAATCTTATTGGTAAATTGTCCCGTAATCATACTTGCCAAACGTGTTGCTGTTTGTATAGAACCACCTCCGTTATATCTTAAATCCAAAACAAGATCTGTAATTCCTTGTGATTTTAACTCAGCAAAAGCTGCATTAAGCTGTGAATCATAATTGGCATAAAAACCATTGTACATTAAATAACCAATTTTTGAACTTCCTGATGGAATTACTTTATTAATAAAAACTGGATTTTCATTGAGAGTTGTCTTAACCAGTGCAACTGTCTTTCCGTTAGATTCAAAATCAGTTCCGGTATAAGAAGCCATATTTAAAGTAAAACTATCAGCCGCTAAAAGTGCCTGATAATTTGAAACTGTAAGTTGGGTTCCGTTTACGGCTGTAAAAAGATCTCCACGTTTGATATCTTTGTTCGAAGCATCAGAATTTGGAATAATATAACGCACATAGCCCACTAAATTAGTCGCGCTTCCCGGTCTATAGCCCAATCTAAAATCTACACCATTATTTTTTGTAGTTCCCTGAAGTTCTTGTTCCAAAACGCTGTAATCAGAAACAATCCAACTAAAGCGATCGATTGCCTGACCTTTTGGGAATTTACTAATTGGTTTATTCAATAAGTCCTGAAATAAATCTTCCGGTTTAGAATATCCTCTTAAAAAAGAATTTAAAGATTCCTGATTATTAAAACGATCATCTGCTAAATTAGGAACATCTGCTTGCCATAAATAGAATTGATTTAATCCTTTCCAAACAAAATCATTTACTTGCAAAGCCGCAGGAGCCGCCACATCATCCTGATCCTCGCAAGATTGCAAAGAAAAGGCAAGTAAAAATAATAACAGGACGCTCTTTAATATTGTTTTCATATAGTGGGTATATCTAGTACTAACGTAAAAATAGTATCTTTAGTTTTAACAATGATAAATTTAAAGTGTTTTTTGTTATAAAATTTACACATCATCATGTAACAAAAATAATAGTGCTTCGTCTTGACTATATAAGCTAACGAGTAACCAACGAATAACTACCAAATTTTATGAATCAAAATGTGTTTATAGAATTAATAAATCCTTTTAAAGACAAAGTTTTTCGTCTGGCAAAAAGATTATTAACCAGTACCGAAGAGGCGGAAGATGCAACTCAGGAAGTAATGGTAAAATTATGGAATAAAAAAGAGAATTTAAGCGATTATAACAACGTAGAAGCTGTTGCGATGACCATGACCAAAAATTATTGTCTGGATCAGCTAAAATCAAAAAGAGCCGGAAATCTTAAAATTGTTCATAATAACTATACTGATCGGGAACCTTTATTAGATAAAAAACTAGAAGATTCTAATAGTTTAGAATGGGTGGAAAAAATTATAAACCAGTTGCCTGAACAACTGCAAATATTAATTCAGTTGCGCGATGTTGAACAATATGAATTTGAAGAAATTGCGAAAATTGTCAATATGAATGAAACGGCTATTCGGGTAGCACTTTCGAGAGCGAGAAAAAAAATAAGAGAATCAATGCTTAATACACACGGTTATGGAATTCAATAAAATAGAGGATATATTAGAAAAATACTTTCAGGGAGAAACGACTATTGCCGAAGAAAAAGAATTAAAAGAATATTTTTCTTCACCAAATGTTGCGCAGCATTTAGAGCAATACAAACCTATGTTTGGTTATTTCTCTCAGGTAAAAGAACAAAAATCGACGCAGGAAATACCATTACAAACTAAAAAACGAAATGTAGCATGGTTATCAATTGCGGCTTCGGCTGTTGTTTTACTGGGAATTGGGTCCTATTTTTACGTGAGCGAAAAAAATACACCTCCGGTTGTGGCGCAATCAGAATTAGGAACCTACGATAATCCGGAAGAAGCTCTCGCTGCGACGCAAAAAGCTTTGGCCTTATTATCAAGCAATGTTAATGTAGGTATAGAAAGTGTACAATACATTAAGGAATATGAAGAATCAAAAAACAAAATTTTTAAACAATAATTAAAATTCAATCAAAAATGAAAAATTTCATCATAACACTAGTTTTAGCATTTGTTAGCCACGCTTTTTATGCTCAGGGAGCATTTGACAAATTTGATGGCCAGGATGACGTGACATCAGTAATTGTAAACAAAAAAATGTTTGACTTAATGAGTAAGGTAAAAGTTGATGCTTCTGATAAAGAAACGCAACAATACATTAACCTGATTAAAAAATTAGATTACTTAAAAGTGTTTACTACTAAAAACCCTAAAATTGAAGCAGATATGAAAGCTTCTGCTGACAAGTACGTTAAAACAGCTGGTTTAGAAGAATTAATGAGAGTAAATGACAGTGGTAAAAACGTAAGAATATTGGTTAGATCCGGTGCATCTGATACTCAGATAAAAGAATTGCTAATGTTTATGGACGGTGGCAAAAACGATGATACTGTTTTATTGTCTTTAACGGGTAACTTCGATCTAAATGAAATTTCAGTTCTTACGGACAAAATGCAGCTTCCTGGCGGAACTGAACTAAAAAAAGCTTCTAAAAGCAAAAAATAAGATGAAACTGAACATCATTACCTCAGCCCTTTTAGTACTACTAACTTTAATAAGTTGTAATTCTAATCCTTCGCTGCAAAAGTATTTTGTAGAGAACACAGATAATAAAAACTTTATTGCCCTGGATGTTTCACCTGGTATTTTGAACTTAGAAAAAACAAAACTAACTGCTGAACAAAATGAAGCTTTAAAATCATTTGATAAAATGAATATTTTAGCTTTTAAATCAAACGATAAAAATCAGGCAGAGTTCGAAACAGAAAGAGCTAAAGTTAAAGCAATACTTAAAGATCCAAAATACCAACAGTTGATGAGTTTTGGCTCAGGAAAAGACGGTGCATCAATAAGCTATGTTGGTACTGATGATAATATTGAAGAATTCGTAGTTTTTGCCAACAAAAAAGAAAGCGGCTTTGCTGTAGTTCGCGTGCTGGGAAAAAACATGAATCCAAATAATATCATGACCTTAATGTCTGTATTGAAAGAATCAAAAATCGATATGGAACAATTGAAACCTTTGCAACAATTGGTTAAATAATACATCTATCTTACTTTAAAACGAGAAGGCTCCATAATTATGGAGCTTTTTTTATTTATTCTTCTTTTTGAACATAGAAAAAAATAAATATTAACTCAAAAAAGAAACAAATTATCGAGCTATTTTCTTATAATTATTTGAAAGATTATACTGCATAATATTTAGTTCGATTTATTTTGATGTGAATCAAATTTGGTTATATTTGCATCCGATCAAATAAGTTTATTAAATTAAAACTTACGAATTAGCGAAATAAGGAATTAAAAAATAAAACCAATAATCGTTGAAAAAAGCATTAAAAATCACGCTTAAAATATTTCTGGTTCTTTTTGCATTTATTGCAATATACTTAGTAGCTGTATTTTCTCTTTCTAAAATCACAGTAAATCAAGAAGTGAATACAAAACCTGAAGTCGAAATTTATATTTTAACAAATGGGGTGCATACAGATATTGTTATGCCTACTAAAAATGATCAAATCGACTGGAGCCAACAAGTAAAATTTGAGAACACAAAAGCTGCCGACTCAACTTATAAATATATCGCAATGGGCTGGGGAGATAAAGGCTTTTATCTCGAAACACCGGAATGGTCAGATCTAAAAGCTTCTGTCGCATTCAAGGCGGTATCCGGATTAAGCAATACTGCTATTCATGCTACTTATTATAAAAAGTTAAAAGAAGCCGATGATTGCAAGAGAATGATGATCAGTAAAGAACAATATGATCGTTTGATAAAATACATCTCGGACAGTTTTCAAAAAGATGCTTCGGGAAATTTCTTAAACATAAAAACAAATGCAATCTATGGCAAAACCGATGCTTTCTATGAAGCTAACGGAAGCTATAGTTTGTTTCACACTTGCAATACGTGGGCCAATAGCGGCTTAAAAGCAAGTGGACAAAAATGCTGTTACTGGACGGCTCTGGATTCTGGAATTTTTTCGAAATATAAATAAATTTTAATATAAACATGGTACAAAAAACATCGAATGCCTTTATAGCGGCATCTTGGGTAGCTCTTGGAGCAGGAATGGTTGGATACATCGTTGGGCTTGCAAGAGCAGAAATGCTGTTAAATGAAAAAGGATATTATTTTACCGTTTTAATGTTTGGTCTTTTTGCTGTAGTTTCATTACAAAAAAGTGTTAGAGACAGGCTTGAAAAACTTCCGGTAACAGATATCTACTACGGAATTTGCTGGTTCGGAACGCTATTATCAATTGTATTATTAGCTGTTGGACTTTGGAACGCTACAATTTTACCAAGCGAAAAAGGTTTTTATGCATTTGCTTTTTTACTAGCGTTGTTTGGGGCAATTTCAGTACAAAAAAACACAAGAGATAATATGTCATTCTCTAATGAATAACATTAAAAAAAACTAACTAAACCAACTTCCAAATTAACCTTTAAAAGTTCCATGAAAATGGGACTTTTTTTTATTCGCAGCCTTTTCATATCGAATTTTCAAAGTTTATAATAAGAAATTTAAGCTGAACTAATATGTTCGATTATCCCAAAAACAGTATCCCCACTTTAACTGATTATAATGGATAGCATAAAAGAAAAACACGCATAATATTAACTCTAATTCCCTATTGTAACTTTATACAAAAAAAAGAGACTAATCATAAAAGATTAGTAATGGAAAACCAAAATAAACTAAGTGTTTTAAAATTAGCATGGGTGAATTTAGATTTTAGAAAGACCTATGTTGAATACTCCGAATTAAAAAAATTAATACAATTGAATTCAAATTCAATCGTGAAAAAGATTTTTATTATTAGTTTATTTGAATTTGCTCTTTCTATTTTACCCTTCTTTTTAGACGGGAAAGAGTTTTTTACGAAAGAAATACTAGATATTCAAAACAGTAGGATAATGCTATACTTAGATTATTTGTATTACGCTATTTTTATTTTTTTCATAATACAATTCTACCTCAACTTTAAGAAAATTAATGCCAACTCTAACCTTAATGAATTATCAAAAAACATTTTAAAAACAAGAAAATCAGTTTATAACTACATCTATGTCAGTTTAATTATTTTTAATTTAAACTCGCTTGTCTTTGCTTACTTATATTTAGAGAACAATTCTTCTTATAAGCAATTCATCAGCCACGCTAATTCACAAAACAGTCCACTTCTATTTCAGCTTATTTTTTATAGCATTTTAGTTGTTTTTCTTTCCGCGATCACGTACTCAATATGGCTGATATACAAAATACTATACCTAAAATTAATTAAAAAATTAGATCAGAACTTTCATGAATTAAACAGCTGATCCATACTAAAAACAAAGAGGCTGTCCGAAAAGTAATTTCGGGCAGTTTTTTTTTGTTTTACACATTGATTTTTCTTATATTTAAGTACTAAAATCAATGATTATGCAGCCAGTTTTTAAGCCTCATTCGGTTCACCAGCAAGATCTTTTTCCATTGAATTTAAATGATCTGATCCCAGAGAATCATTCTGCCCGATTAATAGACAGTGTTGTTGAACAGTTGGAAATTTCCGAGATTATATCACAGTTTAAAGGCGGTGGAAGATCCAGCTACCATCCTAAGATGTTATTGAAAATATTGTTTTACGGATATCTCAATAATACCTATTCCAGCCGAAAGCTGGCTAGAGCCGTGAAGGAGAATATATATTTTATGTGGCTCTCGGGAGGACTTCAGCCGGATTTTAGAACTATCAATGACTTTAGAGGAAAAAAATTAAAAGGGAATATCGAAAAACTTTTCAGCCAGGTCGTTCTGATGATGGTAGATTTAGAGCTCATTAGCCTGGAGAGACAATTTATTGATGGTACTAAAATAGAAGCCAACGCACATAAATACAGCTTTGTGTGGAAGAAAGCAGTTGAAAAACATAAAGACAGGCTTCAGGGAAAAATCGATGCTGTTCTGGCAGATATTGGTCAGGCTATCGAGTCAGACATTATGCATACTGATAACCAAACTGATACCAAGGTAGACAGTAAGAAATTAGAAGAAAAAATACACGAGATCAACCAAAGTGAAAAAAAGCAGAAGCTGAGTAAACAGCAGAACAAATCACTTCAAAAACTCGAGAAAGAACAGCTTGTAAAACTTAAAGAATATGAGAAACATCTCGAAATTCTGGGGGATAGAAACAGTTATTCGAAAACCGATACCGATGCTACTTTTATGCGCATGAAAGAAGATCATATGGGCAACGGACAATTAAAAGCGGGTTATAATATTCAGGTTTCTACAGAAAATCAAATTATTACACATTACTCCACCCACCAGACTTCTACTGATTTTACCACATTAAAGACTCACTTAGAAGGATTCAAAAGCAACTACGGCAAACAATCTGCAAAAGTTATAGCCGATGCGGGCTATGGAAGTGAGGAAAATTATCAACTCCTTGAAGACAAAGAAATTGATTTTTTTGTTCCCTACAACATGTACCGTATCGAAGAGACCCGTAAGCATAAAAACAATTTATTCCACGCACAAAACCTGTTTCATAATAATGAGCAAGACTTTTTGGTTTGTCCAATGGGGCAGCAAATGCCTCGTATCTTTACTAAGAAATCAAAAACTACAACTGGTTTTGAACAGTATCATTCGGTATATGAGGCTTTAAATTGCGCAGGATGTCCTCTGCGGGGGCAATGCTTTAAAGCTAAGGGGAACAGACGGATAGAAATTAATCACAATCTTCAAAGACTGAAATTCAAGGCAAGAGAGAATTTAGAAAGTGAATTGGGCAGGGAAATTTATAGTAAAAGATGTATTGAACCAGAGCCGGTTTTTGGTAACATCAAGCAAAACAAAGGATTTAAAAGATTTACACTTACCAAAACAGCCAAAGTAAATACTGAATTTGGCCTGATTGCTATTGCTCACAACTTTTCTAAATGGATCGCTAAAATCCGTTTGGGCAATTTTAACCTCATTTTTGATCTCGTAGAAGCTTTAGAAAAGTTTATAGAAGACCATTTTAGCCCAAATTTACATTTTTCAAGAAACACTCTGTAAATCTACTAGTATAATAAAAGAAAGAGGTCGTCTTTTCAGACAACCTCTTTTATATCAGGATTTGAGATTATTTACTCAAATACATTTTTCTTCTAGAGTACAATTCGTAGAATTGATCGTCTTTTAAATCATCAATAAACAAGATACTTTCTCCCGTTGATTTCATCTCCGGTCCTAATGCTTTGTTTACATTATGGAACTTGCTGAAAGAGAAAACCGGTTGTTTGATTGCATATCCTTTTAATTGTGGATTAAAACCAAAGTCAGTTACTTTATTGTGTCCTAACATTACTTTCGTAGCATAGTTTACATAAGGTTCTCCGTAAGCTTTTGCAATAAACGGTACTGTTCGTGAAGCTCTAGGATTTGCTTCGATAATATAAACTGTATCGTCTTTTATCGCAAACTGAATATTGATCAAACCAACTGTTTTTAGCGCTCTTGCTATTTTTGTTGTATGATCTTTTATTTGCTGCATTACGAATTCTCCTAAGTTAAAAGGAGGCAATGTTGCATTACTATCTCCAGAGTGAACTCCGCAAGGTTCGATATGCTCCATAATTCCTATGATATACACATTTCCGTCAGCATCGCAAATTGCATCTGCTTCTGCCTCGATTGCTCCTGCCAAATAATGGTCTAAAAGCAATTTATTTCCAGGAATTGTTTTCAACAAATTGATAACGTGTTCTTCCAGTTCTTTTTTGTTGATTACGATTTTCATTCCCTGGCCACCTAATACATAAGAAGGACGAATCAATAATGGGAAGTCTAAAGTATCTGCAAGAGCAGAAGCCTCATCAGCTGTTTCTGCTATTCCAAATTGTGGGAAAGGAATCTTTAATTCAGTCAATAATTCAGAGAAACGACCTCTGTCTTCGGCTAAATCAAGCGCATCAAAACTAGTTCCAATGATTTTTACTCCGTATTTAGATAATTTCTCAGCTAATTTCAAAGCTGTTTGACCACCTAACTGCACAATTACACCTTCTGGTTTTTCATGTTGAATGATGTCATAAATATGTTCCCAGAAAACAGGTTCGAAGTATAATTTATCTGCTGTATCAAAATCTGTCGAAACAGTTTCAGGATTACAGTTGATCATAATGGTTTCGTAACCACATTCTTTGGCAGCCAAAACTCCGTGAACACAAGAATAATCAAACTCAATTCCTTGTCCAATTCTGTTAGGTCCTGAACCAAGAACGATAATTTTCTTTTTATCAGTTACAACACTTTCGTTATCTACATAACGCTCGCCGTTTGCTTTTTCTATTTCAGCTTCAAAAGTGGAGTAGTAATAAGGAGTTTTTGCTTTAAATTCTGCCGCACAAGTATCTACTAATTTAAATACACGATTAACATTCAAATTCATACGTAAAGTATGCACTTCACTTTCCAAACAATTCACCATGTGAGCAATTTGTCTGTCAGCAAAACCTTTTTGTTTCGCTTCAAGCAAAAGTTCTTTTGGAAGATTCGAAATTTTATAGTTCGAAATTTCTTTCTCTAAAGTATAAAGTTCTTCATATTGTTTTAAGAACCACATATCGATTTTTGTGATTTCATGAATACGGCTCAACGGAATTCCCATTGCGATTGCATCATAAATTACAAAAACACGATCCCAACTTGCAAAAGTTAGTTTCTCTATAATCTCTTCGTAGTTTTTATATCCTTTTCCGTCAGCACCTAAACCGTTTCTTTTAATTTCTAAAGATTGAGTTGCTTTGTGTAAAGCTTCCTGAAAAGAACGTCCGATACCCATTACTTCACCAACAGATTTCATCTGAAGACCTAAAGTCCTGTCAGCACCTTCGAATTTATCAAAGTTCCAACGAGGTATTTTCACGATTACATAATCCAAAGTCGGTTCAAAAAGAGCCGAAGTTGATTTTGTAATCTGATTTTGCAATTCATCTAAATTGTATCCTAAAGCCAGTTTAGAAGCAATTTTAGCAATTGGATATCCAGTTGCTTTAGATGCTAAAGCTGATGAACGTGACACACGAGGATTAATCTCGATTGCTACGATATCTTCTTTTTCGTCTGGTGAAACCGCAAATTGTACATTACAACCTCCCGCAAAGTTTCCGATACTACGCATCATTAAGATTGCATAGTCACGTAATTTCTGGAAAGTGGTATCTGATAATGTCATTGCTGGTGCAACCGTAATCGAATCTCCGGTATGAATTCCCATTGGATCCATATTTTCGATTGAACAGATAATTACAACATTATCATTTTTATCTCTTAAAAGCTCTAATTCATACTCTTTCCAACCCATCAAAGCTTTGTCAATCAAAACTTCATGTATTGGCGAAGCTTCTAAACCACGTGTTAAAAGCTCATCAAAGTCTTCTTTTTTATAAACAATTGCAGCTCCGGTTCCTCCAAGTGTAAACGAAGGACGTATTACAAGTGGAAAACCAAATTCCTGAGCAATCTCTTTTCCTTCTAAATAAGAAGTAGCTGTTTTTGCAGGTGCAGTTGGCACATTAATTTTTTCAAGAAGTTGTTTAAACTGCTCTCTGTCTTCTGTAATATTAATAGCGTTTACGTCAACTCCAATTAATTTCACTCCAAAATCTGCCCAAATTCCTTTTTCATCAGCTTCTAAACATAAATTCAAAGCCGTTTGTCCACCCATGGTAGGCAAAACAGCATCAATTTGTGGATGTGCTTTTAGAATTTCAATAATCGATTTAGTAGTTAAAGGTTTCAAATATACGTGATCGGCCATTGTTGGGTCGGTCATGATAGTCGCTGGATTTGAGTTTATCAAGATAACTTCAATTCCTTCTTCACGAATAGAACGTGCAGATTGAGAACCTGCATAATCGAATTCGCAGGCCTGACCAATAACAATAGGTCCTGACCCTATTATTAAAACTGATTTTATTGATGTGTCTTTAGGCATTTTATTTGTATTGTGTAGTTATATAAAGTACTTTAAAAAACATTCGTAGTCTATTCTAAACTAGAACGTTGAGAATTTTTTACCGACAAGGTATAAAAAAAGGCGATACTAAAAAAAGTAACGCCTTATTTATGTTTATAGAAACATTATTTTTTGTGTCTAGGTTCGCTAGAAACAGTCAATTTATGTCTTCCTTTAGCTCTTCTACGCGCCAGAACTTTTCTTCCATTTGCAGAAGCCATTCTGTCCATAAATCCGTGCTTATTTCTTCTTTTTCTTTTCGATGGTTGAAATGTTCTTTTGCTCATTGCTTTGTATCTTTAAAATGGTGTCTATTTTCTGTTTTTCTGTTTTGAATATCGTTGTTCCAAAACCGAGTGCAAATATACAAAGACTTTTTTTTCTCGCAAGTAGTTTTATAAAAATATTTTTAATTCATTTTACTATATTTGCAATCATAAATATACATCTATTATGTTTCACAAGAATATTAAACTTATTTTGGCCGGACTTCTAGTAGTCGCAGGCGTTTGGCAATTTACAGAGAGTAATATCGGGAACGGAATATTCCTTATTTTATTGACGGCAATTCCAATTTTTCTTTACTTTAAAAATGAATTTATCCTTTTAGCCTTCCTTAAATTAAGAAAACAAGACTTTGAAGGTGCTAAAAAATGGCTGGCATACATCAAAAATCCGGAAGCCGCTTTAGTACGAAAACAACAAGGATACTTTAATTATCTGCACGGAATCATGTTATCTCAAACCAATATCAATCAGGCCGAGAAACATTTCAAGAAAGCAATCGAACTTGGATTGTCTATGGATATGGATTTAGCAGTAGCAAAATTAAACCTTGCCGGAGTTGCAATGTCACGCCGCAGAAAACTTGAAGCGACTAATTTGCTCAACGAAGCTAAAAAATTAGACAAGCAAGGAATGCTGAAAGAACAAATTACAATGATGAAAGATCAAATGAAGAAAATCTAGAACTTTCTCAAATTCCAAAATATTTTAAAATCCCAAATTCCAAAAGAGTTTGGGATTTTTTTGTTTTCAGGCTGGCGAAGTCGAAGTCTCAACCCAATATTACCATTTCGAAGAATGAGCAATCACATAAAAAAACCGACAAAGATTACACATCGAAACCCGACAGGTTTTAAAAACCTGTCGGGTTTACTATGCGCAACTACCTTTGTCAAAGTTTGAGACCAAGAGTGTAAGGAACTTTTGTAAAAAACTATTATTTTTATTTTCTGTATTTATAAATCTATCAGAAAATGCAAATCAGAACAGAAGTAAAAGAAATATTAAATTATATTTCAGAAGATCAACTTGATTTTTTTGCTCAGCAAACTATGGTTGACTGGAATGCTAAAAAACTAAAAGGCAAGGAATTATTTAAACTTTGTGTTTTTGGAGTCTTAAATGAAAATAGAGCCAGCTCTAGAGTATTTGAGAATTTTTATGAGAATCATTTTTTTTGTAAATATGCTCAAATTCCCAAAGATAAAAGTGTAAGTCACAGCAGTATTGCAGAGAGAATAGGAAAAATAAACGTTGAGTATTTCGAAAAACTTTATCAGCACACCGTTACTGTTTTTCAGGATAAACTCAATGATAAAGATAAGATCAAATTAAGTTTGTATGATTCCACAATTACAAGCTTATCTGCTTCTTTGTTAAGTTTCGGGATGCGAAATGGGCAGAAAAACAAAAAAGGAGAACAGGGCAAAAATAGTATAAAATTTACAATTGGTTTTAATGAATTGCCCTTTAATGTAAAGTTTCACAAGGATCAAAAAATGATTAGTGAAGATTTGGCTTTGGGCAATATTCTAGAAGAGCACATAGCCAACAAAAAAGATATTGCCGTTTTTGATCGTGGAATGAAGAATAGAAAAACAATGGTTGATCTCTCTACTGATGATAAATATTTTGTAACCCGAATTTATAAATCATCTAAATATGAAGTAGAGAAAGGCAGTAAGGTCACTCCATTGGATTTTGAAAATGATATTCTTAAATTAACAAAACATAGCAGGGTTTATCTTTACTCGAATCAAAAAAAGACTAAAATAGTTTTTAGATTAGTGGAAGGGATATTAAAATCTGATGGAGAGAAGATCTTGTTTTTAAGCAATTTGCCAGAAGAAGAATTTACGGCAGATCAAATAGCAGAAATTTATAAAAAGCGTTGGGACATTGAGCGTTTCTTTAGATTTATAAAGCAAGAAATGAATTTTAAGCACTATTTTTCAAGACAGTGGAATGGAATTCAGGTAATGATATATATTATTTTAATTGCATCAATCTTGCTCTTGAGTTATATAAAACTAAATGAATTAAAAGGATATAAGATCCCCAAAATTTCATTTTGTAATCAATTACAAAATGAAATCATTCAACAAATAGTAATACATTGTGGTGGGGATCCTGCTAAAATAGAGACATTCAATACATAAAATAAAGTTCCTTACACTCTTGGTTTGAGACTTTGAAAAAAGGTTCCCAATCATAACATTTAGAATTTAGTCCCGAAGCTTCGGGATAAAAAATAGTATTTAATCTTCTAGTATAATCGAAGGTAAATTTTCATTCAGCCATTTGTATTTATTCAGAATCATGATGTGAGTCCCTCCTTTTACAACAATGCAACTATTAATATACTTTATAGGAAAAACATCGTCCTGATCACCGTGAATATGAACAACGGCTGCATCAATCTCATTTCTATCCCACCGAATAACAGATTCAACGGCCCATTGCAAATATTTGAGATCACGAACAGCTAAAAACTTTTCGTATAATTTAATCCGTTTATTTACTTTTTCTCCAAAAGAGTATTTAGCAAGATTTTCGATATTCAAGATCAGCTTCATCGGAATCAGCTTGTATGCTTTCGTTTTCTTTCCAATTTTCATTCTTCTCGGAAATTCAGCATTACTTCTGACACTCGAAATAATAATTACTTTTCGCGTCTGGATATGTTTTGATATCTCCTGAACCAAAATTCCTCCAAAGGAAACTCCAATTAAAACAGGATTTTCGTGTTTAATATTTTTTGCAATTCGCAATGCATAATCAGACAAAGACTCTTTTGGAAGTGGAATTTCCCATTCTAACAAACACATTTCAAAAACAGATTCATCTAATTTGATTCTTTCAAAAATAGCCGGACTAGCAGCCAGACCAGGCATAAAATAGACAGGGATTTTACTCATTTGTTCGAAAAAGGTTTATAGTTATAGGTTTTAATTTCAAGATAAAATTAATTTTTTTAGCAATATACACTACAAATGTTACACCATAATTGTTTTTTAGACGAAATAAAATCACAAAAAACACGGCCAACCCAGCTATATATGGGGTTTCAAAAAATAATTTTATATTGAAAATCAAATGATTACCTTTGTAGATACTATAATCATTATTTAAACATCATTCCAAGATGTTTCACATAGTGCTATTAACGTTCTTTTTCTATTATTTTTTAATCCAATACCCCAAAAAACATGACTAATATGGAACCTATTGAAACTATGGAAATCAAAGACAACACTTTTGCAAGACAATTTGAAACCATAGTACCCGAAGGATTACTTTCTGTTGAATATTCATTTCAGGAGAAAAAAATCTTTCTAACTAAAATCAACTCACCAGAAGGTTTTGACAATCAAGCATTAATTGATGTAGTACTTAAAAACATCATGGATATCATTATCGAAAAGAAATTCAAATTAATGCCTATTCATCCCAGAATTGTATTATTTATCAAAAAAAACCCTACTTACAAGGAATTACTTCCTCCCGGAATTAGAATTTAATTTTTAAAAATAACCAATAAGTCTCAGCCACAGTCCACCAATAACCATGTAAATAAGTAACATTGTTAATCCGGTGATGAGTCCTTTGACCCACCAGCTTTTTAAATCGACATAGCCGCTCCCGAAAAAAACGGGTGCCGGCCCATGTCCGTAATGCGTTAAAGTTCCATAAAGCGATCCTATAAAACCAAGCATAAAAGCTAATAATAATCCGGGAATCCCTAGTGAAACACCTACACCAAGTAAAGCCGCATACATCGCTGCTACGTGTGCGGTTGCACTTGCAAAAAGATAATGACTAAAAAAGTATACCAGTATAATAATAGGAAAAGCCATTTGCCAGCTTAATCCGCCAATTTCTGCTTTTACCAAATTACTGAACCAGCCAATAAAGCCCAGTTCGTTGAGCGAACTTGCCATCATTACCAAAACCGAAAACCATACAATTGTATCCCAGGCTCCTTTTTCGGCTTTTACATCTTCCCAGGTTAAAACTGAGGTCAGCAATAAAATCACTAAACCAATAAATGCTGTTGTTGTAGCATCGATAGAGAATAAATCTCCTGTCATCCAAAGAAATAATAAGATAAAAAAAGTCAAAAGCATCAGCCATTCATTACGGCTTATTGGCCCCATTTCTTTCAACTTTTGAGCCGCAATTTGTGGCGCATCTCCAGTTTTTTTTAATTCTGGCGGATAAATTTTATACAACACAAGCGGAATCACAAAAAAGGCAACTAAACCGGGAACAATTGCTGCCGTTGCCCACGAAATCCACGTTATTTTAATTCCTAAGTTAAGGGCAAATTTTTGACACATCGGGTTACTCGCTGTTCCGGTAAGAAACATAGACGAAGCTATTAAATTTGCATTATAACTGCTTAATGTCAGATATGAACCTAATTTTCTGTGCGTTTCCGGCTGGTCAGGCATCGAACCAAAACTCATTGCCATTGATTTCATGATGGGATAAATAATCCCTCCTCCTCTGGCGGTATTACTTGGTACAGCCGGGGCCAAAACCAAATCGGCTAAACCCAAACCGTAAGCTAATCCAAGTGAGCTTTTTCCGAATACTCTAATAAATAAAAACGCAATTCGGTTTCCTAAACCTGTTTTGATAAAACCTCTTGCAATAAAAAATGAAATCCCGATAAGCCAAATCACTTTATCTCCAAAACCTCTTAGCGCCAAAGTAATTGATTTTCCGGCTTCACCGGGAGCCAAAACTTGCGAAAAAGCTGTTAACGCAATCGCAATCATACACATCGTACCCATTGGAGCAGCTTTCAAGATGATTCCTAAAATAGTAGAAACAAAAATTGCAAATAAGTGCCAGGCTTCAATTTTTACACCATTTGGCGCAGGGATTAGCCAAATTGCAATTCCAATTGCAAGTGTAATTAAGGTTTGAGGAATTTTTACTTCTTTCATAAAAACAAGAATTAAATTAGATTAAAGTCGGAGTTGTAACTGAATGATAAATAAATCATCATTGTAAAAAGAGGTGTCAGGAATATTTTTATCGAATCGATCAATCTCAAATCCCATCTCTATACGACCTAAATAAGCTTTCCCAAATTCAAGGCTTATCATTGGTGTATATGTTTTTCTAACATTCGAGTTTACCTTAAAATTATTATCAAAAGATTCAAAACGACAGGATAGCTCAAGAGAGGTCAATTTTTTATAATCAACTACATATCTGAAATTTGGCAAAAAATAAACCCCTCTCATTTGGTAATCATCCAAATTTGGCGTTCTGCCATCAACCGGTAAAGAAAAATACAGATTTTGATTAGTTCCTTGTTTGTATTCAATTTGCAAATCAAATGTAAGCCTGTCAGTTAACTTAAAATCACTTGTTATATCAGCCCCCACAGCAAATACTTTCTGATCTGATCTTTTACCGATACCTCCGTTTAATCCTAAATTTATTTTATGAAGTTTTGACAATTCAAAAACCCATCTGCTCGAATATTGTTTTCCGTTATCATTATCCATTTCCTGATTTCTCCCGTTTCCGTTTAAAATGGAAATCGCATAACTTACAGGATTTTTACCAATATCAAAACTTCCGCTTGCAGAAGCACCAATTTGAAAACTCGTCCAGCCATTTTTTCCAAATTCATAATATTGATTTGAGAAATCAAATGATTTGATAATATCCACCGGGACTAATTCTTCGATACCAAATGCGGGACGAAATTGACCTCCGGTTAAAGCAATATATTTATTAAAAGTATATTTTCCGTAAGCATTTTCAAGTACCTTTCCTTTAGGATCGGATTTAAAATCAGCCAGATTTACTAAAATTACTACTTCAGTGGTGTTGCTTAATTTAGTATTAAGACCAACACGCATTCTTTTAATATCAAACGAACTTTGAGTAACTTCTCCTGTTGAATGCTGCACACCCAAAACATCAACATTTTTACCGGAACTTTCTAAATATCTTGCCTGCAAAAGCCCTTTGAACTGAAACTGAGGATATTTGATAGTATTTTCGGCATCTTCGAGTGCTTGGGTATCAGTAGTTTGCGCCTTTGCAAAAAAGGGCACTATTAAAAGAACAAAAATTAGTTTTATTAGTAAAGTTTTATTCATAAGCTCTGTCTATTAAAAATTCATCCATTACTAACATCTTAAAAATCAATCACCTCTACCTACCTCCTGTTAGAACCGCCATTAGCTGGTCTTGGTGCTGCAGGTCTGGGTGCTGCAGGTCTTGTTACGGGTTGTGTTGGCCTAACAGCAGGACGCGTAGACGGAACAGCCGGGGTAACAGGACGCGTGACTGGCCTTGTTACAGGCTGCGTTGGTCTTACAGCTGGCCGTGTCGATGGATTAGTTGGTGTTACCGGACGTGTTGTTGGTCTGGTGGTTCCTCCTGGTCTGGTCGATGGATTCGTAGGTCGTGTTACCGGTCTTGTTGTATTTCCTGGTCTTGTTGATGGGTTTGTTGGGCGTGTTCCCGGCCTGTTACTGTTTCCCGGTCTGGTTGGTCTTGCTGTAACCGGAGCTGGTCTTTTATAGTCCCTGCCATTATAGGTCGTGTTATAACGTCCGTTAGTTCGGTTATTTCTAACAATAACGGATGTATTTCTTCTGCTCGCATAATTATTATAATACCTTGGGTTTCTTATAACAGCAGTTCTTCGATAATATGGGCTTCTGTAATAATGGCCGTGATATCCCCAATAATCATGATAATAAACCGGACGCCAAGGACGCCAGTAAGGAGGATAATATCCCCAATGCCAAGGAGACCGATACGCAACATATACAGGAGAAAACAAAAATAATATAACCGGCCATGCACTAACACTGGCGCTTACATAACTTGGGCTTGTTGTTGTATTATAATTATTGGTTGTATTATTATTTACAATTACAGTGCTACCTCCTGTATATCCGGGATTTGGTGTTCCGGAAACATTGTTTGCAGGCTCTACAATATAATTTTTGCCATATAAATCTTCATCACCAATAGCCTGAACATGAATATTGTTCTTTTTATCCTTATCAACTTCAATAACAGCAACATCTTGTGTTTCGCTATTATTTACTGCAACCTGAAGTACAATTACATGCGTATTTCCTTCTTTGTGACTTTCTATCTCAATATAATCGATCTCTCCATCATTATTCAGATCTAAATTATTGACCTTATTATCCGGATCATTTAATGCTTTTTCAAAATCCTCAAGGGTTTTAGACTTTTGAAAAAGATCTAAAACAGCATATAAGTTAAGGTTATCTCCAGGCAGCCCCAAAGCAACAGGCTCATTATCAGTTTGAGAAAAAACAGGAAGACTAAATAAGCCAGTCAACACAATAGCTAAAAACAAGGCTTTCTTTTTCATGCTAATTAGTAATTAATTTACAAATATTCCTACTAAGGTATAAAAAAACAAATAAAGTACATCAACATCAAAAATCTTTCTATTTTCTTATTAATAACTACTAAAAAGTTGCAATTCAATCAATCATTCTCTTTTATAATCGTAGAATGTAAGACTAATATGCTTAACTTTGTAAATAGCCGTATTTTATACGTACCTATTCCGTTTGTAATACCTTACAAAAATCTGTTTACGATTTATCATATAATAGAAACAAAAATTACAATGAGAAAACATCTACCATTCCTCTTTTTCTTTCTTTCCATAACTTCCGGATATGCTCAGATAGAGATTTCACCCACTCTTGAAGATGCTATTATTAAAGCTATAGAAAAAAGCGCTTCTTTAAAGAACAAAGATCTGGATATTGAAAAATTAAATCTTCAGGAAAAAGGAGTCTGGAACAAATACATTCCTACTGTAGAAGCCAGTGCGCTGTACTCTTATTTTGACAACAAATTGACTGTCGATCTTCCTACGGCTACCATACCTATTGTAAATTATCCTTTGTTTGATGGAAAAACTGCTTTTAAAAATTACGGAAATATTTTTAATGGAAGCGTAATGGCAAAAACAGTCTTATTTAGCGGTATGCAAATTCCAAACGGAGCAAAA
Organism: Flavobacterium sp. B114r; assembly: GCF_056824125.1. Classification (NCBI taxonomy): domain Bacteria; kingdom Pseudomonadati; phylum Bacteroidota; class Flavobacteriia; order Flavobacteriales; family Flavobacteriaceae; genus Flavobacterium; species Flavobacterium sp. B114r. The sequence continues at coordinate 137,712 of NZ_CP124858.1, forward strand.
GCAATTCATGAAAAAACGAAAGGAACCGTATTTTTAAAAGAATCAGAAAAGGATCAAATCACAAAAGACGTTATTAATACTTTTGATCAGTTAGAACTCTTAAAAGAAATAGACAGACTCATAAAAGAAAGCGAAAAACGACTTGAAACAGAAACCAAACGTGTTACAAAAGCAATAGAACAAGGACTTGCAATTCCTTATGACCGGGATAAAATAAAACTGGCATCTCTTGAATTAGCCTCTAAAAAAATTGAACTGGATGGAAAACGAAAATTAGTTTATAAAAAAATCCAATATTTAACGGGGTATTCCAATGCTGAAACTGATAATGTCAAATACGATTTAATTCCCTATTTGATTACCGATGAAAAGCTAAGTACCCAAAACAAACAGGAAATAAAAGCTCTGGAGTCGTTTAAAACCGCCTATGAATTTTTATTAAAGAAGGAAAAAGGTACTTATCTGCCAACTTTAGGAGCATTTGGTGGTGTTTCTTACTCGAGTTTATTTGATGCAAATGCTACGACACCTATCGTTACGGGAATCAATCAGGCTCTATATTTAGGCTTAAACGAAGTAACAATAAGCAATAACTGGGTTGTGGGCGCAGCAATGAAATGGGAAGTATTTTCAGGTTTTGAAAGAAAACATAAAGTACACGAAGCTAAGATCAATATCGAACAGGTACAAAACCAAATTGATGATACGAAAGAAAAACTGGAATTGCTTCTTGAAAAAAACCTGGTTGATTATAGTGTCCTGACTCAAAAAATTGACATTACCCAACAACAGGAAAAAGTAGCCGCTAATAATTTGAATTTAGCCATAAAACAGTATAAAGAAGGTCTTATCAATATATCAGAACGTCTTGAAGCTGAAAATGATTCATATAAAGCATCTGTAAACAAGACAACTACCTTAATCGAACAACGATTAGCGGCTATTGAAACTATCATCGCTACCGGCGATTTATCAAAAAAACTATCTAAATAAAAGTTCTGTTCTATGAAAAAAGCAATTATGATAATCAGTTTAATTTTCATTTTTATAAGTTGCCAAAAAGCTAAAAAAGAAAATGTAATTCAGGGAAAAACAGAAAAGGAACAAATTGCAGTTGTCAGTAAAATCCCTGGCAAGATTTTAAAAATCTTTGTCAAAGAAGGTGACATAGTGCAAAAAGGAGACACACTGGCGCTGCTTGATATTCCGGAAGTAGATGCTAAAAAAAGTCAGGCCGAAGGTGCCGTTATCTCTGCAAAAGCGCAATACAAAATGGCTGTAAAAGGCGCAACCGAAAATCAAATCAAACAGCTTGAGGCTAAAAAAATGGGATTGAAGGAACAATATGAATTTGCTCAAAAATCGATCAGACGATTGAATAACATGCTTAAAGATTCTTTAATATCGCAACAAACTTATGACGAGACTTTTGCTAAATACCAAGGAGCACAAGCGCAATATAATGCGGTTATTGCTGAACTGGATGATGCAAAAAAAGGTGCTCGTATCGAACAGCAAACTATGGCTTTGGGACAACAAGACAGGGCCCTTGGTGCTTTGCAGGAAGTGGAAACTGCTGACAAGGAACGTTATATTATTGCACCGCAGGACATGAGTATTGAAACTATTACGCTTAATCTCGGCGAACTAGCTTTACCCGGCTATACCTTGTTTAATGGCTATATTGCCAATAGTACTTATTTCCGTTTTACAATTCCTGAAAATCAACTGGCAAAATTCAAAAAAGGGCAAGAAGTTACCGTTCATGTTCCTTATAAAAAAGAAGACATTAAAGGAACCATCTCTACCGTAAAACAACTGGGGGCTTATGGAAATATTGCAACTGCATATCCAGACTATGAAATGCAGGAAAGTTTATTCGAAATAAAGATAACGCCTGCGAATGGCGACCAGACAAAAGATCTTATTACAAAAACAACTGTTACCTTATCTCTTTAACTATGCAAAATTTCTTTTCATTGCTTAAACGGGAATTCAAACTATTTTGGAGCAATAAAGTACTCCGATTGTTATTTATTGGTGCACCTATACTCTATGGCGTATTGCTAGGATATGTTTATGGAAAAGGCAAGGTAACTGATTTACCCATAATTATTGTGGATCAGGACAGGTCTGAATTAAGCTCAAAAGCAATTCAGATGTTTGAAGACAATGAAGTTCTTCATATTTCTTCAATTCTATACGACCAGAATAATCTTTCGCAGATTGCTATCGAAAAAGAAGCTACCTGTGTTGTCATTATTCCTAAAGGTTTTGAGAAATTGACACTTACAAAAAGATATCCTGAAATTACTACTATAGTAAATACATCCAATGTTTTAACTGCCAATTATGCATCAACTGCAATACAGGTCTGTCTTGGAACATTAAAAGCAGGTGTTCAAATTGAGACTTTAAGAAAACAAGGCGTCCCCGAAAATTTGCTCGCCTCACAATACGAACCTTTTAAAACTACTTTCATAAAAAAATACAACCGAAGCACTAATTATATGTACTTTTTATGGCCGGGCGTTTTAGCAACGGTTCTGCAACAAGTACTATTATTAGGGCTGGCACTTTCTTTTGCATCGGAATTTGAAAACGGAACTTTTAAAGAATTAGTCAAAAGATGCCCTTCAATTTTAAAACTTCTCGCGGTAAAAATTATTCCTTACATGATCATGAGTTTTGGTATTTGGCTGATATATTGGCTTTTTACTTTATGGTTCAGGATTCCGTTTTACGAAAACTTACTTCCACTTACCTTTATTGCCGGAATATTTGTACTCTCAGTTTCTTTTATTGGTATACTGGTGAGCATTCTGGTTCCAAGTCAATTGAAAGCTACTGAAATTTTGATGGTTATTGCAACTCCAAGTTTTATCTTAAGTGGTTTTACCTGGCCATTAAGCCAGATGCCACAAGCAGTTCAGGCAATTGCAAATGTAATTCCGTTAACTCATTTCCTCAAAGCATTTAGGATTCTGATTATCGAGAACGGAAATTTTTCTCAAACTACTACACCCATTTGGAATATGATAATTATAGGTGCGGTTTGTTCTATTGCAGCATATATCGCTTTATATTTCAAGAAGAAAAAGGCTCTGAAAGAAGCATAAAACATTCCGTTAAAAATAATAAAAAGCACAAGATTTCTCTTGTGCTTTTTGAATTTATATAATGAATTATTAATTCAAATATCCCAAAAAATTCAACCATAAACCACCAATTACCATATAAATTGCCAACATTGCAAGTCCTGTTATCAACCCTTTGACCCACCAGCTTTTTAAATCCACATAACCACTACCAAAAAATACAGGTGCTGGTCCGTGACCGTAATGGGTTAATGTTCCATAAAGAGAGCCTACGAATCCTAACATAAATGCCAAAAACAATCCAGGAACTCCCAATGACATTCCAACAGCAAGCAATGCCGCATACATAGCTGCAACGTGAGCTGTTGCACTTGCAAAAATGTAATGACTAAAGAAATATACTGCTATGATTATTATAAATGCCAATTGCCAACTCATACCATTAATCTGCACTTTTACAATTTCACTAAACCAACCAATAAATCCCAGCTTATCCAGAGAGCTTGCCACCATTACTAAAACCGCAAACCATACAATAGTGTCCCATGCTCCTTTTTCGGCTTTTACATCTTCCCAAGTTAAAACAGAAGTCAGCAATAATACTACTAAACCTATGAATGCTGTAGTTGTAGCATCGATAGAAAACAGATCTCCGGTCATCCAAAGAAATAGTAGAATAACAAAAGTAAGAAGCATGAGCCATTCGTTTTTAGAGATTGCTCCCATTTCTTTTAATTTCTCTGCCACAATTTTTGGCGCATCACCCGTTTTCTTCAGTTCAGGCGGATAAATTTTACCGCATTACCATCCGGATGCTGAAGTCCTGTTGTAGCATCTATTCCATTTGTAAAACCACTTAGATATCGCCCCTAAAAAGTCCCTGAACTTTAAATTGGGGATATTTTACTTCATTTTGAATATTGGACTCGGAAGTTTGTCCATTTGAAAAAAAAAAAAAAAAAAAAAAGGGAATAAAAAGATTACAAATATAAATCTCTTTAAAAAAAAAACATTTAAAACATTCATGATAAACTTTAGATTAGTTTTATTTTTAATGCATTTTAAGCTACAAAAAAGCTTTTTTGCTACATTAAAGTTATCGCAACTATTCAGTTGTTAATCTGATTTATATCATGTTTTAAACATTTACTCTTTAATCACTTTATTTTTATTTTAAGCAAAAAAAAAGGCGTTAGAATTAACTAACGCCCTCTTTATTATTACATTTTTAACTAGATTACTTCTCGATCTCTCTCATAGAATCCATTTTTTTATGCGCAAGGAAACCTGCTACATCTTCAAAATGTTCCTTAACACGTTTGTTTCCAAACTCAAAAACTTTAGTCGCTAATCCGTCAAGGAAATCACGATCGTGAGAAACCAGGATTAAAGTTCCGTCAAAGTCACGCAATGCATCTTTAATAATATCTTTAGTCTTCATATCAAGGTGATTTGAAGGCTCATCGAGAATTAATAAGTTAACCGGTTCCAACAATAATTTTATCATTGCCAAACGCGTTTTTTCACCACCTGAAAGTACTTTTACTTTCTTGGTAATATCATCGCCCTGAAACATAAAAGCTCCAAGAATATTTTTTATTTGTGTACGGACATCTCCAACTGCAATTGCATCAATAGTTTCAAAAATTGTAGCATTTTCATCTAATAAAGAAGCCTGGTTTTGGGCAAAATATCCAATTTGAGAATTGTGCCCTATTTCAACACTTCCTTCATCGATACCAATCTCTTTCATGATCGCTTTGATCATGGTTGATTTTCCTTCACCATTTTTACCTACAAAAGCCACTTTTTCTCCTCTTTCTATAACAATATTAGCATCTTTAAAAACTACATGATCGCCATATGATTTAGAAAGTTCTTTTACCACTACAGGATATTGACCTGAACGTGCTGCCGGTGGGAATTTAAGTTTCAATGCTGAGTTATCTACTTCATCAACTTGTACGATCACTAATTTCTCAAGCATCTTAACGCGGGACTGGACTGCATCTGTTTTAGAAAAAGTTCCTTTGAACCTATCAATAAACGTTCTGTTATCTGCAATCATTCTTTGTTGCTCATCATATGCTTTTTGCTGGTGTACACGACGGTCTTTTCTTAACTCTAAATAGTGAGAATATTTTGCTTTATAATCGTAGATTCTTCCCATTGTAACCTCGATAGTACGATTTGTAATGTTGTCTACAAATGCTCTATCGTGCGAAATTACCACAACTGCTTTTGCTGAATTAATCAAAAAATCCTCTAACCACTGGATACTTTCAATATCCATGTGATTGGTTGGCTCATCTAATAAAATTAAATCAGGTTTACGCAAAAGAATTTTCGCCAATTCGATACGCATTCTCCATCCTCCTGAAAACTCAGAAGTCTGACGTGTAAAATCTTCACGTTCAAAACCTAAACCAACTAAAATCTTCTCAACTTCGGCTTCGTAATTTACTTCTTCAATAGCATAAAATTTCTCGCTTAAGTCAGAAACTCTTTCGATTAATTTCATGTAAGCATCGCTTTCATAATCTGTACGAACAGTCAATTGCTCATTGATCTCATCTATTTCAGCTTTCATTTGAAAAATTTCCCCAAATGCCTTTGATGCCTCTTCCATTACAGTCGAACCATCTTTAGTTAACAAATGCTGAGGCAAATAAGCTACAACTGCATCTTTTGGAGCAGAGATACTTCCGGTTGAAGGTTTGCTTTGTCCTGCAATTATTTTTAAAAGTGTCGATTTTCCCGCACCATTTTTACCCATAAGGGCAATTTTATCATTTTCATTTATAGCAAAAGAAACATCGCTAAATAATGTAGTTCCACCAAACTGAACTGAAATATCGTTAACTGTAATCATTTAGATTTTTAGATTTTAGACTGCTCAGATTTTACATTTCCGGGCAAGTATTTTTTTGAAAGCGCAAAGATAGATTAATTAGACTATTAGGCAATACTATTTTAGACTACGGGCATCTTCTGATTTTTAATTTACACCTATATTCTTACATTTTTTAAAAATTTAGCCTTATCTTGTATAAGAATTTAAAAATCAGCAAAATATGAGAACGAAATTAAATTTGACTATATGTCTAATTGCAGGATTAATATTTGGACTTTCTGCAAATGCGCAAAAAACTGTAATTAAAAAAGAAGCTTTGCCCGCAAACGCACAAACCTTCCTGAAAACTCACTTTGGGTCGAAGAAACCAAGTTATGTATTGCAAGACAAAGAAATTCTTTCTACAGAATACAAAGTTCAATTTGACAATAAACTTGAAATCGAATTTGATAAAAAAGGAAACTGGAAAGAAGTAGATGCAAAAGGCGCTAAAATTCCCGCATCTATTATCCCTAAAAAAATCGCTTCTTATGTAAAAACCAATTTTCCTAAAGAAAAAATAACCAAAATAGAAATAGGAACTTTTGGTTATGAAACGAAACTAACTAACGATTTAGAATTAAAATTTAACCTAAAAGGGGATTTTACCAAAATCGATAAATAGCATATAACTTAAATAATACAATCATGAAAAAAATAATCTTAACTCTTGTTACTGCTGTATCACTTCTATTTTTAGCCACAGCTTGCGATAGTGGCGAGGACGGCAATCATGACTCTGTAATCAGCGCTGCAGATTTACCAAAATCAGCAAGTGCATTTGTCACCACTTACTTTCCCGGTATCACTTATTTGACCGTAAAAAAACACAATATCCCAGAGAGCGACGGATCTGTTTATGAGGTAAAACTTAGCAATAATTTCGAAATTGATTTTGATGCAAATGGAAACTGGATAGACATTGACGGAAACAACCAGCCGATTCCCACAGATCTGATTTCTGAAAAGATACAAAACTATCTAACGGCTAATTATCCCAATCAATTTGTAACATCAATCGATAATGAGAAAACCTCTATTGAAGTAGAACTTTCTAACAATATAGAACTCGTTTTTGATCTTCAGGGAAATTTTATTAGAATTGATAAATAACCATATTAAAAACAAAACCCCTCAATTATCAAAAATTGAGGGGTTTGTTTTTTTAGTCTTTTCTCCACTTTTTAGTTTCCTCAAAAATGTGTTCCAGAATTGCTGATTCCGTTTCGTCGAAATCTATATTTCTTCGTCCCATAACTAATTTTGCAGTTTCAAAAGCTTTTTTGGTTACATAAGTTGTAAAACCTGCAGCTCCTCCCCAGGAAAAACTAGGGACAAAATTGCGGGGAAAACCACTTCCAAAAATATTAGCACTCACTCCTACTACAGTTCCGGTATTGAACATCGTATTAATTCCGCATTTACTATGATCTCCCATCATTAAACCACAAAACTGAAGTCCTGTTTTAGCAAAACCTTCGGTTTCATAACTCCACAACTTCACTTCTTCGTAGTTGTTTTTCAGGTTCGAATTATTGGTATCTGCTCCAATATTACACCATTCGCCCAAAACCGAATCCCCTAAGAATCCGTCATGCCCTTTATTTGAATTGGCGAACAGCACTGAATTTTTAACTTCTCCGCCAATTCTTGATCCCGGACCAACTGTTGTTGCTCCGTAAACTTTAGCATTGAGTTTTACCTGTGCATTTTCGCACAAAGCAAAAGGGCCGCGAATTACGGTTCCTTCCATAATTTCGCTATTCTTACCTATATATATAGGACCGTTGGATGCATTTAGGGTTACAAACTCTAATTTTGCACCTTCTTCAATAAATACATTTTCGGGAGCGATAACATTTACGCTTTTCGGGATTGGCTGTGATTTTCTGTCTTCGGTCAAATAAATAAAATCCTCCCGAATCGCAGCATCATTTTTAGAAAAGATATCCCACGTATGTTCTACAGTTAAAACATTTTCGTTGTACTGAATAATTTCGTACGTATCAAAATCAACTTCTTCCTGATTTTCTGTTGTAAAAAAAGCAATTACATCATCGCCTTTAAAAATTGCCTGATTGGCTGTAAGATCAGAAACCATTTCTGCAAGAGTATCATTTGGTAAATACGCTGCATTGATCATTATGTTTTCTTCTAATTCTACCATTGGAAATTTCTCTGCCAGATAATCTTCGGTAATAGTGGTAATAGTCGAACCTAAACGCGCCTCCCATTTCTGGCGAATTGTCATTATTCCGATTAATATATCAGCAACAGGTCTTGTAAAGGTAAAAGGTAACAAAGCATTCCGGACGGGACCGTCAAAAAGAATGTAATTCATAAATATTAAATTTGGAAACTTGTTAAAATCTTGATTTGGTTATCGCGATCAAAGTTACAAATATTTTTTTTGTTCTATTAAAAGTACTCTTATTCAAAATAAGAAAATAATTGCATTTTTTTTAAACCTATTTTTTATATTGATAATCATTTAACCAAAAAGTGCGCAAAGTTTATATTATTACGTTTTTGCAAAAAAGTAAAGTTCGCAAAGCTTTATATAGATTTAGCTTGCGAACTTTGTGTTTTCTAAATATAATACCAGATAAAAATCTTTGCGCAATTTGCGATTAAATTTTACAATTCCATAAAAAAAGCCTTCCGATTGGAAGGCTTTATATAAGTAAAAACAGCTTTTATTATTTAGCGTGTTTTGCATATTTAGTTTTAAATTTATCAATACGTCCTGCAGTATCGATAAGTTTAGATTTACCAGTATAAAAAGGGTGAGATGTTCTAGAAATCTCCATTTTTACAACTGGATACTCAACTCCGTCAACTTCAATTGTTTCTCTTGTATCTGCAGTAGATTTAGTGATAAAAATTTCGTCATTTGACATGTCTTTAAATGCAACTAATCTGTAATTTTCTGGGTGAATTCCTTTTTTCATCTTTTCTTTTATTTATTGTTTAGAGCATTTTTATTTTGAAGCTTTTTCGTGGTTAGAAAAAGGTGTAAACAAAGGATACTCTTTTTTTGTTTAAAAATTTAATTATTTTTGAGTGTGCAAATTTACAATTCTTTTTTAATAAACAAACATTTAGTACACTTTTTTTAGTAAAATTCAAAAAGCTTTTTTTCTCTCTCATTATATTGGGAATTGCTATATTTGTGGATTAATAAATCATCGTTTTATGGAAAAAAATACTTCTCCTGCTAAATCATCAATTATATATGGTGTTTTGTTTGGTGTTATCATGGTTTTAGAATTCGTGGTTATGTATATAATTGGTATGAAATCACTGGTAAATTCTAGTGCCGGCTCAATTGTAAACATTGCGAACTATCTTATTTTACCAATCCTGTTTATATATATAGGTTGTACTAATTATAAGAAAAACGTAAACAACGGATTCATTTCTTTTAGTGAGTGCTTAAAAATTGGAATTTCGATCACGTTTGTTGCTGCTTTTGTCTATGCAGCGTTCAGCGTTATATTTAATTTCATTTTCCCGGAGTTCATCAACGAAATGATTGACATTTCAAAAGAAGGAATGCTGGCTAAAAATCCTGAAATGACGGCCAAAGAAATGGAGATGGGAGTCGAAATGATAAGAAAATTCATGAACCCGTTTATTGTTTTCCCTGTAACACTTGTTATGTACTCTTTCTTCGGATTATTGTATTCATCTCTTATAGGGGCAATTATTAAGAATAACAATCCTCAAAGTTTATAAAAAATTAAATGAATTTATCTATACTTATACCGCTTCTAAATGAGGAGGAATCACTAAAAGAACTCTATTCCTGGATTATTAAAGTGATGCAATCTAACAATTACTCTTATGAAATCATTTTTGTAGATGATGGAAGTACGGATGATTCTTGGAATATTATCGAGAGTTTTTCTAACGAAAACCCAAATGTAAAGGGTATTCGTTTCATGAAGAACTTTGGAAAATCACAGGCTTTACATGCTGGTTTTGCAAAAGCACAAGGTGATGTTATTATTACAATGGATGCCGATTTGCAGGATAGTCCGGACGAAATTCCGGGATTATACGAAATGATTACCAAAGAAAAATTTGATTTAGTTTCAGGCTGGAAAAAGAAACGTTACGACTCTGTTGTAGCAAAAAATCTTCCGTCTAAACTTTTTAACTGGGCAGCCAGAAAAACTTCCGGAGTTGAGTTGAACGATTTTAACTGTGGATTAAAAGCTTACAAAAATACGGTTGTAAAAAACATTGAAGTTTCAGGCGAAATGCACCGATACATTCCTGTTTTGGCAAAAAATGCCGGTTTTAATAAAATTGGCGAAAAAGTAGTTATTCACCAGGCTCGAAAATATGGTGAAACCAAATTTGGAATGGAGCGTTTTATAAACGGTTTCCTGGATTTGATTACGATTTGGTTTTTATCGCGATTCGGAAAAAGACCAATGCACTTGTTTGGTGCAATGGGATCTGTAATGTTCATCATTGGATTTTTATTGGCAGGTTATGTTGGAATTTCGAAATTATACCATATGTATAACGGAATGAAATACAGTTTAATCACCAGTAACCCTTGGTTTTTTATTGCTTTGACAACTATGATTTTAGGAACTCAATTATTCCTTGCAGGTTTTCTGGGAGAAATTATTTTGAGAACTAAAAACAACGAAGCACGTTATAAAGTAGCACGAGAAGTTAATTTTTAACGTAAATCCCTAGCCCTGATGGAAGGGAAAATCCTTTTTTATCCGCCGCGTCGGATAAAAAAGATTGGAATGACAGCAGGAAATAGCTCCTGAAAATTATTATTATTTTAAATATAAAAAGATACGAATGATGAATATAGCACCTAATATTTTGAATGCTGTAAACGAATGGTTGACTCCTACATTTGACAACGATACACAAGCTGCGGTTAAGGAATTAATGACTACGTCGCCAAAGGAACTTGAGGAAAGTTTTTATAAAAACCTGGAATTTGGAACTGGCGGAATGCGTGGCGTTATGGGTGTTGGAAACAACAGAATTAACAAATATACCCTTGGGAAAAATACTCAGGGATTATCTGATTATTTGCATCAGGTTTTTCCAAATCAACCTCTAAAAGTAGTTATTGCTTACGATTGTCGTCATAACAGTAATACTTTAGCGAAGGTTGTAGCAGATGTTTTCTCTGCAAACGGAATTCATGTTTATTTGTTTTCTGACTTACGCCCTACTCCTGAATTGTCTTTTGCGCTTAAATATTTAGGCTGTCAATGCGGAATTGTTCTTACGGCATCGCACAATCCTCCGGAATATAACGGTTACAAAGTATACTGGGAAGATGGCGGACAAATTGTTCCTCCTGAAGATGCTGCAATTATCAATGTAATCGAAAATTTAAATTACGATAAAATCAAATTCAATGCTAACGAAAAGCTGATTGAATATATTGATACTGAAATTGACAAAGCATTTATAAAATCATCTATCGAAAACGCAAGTTTTAATACTCCGGCTGCTGCCAAAGACAACTTACAGGTTGTTTTTACTTCGCTTCACGGAACTTCTATAAAATCTATTCCTGATACTTTATCTCAGGCAGGCTACACTAATGTGCATATTGTTCCGGAACAAGCTGAACCAAACGGGGATTTCCCAACAGTAAAATCTCCAAATCCCGAGGAACCGGAAGCTTTGACTATGGCTTTGGCTTTGGCAGACAAAACTAATTCAGATATTGTTGTTGGAACTGATCCTGATTGTGATCGTTTAGGTGTTGCCGTTAGAAATAATGATGGGAAAATGATTTTGCTTAACGGAAATCAAACCATGATTTTAATGACTTCTTTTTTATTGAAACAATGGAAAAAAGCGGGTAAAATTAACGGAAAACAATTCGTAGGCTCTACAATCGTTTCGACTCCAATGATGATGGAACTGGCAACTAGTTACGGTGTTGAATGCAAAGTAGGTTTAACCGGTTTTAAATGGATCGCTAAAATGATCAAGGACTTCCCGGAACTTGAATTTATTGGCGGTGGTGAAGAAAGCTTTGGCTTTATGGTTGGCGATGCCGTGAGAGATAAAGATGCTGTTGCAGCTACTTTATTGATCTGCGAAGTTGCGGCTCAGGCAAAAGCAGCAGGAAGCAGTGTTTATAAAGAACTTTTACAACTTTATGTTGAAAATGGTTTTTATAAAGAATACCTGGTTTCGCTAACTAAAAAAGGAATCGAAGGCTTACAGGAAATCACTCAGATGATGATTGATTTACGTGAAAATCCTTTGAAAGAAATCAGCGGACAAAGAGTAATTATGGTAGAAGATTATCAATCTTCTATTGCTTTGAATTTATTGACCGGCGAAGAAACTACAATGGATATCCCAAAATCTAACGTATTGATTTATTATACTGAAGATGGTTCTAAAATTTGTGCAAGACCAAGCGGAACTGAACCTAAAATTAAATTCTACATTAGTGTTAATGCAGAATTAGATTCAGTTACTAATTTTGATGCTGCCGAAAGTTTCTTAGACGAAAAAATACAAAATATCATTGCAGGAATGCATTTGAAATAAAAAATAATGAGTGACAAACCGGAAACGAATGATCAGCCCGAACTATTAAATTCAATCATTGGATTAATAGATCAGACTCGTCATTTTGTTGCTAAAACGGTTAATCAGGAATTGACTTTATTATATTGGAAGATTGGAAAAACGATTAATGAAGAGATTCTAAAAAATGATCGGGCCGATTACGGAAAGAAAACAATTCAAATCCTGAGCTCAGAACTATCAAAAAGATACGGAACCGGCTTTAGTAAAAGAAACATACATAGTTTCATAAAACTAAATACTGTTTTTCAAGACTTTACAATTGTGCAGACAGTGTCTGCACAATTGAGCTGGTCTCATTTATATTCGATACTAGGAATTGAAAATGATATAAAGCGTGAATTTTATATTCAGATGAGCGCTCACGAACGCTGGAGTGTACGAACCTTGCAGGAACGTATTGACAGTATGCTTTTTGAAAGAACTGCGATCAGCAAAAAACCAGAAGACACAATACTCAATGACTTAGCGTTATTAAAAAACGAAAAACAAATAAGTCCTGATTTAACCTTTCGCGATCCTTACTTCCTGGATTTTTTAGGATTACACGATAGTTATTCTGAGAAGGATTTAGAAAGTTCAATTTTAGCCCAATTACAAAATTTCATTACTGAAATGGGCAGTGAATTTGCTTTTCTTGCCCGCCAAAAAAGGATCACTATTGACGATGAAGATTTCTACATCGACTTGCTTTTTTACCATCGCGGCCTGCGCCGATTGGTTGCCATTGACTTAAAACTAGGAAAATTTAAAGCCGGATACAAAGGTCAAATGGAGCTTTATTTGCGTTGGTTAGAGAAAAACGAGCAAAAAGAAGGAGAAAACAAACCAATTGGATTAATTTTGTGCAGTGAAAAATCTCCAGAACAAATAAATTATCTAATGCTTGATAACGATGAACAAATCAAAGTATCAGCTTACTTAACTCAATTACCAGAAAAAAAATTATTGCTGGAAAAACTCGAAAGAGCCATTGCCATAGCAGAAAATAACATCCATAATAAATGAGTAATTTCAAAAAAATAGTTCCTTTTATATATCCGTATAAAAAATACGCGTTCTTAAATATCTTTTTTAATATTTTGTATGCGCTTTTTAGTACACTTTCGTTTGTCGCTTTAATACCAATGCTTCAGGTATTGTTTGACCAGGCAAAAGAGAGAAAAGCAAAACCAATATATGAGGGAATTTTCAAACTCCAGAAATACGGAGAAGAATATCTAAGCTATTACATCACTACAACAAAAGGCGATCACGATCCTGGTTATATTTTAGCCATAATGGTAGCCATTATAATCTCTATCTTCTTATTGAAAAATTTAGCAGATTATCTGGCTATGTTTTTTATTACTTTTTTACGAAATGGGGTTTTAAAAGACATGCGAAATGCTATGTACAAAAAAACACTTGAACTGCCTTTGGCATTTTATTCAGAGAAAAGAAAAGGAGATGTTATCTCAAGAATTTCCGCGGATGTCAACGAGGTTCAAAACTCATTTTTAGCAATATTAGAACTTATTGTAAAAGAACCATTAACGATACTTTTCACAATAACTACAATGCTAATCATTAGCACCAAACTAACGTTATTTGTTTTTATTTTTATTCCTATTTCAGGCTACATTATTTCATTAATTGGAAAACAGCTTAAAAAACAATCAACAAAAGCACAAGAAGAACAAGGTGCTTTTCTATCTACTATCGAAGAAACTATTGGCGGATTAAAAGTCGTAAAAGGATACAATTCTGAAAACTATTTCAATACCGTTTTTCAAAATTCAACAGAGCGTTTTTTCAATTTATCAAATTCTATAGGCAATCGCCAGAACTTAGCTTCTCCTGCAAGTGAATTTATGGGAATTACTGTTATCGCTATTTTATTGTGGTATGGAGGTCAAATGGTTTTGATCGACAAGACACTAAGCGGCCCTTCCTTTATCGCTTACATGGGATTGGCTTATAATATCTTAACGCCTGCAAAAGCAATCTCTAAAGCTTCTTACGGAGTTAAAAGAGGAAATGCGGCAGCAGAACGTGTACTTGAAGTTCTTGAGCAGGAAAACACTATCGTTTCTAAACCAAATGCAATCGAAAAAACTACTTTTGATGATTCTATCAATATTCAGAATGTAAATTTTAAATATGAAGAAGAAACGGTTTTAAAAGACTTTTCTCTTACTATTAAAAAAGGACAAACTGTGGCACTTGTTGGGCAATCCGGAAGTGGAAAAAGTACCATTGCCAACTTATTGACGCGTTTCTACGATGTAAATGACGGAACAATTTCTATTGACGGAATCAACATCAAAGACATGAATTTACAATCGCTTCGCAGTTTGATGGGATTAGTAACTCAGGACAGTATCTTGTTTAATGATACTATAAAAGCAAATATTTCGTTAGGAAAATTAGATGCTACAGATGACGAAATTATTGAAGCCCTGAAAATTGCAAATGCTTTTGAATTCGTTAAAGATTTGCCTTTAGGAATCTATACTAATATTGGTGATAGCGGAAACAAGCTTTCAGGCGGACAAAAACAACGTTTATCGATTGCCCGTGCTGTATTGAAAAATCCTCCAATTATGATTTTGGACGAAGCTACTTCTGCATTGGATACGGAAAGCGAAAAGTTTGTTCAGGTTGCATTAGAGAATATGATGCAAAACAGAACTTCGATTGTGATTGCGCATCGCCTTTCAACAATTCAGAAAGCAGACTTAATTGTGGTCATGCAAAAAGGAAAAATCGTTGAACAAGGAACGCATGACGAATTGATTGCGCACAACGGAACCTATAACAAACTGGTAACGATGCAGTCTTTTGAATCGTAAATAAAAGAAAACATCTTTTAGCCACAGATTACACAGATTAACACAGATTCTTTTTTTAACGAAATAAATCATTTTAATCTGTATAATCTGTGGCTATTTTTTTTAAAATAAATCTTAAAACAAAAAAATGTATCTCAACAATCAGAATATAAAGCTTCCCGATGATCCGGATACCATTGTTTGGAAATACTTAGACTTATCTAAATTCCTCGATTTATTATTGTCTAAGAAATTATTCATGTCCCGTTCTGATAAATTCGAAGATCAGTACGAAGGCACTTTTAGCGAGCCCACTTATGAAGAGATCAAGAAACTGGCTAATGAAAATCCAGACTTTTTAAACTATTACAAAACACATCGGGAAAAAGTCGCTATAAGCAGCTGGCATATTAACGAATATGAATCGTTTGCCATGTGGCAGATTTTTACACAAAACAGCGAAGGATTAGCCATTCAGTCTACTATTGGAAGATTACAAAAAGCACTGAATCCGGAGAATAACTTTGATCAGTATATTGGCGAGGTCAATTATATCGACTATAAAAAAGAATACATCCCGTTTGATGATTCGTTCTTCCCGTTTCTATTCAAACGAAAAAGCTTTCAATACGAGCGTGAAGTCCGCATTATTACGGATACTTCTAAAAGTACCATAAAACTAAATGACGGCTTGAAAATCAATGTTGACCTTAGACAATTAATTGAAAAGATTTACATTCATCCAAAATCTGAAAACTGGTACAAAAAACTCGTTATTGAATTGGTGGAACGTTTAGGATTTGGTTTTGAAATCGAAAAATCAGATCTTGAGAGCGATATTTTGATTTAGACTGCTATTTGTTGTTTTTTGATTATTCGTTATTCGTTATTCTAAACTGGACTAAAGTCCAGCCCTACAATATGGATCGAGCCTGACGGCTCTTTTCTATCGATCGTGATTAAACAAAAAAAAAGACTATTTAAAAAGTGATTTTTAAATGGTCTTTTTTATATCGTTAAGATTGAGATTCTAATTTTTCAATCTAAAATTTATATCGGCTTATAACTTTTAACTTCCCATTTTTTAGCAGCTAAATCAATGTAGTTATAATGTACAACATCATTTTTATCAAACTGTCCGTTTTGGTTCGTATCTTCAATTGTTCTAAAGTACAAACGGTTTTTAGATTCAATTAAACTCCAATCTATTAACTCCTGAAAGTCTTCTGAAACCTTAGTAAAATTTTCACCACTAATATTACTCAAATACAACGTTTTAATATCACTGCTATCAATTTTACCATCTTTATTGGTATCTGCATCTGCCAAAGTATACACCATAATCTGATTTTGCGTTCTCTCTGCAACTGATTTCAAATAAGTAGCAGTTAATATTAAAGCCGGTTTATCAGTTAACGGTCGAATAGAATCTGAATCTACTTTTTGAAATTTCAGGTTTTGCAAATAACCCGTAATTTCATATTCGCCTAAATTAGAAATAGTAAAACTTACATCGTTCACGCTTGAAGATCCATAACGGGATTTCGTTCCTCTTTCAAAAACACGCAAATCCCCAACAGGATGAATCAAATAATTCGTTCCCGTCATCTGAATAGGCAAATCTGCCACTTCAATCTGCGTTGAATCCGTTTTGGTTACAACACTTACTTTATTGGCACCATCATAAATTACTTTTGGTTTCTGCACTTCATCTTTACAACTCACTAATGTTCCGACGATTGCTAAGGCTATATATTTTAAAGAATTTTTCATGTATGCTAATTATATTATAATATCAAATATAGTATTTTTGATTGTATTATCTAGTTTTATTGAATTTTACTAGGGCAAAGATATTGAGAAGAACAAGTCCAAGATAGCCTATAAAAAGTAATTCCCATTTTTGTTTGAAAAAAGAGGCTTGAAAATTAATTATTTCTTCTTCTTTTTTCGCTTTTTGCTCCCAATAAGCCTGTTGCCTCATAATCTCTCCAGTACCACAATTCATTGTATAATGTTCAATAGTATCTTGAACTTTTTTATAATTGTTGCTACTTCCTAAAATATAAATATCATTTTTATTTGCAATCCATGTAGGAGCATTTTCTTCAGTTAAAACATCAAGACTGGTAATAAAAGTTTGATAATTAGATTTTACACCAAAATGTATTTTAATTCCATTTATCGTATCCTTCTCAATTTTTAATTTCCTTAAATAAAGCCTCATTTCTTTCAGCCTATTGTTTTCTAAATGGCTTCCATCAAAATTAAATACTTTATATTTTCTTAAAGTAAGAATTCTATAATCTTCAAACTCGTTTCCAACAGGAACATATAATTCAATACTACGATAAACCTTAAAAGCATCAATTTTATAAAAATAATACAAACACAACAACGGAATAAAAACCAAAGATATTATTCCCGGCACGTAAAAAATATTTTTTCTTTTCTCACGTTTACTTATCATAATCTCGCATTCAGCTTTACATTAAAAACTCTTGAAGTCATATAATTTGGAATTGCATATTGATTTTTAGAATACACATCACGAACCCAGGTATTGGTAATTGCATTTTGATTATTGAAAAGATTAAAAATCTCTAACCCAACAGATAATTCTTTGAAGTTTTTTAGCCATTTTGCTTTTGCTACTTTAGTACTATTATCAACAAAAACCTTTGCAAAACCAACATCTGCCCTACGATAATCATTCAATCTACCCTGATACTGATATGGATCAGAATATGCCGGAGCTCCACCAGGCAAACCAGTATTATAAACTAGATTCAGGTATAATTTGACACTCGGGATATTGGGCATATAATCTTGAAACAACATCGCAAATTTCAAACGCTGATCTGTTGGTCTCGCGATATATCCTTTGTCTGCATAATTTTCTTCGGTTTTCAGATAACCAAAGCTGATCCAGGATTCTGTTCCCGGAACAAACTCTCCGTTCAGCCTAAAATCAAGACCTTGCGCATAAGCTGTTGCATTATTATTGGCGATATAACGAATTCTGACATTATCGATCGAATACACATTGACATCTGAAAGTGACTTATAATACAATTCTGTAACCCATTTGAAGGGACGATTCCACATCTTGAAATTATAATCATTACTCAGAACAATATGTACCGATTCCTGCGCTTTTACATTTGGATTTACCACTCCATCCGGATCACGAAGTTCCCTGTAAAATGGGGGCTGATGATACAACCCGCCGGAAAGCCTGAAAACCATATCCATATCCCAATCGGGTTTTATTGCAAATTGAGCACGCGGACTAAAAACGATTTGATTTTTTCCTTCAACTGCAGCTCCAGAAACATTCCAGCTCTGAAAACGCGCTCCTATATTATACCAAACCTGATTGGATCCTAATGCTGATTTTTTATTATATTGTGCATATCCTGAAAACCTGTTAATGGTATTAAAGTTTGTAGCACGAACATCCTGATAAGGCAAAAGCGGTCCTGTATAAGGATCGTAAGGCTGATTGTTTTTTGGTAAAATAACAATTGGCGGATTTATAGAAAACCCTGCCGAGTCAATCATTTCCCATTCTACAATTCTGTCACGAATAGATTCTCTGGTATATTTTAAACCAAACTCTAACTGGCTGTCATTTTTCCACTCTTTAAAACCCTTAATCTCAGCATTTGCAATAAGGGCATCCAAATCGTTTCGGGCATGATTCAATTGCGAGCCTATTGCTCGGGTAAAATCGACAGAAGTTGTTTGATCATTACCTACATTTCCTAAACGATATTGTGCCAGAATATCAAAATACTCTTGTTCTATCGTATGAAATAAAGAACCTATAAACTTTAGGGTAAAGGTGGGCGAAACTTTATAAGTTGTTTTGAAAGCACCAAAATAAGTGTCGTATTTATCTCTTTCCCTTCCTTCATAATACACAGCAAGCGCCATTGGCTTATCTACCGTTCCAAACTTCGTCTCACGTGTTAACGGCTGATATAAATATTCATTTTTAGCAATATTACCTAAAAAACTTACTTGCCATTTATTCGAAATGTCGTAATTTATATTAGTTTGAATATCTGCAAAAGTGGGCGTATAATTGGTTTGTGTATCCTGACTGTTTACCAGCAAACTATTATTTCGATAACGAACACCTGTCACGGCAGACCATTTTTTATTTTTAGAAACGGCATCGACAGCAACACTTCCGCCAAGTAAACTAGCCTCTAAAGAAACGCCAAACTGAGTAGGTTTTCTATAGGTAATATCTAAAACAGAAGATAACTTATCGCCAAATTTAGCCTGAAATCCTCCAGCCGAGAAATCAACATTCTGAACTAAATCCGTATTGGTAAAACTCAACCCTTCTTGCTGACCGGAACGAATTAAAAACGGACGATAGACTTCGATTTCGTTTACATAAACTAAATTTTCGTCATAATTACCACCACGAACCGCATATTGCGTGCTTAGTTCATTATTTGAATTGACACCGGGTAATGTTTTCAGAATATTTTCTATTCCTGCATTGGCACCCGGAATTTTCTTAATGGTTGCCGCATCGATAGTTGCAATTCCCTGAACACGTTTTTTATTTCCGGAAGACACAAAAACTTCTCCCATTTGTTCCTCATAATTACTCATTACAGGATTAAAAATAAAAACTTCGTTAGATTCCAGATTTACCGTCAAACTCATCATCTTTAATGAAATATGAGTAAAAACTAAAGAAGTTTTTTTATTTGAAGGCACATCGACTTCAAAAAAACCATTTGCATCTGATTGTGTTGTTTTACCCAGTGATGTAATATTAACATCGGCCACAGGACGATTTTGACTATTTAAAATAATACCTTTAACATGAGCGTTTTGAGCAAATGAAACACAAGAAATGCATAAAAAAAGAAAAACGAATATTATCCTGCTACTGTTCAAACGCTTTGGTTTTATTTTTGTTGGCTTCTAAAAAAATGAGCTTCAAAGATAGCAGAATTGCCCACATTATCAGTGACTTCAATTTTTAAATCGTTGGCTCCTTCTGCAAGTAAGGACTCATCAAAAGTATGTGTGATTTTTTTCGTTTTATTTTCATACTCAAACAAAATCCATTTTCCGTTCAAATAACCATTATAAGATTTAATCCCTGAAGAAGAATCATTAATAACAAACTCAATTTTTTTCTGGTCACTAATCCATTTATCCTCAATAGGCTTTAAAATTTTAATTGTTGGTGCAATCGTATCGAGCACAAGTCCAAATTGCCCTAATACTTTTGATTTGGCTGTAAAAACATCTCCTTTTCTAATTGTGCCATTATAACCAGAACCATTTCTACCAATAAAAAGCTTATCTCTCAATGCTTCAGGATACGAATCATCTTTTATCGTTATGGTAAAATTAGAATGAACCGGCACAGTATCGTCGTGAATATATATTCGATTATTTCTGACATCAAAATTCAAATTAAAATCATCATAAAAAGTTCCTGCAGGAAAGAACACTGACATATTATCTTTTTCGAAATTAGAATCTTTATTGACTTTAATAAAATACTTTGACGTTATTGGTTCTGCTTTTACAATTGGCGTTGCAGCATCATATTCAATAGGAACTGTAATAGAACTTAGGTTTCCGAAATAATCCGAAACTTCAATTCTGTACGTCGAAGCTAAATTTGGTTTAACCGGAACAATTCCGCGAAGAGAATCCGTTTTAATAATGCTTAATGCAAAAGGCGTTTTCATAAAAAGTTTCTGAACGCGCTGACCTGATTTTTTATATTTAGCATAATCAATCAGAGCATTTACATAACGCATCTCATCAAATGAATAGGTATTGAACTGATAATTATAATTTTGATTTCCGTTAAAAAAAGTAGAGACATTAAAAACCCCGTTTTTATTAAACGAAACATTATCATAATCTACCGCAGAGATTCCAAAACCAATTTTTCCGTTTGCTTTTACTTTACTTGCCAGATAGGTTCCGTCTTTTTGCAATGCGAGATTCAGCAGCAAAGGCAGTTTAGACTGATTGACTGTCGAATTATCTAACGGATATACATAAACACTTGAAACAGTAGGTTTTTTCGTGTCTTTTATATTTTTATCAAACCCGAAGAATATCGGATTAATAACAAATTCTGTTTTAGAATCGCGAATTTCAAAATGCAAATGCGGTCCTTCAGAAGAACCTGTGTTTCCGGAAAGTCCAATTATTTGTCCTTTTGTAACCGGCAATTCACCTGGCTTCAGAAACATTTCGATTTCATATGCTTTTTCTTTATAATGCGTTTTTTTTACATAATCCTGAATTGGACCAACGGCAGTTTGCAAATGTCCGTAGACCGAAGTATATCCGTTTGGGTGTGTAATATAGATGCATTTTCCGTTTCCGAAAGTAGAAATTTTTATTCTCGAAACGTATCCATCCGCAATTGCATGTACACTTAATCCTTCTCTTTGATTGGTTTTCAAATCGAAACCTGCGTGAAAATGATTGGGTCTCAACTCCCCGAAATTACCGGAAAGCTGCATAGGAATATCAAGCGGAGCGAGGAAATCATCTTTAGGATATTGGGTTTGAGCAAAAATAAACGGACAAAAAAATAGGGTGAGTAGTGAGAATTTCATAAGCAACATTTTTGCTAAGATAAAAAATAAAGAAGCCAAATCCGAGTATAAAGCTACAAAAATACAATTGATTGAATTTCATTTATTTGGTTATTTTTAATGTAAAAAAATCGATAAAAAATTGCATTAATAAAAAGGAATACTAACTTTGTATGATTAAGTAATGAATAGGATTTACAATGAGTGTAATTGCAGAAATAATTGATACTCTTGAATATAAAGTTGAAAAGCTTTTTGAGAAATCAAAAGGCCTGGAGAAAAACAATCAGGTTTTACAATTAGAACTAACCAAAGCTGCGCAAATTATCCAGAAACAATCTGAAGAAATGGAGGCTTTGAAGAAGCAATATGAAACCCTTAAAATCGCTAATTCATTACTTGGCAGCGACAATAACAAGAGAGAGACAAAGCTTAAAATAAATTCATTAATTCGCGAAATCGATTACTGTATAGCGCAACTATCAGACTAGAAAGACATGGACGGAAAGCTTAGAATTAAAATATCAATTGCAGACAGAGTTTATCCATTAACGGTTGAACCAAGTCAGGAAGAGGGACTTAGAAGTGCTTCTAAAAAAATTGATGCTATGATCAAGCAATTCGAAGAAAGTTACGCGGTTCGTGACAAACAAGATGTTCTGGCTATGTGTGCCTTGCAATTTGCATCACAAGTAGAGCAAAAACAAATTGATAACGCAATCGATGGAGAAGAAACCATTGAAAGAATTAAAAGATTAAATTCGCTATTAGATCAATATCTCGAAAATTAAACGTTCTTTACAGAAACTAAGATACTGCCTACATTAGTTCACAATTGGTAAACTCAACACTAACAAATTAAAGTGAGTGAATCTTCGCTACTATAGTATGCCATGCTTCGGCAAGGAAACTTGAACAGTGAGTTAGCTCAAAACTTGTCTTTACGAGTTTATTCAAGCAATTAATGTAGGCTTTTTTTATATATAAATTTTAACAAACATGGACATAATAACGATCATTATTTCAGGTATTATAGGGATTGCAGCAGGTTTTGCAATCGCTAAAATTATCGAAAAGAGCAATATTTCTAATCTAATCAAGAACGCAAAAAAAGAGGCTTCTTCAATTTTAAAAGATGCTAATTTAGAAGCCGAGAACATTAAAAAAGATAAAATCCTTCAGGCGAAAGAAAAATTTATCGAATTAAAATCTGAGCACGAGCAAGTTATTTTATCAAGAGATAAAAAAGTAGCAGAAGTGGAGAAAAGAGTTCGCGATAAGGAATCTCAAATCTCAAATGAATTATCGAAAGCTAAAAAAGTAAACGATGATTTTGAAGCTAAAACAGCAGAATACAACAACAAAATCGAGGTTTTAGACAAAAAACAAACTGAAGTTGACAAATTACATAAAAGTCAATTACAACAACTTGAAGTAATCTCAGGACTTTCTGCCGAAGAAGCAAAAGAACAATTAGTAGAAGGCTTAAAAGCCGAAGCTAAAAGTAAAGCAATGTCTCATATTCAGGATACGATTGAAGAGGCTAAACTTACTGCACAACAAGAAGCTAAGAAAATCATCATTAATACAATCCAGAGAGTTGGAACTGAAGAAGCAGTTGAAAATTGCGTTTCAGTATTCAACATTGAATCTGATGATGTAAAAGGTAGAATTATTGGTCGTGAAGGTCGTAATATTAGAGCTCTTGAAGCTGCAACAGGAGTAGAAATCATTGTTGATGATACACCGGAAGCTATTATTCTTTCTTGTTTTGATCCGGTTCGTAGAGAAATTGCCCGTTTGGCATTGCACAAACTGGTAACTGACGGACGTATTCACCCGGCAAGAATTGAAGAGGTTGTTGCTAAAACTGCCAAACAAATTGATGACGAAATTATCGAAGTTGGTAAACGTACTGTTATTGACTTAGGTATTCACGGTTTACACCCTGAATTGATTAAAGTTGTTGGTAGAATGAAATACCGTTCATCTTACGGACAAAACTTATTGCAACACTCCAGAGAAGTTTCTAAACTTTGTGGTATCATGGCTGCCGAACTTGGCTTAAACGTAAAACTGGCTAAAAGAGCAGGTTTACTTCATGATATTGGTAAAGTTCCGGATACTGAAAGTGATTTACCTCACGCATTATTAGGAATGCAATGGGCAGAGAAATACGGTGAAAAAGAAGAAGTTTGCAATGCCATTGGAGCTCACCACGACGAGATCGAGATGAAATCATTACTTTCTCCTATCGTTCAGGTTTGTGATGCTATTTCAGGTGCAAGACCAGGCGCAAGACGTCAGGTTCTGGATTCATACATTCAACGTTTGAAAGATCTTGAAGAAGTAGCTTACGGATTTAGCGGTGTAAAAAATGCATACGCAATTCAGGCAGGTAGAGAACTTCGTGTAATTGTAGAAAGTGAAAAAGTTTCTGATGATAATGCAGCAAACTTATCTTTTGAAATTTCACAAAAAATTCAAACTGAAATGACTTACCCGGGTCAGGTTAAAGTAACAGTAATTAGAGAAACAAGAGCTGTTAATATCGCTAAGTAATCTCAACATTATATAAAAACAACAAAGGCTATCCTAACCGGATAGCCTTTATTGTTTTGCACCAAAGGCAACGTTGCCTATATTTTATAAATAAAAAACCTGTGGAGAGAAAAAAAATTACCACAGGGATTGCAATTTTTTTTAAATATGCTACGTTAAAACCACGAAGCTTTGCGAACTTAGATTGCGTAAACACAACTTAAATCTTAGGTAACTCTGCGAAAAACCTTTGTGCTTTCTTCGTTAAAACCAGTATTTCTATGTCTTTAAATAAATTTTAAAGATCATTAAAGACAATTTTAAAACTCGTCCCTACTCCAACCTCGCTTTCTACAGAAATACTTCCTTTCATGGCCTCAATTTGGTTTCGGGTAATATACAAACCAATTCCCCGGGCCTCCTGATGTTTATGAAACGTTTTATACATTCCGAATAACAACTCTCCGTAAACACTCAAATCTATTCCCAAACCATTATCTGTAATTTTTAATGATTTATAACCTTCCGGCTCAATGGCAAAATCAAAAACAATAACCGGATCACGATCAGGATGTGCGTATTTTATGGCATTCGTCGCAAAATTCAACAGCACACTTTCCATATACGCCGGATTAAAATTTACAGTCAAATACTTCGGCACATTATTTATAATCGTTACATTCTTCTGTTTGTCAAATCCTTTTATTGTAGAGATTGTTTTATCGATATAATCAGAGAGCTTTAACGGAGTAACCGCTATATTAATATTACTCTGCGTTTTTACAATCTGCGTTAGATTAGCTATTGTATCATTCAAATCATTAGAAACTGTTCGTAAATGCTCCAACATTTCGCTAACAGTTTGTTTATCTACATCTGCATCAATAAAATCTAAAATAGACTTTATATTCCCTGCCTGAGTATTTAGATTATGCGAAACGATATGCGAAAAATTAACCAGTCGGCTATTTTGATCACTATATAATTTCATCGTTTTTAAAAGCTCTAATTCTTTTTCCTTTTGCAAAGAAATATCGGTATGTGTACCTATTACCCGTAATGGTTTACCATTTTCGTCTCTTTTAATCACTTTTCCGCGATCCAGAATCCATTTATAATTACCACTGGAAGTCATTACACGATGATAATTTTCGTAGTACGGAATCTTATTGTCAAAATGTTCCTGAATATCTGAGTAATATTTTGGCAAATCATCAGGATGAACAATCTTGTCCCAGCGTTCAGGATCATCAAAAATATCTGCTGATTCTAATTCTAAAATTTTTAATGATAATGAAGAGTAAAAAACAGTATTGGTAACCATGTCCCAATCCCAAATTCCTGCTGTCCCGGCTTCAAGAGCAAACTGAAAACGTTCTTCGGATATACGAAGTTTTTCTTCTTTTTCCTTTAGCTCCGTAATATCAGAAACGTGTCCATAAAAACTAACACAACCATCGTGAGCCAATTCAGTTTTAGACGAAATTTTAAACCAGCGCAATCCTTTCTTAGGCAAAACTGCCCTAAATTCAATATCCCATGGCTTTACTTCTTTTCTTGCTTTTACAAGGGACTGGAAAAAGAAATCGCGATCCTGAGGAAAAATCCTGTCATAAATAATTAGCTTGGGATTATTTGAAAACATATCAGCTGCAAGCTCAAAGATTTCGTCAGCCGATTTACCGACTAAAGGAAAAGTATAATTGTTATCACAATCAATAACAAACTGAAAAAGTAAATCAGGCATTTCTGCAAACAACTTTTTATAAAAATTATTTACTTCTAAGCAATCCTCATTTCCATATAAATCAAAAACCATATATCACTTATTTAGTAGATTCAATTATTTCGAATAATATCTCAACGAAAAAGAACCACTTTATGCCTCTCCTATTTAAAGATTAACACAAAACCTTACACAATATATTAAATTTTCACTTAAAAAGGCAGGTCTTCACATAAAATTATTTTCTGGGATGATAAGAATGCATTACTTCTTTTAAAAAACTTCTGTCTAAATGAACATAAATTTCAGTAGTTGTAATCGATTCATGCCCTAACATTAACTGAATTGATCTTAAATCAGCGCCATTTTCGAGTAAGTGCGTTGCAAAAGAATGTCGCAACGTATGCGGACTTATATTTTTATTTAGATTAATCTTCACAGCCAGGTCTTTTATAATCGTAAAAATCATAGCCCGTGTGAGCTGACTTCCTCTCCGGTTTAAGAATAAAGTATCTTCAAAACCTTTCTTTATCGTTAGGGTTCCCCGAATATTTTTTTGATAAATCTGCATGTATTTTTGGGTATATTTTCCTATTGGTACAAAACGTTCTTTGTTTCCTTTTCCCGTAATTTTAATAAACCCTTCGTCAAAAAACAAATCGGAAATCTTTAGCGAAACCAACTCCGAAACCCGAAGTCCGCAACCGTATAATGTTTCTATAATAGCACGATTTCGTTCGCCTTCGTTTGTACTTAAATCAATAGCTGCAATAAGCGAATCTATTTCCTGAACAGATAAAGTATCGGGGAGTTTACGTCCTGTTTTTGGAGTTTCGATTAATTCTAATGGATTATCATTTCTATAATCTTCGAAAACAAGATAGCCAAAAAAACTTTTTAAACCTGAAATAATACGGGCTTGCGAACGTGGATTCACTTCTTTTGCAACAGCATATATAAATTGTTGAACGGTTTCATCTGAAATTTTCAAGGGAGAAACCTCTATTTGATTCGTTTCTAAAAAAAAACATAATCGTTCGATATCAAAGCCATAGTTCTCGATTGTATTTTTCGACAATCCTCTTTCGATTCGCAAATACGACTGATAATCTTTAATATAGCTGTTCCAATTCATACTTACAAAGTAAAACATTTTTAGGCATAAAAAAACCTTCCGTATTAGAGAAGGTTTTATAAAGTATGTTGCTGTAAATATTAAATTTTATATGCTAATGACAATGCAAAATTGCTATTTTTAAAGCTTGCATTATAAACAAATGGATAATCCTGAATGTCATCAGGAACATCTGCTATATCTGACAATCCTATTGTATAACGTACGCCCAGAGCAAAATTTTCCGTAAAGTCGTACCCGATTCCCAAATTAAGGCCATAATCTGTTGATTTAAACAAATCCTTAATATCTTCCCCTCTACTTTTGGCTGACAACAAAAACCCAATCTGTGGTCCAGCCTCAACACTAAAAGCATCTGTAATATAATATTTAGCCAAAACCGGAATATTTAAATAATTCACTTTGACATTTGCATTCGAATTACCACCTTAACCTTCGACAGTAGTACCCTGAGTCGAGAACAAAAATTCAGGCTGAATCGCAAATTTTTTCGCCACTTTAATTTCAGCGAATCCTCCAACATGAAAACCAGCTAAAGATTTAACATCTTCCTGATAACCTGTAAAATTCGAGATATTCAGTCCGCCTTTTACTCCAAATCTAGTAGATTGGGCACTTGCAAATCCAAATAACATACATGCCATAATTGGTAAAATAATTCTTTTCATTTCATAGATTTTAAATTAAAGAAAAAGAAACACAACAATAATGACAGAATATTCTTATACAAATATAGAAATTTATTTTTGATACAATTCATTTAGACGATTGTTTTTCAACAACTTAAAAATAACAAAATAAAAAAAACCTTCCTGATTAGGGAAGGTTTTGAAAATTTATTTTCTAGAAGTAATTAGAATTTATAAGCTAAAGATAAAGCAAGGTTACTATTTTTAGCACTATCATAATAATCTTCTGTATTATCAATTTCGTTATCTGTAATAGGAGACAATCCTATAGTATAACGAAGACCTACAGAAAGATTATCTGTAAAATTATATCCTGCACCAATATTAAACCCAAAATCTACAGACCTTGTATAGTCTTTAAAATCGCTACCATTTGCTTTTGCAGATAACAAAATACCTAATTGTGGACCAGCTTCAACGCTAAATTTATCCACGATATAATATTTAGCTAAAACCGGAATATTCAAATAATTTAATTTAAGATCTGCATCAGTCCCTAAAGGACCATCAACCTTAGTTCCTTGAGTTGAATACAAAAGCTCTGGCTGGATAAAGAATTTGTCAAAAATTTTGATTTCAGCAAAACCTCCAACGTGAAAACCGACTAACGATTTAGTATCTTCAACATCTCCTCCAACTAAAGTTGAAATATTAAGACCTCCTTTTATTCCAAATCTTGTTTGCTGTGCATTAGTAAATCCAAATGCCATTACCGCTATAGCAGCTAAAATAATTTTCTTCATAATATTTGTTTTGGTTAAATTAATAATCAAATATAAAAATTTACTTCATAAAAAATAATTTTTATTTTAACAAATAAATTGGTAATTAGAAACTTAATCCTGTTAAAAAATTAATTAACGAATCACAATTTGTTACACATTAGGCATACTAAATTAAAAAAGCCTTCTCACATGTGGAGGGCACTGAAAAAGTAACCGTTTATCAAAAGAGGTTGTTTTCAAATATGACAACGGCTTCTTTTTCTCTGATATTCTCGGATAGGTGACGGAGAACACTTTAATACAGACGATTTTCAGAGCCTCTATTTTACTTATAATCTTCTCCATTATCACCATAACCTAATCCTACTTTTACAGCTAAATTATCCATTACAAAATAACCACCCTCAGCACCAACATTCCAAGAAGTAGTACCATCTTCTGAACGCAATGCAAAGCCTGTGTTACCAGTTCCCGTTGCTCCAAAAGAAGTATTACCTTCAATAAGATACTTTCCTTTTTTAGTTTGCTCTTGTGCACTTGCAAAACCAATTGTCATTACTGCAATAGCAGCTAAAATATTTTTTATCATGTTTGTGTTTTTATTTATTACCTAACAAAACTAATCTTATACTTGTTAAAACAAGTACATAATAAAAACAAAAAGCATTAAAATAAGACAGAATTTAATTACAAACAAAAAGCTGAATTTCAACAGATTAGCCAATGAAGTAAAAAACGAAGGTTAATAAAAAACATAAATACGTGAGATTTTTGTTAATTATTTAAAGCTATATATAAAACAATAAAATTAAAATAATGTAGTTTTGACTAATAGATAACATTAAAAAAATACCAAATTTAAAAACACTTTTATGAAAAAAATAATTTTAGCGGCTGTTCTGTTCATCGCAACATCAGCTACAATTCAGGCACAATTACTAAAAATTGGGGTAAAAGCAGGGGTTAACTTTGCTAGCCAAACTGGAGACGCATTTCCAAGTCAGAATATTGACAAAGAAGGAATAACAAACTTTCATGCAGGTTTAGTTGCTGAAATTAAATTATTAGAAAAATTCTCTATTCAACCTGAACTTTTATACTCTACTCAAGGAGCATCTTATAAATTTAAAGATGTGAACCAAGAAGTAAAAAATGACTTGGGATATATATCTATTCCGGTAATGGCTAAAATTTATTTAAGTAAATCATTTAGCTTAGAGGTGGGACCACAAGCTCAATTTTTAGTAAGCGACAAAGATAATGTTAACCTTGGAGACACTAAAACATTCGATTTCGGACTTAATGCTGGTTTAGGTCTAAAACTTACAGAAAGTATTTTTGTGCAAGCTCGTTATGGAATCGGACTTACAGAAGCATCAAAAGATGCAAATGTAAGAAACTCTGTTATACAACTTTCAGCTGGAATAATGTTGTTCTAAAAAAATTTATCACATACTTTTAAGAAAACCGTTCTATTAATTAGAACGGTTTTTTTATTTTTACCAAGTTCTATGACAATTTCAAAAACAATTTCAACCAATAAAATTAATTTAGCTTAATTGAACTTCTATTTCTTATATGGTTTAAAAAACTAAATGTTTTAACTCGCACAAAATATCTTTAAAATATGAAAATCGCTATAATCAACGGCCCCAATTTGAATCTATTAGGAAAAAGAGAACCGGAAGTTTACGGAAGCCAAACTTTTGAAGATTATTTTGAAACGCTGCAAACTAAATTCCCTAACATAGAACTTTCTTACTACCAAAGTAATATAGAAGGTGAGTTGATTGGAAAAATTCAGGAACATGGTTTTACATATGACGGAATTATTTTGAATGCCGGTGCTTATACTCATACTTCAATAGGTTTAGGCGATGCTATAAAAGCGGTTACAACTCCTGTTATCGAAGTACACATTTCGAATACTTATGCCCGCGAAAGTTTCAGACATCAATCGTATTTGTCCGGAAACGCGAAAGGTGTAATTTTAGGCTTTGGATTAAAAAGCTACGAATTGGCCATTCAGTCATTCCTGTAAATACTTATAACTTTCTAACCGAATGTCACCCTGAGAGAAGTCGAAGACTATTGAAAATGAGAGAGCTTTCAGTCCGCTCAGCCTGACAAACAATTTAACAAATAATTAATAGGCTCGTTTTTAACTTATTCTATTTTTGTGAGAGAAACCACTTTCATGAAAAACTATACTTTACTAGCCTTTTTATTTTTTTCGATCTCCAATTTTGCTCAAATAAAGGGAACTATCACTGACGAAAAGGGTAATCCGCTGCCTTTTGTTTCTGTCTTTGAAGAAAACACTTATAGCGGAACTACTTCTAACGAACAGGGAAAATATCAACTTAACGTAAAAGAACCGGGCAAGAACAAGATTACTTTTCAGTATTTAGGCTTCAAAACACAAAAAATCTCAGTTTCTCCTGATTCGAAAACTTTTACGTTGGATGTAAAAATGCATGAAGAAAGTTTTGCATTAAACGAAGTCGTAATTGATCCCAAAAATAATCCGGCAATTGCAATCATAAAAAATGCTATTGCGAACAAAAAAGACAATTCAGATAAAACAGCACGATACACGGCTGATTTTTATTCTAAAGGAATGTTTAAAGTCAAAGATTTACCTAAAAAAATTCTTGGCAAAAAAGTAGATCTTGGAGTTGACATGGCATCAAATCTGGATTCTACGGGATCGGGAATTTTATACTTATCTGAAACCATATCGAAAATTATTTTCGAAAAACCGGACAAATTAAAAGAGAAAATCATTGCTTCTAAAATATCCGGAAACAACAAGGGTTATAGTTACAATACCGCTTCATTATCGACTTACGATTTTTATGACAATACGCTGGACTTTGACGTTAAGCTGATCTCCCCTATTGCAGATAATGCTTTCAGCTATTACAAATACAAACTTGAGGGGAGTTTTTATGACGATAATAATCAACAGATTTACAAAATCAAAGTAATTCCTAAACGTGATAAGGAACCTGTTTTTGAAGGTTACATTTATATAGTCGATGATAGTTTTGCCATTTATGCCATAGATTTAGTCATAAAAGGATACCGCATGAAAAATGAATTCACTGAAGTAATGAACTTAAAACAAAGCTTTAGTTATAATCCAAAAAACAAAATTTGGACAAAAAATGCGCAAACCCTGGATTTTAGTGCAGGTATTTTTGGTGTAAAATTCTCGGGGAAATTCAATTATGTATATTCAAACTATGAGTTCCCTGCTTCGTTTGAAAAAAAGACTTTTGGAAATGAAGTTGTTGCGTTCGAACTTAATGCGAATAAAAAAGACGATGCTTTTTGGAATCAAATCAGACCCATTCCGTTAACGATTGAAGAAAGTACGGATTACACAAAAAAAGACAGTCTTCAAACAATTAGAAAATCCCAAAAATATACTGATTCGCTTGATGCAAAAAACAACAAGTTTAAGGTTTTGGATATATTAATGGGCTATGATTACAAGAATACTTTCAAGAAGCATTCTTTTGAATACAAAGGTTTATTGAATATCACATCATTGAGTTTTAATACTGTTCAGGGGTTTAATTTAGATTCTGGTTTTTCTTTTAAAAAGTGGAATGAAGAACAAGGAAAAAGCACTTCGATCAGTACTACTTTTAATTACGGTTTTTCAGACGAACGTTTTAGGGCGGTTGGAGAATTCAATCATAAATTTAATAATATCAATTATGCTACTATTGGAGTTTCAGGAGGAACAAAAACAGCGCAATTCAATAGTTTCGAACCTATCAGCAAGCTTATCAATTCTATAAGTTCTTTATTTTTTAACGACAATTACATGAAGCTGTATAATCTGGAATTTGCCCAGATCAATTACTCGCAAAACATTCTGAATGGCGTTAATATCGTTGGAAAAGTAGCATACGAACAACGAAAAACCCTTTTTAATACAACCGATTACTCTTTCTTTAAAAGAGACGATGTCTATTCTTCTAATAATCCGTTAGCGCCAAATGATTTTACAACGCCGGCATTTGATCCTCATCATTTATTTAAAGCCGCTCTAAGTACCAGAATCAACTTTGGCAATAAATACATTTCAAGACCTGATGGAAGATATAATATTAAGGACGAAAAATATCCGACAGTATTTTTAGCTTTTGAAAAAGCATTTGCGGCAAGCGAGAAAAAGTACGAATTTGAACGAATTGGAGCTTCTTTTCTTTACGATTTATCGTTAGGAAACAAAGGAATTCTTGGCATGAATTTAAGAGCGGGAAAATTCTTTAATGCCGAAAATATTTCTTTTATCGACTACAGACATTTTAACGGAAATCAAACTCATATTGGCACAAGTGAGCGCTACCTAAACGTTTTTAACCTAATGCCTTATTACGCCAATAGTACAAATGACAGTTATTTTGAAATGCATCTGGAACATAATGATACGGGATTTATCATGAACAAGATTCCTTTGCTGAATCTTTTAAAATCAACGATGAATCTTGGATTTCACTCCCTGGCAATTCCGGACAGGAAACCTTATACTGAATTTACTGTTGGTTTAGACAATTTAGGCTTTGGAAAATTCAAGATATTCAGATTGGATTATGTTCATTCTTATCAAGGCGGAATTCAGCAAAATGGTGTTGTTTTTGGCTTGAAGATTCTAAATGTATTGAATTAGGCTTCTATCTAAATAAGCACAATCTTGTCATTTCGACGAAGGAGAAATCACATCACGATTTTCACGTCTTGTACATAATCACAAAGGAATCAATTATGATTTTTCTTCAAAATTTTATTATTGGAGTCGAATTTCTTTATGTGACTTCTACTTCGTCGAAGTGACAAAAAAACCGCAAATGTTATCATTATCCCGGATCGCGTTAGAGGGAGAAGCGATATCCTTTTGCTTTTTTCTTTAAAAAGTAAAAGATATGGCGGATAGCCCGTTCGCCACGGCGAAAACGACTATAAAAAAATCCGCTTACTCTCTGAAAGAATAAGCGGATTTGAGATTTTATCTTTGACAAGTTTTGAACTTTGACAGCGGTTCATAACATATTACAAGCCTTTGCAACTACTTTGAAACCTTGTCACTTTGAAGCTCTCCTAGTGATAATCATCCGGTTCAATATGTATTAAGACATTCCCCAATTGAGGTATTTTTTCTTTTAAAGTATCTTGTAGTTTGTGTGACAAATCATGTCCTTCTTTTACCGAAATTTTGGCTGATACAATAGCATGGAGATCGACATGATATTTCATTCCGGCTTTACGGATAAAACATTTTTCAGTTCCCAGAATACCAATAACGGTTAGAGATTTTATTCGAATCTCTTCAACTAAGTCATCGTTTAAATTTTCGTCCATAATTTCGCCAAGTGCCGGCCTGAAAATCTTATAGCTGTTATATAAGATAAAAAAAGCAGCAAAAAGTGCCGCCCAGTCATCTGCTGATTCATACCCTTTTCCCATAATAAGTGCAATCGAAATCCCGACAAATGCCGCTACAGAAGTAATGGCATCACTTCGATGGTGCCATGCATCAGCTGCCAATGATGAACTATTGGTTTGCTTACTGCGTTTCATCACTAAACGAAACGAATATTCTTTCCAGACAATAATAGCTCCCAAAACATATAAGGTCCAGGATTTTGGCAAATCATGCGGATTTTGAATATTGGCAATACTTTCGTAACCAATAATGGTCGCAGAAGTAATTAAAAAACCAACTACCAAAAAGGTAATCAGTGGTTCTGCACGACCGTGACCGTAAGGATGGTTTTCATCTGCGGGTTTGTTTGAATATTTTATTCCGAACAAAACCAGACAAGACGAAAATATATCTGTAGTCGATTCGATTGCATCTGCAATCAAGGCATAGGAATTGCCAAAAAAACCTGCCAAACCTTTTATAACGGCCAAACAGGTGTTTCCAACTATACTAAATATAGTAGCTTTTATAGCTTTTTGTTCATTTGTCATGTGAGACTTTTAACGGATTTTAAAATCAAGTTTTAAGATATAAAAACCATTAAGATATTAAGTTTCATTAAGATATTGCAATCTTAATTTTCCTTAACCTCCTAATGGTTTATTTTGAATATTTATTTGACTAAATATTTATTTATGCTCTTATAATTTTTGCTCCAATCGCTCTCAAACGCTCGTCGATACGCTCATATCCACGATCGATTTGTTCAATATTCTGAATTGTACTTGTTCCTTTTGCAGATAATGCAGCAATTAATAATGAAATCCCCGCACGAATATCAGGAGATGACATTGTTGTAGCTTTTAATTGAGATTCAAAATTATGTCCCATAACAACTGCTCTGTGCGGATCACATAACATAATTTTAGCTCCCATGTCAATTAATTTATCTACGAAGAACAAACGGCTTTCAAACATTTTTTGGTGAATCAAAACATCTCCTTTCGCTTGTGTTGCCACAACCAAAACAATGCTCAATAAGTCAGGTGTAAATCCTGGCCATGGCGCATCTGCAATTGTCAGAATAGAACCATCAATATCTGTTTTTACTTCATACCCATCAACGTGAGCAGGGATATAAATATCGTCTCCGCGTTTTTCGATTGTAATACCTAATTTTCTAAAAGTATTCGGGATCAAACCTAAGTTTCCCCAGCTTACATTTTTGATCGTGATTTCGCTTTTTGTCATAGCCGCAAGACCAATCCAAGAACCAATTTCAATCATATCCGGTAAAATTCTATGCTCGCATCCGCCAAGGCTTTTAACACCTTCGATGGTCAATAAGTTAGATCCAACTCCTGTGATCTTAGCTCCCATTGAGTTTAACATTTTGCATAATTGTTGCAAATAAGGTTCACAGGCAGCATTATAAACTGTCGTTTTTCCATTTGCTAAAACAGCAGCCATTACGATATTTGCTGTTCCGGTAACTGATGCTTCGTCAAGCAGCATATCTGTTCCTTGTAATCCTTCTTCCGGAGATTCAACTCCGTAAAAGTGATCTTCTCTATTGTATCTGAATTTCGCTCCAAGGTTAATAAAACCTTCAAAGTGTGTATCTAATCTGCGACGTCCAATTTTATCTCCTCCCGGTTTTGGAATATATCCTTTTCCGAAACGTGCTAATAGTGGTCCAACAATCATAATAGAACCACGTAATGCTCCACCTTCTTTTTTGAAAGCTTCGGTTTCTAAATATCCAACATTAACCTCATCGGCCTGAAACGTAATCGAACCCGGTTCATTTCGTTGAATTTTCACTCCTAAATTACCCAACAATGTGATTAATTTATTAATGTCAATAATATCGGGAATATTATTAATTTTTACTTTATCCCCCGTTAGAAGCACGGCACATAAAATTTGTAATGCCTCATTCTTTGCTCCTTGCGGAGTAATTTCTCCCTTTAAAGGAGTTCCTCCTTCGATTTTAAAAATTCCCATATTTCTTTTTTAGGTTCTGAGTTACTGAGGTTCTAAGGTTCTAAGTTTTTTTTGAGGTACTTAGTAGATTAGCTGCTAGCAACTTTTTATTTCTGATTGTTTTTTTTAAGGTTTTGAGTTACTAAGGTTCTGAGTTACTAAGTTTAAGAAAGACCCAGCAACTTAACATCTTAGACAACTAGCAACTTTTTCTACTTTTGATTGTTGTTTTTCTGAAAAGGTTTTGGTTTTCCGCCTTTAATATTGTTTTTATTACTTTGGATTTTTGGAGGTCCGGCTGGCGTAATTTTATTAGACATGCGTTTGTTGGTACGCAATAAATCTGTTGTATTCAAAAGCTCTTCTGTGCTTTGTAATAAATTAATTTTACCTCCTGACAATTCATATAAATGCTCAAAAATCACATCATCTTTTACTGTGTCTTTGTTCCAGCTTAAATATGATTTTTTCATATGATTGGCAATTACCAATATCAATGCATTTTTCATTTCACCATCTTCCCATCTATTAGCAACATCAATCATGTATTTGATATTGTTACCATAAAATCTGTATTTAGGAAAATTTTGCGGATACTGTAAAACATCCGGTTTTAGCTGCAATACATCTCTCGACGGAATTGGATATGGCGATTCTACATTTAATTTAAAATCAGACATAATAAATAGCTGATCCCATAATTTATGTTGAAAATCCGGTACATCACGCAAATGAGGATTCAGACTTCCCATAACCTGAATAATGTATTTCGCAGCTTTGTTGCGCATTTCATCATCTTCAATAATAGTTGCCTGATCAATCAGTTTTTGCAAATGACGACCATATTCCGGAATAAGTAAACGCTGTCTTTCAGAATTATATTCTAAATTGAAAACAACGTCATTCGCTACTTCTTTTTTATATTTTTCGACCATAACTTATAATGAAACTATACCTTCTATTGTAGAAACTTCAATGTATTTGCTAATCACATGATCAGCACTATGCATTGTAACATCTATAGAAACACTGGTAAATTTACCTGTTTTAGATTTTGTTGTTTTAATTACCGCGCCCATACTGTCAAAAGCTTTTTCAACTCGCTCCACATTATCGTCTACCGAAGGCATTATAAATTTATACAAATATTCTGCAGGCCAAGCATTTGAGTTATCTAACTCAACCTTTAATCTTTCGTAAAATTCGGCGGTGTTTTTTTCTTTATCGTTCTCCATTTGCACTTTAAAATAGAAAGCAAATATACGTTTTTGATTTCAGATTTCAGATTTTCGGTTTTAGATTTTTTTCATTGAAGAAAGCATCGATTCTTTGCCACGAATTTCACTAATTTACACGAATTATATTGTGGTAAATGTATCCTCTGCTTTCACTCTTTTTTGATTAATCCTAAAGTTAAAATCCGTAAAAATTCGTAAAACTGGCGGCAAACTTTTATATTTGAGAAACTTTGCTTCTAAATTTGCAACAAAGTCACGAAGGCGCAAAGCTTAAACAGTCATAAGTTAAAAAACTTTGTTCCTTCGCTACTTTGCGATTCAAAAAAAACATTACAATGAAAAAAATTCTCTTATTTTTTATCGCACTTACAATCAATAACATTCACGGACAGGAAATCAAAACGATGACTTATTTTCAGAATGACACCATCAAACTGGATCTGGATTTATACTTACCTCAAAAGAAAACAAACGAAAAACTTCCGTTAATTATTTTTGCATTCGGCGGAGGATTTTCTGGCGGAGAACGTACGAGCGAAAAAGAATTTGGAATGTTCATGGCAAAAAATGGCTATGCGGTTGCGAGTATTTCGTACAGCTTATATATGAAAGGAAAAGATTTTGGTTGTAAAGGAACGTTGACCGAAAAGATAAAAGCAATCCAGATTGGCGTGAGCGATATGTGGCAGGCAACTTCGTTTTTGATCGAAAATGCCAATAAATACAATATTGATACTTCTAAAATATTCATCTCAGGAATTAGTGCGGGAGCCGAAATTGGTTTTCATGCTTCGTTCTGGGATTATAAACTCATGAATTTATACAAAAACAATCTTCCGGAAAACTTCAAGTACAAAGGTTTTATTGGAGGATCAGGCGCCATTCAGGATATTAATTTAATTACAAAAGAAAAAGCGATTCCAATGTTGTTGGCACACGGAAATAACGATGATACCGTTCCGTATAGTGCTGGTTCGCATCGCTCCTGCCCTACAAATGCATCGGGCTGGATGATTCTTTTTGGATCTTATGCGGTTTACAATCATATGAATGATCTACACAAAGACATTGAACTAATCACTTTTTGCGGCGGCGGACATGAATTATCAGGTTATCTTTTCCACCAAGGTCAACAATATGTTCTGGATTTTGTAAATGATGTGTTGAAAGGAAAGAAATTTGAGTCCCATATTATTATTCCTTCGCAAAAGAAAGGTGTGGGTTCTGAGAAATATTTGTTTTGCGAATAGGCCTTACAGGACATTTTCGCCAACCCATCTTTGTTTTTCTACCGACCAATATAAACTGGACTAAAGTCCAGCCCTACAATATTTGCCGAGTCTACGACTTTTTTTTTATTTAGTTCCGGAGGAACGATCTATTTTACAGAGCTGGACTTTAGTCCAGTTGCGATAACATTTGCATAGGATTATTTTCATTTTTGAACTGTTTTGTTTCAACGTTCCGAAGCATGAAGAAAAAACCTCTCGTTTTTTTCTTTAAAAAGCAAAAGATTGCAACGAATAACTGATTCCAAACCTCCTAATTCACATAAAATTGCGAAATCGTTCGCTCAAGGCAAAATAATCTTTTTAAATACAATAAGTTTAGGTAAATTTGCGCTTTATTTTAAGAAAGTGCAAAAACAAATCATAGTTCTCATTGGTGGCCCGGGAACGGGAAAATCTACTCTTATTAACGAATTGGTAGCTCGTGGCTACTGCTGTTATCCTGAAATTTCAAGACAAGTTACACTCGAAGCACAACAACGGGGAATTGACCAATTGTTTCTGGAACAACCTTTATTATTTAGCGAAATGTTACTTGAAGGACGCATTAAACAATTCAAAGATGCTCTTGAAGAACCTGATGATGTAGTTTTTATAGATCGCGGTATTCCAGATGTTGTCGCTTATATGGATTATATTGGTGATGATTATCCAGCACATTTTGTAAAGGCGTGCGAGGATTTTAAATACACCAAAACTTTTATTTTACCACCTTGGGAAGAAATTTACGAATGCGATACAGAGCGTTACGAAAATTTTGAACAGGCACTAACAATTCAAAAACACCTTGTTGAAACGTATAAGAAATATGGCTACGACTTAATTGAAGTACCAAAAGATACGGTTGAGAACAGAATTCTTTATATCTTAGATAAAATTTAGGCAGGTGTTTAAAGTTGCAAAACTAGAAACTGATTTCTAAATTTTTTAACTTTAAAATGACACCAATGCCAGAAGCGCAAGAAATTCTTTTAAAATATTGGAAACACGACAGTTTTAGACCGTTGCAAAAGGAGATTATTGACTCGGTTTTGGACGGCCAGGACACTTTTGCCTTACTACCAACCGGTGGCGGGAAATCGATTTGTTTTCAGGTTCCGGCCATGATGCAGGAAGGTATTTGTTTGGTCGTTTCGCCTCTGGTCGCTTTGATGAAAGACCAGGTAGGGAATTTGCAGAAGCGGGAAATTAAAGCCATCGCCCTTACAGGAGGAATTCACACGGAGGAAATCATTGACCTTCTTGACAATTGCCAATACGGAAATTACAAGTTTCTATATCTTTCTCCCGAACGATTACAATCCGACTGGATTTTGGAACGTATCAAAAATCTTCCAATAAACTTAATCGCCATTGATGAAGCACATTGTGTTTCGCAATGGGGACATGATTTTCGTCCTGCTTATTTGAAGATTTCAGAACTTAAAAAACACTTCCCGAAAATTCCATTTTTAGCTTTGACCGCCACAGCAACTCCAAGGGTTATTGAAGATATTAAAACTGAATTAGGACTAAAAGACCCTATACTTTTTCAGCAATCTTTTGAAAGGAAAAATATTGCCTACATGGTTTTTGAAGTTGAAGACAAATTGTACCGTGTAGAGCAAATTTTAAAGAAAAATCCGCAGCCTTCTATTATATATGTCAGAAATAGAAAATCTTGCCTGAATATGTCGACGCAATTGCAATCGTTAGGATTTAAGGCGACTTATTATCACGGTGGACTTTCATCAAAAGAAAAAGACAAAAACATGCAATTGTGGATGTCACAACAATCTCAGGTTATTGTTGCCACGAATGCGTTTGGAATGGGAATCGACAAAGACAACGTAAAAACGGTTATTCATACTCAGCTTCCTGAAAATATAGAAAACTATTACCAGGAATCCGGAAGAGCAGGACGAAATGGAGAAAAAGCATTTTCGGTTGTTTTGACCAACTCATCAGATGGGAATCAAACAGAACAACAATTTTTAAGTATTCTTCCTGATAAAAAATTTCTGAATGCGATGTATATCAAACTTTGCAATTATTTTCAGATTGCTTACGGCGAAGGTCTGGACGAATCATTTTCGTTTAAACTAAATCATTTTTGCCAGAAGTACGACTTCCCTACCCTTAAAACTTACAATGCTTTGCAGTTTTTGAATCAGCAGGGAATTATTACGATGTCTCAGGAATTCTCTGAGAAAATTACAATGCAGTTTTTGATTGAATCAAAAGAAGTAATTCGGTACATGAGCCTGAATTCAAATGACGAAGAAATTATTCTGGCAATTCTGAGAACTTATCCCGGAATTTACGAAATGAAAACTCCGTTTAATATTTCGCTGATTGCAAAAAAATCAAATCATACCGAGGCACAGGTTTCAGCTGTTTTAGACAAACTAAAAGAGAAAGATATTATCGATTATAAAGCAAAAAACAACGACGCTACTATATTATTTAATGAAGTACGCGAAGACAACCTTACCATAAACAGGGTTGCAAAATATCTCGAAAAACAAAATCAACTCAAAAAAGATCAGCTTTTATCTGTCCTGCATTATATAAAGGACAATAAAACATGTAAAAACCGATTGATCCTGGATTATTTTGGAGAAGAAACAACTAAAAATTGCGGAGTCTGCTCGTATTGCATTACCCAAAAGGGAAAAATAACGGAAGCGGATTCGATTGCAGATAAAATCCTGCACTTGTTGAGAACAGCAGCTTTGACTTCGAGAGAGATCGAGGCTAAAATAAAACTAGATACAAAGGATGTAATTTTGGCGCTTCAGGAATTACTTGAAAACAATTACATTATCATTCAGCCTAATAATAAATACACTTTAAAATTATAATGGAAAAATTGAGAATCATATTCATGGGAACTCCGGAATTTGCTGTTGGCATTTTGGACACCATTATCAAAAACAATTACGATGTTGTTGGCGTTATTACCGCTGCAGACAAACCGGCTGGACGCGGACAAAAAATAAAATATTCGGCAGTAAAAGAATATGCACTGTCGAACAATCTTACCTTATTGCAACCCACAAATTTAAAAGATGAAAGTTTTCTTGCCGAATTAAAGGCTCTGAATGCTAATTTACAAATTGTTGTTGCTTTTAGAATGTTACCAAAAGTAGTTTGGG
This sequence comes from Flavobacterium sp. B114r, assembly GCF_056824125.1. NCBI lineage: Bacteria > Pseudomonadati > Bacteroidota > Flavobacteriia > Flavobacteriales > Flavobacteriaceae > Flavobacterium > Flavobacterium sp. B114r. The sequence goes on from NZ_CP124858.1 coordinate 179,624, forward strand.
AAATGCCAAGCTTGGGCACCTTTAATCTTCATGCGTCTTTATTACCAAATTATCGTGGCGCTGCACCTATTAACTGGGCTATTATTAATGGAGAAACAAAAACGGGCGTTACCACTTTCTTTATTGATGACAAAATCGACACCGGCGCAATGATCTTAAATTCGGAAATTGCTATTGAACCGGAAGAAAATGCAGGACAATTACACGACCGATTAATGTTGCTAGGAAGCGAAACGGTAATTGAAACTTTAAAGGTTATCGAAAGCGGAAATGTAACAACAACAATCCAGAAAGATGATGCCGAAATTAAAACGGCTTACAAACTCAATAAGGAAAATTGTAAGATCGACTGGACCAAATCCGGAGAAGAAATCAATAATTTAATTCGCGGATTAAGTCCATATCCGGCTTCCTGGTGCTTCTTAAAAGACAAGGAGGAAGAATTAAGTATCAAAATATACGAGGCAAAACTTATTGAGGAATCCCATTCTTATGAAGTTGGAAGCTTGATTAGCAGCAAAAAAGAAATCAAGATCGCGATCAAAGATGGCTTTATTCAGCTTTTAGGTTTGCAATTACCAGGAAAAAAGAGAATGCAAGTTGCCGAATTATTGAACGGTATAACATTTTCTGATAGCACAAAGGTCTATTAAGGTCAGTAAAACAGGGGTTTTTACCTGATTTTGAGCGGAAAACGACTTGCGTTATGAACAAAAAAAGCAAGTTATCAACAATTTTTGCTAAAATTAAAGAAAACACTTGCAAGGAACGGATTTCCTACTAAATTTGTGTATTAACAATTTTTTTTAACCAACAATTAATAACTAATTATTATGAACAAATCAGAATTAATCGATGCTATCGCTGCTGATGCAGGAATCACAAAAGCTGCGGCAAAATTAGCTTTAGAGTCATTTTTAGGAAACGTAGGAGCTACTTTGAAAAAAGGTGGGAGAGTTTCATTAGTAGGTTTTGGATCATGGTCTGTATCTGCTAGAGCTGCAAGAGACGGAAGAAACCCTCAAACAGGAAAAACTATTCAGATTGCTGCTAAAAATGTAGTAAAATTTAAAGCTGGAGCTGAATTAGAAGGTGCAGTGAACTAAGTAAGAAAGTTCTCTAAACTTATAATATAATCAAAACCCTCCCATGGAGGGTTTTTTTATGCGGTTTAACGATTTTATTTGTGATTTTAAAAATTTTATTATTAAATTTAATAAAAATTGTAGCCGTATGATTTCAGAAAAATTAAAAAAAGGACACCTGCTTATTGCCGAGCCTTCTATAATTGGAGATTTATCTTTTAATAGATCGGTAATTTTATTAGCAGACCATAACAAAGAAGGATCGATAGGTTTTATCATTAATAAGCCATTAAAGTATACTATTAATGATTTAATTCCTGAGATTGATGCCACTTTCAAGATATACAACGGGGGGCCGGTTGAACAAGACAACCTTTATTTTATTCACAATATCCCGGAATTGATTCCAAATAGTGTTGAGATTTCAAATGGGATTTATTGGGGAGGTGATTTCGAATCGACCAAAGACTTAATAAACGACGGATCTATTGGCAAAAACAATATTCGCTTTTTCTTAGGTTATACTGGTTGGGACGAAAATCAGCTTGAGAATGAAATGCAAGGAAACTCATGGATCATCACTGATAATAGTTATAAAAATAAAATTATCGGAAAGTCAACCACCCATTTTTGGAAAGAGCAGATTATTGAGCTCGGAGGCGATTATCTTATTTGGTCGAATGCACCTGAAAATCCATATCTGAATTAATTTTCAGAAATGGATTCATTTAGTTTCTGCACTAATAAATGCGCCAGATTACTTGTAAACTCCTTTTTTCGATACTTAGTTATCGGTTGTATCCCTGTGATTACATTTGTCAGAAATAATTCGTCAGCTTTTTGAAGATCAAATGGCGAAATTATTTCTTCAAGCATTTCTATGCCTTCAACTTTTTTAGCCAGAGCTATTATTTGTTTGCGCATAATTCCGTTCAGACATCCTTCGGAAATTGGCGGAGTGATCAGTTTTTTACCCATAACCATAAACAAATTGCCTTGCAATGCTTCTACAACATTTTTAGTATCGTTTACTAAAATGCAATTGGCAAGACCATTTTCGTGTGCAAAAATGCTTCCCGTAACATTTATCAATTTATTAGTCGTTTTAATAGACGATAATAACTGCTTGGTTACATAGAAGTCTTTATACAAATCAACTTCATATTCGGCAATATTTACAGCATAAGAAACGCTTTCAAGTGCAGTTGCGTGAATTAAATATGAAACTTCATTCGTTTTTGGTAAATACAAACCTCCGTCTTTTCTAAAAACAGTAATTCTTGCTCTGGCTGATGCCGAAATACTTTTTTGATTCACCAGGCTTAAAACCTCTTCTTCAAAATACTCCATTGTAAAGTTCATAGGAATTTCCATTCGAACTACACGCATCGAAGCCATTAACCTAAAATAATGATCTTCAAGAAACAAGATTTTATTATTGACTATTTTTAGCGTTTCAAAAACTCCGTCTCCGTACAAAAAAGCACGATTTTGAGTTAATATATTATCGTCCTGCGCTACTATGTTTCCGTTAAAATTGATCATAAAAAAACCCTGAATTTTGTTCAGGGCAAATATAAGGTATAAAATAGAAATTCACTAAACAGAACCTATAAGATGTTTCAGATCTGAAATCTGATTCTCCCACAATTGTTTAGCTTCTCCTACTTCTTCTTTTTCAGCAAAATCGACTACCATTAATGATACATCTTTTGTTAATTCATCAACCAAAATATGAAGTTCAAAAAAGTATTCAGTATCCTTACTGCTTTCATCAACCCATTTGAATTTTACTTTTTCTCCTGTTTTTTTAGAAGCTAAACGCGCTTTTTCCTGCGAGTCGTTCCAGATAAAAGTGAAAAATTCGCCTCTTGAATTTACATTATCTGCAAACCATTCTGACAAACCTGACGGCGTTGATATATATTGATACAATAATTGCGGCGAAGAATTTATGGGAAACTCGATTTCGTAACGTATTTTTGACTCCATGTGCTACTTTTAATTTTTTGGAAATATAAGAATATATGTCCAAAAACAATGCATTTTTAAAAAAATTATTTTTTCTTCATTTTATTCTTGTAAGCTTTAATAATATTTCTATCTTTGCACCCGCAATGAGGAACACGGTTCACTTGCAATCTTGGCGAGGTAGCTCAGTTGGTTAGAGCGCAGGATTCATAACCCTGAGGTCACGGGTTCAACTCCCGTCCTCGCTACATAAAAACAAAACCCTAATCATCAATTGATTAGGGTTTTTTTATTGTAGTTTTGTTTAAAAAACTTCATAAGAACATCTCAAATATCTAAAAAAGAAGCAACAATGGATATAGTTAAATTTAAAATCACATCAAAAACGATAAAAGTAGAAGTACGCAATTCGAATAACTACGTTTTTAATTTTAATACAGCTTTAGAAATTGAAAAAGAAGACAGAGATGTTTTACTAAGACTTTACAACGCATTAGACATTCTTTTTAAGAAAGAAAACACTCCTGAAGTAAAAAACTACATTTCGCCCAACCAAACCAATATACTGGATCAGATTTCTGCCGTTGATGGTTTAGAAGAAGAGGAATAAACAACAAACCTCATAATTCAATATTTTCAAACCATTACATTGTCTGAAAAATTGTACTTTTTTCAAAACACTACATTTTTATACAATTTTATAAAAATGTATTTTACAGCTAAAGCAATGTGTTTTACCAAACCCGAAAAATTTTAAAGAATTTTAAATATCTTTGAACTATGAGCACAGTAAGAAAACCATATCATATAGGGCGAAAAATTAGCCGTATTCATGAACTGAAAGACCTTAAACAAGAAGCTTTGGTGCAAGCTTTAGGAACGAATCAATAATCAGTTTCGGCTATAGAAAACGGCGAAACTATTGATCAGGAAAAACTTACTGATATCGCAAGGCACTTGGTGTGAGTGTAGAAGTAATTAAAAATTTCTCAGAAGAAAATATGATTAGTTATTTTAATACTTTTAATGATAATAGTATTGCGAACGGACTGGTTAACAATGCAAATCATTGCACTTTCAATCCATTGGAAAAACTAATGGAATCAGTAAAGGAAAACAAAAAACTTTACGAACGTTTATTACAAGCTAAAAAAGTTAAAATCGAATATTTAGAAAAATTATTAAAAGACAAATAGTTTTACTTTGTAAATCAATTTTCATATAAGAGGCTGTCCGAAAAGTAATTTCGGGCAGTTTTTTTTTGTTTTACACATTGATTTTTCTTATATTTAAGTACTAAAATCAATGATTATGCAGCCAGTTTTTAAGCCTCATTCGGTTCACCAGCAAGATCTTTTTCCATTGAATTTAAATGATCTGATCCCAGAGAATCATTCTGCCCGATTAATAGACAGTGTTGTTGAACAGTTGGAAATTTCCGAGATTATATCACAGTTTAAAGGCGGTGGAAGATCCAGCTACCATCCTAAGATGTTATTGAAAATATTGTTTTACGGATATCTCAATAATACCTATTCCAGCCGAAAGCTGGCTAGAGCCGTGAAGGAGAATATATATTTTATGTGGCTCTCGGGAGGACTTCAGCCGGATTTTAGAACTATCAATGACTTTAGAGGAAAAAAATTAAAAGGGAATATCGAAAAACTTTTCAGCCAGGTCGTTCTGATGATGGTAGATTTAGAGCTCATTAGCCTGGAGAGACAATTTATTGATGGTACTAAAATAGAAGCCAACGCACATAAATACAGCTTTGTGTGGAAGAAAGCAGTTGAAAAACATAAAGACAGGCTTCAGGGAAAAATCGATGCTGTTCTGGCAGATATTGGTCAGGCTATCGAGTCAGACATTATGCATACTGATAACCAAACTGATACCAAGGTAGACAGTAAGAAATTAGAAGAAAAAATACACGAGATCAACCAAAGTGAAAAAAAGCAGAAGCTGAGTAAACAGCAGAACAAATCACTTCAAAAACTCGAGAAAGAACAGCTTGTAAAACTTAAAGAATATGAGAAACATCTCGAAATTCTGGGGGATAGAAACAGTTATTCGAAAACCGATACCGATGCTACTTTTATGCGCATGAAAGAAGATCATATGGGCAACGGACAATTAAAAGCGGGTTATAATATTCAGATTTCTACAGAAAATCAAATTATTACACATTACTCCACCCACCAGACTTCTACTGATTTTACCACATTAAAGACTCACTTAGAAGGATTCAAAAGCAACTACGGCAAACAATCTGCAAAAGTTATAGCCGATGCGGGCTATGGAAGTGAGGAAAATTATCAACTCCTTGAAGACAAAGAAATTGATTTTTTTGTTCCCTACAACATGTACCGTATCGAAGAGACCCGTAAGCATAAAAACAATTTATTCCACGCACAAAACCTGTTTCATAATAATGAGCAAGACTTTTTGGTTTGTCCAATGGGGCAGCAAATGCCTCGTATCTTTACTAAGAAATCAAAAACTACAACTGGTTTTGAACAGTATCATTCGGTATATGAGGCTTTAAATTGCGCAGGATGTCCTCTGCGGGGGCAATGCTTTAAAGCTAAGGGGAACAGACGGATAGAAATTAATCACAATCTTCAAAGACTGAAATTCAAGGCAAGAGAGAATTTAGAAAGTGAATTGGGCAGGGAAATTTATAGTAAAAGATGTATTGAACCAGAGCCGGTTTTTGGTAACATCAAGCAAAACAAAGGATTTAAAAGATTTACACTTACCAAAACAGCCAAAGTAAATACTGAATTTGGCCTGATTGCTATTGCTCACAACTTTTCTAAATGGATCGCTAAAATCCGTTTGGGCAATTTTAACCTCATTTTTGATCTCGTAGAAGCTTTAGAAAAGTTTATAGAAGACCATTTTAGCCCAAATTTACATTTTTCAAGAAACACTCTGTAAATTTACTAGTATAATAAAAGAAAGAGGTCGTCTTTTCAGACAACCTCATTTTATTTACCTACTGCTTTTTGCAAATGAGCCGGGTATCTATCTCCTTGTATTGTGGTTTGAGCAAAAGCATCGTCAATTTTTTTAACGTCTTCTGTCGATAAATTAATTGAGGCTCCACCAATATTTTCTGTTAATCGGTGTGATTTTGTTGTTCCCGGAATTGGTACAATCCAAGGTTTTTGTGCCAATAACCAACCTAAGGCAATTTGCGCTGGAGTTGCTTGCTTTTGAGAAGCAATTATCGCCAGTAAATCAACTAATTTCTGATTTGCTTTTCTGTTTTCTTCACTAAAACGAGGCAAAGTACTTCTAAAGTCCGTAGACTCAAAGCTTGTGTTTTCAGTAATCGCTCCGGTTAAAAAACCTCTTCCTAACGGGCTAAATGATACAAAACCAATTCCTAATTCTTCTAGTGCCGGCAAAATTTCTAATTCCGGTTCTCTCCACCAAATCGAATATTCGCTTTGCAAAGCTGTTACAGGTTGAACTGCGTGCGCTTTTCTAATAGAGGTCACGCTAGCTTCAGACATTCCAAAGTATTTTACTTTTCCTTCTTGTATTAGATCTCTTACCGTTCCGGCCACATCTTCTATTGGCACATTTTGATCTACTCTGTGTTGGTAAAACAAATCAATAACATCAGTTTTCAAACGTCTTAAAGATTCCTCGGCAACGGCCCTGATGTTTTCTGGTCGGCTATCTTGTCCGTTAAGTGCATTTCCTCCTTTAAAACCAAACTTTGTCGCAATAACAACTTCTTTTCTAAAGGGACTTAAAGCTTCTCCTACCAGTTCTTCGTTGGCAATTCCGTAAGCTTCGGCAGTATCAAAAAAGTTAATTCCCTGCTCGTGTGCTTCTCTGATTATTTTTATTGCCTGTTGTTTTTCTATCACCGCACCATAAGCAAAACTCAATCCCATACAACCTAATCCCAGTGCAGAAACTTCTAATCCTTGTGTTCCTAATATTCTCTTTTCCATAATTTCATTTTTTATATTAATTTTATTCAAAAAGTGGTAGCTACCGATTTTAGTATAATCCACTTTCCTTTTCGTTTTTCCAATTGCATTGTTTGCTGTAAACGCCAATTATTTCTGGTTCCCCAAATTCTGGCATCTAAAATGTTCTGACCAACAAACACCGCTTTATCTCCATCAATTGTTACTGAAGTTTTAACTTCCTGAAAGGAGTAATATTTCATTCGCTCACTTTCAATTTCAGAAAACCATTCTTCTTTTGACTGCACATATCCCGTAATATGTGTGAGCGTAAAGTTTGCATCCAAAATAGCATTGATTTCTATTGTATTCCTTTCAATCATCAACTGTGTCAATTGGCGCGTTATCTCCAGAATTTGCGATTTATTATCTGCTGTTTTATCCGTTTCCACACTATCGACTACCAATCCATTTTACAATTTCAGGATCGCGATGATCGAAGAAAACACTTTTTTTAGTATCTAAAATCGAAATTACATCCATATCTTCTAAAGATAATTCAAAATCAAAAATATCAATATTTTCAGCAATTCTTTCTTTTTTAACTGATTTCGGAATCGCCACAACTTCTCTCTGGATCAACCAGCGCAAGATAATTTGTGCTACACTTTTATTGTATTTACCCGCTATTGAAACCAATAATTTGTTGGTAAACATATTATTTCGACCTTCTGCAAATGGTCCCCAACTTTCTATTTGCACTTTGTTTTCTTTCAAAAAATTTTGTGTCTCAATTTGCTGATGAAAAGGATGTGTCTCAATTTGATTAACAGCCGGAACTATTTTGTTATGAATAATCAGATCCAGCAAACGGTCCGGATAAAAATTACTTACGCCAATAGCTTTTATTCTCCCCTCTTCATATAATTCTTCCATTGCGCGCCATGAACCGTAAACATCTCCATAAGGCTGATGAATTAAGTACAAATCAAGATACTCTAATTGTAGTTTTTCTAACGAAGTTTCAAACGCTTTTTTAGTTTTTTCGTAACCTGTGTCTGAAACCCAAAGTTTTGTAGTAATAAACAAATCTTCACGTGGCACTCTGCTTTTTTGAATGGCTTTCCCTACCGCTTCTTCATTACCGTAAGCCGTAGCGGTATCAATTAATCTATAACCTGCTTCGATAGCATTTAGCACACTTTTTTCACATTCGTCAGCATCTGGAATTTGATAAACCCCAAATCCTAACAATGGCATTTCGAGACCGTTATTTAAAATAATATTTTTCACTTTATATAATTTATAGTAGTTAAAAAAAGTTAAGAGCTTACTATTTATTCTTCAGATAAACCGAGTAATCCTTCATTAAGTCTTGCTCCCTGAAAAGTTATTTTTGCAAGTCCTTCTTCTATTTCCTGTAAATCTTTTATCGAAAGTTCGACAGCTGCAGATTTAATATTATCATCTAAATATTCTATTTTATCCATTCCGGGAATTGGCACTATAAAAGGCTTTTGAGCTAATAACCACGCCAAGGCTATTTGCACAGGTGTGGCATTATTTCTATTAGCAATTTTTGTCAGCAACTCCACAACAGGCATATTTGCTCTAATGGCTTCCGAAGTAAAACGTGGGAAAGCAGCACGTAAATCTGTATCGCTGTCAAATTTGGTGTCCGGCGTAATTTTACCTGTCAAAAAACCAGTACCAATTGGCCCCCACGGCACAAAACCAATTCCTAATGCGTCACATAATGGCAAAACTTTTACTTCCGGCTCTCTTGTCCAGATCGAATACTGGTTCTGAACTGCTGAAACCGGCTGAATCTCATGGGCACGCTGAATCGTTTCTGCACCCGCTTCTGAAAGTCCAAAGTATTTTACTTTTCCTTCCTGAATCAAATCTTTTATGGTTCCTGCAACATCTTCGATTGGCACATTTGGATCTACCCGATGTTGGTATAATAAATCAACATAATCTGTTTGTAATCGTTTTAAGGAGGCTTCAACCACTTTGCGAATGTGTTCCGGTTTGCTGTTAATTCCGGTATCCGAAATCATTCCGAATTTTGTTGCAATAACAACTTCTTTTCGAAAAGGTTTCAATGATTCTCCTACTAACTCTTCGTTTGTAAAAGGTCCGTAAGCTTCTGCAGTATCAAAAAAAGTGATTCCTTTTTCATATGCTGAACGAATTACTTTAATTCCTTCGTTTATATCAACTGCTTTTCCTGTTCCAAAACTCAGGTTCATACATCCCATTCCTAATGCAGAAGCTTCTAATCCTTGTGTTCCTAATATTCTTGTTTTCATATTGCTTTTTTTTGACTAAATTGTCTATCATCTTGTCAATACAAAGTTCATTCAATATTAAAAGCTTTCTTTTATACAAATTACTGTTATTAATACCATTTTTACTGATTAGAATTATCACGCTAAGTTATTAATAATCTGAGTAGTATATTTGCATTAATAATTTTAAAAGTTGCATCATGGATCCTATTATAAAACTCGAAAAAATCGCTCAGTACAATCAATTTAAAGGTATTGAAACGCAACATCCTTTAATAAGTGTTTTTGATAACTCTGCAACAAAAGCATTACCCAATCATACGCGCATGCATTTTGGGTTTTATGCCATATTCCTGAAGGCCGGAAATTGCGGCGAATTAAAATATGGCCGCAATAATTATGATTATGATGATGGTACAATGGTGTTTGTTTCGCCCGGACAAGTTATTGAAGTAAATAACCCCGAAGATTATCATCCTACAGGATTAGCGATTCTATTTCATCCTGATCTGATAAAAGGCACTTCGCTGGCAAAAAACATGAGTCAGTATTCTTTCTTTTCTTATGAATCGCATGAAGCTCTTCATTTATCTTTAAAAGAACAGCAAATAATAAAAGATTTATTTAGTAAATTACAATACGAATTAAGCCAGTCTATTGATAAACATAGCAAAAGCATTATAAGTAATAATATAGAGTTGGTACTAAATTATTGTGTTCGCTTTTATGACAGACAATTCATTACCAGAGAAAATATTAATACTGACGTTTTATCAAAATTTGAAAATTTATTACAGGATTATTTTCAATCTGAAAGTGCACAAGATACAGGTTTACCTTCGGTGGGATATTTTGCAGATCGTTTGCATCTTTCGGCTAATTATTTTGGCGATTTAATAAAAAAAGAAACAGGCAAATCAGCTCAGGAACACATTCAGTTAAAGTTGATAAATGTGGCGAAAGAACGAATTTTCGATACTGATAAATCAGTCAGTCAAATTGCGTTTGAACTGGGTTTTAAATATCCACAGCACTTTAATAGAATGTTTAAAAAGAATACGGGTTTTACACCAATTGAATACAGAAATTTAAACTAAAAAATCATAAACCAAATTTCATAAACCACAAGAATGCTAGAGAATTTCCCTTTTTATTTAGGTTTGTTAATTGTTATTTTATTACTGATTATGTTGGCCAATAAAATAAAAGTAGCTTATCCGATATTGTTGGTATTGGCCGGATTGGCAATCAGCTTTATCCCAAAGGTGCCTTTAATACAAATCGAACCTGATTTAATATTCTTTATATTTCTGCCTCCTTTACTGTACGAAGCGGCCTGGACGGTTTCATGGAAAGAAATGTGGCGCTGGCGACGCATTATTACCAGTTTTGCCTTTGTAGTTGTTTTTGTTTCGGCATTATCTGTTGCCTTAGTTGCTAATTATATTATTCCCGGATTTTCATTGGCGCTTGGTTTTGTCTTGGGCGGAATTGTATCTCCTCCGGATGCAGTAAGTGCCGGTGCTATTTTGAAATTTGTAAAAGTACCCAAAACTATTTCATCAATTTTAGAAGGCGAAAGTTTGCTGAATGACGCCTCTTCTTTAATTATTTTCAGATTTGCAATGATTGCCGTTGCAACAGAGCAATTTATATTTTATAAAGCCGCCGTTAGTTTTAGCTGGATGATTTTTGGCGGAGTTGGAATTGGGTTATTAATTGGCTGGCTTTTTATGAAAGCGCACAAATATTTGCCTACAGATGCAAATGTCGATATTGTTTTGTCTTTGCTTACACCCTATATTATTTATCTGGCTGCCGAAGAAGTTCATAGTTCCGGTGTATTGGCCGTAGTATGTGGCGGATTGCTTTTGTCTAATAACCGACACCGATTTTTGAGCAGTAAATCTCGTTTGCAGGGCATCAATGTTTGGCAAAGCCTTACTTTTATTCTGAATGGTTTTGTGTTTATGCTGATTGGCTTAGATCTGCCACAAATTACAAACGGTCTTAAAGTCGAAGATGTTAGCATTTCGTCCGCAATTGGTTATGGCGTTCTGATAACATTTGTCTTAATAATCAGTAGAATGATATCTTCTTACGGAGCCGTTTTGGTGACGCTTGTTGCACGAAATTTTATCACGGTTGCTGACAGCAGAAATCCCGGTTATAAAACTCCGTTTATACTGGGCTGGACGGGAATGAGAGGTGTTGTATCATTGGCTGCTGCCTTATCTATACCTGTTTATCTTAATAATGGCAACGGTTTTCCGCAACGGAACCTCATCTTGTTTATCACGTTTATCGTTATTCTTTTAACTCTGGTAATTCAGGGACTCACATTGCCTTATTTTATTAAAAAAATCAATCTTACTGATATGTATGATCCTCTGCCAAAAGAAGAAGCTCATAATAACCTGCGCCACGAATTAGCCGAATTTGCTTTAGATTATCTAAAGAGTAATTACAGCGATCAGATCGAAAGCAATTCTTCGCTACAGCATCTTATCCAGAAATGGGAACAATACAGCAATGGCATTGATGACGAACAAATAGGAAAAGAACTTAAAGTAATCTATCTCGACTTATTAGACAAGCAAAGGCAATGGCTGATTAATAAAAACAAAGAAGATCAAACTCTTGATGAAACCATTATAAGACGACAAATGCATTATTTAGATATCGAAGAAGAGAAACTAAGGTATATTTAGCATTAATTTTACTGCTATTTCACCTCGAAATTGGTCATTATTTATTTTTTGAAATCAGGAATTTTCTCGGTCAAATTCTTCCAATATCGTTTTGGCATATGCTGAAGATGAAGTCGCATGTTCTTTCTCGATTCAATATTGACACTGCTGAAATAACGTTTCCAAAGATTTTGAAAAAATTCTTCCTTTTCGTCACAGATTTCAGTTAAGAATTTCGAAGAAGCAGCTTCCGGATTGAATTGCAATTGTACGGTTGCAACATTTTCGAGGTCATAATAAATTCCATATTTGCGCTTTGCATCATATATTAACCAACGCTGATCTGCGTAACGGTTTTTAAAATGGCTTTCTATAAGTGGTAACACATCACAATCCGGCTCAACAATGGCATAATACAATTGATCTTTGGTTAATTTGAACCGCACAAATGCTTCCATTCGGTGACTTTCTTTGCCCGTTAATCGAGCCGCCTTTTTTATATCTAAAACTGTACTGTTGCTTAAATCTCTTTCTATATTTATTGAACTGGCGAGTACATATTTTACAAACTGAAACATTGTTTCCTCTATCTGATTTACTTCTGATAAAAAAGCTTTGTAAATATTCGAAATTCCTTCTGCCGACAGGCGTTTTTGTAAACCACTTAAAACGCGCTTTGCTTTGTCAGGATCTGTTGTTACAAAATGAGTGGTTGAAAAAAGCAAAGAATTAGAAACTTCGTTTTTTACAAAAACAATATCGCCAAGCTTATATTCGTAAATTTCAAATACAGCTGTGAGCCATCCTTCATAAGTTGCGTCATAAATTACTTGTGTCATTTAATTTAATTCAGTTATTACAATTACTTCGTATGTTCGCTTGCACGAAATTAAACACATAGAAACATAGATTTATATCTAAAAAAGAAATACATTTCTTTCGCGTAGCTATGTGCATTTTAATCAAGTGCAACGATTTATTTAATAAAAAAAGGCTACGTTTCTATGTTTTAAAAATTACAGCATGACATTTAATCAACTAAAATAAAGCAAGTTGATTTGAGAAATCATTTTTATACTTACTCTTTTGAGAATTTAAAATCTGACTTTTGATTTGTATAGAAGTTAAATCTTTCTGCATTTGAAACGGTGTTGCAAATGCCAGAAAATATTTGGCACGGGTATAAGCAATTCCTAACTTTTGCAAATCCTGTGGCATCAGTTTTTTAAATTGTCTTGCAGCGACTATTTTAGTGGCACTTAAAAAACCAATACCGGGAATGCGTTTTATAAGTTCTAAATCTGCGGTGTTTATATCTACAGGAAATTGATTCAGATTTCGCAAAGCCCATCCTAGTTTAGGATCAATATCCAGATCGAGATTTGGTTGATTGAACCCAACAATCTCATTTACATTAAATCCATAATATCGTATTAGCCAATCGGCCTGATACAAACGGTTTTCGCGTATAATAGGAACCGGTGTTCCAATTGCAGGAAGACGATTGTCATTACTTATTGGCACATATCCGGAATAATACACACGTTTCATATTCATTTGCTGATAGAAATAATCTGCCATGCCCAATATTTCAAGATCACTCTCTTTTGTTGCACCAATAACCATTTGGGTACTTTGACCTGCAGGAGCAAAAAGCGGCGCTTTGTAATTGAGTTTTTTTTCTTCCCGATAACCAACAATTTCATTCTTGAGGTATTCCATGGGTTTGATCACGTCGATATGATTTTTATCCGGCGCCAGTAATTTAAGGCTTTGTTCTGTTGGCATTTCGACATTTACACTCAGACGGTCGGCATACATTCCGGCTTCTTTCAACAATTGGTCACTAGCTCCGGGAATCGCTTTAAGGTGAATATAACCATTAAAATTGTGCTCTAATCGTAATTTCTTCGCTATTCGAACCAAGCGTTCCATTGTATAATCGGCATTGTCAAAGATGCCGGAACTCAAAAAAAGTCCTTCTATATAATTTCTTCTGTAAAAACCGATAGTAAGATCAACCACCTCATCTACTGTAAAAGCAGCACGTTTTATATCGTTGCTTTTTCGGCTTACACAATATGCACAGTCAAAAATACAATGATTGGTCAGCAGGATTTTCAGTAAAGAGACGCAACGTCCGTCTTCGGTAAACGAATGACAAATGCCATATCCTTTAGAATCTCCCAATCCTTTGTCTTTATTCTTTCTATTGCTTAAAGCTGATGAACATGATACGTCATATTTTGCAGCATCGGCCAATATGCCCAACTTCTCCATCACTCTTTCATGTACCATTTTGAACCTTTTTAGTGGTTAAGGAATTAAATTTGTTTGACCTCAAAACTACTATTTTGCGATACAAAAATCCTGAAATCCGTTGTTCTAAATTGTACCAAATTTCAATAAGACAATCTCAACTCACTTTCAACTACAATAATAACCCACTGATTATAAAAACTTTAATACGTAGAAAAATAGCTTTACTTGCTTAAAAAAGGCGTTTCATTTATTTAAAACACACATAACTATATATCGAGAAGAAATATATTTCTTTTTGTCTCTGCGACACATAAAATCTATGTTTCTATGTATTTATTTTTTCAAGGCCCAAACGAAGAATCATCCAAACCAGTTAATAATAAATCAAAGTCCAATTTTTCCTTCTGCCCAATACGGCTGCGTATAGATTTTTTTATTTAGAACACCTTTTTCTTTTAAGACTTTTCTAAAGGCCTGAATTGACTTCGCATTTCCCATTAAATAAAATTGTCCATGCTGCCATAAATCCCAAATTTTAGGATCTAATTTATTCAGCATTTCGATTGCAAATTCGGCTTTTATGTTTGTTTTTTGCACGATATCCACTTCAAGTCCCAACATCTTTGGGATTTCAGCGGTACTTGCATCTAATTCTAAAATGCCTAAATAATTATTTTCGCCGGCATTAATTTCGTCTTTGATACTTTTAAAAACGCTGATACAAGTTTCATCTCCATAAAAGAAATGATACTTTTCTTCCTTTTTAAAAAACTCAAAACCTCGCGGTAATCCCACTGTTACCTGATCATTGGGTTTTAAGTTTTCTACAAAATAACTTCCGGGACCGTTTTTATGAATATGAAAAATAACTTCAAACCATCCTTGTGCACTATTCCATTTACTGGGCGTGTAATTGCGATAATTTGTATCATCTATTCTAATGACTATGGCTTGTCCTATTTTAAAATTAATGTGGGGAAAATGACCTCTGAACTGGATCATTTTTACATTTTCGCTGAGCATTTTAGTCGCTGCAACGCTTACTTTGCAAATCTTGCTAGTAAACGCCAGTTCCATAAAATCTCCAATAATCTTGGGCATCGAATTCATAATGGTATGTTTTAATTTCGATACAAAATTGAAACTAAAACAAAAAGAATTAATTGAAGAAGAAATAGGGATGATTGGACTATTCGCGGAATTTTAACCGGAAGGCTAAAGGTGTTTCACCGTTTATTTTTTTAAACAATCTGGAGAAATAAGTATGATCCTCAAATCCTAACATAAAAGCGATTTCCTTTACATCATTATCTGTGTAGTACAATAATCGTTGCGCTTCTAAAATCATGGCGTTCTGAAGCCAATACGTTACCGATTTTCCCGTCGCAACATTCACACAATAATTTAAATGCGAAGTGGTGACATTTAATTTTTCAGCAAAGAAAGAGGGACTTTCTAAAAAAGTAAAATCAGATAGTAATTTTTTAAAATTAGAATAAATCTGTACCGCTTGATTTTTAATTTCCGTTGTTAACTTATTTGATTCTGAATATATATTTACAAAACGATAGACCAAAGCACTAAAAAGACCATTGACAATAGGTGTTTTATTCGAAGTACTATTTTCAAAAGAACGGTGTAGCAACGACACCGTTTCTAAAACATCTTTCTTCTGAAATTTATCAATTTTACTGACCTGATTCGCAATTTTCAAGTTCTGAAAAACGGTAGCACAATTATTCGGAATTAAAAATGGTGCCACACCTATGTAATATCCGGCAGCATCAGGCGAAATAAATTGTGGCGAATGAATTTGAAATGGCTTAATAACGACAACACTTTGAGCATTTATCTTTACATCTACCATATCACATTTCATGATGACTTTTCCTTTTGTGAGCACAAAAAAAATATAAAAATCATCCCGATGTGCTCCTAATTTTTTTATAACATCAGAATCTTTTACTAATACAGATAACTCACCAATATAGATCCCTCCTACTGCTTCTGATCTCTGGTTGTAAATAGGAATTTTCAAGTTTGAATCTTTTTTAAAATTATAAGTACGTAAACTTTATGACGGATGATGTTATACAAACTTAGAAAATTAATTCTAAAATGATTTTCAATATTCTTTAATAGGCCTGGAAATACAAAAAGCCTTTAACCACAAACGGATTAAAGGCTTTTATTTCTTTATCTAAAATATTAGTGAAGCTTAGAAAGTCACAAATTTCACTCCTAAACTAAACCATCTCGAAGGAAGAGGAACTGCTCCTACTTCATAATATGTGGTATTGAAGATGTTTTGTGCATCGACATAAACTGTTACTTTTTTGATCGCCTGACTTACTCTAAAATCATTTACCCAATAAGATGGTCCGGTTACTCTCTGACTGAAACGAGTCGCAAATAAAGCAGTAAAATTTTTATGCTGAAAATCTATTGTATTGGTTATTTGATGTTCTAATGATGAAACCAGATATTTAGAATAAACTACCGGAATAACATCCTGAAATTTGAAATCTAAATACGAATACGCCAGATTGATATTTAATCTCGAATTCGCAGAAAAGTGTGTACTATAATTGGTACGCAGGTTAAAACCGTTTGTATTCAGATTGCCATAGTTATTACTCTGGTAAGGTTCTGTGGTAACATTTCTGGTCCAGTCGATAAAATTGTTGATTTTTCTATAGAAATAATTGGCATTAAAAGTAAAATCGCGTTTGATGTATTTGAATCCTACTTCGCTCTGAAAAGCATTTTCGGTTTCAAGATTAGGATTTCCTATGTTTCCCGGACGCTGGTTGAGGTATAAATCCGTAAACGAAGGAATACGCTGACTTGTCCCGATGTTCCCTATGATCTTAAAAGCATCTGTTATGGCGTAACTGGCATCAAGCCCAGGATAGACCTGCCATTTGTAATCTGAATTATAATTAAGATAAGCTCCTAAATTTACATCCAGTTTTTCTATAAAAGTGGTTCTGTATTGTAGATAAAGTCCGTAATTTTCACGATTATGTTCTCCAATATTAGACGAACTTATGTCCTCACTTCTTGCTTCTGCACCAAATCCTAGTTCACCATTTTCCATCTTGTACGATGTGTTAACTTCTGCAGCAAATGAATTGGTATAATGCTGGCTTCTTCCGGCATTTAAGTTTGCAATTCCGTAATAGCGGTAGTCGTCATAATTGTATCGGTAACTCAATCTTGGCATCAATGTCCATTTTTCAGACAACTGATGTTTAGATTGTACAGATGCAAATGTAGTTTGCACGACTTCACTTGAATTCTTATCGCCTGGTGCTGCATAAAATCCGTTGGCACCAAAACCGTTATTGATGTAACCAAACGAACTTAAAATTTCATTTTTATCGTTGAGTTGGTAATTACCCTGATAGAATATTTTATTGTTTTCGAAAGCCGTATTGTATCTATATCCGTTGCTTTTATCGTGAGAAGCAAAAAGTGAATGTTGCTGTTTCTCTTTGCTCAAAACACCGCCCACCTGAATTCCGGTACCGTAAAATGTATCTCCGGTATCCTGGGTGTCTTTTTCGAAATTCGATCCTGCATAAGAATTTACCATAAATCCTGATTTTGTTGGCTTTTTGGTAATAATATTAATCGCTCCGGTCAGACTATTAATCCCGTAAGTAAGCGCTGCCGGACCACGAATGATTTCGATTCTCTCGATAACCTCAACCGGAATAGGCAGGTTTAGCATATTGTGTGCCGTTTGGGAATCTATTATTTTAGTTCCGTTCAGAAGAACAACGGTTTGCTCAAAGCTTCCGCCATCAACACTGACGTCAGCCTGACTTCCAAACGGTCCTCTTTGTCTTAGATCGACGCCATTGGCATATTGCAGAATTTCCTGAACAGATCGTCCCGGCAGTTTTGCAATTGTTGCTTTATCAATTACATATACGTTTCTGTTTTTCTTAGATATTGGCGTACTAAACCTATTTTCATGAATAATTACTTCATCAATATTAATGGTATCTTTTTGCACCTGAGCTTGTAAACTAACACATATCAGAGTCAGTGCAGCAAAATAAAGTTTTGTCATTTGTTTTAATTTTTTGCAAAAGTAGTATCTTGCCGTACTACTAATGTGTACCAGTTTTATAAAAATGGATAGTCCGGTTCAAATTCCTTTCAAAAGTTTCATTCAGCTTAAGCCTGAAGAAGCGACTGCTTTATATCTGCAAATCGTTTTTGAATTTATAAAAGCGATACAAATTGGTTTACTTCCTGAGGGCACAAAACTTCCGGGAACCCGCATATTATGCAAACTTTTATGCGTTAACAGAAACACATTGATCAAAGCTTTTCAGGATTTAGAATTACAAGGATGGATTGAAATTTTACCCAATAAAGGAACTTTTATCTTATCTGAAAAACAACAAAAAAACAAGGCGGAATTTACTTCTGAAGAAAACAAAAATGTTGCAAAAGCATCTACAGGTTTTACTTTCAAGCATTCTACTATTCTCGAAAACCCTAAAGAAGTAAGTACTTTGCCTTATCAATTCAACGATGGTTTACCTGATCTGCGACTTGTTCAAACAGATGTGCTGGCAAGATTGTACGTTTCTAAACTAAAGAGACAAAAAAGTACCAAAACTGGCGAACAATTTCAGACACAATCTCATTTCAATTTTAAAACCCAGTTTTCTAATTTTTTAAATCTAACGAGAGGTATTCGGATTTCAACATCAAATTTGCTCACTACAAGCAGTCATGAAATTAGTTTGTATCTGGTTACCAAATTACTTATTTCGCCTGGCGATAAGGTAGTTGTTGCTTCTCCGGGTTACTACATATCAAATATGACATTGTCTGATAGCGGAGCTCAAATTATGACAATACCTGTTGACAAGGAGGGAATCAATACGGAACAACTGAGACAAATTTGCGAGGAACACCAAATCAGGATTTTATATCTTACCTCAAATTACCATTATCCAACGACCACTTCTCTTAGCGCCAAAAGAAGAATGGAGGTATTAGAATTGGCCAATCGTTATGGTTTTGTGATTATCGAAGATGATTATGACTTTGATTTTCATTACGACAATAATCCCGTTTTACCTCTTGCCGCTTTAGATTCAAACGAAAGAGTTGTTTATATCGGATCATTTGGCAGATCATTACCGGCAGGTTTTGGTTATGGTTTTATTGCCGCGCCATCGGCATTTATAAAAGAACTCGAAAAGCATCAAAATATTCTCGAACCGGGAATAGATGTCATCAAAGAACAGGTTTTAACGGAATGGATCAAGGAAGGTGAAGTGCATCGCCTTTCTAAGAAAAATAAAAAGGTATATAAGGAGCGCAGGGATTATTTTATTTTATTATTAAAAGAAAAGTTAGACGGGAGAATCAAATTTCAGATTCCAGTTCGGGGTTTGGCGATTTGGGTAGAATGGCTGGATAATTTTAATTTGATAAAATTACAAAAGCAATGTGCTGCAAATGGATTATTCTTGCCAAAGACGGTTTTATATCAAACCAAAAATCTAACAGCAACACGTTTAGGTTTTGGACATTTAGATGAAACAGAAATGGAGAATGCTGTAGCAATTTTACGCCAATCTCTCGAAGCTATTCTTTAAACAATACAATTAATGCTTTCTAATAATGTCGCATTAAAATAAAAAAATGATATGGAAATAGAACAAATTCTCGATCAAATATATGCATTACCTGAAACTTCAAAATTGAAACTTCAAAATTGTGTGACTGAAATAAATTATCCTAAAGGGCATCTTTTATTGAGGGCTGACAAAATTGAAACGAATATTTATTTTATCCGAAAAGGGATTGCAAGGGCTTATTCTAATCGGGATGATAATGAAGTTACTTTCTGGTTTGGTAAAGAAGGCGATACGGTTTTATCGATGAAGAGTTATGTTGCCAACCAAAAAGGATATGAGGATATCGAACTTTTGGAAGATTGTGAATTGTATGAATTGAAATCTGAAAAGCTGCAAAAGCTCTTTCAGGAAGATATTCATATTGCCAATTGGGGACGAAAGTTTGCAGAAAAGGAATTGGTAAAAACCGAAGAACGCCTTATTTCTCGTCAATTTAGAACTGCTACAGAACGCTACAAAGAACTTCTTATTGATTATCCACATTTAATTCAGCGTGTACAATTAGGTCATATTGCTTCTTATCTGGGCATTTCCCAAGTAAGCCTGAGCAGAATTCGCGCCGACATTAAATAACTTTTATTTTTTAACAAATGTAAAATGCTCTCCGAATCTCTTTTCTAACCTTTGCAAAAAAAAGATATGAACTGGATTATTTTGATTATTGCCGGCTTATTTGAAGTTGGCTTTACTTTGTGTTTAGGAAAAGCAAAAGAAACAACGGGAAACGAAATGTATATGTGGTATACGGGTTTTCTTATTTCTTTAGTTGTTAGTATGGGACTTTTAATGAAAGCAACACAAACTTTACCCCTGGGAACTGCTTATGCTGTCTGGACAGGTATTGGCGCGGTTGGAACTGTTATAATTGGAATTTTAATTTTTAAAGATCCAACGAATTTCTGGCGCCTCTTTTTTATTGCAACTCTTATTGGTTCAATTGTAGGATTAAAAGCGGTATCTCACTAATTTAAAGAAAAAGGATATAGAACAAGCGGGTTAGTAAATACTAATCCGCTTTTTTATGCCGTTATTTAAAACCTCTTTTGAAAATCAGGTATTTATACTTGGTTCCCTAATTATTAAAAAAACGATTTTTGTTTACAAAATGTGACAATCCGTAAGTTATTCTCAATAAACGATTATAAATTAGCAAGACATTTAAGTCAAAAAAATTCATTACACATTTTAACCTAAAAAGATAATCATGAAAAATCTTTGGTGTTGGCGTTGTAAAATAGAAGTTCCTATGCTTGATCAAGAGGAATATAAAGTTGCATCTAAACTGTATCGCAATGGTTTTGAAACAGGAAAGTGCAACATGACGAGAAAGACACGTTTTAAAGACTTACTTGATTATTATAAAGACTTAACAGGATTTGAAGAAACTAATCCTAATGCTATCATGCATCACAGAATTGACTTGTATGGTGCGGCTTGCGAAAATTGTTCTAAACCTTACAGAACTCCCAAAGCTTCTTTTTGTGCTGCATGCGGAAACAAAAAAAAAGCTAATAACTGTACTGAATCTTTACACAAAGAAAAACCAAAATGGTGGCAAAAATTATTGGTTTTGAATAAGGCTGCTTCAAACTGATAAAAAAAATTAATAATCTTTTTTGCAGATTTATTTTTACAGATACCTCTTTCGTTGAAGTTGAAAAGATTGTAATTATAGCAGCGGTGAATCGCTATTTATTTATCCAATGTCAAAAATGCGTTAAAAAACTTTTCGGATAGCAGTTTTTCGACAATAAAAAATACTTTTGTGAGAAAGGAAAAACAAAGACTTATCAGCAACCGGAAAACATAATGGTATGGATTACGAAAAATTCATCTTCTGCCTCGAAGGTGTTCCAGACGTAGACGACGACAGAGCAACTTTAGTGGTACAAAACTTAGAAGAAATTGCAATTGATCAGGGTATTGCCAGTATTTATAAAACCTGCGATACTATCGAAGGATTAGAAGAAAGCTTGAATGTATTGCTTTATGAAGATCATAATTTTAAGGATTATGAAATCATTTATTTGGTTATGCCCGGTGAAGCCAATACGATATGCCTTCATGATTATTACTATAGTTTAGAAGAAATAGCAGAACTTTTTGAGGGGAAAATGAAAGGAAAAATTATTCATTTTGCGAATCTAAAGGTTTTGGACCTCAACAACGAAGAAGCACAATATTTCCTGGACATAACCGGCGCGCGAGCCATTTCCGGTTACGGATCTACTTATAATAAAATTGCCAGTTGCAGCACTATTGACAAAGCCTTTTTTAGTCTCTATCAGGACAATGACGACATTACAGAAGTGGTAGAGGAATTGTACCAAAAACATTATGCTTTGTGCAAATTGCTCGATTTTAGATTGTACTATTAAACGATGAAAAGCAAAACAATCGAAAAGGTAAAAACCTACGAAGCAAAAGGATTCAGGGAGAAGTTTTTGGGCGAAGATAATCCTGCACATTTGCTTTTTAAATCAAATTCTGATCACTTTTTTTGTTTACAAATGAATGAAATAGTGGGTCTGCAATATCCTGTTCCTCCATCTAAACACAGTTGCCATACTTTACTTTTTATTGCATCCGGCAGTCAAACAATGAAAGTGGGATACCAGGAATATCAAACTGTTCCTAATGAAATTATTGTGGTACCGGCAGGTCAGGTTTTTTCGATAAAAAACATTAATAATTCACATACCGGTTATGTCTGTCAATTTCATCCTGATATTTTAATTGGAAAATATGCCAATCGTGAAATATTGAATGATTTTGATTTTCTGAAAATATCCGGAAACCCAAAAGTGAGTTTATCAGCCAATGACACGGCATCAATTATTACGATCTTAAATAGACTGCAAACTGAATATACAGAAACTGAAACAGCCAATCTGGATATTGTACAAGCTTATTTAATTGCCCTGTTTTATGAGATGAATAGAAACACGGTAAAAGCTTCTAAAAATGTGTCGGCAGCAGAAATTCTTACTACTAAATTCAGAGAATTAATTCATCAAAATGTCAAAAATTATCATCAGGTTAGTTATTATGCCTCTCTACTGAATGTGACACCCAATCATCTTAACAAATCTGTTAAAGCTGTCACGAACAAAACAGCGGCTTCATGGATTGATGAAACCATTTTATTAGAAGCCAAATATTTACTTTTTCAAACCTCTCTTTCTGTCAGCCAAATTGCCATGCAGGTGGGTCATGAGGATCATTCTTACTTTAGCAGATTTTTTAAAAAACGCGAGGGCATTACCCCTGTTCAATATCGAAAATTGATTGATAAGTCCTAATTATTGATTAGAGAATCCTATCAAATTGAGAAGCATTTATTGAAATTTGCCAAGTAAAAAAAAGCAAGTTATGATTTATGTTTTTAAAACTTCCGTTGATACAAAATCGAAATTAGAATTCGCAAACGTGTTACTCGAACAATTGCTTCCAGATGCTTTATGGAATTTTGATCTTGAGGATTGCGATAATATTTTAAGAATTGACAGCGACGCTGATATAAATGAAATGGCATTGAAAAATGACATTTTTGATTGTATCGAACTAGAATAAATTGCTTTACAAACACTTCTTTTTAAACCTTAGCTTATTAATATGGAAACGGCATTGCATCAGAACAAAACATTTGACACTATTGATTACTCCGATCAGAAACTATCAGATAACGAATTTGTAAATTGTGAATTTATCAATTGTAATTTCTCGAAAAGTGATTTCAGTTATATCGATTTTTTGGACTGTACTTTCAAGAACTGTAATCTTTCGCTTTCTACCTTAAAAGGTACAGGATTAAAAAACATTAAATTTATTGGCTGCAAATTAATGGGGCTTGACTTTAGTGCCAGTAACAGCTTTTTATTTTCGATGAATTTTCAGGATTGTCTTCTGGATTATTCCACTTTTATTTACAAAAAACTGAAGAAAACAAACTTCATTGATTGCTCTCTTAAAGATGTCGATTTCTCGAACACTGATTTGTCTTTGGCCATTTTTAAAAACTGCGATTTGGCGAACGCTACTTTTCAGGATTGTGTATTAGAGAAAACAGACTTTCGCTCTTCCAGAAATTATGCCTTTGATCCCTCTGAAAATAAAATAAAAAGAACCAGAGTTTCTCAAACGGCACTTGCCGGTTTATTAGAAAAATTTGATCTGGATATTGAGTAAGAATTCCGCTAAGAAGACACACGGATTTTTATAGATTCAAACAGATTTTATTTTTACTGAAACCTTTATAGAAGTAGTAAATATTATTGATACTTTATAACAGCATTTAGTTGTATAAAAAAAGGGATGCAGTTCAAAAAAACTGCATCCCTTTTTAACTAACTCTATAAAAATTTCTTATTTAATCCAACGTGGATCTCCTACTTTATTATCTTTTAATGTTTGATTACCTAGAGTAAAATCTCCGGTAGCAGCACTAGCAAATTGAGGATTTAATGCCGTTCCGGCAGTATCCGATTTAAGAGGTGACACAGGACTAGCCTGATTAAGGGTAGCTGCATTGAAATAATTATTATTAGAAAATGTTGGTGCATTTGTTGTCGCTTGATTGATATATCTTGCAATTGTTTCTGCAAATAATGAGTTACGGACAATTGTAGCATTACTGGCAAAACGAATATATAGAATTTGATATCCACTAGCTGCAATTGTATTAGTAACGCCATAGAAAGTACAACTATCAATTAAGGTATTTGTTGTAAGTCCAGTCCCAAATGAAGTTGTAGCATCTTCTCTAATAAAAGCTCTTGTTGAGGCACAATTGTTAAATGTACTTTTTGTCAGAGTAATATTAGCCACATAACCAACTCTAAAATCAATAAACTCTCCTGTTGCTGCAGTATCGATATTTGTAAGTTCTGAATTGTCTACAGTAATTGATTCAATCTTAGCTCCAATTGCACTTCCTGCAATAGCAAACGAACCAAGATAATCATAAATTTTACATCCGCTAACTAATAGTTTACCATATGTACCACTTTGATTGTATCTTACAAAATCTGTTTGAGTTTTTTCACCATTAAAATTTAAATCGATTAAACTTACATCGGTAACACCTGGATTGAATGTAAATCTTACATATAATTTCGGTTTATCAGAAACCCTTAACCCTCTAATTGTTATAGGTTTACTCAACACGATTTCCCCTTTAAAAACGGTATAATCTCCTGGCATTAATACCAAAACAGAACCAGCAGGTGCATCTGCTATTTTAGCATTTAAGTCGTCTTCTGGTTTAACCAAAATACCTGTTCCTATATCGATTCCGGTAGTAAAAGTTCTAACACCTCTTGTCTTAGTTCCGTTTATCAAAGTTGCGGTATAAGCAGTTTCACTTGTTAGACCTGATACTATAGCAACTCCCGCTATTTTTTCCGCTGGAGTTATCGTATGAATAAGATTTCCGGGATTAGAAGTAATTTGTGTTACAGCACTATTTGGAGTCCATCTTAGTGTAACTTGCTTTGCCTCAATATCAGCATCAGCAACAGGAAATAAAATTTGCTCAGAAAGTGTAGTTGCAGTTGCAACTGTCCACTTAGAATCTGCTAATCCGGTTGTAATTGCTTTTACTCGTATTGAATAAGTTGTTTCGCCTTCCAGCTGAACTGTTAATGGCAATTGAGACCCCGTAACTTGTACCGTTTTATAAATCACTTTAAAATCTATATCATCTGCACTAAATTCTACTGTATAATGATCCGCTGCCGGATTCACTGTCCAGTTAAGTTCGACAAATGTCTGATTTTTTACTTTTGCTGTTAGAGCGATTGGAGAAAATTCTCTTGTATTGCCTATACCGTCTAACAATCCCTCATTATAACTTTCGCAGCCTGAGACTGCAAATGCAAGTACTAATGTGGCTATTAATCCTTTAAGCATATGTTTTGTTTTCATCATAATAACTTTATTAATTTTTTCTAAGATCTTAATAACCGTAATCATTTTTTAATTGATTGTTGCTTCCATCAATAAACACTTGCCATATTGGCCAGAATTGTCTGTTATCAGGATTCACGCCTGGTTTGTACAATGAATTTATCTTAGCATCTGCTGCTGTTCCTGTCCATGTCCAGGTAGCAGATGAATATAGTGCTCCCGGATTTGTTGTTTCTCCTCTGTTTAATCCGTAGATATCAAGAGAAACATTATCAGCTTTATATTTATAGTACAAGGTTGTCGGTATATCAGCATATTCACCTGTTCGAGCTGACAGATTTGTCATTTTTTGTTTTGCCAGATCCAATTTTACTTTCAGCAAATTCCAACGAATAAGTGCTTGCTTACGCTCCATTTCTCCGGTAAACTCAAATTTATTTTCTTCAACGATTGCATTCAGCATTGCCTCTTTACTAGTAATATCATTTACATATTGATCTACTTTAACAGCTTGTGCTGCTGCAGGGAATGCTCTTCTGCGAATTTCTTTCAGATAAGGTGCAGCTGCACCCGGACCTTCTAATTCGTTAGCTGTTTCAGCAGCAATTAAAAGTACTTCTGCATAACGCATGTACATTTTATTTACACCATCATCATTGGTAGAAGTCACATAACGTTTCATCCATTCGTAACGGTATTTACCAAAATACCACGTATCTAGCGTGTTTAACTCTTGTTTAGCAATATTATTAACCGCTGCACCATATTTATAAGGCACACAAGTAACATCTCTACGGGCATCAGCCTGGTCATAGTCATAAAAAACAAATGGTAATGGACCTGCTACACCACCGCGATTGGCTCCATTAGCTTGAAATTGATCACTGGCTGCTGTGTGTTTTACAGCGAAAGTAAACAGCATTCTACCACGTCCGTCAGCAAAAGGAAGCTCCCAAAGAGATTCTCCTCCGGCAGTAGTATTTTCTTCATTGTATTTTCTCCACAATCCCTCAAAAGTAGATTCTAAACGAGCTGCACCACTTTGAATCACTTCACGAGATTCTCTTAATGCCAATCCATACATATTACCCACTGAAAGTTCCGGATCTGTACTTCTTCTTACTCCGTCAGGATATTGCTGAAAACCACTTGAAACCAAAGCCAAACGTGCTCTAAATGCTTTTACAAAAGCTTTATTTATATGCTCTACTGTACTTGTATATGCAGTTTCGTTAGGCCATGCCACTAATGTTGATGCTTCTCCTAGATCTGTAATTAATTGTTTGTAAAGAATGTCTCTACTTGATTTAGGCAAATATAAAGTTGCAGAAGTAATAGGTTCAAAACGAGCCGGAACATCTCCCCATGCTTTAATTAAATCAGCATAGTAAATAGCTCTAAGCGTTAAAGCTTCTCCTAATAATTGCCCCATTTCTGTTCCCGGCAAAGGATTTCCGTACTGACGTAAACCTTTAATACAAATATTAGCACGCTCAATACCTGAGAACATCATTGAATAAGCATTATTGGTAGTATTCATCTCTGTATTGCTTGGCTTTGTATCGTAAACACACAAATCTGCCTTATCCCCTGCTGTTTGCGAAGTAGCATACCATTCTACATCTGTGTTTAATCCGTAATAAGGTAAAAAACGTCCTCTGTAAGAGTTAGTCTCGGCAAATGGTACTTTTATTCCATCAATAGCTCCTTTTGCAAGTCCGGCTGTAGAGAAAATTACAGACGCGTCTAATGTTGATTGTGCAGGTGCTTCTAAATAGTCGTCTTCAAATTGTTGGCAAGAACTGAATAAACCAGAAATAATCAATCCTGCTATTATTATTTTATGTTTCATTTTGTGATAATTTAAAATTAGAAATTAAGATTCATCCCAAAAACCATTTGTCTGCTTCTTGGATAAGGACTTGAATCAACCCCAGGTGTCAATGGATTTTTTCTTTTCGTTGACACTTCCGGATCAGAACCTGAGTAGTTTGTCCAGACAAAAACATTAGTTGCTGTCAGATAAAATCTTAATTTAGAAACTCCAAGTTTAGATGTAAACATCTGAGGGGCTGTATACCCTAATGTTAAAGTATTCAATCTTAAAAACGACGCGTCCTCAACAGCCCAATCAGTAAGAATAGCACTTCTCATATATGGCGACCACATCGTGGTATTAGCATTAAGAGCTGTTAATGCAGCAGGATCTGTTACTAACTGGCCAGAAACAGGATCTAAATTTGTCCATCTCTGTCCATCAGCCATAGTAGAATTTAAATTTTTGTACTTTCCTGAAGCAGTGGCTGTCGAAAACTCGATTTTATCAGCATTGTAGATGTCATTTCCAATACTCCAGTTAAAAGCTGCCATTAAATCAAAACCATAAGCATTTCCGTTGATAATAAAACCACCATAACTTTTAGGATTAACATTACCAATAACTGTTTTATCATTTATATCTACTTTACCATCTCCATTAACATCTTTCAATTTCATATCTCCGGGTTTAAGACCACTTCCGTCTCCTACTAGAGTGGTAGCAGTACTCATTACGCCACTTTTCAAAATATATTTTCCTCCCACAAAATCAAAGTCCGACACTTCGTATCTTCCATCATTTTTATAACCATACATAGACCCTAGAGAAGAATTAACCGCTACCTGATAATCATCGCCAATTTGTGAAGAAGCCCATCCTGTAGCCTGTCCAAAATTATCCATAACACCTAATGAGTTAATTTTATTCTTGTTTATTCCCATATTGAATGAAAAATTCAATCCGTATTTGGCTTTATCAATTGCAACAATATTTATAGTAGCCTCAAAACCTGTATTTTGTGTTTCACCCATGTTACGATATTGATAATCGTATCCGGATCCAGGAACTAAAAAGTTAATTAATAAATCACTTGTAATATTTTTATAGATATCAAAAGTACCGCTTAAGCGATTTTTGAAAAATCCAAAATCCAAACCAACATTTTGGGTAACTGTTGTTTCCCATTTCAATTCAGGATTAGGCATTGTTTTAGAAGGTGCCCAAATACTGGTAACGCCATTGATCCATGTTGTTGGTGTTGATTGAAAAATTTGAACTTGTTGTCCAACTGGTATGTTATTATTTCCTGCTTCACCATAACTGGCTCTTACTTTTAAAAGATTCATCCAGGTTTTATCTTTTAGAAAATTCTCTTCAGAAATTTTCCATCCCGCTGCAAAAGCCGGGAAATATCCCCAACGATTCTCTTTTAAAAATTTACTTGACCCATCTGCACGAAATGTAGCTGTTAATAAGTAACGGTTTTTGTAGTCGTAATTGGCACGTCCAAAAAACGACAATAATTTATCATCAGGGCTGTAATAATTATCTATTGATTGTGGTGTTCCTTGTGTTGTTAATTTTTTTGCCTGATCAAAATCAAAAAATACAGGGTATCCATGAATCGTATTCGTTACAGTATTAGAAGTATATTCAATACTTTCCTGTCCTAAAAGAGCACTCAAATGATGATTTCCACCCATTATTTTTTTGAAATCATAATTCAATGTATTTGCATTTCTAAAACGTCTGTCTTTAGTATCGCTCATAATCATCGCAGGCATATTTTGCAATGGTCCTACAGGAGCGTTAGCAATATAATAAGTAGTTAATCCGTAAAAACGATAATCCAGATTGTTAAAATTATCCAGACCTAAATCTACTTTCAATTTTAAATTTTCTGCAAGCTCCCATCCAAAACTACCTAACATATTATAGTTCTTACGAAACTGTTGACGATCATTGTCTGCAACAGATGTTAAAGGATTTATCAATACATCTGAACCGTCTCCGGATGTATCATCTGAAGTTAAACCTGGTACCGGAAGTGGCGCATAACCAACAATAGTACGCATACGTGAATCTGATGAAGATTTTTCGTTTTGCTCATTTACACCACCACCATCAATTTCAGTATCTGAATAGCGCACCGTAAAAGCGACATCAATCTTATCTGTTATTTTACTTTTTAAAGCCAGGGAAAGGTTGTTACGTTTATAATTAGAACCTATCATAATCGCCTTTTCATCGTAATGAGCATAATTAAAATTATAATTAAGTTTATCAGTTCCTCCTCTGATTCCTAAATCACGACTTTGCACCTCTCCAGTACGTCCAAAAATTTGTTTTTGCCAATCATCTCCTTTTAAACCTTTGTACATATCGTGATCTTGCCAATTTCCAAAATACTTGGTATATGAAGTTGGATCAGAAGCTACTTTTGTCCCTGATTGCGAAAGCAGCGCATACTCGTATTGCCATTTAGTATAATCTTCCGGCGATAAAACATCAATTTCATTGGCCATCTTTTTCATACCATAAAACATGTTCAGACTTACTGCCATTTTACCATCTTTCCCGCTTTTAGTTGTAATGATAATTACCCCATTTGCACCACGTGATCCGTATATTGCAGTTGAAGCAGCATCTTTCAAAACCGTCATAGAGTCAATATCAGATGAGGAAATATCATTCATATTATTTATAGGAAATCCGTCCACAATAATCAAAGGCGAAGCATCCTGAGTAAGAGAACCACCTCCACGAACTCTAATTTTTATATCAGCATCGGGAGAACCCTCTGATGAGGTTACCTGTACACCTGCAATACGACCTGTTAAGGCTTCAGCAACATTTGCCACCGGTACTTTTTTCAAATCGTTACCTGAAATAGTAGAGACAGCACCTGTTAAATCGCTTTTTTTCACAGTTCCGTATCCAACAACGACAACTTCATTTAGAGCATTTGAATCTTCAGATAAAACAACATCAACTTTAGTTTTTCCGTCAACGGCCACTTCTTTGGTTTTAAAACCTATAAAAGAATAGGTTAATACAGCTTTTGAACTGGTAAGCTTTATTTTATAATGCCCGTCAAAATCTGTAGAAGTTCCATTTTTAGTTCCTTTTTCTAATATATTAACACCCGGTAAAGTGAGTCCTGCAGCATCTTTAACTGTTCCTTCAAGTGTTACTGTCTGCGCATTCATTTGATGGCTCGTCAGTAAACACAATAAGAAAACAACTGCAAAGCAACAATTTGCTCCTTTGTTAAATAAATCTTTAAAATTCATGGTTAATTGTTTAAGTTATTAATTAGTTTTTTGTTTTTAAGTGTTTTTTTGTGGTCATTCTAAGTATGCTCTTTCAACTTTTATTTTACTGTTAAAGTTTCATTTCTTCAGTTATACTGTGGGAATTTGCCTTTTTTAGAATATCTGTAAAGCCAAATAATTCATTCAATAAAAAAGTTGTAATCGATTACACAAACATAAATATTTTTTTGATACAAAAAATTAAAACTCATAAAAATTTCCTAAAATAAATAAAATATCAAAAATAAAAGCACTTTTTTATATGACATATGTAATTTAAGTTGAAAATAAATATTAAATATATTTTTAATATTTCGAAATTTGTTGCGATTTTCGAATTAAAACAATCGATTACACTAAAAGTATTTGCAATATTATTAAGTGTTGTTTTAACATTTAAAAAAGATGAAAATTAAAAAAATTTTTACTAAAGTGATGAAGATTTAAAACAATATGAAAGATCATAGAACTAATACATTTCAAAAAACCAGTACTATTCCTACGATTAAAACTTTCATTTATCTGACTTTAAAACTTTAACCTAAAAAAGAATTAGGAACATAACACAAAAAAGCCCCCAAACAATTTTGTTTAAGGGCTTCTGTTATTTTAAAGAAGAATCTACATGTTAAGCACGCTGAAGCTGCAGATTACTTTTATGTTTTTGCATTAAAACAAACGTAATAATCATACCAAGGACAGCCATTGCAACGCCAATAAGATTTGGGGACGCGTAACTATATCCCGCTGCCAAAGGTAATCCTCCCAGAAAAGCTCCCAAAGCATTACCAATATTGAAGCTTCCCTGCAATGCTGCCGAAGCAATCATTTCTGCATCTTTAGCAGTTTTAATCATTAACATTTGAATAGGTGCAATAACTGAGAAAGAAATCGCTCCGGTTAAAAAAGTAAGGAATAACGATATATATTGATTTGAAGAGAACAGATAAACCAAAATCAAATCAATTGACATTACAAATAATAAAGCTAATACTGTTGGTGCAGGCGAATATTTATCGGCTAGTTTACCGCCTAAAAAGTTTCCTACTACCATTCCCAAACCGGCTAGAATCAAAATATACGAAACATCCTCGGCAGAAAATTTAGACACATTTATCAATAAAGGTGCGATATAACTAATCCAGGCAAACAACCCACCAAATCCTATAGCGGTAATCCCGATGATTAACCAGGCTTCTGTTTTCTTAAAAAACAGTAACTGCGTTTTCATATTTACATTTTGATCTTTCTCCAGATTTGGCATCCATAAAGAGATAAACAAAAAGGTTAGCAAACCTACAACAGCAATTAATATAAAGGTATAACGCCATATAAAATTGTGTCCTATATAAGTACCAATAGGTACACCTATTAAATTAGCCAGTGTTAAACCTGAAAACATGATTGCAATTGCCTGCGCTTCTTTGCCTTTATCAGCCAAACGGCTGGCAACTACAGCACCAACGCCAAAAAAGGCTCCGTGTGGTAAACCGGAAAGAAATCTGGACGCGAATAAAAAATTATAGGTAGGTGCAATAATCGAAAGCGCATTAAAAACAGTTAACATCAAAGCTAATATCAGAAGCATTTTTTTTGGAGCAAGATTTCTCCCTAAGATTACTAATAAAGGAGCTCCAATAACAACTCCAATGGCATAAGCAGAAATTAAATATCCTGCAACGGGAATCGAAACATTCATATCTGAGGCTATATCCGGCAACAAACCCATCATAACAAACTCGGTAATACCGATTGTTAAACCTCCTAATGAGAGTGCAATAAGACTTTTTTTCATTTGTTTTTATAAGAAAGGAATAGATTTTCTATGGTGCAAATTTAAGACCGTTCTGCTTAAAATAAATTGTACATTTGTGATATAAACTTGTAAATTTAGGTTATGCCAAAATTAAATCAATTCAAAACCCTGGTTATTGATGAATTTGAAGATGAAAAATTTCACCTTCCACCACACACGCACACTTATTATGAAATTATTTATATAAAAAAAGGAAGTGGAGTCCATCACCTGAACAACAACTTGCTACCTTATAAATCGGGTGATCTGTTTGTGATTTCGCCAGAAGACGAACACTATTTTGACATAAAAAAATCAACCCGATTTTTCTATATTAAGTTTACTGACAATTATTTTAACTCAAAGCAAAACCTTACCTGCGATGAATTTTTAATTCATACTCCGGAAAGTTTCATGAGGGACAAAACACTAAAAGAAACGGTTCTAAAATTAGACGATCCCTGCAAAACAATATTAAAAAACACAATCGAAAATATTGCTGCCTATAACTGCAAAACCGATGTTTCGACCTCGCCTATTGTATTTTATCAAATTCTTTCGATTTTTGGATTAATCAAGGAAACTATGCGCGGTATGAATCTTGTCGTAAAAGGAAATTCTATCGATAACGAACAAATCACTTCATACATTCATCAGAATATTTATCAGCCAAAATTAGTTCAGATAAAAGTTATTGCGAATCATTTTAATATTGCCGAAACGTATTTTAGTGCTTATTTTAAAAGAACCTTTACAATTAATTACCGCGATTATATTCACAATCTAAGAACTACCTTAATCGAAAAACGAATTCACAACAATCAATTGCCTATTAAACAAATAGCATACGAGTTTGGTTTTACAGACGAAAGTCACTTATCTAATTATTTTAAAAAGAGAAAAAACATGAAACCAACGGACTTTAAAAAAACATAACATTCGAAATCTTAAATAAATAGCGGCTGTTAAAAAAAATATCTAAATTTGTATTATTAAATACCATTTTCATTGGCAAAAAAATTCCACATATTATTTCTGTTTATAACTTTTGGCTTCTTTATGATGTCAAATACGGGTTATGCATGTGGAAAAGCAGAAGAAAAAACTTCGTATGAAAAGAACACTACTTCAAAAAAGAATGTTGCTGATTCTTGTCAAAAAGACTGTTGCAAAAAAAATCAGAATTCTAAAAAAGACCAACATGGCTGCAACAGAAAATGTGATCATTCCGGTTGTACAACTTCCGGCCTACTCTATAGTCTGGTAACTGCAAATGAATTTGAGTTCAATAATAATCTATTCAATTTCTCATTTGAGAAAACAACTCCCTATTATAAAAACATCAGTATTTCTGATGGGTTTACTTCTATCTGGTTACCGCCAAAAATAAATTAATTCTATTTCTGAGAGCCATAATTACGTTTTGCCAAAAGACATCAAGGTTCAAGAAAAAAAACAGTCCTTTGTATCCCTCTGTAACTTTACAGAGAATGACTTTTTATAAAGATTAAAATTATTTAACTTAGAGAAAAAAAATATTCTCTACAAAAACACATAAAATGAAAAAATCAATTTCAACTATAGCTGCAGCAATCGCCTTGTTATTTACTGCAAATTTCGTTCAGGCAAATACAATCAAAACAGAAACAACTGCAATCGAAGTTGCAGATTCAAGTCAATTGCAATCTGTTTATGATGCTTATTTTACAGTAAAAGATGCCTTAATTAAAAGTGATGCTAAGCTAACTTCAGCGAAAGCCACAGATTTATTGGCTGCAATTACTGCCATAAAAATGGATAAACTAAAAACTACAGAACACACCGCGTGGATCAAAGTGGTAAAAAAACTAACAGCTGATGCAAAAAGTATTTCAACTACAACAGATCTTAAAAAACAACGTGAGACTTTTAAATCACTTTCAAAAAACACATACGATTTAATTAAAGTTTCTAAATCTGATGTTGCCGTTTACAAACAATATTGTCCAATGGCAGATGCAGATTGGTTAAGCAAAGAAAAAGCAGTTAAGAATCCGTATTACGGTTCTTCAATGCTGACTTGCGGAAATGTGGTAGAAACTATTAAATAAATATGACTATCTACATCAAAAACATGGTGTGTGGTCGCTGTAAAATGGTTGTGAAGTCTGAGTTGGATAAACTCGGGCTTCAGACTGTTTCTGTTGAATTGGGTGAAGTAGAATTGCAAAATGACATTCCGGACAATTTAAAAGAAGTTTTACTTAAAAACTTACAAGATTTGGGTTTTGACTTTATTGATGATAAAAAAAGTAAGACTATAGAGAAAATAAAAAATCTTATTGTCGATTTAGTTCATCATAAGAACAATGAACTCAAAATTAATTTGTCTGATTATTTAGTCAAAAACCTCAACCAGGATTATAGCACGCTAAGTAATCTGTTCTCTGAAATTGAAAATACTACTATCGAGAAATATTTTATCAGTCAAAAAATAGAAAAGGTAAAGGAGTTATTACTTTACAATGAATTATCATTAAGCGAAATTGCCGATTTATTAAACTACAGTAATGTCGCGCATTTAAGCAATCAGTTCAAGAAAATCACGGGCTTTACACCTACGCATTATAAACAGTCGAAAGATAAAAAACGCATTCAGATTGAGAATTTATGAATCTGATTTCATAAAAAAAACGTGCTAAAATTTAGCACGTTTTCTATTTATCAGAATAATGTCCCATCGCAGAAATCACCACAACGGTAACCAGCTCTTCTTTAACTCTATATAAAAGTCTGTCTTTTTTATTTATTTCCCTTGACCATAATCCTGAAAGTTCATGTTTTAATGCCTCAGATTTTCCTACTCCTTCAAACGGATTTTCAATTAGTTCTTCTAATATCTTTGTAATCTTATTTATGCTGGAATGATTACCTGATTCAAATGTTTAGAAATATGCATTTGAGTTTCTGCAGTTATTTCAACCCTAAACTTCCCCATATATCATTTGGATCAAGTGTTATACTTTTAGATTTTCCACTATTATAATCTGCTTCTATCTTTTTTGTTTTTTCCACAAATTCAGGATTATATGGAC
This sequence comes from Flavobacterium sp. B114r, assembly GCF_056824125.1. Lineage (NCBI taxonomy): Bacteria > Pseudomonadati > Bacteroidota > Flavobacteriia > Flavobacteriales > Flavobacteriaceae > Flavobacterium > Flavobacterium sp. B114r. Next base: position 215,436 of record NZ_CP124858.1, read on the forward strand.
TTTTTTCTTCGATTTCACACCTTTATTTGTAGGCGCCAACAACTTTGCAAGTTCAAGCAATGTTTTACCCGCTTTGGTTCGCTCGTTTATAGTTATCGTTGTCATAATCTTTATTTTTTTATTATTACTAAGACACAAAAATCATGCTATTTTATTACGATACAATTCTGTAAGTAAAAATATCACTATTTTTGTATACCCCACAAAATCAACCACTTTGAATCCTGAGAATTTCTAAATCTTACAAATCATTCTCAAAATTATACAACCCGAACTAATAGTTACTTCGGAACTTTGCATTGTAATACTTAAAAAAATAGAAACAATGACTCATCAATATGTAATTTCAGGAATGTCGTGCGATGGATGTCGTAAGAAAGTCGAAAAAACTTTGAATTCGATAGAAGGAATTCAGGCCGAAGTAACATTAGATCCTCCGTTGGCCACTATAACAATGGAAAAACATGTTCCGACTGAAAAATTTCAGAAAGTCCTGTCCGAAGCCGGAAAATATACTATTGAGATGACTAATTCTAAAAAAACTTCAGAACCTGCAGCTAAATCTTGTTGTTCAGGTGACAACAAAGAAAGTCATACTGGTCATCATGATAAAAAAGAATCAATTGCATCACATAATCATAATGCAACTGGCGTTTATTATTGTCCAATGCATTGCGAAGGAGATAAAACATATAACAAACCCGGAGATTGTCCGGTTTGCGGTATGGATTTAGTGCAGCAAGTTGCCATTAATGTTGCGCAATTTACTTGCCCGATGCATCCGGAAATTGTTTCGAACGAACCGGGAGATTGCCCAATTTGCGGTATGGATCTGGTACCCATGCAAGCCTCTGAAAACCAAGAGAACAAAACCTACACCGACTTATTAAAGAAGATGAAGATTGCTGTTCTATTTACGCTTCCTATCTTTATTATTTCGATGTCAGAAATGATTCCTAATAATCCTCTTTTTAAAATAATGCAAATTGAAAACTGGAATTGGGTTCAGTTCTTATTTACGCTTCCGGTACTTTTTTACGCAGGCTGGATGTTTTTTGTTCGTGCCTACAAATCAATCATCACATGGAACCTAAATATGTTTACCCTAATTGGGATTGGAACTGGTGTTGCCTTTCTATTTAGTATTGCGGGAATGTTTTTTCCTGATATTTTCCCTTCTGAATTTAAATCGCATCACGGTACCATTCATCTTTATTTTGAAGCTGCAACTGTTATTATAACTTTGGTTTTATTAGGACAATTATTAGAAGCTAAAGCTCACGGACAAACCAATGGCGCCATAAAAGCATTATTGAAATTAGCTCCAACCGAAGCAACTTTGGTCGAAAATGGAAATGACAAAGTAATCTCAATCCATAATATTAAAAAAGGAGATTTACTGCGTGTAAAACCGGGAGAAAAAATTCCGGTTGATGGAAAAATTACTACAGGGGAAAGCAGTATCGATGAAGCTATGATTACGGGAGAGCCAATTCCGGTTGATAAAAAAGTTGACGATACCGTAATTGCCGGAACCATAAACGGAACAAAATCGTTTGTCATGATTGCCGAGAAAGTGGGTTCAGAAACTTTGCTTTCGCAAATCATACAAATGGTAAATGACGCAAGCCGCTCACGTGCTCCAATCCAGAAATTAGCAGATCGCGTGGCCAAATATTTTGTACCAACCGTTGTCATTATTTCCATAATAACCTTTTTTGTCTGGGCAAAATTTGGTCCTGAACCCGCTTACATTTACGGACTGATCAATGCCATTGCGGTATTAATTATCGCTTGTCCCTGTGCTTTAGGATTAGCGACACCAATGTCTGTAATGGTTGGTGTGGGAAAAGGTGCGCAAGTCGGAATCCTGATAAAAAATGCCGAAGCACTAGAAAACATGAGCAAAATTGATGTTCTGATCACAGATAAAACCGGAACTATTACTGAAGGAAAACCATCTGTAGAAAAAATCTATGCCGTAAATAATAATGAAGACAATTTACTGCAAAATATCGCCTCACTTAATCAACATAGCGAACATCCTTTGGCACAAGCCGTAGTTAATTTTGCCAAAGCTAAAAATCAAACGATACTTGAAGTTCCGGACTTTGAAGCCATCGCCGGAAAAGGAGTTACAGGAACTGTCAATAACTCAAAAGTAGCGCTGGGAAATAAAAAATTAATGATCCAGGTTGGCGCTTCTATCTCTGATGCTATCGAAAACAAGATTGCTGCCGAACAAAATCTAGGTAAAACTGTTTCTTATATCGCAGTAGATAAAATTGTTTTGGGTTATGTAACCATCACAGATGCGATCAAAGAAAACAGTAAAAAAGCCATCAAAGAGTTAATCGATCAGGGCGTTGAGGTCATTATGATGACGGGCGATAATGGCAACACTGCCAAAGCTGTTGCGGATCATTTACATCTAAGCTCGTTTAAAGCTGATTGTCTTCCTGAAGATAAACTAAAAGAAATTCAGCGTTTGCAAGCCGAAGGCAAAATTGTTGCCATGGCTGGTGACGGAATCAACGACGCTCCTGCTTTGGCGCAAGCCAATATTGGAATCGCAATGGGAACCGGAACTGATGTCGCCATAGAAAGCGCCAAAATTACTCTTGTAAAAGGAGACTTGAACGGAATTGTAAAAGCTAAAAAACTAAGTTATAATGTGATGAAAAATATCAAACAGAACTTGTTCTTTGCTTTTATATATAATGTCTTGGGCGTTCCCATCGCAGCAGGTATTTTATACCCGGCATTCGGGATTTTGCTTTCACCAATGTTAGCGGCGTTAGCCATGAGTCTGAGCTCAGTTTCAGTAATTGTAAACGCTTTACGATTGAGAAATCTAAAACTTTAAAAATCAATATGAAACTATATACTATACTAATTGCCTTTTTGCTTGTTTTTAGTGCAAACGCTCAAAAAGTAGTTCGTTACGATTTGCACGTTCGCGATACGATTGTCAATTTTTCAGGAAAAGAAAAACGCGCTCTTACAGTCAACGGACAAATTCCGATGCCAACATTGACTTTTACCGAAGGTGATATTGCCGAAATTTATGTGCACAATGATTTAAAAAACGAAGATACTGCGCTGCATTGGCACGGGTTATTTTTACCAAATAAAGAAGACGGAGTTCCGTATTTGACCCAAATGCCAATAAAAGCAGGAACAACGCATAAATATTCTTTCCCGATTATCCAGAACGGAACGTATTGGTATCACAGCCATTCGGGTTTGCAGGAACAAATAGGTTTGTACGGACTTTTTATCATCAATAAAAAGAAAGACGATACTACTTTTAGAAAAGGGATTGACGATTTGCCAACTATTCCGGTTATTTTAAGCGAATGGACGGATTTGAAACCGGAGAATGTCCAACGAATGCTGCACAATGCCAACGATTGGTTTGCCATAAAAAAAGGAACTACTCAAAGTTATGCCGAAGCAATTAAGCACGGTCAGTTCTCGACAAAAATCACGAACGAATGGAAACGTATGAATGCCATGGATGTGAGTGATGTTTATTATGAAAAATTCCTGATTAACGGAAAAAATGAAGATCAGCTTTCACAATTTAAAGCAGGTGACAAAGTACGATTGCGAATTGCAAATGGTGGCGCTTCAAGTTATTTCTGGCTGACTTATGGCGGCGGAAAAATAAAAGTTGTATCCAGCGACGGTAATGATGTTGAACCTGTAGAAGTCGATCGATTAATTATTGCAGTCTCTGAAACCTATGATGTTGTGGTTACGATTCCGGAAGATCATAAAGCCTTTGCTTTTTTGGCTACAGCCGAAGACAGAACCGGATCAGCTTCTTTATTTCTGGGAGAAGGAACAAAACAGACTGTTTCCCATCTTCCAAAATTAAAGTATTTTGAAGGAATGAAAATGATGAACGGCATGATGAAGATGAACGGTGAAATGAATGATATGGGCATGAAGATGTCTTTGAACAAAATGGACATGAATGCTGTAATGTATCCTGAAATTTCCGGCAAAGACAAATCTATGAACATGGAAAATCACGCAGGTCACAATATGGAGGGCATGAAAATGGAGGATATGAAAATGCCAACTGATACTACAGAAACTGCCGAAATTACAACTCTGAATTACGGAATGTTAAAATCACCGACCCAGACAACGCTTCCAAAAGATGCACCTGTAAAGGAATTACGTTTCGAATTATCAGGTAATATGAATAGATATGTTTGGAGTTTAGACAATAAGGTGATTTCTGAAACGGATAAAATCTTAATCAAAAAAGGTGAAAACGTCAGGATTGTATTGTACAACGGATCGATGATGCGTCATCCAATGCATTTACACGGACATGATTTTAGGATTCTGAATGAACACGGTGATTATTCTCCGCTTAAAAATGTAATTGATATTATGCCAATGGAAACCGATACTATCGAATTTCAGGCGAATGCTGATGGCGACTGGTTTTTTCATTGTCACATCTTATATCATATGATGGCGGGAATGGGACGTATTTTTAGTTATGAAAACTCAGCTCCCAATCCGTTGATTCATGATCCGAAAATGGCCTACAAAATGCTAAAAATGGACGATCGAATGTTTCATTTTATGGCCGAAAATGATTTTGCGTCAAACGGAAACGATGGAGAAGCAATGTTAGGCAACACACGTTGGAGCATTGGTACGGAATGGAGATTAGGCTATAATGACAAGCACGGTTATGAAACTGAAACACATATTGGCCGATACATAGGCAAAATGCAATGGTTCATGCCTTTTATAGGTTTTGACTGGCGTTACAGAAAAATGGGAATAGACGAACAGGAACAAAATCTTTTTGGACAAACCAATACCAAAGACAATCGTTCGGTTTTTAGTGCTGGTATCGAATATACTTTGCCAATGCTCGTAAAAGCACAAGTAGAAGTTTTTACAGATGGAAACGTGCGAATAAAATTTGAAAGAAAAGACATTCCGCTTTCAAGACGTTTGCGAATGAACTTAATGTGGAATACAGATAAAGAATATATGGCGGGTCTAAAATATGTGGTTGCCAGAAACTTTGGGATTACAACACATTATGATAGTGATATGGGGGTTGGGTTTGGATTGAATCTTAATTATTAATTGTTTTGTAAACCATATACAATTGGATTACAAGCATAAGAAACAAAACCGGCTCCTAAAAAAGAGAAAGCTAGAAAAAAACCTGTTCTAAAAATCAAGTGACAAAGACAAAAAATGTTGCGCTAAAAAATAATCGTAACACGTATTTAAACAAAAAGGCTTCGAATAATTTGAAGGCACTGAAAAAGTAACCGTTTATCAAAAGAGGCTGTTTTCAAATACGAAAACAGCTTCTTTTTCTTTGATATCCTCGGATAGATGACGAAGAACACTTTCGTACAGACGATTCTCAGAGCCTCCATTTTATTTATAAAATTACCTTTTTAACTTTAAAGGACTTTTTCAGTGCCCTCAATAATTTCGAAGCCTTTTTTATATTTTTTTTTCGCGACGAATTTTACTAATTTTCACGACAAAAAAACTATGCATCTAACTTTGAAAAAGTTATCCATTCAAAAATCTTTTTAATCCCTTTGATCTGTGATGAAAAAGAAACTATTTCAGCCTCACACTCCATTCAAAATCCATTTCAGAAACCTGAATGCCTTCTTCATTTGTTCCTATGGATTTCATCCAGAACGTTTGCCCCTCGCCCGTTGCAATTGTCTGTTTAATAGCATCGGCTATTAAATGTCCATCGTTACAAACGAATGTTATTCTTCCGGTTGCTTTTTTAGTAAAGTTTCCTTTATTATTGGCTACCAGCATCGAGATCTTTTTTCCGCTTTGCTGAATTTGGGAGATTACCAAAGCTCCTGTAGTTAACTCTGCTGCCATTGCCTGAACAGCAAAATACATCGAGTTAAAAGGATTCTGATTAATCCATCTGTGTTTTACACTTACCACGCATCTATCTTCGTCGATTGCCTTTACACGAACACCGCAAATGTATGCAGATGGTAATTTGAATAATACAAATTTGTTGAGTTTAGAAACTGATATTGCCATGATATTTATTTTTTTATGTAAAAATACAAAAAAACTATGCATGCACAATAACTTACAATTACTTTCCAAATACCTCAATAAAATCAAGTCTTCCGAATGATTTTCAGAACATTATAAGTTGATTTCAAATTTTAACTTTGTTAAAATTATGTTAATTTTAGGTACTATGCAAAACAAGATACTGTCTTTTAGATATATATTTGCATAAGAAAATACTATATACTTTTAATCATGGCAACAACAACACCACTCATCATGGAAACAACATCAGAAAAAAACATTGCAGCGTTTACGCATTTAAGCACTTTAAGCCAGTATATCATTCCGTTTGGGAATTATATTTTTCCAGTATTATTCTGGACAAGTTACAAAGACAAATCAGAATTTGTAAATCACCACGGAAAACAGGCATTGAATTTTCAATTAAGTATTTTGCTTTATACTTTAATTTTAGCCTTAATTGCAATACCCATCTTTCTAACTGTTTTTTTACAAAACATTCCTTTGGAAGCCGTTTTTAACGACGAAGATTTTATCATCAGAAATTTTAATTTTCAAGGAAACATCACATTATTAAGTATTGGGGCAACGGCAGTTTTACTTTTTGGATTATTAAAATTTGTTGAATTCTTTTTAGTGATTTACGCTTCGGTAAAAGCTTCAAACGGAGAATTATATAAATATCCGCTTACGATTCCTTTTATAAAGTAATTAGAGAAACGCTCAGTGTGACATAAAAAATTAAAAGTTATAGTTGGAACTTTTCAGGCAATCAACAAGAATAGTTTCGAAATCAATCATCAATCAATCATCATCAATCAAAAAACGAATTGTTCAATCTAAAAAAAACAAAATGAAATTATGAACATTGAAAACACAAAAGCACAGATGCGCAAAGGTGTTCTTGAGTTTTGCATCTTATCAGTATTAAAAGAAAAAGACGCATACACATCAGAAATATTAGACACTTTAAAAAACGCAAAATTACTAGTTGTTGAGGGAACTGTTTACCCACTTCTAACCAGGCTGAAAAACGACGGTTTGCTCAATTATAGATGGGAAGAATCGACATCAGGACCACCACGAAAATATTATGGATTAACCGAAATAGGACAAACATTTTTAAACGAACTTAACGGTACCTGGACAGAATTGTCTGATGCTGTAAATCTAATCACCAATCAAAATCAATAAGTCATGAACAAAACAGTAAATATTAACTTAGGCGGTATGGTCTTTCACATTGATGAAGATGCATATTTAAAATTGACACGCTATTTTGACGCTATAAAACGATCACTAAACAACTCGTCTGGTCAGGATGAAATTATTAAGGATATCGAAATGCGTGTTTCTGAATTATTAATCGAGAAACAAAAAAGCGACAAACATGTTGTAGGACTGAAAGACGTTGAAGAAGTGATTACAGTTATGGGGCAACCCGAAGATTATATTCTTGAAGACGAAGAAAAAACAAATCAGTCTTTTAATGATTATGGTAACAGAAAACATAAAAAATTATACCGTGACAAAGAAAAAGGTATGATTGGTGGTGTTGCAACCGGATTAGGTCACTACTTTGGAATTGATGCTGTCTGGATAAAAATCTTATTCTTAGTATTTGTTTTTGCAGGTTTTGGAACTGGAATTTTAGCTTATTTCGTTCTTTGGATCGTAACTCCGGAAGCGGTTACAACATCAGAAAAATTAGAAATGACTGGTGAACCGGTTACTATTTCGAACATTGAAAAAAAGGTACGTGAAGAAATTGAATCCTTATCTGATAAATTTAAAAACGCAGATTATGATGCAATGGGAAACCAGGTAAAGTCAGGAGCTGAGAGAATAAGTAGTTCATTTGGAGACTTTATTATGACTGTTTTTAAAATCTTCGCTAAATTTTTAGGCGTAATCTTAATCATGTCAGGACTAAGTATTTTAATCATGTTATTGATTGGAGTTTTTACTCTTGGAACTAATATCTTTATTGATTTCCCTTGGCAAAACTTCGTTGAAGCAGGAAACTTTACAGATTATCCTCTATGGTCATTTGGTTTATTAATGTTCTTTGCTGTTGGGATTCCGTTTTTCTTTTTGACACTTTTAGGTTTCAAATTGTTATCTCCAAACTTAAAATCAATTGGCAATATAACAAAGTATACTTTATTAGCCATCTGGATTATAGCAGTTGCCATTACTATTAGTATTGGAATTAAACAAGCGACTGAAATCTCATACGACAATAGATCACTAGAGAAAAAAATACTCAATATTAGTACAAAAGACACATTATTTGTAAAATTCAGATACAACGATTATTATGCAAAAGATCTTAATCATCATAGAGAATTTGAGTTTGTACAAGATTCAGCAAACAATCAATTAATCTACTCAAACGATGTTCGCTTGCATGTTTTGCGCACTGATGAAGCCGCTCCTTATATACAAATAGAAAAAACGGCAAGAGGAAATTCATTGTCATCTGCGAAACAAAGGGCGGAGAAAATTAACTACAAATATCAGATCAACGGAAATCATTTAGTTTTGGATAATTACTTCCTTACTGATGTAAAAAACAAATTTAGAGGTCAGGAAGTTGATGTATATTTGTACCTGCCCGAAGGTCAGTTATTCAAACCAGATACTTCTGTACAAGATTATGATGACTCAGAAAATGATTTTTTCAACTTGCACTTTAGCGGTAATTATAATTATAAAGTTGAAGGTTCAAAAATTAAATGTCTGAATTGCCCATCAAATGAAAATGACTATAATGATTCAGATGAGGAAAACGTAATTGAAAATGACAGCGTAAACGAAGTTTCAATTAAAATTAACGGAAAAGAAGTTTTAAACGGAAAAAAAACTAACGGCAGATTAACCACTGACAAAAACGGAGTTATAATTAAAATTAACTAAGCCATGATAAAAATAATCATTCATATTACGAAATTTCTTATTGCAACTATTACTGCATTATTGTTTGCCTCTTGTAATTTTAATGTGAACTCAATTGAAGGAAGCGGAAATGTTACAACTGAAAAACGAATCGTTAACGGAGATTTTACTAAAGTATCCGTAAGTAATGCCATCGATTTAGTAATTATACAATCAGATTCAACAGAAATCGTCGTTGAAGCTGATGACAATTTACAGAAAGAAATTATTACTACTGTTGAAAACGGAACTCTAATTGTAAAATGCAAATACAGCTCTTTTAGGGATATTACAAAGAAAACGGTAACTGTAAAAATGCCAAAAATCAACAAGCTGGAAGCATCAAGCGCTTCTAATCTGGTAAGCAAAGGGCTTCTTCAGGGCGAGGATATTGATATTGAAACTTCAAGTGCAGCGTCAATAGATATTAATTTGGAATTTGATAATATTTCTGCTGATTCCGGAAGCGGAAGTACAATTGACTTAAAAGGAAAAGCATTAAGACTCAAAGTTGCAGCATCTAGCGGTTCCGGCATAAACGCCAGTAAATTATTTGCAAATGAAGTTCATGCAGAGGCTTCAAGTGGTGCAAGCGTAAATGTGCATCCAATTGTAAGTTTAAAAGCGGAAGCCAATAGTGGAGCAAGTATTAATTACGACATTACACCTAAAACAATAGAGAAAACTTCGAATTCTGGAGGAAGTATCAGCCAGGGATAAACCCTATTAATCTGTTAAATATAAAAAAATCATTCATCGAAAGTGGATGATTTTTTTATATTTGTGAAAATCAAATCTAGAATTAATGAAAAAGAATACAGCCTTACTCCTATTATTATTGGTTACGACGCTAACTTTTGCTCAAAGAAGAGAAAAAATAAAAGGATCTAAAATCGTAACTACTTCAGTAAAAGAAGTAGGGGAATTTGATGGTATTGAAGCCGATGACAACTTGGAAGTTTACCTGGAAAAAGGAGAAAAAAACGAAATAAAAATTGAAGCCGACGATAATTTACATGATATTATCGGGATGGATTTAAGAGAAAAAGTCCTTCGCTTATACACTTCAAAAGAAAGTACAATTTATAAAAAACTAATCGTACGTGTTACTTATACCAACTCACTAAAACAAGTAATTGCTAAAAATGACGCTGTGATTTATGCGATACAAGAACTTCAGTTAGAGGATATCACTTTTAATACTTTTGATTTTTCGAAATTATTCCTGAATGTAAATTCAAAAAAATTCACATTATTTGCTGATGACAAATCCAAAACCGAATTGAATTTAAAATCAGAAGACGCTAATTTACAACTAAGCAAAAATGCGTCAATTAAAACATTAGTATCAGCAATAAAATTCAAATGCGATTTGTACCAGAAAGCTGTTGCTAATATTGAAGGAATTGCCGAAAAAGCAACGATTCGGTTAGACAACAATTCAATCTTTACAGGAACAAAATTTACTTTGAAAGAAGCTAATGTTACCGCTGAAAATTATGCAATTGGATCAGTTTTGGCAGATACTACAATTTCGATCGCTCTTGGAGACAAAGCAGAGCTTTCTCTTTTTGGAAGCCCGGTCATTACCCTGACTCGTTTTTCTGAAGAAGCAAAACTGATTAAGAAAATTAAGTAGTTTTTTTAGTCTCAGTTTTTAGTCACATTTTTCAGTCTCAGTTTATAGTCACAGTTTGCAGTGAGATCGCTTACAAAATAAAAAGTCCCAATCGATTTAAGATTGGGACTTTTATTTTATAGTTCTGTTCACATTTCAATAACTGAAAACTGAGAATGAAAACTTACTCTTTTGAAGCTAAATATCTCTCAGCATCTAATGCAGCCATACATCCTGTTCCGGCAGCAGTAATTGCCTGACGATATACATGATCAGCAGCATCTCCCGCTACGAAAACACCATCAACATTTGTTTTAGATGTTCCGGGAACGTTTACAATATATCCTGTTTCATCAAGAGTAATATAATCTGCAAAAATATCTGTATTTGGTTTGTGTCCAATGGCTACGAAAAATCCTGTAGCAGGAATTTCAATAACTTCACCTGTAGTTTTGTTCAACGCTTTAATTGCGTGTACTACTTGTTGGTCACCTAATACTTCAATAGTATCGTGGTTCAATAAAATTTCGATATTTTCAGTTTTACGAACGCGTTCTTCCATAATTTTAGAAGCCCTGAATTTTTCGCTTCTTACTAACATCGTTACTTTTTTACAAAGTTTAGATAAGTAATGTGCTTCTTCACAAGCAGAATCTCCAGCTCCAACAATTACAACTTCCTGGTTACGGTAGAAAAATCCGTCACAAACAGCACAAGCAGAAACTCCGCCACCCATTTGCAAATAATGTTGTTCTGATGGTAATCCTAAATATTTAGCAGATGCACCTGTCGAAATAATAACAGTTTCGCAGTGTAATTCGATAGAATCGTTAATCCAAACTTTTTTAATATCTCCTGAAAAATCAACTTTAGTAGCCCAGCCATCACGAATATCTGAACCAAAGCGTTTTGCTTGCTCTTGCAATTGAATCATCATTTCAGGTCCTGTAACACCATCAACATAACCAGGGAAATTTTCCACTTCATTTGTCGTAGTCAATTGACCGCCAGGTTGCATTCCTTGATATAAAACTGGATTCATATTTGCTCTGGCTGCATAAATAGCCGCAGTATAACCTGCTGGACCAGAACCAATAATTAGGCATTTAATTTTTTCGATTGTATCTGACATAATATGTATAGTTTTAAGTGATGCAAAGGTAAACTTTATTATAAAAAAGTACCATCAAATCAAATCCTAAATAACTATCTCAAAATAAGTTTTATTTATTTTAATATTTTTCTTTTGTAATTCGAATTTATTACTATCTTTGCATCCGCTTACGGGGTGTAGCGTAGCCCGGTTATCGCGCCTGCTTTGGGAGCAGGAGGCCGCAGGTTCGAATCCTGCCACCCCGACAAAAGTCTTTTCATCTTCTTGAAAAGGCTTTTTTTTTGTATAAAACTGAAAATCAATTCAAAAACAATTCGGATCAAACGCAAAAGTTGGGGATTATGCAAAAATATTGCATAATCTGAATAAGAAAAAATCTACTTTTCGTACTCCTCTAAATTGACTTCTAAATGCTTTTACTTTGGCATTAAAAGATTCTGCTGAAGCATTTGTACTTCTATTGTCAAAATAGTTTAAGATTGACTGGTAATTAACCGTTATGGTATTTAAAAGGATATTAAAATTTTTAAACCCTGACTCCTCTACATTCCTGTACCAATGTGCCAGTTTGGTCATCGCAATGTGTTTATTGTTATTATTGTTGTAAATACCTCGTAGTTGTTGGGTTAAACTGTATGCTTTTTTAATATCTGGATATAAGCCAAATAACAATTGGGCTCGTTCGTTTTGTCTTTCGGTCCATTTATCGCGGGATTTATAAAGAACATATCTACTTCTGGCGAGCAACTGTTTTACAGAGTCTCCATTAGATAAAAGATCTGGGAGATAAGTTTTGTTTTCTCTTTTCGCTTGTAATATCAATCGATTCTCAGTATCCATAGCTTCCCAACGATATTTTATTCTAATCTCCTGTAATGCTTCTAGAGCTAATTTTTGAACATGAAATCTGTCGGTAACCTGTACCGCTCTTGGAAAACATCTTTTGGAGATCAACTTCATGGAATTAGCCATGTCAAGTGTTATTTCTTGGACATAACTTCTTTTTTTGTAATCAATTTTACAGATATGTTCAATGACCTGATCTGCCTTTGTTCCAGCAACAATAGCAACTAAGCATCCTTTTTTACCTCTAGCTTCCTTATTGGTTACAATAGTAAAAAGTTCACCCTGAGACAAGGCTACTTCGTCAATTGACAAGTGGGTACCTATATTTTCAGGATAAATAATCCACTCATGTGCATGTTCACGTGGAGCCCACGTACTAAAGGAGCTTAAAAATTTTTTGTATTGTCTTTGTAATTTTTTCCCATTGACTCCAAAGAAACCTCCAATGGTACGACAGTCAATAGCAGTTTTATCTATTAATTTCTTTTAAAAAAGCCGCAAACTCTTGAGTCATGCGGGTTCCTTTAGCCACTAAATTCCAATCTCTTTTAACGATCTCACCTGTATTTTTATTAGTCCAGCGACGTCTTTTGATATGTAAATACACGAACTTACCCCTCAGAGGAAAGTCCTGTATGGTAATCTCATCTTGAAAACCCTTGGAGACTAATTGAAGATCACTAAACTCTTCTGGAGGTTTAGCATGCTCTTCAAAATAGAGGTGTAATATTTCTTCGCTATTAGTAGAGGAAACTACTTCAAAATGGTTAACTAAAAAATCAGGAAGCATAAACTTCAAAAGTTCTATAGGGGTCATATAAAATTCTTAGATTACAAAGTTCTTATTTTATTTTGACATTTCCTCCCCAAGCTTTGCGCTTCATCCAACAATTCCGTTTCAAATATAGACCGTGGTTTCAACTATGGGAAACGTTTTATGATAATGCATCATAAATAATATATTTGTAAAAAATATTGCGCCCAAACGGTTGAAACCGTTGGCTATGTTTGAATATTACAAACAAGAAGCATGGTTATAATAATCCACTTGAAATCGAGAAAACCTTGGCATCAAATAAAAAAACTCTGATGACATTTGATCTTCAGAGTTTTTTTTAAGATTTTCCAGCAAAAATCTACCTTTATTATTTACTTCTCAGTAGCAATATAGGCAGGATATGATTCACGACTAGGCAAATCAAATTTTTCATCATAAGGTTGGATCCCATCGCCATTACTGAATAATGCTACACGTTTTACACCAGTTGCCGTACTGCCGCCAATACCATTGACAACATTTTGAATATTACCAGGACCTGCAAAACGGGTGATACACATTTTTTCGAGTTTTACATTTGGACTATTCGGTATTTCAAAACCATTTTTCTTGTTTACGATTCCACCATTTCCTGTAAAAACTGCGTAAGACCCCATTCCTATACTGTGATGTTCTTTGACTGTATTTGCTACTTTGAATGCTGCATAACCATCAACCCTTCCATCCTGACTACTCCAGCTTGCCTGATTTGGAGCATCGTACGGCGGTTCGTTTTGAAAGAAAAAAGTCCTGCCTCGTTCTCCTAACCACAACACTTCATATTCTTGATAATGTTCTGCAAATAAAGCATAAAGTGTAACATCATCACCAACAACAATAAGTCCGTTTTTACACCTGTCTCTTGCCCAACGAACATCTCCGCCTTTTTGTGAACCATGATCGGCACGCCACAACCAGAAATGATCCCCGACTACATTGTTGCTGTTTATTTGCATAGAAGTTTGTATCTGAATATTTTTTGACTGAACTCCTCCTACCCTACAAGTAATATCTGTAAGCAAGATAGGATCTGCAGAATGGTCAGCATTTGCGCCTTCGTCACCAATTCTAACTTGATACGTTGTACTGTTGAATGAATCCATAAGAAGTCCGGCAATGATAATTCCGTCTTTGTCGTCAGCAAAAATACATCCCCAAGTATTCTTTTCAGTAGGCTCTAAAGTTACCGAAGCTATTCCGGCACCCAGAAGTATTGCATCTTTTTTATTTACCTGAATAGGAGCATTCAACGCATAATGCCCTGGTGTAAAAAATATATTTTTACCGGCTTTTAGCGCATTATTGATTTCTACATCAGTGTCGCCTTCTTTGGCAACATACCAATCCATAAGCAAATCCTGAATTTTACCTTTGCCCATATCTGTTGCAGACCAGGAAACCCCCACTCTATCCTTTTGCCATGCGGGAACAAACACTTTGTATTCGCCATCATTATCAATAAAAAGAAAAGGTTTTTCTCTGATAATAGGTGTCACAGGAATTGGAGAATTGGCATCATCTGCTTGTGGAGGATTCACGCAGCCTTGCCAAACCATATTGTATGAACCGCCCATAGCTCCTGAGCCTGAAGGAAAAACAGCATTCCTGGTGTACCATTGTTGTTGTCCGCCCCAGTCTGGTCTTGTTGATGTATAATGAGTATCAGCAATAAAACCACCGCTGCCCCAGAAGTTAGTGTCACCAATATCCGAGATATATTTAGAAGTACTTTCAATCGACATTCTTCGTGCACTGGTAGATTGAGAAACTGTCCAGGCAAAATCTCGCATTACAGCCACATTTTCAACAGAACGCCAAAATGTACATGTAGCATTTGCTCCTCCCGAAAGGTGAGGCCTTGTAAATATAGAACCCAACTTTACATCTGATGGCACTTTGCCTAAACCTCCAATATGAGAATAGAATCCTAATTCTATTGAATTAGCAGTCGCCGATGATGCGGAACCCGATCCACCAGAATCATACGTTTGACCTTTAATATTAGCTTTAAAATAATAGGCCTGACGTTTTGTAGTAAACTCACCATTTGATCCGCCGAGACCAATAGCACCAAACTGCGAATTAATTTCGTTTCGGGCAGTTTCTGCTTTTTCATATTTTCTATCGTAGAAATACATATTGTCACCAAAAATTTGATTCTCCAACGAAATTATTAAGGCTATATCATTGCGGGTAACTTTATAATAGTTCTCATATTTATCTGCGTTTGGCTTATTGTCTGTAAATGTCAATTTTGAAGTCGAGCCAAGAGCAATAAAATCTGATGCCAAACGACTGCCTGCTTTTGTAATTACATAATTTCCTGAAGTACCAAATGCCGGCCATGATAATACTACGTTATGTTTCTTCTTGTTGTAAACAATCTTGCCTTGTATCTTATTGTCTTGTTTTTTTTCATCTGATAAATTTGATGTTATAAAACTGCATAGAATCAACATAAACGCAAATGCTGTAAATATTGAGATTAACTTTTTAATCATAAATAATCTTTTTGGGTTTGATAATAGTATCGTTTTAAGAATCCCAAAATAGCAATAATCTTTGACCTATCTGTCCGTTTTTATTCTCAATTTTCTCATCAAAAACTATACAAAGCCTCAATTTATCTTGTAATAGCAATGCTAAAAGTTAAAAACGAAATGATAAGAGATTTGTAATTGTAAAAATTACAGACGGAGACTTTTATTAAAGAAGAGAAATTGATTTAAGAAAAGAGCATTTCATTCAGATCAATTAACATTCAAAGAAATACCATTGCACTTAAACAAGAAGAGCCGCAGGTAAAAATCCTGCGGCTCAACAATATTATTTTGAAAAGACTTTTTGTTAATTTCACAACATTGCAACAGCTTCTATTTCAACAAAAACATCGTTTCTAAACAATCCTTTAACCTCTACAAGTGTACTTGTTGGCGGCATATCAAGATTAATAAACTGGTCTCTTGCCTCTCTGTATCCTGCGATTTGCGAAATATCGGTTATAAAAATTCCCAGTTTTACAATATCATTGAGAGTAGCTCCGCATGTTTCTAAAATGCTTTTGATATTTTCAAAAATTTGAATTGATTGTGTCGCTACATCATTACCAACTAATTCGCCTTGCTTGTTAAGTGGAATTTGCCCGGAAAGGATAATCATTTTCTGGTTTTCAAATGGAATTACAACTGCCTGAGATAATCCTTTAATCTCAAATACTTTTTCTGAATTTTTAAATTTTGACATTTTTTATAAATTAGTTTTTACAAAGATCTATTACATTCTTTATTTCGATTTTTCTTAAAACGCCTTACTACATGACTATTCGTGTCAATCTAAGTTATTTGTATTT
This sequence comes from Flavobacterium sp. B114r, assembly GCF_056824125.1. Taxonomy (NCBI): domain Bacteria; kingdom Pseudomonadati; phylum Bacteroidota; class Flavobacteriia; order Flavobacteriales; family Flavobacteriaceae; genus Flavobacterium; species Flavobacterium sp. B114r. The sequence goes on from NZ_CP124858.1 coordinate 232,192, forward strand.
ACAAAAATTAATAGTAAGAATATTTATACATTCACAAAAAAAATATTATGAACGTTATAAAACAAACAGGAGACCAAGATTCATATCCGGGAACACATATTATTATAACATCAGATAAAATTGGTAAAACAGAAATTTGTCGACAACAGCATAAGACACCATTTCATAAACAGAATTTATTGAAAGATCATTTTTTGTTATTTGCAATAGAAGGATCAAATGAATTGCAGATTGGCAATCAACTTTATTCAGTGAAAAAAGGTGAAATGTTACTAATAAAAAAGGCCACTTATGTTGAAATTCTAAAAACTGGAGATGCATTAAATGATTTCATGTACGAAAGTGTGTCTTTTTCCTTAAAGAAAGATATCATTATTGATTTTATTAAATTGATAGAAATGGATCATTATTCAGAATTAGAAAATTATGACAAAGCAATAATTCATCCGTATGGAGAACGTTTAAAATCATTCCTGACTTCATTGAAACCCTATTTTGATGACAACGAAACTATAAAAACAGGATTGTTTAAACTAAAAATTTTAGAATTACTTTATGATCTTTCACAAGCTAATCCAACGTTTTTAAATCAGTTAATAAATATCGATCGCAATGAAACCAGAGATTTGTTAAAAACGATAGAACAACATTATCTACAGCCTTATTCTCTACAGGAACTGGCCTACATATCCGGAAGAAGCTTATCAACTTTTCGTCGGGAATTTGAGTCTTTGTTTCATATAACTCCTGCAAAATGGATTCAGGAAAAACGATTACATAAAGCAAAGGAACTATTTCTTACTACGCAATTGACAATTGCAGATGTATGTTACGAAGTGGGTTACGAGAACGTTTCTCATTTTTCTCGTTTGTATAAAAGTCATTTTGGATATAATCCTAGTGAAACTAAAAAACAGAGAAGTTAAAAAACATTTCAAAAAATAATAGATTGAAAACTAGACAATTTCGCAAAAATCCAAAAAATCAATAAGTAAATCAAAATTTAACACCAAAAAATTTATTTTTTGAACCTAAACGTCATATCAACCCTTTTAAATGAAAAACAATAATAAAACAGAAAGAAATTTCGGCACTAATTTTCGTAACAAGAAGAAATAAAATTCAACAAAACACGTACCATACCACGATTAATCGAAGTTTCTTAAATGTTAACAAAATAGATTTTCAGAAACCATAAATAATTGTATTTTTACGGTTCAAAATTCAGAAAATAAATGGGCAAAATCATTGCGATTGCTAATCAAAAAGGAGGCGTTGGAAAAACTACTACATCAGTAAATCTTGCGGCCTCATTGGGTGTTTTAGAAAAAAAAGTATTATTGATTGATGCTGATCCTCAAGCCAATGCTACATCTGGCCTTGGGATTGATGTAGAATCTGTTGAGATTGGTACCTACCAGATACTTGAACACAGCAACACCCCAAAAGAAACCATTATAAAATGTTCAGCTGTAAATGTTGATGTGATCCCGGCTCACATTGATCTTGTTGCCATCGAAATCGAATTGGTTGACAAAGAAAACAGAGAATATATGCTTAAAAAAGCGTTAGAAAGTGTAAAAGACGAATATGATTATATCATTATCGACTGTGCACCTTCATTGGGTTTACTAACTTTGAATGCCTTAACAGCAGCTGACTCAGTAGTAATTCCAATTCAATGTGAATATTTTGCACTTGAAGGATTAGGAAAATTATTGAATACCATAAAAAGTATTCAAAAAATACACAACCCGGACCTTGATATCGAAGGATTGTTACTAACCATGTACGATTCAAGATTACGTTTATCAAATCAGGTTGTAGAAGAGGTTCAAAAACACTTCAACGATATGGTTTTTGATACCGTTATCCAGCGAAATGTAAAATTAAGCGAGGCTCCAAGTTTTGGCGAAAGCATCATAAACTATGACGCAACAAGCAAAGGAGCGGTTAATTATATTAATTTAGCGCAAGAAATTATAAAGAAAAACAGCAAATAGTTTTTATGACAAAAGCAATTAAAAAACAAGCCTTAGGACGAGGATTATCAGCATTATTAAAAGATCCGGAAAACGACATTACATCAGTAGAAGACAAAAATGCTGACAAAGTTGTTGGAAACATCATTGAGCTTGAAATAAGTGCTATCGAAATAAATCCTTTTCAGCCAAGAAGTAATTTTAATGAAGAGTCGTTACGAGAATTAGCGACTTCTATTAAAGAACTTGGTGTGATTCAACCTATTACTGTTCGAAAATTAGACTTCAACAAATACCAATTAATTTCTGGAGAGCGTCGTTTACGCGCTTCAACATTAGTAGGCCTGACTCATGTTCCTGCATATATTCGTATTGCAAATGACAACGAATCATTAGTTATGGCTTTGGTTGAAAATATTCAGCGCCATGACTTAGACCCAATTGAGATCGCACTTTCGTACCAACGTTTGATTGATGAAATTCAATTAACACAGGAACAAATGAGCGAGCGTGTTGGAAAAAAACGTTCTACAATTGCCAATTATTTACGTCTTTTAAAACTTGACCCAATTATTCAAACGGGTATTCGTGATGGTTTTATCAGCATGGGACACGGTAGAGCAATTATCAACATTGAAGATTTAGACATTCAGACTGATATCTATCAAAAAATAGTCAGCCAAAACTTATCTGTTCGTGAAACAGAAAGTCTGGTAAAAAATTATCATGAAAGCCTGAAACCAAAACCGGAAGGAAAAGCCAGGGCAGAATCGACTTTTGAAATTCTCGAAGAGAAAAAAAGTGTCTTTAATGATTATTTTGGTGCGAAAGTTGATGTAAAAGTTGCCGGCAACGGAAAAGGAAAAATTACAATTCCTTTTAATTCTGAAGCCGACTTTAATAGAATTATAAAATTAATAAACGGATAGTGAATAAGATTGTCCCCATAAGTCTATTGTTCTTTTTCATAGGAACCGTTTCTCTTTTTGCCCAGGTAAAAAAAGAAACGGTTTTAGCTGTTAAAGACACTAGCAAGTTACAAGAAATAGACCCGCTTACACCGGCAAAAGCAGCCTTTTACTCGGCTATATTACCCGGTTTAGGTCAGGCGTACAACAAAAAATACTGGAAAATTCCTTTAGTTTACGGAGCAATTGGTACCAGTTTATATTTTTATCTTGATAACAATAAAAAATACCACGATTATCGCGATGCCTACAAACGAAGATTAGAAGGTTATAACGACGATAACTATCAGTTTCTGGATGAAAGCAGGCTTGTTGCAGGTCAAAAATTCTATCAGCGAAACAGAGACTTATCAGCTTTATTTGTTGTAGCTTTTTATGCCTTAAACATTATAGATGCCAATGTTGATGCTGCTCTGATTCAGTTCAACGTAAGCGAGCGACTATCAATGACTCCGGAGGTATACCCCAACGATATAACTTTCAGACCAAACGTTGGATTAACTTTTAATTACCACTTTTAAATAGCTTGTGTTATTTAAACTCAAAAAATATATAAAATGAAAATTGCGCTTTTAGGATACGGAAAAATGGGTAAAGTAATCGAACGAATTGCTTTAGAAAGAGGTCATGAAATTGTTTTAAAGAAAGATGAATTCAACACATACGACGGACTTTCTTTGGCTGACGTTGCAATCGACTTTAGTGTTCCAACTGCTGCAGTAAGCAACATCTCAAGCTGTTTTAACAACAATGTACCTGTGGTTTCAGGAACGACAGGGTGGTTAGAGCATTTTGACGAAATGACTGCACTTTGCAATGAAAAACAAGGTGGTTTTATATCAAGTTCAAATTTTAGTTTAGGAGTTAATATTTTCTTTGAACTAAATGAATATCTGGCTAAAATCATGTCACAATTTGATTCTTATAAAGTGACTATGGAAGAAATTCATCATACTCAAAAATTAGATGCCCCAAGCGGAACAGCTATTTCTTTGGCAAAAGGTGTTATCGAAAATAGTAACTATGCAAATTGGACTTTAGACCAGGCTCAAGCAAATGAAATTCATATCGAAGCTAAAAGAATTGGTGATGTTCCGGGAACTCACACCGTAACTTATGACTCAATTGTAGACAGCATCGAATTAAAACATACTGCACATAACCGCGAAGGTTTTGCTCTGGGCGCTGTAATTGCCGCTGAATGGCTTGCCGGTAAAAAAGGTATCTACAGCATGAAAGATGTATTAAACTTAAAATAACAGATTGAAATTTTAAGGCCGAAACTAAAAAGCCTTAAAACTCGAAACTTTAAACAAAATATTATGACTCTATATCTTTGGTTTGTATTTTTCTTAGCTGTACAGGTAATTCACTTTCTGGGAACCTGGAAATTATATCAGGCAGCCGGAAGAAAAAGTTGGGAAGCTGCGATTCCGGTTTACAACTCCATAATTTTAATGAAAATAATCAGTCGACCAACCTGGTGGACTATATTACTTTTTATTCCTATTATTAACTTGATTATGTTTCCTGTAATTTGGGTAGAAACATTAAGAACCTTTGGCAAAAAATCTACGTTAGATACATTATTAGGAATTTTTACTTTTGGTTTTTATATCTATTATGTCAATTATACCCAAAAATTAGAGTATAATGCCAATAGAGAATTAAGACCTCAAAACAAAACTGCAGATACTATAAGTTCATTACTTTTTGCTATTATCGTAGCAACATTAGTACACACGTATGTAGTACAACCTTATACAATTCCGACTTCATCATTAGAAAAATCATTATTAGTTGGTGACTTTTTGTTTGTAAGCAAAGTCAATTATGGTCCTCGTGTACCTATGACTACCGTAGCATTACCTATGGTTCACGACACAATACCATTCTTAAAAAGAAAATCATACTTAAGCTGGCCACAATTACCTTATTTCAGATTACCTGCGATAGAAAAGATAAAAAGATCAGACATTGTTGTTTTTAACTGGCCAGTTGATACCGTTCATTATTTTTATGAGCCAAAGGGAAGACCGGGAATTATAAAACCTATTGATAAAAAATCAAATTACGTAAAAAGATGTGTTGGTATTCCTGGTGACAGTTTATCAATTGTAGACGGTTTTGTTTTTATCAACGGAAAAAAATTAGTTTTACCGGAACGTGCTAAACCTCAATACTCTTATATTGTTGCATTTGACGGAAAAACACCTGTTGACTTACAATCTCTAGTAAAAGAATTAGACATCACTGATGGAGGTTATTTTAAAAATGAGCAAACAAGAGATACAATTTACTTCACGGCTTTAACAGAAGCAAGTGCAGAACGCTTTAAAAACACTCCTGGTGTGAGCGGCGTAATTAGACAAATTGACAGAGGAAATGATAATGCGATATTCCCTCATATCAACAAATGGAGCCAGGATAATTTTGGACCAATTTACATCCCTCAAGCTGGAAAAACAGTTGCATTAACAAATGAATCTTTGCCATTTTACAAAGAGATCATTACAAAATACGAAGGAAACACTTTGCAGTTAGACGGTTCACATTTTTTAATAAACGGAAAACAGGCTACTACATACACCTTTAAACAAGATTATTACTGGATGATGGGAGACAACCGTCATAACTCTGAAGACAGCCGTTATTGGGGATATGTTCCTGCAGATCATATTGTAGGGAAACCAGTTTTTATCTGGATGAGCTGGGACACGAACGGAAAAGGAATAAACAAAGTTCGCTGGGACAGGGTTTTTACCACTGTTGACGGCGAAGGACAACCACAATCTTACTTTAAATACTTCCTTATTATTCTTGCCGCTTATTTTATTGGTGACTATTTCTGGAGAAAAAGAAAAGAAAACAAAGCATAAAAAAAATAGTTATTTTTGTTTCAGGTTTCAAGTTTCAGGTTCTTTGCGAACATGAAACTTGAAACCTGAAACTTTTAAAGCAAAATTAGAAAAAAATGAACTCCTTATTACTTCCTACCTATTTTCCGTCAATTAGCCACTTTGCAGTTATGGCTCAATCTGAAAATGTCACTTTTGAGATGGAAGATAATTTTCAGAAACAAACCAACAGAAACCGAACTTATATCTACAGTCCAAACGGAATTCAGCTACTGAATATCCCCGTTAAGCATTCAAAAACATTACATCAAAAAACAAAAGATGTTTTGATTGAGAATGAATTCGACTGGCAGAAACAACATTTTAAATCATTAGAAGCCGGCTATAGAAGTTCTCCATTTTTTGAGTTTTTTGAGGATGACATTCGTCCAATTTTCGAAAAACAACATAATTTTCTAATGGATTTAAATATGGAAGTTTTAGATGTCGTAACCAAATGTTTACGAATGAAACTAGAATTTTCGAAATCGACAGAATATTTTCATGAAGCGGAAAACATAACTGATTTCAGATTTTTAGCAAACGGAAAAAAAGACCCTAATACATTCGAGAAATACACTCAGGTTTTTGATGACAAACACGGATTTATTAATAACTTAAGCGTTCTGGACTTGCTTTTTAATGAAGGTAAATTTGCGATGGATTATTTAAAGACGCAAAAAATATTATAAACTAACTTTTGGAATTTGGATTTTTAAAAAAACTTTATTCCATAGAAAGCCTTGCCATTATAGGATAATGATCTGAATTTTCGAAATCCGGAAAACTTTCAAATTGCTTCACTTTCATTTTACTGTCTGTAAAAATATAGTCAATTCTTGCAGGATAGTAGCGGAACTTATAAGTCGCCCCAAAACCTTCGCCTGCTTCCTCAAAAGCATCCTTTTGCTTCCCTTTTATACTTCGATAAACGTATGAGAAAGGGCTGTTATTCATGTCTCCACAAATAATAAACGGCGTTGTGCATTTTTTAATATTTTCTTTAAAAATCTCCGCCTGTTCTTGTTGCTGCCTAAACCCCTTGCTAATTCGGGTATAAATAAGCTGTGATTTTTCCTGATTTACATTATCAATATCATTTGAGATATCACTCACATCCGGTGAGATTTTAATCGATTGCAAATGCATATTGTAAACCCTGATTACATCTTTGCCACGTTTTATATCTGCATAAACGACATTATTATCAGATTTAGGAAAAATAATATTCCCCTCATTTATAATTGGAAATTTAGAAAAAATGGCTTGTCCGGTTTTAATCTGGTTACCATCAATAAAAATATATCGATGAGGATAGACTTTCAGATCTATATGAGCTGAATTTGAATATTCCTGAATACAGAGAATGTCCGGATCTTTTTCGTCGATAAAAGCTTTTATATTAGACGGAATATCGTCCCGGTCCAACCATTTAAAAACATTAAAAAGACGCACATTATAACTCATTACAGAGAAATCTTTTTCGTCTTTGACATATTCTTTGGCAGAAAATTTATAAAACTTACTTATAAATGTTATTCCGGTCAACAGAACCAAACCAGACAATATAAGACGCTTTTTAAACTGAATCGCCCAATAAATAAAGAACAACCCATTCAGCACAAAAAAAACAGGCATAAAGAGCGTTAGCACCGATAAAAGCGGAAAACTCTTAGGCGCCAGAAAAGGTAAAATATAAATACTAAAAGTCACTACAGTTAGTACTATATTCAAAAAGAACATTATTTTATTAAACCACGAAAGGTTTTTCATATTTTTTTGCTAAAAGGATTATTTTCCAGCTTTAAATAAAAACTCTTTTTCTTCTTTTGTAAGACAATCGTAACCGGATTGGCTAATCTTGTCTAAAATTTCATCAATTTGTTGTTGCGTTTTATCTTTTGTAACAATTCTCGATGTAACTTTTTCAGTAGGTTTTTTATAATTCTTATGAACTTTTGTAAAAGGGGTCGTAGGGGATTTTTTGAATAGATTGGTAAAAAAATCTAAAGTTCTCGAAACTATTACACTTAGATCTGTACCATTTTGAAGCAATTTAATAAATACAAAACCAAAAAGAGCTCCAGCCAAATGCGATATATGTCCGCCAGTATTATCTAAACGAAACTGCATTAAATCAAGAACAAGAATTACAGCTGTAATATGCCAAAGCTTAACATTACCAATAAGTAATAAACGTACGCCCATCAAGGGCTGATAAGTTGTTACAGCAACTAAAATTGCCATTATCGCAGCCGAAGCCCCAACAATAATACCCGGCATGCCTAAAAAGTAAAAACTTAAAGAGAAGATAACACCAGAGAAAATAGCACCTAAAATATACAAACCTAAATATTGCTTCTGAGTAAAAAAGGTCAGGAATAAATTGCTTGCAAAATTCAAAACCATCATATTAAACAACAAATGAAAAAATGACGAATGAAAAAATGCGTATGTCAAAAATGTCCATGGCTTAAACATAAACACATTTGGATCTGACGATAATGCCAACCAATTTGGATAGGCAAAACCACCACCGGAATACTGATAAAAGAACACTAATGAGATCGCAAAACAGGCAACGTTCCAGTAAATAACACGCATTGCTATACCGCCTAATTTGTACTGTAGCTTTAAATCATCAAGAATATTCATAATAGTTTCTTTTGGTTTTTATTTTTGGATATTAAAATTAAAAATTAATTCCAACGATTACTATTAAACTGATTCTTTTTCCAGTACCACATAATCAAAAATCCAGTCAAAGCTCCACCAACATGTGCAAAATGAGCAATTCCGGTACCGCCGTTTCCAAATAAAGAATTCCCTTGAAATCCTAAAAACAAATCTACCGCCAAAATAGCCGGAACAAAATATTTAGCCTTAATTGGAATTGGAATAAACATTAATGCCAGCTCAGCATTAGGAAACATAAAAGCAAAGGCTGTTAACAAACCGTAAATAGCACCTGACGCACCAACAACTGTCCCGATGTAAGCACTTGTAAAACTATTAAATTGAGAAACCGAAACTAAATCCTGCCATCTCGTATCTATTTTTCCCTGACTCAATAATTTCATTATCTCGTCTTTCTGATATCCATTTGCCATCAGAGTACTTAATGTATCCTGAAAAGAATAATAATTTACAGCAGTATGTAATAATGCAGAACCCAAACCACAAGAAATATAAAAAAACAAGAATTTTTTACCTCCCCAGAAATGTTCTAATGCTGATCCAAAAGAAACCATTGCAAACATATTGAAAGCAATATGCATAATACCACCATGCATAAACATATGCGTGATTGGCTGCCATGCCCTGAAACTTGGATTTTCAGGAAAAAACATAGCAAAATACTCATACGATACTGGCACTAATTGCGAACCAATAAAAAAGATGATATTGATTATCAATAATTGTTTTACAACGGGAGTCATATTCATCATAAGGCAAACTTTTTATCTATATCTTCAACACGCATCGTGATGAAAGTAGGTTTTTGAAAAGGTGAAATATTTGGATCTTTACAAGCAAACAAACCGTTTACTAAATTATCTTGTTCCTTCTCGGTTAAATAAGATCCTGTTTTAACCGCTAAGCTTTTTGCCATCGATTTTGCGATAGTATCATTCTGACTGTAACTGCTTGCCGGAATTCCGTCCTGCAAATCACTTAATAATTGTTCAATTACCAGAGAAACTTCACTCTCTGTAATATTTACCGGAATTCCAGAAATAACTACGTGATCTGTTTGTGCTTTTTCAAAAACAAAACCTGTTGTTTCCAGAGACGGTTTCAATTCTTCTATTAATGTCATTTCATCAGATGAATAAAACAAATTCAACGGAAACAACAATTGTTGACTTGAAGCCTGATTCACGGTCATATTCAATAAAAACTGCTCGTACAAAATACGCTGATGCGCTCGTTGCTGATCAACGATTACCATTCCTGATTTTATAGGCGAAACAATATATTTTTTATGAATTTGATATGTTCCCTGACTCGCCTGCTCAATCTCATTATCATTGAACAATGACGAAGTTACTTCTTCATTTTCGAATGTAAAAGGCGAACTTTCTATGGTATCGGTTTCTAAACCTACATATAAACTTTCCCAGGTTGCTGTAGGTTCAACTCTCTTATTATATCCTGGATAGGAGCCTGAATCCGAACCCGATCCGGAACTAAAACCTGAGCCTCCTCCAGAACTTGACCCCGAAGACGATTTAGAATAATGCTGATTGGTTTTATCATCCGTAAACGGATTAAAAGTTCCATCAACCTGAATTGTTGGTGTTTCTCCCTCCAAATCTTTATAGTGATATGGCGTATCTAAATTAGCATCCCTGTCAAAATCAAGAACAGGAGCTACATTAAACTGCCCTAAACTGTGTTTGATAGAAGCTCTTAAAATAGCATACAAAGCCTGTTCATCATCAAACTTAATTTCAGTTTTAGTAGGATGAATATTGATATCTATCGTATTTGGCGGAACTTGCAAATACAAGAAATAGCTTGGCTGTGAACCGTCTTTCAAAAGTCCGTCATAAGCAGCCATTACTGCGTGATGCAGATAACCACTTTTTATGAAACGATCGTTTACAAAAAAGAACTGCTCTCCCCTGCTTTTCTTCGCAAATTCAGGCTTACAAACAAATCCCTGAACATTTATAATCTCAGTATCTTCGTTAACAGGCACTAATTTTTCATTGGTTTTACCGGACATAATCCCAACAATACGCTGACGGGAACCTGCCGCTGGCAAATTATACATTTCGCTGCCATTGTGATAAAACGTAAAATGAATGTTTGGATGCGCCAAAGCTACACGTTGAAATTCATCCATAACATGGCGAAATTCGACGGTATCTGATTTTAAGAAATTACGACGCGCCGGAATATTAAAAAATAGATTTTTAACGGCAAATGAAGTTCCTTTTGGCAAAACCGCCACTTCCTGCGAAATGAATTTACTTCCTTCGATTATAATATGGGTTCCCAATTCTTCCTGATCTTGCTTGGTTTTCATTTCCATGTGCGCAATTGCAGCTATAGAAGCCAATGCCTCACCACGAAAACCTTTGGTATGCAATGAAAATAAATCCTCGGCCTTACGAATTTTAGAAGTCGCATGACGTTCGAAACACAAACGAGCATCAGTTACACTCATTCCTAAACCATTGTCAATAACCTGAACTAATGATTTCCCAGCATCTTTAATAATCAATTTAATATCTGTTGCTTTAGCATCAACAGCATTTTCTAACAGTTCTTTTACGACTGAAGCAGGTCTTTGTACCACTTCTCCAGCGGCAATTTGGTTAGCAACATGATCAGGAAGTAATTGAATTATACTCGACATTAAGAAAAAATAATTAAAAGGTTAAGGTTTAAATTTTCAAACCAAGAAGCACAAATTTAATGAATTTCTCTTGGCTTTCAGAATAAGTGTCATCATAAAAAAAACAAAAAACCTATACTATTTATACACAGTATAGGTTTTAGTAGTTTTAAAACAAATGTGTTTTATTCTTTATCAATTTTTATTGGAGTTTCTTCGATTTGAATCGCTCCCGAAGACAACAAAGGCTGATTAAAAGGATGCGACATCGAAGCTTGCTGACGGATATACGCCATTTTGATAGCAGCGATTGCAGCTTCAGTTCCTTTGTTTCCGTGAATTCCTCCACTTCTGTCAATTGACTGTTGTATATTATTATCTGTCAGAACGCAAAAAATAACCGGGATGTCAGTTTGAACATTCAAATCCTTAATTCCCTGCGTTACGCCTTCGCACACAAAATCAAAATGTTTGGTTTGTCCCTGAATTACACAGCCAATTACAATTACCGCATCAACATTTTGTGTCTGCAACATTTTTTTTGCACCATAAATCAACTCAAAACTCCCAGGAACATTCCAACGGATAATTTGTTGAGCAGGAACTTCATTATCAATTAAGGCATCAAAAGCCCCATTATAAAGTCCTTCAGTTATAGTTTCGTTCCACTCAGAAACAACAATCCCAAATCGAAAATCTTTCGCATTTGGGATCGTGTTTTTATCGTATTCTGATAAATTTTTATTTTCGGTAGCCATCTTTATATTTTAGATTTTTAAATTTCAGATTCTGAAATACAAATCTACAATCTTAAATCTAAAATTTTAAATCTAAAATCAAATATTTTTATTGTGCTAATCCAATCAATACATCTACAGAAGCAGCTTCTGGTGTTGCATCGTAGTTTTCTTTGATATCTGTTAAATATTTCAACGCATCTTCTTTTTGACCTAGAGCCAATGCTGTTTTACCAGCTTTTAATAAGAAACGAGGAGTTGTAAAATCATTTTTATTAGATTCAGCAGCTTTTACATAGTAGTCTAAAGCTTCTTTTTGTTGATTTTTTTGAGAATAAGCATCTCCAATTGCACCAATTGCCAAAGCATTAACGATAGCTTCTTTTGATTTGAATTTTCCTAAATATTTGATTGCATCATCAAATTTACCAATATTCAAAGAAGCAATACCAGCATAATAGTTAGCTAAATTTCCTGCATCAGTTCCAGAATATTCATCAGCAATTTTTACGAATCCAAATTTACCTTCAGAACCATTTAATGCTAATTTGTATAGTGAATCGCTTGCCACACCATTAGTCGCTTTATCAAAATTTTGTTGAGCAACAAACATTTCGCTTGCAGCTTCGTCTTGCTTAGGAGCTTCTACAAATTTTTGGTAAGCCAAATATCCAATAGTAGCAACTGCAATACCGGCAACTAAACCAATAATGATTTTTTGATTTTTAGCAACCCAATCCTCCGTTTTTGAAGCAGTCTCATCTAGTTTAGAAAAAACCTCAGCTGTTTTGCTGTTTTTTCCATCAAGAATTACTTGTTGCTCTTCATTCACAACCTCTTCTTTAACTTCCTTTTCCTTTGGTGCCTTATATCCTCTTTTATTGTAAGTAGCCATTTAAAATTTAATTTAGTGAACGGCAAAAATAAAATTTTTATTGAAACCAACGTAAAAAAAATCAATTTTATATCTATTTTAAAAAAATAATTTACTAAACGGCAACTTCTTCACTCATTTCTACAAAATAATTCATCTTGAAAGAGCCCAAAAGCCTATTATATCGATAATTTTCGATAATTTGCACCCTCAAATTTTTGTTATCCAAAACACGACTTTTCCCGGGCTAAGAACATAATTTTCGCCTAAGATTTCACGAATTCTCGCTGATTAGAGATATATTTTACAAGAAACCCTTTTAAAATCATTCAATCTGCGACATAAAAACACAATCTAACGAGAAAAGTTACATACCGGAACATCAAATTTTATCATTACAGTCCCTGAAAAATGCATTTAAACAAAATTTCTTTATTCAATTATAAAAATTTCTCTGAAGCCAGTTTTGACTTCGACCTCAAAATCAATTGTTTTGTGGGTAAAAACGGCATTGGAAAAACCAATGTGCTTGATGCAATTTATCATTTAGCTTACGGAAAAAGTTATTTTAATCCGTTAGCAGTTCAAAATATCAAACATGGAGAAGAGTTTTTTGTAATTGATGCCGAATTAGAAAAAAATGACAGAACAGAACAAATTGTCTGCAGTTTAAAAAAGGGACAAAAGAAGATTCTAAAAAGAAACGGAAAAGCCTACGATAAGTTCTCAGACCATATTGGATTTATTCCGTTAGTAATTATTTCACCCGCAGATCGTGATTTAATTGTAGAAGGAAGCGAAACACGCCGTAAATTCATGGACAGTGTAATCTCGCAATTAGACTCTACCTATTTGCATCAGCTTATACAATATCAAAAAGTAATCGTACAACGAAATGCTTTACTAAAGTATTTTGCCCTGAACCATACTTTCGACAATGACACCATATCTATATATAATGAGCAACTAAATAGTTTTGGACAATCGATTTTTGAAAAGAGAAAAGACTTTCTCGAACATTTTATACCTATATTTAATGAACACCATAAAACGATAACCGGATCTGAAGAAACGGTGCAATTAGTTTATGAAAGTCATCTGTACGAGAAAGACTTACTAACACTTTTACAGGAAAATATCGGCAAAGATCGTGCATTGCATTATACAAGCGTTGGAATCCATAAAGACGATTTATCTTTTGAGATTGACGCACATCCAATAAAAAAATTCGGATCACAAGGTCAGCAAAAATCTTTTTTGATTGCCTTGAAATTGGCTCAATTTGAGTTTTTGAAAAAACAAAGCGGTGTAAAACCTCTTTTATTATTTGATGATATTTTTGATAAACTGGACGAAACCCGTGTTTCTAAAATTATCGAAATGGTAAACAGTGAAACTTTTGGTCAGCTTTTTATTTCTGACACGCATCCGGAACGAACCGAAGCGATTGTAAAATCGACACATCAGAGTTATAAAATCTTCAATTTAGGGTAGTTTTTTTTCATCTTCAAACTTGAAAAATATTTTCATTAGCCAGCCATTATCAAAAAATAAAAATTCGTAAAATTCAATTTCAAACTAGTTAATTCGTGCTCATTCGCGAGATTCGTGGCGAACTTTTTTTCGGCCTTTTATGATACAGAACTTTGACATAAATAAATCAAAGCAAAACACGCTGTACTATTTTAAAATTCGCGCTCATTCGTGAAATTCGTGGCAAACTTTTTTCAGCCTTTTACTATACAGAACTTTGACATAAAAACTCATCAAAGCAAAACACGATGCACTATTTTAAAATTCTCATTCGTGAAATTCGCAGCAAACTTTTTTCAGCCTTTTATGATAAAGAACTTTGACACAAAAATTAATCAAAGCAAAACACGATGTCCTATTTAAAAATTCGTGCTCATTCGTGAAATTCGTGGCAAACTTTTTTATTTCACTTTCTGTTAAGATTTAAAAATTGAAAAATCATTACTTTAGCATTATTATTTTTAAAATTAAGCCTAATGAAATTCCCAAAAATCTTATTACTAATAGTTTCAGTTCTACTAATTTCCTGTAATGAAAAGAAAACCAATTCTTTTGAACCACTTCATCCAAAAGAATTTGCAGAAAAGATTAAAACCACCGAAAATCCTCAAATCCTGGACGTTCGAACTCCTGATGAATTTGAATCCGACCATATCGATAATGCTAAAAATGTAAATTGGAATAGCGATGATTTTGCTGCAAAAGCAGAATCTTTTGACAAATCTAAACCAGTTTTTGTTTATTGCCTAAGCGGAGGAAGAAGCAAAAAAGCAGCCACAAAACTAAAAGAATTAGGCTTTAGTACTGTCTATGAATTAGAAGGCGGCTTCCTGAATTGGAATGAAGAAGGATTTGGCAAACCTTCGACCGGACAAGTTGGAATGACAATGAATAATTTTAATGATTTACTAAATACAGATAAAAAAGTTTTAATTGATTTTTACGCAGAATGGTGCGGGCCTTGCAAACAAATGGAACCCTATCTTTTGAAAATGCAAAAAGAAATGAGCGATAAAGTAGTTATCATTCGTATTGATGTTGACAAGAACAAAACATTAGCTACTCAAATGAAGATTGACCAGCTCCCAACGATTCTTTTATACAACAATAAGGCTGTACAATGGAAAAACACAGGCTTTATCAGCGAAAAAGACTTAAAAAAACAACTGCAATAACACAAAGAATATGCTAACGAAAGAATCATTGCAATTTTTAGACGATTTAAAAAAGAACAACAATAGAGATTGGTTTCAGGACAATAAAAAACGATACGAGATTTTCAAGAAAAACTACCAGCAATTAGTAAGTGATTTTCTGGATGTAATGAAACCCCTTGATCCATCATTAGAATTATTAGAAGTTAAAAACTGTACCTTCAGAATCAATCGCGATATTCGATTCTCTAAGGACAAATCGCCATATAAAGCACATTTAGGCGTTTGGATGTCGGGAGGAACCAAAGGTCTAAACCGTTCAGGATATTATGTACATATAGAAAAAGGCGCCAGTTTTATTGCTGGCGGATTTTACTCTCCCGAATCTGATGATTTGAAAAAAGTCCGAAAAGAAATTGCTTTTTTTCACGATGACCTGGAAGCTATTATTGCGGGTAAAAACTTCAAGAAAGAATTTGGAAGTTTAGATGTAAACGAAACCAATTCACTTAAAAACCCGCCAAGAGGCTATGAAAAAGATCATCCTGCAATTGAGTTCTTAAAACTAAAAAGTTTCACAGCTACTCAAAAATATGATATTTCTGAAGTGACCCAAAAAGACTTTGTTGCTAAAATGAGCAAAAAACTCATCGCTTTAAAACCTTTGAACGAGTTTATTAATCGAGCTTTAGACACTGATGAATTTTAGCATGCTTGTTTCGCCAAAACCCGAGCGATAACGAAAAGGCAAAGCAAATTCACGACGAAAGAGACAAACATTATAATTGCAACTTTTTAATAAGGCTTTTTTTTCACAAAAAGCCACTCTCTCATTTTGACACTTATTTTCAATCTTTTTATTAATTGTTATTTTCCGGAAAACCTACTCAAATAAATTATAATCGTTACTTTTGACCTCAGAATTATCCCGACATTTTGGGATTCAAAAAGCCTTTTATTTATGGAAATCCAATCCAATTTTTCTTTAAAAAAACATAATACTTTTGGCATCGAAGCAAAAGCCAAACAATTTGTTGCCGTTCATTCAGTTAATGAATTAAAAACCATTTTAGAAGAATACAAAAGCGAGAAAAAATTCATTTTAGGAGGCGGAAGCAATATGTTATTAACGAAAGACATTGAGGCATTGGTAATACATATTGACTTAAAAGGAAAAAAAATCATTAAAGAAGACGATGATTTTGTCTGGGTCGAAAGTCAGGCCGGCGAAACCTGGCACGAATTTGTACTGTGGACAATTGACAACAATTTTGGCGGTTTAGAAAACATGTCTTTAATTCCAGGCAATGTCGGCACAACTCCGGTTCAGAACATTGGAGCTTACGGAACGGAGATCAAAGACACTTTTGTTTCCTGCGAAGCCATGAATATTGAAACTCAGAAAATAAAAACTTTTATAAATGCTGAATGTAACTTTGGATACAGAGAAAGCATCTTCAAAAATGAAGCAAAAGATCAATATATCATTACATCGGTAGTGTACAAACTAACGAAACGCAATCACAAAATCAATATTTCATACGGAGACATTTCAGCTGAATTGGCTAAAAACAATATTACAAATCCAACGTTGAAGGACGTTAGTAATGCTGTAATCTCAATCAGACAAAGTAAATTACCGGATCCTAAAGAATTGGGAAATAGCGGAAGTTTCTTTAAAAATCCGATTCTCTTGAAATCTAATTTCGAAAAAATCCATCAGAAGTTTCCGGAAATGAAATACTACGACGTGTCCGAAACTGAAGTAAAAGTTCCCGCGGGCTGGCTAATTGAACAAGCCGGTTTTAAAGGAAAACGTTTTGGTGATGCTGGAGTTCATAAAAATCAGGCTTTGGTTTTAGTAAATTACGGAAACGCAACAGGGCAAGAAATTCTGGCAGTTTCGAGAGAGGTTCAAAAAACTGTTTTCGAAAAATTCGGAATTCATATTGAAGCTGAAGTGAATGTGATTTAAAAATACAAATTTTACTAATTTTTACTAATTACCGCTATTGTCAGACTGAGCAGAGTTGAAGCCTTTTAAAACACTAAAACACCTCTCTCGAAGTTTCGGAACCCGATGTATCAAAACCCGAGAACAATTATTTTTTTTTAAGCGTAATGATCGAAACTCCCTCTATAAAAATCGCAAATCCTGATGATGAAAAAGTTCTGGCAATTACAGAAGAATTGTCCGAAAATCTTTATCTTCGTTTTGGAAGTGACGGAAAGAATTCTTTTCAGGATTGGCAAAACGACAATTCAAAATTCGTATTTGTTATAGCCGAAATTGAGAATGAGATTGTGGGTTGCGGTGCTATTAGACCAATCGATCAAAATACCGGAGAAGTAAAAAGAATGTATTCGAAATACCCGGAAAAGAAAATTGGACAAACGATTTTAACCTTTTTAGAAGACAAAGCCATAACACTGGATTATACAGATTTGGTTTTAGAAACACGGGTAAAAAATGGGAATGCTATTGAATTTTATCAAAAACAAGGTTATAAAGTAATTCCGAATTACGGAAAATATACAGATCGACCAGAGGCTATTTGTCTGGGAAAATCTTTAAATCAAAATTCATAAAAATGTATACTCCAAAAATATACAAAGACGAAGACCCGGAATCAATCAGAACTTTTTTGAAAGAAAACAGTTTTGGAATCCTGATCAATCAAACTCACGGAAAATTATGTGCAACGCATATTCCAATAGAACTAGAAGTTAATGCAGACGGAAAAGAAATTCTGCAAGGGCATCTTTCAAAACTGAATCCACAAGCAGAAGGTTTTGCAGAAAACGATCAGATATTGGCAGTATTTACTGGTCCGCATAGTTATATTTCATCTTCCTGGTACGATCACGAAAATGTACCAACCTGGAATTACATAGCCGTACACGTTTATGGGCGAATAAAAATTGTTGATGAAGCCACTTCAATTGAACAACTTAAAAAATTAGTTGATAAGTACGAGGCCAGTTCAGCAAACCCTGTTCGCGTCGAAGATTTGTCTACAAAAACGATGCGCGAAGCCAGAGGGATTTTTGGCTTTGAAATTGAAATTGATGAAATTCAGGCTACTAAAAAACTATCGCAAAACCGGGACGAAAATAATTACAAAAACATTATTTCGGAATTAGAAAAAACCGAAAACCCTCAGGCTATTGCTGTTGCGAAAGAAATGATGAAATGCCAAAAGTAAATCAGCTTTATCCATTGAAATTTAGGATTTCATAAGTACATTTGCACTCGCAAGATTCAAAAATTAAAAGACATTAAAATCAGATGCTTACATTCATTTTTTACTTTTTTATTGCTATTGTTGTCGTACAACTTTCTTATTATCTAGGTGTTTTTGGAAAGTTTGCTTTTAGCAAACCTCAAAATATTACTCCAAAGAGAATTCCGGTATCAGTAATAGTTTGTGCAAAAAACGAAGAAGAAAATGTAAAAAAATATATTCCAATATTAGCAGAACAAAATTATCCTGATTTTGAAATTGTCCTGATTGATGATGCTTCAAGCGACGAAACATTAGAGGTTTTTGAGCAATTTGAACAACAATACCCAAACATTCGTTTGGTAAAAGTAAAAAACAATGAGGCTTTCTGGGGTAATAAAAAATATGCTTTAACACTAGGAATCAAAGCATCAAAAAAAGACTATCTACTATTTACAGACGCAAATTGCTATCCAACATCAAAAGAATGGATCACATCAATGACTTCTCAATTTACAATGAATAAAACAATTGTTCTGGGATATAGTGGCTACGAGAAAATAGAGCGTTCTTTATTGAATAAAATTATTCGTTTTGAAACTGTTTTAACAGCTGTACAATATTTCTCGTGGACAAAACTAGGATTTCCGTACATGGGAGTTGGACGAAATTTGGCATACAAAAAAGAAGAGTTTTTCAATGTAAACGGATTTATTGAACATATCCAGATTCGCTCGGGCGACGATGATTTGTTTATCAATCAGGCTGCAAACAAAAACAATACGACAATATCATATACACCGGAAAGTTTCACGTACTCTAAACCAAAAGAAACCTACAAAGAATGGTTTACGCAAAAAAGAAGACGTGTTTCTACTACACAATATTATAAATCATTCGATAAGATACAATTAGGTTTATTCTTTATTTCACAATTATTTTTCTTCATATTAGTAATCCTTTTACTGGCATTCCAATTTCAATGGATTGCTGTACTGGCAATTTTAGCAACACGCTATACAGTTGTCTGGACTGTAATTGGGTGTTCTGCAGGAAAATTAAAAGAAAATGATCTTAAAATTTGGTTTCCTATTGTAGAGATAGCGCTTATATTCACGCAAATTAATATCTTTATAACTAATATCTTTTCAAAACCTGTATATTGGAAATAAATTCTAAAATAGAAAAAGCAAAAAAAGGCGATCAAATTGCCTTTACTTTTTTATTAGATTATTTCTGGAATGAAGTGTATGGCTTTATGTTAAAGCGTACCGAAAATGAAACTACTGCCGAAGATATTACCATTGAAACTTTCTCAAAAGCTTTTGATAAAATAGCATCTTACAACCCTGAATTCCAATTCAACACCTGGTTAATTGCTATTGCAAAAAACGTATATATTGATTTATTACGTAAAAAGAAAACCAATCTTTTTATAGAAATTACTGATTCTGAAGATCAGCAGGCTTACAACATTGCCGACCCTACTCCATCTGCAGAAGATGCCTTGATTAAAGAGCAAAATCTTTCACGCTTACTGCAATGCATCAAAGAACTAAAACCACATTATCAGGAAGTAATTCAGCTGCGTTATTTTCAGGAAATGACGTATCAGGAAATCGCACTTAAAATCGATGAACCTTTGAGCAATGTAAAAGTAAAACTACTTAGGGCTAAAAAATTATTAGCAGAAATTATCGAACGTAATAGATAATTTATTATCTTTAGTTAAAGAATAAAATATTATTCGATTTATTCTTAAAAAGATAAATTATCCACACCTTAAAACTACAACAATCCTGTTGTTAGCTAAACCCAAAACCTTACTGCGTATGATTTAAATGTTACTTAACCTTAAAATCCATAAACTATGTCTAAATCAAGTATCTACGAAGCAAGCTGGACCAATCTTGTTTTCGAAAACAAAAATCAGGAGTACGGCGCGTATCAATTACGCCAGGAGAATTCAAAAACCACCATTACTGCTCTATTTATGGGTTTGCTATTATTAGCAGCTTTGGGAAGTGTATCAATTTTAATCAACAAATTTAGGACGGTAGTTCCCGTAGAGGTACCAACTGTTTTTACAGATCCAATGACACCTGTTATTATCGACCGAACTATTGTTCAGCCACAACAAACAGAGCCAATTGCTCCCCCACAACAAAGTACTCCTGCAGCTCCTGTAGTTGGTGTTCAGTTGTCACATCCTATTGTTGCTGCGGTAGATCAGGCAGCTCCTGAAATTGCGACTAACACAAACAATGTCGCCGTAGTAGAAAATCCAGGAGCAGGAACAGGACCTGTTACTAATGCAATACCATCTACTGGCGGAACTGGCGGTGAAGCTGTTACACCTTCAACAAATGAACCTTTAATTCCAGCACTTTTAGACAAAATGCCTGAATTCCCAGGAGGAATGGCAAAGTTTTATACTTATGTAGGAAACAATTTTAACAGACCAGAACTTGATGCCGACAGAACATTAAAAGTATACGTTTCATTCGTAATCGAAAGAGATGGTTCTATCACTGATATTATGGTAAAAAATGATCCTGGTTACGGACTTGGAAAAGAAGCAATAAGAGTACTAAAATCATTAAAAACAAAATGGATTCCGGGAGTATTAGACGGGAAACCGGTTAGAACTGCATACAACCTTCCGATTACAATAAAAACGGAAGCACAATAATAAATATTAAAAAAGCAGAATTTAGGTTCTGCTTTTTTTATGCCTTAACTGCAATGAATAAGAGATTAAGAAAATCAGAAAGCTTTTTTGATCTAGTCAATTAATTTCATGCAAAAGAGCAAACTTTAAAACTTAAAAAAAGAAAACTTTGCGACTTCTCTTAATTTGTTTTTCAGAAAGGAAACTCTTAATCTTTTTATCTCTTAATGCTTTAGAAAATCGATATTATTTTTTATTTTAATTACTTTTGCAACACCTTAAAAAGGGAAATAAAAGCTATTAAACTAAAAACTCAAACATGGGAATATTTTCAGCTATTCTAGGCAACGCTGGTTCAGTAAGTCAGGACGATTTACTTAAAAAATACGGACAACTTTTAACGGATAATGAAGAAATCGAAATGGGTTTTAAACTAATCCGCGATACCTTTATCTTTACTAACAAAAGATTAATTCTGGTTGACGTACAAGGAATCACAGGCAGTAAAACCGAGTACAAATCAATTGCATACAAAAGCATTACTCGTTTTAGTGTGGAAACTGCCGGAACTTTTGATCTTGATGCCGAATTGAAAATTTGGGTTTCCAGCGAATTACATCCTAGTATTGTTAAGCAATTCAACAAATCTGTAAATGTGTACGACGTACAAAAAGTATTGGCTTTTCACGTTTTAGGTTAATCTTAAAATAAAAATTCCGATGAATTTCTAAGAAACTCATCGGAATTTATTTTTCTAACAGAAATTATTATTTCTTCTTAGCAGTTGTTTTTTTCGTAGCCGTCGCTTTTTTAGTTGTTGTAGCTTTAGTCGCAACCGGCGCAGTATTTACAATTTTTTGCTGTACATAAGGCTTATACAAACCGTCTTTCTCAGCTCTTTTCTTAGCATCTTCAGCTCTTTGTTTTGAATCCGGGTGCGAGCTCATCATCTGATCAATAAATGATGCTTCGGTTCCTTCACTCATCTTAGCCAAAATTCGGAAAGCAGATTCTTCGGCATTCACATCATAACCATTCTTTTTTAGAAAATTATACGAATACAAATCTGCCTCAGCTTCTTGTTTACGGCTAAATTTACTATCAATAATAGAACTTCCTATTTTCCCTAATTGACTATCTGTAACTGCAGCTAACTTTGTAGATTGTGAAGCCGCCGCATCCATTAAAGCTTCTTTTTTATAAGCCGCTTTTATAGCATCTCTCGAATCATTATTAGCAACGTGACCAATTTCGTGACCAATTACTGCAAGTAACTCATTATCATCCATGATATCCATTAACCCTGAATATACACGTACACTTCCGTCTGCAGTTGCAAAAGCATTTACTTCTTTTAATTTATAAACTTTATAATTTAAAGTATATCCGTCACCAGCAGTATATTTTCCAAATACCCTGTTTAATCTTATAGCATAAGGATCTGTTGCTGCTGCAACTTCGTGCTCAGCATCCATTTTATCCACTGCAGCTTTAGACAATGCTGCCGCATCAGCATTACTAAATGTAAAACCGGTTACACCCTTCTGAACAGCTCCAATAGCTTTATCTCCAAAATTAATCTGCGCATTCATTTTAGTAAAACCAAAAGTGGCAAACAAAACTCCCAATACAATAAATTTCTTTTTCATGTTTTATATTATTACAATTTAACAACAAATGTATTACAATGTTAGTGTATTTCTATTTCAATTAAATCTGTTTTTTAACAAATAAAGGTATAAATTTTAAATGAGCTGTATAACGATATGTAACTATTATTAATAGCACTTGCCAGTACAACAAAAAAAAACGACAAATTCTTTGGAGAATCTGCCGTTTTTTTTACTTTATTTAAAAATTACTTCTTTTTTGCGGTTGCTTTTTTAGCGGTTGTTTTTGTTGCTGTTTTCGCTTTTACAGGTGCAGTATTATCAATTTTCTGCTGTACATAAGCTTTATACAAACCCTCTTTTGTTGCTCTTTTTTTAGCATCATCTGCTCTTTTACCAGAATCTGGATGTGAGCTCATCATTTTAGTCATAAAAGAAGATTCAGCTCCTTCACTTAAATTTTGAAGAATCCTAAAAGCTGATTCCACTGCATTCACATCATAACCATTTTTTTTCATAAAATCATACGAAAACGTATCAGCTTGCGACTCTTGTTTTCTACTGTGCTTGCTGTCGATCATTGCGCTTCCTATTTTTCCTAATTGAGATCCTGTTAGAGTCTCTATATTTCCTGATTGTGACGAAGCAGCATCTAATAAAGCCTCTTTTTTGTAAGCTGCTTTAATAGCATCTCTGGTATCGTGATTGACTACATGCCCAATTTCATGTCCAATAACTGCAAGTAATTCGTTATCATCCATAATATTCATTAAACCTGCAAATACACGCACACTTCCATCTGCACAAGCAAAAGCATTGATGTCTTTTACTACGTAAACTTTATAATTTAAATTAACCCCTTCACTAGAAATATGTTTTCCAAATAAACGATTTAATCGAATTGAATAACCATCCTCAGGTCCGGCGACAGGGTTGTTTGCATCCAATTCAGCAACCGATTCCTTAGCCAAAGCTGCAGCATCTGCATCGCTAAAAGTAAACCCTGAAACACCTTTGCCTAAAGCTCCCATAGTTTTATATGAAAGTTTTTGCGCATTCATTTCACTAAAACTAAAAACTGTCAATAAAATCCCCAATACAATAAATCTTTTTCTCATATTTCTTAAACTTAAAATTAACAGCAAAAATACTACGCAATAAATTTTTAATTGCCTTAAGACGATAAATTTATAACAGAATAAGACAGAAATTAAAATGTCTAAATCTTAAAAAAGAATAAGAAAACAAACCATATAGCGTATATAAATTTAAATAATTAATATTTCAACTTCATAATTTTAAAAAATAAGATTAAAAGAAACGAAAATTAAATTAGCATCTCCAAATAAACTACATTCCGTATCTTTGTACTTTGAATTTTGATATATGGAAACAGTCATTGAAAATATACCAACCGGAAAACCTAAATGGTTAAAGGTTAAATTACCTATTGGACAAAAATATACTGAACTGCGTGGTTTAGTCGATAAATATAGCCTAAACACTATTTGTACCTCAGGAAGTTGCCCAAATATGGGTGAGTGCTGGGGCGAAGGAACGGCGACTTTTATGATTTTAGGAAATGTTTGTACGCGTTCATGCGGATTTTGCGGTGTAAAAACCGGAAGACCTGAAACGGTAGATTGGGATGAACCTGAAAAAGTAGCACGTTCTATAAAAATCATGAACATTAAACACGCTGTAATTACAAGTGTTGACAGAGATGATTTGAAGGATGGCGGATCTATTATCTGGATTGAAACTGTAAAGGCAATCCGAAGAATGAATCCTAATACTACTCTTGAAACCTTAATCCCTGATTTTCAAGGAATAGAAAGAAATCTTGACCGAATTATAGAAGCGAATCCTGAAGTAGTGTCACACAATGTAGAGACGGTTCGCCGTTTAACTCGTGAAGTACGTATTCAGGCTAAATATGATCGTAGCTTAGAAGTGTTGCGTTACCTGAAAGAAAAGGGAATCAATAGAACAAAATCGGGAATCATGTTAGGACTTGGCGAAACTGAAGAGGAAGTTTTTCAGACTATGACAGATTTACGCAATGCAAATGTTGATGTTGTTACTATTGGCCAATACCTGCAGCCAAGTAAAAAACATTTACCTGTAAAAGAGTTCATAACGCCTGATCAATTTGCTATATATGAAAAATTTGGTCTTGAGTTAGGGTTCCGTCATGTCGAAAGCGGACCATTGGTTCGTTCTTCATACAAAGCACAAAAACATATTTTATAAAAAAGTTATTCGTTCAATCGTTTGTTTGTTTAGCCGCCAATGCGATTAAACAAACAAACGATTGAACAATTTAAACAAATAAATAAAGCACTTGAAAACAAGAATTGCTATTAATGGTTTTGGAAGAATTGGGAGAAATTTATTCCGTTTACTTTTAAACCATCCTGACATTGAAGTTGTTGCCATCAACGACATCGCCGATAACAAAACCATGGCGCATTTGATAAAATACGATAGCATCCATGGTGTCCTGCCCTTTATCGTAAGTCATGACGAGAAAGGAATAATTGTGAATGAGCAGCATTATCTGTTTTTTCACGAAAAAAGCATTTCAAAATTAGACTGGAAAAGCCATAATATAGATTTTGTTATAGAAT
This sequence comes from Flavobacterium sp. B114r, assembly GCF_056824125.1. Taxonomy (NCBI): domain Bacteria; kingdom Pseudomonadati; phylum Bacteroidota; class Flavobacteriia; order Flavobacteriales; family Flavobacteriaceae; genus Flavobacterium; species Flavobacterium sp. B114r. Next base: position 257,819 of record NZ_CP124858.1, read on the forward strand.
CTACAGGAAAATATAAAACGCACGAAGAACTTAACGCGCATATTGAAGCCGGAGCAAAAAAAGTAATCCTCTCGGCGCCATCAGAAGTTGATAGTATTAAAACGGTAGTTTTAGGCGTTAACGAAAATATTCTGGATGGCAGCGAAGATATAGTTTCCAATGCAAGTTGCACGACAAATAATGCTGCTCCGATGATAAAAATCATCGACGAATTGTGCGGAATTGAGCAAGCATACATCACAACGATACATTCTTACACTACTGACCAAAGCCTTCACGACCAGCCACATAAGGACTTGCGACGTGCCAGAGGCGCAAGTCAGTCAATTGTTCCAACAACTACAGGCGCAGCTAAGGCATTAACAAAAATTTTTCCTAAATTGCATGAAAAAATCGGGGGTTGCGGAATTCGCGTTCCTGTTCCTGATGGTTCACTGACAGATATCACGTTTAATGTAAAACGTGCTGTTACAATTGAAGAAATAAACAAAGCATTTCAAAAAGCCTCAAAAACAAATTTAAAAGGAATATTAGATTATACAGAAGATCCTATTGTTTCTGTTGATGTAATTGGCAATACACATTCGTGTTTATTTGATGCACAATTAACTTCCGTTATTGATAAAATGGTAAAAGTTGTGGGTTGGTATGACAACGAAATTGGCTATTCATCAAGATTAATCGATTTGATTTTACTTATAAGAAAAACATAAAAAATTCATTGTAAAAGCGCTGCAATACATGAAATACCACTATTTTATTCTTTTTTGTTTTTTAAATTCATTTTTGTATTCTCAAACTAAAAAGAATACGGATAGTGTTATCTATTACAATAAGCTGGTAAAAAGTAATCTTAACAATAAAAAATACGATCAGGCAGTATTTTACACTAAAAAATCAATCAACTTTTGCGAAGCAAACCAAAAATCCGAAAGCTTGGCCAATCAAACCTTCAAGCTTGGTAAAATCTATTACAACAAACAAAAGTATGATGAGGCATTAAAAAACTTTCACAAAAGTGTTTCTTTGTTTGAAACCTTAAAGCCAACTTGCACCAAAGTTTTAGCATTGCATTATATAGGCGTAACGAATACCGCTAAAGGCGATTATAAAACTGCTGAGATTTACTACAAGAAAGCAGATGATCTTTTGAAACAGTTAAAAATCGTTGATCAGGCTGAAGTTCTTAAATACCAGAAAGCAGTGGCTTTAAAAACAAATAAAAATTTACCTCTTGCTGCCTACACCTTTCGTGAAATAACAAAAAAGCCGGATAATCCTGCGATTTTAAAAACAAAAACTAATTCTTACTACCAACTTGGGTTAATTGAAACTCAGCTTAAGCGAAATGATTCTGCCATCATTTATTTTGACAATGCTTTAGACTACAACGAAAAAAGCAATGACTTAAAGCAAAAATCAAAAATTATATTAGCAATAAGTAAGTATTACAAGCAAAATAAAAATTTTGATCTCGCCTACTCTTATCTGGACGAACATTATCAGATCGAAAATTACATCCTGAAATTAAAGAATGCCAAGCTAGATCTAAATGAATTTGAAAAATTTAAAAAAAATCAATCTTTAAACAATACAATTAAAAGAGAAAGCGAAGAGAAAATTCAATTAAAAACCTATCGATACTCTAAGTTGGTAAGCATTCTTGCTATTGCCCTTATTTCAATTTTATCGCTTTTGAGCCTGGCATTGTATAAAAATAATATTATTCGAAATCAAAATAATTTACTTCTAAGAGAAAAGAACAAAGAACTTATTTTAGCCAAAAATAAAGCCGAAAAAGCATCAAAAGCCAGATCAGAGTTTCTCTCTACTGTAAGTCATGAACTTCGAACTCCATTAAACGCTATTAACGGAATTACTCATTTATTACTGGAAGACAATCCCAAGAAAACACAATTAAAATACTTAGAATCTTTAAAATTCTCAGGAAACTATCTTACTACTTTCATTAACGAGATTCTTGAAATCAATAAAATTGACTCCACTAAAGTAGAAATAGAGAACATTACCTTTAACTTAAAAGAGTTATTATTCAACATTCAAAGTTCTTTAAAGGAACTTGCTACGGCCAATAAAAATTATTTTAACCTTGAAATCGACGAAGCAATTCCGGATAATTTAATTGGAGACCCTACTAAAATATCGCAGATCATCCTTAATTTAATCAATAACGCCTTAAAATTTACACAAAACGGAAACGTAAATGTGATTGCAAAACTATATGGAATAACTGAAGAGCAGGCGACAGTTTATTTTGAAATCGTAGACACAGGAATTGGCATCCCGGAAGATAAACTGCAAACTGTTTTTGAAAGCTTTTCTCAAGGGTCAATAGAAGTAAACCGAAAATATGGCGGAACAGGCTTAGGACTTACAATTGTAAAAAAATTAATTGAACTTTTAGGTGGAGAAATAAAACTAAAAAGCGAAGTTGGTAAAGGATCTACTTTTACCTTTAAATTAGATTTTAAAATTAACAAAGAACCTCTTGAAGCAGTGGAAGAAAAAAAACCATACAATGACAATCAACTAAAGAATAAATCAATTTTATTGATTGAAGACAATAAAATCAATCAAATGATTACTCGAAAGATGCTTGAAAACAAGGCAATTTCCTGCGAAATCATAGATAATGGAGAAGATGCTGTTGAGCTTTTAAAAATAAAACGCTTTGATATGATTTTAATGGATGTTCATTTACCTGGAATTAATGGAACCACTGCTACAAAATTAATCAGGGAATTCGATAAAACAACTCCAATTATTGCGTTAACAGCTATTTCGCTTGACGAAAACAGAGATATGCTTTTATCTTATGGAATGAACGATGTGATTACAAAACCATTTGTTCCGGAGGAATTTTACAGTACCATTGCGAAATTTTTTGATTAGGTCCTAAGATCCTAATTTAACTTTGACATACTCCAAAATTGTTGCATCAAAATTTTGCTGGTAATTGATAAACGTACTTTTTATTGGCAAATAATACAATTGCGAAATAAGTTTAGAATCCTTTAAACGTACATAATCTTTCTCTGTTGTAATAATCTTTTTACCTTGTGCTTTATTTAGGATTGCTTCTAAATCTGAATCAGAAAAATGGTGGTGATCCGGAAAAGTCAGGCATTCGTCATTTTCATTTTTTAAATAATCAAAAAACGGCGTTGGTTTTGCAATCCCTGCCAAAAGCAATTTCGATTCATTTTTAATTTCATTCACAGCGATTTTTTCCTCTTTGCTATTACATATAAAATCATCATAATCTATAAAAGTAAAATAGATTTGCTGTGAGCAGATAAGTTTTAATTTCAGGCGAATTTGTTCTTGTTCTTCATCTGATAAATCCTTTGGACATTTAGTTACAATCACAATATTTGCACGATTGGCACCGCTTCTGCTTTCACGAAGATTTCCTGTTGGCAGCATAAAATCATCTGCATACAAGTCACCATAAGAACTTAACAAAATATAAAATCCTGCTTTTACTTTTCGGTGTTGATAAGCGTCATCTAATAAAACAACTTGCGGTTTTTCATTCTGAGAAAGCAACTGTGTAATTCCGTTTGTTCGATTAGCATCGACTGCAACCTGAATATTTGGGAATTTTTGATAAAACTGAAAAGGCTCGTCTCCTAAAATCTCAGCATTTGAACTTGCACTGGCTAAAACAAAACCTTCCGATTTTCGTTTATAACCACGACTTAAAGTTGCTACTTTATAACGATTAGATAATAACCGAATAAGATATTCTATTTGAGGCGTTTTTCCAGTTCCGCCAACGCTTAAATTTCCGACTGCAATAACCGGAATATCAAATGAAGTTGATTTTAAAATTCCTTTATCAAAAAGAAAATTACGAATGCTTGTAATGAATCCGTATAAAACGGCGAAAGGGAAAAGTATTTTTCGAAGTAAGTTCATTTTACGAAAGTATAATATTTAATTTTCTGCGACAAAATTATTAGTTACTTCAATTTATCAAATGTTTTATTATTTATAAGCGATTTCATTTGAATAATAGCAATTTCATTCAATTTAAATAATCTATCAGCTTGGTCTATTTCTTGTTGTATCAACATAGCATTAATACTCTCAAGATTTGACAATACAACTAATTGCTCTATTGATGCAATATCCCTGATATTACCTTTTTGATTTGGATTTTCAATGCGCCATTGTTTTGCAGTTCTTCCAAATAGCGCAAGATTTAACGTATCAGCTTCATCTGCATAAATAAAATTCTTTTGATTTCCTGCTAAGATTACCGGAATTAAATTTTCCTTTATTGCATCAGTATGTATTTTGTAATTAATTTTAGAAATTGTCCTTTGTAAATTCCAATCTAAATTTTTAGTTTTATTCTCATCCTCTTTTAAACGCTGAAACTCTTTAATAATATAGAGTTTAAACTCAATGGAAATCCAAGAAGCAAATTCGAATGCGATATCTTTATGTGCATAAGTTCCTCCATATCTTCCCGCTTTTGATATTATACCGATGGCATTAGTTGCTTCGATCCATTTTTTAGCAGTCATAGTAAAACTATTTAAACCAGCTTGTTTTTTAAACCCGTCGAATTCGACGGGGTTAAAATCAGGATTATTTAAAACTTCCCAAAAGCCTAAAAGTTCAATCGTGTTTCTGTTTCGCAGCCAATTTTTTATAATATCATCTATATGATCAGGATCTTTATAACGTGCAATATCAGTTATACAAATATAATCTTGCTCTAAGTTCGAGAGCAATGAAATTGAATTACCATTCACCTCCATTTTATTCAATTTTGCCATAAATTATATTTCTATTTTAAAAAACAATACCTCCAATATTTCTACAACACAAAAACAAGAAAAAACTCACGAAGCATATTCATTTTACGAAAGTATAATATTTTTCGTTAATTTGTTCAAAGTTTTTAAACCACAATTTAAACTTGAAACCTGAAACAAAAAGCAATAATGAAAATCAAAGAAATATTAGTAATTCTTGAGGAAATGGCACCTTTGGCATACGCCGAAGATTTTGACAATGTTGGACTATTAGTTGGCAATAGCGAAACTGAAAGTACGGGAGTTTTAGTTTGTCATGATGCTTTGGAAACCGTAATCGACGAAGCCATTACTAAAAACTGCAATCTGGTAGTTTGCTTCCACCCTATTTTATTCTCCGGAATTAAAAAAATAACTGGTAAAAATTATGTAGAGCGTGCGATTTTGAAAGCCATTAAAAACGACATCGCTATTTATGCTGTTCATACGGCGTTAGACAATCATTCAGCAGGCGTGAACAAGATATTTTGTGATGCTTTGGGCTTAACCAATACTAAGGTTTTGATTCCGAAACAAAATTTCATTCAAAAATTAGTAACTTATACTACTGCTGACAATTCAGAAAAAGTTAGAAATGCCATGTTTCAGGCTGGCGCAGGAACAATTGGAAATTACGACAATTGCAGTTTTAACACCGAAGGTTTTTTTACTTTTCAGGGAAATGAAGACAGTAATCCTGTAATTGGAGAACGAGGGAAACTACATACCGGAACCGAAATAAAGATTGAGGTTGTTTTCGAAAAACACTTGCAATCAAAAATTCTAAAAGCACTTTTTGCCAATCATATTTATGAAGAAGTCGCTTATGAAGTTTATAATCTTGAGAATTCACATCAGAATATTGGCTTGGGAATGATTGGGGAATTTGAAACTGAAATGGATGAAAAAGATTTTTTACATTTTGTTAAAGATAAAATGATTGCCGATGGAATTCGTCATTCTTCGTTTTTAGGCAAAAAAATAAAGAAAGTTGCTGTTTTGGGCGGATCAGGAAGTTTTGCGATAAAAAATGCAATCATGTCCGGAGCCGATGCTTTTTTGACAGCCGATTTAAAATATCATCAATTTTACGAAGCAGAAAACCGACTACTTTTAGCCGATATTGGTCATTTTGAGAGCGAACGCTATACAAAAAACTATATTGTTGATTATCTTCGAAAAAAAATCCTTAATTTTGCCATCATTTTATCAGAAGAAAATACAAATCCAGTTAAGTACTTATAGAATATGGCGAATACGAAAGAATTAAGTGTTGAGGACAAGTTAAGAGCAATATACGATTTACAGCTTATTGACTCTAGAATTGACGAAATCAGAAACGTGAGAGGTGAACTTCCTTTAGAAGTGGAAGATCTTGAAGATGAAGTTGCAGGTTTAAGCACGCGTTCAGAGAAACTGAAAAGTGAACTTGAGGTTATTGAAGATCTTATCAAATCGAAGAAAAATGCGATTGATGAGCATAAAGAGGTTATCAAAAAATACACAAAACAACAAGAATCAGTTCGTAATAACAGAGAATTTAATTCTTTGACTAAAGAGGTTGAATTTCAGGAATTAGAAATTCAATTGGCTGAAAAGCAAATCAAAGAAATGAAAGCTTCTATCGAGCATAAGAAAGAAGTTACTTCTAATCTAAAAGAAAAACTTGACGCTAAAAGTTCGCACTTAAAACATAAAAAATCTGAACTTGACGCTATCATGGCTGAAACTCAAAAAGAAGAAATCTTCTTATCTGAGAAATCAGCTGAGTTTTCAGGTCAAATTGAAGAAAGACTATTAGCTGCTTATACTAGAATCAGAACTAGTGTTCGTAATGGTTTAGCTGTTGTATCTATCGAAAGAGGAGCATCTGCAGGATCATTCTTCACTATTCCCCCACAAACTCAGGTAGAGATTGCTTCTAGAAAGAAGATCATTACTGATGAGCACTCTGGAAGAATTTTAGTTGACAGCGCATTAGCTGAAGAAGAAAAAGAAAAAATGGAACAATTGTTCTCGAAATTCTAAATATTTAAAATCCCGATTAAATCGGGATTTTTTTTTGTACTTAATTTTTTTTGTCACAGATTAAGATCAACGCTAAATGTTGTGGAGAATTTTACCGCAAAAAACACAAAGATTTTTATCTAAGAATGCTTTTGAAAGCACAAAGTTCGCAAAGCTAAATCAATACAAAGCTTTGCGAACTTTCCCTTTTTATAAAGCTAAGAATAAAAAAACTTAGCGTTCTCTGCGATAATTTTTTTTCTCTTTCCATAGGTGTTAGAATTGATCAATTAAAAGATTAATAGGATTTTCAATCTGTGCTAATCTTTTTAATCTGTGGCAAAACTTTTTTTCAGTAAGTTTAAAATCATATTTTTACCTTTATAAAAAATTTAAGTTTTGGGAATTAAAAAAGGAATCCGTTTCATTACATTAAAATCGGTTGGATCATATATTAACTTTCTAAGTTATGTTCGTCCGCAAAAAGCTGTTGAACTTTCTTACGCACTTTTCAGCCAACCCAGAATTGGAAGATTACAAAAAGAAAGTTTACCCAAAATATTAAAAAATACCGAAACTGAAACGTTTCATCATAACGAACATCATTTTCAGACTTATATCTGGAAAGGCAATGAAACTAAAATTCTGCTTGTTCACGGGTGGGAAAGTAATGCCGCCCGCTGGAAAAAAACCTTACCGCATCTTCAAAAATCAGGAAGCACTATTATTGCTATTGATGCTCCGGCTCACGGACAAAGCAGTGGTAAAGAATTTAATGTTCCGCTATATGCTGAATTTATCAATAAAGCGGTTGAAAAATATCAGCCTACAATAATTATTGGTCACTCTATTGGCGGTGCAGCCTGTGTTTATCATCAATATTTATTCCCAAACACCAGCATTAATAAAATGGTGATTCTTGGCGCTCCATCAGATTTAAAAACGCTGATCAATAATTACGTTTCGATGCTGAGTTTAAATACTAAAGTATATTCTCTTTTAGAAAGTCGATTTTTAACGCATTTCAATTTTAAGCTGGACGATTTTTCCGGACAAAAATTTGCATCTGAATTTAATGTTGCGGGGCTAATCGCACATGATACCTCAGATAAAATTGTAGCTTTTGCAGAAGGTGAAAAAATTGCCAGCAATTGGAAAAATAGTCAGTTTATTGAAACCAAAGGTCTAGGTCACGGAATGCACGATGATGAATTGTATGATAAAGTGATTGAGTTTTTGTTTTCGGAAGGTTCTGATGTTTTGAGGTTCTGAGCCACTAAGTCGCTAAGGCACTAAGTTTTTTCTCTTAGAAATCTACTTTTCTTTGTCATCCTGAGCGAAGTCGAAGGAAAGCAGCTCGACAAAGATTGACGACTTTCTGGATATTCCTTCGACTTCGCTCAGGATGACAAGATTGTGCTTAAAAATCTAAACAACTATTTTAAAAGACTTCAACATTTCTTTTTCTCCTTTTCCTGTAATTATTATTGCTCTTGAATTGGCCGTTCTTCTGATCCAGTCCTGCTCCAGCATTTTATTCAATAACAAAGTTCCTATAGAGCCCGAAATATGATATCGTCTTTCGCTCCAGTCCAGGCAAGGTTTTAAGAATATTCGTTTTTGCTTTTGGGCTTCTTCTAAATTAATTCCAAAATCAGAAAACCATTTTTCTCCTTCAGTACTAATTTCGAAAGTATTACCATTTTCGATTATTATTTTTTGTTTTAATAAACTGTCGGCTAAAGCAACACCAATTTTTCCTGCCAAATGATCATAACAAGTCCTGCAATATTTTACGGGAGGATAATTTTCGTTTTTCTTTTGCGAAAAAATCTCAGGCTTGGGAATTAGGTTCGCCATTGCCTCAACAACGTAAGCCACTTCTCTACTTGAAAATCTATAATATTTATGACGGCCTTGTTTCTCTACACAAAGCAAATTTGCTTCAAGAAGTTTGGCCAAATGCATGCTGATGTTTTGCGGAGATGTATTTGCAGCAATCGAAAGTTCAGTGGCTGTAAAAGCTCTTCCGTCTAATAGAGTCCACATTATTGCTGCGCGAGTTGCGTCTCCTATTAATCCTGCTGCTTTTATAAATTGATCTTCCATTTAGGCTTTCATAGTTAAATATAGAATGAAGTATTCTTTTGTAAAGTTAAATAACTTTGCTAAAAACAATCTACATGACTACTTTATTCTTTCAGTCTGATGTGCAAGATCCTTATTCAATCTATCAATTGATGTTGGGCAAAAACCCAATATACTGGGATGAAGAAAACAAAATCTGGGTAATTTACTCCTATGAATCTTGTATTGAAATTCTAAAAAATCCAGATGCTCTAATTCCCGTTATAAACCTAAATAACGAACAGAAGCTAAACGAACATGCTTTGGATATTTTGAACAATTTGGCTAGATTGTCTAATGAAATTCAACATACCATAAATCGTGAAATTGCCAATTTGCTATTTTCGAACTTAAAATCTGTCGACATCAATACAATCCTTTATAAATTGATAAAAGATGATTTAATCGAAAATGAAGTTGATTGGGTAAATTCGGTTTGCAAAAAATTACCGCTTTTGGTTGTTTTAAAAAGTTTTGGTTTTACAGCAAATGATTGTGCTTTTATTTTAGATAAAATTGAAATTTTGGTTAAAATAATGCTTCCGAATAAAAGTAAAGAAGAAGTAAAATTGATCAATCAAGTTTCTGAGAGAATATTTTCTATTGTCGAAAAACAACTTTTGTTATTCGATTTCTATAAACCTTTATTAAACAAAATATCAGAATTAGAAGTTCTTCCGCTTGACGAAATTAAAAAAATAACTATTAGTAATTTAATAGGTCTATTGATTCAGAGTTATGATGCAGGTCGCGGAATTTTGAGTAATTCGTTATTACAAATTATCAAACACAAAACTTTTTCGAACAAAGCCACAATACAAAAATCAGTTATAGAGACTTTGCGTTTTGATCCGCCAATTCATAATACGAGACGAATTGCAAATGCTGATATAACTTTGGGAAAAACAACAATTAAAAAAGGCGAAAAAATAATGGTAGTTCTTGCTGCAGCCAATCGCGATTTGCAAAAATTCGAAAATGAATCCAATTTCGATATCGAACGTTTTAATAATAATGAGAATTTGACTTTTGGGATTGGTGGTCATATGTGCTTAGCCAAACATTTTTCGATTAACCTCGCAACTGAAGTTTTATGGTTTTTATTTAATGAACATAAAATAATTACACTTTTAGAGAATAATATAGAATATGAACCCTTGATTAATACCCGATTGCCTAAAACTATCTGGATTTCGATAAAATAAAAAATATAATATGATAGCAGTAATTTTTGAAGTCATACCTAACGAAGGAAAAAAAGAAGAATATCTGAATATTGCTGCAAGCCTGCGACCAGAATTAGACCATATCGAAGGTTTTATTTCGATAGAACGTTTTCAGAGTTTTAGTGATCCTGAAAAAGTTTTGTCATTGTCGTTCTGGAAAGATGAAGAAAGTATCCAGCAATGGCGAAATCTGGAAATGCACCGTCACGCACAAGCAAAAGGAAAAAATGAAGTTTTTAAAGATTATCATTTAAGAATCGCAACAGTTGTTCGCGATTATGGAATGTTTGAGCGGAAAGAAACCCCGGAAGACAGCTCTTCTTATCATGAATAAAGGTTCAAAGGGATAAAGGTTTTTTCTAGCTTCTGAGGTTCTGAGTTGCTAAGTTGCTAAGTTTTTTTTTAGTGAAGTACTTGTCGCATTCAAAATGATCCAACGATCTAAGAAGTCTAACAATCTAAAGATCTAACAAATCTAAATTTTGCTTACTTTTGCACTATGGAAGAGAATTTAAAACGTCTGAATAAATTTATTGGTGAAACAGGATATTGTTCCCGCCGTGAAGCTGATAAACTTATTGAAGAAGGACGCGTGACAATAAATGGTGTTGTACCTGAAATGGGAACTAAAGTTTCACAAAACGATGAAGTACGTATTGACGGAAAATTGATTGTTGAGAAGCACGAAAAATTAGTATACCTGGCTTTCAACAAGCCTGTTGGAATTGAATGCACAACGAATCTTGAAGTTCGAAATAATATTGTCGATTATATTAATTACCCAAAACGTATTTTCCCAATTGGGCGATTGGATAAAGCGAGTGAAGGATTAATTTTCATGACCAATGATGGTGATATCGTAAACAAAATTTTACGCGCCAGAAACAATCACGAAAAAGAATATACCGTTACGGTAAACAAACCTATCACAGAACGTTTTATACAACGTATGGGAAATGGAATTCCGATTTTAGATACTGTGACCAAAAAATGTAAAGTAGAACAGATTAGTCAATTTACTTTTAAAATCATTTTAACACAGGGTTTAAATCGCCAAATTCGTAGAATGACAGAATACCTGGGTTATGACGTTACAGCGCTTAAACGCATCAGAATCATCAATATTTCACTAGATATTCCGGTTGGACGCTATCGCGATTTGACTGATGACGAAATTAAAGAATTAAATCATTTAATTGAACCATCAAGCAAAACCGAAGAAGCAAGCTTACCAAAACCTGAAGCTCCCAGACGAAGAACGGATTTTCTATCGAAAGACGATGTTCCTAAACGAAGAACCGATTTTATCTCAAAGGATGATCCGAGATTTAAGAAAAAAGGAGACTATTAAATAAATTGATCTTATAAAAATACCCTTTCGCTAAAAACGAAAGGGTATTTTGTTATTCATTCCAGTCAATAATTAAAACTATCCGATTAGTGCCGTTAGGCACTAATCGGATAGTTATCATTTTGTTGCGTACCTACGGCACGCCAAGATATCTCGAATCTATAATAACTACCAATATTTAGTCCCTAACGGCACATTTCAATTCTTGATTTGTATTATTCATTTGATATTTATATTTCATCAAAACCATCTTCTTCTTTTAAATAAAAATGCGCCAAAAGAAGACAATATAACGGATACAAAAAGAAGAATCCAAAAACCATATTTACTTTCTTCTAAACCATTTGGGACATTCATTCCGTACAAACTGGCAATCAAAGTGGGAATCATTAAAATAATAGAAATAGAAGTCATTTGCTTCATTATATTATTCATATTATTAGAAATTACAGAAGCATACGCATCCATCATTCCGGTCAAAATATTACTGTAAATATTAGCCGTATCCTGTGCCTGACCTAATTCGATATCAACATCTTCTAACAAATCCGGATCAAAATGTTCTCGGTGGGCTTTTAAATTCTTAATTCTGTGAAACAAAACATGATTTGCTTTTAACGATGTAATAAAAAATACCAAACATTTCTCTATTTGTAAAAGCGCCTGTAATTCTTCATTTTTAATCGATTTCTCTAAATTATCCTCTGCTAATTTTATTTTTTGATTCACTTGTTTCAGATACTTCAAATACCAAACACTTGATGACAAGAGCAATCTCAAAACCCAATCAAAATTATCCTTAACTACAATATTTTTACGTCGCGAATACAACATAAAATCATGTATGATTTCTGTTCTGTAAAAAGTGATTGTAACACAGATATCATCCTTAAAAATTACACCAAGCGGAATAGTCTGAAAAGGGAGCTTTATATCATTACTTTTTATAGGAACACGCATGATAATAAGTGTCCATCCATCTTCCAATTCTACACGAGGTCTTTCGTCAATATCTTCAATATCATTATAAAAAGCTTCAGGAATCTGAAGTTCTTCAAGTAAATATTTCTTTTCTGTTTCTGACGGAGATTCAATATTGATCCAGCAATTTGGAGTCCATTCTTTTGTCTCGATTAATCCGTTGTTGTTATTGTAAAAAGCTTTCATTTTAAAATTGCAGGGTTTTATCTAGCAATTTGAAAAATTCAAAAAGCTATTTTAATTTAATACTAACGAATAATAATCGTCCATTGAAGAAGTAGTTTTTTTTAAGTGCTGCAAAAGTATCCTTATATTTTTAAAACCCAAAACTTTAAAGCAATATTTAGACATTAAAAAAACCGTCTAAACAATCAGAGTAAGACGGTTTTTAAGATTATTATTTTTTTTTTAGAAACTCATAATACAAAGCTTTTGATAAAAATGTTTTATTTTGATATTTATCAATTTGTTCTTCTTTATTAATTTCATTTTTTTGCCCTTCTAAATGAAGCTTGGAAAAATACTCTCTTCGGGCGTCATCATTAAAATTCAAACCACTCAAAAACATAGGCTCTACACATTTATTGACTGAGATATTATAGTTCGTTATTAGATTTCCCCAATTGAAAAAACTGCACAATAAAACGGTTCCATAAAAATACCACACCATTTGGTTGGCCAGATAAGCATTTGTTTTTTGCTTTGTAATTTTAAAAAACACAAAGACCAAACCGATAATAGCTAAGATCAAAAAAGCATAAACTCCTAATCGTTTATAGGTTAATCCGAAAACTGAAATATATTCTGAATTTTTGATGACTGTACTTACGATCAACAAACCATTTAAGATAATCCAAATTTTAGCCAGTTTCTTTAGACAAACTGCTTTTTTATCAAAATTGAAACCGCCTTTAAAATAAAACATAATTACTCCCACCGCCATGATTATAGAAAAGATTACTGAATTAACTCTCTCATGTGTATCAGCACTCAGGTTTGATTTTTCTATCACTTCAAAAAACTGCTCGTAATTGTAAGTAATAATAAAAATCAAAAGCATAAAATTCAGCAATAGTAAAGTTATCTCACCACTTTTTCGCTCGAAGTCAATATCTAAAAACGAAAATGTATTCTGATTTTTAATTTCGGGTATATTTTTAAAATCATTGTCCAGTAATTCATTCTTCTCATAGCAAACTTCCGGTACCCAATAATTCCAGAAACTGAATGAAATATAAAATCCTAAAACTCCAATTAAGATTACTTCAACAATATCGAGATCTAAAGTATAATCTGTAAGTAAGGAAGAGAAATGAGTACTTCCGAAAGAATAGGCTGTAAAAAAGACTATTAAAAAAATCGCAGGAATAACGAAATAAGCGACCAATTTGTTGGCGAAGTTATTATGAATTTTTCTTTCAGGCAGCCATTGGCTAAACATAAAAATACGACCTATCGAAGCAAATGCATTTAGAAATACAAGCGGTAAAACTAGTATTATTTTAAGTTTTGAATCCTGGGTTTTAAATTGCAAAAACAAAATTGATAGTGCCAAAGCCAGAAAAGAAACAAAGTCGCCGTACCAGGCAAAAGCCAAACAAGATAAAACGGAAGTAACAACCAAAATTAAATGTGATCTGTTTGTGAACCGATCCTGAAAGAAATAACAGATGGAACCGGTTAATAATAGTCCAAAAATAGCGAGGTTTACTCCTATTGACTCGTTGTAAAAAAGCAGTGTAAATACTATACTGCAAGCTAGGATAATTTGGTGTTTCTTCATGATTTTAAATTTTAAAAGTACTTTGCATTTCAAAGTATTTAGGTAAAAAAATATAGTTATTACGATTTCATTAATTTTTCAAGGTAAGAAAGGTGTTCCTTAAAGGCCGCACGTCCTCTGGGAGTAACCTGATAAGAGGTTTTAGGCTTTTTGCCCACGAACTCTTTTTTGACTTCGATATATTCTGATTTTTCAAGTGCTGAGGAATGACTGGCAAGATTGCCATCTGTAATATTCAGAAGATTTTTCATCTCAGTAAAATCAACCCATTCATTGACCATCAGAACGGACATAATACCCAATCTGACGCGGCTTTCAAAATCTTTATTTAGTTTATCAATGATTCCCATTGCGTGGATTTATTTATATTTTTTGAACATTATTAGCCCGTACAAGATATGCAAAATACCAAATCCAATGATCCAAAAAACTAAACCATATCCAATAAAAAAAAGAGAAACAAACCCTAAAACTAACTCACAGAAACCTAAGTATTTAATATCTGAAAACGTATATTTCTCAGCGTTAATAAGTGCTAAACCGTAAAAAATCAAAGTTGCCGGAGCAATTAAACCATAAATTTCATGATGTAAAAGTGCCAGACAAAATATACCTCCCGCCACTAGGGGAACAGCCAAATTGAATAGCATATTTTTTGTTGCAGAAGTCCAAATTGGTAAATCATATTTTTTGCTCTTCCTGATGGTAAAAGTAAGTCCAAATACAAAAGCAAAAGCCAAAATGATCAAACCAGTATAAAACAATTGAGATACTAAACTAAAAGGAATAATAATTTGTTGTCCGCCAAAATATTCAATTCCGTTTGCTTTAAACAACTGGTAAACATACAATCCACCAATTAATGCTGACAGACCTGCAAAAACTCCTGAGAGCCCGCTTAAGGATATAAATCGTGAAGAGCGCTCCATCATGGAACGAATGTGTGCTAAATCTTCTTGGTGCTTCTGACTCATAAATAAAGTACTTTGTAGTGCAAAGTTATATTTTATTTTGAATTGACAAGTAGAAAAACTGATTTTTTTTATGATGATTATTTTTCATACGTATAAATTGATTCTGCTTTGTCTGAATCTGTAATCCCTACGGGCAATGTCATTAAGTTAAGCTTTTTTAAGGCAATTGTGACCAACCAATTTTCAAACAAAGAGTCACCAAATTTTTAAGTGTTTAATTTATTGACTAGCCACCAGCTGAAGCTGGTGGTGTTGAATACGCGTAATTAAGATGGCTTTAGCCGAATCACGCATTTTTGGCTAAAGCCATTTAGATTGATCTTATGTAAACTCCAGCTAAAGCTGGAGCCAATTCAAAAAAGCTTAACTTAATGAAATTGCCCTACGGGATATTCCATTGGTTGGCTGTATATTTTTTCTACCGATCTGTAACTCCTAACGGAGTAGTTACTAGAGACTAAATATTGGCAGAAAAAAATTATCGATATTCTTTTTGTCCCGTAAGGCAATGTCATTAATTTAAAGAATGTGTAAATAGACAGAGAAGTAACCACATAGTTTGTTATCTCGAAACGAGAGATCTCACTATTATGTCCGTTAAGATATTCGCCAATCTTTGTCGAGTTTCTTGTGTGACCTACTTCGTCTGTTCGCTATCGCTCGGGTCTCCTTCGTCGAGATGAACTGTGTTTAAACTTTGCGGAGAATGGATTAATCCCGATAGCTATCGGGACATCCCTACAATATATTTTGTTCCTCCGGAACTCTTTCTAAAATTCAAGAGGAATGCGTTATGTTGTAGCAACAGATTAAAATCCGTTGAAAAAGACAAAAAATTTGGTTATATCATAGAAATCGAAATGACAAGATTGTGCTGAAAACTGAGACTGAGAATGAAAACTGTTTTGCTCGCGTGAGGGATAGGAATAAGCTACCGAAGTAGCATAGATAGCCCGACCGTATTTGCGAAAGGCGCACATAAAAGGCGAGTTAAATAGCGCCTTTTGTAAATACGGTCACGCCCAAAGTATATAAAACAACAAAGCCTACTCGATTGAATAGGCTTTGTTTATTATTTGATGCAAAAATTATTTTTTCGCGCTTCTCATTTTTCTTGCTAAAAGTGTATTTTTAAGCAGCATTGCAATTGTCATTGGTCCTACTCCACCAGGAACCGGAGTTATGAATGATGACTTTTTGCTTACTTCGTTAAAATCAACATCACCTTTTATAACGTAGCCTTTTGGGTTTGAAGCATCGTCAACTCTTGTGATTCCAACGTCGATTACTACTACTCCGTCTTTTACCATATCTGCTTTTAAAAATTCAGGAACACCTAAAGCTGTAATTATAATATCAGCATTTTTAGTAAATTCAGCTAAATTTTTAGTTCGGCTATGTGTCAAAGTAACGGTTGAATCCCCAGGATTTCCTTTACGGCTCATTAAAATACTCATTGGTCGGCCAACGATATTGCTTCTGCCAATAACAACGGTATGTTTTCCGGCAGTTTCAACTTTATAACGCTCTAACAATTGCATGATTCCAAATGGTGTCGCAGGAATGAAGCTTTCCATCTCTAAAGCCATTTTTCCGAAGTTTGTTGGATGAAAACCATCAACATCTTTATCAGGATCAATTGCCAATAAAATCTTTTGTTCGTCGATATGCTTTGGTAAAGGCAACTGAACAATATAACCGTCAAGATCATCATCTTCGTTTAGCTCTTTAATTTTGGCTAATAACTCATCTTCGGTAATATCTTCCGGTAAACTTACTAAAGTAGAATCGAAGCCAATTTGCTGGCAAGATTTCACTTTACTCCCTACGTAAGTTAAACTTGCCCCGTTTGTACCAACGATTACGGCTGCCAAATGAGGTACTTTTCCTCCGGCATCTTTTATCGATTGAACTTCGGCTGCAATTTCGTTTTTAATGTCTTCAGCTGTTTTTTTACCGTCTAGTAGTTGCATTGTTTTTTGTTTCAGGTTTATTTTTTTATTTCAAGTTTCAGGTTCACGTTAAAACGAAACTTATTAAATTTATTATAATGAAAAAAGTTTCAAATTTCAGTCTCAAAACCTGAAACCTGAAACTTGAAACTTTTTTCTTATTTTATTATCTCGGCATTCCGCCTGGCATTCCTTTCATGCCTCCCATCATTTTCATCAGGTTTTTTCCGCCCGGACCTTGCATCATCTTCATCATTTTGCTCATTTGATCGAATTGCTTCATTAACTGATTTACTTGCTCGACTTTCGTTCCGGAACCTTTAGCGATTCTGGCTTTTCTTTTTACGTCGATAATGGCAGGTTTGCTTCTTTCGATTGGTGTCATCGAGTGAATGATTGCTTCTATATGTTTGAAAGCATCATCTTCTATTTCTACATC
Source organism: Flavobacterium sp. B114r (assembly GCF_056824125.1). NCBI lineage: Bacteria > Pseudomonadati > Bacteroidota > Flavobacteriia > Flavobacteriales > Flavobacteriaceae > Flavobacterium > Flavobacterium sp. B114r. The sequence goes on from NZ_CP124858.1 coordinate 275,488, forward strand.
TTTCATGGCTTTTGAAGCACCAGGTATCATTCCGACTAAGTCTTTCATGTTACCCATTTTCTTTACTTGCTGAATTTGCGTTAAGAAGTCATCAAAACCGAATTCGTTTTTAGCAATTTTCTTTTGAAGTTTTCTTGCTTCTTCTTCATCAAATTGCTCTTGTGCTCTCTCTACAAGCGACACAACGTCACCCATACCTAAGATACGCTCCGCCATACGATCTGGATAGAAAACATCAATTGCTTCCATCTTCTCGCCTGTACCTACAAATTTGATTGGTTTGTTTACAACTGTTTTAATCGAAATTGCAGCTCCACCACGAGTATCTCCATCTAATTTGGTTAAGATAACTCCATCAAAATTTAAAATATCGTTGAAGGCTTTTGCTGTATTTACAGCATCTTGTCCTGTCATTGCATCTACAACGAACAAAGTTTCCTGTGGCTGAATTGCTTTATGAACACGAGCAATTTCGTCCATCATTTCTTTGTCTACTGCTAAACGACCGGCAGTATCAACAATAACAACATTGAAACCGTTTTCTTTTGCGTATTTGATTGCGTTTTGAGCAATCTCAACGGGGTTCTTATTTTCCGGCTCTGAGTATACCTCAACACCTATTTGGTCCCCAACAACATGCAACTGATTGATCGCCGCAGGACGGTAGATATCACACGCTACAAGAAGTGGTTTTTTATTTTTCTTTGTTTTTAAAAAATTGGCTAGTTTACCAGAGAAAGTTGTTTTACCAGAACCCTGAAGTCCTGACATCAAAATAATACTTGGATTACCTGAAAGATTAATTCCTGCAACATCGCCACCCATCAACTCGGTTAGTTCATCTTTTACTAACTTCACCAATAATTGTCCTGGCTGAAGTGTTGTTAAAACGTCCTGACCAATTGCTTTTTCTTTTACTTTGGTTGTAAAATCTTTAGCAATCTTAAAGTTAACATCGGCGTCTAATAAGGCACGACGAACTTCTTTTAAGGTATCGGCAACGTTTACTTCTGTAATTTTACCGTGCCCTTTTAATATATGGAAGGCTTTATCTAACTTATCACTTAAATTATCAAACATAATTTTTTCTTTATTTGAAGTGCAAAGATAATCTAATTAGACATTTCAGGCAATTTTTATTTAAGGGCATTTTTTTGCCACGAAGACGCAAAGACACGAAGTTTTTTATTTTTATTCTGGCAATATTTCAAAAAAAAGGCACAAAGAATAAAATCTTTGCGCCTTTGTGCCTTTGTGGCAATATTTTTTAAAACTGGAAATAAATAAAAGGCTGTGAACCTGCAACTGCTGTTGCGTAAACAATCCAATAAACAAAACCAAGAATTATTGCTTTTCCTATTAGTGGCGTATTATCGAAAACAAATTTCATTTTAGAGGTAATAACTTCTGGTAAAAAGTGCCAAACGTATCCAAAAAGCATTAGTAAAAATACGTTTTTATATCCCAATACGATTGTTTTCCAATTTTCAGGTTCGAAAGTCAACTGACCAATATTGTTGATCACCTGTAAGGCTGTTTCGAAATCTCTGGCGCGGAAAAAGATCCAACAGAAAACTACAAAATGAAAAGTTATAAGGATCGAGAAGAATTTCCATAAGAAACCTGAATCATTACCTTCTTTTTTGGAAGGAAAAAATTCCATGAACATCTTATGAACTGCTAATGCTAATCCGTGTAATGCTCCCCAAACAATAAACTGTGCTCCCGCTCCATGCCATAATCCTCCTAAAAGCATTGTGGTAAATAAGTTGAAATTGGTTACAAGCGTTTGGTGTCTCTTTTTTGAAAGTAAAAATGTCAGACTAAAAAGAACAATTGCGCCAAAAGCAATGGCTAACGGAATAAAACTTTCGTTTACGTTCGAAATTCCCCAAAGCAACAATCCGAAGAAAAATAAACTTGGAAATAAAAACCCTGCGAATGTTCCTTCTCTATTTCCTCCTATAGAAATATACAAGAAATCTTTTAACCAGGTTGATAACGAAATATGCCATCTTCTCCAGAAATCAGTAATTGATGTTGATTTATATGGCGTTCTAAAATTGGCCGGTAATTTGAATCCTAATAGCAAAGCGATTCCGATTGCCATATCTGAATATCCTGAGAAATCACAATAGATCTGAATTGCATATCCGTATGACGCCATTAAATTTTCGAAGGACGTGTAATTCATTGGTGTGTCAAAAACACGGTCAACAAAATTTATAGAGATATAATTTGAGATTACTGTTTTCTTGATTAATCCGCCAATGATCAAAAACAAAGCATTGTTTACGTCTTGCTTGGTCAGGTTTAACTTTTGATAAATCTGTGGTAAGAAATCTTTTGCCCTAACAATTGGCCCTGCAACTAACTGTGGAAAAAACGAAACGAAAAATAAATATTCGATGTAGTTTTTTGTTGGCTTAATTTCCTCACGATAAATCTCAATGATATAACTCATCGACTGAAACGTGTAGAACGAAATTCCAACAGGCAGAAAAATATCATGAAGCTGGTAATTACCATGAAACATATCATTGAATGTCACAATCATGAAATTCATATACTTGAAATAGCCCAGCAATCCTAAATTCAGAATGACACTAATAATCAAATAGATTTTCTTTCGGCTGACTTTTGCTTCTCTGTAAATTATCTGACTTAAACCGTAATCTACGACTGAAGAGAGTAATAACAGTAAAAAATAAATTCCGCTTGACTTATAATAAAAGAAAAGAGAAAAGAGAATAACGTATGTTAATCTCAAATAAAATGTTTTGCGTAAAAAAGCGTACACAAAATAAAAAACAAGAAATAATCCTAAGAATAATCCCGTGTTAAATAATAGTTTTTCTTCGGGATTGTATACAAACCAACTTTTTGCCTGTTCTAAAGTAACCTCGCCAAAGTTCTGAACAAACCAATTATTTATGCTATCAATTGTAGTCAACTTAATTTTTTAATTTAAAATTATCGTATGTTTTTAAAAATGCCTCTGTAAACAAATTCCCTTGTTTTTCGTATCCTGTTTTTGAATAATGAACCCAATCCGGACCAATTAACCCTGTGGACTTTAAATTTTGAATTCCATCCATTCCTCCAAATTCGTCATATAAATCCCAAACTGCAAATCCATCTGTTTTTGCTGCTTCAATAATACTTTTTGCATAATCACGAATATAAACATTAGGTCTTCTTGCTTTAAGCAGTGAAGGCGGCGGTGTCATAACAATTATAGGAGCATCGATATTCTGATCTTTTATATTCTTTATAAACAGTCGCAATTCCGCTATATAAGCACCGGCTTCCATATGGTCGTAACTTTCATTTGTTCCTAATGCAAAAATCAACAAATCAGGATGCAATGCTTTTAACTGGACAAAGAATAATGGGTATTTATTATAATCTGAAAATTTAGCTCCGTTTACTCCAATATTGCTATAAATTAAGCCTGAACTGTCTTTTTCTAAAACTAATCCGTTCAATTCGTATTTCGAAGCCTCTTTATTAGGAACTAAAAATATTTTACTCAACTCTTTTTCAGAATGATAGTAATGAGAAAATGAATCGGCTTCAAGATCAAGAGCAATAAATTCTGAACTTGTAATATTTTTAGGCCTTGTTTCATTCGTCAGAATTTTCAATATTCTTCCGGCACGAATATTATTAGACTTTAAATGATTTTCTCTTTTGATATCAGCGATTGAAATTTTGTATTTATCTGCAATAGTCGAAATCGCTTCTCCCTTTTTTATTTTATGTGTGATTATTTTTCGCTCTGTCGACTGAATCGTCTTTGTTTGGGAAGATATTGCCAAATCAAACATATTCTGATTTTGCGGTGTAATAATCTTTATTGAATTGAATTTATATGCTGGTTCTTTTATATTCAGTTCAATCGCAAAACCACCAGTATCCCGCCAAAGTGCTATTCCGCTTAAACCAACAGGATGACTTTTGAAAGGATTAATGTTTCGATAACTTTCCCAACCTCTGTTGGAATAAAAACGTTCGTTATAAGAACCATTTGTTTTTGCCAATTGATAAGGAAAGACCAATCCCCGACCGGCATTTCCGAATTTTTGCTGAAGATTCTTTCTGATTTCATTGGTCATTAAATCGCTTTGAATATGAGAATCACCAATGTGCACAATGTTTATCTTCTGATTACTATGACTTTCGTTTTCCTTTAATTTCAGAAAAAAATGTTCTAAGACTTTTGCATTATAGATTTTATCCTCAGGGAAAGAATCGATTGCTGCTTTCTCGACTTTATGAATCATGTTTTTTGTTATTGGCGGTGAATCTGTTTCTTTTGTTGTATCATTTGTTGTAAAAAAAAGACAACAAAAGAAAATAATAAGTCTACTCATCTACACTATCTTTTGTTACAGATACGGAATCTGTATTTGTTTTCCTGACTGTCTTCCGTTTATTGACATCAGTTGATCTCTTTTCGCGTAATACTTTGTACTCTTCGTATCCTTTATTTAATTGATCGTATAATAACTTACCTATAGTTTTTGCACCACGTTGGTTAAAATGTGTATAATCTTTATTGGCTTTTGCCGGAGACTCATCTACCCATTTTACCATTGATCCGTCGCCGCCCATTAAGGTATATAAATTTACAAATCCGGATTCAGTATCCAAAGCATATCTTTTTTGTGATTTCATTAAAGGAACTACGGCCGAATCACTTTTCATTTCCATATTATATTTCGTCGACTTATCTGCTGTTGAAATAATCAAGACAGAAACTCCGGGAAAAGATTCCTTAATTTTATTAACCACTTTTGTCATTCCTCTTTCGTACCACGAATAATTTTTAGTTCCGTAGTTTAAAACGTTGGTTCCGTAATGCAGAATAACTAAATCGTATTTCAAATTACTATTAAATCCCTGCATTACATTTGCGTTAAACATAGAGATTGGCAGTCCTGAATTTCCTCTTTGAGAGAAATTATCAACATGAACTCCACTTCCGTTATCAAAATTAAAGCCATAAATTGGAATTGAATCTGAATTTATGAAATTTGCCTTAAATGCTTTGATGTTTCCCGAAGTCACTTTTAAAGTATTAACGAGGTTACCGGGAACAAGACTTTTACGTAATGTATCTTTTCCAATAATAAAATTTACGTTTCCTTTTCTTGTTGACTTTCCATAAAACAAGGTAGGGTTGTCTAATGTGGTCGCATATTTATTTAGTCCTGCTTCATATTGAACCCAGGTTGTGTTGGCATTATTATTTGCAAAAAACACATGGCCATTTACCCCAAAAGGACTCGCCGGGCTTTTTATATTTAAATAGGACTGTGTTTTCCAGTTTTTAGAATAAGTAGATTTCACTGATGCTCTTGATGCAGCAGACTCTGAGGTAATAGAAACAAAACCAACACCGCTACCGCCAAATCGTTCCTGATAATTAGAACGAACATCCTGTACGATTAAATCGCCATCTGTCATTGAATCTCCGTAATAAGCAATCCTTACTTTGGCTTGTGGATTCTTCTCTAACTGATATAATTTTTCATAAAAAGAAATCAGATATTGATATCCTGTATAGTTCTCAAAAGTTTCAGATGGAAATTCAATTCCTTCTGAAGCTCCAAAAGTAATTTTCTCTCCCGCTTCCTTTTTTTCACTTTCAGAAATGCTATCTCCTTTTAGCGCCAAAGAATCGTTTGCTACTGATTCTAAAAGCAAACTATCAATAAGTACGTTTTTAGAATCTACTTTGCTATCCGGAAAAATTTTATCAGGTAAGATTTGTTTAAATCCAATGAAAGCTACGAATGCTAAGGCTACAATTGCAAAAGACTGAAAAAAATAAGATTTTGTGTTCACTAGTAATTATAAATTTGAAGAAAGGTTTAGTTAAAATTTTTATTCAAAATTCCTATTAATTCCTTATAAAAAGTTGCGCAAAGATAGAACTAAACATTAATTTATGAATTGTTTTTAACATTAAAAATAAAACAAAAAAAGAGGTTAGATAAATCTAACCTCTTTATCAAAAAAAAATAAAAAAACAAAGCTAATGATTAACTGAATTTTAATCGGATATATTTATAATCAATAAAGGAATAATCTTTTTTTAATTAGATTATTCCTTTATTATTGTTTATTTCAAGATCGCATATTCTATAACAATATTTCCTCTTTCGCCTGCGTCATTTGTCATTGCAAGAAATTTTACTTTATAGTAATTTCCAGCCGCATCTTTTATTACATAAAAACGGTCTGTTTTAATACTTGGCAATGAACCATTTTGTCCGCCACCATTTCTCCAGTTTGCCCCTATAATTCTTTGATCGTTTGTAGAAACGCTAAAATTAGATTCCTCAACTTTAGCTTTTGTAAAATCGGCATAAGATCCTCCTGAAGCGACTAAAACTTGATAAACTTGTGTTCCTCCGTTTATATTAGAAGTAACAAAATCTGAATATCCGTAAGTAACTTCTCCTTTTTCACCTGGAATGTAATTTGTGAAAGTAGTGAAATTCAAATCCCATTTTATTTTTGCTGGTTCCACTGAGACAGCAGTACCAGAAGTTAAACTAAAAAATGTAAAATTAAATGCTGCATCTTTCGTAATCACTTTTTCTGTAAAAGTTGATGAAGCTAAATCTGCGTATTGAATTTTATATCCATTTCCACTTCTTAAAATTCTAACTTTTTTCCAACCTCTTGCTTCACCATCAACCGCCACTGATCCAATGTTTGCTTTTGCAGTTCCAACAGCTAATCCTAAATTCACTAAATATACTTTATTATCTGCATCAGTAGCTGAAATCTCAGCAACTGCAGTTCCGATTCCCGCTCCGGCACCAGCCAAAACACCTGTTGGATTATCAACATATCCGTTTGATGAGAGATTTTCACCACCAGCAGCTAAAACACTTATATCAATTGTTTGAGGTAAAGTAATATCAGAAGTTGCTAATTTTTTTGCAGCCATTTTAAGAGAACCATTCAGGATTACTCTAAACTCTGAATTTGAAGAAAATCCAAAATCCCAAGAAGCTCTGTTTACAGATTTAGATTCTGCAGCACTTAAATCAAGATAGACCTGATTTGGCTGATTTGGCCCACCTACTGTTTCTTTTAATGTTGCCCCAACAGTTGGAACTTCAGGTGCAGGCGTATTATCGTCATTACTTGAGCATGCTGCTAGTGATAATAAGGCTATTGATAAAAATAATAGTTTTTTCATTGTATTTCTATTTTATATTAAAGATTAAGATTATATGTTAATTTTAAAAAGTAGGAACGCCCGTAAGCAAGCATTACATCCCCTGAAGAAGCATGTGCAGCATTTGGATTTGTTCCTGTTTGATTTACGCTTTTTATATCAAGAATATTTCTTGCCCCAATGGTAACTTCAAAATGATCTTTGAAAAAGTTTTGTCGAACAGTAGCATCAAGCCAATTACTTGGATCAATTGTCGATAAGACATAAGATGAAGCTCCTTCTATAAATTGCTGTGTTCTGCCATTGTATTTGTAATAACCTGAAAGAATAGTTTTCCATTTTGGAAGTTTGTATGAAACACTAGCATTTAAATTGAAAGAATAAAGAAACTTATCATCTGAAGCAAATACCTCATTTTTTATTTCCTGAGAAACTCCAATTAATGCTGCACCAAAGTTAAAAGTTAGATTATCTTTTCTGAATTGGTTCATTGTAGAGAAATTCCACATTCTGTATTTACTGATGTTCACATATTGATACTCCGGATTTCCTGTATCCGGATTAAATCTTACAAGTGCCATATCAATCCTATCATTAACATCTAAGTAACTTGCGGCAAATGTGTTCGAAAGCTGTGCTCCCGAAGAAAATGTAGTCGCTTTTTTAAGACTGGCTTCATAAGACGTACTGGTTTCAGGAATAAGATTTTCATTACCTGTAAAAAAGTGTCCGTCAAATATTTGTTTTGAATACAATTCCTCAAAAGTTGGTGTTCTAAAAGAGTTCCCATAAGAACCCCGAAGTTCAATTCCTTTATCAAACAAATATCTTAAACCAAGAGATGATGCATATTGATTGTCAAACTGAGACTGAGCAGAAAATCGAATTCCTGGTCGGATAGACAATCTCTCGCTCGCCATAATTTCTGAAGAAGCAAAAAAATCATAGTTTTCAAGTATTTTACGAACAGGTACCATGATATTATTAGCTTCCTGAACTAATGCATATCCTCGATTATTAACGAACTCATAACCTAATTGCAAATCAACAATTTTACTTGAGAAAAAGTTATTTAAAGTCCCTGTAGAATAAAGCACTTCCATAGACTGATCTTTAACAGTAACATTGTTCGCTTCAGTTTTAGTAGATAGATAATATCTAAAATCTTCTACATCTCTCGCCTGCTTCTGGTGCGAAAGAGAAATATTATAATTTAACTGAGAGAATAGTTTTCCAGTAGCATTTAAGTTATGAAAATACCTGCTGGTTAAATATCTTTTGTCACTTGCATAGCGGTACGACCCTAAAACATCATTAAATCCTGATTGTACTGTACTATTATAATAATCTACGTTTTCATCTAAATATTCGAATTTATAGAAAAAACGAAAATTATCCTTGTGATACGCTATTAAAGCCGTGCCGTTTAACTGGTCTTTTGGTAACCATCGATAACCACGTGTACCATCATTTTCAGCATAATCGACCCCATTTTTATCACTTAAATATCCCTGAAAATCATTGCGATTGGCTCCAATTGAAACAAACCAATTTTTATTGAATGTATGAGAAACTTTTAACGACTGAATATGGCGTCCCTGATCAAAAAGTGAATATTCATTATTCACTGTTTCTTCCTGAACTGATGCCGTAATACCCCATTTATATTGCGAAGATTTTTTTGTAATTATATTCAGAACACCACTAACCGCATTTGCACCATAACTAACTCCCATTGAACCTTCGACAATTTCGATGTGATCAACGTCATTAAGATTAATTTGTGACAGATCTGTATTATTACCAAAGCCTGCTTCATTAACTAAAGGGACATTGTCTACCAAAATTTTGAAATACTGAGCATCCAATCCAAATAAGGAAACTGTAGATCGCCCACTTGTTCCACTTGGTCGAACTGTAATATTTAAGTATTGATTTAAAACATCGGACAAATTATTTGCCGCTAAATTTTGAATGTCCTCGCTTGAGATCACACGAACATTAAAAACAGATTTCTTAATAGATTGTGGCTCAAACTGTCCCGTCACAACCACTTCAGAAAGCTTATTTACAGCAGTAGTATCCTTTACTTGTGCAAAAGAAATTTGACAAAAAAGAAAAGCTGCAAAAAGGATAAATTTTATTTTCATTATTTTTATTAAGTCTTAATAATGGCGCAAATATATAAACTATTTTTATTTGTTCTAAATAAAATTATATATTTGCAAAAAAATTTAAAACAAAATAATAAATTATGATTTCGAAAAGCCTCTATTTTTCAGCCGTTATGGCTTTGACTTGTAGCCTTGGTTTCAGTCAGGATAAAAAGCAACAAGACATTAAATCAATCAAATCAATGTGTGGTTGCTATGAAGTGAAGTTTAATTTTGCTGAAACTTTTCAGTATCCTAAAGATTCTCTTACTTACAAACCTTCTGAAACTAAACACGAATCTGCATTAGAATGGGTAGAGTTACTAGAAGACACTCCTAACAAAATTGTAATGCAACACTTATTAATAGTAAGTGACGATATGATCATCAAACACTGGAGACAAGATTGGCTATACGAAAACACTGATTTGTATTCATTTGACAAAGGGTCTTCATGGAAATATAAAAAATTAGACAAAAAAGCCGTAAAAGGACAATGGACCCAAAAAGTATATCAGGTAGATGATAGTCCAAGATACGAAGGATCATCAACCTGGGTACATGTAGACGGACAAGATTACTGGGCAAACATTGCTGATGCTCCTCTACCAAGAAGAGAGCAAACTAAACGTAATGACTACAATGTTTTGAAAAGAAGAAACATTCACGAAATTACTGCTACAGGATGGAATCATGAACAAGACAATGACAAATTGATTCGTGACGAAAGCGGAAAAGATGTATTATTAGCTCAGGAAAAAGGTATGGATATTTATACTAAAGTTGCAGACATTAAATGTATCGCCGGGCAAAAATGGTGGAAAGAAAACAATGCTCTTTGGAAAAATGTTCGTGACAAATGGCAAACATTGTTCGACAGACACAAAGATTTAAACCTGGAAGCTAAAGTAGACAGAAAAGCGCTTTATTCTCTTTTATTTGATTTAAAACCAACTGCTACAAAAGCAGAATCAGATGCAATTATAGACAAATTTGTAAAATAAAAATATTTGTGTTAGTTATTAAAAAAGCCGATAGTTCTGGAAGAGGGCACTGAAAAAGTCCTTTTCAGGAATAATTTTTAATTAAAGGAGTAGAAGCTAAAAGTTTTCTACTCTTTTTTTTTGTATCTTTTGGGTGTAATCATAAGGCTTTTTAGATGTTAATTCAACAGCAACAAATTCAGTTTAGTCCCTATTCTTCATTATATGATTTAATCGTTCCAAAGGATAATCTGCTAAGGAAAATCAACGAACTAATAGATTTTTCATTTATCTACGATGAGTTATTAGATAAATACTGTTCCAATAACGGTCGCACAGCAGAGAGCCCAGTGCGCATGTTTAAGTATTTGCTTCTAAAAACAATCTATGACGTTTCTGATGTTGATGTAGTAGAGCGTTCGCGTTTTGATATGTCTTTTAAATATTTCTTAGAAATGGCTCCGGAGGAAGGCGTCATAAATCCAAGCTCCTTGACAAAGTTTAGGAAATTGCGTCTAAAGGACACCGACTTATTAAATCTACTCATTGGCAAAACAGTATCTATAGCTATTGAAAAAGGAATCATTAAGTCCAGATCTATTATAGTTGATGCCACACATACTTTATCGAGATCCAATCCATTTTCAGCAATTGATGTATTGAGAGAGCGATCTAAACTGCTACGAAAAACGGTATATTTATTTGATGACCAATTCAAAGAGCAGATGCCCAAGAAAAATGACACCAATGTATTAGAAAAAGAATTAGCCTATTGCAAAGAACTGGAACAGCGCATAGAAAAAGAAGAATCTTTGAGTTCTATACCAGCTGTGAAAGAAAAGCTAAATCTTCTTAAAGAAACGATAGAAGATACTCAGGGAAATTTTATTATATCAAAAGATACAGATGCTAAAACAGGTCATAAATCTGCTGATAGCTCTTTCTTTGGATACAAGACTCATTTAGCGATGACAGAAGAGCGTATCATTACAGCAGCTGTAGTAACTTCAGGAGAAAAAGGAGATGGTCCGCAATTACCGAAACTTTTAGAGATTAGTCAAAAAAATGGAATTGATGTAAACACTATTATTGGCGATGGAGCTTATACAGGAACAGAAAATATCAAGCAAGCGAGCGATCAAAATATTAAAGTGGTAGCCAAACTAAATATTACAATAGCGCAAGGAGCTAGAAAAGAGGAAGATAAATTTGATTACAATAAAGATGCCGATAGATTTGTTTGTCCTGCAGGGCATATAGCTATACGAAAAGCCAAACAGGGCAAAAAAAATGTCGGAAAAAATCAAGCAGAAACCCATTATTTTGATGTCGAAAAATGTAAGTCTTGTCCATTAAAAGAAGGATGTTACAAAGACGGATCAAAGACAAAAATATATTCTGTAACAGTAAAATCTAATTTACATCAAAAACAAATTGCCTTTCAGGAAACCGACTTCTACAAAGACAAAGCAAAACACCGATACAAAATAGAAGCCAAAAACAGTGAACTAAAAAATGTACATGGGTATGACAGAGCAACATCTTATGGGATAGATAGTATGCAAATGCAAGGTGCAATGGCTATTTTTACGGTCAATTTAAAAAGAATACTGAAATTGATATAAGAAATTACAACCCAAAACATGATTACTCAAAACACCTCTCTATAAGTCAAAAACAGACTCATGTAACCGCAAATAAAAAACAGTTATAAAGCGAAAACGCTTATAACGGATATTTTTAAATCCTGTTATAAGCGTTTTTTATTGTCTAAAAAATAAACCTGATCAAAAATAAGGGATGTTTTTCAGTGCCCTCTTCTGGAACTATCGGCTTTTTTTGTTTGCTATATTAAGCTGAAAATCTATTAAAGAATATCAGGATCAAATATAGACTATCTTGTTACGTATTAACTTGGATCTACACACTCAGAATAAGCAACAATATGTTTTGTTAAATCTGTCCATTTAGGCTCAGGATTTCCAGAAATTACTTTTTCACAGCTTCCCCATAATGGAGCAAACTCTTTTTTGTAATCTTTTTTCTTTAACAAGAATGCCGGTGAATCTTTTTTAGCTACGTAGTAAGATTTTGCATCTCCACCAATAAATTTAACGCCACCAACTCCTAATGAAGTAGTTTCTTTTGCATAAGGATCACAATAAACTTTAAAATCTTTACTGAATGAAGGATTAAGCAATTGCATTAATAATTTGCTGTTTTTCTTTTTGATTTTTACATCAGCTGTTTCGAAATAAGCATAACCTTGATTTAAAAAATCCTGGTTTAACTTAGTGTCATTCCATTTTTTAAAGTCTTCAAGGAAATTAAGTTTCTTACCTAAGTTGTCAAGTCCACTTGGAGGTAAGTACATAAATTTAATATCTTCTGGTTTTAGTTTGTGTTTTTTTCCAGCTCCGTCTTGTAATTTAATGTACTCAATTAATCCTTTGTCTCTATCAATATCTTTGATAGTTCCGTTGATTTCAGTTCCGTCAGCTAAAGTAATGTAAGCCGTTTTACTATGAGAAAATCCATAAGAAGGCGAAATTAAATCTTGTGCATTAATTGTACAACATACTAGAAGAAGTGCTAGTAATAAAAAAGGGTTTTTAATCATTGTTTTGGGTTTTTAGTTTTGCTTACTCTTACGATTTTCAGCTTCCTCGCTTATCTTAAAAGAGAAAAAAAATTAGCTCATCTCCTATATTTACTGGCTTTTTAGGCTATTTTTATAAATCATTTTCTTACCGTAAACTTAGCTATAAAAACGACATTTGCAAATGTTAATTTATTTTTTTTACAAGAAAATTTTCAAATAAAATCGTTAACCATTTCATAATAATTATTTCATTTTTCAGGAACTCTCTAATCGTAAATTATAGACTTTTTTCAAAAAAAAAAGAGTCGATAATTTACAATCATCGACTCCTAAATTTTTAAGACTTTATTTTTTATTTATTACGCTTACATTCTCTCGGGAACTTCGATTCCTAGTAAAGTAAAAGCACTCTTTATTACCTCAGCCACTTTTTGAGAAAGCTGTACTCTGAATATTTTCTTTGTTTGATCTACTTCTCCTAATATATGAACTGACTGATAGAAAGAGTTATATTCTTTTACCAAATCATATGTATAGTTGGCAATTAAAGCAGGACTATGATTTTGAGCAGCATTTTGAATTACTTCCGGAAAAAGTTCGATTTGTTTTACCAGTTCTTTTTCTTTTTCATGCAATTCTTCCGTATTGGTTTGTGCCGAAAAATCGAAATCGGCTTTACGGATAATTGACTGAATTCTCGCGTAAGTATATTGAATAAACGGACCTGTATTTCCTGCAAAATCAACAGATTCTTCCGGATTAAACAAAATACGTTTTTTAGGATCCACTTTTAAAATGTAATATTTTAAAGCTCCCAGACCAATTGTTTTATACAATTTAGCTTTTTCCTCTGCAGAATAACTATCTAGTTTGCCCAGATCTTCTGAGATTTGTTGTGCAGTATCTGTCATATCCTGCATTAAATCATCAGCATCTACAACAGTACCTTCACGGCTTTTCATTTTTCCTGATGGTAAATCAACCATTCCGTATGACAAATGATACAAACTTGAAGCCCAGTCAAAACCTAATTTTTTCAGGATCAGGAACAATACTTTAAAGTGATAATCTTGTTCGTTACCTACTGTATAAACCATTCCGCCAACATCAGGCATATCTTTTACACGCTGAATTGCAGTTCCTATATCTTGTGTCATATAAACAGCAGTTCCGTCTGAACGCAATACAATTTTACGATCCAGGCCTTCATCTGTTAAATCAATCCAAACTGAACCGTCAGGATCTTTTTCGAAAACACCACTATCCAGACCTATCTGTACAACATCTTTTCCTAATAAGTAGGTATTACTTTCGTAATAGTATTTATCAAAATTAACTCCTAAATTTTTGTATGTTATTGCAAAACCATCGTAAACCCATTGGTTCATTTTTTTCCATAGAGAAATAACTTCTTCATCACCGGCTTCCCATTTTTTAAGCATTTCTTGTGCTTCAATAATAATTGGGGCTTGCTTCTTAGCTTCTTCTTCGGTTTTTCCAGCTTCCATCAATTGAGAAATTTCAGCTTTATAAGCTTTATCAAACTCAACATAATATTTACCAACCAGTTTATCTCCTTTTAGACCTGAGCTTTCCGGAGTTTCACCATTTCCAAATTTCTGCCAAGCCAGCATCGATTTACAAATATGAATTCCACGGTCGTTGATAATCTGTGTTTTGTATACTTTTTTTCCTGAAGCTTTAATAATCTCAGCAACAGAATACCCTAATAAATTGTTACGAACGTGACCTAAGTGTAAAGGTTTATTAGTATTTGGCGAAGAGTATTCGACCATAATGGCTTTCTCATCAGGATTTGGAGTAAAATATCCAAATTTTTGATTTTCTCTTATTTCATTAAAGAAACTCAAATAATAACTATCGGCAATTACAATATTCAAAAAACCCGAAACAACATTGAAACGTGATACCTCAGGAAGATTCTCTACTAAATAATTTCCTATTTTATTTCCTAATTCTACGGGATTGCTTTTGATCACTTTTAGTAAAGGAAAAATAACCATAGTAATATCGCCTTCAAACTCTTTTCGAGTAGTTTGAAATTCGATTTTATCAACAGTAACATCAAATAATGCTTGTATTGCTTTTTGTATAGAAGGAGTAAGAATTTGTGATAATGACATGTAAACTTATTTTTAAAGTGAGCAAAGATACTGCTTATTCAGCAATTACAGAAAATGAAAAACATATAAAATACAACAAAACTCTTCAATATATGTAAAAAGTATTTTGTTTTGAATGTTAAAATTATCAAAAAATTAAAACGCTAATCTATTAAAAAACAGACTCTCTTAAAAAAAACATAATCTTTTTTGTTTTTTTCTGTAACATATCGGTGATAAAAGAGTCTTAATAAGAACTTTGAATTCGTTTGAAGAAAAAAAGAAACTAACAAAAAACAAAAAAACAATCATCATCAATCAAATCAAAATAATCGATACTAACATTATGAAATTAAAATTTTTTCTGTTCGCATTACTGGGGGTATTTGCAACAGCTCAGGCCCAGAACACCGGATCAGTTTCCGGAAAAATTACCGAAAAATCGAATAACGCACCTATCTCTTACGCAACAGTCTCGATCAAAGACAACGGAAAAGCAGTTACAGGAGTTAATACAGACGACAATGGAGGTTTTACCATTAAAAACTTAGCTTTAAAAAGTTATACGATCGAAATTCAATACATTGGATTCAAAAAATATACTGGTACGATTGTTTTAGGCGATAATAAAAAAACAGCTACAATTAATGTTTCCCTAGAAGAAGAAGCAACGCAACTTAAAGGAGTAAATATAGTAAGTGACCGCTCGACAATAGAACAAAAAATTGACCGAAAAGTAATTACCGTTGGTAAAGATTTAACCACGGCAGGAGCTTCTGCATCTGACATCATGAACAACATTCCATCAGTAAATGTGGATCAGGACGGAAAACTTTCGCTTCGCGGAAATGACAATGTTCGTGTATTAATTGACGGAAGACCATCAAATATTGATCCCGCTCAATTGCTAAAACAAATTCCTTCGACTTCTATCAAAAAAATTGAGTTGATCACCAATCCAAGTGCAAAATACAATCCTGAAGGAATGTCCGGAATTATCAATATCGTTTTGCATAAAAACACAAATACAGGTTTCAACGGGAGTTACAGTGGAGGAATCACCTTTGGAGAAACGGCTAAATACAATCAATCTTTAAACTTGAATTACAAAACAGGTAAAGTAAATTTCTTTGGAAACGCAGGACAAAATTTTGGAACGTATCAAAACGACGGTTTCATCAAAAGATTCGATCCTGAAGTTATTCAAAAAATCGATGTTTTGAATGATAATGATTCTTATTTATATAAAATTGGAATGGATTATTTAATCGATGATCACAATACTTTATCATTCTACACCAATCAGAATAAATCAAACGGAAAAGGTTTTGTAAATACTGCTATTGATTATAATAATGTAACTGATTCTGACGTTTCAAAAATCTTTCAAAAATCTAAATATTCGGGACCAGACCAGGTTGGTACATATAATTTAGCGTACAAACATATCTTTAAAAAAGAAGGACATACTTTAGATTTCGAAGGAAATTATAGCGACAATAAAGAAACTCAGTATTCCTCTTTTGATACTCAAACCATAAATACTGACAATACTCAAAACAATGTTATTTATGATGACTTTATAAAAGGAACACGTAAACTGACTACTCTAAACGTTGATTACGTAAATCCTTTAAACGAGAAAACAACTCTTGAAGCTGGTGCAGAAGCAAGAATCACTAAAACTGACAATGATTATATTACAGGAAATCCGCTTGCAACAATACCTGTTTCTAATTATACTTATGACACTGATATTTATTCGGCTTATGTAACATTTGGTCAAAAATTTAAAAAATTCAGTTACCAATTAGGAGCACGTTTTGAAAGCTATAAAGTAGCAGCTAATTTAAATCATGGTCTTGAAAAATTTAATGATGATTATATTACTTTATATCCATCAGCTTATTTAACGTACAACCTGAATGAGAAAAACACATTGCAATTTAGCTATAGCCGTCGTGTAGACCGTCCAAGTTTAGAGCAAACCAAACCTATCCGTGAGTTTTCGACCCCATTAGTAACATCGATAGGAAATCCTGAATTGCGACCACAATTCACCAACTCTGTTGAAGTAAATTACACTAAAACTTTTACAAAAGGAAGTTTTACAACTGGTGTTTTCTACAGAAGTATCAACGATCAGATTAGCAGAATTTTATATCCTGATGATACAGATCCAACAGGTAACAAACAAATCTTGACTTATACCAATTATGATCATAATACTTCTTATGGATTTGAGGTTTCTTTTAATTACAAAATCACAAAATGGTGGGATATCGCGCCATCTATTGATTTCTCAAGCATCAATCAACAAGGAGTTGTATTCGCATACGATCCTGTAACACAAACAAGTAGTCCAATTGAAAGAAAAGTCACTGTTGCAGCATTTAATGGCCGTATGAATTCCAACTTTAAAGTAAACAAACGTTTAAGCTTTTTATTATTTGGTTTTTACAGAGGTGGAGTTGACGGACTTCAAAATAATAGTCATGAAATGTACAAAATGGACATGGGTTCACGTTATACATTGTTAGACAACAAGATGAACATAAGTTTACGTTTCAATGACGTTTTCAATACTATGAAATATTCTTTTGATGCTATGTATCCTTATGCACATGAAGGCCAATTTAAATGGGAGAGTCAAACCGTTTATTTAGGTTTAACGTATAATTTTGGTGGAGCAAAAATCAAAAACTTAGAACGTAAACAAAGAGAAGATAACACTAGTAAAGGTGGTGGCGGAATGTTTTAATCCCACTTTTAATAGTAGATTTTAATAGTTCTTGTAGAAAAGAAAAGCCTGGAGTTTGCCAACTCCAGGCTTTTTTAGTTTATATCTATTACTTATAAAAAATTGCGCAATTCTTTTATTTCTTCCGGATTTGCTGTTTGGGTATTATTTGTAATTGCAGACGAATGATAAAAAGTAGGTTCTAGTTTTTCTTGTAATAATTTAATATTCGAAGATCGTAAACCTCCGCCCGGCATAATTTCTATTCGGTTTTTAGCAAGCTTTTGAATCTGTATCAGATCATCAATTCCTTCTTCGACATTTTTTCCTCTACCGGAAGTCAGAATAGTTTGAAAACCGCAATCAATAACATCTTCAAGACCTTTTTCTATAGAATCAACAACATCAAAAGCACGGTGAAAAGTACAAGAAAGCGGACTTGCCAAATGAACTAATTCCTGATTTTGTTTTCTATTGACACTTCCGTCCGAATTTAAAATCCCAAAAACAAAACCATCAACACCTAGTTTTTTAAAGGATTTTATGTCTTGTTTCATTTCGATAAATTCCTCTTCGTTATAAACAAAATCTCCACCTCGAGGCCTGATAATAACATTCATTTTAATAGATAACTTTTCACGAGCCCGTGCAGCAAGAACAGTATTTGGTGTTGTTCCGCCAAGTTGCATATTGTCACACAATTCGATTCTGTCTGCACCACTTTCCTGTGCTATTATCGCCGATTCATAATTGAAACAGGCTATTTCCAGTTGATTTTTTTTCATTTTTATTTGAGAGATGTTTGATCATTTGTCTGACTTAACAAAAATATTAATTAAAATCGAAATCTCATCCTCAAAATAAAAGACTTGCCAATTGGAACGTTGGCTTCGACTCCGCTCAGCCTGACAAATTGGTATAAAAAAACCTGCTCCAAAAAAGAGCAGGTTTTAAAAATATAATGCAAGATGAATTAATTTACCATTTAATAATTGCGCTTGCCCAGGTAAAACCACTACCAAAAGCAGCCAGAACAACTGTGTCTCCTGATTTAATTTTTCCTTGTTCCCAAGCTTCTGTTAAGGCAATTGGAATAGATGCTGCGGTTGTATTTCCGTATTTCTGGATATTATTATGAACCTGATCATCTCTTAATTTGAATTTGTTTTGAATGAATTGTGAAATTCTCAAATTCGCCTGATGCGGAATCAACATATCTATATCTGAAACTTGTAAACCATTTGCTTCCAGACCTTCATTAATTACCTCAGCAAAACGAACTACTGCATTTTTAAATACAAATTGCCCATTCATGTACGGATAATAACTTTCGTCATTTGGGTCATTATCAGCCAGAATATCAGTTACCCAGCGTGCTCCCATTCCTGGTGCCTGCAAAGATAATTCTTCTGCGTGTTGTCCTTCTGAATGCAGGTGAGTTGATAAAATTCCTTTTGTCAAATCTTCTTCACGGCTTAAAACAGCTGCTCCTGCTCCATCTCCAAAAATAACCGAAACTCCACGACCACGAGTAGTCATATCTAATCCTGTTGAATGTACTTCAGATCCAATAACCAAAATGTTTTTATACATTCCCGTTTTAATGTATTGATCAGCAACAGAAATAGCATAAACAAAACCAGAACATTGATTTCTGACATCTAATGCTCCTACGGTTCTTAATCCTAAATCGCGTTGTACTAAAACTCCGGGTCCTGGAAAATAGTAATCCGGACTTAATGTAGCAAAAACTACAAAATCGATATCTTCTTTGGCTACGCCGGAACGTTCTATAGCAATTTTAGCTGCTTTTACTCCCATTGTAGTTGTGGTATCTTCTCCACGAATAATATGCCTGCGCTCCTGAATTCCCGTACGCTCCTGAATCCACTCATCATTGGTATCAATAATCTTAGACAAATCGTCGTTGGTCACAACATTTGAAGGAACATAATATCCTAAGCCCGTTATTTTTGAATGATACATATTCTTTTATTATTTATTAAAAAATTGGATTGCAAATCTAAGTATACTTTAAAACATTAGTGTACAAATTAGTGTTTTTTTCGTTATTAGCAATTCAATATACTTTAATTATAAGGTCAATTAGAGCTTTTTATATCGCAAAAAAACAGTTTTCAGATCAAAACACTGAAAAGTATGAAAAATAACGCATAATATGTAACAAGTTTAAAGTACTTTAGTCAAACATTACAAATACCATTTTTAAACTCCTAAAATTCAAATTATGAAATTAAAGGTTACACTCCTCTTATTTCTTAACATTGGCTTTTTTGCCTTTGCCCAAGAAAACTTAACCTATCAAAAACCTTCTAAATCTATTTTAGATTTAGCTGATTACGAAAGAGCTCCTACAGTATCTATGGATACAAAAAAAGAGAACATGTTATTGTTGTACAGAAGTACTTACAAAACATTAGACGATTTAAATCAGGAAGAACTTCGTTTGGGTGGTTTACGAATTAATCTGGTAACGAATATTTCCAGTACAGTAACTTACACTATCAATCTTAAATTAAGAAAAATTAGTGGAAAAGAAGAAATACAAGTTTCAGGTTTACCTCAAAACCCCAAAATAAGCAATATTCTATGGTCTCCAAATGATAAGAAAATTTTGTTTTCGCATACTACAAATTCAGGTGTTGAACTTTGGGTATTGGATGTAGCAACTGCAAAAGCAACAAAACTTACTGATGCAACTGTAAATGCAAACCTTGGTAATCCGTTTAGCTGGTTTTTAGACAACGAAACTATTTTGGTAAAAATGCTTCCAAAAAACAGAAAACCTTTATTAGATTCTAAAAAAGATCTACCAACCGGACCAATCATTTCCAGTACAGCAGGAGCAAAATCTCAAAATAGAACATATCCTGATATGCTGAAAAATCAGAATGATGAAATTAATTTTGAAAACATCATCACGTCTGAATTGTATAAAGTCAACCTTAACGGAACAGCTACTTTATTCAAAGATGCGGCAATGTATGCCGGAGAAAGAATTTCGCCAGATGGCAATTTTATTATGGTAACTACAATTCAAAAACCGTTTTCGTACGTTGTACCCTTAAACAGATTTCCTTCTAAAACAATTGTTTATGACTCTAAAGGAAAAGAAGTTAAAACTGTTAACGAAGTTCCGTTAAACGAAGTAATCCCAAAAGGTTTTATGGCCGTTCGCAAAGGAAAAAGAGAAATGAGCTGGAGAAATGACAAACCGGCAACATTATCTTATGTTGTAGCATTAGACGAAGGAGACCCGGCAAACAAAGTCGATTTTAGAGACGAAGTTTATCTTTGGGATGCTCCATTTGCAAACAATGCAGCTTCATTAGCCAAAATACCGCAGCGTTACAGCGATATTGTTTGGGGTAATGATACTACTGCATTTCTTACGGATGAATGGTACGATACGCGTAATACAAAAACATATTTGATCAATCCGTCAAATCCTGCACAGCAGCCAAAAGTAATTACTGATAGAAATCAGCAAGATGTTTATTCTGATCCGGGAGTTTTTGAAACTAAGAAGAATCAATACAACAAATACGTTTTAGCGATCGAGAAAGATAATGCTTTCCTTATTGGTGAAGGATATACTAAAGAAGGACAATTTCCTTTTATTTCTGAATTCAATTTGAAAACATTACAATCAAAACGCATTTACACTTCAACTTATAAAGACAAAAAAGAAGATTTGTTAGGAATTGAAGATTTCAAAACCGGTAAAGTTTTAGTTCAGATTCAGTCTAAAAGTGAATATCCGAATTATTATTTCCGAAATATTAAAAAACAAAACAGCCTGACACCAATCACTTCTTTCAAAAATCCGTTTGAGAGCATTAAAAATGTCAGCAAAGAAGTCATCAAATACAAACGTAAAGATGGTGTTGAACTTTCAGGAACTTTATACCTGCCTGCTGGTTATGACAAAGTAAAAAAAGAGAAATTACCGTTGTTGATCTGGGCCTATCCTGCTGAATATAAAGACAGAAACAGCGCAGGACAATCGACTCAAAATTCAAATGAATTTACTTTTCCTTACTACGGATCGTTTGTATATTGGGTAACCAAAGGATATGTTGTTCTTGATGATGCGGCTTTCCCTATTATTGGTGAAGGAACAACTGAACCTAATGATAACTTTATTTCTCAATTAGTAGACAATGCTGCAGCTGCAATTGACGCTGTTGATGCTTTGGGATATATCAATCGTAAAAAAGTTGCGGTTGGAGGACATTCTTATGGCGCTTTTATGACTGCTAATTTACTAACACATTCTGATCTTTTTGCTTGCGGAATTGCCAGAAGTGGCGCGTACAACAGAACTCTGACTCCATTTGGTTTCCAGACAGAGCAACGCAATTATTGGGAAGCTCCAGAAGTTTACACCGCAATGTCTCCTTTTATGAATGCAGATAAGATGAAAACACCTATGTTATTAGTTCACGGTGAAGCTGATAATAACCCGGGAACTTTTACTTTGCAGACAGAACGCTATTATCAGGCACTAAAAGGTTTGGGAGCAACTGCCAGAATGGTAATTTTACCTAAAGAAGCACATAGTTATGTAGCAAAAGAAAATATCCTGCACTTACTTTGGGAACAAGATCAGTTTTTAGAAAAGTATTTAAAAAACTAATTCTTACTAATATCAAATTCGACAGGTTTCTAAAACCTGTCGGATTTATTATGTAAACGTTATCTGGTTTCAATTACTATAAACGATTAATCAGCATAAATGAGAAACCCCACAGATTTCTAAAATCTGTGGGGTTTCTCATTTTTATAGTTAAACCAATTCTCTAATTATAAATAATTTAATCCTAAAAATATCTCCTGATCTAAAGGCAAATCAATTTCACTTTCAAAAAATATTAGCTGTCTTTTATAAACAGTTTCGATTAGAAAATGATTTCCTCTAAAATAAGTTCTTCTTATTTTTACCTGCAAATTTGATTCTGCAACCATTTTGAACTGATGCGGATAAACTAAAGTTTTATGGGTTTGATCTTCATAAGAAAGCATCAAATGAGTAGGAACTTCATTTACTTCTCCAAAAAGTGATGCTACATATTTAGTTTCCGGATCTTCATAGATTTTTACCGGATCCCCTTTTGCAAGGACTTCTCCGTTTCGCATGACGATTGCCTCATCTGCAAATGATAGTGCATCTGTACTATCGTGTGTTGCAATAATACACGTAATCCCTTTTTGTTTTAAGTACCTGAACAAGTTTCTTCGTAAAGCATTTTTACGAAAAGCATCAATTTGGCTAAAAGGTTCATCCAGTAAAATTACTTCCGGCTCTAAAGCCAAAACTCTTACCAATGCCACTCTTTGTTGTTGACCTCCACTTAAAAATTTTGCTTTTACATTCGAGAATGCTTCCATTTCGACCATTTCCAGCAATTCCTGAACGCGAAGTTTTTTCATATTCGCAAAACCATTCGAAAGAAATTTTCCAACATTTTCAGCTACCGTTTCAAAAGGAGACAAATCAAAATCCTGGGCCAGATATTTCATATAAGGCATTCCGGGAATCAAATTGTACTTAGGACCTAAAATTGGCTTTTCATTATAAAAAATCTTGCCATCATCTAAGTTATACAAACCATAAATAAGTTTAAGGAGCGTACTTTTTCCGCAGCCGCTTTCGCCAATAATAGCAATATTTTCGCCTTTATTTATGGTAAAAGAAACGTTTTTTATAACAGGGCTGTCGGTATACGTAAAAGAGATATTTTGAATGTCGAGCATGGGTTGTATTTGAAAGCACAAATTTACAATGTTTAATTTCTAAAGTCAAAAAAAAGCTGCTTCAATTATGAAACAGCTTTTAAGAAATTTTATTGCGTTTGAAACTTATTTTCCAGCTTCAGATTTTGCATCATTTACCATTTTGTCATTTGCAGTAATAGAAAATTCTACACGACGGTTTTGAGCTCTTCCTTCCGGAGTATCATTTGTAGCAATTGGATCAGCGATTCCTAAACCTGAAGTTTTGAAACGGCTTGATTTTAATCCTTTTGCAACTAAATAAGCTTGCACAGAAGCAGCTCTTTGTCCTGAAAGCGTCAGGTTATATTCTGGTTTTCCTGTATTATCAGTGTAACCAAAAATCTGAATATCAGTATCTCCGTATTCATTGAATACAGGCACTAATTTATCTAAATTTGCTTTTGCCTGAGGAGTCAAAGTGGATTTATTAGTATCAAAACGAACAGAATTTTCATTTAAAGTTAAATGAATACCCTCTCCTACTCTTTCTACAGATGCGCCTGGTAAAGCCTGATCGATTTCACGGGCTTGTTTATCCATTTTGTTTCCAATAAGAGCACCAGTTCCACCACCTACAGCAGCTCCAATAGCAGCTCCTAAAGCAGCATTTCCACCGCGTCCTAAATTATTTCCTAAAATACCACCAATAAGACCACCGGCAACTACTCCAATTCCGGCACCTTTTTGTGTATTATTAGCGTTTTTCACTGAATCGCAACTTGTAAAGAAACTTACTAATACAAGTAAACTACTCAAACCTAAAACTGTTATTTTTCTCATGTTTTTATCTTTTTAATATTAATTAGCTCTCTGAAATTGGTAAGTCACATCCTTAACTTGTCCACCAACATTGATGTTATCGATCAATTGAAATGAATTATCAGTCAATCCCGCTACTTTAAGTAAGTATCCGTCTCTAACTTTTTTTGCTTTTATACCAGCATCAAGAATTTTAAGTACAAACATACCCTGATTGTTAATACTCCATACAATAGGAGAATTAAATGCAGTACAACTTGGCGCTGTCAGAGCCATACTTCCCTTATTATTATTTGAAATAAAATTCCATGTACTACCAATAAAACATTTAGAATCTGCAAGATCAAAAGAGTTTACTTTGATATACTCAGAACCAGGATAAGATACATTGGTTAAAACCCAATTTCCTTTAAGAGCAACCTGGCTTGGTCGGTCAAGTTTAGTCGATAGCGTTGTTGCTTCTGTTGAAGCTGTTGTAGACGAAGCTGATTTGCACGCAAAAAACATTGTGGCAATCATGCAAATGAAAATAATTTTCTTCATTTTGTACATTATTTAAGTTAATACTTACCCATTTAACAATTATTATACCACAAAGATACAATTCATAGGAATATCTTTTGTTCCAGAATCCGATTATTTTCTTTCAAAATTAACACTTACGCCATTTTGTCACTCAAAAAACAATTGGTATTCTATTTGAAGAAATGATACTCATCACATTAAACTAAAAAATTATAAAAATATGACAACAGGTAAAATTAATGTTTCAGTAGAAAACATCTTTCCCTTAATCAAAAAGTTCTTGTATAGCGATCACGAAATTTTCTTACGTGAATTGATTTCGAACGGAACTGATGCTACTTTAAAATTAAAACACTTAATAAGCATTGGCGAAGCCAAAGTAGAATTCGGAAACCCTGTTATTGAAATCAAAATTGACAAAGAGGGAAAAAAGATTCACATTATCGACCAGGGATTAGGTATGACAGCTGATGAAGTTGAAAAATACATTAACCAGGTTGCTTTTTCAGGAGCCGAAGAGTTCCTTGATAAATACAAAGACTCTGCTAAAGATTCGGGAATCATTGGTCATTTTGGCCTGGGATTCTATTCTGCGTTTATGGTTGCAGAAAAAGTAGAAATTATTACTAAATCATACAAAGATGAGCCAGCTGCACACTGGACTTGTGACGGAAGCCCTGAATTTACTTTAGAGCCGGCTGACAAAACTTCACGTGGTACAGAAATCATCTTGCACATTGCCGAGGATTCTCTTGAATTTCTTGAAGATTCAAAAATCAGCGGATTATTAAACAAATACAACAAGTTTATGCCTATTCCGATTAAATTCGGAACAAGAAAAGAAAAAATAGAACAAAAAAAGGGAGAAGAAGTTGCTCCTGAAGATGTAGATAATATTTTTACTGAAGTTGAAGTAGATAATATCATCAACAACCCTAATCCAGCGTGGACTAAACAGCCGACTGAATTATCTGATGAAGATTACAAAAGCTTCTACAGAGAGTTGTATCCAATGCAATTTGAAGATCCGTTATTCCACATTCATTTAAATGTAGATTACCCATTTAACTTAACAGGAATTTTATATTTCCCTAAGTTAGGATCTGATATGCAAATTCAGAAAGATAAAATTCAATTGTACCAAAACCAGGTTTACGTTACCGATAACGTAGAAGGAATTGTACCTGAATTCTTGACGATGTTAAAAGGAGTTATTGATTCACCGGACATTCCTTTGAACGTTTCTCGTTCTGGATTACAGGCTGATGGTGCAGTGAAGAAAATCTCAAACTACATTACCCGTAAAGTAGCAGATAAATTAAAAACATTGTTCAGCGAAAATCGCGCGGATTTTGAAGCTAAATGGAATGACATTAAAATCGTTTTAGAATACGGAATGCTTTCTGACGATAAATTCTACGAAAAAGCCGGTGCATTTGTACTGTATCCAACGGTTGATGACACTTACTTTACTCTTGAAGAATTAAAAGAGAAACTGAAAGAAAACCAAACGGATAAAGACGGAAAATTAGTAGTTCTTTATGCTGGAAACAAAGATGCACAGCACTCTTATATTGAAACAGCAAAAGAAAAAGGATACGAAGTATTACTTTTAGATTCTCCGATTATCTCACATTTGATTCAAAAAATTGAAGGTGATAATAAAGATGTAACTTTTGTTCGTGTAGATTCTGACCATATTGATAACTTAATCAAAAAGGACGAAAACACGATTTCTAAATTATCTGATGAAGAAAAAGAAACACTAAAAACTTCATTAGAAGCTTATATCCCTAAAGCATACAGTGTTCAACTGGAAGCTATGGACAGTCAGGCGGCTCCGTTTATCATCACGCAACCAGAATTTATGCGTAGAATGAAAGAAATGAGTCAATCTGGTGGTGGCGGAATGTTTGGAATGGGAAATATGCCGGAAATGTACAATCTGATTGTAAATACCAATTCAGATTTGGCAACCAGCATTTTGAACACTGAAGACAAAACACATCAGGAACACCTGGTAAAACAAGCTTTAGACTTAGCAAAATTATCGCAAAACCTATTAAAAGGAGAAGCTTTAACTGCTTTTGTAAAAAGAAGTTTTGAGATGATTAAATAATTTTTTTTATCTAATAAATATTCTAAAATCCTGTAGGCGTTGCTTACAGGATTTTTTTTATGCTTTTACTTTATAAACAAAAGAATCTCTGTTGTAAAATGGACTGGAATTTATTTTTCGCAAAATTTAAACACGACATCATTACATTCAAACTATTTTCTTTATTTTGCAGCAAAATCTAAAAAACCAATGAAAAAATCAATTATTGCTTTTGTTACTCTCGCACTATTAGCCTCTTGTAGCAAAAAAGAATCAACCGACAGTTTGCACCTTACAGGAAATATAAAAGGATTAAAAAACGGAACTTTATACATTCAAAGAATCGTTGACACTTCTCTTGTAGCTATCGACAGCATTAAAATAGACGGAGATTCATCTTTTGAAAGTAACATAAAATTAGAGTCTCCAGAAGTACTTTATTTATATCTAGACCGCGGAGTTACTAATTCATTAGACAATAATATTTTATTTTTTGCTGAGCCCGGAAATATCAATATCGACACCAACTTAGATAACTTTATTTACGGTGCAAAAATTACCGGATCTAAAAATCAGGAATTATATAATGAATACAAAAAAATAAATTCTCGTTTTAATGACGAAAGCCTTTCTATGGTTGAGTCAAGATTTAAGGCAATAAAAAGACAAGACCAAAAAGCTATTGACAGTATAGACAAAAAACAAGAGTCTAACACTAAAAGAAAATACCTGTACGCAACAAACTTTGCGCTTAACAATAAAGATCACGAAATAGCACCTTATATTGCTTTATCGGAGATCTACGATATCAATGTAAAATTCCTTGATACAATCCAGAAATCGATGACTCCAAAAGTAGCACAGTCGCTTTACGGGAAAAAACTAACCAAGTATGTTGCCGATATTAAAAAAGAAGAACAAAAGCAATAGACAACTACATAAAACAAAAAAGTCCTGAGAATCTCAGGACTTTTTTGTTTTATAGCAAATTCCAACTTTTTAGAATTCCAAATCCCAATTAAACCAATAGTATTGATTCTATCAATTGTTTAGAATTTGGAATTTTTAAAGTTTCATTTTATCTTCCTAATAAAGCTCCAAACATAGAAAGTACAAATAGTAATCCGTACAATACGAGAATTGCAATCATAAAAATCCCAATGAATTTATAATGCGATTTTAAGTAACCAAAAGAAGCCGTTAATGCTACATTATCATTGTCTCTAAAAGCTTTTTTTCCATTTGCACCAAATTTAAAAAGATAGTAAACCGGAAAGAAATAAATTGCACCAAATATAATATATATAAAAGTTATCACTACGCCAAAAGAACTGCCATAAGCCGCCATTCCTGGTATCGAACTTCCTAGTGTAGCAAAAATTGCACTTGCAAAAATTGCAAACACCAATATTAATCCAATGCCAACGAATCCTACTATTCCTAAAAAATATGCCCATTTAACGGTTTCCTTCAAAAAATCTTTTGAAGATTGATCGAGCTGTAACTCAAATTTCTCGAAAACTGAATTTTCTTCCATGTCTAATTTATGTTTTGGTTAAGAAACAAACATAAGAAAAATATTGTTACAATTTTTATTAAACTAGCTTCCAGATTTTAAATTCCAAGTAGCTTTACAACTTAAAAAATCTTAGGATCCCTCTTTCTCTACTTTTAATATCTGTTTTTACAAAAATATTTATTTTCTTTTATGAGTTTTCATAAATATTCCGCTTCTCTTTTTTAACATGAAGTAAACATTCATAAAGCTATATCAGTTTAGCAAGCTCAATGAAAGCTAGCTGATTTTAATATTTGAATTTACTAAAGTATTATCATTGTCATTATCTATACGACCAATAATATTAAAAATAACTTCTTCTGAAAAAATTCTTAATTCCTTCTAAAGTTAAACCTAGCACTTTTGCAATTTCCGTAAGTTTATATTGGTCAATAGTATTGTTATTTACTGCAGCCCAACAATCTACTAATTATTTTTTTTAGACTTCTGCCTACAGCTCCTAATTTTGCAAATTTTATAAAAGACAAATATTATCTACATTTTTCAATTACATTAAGTAAAGTTTCCGCCAATCTGCGTAAGTAATAAAATTGATATTTCTTTTTTTTCTAGTTAATGAAATCGAAAATAAGAAATATCAATTTTATTTCAGAGCCTTCACTTTAAAGCTTTAACTACAAAAAACCTTTTGAGAAATAACTATACTTGTTTTTGGTATAATGTTGTTAAATAGTGGATCGCTTTTCAACAAAAAATAATCCCATAAATCAATTCATAATTAAAAAGTCATTTCTAATAGAAATACAATTACAAATAAGCGTGATAAAACTATATTTTTCTTCCATCAAAAAAGGTATAAATACAGTTAATTTTTAAACACTAAACAAATAGCTCTAATGAAAAATAAGAAAAACGCTTCTTTTTATCTTATTAGCAATGAAAAAAGCCTGTTTTTTAAAAGTTTTAGCCTGTTTTTGGTAACAATCTGTAGAACAACCTGTTGTAATTTTGTTTTCGCTCCAGCTTCAAAGAAATGAATCGTAATCAAAATGGTTCTATTTTTTTGAGTTTACTAAAATTTTAAATTTCACGATTTATATAGGGGAAAAATCAGAATGATCTAAACATTTTACAATTATAGTCAACTTAACAATCAGAAAACATGAGATTAAGTATAGTAATTAAAAACATAATCATCAACACCGTTTGTATATTGTATACATCTTTATTTGTTTATGCAGCAGTAAGTAAATTGCTTGACTTTGAAAACTTCCGAGTACAATTAGGACAGTCACCTTTATTAAGTGCTTTTGCAGGTTTCATTGTCTGGATAGTCCCATTAGCAGAGTTGTTCATTGCCTTACTTGTCATGCCAAAAAAATGGAGATTAATGGGGCTCTTTGCATCTTTTAGTCTTATGATTATGTTTACTGCATATATCTATATTATTCTAAACTACAGTTCTTTTATTCCGTGTTCCTGTGGAGGCATTTTGGAAAAAATGGGATGGAGGGAACATTTAATTTTTAATTCAGTTTTCATAATTCTGGCAGCAGCAGGTATTCTGATACTGGCCGGTATGATGCCAAAAACGCATCTCATTTCAAAGCCTGCTGTTCTTGCCAGTGCTTTATCAATAACTGCTTTTTTTAGTATTGGTATTGTTGCATTTCTTTTTATCCTATCAGAAGACATCATTGAGCATCGAAATAATTTTGTACGTCGTTTTCCTGGCAATGCTGTAAAAGTAGGAGAAATTGACCTTCAGTTTAGTTCTTATTATTTTGCTGGAGCCACGAAAGAAAAGATATACTTGGGGAATTATACAGCTCCTTTACGAATCACAGCATTTGACAGCACCTTGCAAAAAAGAGATGATTTTAAGGTTCATCTAAATCGAATTGATTTTCCATTCCAATCTGTTCAGGTTCGTGTTTTATCTCCCAATTTTTATCTTATCGACGGTTCGGTTCCTGTTATTTATAAAGGTCTGATAAAAGACTGGAAGGCATCTGTAAAATGGAATGGAAGCAATACTTTTTCTCATTATCAGCTCATGGATTCAATTAACTTGGCATTTCGTTCCAATTCCAATACAAAAGGCGAAAGCATACTGGGATCAGTTCAATTTGGAGACAAACCACAGGTAATTTTTAATGCAAAATTATTACAGAAACAAATAGATGGAATTTTCGATGTCGACGGAACACTCAATTACGACAAAGATCTTCAAAGGCTGATCTACATTTACCTGTATCGCAATGAATTTATTGTAACTGATAAGTATCTTAATCTGAGCTATCGCGGCAAGACAATAGATACGGTGAATAAAGCCCATATCAAAGTGACGACAGTTGCCAGCAGGCAGGAAATAAAATTGGCAGCTCCTCCTTTACTAGTCAATAAAACAAGTAGCGTATTTAAAAATTTGTTGTTTGTTAATTCAGCATTATTAGGTAAATATGAACCTGCTGAAATGTGGAAGGATGCTAGTATTATTGATATCTACGACCTTAATACCAATTTTTATAAAGGTAGTTTTTATATCTATCATATCAAAAACCAAAGACTGAAGAACTTTTTTGTTCTCAATGATAATTTCTACGGTTTTATTGGAAAGTATATGGTTCATTACAAATTAAATAAAAGGCTAACGAGTGCCTATAAAAATAAAAGTCAAAAATAAAATCTCATCATGAAAATATACTGCAGTGTCAGGGAAAAGACCGAAAACCTGTAAAAGAGTAGGTCGCTAACATATTAAATTATAAATCATGAAAACAAAATTTTCAAAACAGGTTCTACCTGTTGCGGTATTTGCTCTTGCAATAGCAAGTGCTTTTACAACCCATGCCATGAATGTGCGTTCTAAAGCAGCTACACCAATTCAAGGGTACATCAAACTGAACCCACAAGGAACATCTTGTGAACAGCGTGATATGTGTTCTACAGACAGTAACGGATTTGTTTGTACCGTAGGACTCACAGCAGGTGGCGCCCAGTTATTTGGTAAAAATTCAGCCAATCAATGTGTTGTGCCGGTTTTTAGACCATAAGACTATTGCTTGTATAATGACAATGCAGTTCCAAATGGAGCTGCATTGTTTTTTTTATCAAATGGCTATTGTTTTACAACCACTCAGGTTTTGTATCCCTTTTTAAGTAATAGTCAAACCAATCTTCAATTCGCCGGGTCAGATCTTTTTGATTTTTTTTGTCCATAAGCACATGACCTTCTCCTGGATATAGCAGCATCGTATGTATTTTTCCTAGACGTCTTAGGGCCAGGTAAAATTCAATACTCTGATAATAATGCACCTGACTATCCTGTTCGCCTGTCCATGACAACAACGGTGTGTTCACTTTATGGGCGTGGTAAATTGGCGAGTTTCTCAAATACGACGCGAAATCTTCATACAGAGATCTCCCGATCCTTAACTGCCCAAATTCATACTGCCAAAAATTAGGTTTTTCAAATCCCCATGTTGCCCAAAGATAACCACTTACATAATCGGTAATAGCAGCACCTGCCACTGCGGCTTTAAACATATTGGTTTGCGTGATGATATAATCTGTTTCATATCCACCATAAGAGTGACCTATAAGACCTATACGGGTACTATCAATAGACGATTCACTGCCAATAACGTGCTTAGTTGCTGAAACAACACAATCTACCGCTGAAGATCCCGGGTCCCCAACTTGATAAACAATATCAGGCAAAAAAACGAAGTATCCTTTTGAATTAAAATTAGCAATATTAAATCCTGTCGGGTTTTTCTGTGATGGATTTACAAAGCGATACAATTCTTTCGATTGCTTTTCGTAAACTTGCACTACCATTGGGTATTTTGCACCAGCAAGATAATCTGCAGGATAGAACAAGACACCATTTAAAATACTTCCTTTGGAATTGGTATAAGAAATTAGTTTAGAACATCCCCAATAGTATTTTGCCTGTTGTGAATTGCTTTGAAAAAGCATTTTTGCTTTTGAATCTGATTTCTCTTTAATAAGCAATCTCGGCGATAAATTGTAGTTCTCTTCCTTATAAACATAACTATCATTCTTGGCTGATGCAATAAATTCACTCGTATACATCATCTTGTCTATCAAGGGCTGCAATCCAGCTTTTTTATCCCAAAAACAATAGCCTGTATATTCTAACGCTTCGGCCTTGATCAGCAATCTGTCTTTAGATTCAAATACCCCTTTGTAACTTCCGTCATAGTTCATTTTGAAAGACTGCTGAGTTGATTGAGCAACAATTCTGTAAGTGGTTTTATCTTCACGACCCCTAGTTAATCGAAGTGCACGTCTTCCATCTATTGTGATACTCCAGATATCATACTTATCGTAAACAAAAAGAGTTTTATCACCTTGTATCCATCCCGGATTACCAAAAGGACTGGCCTGTTCTGGCCTATCGGACTCGTTATCTGAAAAGAAAACCCCCAACTCTTTAGTAAGATTTTTGTGCTGGCCACTTACTATATCATAAGCCCACCAGTCTCTGTCTTTAAAATAAACAATGTATTTTTCATATAGAGAAATAGATATTGCCGCTTCCTTACCCAACTGATTCTGCAACAAAAGTTTGCGGGTACCTGTTTCCAGATCCAAAATGTAAATATCAAGAGGAGCTTCACGGTTTGCCTGCGGTTCATATTGCTCAGGATTGTAAAGAAAAGCATATTTTTGGTCAGCGCTTAACATCAATTTCGGAAATTCATTATCTGTAATACGCTTAAAACTATTCCGCTCAGGCCACCACACTGCTACTTTTGCTGCTCTGTCCCAACCATCAATCTGTACTTTAGCAGTATAAAGATATTTATCCTTTGTACTCCAAGTCTGCACCTGTGAGAGATCCACTGGAATTACAGCTTTCTCTAGTCCAAAGAATATTCTTTTACCATCCTCAGAAATGCTGAGATAGGCAAAAGAAGATGTGATTATTTCCATATCTTCGGGAAAATGATCCTGCGCAGACGGATTAAAACTATAAAACTTATCCTCTGCTATCCTATAGTACCCAACGCAAGTACGGTATATTCTTTTACTACCTCCCAAAGGATGTAGTAAAAAAGCTACGGACTTTCCGCTTTTTTGCCAAACAATATCTGAATATTGAAAAGCGTTAGGATTATTGTTTATTATAGTAGTGGTGTTATCACGTAAATTAAAAAGCACAATTGCTGTATTGTTTTCAGATTTTGTCGTGTAGATCAAAGCGTCTGTACCTGAGTTATACCAATAGTTTTCAATATCTTTTAAGAGCAGGGATTTCTTAGTGACTACATTTTTTAGTTCCAGATCTTTTTTGCCATCTGCCCTCTTTTTTAAAAGGATGATGTCTTTTGTCCCAACTCTTAAATCATACCGGAATACCTCTGCGTTAATCTCTCGTTTTGAAGTTAACAAATCAACAATTACAAGTTCACCTTTAGAGCTCATCGCAGAAAACCAATTATCAGCGATAAACTCTCCTTTACTTGCTCCAGGAAAACTATAGGTTTTGGTTGCAGAACTATTTTTAACAAATAGGGTATCTTCGCCACTTTCATAAAAAAGAGAAAAACTTACCCATTTTGCACTTTGGCTAAGTTTGCCCACTCTAAGATTACTCCATAAAGAATAGTCCTCTTTTGTAAGCTGTTTTTTAGCATTACCTTGTGCAAACCCAAAAGACGGTGTAAAAAGAGTGACCAATATTGTACATCTGACAATCAGTGGTATTCTTCGGAATAATTTATCTATATTGTATTTCATAAAATAGAGTCTTATTTTAATAACCAGGATTTTGAGGTTTTAAATTTGGATTAAGAATTAACTCTGACTCGGGTAGCGGCAATAACTTATCTGTTGTATCCCACCCTGTCTTTAATGGCGATAGCGATTCATCTAAATGATTTGCTCTTTTTAAATCAAAAAAACGATGTCCATATTCTGTAAAGAATTCCACTCTTCTTTCTTGAAGTATAGCCTTAAGCATCTCGGACTGACTCAGAGCCGTGGTTCCTGCAAGACCTGCCGTATGTCTGATTTTATCCAAATCTTCTCTTGCCCCTGCTAGATCTCCTTGCTCAGCGCGGGCTTCACTTCGAATCAGATATTGTTCTGCCAAACGAAATACTATAGAATATTCTAATGAACCAAAAGTATTTGATCTTTGTTTGTATTTATTGGCATGATACCAAGTATCAGTACCCGTAGTAACTTTTGCTATCCAATATTCTTTGCGCTGATCACCCGGTTCAAACGCGTTTATAAGGTTTGTACTTAGAGCCACAAGTGACGGCGGTCCTGCTGTAAATATAAACGTTTCACCTTCCTGCGTGTTTTGTCCATCAACACGAGGCTTAAATTGCCAGATTGTAGTGGTGCTTTCTTTCAAAAACATGTCGCTCAAATTAGTTTGCCAAGTGTATGTCTGGGTATTGTTTAATAGGTAAGATGCGGCATTGGCTGCTTCTGCCCACTGTCTGTTGTACAGATATGCTCTAGCCAACAAAGCCATCGCTACGGATTTATTGGGACGTATACGATCACTGGAAACATACTCTTCAGGCAATAGTGTTACTGCCAATTCGAGATCTTTTATAATATAGGAATACAACTCGGCACAGGGCATCTTTTGTGCTGTTCTATTTTTCTGATATTCGGTTGTAGTTATATAAGGTACATCTCCGTAGAGATTTAAAAGATAAAAATGCAGTAGGGACCTGACAAATAATGCCTCTGCTGTTAATTGGTTTTTATCTTTAAGTCCCAAAGCACTCGAAGCACTTACTGCTTCAATAATAGCATTTGCCGCATAAATCTGATTGTAACTGCTACTCCATGAGTTAAAAACCTCTGTATTGGAAGGCAGGATTGCATTGTTGTAAAAATCTCGAGTGGTACCGGAAATATCGCCGTAATAAACTAGTTCATCGCTATAATTTCCCATCTGATTGGACAGCCCTGAAAGATTTCCACTTAAGACACCACTATCTCGCATTTTGGCATAAATACTCACCATAGCAGCATTGGCAGTAGCCCTGTCTTCAAAAACCCCACTCTGGGTGAGCTGGGATGACGGAAGATCCACTTCAACAAAGTTGTCACAGCCCTGTGTAAGAATCATACCTAATATAAGCAATACAACAAGAAAGTTATTAAATGAGATCTCTATTACACTCTCTTGGATAAATAGAAAAATTGATTTCTTTTCCATAATATTTGAATTAAAGGATTAAAAAGTAAACTGAAGCCCTGTTGTAAAAACTTTCAATGGAGGAAGGGCTGTAGTAAATCTGGACTCTGGGTCAGCACCCTTAAAGGAAGTAAACGTAAAGAGATTTTGTCCCTGAAATACCAGTCTACATTTTACACCTTTAAGCACCTGCTCAGAGATGCTATACGATAAAGACAAATTCTTAAGTCGAACATAAGAGGCATCTGTTATCATAGCATCACTGGCATAATATTTATAAAATGCATCAACTGCCTGGCTATTAACTCCAGTTGAATACTTTTGATGGCTAGCAATATCTCCAGGATTTTGCCAGTGGTTCATCACCGTTACCGGTTGATTGGTCATAGTGCCAGGTAGGCCTGTACCATATGATCCGCTATAGTTTAGCTGCTTGACAAATTGAAATAGAAAATCCAACTGCCATTTTTTGTAGGTAATTGTATTTTGAAGACCTCCGAAATATTTCGGATTCAGATCACATATTACCTGTTTATCTTCAACGGCTGTAATTAAACCGTCAGCATTGTAATCTTCAAAACTGGTAAACACCTGTTTGTGCATTGATTCCAGTATAATGATATACTTTTTTAATATTTAGTGGCTCCCCAATTACAAACTGATTTTGATAAGTTGATCCTTCAAGATCTGGAAAAGAGAGTAATTTATTGCGAGCAATAGTCAAATTAAAATTACTTGTCCAATTGAAGAATTGTCTTTGAAAATTGACTGTTCTAAGAGTAAGTTCAATTCCCCTATTTTCAACGGTAGCTTCTAAGTTTGCCTGGATGGAATTAAATCCGGTTGTTGCCGGAAGCGGAATGCCAACCAATTGATTTGAAGATCTATTACTGTACCATCCCACCGTTATAAAAATACGGTCTTTAAAAAATCCCGTTTCGATTGCCAACTCCAATTTTTTATTGATTTCCCATCCAAAATTGGGATTAAACAATCGTATTGGTTCCAGACCGATAACACCTCCATAATTATTTCCTGTAGCCCCATAAGTGTTTAAAAATTGATAGTCCCCAATCTGGTCATTTCCAGTCGTGCCATAACTCGCTCTAAATTTTCCAAAGCTTAGAGAATCAAAATTTTCTTTTATAAACTTTTCATTTGAAAACAGCCATGCAGTACCTATGGCACCAAAGGTGGCAAATTGCCTACCTGGACCGAATCTGCTTGAACCATCCCTGCGTCCTGTAAAATTTAAAATGTAACGTTCATTCCATGAAAAATTGACTCTTCCAAAAAAGGCTTGATATCTATAAACCGATTCACTATGCACCAAATCAAAGACATTAAAAGCGGAAGAAAGATTATAAATCAAGCTGTTGCTACTGAATCCATTAGCTTCTTGTACGAGTTGATTAGCGTTTTGCTGTTGAAAAGTCGAGCCTATTAGAATTTCCGCTTTCCCTTTTCCTATTTTTTTAGACCATGATAATTGGGGTTCTATAATCCAGGATTTTCTTGTGGTATTATTGACATATATCGATGAAAATTCGCTTCCAACTTCGTAAGCAGGGTCATATATTGTAGAGGGCTGTGTACGACTGTCATTAAAACGAGTATCAATAAAGCCAAAACTGGTTTTGGCTATTAAACCAGGAGTGATTTTATAGGATAACAAGCCATTAGCAAAAAGATCGTTAGTTCTCGAAATGTACTCCCCTTCCAAACTACTAATGGGATTATTCCATGTACTGTTTTCCCAGTTTAGATTACCTTTCTGATCATATAAGGCCGGAGCATTAGGTGCTAAAAGAATTCCTTGTTGGGTAATATCCATGCCCGGCTGATTATTCTGTTGCGCGGTATATCCCATAGAAAAATTGACCTGGAATTTTTTATTCTCGGATTCATGGTTCATATTTGCAAGCAGATTACCTTTTCTGTAATTGTAATCTCCGGGAAATACAGTTGTTTCTTTATGGAAATTACCATTTAAGAGAAATTGTGTACCGGAAGAACCTCCTGATAACGATGCCTGTACATCGTTAATTTCTGAAGTGCCACCTATAAGTACTTTCTGCCAGTTGGTATAACGATTTTGATCCCATGTACCGTTTACATCATAATCTGTTGGACCATATGCTATACCATCATTTATAAATGCTTGTCTTCGCATTTGCAGGTAATGCTCTGTATTCATCAAATCCATGAGCCGGGTTACTTTTGCTAGTCCTCCAGATACATTTGCTGTGAATTGTGTTTTTCCTGCTTTACCCTTTTTGGTTGTTATAAGTACAACACCATTAGCTCCTCGAGAACCATATATAGCCGTCGCATCAGCATCTTTGAGAACTTCTATGCCTTCAATATCACCTGGATTAATACTATTTAATGGACTCGTTGATCCTTGAAGTACAATACCTGTGAGATCAGAACCTCCGGAATCCGAAGAATATGGAACACCATCAATAATATAAAGAGGTCTGTTTCCATTAGAACGCAAACTGTTTTGCCCTCTTATCTGAATATCAAAATTACCTCCAGATACTCCTGTATTTTGAGTTATACTCACCCCTGCCATTCTTCCCTGCATAGCAGCAAGTACATTTGTTACAGGTTGTTTTTCAATATCCTTTGAGCTTATTTTTGAAATACTTCCTGTACGCTGACTTTCTTTTACAGAATAATAGCCTGCATTGATTTTGACTTCCTGAAGTGCCGTCGCATCTTCCTGCATCTGAACATTAATTGTTAAATGTCGAGTAACTGGAATCTCTATGGTTTTGTAACCGATGTAAGTAAAAATTAGAATATCAGAAAATGATACCGTTATATTATATTTACCGTCAAAATCTGTAACGA
Organism: Flavobacterium sp. B114r; assembly: GCF_056824125.1. NCBI lineage: Bacteria > Pseudomonadati > Bacteroidota > Flavobacteriia > Flavobacteriales > Flavobacteriaceae > Flavobacterium > Flavobacterium sp. B114r. The sequence goes on from NZ_CP124858.1 coordinate 314,047, forward strand.
CAGTATTTCTTTGGTTTTTTATAGAAATAATCACCCCTGAAAGGGGGACTACACCATCAGTCACGATACCCGTGACCCGAATTTGTTGTTGCTGTTGTACAGGAGAGAATTGCAAGGTATTCCTTGCTAGGGCTGGCGTGCAAAAGAGATAAAACCCGAAAATAAACGGATACCAAAGTAGCACCAACCCTTTGCTCAATGAAAAAATTTTCATAATTTTGGGATTAGTTAATTTGAAACGAAAGTTTTTATTAATCAGCTCAGCTCTCTATACTTGTTTGATCGCCAGTTAGAGGGCTTTTTTGCTCAAATAAAGCTGGATATATGTGCAGTTTTAAAGCCTGCAATCGGTCTAATCTACTAATTCAAAATAAAGCTAAGACGTTACAGGCAGTAAATATTGCTTCAATTTTTTAATTCATAGTAATGGTTTTAGTTAGACACTATTTAAATACGGAACTATGAAAAATGAAGAAGATTAGCTAAGAATATAAGTGAATTTAACAGGCCTAGAATAAGAAATGGCGCAGAACTCATCTTACTGCCTTTGAGGTACTGGTATACCGAGGAACAATAAGTGAGCCCACGCCAATAGACGTGAGCATCTTACTTATCCTCTCGTTCCTAATTAAAAATTACCAGTTTTCAAAAGCGAGATTCAAAGCGAATGCTTCAAATATTTTTATGTGAAGATCGCAAATATATAGTTAATTGCAACAAATATAACAAAAAAAAGCAATCGTGGTATTTTATTACCACGATTTTTTAATTAAAATTAATCAAATTGCCTTAATATAAAGCGATAATGATTAGTAAAAACAAAAAAATTGAATTCTTAGCGCAATTTGGTAAGCGTTTGGGCGAAATAAAAAGAGAAAAAGGCATGTCCTATAGAGACATTGATGAAAATTGCGATCTCGATTTTAGTTTTATTAGTAAAATTCAAAAGGGAAAAGAAAATATTACTTTAGAAACGATACTCAACTTATCGATTGGTTTAAAAATACAACCAAAAGAACTATTTGATTTTTTAGTCAATTTAGAAATTGACGATAATAAAAAATAGGATCACCAGATTCCACAAATAAATATTAATGCTCCGTTTTCTTATTGATCCCTTTTGTGATTATGCAATCAGGTATTAAAAACTTTAATATTTTTCCAACTAGAAGTCAATTTAGAGGAGTGCGTAAAGTAGATTTCTTCTTATTCAGATTATCTAATCTTTTTGGCTAATCCCCAAGCTTTGCGTTTGATCCTCCGTTTGATCCCCGATCTGCACCTGATCCAAAACAATTTCAATTTATTCCAAAAAAAAACCACCACTAAAAAGTGATGGTTTTACGTTGAGCCGGCGGAGGGACTCGAACCCACGACCTGCTGATTACAAATCAGCTGCTCTAGCCAACTGAGCTACGCTGGCGACTCATTACGAATGCAAATATAAAGTGGATTTTTGTATTTTCCAAAATAAATTTACGGCTTATTTTATTAAAAAACCACCACTAAAAGTGATGGTTTTATTTTGAGCCGGCGGAGGGACTCGAACCCACGACCTGCTGATTACAAATCAGCTGCTCTAGCCAACTGAGCTACGCTGGCGACTCATTACGGGTGCAAATATAAAGCGGTTTTTCGTTTTACCAAAATAAATTTGCACTTTTTTATACTTTTTTTTGCTTACAATTCGTTGATTTTAGCAATCAATTGATTAGCAGTTTCTTCCAATTCAACATTGATTTGTTTGAAGTGTGCTTTTTTGTTTTCAACATTCTTAGCATTCACTTTTGTGATCAAAGTATCAAATGCAGCGATAGCCTGATCGATCAAAGCATTCGTTTCTGGAGTAGGATTTCCCGAAGTAGACATTTCGAATAAGTAAATTGCCTCAATAATATCTCCTAATACGAAGTTGATGTCTTTCTTTAAATTTTTAACGTTTGCCATTTTATTTTTATTTTAATTTGCGACTGCAAAAATACACATAATCTTTCTATTAAGTGCTATGAAATGTAAATTTCTAAAATAGAAGCTTTTCCGCTTAAAATAAATGCATTTATCTCAGCCGGAACTAAAACGGTATCTCCTTTTATATACGATTGTTTGAAACCATCAAATTCAATTTCAAAACTTCCCTCGATACACATATAAACAGTAAAAGTTTCGCCTGACTTAGAAACCTCAACTTTACCTTCTAACGGAATAAAGTTAGTGGTAAAATAAGGACAATCAACCACTAGGTTAGAAGTGTTCGCTTTTGTCTCGTATTTCTTTTGCGTCTCTACCTTATTATAGTTAATAGCATCGAGCGCCAGGTCTACATGAAGTTCTCTTGTATTTCCCTGAGCATCTTTTCTGTCAAAATCATACAAACGATACGTAATATCTGATGTTTGCTGAATCTCGGCCACTACTAATCCTGCCCCAATAGCATGAACCGTTCCCGTTTCTAAAAAGAAAACATCGCCTGCTTTTGCTTTTACATCATCTAAAATCGAAACAAGTGTTTTATCATTCAAATGTTTCAGATATTCTTCCTTGCTTGAATTTTCCTTAAAACCTACAATGATTCTTGCATCAGCATCGGCCTGCATTACATACCACATTTCGGTTTTACCAAAAGAGTTATGACGTTCTTTTGCCAATTTATCATTTGGATGTACTTGTATCGACAGATCTTCACGGGCATCTAAATATTTAAAAAGCAACGGAAACTGTTTTCCAAAACGACTGTAAACTTTTGTTCCCAGAATTTCATTTGGCATTTCATCAATGAGTTCCATCAATGATTTACCTTTCAGCAATCCGTTTGACACAACACTTACATCACCTTCTACCGTAGACAATTCCCAGCTTTCGCCAGTTATCTTAGAAGAGATTGGTTTATTCAAAATTGTCTTTAGTTTTTCTCCGCCCCAGATTCTATCTTTCAAGATGGGTTCAAATTGTAATGGGTATGATTTTGGTTTCATGTTTTTTAAGGCTAGTTTCTTAAATCAACAGCAGATTGCTACTATTTTCTAATATTACAATACTAATTCTTTGACTGTTTCAAGTGCTTTCGGAATATGTTTTCCTGCATTCATACTGTCAAAAATCAAGATAACAACCCCATTTTTATCAATTACATACGTTACCCTTCCTGGCAAAAGACCAAATAAAGTGTCGCGAACGCCAAAAATGTGTCGTAATTTTTTGTCTTCATCAGACAAGAGTATAAAAGGCAATTGATGTTTGTTCGCAAATGTCTCATGCGATTTTACACTATCGCTGCTTATACCAATAACCTCAGCACCAAGATCCTTAAAATCTTCGTATTGATCTCTAAAACTACAAGCTTCAGTAGTACATCCGGGTGTATTATCTTTTGGGTAAAAATAAATCACCAGAGGTTTTCGCCCCAAAACACTTTGGCTTTCAAAAACTTCTCCATGACTATCTTTTGCAGTAAAATTCGGAACTATATCTCCTATTTTTAGTGACATTTATTATTCTCCTTTATAAGTTACAAAATTGCGGTCCGTTTCATTCAGAACGATTTCTAAGTCGAAATCTGCCTGAATTCTTTTTCTAATTTTATTCCATATCACAACAGCAATATTTTCGGCTGTTGGATTCAAATCTTGAAATTCCGGAACATCCAGATTCAAATTTTTGTGATCGAACGGAATTTCCACTTCTTGGTGTATAATATCCGCCAATACTTTCACATCTACAACAAAACCAGTTTCGGGGTCAATTTTTCCTGTAACACTAACTGTTAAACCATAATTATGACCATGAAAATTGGGATTATTACATTTTCCAAAAACAGCATTGTTCTTTTCGAATGTCCAATCTTTTCTGTGCAATCGATGTGCAGCATTAAAATGTGCTTTTCTTGATATGGTTACTTTCATTTGGGTGGTTGGTTAGTCTGGTTAAAGTTTGTGATCTTCTAAATAATGATCAAATTCATCAAAAATTATTTTAAACCACACGGTATAAATTTCAGGATTTTTCTCAATGTCAGCTTTTACATCTTCGATTTTCATCCATTTCCAATCTTCTACTTCTTCAGGATTTATGGCCGGATCATCATTATAGTATCCTATCATAACATGATCTAACTCATGCTCTGTTAAACCGTTATCAAAAGGTGCTTTATAAATAAAATGAAAAAGCTCTTTCAAATCTGCTTTAAAACCCATTTCTTCAAACAATCTTCTGCTCCCTGCTTCGACATTTGTCTCTCCTTCGCGCTGATGGCTACAACATGTATTAGTCCAGAGTAAAGGCGAATGGTATTTGTGATGAGCACGTTGCTGCAGCATTATCTCATTTTTATCATTTAAAATAAAAACTGAAAAAGCGCGATGTAAAACTGCTTTTTCATGTGCTTCTAGTTTTGGCATTAAGCCAATTTGCTCATCGTTTTGATTTACTAATATTACGTTTTCTTCTATCATAGGGCTTATTGATCAAACAAAAATACGAAAAAAGAAATGGCTTGAAAATCTCACACGAGATTGTGAAAAGTTTAACGAGCCTGATATTTTGCAAAAATCTGAATAACAACAAAATACATCTAATTAAAACTCAAAAATCCTTTAAAAATGAGACTTAAAACTAAAACAATATATTTTACGTACATAATAAAAGTTAAAACATACTTAAAAAAATCTGAATTGTAAAGCAGACGACATTTCAGGGCGAAATGTAGTCGTATCTTTGAAAAACAGAATTAAAGCACATAGAAATAATGAAAACAAAAACCCAAATTATCAGCCTTTGCTTTTTAATTCCGCTCTTTATTTTACAGGCATGCGGACAAAACGCAAAAAAACAAAATACAAAAACAGTAGTTATGGAAAACAAAATCACTAAACCCGGAAATCCTTATTACTCTAATACAGATACAACAAAACTCAATGTGAGTAATGATGAATGGAAAAAAGTACTCCCGGAAGATGTTTATGACGTAATGCGAAATGCAGATACAGAAAGGCCTTTTACAGGCAAATACTGGAATACGGATGAAAAAGGCACTTATTACTGTGCTTCATGCGGAAACTTACTTTTTCGTTCCGGTGCCAAATTTTCGAGCAGCTGTGGATGGCCAAGTTTTTTTGAGCAAGAAAACAAAAACAGCGTAGTTTATAAAAAAGATAACTCTCTTGGAATGGAAAGACTCGAAGCATTATGCGGTCGTTGCGGCGGACATTTAGGTCATTTATTCGATGACGGACCCGCGCCAACCGGAAAACGATATTGCATGAATTCGATTGCACTTGACTTTGTTCCTGACAATAAATAAAATTAAGATGAAAAATATAGCCCTTATTTGTATTTTGGCACTATACCTAAACGGATTTGCACAAAGCAATAAAACAAAAACCACCTCAAATTTAGAAACTATCACCCTTGGCGGAGGCTGTTACTGGTGCGTTGAAGCAGTGTACGAAAATCTCGAGGGAGTAAAATCTGTAGTTTCCGGTTTCTCCGGAGGAAAAGTCGCCAACCCAACTTATGAAGAAGTTTGCACAGGCACAACCGGTCATGCCGAAGTAGTCCAGATAACTTTTGATAAAAATGTGACCGATATTAATGAAATATTTAAAATTTTCTTTACTGTTCACGATCCTACAACGCTAAACCGACAAGGTGCAGATGTAGGAACTCAATATCGTTCTGTAATTTTTTATAAAAATGCAGAACAAAAAAATGCCGCAGAAAGTATTATTGCTGAATTGAATAAAGCAAAAGTATACAACAGCCCGATTGTAACAAAAGTAGAACCTTTTAAAGCATTTTATAAAGCCGAAGATTACCATCAGAATTATTATGCAAACAATAAAAACCAACCGTATTGCAAAATGGTCATTCAGCCAAAAATCGAGAAGTTTGAGAAAGTATTCAAAGACAAGCTAAAAAAGAAATAATAGACTTTTATATTGGTTAATAATAGTTGCCGTTCATGAAAATGAACGGTTTTTTTGTGTTTTTTTTTGCCACGAATTACACCAATTTAAACAAATTAAAATTAAAGATCAGTAAGAAAAAAAATTAGTGAGAATTAGCGAAATTCGTAGCAAGCCATTTTTTATAATAATACCTTTTTATATCACGAAAGAATTTTACCTTACTTTGCATTATCAAAACAATTCAAAATGAAAGCACTTACCTTTTCTTCTTTCGGAAATTCTGATGTTTTAGAATATATCGAAATTCCAAATCCTGAATTAAAAAGCGATGAAATTCTGGTAGAAATGAAAGCCATTGGTTTAAATTTTGCCGATGTTTACAGACGAAAAGGAAACTATCACCTTAAAGGAAACCCACCTTTTATTGCAGGTTATGAAGGTGCAGGAATCATAGTCGACACTAACAATCATCCCGAATATAAAATTGGAGATCGTGTGGCTTTTGCCGATGTTCCTTTTGCGAACGCAGAACTGGTTGCGGTAAACATAAATCATGTACTTCCTTTACCGCAAGCCATTACTTTCCAAACTGCTGCCTCTATCTTATTGCAGGGTTTAACAGCTCATTATTTAGCAACCGACAGTCACAAAACCACAAAAGGCGAAACGGTATTAATTCATGCTGTTGCCGGCGGATTGGGGCAATTCCTGACTCAAATCAGCAAATCATTAGGCGCAAATGTCATTGGCTTAACCTCATCTCCAGACAAAGCAAAAGTCGCCATCGAACAAGGAGCCGATCATGTTTTTTTATATAATGAAGATTGGAAATCAGATGTTTTTAAAGTGATTCCAAATGGTGTTGATGTGGTTTACGATAGTATCGGAAGCACGTTAATGGATAGTTTTGAAGTCACTAAAGAATGCGGACAGGTTGTTTTCTTCGGAATGGCAGGCGGAGATCCTGAACCTGTAGACCCGAGAATGCTAATGGACACTTCAAAAACCTTAACCGGTGGAGATTTGTGGAGTTACTTAAATTCTAAAGAAGAAAGAATCAAAAGAGCCAATCAATTATTTACCTGGATCATCGAAGAAAAAATCAAGCTTTCTGAACCAACTTCTTTTAAACTATCCGAAGGAAAACTAGCGCACGATTATCTGGAAAGCCGAAAAAGTACGGGGAAAATTATTTTGATTCCGTAAATAATAAATCAAACCTGAAACATTTAAACAGTTTTCAGTACCAGTCTCAGTTTTCAGTCTCAACTGGATCTTATCATTTCGACGAAGGAGAAATCACATTAGAAGCTCCACAATCAAAATCGCCAATCTTTGTCGATTTACGAGTGTGATTTGCTTCGCCTGTTCGCTATCGCTTGGGTCTCCTTCGTCGAAATGGCAAGATTGAGTAAAAAATAATATAAAATCTGTTTTTATCCGCGTTTTCGCGAAGCGAATCCATTTTATCTGCGTACCTTCCCTATAATCCCTTTGCAATCTCAGAGCAAACGAAATACGCATACTTTGCGTATCCAGATAGCCATCGGGATTGCGACCTTTGCGGCAAAATTCAATCCAATTCTACAATTGATCAACCTCAATTTTAGTCAATTCAGATAATTCCAAAATTCTGGGAACATCCTTTTTATTGGCCACAAAAAACAAATAGTTATCTCCATGAGTATCGTAACTCATTAATTCAAAACCTCGTTTCTCTAAAGCTGACTGAATGTAAGGAAACAAATCATGACTATAGGTTTCTTCCGGATAATCGAAATTAAGATCTTCGCCTATCATTTCTGAGATAAAATATTCAGCATCTTCAGGATCAAATTTCCAGTCGCTGTTCCAGGCATCGATACTTTCGAAGAAATCCCATTGTTCTTGCACTATCTCATGATATTCTGTATGACCTTTTTTAAAATTCTTCAAAAGTTTCTTAGATTGCTTTTGAACCAATTTTTCGTCGACATCGCCTCTTGAAACTAATTTTATAAATTCTTCAAAAGTCCCCTGCGTAACCTCAACCTCTTCAGGTAATAAATTTTCCTGCGAAGGAAGCTCAATACTTTCTGGTAATTCGATATTTAGATATTGACAAATTCCCTGTAAAATCCTTTCAAACTCTTTGAAACCTATTTTCTGAATATCATTTTTTGGTTCGTTTATATCTATAGATTCTGTATCCAGTATTCCTCTAGTATAATCAAGGAAATAACTATTGTTGTATAACATCTTAAAATCATTAGTTTCTAAACTATTGGTACAACAAAAAAAGATAACAAAATTATGCAAAACGTGCTTCAGGTATTTTTTCGTTTCGGGAGTTGGCTCTGTATAAAATTGAATATGAATATAGTCGTACTCTAATTCCTGAAGCATTTGCTCCTCTGAAACAGGCCCTATATTAATCCTTTTATAGATTTCGTTTAAAACTTCGTAAGCATTTTTAAAACCGCTTTTCTTTATCTCAGCTCTTCCTTCGTCATGATCAAAAGAACTTGGAAAAGAATACAGACTTACAGAAATCGTATCATGAACTCCTTTCATTTTAAACTCAAAACTATTTTTCTCATTATACAACTGAGAATAAACTTTATCTATAACATCAAAAGAAACAATCGATTTTGGGTCATTATTTCTGCCAAACAAATTCAAAAAAAAGTCTTTCATTTAACCGTATATTATTTGATTCTAAAAATTAGAATATTTAAAACTTTGATCCATTTTTTCAAAAGGAATGTTTTTATCTAACAGCGATTTGAGTTCAAGATCTGTCAATAAACCCCTTGCAGGCTCTTTCATTCTGGGAAGTACAATTTCGTAATCTATGATTTCACGAGTTAAAATATCTTCAAGAATATTGATTTGTTGGCTCGTTAAATACTTTTTGTGAGACTTAAATACTGATGCTATATCACTTCTAAATTCTTCATCACTGATTTCATTATAAATATCCTGATTAGACATATCTGTCAATAACATTTTAAAAATAAAATCCTGCAGGTTTCCTGCCAGATAATCCGCCTCATTTGAATCATGCCAAAGATAAACGATAGGATATTCACCATCATTTTCTTCATTCAGGAAAAAACAATAATGATCTGCTGCACCACTTTTTGCAAAAGCAATAAATTTAAATTGTTTATCAATGTTCCGATAATCTTCAGGATCAGACAAATCTCCTATTTCTTCGTCTACAGATTTCAAATTCAATAATTCAAAATCATAAGAGTGCAAAAGCAAAGGCGGATTTTCTTTTAATGTTGGATAAACTTCGGCATACCATTTAGGTCCGTATTCTCCAATATTAAGCATCCCGTCAACATCTAATTGTTTGTATAAATGTGGAAATTGAAATCCGTATTTTATTTCTATGTCTTGTAGTGTCATTTTTAAAAATTGTGGAATAATACTATAACCTGAATATCAAATATAGTATTATTTTTACCACAAAAAAAGGCTAACTATTTCAAAGTTTCTGCAATCATTAGCGCACATTTTTCACCATCTATTGCCGCAGATATAATTCCGCCAGCATACCCTGCTCCTTCTCCACACGGATACAATCCTTTTATTTGCAAATGCTCATAAGTTATTGGATCTCTGGGAATACGAACCGGTGATGAAGTTCTGCTTTCCGGTGCATGCAAAATTGCTTCATTAGTCAAATAACCACGCATAGATTTTCCGAATTCCTTAAATCCTTCACGCAGAATCTGTGATAAAAACCCAGGAAAAACCTGTCCCATTTCTACCGAAGTCGTTCCCGGAACGTAAGATGTTTTAGGAATATCTGCCGAAACTTTGTTTTGGGTAAAATCGATCATTCGTTGTGCAGGAACTTTTTGAGTCTCTCCAGCCAAATGCCACGCTTTTTGTTCGATACTTTTTTGGAATTCCATTCCGGCCAAAGCACCAAATTTTTCAAAAGGTTTAAAATCTTCTAATTTCAACTCGATTACAATTCCTGAATTTGCCGTAACCTGATCACGCTTCGATGGCGACCAGCCGTTTGTCACTACTTCTCCAGGACTTGTCGCGCAAGGTGCAATTACACCGCCTGGACACATACAGAACGAATACATTCCGCGACCGTTTACTTGTTTTACGATAGAATATGGTGCGGGTGGTAAATGTTCTCCGCGGTAATCACAACTGTATTGAATACCATCGATTAATTCCTGTGAGTGTTCTGCGCGAACTCCCAAAGCAAAAGGTTTGGCTTCGATAAAAATTTTCTTCTTATCTAATAATTCAAAAATATCTCGCGCCGAATGTCCGGTTGCCAAGATCAGTTTATTAGACAAAATCTTATCTCCGTTTTGAGTTACAATTCCCTCAACTTCGTTATTTTTAACTAAGATATCCGTCACTCGGGTGTCAAATAAAACCTGACCTCCAAATTCGATTATTTTATTTCGAATATCTTCTATGATTTTTGGCAATTTATTAGTCCCGATATGTGGATGCGCTTCTACCAAAATATCTTCAGAAGCTCCAAAAGCAACTAAAAGTTCCAGGATTCTGGTTACATCTCCACGTTTTTTAGAACGCGTATATAATTTACCATCTGAATAAGTTCCTGCTCCGCCTTCACCAAAACAATAATTAGAATCTTCGTTAACCAGATGATCTACATTTATTGCTTTTAGGTCACGTCTACGCCCACGAACATCTTTCCCACGTTCGATAACGATTGGTTTTAAACCTAATTCTATTAATTGCAAAGCAGCAAAAAGTCCGGCCGGACCAGCCCCAACAACAATTACTTCCTGAGCCGAAGAAACGTCCTTATATATAGGTAGCTCTATTTTAGTTTCCTGAAAGGGTTCGCCTTGCAGATAAATGATTACTTTCAGATTGATTTTTATCGCTTTTTGGCGCGCATCAATTGATCGTTTTAAAATAGTGATATGTTGAATTTCCTTAGGAGAAACTTTTATTTGTTTAGACAAATAGTCTTTTAGCAACAATTCGTTTGCAGCTATTTCCGGAGTTACCTGAAGTAAAAGTTCTCTTGGCATTTTGTTTTATTTATTCAATTAGCTTTTCTATTTATGAAAAGAATATACAAAAATAGTATTTTGAACTGACTTTATATAATTAACCGCAAAGTGCGCAAAGATTTTTTAAAGGTATGGTTTTATAAAAACACAAAGTTCGTAAAGCTTTATGTTGATCTAGCTTTGCGAAATTCGTGTCTTAAACACCACCTTAAAAAAAAAAATTGCGCTTAATTCTACAATAAGTTATTAATCCTGTTAAGAAAGACTTTGTACCTTTGTACTCTCAACCTTTGTACCTTAAAAAAATGTCTAGAAAAATAAAATTGATTTGGGATTTTCGTGGTCCGGCTTCGGCAAAAACAGCTGAGCATCATGAAATTCATTTAAAAGAATATATCGCCATAGAAAAGCTTCCTTTAAATATTACAGGATTTAAAATCATAAACGACATGCACGCCACAGCATTTATGGTTGTAACCGATGAAAATATGATTCCGGTAAGAGATGCTTTGAAACCGCATCGAGGGGAAATATTTGAAGAGTAAGTCAGTCGCAGTTTTCAGTCTCAGTAAAACTATTTTTATTTCAGTCTCAGTTTTCATTCTCAGCAAAAACTAAAAACTAAAAACTGAGACTGTAAACTTTTTTAATTCGCTACTTCACTGATAAATTTAATACGCATCAAACGCAATTCATCAATATCATAATCGCCATCAAATTCTTTAAGGGCGTCTTCGATTTTATCCGATTCTGATTCCATGAAATAATCATGAATTTCTTCCTGCTGATCTTCATCAAGCATATCATCGACCCAATATTTGATATTCAGTTTTGTTCCGGCGTAGACAATTTGCTCCATCTCTTTTATTAAAGCATCCATCGAAAGTCCTTTTGCAGATGCAATATCACTTAATGGTAATTTTCTGTCTATATTCTGGATGATGTATAATTTATTTACTGAATTAACTCCGGTAGATTTCACCACCAGATCATCAGGACGAGTAATATCATTATCCTCGACATAACGGTTTATCAAAGTAATAAACTCATTACCGTATTTCTTGGCTTTTCCTTCTCCAACACCATGAATATTATATAGCTCGGTTAAAGTAATTGGATATTTTAAAGCCATATCTTCAAGAGAAGGATCCTGAAAAACAACAAAAGGAGGAACTCCTAATTTTTTGGCGACTTTTTTACGTAATTCACGCAACATTCCCATTAAAACTTCATCAGCAGTTCCTGATGATTTTGATGCTGTTACGATTGCTTCATCTTCGGATTCATTGTATTCATGATCTTCAGACATCATAAATGAAACTGGTTTTTTGATAAAGTCCAAACCTTCTTTAGTGATTTTCACCACACCATAAGTCTCAATATCTTTAGAGAGATAACCCGCAACAAGAACTTGTCTCAATAATGCCATCCAATATTTCTCATCATGATCTGAACCTGATCCAAAAAAGGATTGTGTATCTGTTTTATGCGCTTTAATTACGGCATTAACTCTACCTATTAAAGTAAAGACAATTTCTTTTGATTTGTAAATATGCTTGGTATCGCGAACAATTTCAAGCAATTTAACCGCCTGATCTTTCGCCTCAACTTTAGTTTTAGGATTACGAACGTTGTCATCCATATCTGCACCTTCACCGGTTTCGCTATCAAATTCTTCTCCAAAATAATGCAATAAGAATTTCCTGCGCGACATTGAGGTTTCAGCATAAGCAACAACTTCCTGCAATAAAGCAAAACCTATTTCTTGTTCCGCAACTGGTTTTCCGGACATAAATTTCTCCAGCTTTTCTACATCTTTATAAGAGTAATATGCCAGACAATGTCCTTCTCCTCCATCACGTCCCGCGCGACCGGTTTCCTGATAATAACTTTCGAGCGATTTTGGAATATCATGATGAATTACAAAACGAACATCGGGTTTGTCAATTCCCATACCGAAAGCGATTGTTGCCACAACCACATCTACGTCTTCCATCAAAAACATATCCTGATGTTTGGCTCGGGTTTTAGCATCTAAACCTGCATGGTAAGGAACGGCACTGATTCCGTTCACTTGTAAAACTTCGGCAATCGCCTCTACTTTTTTACGGCTTAAGCAGTAAATAATTCCGGATTTCCCTTTATGCTGTTTGATAAACCGAATAATATCCGATTCTATATTTTTAGTTTTTGTACGAACTTCGTAGTATAAGTTGGGTCTGTTGAATGATGCTTTGAAAGTATTGGCATCAGACATATCCAGGTTTTTAAGAATATCTTCCTGAACTTTTGGGGTTGCAGTTGCAGTAAGCCCAATAATAGGCACCTGCCCTAATTGTTTGATAATATTTTTCAGGTTTCTGTATTCCGGCCTGAAATCATGACCCCATTCTGAAATACAATGTGCTTCATCGATAGCCACAAACGAAATAGGCACACTTTGCAAAAAAGCCACATACTCTTCCTTAGTCAGAGATTCCGGCGCCACATACAAAAGCTTGGTCAAACCAGAAGTAATGTCTTTTTTTACCTGCGCAATTTCTGTTTTAGTAAGGGAGGAATTTAGCACATGCGCAATTCCGTTTTCTGAAGAAAGACTTCTAATAGCATCAACCTGATTTTTCATCAAAGCAATCAAAGGCGAGACAACGATAGCTGTTCCGTCCTGGATTAAAGCGGGTAATTGATAACAAAGAGACTTTCCTCCACCAGTAGGCATAATTACAAAAGTATTCTTTTGACTTAAAATACTTGTAATGACTTGCTCCTGCAAGCCCTTAAATTGGCTAAAGCCGAAATACTTCTTTAATTCCTTGTGTATTTCAATTTCGTTTGAATTCATTCTTTATATTAAGGGTATTTTGTATAAATTTGCAACACATAAAGATACAACTTTCTTTTATACATACAAATTTAAAATATCCAGTTTTGATCACAAAAGAAAATATATTGGCGATTGCCAAGAAAACCATACTCTCTGAAAGTGAAGCAATTACAAAGTTAATTGATTTTTTGGACGAAAATTTTTACGAAGCTGTCCAGCGTATTTACGAAACTAAAGGTCGTCTGATCGTTACCGGAATCGGAAAAAGCGCGATAATTGCTCAAAAAATGGTAGCCACTTTTAACTCTACCGGAACGCCATCTATGTTCCTGCATGCGTCAGAAGCCATTCATGGTGATTTAGGAATGATACAAAACGAAGATATCATTATCTGCATTTCAAAAAGTGGCAACAGTCCCGAAATAAAAGTTTTGGTTCCGTTATTAAAACGCTTCGGAAACACCTTAATCGCAATAACAGGAAACACAACTTCATTTCTGGCAAAAGGCTCTGACTACGTGTTGAATACAACCGTTGAAATGGAAGCCTGCCCAATAAATTTAGCACCAACAAACAGCACCACGGCACAACTTGTAATGGGCGACGCGCTGGCAGTTTGTTTGATGGAAATGCGTGATTTTAAACCGGAAGATTTTGCTGTTTATCATCCGGGCGGAGCTTTAGGCAAAAAATTATTGCTTCGTGTAAAAGATATGATTGAACATTCGTTAAAACCAATGGTAACGCCGGATACCTCAGTTAAAAAAGTTATTTTTGAGATCTCTGAAAAACGATTAGGTGTAACAGCTGTTATCGAAAATGATAAAATTATCGGAATTATTACTGACGGAGACATCCGAAGAATGCTAAATGACGTAGATACTATTGCTGACTTAACTGCAAAAGATATTATGTCAAGAAATCCTAAATCAGTATCCTCAGAAACTATGGCGGTTGACGCCTTAAATATTTTAGAAGATTTTTCGATTACGCAACTGATTGTTGCAGATAATGGTGAGTACAAAGGAGTATTACATTTACATGACATTTTAAAAGAAGGAATCGTATAATGGCAAAAAAGAACCTTGGCGAGATGTCGTTTTTAGACCATCTTGAAGAATTAAGATGGTTATTAGTGAGAAGCACCATTGCAATATGCATCATGGCATTTTTTACTTATTTTATCAGTGATTATTTATTCGATCAGATTATTTTAGGCCCAATCCGACCAACATTTTTTACTTATGTATGGTTTTGTGATTTATCTCATGCACTGGGTTTCGCTGACAGTATCTGTATTACTGAACTGAATTTTATCATTCAGAATACAGAAATGGAAGGACAGGTAAACATTTTTGTCTGGATGTGCCTTTTAGCCGGTTTCATCCTTAGTTTCCCTTACATTTTATGGGAACTTTGGAAATTTATCAGCCCCGCTTTATACGAGAAAGAAAGAAAAAATGCCAAATTATTTATATTCACTTCTTCCCTGCTTTTCTTTTTAGGAGTGTTATTTGGCTATTATGTCGTGATTCCGATGTCTGTCAATTTCGTTGCCACTTTCTCTGTAAGTGATGTGGTAAAAAATCAATTTACACTTGATTCTTATATGGGAATGGTAAAAACAAGTATTCTCGCGAGTGGATTGTTTTTTGAATTACCAATTATTATTTATTTCTTAACCAAATTAGGATTAGTTACTCCTGATTTCTTAAGAAAATACTGGAAATATGCTGTAGTAATTATATTAATTGTTGCCGCTATTGTAACTCCTCCGGATGTAGTTAGTCAAACTATCGTAGCAATACCAATGTTGATTATCTACGAAGTGAGTATCCTGATTTCAAGGATTGTCTATAAAAATAAACTGAAAGAAAATGTCTGATATCATACAAGAATTTAACGATTATCGTTCTAAAATGAACGAAAAATTACTGGCTGACAACAACAAAATTGTAAAGCGAATTTTTAATCTTGACACGAATGCTTACGCTCCCGGAGCTCTTGACGTAAAAACAAAAGAGCTTTTAGGATTAGTTGCATCTGCAGTTTTACGTTGTGATGATTGTGTAAAATATCACTTGGAAACCAGCCATAAAGAAGGTGTTACGAAAGAAGAAATGATGGAAGCAATGGGAATCGCAACTCTGGTTGGAGGAACTATTGTGGTACCTCATTTACGCAGAGCTTACGAATTCTGGGAAGCTCTTGAGGAAGCTGAAACTAAATAATTGTTAATAGGTTTATTTGTTGAATCGTTTATTCGTTAATTTGTGGCGAATAAACGATTCAAACGTTTAAACGATTAAACTAAAAAAATGAAATTAAGAGCCGATAATTTAATCAAAACCTACAAAGGCCGCAGCGTCGTAAAAGGAATTTCCGTAGAGGTTAATCAAGGAGAAATTGTTGGACTTTTGGGACCCAATGGTGCCGGAAAAACAACTTCTTTCTACATGATCGTAGGATTGGTAAAACCAAATTCAGGAAATATCTATCTGGACGATCTGGATATCACCGATTATCCGATGTACAAACGTGCGCAACAGGGAATTGGCTATTTAGCTCAGGAAGCTTCTGTTTTTAGAAAACTAAGTATCGAAGATAATATCCTTAGTGTTTTGCAATTGACAAAACTTTCTAAAGAAGAGCAAATTGCAAAAATGGAAAGTTTAATTGAAGAGTTCAGCTTAGAACATATTCGCACTAACAGGGGTGATTTACTTTCAGGCGGAGAGCGTCGCCGTACTGAAATTGCACGTGCTTTGGCAACAGATCCTAAATTTATTTTATTAGATGAGCCTTTTGCAGGAGTTGACCCTGTTGCAGTTGAGGACATTCAGAGAATTGTGGCACAATTGAAAAATAAAAATATCGGAATCTTAATTACGGATCACAACGTTCAGGAAACCTTAGCAATTACCGACAAAACCTACTTAATGTTTGAAGGAGGAATTTTGAAAGCCGGAATTCCGGAAGAATTAGTTGAAGATGAAATGGTGCGCCGTGTCTATCTTGGTCAAAACTTTGAACTTCGTAAAAAGAAACTTGAATTCTAAATCAGTATACAGTCGCAGTTTTTAGTTTACAGTTTTCTGAAATTGAAAATAGTGACTGAAAATTACAAAAAAATGATACCACAAAAACCAACTCAACAAGATTACAATAATTGGCATAATGACCCAAACAACTGGCATTTGGGAATGTTTTATCACAACAAACAAGACAAAAGAATGTTTGTTCCTAAGAAATTAAAATGGGCCGGTTTCACTATTAATTTTGCAAATCAGAAAGCGATCCTCATTACAATTGCATTTCTTTTTTTCCTATATACGCTTACACAGCTTAAATAAAAAAGTTTTCAGTCTCAGTTACGGTCTCAGCAAAAACTGTAAACTGAGACTGAATAGTAAATTAATCCACTGTTATAAACTGCAACTGCTGCAGATCACCGTTGTAAATATTCACATCTACACGATGTTTGATTCCCGGCAATGATGCTTTTTCTGTAAATTGCCAAAAAAGCCAATCGTCTTCGATCTTTTCCCTATAGAAATTGTAATTGGCAATCCAAAACAAGTATTCCCCAAACTCTTCTTTCAGAAAATCACTATAATAACGCTCTCCGGAATAAATTATAGGACGCACCTGATAATGCGCTTCAACTTTATTTAACCAGCGTTTGAGGCCTTTTTTCAAACTATCCAAAGGTTGGTTCTTAGGCAATCTTTCAATATCTAAAACCGGAGGTAAATCGCCTTTATGCAATTTTACTGTTTTAATAAAAAGATTGGCCTGCTCGATAGAATTTTCGTTTGGCCGGTAATAATGGTAGGCTCCACGAATGATTTTGTGTTCTTTTGCTCCTTCCCAATTTTTTTTAAATTGTCTGTCCACTCTGTCATTTCCTGCAGTCGCACGGATAAATACAAATTTTACAGGATATTTTTCATCCAGGACTTCCACTTCATCCCATTGCACTTTTCCCTGAAATTCAGATACGTCAATGCCTATTACTTTTCCTTTATGATTTTCGAGAACCCGGATATTACGAACGTCTGAAAGATGTTTATCAACCGCATCTTCATCTAAAACTTTGTTCGATTTAAAACCCAAATAATACGCCAGTCCATCACGATAATGATACACCGCAGCAAAGAACAGTAATACAAAAAAAGAATAAATAATGAAACGAATTACTCTTGCTAAAATCGATTTCTGAGGTTTCGCTTTTCGGGAATATGGAGTTCGTCTTGTCGTTTTTCTTGCCATTAAAATAAGACTACTTTTTCAAAAATATATTATTCACAACTGATAACAACACGTAAAAAATGATAATTAACGGAATTGCAATATATTGAAGCGTAATTAACAATAATAATGAAACCAGTAAAAACACAATCTGAAGGACATTATCTTTTACCGTAAATTTCTTGATTTTTAAAGCAAATAAAGGAATTTCAGCATTTAAGATATAAGCGCTACATACTGTTATACCCAATAAAACCCAATGATTGCTCAAAATTTCGAAAATCACTAAAGAATCTGAAAATTGTAAAACCAAAGGAAGGCTCAGAATAAACAAAGCATTTGCCGGCGTTGGCAGTCCAATAAAAGAATCTGTCTGACGCGTGTCAATATTAAAATTGGCCAGTCGATAGCAAGAACCCAAGGTTACAATAAATCCTAAAAAAGGAATAATAGAAGATGCCATCAGATCATTAGGATTGGCACTTTTCAAAAACATAGTATACATAATATAACCCGGTACAACACCACTGGTTACCATATCTGCCAAAGAATCCAATTGCAAACCAAGCGGGCTGGAAACTTTAAACAATCTGGCAAAGAAACCATCAAAAAAATCAAAAAAGATTCCTAAGCAAACCATGTAAAAAGCCATTAAATAATCAGCTTGTGAAACAAAAACAACAGCGATACAACCACAAAACAAATTGATTAATGTGATTAAATTAGGAATGTGCTTTTTAATATTCATGGTCTATAGTTTTATTTTTTTGCAACGACAAATTTCGCATAATTATATGAACAATTCATACTATTCTCTAAAATAATCAAAGTAAAATCAAAATGAATTCATCAGAAAGATTGTGTGATTTTGACAAAACTATTTTACAGTAAGGAGTTTTTGGTTTTAAATTTCGACTTTCAGAATATTTATTAAAAGGAAGAAGTTTGATGACCAAAATATTATATTTTTGGTAAAAATTAAAACACACTCGGGTTTGCTAAAAAATAACCACCGAAGTACGTTTTTGCATTTTTATTATTTTTCAAATTGTATATCACAATACGGACAAAAAGTTCCGAAAATATATTTAGTTATCTTTAGATAAAAATTACAAAACCATAAACTTCTTAAAATTTTAAATCATGAAAAATGTCATTTTCAAAAAAACAGTTTTTAGTTTACTATTATTACTAGGTTTTATTGGTTTTAGCCAAAGCTTGCCTTTATCGAAAGAGGCAAAAATAAGCGTAATTACATGCGGATTAGGCAATGAAACCTATTCGTATTTTGGTCATACTGCTGTACGCGTTGCAGATCCCGGAAACAATATTGATATCGTTTACAATTATGGGAATTTTGATTTTAGGACACCCAATTTTGTTGCCAAATTTGCAAAAGGAGATTTACAATATTTTGTAAGTGTGCGTTCGTTCTCTGATTTTATAAATGATTATACCACTGAAAAAAGAAGCGTTTTCGAACAGGAACTTCTTATTTCCAAAGATCTAAAACAAAAACTTTTTGACAATTTAAATGCTACTTTAGCTCCTGAAAACCGCTATTATACTTATAAATTTATTGATAAAAACTGTACTTCAATGGTGGCAGATATTATCAATAAATCACTAGACGGGGAAGTCATCACCAAAAAAGGCGATACAGACCAAACATACCGTTCGATTTTATTTCCTTATTTCAATGGCCATTTTTACGATCAGTTGGGGACAAGTATTATTTTTGGAACAAAAGTAGATCAGCCCGGCACTAAGATTTTCCTGCCGTTTGAATTAAAAAATAGCTTAGAGAAAACTACTTATCAAAACCACCCTTTGGCTGCTAAGAGTAAAACCTTATTAAGTTTCGAAAAAGAAACTCCTAGATCATGGTGGAACAACGTTTATACTTACCTCATCATATTAGGTTTTGTAGTTCTGGCGCACAACAAAATAGTAGACAAAATCTATCTTTTGATTTTATCTTTTATCGGAATCTTGTTTGTTGCAGTTGGATTTTATTCCCTTCACCAGGAACTGGCAATGAATTATAATGTGCTTTTATTTAGTCCATTATTGTTGATTTTGATTTTCTTCTCTCTTATAAAAAACAAAAGATGGACGTATCGCTTTGCCGTTTTACATCTGTTATTCTTAATCTTTTACACCATTTTCCTGATCAACAAAGCACATTTTCTGATTGTTTTACCAATGATCATTACCAGTGGATTTGTTCTGGTAAGAGTGGCGATTCGAAATAAAAAACGTATTCCGATAATTATCTAAACCGCTTATGGCTTTGGCAGAATAAACTTTTAAAAATCACCAATTGGTGTAATCGTTTTAACACATAGAAACATAGCTTTTTTTTGTAACTAAAAATAAGGCGTTTCACTTGTTTAAAATACACAAAGTACACTATGCGAAAGAAAGATGTTTCTTTTTTTCGCATTCTCTTTTACACACATTACCTATGTTTCTATGTGTTTAATCAAATATTTATTAGTATCGTATTAAACAACCTATCAGCTGAATACAACTAATAAACACGGATTAGTACTGATTTTCTAAGATTAAAAAGTTTATTTTTTTCCAAAAAAGTCAGCCAATATTCGTGCTGTAAAAATTCTAGCTCCGGCATCATTCATATGCCCACAAGAAGAAAAGTATTTATCTTCCTGCACTACGTTTTCATAATTATGAATTTCAGGATATGCTTTTTTTACTTTATCAAAATAATTCATTCCTTTTACATTCTCGCACATCGGCGTCATTACGGCGATAAAATTAATATTATTCGCTTTGCAGATATTTTTGATTTCTTCGTAATACTTATTCTTCGGCAACGGATTGAGATTAACAATATTATTTTTCATATTGCCGTTCTTATGCTTCACCAGAGGATAATATCCCAAATTGTCTAAAGCATTTGTCGACTCGCCTTTTATGATCTTATAAACCTCTCTAAAACCTATTTTAGAATCGTATTTTATATATCTGTAGAATGGCAGATAATACAATTCATTAAAATTATCCTGAGCCGAGAAATGTTTTTCTATCACTTTTGAACTATGAATGTACGGTAAAAATTTTGCCGCAACTCCATCAGATTCCTTATCGTTAGAAAGATTCAAATCAGCTTCCAGAATAACGTTCTTAATTTCATATTTTTTTTCGATCATTAGCTTAAGCATTAATGATGCTTCAAACAAGTGCCCTCCACTCATTCCGTAATTAAATGTTTTCAAACCTTTGTCTTCGAACATTTGCGATACAAAATGATTATTTGCACGTGATGATCCCAGGATAACTACATCAAACTTTTTTGCTTTAGAATTAAAGACCGTTTCAATTTTTCCTCTGTTTTTAGACTGCAAAAAAACATACGTATACATACCATCCAATGCAACAGCAATCAAAAGTGTGATGATTAAAATTCGAAGCGCATAAAATAAAAACTGTTTCATTAAAACTGAAAATATATAAATTCTTTATAATCCGAAAAGGTCCCAAGAGCTATAATAGCTGCAATTGCCAAAGCTACTTTTAGCATGCTTCTTTTACCTGAAAGAGGTTCTACTTTGGTTCTGTTATTCCACTCCACTAAAACAAACAAACCAATTACAAGCAGTAATTCATAACTGTAACGTTCATTATCCAGATATTGAAAACTAAAATCCCGGTTCACAATCATGCGTTTTAAATACAAAACAGCATCTGTAATTGTCCTGGCCCGAAAAAACACCCAGGCAATACAGGTTATTGAGAAGGTTATCAAAATATTAAAAATCACTTTTACACAATCAAAATTCCAGGATACCTTAATTACGTCAATATTATTCCGATTACTATTTGATAACAGTAACGGTAAAAAATAAATTGCATTTATAAATCCCCAGGCCAAATACGTCCAATTGGCACCATGCCAAAACCCGCTTACTATAAAAATGATAAACGTATTTCTAATTTTCATCCAGATCCCTCCTTTACTTCCGCCTAAGGGAATATACAAATAATCGCGGAACCAGGACGAAAGCGAAATGTGCCAGCGTCGCCAAAACTCCGCAATATCTCTTGAAAAATAAGGGTAATTGAAATTACGCAGTAAGTCTAACCCAAACAATTTTGACACTCCTAACGCGATATCTGAATATCCTGAAAAATCGCCATAAATTTGAAAAGCAAAATAGATTGCCCCAAGAATCAATGAAAACGAGTTCATAGTGGTATAGTTATCAAAAATAGCGTTAGCATAAGTCGCGCACGTATCAGCAATAACCACTTTTTTGACCAATCCCCAGATGATCTGATAAACTCCTTCTTTAGCCGTTTGATAATTAAATACTCTTTTTACTTTTACCTGGGGCAACAAATGTGTCGCTCTTTCTATTGGTCCTGCAACCAGCAGTGGAAAGTAACTCACAAATAAGGAATAATCTACAAAGTTATATTCGGCTTTTATACGCTTTAAATAAATATCGATGACATACGACAATCCATGAAACGTATAAAACGAAATTCCGACCGGAAGAATGACATTTAACAATATAGGACTGGCTTGTATCCCAACCGAGTTTAATAATTCTGAAAAAGAAGCAGCAAAAAAATTGTAATATTTAAAAATCCCAAGAAAACCTAAATTGGTTAATACACTCAGCCAAAACCAAAATTTCCGACTTCTGTCTGATTTACCTTTTTCAATCTGAATTCCGGTATAATAATCAAGAAAAGTAGAAAAGACCAATAAGAACAAAAATCGCCAATCCCAACAAGAATAGAAGTAGTAGCTGGCAACGATTAACAAAGCATTTTGGGTGCTTTTTGTTTTATTAAAAACAAACCAATACAGAAAGAATACGATTGGCAAAAAAACAGCAAATGCTAAAGAATTAAAAAACATATTTTACTTTAAAAAATGGAATTTGAAGTTGCAAAGAAAAGAATAATTCTTTACAAATAATTCTTTTATCGCTATGTGAGCAGCTTTAATTATTTGTCTCCTATACAGAGATACTACTTTAAGAACTACACTAACAACCTCCTTTAAGATTTAATCTAAAAAACAAAAAAGGCGTTTTCCTAAAAAAACACCTTTTAATATCATTTGAATCTAAAATTCAATTTACAATAAGAAACTACTTATCCAGAACTTCAAAAGCAGAATTCATACTTTTAAATTCAGGAACAATTTTTTTCATTTTGGTTACAATATCGTCATTATCATAGAAATCAGCGATACCAATAAGCTCATCAATTTCAATATGCAAATTTTCATATTCGTCTTGTATTTCCTGAGCAATCATAATTTTATTATGATAGGTTGGTAATGTTTTTGACGTATCATTCAATAACTCCTCATAAAGTTTCTCTCCGGGTCTCAATCCAACAATCTTAATCTTGATCTCCTTATCAGGAATAAATCCTGCCAGTTTAATCATTTTCTTGGCCAGATCGATAATTTTCACTGGTTTACCCATATCAAAAATATAAATCTCGCCTCCGTTACCCATGGCACCAGCTTCTAAAACCAATTGACATGCTTCCGGAATGGTCATGAAATAACGAATAATATCCTGATGGGTTATAGTAACAGGTCCGCCTTCAGCGATTTGCTTTGTAAATAAAGGCACTACTGATCCGTTTGAACCTAAAACATTTCCAAAACGGGTTGTGATAAATTTAGTAGAACCTTCTACATTCTCTCTTTGATTTTTCAAAAATAAAGATTGCACATATTTCTCTGCTATTCGCTTACTGGCTCCCATAACGTTACTAGGATTAACCGCTTTATCAGTAGATACCATTACAAATTTCTTTACATGGTATTTACAGGATAAATCAGCCAGATTCTTAGTTCCCTTAATATTGGTCTGGATAGCCTGAGATGGATTCTCTTCCATCAAAGGAACATGTTTGTATGCTGCAGCGTGAAAAACGACATGCGGACTGTAGTTTTTGAAAACTTTTTCTAAAGCTTTTTTGCTTCTTACATCGGCAATTACAGCAATAATTTTTGCCTCTGAACCTAAGGCTAGTGTTTCTAAACACAAGTTATGAAGCGGCGTCTCGGCATGGTCTAATATAATCACCATTTTAGGATTGAACCCTAAAACCTGTCTTACGATTTCACTGCCTATTGATCCGGCAGCTCCGGTAATAAGAACCGTTTTATCTTTTAATTGTTTCGAAATCGATTTACTGTCCAGGACTATCGGTTTTCTTTCCAGTAAATCTTCAATCTGAATGTTTTTTACTTTTTGAGAAATTTCTTTTTGGTTCTCCCAGTCTGAAATAAGCGGTACTGTATATACCCTATAATTGAATTCTAAACATTGATCAACAATAATCAATTGTTCTTCTTTAGACAAACTTTTATCAGCAATAATAACACCTTCTGCAGCTACAGAGCGCATTAAGGCAGGCAATTTTTTTCTTAAAATCAGAATAGGCAAATCTAACATTCGCTTTGACGCATTCTGGTTATTTTTATCTACAAATCCAACAATTTTAAAACGGGAAGGAGTTTCGAATTTCAATGCATTGGCAACGGAAATCGCATTAGCATCTGTTCCGTAAATTACTGTTCTGATTAACTTAGAATTGGTTTTCTCAGAAAAATATAATTCAAAAGTTTGCTTTACTATCACACGATACAAAAACAAACCACAAAATGATAATACTAAATTAATGAAAAGGGCAGTATTTAAAAAGGCTTTATGTCCGGTATACAATTCAAAAACTAAATTGAAAAATAAAAAAAACACCAAAACCGACATTTGAGAAAACAGCAATTTTATCGCATCAATATAGGAAGAGTGCCGAATAATACCTGAATAAGTCCTGAACAACCAAAAGAAAAATACGTTTATAACAATTAGACTAGCAACAAAATAAAACTGATGAGACGTAATAATATACCCCAATGCAGTTCCTTCAAACAGCATATAAGTAAATGTAAACGAAAAAATCAGCACCATTACATCTATTGCAATGATGATCCATCTAGGCAGATAGCTCAGATTATTAATGCTCGTTCTTAGATTTCTTGGTGAGAGAAAATTATGCAACAAAGAGGCTATTTTGGTTTGTTTATCTGTATCCAATTTGGTATAGTTTAATTTTGTAAACTTTGTCTGTCTTACAAAAGTACAAATTAAAGGTTTTAAAAAATTATTTCCTGATCTAAATTAGATTTTAACACCCTTTTTCTTTTGTTTCAAAAATTCCAGCAAATAAGTACCATATCCGGATTTCACCAAAGGCAAAGCTAGTGCTTCAAACTGAGTATCATTTATAAATCCTTGTCTCCAGGCAATTTCCTCAATACAGCCCACTTTTAGTCCTTGTCTTTCTTCCAGAACCTGAACAAATTGTCCTGCCTGCATTAAACTATTAAAAGTCCCGGTATCCAGCCAGGCAGTTCCTCGGCTTAAAATACCCACTTTTAAAGCTTCTTTTTCCAGATATACTTTATTCACATCCGTAATTTCATATTCACCACGGGCACTTGGTTTGATATTTTTGGCAATCTCAACCACCGAATTATCATAAAAATACAATCCCGGAACTGCAAAACTGGATTTTGGTTTCTCAGGTTTTTCTTCGATAGAAATGGCTTTAAAATTTTCGTCAAACTCCACTACTCCATAACGTTCCGGATCTGAAACATGATAAGCAAAAACAACTCCTCCGTTTGGTTTTGTGTTTGATTTTAAAAGTTCCTGCATATTAGATCCAAAAAAGATATTATCGCCTAATATCAAAGCTACATCATCATCGCCAATAAACTCCTCCCCAATAACAAAAGCCTGAGCCAAACCGTTAGGAATTGCCTGTTCTGCATAGCTAAATTTACAACCTAGAGATGAACCATCCCCTAATAGTTTTTTAAAATTTGGTAAATCATGTGGAGTGGAGATAATCAATATTTCATTAATACCTGACATCATCAACGTAGACAACGGGTAATAAATCATTGGTTTATCGTACACCGGCATCATTTGTTTGCTCATCGCAAGCGTCAATGGATGTAAACGTGTACCAGAACCTCCGGCTAAAATAATTCCTTTCATTTGGTTAGATTTTTGGATTTTTAGATTTTTGGATTTTTGGATCTCATTATGTTTATTTGCAAATAAAAACACCTCATCCTTAACCCTAAAATCATTTATGACATTAAATATTTTTTCAAACTTTCTTTATACTCCGGAACATCAATTGCGTATACCTTTTTAATTTTACTTTTATCCAATAAAGAAAAAGAAGGACGTTTTGCAGGAGTTGGATAGGATGCTGATGGTATCCCGCCCACATTACAACTGTATTCTCCCAATTCTTTTATACTCAACGCAAATTCATACCAGCTTATTTCACCTTCATTTGAATAATTGTAAATTCCTGGAATCCATTGCGGAAATTCTAAAATAGCAATCATGGCCTGAGCAAAATCAGCTGCATAGGTAGGCGATCCAATTTGGTCGTTTACCACATTAATAGCCTCTCTTTCCTGCATTAATCGTTGCATCGTTTTTACAAAATTATTTCCAAATTTGCTATAGACCCAGGAAGTCCTTATAATAATTGAATCTGGGTTTTCTTTCAAACAAGCAATTTCACCCGCTCTTTTACTCGCTCCATACACATTGATTGGATTCGTTTCTTCCTCTTCATTTAAGGCGATTGAAGAAGTACCATCAAAAACATAATCAGTAGAAATATGGATTAATTTCACGTTATTCTCCTGACTATATTTTGCAATTAATTCTACTGCTCTATGATTTATTATAAAAGCCAGTTCTTTTTCAGTTTCGGCTTTATCGACTGCTGTATAGGCACCACAATTGAAAATTACATCTGGTTGAATCTGATTTAATTGAACTTTAAGAACATCTAAATTATCTAAAGTAATTTGAGTTCTGTCAGCAAAAATCCATTCGTATTGCGCATAATTTGCTGATAAAACCGCTAATTCAGAACCCAACTGCCCGTTTGCTCCTGTTACAAGAATCTTTTTCATTAAAACAAACTATTACAACTGTCAATAAAAGGAAGTACTTGATCTTTTTCAGAAACAATGGCATCTTTGAGATCCATTCCCCAATCGATATTCAATGATGGATCATCAAATTTAATTCCACCTTCAGAAGCTTTATTATAAAACTGATCACATTTATACATCACTGACGCCGTTTCACTAATAACTGAGAAACCATGAGCGAAGCCTTGCGGTACTAATAATTGTTTTTTATTTTCTGCAGATAATAAAACACTAAATGCTTTTCCGTACGTCGGAGACTCTTTTCTTAAATCAACCGCAACGTCTATAATTTCTCCTTCTAAAACACGTACCAATTTCGTCTGAGCAAAAGGAGGATTTTGGTAATGCAACCCTCTTAAAGTTCCTTTTTTTGAAAATGATTGATTGTCCTGCACGAAATCTATATCAATTCCTAAACCTTCAAATTTAGTTTTACTGTACGATTCAAAAAAATAACCTCTCTCATCACCAAATACAGTTGGTTCTACAACTACTAAATCTTTTATAAACGTTTCTTCAATTTTCATATTAAAATATAATTATTATTTTATTTGTTAAAGAAGTACATCATCACTTCTTTTATTCTGCTTTCATTTTTTTAATCTTATTAAGATGATCGATCTGCAAGATAGCTTTCTAAACTCTTACATGGTCATCAACATTTGGCTCACTTGAAATGATCCAATTTGTTTTTAAAGTTATTGAACATACTCTTGTTCAAAAATGCTTTGCCCACACAAGCATAAATAAATTCGTCTATTTTCCATTAATTTCCCAATAATCCGAAGCATACCGAATATCGTCATCCCCAACATTTACAAGCGGTAATGTTGAAAAAGAAATTAACTTTGAATCTTTTTCTAAAGATTCTATGGCATTCGCATAACCCGCGGGAATATGTACTATCTTACTATCATTAACAGAAACGAAAATGTTTTCTACTAGTAATTCTTTTGACGGATTTTCCCAATTGTCAATTTGTACAAAATAAATTTTAAAAGAACCACTTATACAATAAAAGTTTTTAGCATCTAATTTATGCCCTTGCCACGCACGAATAGGATTTTTTTCAGAATTGCTAATAATATAAAACCTTTCGATATCTGTAAACTTAAAATCATTAACATACGAAATCGTTCCACGATGATCGGAGAAATTCCCTCCCTGAATTATTTTTGGGATCATATATTTGCCTTTAATCTGTTTTTATTCAACAAGTAAAATTTTAATGTATATAGAGCAATTAAGGGCAATAATATTATTACAAACAAGATAACATCATGAACTTTTTGATATAAAAAAATTATCACAATAGAAACTATAATTTGAACTACTGCATAATATGCAGCAACCAGTCTATGCTGAATTTTGTATTCGTTACTCAAAACCTGGTAGAGATGTAAACGATGGGCTTCGAAGATATTTTGTTTTAAATACAAACGATGTATAATTGTGCAAATAGCATCCACTCCATAAACAGCTAAAAACAACAACCAGATTAAAGAATCTGTTCTTAAAATAAGCTTCAAAACCAAATAGATTACCCAAAATGCAATGGCAATACTCCCAACATCTCCCGCAAAACATTTTGCCCTTTTTCTATAATTAAAAAATAGAAAAACGAGACTGGCCATCATCGCATATTTTATAAAACTACTATCCGCAAAAAGTTGAATTTCTTGATTGATGTACAACAATGACCCCATAACTACTAAAGTGTATAGTCCTGTTATTCCATTTATGCCATCCATAAAGTTATAGGCATTAATCAATCCTATTGCGAGGATATACGAAATAGCAACTCCATAAAAAGGCATCAAGGTAAATACTCCTAAATCATAAAAAATCAGAGTAATGGCTGAAAAATGAACTAAAATTCTGACTTTGTTAGACAGACTCTGAATATCATCCCAAAAACTAACTAAACTAACCAAAGTAATCCCGGTAAAGAAAAAATAATTCGTCTGAATATTTTGTAAAAAATAAATTAAAGCAGCGAACCAAAAAATGATTCCGCCACCTCTTAAGGTAATTTCAGTATGTGAACTTCTTAAATTGGGTTTATCTATTATGTTATAACGATTGGCTACTTTAAAATAAAGTAGCATTAAAATCATTAAAATTATCCCTAGTATTGTATATTCCATTGTTTTAATTAATCCCTTTTATCCAAATATTTGGTTCACTGCTCACAAATAAGCAAGATAGCCAACCTTTCAATGACATTCGCTCATATAAATCCTTGTTAACATCTATGTAATCTGACTCAAAGAACTCTTTATTCAGCTGAACATCCTCTCTATCTATAATTAAAATATTATTAGGATTGTAAAACATATAATTTTTAACTTCATTATTTGTAGTAATCATTTTTCTTCTTGAGCCAATAGTTTCAAAAGTACGCATGGTAAGTCCTTTTTGCCCAGGATGATTGATATCTAAAACAACTCTTGATTTTTGATACAACTTAAATAGATCTTCTGCATTTAAACTTTCAAAACTTAATTTATTATAATCGAATTCTTTAAAAGTCTTATCGAACATTTTTTTATAGAAATAAACAAATCTTCCTTGCATATAATAATAGCAATATGACTTCAGTTTGCGTTTATCACACCAATCTGCAATACTATTGCTTATTTTATATCTATCAGAATGAGCAGTTCCCAAAAAAAGTAAATCATTATCTATTTCTAATTCCGGAATTGAATCAATGTCTTTGTAAAAATCTAAATAAAAAAGAGGTCTGAATTCTAATCCATAATTAACAGCATCATCCGGATCAAAAGAAAATTTCCTATGAAAATATTTCAAAATACTAAGAGCATTTTTATTATTAAAAAAAGAATCCCAAGTATAAAAAATGCATTGACAGTTGGGGTGTGTTTGCTGAAATTCTTTTAAAAAGAACTCAGGTACAACTTCCCCTTTATTTACAAATAAAAAATCATACTTTTTATTCCTTATTTCAAGCAATATTTTATTGTAATACTTATTTATTTTGATTTGAAGTAAATTTCTTTTTAGTCTGATAATCCCCTTGGTAAAATTATTGTTTGAAGGTCTTTCATCATAATAATTCACGTTTGCGCCCAATTGTTCCAACTTTTTGATAATCTCTTTTTCGAGATTAAACGTTTGAACAGAAAAGAATAAAATATTTTTATCTTTAAGAACTTCCTCAATTATCATTTCAGGAGACCTTTCTTCTTCATTTCTTCTAATGATTTACTTAATCTATCCTCTTGAATTTCTTGTTGTAATACCCAAGCAGAAAATCTCTGAATTCCTTCTTTAAAATAAACTGTAGGTTCAAACCCTAAACGGGATTTAATTTTAGTTAAATCTGCATAATTATGACGTATATCACCTAATCTAAATCTTCCGGTTACAGTTACAGGGACATCAATATTATAAGCTTTTATCAATGAATTCGCCACTTCAAGAACATCTGTAGCAACTCCAGTTCCTACATTAAATACATGTCCGTTGGCTTCTTCTTTTTCAATTCCAAGGATTGTAGCTGCCACAACATCATCTATAAAAACAAAATCTCTTGTTTCTTTCCCATCTTCAAAAATCTGAATTGGATTATTATTTCTAATCTGAGTTGAGAAAATAGACAAAATTCCTGTATACGGGTTAGATAGTGATTGTCCGGGTCCATATACATTTTGATATCTGAAACCTACAGGAGCAATTCCTATTGTTGGACAAACTGTCATAATCATTTGCTCTTGATTTTGCTTGGTAATTCCATAAACAGATGAAGGATGAATTTTAGAATCCTCATCAGTCGCTAACAATTCAAGTTCTTGATTATTAGAAAAGGTAAGTTCAAAATTACCCGCTAACATATCACTTTCTTTCCTATGTGTTGGGTATACAATTCCTAATTCAGGATGTTTATATTTTCCTTCGCCATAAATAGATCTAGAAGAAGCAATTACAATTTTTTCAACAGAATTTTTGCTATTTGCTAAAATATCAAGCATAATTGCGGTACCCTGAATATTCACTTCTGTATATTTCTCAATACAATACATTGATTGACCAGTTCCTGTTTCAGCAGCAAAATGTACTACAACATTTTGATTTTCCAAGGCTTTAGTCCAATCTTCTCGTGAAGTAACAGTGCCATTAATGAACGTAACTTTATCTTTTATACTTTTAAATAATGGAGAAGTAATTTGAGGTTTTTCTCCGTGTATCTGCTTTGAAAGATTATCCAAAACTGTAATTTTATGTCCCTTTTCTATAAGCTTTAATGCTAGGTTACTCCCTATAAATCCAGCTCCCCCGGTAATTAATATATTTTTCATCTTTGAATTTATTTATTTAAAAATGCTCCCTTAGCATCCGTTTTTTCCCAATTTTTAGTTTTTATATTATATCTTTTCACAATTTTTGCCGGCGAACCAACTATTACGCAATAATCCGGATAAACACCCCTAACAACTGCATTTGCTCCAACTACACATTGATTTCCAAGAATAGTTCCAGCTTGAATACAAGCACCAAAGCCAATGAAACAATTTTTTCCTATAATTGTCTCTTTAATTAAATACGATTGGTCTAAAATATTTTTTCCAATCTCAGTATAATCATGATCAATATTAGTTATAAAACTATTTGCTAGTATTACTGTAGATTCACCAATAATGAG
This sequence comes from Flavobacterium sp. B114r, assembly GCF_056824125.1. NCBI lineage: Bacteria > Pseudomonadati > Bacteroidota > Flavobacteriia > Flavobacteriales > Flavobacteriaceae > Flavobacterium > Flavobacterium sp. B114r. The sequence goes on from NZ_CP124858.1 coordinate 345,734, forward strand.
ATTAGATCCAGAAGTAATATGAACATTTTGAGCAATTCTTACGTCAGATTGAATCTCTAAACTAGAGTTTTTACCATGCACCTCCAATCTGACATGTGGATAAATTCTCACTTTATTTCCAATATGAATTTTAGAAATCCCATACAAAAAAGTAGGCTTCCCCAAGTAACTTAAAAGCCCTAAATTTTTAAAAAATGGCTTATATAGCAAAGCCCTAACAAGCCAAAATAGTCGATACATTATCTTATTTTTAAAACTAAAATCCGTTTAATATACTTTAATTTTGAAAAAACAGTGAAAAATATATATTCAAAAAAGTTGATTTTATTTAAGTTAAAAATCTCTTTTATATTTTTATGTACTCCTTTTTCCATTTCCAAAATATTTGATGATAAACCTGAAAAACCCATTGATGGTTTACCTCCTCCCGTTATCACTAAAGTCTCCTTTAAAATTATCATTTTATTTGTTAAAGAAATTCGCATCCATAAATTGGCATCTTCCGAATATTTTTGGTCTTCATCAAAAAAACCTGTATTTTCTAAAACATCCTTTTTAAAAACTGCTGTAGATGTTTGTGCAACCACCTTAAACAATAATTTTTTTAGAGTTATAATTGCAAACTCATTATTTAAAATTTTATATGGAAAAGTAATTTTTTCATCGTTTCTATTACAAGCAACAAAATCTACAGAATTAAAACCCTTATTTAAATATGGCAATTGTAATTGTAATTTATTGGGTAACCACACATCATCTGAATCTAATAAAGCAATGAATTCACCTTTTGCTATTTTTAACCCAACATTTCTTGCTTTAGATACACCGCCATTTTCTTGATTAATTAGTGTAATATCTAAATCTTGATTTTGATTTTTATAATATTCAACAATTTTTCTACTTTCATCTTTTGAGCCATCATTTACAACTATTATTTCTAATGGTCCTTGATAAGTTTGTTTTTTAATAGAATCTAGACAGTTTTTGATTGTTTTACTGCCATTATATAGAGGAATAATTACTGACACCATTCTAACACGATATTTTAATAGATCTTTTAAATCTAAATATTTTTAATTTTTAATTTTAATCCTATCTGCAACACTGAAAATAATTGGCCAAAGTAGAATAGTACCTACCGTAAACCACATATTATTGAATGTAGCCAATAGAATTATTGAATTTAATGATGCGAGAGCTGTTAGATAATATTTACTTTTTCTTCTAATTAATAAGGGATAAACTAAAGAACTTATCATTATAACAACAAACATAATAATTAAACCTAAAGAACCTAAAGCTAAATAGGAGCCATAATATACCGTTGGGGCATTTAATAATGGTGTAACTAAATAGTAAGAAGGATCGAATGCTTCTAATTCATCCTCATAGCTAAATACTGCAACTAATCTTTTACTGATGAAGTCTGGAAACAACTGAGTAGTTATAAATATACCCACATTATGAATCTCAAATTGATCTTCCTTTTCAATAATTATATTTTGAAGATTTCCCATAGGAGAAATTATATAAATATAGCTCCAATAAAACTCTACTGGTACTCCACTATCAATAAAAGAATCTGTAGCTCCTGCAACTCGTAAAAGGTATTCTTTATCATCTTTAGTTTGCTCTGCCCTAATATTACCAACTACTCCAAATAAATAGAGTACCATTAAAATTGTACCGATTGAGATAAAAACACTTTTAATATTGATTGTTTTCAATCGCATTAAGTACAAAAAAATAAATGCAGAAAAGACTATCATTAAAGCTCCACGGTTCATAATGAGTACATACGGGATTAAACTCAAAAAAAATTGAAAGAAAGTCTTTTTATTCTTGCTTGCTAAATAATGATCAGCCATCAGAATAGAAAAAAAAATATTGAAAGTCCCCAAAATTGAATGAAATGTCGGAATACCTTTAAATTCATCGTATGAATAAGACGACACTAAGAAAGTCTTTATTATTGGAATAGTAAATTCATATAAAAAATCAAGACTATATCCAATTGCGATAAAATAAAACGCCTTTTTGATGAACAAAGGACTTAAATCAACATTGTTAATGCTTATTCTCAGACTATTTTTCTGCAAAAATGTCAAAAAAAGAGCAACCAAAATTGTGCTAAATAAAAAAAACAACAAAAAACCACTTAATTTTGGAAACAAGTCTGACCAACCTATTTGATAAAGCAATAAAAGCGAAGAAAAGGAAAAAACATATACAAAACAAGGAAGATATAATAGTTTATGATTCATTTTACTAAGAAAAAATTTGTATTAACCACTCCTCTAAAGAAAGCACAATTCTTTTTTTTTGTCCAATATTATCATCAAAGAAACTTTGATCAATATTGATATTGTTTAAATCAAATAGTAAAACCATCCCAGAATCCCTAACAAATTCATCTTTTTTAAAAAAAGAATTATTAGTAGCAACTTTGGTATTACAAGCTAATGATTCTATTACTCTCATAGCTAAGCCTGTTTGTCTTGAATTACTAACATCAACCATTATATGGCTCTTGGAAAGTATATCTAAATAGCTCATTCTCTTCAAATGTTTAAATGAAACAATAGATCTGTCAAGTGCTTTTCTTTTAAAAAAATACTTAACACGGGTCGTAAAAGGCATATATAAAAAAGGCTTTAATTTATAACCTTTTACTAGGCAAAATTCTTTAAATTTTAAAATGGCTTCATATCTTTCTTCAAAAAAATAACCCATAAAAAAGAAATCATATTCATAGTTTTTCTTTTTATATCTATAATCTTCAACATCTTTTGTATAAAACAATGGAATATACTCTATATTAAAATCTTCACAATCTTGAAAATCAAAAGTTTTAACCTTATCAAATGAATTAATTAAATGGCTAAACGGATTCGTTTGTTCTGAATCCCATTGATACATTATAGTTTCACATTGTGGATTGTTCTTTTTGAATGATTCTAAAAAAGAAATCGGCATCATATATCCTCTAACAACGAAGAGATAATCATAACTTTTTTTTTCAATAGATTTTAAAATTTCATCGTAATGCTTTTTCTGAAACTTAATCATGTAAGACTCAAAAAAATTGTTAACAATATTAAAATCAAAACCGTAGGATCTTTCTTCAAAAAAATCAACTGACGCTCCCATTTGCTCAAGTTGGTTTTTAATCATATTTTCATAATCGTGAAATCTAGGCCCTATAAATAATATTTTTTTTTTTTTAAAATTCATTAAACTTTATTTTTTACAACTGCTATGTTAACAAAGAAAACATTCAAATTTATATATTAAAAAATGGTGTTTTCTTACTATAAATAATCGATTTTTTTTAACATAAAGCAGAAATTTTTAATTCAAAAACCATTTGTAAATAACTCTACTAATTAATCTTTTGTCTTTTAAAGCAATAAAAGAACCGATAATCTTTTTTCTAGATAAATCTAGCTCGTCATAATATAAATCATTAAATTTTTTTACCTGCAAAATGTAAGGCATTAAATAATTACCTTTACTTGCTCTTGAAATAAAACCTTTAATTCTATTAACAAATGTTATTTTTTCTTTTTCTGTCACAGTTCCCAAGTGACTACGATAATACATTAATGGTTCGTTAATACAAATTGAATTACCAAATCCATATCCTATTAAAGCAATTAAATAGTCATGCATAATAATATCCTCCATATCAGATTTAAGCATTTCTTCTTTCATCTGTCTATTAATAAGACAAGTACATCCTGTTACTACATTAAAAATAAGGAGTTTTTTAAAAGTAATTTTTTGTGGAATAAACTTATGCAACTTCCAAAATGATGTATAGGTAATATTATCATTCTGATCAATTAAACATAAATCATGATAAACTACTAATGGTTTATTATCTTTCTTAAAGTTTGAATTAATAATCGAATTCATTTGAACTTCAATTTTATTATTGAACCAAATATCATCTTGATCACACAAAGCCATGTAATCATAAGTGGCTAGAGAAATTGCACGTTTAAAAGAATTATTAGAGCCTAAATTTTTATCATTAAAAAAAAGCTTGATTTCTTTGCATAATCTTTGATATTCAATTAAAATATCTTTTGTTGAATCTGTTGAACAATCATCAACTATTACAATTTCATCTATAGGATATGTTTGTTCCAGAATGGAGTCTAACTGTTTTTTTAAATATGCACTACCATTAAATGTACATAATACAACACTTATTTTATTATTTTTTTCCGGCATGTTTTTTATCATTATAATTGTTTTACTGAAAAATTTTAAAATAATTGCATTTTAGAAAAACAAAAAATTATATCTAATGAGTGTGGATTAATTATGAAGTTATATAAATAAATTATCATAATAATTAATTATATTATCACTAAATTTTTTTTCTAAAAAATTATGGGTTGCATAGGCGTACGCTGTCTTTCTCACTTTTTCAAATTTCTCACCATCATTAACGATATCAATCATATAATTTACAAGTTCTTCTTCATTATTATATAAATACCCTGTATTCTCGTGATCAATAATTTCCATTGTTCCACTGTCATTAAATCCAAAAACAATACAGAAATTCATCATGCTTTCGACGGTAACTCTTCCCATTGCTTCGTTTCTCGAGCACATTAAAAAAGCGGTGGCATTTGCCATAAATTTATCAATATCAGTTCTAAAGCCTAAAAACATAACATAATTCTCCAGACCTTTGTTTTTAACCTTTTCCCTTAGATGACTTTCATAATCAAATGAACCTTCTCCAACTATTAAAAGTTTAAAATTAGAATTAACCCTCTTAAAATTTTCAAAAGCATCTATTGCTTCTTCCACTCCTTTACTTTTAGTCAAGGCTGCACAAAATAAAAAGTAATTGCTTTTGGGTAAAGATTCTAAATATTTAGGTTCTTTTCTGATAGCATCAGGTAAAATAAAAGCTTTTCCTGCAACACCAAAACTATTTGCTACACCATTTGTAATACATATAATATTTTTAGTTTTTCTTATTCTTTTTTTATATTTTTTTAGCCCTCCAAAAACATATAATCCATAACTAGGATGTATATATTCTCTTAAATGCCAAATGTGCTTAATCTTTTTTAGTTTTGCCAAACTAACTCCCACGGCCACAACTCCAGAATTTGAGTGAATGATATTAATCTTATTTTCATCAACTATTTTACCCAACTTTTTCATTGCTATTGAATTCAAATAGATTTTATAATATAACCTTAAAATATTTTTAGTATAAGCAATAATCCCCTTTGATCTTGGACACAACTCATTTCTAAAATTAACTATGTAATAATCCCATCCCTTTTCTTCAAATAAATCACAAATAATTCCCCTAACAGGAAAAACTACAGTTACAAAAATTTCTTTGTCTCTTAAAGAAGACACAATATTTATTAGTGATTGATTTGCTCCATATGCTCCTCCATCGTGAGCTATAAACAGTATTCTCTTCTCCATATTTTAAAGTTGTTAATCACTTCTAGTTCTTTTTAAAGAATGTAGTTTGCGAGATTAAAGTAAAAAAAAGACGGATAACTGTCTTAGGACAATAAATTAATGAATTTACAAATCCTTGATTTTTTAATACCAATAAAAACAAACTCCATCTCTCACTATGAGAAACTTTTTTGTTGTTTCTATCATTCCCTATCAACCAGTAGTTTGTAACATGGCAACCTAAAAAGAGAGTCTTATTATATTCTTTATTCTTTTTTGCATTATAAAACGCTTCCAAAAAAAGTCTTGTTCGAGGTATATAAGTTCTATAATCCCAACCAACTTGATCATTATATGAATCTATTAATGTGTCATCTATAAATTCACAAATTGAATTATCGTTTTTCTCAACATACTTCAAAACCATTACTATCGTGCCTACCATACTTGATAAATTATTATAATAGTCTTGTAAGGAAGGTTTGATTTTTTCTATGTTGTATAAACACGAAGACATAGTAAAAGAACTTGAAAAAACAATAAAGCTCTTAAATTCTTTTGTTAATTGATCAAATCCAGATGTTCTAAATGACACACCTTTACAAAAATTAAAAAAAACTATATCTGAATTTCTATCTAATAATTCTAAAAGATATTCAACAACATTATTCCGTACAAAATCATCGTCAGACAAAGTCCATAACCATTTAGTTTCACAATTTTCAAAACACCTTGCAATATTTGCATCACCTCCAACATTAACTTTATTCCTAATCAAAGTAAATCTCGATAATTCATCATTAGTGAAATAACTTTCTATTGGTATATTAGAGTAATTGTCATAAACAATCAAATTAACACGTTTATTCAATTGAGGTAATATTAACCTTACCTGCTTTTTAATTTCCTCAGGTCGATTATAAGTAGGTATACTAATAGTTAATATTGGAGAATCTATTTGCAATTTATCATCCATTATGCCACTCTTTTTTCTTGATTGTAAAAATAAAATAAGTCCATATAAAAGCTATTACTGTCAAAATCATATAACCTGATGTAAGACCAATTACTCCAAAATATTTGCCAAGTGTAAGAGTAGAAATGCAACATGATATTCCTATTACCACGCTTGGAATCAACATGGGCTCTTTTTTATGGCAACGCATGTAAGTTGCCCAACTTGAGATTACATGGTTAAGTAAAACTGGAATCATCATAAATAGCATAGGTAAGTAAGGTAGAAATCTATCTGCAAAATTCTTACCAGCTATTTTTATTTCAAAATAACGCAATACAAAAACAATCCCAAAGAGGGTTGTGAGTGCAAATATGTTTAACAGAGTAGATTGTATAAGTGTATTACTAAATAGTTTATCTAATTTCTCATACTCTTTCTGTGCGATTAAACCTGAAAAAACAGGTACTTTAGTTGACATCCAACTAAATGTCAATGAAAATATAGAATTCAAAACTGCCAATGTCATTCCCATTTGTCCGGCTACAACAGCTCCTTCTGTAGCAAAAAGAACTGGATTAAAAAGTTGAAATATAAAATAACCACTTATCCAACTCAAAGCTATTTTCCATTGATAGGGAAATATTTCCAATCTATAGTTTACTCCCCATTTATCAAGTTTATTCCAAATAAAAATTACGATCTTTTTTTTGTTTCCAAAGAAAATCCAAATTGGAACTACTAAAAAAGCAATTATTGCAGCCACTGGAACAGCGAAAAGTTTAAACCCGAAAGAAAACAATAATAACACTAAAGACAGTTGTATAAATTGCTGTATTAATCGAATTCTCGCTATTTCTTTTACTAGACCTAAGCCTTCAAAAAAGGCTAAAATAGGCGAAATCATAAGAGATAACGAAGTTGTCAATGAAAGAATAACCCAAGGAATTTGCCAGCTTACAGAAACATTTTCTTTACCATATTTATTAAAAAAGACATATCCTGCCACTAAAAGGCCAAAAATCAATAAAACAGAAAGAACTGCAAACCATTTTATAGTAAATCGTAGTAAAGAAGCCAACCTTGAACTTGATTCTGGTGAACCTACAAAACTAGTTCGATCATGCCAAATTAAATTTGCATTTTCGTGAGCCACAAACTGGGTAATAATTCCAGACAAACCTAACTCAAAAAAAATTTGTATTGCTAATATACTACCAAATGTGTAAAAATAACCTTGCTCAACTTTAGATAGAAATCTAGCTACAAATAATAATGTAATCACACCTCCAGCAGCTTGTATGGCTCTCGATAAAACTGTGTAAGCAATAGCACCATCAATTCCAATCTTATGAGCGACTCTAATTGTTTGTTTTCTCATTCTCTGATTTGATCTTAATTTTTATATTGAAATTCTGTCCTTTTTGCTTCCAAAATTATCTCTCAAAGATGTAAGCTTAACTTCAAAATAATTATATTGCAAATAAGATCCACAAATTGTCATTAACCAGATAAGAATGACTAAAAATAATTTACTGAAATTTAAATTAAATTTAATATTCACATATTCACACAAAAAAATATATAGTGGATGGGATAAGTATATTGAATATGAAATTAAACTTATGAGCCTTATAGCTTTATAAATATGATTATTGTTATTTTTATGTTTTAGATCATTAACCCAAGGGATTAATAGGGATATTGAAAAACTCATTAATGTAAAAAAAAATGTATTCAGAAAGAAACACGAACCGAATAGCTGTTTTTGATTATTAAAATCAAACTTTAGTATGAAAAGAAAATAAAAAAGTATATTTAGAGATATAAACGATATAATTCCTACGAGAAAAAAAACATTCTTTTTATTTTCTAAAAATGTCTTTTTATAATAATTAAAATATGCAACTAAAACACCAAAACCTATTGCATCTAATCTAAGAAGTGCTATCTTTCTATATCCTGCATCCCATTCTAAATGAAAATTATTTAACGAAAGAAATATTTTAATTATTAAAGGCACAAAAATAAAAAAGAATATAACAACAAAAAAAGACTTTTTTTTGTTGGAAAATATAAAATTACTGATAATTAAAGATAATGGGAATAGTAAATAAAACCACTCCTCCACTGCTAAACTCCAAGAAACACCATAAAACTCACTCTTAAATTCTGATGCAAAATTTTGTAAAAAAAATACATATGACAAACCATTAGACGTCAAAAATATGAATTGTTTTGTTGCAAAATAAAATAAAATTGCATTAGCTATTAAAACTAAATAATAATTTGGCAAAGTTCTAAACCATCTTCTAATCCAAAAAATTTTTATACTTTGAAATTTATTAATTATTTCCTGATTGTGCATTTTAATTAAAATAGTACCAATTAAAAATCCACTCAGAACAAAAAAAAATTCAACTCCTAGTAAGGCAGAAAAAGAAGAAATTGAAGTTATAATATGACTTTTTCCTAATATAGGCAATGTATGTGCTAGAAGAACTAGTAGAACTGCAATTGCTCGCAATAAATCTAGACCAAATACTCTTGATTGGCTAATTTTCATGAATTTATGAATTTAAATATTCGCGAATAGTAGTTGCAATATAATCATAATGTGATTCGTTCAATCCAGGCCACACACCTAACCAAAACGATTGATTCATTATTGTATCAGTATTTTCTAAAGATCCTACAACACGATGCTCAATATTAGCGTAAGCAGGTTGTCTTAATAAATTGCCTCCAAATAACAAACGAGTTCCAATTTTATTCTTCTCTAAGTGCTGTACTAACATATGACGATCATTAGCATCACCTTCACGAAGGGTTAGTAAAAATCCAAACCAAGATGGTTCTGAATTTGGTGTTGGCTCAGGCAATATAAAAACCTCTTCAAATTCTTTCATTCTTTCATATAAAGCAGCATAATTTTCTTTACGACGCTGTACGAATTGGTCTATCTTTTTTATTTGAGAAACACCAAAAGCAGCCTGCATATCTGTAACTTTCAAATTAAACCCAATATGAGAATAGGTGTATTTATGATCATATCCATATGGCAATGTACCTAATTGCTGTCCAAAACGACATCCACATGTATCATCTTTTCCAGGTTCACAATAACAATCACGACCCCAATCACGAAAACTTTCAGCTAATTTTGATAAAATTGGATTATTGATTAATACTGCACCACCTTCTCCCATTGTGATATGGTGTGCCGGATAAAAAGAAAAAGTAGAGATATCACCAAAAGTACCCGTTTTTTTTCCATTGTAAGTCGCACCTAATGAATCACAATCATCCTCTACCACCCAAAGATTATATTTTTTTGCAACACGCATTACTTCATCTAAATCAAAAGGATTACCCAATGAATGCGCAATCATAATTGCTTTTGTTTTAGGACTAACTGCTGCTTCAATCATATCTGCTTTCACATTGTGTGTTGCGATATCAACATCAATAAATACTGGAATAGCTCCAAACTGAATAATTGGATTTATTGTTGTTGGAAAACCTGCAGCTACGGTAATAACTTCATCTCCAGGCTTTATTGCTCTTTCTCCTAATTTTGGAGAAGTTAAGGCATAAAATGCTACAAGGTTAGCAGAAGATCCTGAATTTACTAAAAGAGATCTGTGCGCACCAAAATACGCAGCAAAATCCGCTTCAAACTTATTTGCGAAGCGTCCTGCTGTTAACCATCCGTCTAAGGCAGCATCAACTCCCATTAAAATATCCTCTTCATCTAATACTTTTCCTGTAACTGGTATATAGTTTTCTCCAGCAACAATAATTTGAGTTGATTTCTTTTTTGCAATTTCTCTTAAACTATTTAATAGAGAATCTTCTTTTAAATTTTGTAACATATCAATGATTGATTAAATCTTTTTATTTTTTATCTTTTAGTTTAATTATTCCTTTTTAACTGATTCCACAAAATTGTTCTATTGATTGCTTCGTCAATTGTAAATACTTCTTTAAAATTTAATTCCTTTTTAATTTTATCAGTATTAGGCACTAGTTTTGAAACGCTTAAATAATCCTTAGATGATCTTGTTAAAATTTCCATTTTAGATCCAGATTGATTTTGTATCTTGATTGCCAATTCATTTAAAGATATTGGGGTACTACTGCCTAAATTATATATTTCACCAATTTTACCATCAATTAATGATTTTAAAATACAATATGCCATGTCACTTGCGTATAAATAACTCCTTTCCGTTAGACCATTTCCTAAAATTCTGATTGGTCCACCTAAAATTGCATCTCTAATAAAGCTATTAATTGCCCATGGTTTTTCTATATCTTGATATGGTCCTATAAAGGCAAACGGTCTCAAGATTATTATAGGTAATCTTAAATTATTTTTGTAATAAGAACATAAAGTTTCTGCTATTCTTTTAGACTCAGCATAACAATTAGCAATATTAAGTGCTTCAAAAGGTCCAAAAGAATTTTCGCTTATTAATTGTTCTGTTTCATTTTTACCGTAAACTTGGTGTGAACTTAAGTGCACTATTTTTTTTAAATTCTGAATTCTAGAGGCTGCATCCAATAAAGATTGAGTTCCTTTATAAAATGTTTCAATTGTTTTTAATGGATCAGACACGTGCTCTCTATTATCTGGAGAACCTGCTGCATGAATAATATAATTTAGATCAATAGGTAAATCATGCAAATACCTCACATCTTGCTCTATGAAATTTATAAAGCTTTTTTCTGCTAAATGAGGAACTTCATCTTTAAACTTAACTATATCTCTACCCAACAAATATAATTTAATGTTTAAGTTGCTGGTAAAATTTATATAAGATACCATTTCAGCAATCCATTTACCAACAAAACCTGTTCCGCCTGTGACTAGGATTGATTGATTATCTAAAATTGAAAAACTTTCAATTTCCACACATGAAGCTTTACAATCCTCAAATACAATTTTATTTTTAGCTAAACTCATTATTTTCGATTTCTAATTAAATCCATCACGACTTCAATAATAATATCTTCCTGACCTCCAACAATTTTTCTTTTTCCTAATTCACGGTATACATCTCTCGGATCCACTTCATATTCATTTGAAATCCTGGTAACATGCTTTGCAAAACCTGAAAAAACTCCTGACAAACCACTAACAATACTGTCTGATTTAATAGTTGGAACAGTGCTCATTAATTTTTTCTCAGCTATATCAGATGCGTCAAGAATTTTGTACAAATCTATTCCGGTTACATATCCCATTTTTTCTAAAACAGCTACCAAAACTTCTAATTGTGCGTTTCCAGCACCAGCACCAAAACCTCTCGCGGTTCCATCGAGAATTTTTGCTCCCGACTCAATAGCTGTAATAGAATTTGCTATCGCCAATCCAAGATTATTATGTGCATGGAAACCTACCGGAACTTTTAAACCATTTACTAGTGCTGAAATTCTCTCTTGCACATCTGAGGGTAAGTAAGCTCCCGCTGAATCCATAATTATAATTCCTTCTGCACCATAAAGTTCCATTTTTTGAGCTTCTTCAACCAAAACTGATGCAGATGCCATATGACTCATCATTAAAACACCATACGCTTCCTTTCCTCTCTCCCTTACATATCCTAGATGACGTTGAGTGATATCTGCTTCAGTACAATGAGACGCTACTCTAATAACATCTACTCCAATATCTATAGCATTAACTAAATCTCTTTTAATAGTAGCGAACCCCGGAATAACATGTATACCTAATTTACTTTTATTAAGATGCTTTCTAGCTGTCTCTAAAATGGTTTTATCATCTTCTTTACTTAATCCTACTTGTAACGAAGATGCTCCCAATCCATTTCCATGACCTACCTCTACAATAGGTACTCCTGCCTTATCAGCAGCTTCAGAATAAATTGCAATTTGTTCAGCACTTAACTGATGAGCGCAGGCATGATTTCCATCTCGCAACGTAGGATCGCTAATTAATATTTGTTTAATCATGAAAATTTATTTGATATTATTAAAACTTTTAGAATATTGTTCAGCAACAGCAATCGCTGCACAATTGATAATATCTAAATTACCAGCATATTTAGGTAAATAATCTCCTAATCCTTGTGCTTTAACCATAATTACTATTCTTCCATTTTCAAAAACTGGCGGAACTAATAGGCTATATCCTGGTACGTAATCCTGGATTTTTTTTATCATTATATCAATCTCTTTTTTCAAATACTCCATATCTGGATTCTCGACTTGAGCAAAGATAGTAGTTTGCATATCAATGCAAGGATCAGCAGGGTTCAGATTTAAGATTGCTTTTGTTCTAGGAACATTAGAAAAATGTTTTATACCATTTTCAGTTGTATCAACATATTCGTCTAAATTTAATCTTGTTGCTGGACCGGCACTTCTTGAAGCAATGCTAGAAACTACTTCAATATATTCTACATTCTTTTGAGTCTTACCTATAACGTGAGCAATCGGGATAGAAGCCTGACCCCCACAAGTAATCATATTTACATTTCTGTGTTCTATGACTTCATCTAAATTTACAGCTGGAATACAAAATACTCCTAATTTAGCAGGAGTCATATCAACAACAATTTTACCTAACTTATCTAAAATATCCCAATGAATTTTAGCGTCTTTAGCAGATGTTGCGTCAAAGACTAAATCAACTAAATCTGAATTTTTCACTATTGCATTTATACTTTCATCAGAAACCTTAACTCCCATAGCAATAGCTTTGGCCATACCTGGTGAAGACAAATTTCTACCAATAAATAAAACACATTCTAAAAATTCAGAACGCTGGATTTTAATTAATAAATCAGTCCCTATATTTCCACTTCCTAATATTGCTACTCTTAATTTTTTCATTTGTTATATTTTAACTTCGATATTAGATGATTTAGGATGCAAACCATTTAACATGTTCTTATTCAATTCTTCTCGTGAAATAAATGGAGACAAGTCCTCTAAAGGAGGTGATATTAAGCTACCATCACTTTGAATAGCTAATCCTAATTTTGGAACAAATAATTGATATGGATGCATAAATACTTCACAAATTACAGAACCATCGATTTCTTGTACTTGAGGAATTACATTTTCAAAATCTTCCCAAGTTTTAATTTGAAATGAAGGTATTCCAAAGGCTGTAGCTAATGCACTAAAATTAGGACATGTCACTCCCGAATTACTATCTACACCAGCTCTTCTCCCATTAAAAAGAGCATTTTGAGTATGTTTTATCATTAAATAACCATCATTATTAAAGATAAAAAGTTTTATTGGTAATTTATAGTGAACGACGGTTTGCAATTCTTGCAAGTTCATCATCATTCCACCATCACAATTTAGGCACAATACCTCACCTTTTCCTCTAGCGACAGAGGCTCCAATCGCTGCCGGCAGACCATACCCCATTTCCCCTAATCCAGTAGAAGTCATCAATCTCTGTTCTTTCCCAATTCTTAAAACCTGGTGACCACTTAGAAGTGCTGTGCCCATATCGGTTGTAATATGCTGATCTGGTTTTAAATGAGAGTTTAACTTCTCCATAAACTGATAAGAATTGATAAATCCATCTTTATCAGGATGATCATCTGAACTGAACCAAGGATATTGTTCTCTATAATTATTGCAAATTTCAATCCAATTTGAAAAATCTAACGATTGATCTAGTTCTTTATTAAGCATTTTCTTTATAAAAACACCAGCATCAGCATTTATACAATATTTATATCTTTCTCTATATTTATCTAATTCAAATTTATCAATATCTACTACTGCTATCTCTGCTTCCCTTGCCAACTCATTGATATCATAACCAATTTGCGAGATTGCCATTCTCGTCCCGATACAAATTAACAAGTCACAATTTTGAAGAATAAAATTAGCACTTCTTTGCCCATAAGTTCCTGCCCTTCCATATACTAATGGATGGTTTGAATCTATAGAATCTATACCTGCCCAAGTTACCAAAGCTGGTATATTATATTTTTCTAATAGCGGTTCTAAAAATAATTCAGCATTAGCTAATCTAATACCGTTACCAAACCAAAATAATGGTCTTTTTGATTTGGCTAAAGCGTCTGTAATTAAATTTAAATTTTCTGATAATTCTAGATCAGAATCTAAATTTAATTCCGGAAGTTCTGTTGATTTGAAATGAACTATTTCATTCTCTTCAATATTACTTGATTGCAAATTCATTGGTATATCAATCCAGCATGGGCCAGGACGGCCATGTGTAGCAATTGAATATGCTTTCTCTAATTCATAAACTACTAAATTGGCTTCAGAAACTTTGGATGCATATTTGGTTACCTTTTCAACCATTGCAGGACTGTCATATCCTTGAACTCCCCACATCCTAACATCTTTATGTAAATCAACAAATTTTGAATGTTCATTTCCTGATATTATAATCCCAGGGATTGAATCTGCCCAAGCACTCACAACACCAGTAATTCCATTTGTTGAACCAGCACCAGTTGTTAAAATTGCCGCTGTGACTTTACCACTAGTTCTATAATATGTCTGCATTGCCATACAAGCTGCTTGTTCATGATGAACACAAATTATTTCAGTATATCCTTTTTGTTGAATTGAATCAAAAATATGTGCATTTCCAGCACCGATAATCCCAAAAACATGCTTTATTTCATTATCTATCAAAAAATCTGCTATTAAATCGGATACTTTCATAATTTTATTTTTTTCGAAAGGTTTAAAATATTTTTATTAAAAAAAATTGTCTTTGTCAAACTCGTTTTTAAATCAGTATAAATTTTTAAATCTAATTCAGTTTTGGCCTTATCAACATTTGGAACGTATCTTAAAACTGGTTCATCAGATTTACTTTTTTTAACTATAACTTTTATTTTACTCAAATTATCTTCTTTTGCAATTAAATTTGCTAATTCAGCTATATTAACTGCAATATCTGAACCAACATTATAAGGACTGTTATCTTTTCCTTCAAATAGTATTGTCCATAACCACACTACCAAATCAGCTGAATACATATAGGATCTATATGGCGTACCATCACCTTCTATTAGTATGTCTTCATTATTGATTAAGTTTTTAATAAAATTACCAGCTGCAAAATGAGAATCTAATTGCAAAAATGGCCCTATAAAAGCATAACATCTGGCAATTTTAACTGGTAAATCAAATAATTTATAATTGGCAGCACACAAAACCTCAGCCATTCTTTTTCCCTCTCCATACATAGACATAGGATCGGAAGGAAGAGGTGCCCCACGGAAATTTTCAGATAAATTTTGAATTTCTGAAGGTTGTTTACCATATACAGCCCCACTACTTGTGAATAGAAATGATTTAACCTTTTTTATTTTAGCAAATTCCAAAACTCTCTTGGTTCCATTTACAACAGTTTCAAACATCACCAAAGGCTGCTCGTCATTTAATTTGACACTTGCTTCAGTAGCAGCATGGATTATATAATCAATTTTATCTTCTATAAACTCAAAGTTTAAAACATTACCTTCTAAGAAACTAATTTCATTATATTCCCTAATCCACTTATAGTTATTTATAAATTTATTTTTATCTCTTGTTAAGACAATTAAGTTTGAATTTAATCCTAGTTTTCTATTTACATGGACAAAACTCATTATCAACCAAATTCCAAAAAATCCAGTACCTCCAGTAATAAATATTGTCTTATTCCTAATTTTGGACCAAATATTTTTAGTATTTTCAAATACTAAATTCAAATCATCTTCAAAATAATTGAGCATTTACTATTTATTTAAAAAATAATTGATTTGTTCAGATGTGAAACTTGAAATGTTCTTATTATCTTCAAAAAAAGCTTTATACCAATCAATAGTCATATTAACCGCCTTTTCCGCATCAAATCTCGGCTCCCACTTTAGTTCAGTAATGGCTTTACTAATGTCTAATTTTAGCAATCCAGCTTCATGAGGTTGATGCTCATCAAATTCCACTTTAAATTCTCCTTTTCCCCAACTTTGGATTGCTAGATTTAGCATTTCTTCAACTGGTAATGCATCTGATATATGGGGCCCAAAATTATAAGACTGGTTAAATTCAAGCGGATTTTCTGCCAGATTAGAACCTAATAATAAATATCCAATAATAGGCTCTAAAACATGTTGCCATGGTCTAACTGATTTAGGATTTCTAATTACTACTGCTCTATCAGCTGCAAAGGCTTTCGCTATGTCTGGAATCAAACGATCTTTTGACCAATCTCCTCCCCCAATAACATTTCCTGCTCTTCCAACAGCAATTGCTTTTCTGTGAATGTTATATATTTTATTATTAAAAAATGAATTACGATATGAATCTATAACAAGCTCAGCACATGCTTTACTGGCACTGTAGGGATCATATCCTCCTAATCTATCATTTTCACGGTATGGATAAATCCACTCATTGTTATGATAAACTTTATCTGTAGTAATTAATACAACATCACATTTTTTTTCTAATAAACGAACTGCGTCTAATACATTGGCTGTACCAATAACATTTACTCCAAAAGTTTCTGCTGGTATGTCATAAGATAAACGAACTAGTGGCTGGGCAGCGAGATGAAAAACAAAATCAGGTTGAAAATCTAGAACCTCTTTCTCTAACCGTTTTTTATCTCTTAAATCTGCAATTACAGAATCACAAATTTTGTCTCCCTCAATAAGAAGGAATAAATCATCTTTAGTTTGAGGTTCTAAAGCATACCCTTTTACTTCTGCTCCTAATAAAGATAAAGTTTTTAACATCCAAGAACCTTTAAAACCAGTATGACCAGTTAAAAAGACTTTTTTTCCATCATAAGATGTTTTTAATTTTTCAAATAATGAAACTACCATGTTTTCCATTTTGCATTTCCAGAATTCCACATTGCTTCCAATTCTACTCTATCTCTTAAAGCATCCATACATTTCCAAAATCCATTGTGCTTATATGCTGCTAATTGTTGATCCTTAGCAATAGCTCCAAGTGGTTCTTTTTCCCATTGAATATCCTCAACGTCATTTTCTAAATATTTAAAAATTCCTGGCTCTAAAACAAAAAAACCTCCATTAATCCACATTCCATCACCAGCTGGTTTTTCAATAAAGCTATCAACCTCACCTTCATTTCCTATTTCCAAATTTCCAAAACGCCCAGGAACCTGTACACTAGTTAAAGTTGCCAATCTACCATGCGATTTATGAAATTTAAGCAATTCAGATAAATTTACATCTGCAACGCCATCACCATACGTTAGCATAAAAGTTTCATCTTTAACATATTTTTGAATACGTTTTAATCTTCCAGCTGTATTTGTATTCAAGCCTGTATCAATCAATGTAACTTTGAAAGATTCAGTTTCTGAATAATGAACATTGATATTATTATTGGCTAATTCAATTGTTACATCAGAATTATGCAAATAATAGTTATAAAAATATTCTTTAATAAAAGTCGCTTTATATCCTAAACAGATAACAAACTCATTGTAACCATGTTGCTCATACATTTTTAATATATGCCACAAGATAGGTTTTCCACCAATCTCTACCATCGGCTTTGGTCTGGCTTCGGTTTCTTCCATAAGACGGGTCCCGAAACCACCTGCAAAAATTACTACTTTCATTATTATATTTTTATCTATGATTATTTTTTATTTATATCTCAACACAAACATTATTTGTCATGGGGTAACTACAGCATAATAAATATTCATTTTCATTCAAATCTGTTCTAGGTTTGCTTAATCCTATCATTTTTAATTCGCCTGATTTAAGAGTTGCTTTACATGTACTGCAATTTCCTGTTTGACATGAATATGGCAATTCAAGACCCATTTCCAATGCTTCCTCTAATATTGAGTTCCCTTTATTTATTGTAATATTATTTTTAACTCCTTGAAAACTCAATACAATTTCCTGATTATTTATATCTTTAAAATCTTCAGGATTTTTAACAATTTCAAAATCTTCAGAAAAAAAGTTATCCAAATTTCCTGTCAGATCGAGTAAAGAATCTTTAATTGTGTTTTTTAGTCCGATCGGTCCGCATACATAATGTCTTGTAGGCTGTCCAATTTTTTTTATCAGATCACTAACAAAATCAGAATTTATCCTTCCATGAAAATTATGTGATTCGTTACCAAAAAATTCTTCTTTCGAATAAAAATAATATATCTTAAAACGTTCTGAATACATTGATTTAAGTTTTTCTAATTCCTCATAAAAAATCACTGCTGTTTTAGATTTATTACCGTAAACCAAATAAATATTTATATCAGGATGAACTTTTAGTAAATCTTTTATCATTGAAAAAAGAGGCGTAATACCGCTTCCAACTCCCCAAAAAACAGCTGATTTTATTAATTCATTTGTGTCAAAAATAAAATCCCCTAATGGTTCCTGAACCTCAATTACATCATCAACTTTTATATGATCATTTATATAATTAGAAACTATCCCTCCGGGAACACGTTTTATAGTTACATTAAGTGAAAGGTCAATTAGAGGAGTAGAAGAAAATGAATAAGGTCGAATGTATCTTCTTCCATTAATTCTAAATTGAAGCGTTAAATACTGGCCAGCTAAATATTTAATTTTTTTTAATCCCGGTTGTTTAAAACATAATGTAACTGTATCATTAGTTTCTTTTTTAATTTCCTGAATTTTTAAAGTATAATTTTTCATCTTATTATGATTATTTCATAATTTCTTTAAAAAATCTTCTAAGTAACAAAAAGAAAATTGCTAAAAAACTCGCTAAAAATCCACCAAAAAGTATCCCTTTTGATTTACTAAATCTCTCTTTTGTTAATGGCAAAATTGGCCGATCAATAATTTGTATCAATGGTGTTTCTCTGCGCAAAGTAACTTTTGCCAATTCAGCCTGTTTTACCAATTCAGTCAGTATAGCAGTATTTGCCTGTACATCAACTTGTCTTCTAACTGAAGGTGCTCTACGAACATTCAAAGCAGGATTCAAATTAAAAGTATTATCATTGGCTACTGCTACTCCTGTAATAGCTCCATTAAGTTCCCCTCTTATTGAATCAACTTGGCGTTCTAAAATAGCCATGTTCATCCTTGCCTTTTTACTTTTTGTCTCTATGTAAAATCTACCTACTTCACTTGCTAAAGATTCGCAAAAAAGCATAGCAAAGATTTCGTTATTTGCAGAGACATCGATACTAATAATTGATATTTTTTTATCTCTTTGTCCCACAGATAAAGAGGTCTTAGACAAAATCATATACATAGACCCAATTATACTATCTTGCACTCTCGTAAATTTTTTTCGATCAGCATTGGGTGGAAATTTAATCTTAGCTAATTTAGGTTTTTCTTTCCATAACTCTCTCCACTCATTATTCTGAATGTACATCTCAGCTAACGAGATAATTTTACCATTACTTTTAACAGGAGACAATAATGTTTTTTCCACCATGGATCTCGATTTAAACAACTCAGTTAAATTAGAGCCAGTAAAAATACTCCCTCCACCTCCTCCTATATCCAAACCAAGAGAATTTGCCAACCCTAAAGCACCACCTAAACCACCTCCAGACTTATCATCTTCTAAAGCAAATGATAAAGTAGCAGTATAAACAGGTTTTTTCAGAAAAGAATATGTTAATCCTAAAGCACCGCCAAGTATTCCCATTGATAGAATAATTTTCCATCTGGAAAGCAAATAGTCAAACCATTTTTTAGCTTTTTCAAATAATTCTTTTAACGATATTTCATCGTTTTCAACAACCTTACTATCCTTCATTAAAAATTCTATTTAAATGCCGTAACAATTAATAATGCTAAACTCGCAAAAGCAGTTCCTAACCCAGCCCATTCCCCAGCACTCATTTTTTTCCTTTCAGGTTTTTCAGGAACTACAATTTGTGAGTCTGGTTCAACCTTAGGGTAAGATCTAAAAAACAAAAATGAAGTTGTTACATCGGCTTTTCCATTAGGATAAATGATATACGCTTTTTTCTTCCAGCCTTTACTATCAACTCCCCCAACCGAGTTAATATAATATTTGAATCCTTTCCCATTTCTATAAGGTATCTCCGATGTCAACAATACGTTTCCTGTTACTTTTACTCCCTCATTATAAATTGCCACTTCAATCTCGTCTCCAGGAAATAAAGTAACATTAGAATAATGATTTTTATCCTTTACAATTTTTTCCCAATTTACAGGAATCGTAACATATTTTAAATCCTCTTTTAACTTTTTGCTTAACTTCTCTTTAAGTGTATCATTTTTAGACAGATTAAGGTCAATACGCTCTAATTGATCAATTTGCTCCTGTTTGATAGGTCTTTTAATTTTCATTCCATCTAAATTCGCAATAGAAGTTAATCCTCCTGCTCTCATTACAACATTATATACAGTCTCTTTTTTATTAGCTAAAACATATTTACCAGGATAACTAACAGCCCCAACAACTGAAACCACTTCCGGTTTTTCGTAAACTGCCATTCTTCGAATATTAATAACATCAAAAGGTTTTAGAATGAAATTTTTTACTTGTTCGTTATTGTCTGCCGTAATTTCGAGCTCAAGCAATTCAATACGCTTTGGATCCGCATCGTCAATCACATCAGATTTTACCATTCTTGCAATTTCAACTCTTTTCGATGCTGAACCTGTAAAACCACCAACCTGTACCACCAAGTCATTTAAAGTTAAATTTTCAAAATATTCGTATACTCCAGGATTTTTTACTTCCCCATCAATCGTTACTTTATATTCTTCTCTAAAATCTAAAATAGAGTAGACAGTTACGATATCTTCTCTTTTCAATTCTAAATCAGCACTTAAATCTCCCGATAAAGCAGCACTTAAATCTACATTAACAATTTCTGTTGTCAAATCTGTTTTTAAACGAATTATCCTTGCTCTTTTTGTATAAGCATCTTCTTTAAGACCTTCTGCTCTTGTAATAAGATCAGAAATTCTCATTCCTTCGCTATAAGAATAATAATCCGGTCTAAAAACCGCTCCTTCAATTTTAATACGATTTTCAAATCGATTTAAAATTTTAGTAACCCTGAAGACATCTCCAGATTGTGGTAAATATGTATTATACTCACTTTCATTGATATCATGCACTTTAAATTCTTTTCCTGTTTTCTGCATTACATTTACTGATGCAGTATAGGCAAATTCATTAAAACCAGAAGCAAAATTTAATAAATCAGAAAACTTTTCTCCTTTTTTCATCTCGAAAATCCCGGGACGTTTTACTTCCCCTTCAACTGTCACCCTCTGACTATAGGCTGGAATTCGAATAACATCATTATCTTTCAAACTCACATTATCAGATTGATCTCCTTTCACCAAAAACTTATAGATGTCTACATTTTTGTAAACTTTATTATTTCTAATTAGTTCAATGTTTCTGTAACTTCCATTTTTCCCAGGTCCACCAGCCAAATGCAAAGCATTATAAACTGTTGCCAAAGAAGAAATAGAATAATTACCGGGTTGCTTTCCTCCTACAATAGTAATTTTAATGGTACGAATTCGACTTAAACTAACACTAACCTGAGATTGCCCCGAGCTAACTGTACTGTATACTCTGGCAATAGATGCTTTTATTTTTTGAGTAGCGGCTTCGATTGACATTCCGGAAACCGAAATTTGTCCTACATAGTCAATTGTTACCTTTCCTTCTACACTTACTGGTATACTGGCATTATATTCCTGAACACCATAAACACTTACCTGCAATTCATCTCCAGGTCCCAGAACATAATTCATAGGAGTTGCTAATTTTAAATCAGGTTCAAAATTTAAAGTAGGATTATCAAACAATTCAGATCCAAAAATTAAAGCATTAGTTGAATCTTTTACTTTATTATTTTTAATTGTCTCTTGTTTTCTTCCAAAATCCGAATCCTTATCTACTATTTTTGGCTTACTATTATCATTTGTAACTCCTTTAGCATTTTTCTTTTCATATTCAGTAAGCTTAATTCTAAGCTTATTAAACTCAGTTTGAGTCATGCCTTTTGATAAAGCCATTGACTCTACACTATCAATTGTAGCATTGTTGCTTTTTAATTGAGCACTAATTTTAGCCAAATCATCATCAGACAAATAATCGACTTTAACAGTACTTAAATCTTTGGATTTGAGTATGTCCTGAGCATTCGCATTAAATGACAACAATAAAATAAAAAGCAGCGTAAGAACGTATGTTATCTTTTTCATATGAAACTATAATTTAACCTGAAGTGTGGTTTAAATAAAATTGTTTATTGTTTATGAATATTGTTTTTGATAATACTCTTTATAAGATCCAGAGGTTACATTATGCAGCCATTCTTCATTATTAAGATACCAATTAATTGTTTTTTCTAAGCCTTCTTCGAAAGTAACAGAAGGTTTCCATCCTAATTCTTTATTAATTTTCGATGCGTCTATTGCATAACGTAAATCATGTCCAGGTCTGTCTTTTACATAAGTAATCAATTCTTGAGAAGTTCCTTCCGATCTTCCTAATTTCTGATCCATAATTTGGCATAGTAATTTTACCAGATCAATATTTTTCCATTCATTGAAGCCTCCAATATTATAGGTCTCATGATTCTTTCCTTCGTGGAAAACTAAATCTATAGCAATAGCATGATCTTCAACAAAAAGCCAGTCACGCGTATAATTTCCATCTCCATACACAGGTAATGGCTTATTATTTATAATATTATTTATAAAAAGAGGAATTAATTTTTCAGGAAAATGATATGATCCATAATTATTTGAACAGTTGGTTAAAACATAAGGCAAACCATACGTTTCTCCATAAGCTCTTACAAAATGATCAGAGCTTGCTTTTGAAGCTGAATAAGGTGAATTAGGATCGTAAGAAGTAGTTTCTGTAAAAAGACCTTCAACTCCAAGCGAACCATACACTTCATCGGTACTGATATGATAGAAACGTTTCCCTTCAAAATTATCTTTCCATTGATTTTTCGCAGCATTCAATAAATTCATCGTTCCAATAACATTTGTTTTTACAAATGCCAAAGGTTCTTCAATAGAACGATCGACATGGGATTCCGCGGCCAAATGCAAAACACCATCAAAATTATGTAATGAAAAAAGCTCAACTATAAAAGTCTCATCAACGATATCTCCTTTTATAAAAGTATAATTGGGTTGGTTTTCGATATCCTTAATATTCTCCAGATTACCTGCATAAGTCAAAGCATCTAAATTGAAGATTTGGTATTCAGGATATTTATTTACAAAACGTCTTACTACGTGAGACCCAATAAAACCAGCACCGCCGGTTATAAGAATTTTTTTCATTTTAAATTTCAATTAATTTAATAAATTTGAATTTATTTTTTCCAACTCATTATAGATATCCTTAACATCTTGTGAGTTTTCTTTTTGTAAAATTAAATTTGCTGTATCGGTATAGACAAAAATAGTATTTTTTAATCCCAGAAAAGTAGTGTGTTTACCTGAACCAATGACCATATTGCCGTTTTTATCAACTGGGTGATTTTTTGAAACCAAATAGTCATAAACTGATTCGAATGACCCTAAATCGGACCATGAAAAAGCTGCCGGTACGACTTTTATTTTTTTACTGCGTTCCATTACAGCGTAATCAATACTGATGGATGGAATTTCTAATGATAAATTTAAATCTAAAAACCCATTTTCGCTTGCTTCCCAAACTGCTTTTGATTTCTCATAAACATCAGGCTGGAATTGTTTTAGTTCCTCTAAAAGGACGCTGGCTTTAAAACAAAACATTCCACTATTCCAAAGGAAATTTCCTTTTGCAATGAATTCTTTTGCTGTAGTCTGATTGGGTTTTTCGCGAAATGAAACGACTTTATCCCCTTTTGATTCGATATAACCATATCCCGTTTCCGGTTTTGTTGGAATAATACCAAAAGTTACAATAAATCCTTCTTGCGCTTTTAAGATGGCTTCATTAATCGCTTGATTATAATCTTCCATTTTATCAATAATATGATCCGAAGGTGTTACAATTAAGATATCATCCGGATTTGAAGCAAATGCAGCAAAAGCAATTGCGGCAGCAGTATTTCGTGGTGTCGCTTCCACTATATTCACGTAAGAAGTTTTGGTTTTATCCATCACTTTACTACTTAAATGATGATTATCTACATTTCCTACCACCATTACCTTATTCGCTAAATGACTATTGCGATCAACAGTCATCTCGAATAAAGATTTATTTTCAAATATCTCCAAATATTGTTTTGGCAGGCTTTTTCTTGAAAGTGGCCACAATCTGCTCCCCACACCACCAGTCAAAATAACATGAGTTATCGGCACTACCATCTTATATTTTTTTTAATTGTTTCTCAGCAACCTCTTTTCTTAGGTTACTACTTGAGAATCTATGATCTCTAACATTATAATATAACTCTATTCCTTTTTGTTCGCAATAAGCACGCCCGGTAAAGTTTTTCTCCCGATATTCATCACCTATAATACGTACATCTATTTTAAAGGATCTTAAAATATCTTCTAAATCTTGTTCTGTTGCATAGGGAACAATTTCATCTACAAATTTACAGCCTTTTAATTGTATGTATCTTTCTACTACCGTTTGGGAAGGGCTATTTTTTTCAGGACGATCAAGTGTTGGATCTGTCTGCAAACCTACTATCAAATAATCGCATTCTCTTTTTGCCTCCTCTAACATCTTAATGTGTCCGGCATGCAATAAATCAAAAGCGCTAAAAGTTATTCCTACTTTCATAATTTATTAAATTAAAGCCTGTTATCTGCTATAGTTCCCAAAACTCCTTTTACATCGTATATTAAACTGTTCTCATTTTGCAACTCGGCAAAATTCAGCTGTAAAAATTCAGCATGTGCTACTCCCAAAACTAGCGCGTCAAATTTATCGTTTGGAAGACTGTTAATTGTTATTAGATTATATTCTTTTTTTACATCATTCGCATTAGCCAGAGGATCAAATATGGTTACTACAATACCGTATTCTTTTAATGCTTTTACAACATCAACAATTTTGGTGTTACGAACATCAGGACAATTTTCTTTAAAAGTAATTCCCAGCATTAAGAGATTGGCTCCGTTAACCGAAATTCCTTTTTTAATCATCAGCTTTACGATTTGCGAAGCCACATATTCGCCCATGCTGTCATTCAAACGTCGGCCTGCTAAAATGATTTCAGGATGATATCCGAATTCCTGAGCTCTTTGTGCTAAATAATAAGGATCGACACCAATACAATGCCCTCCTACTAATCCTGGCTTAAAGGGCAAAAAATTCCATTTTGTAGAGGCTGCTGCCAATACTTCCTGTGTATCAATATTCATTAAATTGAATATTTTAGCCAGTTCATTTACAAAAGCGATGTTTATATCTCTTTGTGAGTTTTCAATCACTTTTGCCGCTTCTGCCACTTTTATACTTGGAGCTAAATGTGTTCCGGCAGTAATTACTGACTTATACAAAGCATCGACTTTTAAACCAATTTCTGGCGTTGATCCTGAAGTTACCTTCAAAATCTTTTCAACCGTATGTTCTTTGTCTCCCGGATTTATTCTTTCTGGAGAATATCCTGCATAAAAGTCTTCATTAAATTTTAATCCTGAAATTTTTTCTAAAACAGGAACGCACTGTTCTTCTGTAACACCCGGATAAACCGTCGACTCGTAAATTACGATATCTCCTTTTTTTAGTATTTTACCAACGGACTCACTCGATTTATACAAAGGAGTTAAATCAGGTCGATTATTTTTATCTACCGGAGTTGGAACTGTGATTATAAAATAATTACAATCTGCCAAATCGTTTAAGGAAGTGGTACAATACAATCCTTTTTCAGTGTTGGGATTATCCACTAACACCCTTTGCAAAGTAACATCATCTACTTCTAATGTTGTATCGGTACCTGATTTTAAAGAAACTACTCTGGATTCATTGATATCAAAACCTATAACTGAATATTTTGTAGCAAATAATCTGGCCAAAGGCAGGCCAACATAACCTAAGCCAACAATAGCTATTTTTATATTTTCGATCAATTTGTACTCTTTTTTATCTATTTCAGTCATAACAATTCACGGCTTCGCCCTTCTGAGTCACAAAGGTTTGACACAGCTACTCTAAATTCATTTTCGGCAAATATAACATATTAAGTCAATTTATTCAATACGGTTTCCCGTAATACAGAAAAAACTAACAAATAAGAAATGCCAACCCCTTACCAATCAACACATAAAAAACACCCTAAAATAAAAAAACAGACGATAAAATTTCTATTTGGAGAAATTTTACCTTCTGTTGAATGCCAATAGTTACACAATATAACTAAATTATTTGTATTTTATTTTAAGGACACAGCCTAAAGATTCCAAAACCAGCGTATAATAGGTATTCGATATTTCCTGAACTATTGCATCCTGATTACTAAATACTCCTGTCTCTAATTTTATTCGGTCTCCAACCTGAATAGAAGTCACCGAAATATCACTAATATTCGGAGCTTTAAGACTAGTCTTTATAATTTCGATTTCCCCGTCTTTAACAATTGCAGGTTTCCCTAACCAAAACAAATAGCGAACGACACCAGAAACCTGAAAAACCGAATTTCTATTCCCGTCTTCTAACTGAACAAATACATAGGAATTAAAAAGAGGTACCTCAATAGCCTTTTTTCTGTCTGACCATTGCTTCATTTGAGTAATTAACGGGCAATAACATTCTATCCCAACCTCTGTAAGTTTTTCTGCAACTTTTTTTTCCCATTTGGGTTTTGTGTACACTACATACCAATTCTTCATTTTTTCTTTTTATTGAAACAAAATTGCAAACCTATTTTCTTTACCTTCCATATTAGATCTTAACTCAATAGTTACTGATTAAGCGCCTATCCCTCTGTAAATAAAACCTATTGATTCCAGTTCTTTTGTGTTCAAAATATTTCTTCCATCAAAAAGAAAAGCAGGCTTGTGCATCGAATCGTAAATTTTTTGCCAGTCGTAAGTTGTGAACTCATCCCATTCTGTAAGAATAGCAATGGCATGCGCTCCCTTGCAGGCTTCGTAAGGATCATCTAAGATCGTTAATGCATTACTATTTTCTTCACCTGTTCTGGTTTCTAAATAATCTAAATCACTTAACATTTTATTTCTTGAAACTTTGGGATCATAAACAGCAATTTTTGCCTGCTCGTTAATCAAATCATCCGCTACATAGATCGCGGCAGATTCACGGGTATCATTGGTATCTTTTTTGAAAGCCCATCCTAAAAATGTGATTTTCTTATCAGCAACTGTATTGTATAGAGTCTGAACAATTTTATTTGAAAATCTTCTTTTTTGATGATCGTTCATAATAATCACCTGTTCCCAATAATCGGCCACTTCATTCAATCCATAAGATTTTGCAATGTAAACCAAATTCAGAATGTCTTTTTGAAAACAAGATCCCCCAAAGCCAACTGATGCTTTTAGAAATTTCGGGCCAATCCTGCTATCCATTCCAATTGCTCTGGCTACTTCATTTACATCAGCACCTGTTTTTTCACATAACTCAGACATGGCATTTATAGATGAAATACGCTGTGCCAGGAATGCATTTGCGGTTAACTTAGACAATTCTGACGACCAGACATTAGTCGTCAATATTTTATCTCTACTAACCCAATTTGCATAAACATCAACCAAAGCATTGATTGCTTCTTCCCCTTCCGGAGTCGTATCACCTCCAATTAAAATTCGATCCGGATGTAATAAATCGGTAACCGCTGTCCCTTCAGCTAAAAATTCAGGATTTGATAAAATCTGAAACTGAACCCCATTTCCTGTATTATCCAGAATGCTTTTTATGGCCTCGGCCGTACGAACTGGCAAAGTCGATTTCTCTACTACAATTTTATTTTGTTTGGCGACTTTGGCAATTTGTCTGGCGCAAAGTTCAATATATTTCAAATCAGCAGCCATACCTTTTCCTTTTCCGTAAGTTTTGGTTGGCGTGTTTACTGATATAAAAATCACCTGAGCCTCGTCAATAGCTTTTTCTACTTCTGTGGAAAAGAACAGATTTCGTCCTCTTGCCTCAGCGACTATTTCTGAAAGTCCCGGCTCATAGATCGGAATATTATCTGTATTGGGATCATTCCAGTCTTTAATTCTTTGTTCGTTCAAATCGACAACTGTCACTTGAATATTCGGGCATTTTTGAGCAATTACTGCCATTGTCGGACCTCCAACATAACCTGCACCAATGCAACAAATTTTTGTAATTTTCATCTTTTACTATTATCTTGATCCTTATTTTAAATTATTCCAATACCAGC
Source organism: Flavobacterium sp. B114r (assembly GCF_056824125.1). Lineage (NCBI taxonomy): Bacteria > Pseudomonadati > Bacteroidota > Flavobacteriia > Flavobacteriales > Flavobacteriaceae > Flavobacterium > Flavobacterium sp. B114r. The sequence goes on from NZ_CP124858.1 coordinate 374,452, forward strand.
TGACCGCTTCTTTTAATCCGTCCTGCAAAGAGAATTTCGGATCGTAACCCAGCACTTTTTTTGCTTTATCGATACTTGCCAATGAATGCGGAATATCACCCGCTCTGTTGGCACCATAAACAATTTCGACATCTGCAATTTTTGAATCAAATTCAGTTAAATATTCTTTTAGATAGCCCACCAAATCGTTTAATGTATTTCGATCTCCATATGCAGTATTATAAACTGTATTTACCGCTTCCGGATTCTGACTTGTCATTGCCAATTCATTCATCTGTATCACGTTATCGATATAAGTAAAATCACGCGAATAATTTCCGTCACCGTTAATCACGGGACTTTCATGTTTCATCAATTGCATTACAAATTTTGGAATAACAGCCGCATAAGCACCGTTAGGATCTTGTTTTCTGCCAAAAACATTAAAATAACGCAATCCTATAGTTTCTATTCCATAAGTTCTACTGAAAATTTCAGCATATAATTCGTTTACATATTTTGTAATAGCATAAGGCGATAATGGTTTACCAATAACATCTTCGACTTTTGGTAATCCCTGAGAATCTCCGTATGTAGAAGAGCTTGCTGCATATATAAATCTTTTCACTTTTGCATCGCGAGAAGCTACCAGCATATTCAAAAAGCCTGAAACATTTACATCGTTTGTTGTAATTGGATCGTTAATTGATCTTGGAACTGATCCTAAAGCTGCCTGGTGCAAAACATAATCAACACCTTGGACCGCTAAAACACAATCGGCAATATTTCGAATATCTCCTTCAATTAATTTATAATTAGGATTCTCTATAAAATCTTTCAAATTATGACGGTGCCCTGTCGCAAAATTATCGAGACAGATTACTTTATGCCCTAATCCTAAAAAATACCCGGACAAATTGGAGCCAATAAAACCAGCTCCGCCTGTAATTAAAATTGTATTCTGAGTTGATGTTTTCATTTATATAATCTATCTAATTATTTTTAAAAGTTTTTTCAAACGGAACACGATGCAAAATACTTCTTCCAAGTGTAATTTCGTCTGCATATTCTAATTCATCACCTACAGAAATTCCTCTTGCAATTGTAGAAATTATAATTTCTGATTCGGCAATTTGTTTATAGATATAAAAATTTGTGGTATCTCCTTCCATGGTTGAACTGAGCGCAAAAATAATTTCCACTACTGCACCGGATTTTACCTTTTCTACTAAGGTTGAAATATTTAGCTGACTTGGCCCCACGCCTTCTATTGGGGAAATTTTCCCTCCCAAAACGTGATAAATTCCTTTGTACTGCCCAGTATTTTCGATCGCCATAACATCACGAATATCTTCCACTACACAAATCGTCTGATGATTTCGGACCGGATTTGCACAGATTTCGCAAACTTTTGTGTCTGAAATATTATGACAGCTTTCGCAAAATTTTATATCTGCACGCATATTGAGTAACGCCTGAGATAAAAAACCTGTTTGTTCTTTGGGCTGCTTTAATAAATGCAAAACCAATCGCAATGCAGTACGCTTACCAATTCCTGGTAATTGAGACATTTCACTGACTGCCTTTTCTATTAGTTTTGATGAAAATTCCATGACTACAAAAATACTATTTTAATGTTTCTTTTTAGCCCCGATAGAAGTGGAAATCCTTTTTGTTTTTTTCTTTAAAAAACAAAAAGATTGCAACGAATTGCTTCGCCAATTCGCACTTTCAGGCTCGGGTGCGGGATGAGCTCCTAAAAAAGTTTAATATTGATTTGTAGCTAATAAAACCAAAGTACAAGCTACTTCAGCCTTAATATTGTTTAATTCCAGCAACTGATAGAATTCCGGATTTTCTGTCCCAGGATTAAAAACCACTCTTTTAGGCTGCGCTTCTATGATGTAATTATAATAATCACGCTGGCGGGCAGGATTTAAATATAGCGTCACTGTATCAATGTTTTTTACAGGAATTGCTTTGGTATAAATTTTTACACCTGCAACTTCGCCAGTATTCTGACCAATTGCTAAAACAGTATGTCCTTTTTCTACTAACATATTTATAGCTCTAAAAGCGTAACGATCTGGTTTTGTGGTAGCACCCAGAACTAAAGTTTTTTTGTTTTTCATCATTTTAAAATATGCTACAAAAGTAATCAAAAAGAATGAGCTTACTTTAGGTTATTGATATAGAATTAATAGCATCAAAAAACAATATCCTAATATGAATTTACCCTGAAATATTAAAAATTGACTATTTTTACTTCACTAACTAAAACAGTATGGATATATTCATTTATTTATTTGCCGCTCTTTTTTCGGTATTAAACCCAATTGGCACTGTGCCAATTTTTGTTGGACTAACCCAACATGACTCTCAAAAAGAGCGTTCACGCATTTCGCTTTGGACGGCCATAAATGTCTTTATCATTTTGATCGTTTCGTTTTTTATTGGCCAATATGTTTTATCTTTTTTTGGAATCAGCATTGATGCCCTTAGGATTGCCGGAGGAATTATAATTGTAAATTCAGGATTCTCATTACTTTCCGGAAAATTCAATAAAAAACGCGGAATCAATAAAAAAATAGAAAACGAAATACAACAACGAAACGATATCGCCCTTACACCATTAGCCATACCAATGCTGGCTGGTCCAGGCTCCATTTCTTTATTGATTGCTTTTCATCAGGAACATAGCGGAATGAAAGAAATGGCTTTTTCGTCTTTAGCCATTTTTGCCATTGCAGTTGCAATTTTCGCTATTCTTAAAAGCGCACATTATCTGGCCAGAATTTTAGGCGCTTCAGGAATTGTCGCTATTTCGAGAATTGTTGGTTTTATTGTTATCTCGATCGGAATCCAATATATTGTAAGCTCAATAATTAATATCGTAAAAGTAAATTTGATGTGACTTATTCCCTATTTTAAATAAAAAAAAATCCAAATTCCAAAAGCTGAATATTTCAGTATGGAATTTGGATTTTTTTTTTGAAGTTTCTAAAACTTAATTTCTCGGCAGGAAAACTTCGGCCATCATACATCTGGCGCTTCCGCCTCCGCAAGCTTCTATAGTATCCAGACTTGAACTCAAAATTTCAGCATGGTTTTCTAACTGAGCAATCTGTTTTGAGGTCAAACTCTGATGTGCAGATGCACTCATGACAATATATTTCTTATCATCTGTGCCACGAACTTCGAGCATATTACCGGCAAAGTTATTCACCTGCGCTTCTGTGATCAGAATAATTTCTTTTTTATCGGCTTTTAAATTCTCAAGAACCATTTTGCGTTCTTTTTTATCATCGATACAATCTGCACAGATAACCGCAAAAGTTTCCCCAAGACACATCAGAACATTGGTATGATAGATCAATTTACGTTCTGCGTCAACGGTTTGAAAGGCTTCAAAAATTACCGGCGCATAATCAAAATCTTCACAGAATTCAATAAATAACTCTTCATCAGCACGAGGCGATAAAGCGCAATACGCTTTGGCATTCGCTCTGTCTAAAAGCAAACTTCCGGTTCCTTCAAGAAAAAAACCATCTTCTTCTGCAGATGTATAATCCATTATATTAGCGATCTCAAAACCTTTGTCTTCAAGAATATCTAAAATATCTTCACGACGTTCTGAACGACGATTCTCAGCAAACATTGGATATAGCGCTACGTCACCATTTTCGTGAAAAGAAACCCAATTGTTCGGAAAAATACTGTCGGGAGTATCTGTTTCTAAAGAATCATCGACAACTGTAACATCAACACCAACGGCTCTTAACTTTTCAACAAAAGCATCAAACTCTTGTTGCGCCTTTGCATTGACAGTACTAGGCAAAAGTCCGTCTAATACTTTTTGGTAATAATTATTCACCGCAGTTTGCTCATTCATTCTGAAGGCAACTGGCCGAATCATCAAAATTGCATTTGTAGTTTGTTTCATTTTTATTTTTTTTTCTGTTTCAGGTTTCAAGTTTCAAGTTTGTTGCAACGTGAAACCTGAAAACTTGAAACAAATATTTAATATCTAATTAATGGAAGCGTCGAACATCTCAACAACCCTTCCTGCTTTGCAATTTCGGCATACGGAATTTCTTCTACTGTAAAACCATTTGCACGAAGCCAATTGTTTAATCTTGTAAAGTTTTTCTCTGAAACCACTACATTCTCATCAATAGAAAATACGTTAGAAAACATATTATACATTTCGTTTCTTTCGATATGAAATAAGTTTTCTTTCCCAAAAAGATTTACTAAATACATATAATCAGCCTCTTCACGAAAACCTCTTTTATAGATAATCCCTTTATCTTTTCCAACGGGCTGAAAACAGCAATCTAAGTGCAATGCATTATCCCGAGCCTCAATTTTGGACTTAACCAAATCGAATTCTTTGACAACTTTATTAGGGAATAATTCTTTAATAAAATTAACACCTTGCATATTTGTTCTTGCCGTTATATAATCTTTATAATCACTTCCTTTATAAGTTCCTATAAAAATATGATCATTCCAAAGCATTACATCACCACCTTCGATATGAACTTCCTCCGGCGGACGAACTACTTTCAACGGATCTATCTGATCAATTATGTACCCAATAGCATCTAACTCACGTTCTCTGTCAGGAAGAATATTTGACTTTACAAAAATATCATCTATTACAAAGCCAATGTCTCTGGCAAAAATCTGATTGTAATTCTCAATCATTTCAGGGCGATATACTTTTACATCATATTTTTGAAAAATGGCATTAAAAGCTTCCATTTCAGCGACCATATCTTTTTCGACAGGATACGTTCCCGCTTTAATATGTTCCAATGATTTAGGATCATAAACTTCGTCTAAAGATGGAGTCGGACCATTATGAACAGCGGAACCCAAAACTACGGCGCGCAGTCTTGATGTTTCGTTCTTTACATTTAATTGCAACATAACTTTATTATATTTTGGCCAAAGATAAAAAAAGCTTCACAGTTAAGTGAAGCTTTAAAATATTTTTATTTGTTCGACTTAAAGTCTCTCAGCGGATGTCCGGTATAGATTTGTCTCGGTCTACCGATTGGCTCTTTATTCTCACGCATTTCTTTCCATTGCGCAATCCAACCTGGTAATCTACCAATAGCAAACATTACTGTAAACATATCTGTAGGAATTCCTAATGCTCTGTAAATAATACCCGAATAGAAATCTACGTTTGGATATAAATTTCTTGATTTGAAGTAATCATCTTCCAAAGCTGCTGTTTCTAATTTTTTAGCTATTTCTAAAATAGGATCTTCAACACCTAATGTCTCTAATACTTCTTTAGCTGCTTTTTTGATTATTCTTGCTCTTGGATCAAAGTTTTTATAAACTCTATGACCAAACCCCATTAAACGGAAAGGATCATTTTTGTCTTTTGCTTTAGCTAAAAACTTCTCAGTATCACCACCGTCTTTATTTATTTCTTCAAGCATTTCAAGCACTGCCTGGTTTGCCCCTCCGTGAAGTGGCCCCCAAAGAGCAGAAACTCCTGCAGAGATAGAAGCAAATAAACCCGCATGAGATGAACCCACCATTCTTACTGTAGATGTAGAACAGTTTTGTTCGTGATCTGCATGAAGGATAAATAATTTATCCAATGCATCTACAATAACTGGATTAGCAGCATAAGGTCCTGTAGGCAATTTAAACATTAACTGCATAAAGTTCTCTACATACCCTTGTGTATTGTCGTAATAGTTCAACGGATAACCCATAGTTTTTCTATAGGTCCAGGTAGCAATTACAAGAAATTTACCCATTGTTTTACAAATGGCCTCATACATTTCTTTTTCATTTTCAACATTTACCGCTTTTGGATTAAATGCTGTTAAAGCACTTGTCAAAGCTGATAAAACACCCATTGGGTGCGCTGTTTTAGGAAAACCATCAATGATATTTTTCATCTCTTCGTTTACCAGAGTATGCTTTTTAATACCATTTTCAAACTGCTCTAATTGTTGAGCTGTTGGCAATTCACCAAAAATTAAAAGATAAGATACTTCTAAGAAATTAGCTTTTTCAGCTAAATCTTCAATTGAATATCCTCTGTAGCGTAAAATTCCTAATTCTCCGTCTAAGAATGTGATTTCACTTTTGCAAGAACCAGAATTTTTGTATCCCGGATCAAGAGTAATTATACCAGTTAAATCACGTAATTTGTTAATATCGATAGCTGATTCATTTTCGCTCCCTGTAATTACCGGAAGTTCAATTTTTTGACCATCTACTTCTAATGTAGCTATTTTTGACATAATATATCGGAAATAAATCTTTAAAATAATAATTTATCAAATCTAATGAATTTAAGACTAATTAAAAAAAGAATCCTGCTATGAATTTGTTAAAACTCCAAAAAAAAACCATTCGCGTAAGCGAATGGTTTAAATTTAAGACATAAGTCTTACAAAATTATTTAATCTTAAAAGCATTTAATCCCGGAAAATAAGCAGTACTTCCTAACTCTTCTTCGATTCTTAATAATTGATTGTATTTTGCCATACGATCAGAACGAGAAGCAGAACCTGTTTTAATTTGACCACAGTTTAATGCTACAGCTAAATCAGCAATAGTATTATCTTCTGTTTCTCCTGAACGGTGAGACATTACTGAAGTATATCCTGCATTTTTAGCCATATTAACAGCTGCAATAGTTTCTGTTAAAGTACCAATTTGGTTAACTTTTACTAAAATTGAATTAGCAATTCCTTTTTCAATTCCAGTTGAAAGACGTTCCACATTTGTAACGAATAAATCATCACCTACTAATTGAACTTTGTGACCAATTTTTTCAGTAAGAAGTTTCCAACCGTCCCAGTCATTTTCATCCATTCCATCTTCGATTGAGATAATTGGGTATTTAGCCACTAATTCAGCTAAGTACTCAACTTGCTCTGCAGAAGATCTTACTTTACCAGTTTCACCTTCAAATTTAGAGTAATCGTATTTACCGTTTACATAAAATTCAGCAGAAGCACAGTCAAGAGCAATCATAATTTCGTCACCAAAAGTATAACCAGCATTTTCAACTGCTTTTTTGATAGTATCTAAAGCATCTTCAGTTCCACCAGCTAAGTTTGGAGCAAAACCACCTTCGTCACCAACAGCAGTACTCAAACCCCTGTCGTGTAAAACTTTTTTCAAGCTGTGAAAAATCTCAGTTCCCATTTGCATAGAGTGAGAGAAAGAAGTTGCCTTTACAGGAAAAATCATAAACTCTTGAAATGCAATAGGCGCATCAGAGTGAGAACCTCCATTGATGATATTCATCATTGGTACAGGTAATGTATTAGCAGAAACTCCACCTACATATCTGTATAAAGGCAATCCAAGTTCGTTAGCAGCAGCTTTTGCAGCAGCCAAAGAAACCCCTAAAATAGCGTTAGCTCCCAATTTAGATTTGTTTGGTGTACCATCTAAATCGATCATTAATTGATCAATTGTATTTTGTTCGAAAACAGAAGTTCCAACTAATTCTTCAGCAATAACAGTATTTACATTGTTCACTGCATTCAAAACTCCTTTTCCTAAGAAAGCTTTTCCTCCGTCACGTAATTCAACAGCCTCATGTTCTCCAGTTGATGCTCCAGAAGGAACAGCAGCTCTACCTAAAACTCCATTTTCAGTAATTACATCAACTTCAATAGTAGGATTACCTCTGGAATCAAAAATTTGTCTTGCGTGAACTTTAATTATAATACTCATTATTTTTGTTTTTTATTAATAAATTATATTTTTTTTCGAAATTATAAAAATTTTTAATAGTAAAAATGCATTTTAACCATTAAACAGCTTTATTTATTAACTATATCGTTTTAGCAGTAGCTAGTTTTATATTCTCAACAAACTGATCAAACAAATATGATGAATCATGAGGTCCAGGACTTGCTTCGGGGTGATACTGCACTGAAAAACAATTCTTATTTTTCATACGCATACCCGCTACAGTCCCATCATTTAAATGAAGATGTGTTATCTCTAAATCCGGGTGATTATCCAATGCTTCTTTATTAACAGCAAAACCATGATTTTGCGAAGTAATCTCACCTTTCCCTGTTATTAAGTTTTTAACAGGATGATTGATACCTCTGTGACCATTGAACATTTTGTAAGTCTGAACACCATTTGCCAAAGCAATTACTTGGTGCCCCAAACAAATACCAAACAAAGGATTATCATTAGCCAAAATTTCTTTTGCCACTTCAATAGCACTAAAAAGCGGATCCGGATCTCCAGGCCCGTTTGACAAGAAATAGCCATCTGGGTTAAACTCAGCTAAATCTTTATAAGTTGAGTTATATGGAAACACTTTAATATAACAATCTCTTTTAGCCAGGTTTCTTAGAATATTCTTTTTGATCCCTAAATCTAAGGCAGAAATTTTATAGGTAGCATTTTGATCACCAAAAAAATAAGGTTCAGTAGTTGATACTTTCGACGCCAACTCCAGACCTTCCATGTTTGGCACATTGGCCAACTCTTTTTTCAAATCTTCAATAGAAGTACCATCTGTACAAATAACAGCATTCATAGCTCCATTATCACGGATATAACTTACCAATGCACGGGTATCAACATCAGAAATACAGATTAAATTTTCTTTTATAAAATAATCTTCTAAACTTCCCGAAGAATCTTCTCTTGAATAATTAAAACTAAAGTTTTTACAAACTAAACCTGAAATTTTGATGCTATCTGATTCAATTTCTAAATCATTAACACCATAATTTCCAATATGAGGATTAGTTGCAACCATAATTTGACCAAAATAGGAAGGATCTGTAAAAATCTCCTGATATCCGGTCATTCCAGTATTAAAACAAACTTCACCAAAAGTTTTACCGCTAATACCGATAGATTTTCCGTGAAAAATAGTCCCATCACTTAGTAATAAAATGGCGCTTTGTCGTGTAGTGTATTTCATTATTTAATTTCTATTGTTTTTAATCGTCCTATAAAACCAGTAAAGCTTGCTTTATTTGTAATTAGATATTTTGCAAATTTACTTCTTTAAAACAGTGCTTCCAAGATTTTTTAAAAATTTCATTGATAAAATTAAAACCTAAGTTTCAAAATAAGTTATATTTCAAACTAATTTTAAAAAAAATCCAAAAAAAAAGGATAAACTAAAAATTAGCTTATCCTTGATTTCTATAGAATCATTACTTTCATAATTATTCAGAAGCTTCAGTAGTCGTTTCTGACTCAGCAGCTGGAGCCTCAGAAGTCTCATCAGCTTTTTTTGCTTTACCACCACGACGGCTTTTTGCTTTTTTAACTTCTTTTTTACCTCCATTGTAAAGTTCATTGAAATCTACAAGTTCGATCATTGCCATATCAGCATTATCTCCCAAACGATTTCCAACTTTAATGATACGAGTGTATCCACCTGGACGGTCTCCAACTTTAGCAGCTACGTCTCTGAACAAGTCAGTTACCGCATATTTACTACGTAAGTAAGCAAAAACAATACGACGATTGTGAGTCGTATCTTCTTTTGATTTTGTGATTAAAGGCTCAACGAATTGTTTAAGCGCTTTAGCCTTAGCAACAGTAGTGTTAATACGTTTGTGCTCAATAAGAGAACAAGCCATATTAGCTAACATAGCTTTTCTATGTCCAGTCTGTCTGCTTAAGTGATTGAATTTTTTTCCGTGTCTCATTGCTATTTTAAATTTAATCCCGCGAGCGGGATTGAATTATTCTTTATCTAATTTGTATTTAGCTAAGTCCATTCCGAAAGTTAAATTCTTAACCGCTACAAGTTCATCTAGCTCAGTTAAAGATTTTTTACCAAAATTACGGAATTTCATTAGGTCATTTTTATTGAACGATACTAAATCACCAAGTGTATCAACTTCAGCCGCTTTCAAGCAATTTAATGCTCTCACAGATAAATCCATATCAACAAGCTTAGTTTTAAGCAATTGTCTCATATGCAATGACTCTTCATCATACGATTCTGTTTGTGCAATTTCGTCAGCCTCGAGTGTAATTCTTTCGTCAGAAAATAACATGAAGTGGTGAATTAAAACTTTAGCAGCTTCAGTAAGAGCATCTTTTGGATTAATAGATCCATCAGTTTTGATTTCAAAAACTAATTTCTCATAATCTGTTTTTTGCTCAACACGGAAGTTTTCAATTGCATATTTTACATTTTTTACCGGAGTAAAAATAGAGTCTGTAAAAATGGTACCAATTGCAGCGTTCTGTTTTTTGTTCTCCTCAGCAGGAACATATCCTCTACCTTTTTCGATTGTTAAATCGAAGTTCAATTTGATTTTAGAATCTAAATTACAAATAACTAAGTCTGGATTCAGAACTTGGAAACCTGAAATAAATTTCTGAAAATCACCTGCTGTTAATTGATCTTTACCAGAAACAGAAATTGTAACTGCTTCATTATCGATATCTTCAATTTGACGTTTGAAACGTACTTGTTTTAGATTAAGGATAATTTCGGTAACATCTTCAACAACACCTGAAATAGTAGAAAACTCATGATCTACACCTTCGATACGAACAGATGTAATTGCATAACCTTCTAATGCTGAAAGCAAAACTCTTCTAAGTGCATTACCAACTGTCAATCCATAACCAGGTTCTAAAGGTCTAAATTCGAATTTACCTTCAAAATCGGTTGAATCGATCATGATAACTTTATCGGGCTTTTGAAAATTAAATATTGCCATAAATTTCGACTAAGTCAATTATTATTTGTTGTACAACTCTACGATTAATTGTTCTTTAATGTTTTCTGGAATTTGAAGTCTTGCAGGTACAGAAACGAAAGTTCCTTCTTTAAGATCATTGTTCCATGTAATCCATTCATAAACATGACTTGAATTTGATAAAGAACGTTCGATAGCTTCTAAAGATTTAGATTTTTCACGAACTGCAACTTTATCACCAGGCTTAAGGTGGTAAGAAGCGATATTTACAACTTCACCATTAACAGTAACGTGTCTGTGAGAAACTAATTGTCTAGCACCTCTTCTAGAAGGAGCGATACCCATTCTAAAAACAACGTTATCTAATCTTGCTTCACATAATTGTAAAAGAACTTCACCAGTAACACCTTTAGTAGCTGATGCTTTTTTGAATAAATTTCTGAATTGTTTTTCTAAAATTCCGTAAGAATATTTAGCTTTTTGCTTTTCCATTAACTGAACAGCGTACTCAGATTTTTTACCTCTTTTTTTAGCCATCCCGTGTTGTCCAGGTGGGTAATTTCTTTTTTCGAAAGATTTATCATCTCCGAAGATTGCTTCGCCAAATTTACGAGCAATTCTAGTTTTTGGACCAGTATATCTTGCCATTTCTAAAAAAATTTAAATTTAAGGTAGAGATTATGAATTCAGGTCAAATCCTTCGATAATCTATATTCTACCTTGTTATACTATAATAAATAAATTAAACTCTACGTCTTTTTGGAGGACGACATCCGTTGTGAGGCATTGGAGTAACATCGATAATCTCTGTAACTTCAATTCCACCGTTATGAATAGAACGAATAGCAGACTCACGTCCGTTTCCTGGTCCTTTTACATAAACTTTCACTTTTTTAAGTCCAGCTTCAAGAGCTACTTTACTACAATCTTCTGCTGCCATTTGGGCTGCGTATGGAGTATTCTTTTTAGAACCTCTAAAACCCATTTTACCAGCTGAAGACCAAGAAATAACTTCACCTTTTTTGTTAGTCAAAGAAATGATGATGTTATTGAAGGTAGCAGAAATATGAGCTTCTCCCGTTGATTCAACGATAACTTTACGTTTTTTTGCAGTTGCTTTAGCCATATTACTTATTATTTAGTTGCTTTTTTCTTGTTAGCAACAGTTTTTCTTTTACCTTTTCTTGTTCTAGAGTTGTTTTTAGTTCTTTGCCCTCTTAACGGAAGACCAGATCTATGACGGATACCTCTGTAACAACCAATATCCATTAAACGTTTGATGTTTAAAGAAACTTCAGAACGTAATTCTCCTTCAATTTTGAATGCTCCAACAGCTTCACGAATTGCTCCGATCTCGTCATCATTCCAATCTTGAACTTTTTTGTCTTGGCTAACTTGAGCTTTTTCTAAAATCTCAATAGCTCTACTTCTTCCTAATCCAAAGATATAGGTAAGTGCTATAACACCTCTTTTATTTTTTGGGATATCTACCCCTGCTATTCTTGCCATAATTATCCTTGTCTTTGTTTAAATCTAGGATTCTTTTTGTTTATTACGTACAATCTCCCTTTTCTACGCACAATGATGCACTCGGGACTTCTCTTTTTTACTGATGCTCTAACTTTCATAGTGAATATCCTTTAATATCGATAAGTAATTCTTGCTTTTGACAAATCATAAGGACTCATTTCTAGTTTCACTTTATCACCAGGTAATAACTTGATGTAATGCATACGCATTTTTCCAGAAATATGAGCAATTACGATATGTCCATTTTCTAACTCCACACGGAACATCGCATTTGATAATGCTTCGATGATTGATCCGTCTTGTTCTATTGCTGATTGTTTTGCCATATAAAAATTAAGCTACTGCTTTTCTATTTTTACCAGTCTTCATTAAACCATCATAATGTTTGTTTAACAAGTATGAATTGATTTGTTGAATAGTATCTATTGCAACTCCAACCATAATTATTAACGAGGTACCTCCAAAAAACATTGCCCAAGATTGTTGTACATCCATAATACTTACAACAATAGCTGGGAACACAGCAATCAAAGCAAGGAATAAAGATCCTGGGAAAGTTATTAAAGACATCACTTTATCAAGAAATTCAGAAGTTTCAGCTCCCGGACGAACGCCAGGAATAAAACCACCACTTCTTTTCAAATCATCGGCCATTTTGTTAGTAGGTACAGTGATCGCAGTATAGAAAAATGTAAATACAATAATTAAAGTTGCAAATACAAAGTTATACCAAAATCCGAACATATTACTAAACGCGCCAACAATAGATTGTGATGTGTCTGATTTAGACAATCCAGCTACAGCTGCAGGTATAAACATAATTGCCTGAGCAAAAATGATTGGCATAACCCCAGAAGCATTAAGCTTAAGAGGAATCCACTGTCTATTACCACCTGCTAAATCTTGCTCATAATCCCCACTTGTTGTACGACGAGCGTATTGAACAGGAATTCTACGTACTGCCATTGTAAGCAATACACAAGAAATGATTACTAATAACCAAACAATAATTTCAATAACTAACAACATTGGACCACCATTGTTATTGGTAACTCTGGTTGTAAACTCTTGAATAAAAGCTTGCGGTAAACGCGCCAAAATACCAACCATAATCAATAATGAAATTCCATTTCCAATACCTTTATCTGTAATTTTTTCCCCAAGCCACATAGCAAAAATAGTACCAGTAACCAAGATGATAACAGACGAAAACAAAAATTCAGGTGAATTAAAGCCTAGTAAGAATGCACTTCCAGGTAACGTTCTGTATAAATTATAAATATAAGTTGGACCTTGAACCAGTGTAATAGCTATAGTCAACCAACGAGTGATTTGATTAATCTTTTTTCTACCACTCTCTCCATCGTTTTGAAGTTTTTGCAAATAAGGAATAGCAATTCCCATTAACTGAACAACAATAGATGCAGAAATATAAGGCATAATACCTAAAGCAAAAACTGAAGCTTTAGAGAAAGCACCTCCTGTAAACATGTCCAGGATTGATCCTAAACCTTGTTTAGTTTGTCCCGCTAAACCTGTTAATTGAGTTGCGTCAATTCCAGGTAGCGTTACGTGTGCACCAAAACGATATACTAAAAGCAATCCTAATGTAATTAAGATTCTATTTTTCAGTTCTTCGATTTTCCAAACATTACTTATTGATTCAATAAATTTCTTCATCTTAGTAGATAAGTTATATAGTTACAGCTTCTCCACCAGCAGCTTCAATAGCAGCTTTTGCAGTAGCGGTAAATTTGTGGGCAGTTACTTTTAATTTTGCTTTCAATTCTCCTCTACCTAAAATCTTAACGATTTCATTTTTGGTAGCTAGACGATTTGCTACGTAATCTGTCATAGAAACAGAATCAGTAATCACACCATTGTCTACTAGTAATTGAAGCGTATCTAAATTAACACCTTCGTATTCTTTACGATTGATGTTTGTGAAACCAAACTTAGGCACACGTCTTTGAAGTGGCATTTGCCCTCCCTCAAAACCAATCTTTTTAGAATAACCAGAACGAGATTTTGCTCCTTTGTGACCTCTTGCAGAAGTACCACCTTTTCCAGAACCTTCTCCTCTACCTAATCTTTTATTTTGATTGTGTGTTGACCCTTCAGCTGGTTGTAAGTTACTTAAATTCATAACAGTATTTGTTATTTAGCTTCTTCGACAGAAACTAAGTGTTTAACTTTGTTTATCATCCCAAGGATAGCAGGATTTGAATCATGCTCTACAACTTGTCCCATTTTACGTAGACCTAAAGCTTCCAAACCTCTCTTTTGAGAAAGAGGACAGTTGATTTTGCTTCTTACTTGTTTTACTAATAATTTAGCCATAATTTCCTTGAATTAACCTTTAAAAACTTTTTCTAAAGAAACACCTCTTTGTTTTGCAACAGTGTAAGCGCTTCTCATTTGTAATAAAGCATCAAAAGTTGCTTTTACCACGTTATGAGGATTTGATGATCCTTGAGATTTAGATAATACATCATGAATACCTACTGACTCAAGAACTGAACGAACAGCTCCACCAGCAATAACCCCTGTACCATGAGAGGCAGGAATTAAGTATACACGTGCACCACCAAATTTACCTTTTTGTTCGTGAGGAACAGATTGTCCGTTCAAAGGAATTTTTACTAAATTTTTCTTAGCATCTTCTACTGCTTTCGCAATTGCTTCAGAAACGTCTTTAGATTTTCCTAATCCATGACCAACTACTCCATTTTCATCACCTACAACTACAATAGCAGAAAAACCGAAAGCTCTACCACCTTTTGTAACCTTAGTAACACGATTAACACTTACCAGACGATCTTTAAGTTCAAGACCACTTGGTTTTACCAATTCTACATTTTTGTATTTAGACATAATATATTAGAATTTAAGTCCAGCCGCTCTTGCGCCTTCTGCTAATGATTTAATACGACCGTGATACAAATATCCACCTCTATCAAAAGTGATGGTATCAATCCCGGCTTTTAACGCTTTCTCTGCAACTAATTTTCCAACAGCAGCAGCTACTTCAACGTTAGTACCTTTTCCTATTTCTTTTTCTCTTGAAGATGCAGCTAATAAAGTAACTCCATTCACGTCATCAATAATTTGAGCGTAAATTTCTTTGTTACTTCTAAATACAGATAGTCTTGGGTTAGTAGCAGTACCACTAATCGATTTTCTAATTCTGAATCTAATTCTCTGTCTTCTATCAGATTTTGTTAATGACATAATCTTATTTTTTAAGCTGATTTACCTGCTTTTCTTCTTAATACTTCACCCACAAATTTAACACCTTTTCCTTTGTATGGCTCAGGCTTACGGAAACCTCTGATTTTCGCAGCAACCTGTCCTAAAAGTTGTTTGTCAAATGATGTTAATTTTACGATAGGGTTTTTACCTTTTTCAGATATTGTTTCTAAAGCTACTTCCGGAGCAATTTCCAAAACAATATTGTGAGAATATCCAAGAGCTAAATCTAGCTTTTGACCTTGGTTTGAAGCTCTATAACCAACTCCAACTAATTCAAGTTCTTTAGTAAAACCTTCAGATACACCAATAATCATGTTATTGATTAATGATCTGTATAATCCGTGTTTTGCTCTTTGGTCTTTATGATCAGACGATCTCTCTAATAAAACCTGATCGCCTTCAACTTTTACAGTAATGTCCGAAAACTCCTGAGTTAGTTGACCTTTTTTTCCTTTTACTGTAACGATACCGTCCTTAACTTCAACAGTTACTCCCGCAACGATTACAACTGGGCTTTTACCTATTCTTGACATCTTATTTAGTCTTTAAAATTAGTATACGTAACAAATTACTTCACCACCTACATTTAATTGTTTCGCTTGCTTTCCAGTCATAAGACCTTTTGAAGTTGAAACAATAGCAATTCCTAATCCGTTAAGGATTCTTGGTAATTTGGCAGCACCTGCATATTTACGTAAACCAGGTTTACTAATTCTTTGGATATCTTTAATTACAGGCTCTTTAGTATCTTTATCATACTTCAAAGCAATTTTGATCGAACCCTGTACAGAGTTGTCTTCAAATTTGTAACTCAAGATATAACCTTGATCAAATAAGATCTTAGTTATTTCTTTTTTTAGATTAGAAGCTGGAATTTCAACAACTTTGTGGTTTGCAGCCACAGCGTTACGAACTCTAGTCAAATAATCTGCAATAGGATCTGTATACATATGTATTTGATTGCGACTATGGTTTTCGGGAGGCACTCGCCTCCCGAACCTTTAATCAATTAAAATTATTTTTTGGTTTGCAAAAGTAGTAACTTATTGCGAGATTACCAAGACGCCTTTTTAACTCCAGGAATTAATCCATTATTAGCCATCTCACGGAAAGTTACACGTGAAATACCAAACTGACGAATATAACCTCTTGGTCTACCTGTTAATTTACAACGATTGTGCAAACGAACTGGTGAAGCATTTTTAGGCAATTTTTGTAAACCTTCAAAATCTCCAGCTTCTTTCAAAGCTTTTCTTTTCTCAGCATACTTAGCTACCGTTTTCTCTCTTTTCACCTCACGGGCTTTCATTGATTCTTTAGCCATGTCTTAATTCTTTTTAAAAGGTAATCCTAATTCAGCCAATAATGACTTTGCTTCCTTGTCTGTTTGAGCAGTAGTAACAAATGTAATATCCATTCCTGAAATTTTGTTTACTTTGTCAATATCAATTTCTGGGAAAATGATTTGCTCTAAAACTCCAAGGTTGTAATTACCTCTTCCGTCGAAACCAGTAGCTTTGATACCACTAAAATCTCTAACGCGTGGTAAAGCAGAAGTAATAAGTCTATCTAAAAACTCATACATTCTTTCACCACGTAAAGTAACTTTTGCTCCAATAGGCATCCCTTTTCTCAATTTGAATGACGCAACGTCTTTCTTTGAAATTGTAGATACTGCTTTTTGTCCAGTGATCTTTGTCAACTCATCAACTGCATAGTCAATAAGTTTTTTATCAGATACAGCTGCACCAACTCCACGGCTCAAAACGATTTTTTCAAGTTTTGGAACTTGCATTACGTTTGTATATCCGAATTCCTCTTTAAGAGCAGAGATTACTCTACTCTTATATTCTTCTTTTAGTCTAGGTGTATATGCCATTACTATAGTACTTGATTAGATTTTTTTGAAAATCTTACTTTCTTATCTCCTTCTACTCTAATACCAACTCTAGTTGTTTCCTTAGTTTTAGGATCAATTAGTGAAATGTTAGATATTTGTATAGAAGCTTCTTTCTTAACGATACCACCTTGAGGGTTTTTAGCACTTGGTTTTGTATGTTTCGAAACCATGTTTACACCTTCAACTATCGCTTTATTTTTCTCACGGTAAACACGTAGAACTTTACCTTCAGCACCTTTATGGTCTCCAGCAATAACTCTTACGATATCTCCTGATTTTATTTTTAGCTTTATCATCTTAAAAACGAATTAAAGCACTTCTGGTGCTAATGATACAATTTTCATGAATTGTTTTTCACGAAGTTCTCTTGCTACCGGACCAAAAACACGAGTTCCTCTCATTTCCCCTGCAGCGTTCAAAAGAACACATGCATTATCATCGAAACGGATATAAGAACCATCAGCTCTTCTCACTTCTTTTTTGGTACGTACAACAACTGCAGTTGAAACAGCTCCTTTTTTAACGTTACCGTTAGGAGTTGCATCTTTAATAGATACTACAATCTTGTCACCAACAGAGGCATACCTTCTTTTGGTACCTCCTAAAACACGGATAGTTAAAACTTCTTTTGCTCCCGTGTTATCTGCTACTTTTAGTCTTGATTCCTGTTGTACCATAATTATTTAGCTCTTTCTAAGATTTCAACTAATCTCCAACATTTTGTTTTACTTAAAGGACGCGTTTCGCTAATTCTTACAGTATCTCCAATGTTACAGTCGTTTGTTTCGTCGTGTGCAACGTATTTCTTTGTTTTCAACACGAACTTACCGTATAACGGGTGTTTTACTTTTCTTACTTCAGCAATAACAATAGACTTATCCATTTTATTTGAAGTAACAACACCTATTCTTTCTTTTCTTAAATTTCTTTTTTCTTCCATCTTTCAGCAGAATACAATTATTGTAACTCTCTTTTAGTTAACTCTGTAGCCAATCTTGCAACTGTTCTTCTTACACTTCTAATTTGAAGTGGATTCTCAATTGGAGAAATAGCGTGAGCCATTTTTAGGTCAGCATATATTTTCTTAGTTTGACTAAGTTTTTCTTGCAACTCCGCTGCAGAAAGATCTTTTATTTCTGATTGTTTCATAATATAAATTTAATTATGCTTCGAAATCTCTAGCAACGACGAATTTAGTTTTTACTGGAAGCTTTTGAGCTGCAAGACGTAAAGCCTCTTTTGCAACTGACAAAGGAACTCCTCCAACTTCAAACATAATTCTTCCGGGTTTAACAACGGCAGCCCAATATTCAACGGCACCTTTACCTTTACCCATACGTACCTCAAGAGGCTTCTTAGTAATTGGTTTGTCTGGAAATATTTTGATCCATAATTGTCCCTCTCTCTTCATAAAACGAGTTGCAGCAATACGCGCAGCTTCGATTTGACGAGAAGTTAAGAACATTCCATCTTCATGTACAGATTTAATACCAAACATTCCATTAGAAAGTTCATGCCCTCTTTGAGAGTTACCTTTCATTTTACCTTTTTGTACCTTACGGTATTTTGTTCTTTTAGGCTGTAACATTTTTCTTTAGTTTAAAAATTTACTTTCGTTTACGAGCGTCTGGTTTTCCACCTTTATTAAAAGGCTTTCTATCTCCTCTAGGAGAATCGCCACCTTTACCACCACCAGTTCCAGATTGTTTTTTATCCATTCCTGCAAGTGGAGAAAGATCTCTCTTTCCATAAACTTCACCTTTCATGATCCATACTTTGATACCCATTCTACCGTAAGTAGTGTGAGCTTCAGCCAAAGCATAATCAATATCAGCTCTGAAAGTTGATAGAGGAATTCTACCTTCTTTGAAACCTTCTGAACGCGCCATCTCAGCACCATTCAAACGACCAGAAATCAAAACTTTGATACCCTCAGCGTTCATACGCATAGAAGCAGCAATAGCCATTTTGATTGCACGTCTGTAAGAAATACGGCTTTCGATTTGACGAGCGATGCTTGTCGCCACAAGATAAGCATCTAATTCAGGTCTTTTGATTTCAAAGATGTTGATTTGAACCTCTTTGTCAGTAACTTTCTTAAGTTCTTCTTTCAACTTGTCTACCTCTTGTCCACCTTTTCCGATAATGATACCAGGTCTAGCAGTAGTGATAGTAACGGTTACAAGTTTCAAAGTTCTCTCGATAATTACTTTAGATACACTAGCTTTTGATAAACGAGCGTGGATATACTTTCTGATTTTGTGATCTTCGGCAAGTTTATCACCGTAATCATTTCCACCATACCAGTTTGAGTCCCACCCTCTGATGATACCAAGTCTATTTCCAATTGGATTTGTCTTTTGTCCCATGCTGCTTAAGAATTGCTTTGTGTGTTATTGATAGCTCCAAGCACGATTGTAACGTGATTAGAACGTTTTCTTATTCTGTGTGCACGACCTTGTGGAGCTGGACGAAGTCTTTTCAACATCATTCCACCATCTACTCTGATCTCCTTAACAAATAATCCAGCTTCTTCTAAATTACCTTCACTATTTTTTTGCTCCCAGTTGTTGATTGCAGATAATAATAGTTTCTCTAATTTTCTTGAAGCTTCTTTAGAACTAAATCTTAAGATGTTAAGTGCTCTTTCTACCTTCTGACCTCTTACCAAGTCCGCTACTAAGCGCATTTTTCTAGGTGAAGTAGGGCAGTTATTCAATTTTGCGAAAGCAATAGACTTATTAGCCTCTTTTCTCGCATCTGCTGTTTCTCTTTTACGAACTCCCATTGCTTCTTATTTTTTACCTTTATTTTTTGCTCCAGCATGACCTCTAAAAGATCTAGTTGGTGAAAACTCTCCTAATTTGTGACCTACCATGTTTTCTGTTACGTAAACTGGTACAAATTGACGACCGTTATGAACTGCGATAGTTTGTCCAACAAAGTCTGGAGTAATCATAGAAGCTCTAGACCAAGTCTTTACTACTCCTTTATTACCATTTTCAATGTTTTCCTGAACTTTCTTGTCTAACTTATAATGAACGAAAGGTCCTTTTTTTAATGAACGTGCCATATCTTATTATTTCTTTCTACGTTCTACGATATACTTGTTACTCGGGTTTTTCTTAGAACGAGTTCTATAACCTTTTGCTGGTATTCCATTTCTTGAACGTGGATGTCCACCAGAAGAACGTCCTTCTCCACCACCCATTGGGTGATCAACAGGGTTCATTGCAACAGGTCTTGTTCTAGGTCTTCTTCCTAACCATCTTGTTCTACCTGCTTTACCAGATACAACTAATTGGTGGTCTGAATTAGAAACAGCTCCAATTGTAGCCGAACAAGTTAACAAGATCAATCTTGTTTCACCAGATGGCATTTTAATTGTAGCATATTTTCCATCTCTTGCCATTAACTGAGCAAATGTACCAGCTGAACGAGCGATTACCGCTCCTTGACCTGGACGTAACTCAATACAAGAGATTACAGTTCCTAAAGGAATTCTGCTTAAAGGCAATGTATTACCAATTTCAGGTTGAGATTCTGGACCAGAAACTAATTTCTGACCAACTTTCAATCCGTTTTGAGCAATAACGTATGTTTTCTCTCCATCAGCATAAGCTAATAAAGCGATAAATGCAGTACGATTTGGATCATATTCAATTGATTTCACAGTAGCCGGAATTCCGTCTTTAGTTCTTTTGAAATCAATGATACGATATCTCTGCTTGTGACCACCACCCGTATAACGCATGGTCATCTTTCCTTGACTATTTCTACCTCCAGAGTTTTTTATCGGCGCTATCAAAGAGCGTTCCGGCTTATCAGTTGTAATGGCGTCATAACCATTCACAACTCTAAATCGCTGACCTGGGGTAATAGGTTTTAATTTTCTTACTGACATTTTTCTATCTTAGATATTGTTGTAAAAATCAATTGTTTCTCCTTCTTGTACTTGAACAATCGCTTTCTTAATTGCATTTGTCTTTCCACTGATCAAACCACTTTTAGTGTATTTTGTAGTTCTATCCGGTCTTACGTTCATCGTGTTAACTGAAACGATAGTTACTCCATAAGCAGCTTCAATAGCTTTCTTAATTTGAACTTTGTTTGCTTTTTTGTCAACAACGAATCCGAAGCGGTTTAAAACTTCACTTTCTTTGGTTACTTTTTCTGTTACTATAGGTCTAATTATGATACTCATATTCCTATTATTTGCTTAAATTTTCTTCGATTAACTCCAAAGAACCTTCTAAAAGCACTAAATTATTAGTGTTTAAAATAGCGTAAGTGCTTAATTCTGAGCTAGTTACGACATTAGAAGCCTTTAAATTGCGTGAGGACAAATATACATTTTTATTCGACTCTCCCAACACAAATAGAGATTTTTTATTTTCTAACCCTAAAGCTTTCAAAACGTTAATGAAATTTTTAGTGTTTGGCGCTTCAAAACCAAAGTCTTCAAGAACGATGATATTCGCCTCTTTTGCTTTGATAGAGAAAGCTGATTTTCTTGCCAATCTCTTTACAGCTTTATTCAATTTAAATGAATAGCTTCTTGGTCTTGGTCCGAAAATTGTTCCACCACCTTTAAACAATGGATTTTTGATACTTCCCGCACGAGCCGTACCAGTTCCTTTTTGTTTTTTAATCTTACGTGTACTTCCTGTCACTTCAGCTCTTTCTTTAGCCTTGTGAGTTCCTTGTCTTTGATTAGCAAGATATTGCTTTACATCAAGGTATACAGCGTGATTGTTTGGTTCAATTGCGAATACTGAATCAGAAAGTTGAACTTTTCTTCCAGTATCTTTTCCGTTGAAATCTAATACTTTTACTTCCATTACTTCTGAATGATTACATAAGAGTTTTTATGTCCAGGAACACATCCTTTAATAACAAGTAGGTTCTTTTCAGCAACCACTTTTAAAACTCTAAGGTTTTGAACTTTTACATTGTCTCCTCCCATTCTTCCAGCCATACGCATTCCTTTGAATACTCTAGATGGATAAGAAGAAGCTCCCACAGAACCTGGCGCTCTTAAACGGTTGTGTTGACCGTGAGTTGCCTGTCCAACACCACCAAATCCGTGACGCTTAACAACTCCTTGAAAACCTTTACCTTTAGACACACCTTGCACATCTACAAATTCTCCTTCAGCAAAAATAGAAACATCAATAAGATCCCCTAATTTTTGTTCAGTTGCAAAATCTTGAAATTCAACGACTTTTTTCTTAGCTACAGTTCCAGCTTTCTTAAAGTGACCTAAAGCCGCTTTAGTGGAATGTTTCTCGTTTTTGTCATCGAAACCAAGTTGCAACGCTTCGTACCCGTCAACACCTTTGGTTCTGACTTGGGTAACAACACATGGCCCAGCCTCGATTACTGTACAAGGAATGTTTTTCCCGTTTTCGTCGAAAATACTAGTCATGCCGATTTTTTTACCAATTAACCCAGACATAAATATTAATTATTAATTACTAAAATTCCCTTCAATTTGAAAATAACAAAAATTTCCAAACAGGGAGTGCAAAAGTATACATTAAAATTGAATATACCAAACAGTTAGAAAAATTAAATAGCTCATTATCAAAATCAAAGCATCAATATCACCACCACCAACAACACATTTCTTCAAAAAAACCAATTGCATCATTTTAACCCGCAACAACAAACACCTTAACATTTACTTAATTCAATTAAAGAAAAATTTACATAACAACCTAAACAAGAGACTACTTAGTCAAATAAAAAAACAATCACAACATTAAACATCTTCAAAAAAAATTAAAAACCAAAAACTTTTAACCACAAAAAAAGCGAGACAAAAATGCCTCGCTTTATATATATAAATATAATAAAAAAATTATACTTTTATTTCTACTTCAACCCCACTTGGCAATTCAAGTTTCATTAAAGCGTCAATAGTTTTAGATGAAGATGAATAAATATCAATCAATCTCTTGTATGACATTACTTCAAATTGCTCTCTCGCTTTTTTGTTAACGTGCGGAGAACGCAACACAGTGAAAAGTTTTTTGTGAGTTGGTAACGGAATTGGACCTGTTACAACTGCTCCAGTAGTTTTTACTGTTTTTACAATCTTTTCAGCAGACTTATCTACCAACATGTGATCGTAAGATTTTAGTTTTATTCTGATTTTTTGACTCATTTTCTTAAGAATTAAGCGTTACCTTTTGCTTTTTTAATTACAGCTTCTGAAATATTAGAAGGTGTTTCTGCATAGTGAGAAAACTCCATTGTTGAAGTAGCTCTACCAGAAGATAATGTTCTTAATGTTGTTACATATCCAAACATTTCTGATAATGGCACATCAGCTTTAATAGTTTTAGCACCATTTCTGTCACCCATGTCATTAACCTGACCTCTACGACGGTTGATATCACCTACGATATCCCCCATGTTTTCTTCAGGAGTAATAACCTCCATTTTCATGATAGGCTCAAGAATTACCGCTCCAGCAGCTTTAGCAACTTCTCTATACCCCATTCTTGCAGCTAATTCAAAAGAAAGAGCATCAGAATCGACAGGGTGGAAAGATCCGTCAGTTAAAGTTACTTTCAAACTATCTACCTGGTATCCTGCTAAAGGACCAGTTTTCATAGCTTCACGGAAACCTTTTTCTACAGATGGAATATATTCCTTAGGAACGTTACCACCTTTTACAGCATTAACAAACTGCAATCCTACAGGCACTTTACCATCAACTTCGTCAGCTGGCTCAAGTGTAAATACGATATCACCGAATTTACCACGACCTCCTGATTGTTTCTTATAAGTCTCTCTATGTGTTGCACTTCTAGTAAACGCTTCTTTATATTCAACTTGAGGCTCACCTTGGTTCACTTCAACTTTAAATTCACGTTTCATACGATCTACCAAGATATCTAAGTGAAGCTCACCCATACCAGAGATAATCGTTTGCCCTGAAGCCTCATCTGTTCTAACTGTAAACGTAGGATCTTCTTCAGCTAATTTAGCCAAAGCCATACCCATTTTATCCACGTCAGCTTTAGTTTTAGGCTCAATTGCAATACCAATTACCGGTGCAGGGAATTTCATAGACTCAAGAATGATTGGGTGTTTTTCATCACACAATGTATCCCCAGTTTTAATATCTTTAAACCCAACAGCAGCTCCAATATCTCCAGCCTCAATAAAATCGATTGGATTTTGTTTGTTTGCGTGCATTTGGTAGATACGAGAAATTCTCTCTTTATTTCCTGAACGAGTGTTCAAAACATAAGAACCAGCATCTAAACGACCAGAGTAAGCACGGAAGAAAGCTAAACGACCTACGAATGGGTCAGTAGCAATTTTAAATGCCAAAGCAGCGAACGGCTCTTTTACATCTGGCTTACGCAAGATTTTAGTTTGATCCTCCTCTAATAATTCAGCATCATCAGGATGAATCCCTTCAATACCTTCTTTATCCATTGGAGATGGCAAATACTTACATACAGCATCCAACATAAACTGAACCCCTTTGTTTTTGAAAGAAGAACCAGCAAGCATTGGAATAATTGCCATATCTATAGTAGCAGCTCTTAAAGCTTTATTTATTTCCTCTTCTGTAATAGAATTTTCATCTTCCATGAATTTCTCCAAAAGATTCTCATCATAATCAGCAACCGCCTCAATAAGGATAGATCTATATTCTTTTACCTCTGCAAGCATATCCTCAGGAATAGCTACAATATCAAAAGTAGCCCCTAAAGTTTCATCATGCCATATAATAGCTTGATTTTTCACTAAGTCAACTACACCTTTGAAATCATTTTCTTCACCAATTGGCAAAGTAATTGCAACTGCATTAGATTTCAACATATCTCTAACTTGCTGACATACGTTCAAAAAGTTAGAACCTTGTCTGTCCATTTTATTAACGAATCCCATACGAGGAACTCTATATTGATCAGCAAGTCTCCAGTTAGTTTCAGACTGAGGCTCAACACCATCAACCGCACTAAACAAGAAAACCAATCCATCAAGTACACGCAAAGAACGATTTACCTCTACAGTAAAATCAACGTGTCCAGGAGTATCAATAATATTAAAGTGATAAGGCAATGTCTCTGGCAAAATTTTACCTTGCTGAGTTGGAAAATTCCACTCACAAGTAGTCGCTGCAGAAGTAATTGTAATACCTCTTTCCGCTTCCTGCTCCATCCAGTCCATTGTAGAAGCACCATTATGTACCTCTCCAATTTTATGAGTTTTACCAGTATAAAAAAGAATACGCTCTGTTGTTGTTGTTTTACCAGCATCAATATGAGCAGCAATTCCAATATTTCTTGTATATTTTAAATCTCTAGCCATTTCTTACGAATTAAAATCTAAAGTGAGAGAAAGCTTTATTAGCCTCTGCCATCTTGTGAGTATCCATTCTTTTCTTAACCGCAGCACCTTCTTCTTTAGCAGCAGCTAAACATTCTGACGCTAAACGTTGTGCCATAGATTTTTCATTTCTTCTTCTAGAATAAAGTATCAACCACTTCATTGCCATAGAAATTTTTCTGTCTGGTCTAATTTGCATTGGAATTTGAAATGTAGCTCCACCAACTCTACGACTACGTACTTCTACGTGAGGCATAACGTTTGTTAAAGCATCTTTCCAAATTTCTAATGAAGATTTCTCTGAATCTTGCTTTTTAGACTCAATGATGTCAATTGCATCATAAAATACTTTGAAAGCTGTAGACTTCTTACCATCCCACATTAAGTTGTTCACAAAACGTGTTACCAATTGATCATTAAACCTTGGATCTGGTAAAAGTGGTCTTTTCTTTGCCGCTCTTTTTCTCATGTCTTTTTTTTAATAAAAAGTTATAGGTTATCCGTTAAATGTTATGTGTTATCTTTTTTCAGCTTACGCTTTAAATTTCCAACCCTTAACTCCTAACCTCCAACTCTTAACGTTTTAAATTACTTTTTTGCTTCTTTTGGGCGTTTAGCACCGTACTTAGATCTTCTTTGCGTTCTTCCTGCAACTCCTGACGTGTCAAGCGCTCCACGAACGATATGATATCTAACACCTGGTAAATCTTTTACCCTTCCACCTCTAACTAATACTATCGAGTGCTCTTGTAGATTGTGTCCTTCTCCAGGGATGTAAGCATTCACCTCATTACCATTTGTCAAACGTACACGCGCAACTTTACGCATTGCAGAGTTTGGTTTTTTTGGTGTAGTAGTGTAAACACGCGTACAAACCCCTCTTCTTTGAGGACAAGAATCTAAAGCAACCGATTTACTCTTCTTAGTTATCTGAGTTCTTCCTGTTCTTACTAATTGTTGAATTGTTGGCATAATTAATACTAAAAATTTATTATGTATATTAAATTCCCGCTTTTTACGGGGTTGCAAATGTATAAAATAATTTTCACTATACAAACGTTAATTCATTAATTTTCAATAACATTATTTAAGCTTATCATTTTACAAACAAACAATTAACATTTCCAACACTTTAAAAGGCAAACGATTAGTTTTAAAACAATTTTGTATCAATTCATTTTAACCCAGTCACTTCCTCATACCTAAAGCACATCTATTCAAAACAACATTCAAATAAAATCAATAATCAAACAATTACACCTATACAACGCGATAATTTGCCAAACCAACAAATTGTTATAAAAAAAAAAAAAAAAAAAACAAGAAAACGAACTTCTCAAAGACAAACAACTTAACTTTTAAATCAAAAACTTAGAAATTTAAAAAAAAAAAAAAAAATACCCGCTACTCCAAACAAAAAAAAAGAACATAAAAAGAGGTATACATATATAGGTAGAAAATAATCCTTTCTTTACTATCTGCCTGAAATAAAAACAAATTACAATCACACCTTTTTCCGTGATACAATAGTACTTTAAATCGAAGCATCACAAATTCAAACAACAATACCCGCTCTAAATAAAACATAATTTGACAATACAAAAAGAAAGAATATAGTATTTTAAACTGCCTTACATTTTAAATTCGAAAAAAAAGGCGCCATAAATTCAATTATTCTAAGTCAAATTAACTCAATGAAAAAAAATGATGCACAAGAAAACTTCAAACCATCACCACAAAAAAAACGAACGAATAGAACTTTGAATCAAGTAATCGCAAAAAAACTATTAAAAAAAACATTTTCTCAATAAATCATATTAGAATTCCCAAAAAAAAGCCACAATAAAAAAATACGAACACAAGCATTCAAATACCATATTAACAAATTCCTCTTATAGCCAAATGATTTTAATATGTCAAAAAATCAACATAAAAAAAAGATCCCCACTGAAATACCTGTTTATAAAACTAACCAAATAATAAACCAATTCGAACAATAATAATAAAAAATTTAACTCGCAAAAAATGAAAGATTAAAACCACTTAATAAAAGTAGTTTTTTTAGAATAATCACCCCCAACAGGGCGCATAAACAAAGAGAAAATAGATTTTTATAACAGTTTTTTAAATTTATGTTAAAATGTTAAATTTTAACTATTCATCAAAATTCATTAACACAACCCTAGGTTTATTAACTTATTATTATGAATATTGTAATACTAATTCAAAATAATTGAGAAAATGAAACCAAAGTTCAATGGATTTTTAGTACTGTTAATAGTACTATTCGCGCAACTAACCTTTGCGCAAGAAAGAGTCGTTTCGGGTACAGTTACCGATGATGCAGGTCTGCCACTACCAGGCGTAAGTGTATTAATTAAGGGGACAAAAACTGGAACTCAAACCGATTTTGATGGTAAATACTCCATTAAAGCAGCACCTAGTCAAATTTTAGTTTTTAGCTACATTGGAATGAGAACCCAAGAAAGCGCCGCGAGCTCCTCTCAAGTGAATACTAAATTATCAGGAGATGCACAACAACTCGAAGGCGTTGTGGTAACAACTGCAATGGGTATCAAAAGAGAAAAAAAATCTCTCGGATATGCTTCACAACAAATCGCAGGTAAAGATTTAAACGGTGGTGCCGGAAACACAAACGTTGCTAATCTATTATCTGGTAAAGCTGCGGGGGTCGAAGTTTCAAGAAACACCAATTTTGGAGGATCTACAAATGTTGTAATCAGAGGAAGCAAATCTCTTACAGGAAACAATCAGGCGCTATGGGTAATTGACGGGGTACCAATAGACAATTCAAACTCAAACACCTCTTCTCAACAAGTTGGGCGCGGCGGTTACGATTATGGTAACAATGCATCAGATATCAACCAAGAAGATATTGAAAGCATCAACATCTTAAAGGGGGCAGCTGCAACCGCATTATACGGATCTAGAGCAGCAAATGGTGTTGTAATGGTAACTACAAAAAAGGGTAAATCAGATAATAAAATAGGATTTTCTTTCTCAAGTGGCTACACTAATGGAACTGTCGATAAATCAACTTTTCCAGAATATCAAAACCGATACGGTTCAGGATATGGATTTGGATCTTCATTTTTAGGAACCGGAACACCTGATACTGTAGACACCTCAAATGACGCATCAAATGGAGATATATTTGACAACCAATTAGTTTACCAATGGGACGCTTTTACTCCCTATTCTCCAAATTTCAACAAAGCAACGCCTTGGACAGCTGCTAAAAATGGCCCAATTACATTCTTTAATCACGCCAATACATTTATCAACAGCATCTCTTTAGAAAAATCTACAGACAGATCTAGTCTTTCCATGACGTATGTAAATACAGATCAAACTGGTATTTTACCAAATAGCCAATTGAAGAAAAATCAGATAAGCGCAAGATTTAGCCAAAAAGTAAATGACAAATTAACAGCAAACGCGTATGCTTCCGTTACTCTACAAAGCACAATAGGCCGAAACTCTACCGGATATAACGACAATGTACTTGGTAATTTTAGACAATGGTGGCAAACCAATACTGACGTCCAAGCCCAGAAAGACGTTTATTTCGCTTCGGGCGGTCAAAACATAACATGGAACTGGACTGACCCAACAACCCCCGAAGGCCTTGTACCAGCATATTGGGACAATCCATACTTTACACGTTATCAAAATTATTCCTCAGATGACAGAACACGTCTATTTAGCTACGCCTCCTTAAACTATGAAATCACTCCTTGGTTAAGCGCCTTGGGAAGAGTCTCCCTAGATACTTACAAACAACTTCAGGAAGAACGAAGAGCAATAGGATCTGTTGCAACCGGATTTGGTCTTTCACCAGTAAACGAAGCATCAGGCTACCAAAGAAACGACATCAACTTTCAAGAAATCAACTATGATGTAATGTTGAATTTCAACAAAAAATTTGGAGATGACATCAGCCTAAACGGAGTCGTTGGTATGAACATAAGAAGAAATGACAGGGACAATGTTCTATCCTCTACAGTAGGTGGTTTAGTAGTTCCTGGAATATATGCATTATCAAACTCTCGTTTAGATTTACCTTTTCCTAAAGAAGCCAAAATATCTTCCGGCGTTAACGGTTTATATGCTCAGGGATCAATTGGCTACCTAGACACTTATTTTCTAGATGCCTCTGTTAGAAGAGACGTTTCATCAACATTACCATCAGACAATAACTCTTACGTTTATCCAGCGGTTTCAGGATCTTTCTTATTCTCAAACCTAGTTAAAGCCAGTTGGTTAAATTTAGGAAAATTCAGAATCAATTACGCTGAAGTTGGAAATGACGCTGATGCCTTACAACTCAACAATACTTACACAAGAGCTTCAAACTTTCAAGGACAACCTTTATACACGAATGCATTACTTAACCCATTCCGCAGTATCAACAAAAATCCAGACCTTAAACCAGAAAGAACTAAATCATTCGAAGTAGGTCTGGAAGCAAGTTTACTTGACAGACGCTTAGGGTTTGATGTTACTTACTATAAAACAAACTCCGTTGACCAAATTGTTTCGGCCGCAGTTTCTTCCGCATCCGGATACACTAATGGAGTTGTAAATGGTGGAGATATCGAAAACAGAGGTCTAGAGATTCAATTATACGGAACACCAATAAAAACAAAAGACTTCAGCTGGGAAATTATCATAAACTGGTCAAATAATAAAAGTAAAGTTATCTCTTTACCAAATGGACTAGACAACCTTCAATTAGGTTCATTCCAAGGAGGAGTAACTGTAAATGCAGCACCTGGTGAGGCATACGGAGCGCTTAAAGGAACAGATTACGTTTACACAAATGGCCAGCCAACAATCGACCAGGCTACCGGAAAGTATATGATAACTACTTCTGCAACTAACACAATCGGAAATGTTACTCCGGATTGGATTGGTGGACTTAGAAATAAATTCAATTACAAAAACATCTCTTTAGGATTTTTAATTGACACTCAAAAAGGAGGAGATATTTTCTCATTAGATATGTATTACGGACTTTCTACAGGATTATACAAAGAGACAGCAGTAGGCGATATTAGAGAGAATGGAGTCTTAAACCCTGGAGTTGCTCCAGACGGAACCCCAAATACTGTAAAAACAGGAGGAGGAAATACTGAAAACAGTTTTGGATACAAAGCTGCCCCTAACAAAGCTTTTGTTTATGATGCCTCTTTTGTAAAATTAAGAGAAGTTTCCATAACATATAATTTCCCTAAAAGCATGTTCGAAAATACATTCATCAATGCAGCTTCACTAAGTATCTTAGGTTCCAATCTATGGATAATCAGTAAAAACCTCCCTTACGCAGATCCTGAAAGTGGATTATCTTCAGGAAACAGCTCAAGAGGTTATTCTGTAGGATCTCTTCCAACCACAAGAGATATTGGATTTAACTTAACTTTCAAATTTTAATACAAAAGAAAATGAAAAAATTAATATACGTTTTAGGAATCTTCATCCTCACAGTTTCTTGTGACGATAATAGCCTAACAGATTTAAACGTCGACGAAAAAAACCCCTCTGTAGTTCCTGCAAGCACATTATTTACTAATGCTGAAAAAGACCTTACGGAACAACTCATTAATACGGACGTAAACAAAAACATATTCAGACTGGTAAATCAGCAATGGACTGAGACAACTTATCCTGACGAATCTTTCTATCAATGGGTATCCCGTAAAATTTCAGACAATCATTGGGACAGACTTTACGCAGGACCATTAGCCAGCTTAACGGATGCCAAGAAATTTATTGAGAAAGAAGTAATATCACCTACTGATGTAGAATTCACCCAAAAAACTATCACTAAGAAAAACCAATTAATACTAATTGACATCTTAACAGTTTATACCTATCAGATATTAGTTGACACCTACGGAGATGTTCCTTATAGTGATGCTCTAAAAGGATCAGCGAATTATCTTCCAAAATACGACAAAGCGATTGACATCTATAAAGATCTAATTGTTCGTTTAAATGCAGATATTGCAGGAATCGACACTTCATATCCTGGATTTGGAACCGCAGAAGTTATATATAAAGACGACTTAAATGCCTGGGTTAAATTCGCCAATAGCATTAAACTTAAATTAGGCGTAAATTTAAAAGCATCTGGTTTAGAAAGCGCAATCGCTGACGCCGCAATTATATCTGGTGCAGCAGGAGGATTTACATCTAATAGTGACAATGCCAAACTACCATACATGCTAAACCTACCAAATACCAACCCTCTTTATGTAGATATGGTATTCTCAGGTCGAAATGATTTCGTTGCCACAAAACCAATTGTTGATGCATTAGTAGCCTTAAACGACCCACGAAAAGAAGCTTATTTTTTCCCAACTTACAGAGCTGTTGACCCAGTAACCGGAGCGACAACAATAGTTACAGGATATCTTGGCGCGCCGGTTGGAGCAAAAAACATTTACGCGAGATTCACCCACATGAGCGATAAAATTAAAGCTCCGGATTTCAGCGGAACTATATTAGATTATGCCGAAGTGGAATTTTTATTAGCAGAAGCTGCCGGAAGAGGCGTTGCCGTAGGATCTATTGCCTCACATTACGAAGCGGGAATCAGAGCATCTATGGAGGACTGGGGCGTAGCGACAGCAAAAATTGACACATACTTACTTCAACCTAGTGTAGCATATGCTACAGCACCAGGAACCTGGCAGCAAAAAGTTGGAGAACAAGCATGGTATGCTTTATTCAATAGAGGTTTCGAAGGATGGACATCTACCAGAAGATTAAACTTCCCTGTATTGGTAGCTCCATCAAATGCAGATCCGGCTGCCGAAGGACAAGTGCCATCAAGAATGGCATATCCTATAAGAGAGCAAACACTAAATGCTACAAATTATAATGCTGCTTCTACTTCAATTGGAGGCGACAAATTAAGCACCAAAATATTTTGGGACAAATAAAACGTTAATCCTAACATAATTTAACAGAAAACCACTCCGTAAAAAAGAGTGGTTTTTTTATGCATAAGTTAAAAAAAAACACTCTTTTGTTAATTCCCAGAATCTGTATTTAAATAGTAGAAGTTATATTTCAAAATAAACCATTTCGATTTGAAAGACTAAATTCAAGCAGACGTAAAAAATAAAAAGAAATAATACCTACAAAAATATTTTAATTCTATCATGTACTATTAAATATAAAACTCTATCCATAAACGCAACAAACTAATCATCTTCAACCAGCACACGTACTGCTACCTCAAAATAATTAAGAACAGGGACCAATGTTTTTTATGCCCTTACAACAACTTAAAGATCCTTTCCAGAGAAAACTTTAAAAATCAACAACAAGAAAACATAAAAAAAATTCAATTTCAAAGAACCCGATCATAAATAGAACCCCTAAACTTGAACATTGAAACACTGGTCATTCCAATAATTTTGACATACCTACACCAATTACGCAGAAATTAACATTCAATTATTAAAAAGACAGAACAAAAAAAAGATATTCAGAAGTAATATATTAACACTTTTCGTCTAGAAAAATTAAAAACAAAAAGAACTATTTAACTAATTACCAAGTAAAGAAAAAACCTCATAAAAAAGCAATTATTCATAATTTAGCTATTAAAAAATTTAACAAAAATAAACTATATTCATAATTATATCATAAAAAGTGAGAAATATAAAAAAACGAATAATTGATACCAAAAACACAAATTAACTAAATTTACCAACATATTTAACAATAAACATAATATATCACACACAAAAAACATAATTTAACTAAAAAAAATACTCTACTTATTAGGTATATTAACAATTTATTAAGATTTTTGTTGGACTAATTCAAAATATTTAAAAATGAAACTAAAGTTCAATGAATTCTTAGTACTAGTATTAGTACTAGTTGCGCAAGTAACCTTTGCGCAAGAAAGAGTTGTTTCAGGAACAGTTTCCGACAATAGCGGAATGCCCCTACCAGGCGTTAGCGTGTTAGTCAAAGGAACAAAAACCGGAACACAAACAGATTTTGACGGTAAATTCTCCATCAAAGCATCTTCAACACAAGTTTTGGTATTTAGCTACATCGGGATGAAAACCCAAGAAATACAAGCAAGTACCGCAAAACTGAATGTAAAATTACTAGATTCAGGCGCACAAGAACTAGATGCCGTTGTTGTAACTACTGCATTTGGAATTAAAAGAAATCCTAAAAAACTAGGATATTCTGTAAGCACCATAAAAGCAGAAGAAATCACACAAAATTCTGAGCCAGATTTATCAAGAGCCCTAGCTGGTAAAGTTGCAGGGGTAAACATTAATACATCAACAGGTGTAGCAGGAGCTGCCAATCAAATTACAATTAGGGGTGTAAATTCCTTAACAGGAGAAACAGATCCTTTGATTATTGTTGACGGTATTGCCTACAGCAATGTATCAGTAACTAGTACAAGCCAAATAACTGGTGGTGGTGGTTACGAATCAGCATTATCTTCATTAGATCCAAATGACATTGCCAACATCAGCGTACTTAAAAGTACTGCTGCCGCTGCACTTTATGGCTCCAGAGCGATGAATGGTGTTATTGTGGTAACCACAAAATCAGGATCTTCAAAAACATCTCGAGCAGAAAAGCTCAGCGTAAATGTTGGTATCGGAACCTATTTTGAAACCATTGCGAATTTACCAGATTACCAAAACTCTTATGGAGCAGGATCAAACTTTGAATACTCAAATGCAAATGGTTCTTGGGGACCACGTTTCGGCACTATACAAACAATTCCAACCTGGCCGACACTTTTAGCAGCTTTTCCTGATCAATTTGGCGCAACTGTTCCTTATGTTGCAAAACCAAACAATGTAAAAGATCTTTTTAGAACAGGAACTGTACTTGACAAAACTATTGGTTTTAATTACGCTGGACCAGACGGTACTTTTAATGCCACTGTTTCAGACCTGCGTCAAGACGGCTACATTCCTTACAACACATACGACAGAACATCAATGTCTGCAGGAGGAAATTTTAAATTGAGTAAAAAATTCACAGTAGGCGCAAATTTATCCTACTCAAAAACAAAACAAGTTGGAGCATTTTTTGGAGAAAATCAATTCGACGGAGCTTCTTCTTCATTTGCGAGGACTTTATTTCTGGCAAGAAACTGGGATTTAAATTTACCATATGTAAATCCAGTTACTGGTGCTTCAGTTACTCCAAACGGAACACAATTCGATCACCCGCTTTGGTCTTGGCAACATGATCAGATTATCACCAATACAGAAAGAATTGTGACAGGTATCAATTTAAATTACGCTTTCAACGATAACATTTCAGCATCTTACAGAGCAGGTCTAAATAAATATTCATTAAATAGAATTCAAATTCGTGATCTTAATTCAAGAGCAAATAATGGTTTAGGAGATTTATTAAGTGACAACTATACAAACCAAGATATAGAATCTACTTTTTTACTGAACTTTAACTACAATTTAAATGATGACTTTAATTTAGTTGCCATCTTAGGTAATAACGTTCTACAAAATGAATACACACAAATTCAAAATGAAGGAAAAGAATTTATCGTACCTGATATTTTCACATTCCACAACGTTAAAAACATCTCTAACCTAATAGATCAAAGAGCAATAAAAAGAAATGTAGGTGTTTTTGCCGATGTAACTTTATCATACAAAGACTATTTATTTTTAAATGCTACAGCTAGAAACGACTGGAGTTCTTCTTTACCAAAAGCCAACAACTCGTATTTCTATCCATCAGTGAGTGCTTCCGCAATCATAACAGAGGCTTTCAACATTAAAAACGATGTATTAACATTTGCAAAACTAAGAGCCAGTTTTGCAAAAGTAGGTAGAGATGTCCCGGCAGAATTCCTAAAAATATCTTTCTTTCAAGAGCAACCCTACAATGGGAATCCACGTATAGGAAACAACACCTTTCTAGGAGATCAAAATGTAAAACCAGAATTCTCTGAAGAATTTGAAGTAGGTACAGATTTAGAATTCTTCAACAAACGTGTAATTGTAGACTTAAGTTTATACAACAAAAAAACTAAGGATTTGATTACCCCTGCAAACACACCTGCTTCATCAGGTTTTACTGAATTTAACACAAATGCAGGTTCAATTAGAAACAAAGGTATAGAGCTTGGACTAACAATAGTTCCAGTAAAAACTAATAATTTCAAATGGACTTTATTAACTCA
This sequence comes from Flavobacterium sp. B114r, assembly GCF_056824125.1. NCBI lineage: Bacteria > Pseudomonadati > Bacteroidota > Flavobacteriia > Flavobacteriales > Flavobacteriaceae > Flavobacterium > Flavobacterium sp. B114r. The sequence continues at coordinate 410,396 of NZ_CP124858.1, forward strand.
ATTTACAAAAAATGAAAATGAGGTACTAAGCTTAAATGCTGGTCAAGAAAGACTTCAATTGGACCCTAACTCAATTGCCTATGCTATTCCGGGACAACCTTTTGGCGTGTTTTACGGAACAAGGTTTGCACGAGATGCCAATGGTAACTACCTAATAAACAAACCAAATGGAGCCGTAATTATAGACCCTTCACCAGGCATAATTGGAGACCCTAATGCAAAGTTCAAGCTAAGTTTTGCAAATACTTTTATCTATAAAGCATGGAGCTTAAGAACCCAATTTGATTGGAAGCAAGGTGGAGACATTTCATCTTCTACAATTCAACAATTATTAGGTAGAGGAGTAACCAGAGACACTGAAGACAGAGAAAAAACTTTTATTATTCCAGGATATTATGGAAACAACGCAGACGGAACGCCAATTTTGGACGCAAGCGGAAACCAAATCCCAAATAGTACTCAAATATCAATGTTTGAAATGTATTTCTCACCATCTGGGGCAGGAAGTACTTTCGCAATAAACGGAGTTAACGAAGCTTCTGTTTATGACGGTACAACTTTTAGATTAAGAGAGGTAAATTTAACATACGACGTTCCTTCTAAAATTTTAGAAAAAACACCATTTGGAAAAATTAGCTTTAGCCTTTTAGGAAGCAACTTATGGTATTACGCACCTAACGTTCCTAAATATACCAACTTTGATCCTGAAACAACAAGTTATGGAAAATCTACATTACAAGGTATCGAAACATCTGCTGCACCAACAGCAAAAAGATGGGGATTCAAGATCAATTTAACATTTTAACACAAAAGACATGAAACTATACAACAACATAAAAAATAATAAAACCGTATTAGTTTTATTATCCCTAACTACCATTTTCAGTAGTTGCAGCAATTACCTGGATGTCGATAAAGATACTGATGATCCTACTATCGCCCCTTTGAACTACCTATTAACCAATATCGAAACTAACATTGCAGAAATAGGCGACTTTAACACAGGTACAGGCAGCATATACGCCACCTATACTCACCAAATGACTTCGAGGGAAGAACAGGATCAGTATGGAGTAAAAGTAGACAACATAGCTCTAAACAATGATTGGACTTCTATTTATTTATCTTTAACAGATATTGAAACATTAATCAAACAAGCACTCGAAAGTGGCGATTTAGCTTACGCAGGCATTGGTCAATTACAAAAAGCTTATGTTATGGCATATGCTGTTGACATGTGGGGAGATGTGCCATATACAGAAGCAACACAATTAGCAACAGGTGTAATTGCACCAAAATTCGACAATCAAAAAGCTATTTACGCGAGTGTTTTCGAATTGATTGATAAAGCAAAAGTCAATCTAAAACTTAACACCGGAACACAAAAACCAGGAACTGATGACCTTATCTACAAAGGTAACATCAGCAAATGGATTCGATTTGCAAATACGTTGAAGTTAAAACTTTATAATCAAACCAGACTTACCTCAGATTTTGACCAAACAGGTTTTAATGCATTAATCAACGAAAACAATTTCTTCACATCAAATGCAGATGATTTTCAACTGGACAGATTCAATAACATCTCTCCTACAAATGAAAAAAACAGATTGTTTAGAGAATCTTATGAAAGCACCCAATTTGGAACTTATCAAAGTCCATGGATGTATGAAATTTTAAAAGGTGTAAACCCTCTAATTCACAACGGAAATCCAGATCCCAGAATGAAATTTTACTATTTTAATCAATTAAAAGCTGGCGAATTTCCTAAGGATGGTAATACCACAACACAAAATCCACTTGCAGACTATTGGGACGAATCAACTGGATTCTTCAGTATAAGATTCGGAAGTACTGGCCCAGACCGAGACAAGAGCACAGAAACATCATACACATACCCAGGGATTTTCCCATCAGGAGGACGTTATGACGATGGAAAAGGTGCAGATTTATCCACTTTATCCTTAGCGTCAGGCACAGGTATTTCGCCCAAACGTATATTAACCTATGATGAATTTTTATACATTCAGGCAGAATTAATTCAAGTAGGTAAATTAGCAGGAAGCGCTGCTGCCAAACTAGATGAAGCCGTAAGAGCCAGTTTCGCTAAAGTTGATCAGGTTGTCTCCAACAATAAATCACAACAAATAGGAATTCCAACACTAATTGGCTCACCTGGCGTAAATACTTTTATGACAAAATTAGCGGCAGAATTCAACAGTGCGAGTCCAGAGAAAAAATTAGAAATTATTATGACTCAAAAATGGGTTGGTACTTTTGGAGACCCAACAGATCAGTACACTGACTACAGAAGAACAGGATACCCTGTACTAGCAAATCCAAATAGCACCACTAAAGAATATCAATTAAATAACGGCGATGCCTTTCCTTTAAATGATTCCCAAACGGTACTAACAAATCCTTTTCAAATATCAATGTTCTGGCCACAAAACGAATTGAACGCTAATAAAAATGCGCCAGCACAAAAAAACCCAGCGACCTATAAAATCTTTTGGGATAATTAATAATTAAAACTGATAAAATGAAAAACATAAAAATATTATTCACTTCATTGCTATTTATACTAATAGCAGCATCCTGTGATAACGATGGAGGAACTTCGGTTATTGATGTAATTGAAGGAGCTACTCCAGATTTCCGAAAAGAACCCACAACAGATCAAGGAATAAATATTATTGCACTTCAAAATAACGAAGACATAAATATAGGCCTAAATTTAAAAGTAGCAACAGGACAGGTTAAATCAATGAACATTTTAGGTTATTTTACCCAAAATGGGGTAGTCACAAAAGCAGTAATACAATCAAATGTATCTTCCTTCCCTGCAAAGTTAAACTACAAAACTGCTGATTTAGTTAAAGTCTTTCCCACTTTTACAAGTTTCGGACTTAATGACAAACTAACAATTAGCGCCGACCTAACACTTACAAATGGTACCGTAATTAAAATATTTAATGATGACGGAACACCAAATTATGGTGCCGATATCGCAAATTCAACGATATGGAAAGTTTCACAAACCTACACTGCTCTTTGCCCTTTAGACGACGCGTCTCTATTTAATGGCAATTACGAAGTTATTGCTGATGATTGGGAGGACTATAAACCAGGGACTATAATTCCTGTAGTGTACAATGGGACAGACGGAACATACACATTTAGAATTTTAGAAACCAAAAACCCAGCTATAGATAATCCAACAACCGCATATTTATTAGTTACTATAAATCCTGCAACTAATGCCGTTACAGTAAAATCAAATATAGATTTCGATTACGGAGGTGACACAACACCTGTAACCGGAACAGGAACTGTAGGCTCATGTACTGGAGACATTAACTTAAAATTAAATTTTCCAGGATTTGGTCAATCAGCCTTAAATTTTGATTTAGTAAAATCTAATTAAGCAAAAGAGATTTAAAGCTCAACATTTACTAAACCATCCCATTTATTTGGGATGGTTTTTTTATTGCATAAATAATATTACAAAACAAAAGCGCATTTAAATTTTCCAGAAACTACAATTACTTTAGCGCATTATTATAAAAAACTTAGAAAGAAAAACAAACAATTAACAAACATAAGAAAAGACCAAGAGAAGCCGAATCGACTATAGTTTTTTTTTAAGATGAGTAAAAGCAAAATCGCTAAACATTTAGCTCAATAAAGAAGACAAAACATCCCCGATAAAGTATTAATACGGTAGTAAACAAAACAATAACCAACTTAAAAAATACTCACATTCAAAGAGAACAATTAATTAAGTATTTTATTCTTAACTCATCTTTTAAATTACCACATTTTTAAACGCCATTTAAAATATAAAAAAGAACTAAAACTTACGTGATTTTTTATTTTTTAACCAATTTACACATAACAACACCCACCTCGTTAACAATTGTTTTTGTTAAAAAAGATAAGAAATTGCTAATTTTTAATTAATTAACAATTAAGTGGCAAAATGTTATAAATCTTAAAAACACTCGAATCTTACCTCAAAAAAAAAACAAAATATCCCGCTAAAAAAACACATAAATCACAGATATTAAAACTCTCAAATTCAAAAACTTAAAGAGCAAAAAAAAAACCAGAAAAACTTAAAAACCACGTTAAAAACACTGCCAAATCCAGAAAAATTTGCAACTAACATTATAACGAGAATAATGTTAAAGTTTAAACTATCATCAAAAAAAGCATCAAATCCATTAGGAAAGTTAACGAATAATTAAGAGTTTTGTCACACTAATTCAAAATATTTAAAAATGAAACTAAAGTTTAATGGATTCTTAGTGCTATTGTTAGTACTAGTTGCGCAACTTACTTTCGCGCAAGAAAGAGCTGTTTCTGGAACAGTTTCTGACAATACAGGAATGCCTTTACCGGGTGTTAGTGTATTAGTTAAAGGAACAAAAACAGGAACACAAACTGATTTTGACGGAAAATATTCTATCAAAGCAGCACCAAATCAAATATTAATATTTAGCTACATTGGGATGAAAGCCCAGGAGCTTCCAGCTAGTTCAGCTAGTGTTAATGCAAAACTAAAAAACGATTCAGTAGAACTGGAAAGTGTTGTAGTTACAGCATTAGGTGTTAAGAAAAGTACACGTGCACTTGGATACGCGACACAAGAAGTAAAAGCAGCGGACATTACAAGAGCAAACAACAACAGTCTTTCTGGTGCTTTGCAAGGTAAGTTAGCAGGGGTATCAATCACTCCTTCTAGTGGTGCTCCAGGAGCTTCTTCTCAGATCGTAATTCGTGGTGCTCGTTCTTTTTCAGGAAACAATACTCCTTTGTATGTCATTGATGGAATGCCTGTTGCATCACAACCAGATTTCAGCACACAAAATGGTGTTACCGGATCTGACATTGCTAACAGAGCTGTCGATATTGACCCGAACGAAATTGAGTCAATCAACGTTTTAAAAGGACAAGCTGCATCTGCGTTATACGGTTTAAGAGCTTCTAATGGTGTAATTTTAATTACAACGAAAAGCGGAAAAAACTTAGCTCAAAGCGGCAAGCCGGTTATTACTTTCAACACTTCTACAAGTTTTGAAACAATTTCAAAAAAGCCACAAACTCAAAATGAGTATGCGCAAGGTTCTTATGGAGATTTCATTCCAAACTCTTCAATGAGCTGGGGACCAAAAATCTCAGAATTACCAAACGATCCTAAGTACGGTGGAAATGTTGCCAATGCAAACAATGGCGGAGTATTAAGACCCGGTAAATATTTTGTACCACAAAGAGTAAAAGCTGGTCTAGACCCATGGGTAACTCCTGAGGCTCATAACAATATTGATGACTTTTTCAATACTGGAATCACGATTAATAATTCCTTGAATATTGCACAAGCAACTGAAAAAACAAATTACTCTTTCGGTATAGGAAATTCAAAACAAGATGGTATCATTCCTTCAACAGGTATGAACAGATATACTGCAAAAGCAGTTGTAGACACAAAATTAAATAATGAGTGGAAAACTGGTTTCTCTGTAAACTATGTACAAACTAAAATTGACAAAAGTACAGCTGGAAACGACGCTGCTATTATAGGTGTATTTGCTGCCCCAAGAAGTTACGACTTAAAAGGAAATGGTTACTCTAATCCGTTTAATGATTACGACCAAATTTATTTTAGAGATACTAACTTCAACAACCCTTACTGGGCTGCTAAACACAATGAATTTAGCGAGAAAACCAATCGTTTTTACGGAAATGGATACATTCAGTACTCTCCTATCATAAGCGAAAGCGGAAGACAGAAACTAACTGTTAAATACCAGGCTGGTGTTGACTCATGGACAACTAGCTACAGAGATATCTTTGAGTATGGAAACAAACTTGACTTATCAGGACAAAGTAGTAGCGCACACCTTTATGGTACAACAAATGATGTAATCAACTCATTATTTACTATCAACTACAACTTAAATATTACTGATGATTTTAATGTAAATGTTTTAGTTGGAAATGAATACAATCATCAAAACACTAAAGAATATGATGATCGTGGAACTGCTTTCAACATTGGAGGATGGCCTACAATTGCCAACGCAAGAACAGTAACGTCAGAAGAGTACCGCAGACAAACACGTACTGTTGGTTTTTTCAGTAACGTTGAATTCTCATACAAAAACATGATTTTCTTAGGTGGTACTATCCGTAAAGATATTGCATCTAACATGCCAAGAGGAAATAGAGATTTCGTTTACCCATCAGCCTCTTTAGGTTTTGTGGTAACAGAATTAGAAGGACTAAAAGGAAAATCTTTTCTTTCTTATGCTAAAGTTAGAGGATCGATTGCTGAAGTTGGACAAGCGGGTGACTACGTAGGTAATTATTACACAACACCTTCTTACGTTGGTGGATTTTGGTCTGGATCTCCTATAAACTATCCATTAGCAGGAGGAACAAGCTCATTTATCCCTAACAACTTATTGTATGACCCAAATTTAAAACCACAAAATACAAAATCGTATGAGGTTGGGGTTGATTTGAAATTTTTGAATAACAGAGTTGGAATTGATTATACTTACTCTGAACAAAATTCAACAGATCAGATTTTCGACGTTCCATTAGCAGGTTCTACAGGATCAGCTTTATACAAGACAAATGGTGGAAAAATGCTTAACAAAGTACACGAATTAACTTTAAGTGTTAATCCTGTACGTACTGCAGATTTTAACTGGACATTCAATGTGAACTTCTCTCAAATCGACGCTACAGTACTAGCATTAAAAGAGGGCGTAGACAATATCTTTTTAGGTGGTTTTACAACGCCACAACTTAGAGCTAGTGTTGGAGATCGTTTCCCTGTAATTTACGGCACAAGCTTTGCCAGAGATGACAAAAACAACATTATAGTAGACTCAGATGGTCTTCCTATGGCTGGTGAATTAAAAGCATTAGGAGAAGTTGCACCTAAATTTACTTTAGGAGGTTCTACTCAATTAACATACAAAAGAGTTTCATTAGGAGCTGTTGTTGATTGGAAAAATGGTGGTAAAATGTACAGTGGTTCAAATAACTTAATGGCTTTCTACGGTGTAGATGCCAGAACAGCAGACAGAACTTCTGAATTTGTATACCCAGGTGTTAAAGAAGACGGAACTAAAAATGACATTGTAATTGGAGGTTCAAATGCAGTTCAACAAGATTTACAGGCAGTATTAAATGGAATTGCTGAGGCTTCTGTTTTTGATGCAAGTTTTGTAAAATTAAGAGAAGTTACCTTAGGATACCAATTTCCTAAATTACTAAACAACACTGTAGACCTTAGAGCTTCAGTTTTCGCAAGAAACATTTTATTATGGTCTAAAATGCCTAACCTAGATCCAGAAGCATCACAAGGAAATAATAACTTTTCTGGTGGATTCGAACAATGGTCAATGCCACAAACTAAGAGCATTGGTTTTGGATTGAACTTTACATTTTAATTAAAAAAAAATCAAATGAAGAATATAAAAATAACAATAACAGCTTTAATGGCTCTATTCTTATTCCAATCTTGTTCTGAAGACAAGATGGATGATATAAATAAGAATGTAAACAATCCTGCGGATATAGTTAGTCGACTAATTATTACAGATGTAATGGTAAACTCTTCTTTCACTGTAACAGGTTCTGACGCCTCTTTTTATGGAGGAATCTACTCTGAATTAAATGCAGGAAGTCACAACCAAATGTATAGCGCGCAGATTAGACGTAATGATCCAGCATTAGCATCAACTTATAGTAATGGATGGGATAATCTTTACGAACAACTAAGAACATTAGGAATAATTATAGACAAATGTTCTACAGGTGAAGAAAAAGGAAACTACCAGACTTTAGGTATCGCTCAAATCTTAACAGCTTATAATTTAGCGGTTCTTACAGATCTTTATGGAGATGTTCCTTACACAGAAGCTGGAAAACCAGGTGTAATCTACCAGCCAAAAGTAGACAAACAAGAGATTATTTATGTTGACATCTTCAAAAGATTAAATGAAGGTATTGCCAATCTGAACAAAACATCAACTTTTCCAACTTTGGGAACTCAGGATGTTATTTATGGCGGAAATTCTGCAAAATGGATAAAAGCAGCCAATGGTTTATTAGCAAGATACACTATGAGATTATCTCTTAGAAAAGCTGATTATCAAGGTGTAATTAATGCCGTAAATGCTTCTTTTGCTAGTGTCGACGACGAACTAAAACTTGTAAACGGTAGCGTTCCAAATCCTTTCGCAAGATTTCAATTGGACAGAGCTGCAATAAGTGTAGCTAAAAGTTTTTACGATACTATGGTAGCTAATGGTGCTGCTGACGCTCGTACTGCTGCATTTTTCACAAAAATAAATGGCGTTGTTTTTCCTTTTGACAATTCAAAAGCAGACGTAGAAGCACAAGGTAGATATTCTATCTCAGCTATTATGAGTTCGTCAAACCCTATCTATTTGTTAAGCTACCACGAATTATTATTCCTGAAAGCTGAGGCACAAGCTAGATTAGGTTTACCTGAGGCGCAAGAAACTATGAATGCTGCAATAAAAGCGGCTTACGCTAAAAAACAAGCAGTTACATTTACATCTGCTCAGGCAGATGCATATATTGCTACTATACCAACCTTAACTGGTAACGCATTATTGAAAAAAATAATGGTAGAGAAACATATTTCTTTCTTCGAAAATGAAGGTATTGAATCTTATAACGACATCAGACGTTTACAAGCAATGGGTAATGGAGACCTTATCCCTATGGTAAACCCAAAACCTGAATTGTTCCCACAAAGATTCGCTTACGGTTTATCTGACGTTAGTACAAATGCTAACATCAAAGAACTATTCGGAGACGGTACTTATGTATATAAAGAAAAAGTTTGGTGGGCTGGAGGTACTAGATAATAGTATTCCTAATTCCAAATAACTTAAAAAAGGGCACTTATCTCACGATAAGTGCCCTTTTTACAATTAGCAAACTTAACAAACTTATTTATTAAGATATAAAACAAATGCTAAACCACTCTGTTCATTCAGTGTGGTTTTTTTTTGGAAACATTATTCCTATATTTGTGCCATGGAAAAAGAACATCAAATATTTGGAATTAGAGCCATTATAGAAGCAATTCAAGCAGGTAAAGAAGTTGATAAAGTATTTATACAAAAAGAGATTTCGGGAGAATTAATGAAAGACTTAATGAAAGTGATGAAACGCGCTAACATTAATTTCTCTTACGTACCTGTAGAAAAATTAAATCGATTAACACCAAACAACCATCAGGGAGCAGTTGCAACTATATCCCCTATTGGATTTATAGAGCTGGAACATTTAGTTGAATCAACCATTGCTTCCGGAACAAAACCATTATTTTTAATATTAGATCAGATTTCTGATGCCCGTAATTTTGGCGCTATTATAAGAACTGCAGAATGTACTGGTGTAAACGGAATCATTGTACAAAAATCAGGTTCTGCCCCTGTAAACGGAGACACTGTTAAAACCTCTGCAGGAGCTGTATTTAATGTCCCTATTTGTAAAGTTGAACATATTAAAGATGCAATTTTTTATCTTCAGGGATCAGGAATTAAAACTGTAGCTGCAACTGAAAAAACAGATCAAAACATTTATGACGTCGCACTAAACGAACCGTTAGCCATTATCATGGGATCTGAAGAAAGAGGAATAAACCCTTCTGTACTTAAAATCGTTGATGAAAAAGCAAAATTGCCAATGTTTGGATCAATAGGATCATTAAACGTTTCTGTAGCTTGCGGAGCATTTTTATACGAAACCGTTCGACAAAGAAGTTAAATAGTATTGAGGAATTAGGATGACAAATTAATATAACAATTGATGTCTTTAAACCCTACTCATAACATATCTCTTAAAAAGCCTGGTTTAATACTTGTAATTTTTTTGATTACAAGTATTAGCTACGGACAAACTACTACTTATAATCAATTTTGGAATGAAGTTCAGTTCACACGAACCATTAATGAAAAGTGGTCGACTGAATTGGATTTAGCAGCTGCATACAGCAGCACGGAATCCTCCTCTAATATTTTTCAACAAAACATACAAAGGTCTGCACGATTATGGGGACATTACTACTCTCCCCGTTGGAAATTCTCTTCATTCTTAGCCTACAATTTCAATAAGGACGTTCCTGAAATTGGACAATTTAAATCTCCCGAAATTCGTTTTGCTTTACAGGGAATCTACTACTTTCATAAAACAGGATATACTTTAAGCACCAGAATGAGAATGGAGCTAAGACATATGCGAAGTGAAGACGGAATCTATGACAATGTATTACGATATAGGCAACAAATAAAATACTTACAACCTATAATACAGTAAAGTTCTAAGAGAAGGTGTAGTTTACGGGGTCGCTTCAGATGAGCTTTTTTTTAAATCTGGAACTAAAGTAACTGGCCTAAGCTTTTTTGACCGAAACAGACTAAACATTGGAGCTGGTTACTTATATACTGATGACATACAAATTGAATTAACTTATGCCAATGAATACCTCCCAAGAGATGAGGAAAATCAAATTGTAAATGCCGCATCATTGACTGTAACTTTTAATAATCTTTTTAAAAATATAAATAAAAAATTATTACATAAAAGTGAACCGACTAAAGAGGATTAACAACTATTTACCTTCCTTTTCCATAAAACAAGCCAGCTGTTTTACGATAGCGTCTTTATGCAGCTTGAAAGTGTAGTTATGCACAAAATCAGTTTCTTCTAAACTGATTTCAGCCATTAAAGCTTCAAATTTAGAAAATTAAGCAAGATCTTTCGCATCAATTAAATATAAAACTTGCATCACTGAATCGTTACGCATATATTGCGTATCATAATCAACTTATAAACTTTATTATCCGCAAGATGCATTACTAAATCATTCTTGATCTTTTTCCCATCTTTTTTAGGCGGGAATGGCGTTGGCTGCAACGAAACAAAATAATGTTCTTTATCAGTAACTATATTAATTTTTAAAGATTTAGATTTTGTTGTATAAAAAAAAGCAGGATCAAAATAGTATACCATAGAACCATCAGCCTGGATTTTATTTTTGACATCACATTGTCCAATTGCTTTTGAATTAAACAAAAACATAAAAAGCAGGATTATCAAACTTATCTTTATCATAACAAACAAGTTAAAATTAAGGTGTTCAAACAAAAATAGTCAATTATTATCAAATCGAAATTTACAGGTCTATAACGTGTCTTCAGATTCTGTTTTTCTTACAGTATAATTAACAGAAACATCTGAATTATAATAAGTGGGAACAGTCACAAATTCTTCATCTTCAATTTCTGTGTTTACAAAGTTTCCATCTTCATCAAAATGTTTCATAAACGCATCTTCCTCCGGATTAAAATCTGGTTTCTGCCATTCATAAACAATAGGTTTAGCATATTCGGGTGTTTTATAAAAGAAAGACATTACAAGTCCAGTTATAAAACCAGCCAAATGACCTTCCCAAGAGATGGTTTTGTCAACTTCCGGAAAAACATACCAAATCATTCCTCCGTATAGCAAAATAACCGATAATGAAAGTGCAACCAAACGATAATACCTGGTTTGAATTCCTTTAAAAAAAATAAAGCTCACCAACACATAAATTAGTCCACTTGCACCTATATGATAATTTGAGCGGCCAATAGTCCAGGTTATTAATCCTGAAAACAAAATTCCGAAGACAATCACAGACAAAGATTGCTTTGGATAAAAAAATTGCATCGCTGCCAATAATACTAAAAGCGGAATGGAGTTATTATATAAATGGCTTAAATTTTCATGAATAAAAGGACTAAATAAAACACCTTGTAAACCTGAGAAATCACGAGGATAAATTCCATATTGATAAAAGTCGTAATCGAAACGGATTTCTACCCAATAAACAATCCACAAAAAAAGAACAAAAAAGACAGGAAGACCAATAACGGTATTCGAAAATTTAAAGTGGTTGTCGTTCATAATGCTATAAATAAGTTATTTGAAGTTATCAAAAAACTATCCAATTACAATTTACTGATAATTTGTCAGCTAAAAGAAAAAACTACACAATACGACTCTAACCCTGATGCAAGGAATATCTTTCTTAGTCACTTTGAATTGTTATCAATAGCAACAAAAAACATAGCAGGCAGCACGAATTAACTCTAAAAATATAGATTTAAAATTGAAAATAGTAATTTTACAAAATGGAAGCACCTTTAGCCGAGCGTATTCGCCCACAGCAATTAGAAGACTACATTAGTCAAAGCCATTTAGTTGGACCAAACGGTTCGTTGACCCAACAAATTTCGAAAGGACTTATTCCTTCATTGATCTTTTGGGGACCGCCGGGAACAGGAAAAACAACCCTGGCCCAAATTATTGCCCAGGAATCTAAACGTCCGTTTTATATATTGAGTGCCATAAATTCAGGCGTTAAGGACATACGTGATGTAATTGAAAAAGCAAAGCAAAGCGGCGGATTGTTTACTGCCAAAAATCCTATTTTATTTATTGATGAGATTCATCGCTTTAGCAAATCGCAACAAGATTCGCTTTTGGCAGCGGTCGAAAAAGGCTGGATTACTCTTATTGGAGCAACAACAGAAAATCCCAGTTTTGAAGTTATTCCTGCATTATTGTCACGTTGCCAGGTTTACATTCTAAATGCTTTTACAAAATCAGACTTAGAAGCTTTGCTACATCGTGCTATGAAAAAGGACAGCTATTTAGCTTCAAAAAACATTACCCTAAAGGAAACAGAAGCTTTACTCCGACTTTCTGGCGGAGATGGCAGAAAATTATTGAATATTTTTGAACTTGTAATAAATGCTTCCGATGGAGACGAAATCATCATTACAAACGATCGTGTTTTTGAATTGGTGCAACAAAATACTGTTTTGTATGACAAAAGTGGCGAACAACATTATGATATCGTTTCGGCATTTATAAAATCAATTCGAGGCAGCGATCCTAATGGAGCTGTTTATTGGTTAGCAAGAATGATTGAAGGTGGTGAAGATGTAAAATTTATCGCCCGAAGAATGCTTATTCTATCCAGTGAAGATATCGGAAATGCAAATCCAACAGCTTTTATAATGGCTAATAACACGTTTCAGGCTGTGACCACTATTGGATATCCGGAAAGCCGTATCATATTAAGTCAATGTGCTATTTATCTGGCGACTTCTCCTAAAAGCAATGCTTCTTATATGGCGATTGGTAATGCACAGCAACTGGTAAAGCAAACGGGCGATCTGCCTGTTCCTATTCATTTAAGAAATGCACCAACCAAACTGATGAAAGAATTAGGTTATGGAGATGAATACAAATATTCGCACGATTATGCCAATAATTTTGCAGAGCAGGAATTTTTACCTGAAGCTGTAAAAGAAACGGTTCTTTATAATCCGGGAAGCAACTCTCGAGAGAACAGCAACCGCGAATTTTTAAAGAACCGTTGGAAAGATAAATATGGTTATTAAAACCATATTTTATTTTTAGAATTTTACTGAAACTTTTTCAGAAACTAATTGATCATTTTTATAATACTCAAAAAACCATTGATTGTCTTTTGCATTTAATGATCCCTGAATACCATCTTTTATAGCAATAAACGAATCCGGACGTGATGTTTTCAACAATTTCATCACCACTTTTGGCGTTTTATCGATTAACTGATATCCATTTTCTGTTGGCTGAGCAAACAATAAGTTAGGATCTTTCAAATCAGCAGTTGGAGTCGAAATTGCCGTAGCAGGTACAATCTGAGCTGCCGGAATCGAAGTGGTTGGTGCTTTTGTAGAATTTACAGTTTTACCATTATATTTATAATGCAAAGCGTTGATAGAAGCAAATGCCAAATCAAGACATTCTCTATAAGCTACTTCATATTCTTTTTCTTTACTTTTTCCTATATCTGAAGTATAAATTACTTTACCGTAGCAATCTTTAAATTCCACGAAAAGTTTAGTAACTAAAAAACCATTGTCTTTTTTTACATCAACGTATAAAAATTCACAACGATCACCCAAACCTGCCGGAATTTCTTCATTACCATAAAAAGCCTGAAAACCCGCTTTTACTAAATTTGCTTTAGTCATTGTTGCCGTTCTATATTGATTTTCCGACTTAAGGAAATCGTACTTTAGAGGTACAATAACGGCTTTGTAATCATTAACAGATTGCGAGAATCCAATAATAGAAGTAAGAAGCGCAATCAATAAAAATTTTATTCTCATAATTATAAATATTTTTTAAGTTCTAATAAATGGTTTATTTGTTTAATATTTTCCGGAGCTTCAACTTTTTTATCATTAAAAAAAATAGCATCCAAACCAGCGTTTAATGCACCGTTTATATCGGCATCAAGACAATCGCCAATCATTATACTATTCTCTTTTGAAGCCTTGGCTAAGTTTACAGCGTAATCAAAGATAATACTATTTGGCTTTTTTACGCCTGCTAATTCAGAATTTGTTATTGTATCAAAATAACCTGAAAGTGCAGCGTTATTAATTTTCTTATCCTGAGCGTTTGCAAAACCATTTGTGATGATATGTAATTTATATTTTGGTTTTAAATATTCTAAAACTTCTATAGCACCATCAAAGAGATGATTATTATCTGTCAAAAACTCAATATAATCAATTGCAATCTGATTGATATCTTCATCAGAAATTTCAATATTTAAAGCATCAAAAGAAAACTTCAATCTATTGTAACGCAGTTCGACATGCGTGATTTTATCATGTTGATACAATTTCCAGCACTCCTGATTTATTGGAGCGTACTTTGCAATAAAGTCTTGTATTTTAATTTCGGGGAACCTACTTTTAAAAATTCGGTCAAAAGCCATCTCAGAGTTTTTATCAAAATCCCAAAGTGTGTGATCCAAATCAAAAAAAACGTCGGTAATAGTGGTATTCATAAGCTAAAAAATTCCTTCATCTACAAAACTATAATATTTTGTTTCAGTAATAATCAAATGATCTAAAACTTTAACATCTAAACTATGTCCCGCTGCTTTTAATTTCTTTGTTATTAGTTTGTCAGCATCACTTGGCTGCAATGTACCTGAAGGGTGATTATGGCACAAAATCAAGCTTGTAGCGCCAATTTCAAGCCCTAATTTATAAACATGACGCACATCGACAATTGTGCCTGTGATACCACCCTTGCTTAATTGTGCTTTTTAAATCACTTTATTCGAATTATTAAGAAAAAGCGCCCAAAATTCCTCATGAGATAATTCGCCATTAATAGGCTGCATCATTTCCAAAACCATTTTACTGGAAGTAATTTTTCCTAATTTCGAAGCATCCTCTGTCCTTCTTCTGCGGCCTAATTCTAAGGCAGCAATAATTGTTATAGCTTTCGCTCGTTGTTTTTACAACTTTTATTTTTGAATTCATCTTTCTATAGTCTAAAAGGCTAATATATCTAAAAATAAGAAAAATCACTCATAAATAATAAAATAGTATTTCAAAAAAAAATGCCAATCACAAAACTGTAATTGGCATTTCAGAAATTTTTTAATTATCAAATTTTCTAAAGAACTAATTCTTTAACTTCATCAAAGTTTAAGCCTCCGTAATTTCCGGAACTCATCAATAACAAAGCCGAATTATCAAGATTTAAATTGAATAAATACTCCTTGAATTCAGTTGGATTGGTGTAAATAATTAAATCTTTACGATTAAAAGCCGTTGCAATCTGATCGTATGTAACTTCTTCTAATTGTTTAATTTTTACGGCATCCGGAGAATAAAAGACGACCGCAACATCTGCATATTCTAATGCTCCTTCATATTCTTTGAGGAACTCAGCATTTAAGCTACTATAAGTATGCAACTCTAAACAAGCTACTAATGTTCTGTTTGGGTATTGTTCTTTTACTGCTTTTGTTGTTGCAGCTACTTTACTTGGCGAATGAGCGAAATCTTTATAAGCTACTTTGCCTTTTCCTTCGGCTATTTTTTCTAGTCGTTTAGAGGCTCCTTTAAAACTGGCAATTGCTTCGTAGAAATCAGCTTCGTCAACCCCCATATTTTGGCAAATCCATTTTGCTCCGGCAAGATTATTTAAATTATGCGCACCAAAAACTTCGATTGGCATATCGCCTTCCGGAGTTTCTAATAAAGTTACGCCATCGCTTACAGTATATTTTGGAGTTGTATAAGCCAATTTACGAATTGGGTTTGTAGCAGCTTCAGCAACACGTTTTACTTCAGGATCTTCTTCGTTATAAACCAGGATTCCACCATTTGTAATTTTAGCAATGAAAATTTCAAATTGTTCCACATAATTCTCATATGTTGGAAACACATTAATATGGTCCCACGCAATTCCGGAAATTAACGCAATATTAGGTTGGTACAAATGAAATTTAGGACGTCTGTCTATCGGAGAAGACAAATACTCATCGCCTTCCAAAACCATAAAATCATTTTCTTCGGTAAGATGTACCATGGTATCAAAACCTTCCAGCTGTGCTCCTACCATATAATCGACTTCGATATTATGATAATGCATAACATGCAAAATCATCGAAGTAATTGTTGTTTTTCCGTGAGAACCTCCAATTACAACGCGTGTTTTATTTTTAGACTGTTCGTATAAAAATTCAGGATAAGAGTAAATCTTCAAACCCAATTCCTGCGCCTTCAACAATTCAGGATTATCTGCTTTTGCGTGCATTCCTAAAATTATTGCATCAATATCAGCAGTTATTTTTTCAGGAAACCAACCTAATTCAACAGGCAAAATTCCTTTTTTATCCAATCTTGATTTTGATGGTTCAAAAATAGCATCATCACTACCCGTTACCTTATATCCTTTATTATGTAATGCTAATGCTAAATTGTGCATGGCACTTCCGCCTATTGCGATGAAATGTGTTCTCATTTAAAATGTTTGATCGTTAAACTGTTTAATCGGTTAATCGAAATAGCAAATAACTAATAAAACCCGCTAATTATTTTTCAAAAATAAGGAAATATAAAATGTCTCATTTGGTTTTAGAGATAAATTAGTAATTTGTACGAAATTTATTTTTAAAGCTTCCCAACCTTTATCAAAAAATAACACTCTATATATTAAAATTGATTTATGAAAAATATTTTATTTGTTTTCCTTTTGCTTTCAACAGCATTATTTGCACAACAAAATGATAAGAAATGGAATAAGGTTATTGCCTATGAAAACGAAGGCAAAATAAAATCTGCTAACGAGATAGTATATAAAATCTACAAAAAAGCTGTTTCGAATAAAGATGAAGTACAAATGATAAAATGTTTTTTTTATCACTCTAAATATTTACAGGTAGTTGATGAAAATGCAAAAACTAAAATCTTAAGCAATCTTAAAACCGATATTAATAGGGTTTCAATACCGTCTAAAGCAATTTTGAATTTGGTGTATGCAAAATGCTTAAATAATTATTCTAATTATGATGATGCTGTCACAGTTGTTGATAGTGCTGCCGCAGTTGTAGACGAAGCAGCATATGCCGCAGCAGATAGTGTTGAAGTTCCTTCATCTGAGGATTATCAAAGTCCATCAACAGAATTTACATCTGAAAAGGAAGTTATTGCTGTTATGGAAAAAACACTTGAAAACGAATCAATTCTAAAAAATACTCCACTCTTAAATTATCAGGCTATTTTTGATTTTTTGTCTTTAGAAAAATTAAAAACGGAAAACTTATATGATTATCTAGTTAAAGAAAACATCGGTTTTTTTACTGAAAAAATACAAAGATGGCAAATTCAAAATAGTGAAATAGCACTACATAAAAACGAACTTTTAGGAAATTCGGAAGCATTTTTGAAACTTGATTTAAGTTTTATAAAAGATGAAAACCTAAGAAAAGTTATTGCTTTATATCAAAAGTTAGAATCAAGCAATCCTTCTTTAGAAAATCAATTTAACCGAGTTACATTCTGTAGTGATTTCATACCAGAATCTACGGAAGCTTTAACGAAGTTTTTAAATGATCTTCAACAACAGACAAAAGACAAAATTCTTACTCAAAAAATTCTGGTAAAAAAGGCCGAACTTCTACTTTCTCAAGCTTCAAAAGAATTACATCCGGATTATAAAATTGACGCTGTCAAAATGTATGACGATATTATAAAGATCAATGATAAAACGAATGAATCCCAAAACGCCTTACAGCAAAAACAAAATGTTATTTCTAAATCATTGGACATTCGACTTAAAAAATACAGTTATATAAAAGAGAATACCAGAGCTTTTATCAACTATAAAAATATTGATAACTTAAAAATATCATTCTATAAAATAGATCAAAAAAACCTAAAAAAATTCTCAGACTCACAAGTATTCGACAAACAAGATAGTTTAACTGAGATAATTATAAAAAATCAAAGTGCAATTGCCTCTAACGAGTACAAACTTCAAAACAAAAATGACTATTTTGACTATAGCACAGAAGTTCTATTGCCGCAATTAGAAACAGGAAGTTATTTAGTTTATTTCGAAAGCGATTCCGGATTAAAAGACAAAAAAGCTTCTACGTTTGAAACTATAACGGTTTCAAACTTAAGTATTCTGGCATCTCAAGGAGATAGTAAAGAAAACTTTCAGGTTTTGGATCGAAAAACAGGAAAGCCTCTGGAAAATGTGTCTATAAAATCGTCCTATTATACACTTAAAACAGATACAAACGGCCTTGCATCCTATGTTGGACGTATCAATCATTCTTATAATGATCATACTGAGTTTTCATTAGAGAACGATACCATTTTGCCACTCCAAAATTATATTCGATATACAGAGCGATACAATACAAACGAATACAAGACTTTAAAAGCAAAAGTCGAATTTTATTTGGATCGTTCTATTTACCGTCCCGGGCAAACTGTTTACTACAAAGGAATTGCAATTCAAAAGCAAGAAAACAAAACGAGCATCGTTGCTAATACTTCTTTTAAAATTATGATTAAAGATGTTAACTATCAGAATTTTAAAGAATTTGAAGTTACTACAAATGAATTTGGCTCATTTTCAGGCGAATTTGTTTTGCCAAAAAGCGGTTTAACTGGTAATTATAATATTTATGCTGTAAGACCTGAAGATTCTACAAACGGAAATTTTGATATAAAAAACAGTCCAAATGAATCTTTCTGGAAAGCGGTAATACTTGAAAGCGCAGGAATTAATTTTAGAGTTGAAGAATACAAACGTCCAAAATTCAAAGTAGATTTTGATCCTAAAAAAGAAAGTTTTCAGGTAAATCAGTCTATTAAGGTAAACGGAATTGCAAAAGCATTTGCAGGCAGCAATATTTCTGATGCAAAAGTGACTTATACTGTGAATCGATTTACAAGTTATTTTAGAAATTATTACGGTCAGGAACAAAATGAAACTATAGCAACTGGTGAAACCAAAACAGATGCTTCAGGGAAATTTGTAATTGAATTTAAAGCCGAACCTTCGAAAAATGCAATCAAAGAACAATTACCCATCTTTAATTACAGAATAACGGCTGATGTTATAGATATCAATGGAGAAACTCACACCTCAGAAACCATCATAAAAGTAGGTTATCATGATTTGATTATCAATGCAAGCATTCCAAGTCGTATTGAAACTAAAAACAAAAATGAAATCACCCTTACAAGTACCAATTTAAACGGAGAGTTTTTAGCAGCAAAAGGCGAAATTAAATTATATTTCGTACGCCCATTTTCTAATAAATTCAAAGAACAAGTTTGGCCAAAACCAGAAATCGAAACCATTTCGACAGCTGATTTTGAAAGATTGTTTCCTTATGAAATCCGTGAAATTAAAACCGAAAAACCTAGCAAAACTTTATTATTCTCAAAGAAAATAGATACCGAAAAAGATAAAAAAATAGCGCTGGATTTTATTTCAAATTATAAATCCGGAAATTATAAAATTGTTTTTTCAGCAAAAGACACTTTTAATACTCCGATAGAATCTGTTTCGACTTTTGAAATCAAACAAAGCAAAGACAAGTTTAATCCCAGTAAATTATTTACGGCAGAACAAATTAATAGCAATCCTAAAAAAGATGGTTTTGTCGAAGTCAAACTATCTTCTGTAATTCCGGATCTTTATATCATTACAAACGGAAATTATGGCAATCAAACCTATTTTGAAAACACATATCATTTACAAAACAATGAAGTCACAATCAAAATTCCGTTAAAAAATGAATTTGAAAATTCAATGCGTTTGGGTTTTCAAAGCATTTTTGAGAACGAAATTTTTGAAGATGAAATAAACGTTCCACTAAAAACAGAAGAATCTAAACTAGAATTCACTGTGGAGAGTTTTAGAAATAAAATCGAACCCGGAAGTACTGAAAAGTGGTCATTTAAACTAAAATCAATCAATGCCAAAACCGAAGCAGAAGTGTTGGCATCTATGTATGACAGTTCTCTCGATCAGTTTACAATAAGAGATTGGAATATTTTAAACATAAATAATTACCATTACAACTCCTCCAATTTTAAATCTGGTTTAGGTTTTGAAAGTATAAACGCTTCTTTAGAAAACTTAGATGAAGATCTGTCTATAGATAAATTCTATAAAGAAGAAACAAAATTAAACTGGTTTGGTTTTGACTTTTACAATAGTAGATATGGTGATTCTCTTAATTACTCTATAACTGAAATTAAAGACAAAAAAGTAGGTTCTGAAACTATCAAAGGAGATCCTGATGCTGTTTTAACAGTTGATTCTCCTGTTGGTGCTGGGGCTGCCGCTATGGTAGTTCAGGAAGATAATCAAGTCTATAATACCGCGGCAATACCCAAAGTAGACAGTGTTCGATTTGTAAAACCTGTGGTAGCCAAAGCTTCAGAAACTACAAATGATGCTGAATACTATTTTCAAACAAATAAAATCAAATTTATACCTGGAAAAAAAATCGTCAGCGGCTTAACCTCAATGGTTGTCAATGAATCAACTTTATATATAATTGATGGAGAAATCTCTTCTGAAAGTAATTTCAAAAAAATAAATCCTGATGATCTTTTAGACATAGAGTTTCTAACTGGAGATAAAGGCAAAGCATTGTACGGGAGCAAAGGCTCAAACGGGGTAATAATCATTACAACCAAAAAAGCCCTAGAAGTCTTAACACAAGTCAAAGCAAGAAAAAATCTTTCAGAAACTGCCTTCTTTTATCCTAATTTAAGAACAGATGCAACTGGAAAAGTAAGTTTCAATTTTACTTCTCCGGAAGCTTTAACTTCTTGGAAACTTCGTTTATTCGCGCATAATAAAAAGGCTGTTTCCGGTCTTTTAGAGAAAAGTGTTGTGACTCAAAAAGAGTTAATGCTTTTGCCGAATTTCCCACGTTTCTTTAGAGAAAAAGATACAATTGCAATCTCTGCTAAAATTTCGAATATAACAGATAAAGCCAAAACAGGAATTGCGATTTTACAGTTTTTTGATGCTGTAACAATGCAACCTATTGATACCAAAATCCTGAACACAAAAAACGTTAGAAACTTTACTGTTGGAGCTTTTGGAAATACAACAGCAACTTGGACAATCTCTATCCCTGATGGTTTACAAGGTGTGCAATATAAAATTCTGGCTAAATCAGGTAATTTTTCTGACGGAGAAGAAAATATACTTCCTGTACTTACCAATAATATATTGATTACAGAAAGTATCCCAATCTGGGTTCGTGAAAATTCTACTAAAGAATATACGTTTGAGAATTTAAAAAATAACACTTCTACTACTTTAAAAAATCATCAGCTAACATTTGAATATACTTCAAATCCTTCATGGATTGCAATTCAGTCTTTGCCTTATTTAATGGAATATGAACACGAATGTGCCGAACAGACTTTTGCGCGTTTTTATGCCAATGCTTTAGCTTCAGAAATCATTTCAAGTAATCCGAAGATTGCAACTGTTTTTGAAGACTGGAGAAAGAACGGAAAACCAAATTCAAAATTAGAAGAGAACGAAGAATTAAAATCGATCATTCTGGCAGAAACTCCCTGGTTAAATGACGCTCAAAGCGAAGATGAAAAGAAAAATAATCTCGCACTTTTATTTGATTTAGAAAAAATGAAAACTTCTCAAGAAGCTACTTTCGAAAAACTGAAACAAAAACAACTACCATCAGGAGGTTTTTCGTGGTTTGGAGGAAACTATGAAAGCGAATATATTACCAGACATATTCTGGCTGGTTTAGGTCATCTATCGAAATTGAATAAAACAAAAGACAATGAGGATAAAATTGATGCAATTGCTAAAACCGGAATTCCGTTTCTGGACAATAAATTCTTAGAATACTATAAAGGTCAGACAAAAAACTTAAAAACAACAGATAAACTAATTTGGAATAATCCTTATTCTGATTTGCATTTTTTATATACCAGAAGTTTTTATTTAGAAAAATATCCGTTATCAGATACTTTGAAAAAAGCAACTAAATTGTATTTGGAAACAGCCAAAAAAGATTGGTTAAAGTATTCTCTTTACGAAAAAGGATTGGCTGCTTTGACTTTAAACCGTTTTGGAGAAATTGAAACGGCTAAAAAAATAATAGAAAGCCTAAAAGAAACCTCTTCAAACAACGAAGATTGGGGCATGTACTGGATTGCCAACAAAGCAGGCTGGTATTGGTATCAAGCGCCTATAGAAACTCAGGCTTTATTGATTGAGGCTTTCGCCGAAGTGAATCACGACACAAAATCTGTAGAGGCAATGAAAGTCTGGTTATTAAAAAACAAGCAAAGCAAAAACTGGCCAACCACAAAATCGACGACTGAAGCTATTTATGCTTTATTGATGCAAGGAAATGATTGGTTATCCGTAAAAGACAATACTATCATTAAAATTGGAAACGAAAAAATCCTAACCAAAAAGTTAGCCGAAAACGAAAAAGAAGCTGAAACAGGTTATATTAAACTGAACTGGAAAGCGGATGAAATCAAAAAAGAAATGGCCTCTGTGAGCATTCAGAATAAATCGAAAGTTCCTGGTTTTGGTGGAGTTTATTGGCAGTATTTTGAAGATTTGGATAAAATCAAAACCAATTCGGGAGCAGTTTTATCGGTTTCAAAAGAATTATATCTTAAAATGAATACTTTAAAAGGGAATGAATTAGAAAGAATAACAACTAAAAATCCTTTGAAAATTGGAGATTTAGTTACGGTAAGATTAATTATAAAATCTAAAGAAGATATGGAGTTTGTTCATCTGAAAGATATGAGAGCTTCGTGTTTTGAACCTGTCAATGTACTTTCAGAATATCAATACAAAGATCGACTGGGTTATTATATGAGTACCAAAGATGCCGCAACTCATTTCTTTTTTGATACTGTCAACAAAGGAACTTATGTTATCGAATATGTCATTAGGGTAAACAACAGTGGTGAATTCTCAAACGGAATTACAACTATTGAAAGTATGTATGCGCCAGAATTTGCAAGTCATACAAAAGGAATTCGGGTAAAGGTGAATTAAAAACAGTATATAAAATTCAAAAATGAACCATTATTTCGTTTCGTTTTGTTCATTTCGACGCAAGGAGAAATCACATACGTTGAGAATATCCTATTTTTTAGGCACAAAAAAACCCGAGAGATCTAAAATCTATCGGGTTTACTTTTATAAATAAATTGAGATTATTTTACAATAGTCAACTCATCAATAATATTCTTAGCTCCTGCGTATTTGTCAATAATCCAAAGTACGTAACGAATATCTACGTTAATCGTTCTTTGTAATTTAGGATCAAAAATAACATCTCCGGCCATAGCTTCGATGTTTCCGTCAAAAGCAATACCTATTAATTCTCCTTTTCCGTTTAGAACCGGTGAACCAGAATTCCCTCCTGTAATATCATTGTCTGTAAGGAAATTTACCGGCATATATCCTTCTTTGTCAGCATATTGCCCGTAATCTTTTTTCTTATTTAATTCTAACAAACGTTTTGGCAAATCAAATTCCTGATCTCCTGCTTTATACTTTTTTACCATACTTTCCATGGTTGTATAATTGTTTATTTTCGCATCGTTGCGAGGGTCAGCAGGCAAAGCACGAACTTTTCCGTAAGTCAGTCTCAAAGTAGAGTTTGCATCCGGATATTGAATCGTATTTAATTTTGACTCTCTTAAACCTTCAACCAATTCGCGGTAAGCAGTTGCAAATCCGTCATCAGCTTTTGACTGATCATCAGTTTTAGAACGGTATTTTGTCATTAAATCATTAGAAATAATATACAAAGGATCGTGTACAATTGCCAATGGTTTTGGATCAGCCATAAATGCTAATACTTTTTCTTTAGTCGTAAAGTAACTGATCTCAGTTGCCTTTGCTACATCAGCAGCAAAATTACCATTATTCTCTGATTTCATTTTGGTAATTTGCGTACCTAAACCATATTCTGCACCTTTTGAAGTATATAAATTCAATTGTGCTGCGAATATATCTTTTTCAAGCGGGGCATAAAATTCACCGTAAATATTATCGATCAATGTGTTAATCTTAGGAAGCATCTCAGCTTTTTTAGCATCATTCTCATTATAATAAGCTATCAATGCATTTCCTAAATTTGCCGGTCCTGCAGCATAACCTGAAGTACGCAAAAGTTGCATTAAGTAATTATCGTGAGTCGCTTTTAGATTTGTTGATCTGTAATAATCATTAATAGTTGGAATTACATTTTCGTACTTCTCTTTATTGGCCGGTTTAGTTGCCCACTCATAGAATTTATCTTCTTGTGCCGTCTTAACATCAACTGTTCCTGCTTTTGTTAAAGCATCAATCATACCCTGACGGTTTTTCCAATAGTTTGCTGTCGAAGCATATTTAGACGCATATTGCAAACGAACTGTTGCATCTTTGTCCATGTACTTTTTCATTACATCCATTCCGGCTTTAGCACCTTCAACCCATGCAGGATATGCATATTTAATGTTTTGTTCGATTCCGCCAGCTGGCATCCAACGGTTTGTTCTACCCGGATATCCTAAAATCATAGCAAAATCATTTTCTTTTACACCTTTAATACTTACAGGCAAGTAATGTTTAGGCTGCAAAGGCACATTGTCTTTAGAATAAGCTGCTGGATTTCCGTCTTTATCAGCATATACTCTAAACATAGAAAAATCACCGGTTTGACGTGGCCATTCCCAGTTATCAGTGTCTCCACCAAATTTACCAACACTTTCCGGCGGTGTTCCCACTAAACGAACGTCGGTATAATCCTGATAAACGAAATAATAATATTCATTTCCCTGAAAGAAAGGACGAACGGAGACAGTATATTTTCCACCTTCATTATTTTCTTTTTCGATCAGGCTTATTTCTTGCTGAATGATTTTGTTTCTTTCAGTCTCAGTCATTTTATCATTTACTTTAGATAAAATTCTTTTAGAAACATCATCCATACGAACGAAGAAACGAACATATAATGATTTTGGTTTCATCTCAGCACTTTTCTCTTTTGCCCAGAAACCATCTTTCAGATAATTTCGTTCTGCCGAAGAAAGTTCTGCAATAGCATCATATCCACAGTGGTGATTTGTTAAAACTAAACCATTTTTAGAAACAATTTCTGCCGTACAACCTCCATTAAATTGTACAATCGCATCTTTTAAACTATGATGATTAATGCTGTAAATTTCTTCGGACGTTAATTGTAAGCCCATTTTTTCCATATCTCTATGGTTCAATCTTTCGATAAACATCAAAAACCACATTCCTTCATCAGCTTTTACAGGAAAAGCCATTAAGCACATGGTTAAGAATAAAACTATTTTTTTCATGTTATTTTGTTTAAGTTCTGCGAATATAACTCATTTTCATAATTATACCATTCTAATCATAATCAAAAATAAATATGATCCCGAATTTTTAGCATTTCATTACGAATTTAACATTTTGAAAAACAAAAAAAAGGTGCTCTATTTAAAGAACACCTTTTGGTATACAACTAGTATTTTATTATTCATTTAACATTTTCCAAAGCTTATCCTTGAGCTCCGTTAATCCTTGTTGAGCAACAGACGAAATAAACATATAAGGAATATCCTTGAAAGCGACATCCAATTCAACTTTCAGTTCTGCTTTTAGTTCGTCATCGAGCATATCACATTTTGAGATTACTAATAAACGTTCTTTATCAAGCATTTCAGGATTGTATTTAGTAAGTTCATTTACCAATATATCATATTCTCCTTTAATGTCCGGCGTATCAACAGGAACTAAAAACAACAATGTTGAGTTACGCTCAATATGACGCAGGAAATAATGTCCTAAACCTTTTCCTTCAGCAGCTCCTTCAATAATACCAGGAATATCAGCGATTACAAAAGATTGAAAATCTCTGTAAGCTACAATTCCTAAGTTTGGTTTTAGAGTTGTAAAAGGATAATCAGCAATTTTTGGTTTTGCAGAAGTCAACACAGATAATAAAGTTGATTTTCCTGCATTAGGAAAACCTACTAAACCAACGTCTGCCAAAACTTTCAATTCAAGAATCACATCCATCTCTACACCCGGTAAACCAGGTTGAGCATATCTTGGTGTCTGATTCGTTGAACTTCTAAAATGCCAGTTTCCTAATCCACCCTTTCCACCTCTTGAAAGAATCTGTTTTTCACCATCTTCGGTAATTTCGAATAAGGTTTCTCCGGTTTCTTTATCTTTTACAACAGTACCTAAAGGCACTTCGATAAATTTATCATCTCCATCAGCACCTGTACTACGATCTCCTCCTCCATCACCACCGTGACCAGCTTTAATATGACGAGCAAATTTTAAATGAAAAAGTGTCCAAAGCCCTTTATTTCCAACTAAATATACGTGTCCGCCTCGACCACCATCACCTCCGTCCGGGCCTCCTTTTTCAATAAATTTCTCTCTATGTAAATGCGTAGATCCTTTTCCTCCCTTTCCGGAAGAAACATATATCTTAACATAATCTACAAAATTTCCTTCTGTCATTTTCTTTTTTTGTTTATGTATAGTTTAAAGTTTAAAGTTTGAGATTTCAAGTTGGCGCAACACACTTAACTTGAAACCTGAAACAGAATAAAACCTGAAACAAATTTTTATTCTCAGCCGCAGTATCAGTTTTTAATGCATACTGCAACTAAAAACAGAAACTGAAAACTATTTTATTTTTACTCTTTTAGTGCTTTTACCAGCACTTTATCAATCTTTACGCCATCCATATCGATGACTTCTAACACAAATTTTTGCCAGATTAATTTTTCGCCTTCTTTCGGAATATGAGAAAGCTCAGTCATAATCATTCCGCTTACTGTGTTAACTTCGTAATCATTTGTTAATTCGTCTAACTCAAAATACGTTAGAAAATCATGTAATGAATAATGTCCGTCAACCAACCACGAACCATCTTCTCGTTCTACTAATTTAAATTCATCTTTATAAAAATCAGATGCATCTCCAACCAGAGCTTCGAGAATGTCATTTAATGTAATTATCCCTTGAAAAACACCATACTCATCAGATACTAAGGCGTAATGAACGCCTGTTCTTTTAAAATTTTCAAGTGCTTTATAAGCTGTTGTCTGCTCCATTAAATAGGGAGCATCTATCATTATTGCTCCTAGATCGAAATGATCATTTTCGATATTCGCAAATATATTTTTTAAGGTTACAATCCCTACTATATCGTCATAATTATCTCTGTAAACCGGGTAAATGGTATGTAAATCCATTAAAACCAATTCTTTTATTTTTGCTTTGTCTGCATTAAAAGGCAACATATCTACCGATTTGCGGTGTGTCATTAACGAACTTACTTTTCTGTCTCCAATATGAAAAACACGCTCTACGATATCTTGTTCAATTTCCTGAACTTCTCCGCCTTCAGTTCCTTCTTTTATTATGGCTTTAATTTCTTCCTCGGTTACTTTACCGTCAGCCGAAGGTTTGATTTGCAAAACATTCAATAAAAAATCAGTCGAAGTGGTAAGCAGCCATATAAACGGCGCTGTAATAATCGAAACAATCTTCATTGGCAATGCTACCATTTTTGCAATCGATTCTGGATAATTCAAACCAATTCGTTTTGGTAATAGCTCTCCTAAAACTAATGAGAAAAATGTCAAAACTACTACGACAATCCCAACTGCAACTGAATGTGCATAGGGTCTGAAAATCGCAAATCCGTTAACAAATGCCTCTACATCTATTGTGATTTTATCCCCACTGTAAATACCTGTCAAAATCCCGATCAAAGTAATTCCGATCTGTACCGTAGACAAAAACTTATTTGGCGAATTAGCCAAATCAAGTGCAATTTTCGCACTTTTATTTCCTTTTTTTGCAGCAGTTTCAAGTCTGTTTTTTCTTGCTGAAATAAGTGCAATTTCAGACATAGAGAAAACTCCATTTAATAGTATTAGAAAAAATATTATTAGTATTTCCAATTTGAGGGTTATTCGTTATTTAATAGTTCGTTAATGCAATTTGTTCTTAATATTTCATACCAATCCCATTGGGAGAAGAAAAAAGTCCGGAGCTAAAAAAACTAATTTTTCATTTCTTAAAACAATTGACTCCTAAAAGTATCAGAAGAAGTTTTGTTTTATCCCGAAACATTGGGATAGAAAAATATTTTTTTTAGTTTTGGACTTGAAACGGCAGCTGGAAAAGCTTCTACAAATTATCTATAACTGACGTTAATCGTTCTGTAATTTCTTCGATAGTTCCGATACCATTTACAGCATGAAACTTATTTTGTTCTTTATAATATCCAATTAGCGGAGCAGTTTTCTCATTGTATTCCTGATATCTTACACGAATTTTTTCTTCGTCCTGATCGTCTACTCTTCCACTTGTTTTTCCTCTTTCTAACAAACGCGCTACAAGAATTTCATCATCAGCTTCTAATGCGATTGTAGCCGTAACACTTGTCCCAATAGTTGGCAAGAATTTATCCAGGGCTTCTGCCTGATCTAAAGTTCTTGGATAACCATCAAACAAAAATCCTTGTGTATTAGGGTTTTTATTTACCTCATCTATTAACATTGCAGTTGTAACTTCGCAAGGAACCAATTCTCCATTGTCCATAAAAACCCTTGCTTTCTTACCTAAATCTGTATCATTTTTTAAATTAAAACGAAAAATATCTCCTGTTGAAAGGTGTGTTAATTTGTATTTTTCTTTTAAAAATTCTGCCTGAGTTCCTTTTCCTGCTCCCGGCTTTCCAAATAAAACAATGTTAATCATAATATGAGTGAGTGTTGTTACTTCTGTTTTTACAAGAAGTTTTAAATGAATATATAGTTGTGTGTGTTTGTAATTATTCTGCCAATTTATATACTTCGGCTAAATTTCGTCCCAAACCATCGTAGTCCAAACCGTAACCAACGATAAATTTATTTGGAATCCTGATTCCGATATAATCTATTTTAATATCTTTTTTATAGGCATCCGGTTTAAAAAACAAAGTTGCAATTTTAAAATGTTTTACATTTTGTTCTTTAAATATGCGTTTCAATTCTTCGATTGTATTTCCGGTATCGATAATATCTTCGATGATAATCACGGTTCTACCTGTCAAATCCTGATTAATCCCTATTAATTCTTTTACAGCATTAGTAGTTTCAGTTCCTTCATAAGATGCCATTTTTATAAATGAAACCTCGCAAGGACTTTTGTATTTTTTCAGAAAATCGGCAACAACCATGAATGCACCATTTAAGACACCAATAAAAATTGGGGTATCGTCTCCAAAATCATCTTCTACCTGAGCAACTATTTTAGTTAAAGCAAAATCAATTTCTTTGGCCGAAATAAACGGAACAAATTGTTTATCGTGAAGTTGTATCATTATTTTTATGTTTAAAATAATGCGCAAAGATACAGAATTACAACCAAACTGTAAGTATCAAAATAAGCTGGACACATATTTTTTTAAGAATGTTAAATATCACATAATATTTACAAATATTTTCTTGCAACTATTTTTAATTTTACTAAATTGTTGTTCTATAAACATTTAACCCTAAACCGAAATGAGAACTACTGCACAAATATTTTCGATATCCCTATTGGCAATAATGACAGCCTGCAACGGGCAGGTAAAAAAAGAAGAAAAAGAAGCTCTGGCAAAACAACCTGATATTATTGTAAAAACTGCTATTGGCGACCTCACTTTACCTCCACCGTACGCAACCGAATCGAAAACGAATAATAGCAAAGTGATTGGCTGGCCGGAAGGCAAAACACCAATTGCACCGGAAGGTTTTACAGTTACGAAATTTGCTGATGGTTTTGAGAATCCACGTTGGACCTACATTGCACCAAACAACGATATTTTTGTTGTGGAAAGCGGCACGAGAACAAGTAAAAATCAAATTATAATTCTTCGCGATAAAGACAAGGACGGAAAATTTGAAACTCGTGAAGTTTTTCTAAAAGACCTCAACAGACCATTTGGAATGTTAGTTCTTAAAGACTTTTTTTATGTTGCCAATACTGACGGCTTATATCGTTATCCTTATAAAAATGCTCCTTTAAAATTAGAAACAAAAGGAACCAAAATTCTTGAACTTCCTGCCGGAGGCTACAACAATCACTGGACAAGAAATATAATTGCTAATCCTGAGGGAACAAAAATTTACGTTTCGGTAGGTTCCGGAAGTAATGTTGGTGAAAACGGAATGGACAAAGAGGTGCGCCGTGCTGATATCTTAGAAATTAATCCTGACGGAACCGGTGAAAAAATCTATGCTGCCGGTCTTAGAAATCCTGTTGGAATGGATTGGAATCCTGTAAATAAGGAACTTTGGACTGCGGTTAACGAACGTGATGAATTGGGTGATGACTTAGTTCCTGATTATATTACAAGTGTAAAACGAGATGCTTTTTATGGCTGGCCATATTCTTATTACGGAAACAATCTTGATCCAAGAATGAAAGGTGAGCGCAAAGATCTTGCGGCCAAATCTATTGTTCCTGACGTTCCGGTTGGCGCTCATACAGCATCTTTGGGATTGGCATTTTATAACAAAACTGCTTTTCCTGAAAAATATAGAAACGGGGCTTTCGTAGGACAACATGGTTCCTGGAATCGTGCTAAAATATCAGGATATAAAGTTGTTTTCGTTCCTTTTGCTAACGGAAAACCTTCCGGGAAACCGGAAGATTTCTTAACTGGTTTTATTTCTAATGCTGACAAAGCTGAAGTTTACGGACGTCCGGTTGCGGTAACTGTTATGCAAGACGGGTCTCTTTTGGTTAATGATGATAGCGGAAATACAATTTGGAAGGTAACGGCTAAAAAATAAATTCCAAATTAGGTTTCTTAGAAACATAATTAATTTTACCGTAAAGAACGCTAAGTTTTTTTGTAGTTTTATAAAATGAAAAGTTCGCAAAGCTTTGTATCGAACTAGCTTTGCGAACTTTGTGTTTTATAAAGTTAACATAGGGTATAAATCTTAACGTTCTTTGCGGTTAATTTTTTTTTCATCCAGAAACTGCTCAACAAACTCTTTTATGATTTTAAAAAAATATTGTTTTCTTCTTCTTGTGTTTTTATGTTTCCATAACATCGAGGCACAAAAAAGAGAAAACAAAACTATTGATTCTTTAAAAACCCAAAAACTGGATGAAGTTGTCATTAGTTCACTTCATGTTAATGATCGATTGCAAAACACTCCTGCTTCTATTGGAATTTTATCTAAAAAAGACCTTTTGCAAAATAATGCCACAGATATTAGCACAGTCATCAATACAATTCCAGGAGTTTTTATGCAATCTTCTAATTTTACTACAACCCGAATTTCGATTCGGGGTATTGGCGCAAGATCTCCTTATGGAACTAATAAAATCAGGGCTTTTTATGGCAGTATTCCCCTGACTTCCGGAAATAGCGAAACGGTTATTGATGATATTGATCTGGAAAACATCGGACAAATTGAAGTTATCAAAGGTCCGCTTTCTAGTATTTACGGAGCCGGTTTGGGCGGTGCAATTTTGATCTCACCTCAACTTTCAAAGTCAAATGGAGAAAATGCCGGTGTCAGCAGTGTCTTTGGTTCGTTTGGATTACTCAAAAACAGCTTGAATTACAGCCTGAATGAGAAAAGTTCTAGTTTGAATATCAGTTATCATAATCTTAAAACGGACGGATGGCGAGAAAACAGTTCGTATAATCGGGAAGGTATAACGCTCGCCGGAGAATTATTTAAAAAGAAAAATAGCAAGTTGACCTATTTTTCGAATTACACATATTTGAAAGCTTTCATTCCAAGTTCGATTAGTAAAGAAGTTTTTGATAATAATCCAAAACTAGGTGCTCCAACATGGGTAGCTTCAAAAGGATATAAGGAATACAAATCGACTTTAGGTGGATTGGCTTATGATTTTAAAATTAATGATCATCTGCGCAATTCAACTTCGGTTTTTATTAATTATAAGGATAGTAATGAACCTCGTCCTTTTGATATTTTACGTCAATATACTTTTGGAACTGGCGGAAGAACGCAATTTTCGGGAGATTTTAAAATTAGTAAAATCGAGAATCAATTTATTGCCGGAATTGAATATTTCACAGATAATTATAACGGAAACACTTTTGAAAATCTATACAAAACCAATAATGGTCAAGGAAGTTTACAAGGCAATCAACTTACTGAAACAGACCAAAAAAGACATTTTTATAATATTTTTTCTCAAATCAGAACTTTGCTTTCGGATAAATTCGAATTACAAGCCGGATTGAATTATAATGAAACTCATTTTGAGCTAACGAATTCTCTTCCTAACAATATCTCTTCAACTGAAAAATACAGTTATGACGGAATCTTTTCGCCACAATTGTCTTTTCTCTTTAAACCCAATGAGCAAAAAACTTTGTACTTTTCGATAAGTCGGGGATTTTCATTGCCGGCCACCGAAGAAACACTTACAAGTTCAGGCAATATTAATCCGGATATAAAACCTGAAAGCGGTTATAATTTTGAAGCGGGTGGAAAATTCTATTTCTTCAATAAAAATCTCTATACAGAATTTGCTGTTTATCGAATGGAAATAAAAGATTTATTAGTGGCAAAAAGAATTGGTGATGACCAGTATGAAGGTATAAATGCCGGTAAAACATTTCATGAAGGAATCGAAATTTTAGCAAAACACAATTGGCCTATTAATCGGTTTTTCAATTTAAACTCTTACATCACTGCTTCCCTGGGGAAATATGAGTTTAACGATTTTGTCGATAACGGAAATGATTATTCAGGAAATAAATTAACCGGGGTCGCCGCAAATAAAGTAAATGCAGGAATAATTTTAAATACTGTTTTGGGCTTATATTTTTCTGCTGATTTTCAGTTTACAGATAAAATCCCTTTAAATGATGCTAATTCTCTTTATTCAGATTCTTATCGTATTATTAATTTAAAAACAGGTTATCGTTTTCAAATTCTTCCTAATCTAAACACAAACCTGGCTTTTGGCATTAATAATGTCACTGACGAAAAATATGCCTCTATGATTTTGCCTAATGCCGTTGCGGTTGGAAACGCAAGTCCAAGATATTATTATCCCGGACTTCCAATAAATTATTACGGAACTATTGCATTAAATTATTTATTTTAGATGTGTATTAAATGTAAAAAAATGTCGTCCGAACTTCATCTAAA
This sequence comes from Flavobacterium sp. B114r, assembly GCF_056824125.1. Lineage (NCBI taxonomy): Bacteria > Pseudomonadati > Bacteroidota > Flavobacteriia > Flavobacteriales > Flavobacteriaceae > Flavobacterium > Flavobacterium sp. B114r. Next base: position 444,064 of record NZ_CP124858.1, read on the forward strand.
ACTGGATTATGTAAATGCTTACCGAGAAAACCGGCTAATGGGAGCTCAGTACATTTTAGAAAATCAACATTTATTTGATGAATTGGTTCAAATTTGTTTTTCTCCCTTAGATAAAAACAATCATAAAGCATGCTGGATTTTAGAATTTATATCTTACGAAGAATTAATCTGGCTGCAACCTTATCTTAATTTTTTCTGTTCTAGTCTGAAGGTTTTAAAAGATGAAAGTTCTATCAGGCCAATTGCAAAAGTGGTTCAGCTTCTGGTAAAATCACATTATAAGAAAAACGAAAACAGCATTTTACTTTCAGAAGAAAACCTGCAAGATTGTATTGAAGCTTCTTTTGACTGGCTAATTAATGATGTAAAAGTGGCGACAAAAGCCTATTCGATCAGAACTTTATATATATTAGGAAATCACTACGATTGGATTCATCCCGAATTGCAAATTATCCTGAACAAAGATTATGCAGATCATTCTGCAGCTTATAAAGCTGTCGCAAAAGAAGTTTTAAGAAAAATAGAAAGGCCTTAAATGATTTATATAAAATCAAAAGAGGACATCTGCAGATAGATGTCCTCTTTTTTACTACTCAAAAAAATAAAAAAAACGTTGTTTCAATTATTGTATTTTCCTTTTATTAAAATTTAAAGCGAAGAAAAAACTCGTTTGATTGTTTAGCACTTGCCATTACTTTACCCGTACTGGTTTCGTAAGCATAACCAATTGTCAGATGGCCACTAATTGTTAAACCTGCTATTGCGGCATAAGCGTTATCAACTCTGTAACTTGCCCCTATTTCCAAAAATTTCTCTATCTGAAGCATCAAATTAACATCTACTGAAAGTGGTGAACCATTTACATAACGCATCATAAATGATGGTTTTAGCACCAATTCTGTAGCTGTATTAAAATCATAATCATAACCACTACTCAAATAAACATGTGCTCTGTCTGTTGCAACAGAAGTATAACCGTCTTTGTTTTTTGCACGCTCCGTATTTAACATTCTTGGAACAGAAAGGGATACAAAAAATTTATCATTTTTCAATAAAGCTCCAATACCTACGTTTGGATTAAAATGATTTATTGTAATCAAAGATGGATCTGATTGAGGCGAATAAGTCTCAAGTCCAGAGGTATTTACATTGTAGAAATTACCTCCCGCTTTTATTCCTAAATACAAATCAGTAAGAGCCCCAACCTGAATTTTGTATGAAAAGTCAATTCCTAATTGTGTTTGTTTTTCGATAAAAGTTTTATCATAAACCATAGAAACCCCTAATCCCAAATGATTCCCTACCGATGTACCAAAAGAGACTGCTTGCGTTTGTGGTGCATCTTTAATCCCTGTCCATTGCTGGCGAATTGTGCTCATTAAAACAGTTTCTCCATCAACACCTGCATAAGCTGGATTTACAACATTCATATGGTAACGATACGTTGTAAAAAGGCTTTCTTGCTGGGCAAAAAGCATACTACTAAAAAGTAGTAATGCTCCCGCCAATATATTTTTAATTATTTTCATTTCTAAAATTTTATTTTATTTCAATTACCTGTTAATGTAGATCCATCCTTGTCTTTCGATAGTACCATCACCATCTAAATCAATTTGATAGTAATATGAACTTGACTCTGGCAGAGAACTGGAACTTCCTTTGTAATGTCCATCCCAATCATTTTGGTAATTTTTAGCAACAAACACTTCTGTTCCCCAACGATTAAAAACACGTACAATTGAATTAGGATGATTTTCGATATTCGAAATAACCCATGTATCATTGATACCATCTCCGTTTGGAGTAAAAGCTTCAGAAATATTCATCTGGTCTTTATCGCAGGCATCACCAATACCATTATTATTGCGATCTTCCTGATAAGGATTAGCAGTAATTGGACAGTTGTCTAACCAATCTTTGATTCCATCATTGTCATCATCATCGTCACAATTGTCTAAAATTCCGTCATTATCATTATCTCCAAATTTATTTACAACTGTAACTTTCGCAGTAGCTGTTGCCGTATTTCCAGCTTTGTCTTTTACAGTCAGAAGAACCGTGTTGATACCAACATTGGTACAATCAAAAGAAAGCTTATCAAGACTTACTGATACCACACCACAATTATCAGAACTTCCGTTATTGATTTGATTTACTGTAATTGATGCATTGCCTGACGCATCAAGTTCTACTGTGAGATCTTTAGTTTTAGCTGTTGGGAGAACATGATCCTGAACCGTCACGATTGCGATTTCTGTAGAAATATTTCCGTGCACATCGGTAACCGTAAGCGTTACTTCATTTTCTCCGATAGCATTACAACTAAAACTATTTGGACTAACTGTAAGTGAAGCAATTCCGCAAAAATCAAAACTTCCGTTATCGATTTGGGCTGCGGTGATTGACGCATTCCCGGAAGCATCCAGCTGAACGGTTACATCTTTAGTAAGTACAGTCGCCGCAACTTTATCTTCAATGGTTACTGTTGCCGCTTTTACTGAAACATTACCGTAGGCATCTGTAGCAGTCAACGTGACATTATTGATCCCAATATTAGCACAGGTAAAGACATTTGGAAAAACTACCAAAGTTGGAGTTCCACAAGCATATATTGATCCATTATCAATATCAGATGCAACAATAGATACATTTCCTAATGTAGTAAGTTGTCGTGTAATATTCTTTGTTAATACTTTTGGTACAATTTTGTTTTCTACAGTTATAATAGCTTCTTTAACATCAAAGTTTCCGTTTTTGTCTGTAACTTTTAGTTTAACCGTATTAGGTCCGATATTAGCACAAGTAAATTCTGTCTTATCTAACTCTCTTACTGCGATTTCGCAATTATCAGTTGAATTATCATCAACATCAGAAGCCTGGATTGTAGCAACACCAGAAGCATCAAGAAGAATGGTGATATTTTTTGTAATTACGATTGGTTTGATATTGTCTTCAACTATTACAGTTGCCTCCTTAGTATCAAAATTCCCGTTCTTATCTGTTACCGTAAGTTTTACAATATTTGATCCAATATTAGTACAAGTAAATGATGTTTTATCAATTTCGATTGTATCGATTGTACAATTATCAGATGAATTATTATCAACGTCAGAAGCGTGAATTATAGCATTTCCTGTTGCATCAAGTTGCACTGTTATGTTTTTTGTAATTACTGTTGGTACAATATTATCTACAACTGCTACTGTTTGAATTACCTCAACTGCATCATTTCCGTTAACATCTTTTACATTCCATTTGATTTCTGTAATTCCTACAGGATAAACATCTGTAAGTAATTTTGCGTCATTTCTCACTCCTATTGGAGTTCCAACTGTGCAATTATCTGTAGCCGTTGCCGAAACTGTTACGTTTGCACCACAGACATCTGTGTCGGCATTTACATTTTGATTTCCATTTGCAGTAATTACCGGAATTTGGTTATCGATTACTGTTACGGTTTGAATTACCTCAACAGCATCATTACTATTTACGTCTTTTACATTCCATTTGATTTCTGTACTTCCAACTGGATAAACATCTGAAAGTAATTTTCCATCATTTCTTACTCCTGTTGGTGTTCCAACTGTACAATTATCCGTTGCTGTTGCCGAAACCGTTATGTTTGCACCACAAGTAGCGGCATCAACATTTACGTTTTGATCACCATTTGAAGCAATTACCGGAATTTGGTTATCTACAACTGCTACTGTTTGAATAACTTCAGCAGCAGCATTTCTATTCACATCTACTACATTCCAAGTGATTGTTGTAGTTCCTACAGGATAAACATCTGTAAGCAATTTTGCATCGCTTCGTACTCCTGTTGGATTTGCAACTGTACAATTATCAGTAGCCGTTGCTGAAACTGAAACAACTGCGCCACAAATACCTGAATCAGAATTTACTGTTTGATCTCCGTTTGAAGCAATTACAGGAATTTCATTATCTGTTACTGTTACAGTTTGAGTTACTGTAACTGCAGCATTTCCATTAGCATCGTTTACATCCCATGTTATGGTTGTTGCTCCTAAAGGATAAACATCTGTCAATAATTTTGCATCACTTCTTATTCCTGTTGGAGTTCCAACTGTACAATTATCAGTAGCCGTTGCTGAAACTGAAACAACTGCGCCACAAATACCTGAATCAGAATTTACTGTTTGATCTCCGTTTGAAGCAATTACTGGAATTTCATTATCTGTTACTGTTACAGTTTGAGTTACTGTAACTGCAGCATTTCCATTAGCATCGTTTACATCCCAAGTTATTGTTGTTGTTCCTACAGGATAAAGAGCTGTAAGTGCTTTCGCATCACTTCTTACTCCCGTTGGAGTTCCTACTGAACAATTATCTGTAGCTGTTGCAGAAACGGTTACGTTTGCACCACAAACTCCTGAATCAGAATTTACTGTTTGATCTCCGTTTGAAGCAATTACTGGAATTTCATTATCGGTTACGGTTACGGTTTGAGTTACAGCAACTGCTGCATTTCCATTAGCATCGTTTACATCCCATGTTATGGTTGTTGCTCCTACAGGATAAACATCTGTAAGCAATTTTGCATCACTTCTTACTCCACTTGGAGTTCCAACTGTACAATTATCAGTAGCCGTTGCTGAAACTGAAACAACTGCGCCACAAATACCTAAATCAGAATTTACTGTTTGGTCTCCGTTTGAAGCAATTACAGGAATTTCATTATCTGTTACGGTTACGGTTTGAGTTACAGCAACTGCTGCATTTCCGCTTGCATCACTTACATTCCACGTTATGGTTGTAACTCCTATTGGATAAACATCTATAAGCAATTGGGCATCGCTTCTTACTCCTGTTAGAGTTCCAACTGTACAATTATCTGTAGCTGTTGCAGAAACGGTTACGTTTGCACCACAAACTCCTGAATCTGTATTTACATTATGATCTCCGTTTAAAGCAATTACTGGAATTTCATTATCTGTTACGGTTACGGTTTGAGTTACTGTAACTGCAGCATTTCCATTAGCATCGTTTACATCCCATGTTATGGTTGTTGCTCCTACAGGATAAACATCTGTAAGCAATTTTGCATCGCTTCGTACTCCTGTTGGAGTTGCAACTGTACAATTATCAGTAGCCGTTGCTGAAACTGAAACAACTGCGCCACAAATACCTAAATCAGAATTTACTGTTTGGTCTCCGTTTGAAGCAATTACTGGGATTTCATTATCTGTTACTGTTACAGTTTGAGTTACTGCAGTTGCTGCATTTCCGTTAACATCACTTACGTTCCACGTAATTGTTGTAGTTCCTACCGGATAAGGAGCCGTAAGCAATTTTGCATCACTTCTGACTCCACTTGTAGTTGCAACTGTACAATTATCCGTTGCTGTTGCTGAAACAGCAACGGTTGCGCCACAACTATTTGCACTAACATTTATAGTTTTATTTCCATTTGAAGCAATTACAGGAATTTGATTATCTGTGACTGTTACAGTTTGAGTTACTGCAGTTGCTGCATTTCCGTTAACATCACTTACGTTCCACGTAATTGTTGTTGTTCCTACAGGATAAATAGCCGTAAGTGCTTTCGCATCACTTCTTACTCCCGTTGGAGTTCCTACTGAACAATTATCTGTTGCAGATGCCGAAACTGTTATGTTAGCCCCACAAACTCCTGAATCTGCATTTACACTTTTATTTCCGTTCGAAGTGATTACAGGGACAATATTGTCCTGAATTGTTATTGTTGCATTTACTAACGAAACATTTCCACTATTATCAGTAACAAATAATACAACATTTTTTACGCCTACATCAGCACAAGAGTATGTTATTGAAGTCGTTTCTGCCGTTGCCGGAGCATAGTTAGCTTCTACGGCTAGTCGCTTTTGTGTTCCATTGCAAGGGTCTCCAAAAGTATCATTGCTAGAATAAATAATTCCGCTATTGTTATTAAGGAAAGCAGCTGTTACTAAACTTAAACTATTTGATGCACTACAACTACCATTAACAAAATTCCCACAAGTTCCTGTAGAGTTTCCATAATTAGCATAAACTATATTTTTAAAAACACTTCCCGCAGGTGCATTAAGTCTTAAAAAAGTTCCTTCACCGGCAACATTACAAACTGTGCCTACACTTCCGGCAGAGAATTTGTAATTATTAATTCCGCAATTATCGGTACTTCCATTACTTAGCTGACTCGCATTTACAGTTACACTTCCACTTGCGTTCAATTGCACTGTAATGTTTTTCGAGATTGCAGTTGGCTTTACATTATCTACTACGGTTACTGTTTGATTTACCGCAACTGCAGCATTTCCATTAGTATCTGTTACATTCCAAGTGATTGTTGTGGTTCCCAAAGGATAAGCATCTGAAAGTAATTTTGCATCACTTCGTAATCCCACTGGAGTTCCAACACTACAATTATCCGTAGCTGTTGCAGAAACTGTTACAGTTGCATCACAAACGCCTGGGCTTGTATTTACATTTTTATCTCCGTTTGTAGTAATAACTGGAGCCGTATTATCTGAAGGAACAATGGTAAAAGATGCAGTCGTTGTTAAACTATTTCCATCGGTTACTATTACACTATAAGTTCCTTTCCCAAGATTAGACGCAGTTGCACTGGTACTAACATTTGGTGACCACGCATATGTATAAGGAACAGTACCTCCATTTACAGCAACAGAAAGTGCCCCTGTTAAATCACCACTGCATACAACATTTGCAGTTTGAGATATAGATGCGGAGTATAGATTTGTTATTATAACAGATCCATTTCCTGAATTAACACCAGCAACATTGGTTTGATTTCTTCCAGAGTTGTATGAACCGCCGCCGCCGCCGGCCGTAGCATTGTTTGCTGCGCCATGTGTTCCCGCTGCGCCACCGGAATAGCCGCCACCGCCAGCACCGCCAAAGCCGCCGCCGCCGCCGCCGCCAAAGCCACCGTTTCCACCGGCATTAGAGTTAAAGGTCCCGCCTGTCCCTCCAGTACCATTATTTGAAAAACTCAATCCTCCTAAACAAGTCATTCCACTTGTCATATTACCACCGTTTGATAACCAGCCTGCGCCACCGCCACCGCCATAATAAGCGGAGGCTGTTCCGCCATTTCCGCCACTCCCTGGAGTACCGTTGGGCCTACCATTAGTCCCATTGGCCGTGTTCCCACTTGTTCCTGATAATGCTGGATTACCATTAAATCCGTTCAAATTACTCTCGCCTACACCCGCACCGCCGCCGCCGCCGGCTGCCATAAGAAGTGCAGAATTTAAAGTAATATAAGAGCCACCACCGCCGCCGCCGCCAAGATAATAGCCATCGTCGCTGCCGCCAGTAATACCAGCTTGTCCCACCAATACTTTAATTACATCCCCTGCTGTTAATGTAAACTCCCCGGTCATGTTGGCACCAAATCCACCAACATAAGTATTGGCGGATGAATTCCCTCCTCTTGCGCCGGAAGCATTGATACGGTAATTACCCGTCACCGGTACGATCCAGGACTGAATTCCTCCGGTCACTGTTACACTTCCGTTTAAATTAGTTGAAGCATAGGACGTATTTATTTGTGATTGAGTAGGTCCTGCAATTCCGGACGCCCCAGCAGCCGTAAATGTATAAACGGTTTGCGAAAAAGATATTAACGGAAATAGCAGCGCTAACATCGTAAGTATCAAATATTTTTTTATCGGTAAATGTTCTATAGAAATCTTTGACCAATAAGTTGTCTTTTTTTTCATTAATTGTTTGGTTAATTAATTATTATCACTTTATTTCAAACTTTTGATAAACAGCAATATTTATTTATTCCAAATTGTTAAAAACAATGGAATCTTTATTCATCAGGAGATAAATTATGTACTAAAAGGAAAATTAAAAACTGCTGAAATAATTATTCGCATCATTTAATATGCAAATTGGCAATAAAGAGTTTTTTGAAAATTGCGAAACACATTCGCGAAGTAAAGTAGTTTTGTTATCATTTGGCTGGTTTAGAATTACCAAACAAAATTATATCGAAATCCAAACGTCGAATAGCCCATTCGGACACATCTATAGCCCGAAACGACCAATACAATTTACTATGCAAAAAACAATGTTTAAAACTTGAAGAACAACACGATTAAAAAACTAAAAAACAACAAGTTAAAAACAAAAACAGGTATAAACACGGTGTTAATAAAAACATAAAAAAAACACAAAAAAGAAAACTTAAACAGCTGAAAAGAAAGAATTTTACACTGATTACAATCGAATTTCAGAAGGCATTTTTCCAAAACGTTTTTTGAAATTCGCCGTAAACTTGCTGGAACTTTTATAACCGGTTGCCAAGGCAATATTTTTTATCTGCATATCGGTATTTTGAAGCAGCTGCATGGCGAGAAGTAATTTTTTCTCTTTATGGTATTGCATCATCGAAATACCGTGAACCAATTTAAAAGTTAGTTTGAGTTTTGTTGGAGACATATCTACCTTTTTGGCAATATAGTCTACTCCTAAAAAAGGATTTGTTACTGTATCCAAAAGCAACTTTTCGGCTTCAGCTATTTTTTTATAATCAGGAGTTTCTTTTGGAGTATAATTACCAATAGGTTGCTCTATGTAAGCATTTTTAAAAAAGGTAGAAATCAATTGAAAAGTCTGCGTTTTTAAAATTGCTTTACTCAACAAATCGTGATTGTTCTTTTCTAAATTAATCAAAATTTCTTTAGATAATTCCGCTGCATTAGGCACAATATCCTGATAAGTAATAAAACCTTCATCAGAGGTAAGAACCTTTTTAATCTGATTCTCTACCGGTAAGCTTTCAAAAGAAAAATTGCGTTCTGCCCATTCTTTGCTAAATCCGTACAAATAAAATTCGCACACAGAACCTTTATAAAAATAAGCACCAAGTTCTGTTCCCGGTCTTTTGAAACCCCAATATTTACTTAAAAAAGGACTTTTATTGGCAAATGTATTTTGAAGTTTTACGTTGCTTTCAAAAACCGAATATGTAAGCATATAATAGTCAAGTGGAAATTCCCGATCATAAATAGCTTTAAGCATAACATTTTTCTTAAAAGTGATACTTGTAGCAACAATCCAGAAACCTTCTTCGATTTCACGATATCGCATAACTCCATTAGAAAAAGGATTATTGATATAAACAGCCTGTTCTTCTTCGACATGTTTAGCAGAAGGAGAGTTCACGATACTTTGCACGACTATCTGAGGAGAATTGTACAAATAAGGCAATTCGAAAAAACCATCTTTATAAAAGGTACTATTTCCTTTTATAAAATCAATCCACCTACCTATATTCATACTATGCTGCTTCAATTTAATTCTCCCTAAAAACAGAAGGTAATAAAGCAAATCGTTTCTTAAAGGCAGCAGTAAATTTACTGGCACTTTCATAACCTGTAATTGCCGCAATAATCTGAATTTCGACTTCAGAGTTTTGAAGTAATTGTTTGGCAAGAAGCATATTTTTTTCTTTATGGTATTGCAGCATCGAGAAGCCAAATACAATTTTAAAATTAGTCTTTAATTTTGTTGGCGATGTATTTACCTCATACGCGATTTGATCTATACCTAAAAAAGAAGACTGGAGATTGTGCAGAATCATTTTCTCTGCTTTGGCTACATTATAGTAATCTAAATTACTCAACGAAATATTATCTGTAATACGACTGTCTTCAAAAGAGTTATTGAAAAATTCCGTAATCAATTTCACGCAGTTTTTTTTTAACTCCAAAGTATTAAACTGAATATCATCTTCAGCTTCTAATATTTTTGATATTTTTTTAGATAAAGCATGTGCATTTGGAGCAATATCCAGCCAGGTATAAAATCCTTTTTGAGCATTAAAAAAACTTTCCAACACTCCTTTCCCACAGAATTTACCAGACTTAATATTTTGATCTACCCATTCCTTATTTATGGCGATATTAAAAAATTTGCCCTCAGTTCCTTTATAAAAATAAGTAGCGACTTCAGTATCCGGTTTATAAAAAGTCCAACATGTACTTAGTAAAGTAATAGGTTCAGAATCCTTAAAAGGAAATTTATATTCAAAAACTGAAAACGATAAAATATAATAGTCTCTTAGATGGTCTTTTGTATAAGTTGCTTTTGCAAGAACATTTTCTTTTAGATGAATGTTCGTTTCTAAAATCCAGAAACCCTCCTCTATTTTTCTGTAACGCATTTTACCTTTCCAAAAAGCATTGTCTGAAGAAATTACTTGCTTCAGAGCATTATGTTTTATTATAGGGATTTTTATAAGACTGTCTAACATCACCTGAGGAGAATTAGACAGGTATGGTAATTCGAAAAAGTCATCTTTTAACAGAAAAAGAAACTTTTGAATATGTTTTGCCCAATCGTTTGTGGTCATGTACCTTATTAAAATGTATGGATGTTAAAATTCTGGTCAAACCTACGCAATTCATATCCACAAAACAAAATTTTAAAACTAGTTATTTTAAAAATTTTAACATTTGAATCAATCCTTTTTTTCAACCTTACTTATATGAAAAAATAGCAATTCAATAGACAATAAATTGGCATTTCTATTTTATCAAGTATCTTTGCAAAAACACATCTACAATGAACTATTTTTCTTCTGATTTTAAATTGGGAATATTAGGTGGCGGACAATTAGGCAAAATGCTATTGTCTGACACTCGAAAATTTGACATACAAACTTATGTTTTAGATCCAAGCGACGAAGCTCCCAGTAAAATTGCATGCAATAAATTCTTCAAAGGCGATTTGATGGATTATGAAACAGTTTATAATTTTGGGAAACAAGTCGACGTTCTGACTTTCGAAATCGAATTGGTCAATCTTGAAGCTTTAACGCAGCTTGAAAAAGAAGGTCTAAAAGTATATCCTTCTCCAAAAACCCTAAAGGGAATTCAGAATAAAGGAGTTCAGAAAGATTTTTATACAGAAAGTAAGATTCCAACAGCCGCTTATTTAAGATTTGACAGTCCTGCACATTTGCAAAAATCTGTTGGAGATAATGAAATCACCATTCCGTTTGTATGGAAATGTACCGAATTTGGTTATGACGGAAATGGCGTAAAAGTTATTCGTCAGATTTCAGACATGGATGATTTACCAAACGTAGAATGTATCGCTGAAACAATGGTTCCGTTCAAGAATGAATTGGCCGTTATTGTAGTAAGAAACCCTTCAGGAGAGATTAAAACTTATCCGGTTGTCGAAATGGAATTTCATCCTGAAGCCAATCAGGTAGAATACGTAATTTGCCCAGCCAGAATCGATGAAAAAGTTGCCGAAAAAGCCAGAGCTATTGCCTTGAATGTTTCGGAAAAATTTAATCATGTTGGTCTTCTTGCCGTTGAAATGTTTCAAACCCATGAAGATGAAATCTTGGTAAACGAAGTCGCTCCTCGCCCACACAATTCTGGTCATTATTCTATCGAAGCCAGTTATACCTCACAATTCGAAAATCATTTACGCGCTATTCTTGATCTTCCGTTAGGAAATACAGATAGTAAAGCAGCCGGAGTTATGGTAAATTTAGTAGGCGCCGAAGGATTCTCGGGAGATGTTGTTTACGAAAATATCGAAACCATTTTAGGCTGGAACGGTGTTACACCACATATTTACGGTAAAAAACAAACACGTCCGTTTAGAAAAATGGGTCACGTTACGATTGTTAATGAAGACATGACCGAAGCAAGACGAATTGCTGAGGATGTTAAGAATACAATTAGAGTGATTAGTATATAGTTTTCAGTCGCAATCACAGTTACAATTTAAAACCTGAAACAAAATAAACAGTCGCAGTTTTCAGTCTCACCAAAAACCTGAAACCTCAAACTTGAAACAAAAACAAACAAAAACCTATGAGCAAAGTAGCCATTATAATGGGAAGTATCTCAGACATGCCAGTCATGCAGGATGCCATCGACATACTAAAACAATTTAATATCGAAACCGAAGTTGATATCGTTTCGGCACACAGAACACCTGAAAAATTATTCGATTTCAGTAAAAATGCACATACTCGCGGTATTTCTGTAATTATTGCCGGAGCCGGAGGCGCTGCACATTTACCTGGAATGGTCGCGTCGATGTCACCGCTTCCTGTAATTGGAGTTCCTGTAAAATCAAGTAATTCTATAGATGGCTGGGATTCAGTTTTATCGATTCTGCAAATGCCAGGCGGAGTTCCGGTTGCCACTGTAGCTTTAAACGGAGCGAAAAATGCGGGTATTTTAGCCGCACAAATCATCGGAAGCCATGACAAAAAAGTACTAGATACTATTATTTCTTATAAAGAAGAGTTGAAAGCAGCGGTCAACAAAGCGGCAGAAAGTTTGAAATAGTTTTCAGTTTTCAGTCGCAGTTTTCAGTATAAGCTGCAACTGAATAGAATACAAAACAAGAAAGGCTTCCCATTACAGAAGCCTTTCTTGTTTTTATAGCTTTTTAAAATTACGCTTCCTCTTCGATATCCTCCAGAACAGCTTCAAATTCAGAATCTGTAATATCATCGTTATTTATCCAGTTTTCTGAAGTAACCAGATCATAATTTATATTATCTTTTGTTGTTAATTCCCAAACAATTCCTTCGGCTTCAGGAAATGGAATATTTCCTGAAATCTGATTTTCAAACAATCTCTTAATAAGATTTCTGTCAGATAAGCCATTGTTCAATAATTTTAGCACGTTTTCAGCTGACAGCTTCTGTACCTCACCATTTGTTGGCGTCATTGAAAAATGAACGATAGACGCTTTTGCGTTTGGAAATTTTCCGTTGTATGCTTTAAAAAGCAATTGATTGATATGAAACAAAGTTCCCTGCATATCTATTTCAGGATATTCCTCGCAAACCTTATCAATTAACATATTGTGTGCTATTTGCTCTATTTGCCCATCGCCTAATCGATCAGCAAATTTATATTTCAAAACGATTTCTGCAGCTTCATTAGGCTCATAATCAGAAATAGCCATTTCCAGTAATTCCGGTAAACTCGCTTTGTCTGCTGTTGCTCCGTCAGGATAATTGAATTTTTCTAATAATTGAACAAAATCTTCATCAGACCAATATCCTTCAACTTCATTCACAGTATCAATACGTTTTATTATAACTTGGTAGTTCATCCTATTTTTATTTTACAATTATTTTTGATTAGTTTTCTTTCAGTTGTAATCCTGTTTTTCACAATTTAAGATTATTAAATCTCCTGCACCAATAAATAACATATCTATAACACATTTTAAGAAGGTTTTAATACTGAGAACCAACCTTGTTTAGGTCGTTGGATTTTTATAAATTGCTATCTTTGGGATTCGAAAATATCGACTTCAATTAATAAAAATAAATTACATCATAATGAACGTTTTACTTTCAAAATTCACAACCAAACATAATACTGCTCCTTTTTCTCAAATTAAAATCGAAGATTATCTTCCTGCTTTTCAGGAGGGAATTACTTTGGCTAAAGCTGAAATCGATGCTATCGCAAACAATCCTGAAGCACCAACTTTTGAAAATACCGTTGTAGCTATGGATTTTTCAGGAGATGTTTTAGATCGTCTGTCAAGTGTTTTCTTCAATTTGAATTCAGCAGAAACAAGTGACGAAATGCAAAAGATCGCTCAGGAAGTTTCGCCTTTATTATCAGAATTCGGGAATGATATTACGCTAAACGCTGCTTTATTTGCTAAAATAAAAACTGTTTACGATCAAAAAGAAACATTAAATCTAAATCCGGAGCAGACTACTCTTTTAGATAGAAAATACAAAAGCTTCTCTCGAAATGGTGCCAATTTACCAGAAGACAAAAAAGATAAATTACGCGAAATAGACAAGGAATTATCGAAGATAAAGTTACAATTTGAAGAGAATATTTTGGCAGAAACCAATGCCTTCGAATTGCATTTGACTGACGAGAAAGATTTAGCAGGTTTGCCGGAAGGAACCATCGAAGCTGCAAGGTTATTGGCTAAAAACCAGGAAAAAGAAGGTTGGATTTTTACTTTAGATCATCCAAGTTATCTTCCGTTTTTGACTTATGCCGATAATCGCGAATTGCGTAAAAAGATGGCAATCGCTTTTGGAGCAAGATCGTTTCAGAATAATGAATTCGACAATCAGGAAAATGTCTTGAAAATTGCCAAATTACGTTTCGAAAGAGCCAACTTGTTAGGATATAAAACCCATGCAAATTTTGTGTTAGAAGAAAGAATGGCCGAAAGCCCGGAGAAAGTTTTCTCTTTCCTGAATGATTTATTAGCAAAAGCAAAACCGGCAGCTCAAAAAGAATTTGCCCAATTAACTGCTTTCGCAAAAGAACTAGACGGAATCGAACAATTAGAAAAATGGGATGGTGCATATTATTCTGAAAAACTAAAACAACAGCTTTTTAATTTAGACGATGAAAAACTGAAACCTTATTTTCAATTAGAAAAAGTATTAAATGGCGCTTTTACAGTGGCCAAAAAATTATACGGATTAACGTTTACTGAAGTTTTTGATATCGAAAAATACCACGATGAAGTAACAACTTATGAAGTAACAGATTCTGAGAACAATCTAGTTTCAGTTTTCTACGCAGATTTTTTCCCAAGAAAAGGAAAAAGAAACGGCGCCTGGATGACTTCATTCAAACATCAATATAAAAAAGACGGCGTTAACGAAAGACCACACATTTCGAACGTTTGTAATTTTACCAAACCAACAGAAACGAAACCATCGTTATTGACTTTTAATGAAGTAACTACTTTGTTTCACGAATTTGGTCACGGATTACACGGTATGTTAGCCAATACGGTTTACCCAAGTTTATCAGGAACTTCAGTATTTTGGGATTTCGTAGAATTACCAAGTCAGATTATGGAAAACTGGTGTTACGAGCCTGAAGCTTTGGCTTTGTTTGCGAATCATTACGAAACCGGAGAAATTATCCCAATTGAGTATGTTCAGAAAATTAAAGAAAGTGCGAGTTTCCAGGAAGGTTTGGCCACTTTGCGCCAGTTGAGTTTTGGATTATTAGATATGGCGTGGCACGGACAAGATCCAACAAATATTACGGATCTAAAAACTTTCGAAACAGAACAATTTGCCAATACGCAATTGTATCCTGATGTAAAAGAAAATGCAATGAGTACGGCTTTTTCTCATATTTTTCAAGGCGGATATTCTTCCGGATATTACAGTTACAAATGGGCTGAAGTTCTGGACGCTGATGCTTTTGAATATTTTCAGGAAAAGGGAATTTTCAATCACGAAGTGGCAACAAAATTCAAAGACAATGTACTTTCAAAAGGAGGAACAGAACATCCTATGATTTTATACAAACGTTTTAGAGGCCAGGAACCTAAACCGGAGGCTTTATTGAAAAGAGCTGGACTTCTTTAATTATTTGATACCTTTGTTTAATATTTAAATCTATTGAAAGATAAAAATCTATATATTATTGCAGGTTGTAATGGAGCTGGTAAAACAACAGCTTCATATACAATTCTACCCGAAATTTTAGACTGTAAAGAGTTCGTAAATGCCGATGAAATTGCTAAAGGGCTATCACCTTTTCAACCTGAAAAAGTAAGTTTTGAAGCTGGTAGAATAATGCTTCATCGTATTGATGAATTATTACAGAAAGAAGCTGATTTTGCTTTTGAAACAACTCTTTCTGCAAAAAGTTATATTTCGATTGTAAAAAAAGCTCAAAGTCAGGGTTATTTTGTAACATTGGTTTTCTTTTGGTTAAACTCTATTGAACTTGCAAAACAAAGGGTCCTAATAAGAGTAAGTGAAGGTGGTCATAATATTCCTGAGGATGTGATTGAAAGAAGATATATCAGAGGAATTAAAAATTTTTTCAAAATTTATTTAAACGAATGTAACAATGTGATGTTATTTGATAATTCAAACAAGTTACCTGTTCTTATCTTAGAAAAAGAAATTAATGAAGAACCAATAATTATAGATGAAACTTTATTTAATAAGATAAATAATTTACAACATGACAAAAGATAAAATAAAAGAATTACAACATAAAATAATTGAAGGTCTTAAAGTTTCATCAAAGAAAATGATTGAAAATAAAAAGAAAATCAATGGAAAAATTGTTGTTTATGCTGATGGAAAAATTCAGACAATAAACGCAGTTGACATAAAAGATTAATCCTACACTATCTTGAAAAAATATCTTAAAATATTCCTTTGCCTTTCACTTTTTGGATTACTAGCAATTATTTCAGTAAACTATTACGTGAAGTCTTCTACCAAAAAAACATCTATTATTCCCTGAAAAAATTCCCTAAAAACGATGTGGGAATTATATTTGGTGCCGGAATAAATGGAGATCAGCCAAGTAAATACTTAAAGGATCGATTGGATGCCGGAATCTTATTATACAAAGCAAACTGAATTAATAAAATTTTACTTTCAGGAGATAATGGTCGTGACGAATATGACGAATTAACGGTAATGAAAAACTATTGTTATAAACACGGAATTGATACTACTAAAATATTTATTGACTATGCAGGTTTCGATACGTATTCGACAATGTATCGCGCCAAACATATTTTCAACATCAAAAAAGCGACATTAATCTCTCAGGAATACCATTTAAACCGAGCAATTTACATTGGACAAAAACTTGGAATAAAATCTGCCGGATACTCGGCTAATAAGGGTGAGTATTTGGGATACCAATATGTTACTTTTAGAGAATATGGTTCTATTTTTAAATCATTCTTTGATCTGTTACGAAATAGAGAACCTCGTTTTTTAGGAACTCCCATTGATATCAACGGTCCTTCTAACTATTCTAAAGAAGACAAACGATAAAAAAAGCCTGCAAAAATATTTTTGCAGGCTTTTTTTCTTCCGGTCAAATAATTTTAAAGATAAAAAACCTTCATTTTCTACTCTTCATTCTATTCTATTTATTCTATTTTCTTTATTCTATTTTCTACTCTTTCTCTAAAACCTTTTTCGCTAATTTTCCAACCGTCAGTCCTTGTACCACAATTGAAAATAGTACGACAATATAAGTTACTTCCAGCAACAGGTTTTTATATTCTCCTTCCGGCATAGAAAGCACTAATGCAATAGAAACTCCTCCTCGAATTCCTCCCCAAACCAATACCATCAAAGAACCTTTGCTATAGGCAGATTTTATACCGAAAATCTTAAATATATCGAAGAATTTCCAGGGTAAAACTATAGACGCAATTCTTGCAAACAACACTATAAAAATAGCCACAAAACCAGTTAGCAATTGTTTGTTTAAATCTGGCAATAATAACAACTCAAAGCCAATAAACAAGAATAAAATAGCATTTAATATCTCATCGATAAGTTCCCAGAATTTACCTAAATAATCTTTTGTTACTTCGCTCATCGCTACTTTTTTGCCATAATTACCTATAATCAATCCTGCAACTACCATTGCCAACGGACTTGAAACATGTAAACTCTGTGCAATCAGAAATCCTCCCATAACGATAGAAAGCGTTATTAGAACAGAAACTTTATAATCATCTATTTTTTTCATAACCCTTGATGCAGTATATCCTAAAACAGCTCCTAATAAAAGTCCGCCTAATCCTTCTTCTGCAAATAACAAGGCGATAGAACCAAAAGTCATATCAAATGTTGGATCTGTAGCCATTTTTAAAACAACAGCAAACATTACTACTGCAACCCCATCATTAAACAAGGATTCACCAACAATTTTGGTTTCAATTCTTTTAGGAACTTTTGCCTGTTTCAAAACACCCAACACCACAATAGGATCAGTTGGAGAAATTAATGTACCAAAAACCAAACAGAATATATAAGGAATCTTTATTCCCATAATTGGTGCTATATAATAAAGAAGTACAGAAATGATTAATGCTGATAACACCACACTAACCGTAGAATAAATCATAATAGGAACTTTTTGCTCTTTAAGATCAGACATATTAACATGCAGAGCACCTGCGAACAAAAGAAAATTTAACATCGCTCCCATTAAGATTTCGTTGAAGTCAAATTCTTTAATCAATTCAAAAAAATGTTTAGTTGTATCTGGAAAATAAGAATCACCCAACAGACGAATACCTACTGAAACCAACATTGCAATAATCATGATCCCAATAGTTCCCGGGAGTTTTAAAAATCTTAAATTTAAATAAGCGAAGAAAGAGGCCAGTACAATTAGTACCGAAAAAGTATAGTATAATTCCATAAAAAGTGATTTTTACAAAAATATATTTCCATTATCTAATACAAAATTTCATTTCCTAAATTAACATAACTTTACAATTCCTAAAAACAACTCTTTGAATTATTCTTAAAATTTTACACTTTATTCAACAATAAATTCAAAGAATCAAATTTTCACACTTTATTGATGATTTGTAAATTGAAAAATGGTTTATTTCTTTTTTATAGTTTTTAATAATTTAGGTAACGAATATTTCCAACAAAAAAGACCGCCTAACCAGACGATCTTTTTAAGTCAAAACTCTAATTGAGTCAGGAAATTTTTATTATCCTGTTGAATTTGTTTTTGGGGAGAAATTAATTTCTAAACTAACTCTTCTTTTAGATTTTTTATTGCTGCTACAGGCACTTTTTCAATCTGATGTTTGTAGTATGAAAAACCTCCAGTTCCATTCCAGGAATCATTGATCGCTAAGTTAGCGTCAAAATCAGCTAAAAAAGAACCAATTGCCGGCGGAGGAACAGAGTGAATGTATTGCCCGTGCAGACTAACTACTTTAGTAAATTCTCCAAATCCGGTCGAATGAATTCTTCCTTTAACCTGAACAACAATATGGCTATCGGGACCTTGTATTGCCTGAGTAACTACTACCGTACCAGACACTGAATTTTGTGATGGTACTACTACTAAACTAAATGTTGCTATTGGAGCACCTGGTATTCCAACATTTCCAATTGTGCCTTTCGCTAAATAAGCACCTGCTAATAAATCTGACATAACTTTTTGATTTAGGTTTCCTACTCATAAGGCTTTTCGGGAACGCCTCGTTTTTTTAGGTGGTTTCTGCTCCACATGTTTGATTTCTTCACTGTGTTATTTAACATCTAAAAAAACATCTTAAATAATACATTAAAATTTATTTCTATTTCAAAACTATATCAAATACATAGGCATTATGAATAAAATGTTATAAAACGGAAATTACTAGTTATGAACAAGATAAAAGAATGCTACAAGAAAATCAGACACGTAAAAACACCTATTGCTAATAATTATGAAGAATATAAATGTTAAATAAAAACTTTGATATCGTTTTAAAAATAATATGTTTGTACGCTTTTACTTAAAACCACTATTATGAAATCAATTTTTAGCGAAACTCAAAATAATGTGATTAATAAAATTTGGGTTTTCGGAATTATACTTTTCTCTCTAAGTATGATTCTCTATTACATCGAAGTTTTTACACCGAACACTTTTATATTTACACAGCTTTGGCGTGTACTTTTTTGGTTTTTCAACACATTAATTCTTTCGTGGTATTTTTATAAAAACAATAAAATAAAAACCGGTATCATCCTGCAATTATTGAGTCTGCCATATTTTTTCAAAAATGACATTTCATTTTTTTTAGATTATAATTTCACACACTACCTTTATAATTTCACCTGGTATGAAAGCATCTATATCAACAAAATCATTAGTTTTTTGACGCTTATAATTCCTTTTTTTTATTTTGTTAAATACTATTTTGCACTGGAAAACTTTAATATTTCAAAAAAAACAAAATGGTTCTTTCCGGTACTAATTTCTATAGTTTTACTCATTGTTATTGATATAGAAGCCAGGGATACATTTGGAAATTTTGCATTTTTAAATTTCAGCGAACCTTATATGCAGGATATATTGATAACGATTATTGAGTTTATCAATACGTTTAAAATTTTATTTGGTCTGATTGGTTTCTTCTACATTACCAATAGATTTGGAGGAATTAAAAGTATCCGCAAGCCTATAGACGAGCAATTTATTGATAAAAATTTCTTTAAGTGGGGATTTATAATCAGCTTTTTTATTTTGATTCTGACAGTTTTAAATCTGGCTCAATCGATACTTACAATTTCTATTTTTTCTTCAAAATTTGATTTTGCTGAAATCTGCAAGTTAATATCAAGCTATTTTTTATTACTCTACTCAGGAAGATTTTTAGGCAATCTAATCCAGTTTCGAGGTTATTCCTTAAAAAAATATTTTGGAGTTATAAATGTTTTTGCACTTGCTCCTATATTAAATATTTTTACTTTTTTTGTTTTACTTCTAACAAAAAAAACAGAAAACGCAACTCAATATTTTCTTAATCTAAAGAAAAACAAAAAACTTCACTTAGCTATTTATTGCCTTTTACTAACCGCTTTTCTGGTATATGAATATTTTACAAATGAAGTAAAAACCATAAATGATCTCATAAAAATTCCCGTTTTTATACTAGCAATACTTTTGGTTGCCTATTATAAGATCATGACCAAAATTGTTCCTTTTGCAGTAGTTCTGTTTTTATATTTTAAACACATAAAATTCTTTTTTGATTTTACCGATGGTTATCTCGTTTTTTTCAAAGACAAGATTTTCTCCTTTCTATGGCTCTCTAGTTTTGGCGTTTTTATTCTTTATTATGTTCTTTATTATGTCTTGCATAAATCATTTTATGTTGAGTACTCAGACATTGAAAACGAAGAAGACTTAGCGGTAAATATTGATAAGTTTAATTAACAAATAAATGCTCCTTATGAAAAATATCAAAATAATATATTTACTGGTATTGCTTTTATCAATATCAAGTTGCAAAAGATATAATGTCGAAGAAAATAAAGACAATACCGTATTAATTGCACAAGAGACAAAAATCAACAAACAAGAAGCTCAAAAGATTTTCAATTCAAAAGTAAACCTGACTCCTTTATCTGAAGCAGGTAAATACAACGTTTCTATTCCGGACAATTATATGTATCAAGTTACAGTCTATGAAGAAGGCAATATTGATTTCGTGTTTGGAAAAATAGATTTTGCAAATCGAAAAGATGTAGTAGCAATTGAGTTAACCACCGCTTTGTTTCCCAGTGAAAGGCTTTGCTCACAAAGCGTTTATGTCATCAAGGAAGAAAACCCTAACCTGATTAGCATCCCGGAAATCAAGAAACAGCTTGTAAAAGAAAATTATATTTACTTTGAAGATTCTAATAGTATTATTTACGGCGAAAATTTTACTGTCATACATTATGAGTACGATGCTGCCGCAAAAAGCTATATTATTTACAATGGAGAAATCGATCACTTTGCAAAATTTCCTGAAAAAGTAAATCTAGCTCTTCACATGCTTAAAAATGGTAAAAATTTATTAAAAAAGGATTTCATAAAAGTTCCATTCAACTCCTGGGAAGAATATGTTTTGAATTCTCCTAAAGCTGAAATTAATTTGTTCAGTTCTATTTTTAACAAATTAGATAAGGAAATGCAGGCTTTCTTAGAGCCTAACCAATACGTTTCGCCAAGATCAGAAGGAAACTACGACTATGTAACCTTTTACAGAGCAAATGACGCGATAGAACGTACTTATCTTAATTTTCTAAATGCTGTAAAAACAAACACAATAGAAAGTTTCGAAATACCAGAGAAAATCAGCAAAGACTTTGAAAAGATTTTTTTTAGTTACAGATATTCACTAGCAAATAAATATAGCTATTCCCAAATAGATAATGTCACAGATTTAAAAATTACAGATTCAGGATATAATAATCGTGTTTTCGAAAAATTAATTTGTAAAGTACAATATGACGGGAAAATTTTTTACTTGACTACAAATGAGATCTCAGATCTTACAAGAGACTTTTACATTAAAATGTTCAATTATTATTCAAAAAATAAGACATTAGATATTCCTGCCATAAAAAAATAAATATGAAAATTATACAAAAAATCATTGCATTAATAGCCCTGCTAACATTCTACGGTTGCCATTCTGCTGGCGAAGATTTAATTGAAGTACCCGTAGCTAAAGATGAAATTACCTCTTCAGGCGAGATTAGTTTGAAAAAAGGAGAAACCATCGTATTCTGGACGAAAATAAATAGCAATTCCCCATATCCTGAATACACTATTAAATATCTCATTCAAGAAAACAAAAAAACGGTTGAATTTGACAGTATTACTAGATTTTCTTCTGGAACAAATCACATAATAAATGCTAAGGCAAGTTCTGAAATCATTACTGAAAAGACTTTTGAAGAAAAAGACACTATAATACACAAGAAAGATTTTGAATTTGAACTTGAAAATAAAAAATTTACTGCTCCAAAAGATGGCAAATACACATTTGATTTCAAGCTGACAAAATCCGATTCTGACTCCTTTTTTAATAGTGGTATATCAATCGTTTTAAGAAAGTAAGAATATCATTTTTTGAAACCATTTTTGTCAATTCTTTTTTTACTCAAAATAAACTTTCATTTATTTTTGAAAGTTTAAAAACTTTTACTTACATTTGTTTCATGGAATTCAAAGAAGCAAAAAATAAGTTCGTACAAACCTGGGGAGCATTAGGTTCTCAATGGGGAATTAATAAAACCATGGCACAGATCCATGCTTTATTAATGATCTCGAACGAACCTGTTTCGATGGAAGACATTATGGACGAATTGCAAATTTCCCGTGGAAATACGAGCATGAATCTAAAAGCTTTAATGGATTGGGGAATTGTATATAAAGAATACAAAGCCGGAGAAAGAAGAGAGTTTTTTACTGCCGAAAAAGATTTAGATGAATTGGCTGTAAAAATTGCAAAAGAAAGAAGTAAGAGAGAAATTAAACCTGCTCTTAAAATCTTAAAAGAAGTTTCTACAATCGAAGCAAAAGATTCGGCAGAAGAAAAACACTTTGTAGATCAGACCTCAAAATTATATGATTTCGTATTAAAGGCAGACAATATGTTAGACAAAATGACTGAATTTAATGATAACTGGTTGGGACGTTTGGTCATGAAAATCATGAAGTAGATCTTCAAACTAAAAAAATTTAATTAAAACTTTCATTTTTTTCTGAAAGTTTAAAACAATCTATAACTATGAAAGCCATAAATTACCTTAATTATTTTTTTGTTGGTATGCCAATATTACTAGTTTTAATCGCAGCAGTGATACCTAATAATGGAGCCGAATTCGCTTTTTGTGGTGTTTTATCAACCATACTTACCGGTTTATTTCAATTAATTTTTGGGATCAAAATGCTGCTGGATGAACCTGAAGATAAAGATCTTCAACATTATATAAGTGGCGTCATTTTCTTTTTCCTTTTATGGTTTGTTAATGGTCTAATACTCCATTTTGAGTTTATTTACTTCATCTTGTTTCCAATTCCAATAATTCTTGCAATCTACTTCTCTACTATAACTTATAAAAAAGCACAACAATGAATTTCTTAAAAGCAGAATGGAAAAACCTGGCACTTTTCAATTATGAAGTTGATGCCGGAATATTAGAAAAATATGTTCCCGCCGGAACTGAAATAGATACCTGGAACAACAAATGTTATGTGAGTCTGGTTGGTTTTATGTTCAAAAACACAAAAGTATTAGGAATTAAAGTTCCTTTTCATGTAGATTTTGAAGAAGTGAATTTAAGATTCTACGTAAAACGTTTTGAAAATGGCGAATGGAAACGCGGCGTTGTTTTCATCAAAGAAATTGTTCCTAAAAGTGCCATCACTTTTATTGCAAATACTTTGTATCAGGAACATTATGAAACTCAGAATATGCGACATGAAATCATTGAAAATGAAAACACAAACATTTTTATATATCAATGGAAAAATGATAAAAAGTGGAATACTATTCAATTAGAAACAAAAAAAACTCCACTAGAAATTAAAGTTGATTCTGAAGCTGAATTCATTACAGAACATTATTTTGGTTATACTAAAATTGATGCCGGTAAAACTTTCGAATATGAAGTTCAGCATCCACGATGGGAACAGTTAGAAGTTTTAAATCATAACGTTGATATTGATTTTGATAAAACATATGGAGAGGATTTTAAATTTCTTCAAAACATAAAACCAGCTTCTGTCTTTCTGGCAAAAGGTTCAAAAATTACAGTCAAGAATAAAAGAAAACTAGAATTTGTAAAAGCATTAGAGGAAATGGCATAATAAATTCGCAATCAATAATTTATAAATCGGCAATTATGAATCTAAATATTATAGGGTATTTTATTTACCTCAGCATTACAATTTTGATCATTCTAAAAGTTGGAAAAATCTGCTATAAAAACGGAAATATTTATGTCTCTGAACTAATTCCCAATCATGCTGATATATGTCAAAAAATCAATCAGGTTTTACTTTTAGGCTACTATCTTTTAAATATTGGGTATTGTGCAATGACTCTGATTTCCTGGCAAAAGATACTGTCATCAACTCAACTTATTGAAACCATTGGAATCAAAACAGCTATAATAATATTCATCATTTCAATTTTACATTACCTCAACATTATAATTCTAACCAAGTACATTCATAAATTAATTAAATAACATCTTAAATTAAATATCATGGAAACTACAAAAATCTTAATCGGTTACAGTGTTTATTTACCAATTGCCCTATTTCTTACTTATTATGTTTCTAAAACTCTTTTCAAAAACGGAAAAATATTTATGCTGGACATTTTTAAAGGCCGTGAAGATATTGCAGAAGCAACAAATAAGCTTTTTGAAACCGGATTTTATCTATTAAATATTGGTTTTGCGCTAATGATCCTAAAAATGCAAATCGGGCAAAATAGTTATCAGGAATTGATTGAAAGACTGAGTTACAAAATTGGAGGTTTTTCTATTTATCTTGGCATCATGCTATTCTTCAATTTATATTTCTTCTTTAGAGGGAAAAGAAAAGCAAAAGAAGCTCAGGAAGAAGAACGATTGGTTTTTAACGCATAATTTTCAGCCTAAACCTAACAGGCTTTAAAAACCTGTTAGGTTTTAATACTCACAAAATCAAAAAAAAAACCATGAAACTCATAATCGCAGCCGGAACAGGTTTTTTAGGACAAACTTTAGTCCATCGTTTCAAAGATAAGTTTGACGAAATTGTAATTCTTACGCGAGGAAAATCTCAAACAATTGACGGAATAAAATACGTAAACTGGAATGCAAAGACTTTTTCAGGCTGGGAAAATGAATTGGAAAATAGTACCGTTTTGATTAATCTGGCAGGAAAATCTGTCGATTGCCGTTATACTAAAGAAAACAAAAAAGAGATTCTTTTATCCAGAATTGAAAGTACAAAAATTTTAAATAAAGCGGTTTTAAATTGTAAAAATCCTCCTAAACATTGGCTGAATTCATCAACCTCAACCATATATCGATTTTCTTTAGACAAACAAATGGATGAAATTAATGGTGAAATAGGGAATGACTTTTCTATAAATGTCGCTTTATCTTGGGAAAAAGCATTTTTTAAAACCGAAACTCCAAATACTTTAAAAACGGCTTTGCGAACTTCGATCGTTTTTGGTAAAAACGGTGGCGCTTTTATTCCGCTTAAGACTTTGGCAAAAATAGGCTTTGGAGGAAAACAGGGAAAAGGAAATCAGTTTATAAGCTGGATTCATGAAGAAGATTTTGCAAATGCAGTTGGTCTTGTTATTGATAAAGAAATCACAGGAGTTATTAATGTCGTTTCTCCGAAACCCGCTCGTAATACTGACTTTATGAAAAAACTTCGAAAAGCAGTTGGTTGCCCATTCGGGATTCCGGTGAATAAATTTTTATTAGAAATCGGATCTTTCTTTATTCGAACAGAAACTGAATTAGTGTTGAAAAGTAGAAACGTAATTCCGAAAAGACTTTTAGAAAATGGATTTACATTTAAGTTTGGAAATATTGATGAGGCTTTTAAAGATTTATTACACAAATGAAAGCACAAAATTCAGATTGGATTATTTTTTAAGTTTAATTTTAAAGAGGAAGAGAAAAATGCATAATAAATTCTTTTGCAAAGCTCCTGCGGATTGAGATATTTATAGAAATTAATAATCAACCCTATTATTAAGCTCCAGAGGAGCGACATATTTATAGAAAACATACCATACATTCTTTCATTAGCTCCGGCGGAGCGACATATTTTTATTACGATTTTATATCACCCCGATGGGGTTCAAACACTGTATAATTATAATTCTATAAATATAACATCCCTCCGGGATTTGAAATAAACTCCCTAATCATGACTACAATTCAACTTACCACAAAAATAAAAGCATCAAAAAAAACCGTTTTCGATGCTTCAAGAAATATAGATATTCACCAACAATCTGCCAGTAAAACTAATGAAAAAGCAATTGCCGGAATAACATCCGGATTAATAAATTTAGATGAAACGGTAACCTGGCAAGGAAAACATTTCGGATTTTATCTTACTCATAAAAGCCGAATCACCCGCAATGACTTTTTTTGATTATTTTGTAGATGAAATGGAGCGCGGCAAATTCAAATCCTTCAGGCACGAACATTTTTTTGAAGAAGAAAATGGTCTTACTACCATGAAAGATAAATTGCAATATGAAACTCCGTTTGGAATCTTTGGAAAAGTATTTGATGTTTTATTTTTAAAAAGACATTTAACTAAATTCCTTTTAGAAAGAAATAAAATACTTAAAGAAGTATCTGAAAAACAGACTTAAAATATTTTTCTTACTTTTATTTAAATATTATAACAATTGTAAATCACTAAAAATAAACTTATGACTTTAAAAACTAAAATTTTATCGATAGCATTTTTTACTATTTCTTTCATAGGATTTGCACAAAGTAATTGTGCCACTTTAAAAGGTTGCGAAAGAAAATTATGTGAGTTGAACACAAAATTAGTTGCAGCCAAAAAAGCAGGAAATCAAAATCAGATTACAGGAGTTGAAGATGCCATATCTAAAACTAAAAAGAATTGCACGACAAAAACAGTTACTACTGATCTTGACAAAAAAGTAAAAGAAAAACAACAAAACGTTAAGGAAAAAACGGACGATCTGAACAAAGCCATCAAAGACAACGAAAGCAAAGAAAAAATTGCTAAGAAAAGAAAGAAACTCGATGAGGCAAAAGCTGATTTGAATAAAGCACTTGCAGAACAAAAGACAAAATAGTTTTTTTTTAAGTTGACAGAAAATATAATGGATTTTTTCGCACAGATTTAGCAGATTCGGCAGATTTTAAAATATCTTTTTTTTTTGAATAGAGATAAGGATGATTATCTAATCTGGCTTTAGCCAAACTTTATCATTTGGCTAAAGCCGGAAATATTCTATAACATTTTCTCTCCGGCTAAAGCTGGAGGCAATTCAATAATTAAACTGTTTCATTCACTTTCTTTTGAATAAAATCTCTCATTTTACGGTTTGCGTGAGGGATTGAGGTCAATGTCATTAAATTAAGGAAAAAAAGATAAAATATTTACTGTTTTTGACTAACGAATTTTGATTTCAGATGTCTGAAACAGCATAAAATCGACAATCCTATTATTTATGCCCATTAAGATTTGAAAGCATACAATTTGTGCCGTTAGGCACTAAATATCGGTAGTAGTTAATAGGAATCGGAATAAATGTAGCGTGCCGTAGGTACGCAATAATTATCATTTTGTTGCGTACCTACGGCACCCCAATGTATTTCTAATCTATTTTAATTACTACCGATATTTAGTGCCTAACGGCACATTTAAACTCTTGATCCCAATATTCATAATTCTAAAAAAGCTTAACCTTAATGACATGCCTAAATAATTAAGCTTATTTTTATAAAAATACAATCATCAACCACCAAAATATAGGAACGCTTTCGACCCAAAAAGAAGTATAATATTTTGACCGATTGGGATTCGCGAACAAAATAAACAACATTAACATGACCACCATTATAAGATTTATAATAAGTTCATGAAAACTAAAACTCAATATCCCAACGATCCAAAAAGGTACTAAAAGTGAAAATCCCAAAATTTTAGTACGCTTAACTCCTATTGTCTGAGGAACAGTCTTTAAATGCGGATCATCATTGGCCAAATCTAAAATCTCGAAAACAAGAATTAATACAAAAACCAATACAAATCGTTGAATACATTTGATAAAGAAGTCAGGTATAAACGGCATTTCAGCATTGATATAAGGCAAAACTAATGTCGCTCCTACCCAACAAAGTGCTACGATATATATTTTTACTCCGGCCCAATTTCTGGCATTCTTTCGATTAGGAAAAAAAGGCAAAGTATAAAGTGCGGTTATGGCAAAAATTATAACGGAAACAATCTGTGTAATTCGTTTGAGATGAAAAAAATAATAGCCTACTAAAACGAGTGAAACTAAACTTAAAATGGCGATAATTTTCAATTGATTTCCCACTGGTTTCCTCTTGACCCGAACCAATGCATCATATTTAACAAAATTATATCCCACAATTGTTCCAAAAAAAACGAACAACGCCATGGGTTCATCATATTGAATATGAAACACATGAAATGTAATTCGTACCAATGCATAACAAGATAAAGCCACATGAATACTGCTATTGAGGTAAAAATCGAATATCTGTTTTAGTAGTTTCATTCTTTAAATCTAATCAATTATTAACAAATCAACTCTTTAGTTGTAAATTTCATAAAAATTGAAGTTAAAAATACCTATTAAATTATTAATAATACTTAATTTTGCGCGACAAAAAAACAACACATTTACTATAAAATGTAATAAACCTTGTGTAACACCTGATTACGTCAAAGAAGATACATCGCGAATTGCATTGCCCTTAAAAAATTAGATAGCTACAAATGAAAACAGATGCTTTTGCTTTAAGACACATTGGCCCAAGAGAAACAGATCTTCAACACATGTTACAAACTATTGGAGTTGAATCGATCGAACAACTTGTTTACGAAACCCTTCCGGATGACATTCGTTTAAAAGCACCTTTGAAGTTGGATCCTGCAATGACGGAATACGAATTTGCAAATCATATTCAGGAATTAGGAAAGAAAAATAAAGTATTCAAATCCTATATTGGTTTGGGGTATCATCCCACAATCGTTCCGGCTCCAATTCAAAGAAACATCTTCGAAAATCCCGGGTGGTATACGGCGTATACACCTTATCAGGCAGAAATTGCTCAAGGTCGTCTTGAAGCTATTTTAAATTTCCAGACTACTGTTATTGAACTGACAGGAATGGAAATTGCAAACGCTTCTTTGCTTGATGAAGGAACTGCTGCTGCCGAAGCTATGGCGTTATTATTTGACGTTCGTACACGTGACCAAAAGAAAAACAACATCAATAAATTCTTCGTTTCTGAAGAAATTTTACCTCAAACTTTATCAATCCTGCAAACACGTTCAACTCCTATCGGGATTGAGTTAGTTGTTGGAAACCATGAAACCTTTGATTTTTCGAATGAGTTCTTCGGAGCCATTTTACAATATCCGGGAAAATATGGTCAGGTAAACGATTACAGTGCTTTTGTTGCTAAAGCAAAAGAAAACGAAATTAAAGTAGCTTTTGCTGCTGATATTTTATCACTAGTTGCCTTAACTTCTCCGGGAGAAATGGGAGCGGCAGTAGTTGTTGGAACTTCACAACGTTTTGGTGTACCAATGGGTTACGGTGGTCCTCACGCTGCTTTTTTTGCTACCAAAGATGAATATAAACGATCTATGCCAGGTCGTATTATTGGAGTTTCGATTGATGTAAACGGTAATCGCGCTTTACGTATGGCGTTAGGAACTCGTGAGCAGCACATTAAACGTGAAAAAGCAACTTCAAATATTTGTACCGCTCAGGTTTTATTAGCGGTTATGGCCGGAATGTATGCAGTTTACCACGGACCAAAAGGATTACAATATATTGCAGGTAAAGTTCACGCATCAGCGGTTACTGCTGCTGAAGCTTTAAATAAACTAGGCGTTTTTCAAACCAATACGGCTTACTTTGATACTATTTTAGTAAAAGCAGATGCTCAAAAAGTAAAAGCTATAGCAGAGAAAAACGAAGTAAACTTCTACTATGTTAATGCCGATACGATTTCTATTTCGTTCAACGAAACAACTTCAATTACTGACATCAACCAAATTATTGCCATTTTTGCTGAAGCTTTAGGAAAAGAAACTTTTACTGTTGCTGAATTAGCTGCTACAAGCCAATTACCTGCTTCATTAGAAAGAACATCTTCTTTCTTAACGCATGATGTATTCAACAATCATCATTCAGAAAGTCAGATCATGCGTTACATCAAAAAATTAGAGCGTAAAGATTTATCGTTGAATCATTCGATGATTTCATTAGGTTCTTGTACAATGAAATTAAACGCAGCTTCAGAAATGTTGCCTTTATCAATGCCAAACTGGAACAGCATTCACCCTTTTGCACCAGTAGAACAAGCGGAAGGTTATATCACGATGCTTAAAAAATTAGAGCAGCAATTAAATGTAATTACGGGATTTGCCGGAACTACATTACAGCCTAACTCAGGAGCTCAGGGAGAATATGCCGGTTTAATGGCTATTCGTGCTTACCATTTATCGAGAAACGAAAGTCACCGTAATGTATGTTTAATTCCTTCATCTGCTCACGGAACCAATCCTGCTTCTGCAGCTATGGCAGGAATGAAAATTATCGTTACTAAAACTACTCCTGAAGGAAACATTGACGTAGAAGATTTAAGAGAAAAAGCGATTGAACATAAAGATGATTTATCTTGTTTAATGGTAACGTATCCTTCTACTCACGGAGTTTTTGAATCTTCGATTATTGAAATCACTAAATTAATCCACGACAATGGCGGATTAGTATATATGGATGGTGCAAACATGAACGCGCAAGTTGGATTAACAAATCCTGCTACAATTGGCGCTGACGTTTGTCACTTAAACTTACACAAAACTTTCGCTATTCCTCATGGTGGCGGCGGACCTGGTGTTGGACCAATTTGTGTAAACGAAAAACTGGTTCCTTTTTTACCAACAAACCCAATCTTAAAAGTAGGTGGTGAGCAGGCTATTACAGCAATTTCATCTGCACCTTACGGATCTGCTTTGGTATGCTTAATTTCTTACGGTTACATCACAATGATGGGTGCCGAAGGATTAAAAAGTGCTACAGAACATGCTATCCTGAATGCTAACTACATGAAATCCCGTTTCGAAGGGCACTACCCAATTCTTTATACAGGAGAATGCGGAAGAGCGGCTCACGAAATGATTTTAGATTGTCGTTCGTTTAAAGAAAACGGAATTGAAGTTGGTGATATCGCGAAGCGTTTGATGGATTACGGTTTCCACGCTCCAACGGTTTCTTTCCCGGTAGCAGGAACTTTAATGATTGAACCTACTGAATCTGAAGATTTAGCAGAGTTAGATCGTTTTTGTGACGCTCTTATTTCAATCAGAAAAGAGATCGAAGCTGCAACAGCAGATGATAAAAACAATGTATTAAAAAATGCACCGCACACATTAGCAATGTTAACTACAGATACTTGGAGTTTCCCTTATACTAGAGAAAAAGCCGCTTATCCATTGGAGTATATTGCTGAAAATAAATTCTGGCCATCAGTTCGTCGTGTAGATGATGCTTATGGTGACAGAAACTTAGTTTGCAGCTGTGCTCCTATCGAAGCTTATATGGAGAACTAAGAAATAAGTTTTCTTTAATAAATATTCAAACCCGACAGGTCTTAAAACTTGTCGGGTTTGTTTTTTTCTTTCAAGTTTCAGGTTTCAGGTTCAAGCGTAACGTGAAACTTGAAACAATTATAAAGTTTTCTGTTTTTTAACACTTTTTGAAACTTCGGTTTTATTTGTAACAAAACACAAAAAAACTTTACAATTTTTTCAAAAAAAAATAAATCAAAAAACAAAACTCAAACGTTTGAAATCTCGGCAAAACCTAAAATTCGTTAGAAAATTAACAATAAATCCCACAAATAATTATTATTTCATAATTATATGCATGCATAGTATTTTTTATGATAGTTATCATAAATTTATTTATAATTTAGCCATAAATTTATTGGCTAATTAAGGAATAATGAAAATAAAAATAATAGGTATAGGAAGTTATATTCCAAATAAAGAAGTAAGCAACACTGACTTTGGTGATCATGTTTTTTTAAATGAAGACGGAACTCCTTTTGCTTATCCTAACGAAGTTGTTATTAAAAAATTTAAAGGTATTACCGGAATCGAAAATCGCCGTTATGCCGAAGACCAACATACCTCATCTGATTTAGCTTTTTTCGCTGCCGAAAGAGCACTTGCAAATGCTAACATCGATCGTGAAACATTAGATTATATTATTTTCGCCCACAATTTTGGCGATGTAAAATCCGGAACGAATCAATCTGATATTTTACCAAGTTTAGCTACTCGCGTAAAAAACAAATTAGACATTAAAAATCCTAAGTGTGTCGCTTATGATATTCTTTTTGGATGTCCGGGCTGGATAGAAGGTGTTTTGCAAGCCAATGCATTTATAAAATCAGGCATGGCAAAACGCGTTTTGGTCATTGGAGCCGAAACTTTATCAAGGGTTGTTGATGATCACGATCGCGATTCAATGATTTACTCTGATGGTGCCGGTGCTTCAATTTTAGAAGCTTCTGATGACGAAGCTGGATTATTATCTTACGAAAGTGCTACTTATGCAAATGATGAAGCTAATTATCTATACTTTGGAAAATCATACAATCCAGATTTAGATCCGGATATCAAATACATTAAAATGTATGGCCGTAAGATTTACGAATTTGCATTAAGCCAGGTTCCTTGCGCAATGAAAAGCTGTCTTGATAAAAGTGGAATCGCAATTGATGACGTAAAGAAAATCCTGATTCACCAGGCTAATGAAAAAATGGACGAAGCAATTATCGCCCGTTTTTATAAACTGTACGATAAAACGCCACCTGAAAACATTATGCCAATGAGTATTCATGATTTAGGAAACTCAAGCGTTGCAACAGTTCCTACTCTATATGACTTATTAATTCAGGGCAAATTAGAAAATCATGAAATCAACAAAGGCGATGTTGTTATTTTTGCTTCTGTTGGAGCAGGAATGAATGTTAATGCATTTGTTTATAGATACTAAAATTAGTATACAGTCGCAGTCACAGTTTTCAGCTTCTGAATACTGTGACTGTAAACTGAGACTGAAAACTTAAAAAAAAGTCCGCATTTTAAAAGAGGGCACTGAAAAAGTCTTTTCACAAATAAATTGTTAATTAAAAGGAGTAGAAGCTAAAAGTTTTCTGCTCCTTTTTTTGTATCTTTTCCGTGTAATCATAAGGCTTTTTAGATGTTAATTCAACAGCAACAAATTCAGTTTAGTCCCTACTCTTCATTATATGATTTAATTGTTCCTCAGGATAATCTCCTTAGAAAAATCAACGAACTCATAGACTTTTCATTCATCTACGATGAGTTGCTAAATAAATATTGTACAAATAATGGTCGCACCGCAGAAAGCCCTGTGCGTATGTTTAAGTATTTGCTTCTAAAAACAATTTATGATGTCTCGGATGTTGATGTAGTAGAACGTTCACGTTTTGATATGTCTTTTAAGTATTTCTTAGAAATGACGCCAGAAGAGAGCGTTATTAATCCAAGTTCATTGACGAAATTTCGTAAACTTCGTCTTAAAGATACAGACTTATTAAATCTACTCATTGGTAGAACAGTGACTATAGCTGTTGAAAAGGGAATCATTAAATCCAGGTCTATTATAGTGGATGCTACACATACTTTATCCAGATCCAATCCATTTTCAGCAATTGAAGTATTAAGGGAGCGTTCTAAACTACTTCGAAAGACGGTATATCTATTTGATGACCAATTCAAAGAACATATGCCCCAGAAGAATGATACCAATGAACTAGAAAAAGAATTGGCCTATTGTAAAGATCTGGAGAGCCGTATAGAAAAAGAACCATCTTTGAGCTCTATACCGGCTGTGAAAGAAAAACTAAACTTACTAAAAGAAACAGTAGAGGATACTCAAGAAAATTTCATCTTATCAAAAGATACAGATGCTAAGACGGGGCATAAATCCGCTGACAGCTCTTTCTTTGGATATAAGACTCATTTGGCGATGACTGAGGAACGTATTATCACAGCAGCTGTAGTAACCTCAGGAGAAAAAGGAGACGGTCCAGAGTTGCCAAAACTCTTAGAGATTAGTCAAGAAAACGGAATTGATGTAGATACTATCATTGGTGATGCAGCTTATGCAGGAAAAGAAAATCTAAAGCTCACAAATGAGCAAAACATTAAAATAGTAGCAAAACTAAATACTACAATAACACAAGGTATTAGAAAAGAAGAAGATAAATTTGATTACAATAAAGATGCCGACAGATTTGTTTGTCCTGCAGGCCACATGGCTATAAGAAAAGCTCATCAGGGCAAAAAGAATGTTGGAAAAAATCAAGTAGATACATACTATTTTGATGTTGAAAAATGCAAGTCTTGTCCTTTAAAAGAAGGATGCTACAAAGAAGGATCAAAGACAAAAACATATTCGGTATCAATAAAATCAGAATTACACCAAGAACAAATTGCTTTCCAAGAAACCGACTACTATAAAGAAAAGGCCAAACACCGATACAAAATAGAAGCTAAAAACAGTGAATTAAAAAATGTGCATGGATACGATAGAGCACTATCGTATGGTATCACCAATATGCAAATGCAAGGAGCAATGGCTATTTTCACAGTCAACTTAAAAAGAATACTGAAATTGATGTAAGAAATTATAAAATAAGTATGATTATAGAAAATGCCCCTCTACAAATAAAAAATCGACACATATAACCTCAAATAAAAAACAGTTATAAAACGAAAAACGCTTACAACGGATATTTTTAAATCCTGTTATAAGCGTTTTTTTATTGTCTAAAAAATAAACCTGATCAAAATAAGGGATGTTTTTCAGTGCCCTCTTTTAAAATGCGGACTTTTTAGTATATTTGCGACCTAATTATAAATCAAGAACGAAAGATTGTTTCGTTCTTCGCAACGACTATGTACGAAAAAACGTTTCCGAATAAAAGATTCAAACTTACTTTAGAGTTTTTACAAAAACACGTTAAAACATCTGAAGTTATTTTTGATTTTGGTGTACCAAATCCATTCTCTAAGATAATGGAAGAAAATGGCTTTACCGTAAAAAACACAAAAGGCGAAGATCTGGACAACGATCAGACTGCTTTACAAACTCAAGACTATACTGTTTTTACTGCATTTGAAATTTTCGAACACCTGCTAAATCCATACACAATTTTGCAAAACGTAAAATGTGACAAATTGTTAATTTCAATTCCGTTACGTTTGTGGTTTTCTCCGGCATATCGTTCTAAAACGGATATGTGGGACAGACATTATCATGAATTTGAAGATTGGCAGTTAGATTGGCTTTTAGAAAAAACAGGCTGGAAAATAACGGATCGTCAAAAATTTACACATCCGGTAAAAAAGTTTGGTTTCAGACCATTATTAAGATATTTTACACCCAGATATTATATTGTTGTGGCTGAGAAAATAAAACAATAAAGAAATTCCAATATTCAAATTCCAAATTCCAATTTTAACCTTACCGGTAAGATTGGAATTTGGAATTTTAGAAAATTGGTATTTAATTTAAAATTTATGAAATATTACATTGTCATTCCTGCGCACAACGAACAAGATCTTATTGGTCTCACGCTGCAATCTCTAGTTTCTCAAACTATTTTACCATCAAAAGTTGTAGTTGTAAATGATAATTCGACTGATAAAACAGAAGAAATTGTTTTGGGATTCGCAAAGGAACATCCGTTTATTTCTGTTGTAAACAAAACTTCAGATGCCATTCATATGCCAGGAAGCAAAGTAATTCAAGCTTTTCAGAAAGGTTTTGAAACACTGGATTCCGATTATGACATTATTGTAAAAATAGACGGTGATTTAATTTTTCCAGCTAATTATTTTGAAACTATCATCAAACATTTTCAATCGGACCCGAAAATTGGAATGGCAGGCGGATTTTGTTACATCGAAAAAAATGGCGAGTGGATCTTAGAAAACCTAACCGATAAAGATCATATTCGCGGAGCACTGAAAG
The DNA here is from genome assembly GCF_056824125.1 of Flavobacterium sp. B114r. Lineage (NCBI taxonomy): Bacteria > Pseudomonadati > Bacteroidota > Flavobacteriia > Flavobacteriales > Flavobacteriaceae > Flavobacterium > Flavobacterium sp. B114r. Next base: position 480,205 of record NZ_CP124858.1, read on the forward strand.
CGTATCGTGCAGCAACTTTTAAGCAAATTGGAGGCTTAAAACCTGCTATGGGTTGGGATACTGTAGATGAATTACTTTGCAAATATTATGATTGGAAAATAGTTACTGATCCTTCTTTACACGTAAAACACCTTAAACCAACAGGCGCAAACTACAATAAAACAGCACGTTATAAACAAGGAGAAGCTTTTTATACATTAGGATACGGTTTTTGGATTACCGCAATTGCATCAGCAAAACTGGCGATGATGAAGAAAAAACCTTTTTTATTTTTTGACTATATTAGAGGTTTCTGGAAAGCTAAAAAAGCTAAAACACCACTGTTAGTCACCACAGAACAAGCTAAATTTATTAGAAACTATAGATTTAAGAAAATGAAACAAAAGTTAATTTGATCCGGAAAAGTACCGAAATCGCTTCACTCATAACCCAAAACTCATAACTTCTTTTTAACTTAGCCAATATTTCAAAACTTATGATGCTAATTCGTTATATATCTCAAATAGGAAGATATTTTTTAATGCTGAAAGAAATTTTTAACAAACAGACCAAATGGCCTGTTATGAAAAAATTGATTTTCAAAGAAATAGATGATTTAATAATCGACTCTCTTGGTATTGTTTGCTTTATCTCCTTTTTTATTGGAGGAGTTGTGGCCATTCAAACTGCACTAAATCTAACTAATCCTTTAATTCCAAAATATTTAATTGGTTTTGCTACACGTCAATCTGTAATTCTGGAGTTTGCCCCTACTTTTATTTCGGTGATTATGGCCGGGAAAATGGGATCTTACATTACTTCCAGTATTGGTACAATGCGTGTTACAGAACAAATTGATGCTCTTGAAGTTATGGGTGTTAATTCATTAAACTATCTTGTTTTTCCAAAAATAGTAGCCCTTTTAATGTATCCTTTTGTAATTGGAATTAGTATGTTCCTGGGTATTTTTGGCGGATGGCTTGCTTGTGCATATGGAGGATTTTCGACTAGTGAAGATTTTATTCAGGGTGCTCAAATGGAATTTATTCCTTTTCACATTACATATGCGTTCATTAAGACTTTAATTTTTGCAATGTTATTAGCTACAATTCCATCTTTTCACGGATATTACATGAAAGGTGGCGCATTAGAAGTGGGTAAAGCAAGTACGGTATCCTTTGTATGGACATCTGTTTGTATTATTCTTTTTAATTATATATTAACTCAATTATTATTAGGATAATGATCGAAGTAAAAAACATAGAAAAATCATTTGGTGACAGTAAAGTTTTAAAAGGCGTTTCGACGGTTTTTGAAACTGGAAAAACCAACTTGATTATTGGACAAAGTGGATCAGGAAAAACGGTTTTATTAAAAACGTTATTAGGGATTCACACCCCTGATTCAGGAACAATTGAATTTGACGGAAGAGTGTATTCTGAATTAAATCCGGACGAAAAAAGAGAATTAAGAACTGAAATTGGAATGGTTTTTCAGGGAAGTGCTTTATTTGATTCGATGACTGTTGAAGAAAATGTAGCGTTCCCATTAAAAATGTTCACTAACGACAACAATGCTAAGATTAAAGAACGTGTTGATTTCGTCTTAGAAAGAGTAAATCTTGTTGATGCTCATAAAAAACTACCTTCTGAAATCTCCGGAGGTATGCAAAAACGTGTGGCGATTGCCCGTGCGATTGTAAATAATCCAAAATATTTGTTTTGCGATGAACCTAACTCAGGTTTAGACCCGAACACCTCAACTTTGATTGATAACTTGATTAAGGAAATTACAGAAGAATACAATATCACAACCGTAATCAATACGCACGATATGAACTCGGTAATGGAAATTGGCGAGAATATTGTTTTCTTAAAAAAAGGAGTAAAAGCGTGGCAGGGAACTAAAGAAGAAATTTTTAGAACAGACAATAAAGATATTGTGAAGTTTGTTTACTCTTCGAACCTGTTTAAAAAAGTAAGAGAAGCTTATTTAAAAGGTTAAAACCTTTTTTAAATTCCAAAACTGGATAAAACTCAATAAAAAAATTCCAAATTCCAAAGCTGATGAGCAATTGGAATTTGGAATTTTTTTATTGGAATTTTTATTATTTTTTAATTCGAATTAATCAATTCCACTTCAGCATTAGGATTAAAAAGATAAGTTCTTCCAGAGCTTATTTCGATACATTCGAATCGTTTGGTTCTAACAGCTAATTTCTTGAATACTTTTCCGTTTTTAATTCTGAATACGCTTCCGTAAGGAATTTCAAAAACATAGTTTTTATCGTTTTTCGCATCGTATTGCTTTAAAGCCAAAGACAAAGTAGTATCGGTATCACTACTCGCAGACGGGCTCTTAAAATGCCTCGCTAACAAGGGTAATAATTGCCCGGGGAAAATCTCCGGACGAATATAAGGAACCATCGTGCGCTGAAAAGTAAGTTTCCACTCAATTCCGTGTGGCTTTATATTACGTCCATATTTTTCAAAAGCCACTAAATGTGAAATCTCATGAATCAGCGTAATCAAAAAACGATATTTATTTAAACTGGCGTTCACCGTGATTTCATGTTTACCACTCGGCCCTCTCCTATAATCTCCATGACGCGTTTGGCGTTCATTGACGATTTTAAGATGAACCTGATTGTCAACAATCAATTCAAAGACAGGCTTTACGGCATGTTCCGGTATATATCTGGCTAAAGTTTCGATCAATTTCTTTTACGTTAAAAGTTATATGTTAGATGTCAAAAGTTTTAAAATTGGAATTTGGAATTTGGAATTTATTTTTTGAAATTTAAAAAATCTAAGGATTTGTTGACGAAACTTCCAACACCTTCCCATTAAAGTATTTATTTCCGTTAAGCGTAAAATCATAAATATAATTAGCCATTCCTTCAGCAGAAATAGGTGCCTGATAACCCGGGAAAGCTTCTTGTAACATTTCTGTTTGGACTGAGCCAAGGGCTAAAACATTAAACGAAATTCCTTGCTCCTTGTATTCTTCAGCTAATAACTCGGTTAACGTAATTACAGCACCTTTACTTGAACTATAAGCTGCCAATCCTGCAAATTTAAGACTTCCTCTTACGCCTCCAATTGAACTGATCGTTACCACATGACTTCCTTTTTGAAGATAGGGCAAACAAATTCTCGTAAGATTTGCTACAGCAAAAACATTCACTTTATAAATACTTTCAAAATCAGCCTGAGTGGTTTCGGCAAAAGGTTTTAATAATAAAGCACCGGCATTATGCACTACAGCATCCACTTTTTTCCAGGTTGAAGATAAAAAATTATCGACTTCCGTCAAAGCAGCTTCATCTGATAAATCAACCGAAAGGCAAGTGACGTTTGGATGCTCTAAAAGAGTTTGAGGTATTTTTCTGGAAATGGCTAAAACCTGATTTCCGGCATTAGCAAATTGCAAAGCCAATTCGTAACCAATTCCCCTACTGGTTCCCGTAACAATAATATTTTTCATAAAGCAAAAATAAGCAAATCAAATAAAATGATAAATTATTTATTCATTGTAATTTCTTGTGTTGGCGAAACAGCAATTTTTGTTACAGCCGGTAAAAATTCCTGAATAAAAGAAGTCATATGCGGAATGTCCATCAGTTTAAATTCATCCGAAACATGATGATAAAAATCAAAATTCTCAAAATCAAAAGTACTTACAGATTGGCATGGTTTTCCAAAAACTTCAAAAAACGGATAATTATCAGATCTGAAAAATAGTTGATATTCTGCTTCTTTTGGCAAGAACCCAATAGTCTTTTTACCTGTATATTCATTTATTTTTTCAGCCATATTCGATTTGTCAAAACCTGTAATATAGGCAAGATAATCACGTTTCATTGGCACACCAATCATTTCGATATTTAACTGTGTATATAAATTGAAATTTTGTTTTTTTAGTTTTTGCACCAAACTTTTAGATCCTAAAAGACCTTTTTCTTCTCCGGCAAAAAACACAAAAAGAATACTTCTTTTATTTGCTTTAGTCTCACTAAAATATTTTGCTATTTGCGCAACAGCCGTAACTCCGGATGCATCATCATTTGCGCCATTATTAATAATATCAGCCTGCTGTTTTTTCTCCACACCAATATGATCGTAATGCGCACTTAAAACCACAAATTCTTTTTTCAGCACAGGATCAGTTCCCTCTAAAACTCCAACAATATTATATGCCGGCGATTTAAAATTAGTCAACGTATCGCGATACGAAGTAAAATATGGCTTCACTTTGTTATTTTTAAAGAAATCCTCCAAAAACACCGCTGCTTTTTCAATTCCTTTCGTTCCGGTTTCACGCCCTTCTAATTCATCTGAAGAAAGATACTTCAAGAAATCCGAAACCTCCGTTTCATTTACTTTATAGGTGATTTCGAGTGGTTTTGAAATTGCTTTTGAATCTTTTTCAGTAACTGCTAACGGATTCGATTTACAAGCTAACAAAACAAAAGGAAGTAGAAAGAGAATTTTTTTCATAAATGAAATTTTAGTCCAACTTCAGATCTTAAATGGCTAAAGCTGATGGTTTAAAATACTTTTTATATACTTTAAATACCTGAAAACTTCCTAAAATAATAAAAACTAACGGAATAAAAACAGGCATTAAATACTTTGAAAAATGATTTGTTTTTTGAAAAAGAGTCTGCAAAAGAACAATCAGACTGAACATCCCTAAAAAAACACCTATCAAAGTTCCTGCAATATAATAATATTTTAACTTTCTTTCTATTGCAATATACTTTCCGTTAAGTAAATATAGATTCCAACTGGTCCAGAAAGGGAGTTGCAAAAAATTAAAACAATTTAAAACCACACCAATTACAAATGGCGAATACATGAAATACTCTTGTAAATAATTATTTGATTTTGTGGTTTGCCTGAAATTAAAATAAAAAAAGAGTGCCAAACCAAACATAAAAACAATGGAAAAAAAATCAATTATCTTCATTAATCGCTTACTTTGTATCAGCCGTTTAGCAAAAATCAAAGTGAAATAAATGACAAAGGTTTCAACAAAAACAACTCCAAATAAAAAGAAGATTAAATTATGAAGCCCTGATTTTGTATAGATTTCCAAACCTACTAAGTTTAAATATCCTAGAGGAATTGATCCCAGAAAGCTTACCAGAAATCCCACAGAGATATTTTTTATTCTTTTCATTTTTAAAAATTGATGATTTTACTATTTTGAACCAAATGCAATCTGTATTCACGCATTCCAACTTTATAATTTAAATACGGAACGCCCATTTTATGATTTTGCACACTAATTTCATACATATAAGTAATGTGTCGTGCCAACTCTTTCCAGGCAAACCAAACAGAATGTTTAGGATCATAAATATGTGTGGGTTCGCTTGCCGCTCCGTTAAGTTCTACGATTTGAAAATTTTCTCCACGTTCTAATTCTTCAAAAGAATTGTACATGATATCAAAACGCCCAAAGTAAAATTCAGGAATTTGAGTTGCGATTTCATTAATCATTGCAGTTAGTTTTGGCGTTATCAAATCACTGCCATCCAGAAATTTTGCACCGCGGGCATGATTCCCAAACGGAACTAAATTAACCACTTCGCCTTTTCTTAAGATCTGATACAATTGGTCTCCGTATTCTTCTTTTAAGGATTCAAGCTGAAACTGAAATCGGGGAGTTTTATAGATTAAATCTTCAATAGTGGAGATTCCGTCACCAATAACATTTAGAAATTCTTTAGAAACAATTCCTGTAATTTTTCCTTCTTTCTCAAGCGGATGACGCACATAAAAAACACCAACTTCTTTTTTAAACGGTATTAAATCTTGTATCAAAAAATCAAAGTTTGCTTTTTTAGCATACTCTTTTAATTCAGAAACAGTTTTAATCTTTTTCACGCCAGAACCACGCAAACCAATATCCGGCTTTGCGATTAAGGGAAAATAAATATTATTTTCGATTATACTATTTACTATCTTTTTTAAACCTGTATTCTCTTTAATCAAAATAGTTTTGGGATAATGTTTTTTAGGAAGCAAATCATAAATCTGCTTTTTACTTTCCATAAGAAATCCTCCGTTTTTAATTTTTGGATTAGATGCATTAAAGAAAAAAACAGATCTCGCTTTGCAGGCATAATACGCCCAAAGAAAATAAATAGGAACATACAAAACCTGAAACGGCCAATACTCCCAATTGGTGATTTTATGAAAAAGTAGTTTCATCTTAATTTTATTTAAATACTAATAAAAGAGGTCGAAAAATCTTGCGCCTTTACCAAATCATAATACTGCATTGTTCCTTTATTTTGTTCAATTATAACCTGTGTGACACTTAACGTTTTTAATGTATTTTCGCGATTAATAACCAAACCGTTTTCAGTATCTTCCTGTTTGGTGTTCTGATGAAAACTCAACATTTCTAAAGCTGAAACTTCATTTCGATCCTGCAAAAAATCAACAAACCAGGAAGCCCTTTCTTTTCGAACTTTTTCTGAATATAAAGTAACTGATGACCAAATATGGTTTTTACTTTCATCTAATTGTGTTGTTCTTTTTTCGGAACCATCCCAAATCAATTCATACAATTTTAATTTTTGATACAAAACCAATGTAAAAGGCTCAATGTTATCTAAATTAATCTGTTGCCAAAAATCTTTTGGCGAAGGATCCGAAATAATGTCTAAAGCAATTAACCCACGACTTTTTCGATAAGAAAACTGCGGATTGTGCTTTACAATTCCACCATTCAAAAGAACCAGAGCATTTCCAAACTCGTCTATCGCAAACCAGGTTCCTCCTGCTTTTGGATCTTTGGGATAGGTAATATTTTTACCGTTTAGATAATAATTTCTTGGTGCAATTGCCGCCGGACGAATTACTTTTTCATCCCGGTTTGAAGTCATAATTACAACTCCGTTAGTATTGATATAACTTACTGTACACATTGTTTTCTATATTCTATTGTAGAGCGCGCTACGCCAAAATTCTCATTAATCGAAATATTGCCAAATTGCAAAACGGCCACTTTTATCAAAGCCTGATGATGAATGCAATGCTCCAGATTATACAATAATTCTCTATAGTAACTACTTTGAATCCTGATGGCAAGTCCGTCTATTATTTGTTCTAAATAAATAGTTTTGTTTTCGCTTTTTAATCCCGTTTTTACTTGAATTATGCATTGTTTTGCAAACTCGGTTTCTGTTTGAATTTGTATGTTTCTTTCTCGATTATCATAATTTAAAATACCATTTTCATAACCGTTTTCAAGACATTGAAACATTTCAAGAATATGTCTTGTGTGCTCTCCAATCGTTGCACCGCTTAAAGCTTCGCAAGATTTCGAATACTCTTTATCAGACAACTGATCCAGAAGATAAATTAATTCATCTAAACTGTAACGTATTGATTTTAGTAACATGGCTATTTGAATTTTAGAAGATTAAATAATTTATTTTTATTGAAGTAAAGCAATCCTAAGCAGCATGATAAGGTAATAACCGCCAGGGAGAATAAAAGTCCTCCGTCATTTTTGACCTGTATTCCTAACACAAACAAATGCGATAAAATAGCTCCGGTCATTATTCCGGATCCGCCCAAAGCACCGATCCAGGTTGTTCTGGGAATCAAAATTAAAATCGCCGCAATAAGCTCGGCTATTCCGGAACCAATTCTTCCGTAAGGTTCTATCCCGAGAGTCGAAAAAATATAAATACTTTCCGGTGCTCCGCTGAATTTAAAAAATAGTGTTTGCAATAAAATTGCTGCAGCTGTGATTCTTAAAACCCATGCTATTTTTTCAGTTTTCATGGCACCTTTATTTATATGTTTTTTTCCAGTTATTATCTGCTTTAGACTTCAAATTGGTTTCGTCTTTATTCCAGCTTTTTAGCGTGTTATTGAAATAAGCATTGTAAAACAGATAAAGTTTACCGTCGATAATCTTGAAAGTCTCCGGATTTATCTCGACTTTTTCTCCTGCACTTCCCATTGCATAAGCGCACCATCCTCCGTATTGAGGTTCATATTTTGAAGGATTTTTTAAGAATGTCTCTTTATTTTGGCTTGATGAAAATTTATAAACCACGCCTTGATAAGATGTAGATAATTCTTTTTTTCCTTTAATTGCTTTTCCTTTGTTAAAATACCCAACCGGGTCATAACCCTGAATTGCAACTTTATTTTCCAGATTGTATTGATCAAGTCGTTTTGCATCGTTCTGGGCAAATGAAATAGCTGAAATCAAAATCAATACAAATAATACTAGCTTTTTCATCTTATTTTATTTGAAGGTTTTTAATACAGAAACAAGTAATTCGTTTGTAATACGATGCTTAAAATCAGGAGAAATATATTCGAATAAAATCTCACTTTCAGGGTTTACTACAAAAACTGAAGGAACAGGTAACAAACTCGTATTGACTCCATTAGAATGTACGTTAATTACGGATTTATAGTTTTCAGGGGCTTCAAAAGCAATACCTAAAGCTTTTATTAATTCTCCTTTTGAGTCAGAAAGCAAGGTATAGTTTACCTTATCCTTTTCTCCTGTAATTTTTAAGTTCTCGGGAGCATCAGGACTTATGGCAATAATTTGATATCCCAGATCAAGGATTTCTTTTTCGGCTTCGGCCAAAGCTTGCAAATGGGCATTACAATACGGACACCAGCCACCACGATAAAAAACAAGAACTGTCTTTTTCTTTTTAAGTAAATCTGAAATATTTACAGCTGTGTTTTCAGATGATTTTAAAGTAAGGCTTGGAATCTTCTCTCCTATCAATAAAGGAGCCATATCAGTCGCAGATTTAGCAATCGCGTTCTGAGAATTAGCAACGGAAGTTATTGCTGCTAAAACAATAAAAAGTAATTTTTTCATAATTTAATATTTTACATCTTTTTGATGATGTAAAATTATTGCACTATGAAAAAGCAAAATGTCGGCTAAGTTACACTTAGCTCAAAATAATTAAATTTTGGTAATATCCGGAATCATGATTTCTTTTCTGTTATAACTTAAAAGATTTTTAGTTTCCATTTCATTCAACATTTGCGTAGCGGTTTGTCTTGAGGTGCAAATAATTTGAGCAATATCATTTTGGGTCAAATAGTTTTCTATGGTAACTGCATTTCCATCTCGAACACCTTCTTGCTCTGCCCAATCTTTTAGAAATTGATAGAGTCTGGTTTTGGCATCTTTAGAGATTAAGTTAGCATAACTGTTTTTGATGCGTTTCATTTTTAAACCCACAAACTTGGTATACGAAAGCGCCAAAGTTGGGTTTCTAAGCAATAAATCTTCAAAATCAGACATTAGAAAACTACAGATTGCAACATCATCTGAAAGTACTTTTGCGTACTCTTCATTTTTATTGTCAGATTCTAAAGTTAGTTCGCCAAACAAATCTCCCTTCTGGATAATATCTTTTATGGTTTCGTTTCCATCATCATCAATTGCAACAATCTTGATATTGCCTTTTTTAAGTAAAAATATACGAGGCACATCTGAAGTAGAGAAATAAATAATCTCACCTTTCGAAGCTTTTTTAAAACCTGTAATAATGCACAATTGTTTGATCTGAGAATAACTCAAAGTTCTGAACAATTTATGATCCCGCAAGTACCAGTATTTTAAATCTTCGTACATAAAGTAAATTTTCTATATGTAAATGTAGCAATTTTAGCCTCTAAACAATAAACCCTTTCAAAGCTAAAGGCCTGAAAGGGTTTAAAAAATATATTTTGTAAGGAAATTTATCCTGCAATAACTGATCTGGAAATTACTATTTTCTGAATTTCAGAAGTTCCTTCGTAGATCTGAGTAATTTTTGCATCACGCATAAAACGTTCTACATGATATTCTTTTACATAACCATTTCCTCCATGAATCTGAACCGCTTCAATAGAGGTGTCCATTGCTACTTGTGAAGCAAACAATTTTGCCATTGCACCACTTACATCATAGTTTTTATGTTGGTCTTTATCCCAGGCCGCTTTCATACACAAATGACGCGCTGCTTCGATATTTACTGCCATATCAGCCAATTTAAAAGCAATCGCCTGATGGTTACAGATTTCAGTTCCAAAAGATTTACGCTCTTTAGAATATTTTAAAGCTAACTCATAAGCTCCGGAAGCAATTCCTAAAGCCTGAGATGCAATCCCGATACGTCCGCCTGCAAGTGTTTTCATTGCAAACTTGAATCCGAAACCATCTTCTCCAATTCTGTTTTCTTTAGGAACCTTTACATCACTAAACATTAAAGAGTGCGTATCAGAACCACGAATTCCCATTTTTTGCTCTTTTGGTCCAATAGCAAAACCCGGCATATCTTTGGTCATGATCAAAGCATTGATTCCTTTATGCTTTAATTCCGGATGCGTTTGAGCAATCACCAAATAAACTGACGCTGTATTTCCGTTGGTAATCCAGTTTTTTGTTCCGTTTACAATATAGTGATCTCCCATGTCTACCGCAGTGGTTTTTTGAGAAGTTGCATCACTACCTGCTTCCGGCTCACTTAAGCAAAATGCTCCGTGAATTTCACCGGAGGCTAAACCCGGTAAATATTTTTGTTTTTGTTCTTCAGTTCCAAATTCCTGTAAACCCCAACAAACTAATGAGTTGTTTACAGACATCACTACAGAAGCAGATGCATCTACTTTAGAAATTTCTTCCATAGCAATTACGTACGAAATCGCATCTAAACCACTACCTCCGTATTTAGGATCAACCATCATTCCCATGAAACCTAATTGTCCCATTTTTTTTACTTGCTCAGTCGGAAAAATTTGTTTTTCGTCACGCTCAATAACACCTGGTAACAATTCGTTTTGAGCAAAATCTCTCGCGGCTTGTTGAATCATTAAATGTTCTTCGGTAAGATTGAAATCCATAGTTATATTATTTAATTATTCCTCTAAACCAAATTTCAGAATATTCCTGTTTAGACGATGGTTGTTTTTGTTTTTTGAATTGTTTTTATTTCCTTGAAAAAGGCTCTCAAAGATAATTTTTAAATGTGAAATTAACAATGCATGCATATAATTTTAAGGGATCAGCAACAATTGCGATATCGTTTTCGTAATTATTATGAAATTTAGCAATAGTGACGATAAGTTTGCAATGTTTTCTGTAAAATTTAAGAATATAAATACAGGTAAAAGTGACTCAAAACTTAAAGTACAGCAGGTCTGTAGCCTAAAAAGAAGTAAATAAATCGCAAAACAGGTAAAACTACGTAAACCAACTCTTACTAAATTGATTGTTAATACAATACGTTCTAAAAAAACAAGGCACAGAGTAAAAAAACATGTTTAATTTGAAAGATAAATTGATAATTTACTATTATTTTTACCTAAAAATTACAAAATTAACAGAACATGAAAAAAATTACACTTTTACTCACTCTACTTTTAAGCTTGCAATTTTCTACTACTTTTGCGCAAACCCAATTGGATGTAAACGGAGTTACAGTTCCAAGAAAAATTGAATTTCAAAACAAAACTTTACAGCTTAACGGAGCCGGAGGAAGATCTAAAATGTGGCTCGAAGTTTATGTGCAGGCATTATATTTATCTCAATTAAGTCAGGATCCGGAATTTATTATTGATAGCGATACCGAAATGGCGATTAGAATTGAAATCACATCATCGATGGTTTCATCAAATAAATTAACCAAAGCAATGAATAGTGGTTTCGAAAAATCAGCAGGAAGCAATCTCCAGGAATTAAGACCCAGAATAGAAGAGTTTAAAACATTTTTGAGCGATCCTATTACAGAAAAAGATGTGTTTATTTTAGGATACAATCCACTTGATCAAACTATCAATGTTTATAAAAATGAAGTTTTAAAAGGAAAAATTCCCGGATTTGATTTCAAAAAAGCATTATTCGGAATCTGGCTTTCCAACAAACCGGTAGATGAAACTTTGAAAAAACATTTACTGGGGATATAAATTCTCAGTCTTAAAAAATATATTTAAAGCCGAAAACGCACTGTTTTCGGCTTTCTTTTTTTGTTTAATAAAAATTGAGCTGAAATACATTATTCGCATTATTCTATTTCATACTTTTACACAAACTAAACATATCTCATTAAAATGAAAGATTTATTACAGCAATTTGAAAATAAACCACCTGAAATTGTTTTTAACTGGAAAGATTCTGAGACAGAAGCTGAAGGTTGGACTGTTATTAATTCACTTCGTGGAGGAGCTGCAGGTGGAGGAACAAGAATGAGAAAAGGCTTGGATATGAATGAAGTTTTATCATTGGCCAAAACTATGGAAGTAAAATTTTCAGTTTCGGGACCTGCAATTGGAGGTGCAAAATCCGGAATTAATTTTGATCCGAATGATCCTCGTAAAAAAGGAGTTTTACAACGTTGGTACAAAGCGGTTTCGCCATTATTAAAAAGTTACTACGGAACTGGTGGGGATTTGAATGTTGATGAAATTCACGAAGTTATTCCAATGACAGAAGAATGTGGTGTATGGCATCCGCAGGAAGGTGTTTTCAACGGACACTTTAAACCAACTGAAGCAGACAAAATCAATAGAATTGGTCAGTTACGCCAAGGTGTTATCAAGGTAATCGAAAACCCTAAATTCTCTCCTGATGTAACCAGAAAATATACTGTTGCCGATATGATTACCGGTTATGGCGTTGCCGAAGCGGTTCGTCATTTTTATGCAACATACGGCGGCGACATCAAAGGTAAAAAAGCTATCGTACAAGGTTTTGGAAACGTAGGTTCTGCAGCTGCTTTTTACTTAGCCGAAATGGGTGCAAAAGTGATCGGGATTATCGATCGTGATGGTGGATTAATCAAGGAAGAAGGTTTTTCTTTTGAAGAAATTAAAACTTTATTCCTTAATAAGGACGGAAACAAATTAGTTGCCGATAACATGATTCCTTTTGAAGAAATCAACTCAAAAATATGGACTATTGGTGCTGAAATTTTCACACCTTGTGCGGCTTCAAGATTGGTACAACAAACTCAAATCGATAGTTTAATCGCAAACGGACTAGAAGTAATTTCTTGTGGTGCGAATGTTCCTTTTGCTGACAAGGAAATTTTCTTTGGTTCGATCATGGAAGAAGTAGATCATAAGGTAAGTTTGATTCCGGATTTTATTTCAAATTGCGGAATGGCAAGGGTTTTTGCTTATTTTATGGAGAAAAAAGTTCAAATGACCGATGAGGCTATTTTTAATGATACGTCAGAAACTATAAAAAATGCGATTGTAAAAGCTCACGCTTTAAATCCATCAAAAACAAATATCAGTGCAACAGCTTTTGAGATTGCATTGAAACAATTAGTATAATTTTCTTTATACTTTTATTCTAAAACGAGCTAAATTATTTGGCTCGTTTTTTTGTTTAACCGCAAAGGAAGCAAGGGTTTACGCAAGGTTCGCAAAGCTTTTTTTTAATCACGAAAAGCCGTGAAGTCGCAAAGAAAAACTTAAAAAAGGAAAACTTTACGACTTCGCGGCTTTGCGACAAATAAATTAGCGCCCCTTGCGTAAACTCTTTGCGGGCTTTGCGGTTAAATTACCTCTTTGTTTCTAAACAATTTTTACTACTTTTAAACGTTTTTATTAAATACTATTACAAAACTCAGAATCAAAATGACTTTTACAGATTCTTCAGATAAAAAGAAATCTTTATTAATATCTACAGCAATATATGCTGTCTTATTATTGCTTTTATTTTTTATCCGTTTTTGGCCTCCATATAATCCGGAAAACAATGCTGCACTTGCTTCTGGCGGTGGCGGTGGTGGCGTAACGGTAAACTTTGGAGACAGCGATTTAGGCTCTGGAGCAAACTATAAAAGCGAAGTTTTGAATGTGAAAAACGAAACTAAACAAGCTCCTGCAAAATCGACTCCGGACGAAGCTATTATAACTCAGGAAAATACAGCAGACGATAATAACGATGTTGTTATTCCGACGAAAGAAAAACCTAAAAAAGCAACACCTGTCGTAAAACCTGAGGCTAAACCTGTTCCTGAAAAGCCTAAAGTTTCGAACTCTACAAACGATGCTTTATCAAGCATCTTAAAAGGATCTAACAAAGGCGGTGATGGAGATGATAAGGCAGCAGGAAATAAAGGAAAAGCAGGCGGAAGTCTAAGCTCGAACGGATATTATGGCACCGGAGGTTCCGGTGGCGGAACTGGTGGCGGAAACGGAACCGGAAATGGCATTGGCACAGGAAGCGGATACGGAGCCGGAAGCGGCGGAGGTTCTGGCGGCGGATCAGGATACTCTCTAGGAACACGAAAAGCATTATCTAAACCTGCACCAAAATATACTTGTGAAGAAGCCGGAAAAGTAGTTGTTGAAGTTACAGTAGATCAAAACGGAAAAACAATCAGCGCAACCCCTGGAATAAAAGGAACGACAAACACTGCAAGATGTTTGCTGGATCAGGCAAAAATTGCGGCCATGAATACCAAATGGGACGCTGATGCTGATGCACCTGCTAAACAAGTTGGTAAGATTATTTATAATTTTAGCCTGGATTAAAAACACAAATTTACTGATTCACACTAATTGTGATAATCATAAAAAAAGGCTTTCTGATGATTTTCAGAAAGCCTTTTTTTTTATGTTTTATTCGTGTAGTTTGTCATTTAAACCGCAGGGAGAAATCGCACTCATCGACAAAGATTGACCTTTTCTTTGCGGAGTTTCTTGTGTGATTTCTCCCTCCGGTCGAAATGACATACTCTATGGCTACTTTTTCTTTAATCCCTTCTCTTTACTCTTTCTTCTATACTCTTTATTCTATACTCTTTCCTCTATACTCTTTCCTCTATACTCTTTCTTCTATACTCTTTCTTCTATACTCTTTCCTCTATACTCTTTCCTCTATACTCTTTCCTCTATACTCTTTATTCTATACTCTTTCTTTTTGCGTGAGGGATAGGAGGAATCCGCCGCGGCGGACCGGATAGCCCGACCGCAATAAAAAAATGAGCGAATCAACGTTATGCTGATTAGCCCATTTTTTTATTGTGGTCACGCCCTAATGATCATTTTACTTGGGACTGGTAGCAATCACAAACTTTAAGTTATTCTTCACTCCTATTTGTAGTACATCAACTAAATCCTGTACCTGCAAATTAAACGGAATTCTAACTACAACGGTTTGCTCTTTGTCTGCTCCTATTTTTGACATTAAACTAGTTTCAAGATTTTCGAAGTCAACTGGTTCTTTGTCGATGTAGAATTTTTTATCTTCGGTAACGGACAAACTGATCAGTTGTTTATTCGTTTTTTCATTTGATTTCGCTTTAGGCAAAGTCATTTTGATAACATTAGGGTTTGCAAGCGTTGAGATAATAAGAAAAAACAACAGCAGGAAAAACATAATATCACTCAAGGATGAAGTTGCCACTTCGGCATGAAATCTTCTTTTTCTCTTAATAGACATACCTTATGATCTTTGAATTATATTGACAAATTCTAATATTTGTTTCTGAATTTTTAAAGCAAAATCATCAATTTTTCCGTTTAGTAAATGGTACGCACTATAAGCGATAATACCTACAATAAGCCCTGATCCTGAACTAATCATTTTTTCGTATAAGCCTCCGGAAATGTTTCCAATACTAATATTCTCTGTAACTGAGATACTGTAAAAAATCTTAATTACCCCGGAAATTGTCCCAATAAAACCCAGAGTTGGCGCAATACCGGCAATAAGACCTAAGTGACCTAAGCGTCGTTCCATTTCACCAATTTCAATATCGGCAGCACGGTCCATATTTGATTCAATCTCAGCAATTGGTCTTCCGATCACTAAAACACCTTCTTTCAGAATATTTGCGGCAGCAGTATTGCTTCTTTCTACAATAGTTCTGGCCAATTCGATATTTCCGTCGTTCAGTTTATCTCCTACATCCTGCATTAATCTTGCATCAATTTTCGAAGCTTTACTAATATATAGATAACGTTCTATAATAACGTAAAAAGTGTAGAATAATAATATAGCGATGGGGATCAGAAAAAAACCTCCTTTTAAGATAAATCCTAAAACCGAGATCTCAGTATTTGGTGCGATTTTTTCGATAACTACGTTAGATGCGGCATTTGCAATTGTATCTGTTTGTAATTGAATAAAACTAAACATATATTAATTCTTGTTTTTAATAATTAATTCTAAAAAATATTTGAAATTTGCAATAAAGATAATTTTCGCTGTAATATAAAACTAAAAAAATCGAAAATTATTTCAATCAACAACTATTTTATATAAAATACATGAACTATCAGGAAACTACCAATTGGATGTTCAATCAACTCCCGATGTATCAACTTCAAGGCGCCTCGGCATATAAAGAAGATTTGACCAATATTAAACTATTGGCAGCACATCTTGATAATCCGCAAAACCAGTTAAAATGCATTCATGTTGCGGGAACTAATGGCAAAGGATCAACTTCGCATATGTTGGCTTCGGTTTTGCAAGAGGCGGGATATAAAGTGGGGTTGTATACTTCGCCCCACTTAAAGGATTTCAGGGAAAGAATTAAAATCAATGGCCAAGAGATTTCAGAAGATTTTGTGTGTGAATTTGTCGCCAAACACAAAGACTTTTTTGAGGCCAATGACATGAGTTTTTTCGAAATGTCTGTAGGTCTTGCGTTTGATTATTTTGCAGCTGAAAAAGTAGATATTGCCATTATAGAAGTTGGTCTTGGCGGAAGATTAGATGCTACAAATATTATTACACCTTTGGTTGCTGTTATTACCAACATCGATTTAGATCATACTCAGTTTTTAGGTAATACTCCCGCACTTATTGCAGGCGAAAAAGCAGGTATTATAAAACCTAATGTTCCTGTTGTAATTGGTGAATATACGGATGAAACTCAGCCTGTATTTTTAGCCAAAGCTCAAGAAAACAATGCGCCTGTTTATTTTGCATCGGATTTGATTTCAGAAGTTTTTCCTTCTGATTTGATTGGGGATTATCAATTTCATAATAAAAAAACGGTTCAGCAAACTATCGCAGTTTTGAATTCTCAAAATGAATTTAAGGTTTCAGTCGAAAGTCTAAAATCTGGTTTATTGAATGTTGTAAAAAATACCGGCTTACAAGGAAGATGGCAGCAATTGGGCGAAAACCCAAAAATTATTTGTGATACGGCACATAATAAACACGGATTAGCGGTTGTAATGAACCAGATTCAGAAAGAAACTTTTGATACTCTACATATTGTTCTGGGAGTTGTCAATGACAAAGACCTGGATTCTATCTTGCCGCTTTTTCCTAAAAAAGCACAATACTATTTTTGCAGACCTGATTCGTCAAGAGGTTTAGATACTGAAATTCTAAAAGAAGCGGCTAAAAAATATGGTTTATTAGGTGAGAAATACAATTCTGTGTCAGAAGCTTTCGATGCTGCCAGACAAAATGCAACTCAAAACGATTTTATTTATGTTGGCGGAAGCACTTTTGTCGTTGCCGAATTGCCTTTGAACTAATAGAACTTGAAATTATTCTAAAAAGGACAAAAAAAATTCCTTTATAATAAATTCAATTACAACGAGATAGAAAAAACTTTAAAAAAACTTTAAATTTTTAGCTTGTTTTCTTTGCAGAACTGAAAAAGTGGCTTATATTTGCACTCGCAATCACAAACGATAGCAACCTAGTAAAATAGGGCGATTAGCTCAGCTGGTTCAGAGCACCTCGTTTACACCGAGGGGGTCGGGGGTTCGAACCCCTCATCGCCCACCAAGAAACTTCTTAAGAAATTAAGGAGTTTTTTTTATGTCTTTATTTTTTTCTAAAATTATCGGACCAGGTGCAAAAGTTGAAATTTAGAAAATCTGAATAAGAAGAAATCTATATTTATTCGCTACTCTAAATTCACTACTAAAAACTTCTATTTTACTGGAATTATAAATTCATTCTTCTTTTGCTTGAAAAAATAATATTCTACATACATAAAAACGTACTTACCATATTGATATTTTTATGTAGTATTGTAAAAAACTTACCTGACCATTTTTAGCGGGTATCTTTAAGTTAACTGCAAACAATCCTAAAAAGAAATTATATTTTATAATTGATGAATATTAACAACTAAATATTATTATTTTTTAAGTGCTCTGGGTGTTTTTAATAGTGTTGTTTTGAGTTCTTATTTTTTATCATTCAAACGCAACAAAACTAAATCTGATTTATTTCTTGGACTTTTATTATTGTCATTAAGTATAAGAATAGGAAAATCAGTATTCTACAATTTTAATCCGCTGTTGTCAAAAACGTATTTACAAATAGGCTTGTCTGCTTGTTTTTTAATTGGTCCTTTACTATATTTTTATGTTAGATCAATACTGCAAAATCTTAATTACTCTTTTGCAAAATACAGTCTTACTTTATTAATTACAACTATAATCGTTTTTGGTTTTCTTTTTCCACATAAAGAGCACCCTGCAATATGGAGAGGAATAATTTATTACTTTATAAATATTCAATGGTTCTTTTTTATTGTATTATCCATCTATGAGGCCAAACAAATTTTTAAGAAACTAGCCACTAATCGCAACCAAATTAGCTATCATGAAACTTGGATACTCTCAGTTATTTTCGGCGTTTTTGCAATATGGCTTTCGTATTCTTTAGCTAAATATACTTCATATATTTCAGGCGCTTTGACTTTTTCCTTCAGTTTTTACATTTCCTTGCTTCTTATTTATTATGCAAAAAACAAATCATCAATTTCAGTGATTAACAAAGAAAAATACGTAAACAAGATAGATGAAAAGTTAGTAAAGGAAATTCAGGAACAAATCAATATACTTTTTGAAACTAGAAAAATTTACACTAATCCTGACCTCACTTTATCAATTTTTGCAAAAGAATTAAATATTCGCCCTCAATTACTATCTCAGTTTATTAATGACAATTTGAATAAAAACTTTACTCAATTCATCAACGAATACCGAATTGACGAAACATTCCTCCTAGCTCGCAATTATTTTGGTCAATAATTACAATTCTGCCTAAACTACATCTTTCACCTTTATGTTCCGAAATAGCAATAATTTCCTTTTCAAAATTAGAATGAACAAAATCAATTTGAGAATATTTAGAATTTATCCATTCCAGCTCCTCTTTCTTCGCTCTTCTGATTACAATACTTTCCATTTCATCTAATTTTTCTGCAATATAAGCATATTTTCCTACAATTATATCTTTTTACATTTAATCATAAAAAACGGAAAACTCTCATCAAGCTCCATAATCTCAAACAATCCAAATTTACCAAATTCTTCGCGAACTGATTCTTTATCATAAAAAAACATTTTTACACCATCGAATATTTCGTATCGATCTTTGCTAATAAATTTACCTTTGCCATAAGTCTGAGCTTCTTTGGTAATAACTGTAAAAACCATAAAACCATCTTCCGATAATTGATTATAGCAATCCTGAATCAGTTTTTTTCTTTCATCACTATTCAATAAATGTATTAAAGCATAACAAAATATGCCATCATATTGATCATTATCAAATGGCATATCCGTTACAGAACCGTGGAAAATTTTCAAATCAGCTCCGTAATGCTTCCTTGCAAGTTCAATAGCTGTTCTTGATATTTCGATTCCCGTTACCGTTATTCCATTTTCCCTAAAAACTTGTGCATTTCTGCCATAGCCAATTCCAGGAATCAAAACATTCTTAACTGAATTTTCAACAAACAAATTCTTCGCCAATATCGCTGATTTTGCCGGATCAAGCCCCCACATTTCTTGTTTCTCTACAAAATTATCTTCCCAGAATTCTGCCATGTTATTTTTTATTTATTTCTGCGCGTTGTTCATACAACTTGTGTCAAAGTTAGCAATTATTCAAATTATCGCAACAATATTGCATTAATAATTATCGCAGAGAAAAAATCGCTGCCAAACGTTAAGTACTAATCAAATTTTCATAAATTTGAAAAAACAAAAACAATGAATAGAAAAGGTTGTCTTCCTCCGCCAAGAGTTTAATTTCTTTCTAAAATTAGATGAAGTTGCAAGTTGATATTACATCAACTGTTTTTTGCGTACTTCATATTTAACTAGTAATTAATTAAATCTTGTCCGATATCGGACAGACCATTTTCATGAATAAATCCTATCTAAAGTTACACTTAGCTGTATTACTTTCGGGTTTTACCGGCATTTTCGGTAAGCTCATTTCTCTTAATGAAGGACTTTTAGTCTGGTACAGAACCTTTTTTTCTGCAATAATTTTATTTTTCCTTATAAAACTGACGAGAACATTAGCTCAAATCAACATACGCGAAAAACTAAATATTGTCAAAATTGGTGTTTTTATAGCCATACATTGGGTCTTTTTTTATGCCAGTATCAAATATTCCAACATTTCTATTGGTGTCGTTTGTTATTGCTTAACCAGTTTTTTTACAGCAATTTTTGAACCGCTGCTCAATAAAAACAAACTTGTTTTTTCTCAATTGATCTTTAGTATAATAACACTGTTTGGGATAAGTCTTATCTTTCATTTTGACAGTTCTTATCAAACAGGAATTTTGCTGGGATGCATCTCTTCGGCATTTGCTGCACTTTATACGATCTTTAACGAAAGATTGGTAAAAACTTATGATAGCAAAATCATCAATTATTACCAAATGATTGGCGGCACGATCTGCCTGGGAATCTTAATGCCATTATACCTCATTTACTTTCCTGCTAAAAGTTTAATTCCAAGCGGAAGTGACTTCTTTTATCTGATATTACTTTCTTTATTTTGTACCGTGGGGCTTTATGTTTTATTTGCAGAAGCATTAAAAAAGATACCTGCTTTTACAACCAACCTTACTTTTAATCTGGAACCAATTTATGCTATTATTTTAGCTTTTCTATTTTTTAATGAAGGAAAAGAAATGAGTACCTCATTTTATCTTGGATTGTTTTTTGTAATGATTTCAGTCATTCTGCAAACAATTATTTCATTGAGAAAGAAGAAATAAATCGGATAGGAGCCTAGGGATTAATTCCCTAGGCGACCTTCCACACCACCCGGCATACGGATCCGTACCAAGGCGGTTCTTAATTTACGATACATTTTAAGATAGATACCTAACCTAAAGTACTTCCGTGAGGTTGTTTTCAGTTATCCCAATAAAGGTCTGCACTCCCTGGTAGCTGTCGGATTCCGTCCTATCCTTTCCAAGGTAGTTATCAATTACTTGATATTTTCTGCATTCGTGCCTTCATAGGTAACATTCATTTACTACTCACTTAATTAAGTTCAGTCCTTCGGTACTCATTTACAGTACCTACTATGACCTCTGCTGACTTCTTATAGCAATTGTTATCCATAAATGCTTTTCTTAAAAAAAAACTCCCCCTATGTCTATAAGACCTCCCCAGGTAAGAACGACAACTTTCCTCTCATATACCTGCTATATTTACCATGATGTTTCCGTACAGTTTTGGACTTCAGTTTGTGTTGCAACCTTATCCAACATCTTTGGCCTTTTATATAGTTTCTGTTCGTCAGGTCAAGAGTTTGCCTACTGCTTCCTTCAGATTCCACCTCGCGATGGACACCCTTGCATTCAGCTAACACTTCCCACTGTAAAGGCGTGTTCGGGACTTACACCCTAGAGTTATCGCCCATGCTGGGCACACAACAAAGAAACCTTCAAAGTCAATGACTTTGAAGGTTTCTAATTTTAAAATTTCATCGATACGATTATTACCAAGGACTTATCCCAGTCTCATCTTCTATATCATTACTAAAAAATTGCCCTGTAGGTCCGTTTTCATCTGTAAGTGTATGCTTGATGATAAAATCAGCAGCACTTTCTACAGATCCGGGACCATTATGATGATTAAAATCTGTAGCAGTGTAACCAGGATCAATTACATTAACTTTAAATGGTAAATCCTTCAATTCATAAGCCAACACAATCGTGTATGCATTTAAAGCCGCCTTTGATGTTCCGTAACCCGCTGTTTTAAAATCATAGTACTTCCAATTTGGATCACTATGTAAGGTTAAAGATCCAAGACCTGAAGTTATATTACTAATTCTTGGACTATCTGATTTTTTAAGCAATTCTAAAAATGCTTGTGTGACGCTGATTACACCAAAGAAATTGGTATCAAATACATTCTGAATCGCCTCAATTGATGTATCTAAGGCGCTTTGAGGAAATTCACCACTAATTCCTGCATTGTTGATCAAGATATCTAATTTACCTTGTTCATTTTTGATAATATTTTTTGCCTCTAAAATTGAAGCCGGATTTGTTACATCAATTTGAATGGGTTTAATGTTTTGCAATCCATTCTTATTTAACTCATTTACTACTGCCTTTCCCTTTTCAAGATCTCGAGTTCCTAAATAAACGAATAATCCTTTTTTTGAAAGTTCTTTTACTAACTCTAAACCTATGCTTCTATTTGCGCCTGTAATTAATACTGTCTTCATTTCTCTTAATTTTAAATTATCAAACAAAGGTCATTCCTTTAAAAACAAAATGATTTGCCATTTGGCAAAAAGCGATTTAACGTATATTTTTTCTAATTCGGCTTAAAGAAGATTGAGTAATACCTAAATAAGAAGCAACATAAGATAACGGAATTCGATTAACAACATTCGGATAAATTTTGAGAAACATTAAATATCTTGTGGTTGCATCTTCTGAAACCAAAGGACTTCTTCTTTCTACTTTTTGTCTCAATGCTTTTGAAATAATCTTATGCACCATAGCATCCCAACCAACAAT
This sequence comes from Flavobacterium sp. B114r, assembly GCF_056824125.1. Taxonomy (NCBI): domain Bacteria; kingdom Pseudomonadati; phylum Bacteroidota; class Flavobacteriia; order Flavobacteriales; family Flavobacteriaceae; genus Flavobacterium; species Flavobacterium sp. B114r. Next base: position 502,961 of record NZ_CP124858.1, read on the forward strand.
AGTATCCAAAAGTTCTCTCCAGTCTTTTTTTGAAAAAACCAATAATTTACAATCTGTAATCGCCTGAACATATGCATTGGAACAAATATCATTGTCAAAACTCTCTATATCAACTACCAGATTATTTTCGTCTATAAAATATTTTGTGATTTCTTCTCCTTTATTATTGTAATAACAAACGCGAATAATTCCATCTAAAACAAAACCAACTTGCTGAGCAACTTTGCCTGCCTCTGAGAAATATTCATCTTTTTTAACTTCTAATACAATAGCTTTCTTTGAAATCAATTCAATTTGCTGATGATTCAAACTTCCAAATTGCAATATATACTCTATAAATTCTTCCATAACTGCAAGTTAGTCAAAGTTATTTTTACTTTTTTTGTCATTTGGTAAAAAGAAATTATTTCGCAAAGAACAATACAAAGTTATTTTATTAAATAATTCATTAGAAAATAAATACAGCAAGTGCTACAAAAAGCAATTTTAAATATCGAATTGCAGAAAAAAATATTATTTATACAATTACATTCTACTCACGATTACCTTTTATAATTCCTCTCTTCGAACCCTTAATAAAATCTATAATAAGATTACGTTCTGTACTTGGCGCAAAACTATTCTTTATTAATTCCAAAGCAAGAGTTGTATTTCGTTTTTCCTGGAAAATAATACGATAGATATCTTTCAATTCTTTTATTTTTCCACTTTCAAAACCTCTTCTTTTCAACCCAATACTATTTAATCCAACGTAACTTAAAGGTTCACGAGATGCCAAAACATAAGGAGGAACATCTTTTACAATCCGACTCATTCCACTTACCATACTATATTCACCAATTAAGGAAAATTGATGAATAGCAGTTAAGCCACTAATATTTACAAAATCACCAACAATAACTTCGCCGGCCATTCCAACATTAAAACCAATGATGCAATTATCGCCGATATAACAATCATGACCAATATGGGTATTCGCCATTATTAAATTCATATTACCTATTACGGTTTTATTTTTCGATACGGTTCCTTTATTTATGGTCACAAACTCCCTGATGATGGTTTCGTTGCCAATCGTCAAAAAGGTATATTCATTTTTATATTTTAAATCTTGTGGAATTCCACCTAAAATAGCACTGGCATGTATTTGACAGCTCTCTCCAATTCTTGTACCATTTAAAATATTTGCATTATTCCCTATCCAGGTATTATCACCAATAATAACATCGTCTTCAATAGTTGTAAAGTTTCCTATGTGTACGTTTTTTCCAATTATAGCATTTTTTCCGATAATAGTATTTTTCAATTTCTCGTATTTTATATAGAATACAAATATTACTAAGAAACAAATTGTATTTCTTGATCTAAAGTCAATTAATTTGAGCTCTGATTCTGCTTAATGTTTCAGGACTTACACCAATAAGTGACGCAATATCTTTCAACTTAGCTTTTAAAATAATTTGAGGTAATGAATTTACCAAATAGAGATACTTTTCCTGAGCACTCATTGAAGTGTACGAATGATGAAATTCATTTAATCTGGAAAGATAAATTCTTAACAGCTTGATATGAAACTTGGAAAACAAAGGATATTCTAATAATTTTAATTCGTCCAGATACGATAACGAATAAACTGTTGTTTCTTCAGAAGCCTGAAAATTTTCAAAAGAGAGCTTTTGTTCAAAATAGCTGGTTAAGGAAGTAACAAATTGGTTATCTGTATAAATCCACTTGGTGATTTCTATACCATCTTCAAGACAAAACCTACGCACCAAACCCGATTTAATATAATAAATTTTTGAACAGATTTTACCTTCCTGAATAATCATTTCATTTTTTTGAAATCTTTCTTCAACAAAATACTCCCTTATCATCTGCTCTGTTTTTAAATCTAGTATCTGAAAGCTATTGATTAAACTTAATAATTGTGTCATGATGTAAACTATTGTGAAAACAAATTTATCAATATAATTTAAGAATCATTCAAAAATACATTTCATCAGTTCAGAATTAATCTACCCAACAATTATTCGAAGTAAAAAGAGAAGATTTCAAAGTGCTTTTTTTCTATTTGATCGATATTCACGTAAAGGTTAAAAAGAACAGTTTAAACAGTAACAAGCATGGCGTTTCCCTCCGGGTCGTGCTGTCCGCTAAATCTTTTGCGGAAGATATTTTAGGCTTCTGAAAGTATGGGTTTACCGCAAAAGGATATCGCTGCCATCCCTAACGCAATCCAAAATAAAGAGAAGTGTCATTTTTAAAATTCCAGATTCCAAAGTATAACGCCTTGTGCCTTTGTGAACTTTACAAGTTTAGTGAATTAAAATATTTTTTTGTGCTTCTCTTTTAAAAAAGCAAATTAGAAACTATTTTAAAAAAAACATATAAGAAGCAAGGAAAGCAAAAGAAAGACAACTTTTCACAATTGCATTTAGTCACAAAATATCATCCGATCCAGCTTTACGAACTTAACAATTTTCAACAATTACAAACTTTTCTTGCGCGCTTTGCGGTTAAACTACAAAGCATTATAAAACATTACCCCAGTATTTTGTAAAACAAAAAACCCTGTTTCGCTAGAAACAGGGTTTTCAAAAGAAAGGCGACGACATACTCTCCCACATAACTGCAGTACCATCTGCGCAGGCGGGCTTAACTACTCTGTTCGGGATGGGAAGAGGTGAGCCCCGCCGCAATAACCACCTTAAGAAGTTATAATTGCTTTGGGCAATTTGTTCTTCAATTTTTAATTTTTAATTCAAAATCTATAATTGAAGTAATATCTTAACATACTGAGATAAAGAAAAAAGTATTGATTTAGAAAGTTTCTTCTCCCACCTTACGGTGGGAGAAAAGGGTGTACATAAGCTTACGGATTATTAGTACTACTCGACTATGACATTACTGCCTTTACATCTATAGCCTATCAACGTGGTCATCTCCCACGATCCTTAAAAGAAATCTCATCTTGTGGTGGGTTTCGCGCTTATATGCTTTCAGCGCTTATCCCTTCCAAACGTAGCTACTCTGCGATGCTCCTGGCGGAACAACAGATACACTAGAGGTTTGTCCAATTCGGTCCTCTCGTACTAGAATCAGATCCACTCAAATTTCTAACGCCCACAGTAGATAGAGACCGAACTGTCTCACGACGTTCTGAACCCAGCTCGCGTGCCACTTTAATGGGCGAACAGCCCAACCCTTGGGACCTTCTCCAGCCCCAGGATGTGACGAGCCGACATCGAGGTGCCAAACCCCCCCGTCGATATGAGCTCTTGGGGGAGATCAGCCTGTTATCCCCGGCGTACCTTTTATCCTTTGAGCGATGGCCCTTCCATGCGGAACCACCGGATCACTATGCTCTACTTTCGTACCTGATCGACCTGTATGTCTCTCAGTCAAGCTCCCTTATGCCATTGCACTCTACGCACGGTTACCAAGCGTACTGAGGGAACCTTTAGAAGCCTCCGTTACTCTTTTGGAGGCGACCACCCCAGTCAAACTACCCACCAAGCAATGTCCCCCGTAAAACGGGGTTAGGCCTCAGATAAACAAAGGGTTGTATTTCAACAATGACTCCACAACGCCTGGCGACGCCACTTCACAGTCTCCAACCTATCCTACACATCATTTATCCAAGGTCAATACTAAGCTATAGTAAAGGTGCACAGGGTCTTTTCGTCCCACTGCGGGTAAACGGCATCTTCACCGTTACTACAATTTCACCGAGCTCATGGCTGAGACAGTGTCCAGATCGTTACACCATTCGTGCAGGTCGGAACTTACCCGACAAGGAATTTCGCTACCTTAGGACCGTTATAGTTACGGCCGCCGTTTACTGGGGCTTCAATTCAATGCTTCTCCGAAGATAACATCTCCTCTTAACCTTCCAGCACCGGGCAGGTGTCAGGCCCTATACTTCATCTTACGATTTTGCAGAGCCCTGTGTTTTTGATAAACAGTCGCCTGGACCTCTTCACTGCGGCCCTGATTACTCAGGGCGACCCTTCTCCCGAAGTTACGGGTCTATTTTGCCTAATTCCTTAGCCATGAATCTCTCGAGCACCTTAGGATTCTCTCCTCAACTACCTGTGTCGGTTTACGGTACTGGTACTAATTACCTGAAGTTTAGAGGTTTTTCTTGGAAGCCCTTAGGCGCACTATCTCTTTGTCCGAAGACTCCGAGTACTATCGTATTTCCCCAAAACCCGTGGATTTGCCTGCGGGTCTTATAGGTAGGTACTTCAACGAACTATTCCGTCAGTTCGCGGCGCTTTCATCACTCCGTCACCCCATCACAGTAATTAGTAGTACGGGAATATTAACCCGTTAGCCATCGACTGTCCCTTTCGGGTTCGCCTTAGGACCAGACTAACCCACAGCTGATTAGCATAGCTGTGGAAACCTTAGTTTTTCGGTGTGCGGGTTTCTCGCCCGCATTATCGTTACTTATGCCTACATTTTCTTTTCTAACCAGTCCAGCATACCTTACGATACACCTTCAACCCTGTTAGAATGCTCCCCTACCACTTACAATTGCTTGTAAATCCATAGCTTCGGTAATATACTTATGCCCGATTATTATCCATGCTCGTCCGCTCGACTAGTGAGCTGTTACGCACTCTTTAAATGAATGGCTGCTTCCAAGCCAACATCCTAGCTGTCTGGGCAGACAAACCTCGTTCTTTCAACTTAGTATATATTTGGGGACCTTAGCTGATGGTCTGGGTTCTTTCCCTCTCGGACTTGGACCTTAGCACCCAAGCCCTCACTGTTAGTGAACATTATATAGCATTCGGAGTTTGTCAGGAATTGGTAGGCGGTGAAGCCCCCGCATCCAATCAGTAGCTCTACCTCTATATAACTTTATAACTAACGCTGCACCTAAATGCATTTCGGGGAGTACGAGCTATTTCCGAGTTTGATTGGCCTTTCACCCCTACCCACAGGTCATCCGAAGACTTTTCAACGTCAACCGGTTCGGTCCTCCACTGTGTGTTACCACAGCTTCAACCTGCCCATGGGTAGATCACACGGTTTCGCGTCTAACACTACTGACTAAAGCGCCCTATTCAGACTCGCTTTCGCTACGGATCCGTGGCTTAACCACTTAACCTTGCCAGCAACGTTAACTCGTAGGCTCATTATGCAAAAGGCACGCCGTCACCCCACGAAAGGGCTCCGACCGCTTGTAAGCGTATGGTTTCAGGATCTATTTCACTCCGTTATTCACGGTTCTTTTCACCTTTCCCTCACGGTACTGGTTCACTATCGGTCTCTCAGGAGTATTTAGCCTTAGCGGATGGTCCCGCCAAATTCAGACAGGGTTTCACGTGCCCCGCCCTACTCAGGATACCACTATCTATTATACTCGTTACCCATACGGGACTATCACCCTCTATGGTGTCACTTTCCAGTAACTTCCGGTTCCTTGTACATAAAATATCGTGGTCCTACAACCCCAATCTTGCCGTAACAACATTGGTTTGGGCTAATCCGCGTTCGCTCGCCACTACTTACGGAATCACTTTTGTTTTCTTCTCCTCCGCCTACTTAGATGTTTCAGTTCAGCGGGTTTGCCCACCTATCGGTGTACTATGTCTTCAACATAGTGGGTTGCCCCATTCAGGTATCTACGGATCAATCGGTGTGTGCCCGTCCCCGTAGCTTTTCGCAGCTTATCACGCCTTTCATCGCCTCTGAGAGCCAAGGCATCCCCCATACGCCCTTATTTTGCTTATTGTACCAATCTTAAAATTAATTAAGACCGTTTTTTTTTGTTTTCTACAATAAAATTGTAAAAAACGCTTTCTACTTTTTATTATTTTCTTATCTCAATATGTCAATGAACTTTTTCTTTTTTAGAATAAAGAACATAGAGAATAGATAATAGACTTTGCCTATATTCTTTTTTCTATATTCTATCTCCTTAAAGATAGTGGAGAATAACGGAGTCGAACCGTTGACCTCCTGCGTGCAAGGCAGGCGCTCTAGCCAGCTGAGCTAATCCCCCTTTTTAATTAAAAATTAAAAATCGTGAATTAAAAATTATGAACTTTTGATCCTTAATCTTTCAACTTCTAAAATTTCCTTCTTTTTAAGCATAAAATAGTTGTCTCGGACAGACTCGAACTGTCGACCCCTACATTATCAGTGTAGTACTCTAACCAGCTGAGCTACGAGACACTCTTATTCTTAAAATTTATTATTTGAACTAACAGCAAGAGTAAAATAGTCTTAAAATCAAAACCCATAAAGCTTCTTCTTTTTTCCTCAGCGTGTTGATAAATCAACTAACACTTGAGGCTCTAGAAAGGAGGTGTTCCAGCCGCACCTTCCGGTACGGCTACCTTGTTACGACTTAGCCCTAGTTACCAGTTTTACCCTAGGCAGCTCCTTGCGGTCACCGACTTCAGGCACCCCCAGCTTCCATGGCTTGACGGGCGGTGTGTACAAGGCCCGGGAACGTATTCACCGGATCATGGCTGATATCCGATTACTAGCGATTCCAGCTTCACGGAGTCGAGTTGCAGACTCCGATCCGAACTGTGACCGGTTTTATAGATTCGCTCCTGGTCGCCCAGTGGCTGCTCTCTGTACCGGCCATTGTAGCACGTGTGTAGCCCAAGGCGTAAGGGCCGTGATGATTTGACGTCATCCCCACCTTCCTCACAGTTTGCACTGGCAGTCTTGTTAGAGTTCCCGACATGACTCGCTGGCAACTAACAACAGGGGTTGCGCTCGTTATAGGACTTAACCTGACACCTCACGGCACGAGCTGACGACAACCATGCAGCACCTTGTAAATTGTCTTGCGAAAGATCTGTTTCCAAACCGGTCAATCTACATTTAAGCCTTGGTAAGGTTCCTCGCGTATCATCGAATTAAACCACATGCTCCACCGCTTGTGCGGGCCCCCGTCAATTCCTTTGAGTTTCATTCTTGCGAACGTACTCCCCAGGTGGGATACTTATCACTTTCGCTTAGCCACTGAGATTGCTCCCAACAGCTAGTATCCATCGTTTACGGCGTGGACTACCAGGGTATCTAATCCTGTTCGCTACCCACGCTTTCGTCCATCAGCGTCAATCCATTAGTAGTAACCTGCCTTCGCAATTGGTATTCCATGTAATCTCTAAGCATTTCACCGCTACACTACATATTCTAGTTACTTCCTAATAATTCAAGTCTAACAGTATCAATGGCCGTTCCACCGTTGAGCGATGGGCTTTCACCACTGACTTATTAAACCGCCTACGGACCCTTTAAACCCAATGATTCCGGATAACGCTTGGATCCTCCGTATTACCGCGGCTGCTGGCACGGAGTTAGCCGATCCTTATTCTTACGATACCGTCAAGCTACTTCACGAAGTAGTGTTTCTTCTCGTATAAAAGCAGTTTACAATCCATAGGACCGTCATCCTGCACGCGGCATGGCTGGATCAGGCTTGCGCCCATTGTCCAATATTCCTCACTGCTGCCTCCCGTAGGAGTCTGGTCCGTGTCTCAGTACCAGTGTGGGGGATCTCCCTCTCAGGACCCCTACCCATCGTAGCCTTGGTAAGCCGTTACCTTACCAACTAGCTAATGGGACGCATGCTCATCTTTTACCGTTGTGACTTTAATTATAAAATGATGCCATTTCATAATACTATGAGGTATTAATCCAAATTTCTCTGGGCTATCCCTCTGTAAAAGGTAGATTGCATACGCGTTACGCACCCGTGCGCCGGTCTCTGCTTCCGAAGAAGCATACCCCTCGACTTGCATGTGTTAAGCCTGCCGCTAGCGTTCATCCTGAGCCAGGATCAAACTCTTCATCGTATATTGTTGATCTGATTACTCAGATCGTATTGTTATTCGAATCAGTCTCTATCGGTTCTTTTTTAATCTCTCGATTATCTTACTCTTTATTCTTTTGTTTTAACATCTCTGTTAAAACGGCTGTCAATTCAATATGTCTACGAACGTGTCTTCTTAATTTTGTGTTTCGCTTGTTTCTCAAAGCGGGTGCAAAAGTAGAAAATTTATTTTCAACTGGCAAGTAAATTTTGAAGTTTTTTTTTTGGAAATTTTCATCTCCTTTTCTTCTCATTTCCTAACCAATCTATCAATGAACTTCCGTTGTTTTGCGGGGTGCAAATGTAACATCTGTTTTCAAATCTCACAAGCTTTTCGAAATCTTTTTTAGAAAATAAATTTTCGTTTTGATTAGTAAGACTTGTCAGTATTTCAGTGAACGTCTGTCGTTGTTGCGGGTGCAAAAGTAGGTCCTTTATTTACATTTACAAGCCTTTTTGTTCTATAATTTCAATGTTTTTACAAACTTTTTCTTAACACTCTGATAACACCAACCTTAACCATTGTCCTTTTTTTGACTTTATCGGAATTTTCGTAAGCACATTGTGCTTTTCACAATAACAACACTTGAAGAACCGCCATTTTTATGAACTTTACAGACTTATCGAGGTTTTTCTATTACTTTATAATAGCTACCTACCATTCATTTCAGCTCCTTTTAACAGATACCCCTCATTATGCCACGAAGACTCAAAGATTCTTTTGCTTTACCTTTGAATAAGACGCTAAGTTTTGCTCCCATACCTATATACACTATATTTCTAATTAAGAACAACTGCCCTAGCCCCGATAGAAATGGAAATCCTTTTGCTTTTTTCTTTAAAAAGTAAAAGATTGAAATGCATAGCGGGATTGAGCTCCTAATTCATAAAATCGAATAAACCATCTTCTCTTCTAAGCTATAAATAATAAACCCGACAAGTTTTTTTTAACTTGTCGGGTTGCAAATACAAAATCGTACCTTATATATAGGAACCGCTATTCTTTATTGACTGCCTTTGCTTTTGCTTCCCAATGATTCATCAGGTCATCGTAGTTTACGGGATTTGCAGCTTTCTGATTTGCGAGTCGGCCAGATTCAAATGCCCTGATGAGGATTGTCTCTATTAGATAATCTTCATTGGATTCATAGGGTTTATATTCTGTTTTTAAACTAATGTCAAATAAATTGGCTGTTGTATTGGATACGAAGGCTTTAAAACCGCTTTTTAAGGTTCTGATTAATTCATAAGTAGTGATTCCGGTTTGCCTGTGAACAAGTTTAACCAAAATTTGCCCTTGTTTACGCGACAATTTTTTAAGTCTTTCTTCGAATTCATTATTAAGATAGTCTTCGACAATCTTAAAATACTTCTTCTTTTCGCGATTGGTTTTCAAACGCGCCATTCCGCTATTCAAAGCTGTTAATCTATCTGCAGCTAATCTTGCATAAGGATATACTTTGTAAACCCTGTTCTGAAGGATCATAAACTGTTTTTGTGCTTCGGGATCTAGCTTTTCTTTCGAAATAATAATCTCGGGCAATTCGATAGTATCATTTAAAACAGAATCCCGCTCGGTTAATATATAGCCCATTTGTTGATTTTCTTTGGGCTTAACCTGGGCCTGACTTGCAAACGAAATCATTAAAAGGAATAAAATACTATAGCTAAATCTCATTGAATCATAATTTAAGTGTAAAATTATATATTTATACACAACTCTAATACCAAATTTATAAATTAGCAAAAAAATATTTTTATGAGCACAGAATCTATCTTAAAAGATACCTCGATTGCTTTCCTTGAAAGCTACCTAAATAACGCTTCTCCTACTGGTTATGAAAGTGAAGGACAAAAACTTTGGATGAATTATTTGAAACCATATGTAGACACTTTTATTACAGACACTTACGGAACGGCTGTTGGAGTTATTAATCCTGATGCGCCTTTTAAAGTGGTTATTGAGGGTCATGCTGATGAAATTTCATGGTATGTAAACTACATTACTGATGACGGTTTATTATACGTTATTAGAAATGGTGGTTCTGATCATCAGATCGCACCGTCGAAAAGGGTTCATATTCATACTAAAAAAGGTATTGTAAAGGGTGTTTTTGGATGGCCGGCAATTCATACCCGTTTACGCGACAAAGAGGAAGCGCCAAAAATCAGCAATATCTTTATCGATTTAGGTTGCGAAACGAAAGAGCAGGTTCTTGAAATGGGCGTTCATGTAGGTTGTGTGATTACATATCCTGATGAATTTATGATTTTGAACGAGAATAAATTTGTTTGCCGCGCTATTGATAACAGAATGGGTGGATTTATGATTGCAGAAGTTGCCCGTTTATTAAAAGAGAATAAAAAAACACTTCCGTTTGGTTTGTATATTGTCAACTCGGTTCAGGAAGAAATTGGTCTTCGTGGTGCTGAAATGATCGCACAAACGATTAAACCTAATGTCGCTATTGTGACTGATGTTTGCCATGATACGACTACACCAATGATTGATAAAAAGGTTGAAGGCGACCTAAAAATGGGAAAAGGTCCGGTTATTGCTTACGCACCGGCTGTTCAGAACAGACTTCGCGATTTGATTGTCGATACTGCTGAAGAAAATAAAATTCCGTTTCAACGTCATGCAACTTCGCGCGCAACAGGAACTGATACTGATGCATTCGCTTACAGTAATGGCGGCGTAGCATCGGCATTGATTTCTTTGCCTTTGCGTTATATGCATACAACTGTAGAAATGGTTCACAGGGAAGATGTCGAAAATGTGATTCGATTGATATATGAATCTTTATTGAAAATCGAAAACAATGAAACTTTTTCTTATTTTAAATAAGAACGTACTTAAAGTAGAAATTCGGTTATTTAATAAATAACCGAATTTTCAAATAAACAACTCAATGAAAATACTACTACTCGAAGACGATTTTACTTTATCCAAAGAAATCTCCACATTCTTTACTTCAAAAGAGTTCGAGTGTTTCCCTTATTATGATGGTTCTTTATTATTGAAAAAATACTTTCCTTATGAATATGATTTAATCGTTCTGGATATCAATGTTCCGGGAGCTAACGGAATAGAGGTTTGTAAAGGGATTCGCGAAATCGACAAAAAGACTCCTATAATTATGTTGACCGCTTTTAGCGAAATAGAAGATAAACTGGCTTCTTTTGATAATGGTGCTGATGATTATCTGGTTAAGCCTTTTCATTTTGATGAATTATACGCCCGGATCTCTTCTCTTTTAAGACGAAAGGAAATCCCTCAGCAAACAGAAAAAAAGATCATTATTAATAACTTAGAAATTATTGAAGATGATATGAAGGTCTTTCGCTCTGGTGAAGAAATCAAACTTACTCCAAAAGAATTTAAACTCATTTTAATTTTAGCTCAGGCAAAAGGAAAGATCTTGTCTAAACAATTTATTGCTGAAAAACTTTGGGATTATCATATTGAAACGAATCAGAATACAATTGAGGTTTATATCAATTTTCTAAGAAAAAAAATAGATAAAGAACACGAAACTAAACTTATTCGAACTAAAATTGGTTATGGATATTATCTGAGCGATCGCGAATGACATTAAAAAACCGAATATCACTTTTAGTCAGCTTGTTATTTACAGTCCTTTTTGGATTGGCTTCTACTTTGATATTTGTTTTGTATTCTAATTTCAGGAAGGACGAATTTCGTGATCGTCTGGAAATAAAAGCACTTTCGAACATTAAACTTCTCGTAAATGTTAAGGAAGTTGACAATCAGCTTTTAAAGATGATTGATCAAAACTCGATTAATAAATTATATGATGAAAAAACATTGGTTTTTGATTCTAACTATAAACTTATTTATAGCAGTATTGATGATGCAAAAATTAAATGGTCTGTTGAGGATTTAAAATATTTAAAAAAACACAAGACTTTTTTTAAACAGCAGGGAAATTATGAAGTTTATGGTGTTTTCTATGATACACACGACAGGGATTTTTATGCCTTAATATCCGCAACTGATAATTTTGGACAACGAAGACTGCTTTTTCTAAGATATACCTTAATAGTGTCTTATATTTTTTTTACCTGTATTTGCTGGGTTGTAACCTCTATTACGGTAAAAAAATTAATGAATCCGCTAAATACCTTTCATCAAAAAATAAAAAACATAAACGAGAATAATCTTGATACTCGTGTGGAATCTAAAAGTAATAAAGATGAAATCGATTTAATTGCCAATGAATTCAATTTTATGATGGATAGAATTGAAATTTCCTATCAGAGGCAAAAAGAATTTACCGCAAATGCTTCTCATGAATTAAGAACTCCATTGTCGAGGATTACCTCGCAAATAGAGAATGTTATTGCAGACAGTAAAACTAGTATTGAGAGAAAAAGCTTCCTGACTAATATCTTGTCTGATGTCAATCAATTAACTGCATTAATTAATTCGTTATTAATTTTATCTAAAATAGACAACAAAAAACAGGAGGCTAGTGAAGTTCATCGTATGGATGAGATTCTGTTTTCGGCCATAGAAAATTTAAAGAAAAGCTTTCCTGAATTTGTTATTCTTTTTGAAATGGAAGAAAGCGAAAGCTTATATACTGCCTTAGAAATAACGGGCAACAAAAGCTTATTGGAAATTGCGATAAGCAATGTTTTAAAAAATGCTTGTGTTTATTCGCATAATCAGCAAGCTAAAGTAATTATCAGTACTAAAGATGATACTTTGATCGTCTCTGTTTTAAATACTGGAACAACCTTAAACGAAACTGAGCAAAAAAATCTTTTCCAGCCTTTTATGCGAGGTCTAAATTCTAAGGGAACTTCAGGGTTTGGACTTGGATTACGCATTGTTCAGCGCATTCTAACACTTCATAATGCATCAATAACTTACAGTGTTCCAAACATTAACACGAATTTATTTCAATTATTTTTTCATTTATAAATTATTTTAAGGTATTTTTAAGGTAGATTTTAAGGAGTCTTAAAGTCTGGTGATAGCATATTTGTATAAAATAAAAATGATACAATGAGAAAACTCTGTGCATTCCTACTTGTACTCCTCGGTCCTGTAGTTTTGGCTCAAAAAACAGTTACCCTTCAAGACTGTGAAAGCCAATTTTTAAAAAACAATCTTTTTCTGTTGGCATCGCAATACAATATCGATGCGTCTAAGGCATTAACAATTCAAGCCCGAATTTGGGACAACCCTTCGCTTACTGCTGAATTAAATGCGTACAACCCAGAAAGAAATCAATATTTTGATATTGGAAAACAGGGGCAAAAAGCATTTGGTATCGAGCAATTAATTTATTTAGGCGGAAAAAAACGCAATGAAATTAAGCTTGCTCAAACTAATGAAAAGTTAGCAGAGCTGCAATTCAATGATTTATTGAGAACCTTGAAACTACAATTGCGAAAAAGTTTTTTTACTGTATTCTACAACAAAAAAAGTCTTGAAACTACAGATAATCAACTTGCTCATATAGAAGATTTGATCAACTCATATTCTGTTCAGGTGCAAAAAGGCAATATTCCCTTGAGAGATCTTGTTCGTTTACAATCGTTGTATTTAAATTTTAAAAATGAGCGTATGGAAGTTGTGAATGAAAACATTGAAGAACAGGCGAATTTAAAATTATTACTGAATTCTACCGATAATATAGTCCCGGAAGTTTCAAAAGAAGAGTTTAATAAATACATCGTTACAATCCCGTTTGATCTTAAAACTTTTCAAGATGAAGCACTTGCTAATCGCCCTGATTATCTGGCAAAACAAAAGGATATCGAAGCAAACGAAATTAACGTAAAATGGCAAAAATCACTTTCTATTCCTGATATCACCGTTGGTGCCAATTATGACCAGCGAAGTGGTGCTTTTAATAAGGAGGCTAATTTAACACTTGGGATTCCGTTGCCTCTTTGGAACAAAAACAAGGGAAATATCAAATACGCACAAACGATTTTAGAACAATCGAAAATTGAAAAACAAAATTTTGACTTGCAATTGCAAACGGAGATTACTGCAGCATGGAACAAATGGGACGAATCCCGCAAAAACTATGTTGTGATAAAACCTACTGTCAATTCTGACTTTGAAGCGGTTTACAACGGAATCCTTACGAACTTCCAGAAACGAAATATAAGTTTATTAGAATTTACTGATTTTATGGAAAGTTACAATCAGGCTTCTATTCAGATAAATGAATTAAAGAAAAAAGTAATACTTTCAGGCGAAGAGTTAAATAGTACAATCAACAAAGACTTATTCTAAAACTAAATAAAATGAAATATAAAATAATTATAGGAATTGCTCTTGTGAGTTTATCAATCGCAAGCTGCAAAAAGGAAGTTGATAATCCGGATACTAATACCTCTTTTGCCTTAAGTGATGCGATGCTAAAAACAACGACAACAGCCGTGGCAGAAACCCTGCCTGTAAAAAATGTATTGAGTTTTTACGGAAAAATCACTGCTGATAACAATAAGATGATTGATGTTTATCCGCTTGTTGGAGGAAATGTGATTAAAGTAAATGTTGAACTTGGAGATTATGTGCGTAAAGGCCAAGTGCTAGCTACTATAAAAAGTACCGATATTGCAGATTTCGAAAAACAATCTATCGATGCTAAAAATGATTTACTGGTTGCGAAAAACCATTTGAAAGTTGCTCAGGAATTATTTGATGGCAAACTAAATTCAGAAAGCGACGTTCTTCAGGCAAAATCAGAAGTAAACAAAGCACAATCCCAATTAAGTAAAGTACAGGAAACATATAAAATTTACAACATCAAAGCAGGTTCTATTTATGAAGTAACCGCTCCTATTAGCGGGTTTATCATTCAAAAAAGTATCAATCAGGACATGCTTTTAAGAAATGACCGTTCTGAAAATATTTTTGATATCGCAGAGATTAGTGAAGTTTGGGCATTAGCCAATATTAACGAAATTGATATCAATAAGGTAAAATTGGGTATTGATGCTGATGTTACGACATTAAGTTATCCTGATAAGGTTTTTAAAGGAAAAGTAGATAAGATCTTTAACGTTATTGATCCCGAGACAAAAGCAATGCAGGCCCGTATAAAATTGCAGAATCCCGGTTATATGTTAAAACCAGATATGAATGCCAACATAAAATTATCTTATAGCGAAGGCAATTCTATGATAGCCGTACCTAGTAAGTCGATTGTTTTTGACAAAAGCAAAAATTTTGTAATGATTTTTAAGGATCGTAATAATATCGAGACGAGACAAGTAGATGTTTACCGAGTGGTTGGTGATACAACTTATGTTTCTAAAGGTTTAAAAGAAAATGAAAAGGTTATTACTAATAATCAATTATTTATTTATCGTGCTTTAAACGAATAATTAAATTAAATGGGGAAATCTGTATATATATTGAGTTTTGCAACGTTGCTTTTTTCAGCGCTATTATTTTCACAAGAAACAGATTCGATACGAAAATATAGCCTGAAATTTCAAATGACGTCTATATATCAATATCATCCGGATTTTCAGGCCAAATACTCAGGAACAAATAGTATGAATCCTAAAGAAGAAAGTGCTTTATCATTAACCTCAACTTTGTATTTAGACGTTCCTCTCTGGAAAGGTGCTACAGTAACTTTTAATCCTGAAATGTCAGGAGGACAGGGTTTATCTCAAGCCAGAGGATTAGGTGGTTTTCCTAACGGGGAAACTTTTAGAATAGGAGATACTAAACCTGTTGTTTATGTAGCAAGAATGCTTTTGGAACAAAAATTTCAATTTAAGAATGACAGATCCTTACAATTGGTGTTTGGTAAATTTGGATTATCAGATTATTTCGACAACAATACATATTCTCATGATCCAAGGACACAGTTTTTGAATTGGGCTTTAATGACACATGGGGCTTGGGATTATGCTGCAAACACTCGAGGATATACAGATGGATTATATGTAAATTATCAATTTGACACCTGGCAAATCAGGGCTTCATTAAGTGCTTTGCCAACTTATGCGAATGGTCCAAATGTTGAATTTAGCTTTAAAGATTCTAATGCTGTAAACATAGAGATTGAAAAGAAAGTGGTTTTTAAAAATAATGATACCAGTACTATTAAATTGCTGGGCTTTAGAAATGTGGCAGGAATGGGAAATTATGATGAAGCTAATTCAAATTTTACAACAATTCCGGATATTAAAAGTACAAGGCAATATGGCCGTACTAAATATGGTATTGGCTTAAATATGGATTATACTCATGGGGATAATTGGGGGCTTTTTGCCAGAATGAGTTATAATGATGGTAAAAATGAAACATGGGCATTTACAGAAATTGACAGATCTGCTCAACTTGGTATTAATTTGAAGGGTAAAATGTGGAACCGTGAGAATGATTTTGCAGGTATTGCAGTGGTTGCAAACGGATTATCCAGACCACATGAACAATATCAAAAATTGGGAGGAAATGGTTTTATGATTGGTGACGGAACTTTAAACTATGGGATAGAACAGATTGTCGAAATCTTTTATTCGTTTTTAATCCCAAATACACATATCACACTTTCACCAGATTATCAATTTGCCATGAATCCGGCTTATAACAAAGACAGAGGTCCAATACAGTTTTTAGCATTACGTTTTCATACAGAGTTCTAGAAGACAATACAATAAGGGCATTTATGTTCTAATAAATTAAAAAATAAAAATTCATCATTAAAAATACTTTTTAAAATGAACAAATTCATAAGAAATATTATTGCTTTCTCACTTAAGAATAAAGCATTTACCTTTTTTTGGGTGGGATTATTGGCAGTTGCGGGGTTTATTTCTTTCAAAAACATGCCTATTGATGCATTTCCGGATGTAACGAATACTCAAATCATTATCATTACGCAATGGAACGGTAAAAGTGCCGAGGAGGTAGAGCGTTTTGTAACCTCGCCTATCGAGATTTCTATGAACTCGGTACAAAAAAAGACGAGTGTTCGTAGTATTACAATGTTTGGTTTATCAGTAATCAAAATTATTTTTGATGATGGTGTCGACGATCAGTTTGCGCGTCTTCAGGTGAATAATTTATTAAAAAATGTTTCGCTTCCGGATGATGTAGAACCGGATGTTCAGCCGCCTTACGGACCTACTGGTGAAATTTTCAGATATATTGTAAAAAGTGACAGCAGGGATAGTAGAGAATTATTGACCTATCAAAACTGGGTAATCGACAAGCAGCTTCGTTCAGTTCCCGGTGTTGCGGATTTGAATGTGTTTGGGGGACAAACTAAAACGTATGAAGTAGGTGTTGATCCTATAAAATTAGCAAAATATAATATTACGCCGCTTCAGGTATATAATGCTGTAAATGGAGGAAACCTGAATGTGGGTGGGGATATTATCGAAAAAAATGGTCAGGCTTTTGTTGTTCGCGGAGTTGGACTTCTGAAATCGATTCAGGATATCGAGAATATTATTGTCGACGATGCTAATGGGAATCCAATTTTAGTCAAAAATTTAGCTACTGTTTATGAAAGTGCCATGCCAAGAGTTGGACAAACTGGTTTAGGTAATAATGATGATGTTGTTGAAGGTATTATTGTAATGCGAAAAGGTGAAAATCCTCAGGAAACTTTGGCATTAATCAAAGCGAAAATACAAGATCTGAATGATAACGTTCTTCCAAAAGATATCAAATTAGTGACTTTTTACGATCGTGATAATTTAATGAATTTCACGACAGAAACGGTAATGCACAATTTATTCGAAGGAATTATTCTGGTTACCTGCGTTGTATTTCTTTTTATGGCAGACTGGAGGACGACTTTTACGGTTTCGATTGTTATTCCGCTATCGTTATTATTCGCCTTTTTATGTTTAAAAATGATGGGGATGAGTGCCAACTTGCTAAGTTTAGGTGCGGTCGATTTCGGGATTATTATTGATGGTGCAGTTGTTATGGTCGAAGGATTGTTTGTGGTATTAGACCGCAGGGCACATCAATTAGGAATGACGGCTTTTAATAAAATTGCCAAAGGAAGTTTGATTAAAAAAACAGGAGCTGAAATGGGTAAAGCCATATTCTTTTCTAAATTAATCATTATTACTGCTTTACTGCCAATATTCTCATTCCAGAAAGTAGAAGGAAAAATGTTCTCTCCCCTAGCCTATACTTTAGGTTTTGCATTAATGGGCGCATTACTTTTTACTTTGACATTGGTTCCTGTTTTATCACATATTCTTTTAAATAAAAACGTAAAAGAAAAACACAATCCGTTTGTTAATTTCTGGGATCGCATTGTTAGCAGTGGCTTCGCCTGGACATTTAAGCATAAAGTACAAACGCTTATTGGATCAATGGCACTTTTGGTAGCGGTCTTTTTTTCTGCTACATTTTTAGGAACAGAGTTTTTGCCTCAGTTAAATGAAGGAGCATTATGGGTTACAGCTGAGCTGCCAATGAGTACATCATTGCCTGAAAGTGTAAAAACCGCTGCAACGATTCGAAAAGATTTGGAAAGCTTTCCTGAAGTAAAAAATGTTTTATCACAAACCGGAAGGAGTAATGACGGAACGGATCCTAATGGTTTTGGATTTATACAGCTTCAGGTTGACCTGAAACCAAAATCTGAATGGAAACGAAAAATAAGCATGGATGACTTAATTAACGAAATGGACGAAAAATTAAAAGTTCATCAGGGAATTACTTATAATTATTCGCAGCCTGTAATTGATAACGTTGCTGAATCTGTGGCAGGTTTTAAAGCTTCAAATGCGGTAAAAATCTATGGTGATGATCTGGATAAATTAGACGAATTATCAAATGAAGTTCTAGCACAAATAAAGAATATTCCGGGTATAAAAGATGCGGGAATACTAAGAAATGTTGGTCAACCAGAAATTAGTGTTGTACTTGACAGGGATAAAATGGCTGCTTACGGAGTAACATTAAGTGATGCACAAGCTGTTTTAGAACTTGCCTTTGGAGGAAAAACAGCAACTGAAAAATATGAAGACGATAAAAAATTCGATGTCAGAGTTCGTTTTTCTAAAGAATATCGTAAAGATGAAAATGATATTGCTGAACTAAAAGTACCAACTATTAGCGGAATTAAGATTCCGTTAAAGGAAATTTCAGATTTAAAAACCATCACGGGGCCAGCTTTTATATATAGGGATAATACGAAACGTTTTATTGGGGTAAAATTCTCTGTTCGTGATCGTGATTTAGGAAGCACAATTGCAGAAGCGCAGGCAAAAGTTGCCAAAATGAAACTTCCAACAGGATATACTGTGGGCTGGACAGGTGAGTTTGAAAATCAGGTTCGTGCCAGTGCGCGTTTGGCACAAGTTGTACCGATAAGCTTAATTGGGATATTTGTTTTACTATTTATACTTTTTGGAAACATAAAAGATTCATTGCTTGTTTTGGCAAACGTTCCTTTTGCAATCATTGGTGGAATTATTGCTTTACATCTTACCGGAATGAATTTTGGAATTTCGGCTGGTGTTGGTTTTATTGCTTTACTTGGGATATGTATACAGAACGGAGTTATTCTGATATCCGAATTCCATCATAACTTAAAAGAAAAATTCACACTCGAAGAGTCGATATTTAGAGGAGTAAAAGCCAGAACAAGAGCGGTAGTTATGACGGCACTTATGGCATCGATAGGTTTAATGCCTGCTGCAATTTCTACAGGTATTGGTTCTGAGTCGCAAAAACCACTGGCGATCGTTATTATTGGAGGATTAATTACGGCAACAATTTTAACGCTTTTGGTTTTCCCAATTATATTCTGGGTGTTCAACAGAAAAAAAGATGTTCCGATTGAATAAAGATATTGAAGATAGATTAATTGGTTAAATTAATTTGATTAGGTTTTAACGAAAAAAGCATCATTATTATTAATGGTGCTTTTTTTAATTTAATCCCAGATCCAAACGGATATAATATGCCAAATACAAAGTAATGGTATAACTAGAAATGAAAAAACGACCCCTGCTCAAGAAAGGCCGTTTTCATTATACTAACTCAAAACTCGATTTAAACGTTTATTTTAAATCTTTCAAAATGGCAATAGCTTCTGTTGCATTTGATAATTGTGCATATTTTAAAGCTGTAAAACCTTTTTCATTTCTAACAGATGCACTTGCTCCATTTGCTAATAAAACTCTTAGAATGTCTACTTTATTGTAACGGGCTGCGATCATCAAAGGCGATAGATCTTCTGATATCTCGTTTACATTTGCTCCGTATTCAATAAGTTTTTTAACAAATTCAAGATCTCCTTTTCCAACTGCTACATTTAGAGGAGTTGAAAAACTATTTACAATTTCCATTTGTGGTTGTACAAATGATGTTTGATTTGAAGCCATTGAAACATTTGCAAATGCTACTAAAGCTACTCCTAAATAAATTACTGATTTTTTCATGATGATTGATTGTTAATATTGATTGATTAATGATGATTTTTAAATTCTAAGTAAATGTAATTCTATTTCATGTATTATGCATAACAAGGTACTGTGTTTTAACTAATTCTTAACATTCTAATAACAAATGTCATACGAAACTAAAAATTTATGTTATCTCATTTAAAGCTTCTATAGTATAGACGCTGATGTATCAAAAATGTTACAGTAAAAACGAAAATTAATAGAAAAAATCTTCAAAAAGTTTTAGATTCCGCAAATTCAAAACATTAGTTCTTTAACTTTACTTAAAATTAAACAACCTTTAAATGAGTAAGTTATAAAGATATCTATCCAAAAAAAAACCAATTAATAACCTTAAAACCACTAATTATGGGAATTATCAAAAAAATTCTTGCGATCCTGATTCTAGTTTTGGCAATCGTATTAATTGCGGCTTATTGTATGCCGAAAAATTATGCTGTCGAAAGGGAAATTATAATTAATAGGCCTGTTGACACCGTTTTTAATTATGTTAGAAATTTAAAAAACCAGAATGAGTTCAGCGTTTGGGCAAACCTTGACCCTAAGATAAAAACTACTTATACAGGAACTGATGGAGCTGTTGGTTCAAAATCAACTTGGGAAAGCGATGTAAAAGAAGTTGGTGTAGGTGAGCAGGAAATTACAAAAATAACTCAAGGAAAACGTATTGACTTTGCATTGCGTTTCAAGAAACCTATGGAGGATACCGCAGTGGGATTTATATCTACAGAAACTGCTGCAGGAAATCAGACAAAAGTAAAATGGGGAATTAACGGGGTTATTCCCTACCCTATGAATATCATGTTACCAATGATGAAAATGGATCATATGATTGGTAACGATTTGCAAAAAGGTCTCGAGAATTTAAAAAACAAATTAGAGGAGTAATAATCTTTTTATAAAAAGCATCATTACAAGATAATGATGCTTTTTTGTTACACTTTATTTTAGATTTTCCAAAATAGCTATAGACTCACTTGCTTTTGCAAACTCGGCGAATTTTAATGCTTTATAACCTTTTTCATTCTCCATACTGGGATCAGCTCCGTTTGCCAGTAAAACTCTAATGATTTCAAATTTATTAAAACGCGCTGCCAGCATTAAAGGCGACATGTCGTTTGATAACAAATTTACATTGACGCCATACTTAATCAATTTTTTCACGTTCTCAATGTCTCCTTCGCATACAGCATAATGCAAAGGTGAGCCTGCATAAGCATAAGCGTGATAATTAGTTTGATCTTTTACTGATAATTTAAGATTTGAGGCTTCTGATGCATTTGTAGATATAGCCAGGACCATAGCTAAAATAATTAATGATTTTTTCATGTTGATTGATGATTTTATGATTGATGATTTAAAATAAGAATTGATTAATAATTGATTAATAATTGCTTCTCAAAACTCTTACTTATTATAATAGACGACTAAATTGTATAATAGGTTGCACATAAATGCAAAAAAATTATAAATAAAAAAGTGCAACCCGGTAAAACCCGCATTGCACTTCATTTTATATCTCTACAAAAAATTATTTTATGCGAAATTTATTGGTATAAACATTCTTTAAATCATTCTCAAACAACGTATAAGGATCATTATAGAATTTTATAAAATCCGGAACACTAATCTGACCTGGAAAAGGAGCGTAAAAATGAGTTGGACTTATACTGTCATTTCTCCAAACAAGAACATAAGCTAATTCAAGATTTTCAGATTTTAAAACCTTTAATAAGGTTTGTGTCCACCAGGTTTCATTCGGAATCGATTCTAAGCCAGTTTCTGTCAAAGCAGCAAGTTTATTCTTTTTGACAGCAAGATCAGAAACTATCCTGAGTTTTTTAATTGCTCCTGAAATATCATAATTCCCATCACGACCAAAATCGCCGTAATCATCCATGCCTAACATATCTACATAATCATCACCCGGATAACGCTCTAAGTAATCGTTTTCTGAATTGAACCTGACATCTGGTGAAAAAGCATAAATAAAATTATGCACACCCAAAATATCTTTTAAATAAGAAACTGTAAATTGCCAGACGGCTATAAAATCTTCCCGTGAAGTAAATTTCTTTCCCCACCAAAACCAATCACCGTCGAACTCATGATATGGCCTGAAAATCATTGGAACTAATTTGCCGTCTTTTGCCTTTACAGAATGTGCAAAATCTGCGATGGTTTTCAGAACGTCTTTATATTGCTCATGATAGGCACCGCCTTTTTTGATCAATGACATAGCAGCTACAGAGGTTGAATCTTTCCAATAAAAACTATTACCGGAAACAGGATTTATAAAATGCCACGAAACAGTTGTGATTCCGCCTCGTTCATAAGTGTCTGTAACATTCTTTTTGAGAATTGCGGCTGTCTTTTCAATTTCTTCTTTAGAATGTCCCGAAAATCCGCTAAAGTCAATTCCGATAACGGCGGGATGTGAACCTGTAACTGATTTTACATCTGATCTATCCCGTTCATTAGACCATCCGTGTCCGTATTCGAGAGCATGCTGATGCCCGAAAAGGATGTGTTTTTTTGAAATTGTTTTTAAATTTTCATATAACGCTTTTGTTTCTTTTGTTGCCTTTTTATCAATTTGCGCAAAAAGAAAATGCCCTGCTATCATCAATATAAATAGCAAGGCATTTTTTTTATTTCTAATAATTTTCATGGTTTAAAGAGTTAGTTTAAACCTGAAAATTACTCTTTAGTCTCTAGGTATTCTAATACGTTTTTATCAATACGTTGATCAATATTAGCAATATCCGCTTTTACAAATTTTTCTCCCAGGATTTTCTCGTATAATTCAATATATCTTTCAGAAACTGATTCAATATATTCATCTGTCATATCCGGGATTTGTTGTCCGTCCTGACCTTGAAAACCATTCTCGATCAACCAACGACGCACAAATTCTTTAGATAATTGTTTTTGTTCCTCTCCTGTATCCTGTCTGTCCTGATATCCGTCAGCATAGAAATAACGGGAAGAATCCGGTGTGTGAATTTCATCGATTAAAACAATTACTCCTTCTTTTGTTTTTCCGAATTCGTATTTAGTATCTACTAAAATCAATCCGCGTTCAGCAGCAATTTCAGTTCCCCTTTGAAATAAATCACGAGTATATTTTTCTAAAACAATATAATCTTCTTCACTAACGATTCCTTTAGCCAAAATATCTTCACGGGAAATGTCTTCGTCATGAGAACCATTATCAGCTTTTGTTGTTGGTGTAATAATTGGTTCCGGAAATTTATCATTTTCCTTTAAACCTTCAGCCATTGTTACACCGCAAATTTGTCTTTTTCCAGCAGCATATTCACGAGCAGCATGTCCTGAAAGGTATCCGCGAATAACCATTTCTACTTTAAAAGGCTCACATAAATGTCCAACAGCAACATTTGGATCAGGAGTTGCAATCAACCAGTTTGGTACAATATCCTCTGTTAGCTCCATGAATTTTGTAGCAATCTGATTTAGAATTTGTCCTTTATAAGGAATACCTTTTGGTAAAACCACATCAAAAGCCGAAAGCCTGTCTGTTGCTACCATAACTAAAAGTTCATCATTTATATTGTAAACTTCTCTAACTTTTCCTCGATAAACTGATTTCTGATCTGGAAAATTAAAATTTGTAGTTGTAATTGTATTGCTCATTATCGTTAGTTGTGTTGTTTTTTATGAATGCAAATTTAAAACTAATTAAAAGAGCAAGCAAGTTTTTTAGTTTGCAGTTTGCAGTCTCAATTTCAGTCGCGGTGTTCAGTCTCAGTGTTCAGTCTTTGCCTGAGCTTTGTCAAAATTTAAAACTTTGACAAAGCTTAAACTTACATTTTGCACAGATGAATTACTCAAACTGCTAACTGAGACTGAGACTAAACACTGCGACTGAAAACTGTAAACTATTTATTAAGAAGTGTTGAATTAAACAAATTCAAAATTCTGCTATATTCGTCAATCCAGGAATATGTTTCTTTAAATCCGTGCGATTCTACCGGAAAGGAAGCCAGCGTCCAGTTCTTTTTCTGTAATTCTATAAAACGTTGCGATAAGCGTACAATATCTTTATACTCTACATTATCATCGACCATACCGTGTAACATTACTAAGTTTCCTTTTAGATTATCTGCATAATAAATAGGAGAACTTTTCTTGTATGCTTCAGGATCTGTCTCTGGAAAATTTAAGATATTTCCTGTGTATCCGTGATTATAATGTGCCCAATCTGTAACTGAACGCAGGGCCGCGCCAGATGCAAATTCACCCGGGGTTGTCAACATTCCCATTAAAGTAATAAATCCTCCGTATGAACCGCCGTAAATCCCTACTCTATTGGCATCAATCCCGTATTTCTCTACTAATAATTTCTTTCCGTCAAGGTGATCAGATAAATCTTTTCCTCCCATAAAACGGTAAATTCCTGTTCTAAAATCACGTCCGTAACCATCACTTCCTCTATAATCAATATCCAAAACCGTATAACCTAAATCAGTTAACATATTATGAAACATATATTCTCTGTAATAATTGCTCCAATAATTATGAGCGTTTTGCAAATAACCTGCTCCGTGCACAAAAATTACTGCCGCTTTGTTTGCGTTTTCAGTTTTTGGCGTGTACAATCTCGCATTTACAGGAGTTCCGTCTTGTGCTTTAAACGTAATAACTTCCGGTTCTCTCCACTTGTACTTTTTGAAATCTTCAGAAGTCGAAGAAGAAATTTGTTGTAAGGCTGTATTCTTTTTATTGTCAGCAATATAAAAATCCCAAGGAACATTTTTATATGAATAACGTACTAAAAGTGATTTTTCATCGGGAGAAACTACTACTTCATGCGCACCGTCTTTAGTTAGAATTGGTTCCAGAGCGCCTCCAGTTGAAGCTAATTTATAAAAATTTCTGTTTCCCGGATGTATTGTATTTGTCGTTAAGTAAAATGCCTTTTTATCTTTAGATAAAGTAACGTCACGAACTTCCCAGTTGCCACTTGTGAGTTGTGTCTTCTTGCCTGACTTTAGATTATAGGTATATAAATGTGAGTATCCTGTAGCTTCAGACTGGAAATAAATTGTTTCATTATCTGCCAGAAATCCTAAAGTTCCGGAGTCAAAAGAATACGATGGAATTCCTGGTCCCGCAATCCATGCATCATCATGTTGATGTTCTATTTCTTTAAACGATCCGTTTTCAGGATTTAAACTAATTAACCATCTGTCTTTATTATCCTGACTTCTGATCTCAACAATTGCAATAGATCCGTCTTCATTATAAACCGGAGCCTGAATCATAATCAATTTATCTTCTTTACTTTTATTTTTTAAATTATCATATGATTCGTAATATTTTGGATTGTCCTGAATATGACTTAAAGTCGAAAAATTCACATAATAGACGGTGTCTTTAGCAACAGAATATATTCCGAATTTAGTTTTAACCAAATTTGCCGTAGATACTTTTTCTTTCGTATCCGGTGTTTGGTTATAACCATCATCAGTTATAAAAACTTCCATTTTTTCTTTTTTAACATCTGATTCTTCTACTAAACTAAAAGTTACAAAATTTCCGTTTGGATTTGCTTTTAGATTAAATAAATTATCTTTTCCGTAAAAATATTCCTTGGCAAAGTCAGATTTAATCGCTTTATTTCTAGCTACATTCCATTGTTTTTTAGCTTCTTTGTCTTTGATAAACTGAAATAATTCTTTTTGTTGTGTCTTTAAAAAAGAATCTTTATCTAAAGGTTTTTCTTTCTTAATACCTTTAGACAAATTTGTTATTTGAAGTACTGTTCCCTCTTTAGCATTGTATTTAAAAACATTATCATTCTGTTCAAAAAATACAATTCCGTTTACTGTACCCAATTCAAGATTTGAAATCGGACTGCTTTGCTCAATGATTTTCTTTGCTGTTTTTGTACTGATTGTATAAGAATATAAAGCTCCATTGTCTATATAATAAACGATATCTGAAGTTGACTTTCTTTTGAAATCAAGTTTAGAAAAAGCAGCCTCTTTTGGTTCTGCCAAAAAAGGTTTTGCAGCTCCTTTTTGCCAGAAATACGTACTTGCTCCTAAATCATTGGTCGGATTCCATTCAAAATACACCTTTTTACCATCCAGAGACCAGCGACCGTTTGTTGGCTGATTCCCAATAAAAGATTCGCCTTTCATTATTTCTTCTAATTTTAAAGTTTGGCTATGGCCGGCTATTGAAGCAATAAAAAAGGTAAGTATAAAAATGTTTTTTTTCATAGTATTCGTTATTTTGTGAGAAAACAAAAATACACTTTGCATAGTATTAAAAAAATATTTTTGTCATTTGCTTAGAGAATTCTTTGCATATTATTGGCTAATCAAAAAAAATCCCTAAAGAATTAACTTCAGGGATCTATATTTTATCAAAAATCTAAATTTTCGAACTATTAGATTTTCACAAATGCCTTTACTTTTATAATTCGCTCGCCGCAAATTCCTTATCCAAAATTTTTGAAGTAATATAATGTGCTACTCCATCTTCAGCATTGGTTTTGATTACTTCTAAATTTGGTAAAGTTTCCTTTAATGAAGCCGGAGCATTTCCCATAATTAAACCTTTTCCGGATGCAGATAACATTTGAACATCATTGAAACCATCTCCAAAAGAAACCGCCTGATCCAAAGTAAAACCTAGTTTTTCAAGTACTATCTCAATTGCAACTGCTTTGTCAATAGATTTATCCATGAATTCTAAACAAGTTGGCAAACTAAAAGCATGATGCAAATGTTCTGAAGAATTAGCGAGAATTGCATCTTTTAATTTTACTAATTTTTCATGATTATCGCATGAAAAGAATATTTTTATAGCTCCAAAATCTTCCAGGGTTTTATAATCAACTAATTCAGGATGGTATTTTAAATCGGCTTGAAAAGCATTTAACTTTTCACTCCATTTATTGGTTTGCCAAACATTTTCTTTGAATAAAACTACTGTGATTTCAGGATCAATTTCAACATTTAATGCGGCTTTTACAACGTCACTATTTAAGTTGAATGCAAAAATTTCTTCTTTTTCCGGAGAGTGAATTCTTGCGCCGTTTGAACTTACCAGATAAACAGGTACTTCAAGCGTTTCTATAATTGCCATTGCATCCAGATGGTGACGGCCTGTGGCAACAACGATAAGATAATTTTGATTGTGAAGTTCCTGAAAAATTGATTTGGTGTAATCTGAAATTCTGTGTTGTGGATTAAGTAAAGTTCCGTCTAAGTCACTTACTACAACTTTTATATTTTTAAGCTTTGTCATATTAGAAATCAAATATTTATGATCTGCAAATTTACAGCTTTAAGCTCAAAAGAACAAAGATAATAAGCCGCAAAAGCTTAAAACAGGGCAAGTTTATTATTTATTTAACGATTTAATTAAATTCTGTATTTTTAATTTTTAAAATTTAATCAATCCGCTTTTATATAAATTTAAAGCTTTTTGCACAATCATTTCAATTCTTTCTAAAGGCAAATCTTCATTAGGATTAAGCAACATAATTTTCATTCTCGCACGACCTTCCTGAATTAAAAAAGTCTCCTCAAAATGTTTTCCTTCTACCATTGCAATATAAGGCTGTTTGAGTTTTTTGTGAATCCATAAATAACAAAACATTTTTCCTTTGTAACAAAAGAAAGGCATTCCGTATTTTAGAACGTTGGTAATGTCATCGTCTTGCTTTAGGATAATTTCTTTCAATGCAAGAAATGTTCCTCTTAAAGGCTCTTCTTGTTCTAAATAAAAATCATCTAACTGTTTCATTTTTATAATAATTTACAAATCATAGCTATTTTTCCAATCAAAGATGTTTTTCGGATGCCCGTTATCATTTGGATAATTTGCTTGTACAAATTCAAATTGTTTTTCCGTCAATAGAACCATTCTTCCGTCATTCCCTGAACTAATTGGATAGAACTGTTCATTACTATTTTGTAATTTAAGCTCGCTATTTAACATTTCAATAAAGTTTATATATGAAATTCCCCAATCGTTGTCACTAAAGTTACCATCGTATGCTGTATATTCTCTTCCATTCAACCTAATTGTATGCTTCCAATGTTTTTCAGTTTGATTATTGTATTCCTCAGAAAAAACAAGTTTAAGATTAAGTTTATTAAATGAAATTTTCACTATTTCCAGATATTGAGTCAATCCTCCGCCTTCAAATAAAGTTTCAGAATCAATGAAGTAAAATCTATTATCAGTAAAAATTAAATCTTCTTTCATTAAACCTTCAAAAAAGCTGAGTTCATTATATGAATTTTCAAATTCTGCTTTTGTTTTTTTTAAATTTGATTTATCTGTCAAATTAAAAAAATAATACTTTGATAATTCAGAGACAATTTCTTTACCAGATAATTTTGAATTACCACTTAAAAGATCATTTTGCTTGTTATCTTTATTTTGAGCCCTTAAATTTATTACAAAAAACAATAAGCTTATCACGAGAATTGTGACCGATTCCATTTTTCCCATTCAATCAATTTCTTTATTTGTAGTATTAATTTAAAAAAAATATTCGTTTTACGCATTTCTTTAAAAGACATGAATAAAACGAATATCATTAAATATCAAAACACAGTTTACGATTTACATTTGACATTTTATAAAAAAATTAATCGTGATTTTCTATTTGTTTATAGGCATCAATTACCTTTTTAACTAATCTGTGACGTACGATATCTTTATCATCAAGATAAATAATTCCAATTCCGTCAACGTCTTTCAAGACTAAAATAGCTTCTTTAAGACCAGAAATAGTTCTTCGTGGTAAATCAACCTGTCCGGGATCACCTGTAATCATGAATTTGGCATTTTTTCCCATACGGGTCAAAAACATTTTCATTTGTGAGTGCGTTGTGTTCTGTGCTTCATCCAGAATTACAAAGGCATTATCAAGTGTACGGCCACGCATAAATGCCAATGGCGCAATTTGTATAATTCCTTTTAAGATGTAATCTTCGAGCTTTTCGTTAGGCAGCATATCGCGCAAAGCATCATAAAGTGGCTGCATGTAAGGATCCAGCTTTTCTTTCATATCGCCGGGTAAAAAACCTAGATTTTCTCCTGCTTCTACCGCTGGTCGTGTTAGTATGATCCTTTTTACTTCCTTATCCTTAAGCGCTTTTACAGCCATTGCAACACCTGTATACGTTTTTCCGGTTCCGGCAGGACCAACAGCAAATACCATATCATTTTTCTTGATGGTATCTACCAATAGTTGCTGGTTGGGCGTCATGGCTTTAATTATTTTACCGCCAACTCCATGAACTAGTATTTTGTCATGATCTAATGATTTTCTTTCATCCTGACCATCACTCATTATTACACGTTCAATTACATTATCATCAATGTTGTTGTATCGGGTAAAATGAAGCATAAGCCTCTGAAATCTTTTTTCGAATTCATCTAAAACTTCTTTTTCGCCAAATGCTTTCAAAGTGGTACCTCTCGCTACGATTTTAAGCTTTGGGTAATACTTTTTAATTATTTCAAGATGAGTGTCTTGAGCGCCCCAAAAGTCTTTTGGAGCGATGTCTATGAGCTCGATAATTCTTTCGTTCAAATGAGATAGTTTTAAATTAAAAATAAATCAGTTTTTATAATCTGTGGTTGTCGGGTGTTTTTTAGTTTACAGTTTACGGTCGCAGTTTTCAGTCGCTGTCTAAATTTACAATTCTAAAACTGAAAACGGAGACTATTTCACCCTTTTTTTATCGAATAAAATCGCTTTCTGTTAAAACACTGAAAACTGAAACTGGAAACTGAGACTACTATATATTTATTGTAAATTGTCTTTTCTTTCTTTCAATTTGCATTTACTATTATTAGCTTTGCATTTCTCAAATTTAATGAAAATTAGATTTAAATACTACCAATAGTTATAAACAAAATTATGTCAATAATTACCCTTACTACCGATTACGGCTTGAAAGACCACTTTGTTGGTTCACTAAAGGGTAAGATATTTTCAGAGTATCCAGAAGCTACAATCGTAGACATCTCGCATGACGTTGACCCCTTTAATAACGCAGAAGCCAGTTATATCATTGGAGCATCTTATTTAAGTTTTCCTAAAGGAACAATACATTTGATAGGTGTAGATATTGAGCGTAATAAGGAAAATCAACACATTGCAATGCAATGGAACGATCATTATTTTATATGTGCGGACAATGGTATTTTAAGTATGCTTACGCAGAAAATTGTTCCGCAAAAAATTGTGGCTATCAACATACACGATCGTTTCCCGAGTGAATTTAGTGATTTGGATATTTTTATAAAAGTGGCATGCCATCTTGCTAAAGGCGGGCTACTAAATGTTATTGGGAAAGAAATCCAGGAAATAAAGCAAATTACAGAACTCCAGCCTGTCGTTGCAAATGATGGAAATTCGATAAAAGGCTACGTGATTTATATTGATCATTTTGGTAATGTTGTAACTAATATTTCCAAAAGACAATTTGGAGAAATTGCAAAAGGACGTCCTTATGAAATTGTAATGAAACCAAGAAGTATAAAAACTATTTTGCCTAATTATTCTGCTATCGCAAGTTCTGATAAATACCCTATTAAAACGTATGAAGGCGAAAAACTTGCTATTTTTAACGAAGCAGGATTTCTTGAAATTGCAATTTTCAGAAGCAATCCATCGAAAGTAGGTTCAGCAAATAGTTTACTGGGACTGAACTATAGAGATGTGATTACGATTAAGTTTCTGTAAATAGCCCACAGATTTTACAGATTTAAACAGATATACACAGATTTTCTTGTCATTTCTACAGAGTAGTAATCACACTCGTAACCAACAAAGATTGGAGATTTTCTTTACGGAGCTTCTTATATAACCTCTACTATGCCGAGACGACAATATTGTAGTAAAAACTATACTTTTATAATATTTTAAATTTTCACAAAAAGAACAATCAATTTTGGTATTTTTGCGCGCTTGTAAGCAGGTTTTCAATCAACAATCTAAAATTACAATATGTTTGTTCGAATAGTAAAAATGAGTTTTCACGAAGAAAAAATTCCGGATTTTCTGGAAAATTTTGAAACCGTGAAAAATAAAATACGAAATGCAGAGGGAAATCGTTTTTTAGAGTTGTATCAGGATAAAAATAATAAATGCATATTTTTTACTTATAGTTATTGGGAAACTGAAGAAGATTTAGAAAATTACAGACAATCTGAACTATTTAATACCGTTTGGAGTTTTACAAAAAAGCTTTTTAATGCAAAACCGGAAGCGTGGAGTGTCGACAAGCTGGTTAGTTTAAATTAGTTTCTTTTGTTTCAGGCTTCAACTTATGTGCTGAATATTGGAACGAATTAACCGCAGAGAACACAAAGATTATAAATAAAAGGTTTTAGAAAACACAAAGTTCGCAAAGGAAAGCAAACTTGAAACCTGAAACTTTAAACAAAAATCAACGATTTAAAACAACAATTGAATGAAATCAATCATTTTAAGAGAAATAAAATCTTTTTTTGGCTCACCTATTGGCTATTTGGTCATTGCTATTTTCTTAATTAGCAACGGACTATTTTTATGGGTTTTCCAGGGAGATTACAATATATTGAATAGCGGTTATGCTGATTTGACTCCGTTTTTCACGTTAGCACCATGGATTTTGATTTTTCTGATTCCGGCTGTTACGATGAGAAGTTTCTCTGACGAAAAAAAGCAAGGTACGTTAGAATTACTTTTGACTAAACCATTATCGATTTGGGAAATTGTAAACGGAAAATTTTTGGGTTCTCTCCTATTAATCATTTTAGCCATTATTCCCACTTTTATATATGTAAAAGTAATTTCGGATTTGGGTGCTCCTGAAGGAAATATCGATATGGGGAGTACAATTGGTTCTTATTTTGGATTATTATTTTTGATTGCCGCTTATTCCTCTATCGGAATTTTTACTTCTACTCTGTCAGAAAATCAAATTGTAGCTTTTATAATTGCCGTCTTTCTTTGTTTTATATTTTATTTCGGTTTCGAAGGTTTATCTGCATTGATTCCGGGATCTTCTACAATAATATCGGCATTTGGTATGCAGGATCATTTTAAAAGTATGAGCCGAGGCGTTATCGATACTCGTGATGTTATCTATTTTTCAAGCATTACGGTGTTGTTTCTGTCTTTTACTGTTTATCAATTAAAATCTTTTAAAGCATAATGAAAGCATCTACTCAACAAAATATCAAAACATTAGGTATTACTGTTTTTGTTTTAATCGTTTTAAATGTATTGGGAAGTTTGTTTTTTCACCGATTCGATTTGACCAAAGACAAAAGATACACATTATCCGAAACCTCTTTGCAGATTATAAAGCAGGTTAAAAACCCTTTATCGATCAAGATTTATATGCAGGGCGACTTGCCGGCAGATTTTAAACGTTTACAAGTAGAAACCAAACAATTACTAGAAGAATTTCAAGCCTATAATAGCAATATTGTTTTCGAATTCGTTAATCCGATGGAGAACGAAGACGAAAGCATGGATGTTGTAAAATCTTTGTATCAAAAAGGTCTTACACCAATAAACATTACTGTTGACGATAAGGGAAAACAATCTCAGGCAATGGTTTTTCCGTGGGCAATTGCGGTTTATAACAATAAAGAGGTTAATATTCCCTTATTGAAAAATATAATGGGTGCTTCGACTACTCAAAAAGTGATCGGGTCGATTCAGCATCTGGAATATTCTATTGCTGATGCAATTAATAAAATCAGCAAAGACAGACAAAAGAAAGTTGCAATTATAAAAGGAAATGGGGAATTAAACGAAGTTCACATTGCTAAATTGCTAATGCAAATTCGCGAAAGTTATTACATCGGACCTTTCACATTAGATTCGGTAGCTAAAAACCCGACCGGAACTTTAGAGGCGCTAAAAAAATACGATTTAGCTATTATCTCAAAACCAACTGAAGCTTTTTCTGATGAAGAAAAACAAGTTTTAGACCAGTTTATCATGAACGGCGGTAAAACGCTCTGGCTAATTGATCAGGTCGCAGCAGACATGGATAGTTTATACAATCAGTCCGGAGCGACTTTAGCTTATCCCAGAGATCTGAATTTAAACGATATGTTCTTTAAATACGGATTTAGGATTAATCCTGATTTAGTAAAAGATGAACGAGGAAGCAAATTAAAACTAGCCACCGGAGAACAAGGAAGTGCGACACAATATCAGGAGTTTATCTGGAAATTTGCCCCGGTTGTTGTACCTGCAAGCAGTAATCCGATTGTAAAAAATCTAGGCGAAATTAAATTTGATTTCGCAAATCCGATTGACACTTTAAAAAACGGTATTAAAAAAACGGTTTTATTACAATCGTCTCAATATTCTAAAGTGGTCGGAACACCAACAGAAATAAGTTTAAATAGCGTCACCGAAAAAACATCGCCCCAGGATTACCTGAATAAAGGAAACATACCTCTTTCGGTTTTATTAGAAGGAAATTTTCCCTCGGCTTTTGAGAATCGCGTTTTACCGTTTAAAGAAAATTCATTTTTAGCAAAAGGAAAACCAAATAAAATGATTGTCATTTCTGATGGTGATCTGGCAAGGAATCAATTAGATAAAAACATGATGCCTGTTGAATTAGGATACGATCAACGTACCGGAAATTTGTATGACAACAAAGATTTCATGATGAATTGTATTAATTATTTACTGGATGATACCGGACTTATTAACATTAGAAGTAAAGATGTCAATTTGCCTTTATTGGACAAAAACAAAGTTTATGATAATTACAACCTGACTCAATTCATAACTATCGGACTTCCAATTCTAATTTTACTGGTTTTTGGACTGATATTTACGTATCTCCGTAAAAGAAAATATGGCAAACAGATGTTAATAAAAAAATTGCGAAACTAAGATTGTTTACGATATATTTGTAAAACCTATCCTAGTTGAAGAAATACTAAGAAAAAGTGCAAAAAAATAAAACAAAAGAGATGAAATTTATAGTATCGAGTTCGTACTTATTAAAACAATTACAAGTTTTAGGTAGTGTAATCAACAGTAACAATACGTTGCCTATTTTAGATAACTTTTTATTTGAATTAGACAATAATGAGTTGACAGTTTCGGCTTCGGATCTTGAAACTACAATGTCTGCTACATTATCAATTGATTCTACAAGTAAAGGAAGCGTTGCTGTACCTGCAAAACTTTTACTTGAAATTTTGAAAACATTTCCGGAACAACCTTTGACTTTTACAGTTGAAGAAAACAATACGGTTGAAATTAGTTCAAACTCAGGAAAATATGCTTTAGCATATGCTGCCGGTGAAGAATTCCCTAAATCTGTAAGCCTTGAAGATCCGTCTGTAACACTTGTTCCTGCTGATGTATTAGCAACTGCTGTAAGTAAAACTATTTTTGCTGCCGGAAACGATGATTTACGTCCGGTAATGTCAGGAGTTTTCTTCCAGTTCTCACCAGAAGGTTTAACTTTTGTAGCTACAGATGCTCATAAGTTGGTAAAATATGCACGTACAGATGTAAAAGCATCTCAGGTTGCAGATTTTATTATGCCTAAGAAACCTTTAAATATTTTAAAAAGTATTTTAGGAAGTTCTGATGCTGAAGTAAAAATTGAATATAACGATTCGAATGCGACTTTCTCATTTGACAACTATATTTTAATGTGTCGTTTGATTGATGGAAAATACCCTAATTACGAAGCTGTAATTCCAAAAGAGAATCCAAACAAATTAATGATTGACCGTTCTTTATTTTTAAGTTCTGTTAAACGTGTTGCGATTTTCTCAAACAAAACAACACACCAAATTCGTTTAAAAATCGCCGGAGCTGAATTAAATGTTTCTGCTGAAGATATTGATTACTCAAATAAAGCCGAAGAAAGATTGACTTGTGATTATCAGGGAGATGATCTTCAGATTGGTTTTAACTCTCGTTTTTTAACGGAGATGCTGACTAACTTACAATCAGATATGATTATGTTAGAAATGTCATTGCCTAACAGAGCCGGGATTTTAACTCCTGTTGATGGTTTAGAAGAAGGTGAAACTGTTACAATGTTGGTAATGCCCGTGATGTTAAATAGTTAACATCAAAAGTTCTTTTTGTTACAAGGATCTTTTTTAGTTTCAAATTAAAGACATATCATTGTAAAAAAAAATAACAACGCTATTAACCAACCATTTTTTATACCTAGAAACCGCAATTCTTTTTTTAAGATTTGCGGTTTTTTATTTAGAATCTGTTTTGTTTCAGGTTTGAAGTTTCATGTTTGAAGTTTTATGTTTCAGGTTGAAATATGAATAGGGTTTGAGTGTATTTTTACCGCAAAGCACGCAAGAATCTTTTTATATTCAGATTATGTTCACAAACGCAACGAACGCAAAGCTTTGTGTAAAACAAAGAGAACTTGACCAAACCTTCGAACTCCTATGTTTATAAAAATTAATTTATAAGTTATCCTTTTTTAATCTCGCAAAGACGCAGGAGTTGCAAAGTTTTTTTAAGCTTATATTCTCTCTATGTTAATTTAACTAAGATGCATACATCACCAAGAAGATAAACTTTGCGTACTTGCGTCTTTGCGAGATTATTTACTGCCCAATAAAAAGATCCTTGCGTGCTTTGCGCTTAAACAACACAATCCAGGAAAACCTGAAACCTGAAACAAAGAAAACCGGAAACATTTTTTTTCTTTAACTTTGTAATATGAAAATAGAAATTTGGTCGGACATCATGTGTCCGTTTTGTTATATCGGAAAAAGACAACTGGAAACAGCTTTAGCTGAGTTTCCAAATGGTGAATTTGAAATTGAATGGAAAAGTTTTCAACTTGATCCTACTATTACACCACAATCAGGCAAGGATGTTTATACGTTTTTAGCAGAGCGAAAAGGCATTTCTGTTGAGCAATCTATAGAAATGCATAAAGGCGTTGTAGAACGCGCAAAAAGCGTCGGTTTGGACTATCACTTTGATAAAGCTATTATTTCAAACTCTTTAACTGCGCATCGTATTATACAATTGGCTAAAGTCAAAAAATTAGGCGATGAAATGGAAGAAATTTTCTTTAAGGCTTATTTTGTTGAAGGAAGAGATTTAAATGATGGACCAACATTAATAGAACTGGCTGTAAAAGCTGGTCTTGATCAGAATCTTGTTTTAGAAGTTCTAAAAGATGAAAACTTATTTCTAAAGGAAGTTCAGGATGATATTGCCGAAGCTCAGGAAATTGGCGTACAAGGAGTTCCGTTTTTTGTTTTTGATAGAAAATATGCGGTTTCCGGAGCACAGCCTGTTGAAGCTTTTGTGAAGACTATCACAGAAGCTCAGAAATAACATTTTCAGCCTGTCATTTATGTTCAATCTTGCATTTTGACAAAGGAGAAATCACATCCAATATTTGGCAACGACTTTACTTTTCTTTGCTGAGTTTCTTGTGCGATTTCTCCTTCGTCGAAATAACAAACTAAATATGGAACTTCAAGTTGTCCAACTTCGTTTAGAGCGACACAACAAGAACAAAATTTTCTTATACAAACAAGATTGCCCTAGCCCTGATTGTAACGGCATCCTTTTGTGGTGGGGTTCACCACAAAAGATACAGTGGACAGCAGGAAATAGCTCCTCGTTAAACTCCAATTTAAAATCTACAATCTAAATCTTAAATCACTCCCATTTTCTGCATTAAGAAAGTTGCGCTTTTGTTTTTACAGATTCCGTTGCGGAGTTTATAATCAAAATGAAGGTCATTGTTTTTTATCTCTACCTCAAAACATTGATTCGTTAAAATATCAGGATATTCATTTGTCGTCAGACAAACTTCGATATCGTGTGTTGCTATGGCCCCAATTGCATTTTTAGCAATAACCTTTTTAACCACTTCTATAGTTCCGTTTCGTTTGTCATCAGAGTTTGTTCCTCTTAATATTTCATCCAGCAAAACAAAAGCAGGCTGATCTTCTAATGCGTCCATAATTTGTTTTAAACGCTTAATTTCTGCAAAAAAGTAAGATTCACTATCTGCTAAGGAATCTGACAATCGCATTGATACTAAAACAGGAAGTGGATGAATATTAGCTTTTGAAGCACAAACAACGGAACCTACCCCGCTTAAAACCATATTAATTCCCAGACTTCTTAAAAAAGTACTTTTTCCAGACATATTAGATCCTGTTAAAATCATAAACGATTCCGGATAAAAATGAGTATCATTTCCTACTCTGGTCTCTGGGTTTAACAAAGGATGACTTAAATCTGAAAATCCTATTTTATATTCTGAATTGATTTCGGGAAAAACAAAATCAGCATTATTATAGGCCAAATTTGCATAACTATTCAAGGCTTCAAATTCTCCAATGATAGCAATCCATTTTTCAAGTTCAGTCGAATAATTGTCTTTCCATTTTAGAAGTGATTTTAATACGTGAAGATTAAATAAGAAAATACCATTAAACACGATAGCAGTTACAAAATTATTAATTGTATCCATTCTTGAAAACAACTCCGACAGGTCTTTTAAGTGTTTGCTTGCGGTTGCATTTTTAAAAATAAGCTGCTGCTGCAAATCAATTAATTTTCTGGATTGAAAAGTTTCCGCTTCAATTATCTGAACTAACAAACTATATTGTTTAATGATTTTATCTACGTTGTCTGCTTTGGCAATTTCAGATTGAATTCGTTTGAATGACTGTCCTAGAACAATTAAATTCGCAATAAAAATATAGGTTAAATAAGATAATATAATAATTTTTGAAGTAATAAAATAAGCCACTAAAAAACCTAAAAACAAAGCCGGAAGAACAATAGACAATGCAACTAAAAATTTAGGTAAGCTATTATTCTTAAATGAATTCCAATATAGCAACGAATCATACGAATTTTTAGAATCGTTACTAATCATTGCAAGGGCAAGGAAATCCTGGCGCAAATTGATCTTAGTTTTAAGCTCGTTGATTGCTTCCTGATTTTCAAGAATTGTTTCATTAGGCGACAAGCTTAATAATTGATTTGCTAATGTTTTTTTTCCGACAAAAGTGGCGGTTCTGTTTATATTCTGAAATAACGAATGTTCTCCAAAAATATCTAAATCGTAAGCATAAGGATGATGAAAATCATTGAATTCAATTCCATTTTCAAAAGGGATTTTCTCTCTTTTCAAATAGGTAATTTCATTTTTATTAAGTTTCAAAATTGCTGTAGTAAGTTCTTTCTGAAAAGATAATCGCGAATGAATTCTCATCAAAAAAAGAAAACCAACAAAAGACAGAAAGGCAAAAACTGCATAAAGAATTTCATTAGTTTTTATGTAATAAAACAATAAAAACAAGCAAAGAAAAACACTTATAAGGCGCAGAACGCTGATGCTATTGTATCTCTTGTTGATCTTATGAAAAATTGTAGTATAGTGTTCAACCTTGTTTTGATATGCTTCCATTTTTTTAATTTAATGAAACACAAATATAGACTATACACCTATATGTACTATCAAAAGGTATCTTATTTTATGTTTCGTGCATTACCAAAACCGGAACAGAAACTTCTTTTGCGATTTTTTTTGTAAAACTGGACTCAAATAAGCTTTCGAAGAAAGATCTTTTGTGTGTTATGGTTGTCAATATGTCGATATCTTTATACAATATAAAGTCAAGAATCGTTTCTTTTACTTCGTCACTTGGCAAGACAAGAAATTCTACATTTTCACCTGCAAACTCTTTTTCCCATTCTTTAATAGTTTCTTCTGCAACATCTGAACTTGTTGTTTTAACATATAAACTTTTTACCTTTGCATTTGTCTTTTTTGCAATATTAAGCACTTTTCTAAGTTCTGTTTTATCTTTTTCACGATAACGGGTTGTAAAGCCAATTGTTTTTATTTTTTTGAATTTTGCATCAGCAGGAATACATAAAACAGGCACTTTGATTTCTGAAATTACGGCATTGGTATTTGACCCAAGAAAAAACTTGGTCCAGTCTGTAACTCCTGAGGTTCCCATAATAACAAAATCTACTTTATCTTCTTCGACAGCATTTTTTAGATTATAAATTAAATCACCATCCATTAAACGGTGTTTTATGACAATATCATCCAAGTTTCGCTCCATTGCAATGGTTCTTAATTTTGGAATTTCATCTTTAAACATTTCAAATTTCGCCAATTCAATAGAGCTGTAAATTGCTGCATAATTCTCTGGGAAAAACTGACTGTCATAAACCGGAATCTCAAAAGTATGCAACAAAATAAGTTCAGCGTTTACAATTTTTGCAAATTCTAAAGCATGTACAAATGCATTTGTTGCGGATTCAGAAAAATCGGTGGGGAATAATATCTTTTTCATTTTGATTCGGATTTAGAAGTTGTTCTCTCAAATTTAGTCATTCTTAAAATAAAACAGTCTGACAATTATCAGTATTTTAACATTTAATTATTTCTTAATAATTGATTTTTTAACAATTAAGGAAGATATCCTGAAGACGACTTCAAAGACACAACTTTATGGCTTTTTTTATACCTTTGCACCATGATAAATCAAGATTCTATAGTTGCATTGGCTACTCCGTCCGGAGCTGGAGCGATTGCTATAATTCGAATTTCAGGTTCTGATGCTATTGCAATCGGAAATTCAGTTTTTAAATCCATAAAAGACAAAGACCTCACCAAGCAAAAAACGCATACTTTGCATTTGGGGCACATTGTTGATGATTCGAAAACACTTGACGAAGTATTGGTTTCTGTATTTAAGGGTCCAAACTCGTATACCGGCGAAAATACAGTCGAAATCTCCTGCCACGGATCTACTTATATTCAACAACAAATTATTCAATTATTGCTTCGAAAAGGTTGCAGAATGGCTGATGCCGGTGAATTTACTTTGAGAGCGTTTTTGAATGGTAAACTTGACTTATCGCAGGCTGAAGCTGTTGCCGACTTAATTTCGTCTGATAATGAAGCTTCGCATCAAATTGCCATGCAACAAATGCGTGGTGGTTTTAGTAATGAAATTGCAAAATTACGTGAGGAGCTTTTGAACTTCGCTTCGTTAATAGAACTAGAATTGGATTTTGCAGAAGAAGATGTAGAATTTGCTGACAGAACTCAATTTCATGAATTATTAAACAGGATTGAATTTGTATTAAAACGTTTAATAGATTCTTTTGCCGTTGGAAACGTGATCAAAAACGGAATTCCTGTCGCCATTGTTGGGGAACCAAACGTAGGGAAATCAACATTGCTAAATGCTTTATTAAATGAAGAACGCGCTATAGTTTCAGACATCGCAGGAACAACCCGTGATACTATTGAGGATGAATTGGTTATTGGCGGAATTGGCTTCAGGTTTATTGATACAGCAGGAATTCGTGAAACTAAAGATGTTGTAGAAAGTATTGGGATTAAAAAAACTTTTGAGAAAATTGAACAGGCACAGGTTGTAATATATTTGTTTGACGGTTTAAAGTTTCAGATTTCAAGTTCTGAGTTTGTTTCTGAAATTGAACAAATCAAGAATAAATACCCATTAAAACCTTTAATTATTGTTGTAAATAAAAAAGATATATTGTCAGCTGATGAAGTTTCAAACATCACGACTAAACTTGAAAATTTAAATGCAAAACTTTTACTAATTTCAGCTAAAGAGAAAATTGGTGTTGAGGACTTGAAGAATGAATTACTTTCTTTTGTAAATACGGGTGCTCTTCGTAACAATGAAACCATTGTTACGAATACAAGACACTATGATTCATTACTAAAAGCTCTGGATGAAATACAAAAAGTAAAATTTGGTCTTGAAACAAATCTTTCCAGTGACCTAATTGCGCTTGATATTCGTGAAGCTTTGTATCAATTTGGCTTGATCACGGGTCAAGTCTCAAACGATGAATTGTTAGGGAATATTTTTGCTAATTTCTGTATTGGGAAGTAAAAGCAATAAGAAGTTATTGTCGTTTTATACACGAAAAAACCAACAATTACTACATCACTAATCATCGATTTTTTAAAGCAAGGAATCGGATTTATATTTAAGGAGGTTATCTGAAAAATAATTTTAGACAACCTCTATTTTTTTATCCAGGGTGTTTGCCAAATCAGAAATTTACTTATTTGTAAAACAGGCTTTACATTGGTATATTGTTTTGCATCTTCAAAAAGTATTTCTTCATTACGAAGGAACCTTTCATAAAAACCTTCAATTTTGTCAAAGAAAGAGATCCAGTTACGCGCTAGCACACATCCTTCTTATTAAACACCATATTGGCTGTATTTTCTTCTATAGCTGTCAGGTCATTGAACACATCTGCAAAATTGACTATAAAAAAGAAGTTGGGTTCAAGAAATAACACTTGACATGGTTAATTCCATGAAATTGATCTCCAAAAGATGTTTTCGAAAAAGCTGTACAGGTTACCGATAGATTTCATGTTCAAAAATTAGCTCTAGAAGCATTGTAGGAGATTAGAATAAAATATCGATGTAAGTCGATGGATACCGAAAATCGATTGATATTACAAGCAAAAAGAGAGGTCAATATATATATTCCAAATCTTTTGCTAACGGAGACTCTGTAAAGCAGTTTTTAGCCAGGAGTAGATATGTTCTTTATAAATCTCACGAAAAATGGACTGAGAGCCATAATGAAAGATCTCAGATCTTATTTAGCTTATATCCTGATATAAAAACAGCTCATAGATTAATACAACAACTTCGTGGGATATATAACAACTACAATAACAAATACATCGCCATGACTAAACTAGCTCATTGGTATAGAAATGTAGAGGAATCAGATTTTAAGAACTTTAATATCTTACTAAATACCAAAACGCTTAACTACTAATCTATCTTTAAACTACTTTTACAATAGAAGTACAAATGCTTCAGCGGAATCATTCCTTTTTAGACTAACTACTATTTATGCTTAATTGTTACTGCTCCTCAGGTTTTCGTGTTGATCCCAAATTAGAAGCTATTTAAGAAAAAATGCATAAGAAGCAAGGAAAGCAAAAGAAAGACAACTTTTCACAATTGCATTTAGTCACAAAATATCATCCGATCCAGCTTTGCGAACTTAACAATTTTCAACAATTACAAACTTTTCTTGCGCGCTTTGCGGTTAAACTACAAACCAATATAAAACATTACCCCGGTATTTTGTAAAACAAAAAACCCTGTTTCGCTAGAAACAGGGTTTTCAAAAGAAAGGCGACGACATACTCTCCCACATAACTGCAGTACCATCTGCGCAGGCGGGCTTAACTACTCTGTTCGGGATGGGAAGAGGTGAGCCCCGCCGCAATAACCACCTTAAGAAGTTATAATTGCTTTGGGCAATTTTACAATTAATTAAAAATTGTAATAATATCTTAACATACTGAGATAAAGAAAAAAGTATTGATTTAGAAAGTTTCTTCTCCCACCTTACGGTGGGAGAAAAGGGTGTACATAAGCTTACGGATTATTAGTACTACTCGACTATGACATTACTGCCTTTACATCTATAGCCTATCAACGTGGTCATCTCCCACGATCCTTAAAAGAAATCTCATCTTGTGGTGGGTTTCGCGCTTATATGCTTTCAGCGCTTATCCCTTCCAAACGTAGCTACTCTGCGATGCTCCTGGCGGAACAACAGATACACTAGAGGTTTGTCCAATTCGGTCCTCTCGTACTAGAATCAGATCCACTCAAATTTCTAACGCCCACAGTAGATAGAGACCGAACTGTCTCACGACGTTCTGAACCCAGCTCGCGTGCCACTTTAATGGGCGAACAGCCCAACCCTTGGGACCTTCTCCAGCCCCAGGATGTGACGAGCCGACATCGAGGTGCCAAACCCCCCCGTCGATATGAGCTCTT
This sequence comes from Flavobacterium sp. B114r, assembly GCF_056824125.1. Lineage (NCBI taxonomy): Bacteria > Pseudomonadati > Bacteroidota > Flavobacteriia > Flavobacteriales > Flavobacteriaceae > Flavobacterium > Flavobacterium sp. B114r. Next base: position 546,131 of record NZ_CP124858.1, read on the forward strand.
GGGGGAGATCAGCCTGTTATCCCCGGCGTACCTTTTATCCTTTGAGCGATGGCCCTTCCATGCGGAACCACCGGATCACTATGCTCTACTTTCGTACCTGATCGACCTGTATGTCTCTCAGTCAAGCTCCCTTATGCCATTGCACTCTACGCACGGTTACCAAGCGTACTGAGGGAACCTTTAGAAGCCTCCGTTACTCTTTTGGAGGCGACCACCCCAGTCAAACTACCCACCAAGCAATGTCCCCCGTAAAACGGGGTTAGGCCTCAGATAAACAAAGGGTTGTATTTCAACAATGACTCCACAACGCCTGGCGACGCCACTTCACAGTCTCCAACCTATCCTACACATCATTTATCCAAGGTCAATACTAAGCTATAGTAAAGGTGCACAGGGTCTTTTCGTCCCACTGCGGGTAAACGGCATCTTCACCGTTACTACAATTTCACCGAGCTCATGGCTGAGACAGTGTCCAGATCGTTACACCATTCGTGCAGGTCGGAACTTACCCGACAAGGAATTTCGCTACCTTAGGACCGTTATAGTTACGGCCGCCGTTTACTGGGGCTTCAATTCAATGCTTCTCCGAAGATAACATCTCCTCTTAACCTTCCAGCACCGGGCAGGTGTCAGGCCCTATACTTCATCTTACGATTTTGCAGAGCCCTGTGTTTTTGATAAACAGTCGCCTGGACCTCTTCACTGCGGCCCTGATTACTCAGGGCGACCCTTCTCCCGAAGTTACGGGTCTATTTTGCCTAATTCCTTAGCCATGAATCTCTCGAGCACCTTAGGATTCTCTCCTCAACTACCTGTGTCGGTTTACGGTACTGGTACTAATTACCTGAAGTTTAGAGGTTTTTCTTGGAAGCCCTTAGGCGCACTATCTCTTTGTCCGAAGACTCCGAGTACTATCGTATTTCCCCAAAACCCGTGGATTTGCCTGCGGGTCTTATAGGTAGGTACTTCAACGAACTATTCCGTCAGTTCGCGGCGCTTTCATCACTCCGTCACCCCATCACAGTAATTAGTAGTACGGGAATATTAACCCGTTAGCCATCGACTGTCCCTTTCGGGTTCGCCTTAGGACCAGACTAACCCACAGCTGATTAGCATAGCTGTGGAAACCTTAGTTTTTCGGTGTGCGGGTTTCTCGCCCGCATTATCGTTACTTATGCCTACATTTTCTTTTCTAACCAGTCCAGCATACCTTACGATACACCTTCAACCCTGTTAGAATGCTCCCCTACCACTTACAATTGCTTGTAAATCCATAGCTTCGGTAATATACTTATGCCCGATTATTATCCATGCTCGTCCGCTCGACTAGTGAGCTGTTACGCACTCTTTAAATGAATGGCTGCTTCCAAGCCAACATCCTAGCTGTCTGGGCAGACAAACCTCGTTCTTTCAACTTAGTATATATTTGGGGACCTTAGCTGATGGTCTGGGTTCTTTCCCTCTCGGACTTGGACCTTAGCACCCAAGCCCTCACTGTTAGTGAACATTATATAGCATTCGGAGTTTGTCAGGAATTGGTAGGCGGTGAAGCCCCCGCATCCAATCAGTAGCTCTACCTCTATATAACTTTATAACTAACGCTGCACCTAAATGCATTTCGGGGAGTACGAGCTATTTCCGAGTTTGATTGGCCTTTCACCCCTACCCACAGGTCATCCGAAGACTTTTCAACGTCAACCGGTTCGGTCCTCCACTGTGTGTTACCACAGCTTCAACCTGCCCATGGGTAGATCACACGGTTTCGCGTCTAACACTACTGACTAAAGCGCCCTATTCAGACTCGCTTTCGCTACGGATCCGTGGCTTAACCACTTAACCTTGCCAGCAACGTTAACTCGTAGGCTCATTATGCAAAAGGCACGCCGTCACCCCACGAAAGGGCTCCGACCGCTTGTAAGCGTATGGTTTCAGGATCTATTTCACTCCGTTATTCACGGTTCTTTTCACCTTTCCCTCACGGTACTGGTTCACTATCGGTCTCTCAGGAGTATTTAGCCTTAGCGGATGGTCCCGCCAAATTCAGACAGGGTTTCACGTGCCCCGCCCTACTCAGGATACCACTATCTATTATACTCGTTACCCATACGGGACTATCACCCTCTATGGTGTCACTTTCCAGTAACTTCCGGTTCCTTGTACATAAAATATCGTGGTCCTACAACCCCAATCTTGCCGTAACAACATTGGTTTGGGCTAATCCGCGTTCGCTCGCCACTACTTACGGAATCACTTTTGTTTTCTTCTCCTCCGCCTACTTAGATGTTTCAGTTCAGCGGGTTTGCCCACCTATCGGTGTACTATGTCTTCAACATAGTGGGTTGCCCCATTCAGGTATCTACGGATCAATCGGTGTGTGCCCGTCCCCGTAGCTTTTCGCAGCTTATCACGCCTTTCATCGCCTCTGAGAGCCAAGGCATCCCCCATACGCCCTTATTTTGCTTATTGTACCAATCATAAATTAATATGACCGTTTTTTTTTGTCTTTTACAATAAAATTGTAAAAAACGCTTTCTACTTTTTATTATTTTCTTATCTCAATATGTCAATGAACTTTTTCTTTTTCAGAATAAAGAACATAGAGAATAGATAATAGACCAAGTCTATATTCTTTTTTCTATATTCTATCTTCTTAAAGATAGTGGAGAATAACGGAGTCGAACCGTTGACCTCCTGCGTGCAAGGCAGGCGCTCTAGCCAGCTGAGCTAATCCCCCTTTTTAATTAAAAATTAAAAATCGTGAATTAAAAATTATGAACTATGTGATCCTTAATCTTTCAACTTCTAAAATTTCCTTCTTTTTAAGAGTAAAATAGTTGTCTCGGACAGACTCGAACTGTCGACCCCTACATTATCAGTGTAGTACTCTAACCAGCTGAGCTACGAGACACTCTTATTCTTAAAATTTATTATTTGAACTAACAGCAAGAGTAAAATAGTCTTAAAATCAAAACCTATAAAGCTTCTTCTTTTTTCCTCAGCGTGTTGATAAATCAACTAACACTTGAGGCTCTAGAAAGGAGGTGTTCCAGCCGCACCTTCCGGTACGGCTACCTTGTTACGACTTAGCCCTAGTTACCAGTTTTACCCTAGGCAGCTCCTTGCGGTCACCGACTTCAGGCACCCCCAGCTTCCATGGCTTGACGGGCGGTGTGTACAAGGCCCGGGAACGTATTCACCGGATCATGGCTGATATCCGATTACTAGCGATTCCAGCTTCACGGAGTCGAGTTGCAGACTCCGATCCGAACTGTGACCGGTTTTATAGATTCGCTCCTGGTCGCCCAGTGGCTGCTCTCTGTACCGGCCATTGTAGCACGTGTGTAGCCCAAGGCGTAAGGGCCGTGATGATTTGACGTCATCCCCACCTTCCTCACAGTTTGCACTGGCAGTCTTGTTAGAGTTCCCGACATGACTCGCTGGCAACTAACAACAGGGGTTGCGCTCGTTATAGGACTTAACCTGACACCTCACGGCACGAGCTGACGACAACCATGCAGCACCTTGTAAATTGTCTTGCGAAAGATCTGTTTCCAAACCGGTCAATCTACATTTAAGCCTTGGTAAGGTTCCTCGCGTATCATCGAATTAAACCACATGCTCCACCGCTTGTGCGGGCCCCCGTCAATTCCTTTGAGTTTCATTCTTGCGAACGTACTCCCCAGGTGGGATACTTATCACTTTCGCTTAGCCACTGAGATTGCTCCCAACAGCTAGTATCCATCGTTTACGGCGTGGACTACCAGGGTATCTAATCCTGTTCGCTACCCACGCTTTCGTCCATCAGCGTCAATATACTAGTAGTAACCTGCCTTCGCAATTGGTATTCCATGTAATCTCTAAGCATTTCACCGCTACACTACATATTCTAGTTACTTCCTAATAATTCAAGTCTAACAGTATCAATGGCCGTTCCACCGTTGAGCGATGGGCTTTCACCACTGACTTATTAAACCGCCTACGGACCCTTTAAACCCAATGATTCCGGATAACGCTTGGATCCTCCGTATTACCGCGGCTGCTGGCACGGAGTTAGCCGATCCTTATTCTTACGATACCGTCAAGCTACTTCACGAAGTAGTGTTTCTTCTCGTATAAAAGCAGTTTACAATCCATAGGACCGTCATCCTGCACGCGGCATGGCTGGATCAGGCTTGCGCCCATTGTCCAATATTCCTCACTGCTGCCTCCCGTAGGAGTCTGGTCCGTGTCTCAGTACCAGTGTGGGGGATCTCCCTCTCAGGACCCCTACCCATCGTAGCCTTGGTAAGCCGTTACCTTACCAACTAGCTAATGGGACGCATGCTCATCTTTTACCGTTGTGACTTTAATTATAAAATGATGCCATTTCATAATACTATGAGGTATTAATCCAAATTTCTCTGGGCTATCCCTCTGTAAAAGGTAGATTGCATACGCGTTACGCACCCGTGCGCCGGTCTCTAGTTCCGAAGAACTATACCCCTCGACTTGCATGTGTTAAGCCTGCCGCTAGCGTTCATCCTGAGCCAGGATCAAACTCTTCATCGTATATTGTTGATCTAATCACTTAGATCGTATTGTTATTCGAATCAGTCTCTATCGGTTCTTTTTCAATCTCTCGATTATCTTACTCTTTATTCTTTTGTTTTAACATCTCTGTTAAAACGGCTGTCAATTCAATATGTCTACGAACGTGTCTTCTTTTTTGTTTCGCTTGTTTCTCAAAGCGGGTGCAAAAGTAGAAATTTATTTTCAACTGGCAAGTAAATTTTGAAGTTTTTTTTTGGAAATTTTTATTTCCTTTTCTTCTCATTTCCTAACCAATCTATCAATGAACTTCCGTTGTTTTGCGGGGTGCAAATGTAACATCTGTTTTCAAATCTCACAAGCTTTTCGAAATCTTTTTTAGAAAATAAATTTTCGTTTTGATTAGTAATGCTTGTCAGTATTTCAGTGAACGTCTGTCGTTGTTGCGGGTGCAAAAGTAGGTCCTTTATTTACATTTACAAGCCTTTTTGTTCTATAATTTCAATGTTTTTACAAACTTTTTCTTAACACCCTGATAACACCAACCTTAACCATTGTCCTTTTTTTGACTTTATCGGAATTTTCGTAAGCACATTGTGCTTTTCACAATAACAACACTTGAAGAACGGCCATTTTTATGAACTTTACAGACTTATCGAGGTTTTTCTATTACTTTATAATAGCTACCTACCATTCATTTCAGCTCCTTTTAACAGATACCCCTCATTATGCCACGAAGACTCAAAGATTCTTTTGCTTTACCTTTGAATAAGACGCTAAGTTTTGCTCCCATACCTATATACACTATATTTCTAATTAAGAACAACTGCCCTAGCCCCGATAGAAATGGAAATCCTTTTGCTTTTTTCTTTAAAAAGTAAAAGATTGAAATGCATAGCGGGATTGAGCTCCTAATTCAAATTTCAATAGAAAATCCCGATTAAAGCTTTAATTTGACTAAATTAAACAAACCCTATTATCCATAAAAAAAACAACCCGCCAAAAAAACTGACGGATTACTTATATCTATAATATATGATTTTTTGAAACTACTCGAAACGAATCGCTTTGACTGGTGAAATTTTTGTTATGATATAAGAAGGAATTAACAGCACTACAAAACAAACTGTAATGGTAAGCAAATTCAACAAAGCGATATATCCCCAATTTAAATAGACTGGCGCCTGATTGACGTAATAATTTTCAGGATTTAACTGAACAATCCCAAATTGCTGTTGGATTAGCAATATCGCAATACCAATTAAGTTCCCCCAAAACAATCCTCTTATAATAAGATAGAATGCGTTATACAAAAATATTTTACGAACTGTCCAATTGTTCGCCCCCATAGCTTTTAAAATACCTATCATTTGTGTACGCTCTAATATAAGGACCAATAGTGCAACAACCATATTTATTGTAGCCACTAAAATCATAATCCCTAAAATAATGACTATATTAAAATCAAAGAGTTGTAGCCAATCAAAAATGTAACTGTATTTCTCAATTATCGTTTTAGTATCTAAACTCGATGATGTTTGCTCGTAAATTTGATTGCCGGTCGTTTTAATCTGATCAAAGTCTTTAATAAAAACTTCAAATGCTCCAACTTGATCCGGAGTCCATTTATTTATTCGTTGAATATGACGAATGTCTCCTATTATATATGTAGCATCGAATTGCTGAAATCCCGAATTAAAAATACCCGCAATTTTGAATCGGCGACTATTTGGCATTTTACCTTGTTCTTCCTTAATAAAAAAGGTGTTAAAATTATCCCCCACTTTTAGATTAAGCCGATCCGCAAGAAATCTCGAAATCAAAACCTCTTCATTTAAAGCTTTAGTAAAATCTGGAACTTTACCCTCTACGACATATTCTTTTATATTGTTCCAATCATAATCTGCTCCTACACCTTTGAAAACAATTCCTTCAAATGCATTTTCGGTTCTTATAATTCCTGCCTTACTAGCGATTGCCTGAATATGACTCACTTGAGGTACCGACTTGAAGTCTGGATAAAAATCCTGTTTTTTTGAAATAGGAATCAGAGTTACTTCAGAATTATTATTATCGTAATTAGATATAATTATCTGGCCATTGAAAGCTGAAACTTTATCGCGTATCTTTTGCTGTAAACCCATCCCGGTTGCAACCGAAACCATCATCATGATAATACCAATAGCAATTGCCGAAATAGCAATTTTTATAATTGGCGCTGATATACTGCTTTTATAATCTTTGGCAGTGATAAGTCTTCTGGCTATGAAATATTCTAAATTCAAATTTTTGTTGTCTATTTATTATTATAATGAATTCCCTCATCCAAATCAAAAATACATTTAAAAAAGCAAAAACAAATTACTTCCAGAAACATTTACTTTTTTGCAAATCCTACAAAGGAAGTTTCTTTTTCATTTCCTCTACTATATTATATGCGGCAGGACAAATGGCAACATTTTTTAAAGTGATATCCGTAATCTGATTGAACTTTTTACGATCTGTATGCGGAAACTCTCTACAGGCTTTTGGACGAACATCGTAAATCATGCAATAATTCTCGCTATCTAAAAAAGTACACGGAACACTTTGCAAAACATAATCTTTATCTTCGTCGATTCGGAGGTATTGCTCTATGAACTGTTGAGGCTTTTGCCTCAAAGATTTTGAGACTCTTTCAATATCCGCCAAAGTAAATAACGGGCCTGTTGTTTTACAACAATTAGCACACTTCAAGCAATCTGTCTTTTTAAATTCGGCATCATGCAAATCCTGCATTACATAATCTAAATTTTTAGGTTGTTTCTTTTTCAGCTTATCAAAATACTTTTTGTTTTCGATATGCTTATCTTTGGCTAACTTATTTAAGTTATTTAAAATTTGTTTCAAGTTTACTTTTTAAAGTTGATCTGCAAAATTAAACAACTTTAAACTTGAAACCTTAAACTTTGAAATAAAATACGATGAAAGATCTATTTGGAAAAGCGATGTTCGACTTTCAAACCAATAATTCGCCGGAAGATATCATTACCGAAACTACAATTTCTGAAGAAGATGAAATGAGTGTTGATTATTTATTCCGTTCTTATAATGAAATGCCAAAACTTGAGCAAAAAGCACTTCAGTTAGCCTCGGGAAAAACACTTGATGTTGGTTGTGGAGCCGGCAGTCATAGCTTATCATTACAAAACGATCGTAACTTAGAAGTTACTTCAATAGATATTTCTGAAAAAGCAATTGAAACCTGTAAGTTGCGCGGTGTCAAAAATGCAAAAGTTCAAAATATACTAGATTTTGATGGTGAAAAATTTGACACAATCATCTTATTAATGAATGGCGTTGGTATTTTTGGCAAATTAGAAAACTGCAATAAATTTCTATCGAAGCTAAAATCTCTTTTAAATCCAGGCGGACAAATTCTACTGGACAGTTCTGACATCATTTATATGTTTGACGAAGATGAAGATGGCGGAAAATGGATACCATCTAATAACGATTATTACGGAGAACTTGTTTTTAATATCTCTTACAAAGGAGAAAAAGAAGAACCTTTTGACTGGTTGTACTTAGACTACAACACACTTCAGAATGGAGCTATTGCAAATGGACTAAAATGTGAGCTTATTCTAGAAGGAGAACATTATGATTATCTTGCCAGACTATCGATTTAAAATAAAATCTACTTATTATGACAGCGCTAGATTTAGAAAAATTAAAATATCCAATAGGAAAATTTGAATTTCCTATTGAATTTACACCGGAATATCTTTCAGCAAAAATTAATGAGATTGAATCTTTTCCTGAAAGGTTAAAAAAAGAAACACTTCATTTGACAAGTAAACAATTAAACACTCCTTATCGACCAGACGGATGGACGGTTCGACAAGTAATTCATCATTGCGCCGAAAGCCATATGAATTGTTACATAAGAATAAAATGGGCTCTTACTGAAAACAATCCAGTCATAAAAGCATACGACGAAACTTTATGGTCTGAATTGCCGGACAATTTAAATATGCCTATTCAGCCTACATTAACTTTATTGGAAGGATTACATTATCGCCTGGCTTTTATCATGAAGAATTTATCTCTTGCAGATCTTGAAAAATCTTTTATACATCCTGAAAATAATTCTGAATATAAAATAAAACAATTAATAGGAACTTATGCGTGGCATGGAAATCATCATCTTGCCCATATCACAACTTTAAAAAAATATAAAAATTGGAATTAGAATTCTGTTTCTTTTTTATACAGTGTGTATTATTTACCAGAAACAAAAAATCTCTTCAATAGAAGATATTTTTTTTATATCCTTAAGGAATATTTAAATATTTATGAGTCTGAAGCGAAACTCTCCACTTTGGATTACTCATTACATAATCTACAATCAGGGGCGTCATCTCCTCTTTTTTGCTCCATTCTGGCTGAAGAAACAAAATCGCATTGCCATTTACCAACTCTGCCTGCTCTTCTGCAAAAATAAAATCATGCTTATTATAAATAATCACTTTTAACTCATGCGCATTATCATACACCGTTTGTGTTGGTAATTTATTCTTTTTCGGAGAAAGACAAATCCAGTCCCACGTACCTGTTAATGGATATGCTCCGGAAGTTTCTATATGAACTTTTAAATTTCTGTTTTTTAATTCCTGAGTCAACAAGCTCATATCCCATGTCAAAGGCTCACCTCCTGTTATCACGACAGTATCTGCTGAACTTGCGGCATTATTCACAATTAAATCTACACTTGTTGGCGGATGTAATTCTGCATTCCAACTTTCCTTCACATCACACCAGTGACACCCTACATCGCAACCACCAATTCGGATAAAGTAAGCAGCAGTTCCTGTATGAAATCCTTCTCCCTGAATAGTGTAAAATTCTTCCATCAAAGGCAACATCGCTCCTTTATTTACTTCTAATTGTATTTCTTTTGATAACATTATTATATTTTAAAGTGCAAAGATAGTCAATTAAATACGGAACAAAAAAAACCGATAGCCCTAAAAGAACTATCGGTTTTCTATTTAATAAGAGATCTTATATTATTTTAAAGCTTTCACAGATTGTGCAGCATAAGCATTTGCAGGATCTAAAACTAAAGTTTTGTTGAAATACTCAACGGCTTTAGCTTTATCTGTATTAGCATAACTAGCACCAATACTATTGTAAGCCTCAACTAATTTCTTAACTGTAGCAGGTTTTGCCAATTCTTCAGCTCCCTTAGCACTAGTTCTTGTTACGTACTCTTCGTAGTTTTTGATAATCAAATCATCTTTCTCTAACAAATTGTTGATTCTACCTTTGTATAAGTAAGCCTCATCATAAGTTGGAGAAGCTTCTAAAACTCTGTCAAAAGCAGTTTCAGCTTTAGCTAAAGCAGCAGCATCAGCAGCTCCATTGGTTTTATTTACATTCGCATAATAAAGTGAAATACCATAATAAACATTATCATCTAAATAATTTTTAGATTCTTTATTATTAGCCCCAAGTTCAAAAACAGTAGCCGCGTTTGCATATTGTTTTTTACCAAACAAAGCTTTTCCTAAATCAGCAAGTTCTTCAACAACTAAAGGCTCTAACTCAATTGCTTTTCTAACATCAGCAATACCACTATCAAAAGCAGCCTGATCTACTACACCTTCTGCATTAGTTCCTTTTTTTATTTTTGATAAACCTAAATATAAATAATCTCTACCAATTACTTTATTTGAAGGTACTTTCATAAAATCCTCAATAGATTTAATCGCTACATCAACATTTCCATTTTCATAAGCAGCGTATCCTAAATATCTGTAAATTCTAGGGTTAACTTTATCTTCAGCAATCATTTTATTTGCTACAGTCTCTAGAGTCTTATAATCTTTCACCAGGATTAAGAAATCTGCGTGACGCATTTTAGAATCTAATGAGTAATCTGTAAGACTTAAATACTTCTCATAGTTAGTAATTGCGTTTTGCAAATTAACTTTAGCAGTAGACGACTTATTTCTTCCCCATTTGTAATATGTTTCAGCCAATTCTCTGTAAACCGGGCCATAATTAGGATTTATTGCAATAACTTCATTAAAAGCTTTAATTGCTTCTTCGTAAGACTTAGCTCCTTTTAACAAAACACCTAATTGCATTTTTGCTCTCAAAAGTGTTGGATCAGCAGTAAATGCATCACGGTATGCTTTATAGGCATCATTTTGATTATTTGAACCATAATAAGCATCACCAATTGTTAAAAGAGCAGTTGCATTTTGAGGATCTAATGCCAAAGCACGTTTTAAAACAGCAATTGCAGCAGGATAATCAGGATTAGTTGAGTTGATATAAGCTCTACCAATGTAAATAAACTCATCTACATCTTTACGCTTCATATCTTTTGTAGCCAAACCAAAATTGGCCTGAGCCGCAGCAGCATTTTTATTGTCAAGATCTATCTGACCTAACCCAATATAATTTAGATTTTTCTTATCAGACGCCTGCAATCCATTTGCGTAATAAATTTTAGCAGAATCAACAATAGATTGATTTAAATATACATTACCTAAAACAAAATTAGCTTCTCCATCTGAAGGTTTTGCTTTGATGATTGATTTAAGCAAAGACTTTGCTTTTTGAAATTGTTCAGCATCGATAGCTTTTTTAGCTTCTTTGATATCTTGCGCTTTTACTACAGAAACTGAAGCAACTAAGGCAAGACTAAAAATTTTAAATTTATTCATCTTTAATTGTAATTAATTTATTCTTTATCGTTAATAATTTGATTTCTAATTTTAAGATTCCTTCCCGGAGTCCTTATTGGCAATAATCCTGATTTCAAAATTATACGCTGTCCAATATCCCCAGATATAAATGACGCGAACCCCATTCCTAAACCAGTATAACCCTGACAATTTATAATAAACAAATCACGTGCCAAAGGATATTTCATCTCAGCCAGATCATTTTGGGTCGGGCTGTAATATTTATCATCATTAAGGCCTTTTACAGACAAAACATTGATTTTTTTAATAACATCAGCCATCTTTGGCGAAGGCTGCGAAAGCCAATTAACCCCAACTACTCCGATCATCCCATCATTTTCAGATACGAATTTAATAACTTCATCGTTAGTTTTAAAAGAAAAAACACCCTTGGCAGGAATATCTTTTACTTTTGCCAATTCCTTCATATAACGAACCGTACTTGAATTTGGATTATCAAATACAAGTCCTTGAAATCGAGAATTCGTTTTCCCCTGCATAAAATCAATTACCGTTTTCAACGCAATTAATGTATCATTATTGCCTTTGTTCGAAATAAAAGCAATCGCATCTGTTGCAAAGGGCGTAACTCTTGGATTAATTTTACTTTTTTTGAACCTTGCCAATTCCTCTTCTGTAAGATTTCGGGCAGTAACAGCCACTTTTGCTCTCTGATTTAATAAATCATTTATTAATTCAGATTCCGATTTGGGTGTAACAGTAATTTTTGAACCATAATATGTTCCTTCAAAAACAGCGACCTGATCATCAACGATAGGTTTAATTGTTTCATCGACAGTAATATCCATTGATCCTTTTAAAATTGTTTCTTTATCAGATTCATTTTTGCTTTTTTGGTTGCACATGGCAAACAAAAAAACAAAAACAACCAAACCAACAACCTTACTATATTTTAACATCATTATTCTGCGTTTGAATTAATTAATCTCAAAAAGCGAATTGCCGAATACACTATCAATAATCCACCAAAAGCATACCTGTATTTCGGTTCCATATCTAAAGGAAGCTTCTTCCAAAACATAATCATTAAACCGAGTACAAGATATATTAAAAAAAACAGTATTCCTAAAACAAGAAGAAATCGCTCTTTGAGCGATTTCTTCTGAATATTATTAAGCATATCTTTTAACATTATTCTGCAGATTGAATAGTAATAGGAAGAGAATAAAGTACCCTAACTTTTTTACCATTTTGCTCGCCGGGAGTCCATTTTGGACATTTTTTAAGAACACGAATTGCTTCTGCCCCTGTACCGTAACCGATATCCCTTAAAACTTTAATGTCGGTCAATGAACCGTCTTTTTCAACTACAAAAGTAACGTAAACTTTACCTTTTAAACCTTCCTCTTCAGGAGTCTTATAATTGTTTCCTACGAATTTGTAGAATTTTTCAATACCACCCGGGAAATCTGGTTTTACCTCGATACCAGCAGTATTATAAACATTATTATCTTCCTGAATAATTTCAGTAACTGGTCCTTTACCAACTGGCTCATCTACAGTTAAAACTGCATCCGGATCTCCTTTGATAGTTTCGTTACCTACTTTTTTATCTTTAAGATCCACAATTTTTGGTGGGTCTTCAGTAATTTCATTTGCTTTAGCAACCACTGGCTTCACAAACTTCACCTGATCCACTTTTGGTGGTGGTGGTGGTGGTGGTGGTTGATTTGGCTTAATTTCCTCCTTTTTAGGAGCAATTTTTACTGTCGCAATTTTAATATCATTATTCACTACCTCTTCTTCAGAATCCGGTAACAAGCTTGCAATAAGAGGGGCAGCAACAGCAAGACTAAAAATAACTGAACCAATGATAAGTGCCTTTACGGTCGTACTACGGTTCGCTTTTCTTAACTCATATGCACCATATATCTTATTACGCCCTTCGAATACGATATCAAGCCATTGATTTTTAATTATATCTAATTTCATTTTTCTTGATTATTAAGGATTAAAACAAGATTGCTCTTATTTTTTATCTATCAATTTCGTCTCTTCCGGAGTAAACTCAGGAACAATAGCATAAGTCTCTACTCCTGAAATCGCCATCTCATCCAAAATATCAACCAAATTACGGTAATTTGATTTTTTAGTTGGCTTGATAATAACTATAATCCCATTTTTAGGTTTCCCTAAAGATGCAGAATAAGCTAAAACTGCTTTTTTCTGAGTTAATAATTCTCTACGAATTCCGTCTTTACCATAGGCGATCTCTTTTGGTCCAACTTTTGGAGTTGCAAGCAATCCCATATAATAAACCATTTTATTGTCCTCGCCAAGCATTACTGTCATTGTACGATTCTCATCTACTTTTGTATCCTTATTATCTTTCTCATTAGGATCTTTATCAGGCAGAGACAAATCCATCGATTGAGGTTTTGACAACGATGTGGTTAACATAAAGAATGTGATCAATAAGAATGCTAAATCCACCATTGCCGTCAAATCGACTTTAGAATTCTGCTTTTTACTTCTTACTTTACCACCTTTTCCGCCTCCACCGTCGCCGGTATTTAATTCAGCCATTTTAGTGTATATTTTTTAAATTAAAAGTCTTTTCCTCTCATACCTGTAACTAAGTTAAAGGAATTGATTTTTTGATCTTGCAAAATATCCATGATCTTTTTGATTTGTGGATACTCTTCTTTAGCATCACCTTTTATTGCAATTTTCAATTCTTTATCATCAATATCAATCGCAGCTCTTCTTGAGATCAAAAGCCAGTCTTTTAATTGATTGTCTAATGAATCTATTGGCACTCCAGGTTGGTTTGCTTTTGTTCTATCAGCCGCTTTCATGTCGATGATTTGTTTCAAATTTGCCAATGGAACACCAAAGTCATCCATTAATGCAAATTTAGTTTTATCATCTTCTGAAAAAGTAACACCGTATTTTGCTCCCATTCCTTCAAGAGTTCTTTTACGAATCTCTCTTCCTTTAATGTCAAAAAACACTTTGCTTTTCCCATCTGCACCTTTTCCTATTGTAATGATTGCTAAATCCGTATCAGGTAATTTAGTCTGAGCAACAGAAGAAGGCATATCTACAGGAAGTGCTTCTGGCACTTTAGCAGTAGCGGTCAAAATAAAGAACGTAAGCAAAAGGAACGCAACATCGCACATGGCAGTCATATCTGTCGATGTTGACTTTTTTTTCATTTTTATTTTAGCCATTATCTTTTATTTTATTTTGATATAATTAATTATAATTAATACTAATCAAAAATTAATTATTGTTTCAAACTTCCTCTGAATCTTCTGTAAGTGTTTACGATAGTAACACCAGCCTCATCGATAGAGTAAGTTAAATCATCAATTTTAGCTGTAAAGAAGTTATAAGAAACGATCGCTAAGATTGAAGTAGAGATACCTGTTGCAGTGTTGATAAGTGCTTCAGAAATACCTGTTGCAAGTGCAGCCTGGTCTGGAGTTCCAGCAGAAGCTAATGCACCAAACGCTTTAATCATACCTGATACAGTACCTAATAATCCACCTAAAGTTCCTAATGATACTAAAGAAGAGATAATAGTCATGTTTTTTTCTAACATTGGCATTTCTAATGAAGTTGCCTCTTCGATTTCTTTGTGGATTACTTCTGCAGCTTCTTCACTGTTGAAACCTTCTTTTTTAACATCTTGGTATTTTACCAAAGCAGATTTAATTGCATTTGCAACTGAACCTTGTTGTTTGTCACATGCAGCAATTGCAGCTTCAATGTTTCCTTCTTTAATACTTCCTTGTACACTTTTCATAAATGCATCTAAGTTAGCTTTACCAGCAGCTTTACCAATAACGATAAATCTTTCAATAGAAAAAACAACAACCATTAAAAACATACCTAATAATACCGGTACAATAAAACCTCCTTTATATACTTGACCTAATGTATTGATCGGGTGACCTGTTTCTGGATTACCTCCTTCGAAGTTAGAAGCATCTCCCATAATTACTTTCCAAATAAACACCCCAACTAAAATACATGCAACAATAATGATTCCAGTAATCATTCCTCCTCCATTTGAAGTGCTTTCTTTTTTAACTTTAACGTTTGCCATTTTTTTTAATTTTAATAGTTTTAAATAATTTTTATTTTTTAGTTATATTTAACTTGTAGAGGAGCAAATTTATACGTTTAGTTTAAATAAAAAAACTTTTTTTAATTTAATTGAAGCAAATTTAACGTCAATTTAAAAAATATCTCATTAAATTGCTAGCATCATTTTTTAGATAAAACAAAAAACAGGGCGATTAATGGGAAAATTACAACGTTTTAGTAAATATTCAAACATTCCTTTGATATCTTCTTAAAAAGTTGCGAAATTATTTTTTATATAATTTTCAATGAAAAATAGCTTTTTCTTACTAAAAATAACGAACTCAAAATGTTAAAAAACCAAGCAATACTCTTATAATCATCTAAATTACAAATAAAACATGAATAAAAAGGATAATTTCATTCAGGATATGAACAATGGCTACCTATCTAAAGGTGATAATATAATTCTGGGAGGAGCCATTCTTGATGGAGAACCAATCGCAGAAGTCCATGTCAAAATCCCATTAAAAACGTTAAATCGGCACGGACTTATAGCCGGAGCAACCGGAACTGGAAAAACAAAAACGATTCAGGTTTTTTCTGAACAACTATCGAATGCAGGAATCCCTGTTTTGATGATGGACATAAAAGGGGATTTTAGCGGAATTGCCAAAGAAGGAAAAGAGGAAGCGTTTATTACGGAGCGACAGGCTAAAATAAATATCCCCTATAATGTTGCTTCTTTTCCTGTTGAACTAATGTCTCTTTCTAAACAAAATGGTGTTCGATTAAGGGCGACAGTTTCTGAATTTGGTCCTGTTTTATTTTCCAGAATTTTAGATTTAAACGACACTCAGGCCGGTGTTGTTTCTGTCATTTTTAAATATTGCGATGATAACCAAATGCCTTTATTAGATTTAAAAGACATTAAGAAGGTTATCAATTATATTACTGAAGAAGGTAAAGAAGAAATCTCTGCCAGTTATGGTAAAATTTCGACTGCGACAACGGGTACTATTTTGAGAAAAATAATAGAATTGGAACAGCAGGGCGGTGATATATTTTTTGGGGAATTATCTTTTGAAATTGATGATTTAATGCGAATCGATGAAAACGGAAAAGGATATGTAAATATCATTCGATTAACGGATATTCAGGATAAGCCTAAATTATTCTCTACTTTTATGTTGAGTTTATTATCTGAAATCTATCAGAAAATGCCCGAAAAAGGAGACGTTTCACAACCTGAATTGGTTATATTTATTGATGAGGCCCACTTAATTTTCAACGAAGCGAGCAAAGCTCTTTTAGATCAGATTGAAACTATTGTAAAATTGATACGTTCTAAAGGCGTTGGTATTTATTTTGTAACTCAAAATCCTATGGATGTGCCGAGCGGCGTTCTGGCTCAATTGGGATTAAAAATCCAGCACGCCTTAAGGGCTTTTACTGCAAATGACCGTCAGGCGATTAAGAAAACAGCTGATAATTATCCTACTTCACAGTATTATAAAACTGATGAATTATTGACAAATTTAGGAATTGGCGAAGCGCTGGTAACGGCATTAAACGAAAAGGGAATCCCTACACCGCTTGTCGCAACGATGATGCGTGCACCAATGAGCCGAATGGATGTTTTGACTTCTGATGAAATCGAAGCCATAAACAGCAAATCGAAACTCGTAAAAAAATATATTGAGGAGGTAGACCGGGAGAGTGCTTATGAAATCCTGAATAAAAAAATAGCTTATGCTGCGCAAGCCAGCGAAGAAAAAGAACAACAAGCACCAACGAGATCATCAAAATCTGAACCAAGCACGACAAGTGTTGTAACAAAATCAGTTTTGAAAGTAGTTACAAGTGCCACTTTTATAAGAGGGGTGTTTGGCGTTTTATCTAAAATATTTAAGAAGTAAATTTTCCACCATATAAATTATATAAGTTCATAAAATCTTTGCGTATTGATTAAATGAACTTATATAACCTATGTGATTTAGATATTATACGTTTTGCAACAACTCCAGGATTTTATTTTCAATTTCTGGAGAGTTCCAGATATTTTCAATATCATCAGTTCTTAAAACCTCTTCCATAATTCCGTTTTGAAAATCACCAATAGCCAGCGCTTCGGCATAAGGGCGATCACTGAAAGTAACACGACTATAAAGCGGAATCCATTTATCAGGATGTTTATCAGAGAATGCTTTTTCGATTTTCTTTTGCAGCAAGAATTTCTCGTCGGCCGTTTTAGTACTCATTTCCATGAAATTTCGGTATGAAAGTTCTGCAATAGCATCCGCATTTGGCTTACGAGAGATTTCATATTCAGAGAAAATTTTCTTCCAGTCGTCTCCGTATTTTTCAATCATTTCGTTCAGGACCGTAATATCTTCAAAACCGGCATTCATTCCTTGTCCGTAAAACGGGACTATAGCATGACAGGCATCTCCAATTAAAGCGATTTTATCTTCGTATGTCCACGGAAAACACTTCATGGTAACCAAAGTACTTGTTGGATTTTTAAAGAAATCCTCTGCGAGTTTTGGAATCACTTCGATCGAATCGGGGAAATTTTTCTCAAAGAAATCTTCTACCATTTTACGATCTGTTAATGATTCGAACGAATTCTCTCCTTCAAAAGGCATAAACAAAGTACACGTAAAACTACCATCTAAATTAGGCAATGCAATTAACATGTATTTACCACGTGGCCAAATGTGAAATGAATTTTTATCCAGTTTATGAGTTGCATCAGTATTTGCAGGAATATTCAATTCCTTATAGCCCATATTCAAAAATTCCTGCGAATAATTAAACATACTCTGGCGTTGCATTCTGTGTCTGATTCTCGAGAAAGCACCATCGGCACCAAAAACCATATCATACTTTTTCTCTTCCCACTCTCCCCTTTCGGTTTCACCAATATGCAAAGTTGCATCGCTTAGTGTAACATCCCAGATCTTTTGGTCGAAATAAAATTCAGTTCCGGCTTGTTCGGCAAGATCAATCATTTTTCGGTTTAGCGTTCCTCTTGAAATCGAATAAATCGACTCGCCTTCTTGTCCGTAATTCTGAAAATTCAGTTTATCGACTAAATGAATGGCGCGTTTGTCCATTGGGATTGCGATTTCACGAACAGATTCGCCAACACCAACGCCATCAAGAGCTTTCCAACCTCGATTAGACATGGCCAAATTTATAGAACGACCCGAAAAATTAATTTTGCGAATATCAGGGCTTCGATCATAAACATGAACGACATGACCTGCTTTTTTGAGATAAATTGCCAATAGTGATCCTACTAATCCAGAACCGACAATTGCAATTTTTAGTGGAGTTTGCATCAAGAAAAATCTAAATATAAGATCGTAAAAATAAGTAATAATTATACAAGAGCTTAAAAATAAAGTAAATATTTATGATTTATATGGGCATGACCCGCCGAAAAAAGCGGGTCGGGCTATCCACTATATTCCCGATTAACAAAAACTACGGCTAAAAAGCCTTGTTTTTCTAAATCGGGAGATACCGTTCCTATCCCTCATGCAAACCTTTTTCATAACAAAATTCCAGTTTTTAATGATTTATTAGAAATTCAAAATGAATTACTTTCGCTAAAAGAAATAATCTCACAAAGACGCAAAAGCACAAAGTTTTACACAAAGCCACAGAACATTAAGATTAAAAAAAATCTGCAAAATCCGCGTAAAAAACTTTGCGCCTTTGCGCCTTTGTGGCTAACTCATAGAACAAAAATGAAAAGCGAACTATTACAATCTGATATCATTTTAGAAAACGAAAAAGTACTATTACTTCCATTCGAAAATGAAAGAAACATCGAGCTCAAAGAAATTATTTTTGATGATGAGATCTGGAAATACATGGGAATGTATGTAAGAAATGATTCTGATTTCGAAAATTATATTCAAAATACCTTGAAACAAAAAGCAGACGGAATCTGTTATCCGTTTTTAATAATAGACAAAGCAACAAACAAAGTTGCCGGAAGTACACGTTACGGATACCTGAATCACGCAAGTCAAAAATGCGAAATTGGCTGGACCTGGTACGGAAAAGATTTTCAGGGAACAGGTTTAAACAAAGCCTGCAAATACGAATTACTGAATTTTGGTTTCGAAAATATTCAATTTAAAAGAATACAATTTAGCGCTGATCTTGAGAATAAAAAATCTCAAAGAGCTATTGAAAAATTAGGTGCTGTAAAAGAAGGCATTTTTAGAAATAATTATGTTGATGCTGCAGGAAAAAGCAAAGATGATGTTTATTATAGTGTCATTTTAGAGGAATGGAAAAATACTAAAGAGGAATATTTTTCTGATTTTATTTAAAAATTCAGAAAAACTTTTTCATAGAAAAAAGTGGTATTTTAGCTTATTCTAAAAAACTATTATATCAATGATGGAATTACAAGCTATTTACCAAAAAACTATAAAATTTGCTGCTAAGAAACATGCAGATCAAAATCAAGTAATTCCCGGAACTAATTTGCCATATGTTGTTCATTTGAGTAATGTAACAATGGAAATTATATTTGCTTCGCAAGAAACAAAGGGGTTTAACAAAGCCTTTGCAATTCAGGTTGCCTTGCTTCATGATATTATTGAAGATACAAAAACTACATTTGAAGAACTCACCGAAGAATTTGATGAAGAAATTGCTCAAGCAGTTTTAGCCTTAACAAAAAACACTAAAATACCCAAGGAAGAAAGAATGGCTGATAGTTTGACCAGAATTAAAAAATTATCAAAAGAAGTTTGGTCTGTAAAATTAGCTGATAGAATAACTAATTTGCAGGTTCCGCCTGAACATTGGAACTTGGAAAAAATAAAAGCGTATCAAAAAGAAGCTTTACAAATATTAGAAACATTAAAAGGTGCAAATGAATATTTAGAAAAACGACTTTCAGAAAGAATTCAAAATTATTCAAAATACTGCGACACTACGGCATAATTTCAAAAACAAACCAATACAATACCACAAAATGAACCTATACTCAGAACATTATGTAAGTAAAAATTGCGAGCGGTTTGTCAATAAAATTTGGTGTCTCGATAACAGCAATGGCGAAAGCCTGATCGAAAATAAACTTGTTTTACCAAACGGTTGTTTTAATCTGGCGATTGTAAGCGGAAACGCTATTGAGGTTCACACCAGTAAAAGCAAATATGAAATGAACGAAGGATTTTACTTTTGTTCGCAAATGACCAATAAAGTTTTGGTCAATATTCAGCCAAAAACTAAAGTTACAATCATACAATTGCACGCGTGGACACTTTCGATGTTTCCACAATATGATTTGAATAATTTTTCAGACGCTATTGTCAAAATTGATGTTGCCGAATTACCTTTTCAAACTAAAATCGAAACTGGTTTAAGTAGTGATATTTCAATATTATTAAATACAACTAATTCCTATTTTGAAGAATTAAGTGCTGCAAATCCCAACAAAAATGCAGTTGAAAAAATCTGTGAAATCATAAAATTTCAAAATGAAGAAATTACGGTTTCGGAAATAGGAAAAAATCTAAATGCTTCGCAAAGATCGCTTCAAATTAAATTCAAAACTGCGACCGGACTTACGATTAAAAATTACATTCAAATCCTGAAATTCAGAAAGGCGGTCGATCAAATGGTAAATTCTGATTTAGAAAAATTAAAACTGACTGATGTTGCACTTTATAATAAGTATTTTGATCAATCGCATTTCATCAAAAAGTTCAAAGATGTAACCAAAACAACTCCCAAAATGTTCAATTCTGATTCTTATTTTCTTTCTAAAAAAAGATAACATTTCGCATTTGTACAATTTTATTACATTTGATTGCATTAATATTGCAAAATCATCAATCAATCAAATCAATCAAAATGAAAATCAACAAATCATTTTTTCAGCTAAAAACAATTTTAGTTGGAATACTGCTCTTCCAATTCCATATTGGATTTTCTCAGGAAGAAAAAAACTCGAAGCTTTACAAAACAATCATGTCAAAAGACAGTCTTCTTTTTAAAGTTGGCTTTAATACTTGCGACGTCTCACAATTCGAAAACTTACTTAGCAACAATTTTGAATTCTATCATGACAAAGACAGCATTCAGGACAAAGCTTTATTTCTAAAAAATATTAGAAAAGGTTTATGCAGTTCGACCAAAACGTATCAAGCCAGAAGAGATTTAGTTGAAGGCAGTACAGAAATTTATCCGTTAGCCAAAAATGGCGTTCTGTATGGCGCATTGCAAATAGGAATTCATCAGTTTTTT
This sequence comes from Flavobacterium sp. B114r, assembly GCF_056824125.1. NCBI lineage: Bacteria > Pseudomonadati > Bacteroidota > Flavobacteriia > Flavobacteriales > Flavobacteriaceae > Flavobacterium > Flavobacterium sp. B114r. Next base: position 567,733 of record NZ_CP124858.1, read on the forward strand.
GAACCTTCACCTGGTCAAAAAGACAAATTTGGAAGTACCGCAAGATTCACTCACCTCTGGATACTGGAAAATGGAGTTTGGAAATTAAGAAGATCCTTAAGTTACGATCACCAGGATGTCAATACTGTGGGAACTAAATCAAGTATCTTTGATAATGATCCTGAAATTGAAAAATGGTTAAAGCAAAATAATGTTCCCACTCTGGGAATTGGTATAATCAATAATGGAAAACTTCAGCAAATAAAAGTATTTGGCGAACTCAAAAAAGGCTTTACAGCACCATATAACACAATATGGAATGTGGCTTCATTGACAAAACCTGTAACGGCAATGGTTGCTTTGAAACTGGCAAGTTTAGGAAAGTGGGATTTAGACGAACCACTTTATAAATACTGGACAGATCCGGATATTGCAAATGATCCTAATACAAAGCTATTAACAACGAGAATTATTTTAAGCCATCAAACAGGTTTCCCAAATTGGCGCTACATGAACGAATCGGGTAAATTGGACTTTAAATTTAAACCGGGAACAAAATATCAATATTCAGGTGAAGGATTCGAATATTTGAGAAAAGCGCTGGAAAAAAAATTCCATAAAAAACTAGATCAGTTAGCAGATGAATTGATTTTGAATCCTTTAAAAATGTCTGATACTAAGTTTATATGGAATGACATAACTGATGTTTCAAGATATGCTACTAATTATGACAATAAAGGCATTGCATACGAACCAACCAGGAATAAAACAGCAAATGCTGCTGACGATTTATTAACTACAATTGGAGATTATGGCACTTTTTTATGCAGCGTCATGAATAGCGACGGATTAAGCAAGAAAGTTTTTGATGATATGACATCGCATCAGGTAGAAACCAAAAAGAATAAATATTTTGGATTGGGTTTCGAGATCTATGATTTAGGAAACAACGATTACGCTTTATCACATGGCGGAGCAGACAAAGGTGTTCAGACTATCGTTTTATTGCTGCCAAAAACAAAACAAGGTCTGATTATTTTTACCAATGTTGACGATGGTTATAAAGTGTATGAAAAAATAGTAAATCACTATTTGGGAGAAAATGGAAAAAAAATAATTGAAATTGAAACGAAATAGACATGAATACTAACAAGAATACTATGCCACCCATGATCAATATAATAGTTCTATTTATGCTGTTTTTAAGCAGACAGGTAGCAGCACAAAGTAATAATGAAGTTTTAAAAATGGATCTTTTAAAAACTGAAATCATCAAAATGGACAGTTTACTTTTTGATGTTGCTTTTAATCAATGTGATGTTTCGCTCTTTAAGAAAATAATAGCCGATGATGTCGAATTTTACGACGACCGTTCTGGATTAAGCACTTCTAAACCAAATGAAATAAAATCTCTTCTTGCAAAATGTGACAGACCAGAAAAATTAACCCGAAAATTAACGTCTTGCACGATTGATAAACTAGGAGATTTTGGTGCTGTACAAATAGGAGAACATACTTTTTATATTAACGGAAAACCGGAAGGAACAGGCAGATTTATTCATATCTGGGAACGAAAAGATCATGATTGGAAATTGAAACGAATTGTGAGTTACGAGCATAGACCTATCAAAAAATAGCGAATATGCTTTTATCCTAAAATACCTTTTTTATAGTAAAATGAAAAAAAATTGCCTGATATTGAAACTTAATTGAAGTTTAGTCGTCTATTAAAATAGGACACGATAAAATAGAAAGTTAAATCTCTAGTTCCTTAGAGATTTAACTTTCATGCATTTAAAGAGTTTCAATCATCAAATCAAAAATCAATTCATTAACTATAATCAATTATCATCGATCATTATGAAAAAACCAATCAAACTACTTGCAATATGCCTTTTGGCAATATTGTTCAGCTTTACTCTGTTTGCACAGGACAAAACCAAGCAAATTGAAGACCTTTTAAACAAATACAATCAATACGGTCAATTTAATGGATCTGCATTGGTTGCCGAAAACGGAAAAGTGATTCTAAAAAAGGGTTTCGGTTCTGCCAATATGGAGTGGAATATCCCAAATCAAGCTGATACTAAATTTAGATTAGGATCCATCAGTAAACAATTTACTGCTTTCCTGATTGTAAAATTAGCCGAAGAGGGAAAAATAAAATTAGACGTTCCTATTACCACTTATTTACCGGATTATCCAAAAGCGACTGGTGACAAAATAACCATTCATCATTTACTTACACATACCTCTGGAATTCCAAATTATACTTCGCTTCCTAATTTCTTTAAAGACAAAAGCCGAAACCCTTATACTCCCGAAGAATTTGTAAAAACATTCTCAAGTTTACCTCTGGAATTTACGCCTGGCGAGAAATTTAATTACAGCAATTCAGGATATTTTTTATTGGGATATATTATCGAGAAAATTTCCGGAAAATCATACGAGCAATATTTACAGGCAACAATTCTTACTCCGTTAAAAATGGTTAATTCCGGTTATGATCACAGTGATGTAATATTAAAAAACAGAGCTTCAGGTTATGAGAAAAGAGGTAAAAAAATCATCAATTCCCCTTATCTCGACATGAGTATTCCGTATGCTGCGGGTTCTCTATATTCAACCGTAGAAGATTTATATTTATGGGATCAGGCGCTTTATACTAATAAATTGCTTTCGTCAAAATCAATGGAATCTTTATTTAATTCTTATATCAAAGCCGGAAAAAGTTCTTATGGTTATGGATGGTTTATTGAAGAAGCGGACAACGGTTCTGCAGGCAAAGTAAAAGTTACACAACACGGTGGTGGAATTAATGGTTTTAATACTATTATTTATCGTATTCCTGCTGATAAAAATTTAATTGTTTTATTGAATAATACCGGAGGAACTGTTTTAAATGAAATAACGGAATCTATTCGTGCTATTTTGTACAATCAGCCTTTTACAGCGCCAAAAATATCTTTGGCACTCGAATTACTTGATGCGTTTTCAGAGCAAGGAATTACAAGCGGTTTAAATACTTATAACAAACTAAAAAATGATCCTATATATGTTATTAAAGAAAATGACATGAATCAGGCGGGTTATCAGTTACTACAAACCGGAAAAACAAAAGAAGCTATTGAAGTCTTCAAAATAAATGCAGCAACATATCCTAAATCAGGAAATGCTTATGATAGCTTAGGCGAAGCTTATTTGACTGATGGAAATAAAAAATTAGCCATTGCCAATTATAAAAAATCAATAGAACTTGATCCTAAAAATGATGCCGGCAAAAAAGCATTAGAGGAACTTTTAAAAAAATAACAGCTAAAAAAGCAAGCTATTCAATAGCGGTAATCTTTATCTTACCAACTCTGATCGTTCTGGTTTAAAACCAAAATGATCAGAGTTTTTTATTTGAAAAATGTTTTTTCCAATTTCATATTTAGTATAAAAAAACTATTTTAGCCCTGCCCAAAATAAGAATATTAAAATCCCAAATCAACCTGATTTACAACCTTTCAGGCTGTAAACATTATTTATTTAACCTATGAAAAATTTAAAGAAGCAAACTCTTTTAGCGTTACTACTATGTCTGTTTATACCGGGCTTTTGTATTTCTCAAACAGCAACTCAAACAGTTCCAATGCCTACTCAACAAAACAAAATTATAATTGACAAAATTGTTGAAGCAGCACATTACAAAAATTACGTTATTGATTTTTGCTTAGAAACAATAAACGAAGCCGCCCTTAAAGAAAAATGGAACGACCAAAAAACTGTGGAAATATCTGAAAGCATTAATTATAAAAATTTCAGAGATGCCGTTTATAATATGTTTGCATTTTATAATGAAATAGAACTAGAAACGTTACTTAAAACATACAAACAAGATACTGCTTATAGAGCTGCAAATGTTATGATTACTAATGATGCTCTGGGTTATAATCTGGAAATATTTGCCAATGATGTTGTTCGGGGAAAATATAAATAAAAGGTTCTGAGGTTCTGAGCTGCTAAGTTTTTTTTAAGGCGCAAAGAGGCAAAGGTTTCTTTAATGCCGAAATCTTTGTCAAAGTTTAAGACCAAGGGTGTAAGGAACTTTGTCGAAAGCAAAAACGCAAAGTTGACATACGCCTTTTTTGTCATTTCGACCTAAGGGAGAAATCACATAAAGTGGCTCGGCAACAATGCGTTCTCCCCGCGTGTGATTTCTCCCTTAGCTCGAAATGACAATTATTATGGTTATTTTGTGTGAAATGTTTTTGTGATTATTTGCTATACCTTTAAAATTAAAGTTCCTTACAGTCTTAGTTTAAAAACTTTGACAAAGATCAACACAAGTGAAACTCTTTTGATTTTTGCGGTAAACCAAACCTGAAACTTTAAACCTTAAACAAAAAGAAACTATTCCTTCTTCGGTTTCAAAACTAGTTTCGTTGATGTTTTTATAATCTCTTCTTTATTCAATTTCATTTTTCTGAATTTACCTGCATTGTACATTTCCGCCTGATCGTCGTAATGTTTACTGAAAGGGTTTCCGGATTGTCCGGTTGGCAAAATACTCCAGCTGTTTTCGATATCAGAGAAATCTACAATTCGTCTGGTTGACGGTCCGCCTTTTACATAATACTTGCCTTCTTTTGTAAGTCCGAAGAATTGATTGTTTATCACTTCATTTGATCCCGGCGCTGCGAATGGGCCAACATCAAAAAGTTTGCGCAATGCAGCAATTTTCCCTAACGGATGTTCATGTTCTACTGTATGAACTTTTCCCCAGTTCCAATCAGCAACTTTTTCGCCTAATTGTTCCTGAAGCGCTTTTACGGATTCGTGAAATGATTTTGAAACAATTTCGCTTCTGGTTTCTTTTACATTTTTGGTTTTAATATTATCCCACCAAACCGAATTTTCATTTTCAATTTGTCTGGCAATAATTTGTTTTCCTAAAGATAATCCCAGAAATAAATTAAAATTATCCTCACCCATTTCATCTTCAAAAGTGTTTTTGAGATATAAATAAACCCATTTATTATAAATCGTAGGCGCAACATCTTCGAGATTATTAGTTCCTTTCCAGGATTTCAAAACCGTAATTACTTCTTTTTCTTTTGCTGAAAGCGAAGCAGTATTTACATTCGAAATTAAACTCTGAACCACGCCCGGAGCAATTGGCGATGTATTATCAAAAATCATTTTGCTGATTGCTTCTTTGTCCCAATCAGATTTTGCATCCATTAAACCTGAAATTCTTTTGGCGCGATCTTCCGGCAAATAATATCCCGGATACAAATAACCGTCAATCGCTTCCGGCTGATTATTGGCTGAATATACATAACCCCATTTTGGGTTTTCGGCTGATGGGTTTTTAGAAAAATCCAGATATTCTTTAATATCATCTTTTCCACTGGCACCATCCAGAATAAAAAATGAATTCACGTCTTTATCATGTTTATAAAGCGTTCCTGTCGCCCACCAAGCCACATTGCCTTTTGCATCGCCATACATTACATTCAATCCCGGCGCAGCAACCAATTGAACTGCTTTCCTAAAATCGTCTTTGCTTTTTGCATGCGAAAGTCCGTAAACCGCATCTAAAATCTGAATGGGTTGTTGCGTATAAATCCACGACATTGCAATTGGATTTTTTCGATCTAAACGATCCAATAAATCATTCATAATTGGTCCGTGTCGGCTTGATTTAATCGTCAGAACCACATCCGAAGTATCTTTTACCTTTATTGTTTTCTTTCTGGTTTCATAAGTAGCAAAACCTGTTGGCGTTTGATATTGGCTTGCATCTCCAACTTTATTTTTTTCCTGATAAAAATCGATATCATCATTTTCGAACATCGTTAATCCATAAGCATAATCACGATTGTGCGCCAATAACGGGTACGGAGTTCCTGCCAGATAACAGCCATATAATTCAAAATCAGGGGTAATTAAATGTGCTTCGTACCAAGTCGCAGGTTGCGAAAAACCAATATGCGGATCATTGGCAAAAATCACTTTTCCGTTTTTGGTTTTCTTGGGTCCGGCAACCCAACTATTACTTCCCACAAAAGGCGGAATTGGTGAATTATCCAACAAAGCAGCTACAGATTTTGCAATCGTAGTATATTCTTCAATATTCTCTTTTGAACTTTTAATTTGTGTGGTATTAAATTCGCCTTCAATTCCTAAATCTTTCAAATATTCCGCGCCATATCTATTGCGGATATCGGTTAATAAAGGATCTGTTTTTTGAGCCATCGCGAAACTAAAAGACATATATCCAAAAATATTATAAACGTCTTTTATGGTAAATTTTTCTTTCTTAACTCCAACAAGCGTAAACTCAATTGGCGTAGTTCCTTCTTCCAGATATTGATTAATTCCGTCTAAATACGCCATTGTCATTTTATAACTCTGACTATTTTTGTCTAATTTGGCAATGGCTTTCGCCGAAGCTTCTTCAATACCAATTCCGGAGAAAAATTTATCATTTTTAAGCGCAACAGAACCAAAGATTTCCGATAATCTTCCCGGAGCAATTCTGCGAAGCAATTCCATTTGCCATAATCTTTCCTGCGCATGCACATAACCCAAGGCTGTCATTGCATCTTTTTCAGAATTGGCGTAGATATGAGGAACTCCAAAATCATCAAAATAAACTGTAGTTTCCTTTTCAAGATTTTTCAATTGCACTTCTCCTTCATATTTGGGTTTCAAATGAAAAATATAAGCGCACAAACCAATTCCAAGAACAACAATCAAGACTAATAAAACCAGCAGAATTTTTTTAATTTTTCTCATATTCAAAAAAGTATAATGATAAATGATTGGGTAATGATGTAACTTAAAGATATAATCGTGTAAAGAATATCGTTTTTAAAAATCTAAATTTATGTATTTAAAACCAATATGATAAATGTCAATCTATAAAAAAATAGCAATCGGTGTAATTTCAGTCTTTCTTTTTGTGATTTTAGTCAATATTGGCCTCAATTATTGGATAAAAAAACAATTACCCATTATTATAAACGAGAAGAACAACACGGCTTATAACATTCATTACGAAAAAATCGAAGTTTCGCTTCTATCACGAAATATAAATGCGACAACATTATTAGTAAGTCCTAAAAACGAGCCTAAAGACAGTAAAAACGGGTTGTTTTCTAAAATTGAATCCATCACAATAAAACATTTTAATATTTGGGATTTGGCTTTTCACGATCTTATTCAGGCCGAAAGTATTATTATCAATAAACCTCGTGTGATTTTATATAAAAAAGGTGAAAAGCTTTTGAATAACAGCAAAAGCATAAAAAACGAAATCATTGAACCATTCCGAAAAATTGTTGCCGTCTCCAATATTTATTTGAATGACGGAACAGTCGATGTGGTTTCTCTAGATAATAACAAACCTATTCTTAGTGTAAAAAAAATTATTCTGAAACTGGAAGGCATTTTACTTACGGATGCTACTCTGAAAGAAAAAATCCCGATGCGTTTCGAAAAATATGTTTTGGTATGTGATAGTTTATACTACAAACCAAGCGCATTTTATCATATGAATATTGGACAAATAAGTACGGAGAACAATTTTCTGAAGGTTAAGAATTTCTCCTATTTACCTGAATTCAGCCGTAAAGAATTTGTGAAGCGATTAGATAAAGAAAAAGACATTTATACTATTAAATTAGATTCAGCCCACATCGAAAAAATGGATTGGGGTTTTAAAGATGATCGCTTTTTCTTTAAAGCAAATTCACTTATTGTGAATCACGCTGATGCGAACATTTACCGCAACAAAATGCCGAAAGATGATTTAAGCAAAAAATATTTGTACAATCATTTACTAAGAAAAATTAAATTTCCGCTTGAAATAGATACGATACAAATCCTAAAATCAAAACTGGTTTATGAAGAAGAAATTGATTTCTCGAAAGGTCCGGGTGTTTTAAATTTTGATCGTTTTAATATGCATATCACCAACATAAAAAGTGGTTTTGGCTTAAAAAAAATGGCTGATGTAAAAATAAAAGTGAATTGCCTTTTCATGAAAACATCTCCTCTTGATGTTGATTGGAGTTTTAATGTTCTGGATCTAAAAGATAGTTTTCATATTCAGGGAACCATTGCTAATTTTAATGTGGCTGCAATGGAACGTTTTACGAAACCGTATATCAATACTACGTTTACAGGAAAATTCAATAAATATCATTTTAATTTTTATGGAAATGATAATACCGCAAAAGGAAATGCTACTTTGGATTATGAAGATCTAAAAGTAAAATTATACAAAAAGAAACATCCTGAAAAAGAAGCAAAATTAAAATCTGCCGTGGTTAATTTATTGCTAAAAAATGATTCTGATGATAAAACCAAAAAGGCCGATGTTGAATTGGAACGAATTCAGGAAAAATCATTCTACAACTTTTTATGGAGAAGTATAGCGGAGTCTTTCAAGAAGATTTTGATTTAGTCTTTTTGGTTTCGATTTTTTTTAGCCACAAATTTCACGAATTAGCACAAATTATTTTTTACTCAATCCGAATAAAATTCGTGTAGATTCGTGAAATTCGTGGTAACCCTTTTTCCTTTCATATCATTTTCAACTATTTTAAAACCTGACAATTATCATCTTTTTTGAGGATATTTTTCCCAACATTTGCTTTTATTTTAATTTAAAAACAAATGACAAAGCCACCTTTACATACTTTCCATATTCCTGTAATGGGTCTCGCGTATACGATCGACAGCCCAATTCGAGTAGCGCAATATGGAATCTCATCTGTCGTTTCTATAGCCGATGATGATTTGATTGAAAAAATGCGTAATTTTTATAGCACTAAATTCAATCTTCCTTACGAAGAAATAAGTCAGAAATTTCACGATTACAGAGCACAAAGAATTACATCTTATCTTAACTTGGTCGATAAAATTGTAAAAGAAAAATTCGACAGTTTTAAAGCTGAATTAATAGAAAGCAAAACTGCCGTTGAAAATTATATTGCGATGTTACCAAATACTTCGGATATTAAAAAAGGATTTCAGAGTTTATTAGACGATGGAATTTCTTTTAAAGAAAACATTCAAAATTACATCGAATCACATCTTTCTCCTGGTTTAATTGATGTAAATATCATGACAAAACTGGACAAAGACAATTTCGAAAAAAACGAACAACTACCAATTGAATTCAATGATGCTCATGCTGCCTTAAGAGGTTTTGCAAATAGTAATCTTGAATCATCTGTTGTACTTTCTGCAGGAATGAATCCAAGATTATTCAGTTATTTCGAGAATTTTTCAGATTTTTTTCCAAATCTAAACAATGAGCTTAAAAAGAAAATTATTCTAAAAGTTAGTGACTTTAGATCAGCCATGATTCAGGGAAATTTTTTAGCTAAAAAAGGATTATGGGTTTCTGAATATCGTATTGAATCGGGATTAAATTGCGGCGGACACGCTTTTGCTACGGATGGTCTTTTACTAGGTCCTATATTAGAAGAATTTAAACAAAAAAAGGATCAGCTTATTCAATCTGCACATGAGCTGATGACAAAAGTATTACAGCAAAAACAAATCTACGCACCAGAAAATCCTTTACCTCTCAAAATTACAGTTCAGGGCGGCGTAGGAACTGCTGAAGAACATGAATTTTTATTAGATGAGTACAAAGTCGATTCTGTAGGTTGGGGATCTCCATTTTTATTGGTTCCGGAAGCAACTTCTGTAGATAAAGCCACCCGTGAATTATTAATGGATGCCAAAGAAGAAGATTTGTATTTAAGTCATATTTCGCCATTAGGAGTTCCGTTTAATACTTTGAGAGGAACTACAAATGAAATTTTACGACAAAAAAGGATAGATCAAAATAAGGCAGGAAGTTCTTGCCCAAAGAAATTTTTAGCTCTTAGTAAGGAATACGATCCACACGGAATTTGTACTGCTTCGAAAAAATTTCAGGATCATAAACTCGAAGAATTAGAAAATATAAAGGAAACAATGTCGTCTAAGGCTTTCGAAAAAGCAAAATTCTCTATTACCGAGAAATCTTGTTTATGTGTTGGTCTTGCCAATGCATCATATTTAGAGAATGATATTAAAATAAAAGGTCAGGCACAAGGCGTAATAATCTGTCCTGGGCCAAATATGGCTTATTTTGACCAAGAAGTTTCGTTGTCTGATATGGTTAGTCATATTTACGGAAACAAGTCCGTAATAAGAACTAATGACAGACCTAATTTATTTGTAAAAGAATTAAAGATGTATGTCGATTATTTCAGGAATGAAATCGAAAATATTTCAGGAGAAATCACTAATTCTCAGCTTAAAAAATGGAATACTTTTAAAGCCAATATTCTTGAAGGAATTGAATATTATCAAAACTTATTATCTCCCGCTTTATATTTTAAAAATGATTTAAATAAGATTAAAAACGATTTTGATTTTTATAGATTGGAATTATCGAAAATTAAAATTCCAACTCTTGAATTAGCTTAAAACACAAAACCCCGATTTAAATTAAATCGGGGTTTTTATTTATATAAGAAATTGATCTATTCTTTTTTCTTTTTGCCATCAATAACAGCACCCGTTCCAGTTCCTAAAGCAGCACCTGCCAAACCACCAATAATAGCTCCTTCCCCTTTTTTCTTACTTACAATTGCTCCGGTTGCAGCACCAACTCCAGCACCAATTACGGCACCTTTAGCAGTAGCACTCCATCCTTTCTTTTTAGTAGTGGTTGTAGTTGTAGTTCCTGTCGCGGCTGCTTGTTGATGTACAACAACAACTTTTTGAGACTCAACCCTTTTTTCTTCCTGAATCTTAGCCATTTCTGTCTTCATTGAATCAATAACTTTTTGTCTATTAATTTCAACTTTCATCGAATCAATGCTAGCTTGTTTTGCTTTATTAATATCCTCTTTTCCTTGATTTTGACAAGAAATGACAGATAAAGCAACTAATAAAATACATAAGCTTTTCATGATTGTAGTTTTAAAAATTTATACTCTACAAATTAAAGAAGATATATATTGATGGCGTTACATGATTTAGACTAATGGTTACAGAATTTGAAGATTCTTTCTAAAATTAGACGCGGATGAAACGGATTGCTAAAGCAAGATGCGGATTGAGAACGGATTTCTTTAATTGCTGAGTAATTTTTTCACGTAGATTTTACAGATTTAAGCAGATAATTTTTAAGGCTGTTATCTAAAAAATGATTCGCAAAAATGCATTTTTTCTCTCATTTTGTGTCATTTCGAACAAAAGGAGAAATCACACTCGCTGATCGACAAAGATTGACGATTCTAGATACGGAGTTTCGTGTGTGATTTCTCGTTCCTCGAAATGACAAACAGAACGTACTGTCTTTAATTAGAAACCTGGCTACTTCCCATCTTTGCGAGATTAATTAAATCTTACTTTCCTAAAATTCCTTTTTTCAGGATTTGCCCAAAGTCGTACATATCTTCATAAGAACAATATAACGGAACTGGTGCCAGACGAATAACATTGGGTTCACGCCAATCTGTGATTACTCCGTTTTTCATTAAATAATCAAATAAACTTCTGCCTTCTCCGTGTAAAAAAACAGATAATTGCGAAGCTCGTTCAGAAGGATTTGACGGTGTGATGATTTCGAAATTTCCTTTTACTTCTTTATCAATTTCATGTAAAATGAATTCAAGATAAGATGTAATGTGATCTCTTTTTTTGATTAAAGTATCCATTCCAACCTCAGCAAACATTTCTACAGATGCCAGATAAGGCGCTAAAGAAAGCACCGGCAAATTACTAATCTGCCAGCCATCAGCTCCATGAACCGGATCAAAATTTGGTTCCATCTTAAAACGGCGTTCTTTATTATGTCCCCACCAACCTGCAAATCTTGGTAGATCAGGATTATTGTGATGTTTTTCGTGTACGAAACAACCGGAAGCATTCCCTGGCCCTGAATTCATGTATTTATAACTGCACCAGGCAGCGAAATCTACATTCCAGTTATGAAGCTCCAATTTGATGTTTCCGGCGGCGTGTGCCAAATCCCATCCTACTTTTGCTCCGGCTTTTTGTCCGGCTTCTGTAATGGTTTTAATATCGAAAACTTGTCCGGTATAATAATTAACTCCGCCAATCAATACTAAAGCCAGTTCATCGCCAACTTCTTCAATTTTTGCCAGAACATCTTCCAGACGAATATTGTGTTCGCCTTCACGACGTTTAATTTCTACAATTGCATCTTCTGTTTTGTATCCATGAAAATGTACCTGACTCTGAAACATATATTGATCTGAAGGAAATGCTTTTTCCTCGCAAATAATTTTATAACGTTTGCCTTTTGGCTGATAAAAAGAAACCATCAATAAATGAAGATTCACGGTCAAAGTATTCATAACCGTAACTTCTGATGGTAAAGCGCCCACAATTTTACTTAAAGGTTCTGCAAATCTTTCCTGATAGTCCCACCAGGGTTTTTGAGCATAAAAATGTCCTTCAACAGCAAGATCTGCCCAATCGTTCATAACCTCATCAATATAAGCTTTGGTACGTTTGGGCTGTAATCCTAAAGAGTTTCCTGTAAAATAAATTACGCGTTTGTCATTTACTTTAGGAAATATAAATTGATCCTGATACTGATTTAATGTGTCTTGCGAATCAAGCTCTCGTGCGAATTCGCGTGTATTTTGAAAAGTCATTTTTTTTGTTTTGAATCGTAAAAATAGGAAATGTTTCTTTTGTTTCAAGTTTCAGGTTTCAAGTTTAACGTTCAAGATAACTTGAAACCTGAAACCTGAAACATTTTAAAAACAAAAAACCTGTCATCACTGACAGGTTTTCTTATTTTATTTCGCTTAACGAATTAGATGATTAACATCGCATCTCCGTAAGAATAGAATTTATATTCTTCTTTGATTGCTTCTTCGTATGCTCTTTTCATTAAATCATGTCCACAGAATGCAGAAATCATCATTAATAATGTTGATTTTGGTGTGTGGAAATTTGTAATCATACAGTTTGCAATACTAAAATCGTGAGGAGGGAAAATAAATTTATTTGTCCATCCTTCAAAAGGATTTAAAGTATTTTGAGATGAAACTGAACTTTCAATAGCACGCATCGAAGTTGTTCCAACAGCACAGATACGTTTTTTAGCAATTTTAGCTGCATTTACAATATCACAAGCTTCTTGTTTGATGATCAATTCTTCAGAATCCATTTTGTGTTTAGACAAATCTTCAACCTCAACCGGGTTAAAAGTTCCTAAACCAACGTGAAGTGTTACTTCAGCAAAATTGATTCCTTTGATTTCTAATTTTTTCAAAAGGTGTTTTGAGAAGTGTAAACCTGCAGTTGGTGCAGCTACAGCTCCTTCTTCTTTTGCATAAATAGTTTGGTATCTTTCAGCATCTTCAGCCGTTACTTCTCTACTGATGTATTTAGGAATTGGAGTTTCTCCAAGTTCTGTTAATTTGTTTCTGAATTCTTCGTAAGAACCATCATATAAAAAACGTAATGTTCTACCACGAGAAGTCGTGTTGTCGATTACCTCAGCAACTAATGAATCGTCATCACCAAAATAAAGTTTATTTCCGATACGGATTTTACGAGCCGGATCAACTAAAACGTCCCAAAGACGTTGCTCTGAATTTAATTCTCTTAATAAGAAAACTTCAATTCTTGCTCCTGTTTTTTCTTTGTTTCCGTACAAACGTGCAGGGAAAACTTTTGTATTGTTAAGAATCAAAACATCTCCGTCATCAAAATAGTTGATAACATCTTTGAACATTTTGTGCTCTATAGTTTGTTTTTGACGATCGATTACCATTAAACGAGATTCGTCTCTGTTTTCTGCTGGGAATTCCGCTAAAAGTTCTTTCGGTAAATTAAATTGAAAATGTGATAATTTCATTTGAGAAAGTTATGAGTTATAGATTTAGATCAGGATTATTTGGATACCTGATTTTTAATCGTCTGCAAATATACGACTGTGAGATAGGCGTTGTCAAGTGTTTTGATGTTTATTTTCAAAAGTCGTTGATTTAGTGGCGTTTCGACAACATAAAAAAATGGTTTTTCACCATATAAGTGATATAAGTTCATTTAATTTGGATTCTGCCAAAAATTGTAAGTGTTTTTATTTGGCTAAAGCCGAAAATCAAAACGTAAAAAGTAGCTGTCTCAAAACTGAGTCAGCTACTTTTTTTTAGTTTGTATTTTCATTAACAATTTTGTAAATTTAATCAGTGTTAAGTAACTGATTATATATGAGATTCAAACATTATAACCAACAACAAACGGTACTTTTGCCTTATTCGTTTGATGATTTAATTCCACAGAAACATCCGGTTCGAGTAGTTGATCAGATTGTCGAGTCAATAAATATCCAGCCTCTTTTACAAGCCTACAGTAAAGAGGGCAATCCTGGTTATCATCCAAAGATGTTACTCAAAGTGATGTTGTATGCTTATATGACTAATATTTACTCTTCGCGAAAGATAGAACTTGCACTTCGCGAGAATATTAATTTTATGTGGCTTACTTCTATGACTATTGTTGATCACAATACAATTAATAGATTTAGAAGTGACAAACTCAAAGAGAGTTTTAAAGAAATCTTCAAGCAGGTAGTTTTAATGCTTGCATCAGAAGGGCTGGTAAACCTAAAACAAATTTATACAGATGGCACAAAAATAGAAGCTCAGGCTGGTAGGTACACTTTTGTGTGGGGCAACAGCATTAAAACCAACAAAGCTAAAATGCTGACTCAGTTGGAAGAATTATGGAAATATGCCCAAAGCATCAATAATGAAGAGGATCCAAACCCGGAACCAACAGAATTCAAAGAAATCAGTAAAGAGATAATTCAGAAAACTGTAGCTAAAATAGATGCAAAACTCTCCGGTAATGAAAAGGCAAGTTCTAAAGCAAAAGCAAAATTACGCTATATAAAAAATAATTTTACTGCTAATCTTGAAAAGTATGAAAAGCAAGAAGCTATTCTAGGGGAAAGAAACAGTTACAGCAAAACCGACACCCAGGCTACTTTTATGCGCATGAAAGAAGATCATATGCTAAACGGGCAGCTCAAGCCAGCTTATAATACCCAGATATCTACACAAAATCAGATCATCGTTCATTATACCATCCACCAAAATCCGACCGATACCAAAACCCTCAAACCTCATTTAGAAAATTTGGAACAAACCTTCGGCAAGAAAATATTTAAAAAGATAAAAGAGATAACTACTGACGCAGGTTATGGAAGTGAAGAAAACTATGATTATCTGGAGCAAAAGAAGCTCAAAGCTTTTGTGAAATATAATACTTTTGAAAAAGAACAAGATCAAAACTACCAAAAGAAACACAAGGCTTTTAGCAAAGAAAATCTCCATTACAACGAGCAAGAAGATTATTATGTATGCCCAATGGGACAAAAAATGCATAAAACACATCAAAACCAGAAAACAACAGCTGCAGGATACACCCAAACCTTATCTCATTATCAGGCCAAAAACTGTGAAGGCTGTTCACTTCGAGGTCAATGTTTTAAAGCTCAGGGAAACAGAAGTATAGAGCGAAACCATAACCTTGAAAGGCATAAACAAAGGACAAGGGAATTACTGCTAAGTGAAATAGGAATACAAAGAAGAAAGCAACGCTCTGCCGATGTAGAGCCTGTGTTTGCCCAACTCAAGCATAATAACGGATTTAGACGATTTTCTTTAAAAGGAATTCAAAAAGTTGAATTAGAGTTCGGATTAATGGCTTTAGGTCACAACTTAAGGAAGAAAATTGCAGCATAAGGGCAATTTTTGCCTCCACTCAAAATTAACCCAATAAAAATCAAAACATCATCAAATAAAAAACCGTCTCAAATTATATGTTTTGAGACGGCTTCTATGTATTTTTCCGCCAAGAATTCACGAATTAATTAAAAAATAATTCGTGAATTCTTGGCGATTATTTTTATTTACAATTGTGAAATTTGAAAATCTAAAGCTTTCAGATCATTCCAGAAATCGGGATATGATTTTGAAACTACTTCAGCATTTTCGATAATGATTGGCACTTTTAATGCTAAAGGTGCAAATGCCATTGCCATACGGTGATCGTTGTAAGTTGCAATTTTTACATTATGATTGATATTGTCGGAAGCTGTCAAAGTCAAACTATCATTTGTAACCGAGATATTAGCTCCAAGTTTAGTTAATTCAATTCTAAGCGCTTCAAGTCTGTCAGTTTCTTTAATTTTCAACGTATGAAGACCTGTTAAGTGACAACCAATTCCTAAACCTAAACAAGTTACTACAATTGTTTGTGCAATGTCCGGCGTATTATTTAGTTCAAAATTTATTGGTTCAAATTTAAAATTCTCTTGTTTTACCAACGTCATTTTATTATCCTGAAAAGTAGTCTGAACTCCTAATTTTTCATAAAGCGATACCAATTCTGAATCTCCTTGTAAACTATTTTCTTTGTAACTGCTCAATGTTATTGAAGCTGTATCGGCCAAAGCTACCAAACTAAAAAAGTATGATGCTGAACTCCAGTCAGATTCTACTACCATTTCTTTTGATACCACTTCAGCTTTTGGATATACTTTGATTACATTTCCATCAAAACTAGTCTGAATATCTAAATCTTTTAGCAAGGCCAATGTCATTTTGATATACGGAATCGAAGTAATTTCTCCTTCTAAAGTAAGCTCTAAACCATTTTCTAATTTTGAAGCTACAAGTAAAAGTGCCGAAATATACTGGCTGCTTACATTTGCTGCCAAAGTAACTTTTGAAGACGTTACTTTTTTTCCTTTAATTCTGATTGGCGGATAACCTTCTTCTTTTTCATAAGAGATTTCAACTCCCAATTGTCCCAAAGCTTCCACTAAAATTTTAATCGGACGTTCCTGCATTCTGCTTGAACCTGTCATAACTACTTCACGACCTTCATTTACAGCAAAATAAGCAGTTAAAAAACGCATTGCTGTTCCTGCATGATGAATATCGACAATTTCGTCATTACCAATCAGGGCTTTTTGCATTACTTCGCTGTCATCAGAGTTTGAAGTATTAGAAAGTGTAATATTTGGAAACAATGCTTTTAGCAACAATAAACGATTCGTTTCGCTTTTTGATCCTGTTACTGCAATCTGGCCTTGTAAATTATGTTGAGTTGTTTGAAGTAGTAAATTCATTTTTTAAATTATAAATTGTAAATTATGAATTATGAATGATTAGAAACGTAATTCGCCACGCAATTTACCACTCCCCACTCATAATTCAAAATTCAAAACTCATAATTCAAAACTTATGAGTGATATTTCACAATTATTTTAATTTATCGTTGTTTTTATGACGGTCCTTATCTCTAATTGATTTCAAATCCATTTTTTTATCAAAGGCGGCTTGTAAATCAATTCCGGTTTGGTTGGCAAGACATAAAACTACAAAAACTACATCAGCCAGTTCCTCGCCTAAATCTTTGTTCTTATCACTTTCTTTTTCTGACTGTTCGCCATATCTGCGAGCAATAATTCTGGCAACCTCACCTACTTCTTCTGTAAGTTGTGCCATATTAGTAAGCTCATTAAAATAGCGAACCCCGTGTTCTTTTATCCAGGTATCTACATCAAGTTGTGCATTTTTCAAGTCCATAGTTATATTTTTTTTACAAAATTAGCCCTAATCTTTAATACTGCTATATTCTTTTTAAAACAATTTTTTCAGTTTCTTTTGCAATCATTCCTTTATAATACTCTTTAAGCATTTCGTATTGTTCTGTAGATACAATAGCTTCATTAATTTGATGTTGGATATTAATCTGCAACATGTTTTCGGTTGCGGCAATAATAAACTTAAAACTTCCTAAATTATCCTCCATATTAATAATTGATGGAGCAGGCAATACCTCAGCAGTAAAACCCTCAGGAATTTGAAGTGTTATACTATATTTATCCATAAAAGGAAATCCAAAATCAACTGGATATTCTCTGACATCCTGCTTGAAAGGATTTTGTTCATTTGTAAAAAATAACATAGGACTTACATATATTTTCCCTCCTATTACTTCGCATAAATTATTTCCGGTAAATGAATATGTTTCCATAGTAGGCAACAATAATTCTTTTTCGTTTGTTCTTGAATATTCGCTTATTTCGATTTTGTTATTTCTATTCTCCAGCTTTTCTAAATATTCTTCTTCTTTAAGCCCATTAATATTCTCTCTTGTAATCATGGCATTATAATCTGTACATTGCCTTCTGGTTTTTCCTGTCACCTTACCTTCTGCATCAATACTATAACTCATGAAAACAATATCATTTGAAGTTTTTTGAGGCATCAAATCTACTTCTTCAGAACTTCCGTCTTTTCTAATCAATCGACCAGACCAATTTAAAGTTCTCAAAGGCAAAACATTTGGAGTCGAAAATTTATCAGATGCATCTAACAAAATCTTACCATTTGGAGTTTCAACTGCAGCAATAACATAATTAAAAGCAGTTCTATTTGGAAAAATTGAAATTCCGTTGGAACGGGTACTTACCAAAACCGGATTTGCAGTTAAACCTGCATAACGCAGCATAGCAGTTAACATCAAATTGATATCCGCAATATTTCCTGTCTTCTCTTTGTATGCTTTTTTAACACCATTATCACAGTTGTATCCAAAATAATCATTCCACTTTACATTCGTTTTTACATGATCCAGTACGACCAGTATTTTTTCATCAATTGTATTTTTTCCTTCTAATTTCTTTCTTAAATCCTCTTCAAAATATCCGGACTTGTTCAATTCAGGACCAAAATCCTGGTATTCGTAAATTGTTTTCACAACTGCATTCCAATCAACCGAATACATTTTCATCTCTGCCTGCGGGAATTTCGTCATCGACAATTCATGTTGAATACTTGAAGAATAATTATCAATATTATTAACATAGGCTTCGTCTTTCATTGCCGGAAAATCTACAGCTACATACGTTGTCTGTGTTTCGGTATAATTTAATTTATCCGAAGTAAATGATGTTAGGGGATTATTTATCCCACCTCGTTCTTTACTTGTAAAAACTATTGTTCTGGTATTTTTTACCCTGGTGATCTTAGGGAAAACATATCCTTTCTGCCTCGCATTAAATACATAATATTCCGGTATATAAGTCACAAACTCTGAGTAATTTACCGGAATACTGGTCTGAAAACCCCACTCTTTTATTACTCGGGCACTTGGACTTCTTATTATATAACTAAATTCAATAACAGAGCCTTCTTTGACATTAGGCATTGTGATCTTTTTTTGCCCTCTGAACTTATCGACTGCCTCATCAAAAACTCCATCGCTTTTTAACTTTATCTTCTCAATCTTACCATCTACTAAATTATAAGTAACCGCATCACTAAAAGCTACTTTTTCTTTAAAATCAGACTCATTATGATACCAAACACTTTGGTTCGCCCATTTATAACCTTCTTTTTTATAGATCTTAATCCTTGTCTCTACTTCTGTAACACTTACAAAGCCAGAATTCACATCAAATTCTATTCTGGTTTTTCCTTTTTTATACAAAATGGCGGCAGCTGCCGATGAATCTTTAGGATGCTTTTTCTGCTCTAATTCAGCAATTGAGACTTTTCCCAGTTTAAATTCCTGTCCTATTACTTTTGGAGTAAATAGTAACACAATTAACAGACTAAAAAATTTAATAATTTTCATTTTGGTTAGTTCTTGGTTAGTATAATTTTGGCGTTATCGTTTTTTGATACTTGCTCCATAAAAAGACGATATTCATCAAATTCTTTATTTGAATAATTGCCTTTATTTATAAATATAGAGCGTTTATAAGTCAGTTTATTATTTTCTTTTTTGATTATTTCAGTTTTGTATTCACCAAATTTTCCTTTCAATTCGAAGTTTGAAGGAAGAAATTCGATTGCAAAACTTGTTGGTAAATTAATCTCGATTTCATCTGTATCTAAATAGCCACGTTGGATCTGGAATGGATTTTTTCTATTTCTAATTCTTTTAACATTCCCCGAACTTTGATTAAAAGCATCAACAGTAAAAATTATTTTATTTCCTGTGAGTTTTCCATAATCAATAGCGCTTATTTGTACATCTTCAGTAAATTGAATATTTTCTTTGTTATTGGTAAAAGTAATTTTACCGAGTTTCAAATTATTGATATTATTCCAGTACTCTTTATAATGCGATTCTTTTTCTGTTGGCTGTAATTTCTGCACACGCTCTCTTGTACCATACTGAGAACCTTCAGACATAATATTTACCTGACCAGAAAAATGTC
Source organism: Flavobacterium sp. B114r (assembly GCF_056824125.1). Classification (NCBI taxonomy): domain Bacteria; kingdom Pseudomonadati; phylum Bacteroidota; class Flavobacteriia; order Flavobacteriales; family Flavobacteriaceae; genus Flavobacterium; species Flavobacterium sp. B114r. Next base: position 588,002 of record NZ_CP124858.1, read on the forward strand.
CTTTATCATCTATTATATAACTTCCTTTACTTGATTGCGAATTTTCTAATGGATTATAGATTTTTGTTCTTATAATTTCTCCTCCATCAGGCTTAATAACAATAACTTTTCTGTTATCCGTGAAGTTTGCCTGATATCCAAAAGGATCATCCTGGCTTGTACATTCTAAAAAAACATATTTATCTTTATCCGGCACACATAAGATAGCGTGATTTCCTTGTATGGAAAAGAAATCCTCATCGATATCCATCAAATTCGAATCACCGTATAATTCAGTATAATAAGACGGAACTCCTACTGCATCTAATAATGCTCTTGTATAATTAGACAATGCTTTGCAATCGCCATAACCTAATCTGTCTACATCGCTTGCCAACATTGGTTTCCAACCACCAATTCCTACCTGAATGCTTACATATCTGGATTTTTCCTGTACAAATTGATAAACAATTTTTGCTTTTTTCACAGGATCTGTTTCGTTGCCTACCAAAGCTTTTATCTTTGTTTTTGTTTCTTCTGGTAAATTTGTGGTACCTGTTAAAATTTTATCCGAAAACCACTTGCCATATTCTTTCCAATCTTTTGCATTACCATCAATACCTTCTAAATTAAAATATTCTAAGCTCATGGCAACTTTTGGATATAAATCTTTAAAAACAGGACTATAATCTTCCGGTTTTTGAGCTAAAATATTAGTTGCGAGATAAGAAAGCTTAGTATCTGTATCTGAAGCTTTCTTTATATTAAAATTAGAAAACTGAGATTCTTTTTTCTTAAAACCAAGTGCATTAGGATATGTGACATTCAAGACACTTTTTTCAACACTTAAAAAATAACCGGACAACGGATACCAAACGGGAATAAAGGCTGTAGTTGAAGTTTGAATTTCGCAGTTAAAAATTACGGTAAACGGATATGAAATTGGTGTATAATTTAAATACAAATAGCGATTATCCGAAAAAAGTGTACTACCGCCGGCAGAACTTTGATCTGTAAAATCTTTTCGCCTAATTTTCTTAATCTCCTTACCTGAAGAATCATAAACTGTTGCTTCAATGTTTTTAATAGTGGTTCTTTTGTCATAGTGCTGATATGCATCGATCTCAGCTAAACCTTTTTCATTTAAGACAGTTATTACTCGCTGAGTCTTGATATTCATATCTCTCTGCGAAACAATATTAATATCTAATTGGTTCAGACGAACCACTGCATTGGCATTTTCTTTAAGACTATCAGAAACTGGTGTAAAAACAAAATCTGTCTTTTGGGCAGAACAAAGATTAACAAGTAAGAAAAAGAATAACCCGGAAAAAGTTAATTTCATTAGTAAGTAATTTCGCCAAATATATATTATTTTTAGAAACCTTTAACACTTCTCTAATAATATATTAATCTCTGTTTTTACTGTCTATTAAAATCGTTACAGGACCGTCATTGAGCAGATTAACTTTCATATCTGCACCAAAAATTCCTGTTTGGATTTTCTTTTTGAATTCTTTTTCTAAAGCCTTTACAAAATTCTCATACATTGGGATAGCAAACTCTGGTTTTGAAGCTTTTATGTACGAAGGACGATTTCCTTTTTTTGTAGAAGCATGAAGTGTAAACTGACTTACTACAATGATATCACCATCGATATCCTGAACCGAGCAATTCATGACGTCATTTTCGTCACCAAAAATTCTCATTTTTATGATTTTGCCAACCAGCCATTCGATATCTTCCTGAGTATCCAGATCTTCAATTCCAACTAAGACCAACAAACCTTTTTGAATATCAGCTACTTTTTGATCATCTACAGTTACAGATGCCTGGGAAACTCTTTGAAGAACTACTCTCATATTAATGGTGAATTATAAATTGTGAATTTATTTAGCCACAGATTACACGAATTAAACAGATTTTTGAAATTATGATACAAAAAGATGCACTGCTGTGCATCTCTACAATTGACATCTTATTCTTTTCTAATTGGAATTTAAAAAATTGGAATTTATTTTTTTATTTTCTCATCTCATCACTGGCTTTACGATCTTCATCATAAGAATCTGTACGATAATTTTCATCGTCGCCTTCCAGTATTTTTAAGTAACTATTGTAACGTGACCAAGCGATCTCGTCTCTTTCTAGTGCGGCTTTAATAGCACAATGCGGTTCTTCTTTATGCAGACAATTGTTGAACTTGCATTGATCTTTCAGTTTAAAAAATTCAGGAAAATATCCACTGATTTCTTCTTTTTCCATATCAACAATCCCAAAACCTTTGATCCCTGGTGTATCGATGATTTTTGCATTAAAAGACAAATCATACATTTCGGCAAATGTAGTAGTATGCTGACCTTGTTTGCTCGCTTCAGAAATAGTTTTGGTTTTAAGATGCAAAGATGGTTCCATGGCATTTACTAAGGTAGATTTCCCCACACCTGAATGTCCTGAAAACATGCTTACTTTACCAATCATCATTTCTTTTAACTCTTCAATTCCTTTCATTTCTGTAGAAGAAACACGAAGACATTTGTAACCAATTTGCTGATAGACATATTGCATGTACAATTGATCATCAAGAGTGGCTTCATCAAAAGTATCTATTTTATTAAAAACTAAAATCGTTTCGATATTATAGGCTTCGGCAGTTACCAAAAAACGGTCAATAAAATTGAAGGTTGTGGGTGGATTATTAATCGTGATCAATAAAAATACGCGATCGATATTCGACGCAATAATATGCATTTGATGCGATAAATTAACCGATTTACGAACGATGTAATTCTTTCTTTCGTGAATATTAAAAATCGTTCCCGTTACAGTATCAGAGGTTTCTTCGAGTTCATAATCGACAATATCACCTACAGCAATAGGATTGGTACTTTTGATACCTTTCATCCTAAACTTCCCTTTCATACGGCATTCTATAAAATCGCCTTTTTCAGATTTTACAGTGTACCAACTTCCTGTAGATTTATATACGAGTCCTGTCATTCAAATTTTAGATTGTTTATTTTAGATTTTCAATTATCTTGAAAATCTAAAATATATTAAAAGGCAAAATTACGTTTTTAGAATTGAACAACGCAACTTCGCCTTTTAAAATTAAGAACAGACATTAAAAAATAACCTGTTTACCAAACTATTTCGGCTAATATTTCATTTTCCTTGATTTTACCTAACTGAATTGTTTTTAAAGTTTTGGTTGTTTTTCCTGCTCTTGTCGTATAAATTTCTACCATGACTGTTGCCGGACCGTTTTCTGTTAATTCGCTTTCACCAAAATAATTGGTTTTAATTTGATATTTTCCTTTCACGGCATTTCTAATTAAGTATTGTTCCGGACCATAACCTTGTGTAAAATCTTTTGAGAATCTGGCTCCGGCTTTTGTGTCTTTATGCCCGTAATAACATTCTTCTCCGTTTGGTTCAATAATATGCAAATCAAGATCGACATCCATCAAGTTCCAGTTCATTATAATTCGAATATCAACCGGCATTTTTGCTAAATACTTTTTGTCAAGTTTTCCTGTTTTTAAATTTTTATGCTCGATCATTAAACGGTTAATATCCATCAAAATAATATCTTCTACACCTTCATATTGTCCGCTCATTTCTCCGTAATAATTTACTTCTAAAGCTTTGATCAATTCATCAAAAGCTTCCTGATATTTTCCTGAATCTTCCAGAGCCAATGCGTAATCTCTTAGGCTTTGCGGTTCATGTGCTCTCCAATTTGCAACTTGTTTTGCAGTAAATAATGCATCATCAAACTCTTTCCATTGACGCAACGTATAGGTTAACGTTTTATAAAGCTGATGATTCTCTAAACCTAAATCAGCAATATTACTAATGATTTGCAATGCTTTTTTAACATCGCCATGATTGTAGAAAAAGTGCGCTACATCAAAATAAAAACTTGGATTTCTTTCTTGTCCGTTTCTTAATTCAAAATACAATTCATATTGTCTTTCTTTTGGTGCAGCTGCTAAAGCTTTAAGATATAATCTATCGGGATTCCAGGTTTTAGGTTCGTTTTTAATTACATCTGAATCTTCATATTCCACATTTTCAGTATCTGAATTTTCTTTTTCATCTTTAAGCGTTTCATTTCCCTGAACAAGTGACGTATTATTCTGTGGCGTTGGTACTACCTGAACTCCTGCTACTTTACCGGCAAGCGCTTGCGATATATCAGCATTTTTAGAAACCGCTTCAGCTGATATTGATTGTACCGCATATGAAACATCTTTTTTTCTAACAGGAGCAGCATATGAAGTCACAACCACTTCTTGTAAACGTGCTGAAGATTCTCGTAATCTAACTGTAAATTGATTATTTGCACCCACATTTACCTGATAACGCTCAAAACCAAGATAACTAAAGTTAAGTGTACTATTCTCGGCAGCTCTTATTACAAACTTACCATCAAAATCAGTATAAACTCCTTGTCTTTCTCCTTGTACGGTGATGGTCACTCCCGGCAAGGCTATTCCTTCCTCATCTAAAACCGTTCCTGAAACCTGACCAACCGCAACATTTGCCCTTCTGCTTGAAATAACACTTGCATTTCTTCCTGAACTTCTGTTTATGGTATTATTAACTGATCTTCGGGGATTTTTAACTTTGGGTTCTGGCAAAGGTTTTGGAGCAGCATATTTCAAATCCTTTTTCCACCATGAATTTAATCCTTCAAAATAACTCTCGATACTCTCCCAATTATTCTTTTGCTGTGCCAAACGACTATCATTTTCCTGCTTTTTAATTCTGTCAAATTCTTCACGTAATTCTGCTGGAGGAACAATATCATAAGCAACATAATCGCGAATATCTTCCAGAACAATCAGAGAAGTATTCTTAGTTATGATCCCGTATTTCTTTCCCAGAAGTTCAATCTCATCAGCATTTTTGGCATATTCAAAATCAAGATTTGCAATTTTTTTCTGCGCCCAAAGCTTTTCAACATTTACATCATTTGTATTTTGAAGACTTGCATCTAAAGTAATTTTTCGCTCTAAAACAGCTTCATTATTATAACCAAATAATAAGGTAACTTCATTTTTTGGATTCAAAGAAATTCCCGAAAAACTAAAACTTCCTGAAGCCGAAGTTCCCGGTATTGAAAACAAATCTGTTACTGTATAATTTTCTTTAATACCTAAAAACTTCAGATTCGTATTCACCAATTTATCCAGAGCATTTTCTTGATTTAACTGATTTAAATTAATAGCATTACCACCAGTTTGCATTGCCGAGTAATTCAAAAAGGCAAAATCAGCAGAAACTGATGACGTGATCGCATAGAGTGGCTTTTTTGTTTTTGGTAAAACGTTATCACTCAAAGAAGATAATCCGTCAGAAAAAAATAAATATTCGTCATTGTTTATGAAATTTATTTGCGAAAAGCGAGTTCCTCCATCGTATTTTGTATGTTCCAAAACAGCTTTTAGTTCAGACCAATTTCCATTAGAGATGGTGTATTCTTTTTGTTTTTCGAAAGTATAATTCAAAAAGTACAAAGTCACTTTCGTGTTTTTTATTTTCTGAAAGTAAGCATCCAGCAAAGCCAGTTCTTTTTTGAGATCTCTTGTTTTACAGCTCAGGGAATTATCCCAGATCAAACCAATAGAAACTGGTGTTTTCTTAGCGATCTTATTTCCTTCGATAAAAGTATTGCCATAAAAATAATGCTGTCCACCCACATTCTGCATCACAACACTTGGAGCATTTTCCTGAATCGGAATCTTAAAAAGTAACTTTTCAGAAGGCTGATAATTTTCTTTTTTTATAGAAGCCTGAAAAGATTGATTCCATTTTGAAAAAACAATTGCATCACCGGAGTTTTCAGCGACAGTTGGCGAAGTTGAAGTTCCTAAAACCGAAATATTCATTTCGAAATTATCGAGTTTTTTAGGATAACGGCTCACCAACTGATAAGACAAATTATCTCTATCAAATGCCGAAAGTTCTTCTTGGTAACCAATAACTACAGTACGTTCTCCGTTTGGCATTATAGGATAGATTCTGGTTCTAAAATTATTTCCATCGACTTTCTCTAACAATCCCGGATCAACGCGACGATGTTCTATGGCCTCAAAAACCTGTTTCCCTTTATTTTTATTTACCGGAACTGCCTCACGCATTTTTCCATTTATATCAATGGCATATCTTGAAACCGAAACATTTTCAGGTAACGGAAAAATAAGCTCTCCTTCCATCTGGCGAGTTCCCGAATTAAAAAAATGCATTTCGGCAGTAGTGTAAGCGATATTTCCTACCACTTTTACATTGACGATTAGTTTATTCATTCTCACTTTTTCCGCACCCTCACCTTTTACAGTAAGTTCAGGGCTTTGTGCGAAAGTTTTTGTTCCAAAGAACACTAAGAAAAAAAGTAGTATTTTCAAATTTACCTGAAAAAAATCTGGCTTGGATAAACGTCTTTTTGATTTCATAACGCGATAGTTAAGTTTGTATATAACTATAGAGCATATAAAATCTAAAAAGGTTGGAATGGATTTAAAAAAAATATTTAACCATATAAGTTATATAAGAAAATATTAGCCTAAGATTGAGATTAAAAGCTGTGAAAAATATAGCCCAAGGTTTCAACCTTGAAGACGCAATCAAGGGTCGCAATATTTGGGGTTGCAATGCATATTCACAATCTTTGTCCCCAAGGTTGAAACCTTGGGCTATGTTTGTATAGAAAATCATATTTAACCTTTTATTTTTTTGTGTTAAACAAAAAAAAATCTCCAGCACTTCTTTTACAAAGTGCCGGAGATTCTTAAAAAAACAATCTATTTTTAAATAATGTTATAAGAGAACTTTAAAATAATTTCAAAATTAACTTACATCACTTATATGGTTTAAAAGAAATTAAGCGTTGATTACTTTTTCCTGGTGACCAATACTTTCCTGGTGAATTGCTTTGAACATCTTCAAAACAAACTCTTCAGTAAGACCTTTTTTCTCTCCTTCAAGAATCATTTTCCCTAAGATTTCGTTCCAACGGTTGTTTTGAAGAATCGCTACGTTTGCATCTTTTTTCACCTGACCAATTTCGTCAGCTACTTTCATACGTTTTCCTAACAATTCTAATAAGTTAGCATCAAGAACGTCGATGTTAGCTCTTAGTTTTGTCATTTTTTGAGTGTACTGATCTGTAGTATCATCCGTTTTTCTGATCGTCAAATCTTTAATGATTTGTTTCAAAGCGTCTGGAGTAACTTGTTGAGCAGCATCAGACCAGGCATTGTCCGGATCGTAGTGCGTTTCAATGATCATACCATCGTAGTTCAAATCTAAAGCCTCTTGCGTTACTTCAAAAATCATTTTACGATCTCCTGTAATGTGAGACGGATCGATGATTAATGGTAAATCAGGGAATTTATTTTGCAATTCGATAGCAATTTGCCATTCCGGGATATTTCTGTATTTTGTTTTTTCGTAAGTAGAAAAACCTCTGTGGATAACTCCTAATTTCTCGATTCCAGCCATGTGTAAACGCTCAACACCACCTAACCATAAAGCTAAATCCGGGTTTACAGGGTTTTTAACCAAAACGATTTTATCAGTTCCTTTTAAGGTATCAGCAATTTCCTGAACTGCGAATGGGTTTGCAGTTGTACGGGCACCAACCCATAAAACGTCTATATCATGTTCTAAAGCTAGTTTACAGTGTGCTGCAGTCGCAACCTCAGTTCCCATTAACAAACCAGTTTCAGCTTTTGCTTTTTGCAACCATTTTAAACCAATTTCTCCAACACCTTCAAATCCTCCCGGACGCGTTCTTGGTTTCCAGATTCCAGCTCTGAATACACTAACTTTTGAATCTTTTAATTCATGCGCAATCTTCAATACTTGATCTTCCGTTTCTGCACTACATGGTCCAGCTATCACAAGTGGGTGATTTAAATTGAAATCATCTAACCACTTTCTCATTTCTTTCTTATTTTCCATCTTAATTCTATTTTTACTTTTTAATTGTTAATCCGTTTAATATTTCTTTGATTTTATTCGTGCTTTCCATTTCTTCAAAAATGGCATTGTAATTATCTTCTTTTAACAAATCCCTAAACCGACTCAGATTTGAAATGTATTCTTCTAATGTTTCAATAACGTGTTCCTTGTTTTGCTTGAAAATCGGTGTCCACATTGCGGGAGAACTTTTTGCCAGACGTACCGTGCTTTCAAATCCACTTCCCGCCATATCAAAAATATCCTGTTCGTCCTTTTCTTTGTTCATTACTGTTTTTCCCAACATAAATGAACTAATGTGCGACAAATGCGAAACGTAAGCAATGTGTTTGTCGTGCGAAGTTGGATCCATATATCGAATCCTCATTCCTATTTCGCTAAAAAGTTTCAATGCTCTTTCCTGCAATTTAAAAGTGGTTTTTTCCACCTCACAAATGATATTCGTTTTCCCCTGAAACAAACCTTTTATCGCTGCCGAAGGTCCTGAGAACTCCGTCCCCGCTATAGGATGCGTTGCGATAAAATTTCTTCTTTTTGGGTGACTGGCAACAGCTTCACAAATTGGCTTTTTAGTCGATCCTACTTCAAAAACAATTGTTTTATCTCCAACTGCATCCAAAACTTTAGGCAGAACCACCAAAGCCACATCTACGGGAACCGAAACAATTACAAAATCAGCATCTGCCAATTCCTCAAAGCTTCCCGCCTTGTCGATAACACCTAAATCAATTGCTTCCTGCAAGTGTTTTTCGTTATTATCTATTCCAAAAATAGTAGCATCGGGGTGTTTTTCTTTGATGTCAAGCACCATCGAACCGCCTATTAGCCCTATTCCTATTACGTATACTTTCATAATTCTTTTTATTAGAAGCTATTTCCTGCTATCCGCTGTATCTTTTATGATGAACCCAACCATTAAAGGATGCCGCTTCTATCAGGGCTAGGGCTTCTCGTTTTTTCAAGACCTTTATTTTTTTCTGTCACCCTGAGCGAAGTCGAAGGGGGCTCCAATTGGAATGTGGACTTCGACTTCGTTCAGCCTGATAAACTATGTCAAAATCCGGATTCTTTATTCTTTATTCTAAAATCTTAATACTTAAAACCTATCTATCGCTTCTTGTACTTTTTCTTCTTTTACACACAACGAGAATCTTATATATCCTTCACCATTACTTCCGAAGATTGTTCCCGGGGTGATAAAAATATGTTTCTCGTATAATATCTCGTCTATGAACTTTTCTGATGATTCGATTCCTTCCGGAAGTTTCGCCCAGACAAAAAGCCCAACTCCTTCTTTGTAAACTTCGCAGCCTAATTTTTCTGCTAATTTTTCTGTCAATTCTCTTCGGCGTCTGTAAATTTTGTTTTGATCTTCGAACCATGATTTATCACAATTCAAAGCTGCAACTGCCCCTTTCTGAATTCCATAGAACATTCCGCTGTCCATATTGCTTTTTACTTTTAGGACCGCATCGATAATTTCAGGATTTCCTAAAACCATCCCAACTCTCCAGCCTGCCATATTGAATGTTTTACTTAAAGAGTTTAGTTCTAAAGCCACTTCTTTGGCACCTTCAACCTGCAATAAACTCATTGGGTTATCATTCAAAACAAAACTATACGGATTATCGTTGACCAATAATATGTTGTGTTTTTTAGCAAAAGCAACCAATTTTTCAAATAATGCTAAACTTCCTCTTGCTCCTGTTGGCATGTGCGGATAACCCAGCCACATAATTTTTACTTTCTTCAGGTCTAATTTTTCTAGAGCTTCAAAATCCGGTTCCCATGCATTTGCTTCTTTCAGATCATAATAAATTGGAACTGCTCCAACCAGATTGGTTACCGAAGTATAGGTTGGATAACCCGGATTCGGAATCAAAACGTGATCGCCTTCATTTAAAAATGCTAACGAAATGTGCATAATCCCTTCTTTTGAACCCATCAAAGGCAAAATCTCATTATTAGGGTTCAATTCAACACCAAACTGATTCTGATAAAAATCTGCCATCCCTTTTCTCAATTCCGGTAATCCCTGATAGCTCTGATAACCATGCCCGTTTTCATCCAGAATTGCTGCAGCAACTGCTTCAATTACTGCTTTCGACGGACTCAAATCAGGGCTTCCAATTCCCATATTGATGATAGATTTTCCTTCAGATTGCAATTGACGAACTTCTCTCAGTTTTGATGAGAAGTAGTATTCTTCAACTGTATCTAATCTTTTTGCTGTTGTAATCATTTTTATTTTTTATTAAAAAATGCTTTAGGCTTTATGCCGTAAGCTGTATGCTTTTTTGACTTTAAGACTTTCGACTTTCCAACTTTAAGACTGACTTAAAGGTTTCGTGTTTTTATATTCTCCCAATACCTTTAAATATTCTGCCATTATATTTAATAGCGATTTGGCTTTTGCAAAATCTTCGTATTTCTCAAATGTTACATCTACGAAAAATGAATATTTCCAGGGTGTTTCTATTTTTGGAAGCGACTGAATCTTAGTTAAATTCAATTTGCAATCGCTCATTACATTTAAAACCGCCGCCAAACTTCCTCTTTTGTGATCTAATTCAAATTTGATTGACGCTCTGTTGATTTCGTTTTCAGGCAAAAATGAATTTTGCTTTTTGATGATTACAAAACGTGTCATGTTGTTTTTGATCGTCTGAATTTCCGGCGCAATAATTTCCAGATCATACATTTCCGAAGCTACCTTACTTCCTATTGCTGCAATTCCGGTTAATTGTTTTTCCTGAATTCTTCTGGCAGTTTCAGCTGTATCTTTATCTTCAACCAATTTGATGTTTGGATATTGTTTTAAGAAATCCATACATTGCAGAATGGCCATTGGGTGCGAATGAACTTCTTTTATATCCTCGATTTTCTGACCTTTCAAAACCATTAAATTTTGGTGAATACTCAAATAATGCTCTCCAATAATGTGCAAATTATTCTTGTCAATCAAGGCATAATTCGGGATAATTGGTCCTGCAATCGAATTTTCTATCGCCATAACTGCCTGATCAGATTTTCCCGAAAGAAGACTGTCAACCAATTCTTCAAAAGACAAACACTCATCAATATCCACATTTTCAGAGAAATACTCTTTCACAACCTGATGATGAAAAGAACCTTTTATACCTTGTATTGCAATTTTAGTTGTCATATATTCAAAAAAAAATCCTGATTTTCATCAGGATTGTATATTAGTTTTATTTGTCTTTTTTAATTTTCTCAAATAACCATAGCACAATCCTCACTTCTACTAAAGAAGAAATAAAAAGAGTTGCTAAAATAAAAACGGTTACTTGCCATTTTGTTTGTGTTTTTCAATAAATTCTCTGCGAATGTATAAATTATTTTCACTGCACCAAAAAAAATATTGCATTTTATGAAACAAAAAAGGATTTCTTAACAAATTTATGATGTTTTGTATGATAATATAAAAATATCGACTTAATATGAGATATTTACAATTGGTTTTTCTAAGATTCTAAGGTTTTGAGTCGCTAAAATTCTAAGTTTTATTCTTAATATTGTCATTTAAACGAAGGAGCAATCTTCATAAGTAGCTCGACAACTAACTAATTATAGGAATTAGAATTATCTAAGAGATCTTAAATGAGCCTTAACCTCATCCCAAGTATACAATTCAGTTTTTCCATTTTCTAAATTTTGGATACGAATATCTAATTCTCTCTTAACATCACCAGATACACTATTCCATAGTTGTTTAGCCAAAACCTTTTTTTCAGTGTCTCTATCTTTAGATAATTTTATGATTTCCATATTTCATCAAGTTTTTCTGCCACGAATTTCACAAATTTACACAAATTAATTGCCGATTAAAATTCAATTTCACTAATTCAGTTTCAAAAAAAATACTAATTACAACAAATAAAAATTTGCGGGAATTCGTGAAATTTGTGGCTATAAAATTTTAAAACAATCCCGAAACCGGTTTATTCCTAATCCCAATTTTTGCATAATCGAAATTCATTTTCTGCTGTAACAGTGAAGCATACACACTTCTAAAATCAATTTCATATTTTAAATCGCCATTATCCAAGTTTGCCAGATCTGGATTATTTCCTAAAATTGTTCCTTTGTTATTTCCTCCAATAATAAACATTGGCGCTGCAGTTCCGTGATCTGTTCCGTTTCCGTTGTCTTTTACTCGTCGTCCAAATTCCGAAAAAACTACCACTGTAACATTCTGAAGCAATTGCGCTTGTTTTAAATCCTGATAAAAACTGTATATCGCATCATTTAAATCGGCTAATTTTTTCTCGTGAATCGCAAGCTGATTATCATGCGTATCAAATCCGCCAAGAGAAGTATAATATACTTTCGAATTTAGATTCCCTTTTATCAATCGGCCAATCCATTCTAAGTTTTTAGATAAATCGGTTTTAGGATAAGTGATTTCTGATTTTGATTTCGCTAATGCTTTCTGGATTTCATCAGATCCTTCGGTAACTGAATTGGCTATTTTTCGAACAAAATCTAATTGTGGATTATCCGATAAGGTTATATCTTCTTCTTTATTTCCTTTTATCTTAAATCGGTTTGGATCTTTTACGGTTATCGAATTGGGTTCCATTCCTTTTAATGCCAGATTATCGATAGAATCCAGATTTATTCCTGCCGTTGCCTGATGTCCGTTACATTGTAAATCTAAATACCTTCCTAACCAGCCTTCATTAATATATTTATTCGAATCTGTTGCGGTCTGCCAAATTTCCTGACTTCGAAAATGAGAACGAATTGGCTCCGGATATCCCACATTCTGAATTACAGTTAAATCTCCGTTTTGCTGCATTTGAGCAAAATCTTTTAACGAAGGATGAAATGCCATTCCTTTATTTTTTCCGACAACGACATCCTTATTCAAAGCAATTTTTGTTCTTAAATCATAATACAACGGATTATCGTACGGAATAAAAGTATTCAATCCGTCGTTTCCTCCATTCAATTGAACAAATACAACACACTGTTCGCCGATTACTAAATTATTTTGCGAACCAAAAGCGTGTAAAAAATCAGGAAGCACAAGCATTCCGCCTGTAAGAGTTCCTGTAAGCGTTAGAAAATTCCTTCTGTTCATGGCTGTAGCTTTCTAAATTAATTGATATTCGGGTAGTTTTGTGATATAATTAAAGAGCCTTATTACGGCAAAACTGGCATGTTCTTCTTTTGGGTCAAAATCATATTTCACCAAATTCTCCATGTCTTTTTGCATCGAATCATTGACTTTAAATAATAATCTGTTCGATAACTCGGTGATAATGGTTTTGTTATTTCCATTGGAATCAAAATCGATTTTCACGTCAATTTTCTCCAATTCTGATTTTGGTTTTTCAGTTTCAGAAGCCATTGTATTCAATACTTTTCTGGTAACACTTCTTCCGCTGCAAAGCAAATCTGATGTATTATTCCGCTGCAAATAGACCTGCGAAGTCAGCCAGGAATTTCCACCGTCCCAACCTTTTACATTAACCTGATTGTATAGATCCATTCCTTGTTGTTTCAAAAAATACAAAACTATCGTATCATCAAGATCGTCAATATGCAATTCGTCTAAAAGCTGCAGAATATAAACCAAGGGATCTTTTATTTTAGTGCCTGAAATATCTTTTTTATATTCTTCGGTAAATATTTTAGTGAGTAATGGTTCAATTTCAAACTTTACTTTTCTTAAATAATCGCCATAATAAGTTACCAATTCATCTGATGGATTATCATAAATAAACCATTTCAGAATTTTTCGGGTAATTAAATATGGTATCTCCTTTTGCTCAAAAATAATATCGACGAGATCATCTGCTTTCCAATTTCCGGTTTTACCGAAATATGTTTTATCAGAATCGTCTTCAGCAAAACGCCTGTAAACTGCTCCGTCATCGCCATAATTTAATCCCGCCAAAGCTCTTGCTCCGTTTTTGATATCACTTTCAGAATAATTCCCAATCCCGATGGTGAATAATTCGAGTAATTCACGGCTTAGATTCTCATTGTATTTGCCTTTTTTATTATCGACATTGTCTAAGTATTTCACCATAGCATTCGATTTTACGATTTGCTTCGTGAGTTCCTTGAAGTTCCCAAAGGCATTTTCGCGTAAAATCATATTATGCTGATACATCCAGTAGGTAACTTTTACTTTTTGAGAAGTGGAAACAAAATGATTGTGCCAAAAACAAACCATGTTTTCACGTAACGGAAATTCGTCGTTTCGCATTTTGGCAATCCACCATTTTTTTAATTCAATAGTCGAGTAGATTTCTTTTTTGAGGATCTTCTTTTTTTCTTCTGAATCGGCGGCTTTTATAGATTCGCGTAATTCCTTAAGTTCGATAAGTGTCTTGGGGTCGTCGTCTAAAAAAGCAGGAAGTTGTTTGTCAAACTTTGAATCATAGGAATGCTTTAGAAATTTTTCTAATCCTAGTTCCTCAATTTTATAGGATTCTTTTCCGGAAAATCCCAACCGTAACGACCAAAGATTGCTTTTTTTCATAACACAGGAATTTGTTTAGCAATAAGACTTTAGTTTTCTTTAAAGGTTTAATTTAAGGAAGGTGCTAAGGAGCTAAGTTACTTAGATGCTAAGGTGCTGATTTTTAAAAATCTTTGGTATTAATTTAAACGTAGATTTTTGAGGGATATTGTTTAATTCGAATTGATATGAAATGGACGAAATTAATTAAATCACGAAACTACAATCTATTTGTATGAAATATTTTTTATTCAAACAGCTATACAACATAGCCCGAGATTTCAATCTTAGGACACATATAGAATCGGACAATATAATAACATAGCCCGAGGTTTCAACCTTGGGACGCATATTGAATCGGATAATACAATACATAGCCCGAGATTTCAACCTTAGGATACATATAGAATCAGACAATATAATAACATAGCCCGAGGTTTTAAACCTTGGGACGCATATTGAATCGGATAATGTATTGTGTCCCCAAGCTTGAAACCTCTGGCTATGTTATAAAAAATTAAAATTTCCTTTTTTCTCGGAATTGATAAAAAAAAAGCAGCTATCATTACGACAACTGCTTTCTATAAATTAAGAATAAAATCTTTCCTCTTTATTCTATTCTCTTTATTCTATTCTCTTTCTTCTAATCAAGAATTAAGATCCACACATTTCACAATCTTCAGGATCTCCTGCTTGTGCTTTTAGCAACATCGCTTTGTAATCCTCAACGCTGATTGCTTCAGTTTCAGGAACTAAAACTGCTTCTGGCACATCTTCTTCTTTTTTATCGTTGTTTAGGGTGAATTTAATCGCATCAACCGCAGATTTTGTTCTCAGGTAATACATTCCTGTTTTTAAACCAGATTGCCAAGCATAGAAGTGCATTGACGTCAGTTTAGAATAGTTTGCATCCTGCATGAACAAGTTCAATGATTGTGATTGATCAATAAAATAACCTCTCTGACGTGACATATCGATAATGTCTTTCATCGACATTTCCCAAACTGTTTTGTATAATTCTTTCAGGTCTTGTGGAATCACATCAATATTTTGAACAGATCCGTTGTGACGCATGATTTCTTGTTTCAATGTTTCGTTCCACAAACCTCTGTCTACTAAATCATGAAGTAAATGTTTGTTTACAACAATGAATTCTCCAGACAATACACGACGTGTGTAAATGTTTGATGTATAGGGTTCGAAAGCTTCGTTGTTTCCAAGAATTTGTGAAGTCGAAGCTGTTGGCATTGGCGCAACTAATAATGAGTTACGAACTCCATGCTCCATTACTTCTTTTCTTAATGAAGCCCAGTCCCAACGGCCTGATAATTCTTCATCTTTCATTCCCCACATATTGTATTGGAATTCTCCTTGTGACATTGGAGAACCTGCAAATGTAGAATATGGCCCTTCCTCTTTTGCCATTTCCATAGAAGCGGTTACAGCTGCGAAGTATAATGTTTCGAAAATTTCCTGATTCAATACTTTTGCTTCATCACTTGTAAACGGCATACGCAACATAATAAAAGCATCTGCTAAACCTTGAACTCCCAATCCTACCGGACGGTGACGCAAGTTAGAGTTTTCAGCTTCTTTTACCGGATAGTAATTTCTGTCGATTACTTTGTTCAGGTTACGGGTTACACGTTTTGTAACATTGTAAAGTGCTTCGTGATCGAATTTTCCGTTATCAATAAACATTGGTAATGAAATTGAAGCTAAGTTACAAACTGCGATTTCATCTTTAGAAGTGTACTCCATAATCTCTGTACACAAGTTTGATGAACGAATTGTTCCTAAATTCTTGTGATTCGATTTACGGTTTGCTGCATCTTTGTACAACATATATGGAGTTCCTGTTTCGATTTGCGATTCAAGGATTTTCTCCCATAATTCACGTGCACGAATAGTTTTTCTTCCTTTATTTCTAAATTCATAATCAAGATACATTGTCTCGAATTCTTCTCCGTAAACATCGTATAATCCAGGACATTCGTTAGGACACATTAAAGTCCATGATGCATCTTCCTGAACACGTCTCATGAATAAATCAGATGTCCACATAGCAAAGAATAAATCTCTTGCACGCATTTCTTCTTTTCCCGTATTTTTCTTTAAATCCAAAAATTCGAAGATATCAGCATGCCATGTTTCGATATAAATCGCAAAACTTCCTTTACGTTTTCCACCACCCTGATCTACGTAACGCGCCGTATCGTTGAACACTCTCAACATTGGCACGATTCCGTTTGAAGTTCCGTTTGTACCGCGAATATAAGATCCTGTTGCACGAACGTTATGAATAGAAAGACCAATTCCTCCCGCTGATTGCGAGATCTTAGCCGTTTGTTTTAATGTATCATAAATACCATCAATACTATCATCCTGCATTGCCAAAAGGAAACAAGAAGACATTTGTGGTTTTGGAGTTCCTGCATTAAACAACGTTGGTGTTGCGTGCGTGAAGAACTTTTTAGACATTAAGTCGTAAGTCTCGATAACTGATTTTAAATCGTCAAGGTGAATACCAACTGAAACACGCATCAACATATGTTGTGGTCTTTCGACAATTTTACCATTTATTTTTAGCAAATACGAACGCTCTAAGGTTTTGAAACCAAAGT
Organism: Flavobacterium sp. B114r; assembly: GCF_056824125.1. NCBI lineage: Bacteria > Pseudomonadati > Bacteroidota > Flavobacteriia > Flavobacteriales > Flavobacteriaceae > Flavobacterium > Flavobacterium sp. B114r. The sequence goes on from NZ_CP124858.1 coordinate 605,090, forward strand.
AATCGTAATTAAAATCTCTTGTATATATGATATGTGAATCTAAGAACTCTGAGTTTTCCTGAATTACTTTGAATACTTCATCCGAAAGTAATGGCGATTCTTGTCCATTTCTTGGATTTACGTATAAGTACATATCTTTCATCGTTTCTGAGAACGATTTTTTTGTATTTGAATGTAGGTTCGAAATTGCCACACGCGCCGCTAATTGTGCATAATCAGGATGCGCAATTGTCATAGAAGCTGCTGTTTCTGCCGCAAGATTATCAAGTTCAGAAGTTGAAACCCCATCATACAATCCCTCAATAACACGCATAGCTACCTTAACAGGATCTACAAGTTCATTTAAACCGTAACACAATTTTTTGATTCTTTCTGTAATCTTATCAAACATTACCGGCTCTCTGTGACCATCTCTTTTTACTACATACATAAGCTTACTATTTTAGTTATTGAAAAAATGAAAGACACTGGAATAACGAATTCCAGGACTTAAACATTGCGTGTTTTTAAATTATTTTTTTGAGAATTGTAGGATTCTCAATAGTTACCTGTTCCAGTCTGGAAAACAGATTGAAAAAGCATTAAAAATTGTCATTGAATCTGCGATTTGGGAAAGAGATTCAAGCGAAAATATTTATTATAAAAATTTTATTCTTTCCAGCGTTTCGAGGTAACGCTAAACTATTCTTGTTGTCTAAAAATCTGCATCAAATGAAATTTTCTGAGCATCGCTATCTGTGTTCATCACACCCGATTTTTGATACTCGGCAACACGTTTTTCAAAGAAATTGGTTTTTCCCTGAAGTGAGATCATATCCATGAAGTCAAACGGATTCGCTGATCCATATACACGCTCGCAACCTAATTCTACTAATAATCTGTCAGCAACAAATTCCAGGTATTGCGTCATTAAAACGGCATTCATACCTATTAAACTTACCGGAAGTGATTCTGTAACAAATTCTCTTTCGATGTCTAAAGCATCAACGATGATTTCTTTGATTCTTTCTTTTGGCACTTTATTGATCAGGTGATGATTGTGTAAGTGTACTGCAAAGTCACAGTGTACACCTTCGTCACGGGAAATCAATTCGTTAGAAAAAGTTAAACCTGGCATTAAACCACGTTTTTTCAACCAATAAATAGAACAGAAAGCACCTGAAAAGAAAATTCCTTCAACAGCAGCAAAAGCAATTAGTCTTTCAGCAAACGAATCTGAGTCGATCCATTTTAAAGCCCAGTCTGCTTTTTTCTTAATTGCAGGAAAAACTTCTAAAGCGTTAAACAATTCAGCTTTCTCTGCTTCATCTTTCACGTAAGTGTCAATTAATAGAGAATACGTTTCGCTGTGAATGTTTTCCATCATGATCTGGAAACCATAGAAAAATTTCGCCTCGGCATATTGCACTTCGTTTACAAAGTTCTCAGCAAGGTTTTCATTTACAATTCCATCAGAAGCAGCAAAGAACGCCAGGATATGTTTAATGAAATATCTTTCGTCTTCACTCAATTTATTATTCCAGTCAGTCAAGTCCTGGTGCAAATCGATTTCTTCGGCAGTCCAGAAACTAGCCTCCATTTTCTTGTACCATTCCCAAATATCATGGTGTTTGATAGGAAAAATAACGAAACGATTTTTATTTTCTTGTAATATTGGCTCGACTTGTGACATGGTAATTTTTGTTTAATTTTTGTATTGAATTTTTACTATTTCAATAGACTACAAAGATTGTCATTTATCGCTAAAAATGAAAGCCAAACTTATTCACAATTCGACGTAGTTTTTAACAACGCATGAAAAATGAGATATTTTTCAGACAATAATTAAATATTTGTAAATGAGGTATTTAATACCACCTTTTAAACCTAAAGCCCCTGTAAAATATAGACTTTTTGTTATAAAAAGCAAGAAATATGCAATTGTTTTTAAAAGTTTTTTTTTGAGTTAAAACTTTATTTTTTGGGTTAAAAAACAAGCTTATAAAGCAGTAACTAAAGCGTGAAGATTTTTAAGACTTTTTGAGCTCTTCGGCTACTTTTTCAAGCTCTAAATACCAGTCTTGCCCAAAGCGGCGAATCAATGCTTCTTTGACAAATTTATAGACCGGAACTTCTAATTCTTTTCCTAAAGAACAGGCATCGTCACAGATATCCCACTTGTCGTAATTAACCGCAGCAAACTCCGTAAAGTCTTTTACACGAATTGGATATAAATGACAGGAAACTGGTTTTTTCCAATCGATGATTCCCTGATTGTAAGCTTGCTCGATTCCGCAAAGAGCGGTTTTACCGTCAAAAATAACGTAGGCACAATCTTTCTCGTCGATTAACGGCGTTTCAAGATCCCCATCAGTTCCTTTTACCCAGGTTCCCTGCGCTTCGATTGCAGCAATTCCTTCTTTACGTAAAAAAGGTTTTACTTTAGGGTAAATTTCTTCCATGATTTTAGTTTCCGCTTCGCTTAAAGGCGCACCTGCATCTCCATCAACACAGCAAGCTCCTTTACAAGCTGACAAGTTGCACACAAATTCTTTTTCAAGAATATCTTCTGAAATAATGGTTTTCCCTAATTGAAACATGATAATAAAGTACTGAAATTTATAAAGTGCAAAGATAGACAAAGAAAACGGATAAAAAATCTACCACAAAGATTCACAGAGTTTTTCACAAAGATTAACAAAGAATCATTCTGTTTTTAATCTTTTTACAATTCAAGCTTTGTGAATCTTTGCGAGAATACTTTGCGAAACTCTGTGCAACAAACAATAATTGTTACATATATCACTTTTTCAACACATGTAACGTGTTTTTATAACAAAAATACATCGTGTCAAAAAAACACCTACCTTTATTATCTACCTTTGCAAAAATTTTAAACCCTTAAAATCAAAGTGATATGCTAGAAATCGACTTTAAAGAAATAATTACTGTTGGAATGGTACTTTTTGCCGTAATTGATATTGTAGGGTCGATTCCGATTATTGTGAATTTAAGAGCAAAAGTGGGACATATCGAATCTGAGAAGGCTTCGATAGTTGCAGGACTTATTATGATTGTTTTTCTTTTTGTGGGCGAAGGCTTCTTAAGCCTTATAGGCATTGATGTTCACTCATTTGCCGTAGCGGGTTCGTTTGTATTATTCTTCCTTGCTCTTGAAATGATTTTAGGAATCAGAATCTATCGCGACGAAGAGCCGGGATCAGCTTCTATTGTTCCTTTAGCATTTCCGTTAATTGCCGGAGCAGGAACTATGACTACTTTACTTTCGTTGCGTTCTCAATTTCACACCATTAATATCATAATTGCCATTATATTAAATATCATATTGGTTTATATTGTTTTAAAATCTTCTAAAAAAATCGAAACTTTATTAGGAGAAAACGGACTTGGCGTTGTTCGTAAGACATTTGGAGTGATACTTTTAGCGATTGCTGTTAAATTATTTGCTGCTAATGTTAAAGGTTTGTTTGTCTAACATTTATTTTTATAAATTTACCCCATAAAATTTCTAAAATACAACTTGAGGATATTTTTTAACATCTAAAGGTTTTACTTTATTATTTTAGGCAAATAAACAACCATTATGAAAATCTTTACTTCCATCTTAGTGCTTTTAGCATTAGCTTTAATTGTTTTTAATATTACGTTGCTAGACTTCAAAAATCCTTTTCAGGGAGATAGTGTAGTTGCTTTTATTGGAATTGCAGCTTCATTTTGTGCCGTATTGATTCTTTTGATTTTTAGAATTTCTAAAAGAATTGAAGAGAAAACAAACGGACGATAATATGTTTGAAGTTTTAATTATTGGCGGAGGTGTATCAGGCATTTCTTGTGCACTCGTTTTAGGATCTGCCAAAAACAAAGCTTTTGCAACCGATAAGAAAATCGGAATTTTTACCCACCAAAAAAGCTCTTCTTTACAAGAAGCGATCTTCTATAACGCTTATGGCATAAGACCCGGCAAATTGGGTTCGGAATTATTATTCGAAAGCACACAGCATTTAGCAATGACTTACCCTCATATTACTCAAATACAGAATGAGAAGGTAATTAAACTTGAAGGTACTTATCCTGAATTTACTGTTACTACAAATAAAGACTCATATAAAACAAAAAATATCGTTGTAGGAATTGGTTCTGCCAATACTTTTGACATTGAAGGTTTAACTCAATATATTGAACCTCATAAAAAAGCACTTCCTGAAAAACAACGTATTCAGCTTAAAAACAACGATCATAAAGTAGCCGATGGCATTTATGTTATAGGGACTTTAGCAGGCTGGAGAAGCCAACTGGCAATTGCTGCCGGAAGTGGCGCCGCTGTTGCCACAGATATTCTTACTTTATGGAATAACGGCGTACAGACCCACGCTCATGATAGTATTCGATAGAATTTAAAACATTAGTTTTTTTCATCTACCATTAAGAGATTAAGTTTATCAAGCTTGCTACATATAATACTACAAATACTTAAATATCTTATAAAATAAAACCATTAAGAGATTACGAAAATCTAGCCGTAAAGCTTAATTTTTCTTAATCTCTTAATGGTAAAATAACTGTTAAGCTAATCTCTTAATGTAAAAAAAACAAGCCTTATTTTACTGAAACAATTTCTTTTACTTTAATATGTTTCTCTGTATCGGTTTTCCAGATTTCTCCTTTTAACGAAACCTCATCACCTACTTTTAATTTCTTGTAGTTTTGTGGGCCACCAACATTTACAATGCTGATTACAGCATAATAAACCTCATTTTTAGTTGTATTGATTTTAGCCGTATAACCGTCTTTTCCAAATTCAATGGATTCAACTTTTCCTGAAATCGTATTTTTATCTTTCATACCAGCACAAGAAATCACAAATGCCATTAGTACTGCCAGAAAACTTATTCTTTTTAGATTTTTCATATTTTCTATTTGAGTTGTAAAGCTCGCTCATTTCCTAAAATGATCTGTTATATTATTTAAAATTATTGTTTTATTTTAAGACAGCACAACTTCCCGCTATTACTTTTATATTTTCTTCAAACTGTTTCCAGACTCTGATGTATCTAAAGGCTCCATTTAAAAGATTACCATCATACGTTCCTTTCAACATAACAGTTACTGTAACTACAGCCAGATCATCTATTATATTAATAATTTGATCTGACGCTTCTATTACTTCAATTTTCATTTTGCCTGAACGATATGAATTCAGATCGAATTCTTTCGTAATCGTTTGTCCGTCGGGTAAATTAAAAAGCAAATCATCGTGCAGCATTTTATCCAAAGTAGGAACATCTGCATTTTTAATGGCTGTCAGAAGCTCAATTTCAGCATTTACAATAGTTTCTATTTTCATCTGATCAAAAATTAAGGATTACTTTTTTGGATTCAAAACTGCTTTAATCATCGCATCTTCTTTCAGGATAACATCATAGTAATATAATTCTCCATAAAGCTGTCTCGCAAATTCTGCTGTAATGTAACGATTTACCAAAGCTTTGGTTTTATCTAATTTCAGATCTAAACCCGTCATTAAAATATAGGTTCTAAACTTTTTAAAATTGACGTCTGAACTTTTCATCTTAGCCAAAAACTCATTAAAATTAAGTCCTGAAAAAGCGTTTCTGTTTTTATCTAATTCTTCAAAAACAAAATGACCAACAATTCCGGTTTGCATCAAATAAGCGACGTTCTCGTTTCCGTGTTCTGCTTCTATTGGTACAAAAATGTCCGGAACAATTCCGCCACCACCGTAAACGATCTTCCCTTTTGGAGTTTTAAATTTTAAGGAATCAGCCACTTTTATACTGTCTTTTGCATAAAGTTCTCCTGATTTTATACGAGATTCTGATTCTTTAAAATATTCTTCATTTCCTTTTTTATAAGGTTTCTGGATCGATCTTCCGGTTGGCGTATAATATCTCGCCACGGTCAATCGCACCGCAGATCCGTCATTAAAATCCATTTCGCGCTGTACCAATCCTTTACCAAAAGAACGACGGCCCACAATAGTCCCGCGATCACTATCCTGAATTGCTCCAGCCAAAATTTCGCTTGCTGAGGCACTATTTTCATTGATTAAAACATAGACTTTTCCGGTTTCGAAACTTCCTGCTTTTGTGGCATATGTTTTTTCGGTAGTTCCGTTTTTATTTTTAGTAAAAACGATCAATTGTTTGTCTTTCAAAAACTCATCAGCAATTGCAATGGCTTCTTCCATATAGCCGCCGCCATTATCACGAAGATCAATAACCAAAGACTCAATTCCGCTTTGTTTCAGTCTGGTTAAACCGGTTTTGAACTCATTAAAAGTCGTTTCGGCAAAACGGTTAATTTTCATGTAACCTGTTTTATTATCGAGCAATAAAGAAGCATCCACACTTTTTATTGGGATAATATCTCGTTTTACTTTAAACTTTAGTTTCTTTTGTTCTGATTTTCTAAAAACGGTCAATTCAATTTCAGAACCTTTTATTCCTTTTAGCTTAGAGAATAAACTGTCTGAAGGCAATTTTCGCCCAAATAATTTCGTTTTTCCTGCAAATAAAATTCGGTCACCTGATTTTATTCCCGCTTTCGCCGAAGGTCCGTTTTCAATTGGTTTTATAATCGCAACAGAATCTTTATACATATAAAAATTAATTCCGATTCCAACGAAATCTCCTTTCATACTTTCAGCAACCTCAGCTTGTTCTGTTGGCGGAATATAAACAGAATGCGGATCTAGTTTTGAGAGAATATTATCTACCGTAAGATTTACAATAGAATCTGTATTGATGCTGTCAACATATTCGTTATTGATAAAATCAATCAGTTTGTTCAGCTTGGTTTTCGAGTAATTTTTAGCCAAAAGCTGATCATCAACGGGAGCGTTCATTAGGCTTCCGCTGACTATTCCCAGAGCAAAGGTAGCTCCGATAATGATTGGCAAATATTTTGAGTTTAATTTCATTACTCTTCTAAAACAGGAATATGTTCGACTTCGACACCTGCTTTTATTAAAAACTGAATTCCGGAATCATCGCGATATCCGTTTTGATACACCACTCTTTTTATTCCGGACTGGTGAATTAATTTGCTGCATTCTTTGCAAGGCGAAAGTGTAATATACAAAGTTGCTCCCTCACACGATTGTGTTGATCTGGCAACTTTCAGGATCGCATTTGCTTCGGCATGCAAAACATCCCAACGGGTTAATCCGTCTTCGTCTTCACAGCAATTCTCAAAACCGGACGGTGTCCCGTTATATCCATCAGATATAATCATTCGGTCTTTTACGATAATAGCGCCTACTTGTTTTCGCTTACAATACGAAAGTGAACCCCATTCCCTGGCAATTCTCAAATAAGCTTTATCGTATTTATTCAATTTTTTATCTTCCATTTATTTTATCTGTTCCAAATTGGGCTTTCGATAATCATAGGAATAACAACTCCTATAATAAAACCTGACATTACAAGCGCCCAATCACGTTTTGAAAAACGAAATACGGTTTGTACAATATATGATATTATCAAAACTACAAAGACCACAACTAACTGAGCTGCTTCGATTCCCAAAGCAAATTCGCCTAAAGGTAGTAATTTTGAACTAGGTGATCCTCCTAAAATAGTTTTGAAATAATTTGAGAATCCAAGTCCGTGTATAATTCCAAAAAATAAGGTTACAAAAAATACTAAATTCAATCCATCGTTTTTTGATGCTTTCCCGGCTGTAAAGAGATTAAAAATAGCCGTTATTAAAATCGTTATCGGAATTAAAAATTCAACCGTATTCACTTTTATTGCTATAATTCCAAAGACCGAAAGTAATAAAGCTAAAGTGTGGCCAATTGTAAAAACGGTAACTAAAAGCAAAATACGTTTCCAGTCTTTAAACAAATAAGGCGTTGTTAATGCAATTAAAAAAAGAACATGATCATAAGCATGAATATCTAAAACGTGCTTTAATCCTATTTGAAAATAAATCCAAAATTCTGACATACGGGTACTACTATTAATGATTAGGGGTTGTAAACTTACGATTTATTTTGAAAAATTAAAGGTGACGCAGATTAAATCAAGGAATAAAAATAAGTTAAATTTTATGAGAAAATTAAAATTAATAATTTAAAATAAAAATTATCTTTGCGATATAAAAATCAACAAATTATGCCATTTTCAGAATTATTTGATAACGAATTCAAAGAAAGAAACAGAGGTCATTTCTCTGCAATTGTTCGTGTAGCTTTTGCTGACGGCAAAGTAAGTTTAGAAGAAAAAGACTTCTTAAATAAATTAGCTTCAAGATTAGAAATTTCAGAAGACGAATATAATGAAATCCTTACGGATCCTTGGAAACATGCAATAAATCCTCCTTATTTATACACACAACGTTTAGAGCGTTTGTTTGATTTAGCGAGAATGGTGCACGTTGACCATCATTTAGGAGACCAACAAGAAGTGATGTTAACCCGTATGGGATTAGCGTTAGGTTTTACTCCAGGAAACGTAAATTATATTGTTTCGAAAGCATTGTCTTTAGTAGATAAAAAAGTAGACTTGGATACTTTTCTTTTCGAAATGGAAAATATGAACAAGTAAAAAGTTTTTCAGTTTACAGTCTCAGTCACAGTCACAGTAAACAGTTTGCTACCTTAAATAAAGAAACCCGACAGATTTTTGAAATTTGTCGGGTTTTCTGTTAGAATCCTGAACAACTTAAGACTTGAACAAAAAAACCTAACAGGTTTTAAAAACCTGTTAAGTTGTCTGAGACTAAAAACTGAGACTTATTCAGCTGCCATAAACTGTTCTGCTTTTTCGACCATATTATAGCTTCCGCAGAAAAAAGGAACTCTTTCATGCAATTCAGTTGGCTGGATTTCCATAATTCTTCCAAAACCGTCTGTTGCTTTTCCTCCAGCTTGTTCTGCAATAAATGCCATTGGGTTACATTCATATAATAAACGTAATTTCCCTTTTGGTGCTTTTGAACTTGTTGGGTATAAATAAATTCCGCCTTTGATCATATTCCTATGAAAATCTGACACCAGACTTCCAATATACCTGGAAGTATATGGTCTGTCTTCTTCTTCTCTCTGGCAATATTTAATGTAGTTTTTTACGCCTTGCGGAAAATGAACATAATTTCCTTCGTTTACAGAATATATATTTCCATTTTGAGGAAATTTCATATTCGGATGTGACAAATAAAATGTTCCGATGGCCGGATTTAATGTAAATCCGTTTACGCCATGACCGGTCGTATAAACCAACATGGTCGAAGTTCCATAAATTACATAACCTGCTGCAACTTGATTGATTCCCGGTTGTAAAAAATCCTCGCTTGTTACCGGGGTTCCTATTGGTGTAATTCTTCTAAAAACAGAAAAAATAGTCCCCACAGAAACATTTACATCAATGTTCGATGATCCATCAAGCGGATCCATCAAGATCACGTACTTATTATTATTACTGTTGTCGCTCCCCTTGACAGTAATAAATTCGTCGTTTTCTTCTGAAGCAATACCACAGACAATCTCACGGTTTATTAACGTCTGGATAAATACTTCGTTTGCATACACATCTAATTTTTGCTGGTCTTCTCCCTGAATATTTTGTTCGCCTGCGGCGCCAATAATATCCACCAATCCGGCTTTGTTGACTTTATAGTTCACGACTTTTGCCGCCAAACGTATAGAGTTGATAATTCGGGAAAGCTCTCCCGACGAATACTGAAATGCTTTTTGGTTCTCAATAATAAACTCTCCTAGTGTTTTATTGCGTTCTTCCATTACTATATCGTTGTAGTTTTTGATTATAAGTCACAAATATCGCTTTTTTTGTGAGAATGATTCAAAAATTATTTTGTTAGTTTGCCACTATTGTATATTTGCTAATTAAAGACGGGAAGTACCGAATAAAAAAATAGATTTTTAGCGAATAAACGCTTAATAATAAGAATATATGAATTGCCCTTACAAGAAATTCGTACAAGCAAATTTTTGAAATAAAAGTGGTTATCGTATATTTAGGAATAAAATTAAATTAACAGAATATGAATATTAGAAAAGGAAATCCTGAAGACATGCAATCGGTTTTGGGATTAATAAAGGAGTTGGCAATATTCGAAAAAGAACCGGAAGCTGTTGTTATAACTGTTGATGATTTAGTGCGTGATGGCTTTGGTGAAAACCCATTATTTCACATATTTGTAGCAGAAGTTGAAGAGGAAATTGTTGGAATCGCGCTTTACTATTATCGTTATTCTACCTGGAAAGGAAAAACAATTCATCTGGAGGATTTGATTGTAAAAGACAAAATGCGTGGTACCGGTTTGGGATCTGCATTGTATACTGCAATTATGAAACAAGGAAAAAAAGAGAATGTTCGAAGAGTAGAATGGAATGTTCTGGACTGGAATACTCCTGCCGTGAAATTCTATGAAAACTCAGGTGCTAAAATTCTTGAAGAATGGAGAGTAGTTCAAATGGATGAAAAGGGAATTAATTCGTATTTAGCAAAATTGTAAAAAGAAGTTTGCCACAAATTAAAATGATTTACAAGATTTTTTTTGCCACGAATTTCACGAATTAGCACGAATTAATTAGTGTAAATTCGTGAAATTCGTGGCGAACTGACACAGATTGGAAATTTTTTTTAATCTTTTTAATCTGTGACAAAATAAAGACGCACAGCTGTGCGCCTCTACAATTCAATTGGAATTTGGAGTTTAAAAAAATTGGAATTTTATAAAAAACAGCATATATAAAAAATGAGAGTATTTAAATTTGGTGGCGCATCTGTAAAAGACGCTGATGGAATTAAAAACGTTTATGACGTTTTACAAAAAGTAGGTTATGAAGATGTAATTTTAGTCGTTTCAGCGATGGGAAAAACTACAAATGCTCTTGAGGTTGTAATCAAGAATTATTTTGATAAATCGGCAGAATTGAATTCTTCTGTGCAAGAAATAAAAAAATACCACAATCAAATCTTATTGGATTTATTCGAAAATGAGAAACATGAAGTATTTACTGCAGTAAAAGCTTTATTCTCTGAATTAGAATATTTCCTGGCACATAATAAATCGCCAAATTACAATTTTGTTTACGATCAGATTGTAAGTTTTGGAGAATTGATTTCCACTACTATTCTTAGTCATTTCATGAATTTTATGGGTATTCAAACGCAATGGCTGGATGTTCGTAATTTCATTAAAACGAATGCCAATTACAGAGATGCCGAGGTTGATTGGGAAACTACCCAACAACTGATCAGTAAAAATGTGAAACGAAAAATCTTGAACATCACGCAAGGCTTTTTAGGTGCTGACGAGAATAACTTTACGACTACTCTTGGTCGTGAAGGTTCTGATTATACTGCAGGAATTTTTGCTTATTGTTTAAATGCCGAAAGTGTAACGATCTGGAAAGATGTTCCCGGTGTTATGAATGCGGATCCGCGTTATTTTGAGAATGCGAGTTTATTAAATCAGATTTCGTATCGTGAGGCGATCGAATTGGCTTTTTATGGCGCAACGGTTATTCACCCAAAAACATTACAGCCTTTACAGAAAAAAGAGATTCCGTTGTACGTAAAATCTTTTATCAACCCGTTATTAAAAGGAACCTGCGTTTCTAAAGGTGTTGATCTTGAGCCACAATATCCTTGTTTTATTGTAAAGAGAAACCAGCTTTTGATTTCGCTTTCATCAATAGATTTCTCTTTTATAATGGAAGAAAACATCAGCGAGATTTTTGGATTATTTCATGAATTCAAACTAAAAGTAAATTTGATCCAGAATTCGGCGATTAGTTTTTCTGTTTGTGTAGAAGATAAATTCGAAAATTTCACGGAATTAAATGCGATACTTTCTAAAAAATTCAAAGTAGATTTTAATGAAAATGTAACTTTATATACGATTCGTCACTTTACAGAACAAGCAGCACAAACTGTCGAAGACAATAAAGTGGTTTTACTAAAACAAGTAAGCCGTGAGACGATGCAAATCGTTACGAAAGAGATTAATTAAATCATCTTTACTCCGTTAATTAGTTAATTCACATACCTGAAAAGGCTTCACTAATAAGTGGAGCCTTTTTTATTTCTTAAGAAACTACAGTACTCTATAAATCATTATTAAAAAAAACGAAAAACAATCAGGCTATAAATAATTTACTAAATTTACTCGTATTTGTCTAAAGTTAAAAATACTTAATCATGGAAGACAACAATGATCCAGGCGAAGAAGTCAAAAGGGAATGGGAAAATGATCCTAAAAATTGGATCTGGGGAATGTTTTATTACAATCCGAAAGACAAACGACAATACTTCCTTAAGAAAATGAAAGAACTTGGGTGGCATGCTAATTATGCACATCCAAACAATATAATTATCATTTCATTATTATTTGCTATAATTCTAATCTTCATAAAATATGCTAAGCATAAACAATAGCATCATTATTATACTTTTCTAAGCTAATTTCCATGACAACATTTTACGATGTAAATCTATTACACCATATTTCCTGATATATTAAAATAATATTAATATCAGTTTTGATTTAGCTTTAAGACTTAAAAAACAGAAACATTTTCCAAATCGAATGTTTACGGAAAGCCTTCATCAATAAGTGAAGCCTCCCTTATTTCCTTCTCCCATTTTGAGTAATTATAATTTTAAGGTCTTCGATTTGCACTTCGTATTTTTTTATGATTTTTCTGTAACCATTTATTACTTCATTTTCCGTCAAAGGTTCTTCATTCATCAAATCTCCGCTTAGCCAGGATTTCGATTCTTTCCTCACCAAATCTTCCTGAATTATTTCAAAAACTTCGCAGATTTTATTAAAATGACTGGCCCACGAATTGCTTTCTCCTCTTTCCATTCGTGAATAGGCAGATAACGATATACGTAAAAAATCTGCCACTTCTTCTTGTGACAGATTTTTAGACCGCCGCAGCTATTTAAGCTTATTTCCTATAATTTTATTCATAATTAACAGTTTTAGCGAATTAAATATAATAAATATTTTACAATATACTGAATATAGGTTTAAAATAACCGATTTTCGGTTGAGACTTTTTTAAAATTATAGATAGATTTGCGATATTAAATTAATGTATCAGGAAAAAAAATGTATTAGAAAAAGTGAAAATCACGAAAAGATTTAACATCAAAATAAAAAGATGAATTATCCAGCCCTTTTCCCGTCAATCATTGTTATAATAATTGCTTTGGGATACCGATATTTAAATAACAAAAAATAAGCTAAACAAAATCGAAATAATTCGTCGCACAAATGGAGCACAACAACAAACCCTCTGAAGAAGAAAAAGACAAATGGCGAAATGATCCAAACAATTGGGTTTGGAGGCTTTTTTTTACAACCACAAAGACAAAAGATTATTTCTCCAAAAGAATAAAATATATAGGATGTACCATTAATTTCGGTAATCCCAACTCTGTTTTCTTTGCTGTAATACTTGTATTTACTTTGTATCTTTTATCCCGATTTACAAATTAGATCCTACTATTAAAAGCAGCTGAATTCATAAAGCTATTTTGCCTTTACCTCGCTCTATTATTCTCACTTTGCTCAATCTCTGACTTTTTATAATTTGCTTTTTTTGAGTTGCCAAAATTGTAAGTCGCAATCAGTTTAAAATACTGTGTTGTTAAGGTTCGATGATAATAAATTTCAGTCTGTCCAACGTTATAATCGCCTGAAAGCCTAAAACCATGAAAGAGATCATTTGCGATAAAATTGAGCTTTAAGGCATCTTTAAAAAAGTTTCTTTCTATTCCTATTGCTACTGTCGATCTACTATCGTCATGACGTAATCCGTAACTTTTATCTCCTAAATACCACGCTAATACTTGTATTTTGAACCAATCAGGAATGGTAAATGTATTATTCGAATACAAATATATTTGTGGCTTTACGGCTCCCGATGTATATTCATAAAAATTATCCACAGCTTTACTCACATTCAGACTTATGGTATTGGTAGAACTCCACCATTTATTGGCAAAAGACCTTGAAAACGAGGTAAATAAAGTATGTTCTTTCTCTAAATTCAGAGATCTTAAAACATAACTATCGGGATTATCGCCTCGCAATGCAGCTCCGGAAATTGGATCAATTTTGTAGGTATATCCTAATTTAAAATCAAATTTCTCATACAGAGCACCAATTTCGAAAGCATGTGTCTTTTCAGGCAATAAATTAGGATTTCCTTCTATGGTCGTAAAAGGATCCTGATAAATTACAAATGGGTTTAATGCTTGATATCTTGGTCTGGTGATCCTTGAAACATACGAAAAATGCATTTTCAAATCTTCTGAAAAATCCATATTCAAAAGTAGATTTGGGAAAATATTCGTGTAGTTTTTATTAAATTTCTGAATCCCATTTGCATTTGTATACAAATCATAATTTGTTTTTTCGGCTCGTGCGCCAACTGAAAAATTGATTTTTTGGCTGAATGTGCTTCCATAATTCAAATACACCGCACTAATTTTTTCGCTGTATTTAAAATCACTCGAAAGCAGATCATCAAATTCAAAATTCAAATCGTCTGTATCTGCAGTTAGAAAATCAGTCCCTGACTGTATTTTTGCCTGACTCCATTTCAATCCCATTTCGAGCTTTGTATTTTCACTTATCTTTTTCGAATAATCAGCTTGTACAGCGATAATATTTATAGTGCTTCCCACATTATTCTTCAAATATCTTCTCTCATTTATTGCATCGAGAAAACTATTTTCTTCAATAAAATCCTTTACAGTTCCGTTATAATTAGAATATTGAGATCCTATAAATAATGACGAACCTTTGCTGTCTGTGATTGTATTGTAATTTAGATTTACGAATTGGTTGAGCAAAACATCATTTTTGGCAATATCCGTGGCATAAAAACTTGTTCCTGAATTAGTATCTATTGCATTCCTGCTTTCTACAACGCCTCCCAGATCTTCAACATTACCGTTGTAAGCCATTGAAATATAACTTTTTTCAGAAAAGGTATATTGCAGTCCAAGCACAAAATTAGAGTAATTATTAAATTGTCTTTTCCATTCTGTTGTTAGTTCAGATCGCATATAGTCATCAGGATTTGGCCTTGTTCTTGTTGTATACAACAATTCCCTGCCTTTGCCCAATTGCAATCCGTAATTGGTTATAAAAGAAAACTTTCCTTTGGTATAATTAAAATCGAGAAGTGTATTGGTACTTGCTCCTGCAAATTTAGAAACCGTCACATGTTGGCTCGCCGTTCCTTTTGTACCATTTTCGATATTTCGTTTTGTAATTATATTGATTACCGCTTTTCCTTCGGCATCATATTTTGAGGATGGATTTGAGATGATTTCAATTTTTGAAATTTGCGAAACCGGAATTGCCGCAAAACGTTCATAATTAATCAATATTCCGTTAAGGTAAATAATCGCTTCGCCTTTTCCGAGAACACTTATTTGTCCTTCGGCTACCATAACATTAGGAACTCTGCCTAATAATTCGTTTACGGAGCTGCTTGTCGAAAGCAACGTATTGGCCACATTAACATCGATTGTTCCGTTTGCTGAATATTTAACTAATGAAGTCTGCCTTTTAATAACAACTTCGTCTAACTCATTATTTTGATTTGTAATTTTCTCAGGAATTGTTGGCTTGGATTGTGCATTTATTTCTAAGGCACAAAAAAGGAAGCAATAAGTGTAAATGAAAACAGAAACTAGGAATCTCATAGATTTGGCAATTTAAAATTTGACTTTGTTGAGACAAAAGTCAGTTCTAAATCGCAATAGGAGGTAACCAGAATAGAAATCAGGAGTACGAATTTATAAACCTATACTCCCTCTAAGCCTGTAAAGCTTGATTTTGATAGTTGGATGGAGTGGTTCCGGTATGTTTTTTAAAAGCTGCAAAAAAAGTAGATTTAGAATTAAAACCGACATCATACCCAATAGATTCTAAAGTTAGTTTGTCGTTTGAAATCATAATTTCGCAAGCTTCTTTGATCCTGTATTCGTTTACAAAACTGGTAAAGTTCTTCCCCAGATTATTATTCAAAAATTGTGATAATTGATGACTTGAAATATTTATTTCTTTAGACAAGTCCTGTAATGTAAGATTGGGATTTTTATACAAAGTCTTTTCGTTCATTACACTTTCGAGTTTTTGTGTAAAAATCTCGGCTTCTGTTGAATCTATTTTTTTACCGGAATTCTTTGATCCGTTTAATAAAAACAAATCATCCGTTTTTTTACGATATAAAAGGACAGAAATAATTAAATAGAACATAATCGAAAAAACAATTGCTCCACTAATATAAGTAGCTGCCGGAGCACGCATTATGGCAAGAAAATAAAAAAAGAATAAAAGGAAATTGCCAAAAAAAAGCATCCCGAACCACATTTCTGCCGGAGTTGTTTTGTGTTTTCTATTTACGATTTTTGCTAATATTTCTCTGATCGTAAAACCAGAGAAAATAATATGAGCAATCCATTGAAAATAAATAATCCATATAAAAATTTGGTTCCAAAGCAAAGGATAATATTCATACGGATAAATAATTCCGACCGAAACAATCAATATTGCCCAGAATAAAAGTATGAGTTTCCAGGATTTGGGCATTATATTAATTTCAGCAACGGCTGATTTCAGGAAAAAATATAAAAAGGGACCAATAAAAAAGCAAGCGGTTAACCCAAATTGCAAATACATTTTTGGCAACGTGGGATTAAAATACACAAACACCGATTTCCCAATTCTGATACTCAAGGCAAATAAGAGCGCACCCAGAAAATAATTGGTCAGGTATTTTTTTCTGGTAAAAAAGAAGAAATACACGCCCAAAATAATTCCGTTGAAAACTCCTAAGGCACTAAAAAAAAATAAGAGTTCCTTACTGGTATCCATAAATTACGTTTGTTATATTCTGACAAAGCTAAAAAAATTTATGAATTCAGCAGTTTTTTATTGTTCTTCAAATCCTTAATTACTTTTTTCAATTCTTTGATTCGTTCTTCATAATGTTCTATTACAGTATGAGATAATTCAGGAATCGCATTATCAGAAGGTCCTGTTTTATGGCTACTTTCTACCTTCAATAACTCTTCAGGAGCTATTCCGAAAATTTTACAGATTTTTAAAATATGAATTGCCCAAGTATGACTTTCGCCATTTTCCATTCTTGCATATGCTGATTGTGACATATTAAGATAATCTGCCATTTCTTCCTGCGACATCTTTTTATCTTTTCGAAGTGTCTTGATTTTATTCGCTACAACAATATTCATAATAAACAGAGTTTTCCTTACAAAACAATAGAGGACAGTTTTATAAATATATACTCACAAAGGATTTATTATTTTTAAATAAAAAACACCTATAAATTACGTATTAAAAATACCCGATAATCACATAAAACAAACGCTCA
The DNA here is from genome assembly GCF_056824125.1 of Flavobacterium sp. B114r. NCBI lineage: Bacteria > Pseudomonadati > Bacteroidota > Flavobacteriia > Flavobacteriales > Flavobacteriaceae > Flavobacterium > Flavobacterium sp. B114r. The sequence continues at coordinate 622,506 of NZ_CP124858.1, forward strand.
CAAAGTAGTAATTTAGACATGCTGAAAAACAAGTAAATAATGAACTATAACAATAATCCCAGTGAGGAAACTCAGAACGAATGGAATAATGATCCTAATAATTGGATTTGGGGAATTTTCTATTACAATCCAAAGGATAAAAGATTGTTTCCGCCAAAACGAATGAAACAAATGGGATGGACCATTAATTTTGCAAATCCAAACTCTGTATTTTTAGTCATCGTTATTATTGCCATTCTTCTTGTTATATCGGAACATATTAAATAATTCAGGCAAAAAAACAAATGATCATACCGGATCAATATTCATTGACAACATGAAATTCTTTATATTCAAATACAGCATGGCTATTATTAGCTGTCTTTATTTAGCATACTTCTTTTATAAACCGGATCATACCGGAAATCTGATAAAAACGGCAACCTCTCTTGTTCTGGCACTTTCGATATCTGTATGTATGTACAATCAGATAAAAAGCCGAAAATAGTTTTTAAACAAACTCTCAAGACTTGAACTTGAGAATTATCTGCAATAGATAAGTCTGTCAAAAATGAGTTCTCCACTGTCGGATTTCAAATACCTAAAGGTTTTAAGGAGGGACAGAATATAGTCTTGGAATTATTTTTCACAAAAATATATTACGCAATTTTCGAATGTAATTTTAAATTATCAAGTCCTGCAAAGTAAAACAGAATCTGTCGTTCACAGTGGCAACGTTTAGCTTCGTGCTTATTTTTAACAGTTTACGAAAAACGTATTAATAAATTGACTAATTTTAATTAAAATTTAAAAATTGTAACCTTATGAAAAAATTATTATTACTTTGCTTTATGGTTGTGTTATCCTCTAATTTCTATGCACAGGAAACAGCTGTAAAAGATGCAAAAAGCAAAACTACTGCTACCGCTAAAAAAACAAAAGCAACTGCAGATAAGGCAGCAACTGATGCTAAAAAAGAAGCCACAAAATCTAAAAAAGCAGCGAAGGATGCTACTGACGCTTCAGCATCTGCAAAAAAAGAAAGTGCCGCAGCAACTAAAAAAGCTGCCGACAAAGACGCAGCAAAAGCAAAAAGTGACGCTACTAAGGCGTCAAAAAAAGCTACTACAGCAGCAGAAAGTGCAAAAGCTGACGTAAAGAAATCAGCAACTAAAGCTGATGCTACAGCAAAAACGGCTAAAAAAGATGCTACAGCAACGGCTAAAACAGCAACTAAGACTGTAAAGGAAACTAACGAAAAAGCGCCAAAAGTAGCAGACAAGGTTACTGGCGAATACAACGGAAAAAAAGTATACACCGGACCAAAAGGTGGTAAATACTACATTAACAAAAACGGAAACAAAACGTATATTCAGGATTAATAATAATTTTACAGATATAGATAAGGAGCTAATAATAGCTCCTTTTTTTTTGAAAAATAATTAAGAAAACATTAGTTAACATATAAGTAACCTTGCTCAATTAGCATTATTTTTTTTTAACGGTTTTAAAGGATTATTGAGTCATGATGAGATTCCAGAGTTAATAATTTAGTAATATGTGCGAAATAACATAAAAAACATATTTCTCTATCTTCGTTTTTAAAAAGCGTTAAAACTATGAGCATTGACTATTCTGCGAACAAAACAATTTTAGTTGCTCCATTAAACTGGGGATTGGGCCACGCCACAAGATGTATCCCGATTATAAAAGCGCTTCAGGAAAACAATTATATTCCAATAATAGCCTCTGACGGTGTCGCACTGGCACTATTACGAAAAGAGTTTCCATACATTCAAACACTCGAATTACCCTCTTATCATATTGAGTATGCGAAGAATGGTAAAAATTTTAAATGGAAACTGATCAAAAATTTACCCAAAATGATCGTTGCAATTCTCGACGAGAAAAAAATAGTAAAGCGCTGGATCAAAAAGCACGGAATCGACGGAATTATTTCTGATAACCGACTTGGGGTTTTCAGCAAAAAAGTCCCTTCGGTTTTTATGACTCATCAGCTAAATGTCATGACGGGAAATACAACTTGGTTTACCAGTAAATGCCATCAGCATATTATAAAGAAATATACTGAATGCTGGGTTCCCGATACAAATGAGCAGACAAATTTAACGGGAGATCTTGGCCATCTTAAAACAACTGATCTTAATCTAAAATATATTGGTCCTTTAAGCAGAATGCGCAAAAAGGAAACACCTAAATTGTATGATCTGATGATTATTTTATCAGGTCCGGAACCCCAACGCACTTTCTTAGATGAAAAACTGCAAAAAGAGGTTTTGAACTACAAAGGCAAGGTTGTTTTTATACAGGGCATTGTCGAGAAAACACAAACCAAATGGCAAGCCGGAAATGTCACGTATTATAATTTCATGAACTCGAAACAATTAGAACAAACTTTTAATGAGAGTGATTTTGTTTTATGCCGTTCTGGTTACACTACTGTAATGGATTTAGCAAAACTAGGAAAAAAAGCTTTTTTCATCCCTACTCCCGGACAATACGAACAAGAATATTTAGCAATCAAACTTCAGGAAGAAAACCTGGTACCGTATGCAATGCAAGACGCCTTTACAATTGAAGATCTTTCAAAAGTAAAGTCGTTTAAAGGTTTAACTCAGTTTAACGATACCATTGACTGGGATTCGTTATTTACGGTTTTTGAGGACTAATTTTAGAAATTAAACTGTGCCTGCAATCGTAACAAATTACCTTGCTGACGGTTTATTGGAAGCACGCTGTCTTCAAAAGTCCTGTCTGCGATAACATATTCTGCCGTAAGTTCAAAAGCTTTAAAAGGCTGCCATTCTATACCAATTTCATAATCTCTGACAACATAACTTCTGGCATCTTTTTCATACTTTTTTCCTCCGTCATAATATTGAAATTTAGCAAAAGGATATAAGTGCTGCTTTTTTATATCTAATTTATAATTCAGTAATATATAACCTCCGTTCAAATCTGTTTCATCAACCGTATTGGTTACGGTATTGTAACGAGGTCCGGTACCTATATTATATTCTGTCTGGATCCCAAAAGGTCTTGGGTACAAAACAAATGTTGCCCCTACTCTTTGATCTTTTACATATTGTGGATCGTTAACTTTTACTCCTGGTGAAATTTCGCCGGTAAAAGCCCATTTTCCGGTATATGCCTGAATTCCCGGCTCGATAATCTGACTGCCAATAACAAAAGGATAAGTCAGTCTCGTGACAACATTCAGATCCCGGTTACCATCCAGTTTATTGGCTATTTGACCATTATAAACCCCAAAGGCAAAAACTCCAAAATCGCCTGAACCTTTATAACCATCTTTTACCAACATAGCAAAACGCTCTCTGATTTTGGCTGGCGCCCAGTAAAAGAAAAGCCCTAAATCGCGTTCGTTTAATATTGCGCTGTTCATGGCATCATTTCTATCTAATGCCAACCTAACGGAGCTTGACTGCATGTTTTCGAAACCATAAGGAATTTTACTTTGTCCTACACGAACACGGTATTCCTTTTTCTTATCAAAAGAAAGATCGAAATACAAGTCCCGAATCTGAACAAAATTCTGGATTCCGGTACTTGGCGAACTCGCAAAATCAGGTTGAAAATAGAAAAATACATTTGGATGTACCTGACCGGAAAATACTAGACGTGCACGACGGATAAAAAGTCCGTTGTTTGATTTTGCATCCGGTTCCGTAGAAGTCGTTCCCCAGGATTTGTCACATTGCTCGCAGGAAACTTTATCATTTGTAGAAAACAAACCATTGTATCTTATTTGTGCATAACCTCGCAACGAGATTCTGTCGTACCAATGTTCTTCACTACTAACTCCAGATTTGGTATCCGGAAGTTTTGCTTTATTGATAGAATCTAAAATACGCATTACTTCGTTTTTTACATCCTGTTTATTCAGATCCTGAGCAATTGCTGCGAAATTCATCAGCAATAAAACGGCCACTAATTTTCTTTTTATCATCCTTTCTGTAATTCCCTTAATTTTACGATGCAAAGATGCCGCATCAATGTTAAGAAATCATTAACAGGATGTTACTATAATAAAAATTTAATGTTATGAGGTTTTACTGTAAATTGATTAATTGTTAAAACGTCATATTTTACAGCACTTTAGCTAAATCTGATTACAATTATTTAACCTCGGTTTTTATTGTCTTATGTGCTTTTTCGAGTGTAAAAGAAAACTCAGAACCAATTCCGAATTCACTTTCTACATATACTTTCTCTTTATGCGCTTCGATAATGTGCTTAACAATCGCCAATCCTAAACCGGAACCACCCTCAGATCGGGTTCCACTTTTGTCAACTCTGTAAAAACGTTCAAAAAGTCTTGGGATATTTTGTTTTTCAACTCCTTCTCCGTTATCGCTAATTCGGATTAAGACTTTTTTCTTGGTTAGATTTACAACGCCAACTTCAGTTAAACCAACATCCTTACCATATTTAATAGAATTAACAATCAGGTTTTCCAAAACCTGCTGTATCCTGTCCTTATCTCCACGTATCACTACAGATTGTACATTTTTGCTTTCAAAAGCCAATTTTATTTTCTTTTTGTCAGCTTTCATTTCTAACAAATCAAAAACATTCTGAATCAATTCTACAATATTAAAATCGGTAATATTCAAATCTAAATCACCTGATTCTAATTTGGTAATCATGTCTAAATCTTCGACGATATAAATAAGTCGCTCAACTCCTTTTTCGGCACGTTTAAGGTATTTCTTACGGATTGTTTTATCATCCATAGCACCATCCAGCAAAGTCGAAACATAACCCTGAACGGTAAACAAAGGTGTTTTTAATTCGTGTGAAACATTGCCTAAAAACTCTCTTCGATATTGTTCACGAATTTCGAGCATTTCGATTTCCAGTTTTTTATCTGTAGCAAACTTTTTCACTTCGCGCGAAAGAGTTTCCATATCTGTAGTTATGGGCTGATTAATAAGTGTGGTAGATTCCAGCAACGAAACCTCATCGTAGATTTTCTTTACTCTTCGATAAATAAAACGCTCTACACGATATTGTAAAACCAGAAAGGAGAATATATAAATTGAAATAAGAAAGATTATTCCAAAGGCTACCTGATGTTTTAATTGATTTTTATAAAATAAGTTCATCAGGATCAACACAAATCCTGTCCCAAAGAGACTGATATATAATGCTGATTTTACTGCAAATTTGTATGTTTTTTTAAAATTAATTTTCATTGATTTATTTAACCATTAAGAGATTAAGAAAAATTAAGTTTCTCTTTTGAGTTAATGAATTTCTTTTAAATTAACATTTGAACTCAAAACAAAGTTAACTCAAAAACCATATAAGAAATTAAAGCTCATATGCTCTTTAACTCCTTATATGGTTTATTTTTTTATGTAAGTAAATCCTAACTAAACCCCTCATTATACTCGGAGCCTTAGCAACTTAGTATCTTAGAACCTCAGTGTCTTAAAAAAAATTAAACTTCAAATTTATAACCAACACCTTTGATGGTTTTAAAAAGCTCTTCTCCTATTTTTTCACGTAGTTTTCTAATATGAACATCGATTGTTCTTCCTCCTACTACCACTTCATTACCCCAAACTTTATCCAGGATTTCGTCTCTTTTGAAAACTTTTCCAGGTTTAGAGGCTAATAAGTAAAATAATTCGAATTCTTTTCTTGGTAAAGCAATTTCGACATTGCCTTTTATGATCTTGTATTCTTCACGATTAATCTCGATTCCGCCTACATTCAAGGTATCACTAACAACTTCTTGTTCTTTTAACCTTCTTAACAAAGCCTTTACTTTACTTACCAATAATTTTGGTTTTATTGGTTTGGTAATATAGTCATCTGCACCTGCATCAAAACCAGCAACTTGTGAGTAATCTTCGCTTCTGGCTGTCAGAAATGTTATGATAACATTATTTAATTCCGGAATTTTTCTGATGTGTTCACAGGCTTCCATTCCGTCCATTTCGGCCATCATAACATCCATAATAATTAAGTCCGGCAATTCTTTCTGAGCCTTTGCTATAGCTTCTTTTCCGTTAGAAGCTGTAACAATCTGATAGCCTTCCTGAGCAAGGTTATAGCCTACGATTTCCAAGATATCTGGTTCATCGTCAACTAATAAAATCTTGGTTTGTGTTTTTTTCATAAATAGCAAAAATTGAGATTTTTACATCAAATTTTCTTCATTATACATTCGATGTTTTTTTTTTCACAGCGTAAATATACTAACAAAATAACCGTTAAAAACTGCGGTTAACGGTAATTTAATGTGGTAACAATTTGATAATCTACAAGACACAAAAACATAACAAGTGCCTAACATGAACTTTACACGGCGTTTCTTTCTTTGCACAAAAATAAATTAAACACAACACAAAAATGAAATTCAATTTAAAATTTCTATTTATTACATTATTTATTTGTACGATTTCGGTCGCGCAAACCAAAGGTACGATTTCTGGTGTACTAACCGACAAGGAAACCAATAATCAACCTTTACCTTTCGCAAATGTTTTAGTAAAAGGGACTAACACAAGCGCGAACACTGACATTGACGGAAAATATTCGTTGAGCGTAAATCCGGGAAATTATATTATTATTTTTAGTTTCGTTGGATATGAATCTGTAGAGAAACCAGTAATTGTAAAAGCAAACGAAACTATTACGGTTAGTCAGGTACTTTCTTCAGGAAGTTTTACTCTACAAGATGTTGTTGTAAAATCAGCAGCAGTAAACAAACAAAAAGAATCTGCATTACTTTTAGAACAAAAGAATGCGGTTGACATTAAACAAACTATTGGTGCGCAGGAATTGTCAAGAAAAGGGGTTGGCGATGTAGCTGCGGCTGTAGCAAAAACTTCAGGAGTTTCTAAACAAGAAGGAAGCAACAATGTTTTTGTAAGAGGACTTGGTGACCGTTATAATTCTACTTCGATGAACGGATTGCCAATACCATCTAATGATCCTGAGAGAAAAAACATTGCTCTGGATCTTTTTTCAACAGATATTGTGGAATATATTTCTATTGACAAATCTTACGGATCAAGAATGTATGGTGATTTTGCAGGAGGAAACGTAGATATAGTTTCAAAAGATTACCGCGGAAAAGGAATGTTTGAAATCTCACTGGGATCTAAAGTGAACACAAATGCTCTACAAAATTCTGATAAATTTTTATTACAGCAAGGCCCTAATAAATCAGGTTTTGTTTCATACGGAGTTCCTCAAAATGCTTTGACGGGATATAATTTTGAAAACAGCCTGAATCCTAAAAAAGAAAGCCCTTTTGGCGGAAACTTTAATCTGAAAGCAGGAAAAACTTTCAATATTGGTGAAGAAGGAAAACTTAGCGTTTTTGCAACTGCGAGCTTTAACAATGGTTACGAATATAGAGAAGGTTTAAGCCAAAGTGTAAATGCGCAGGGAGCATCATTAAAATCTTTTCACCAGGAAAAATACACTTACAACACAAACTCTACCGGGATGTTTAATGCCAATTATCGCTTAAACAAAAATCACAAAATTGGCTACAACTTTTTGTTCATCAATTCATCTGAGCAAACGAGAGATACTTATTTTGGAACTGATAGAGATTTTGATAATGCTGATGCGAGTCTTCTTGTTCAAAGAGGAACGTTCTCACAGAATACTGTTTTCATCAATCAGCTTTTAGGAAACCACAAAATAACAGATAAAATAGATTTTGATTGGGGAGTTTCATACAATACTGTCAAAGGCGATATGCCAGACAGGACTCAAAATAAAATGTTCTATAACCCAACTACTGATATCTACACAATTGCTCAAAGAACAACTACTGACAATCAGAGATACTATCAAAACCTAAAAGAAGACGAAGCTGCTGCTAATCTTGCTTTTACTTATAAATTAGGAGATAAAGAAAGTGGCACTTCAAAAGGAAAAATCGTTGCGGGTTATAACGGTAAATTTAAAAAACGCGATTTCGAAGCTATACAATTCAACTTCAATGTAAGTCAGGCAGGTTTAGGAACGAGTGTAACCCCAAATAATTTAGATGCTTTCTTTAATCAGGCAAACTACAACAACGGTACATTTTCAATTGGTGCTTTTGCCGGAATGACGCCGCAAACTTATAGCGGTGATCAGGACATTCATGCAGGATTTGCTAATATCGAATATAAATTATCTGAAAAACTAAGTGGTGTTTTAGGTTTTAGATACGAAAAAATATCTCAAAGTGTTACCTGGAGAACACAACTTGATGCATCTGGTGGTAAAAATGAATTTGACAGAAACGAATTCTTACCAAGTTTAGCTTTAAAATATGCATTAAGCGAAAAGCAAAATCTTCGTTTGGCAGCAAGCAAAACCTATACATTACCACAATTTAAAGAGCGTGCTTTGTTTATTTATGAAGATGTAATGGAAACTAAAATTGGTAACCCTGATTTATATCCTTCACAAAATTACAATTTTGACTTAAAATGGGAAATGTTCCCAAAAAGCGATGAATTATTCTCTGTTACTGCTTTTGGAAAATACATTTTAGATCCAATTAACGAAGTTGTAATTGCTTCTGCATCAAATGATATTTCATGGGTAAACATTGGAGATTCAGGTTATGCTTACGGACTTGAATTGGAAGCAAGAAAAAACATTTTTGAAATTGAAGGAGAATATACTAACAAACTTTCTTTTGGGTTTAATGCTTCATTAATGAAAACACATCAGGAAATTGATTCTGAAAAAGTTCAAAAAGAAACCAACAGCAGAATGAACATCAACCTTACGGATACTAGTTCAGGTTTTACAGGCGCTTCTGATTTGATTTTAAATGCGGATCTATCTTATACTAAAAACTGGAACAATGATGCCGGAATTATGGCGACCATCGCATACAATCATTATTCTGATAAACTTTACGCAATTGGATCTGAACAAAAGGGAAATTTAGTAGACAAAGCAATGGGGACTTTAGATCTAGTTTTCAAAACTAAATTAAACAAGAGCCTTGGAATTGATTTTGGAGCAAGAAACTTATTGAACCCACAATTTAAGAGAGTTCAGGAAAACACTGGCGGAGACGTTTTAGTTTTTAACTATAAAAAAGGAGTAACATTTGGATTGGGAATGAATTACCAATTCTAATAAACAAACAAGAAACCCGCTTGTTAATTTCTTAACATTTCGTTAAAAAACATATAACAAATCCATTACGACAGCTTAACATTCATTCAGACTTAAGTTTACATATTTGCACAAACACAAACTAATAAAAAAAGTAATGAAAAACACACTTTCAACAATCTTCGGCTTAGCAGCTTTATCACTTGTAACACTTACAACGTCTTGCTCAAGCGACAACAACAATGATGCACCTACTTTACCTGGCTCTAGTTTCGTAGTAAACAGAGACAATCTTCAAGGGGAGATTAATGACGGAGAAGTTATTTTAGAATCCGGAACTTATAAACTTACAGGAAAATTAATCGTTAAGAGTACTGCAAAACTTACTATCAAACCCGGAGTTATTATTGAAGCATCTAAATTAGATGTAAACAAAATTGAGTCTATAAGATACATTGCTATTTCTCAAGGTGGAAAAATCGACGTTCAGGGAACAGCTGCAAATCCTGTAGTTATGACAGCTACAGAACACAAACCTGGAGCTTGGGGTGGATTAGTAATTTGCGGAAAAGCGCCTATCAACAAAGGAGCAACTGCATCTGCTGAAGTTTCTGACTTACCATACGGTGGAACTGACGTTAATGACAACTCTGGATCAATCAAATACTTAAGAATTGAATATCCTGGATACGCTTACAACTCAGATAAAGAATTCAACGGAATCTCTTTCTTTGGTGTTGGTAAAGGAACAAGCGTTGATTACGTTCAAATTTTCGAAAGCTCTGATGATGGATTCGAGTGGTTTGGTGGAACCGTAAATGCTTCTCACTTAGTAGTTTCTAATAAAGATGCTGCAAACGTTGGGGATGATTTATTTGACTGGACTGAAGGATGGAACGGAACTGGTGAGTTTTTCTACGGAATCAGAACAAACGCTGGTAACAGAGGTGTAGAAGCAGATAATAACGCTAACAACCACCTGGCTAGTCCAATTTCTTTCCCAACAATCAAAAACCTTACTTTAGTTGGTTTTGGATCAACTGACACAAGTGCAGAATCTCAAGCATTTAAATTGAGAGTTGGAACAAAAGGTAAATTTGACAATGTTGTATTAAAAGGTTGGAAAACTGGTTTTGATGTTGAACACGATGAAACGATTTCATACGTAGGAGTTGACTTATTAGCAACTAACGTTAAATTCGAAGATGTTCCTGTAAAATCAAAAGGTACAACTACTGGAAAATTAGTTGCTGATGTTTCTAAAGTATTCACAGAATCGACTACTGCACTTGGAGCAGGAAACGGATCAGGAGTTCCTACTTGGGCTGCTGGATGGACAAAAGGTCTATAACATACTCAAAACATAAAATTGTTAAAAACATCCTAAATTTTTAGGATGTTTTTTTTTGGCGTAATTTTTGTAATTTTTTTTGTATATTTACATTAATCAAAAATATGCGATGGCAAAAAACTACTTTTATATTACATTCTTATTGGCTTTTTTCTTTACTATGAGTGTCTCAGCACAAGATAGTAAGCAATTACCAAAACCTCAAGATGCGACTGTCATTGAGGGTTTAAGCTTGTACCCTAATCCGGTCACTGGCGGAAAAGTATACATCTCCTCTAAAAATGACTTAGAAAAAGAAATTATAATTTTTGATGTACTGGGCAAAAAAGTACTTCAGACACATTTAAGTTCACGAGAATTAAACGTGTCTGATCTTGTTCCTGGTGTTTATATCATAAAAATAAGTGAAGAGAACGCTTCTGCAACCAGAAAGCTCATCATTCGATAAAATCATAAAAAAGCTCCTTTTCAGGAGCTTTTTTAGTTTTCAGCCTCAGGTTCAGTTTTCAGTTGCATTACATACCAAAAACTGCCACTGAAAACGATGACTAAAAACTAAAAACAATATCTTTGCACAAAAAAGTTTTGATTACAGCCAACGATATATTTACGATTTCGAGTCATAAACAATTTGAAAAAACAGCCTTAAAAGTGTTTCGTTTTCAACACGAGAATAATATCGTATATCGTAATTTCTGTGATTTTTTAAAAGTCAATCCACAACAGGTAAAATCGCTGGAACAAATTCCATTTTTACCTATTCAGTTTTTCAAAAGCCATAACGTAGTTTCTAATAATGATCCCGCTCAGGTTACTTTTACAAGCAGCGGAACTACAGGAATGATTACCAGCAGACATATTGTGACTGATGTTTCTCTTTATGAAGAAAGCTATAGAAAAGGATTTTCCCAATTTTATGGCAATATCGAAGATTACGTTGTTTTAGCGCTTTTACCATCCTATCTTGAGCGCGACGGCTCTTCGTTAATTTACATGGTCGAAGACTTAATAAAGTTATCCAATCAGCATGAAAGCGGGTTTTATTTACACAATCACGACGACTTAATTAAGAAATTAACCGCACTCGATGAGTCTGGTCAAAATGTCATTTTAATTGGTGTTACGTATGCTTTATTAGATTTGATCGAAAAACATCAGTTCAACCTTCAAAACACCATTATTATGGAAACCGGAGGAATGAAAGGCAAACGCAAAGAAATGATCCGCGAAGAATTACACGAGATACTGTGCAAAGGTTTTGGCGTTTCAGCCATTCACTCAGAATACGGAATGACGGAACTTCTTGGACAGGCCTATTCTTTGGGCGAAGGCGTTTTTGAATGCCCGTCATGGATGCATATACTTGTACGCGATCCTGAAGATGCACTTACTTATGTGAAAGATGAAAAAACAGGCGGAGTAAACGTTATTGATTTAGCCAATATCAACTCCTGCTCTTTTATTGCCACGCAGGATCTGGGCAAAAAATATCCCAACAACTCTTTCGAGGTATTGGGACGTTTTGATAATTCTGATATTCGTGGTTGTAATTTGATGGTTCTCTAATGTTGCATCGTTGATTTGTTTAATCGGTAAACCGAATTAACACTAAATCAAAAATTAATCTTCACTGTATACACCTATATTTTCAATGCCCTCCTTTTTATTTAATTCTCTTTCCTTTTCTGCTTTATTTTCCAGAAACTTATAAATGCCGTAACAACTTAATCCTCCAAAAAGTATATAAAATAGATTCCAAATTGGATCTACAAAATCTTCATTACCAAGAGAATCAAAACCATTGACAAGCGCTAATCCAATAGCAACAATAAATCCAGCAACAATAGTTCCCCCATAATAAGACACTAATCCAAAAAAGAAATAAGCCCACTTATTTTTACCATATTCAAGCGCCAAATTAGCGAATGCTTTCCAAATCCAATATAAAAATAAAAGTCCAATCATAAATTAGGTTTTAAGTAACAAGCAACTAATATAGGTTTTTATACGATTCTACGCACAAATAATTACTCTGTCACTAAAAAAAAGATAAAACAAAAAAAATCCCAACAACTCTTTCGAGGTATTGGGACGTTTTTATAAAAAAGGTTAATCGTCAATTTGTTTATTCGTTAAATCGCTTTTGACCTTCAACAAACGACTAAACTACTCTAATCACAAAATAATTTTTCTTTCCACTTTGCAACAACACAAACTGATTATTGATTAAATCATTTGCTGTTAATACAAAATCTTCTTTAATTTTTTCTCTGTTTACAGAAATTGAGTTTGCTGTCAAAGCTCTTCTCGCCTCTCCGTTTGATTTAAAGAAACCTGTTTTTTCGTTTAAAACAGTAACAATATCCAATCCATTTTCTAAATCAGCTTTGGTGATTTCAGCTTGTGGAACTCCATCAAAAACTTCTAAAAAAGTAGTTTCATCTAATTTTTTCAAATCATCTGCAGTAGAGTTTCCAAACAAGATATTCGAAGCCTGTATTGCTTTCTCTAATTCTTCTTCAGAATGAACAAAAATGGTGATTTCCTCAGCCAGTTTCTTTTGTAAAACTCTTAAATGTGGCGCTGCTTTATGCTCTTCGATTAAAACATCAATCGTTTCCTTATCCAAAAAAGTAAAGATTTTAATGTATTTCTCAGCATCAACATCTGTTGCATTTACCCAAAACTGGTAAAATTTATATACCGAAGTTTTATCAGCATCCAACCAAACATTTCCACCTTCAGATTTCCCAAATTTAGAACCGTCTGCTTTTGTGATTAATGGCGTTGTCAATGCAAAAGCTTTCGCACCTTCTCCACCCATTCTGCGAACTAATTCTGTTCCGGTAGTAATATTACCCCATTGATCAGAACCACCCATTTGCAAAACGCAATTGTTGTTTTTATATAAATGATAAAAATCGTAACCCTGAATCAATTGATAAGTAAACTCTGTAAAAGACATTCCTTCGCCTTCTCCGGCCAATCTCTTTTTTACTGAATCCTTCGCCATCATATAATTTACCGTGATACGTTTTCCAACTTCACGTGCAAAATCAATAAACGAGAATTCTTTCATCCAGTCATAGTTATTCACCATAACGGGAGCATTTGCTTCTTTTGAATTAAAGTCTAAGAAACGGGATAAAACACTTTTTATTCCTGCAACGTTTTTAGCCAAAGTCTCTTCGTTCAACAAATTTCTTTCGTCAGATTTCCCAGACGGATCACCAATCATTCCGGTCGCACCTCCAACCAAAGCGATTGCTTTATGCCCCGTTCTGTTTAAGTGAACCAATAAAATAATCTGAACCATACTACCAATATGTAGTGAATCTGCCGTTGGATCAAAGCCTATATATGCCGTTGTTACTTCTTTAAGCAATTGTTCTTCCGTTCCTGGCATGCTATCATGATATAACCCTCGCCACTTTAATTCTTCAACTAGATTCTTCATTTTTAAAATAATTTGTGCAAATGTAATCAATGTCAATATCAAAATCAAAAAGCAATGCTACAAAGACACTAAGACTCAAAGGAAATAAATAAGAAAACTGATCGCACTGCCTTTCTATTAAAACAAATAACAATTATGACCTTTTTGTCTTTGCAGCAAAAAAACGAACAAAAAACTTTGTGTCTTTGTGCCTTTGTGGCAAAATCGGTATATTTACAAAATGGTATTAGTAACTGGAGGAACAGGTTTAGTTGGTGCGCATTTATTACTTCATTTAATTGAAAATGGAGAAAGTGTTCGGGCTACATACCGAAACCAAAAAAACATTCAAAAGACAAAAGCCGTTTTTGACTTATATAAAAAAGGGGATTTGTTCGAAAAAATCAATTGGCTTGAAGCCGATATTTTAGATGTTCCTTCTTTAGAAATTGCTTTTATCGATATTGATTACGTCTACCATTGTGCTGCTTTTATCTCTTTCGATCCCAAAGATGAAGAACTACTTCGAAAAACTAATATTGAGGGAACTGCCAATATGGTTAATTTTTCTATTGCTAAAGGAATAAAGAAATTCTGTTTTATAAGTTCTATTGCAGCTTTAGGCGATATTGCTCCTCACGAAACTTATATTACCGAAGAAACAGACTGGAATCCGGAGAAACCCCATAGTGATTATGCTATTTCTAAATATGGTGCAGAAATGGAAGTCTGGCGCGGACTTCAGGAAGGACTTGATGTGATGATCATAAATCCAGGCGTGATTTTAGGACCAATATCCACAACAAAAATTTTCGATGAGGGAAGCAGCGAATTGTACCGAAAAGTGGCTAATGGACTTTCTTTTTACACGCTGGGAAACACCGGTTTTATAGCAATTGATGACGTAGTAAGAATTTCGCACGAACTAATGAAAAGCGACATCAAAAACGAACGCTTTACTTTAATTGCCGACAATATTGTTTTTCGCGATATCCTCAATACAATTGCTGATACTCTAAAAGTAAAAAAACCAAGTACTCATGCTAAACCATTGCTTATGAATTTTCTTTGGATGGCAGATTTGGGATTTTCAACTTTATTTCTTCAAAAAAGACGTCTCACTAAAGCAACTGCAAAAGCTTCTTATTCTAAAAATTTGTATTCGAATGAAAAAATAAAAACCGCTCTGAGAACGGTTTTTTTAGATGTACATCAATATATAAAGGATACTTCGAAATTATAAAATTATCTCTTCTTTCTTGATTGTATTAATTGTTTTATAGAATCTATATTGACTTGTTCTTTCATAGGTTTCTTAACAAGATCTTTAATCGTATCCTTGGCTTTGTTTTTCTTTTCTTTCGCTGCCTTTTTATCTTCAATTTTCACTATTGAATCTGTAGCTCTTTGATCAACAGCAAGTCTTTTGCCAATTTCATCAAACATTTCCTTGTAAGTCTCATAATCTGTCGCGTAGTACATATTACTCTGAGCAAACTGCAAACTGTCTACTTTATATTTTTGCAAAATAAACTTAACCGGATTAGTATCAATAGAATCTAATGACAATGGATTTTGATATCTCATAGCATCCAGAAGAGACAGATCATACATAATATCAATCATCTTTTCTTTCTCAATAAGTTTTGCAGGTTGTTTGACCAACTCTTTTTTACAACTTACAGAAAGAAACACAACCAATATTATTACTATACAATTCTTCATCTCAGCTTTTTATCTATCAAACAATAATCTTTTTCCAGCGCGGATATCTTTTACTTTAAAGTTATTATACACCATCTGACCATTTACAAAAGTGTGTGTAATCCTTGATTTAAAAGTATAATTCTCAAAAGGCGACCAACCGCATTTTGCCAGGATATTTTCCGGTTTTACGCTCCATGGCAAACTTGGGTTTACAATTACCAAATCAGCAAAATAACCTTCTTTAACAAATCCTCTTTTTTCTATTTTGAAAATTTTAGCCGGATTGTGGCACATTTTCTCCACGATTTTCTCCACGCTAATTTTTCCCTGATGATGCGCTTCAAACATTGCCACTACAGCATGTTGCACAAGCGGACCTCCTGACGGCGCATTAAGATAAGATTGCATTTTTTCTTCTTTTGTATGAGGCGCATGGTCTGTAGCAATTACATCAATACGTCCGTCATTCAAAGCTTTCCAAAGTTCTGCTCTGTCTTCAGCCGTTTTAACAGCAGGGTTCCATTTAATAAAGTTTCCTTTTGTTTTATAATCTTCATCAGTGAACCAAAGGTGATGTACGCAAACCTCAGCAGTAATCTTTTTATCTTCTAACGGAATTTTATTCGTAAACAATTCCATTTCTTTCGCAGTCGAAAGATGAAAGATATGCAAACGCGCTCCTGTTTTTTTCGCCAGAGCAACAGCTTTTGATGACGAAATATAACAAGCCTCTGCACTACGAATCAAATGGTGCGCCGTAACCGGAACATCATCACCATATTGCTCTTTGAATGCAGCAAGATTATTTTGAATTGTAGTTTCATCTTCACAATGTACAGCAATTAACATTGGTGTACTTGAGAATATTTTTTCTAAAGTCGCTTCATTATCGACCAACATATTTCCTGTCGAAGATCCTAGAAAAATCTTGATTCCTGCAACATTTTTAGGGTTTGTTTTTAAAACTTCTTCAAGATTATCATTGGTTGCCCCCATCATAAACGAATAATTCGCAAATGATTTTACGGCTGCAATTTGATATTTATCTTCTAAGATTTCCTGAGTAACAGCGTTGGGAACTGTATTGGGCTGTTCGATAAAAGAAGTAATTCCCCCAGCAACTGCCGCTCTTGATTCTGATTCGATATCGCCTTTATGTGTTAATCCAGGCTCTCTAAAATGTACCTGGTCATCGATTGCACCCGGCATTAAGTAACTTCCTTCAGCATCGATCACTTTACAATCTGATGTTTTTAAGCTAATGCTGTCTGCAACCTCAACGATCAAATCGTTTTCGATCAAAACATCACCTTCAAAAATAGATCCTTCGTTTACAATTTTAGCATTCTTTATTAAAATCCTGTTCATCGCCATAGTGGTATTATAAGGTATTGACTAATTTTTTTAATCTTAATGAAATTACACCCAGAATAGCTTCTTTGATAATGGCATTGCTCATTTTTGAAACTCCCTTGGTTCTGTCCGTAAAAATAATTGGCACCTCGGTAATTTCAAATTTAGCACAGTAAGTCCTGTATTTCATTTCGATCTGAAAGGCATAGCCCACAAATTTAATTTTATTAAGATTGATTTTTTCCAGAACTTCTCTTTTGTAACAAACAAATCCGGCTGTAGCATCATGAATTTTCATTCCGGTAATAAACTTCACGTAAACAGATGCAAAATAAGACATTAAAACACGGCTCAAGGGCCAGTTTACAACGTTTACACCGGTTACATAACGAGAACCAATAGCTAAGTCTGCTCCGCCAAAATGACAAGCATCAAACAATTTTTCAAGATCATTGGGGTTGTGAGAAAAATCAGCGTCCATTTCAAAAATGAAATCATATTGGCGTTCAAGAGCCCATTTAAAACCGTGAACATAAGCGGTTCCTAAACCTGCTTTTTTAGCTCTTTTCTCTAAAAATAACCTGTCCGGAAATTCTTCCTGCAACGCAATAACCTTATCAGCCGTATGATCCGGCGAATTATCATCGATAATTAAAAGATGAAAAGGCTTATGTTGTGAAAGAACAGCTCTAACTATACTTTCAATATTTTCGATTTCGTTGTAAGTGGGAATTATGACAATACAATCATTCATTTTTCTGCGTAAATTTCATCGCAAAAGTAAACTTTTTATAGCATTTGATTCATAATAAATATATAATAAAAGTATTGAGACAAAAAATTACTAATTTTGTGGCGTTATGATTGAACAACTTCACCCTCGAATTATCGAAAACAAAGACTGGGCAACACTTTTATTTGTGTTGACCTTTGCTGTAGTTGCTATGACTAAATCTGCATATGAAACCAGATTTAGTGAATTTAGCAGGCTTATTTTTTCAGACAAATACGCAAAAATATATCGTGATAACAACCATTTAAAAAGCAGCTTTACGGTAGGCTTGTTTTTCGTGCAAGTTGTTTCGTATGCTTTTTTCATTCAGTTAACGATGCACATCTTTTCACAGGATGATAAAACCGGAACTTACAGCATCTTAAAAACAGATTGGATTTTATTCATTCAGATCGCAACTTTTTTGCTTTATTTTATTCTGGCAAAGTTTTTAATCGAGAAAATTGTTGCAACTTCATTCAACATCGATGAGTTTGCTGATCTTTTTAACTTACAAAAAGTTACCTATAGAACTTATATTGGCGTTTTAATCCTTCCTATTAATGCTATTTTGTTTTATTATGACAATATTCCTAAAATTATACCGCTTGCAATCATAGGTATTTCGCTATGTATCAGCCTATACTCATATTTTATTTCAATAAAAACATATCAAAACGTAATAATCAGCAAGTTATTTTATTTTATTTTATATCTTTGCGCTCTTGAAATAGCACCTTATTATTTTCTCTATTATTGGATTACAAAAGGGAGTGCTTAGAAAATGTTTATAATATGAAAGTGAAAACAATTTTGGTGTCACAGCCTGAACCTAAAGTGGAAAATTCTCCTTACTTTGAGCTCCAACAAAAACACAAAATAAAAATTGATTTCAGACCATTTATTCATGTGGAAGGGGTTAATGCTAAAGAGATTCGATTGCAAAAAATCGATCTTAATCACTATACTGCGATAATTTTGACAAGCCGTAATGCGGTGGATCATTTTTTTAGAGTAGCAGATGAAATGCGTTATAAAGTTCCTGAAGGATTGAAATATTTCTGCCAATCTGAAGCTGTTGCATTTTACCTGCAAAAGTATGTTGTGTATAGAAAACGTAAGATTTACGTTGGTGCAAAAGATTTTGCAGATTTATCACCTCTTATCAAAAAGTACAAAGACGAAAAATTTCTGCTTCCGGCATCTGATCAATTGAATGCGGATGCTCCTATAACATTAAACAATCTCAAAGTAGACTGGACACAAGCTGTTTTTTACAAAACTGTAATGAGCGACTTATCTGATCTTGCTGATGTTTATTATGATGTTTTAGCATTTTTTAGTCCAACCGGAATAAAATCTTTGTTTAAAAACTTTCCTGATTTTAAACAAAACGAAACACGAATTGCTGTCTTTGGAAGCACAACTCAAAAAGAAGCTTTAGACTACGGACTAAGAATCGATATTCTTGCTCCAACTCCTGAAACTCCTTCTATGACAATGGCTCTGGAAAAATATATAAGCGAAGCAAACAAAGGGAAATAATCCCTTCAAAATATTCAATTTTTAAAATTCCAAATTCCAACTTTAATGCTGGGATTTGGAATTTTTCTTTTTTAATCAAATTCCATGTTTATTTTTATTTAAAAATTTAAACATTGTACATATTGACATGGCCAACGTTTTTTAACCGTGGAGTGTAATTTATCATTTTTCATTCATTATCCCAATCCGTCTCCCAAGGCTAAAACCTTGGGCTATGTTTTAAATACGTTGAAAATTTTACAAATAAGAAAATTGGAATTTATTTCTTTGAACTTAAAGTGAAGAAAATTGGAATTTGGAATTTGAATATTGGAATTTTCTATTTCACAGCATTTTCATTACATTTGATTTCTATTCTAAAGCAAATCATCTAAATAAGTTTCAAACTACAACTATGAAAATCAACTCCCTTATAATTGAAATTGACGGCATCGACAAGGAAATCCTGCGCTACTTAATGGATGATGCCCGAAAACCAATTTTGCAAATCGCCAATAAAATAGGTATTTCCGGAGCTGCAATTCATCAGCGTTTGAAAAAACTGGAACAATCAGGTGTTATTTCAGGCTCTAAATTTACTGTAAACCCAAAAGTTTTAGGATATAATACAATGGCATTTGTTGGTGTTTATCTTGACAAAGCTTCAAGAAACTCGGAAGCTGTAAAGGATTTAAAAAAGATTCCCGAAGTTTTGGAATGCCATTACACAACAGGAAACTGGTCTGTTTTAATCAAAATCATTTGTCGCGACAATGAACACCTAATGCAACTTTTAAATACTAAAATCCAAGCCATAGAAGGGGTTTCAAGAACAGAAACGTTTATTTCCCTGGATCAGCAGATTGACAGACAGATTCAGTTGTAATTAGAAAATGAGATAATGTGTCAATTAGATAATATTTTAAAACCTTTATGGCAAAAATTAGACCCGAGATTAAAACCATATTATTTTTTATCTTTTACTTTACAATCGCATTAATAGGAGAGAAAAGAAGTCTAAGTGGAGTCTGCGCTCCAGGCCCAGGGTTTTTATTATTTCTACTTTCAATTCCGGTGAGTATAATTTATTCTCTAATTCTTTATTTCAGATATCATAAATCAGAAAACAAACAATACCTAAACTCTATTTATATTATATCAGGAATTTGGGTTTTGCTTTTTATCTTTTTAAGCTTCAGCAATAAATAAAATCGGATAGGAGCCTAGGGATTAATTCCCTAGGCGACCTTCCACACCACCCGGCATACGGATCCGTACCAAGGCGGTTCTTAATTTACGATACATTTTAAGATAGATACCTAACCTAAAGTACTTCCGTGAGGTTATTTTCAGTTATCCCAATAAAGGTCTGCACTCCTTGGTAGCTGTCGGATTCCGTCCTATCCTTCCCAAGGTAGTTATCAAATTACTTGATATTTTCTGCATTCGTGCTTTCATAGGTAACATTCATTTACTACTCACTTAATTAAGTTCAGTCCTTCGGTACTCATTTACAGTACCTACTATGACCTCTGCTGACTTCTTATAGCAATTGTTATCCATAAGTGCTTTTCTTAAAAAAAAACTCCCCCTATGTCTATAAGACCTCCCCAGGTAAGAACGACAACTTTCCTCTCATATACCTGCTATATTTACCATCACGTTTCCGTACAGTTTTGGACTTCAGTTTGTGTTGCAACCTTATCCAACATCTTTGGCCTTTTATATAGTTTCTGTTCGTCAGGTCAAGAGTTTGCCTACTGCTTCCGTCAGATTCCACTAACGCAATGGACACCCTTGCATTCAGCTAACACTTCCCACTGTAAAGGCGTTTTCGGGACTTACACCCTAGAGTTACCGCCCATGCTGGGCACACAACAATAAACCCAACAGGTTTTTCAACCTGTCGGGTTTGCTTATAAATTATCTAATTAAAAAATTAATTCCTTCTGCTTCCTGAATAAATCGAGATATAGTACAACAACGTTGCAATCGATCCTATAGCAGCTACCAAATAGGTTCTTGCTGCCCATTTTAGCGCATCTTTTGCTCCTGCCTGCTCTTCTTGTGTCAGCATATGTTTGTTCTCTAACCAGGCCAGCGCTCTGTTACTCGCATCATATTCTACAGGCAAAGTCACTATCGAGAATAATGTCGTCACTGCAAAAATGATAATTCCTATTAGTAACAAACCCGGAAAAACTCTAATCATAAGAATCCCTGCCAATAAAATCCACTGCATATAATTTGATGCAATATCTACGATTGGCACTAATTTAGAACGCATTGTCAGCCATTCATATCCTATCGCGTGCTGCACAGCATGACCACATTCGTGCGCTGCAACAGCTGCCGCTGCAGCATTACGATGATTATAAACTGCTTCGCTTAAATTGACTGTTTTATCTGTAGGGTTATAATGATCTGTTAGCTGCCCCGGAGTCGAGATAACACGAACATCAGTAATCCCGTTATCAGCCAACATTTTCTTAGCGATTTCAGCACCACTCATTCCGTTTCTTAATTGTATTCTCGAGTATAATTCAAATTTACTTTTGAGCTTTGAACTCACCATCCAGCTGAAAAGCATAATTGCTCCGGCCAGAATTAAATATCCACTTCCCATATTTTTATTTTTATTTGATTGATTATTAAAGTTACAAAACAAATTGCAAATTCTGAACCAATTTCAAAAAATGTCATTTTGGCACACCCTTCTTCTCAACTTAACAGATTGTTCTTCAATAGAAAAGCCATCAATTCAGCTACATTTTTGGTTTTATACTTTTGCAGGATGTTGCGCCTGTGTGTTTGAACAGTTAGAAAACTCAAAAACAATTCATCGGCTATTTCCTGGGTCGATTTACCTTTTGACAGCAATAAAGTAATATCTTTTTCTCTCCTACTAAGACTCGGGATATGATCTAAACCATCAGATGAGGGCTGGCTAATGATAGTTTTGACTTCATCGCTAAATACAATTTCCCCCTCAATGGCTTTATTAATACATCTTTTAAACTCATCAAACGAAGCGCTCTTTAGAACATATCCATTTCCGCCATTTTGAATAAATTGCATCACCAGACTCCGTTCAGACTGACTACTCATTCCGATAATAATTATTCGGGGATATTTCTGCTTAACTGTCTTGCAAAGATCAACCCCATTTATCACAGGTAAAAAGATATCCATCAAAATCAAGTCAACCTGATTCTCCTCGATATAATCAACTAGTTTAACCCCGGATTCTAATTTACCGACAATTTCAACTGTCTCCAGATCCGACAATAATCCTGAAATTCCTGAAATCACAATTGGGTGATCATCTACAATTACTGTTTTATATACCTTATCCATTTAATGTTTCATTTTTTACTTTTAATTCAATGTATGTAGACGTTCCTTTATGCAGAACACTTTCTATTTCTAATTTTCCTTTAAGAATCTCAACACGGTTCTTAATATTTCTTAAACCCATTCCGTTACTTTTTACAAAAACATCAAACCCAATTCCATTATCTTCAACTGTAATAAAAAAAGTATCTTTATTTTGAGAACAAGAAACTAAAATTTGTGATGCATCGGCATATTTCAAAGCATTAATCAATAATTCCTGAATAATTCTATAAATCACAATTTCATAATTTTTGGGTAAATTTGGTTTTTGCACCAAATATTGAAATTCAATTTCTGTTTTTGCATTTGAATTTGCCATACACAAATCTCTCAATGCATGTTCTAAACTTAATTTCAACAAACTCTCCGGCATTAAATTTTGCGAAATATTTCTCAATTCCTTAATCGAATTATCCAACAAAGTATTAATTTCTGCAGGACTGAGCGCATTTTCTTTCTCCGCGAGTTTTAAATGAATTTTTAAACCGGAAAGCATACTCCCAAGTCCGTCATGTAAATCTCTGGCGATTCTTTTCCTTTCCACCTCTTCTCCTTCAATCAGAGCATTAGAAACCGATAATTTTTGCTGGTTCTCCAGTGCACTCAATTCCTGCTCATGATTAATTTCTTTCTGAATACTTAGTTTTTTCTGATTTTTATTTAATATCCATAAAAACAAAACAATAAGAAACAAGAGTACCGATAACACCGCAAAAAGAATAGAATTCAACCGATTATTATTGACCAGCAGTGCTGTTTTTTCGTTTTGTGATTGTAGCAATGTTATTTTTTTTTCATTTTCAGCCTTTTTATACTTTGCTTCGAGTTCTACAATTTCACTTTTAAATTTCGTATCATTTAAACTGTCATTGATTACATTGTATTTATGAGAATAAAAATAAGCTTTATCATAATTTTTAGTAGCATTATAAACTTTCGACAACTCATTATAATAATTTTTTTGATCTACAATAAAAGGAGTTTTCTCAAGAAGATATTCCAGATTAGCTTTGGCTTTATCAAAGTTTTTTAATTTAAAAAGCACTTCGTATTCCGCAAATTTCAATCTGTTTAAAGCAATTTGATTCTGATGCTTTACTGCTGACTTTATACCTTTTTCAAAACTCTCTAAAGCTTTATCGTTTTTATTTTGTTTTCCATAATACAAACCTTCAGAATAAAAATAAGAATCATTTAAATTCGACTCCGGATGATTTTGTAATTTATCATATGCTTTATCCAGAACCTTTTTCGCATCATAGAATCTTTTTAACTCTACTAAATTTTCAGCATTAATAATGTACGTTTCCATCTTAGACTCAATAAGAGTGGGTGACTTTTTAGTAGTAACTTCGATATAATATTGAGCATCACGCAAATATTCACTTGCTTTTTCGCGATCGTTATTATTCATAAAAATTATAGCAACCGCTTTGTACAAACCACTTATTAACTCAGAATCACCACTTTTTTTAGCAGCAGGAATTGCTTCATGAACTAATATTTTCATATAGCCTTTTTCATTATTCTTTCTTTGCTGCATGACACCGTAATTTTGAAGCGCAACAGCACGTATTTTGTAAGCTTCGGTATGAGTGTATTTCTTTAGTTTATTATTTGCTTCAAGCAAAGCATTCTCGAATCCGTCAACATCACCTTTTTCTAAAAAACTATATGAATTATAGAAAATTGCTACATCATTTAAAAAAGGAAATTTAGTTTTTAACCTATTCCCTTGCTGTAAATATTCTTTTGATTTCTGAACATCCTGTATCATCAAATACAATTTTGACAATTTAAAGCTATAAATACTTTTTACACTATCAGAATGAGCATTTTTAGTAATCGCAGCAATACTATCTATATAAGTTCTATCATCATCTAACGAAAGGATCACTTGTGAATATGAAGTGGCAGAAAAAAGCAGAAAAATCAGAAAGAGGTAAATTTTCTTCATAAAGTGGTATTTTCTCAAATTTATTAAAATTTAAAATATTCCAAAAAAAACCACCTCTTTTTACCTGATATCAGGTAATACAAAATACACTTTATCAGGTATTGCCCTTTCATTTTCAAGCATCTAATTTTGTTAGACACTATTATTAATATTAAAAAAAATTATGAAATCTATTTTAAAAACTTTAGCGATTGTACTGACTCTTGCTTTTACAGTAGCTTCTTGCAGCAGCGATAACGATAACAATTCAGGATCAGGCTCAAGAGACATTAAATATGAAGTAACCGGAAATTATACCGGAAAACTTAGTACAGTTTATACCGAATCTGGTAATGGCGGACAAAACGCTGATATCAATTCATTACCATGGACTAAGGAATTTACAGCTGGCGCAGACACTTATGGAGCGGGAATAACAGTAAGTGGTTTTGGCGGTGTTGTTGACCAAACAATAACTGTAAAAATCATTGTTGGCGGAAAAGTAGAAAAAGAAACAACTGCAAAGGCAACAAGCGACGGGATTATTGTAGCAGCTCCGGGTTCTTTTGTATTTGTGAAATAATACTCAATAAGAATAAAAAAAAGGGAGGTTGTCTGAAAAGACGACCTCTTTCTTTTATTATACTAGTAGATTTACAGAGTGTTTCTTGAAAAATGTAAATTTGGGCTAAAATGGTCTTCTATAAACTTTTCTAAAGCTTCTACGAGATCAAAAATGAGGTTAAAATTGCCCAAACGGATTTTAGCGATCCATTTAGAAAAGTTGTGAGCAATAGCAATCAGGCCAAATTCAGTATTTACTTTGGCTGTTTTGGTAAGTGTAAATCTTTTAAATCCTTTGTTTTGCTTGATGTTACCAAAACCGGCTCTGGTTCAATACATCTTTTACTATAAATTTCCCTGCCCAATTCACTTTCTAAATTCTCTCTTGCCTTGAATTTCAGTCTTTGAAGATTGTGATTAATTTCTATCCGTCTGTTCCCCTTAGCTTTAAAGCATTGCCCCCGCAGAGGACATCCTGCGCAATTTAAAGCCTCATATACCGAATGATACTGTTCAAAACCAGTTGTAGTTTTTGATTTCTTAGTAAAGATACGAGGCATTTGCTGCCCCATTGGACAAACCAAAAAGTCTTGCTCATTATTATGAAACAGGTTTTGTGCGTGGAATAAATTGTTTTTATGCTTACGGGTCTCTTCGATACGGTACATGTTGTAGGGAACAAAAAAATCAATTTCTTTGTCTTCAAGGAGTTGATAATTTTCCTCACTTCCATAGCCCGCATCGGCTATAACTTTTGCAGATTGTTTGCCGTAGTTGCTTTTGAATCCTTCTAAGTGAGTCTTTAATGTGGTAAAATCAGTAGAAGTCTGGTGGGTGGAGTAATGTGTAATAATTTGATTTTCTGTAGAAATCTGAATATTATAACCCGCTTTTAATTGTCCGTTGCCCATATGATCTTCTTTCATGCGCATAAAAGTAGCATCGGTATCGGTTTTCGAATAACTGTTTCTATCCCCCAGAATTTCGAGATGTTTCTCATATTCTTTAAGTTTTACAAGCTGTTCTTTCTCGAGTTTTTGAAGTGATTTGTTCTGCTGTTTACTCAGCTTCTGCTTTTTTTCACTTTGGTTGATCTCGTGTATTTTTTCTTCTAATTTCTTACTGTCTACCTTGGTATCAGTTTGGTTATCAGTATGCATAATGTCTGACTCGATAGCCTGACCAATATCTGCCAGAACAGCATCGATTTTTCCCTGAAGCCTGTCTTTATGTTTTTCAACTGCTTTCTTCCACACAAAGCTGTATTTATGTGCGTTGGCTTCTATTTTAGTACCATCAATAAATTGTCTCTCCAGGCTAATGAGCTCTAAATCTACCATCATCAGAACGACCTGGCTGAAAAGTTTTTCGATATTCCCTTTTAATTTTTTTCCTCTAAAGTCATTGATAGTTCTAAAATCCGGCTGAAGTCCTCCCGAGAGCCACATAAAATATATATTCTCCTTCACGGCTCTAGCCAGCTTTCGGCTGGAATAGGTATTATTGAGATATCCGTAAAACAATATTTTCAATAACATCTTAGGATGGTAGCTGGATCTTCCACCGCCTTTAAACTGTGATATAATCTCGGAAATTTCCAACTGTTCAACAACACTGTCTATTAATCGGGCAGAATGATTCTCTGGGATCAGATCATTTAAATTCAATGGAAAAAGATCTTGCTGGTGAACCGAATGAGGCTTAAAAACTGGCTGCATAATCATTGATTTTAGTACTTAAATATAAGAAAAATCAATGTGTAAAACAAAAAAAAACTGCCCGAAATTACTTTTCGGACAGCCTCTTTTACATCTAATTATCACTACAAATTAACACGAATCTTATTTGTGTTAACTTCGGGTAATTTGCGGCAAAAAAGCCAACGAAGTTTCACAATATTATCTTCCTGAATAACGAAGGATTGCACGCTTAGTTCAACAAAGACTTTCGATTTTACTTGTTGAATTTCTTATGTGATCCTTCGTTCCTCATGATGACAAAATAGACGCAAAAAAAAATCCCAAACCCCAACAAAGTTGGAATTTGGAATTTTAATCCCGATAGCTATCGGGATGGAATTTATTTTGGTTAACCAACCAAATTAATAATTTTCCCCGGAACAATAATTACTTTATTTGGTGTTTTACCATCTAGCTGTTTCAATGTTCTTTCGTCTTTCATGATGATTTCTTCGATTTGTTCTTTGGTTAAATCCAAAGGCAATTCGATTGTGAAACGCATTTTTCCGTTAAAAGAAACCGGATATTCTTTGTTTGTCTCCACTAAATATTTTGCTTCAAAAACAGGAAAAGCAACTTCAGAAATTGAAGTTGTATGACCCAATTGCGACCATAATTCCTCAGCAATATGTGGCGCATAAGGCGAAACTAAAATCGCTAACGGTTCTAAGATTGCTCTTGAATGACAATTTTGTGTCGACAATTCGTTCACACAAATCATAAACTGAGAAACTGAAGTATTAAAAGAGAAACTCTCAATATCTTCTGCTACTTTTTTGATCGTTTTATGCAACGATTTTAAATTGTCTTTTGTTGGTTCGTCGTTATTTACAACCAAACCATTATGCTCATCAAAATACAATTTCCATAATTTTTTCAGGAAACCAAAAACTCCTGAGATTCCGGCAGTATTCCACGGTTTAGCTTGCTCTAAAGGACCTAAAAACATTTCGTACAAACGCAATGTATCAGCACCATATTCATTACAAATATCATCCGGAGTCACTACATTATAATATGATTTCGACATTTTTTCGACTTCACGACCAACAATGTATTTTCCGTTTTCATCAAAAATAAATTCGGCAGTTTTAAAATCCTCTCTCCAATTTTTGAACTTTTCGATATTTAATTCATCAGAAGAATTTACGAAATTCACGTCGACACGAATTGGCTGAACATTTTGATCTGTAATTTTATTTTTAGACACAAAAGTATTTGTTCCTTCCAATCTGTAAACATATGCAGTGGTTCCTAAAATCATTCCCTGATTGATCAGTTTTTTGAATGGTTCTTCGGTTGGAGCAAAACCTTTGTCTTTTAAGAATTTGTTCCAGAAACGAGAATATAGTAAATGTCCGGTTGCATGCTCGCTTCCTCCAATATATAAATCTACACTTTCCCAATATGCCAATGCTTCTTTGCTGGCAAATTCAGTTTCGTTATGAGCATCCATATAACGCATCCAATACCATGAACTTCCTGCCCAACCTGGCATAGTATTCAATTCTAATGGAAAAATCGTTGCATGATCTACTAAATCTGTATTGACAACTTTATTATTTTTAGTATCCCAAGCCCAAACAGCTGCATTTCCTAACGGAGGCAAACCATCTTCGGTTGGCAAATATTTTTCTACTTCCGGCAAGATAATTGGCAAATGCTGCGCATCGATCATCTTTGGTAAACCATTTACATAATACACCGGGAAAGGTTCTCCCCAATAACGCTGACGAGAGAAAACAGCATCACGCAAACGGTAATTTGTTTTTCCTGTTCCTTGTCCTATTTTTTCTAATTCAGCAATTGCTTTTTGAGTTGCTGCTTTATAATTTAATCCGTTTAAGAAATCAGAATTGGCAATTTCAACATTGTCTTTAGAACCGTAAGCCTCTTTAGAGATATCAACATTCGCAAAGATATTCTTGATTTCCTGCATACCGTTTTGACCTTTAAAGAAATTAGCAAAAGCATAATCTCTTTCGTCTCCACAAGGAACCGCCATTACAGCACCAGTTCCGTAACCTGCCAATACATAATCTCCTATCCAAACCGGAATTGCTTCTTTTGTAAAAGGATGCTCTGCATAAGCTCCTGTAAATACACCTGAAATTGTTTTTACATCGGCCATACGCTCACGCTCTGAACGTTTAGCTGTTTTTTCGATATAAGCCTCAATTTCTCCTCTTTGTTCTTCAGTAACTATTTTAGAAACTAAAGGATGTTCTGGCGCCAAAGTCATAAAAGTAACCCCGAAAATTGTATCAGGTCTTGTAGTGAATACATCAATAACTTCGTCATGATTTTTTACATGGAACGAAACCATCGCACCTACAGATTTCCCTATCCAGTTTCTTTGTGATTCTTTGATAGATTCACTCCAGTCAATATCATTTAAACCTTGCAACAAACGTTCTGCATAAGCCGAAATTCGCATGCTCCATTGTGTCATTTTTTTACGAATAACAGGATATCCCCCACGTTCCGAAACTCCGTTTATAATTTCATCATTTGCTAAAACAGTTCCTAAACCAGGACACCAGTTTACTTCGGTTTCAGCTAAATAAGTCATTCTGTATTGCAACAAGATTTTTTCTTTCTGATCATCAGAATACGAATTCCATTCTGTTGCTGTAAAAATTGCAACATTATCATCGCAAACTGCCTCAACCAAAACATTACCCTCCTCTTCAAAAACTTTTACAAGCTCTGAAATATCAAATGCCTTACCTTGTTTTTTGCAATACCATGAATTAAACAACTGGATAAAAATCCATTGTGTATGTTTATAGTAATCAGGATTCGAAGTACGCACTTCACGACTCCAGTCAAACGAAAATCCTATTTTATCTAATTGTTTTCTATATCCGGCAATTTGTTTTCCTTCTTTATCTACTCCACCGTCAATATTTACGCGTGTTGTATCTTCCGGACGTTGTCCCGTTTGTATTGCATATTGTTCTGCAGGCAATCCAAAACTATCGTATCCCATTGGGTGCAAAACATTGAAACCCTGATGTCTTTTAAAACGAGAATAAACATCTGAAGCGATATAACCCAGCGGATGCCCAACGTGTAATCCCGCTCCTGAAGGATAAGGAAACATGTCCAAAACATAATGCTTCGGTTTGTCAGAATTGTTTTTTGCTGCAAAAGTTTGGTTTTCTGCCCAAAATTTTTGCCATTTAGCGTCTATTTCGATCGGATTGTATTTCATCTTAAAAGGTTCAAAGGTTCAGAATGATAAAGATTAAAGCTTTATCACTTTAATGAATTAAGGCGCAAATTTACATTTATTACAGATTGTACCAAAGCTATTTCACTGACAAACAAATAAAATAATAAAATACTTATTTTTAATTAAGTAAAAACACCTGTGTTTGTGTTTTTACTACGTAGTTATTATTCTTTTTTTACTTTAATTTTAAACTATTAAGAGAATCGACTTACGTAAAACAGTCCCTTTTACAAATAACTAAGAACCAGATGAGCACCGATAAAAAACATTCAGTTGAAGTCCTGCTTTGGATTGAGGAAACTGATGAACCTTTTTAGGAATGGGCAAAATCCGGCTTTTAGAAAATATTCGAAAAACAAGTTCAATTACAAATGCTGCTAAATGAGTTCTTAAGAAAAGAAAAAAACTAAAAACTAAAGGTTATTATTGTAAATTGAAGAAGTCTTACGGTTTTCCTGCAATTAATTAATAAGTTGGTATATTTACATTTATTGTACGAAAGTTAAAACTTTGGTCGTTATTAACTTCAAATAAAGAAATACTTTATTATTTTTACCACATAATTTAAGCAAACTATGAGTTCTAACTTTGATAAATTTCAAAAGCGCAGGTTAATTTCCTCTTATTTTTCGGTTGTACTAAGTGTATTTCTGGTTTTATTCCTTTTAGGAGTACTGGGATTATTCATTATCAATTCTAAAAAACTGGCTAATGATTTTAAAGAAAAAATCGCCATGACGGTTTTCTTTAAAAATGAAGCTAATGATAGTGTAATAAAAGCATTCGATACTGAATTAAAAAGGGCTCCTTTCGCAAGATCATATGTTTATGTTACTAAAGATAAAGCGGCAAAAGAACATACCGATATTATTGGAGAAGATTTCCTTACATTTTTGGGCGAAAATCCTTTATTGAATTCATACGACATTCACCTGAAAGCAGACTATGTAGAAAGAGACAGTATCTTAAAAATCGAAAGTAAATTGCGTAAAAACGCAATGATCGAAGATATAGTTTACGACAAACAATTGGTAAACCTGGTTAATGACAACATCAAAAAAGTGAGTATGTGGATTTTGATTATCAGTGGTTTCCTTGCGATTATCGCTGTTTTATTAATCAATAGTTCACTACGTTTATCCATACATTCAAACCGTTTTATCATTAAGACCATGCAAATGGTTGGTGCAACAAAATCGTTTATCCGTAAACCATTTGTAATGCGTAGTGTAAAACTAGGAATGCTTGGTGCAGGATTGGCTATTATTGCATTGATTGGGGTTTTATTGTATGTAGAAACTAATTTCCCGGGATTAGGGATTTTAGAAGACAAAGTATTAATTGGATTCGTATTATTGGCCGTTTTCGGATTAGGTGTTTTAATTACTTGGGTAAGTACACATTTTGCAACACAACGATTCTTAAACTTAAGAACTGACGATCTGTACTAAGAAAGTATTCGGTCACGGTTTTTAGTTTACAAAAAAACAAACAGTCTTCGACTTGACTCAGGTTGACAAATAAATAAAATACTCTAAACTTTGATTAGGGTTACAAAAAAACAAAAATGAAAAATATAAACAATACAGAACAACAGCCACAAAAACAAGAATTCCTTTTTGATGGTATTAACTATAAAATTTTATTAATAGGAATTGGTGTTATTGCATTAGGTTTTATCTTAATGTCAGGCGGAGGAAGCAAGGATCCAAATATCTTTAATGAAGATGTTTTTAACTTTAGACGTATTCGTTTAGCTCCAACAACTGTTTTAATTGGTTTTGGTATCACGATTTATTCTATTTTCAAAAAATCTAAGTAGACTTTTTTTAGACCGCTTAGACAACTTAGATCTTTAGGTTATTAGATTAATCTTTTAAAAAAATCTGACATCTGAGAAGTCTGACAATCTAACAATTAAAATTCAATGAATACATTACAAGCTATTGTTCTTGCCATAATTGAAGGAATTACAGAATTTTTACCTGTTTCTTCAACTGGCCACATGATTATTGCCTCTTCTTTTTTTGGAATTGCTCACGAAGATTTTACCAAACTTTTTACAATTGTTATTCAGCTTGGAGCTATACTTTCTGTAGTAGTTTTATATTTCAAACGTTTCTTTCAGACACTTGATTTTTATTTTAAACTTTTAGTTGCGTTTATTCCTGCCGTTGTTTTAGGATTATTATTAAGTGATTTTATCGACGGATTATTAGAAAACCCAATTACGGTTGCCGTTTCACTTTTGATAGGAGGAATCATCTTACTGAAAGTCGACGACTGGTTCAACAATCCAAATACTGCCGAAACATCTCAGGAAATAACCTATCTGCAAGCTTTTAAAATTGGAATGTTTCAATGTTTGGCAATGATTCCGGGAGTTTCACGAAGCGGAGCGAGTATTGTGGGAGGTATGTCCCAAAAACTGTCCAGAACAACAGCTGCTGAGTTTTCATTCTTTTTAGCGGTGCCCACTATGTTAGGTGCAACTGCAAAAAAATGTTACGATTACTACAAAGCCGGATTCGAATTATCTCATGATCAAATCAATTTATTAGTTATTGGTAATGTTGTCGCATTTATTGTAGCACTTTTGGCTATTAAAACTTTCATTGGATTTTTGACTAAAAATGGCTTTAAAGTTTTTGGTTATTACCGCATCATCGCAGGAATCACTTTACTATTGATTCACTTTTTATTTCATCCTCTTACCATACTATAATGACGCCTGAAGATTATTTAAACGGACAAATTTTATTGATAGACAAACCTTTAAAATGGAGTTCGTTTCAAGCTGTCAATAAACTAAAATACCTATTGATCAATAAAGTTGGACTTCCTAAAAAGTTCAAAATTGGTCATGCCGGAACATTAGATCCTCTGGCAACCGGATTATTATTGATTTGTACAGGAAAATTCACCAAAAGAATTACTGAATTACAAGGTCAGGCTAAAGAATATACAGGGACTTTTTATATTGGGGCCACTACTCCATCGTATGATCTGGAAACAGAAATTGACGAAACTTTTCCAACTTCACATATTGACGAAGCTTTGATTCATGAAACAGTAAAACAGTTTTTGGGCGAAATCGATCAAAAACCACCTATTTTCTCTGCGATCAAAAAAGATGGTGTTCGCTTATACGAACACGCACGTGCCGGAGAAACTGTAGAAATTGCAAGTAGAAAAACTACCATTCACGAATTTGAGATTATACGAATTGCTTTGCCGAAAATCGATTTTAGAGTCGTTTGCAGTAAAGGAACTTATATCCGTTCACTGGCTTTTGATTTTGGGAAAGCAATGAATTCAGGTTCTCATTTAACTGCTTTACGCCGAACAAAAATTGGCGATTACGATGTTACAAATGCCATCGATGTTACATTATTCGAGGAAAGTTTACAGTAAAAAAAACTTTTTATCTATCAAAATTTATCTTTTATACCCTATACTAATTATCTCGATTTTTTAAATATCTTTCACAAAATAATTTTGCTAATTCTAAGCTTTTTGAAATAAAATATTTCAGAGCAAAGACAGGCCTAAATCAATTTTATGAAATATTGTTTATTAACGATTTTTACTTTTTTCTACATCACCACGACGATTTACGCACAGGAAAGAAAATTTACTTACATTCAATTTGAAGTTAATGCTTCAATAACAGGAAATCCTGATTACGGTGACGCTCCTAAATATGAAGGCGACAAACAACCTTGGCTCATGCCAGATGGCTTGGGTTCAAAACTAGGTTACGGCATTCATTATAATCAATGGGTAACTCTGGGGATTCATAGTGGCCTTGACTGGAAATGGAATGAAAAGTTAGTAGCTGTTCCGGTTTATCTTAATTTTGGATTAAGCCCTAAAATTGCAGAAAGCACCAGAATTACCATGCAAGTAGGTTACGGGAAAAGTTTTGCTCTGGGCCGGGGTGATCTGAGCGGCACATACAAAAAAGCCAGAATTGGCCTTACAGGAGATGATAAAACATTATTTATAGAACTAGCCGATTTTGGTTACCCTCTTTATGACTATAAAACTGTAGGCAGTTTCAGTTTTGGTATTTCTGTAATTAGCTTTTAAGATTCCCTGAGCGGTTTTTAAAGAGCAACTATTCAAGTCTGATAATAAAAAAAGCACATTACAATTAAACAATAGTAATGTGCCAACTTCTAAAATAAAGTAGTTTTATTGCATAACGTGTCTTTTTTTTTCGGAGCAGTTAATAATGAGATACATTTTTCCCTCCAAACAACAAACCTGAAATAAAATCATAAAACCTTTCGAATAACTTTTTCATAATAGTGTGTTTTAAATTGTTAGACATTCAATAAACACCAATAAAAAGAGCAAATCGGAAAGTAAATAATAGAAGTGGGATTATATTACTAAGTTACAAAAATATTTAAGGTAAAAAAAATATTCAATACATTTTTAGAACATACCATATTTACAACCAACACATTACCACAAAACAAACAGATCGTATTATTTTTTTATTACAAAAACTATAATCGACCGTATTGAATGTTTTCGACTATTTCCGTGAGTTCTTCCTGAACTGATATTCCTTTATCTGCTAAATACCACAATTGCAAATCAGTTTTGATTTTTTCATCAAGTACACCAAATTCTTTTTTATAATTTGCGATTAATTCAGATGCTCCTCTTGGTCTTGGTCCCCAATCTGCACGAACAATCCCGGCCTCTTTACAAATAATTATCACCTTAGGGATTGCTCTTGCACCGTTTGTTAGATATTCATTCATTAACCCTTCATTTTCATCTCGCAGTACAATTCGAAGATCTATTTTTTTATGCGATGCCAAAGCCATTTTATTAATAACCGGAAGGATCTGAGCCGCATCTCCGCACCAGCCTTCAGAAATTACAAGCCAAATATATTTGTGCTCCAGTTTTTCTATTCTCGAAATAATAGCATCGGTAATTTTTACCGTTTTGTCCAGCCTATTCATTCTGGCGTCATTTAACTTACTATAATTGGTTAAACTTTCAGATTGTTCGTTCCCGGTTGATTTTCCATCCAATAATAAATCAGCTACTAATTTTCGATATTCCGGATACGTATGACTCCTAAATAATGCTTTGGCGATACTACTTTTCATATTTGTTTGATTTTTGAATTGCATAAAAATACGAATTTCAAGGAGACTCAAAGAATGACTTTTATCACATTCAAAAAATCCTTTAAAAAATCACTATAAATTTATAACTAAAAGAACAATTAATTTTTTGAAAACATTATTTTTAAAAATCAGAATATGTCTATATTTGCACAAATTAACGCAACAACACATGAAATATAAAAGAATTCTTCTTAAACTGAGTGGAGAAGCCTTGATGGGTGATTTACAATACGGAATTGACCCTAAAAGATTAGCCGAATATGCTGAAGAAATTAAGCAAATTCACAGCAAAGGAGTCGAAATTGCTATTGTTATTGGAGGAGGAAATATTTTTAGAGGCGTTGCTGGTGCAAGTGCCGGTATGGATAGAGTACAAGGTGATTATATGGGAATGCTTGCTACGGTTATAAACGGAATGGCATTGCAAGGGGCTCTTGAAGAAAACGGAATGAAAACCCGTTTGCAGACTGCCTTAAAAATGGAATCTATTGCAGAGCCTTATATTAAAAGAAGAGCAGATCGTCATCTTGAGAAAGGAAGAATTGTAATTTTTGGTGCAGGAACAGGAAATCCATATTTTACAACTGATACTGCTGCCGTTTTAAGAGGTATTGAGATTAATGCAGATGTAATTTTAAAAGGAACCCGCGTTGATGGTGTTTACGATTCTGATCCTGAAAAAAATGCATCAGCAGTAAAATTCGATTTTATTTCGTTTGAAGATGTCCTTAAAAAAGGATTAAACGTAATGGATACAACCGCGTTTACATTAAGTCAGGAAAACAAATTGCCAATCGTTGTTTTTGATATGAACAAAATTGGAAATTTATTGAAAATTTGTGAAGGCGATAACATAGGAACCGTAGTTAATATATAGTCATCAGTAACTGTTTACTGTCGCAATTGCCGACATGAAATGAAAACTGAGAATGAAAACTGAAAACTTAAAGATAATGACTGAAGAAATAGAATTTATATTAGATAGTACTGAAGAATCAATGAATGGTTCGATTGCGCATTTAGAGAAAGAATTTCTTAACATTCGTGCAGGAAAAGCTTCTCCGGCAATGCTGGGAAGTGTTTTTGTAGATTATTACGGATCAGCAACACCGCTTTCGCAAGTAGCAAAAATAAGTGTTCCGGATGCCCGAACAATTACTTTGCAGCCTTTCGAGAAAAACATGCTGCAAACTATCGAAAAAGCAATTATGGTGGCTAATATTGGTTTTAACCCAATGAATAATGGTGACCTAATTATCATCAGCGTTCCGCCTTTGACAGAGGAGCGTCGTAGAGATTTAGCAAAACAAGCAAAAACAGAGGCCGAAGATGCAAAAATTGGTGTGCGTAATGTACGTAAAGATGCTAATTCAGACATTAAAAAATTAGAAAAAGAGGGAACTTCTGAAGACATTTGTAAATCTGCAGAAGAGCAGGTACAGACCCTAACGAATACTTATATCAAAAAAATAGATGAATTATTGGCAACAAAAGAAGCCGAAATCATGAAAGTGTAATCGTTCGAACACAAAACAAAATCCGTTTAGTTAAATTATTACTAAGCGGATTTTTTTATTCCTATTTTTGCATACCAAAATCATATTCTTTTCGTTTTCGAAACTATAACATTCTGTATGAAGCTATTTTGTTTATTGTCTTTGTTTTTCACGCTATCTATTCAAGCGCAATTTCAAATAAACGGAATTGTAACTGATTCCAACAATAAACCGCTTCCTTTTGCTACGATCACAACATCAGACAACATCAATACAATTACAGATGTCGACGGAAAATTTATTTTTAAACCTTCTGCTAACGCAAGTAGTTTTTCTGTATCTTATATTGGTTTTCAAACAAAAAATATTGCCATTACCAACAAAAGGTATTATTCGATTCTGCTTTCTCAAAAAACAGATGATCTAAAAGAAGTCGTTATTTCTAATGAAAATCCTGCCTTAACGATTATAAAAAAAGTAATCGAAAATAAAAACAAAAACAATCCACAAAAAAGGCTCAGCAGTTTTGAATACAAAAGCTACAACAAACTTATCGTAACGGCTAATCCGGATTCTATCGATGGCAGAATTGATTCTACAGCAGCTTATAAAGATTTCGATAAAAAACGTGTTAATGTAGACTCTTCAGATTATAAATTTAAAGAGATCATTATCAAGCAGCATTTGTTTCAAACCGAAAAAGTATCCCAATATCAGTTTGGAAACAACAAGCTTAAGGAAACCATCCTGGGAACAAAAATGGCCGGATTCAAAAATCCCATCTATGAGGTTATTGCTTTCAATCTGCAGTCAATATCTATTTATGATAATAAATACGAACTGTTTGAAACCAAATATGAAAATCCCATTTCGAACGGTGCCCCAACAAATTACAACTATAAAATACTTGACACTGTAAACATAAAAGGCCGCGAAACTTATATGATTTACTTTAAAAACAAGCAAAAAAGGAAATCATCCGGCTTAGAAGGTGTCTTATATATAGATCAGGAAAATTTTGCTGTAGCGAAAGCCGTAATGCGCATAAAAGGGGTTCTGGACATTAGCGGAATTCACGAATTTGAATATGTACCAAGCGAAAAAGTATGGTTTCAGAGCAATACGACATTCAAAATTGTAAAAGGAAAGAATGACGATGATATTAAAATTCTGGGCGGAACAATTCAGTTTGATGGTGATGTCGAAGACAATTTTGAGCCTAGAAAAAAATCAGCATCAGATTTTACCTATCTGCTATCAGAAAGTAATAATTTCGACATTCACTACAACACAAATACACCTATAAAGAATCCGGCACTTTATATGGAAATTAAGGACGATGCCAATAAAAAACCGGAAGAATTCTGGAATCAATACCGAAAAGAAAGCCTGGACTTAAAAAGCCAGAAAACATATCAATTGATCGATAGTCTTTCGATGAAGAAAAGAATCGAAAGCCGTTTAGGATTTGGACGAAAAATAATCAATGGTTATATCCCGATTGGCCCTATTGATCTTGATCTGAAAAAAATTGTAAGTTACAATAACTACGAAGGTTTTAGACTGGGACTTGGCGGCATCACAAATGATCGTTTTTCTAAAAATTTCAGAATCGAAGGATATTCTGCTTACGGAACAAAAGATGGCGAAGTCAAATACAGTTTAGGAACGGGAGTTTTACTGGATAAAAGCAGCAATACCTGGGTAAACGGATATTACACAGATGATGTCAGGGAAATTGCAAGTACTGTTTTTGCAGTTGATAAACGTGTTTTCAAAATTTATGATCCGCGCCCAATCAACATTAGTACTTTTTATAAATATGTCGCATGGAAAGCAAATGTTCAGTCTAAAATTATTCCAAAAACCGAAGCTGTTTTCGAATTAGCCAGAACTTATGTCGAACCTCAATTTGACTATCTTTTTAATTACGACGGAAAATTGTATTCTGATTACGTAATGACAACGGCAATGGTTTCGATTGTATGGGCGCCATTTAGCGATTTTATGCAAACTCCAACCGGAAGAACCGAGTCAGACAAAAGATTTCCAAGATTTACCTTTCAGTACACACAATCCTTACCTAATGTTTTAGGAAATGATTTTACATTTGGCAAAGTGGATTTTAAAACCGAATATGAAAAGAAATACTTAAACGGTCAAAAAACAAGTTTGCTGTTGCAAGGAGGATATGCAATGGGCGACGTACCACTTACCCATTTATACAACACGATGCCAAATAACCTAACAAAAGAAACCGTGGTTCAGCGTATTACTTTTGCAGGCAGAAACAGTTTTGAAACCATGTATTTTAATGAGTTTTTCTCGAGTCAATATATCTTTTTCCAGATCAAACATGGATTTGACCGAATCAGAATCCTCAAAAAAGTCCGCCCTTCATTAGTATTAGTAACCAGAATGGCCTGGGGAAATATGAAAAATCCTGAGCAGCATGTTGGACCAACTTACAAAACTCTTGACAGGGGCTTCTTTGAATCCGGAATCGAACTAAACAAAATCTACAAAGGTTTTGGTTTAGGAGGTTTCTATCGATACGGACCAAATCAGCTATTGAAATTGGAAGACAATATTGCCGTTAAGATTTCTTATGTATTAGATTTGGGACTTTAGGTTTGAAATTTCAATATTTTAAGTTTATTTAGAATCTTCAGGAGCTATTCCTGCTATACACTTGTATCTTTTCCTTTAAAGAAGCAAGTAAAAGAATACCGCTTCTATCAGGGCCAGGATATTCTTTTTCAGAATATCGGCAATCTTTGTCGATCTGCGAGTGTGATCTCTCCCTCCGGTCGAGATGACAAAAAACACGAATAACACAACAGAAGAAATCCGCGTAAATCCGTGCTTTCGTATTAGCAAATCCGTATCATCCGCGTGCCATCTCGCAATCCAAATGACAATATTTAATATCAAACAACCTTGTCAAAGTTTTGAACTTTGACAAGGTTTCTACAATATCACGTTATACCAGCAAAAAACCGCAACAAAAAAAATCCCAAACCCCAATCATAAAATTGGAATTTGGAATTTTAAAATATTGTAATTTAAAACCTTTATGGTTTCAAAATCAAAACCGAAGGTGTATTATTCAACCATGTACTTTGAGATTCTATTAGTTTTTTCCAACTGTCTAAACTAATAATCATCAAATTCTGATTTTCCAAAAACTCTTTCTTAATTGTTCTGTCGTGCATAATCATGATATGATTGGGTGCAATTTGCTCGATCGAACGAATCGTTTCCTGAATATCCCTGGTGTTTTTTACTTCGCCACTTGCATCCAGAACCGTAATCTGAGAACCATTATTATTGATTAGTTTTTTAGCATATTCAATAAGAAAAGAATCTTCTTTACTAAAAATCGGCATAAAAACCTGATTCACTTCTTCTAAATCCTTATCGATAAAAATACCAACCGGCATTTTGCTTTTTGCAATGATATGACGTGTTCTTTCATCAAAAGGAGAATTCTCGAACAAACCTTCTTTTCCGGTAAACTTATCGATCAAACGGTCCGGATTTACGATTCGGGTTGTAAAACCAAGAATCTTTCCAAGCAACGTTCCGTCAAAAATAGATTGTCCCAGACTCACTAACAATAAATCATATTCGCCTTGGTTCGCAGTATCTATAATATCAGTATCAATATCATTTGTCACCTTAAAAACACTCACCATGTTTTGATTTAAACGCTCTGATTCTTCTATTATAGGAACTAACATTTTACGTTCATGATCTTTTATATCAAATGAATGTATCTCTGTACTTAATGACAAATGCATTGCTGTTATAATCGAATTATCACCTTGTTTCTTAACCAGACTATTAGCGATTTTCAATAATACTTTACCTTTTTCAGGAGTTGCAAACGAAAGCAAAATCTTGTATTTGCTTTTATTCCCAATTTCTTCCGGAACCGCAGGTATTTTATCCTTAAAAATAAAACCTATAAAATCTAAAGCCGGACCAGTCATAAATGTCGTCACTAAAGCCATAATTACCATCATGGTAAAAATCTCTGTAGAAAGAACTCCCAAATCATAACCAATATTCAAAACCACCAGTTCCATTAAACCACGGGTATTCATTAAAGCTCCAATCGCCAAACTATCTTTCCAGCTTTGCCCCACGAATTTCGCAGCAAAAGCACTTCCTAAGAATTTCCCTGCTACTGCAACAGCAATAATTACAGCAGTAACTTTCCATAAATAAGGATCATTTAGCAAACCTATTTGCGTACGTAAACCTGTAAACACAAAGAACAATGGTAATAGAACAATGATAGCAACATCTTCAACCTTTTCGATAAAAATATTTCTGAATTTGTTGTTTTCCGGCATAATTGCTCCTGCAAGGAAAGCGCCAAATAAAGCATGAATTCCAATTAATTCTGATGCATAAGAAGAGAACAGAAGTGTTATAAAGAAAATAGCAACTACGGGTTTATTCAGACTTTCGCGAGTTGAATTTAAATCTCCAACTCGTTTCAGGAACGGGCGAACTATTTTTAGCATGACAATTACATACAAAATAGCCAAACCTATTACATACAAAGAACTTGTAAATGAACCTGCTTTTACAATTGCAATTACCACTGCCAAAATACACCAAGCCGTAATATCATCTGCCGCAGCACAAGTTATGGCAATGGTTCCCAGTTTTGTTTTTTGCATGCCCCGCTCCTGCACGATTCTCGCTAACACCGGAAATGCAGTAATACTCATGGCAATCCCCATAAACAAACCAAACGATGCAAACTCAACTCCAACCGGAGCAAAAGTATGATAGATGAAATAAGCTAATGACAGACCCAGGGCAAAAGGGATTACAATACTTGCGTGACTTATAACTACAGCATCGTGTGCTTTGTTTTTTAATACTTTCAAATCCAATTCCATTCCAATCACGAACATGAAAAGGATTAAACCAATTTGGCTTAAGAATTGTAAATTCCCTAAAGATTCTTTTGGAAACAATGCCGCTGAAAATTCCGGAAAATACATTCCAACTAAAGAGGGCCCTAAAACAATACCTGCAATCATTTCTCCAATTACAGATGGCTGTCCTATTTTTCTAAAAACCCATCCAAACAAACGCGCTACCAAAATAATAGTCACAATTTGCGCCAATAAAATAGCCAGAGGATGCTGCAGATTCTCTACCATCGAATTTAAAAAATCATTCCAATGATTGCCTACTATTTTTTTCTGAACGATTCCTCGCCCCACTTCAAGTGCAGCACCTTTTGAGATTACCCAATATATCAAAGCGGTAAAACCACCAATAACAGTAACGTAAAATAAGGAGTTTTTAATGTTATTCATAACTCGTTTTTTTGATTTTAATGGTGCAAATATCAGAAGTGAGAATTAAGTGAAAAAGAAATTTTAAATCTAATTTTCAATGTATGTAACAAGTGGGAAAAACTTTGTAATAAGTTATAATAATTGGCAATAAACTACTGTCATTCTGAGTAAAATCAAAGGTTTTTATCGCAAAAAGGGCTTCGACTCCGCTCAGCCTGACATCAATGTTCTCAAAATATCGTTTAAAAAAAACAATTTACAATTTCACCTTCTTCAAAAAGTCAGAACGATAGGTTTCGCTTAGAATTAAGGTAGTATTCTTGTCATTTTTCTCTACATGATGCAAGACAATTTCGTTATGATTAAAAAACTTGATGGCTTTTACTGCTACAATTTCTTTTTTGTTTACACGACAGAAATCAGCATCAGGCAATTCGCTTAAAAGAGTATCGAATTTCACATTTTTTAAATTCAGAAAACTTCCATCGGCCAAAAGAACCGTTTTATCACGACTATCACTAACTGCAGTTTTGATATACTGAATCTGATTAAAATACAATAACGTCTTTCCCTTATCTGTATTTAACTGAATGAACTTTTTTGTCGCATCCGGTTTATGAAAACGTTCGAAAGCTTTTGAGATCGCTTTTTGCAGACGTTCCAGTTTTACCGGTTTTGTAATATAATCTACCGCATCAATATTAAAAGCATCGGCAGCATATTCTTTATAGGCCGTACAAAAAATCACCAATTTATTGTCCAGCATTTCTGCCAGATGCAAACCATCAATTCCGGGCATTTCGATATCTGATATTAGCAAATCAAAATCGAGATTGGGAATATCAGCAAGGAGTTTTTCAGGATTATTAAACGTTTTTACGATTTCTACTTCAGGAATTTGTTCGCAAAGCATTTTCAGGTACGTTAATCCCGGCAACTCATCGTCCAGCAGCAAGCATTTCAGTTTTGTATTCAAGTAAATCTATTTTAAGATGAGCAATATAAACGTCATTTTCTACAAACTTATCGAGTTTGAAGTTATTTTTATAAATAATACGCAATCGGTGCTCCAGTGTTGTATGACCAAAACCGCCGCGTTCTTTTTTCAATACTTTTTTATCTGATATCTTATTTGAAACTGTCATAAAAAAAGCATTGTCCCTAAACTCAAAAACAACCGAAATAAAGGCATCGGCGCTTTGCAAATCAGCATGTTTAAAAGCATTTTCGATTAAATCTATCGAAATCAAAGGCGCTAATAAAGGCTGATCGTATAGTTTATCTTCTTTATTAATATTAGTCTTGATCTTCAACTCAAAAAGAGGACTGATTTTGATTTTATTGATTTCAATCAAGTTCAGAGCAAAATCAATTTCTTCTTTTGCCGTGACAAATTTCTTTTTGCTTTCGTATAAGATATAATCCAGAACATTCGCCAGTTTATCTAATGCAAAATAGGTTTGATACGCGTGCGACTGAATCGAATTCAAAATATTCTTAAACAAATGCGGATTAAGCTTTGATTCTAACGTTTCTAACTGCAAATCGTTCACTTTGATTTCGAGTGCATAAAAACTTTTCTCAGCATTGTCTTTTGCTTTTTTGAATTGCGTTAATTGATAGATCAAAAAGCAAATGAGAACAATTAGCAATAGAAGAATCGCCAGAAATATAAAAGTGATGGTATTGTTTTCCTGCATAGTTATGTAAAGTTAAAAAGTTTTTTTTGCCCACGGGTTTTACGGATGAAACGGGTTGACGCGGGTTTTCTTTTTTATCGTATTTACTCTATTTGTATTTCATTAAATAAAAGTATCTGATGAAATTTGCTTCTTGTTTTTTTGCCACAGATTAAAAGATTAAAAAGATTTTTTCTAAGAATCAAAAAGATAATCTGTGAGAATCTGTGTAATCTGTGGCATATTTTTTCCAGTATTCAGTAAAAAAATCCGTACAAACCCGTTTAATCCGTAAAATCTGTGGTCCAATATTCTTTAATGACTAGAAACAAACTTCAACCCAATGATCGAAGCAATTAGAGTCGAAAGGAAAAATATTCTCCAGAAAGTTGCCGGTTCTTTAAAAACTAAAATCCCTACCAAAACAGTTCCTACGGCTCCAATTCCTGTCCAAACAGCATATGCGGTTCCTATTGGCAAAACTTGAGTGGCTTTATACAACAATAACATACTGATCGAAAGACAAACAAAAAAACCAGCCATCCAGTAGGTTGAAATTATGCCTGTGGTTTCCTTTGCTTTGCCTAAGCAAGATGCAAATCCAACTTCAAAAAGTCCTGCTATTACTAATAAAATCCAATTCATATTCTTTTCGCTTTTAAATTAAGTACAAATATGAGAAAAGCTAACGTAGAATTGTACAAAACAGCTAATTTTTCCTAAATATTGTAATATCATTTATGTTAACAAACAGTAAAAACCGAACTGATTATTTATGATTTAGAGCACTTTTCACTACATTTGCATCCATTTTAAAGAATTTATGAAAAACGCAGTACAAGTTGGATTTTGGGAAAAACTAGCCCGAATCATACTTAAGAACAGAATAGTAATACTAGTAATCCTATCTGCTTTAACGATTTTCCTTGGCTACCAATGGAAAAACCTTTCTATGACTTATACCGAAGCCAACTTGCTTCCTAAAGATCATATCGTAAACAGACAGTACCAACAGTTTTTGGATAAATTTGGCGAAGAAGGAAATCTAGTGGTAATTGGGTTTCAGGATCCTAAATTTTTTACGCCAAAAAACTACGCTGCCTGGAATGAATTGATGACGGGTTTAAA
The DNA here is from genome assembly GCF_056824125.1 of Flavobacterium sp. B114r. Lineage (NCBI taxonomy): Bacteria > Pseudomonadati > Bacteroidota > Flavobacteriia > Flavobacteriales > Flavobacteriaceae > Flavobacterium > Flavobacterium sp. B114r. The sequence goes on from NZ_CP124858.1 coordinate 667,419, forward strand.
AAATTCTAAAGAAGTAGATTTAGTAGTTTCATTAAATGATTTAAAGAAATTAGAGAAAGATACGGTTAACGAAAAATTTATTCTGACTCCTTTTATCGATCAAAAGAAAGCACTTGATCCTGAATATTTAAAAAAGGTACAATATGATTTGTTTCACAATTTGCCTTTTTACGAAGGTTTATTGTTCAACAAGCAAAGCGGCAGCATTCGATCAGCGATTTACATCAACAAGGCACTTGTAAACACGCCGGAAAGAAAGACATTTATCCTTGAAAATCTGGTTCCGAAAATTGACAAATTCGAAAAAACAACTGGAGTTGATTTGAAAGTTTCCGGAATGCCATACATCAGAACGATCAACGCCGATAATATGAAAGGTGAAATCGGGCTCTTTATTGGTGCGGCTTTATTTACGGTTTCCCTTATTTTCTTTTTCTTTTTCCGTTCGTTCAGAGCTACTTTTATCTCGATTTGTATTTTGATCATTGGTGTAATCTGGTCTTTTGGAACACTTGGATTATTTCATTATAAAATCACGATCCTTACCGCTATTATCCCGCCATTAATTATCGTTATCGGGATTACCAATTGCATTTTCCTTATCAATAAATACCAGCAGGAAATTAAACTGCACAACAATCAGGCAAAAGCTTTGCAGCGTATTATTTCTAAAATTGGAGTTTCGACTCTGATGACGAATTTAACTACGGCAATAGGTTTTGCAACATTTATGATTACAGGCAATGATTTGCTTTTCGAATTTGGTTTGGTTACTTCAATCAATGTGATTTCAGTTTATTTATTGACGCTTTTAATTGTGCCAATTGTATACAGTTTCATGTCGATTCCTGGAGAAAGACATTTATACCATTTGAATAAAACTTACATTTCTACTTTATTGGATTTTGTTGAAAATGTGGTAAAAAACAAACGAAAAGTTATTTACACCATTTATGGTTTGCTTTTGGTTTTTAGCGTTATTGGACTTACCCAAATGAAAGTTTCGGGAAGTTTGATTGGAGAAATGCCTAAAAGCGCGTCATTTTATAAAGACATTTTATTCTACGAAAAAGAATTCAACGGTGTTATGCCCCTTGAAATAATGATTAACACCAAACATAAAAAAGGTGTTATGAAATTATCAACGATGAAAAAAATGGATGAATTGCAAAATACAATTGCAGAACTTCCTGAATTATCGAAACCGGTTTCTATCGTGAATTTGGTTAAATATTCGAAACAGGCTTTCTATAACGGAAATCCGGAATATTACCAATTGCCGACCTCACAGGAACAGACTTTTATTTTATCTTATGCTAAGAATGCAACGAAAAACAGCAAAGACAACTTAATGAAATCGTACGTAGATTCGACGGGACAATATGCGCGAATCACGACTTTCATGAAAGATATTGGAACGCAAGAAATGGCAAGAGTAGAGAAAAAATTACGCTCAAAAATTGCTGAAATTTTCCCTGCAGACCGTTACGAAGTGACTTTGACCGGAAAAGCATTGGTTTTCCAGAAAGGAACATCCTATTTGGTTGACAACTTAATAGAATCATTGATTTTCGCTATTTTAGTAATCGCAGGATTGATGTTGTATTTGTTCAGATCGTTTAAAATGGTAATGGCGTCTGTAATTACAAATGTTTTACCGCTTTGTATCACATCCGGATTAATGGGGTATTTTGGGATTCCGTTAAAACCATCGACAATTTTAGTATTTAGTATTGCGTTTGGAATTTCGGTCGATAACGCGATTCAGTTTATGGCGAAGTACAAACATGATTTAATTCAAAGCAACGGAAAGGTTAAAAAATCTGTTTTTAGCGCTTTGAGAGAAACAGGAATCAGTACTTTTTATACTTCGGTAGTTTTGATTTTAGGGTTTGCTACTTTCACACTTTCAAGTTTCAGCGGAACAATCGCTCTTGGTGGATTAATTTCATGTACATTGGCATTTGCTATGTTTGCGAATTTATTGGTTTTACCGGCTTTGGTTTTGACTTTTGAGAAGAAGAAAGCTAAGAAAGAGGATTTGGAGAATTTGGAGGGGTAGATTTTTTTTGCCACAAATTTCACTAATTAGCACGAATTAACGACTTGGACCTTTGTCAAAGTTTTGAACTTTGACAAAGGTTGACGCATAAACTTGTCATTTCGACGAAGGAGAAATCACACACGTAACTCCACAAAAATTAATTGCTTTTGTTTGCGTAATCTCTTGTGTGATTTCTCCCTTCGGTCGAAATGACAAAAATGAGATGTAATAACATCTTTTAAAAACCGGAGCCCTAGCCCCGATCGCAGCGACATCCTTTGTGTTTTTTCTTTAAAAACATAAAGATACAGCGGAGAGCGGGAAACAGCTTCTAATTTTAATAATTATCGTTTATATTTGCAGTTATTACACAACAAATAATTTAATTTCAATATTATATATAAAATGAAACACACAAAAGTTAAAGACTTATTAAACAGTACGACGACGCTTCAGGAGGTTAATGCAAAAGGATGGGTGAGAACTTTTAGAAATAATCAGTTCATCGCTCTTAATGACGGTTCTACCATTAATAATATACAATGTGTTGTTGATTTTGAAAATACACCTGATGAAACTTTAAAAAGAGTTACAACTGGAGCTGCAATATCAGTAACGGGAACTTTGATTGAAAGTAAAGGTGCGGGTCAGAAATATGAAATTCAGGTGAACAAACTTGAAATCTTAGGTGATTCTGATGCTGAGAAATTCCCAATACAGCCAAAGAACAGACCTAGTTTAGATTTCTTGCGTGAAAATGCGCATTTACGTGTTCGTACCAATATGTTTGGAGCCATTATGCGTGTGCGTTCTGTATTGTCATTTGCAGTTCACAACTATTTTCAACAAAAAGGTTTTGTGTATGTAAATACGCCAATTATTACAGGTTCTGATGCTGAAGGTGCAGGAGAAATGTTTAAAGTTACAGCTTTACCTTTTGACAACACGCCAAGAACTGAAGACGGAAAAGTAAATTATAAAGAAGATTTCTTCGAAAAAGAAACCAACTTAACGGTTTCAGGACAATTAGAAGGAGAAACTTATGCAATGGCTTTGGGGCAGATTTATACTTTTGGACCAACTTTTAGAGCAGAAAACTCTAATACTTCCCGTCACCTTGCAGAGTTTTGGATGATTGAGCCAGAAGTTGCTTTCAACGATCTGGATGATAACATGGATTTGGCTGAAGATTTTATTCAGTACGTAATCAAATATGCTTTAGACAATTGTCAGGATGATTTGAAATTTTTAGAAGGAAGACTTTTAGATGAAGAAAAATCAAAACCTCAGGCAGAAAGAAGCGAAATGGCTTTGTTAGAGAAATTGAACTTCGTTTTGGAGAACAACTTCAAACGTGTTTCTTATACTGAAGCAATTGACATTTTGAGAGATTCAACTCCAAACAAAAAGAAAAAATTTCAATATATCATCAACGAATGGGGAGCTGATTTACAATCAGAACACGAGCGTTATTTGGTTGAAAAACACTTTAAATGTCCGGTAATCTTGTTTGATTACCCGGCAAATATTAAAGCGTTTTACATGCGTTTGAATGATAATACTGAACCAGGAAGAGAAACGGTTCGTGCAATGGATATCCTTTTCCCTGGAATTGGAGAAATCGTTGGTGGTTCTGAAAGAGAAGAGCGTTACGATGTTTTGATCGAAAAGATGAAGGCCTTAGAAATCGATGAAGAAGAATTATCATGGTATTTAGATACCAGAAGATTTGGTTCTGCAACTCACGCAGGTTTCGGACTTGGATTTGAGCGTTTGGTATTGTTTGTTACAGGAATGACAAACATTAGAGACGTAATTCCTTTCCCGAGAACTCCTGGAAATGCGGAATTCTAAAAAATAATTAAATTTGTTTCAAGTTTCAAGTTTCAGGTTGTTGATCGTTCTTCAACCTGAAACTTGAAACTTGAAACTTTTAACAAATATCAATGCTAAAGCAATTTTTAAATTTAAAATTATCCCAAAAATTATCTCCACAGCAAATTCAGCTGATGAAGTTAATTCAATTGCCTACGCAAGCTTTTGAACAACGTTTATTAGAAGAAATGAACGAAAATCCGGCTCTGGAAGCTGGAAAAGAAGACGAATACGAAGCGGATGAATTCGCAAATGAAGACTACGACGATTATGATGATGCTGAAGGCGACAGAATCGAAGCGGATGATATTAACATAGACGAATATTTAAGCGACGACGATACTCCGGACTATAAAACTCAGGTGAACAATTATAGTGAAGACGAAGAAAGAGAAACACCTTTTGCTTCGCCAATTAGTTTTCATCAGGATTTAATCAATCAGTTGAATACTTTTATTCTAAATGATGAAGAACGCGAAATCGCTGAATTCCTTGTTGGAAGTATTGATGATATGGGTTACATCAGAAGAAGCGTTGCAGATATTGTAGATGACATGGCTTTTACTCAGGGTATTTATACCGATGAAGCAATGGTCGAGAAAATGCTTCAGGTTATTCACGAACTAGAACCTTCAGGTGTTGGAGCGCGAGATTTACAGGAATGTTTATTACTACAACTAAAGCACAAAACACCAACTGAATCTGTTGATTTAGCGATTGACATTATCGAAAATCAGTTTGATGCTTTTACCAAAAAACATTACGATAAACTGCTTCAAAAATATGGCGTTTCTAATGAACAGCTTAAAAAAGCAATTCACGAAATCGAAAGACTGAATCCAAAACCGGGAGGATCCTACACAGGAAACAATAAAGTAACTGAGAATGTAGTTCCTGATTTCGCAATCAGAATCGTTGACGGAGAACTTGAACTGACCTTAAACGGAAGAAATGCTCCTTCCCTGCATGTTTCTAAGGATTATCAGGAAATGATGCAAACGTATAAAGATTCTCGTGATAAATCATCTGCTCAAAAAGATGCAGTTCAATTTATCAAACAGAAACTGGATTCGGCCAAATGGTTTATTGATGCGATCAGACAACGTCAGGAAACTCTTTTTGTAACGATGAATGCCATTATGCATTATCAGGAAGAATATTTCTTAGATGGCGACGAAACCAAACTAAAACCAATGATCCTAAAAGACATTGCAGATATGGTTGGCTTGGATATTTCGACAATTTCGCGTGTTGCCAACAGTAAATATGTTGAAACTCCATACGGAACAAAACTGATTAAAGAATTTTTCTCTGAAGCAATGAAAAATGATCAGGGAGAAGATGTTTCGACTTTAGAAATCAAAAAAATCCTTAAGAATACAATTGAAGAAGAAGACAAAAAGAAACCTTTACCAGACGATCAATTAGCTGAAATTCTAAAAGAAAAAGGCTACCCGATTGCACGTAGAACAATTGCAAAATATCGTGAACAACTTGATATTCCGGTGGCAAGAATGAGAAAGAAAATATAAATTCCAAACATTTAAATTTATTTTTTTACCATTAAGAGATTAAAAAAAATTAAGCTTTACACATACAGCAAACCCGACAGGTTGAAAAAAACCTGTCGGGTTTATTTTTTACATATCATAACGGATTAAACTCCGGTCCTACAATATACATCCGAGCCAAAGTCTCTAATAATTCCGAAGGAACAAAATATATTGGAGAGCTGGACTTTAGTCCAGTTTAAACAAAGGAATATCATTTTACGCAATCGGATAGGAGCCTAGGGATTAATTCCCTAGGCGACCTTCCACACCACCCGGCATACGGATCCGTACCAAGGCGGTTCTTAATTTACGATACATTTTAAGATAGATACCTAACCTAAAGTACTTCCGTGAGGTTGTTTTCAGTTATCCCAATAAAGGTCTGCACTCCCTGGTAGCTGTCGGATTCCGTCCTATCCTTTCCAAGGTAGTTATCAAATTACTTGATATTTTCTGCATTCGTGCCTTCATAGGTAACATTCATTTACTACTCACTTAATTAAGTTCAGTCCTTCGGTACTCATTTACAGTACCTACTATGACCTCTGCTGACTTCTTATAGCAATTGTTATCCATAAGTGCTTTTCTTAAAAAAAAAACTCCCCCTATGTCTATAAGACCTCCCCAGGTAAGAACGACAACTTTCCTCTCATATACCTGCTATATTTACCATGATGTTTCCGTACAGTTTTGGACTTCAGTTTGTGTTGCAACCTTATCCAACATCTTTGGCCTTTTATATAGTTTCTGTTCGTCAGGTCAAGAGTTTGCCTACTGCTTCCTTCAGATTCCACCTCGCGATGGACACCCTTGCATTCAGCTAACACTTCCCACTGTAAAGGCGTGTTCGGGACTTACACCCTAGAGTTATCGCCCATGCTGGGCACACAACAAAAAACCCGACAAATTCAAAATCTGTCGGGTTTTATTTTATATTGAAATAATTAAATTATTTATATTGATCCGGCGTTATCGTAATCTCAAACAAATAATCTTCTTTTTTATCATCATAATTATAAATCAAAGTAAAATTATTATCACGAAATGCTTTAAGTCCGGAATTTACTTTAACCGTACTCAGAAGACTTTCTTCAATATTTTGTTTTATTACCTCAATTTCTGCAGTTGCTTTCTCAACATTTAACAACGTCAAATTATACTGAACTACTTTATCTTTTGGCAAAGTCACGTTATCTAAACGAATTCCTTGCTGAATTACCAAAGGACAATTATCATTGTACTTCGCCACTAATTCAATCATTTCTTTATCTGCAGCAGGTTCTTTAAAAGAAAAATAAAGAATTAGAGCCAATGAAAATGCTACAATTGCACTTACTATTAAAACAGTTGATTTTTTACTCTTAGCGGTTTGCTGCATCTTTATAGTTTGTTTTGATGAAAATCTTATTTATCCTGAATCTTTTTCATTGCGTTATAATAAGCCGCACGACTTAGTGGTTCGTATTCTTCTGTTTCACCAAGCATTACCAATTTGTCATTATCAGTTTTACGGAAACTGTAGTTGGCAAGATTTCCTGTTCGGGTACAAACAGCGTGAACTTTAGTCACATATTCAGCTGTTGCCATAAGTGCCGGCATCGGACCGAAAGGATTTCCTTTAAAATCCATATCAAGTCCTGCAACTATCACACGAATTCCCTGATTGGCAAGATCATTACAAACTGTAACAATCTCATCATCAAAAAACTGCGCCTCATCAATACCAATAACATCGCAGCCTTGTGCTAAAATAGCAATGTTTGCAGCAGCGGGAACCGGTGTTGATCTAATTTCGTTGGCATCATGAGATACGACCATTTCATCATGATAACGGGTATCAATGGCAGGTTTAAAGATTTCGACTTTTTGTTTGGCAAATTGAGCGCGTTTTAGTCTGCGGATTAACTCCTCGGTTTTACCCGAAAACATTGATCCACAAATAACTTCAATCCAACCAAATTGTTCTTTGTGATTTACTGTATTTTCGAGAAACATTTTGTATTTTTCTACCTTTAAAAATGAATAGTTTTTATTACTTTGTACTGGTAATAAATCGACGTGAAAAATTGCTGATTTTTCACTTTTTCAAAAGTAGAAAATTTTTATCAAATCGAAGATTCGCAAGCTCGTATTAACAGAAATAAAAAAAAATCTTTCAGATTTCTACCAGGAATAAAGACATTCAAATACAAAATATACTAAAATACCCTATTCACTATAATTTCAACAGTTATGAAAAAAAAATTGGAAGCCGATTTAATCAGCATTGCACATCGAATTTTAAAGCTTAAAAACAAATCCGATATCAATCAGTTGTATCTTGAGACGCAGAAATTATACGAGAAACTAGCGGTTTTAAAGTTTGTAGACGAGAATTTTGATACTTTGAAACCAACAATTGGTCACAGCGAAATTACTTCTGAGATTGAATCTATTTTTGATAAAGAAAAAACAATTTCGGCAGAAGCAGAAATTGAAACCCCAGTTTTAGCAGAAGAAACTCCTATTGAAACAATCGACGAACCAGAAACTTTAGAAGAAATTAAATCTGAAGAAATTCCTGAAGAAATCTTTGCCGAAGAAATCGTTGCAGAAATCGTCGTTGAAGAAATCGTCGTTGAAGAAATTGTTACTGAAGAAATCGTTGCAGAAATAAGGGAGGAAATAATTCCGGAACCAGTTGCTGAAGTTGTTGAAGAACCAATTATTAAAACAATAGAACAACTGATTATTGAAACTAAAGAAGATATCAATAACATTGAAGAACTTTCGTTTACCACAATCAGCGATTTAAAACCTATCCCCGACTTTGTTCCTCTTTTTGAATTAGAAGAAGAAGAAAAGGAAGAACCAATAATCGAAATTCCGGTAAAAAACTCTCCTATTACGATCTCTTTTGAGGATTTTGGAGTTAATTATGCCGATGCTCAATTTGTAAAAGTAGATAGTTATGAAAACGTTACTTCTACTCCAACTCCGGTTATAAACGAAGTTAAAGAGAAAAAAGAAACAGCTGAAACTGTTGTTATAGAAAAACCAGCTGAAACAAAAGCAGCCACTTTAAACGAAAAACTGGCTAAAGGTTTTCATATCGATCTAAACGACAGAATAGCTTTTACCAAAAACCTTTTCGGAAACAGTTCAGAAGATTACAGCCGTGTTTTAAATCAGCTGCTGACTTTTGACAATTATAGCGAAGCTCAGGAATTTATAGAAAATATGGTAAAACCGGATTATAACAACTGGGAAGGGAAAGACGATTATGCAGAACGTTTTCTTGGAATTGTAGAGAAGAAATTCTCATAAAGATTAAATACAAATTACACGAATTAACACGAATCTTTTCTCTGTAAATTTTTTAAAGACACTTATAATTAGTGTCACTTTGTAAAATTCGCGTTATAATTAAAATAGAATTCAGAAAAATTATGTCTAAATTATATATCGTTCCAACGCCAATTGGCAATCTCGAAGACATGACTTTTCGTGCCATCAGGATTCTGAAAGAAGTCGATTTGATCTTGGCAGAAGACACCAGAACAAGTGGCAAGTTGTTGAAGCATTTTGAAATTGGCACACACATGCACAGCCATCATATGCACAACGAGCACAAAACTACTGAGAATTTAATTGCGCGTTTGAAAGCCGGCGAAACTATCGCTTTGATTTCTGATGCTGGAACTCCGGCAATTTCAGACCCTGGTTTTTTATTGACACGCGCTTGTGTCGAAAATAAAATCGAAGTTGAATGTTTACCTGGCGCAACGGCTTTTGTCCCTGCTTTAGTAAACAGCGGATTACCAAATGATAAATTTGTTTTTGAAGGTTTCCTACCTGATAAAAAAGGACGTCAGACTCGTTTTTTGGCTTTAGCCGAAGAAACAAGAACGATGATTTTATACGTTTCGCCACACAAACTCGTTAAGACTTTAGCAGAATTTATTCAGTATTTTGGAGAAGACAGACAAGTTTGCGTTTCACGTGAATTATCAAAACTGCACGAAGAAAATGTTCGCGGAACTGCAAGGGAAGTATTAACCCACTTCGAAAAAACTGCGCCACGCGGCGAAATTGTTGTTGTTGTTGCAGGAAAAACAATAATAAAAGAACCTAAGAAAAGTAAATTTTCTAAGGATGAAACAGAAGAAGACGAAGAAGATTAAAAAATATTTATGCCACAGATTAAAATGATTTCTCACAGATTAATAAAAAGTTTCATCACAAATTACACCAGTTATCACGAATCTAATTAGTGGCAATTTGTGTAATTCGTGGCAAAAAAAACATACTAGAAAAATCTTTTAATCATTTTATCGCGATAGCTACCGGGAGTGGCAAGAAACTTAAAAAATATAATTAATGAGCATTCAAACCTTTTTAGAAAAAGTAAAACAAACTCCGAACGAAATAACATTCCCCGAAACTATTGCAGTAATTGAGGAAAACTACAATTTTACTCCAACCACTTTCCAAAACGGAACACAACATAATGCAGCCGGAGAGAATTCTGGTTCCTGCAAATTGTTTTCTTTTGCAAAATTGCAAAACTTAAGCAAAGATGAAACTTTAGCTTGCTTTGGAGCTTTTTATTTCGACGACGTTCTAGGAGATCCAAACGGAACGAATCACCAGAACATTAGAAATTTCATCAACTTAGGTTGGGATGGAATTAAGTTTGAAGGAAACGCTTTGGAGCTAAAATAAATTATTGATTGTCAGGCTGAGGCTGAGCGAAGTCGAAGCCACCGCAAAGAATCTCGACTCCGCTCGATTTGACAAAGTTAAAACAAAATATTTCTGCCAAGATTAAAAGGATTAACACACATTAAAAAATCCTTTTAAATAATTTATCCCGATAGCTATCGGGAGTGGCAATAAAAAAATACATTTCTGATTAAACGATTTTCGATTTCTTAAATCTAAAATTAACACTTTAAAATCTAAAATCAACAATGCGTTGGACATTAAAACAAAAACCTTCTCAAGATAAAGTCAGTCATTTGGCGCAAGCCTTAAATGTAGAAGATTTTGTAGCAACACTTTTGATTCAGCGTGGTATCGAAACTTTTGAAGATGCCAAAAATTTCTTTCGCCCTAAGTTAGAACATCTTCACGATCCTTTCTTAATGAAAGATATGGACAAAGCGGTTTCCCGAATAGAACTCGCGATCAAAAATCAGGAAAATATCCTGGTTTTTGGTGATTATGATGTTGACGGAACAACGGCTGTTTCTTTGGTTTCGGCGTATTTAAAATCACATTATCCAAATATTGCCACTTATATTCCGGATCGTTACGCGGAGGGTTACGGAATTTCTTTTAAAGGAATTGATTTTGCTGATGATAACGGATTCTCACTAATTATTGCACTCGACTGCGGAATCAAGTCTATTGAGCACATCGCATACGCCAAGGAAAAAAACATCGATTTTATTATTTGCGATCACCACAGACCCGGAGAATTTCTTCCGGATGCGGTTGCAGTTCTCGATCCTAAAAGAGATGATTGTTTTTATCCGTATGATGAATTGTGCGGTTGCGGAGTTGGTTTTAAACTGATTCAGGCTTTAGGTACAAATCGAGGAGAGACTATCGACGATTTGGTGCAATATCTGGATTTGGTAGCTACAGCAATTGCGGCAGACATTGTACCGATAACGGGAGAAAACAGGGTTTTGGCTTATTTTGGATTACAGGTAATCAATTCAGATCCGAGACCTGGAATTAAAGCTTTAGTACATCAGGTAAAAAAGAAAACACTGGATATTACCGATGTAGTTTTTATCGTTGCACCGCGAATAAATGCTGCCGGAAGGATCAAACACGGAAATCATGCGGTTGAATTGCTAACAGAATTCAACTTTGAACAAGCACAACAATTTGCATCTGAAATTGAGCAATACAATTCAGACAGAAAAGATCTGGACAAACAAATTACCAAAGAAGCTTTTCAGCAAATCCTGACAAATAACGAACAAGATCGATTCTCGACTGTTGTTTTTCAGGAGGACTGGCACAAAGGCGTAATCGGGATTGTAGCTTCAAGATTAATCGAAACTTATTACCGCCCTACTTTAGTTTTTACCAAAAGTGGCGATAAATATGCAGCATCTGCAAGATCTGTAAAAGGGTTTGATGTTTACAACGCCCTGGATGCTTGCTCGCAACACTTAGAGCAATTTGGAGGGCATATGTATGCTGCAGGAATGACATTGAAAGCAGAGAATTATAAAACGTTCAAACAAGCTTTTGAAAAACAAGTCGAGGAAACCATTTTACCTGAAATGAGAACTCCCGAAATCGAAGTTGATGCCGAAATTAATTTCAGCGATATTACTCCAAAACTAATCCGGATCTTAAAGCAATTTGAACCTTTTGGACCTTTGAATATGACACCCGTTTTTATGACGAAAGACGCAAAAGATACGGGTTACGCTAAAACTCTGGGAGCAGAAGAAGAACATTTGAGACTTTTTGTAAAACAGAATAACTCAGAAGGAATTGCAGCAATAGGTTTTGGTCTTGGTAAAAAAATAGACATTGTAAAAAATCAAAAACCTTTTCAGCTCGCCTATTCATTAGCTGAAAACGAGTGGAACGGGACTGTATCTACTCAACTTATGCTTAAAGACATTAGAACAAATGAAAACTAAAACAAACAAGCAAGATCCTTATCAAGCACTGCGTTACAGAGAATTTAATGTATTTTTAATATTGCGTTTTGCTATGGTTTTTGCCTGGTCAATGCAATTTATTGTTATTGAATGGGAAGTTTATAGTTTAACCAAAAATCCGCTTTCGTTAGGGTTAATTGGTTTAATGGAAGTAATTCCTGCTGTTTCAATGGCATTATTCGCCGGACACATGGTTGATCAGCGTGAGAAAAAAGGATTATTAGTTAAATGTATTCTGGGATTTTCGGTAATCAGTTTTGGATTATTTTTATTAACCTGGCCAAAAATAGTTGGTGGCTGGTCTACTGATGCTATTTTATATTCTATTTACTTTTTAGTTTTTCTTGGCGGATTGGTGCGTGCATTTCTTGGCCCGACTATTTTCTCGCTTTTATCTTTGATCGTGCCTAAAAAAGTATACCCGAATGCAGCAACCTGGAGCAGTTCGGTTTGGCAAATCGGAGCAGTTTTAGGACCTGCAATTGCAGGTTTTTCTATTAACTTTATTGGTGTTCACTGGTCAATGTGTTCTGTTTTTGCGTGTTCTCTTTTTGCATTAATTGCTTTATCTCAAATTAGTAAAAAACCAATATTAAATCCTAAAATTGGTGAACCTATAATGGAAAGCCTTAAAGAAGGAATAAAATTTGTTTTCAATAATAAAACTATTTTAGGAGTACTTTCTCTTGATATGGTTGCCGTTCTTTTTGGTGGAGCGGTTGCTTTATTACCTATTTTTGCTCAGGATATTTTAAAGGTAGGACCTGAAGGTTTTGGAGTTTTAAGAGCTGCTCCGGCAGTTGGCGCATTTATAACTATGATGATATCTGCTTATGTTCCTTTATACAAAAAAGCGGGAATGAAGCTTTTAGGTGCCATTTTTGTTTTTGGATTATCCATAATCCTATTTGGTGTTTCGACTATTTTTTGGGTTTCTGTGGTAGCTTTATTTTTAAGTGGTCTCGCAGATGGGATTTCTGTTGTTATTCGACAAACGATTTTGCAACTTAAAACTCCTGATCATATGCGTGGCCGTGTTGCTGCTGTGAACTCTATGTTTGTAGGATCTTCAAACGAATTAGGGGCTTTTGAAAGCGGCTTAACAGCAAAACTAATGACGCCTGTTATTTCTGTTGTCTTCGGAGGAAGCATGACTCTTTTAACGGTTTTGGGCTTTGGTTTAAAATCACCAACATTTAGAAACTTAGATCTCCGTAAAGACATGGAAGATCATCAGAACATGGAATAACTACATGAAAAATATATTTTTATTATTACTTCTTTCCCTAACATTCTTCGTTAACGGACAAAAACTTTATATAAAAACTTACGGAAACAAAAATGACAAACCCATTATTTTTGTTCATGGCGGCCCAAGCGGTAATGCAACACTTTTTGAAGGCACTCATACTGCCGAAGAACTTTCGAAAAAGGGCTTTTTTGTAATTGCTTATGACCGACGAGGCGAAGGAAGATCTGCAGACCCTAGTGCAACATTTACTTATCATGAAGCTTTTCAGGATTTAAATACTATTTATAAAACTTATAATCTAAAAAAAGCAACAATACTTGCTCATAGTTTTGGCGGATTAGTTGCTACGCTTTACTCTGAGAAATATCCTCAAAATGTCAGCGCGCTTGTATTGGCAGGAGCTTTGTTTTCGCAACAGGAAACATACAACCATATACTGGATTCCGTGAAAAAGATATACACTAAAAAAAATGATTCTGTTATGCTCGCCAAAGTAGCGAATGTAGAAAATCTTAATAAAAACTCTGCCGAATACAGAAAGGGATGTTTCGAACTTGCCAGTGAAAATAATTTCTTTAAGATTCCAAATCCTACTGAAGAATCTAAAAAACTATATGTCGATTACGACGCAAGTGAATTTTTCAAAACCAATATCCGAAATAAAAATGCGCCTTTACTTTTCTATAAAAATGAAAAACAAAATAACATTGACAGCAGGCCTATTTTAAATAAAATAAAAAGTAAAGGCATTCCTATTTATGCAATTTATGGTAAACAAGATGGCATTTTTTCTACTAAACAAATCAATTCGATCAAAAATTTAGTCGGAGAGAATCACTTTTCCTTACTTGATAATTGCTCCCATTATCTGTTTGTAGACCAACAAAATGAATTTCTGTTCCAGATTAAAAAATGGCTTAAATAAAACTCTTAAATCATATAAATGTGAGAAATTTAAGATACGTTTTTTAAAATGAACTTACATTACTTGTATGGTGAACAAATTCTCAAAATTTATGAGTTTTTTATTTAGAATTAATATAAATAATATTTATATTTGTTGGAATAAAAGATTTTGCAATGAGAGAAATAGAACAATTATACCATAATAATTTCGGAATTGCCTTTTACTGGAAAAAGGAAAACGAAACTATCACTGATAAAATACAATTAGTTTTTAAGGAAACCGGTTTTTATTTTACGGTTCAGGAATTGAATTATTTTTGCGATTTAATCGAAGACAGTATGATCGAAAATGCTTGTTGCGAAGCTTGCGAATTAAAAAACTCATGTCACAAATTCTTACTTAAAACTCCATGTGCAGCAATAGATTTAGCTGTTTCTGTAAAAGAGCTTAAATCAATCAAGGATTTAGTCGAAGGTTCTTTGTTCAGAATCGAACTTGACGAATATGTTTATGGAGTTGGCTTAAACTAAGAAGCATTCTAAATATTTTAACATCATCTTTTCATTATTGAAATATATTTTAATTTTCTTCAAAAAAAAGTATATTTACAGCAATGAAAAAAAACTGTATTCTTTTTGCTGTTGTTATTTTGTTGGCTTTTTTAACGAGCTGCAAAAACGAATCTGATAATTATATTGACCCTCGAGGAACCGATTATGCAGGTTCTAAAAGCTGTATTCAATGTCATAAGACACAATATGAAACGGCTTTTCATAGTTCGCATTTCAAAGCTACATCTCCCGCTACCAAAGAAAATATTTTAGGTCATTTTACTAATGGTCACAATACTTTTGTTTATGATAAAGACACAAAACTGGTTATGGAAGAGCGCAATGACACTTTTTATCAGATTCTTTATAAAAAGGGTAAAGAAGTTGAAGCTCATTCATTTGATGTTCTTTTTGGCACTAAACACGCTCAAACAAGTGCTTTCTGGAAAGATCATTATACCTATGAACTTCCTGTATCCTATTATAAATCCCTGAACAGCTGGGCAACGAGTCCAGGATATTCACCTACAGTTGCAAATTTCGGAAGAAAAATAGGAAAAGAATGTTATGCTTGCCATAGTTCGAATATTGCCAGCAGATACATTACCACAAGCTCAGACAGTATTAACTTTACGAATATGGAAGTTGAGGATTTTATGGATCCTAATACTATCGTTTACGGTATTGATTGTGAACGTTGCCACGGACCGGCCAAACAACATGTCCGAAAACATCTGAAATTTCCCGATCTTAAGGTTGCTCAAGACATAACTTCGTTTAAAAACCTCAACCGTCAACAAAAAATTGATGCATGTGCAATTTGTCATTCCGGAAATGATAAACTAAAAGTAAAATCACGTTTTCAATTCAAACCCGGTGATGATTTATTAGATTATTTTAGAGGAGTACCGGGATCAGAAGAAAATGCTCATTTTGATGTACACGGAAATCAGTTAGGATTGTTGGCGCAAAGTAAATGTTTCAAAAAAAGCGAAACCATGGATTGTATGACTTGCCATAATCCGCACGCGAATGCTTCAGAAAATCTGGCAAGCTATTCTAAAATTTGCATGAGTTGCCATCAGGGAATTCAGCATAATGCGGCAACATCAAAAACGACCTCAGCAAGTGTACTTGCCAACAATTGTGTCGAATGTCATATGCCAAAGACAATGTCGAATGCTATTAAATTTCAAGCTTCAAACAATAAAGAAATGTCTAATTATATTTTGAGAACGCACAAAATTGGAATTTATTCAGCGAACAAATAATAATTATTGTTCGAATTTTTGAAGTTCAAAAGTTACTCCGTCAAAAACACCGTACGTAAAATAACCAATCCAGTCGCCCAGATTTACATATTTGGCATCTTGCCCAACCTCTATAATCATAGGTAAATGCCGATGACCAAAAATAAAGTAATTGTAATGTTTGGTTTCCAGTTTACGTTTTGCGTATAAAACCAGCCATTCATTTTCTTCTCCTAAAAATTTTACATCTTCATCTCCTGAAATCAATTTGTTTTTAACAGATAGATATTGTGCTAAACTTACCCCAACATCAGGATGCAGCCAACGGAAAAGCCATTTAGAAAACGGATTTGTAAATACCTTTTTCATTCGCTTATATCCTTTATCACCAGGACCTTTTCCGTCACCGTGACCAATTAAGAAAGTTTTTCCGTTAAAAGTAAATTCCTTATTATCATGATAAACAGGAATGTTCAATTCGGTTTCAAAATAATCATTCATCCATAAATCGTGGTTTCCTACGAAAAAATAAATCGGAATTCCACTATCGCGAATTTCAGCTAATTTCCCTAAAACACGCACAAATCCTTTAGGCACAACCGTTTTATATTCGAACCAAAAATCGAACAAATCTCCCAGTAAAAAGATAGCTTCGGCATCTTGTTTTACAACATCCAGCCACGCTACAAATTTTTGTTCGCGCGGTAAACTCAACTCAGGAGTTGGAGCCCCAAAATGCTGATCAGAAGCGAAATATACTTTTTTCATTCGATTATTTAGATTGTTAGACTACTTAGATTATTAGACTTTATTCTACTGTCATTATAAGTCAAGTCGAAGAATTGGAATTTGGAATTTAAAAAATTGGAATTTCTCTAGATATTATCAGATGCGTACCATTCTGCAAACGAAGATTCTGTTTCCTGAAGTTTAAGCGAGAAAAGAGAAATATCTTTAGGTAAACGTGCAATAATTCTATCTGCAAAATCAACGACCATATTTTCGCTTGTTGGCTGATAATCTACCAAAATTACGTGATGACCACGATTTTTAAGTTCATTTGCCAATTCGATATGTGGAGTCGTTTCGTTAAAAACTGTCGCATGATCAAACTGATCAACGATTTCTTCTTTTACAATTTTCTTTAGATCAGAAAAATCGATCACCATTCCGAATTTCACATTCGATCGGTCTGTGATTGGCGAACCAATAACCGTTACCGATAATTTATAACTGTGCCCGTGAACGTTTTTACATTTTCCGTCGTAACCGTACAAAGCATGTCCGGTTTCGAAACTAAATTGTTTTGTAATTCTGATATTACTCATCGATTTGATTTTTAGGTTGCAAATTTACAAATTAATAACCGTTTTTATCTCTTTTTTTAGCGCTGTTATACATCCAGTATGCAAGTACTATTAAAACCACAAAAGGAATAAACGATCCAATAACAACTCCCATCTGATAACTGCTATCAGGAGCCGTTTTAATTTTCTCCGCAACATCTACTTTCTGAAACAATGAAATGATATACATATTATATAATTTTACTTTAACACTTAGGCAAACAATCATTTACCACATCCTAAACTTTGTCAAAGTTTAAAACTTTTACAAAGTTATCGCAACGGAACTGTGACTAAAAACTTTATTTTTTAAACTGTGTCAATGCCTTTCTCGAAAAATCAGACAGAACCAATTTTCCTGTAATAGCTGCACGCTCAATCAGCAACGATTCCCAATGTTCAGTTCCTTCCCATATAATTTTTTTCATTTCCAGTAATGCTTCGGGATTGTATGCGCTTAATTTTTGAGCAAAATTTATTACAGCATTATCCAGATTTTCCGCATTATGAATCTCAGAGAACAATTTATTCTCCAAAGCCCACTGTGCCGACTTCCATTCATGTGCTGCCAAAGTCATTTCGGTCATTGCGGTTTTTCCTATTTTACGAGAAACGGCAGGTTCAATCACAAACGGACCAATACCAATCGCTAACTCAGATAATTTTACAGCACTTTCAGGAGTTGCCAGAACATAATCGCAAGCCGAAATAATACCAACACCTCCGCCAACAGCTTTTCCTTGTACGCGGCCTATAATTAGCTTAGCGCAATTTCGCATTGCGTTTAGTAAATGTGCAAAACCAGAGAAAAATTCTGTTCCTTGTTGCTCATTTTCAACCTGCAAAAGCTCATCAAACGAGGCACCAGAACAAAAAGTCTTCACTCCCTCACTTTGCAGCACAATTACCGAAACGTCATCATTATAACTTAAAGAATTAATTTCAGCCGTTAAGCGATCTAATAATTGACGTGGAAAAGAATTACTTGCCGGATGGCCAAATTGTACCGTAACGACTGCATTAGTAAAAGTAGTTTGTAAAGAACCGTTTTGATTTTCTGAACTCATAAAAATATATTTGATCGTAAAGTTACGGTTTTGAAAAATAATTTTGCCCGAACGCGATTTGAAATTTGTTTTTTGAAAATTAATTGACTTTATTTGCTATCGCATTTGGGGGATTAGCTCATTTGGCTAGAGTGCTTGCCTGGCAGGCAAGAGGTGATCGGTTCGAATCCGATATTCTCCACCATTAATTATCAAGCACTTATACTGAAAAGCGTAAGTGCTTTTTTTATGCCTGTTGCACACAATTTGCACACAACTCTTGAAAAGACATAAAAAAAGCCATAATTGAATTAAATCAATTATGGCTTAAAAACAATGAAATACTTTATACAATTTCTGAATGCTCTGCCCAATAGAAAAAGGTTCCGATTCCATAATTATATCTTCCGTCGAGACAATTTGTAAAAAGACTATCACATTCATCTGAACTATACGCAGGGTGATTTTGAGAAACTAAATGAAAAATATCCCGCCCTTCTTCACCGAACTCATTAGCTAACGCACATCCTATTTCAAACCACTGTTGGTAATTTTTAGTTATATCAGTTGATGAATTATTTAATTTATGAACAACCCTCATGACTTTAGTATGTGTTTTTTTTTCATTAATTCGACTTCCTCTTATTGTAGCACTATTTATTTTCGGAACTTTTTCAGATTTATATTCGACAAAATGTTCAAAAACAATCGCATTTTCATTGAAGTGGGCATTTTCATCGTAAGAATACCCCCTCAATCTGCTAACATCTCCACATGATTTATCAATAGTAATTCCAATATTTAAAAATTGAATTTTTAGAGCTTCAAAATGTTCTTTATGTTTCTCAGGAAATTTAATTGGGATTAAACAAAAAACTCCCTTACCACTGACTGATAAAGCAACATAAGATATATTTTTTATCTTTTTCAGCTCATCTCTCACTTTTGCGAAATCGTTTAAATGACGATTATCACCACCGTCTATATCTATGCAAATAAATCCACTATGCAGAATTAAGGCATTTGCATTTCTAAACATAAATTTTCCGCTAGGTGTAATACAAGGAAGTTGTGATTTTAACTTCTTTATTTCGTCTTTATCTGATAATGTCCTTATGTAATAAACTAATTCTTTGTGTTTATCATCACAAAACCAGTCATACAGATTACTACTCCCTAATGGGCTTGTTGACATATAGTTTGAAAATTTTGATATTGTTACATTTCTCATTTTAAATTTTTTAAGTAAATTAAGCTTGATTTTTAGGACGGAATAGGTCAAACAGATTTAAATAATCTGCATCCTTATCATCGCACTTGTCATTATCAAATTTTCTCTTCCCATAAAAGAAATAATATAATCCCCCTGTACTTCTACTAATTTCATATCCAGCATCCCTCAATTGGTCATTAAATTTCGCTAATGAAAAAGGCTGATAATTATTTTGGACACAGTAATTATTGTAAGTCTGAAAGAAATCACTAATTTTTACTTTCTCAGTTTTTAATGGAATATAATTTTCATCATCTAAAAATGTTAGTACACTATTTGAATCATTTCTGTATTTTCTTAACTCTTCTTCGACAATCGCAGAATATGTAAAATTATTTTGCTCAACAAGTCTTTTCATTCCCTCTATAACCATATTAAAAATACCTGGTAATTCATTCGAAATAATTTTGTTTGCCAAATCTATATCTATCTCCTCTTCAAGAATTTTCACTTTGAATGGCAAGATTATAAGACGACGATAAAAAGCATCTTTATTCTCTGTAACTCTAGGAAGCGTATTACAATTAGACATAATACGACCATAATTTTCAATCAAATAAGGATTCTGATACAACTTTTTCGCTTCCATTTTTTGGTTACTAACTAATGTCTTAAAAATATCTAAATCAAACTTACCAGATCCAAATTCTTGGGAGCAATTAAGAATATTATTTTCAAGTAATGGTCGTGTTTGGCTTTTCGAATCACACAAACTAGTAACAGAAAAACTTGTAACATTTTCCTTTCCTAGAAGATTATGTATTACCTCATTTAATACACTTTTCCCATTTCTACCACTACCAAAGAGTAACAACATTTTTTCAAGTTTCATTTTCTTAACAAAACAGTAGCCTATAAATTCCACTAGAATGTACTGAAGCTCTTTGTTCGGCAATACCTCGTCTAAAAACTTTTGAAAAATTGGCGCTGTAGCTTCAGGATTATAAGCAAAAGATAATTGGTATGTCGAGAAGTGCTCCATTTTAAAACCTGTCTCTTCAACTTTTCCATTTTTAAAAATTAGCGTAACATTTTTTAGAGGTATTATTACCTCATCTGATTTTTTATTAAAGTTTGGGATTTCAGCATCTGACTGAAATTGCTTCAACAAATCTACTTTTACTTTAGATTGTTGTGCCTCCAATTCTTCAAGTCCAGATTTTTGAGCAAAGTCTCCAAGAAAACTGTTCAAAAAACTTATATCTTTCTGCTTCCAATAAACCCTATTATAATAATAGAAGAGGTTATTAGAAATTCCTAAACCGATTCCTATTTTTGGTGCTAATTCTAATAGTTTACGAGTTATTATCACATATTTCTGAAGATTACTGGGAGCCATTTTCTGGATTTGCTTTTGTATAAGTTCAATCTCCTTATGAGTCTTAGCACTTTCTAACTCTTCTCTTAATGATAAAATTATATCACCATTAGCCTCTAAATCAAAATCTATTGCTTGTGCTTCTTCAAGCAAATCATTAAGAGCGCCTTCTTTTTTTACAACTAATTGCATCATAGTTTTAAAGCCTTCATTTGTTTTTGAACTTGTATTTTCATCTTTGTTAACTGAATTTAATGGAACATCATTAAAATCAAGTTCTTCTTTTATATAAAATTGATCCCTTTCCATAATTAATTACTTGATTGTTTTTTTCTTGCAGAATTTGCAAGAATCATTACGTACTCCGAGTTTGGTTTCTTTGATATATTCATTTCATTTGCAATCCAAGCAACGAGGTTATCTTGTTTAAATAAAACACGCATGCCGAATTTTTCATGAGGTATTTTCCCTTCAGATGTTAACTTGTAAAGTTTAGATTTACTGATTGGAAAGCCTTGTTGCACAATAAACTTAATTGCTTCATTAGTAGACATCCTTTTAGTGTCGGGCTGACTGCTTAGTTTATTGTGGAGTAACATTCTTTTTATTTCTTCAACTTCTTTTAAGATTAAGCCTACTGCTACAGGAAGCTTTTCAAAATTTAATTCTTGCAAATTCATTATATGTAAATTTTATTAATGGCTTTAGACTATCTAAAACTTATAGTACATATCATGACTGGTTAAAAAAATTAGCAGTATTTCCCACACGAAAAAACACACGAAACCTAACAATCTAAAAAACAGCGCAAAACAACTATTTAATTAAGTTTTTTTTAACATAGAAATTATAAAAATTAACAATTATTTTGTCTTTATTTTACCGTTATAAAATATATGTAACAGTGCCAAAAAAAATAGCTGTAGAAATTAAAGAGAGTATTGAATTTTTAAGAAAGAAACTCAGACAGTCAAAAGGAAAAGCAAACCGTGATAGGATCAAAACCTTACTTTATATTAAAGAGAGAAAATTTGATTTCCAAAGTGAAATTGGAAAGGCTTTAGGAAGAACTGAAAAAACTATTCGTACATGGATACTTGAATATCTTGAAAATGGGTATACAGGAATTTTAGAAATAAAAAATGGCGGAAATAATGCTCGCACTATATCAAATAAAGCTATAAAATTAATATCTAAAATAGTTAAGCATCCGAATAATTTTTCATTTTCATCTTTTATGGAATTAAAAAATTTATTGGAAAAAGAACTTGATGAAATAATAGACTACCAAGCTTTGTATTCCCATTGTAGAAGAAATCATAAAAAGGAGTTTGATTCATTAAGAGAAGTGATGAAGTCGAAACGAGGCATAAAGCTTATTTCTCCCAGACTGAATAAACAGATATCAAAGATTATTGTTGAAATAGAAATATAACTTCTACATTTATTGACCTTTTTCAAGATAAATCTGCATTATTCTTACAATAGTCTTTTTATATTTTTATATAAAAAAAAATCTTCTAAAAGTGACTAAAGAGTAAATTAGAAAGTGAAGTAAGTGAACTAATATTTTTTAAAATAGAACAGAAAAAGAATTTTATAAATTATTAAATATAAAAACAAAACTTTTGTTTAAAACTAGTTCCCTTTCTTCACTTATAATACTCTATAATCTTCATCGTGAAACTTCCTAGAAATTAAAATTTAAAAAACATAAACATCTGAACACATAACAGTTGCGCAACAACTATTACTAAGATTGTTCTATTTAGTCATTTTTATAATTTCTTTTAATGAATCATATTCTGGGTATTCTAAAATATCAATATTATTCATGCTTCCTAATAAAATTGAATCTCGGCATTTTTTCATTCTTGAAAGCATAGGTTGTAAGATACTATTGTATCGATTTACAAATTCAATTAAGTCAGATTTATTAACAGGTAATTTATATCCTCCACTATTTGAGCTAACAATAATTATATTGTTGTCTCTTAAATTTCCAATAATATTTTTCCTGAATAGTCTTGTCGAAATATCAATACCTATTTCAAACTTTAGTTTATCCATTAATTCATAGGTTTGAATAAAATAGTGAGGGCTAATTTTTTGGATGAGCATCAAATATTTCAGTAAGTATATCTGAGCTTTTGTTTCAGTATCGTTTTTCCCTTCATTTCTTAAAATATAATCATTTGCTAATGTTAATGATAGCTCGGCTATTACAGGATCAAAATCTTTAGATTCATTTTCCTGCTTTAAATAATTAGTAGATTTATTTGGCCAAAAGCGGATGTTTAATTTATCTTTTAATAGATTAAGATAATCTGTTGATTCTTCTGTATAATGTTTTTTGTCAAAACATTTCGCCAAAGTTCCAACTATAAAATCAGTTAACTGAACTAAATTATTCTGCTTACTATCACTAAATTCAAATAATTTGCTTTCATTAAAAAGATCGTATTGCGTTACCTCATTTTCAATATATTTTTGAAAGCTATTCTGAAATTCTGACGAACCAACTTGGTCGGCAATAAAAGTTATTTTATTATTTAACCTGTTTATATCAGTTACTAAAAGTTTGTTGAAGTATTTATAAAATGATTGTTTAATGCTTAATCCTTCGGAGTTTATTTCACTTTTATCAACCACGATTAAATAGATTGTAAAATCAATTTTATTTAATTCGTTTAGTATAGTTAATCTTCTTCCGTGATTTTTCCGTTTAACATTTGAGGATTTAATCTCACTTCCTTGAAAATGATTATTTCTAATATCTTCAATTATCTTATTCCCCTTAATTAAATCTTTTTCTTCAATCAATGTAGCACATAATAAAAAATGCGTAGAAACTCCAAGCTTTTCAGTTTTGATTGAGTTAGTCCCAAATTCATC
The DNA here is from genome assembly GCF_056824125.1 of Flavobacterium sp. B114r. Taxonomy (NCBI): domain Bacteria; kingdom Pseudomonadati; phylum Bacteroidota; class Flavobacteriia; order Flavobacteriales; family Flavobacteriaceae; genus Flavobacterium; species Flavobacterium sp. B114r. The sequence goes on from NZ_CP124858.1 coordinate 691,403, forward strand.
TATATGTGCTAAAATTTTCGTCAAACTCGTTTTAATATTTTTATAAATAAATCACTAAATTTAATCATAAATTTGAAACAAATCAGCATTAATAAACAATATATATGGAAGTAAAATTTGATTTAGTTAGATTTGGAAGTATCCGAAAAAATTCAATTGCTGAAAAAATCATCAAAGAAAATCTGGATTTATTAAGAAATAAAATTCGATCGTTGCTGAAAGATCAAAACATGAACAATAATCGCATTAGCGTGGTATTAATTATTCCTAAAAAGGGTTATACTATCAAAATTGTGTTACATGATATTAGAGATGAATCTATAAGAAAAAAATTAAAACTTCATTTTCCAAAATCTATACATCAAGGGGATTATTCAATTATAATGAATAATTTAGACAATAAGGTCTTTGGCGGGTATTGAAATATATAATTACATTTATACATCAAACTAAACTCTCTTAATAGAAAAACCTTTCTGCTTAGCAAAATAAATTATAGTTGACAACAAAATTGGACTGGATATATTATACTGTCGTTTATTATAACAATATTTTAAAAGTGAAATTGATTTATTCTCAGAATGTTTATCTTTATCCAAAGCACATATTTGCAAAAAATATTTTTCTCCTACGTCATAACTAAAAGTATAAGAAATACCTAAAGCAACTTTTACCCAAGTATCATACGTTTCAGTTATTGATACGTCATTTTTTATCAAAAATTTAATTATATGCTTAATAGTTTTTGTATCTCCTAGTTTATTGAATCCTTCCGTCGCAAAAGCATTTTTATTGATTACAGCTGTTTTTTGAATTTTTTTTTCTCTTATTATTACAGTGGAATTATCTTCATCTATTTCTAGGAAGTCATTAAAAACAATTGAATCCTTATTAAAAAACAAATTTTCATCCCAAGAAGAAAAACACAATCTTGAAACATCACTACCACTTCTATCAAGATCAATTTTGTAGTTCTCTAAAAAATAAATACGTAGAGCATTAAAAACGTATTTATGCTTATCCACTCCACCATCTATTTTTACAATTCCTTTTAGTCCGAGACCTGATGGCGACAACCATAGTGCCATAATAAATTTATCTTTGTGCAAAGAAGCAGTCACAGCTTGTAACAGATTAGACTCCAAATTATCAATGTCAATAATCATTAGATTATTATACTCAATAATATCATTCGCTTTTCGGCCAGAACTAAATATCCCACAAAATGTTACCGCAGGCAACCGTGACTTTAATAATGAATATAAATCTTTATTACCATTTGAAATAGCCTTTCGACAGTTAATTATCAAGTCTTTATACTTACCTCTTTTTATATTTCCTAATTCTTGAAATAACGGAATAGTAATCGATTTTGACGATTTCATATTATCGAAACTTGTAATCTGTATTTCTGATAGTTCTTTCATAGTTATAACAAAAATACATATATTTGCTAAAAAGGTGTAGTAAGAGTGTGCAAACAAATTTATTTGTTTGATGGCATTCATGAATCAGGTGACATTTTTGTCTAGGGAAACTATTAATGTAAAAGTTAATAGCTACCGAATAATCTAATAACCTAAAGTCCTGAGATATTTTTGGTTCAATGTATTTTAAAGCTTATTGGATACATTTTTATTTCTATCTTCACAATATTATTAAAACTGCTACGCCTTTTTTTATGACATTAAATAGTTATTTTGAAGATGATAAAATAGTACAAATTTTATGTAAATATCGTGCAAAGCAAGCCAGTAAAAGGCATGATTTACATATGATTAGAAACATCAGCCTTCATAAAAGAAATGATGTTATTTTTTCTTCTCAACAAAAAAAACAGTTTATAGAAATTTCTGAAATGTTTCCTTCACGACGAAAATGGAAAAAACTCTATCGTGAAGAAAGAAAATCTTGCAAAGACAGCCTTAAATCAAACCAGTTAAGACTTTTTAATTCATATAAAAAAACAAAAGATCAAGTTGAGAAGAATATAATTCAAGCTCCTGTCTGGTACAATAAACTTATTTCATTTGTTAAAGAAATTCAAAATGAAATTTTTGATATCGAAAATCAAAATTTTCATTTAAATCCCCCAAAGATCACAGGCATAAAAAAAGATGATGAAAAAGGCCTAATTACATATCGACCAATTGCAGTTTATGATTTAAAATCTAAAATAATATGCTCTTTAACTGCAAAGTATCTTATTAATTTTTTTGACAAACACTTTTTTGATTGTTCGTTTGCTTTCAGATCTTATAATTTACGTAAAAAAAAGATCCCCTCCCATCATGATTGCATTGATGAAATAAATCAGAAAAGAAAAAAAAGTAAAGGCTTATGGGTGGCAGAATGCGACATTCAAAAATTTTTTGATATTGTTAACCATACGCACTTATTAAATGTTTTTACTAATTTATCAAAAAAGATACATGATAATAGTGGTAAAACTATTGATCCTAAATCCGTAATTTTATTTAAATCTTTTTTAGAATCTTATTCATTTCAAAAAAATATTCTAGCACTTAATGGTAATAAGGAATGGTTTGAACAAAACAATCTACCAGTGGGTGTATTTGGATGGGCTGAAAAAAAGTTGAACGATGCTTTTGGTGATACTTATACTAAAGATAATTTAATCGGAATTCCTCAAGGAAATGCAATCTCTTGTTTTGTAGCAAATTTGATTTTACATGATGTAGATGAAAAAGTTTTACGTTCTGTAGAAGATATATTTTATATACGGTACTGCGACGATATGATTTTAATGCATAGTGACAAATCAAAATGTCAACATGCCCTTAATACTTTTACAGATGGTCTCAAAAAAAATCTTCTTCTATATCACCCCCCTATAGAAAATCTTAATTACAAAATGGAAAGTGATATTTTTTGGAATGGAAAAGAATCTAAATCCAAGTTACCTTACTACTGGGCTGACAAAAATATTAATTGCACGAATATTCCCTGGTTGTCATTTGTTGGTTATCAAATAAATTTTGATGGAAAAATCAGAGTCCGAAAAAAAACTATAATAAAGGAAACTAAAAAACAGATTTCGGAAACAGAAAAAATAATAATCAATTTAGGTAAGCTAAAGCATTATCAAAAAGTTAAAGATCATCATTCAAGAAAGTCCAAAAGACAAATTATAGCTAGTTTGGAACATCGATTAATATCAATGTCAGTTGGCAGAATAAAAATCTATAATCATAAATCTCCTCTTGAACAAGGGTTATGTTGGACAAATGGTTTTAAGGCTCTTAAAAGAAATAAAATAGTATCAAGACAATTAAGGTATTTAGATAGAAAGCGAAATCATCAAATAATTAGACTTAAAACTGTTTTAAAAAAAATTAAAAAAAAATCAACTATCAAAGATTTCAAAGAGAGAAAAAATCAAAATGGTTCGGCATTTAGTTATTATAACTTCTTAAAAAACAAATAACAAGATAAAAAAAACATAACTAATCTAATTAAAATTTAGCATCAAAACTATTAAATTTTTAATTATATCCTTCTTTCGAAAATTCTCCTCATCATTTTTATTTAATTCATAATCTGTAATTATTCACTTCCTATTTTAAGCTACATAATTGATAGAAAATATTATGATAATATACGTATAGATGGCGTTCGAAAGTAGTAAGGGTTTCATTCTTATATGTTTTCATTGAAGAATCCGAATGAAAATTAATTTATTTCTACGCTAATATTTTAGACAATAAACATTCTTCTAATCACAAATAATTGTAGGAAAAAATGAATATATTTGGAAACGAAAATATATTCTATATCCAATAAGACAATGATAATAATAAGTTCAATTGAAATTAACAATTTTCGATCTATTGTTAAACTTGACAAAGGTCTAACTCCTAATCAACTTAATATAATAGTTGGACAAAATGATATTGGTAAATCAAATTTTTTAAAAGCATTAAATCTTTTTTTTAATGGGGAAACAGAAATTGGTAGTCCATTTCGATTTAGTGATGATTTTTCGAAATATGCAATTACTCCAAACAAAAAAGCAGAGGAGGTAAAAATTAAAATTACTTTTCAAAGACCTACTAGATTTAAAGACAAAGAAAATATGGTATGGACAAAAATTTGGAGAAAAGAAGGTCTTTCCATAAATGAAATAAAAACTCAAAGCGGAAAAGAGCCTTCAGGAAGAAGTGGGACATTGCAATGGGTTAAGAAAATTAAATTTAAATATGTACCTGCAATAAGAGGATCAGAATATTTCAATTATTTAATGGGCGACTTACATGATGCTCTCAGCGAAATAAATCCAAGTGCATTTAATGATGCTTCAGAAAAATTTGTAGACGGATTAAAAACACAAGTGGAATTATTAGTAGAGAACATTACCACAGAGCTTGGTTATTCAAGCCAAATTGGAATGCCTTCAGACTTTAAACTTTTATTTTCTACTCTTGATTTTTCATTAAACAAAGGTGGAGCAATGATTTCATTAAATAAAAGAGGAGACGGAATAAAAGCTCAACACATTCCAATTATCTTAAAGTTTATTGCAAATCACTACAAATCAATTGCCGGGAGGGCTGTAATAAATCCTGATACAATATGGGGGTTTGAAGAACCTGAGAACAATATGGAAATGGGGAATGCATTTAAGCTCTCAAAAATTTTTGCTAATTTTTCAGATGACTTACAAATTTTTATAAATACTCATTCTCCTGCATTCTATTCTTTGGCAAAAGAGTTTACAGATAAAACAAATCTATATTTAGTAAAATCAGAAAGTGAAAAAGTAGGTACAAAATTAAATTTTGTTGATTTGGACGATATCCAAATATTTGATAAAGAGGTCGGTTTACTCCCTATTATTACTGAATACATCTCAAAAGAGGTAGAATTAAGACAATCAGCAGAAAAAAAAACTGAGGAATTAAGCAAGTTAAAAAGCAATACTAAAATATTAGTTTTATCTGAAGATAAAGATTTATCATATATTAAGAAAATTTGTGAAATTCAAAATTATGATATGACTACAACCGAATTTATATCATATGAAAGTCGCTCAAACCTTTTAGCGGCTATGCAATCTTGTAAAATAAAACTAACTGACAAACCAGAATTAACAGATATAATTTTTCATCGAGATAGTGACATTTATGATAACGACGAATTTGACAAAGATAGAGTAAAAGAGAGGTTAACAAATTTAAATAAATCAGGCAAAATAAAACACCATTTATTTCAAACTTCTGGATATGATTTAGAAAATTATTTTATTAATACTCAACATATTTTTAGCTTGTATCCAAATTTTACTATTGAGACAATTGATCAATTAATAATTGAATCCACACTTGAAACAAAAGATAAATCAATGGATAAACTATACAATAAAATAGAGCAAAAAAGAAAAGAATATGAGAATAGAGGCGAATTATTCAAGTTTAGCAATTCAAACGCAATTAAAGAGTTACAGGAATTATACGACAGCAACAACGAAAGATATAGATATGGAAAAACTGTTTTAGGAGTTTTAACAGGAAAGCTTTCGAAGGGATATGGTAAAATTGATTTACTACAAAAAACTGACGAAATTAATATTCCTTTTTTAAGAGAAATAATTGAAAAGCAAGCATAACTTTGGTTATCTACATGTCTGTATATTTTCAATAAATAATAATCATTAGTTTTAGTTGAGAAACATATTTACTTGAATTTTTGAAAATTTCTATTTTAAGTTCTGATCTCTTAGCTTCTTTTAAGTCTTATTTTGAGGTCGATTTTTTTTGTTCAGGGTTTAATCTCAAGTGACCGTTTCCTTTCTGTTCCATATTTAAGATGCTTCCTTCGCCATTTCGTCATTAGTGGAGGTGCTATGTCAAGTTCTTTTGAAGTTTTCATCTAACCCATCTCATACCCTAATTGTACAAGCCTTCTATTTGAAATTGCGGTCGTAAATTTCTACATTTTTTCATTTATGAAAGTTCAGATTCTGTTTTTGTGTGAATTTAAAAAATATAATCATATAAATAAAAATGTTCCTGTTGCAGGTCATGGAAGTTAACTTAAATTATTAAGTAAATTTTAAAATCATTAAAGTAGATAAAAAAACATACCGGAATTAAATTACAACAAGTATGTATTCTTATTTTAACCTTACTTATTCGAAAAGATCTTTTTTTCAATACCTTAGCAAAAATTCTATTTACGTAATATAAATCTTATGAGTAAAAAAGATCTTTCAGAAAGGGATATTTGTACAAAATTTATCACTCCCGCTTTACTAAAAGCAGGTTGGGATTTGCAAAAACAAATTTTAGAAGAAGTCTTTTTTACAGATGGTAAAATATATGTAAGAGGAAAACTTACTGCAAGAGGCGAAAGAAAAAGAGCTGATTATATTCTTTATTATCAAGACAATCCAATTGCAATAATTGAAGCAAAAGACAACAAACATTCTATTCGTTCAGGAATTCAGCAAGCTTTAGGATATGCAACTATTTTAGATATTCCTTGTGTTTTTAGCAGTAATGGTGATGGGTTCTTATTTCACGATAAAACTGTAAATGATTCCAATATTGAAACTGAATTATCTCTTGACGAATTTCCATCACCTGAAGTCTTATGGAATAAATATAAAAAGTATAAAGGAATTGTCAATGCTGAAGGTGAAAAAATAGCTTTACAAAAATATTTTTCTGATGGCTCTGGAAGAAAACCTCGCTATTACCAACAAAATGCTATCAATAGAACTGTTGAAGCGATCGCCAATGGTCAGAATAGAATTTTATTGGTTATGGCAACTGGTACAGGAAAAACCTATACTGCTTTTCAAATTATATATCGTTTATGGAAGTCAAGAAGTAAAAAGAGAATCTTATTTTTAGCCGACAGAACTGCTTTGATTGATCAAACTAGAAAAGGTGACTTTAAGCACTTTAAGGATAAAATGACCATTATTAAAAAGAAAGTCTTAGAAAGTAGTGACGGAAAAGAAGAATTAATAAGTAATAAAAAAAGAGGAATTGATACTTCTGATAAAGCTTATGAGGTATTTTTAGGCCTTTATCAAGGTTTAACCAACAATGAACCAGGGATTGAAGATGCTTACAAAGATTTTTCTCCAGATTTTTTCGACTTAATTATAATTGATGAGTGTCATCGCGGAAGCGCAAATGAAGACAGTTCTTGGCGTGAAATTTTACGTTACTTTAAGACAGCTACTCATGTTGGTCTAACTGCAACACCAAGAGAAACTAAAGAAACCAGCAATACAGAATATTTTGGTGATCCGGTTTATACTTATTCTTTAAAACAAGGGATTGATGATGGATTTCTAGCTCCATACAAAGTAATTCGTGTTTCACTAAATGTTGATACCGAAGGTTATCGACCGCAACGAGGAAAAACCGATAAAGAAGGGAATCTTATTGAAGATAGAATTTATAATCGAAGAGATTTTGATAAAAAACTCGTTATTGATGAACGTACAGATATTGTTGCACAAAAAGTAACTGAATATTTAAAAGGTTTAGATCGTTTTGCTAAAACTATTATTTTTTGTGTGGATATTGACCATGCTGAAAGAATGCGTAATGCAATTGCCAAACACAATGCTGATTTAGTTTCTGAAAATTATAAATATGTAATGCAAATTACAGGCGATAATGACGAAGGAAAGCGGGAACTTGATAATTTCATAAACCCTGAAGAAGTTTATCCTGTTATAGCAACTACTTCTGAATTAATGACAACTGGTGTCGATGCGCAAACCTGCAAAGTAATTGTTTTAGATGCTAATATCAATTCGATGACTAAATTTAAGCAAATTGTTGGTCGCGGAACAAGAATTAATGAAGAGTTTGATAAACTTTATTTTACCATTTTGGATTTTAGAAATGCAACAGATAACTTTGCTGATCCAACTTTTGACGGTGATCCTTTGAGAGTTAAACCAATTACGGAAGAAGCTAATTTAACTCATATTATTGATGAAGAACAAAACGATTATTCTCCAATAATTGATGATATAAGTGGTGAAGAAATTGTAATGGAATCAAAAATTCGAAATCCGTTAAATGAAACTGAATATAAAAAAAGAGAAAAACAATACATAAATGGTATTGATGTATCTGTTTTAATAAGTCGTGAATTGTATTTTGATTCTAATGGAAAGCCAATAACTGTTAGTTTACAAGATCACACGAAAGGAATTATTAAAGGAAAATATGCTTCTTTAAATGATTTTTTACTGATATGGAATCAAGCTGATCGAAAAGAAGCCATTATTAAAGAACTACAAGAACAAGGTATTTTAGTTGAGGCTTTATATGCAGCTGTTGACAAAGATGTTGATTTATTTGATTTAATTTGTCACGTCGCATATGACCAGAAACCTTTGACAAGACAAGAGCGGGCAGATAATGTAAAGAAGCGAAATTATTTTACTAAATATGAAGCTAATGCACGTAAAGTATTAGAAACACTATTAGACAAATATGCTGATGAAGGTGTTGAAAACATCGAGAGTATTGAAGTACTTCGAGTAAAACCTTTTGATAATTTCGGTTCTACACTAGAAATTGTCAATGGTATTTTTGGTGGTAAAAATAGTTATATGGAAGCGGTGAAAGAATTGGAACTGGAATTATATAAAAAAGCATAATGGAAGAAATTGATATTCAAAACAGTTATGCAGAATTTCTCAAAGACTCTAACTTTCAAAAACTTGAAATTCTCTCTGATAATCCAAATATTTTTGAAATATTAAAAGTAGAAAAATATGAAATTAGACATTCTAATTTTCTTGCTTGGCTTCTAAACCCTAAAGGAAATCATGGACTTGGAAGCAGATTTTTAAAAATGTTTCTTTTTGATCTGGCTCTAGACGAAAAAAGTAATGGTTTCAGTGTTTTAAATGTCCAAAATTTAGATTATTCAAATGTTGAAATATTCCGAGAATGGAAAAACATAGACATAGTTCTAATTATTAATGATATTGTCATTGCCATAGAAAACAAAATAAATCATTTTGAGACTGAAGGTCAGTTAAGTAAATATAGAACTGCAATTGAAAATACTTTTCATTTAAATAATTCTATTTTTGTTTTTCTTAACCCATACGGTCATGAAGCTTCATGTGCTAGATATATTAACTTCTCATACCAAACAATAGCTAACAATTTAGATCAAATTTTAGAATTAAATAAATCTATTTTGTCAAGGACAAAAATATACATTGAAGATTACTTAGATAATTTAAAAAATATCATATTGGATAATGGAGAAAAAAATATGCTTGTAAATCAAATATATTTACAACATAAATATTTTATTGACTATATCATACAAAACAAATCAAGCGAATTACAAAAAATCAGGATTCCCTTAGAAAATTTAATCAAGCAAAAAGGTTGGATTCTAGGCTCTTCAAGTAAAAAGTACCTACGTTTTCTAACTTCTGATCTAGATAAAATTATACCCAAAAAAGTATTAGATAGAGATTGGAAAGAAGGGGAAGCTTTCCTATTCCAAGTTGATTTCGTGGATAATAGAAGTGAGATTATTACTTGTTGTGCAATTAGTCCATGCGAAAAAAATATTAGACAAAGTTTACTTGAAATCTTAGGTAATAAGAACAAGTCTAGAAATTGGTTGATATATAATAATAAAAGCCATAACATAAAAAATAAATTGAAAGCTATAGATTGTGACTACGAATCAATTGCCAAAGAGATAATGAAATCTTTAGAAGAAATGGTTAATGAAATTGAACCTAAACTTTTAGATAATAAAAATAAATTTATACAAAGCATAACAATACCAAATGAGTAACATTTCATCAATACTAAAAAGCATACAAACTATAATGTGGCAAGACACTGGTCTAAACGGTGACGCCCAAAGAATCGAACAATTGGGTTGGATGCTTTTTCTTAAAATATTTTCAGATAAAGACAAAGAATTAGAATTATTAGATGATAATTACACCTCACCTATTCCCGATTTATTTCATTGGGTAAATGAAAAAGGAAATTGGGCAGGTGATTCTGAAGGAATGACTGGTGATGAATTGTTAGAATTTGTTGACAGACAGTTATTTCCTTCTCTTCGTGATATCGACGTAAGCACAGGAAATCGTCGTGCATTGATTGTACGTGAAGTGTTTGATGGTAACAATAATTATATGAAAAGTGGCACCAATATTCGTAAAGTCTTGAATAAACTAAACGAAATGGACTTTAACGTTGCCAAAGATCGTCACGCATTTGGAGAATTATACGAAACGATTTTAAAAGGATTACAAAGTGCTGGTAAGAGTGGTGAATTCTATACACCTCGAGCTATTACTTCTTTTATTACTGAAATGATTAACCCGCAATTGGGTGAAAAAATACTAGATCCAGCATGCGGAACAGCTGGTTACTTGACTTGTGCAATAGAACATTTAAAAAAACAAGCCAATAGTGTTGAAGAACTTCAAAGCATTGGCGAAAATGTAATTGGTTGGGAATATAAACCTCTTCCCTATTTGTTAGCTACTACCAACTTGATTCTACATGATATAGAAGTTCCTAATATTCGTTTTGGTGATGCATTAGATCAGCCTTTAAGTAATTTCACAGAAAAACATCGAGTAAATGCGATTTTGGCAAATCCGCCTTTCGGTGGTATTGTTGCCAATAATAACGAAACCAACTTTCCGCAAAACTTTAGAACCAAAGAAAGTGCCGATTTGTTTTTGATCTTGATGATTCATTTATTAAAAAAAGATGGTCGTGCTGGAATTGTTTTACCTGACGGTTCATTGACTGGCGATGGCGTAAAACAACGCGTGCGACAAAAACTGCTTGAAGATTGCAACCTGCACACCATTATTCGTTTGCCTAACTCCGTGTTCCAGCCTTATGCAACCGTAGCCACCAATTTATTGTTTTTTACCAAAGGAACGCCTACCAAAGAAGTTTGGTATTACGAGCATATATTACCCGAGGGACAAAAAGCCTACAACAAAACCAAACCGATACAAGCCAAGGAATTTAACCCGATAAAAACCTGGTGGAGTGACCGCAAAGAAAGTGACATTAGTTGGAAAGTGGATATAAAAACCATAATAGACCGAAATTATGATTTGGACATAAAAAACCCAACCAAACAGGAAGAAGCTCATGAATACAATAGTGTAGAGTTGATGGAGTTATTACATGGTTCTTTTGACAAAAGCAATGTATTATTGGAACAATTAAAAAATGCGGTAAAATGAAATTAACTAAAATTGGTGATTTTTTAAAGCGTAGCAGAATTCCAATAGATATTTTGGATAATGAAGAATATACTCGTGTTACAATAAGAATTAATCACAACGGTGTTTCATTAAGAGACACCGAATTGGGTAAAAAAATAGGAACAAAAAAGCAGTTTATCCTTAAAGCTGGTCAGTTTATTGTTTCAAAGATTGATGCACGATATGGTGCGTTTGGTATTGCACCAAATGAAGTTCATAACGCAATAATTACAGGGAATTTTTGGGCGTATGATGTGGATTTTAGTAGACTGAATATTGAATGGTTTAATCAATTTACCAATTCGCCTCATTTTTATGAATTATGTGAAAGGGCTAGTACAGGCATTACACATAGAAAATACTTGAATGAGAGTTTCTTTTTAAATTATGAAATAATGCTTCCTTCAGTTGAAGAACAATTAATTCAAATAGACAAAATAAAAATTCAAAAGATTTCATTTGGGGAATTAACAACTGAACTCACTCACCAACTCGACCTAATCAAGCAACTGCGTCAGGCATTTTTGCGTGAAGCAATGCAAGGAAAATTGATTAAAAGTACCAGTACAAATGAAACTGGACAACAACTCTTAACCAAAATTAAAGGTGAGAAAGCACAATTAATTGCCGAAAAGAAACTAAAAAAAGAAAAAGAATTACCTGCAATATCCACTGATCAAATTCCTTTTGAAATTCCTGAACATTGGACTTGGTGTAGATTGGGAGAATTATCACTGTTTTCAGAAGCTGGGAAAAGTTTTAGATGTAATGAAGTCATTATTTCCGGTGATGAATGGGGAGTAATTAAACTTAGCGCTATTTCATGGGATGTTTTCCAAGAAAATGAAAATAAGTTTTATTCAAAAATAAAACCTTTAGATACATCTGCACAAATTATGAAAGGAGATTTTATAATTTCGAGAGCAAATACATCAGAATTAGTTGGGAAAAGTGTAGTGGTAAATAGCATTTCAAAAAATCTGCTTTTAAGTGATAAAACAATTAGATTCAAATTTTCAGAGTTAATTTCAACAACTTTTGTAAATCTATATAACAATACAAAGCTAACAAGAGCTTATTATATTTTAAAAGGTACAGGTTCTAGTCCTTCAATGAAGAATATTAAAAGAGAACATATGAATGAACTCTTAATCCCACTTCCACCGCTTCATGAACAAGAAGAAATTGTTGCCAAACTAAAAGAATTAATGACATTTTGTGATGATTTAGAGAAAAGCATAAAAGAAAGTCAAGCATATAATGATATGCTATTGCAACAGGTTTTAAGAGAAGCTTTGCAATCACAGGAAAACGTAAAAACTATTTCTATTGAAAGTAGAAAAATAGAAAATCCTTTAAAAACAATTCTAGCTGGCCATATCATAAACCTAAATAATACTAGTGATTTTGGTAGAGTTAAGTTTCAAAAATTATTATTCTTAACTGAATATATATGCAAAATTAATTTCGACTCAAATTATATTAAAAAAGTAGCCGGGCCATATGATGATGTTTTGATTAAAAGTATTGAATCTGACTTTAATCGTATGCGTTTTTTTAATGTTGTTCAGGATAAAACGGATAATAAAAGAGTACGATATACTGCACTTTCAGGAGCAAGCGAATTGGAAAGTTTATTTCTGGAAAACTTTACTAATGAATCACTAAGAATCAACAATACCCTTTTAAAATTTAGGCCATTAAGTTGGGGAGAATGTGAACTAATTGCTACACTTTATGCCGTTTGGAATAATCGAATCATCAAAAATGAGTTAATTACTGATGAATTACTTTATAGTGATTTTATGGCTTGGGATAAACAAAAAATTAAATACCAAAGTGTATTTCATAAATGGTTATTCTGGATGAAAGATGAACGTATAATTCCTGATGGATGGGGGAAATATATTGATAAACCACAGTAATATAAATAAGCTTCACTTTTTTAATAGATATCTAAAATGCTTTAGTAAATATGGAATTAAAATTTATTTGGATTGAGGATTATAAAAACATAAAAAAAACAGGTTTTAACTTTAATCATAGTATTGCACAAGAATTTGAGTATACTAATGATAAAATAGAGATTACTACTGACAAAATTAAGACTCCAAATTTTTTCTTTGCAAAGAATATTTCAAGCGTTACTGCAATTGTCGGTAAAAATGGATCCGGTAAAACAAATTTAGGAGAGTTCTTGAACTTTAATTTAGCTCACGTTACAAATGGAGGTTTAGCAGTAAATATTGTTGGTGATAAAGGAATTTTAATAATTGATAATTTTATTTTTTACCAAGAAAGCATTAAGATCAAAAATGTTGAAGATCTTAAAATTCTTGGTTACGAGCTTTTTGATTACGAAAACGCACCACTAGATAAACAAGGGGGCGGAAAATGGGCGGAAATGAGTATAAATAAGTATATATATTACTCGCCAGCTTTTGAATTTAGATATATAAATATAAGAGAAAACTTGACCAATATTTCAACAAGCTACTTAGCTTTCAATGATGTTTATAATACAACGAAACATTACAATCTTAGCTATGAATATATTTATTCTCAAAACTATGAAAAAACAGACTCTTTAACAGCTCATTACTTTAATGAAATGGTTAGACAATCTGACTTTATCTTGAACTATAATTCAAAAGAATTTATAGGTGAATCCCCAACTAATTTAAAAATATCCATTGATTTAGTTGAAGAAAATAGATTACTACAAACTCGTTCATTCTACAAAAAAGAAGATCTGAAAGAGATTCATGAAAATAAACTGTGGGGAGAATTAAATGATTTAGAGTATAACATTTGGAAAGGTGGTTTCGCCGAACTAGGTAATTATAAATTAGCTAAAGATGATGAGCAGGATCGATATGAAAATTACTTAATTCCTGTTGAAAACCAAAAAATTATTTTTAGAAAATTATTTTTAATTAATCTTTTTAAAACTCTTTTAAAAGTAGAGAATAACGATTTCCAAATTGGTTTTTTTAAAAAATTTATATTGCAACCAGAAATAATAAATTCTACAAAAATCACTAAAAAATTATTAGTCATAAATAGTAAAATCACTTTATTTCTTAATGCTTGTAAATGGGAAGAAGGAATAAAACAGATGAGAACAAATTCTTCTTACGACTCAAGAGAAAAAGCATACTTTGAATTAATTCGTAATGCACAATTAGACACAAGTATTTATAAAAATAAAAAGATTTTTATGGAACTTTTAGAGCTAGTAAAAGGAATAACTCAAAACAGACTTTTTTTCCACTACCAGTTTTCAAATAATTATAGTTCTGGTCAACAGCATTTATTAAACTTTTATTCTAGATTTTACTGGGCAAAAAACGATCTTATAGAATCTGAACAAAATGTAGCATATGAAATGTTTAGAGAAAGAATTATTATATTTATTGATGAAGGCGAAGTTGCTCTGCATCCTGAATGGCAAAGATTATTCTTCAATAAAACTATAAAATTTTTGAGTGAATTATTTCATGATAGACAAATACAACTAATTCTAACTACTCATAGTCCATTTGTGCTATCAGATATTCCAAAAAATAATGTTTTATTTTTAGACAGAAACAACGATGGTAATACCGCAATTTCCGACATAGAGAGAGATAACACATTTGGAGCAAATATTTATTCATTACTTTCAGATTCGTTCTTTATGGAAAATACTATCGGTTCGTTTGCAGAAGCAAAAATGAAAGAAGCATTAGAAATGCTTAAAACTAGCCACAATGGATACAGTCCGCAAAAAATAGAAGAACTAAAATATATAATTGATTCAATTGGCGAACCTATTATTAAAGAACAATTTGAATACTTATTTAATAAAAAATTTGGTTATGATGAAGTGTCAGAATTAAAGAAAAGAATCATTGAACTTGAAAATAAAAATAATCCCAATGATTCCAATGATTCCAATTAAATTTAGCAATTCTAAAGTAAAAAAATACTACAAAAAAATAGATACCACAGATGGTAATTATAAATCTATTTCAAGTAAACTTCAAAAATGGATAAATGCTAATCCTGGCGATCCTGACATCGATATTCCAAGAGACATTAAAAGTAAATTAAAATCAATTATAATTAGTCCCCCTAAAGGATTAGAAGTACTAATTAATGATTATACTGCGAATGGTTTTCAGTTAAGAATTTTTGATCCTGCACTAGGAAAAAATGGAGAATTGACTAATATCGGAAAGATAATAAGAGATATTTTTAATTACAAATCTTTTAGACAAAGTAAAAAAGCTATATGGTTTGCAGATTCACTTAGTATTAAATCATGCACAACTTGTAATAGCCAATACACTTTGAAAACCAATCAAGTTAGCAAAATAAAACTGTTGTTTCATCTTGATCATTATTTCCCTAAAAGTGTTTATCCATACTTAAGTCTATCTTATTATAATTTGATTCCGTGTTGTGCAAGCTGTAATATGAGTAAATCAAATAAACCATTTACATTAACAGAAAATATTCATCCATATATTGAAAGCTTTCATGATATTGCAAAATTTAAACTAGAGAAAACAAGCCTTGTGGATTTTCTTATTGATCCAAATAAAAATGAAGATAAAATAAATTACAGTGTTGAAAGTAGAGCAAAATACTTTGGAGACACTATATTTGAAACAAAACTTGAAAATTATTTAAGAGAATTTAGGATAAATGAGCAATACGAACAATTTAAAGATGTAGCTGCAGAAACTTATCTAAGATCCCGATATTATCATAAAAAAAGAAGAAATGAAGTTAGAGATTTTTTTCATGGTAGCGGTATTAACATTGATGACGAACTATTTAGAAGATTTATTTTGGGAAATTACCACCAAGATAAAGACCTGTTAAAAAGACCATTAGCCAAATTCATGAAGGATATAGGAGAAGATTTAAATATGTTTTAATATACTCTAGTCAATCCTTTTTTTTAAAAGTTCATTATACTCTTCCAACAATTTTAAATACTTATTCTTCCAATATTCTGAATTTGCTTCATCATTTTGGTAATCAAAAGCAGATTCATTTATAGCATTTTCGTATAAATTAAATTCTTTGATTTCATCTTTAAAATCATAATGAATAATTTTTCCTACTTGTAATACCATATCTAATGAAATATTAGCATTTTCAAACATAAGATAAATCCATCTTCTACTTTTTGATAATCTCTTGGCTAATTCCGTAATAGGATAACCGCTTTTATAAACTGCTTTTTTTACAATCTCTCCTCTGTGTTCCATAATTCAAAGATTGACAGTTTAGCGAGAAATTATTTTTACAATAAATGCACACATATGCGCATTTATACTTATTTTTACGCTTTTAAAGCAAAAAAATATTCACATGTGTAAAATTTGTGTGTAATAATATAGCTTCACTAATTAAAAATCTAAAATATTACTATGGAAAAAACATTACTGTTAATTGCAATAATTTTCAATTTATCACAACAAACTCAAGCTCAAACAATACAAAAAAATATCAAATGGAACTATGCTGATATAACTCCATACACTTTCACTTTCAATAAAACTATAGTTGGTTATTTTTTGGAAGAAAATATGGATTCCCCTAGAATCGCTATGGACATTTTTTCTGATTCTACTGCTACAACAAAAGTTGGTTCGGTAAAATTAAATGAAATATTAGCCACAGAAGTTTTTGATGTATTAGCTTATAACTATAACAATAAGCTCTATTTGATAAAATCAAATAAACAAAATAAAATTTGTGCAATACATGAGGATGTCATGTATTATCAAAATTGGGGTAAGGGAAATGGCACTACATTAACTAAAAAATATACAAACCCGCAAGTAATTGCACAAGAAAAGTTAATCTTAGATAATTACCGTTTAAAATTGAAAAATGCATTGCTAACTGTTAGTAAACTGGAAGCAATCAATAACAAACACTTGGTAAATATAGTTAATGCTTTTGGAGTAGTTGTTGAACAAAAATATGATATAAATAAATTCACCAAAGAAGAAAAAGTTACTTACAAACAATTAATACAAAAATTAAAACTACAACGTGACGAAATAAACTTAGAGTTGGAGAAAAAAATTGGTACAAAAAAAACAATAACTGAATTAATTGCTATAACTGACATAAATAAGCAATTGCAAATAGAGCATGCTTACAACGACTATTCATATCATACATTAAATTGGTAAAATAAAATACCCCATATAGAAATGTATGGGGTGTTTTATTTTTTTCTGAATCAATAAAATTTCAAGTACATAACTTAAATAAACACCAACTACCATTATTCCATTCATTAATTAGGCCTTTCAAACATTGCAATAAAATAAAAACGAGTTCACTTCTTTTTATTGATTCATATGACATTCCTAAGTATTTTTATAACTTATATTATTTCCTATAAAGTTGAGGTAAAAACATCACTTCCCTACGAATTGACTCGTTTTTTACTATACTTGAAAAAAAATGTAGAAATAATATAATTTAACTATCCAAAATTAGTCAATAATCCTGCATTTTTTTGGCGTTCTTCTTTTTCAAAACTTGCTAAATAACTTTCTGTAGTTTTTAAATCATTATGACCTAGACTTTCACTAATAGAAGCGATGTTTGCACCACTTCGTTTTAGTACTGTAGCAAAACTATGTCGAGCTGTATATGTAGTTATGTCACCAATATTTAATTCTTCCCCTATTTTTTTCATCCGTAAATTTATGCGCTTAGTAAGATCTTTTGTAGTAGCTTGTTTCTTTTCTGCATTCTCTTTTCCGTTCAAATAAGGGAATATATAATTCTCAGCAAGTGGCTTGTTACCCCATTTATCAATAATATTCTGTACATTAGCAGTTAGTGATGCTCGAATTTCTTTTCTTTTCTTAGATGTATTCTCCGTTTTTTGTCTTACAAAACAAATATCTCCATCTTTAATATCTTTGAATTTTAATTTTATCAAATCAGCAATATTAATTCCATTACATAAATAACTAAAAATCCAAAGATCTCTATATCGTTCTGTAGTTTCATTACCGTCAGTAAAATAAAATATTTGCTTAATTTGATCTAATGTCAAAGCTTTCTTAACACTTACACCTTCTTTAATTTCATATTTATCTTTACCAAACGGATATTGAGTTTCTTTAATGATACCATCCCTTTTGGCTTGATTCATTAATGTACGAATGATCCTCATTTGCATAGAAATAGTAGTGTAACTTTTTTCGCCACTTAAAAGATGTCTTTCATATTTCTTTAACCAATCAACCGTTATAGCTTCAAAATCAATATCTCTGCTAGAAAATATTTGTAATGATTTTAAAAGATACTCACTAAGTTGCATTGTACTTATTTTTTCTTCACTTTTAAGATTTGCAATCCTAGCTTTAAGCGGACTATTAACAGTGTCGCCAGTACCTCTTCCCAATCTGACATTAAGTGTGTCAAATGAAAAACCACCTTTATCCGCAATTGTTTCAACATTAGATCTCACCAATGAAAAACTATTCTCAATACTTTCTCTGGTTTCTTTTAATACTCTACTTTTACCTGTGGGTAATATTTTCCATTCTCCTACCGTTAAATGTATGCCAGTAGAATAATACTTTCGGATTCTTTTATAGGTTACTCGAATCTTTACCGGAAAACTTCCTTTCTTGTTAACCTTTCTATCATCTAACATTGTAGCTATAGTAATACCATCTTTTGAATAACTAAACATAGGGTTTTATTTAAATAAATACTGTCGCACACATATTGCACACAAATATAACATTTAAAAGAAAAAAAAGGAAAAGGAATGCAAAGTAAATATTATCTTTACCCTTATATTACAAGGATTTATAGAGATGTTAAAAACGGAAGAAAAACAAAGAAAAAGGATAGATTATGCCTGGCAGGCAAGAGGTGACCGGTTCGAATCCGGTATTCTCCACAAAAAACCGTATTACTTAATTGGAATACGGTTTTTTTTAATTAAAATTCCCTAACCAAAAACACTAAATACCAATTAATCAAATGAAAAACATTTTTTTCTCAGTTTTACTGGTTCTTGTAAGCATTACCACTTTTGCACAAGAATTTAAAATTAAAAAAGGAGAAGTCCTTTTAGACGGCAAGCCAATTGCCAAAATGTCGACCAAAGTACTTAGAGAATACAAAATCTCTAATCTGGACGGCACAAATACCATTACAGCCTACATGAGAGTTTGTACTGCTACAACTCCGGGAAAAAGTTACATTGAAGTTTATAATGAAACTGACAAAACATCTAATGATCTTGATTTTGCAAAATATTCGCCTTTCAATATCGACAGAAGTATTATCCAGACTTTGTTTGCAAAAGAAATGATTACTGAAAATGGCGTTCAATTAGAAAAAGTAAATGCTTTTTTAAATGATACTCCAACTGGTTTAGGAGAAAAATATGGCTGTAAACAACAAAGCGCTGAAAAAGAAATTACAGATGCATTAGCTTTGACAATAGATGACAGCGGAAATATCCTTAGCAAAAACCAAAAAATTGGTTATATCTCAATGATCACAAGCACAGGAAATGCTTCAGGAGCGGTTGAAAAATATGAAGTAACAAATTTAGATCATAAACTAATTGGTACCTGGTATGCAAAATTCGGGATGGTTAAAGGATATGACAAACCATTAAACCAGGAGATTTTTACTGTTGACCAAAAAGTTTTTAAAGTAGAATTTAATAATGGAGGAAATTTTATTGGTTATAAAATGAGCCAGGATGTTACCGCAATTAATATTGTAAAAAAATTAGTTGGAAACGGATATTCTTTAGGTCATCAATAAACTCACCTAAAACAAGGTTCCAAAAAAGGAGTTAGTATTTGAAATACTAACTCCTTTTTTTTATCCCGTTAATTACTTTTCATTTCCAGAATTCTCAAAATCTATTTCATCTTCATTGGGTTTTGTTTTCTTATATATCTCTATTATTCCTGTAAGTTGTCTTAAAGTATTACAATCAAAACTTATAGGGTCTACTTTATAGCCTTTCTCTTCATTTATTTGTTTAAAATAAATAAGCCATGAAAAAACTAATTTTATTATTTGCTTTGATCCTCATTACTTCTTGTTCAAAAGATGATACAAATTATGAGCAAGATATATTTAATGATGATAATTATATGTATTTTGATCCCCCTGCTTGGTTATGGGGAACCTGGACAAATATTCAGGGTGATAAAATAACATTTACACGAAATAATCTAATTTTCAGTGAATATGGAAATCCCATTAATTCTGCTAATGAAGAAATTGCGTATTATGAGAAGAGTTTTGTAAACCCCAATATTCAGGAAACTGCCTATGCGAATTATTACAGCTTAAAATATAATTACGACAATGATTACCGAATGAGGTTTAATATCATTCAGGTATCCGAAAGAATGATTGACATAAGTGGCTTGTTTACAGGAACATTTACTAAAAATTAATCCTTTCTATTCTAAAGTAAAAACCCTTGCAGATGCAATCCTGCAAGGGTTTTTATTTTTATCTCAATCCTTACTTTTCATTAGCAGAATCCTCGAAATCTATTTCATCCTCTTCCGGTTTTTTAAAATCGTTATTCAATAAATCCGTAAGTTTCTTTTTCTCTTTCTGGTTCTTTTTTGTAATAAATGCAATCAAAAAAATTACTACCACAACTAAAACTCCTATTATAACCCAATTGATTTCCATAGTCTTTAATTTTAACTAAATATAAGCTTTTTGAGTATTCAAAATATTACCAAAACGTTAAAAATGAACACTATAAAAAACAATAAGCAAAAAAAAGAGACAATTCGTGTCGCGGCCAGATAAGAGTATTTATTTTTTGTCAGAAATCTTTTTTATATTTAAAACTTCTAAAAGACTATTCCAAAAAACAAATGATTAAAAATTTAAAGAGAAGCCTCTCCATTGGTTTATTAATTTTCATCACTACTATTTTACAAATTTATTGGTCTGTAGGACAATTTTCACAAAGGATATCAAGCGGCAATCCTGACGCTTCATTTTTTGATGATGCTTATCTTATGTCATTATTTACAACTGTTTTCTTAATATTTTTATTTCTTTTGCTTTACCTTATTCAAAACATTTATCTAAAATTTACCAGCCAATTCGTTCTTTTAATTTCAACATGGTTTTTCTGGAATTACACCGTTTTTGTAGATAGGGAATCATCCTGGAGCACATATACTTTTAAAGAAGAACTTTTTTATACTGTTTCGGTTTCTATTCTGCCAATTTTAGTTTTATCTATTCCTACTTTGTTTGCTTTAAATTATATCTTAAAAAACCGTGAATCCAAATAGAAAACCCATCCTGCTAAGAGTATATTTAATACTAAGCTCACTTCTCATTATAGATTGTTTGCTGTATTACTATCAATTTATTAGTTTAAGGGGTTATTATAGCGATGTTGCTTTATTTTGGTTTTGGATTGTTACAACTTTTGCAGTAATTGTACTATTTTGGAAAAAAATAATGGCAAAACTGCTTCTGGCAGGAATGTTATTAGCTCTAATCGCTAGCATTTTGCCAATGATGATCCCTTTTTTCGCATTATTATTTGCCACAACTCCATTAGGATTAATCACAGATAAAGACTTAAATAAAAAATATCGGGCTCAGACTGTTGGTTATAGTGTAATGACACAACCATGGCTTGAAGTAATAGAAAAACATGGTCTTTTTGAAAAAAGAGTAATTACAAGTACCGATTATCAACTTATGGATGATAGAAGAAATGTAAAAGTTAGCTACGCAAAAGATATCATTTTTAATCACGAAACTGACAGTACTTTAACCCTTACCTTATTTTACGGCGGGGCAAATAAAACCATAACTTTCGACAAAAACACAGGAAATATTTTGGCAGTAAAATTGAATTGAACTAAAGACCAAACAACATGACACTATTACTCCGTTGGTTACTCATACCCATAATCGCATTGATTATATTGCTGTTCTGGAAAGGCAGCCCAATCATGATAAAATCAGTATTATTAATTATTCCCCTAATCCTGATTGTTGGCTGGTTTGGTCATGAAGGCGCATTTACAGGAAGTGGCGGATTAGCAAAAGCATACGGTTTGTTATCCTTGGCAGTATTTTTATTTTGTTATGAAATTGGTTTGCTCTTTCATCGTTATTATTTGGCAAAAAAAGACGCAAATACTATAGAAGATGATGTATTGCTAATTATAGGTTTGGTATTATTAATGGCATCATTTGTTTATTTTTTAATTGTAATTTCAAAATAACGAAACATATTATCTTATTATTTTTAATTTTCAGGAGCAGAATTCCCTTTTAAAAAAGACCAATTGTCCCGCTTTCATCTCTATCTTTTTCCTGCTAAAAGAAGCAGTAAAAAAGATACCGCTTCCATCGGAGGTAGATTAGAAGTTTTAGTTTTTACAAAAACTTTTTAGCTAAATTATTTATATGAAAAATTGTATTTTTGTTTACGCCAAAACAATACAAAATAGTAACGTACACAAACAAACCCGTTTTTTACCAAAAATTATTTTGTAAAAGAATTTTAAATACTTTTGAAATATAAAACCATTTGGGCAAGCTGGACGAAGTACGACCGCTGCCCTGAAATATATGTAAACCCGAAACTAACTTTTGTAGTTGTAGACGGTTATATAGTAAAACACAAAAGAAAATAAAAAGATGTGATAGTGCGAATTTACAATCCTTGCCCACAAAGAAAAACACGTTTTCACTACCCAAACTTAATCGATCTTCCAGAAAATTATCTACCCAAAACAGTAGGTTTCTTTGACTTTGTATAAACACGATCTGGCTTGTTGTCCCAGGAAATTACAAGACGGTCTTTTGTTACTTTTTTTATTTTTGCCAAATACCATTTATAACGAGAATAATGTACCCAAAGAGAATCGTTTGTATAATTACAGTCGTAAACTTTGCCATTGCTATCGTCTACAAAATAATCAGAATTGATTTCCATTTTACTAAAATCGCCTTTCCCACGAGATTCCCATTTACCGTATGCGTCAGCAATATTTAAAGGTTCTTTTTTCTTTCCAAAAGTTAGATTGAACGCATCTCTTCTGGAGAATTCATTTAATCCTTTGTTTTGTATTGTACTAAAAAATGCTTTTTTGTCATAGATTTTTAGTGGCTTCCAATCAGTATCTAAAATTGCAATTTTAAAATCTTTAGGAAAACCTACCAATGTATCATTAGAGTGTAAAGGCAATACAACATATTGTTCAGTTCCTTTATCTAACACAAGCGGATCTGTAACATTATTTTTTTTTTCGCAATTGCCATTCATCACTTATTTCTTTTACAATTCGTACTGAATCTAATGGATCATAAACCAATTTATATTCTTCTTCGTGTTCACTAATAAATTTTTTGTGACTCGTTAAAGCAGTTTTAATTTCCTGATTTTTATAAAAAGTAATTCTTCTTCAGAAAATTTACAATCTATATCAATCACTATTTTTTGATCAGAGTCATTTTTCAAATTCAGATATAAAAACCCATTTTCAAATTTATAAGGCTCAGGTTCCCTTGTAGTAGCAATAAAAGAGAAAGAAGAAAGAAGAAAAATAAATTTCAGAAAGACTGGCTGAACTTTATATACAATTGGATCTTTCTTTAATAACTGAAAAGAAACAAGAACACTAACTAAAGCTATAGTATCTGAAAAATCGACGATACGGTAGAAACCAAATAGATCTACAAAACTTTCTGAAAAATGACTTTTCCAGAAACAAAAAAATAAAACAGTAGCAATATGAATTTCTTTGATTCTTTTAGGAAAAAGAACACTCCAGAAAAAAGGAAAAACAACTAACCCTGCAAAATCAGATAACTTTCCGGTGAGATAATTATGAAAGACCGTTTTTAAGAACAAGTCATTTAAAAGAAGAATCAATAACGAAATAAGAAAAACAGGATGTGCTAATCTATTTAAATTTTTTATCATATTTGATTTGACATTATTGAGTAATGGGCATATGAAAAATCAAATTTCAAGCCAAAGAATGCTGTACTTAGCTTTCAATCAATTCGATAATGATATTTGCAATTCGTTCCATAAAAAAATAAAGAATTTTAATCTATTGAAGATTTTCCTCCCCTTTTATATACTTCTTATAATATTTTAAAAAATACAACGGAAAAAACGCTAACGCAATGGGAATATATATAGCGCCAAAAGCTTCATTATATCTTATGACTGAAGCCTCTAATACTAATACAAAAATGTACATTAAAATTGTGAATACATAATACATTCTTTTTTCGTTGTCTTTATCAAAATAGATAAATAGTGATGAAATGAATAAGATAACGTACAGAAACAGATTAAAGAAATATATTGGAATTTCTCCTTTGGATCTTAAATCTCCCTGAAAATAAAAGTTTGTAAAAAACATCAGTAAAATAAAACCCGTAACAAAATCAGATACTAAATGCGACCCTACTTTGTAGGATATAAAACAAATAACGAATAAAAAAGCAAACTCAAAGAAATAATCCGACATATTCAATTCATTAAATGTTTTTATAATTTCAAGACACAAAATTTTTGCGCCTTAGAACTTTCGTAGCAAACCTAATTCAATAAATACCCAAACCTAATCGATCCAAAAAAATAACCTGAATTGGTATTCGTCTCCGGATCTTTTAGTTCTCGTCCTCTATATATAAAGGAATACGACATATTGAAGTTGTTGTGACGATACTTTAAACCAAACTCAGCATTAAAACGAAGCGGCTCAAGCTCGAAAGTAAGCGGACTTGTATTGCTAAACATGCTTCCCTGAATCGTCGCATCATAAAACTGATAGTTGACACTGGGCATCGCATAAAAATAAAATTCCCTGATATTGTATTGCGGCTGAGAACTTATCGAAGCGTCGTGCAAATTCGAATCATAAATTGGGAGTAATTTCTTAAAACCTATTCGGGTCAGGAATCCTGTAGAAACCCCGTCAAAGATGGTTCCCAGATTAGCTTCGGACTGAAAATGAAGATCGATAAAATCATTGTGTTTGGTTGGAAACATTTTCTTCGAATACATTACATGTGCCTGAACAGCAAAAGCATTATGCAATTGGTTTTCCCAACCAAAAACTTCTTTATACCCAATAATATGATGAAAACTTTCCTGAGTTTCTTTCCCTAGCGCATTTGGTCCCATGAAGCCCAACTGAAAATCAGTTTTCAGGACAGCTTCACTTTGGTAAAAAAAGCTTCTTCCGGCTTCGGCAAAAAGATAACCGGTAAAAGGGCGATCATTTATAGTTACCGCCGCTTCATTAATAAATCTCGGATTATAAATATATTGCCCGATACGAAATTCAGTAATTTTTTTATTGATTTTCGGATTCTCATTCTTCGATAAAAAACGATAAAATAGCTCTATACCGTTCGTATAATACATATCATTTTTAGATGATGTATATAAGTCATTATCCGTAATTAAACCAATTTCGGCAGTTTTCGCCTGTCCAAAAGACAAAGCCGATGTCAATGCCAGAAGCGCAATAAAAGATTTTTTATTTCGCATGGTAATTTATTTTTCCAACAGAACGCATTTCACGAACAATTCTTTCTTTTCTTCTGTTGATATAACTTGAAGATCCTGTTGCCTTAAACTTTCTTGGGTTGGGTAAAATTGCTGCAATTCCAGCAGCCTGCATAGGCGTTAAACTTGATGCATCACGACGGTACCAATGTTCTGTTGCGGCATAAGCTCCATAAACACCATCTCCCATTTCTATACTATTCAGATAAACTTCCATGATACGTTCTTTACCCCAGATTAGTTCAATTAAAACCGTAAAATAAGCTTCTAAGCCTTTACGGAGATAACTTTTGCCTTGCCATAAAAACACGTTTTTCGCAGTTTGCTGCGAGATTGTACTTCCACCACGAATTCGACGTCCGCGTTCATTGCTTTTATAGGCTTTCTGAAGAGCTTTAAAATCGAAACCGTTATGCTTTAAAAAAGTTCCATCTTCACTGGCAATAACTGCTTTTTGTAAATTCATTGAGATTTTCTCGATTGGCTCCCAATCGTGATCAAAGAAAACTTCCTTGCCATCTAATTTATTTTCGATAGCACGAATTATCATTAACGGTGTAAAAGGTACCGGAATATATTTGAAGAATACAACAGACGCAATTGAAATCCCGAAGAACCACAAACATAATTTAATAAAAAACCATTTTACTTTTTCGCCAAAAGAGCGATTGCCTTTTTTGGATGTTGTTTTAGATTTCGGTTTGTTAACCGTTGATTTTGGCGCTGGTTTTGCTGCCGGTTTTGGTATCGGTCTTTTGGTTACTCCCATTATATTAAATCTGCTAATTCTGTTTTTATTATATTTCAGGTTACTATATTAATTCCGCTCAAACGTATTCTACAAAACACGTTTTCAAACAGTTGAACAGCAACAGGATTTTACTATTTCCTATTTCAAAGATTCCGCTCCAACGAGGAGCAATCCGGAAATCCTGATTCGGTAAAATTACATTTTTAAGTAAATCTTACAATTTATTTTCTACAATTTTCGTCAGGACAAATTCTGCGGTCAAATTTTTATAAAAATACTGCTTTTTGGTTCACCATATAAGTAATATAAGTTCATTTAAAAGTTTTCTTGTCACGTATAAAAACAACTTTTAAAACATTTTATTTTTAAATTAAGCGTTATAGAGATTAAGAAAAATCAAGCATTACTTATTAATATGACTTAATCCCGTAATAGTAAAAAGCAAACCTTAAAATGAACTTATATTACTTATATGGTTTAATACTTTTTAACATTTACTGCTAAAATATATTTGTACTTTTAGCCTCACGAATATTAGAATTTTATTATGAAAAAAGTATTATTTACAACCTTAATAATGATGAGTTTAAACGCTATCGGACAGAATGTAATGTCTCCGGAATTGTTATGGAAATTAGGAAGAGTGAGTGCTCTTGGACTTTCAAAAGATGCGAAGAATGTTGTTTTTAAGGTTTCGACTCCTTCTATCGAAGAAAACAAATCGTCTTCTAAATTTTACATTATCCCTGTAAATGGCGGAAATGCAACTGAAATCAAAGACACAAAAGAGGTTATAGCTGATAAAAATGTTTCTCCTGATGGAAAATTTTTAGTTTACAACGAAGAAGTAAAAATCGACAAGGTTTTAGGTAAAGATTTTTATCCAAAACTGGACAAATCAGATGCTCAAATTTATGATGGTTTAGATTATCGTCATTGGGACACCTGGAACGAAGGTAAATTTAACCACGTTTTTTATAAAGAAAACAAAGACGGTGCAAAAGGAATTGACATCCTGAAAGGCGAAAACTTTGATTCTCCTCAAAAACCTTTTGGTGGCGACGAAGATTATATCTGGTCTCCTGACGGAAAAAGCATTTTGTATGTATGCAAGAAAAAAGCAGGAACGCAATATGCAATTTCTACCAATACCGATATCTACGAGTACAATTTAGATACTCAGAAAACGATCAATAGAACTGAAGAGAATTTAGGTTACGATATGGCACCTCAATTTTCTCCAACAGGAAATTTGACCTGGTTACAAATGAAACGCGACGGTTATGAAGCGGATAAAAACGATATTATTGTCGAGTTTAAAGGAATCAAAACAAACTTAACGGCAAATTGGGACGGAACGGTTGATAATTTCATCTGGAGTAAAGATGGTAAAAACGTATTTTTTGTAGCCGCTGTCGATGGTACAAAACAATTATTTACTGTAAACTTCCCGGGATTAACCAGAATTGCGATTACTGTTCGTCAGTTGACAAATGGAGATTTTGATGTAAATGATTTAGTTGGTCTTGCAGGCGATGATATTATCGTAACAAGAAACGATATGAACCACGCTCCGGAAATTTATTCTTTTAACTTAAAGAAAAACACCTGGAAACAATTAACCAATGTTAACACAGAAACATATAAAACATTAGCACTTAGCAAAACAGAGAAACGTTACGTTACGACTACTGATGGTAAAAAAATGTTGGTTTGGGTAATTTTACCTCCAAATTTTGATGCTTCTAAAAAATATCCAACTTTATTATTCTGTCAGGGAGGACCTCAATCTCCGTTGACACAATCGTATTCTTTCCGTTGGAATTTTCAATTAATGGCTGCTAAAGGTTATGTAGTTGTTGCACCAAACCGTCGCGGAATGCCGGGACATGGTGTTGAATGGAACGAACAAATTAGTAAAGACTGGGGCGGACAGGTTATGGACGATTACCTTTCTGCAATCGATGATGTTTCTAAAGAAAAATATGTAGACAAATCGCGTTTGGGTTGTATTGGTGCAAGCTACGGAGGATATTCAGTATTTTATTTAGCTGGAATTCACAAAAACCGTTTCAAAACTTTTATCGCGCACGATGGAGTGTTCAATACGGTAAGTATGTTAGGAACTACTGAGGAAGTTTTCTTTAACAACTGGGATTTTGGTGGTCCTTACTGGGAAAAAGATAATGCTGTAGCTCAAAAAGCATATACTGTTTTTAACCCTGCAACTTTAGTTCAAAACTGGAATAAACCAATTTTGATTTTCCAGGGAGGAAAAGATTTCCGTGTACCAATCGGGCAAGGACAAGAAGCTTTTCAGGCTGCACAATTAAGAGGAATCAAATCTAGATTTGTGTACTTCCCTGACGAAAATCACTGGGTTTTACATCCTCAAAACGCTCAGGTTTGGCAAGGTGAATTTTTTAAATGGTTAGACGAGACGCTTTAATCATTTCATACAAACATGCAATAGCCGTAGATTTTATATAATCTACGGCTATTTTGTTTTTTTAACCTTTTAATTATGTAAAAGATTAGCATTAATTTGTATTTCTAAGAGAGAAATTTTGAATAAATTGCAGCAATTTCCCATCACAAAACGTCCCAATCCCACAACAACAATCTATGGAGAGCAAAAAAAGTTACACAGCACTTAAAGTTTTATTCAGTTATGTTGCTTTACTGGCTTTGGTTGTTACTGTTGGATGGTTTTTATATTCTGAAAATGTAGTTTATAATAAATTAGAAGATAAAATTGCGTTTGAAAAAACGAAGATTCTTAGGGTTAGTAAACTATTTTCGAATGTATACAAAACAGAAAGCTTAGCAAGGAAAACAATCCAGACCAACTCTGAGGAAGACTTTAGAAATTACATTATAGAAACGGATTCTCTAAAAAACAGAATCGATACTTTAAAAAAAATTGTTACTACCCAATATCAAAAGACATTACTGGATAGTGTAACTTATCTATTGTCTGAAAAAACAAAAAATATTCAACAATTAAAAACCATAAAAAATAAAGCCGAAGACGAAGTTTCGGTCAATACTGCTATTGATGAAATTACTAAAATGGAGTTCAAACTCCGAAAATTAGAACTTCAGGATTTCAACAAAAACCCAAATCAATTAGGAACCTACCAACGTAATGTATTGCAAAAATATGTTGATTACCTCAATCAAAACATTCCCGACGACAGCACCAATACGCTGAGCAAACAAGCCTCTGACTCAATTTTGGCCAATTCTAAAAAACTGCTGAGCAATGTAAAAATAAAGGCCGAAAAGAAAAAAGAATCGCTGAATTTTGAAGAAAACAAATTGCTGAAAAATGAAATTGCAATTTCGGACCAACTTCGAAAAGTACTGCGCATTATCGAACGAGAAATCATCATTAACTCCATAAAGAACAACTCATTAAAAGAAAAATCCCTTAAAAAAGTCAACGAGATTGTAACCGTTTCGGCTATTATTGGTCTGGTATTAACCTTATTCTTTTCGTTTTTGATTGTGAGCGATTACTCTAAATCTCAATTGTATAAAAAACAGCTTGAGATTGCGAATTTTAAAACGAAGAACTTACTTAAAAGCCGTGAACAACTCATCTCGACCGTTAGTCACGATTTAAAAACTCCTTTGAGTACTATTGTGGGGTATTCTGAACTTTTAGGAAACTCAGATGTCAATACAAAACAATCGTATTTTATTAAAAACATCAAAAATTCATCTGAATATATTACACAATTAGTTCAGGATTTATTGGACTTTTCTAAAATTGAAGCCGGAAAAATCAGCATTGAAAAGGTTCCGTTTTTATTACCTGATGTTATCGACGAAGTAGCTAAAAGCATTCAGACCGTCTACAAACAAAAAGACATTGACCTTATTATTAATGTTGATGAAAAACTCAATACAAGAATTGTTGGAGATCCATTCAGACTAAAACAAATCCTGAGCAATCTAATAGGAAATGCCTATAAATTTACTGAGGAAGGTTTTATAAAAATCAGCGCTTACACAACGGATCATGACGAAAAATTTGTCATTAGAATTCAGGATTCAGGAATTGGAATCGAGAAAGGAAACCAGAAATTAGTTTTTGAGGAATTTGCACAAGCGAATGAAAACATTGAGAAAAAATATGGCGGGACTGGTTTAGGATTGTCGATCTGTCAAAAAATCATAGC
Organism: Flavobacterium sp. B114r; assembly: GCF_056824125.1. Classification (NCBI taxonomy): domain Bacteria; kingdom Pseudomonadati; phylum Bacteroidota; class Flavobacteriia; order Flavobacteriales; family Flavobacteriaceae; genus Flavobacterium; species Flavobacterium sp. B114r. The sequence goes on from NZ_CP124858.1 coordinate 722,209, forward strand.
TATTTTAGGAGGAGATTTAAAACTGGAAAGCACTTTTGGAAAAGGAAGTACTTTTGAAGTTCAGCTTCCCCTGCAGTTTGACAATAGTCAGAACTCAATTCCTGAGATTAAGAAACCTGTTATTCAAAATACCAGAAAACAAACGTTTATTGTCTTAGACGATGACATTAATCTTCTAAATTTAACGAGCGGCGTTTTACGACAAGAACAACATCAGGTATTGTCTTTTAGCAGTGCTGCAAAAGCATTGGAAGCGATCCAGAACACCAATTTTGATTTTGTGATCACTGATATCCAAATGCCGGAAATGGATGGTTTTATGTTCCTGAAAAAATTAAAAACTTCGGGATATTCGACCTATAAAAACCAACCTATAATTGCATTAACCGGAAGAACAGATCTGGATCCTGCTGTTTACAGCGAGGCCGGTTTTACAACTGTAATACAAAAACCATATTCGCCAAAAATACTGTTAGAAACAATTCATCTTATTTTAGAAAATGATACATTACCCAATGTCAGCATTAATAAAGGAGAAGAAAAAACCAGTTCTAAACTGTATTCAGTCGAAACTTTAAACGAGTTTTTAGGCAATGACGAAAAGGCATTACGAGAAGTTTTGAAATCATTTATAGAAAGCAGCAGTGAGAACTTAAGTTTATTAGAAGTCGCAATTGCAGAAAAAAATATAACCGAAATAAACTCTATTGCTCACAGAATCGCACCTATGTTCAAACAAATCCAGGCGCGTGAAATTGGCGAAATTTTAAAAGTTTTAGAAAATAAAAACCTTGAAACTTCTGATCTAAATGATCTTTTTAAAGTGTTGAAATCAAAAACAGACTTACTTTTTACAGCTTTAAATAAAGAAATAGCTTAATCTATATTGTATTGCTTTAATTTATTATAAAGTGTTTTACGGGTAATTTTAAGCAATTTTGCAGCCTCAGATTTATTGTTCTGTGCTTTTGACAAAGCATGAATAATGGCTTCTTTTTCATTTTCAGATAATGAAAAATTACCGTTTGTGGTTTGTTGTTTCTGTATCTGGAAGAATTCAGCTGGTAAAACTTCGCTTTCGATAAAATCTCCCTGAGATAAAAGGGTTGCACGTTTAACACAATTTTGCAATTCACGTAAATTTCCGGGCCAGTTGTAATTTTGAAAAATAGCAACAACTTCCGGCGAAAATCCTATAATATCTTTATTCAACTGTTCATTGGCTTTTTCCAGAAAATAATCTGCAAAAACCATCAAATCTTCATCCCTGTCTTTTAGCGATGGCGACTGAATAGAGAATTCGTTGATTCTATGGTATAAATCTTCTCTGAAATCACCGTTTTTTACTGCTTCACGTAAATCTTCGTTTGTAGCGGTAATGATTCGGATATCGACGTTAATTTCTTTATTGCTCCCTACTGGTTTAATTTTTCGCTCCTGAAGCGCTCTTAACAACTGTATTTGATTTTCGTATGAAAGATTACCAATTTCATCTAAAAAAAGAGTTCCGCCGTTAGCAGCTTCAAAATACCCCATTTTGTCATTGATTGCCCCGGTAAAAGATCCTTTTAAATGTCCGAAGAATTCACTTGCAGCCAATTCCTTTGGAATAGCTCCGCAATCAACGGCAATAAAATTATTATTCTTTCGCAAACTTTGCTGATGAATACTTTTAGCGATGATTTCTTTTCCTGTTCCGCTTTCTCCAATAATCAAAACCGACATATCTGTTGGACTTACCAAATGAATGTGATCCAATAATTTTTTTGAAGCAACAGAAATTCCTTTTACAAACTCGTTTTCAGTATTGGTTTGTTTCTTTACAGATTTCTTTTCCTTTACAGGAACTTCTTCTATTTCTGAAGTTTTTAAGGCATTTGTAATAACCAATAAAACCTCATCCGGATTAAAAGGTTTCGAGATATAATCTGCTGCACCATTTTTAATAGCTTTAACCGCAGTATTTACATCAGAATATCCTGTCATAAGTATAACAGGCACTTCAGGATATGATGCTTTAATTTCCGTCATCAATCCAATACCGTCAGAATCTGGCAAACGAAGATCTGTCAAAATCAAATCGAAGGATTCTTTTTTGATTGCTAGTCTCGCTTCCGCAGCAGAGAAAGCAATTGTTACATCGTATGATTTTTTTACTAGAAATTTCTCTAATAATTTACAAAACGAAATATCATCTTCTATCAGTAATATCTTTGGCATTTGTTTTTAGGGACTTTTTTGCTAAAATAAGATTATTAAAATTGTCTTTTCACAAAATTATGCAAAAAAAAAGAGATTGCATATTGCAATCTCTTTTTCACCAAAAACATAAATCTAAATTCACCTAATTTATATCTTCAACCAGTTGCCATTGACATCTGAAAAAACAGTAGCCCTTTGGTCACCAACCGATATTTCGAGTTTATACTCTTTTTTTTCATTCACAAATGCCTTGTCCAGTTTTGCTCCCGGATAAGCAGTTTGCAGTGCGGTTTTTATAGCAGCCGGTACAGCATCTGCACTCACTTCTGTATATTCTGCCTGAGCAGAAACAACCGCCTTAGTTTGTGTTGGACTTGTCTCATTACTTGCGTAAGTAGACAAACTTCCTAATACTATTATTGCTGATACGATTAACTTTTTCATAATGCTATCCTTAAATTATTTTTTAATGATGTTTCCTGAAGCATCTGTAAATACAGTATACTTTTTGTCACCATTAGAGATCTCTAACTTGTACTCATTCTTTTCGTTTTTATACGCTTTTTCAAGTTTCGTATTTGGAAAAGATTTTTCGACTGTAGATTTTACAGCTGCCGGAACGGCATCTGCACCAATTTCAGTAAATTCATCCTGAACGGTCACTGACTGGGTCATTGACGTTTTTACTACAGGATTAGCTGCCTGAACTGACAAACCTCCTAAAATGATTGCTGCTGATAAGATTAACTTTTTCATAATAATAGTTTTTATGGGTTACTTATAATTACTTTTTAATAATGTTACCAGAAGCATCTGTATAAACAGTAGATTTTTCACCTCTTACGGTAATCTCTATTTTATACTCTTTCTTCTCGTTTACATATGCTTTATCCAATTTCACACCTGGATAAGCATTGTCTAAAGCTGTTTTAATAGCTGCCGGAACAGCATCAACTTCTTTATATTCGTCCTGACTTACATTTACTGATTGTACCATTGAACTTGTCACGGCTACATTTCCTGCTTGCATTGACAAACCTCCTAATAGGATGGCTGCCGATAAGATTAACTTTTTCATAGTGATAGTTTTTATAGTTTAATTTCTAAATTATTTTTTGATCCAAGATCCATCTGCATTAGCAAAAAGAGACCCTACTTTGTCACCAACGGTAACATCAAGTTTATACTCTGATTTAGCATTTTTGTATGCTTTTGAAAGTACTGCATCCGGATACGCTTTTTTAAGAGTATCTGTAATTGCAGCTGGTACTTCTTCCACTTTAATTTCAGTGTACTCGTCCTGAATTGTAATTGTTTTTACGATTGTATTTGTAATTGTAGAAGTTGAAGCAAATGAAGTTAAACTTCCCAAAACTATTGCGGCTGATAAAAATAGATTTTTCATAATATATATTTTAAATGTAAAGTTAATTAATTGATTTTAAGTAGTTTTTATTATTTTTTAATCCAAGATCCATCTGCGTTAGCAAAAAGATTCCCTACTTTGTCACCAACGGTAACATCAAGTTTATATTCTGCTTTTTCGTTTTTGTATGCTTTAGTAATTACTGCATCAGGATATGCTTTTTTCAAAGACTCTGAAATAGCTGCTGGCAATTCTTCTAATTTGATTTCTGTGTATTCATCTTCAATAGAAATCGTTTTTACGATATTATTTGTAATAGGAGAAGTTGAAGCGAATGAAGTTAAACTTCCTAAAACAATTGCGGCTGATAAAAATAGATTTTTCATAATGTGTATATTTTAATTATTTAATAGTTGTTTACGCTTTAGATAATGAAATTATTATGCCGCAACTCAAACATCCTCTCCATACCTGCATAAAACCCTATATTTAAAGACTTTATCACTAATGTGCCAAAAAATTAATTTACAAAAAAGTGTATAATTCCTCTAAACGGTGTGTAAAAAGTATACACAAATAATGTTTACTTAGTTGTTTTCTTGAATAAAAGTACCCGACAGGTTTTAGAAATCTGTCGGGTTTAACAAGATCAATTATAACACAAAAAGACTGATTCAACTGAAAGCCTTCGACTTTGCTCAGGATGACATTGCTTTTCAAAATAAATACACCATCACCCTGATCGGATAGGAGCCTAGGGATTAATTCCCTAGGCGACCTTCCACACCACCCGGCATACGGATCCGTACCAAGGCGGTTCTTAATTTACGATACATTTTAAGATAGATACCTAACCTAAAGTACTTCCGTGAGGTTGTTTTCAGTTATCCCAATAAAGGTCTGCACTCCCTGGTAGCTGTCGGATTCCGTCCTATCCTTTCCAAGGTAGTTATCAAATTACTTGATATTTTCTGCATTCGTGCCTTCATAGGTAACATTCATTTACTACTCACTTAATTAAGTTCAGTCCTTCGGTACTCATTTACAGTACCTACTATGACCTCCTGACTTCTTATAGCAATTGTTATCCATAAGTGCTTTTCTTAAAAAAAAACTCCCCCTATGTCTATAAGACCTCCCCAGGTAAGAACGACAACTTTCCTCTCATATACCTGCTATATTTACCATGATGTTTCCGTACAGTTTTGGACTTCAGTTTGTGTTGCAACCTTATCCAACATCTTTGGCCTTTTATATAGTTTCTGTTCGTCAGGTCAAGAGTTTGCCTACTGCTTCCTTCAGATTCCACCTCGCGATGGACACCCTTGCATTCAGCTAACACTTCCCACTGTAAAGGCGTGTTCGGGACTTACACCCTAGAGTTATCGCCCATGCTGGGCACACAACAGCAAACCCGACAGGTTTTAGAAACCTGTCGGGCTTAACAAGATGAGTTAAAACAAAAAAGGCTGTCAAAAATTGACAGCCTTTATATTATTCTTCTATAGGTTTCATTTTAAATGTATCCATAAATGCAGTTGTATAATCTCCTGCGATATATCTTGGATCATCCATTAATTGTCTATGGAAAGGAATTGTAGTTTTTACGCCTTCGATGACAAATTCATCTAAAGCTCTTCGCATTTTACTAATCGCTTCATCACGGGATTGTGCAGTTGTAATCAACTTAGCAATCATTGAATCGTAATTTGGCGGAATAGTATAACCAGAATAAACGTGAGTATCTAAACGAACTCCGTGACCTCCCGGCATATGAAGCGTAGTAATTTTTCCTGGTGAAGGACGAAAATCATTATAAGGATCTTCGGCATTAATACGACATTCTATAGCGTGTAATTCCGGCAAATAGTTTTTTCCTGAAATCGGAATTCCAGCTGCAACCATAATTTGCTCACGAATTAAATCGTAATCAATAACTTGTTCCGTAATTGGGTGCTCTACCTGAATACGGGTATTCATTTCCATGAAATAGAAATTTCTATGCTTGTCAACTAAAAACTCTACCGTTCCGGCTCCCTCATACTTAATGAATTCTGCAGCTTTTACAGCAGCTTCTCCCATTGCAGCACGCAATTCATCTGTCATGAATGGCGAAGGCGTTTCTTCAGTTAATTTTTGGTGACGACGCTGTACTGAGCAATCTCTTTCAGAAAGGTGACATGCTTTTCCATAAGAATCTCCAACAACCTGAATTTCGATATGACGTGGTTCCTCAATAAGTTTCTCCATGTACATCCCGTCATTTCCAAATGCAGCAGCAGCTTCCTGACGTGCACTTTCCCATGCTTTCAATAATTCATCTTCTTTCCAAACGGCACGCATTCCTTTTCCACCACCACCAGCAGTTGCTTTAAGCATTACTGGGTAACCAAATTCTTTTGCCAATTGTTGTGTCTGCTCGAAAGATTCTAACAATCCGTCAGAACCTGGCACACATGGAACTCCTGCTGCTTTCATTGTAGCTTTTGCAGAAGCTTTATCTCCCATTTTATCAATCATTTCAGGTGCAGCACCAATAAATTTGATTCCGTGTTCCTGACATATTTTTGAGAACTTAGCATTCTCAGAAAGAAATCCATATCCTGGATGGATTGCATCTGCATTTGTAATTTCTGCAGCGGCAATAATATTTGACATTTTCAAATACGATAAGTTACTTGGAGGAGGACCAATACAAACCGCTTCGTCAGCAAACTTAACATGTAGACTTTCTGCATCGGCTGTAGAGTAAACTGCTACAGTTTTGATTCCCATTTCTTTACATGTACGAATTACACGAAGTGCAATTTCTCCTCTATTCGCAATTAATATTTTTTTAAACATCTTTTTAAAATTAGATAATTAGATAATTAGATAATTGGATAATTAGATTTTAAGCACTTTCGAAAAAGTCTAAAAATCTAAAAATCTAACGATCTAAAATTAAGATGGATCAACTAAGAATAAAGGTTGGTCAAATTCTACAGGAGACATATCGTCTACAAGAATTTTTACAATTTTACCTGAAACTTCTGATTCGATTTCGTTAAATAATTTCATTGCTTCAATTACACAAAGAACATCACCTTTAGAAATAACACTTCCAACTTCAGTAAATACTGGTTTGTCCGGAGATGGTTTTCTGTAGAAAGTTCCAATAATTGGAGATTTAATAGTAATGAATTTAGAATCTTCTGCCGGAACAGATGCCTCACTAGTTACGCTTACAACAGCTGGAGCATGTTGAGGAGCGACTGCTTGTGGCAATGCAGCCTGAGCAGGCAATTGTTGTACATAAGTAGTTTCAGTTACATTTCCTTCTAAAGTTGTTCTGATGGTGATTTTTACATCATCCATTTCTAACTTTACCTCTGCAACTCCCGAATTTGCTACAAATTTAATTAGGTTTTGAATTTCTTTTAAATCCATAATGATTTGTTTTTAGTTTTAATTTATTTCTTATCGTAAGCCCATTTTAGGTAAATAGATCCCCAAGTGAATCCACCACCAAAAGCGGCAAAAATAATATTATCTCCTTTTTTGAATTGGTGTTCAAAATCGTTTAATACCAATGGTAAAGTAGCTGACGTCGTATTACCATATTTTTCAATGTTCATTAACACTTTTGAATCCTCAAGATTCATTCTGCTTGCAGTAGCATCAATAATACGTTTGTTTGCCTGATGTGGCACTAACCAGTTAACATCTTCATTAGTCAAATTGTTTCTTTTCAGAATCAATTCGCTTGCATCAGCCATATTGGTTACAGCATATTTAAAAACGGTTTTTCCGTCCTGAATAATATTGTGTTGATTGTTTTGAACGGTTTCTAAAGTAGTTGGTATTAGAGAACCTCCGGCAGGAATTTTAAGAAAATCGCGTCCTACACCATCGCTTCGCAAGTATTCATCTTGCAGACCTAAGCCTTCATAATTTGGTTCGAATAAAACGGCACCCGCTCCATCTCCAAAAATAATACAAGTTGCTCTGTCTTTATAATCTACAATCGATGACATTTTATCAGCACCAATTAATAATACTTTTTTGTATCGCCCTGACTGCACATAAGCTGCAGCAGTTGACATTCCGTATAAAAAACTTGAGCACGCAGCCTGCAAATCGTATGCAAATGCATTTGTAGCTCCAATTTCTGTTGCAACATAAACTCCTGTTGAGGCTACCGGCATATCTGCTGTAGCTGTTGCCATTATAATCATATCAATCTCTAAAGGATCAATATTTGCTTTCGCAATTAAATCCTGTGCTGCTTTTATAGCAAGAAACGACGTTCCTTTATCAGCATCTTTTAAAATCCTTCTTTCTTTAATTCCAGTACGAGTAGTAATCCATTCGTCATTGGTATCAACCATTGTTTCTAATACTTTGTTCGAAAGAACGAAGTCAGGAACATAAGCTCCAACAGCGGTAATTGCGGCTGTGATTGTATTCATTATATTCTATTATTTCGTCTCAAATACTGTGATTTGAAAAATTTTTAAAAGACTTGAAAATTACAAAAAAAAACAAAGCGAATTTGTATCTATTTTCTTAAAAACAGAAAATTATAACCAACAAAAAAAACTCTCACTATGTGAGAGTTCTAGTATAATTTACAAAAACGTATTAAGCAACCGCTACAGATTTATCGATAACAACTTGCCCTCTGTAATACATTTTACCTTCATGCCAGTAAGCTCTGTGGTATAAATGTGCTTCTCCAGTAATAGGACATGTAGCGATTTGAGCTACAGTAGCTTTATAATGTGTTCTTCTCTTATCTCTTCTTGTTTTCGAGATTTTTCTCTTAGGATGTGCCATTTTACTATATTATTTATCCGTTAATAGTTTCTTTAATTTGTCCCAACGCGGGTCAATATCTTCTTCTTGTTTACTCTCTTCTTTTGTTTCTTTGACTGTTAGTTCATTTAGTTTTTTCAAGGCTTCAGTTTGCAAACTTCCGTCTTTTACTCCTGGATGAACTCGTTTTAAAGGTACCGACAGTGCAATCATTTCATAAATGTATTGTGCTACATCTATTTCATGCTCTCCATGCGGCAGAATCAACAACTCTTCGTTATCGTTATTAAATTCATCTCCAAAGCGAACAATTAATTTCATTTTTCCTTTTAAAGGCAAATCGAAATCTTCGCTTGTCAGATCACAAGGTACATTTACAGTTCCTTTGTGTTTGAATTCCAACTCTAACATGCTGCTCTTCTTATCTAAAACTAAACCTACTTTGATATCCGAACTTTGAAATTCGTCGTAATCAAAGTTCTCAAAGAACATGTTACTTATTTGATACTCAAAATGGTGTTTTCCTAGCTTTAACCCTATGAAAGGAATTAAAAATTCTTTTGTTTTGCTCATTTCAACATCAATTTCACCAACTCTTATCTAAAAATCAGATACCTGAATTGGGGTGCAAAGATATAAAATTATTATAAAACTAATAATCTTATTCACCTTTTTTTGTTTATAACTGTTTTTCTTTTATTTTAAGTGGTTTTTGACTTATCTCTTCGTACTGATTACGGGAGTGAAAAATATCTATTGCAAGATAAACCGCTTCTCTAAACGAATTGAAATCTGCCATGTCTTTCCCAGCAATATCATAGGCTGTACCGTGATCCGGCGAAGTTCTGATCTTATTTAAACCAGCTGTATAATTAACTCCTTTTCCAAAAGACAATGTCTTAAAAGGAATTAATCCCTGATCGTGATAAGTTGCCACAACAGCATCATATTTTTCATATTGACCGCTTCCAAAAAATCCATCAGCAGGAAAAGGTCCAAAAACCATTGTTCCGGCGTCAAATATTTTCTTTAAAGCGGGCTTTAAAACCAAATCATCTTCTTTACCAATTACACCGCCATCGCCAGCATGTGGATTTAATCCTAAAACGGCAATTTTAGGTCTTACGATACTAAAATCCTGAATCAAAGATTTTCTTATTGTTTCTATTTTTCTTGTAATTAATTCTTCTGTCAAATGCGAAGAAACTTCACTTAAGGGAACATGATCTGTTAATAAACCAACTCTCAAATTATCCTGCACCATCATCATTAGTGCATTTCCTTCTAATTCCTGATCTAAATAATCTGTATGTCCGGGAAATTTAAAATCTTCTGACTGGATATTGTATTTATTAATTGGAGCTGTAACTAAAACATCTATCAAATCCTCTTTTAAAGCCTTTGTAGCCGCAACAAAAGATTTTATGGCATATTCTCCTATCTTCTCATCATTTACGCCCAGATTAATATCAACACCTTCTTTCCAAAGATTATAAACATTTACTTTTCCGGGCACAACCTGATCTAGTTTATCAACTCCATGAAATTGAACTGTAGAAGTGAAACTTTTTTTAACGAAAGAAAGTATTTTGGCATTGGCAAAAATAACCGGTGTACACATTTCTAACATACGGGAATCCTCGAATGTTTTTAGTATAACTTCGCTTCCAATACCGTTTAAATCTCCAATTGAAATTCCAACTATTATATTTTCTGCTTTTTTATTCATGAGCTCAGGTTATTTATTACTAATTTTGATGTGCAAATTTAGTAAAATAAAACAACAATGTTTACAGGAATTATAGAAACCCTTGGAAGGATTCACGAAATACAAAAAGATCAAAATAATCTTCACGTTACAGTCGATGCTTCAATTACGAATGAATTAAAAATAGATCAAAGTGTTTCGCACAACGGAATATGCCTTACTATTGTCGCAATAAAAGATTCACTTTATACTGTAACTGCTATTGCAGAAACCATTTCGAAGACCAATATTGGAGACTGGAAGGTTGGCGATATTGTAAATCTGGAAAGAGGAATGAAGCTTGGCGACCGCCTTGACGGTCATATTGTACAAGGTCACGTAGATCAAACCGGAACCTGCAGCAAGATCGAAGAAGCAAACGGAAGCTGGAACTACACTTTTGAATACAACAAAAACCTCAGCAATATTACAATCGAAAAAGGATCAATAACGGTAAACGGGGTAAGCCTTACGGTAGTAAACTCTAAGACAAACGAATTTAGCGTTTCGATTATTCCGTATACTTTTGAAAACACTAATTTCAAAAATTTCGAAGTTGGAACAAAAATCAACTTAGAATTTGACGTTGTCGGAAAATACATTTCAAGACTTTATTCGATAAACAAATAAGTCTAAACCGCTTACAAAAGAAAGAAGCTGTCTCAAAACTGAGTCAGCTTCTTTTTTTTAGTTTGCATTTTTATAAGCAATTTTGTAAATTTAATCAGTGTTAAGTAACTGATTACACACGAGATTCAAAGATTATAACCAACAACAAACAGTACTTTTACCTTATTCATTTGATGACTTAATTCCACAGAAACATCCTGTTCGAATAGTTGACCATGTGGTTGAGTCAATAAATATTCAGCCTCTTTTAAAGGCTTACAGCAAAGAAGGCAATCCCGGCTATCAAATTTCATTATGCGCTTAGATTTCTCATCATCAAGCTTCATCAATCTATTGATAAACTTATAATATTGGCCGTTCACATCTGTCTTATCCAAATTTGATGATTTTTTACACTACATTATAAATTCTATTAAACAATTCTCGAAAATTATTTAAGCACACAGGCTCAATATGCAAAATTACGATGTAAAAAATAACATTTTAAGTCAAGTCCGTCAACTAATTTATATACACCTCAGTTAATACAACGGAAAATGGCAAGCATTCTGTAGACAGTTTTCTCAGCAGAACAGTTATTTTAATCAGATTTTGCAACACACAAATTCACTTCAAATTCGGCGAATCACACAAAATTCAACGGTGCCCAAATATCAGAGATTAAAGGGATTTACTTTCTTATAATTTGCAACTTTCTATAGTGCACTTAGAGGTTGTACTGACCAAAGATGTTTTTCTTTAACAACATCTTTACAGACAAATCATCATCATTTGATATTTTATGTTTTTTTCGATATACTCAATACCGATAAGATCTATATAAAATTGTTAGTTCTTTTTTGTTTCAAAAAAATTAAAAAAGATAATGAGATTGCAAAATTCCGACTTAAAAAAATCGCAATAGCACACTAGAAGTTTTTAAAGTATCAAAAAAAGACATTTGAAGAAATTCGGAAGAAAAATACAGTGCATAAAAAAAGCCTTTACATTGCTATAAAGGCTTAATTTCTAGTAGTGGTCCCACCTGGGCTCGAACCAGGGACCACCTGATTATGAGTCAGGTGCTCTAACCAGCTGAGCTATAGGACCGGTTTGAGGATGCAATATTACTATTATTTTTCATTCACTCCAAATATTTTGGGATATGATTTCTATTTAATTTCAAATAATACCTCATATTTTTTAGACATTATTGATTTTCAATAGCTTATTTCAGATCACCAGAACTCATTTTTTTATTTAATTTCCTGACAAAGCTCCACCAAAACACCATTTGTGTTTTTTGGATGCAGAAAAACTACTAATTTATTGTCGGCTCCTTTCTTCGGAACCTCATTAATCAGCACAAAACCTTCGTTTTTTAAACGGGTCACTTCGGCATGAATGTCATCAACATCAAAAGCAATGTGATGAATTCCTTCTCCCTTTTTTTCTAAAAACTTCGCAATTGGACTTTCCGGGTTTGTCGCTACTAAAAGTTCAATCTTATTGGTTCCGGTTTGAAAAAAAGAAGTCAAAACGCCTTCGCTTTCCACAGATTCCATTTTACAGGACGGAACGCCCAATAATTTCTCAAACAATACATTCGCATCGTCCATGTTTTTTACTGCAATCCCGATATGCTCTATTTTATTTACCATTTTAAATACAATTTACTGATTAATATAAGTATTAAAATAACCGCATTCAGCAATTACATCCTGATAGTATTTCGTATCTGAATAGTCTTTTTTCAACGTTTTAAAATTACTCCAGGCAAGAAAATTGATTTTATCATCGTCAGCTTCCCACCAATTCTTTAAATTGTTGTACTTATTATTATAGTATTCGTTACGTTCACATTTTGCCAGCATATAAGTACATTTTGCCTTTTGCTCTTTTGTTGTCGCCGCCTCTAAGGCTTTTTGATAATACATTCTGGAAACATCACAATCCGTAATCATCTTTTTCATTGAACCCCTGAATGAGTAAGGACTTGAACCATAACCTACAATACTTATTTCGTAGAAAGTTCTGCCGTTTCCAAAATGAGTAATATTATAGAACGCATTTCCTAACAACAAACTATTCGTATATACATCTTCTTTCTGATCAAGCTTATCCTGCATTGCTTTTACGGTATTTAAGAAATCCAGCTGTGTATATTTCTTTTTTTGATAGGCTGAATGATCACAATCATGACAATCTTTGATATTCCCATTAAACGGATTTCCTAAAAAAGTATAATACTGAACTGAATCTGCTTGTTGAATAAATGCAATTGCTTCGGGAATTTCATTTTTGAATGTCGCCTGAACTGCCTGAAAATTATTAATATCTTTTAATTTCAGATAATAAATTCCTGCTCCAATTTTCTCGATTTCAGTTTTATTTGGCTTAGCCAAAAATGATTTCATGTCTAATAAATTCTTCTCATTATCATAAAATGCATTTCCTCCGCCCCAATAATAAGAATTCGAATGAGCATCTCCGCCAAACAATTCTACCATTACAGGATTTGATTTCGCTCTGTACAAAGCAGCCAAATAATTCTTGCTCCATTGCACGGCATTTTGATAACGGAATTCCTGACTTTTATACGTTTTAGGAAGTTCCTGATACAACCAATTCAAATCGGCTAAAACTGTTTTTTCGTTTTTATCCGTCAGTTTGTCAATTTTACTCATATTATTCACAAAACGAAGCAAGCGCAATTGATAACCCGCCAACTCTGTTTTTGGCAATGTCGTTTCGGCTTTATTCAGATTGATATCAGCAGCAGCATAATCCCCTTTTAAGGTTTGCAAATACCCTAATGAAATATCCCATAAATATGGTTTTGCAGTATTTCCTGCGGCGGCAATTTTAGCTACTAAATCAAAAGCTTTAAGATTAATCTTCGCTTTATTCTCTAATCTGTTTTCAACAACAGTCTGTTTTACAACTGGTGAACTATAATCATCAGACTTTATTTTTACTTCAAATGAATTATTAATTGCCTGTTCCTGATTATTCACTAGTCGGGTTAACAAATAATCCAGATGTTCACTTTTAGGGTCTAATTCATAAATTTTCCCTATTGCCTGCGCTTCATCTTTATAAAAACCATGCACTGCCCAAAGTGCCGCTTTTTCTTTGTTACTTTTAGCCATTGCCAAAGATTTATTCCAATCTGCCTCATTTTGCGGATGAAAACTATACGCAGTAACAATTCTCAATTCAGGACATTTATCAAATACCTGCGCATATAAATAATTAGAAGCCGAATACTTTTTGTGTTTATAGTTTATTCCCGCAACATAAGAAAGAGCACGATAATACAAGGTGTTTTTTGGTACAGAAGCTTCTGTTTTATTAAAAAATTCAATTGTTTTTTTCTTATTACTGCTATAGAAATAAGCTTTCGCGGTAAGAAACCAATATCTGTTTTTCAGGAATGAATCTGAAGTTGTATTATAAACATTTTCGATAGACTGAATCATTTTCAGATCATCAAACGTTTTTGCCACCACAGGATCATAACTCCAATAATCATCACCAATAGAAACCGTTTCTATTTTTTGTGCCAAATACAAAAACTCGATAAAGCTTTTAACCTTATCATCTTTCAAATTGATTTTCTTACCCCATTTTAGCGAAACCTGATTGTCTTTTTTACTCTTAAAAAAAACATGCAGCTGTTCAATATCCGTTTTATTCTGAGGTACTTTTTTATCCGAAGAATATCTTGGCGTTTCCTCACCAATTAAAAAATAAGTTATTGTCGCGGCATCTGCTTTACCCTTTAGATAATTTCCCCAATCTGATTTTATGTCGTCATTAAATCTGGAGTTGTGTTCTGTATCAAAGCCAATTCCGTAAAAAATATCCCCTGATAAAAAAAGTGGCGAATACGACTTATCTGCAAATGTTTCAGGTGTAAAGTTTGAATTATAACTAAAAAAATCCCAGTCGTCACCACCACCACAAGCATAAATTATTCCGTATACAGAAAATAAAGCCGCACTAGAAACAAGAAATAACTTGCTTAAAAATATTCTTTTCATAGTTTTTAATATTGAATTCGTCTAAATCGTAAAATATAATTTCTCTTGGAGGCTGAACTAAATTTTCATTCAGATCCTCTGCCATTTCTTTTAAATCCTCTGAAGAAATTGCCTCAATTTTAAGCAAATCATTCTCTTCATAAAAGATTCCGTTTTTATAATTGGATTTTTTCACCTTAAAAAAGATTGTTCCGATTTTCTCGAAGTTAGCATCTTTTTTAAGTTCACTCACATTCAGTTTCGAACGCAAACCTATCACTTTCTGATCTCTGATATGAACTGCCCAGGAATATATTGGCAATGCAAAATCAAGATGCAAAGGATATTTCTTTAAACTTTTAAGATATCTTTCAGCGATTTTTTGGCTGTAAATAGAATTTAGGGAATCATTTGCTATAGTTCCCATATTATAATACATCAATACTCCGGAATCGACATTTGGGATTTTCGTTTTCCTGAAATATTTTACCTGATGCAAACGAATCGTTGCTGAAAGTTTTTTCTTCGAAAGCTGTTTAAAGCGCTCAATAAACTTAAGATAATTGTTTTTACTCGTCAAAGTCCAGTCGCAATCTATCTGAATCTCCTGAACAACAATTTTATTCTTCGTGTTCATTTCCTCTACTAAACGAGTTGTCTTTTGTGCCAAATCATCTATATCAAGATTAGGGAGCGACATGACTTTGTTTTGAATAAAAATTACGGGAACAATATCAAACTGATCTACATTTTCCTTAAACCGGATGGGACTTATTGGGATTGGCTCTTGTGTTTTGGGCTGCAAACCAATATCAAAATATCTAATATAAAGTTTACTTACATTATTATCCTGTAACACCTCTTTCTCTGTTTGAGACAATTTAAAAATAGTTTTCCAATAATAAAAAGCTACAATGGGCTTTTCATTTTTACCACAGGAAATCAGTAAAAAAAAGAGTATGCCAACTAAAAATCTTCTTATCAAAACCAGGAAAAATTATATTTAAAATCAAAAGTAAGAAATTATATCGTGTTGATGATTTCAAATTCAAAAAAATAGTCAGAGGCGAAAGCTTTAAATCCTAATAAATGGATAAAAAATTTCAATTAAAGCAAATATAATCGTTATTTTGTGCAATCAAATTTAGAAACCGTTATGTTGAAAAACAACTTCAGATATATTGCCTTTTTACTTGTATTTTTAATGTTGAGCTGCGCTAAACGAGGCAGCATTACCGGCGGACTTAAGGACACTCTTGCTCCGGTTTTAAAATATAGTTCTCCAAAAAACATGAGTACTAATTTTGAAGGAAATGAAATCATTCTGGGTTTTGATGAATATGTAAAACTTAAAAACATAAACAAACAGCTTATTATTTCACCTCCTATGAAACATGAGCCGGTGATTTTACCAACAACTGCAAGTAAAGTTATCACCATAAAAATAAAAGATACTTTACAACCTAATACTACCTATAGTTTTAACTTTGGTCAAAGTATTGCTGACAATAATGAAGGGAACGCAATTAATCAATTCAAATATATTTTCTCTACGGGATCTTATATTGATTCACTTTCAATTAGCGGACAAATTAAGGATGCATACGAAAAAAATGTAGACAATTTTGTATCTGTAATGCTTTATGAAGTAAATGACACTTATAAGGATTCTATGATTTATAAGCAAACTCCGCGATATATCACGAATACTTTAGACAGTTTGAGAACTTTTAAACTGGAAAATTTAAAGGCGGGAAAATACTTGCTGATGGCCTTAAAAGACAAAGGCGCAAATAACAGATACAATCCTAAAGATGATAAAATTGGATTCCTTAAACATTATATCACTGTACCAAATGATACTGTATTCGAATTAGAATTATTTAGAGAAACGCTTCCGCTAAAAGCTTTTAAACCAATTCAGGCATCCGGAAACAGAGCATATCTTCCATATGAAGGAAAACAAAACTTTAAACTTTCTAAACCCAAAATTGTTCTTAAACACAATAACGAGGTTTTAGAAACTATCGTCACGGCATTCCCTAAAAAAGACTCTTTGCAAGTTTGGTACAAACCAATAAAAGTAGAGAAAATAGATTCCCTATCCATGGAAATCAGCAGGGACAATTACAACAAAAAATTTACTTTTAAGATTAAAGATCAAAAGAAAGACACCTTAAACATTACGGCACTACAAAATGGTGTCCTGAATTTTAGGGATCGATTTACTTTAGAATCAGCAACACCACTGGTTAAATTTGATAAATCGAAAATTAAATTAGTTAACAAAGACTCTGTTGCTGTAGATTTTACAACAGAATACAACGAGTTTGAACAAAAATTATATGTTGATTTCAAAAAAGAACCAGTCGACAAATACAATATTACCTTTTTTCCAGGTGCTTTGACTGATTTTTATGAAAAGGCAAACGATACGCTTGCTTATAAATTAACGACAAAAGAATATGCTGATTACGGGAATCTTGTATTGAATCTGAGAAACGTAAAACGCTTCCCGATAATTATTGAGGTTACAAATAAAAAGGGTGACGTTGTACTGGCTAGTGCATATTCTGAGGGAGAAACAAAAATAAGTTTCGACTTATTACAGCCAGAGGCCTTTACGTTGAGAATAATCTACGACGACAACAAAAACAAAATGTATGACGCGGGAAATTTCCTCAACAAAACCTATTCTGAAGAGGTGTTTTATTACCAAAAAGAAATTGATGTAAGAACAAATTGGGATGTTGATGAAACGATTGATTTAAGCGTACCTTTTAATCCTGAAGTCGAGAAAAAACAAATTGATAAAAAGAAAAAAGACGACGAAAAGAAGCGAAAAGCGTTCTAGTTTTTAATCTCAAAAACATCTTTATCACTTAAGAAATCGAGTTTTTTTCGAGTTTCTAACATTGCATTTTTATCTAATTCTACTATAAAAGCTGCTTCGGTTTCCTGAGGTTCCAGAATAAAATTTCCTAAGAAATCAATCACTTGCGAATGCCCTGTGTGTTCGTAATTGTTTGCATCGAGCCCTACTCTGTTTACACCAACGACATAAGTTAAATTCTCGATTGCTCGTGCCTTTAGCAAAGCATCCCAGGCATTGGTTCTAACTTTTGGCCAGTTGGCAACATATAACAATAGGTCATAATTTTCGACATTTCTTGCAAAAACAGGAAATCGCAAGTCGTAACAAATCTGGAGGCAAATCTTCCAATCAAGATATTCTACAATAACCTTTTCGTCTCCGTTGGTATAAAATTTATCTTCGCCGGCAAGCGAGAATAAATGGCGCTTGTCATAATATTGAATTTCGCCTGACGGAAAAACAAACAACATTCTATTATAATATTTCTCGTTTTCGACAATAATTAAACTTCCCGTTATGGCGAAGTTTTTTTGTTTTGCTAAAGATTGTAACCACAGAACGGTTTCGCCTTGCATAGTTTCAGCAACAACAGGCGCATTCATGGTAAATCCCGTTGAAAACATTTCCGGAAGTACTACCAAATTAACCGTAGAATCGACCTGATTGATCTTCGATTCGAAGTTTTTTCGGTTTTTAGAAGCGTCTTCCCAGTAAAGATCGGATTGAATAAGTGCTATTTTCATATCTCAAAAATACGAATTTTAAGATTAAAATGAATTTTCTCAGAAAAAGCATTATCTGCAAAATTTTCTCAAAACACGGCTAAAAACAACACATATTTTGGATATTAAAAATGCTTCACGAAAAAATATTGCAAAAAATATGCGCTTTGTGCAAAAAAAATGCAAATGTGAAAAATAAATTTTTATATTTGATCGCCAATAAAAAACCAAAAAAACATGAAAACCACAGAATTATGAAAAAAAAGCTAATTTCATTAGTATTTATTGGGGGGATGATCTTCTCAGCAAATGCAAAAGAGGCTGCAATTAAAAAGCACCTTTTTGAACAAAAAAGCAATCAGACAGAAATTTCGGGCCAAGTACTGGGTCAGGATGACGGAATGCCAATTGCCGGCGCAACGATTTATGCAAAAGGCAATAGTAAAATAGCAACTATAACTGACGAAACCGGGAAATTCAAACTAAACGTTCCGGAAAATGAAACTCACATCATCGTTAGTTATATGGGTTACGCAACTTTAGAATACAAATTAAACAACACTCAGGATTTAATAATAAACTTAAAACCAGCTGAAAATGTTTTAGATCAGGTTTTGGTAACTGCATTAGGAGTTAAAAAAAGCAGCAAATCTGTTGCTTATGCAGTAACTGAATTAAAAGGAACTGAATTCACGAAAGCGAAAGAAACCAATATCGCCAACGCCTTAGTAGGTAAAATTGCCGGTGTAAACGTAAGCAGTACTGCAACCGGACCAAATGGTTCAAGCAGAGTTGTCATTAGAGGAAATGGTTCGCTAAACGGAAATAACCAGCCTATGTATGTGGTAAATGATTTACCAATTGACAATACGCAATTGAACTTACCGGGAATTGGGAACGGACCAGGTTCTACAAGAATCAATGTTGACCGTGGTGACGGAACCTCTGTTATAAATGCTGATGATATTAAAACAATCACTGTTTTGAAAGGTGGAACTGCCGCTGCATTATACGGGGCAAACGCTGCAAACGGGGTTATCTTGATTCAGACTAAGAGAGGATCTGCCCAAAAAGGGATTGGAGTAGATTATAATACTTCATTTACTTTCGAAACACCATCGATCAAACCAGACTGGCAATACGAATACGGTTCAGGGGCAAATGGAAAAAAACCAACCAATCAGGCTGAAGCTATCGCTGACGGTCGCTGGTCGTGGGGAGCTAAAATCGACGGAACAGATGTTGTTCAGTTCGATGGTGTAGCAAGACCTTATGTAGCCCAAAAAGACAATATTAAAAACTTCTACAATACCGGAACAACTTTTATCAATTCCCTTGCTTTATCTGGAGGAAATGAAAAAGCAACCGGACGTCTTTCATTTTCAAATATGGAGAACAAAGGTGTTGTACCCAATTCTGATTTTAATCGTAAAAGTATCAATATTGCCAGCAATGTGAACTTAACAAACTGGTTAAAATTTGATGTTGTTGCGCAATACAATTTAGAAAAATCAAACAACAGAACGACAGTATCTGATGCTGAAGCAAACCCTAACTGGGGAACTTACATGATTGCCAATACGGTTGACATTAGAAATCTTGCTCCCGGATATGATGCAAATGGTATCGAAGAAGCATGGAATCCTGTTGCCGTAGCTACAAACCCTTATTTTGTGGTTAATAAAATTAAAAACAACGATACTAAAAATCGTTTTATCGGAATGCTGAATGTTAAATTAAACTTCACTCCTGAATTATTCCTTCAGGGTAGAATTGGTCAGGATTTTACAGATTATAACTTCTTTGGATACATCCCAAAAACGACTTTGAACAATCCTGTTGGATACGCACAAGGTTCAAGGGTTAAAATATCCAACCTGAATTCTGAAGCAATTCTTAATTATACCAAGAAAAATATCGTTGATGATTTCTCTTTAAATGCTTTAATTGGAGTAAACTCACGCACCAATTTAAGAGATGAAACCAGATTTGAAGGCTCTAACTTTGTGTTAGATGATTTTTATGCCATAAGCAACTTATCTACGCTAACTTACAGCTATCCTTACGGAAAAACAAAAACAAATTCAGTTTATGGTGCCGCGGATTTTGACTATAAAAACATTGTATTTTTAAATGTTACAGGTCGTCAGGATTGGTTCTCTACACTTTCTAAAGAAAACAATACAGTATTTTATCCTTCGGTTGGAACAGCTGTTATCTTATCCGATATTGTAACAATGCCAGATTTTGTTTCATTTGCAAAACTAAGAAGTTCATGGGCCCAAGTGGGTGGCGCAACACCGGATCCTTATGCATTGAACCAATCCTACTCTATGGTTCAGGGCGGACACAACGGTCAGCAATTGCAAGGACCAACAAGTTCAAGAGTACCAAACCCAACTTTAAGTCCGTTGACTTCTACAACATTTGAAATTGGTACTGACTTAGGATTTTTCCGCAATCGCTTAAATCTTGATTTAGCATTTTACAACCGTGCTACAACAAATGATATTGTCGAAACTACAATTTCTAACGCTTCGGGATCAAGCACAGCTTTACTGAATCTAGGAAAAATGAGAAATAAAGGGGTTGAATTTTTATTAAGTGGAAAAATCATTAATTCTGAAAATTTCTCCTGGGATGCAAGTTTCAACGGATCTTATAATCAAAACACAGTTGAAGCACTTACAGATCAGTTAAACTCTATTACAATGGCAACTGCTGTAAACGGATATGTTACGATAACAAGTGATGTTGGCCGACCATATAGCATCATAAAAGGATATAAACCTCGTCTAGATGCAAACGGAAATACTGTTTATAATGTAAGCGGCGGATCTGCAACTATCGCACAAGGGCCACTTCAGGAATTAGGTCAGGGAGTTCATCCTTGGGCGGCAGGTCTTAGCAACGAATTTAAATACAAAAACATCTCATTCAGCTTTTTGATCGATGGTAAATTTGGAGGAAGTTTATATTCCGGAACTGACTTATACGGAACTCGTATGGGATTAACAAAACTAACTCTTGAAGGTCGTGAAAACGGTTTACCAATAAAAGGTGTTGACACAAACGGAAATCCGGTTGATATGGTTATTGCTCCTGAAAACCTAAGAACATATTATGATGGTTTAAGAAACATTTCATCCACTTTTATCTATGATGCAAGTTTTGTAAAACTAAGACAAGTAATTCTTGGTTATGATTTACCAATTCAAAGAATAAAAGGATTATCAAAACTTCAGGGAGCTTCTGTTTCATTTGTAGCAAGAAACTTATTCATTCTTTACAAGAAAACACCAAACGTAGATCCGGAATCTGTATTTAGTGCAGGAAATGCGCAAGGTGTAGAACAATTTGGAGTGCCAAAAACCAGAAGTTTCGGTTTAAGTTTAAATGTCAAATTTTAAACTCACCTAATTGCTAATTTTTAAATTAAAAGACATGAAAAAGATAACCATATTATATATCGCAGGAATACTTTTAGGAAGTATATCATCCTGTACCAAAGATTTTGAAGAAATCAATACCAACCCAAATGTGGTTGATAAACCAAATCCGAATTACATTTTCAGCAAAGCTCAACTTGACGGCTTAAACAATAATTATTTTTTCACTGACATTCTTGAATGTGGCGGAATGATTCAGCATTATGCAACTTACAAAGAAGCCTCAGGTGTGGGAGATAAATATTTAAGCAATGAAGTATATTTTTCAGCTTATTTCAATCAGCTATATCCAACAGCTTTAAATGAAATCGAAATTGTAATTAATGCTTTAAAAGCAAATCCAAACGATACTAACAAGTTGAATATTGCCAGAATCTGGAAAGCGTATTTGTATCACAGAACTACAGATTTATATGGAGACATTCCGTATTCAGATGCGGCAAAAGCAATCACCTCACAACTTTTCCTTCCAAAATATGACACTCAGGAATTTATCTACAAAGATTTACTGAAAGAACTGGATGAAGCCGCCACTGCATTAGATCCTGCTAAAGCAAGTTTCGGCAAAGCCGATTTTATCTATGACGGAGATGTCGCAAAATGGAAAAAATTTTCTTATTCTTTAATGCTTCGTTTAGGATTAAGATTAAGCAAAGTTGATCCCGCTTTATCAAAAACGTGGGTAACGAAAGCAATCGCTGGTGGAGTAATCCTTAATGGAAGTGATAATGCAATCATGAAATATACAGACGGACCAAATGATTTTAATAAAAACCCTGTTGGTTTTGATGCCAGAAGACAAGATTTTACAGCGGGATCTTATGGGCAAAAAAATGTTGAAGGAGGAAAACTAGCCAAAACATTCATTGATTTATTAAAATCTACTGCAGATCCAAGAATTAGTGTTTACTCCGGCGTTTGGCAGGGAACAACGCAAAATACATCTCTTGCCATACAAAAGGGTTTCCCTAACGGAACAAAAACAGCACCAACAGCAGCGGAACAAGGTACGTATTCCGAGCCTAATCAAAGTACGGTTTTTAAATTTGATGCCCCTCTTGTTCTTTTAAGTAATGCAGAAACAAATCTATATTTAGCCGAAGCTGCAGCAAGAGGATGGTACACCAACGAAAGCGATAAAGACTTATACGAAAAAGGAGTAAAAGCTTCTTTCCTAAACATGGGAATTTACGGCGCGACTTATGCAATTACAGATGCAACTGCTTATCTAACACTTAATCCGTACAACGCGGCAGGATCTTTTGAAGCTAAAATGAATCAGATTCATACTCAGATCTATGTTGCTTTATTTGTAGACGAAGAAGAGGTTTATGCCAACTGGAGAAGAACGGGATATCCTGTTTTAGTTCCCGTAAACTTTCCGGGCAATGTTACAAACGGCACAATCCCAAGACGTTTGAAATACTCTACCAGCGAATATTCAGTGAATTCAGCTAACTTAGCTGAAGCAGTGAAACGCCAGGGCGAAGATAGTTTTACAACCAGAATGTGGTGGGATAAATAATAATTAAGAGTTAAAATGTGCCTTTAGACACTAAATATTGGTAGAGAATATGAATCAGAATATCTAGCGTGCCGTAGGTACGCAATAATTAACATTTTGTTGCGTACCTACGGCACGCCAACGAACTTCAAATCTAATTACTACCAATATTTAGTGCCTAAAGGCACAAATTAAAACCATCAATTGTTAACTGGCATAAATAATAATAACAAAAAGATAAATGAGCATATTAATTCTTACGGCATGCATTGCGTTTTTAATCATTCAGATAGCCTGGCTTAAAATCAATCCGTTTATTGCCTTTATCATAACAGCTTTATTAGCAGGTCTTTTTTTAGGCCTGCCAATAGCTATTTTGTCTCAAACTGTTCAAAAAGGTTTGGGCGAAATGTTAGGATCTATTACTTTGATTATCGTTTTCGGGACCTGTATTGGTAAACTTACCGTTTCATCAGGCGCCGCCAATGTCATCGCAAAAACTGTTATGGGATGGACGGGCAAAAAATACGTTCGCCTTGGCTTAATGATTACCGGATTTATTGTTGGGATACCACTATTTTATAGTGTTGGATTTGTTTTGTTAGTTCCATTAATCTTCTCAGTAGCCCATCAATTTAAACTTTCAAAAGTATATCTCGGTATTCCAATGCTGGCGTCGCTTTCAGTAGCACACGGTTTCTTGCCACCACATCCGTCTCCAATGGCTTTAAGCAGTATTTTAAATGCTGATATCGGACTTGTTTTAGTCTACGGAATCATCATTGCGATTCCAACCATTTTTATTGCAGGTTTGTTGTTTTCGAATTTACTGAAAAACATCAAAACCGAATCAGATCACGAAATCCTGAATGTTGAAGAAGTGGTTAACGCAGGAAAGCAGCCTAGTTTTTCCCTAAGTTTATTCTCAGCCTTATTTCCTGTCTTCGGATTAACGCTGACTTCGATATTACCTATGATTTCACAAAATGAAACATTAGTAAATATCTGTAAAACGGTAGGAGAACCAAGTATGATTATGCTGATTTCTTTATTGATTTGTACCTATACTTTAGGAATCAGAATGAACAGAAGCATCACATCAGTAATGGATGATTATGCCGTTGCAATAAAAGATGTCGCTTTGATTGTTCTAATTGTTGGTGGAGCCGGAGGTTTAAAAGAAGTAATGATCGTAAGCGGCGTAAACGAAACTATAGTAGCCGCTTTAACACAAATAAACATTCATCCATATTTATTGGCCTGGATGATGGCGGCAATCATACGCGTTTGTGTGGGTTCTGCTACAGCAGCCGGATTAATGACTGCCAGCGTTTTATTACCTTTACTACAAACCACCGGTCTCGACCCTAACTTATTGGTTTTGTCCGTAGGAGCAGGAAGTTTAATGTGTTCTCACGTAAACGACCCAAGTTTCTGGATGTTCAAAGAATATTTTAATATCAGCCTGAAAGATACTTTCAAATCATGGACCGTCATGGAATCTCTAGTATCTGTTTTAGGAATCATTTTCGTTTTTATTTTAAACTCTATAATACATTAATATCATGAATTTATTACCACAAGAAAAATTTGAAACATTAGGCTTATCATTACCACCAGCACCACAACCTCTTGGTATTTATAAACCTTATTTAGTTGATGGTAAATATTTATACCTTTCAGGTCATGGACCTGTTAATGATGACAAGTCCTTAATCATTGGCCGAATTGGCGATGATATGGATATCGAACAAGGAAAATTAGCAGCAAGACAAGTTGGCTTAACCATGCTTTCTACAATTGTAACCAATTTTGGAAGCCTGAACAAAGTAAAACGAGTTATAAAAGTTTTAGGAATGGTGAATTGCAATGGCGATTTCCTAAGACATCCATACGTGATAAACGGTTGCAGCGAATTGTTTGCAGAAGTTTGGGGACAAGAAAACGGAATTGGCGTAAGAAGCGCAGTAGGAATGGGTTCTTTACCGGACAATATTCCCGTTGAAGTTGAAGCTGTTTTTGAATTATATTAAAAAATATGCCACAGATTAAATGATTAAAAATGTTTTTTTTTCGCCACGAATTTCACAAATTTTCACGAATTAATTTTCACATACTGATTTGTGTAAATTCGTGAAATTCGTGGCAGAAGAATTAAACACAACGTTTAAAATCATTTTAATCTGTGTCAAAAAATTAAACACATAGAAACATAGATTTATTTTTGCAATAGTTACAAGGATATTCAAAAAAGCTCGCTTTCTCACATAGCTATGTTTGTTAATGCAAGTGAAACGCCTTTATTCGGTTTTAAAAACTATGTTTCTATGTGTTTAAAAAAATAACACCAAGCTTATAAATTATTATGAATACAACACCACAAACCAGAATTGCAACGTTTGGAGAATTATTACTCCGAATGAGTGTTGCAGATGGAAACAGATTCACGCAGGCCAATGAAATAAAAATACATGTTGGCGGTGCCGAAGCAAATGTTTGTGTTTTACTTTCTCAACTCGGCATTCAAACCGATTATCTTACCCGATTACCAGAAAATGATCTGGCACAATTGGCCTTAAACGAACTTCAGAAATACAAAGTCAATACTTCAAAATGTGTGTATGGCGGAGAACGTTTAGGATTGTATTTTGTTGAAGCTGGAAATCAAATCAGGCAATCGCAGGTTATTTATGACCGAAGCAATTCGTCTTTCGCTACTATTGAAAAAGATCAAATTAATTGGGATTTGGCTTTCGCCGATGTTACTCATTTTCATTGGTCAGGAATCAGTCCGGGAGTTTCTAAAGAAGCAGGTTTAGCTTGCAAGGAAGCAATTCTGACAGCGCATAAAAAAGGAATTCCAATTTCTTCTGATTTTAACTTTCGATCAAAATTATGGCAATACGGAAAACATCCGTCTGAGATTATGCCGGATTTGCTTCAATACAGCACAATCACAGTTGCTGATTTAGATGCGATTGAAATTTATTTCGGAATTAAAACAGATAATACTGAATCCGACGAAGATCGTTTTCAGAAAACATTCGAATTATTAAAAGCAAAAATGCCTTTTCTAAAAACACTGGCAATGAGTTTTAGAAAATCAGACGGACCGGCACATTTATACAAAGGATTACTAATTCATGAAGGCAATTTCTATCAGACACAAGAACATAAAATACACGTTGTAACAGATCAGATTGGTTCCGGAGACGCTTTCAATGCAGGATTATTATACGGATTATCCAATAAATTTTCCGGACAGGAATCTATCGAATGGGCGACAGCTTGTGGTGTAATCAAACAAAGTATTCACGGAGATTTTGCCATAACGAACCTTAACGAGATCAGTCATTTTATTAAAAATGGCTCAAGTAACAGAATTAATAGATAAATAAAGAATATGTACAGCATTTTAAAAGCACAAGGCGTACTTCCGTTAGTTACACAAATCAATATAGAAACAGCCCAAATAGTATTGCAATCGGCGGCTGATGCTGGCATAAAAATTATCGAGTTTGCAGCTCGCGCAGATAATGCTAAAGAAGTTTTTACTCAAATGATCGCCTTTAAAAAAGCGAATAATCTGGATGTAAAAATAGCCGTTGGATCTATTTTAAGTGTTGATGATGCTGAGACATTTCATCAATTAGGAGCAGATTGCATTGTTTGTCCTCATACTGATCTGGAAATTGGCAATTATTGTTTCAAAAATAATATTTACTGGATTCCAGGCGCAGCGACTTTAAACGAAATTCTTCATGCGAATAAATTAGGTGCAGAAATTGTAAAACTTTTTCCTGCCGATAAAATTGGCGGTCCAGGATATGTAAAAGCAATAAGAGCACCGTTCCCAAATTTGAAAATAATGCCAACCGGAGGCGTAACTCTTGAAGAAAGCAATTTGAAATCATGGTTCAAATCCGGTGTTGTTTGTGTTGGAATTGGTTCTAATTTATTTTCGAAAGAAATTCTTTTGGATTTAAAATACGAGCAATCGTTACAAGCATTTCAAAATTTAATTGAAGTTGTAGAAAAAACCAGAAACTAAAATTATGCAAGACAATTGGTGGAAAATTAATTCCGAAATCCGCATTGACACTCCGTTTCTGGCTGTTTACGAAGATCGTATCCAGTCGAATATTGAGCGTTTGATTGAATCAGTAAATGGCGAAACTCAAAAATTAAGGCCCCATATAAAGACGCATAAAATTGGCGAGATTCTGGATTTGTTTAAAACCTACAGCATCAATAAAATAAAATGCGCGACAATTGCCGAAGCTGAACTTGCCGCCATACACGAAATTCAGGACGTGCTTCTCGCCTATCAGCCTGTTGGCGTTAAAAAAGAAAGATGGATTTCATTAATACAAAAATATCCTAATACTTCTTTTTCGACTATCGTTGACAATCTTGATTCAGCAAAAGCTTTGAATAAAATTGCAAAAGAAAACGATTTAAAACTTACCGTTTATCTGGATCTTAATACAGGAATGAACAGAACCGGAATTTCGATTCATAAAGATTGGAGTGCTTTAATTTATGAAATTCTTGAGTTAGAAAATCTTCATTTCGCAGGAATTCATATTTATGACGGCCATTTAAAAGGCTATGCGGAAGAACGAATTGCTGCCGCTTCAAATTCTTTTTTTAGCATAAATGAGAGAATTGAAGCAATTGAACAAAAACTAGGTTACGAATTAAAAATTGTTGCCGGAGGATCGAATACATTTCCGTTTTATGCGACTCAAAAAAATGTAGAATGCAGTCCGGGAACTTTTGTTTTCTGGGATTCAAATTACCAGATTCATTTACCGGAACAAAATTTCGAACCCGCTCTGGTTATTGTTGGAACTATTGTTTCAAAGCCTACAAATGCTACATTTTGTATTGATATTGGATACAAAGCCGTAGCTTCTGAAAATCCTATTGATAAAAGATTAGTGATTTTAAATGATGAAAACCTAATCCCAACATCGCATTCAGAAGAACATTTAATTATAGAAAACAAAGGGAAAAACGAGTACGCTATTGGCGACACTATTTATGCCCAACCTTATCATGTTTGCCCAACCTGTGCCCTTTACGATTCGGTTCAGGTAGTAAATGCAGCGCATCAAATTTGCGATCAATGGCAGGTTGTTGCACGCAGCAGAAAAATTAACATCTAGGAGAAAAAGAATAGAAAATAGAGCGAAGAAGAAAGAGAATAGGCCTCACAATAACACTTGTAGAGAATCTCTGAGCCTTTGAACCTTTGTGACTTAAAAAAAATAATATGTTTATAATAGACGCACATCTAGACCTGAGCATGAATGCAATGGAATGGAATCGAGATTTAAGAAATGATGTACCTACATTACGTAATTTCGAAAAAGGAATGACAGACAAACCGGATCGCGAACGCGCCACGGTTTCTTTTCCAGATTTACGAAAAGGAAACATTGGTATTGTTGTCGCCACTCAAATTGCACGATTTGTAAAACCAGGCAGTATTATTCCGGGTTGGAATTCTCCTGAACAAGCCTGGGCACAAACACAGGGACAAGCTGCATGGTACAAAGCGATGGAAGAAGCCGGAGAAATTACAGCAATAACAGATAAAAAATCACTCCTAAAACAAATTGATTTATGGAATGACGGAACGCCAAACGATAAAAAACCTATTGGTTATATCTTAAGTCTTGAAGGTGCCGATTCTATTATTGATGTTTCGTATTTAGAAAAAGCATACAATTACGGATTACGTGCCATCGGACCTGCACATTACGGACCCGGACGCTACGCAAACGGAACGGATGCTACCGGAAAAATGCAGCAAAACGGTCTAGATTTGTTGAAAGAAATGGAACGTTTGAATATTATTCTGGACGCAACACATTTGTGTGATGATGCTTTTTGGCAGGCTTTAGATCATTATAACGGACCCGTTTGGGCAAGTCATAACAATTGCAGAAGTCTGGTCGATCATAACCGTCAATATAGCGACGAAATGATTCAGGCATTAATTTCAAGAGGAGCCGTAATTGGCGGAGCTTTAGATGCGTGGATGCTAGTACCAAATTGGGAAAGAGGTGTTTCGACTCCAAAAGGTACAAATTGCAATCTCGAAACTGTTTTCAAACACATGGATCACATTTGCCAATTGGCAGGAAATGCGAATCATATTGGTATTGGTTCAGATCTGGATGGTGCTTTTGGAACAGAACAAGGTCCGTACGATTTAGATACGATTGCCGATTTGCAAAAATTGGTTCTGATTTTTAAAAACAACGGATATTCTAATGAAGATTTAGATAAAATCTTTCATCAGAACTGGATTAATTTTTTAATGAAAAATTGGGATTAACCCGTTGAGTGTAATTATTTTTAACACATAGAAACATAGTTTTTTTAGCTCAAAATAAGACGTGTCACTTATTTAAAACACACATAGCTAGCTATGTGAAAGAAATGGGTTTCTTTTTATATTCTTCTTTACACATAAAATCTATGTTTCTATGTGTTAAATTGAAGTTAGTATGCATTACACCAAAAGAGGCTAGACTTAAAGAAATACTAAACTGGGAACTGCCTTCTTATACGATTGTAATTTTTCGTCGTTTGGATCAACTTCTGTAACGACATAATTAACCTCAGATAAGTTGGCAATTTTCATTTTTAGAACAGTATCGAGTTTTTCAGAAATAGTTAGAATCGCTGTTTTTTCAGAAGCCTGAATCATTGCTTTTTTTACCTGAACGGTTTCCCAATCAGAGTCTGAGAAACCACCTTCGATATCAAGAGCATTGGTTCCTAATATTAATAAATCGACTTTAATATTCGCCAATTGATTATAGACATCGCCGCTCACACACATTTGGCTGTAGGACGAAATGCTGCCGCCAATCATGATAATTTTAACATTGGGTTTATCCAAAAGTTCAACTGCTGATAAAACAGTAACGGTAAAAATGGTCAGATTCAAATCATCAGGAATCAAACGGATGAACTCACGAATTGTAGTTCCGCCGCCAATTAGTAAAACCATTCCATCATGAAGTAAACCTAACGTTTTTTGAGCAATAATTTGTTTAGATTCACCTGCATAAGTTTGATTATTAGAAGAAGCATGGTGATAGGCTTTTGTCATCGCACCACCTTTTACTTTAATCAATAAAGATTCTGATTCAAGTTCGTTAATATCACGTCTTACTGTATCTTCTGAAACAAATAATTTTGCAGAAAGCGTTTCAAAACTTACACGAGTATGCAAGTTTATCTCTTTTATAATAAGATTTTTACGTTCTTCTTTAGTGTAATTAATCACTTCATTATCATTACTCATGCAAATTCAATTTTATAGAAGCAAATGTAAACAATAAATGCAATATTATTGCGAAACAAATTATAACACAATGTAATAAAAAAGTTAATTTGTCTATTTTAAAGACATTTAAGTATAAATTCGTTTTGCAAAAAAAATGCAAACCTAACCAATAAACTATATTTTTGTCTAACAATCAAAAAAGCAACCATGCAAAAAAGCCTATTTCTCCTTTTACTATTTTGTTTTTCTTTCGGAAATGCCCAAACTTCTTTCACAAACAATTCTATTATCCCTGCTCCCAATTCATACAAAGCAACAGGAGATAGTATTCGTTTAAACGGACAGATAAAATTTACTTTCGAAAAAAATAAATACAGCGCAAGAGAACTTAAAACTGCACAAATTTTCGAGTCGGCTATAAACTCAAATATGCCAAACAAAAAAAGCAATCTTGAAGTTTTGTTTATTGCCAAAAATCCGGCTGAATCTTTAAAAAAAGAAGCTTATAAAATTGTCATTACTCCAAAAAAGATCACCGTTACCGGAAGTGAAGAAGGATTATTTTATGCTGTTCAGAGTTTATTGCAGCTTTTACCCAACAAACCAAAAAATCAGGAAATAAAACTACCTTGTGTTACCATAGAAGATGAGCCCAGATACAGCTACCGCGGGCTTCACCTTGATGTTTGCCGTCATTTTTTCTCTGTTGATGTTATAAAAGATTTTATCGCACAAATGTCTAGCTATAAGCTAAACAACTTTCATTGGCACCTAACTGACGATCAGGGATGGAGAATTGAGATCAAAAAATACCCAAAATTAACCGAAGTAGGTTCAAAAAGAGCACAGACTTTAGTGGGAAATAAATTCGAAAGATCACCCTACTTTTTTGACGGAAATCCGTACGGAGGTTTTTATACGCAGGAAGAAATCAAAGATGTAGTGAAATTTGCCGAAGATCATTATGTTAATATTATTCCGGAAATTGAAATGCCCGGTCATGCAACTGCAGCAGTTACGGCTTATCCTAATTTATCCTGTTTTCCGGATCGTCAATATAAAGTTATAGAATATTGGGGTGTTTTTGATGATATTTTCTGCGCTGGAAAAGAGGAAACCTTTACTTTTTTAGAAGATGTTTTGACCGAAATTATGGCTTTATTCCCAAGTAAGTATATTCATATTGGTGGAGACGAATGCCCGAAAACAAAATGGAAAGAATGCCCGAATTGCCAAAAACGAATCAAAGATTTAGGATTAAAAAACGAACATGAATTACAAAGTTACCTGACCACCCGAATAGAAAAATTCCTAAATGCACACGGAAGACAAATTCTGGGCTGGGATGAAATGCTGGAAGGCGGATTGGCACCAAACGCAGCGGTAATGTCATGGCAAGGTGAGTCTGGCGGAATTGAAGCCGCAAAACAAAAACACAATGTAATCATGAATCCGGAACAAGTGCTGTATCTGGATTATAATCAAGGCTATTCGCCAAATGAACCTTTAACAATTGGAAGATTAACGACAGTTGAAAAAATGTACAACTACAACCCAACTCCTGTTGATAGTTTAACCGTTGAAGAGCAAAAATATATTATAGGAGTTCAATCGAATCTTTGGTCTGAATATTTGACGAGTCCGGCAAAATTAAATTATATGATTTATCCACGAGTATTTGCTTTAGCCGAAATTGCCTGGACAGAGCCGAAAAACAAGAATTACAATCATTTTATTTTAAACCAAATTCCTTATCATTTAGAAAAACTGGAAGCGCAGAAACGATTGTATAAAGTCCCAACACCATTTGGCTCAGATGAAACAGCATTAATCGCATCAAAATATGTTCTGGATTTAAAACCAACCATCAAAAACGGTCAAATCTTCTACACTATTGACGGTTATAACCCTGACGAAACTGCTCAACTTTACACTAAACCCGTAACGATAAACATTCCGAAAGGAGAATTCAGAATCATCAAAACAGTTCAAATCAGTTCGAGCGGAAGAAGAAGTTCGATCAATAAGATATTAGTTCGAAATCCGGATTCAAAACCGGCTCTAGCCATAAAACCAACTAAGAAAGGTTTAAAATTCGATTATTATACCGGAACATTGTTTCAGCAAGTACAAGATTTAGATTTAGCAAAACCCGTTAATTCAGGAATTTTTGAAGGTGCGATAAGCAGTGAAAAATGGAAAACGAAAACGGAGCGTTATATTGGCTTAAAATTCGACGGATACATCTATATCGCAGAAACCGCAAATTATACGATTTCGACACTTTCAGACGACGGATCGAAGCTTTTTATCGATAATGAATTAGTGGTGAATAACGACGGAATTCATTGGCTCAACGAAGCATATGGGGTCATAAAGCTGGAAAAAGGTTTTCACAAATTGAACATCAGTTATTTTGATCAGATTGGCGGAACGACCTTAACTT
The DNA here is from genome assembly GCF_056824125.1 of Flavobacterium sp. B114r. Taxonomy (NCBI): domain Bacteria; kingdom Pseudomonadati; phylum Bacteroidota; class Flavobacteriia; order Flavobacteriales; family Flavobacteriaceae; genus Flavobacterium; species Flavobacterium sp. B114r. The sequence continues at coordinate 755,260 of NZ_CP124858.1, forward strand.
GTTTTATCCAGCAGGAAGGAAAAGAAAAACAAGAAATAAGCGCTTCGCAATTGTATTATGAATAAGACATAAAAAAAGGTTCCGAAATATCGGAACCTTTTTTTATAAAACTAAAAGTCTTTTATATTATCCTTTTAAGCTTGCTGATAAATACTCACGGTTCATACGTGCAATATTTTCAAGAGAAATTCCTTTAGGGCATTCTACTTCACAAGCTCCAGTATTGGTACAGTTACCAAAACCTTCAAGATCCATGTGGTGTACCATGTTTAAAACACGATCAACAGCTTCTACTTTACCTTGAGGCAACAAAGCAAATTGAGATACTTTGGCAGCAACGAACAACATTGCTGATGAGTTTTTACAAGTTGCAACACAAGCTCCACAACCAATACAAGCAGCAGCATCAAATGATTTATCTGCATCGTGTTTGTTAATTGGAATTGTATTGGCATCAATTGTATTACCTGAAGTATTTACCGAGATAAATCCTCCTGCGTGTTGAATTCTGTCAAAAGAACTTCTGTCAACCACTAAATCTTTAATTACAGGAAAAGCTTTTGCTCTAAATGGCTCGATAAAAATCGTATCACCATCTTTAAACATACGCATGTGTAATTGACAAGTTGTTACTCCTCTATCTGGTCCGTGTGCTTCTCCGTTGATGAATAATGAACACATTCCGCAAATTCCTTCACGACAATCGTGGTCAAATGCTACTGGCTCTTCTCCTTTGTTGATCAATTGTTCGTTAAGAACATCAAGCATTTCAAGGAAAGACATATCTGGTTCGATTCCGTCGATTGGGTAATCAACAATTCCCCCTTTATCTTGGGCGTTTTTCTGACGCCATATTTTTAATGTAAGTTTCATACTGTTTTAGTTTGAAAGTCCTAAAGTCGAAAGTCAAAAGCCTTATTTGAGACTTTTGACTTTCGACTTTCGACCGAATTTTATTTGTAGCTTCTTTGAACTAATTTAATGTTTTCGTAAACCAGAGCTTCTTTGTGTAATACGGCATCACTTGGTTTTCCTTTGTACTCCCAAGCTGCAACGTATGCAAAGTTTTCGTCATCACGAAGTGCTTCTCCTTCTTCAGTTTGGTATTCTTCACGGAAGTGACCTCCACAAGATTCATTACGGTGCAATGCATCTTTCGCGAATAATTCTCCTAACTCTAAGAAATCGGCAACACGTGTCGCTTTCTCTAATTCCTGATTAAATTCGTTAGCGCTTCCAGGAACTTTTACATCTTTATAAAACTCTTCACGTAAAGCAGCAATTTCTACGATAGCCTCAGATAAACCTTGAGCATTACGAGCCATACCTACTTTATCCCACATAATCTTTCCTAATTTCTTATGGAAATAATCTACAGAATGAGTTCCTTTATTATTGATAAATCTGTCGATTTGATCTTTTACTTCTTTTTCTGCTGCTACGAATTCTGGTAAATCTGTAGAAATTTCTCCCATTTTAATATCCGGAGCTAAATAATCTCCAATAGTATAAGGTAATACGAAATATCCATCAGCCAAACCTTGCATCAAAGCAGAAGCTCCTAGTCTGTTTGCACCGTGATCAGAGAAGTTAGATTCTCCAATTGAGAAACATCCCGGAATTGTAGTCATTAAGTTATAATCAACCCAGGTACCACCCATTGTGTAGTGAACTGCAGGGTAAATCATCATTGGTGTTGTATAAGGATCCTCATCGACGATTTTGTAATACATCTGGAATAAGTTTCCGTATTTACTTTTCACGATTTCAGCTCCTAATTTTGTTACTAAAGCAGCATCTTTATCATTTAAACCTTTTACGAAAGCTTCTTCAGTTCCGTAACGTTTGATCGCAGCAGCAAAATCTAAGTAAACAGCTTCTCCGGTTTTATTAACTCCAAAACCAGCATCACATCTTTCTTTTGCAGCACGAGATGCAACATCACGAGGTACTAAGTTACCAAAAGCAGGATATCTTCTTTCTAAGAAATAATCTCTTTCAGCTTCAGATAAATCAGTTGCTTTTTTCTTTCCTTCACGGATCGCTTTAGCATCTTCTTGTTTTGCAGGAACCCAAATACGACCATCATTACGTAACGATTCAGACATCAAAGTCAGTTTTGACTGGTGATCTCCAGAAACCGGGATACATGTTGGGTGAATTTGCGTGTAACAAGGATTTGCAAAAAACGCTCCTTTTTTATGTATTTTCCAAGCTGCTGTTGCGTTACTTCCCATAGCATTTGTTGACAAGAAAAACACGTTTCCGTATCCTCCAGAACCAACAACTACTGCGTGAGCAGAATGTCTTTCTATTTCTCCCGTAATAAGGTTACGAGCGATAATACCTCTCGCTTTACCGTTCACGATAACAATGTCAAGCATTTCGTGACGGTTGTACATTTTCACTTTTCCACGACCAATCTGACGGTTCATTGCAGAATAAGCTCCTAGCAATAATTGCTGACCAGTTTGTCCTTGTGCATAAAATGTACGGGAAACCAAAGTTCCTCCAAAAGAACGGTTATCTAGTAATCCACCATATTCACGAGCCAATGGAACTCCCTGAGCCACACACTGGTCAATAATATTAGTAGAAACTTCAGCCAAACGGTGAACGTTTGCCTCACGTGCACGGTAGTCACCCCCTTTTACAGTATCATAAAACAATCTGTAAACCGAGTCACCGTCACCTTTATAATTTTTTGCCGCATTGATACCACCTTGTGCTGCAATAGAGTGCGCACGACGAGGTGAATCCTGAAAACAAAATGCTTTTACGTTATATCCCTGCTCCGCTAAAGTAGCCGCAGCTGAACCTCCAGCCAAACCTGTACCAACAATAATAATATCTAAATTACGTTTGTTTGCAGGGTTCACTAAATTAATATGATCTTTATAATCTGTCCATTTGTCCGATATTGGGCCGTGTGGAATTTTTGAATCTAATGCCATTATAATTTATATTAATTATTGTTTGAAATGATGAAATAATGCGATAATCACGAAAAGTGCCGGAACTACAACTGCAAAACCGTAACCCACTTTACTTAAAAATCTAGAATATTTATTGTGCATCCCCATTGATTGAAGAGATGAACCGAATCCGTGCCAAAGGTGAAAACCTAACAACACAAATGATACACAATAGATACCAGTACGAATTGGGTCATGAAATTTATGAACTAATTCACCATAATATCTTGTAGCATCCGGTGCGGCACCTGCAATATATTTATAGGTAACTTCAGGAAACCAAAAATCATAGAAATGCAATCCTAAGAAAGCCAAAATAACCAATCCAGAAATAATCATATTTCTAGAACTCCAGGAAGCATTAGCAGCTCCATTGTACTTTGCATATGCAATTGGTCTCGCAGCAGTGTTCTGAGCAGTCAATACAAATCCCATAACGAAATGGAAAATTACCCCGATTGCCAAAACTGGTTGCATTACATATTGAATCAGCGGATTGTATCCCATAAAGTGAGACGCTTCGTTAAAAACATCTTTACTAATAATAGAAATGAAATTTAAGGAAACATGCAGCGCTAAAAACGTGATTAAGAATATTCCCGAAAGGGCCATAGCCACTTTCTTTAAGATGGAAGCATTCAATAGTGCAGATTGTGCCATAATTGTTTAAGTAGTTTGTTTTAAAAAATTATACAAAAATAAAGCAATTAGACATGAACTACAACCATTTCGTTGTTATTTATAATGATTTTAAAGAGCTTTGCCCAATATTATTGCAAATTATTTAAAAACAAGAAAATAGATATTTTTCACAAGCCATTTTAACCTATTTCTAACTTTTACATAATTACCAAATTGCTATTTTTAGTCCCAATTTGATTTATTTTTCTCAAAAATAAACGCTACAACGATTTTAATCAACGAAAACAAGTAAATTCTAGAAGCATAATTTTACCTTTATCAGCTTCAAAAAACATGATAATGAAAACAGGAATTGACGCTATCTCTTTTGATGTAGCCAACATACATTTACCCATAAAAACCTTGGCAATTGCCAGAAACATTGAGCCTGAAAAATTAAAGAAAGGCCTCGGATTAATCAAAATGACTTTGCCGGACGTTCATCAGGACGCAGTTGTTTTTGGAGCAAACGCTTTGACTAAACTTATTCTTGAAAACGAAATAAACCTAAACGAAATTAGCAGGATTTATGTTGGGACAGAAAGCGGAATCGATAGCTCTAAACCTATCAGTTCTTTCTTAATCAGCTTAATGGAACAGAAATTTGGAGAAGATTCTCTGGAAAAATGTGATGTTGTCGATTTTACATTTGCCTGTATTGGCGGTGTAGACGCTTTACAAAACTGTATCGATTTTGTAAAACTAAATCCATCCAAAAAAGCAATAGTTGTTACGACTGATTTTGCGAAATATGATTTGAATTCAACAGGAGAATATACACAAGGTGCCGGAGCTCTTGCAATGCTAATAACATCGAACCCTAGAATTATTGCTTTTGATCATAATTGGGCAACAAGTACAAAAGGTGTTTTTGATTTTTTTAAACCCTACAGAACTATCTCAAAGGAATCGATTACGCAAAATGAGAATAACGATCCTTGGTTTGATAATTTAGAAGCCGAAATCGAAATTCATAAAGACCAGCCCGTTTTTGATGGTCAATATTCGAATCAATGCTATATGGATCGTACGAGATCTGCTTACTTTTCATTCAAGAAACTAAAAAACACAACCGAAACTTTATACAATTCCTGGAACAGCATTATCATGCACCTTCCCTACTCTTTTCAGGGACGCCGAATGTTATCTGAAATTTATGCTTTAGATCATGCTGATAAAATTATTGCAGACAATATTGAACCAGCAGATTATCAAACTAAAATCAAAGAAGTTGGGAAATCTGATGAGTACAGAAAATTCGTAACCGAGAAATTACAGCCTGCAGAATTGGCTTCTTCTTTAATTGGAAATCTTTATACAGGATCTATTTTCATGGGATTATTATCTACTTTGGCTCATTATTATGATACCAAACAAGACGTTACAGGAACTAAATTTGGATTCCTGGCTTACGGAAGCGGCTCTAAATCTAAAGTATTTGAAGGAACAATTCAACCGGAATGGCAATCGGCTTTAGTCAAAACTAAACTTTTTGAAAATTTAGAAGAAAGTGTAGAAATAGGTTTTGAAACTTATGAAAGTCTTCATAAAAAAGAACAAAAACAAAGTGTGAGAACCCCTAAAAACGAGTGGATTTTAGATCGAATCGAAAAAGAAATTCCTAATTTGATTGGGGCGAGATATTATAAGTGGATCGAATAAAAATTAAATTCCAATTAAATGCGCCTAACCTTTGTCAAAGCTTTAAACCAAGAGTGTAAGGAACTTTATTTTATGTATTGAATGTCTCTATTTTAGCAGGATCCCCACCACAATGTATTACTATTTGTTGAATGATTTCATTTTGTAATTGATTACAAAATGAAATTTTGGGGATCTTATATCCTTTTAATTCATTTAGTTTTATATAACTCAAGAGCAAGATTGATGCAATTAAAATAATATATATCATTACCTGAATTCCATTCCACTGTCTTGAAAAATAGTGCTTAAAATTCATTTCTTGCTTTATAAATCTAAAGAAACGCTCAATGTCCCAACGCTTTTTATAAATTTCTGCTATTTGATCTGCCGTAAATTCTTCTTCTGGCAAATTGCTTAAAAACAAGATCTTCTCTCCATCAGATTTTAATATCCCTTCCACTAATCTAAAAACTATTTTAGTCTTTTTTTGATTCGAGTAAAGATAAACCCTGCTATGTTTTGTTAATTTAAGAATATCATTTTCAAAATCCAATGGAGTGACCTTACTGCCTTTCTCTACTTCATATTTAGATGATTTATAAATTCGGGTTACAAAATATTTATCATCAGTAGAGAGATCAACCATTGTTTTTCTATTCTTCATTCCACGATCAAAAACGGCAATATCTTTTTTGTTGGCTATGTGCTCTTCTAGAATATTGCCCAAAGCCAAATCTTCACTAATCATTTTTTGATCCTTGTGAAACTTTACATTAAAGGGCAATTCATTAAAACCAATTGTAAATTTTATACTATTTTTGCCCTGTTCTCCTTTTTTGTTTTTCTGCCCATTTCGCATCCCGAAACTTAACAAAGAAGCAGATAAGCTTGTAATTGTGGAATCATACAAACTTAATTTGATCTTATCTTTATCATTGAGTTTATCCTGAAAAACAGTAACGGTGTGCTGATAAAGTTTTTCGAAATACTCAACGTTTATTTTTCCTATTCTCTCTGCAATACTGCTGTGACTTACACTTTTATCTTTGGGAATTTGAGCATATTTACAAAAAAAATGATTCTCATAAAAATTCTCAAATACTCTAGAGCTGGCTCTATTTTCATTTAAGACTCCAAAAACACAAAGTTTAAATAATTCCTTGCCTTTTAGTTTTTTAGCATTCCAGTCAACCATAGTTTGCTGAGCAAAAAAATCAAGTTGATCTTCTGAAATATAATTTAATATTTCTTTTACTTCTGTTCTGATTTGCATTTTCTGATAGATTTATAAATACAGAAAATAAAAATAATAGTTTTTTACAAAAGTTCCTTACACTCTTGGCTTTAAACTTTGACAAAGGTTTTTTTACGTACAATCTTGGTCATCGAAACAAAGCAAAACTCTGAAAAATGATTAACCACATTACAGCACACACACAACATCTTGTCATTTTCGAAGGGAGAAATCAGATAAAGCAAATCAGCAACAGCACTTTATCCCCGCGTGTAATTTCTCCTCCGTCGAAATGACAAAAAAGTATTACGTTCAGTAAAAACAAGAAGAATACCATTCCTTTTTATGTTGTTCTGTATAATTTTGATTTCCTCTAATGGTTTGATCTTCCTCGTTCATTCCGTTTACCATTCCCAACATAAAGGCGGTTATTATTACAATGAGTTTTCTTTTTATCCACTTCTCATCACCGTAAAGCTTACTTATAAATAGTAAACTTATTATGCGATAAACTAAAACCAAGATTCTCATAAATCAGCACATTTTCTACGCGCCTTTTATTGGTGGTAACTTCAATACTTTTCAAATTATTCTGATCTGCAAAATCTTTTATTTCATTTATCAGTAACCGACCAATGCCTTGACCACAATGCTTTTTATCAATAAAAAATTCCTGAATTTCTTCAACCGGACCACAATGATGCAAAAGATTCTGGGTATGAAAACTAACAAAACCTACACATTCATTTTCGTTTTCTGAGAGTAAATATAGACTGTTTAGATTCGAAATGTTTTCATTGAATATTATTGCAAAAACCTCGAAATCTACAACTTCATTTTCAAGTTCGCAGATTGACTTATAAACAAAATCTAAATCTTGTTTTTCGACTTTTCTAATTTTGATATTTGATTTCATATTCAATTTACAAGTTACCATAAACCACAATATGTTCAGCGTAGGTTAATTTATCGTTTAACCAATTTATTATTTCAGTCAAAAAAGCTTTCTCCTTTTTTTATTATCCTTTTCTATATGTTTTATTTTTTCAACAATCTATATGATCGTTTTATGATCAAAAAAATTATGCACAGTAGTATCAAATCCATTATCAAGTATATCATTTCACGGATTTCGTAATGGAAAAACAGATTGAAACTCTTTCAAGATAAGATCGAAATCTTCTGCCGAAACAAAAGCATCATTCCGTTTATCCGTTTTGTAGAATTCCCTTTCTCCATTCGCAGGCCATAAAATAAAACCAATTTTTGAAGATGCTGTTTTTCCTGTTGATATGATAATCGATTTTTGATTAATCCTTTCAATAGTCTTTATTATATCACACTTACAAATTCCATAATTTTCTTTTGCTATTTCATAATTGCATTCGGTCTTTAAACAGATTTCTTTAATATTAGTATCATGAAATTCTTTTTCGCATAATAATACATCACCATCATTTTTTTTAAGAAGCTGAACAGCAATACTTAAAGGAATCGAAATTCTGCTTCTTAATATTTTTAATTTTTCATCGTTCATTTTTCAAATCATAAATATTCACTCGACCCAAGACGCACAAATTTAACTTTATATTTTTGAACATATTTATTCCATTCCGTTTTATACTTTTCATTATTATAAATAGCGACTGCATAATCAGCAACTTCTTGACTAAAATGATTGCCAAAAATAGCATCAAGATTCTCAATTCCATAATCAATTACTCGTTTTAAGATCGCTAATTTATCTTTTCTGTTTTCTTTGCAAACTTTGTCGAGCCATAATCCTTTTCCAATTTTTACATATTCTTCGAGTAAACTATCGGTAATAAATTCAGAAGGAACATCATTGATATTAGGTTCGTTTTTGCCGTTTTTGAATGTCGTTAAAATTAATTCTTCCGAATAAAATTCATTTGGAATCAACGAAATCAATGTTCCACTCTGAGCAGCTTTTAAGCAAAGTTCTTTTGTTATAAACTGATCAGGTATTTTCTGAATTGCAAAACCATCTTTACTCACTAATTTTTCACAAAGTTCCGGCGTAATAAAATCCTGACCAACATAATCTAAAGCATGAAATGTTTTATTTAATGCCAACTCACACAATTCTCGAGTTTTAAACTGAAGCGGAACTAATTTTAAATCTCTATAATTTGATTTCATCCTATTTTGCCAATACTCATAGGTTTTTGCAGGCGGATTATTTTGTTTTAAAATCAATTCTCCAAATTCCAGTTCCCGTTTTAATTCTTCGAAAGTTCCTATTAAAGGATTATCAAGATGCTGGCGCAATTCGATTGATATAACATTTTCATTAAGATCATCATCATATTGGCAGGCATTTTTAGGGTCAAGATCTTCTGTTTTATCATTATAATAAAACAACTCATTTTTTTGTTTTGCAAAAGTGGTGTAATGATCGTCGACTATAAAAACCGGAGCTTCTATAATGCCAGAGCATTTAAAATTTCCGTGATTGTACGAAGTCATTACAGCTTCCTTGGCTTTTACGTTGCCTATTATTTCGACATTAGAACCGCCCAATAATAAACTCTGGCAATCGACATCTCCATTAATATAAATATAAGGTCCGTAATCTCCTTCGGCATTTATAATGCTTCCGGTTGTAGAGAAATTTCCGTTTATTAAAATCCCTTCGATTCTTATCGCATCAATTTCTTTTAATGGAAGACTTAAGATATTAGCAAGCCATTTTTTTTCTTTATCTTCATAAATATCCAAATAGAAGTTGCCTTCGAAATTTAAATCTTCGTCTGAAACTAAAAAGAAATCCTGATCGTCCCATTCATCAAAATAATCAAATCCTTCATGATCAATTAGAAATGAATATTGCGATTTTATGTCTTTTATTGTTACTAGTTTAAAACTTGAATTTTGCATTTTAATTTTATTAATCGAAGTTGATTTTTCTTTACTATCAAGATTACACATTTCTATATTCAAAATCAACAATAGTCAGAAAAATTGTATTTTTTCATTCGAGAAAACAATTTACAAAATGTATCTTACAAACAAACACTTGTTTTCTACCAAAACCAAGACACATCAGTAGAAACATTAGCCGAATCAGAGAGCTTAAAGACATGAAACAAGAAGCACTTGCACAAGCAATTGGCACGACTCAACAATCTATTTCTATTATTGAAGGAAGCGAAAGTGTTGATGATGAAAAACTTAAAGCAATTGCCGAAGCTCTGGGCGTTCCTACCGAAGTAATAAGGAATTTTTCTGAAGAAGCTGTTTTTAATATTATTGAAAATACTTTTGATATAGAAAACAACAATGGTTCTGCAATTAGTTACGGATGTACTTTTAATCCGTTTGATAAACTTCTTGAAGCTTTTGAAGAGAATAAAAAACTTTACCAATTATTAATTCAAGCAGAAAAAGAGAAAGTTGCTTTTTTAGAGAAGTTATTGAATGAGAAAAAGTAATTTCTACAAAAGATATATTTATAGAAAAACCGAAGTTTGACTGCTTCGGTTTTTTTATAAATAATTTTGTAATGTCTTCTCCATCGAAATAACAAGATTATAAAAAACTTAGTGCCTTAGTGTCTTCGTGGCAAAACCTAAACAAATAAGAAAACTTTAATAAATCAATCTTAGCCGATTCTCTTAAATTCACTATTTTTGAAATTCGAAGTTCAAAACTCACATTATTATGAAATATCATCAAATAAACAGCGCTCTTTTTGTAAAAAACCGCAAAAAATTCACGGCAGAAATGAAACCTAACAGTGTTGCCGTTTTCAACTCAAATGACATTTATCCGGTTAGTGCAGATAGTACTTTGCCATTTGCACAGCACAGAGATATTTTTTATCTAAGTGGTGTCGATCAAGAAGAAAGCATTTTGCTTTTGTTTCCGGATGCACCTTATGAGAACCAAAAAGAGATTCTTTTCCTGAAAGAAACAAACGATCATATTGCAGTTTGGGAAGGCGAAAAGTTAAGCAAAGAACGCGCATTTCAGGTTTCGGGCATCAGAACGGTTTATTGGCTGCAGGATTTTCATAAAGTTTTGAACGAAATGATGACGTATGCAGATACGATGTACATTAACACAAACGAACATTACCGTGCAACAGTAGAAACTGAAACTCGCGAGGCTCGTTTTGTAAAATGGTGGAAAGAACGTTATCCTGCACACCAAGTAGCAAAAAGCAACCCAATCTTACAACGCATTCGTTCTGTAAAAGAAAGCGAAGAAATCGATTTGATTCAGCAAGCTTGTGATATTACGGAGAAAGGTTTCCGTAGATTATTATCGTTTGTAAAACCAAATGTTACTGAATACGAAATCGAAGCCGAATTGATTCACGAATTCGTTCGTAACCGCTCTAAAGGTTTTGCTTATACGCCAATTATTGCTTCAGGAAATAATGCGAACGTTTTGCATTATATCGAGAACAATCAACAGTGCAAAGCCGGAGATTTAATTTTACTTGATGTTGCGGCTGAATATGCAAACTATTCTAGCGATATGACAAGAACGATTCCGGTTTCGGGAAAATTCTCAGATCGTCAAAAAGCGGTTTACAATGCTGTTTTGAGAGTAAAAAACGAGGCTACAAAAATGTTGGCTCCGGGAACACTTTGGAAACAATATCATATTGAAGTGGGTAAAATCATGACCTCAGAACTACTTGGTTTAGGTTTACTGGACAAAGCCGATGTTCAGAACGAAAACCCGGAATGGCCTGCTTACAAAAAATATTTCATGCACGGAACTTCTCACCACATGGGTCTTGATACGCACGATTACGGCTTGCTTCACGAACCTATGAAAGCTAATATGGTTTTTACGGTTGAACCGGGGATTTATATTCCAGGCGAAAAATTCGGAATCCGTTTAGAAGACAATGTTGTGGTTCAGGAAAAAGGAGAACCTTTTAACCTGATGCGCAATATTCCGGTTGAAGTAGATGAAATCGAAAGTTTGATGAATTCTTAAAGAAAGAGAAAAGAATATAGATTATCGAATAAAAACGGCTGGCAGAAATGTTAGCCATTTTTTTTATCAGAATTAAAATTTAATAATTTAAAAAGTTTGCTACGAATTCCACAAATTTTCACTAATTATTATTCCCTTTAATTCTATTAATAAAAAGCATAAATAAAATTCGTGCAATTCAATTTTTGAAGTTCCTTTTGATTCGTGTAAATTTGTGAAATTCGTGGCGAAAAAAAATCTTCGCTAACAAAACCCATTTAAAAATAATATTTTGAAAACTCTTTTATATAAAAATACCACAATTTCTTATACCGATTCAGGCAAAGGAACGGCGATTGTATTTCTTCACGGTTTTTTAGAAAATAAAAAAATGTGGAGTGATTATGTCGATTTTTTCTCTGAACAATATCACATCATCACAATCGATTTGTTAGGTCATGGCAAATCTGATTCTTTAGGATATGTGCACTCTATGGAGGACAATGCAAAGGTTGTTCATGAAGTTTTAGCCCATCTACAGGTTGAAAAAGCCATTATTATTGGTCATTCTATGGGTGGTTATGTTGGTTTGGCTTTCGCCGAATTATTCCCCAAAAACATCAACAAACTGGTTCTGCTAAACTCTACATCTAAAGCAGATAGCCACGAGAAAAAAATAAACCGAAATCGCGCTATCAAAGCGGTAAAACAAAATTATATAAATTTCGTAAATCTTGCGATTGGCAACTTGTTCAGCGAAAACAACAGAGCCAGATTGACCGAAGAAATTGAAGAAGCCAAGATTCAGGCTTTAAAAACTCCTTTGCAGGGAATTGTGGCTTCGCTTGAAGGAATGAAAATTCGAAAAGACAGGGTATTGCTTTTGCAAAAGAATTTATTTCCCGTTTTATTGATTTTAGGCAAAAAAGATCCTGTTTTAAATTACGAGGAAAGCATTCTTCAAATCGAAAATACCAATGCAAAACTGGTTTCTTTTGATGACGGACATATGAGCCAGATTGAAAACAAGAAGGAATTAAAAACTGTATTATTAGATTTCTTCGAATAATACCATCATTATAAAAATCGGATAGGAGCCTAGGGATTAATTCCCTAGGCGACCTTCCACACCACCCGGCATACGGATCCGTACCAAGGCGGTTCTTAATTTACGATACATTTTAAGATAGATACCTAACCTAAAGTACTTCCGTGAGGTTGTTTTCAGTTATCCCAATAAAGGTCTGCACTCCCTGGTAGCTGTCGGATTCCGTCCTATCCTTTCCAAGGTAGTTATCAAATTACTTGATATTTTCTGCATTCGTGCCTTCATAGGTAACATTCATTTACTACTCACTTAATTAAGTTCAGTCCTTCGGTACTCATTTACAGTACCTACTATGACCTCTGCTGACTTCTTATAGCAATTGTTATCCATAAGTGCTTTTCTTAAAAAAAAACTCCCCCTATGTCTATAAGACCTCCCCAGGTAAGAACGACAACTTTCCTCTCATATACCTGCTATATTTACCATGATGTTTCCGTACAGTTTTGGACTTCAGTTTGTGTTGCAACCTTATCCAACATCTTTGGCCTTTTATATAGTTTCTGTTCGTCAGGTCAAGAGTTTGCCTACTGCTTCCTTCAGATTCCACCTCGCGATGGACACCCTTGCATTCAGCTAACACTTCCCACTGTAAAGGCGTGTTCGGGACTTACACCCTAGAGTTATCGCCCATGCTGGGCACACAACAAAAAAGGCTGTTCAGAAATTCTGAACAGCCTTTTCTCATTATTGGGGCAAATATTATAGTTTTGAAATAATGTCTTTTTTGAATTTAGACAAAGTCGCTCTTGTTAATCCAAGGTTCGCTTTTGTTGAATCTACAGCTAAATAAATAAAATATTTACCATCTTCAGATACATCTATAATATGTATTTGATCTGTTAGTGTAATTAAGATATCATTGATTTTTTGGTTTAATCCTAAAGCTTTAATAGCGCTTAATTTTGCTTTTACAACTTCTAAATTATAAGCAGATGCTAATTCCGGGTCAAAATTTGGATTTAAAGAAAGTGAAGAATAAGACATTCCCGTTTCAACTTCAGTTACTGAAACAGCAATGAATCCGTTGATATTTTCTTTTAAATCGTTTTGAAAATTCTGTAAAAAATCTGACATGTTTTAATTGTATTTAAATTAATTATTGAAAACGGTATCCATCTTGCGCAGCAAAAGTCCCATTTTACTTATATCTTTAGAAAGCAACGCAACGCAGTTATCCTGCTCGTCTTTATTAGCCACCACAATACCATCTTTATTCTTAATCATGACTTGTTTAAGATCTCCATTATTAACATCTTCAGACATTTCTAAACACATCTTAAGTATCATTCCAATCATTGCCGCTACATTACCATCATACTCTAAATTAACAGATTCCAACAAGATGCCATCTATATTAAAAGTCAATCCAGATTCAGCCCCAGTTTCTTCTACAAGTGTATTTAAATCAATCATATCTTTTGTTATTCATTTTTAAGAAGGGTCAAAGATATTTTAATAAACAGAATTGTCCGATAAACACTTGTTAAAAAAAAAGGCACACGTAACCATTTGAAATACTTTTATTTATACGATACTGTTTCTTTATTTTTAAAATAAATTTTATAAAAAACGCAAACAAAAAAAGAAGATTTATCTAAAAAAACAGCAATCTAATTCAGATATCTTAAATATTATTTTAACATTTAGAAGAAATTTAGTTTACTGGAAGTTTTTCATAGCTTTGCAAAAAAATGACTGAAATGAAAACTGTTGACGAAGTACGTTTTGACTTAAATGTAAAATTGATGAAATTTAGAAGATTCCGCTTTGAAAACGGAAACATAAATAATCCCGATTTACAGGAACGAGCAAAAAAAGGTTTTTTCAAAAAGATTTTTAGCTAGAAAAAACAACTATAAAAAAGCTGAACTGTTGAGATAACCTTTATCCACAAGTTCAGCTTTATCTTTGATACAATGCGTTTTACCATCTTTAATCAGAATTAATTTAGTCGAAATCCTGATTACGTTCAGATAATTATGATCGGTGATAATAATTCCTTTTTTAGCTGAATTCACAATTATCAATTCATTTACCACATCTGCCATAATTGGCGACAAACCATTGTAAGGTTCATCGAGCAAAACAAACTTTGAAGGATTAAACAGCACTATTTTAATTTCAAGGTATCGCAATTCTCCACTAGACAATTGATTTATTCTTTTCCTTAAAATTGACTGAATAAATTCATCTTCATAGAAAAGTATTAGTTTTTGTTTATCGATCGATAATAAAATCGCCTTTTTTACAGACAAATGATTTGGAATAAATTGTTCCTGCGACAAATAACTTATTTCTTTCGACAAACTATTTTCATTGTTCTTTGACACAGAATCAATTCGAATACATTTATTAGGAGCTGATTCTATACCGAAAATAATCTTCAACAAAGTCGATTTCCCTGAACCATTTCTTCCTAGTAGACCAATGATTTCAGCAGTTTCACATTTCAGATACACATCTGAAAGGATCACTCTGTCATTAAACTTTTTTTGAATTCCATCAACTTCTAAAATATGCTTTTTCAAAATATTCTTTTTATTAAAAAAGTTATCAAACCAATTAAAAGTGTAATACAAATGGTCAGGAGATAACTAAAAATCAAAAGTCTCGCCTTTGAAATCCCATTATTCGAATAAAACAAATATTCATTCTTGCGATATAATTCCTTAAAAACTATGCTTATCAAAAAACCAAAGCTCAAAAACACAGCAAAGAAGTAATCAAAACCGGTCAACAAAACAGCGATAGCACAAACCGATACGTTTATAACTAAGGTAGTTTGAAAAAATTCGAATATATTATAAAGCTTTCTGATCGATTAATTTATTTTTTCCTCGAAAGGAATATTGATGTCAAAAATTTCTGTCAGCAATATAACAATTTCCTCTATATAACTCTTCAGAATTTCATTTGTAACCGTTGTATCTAACTCCTTATCTTCTTTAAACCCAAAAGGAAGAAAACCTGATTTTAAATTTTTAAAAGATATAATCCCAACTTCAATAGGCAAACCGGCCGCTTCATTCTCGTACATAAACGCATATGCTAAAACCTGAATGATTTTGTCGTTTTTAAGCTCTTGTGTTAATCCGTTCCAAGACTTAAGTATTACATTTGCTTTTTCGACTTTACCAGTCTTATAATCGACAATTCTAATTTTACCGTTGCGTTGTTCAATTCTGTCAACATTTCCTTTAATTAAAACAGGAAAAGGCAATTTTGGATGATTCAATTGGCGTTCATAAGTCTTTTCTAACGCTATAATTTTAATGGCATCTCCATTTTTTATAGACTCTAATTCCATTTTCAGGAAATTAGAAACATTTCGCTTTGCCACTTCAAAAGCCAAAAGATTACGCCCTTTTTTGATTTCTCCTTCTTTATAAACTTCTTTAAATTGTTTTAAAACTTCATTATCCAACAATTTGAAACAGTTTTCAATGTCTGCTTCCGAAATAAATCTACCAACAAAAGGATCATACAAAGCTTTTAGCGTTTCGTGAATTATAGTTCCCAATGTATTTAATGCAATATTCTCTTCTACTTCCTCTACTTCCCGAATACGAAGAATCTTTTGAAAATAAAACTCAATCGGGTTCCGAATATAACTCGTTAATGCCGAAGGTGAAAAACCAACCGTTGCAATTTCTTTTAAACGCTCCATTACAGCATCAGATTTTGCCACAACCATTGGCTGATATGCTGATGTTGGCAATACCGGATTATAGATATCGAAAGTCAGATTGTGTTTCGATTGTTTTTCAACTTCCAATTGCGTTATAAAACGACTTCGTTCTCCGGCATCCAATCCATCATTTTCAGTGTTATAAATCAGATAAATATTTTTCGCCCTTTGCAATAAATGATAAAAGTGATAGGTATAAATCGCATCTTTTTCTTTAAAAGTCGGCAAACCTAATTCTCTTTTTACATCATACGGAATAAACGAATTCTGGGACTTTCCGGCAGGAAACTTTCCTTCATTCATCGAAGTTATAATTACCGTATCAAAATCTAAAACCCGGCTTTCAAGAACACCCATAATTTGCAATCCATGCAAAGGCTCCCCTTCAAACGAAATTTCAGCAACATCGATAACTTGTTTATAGATCGCGTGCAATGTATCTATATTATCAATATGACTATGTTGGGTGTAATAATTAATCAATTTATTTATCACTTTAAAAACAGCATAAACAAATGCTTTTGCAATCTTTTCTTCCTCGTTGTCATTGCTGAAATTTTCTTTTACCAAAAGTAGAATAGCTGAGACATTTTCAAGAACAGCAACTGATCCACTTTCCCATTTACGGAACAACAATTTAAACAATTGCGATTGATCTGAGTTGAGTTCTACAATCCGATTGTGAGTAATAAAAGTATAATTATTCTCTTTGATTATTCTAACCAGATTTCTGGCATTTGCATAAGGCTCAACCAACGGATGCGTTAAAATATCAAGCACATCTTTATAATAAAACACATAACTTTCGCCTTTTCTGGAAAGCGCATTGGTATGCATTTTAAATAATTTTGCAATCAATATTTGCGACGGATTATTCTTTCCGGAATATCCCATTGTAATATTCAAACTTCCTACAGAAGATGGTAATGAATATAAAACAGGCATTAATAAATTTTCTTCACCAAGTACTATAGCAACCTTATCGAGAGATGTTGCAGGGTTCTCGTTGATAATATTTTCGATAATACTTCCGGTTAATTTTGCCTGACCAATAGTTTTAGGAGTTCCTATTACCTGAATATTTTTAGATTGAGAAAAATCATCTACAATCCACTCAAAAATATTTGATTTATAATGTTTCCAGCTTTCCTTAAAACGTCGAACAAAAAGCCCCGCATCATGATAAGGATCATTGAGAAAAGTCTGATCAACATCCCAATAAATTTTAGCCCGATCCAATGCCAAAAGATGCTGTACAATTTTTTCCTCCGCAGCATTTAAAGCATTAAAGCCTGCAAAAATAAAAGTCTTATTTGAAACGGTATTAGAAAAGTGATTCAGATTATTCACTGCTTCCCTGTAAATCAATCCTTGGTATCCCACAGATTTATTAAGCAAATGATTGTATAAGGCGTCATAATACATGGGAAGAAGTTTCCAGAAATCAATATAATTCTCTAAGAGTTTTGTACTGTTTTCGACTTCTATTCCCCATTTTTTTATGTCTTCAATATCTTTTAAGTAAGACAAAACATGCGCCGGATCTAATAAATAGCGATCAATCTCATTAAAATCCTGTAAAAGTGTTTTTGCCCAATTTGCAAATAACTCAAATGATTGTTGATGTTGTTTCTCAGTTACTGACAAGTAAACTTCATAGAACTCAAATAAAAGTTCAATTGCATCGATAGATCGTATTGATGCGACATCTTGCACAAAATCCTCAATACTAATGATTTCAGGCGAAAGCATTGTATGCTGAGTTTCATTTTTCAGAGCTTCAATCAAAAAAACTTTAGCTCTTTTATTTGGCAATACAATGGTAGTCTGAACAAGTTTAGTTGAATAATCCTGAATTATAACAGTTGCAATTTTTCCGAGAAAAGAAGTATTTATCATTTGATAAAAATAAAAAAAGCCATTCAATTAAGAATGGCTTTTAGATTTTATTTAGAAATTAAATTAGATTTTACCTTGGTATTTAGAACCAATATGTCTAATTTCTGTTCTTCTGTTTTGTGCTCTACCTGCAGCAGTTTTGTTACTTGCAACTGGTTGAGAAGATCCAAATCCTTTAGCTTCTAAGTTTTCTGGATTAACACCTCTTTCGATTAATGCATTCATCACAGCTTCAGCTCTCTCTTTAGATAACTTGTCGTTGATTTTTGCAGAACCTGTACTATCTGTGTGTCCTTCAATAGAGAATTTCGCGTTTGGATAGTTTTTAAGGATTTCTTTAATTGCATCTAATCTAGCTGGAGTTTCTTTGTCTCCTGCTTTGAAAGTAGCTTTACCTGTGTTAAAGTATACAGCTCTTGCTTGAACTTTAAGATCTTCTAAAGCTTCAGTAGTAACTTCAGGACAACCTCTGTTAGAAGCAGGACCGTAAACTGTAGGACAATCATCATCTTTATCAGCTACACCATCTTTGTCAGCGTCTAAGAAAGGACAACCACCATTTTCTTTAGGACCAGCAACTGTAGGACATTTGTCATCTTTGTCTGGAACACCATCTCCGTCAGTATCAGGACATCCGTTGAATTGTTTTAAACCAGCAACATCTGGACAAGCGTCATCTTTATCAGCAACTCCGTCTCCGTCTCTGTCTGGACAACCGTTTAATGCAGCTAAACCAAATTCAGTAGGACAAGCATCACTAGCGTCAACGATTCCGTCTCCGTCAGTATCAGGACATCCGTTGAATTGTTTTAAACCAGCAACGTCTGGACAAGCATCATCTTTATCGTAGATTCCGTCTCCGTCAGTATCTTTACCTCCGAATTTGAAAACTAAACCAGCAGTGTGTTGAAAGTGAGATGGAGCATCTGGAACACCAGCTGCATCTTCTCTATCACCACTAACTGACCATTTGTATCTTGTAGCAAGCTCAAGACCAATAGCATCAGTAAACCAGAAAGTAATTCCAGCACCTGGATTTACAGTTCCATAGCTACTATCACCAAAGAAAGTATAACCTCCACCAACAGATAACGAAGGATCGATTACTTTAGATTTGATTAATTCCTGGAAGCTATATTTAATAGTAGCATCAATTCCGTAATACATCAAATCACCAGGATTAGTTACAACATTACCTCTTGAATCGTGCCCTGGAGCAGCTGGATTAAAAGTAACATATTTATCAATTTTGTTCACAGATCCTTGTAAACCAATAGAGAAACCACTACCTACGTATCTAGACACACCAATGTAAGATAAAGAAGGAAGAATATTCCAGTTGTCTTTTGCAGCGAATGGCTGAGAAAAGTGTTGATCAAAGAAACCACTTCCTGCACCAGAACTGGTTCTAGTGTCAACGGCATTAACTCCAAAAGAGATAGCCCATGGATTGTTACTGTCTTGTGCGTGAGAAGTTAAACCCATCACCATCATCACAGCAACTAAAAGTTTGTTAAGATGTTTCATACTTAATTTTTTTTAATTACAATTTAGTTAATTACAAGCAAAAGTAACACCAAATTTTTTAAATACAAAATGAAATGTTAAAAAAAACCTACAAAAATTCCTCTAAGTGGAAATTATATAACTTTTAACATCTGTCCGACAACTATAAACGCTTCTACAGCCCTATCTAAGTGCTCTTTAGTATGTGCAGCAGATAATTGAACCCTAATTCTGGCTTTATCTTTGGGCACAACAGGAAAGAAGAATCCGATTACATAAATTCCCTTCTTCAAAAGCTCATCTGCCATTGTTTGCGACAATTTTGCATCATATAACATAACAGGAACTATCGCAGAGTCTCCATCAATAATATCAAAACCTGCTTTTTTCATTCCCTCTTTGAAATAGTTTGTATTCCACTCTAATTTATCTCTTAAAGAAGTATCTTTTTCTAATAATTCAAAGACCTTTATAGATGCCCCCACAATTGCCGGCGCAAGTGAGTTCGAAAACAAATATGGTCTAGAACGTTGACGTAATAATTCTATTATTTCTTTTTTTGCTGTTGTATAACCACCCATTGCTCCGCCAAGAGCTTTACCTAAGGTTCCCGTTATAATATCAACTCTTCCCATAACACCTTTTGCTTCAAGCGTACCTTTACCTGTTGCACCAATAAATCCGGCAGCATGACATTCATCTACCATAACCATAGCATCGTATTTATCTGCCAGGTCGCAAATTTTATCTAATGGCGCTACAAGACCATCCATTGAGAAAACACCATCGGTAACAATTAATTTAAAACGCGCTCCGGCTTCATTAGCCTTGATTAATTGCTGTTCTAAATCCCCCATATTACTGTTTTCGTAACGGTAACGCGCTGCTTTACACAAACGCACACCATCTATAATAGAAGCATGATTTAAACTATCTGAAATTATCGCATCGTTTTCTCCCAACAAAGGCTCAAAGACCCCACCATTAGCATCAAAAGCAGCAGCGTAAAGAATTGTATCTTCTGTACCATAAAACTCAGCGATTTTTTTCTCTAATGTTTTATGAATATCCTGAGTTCCACAAATAAAACGCACAGATGACATTCCGAAACCGTGAGTATCCATCGCATCTTTTGCTGCCTGAACTACTTCAGGATGTGATGAAAGACCTAAATAATTGTTGGCACAAAAATTCAAAACTTTTTCTCCTGTCGAAATAGTAATTTCAGCACCTTGTGCAGAAGTTATAATTCGTTCTTTTTTGAAAATCCCATTTTCTTCAATAGTCTGCAACTCACTTTGCAAATGTTCTTTTATTTTACCGTACATTTTTTATTTATTTAAAACGTTAAAAATTAACAAATTAGATCTCTTAAAATCCAAATTATAATTTAACACCTGATTAATTTCTTCACAAATTTACCACATCGATTTCTGTTCCTATATATACCAAAGCCTTTTTTAACACTTTATACCCTAAATCTTCAATAGCATCCTGATATTCCTGAATTTGCTGTGTGTATTTTGAATTCACAGCTCCGGTTTTATAATCTAAAAGATATGCTTCTTTATCTGGAGTCAATACGATTCGGTCCGGCTTCAAAATCCTTCCTTCTTTCTGAACAATCGTTTGTTCATTTAGAATAGTATAATTCCCATCAAAACAAATACTGAGTTCAGGATGATGCACAATTTCCTGCAGAGATCCTAAAACCATATCCATTTGATCCACTTTAATCAAACCATTTTCGATTGCTTTTGTAATTGCCAAATCGACATCTGACTTGTCTTTAACAAAAGCCAGAATCTCGTGAATTATATTTCCGTATGCGATTGCTTCTTGTTGATGCGTTCCCCACATTAAAGCTTCACGCTGTGCTATCTTAATATTTTTAGGATTTAAAACTTCTGACACAACAGGTATTGTTTTTACCAAATCGACTGCTTTTATTGGCAACGAAAGTTTGACCTTATTTCCAAACTCATATTCTAGCTGCTCAGAATCATACAATCCTTTATGAATTAGATATTTAATAAAAAAAGAAGCCATATTACTCGGGAACTCTCCGTCTTTTCTTTCTTTTAGAGATTGTGAGATTACATACAACTGCTCTTCTGCACGGGTTAATGCTACATAGAGAACATTTATATTATCGAGTAATTCTTCTTGTTTTTTTAAATTAAAAACAGCCGAAGCACTTTCTCCAAAACCCTCAACCGCGCTGCTGTTATCAATCAAAGCCTTTGGCACATCCAGATCAGCACCGTCAGTATCAAGCCATAACTTATCTTTTGGCTTGCGATTATAATCTTCTTCAGCAAAGGGCATTATCACCACAGGAAACTCCAATCCTTTCGACTTATGGATCGTCATAATTCGCACCGCATTAATTCCTTCAGGAGACGGAATACTAAACTTCTCCCCGTTTTTATCCCAATAAGTCAGAAAATCAGCAATTCCGGCCTGATTTCTAATATCCCGTTCTAAAACAATATCCAGAAAAAACTGAATATATGCATTTCCTTCTGAAAGAGGTATAAATTTTGAAATAATAACTTCTACTGCTTCGTAAAGTGATTTTTTCCGAACATTTTCAAAAGAAAGAGAAACATCAAAAGTCAAAAGCCATTTTTCAAAATCAACTTCAATCTTTTGCGCCATTCCTTTTGCAATGAAATCATGCACCGGCATTTCAAGCTCTTTGTTTGATGCTAAAAAATGCAAGAAATTAGCTTTCGATTCCAGATCAGCACTATTATTTAGATATTTCAACAAATGAACGATCAAACGAACTTCAACAGCATTCTGAATCATCAATGTCTCTGAAGACAAAATAGGAACTCCTTGTTCCGTCAAATAATTTGCAATTGCAATTCCCTGATCTCTTTTTCGGGTCAGAATAACAATATCATTATACTCAAAACCTTCACTATTTACTTTTTGAATTGTATTTAAAGTTGCTAAAACATACAAATCTGATTTCTCTACAACTTCTTCTTCATCAGCAAAATCATTTTTCTCTATTATCGGAAGAAAAGAAATATTGACATAACCTCCGTTTTTTGAATTCGACTTTTGAAAACTGTGATTCTCGTATAAATCCTTATAATCTTCATTAGAAAACTCTGTCGAAATCAACTTAAAAAAATCATTATTAAAATCAATTACTTCACTAAAACTTCTGTAATTGGTATCTAAATGTTTTATTACCTTATCCTTATTATTGAAGGGATTTAAGCCCTTACTCAATTCTATAAATTGCTCTGCTTTTCCTCCTCGCCAACGATAGATAGATTGTTTGGGATCTCCCACAATCATCAAAGTTCCTTTATTTCCAAAATCATCTAAACCAGAAAGCGAATTATCGATTAACGGGATCAGGTTTTGCCATTGCATCTCTGAAGTATCCTGAAATTCATCAATAAAAAAATGACGATACCGTTCTCCAATACGCTCATAAATAAAAGGGGCTGGCTGGTTTTGAATTTCCCGATGAATTATAGCATTAAATTCTGAAATTGATAAGATATTTTGTTCAGATTGTATTTTTGCCAATTCATTACTAACGGTATTTAACAGGGAAAGTGGCGTAATATTTTTCAGGAATGCTTTATAAAAATCTCTTTTTTCGAAATTTTTATAAATCTTCTCTAAAATTTGAAGTAGTTCAGGAATTATATTTTCGATTAATGCTTTGTCTTTAGCCGTTTTATTAATTGCAATATCATCAAACTCATGAAACGTTTTATTACGGGGATTAAATTTCCCGTCACGAATACTTTCCAGATGATTTGGGAAGGTTCCTCTGGAAAATGATTTTAAATCAATACCGCTTTTATCAATAAGTGAAAGCGCTTCCGTAGCAAAATTTCCATTTTCAGATTCCAGGCCTTTACAAAGAGCCAGCATCTTCTTTTTTATTACAACAAACTCTTCGATAGATTTATCCTGAAAATGAGAAATTTCATTTCGGTTATTCTCATTAAGAACTAGTCTTCCGGTATCTAAAATTTCACGTGAAATGTCCCAACTTTTATCATCGTCAGTTTTCTCCATCGTAAAGTCAATCAATAATTTCGTCAAAGTTTCATCCTGACCAGCCTGCGCAATAATCGCATCAACTGCTTCTACCAATAGATTTTCAGTATCTAAAGTTACCTCAAACGTCATTGGCAAATTCAAATCATGTGCAAAAGCACGAATCACTTTATGCGTAAACTTATCAATTGTAGAAATATCAAAAGCAGCATAATTATGAATAAGATGTTTTATTATGCTTTGAGACTTTATTTTGATTTTAATGATAGAAAGACCTGTATCGCGAGACAAATCTTCCATTAGGTCAAGTGCTTTTGCCGAAGGCTCTTCTTTTGCAAATTCAGACAAGCTCCCTACAATACGGCTTTTCATTTCGTGAACCGCTTTATTAGTAAATGTTATCGCTAGAATATTTCGGTAAGCATCATTTTTAGAAGAAGAAAGAATAATTTTAAGATATTCCTTAACCAAAGTATAGGTTTTTCCCGAACCTGCAGAGGCATCATAAAGAGAAAAGGACGGACTTTGCATAACTTTAGTTTTATACTGCAAAAATAGCACAATAAATATTAAACCCCAATAATAGAAAATTCCAAATTCCAATATCTGCCCGCAATGAATACGTCAAATATTGGAATTTGGAATTAATTATTCTTTTGAATTTTATACAATAACTAAGCTGTTTTAGGAAAGACTCTTTTATTAAAAACTAACAAAATTCCCACTCCTGTAGAAATGGCCATATCAGCAACATTAAAAATAGCATTAAAGAATGACACATCTTCACCACCCCAAATAGGAAACCAATTTGGCAAAGTTCCTCTCCATATCGGAAAATAAAACATATCTACCACTAAACCATGAAACCAGGTTCCGTAAGGTTCCGGAGAAAAAAGTGTTGCAAGATTACCATTACTGTCATCAAAAATAACCCCGTAAAAAACAGAATCGATTATATTTCCTGCCGCACCTGCAAAAATAAGCGCAATTGCAACGACTAAATAAGTCGAATGACGCTTCTTGATCGAATCAGACAACCAATAGGCAATTCCGAAAACAGCAAAAATTCTAAAAATAGTTAAGATCAATTTTCCATATTGCCCCGGTATTTTTGTACCCCAGGCCATTCCTTCATTTTCGATAAAATGAATTCTGAACCAATCAAAAACTACCACCTCATCACCTAAAGCAAAGTTTGTTTTTACATAGATTTTTGAAAGCTGATCAACAATTAAAACTAAAAATATAAGGAAATACGCTTTTCGTAATGACATTTAAATAAATTTTGATGGGCAAAAGTAACAATTTAAACAAAAAAAACGCCCCCTAAGGAGCGTTAATTCTTTCACAACACAAACTTAGATGCGTCGGCTTATTTTAATCACTATCAAAAAGTTTATTTTTTAACCGTTGACTGGACAGGTTTCTTTGGACTATCGGCAAAAAAATCAGAGATAGACTTAAGCAAACCTTTACCCTCTTTTCCTGCTGTTGCCTTCTTGACTTCAGCCTTTTTTACATCGGATTTAAATTTAATGCGGATTTTTTCAAAATCTTTCAATCTGCTCTCCACATCAGAGTTCACGTCTTTGAATTTCAATACTTTAGCCATTGTGTAAGTTTTTTATGTTAAATAAATAAATTATTAATGATTTGGTATTACAATAATACATAATTTAATTTATATTTGTTAGTAAAAATTAACACTTGTTTAGATCGAAAAGCAACATTTTTCACTAATAGACATCGAAATGAATTAATTTTAACAATTCCCCCAAATCCTACAAATATGAATGAGATCACATCCACACTAAACGACTTCCTGGTTAACACCAAATCTTCTGCTGCATTAATCTTAAATGGAAAAGGAAAATTAATCACATCTTTAAATATAGATTACGGAGACAGTGTCGCTGCAATGAGCGCTGCAATTTTATCAATGAGCGAAAAATTCTTAATTGATTTAGACAAAGGTGTATTAAAACAGCTTTTTTTAAAAACATCTGAAGGGGTTGTCGTTGGAAATAAAATAAGCGGTACTAATTTTATTATTGCTTTTTCAAAAGACGGAAGCAATCTGGGTTTATTAATGCGGTCAACAGATGAAGTTGCGACAGAATTGAGTAAGAATTCCCTATTAAAATAACATAAATCTATTCACCCAACAAATCCACCTAAATTATGAGTAACGACTTTTTAAATGTGTTTTTAAACGAAATGAAAACCAACGTAAATGGATTTATAGCAGTGGCTGTAACCGAAATTGAATCAGGATTAAGTTTTGGAAATTTAACAGTTGACCCCGGTTTTGATCCTGAACTTGCAGCAGCTTACAACCTTGAGGTTGTAAAGGCAAAACTAAACGCGGTAAAGGCCTTAAACTTAAACCAGGACATTGAAGATATCCTGATTACTCTTTCGAATCAAATTCACATTATCGACATTTCTCCAAACAAAAAATTCATGATTTATCTTGCCGCAGATGCAAGTAAGGCAAATTTAGGAATGACAAGAGCTGTCTTAAGAAAACACAAGTTAGAGCTAGAGAAAAACTTAGCTTAATTTTTTAGTTCTATTTTAAATTAGAGCTATCTGTATTCAGGATAGCTCTAATTTAAAACAAACAATCTTCGCCCCAAATCGAATGCTTTTACTTCTTACAAAAAAAAGCGGATACAATTTCGACTTCTTTTTAGAAATTGCAATTAAATTCTTTCAAAAGCTTTACAGCTATCCATAAACACATTTTCGTAAAACATTAAACAAACAAACAAAAAAAAAAAAAACGCCCCTAAAAGGAGCGCTTATTTTATTAAGTATTTATTATCGTTGCAAGTTTTTCGCTTCGATACTCATTGTAGCATGAGGAACGATTTTTAGCCTTTCTTTGCCAATTAACTTTCCTGTTACTTTACAAATACCGTATGTTTTATTTTCAACACGGAATAATGCATTTTTCAGATCGCGTATAAACTTTTCCTGTCTGATAGCCAACTGTGAGTTTGCTTCTTTTGACATTGTTTCGCTTCCTTCTTCAAATGCTTTAAAAGTTGGAGAAGTATCATCTGTTCCGTTATTCAAATCATTCATATAAGCACTTTTTATTAAATCCAGATCGGCTTGTGCTTTTTGTATTTTATTTTGAATTATTTCTTTGAACTCAGCTAAATCAGCATCAGAGTATCTTGTAATTTCATCTGTCATGGTATTTATATTATTTTGAAATTAATATCATTGTTTTTATATCATCGAATTCAATTTCTGTGCCGTTTTCTAATGCATCCACAAAAACCAATTCATCTGTTAATGTCTCAGACTTTATATAGTCTATATTTTTCAGAATTGCTTCTTCTAAAATACCGCTTCTTTTTATTTGAACTTTAATTTTATCAGTAACCTCAAATCCAGAATCTTTACGGATATTTTGAATTCTGTTTACCAACTCTCTTGCGATTCCTTCGTTTTTCAATTCTCCAGAGATTGTGATATCAAGCGCAACTGTTATTCCGTTTGAATTTGCAACCAACCAGCCTTCGATATCCTGAGATGTTATTTCGACATCTTCTAATGATAAAGTTACACTATTTCCAGCAATAACAATGTCTAACGTGCCTTGCTTGTCTAATTGATTAATCTGATCTGCAGAAAAAGATTGTATCTCTTTGGAAATCAACCCCATATCTTTACCAAAACGAGGACCTAACGCTTTAAAATTAGGCTTAATTTGTTTTACCAGTATATCTGAATCATCCTCTAAAAGTATGATTTCCTTAACGTTTACCTCCGCTTTTATAAGCTCAGAAATTGCCTGAATTTCGGCTCTTTGATTTTCATCAAGTACCGGAATCATTACCTTTTGCAAAGGTTGACGCACCTTAATCATTTCCTTTTTACGAAGCGATAAAACAAGAGATGAGATGGTTTGCGCCTTCTGCATTTTGCTTTCTAACGTTTTATTAACAAAGTTTTCGACAAATTTTGGGAACTGAGCCAAGTGAACACTGCTATATTGCTCGGTTCCTGTAGAAGTCGTTAAATCACGGTATAATTTATCCATGAAAAAAGGAGCGATCGGAGCGCTTAATTTACTGATCGTTAACAGACAAGTATAAAGCGTTTGATAAGCTGCAATTTTATCGTGGGCATATTCTCCTTTCCAGAAACGACGACGACATAAACGAACATACCAGTTACTCAGGTTTTCCTGAACAAAGTCAGAAATTGCTCTTGCTGCTTTGGTAGGCTCATAATCCGCATAACATTCATCAACAAATTTTATTAATGTATGCAATTCAGATATAATCCATTGATCGATTTCAGGTCTTTCGTTTAACGGTATTTCCGCTTCAGCGTATTTAAATCCATCGATATTGGCATATAACGAAAAGAATGAATAGGTGTTGTATAATGTTCCGAAGAATTTACGACGTACCTCAGCAATTCCTTCAAGATCAAATTTTAAGTTATCCCAAGGATTTGCATTCATAATCATGTACCAACGTGTGGCATCAGGACCGTATTCTGCAATGGTTTTAAAAGGATCAATTGTATTCCCTTTACTCTTAGACATCTTAATTCCGTCTTTATCTAAAACCAAACCATTCGAAACTACATTTTTATACGCTACTTTATCAAAAACCAATGTTCCGATTGCGTGCAATGTATAAAACCAGCCACGAGTCTGATCTACACCTTCTGCAATAAAATCAGCAGGAAAATCTTTATTCTCGTCAATTTTGTCTTTATTCTCGAAAGGATAATGCCATTGTGCATAAGGCATTGCTCCAGAATCGAACCAAACATCAATTAAATCGCTTTCGCGTTTCATTGGCTGGCCGGAAGCCGAAACTAAAGTAATTTGATCGACTACATTTTTATGCAGATCCACTAAATCATAATTAGATTCAGACATATTTCCGATCTCGAAACCTTTAAACGGATTTTCTTTTTGAAAACCTGCTTCAATAGATTTTTCAATCGCATTGTACAATTCTTCAACAGAACCAATAAGAACTTCTTCTTTTTTATCTTCTGTTCTCCAAATTGGCAACGGAATGCCCCAATATCTAGAACGAGATAAGTTCCAGTCGTTGGCATTTTTCAACCAATTCCCAAAACGTCCTTCACCAGTAGACTTAGGCTTCCAATTGATAGTTTCGTTCAGGTCGAACATTCTATCTTTTACATCGGTTACTTTTATGAACCAGGAGTCTAGCGGATAATATAATAACGGCTCGTCAGTTCTCCAGCTGTGTGGATAACTGTGTACGTATTTCTCAACCTTAAAGGCTTTATTCTCTTCTTTTAATCGAATAGCAATTTCTACATCTACAGAACGCTCCGGAGCTTGTCCTGCATCATAATATTCGTTCTTGACGTATTTACCGGCAAGATCTCCTAAATGCGAAGTGAATTTTCCTTGTAAATCGACCAAAGGAACTGCCGTTCCGGTTTCGTCTAAAACTAACATTGGCGGAATTTCCGGCTTTGCTTCTTTTGCTACTTTAGCATCATCAGCACCAAAAGTTGGAGCAGTATGAACAATTCCGGTTCCGTCTTCTGTAGTTACAAAATCTCCGGCGATTACTCTAAATGCATTTTCAGCATTTTGATAAGGCAATACATATGGCAATAATTGTTCGTAACGAATCTCGACTAGATCTAAACCTTTTCCTTCTGCCAGAATTTTGTACGGAAGTTTTTTATCACCTTCTTTTACATTAATAAAGTCAGCATCGTCTTCACTTGCAAAAAATCCTTTCCCAAATTGTTTACCAACTAAATTTTTAGCTAAAACAACATTGATTGGTTCGAAAGTGTATTGATTGAATGTTTTTACTAAAACGTAGTCAATTCTTGGACCAACTGTCAATGCAGTATTCGACGGCAATGTCCATGGAGTTGTCGTCCAGGCCAAGATGTGAATATCTCCAAAACCTTGTAAAAATGAAGGCAATGTTTCCGGCAATGTTTTAAACTGTGCTACAATTGTAGTATCTGTAACATCACGATATGCTCCAGGCTGATTTACTTCATGAGAAGACAATCCTGTTCCTGCTTTAGGAGAATATGGCTGAATTGTGTATCCTTTGTACAACAAACCTTTATCATAGATTTGTTTCAAAAGCCACCAAACAGACTCCATATATTTAGGTTTGTAGGTAACATATGGATCTTCCATATCTACCCAATATCCCATTTTTTCGGTCAGGTCATTCCACACGTCAGTATAACGCATTACGGTTTTTTTACACGCTTCGTTATATTCTTCGACAGAAATTGTTTTACCAATATCCTCTTTTGTAATTCCAAGTTCTTTCTCGGTACCTAATTCTACTGGCAATCCGTGAGTATCCCAACCGGCTTTTCTTTTTACCTGAAAACCTTTTTGAGTTTTATATCTGCAAAAAATATCTTTAATCGCACGT
Organism: Flavobacterium sp. B114r; assembly: GCF_056824125.1. NCBI lineage: Bacteria > Pseudomonadati > Bacteroidota > Flavobacteriia > Flavobacteriales > Flavobacteriaceae > Flavobacterium > Flavobacterium sp. B114r. The sequence continues at coordinate 785,417 of NZ_CP124858.1, forward strand.
GCCATCACGTGGTGAATTCCCGGTAATCCGTTTGCTGAAGGCGGACCTTCAAAAAATACGAAAGGCTCTGCACCTTCGCGAGTAGTTACACTCTTTTCAAATATATTTTCTTCCTTCCAAAAATCAAGTACTTCTGACGCTACCGCTGGCAAGTCAAGTCCTTTGTATTCAGTAAATTTTGTGCTCATTTTATCCTTTTCTTAAACGAGGTGCGAAAGTAAGGAATTTTGGATTATTGACCATCAATTTCTTGAAATTTCACAAACTTTTGTTGAGATAATTGGTACAAAAACATAAGAATTGATTAGTTTCCGGTACTAATCTCAAAAAACCGAGTTAATAATCCAGAAACCAATCAATTCTAAATATTATTTTTTATATAAAAAAAGTCTTTTTAAATCTCACTAAAGCATGAGTTATTAAGAAAATATTTCTTTCAAAACATCAAGGGATTTTGGCCTTTTAAAGCCATCTAAATGAAAACTGTAATAATCAATCAGAATTTTTAATAAAATCTGTCTCTCGATGACATGAAAGACTTTTTGGGCGTTATCAAATTTCAAATCTATTAGTTTTTTAAACAAATTTGTTTCGTGTTCCGTAAGCGCACTCAAACCATGAAAGTGCGTAAAAACACCATCGTTCATTTCAAAATATGGCAAATCAATGTCTGATGTATCAGGATAAAAACCCAAATATTTTGTTATTTCTAAAAGTAAAATCAAATGAAAATTAGAAATTTCATCATGATGATCCAACCAGGTTAAAGCTGTTTCTAAAAAAACAAAAAGTGACTCATTTTTTTCTTCTTCCTGAATGGAGTAATGCAGCATTTCTGATAAAAACATCACCATTGTGCTTTTTACAATATCAGTATGAATGCTCTGAAAAGGGACTGCTGTTTTTATTTCTTTGAAATTTTCTAACGTGCCCTTATTTTTATGCACGGCTTCGATTTCGAGAATTGATAATGGCTGAAAATAAGCAATTTTCTGACTGGCTTTCCGACTCGAAAAAGCATCACGTACAAAATACGTTTTCAAGCCGTTTGAAAGCGTAAAACATTTTACAATCAAACTTTTCTCCTGAAATTTTAATGACGAGATTACTATTGCTTTGGTTTTTACTAACAAAATAAGATTTTAAATATTATTCACGAAGTTACTTTAACCTTTGAACATAAGGACAAAATAAACACGATTTTCACTAATTGTCATTAATTAGTTGCTGAAATTAATTCCACCAACCCGATTAACATAATTAAATTTTGGGCAAATTCGTAAAATCTGTGCTTTTAAAAACAAAGATGCCTTCACACATCTTTTAAAAAGATAAATGAAGGCATCTTAAAATCTTCGGTTAAAATTTATACTACGCCCTGAGCAAGCATAGCATCTGCAACTTTAACAAATCCTGCAATATTAGCTCCTTTTACGTAGTCAATATATCCTGATTTATCTGAACCGTATTTTACACATGAAGCATGAATTGCTAACATGATTTCTTTTAATCTTTGATCAACTTTTTCAGAACTCCAGCTTAAACGCAAAGAATTCTGTGACATTTCAAGTCCTGAAGTTGCAACACCTCCGGCATTAGAAGCTTTTCCTGGAGCAAATAAAATTTTAGCATTTACAAAAGCGGTAACTGCTTCTGGCGTAGATGGCATATTAGCTCCTTCTGCAACAGCAATACATCCGTTAGCAACTAAAGTTTTAGCTTCATCACCATCTAATTCATTTTGAGTAGCGCAAGGCAAAGCAACATCACATTTTACTTCCCAAGGACGTTTTCCTTCTACATATTTTGCATTAGGATATTTCGATACATACTCACTGATTCTTCCTCTCAATTCATTTTTAAGCTCCATTACAAAAGCTAATTTCTCAGCATCAATTCCGTCTGCATCATAGATATATCCATTAGAATCAGAAAGAGTAACTACTTTTGCGCCTAATTCGTTGGCTTTTTCTACTGCATATTGCGAAACATTTCCTGAACCGGAAACAACAACCGTTTTCCCCTTAAAACTATCTCCTTTTGTCTCCAGCATGCTCTGAGCAAAATAAACTGTTCCGTATCCTGTAGCCTCTGGACGTATTAACGATCCTCCGTATTGAATTCCTTTTCCTGTCAGAACTCCGGTAAACTCATTTCTTAATCTTTTGTACTGACCAAATAAATAACCAATTTCACGACCACCTACTCCAATATCACCTGCAGGAACATCAGTATTATCACCAATATGTCTTGAAAGCTCTGTCATAAAACTTTGACAGAATTTCATGATTTCATTATCTGATTTTCCTTTTGGATCAAAATCAGAACCACCTTTTCCACCACCCATTGGTAATGTTGTTAAACTATTTTTGAAAGTTTGCTCGAAAGCTAAAAACTTTAAAATGCTTAAATTAACTGATGGATGAAAACGCAAACCGCCTTTATAAGGTCCTATGGCAGAGTTCATTTGAATTCTATATCCTCTGTTTACCTGAATTTCGCCTTTATCGCTTAACCAGTTTACTCTAAACATGATAACACGTTCAGGCTCAACCATACGCTCTAAAAGCATTTTATTCTGATATTTTTTATTTTCTTCAATAAAAGGAATTACCGTTTCGGCAACTTCTAAAACTGCTTGTAAAAACTCTGATTCATTCGGGTTTTTTTCGCTAACCGAATCCATAAAAGCGGCAATACTTTGTGACATGATTATTAGATTATTAATATTTAAGAAAACGTTTTCGTTAATGGCAAATGTACTCTAAATTGATATTTACTAAAAAAAAATTAAACATCAATTACAACTTTTGTCTATAATATGACTTATCTGAAATATCTACGTTTCAGGTTCGCTAATTTACAGTAATTTGACACTGTTATATTCATTATTTTAATATTTTTAATAAAAATTCATTAATCGGACTTTGTATTAAGAATTATTAGTAAAAATAAACAGAAAGCCCCAATTCTTTAGAGTTGGGGCTTTCTGTTTTTATGCAAGAGCTTGCTCAATATCTGCAATTAAATCTTCAGCATCTTCGATACCAACACTTAATCGAACCAAATCGTCAGTAATACCAACTTCAGCTCTTTTTTCTGCCGGAATAGAAGCATGTGTCATTAAAGCCGGATGATTGGCCAACGATTCAACTCCGCCTAAAGATTCCGCCAAAGTAAATACTTTCAACTTTTCTAAAAATGCAATAGAATCTTCTTTTTTACCTGATTTAAAAGTAAAAGAAACCATTCCGCCAAAAGCTTTCATTTGCTTTTTAGCAATTTCATGAAACGGATGGCTTTTTAAACCCGGGTAATAAACTGTATTTATTTTAGGGTGATTGCTTAAATATTCTACTACTTTTTCTCCGTTTTCGCAATGTCTTTGCACTCGTAACGAAAGTGTCTTGATCCCTCTTAAAACCAAAAAACTATCCATTGGTCCAAGTGTTGCGCCAGTTGCAAATTGCTGAAAATGCAATTGTTCTCCTAAAGCCTCGTCTTTTACAATCAAAGCTCCGGCGATAACATCAGAGTGTCCTCCTAAATATTTTGTAGCAGAATGCATTACAATATCAGCTCCCAAATCAAGTGGTTTTTGCAAATATGGTGTTGCAAATGTATTATCAACAGCAAATAAAATATTATTCGCTTTAGTAATTTTTGCTACTTCCTGAATATCTGCTAATTTCATTAACGGATTTGTAGGTGTTTCAACCCAAATCAATTTCGTATTTTCGTTAATCAAGGATTTCAATTTCTCGATATCTGTCATATCAACAAAATGAAATTTAATTCCTGAATCTTTATAAATGCGTGAGAACATTCTATATGTTCCACCGTATAAATCATCCATCGCAATGATTTCGTCACCAGCTTTAAACGATCTTAAAACACAATCTGTCGCTGCTAAACCTGATGAAAAAGCCAATCCCCGAGTACCATTTTCAATACTTGCCAAAGCATTTTCTAAAGCCGTACGAGTTGGGTTCGACGCCCTGCTATACTCATAATCCGCCAAAGGTTTTCCCGGACTTGTTTGTATAAAAGTTGAAGTTTGATATACCGGAGGCATAACAGCTCCTGTACTTGGATCATGATGTTGACCGCCATGTATAACTTTAGTATTGAATTTCATAATGTTACAAATTTTAAATGCTTAAACGTGGTACAAATTTACCGTTTAATTTATTTTAATCCTGATACAACTTCTTACCTTTGTATATAATTAACACTTTTTGATATGAAACATTATATTTTATCAGCCTTTTTGTTTTTAGTACTCACAAGTTGCCACAAAGAGCTTGCATTTGAAAATGAGACATTTGAAAAAGAATCTACAATTACTTGTAAAAAAGATTGCCCAAAAATTACTATCTCAGTTCCTGTCGCCAAAAATGTTCCTATAGTTGCTGACAGCATCAACAAAAAAGTGTTTTCGGTTATAAAAGAGATTGTTTATTTTGAGGAAGATCCATCAAAAGCAAATGATTATAAAAGTCTGGCAGCCTCTTTTATTACTTCTTATGAAGAAATGCACAAAAAATTCCCTTCTGAAACTTTTGGCTGGGAAGGCAAAATAAAAGGAAACGTCGAATTTGAATCCGATCAGATTATCAATATAAAACTTGACCATTATACTTTTACCGGTGGCGCTCATGGTTATCAGGGTTTTCGATCTTTATTATTCGATCCTAAAACCGGGAAAACCATTTTTACCCATCAAATATTCAAAAACGAAAAAGAATTTAAAGCTTTCGCCGAAAAAGAATTCAGGGCGAAATATAAAATTCCAGAAAATTTAAATATTAATGCTACAGGATTAATGTTCGAAAATGACAAATTTCAATTACCTCAAAATATCTTTTATACCAATAAAGGTTTGCTTTTATATTACAACTCTTATGAAGCTGCTTCGTATGCAGATGGTGCAAAAGAGATTTTGTTTCCTTATGAAAAAGTGAGTAAGTATTTGAAGTATCAATAATTTATTTTTGACTTGAAATATCGATAATTTGGCTAAAGCCAATGAACACAACTCATTAATCATAATCTCCAGTTAAAGCGCAATGTCATTAAATCAAGCTTTTTTTTAAACAATTATGGCTAAAAAATTCGCGCAAAGTTGCAAAGGAAATGGATGTAACTTAGCGCCTTTGCGCAAGATCTATTCGACAAAAGAATCATAGATCTTCCCTTACTAATGACATTGAGCTTTAGCTGGAGGCAATTCAAAAAACGAAAACCCTTTATGTTAAACGCACTGCTGTGCGCCTCTACGATCAAACTCTACAGAAAACCTTTGCCACTTTGTAGCCTGAACCTCTGAACCTTAAAAAAAACCTTTGTATTAGACGCACTGCTGTGCGCCTCTACGATCAAACTCTATAGAAAACCTTTGCCACTTTGTAGCTTTGAACCTCTGAACCTTAAAAAACCCTTTGTATTAGACGCACTGCTGTGCGCCTCTACGATCAAACTCTACAGAAAACCTTTGCCACTTTGTAACTTTGAACCTCTGAACCTTATTTAGTCCCTTCCTGAAAATCATATTTCATTTTTCTAAGAATCCTCAACGCTTCTTTAAAAGATAAATAGATATTTCCAAAAGGTTTCAAAAGCAATTTAGCGTCAATCAGCTTTTGCTTGGCATCATCAAAACCATTTAAATAACAAATCATAAAAGTTGATGGAAGATTCTCCAGGTCTTTTAGTTCCCGTTCAGATAATGCAATACCTTTTTGCAGTTTTTGAAGCAATGCAGTATTTGCATTATAAATATGATACAACATTTTTCTATTGAATTCCGGTGGCTGAAAAAGCATTACCCGATCGATCTTATAATAACCGTTATCAAAAAAGTGAATTGTTTGTTTCTCTAAAGGATAAAAACTTGTTTTATCATTTAATCCAAGCGGAACATATTCGGTTATCGTAAAACTATCGTCGTCAAAAACAATCGTAACCACATCCTGAGCCGAATAAAAAAGTTTAATTTGTTCGTTGATCAATTCGATATCAACACGTGACAAAAAGGTTTTATCACGGGATTTATTAGAAACTCCCGCCCAGCAAATCACAAATAATTCTTTAAAAACATGATATTTAGGCGACATGTCTTTGTGCCTGAAATTCATAAAATCGATTACCCCATCAAGTGTATACTGAATACTATTGCGGGAACTATTCTCGATCCCAATTACGGTTTCAGTATTTTGATAATTTTTTTCAATTTCTCCTTCAACAGGAACAGAGTTGCTGCCGCGTCGTATAAAAACACTATTGGCCGGAGTTGTGTGAATTCCTTTTTTGAAATACGATATTTTGCTTTTGGGTTTAATGGTAACCAACCCTACTACCTTATCTTTTGGAAGATTCGGAAACGGCACATTTTCGTATTGAATTTTAGGCGGATTTTCCAGAAAAGCATTTACCAGATTCTGAATTCTGCTATCGTCGAAAAAGTCATCGCCAACAATTTCGTTATCATGATCTTCGACTCCAACCACGATATACGAATTATTAGTTGGGTTTGAATTCGACAACGCACAAATGTGTTTCAGAAACTTCCCCTTGCCTTCACGAGAATGCAAATTCAATTGCCTTTTTTTGTCATAAAAACTGCTCTCATCATTATGAGCAAGTAGATTTTTTATTAAAAGGCGTTTATTGATCATAGTTTAGTTTTTTTCTGCCACGAACTGCACTAATTTACATTAATTTTATTTATCCGAAACACTTTTAAATTTGTATTACTCCAAATTTAAAACTTCAAAATAAAGCTCCAGCGGAGCGTTATATTTATAGCTAATAATACATGTCTATCAAGAAGCAAAGCTCCAGCGGAGCGATATCTGAGCACTGATTTATATAATATTTCACCCCGATGGGTTGATGTTTAATAAATTTAAAAAAATCTATAAATATGGCGTCCCGCTGGGACTATGATAATCATAATAAAAAATAGAAATAAATAATATTTTACACTCTCTTAACAATTGTCGACGATGCTTGTGCCGTACTCATCACTACTAAATCAGCAATGTTTACATGATACGGTCTTGAAACTACAAAATGAATAATGTCTGCAATATCTTCTGCCTGCAATGGATCAAAACCTTTATAAACATTCGAAGCCTTTTCTACATCTCCTTTAAAACGCACTTCGCTAAATTCTGTCGCTACCATTCCGGGATGAATTGCTCCAACACGAATATTAAAAGGATTTAAATCAATTCGCATTCCGGCAGTTATAGCATCAACTGCATGTTTTGTACCGCAATACACATTTCCGTTTGGGTAAACTTCTTTGGCCGCCGTTGAACCTATATTAATAATATGTCCGGACTTTCTTTCTGTCATTTTCGGAATCACTGCTTTTGAAACATACAAAAGCCCTTTTACATTGATATCAATCATAGCATCCCAATCGTCTAAATCTCCTGTCTGAATCGGATCTAAACCATGGGCATTTCCGGCATTATTGATCAAAATATCAATATCTGAAAATGCAGCAGGAAGAGAATCAATTTTTTCAAGAACATCTTTTTTATCGCGAACATCAAATGATAAAGAATGTACTTCTGTAAAAGCCGAAAGCTCTTTTTCAAGCTCCACTAAGCGGTCTTTACGTCTTCCGCAAAGCACAACTTTATAATTATTCTTAGCCATTATTTGTGCGGTTGCTTTACCAATTCCGCTTGTAGCTCCAGTAATCAAAACTGTTTTTTTCATTGTAAATATTATTTTTAACACATAGATACATAGTTTAAAGCTTAAAAAAGGCGTTTTACTTTGCATGAATTCATCGCTATGTAAAAATGATTTATCATCTATTTTTACCTTATTCAAAACAATAAAAATCTATGATTCTATGTGTTTATTTATTTTGCCACAGATTAAATGGATTAAAATGATTTTATAATCCATTTAATCTGTGGCATAAAAATTTTTAATCTTTCCTGATCCAATTATCTAAATCCAACTGCATATTGAGAGCTGTCCAGGTTTCACTATCCATTTCCCGAACAAATTTTTTATCCCTATTAATAACAAAACCAATCTTTTCATAGCATTTGATGGCACTCGTATTAAAGTCAAAAACATTGAGCTCAACATTTCTCTGCTTACTATTTTCAAGAATAAATTCCAGAAGCAAAGTCAGGATTTGTTTCCCAATTCCTTTTCCCCGAAGCAATTCATCCATAATCAGAATCTTTCCCAGATTTGCAAACTTGTCTTTAAAACAAATTTGACAATGTCCGATAGTCGAATCATTAGAAACATTTACAACCCTAAAAGCAATCCTGTTTTTATCAGAAAGCGATCTCTCTATTTGTTCTTCTGTTAAAGGAAAAGTGAATTCCGGTCCTGCAAATTGCATCAATTCACGGGCATCCTTAATACTATTGATTAATTGTGAATAGTCTTTTGTATCGAATTTTTCTAATCGTATCATTTCAGAATGTACTATTTAAGGCACATCATCTCCCATACTTTCTGTCCAGACAGCAAACCAGTCTTCTTTATCCATTTCTAATTCTACAGCTTTCATAAGCGATTGAATTCTGGCAATATTTACTGTTCCCGCAATTGGAGCTACTCCTGAAGGATGTTTTAAGATCCAGGCTAACAAAAGCGTATCAGAACCGAAACCATATTTCTGAACCAAATCAGACAATAATTTTTTCAAACGACGTGTTTGTTTGGTATCTTCTCTAAAAACAGTTCCAAGAGGATTCCATGACAATGGTCGGATTCCGTGTGTTTGCATATAATCTAAGCTTCCATCTGTCATTGGCTCATAATGTGTAGCCGAAAATTGCACCTGATTGTAACTTACTTCTGTTTTCTGACGAATCAATTCCGTTTGAGAACTCGTAAAATTCGAAAGTCCAAAATCAATAATTTTTCCTTCTGCTTTTAATTGTTCTACTGCCTCTGCAATTTCATCGGCCTGCATTAAAGGACTAGGTCTGTGCAATAAAAAAACATCAACATAATCTGTTTTCAGTTTTTTTAGTGATTCCTCAACAGACCAAATAATATATTCTTTAGAATAATCGTAATGTTTGATTTTGTTTTCCGGGCGTTTTTCAGCAATCATCTGAATTCCGCATTTAGTAATTAATTGTAATTTCTCTCTCGGGATTTTGCTGTTATGAAATGCTTTTCCAAAATCAGCTTCTGTGGTATAAGATCCGTAAATGTCTGCGTGATCAAAAGTTGTAATTTTGTTTTCGATACATAGCTGTATCAGATTCTCCATTTCTTTAGTTGTAAGGTTTTTATCCCAAACTCCCCAATTCATAGTGCCCGAAATTATGGGCGATAATGCTGTTTTACTCATGGTTGTATTGCGTTATTTTTGGTAATAAATATGCTTTTCTGAAGCATAATCATCAAAGTTCTTAAAAATATAAAAATAGATTCACAATTAGTCCTTAAAATTAGGTCGTTGGTCGAAGTTTTAACCATTCTTTAACATCTTACTTCTCAAAAAATATTCAATTTGCACTCTCAAAAGTAAGGCATAAAAATCAAGGTTTTAAAAAGGTTTTAAAAATATTCATATGGAAGAAAATACAACGACTTTAGACATTAGAGCGATAAATGAAAAAATTGAAAGAGAAAGTGCTTTTATAGACCTTCTTACAATGGAAATGAACAAAGTTATTGTGGGCCAGAAACATATGGTCGAGCGTTTACTAATTGGACTTCTGGGACAAGGGCACATTTTGCTTGAAGGTGTTCCGGGATTAGCCAAAACTTTAGCGATAAATACTTTGTCGCAAGCAGTGCAGGGTTCATTCAGCCGTATTCAGTTTACTCCCGACTTATTACCTGCCGATGTAGTTGGTACGATGATTTACAACATCAAAGCAAATGAGTTTTCGATTAAAAAAGGACCAATCTTCGCTAATTTCGTCCTTGCCGATGAGATTAACCGTGCTCCGGCAAAGGTTCAGTCGGCACTTTTGGAGGCGATGCAGGAAAAACAAGTAACAATTGGCGACACAACTTTCAAACTTGATCGTCCGTTTTTAGTATTGGCAACTCAAAATCCTGTTGAGCAAGAAGGAACATACCAACTTCCGGAAGCGCAAGTCGATCGTTTTATGCTTAAAACCGTAATTGATTACCCAAAAATTGACGAAGAGCGTTTTGTAATTCGTCAAAACTTAAAAGGATCTTACGAAAAAGTAAATGCAGTAGTTTCTGTAGAGCAAATTTTACGTGCTCAGGAAGCGGTTCGTGAAGTTTACATGGACGAAAAAATCGAAAAATATATCTTAGACATCATATTTGCTACTCGTTACCCAGAGAAGTACAAACTTGCGGACTTAAAACCTCTTATTAGTTTTGGAGCATCACCACGTGGAAGTATCAATTTAGCTGTTGCAGCAAAATGTTACGCTTTTATCAAACGTCGTGGATATGTAATTCCGGAAGATGTTCGTGCTGTTGTACATGATGTTCTACGTCACAGAGTTGGAATCACGTATGAGGCTGAAGCTGAAAACATTACTTCTGTAGACATTATCAACAAAATCGTAAACGAGATTGAAGTACCTTAAAAATTTGTTTAATGTTTCAAGTTTCAGGTTGTTGTAAAGCAAACTTGAAACTTGAAACTTCTAAACTTTAAACAAATAAAATGGATACAAAAGAGCTTTTAAAAAAAGTACGGAAAATAGAAATCAAAACCAAAAGACTGAGTAATCATATCTTTTCGGGAGAATACCACTCTTCATTCAAAGGGCGCGGGATGACTTTTAGTGAAGTACGTCAATACCAATACGGCGATGATATTCGTAACATCGATTGGAATGTAACTGCACGCTACAACGAAGCCCACGTAAAAGTTTTTGAAGAAGAACGTGAATTGACCATGATGTTAATGGTAGATATCTCGGGTTCAGAAGGTTTTGGTTCAAAAAGTCAATTCAAGAAAGACATCGTCACCGAAATTGCGGCAACGATGGCTTTTTCGGCTACACAAAATAATGACAAAATTGGTTTAATATTATTTTCTGATAATGTAGAATTGTATATTCCGCCAAAAAAAGGCCGTTCACACGTTTTAAGAATCATTCGTGAATTGATCGAATTCGAACCAAAAAGTCAAAAAACAGATGTTGGAGCTGCTTTAAAATTTTTATCAGGAACTCAGAAAAAGAAAGCAATCGTTTTTGTTATTTCTGATTTCATGTCTGAAAATTATGAGCAAACCTTAAAAATTGCTTCCAAAAAACACGATATTACCGGAGTTCGCGTATATGACATTCGTGAAGAGAAAATCCCGAATTTAGGGATGGTTACGATGCTTGATGCCGAAACTGGGAAAATTCAACTGGTCGACACAGGTTCAAAAACGGTGCGAATGAATTACGAAAAACATTATCACGACAGAGTGAATTATTTCAAAGAAATATTCAGTAAATCTGGCGCCGGCGTCGTAAACACAAGAGTTGACGAGAATTATGTGACTAAATTGTTGGGATATTTCAAATCAAGATAATTTTAGATTTCTTAGACTTCTTAGATTGTTAGAATATTAGATTTTAAAAATATAAATATCCAAAAATAAAATCCGCTTGAATCCGCGTCATCCGCGTGCCAATTAAGCATTCATTTTAGAATAAAATCTGAAATTAAAAAAATCAAATGAAATTAAAGTTTTACATCTTTTTATTTTTACTTTCCTCAGCTATTTTTGCCCAGCAAAAACAAGTAGAGACGAGCATTGATACTACAAAAAATAAAATTGGAGCCGAATTTAAGCTTACGCTTAAAACGGTTGTCAGCTCTAAATCTAAAGTTGTTTTTCCTAAACTAAAAACCATTGGTCAGTTAGAAGTAATTCAATCATATCCAATTGATACGGTTAAAAAGAATGACACTTATGAGCTGATCAAAAAATATGGTTTAACGCAATTTGATTCCGGAAAATACACTATTCCAAGTATTAAGATTCTGATTGACAAAAAGCCATATCTAACTGATTCTATTCGTGTTGAAGTTGCCAGTGTAAAAGTGGACACGCTACAGCAAAAAATGTATGATATTAAAGATATTACGTCACCAGATACTGGTCTTGGCGATTGGTGGAAATACATTTTAGCTTTGATCGTAATTTTAGGAATTGGGGCTTTTGTATACTGGTACGTTAAAAAACATCAAAAGAAAAAAATTGAAGAAGAAGTTTATAAAACTCCTATCGAAAAAGCCACAAGTTTATTGAATAATCTGGAGCAAAAAGAACTTGTTCAAAAAGGAGAGATTAAGGAATACTATAGTGAACTAACAGATATTGCCCGTAATTATATTGAAGAAGCGATTCATATTCCGGCAATGGAAAGCACCACTTCTGAATTGATCCAGGCGATCAGGAATGCTTCTACTAAAAAGAAGATGACGTTAACTCCTGAAACTGTTGAGAATTTAGAGCGTGTTTTACGTCAGGCCGATTTGGTGAAATTTGCAAAATCTAAACCTTTAGAATTTGAAATTACTGAAGACCGAAATAAAATCCAGAAAGTAATTTTAACGCTTGATAACGCAATCCCAACTGAAGTTCCGGCTGAAGAAGAAGATCAGTTATTAAATGAAGCGCAGAAACAAAAGCAGATTAAACTTCAATTATTAAAAAAACGCAACAAACGTATTGCCATTGCTGTGGGAACAGTTTTGTTTTTAATAATTGCTACAACTGTATTCTTTATAGCGACTAAAGGCTTTAAGGTTGTAAAAGACAATGTTTTGGGTAATGCATCAAAAGAATTACTAGAAGGTCAATGGGTAAAAAGTGAATACGGAAATCCGGGTGTTCTAATTGAAACTCCAAAGGTTTTAAAACGAATGGACACTCAAAAAGTACTTCCAAAAGAAACTATGGCTTTAATAAAAGAGATGCAGCTTTTTGCTTACGGAAGCATGGTCGATAATTTCTTTGTAACGGTTTCTACAAGTAAATTTAAAACACCAACTGAAATAGATTTAGCAAAAGCTTTAGAAGGTTCCATAAAAATTATTGAATCTCAGGGCGGGCAAAATATAATTGTAAAACAAGAAGATTTCCAGACAGGTCAAGGTATTCAGGGAGTAAAAGGTTATGGAACAATGACGATTTTAAACCCGGTTGACAAAACAAGTACAAGGGCTTACTATGAACTATTACTGTTTAAACAAGATCAGGGATTACAACAAATTTTGATTATACACGAAGAAGGCGATACCTATGCCAATGATATTACGACTAGAATTTTAAATTCTGTTGAACTTAGAAAAGCGAGCAACTGATGAATAAAATAACTTTTTTAAATCCAGAATTTTTTTGGTTGTTTCTATTAATTCCAATTGCAATCGCTTGGTTTTTCTGGAAGCGCAACCAGCAATCGGCTACCTTAAAGATGAGTTCGACTCAGGGTTTCAAAAACAGCGAATCGTTGTTAACAAAATTAAAACCTTCTTTGTACGTTTTCAGGATTTTGGGACTAAGCTCTTTAATTATTGCATTGGCAAGACCAAGAACCGTTGATATTAGCAGTCAGACTAAAACAACAAAAGGTATTGATATTGTTTTGGCAATTGACGTTTCAGGAAGTATGCTGGCGAAAGATTTAAAGCCAAACCGTATGGAAGCTTTAAAAAGAGTAGCAGCAGATTTTGTTGGAGAACGACCTAATGACAGAGTTGGATTAGTTTTGTATGCTTCTGAAGCGTATACCAAAACTCCAGTTACAAGTGATAAAGCAATTATTCTTGAAGCTATAAAAGGAATTAAATACGATACAGTTCTACAAGACGGAACCGGAATTGGGATGGGACTTGCAACAGCTGTAAACCGTCTTAAAGACAGTAAAGCAAAAAGCAGGGTTATTATTTTGATGACGGATGGTGTAAATAATGCTGGTTTTATTGAACCGGAAACAGCATCAGACATCGCAAAACAATACGGCATAAAAGTCTACACCATTGGGATTGGTACAAACGGAATGGCAGAATCTCCATACGCTTACGCTCCAAACGGTGGATTTTTATATAAAATGCAAAAAGTAGAAATCGACGAACAATTAATGAAGAATATTGCTCGTAAAACTGATGGAACTTATTTTAGAGCAACCAGTAATGATAAATTAGCTGAAATATACAATGCTATTAATAAATTAGAAACCACTGAAATCCAGGAATTAAAATTCTACGATTACGACGAAAAATACAGAGGTTTTGTTTTACTGGCAGTCTTTTTATTATTATTGGAAGTTGGCTTAAGAAATACCGTTTACAGAAGCTTTATTTAATTTTTTCAAAATTAAAAAATTCCAATTTTAGAAATTCCAAATAACAATTGGAATTTGGAATTAGCTTTTTAGACAAACAACAGAAATTGGAATTTGGAATTTATCCCGAAATTTAGAGGATTGGAATTTTAAAACATTTATGGAATTAGACGAAAAAAAATATTTATACCTTTTATTATTAATCCCAATTGTGGTGTGTGTTTTCTTTTTCAATATGTATTGGAAAAGAAAAAAACAGCGTGAATTTGGTGATCTGGAAATGGTAAAAAGACTGAGCCCGGAAAGATCTGTTTTTAAACCTGTATTAAAATTAAGCATAATACTTTTGGCGTTAACCTGTTTGATTATTGGGTTAGTAAATCCAAAAATTGGAACAAAAATGGAAACTGTAAAACGTGAAGGTATCGACATTGTTTTTGCCGTTGACGTTTCGAAAAGTATGCTTGCAGAAGATGTGGCACCAAGTCGTTTAGAGAAAAGTAAACAACTTGTTTCGCAAATCATCAATAATTTAGGAAGCGACAGAATTGGAATTGTAGCGTATGCAGGAAGTGCTTTCCCGGTTTTGCCTATTACATCAGATTATAGCGTTGCCAAAATGTTCCTGCAAAGTATGACTCCTGATATGGTTTCATCACAAGGAACATCTCTTGACGAAGCCATCAGATTATCTGCTACTTATTTTGATGAAAAAAGTAAAACAAGTAAGTTATTGATTTTGATTTCTGATGGAGAAGACCATTCTGAAGGCGCTTCGGCAGCAGCTGAAGAGGCTAATAAAATGGGAATGAAAATCATAACCATTGGTGTTGGAACAGAAAAAGGAGGAACGATTCCGCTGAAAGAAAATGGCGTAGTCAAAAGCTATCAGCAAGATCAAAACGGACAAACTGTTATTACAAAACTAAATCAGGAAGGATTAAAAACCATTGCAAAAGCGACAAAAGGCGGTTATGTATATGGCGGCAGTACTAAGGAAGTTTTAGAATATGTAAAAAACGCCTTAAACAACATTCAGAAAACAGAATTTGAAGCGACTCAAATGGCCGATTTTCAATCGCAATTTCAGTGGTTCATCGGTTTTGCTTTCTTACTATTGTTTATTGATATCTTCCTTTTAGAAAGAAAAACAAATTGGATAAAAGAGTTGAATTTATTTAACGAAAAAAAATAATAAAGTCAGCCGCTAATTACACGAATTTACACGAAAAAGAAACCTTTTAAATGAGTCTTCTTTTTGAAATTCAAATATAAAAAACAATCTGATTAGTGATAATTAGTGCAATTTTTGGCAAAATAAAAAACATAAAAAATTAGAATGAAAAATTTACTTCTTTATATTTTACTAACATTCTCTTTGGCGGTTTCAGCTCAGGAGAAAGACAAGACATTGCCTGATGCCAATGAAGAATATAAGCAGAATAAATTTGTTGATGCTGAAGCCAATTACCGAATTTCAGAATCAAAATTTCCAAAACGTGCCACTGCTCCTTACAACTTAGGAAACACGATTTACAAACAAAATCAGGTTTCTGAAGCTAAATTCGCCTACGCGAAAGCGATAAAGAATGCGAAAACAAGACCTGAAAAACATAAGGCATTCCACAATTTAGGTAATGTTTTCATGAAAGAGAAAGATTATACGCAAGCTGTTGAAGCGTATAAAGAAGCTTTACGCAACGACCCTACAGATGATGAAACGCGTTATAATTATGCTTTGGCAAAACAAAAACTAAAAGAGAATCCTCCTAAAAACGATAAGAACAAAGATAAGGATAAAGACAAAGACAAGGATAAAAACAAAGATAAAGACAAGGACAAGGATAAAAATAAAGACAAGGATAAGGACAAAGACAAGAAAGACGACAAAGGCGATAAAGACAAAGACAAAAAAGATGGTAAAGATGATCCTAAGAAAGACGACAAGTCTGATAATAAAGGAGAACCAAAACCACAGCCCGGAGGAATTTCTAAAGATCGCGTCCAGAATTTATTAGATGCTGTAAACAACGAAGAAAAGAAAATACAGGATAAAGTAAACGCTCAAAAAGTAAAAGGAAATCCTAGAAAAACAGAGAAAGACTGGTAAAATTTGGTTTATTTGTATAATCGTTAATTTGTTTAATTGTAGAGGCGATTATACAAATTAACGATTATACGGTTAACGTAAAAAACACTGAAAACAATTAATGAAAAGATATTTAATTCTATTACTATTCACTTTTCAAGGGCTTATGGCTCAAGTTCAATTTGAAGCCAAAGTAAGCAAGAACACGCTTGGAATAAACGAAAGGTTGCGCATTGACTTCATCATGAATGTTGATGGCGATAACTTTGACCAACCTTCATTTGAAGGCTTTAGAGTTGTTGGCGGACCAAGTCAGCAAGTAAGTCAATCCTGGGTAAACGGCAGAAGTTCTTTTCAGAAAGCATATTCTTATATTTTACAACCCAATCAAAAAGGTACCTTTTTTATCAAACAAGCTGCTATAGAATATAACGGCCAGGTTTATAAAACGGCACCTATAAAAATAGTCGTAACAAATGCTGTCGCACAAGAAAGAGATCCTTATGATAACAGCAGACCACAAGGTGTACCAAATGAAACCCTGAGTCTTGTTGCTGAGATTTCGAAAACAAATCCATATTTAAATGAACCCATTACCGCGGTTTATAAATTATACTTTAACAACATTAATGTTACCGGTTTTAAAGAATTGGCAAAACCTAAGTATAATGATTTCTGGAATCAGAATATAGATATCAAACAATTGTCTACCGAAGAGGGAACTTTTCAGGGACAAAGATGTTATTTCGTTATTCTGAAAAAGACTATTTTATATCCTCAAAAATCAGGAAGACTTACTATCGAACCGCTTTCTCTTGACATTGGTGTACAATTGCCTTCAAATCGCCGCGATATGTATGGCCAGATGATCTTAACGGACGATAACAGGGTTGTATCTGCCGGCGCAAAAACAATTAACGTAAAACCACTTCCGGAAACAGGTAAACCAGAAGGTTTTGGTGGCGCTGTTGGTAAATTTAACTTTACGGTTACGCCTTCTAAAACGACACTTAAAAGCGGGGAAAGCCTGGACTTAATTGTGAGTGCTTCCGGAAACGGAAACATGAAATTGTTCACACTTCCAAAACCTGTCGTACCAAATGCATTAGAAATGTATGATCCTGTTCATGATGAACAAGTGACAACATCACTTTCAGGAATGTCAGGAAAAATTACTGATAAGTATTCTATAGTGCCGCAATACAAAGGAAAATATGCCATAAAAGCAATGCAGTTTTCTTATTTTGATGTGAATACCGGTTCTTATAAAACAATAACTTCACCAGAGATTATGGTGGATGTTTTAGATGGCCCAACGCTGGCAGAAGCAAATCCAACTGCTGCTAAAAATGTAATTGCGACAACAGAACAATTCAAGTATATTAAACCAAAAACAATTTTAGCCCCAATTGCTAAGAATGATTTTTATGGTTCTAATTTGTATTATATGTTATTATTCCTGCCTTTCGTGATTTTACCAATTATTGTTTTGGCTAAGAAACGAAAAGAAGCAATTGATGGTGACGTGACAGGAAACCGAATTAGAATGAATAATAAACTCGCGAAGAAATATTTATCTGAAGCGAAAAGACAACTTAAAAACAAAGAGCTGTTTTATATTGCTTTGGAGAAAGCAATGCACAATTTCTTAAAAGCAAAATTGCATATCGAAACTTCAGAAATGAGCAAAGACAACATTAGTGAATTATTATTGTCAAGAAATGCAAATCCGGAATCTGTTCAGAATTTCATTAATTTGACAGAAAACTGCGAATTTGCCCGTTATGCTCCGGCATCAAGCGCTTCGATTCAGCAGGATTTTGACAAAGCTGTTTTGATTATTTCGGAATTAGAAAAGCAAATTGTCTAGTTTAAAATCAAACCCGACAGGTTTTAACAACCTGTCGGGTTTAACAAAAATAAAATGAAAAATATAGTATATCTTTTTTTATTAATCACACAGGTTTTCTTTGCCCAAAGCAGCTTTGAAAAAGGAAATGCCATGTACCAAAAGGGACAATATCAGCAGGCTGTTGATGTTTATGAAAGTATTATCAAAGAAGACAAGCAACACTCTGCAGAGTTGTATTTTAACTTAGGTAATTCGTATTACAAACTCAACAAAGTCGCACCTTCAATTTATAACTATGAAAAGGCTTTAGTTTTAAAACCTCATGATCCTGCGACTTTAAACAACCTGAAATTTGCCAAGAAACTAACAATCGACGAGATCAAAGAAATCCCGAAAGTAGGTTTTGCAAAACTGATTCAGAACTTTACCGGAATTTTTGATTATAATACCTGGGCAAAAATTTCTATCGGAATTGCATTTGCTTTTTTATTGAGTTTTATTGGATATTATTTCTCGCAGCTTACGCTTCCTAAAAGAATCTATTTCGTAGGAATGTTTGTTTTTTTAGTCGCATTATTATTAAGCATTTTTGCAGGAATGTCAGAAAAAAATCATTTCGATAATGATCGCCCGGCGATTGTTTTTGCTGAATTAAGTGAAGTTCGTAGTGAACCGCAAAAAGGCGGCGCAGCTATTTTCTTATTGCATGAAGGCGCAAAAGTTTACGTTATGGAAACTGTAGGCCAATGGAAAAAAATCGAACTAACAGACGGCACTGAAGGCTGGATTGATGGCTCGACAATTAAAGAAGTGAAATAAAACTTTTAAAAATCCCAAAATAAAAAATCCCAAATTCCAATTATTAGTATGGAATTTGGGATTTTACATTTTAGAACTTAATCTAGTTCACAGCTTCAACAAGTCTTACAAACTCTGCTTTGTAACCGTCTTCATCATTTGACATACCTGATTTCGCTAAGTTTTTTATATCAGAAGAAGAGGAATTACTTATAAATTTTGAGTCTCTTAATTTTAATCCAAACCATGCAACGGCGGTTGTGAACTTGAAATCTGAAGAGCTTTTATCAAGAATAACTTTTTTATTCTCTATCGTGTTTACCATTTCGATGCTTGTATCGCCATCAGGTTTTTTATATCGAAATTTAATTGTAGCCAGTTCGTCACTATAATTAGAGTCGTCTTTTTTTACTTTTGTGTATTTTAAATCTGATGGAACGTAGCTACTTTCAACGCCTGTTGGAATAATCTCATACAAAGCAGTAACGGTATGACCACTTCCTAATTCTCCGGCATCAATAGCATCATTCTTAAAATCTTCAGGCTTTAATTTTCGGTTTTCATATCCAATTAATCGGTAAGCCTGAACATGTTTAGGATTAAATTCTATTTGAATTTTTACATCTTTGGCAATAGCAAACATCGAACCCTTGAATTCTTTTCCCAGAAAACGATTTGCTTCCTGAATGTTATCAATATAAGCGTAATTTCCATTTCCTTTATCAGCCAGAACCTCCATTTTACTGTCCTTATAATTCCCCATTCCGTAGCCTAAAACAGTTAGAAAGACACCCGATTTTCTTTTGTCCTCGATTAGTTTTTCCATATCCGCATCTGATGAAGCACCAACATTAAAATCTCCGTCAGTTGCTATAACAACTCTGTTATTTCCTTCTTTAATAAAATTTTGCTGTGCTAATTTATAAGCCAATTCTATTCCCTCACCTCCGGCTGTACTTCCACCGGCACTTAGATTATTAAAAGCATCTAAAATCTCCTCTTTTCTATCGCCTGAAGTTGGCTCCAGCACAACACCTGCTGAACCTGCATAAACCACAATAGAAACTTTATCCTGAGCACGAAGCCCTTTTACCAAAATTTTCATGGATTCTTTTAATAATGGGAGCTTGTTTTGCTTACTCATTGAACCCGAAACATCGATTAAAAAAACCAGGTTCGAAGCTGGCAAATTGGTCATCGGGATATTTTTCCCCTGCAAACCAATCCTTAGTAACTGACTGTTTTTATTCCACGGCGCATCACTCAATTCCGTATTGATCGAAAACGGATGCTGTCCTACCGGTTGCGGATAATTGTATTTAAAGAAATTCACCATCTCTTCGACACGAACCGCATCTTTAGGCACTTTTTGACCTTCATTAATAAAACGTCTTATATTGGTATAAGAAGCATTATCGACATCTATAGAAAAAGTAGAAAGTGGAGATTTTTGAGGAGACTCGAAAGGATTTTCTTCCAGTCCTACATAACTTTCAGTGTTAGGATCTGAAATATACTCTTCGGGAACTGCATCAGTAGTAGTAACTGCCATATCTGTAGCTTCTGCGGCATACTCTTCCTCTGAATAAGATTGTTTCTTACAACTAACCAAAACAACAATAAGGAATGCCAACAAATAAAAAGGTTTATTTTTCATTTTAAAATAAATTTTAGGAATTAGTAATTGATTTTTCGATCAAATAAATAATTAGCATTCCGGATGTACTAAGAAAATTATCTGCAATTCCCGCAATCCAAATTTAATGCCAAGATTCCTGTTAAATATTTTATACTAAAAAATATATTCTGCTTCACCATACAAGTGATATAAGTAAATTTAAGCCTGACTATGATTAGACCAATGTTTTATTTATAGTAAAAAACATTAAACCCAGCATATTGTAGAGGCGCAAAGCAGTGCGTCTAAATCTGGCATAACAATAACTTTGCGAAGATGCACGGCAGTTTGTCTCTATATAATGCGATGTAAAAATTAAAATAAGTCCAAACCATACCTAATTTCTTTGCACTTGATAGATATCGGGATTGCAGTAAAAAATATCCCGCTTTATATTTTCTTATTTCACTTATATGGTAAGAAAATCAAAACTCGTAAACTTTATCAGGCGTCACACAATAATCCAACTTCACATCAGATTCAAAAACATCTTCTATTTCATTTTCTGCTTCAAAGAAAGAAAGCCCGATTTTAATCGTTTCCGGTTTGCATTCTGTTAGAAATTTATCATAAAAACCTTTCCCGTAACCCACGCGATTTCCTGAAAGATCAAAAGCCAGGAGCGGTACAAAAACCACATCAATTGTTGCCGATGGTACAGGTAATCCGTTGACAGGTTCCGGAATATTGTATTCGTTCTTTTTGATTCTGGTATTATCCGTTAATAAAAAATGCGACATTCCACGAGTTTCAAAATCACTTCTAGAAACCACAATTTCTTTATCTTTTCCGGAAAGCAAATGCAAAACATATTCTGTATTTACTTCTTTATGTTCTTCGATAGGCAGAAAAACATGATAATAGGTTTTATCCCAAATGGGCAATTGAATTAGATTATTGGCAACAGCCAAACTCTTTTCTTCAATATTATCATTGGTAAGTTCTTTGCGAAGATTTTTATAGTGCAGTCGTAGTTCTTTTTTATTCGTCGGCATTTTCAGGGTTATTTTTAGACATGTGATAAATCGCATCGCCTTCATAAACTATCGGCGAGTGATTAGCGTTGATGACAAAACCGTCATGTGGCGCTTTTACTTTTTGCTCAAATTTACCAAACGGATCTGTAATAATAGCCAAAATAGTTCCTTTGGTCACGAACTTGCCAATCAAATTATAATCATGCAGCAAGCCGGAACATTTAGCACGCAGCCAAACCGAATATTTTATATAAATGGATGGATCATGAGCTTTTTCGACCACTTGTTTGGGATCAAGCATATTCAGATAATCCAGCAAACGCTTTACTCCCATTACACCTTCATTGGCAATCACATTATTAATGTCTAATGATTTTCCGCCTTCAAAAAGCAACATTTTGATATTGGCTTTCTCACAGGTATTCCTAAACGAGCCATTGATATTTTTAGAATATAAAGTAAACGGAGCATTAAAAACATCTGCTAAAACTTTCAATTCGGGATTGTTTTCTGTAATTCTGATTTGCGGCGCATTAAATCTACTTGCACCTCCGGCATGAAAATCGACTGCATAATCTATAATTGGCAAAACTTCGGCCACGATATGATATGCAAAACGACTGGCGAGAGAACCTTTTTTACTTCCCGGGAAAACACGATTCAAATCGCGTCCGTCCGGAAACTCACGGGATTTATTCACAAAACCGTACATATTGATAATCGGAATGCAAATAATAGTTCCTTTTGCAGGACGATTGATCTTTTTGCTAATGATCTGACGAACGACTTCAACTCCGTTTATTTCGTCGCCATGAATTCCGGCTGAGAATAAAACTACCGGACCTTCAATCTTTGACCGACGCACAATAACCGGAATATTAAGTTTTGTGGTTGTGTGCAACCTCGCAATTTCGACGTTTATTGTTTTGTTTTCTCCCGGCAAAATCGATTCGCCAAAAATAACCAAGGGTGTACTATTTTTCATGTAGAATTATAAAATCTAAATATAGAAATTATTCTTTTGATTTCGTAAATTTGAAACTAAATCAGTGTTAAGCTTTTTTTTAGAATCTAAATCACTTTTAAAAAAGCTTTTCAGGTACTTCAGAAACAAAACAGAATGCAAAATCCATCTTTAGATCTTCAAATCCAAACTTTACCGGACAATCCCGGCGTGTATCAATATTATGATAAAGAGGGAAAGATCTTATATGTGGGAAAAGCCAAAAATTTAAAAAAAAGGGTTTCTTCCTATTTCAATAAAATACACGATACGGCCAAAACAAATGTATTGGTAAAAAAAATTGTAACCATCAAACACATCGTTGTTCCTACTGAAACCGATGCACTTTTGTTAGAAAACAATTTAATAAAAACCCTGCAGCCACGTTATAATGTGTTGCTTCGTGATGATAAAAGCTATCCCTGGATTTGTATTAAAAGAGAACCTTTTTCAAGAATATTTTCGACCCGCCGTATGGTCAAAGACGGCTCAGAATATTTTGGTCCCTATACCAGTTTCAAAACCGTACATACGATTCTGGAGTTAATCAAAGAATTGTATCCATTACGTACGTGCAATTATGATTTAAGCAAATCAAATATCGATTCAGGCAAATTCAAAGTTTGTCTGGAATATCATATTGGCAATTGCAAAGGTCCTTGCGAAGGTTTAGAACCACTTGAAGAATACCAAAGACAAGTTGATGCGATCCGCGAAATCCTGAAAGGGAATTTTAAAGAAAGTATGAAAGATTTCAAGCGATTGATGAACCAGTATGCGCAGGATTTACGTTTTGAAGAAGCACAAAAAATCAAAGAAAAAATAGAAGTTCTCGAGAATTACCAATCGAGATCGACGATTGTAAACCCGAAGATTACCAACATTGATGTCTTTTCGATTGTATCAGACGAAAGTGCAGCTTATGTCAACTTTCTTCAGATCTCCCACGGATCGATTATTCGTTCGCATACTTTAGAGATGAAGAAAAAACTGGACGAAACTGATGAGGAATTATTAGAATTGGCGATCATCGAACTTCGGGAACGTTTTCAGTTATTATCAAAAGAAATTATTGTTCCGTTTGAAATGAATTTGGGCGAGAATATCAAAACAACAGTTCCGCAACTCGGTGATAAAAAACAAATTTTAGATTTATCGATTCGAAACGCTAAGTTTTACCGAATCGAACAATTGAAACAATTGCAAATTGTTGATCCTGACCGACACACAAATCGTATCATGGCACAAATGCAAAAAGATTTACGTTTACCGACTGAGCCACGCCATATAGAATGTTTTGATAACTCGAATATTCAGGGAACAAATCCTGTTGCGGCATGTGTGGTTTTTAAAGATGGAAAAGCAAGCAAAAAAGATTACCGACATTTTAATGTAAAAACGGTTGAAGGTCCTGACGATTTTGCTTCGATGACAGAAATTGTCTATCGCCGTTACAAAAGATTATTAGACGAGAATCAACCTTTGCCACAACTTATTATTATTGATGGTGGAAAAGGACAACTTTCTGCAGCATTAAAAAGTATAGACGCACTAGAATTACGTGGAAAAATTGCCATTATAGGCATCGCAAAACGTCTTGAGGAATTGTTTTATCCCGGAGATTCTATTCCGTTATATCTGGATAAAAAATCGGAGACATTAAAAGTCATCCAGCAATTGCGAAACGAAGCGCATCGATTCGGGATCACCTTTCATCGTGACAAACGCAGCAAAGCAGCACTTAATTCATCGGTAGAAAGCATTCCCGGCATTGGCGAAAAAACAATGCTAACGTTAATACAACATTTTAAAAGTGTTAAAAGATTGAAACTGGCAACTGAAAAAGAAATATCTGATGTCATTGGTGTATCAAAAGCCAAAAAAATTGTCGACTTTTACAAAACCAACTAGTTATTTTGTATGCACCCAATCCAGCTGTTCATTTCAAACACTCGGTCAAAACGATTTCTTTCTACTTTAAAAAAAGGAGCTTCTAAAGCCGCTCTTTTTTCAAAAGAAAAAATATCGATTTGTCACTCGCAGTTTTCCATTTCCATCTGGGGTGCACAGTTGGTTCTTTTCACGCTTTTATTTTTCAATTCACAAAATACATTTTCACAAGAAAACACCGAAAAAGCAAAACAAGACGAAGCCAGAAGACCTAAAATTGGATTGGTTTTAAGTGGTGGCGGCGCAAAAGGATTTGCACATATCGGAGTCCTGAAAGTTCTGGAAGAAGCCGGAATAAAAATCGATTATATTGGCGGAACAAGTATGGGGTCTATCATTGGCGGTCTTTATGCTTCCGGTTACAATGCATCACAAATTGATTCAATTTTTAAAAGAACCAATTTCGACGAACTTATCAATGACTACATTCCGCGTTCATCAAAAAACTTTTATGGTAAAAAAAATGATGAATTGTATGCCATCGTTTTACCATTTAGCAAGTTTAAAGTCGGAATTCCTGAAGCACTTTCAAAAGGAATGTACAATTATAATTTATTGAGCAGCCTTACCCGAAACGTGCGTCATGTTCGCGATTTCAACAAACTGCCAACTCCGTTTTTATGTATTGGTACTAATATCGAAACCGGCGAAGAAGTTTTACTAAACAAAGGCAATCTCGTTCAGGCAATGATGGCAAGTGCCGCATTTCCCTCGTTATTTACACCAGTTGAGATAGACGGCAATTTATTGGTCGACGGTGGCGTTGTCAACAATTATCCTATAAAAGAAGTTCGCAATCTTGGCGCTGACATTATTATTGGTGTTGACGTCCAGGACGATTTACTGAGTCGAAAAAGCCTGAAAAATGCCACCCGAATATTAGTTCAGATTACCAATCTCCAGTCGATTGATAAAATGAAAAGCAAAATAAAAGACACTGATGTTTATATCAAACCAGACATTCGTGATTATGGCGTTATCTCCTTTGACAAAGGCGAAGAAATCATCAGAAAAGGTGAAGAAGCTGCTTTTGCCGTCTATGAAAAAATCAAAACACTATCAAACGAAAGCAATTTTTATAAAAAACCAAAACTTAAAATTGCAACTGATACTCTAGAAATCAAAAAAATAAACAGTGAGATCCTGGACAACTATACCAGAGAATACATTCGGGGAAAACTACGTTTTAAACCCGGAAGTACCATTACCTACGCTGACCTTAAAACAGGAATCAATAACCTGAATGCGACGCAAAACTTCAGCACTATCTCCTATTGCTTAGAACCGGACGGTAAAGAAGATGATCTGGATCTTGTACTAAAAGAAAACCCAACACAGACGTACTTAAAACTTGGTTTACATTACGACGGACTTTACAAAAGTGCGATTTTGTTGAATCTGACTCATAAAAAAACATTCCTAAAAAATGATATTACATCATTGGATATTATTCTGGGAGATAACTTTAGATATGATTTTAACTATTATGTCGAGAATGGTTTTAATATTAGTTTCGGTTTCAGGTCCCGATTAAATCAATTCAATCGTAATGTTACCACCAGTATCAGCAATTTATTTCAGGAAAATCAAAATGTAAATTTGATCAATGTCGACTTTATGGACATTACCAATCAGGCCTATTTTCAAACCATTTTTGTTCAGAAATTTTTAATGGGCGGTGGTGTTGAATATAAATATTTAAAAATAAACTCACCAACTCTTTCTAATACAGAAAATATTATTGAGAAAAGTAACTACGTGAGTCTGTTTGGCTATTTGAAATATGATTCTTTTGATAATAAATATTACCCACATTCAGGATTGTATTTTTCCGGAGACGTACAAACTTACTTAGCATCGTCAGATTACACCAAACAATTCAAGCCTTTCTCAATCGCAAAGGCCGAAATTGCTTTTGCAAAAACACTATTCAGAAAAGCAACTATTAAAATTGGAGCCGATGCCGGATTTAATATTGGCAGCGACAGCGTTCCCTTTTTTGACTTTATATTAGGAGGTTACGGCTATAGCAAAATAAACAATTTTAATTATTTCTACGGATATGACTTTTTAAGTATTGCAGGAAACAGCTTCATAAAAGCTGACATATCTTTAGATTACGAAATTTTCAAAAAAAACCACATTAACCTCTCTGCTAATTTCGCCAACTTAGGAGACGATATTTTTGCATCAGTCGACTGGGTATCAATGCCTAAATACTCCGGATATGCTGTTGGTTACGGATTAGAAACCATCATTGGCCCAATTGAGATTAAACAATCATGGTCTCCTGAAATGTCTAAAAGTTATACATGGTTTAGTATTGGATTCCAATTCTAATGTAAATCCTTTAAAATATTGCTTTAATAAGATTCCTATATTTTATACTTAAAAATATCTTTCGCATTTTTTTAACGTTAATAATTGATATAATATATAATTTAAATCAATAAAAATTACGACATTTGTTATAATGAAAACAAAATGGACAGGTTTATTAGAGTATCTTCAATTCCTTATCAAGAGAAATCCTGAGTAAAACTACCGAATTGAGATAATTAGTCAATTACAATATTGATGTAATTATCTGCTCACACAATTCAAATTTTTCGAATTATCTAATTTACAAATTATCTAATTGAAAAGCCATGCCATTATATCACAAACTTGGAAACTTTCCTCAAAAAAGACACACCCAATTCGAAAAACCTAACGGAGGTTTCTATTACGAACAACTCTTTGGTACCGAAGGTTTTCACGGACACTCGTCACTCTCTTATCATGTTCACAGACCAACACAGGTTAAAGAAATTTTAAATTCCTATTCCGTTGAACCAAAAATTGCAATCGGAAAAAACATAAAATCATTACTTTTTAAAGGTTTTGAATTAAAACCTGAAAATGACTTTTTAGACAGCCGCAAAGCCATGCTGGTCAACAAAGACTGCATCATTGGTCTGGCAGCTCCTAAAGAATCACTGACAAAATATTTCTATAAAAATGCCGATGCTGATGAAATGCTTTTCATCCATAAAGGAAAAGGAAAATTAAGAACCATGTTAGGGAATATTCCTTTTGAATATGGCGATTACCTGATTATTCCTAGAGGTATTATTTATCAAATAGAATTTGAGACTTCGGAAAACCGACTTTTCTATGTTGAATCTCACTCTCCTTTTTACACTCCAAAACGTTATAAAAACCAATCAGGTCAGCATTTAGAACATTCGCCATTTTGCGAACGCGATTTTATTTTGCCAAACGAATTGGAAACACACGACGAAAAAGGTGATTTTTTAATTAAAATCAAAAAAGAAGGCATGATTCACGAAGTGGTTTATGCCACACATCCTTTTGACGTTGTGGGTTGGGACGGATACAATTTTCCATACGGATTTTCTATTCACAATTTCGAACCTATAACAGGACGTGTTCACCAACCGCCACCAGTACATCAAACTTTCGAAACAGCCACTTTTGTCGTTTGTTCATTCTGCCCAAGACTTTATGATTATCACCCAAAAGCAATTCCGGCGCCATACAATCACAGCAATATAGATTCAGACGAAGTACTGTATTATGTAGACGGAGATTTTATGAGCCGCAATAATATTGAGCAGGGTCATATCACTTTACACCCAAAAGGAATTCCGCACGGTCCCGCACCTGGCGCAATGGAACGCAGCATTGGTCATAAAGAAACCCACGAATTAGCCGTAATGGTTGATACTTTCAGGCCACTTATGGTTACAGAAGAAGCAATGGGTCTTGATGATGGGCAATACTATAAATCCTGGACGGAAGCCCCCTAACCCCCGAAGGGGGAATTAAGAATTCTCAATACCTGATCTTTTACAATATTATTTAACTAAAATCCTATTTACCCCTAATAGGAATTCCCCCTTCGGGGGCTAGGGGGCTTATCATGAGTAAAGAACTTAAATCAGTAGAATACGGATTAGAAAAAATCTTTGAAGGAGCACAAGATTTCCTTCCTTTATTAGGAACAGATTATGTAGAATTCTACGTAGGGAACGCAAAACAATCGGCACATTATTACAAAACCGCTTTTGGTTATCAATCATTGGCTTATGCCGGATTAGAAACGGGAGTGAGAGACAAAGCTTCTTATGTTTTGAAACAGGATAAAATCAGAATCGTTTTAACGACTCCTTTAAATGCTGATTCCCCAATAAACGAACATTTAAAAAAGCATGGTGACGGAGTAAAAGTTGCTGCTCTTTGGGTTGAAGATGCCAGAAGTGCTTATGAAGAAACCATGAAACGTGGCGCGCGCTCGTTTATGGAACCAACAGTAGAATCTGATGAATTTGGAGAAGTTGTTCGTTCGGGAATTTACACATACGGAGAAACTGTTCACATTTTTGTAGAAAGAAAAAACTACAACGGTGTTTTCTTACCGGGTTACAAAGAATGGAAATCAGATTATAATCCAGCACCAACCGGATTAAAATATATTGATCATATGGTTGGAAATGTGGGTTGGAATGAAATGAATACCTGGGTAAAATTCTACGAAGATGTTATGGGATTCGTGAATTTCTTATCCTTTGACGACAAACAAATCAATACTGAATATTCAGCATTGATGAGTAAAGTAATGTCAAACGGAAACGGAAGAATTAAATTTCCAATTAATGAACCGGCAGAGGGAAAGAAAAAATCACAAATCGAAGAATATTTAGATTTCTATGGCGGACCCGGAATTCAACATATTGCCATCGCAACAGATGACATTATAAAAACGGTTTCTGATTTGAAATCAAGAGGTGTTGAATTTTTATCTGCTCCGCCACACACCTATTATCAGGCAATTCCTGAAAGATTGGGCGCACATATGGGCATGATGAAAGAAGATATAAATGAAATTGAAAAATTAGCCATTATGGTAGATGCGGATGAAGATGGATACTTGTTACAAATCTTTACTAAACCTGTTCAGGACAGACCAACGCTATTTTTTGAAATTATTCAAAGAATGGGAGCAAAAGGATTTGGCGCAGGGAACTTTAAAGCCCTTTTTGAGTCTATCGAAAGAGAACAAGAATTAAGAGGTACATTGTAAAATCGCAATATTTTTGCATTATGCAGAAAAATTCTCTATAAAACGATGGTTTTTATGCAAATGTTATGTTAAACTAGAATTTTACGATTTATTTTCTAAACTTTAAACATACCTTTGCACTCGCAAATCAAGAAGGGGTGGTTTCCTTCTGAATTGATATAAATTTCATAATTTATAGTTTTTTGGTTAGTTAATAGCATAAAAACTCAGTCATTCCTTGACTGAGTTTTTTTGTTTTGGTACATTTGGAATAGAATTTGCATTTCTTTATCTTTATAATGAAATGTAAAAATTGTACTATGAAAAAATTAATCCTCATCATATTAATTCTCACGACCCTCAGTTTCGACACTCAGAAAGAGGACGCTTTCGATACTGGAGAATACTTTAAATTCCGAATTCACTACGGAATTATAAATGCCGGATATGCCACACTCGAAATAAAAGACGCTACCGTAAACAATAAAAAAGTGTTTCATGCTATAGGTAAAGGGTACACAACCGGAATGTCAAAATTTTTCTTTAAGGTCGAAGACTTATACGAAAGCTATTTTGACAAACAAACCGGAAGTCCGTATCGTTACGTTCGAAAAATTAATGAAGGCGGCTACACAAAAGACCAGGAAGGCCTTTTTGACCAAAACGCTAACAAGGTTTTAGTAAAAGACTACAAGCGTAAAACCGAAAAAACCATTATGATTACGGATAATGTTCAGGATATTATTTCCTCTTTTTATTATCTGAGAAATCATCCTACTATCGACAAACTTAAACCAGGCGAAGCAATAACAATTGATATGTTTTTTGACGACGAAATCACAAAATTTAAGTTAAAATATGTAGGCCGTCAAGATATTACAACTAAATTTGGAACCGTTTCTACTATGATGTTCAAACCTCTGGTACAAGCAGGAAGAGTTTTTAAAGAAAAAGAAAGCGTAACACTCTGGATCACAGATGACGACAACAAAGTTCCGGTTAGAATAAAAGCAGATCTGGCAGTGGGATCACTCAAAGCAGATCTTGACGAATATAAAGGATTAAAAAATCCATTTAAAGTAAAAAAATAATGAACCTTACTGATCATTCAGAATCAATTTTAAAAGAAATTGACCTTAAATTCCAAGCTATAAATCAAAAAACTGAGGTTCAATTAGAAGGATTACTTTGGTCAAAACCAATTACTTATTGGGATTACATTCAAACTGATGCGCTATTAAGTTTACAAACACAACGCACCACACTTCCTGACGAAATGGTTTTTATCATGTATCATCAGGTAAATGAATTGATTTTTAAAATGATCTTATGGGAAATTGATCAAATTGCAGATACCCAAAATATTCAGGTAGCTTTTTTTAGCGAGAGATTATCAAGAATCACACGATATTTTGATATGCTGACAAATTCTTTCAGTATTATGGAAAACGGAATGGATGTTGACCAATACATGAAATTCAGAAATACTCTAACTCCCGCAAGTGGTTTTCAGAGCGCACAATATAGATTGATAGAATTTGCTTCGACAGACGTTATCAATCTAACAGATCGCAGATACAAGGAAAATTTTAACGAAAATACCGATTTAGAAACCAGCTTTGAACATTTATACTGGCAGGCTGCCGGAAAAGATTATCAGACAGGTGAAAAATCATATTTACTTCAGGAATTTGAGAAAAAATATAAAGGTCAGTTTTTGAGACAAATGTCGGAGTTTAAAACTAAAAACATCTGGCAAAAATTTACACAATTACCTATCGAAGACCAGCAAAGCCCAGAATTAATTGACGCCATGCGTCATTATGATAAAACTGTGAACATCACTTGGGTAATGCAACATTTAAACACAGCAAGAAAATACATTCTGGAAAGTGGCAAAGGCAATGGTGAGGCCACAGGAGGCAGTGATTGGCAAAAATATATGCACCCAAAATACCAAAGACGCATCTTTTTTCCTAAATTGTGGGCCGAAGAAGAATTGTCCAATTGGGGAAACGAAACAACCATATAATTTCCTGAAAAAAATTTTAAAGTTTGAAAAAAGCATTCGTCCTTATAATCCTGTTATTCTCAATATTTTCATGTAATAAAACTGCAGAAAAAGTTGAAATTAAAGTCACAAAACCGAAAACAAAAAAAGTAGAATTTGGCTTTAATTATGCTGATTTTAATGTTCTTCATGATACTATAAAAAAAGGAGACTCTTTTGGCTCTATTATACAGCGCCAGAATATTGGCGACAAAAAAATCTATGACGTTGTCGAACAGATTAAAGATTCTTTTAATGTAAGATCGATTCGATACCACAAACCTTACACTATTCTTCGCTCAAAAAACAAAACAAACAAACTTCAGGTTTTTATTTATCAGCCGGATGCCTTGACATATTATGTGGTTGACTTTAGGGACAGTATTGCAAAAGCCTACAAAAAAGTAAAACCTGTTACACTAAAACGTAAAATTATTGGCGGAGTTTTAAAAAGTTCATTATCTGAAACTTTAGGAAACGAAAGCGTAGAAGCAGCATTGGCAAGCAGAATTACAAAAGTATTCTCATGGTCTATTGACTTCTTTAAACTTAAAAAAGGAGATCGTTACGGGTTAATTTTCACAGAACGCTTTATAAATGGCAAAACTTATGATGGTGTCGAAGACCTCGAAGCTGCTTTTTTTGAGTACAAAGGAAAAATAATATATGCTTTTCCGTTTAAAAAAGACACGCTTTCAGGAAAGGTCGAATATTATGATGATCAGGGAAAAACCCTGAAAAACTTCTTTCTAAAAACACCTATCAAGTTTAGCCGAATTACTTCCCGATTTACTGCAAACAGATTCCATCCGGTACAACATACCTGGAAAGCGCACAAAGGAACTGATTATGCTGCACCAACCGGAACACCTATTTCAACAACAGCATCCGGAGTTGTAGAAGCAACAGGATATACAGCAGGAAACGGAAACTTTGTAAAAGTAAAACACAACGGAACTTACTCTACTCAATATCTACACATGTCGAGGATTTTAGTAAAACGAGGACAGAGAGTTACGCAAGGTCAAACTATTGGATTAGTAGGAAGCACAGGATTAGCAACAGGACCACATGTTTGTTACCGTTTCTGGCAAAACGGCGTTCAGGTAGACGCACTGAGACTGAACTTGCCAACCGGAGAATCTTTGACAGGAAATGACAGAACCCGTTTCATGGCGCAAATAGAACCATTGAAAAGAGAATTGGACAGTATTGGGAATTTGTAATCCTTTTATTAAAAATCAGTTCTAAAAATAGAAGGATCATGAAAAACACACGTCTTAAAGCAATTTATAATGAAACTTTTTCTGGTTTAAAACTATTTTACAGAGACACTACTCTTTCTGATGATTTAATTTCAAATTATAAAATTGGACAAATAATTCAGGAAAAAGGCTTTACTGACATGACTTCTATGGGCGGTGGACTTTCCGGTAATTTAAGGTATTTAATTGCAAGTGCCCATCCAAAAGATCTATCGAAATTCAATCCTGATTCAGCAAAAAACGGTCACTTTCTTTTAGATTCCATTGCTTATTTTAAAGTATTGGACGTTTATAAAATCAAAGACAAAACGCAGGTTTTTTTATTAAACATTCCGGACAATTCCATAACACTACTAAAAAACTCAACTTCGAACTTAGAGGAAGAGATTATAGAAAAAGCCCGAAAAAAATTTTCAGATAAAATTAATTTACCTTTAGTTCCTGAGCTGCAAACTGAAAAGTGGCAAGAAAGAACTAAATCCCCGATTGGAATAGATGAAAATGGCAAACTGTTTTTTGATGATTCTAAAATCAAAACCGAAGAAACAAAAAGAATAGAAATCGATATTACCAAGAAAACAATTGAGGTTAATAAAAAGCCCTGGTGGAAGATTTGGTAAAAAAAACTCGCTACTTCAAAATAACATTCAACAAATTCCCATTAATGAAACGAGCTTTATTACTATTTTTTTCAACAATAATAATTGCATGCTCTAAACCAAAGGCTTTTATTCTAAATGACACGAAAGAAAACAAATATTTCGTATTAGAATCAGTCAACAATGCCTTTGAAAAAAAACAAATTGACAAATCGCCTTTGATTGTAATAAATGGAATTCCTTTTAAATACGACAAAGAACAGGACACAATTATACTACCTCTAAAAAGAAGTGAAATACTAAGTTTAGATTTTTTAAACATAAACAGTAGCCGTATTGTATATAACGACAAAGAAAATGATGGCGCTGTTATCATAACCACAAAATCCAAAACTAAAAGTCGATAAATCGTTTTCGTAACTATTTGTTATATAATTGTGAACCCGTACCCTATTAAAACTAATTTCAGTATTTTTGTTTTTTATAACCACATTCTCAATTAAACAAATAAAATGGCTTTAAACACAACAAACCCAACCGGGACTGAAGCGTGGAAAAATCTGCAAAACCACTATAACGCAATTCACGAAACTACAATACAAGAATTATTTCAACAAGATAATAGTCGCGTTGAAAAATTCAATTTACAATGGAATGACTTTTTAGTTGATTATTCTAAAAATAATATCAATCAGGAAACGATCTCTCTTTTAGTAGAATTAGCCAATTCAATTGGATTAAAAGAAGCAATCGCTCAATACTTTGGTGGAGACATTATCAACCAGACAGAAAACAGAGCAGTTCTGCATACAGCATTACGCGCACCGGAATCTGCAGTTATAAAAGTTGATGGAGAAAATGTAATTCCTGAAGTTTATGAAGTAAAAAATAAAATCAAAAATTTCAGCCACGAAGTTATTTCTGGCGAAAGAAAAGGTTTTACAGGAAAAGCTTTTACTGACGTTGTAAATATTGGAATTGGTGGTTCTGACCTTGGACCAGTTATGGCAGTTGAAGCTTTGCAATTTTATAAAAATCACCTGAACCTTCATTTCGTATCGAATGTTGACGGCGATCACGTAAACGAAGTAATCAAAAAACTAAATCCTGAAACTACTTTATTTTTAATTGTTTCTAAAACTTTTACAACACAGGAAACATTATCAAACTCAGAAACTATTAAAGAATGGTTTTTGAAATCAGCTTCTCAGGAAGATATTGCTAAACATTTTGTGGCAGTTTCTACTAATATCCAGAAAGTAACTGAATTTGGAATCAATCCTGACAATGTTTTCCCAATGTGGGATTGGGTTGGAGGAAGATTTTCTTTATGGAGCGCTGTTGGATTAAGTATTAGCTTAGCCATTGGCTTTGATAATTATAACGATTTATTGAAAGGTGCT
Source organism: Flavobacterium sp. B114r (assembly GCF_056824125.1). Lineage (NCBI taxonomy): Bacteria > Pseudomonadati > Bacteroidota > Flavobacteriia > Flavobacteriales > Flavobacteriaceae > Flavobacterium > Flavobacterium sp. B114r. The sequence goes on from NZ_CP124858.1 coordinate 820,428, forward strand.
AATGAAATGGACGACCATTTTAAAACAGCAGAATTCGACGAAAATATTCCGGTAATCTTAGCTTTACTAAGTGTTTGGTACAATAATTTCTTTGGTGCCGAAAGTGAAGCTTTGATTCCTTACACGCAATATTTATCAAAATTAGCTCCTTATTTGCAACAGGCAACTATGGAAAGTAACGGAAAAAGTGTTGGTCGTGACGGAAAACCGGTAAACTATCAAACGGGAACTATTATTTGGGGAGAACCGGGAACAAATTCACAACATGCCTTTTTTCAATTGATTCACCAGGGAACGAAATTAATTCCGACTGATTTTATTGGATTCGTAAAACCATTATACGGGAACGAAGATCATCACGATAAATTGATGTCTAACTTTTTTGCTCAGACTGAAGCTTTGCTAAACGGAAAAACGGCAGCACAAGTTCAGGCTGAATTTGACAAACAAGGACTTTCTGCAGAAAAAGCATCTTACTTATTGCCTTTTAAAGTTTTCACCGGAAATAAACCAACCAATACGATCTTAATTCAAAAATTAACGCCTAAAAGCTTAGGATCACTTATCGCTTTATATGAGCACAAAATTTTTGTTCAGGGTGTGATCTGGAACATTTTTAGTTTTGATCAATGGGGAGTTGAACTAGGAAAACAATTAGCTAACTCTATTTTACATGAAATTAACACTAAGACGGTGGAAAATCATGATAGCTCTACTTCATTTTTGCTAAATCACTTCCTAAAGAATAAATAAAACTTAAAAAAAGTTTTTCGCAACAAACTGAAACGCCTTGATTTAACAGAAATTAAGGCGTTTTTTCGTATAAATACACCCCGAAAAACCCGTAAAGCACTGATTATTGCAAGTTTAGCACTACACCACTGTGTAAATCATTACGATTTTAACAAAAAACGGTATATAAAATTCAAAAAAACATTATTTTATGTAATAAAAAAAGAAAAAATCATTTTAATGCGCAACACATTAGATAAAACTTATTTTTCTTAACATTTTGATAACACTATCTGATTAAAATGTTATAATTTTGCCAAAAACAATAAACTAAATAACAAATGAAGACAATGAAAAATTGGTTACTCACTGGACTATTGTTCATGATTGTTTCAACCGCATTTTCTCAAGGAAAAATTACAGGTATGATTACCGACGGTAGTGGTTCATTACCGGGAGCAAACGTAGTGATCAAAGGATCTACAACTGCTACTTCTACAGATTTTGATGGTAAATTTACTCTCAGCACAACAACAAGTACAGGAGAAATCGTTATTTCTTTTTTAGGTTACGAAAACAAAACTTTAAAATTTTCAGTATCCGGTGGAACAACTAACTTAGGAACTATCGTTTTAACGTCTAATTCTAACGAATTAAGCGAAATTGTTGTAAAAAGTACAGTTGTCGATATTGCAAAGGACAGAAAAACTCCTGTAGCAGTTTCTACAATTAAAGCTGCTGAAATTCAGGAAAAATTAGGAACTCAGGAATTTCCGGAGATCTTAAGAAACACTCCTTCTGTGTATGTTACTAAATCAGGTGGTGGTTTTGGAGATTCAAGAATCAATATTCGTGGATTCAACCAAAATAACATCGCTGTTATGATCAACGGTATGCCGGTTAACGACATGGAAAATGGTTCTGTTTACTGGAGTAACTGGGCGGGATTAGCAGATGTTACTTCTGCAATGCAGGTACAAAGAGGTTTAGGAGCATCTAAACTAGCAACTCCATCAGTTGGGGGAACTATTAACATTGTAACTAAATCTTCTGACAAAAAAGAAGGTGGATCTTTCGCTTCTGGTTTTGGAAATGGAAGAAACTTTAAAATTCAGGGTTCATACAATACTGGAAAATTAGACAACGGACTTTCTGCTTCTATCTTGTTATCTCAAACAATGGGAGACGGTTATGTTGACGGAACTCAATTTGAAGGTTCTAACTATTATGTTGCTTTAGGATATGCTAACAAAAGTGGTAAACATGACTTTCAACTTACTGTAACAGGTGCTCCACAATGGCACAACCAAAGATCTACAATATCTACAATTGCTACTTACCAACAATATGGTAATAATGGTGATCCAAACATCAGATACAATGCTGATAACGGATATTTGAATGGATCTGAATATAACATCAGAAAAAATTATTACCACAAGCCTGTTGCTTCTTTCAACTGGGATTATAAAATCAACGAAACAACAAAACTTTCTTCTGTTCTTTATGCGTCTATGGGACGTGGTGCAGGAGCTAGTGCAAGTGGAGGAATTAAAGGAAAAGCGTACAGTGATGCTGTAGCTTTCAGAACACCGGACGGTTTAGTAGATTATGATAAAATCTATGCTTACAATGCTGGTCAGGCAGTTACTATTGGCGGAATGACAGGTCTTCAACAAAGACAACAAATTGGTGGGGTTTACCAAAACAGCTCTTACTTTAATACGAGTTCAAACATAAACGACTATAACCCACAAACAAATATTAATACTTCTGGTATTTCACAAACTTCATCTATCAACTCTCATGACTGGTTTGGTGCAGTAATCAACTTAAACAAAAAATTATCTAATACATTAACGTTAGATTTTGGTTTTGACGGAAGAACTTACAAAGGATACCACTATACAGTTCTAAATAACTTATTAGGCGGAGGTGAGTATTATGATAATTTTATTGCTGATCAAAAACCAGCTGGTAGACATTTGACTACAACTTATGATACAGATGTTCAATGGAATGTTTTTCAAAAGAAAGACTACGAGAAAATTTCATTCAACAGTACTGGTAATGTAAAATGGTACGGTGTATTTACTCAATTAGAATACTCTAAAGATAACCTAACAGCTTTCGTTCAGGGAGCTATATCACAACAAGGATACAAAAGAGAAGATAATTTTGTTTACAAATCAACTGATCCTTTAGCGTCTACTCCTTACAAAAACCTTACAGGTGGAAATGTTAAAGGTGGAGCTAACTACAACATCAACGAGAAAAACAATGTTTATGTTAATGCTGGATTCTACTCAAGACAACCATTCTTTAACTCAGTTTATCCTAACAACAAATCTACAGTAAACCCTAACCTTACTAATGAGGAAATCACTGGATTTGAAGCTGGTTACGGTTTCCGTTCTAGATTCTTTAATGCTACGGTAAATCTTTACAATACAACCTGGAATAACAGGTACTTAAAAGGTAATGCCCTTACTGCAACACCAACTATTCCTGCAAACTCAACTTATACAGAATTCGTAGGTCTTAACGAGGTTCACTCTGGAATTGAATTTGAAGGTAGTTCAAATATTACTCCACAATTTAAAATTACAGGTATGTTCTCTTACGGAATCTGGGAATATAAAGGAAATGCTACTGTAAATGCTTACAACCAATCAGATAACACTCCAGTAGAAGGATATACTGCTGCAACAGTATACATGGACAAAGTAAAAGTAGGTGATGCTGCTCAATTGACTGCTTCTTTAGGAGCTTCTTACGAAGTTGTTACAAGAGTAACGATTGACGCAAACTACAACTACAATGGTAATTTATATGCTGGATTAAACCCGGTAAACTTTACATCTGCAACAAACAAAGGAGCTTTAGAATTACCTTCTTACGGATTGATGGATGCTGGTTTCTCTTACAAAATGTTAACTGGTAAAAACAAAGACAAATCGGTAAACTTCAGATTAAACGTAAACAACGTTCTTGACAAAATTTACATTGCTGAGGCAAGAACTAATATTTTTGCTGATGATAACGTAAGTTCATCAAATCCTGCTTTAGGAACTTATGCTTCTAATAACAGGCTTTACAATGGAGTTGCTAACGCAAATACTGTATTCTTTGGTTTTGGAAGAACATGGAACTTTACGCTACGTTACGATTTCTAATATTTAGAATCTAAATAAATACCAAAAAACGGCATTGACTTTTAGTCTAATGCCGTTTTTTTTATGCCTTTTTTGCTATATTTGTTTTAACAAAAAAATTAATTTATGTACCATTTTCTACAAAAATTCCATTCTGGCTGGGCTTATTTAGCGCTTTTGCTTTTATTAGTTGCAGTTGTAAATGCTATCATTGGCGTAACATCAAAAAAGGATTTTACCGCTAAAGACCGCAAAATTGCATTGTTTGCTTTAATAGGAACACATACCCAATTATTAGTTGGTTTGATTCTTTATTTTGTGTCTCCATTAGGTAAAGCAGCCTTTGGACAAATGTCTAACGCAGAATTAAGACTTACTTCATTAGAACACCCATTAATCAATCTGATAGCAATCGCCCTGATTACTATTGGATGGTCTAAACATAAAAAATTAATTAATAGCGAAGCTAAATTTAAAACTTTTGCTATCTATTACGGATTAGGATTATTGCTTATATTGAGTAGAATCCCATGGAACTTATGGTTCTAAAAACCAATTAAAGCCCTAAAATTATAGGGCTTTTTTTATCTCGGCATATTATTTGTACAAACTCCCCCAAGTCTGAAAAAAAATAAAAAATGAGAAGTAAAAAACAAATTATACTTACTACACTAACAATAACTTTTTTAAGCTGTTTTACTTATGTCATAAGTCAAACAAAACCAACAGAACCTAAACCTAAAATCACCCAGGATACGGTAAAAATAGTAAGACCAGACATACTTGCCTTGCCAATTGATTCTGTATTTACAGATAAGGGTTTAAAACTAAAGCCTTATAAAAAGAATGCTCATGCGTCATACTACGCGGACAGATTTAACGGAAAGAAAACGGCTAGCGGAATCAAATTCAATAACAGTAAATATACCGCAGCGCACAAAAAACTGCCATTTGGAACCCGAATTAAAGTAACAAATGAAGCTAACGGAAAATTTGTCATAGTTAAAGTTACCGATCGTGGTCCGTTTGTAAAAACAAGAGAACTTGATCTATCGAAAAGAGCTTTTATGGAAATCGCCAAAAACAAAGGCGCCGGCGCCATGAAAGTTACAATTGAAACTATAGTAGAATAAAAATATCATATTCGATATTCAAACCCGACAGGTTTTAAAACCTGTCGGGTTTATTATTTGTAGAAATTGCGAACAGCCAAAAAATAAAGCAAAAGCTTAAACAAACTTTCTAATACTCATGACAATTCCCGTATGGATTCCTTCATGATAATTATTAAAGCTTAATGCGCCGTCTATATTTTTAAGAGTAAAACCCAAACTAGTGGTGTACTCATTGTAATCAACAAAGACTTTATTGTCGAAATCTCTTTCTGTTTGCTGCAAAGTTGTAGAAAGCAATGCTCGAATTTCATCAACCTCACCTTGTGAAACATCACCTTCCGGCTTTGTTCCTTTCCTGTATTTGGCGATAAGCTCATCTGAAACCATTGTTGGCAAACCGGATAACTTATAGATTAAAACCTGTTGTGACGATATACAATGACCAATATTCCAAATTAAATTATTGCTAAATCCGTCTGGAATTTTATTCAATTGCTCTAATGAATGATGGTCTAAAACCTTAAGAAGAATTTCTCTAATGGTCTTCTGTACTTCAAAAACTGAATTCATATTTTTTTTTCTAAAATTAGGCATTTTTCAGTTTTAAATGAATTTTCTTTGTAGTCTCTTAAATTAAAAAATCATGAATAAAATATATTACTTAGCTTCTTGCGATACGTGCCGAAAAATTATTAAAAGCTTACCTAAAGACAATAATTTGGCTTTTCATGACATTAAACAAAATCCTATTACTGAAGCTGAACTTGAGGAAATGTACCAACTTGCCGGAAGTTACGAAGCTTTGTTTAGTAAAAAAGCACAATTATATAAATCTATGGATTTAAAGAATCAATCTTTAACTGAGGATGATTATAAGAAATATATCTTAGAACATTATACTTTTTTAAGCCGTCCGGTTTTTATTATTGATGGTAAAATTTATATTGGCAATACTCAACCTGTTACATTACAGGTAACGAAAGCTTTAGAAAAATAAAGTTCTAAAGTACACGGGTTTGCGTTAGGGATTACTTCACTATAATTTTATTTTATTTTAGTGTTCAGTGAACTTCGTTTGAAGCGGAAATCCTTTTTTTGAGCTTTTTCTGCTCAAAAAAAGATTGGGAGCGGATAGCCCGTCCGCCGCGGCAGAGAACGCCCAAATTAAAATTTCAGGACTAAAAAAGTTAGCCACAAATTAGACAAATTTGCAAGAATTATTTGTTATGCTTAAAATAAAGCCACAGATTAAATGATTTTCCACTAATTAAATTCGTGATAATTTGTGTAATTCGTGGCAAAAAAACTTTAAGTTGTTCAGCATAAAACAGATTAGCGATTTACAACCCAAGACTGCAAAGTTTTATTTATCTTTGCGCCTTTATACTCAATTATATGATACAATCTATGACAGGGTTTGGCAAAGCTTCTTTGCAATTGCCTACAAAAAAAATTACCGTTGAAGTAAAATCCTTAAATAGTAAAGGTTTAGATTTAAACGTAAGAATGCCGTCGCTTTATCGCGAAATGGAATTAGGTTTAAGGACTCAGATCTCTACGAAACTTGAGAGAGGAAAGATTGATTTCGGGATTTACATCGAAAGCACTTCTGAACAAACTTCGACTAAAGTAAATGTTCCTGTTGTAAAAAACTATATTGCTCAATTAAGAGAAGTATATCCCGCAGCTGATGAAACTGAATTAATGAAAATGGCGGTTCGTATGCCTGATACGCTAAAAACGGAACGTGAGGAAATCGATGAAAACGACTGGGAACAAATTCAGGTGATTATCGAGGAGGCGCTTCAAAATATCCTGACTTTTAGAAAAGATGAAGGTGAATCTCTCGAAAAAGAATTCAACCTGAGAATTGGAAATATCCGTCAATATATGAATGACGCTTTGGCTCTTGATCCGGAACGTGTTCAGGCTATCAAAGATCGTTTGCAAACTGCAATAGCTGAATTGAAAGTGAATGTTGATGAAAATCGTTTCGAACAGGAATTGATTTACTACTTAGAGAAACTGGATATTACCGAGGAAAAAGTGCGTTTAACGAACCATTTAGATTATTTCTTAGAAACTATAAAAGGTACTGAAGCTAACGGTCGTAAACTAGGTTTTATTACTCAGGAAATGGGTCGCGAGATCAATACTATGGGTTCTAAATCGAATCACGCTCAAATGCAGAAATTAGTGGTGATGATGAAGGACGAATTAGAGAAGATTAAAGAACAGGTTTTGAATGTTTTGTAAAAACGAATGAGAACATTTCTTTTTTCACTTCTTCTTCTGATAAGTTTGAACATCAAAGCTCAAAACATTTCAGAAATCAATAAGGTTTTAGAAATACCGGACACGTTAGGATTTGAAAAAGAAATTCGTATTTATAAAGATTATTCAACATCAAGTACCATCAAAATATTGAGAATGCATGATGAGGAAAAAAACAATTGGATTGTAGAAATATTTTGGTATTCGAAAAGCTCTAATAGTGTGACTAAGACTGATCAAATACAATTTCCTAAAGAAAATCTTGGAAAATTAAAACCAAAAGATGCAAATTTGATTTGGCTTAATTTACTATTAACCAATGTAGAGTTTTTACCAAGTATGACAAGCATACAATACAAGTTTGAAAAACCTTTTATTGATACAGAAAAGGGAGAGGAAATTATAGTAAAAAAGAAATTTCTTGTTATAGATGGTGTAGGTTATCAAGTTTATGTTAAAAACGGAAAACTAAAAAATAGTTTTTCTTTTGATAATCCTGAAACTTATTTAAAACGTTATCCAAACGTTAATGAATTAATCTCATATAATGAATTGTTATCAATCCTAAAAAAAGAGTTTTATCTCTGAAACGATTGATCACTTATAAATAAAGAATGAACAAAGGAAAATTAATCGTTTTCTCGGCACCTTCAGGATCGGGAAAAACAACTATAGTAAGACACTTACTTGGGAAAGAAGATTTAAATTTAGAATTTTCAATCTCAGCGGCTTCACGCGACCCACGCGGAGATGAACAACACGGAAAAGATTATTATTTTATTTCGTTAGAAGAATTCAAAAAACACATTAAAGCAGAAGATTTCCTGGAATGGGAAGAGGTTTATCGCGATAATTTTTACGGAACCTTAAAATCGGAAATTGAACGTATCTGGGCTTTGGGTAAAAATGTAATTTTTGACATTGACGTTGCAGGCGGACTACGTATCAAACACAAATTCCCTGATCAAACATTAGCTGTTTTTGTAAAACCTCCAAGTGTAGATGAATTGAAACGCCGATTAAAAGAACGTTCTACTGAAAGTGATGACAAAATCAATATGCGAATTGCAAAAGCTTCTGTAGAATTAGCAACTGCTCCACAATTTGATACCATTATAAAAAATTACGATTTAGATACAGCAAAAGAAGAAGCATATCAATTGGTAAAAGCTTTCGTAAATAAAGATTAAAGACCACATAGACAATACTTTTTTACAAAAACAACCGTTAGAATTGGATGTAAACAGCTTTTAATATCTATATTATGATTAATTTATTTGAAATAAAAAGAAACGAGAATTACCTGAATATTATTCTTCTTGTAATTAGAATATCAATTGCAACCTTAATGATTTCGCATGGCTTGTCTAAATTGAATATGCTTTTAGCAGGAGGCGAAATACAATTTCCTGACCCTCTTGGAGTAGGAAAAACAGCTTCTTTAACTCTTGCCGTTTTTGCAGAAGTAATCTGTTCGTTTTTTCTTTTTATTGGCCTGGCAACAAGATTGGCAACACTGCCATTGATAATTACAATGCTGGTTGCAGTATTTGTTATTCATGGTGCTGACCCAATCGACGTTAAAGAAATGGGAATACTATACTTGTTATTTTATTTAGTTCTTCTTGTAACCGGAAGCGGCAAATTCTCTATTGATTATTTGATTTCAAAAAAGAGTCGTTACTAAACTATTTTAATACCACAGCATAATTTAACTGTAACAATTACTTTTTTAAATTATGAAAAAACCTTTTTTATGAAGATAGGCCTTTATTTCGGAACGTATAATCCCATTCATGTTGGCCACTTAATCATTGCCAATCATATGGCTGAGTTTGCCGATTTAGATCAGATTTGGATGGTCGTTACGCCGCACAATCCGTTAAAAAAGAAAGCCACCCTATTAGACGATCATCAACGATTAGAAATGGTTTATCTTGCTACAGAAGATTATCCAAAAATTAATCCTTCTGATATTGAGTTCAAACTACCTCAGCCTAATTATACCGTAAATACTTTGGTTCATTTGCATGAGAAGTACCCAACCCATGACTTTTCATTGATTATGGGAGAAGACAATCTGAAAACACTGCATAAATGGAAAAATTACGAGGTTCTTTTAGACCACTACGACATTTATGTTTATCCAAGAATTTCTGAAGAAGAGGAAAATATTGAATTAAAATCGCATCCTAAGGTTCATATTATTGATGCCCCGATTGTTGAAATTTCTTCTACTTTTATTAGAAACAGCATTAAGGAAGGAAAAAACATTCAACCGCTTTTACCACCTAAAGTCTGGGATTATATTGATCACAATAATTTTTATAAAAAATAAAAAAAGCTGTCCGAAAAGTGTTTTGCACAGCTTTTTTCTTTAAATCTAATTTTCACACAAACTTATCATTTTCGAGGAACGAGAAATCACACACGTAATTCGACAAAGATTGACGATTTTGATTGCAGAGTTTCTGGTGCGATTTCTCGTTCCCAGAAATGACAAACTGCTGCGATAAAGATGCATTGCGAAGGACGGATTAAAATCCATCCCTACAATATCTATTTGTTTCGACGGAACGTTATTGAAGAACGATTTCAGAGAAATGATATATTTAACTGATTTTAATCCGTTGAAGGCAACGAATGATAAGAATCGGATAGGAGCCTAGGGATTAATTCCCTAGGCGACCTTCCACACCACCCGGCATACGGATCCGTACCAAGGCGGTTCTTAATTTACGATACATTTTAAGATAGATACCTAACCTAAAGTACTTCCGTGAGGTTGTTTTCAGTTATCCCAATAAAGGTCTGCACTCCCTGGTAGCTGTCGGATTCCGTCCTATCCTTTCCAAGGTAGTTATCAAATTACTTGATATTTTCTGCATTCGTGCCTTCATAGGTAACATTCATTTACTACTCACTTAATTAAGTTCAGTCCTTCGGTACTCATTTACAGTACCTACTATGACCTCTGCTGACTTCTTATAGCAATTGTTATCCATAAGTGCTTTTCTTAAAAAAAAAAAAAAAAAACTCCCCCTATCTCTATAAGACCTCCCCAGGTAAGAACGACAACTTTCCTCTCATATACCTGCTATATTTACCATGATGTTTCCGTACAGTTTTGGACTTCAGTTTGTGTTGCAACCTTATCCAACATCTTTGGCCTTTTATATAGTTTCTGTTCGTCAGGTCAAGAGTTTGCCTACTGCTTCCTTCAGATTCCACCTCGCGATGGACACCCTTGCATTCAGCTAACACTTCCCACTGTAAAGGCGTGTTCGGGACTTACACCCTAGAGTTATCGCCCATGCTGGGCACACAACAAAAAAAAGCCTGAATTTTAAATTCAGGCTTTCGTTTTTTTATGCAATTATCACAATAAGCTCCATCGGAGCATAATATTTACAGCAAATATGTACACAAGATTAAAGCTCCAACGGAGCGATATTGCGCTTACATTTGATTGTCAAATATATCACCCCGATGGGGTTTTTCTTAGAACAATCTTTAAATTTCTATAAATATATCATCTCTCCGAGATTATTAATTCAAATAATAATCAAACTGCTTATTATGCCTCAACATTAATATCACTTTTAACTCTCGTTCTAATATCACTCAAAGACTGATCAACTAAAAGTTTTCCGTCTCTGAAAACTTCTTTCAATTCACCTTGTTTTTCTTCTTCCCATGAAACATTATCGGTTAAATGATATACACCATCAACTAAATCAATTTTCATTAATCCTTTGGCAGATTTTTTAGTTCCGTCATCCGTGATTGGATCTTTGAAAATTGCTCTTCCTTCTCCATCCACTTCTCCGTATGTTGCTTTCATCGCAAAACCAAAAGTATCCCTGGTATTGTATTGGTAAGTAAATGATCCAATTCCCAAAACAACATTAGTAGAAGCAAATCCTTTTTCTTTTAATCTTTCGCAAATTTGGATAGATCTTGCTACGGTAATACTATCACCGTAAATAGCGCCAATTTGAGGAATAAGCTCTTTATATCCTTTTGCATTCGTTGTGCCTCCAAAAACATCCCAAAGCAGCTCAATTACACCTTTCTTTTCTTCTTCAGTTTTTCCATTTGGATTTCCGCAGATGATATCAACCGGATCACCACTATCAGGACGAATGACTACTTTACCTTCTCTGGCAATAATGTCTTCTTTTAAACGTGGTAAATAATCGGTTAAAACTTTCCATAAATCCCAGGTATCAGAAACGATAGACACAATTCCTTTAGGATAAACCTCTGTAACTAATCTTTTGAAAGTTTCGCATTCACCTTCGGTAGTTCCCATACACATTACAGAGTGTTCTGTTGCTGCAACTGAACCTGCGATTAATTCCTGATCAGAATTGGCGTTGTAATAATCTTCGAAGAAATCAATTACCGGAATTGTATCAGAACCTGTAAAACTCAACAAATGTCCGGCTGCAGAAGTTATTGCTGCTTCGATTCCACCCATTCCTCTCATAGAGAAATCGTGCGCCTGCCAATCTACAAATTCAGGAACTGATGAAGTTTCATCAGCGTATTTGCCCAGAACTTTTCTATATTCTCTGGCAATTGTAGCTGAATTACATGGCAACCAAACCACGGCAGAAAGCAACGTTTCGAAATAATTGGTCAACCAGAAAAATTTCGGAATCGTATTGTACATTGTAAACATTGGTACTCTCAAAGGTACGCTTGCTCCTTCCGGCAATGCCTTAAAAACCATTGGGATATATCCTAAATCGTGTAAATCTTCGATATGTTTTGTCCCAACCTGGTTTTCACCTAAATAATTATTGATTCTGCGGGCGTATTTTTTAACTACTTCTTCTTTTGGCTGTTTGAAAAAATCAGCATCAAAATCATGAATAATATATTTTTTAATAAAATATTGCAATCCAAAAAACACCACCTCATCAATTCCTTCGATTCTTGATTTTCTAGGTGTCCAGTTAGAATATACTAATGTTGTTTTATCGGGGTATTGTCTTCTGTGGTCAACTTTGTAACCGTCTGTTAATAATAGTGGGTTCATGGTATTTTTATTTAATATTTTTTGATAATCATTCTGCTAAATCTTTTATATCATTGGCTCTTGCCAAACCTTCAATCCATTTTTGTGGAATATTTTCAATTCCGTAATAAATTCCTGCCAAACCTCCTGCAATTGCCGCTGTTGTATCTGTATCTCCGCCTAAATTAACCGCTTTTAAAACAGTTTCTTCATAAGAATCTGAGTGTAGGAAACACCACAAACTCGCTTCTAAACTATGCAATACGTAACCAGAGGACTCAATTTTATTTTCAGGATATTCGGAAATATTATTTTGTAAAATTCTATCAAATAACTGAATTTCCTTTGGATTATATTCCTTGTCTTTTAGAAATTTCGAAAGAATATTTTGCATTTCCTTATACGAATCAGCTTTGTTTTTCCCTTTTAAAATTTCGAGGCATACAACAACATAAATAAAACAAGCAAATACTGAACGAAAATGCGCATGAGTGATGGAGGATATTGCTTTTACGCTTTTATAAACAACTTCAATATCCTTTTCTTTTTGAAGATAAAATACTAATGGCAAAATTCTCATCAAAGAACCATTTCCGTTATCTTCCTCAAAAAAATTACCTGAATCCTTCGCCAAATCACCTCTGACAATTCGTGCTAAAGAATGCTTTGTCGTTCCGCCAATATCAAATACTTTATTATGCGCTCCCCAATATCCTTCCTGCATCCATTTTACAAAAGTTATTCCCATATCTTCAATGTCAAAACCTTTGCATAAACTCTCGGCAGTACAAAAAGCCAAAGAACTATCATCGCTAAATGTTCCAGGCGGCTGATGCCAGCACATAAAACCCATCATATCAATAACTGGATTTATTTTTAAATATTCTCTTGATTTAAATTCAACAGGAACACCTAAAGCATCACCAATTGCAACACCAAACAAACCAGATTCAATTTTATTTTCCATTATATCTTATTTCAATTCATCCCTAACTTCCATCAAAGCAAACCCCAAAAGATTTAAACCTCTCCATTTCGCAGGATTGAAAACATCTTTGTGATCACCAGCCATCCCGATTCCCCAAATGGCATCGACCGGACTTGCTTCTACTATAACCCTGTCTTTTGTATTGAGCAAAAAAGTTTTTAACTCCGGGTTTTGATTGAATTTATGATAATTTCCTTCCTTGACAATGTCAAATCTTGCGGCTAACCAAAGGTTTTCATTGTAATGTTTTACTTCCCTTCCAAACTTTTTGGCTTCGGCAGGAGATTTTGCCTGAAGGATTTTATCCAAAATTGTATCATCTTTAAACAATTCGGCTTTCTTGGCCATCATCCAGTGTTCTGCAGTTTGATAAGTCACATTATCGACTTCAAAAGAACTTAACCACCATTGACTAAAGCAAGTTTTAGAAATGCTTCCGTCATTATTGGGCTGGTGTCCCCAGAAAAATAAAAACTTACTTTCCGAGGTTATATTTTCTATAGTATATTTCATTTTTTCTCTTTATTGAAACAAAGAAGTTAGCTGTTTAAAATCTTTAGAATCGGGTGAAAATGATCCGTAGATTTCAGTAAATTCTGTAGTTAACTTTTCAAATTCATAATCCTTTTCAATCTGATCCATACAGGTTATCACCAGATTTCTTTTTGCGTTTGGACTATAAGCTGCATCTAACTTTAAACTATAATTTAAAAGATCATAATCTAAATCGCCAGTTCGCAATTCGCCTTGAAACTCATTATGAATACAGGTTTCTTCTTCGTTATTTTTTAATTTTAATTCTCTTTCATTACTCATCCATCCACTTCCGTGTCGGGTTGCATAACTTCTAGTCGCATAATAGATTTCTATATCTTCTATTTGCAGCTTTTTGCATATTTCATACGCATTTTTTGAAGTTGTATTGGCGTATGTTACATTCGGGAAAACACCGTGATCCATGTCGAGTAAAATACCCTGGCTTCCTTCGAAAATAAGATTTTGGTAGTTTTTTAAAAAGCTGTAATCGCTGATATTCCATTTTATTTCATCAATCACTTCAAGGAAATGACTGACTTCTTCGTCTATTTCACTTTCATTTAGAAAACCGTAGTAATAGGCTATCTTTTCCAGTTTTGCTAAAAGCATCTGTCGAGGCGCGATCAGATCTATGGCGAATAATTTGTATTGACCTTCATTACGCTTCATTGTCGCTCCAACTCCTTTTCCACAAGTTCCGTGATCGAGGTTTCTAACGTTAGTTCGGTTTTGCCAAACATCAAAAGGTGTTGTAATTTTGGCTAAAGGATGAATATGAAGTTCCGTATTTCCTTCTAATTCTTCGAGTTCTTTTCTTTCATTAAATAAAAAAACCGGATGAATCGTGCAATGTTCGCTATAATAAGAAGGTAAACCGCGAAGCGCACCACTGGCAAAACTCGAATGAACGTGCTTTTTATCGCCAATCATTACTGTATGCGCTGCTTGCTGACCTCCTGAAAACCGAATAACTATAGATTCAGGATTTTGCTTCGCCAGAAAATCTGTCGTGATTCCTTTTCCTTCATCACCAAATCCTAAACCTATAACTATTTGTGCTGTTTTCATTTTATAAAATATTTTTTAAACACATAGAAATATTTAAAGCATTTCTATATTATCTAATCCGTCAAGCGGAATTGTTCCTAAGCCTAATCCTGAACTTTTATGTTTATCACAAATGATTTTCTTAATTACATTCGGGATTTCTTTATGATCTTCGATAGACAAACAGTTTTGTCCTAATAACTCTTTCCAGGCTACATTTGCTCTTATCGCCTGATCAGAATGCAATACACTAATATGATACACTTCATAACGTTTCTGCGCTTCTTTTAATAATTCAAGATGCGTATACGTTTGCTGTCCCTGGCCCATAATTTCTTTTATGGCAGATGCCGGAAGTGTTTCTAAATTAGGTTCATCACCTACGGTAAACAACAATCCTTTTTGACCTCTTTTTTCGAAAGCATCGGTTTTGGTATGAAAAGCGGCAAAATACCAGGCTAATAAATAACTTTCGCCTGCGTTTCCTCCTCCACCGCCTTCGATATAGGTTCTCGTCAGCCACATATCCAGTTCCTGATCGCCAGACTCAAATTGTCCAACCTGCAAAGGATATCTGTCGCATTCGTGATCGCCAATTCCTAAAAACAATAATGCCGGATCCGGAACACCGCCCTGAATGATTCCTCCCATTAATTTAGGAAGTCCATCTTTGATCAATTCATGCGGAATGTGTCCCATACTTCCCGTAACATCCAATCCCAAAATAATAGGAACTGTATTAGGATGCACTTCAGAATCTCTGGCTTCTCTAAAAGTAATTCCGTTTGGATTCATAGATTCATGCGCCATTCGTAAAGAATTTTGCGTAAAAATCTCACTTGCAGATTTTGATCCGTAACCTGCTGCTGCCGCTCTGCTTGAACGAGCACCTAAATCATATCTTGTACCTCCCATAACTAAAATGTTTTACCAAATAAATACTCGAATCTCTTTTTTGTCACTTCAAACTGAATGTTTAAATTTCTGATTGTTAATGATAATTCCATATCTTTTTGAACAAATGCTTCGGGTTGAAAATCAGCAAAAGTCAAACTGTTTTTATCCAGCGGACTAATATCTATAAGTCCTTCTTGCTCTCTTTCTAATCTTTTTATTTTCAATTCAATATCTTCAACTCGGCGTCTGTATATTAATTCAGAATCTTCACCAATTGTTTTGGCTCTGTCTTCTCTAATCTGATCATTGTTTCTTTTTAAAGATTCAATAAATCTTGGTTTTAAATCATCGCTCATAATTTCTAGTTGTTTGGTTATAGTTTTTTTTGTTTCAGGTTTCACGTTCTCACGAGACTTGAAACTTGAAACCTTTTTAAACAGTAATTTTAATAACTTCGACTTCTTCTCCTTCGAAATCTTTTACTGAATTGGTGGTAAATATTTTATCGAAGCAGTTTAAAACTTCAAATCCTTTATTGAAGATTCCGTGGCTTACGGCTAAATATAATTTTCCGGCATTTTTCTTTTTTAATTCTTCGGCTAAGCCAACGAAAGTTCCGCCGCCATCGCAAATATCATCAACAATCAAACAATCGATTCCGTTTAGATCGTCTTCGTAAACTTTGAATCCAGATAATCTTCCGGTTTTTACATCACGGCTTTTACTGCATTCTACTACATCAATTCCGCCTAAAAACTCAGAAACTTTGTAGATTTTTTTAAGGGCTCCACCATCTGGAGAAATCAATTTTACGTTTTTGCCAATTTCTTTCAAAACCGTTGCGATAAAAATATGATTCGGAATCACTTCGCAATTGTTTACCAATGCAGGAGTAACTTCAGAATGCGCATCAAAAACAAAAACTTTATTCAATTGAAGTCCGTTTATGATATCAGCATACACTTTTACAGAAAGAGATTCTCCTTTGATCATCACACGATCTTGTCTTGCTGCCGGAAAATACGGAATAAACAAATCGATTATTTTAACATCCATTCTACGCAAAGCATCTACTGTGATACACAATAAACCTAAATCGTTGAATGAATTTAATCGGTGTGTAATCGTTACTTTTTGAGTGGTATCAAAATTTGGATCAATTTTGATATGTGGTTCTCCGCCAGAAAATGTAAAACTTTGAAATTTAATTTCTTCCTGATTAAGGATCGGAGTGAATTTTGGGCCTAGGTTAAGTATCATAGCTTTTTAGTTTGCGTTAATTATACGCAAATGTAGATTATTATTTTAAATAAACAATTTATTTTGTGTAAAAATTACGCAAACTTTATTTCGAAGTGAAAACCTTTGTTAATTAAATCACTATATTTCAATTGATTAAACCTAAAAAGCTTTGCCGGTCTTCCGTTTTTTATGGGCGAAAAATGATCTGTCTGATCTAAAAAACCATAACTAAGGATTTTTTTTCTGAAGTTACGTCGGTCAATTTCTTTCTCTAAAATAGTACAATAGAGATTTTCTAAATCTGAGAACAAAAATTCCTCAGGCAATAAATCGAAACCAATTGGTTCGTAAGTTAGTTTTGCCTTTAGTCTCGCGATTGCTTTTTCGATAATTAAATTATGGTCAAAAGCCAAAGAAGGAATTTCATCTATTTTGCACCATTGTACCCTTTCAGCATCTGTATCTGCTTTGATTTCTAAATTCGAAGCTTCGACTAAAGCATAATAAGCAACTGAAATAACACGGTTTCTGGAATCTCTGTGAATATCATCTCCAAAAGTGTACAATTGCTCCATAAAAGTCAACTGAACATTGGTTTCTTCATGAAGTTCTCTAATTACGGCATTACTTAATGATTCGTCTTCTTTTACCAAACCACCGGGCAAAGCCCAATATTTATCAGCAGAACCAAACTTTTGCTCAATTAAAAGCACGTACAAATTGTTGTTTTTATAGCCAAAAACAATGGCATCAACAGCAACTCTAATATTTTGTAAATTTTCCATAACTTAAAAAAGGGTTTGCCACGAATCGCACTAATTTTCACGAATTAATATTCAATTGATCAGCAAAAAATTTGTCAAAATTTGGGGCTAAAAAAATTATAATCTATTCCCTAAAAACAATTTTAACTCTTTTGTAATAGTATCAAAAAAAGAACTTAAGTTATTGTTTTTAGCGGTTAATAAATATACGTATTCCTCTGGAACGTGAAAACTATTCCAAAGCAATTGCAGCTTATTTTCTTTAATATGCTTTCTCGCATTACAATTCCAGGTTATGGCTACTCCTGAATTTTTTGACAGTATTTCGAGCATTTCAGATTCTGACGGAATAATATAATTAGGTACCATCGAGGGTCTTTTTTTATTGAAAGCGTGGAGCCAAAATATTTTTATATGCGAGATTCTGGCATCATGACAATACCATTTTTGTTCGTTCAGCCATTGTTCTGTTTCTGTAAAATTATCTGCTTTTAATTTCTGACGAAATTCTGTTGCTTCTAAATTCATAGATGCGACCATTACCAATTTAATTTTTCCAACGATCTCCTGAATCGTGTCAAATGTGTCAAATCTTTTGGTCATGATGGCGAAATCGAGTTTTTTAGCATCCACTAATGCAAAAAGGGCATCATTATCTGCGAAGGTAAAATCGATAAAATCAAAGCTGGTAATTAAAACGCTTCCCAAACTATCAAACAGATCTTTTGAAACGCCAACAGATATTAACCGATTAGAATCCTGCGCTTTAGCCCGAAAACCATTTTCGACATTTTCTAACCGATCGAGGGCATCGATAATTAAATTATTGAGTAACTTAGCATATTCGGTTGCTTCGACCCCTTTCGATTTTCTATTAAATAACTTATAACCAACATGAGCTTCAAGCATGGAGATTTGCTGACTTACCGCTGGCTGACTCATAAACAATTCCTTTGCAGCAACTGAAAAATTACCGTTTTTATAAACAGATTTAAAAGTTCTGTACCATTCAAGATTGACCATGATATAAATATTTTTATAACAAACATAGTTTATTTTATTTTTACAAATATCACTTAAGCTGTAAATTTGATAAAAATTTAAAACTATGAAAAGAATAGCATTACTCGCAATTATAGCATTCGGAGCTTCTAACATTTCAGTTATGGCCCAAAAATCAAATAAAAAAGGTATGAAAAAAGTATTATTTGTTGTAACCAGTAACGATAAACTGGGCAATACAGGGGAGAAAACAGGATTTTGGTCAGAAGAATTAGCTGCACCTTATTATGAATTATTAGATCAGGGAGTCGAAATTACAATAGCAACTCCGCTTGGAGGTCAGCCTCCAATTGACCCGAAAAGTGCTGACCCGGCATCTGCAACAGAAGATACGAAACGTTTTGATACTGATAAGGTATTACAGGAAAAATTAAAACACACGCACAAGCTTTCGACGATTAACCAAAAAGATTACGATGCTGTTTTCTATCCTGGTGGTCACGGACCACTTTGGGATTTAGTAGAGGATAAAAACTCAATCGCCTTAATCGAGTCTTTCTATAATCATAAAAAACCTGTAGCTTTTGTTTGTCACGCTCCGGCAGTTTTGAAAAACGTAAAAGTAAATGGCGAATTTTTAGTAAAAGGTAAAAACGTAACCGGTTTTACAAATGAAGAGGAAGAAGCAGTTGGCTTAACCAAAGTTGTTCCGTTTTTATTAGAAGATGCTTTGACTCAAAATGGAGCTAAATTTTCTAAAGGACCAAACTGGGCGCCTTATGCTGTAGAAGATGGTCTTTTGATTACAGGACAAAACCCGGCATCGTCTAAATTAGTAGCCGGTAAATTATTGAAAAAATTGAAGTAAAAAGGTTCTAAGATTTTGAAAAATAGCGCTTATAAATTAATTAAAAGATAATAACAAACAGATGCTCAGATTCTTAGATATTGAGTAAGCAAAAAACTTAGTCCCATAGAAACTTAGCATCTTAGAAACTTAAAAAAGGTGCTAAGGCATTAAGGTTCTAAGTTGCTAAGTTTTGAATCACTTAAAAAAAACTTAGAGACGTAAGATCTCATTGAATATTAATAAAAAAGATGTTGGGTTACTAAGATCAGAAAACTTAGCTAATCAGCACAGAAACTCTAAAAAAAAATGCTAAACTTTGAATTATACAATCCTACGAATTTAATCTTCGGAAAAGGACAAATAGAAAAACTTTCGACTTTAGTACCAAAAGATGCTAAAATCTTATTGGCTTATGGTGGCGGAAGTATCTTTAAAAACGGAATTCACGAACAGGTAATCAACAATCTAAAAGGTTTTGATATTGTAGAATTTGGCGGAATCGAACCCAACCCTCATTTTGAAACTTTAATGAAAGCTGTTGAAGTGATTAAAGCAGAAAAAATCGATTTTATCCTTGCTGTTGGTGGCGGATCTGTTATTGATGGCGTGAAATTTATTTCGGCTGCTGTGAACTTTGACGGAAATCCGATTGATATTTTGCAAAAACGTTTGCTGATTAAGGATAATGCAATGCCTTTTGGAACTGTTTTGACTTTGCCGGCAACGGGAAGCGAGATGAATTCAGGAGCCGTGGTTACGATCCAGTCAACTCAGGAAAAACTGGCTTTTGGCGGAAGCGCAATGTTCCCAAAATTCTCTATTTGCGATCCTACGGTTATTGCCTCTTTACCAAAAAGACAATTGCAAAATGGTGTTGTCGATGCTTATACACACGTAATGGAACAATACTTAACTTATCCGCACGAAGGTTATTTGCAGGACCGAATCGCTGAAGGAATTCTACAAACTTTGATTGAAGTTGGACCTAAAGTGGTAGAAAACCCAACTGATTATGCTTTGGCTTCTAACTTTATGTGGAGCTGTACGATGGCATTAAACGGATTGATCCAGAAAGGTGTTCCGTCTGACTGGGCAACTCACATGATTGGTCATGAATTAACGGCGCTATACGGTATCGATCACGCAAGAACTTTAGCTATCGTAGGTCCAAGTTTATACAACGTGATGTTTGATACTAAAAAAGAGAAACTGGCACAATACGGAAGAAGAATTTTCAACCTAACCGGTTCTGATGAAGAAGTAGCCAGAGAAGCAATCAATAAAACGGTTGAGTTTTTCCATACTATGGGCATGGATACCAAACTTTCTCAATATGTAGACGATTACAGCAAAACAGCCGATTTTATCGTAAATCGTTTTGATGAAAGAGGCTGGAAAGGCTTGGGAGAAAAACAATTGATTACTTTAGATAAGGTAAAATCGATTGTTGAGATGAGTTACTAATAAATAGTATTCAGTCGCAGAATTTAGTCTCAGTTCACACTGAAAACTGTGACCGTAAACCGTAAAATAAAAAAAGGCGTTCTTGAATTTTCAGGAGCGCCTTTTTAAAATACTAAAACAAAACTAACTAACTCAATTTTTGCTAAACTCATTAAGATTCTAATTTATAATAAGTTACAACGTAAGAGTTTTGTTTTTATTGTGTTAGTGACAAAAAAAAAAATTGAGATTCAAACAATAGCTTTCAGGAAAGCTCTTATTTAAAGCTTTCATTTAATTTTTTTTCAAGGACGGAATTCAATTTTTTTACTTCTTCCCTAATATTTTTTATATCAATATTCTTCTTTTCTTCCAAAACTTTTCCGTCGAAAAATGATTTTAGATTATAGGAAGTACTGTTGCTTTTGACTACCAGAATTCCCATTTCGGGCTTTTTTAATTCATTAAATCTTAATCCAGTTAGTACATCGGCATTATCGCCTTTACCAAACATGGCTTCTATATTTTTGCTTGTCGAAAAATCCTGTGCTATCGAATTGAAATTTTCCTCTGTTGTTTTAGAGCTATTAACCGTTGATGCAAATATTTCGTAAAACATCTCTGATTCTCGTCGGCCTTCATAATCTGTTTCTTTAGAGTCTATAACTTTAGCTTTGATTATTTGGTCTGATTCATAATACATAATACTGCCCATTTGTTCCGGCATTTCATTGTCCAGGTCGATTGACGAACTTGACATTACGACTTTATCCCCTATAATTAATTGGCTTGTATATTTATCACCGATTTTTTCTCTCGTAATTCTCCCTTTTTGTTTTTTCTTAAATTCTGTTATTTCAATACTGTTGTTTTTCAGTTCAAAATGAAAACGATTAAAGTAATGCATCGCAAAAAGATCTACATCATAACTTTGTAAAACTCCATTTTTCCAATATTTCGAAATAAACTGGCGGTCTAATTTTATGTATTCTACGCCATCAATTATTTTTCCTTCTTTATAAGTCGATTTAATATCATAATACGGATGTTGGTATTTCTCCAGATTCTCCAGATAGTTGTTAGAATACTGATACTTTTTTATACCATTTTCATAATAATCAACATAATTAAATTCACGCTGCTCTGTAGAAAAATATCCTGAATAAGGTTGTTCGTTTTTATAAATTCCCTCATAAGAATCCTGAACTTTATCTGCAATCGTAAAGGAGCTATTGACTATTTTAGTGAGTTTTCCGTTGGTAAAACTCTTAGACTTGAGAATATCATTTTCATCTGTTCTTTCATATTTATTTCTATAAAAGATTTCATCGGTAATTGCTCCTTGTTTGTAGACTGTCGCAGTTTCGCCTTCTACTAATTTTCCATTGTAAGGCAAACCGTTTTTATATTCAATCTTTCCGGTAATTTCGCCGTTGCTATAAAAAATAGTTTCACCATCTACAATATCATTTACACAAGTATACGTTTCAATAATATTATCAATATTATAATTAAAGATTTTTTGCAGACCATTTTTCTTAAAGTCTGTAACCTGAATTAACTCATGGGTATCTTCACCCGTTTTTACAATAAAGGTTCCTTTATAGGGTTTGTTGTTTTTATAAATCCCTTTAGTAACAATACTGTCTTCATCGGTTTTTACGATGGCTTCTCCTTCTTTTAAGCCTTTTACATAATTCGAATTCATGATCAGACTTCCGGAAAAATTTTCATTAAAGTTACCTTCAAATGGTTCTCCGTCTTTATAGGTTCGTTTTTGCATTACAGTACCATTTTTATCATAAACAATCTCATCGCCCACTATTTTACCATTTATATATTTAGTAAATTCCTGAATTTTACCGTTGGGATAATATTTAATTTTTTCTCCTGATTTCTCTCGTCCTTTATAAGCTGTTTTCGATTTGATGGCGACTGCAAATTGATTCTGAACATAATATTCATACACAATACCATTTGAAATGTTCCCACTATATTCTTCAAAATCAGCTTGCCCGATTGTTTGCAGTATTTTTCCCGTGACATCATAATTTACCTGTTTAAAACGATGCATCCGGTCATACTCAATATCGTACCAGGTTTCCTGCGCCAATTGTTTAGAATTAATCCAGAAGATCTTGCTCTTAATTATTTTCGTTATAACCTTTTTTTTAGTTCCGGCAGAATACTCAACTACAGGTGCCGCTTCGGTTAAAAGTTCATTTTCCTCATTAGCTTCACTTTCTGACTTATTGCTTCTGTAATCCTCCCAGTTTCTAACTTCTTCAAAATCTCCTTCAATAGGTTTTCCTTTACTGTATTTTCCTTTTATTAAAATGGTTCCGTCCTGATGATAGACAGTGTGCTCTCCGTCTTTTTTACCCTTTTTATACGGAATCGTTTTAAGCCTTTTTCCATCTGGATAATAATATGTCAAGACTGAAGCAGCTGAATTATTATAAAACTGGTAGACAGATAAGTCAAAACCGTTTTCATCATACCAGACAATATCTCCAACATAACTATTTTCGTCGTTTTGAAAAGAATATCCTTGAAATTGAGGAGTTTTATTAAGGTAGAAATCTTCGATTAAAACCAGATCATCTAATTTTTTTGATGGATTAATTCTATAAAAAGAAGCCTTTGCCTTAGAAGTTTCTTTCCAATTTTTATCAAAATAAATGGGTTCTGCGTTTTGCGAGAAAGAAAGTCCGGTAGTGAATACCAAAATAAGGCTGAAAATTTTGCTAGTCATATTTGAAAGAAATTTCATCAAAAATAATAATTTTTCATTCATTTCTCCTTTTTTGTGCAAAAGATTGTCCTCATTTATTAAAAATTAGTTTTTCTGTTTTAATGGCAAAAAAAACTTAACGTCTGTTTTGGAATTTTCTTAAATCAGATTTTGTATTATTACTACATTATTAAGTACTTTTGTTTTAAATTATTAAAATAATGAGCGAAAATTTAAAATTTGCAGTAATTGGAGGAGGAAGCTGGGCAACAGCAATTGCAAAGATGTTATGCGTGAATCTTTCAGAAATTGCTTGGTACATGCGTAATGATGCTGCGATAGAGCATATCCAGAAATACAAACACAATCCAAATTATTTAAGTTCAGTTGAATTTGACACTAAAAAACTTAAATTAACTAACAATATAAATGAAGCAATTGAATATGCCGATTATGTAATTTTCGCTATTCCGTCTGCTTTCTTAGATGCTGAACTAAAAAACTTAACGGTTTCTTTGGCTGATAAAATCATCTTTTCGGCTATTAAAGGAATTGTTCCTGAAACGAGTTTAATTGTTGGGGAGCATTTTCATATTCAATACGACATTCCTTATTACAATATTGGTGTTATTACTGGTCCTTGCCATGCAGAAGAAGTTGCTTTAGAAAGACTTTCGTATCTGACAATTGCTTGCGGTGATCCTGACAAAGCCAGTATTGTTGCTAAATCATTGTCCGGAAACTATATCAAAGCAAAAATTTCTGATGACATTATTGGTACTGAATATGCTGCTATGCTTAAGAATATATATGCCATTGCAGCCGGAATTGCACATGGTTTAGGTTATGGTGATAACTTTCAATCGGTTATGATGAGTAACGGAATTCGTGAGATGAAAAAATTCATTAAAAAAGTGCACAAAATGAAACGTAACATTAATGATTCAGCTTATTTAGGCGATTTATTGGTTACGGGATATTCTGTATTCTCAAGAAACAGAATGTTCGGAAACATGATTGGAAAAGGATATACAGTAAAAAGCGCCATGATGGAGATGAGTATGGTTGCTGAAGGTTATTATGCTACTAAAAGTGCCTACAAACTAAATCAGGGATATGGAGCTCATACTCCAATTATCGATGCAGTTTATGCAGTTCTATATGAAGGAAAAGATGCTAAATCTGTCTTTAAAAAACTAACTGAATCTTTAGATTAAGATATAGACTACTTTAATTTTTATAAAAAGAGTCAGGAAAATTAATTTTCCTGACTCTTTTTTTGTTTGCCTACTTCTTAAAAACACAGAGCAACAAGAGAAAAATCACAAGTATTAACAAGAAATACTTTCTCTTAGAATACATCAAACCTACATCTTACTCCAAAAAAAAGATCTCCTTGCTCTTACAAAACCTCCAAAACAACATTTTCCTGTTTATCAACGAGATACATCCAATTTTCAAAAACTTACCCTCTATCTTTTTCTCACAAATCACAGGTTTCACAATTCTACAATCCCTTATTTTTAGTTGCTTCGCACAAAATTATTGATACATTTGCGTTATTATTTTTATTGATTCTAATTAAAAACAATGCGTTCTATTTTACTATTCTTTCTAATTTCTACTTCTGTTTTTTCTCAAAGAGTGATAACGGGTAAAGTTATAGACAAGGAAACTTCCACAACGTTGTCGGGCGTTTTTATTCGTGATATGAAATCTGACAACTGGAGTATTTCCGATAAAAACGGAAAATTTATAATTACAATTCCTTATTTTGAAGATATAGAGCTTAATTTTTCGTTGTTAGGAAAAATGGAGTCTAATATCGTTTTAAAAAACAATGAAAACAATATTACCGTTTCTTTAGAAGATAATACACTTCGCCTTAAAGAAGTTGTGGTTACGGCTAATAAGGAAAGAAAATATTCTGAGTTGACATTGGGCACAAATGCCATTAATAACGTTCAGGCTTTCTCGCTCGATGATGTTTTACAGCAGCTTCCCGGGCAAACTACTACGAAATTTAATCTGAATGAGTTTAAAAATATTGTTTTCCGAACCGCATCAGAAACTTCACTTTCTTATGCAGCGAAAGCTTTTGGGACTTCTTTTGTAATGGATGATATCCCAATTTCCAACAACGAGAATATGCAGGCTTTTAATCCAAATTCAGGTTTAGCAAATGATTTTGGCACAAAAATCAACACTTTTACCAACACAAATAAAGGAGTTGATTTAAGAGAGATATCAACTAATAATATTGAGGAAATAAAAGTCATTCAGGGAATTGCTTCCGCCAAATACGGTGATATGACTTCTGGACTTGTTTTAATAACTACAAAGGTTGGAAATAGTCCGTACCGTGTTTCTGCATCGATAAGAGATGCAACATCACAGCTTAATTTAACCAAAGGGGTAAAACTCAATTCTAACAACGCAATGAATTTTGGCATTAACTATCTGGATGCCAAAGCTGATCCCAGAGATAATATTTTAAATTTTCAAAGGATAAACGGAAGCATATCCTGGCAGTATAAAAACAACGATGCTACTATAAAAAACACAGTAAACACTTCTTTTAGAATGAATCTGGATGATGCAAAAAGTGATCCTGATGATATTACGGCTGTTGTAGTAAAAAACGAAAAGCAAGGTTTTTCTCTATCGAATAATTTAATGTGGAAGCCTAAAAATTTATGGGTTGATGGAATTAACGTAAACGCGGGTTTGAGTTATGACCGACAGTTTAGCCGTAGAGAAAGATGGCTTAACACCTATACTTCTGCTGCAACTGATAGTCGTGAGGAAGGCATACATGAAGCTATCATTGTTCCTTCGCAGTACACGAGTATTAACACTGTAGAAGGCATTCCTATCTCGACATTTTTAACACTGGAAACGACAAAAACTTTGACCAACAAAAACAATTGGATCCATAGTCTTGTTTTTGGAATTTCGAACAGAATGAGTGCCAATAAAGGAGAAGGAAGAAAAAATGCTGCCACCGGATTAGTTAACTATTACACACTTGGAAAAGAGGGATCCGGCACTCTTGCCTATAGAGATTATGACTTTGGTCAAACAAAAACAGAATATCAGACATCTGCTTACCTGGAGGACAGAATATTTAAAAATTTTGAAAACGATCGACTTTTAAATATTGACTTCGGTTTACGCTTTGACAACCAGATGGGAAGTGTTTCTTTACAGCCCCGTTTAAATTCATCTTATACGCTCAACAAAATAGTCAGATTACGGGCCGGAGGAGGAATATCCTCAAAAGCACCCTCCTTAAACCAGTTGTACACAGGCGAACGCTATTTTGATAAATTGGTAGGAAGCGGCATTTATACTTATCCCGGAATTTATCAAAAGGCCTGGATACAAACTATTATCACTCCGGGAGATAATTTAAACTTAAAACCCAGTAAATCGTATCGAACAGAGCTTGGTTTAGATATTAAACTGCCTTTTGCTTCTGTTAATTTCACAGGGTACTACAACAAACTCTTTAATGGTTTTTCTGGTCAGCAGGTTCCGGTTTATAAAATAATTCCAAAAGCAGAGGTCATCGTTACAGGAACTGAGATTCCAACTTATAAAATTAATGGAACTGAGAAGTTTTACTACATGAGCAATGCAATAACAAACAACAGCAGCTCAGAGGATAAAGGTTTGGAAACGACCATCAATTTCAAAAAAATAAAGGCGCTTAATCTGGATATAAGTATGAATGCTTCTTATACCTCGACAAAAGATTTTTCAGACGCAAAAGAATATTACCCTTCCTCTAGTCTTCTTTCATCTGAACTATACGGCGTATATGATAAAAAAAACTATTGGATGGATAATTTTACAGCGAGTTTTAATTTTAATTATCATATTCCGGCTGTTGGTTTGCTTGTTTCTGTGAGAAGTGAACACGTTTTATTAAGAAATTCCAAATCACCTACCGGTAATTTTTTAAACGGTTATTTAGACACTGAACTTGTGTATCATGAAATTCCGCTCGAAGACAGAACAAATATTCAGAAATACGCACATCTTATAAGAGATCCCGGCCAAACGCAGAGCAAACTTCAAAACGTTCTTCATAATTTTCATTTGAGAGTTTCCAAGGATTTTTTAAATGGTTTTAGTGTTTCGCTTTATTCTACCAACTTTTTAAATCTCAAGCCCTATTATTATGACACAAGCGGCCTGAAGGTATTATCTAATATTGCCCCGCTCACATTTGGAGCAAGTCTTAATTATCAATTTTAAACTAAATATATACCATGAAAAAAACATTCCTTATTACTATAACTTTCATGTTAGGATTACTGATTCAGTCCTGCAGCAATAACGATGACGAGGCATTAAAACCTGTAAATCTTACCATAACAATTAAATACGATGAGACATTTAATAATCTTGCAGTAAAAAAATCAACTGTTCTTATCGTAAATAACGAAACAGGAAATAAATACACTGTAGAAAGCGACAATAATGGTACTGCACAATTCAATCAGATTTTGCCTGGTGTCTATTCTGTTTCTGCAACAAAAGTGATGCATACTGATGAGTTTACAGCAACTTTTGGCTATACGCCAACTGAAGCCGAAGTTAATTTTAATGGTGCCGCGGCAAGCTTAGTGGTAAACACAGAAACTGCTCCAATAAATATTACACTGAAAACGTCAAAAGTGGGTGACTTTGTGATTAAGCAAATTTACTATGGTGGTTCTGACACTAAAAAAGGGGCTGTTTTTAGAGATCAGTTTATTGAAATTTACAACAATTCAAACGCAGTACAATATGCTGACGGATTGTATATCGCACAATTATATGGTACGAATGTTACAACAGTATTTGCTTATACACTATCTACAGGTCAATTTGACTGGAGCAAATCTGAAGAAATGACAATGGGTGATCCTGCAAATAAAGATTATGTATATGCTTCTAATGTTGTGCAAATTCCAGGAAACGGAACACAATACCCGGTACAGCCAGGAAAAAGCATTGTAATTGCACAAAATGCTATTAACCACCAATCGAACTATATCGACAATACAGGAAAATCTGTAAGTATATTAAATCCTGAATTAACTGTCGATTTAAGCAATGCTGATTTTGAAGCCTTTTTAGGTACTTCTGTAGGTGATCTTTATCAATTTGACATTCAAAATCCGGCAGTGCCAGATTTAGGAATTGCGTATTGGGGAAATGGAAACAATGATTTAATTCTGGATCCAAGCGGAAGACAGGCTTTTGCCATTTTTAATATGAATGCTATTGAGTTTTCAAGTCTAAAGAAATACAAAAACCCTAAAGGTGAGAAGAATGCATATTTACAGATTCCAATTACAAAACTTACAGACGGTGTTGAGCTTACAAAAGATCTAGGATCTGGTCTAGTACCCAAAAAGATGCCTGCACACATAGATGGAGGAAATACTTATTTACCAAGCGGCTCTTATTCTTCAAAATCTGTAATGAGAAAGACAAAAACAACAATTGGAGGAAGAATTATTTTACAAGACACCAATAACTCAACTAACGATTTTGTTGAAACAAAAGCAAATCCAAGAGGATTCAACTAAAATTTTCATTAATGAAAATCATAACTCCTACACTCATTAATACCACAAGTAATGCCCTGAAATATTGGGCATTACTTCTTTTCGTTATTATTAGTCATTTTTCAGTACAAGCTCAGGACAGTATCATTGTGACCAATCATCTTATTGATGCCCAGCTTAAAAATCAAATTTTTAAATATCCTATCAATTATACCAGGCAGTATATCAAAGATTTCACTTTTACAGAAGTATCATACGAGTACCAAAAAAATGAATTTGCCAGAAAACAGATAGCAAATGAAATTAATTCTTATCAGTTTTTGGCTCAGGGATATTATACAACAAAATCTAAATGGAATTTGTTTGGTAATTTATCTCTTAAAAAAACAGATGAAAAAGATTTGGGATGGGTACTTTCTGATGATCGTTCTGAAGACCACGAGGTTATTCTTCCTCATTATTTTTACGTTCCAAGAAAAGCCAACTGGACCAATCAGGAATATAAAATTAGCGGGGGAATTTCTAAGGATATTACAAATAAGATATCTATTGCTGCAAAACTTAATTACAATACCGGAAAATACAGTCGAAATCTGGATCCGAGGCCTGAAATTATTTCACGAAAAATTGGGGGAGAATTACAGCTGGGATATCAGTTCAAAGAAAACCATAACGTTTTTGCTCTGGCAGATTACTCAAGATCTGATAAAGATTTTTCATATAAATACAAGGATACACATTCAAATGTCGAAGGTAATCCGGAGACATATTTACGATTCAATACAGGATATGGCAGAATTATCAATTATTTCAAATCTAATTATTACAACAGTACACGATTTCTTTATAAGGATATTCAAAACAAACTTGGTTTAGGGTATAACTTTAGCAATAAGAACACCCGGTTCACTGTTTTATATTACAATCAGAAATCAGATAATACTTTCTATACTGACGTTTTTGACAACGAAGACAGTCAAAGACTGACTATTAAAACAACTACTAATCATGCTGAGCTATTTGCTTTGCATCAATGGGATAAAAAAGAGATCAAATCAACATTAAAATTTGACAAAAGCAACGCTCAAAATTACGATTTGAAAAACAATGGTTATAATTACAAAAACAGTTTAAATGCAATTAGTTGGTTAAGCTCCGTTTCGCAAAAAACAGGCTCACATATTGATTATTTATTTGGTTTGGATATCCTTTACCAGCAAAATCAGTACAGTGATATCATGGCGACAAATGATATTGAAATAAACTCACTTAATACAGGAATATTTGCAAGCAAAGATTTTTCATTCGGAAAAAGTAAATTAAACTCCACCGTAAGTTTTAATATGTATTTCCCGCTTCCGTCAAAATTAGAATATTATGATACTTCCGGCGGTACAAATGCAGCTTTTCTAAACGAGGTCATTATTCATGATTACGTCGTGAGTACAACAAATTATTTTGCTCCGGCAATACGATTAGAATACAGCTATCCTGTAAAAAACAACAAAACAGTGGTTTTCTTTACCAATTTTAAAGAAAAAATAGCACTAAAAAAACAAAATGACTACAATGCCACTATCAATACCAATAGTACCTATTGGATTCAGTGTGGTGTACAATTAAATTATTAAAAATGAAAACAAAGTTTATTGCCATTGGGGTAATGGTACTATCACTTATTATCGTTTCTTATACTAAGATTAACCCAACGCTTTCTATTTCTGAATTAAAAAAACTATACAGCAGCGGGGATTATCAAAAATGGCCAAAACCAGAAGTAGATTCTCTTGTTTATGCGCAAGGTTTTGAAGACATCGGCGTTTTAGGCCAACCTGAATTTCCTCAGGACAATCAATATACTGAGGAAAAAGCAGCATTAGGTAAAATCCTCTTTTTTGATCCCAGATTATCGAAATCAGGGCAGATTTCGTGTGCCAATTGCCATGATCCTGAACTCAATTGGGGAGACGCCAGAAGAGTTTCTTATGGAGAAGGAAGATTGCAAGGCATTAGAAATTCTCCTAGTTTAATGAATATCGCCTACGCGAAAGTTTTCTTTTGGGACGGAAGAGCAACAACGCTCGAAGATCAGGCGAGCTTTCCTATAAAGGATACTAAAGAAATGAACTTTCATATCGATTTAGCAACAAAAAGACTCAATAAGATAAAAGGCTACAAACCTTATTTTCAAAAGGCGTTTGGAAAAGAAAAACTATCTCAAACCGAAATTCTAAAAGCCATTGCTACTTTCGAAAGAACCTTAATAAGCCCAAAAAGCCGATTTGATAAGTTTGTCGCGGGAGATTCTACACAATTAAACAATAAAGAAGTCGAAGGTTTGCATTTATTCCGTACCAAAGCACGTTGTATCAATTGCCACAATACCGCTAATTTCTCTGATAATAAATTCCATAATATAGGTTTGACTTATTACGGAAGAGAATATGAGGATTTAGGAAGATATAACGTAACCGGAAGAGCTGAAAATGTAGGCGAATTTAAAACCCAATCTCTAAGAGGTGCTGCTCAAAATGGGCCTTATATGCACAATGGTTTGTTCCCGAATTTACGTGGCGTCCTGAATATGTACAATGCCGGAATGCCACAACCCAAACGAAAAGAAAGCCAGGAGAATGATACTTTGTTCCCAACAACTTCGAGATTAATCCAAAAATTACAATTGAAACAATCAGAGGTTAATGCGCTTGAAGCTTTTATTACAAGCTTGTCAACCGGAGCTTATAAAATGAGACCACCTGAATTACCGAAGTAATTTTTAGTTTTCAGTTGCAGTAAACAGTTACCGTTTTCAGTGGCATTATTTAGATTTTAAACAATAAAAAAGAGTCCGAAAAATAAATTTTCCGGACTCTTTTTATTTAAATTATTCCAACTTTATAAGCTATGATAAAAATTGAGACTGAGACTGAGAACTAACCTACTTGACCATCACGCCTTCAACAAACAAAATTGGCACTTCTTCAGTATCATTTTCATTGATTAGGTTTGATTTGAAGATGAATTTCTTATCGAATAGTTTATTGTCGATAAAGAAAGTTACCATGAATTCGTTATTTAAAACTAACAAACTCTTTTCGACCATTTCGATTTTTACTACAGAAACTGCCGGAACCTCTACAAAGGCATGACGAAGAACTGATGTTTTTTTCATTTCGCCATCGATAGTCCCAAATGCTTTAGAGACTACCATTACGCTGTCTAAATTAAAGTCGCTGTCGTTTACAAGATAGGCGTACCACACTTTCTCCATAAAATCGTCGCTCCATTCCTGAACAGCGGCAAGAAATACGTTTTCTACTTCGGGGATTGTTATATCTGCTTTCATATGTGTCAAAAATTTAAAAGTCAAAAGTCATAAAGTCGAAAGTCATAAAGCCAATACTATGAGACTTTCAACTTTCGACTTTATGACTTTCGACTTAAATTATATATTTGCTTTGAATTGCTCTAAGAAACGAACGTCGTTTTCGTAAAACATACGAATATCACCAATTTGGTATAATAACATTGCGATACGCTCTACTCCCATTCCGAAGGCAAAACCATTAAATTCGTCCGGATTGATATCGCAATTTTTAAGAACGTTTGGATCAACCATTCCGCAGCCTCCAATTTCTAACCAACCAGTTCCTTTTGTGATACGGTAATCGGTTTCGGTTTTTAAACCCCAATAAATATCAATTTCGGCACTTGGTTCTGTAAACGGGAAATATGACGGACGTAAACGAATCTTTGATTTTCCGAACATTTCTTTAGTAAAATAAAGCAATGTTTGTTTTAAATCAGCAAACGATACGTCTTTGTCAATATACAATCCTTCTACCTGATGGAAGATACAGTGCGAACGTGACGAAATTGCTTCGTTACGAAATACACGTCCCGGAGAAATAGTACGAATTGGTGGTTTGTGATTTTCCATATAACGCACCTGAACAGATGATGTATGCGTACGCAACAAAACGTCAGGATTGGTCTGAATGAAAAATGTATCCTGCATATCACGCGCCGGATGGTATTCCGGTAAGTTTAATGCGGTAAAATTATGCCAGTCGTCTTCGATTTCCGGACCTTCGGAAACGTTGAAGCCAATGTTGGCAAAAATATCTATAATCTGATTTTTAACGATCGAAATTGGGTGACGGGAACCAATAATTACCGGTTCAGCAGCACGTGTCAAATCGCCAAAAATTCCTTTTACTTCTTCTTTACTTTCCAGTTCTTCCTGAATAACTCTTACTTTTTCTTCAGCAACAGCTTTTAAAGTATTTATTACTTGTCCGAAGTCTTTTTTCTGGTCGTTTGGGATATTCTTGAACTCTGTAAAAAGTTCTTTCAACAATCCTTTACTGCCTAAATACTTAATACGGAATTGCTCTAAGGATTCTTTATTTTTATCATTAAAGGCTTTAGCTTCCTCTATATGTTGTTTTATCTTATCTATCATCGATCTTACTTTGAAGGTGCAAATTTAAGGATTTTAGTTGAAAGTCTTTAGTCTGAGTTGCAGTTTTCATTGCTAACTCAGGTAAATTCTGAAAACTGTGACTGGAACCTATTCTATAAGTTCTCTTTCTAAAAAATAATTTACAATCGCCTCTTTCATCAAAACCGATTGTTCTCCTGCTCTTAATGATGGCAATTCTTCTTTTACCTTGTAATGTGGCCATCCTTCTGCATCAAAAAAGTCGAATTCATAAAACCCATAAGGCTCTAATAATCGGCAAATAGCAATGTGCATCAGGTTTAATTTTTCGTCTTTTTTGAATTCACGGTGTATTTTTCCGAGTTCCTGAACTCCAATTAGGTAAATTATGGCATCTAGATCTAAATCTTCTCCTTGCGAAAACTGATTAGATAGTATATCGACGAGCTTTTCCCATCGTTCTTTTAGTTGTGTATCTCTGGACATTTTAATTGTGTTTGTGGATTTTAGTCCCGAAGTTATCGGGAGATTCTAGACTGAAGCATGATTTAAAGGTTATTTAAATCTGAGTTTATCAATCTTAACTTTAAAAATTATTATGGCAAAGATAGGAAGTTCAAGTACAAAGACCTAAAATTAAAGATTTCTCATACAGTTATTTGTAAATGGTTCACGGATTATACGGATTTAATATATTAACGCAGGTTATAATTCTGTTGACAAACCCGACAGGTTTTAAAAACCTGTCGGGTTTAGGAACCTAAAGCCTTAAGAAAAGCAGATAATTCTTTTATATTTGCGCTTTAATTAAACAAACAGAAAACATGAGTTTTTTTGATATTATTGTTGGTGCTCTTTTGGCTTTTAGTTTATACAAAGGAATCCAAAATGGTCTTTTTGTAGAAGTTGCTTCTTTTATTTCTTTATTATTGGGAATTTATATTGCGATTAAATTCTCTTCTTTTATGAAGGAAGTGATTATGAAACACGTTTCATGGAATCCAAATACGATACAAATCACCGCTTTTATCCTGACTTTTATTCTGGTGGTAATTGGCGTTTATTTCCTTGCCAAAATCCTTACCGGAATTGCTGATTTTGCTTTCCTTGGATGGGCAAATAAACTGGGAGGGGGGTTCTTTAGAATCTTAAAAACGGTCCTGATTCTAAGTATATTCATTGCCCTTTTTGAGAAAATGAACTTCAATGAAACTTTTGCCAAAAAAGAAACTTTCGATAAATATTTCTTTTATAATCCGATAAAAAAAGTAGCTGCTTTCGTTTATCCTTCTATCGAAAAATGGTATGATGTTTTTAAAGAAGAACATGCTAAAACTTC
Source organism: Flavobacterium sp. B114r (assembly GCF_056824125.1). NCBI lineage: Bacteria > Pseudomonadati > Bacteroidota > Flavobacteriia > Flavobacteriales > Flavobacteriaceae > Flavobacterium > Flavobacterium sp. B114r. The sequence goes on from NZ_CP124858.1 coordinate 855,581, forward strand.
TGAAGAGAAGTCTAATGAAAATGCTGAGAATAAAAAAGAATAATTGAATTGTCAGGCGGAGTCGAAGCCCGTTCCTATAATCAAGCCTTCGACTTCGCTCAGGATGACATTCGTTTTTTAATGCAAAACCCGACAGGTTTTTCAACCTATCGGGTTTGACAAAGATTGAGTTTAGAACTATTTTACCAGTTAACTTCTAATTTTTCTCCTTTTTTCAACGTGATATTCTGTTTTTTATCTCCATTAATTAAAGTTGTTTTTCCTCCTCTTTTAGAAAAAATCGTAACTTTCTTCAGGGTCTTATTCTCCCAGTTCATTTCGATTTCAAATCCGCCGCGGGCGCAGATTCCTTTTACTGAACCAGTTTCCCAAGCGTCTGGTAAAGCGGGCAATAATCTGATTTCGTTTTCATCTGACTGAACGAGCATTTCTGCAACGGCTGCGGCTCCGCCAAAATTTCCGTCGATTTGAAAGGGCGGATGTGCGTCGAATAAATTCGGATACGTTCCTCCTCCTCTTCTTGGTTTCTCGGTTTTCTTTCCGTCCGGATCAACATATCTTAATAATTCGCGGAACATTTTATAGGCACGATTTCCGTCCCAAAGCCTTGCCCAAAGATTGATTCTCCAACCTTTTGACCAACCTGTCGTTTCATCACCTTTTATTTCTAATGTCTTTTTTGAAGCTTCGGCTAAATCTGGTGTTTTTTCCGGTGTAATATGATCGCCAGGAAAAAGTCCGAATAATTGTGATTGATGACGGTGTTTTGGATCTTCGTCATTCCAGTCAAAATACCATTCTTGCAGATTCCCTTTTTTACCAATTTGGTACGGATGGAATTTCGCAAGTGCCGTTTCCAGTTTCGATCTAAAATCAGCATCGGTATTTAATACTTTTGAAGCTTTTATTGTTTTATCAAAACATTCTCTAATCATGGCCAAATCTGCCGTTCCGCCATACATGGTTGCTCCAATAAATCCGTCTGGGGCAATGTATTTGTTTTCCGGAGAAGTGGATGGCGATGTAATTAGATTCCCATTTTTATCCGTAATCATCCAGCCTAAAAAGAATTGCGCCGCCCCTTTCATGATTGGATATCCTTCTTTTTTTAGATAATCTTTATCCTGAGTAAAAATATAATGTTCCCAAATATGTGTACTCAACCAGGCTCCGGATAATGGCCAACACGCCCAACTTGGATCTTCTTTTCCAAATTGTCCCACCGGATTTGTCATTGCCCAAATATCAGAATTGTGAGCAGCAGCCCAACCTTCGTTAACACCATAAAAAGTCTTTGCCGTTACTTTTCCGGTTACCGAAAGATTTTTGATGAAGCTTAAAAGTGGTAAATGCATCTCTGAAAGATTGGTGTTTTCAGCCAGCCAGTAATTTTCTTCGAGATTGATATTCATGGTATAATTACTGCTCCATGGCGGGTTTAAATGCGGATTCCAAATGCCTTGTAAATTCGCTGGAACGCCCAAAGTTCTCGAAGAGCTGATTAGTAAATAACGTCCAAAATTGAAATAAAGAATTTCAAGGTTTTTATCTTCTTTACCATCAGCGTAGCGCAGTAAACGTTCGTTTGTAGGCAGATCCGGAGCAGTTGTTTTTCCCAGATCTAAAGTTACACGATTGTAGAATTTTTGATAATCAGCAACATGAGCTTCTTTTAATTGATCGAATGATTTTAAGTATGATTTATTCAGGTTTTGCAATGCAATTGATACATCATCTAATCCTTCATTTGCGGGATTTTTATCAAAACCATTAAAACTTGTGGCAACAGAAACGTAAATAATGGCTTCCGTCGCATCTTTTAAAGTTAACGTTTCTCTGGAGCTTGTAATTTTCCCGTCTGTTTTTTTGATTTGAATTAACGTTGTAAATCTTGTTCCTCTTTCGTTTATTTTTTCATATTTTGGCAAAATCGTATATCCTGCATTTTCATGCATTGGAGCAAATCCTTTCATTACCAAAATATTATTTCTTACTTCGACATTTGATTTTAGCAGACTCTTTAAATTAATATCAAAATTCAAACCTCCTTTTGCACTGCTTGTCAATTTGATTACCATGATTTGGTCCGGTGCCGAAACAAAATATTCACGGGTAAATTTTATACCGTTCATTTCGTAACTCACCTTTGATAGTGCTTTCGAAATATCGAGTTCTCTATAATAATTAACCGCTTTTCCTTTCTCGGAATTATTGATTTCTAATGTTCCTAAAGGTGCAAATGATTCGGAATTTTTGCCTTCGATCTTTTTGTTTAATTCGTCGGCTAGTTTGTAGTTTTCGTTTTTGAGCGCTTCGCGAATAGCCGGAATATTTTTATATGCTTCCGGATTCATATTGGCATTTACGGGTTCGCCTGACCAAAGTGTGGCATCGTTCAGATATATTTTATCTGAATTTGCGCCGCCAAAAACGGTTGCGCCCATTTTTCCATTTCCTAAAACCAAACTTTCCTCAAAAAATTCTGCAGGTTGATTGTACCATAAAACATGACTGGATTGCGCTGACATGTTTAGGCAGAAAGAGGTGAATAATAAAATAAAAAATGTCTTAATGAGATTTGACTTCATGTATTCTTTTGTTTGTTTATGATATCCTAACAGGTTTTTTCAACCTGTTAGGTATTATTATTATTCGCTCCAATATTACATTATCATACCTAACAGGTTGAAAAAAACTGTTAAGATATCGGAAAATCAGCTTTATATATTCTGATTTTTGGCTTCTTTTAACAATTATACCTAACAGGTTTTGGAAACCTGTTAGGATACGCAACCCCAATATGCGCGCGTGAGGGAGAGGATCTGGCTACCGAAGTAGCGCGGATAGCCCGATCTGATTATTATTTTTATCGCTAATATAAACATTCTGGAATTACCTATAATATATCTAAAAGGTTCTGGAAACCTGTTAGGAAATCAAGATTATCTATTTAGTCACCTTATATATTGCGTTTGCTGTAATCATTTCCCAATTATCGGTTCTGAATGGCGATGCGGGAAATTTTTCTTTGTTGAAAAGATTGATTTCGGTATCATCATCTGCCCAACCGTAATGAACGGCTACGGGATTTTTTACGTTTTCGCTTGAAACGATGACTTTGTTGTTTTTTATTATCACTTTCGCGGAATGAAAAACTTTGTCGGTTCCGGCGATTTCGAATCCTTTTATGTTTTCTGAATTGTCAGAAGTTGATAATCCGCTTCCTAGATTGTCGAAAGTAAGGATTATTTCGTTTCCTTTTATTTCCTGAGACTTAAAAGTTGGTCCGCTGTAAACTTGCTTTTTGCCGTAAACATTATTCAAAGCAATTGCCGCCAAACGCAAACCAACGTCTTGCTTATTTGTAGGGTGAATGTCTTTTGCGTTACCAATATCTGTGGTTACAACCATTCCGGTGTTTTTTAATTTTAGGGTTTCGGCTTGTGCTTCGCGAAGTTCTGCCCAACGACTTCCGACTTTACTATTGCCTTTGAATTCATCAAAAGTGGATAATTGTACAAAATAGAAAGGGAAATCACCCTGATTCCATTTTGTGCGCCAATCGTTGATCATTAACGGAAATGATTTTTTGTATTGCTTTGCTCGCCAAACATTGGCTTCGCCCTGATACCATAAAACGCCCTGAAAAGCATACGGAATTAACGGATTTACCATCGCATTGTATAATAATGACGGATAACTGTTTGGTGAAACTGCGATTTTTACATCCACAACATTGAATTTCCAAAGTCCTTCAAGCGAGATATTAGTGTCTTTGAACTGAATTTTAAGATCGGCAGGATCGCCGTAGATTCCGCCGCCGCCAGAATAATCTGCGATTCTTACGGCAATTATGTTTTTACCTTCTTTTAAAGTTCCTGCCGGAATTTTATAAATTCTTAATGCTTCCCAGATTTTATTCGTCCCTACTTCAACACCGTTTACATAAGTAATATCTTCATCGTCGACTTTTGATAAATGTAAAATGGCTTCGGATTTGGCTTGTTCAGCGGATAAAATGATTGTTTTTCGCATCCAAACTACACCATCGACATTGCCTATTTGCTGGTTTTCCCATAACGATGGTACTTTTATTTCCGGCCAATTTTTATCATCGAAACTGAATTCTTTGAATTGATTTTCATTTTCCATGGAAACATCAAAACCCTGAACTTTTTTCACATTATCAAGAACCGATTTTTTATACACTTCAAAAACGGCATCCATATCTACTTGCGGAACATCGGCAATCATGGCTTGGAAATCATTACTTTTTTCGAAAGCTTCGTGACTTGTCCAGGTTTCGACATTCGTACCGCCCCAGGAAGTATTTATGATTCCGATTGGGATTTTTAGTTCTGCATATAATTTCTTGGCGAAGAAAAATCCTGCGGCTGTAAAATCACGGATATTGTCTTTGTTAGCGACCAGCCATTTTCCGGCTTTTAAATCTTCTTTTGGTGTTCCGCTTAAATCCTGAGCAACGCCAAAATGCCGAATCATAGGATAATTGGAATCTGCCATTTCTTTATCAGCGTTCATGGTTTTGTACATCTGAAATTCCATGTTAGATTGTCCGCTGCAAATCCAGACTTCACCGACTAAAACATCTTTGATTACGATTTTATTTTTTCCTGTAATGGATAACTCAAAAGGCCCACCCGCTTTTTCAGCAGAAAGTTTAATTATCCATTTACCGTTTTTATCGGCTTGGACAGTTTTGGTTTGTTTATTGAAATGCACTTCCACTTTTTCATTTGGTTCTGCCCAACCCCAAACCGGAATTTCTTTGTTGCGCTGCAAAACCATTCCGTCAGAAAATAATATAGGCATTCTAACATTGGCATTTACCAAGATATTGCACATTATAAAAAGAAAGATTATGCTTTTCTTCATTGTCTTTATTGTTTTAAATCATATAAGTGATATAAGATAATTTAAGTTTTACTCATAGGCTGAACTCATGTTTACTTATATCACTTATATGGTGAATTTCTATTTTATTGTAATCCTTCGATCATTGCATTCATTGCCTGAGTGTCCGAAACAGTATTATTAGATCGATTAATTATTCCGAAACTATTGTCGCCAAGACTTCCTTCATCCCAATAAAAAGGTAATAATCCATTTGCTTTGGCTGTTTTTACCACCGTTTTTAAATAATAAGCTCTTGAAGCCAAATGCAAAGTCAAAGCATCCCCAGTTAAGGTTGTTCGACGAATGGCGCCAAATTCTCCTAACAAAACAGGAATACCTTTATCGACAAATTGGGTTTTCATTAATTTGAAATATTTCTCTAAATCTGCTTCTTCGCCCCAGCTTGCATTTCGATCTGTATCTGTTGCTGAGTGATAACCTGTTCCCCAATAATAGAACATTTTTCCCCAGGATTCATCTTTAGTTAATCCCGCAAAATTCCATGGTGTATAATAATGAACTTCGACCATCATGCGATTTGCTTGTGAATCAGTTGGCAAAGTCAGCATTAGTTTATTTGTTTTTTCGATATCTGTTGTTGGTCCCTGAACTACCAAAGTTCTGTATGCGTTTTTTCCTCCTGTTGAACGAACAGCATCAATAAAGGTTTGATGGTACGAAGTTAAAACGGCCATTTGTGCCGCATCTTCAACCGCTGGTTCATTTGCACTTGCAAAAAGTAAATGCTCGTCGAATCCGCGTAAATGTGTTGCGATTTGTTCCCAGAATGCTTTTTGTTTGGCGTTGTTTTCTTCTTTTTTAGCTTCGGTAATATTGTTTTCTAACCATCCACCATCCCAGTGAATGTTTACTACAACATACATATTATTATCAACGCAATATTGTACCACTTCTTTCACTCGGTCTAACCATTCGGTTCTGATTTGAGCTGTTGCTGTATTGGCCAGATATTGATTCCAAGAACATGGAATTCTAACGGCATTGAAACCACTTGCTTTAACTGCATCGATTAATGCTTTGGTTACTTTTGGATTTCCCCAAGCAGTTTCTCCGTTTGTCGCTTCTAAAGTGTTGCCAATATTCCAGCCTAATTTTATTTTTGCTGCCAATTGAACTGCGGTACTGCTCATTGCTGAAGCATCAGCCGCAAGAGGGTTTGTATTGTAACTTGGGTATAAACCTGTATTAACAGTTCCTCCTGCCTGTGAAATTGAAATTTGAACTGACGGCGCTTCAGATGAACTTAAAGTTAGAGTTGCTGTTCTTGCTTCGGCAGTTGTATTTTCTAAAGCCGTTATTTTAACGATAACCGTTCCTGTAACTCCTGATGTCTGGCTTAATTGTATCCAGTTGGTATTAGAACTGGCAATTGTCCATGTCTGTACATTCGTATTGATTTTTACAATCGCATCGTTTCCTTTGCCTAAAAAATCAATTTTATTGGTATCTGCTGTTAGTGTTTTTTCTGCTGGTGTTGGATTGGTTATGTCTTTATCTGAACTACATGCCCAGATCGTAAGAAAAGACAAACATAAAATGGCACTAAACAGGTAACTCTTAATTGTATTTTTCATTTGGTTTGGTTTTGATAGTTAGTTCTAAGTTTTATTCACGCGACTTCATTTTTATTTATTAAAATAATGCTCTTTAATAAAAATCAAAGAGCATTAATGTTTCAAAGTATTATTTAATTGTTATAACAACTTCTTTCTTGATATCTCTTGAAGAGTTTCCTAATTTCAAAGTGTATTTTCCTGGTTCAACAGTCCATTTTTTAGTGGCAACATCGTAATAAGCCAATTCTTTTACGGGAACTTTTATGGCTACGGTGTTTGAACTTCCTGATTTTACCAATACTTTTTGGAAACCTTTTAATTCTTGTGCAGCACGTGTAATTTTCGAATCAGATTTTGAAGTATACAATTGCACTACTTCTTTACCGTCTACTTTTCCTGTGTTTTTTACGGCTACAGAAACAGTGATTGTTTCATTTTCTGCATAAGAAGTTTTGTCTGTTTTTGCATTATCGAAAGCAAAAGTGGTGTACGACAATCCAAATCCAAAAGGATATAATGGCGCGATGTTTTTAGTATCAAACCAACGGTATCCTACCAAAATTCCTTCCGCATAACTTACTGTTTTTCCTCCGGGGAAACTGTTTGTAGCATGCGCAGGAGAATCCATAATTTGTTTCGGCATTGTCCATGGTAATTTTCCTGACGGGTTTACTTTTCCTAAAATTACATCGGCTAAAGCGTTTCCTCCTTCAGAACCATTGAACCAACTCCACACCAGAGCTGAAGTTTTTTTGCTGACAGCATCAATATCAAAAGGCGCTCCGGCAACCATAACTACAATAGTTCTTGGGTTAACGGCCAATACTTTCTGTATTAATTCTTCTTGTCCGAATGGTAATTTTAAAGTTCTACGATCTGAAGCTTCTGTTTCGTAATCACGATTTGAACCTGCAAAAATAATTGCAACATCTGATTTTTTAGCTGTTTCTATGGCTTCTTGTAATTTAGCAGGATCTAAGTGATCAATTGTTACAGGACCATTTGAAGTAATATTTCCTAAATTTCCTTTGTTTTTTTCATCATAACGCTCTAAATATCCTTCGGCATAATTGATTGTAATTGAAGATGGCAATCTATTTTTTAAACCTTCAAGCGGTGTAACTTCTCTTTTGGTTTTTACTCCTGCACCAAATCCGCCCAGAGCGTTTTTCTTTGTTGCATTGTTTCCAATTACGGCAATAGATTTTACTCCATCTAGTTTTAATGGCAATGCGTTATTCTCATTTTTCAGTAAAACGATATCTTCTGCAGCGATTTTATAAGCATCCTGATAATGTGCTTCGGTTGCGATGCTACCTTTTGCACGGTCTTTTCCGCCCATTGCTTTTACCTGAAATAAAGTGCGCAGGATTCTTTTTACGTGAATGTCAATTTCTGCTTCTGAAATCTCTTTGTTTTTTGCGGCAGCGATTAATTTATCGGCAAGAAAAAATTCATTGAAAGGTTTTGGAGTTCCCATTTCAATATCTAATCCGCTTTTTAAAGATTTTACTGTAGAGTGAACCGCAGCCCAATCTGAAACTACAACGCCTTTAAATCCCCATTCGTCACGAAGGATTTTGTTCAGCATATAATCGTTTTCACATAAATATTCTCCTCTAAATTTGTTGTAAGCGCCCATTACACTATACGCATGAGCCTCTTTTATAGAAGCTTCGAATGCCGGAAGGTAAATTTCACGAAGCGTACGCTCGTCAATTTGTACGTCGACAAAATCACGATTGGTTTCCTGATTGTTTGCGGCAAAGTGTTTTACGCAAGCCATAACATCATTATCCTGTAAACCAACGATCAAAGGCACTGCAATTTTTTTGTTCAAAAACGGATCTTCAGACATATATTCGTAAGTTCTTCCTCCAAGCGGTGTTCTTACGATATTAATCGCCGGCGAAAGTAACATGTCTTTGTCTCTTGCACGCATTTCCTGTCCAAGGCTGTTTCCGAAAGTATACGCCATTTCAGCATTCCATGTTGCAGCTAGTCCTCCACCTGCCGGATAATACGTTGCAAAGTCATTTGTTAATCCTGCCGGAGCCCAGTTGTCACGAGAAATTTCTTCACGAACCCCTAAAGGTCCGTCGGCCATTTTAAGTTCGGGAATTCCCAAACGTTTTACACCGCCGGAAGTAAACATGCTGTTACCGTGCAGCATTCCGATTTTTTCCTCCAATGTCATTTGAGACACTAATTTATCTATTTCGGCATCGTGTTCTGATCCTATTTCTTTGCCTTTGTATTCTTTTGGTTCTCCTGAATCAGAACGTGATTCACTTTTTGCATCATTTTTACAAGAAGTAAATACTGCAAAAGCCAACGCCGCTGATAGGTATATGATTTTGTTTTTCATGCTTAGTACTTTTTTTTTAGTTTTTGATAGTTATTTTTTTGTTTAGAAGAATGGCATCTGAAGCACTTCCAACCTGAATTTCAATTACATTATTTTCTAATTCAAATTGTTGTTTTCCGGTATTCCAATATTCTAAATCTTTAGCTTTTAAAGTTAAAAAAACATTCTTAGTTTCTCCGGCTTTAAAGAAAACTCTCTGAAATGCTTTTAACTCTTTTTCAGGACGTTCTACTTTTGAATTTAATTGCTTTACGTATAGCTGAATTACTTCGTCTCCATCTTTATTTCCAGTATTAGTGATCGAAACAATTACTTTTACTTCACCATTTTTAGCAATAGTTTCTGAATTGGTTTCAATAGAATTGTATTTGAAAGTGGTATAACTCAATCCGTGACCGAAAGCATATAAAGGTTTTCCTTTGAAATACATATAGGTTCTGCCATTTCTGATATTATAATCTAATAATTCAGATAAATCTGTAATGGCTGCCACCCAAGTCTGTGTCAGTCGTCCGCCAGGATTATAATCTCCAAATAAAACATCGGCCAAAGCCGTTCCTGTTTCCTGACTGTTTTGCGTCATGTGCACAATTGCCGGAACGTGTTCTTGTGTCCAGTTTATCGCATACGGAAAACTGCTAATCAAGGCTACAACCGTTTTGGGATTCGCCTGATACACGAGTTTAATTAAATCTTCATGTTCTAATGTCAAGGATTGACGATCGACAGCTTCTTTGCCTTCACTCGGAACGGGACAATCTGCCCAACCTGCGTTACAAACCGGATGATTCCCAACAATCACAATGACAACATCTGCTTTTTTTGCTATTGAAACTGCTTTGCCATCAATATTGTTTTTAGCGTAAAGAATTTCAACATTGTTTCCCAGTTTATTTTTAATCCCCTGTAAAGGAGAAATGGTATAAGGTGGAGTTCCACTGTACCAATCCAACAATACTTCGTCTGCATGAAGTCCGATTACGGCAATGGTTTTTAATTTATCTTTTTGTAAAGGCAATAATTCTGAATCATTTTTAAGTAAAACGATTGATTTTTGGGTGGCTTCCAAAGCGATTTTTTTATGTGCTTCAGTTTTCCAGGGATCGATTGTATCTTTCTCTGTTCCAATTTTCGAATAAGGATTTTCATCTGAAACGTCTAACATTCCCAATTGAATCATTACGCGATAATCGCCACGAATAACGTCGTCAATATCTTTTTCTTTTAAATATCCATGCGAAAGTGCTCCGTAAATACCTTCTGTATAATCATCTAAAAATTGATTAATTCCCGCTTTTATGGCTGCCGCAGCGCCAAGATATTTGTCTGCGTAATATTTATGATCTGAAAGTAATAATTTGAATGCGCCTCCATCGGTACAAATGATTCCGTTTTGTCCCCATTCTTTTTGGGTAATATTTTTCAACATCGGATGTACCATTGCCGGGATTCCGTTTACTTTATTGTATGCCGCCATGTAAGCACGTGATCCTCCTTCGACAACGCCCATTTGAAAAGGCAACGCATAATATTCTCGCCAAAGTCTTTCATCAAAATCAGATGATGTATAGGTTCTGCCATCTTCGTTGCTGTTGGCCAAAAAGTGTTTCATTAATGAAGCCGTTTGCCAATATTTGGGATTATTTCCTTGTAATCCTTTTACAAAAGCAACGGTCATAGTTCCGTTAAAAAAAGCATCTTCTCCATAACTTTCTTCGGTACGACCCCAACGCGGATCTCTTGCAATATCGGCATTTGGAGCACGAACGACTAAACCGCCGCGATGGTATTTTTGAAATGCATAACGGGTTTCGTAACCTTCAACATTCGCGACTTTTTGTAACAAATCAACATCCCAGGTTTCTCCCAAACCATAAGCCTGAGGAAAAGTGGTGGTGGTTACGGGTTGTTTGTTTTTTCCGCCCCATTCTCCCGGTCCGCCAAGTGCTAAACCGTGCAATCCTTCTACATGACCTGTACCTAAAACGCCTAATCTTTTTACCGACGGGTTCGTGCTTAATGCCTGAACTTTTTCATCAAGCGTCATCAACGATAACAAATTATCAATACGCTTTTCAGTATCTAATTTAGGATCCTGAAAAGGATATTGCTTTTGCTGTGAAGACACCAAATTGATAGCCAAAATAAAAACAATATGTAGTATGTCGTTTTTCATTTAAAAAAATTGTGGTTATTAAACCCTACGGGTTTTACATTTTTATAAATTATATTTTTTTGAAGCTAATCGTTGTGTTAAATATATACCTAACTGGTTTTAAAAACCTGTTAGGATATTTGAAACCTAATAAATTATATTTTTTTAAATCTAATCGTTACGTTAAATATATACCTAACTGGTTTTAAAAACCTGTTAGGATATTTGAAACCTAATAAATTATATTTTTTTAAATCTAATCGTTACGTTAAATATATACCTAACAGGTTTTGGAAACCTGTTAGGATATTTAAATTCTAATCTTTACGTCAAGTAAACCCGACAGGTTTTGAAAACCTGTCGGGTTTGCCAATCTATATCTATAATTTTTTAAATCTAATTGCTGTTCCTCCTGCTCCGCCTAAATGCAATTTTAATGAATCTGATGCTTTTACTGTTTTCTTCGAAATTGCTATTGCTGATGGATTATGTGTTTCATCAGTTCCCTCAGCATCTGCATAAATTTGCGCTTCATAAGTTGCGTTTGGATCTAAAAATGATAAAGAAACATTTACGTCTCTTGCATTTTCATTGGTAATTGTTCCTAAATACCAATCAGCACTGTGTCTGTCTTTACGGGCTGTTGTAATATATTCTCCAATTTTTCCCTCCAAAACTTTAGTATCTTCCCAATCTGTTGGAACATCTTTTAAGAATTGTAATGCTGGTTTTCCTTCATAATTTTCAGGAAGATCTGCCATCATCTGGATTGGCGCATAAATCGTTACATACAATGCCAATTGTTGTGCTGCGGTTCCGTGCACTCTTTTGCCTGGATATCCTTGTTTTACCTCAACATCAAAAATTCCCGGTGTATAATCCATTGGTCCTGAAAGCAATCTGGTGAACGGAAGAATTGTCAAATGATTTGGCGGATTTCCTTCACTCCAAGCGTTGTATTCTTGTCCTCTTGCTGCTTCTCTCGAAACCATGTTTGGGAAAGTTCTTCGTTCTCCTGTATCTTTTATCGATTCATGGTACAATACGGCTAAATCATATTGCGCCGCTTTTTCTAATATATATCTGAAATAATTTACTCCAAATTGTCCAAAATGCATTTCTTTCATGTTCAGTTTTGAACCTACGTGTCCAATTTTAACCGAATGAATTCCCAGTTTTTTATATAAAGCAAAACCTGCATCAACTTCTTTTAAATAATTGATTAAGTTTGATCCTGTTTCGTGATAACCAATCAATTCTACCTCTTTTTCCTTTCCGTATTCTACTACTTTTTCTAAGTCGAAATTGTCTGCACTTTTTGTAAAACTGAACATATGCATGTGGTTTTCATACCATTGTGGTGTCCAGCCTTTGTTCCAGCCTTCGATTAACAAATGATGAAATCCTTCTTTTGCTGTAAAATCAATATATTCTTCGGCGTGTTTCGTGGTTGCACCTTGTTTGTCGCTTTCCCAAAAAGTATATTTCCCAATGTGCATTCCCCACCAAATTCCGAAGTATTTGTAGGGTTTGAAATAACTTGTAATATTTTTTAATTTGTTTGGTTCATTCAGATTTAAAATCAAATAAGAAGTAATCAAATCTGATGGATTTTCTCCTATTTGAAGTGTTCTCCATGAAGATGTAAACGTATCTTTTACTCGAACTTTTACACCATCTGACCACGGCACCAAATCAGATTTAAGTTGCGTTCCGGTTGTGTTTACCAAAGTCATACTGGCAAAATCAACTAAATTTGCTTCGTGAAAACTCAATGCTAATCCGCTTTTGCTTTCGATCGTTAATGGTGTCAAAACCGTGTCCAGCTTACTTACCGCCGCATCGTTAAAAAGATATTCGTCACGGTTTTCTCTGTTTGCCGGAATCCACCATGCTTTTCCATCTTCTTTTAAGTTAAAAGTGGTTTTTTCATCCATAATGAAAATACTGTCTTTTACACTTTGTTTTGGATATACATATCTAAAAGCGATTCCGTCATCAAACGCACGAAACTGGATTTCAAGCTTACGTTTGTTTCCCGCTTTTTGCTGTAATTGAACAGAAAGCTGATTGTAGTGGTTTCTGATGTTCTTCTTTTCTCCCCAAACTTGTTCCCAGGTTTCATCGAAAGTCGAATTCTTTACACTTTTGATTTCGAAATCTGTGCTTAAGTTTTCATTTCCTTTTAGCAAAAATCCCATATCTGATGGTGTAATCACTTCGGTTTTCCCGTGTGAAACCGCATATTTTGGAGCGTTTTTTACTAACTCAAATTTGATTTTGTTTTGCCCGTTTGGCGAGGCCAATTCATAAGCATTTTTATTTTTCTGACTGTATCCAATCGAAACTGAAAGGATTAAAGCGGGAAGAATGAGGTAATTTTTCATGATATTTTTTTCTTAATTCATTTTTAATAAATCGGGTGTTGCTTGTGCTTTCACCCGATTTAGAAACTCAACAAAAACTTATTTTTATTCTGATTGGAAATATTTTTAACACATAGAAACATAGGATTTTGTAATCTTGTAATAGGCGTTTCACTTGCATTAACACATCCCGATAGCTATGGGGACTATGTGTGAAAAGCGTGCTTTTTTGTTTACTTATTTAAAGTTTGCAAAATCCTATGTTTCTATGTGTTTATTTTTTTTCACGCATATCTGGCAGATTTTTAATTCTCAATTTTTAATCTTTTTAATCTATGTCTATTTTTTGCCACGAATTGCACGAATTATTTTTTTTGCCACTAATTACACCGATTAAAATGATTTCTTTTTCTATGTGTTTCTTTTTTCACGCAGATCTGGCAGATTCAGCAGATTTTCATTTTTTTTATCCCGTAGGGATTTAATGTTGGTATAAAAAAACAGAATACCCGTTTCAATGTCCCGTCAGGAACTATATATCTTATTTTGTGTATTCCCTAACGGGAAAAATGACTACAATGGTTGATGTTTCTACCGACATTAAATCCCTATGGGATAAAGCAACTGATTTATTTTATCCACTCCGTTTTTAGAGTCGTTTTTCCTTTTAATGGATTTGAAGTTACGTCAAAATTGTTTCCGTTTTTGGTTACTTTAATTTCTTGTACCGCATCGCCGTCAGGTAAAAATACTTTGGCTGTTGCCGAAGTTGTTTTATCGCTTGCGTATACTTTCAAGGTTAATTTGCTCCAATCCATGTCTTTTGTAGATTGTGCCAAAGCGATGTGAGGCAATGCAGTTCCGTCTTTTACTAAAACTACAATTGGCACTTCTCCGGCTTTGATTTTATGCCAGCCTGATTGGTATACTTTTTTAGTTTGGTAATCAATCCAAGTTCCTTCAGGAAGATAAACGTCTCTTTCTGTCACTTCTTCAAAAAGTGGTGCAACTAATATACTTGATCCAAATAAATATTCATTGTCAACTAACCATGCGCCCGGATCATTTGGATATTCTACAAATAAAGCGCGCATCATTGGTAATCCTTTTTGTGAACTTTCTTTTGCCTGGGCGTAGATATATGGCATTAATTCGTAACGCATATTATCTGCTTTTCTAAATCCTTCAAGGAAATCTTTGCTGTACAACCAAGGTTCGCGCGGAGGTTCTCCGTGGCTTCTTACGTGTGAGGTAAACATCCCGAAAGGCGCCCATCTTCTGTATAAATTCTCCGGTGATTTTGTTGCAAATCCTCCAACGTCATGACTCCAGAAACTAAATCCGCTTAATCCTAATGAAAGTCCGCCACGCAATTCTGCCGACATTGCTCCGTTTGTAGTTTCTGCATCTCCACCCCAATGCAATGGGTAACGCTGAGATCCTGCCCAAGTACTTCTTGCCCAGATTAAAGTATAACCTTTTTCTTTTTGGGTAATTTCGGCTACAGCCTTGTTGTATCTTAATGGATATAAATTGTGTTCGTAGAAACCGGTTCTTCCTGAATGGTAAATTCCGTCTGGCGGTGCTGCTTCTCCAAAATCAACTTTGAAAACTGAAACGCCCTGATCGAATAAATGTTTCAATTTTGCCTGATACCAGGTTACAGTTTCAGGGTTTGAGAAATCAAGAACAGCATCTTCGTAAGGAAGATTTCCTTTGCGATCTCTTACCGCTAAGTTTTTATCCATGATTTCGTTGAACAAGGTATTCTTTGGTGAGAAATACGGCAATTGCCATAAACATACATGAAAACCATCGTCTTTAAGATCTGACATCATTTTTTGAGCATCCGGAAAACGGTCTTTAGAAAACTCATAATTGTTTCTCCAGTCTACATCAAACCAACCGGTATCAAAGTGAATTACATCTGTTGGGATTTTGTATTTACGCAAATCTTTTGCTACTTGTCTTCCTTCTTTTTCAGAAAAATAAGTGATTCGGCTCATCCAGAAACCAAACGACCAAAGTGGTGGCATTGCTGCTTTTCCGGTCAAATCTGTGTATTGGTCTAAAACGTCTTTTGGTTCTCCGATGAAGAAAAATAAATCAGCTTCATCATCACCAATATACATTTCGTTGGCACTTGCGTAATATTTTCCAAAGTCAACCGTAATGGGTGTTGAATGGTGCATGAAAACTCCGTAACCACGACTACTCATATAAAACGGAACAGGTTTGTACATCGTTTCGTTCTGGATTCCGTTTGCATCATCTGTCCATAAAACTACTTTTTGTCCGCGTTTATTGAATTGTGTGAAAGATTCTCCGCAACCAAATATTTTTTCGTCCGGTTCTAGGCTGAAAGCAGCTCCCATACTTCTTGAATAGTCGCTGTTTCTGCGCACATACGAAAACGGAAGTGTTGGCGTATACGTATTTTGCAGATCTGAATCATGAAGTGTACTGGTCAATAATTTTCCTGTTTCGTCGTAAATCTTTACGTGCCATGGTTTTGTTAAAATTTCAACTGAACCATGTTTACTGGTGTATTTATGTCCGCCTTCGATTTTAGAATATTTCCATAATTCAGGATGATTTGGTGCAACACCATTTATCAACATCAAAGACTCTTTTTCAGGATGAAATTGCGGTCCTGAAGTGGTTTTGATTCTGATGGTTCTATCTGATACAAACTGAATCTGGAACGGCAATTCTGGCGAAGCCTGATATTCTGTCGTTGGAAATTCGTTTGCAGGAACTACCTCCGGTTTCATCATCATGTTGTTGAAAGCCTGACGCGTTTTGTAATTGTATCTCAGATATTTAATTGTTCCTTTTCCTGTTGCAGGATCAAAAGCGGTCAGTTCATCAGCAAAATAAAAGGTATTCATATAATTCTGAAAATCCTTGCTGATATCTATCGGAGCATTCAACACATCTGCGTTCTGAATTTGTGCAGACGCTTTTGGCGTTACCAAAAATCCAAACATGAAGATCGAAAACAATGCTTTTAGTTGTGCGTTTTTCATTGGTTTAATTTATTCTAAATGTTAATTCTCCTAACAGGTTTCCAAAACCTGTTAGGTATTTTATTTAATACTTTAATAAAAATCTATCCATACTTAACAGGTTTTGGAAACCTGTTAAGAGGGTAACTTATTATTCTGCTGTAATTACTATTGTCGCTGGTTTTAATCCATTCGCTTTAGCGGTTAATTCCAGTCTTCCTGTTTTTGTATCAGACTGGACAATGACTAAACATTTTCCGTTAAGAGCGGTATGTTTTGAACCTTTGTACGATTCATGACTTACCGGATCTCCGCTGCAAACCCCTACGATTTTTCCGTTTCCTTTTAACGAGAAATGGATTTCATTATTTGCATTTGGAGCCAAAGTTCCTTTTGCATCCAGAATATCAATTGTTACAAATGACAAATCATTTCCATCGGCTTTGATGTTGCTTCTATCTGCTGTCAGTTTTAAATTTTCAGGATTTCCGGCTGTTTTGATTTCGGTTTCTAAAACTGTTTTTCCGTTTTTACGAGAAATTGCTTTTAGCGTTCCGGGCTGGAAAGGAATTCTCCACATGACGTGCAAATCGTCTCCTTTTTTACTTCGAATCCCAACTGATTTTCCGTTAAGGAACAATTCAACCTCATCGGCTTTATTGTAATATGCCCAAACATCTACAGTTTGTCCTGCTTTCCAGTTCCAATGTGGAAAAATGTGCAGCACAGTTTTATCTGTCCACTCGCTTTGGTACATATAATAAACATCTTTTGGGAAACCGGCTAAATCTACAATTCCGAAATAGGAACTGATTGATGGCCATTCGTACGGAGTTGGTTCTCCAATATAATCGAAACCTGTCCAAATGTACATTCCCGAAAGAAATTCGTATTTTTTAATCACTTTCCAGGTGGCTTCATGTGTCGAACCCCAAGGCGTTTGTACCTGATCGTAAGCCGAAACGGTGTTACCTGGATTTCCCTCTGTAAATTTAAGATCCCATCGTACCGGCCATTTTTTAATACTATCCGAAACGGTATCATAATAACCGCGGGTTTGTAAACCCGAAGTTGTTTCGGTTGCGATGAAAGGAACTCCCGGGAAATTCTTTTGATGATACTTATAGGTTTGATGCGCATAATTATAACCGATAATATCTAAAACACCGGATTTTGCTATGGCATTAAACTGGACATTCTTTTTTTCGAACTGTAACGTTACTTCGTCAATATTCATGTTCACTGGCGGATTCATCGCTGCGGTCAACGGACGTGTTTTATCGTACTGACGTGTAATGGCGGCTAATTCTTTTGCGATTGTAACACCGGTTTCATTCCATTGTTCCGGAATTTCATTTCCTATACTCCAGATAAAAATACTTGGATGATTTCGGTCGCGAAGCAATTGATCGATTAAATCTTTCTTATGCCATTTGTCCCAGTCATTTCCGTAATCATATTTGGTTTTGGTTTGTTTCCACATGTCAAAAGCCTCATCCATGACAATGAAACCCATTTTATCACATAAATCCAAAAGTTCCGGAGCCGGAGGATTATGAGAAGTCCTGATTCCGTTTACGCCCATTTCTTTCAAAATTTCCAACTGACGTTCGATGGCTCTTGTATTAATTGCGGAACCTAACGGACCTAAATCATGATGCATACAAACACCTTTGATTTTAACTTGTTTTCCGTTAAGAATAAAACCTTTATCTACATCAAACTTAAAATCTCTGATTCCTAAGTTGGTTTTGTACTGATCTACAATTTTATTATCTACTGAAATTTCTGTTACAACTGTATACAATTCCGGTTTTTCAACTGACCATAAAATTGGATTTCCAACTTCAGTTTCTTGCTTGATGGTTTGATTGGTATTCGCACCAATCGTTATATTTTGAGTAACCGATGTTACTTTTGTATCTTCTTTAAAAATAGTAGTGGTTACTGTTGCCTTTTTTGAAGCTGGGTTTTGATTCTGAATAGTAGTTTCAAAACTAACCGAAGCTTTTTCAGCCGTAACTTTTGGTGTTGTCACATAAGTTCCCCATTGTGCAACGTGCAATTTATCTGTGGTTTCGATCCAGACATTTCTAAAAATTCCGGAACCTGAATACCAACGTGAATTGGGTTGTTTTGAATTGTCAACCTTTACAATAATTTCATTGTTTTTGTCTCCGTAATTTAAGTATTTGGAGATTTCATATTGAAAACCAATGTATCCGTTTGGACGTTTCCCTAAATAATGTCCGTTTACCCATACTTCGCTGTTTCTGTAAACGCTGTCGAAAGTAATCGAAGTTACTTTTGTGCTGTCTTCAGCGGCAACTTTAAATGTTTTTTTGTACCAGCCTAAACCTCCGTTAAGGGCTCCGCCTCCATATCCGGCAGGACTTTTTTTGTCAAATTTTCCTTCGATACTCCAATCATGAGGAACGTTTAATGTTCTCCATTTGGTTGAAGCTCCAATAGTATCTTTGTCGATTATGCTGTCATTAAGATGAAAACTCCAATCTGAATTAAAAGAAACTTTTCTGTTTGCAAAAGCATCCTCTTTTTTGCTGCAAGAGCCCAATAAGATAATTCCGATTAGCATTAATAATGGTAGTCCATTATTTAAATATTTTCTTTTATTCTTCATTTTGAAAGGATTTTAATATTTAAAAACAAATATAAACATACCGATAGGTGACTTTGTAAATCCCCTACCGGTTGTTTTATACTTTAAATAATCAGGTTTCCGGTTTATGAAAACCCGTAATTATTTAAGGGATGATGTAATGGAAAACAAACCATTCATCTTTACCGGCATCATAAGATGTCCCTAACCAAATACCTTTTTGAAGATAATCTTTATTGTATGCTTTTACTACTTTGATAATATTCGCAGTTGGACTCATCCAGCTTTCTGAATTTTGAATCAATGTATCTGTTCCTAAATTAATTTCATTGGTTGCTGCATTTATGGTAAAAATTCCTGTAGTTACAACACCATTTTGGCTACGGGTATAATTTAATTTACCTCCCCACTGGTCAAAACGTACCCATGAATTACCGGCAACAGCTGTCCAACCAGCATTCCATCCCCAATCAGAAGAACTTCCAGCGTTAACTGTCCATCCTTTTCCTGCCGCAACCCAGTCAACAGGATTACCTGCTGCATCTAATTGCCAAACTCTTCCTGCTCCGGCTCCTCCGGTTAACATTGTCAACAATTCGCCAGAAGCAAAAGTTGGATTATAACCTTCGTCAAGAACAGGTTCTGTAATTGGAGGAACGTAGCTGTCTGCATAATCTTTAGCAACAAAATTCCAAATGTACCACCAAGGTCCTTCGCTATTGGTTCTCTTTACTGCAATTCTCAACTGATTATCAGTAAGTTTCAGTACTTTAATTTCATTGTTCCAGTTACTTGCATTTGCGATATAATTGTCTGGTCTTAGAATAGTTGCTCCTGTTGTTGTTAGGGTATGCGCATTAATATCCAAGAAGTAAGATCCGTTTTGAATCGTCGTTCCATCCTTTTCATTAACCGTCATAAAAGGTCCTCCCTCAAGGCTGAATGTCATGTATCTTCCCCAATGCATATCAGCATCTGTACTTGAATTAGCATTACCTTCAGGTTCCCAGTTTGGTGTAAAATTATTCCATTCTACCGGTTTTGTAGGATCATTAGGATCCGCAAAAGACATAGCACCCGGAGCTAAACCATATTTACCATTATCAGCTACCCATGATTTCTTTTTGCCAACTCCACCTGATAATGCTGTCCAAAGAGGATCATTAACATAATTTAAGTTGTCCTGACTTACAACAATTGTTACCGGATCTAACTCTACAAGACCACCGCCGGTTACAGCAGTAATTTTGATGGTATAACTTCCTTTAAAAGCATATTGTACAGTTTGCACAGCTTTACTCGACTTTCCTGTAACATAATCCCAGTTTAATACCACTCCCGGAGTTGTATTTTTCAGTATTACCGTGTTTCCTCCCGCATCTGTTACTAAATCCTGGGTAATCTCAAAATGTATATCCGATTTGCTCATCGGGCTGTCCAGAGAATAGGTTTCCGGTGAACAAGATGATACTAGCATTAATGCTACCATCAAAAATGATGTAATTAATAATTTAATATTTTTCATTTCTTTGCTTTTTAAGTTAAAATTACCAACCCGCATTTTGCTTCAATACTCCACCTGATAATGTGATCTGAGTATTCGGGATTTGCTGCAGTCCTTTTGTCGCCTGTATTTTAGCTGCTGAAATTGTTTTTGTTCCGGCAACTCCGCCACTTAGCAATGTTGTAGTTTCTGCAATAGCTGTAGAAGCTTTTCCGATACCCTGACGTAATAAATCCCAATATCTGACTCCTTCAAGAGCAAATTCTAAATGTCTTTCGTTCATGATATTATCATAATTCACCGGTAAAGAGGTAAAGTTGTCTTTATACGCTCTTCTTCTAACGTTGTCGAAATAAGTTTGCGCGCTTCCGCTTCCTAATTCTGCCGCCATTAGCAAAACATCTGAATATCTCAAGACAACATAATCCTGAAATTGACCAATATCCCAATACTGGCTACCCATAACAAGAGGAAGATCTTTTCCGTCTTTATCCACCATTGGTGAATATTTCTTATTATAATAACCTGTATATTCTCTCTGGCTGTTTATTTTATCAAATTTTATTTTTTCCTGATCGATTCCAATTACAGTTGCTACGCGTCTTGTGTCTCCGGCAGTATAAGCATTCCATAATTTCGAATTTACCGTAACTCCCCATCCGCGTCCGTAAGGATAAGACGAGAATTCTCTCATACCAAACATTACTAACCAATGGTTACCATCTGTGTTTCCGTTATAATCACTTGTGTAAGTATATTTTATAGAAAACACAATTTCTTTATTGCTTTCTCCGGCATATTTATCAACTGATGCTGCTGGCCATAAAGTAGAGAAATCATCTACTAAACCATGTCCGCTAGAAGCAATAACATCTTCTAAATGTCCTAAAGCCTGTGTTTTGGTAACTATACCTGCTAAATCTGTTTTGCCGTAATACCCTGTATAATACAAATAAACACGTCCTAATAAAGATTTAGCAGCCCATTTTGTAATACGTCCGCTAGTTGTTGCGGCATATCCTCCACCTGGTAAATTATTTGAAGCAAATACTAAATCTTCTGCAATTACTTTATAAATTTCCTCTGGAGCTGCTTGTGGGATATTTTCAGTAGAAGGTGCCGTTAACAATGGTACGCTTCCCCATAAACGCGCCATTTCAAAATAAAGGTAAGCTCTGATGAATTTAGTTTCTGACTCGTATGTATTCTTTAAAGTAGTGTTCTCTTTCCAGTCAATCTGATCGATTTTAGACAAAAAGATATTACAACGATAAATGGCTTTGTAATAGGCAATCCAGTTGTTATTAAGCAAATCAACATCTGAAGGAGAACGGCTAATATCAAACTCGTCGATGGCGGCATAACTGTATCCGTCAGAGTTACCCGTTCCTCCAAAACAATCATCAGACATTACTTCACTTATTACAGGAACTCCCAAGCCACTGGCTCCGGTTGCCACCTGTAGACCATCATAACATCCTACTAATGCTGCATAAGCATCATCTGTTGTTTTATAAAAATTCGTATCTGTTTGTTGTACCAATGGTTCTGTTTCTAAACTACAAGAACCCAGCGACAATAAACTCAAACAGAAAATATATAGATATGTATTTTTCATCTTTTTATTTATTAAAGTTTAATATTTAATCCCAACATGAATGTTCTTGGTCTTGGGTAGTATCCTACATCAACACCTGATGAAAACTTTTGGTCATCATTTGAAGAACCAAATCCAATTTCAGGATCCATACCGTTATATTTCGTGAAAGTATAAAGATTCAACACTGAAAAATAAACTCTGAACTGGCTTGCAAAAAATGGTTTAGATTGTCTCATTTTCGCTAAATCAAATCCTAATGTAACGGTACTGATTCTTAAGAAATCACCATCCTGAACATACAAATCTGAAAATTGCGTAAAGTTTCTATTGTCTTCTGTTACTCTTGGCATTGTGTTCGAAGAACCTTCTCCGTGCCAACGGTCTAATATTGCAGTAGTATAATTTCCGTAAGCACCCGCTTGATTTCTATACGATTGCACGATTTGATTTCCTGCTACACCATTTGCCATAACAGAGAAGTCAAAAGCTTTATAACTACCTGACAAAGAGAAACCGTAAGTAAAATCCGGATTTGGATTTCCGATATTGGTTTTGTCGCTTGCATCTATTTTATCATCACCATTCTTATTTACATAAATAAGATCTCCGGGAGCTGCATTAGGCTGTAGTACTACACCGTTTGCTGATTTATAATTATCAATTTGTGCCTGATTTTGAAAAACTCCTCCTGTTTTGTATCCCCAGAAATAACCTAATGGCTGTCCGTTTTCTGCTCTGTAAAATTCGCCGGCATTATCATAAAGTTCATTGTTTAATCCGTGAATAAGACCATCGATAGTGGGAATTTTACCTACTTCATTTTTATTATAAGCTCCATTTGCACTTATGCTATAATTAAAATCGCCTATTTTGTTTTGATAATTAAGGCTTAACTCAACTCCTTTGTTTACAACATCTCCACCGTTAATAAAGGGAGCATCTGCACCTGCAGTTGCCAAAATTGGCGCCAGGACTAACCAGTTTTTATTTGTTTTTTGGTACACATCAACCGTTACGTTCAAAGCATTGTTTAGAAATCTCGCATCTAAACCAAGGTCAATCTGCTCTGAAGTTTCCCATTTTATATTTGTATTTGATATGTTTTGCGGATATGCTCCCGGTGTCTGAACTCCTTCTTCATTACCAAAATTATAGTTCGTATTATTTGATTTAATTAATGTCAAATATTGAAATGATCTAATACTTTGATTACCAACCTGTCCCCAACTCGCTCTTAATTTAAGAAAGTTGAATATTTTTGAATCTTTCAAAAACTCTTCATTTGAAGCTACCCAACCTCCTGATACTGAAGGAA
This sequence comes from Flavobacterium sp. B114r, assembly GCF_056824125.1. Taxonomy (NCBI): domain Bacteria; kingdom Pseudomonadati; phylum Bacteroidota; class Flavobacteriia; order Flavobacteriales; family Flavobacteriaceae; genus Flavobacterium; species Flavobacterium sp. B114r. The sequence goes on from NZ_CP124858.1 coordinate 879,011, forward strand.
AATAACCCCATTGGTTTCCCGGAGCAAATTTTGATGAACCGTCTGCTCTAAGTGTTGCGTTGAATAAGTATGTTTCTTTATAGTTGTAATTTAATCTTCCAAAATAAGACATCAGCTTATTTTCTTCTTTTTTGCCCTTAATTGCAATTTTAGATCCGTCTTTGTTGGTCGTGTTATCGATCCAGGCATGCTCTAAATCATTAAAAACAGAATCTGCATTGTTAACTTCTATAGAAGTTGCATCGTAGTTAATAAATGATGTACCCAACATGGCTTCAAAATGATGATTATCAGCAGCATTAAACTTATAAGATACCAGGTTATCCCATGTAATACTTTTATTTTTGCTCATGTTTTGATTTACTTTATCAAAAGCAGTGTTGGCATAAATTGACAATCTATAGATCGGAGTGTAGGCATGTCCTTCGGATACATAATAATCAAGCCCCAAAGTAGTCTTAAAGGTTAAGTTTTTTATAGGCTCAATTTGTAAATAAACGTTCCCTAATAATTTTTGATTATTACTTTCATTTTGATTTGTATACTCCATTAAAGCATACGGATTTGCTGTACCTGATAACCAGGGTTCTGTGCTATTTGATGTATCAAAATAATTTCCGTTTGCATCATACATTGGTAATAATGGTGAAACCTGAAAAGCACTTCTTAAAGAGTTGCTGTACTGATTACCAACACCAATACCGTTTTTGTCTACATAAGCAAAACTTAAATTCTGACCTATTGTAACAACATCTTTATATAGTTTATGTTCTGAATTGAATCTAAAATTATAACGCTGATAATTTGAAAGATCTTTTCCTCCTACAACTCCTTCTTGTCCTAAGTAGGATAATGATGTAGAATAAACTGACGTATCTGAACCTCCCGAAGCTCCAAATGAGAAATTTTTTGTAGCGGCATTATCCGTTAGCATTTTATCCATCCAGTTTGTTCCTTTTCCTAAACCGGCAATTTGGCTATTCGTAAAATAAGGAGCTTTTCCAGAATTTACTGCAGCCTCATTTAATATTGTAGCATATTGCGTTGCATCTAATAAATCGACTTTTCTCGATACTGATTGTACACCGTAGTATTGGTCAAAAGTGATTTTTCCGGGTGCACCACGTTTTCCTTTTTTAGTAGTTACCAAAACAACTCCATTTGCAGCTTGCGAACCATAAATGGCAGCAGAAGCAGCATCTTTTAAAACCGAAATAGATTCAATATCCGAGTTGCTTAAATACGAAATATCACCAGTCAATATTCCATCTACCACATAAAGCGGGCTGCTTCCTGCTACAGATCCCACACCTCTAATCACAACTTTTAAAGCTTCTCCGGGCTGACCTGAAGTAGAGGTAATCTGAAGTCCAGCTGCCTGACCCTGAAGCGCTTGCAATGCATTTGTAGTATTGGTTTTGGCAAGGTTCTCACCACTTACCTGAGTAACAGCATTGGTAACAAGTGTTTTCTTTTGTGAACCATACCCAATAACGACAACTTCTTTAAGGTCCGCCGCCTCTGTTTGTAAAGTAACCGTAATTACTTTTTGAGTTCCAACGGTGATACGTTGCGCTTTAAATCCCATAAAACTGATCACAATCACGTTGCCTGTTTTTGCTTCCAGTTTAAAGTTTCCGTCAAAATCTGTCGATGTTGCTGTTTTAGTTCCTTCGATTGCAACTGTTGCACCCGGAACTCCCATACCATCATCTGCTGATTTTACATTTCCGGTGATAACTTGGGATTGCTCCTGTGCAAAACCAGACTGCATCATAAATACACTAAGCAACAGCGCCATACAAAACGAGAGCGGTGTTGTTTTAATACAATATTTGCTTTTCATAATAGTTAAGAATTGGTTTAAATTATAGTTAGTTATTTTTACCTGCTTAATATGCATTCGAAATGATCTGTTCGAATAATTCTTGTCTTCCACTTAATGGTTGAGGTTCTCCACTTGCACGGGCAATTTTGCTAAGATCTTCAAGAGATAATTCCCCATTTTCGAACTTTGCTCCGTTTCCACCGTCAAATGAACTGTAACGCTGAGTACGTAATTTTTTATAATCTGTATTTTGTAGTATCTGATCGGCACAAATTAATCCTCGTGCAAAAACATCCATTCCTGCAATGTGTGCAATGAATTTATCTTCTAAATCGATTGAATTTCTTCTCACTTTTGCATCAAAGTTTACACCACCGCCTTTAATTCCGCCACCTTCAAGAATCACTAACATCGCTTGGGTAACTTCCTGAAGATTGATTGGGAACTGATCTGTATCCCAGCCATTTTGGTAATCTCCACGATTGGCATCAATGCTTCCTAACATTCCTGCATCAACTGCAACTTGTAATTCGTGCTCAAAAGAATGTCCGGCAAGAGTGGCGTGGTTTACTTCAAGATTTAATTTGAAATCGTTTTGAAGTCCGTATTTATTAATAAATCCTAATGAAGTCGCTGCATCATAATCATATTGATGTTTTGTAGGTTCCATTGGTTTTGGTTCGATCAGGAAGTTTCCTTTAAAACCTTCTTTACGAGCATAATCTTTACATGTATTCAGGAATCTTCCTAAATGGTCTAATTCTCTTTTCATGTCTGTGTTTAACAAACTCATATATCCTTCACGACCTCCCCAGAAAACATAATTTTCTCCGCCTAATGCGATCGTTGCATCGATTGCGATTTTTGCCTGAGCTCCGGCGTACGCCAAAACATCGAAGTTTGGATTCGTTGCAGCACCATTCATGAATCGTGGATTGCTGAATAAGTTTGAAGTTCCCCACAACAATTTAATTCCTGATTCTTGTTGTTTTTGTTTCGCATACTCTACCATAGTCTGAATACGTGTTTCAAATTCAGCCAATGTTGGCGCATCATCAACAATATCAACATCATGAAAACAGTAGTATGGCAAACCTAATTTTGTCATGAATTCAAAAGCCGCATCCATTTTATCTTTGGCTCTTAAGATTACATTTTCATTTTTATCCCAGGAGAAAGTTTCAGTCGAAGCTCCAAACGGATCTCCTCCCGTATTACACAGCGTATGCCAGTATGCCATCGAAAAGCGTAAATGTTCTTTTAGTGTTTTTCCTGCAACGACACGATTTTCATCATACCATTTAAAAGCTAACGGGTTATCACTATCTCTTCCTTCGAATTTAATCGTGTCTATATTTTTAAAGTAAGTTGGGTTGGTTGTGCTCATTATTATTGTTCTATTTTAATTTGATTTTTCCATTCCTGATATAAATCCTGATATTGAGAAGTCAGGATTTTGTTGGGTTCAATTCTATCTAAACATTGCAATCCACGAAAGGCTTCTTCCAATGAATTGTAATATCCAAAACCGTAAGCGGCGCCTCTTGCAGCACCTTCTGCACCCGATGTATTGTACAATTCTAAAGTTGTTTGTGTAGTATTGGTGAAAATCTCCCTGAAAACCGGACTTAAAAACAGATTTGAATTTCCTGCTCTAACCACCGTTCCTGAAACACCAACTTCTTTCATCACATCAAAACCGTAATTCATAGCAAACACGATTCCTTCACAGGCTGCACGCACCAAATGTGACGGTTGATGTATGTTGAAATTTAAATTCTGAATTCCTGAAGTGGCATTTTTGTTAGTGAAAATACGCTCCACACCATTCCCGAAAGGATAAAAACGAAGTCCGTTGCTTCCTGCTTCGACTTTTGCAGCTTCGGCATTTAGTTTTTCGTAGGCAATTAATTCAGTTCTGTCAACAGACATGATTTTGCGCAGCCATTGGTATAAAATTCCTGAACCATTGATGCACAACATTACTCCGTTGCGTTTTTCAGCTTCGGTATTATTGACGTGTAAAAAAGTATTGATTCTGTTTTGTTTGTCGTAAGCTTCCTGATCGCTTACAGCATATACAACTGCCGAAGTTCCGGCTGTTGTAGCGATTTCGCCAGGTTTCAAAACATTCAATGACAATGCATTGTTAGGTTGATCTCCTGCGCGGTAGGTTATTTTAGCATCAGGATTTAATCCTAATTCTTGTGCAATGTCTGAGTGAATCGTTGCCTGAATTCCAAAATTTGAAACAATCTCCGGAACGATATCTGCTGATAATCCCATTTGAGAAAGGATTTCAGTTGCCAGTTTTCCTTCGGAAAAGTTCCATAAAGCAGCTTCTGATAATCCTGAAGTGCTTATTTGTGCTACTTTCGATAATTTGGCAGCAATAAAATCTCCCGGAAGCATCATGTATTTTGCTTTTGCAAAAATTTCAGGCTGATTGTCTTTTACCCATTTTAGTTTTGAAGCGGTAAAATTTCCGGGACTTCCTAAAATTTGTTTTTGACAATTATCTGCTCCAATCTGATTATAAATTTCGTCTCCAATACTAGCAGCACGACTGTCACACCAGATGATCGACGATCGAACAGGATTCAAATTTTCATCGGTTAAAACCAAACCGTGCATTTGATAGGCAATCCCTATTCCGGCAATTTTTTTTAAATCAACATTAGATTTTGAACCCAATTGTTTGATTCCGTCTTTAACATACAACCACCAGGATTCAGGATCTTGTTCTGCCCAGCCAAATTTTGGGGCAACAATTGGCATTTCAAAATCAGGAACACTCACTGCGCCAATAGTCGTTCCGTTCTCAGGATCGAAAACTGATAATTTTATCGAAGAGCTTCCTAAATCAATTCCTAAAAAAAACATTTGGTTGTATTTAAAGTTAGTTATAGATTTGTCCTTTTTAATCTTATAGTCAAACTGAACTTATCTTATGGTTATTTTGACTACAAGTGTAAAACATTTTTTCTATATTAACAAAATATTAGGGTTATTTTTTTCCGATTCTGATTATTAGAACCAAATTATTATCGATATAATAAAATTTTAGTTGAAACACAATAAAAAAATATCAAAAAAATAACGAATTACCATTTTGACAATCAAGCGTTTAAGAATAACTATTTTAAAACATCATTTTTAATCAAATTCCAAATCACTGATTATCAGAAAATTATTATGTTAAGAAAAATATAAAGCTTTTACGAAGGCAACTATTCATTTTATTTATTTAATTTGTCAAAATATAAAATAGCGCATGGTTAAAAATACAGAGGACGATTCAGCTTTAAAAAGCGAGCAGACCGCAATGAACGCGATCACTATTGACTGTGTGATATTTGGATTTGATAAGGGAAGTTTGGAAGTGCTTCTTGTACAACATGGTGAAGGAATCAGTAAAGGAAAATGGGGTCTTCCGGGAGGATGGATTTATAAAAAAGAAAGTACTGATGATGCTGCGCACCGTTTACTGAATGAACTTACGGGCCTTGACAATATTTATCTGGAACAATTGAAGGCATTTGGGGATCCGGACCGATTTCCGCTTAGACGCGTTATCACTATTGGATATTATGCGTTGGTAAAAAGAGAAGATTATAATATTAAAGCTGGTTTTACGGCCTCTGATGCAAAATGGTATAAGATCAATAGTATCCCGAATTTGATTTATGACCATAACGAAATTTTAGGATATAGTCTAAAACATCTTCAAAACAGAGTACGTCAGGCTCCAATTGGATTTAATCTCTTACCGGAAAAATTTACACTATTGCAATTAATGCATTTATACGAAGAAATTTTAGGAATTGAAATGGACAAATCTAATTTCAGACGAAAAATTCTTCACATGAAATTACTTGTGGCATTAGACGAGAAACAACAAGATGTCTCGCACAGAGCAGCTAAATTATTCAAATTTGATCCGGAAATTTATACTAAACTGACCGAAAAAGGATTCAACTTTGAATTTTAATACTTTTGACAATTATAACAAATGACTTTTCCCTCTTCTCAACATACGCCTCAATCTGATCACAAAATTACTACTCCGGGAATTGACGGAATCACGATTGACTGCGTTATTTTTGGTTTTAACAAAGCGAGTCTTGAGGTGCTTTTAGTACAGCATGCTGAAGGAGAAAGCATAGGAAAATGGGGTCTTCTTGGTGGATATATGAAAAGGGAGGAAAGTGCTGATGATGCCGCACATCGTATTGTGTATGAACTTACAAGTCTTGACAATATTTATTTAGAGCAGTTAAAGGCGTTTACGAATCCGGATCGTGTGCCGGAAAGAAGGGTTGTAACTATTGGTTATTATACTTTGGTGAATCGGGAAGATTATAATATTAAAGCCAGTTTGTCTGTAATCGAAGCAAAATGGTATAAAATTAATACGATTCCGGATTTAATTTTTGATCATAATGAGATTCTTAAATTTAGTTTGATGCAATTGCGTAATCGCGTTCGTCAGGCTCCGATTGGTTTTAATCTTTTGCCGGAAAAATTTACTTTATTGCAATTAATGCATTTGTATGAGGAAATTTTAGGAATTGAATTGGATAAATCTAATTTTCGCCGAAAAATTCTTCACATGAAGTTATTGATTGCTCTTGACGAAAAGCAACAGGACGTTTCGCACAGAGCTGCCAAATTATACAAATTTGATGCTGAAACTTACAAAAAACTGACTGAAAAAGGGTTAAATTTTGAGTTTTAACGGTTGTTTTAAAACTGAGATTCTAACTATCGGACAACTACATTCCAGAATCCAAAACTTTGCGCTATCTTTGCGCCTTAATAAAACGCTCTACAGCAATTGCTACAGCGTAATTTATACCCTGAAAATTACTTAAAAACTCGTTTAGAGAATTGATATATTAAAATGAAAAAGATACGTAACTTTTGCATTATTGCACACATTGACCACGGTAAAAGTACATTGGCTGACCGATTATTAGGCGCTACACAAACCGTTACAGCTCGTGAAGAAAAAGCTCAATTGCTTGACAACATGGACCTGGAACGTGAACGTGGAATCACCATAAAAAGTCACGCCATTCAAATGGAATATACTTATAAAGGAGAGGAATATATTTTAAATCTTATTGACACTCCCGGTCACGTTGACTTTTCATACGAAGTTTCACGATCTATTGCTGCCTGCGAAGGGGCACTTTTGATTGTTGATGCTGCTCAAAGTATTCAGGCACAAACGATTTCAAATTTATACCTTGCTTTAGAAAATGACCTGGAAATTATTCCGGTATTGAATAAAGTAGATTTACCAAGTGCTAATCCTGAAGAGGTTAGCGATGATATTATCGATTTATTAGGATGTAAATTAGAAGATATTATTCATGCTTCAGGAAAAACAGGTTTTGGTGTTGAAAATATCTTAGCTGCCATTATCGAAAAAATCCCTCCTCCGTCAGGAAATGTTGATGAGCCGCTACAGGCTTTGATTTTCGATTCTCATTACAATCCGTTTCGTGGAATTGAAGTTATTTTCCGTGTAAAAAACGGGCAGATTAAAAAAGGGCAAAAAATTAAATTCATGGCTACCGGCAATGAATATTTTGCTGACGAAATTGGAACTTTAAAATTAAATCAGGTTCCTAAAAATGTGATTTCGGCTGGTGATGTTGGTTATTTGATTTCAGGAATTAAAGAAGCCAAAGATGTAAAAGTTGGAGATACTCTAACTGATGCTAAAACACCTACTACTAATATGATTACGGGTTTTGAGGATGTAAAGCCAATGGTTTTCGCCGGAATTTATCCTGTAGATACTGAAGATTATGAAGATTTGCGTTCTTCTATGGAGAAATTGCAATTGAATGATGCTTCGCTTGTTTTTACTCCTGAAAGTTCTGCGGCTTTAGGATTTGGTTTCCGTTGTGGATTCTTAGGAATGCTGCACATGGAAATTATCCAGGAACGTTTAGAGCGTGAGTTCGACATGACTGTAATTACTACAGTTCCTAACGTTTCGTATCTTGCCTATACTAAAAAAGAACCAGAAGTTCCATTTGTTGTTAATAATCCTTCTGACTTACCTGAACCATCTCGTTTAGACAGAGTTGAAGAACCATATATTAAAGCAACCATCATTACAAAAGCTGACTTTGTTGGAAACGTAATGAGTTTATGTATCGAAAAACGTGGTGTAATTACCAATCAAACGTATTTGACTACTGAACGTGTTGAATTGAATTTTGACATGCCTCTTGCAGAAATTGTATTCGATTTTTATGATCGTCTAAAAACAGTTTCTAAAGGTTATGCTTCTTTTGATTACTCTCCGATAGGAATGAGAACTTCGAAACTGGTAAAACTGGATGTTCTTTTGAATGCTCAAACAGTTGATGCGCTTTCTGCATTGATTCACGAAGACAACGCGTATAACATTGGTAAAAAAATGACCGAAAAATTACGCGAATTAATCCCAAGACAACAATTCGACATTCCGATTCAGGCTGCAATTGGGGCTAAGATTATTGCTCGTGAAACGATTAAAGCACTTCGTAAAGACGTTACCGCAAAATGTTATGGTGGTGATATTTCGCGTAAGCGTAAATTACTTGAAAAACAGAAGAAAGGTAAAAAACGTATGAGACAAGTAGGAAACGTTGAGATTCCTCAGGAAGCTTTTATGGCTGTTTTGAAACTTAACGATTAATTTTTTTAGAAGAAAGAATAAAGAGAATAGAATATAGATTGAACCCGATGACTTGCGTTATCGGGTTTTTTATTTTAATGAAAACCCATTTTTCACTTCATTAAAACCCCATTTAACACACACAAAACGTTAATTAACCCATTAAAATAAACACGTAAATACCTACTAAAATGTAAGATTATTAACTCAATAACTTCATTTTTAATCCTATTGATTGCTTTCATCAAATTTTTAAGACTAAAAACATAATTTTAATCTTACAACATTTAAAAGCAATTATTATGAAAACTAAATTTTTTATTATTTTATCGATGCTAACTTTTTCATTTGCCAATGCGCAACAGGGTGAGGTCGACTCTGAAATGAATTCAGCAAAAGGTGTTACTTTCCAAAACGGCGATATGTTTCTTGAAGGTTCTATTAAAATTAGCACAGGTGGTGACACGGATTATTATGGGTTTAGTCCAAAATTTGGTTATCTATTGAGTGATAAATTTGCGGTTGGAGCAAAACTGAATTACTCCAGTGAAGAAGTAGAAGCCACAAGGGTTAAAACAAATGTATTTGGAGTTGGTGCTTTTGCTCGTTACTACTTTTTAGAATTAGATAAAAAACGTTTTAAAGCCTTTGCTGAAGCTGGTTTAGGTTACGGACGTAATAAAATCGAAACTCCTCCAAACAGCGACACAAGCAACAGCGTTACAGCAGACATTACTGTTGGTCTTAATTATTTTGTTACCAAAAATATTGCGGTAACTTTTACATTAGCAAATGTACTGGCATACAACAGCGTTGCACCAGAAAATGGAAAATCATCAGATACTTTTAATTTAAACATTAATTTATTTGAAAACATTTTCGACCAACCACAATTTGGACTTTTATACAGATTCTAGAAACTTAATTTTGTTTCAGGTTTAATGTTTCAAGTTATCATACTCTGAAATTTAACTGCAAAATTTACAAACTAATTTATAACCCGATGACTTTCGTTATCGGGTTTTGTTTTTGATAAATAGATTACCAAGATGCACAGCAGTGCGTCTATAGAAATGCAAACTGTGTATCATTCTTTAACCACAAAATCTGTCCTAATATGGAACAGCTTTTTTATTTCTTTAAACGCTGAACCTTTGTATCTTTGAACCTTTGTAACTTTTCAAAAAACCTCTGCACCTATAAAAATAAAATGGACGAAACCCCAAAACGATTTGATCGCATTATCGCTATTCTTATTCAGTTACAATCTAAAAAAATTGTAAAAGCTCAGGAATTAGCCAATCGTTTTGAAGTTAGTTTAAGGACTATTTACAGGGATATTCGAACTCTTGAAGCTTCTGGAGTTCCTATTTATAGCGAAGCCGGTGTTGGTTATGCTTTGATGGACGGTTATCGTTTACCTCCCGTTATGTTTACACGCGAAGAAGTAGGCAGTTTTATTGCTGCCGAAAAACTAATGCAAAAGTTTACGGATCCCTCTCTGGGATCTCATTACGCATCGGCAATGTATAAACTAAAATCAGTGCTAAAAACTACTGACAAAGATTGGGTATCTAATATTGAGTCCAGAATTTTGATGCAAACCCAAGAACCTTTATTTCATGACAGCTCACCTAATACGTTAGCTATTTTGTTTGACAGTATCGCAGAAAAGAAGCAAATCATTTTATGTTATAAAACTGCAGAAGCGGAACAAGCAACAAACAGAAACATTGAGCCTGTTGGGGTTTTTCATGATCATAATAATTGGTATTTTTTGGGATATTGCCATTTACGTCAAGATTACCGCCAGTTTAGAACAGACAGAATTCTGGGAATACAAAAAACGGAATGTAATTTTACGATAGAACACGATTCTCTGGAAACGTATTTAACTAAAATAGAAACAATTCCTACGACAAAAGTTAGGATTTTAATAGATAAAAAAATCATCAATTATATTCGATACGAGCAAAAATATCACGGTTACATTTCTGAAAAAGAAATTGGCAATCAAATCGAAATGACTTTTATGTCACGTGATATTCAGGAAAGTTTTCCGCGTTGGTTTCTGATGTTTGGAGATTATGCGACCATTGTGGAGCCCGAAAAACTAAAAATCAGAACACTGGAACTTGTTGAAAGTTATATAAAGAGATTATCATAAAAAAACTCCTAAAAGAAGAATTTCAAGTTCATCTCTCAGGAGTTTTTTTATTTAGCCAATCTTCAAGAATACTATCTTTCCCAGAAAAAAGGAGGTTCAATTCCTAAAGCTCTCAGATATACATATCCTTGTCCTCGATGGTGTACTTCATTATCAATAAAGTATAAAATATTCTGATATATCGGAAATTCATATTGACCAAAAAGATTAAAGTTTGCACTAAAATCTTCAATAGATAATTTCTCCCAGTATTGATTAATTTCCGCAGTCGCTTCATCCCATTTTTCAAGATATTGCGCTTTAAAAATCAGTTTTTCTGATCCTTCAGTAAAAGGTTTTACTTCTTTATTTACAATTCCTTTTAATCCGGGAACTGCAATCGCCAAAAGTTCATCAGCCATTTTAGAAAAAGTTCTCATTCCTCCTATCGAGAATTCAAAAAAATCTTTCTCCGGAAACGCCTCGATAACATTACGTGTAAGGGCGCGATGACCTTGCCAGTGTTTCAATAAATCTTCTGGAGTAATTACTTGTGCAGCTAATGTTTTCATAGTTTTAAAGTTTTATATTTTTAATACTTCAAAAGTATCGAGGGTCGGTGACAACAGTTTGTCAGCAGGAAAAAAAAATAAATGTTTTTTTCCTGCTGACAAACGTAGAGACGCACAGCAGTGCGTCTCACACAACGTAACCCCATTTTATTGACACAACATAATCCCATTTATTTACATTAAATAAAGAGATAAATGATAATTAATAATGGAATAAATGGTGGTTACTGGACGGGAGACGCACTGCTGTGCGCCTCTACGATATAGATTATGAGGAATATTTGTTTGCAGAAATATTTTTTTTCGGTTATCGCACACGTAGCGCAATTCAAACCCGACAGGTTTTGAAAACCTGTCGGGTTTAGTACACGCATTAAGAAGCTACAAATCAGCACCTCTTTACACATAAATAATACGTTCAGATATAACATGTCATTAAGTTCGATAAAACCTTTGTACCTTTGCACCCTAATAAAATTGGAACTTAGAAAAAATGATCGAAGATAAAAATCCGCAACGTACCAGTATAGCCCAATTAGGTGAATTTGGCTTAATTGAACATCTAACAAAAAATTTTGATGTTACTCAGGAATCTACTTTAAAAAGTATTGGTGATGATGCTGCTGTTCTTGATTTTAAGGATAAAAAAGTAGTTGTTTCAACTGATTTATTGATAGAAGGAGTACATTTTGATTTAGCTTATATGCCATTAAAACATTTAGGATATAAAGCTGTTGTTGTAAATATATCTGATATCTGTGCAATGAATGCCAGACCAACGCAAATAACGGTTTCTGTAGCTGTTTCTAACCGTTTTCCGCTAGAAGCATTAGAAGAATTGTTTGAAGGGATTACACACGCTGCAAAAGAATATAAAGTGGATGTTATTGGTGGAGACACTACCTCATCGCAAAAAGGATTAATTATTAGCATTACTGCAATTGGTGAAGCTGATGAAGATGAACTTGTATATAGAAATGGTGCCAAACAAACAGATTTACTTGTTGTAACCGGAGATATTGGTGCTGCTTATATGGGATTACAAGTTTTAGAACGCGAAAAGCAGGTTTTTCAGGTAAACCCAAACAGTCAGCCTGATCTTGATATGTACAGTTATTTAATCGAACGTCAGTTAAAACCTGAAGCGCGAAAAGATGTTCGTACTTTATTGCATGCACTTGAAATTAAACCAACTTCGATGATCGATATATCAGACGGTTTATCCTCTGAAATTATCCATTTATGCAAACAATCAAAAGTAGGCTGTAATTTATACGAAGAGAAACTTCCGTTAGATCCTCAATTTATTTCAACTTGCGAAGAGTTTAATATTGACAGTACAACTGTGGCGATTAATGGTGGCGAAGATTATGAATTATTATTTACGATCGACATTAATGATTTTGACAAGATAAAAGGGAATCCAAATTTCTCTGTTATTGGCCATATGGCAGACGAAAGCGAAGGGATAAATTTAGTGACTCGTGCCAACACTCAAATTCCTTTAAAAGCGCGTGGCTGGGATGCTTTGACTGAATAGCAGATTTAAAATTTCAATAAAAAAAATTCCAAATCCCAATGATCTTGTATTATTGGAATTTGGAATTTTTTTATTTAGAGTTTCATTTTTAAAAAAGTCCTTTACTCTTGGCTTCTTTCAGCAATTCTTCATCAGAGCCAGATTTCACTTTGAGTAATTCCTTAAGGCTCACTTTACGTTTTTCAATCGCATTTAAAGAAATCGGAATGTATTGCGGCATGTCTTCAAGTGATGTTCCTTTTGACAAATGAAATAAAATTTGCTTATCAAACTCATCGATTTCAATTGAATTATGAGGCGATTGATTGAGTATCTTCTGAACTGACTGACTGTAATATTTATCATTTTTCATCACTTTGTCCAGTGCAAAAAGCAATTCATCAAAAGTAAGATCATTTTTTATGACTAAACCATTGGGCTGAATGGTTCTGATAATGGTTTTAATTTTTAGTAATTCGGTATACATTGTCAACAAAATCACTTTACAACTTGGCATTTTCTTTAAAATTAGTTTTGCCAAATCTTCGCCTGAAAAAATATCTTTCTCTTCATAGGATGGCATACTAATATCTAAAAAAGCGATATCGAAATTTGGGCTTTTTTCGTCTTCGATTAAATCATATCCTGATTTACAATCGTGAGCCTGCGAAATTATAAATTCGTATTGATCAGGATTATAACGTGTTATTGCATTTTTATATCCCTCAATAATAAAGGGATGATCGTCAACAATTAAAATATTCATTTTAATTAATTCAGGATCTGTGGCATTTTGGTCAACTATCATGTATTCTGTAGGTTTATTTTCTGATCTATAGGGATTTTAATTTCAAGAAGCGTTCCTTCTCCCTGGGTTGATTTTAAGGTCGCAGTACCTTTACATTCTGTCGCTCTGTATTGGATATTATGCAATCCTATACCATTTTTTATTCTTTTCACATTAAATCCAATTCCATCATCAGAAATAGACAATACCAAATGATCTATTTCACTTTTAAATTCAACAGTAATCGTGTTTGCATTTGCATACTTATTACAATTCTGAAGTGCTTCCTGCACGATTCTGTATAAATTAATCTTAACAGTATTACTTACCAGTTCCCATTTAATATTAGAGTCGAACGAGGTAATTAATTTTGAATCGTATGTGTTTTGCTGGTCTTCGAATAATTTTTTTAAAATCGCGATAAAATTATTAATTAATTCGGATTTCTCTCTATTTAAGTCATGCGAAATTTCACGTATATCTTCTTCAATATGTTTTAATTCCGTCAGATACTTTTTTCTTTTGGGAGCAGCTTCTACTTCATCAATTTTATCAAGACTGTCTAAACTTATCCTTACACCAAACATTCTCCCTAAAACTCCATCATGCAGATCCTGAGCCACTTTTTTCTTTTCTTTTATTCGGGTTTGCTCAATATCATTTTGTTGCGAAATCATAAGATTATAGATATCTTCGTTCGCTATTTGCTGCTGTTGTTTAAAAAGTAATTCTCTATTTTTGGCCTGTTGTGTTTTGTAAACATAAAAAAACAATCCTATTAATGTACAGATACTAAAAACGTAAATTAGGGTTTTGTTCTTTTCTTGCAGACTTGAGTTTTGATCTTTAATTTCGGAGGTTTCATAACCAATTCGAGAGAATTTCTCACCCATTTTGCGCTCAGCTTTTAGCATTTTATCATTCAGCTTAATATATTCCTGCGAATAATTTGAAGCATTTTTAGCATCAACAATCGCTAATTGTTTAAGCGCTTCTAATGTACTGACTAATTTAGCTGCACCCCGTGATGAATTAAGTGCTTGTTTTGCAAATTGAATCGCTCTGAGTGAATCATTTTTTGAAGCATAATATTCCGATAAATGAATTTTACTCGCAACTGTTGCGCCATCTAAACCTAAACTATCTCTAATTTTTAACGATTTGTAAAATAAGTCGGGTAACTGATCTGATTCATTTAACTTAAATTTAGAATATGCTAAATTGTCCATTAATATGGCATATAAAGTTGTCTTGTCAACAAACAGATTTTTTTCGTCCAGACCTTTTTTGAAATAAACCTTCGCTTGTTTATAATCATGTTTATTTAAATAAACATATCCAATATTGTTTAATGAAGTTGCTCTATACTGAAATTGTGACGGAATTGATTTATCATCTAAAACATTTAAAGCTTTATTTTGAAATTCCAGGGCTTTTGAATATTCCTCTCTTTCATTATAAAGGATTCCTAAAAGATTATAACTTTCATAAAAAAGATCATTTACCTTTTTTTGTTTCTTTAAGCTATTCAATGCTTTGAAAACAGTTATTTCGCTCTCAAAAAAATCACCTTCATTATACTGAAGGCTTGCCTTATTTAAAAAAGTTCTTGCAATATTGTATTGATCATTTAATCTCAAATAATACTTTTCGGCTTTAAAATAGCTCATAAAAGCACTATCAGCAATGGACTTAACGATATAATAATCTCCTAAATAAGAATACGCTTTGGCAATACTAACAGAATCATTTGATTTTTTTGACCTCTCTAGTATTAGTTTTGCTGTCTCCCGATAGGATTTCCAATCGTTCATATTATAATATCGATTGGCAACTTTAAAAAGATTTACCTTATTCATTGAATCATTTTTTTGATCCAGAATTATATCAAGTGCTTTTTGATTGTATTTTTTCTTAAATTCTAAAGGTAATTTATCGTCATTGGCTAAAGAAAGATAGCTGGGAAGACTGTCTACAGGAGAATGTAAACCATCTAACGAAGATGCTTTTTTGGTACAAGCCCCAAAAACAATGAATAAAAGGACAATTATTTGGTGGTGTTTTTTCAATTGCAGCCTGAATTTTACCAAAAATAGTAAAACTATAGATACAAAAAAAAGCTGCCATGAAATGGCAGCTTAAATATATTTTTTATTGTAAGGTTTTAGTCTAATTTCTTGTTTCCACCTACAGATTGATTGATTGTTCCAAGACTGGAATCATTACTTGTGTCAAAAGTAATTCTATTTGAATCTACTTTCTTTGTAGGTCCTCCTGTTGCACCAGTTCCGTCTGTTTCAAGAGTTGTGTTAATATCACCTTTATATACATCATTAATTTGTGGAGTTGCAAATGAAGTTGCTACCATTACTAAAGAAAATAATCCGAATGTTAAAGCTGCTTTTTTCATGATTTGAGGTATTTATTTGTTTGATTTATTGTTTTAGGAAATCATCGCTTTGTGCGAATCATGGTGTAAAACTAACTCCGGATTCAAAGAAAATATATACGAAAAAATAGGTTTATGGTAGAACATACCCAATTGATAGTCAATGGGCACCAAATAGATGTAAACGTCTAGTTTTTAGACTTCTAAGTAATTTCCTATAGAAAAATCAGCAATAATTAGATCTACATTTGGTTTGTAGGTTTTAGAAAAAGGAATCTTTTTTAGTGAGTTTTTTATGTAACAAACTGAGCTTCCGCTATGAATTCTCGAAATGTAATTTTTATTGATAATATAACTATTGTGAATTCGGATAAAAGGATGTGACAAAACACCCTCGAAATGCTTTAAAGTTTTAAAAGCAGTGATCATTTCTCCGGAGTTCAGATAAATATCCGTTGAATTATTATCTGCCTGAAAATAACAAATATCCTGGGCGCTGATATAGCGATAATCCCCATATGATTTAATACAGATAATAAGTGGCTTTTCGACAACTTCGGGTGTTTGGGCAAATGGAAGTATTGCCGAAGCTGTTTCGTTCCTTATTTCAGCTGAATTAGCTTCTAAAACACTTTTTTCAAGTTTTAAAAGCATCTTCAATAAATCTATTGACTGAACCGGTTTTAATATATAATCAAAAACGCTGTATTGAATGGCTTCAAATGCCAGCTTTCTTTTTGGTGTGGTAATAATGATCTTCGGAAGATGAGAAAAAAATCTGTAAAGCTCATTTATAAATGCCAGCGACAGATTACTGGATAAGTCCCGCGGATCAATTTCTAAAAAAATAATCGAAGGCCGGTGTTCTAAAACCAAATGCAAACCATCATGATAATTTGCAGCCGAAGCCAAAAAAGCTAACTCAGGGAAACCTTCTGCAACTGTTTTTGTTTTTAGAATACTTTCTGCATCATCGTCAATGATAATATACGAATACTTTTTCAATATTAGTTTTTGTTGAATTTTCATGGATCACAGACAACTATTCCTTTAGCCTCATCAATACTTTGAAAAAATTTGTTTTAGTGGTTCGCAATTAAAAATACAAATTTCAACTATTTTACTATTTCATTGTTAATACATTCCACACAAATGTTAACACATAAGGATGAAATGCAAAAAAATCCGACGAAATGCATTAATAAAACTAAAAAAATCCCAAATTCCGATATGGAATTTGGGATTTTTTATAAATATTGTTTTTAAAAAAAATTACATTTTCATTAACCAATTTTTCATTGAAACTTCGTTTTCTATTATATCCTTTAATTCAGATATTTTTACACGATCTTGTTTCATTGTATCTCTATGACGAATTGTTACTGTCTGATCTTCGATTGTCTGATGATCTACTGTTATACAAAACGGAGTTCCAAGAGCATCTTGTCTTCTGTAACGACGTCCTACAGCATCTTTTTCATCATACGCTACCGTGAAATCCCATTTTAAATCATCTATGATTTTTTTAGAAATTTCAGGTAATCCATCTCTTTTAATTAATGGCAGTACCGCAGCTTTTGTTGGCGCTAAAACTGATGGTAATTTTAGAACTGTTCTTGTCGAACCATCCTCAAGAGTTTCTTCCTGCAATGATGTTGCAAAAACAGCCAAAAACATACGATCTAAACCTACTGAAGTTTCTACTACGTATGGCACGTAGTTCTCATTTAGTTCAGGATCAAAATATTGTAATTTTCTACCAGAATATTGTTCGTGCGCTTTTAAATCAAAATCCGTACGAGAGTGAATTCCTTCTAATTCTTTGAAACCAAAAGGGAAATTAAACTCAATATCAGCAGCGGCATTTGCGTAATGTGCTAATTTTTCGTGATCATGAAAACGGTAATTCTCTTTTCCTAATCCTAAAGATAAGTGCCAGTTTAAACGTGTTTCTTTCCAATGGTGGTACCATTTCATTTCTTCACCCGGGCGAACGAAAAATTGCATTTCCATTTGTTCGAATTCACGCATACGGAAAATGAATTGTCTTGCAACAATTTCGTTTCTGAAAGCTTTACCCGTTTGAGCAATTCCAAAAGGAACCTTCATACGACCAGATTTCTGAACATTTAAAAAGTTCACAAAAATACCTTGCGCCGTTTCCGGACGTAAATATAAATCCATTGCAGAATCTGCAGAAGCTCCTAACTTAGTTCCAAACATTAAGTTGAATTGCTTTACGTCTGTCCAGTTTCTAGAACCGGTTTCAGGATCAGCAATTTCCAATTCTTCAATTAATGCTTTTACATCCTGAAGATCATCAGTCATTCCTTTTGCAAGCCTTGATAAAATTTCTTTGTATTTTGAAAGATATTCTACGACGCGGGCATTTGTTGCAACAAATTCTTCCTCATTAAATGCATCTCCAAAACGAGCTCTCGCTTTTTCAATTTCTTTTTGAGCTTTTTGATTAATCTTTTCAGCATGATCTTCAACTAAAACATCAGCTCTATATCTCTTTTTTGAATCTTTATTATCAATCAACGGATCGTTGAATGCATCAACGTGGCCTGAAGCTTTCCAGGTAGTTGGATGCATTAATATTGCGGCATCAAGGCCTACAATATTCTCATTCATCTGAACCATTGATTTCCACCAATATTCACGGATATTCTTTTTTAACTCGACACCATTTTGTGCATAATCATACACTGCACTCAATCCATCGTATACTTCGCTTGACGGAAAAATAAATCCGTACTCTTTTGCGTGCGAAACCACATTCTTAAATATATCTTCTTGTTTTGCCATAGTGATGCAAAAATATAAAAAGTACGTTGAAAAAAAAGAAAAATTATAAAGATTGAAGCATTCATTTCGTTATTTTTGTAACTAAATTCTTTCTATTTGTGTTTAATTACCTTATTAACCTGTTTTTCCCTAAAGTTTGTGCCGGATGTCATACTATTTTGATCACAAACGAAACCGTTTTATGTACCAGTTGTCGTCACGAAATGCCCCTGACGCAATATCATTTAGATCCTAAAAACGAAGCGGTCAAAAAATTCTATGGAAAGATTGCTATCGAACATGCATCGGCTCTTTTATATTTTAATAAGAAAGGAATTGTCCAGGAACTCATTCACAACCTAAAATACAAGGGTCATGAAGAAATTGGAACCGTTTTAGGAAATTGGTCTGTTGAAGATTTAAAGGAAATAGTTCTGGAAATTCCTTTTGACATCGTAATTCCTGTTCCTTTACATCCCAAAAAATTTCGGGAACGAGGCTATAATCAGGTTACTACTTTTGGAAAAGCACTCGCCAAAGGTTTAAATATTGATTATAATGCAGCTGTTTTATATCGAAAAAAATATTCTAAAACACAATCAAAAAAGAATCTCGCAGGAAGATCTGATAATATCGAAAATATTTTTGATGTTATTTCTACTGAAGAAAATCGAAACAAACATTTTCTAATTGTAGATGATGTTTTGACTACCGGCGCCACTCTTGAAGCATGTTCACGTGCTTTATTAAAAATTCCGGGAGCCAAAATCAGTATTGTCTGTATGGCAATTGCGAACTCGTAACCTTTTATAATAAAAATCCAAAAAATAAATTCCAAATTCCAATTGTTATGGAATTTTGTTTCTTTATTTATTTACGATTATTTTCTTAACCGTTCTTTTATTTCCTTCAAGAACTGTAACAAAATAAACTCCTGATGAGATATTTGATAATTGAATGTTTTGATTAAAATAAGCTGTTTTCTCAAAAAAATCATAATATACTTTTTTACCTAAAATATCATATATAAAAACCTGAATGGTATTTATAGCATCACTTTTGAACTGGATGGTAAAATTACCTTTATTAGGATTTGGATATAGTGTAAAATCAGCATTTTGAACATCAGGTGTTCCCGGGATAAACGTTTTATTACAGATATTTATCGATGCTGAATTTATTTTCCCCAAATTACCCGTAACTGCATCGCGAACTCTTAAAGTCCAGTTTCCTTTAGGGTCCTGACCATTAAAAGCACTTAACAAATCAACCGGAACCACAATCTGACTTATTGTTTTAGAACAATCTAACGCAACTCCATCATCGTCATATTGAAGTGACAAAGTAGACTGTATTCCTCCACAGCTTTTATTATTGTAAAGATTTACAATTGTCCCTTGCGGACTTACCATTTGAATTTCGACATCAGAAAGTTTTTCATGTGTAAAATTCACCAGAACATTCACATCAGAAACCGTTCCTGTCGAAGCAGGTACATTTACCGTTCTGGTTGTAAAATTGGTTGCAAAAGGAATATCAAAAGCATTGCCAAAATTATACGAATCGCAAGTTGTTCTCGATGTATAACCAACCGCAAATGGTTTGCTGTTTATGGCATAATAAATATTAGCTGTAGGCTGGATCAAAATTCTGCAATTTGTCGAATTTTCTATACTTTCAGGAATTTGAATTACTTCTGTTCCATCATTTGGAGTATTTGACGCCAGAACTATTGGAAATGTAATGCCGCCATCTGTAGATAATTTAATATTTACAGTTGAAGAACCAGGCAATATACTGGTATTATTTATACTCCAGGTTATAGTCTGAAACGATCCTATCTGCCAACTCACATCATTAGTATTTTGAGACGTAACCGCAAATGGCCCTGCATTCGCCAGCACATTCACAATCATATCATCTGTACTTGTCTGCGCAGATCCCTGAGCTGCATTATCGCGTCCTGTTAAGGTAAAATGCAACGTTCTTGCAATAGACGAAACAGACTCCCATGTTGTGGTTAATTTATTTTGAAGAACGGTATTAAAATCCGGCATATATCGCACCGGAGAACTTTCCGGAACTACAGACCTGAACAATGGTCCGTCTGGTTTTGTTGAATATGCAATACTATTACTATTTGCCGTTGATGATGATAATGCACTATCATTTTGCTCCCAGGTATACGTAATAGTATCACCTTCAGGATCTGAACCTGTACCGGTTAAAACAAATGCTGTACTAATAGGGATCGAATAATCTAAACCTGCATCAATCATGGGAGGGTTGTTTATTATTGGCGCATCTGTCGGGCAACTTTTTGTAGCAAGATTATTTTGAATTTGCGCAATGCTGGCGTATGCAAAATAATCATCTGAATTATCCTGAACATCATATTTTGTTATTCCTGCATATCCCATTATCGTAGAACCACTTCCAGGTTCGACATTCACACCTGTTCTTTCGGCTCCATCAAAAGAAAAAGTATGATTTGCACCTAACTGATGTCCCATTTCGTGAGCCACAAAATCAATATCAAACGAATCTCCCTGAGGTTTTCCATTAGATGGCGAGGTATAACCACTACCTTTACCAATAACATTTGTAGCTGTTGGGCTATCACAAACACACCCTATACAGGCCGCATTACCTCCGCCTCCCGTAGCTCCAAATAAATGTCCAATATCATAATTTGCTTCACCAATGACAGTTGTTAATGTTTTTTGAACTTCTTTACTCCAATAATCATTACCATCTGACTTATCTTCTGACGTTCCTTTGCTCGCATCAGAATAAGGATCTGTCGCCGCATTTGTGTAAATAACAGCATCTGTATTTGCAATCAAGACTAATTTTACAGCAAGATCTTTATTAAAAATACCATTTACCCTGCTTAGAGAAGCATTCATACCAGCCAATGCGCCAGCTTTTGTACCGCCAAAATAAGCTGTATATTCTCCTGTACAGGAAAGCGCCAATCGCAAGGTTTTAAAAACTTTACTGCTGGCTGATTTAGATGTTAATGATGAATTATTGGTATTCAGGATTGCATTTGTAGTCTTACAATCTAATCTGCTTTTTGATGTTCCATTATTTTTAGTAAACAAAACATACTCAGACTTATCATCTTGATTTTGCTCCATAAATTCAGATGATTTATCAGCACGAAACACCATTGTCTGCACTCCTATCGGGGCAACACTAAAATGTATCTTAGCAGTCTTATCGTCTACGCCACTTCCTTCATAAGCTCTTATCTCAGGATATTTTGCCTGTAATTCCGGTTCGAAATTTGACGATTCCCAAACTGTAAATCTCTCTAAAACACCATTTGAATTTGGAATTGTAATTTGTATCGTATTTCTTTTTGACGTTTTATTTGTTACCCCTGAAAGTTTTGATTTCAAAAAATCGGTATTAAGCTTATAATAGCTTCGTTGCGAATCAGATAAATTTACTCTTTTACCCGAGGTACCGGCGGTTACTTTTTGCCACAAATCATCACTTTGAGCGTAAATATTTGCGCAACAAAAAATAAAAAACAAGAAAAGTAGCTTTTTTTTCATACTCAGGTGGGAATTGAAAAATCAAAATTAAGCGAATTAAATTAAATTCTTACAGATATATTACAATTAATGCTTTTTAGCAGACGAGTTAGTTCATTTTTGAAAAAAGAAATAGATTGTCATCAAAAATCAATTGAGCTTAGCATAAAATTTAAAATAGATAGTATAAATTTGCAACATCTTAAATTATTTGTTTTGAAGCTCTTTCATTCTATAAACGATTTTCAGTCAACCAAGAAAACGATTTTAACTCTTGGTACCTTTGACGGCGTACATATTGGTCACAAAAAAATTCTGGAACGAATTACTCAAAATACTGAAAACGGAAAATACGAGAGTTTAGTTCTTACATTTTTTCCTCATCCGAGAATGGTTTTACAGGAAAAATCAGAGATAAAACTTTTGAATACAATCTCTGAAAAAACAAAACTTCTTGAAGCGACAGGAATTGAAAATCTTGTTATTCATCCGTTTAACGAAAGTTTCTCAAGATTGACTGCCGAAGAATTTGTACGTTCTATTTTAGTCGAGCAATTTCATATTCAAAAAATAATTATAGGTCACGATCACCGTTTTGGAAGAAACAGAACGGCGAATATTGATGATTTAATCGCTTTTGGAGCAGAATATGGATTTGAAGTTGAGCAAATTTCGGCGCAGGAAATTCAGGATGTATCTGTAAGCTCGACCAAGATCAGAAAAGCTTTAAACGAAGGAAATATGACTTTGGCCAATGATTATTTAGGCTACGCCTATTTTTTATCTGGCGAGGTTGTAAAAGGAAAACAATTAGGAAGAACAATTGGTTTTCCAACAGCAAATATCAAAATTGAAGAAGAATACAAGCTAATTCCAAAAATTGGTGTTTATGTAGTTAAAGCTTTAATTGCCGATCAGGAATTTTTTGGGATGATGAATATCGGTTTTAATCCTACTGTAAATGGGCAAAACCAAACTATCGAAGTAAATCTATTTGATTTTGATGCTACTATTTATGGTCAAAAAATCGAAGTTTCTTTACTACATTATCTTCGTGATGAGCAAAAATTTGGTTCATTAGACTTGCTTAAAGCTCAATTAAATCAGGACGAAAAAGATGCTTTGGCTTTTATTAGTAAGCTCTAAAAAGCAACTAAAATACTTTTTACCTTTTTTAAATCATCGTAGTTATTTTTTTAGTAAATTTGATATAGAACTCTGTTTATCAAATATTTACTATTAACTTATTTAAAAATAACCACTATGAAATTACCTAAAGAAATTACCAATGGTTTCTTGATTTTCCTTGGTATAGGAATTTATTTTCTATTGATGAACGTATTAGGTTTAGCTCATTTATTCTATTTACGGACGCTGAATGTATTTTTTATATTTTATGGCGTAAATAAAACGATGAAGATGAATCTTCAGGAAGGAGAAACCAATTTTGTATCGAATGCGGTTTCTGCTATGGCAACTTCTGTAGTTGGTGTAGCGATGAGTGTTTTTGGATTATTAGTATATAGTTATGCAAGAGGCGGAGATGCTTATGTAAAAACCTTATCAGAAGCTTTTATGTTTGGAGGAAATCCGTCCGTACCAACCTACTGTATTTGTTTGTTATTTGAAGGAGTCGCATCGTCAGTAATTGTCACTTTAATGATGATGCTATACTGGAACAATAAGTATGTCGCCGATTAACATTTCAAAATAAAACTATCATTTAAGCATTCTAAAATCATAAATTTTTACAATTATATGATTTTAGAATGCTTCTTTTTTGAAATTTCATGCAAAATATTCATTTAAAGCGATGAGCATCATTGATTAGAACAATTTAATTACTTTTGAAGCTCCAAAAACAATGAACTAATGAACACTACCAAACACAACTGGACAAAAGACGAGATAATCGCCATATACAATAAACCTATGATGGACTTGCTGTATGAAGCAGCAACAATACACAGGCAAAAACACGATCCGAACGTCGTACAGGTATCTACTTTATTATCTATCAAAACCGGAGGCTGTCCTGAAGATTGCGGTTATTGCCCGCAAGCTGCCCGCTATAACACAGGTGTTGAAGGAAATGATTTAATGAGCGTAAGTCAGGTAAAAGCCCAGGCTTTGCGTGCCAAATCCAGCGGATCATCTCGTGTCTGCATGGGAGCCGCCTGGAGAAACGTAAAAGATGGTGAAGAATTTGACCAGGTTTTAGAAATGGTACGTACCATCAATAAACTAGACATGGAGGTTTGTTGTACTTTGGGCATGATTACTGAAAACCAGGCGCAACGTTTGGCTGAAGCCGGTTTATATGCTTACAACCATAATTTAGATACTTCTGAAGAATATTATAAGGATGTGATTTCTACCCGTGGTTTCGAAGACCGTTTGCAAACGATCGAAAACGTCCGTAAAACGAATGTTACGGTTTGCAGCGGAGGAATTATCGGGATGGGAGAAAGCATCGAAGACAGAGCCGGAATGCTCGTGGCGCTTTCAACTTTGAACCCACAACCTGAATCTGTGCCTATCAATGCTTTGGTTGCTGTTGAAGGAACACCGATGGAAGAAGAAAAACCGGTTGAAATTTGGGAAATGATCCGTATGGTTGCAACAACCAGAATCATAATGCCGGATACTCAGGTACGTCTTTCTGCAGGAAGAACAAATATGAGCCGCGAAGGACAGGCAATGTGCTTTTTTGCCGGTGCAAATTCTATTTTTGCAGGTGATAAATTATTGACAACGCCAAATCCTGACGTACAGGAAGACATGAAAATGTTTGACTTACTGGGATTAATTCCGCAAAAACCATTTGTTAAGGTTTCTCAACCACAAACAGTAGAAGCAACTGATTCGCAGTTTACTACATTGGGCGAAAAACCTAAATGGTCAAGACCGGGGCATACGATTGAAAGAAACCTTGAAGCTTCGATCAAATCAAAAAATTAATTAAATGAGTTAATAAATCTCGCGAAATATTTTTAAATTGCTTATGACACAGAGTTATAAGCAATTTTTTTATTTAAGAGATGAAGTTAAAGCAAATCGAAAGGGTAAAAAAGATCTCAAAAGCTGATTTTATTTCCCAATATGTAAAATATCAAATTCCAGTTGTTATTGAAGAGCTAACTGAAGATTGGCCTGCTTATCAAAAATGGAAATTGTCCTATATCAAAGAAATCGCCGGCGAGACTATTGTCCCTTTATACGACAATAGGCCTGTAAATCATGAAGATGGCTTTAACGAAGCGCATACTAAAATGAAGATGAGCGATTATGTCGATCTATTAGAGTCAAAGCCTACTAATTATCGCATATTTCTTTACAATCTAATGAAAGAAGTCCCAATACTAAAAGAAGATTTTTTATGGCCAGATATTGGCTTAAAATTAGTCAAACAAATGCCAATGTTATTTTTTGGCGGAGAAAACTCAAAAGTTTTTATGCATTATGATATCGATTACTCGAATATCCTGCATTTTCATTTTCATGGCGAAAAACAATGTATGCTTTTTGCTCCGGATCAGTCTAAATACATGTACAAAGTACCTCATGCATTAATTTCAAGAGAGGACATTGATTTTGATAATCCCGATTACGAAAAATTCCCTGCCCTTAAAAATACAGAAGGCTATATTACTAATTTAAAACACGGCGAAGTTTTGTACATGCCTGAAGGTTATTGGCATTATATGAAATATCTGACTCCCGGTTTTTCTATGAGTTTACGTGCTTTTCCTAAAAGTATTACCAATTTATCAAAAGCAGTTTATAATATTTTCGTTATGCGCCATTTTGATATTTTGATGAGAAAATTTAAAGGTCAAAAATGGATTGATTATAAAAACGAGAAGGCGATTGAAAACACAAATGAGAACTTAAGAAAGAGTGCCTAAAATAAACCTGAATAAAAAAACAGCTGAAGTTTTATAGAACTTCAGCTGTTTTTTTATTTTACCTTCGTACTATTTATATTTAAATTTGCTTTTTGCATTAAACAAAACAAGGAAGTTCCGATTATAGCAATTAAGACCGTTAAAAATTTATTATAACAGTTACAATTCTAACTCAAAGCCGTGTTCAATACGCTAAATTAAAATGATTCTTTTTTTAGCAATAACCATTAAAAAACATGAATTCAATTTTCACAATAAAAGACGCAATTCTAAAATTAGAGCACTTTTGTGCCTATCAGGAACGCTGTCATAGTGAGGTAATTTCGAAATTATACAGTTTAAAAATGTTTCCTGATGAAATTGATGTTGTGGTTGTTCAGCTAATTGAAAACAATTTCTTAAATGAAACCCGTTTTGCGTGCAGTTTTGCCAGAGGCAAACATAGAATTAAGCATTGGGGCAGAATCAGGATTACGAATGAGCTTAAAATGAAACAGGTTTCATCGACTAATATTACGCTCGCCTTAAAAGAAATCACTGCCGAAGAATATGAAACCACGTTCGAACAACTTTCTGAAAGATGCTGGAATAATCTCAACGAAAAAAACACTCTGAAAAAACGAAAAAAATTCTGTGATTACATGTTGCGACGAGGATACGAAAGTTTTTTAGTTTATGACAAAGTAACCCAATTAGAAAAGAATTTAGAAAACTAAGTAACAAAGCATTATTTTTCTATAGAATCAGAATATTTACATACTTAAAATGAATTACGCTTTTTCTATTAAAATACTCACCGCATTACCACCAAAACCAACAGCATTGATTAAAACTCTTTTTATCGATTTTGTCTGGATTTGTTTTGTCCCAAACGGAACTCCAATAAAAGTATCATGTTGAAACATTAAAAGTGCCAATTCCAGACTTAGTACGCCGGAAGCTCCAAATGTGTGACCAATCTTCCATTTATTAGTCGTTAACAGCGGCAATTGAGATCCGAAAACTTTTTCTATAGCTCGTAATTCCGTTATGTCACCTTTTATCGTTCCCGGAGCATGCATTACAATCGCATCAATGGTTTCTAAAGCAACATCTTTCAAAGCCATTTTCATTGATTTCTGAAAACAGGTTGCTTCGGCAGAAATAGAGATATTATGCTCTAAGATTTCCGTTGCATAACCTACACCAGTTACATATGCAATTGCATTTTGTTTCTCTCCGGCTTCCAAACAGCAAACTGCGGCTCCTTCGCCTAAAATCATAGTGTTCTGACTCTTGTCAAAATCAAAAGCTAAATTGGGCCAGGGATTTTCATCCTGACCGATTCGGGAATATATTTTAAGAGCGCGCATTTGAGCAATTGTGAAATCAGTTAAAGGAGCTTCACTTCCTCCAACCAAAAACTTATCTGCCATTCCTGATCTTAGCCATGCAACACCATTTAACAATGCATGAAGCGCTGTGGAACAGGTTATAGAATGCGAAATTTCAGGCCCCACACTTTGCAGATCATGTGCAATCCAGGACGATATATTTCCTAAAGTTGTTGTTGGCGAGGCCAAAGTCTGTGCCTTGCCCGTATCAAGATATTCTTTGTAATGTTTTTCGAATAAATCTGTCGCACCACGCGAAGATCCAATATTGATTCCAAAAACAGCATCAGAATTCCATCCTGCCAGTTCAACCGCTTTTCGGGAAGCTGCAATGGCAAATAAAACCGAATCATCTAAAAACTTATATTTAATATCTGATTCTCTTATTTCTGCAATTATTTGCTTTGATGCAGGATCAAGAGTAGCAACTGAAGTTTCTTGCTGATCTAAAAACTGTTTAGAAAAACAATGTTGATTCTCGAGATACTTCTCCCAAACTCCTGCAGAAGTATTTCCTAAAGGAGAAATGGATGAAAAAGATGTTATAGCTATTTTGGTATTCAATGGTGGTATTTTTTTATCGCAAAGTTCGCGAAGTTTTATTGAAAGATGGCACGCGGATCATACCGATTAAACAGATCGACACAGATTATTATATTTAAAACAGCGAAAAATCCGTTTAACCCGTTTAAATCTGTGGGCAAATTTATACCATTTCTATAGCTTCTTCAATAATAGAATACACTTTTTGAAGCTGGTCGTCTGTCATAATATACGGAGGAAGAATGTAAACAATATTCCCAACCGGACGTAAAATAGCCCCTTTTTCTATAAAGAAATTATAAAGTTTGTTTCGCATAGAACCGTAATAACTTTCTGCTGAATCGGATTTAATTTCGACCGCAAAAATAACGCCCAATGTCCTGGCTGTTATTACTTTTGAATGCTTTTCAATTTTCTTCTGAAATACTAAATGGCTTTTATTTATCCTTTGAATATTGGCTTGCATTTCATCGGTCTGCAATAAATCCATACTTGCCAGAGCTGCTGCACAACCTGTTGGATTCGCCGTAAAAGTATGTCCATGAAACAGTGCTTTATTAATATCATCATCATAAAAAGCATCAAAAACTTCTTGTGTAAAAGTCGTAATCGCCATTGGGATTGTTCCTCCGGTTAATGCTTTAGAAAGACAAATCATATCCGGCTCTTCAGAAACGTAATCCATTGCAAAGGTCTTTCCTGTTTTTCCAAAACCCGTCATTACTTCATCTGCAATCGTCAAAACTTTACTGGTTTTACAAATCTGAATTAATTTTGCTAATGCTTCAGGTTCATACATTACCATTCCGGCAGCTCCCTGTACTAACGGCTCAAAAATAAAACCGGCACAATTATGTTTTTCAATCACGTTTTTCAACGCGTCAAAACTTTCCTGTTCTTTTCCTTTTACCGGAACCGGAATTCTCACAACATCAATAAACATTCCCTGAAAGGCTTGTGTGTAAAAAGATATTCCACTTGCTGCCATTGCTGCAAAAGTATCTCCGTGAAAAGCATTTTCGAAAGCAATAATAGTAGTACGTTTTTCATTTTTATTAAAAAAATACTGCAATGCTACTTTTATCGCAACTTCAACGGCTGTTGACCCATTATCAGAAAAGAAGATTTTTTGTTGATTTTTTGGCAAGATCTCCATTAACCTTTCCGCTACTTTTATTGCTGGTTCGTGTGTAAAACCTCCAAATAAAACATGCTCCAAAGTCGTTAATTGCTTGTAAATCGCATCTGCAATAAATTTATTACTGTGCCCAAACGGGTTTACCCACCATGAAGCAATTGCATCAATATATTCCTTGCCGTTTTCATCCCAAAGCAAAACTCCTTCTCCTCTGGAAATTGCAATTGGAGTTTGTGCTGTTTTGTGTTGTGTATAAGGATGCCAAAGGTATTGGCTGTCTTTTTCTGTTAGAGTCATCTTATTTAGAATATAGAAAATAGAGTAAAAAACAAAGATTTAATATCTCTTAATAGAGGCAAAGATAGGAAAGTCTATTTTCTTTATTTTATATTCTTTTCTTTATAAACTAAGAAGGTTTTCCCGGAACAAATCAGCGTATTCACGAATTACATTTTGGTCAAAGTAAGGCTCTTCCTCAATTCTACCGATGCATTTTATTCCGGTTTTATTCAGGATTAGACTTTCGGTAGATTTGTTTTCGCTTCCGCTAAAGATAATTCCAGCAACTTCAAAACCACGATTTCTGATTGCTTCTATCGTTAATAAAGTATGATTGATGCTTCCTAAATAATGTCTTGAAACTACAATTATTTTATAATCAGGTTGTATTAAATCAATAATTGTGTCGCTTTCATTTAGTGGAACAAAAATCCCTCCGGCTCCTTCGATAACCAGATGGTTATCTGTAACTGGTTCTTTGATTTCTTCCAGATTAATTGTAATTCCGTCTATCTCAGCTGCCAAGTGCGGACTTGCAGGTGTGTTTAATTTGTAGGCATTTGGATAGAATTGAGATTTTGTACTTCGACTTCGCTCAGTATGACAACTCAATAGGCTTTTAACTTTATGACTATCCGAATTATCCAGATCTCCAGCCTGAACAGGCTTCCAATAATCCGCTTCTAAAGCTTCAACAACGATTGCAGCACTAATTGTTTTACCAACATCTGTAGAAATTCCTGTTATAAATATTTTCATAAGTTTTTTGTTTCGCAGAGATACAGAAAGAAAAAAAACAAAGATTCACTAAAATGACTTTTGCTTTGTGTCACTTTGTATTTTTCTTTGTGTATCTCTGTGCAATAGCTTTCGCAAAAATACCACTAAAAACAAAACCCATCATTACGATAGGTTTATTGTTTTCGGCTACTCTTCTTTTAGTTCGTCGATAACTTTTCTTATTTCCCTGGCATATTTTCCATAAAAATAATGCACCCACCATTCTAAAAAGACCCCCATAACTAAGATAGAGAAAATAATCATTAAGAGAACACTAATCAGCTCAGAATCGCTGACATCAACTATCTGTATAGCAGGAGTTTTAGAAAACTTTGTATAGAAAAATCCAATTAAAAACAAAATTGAAAAAGGCGTTACAGCGAATCCAAAAGTCTTATATAACTCCATATTCAATCTCACATCAAAATACGTTTCGTACAAACTATCTTTTGTTTTTAATGTAATATTATTAAGTCGTTTATAAAACAAATACAGCTTTGCAAAATAATAAATACAAACGGCAATAAATATGCTAAAGAACAAATAGTAAATCTTTGCTATTTTTGGTTCGAAAGCGTAAATAAAAGGTATAAAAGCGAAAAAAATTATAAAGACCATTTGCCATAGAAATTCATGCCTGAGATTTCTTCTAATTTTATCCAACGGCATATTTGCTGATTGTATTTTTGCTAAATTATCCGGAAGCACAACATTCTCTGTCTTTTCATTATTCCATGCGTTTTGTATATCGTTAAAATCCATATCCTTGATTTTTTATTATTTCTTTTAATTTTTCTTTTGCCCTATTTAATTTCACGCGTGCATTTCCTTCTGAGATTCCCAGATTGTCTCCAATTTCTTTATGAGAGAAACCTTCTAACTGATAGAAAATAATCGCTTTATCAATTTTCTCCAGTTTCTGGACTGCTTTATAAAAATGATCGATTTGACTTTCTTTAATATGCGAATCGCCTTCATCATCTTTGATGTTTTCTGAAGCAATCTCATATTTATCTACTTTTCGTTTTTCTTTTTTTAAGAAAATAATAGCTGTATTTACTGCAACCCGATACATCCAGGTCGAAAACTGACTTTCGTTTCTAAAAGAATCATATGATTTCCAAAGCTGACAAACAATCTCCTGAAACAGATCTTGCTGATCATTATGATTGTCCATGTACATTTTAGAAACTTTATAGAGTATTCCTTGATGACTTTGAATCCGATCTAAAAATTCTTGTTCTTTCTCTTTCAAAACGATTTTATTTCGTTACCGGTTTTACCTTGTATCCTGCTTTTTTCAATAAATTAATCACGCCGTCTTTACCTGGCAAATGCCCTACTCCAACTGCCACAAACAAACTTTCCTCTTTCATCATCTCAGGCATTCTGTGTGCCCAATCTTTATTTCTGTCGTCAATTATCAATTTTCTAACTTTGTCACTCATTGCCTTTTCATTCTCCCCATGAAGATTCATCAGGTTTTCGGCTTTATAATCTTCAACCATTTTTTTGGTCTCGGTCTTACTAAAATCACCAACAGTTTCTATCAATTCTGAATCTGTGTAAGCATTTGACAATATGCTGCTTTGTCCTTTTACAGTTTCGAAACCTCCAATCGTTTTATTTTCTTTTTTAGCCAAATCTATAAAATCTGATTCATATGATTTTAATGTTTCACAATCAAATGTCTTTATAGAAATAAAACCCATAATTGCCGCTAAAGTAAAACCATCTAATTGTTTTACTTTCAAACCTGTATTTTTTTGTAAAATCGAATCTAATTTTGACAATTGTTCTTGTGTCAGCTTCTTACTTAACGGCTCTGACGAAATACTGCTTTTTTGGGCTTCTGCTATTTCATTAGGATCAGATAAATTAATCTCCAGAATTAGTTTATCTGATTTTTGAAATGCTTTTTTCGTTTTTTCTGCCATAAAATAATCATTCGGGCAAATACCATGAATGGTTCCGTAAACATATGATGGCTTTGAAAGTCCGTTTCCTGACACCTCCCATAAAAGAGAGTTTTCTAATTTTGGCGTTTTTGTTTGCGCCTGAACTGATACACTAAAAACTAAAGTGATTATAACGATTGCTGATGTAAATAAATTTTTCATTTTGATTGATTGTATTTGATTGATTGATTGAAACTCCTTTTTAATATTTATTGTCCTTATTTCTATTCCACCAAGTAACGACTACTAAAACTATTGAGATCGTTAAAATGATGCTTAGGATTTTTATTAAAAAGTAGCTTACTAAGCCTACAAGGAATCCTATTGAAGCAAAAAGGATAACATTAAAAACACTTTGTTTTGAAGAATTTGATTTTGATTTCATAATGGTTTTGTTATTTTGATTACGACTCGTAAGTAATCAAATATTCAAAACGTTACAAAAGAAACTAAAACTTTTTTAAGAAGTGAGGAAAGACAAGGAATTGCAGAGATTTTTTACGGAGTAACATTCTATAATTGGCCCGCTGATTAAACGAATCAAACAGATTGTCACAGATTTTTTTTACTTTTAGAACTCAATAAAAAGGATAATCTCACAAGTCGCAGTGTCATCCTAAGCGGAGTCGAAGGCTTGCTTATTGGAATGGGCTTCGACTCCGCTCAGCCTGACAATACTAAATCTTAAAAAATAAAGTCTCTAACAATTTCAGAATTTGATTAATTTCTTCTTCAGAATTAAAACTATGAATGCAAAAGCGCAAACGTTCCTGTCCTTCAGGAACTGTTGGCGAAAGAATTGGTTTTACATCAAAACCTTTATCCTGCAATTGTTGCGCTAATCGTTTTACGTTTTCATTTCCGGGTACTATTGCGGATTGTATTGCTGATTTGCTTCGAACAAACATTGGCTTTAAACCCAACAGATTCTTCTGCTGATTGAATAACACAATATTGTGACGTAATTTTTCGATGTTTTGTTTTTCAATTTCTAATTGCTGGTATGCTACCAGAATTGTAGCAACAGAATGTGGAGATAATCCTGTTGTATAAATAAAACTTCTGGCAAAGTTTACCAGATATTCTTTAAGATCTTTGCTTCCAAGAATCACTGAGCCATGACAACCTAAACCTTTTCCGAAGGTCATGATTCTGGCAAAAATTCTGTGATGCAAATTAAGATACTGAATAAATCCTTCTCCTTTTTCGCCAAAGACACCTAAAGTATGTGCTTCGTCTATGACTAAATAACAATTGTATTTTTCAGATAAGCCTACTAATTCTTCTAAGTTTGGACTATCACCATCCATAGAGAAAACAGATTCAGTCACAATGTAAATATTTGTATCGGGAAATTTTTGAATAAGTCGTTCTAAATCCTCAAAATCATTGTGATTGAATTTGTACGATTTAGCATTCGACATAATAATTCCGTCCCGAATAGAAGCATGACTTAGTTCATCATACAAAATAACATCATTTCGTTGCGGTACAGCACTAAAAAAGCCAACATTGGCATCGTAACCCGAATTAAAGATTAAAGCCGATTGAGCGTCATGAAAGTCTGCAATAAATGCTTCTGCGATTTGATACAACGAATGATTTCCGGAAATTAAGCGCGAACCTGTTGCACCATTTTCAAAAATTTCGTTTTCCAGCAAATAAGCATGAGTTGACTTAAATATCGATTCTGATTTTGCGAATCCAATATAGTCATTTGAAGAAAAATCGACTAGATTATTGAACACAGGCAGTTTTCTAAGCGAATTATTCTGCTTTCGATTTTCGAGCTTCTGAATTAGATTTTCCGGTAATTTCATAAAAGCAAAGTTATGAAATTGAAATTATATTAAATAAACAGCGGGCTTGACATGCCCGCTGTTTGTAACTTACTATTTAAATTGCACTTATAAAAGGCGATTGTCTGTTGAATTTGGATGCTGTCATTTCCTGAGTCATGAATTTTGCAATATCAATTGCACTAATCTTATCGCCCAGACAATCTTCTGTACTTATTGAAATCTCAGCACTTATATCATTAAATTCTATAAACGGAACCCGAACCTGGGTCCATTGTACATTACTTTCAACTAAAAATTCATAGGCCTTTTGCCTGTCTTCCTGAATTATTGGAAAATTGGTTTTCATCCATTCCGTGGCCATTTCTGTTTTAGCACTTTTTTTATCAAATGGAGTTTCTATATTCAATCCCGCCAATAACAAATAGCGATCTATTCCGTAATTATTCATTACTTTCAGAATATTCCTGATTGCTGCACTGGCAACAAGAGGCTCGTCTTTGCGTTGCCCAATTGTACTCACAACTGCCTGACAATCTTTTAGGAATAATTGTATGGATTCTAAATCAAGGGCATCCCCTTTAATTATTTCGATGTCTGGATTCTGAATGGTAAAATTTTCAGGATTTCGCAACAAAAGTTTTACGCTAAATCCTTTTTTCAATAACTGGTTTACAAGATAATTTCCAGTTCTTCCGCCACCGCCTAAAACAGCAACTTTATTTATATTTTTCATATATTCTTTATAAAATTTGACATAGTTATTTGGCTGCATCAAATTGATGAAGCTTAATTACAAAAGCTTACTGAGCTTTTATAAAACAATCAATATTTTATAAAGAGATTCTAATACTTCAAAAGTATATGATTTATGGCAATAAAAAAAGCCAAACATTTCTGTTTGGCTTTTTATTTATTCTAAAATTGCCTTAGTCAACTAAAACAATAATTTTATTGTCTTTCATTTCGATAGTACCTGACTCGATCTCTAATGTATAAGTCTGGTCATTTACTTTCGTGAATTTACTCGCTACATCTTTAGAAAAATTGAAACTTGACGCTGCAATTTTAATAGTTCCTTTCTCTAGAATAGAAACAATAGGAGCGTGATGGTTCAATATTTGAAAGCTTCCGTCAACTCCAGGTAATGTAACTGCTGTTACTTCTCCTGAAAATATTTTAGCTTCTGGTGATACTATTTCTAAAATCATCTTTTTTTAGTTTACAGCCTCAGTTAAAAGTCTCAGTACTGAATACTGCGACTGAATACTGAAAACTAGATTATGCTTCAGCTAACATTTTTTCTCCAGCTTCGATAGCATCCTGAATAGAACCTTTCAAGTTGAAAGCTGCTTCAGGAAGATGATCTAACTCACCGTCGATAATCATGTTGAATCCTTTGATAGTATCTTTAATATCAACCAAAACTCCAGGAATACCTGTAAATTGCTCCGCTACGTGGAATGGTTGAGATAAGAAACGTTGAACACGACGTGCTCTTGATACTGATAATTTATCTTCTTCAGATAATTCTTCCATACCTAAGATCGCAATAATATCTTGCAATTGTTTGTATTTTTGAAGAATTTCTTTTACTCTTTGTGCACAGTCATAATGCTCATTTCCTAAGATTTGAGGAGTCAAAATTCTTGAAGTAGAATCTAACGGGTCAACCGCTGGATAAATACCTAATTCAGCAATTTTACGAGACAATACAGTTGTAGCATCTAAGTGAGCAAACGTTGTTGCCGGCGCCGGGTCAGTTAAATCATCCGCAGGAACGTAAACCGCTTGTACAGATGTAATAGATCCTTTGTTTGTAGATGTAATACGCTCTTGCATCGCTCCCATCTCTGTTGCCAAAGTTGGTTGGTATCCTACTGCAGAAGGCATACGTCCTAAAAGTGCTGATACCTCAGAACCTGCTTGTGTAAAACGGAAGATGTTATCAACGAAAAACAATACATCTTTACCTTGATCAGTTCCTGCTCCATCACGGAAATACTCAGCGATAGATAATCCTGAAAGTGCTACACGCGCACGAGCTCCAGGAGGCTCATTCATTTGTCCGAAAACGAAAGTAGCTTTAGACTCTCTCATTCCTGGCATATCTACTTTTGATAAATCCCATCCTCCATTTTCCATAGAGTGCATGAAATCATCACCATATTTTATAATTCCTGACTCTAACATCTCACGAAGTAAGTCATTTCCTTCACGTGTTCTTTCTCCTACTCCTGCGAATACTGAAAGTCCACCGTGACCTTTTGCGATATTGTTGATCAACTCCTGAATCAATACTGTTTTACCAACTCCAGCACCACCAAACAATCCAATTTTCCCCCCTTTTGAGTAAGGCTCGATCAAATCGATTACTTTGATACCTGTAAATAAAACTTCTGATGAAGTAGACAGATCTTCAAATCTAGGAGCTTGTCTGTGAATAGACAAACCGTTTTCTCCTGTTTTTGGCAAGTTTCCTAAACCATCAATTGCATCTCCAATTACATTAAATAATCTTCCATATACATCTGGACCGATTGGCATTTGGATTGGATTTCCTGTTCCAACTACTTCATATCCTCTAGACAAACCGTCTGTAGAGTCCATAGAAATGGTACGAACTGTGTTTTCTCCAATGTGAGATTGTACTTCTAGAACTAATAATGTTCCGTCTTTTTTAGTGATTTCTAGTGAATCATAAATTTTTGGAAGTTCAACATCCTTACCGTTGAAAACTACGTCAACTACTGGTCCAATGATTTGAGCAACTTTTCCTATTACTTTTGACATTACTTATGTATTTATTAAATAGCTATTTAGGTTTATCGAAAATACCTCTTTTTTCAGAGCGCAAAGATAATTTTTTAAAATATAAAATCAATATTTTTTTTATAAAAAATACTACGATTTTGTTTGATTCCTAAAACTCAGGCTTCAAATACAGAAAATAGCATTTTTTAAGAAAAGAAAAAAAGCCACTACATTTTAGAAATGAGTGACTTTCGTACTAAAAAAATTGGCATTATTGAATTGTTGCGGGATATTGAATTGGATATATACCCAAATCGACATGACGTAACGTTGAACCATATTTTGCATTTATTGCATCTATAAAAATATTAGCGATCAAACCATACCCTCTTGCACTAGGATGTACACCATCTAAAGAAAAAGCTCCTCCGGTAACATAAGTCGACGACATGGTAAAATTCCCAAAACGAACTCCTCCGCTGGACAACTGCGTCATTACAGCGCCTGTATCTACAAAAGCCAAACCTTTTTCATCTGCAATTCTTTTTATTGTTACATTATAAGCATCTGTGGCTTTTTTTACTTCTGCAATTTCGTCTTTTGTCAACACCCAATTATCAGCCAATGGCACCGAAAGTCCGTTTACTTTTGCTGCATCTCCCCCAACTGTAGTACCAATAAATGTTCTGGCGGACAAAATTATCAAATCTTCTTTAGTTGCCTGTCTGTACGAAGGAAGTCCGTAAGCCATAAGATTCGTTAAATAACTATCCACAACCACCACCGCATTATTTCCCGCTATAAAATTGACTGTTCTTCTTGTTGCTTCTTCCTGGGTTAATAATTTATTGGCAACCATTTGTTTTAAACCTCCATTATAAACTGCATAACCTGCATTTAGTTGAGTTGCAAGAGCAGCTGTAAGCGGAGCCGGATTAAAAGGAACTGTAGTAAAATAAGGCAAAGTTGTGATGTAAGGCAAGTTAGCCACTACTCCTTTTGCTCCTTTTGCCGTCAAACTCGTAACCAAACCGGAGTAAACACTTGCAAAAACAGCTGGATCAGTAATATCATTACTTCCATAAGTAGCAGGATTCATATTTCCGGTCTGATCTTTTCCAATTCCTCCCGAAGTTGCATAAGCCAAAACATCATTTCCTCCTATAAACAAAGAGAAGAAAGTTGGATCCTGAACTACTGCATCTGCCAAAATCGTAGTTGAAGGCGAACTGGCAAAACGAGCAAAATATGGATTAGCAGCGCCACTTGCCACTCCTGCAACATTTCCATATCCAGATGCTATTAAATGAAAACTTTTGGCACCCGGAACTCCTAAGTTACCAAAAGTTCCCGTAAGATGTGTTGTAACTTCTGTCGTGGGTTTTCCGGCAACATTCACAGGAGCCTGTCCGTTAAAATACAAACGAGTAGCCGCCACAACATTCCCGCCTAATAATAACCCTCCCAGATTATCATTCATAAATGGTGTTGTAAAAGCACCTCCACCTGCCGCGACAAATTGCTGCGCCATTATGTTTGTATAAGACCCTTCCTGACCCTTTTTAAAAAGAGCATTATCGCTGTAACCTGCAGCAAAAGAATCTCCAAGCGCTATGTATTTAGTAAACACTGCAGACCCCGGAACAACCGGAACTTCTGCCGGATTATCGCTGCTATCATCATTATTACACGCCACAAAGGTTAATGAAACCAACAATAGCAATTTTATATTTTTTCTCATGTTATTTAAGTTTAAAATTATTACTTCTTTCTCATTTTTCATCTAAGAAAGAAACCCGCTTCATCTTACTACTGTTATAATTACGGATTAATTGTCCAGGAAACAAACCATTGCTGACCAATAGATCCGGCTCCAATTACCTGAATATAGTCTGAACCAAAAAGATTCGTTGCACCCACTTTAATAACTGATTTTAATTTTGTAAAAGCATAATTAATCTGAGCATCCAGAACTGTATTTTCCGGAACGATTCCGTCTCCAAAAGAAGATTGCCATAAATACTCAGTATTCCATCTTACATTCACATTAAACCCAAGGTTTTTAATCACTTTAGCATTACCAAGTGAAGCTTTAATTCTGTGCTTTGGAGTATTAAAACCTGCTATGAAGCTTGGATCATCTGCCTGGTTAAAATCAAACTGAGCATAGTTATAATTCACACCCAATTCAAAATCCTTATATACCTTTTTAGACAAACCAACTCCAAAACCTAATGAAGAAACCTGAGCCGTAGTATTGGTATAAACCTGATACACCCTTCTGTCACCAAATGCCAAAGCCTGATAACTTTGTTGCACTGCAGGATTTGAAGAATCTGTCCCTACCGTTCCATAATACGGAGATATTACTCTTGCAGTATTCATAAAATCATTATAAATATTATAATAAACATTTAAATCTACTGACAAATCATTCTGAACTACCGAACGATATCCAACCTCAAAAGCATGAACTTGTTCCGGTTTCACCAACCCGATGTTGGCTACCTGAAGATCTCCCGGATTTGCAGAAGCAGCAAACGCCTGAACCGAGGCTACTGTATAAGCATTGTGATAGGCATTTTGACCAGACATTCCTATTGTTGCCGGCTGACCCGCTATTGCTTGTCCTGCAGCACTCACATTTACAGTTTCCTGAAAACGATCTAAGTTATCAGCAGCAGATCCTATTAAAGCAAATGGCCCTAAATCTAAACCTATATACTGATCTTGCGTTGTTGGGTTACGAAAACCCGTTTGATAGGACAATCTGAAATTATGTCTTTTAGATTCTCCCGCAGAATACACAAACGAAACTCTTGGCGAAACATTTCCATCAAAATTCTGGCTTTTATCATAACGTAAAGATCCTGTGAACTTCAATCTGTCGTCCATGAATTTTTTAGTCAACTGACCATAAGCACCATATTCTCTATAACTAATTGGACCATCATAATCAGTAAAAATAGTTCCTTCAGAATCCATAATATATTGCCTCCATGAACCACCTACCTGAATTTCTGCCCATTTTATCATATCCCTGAAATTATAATTCACATCTGAATGGTACAATTTTGAATGATCAATGAATTTAGCCCCTTGTGTCAAATCTGGATTTGAAGTAACTGTGGCAAGTGCATTATTAAACTGTACTGAACCCGGCTCAAATCTGGCTGAACCTTTTGGCGCAGGAATAAAAGAAATTGGCGCAGGTAGTATATTATAATCCGCAAAATTTCTTGCAATTGTTGCAGATTCATTTGCATTAGTTCCCATTACAGCACCTGATAATTGATAAGCTGTAGCATAATTGGTAAACCATTCCTGATCAGATTTTGCAGCCCTGTTTACATTCCAACCTGCAAATCTCATATCATATGAATTTCCGGCATCCTCATCAGTAGCATATACTCTGGCAAAAAAGTTCTTTCCTTTTACCTCAATTTTTCCTTGCTGCATCATGAAATCCTTCAAAGAATACCTATTAGCTCCCTGATAAATAGTACTACCTAAACCTATTTTATATTGCAGGATAACTTCTGTCTCATCTTTAAAAGGTTTAATATGAGCAGAAAAATCTGCTTTCACATTTTTAACTTTGTTATCTGTCAAATCCTGCTCACGATATCCCGTTCTGCTCACCTGACCAACATTTGGAATAAAAGTAGTTATCTCATCTCCATAAATATTCAAACCATCATAATTTTGATTATTCGCATGACCAACAGAACCTCCGGTCATACTTCTAGTATCGGCAGCAATCCATTCCGTTGCTTCCATATAAGTAAAGTTCGCTTTTAAGGCAAAACTTTTTGTAAAAGCTTTTGCAGCTCTTATTCCAAAATCATTATAATCATTAGTTCCAGCCGCTTTTTGAGTGGTTTGTCCGTATTTATAATAAACACTAATCCCTTCATCAACAAAAGGGCTTTTACTATTCATAAACAAGATACCATTAAAAGCATTTGCTCCATATAATGCAGATGATGCTCCCGGCAAAAGCTCTACACTAGCCACATCTAAATCTGAAATTCCAATTAAGTTCCCTAACACAAAGTTCAATGCCGGCGAAGAATTATCCATCCCGTCAACCAATTGCATAAAACGCGTATTGGCCACAGAAGCAAAACCACGAGTATTAATCGACTTGAACGAAATACTGCTGGTATTAAAATTCACCTCTTTTAAATTCTCTAAACCATCATAAAAAGTGGGTGCCGTGGTATTTTTAATTTCCTGAATTCCCATTCTTTCTATAGTAACAGGCGATTCAATTACTCTCTCCGGAGTTCTTGAAGCCGAAACAACGATTTCATTCAACTTGGTTTCTTCATCCTTTAATACCGCACTTACTTTTTGGCTGGCCGATGTGATATTAAAAGTCTTAGCTTCAAATCCCACTGCCGATACCTTAATTGTAAACGGTAATTTTACTGAAGTTGTCAATTTAAATGTACCATCGAAGTCGGTTGAAGTACCGCTTCGATCTCCTACAACACTAATGTTAGCACCAGGAATAGATTGTTTGTTACCATCAGTAACAGAACCAGTAATTGTATTCTGAGCGAAGGTTATTCCGCTGAAAAACAACATAATTAGTAGACATACTCTCATTTAGGTTTGTTTTTGGTTAGTTAATGTAGCCAAAATACAAATATTTTTGATATTAATAAAAAAATGTTAAAAAAAATAAATATTCTATATAAAATTCATTACAATTTTAACTATTTGATAATTAGTTTTCTTAAATTAAAATCAAAGAACAAAGTCCCAGAAACAAAAATACTATGCATACATATATTTTTTTGCAAAAAAAATGAGGATTTAATAAAAATACAACAGGAAGAAAAAAAATTTGACAATAAAAAAAAGCGAGACCTAAATCTCGCTTTTTTAACATTTATATACTTTAATAAAATATTATTCTACAGTAACTGATTTTGCCAAGTTACGCGGTTGATCAACATTACAACCTCTCATTACAGCTATATAATAAGAAAGCAACTGTAAAGGTATTGTTGTAATTAACGGTGATAATGCATCTGAAGTTTCAGGAATCTCAATAACATAATCAG
The DNA here is from genome assembly GCF_056824125.1 of Flavobacterium sp. B114r. NCBI lineage: Bacteria > Pseudomonadati > Bacteroidota > Flavobacteriia > Flavobacteriales > Flavobacteriaceae > Flavobacterium > Flavobacterium sp. B114r. Next base: position 920,873 of record NZ_CP124858.1, read on the forward strand.
CCAACTCACGAACCTGAGTATCCCCTTTAGTTACTACAGCGATAATTTTACCGCTTCTTGATTTTATTTCCTGAATATTACTTACGATTTTATCATAATGACCTTGTTTAGGTGCAATTACGATAACAGGCATGTGCTCATCAATCAAAGCGATTGGTCCGTGTTTCATTTCTGCAGCAGGATAACCTTCAGCATGAATATAAGAGATCTCTTTAAGTTTTAAAGCTCCTTCAAGTGCTACAGGAAAATTATAACCACGACCTAAATACAAACAGTTTGGCGCATCTTTAAAAGCTGCAGCAATTTCTTTTGCTCTGTCGTTAGTTTCTAATGCCTCAGCTACTTTTTCCGGAATCAATTCTAATTCCTGCAAGTAAGCATGAAAATCAGGATTTGACAATGTACCTTTTGCTTTACCTAATCGCAATGCGATCATGGTCAAAACAGTAATTTGCGTTGTAAATGCTTTAGTCGAAGCTACTCCAATTTCCGGTCCTGCGTGTGTATAAGCACCTGCATGACTTTCTCTTGAAATAGAAGAACCTACTACGTTACAAACTCCAAAAACAAAAGCTCCATTTTCTTTAGCCAATTTAATAGCCGCCATTGTATCTGCAGTTTCTCCTGATTGAGAAATTGCAATAACAACATCGTCTTTGTTTATAATTGGATTTCTGTATCTAAATTCAGAAGCATATTCTACTTCAACCGGAATACGGGTAAATTCTTCAAAAATATACTCTGCTACTAAACCTGCATGCCATGATGTACCACAAGCAACGATCAAAATACGCTTTGCGTTTAAGAATTTTTCTAAATTATCCTCAACACCTGCCATTTGAACGATTCCTTCATTTGCGTGAAGTCTTCCTCTGTAAGTATCTTTTATAACATTTGGCTGCTCATAGATTTCTTTAAGCATGAAATGATCATAACCTCCTTTTTCGATTTGCTCCAAATTCATTTGAAGCTCCTGAATATAAGGATTCACTAAAGAGTCATCTTGAATTTTTCTAACTTTAAGAGGTTTGTGCAATCTAATATTTGCCATTTCACCATCTTCAAGATAAATTGCATTCGAAGTATATTCGATAAAAGGCGAAGCATCAGAAGCAATAAAATATTCTCCTTCTCCAACACCAATTGCTAATGGACTACCTAATCTTGCAGCCACGATTTCGTTTGGATTTTTTTTATCAAAAACAGCAATTGCATATGCACCCACTACTTGATTTAAAGCAATCTGAACCGCTTTACCTAATTTTATTCCTTCTTTCTTTTGAACTTCTTCAATAAGATTTACTAAAACCTCAGTATCTGTATCTGACTTAAAAGTATATCCTCTTTTGATTAATTCTTCTTTAAGCGGTGCATAATTCTCAATGATTCCATTATGAATAATTACCAACTCACCTGAATTAGAAAGATGCGGGTGTGAGTTTACATCATTTGGCACCCCGTGAGTCGCCCAACGTGTATGCCCAATTCCAATCTTTCCGCTTGTATTAAAAACATCTTTAGCCTTAGCTTCAAGATCCAAAACTTTACCTTTTGTTTTACAAACCTTTACACCAGTTTCATCATCATATAACATGACTCCGGCACTATCATAACCTCTGTATTCGAGTCGTTTTAGCCCCTTGATAACAATAGGATAAGCCTCTCGATGGCCGATATATCCAACAATTCCACACATATATTATTTATTAATTTGGTTTCGTGTAGTAGACCTCAAGTTGTAGTTTTTTCCCGGCAGGAACATTAGAACTTGATGTTCCACCGTATAATATTGTTCCTAACGGACTCATAACCGAGGCTCTTGGCACATTTGAGAAAATGTCATTTTTAAGTTTCAACTGGCCAAAAGTTATTGTATTAATATCCCCCGTAACCACTAAACCTAATTTCACATTTTTTACAGTTGCATTTTTAATGATATTACGAATATGATTCGTTAACCTGATTTTGTACGTTGTCCCTCTTTTTGAAGTAGGATCAATATTTATAATACCACTGTAAATAATTTTACCAGGCGGATTAGCCGTGGCAGTAGTACCATCTAAACTATAATCTAATAATGCCAGACTATTATCTAAGTCATACAAATAAATACGTTTTGGCTCATAAGCCCCTGCCATTTTCTCAGCATCGATAGAAAACACCAAATTAGCTTCATTTACTAACCAGTTCTTCGTTCTGATTTCATCTAACTTAGCACCAAAACCATTAAGATCTACTACAGCAAGTGATCCCTGACCTCCTTTTAGGTAAAGCCTGTCATCTCCCGTCGTTTTGTTAGGATTTGTTACTGCATTATAATAGGTTGGATTCTTAACATCCTGATACAAACTAGCCTGAGCCCCTGATAAATTAATAACCAATGACTTTTCTTCCATTGTATCATCAGGATCAGTTGTTATAGCTGTTTTTGCCTTATACTTAATTGTGATTTTAGCATTCCCGGATTTTGCAAAATCTAATAACGCTAAATTCGAAGGATTTCCATCTGATTTTTCCACTTTAAAATACAATCCTCTGAAATATTCCTGAAAAATAGCTGCAGAAGAAAGTTTAGAAGCTGGCGCTTTTAGAATTTTTTCTAAAAAGAATGCTTTATTCAGATTCAAACGCATTTCCGGAGTTACATAAGTATATGTATATGTTTTTACAGCTGCATTAGCATCTACTACTGTTGAATCTTTTCTTTGTGCTGCACTAAAAAAGAATGCATCATTTTGTGCCGGATCCGGATCATCATTCAACCTTGCACCAATTTTACTTGTATCAAAGTTTATAGGATCTGTACCTGAATCCTGATTTGTATAATACAATTGAGCAAATTGTGAACCACCATCAAAATAAGAAGAACGCATCTGAACTCCAGATTCGTAAACACTTAGTTTAATTTTTCCTTTAGGATCTCCATAAATAGAATCTAACGCATAAACATTTCCTCCCTTAGGATCCGCTTCAGTTACATGAGACAAATAAGAAACACTTAAAACTACACTTTCTATTACCGGAGCTTCACCAATAGTTGGAGCATCTGTCACCATAGTAAGCTGACTTACAAAATTTGATGTATTTGTACCGAAAACAGAATTATCATAAATCCCTAATCCGTTAAGCGTTAATCCGTTTGACTGAACAGGAGTTACTTCCTGATTATAAGCTAAAACATCATATTTTTCAGATTCAAGGCCAAAATGATCGTCGCCGATCAAACTGCCACCAATTGAATTAAAATCTTTATCGCAAGAATAGAAAAGGACAACTGTTGCTATTAATAGAATTTTCTTAATAAAAGAAGTATTGTACATGTTTAATAATAAAGTTAAAATTTAAAGACCCACCGTTTTATAGAAATTTGTATACGCTTCAGCGAATGCATCTTTCGTGGCGAAAGGTAAAAAAGGTTTTCCTGAAGATTCTATAAATTTTGTTAAACTTGGGGATACGTTTTCAGAAGCGATAATCACAGCATCAGAGTGTAATATACTCGCCTTTAAGACATTTTCGTAATTAGGGATCTCCAAATCTGAAATCGCCTCGTGCGGCACACCATCAAATTTGACCTTATTTATCATTTCTAAATCTAAATTTTCATCAAAAGATTGCCCATAAACAGAGGTAACAATTTTTGTTTCAGAAAATAAAGCTTCATTTTTATAGTAGTGCTTCATATAAATTGGCAGCATTGCAGCCAACCAACCGTGAACATGAATGATATCCGGAACCCAGTTCAGTTTTTTTACCGTTTCAACAACTCCTTTAGCAAAAAATATTGCTCTTTCGTCATTATCAGGATATAGAACTCCTTCTTCGTCAGCAAAAGTTGCTTTACGTTTAAAATATTCATCATTATCAATAAAATAAACCTGAATTCTTTCTTTTGGAATCGAAGCTACTTTGATAATCAATGGCATATCTAAATCATTCACTACCAAATTCATTCCTGAAAGTCTAATAACTTCATGCAATTGGTGTCTTCTTTCGTTGATATTTCCATATCTTGGCATGAAAATTCTTATTTGTCCGCCCTGATCATTGATCATTTTTGGAACGTCATATGACATTAAAGAAACTTCATTTTCAGCCAAATAAGGCACGACTTCAGATGATACATATAATATCCTCTTATCTTTCATAATAGTATTTTACTTAATTTTTGGTAATAAAAACGTTGCAAAATTACAAAAATTTATGCAGTTTATAACTAATATATTATGTTTGCACTAAATTTTAATAATACTGCCATGCATATTTTCTACGGTAAAGTAGCTTTGATAGCCTATTTGAAAACTATCAAAACCGCAAATTCAACCATCGGATTTGTACCAACAATGGGCGCTTTACACCAAGGTCATCTGGCGTTAATGCAAAGATCAATTAAAGAAAACGACGATACCGTTGTAAGTATTTTTGTTAATCCAACACAATTTAACAACCCTGAAGATCTCGAAAAATACCCCAGAACTCTTGAAGAAGACGTAAAAAAAATGCGCAATTTAAGTGATAAAATGATTCTATATGCACCTTCTGTAGATGACATTTACGAAGGACATACTATTTCTCAGTCATTTGACTTTGATGGATTAGAGAATCAGATGGAAGGACAATTCAGACCCGGACATTTTAATGGCGTAGGAACGATTGTTAAACGTTTGTTCGAAATTGTTACGCCTACAAATGCGTATTTTGGAGAAAAGGATTTCCAGCAATTGCAGATCGTAAAAAAAATGGTCGAAAAAACAAATTTACCGGTAAATGTGGTAGGCTGTCCAATCTTCAGAGAGGATAATCAGCTTGCGATGAGTTCCCGAAACGAGCGATTAACTCCCGAAGAACGAAAAGAAGCTGCTATCATTTATAAAACTTTGACAGAAGCTAAAGAAATATTTCAGACGGGAACTCCTGAAGACACTATAAAATTTGTAGAAGATACTTTTAAAGATAACGAGAAATTTGATCTCGAATATTTTGTAATTGCTGACGAATCTACATTATTACCGATTGACCATAAAAGTAAAGACAAAAACTATCGCGCTTTTATAGCGGTATTTGTTAATAATATAAGGTTGATCGACACCATTTCATTAAATTAATTTACCTTTGCAAAATGCAAATTCAAGTTATAAAATCAAAAATTCATCGTGTAAAAGTAACTGGAGCTGACCTAAATTATATTGGCAGTATTACTATTGACGAAACATTACTGGAAGCCTCAAATATTATTGAAGGCGAAAAGGTATCTATTGTAAACATCAATAATGGCGAACGTTTTGAAACTTACGCTATCAAAGGGCAAAAAAATTCAGGAGAAATTACCCTGAACGGACCTGCCGCAAGAAAAGTTCAAAAAGACGACATCATTATCATTATATCTTATGCAACCCTGGAGTTTGAAGAAGCAAAAACCTTCAAGCCATGGATCATTTTTCCTAATGAAAACGATAATTCGCTAACCTAAGCCTCCCTTTTACACCTTATATATTATTCTTGTTTGTCGAAATCTGTTTTTTTGACAAACAAGGTTTTTTATGCCTAAATCAAAAAATAGGTTTAATCGCATAATTTCATTGCTTTTTTAAATTCCTACCCAAGCAAAAAAGCAAATAAAGTATTATATTGCCATACTATTTCAATACTTTTCAACTCAATGAAATGCCCCAAATCATGAAGAAAGTTTACCTGCTGCTTGCATTAATTTCAATTTCTGTATTCTCACAGAAAAAATTCGACAATATTAAATCTGTCAAACTCGGAGAAGAAAGAAGAATAACTATTGGACTTCCTGCTTCTTATGAAGCTAATCCCGAAAAAAAATACCCTGTTTTATATTTATTAGATGGTGATTATTTATTTGATCCCTTTTCCGGAGCTATAAGTTATGGCGTTTATTGGGATGATTTGCCTGAAATGATTATCATTGGTGTGCATCAAAATAAAGACGGAGAACGTTATGACGATGCTACAATTGACCAGAATAACGGTTTACCGTTTGAAAAAGGCGCTCAGTTTTTTGAATTTATCGGAGCTGAATTGGTTCCCTATATTGAAAAAAAATACCGCACTACTCCTTTCAGAATTATTGCAGGTCATGACATTACAGCGAGTTTTATCAACTTTTATTTATACAAAGAAACGCCGCTTTTTAACGCTTATATTTGTTTAAGCCCTGAACTTGCACCAAAAATGGAAGTTCGTATTCCGGAAAAGTTCACAAAAATAAAAGAACCTTTCTTTTACTATCTTTCAGCAGCTGATGGCGATATTAAGAAAATCAAAGAGCCAATAGAAAAGCTGGACAGCAATATTAAAATCGCAAATAATCCGTTAGTAAACTATAAATATGATTTATTTAAAGGCACAACGCATTATACAGAAGTGCTGCATTCGATACCAAATGCATTATATCATATTTTTGAGGCTTACAAACCTATAAATTCCGCTGAGTACAATGACAAAATTGCTGTTCTTCAGACTGGATATGCAGATTATTTAGAAGCTAAATATGCGACTATGTCTAAAGTTATGGGAGTTCAGATTCCTGTGAGAATGAGCGACTTTAAAGTAATAGAAAACATCATTCTAAAAAACAAAGCCTACGACGAATTAGGCAAAATGGCCGAAATTGGAAATGTAAATTATCCTAAAGCCATGTTAGGCGAATACGAATTAGGCCTGATGTATGAGAAAATGGGCGACGCAAAAAGAGCGTCTAAAAAATATCAAAATGCTTCACAAATGGAACCAATTGGCGATTTGAATAAGGATATGATGTATGAAAAAATGGATCAAATGAACGCACTTGCAAAAACCGGTAAATAATGTCTAAAGTTAAAACTTCTTTTTTTTGTCAAAACTGCGGAACTCAATATGCCAAATGGCAAGGACAATGCAATGCCTGCAAGGAATGGAATACTATTGCGGAAGAGATCATTCAGAAGCAGGAAAAAGTAGCATGGAAAAGCGAACCAACTTCAAATGGTAAAGCTCCACGCCCATTAAAAATTAATGAGATCGACTCGACTCAGGAAATCCGCATGGATACGACTGACGGCGAATTGAATCGTGTTTTGGGTGGCGGAATTGTTCCGGGATCTTTGACTCTTTTGGGCGGTGAACCAGGAATTGGAAAAAGTACACTTTTACTTCAGATATCATTAAAATTACCCTATAAAACTTTGTATGTTTCCGGTGAGGAAAGTCAGAAGCAAATAAAGATGCGTGCTGAAAGAATTACACCGGACAGTGAAAACTGTTATATCCTGACGGAAACAAAAACACAGAATATCTTTAAACAAATTGAAGCTATTCAGCCTGAAATTGTCATTATCGATTCGATTCAGACTTTGCATACCGATTATATCGAATCAACTGCCGGAAGTATTTCTCAGATTAGAGAAACAACTGCTGAATTGATCAAGTTTGCCAAAGAGACCAATATTCCGGTTATTTTAATTGGGCATATTACCAAAGACGGAAACATTGCCGGACCAAAAATCCTGGAACATATGGTCGATACTGTTTTACAGTTTGAAGGCGATCGAAATCATGTTTACCGAATCTTACGTTCTCTAAAAAACCGTTTTGGCTCAACAGCCGAATTGGGGATTTATGAAATGTTGGGAAGCGGTTTACGAGAAGTCAGCAATCCGTCAGAAATATTAATTTCGCACAAAGACGAAGAATTATCAGGAACCGCAATTGCCTCTACACTTGAAGGAATGCGCCCGTTAATGATCGAAATACAATCGCTTGTAAGTACCGCAGTTTACGGAACTCCGCAACGAAGTACCACGGGTTACAATGCCAAAAGACTGAACATGATTTTGGCGGTTTTAGAAAAAAGAGCCGGATTTCGTTTAGGAGCAAAAGATGTCTTTTTGAACGTAACCGGAGGAATTTCTGTAGATGACCCTGCAATAGATCTTGCTGTTGTTGCGGCGATTTTATCCTCAAATGAAGATATTCCGGTAACAAAAGGTTTTTGTTTTGCTGGTGAAGTTGGACTTTCAGGAGAAATTCGTCCGGTAAATCGGGTAGATCAACGTATTCAGGAAGCTGAGAAACTAGGATTCACCACTATCTTTGTATCTAAGTACAACAAAATTGCGTTAAAGAATACAGGAATCAAGATTGAGCTTGTCGCCAAAATTGAAGATGTAGCCGGTATTCTTTTTGGATAATATGTTTTTTTTACCACGAATTTCACAAATTAAACACGAATTTTTATTTAAATTTAATTCAAATTCATATACTCATGCTCATGCTACGTATAATTCGGGAAAATTAGTGAAATTCGTGGCAAAAACTAATGTTCGCAAAGCGAACATTCCCTAATTTTTTTATGAAATTAACTTTATGAAATTTCCAAAACAAAAAATATACAAAGCACTTCTAATACTTGCAATAGTATTGGTAGTGCTTTTTTTAGGCTTTTACTTTTTTCGTGATTCTTTATTAAAACAAGCTATTGCGAAGGTAAAAACCAAAATGGATACAGAATACAACAGTACTTTTTCTGTAAAATCAGCTTCGTTTGATGGCTTATCCGGCATTAAACTAACTGATATTATTCTGGTTCCGAGAAATGCTGATACGCTTTGCCACATTCAAAAAATAGAAACCAGTATTAGTTTGTCTCATTTATTAATTGGTGATGTTCAGGTTGGCACTTTAAAAGTCAATAATGGTTATATTCAATTAGTCAAAAAAGGAAATGTCCGTAATTTTGATGCTTTCCTGAAAAAAGACAAATCTGATTCTGATAAAAATGAAAAACGCAAATACGCTACTTTTGCGTATAGAATTATTTCAAAATTACTAAATCTGGTTCCGACGGACATGAAACTGGAAAACCTAAATTTCAGGATCGATGATAACGGCAAAAAGACTTCTATTGCTGTCAATAAACTCGTTTTAGACAACAAACAACTCGAAACCAATCTTCATGTACAAAGCAAAGATTTTGACCAGCGATGGAACATTAAAGGTTTTGCTGATCCCAGAAATAAAAAAGCTGATATCCGTTTCTTTAATTTAGATACCGGAGCCATTCGTGTTCCGTATTTAGACGAACGCTATAACTTAAAAGCAAGTTTTGATTCGATCCGATTAAATGTTCAAAATATAGAAAAAGACGGAAGCGAATTGCATATTGACGGTTACACTTCTATCACGAACTTAAAAATCAATCACCCTAAAATCGCCAGTAAAGATGTTGTTATTAAAAATGCACGCTTTGACTATCGCTTTCTATTGGGAGATAATTTTATTTCGATCGACAGTACCTCAACCATGCAGTTGAATAAGATAAAAGTCAAGCCTTATATTTCTTACAGTACAGAAAAAGATACTATTTACACACTGAAAGTAGATATCCCGAAAATGAAGGCGCAAGACTTTATCGTTTCGTTGCCTGACGGATTGTTTACTCATTTTCAGGGAATGGAAGCAACAGGAAATTTCGATTATAAATTGGATTTCAAATTCAATAAAAACAACCCGAATACTTTAGTATTTGACAGCAAACTCAATAAAGAAGATTTAAAAATCACTAAATACGGTGAAGCAGATCTTAATAAATTAAACGGTGAATTTGTTTATCGCGCCATTATTCAGAATGTATTGCAAAGACCTATTTTAGTTGGAAATGCAAATCCTAATTACACGCCTTTGGACCAGATCTCACCTTATTTAAGAAAATCTGTTTTAACAACAGAAGATCCGTCTTTCTTTTCCCATCGTGGGTTTATTAATGAAGCGTTTAAGCAATCTATTTTAAAGAACATCAAAACCAAAAAATTCTCACGTGGTGCCAGCACCATTAGTATGCAATTAATAAAGAATGTCTTTTTGACAAGAGAAAAAACACTTTCGCGCAAACTTGAAGAAATTTTATTGGTTTATATTCTGGAGAACAATCGCGTAGTCAGCAAAGAAAGAATGCTCGAAGTATATTTCAACATTATAGAATGGGGACCAAATGTATACGGAATTGGAGAAGCAAGTCATTTCTATTTTCAAAAAAGTCCATCGGCCTTAAACGTAGATGAGTGTTTGTACCTGGCAACTATTATCCCTAAGCCAAGGAAATTCATGTACCAATTTAATGATCAGGGAAATTTGAGAGACTTTGCAGTACAAAATCAGAAGTTTTTAAAGAATTTAATGTTCCGCCGTGGTCTTTTAGTCCCTGAAGACACAATAGGCCAACTCCCGGTTTACATTTCCGGTAATGCGCGCTCCTTTATTCGTATTAAAGCTCCGGATTCAACTGCGGTGCCGGCTGATTCTTTGTCAATTGGCGATGAATTTGATTTGTAAACTATTTTCCACTAAGGCACAAAGTTTTTATAGCCAATATTGTCATCCTGACGCAGGAAGGATCACAAAAGAGCTCCGCAACGAAAACACAATCTTTGTCGAGTTTCGCGTGTGATCCTTCCTGCGTCAGGATGACATAAAATGAGAAGAAAATCTTTGTGCCTTAGTGCCTTCGCGGCAAAAACCTCATTTAAAAATCTTTAAAAAATCTTCCTTATAAGTCGATGAAACTTCGATTTCAGCTCCGTCATTTAGGGTCACGATTCCACCTTTATTATAGGCTTTCACGCAATTCATATTGATAATATGCGACTTATGAACCCGTATAAATGGCAAAGGCAATATCTCTGAAAAATGTTTCAGGAACCTGCAGACCATTTTCTTGTTTCCGTTGTTTAGATATAGATCTGTAAAGTTTCCATTACCTTTCAATCGAACTATTTCTTCCATTTTAACTACTTCAAAACCTTCTAATGTTGGCAGGATTACCTGTTGTTTTTCAGGTTTGGTTTCGTGAAAGTTTTCGACGATTATCTTATTTCTGTTAAAGATTTCATGGTTCATGACCTGATGATGCACTTTATTTACTGCGACAATCAACTCTTCGATACTAATGGGTTTCAGGAGATAATAAGCCGCACTTTGATTTAGCGCTTTTAATGAATACTCAGAAAAAGCAGTTACAAATATGGTTTCAAAATGCAAATCCTTACAAGCTTCCAGTACATCAAAAGCATTCCCAAAAGGCATTTCTACATCCAGAAAAACCAATTGCGGCTGTAATTCATGCAATAATGGCACAGCTTCTTTTATATTTTGTGCTTCACCAATAACTTCGACCTGCGGACAATATTTACTCAAATAATTTTTGAGTACTTCGCGCGCCGCAAGTTCATCTTCGACAATTACACTTTTTATCTTTTGAAAAGTCATCATAATTTATCTATTAAAGGAAAATAATTCGAACAATTGTACCAGTTTCAGGCATTTCTTTTTCTGTAATTTCAAAAGAGATGTTCTTTTTATACAATTCATTCAGCAAACCAATTCGTTCCTTCGTATTACTTAATCCACGGGATTCATGTACTTTTTGATTACTTGTTTTTAGCTCACGGCTTTTGGTTAAGCCAATCCCGTTATCTTCTATAATCACAACAACTTTTCCTGCTGCAAACTGAAAATTAAGATGCAAAAATCCTTTTTTGTCGAGATAACGCAATCCGTGCCAAATAGCATTTTCGAGATGTGGCTGAATAATCATATTCGGGATCAAAACCGTTTCTGTATCCAGAGTTTCGTCAACACTAATTTTAAAATCAAATTTATCCTCAAAACGTAAATGTTCTAAATCCAAATACTTTTTCAGCTGTTCAACTTCCTTATCCAATAAGATGAAATCCTTATTAGAATTTTCCATCATATTGCGCATTAGATTCGAATAGGAAGTAAGGTATTTATTGGCTTCTAATTCTTTATTTTCCGAAATAAACTGATTTACACTATTCAGACTATTAAAAATAAAATGTGGATTCATTTCGCGTCGGAGCGATTGTAAAGCAATTTCCTTGTTCTTCGTTTTTATCGAATACAATGCTTTTACAATAAAGAAGAACAAAAGCAAAAGCAATAAAATTGACCCCAAAAGAAAATAGTTAAAGGTGTTTTTCTTTGTAATCAATTCATCTTTTAAGGTTTTTTCTTTTTCTAGCTGACGGATTTTATCTTCAGTAACCTGAAACGTTTTGGCATCGATTAAAGTAGTATCTGATTGAATCAATTTATCAAAGTTGTCAAAAAAATTTTCATATAAAGCAATACTTTCTTTATCGTCTCCTTTGGTTTTGTAATACTGAATTAAGGCTGATAAACTTTTCTTTGCCTCAGCAGAATACCCGTTTTTTGAGGCTAAATCATATGCTTCTTTCAGTGATACAACTGCTTTTTTAGGTTCTTCTTTTTTAAAATAAAGTTTTGCCAGCGATTGCAGCTGTTTTATTTGGGTATTAAAATCCTGATTTTTCACCGCTTCGGTCAACAATTTTTCATTGATTCCTATTGCTGCGTCAAACTGATTATCTGCTGCATATACTTTTGCTATTTCATTTTTGATTTTAATAACCTCTTCCGGTTTATCTTTGGCGTAAACCAGTGCTTTATTATAACTTTCAATCGCTACTGCTTTATCCATTTGCTGCAAAGAATTTTCTGCTTTCTGAACGTAGGCCGCTGCAACTTCATCGGTTTTATTATCTTTTTTAAGTAACTTAATATTCGAGTTTACATATCCTGCCTGTACAGCCGGACTTGCCTGCGTACGCAAGCGATTAGCATCATTAAGGTTTATTTTTTCATCGACCGCATCATTTGCTAATGAACCCGCTACTTCGTAATTTTTAATCGCTGACTCAAAGTTTTTTTGATTTTCCTGTACTTTGGCAAGGCTCCTCGTTACACGGGTTTTATCGTCGACTAACTTTAATTTTGTGTAACTGGTAAGCGCTCTTTTATAATAATCTTCGGCTTTCGCATTATCACCTTTATTGACAAACTCATTGGCCAGACGTTCATAATTCTGGGCAATTTTTGCTTCGTCATTTGCATCTAATGAATTAGACAAATCTTCTGCGACTTTACTAATTTTAACTTGTTTGCTTTTTTCGCTTTTCTGTATAGGAGCTGACTGTGCTGTTATTGAATGTGGAATCAATAGCACTAAAAGCAGACTAAAACTAATTAATAAATGACGTTTCACAAATAAGTTATTTTGAGAATGTAAAGTAACCTAATTTCAAATTTCTATCCTATAAGTTTCACCAAGTCAAATGACCCGTTGACCCATTCTGTCAAAAATACGTTTTTTCCTTCAATACATTTGACCCTTAATTTAAAACTATAATTATGAAAAAACTATTATTCACTTCTATAACCCTATTATTTTCCTCCTTTATAATTTCTCAGGTTTCAGGAAATATTAATTATCAGCAACGGCAATCTTATAACAACAATACAATTGATATAAATTTTCCGGTAAATGCTGATATTATAGTAAGCATAAAAGGGCTTGCAAACGTAAAAGCAGATGCGTATACAGCAATTTTCAGCATAACCCAGACCGGTAAAACGGCCAAGGAAGTAAATGAATTAATTGACCAAAGAATTACGCAATCATTCAATGAAATCAAACTTAAAAAAGGTGCAGAAACTTTTGTCGATATGATTTCGTTTGTTCCCCTTTATGAATACGAAGCAGAAAAAAAGATTTTTAATCGTAAAACCTATAACGAAGTCCCAGCGGGATTTGAGTTAAAGAAAAGCATTCATATAAAATACTCTGACCCTAATCAGCTTAATGAATTTATCTCGATTTTATCCAACAATGAAATATATGATCTGGTCAGGGTTGATTATTTCTCCTCTACATTGGAAACAATTAAGAAAGAAATGATGAACAAAGCAAAACTTATGATTCTGGAAAAAGTAAAAAATTATGAATTTTTGCTTGGAGAAACATTTACGAATGCTGAAAAAAGAATTGCAGATGATTATATCGTCAACTTACCTGTAGAAATGTACAAATCGTATGAAGCTTACAATAGTTCTTCCTTAAACTTAAAAAAAGCGGCCAACATTAATCAGCTTAATAAATCTGTTACCCTTTATTATCAGCCAGTCATGAATAAAGAATTTGATTTTGTAATCAATCCCATTGTATCAGAACCCGTTATTCAAATACAATACGAAGTCAAAATAGCGATTACCAGAGAAAAGAAGCAGACTTCGAAAACAGATAAAGAATTTATTCTGGTTACCCCAAATGGCGATTTAAAAACCCTGAATATGAATACGGTCAAACAAAACCATTAATCCTCAGGCGCATTTCACCAAGTCAAAATACGGTTTCACCATTTGTCTGAAAAAAGTGCTTTTTAAGTTTTTAAGTTTGGTCTGTAATCAACAATTAAAAACTCGAAATCATGAAAACTACTCTTCTTATCCCGGCGCTTTTGATAACGGTATTCTCTTTTGCAAACAGCCACAATACAAATTCAAATAAAAACACCAAAATTGAAAAACCAATAGCTGAAAAAACCAAAATACAGGTCGCATTATTACTAGATACTTCGAGTAGTATGGATGGACTTATCGATCAGGCAAAATCAAGACTTTGGAATATCGTAAATACGTTAACAACCTTAAAATACGATGGAAAATCACCTGATATCGAAATTGCCTTATATGAATATGGAAACGACGGATTGTCTAAACAATCTAATTATATCCGACAAATAGCACCTCTTTCGACAGATCTGGATTTGATTTCTGAGAAATTATTTTCCCTAAGCACCAATGGTGGTAACGAATATTGCGGAGCTGTGATTCAGGATGCAACCAAACAATTAAAATGGGCGAAAGACAACAATAATATGAAGCTAATTTATATTGCAGGAAACGAAGATTTTAATCAGGGCAATATCAATTACAAAGAGGCAATCAGCAATGCTTTAAAGAATGATATTTATGTAAATACGATTTATTGCGGAGATAAAACGCAGGGCATAAATGAACTCTGGAAAAACGGTGCCGATTACGGAAAAGGGAAATATTTTAATATTGATTCTAACGAAACTGTACGCTACATCGCGACTCCGTATGATGATGAAATTACAAAATGCAACGAAAAAATCAATAAGACCTATATCAGTTACGGCTCAAAAGGTTCTGCAAAAAAAATGAACCAGGAAACACAGGACAAAAATGCGCAGAAAGTTTCTGCATCCAATTATGCAGAACGCGCTGTAAGCAAATCAAAAGCAGTATATAAAAATGAAAGCTGGGATTTGGTTGATAAAGTCAAAGATGATAAAACTGCTATTTCAAAAATAAAAAAAGAGGAATTGCCTAAAGAACTTCAGAATAAGTCTGAAGCCGAAATAAAAACAATCGTAGCTCAAAAGACTAAAGAAAGGGAAAACATTCAGAAAGAGATTGGTGAACTGGGCAAAAAACGTCAGCAGTATATTGATATGGAAGCAAAAAAGACAAAAAAACAAGATGATATAGGCAACGCTATTAATACCTCCATCATTGGCTTTGCAAAAGTAAAAGGATATACGGTCGAGAAATAAAAAACCATTCTTAAACATGAAAAATAAAATTTTCTTTTTGCTTTCGTTCGCAATTTTTGGCGTGAGTTTTGCCTGTAGGAATGATGAAGAAAAGCCAGAAATTATTAAAATTTCAAAACCGGTTTATTCCTATGAAGAGAAACTAAAAATCGAGACAACTGAAATCAGGAGCTTTTTGGGGAAATCTCCTAAATACAATTCAGATATTGTTTTCTTTTTAGACATGAAGATTGAATCTGGAAAAAACCGGTTTTTTATTTACGACTTAAAGCAGAACAAAATACTTAGCGAAGGCTTGGTTGGTCATGGCTCCGGATCAGAAACCGGTATTCCCGGAAAATTAAAATTCAGCAATGTCAACAATTCCAATTGCAGTTCTTTGGGTAAATATGCTATTGGCAGCTCCTACTCCGGAAGATTTGGCAAAGCTTATAAATTATACGGTCTGGATGCAACTAACAGCAATGCCTTTGACCGAAATATCGTGCTTCATAAATATTCAGACATTCCGTTTGAAGAACAATTAAATCCTATTTGTAATAGCTTGGGATGTCCGATGGTGAATGAAAATTTTTTTACTGTGATTGAAAAAATAATTGACAATTCTAAAAAGAAAATCATTCTTGTCATGTACTATTAAAACCCATTTCAATTCCCGTTATTTGTAATCCATATCTCTCAAATAAATATAAATTATAATCTCATGATAAAAACAATAACAACAACTGTTTTATTCCTAATTGGTACAATTGCCTTTGCACAAAAACCAATTTTTACAACGGCTAAGGTAAAAGCTGCAACAGTATACTTTAATGCTGCCGAAATTTCTCAAACTGCAAATATTAATCTGCCATTAGGAACAAGCGAAATTGTAATAAAAAATGTAGCGGTGGACTTGAATGAGAACTCAATCCAGATAGGAACGCCATCTACAGTTACAGTTCTTTCGGTTCAGTTTACCAATAACTACATCTCAGACTATGAAGTCGATACTAAATCTCCTGCCTTAAAAAGAGTAAGAGACAGTATTGTTTTGGTTCAGAAAGAAATCCTGAAAGTCAATAACACGATAAATTCTGAAACAAAAACAATTCAGCTTTTAGATAAGAACCAACAAATTTCGGGCGTAAATTCAGGTTTAAACGTAACTGAATTAATGAAAATGGTTGACTATTACAAAACCAAACAACTGGAAATCGCCAATACGATTAATACACTTACAGAGAAACAACAAAAACTGAACGAAACGCTTCAAAAACTGAACAATAAACTTGAAGTTGATACGAGCAAAGAAGAAAAAACTTCCTCAGGAAAACTAATCGTTCAGGTTATGAATGAAGTTGCCGGAACTGTTCCTTTAGACATTTCATACTTAACAAATAATGCTACGTGGACTCCGTTTTACGACCTACGCGCCGAAAGTGTTACGTCCCCAATTAATATGATGTATAAAGCACAGGTTGTTCAGAATACAGGAATTGACTGGAAAAAAGTAAAACTGACTTTGTCAAGCGGTATTCCTAATCAAAACAATCAGGCACCAATATTGAGTTCATGGTTTCTGGCCAATCAGGTATATAATGATGAAGTTGTTGTTATGGGGTATGGAGCAACTAAAAAAAGAAATCAACTACAGGGAAGTGTTTACAAAATTTCAGCAGATAAAGCAGTTACCGAACTCAACCAGGCTCCTGCTCCTGTCATGGAAAGCTCATCGGTTTCTAATTATACGACTGTAGCAGAAAATCAACTCAATATTTCTTTTGATATTGATATTCCGTATGATATTTTATCAAATGGAAAAGTGCACAGTGCTTCATTAAAAGAGATAAAACTACCCGCTTCCTATAAATTTTATGCTGTTCCTAAAATTGAAAATGATGCTTTTCTCTTGGCAGAAATTGCAGATTACAGCAAATACAATTTATTGCGGGGAGAAGCCAATATTATTTTTGAAGGTATGTATGTTGGCAAGACTTTTATAGAACCCAACCAAACTGGCGACACTTTAAACTTAAGCATGGGACGCGACAAAAAAGTCTCTATAAAACGTGAAAAAGTAGCGGATAAATCTGGAACTAAATTTTTATCAACCAAAAAAGAACAGACTTTTACTTTTGACATTACAGTACGAAATAATAAAAAAGAGGCAGTCGAATTGTTACTGAAAGACCAATATCCGTTAAGTACCAATAAAGAAATCGAGGTTGAATTATTGCAAAGTGACGGTGCAAAAATAAATACAGAAATTGGAATTCTGACCTGGCAATTACAGCTAAAACCAAATGAAAACAAGAAATTCAGAATTAGTTATAAAGTGAGATATCCTAAAGATCAGATTTTGAATCTTTAAACATAAAATCCCGATACAATAAATTTTGTATCGGGATTTTTTTATTACTGGCTAAACTAGTTGAAGAAACCTAACAGGTTTTAAAAACCTGTTAGGTTTGACTATCTATAACTTATTAAGGTGCAGGATCAGGAATTATTGCCTGAACTGCTGCGATTTCTGTTAATATTTCTTTTGATAAAAAGACATCTATTGTATCGATATTTTCTTTTAACTGTTCCATTGTTGTTGCACCAATAATCGCACTGGTCAAAAATGGCTGCTGCAATACAAATCCCATTGCTAATTCAGTTAAAGTTAAACCGTGTTTGTGCGCAATTTCCTGATATAATCTTGTTGCTTGCGTACATTGATCACTATTGTAACGTGTGTATTGCGGAAAAAGCTTGATTCTCGCATTTGGATGTGCCTCTCCGGTTAAAAACTTCCCGGTTAAAACGCCAAACGCCAAAGGTGAATAAGCCAATAAACCAACATTTTCATATTTCGCAACTTCGGCAGAACCTACTTCAAAAAGGCGGTTTAGCAAATTATACGGGTTTTGAACAGTTTTGATCCTTGGCAGGTTTTGATATTTGCTTTCTTCCAGCAAACGCATCATTCCCCATGCATTTTCATTTGAAACACCAATGTGTTTTATTTTGCCTTCTTTGATTAATCCGTCGAATGTTTCCAGAACTTCTCTGAAATTATCTTCCCAGACATCATCATAATCTTTAAAACCGCGTTCTCCAAAATAATTGGTTTTACGTTCCGGCCAATGCATCTGATACAAATCGATATAATCTGTCTGAAGACGTTTTAAACTATTTTCTAAAGCATATTTGATACTTGCAGGGGAAAAATCTCCTTTTTCGCGCATGTAAGTAAAATTAGGGTTTGGACCTGCGATTTTAGAGGCTAAAACCACTTTGTCACGATTCCCTGATTTCTTAAACCAGGTTCCTATGATTTTCTCCGTACTTCCGTAAGTTTCTTCGCGGGCAGGAACGGAATACATTTCGGCAGTATCAAAAAAATTAACACCTCTTTCAAGTGCATAGTCCATTTGTTGATGCCCCTCGGCTTCTGTATTTTGTTGCCCGAAAGTCATCGTTCCGAGGTTTATCTTACTAACTTTTATGTCGGTATTGGGTAGTGTCGTGTATTTCATTTTTTTCTGAGGTTCTAAGATGCTGAGTGATTATCCCACATTTCGGGACTAAGTTTACAGCTTTTGAATTATAAGAACTCAAAGATACAAAGGGATTCATCAAATGAAAATATCACAAAAGTTAAAAAAAGGATAAGTTTTTTTCTAAAGTCACTGAGTTTTCATCTCGAGGCTTCGGGTATCGTAATTAACTTAAGAGATTTTTGAATGCGGATTAACTATTTTCCTATCAATAACTTTATCAGAATCCGCAATCTTGTGATCTCGACGAAGGAGAGATCACACAAGAAACTCGACAAATATTGGCGAATATCTGAACGGAAATACTAGTGTGATTTCTCCTTCGTCGAAAGGACAAGGTTATGTTTAGACTGTGCGAAGAATGGATTAAAATCCATCCCTACAATATATTTTGTTCTTCCGGAACTCTTTCTAAAACTCCAAAGGAATGCGTTATTTTGTAGCGCCGTCCCGAGTCTCGGGATTGAGAGAAAAATTATGATCAAAAAAGCTTAAATTAATGACCTTATCAGCAAGGACTACACCTGTCCAATTATTTAAAAAAAGAACCCCTTAGAGATTAAATAATCAGTAAACAAATACCACTTTTTTTTGTCGCGTAGGAACTAACTTTATTTTATGATCTAAACAAAAAAAAGACCCAAAGTTAAAAACTCTGAACCTCTCTATTTTAAGCTTTTCAAGGGGTTTTGAAACGAATTAAAAACCCTAATTACAAAAATTGAATTTTCTTTAATTTGATATAATACTTTGTAATTTCTAATTACAATTCTTCGACAGTCAAATCTATATTCATCTAACTGAAATTGTTCGGCAAAAACTATACTATTTGTACAATTGAATAATTCATCTCTAATTTTAATTGACTTTTTCTTTAGAAATGACATTCTTCAATGAAATATAAATTTCTCTTAAGTCTTGTTATGCATTCTGAGTCCAAAAAACTAAAAGTTTTAGTATTACTCATTATCCCAACCCTGCATTTCTTTCGACAAATCTGCTTTTGAAATTATTCGATTATATTTTACATCATCCAAACCTTCTTCAACCTTATTATGATATTCTGACAAAGTCAAAAGATTCCCCTGAGCATCATATGAAACTACCTCATTTAAGTAAGTATCAAAAACAGAAGAAACAATTCGCAACACTCTTTCATCTGCCAAATCTAATTGATGGCGTATTTTGTCTTTTAATTCTGGAAGTCCCATAATTATAATTTTAGAAATTCAAGTTACGAAATAAATGGAGGATGAAAACTTCAATTTTTCAATTCCAAATTCGAACCGGAAAATCAACATATCTTGCTACATTTTTTATGATCTAATCGGATAGGAGCCTAGGGATTAATTCCCTAGGCGACCTTCCACACCACCCGGCATACGGATCCGTACCAAGGCGGTTCTTAATTTACGATACATTTTAAGATAGATACCTAACCTAAAGTACTTCCGTGAGGTTGTTTTCAGTTATCCCAATAAAGGTCTGCACTCCCTGGTAGCTGTCGGATTCCGTCCTATCCTTTCCAAGGTAGTTATCAAATTACTTGATATTTTCTGCATTCGTGCCTTCATAGGTAACATTCATTTACTACTCACTTAATTAAGTTCAGTCCTTCGGTACTCATTTACAGTACCTACTATGACCTCCTGACTTCTTATAGCAATTGTTATCCATAAGTGCTTTTCTTAAAAAAAAACTCCCCCTATGTCTATAAGACCTCCCCAGGTAAGAACGACAACTTTCCTCTCATATACCTGCTATATTTACCATGATGTTTCCGTACAGTTTTGGACTTCAGTTTGTGTTGCAACCTTATCCAACATCTTTGGCCTTTTATATAGTTTCTGTTCGTCAGGTCAAGAGTTTGCCTACTGCTTCCTTCAGATTCCACCTCGCGATGGACACCCTTGCATTCAGCTAACACTTCCCACTGTAAAGGCGTGTTCGGGACTTACACCCTAGAGTTATCGCCCATGCTGGGCACACAACCAAAAAAAGACCCAAAGTTAAAAACTCTGAGCCTTTTAATCTTTAAAAAACTTAGCAACTTAGTCCCTCAGAGACTTAGCAACTTAATTAATACTATTCAACATATCAGCGATTTCATCTAATCTTGGCGTTAAGATAATTTCGATTCTACGGTTTTTAGCTTTTCCTTCGGGCGTTGCATTGCTTGCAAGCGGAGAAAATTCGCTGCGACCTGCTGCTGTTAGTTTTTGTTTATTGATTTTAGTGTTTTCACTTAAAATATTGACAATTGCAGTAGCTCTTTTAGTCGACAAATCCCAGTTGTTGGCAATTGGTCCTGAACCCGCGTAAGGATCATCATCTGTATGACCTTCGATAAGAACTGAAAGATCCGGGTTATCTCCTAATACTTTTCCTAATTCTACAACTGCTTTTCTACCTTCGGTTCCAACAGCCCAGCTTCCTGAGTTAAAAAGTAATTTGTTTTCCATCGAAACATATACTTTTCCGTTTTTCTGTTCAACAGTCAAACCTTTACCTTCAAAACCATTTAAAGCTTTAGACAAAGTTTCTTTTAATTTTTTCATTGCTGCTTCTTTGGCTGCAATCATAGCTTCAAGTTCATTTAAGCGACTTGCTGTTTTATCAAGACTTGCTTGTTCTTCGGCTAATTTTTTAGATTTTGCTTCTAATTGCGCTAACAATTCACGGTTTTTAGCCATGTTTTTTTCCAATGCATCGTTGCTGTTTTTTTCAAGTGCATTGTATGAATCCTGCAAAACTTTGAACTTGTTTTGCGCAACGGCCAAATCAGCTTTTTGTTTTGCCAATTCGTCTTTTGTGCTATTTAAGTCTTTTGTTAAAGCATCGCGATCTAATTCTAACTGATTTTTTGATTTTTGCAAATCGGCATTTTGATCCGCAATTGAACGGTTTTCTTTTTTCAGATCTGAATATTTTGTTTCAAGATCGTTGTAAATTTTCTTGGACACACATGAAGTCATAGACATAGCTACAACTAGTAATCCGATGGAGGCCTTTTTAATCATTTTCCTTTTTTTTATTATGGGAGGCATTAATAATCCAACAATGTCAAAATTCAACATCAATAACAATATTAATTTTTGAATTTAAACTTGCTATTCCTTCAACAAGAACAATACCAAACTTTACTCGATTTCGACTAAAACCGGGCAATGATCAGAATGTATCGCATCCGGAAGAATCACGGCACGTTTTAATCGATGCTGCAAAGAATCGCTTACCAAATTATAATCGATACGCCATCCTTTGTTGTTTCCTCTGGCTCCTGCACGATAACTCCACCATGAATAATGATGCGGATCTTTGTTGAAATGACGGAAACTATCAATAAAACCGGATTTCATAAATCCGTCAAGCCAGGCACGTTCAGAAGGCAAAAATCCCGAAACAGTTTTATTACGAACCGGATCATGAATATCTATTGCTTCGTGGCAAATATTGTAATCCCCACAAATAATCAAATTCGGAATTGTTAGTTTTAGCTCGTTAATATACGTTTGAAAGTCATCCATAAACATAAATTTATGATCTAATCTCTCTATATTGGTTCCTGACGGAAGGTATAAACTCATTACAGAGCAATCGTCAAAATCAGCACGAAGGTTACGCCCTTCAAAATCCATGTGCTGAATTCCGGTTCCGTAAACCACATTATTAGGTTTTATTTTTGATAAGATAGCCACACCACTGTAGCCTTTTTTTGTTGCCGGATAATAATATTGATACGGATAACCCGCGGCAGTAATAGCGTCAACGGGAATTTGTTCTTCTGTAGCTTTTATTTCCTGAAGGCAAATAACATCAGGATTAGCGTGTTGCAGCCATTCGATAAAGCCTTTGGCAATTGCGGCTCTTATTCCGTTTACATTATAAGAAATAATTTTCATCAGTGTTTTTTTAAGGATTCCAAATGTAATAAAAAAGTGGAAAGTTTGTGTTTGAAACAGCGAAAAGTAGAGTTTTTTGTTATCTTTGTTCGCTGCTCTAATAAATTAAAAATAGTACATGGGTTTAGTTACCGCGAAAGAAGTTGCAAAGGCAATAAATGTTGATAAGTACGGAGTTCTTGGTACTTTTTCAGGCTGGATTCTTATGAAGGTCCTTAAGATTTCTACCCTTAATAAAATTTACGATCATAATAAACATTTAGAAGATCTTGCGTTTTTAAACGGAGTATTAGACGAATTGCAAATTAAGTTTGAAATTCCCGAAGAAGATTTAAAACGTTTGCCTAAAGATGGCGCTTATATCACGATTTCAAATCATCCGCTTGGAGGAATTGATGGCATTTTGCTTTTGAAATTAATGCTTGAAAGAGAACCTAATTTCAAAATTATTGCCAACTTTTTATTACACCGAATTGTTCCGCTTAAAAAATACATTATGCCGGTTAATCCTTTTGAGAATCATAAGGATGCAAAATCGAGCGTGGTGGGAATCAAAGAAACTTTACGTCATTTAAGTGACGGAAAACCATTGGGCATTTTCCCTGCCGGGGAAGTTTCGACTTACAGAGACGGAAAATTAGTTGTGGATAAACCTTGGGAAGAAGGCGCTCTAAAATTGATTAGAAAAGCAAAAGTTCCTGTTGTTCCAATTTATTTTCATGCTAAAAACAGTAAATTATTCTATTGGCTTTCTAAAATCGATGATACTTTGCGAACTGCAAAATTACCATCGGAATTGTTAACGCAAAAAGATCGTGTGATTAAAGTTCGTATCGGAAAACCGATTTCTGTAAACGAGCAAAACGAATTTGAAACGTTTGAGGATTATTCAGAATTCCTTAGAAAGAAAACTTATATGCTGGCAAATCCTTTTGAGAAGGATACCAAATTGTTAGACACAGCAAGTTTGAAAATCCCTAAAGCACCTAAAAAAATCGTGACACCTGCAAGTGAATCAAAAATGATTGACGAGGTGAATATGCTAAGAAATAGTGATTGCCGTTTATTGCAAAGTAAAAACTATGAGGTATTTTTTGCAAGAGCAAAATCTATTCCGAATATTTTGCATGAAATTGGTCGTTTGAGAGAAATCACTTTCCGTGAAGTAGGCGAAGGTACTAATGAATCTATAGATTTAGATCAGTTTGATCAATATTATCACCATATGTTTTTATGGGATGAAGACAGCAAAAAAATTGCCGGTGCCTACCGTATGGGTTTGGGTTCTGAGATTTATCCTAAATACGGTATTGAGGGCTTTTATTTGAATGACTTATTTAGATTCGAACCTGAACTGCACGACATGATGCATAAATCAATCGAAATGGGACGTGCTTTTATTATTAAGGAATATCAGCAAAAACCAATGCCTTTGTTTTTATTATGGAAAGGTATTATTCATACCACATTACGTTATCCAGAACATAAGTATTTATTGGGCGGTGTGAGCATCAGCAATCAATTCTCTGACTTTTCGAAATCATTGATGATTGAGTTCATGAAGTCGAATTATTATGATCCTTATATTGCACAATACATTCACCCTAAGAAAGCATACAAAGTAAAACTGAAAGATGCAGATAAGGATTTTATCTTTGATGAAGCCGAATCTGATCTTAACAAATTTGATAAGATTATTGACGAATTAGAACCGGGAAATTTACGTTTGCCTGTTTTAATTAAAAAGTATATCAAACAAAATGCACGTGTTGTAGCTTTTAACGTCGACCCCTTGTTTAATAATGCTGTTGACGGGTTAATGTACATTAGAATCGCAGATATCCCGGAAAGCACCATGAAACCGGTTATCGAAGAGTTTCAAATAGAATTGGAGCGTAAGTTATCTGAGAAGGAAGATTAAACCGTAAATCTGATATAAAATAATAAACCCCATTAGCAATAAATAACTAATGGGATTTTTTTATTCAATTAGAAACCCTTATCTTTTTAAATTTGATTTATTTCATCAAACTCACTTTCAGGATCTGCTCCATATTCATTTAATCCTTTATCACCTTTTGTACAAAACAAAACCAACCACCATATTATAACTGCTAATATAATTAGCAGCCATCAAATAAAACCATATACTTCTATTTCCCATAAAGTAAAGCACCAAAAGAAAAAAGATTGCACTCACTAATAAAACCTGCAATATCAAGAGCCACCATCCACTTTTACCTATATCATGTAACCGCCTAACTGAAACTGCTAAACCAGGTAAAAAAACTGCAAAATTATAAGCTAGACCAAACGCTCCAGTTTCAGCTTGTACAAGAGTTAAATCTAAGGTCCTATCAATTACCCCCAAGAAAAGAACTATAATTAAATTCACCAAACTAAAATACCATTATTCTTTTCTTCCTGCTCTTCCCGTAAAATTTATATAGTTTTCAAAAACTACCTTCTTGTACCATTTAATGATTACCATCCTTTAATCAATTTTAGCTTGTTATTTAAATTTTTCACAAAACCTTTTTAGAGTAAACAAGATTAAAGAGTTTAAAAGCTTAAGACTGACTTTAAAAGTTTTTTTTGTAACTAGAAAGGACATATTTTTAGAAAAAACAGAATCTGTAAGGATACAGTAATTTTTCATAAAAAACCCCATTAGCAAGACTAACGGGGTTTTTATGTTTTAAAACCAGATCGACTGATGCAATATATCATCAAAAGAATTATTTCTGACAAAAAGAACCAAACGGATCACATGATAAAATGCTAAAAAGTAAGCCATATTATAAGCCAGTTTCCTATTATATAAAATACCGGTAAAATATTCTTTTTTGGTTATAATTTCTGTTGTGAGTATAATGATGGTCAACCAGCAAAATACAATAACAAAAGGCCCAAGAATATGATAACTAAGAGATTTATAGATGTCTCCCTGGTAAAAATAAACCAATGATTTTGTTATACCACAACCTGGACAAGGAAAACCTGTCACCATTTTGAAAGGACAAAACGACTGGTCTGTCTCTAAATGATCGTTATGATTATTGAGCATTAAAAAAAACGGAATTATCAGTGTAATTGCTGCACCGATAATTCCGTAAATTTTACGTTTTACCCTGTTATTATTTGTATAATCTGTTGATATCACCTTGTACAATCATTGCTGCTGCCATAGGAAAGAAAAGTCCTAAAACAATTAATAAAGTAGATTGATCTTTTTGAAGTTCACCTGTTTTTTCATAAACCTTTGGTAATGCATCTTTACCAGCAAGATAATAAAAGTAAATATTTACCGGCATACAACATCCTGCAAAAATGGCAATTGGCTGCGAAATAACTTCTCTTTTTGCTACAGCATTAAAAACCTCTGCAACTTTAATATTCCAATAAATTAAATACAATCCGCATGTTAAAAATCCAAAAAGCAATACCATTATAGGATCCACTTGAAATACCGGAATCGGTTCGTCAAAATTGTTTGGCGTTTCTTTAAAATTGTTCTCCATTTTTTATTAATTAATTTAAGTTAGTGTATTTCTAATTTTAAGCATTAGACAAGCTTCTTTTCAAAATTCCTTTAAAAGTTTGCAAAACTAATCCACTATAAATAAGCAGTGGTCTACAATACGTTATTATTGTATTAAAAAAAGCTTTTTTCACAAGACAATTACAATGCTACATTAAATACCGTAACCTCTCATAATCAAATGATTTATCTAAAACTTGAGGCAATATTATTAAAAATTAACATTAAAAACTAATTATGTTTTAAAATCACACAAAAAAACGCGTTATGACATTCTAAAAAACAAACAATTCCTGTTTTTTGTATTTGCCCTAAACTTATTTCGAATACACAGCTTTAATTTTATCTACAATAACCTGTGCTAATCGTTCGTGACTTTCAAAAGTCCAGCCGGCAATATGCGGCGTTAAGAGAACATTTTTAGCTTCCATCAGATATTGAAAAGCTTCAGGAGTATTTTTATCCTGAAAAAGTGTTTCAAATGATAATTTCTCATACTCCAAAACATCCAAACCAGCTCCAAGAATCTTTTTAGTCTTCATCGCTTCAACTAAATCTGCTGTCACGATATTTTTACCACGCGAAGTATTTACAATCCAAAATGGCTTTGCAAATGCCGCAATAAAATTTGCATTGACCATTTTATCAGTTTCCGGAGTCCACGGGAGATGCAAACTAAGAACATCTGATTTTTGCTGTAATTCCTGCAGCGAAACCTGTCTTGCGTTTTCGTCACCTATATTTTCTAAGATATCATGAAAGATGACATCAACTTCAAAACCACGAAGTTTTCTAGCAAATGCTTTTCCCATGTTTCCATAACCAATAATCCCAACTGTTTTACCGTCTAACTCATGACCGCGATTACTTTCGCGGTTCCAGTGTCCCGCTTTTATTTCGGCATCAGCCTGATTCAAATTATTAAATAGGGATAAAATTACGCCCAATGAATGTTCTGCAACAGCGTTGCGATTACCTTCCGGAGCCGCAATCAAATGAATTCCTTTTAACGTTGCATATTCACAATCAATACTTTCTAAACCCGCACCAACTCTGGCAATAAACTTAAGATTGGTTGCTTTGTCTAAAAAAGTTTTATCAATTTTAAAACGGCTTCGAATAATGATTCCGTTATAATCCTGAATTTTTGCTTCGATTTCTTCTTTAGAAGATTTGAAATCAGCGTGATTTTCAAAACCGGCATCTTCTAATTGTTGCCAAAGAATTGGGTTATTGCTATCGATATGTAGAATTTTTATGCTCATTATATTATGTTTTATAAAGCAAAAATACAGCTTATTATAATGGTTTGATTTACAAAATGTGTTTGTTTTTCTTAGTATCGACTCAGCTATTTGGTTCTGGTTGAGAAAAACTAAAATATTAATAATAACAGGATTTCACAAAAAGGTGCAAAACTTTTATTTCAGGCTGATTTGAAAAAACCAAAGATTAAAAACTTCACTCCAATGCCTTTGCGATTATTCTAAAGAATATAATATCGAACGAAAAGTATGTGGATACTGCCATTCATTATTAACATAATTAGCATCATAAGAAACAAAAGCTGTAATTAATTTCCCTTCTGATTCTTTCATTTCAAAATCAGTTGTTTCAAAATAACCTGCCGTCTCGAATTGACGTTTTAAACGCCCTTCTTTATTAAACACAAAAATCGCAATACTTGATCTGTCTTGTTCGCCAGATGTATCGCGGATGTATAAATAAAAAACAAAATCCCCATTATCCCGCTTAAAGCCTTTGGTACTATTAGTAAACGGTACTTCATAATGTCCAGGAAACACAAGCTTAATCCTCCATAAAGCAGTGCTATCGATACTTCGGCTTTTTTCAAATACTACTTCACTGGAATTTATTGCTTTTTCCCTTAGGCTAAAATAAGTTTTATCTATTTTGTCAGTATAAAAAATGACGTTATTACCCTTTTCTACAGTCTGCTTAGTAGTTTCCTCTTTCGTGTTTTCTTCAGCAGCGTTTGTGGTTTCGTCTTCAGTCTCTTCTTCGGCCTCTGGTGCTGACGGACCGCGATAGAAAGAATAATACGGTTCTTTATCTGATGTATCAGAAAGCAACTTTAAATTAGAATTCAGTACAAATCTTTTATGTGTCGAATAATACGATCCGTCTGCAGCAGAATTTTCTTTTCCTTCTACATAAAAATTTCCATCGGCAGTCAAACTTATGGCGTTAATTTCTGTTTCCGGATATCCATCAAAAAAATTCAGATTTAGTAAATTCAGATTGTGATCTAAAATTGCAACAAAAGGAATTTCATCCTGATTAGGTTTTGAAGCTGTACAGCTCACCACTATTTTATCCTGTATATATTGCAGTAAAAAATCTCCTTTTGAAATATTTGAAAACCCCTTTTCCAACAAAGGTTTAAGAAAAATATCCGACATCGATTTACTTTCTGTTTTATACCCTGAATATTTGTTGTCGAATTTCATTTTATCGAGTTGAAATCTTATCAGGACAGCTTTCATTCTTGCTTCATCTGTATTGTCCTTTTCTGAATTACCATATGACTTACTCTCTTTTTTTGCATACAAGGTAAATCCGCCTTGATTGTCTACCACTACTAATGTGTTGAACAAATTATATTTTGATTTCGAATCAATTAATTTCTGTTTTACTACTTGACCGCCTTGTTTGTTTATAATCAGCAAGACAGGAGTATAGTTGTATTTTTCATCTCCTTCTTCCATTAAATACAATATGTTCCCATTCTTCAGTTCGTTAATAGATCTGAGACCTGCTTTTTTCATATCAAGATCAAACTGCCATATTGAACTCGAATTGTATTTTTTAGAAAACTTAATTACTGATTTTTCTTCAAGACTCTCGTTTCCGTATTGCTTTTCATCTGTTTGATATGTTTTATCAATAAGAACCGGGACTGGTTCATCTATAATCGTTGCTGCAGTATTTTGAGCATTTTCTTTTTTACAAGATATTTGAATTAGAAAAAAAGAGAGTAGTAAAGGTCGAAACAAAATGGTCTTATAATTCATTGGTCTTTTTTTTGGTAACAGTTTTAAAGGTTGGTTAAATTACTACATTCATACTAAAGCTATATTACAACTCAAAAATGCTTTTAGCAAAAAAACATCAAATCGTTAAATAATAAAGATTAATAGGACAAATTAATGAAACAAAAATACAGTGAATTTTTTATTGATAAGATTTTTTTTAACTTTGAAAATCTAAGATTCATCGATTTTCTTTGAATTTCCTTCTTTCTAAATCAATAGAACCTCTCACAATGAAACTAACTAAGACATTCAAAGCCTTTTTCAACAACGAAAAATCAGGAGGATTACTCCTTTTATTCGTTACGATTATCTCATTATACTTAGCAAACTCTTCATTTCAAACTGAATATGTTGCTTTCTGGGAAAAAGATTTGGGCGGACATTCAATTACTCATTGGATTAATGATGGATTAATGACTATTTTCTTTTTATTAATTGGTCTGGAATTAGAGCGTGAAATTTATCACGGTGAACTATCGAATATCAAAAATGCATCTTTGCCAATTATGGCTGCTCTTGGCGGAATGTTGGTTCCTGCCGCCATTTTCCTGGCTTTAAATTTTGGAACTGATACTCAGAACGGAGCCGGAATCCCGATGGCGACTGATATTGCTTTTGCCATTGGTATTCTATCCCTTTTAGGAAAAAAAGTCCCATCATCGTTAAAAGTATTCCTGACTGCATTGGCAGTTATTGATGATTTAGGCGCGATCATTGTTATTGCCATTTTTTACACTACCTCTATATCTTTTGTAAATCTTGCAATCGCGTTAGGAATATGGGGATTCTTATTTATTTTGAACCGTATGAAAATTCACAACCTGATTCCCTATTTAATCGGAGGTATTATAATGTGGTATTTCATGCTCAACTCAGGTGTTCATGCTACTATCACCGGAGTGATTCTTGCTTTTGTAATTCCATTTGGCGATGGTGGAGAAAAATCTTCATCTTATAAATTGCAGCACTTTTTACACAAACCCGTTGCATTCGTAATTTTACCTTTGTTTGCTATTGCAAACACTTGTATTGCTATTCAATCAGACTGGCACGAAGGTTTAAGTCATTCCAATACAATCGGAATTATTCTGGGACTTGTTGTTGGTAAACCATTGGGTATTGTACTTTTTTCTTCTATTGGAGTCAGTGCAGGTTTATGCTCTTTACCTAAAAGCCTGAAATGGGCGCATATTCTGGGCGCCGGAATGTTAGGAGGAATTGGTTTTACGATGTCAATCTTTATAACAATTTTAGCTTTTAAAGATCCTGAAACTATTGTTTTTTCTAAAATTGCAATTTTAATCGCTTCTATACTTTCTGGTGTATTTGGATTAATTTATCTGAAATATACTTTGTCAAAGAAAAAAACCGTATAGATTTCAGCACTCAGATTTAGAAATTCAATCTATAAAAAAGTATCGTGAAAATTATGAAATCAGCCAACAAGCCTTTCTTTGCCCTTTTGATAATAGTATTGATTTTAGCCTGTAACAACAAGCCAAAACCTGTAGTTCCCGAAAAGAATCCTGAAACAATAGTTATTGATTCTATAAGTAAAAATGAAGAATCTATAGCAGGTTTTTACCAGACACAATCTGATCCAGATAATACGGGTGAATGTGGAATTTCTTTGGAAATAAAGAAAGAAAAAAGTGGTTATACTTATTTTCTAAAAACAAAACTTAAAAAATTAAAAGGTATCGCAACTTTTACTAAAAATGAATCAGGAGAAAAATACATTGTTTTAGAAGGCATAAAATGGGATGATTATGAAGGCGACATAAGCCGCGAAGATGAAAATGATTCTATTGCCGACTCTAAAACCGCATCTGCTGAACCGGAAATTCCTGTAGGAATTGATGCCAGTTATGTTAAAGATACGCTGACGATTCAGAATTATGGAAATTCGATGAATTCTTATACTAAGATTTCAGAGTGTGACAGGAAATATATACAGTTGATTAAAAAGTAAACTCCAATATTCCAATTAACTACTCTGATAAATGAAGAAAATTCGTTTGATCCTTTTGTTTTCAGTATCCTTTATTATGCTCCTGGCTGGATTTATACTTCATCAAATTAAGACAAATACCTCACCTACTTATTTAGTTTGTGCAATACCGGTTCCTATGTTTTGTGGAACTCCTAATTTAACAGAAAATCAAGAAAAAGGAAGAGAAATATTTAATTCAAATTGCGCGGCATGTCATAAAAAATATGCAAAATCTACAGGACCGGCTCTTCAAAACGTTGATTCCTTAGTCGTTGTAAAATGGTTAAGGAATAGAAAAAACAAGATTGACAGTACAAAAATTGAAGAATACGGAATCGATTATCATAGAATTACGTTTTCTAAAGTTCTAAATAAAAAAGAGATAATTGATTTAATAGAATATTGTAATAATTAACGAATTCGTCAAATTCCAATTATCGACAATATTGTCATTTCGACGCAGGAGAAATCACATCCTGAGAGCAAGTTGCTAAATTATTCTGAACGTTAGTTTTTGTGTGACTTCTCCTCTGTCGAAGTGACAAACATACCTAAAAGTAACATTCAAAAAAAAATCCAAACCCCAACAAAGTTGGAATTTGGAATTTTATCCCGAAACTACAGGATTGGAATTTAATATTATCTAACCTTTGATTTGCTTCAAAGAAGTCTTGATTCCTTTTATTAAAGACGAACTGAAACCATTGTGCTCCATTTCATTCAAGCCTACGATTGTACAACCCTGAGGCGTTGTTACACGGTCGATTAATTGTTCCGGATGCACTTTCTCCTCTAATAACATTTTTGCAGCTCCTTTTACGGTTTGTGCTGCAATTGCCAAAGCAGTTTGAGAATCAAAACCAATTTCGATTCCGGCTTGCATAGAAGCGCGAATGTATCTTAATGCATAAGCTGTTCCGCATGCACCAAGAACTGTAGCAGCATCCATTAATTTTTCATCGATTACCGGAGCAGTTCCTAGATCCTGGAACAAGTCAACAATTGGCAATGCTTTCTCTCTGTATTTTTCAGGAAAAGAAATACAAGTTGCAGATTCTCCAAATTGTGCCGCAATATTAGGCATAATTCGAATAACCGGATATTCATTATTTGTTTTCTCCTGAAGTATATCCAACGATAAACCACTAACCGCCGAAGCAATCGTTTTACCTTTAATTACCGGTAAAATTTCACCTAAAACTACATCAACCTGATAAGGCTTTATAGTCAAAATCACAACATCAGCTTCCTGAATATTATGTTTATTGTCTGATGAAACCGTGATTCCGTACTCTGATAAATATTGAATACTGGCTGTATTTCTTCTGGTAACTGTAACTTGATTATTTTTTGAGAACTTCGCAATTCCCAAGGCAATAGAAACTCCAAGGTTCCCTCCTCCTATGATGTGTACTTTCATTCCTGGTTGTTTTTGATTTATTTTTGGTTGGTTAATAGCGTATAATTTGAAAATAATGTGTCTTTATAACAACTTTCCTTTCAACAATAACGAAGCGATGGTAAAATAGATTACTAATCCTGTTACATCTACTAAAGTAGCCACAAACGGCGCTGATGAAGTTGCAGGATCGAGTTTAAGCCTTTTCAGTAAAAAGGGTATCATAGATCCTGAAAGTGTTCCCCACAAAACAATAAATACTAATGATAGCGAAACCGTCATACCTATCGCTACCCAATGTTCTCCATATTCATAAAGTCCTGTTTCCTGCCAAATAAGAATCCTGATAAATCCAACAATACCCAAAATAGCACCTAATAAAAATCCCGATGCAATTTCTTTTTTCATTACATACCACCAGTCTTTTAGCGTAAGCTCTTTCAATGCCATAGCACGAATTATAAGCGTTGCGGCTTGTGAACCGGAATTTCCACCACTCGAAATAATAAGCGGAACAAATAATGCCAAAACTACTGCTTTCTCAATCTCACCTTCAAAATATCCCATTGCCGAAGCCGTAAACATTTCTCCAATAAAGAGCACAACTAACCATGTAGCTCTCTTTTTAACCATCTCGCCAAGACGCGTTTGAACGTAAGGCAATTCAAGAGCTTCTAAACCCCCAAATTTCTGAATATCTTCAGTATCTCTTTTTTCTATTTCGTCTTTAATGACATCAATAATATCATCAATAGTAATGCGACCTACTAAACGTCCCAATTCATCTACGACAGGAATGGCTTCCAGGTCGTACTTATCCATCATTCTCGCTACCTCAACATCAGGAGTTTCGACATTTACGTAATATAATTTTCGAATATAGATATCAGAAATCTGTGTTTTGGTCGATGTTGTCAACAAATCCTTAAGAGATAATCTGCCTTTAAGTCTGTTTTCATCATCTACAACATAGATAGAATGCACTCTTGAAACATTTTCGGCCTGAATACGCATTTCCTTTACACAAGTAAGTACGTTCCAGTTTTCGTTGACTTTTACCAACTCTTTGTGCATGATACCTCCGGCAGTATCTTCGCCGTAACGAAGTAAATCCACGATGCCTTTTGCATGTTCGACATCCTGAAGCTCAGAGATTACTTCGGCTTTTCTGTCTTTTGAAAGTTCACCAATAATATCCGCTGCATCATTCGTTTCAAGTTCATCAAGCTCTTCAGCGATTTCTTTAGGCGAAAGTCGGTTTAAGATTTGTTCACGTAAATCATCCTCTAATTCCAGAAGAATTTCGGCTGTTTTTTCGCTGTCTAAAACCTTAAATATATAAGTTGCTTCATCAATGTCAATTTCATCAAGGATTTCAGCGAAATCGGCATGGTGCATGTCATTTAATAAAACCTCAAGTTCTTTATTATTTTTAGCTTGAATGAGTTGAGCAATTTCCTTAATTAGCTCTTTGCTGATTTTAAACTCCATCGGCTTCTATTTTTTGAGTCAAAACAATAAATTCCTCCACGCTCAATTGCTCCGGACGCTTATCAAAGATAGTGTCTAATCGCAATTCATCTGATAAATTTAATGTTTTCAAACTGTTACGTAATGTTTTTCGTCTTTGCTGAAAAGCCGTTTTTACAACCGTAAAAAACAACTTTTCTCCACACGGAAGGCTATAATCTTCCTTTCGGGTCATTTTCATCACACCCGACTTGACCTTGGGCGGAGGAATAAAAACGTTTTCATCTACCGTAAACAGATACTCAGTAACATAGAAAGCCTGTGCTAATACGGATAAGATTCCGTAAGCTTTTGAGCCTTTTTTCTCGCATATCCTTTGAGCCACTTCTTTTTGAAACATCCCTGAAAATTCCGGAATCTGATGTTTGTATTCTAAAGTTCTAAAAACGATTTGCGTAGAAATGTTATAGGGAAAATTCCCAATAATAGCGAATTGTTTATTTTCGTAAACCTCGTTTATATTGTATTTCAGGAAATCCTGAGAGATAATTTTATCTTTTAATTTTGGATAATTTTCACCCAAATACACCACAGATTCCGTATCGATCTCGATCACGTGTGTATTAATTGGTTTGTCAAGCAAATATTTAGTCAACACACCCATCCCCGGTCCTATCTCTAAAACCTCATCGTATCCTTTTAAACTTAAAGTATCTGCAATTGCTTTGGCGATACTTTCGTCTTTCAGGAAGTGTTGTCCTAAATGTTTTTTGGCTTTTACTTTTTCCATTTTATTTTTTATTAGCCATTAAGGCACTAAGATGTTTTTACCACGAAGGGGCTAAGACACAAAGTTTATTTTTTATTTCTTTTTGCCAGATTTGTCACAAAGGCACGAAGGCACAAAGCTTATTTTTTATTCTCCAAATCAATTACAATCTGGAAATTGTCTTTATTTTTATCTACCTTATTTTTTCACAGGAAATTTACTTATTCTTTCACTTAAACGTAAAAAACTATAAAACCTTTCCGTTTTAGACAACTTCAAAAAATCCTCCTGTTGTTGTTTATTACTTTCTTTCTTAGTTTGAAATCGAATTTCCACAATAACTTTTATTTTGCCACGAAGGCTCAAAGACACAAAGCTTATTTTTATTATACTTAACGATTATTTTTCGCCACGAATTGCACAAATTTTCGCAAATTCAGAACATTATAAATCATCTGTGTAAATCTGTTTAACCCGTTAAAATCTGTGGGCTTTTTTTTATTAAGATTCAGCTAAAGCTTTCACATACTGAAAACTAAAAAACTAATGCTCCGAAATCACTTCCAGCTCTGTTCTGAAAGAAAGCATCTTGTCCGCAAATAAAGACAAGGCTTCCTGATGAAAAGCAGGCTCATCTTCTATATAATACTGATCTAAAGTTTCTTTGCTATCTGTAACATATTGTACAGAATACGTAATTCCGCCCATTTCTTCTTCGATCATAACCCTTACGATTCTTGCCGAAGAAAACTTTTGTGTCGCCAGAATTTCCGGTATGTGTTTTTCCTGCATCCATTTCAACCATTGGTCGTGAACGCTCTCGTGTATATTTGTGGTAACGTTGTAAATTATCATTTTTTACTGTTTAATCGTTTTTCGGTTAATCGGTTAAACAAATAACCAATTAAACCTAACTTATAAATTCTTATCTCCTCTTAACTCTCGGTATTTTTTTCTCGCATCAACAAAGTAAATACTATCCTGATGGTTAAAAATTACCTTCTCATACAAAGGTTTTGCCTTTTCTGTATCGTGCAACTCATCGTTGTAAATTTCTGCCGAAAAAAATAGCGCTTCATCTACATAAATTCCGTCACTATGATTGTCAATGATCTGCTGGTATTGGCTTAAAGCCGAATTAAAATCTTTTTGACTTTCATAAACTTTACCTAAACGCAACAATGTTACAGCTTCAATTCCCTGCCCTTTAAAGATTTTTAAAATACTCTGAAACTGAGCAATTGCCTCTGGTTTTTTATTCTGATAAATCAAAAAATCACCTCTTGCAAATTGCTTTAACGCTGTTTGTGTCGAATCAGCAACCGTATTGTCATTTATCAATAAAAAATATTCCAGCGCGTCATTGGCAATTAATTGCGTATTTGCTGCTTTCAGCTCTTTAAATTGTTTCAAAGCCCACTCAAAATCACCTTTGTAATAACTTGTCTTTGCTGCTTTTAAACTTGCTTCGTGCGCCATGACATCATTCTTTAGATCCAATTGAATCTGCGAATAATAAATCAGCGCCTGATTGAATTTTTCTTCTAAAAGCAAGATGTCAGCCAACTCCATCTTTGCATCTGCTCTTTGATAATCATTCAAATTTAAATCCAGTGCTTTCTTAATAATTGCCTTGGCTTCTTCAGTCTTTTTAAGATTGAAAGCCAGGAAATGTGCCTGAATTATTTGCAAAGATAAGGTAAAAGGAGTTATTTCATAGGTTGTAAGCAATTGTTGTAACTCAGTATTGATAACCGTATAGTCTTTTTCCTGCGCTTTGTCTATTTTAATTTGCATTAAGTAAGAATTGGTCTGTACCAGCAAATCTAAATCTTTAGTATTTAGAAGTATAAAATTAAGAATTTCTGAAGCTGTATCAGTATCATCCTCGTTCAAAGCAAACTGACTTAAATTAACGATACTTGAAAGCGATTCGGGTTCTCGCTTATAGATTGCTTTTTCCTGAATAAAGGCTTTTCCGAATTCTTTTTGCTGAACATAAAACCAACTTAAATAATGATTCCAAAAAACATCCTGATCTTTTTGAGTTCTTAAAATCAAAGATTTACGCATCGCATCTTTAAAAGCGGTATTATCAGTTTCACCATTCATGAAACGCGATAATTGAGTCTGGATTAAATTTGCATTTTGTGGATTATTGTATGATTCCGTCAGTAAAAGTTCGATCATCTGATCGGTTTTCCCTAACTGTCCGTACAACATTCCGATCTGAAAATTGAAATTGTAATTGGGCTGAATCTGCATCGCAGTTTGATAAGCCTTTAAGGCATATTCGAGCAATACTTTTTTCTCAAAAGAATTTCCAATTCCGTAAACATCATTTGGACTGGTCTTTATTTTTTCGATTGCCTGTTCGTAGTAATTTTTGGCTTTGGCATCGTTTTTTTGTAATTGATAATTATACCCTAATTCTACAAGAAAAACACCTTGTTTGTATCTGTTATAACGATCCTGAATTGTTTTTTCAGCCACGTCAAATTGCTGCAATTGTTGATAGCAATCGATCGTTCTTAAAAAATACTGAGTATTGGATGGCGAACCTTTTAAAAGTTCTTCATAACTGATTTTGGCTTTTTCGAAATCACCTTTATCATAGTAATATTGAGCCAGTTGCTCATTTTGTGCTAAAGCAAAAGTAGACCATAATAAAACGATATAAATAAAGATGTTTTTCATAATTCAGTCTTTTTCAGTTTTCAGTTTTCGGTCTCTCCCGATAGCTATCGGGATTAGTCGCAGTCTCAGTATTCAGTTATCAGTCTCGGCATTCAGCGCAATTCACTGTAAACTGCGACTGCGACTGTAAACTAAACTTCCAGACTGTAAACTAATTTACAACTCACTTCTTCGATTTCCAAATCATTAAAGCTATACCAATTAAAATAAAAGGAATACTTAATATTTGTCCCATATTAATAATCATATCATCCTCAAAGGTTTCTTGATTTTCTTTGAAAAATTCGATTATAAATCTTGCTACAAACATTAAAGTTAAGAAACATCCAAAGATAAATCCGTCCGATTTTTTGATTGTTTTTGATTTATACAAATAAAGAACTATTCCGAAAATCAGCAAATAAGCAAATGCTTCGTACAATTGTGTTGGATGCCTTGGGATCATATCATCTCTTTGAAAAACAACTCCCCAATTTCCGTTCGTCGGTTTTCCGTAGATTTCAGAATTCATGAAATTCCCAAATCTGATAAAAGCACCCGTAACAGGAACTCCAATCGCCATTTTATCTAAGATCCATAAGAACTTAACTTTGTATTTTCGGCAATATAATATCATGGCGATTAAAACACCAATCGATCCTCCATGACTGGCTAAACCCTGATAACCAACAAATTTATATACTCCGGCTACTTTCTGAATTGGTAAAAGAATTTCTATTGGATGTTGCAGAAAATAAGCTGGTTCATAAAAAAAACAATGTCCTAATCGCGCACCCAAAATGGTTCCAACAATTACATAAACCAATAAACTATCCAGATTATCGAGCGAAAGATGTTCTTTTTGGTAAATTCTTCTTACGATATAATACCCCAATAAAAGTCCGCAGGCAAAAAGAGCTCCATAATATTTTAAAGGAAAACTATCTGTTATCATCAAAATAACCGGATCTACATTCCAATTTAAAATTCCATTCATCATGCTCTGTTTTAATTTTAGTTCTTAGTAAAAATTAAGAAACCTAACAGGTTTTAAAAACCTGTTAGGTTGAATCCTAAGAACTCTAAAAGTTAATTTATAATATCAAATCCACAGTAAGGGCGTAAAACTTCTGGAATTACGATTCCTTCCGGAGTTTGGTAGTTTTCTAAAATTCCGGCCAAAACTCTTGGCAAAGCCAATGAACTTCCGTTTAATGTGTGCGCCAATTGATTTTTTCCGTCTTTGTCTTTGAAACGTAATTTCAAGCGATTTGCCTGAAAAGTTTCAAAATTAGAAACTGAACTGATCTCTAACCAGCGATCCTGCGCTGTAGAAAACACTTCAAAATCATACGTCAAAGCCGATGTGAAACCCATATCACCACCACATAAACGTAAAACGCGGTATGGCAATTTCAATTCTTTCAAAATATCTTTTACATGTTCTACCATTCCGTCAAGTGCTTCATAAGACTTATCAGGATGCTCAACGCGTACGATTTCTACCTTGTCGAACTGGTGCAAACGGTTTAATCCACGAACATGTGCTCCGTAAGAACCTGCTTCACGACGGAAACATGGCGTATATGCTGTATATAAAACTGGCAATTCAGTTTCGGTTAAAAGAACATCGCGGAATAAATTTGTAACCGGAACCTCAGCCGTTGGAATCAAATATAAATCATCAATTGTTGAGTGATACATTTGTCCTTCTTTGTCCGGCAATTGTCCTGTTCCGTAACCTGAAGCTTCGTTTACCAAATGTGGTACCTGAACTTCATTATATCCTGCAGCAGTATTTTTATCTAAAAAATAATTGATCAAGGCACGTTGTAAACGAGCTCCTTTTCCTTTGTAAACCGGAAATCCTGCACCTGTAATTTTCACACCCAATTCAAAATCGATTATATCGTATTTCTTTACCAATTCCCAATGTGGCTGTGCGCCTTCATGCAAAACCGGAATATCACCTTCCTGAAAAACATTCAAATTGTCGTCCGGAGTTTTTCCTTCCGGAACAATATCAGCCGGAAGATTGGGTAATGTGTATAATTTATTTGTTAATTCGGCTGCCAAAGCTTCTGCTTTTTCGCCTAATTCTTTACTTTTTTCTTTTAATGAAACCGTTTTTTCTTTTAAGATCGCTGCTTTAGCTTTCTCTCCCGCTTTCATTAATTCTCCAATATCTTTGGATAATTTATTAGATTCAGATAAAGTGTTGTCTAATTCAACTTGTGTTGCACGACGGTTTTCGTCTAATTGCACGACTTCTTCAACAACGCTTTTAGCATCGATATTTCGTTTTGCTAAGGCCTTGATTACTTTCTCCTGATTCTCTCTAATAAATGCGATCTGTAACATAGCTTGATTTTTATAACTATTGTATTTTTTAATAACGGAAGCAAATTTAAGGAAATGTTTTATAAGATCACGACAAAGTTGATTCTAAAGTTATTTCGGGGTTTTTCAACAGAGATACGCGAAGATGACACAGAGATTCTCCGATATATGTGATGGATTAAAATCCATCCCTACAATATAAACCGAGCCGAAGGCTCTTTCTTCAAGTTTCGAAGGAACGGAGCATTTTGTAGCAACGGATTTTAATCCGTTGAAAACAGGAATATTCCATGAAGCTTTGTGCAATCTTCGCGAAACTCTGTGAATCCCGATCGCTATCAGGATTGTGTATCTCCGAGAAATCCCCTCTTAGAAAATAAAAAATAAGTAAATTGCAATTAAAAAAAATCACAATGATTCATATCGACCATTTTATAGAAGATTTTTCAAAGACTTTTAATGATTTAAACACATCAGAACCCTGGAATATTACGAATGACCTTAAAAATACAATCGAAAAGATGATTTTGAATCTGGGTGATGATTATGTTATTCAAGACAATATCGCCATTCATAAATCTGCAATTATCGAAAATAATGTTACCATAAAAAGTCCGGCAATTATTAACGAAAACTGCTATATTGGTGCAAATGCTTATTTTAGAGAAGGAGTTTATTTAGATAAATCGGTGAAAATTGGTCCAGGCTGCGAAATAAAAAACAGCATCATTTGCTCTAACACCGCCATTGCTCATTTTAATTATATCGGAAACAGCATTATTGGTAGAAATATCAATTTTGAAGCCGGTTCTATTGCAGCAAATCATTATAACGAAAGGATCAATAAGAAAATATCCGTGCTTTATGATTCGGAAATTATAGAAACAAACTCAGATAAATTTGGTTCTTTAGTTGGCGACAATTCCAGAATTGGAGCAAATGCCGTATTATCTCCGGGAACGATACTGCTTAAGAATTCTATTGTAAAAAGGCTGGAACTGATAGAACAAGTCAAATAAAGATTATTCTGCAGAGGCACACGAAGATTGCACGGAGATACGCAAAGATTTTTTATTATTTAAAGAACCGAATCCCAACGGGTAACATAATTTATAAATTGCAAATTCAATTGGATATAAAACCCTAACAGGGTGAAATCTTTGGCTCCTTTATATATCGCTCCAATGGAGCTTAAATACAAAATCAATATCATTTTATATAAATATGACGCTCCTCTGGAGCTTCTTGCCAGGATTAATTATTTATTACAAATGCTTATTCTTTTATAACCTTAAAAGTTTCTATACCATCTTGGGTCGCGATTTTCAAAACATAAAAACCTGACGTTAAACCTATAACATTTATCGTTCCGTCACTGGTTTTGCCTTTTAATGCACTTTTAGATTCAAAATCAAAAAACTCGAAATCAAAATTTTTAGTTTTTAAATTCTCAACTGAAATAATTGTAACAGCGGGATTCGGAAAAACAAAAGGCTTTATGGTATTC
The DNA here is from genome assembly GCF_056824125.1 of Flavobacterium sp. B114r. NCBI lineage: Bacteria > Pseudomonadati > Bacteroidota > Flavobacteriia > Flavobacteriales > Flavobacteriaceae > Flavobacterium > Flavobacterium sp. B114r. The sequence continues at coordinate 962,511 of NZ_CP124858.1, forward strand.
GTAACTTCTGTTTGAACATTATTACAGGCACTTTCTAATAACGATGGCAAATCGATCTCATCATAAGCCAGCGTATAATTGAGTTCATTGGCTTTCTGAAACAATTCGCAGGCTTTTTTGTATTTATGCTGATCGAGATAGATAATACCCAGATTTTTCATGGCGTATGAATTGTTTTTATCCATTTCTAAAGCCGCCTTTAAATCAGCAATTCCTTTATCTGATTCTCCTAATTTATGATAGATTAAACCTCTGGTCGTTCTTAAATCCCGACCTCCGTAAGCTGTGGTTCTTTCTATTATGGCACTTTCAGATTTAAAAGCTTCCGTGATATTTTCCATTGCTTTTTCATATTCCCCCATATCACTATACAATCTTGCCAGTGCCCATCTTGCATGCGCGTGATTAGGCTTTTCGGCGACAATTTTCTCTAAGTAATAACGCGCCAGATCATTCGATTTTCGTTGCTGCAATAAAGAGGCAAAGTTGTATAAAATACGTAAATCATCAGGAGCGTTTTTTATTGCTTTGTGGTAATAATTAAAAGCAAAACCTTCCATTTCCAGTGATGCATAAATACTCGCCAATCGATCGTAAAGTTTACTTCTAAAAGCGGCTTTCTTTTTTTCTAAAGAATCGGCCAAAACCAGATCTTTGTTTTTAGGATCTTTATCCAGAGAATATTCTACTTTTTTTAAATCCTCCAGTGCCAATGTTGTGTTGCCAAGACTAATGCTCAGAACACCGCGATTATAAAGATCATTAACTCTTGTTGGATTATAATTTGTTTTGATGTTGATTTCTGTCATCAACTTCAACGCTTTTTTAACCGTTTCTTCCCTGTCTTTGTTAAAAGGCAATTTATGATCGGTTCTGTTTACTAATTTTCCGTGAGAGAATTTCCAGGTTACCAGTTTTTCACCTTGTTTGTTGTACTGAAAAGCATCTAAATCTTTAAACCCTTTATCATCATAATAAAAAATCTCATTTAGTTTTCTGTTCGAATAATAGGTTTTTGTGCTGTCCGGTTTATTGTCCGGTCCGTACCAAATTTCTATAGAAACCACATGATCATCATAAAAATAACGGGAAACATTTTCTGCAGGAGTATTGCTTTTTTCCTGACCAGATAGCAAAACAGGCAAAAACAATAAGGCAAACATTATTTTTTTATAAAACATAAATGGTTCTGTCAATTTTTTTTGGATTAAATGGAAATTCAAATTTCGACAAATTTAATTATGTTCCCGAAATAATTCATTTGTTTTTAAATCTGTGAAACTTTTCATAAAAATTAAAATGATCGATTAACAGAAACAAATTTGTTTTAATTTTGTAAGTTTACCTAACAAGTTTAACTTTATAAAAATGCAAACAAAAGAATTAGCGTCATCATTAAGAACGGTTATATCGCTTTTGCACAAAAGCTTGCGCAAGCAAATGTATTCTATCAATACGCTTTCGTTGACCGAAATGGAAACTGTGGGCCACTTGATTCGAAACACTCGTTTGCTTCCTTCTGAATTGGCAAATTTGACCCGGGTTAAAACACAATCGATGTCACAAATCATCAAAAAATTTGAAGGATTGGAGATTATCACCAGAACTCCTTCGACTGAAGATGGCCGAAAAGTCTACATTTCCTTAACCGAATACGGAAAACAAGCGGTTGAAAAAACAAGATTTGATCGTGATGAATGGCTCACCGAAGCCATAAGCCAAACTTTAACAAAAGAAGAAAAGGAATTACTGGAAAAGGCAATTCCTATTTTGAATAAAATTGTCCCTCTTAACTAAATACAAACGTTATGGAATGGTATCATTATTTTATGGGTTTCTGGTCTGGCATGTTTCTCGCCAATTTTGTTCCGCATTTTGTTAACGGAATTTCCGGCGATAAGTTCCCAACTCCTTTTGCCAATCCTCCGGGAAAAGGACTTTCGTCGCCCACTATAAATGTCCTTTGGTCTTTGTTCAATTTATTGGTGGGATATATACTTTTTGTAAAAGCCAAAATTTCAATTGACAATACTATTTCGGTATTGATTTTCTTTTTAGGAATTACCTGTATCAGTATTCCGTTAAGCAAAAGATTTTCTGGAAAAGAAAAACAATAACTCCATGTCAAAGATTTTAAACATCAGAACATTCAAAGCGTTTCAAAGCCGAAATTATGCTTTGTTTTTTGGCGGACAATTGATTTCGAGAATCGGAATGTGGATGCAGCGCACCGCTGTCGTCTGGATCGTTTATAGCATGACACATTCTACATTTATGTTGGGATTAACAGTTTTTGCAGAACAATTTCCATCTTTTTTATTCTCGCTTCTGGGCGGAGTTGTTGCAGACAGAAACAATCGTTATAAGGTTTTAATGATTACTCAAATTATATCTGCAATGCAAGCGGTGCTGCTGACGGTTTTAATCTTTATGGAGCATTATGTCATTTGGGAAATATTGAGTTTAAGCGTTCTTCTCGGGATTGTAAATGCTTTTGACATTCCGGCAAGACAACCATTAGTTCATGATATTATCAAGAAAAAAGAAGATTTACCAAATGCGATCGCCTTAAATTCAACCCTCAATAATCTTGCACGATTAATTGGTCCGTCACTATCCGGAATTGTACTCTTGAAATTTGGAGCTGGAAACTGTTTCTTATTGAATGCGATAAGTTTTATAGCCGTAATTATATCCTTATTATTAATGAAATTACCGCCTTATAAACCAAATCCAATCAAAAAGAAAATCTATACAGACCTGAAAGATGGTTTATTGTATCTTAAAAATACGCCAAAGATTAGCGTTATTCTTTTGATGTTATCACTTTTATGTTTACTTGTAATTCCTTACAATACGCTTTTGCCGGTTTATGCCAAAATCATCTTTAAAGGAAACGCAGCCACTTTTGGTTACATCAATAGCTTTATTGGTTTGGGAGCCGTTATTGCAGCAATCTATTTAGCGTCTTTAAAATCAAGTACGAACCTGAAAAGAGTTTTATTTGTAAACACAATAATTTTAGGCGTAAGCTTAATCATTTTTTCTCACTTAAACATTTTTCCCGTCGCAATGGCTGTTGCTATTATTTGCGGATTTGGCACCATGTCACTAATCCCAATTTGCAATACCATTTTGCAGCTTGAAGCTGACGAAGCCATGAGAGGAAGAGTAATTAGCTTTTTTGCAATGGCAGCTTTTGGAATGATCCCAATAGGAAGCCTTTTCATCGGGATGGTTTCTAAATATATTGGCGCGCCCAACAGCTTAATGATTCAGGGCGTTATAGCACTTATTATCGCGATTTCGTTTTATGTGTTTTACAAAAGAAAGAAAAAAACGCAGGAAATAGTAATCCCGATTCAAACAGAAGAAACAGACAATATCAACAATCAAATCTAAAAAAATGGAACAAAACACCGCTTTACTTGTCATGGACATGCAACTTGGAATATTATCCAATTTTCCAAATCCAGAAAACATCATCAAAAACGTAGCTAATGCTATCGAAATTGCCAGAGCCAAAAACATTCCTGTAATATATGTAACGCTTGAATTTAAAAACAGGATTTCAGACATTAGTCCTAATAACAAACTTTTTGCACCGTATAGAGAACGTATTAAAGACATAAATTTAAATGAATTTTCTAAAGTTCATCCTGCATTAACGCCACAAGAAGGTGATATTCGTGTTATGAAACGTCGTATAAGCGCTTTTACAGGAAGCGGATTAGAAGTTGTTTTAAGATCAAACGGAATTCAGCATATTATACTTTCAGGCGTTGCAACTGGTGGAATCGTACTTTCGACCACGACTGAAGCGGCGGACAAAGATTATAAAATCAGTGTTTTGTCTGATGCATGCGCAGATCGTGATGAAGAAGTACATCGCGTGCTAACAACCAAAGTATTCATTCGTCATGCAAATGTATTGACTATTGAAGAATGGAAGAATTCTTAATATCGAAAATGTTATTACACAGAGATTCAAAAAGCACAAGGCCGAAATTCAAAATTTTGAACACGAATTTCACAAACTAAATAGCCAATTAAAATTCGTGAAATTCGTGTTTGTTTTGTACTTGTATTCACACTATTGGATTAATCCCCTAAAAATAGTCAATCCAAAAATTCAAGAATAAAATTTCCGAATCTCTGTGCTACCTTCATGAATCTCTGCGAAACTAAAACCCTATTTATATTCCACCAATAATTCTTTTAATTCATTGGTTTTTAAATAAGCAGCAAAACGTCCGGACAGCAATAACATTTCACGTTCTTCGGGAGTAATTCGCAGTTTTGTTTCGACATGCGAGGCATATTCATATAACATCAAAACTTGTCTGGCAGCTAAATTTTTGAATTTTTCTTTGTTTAAAGTGGCAACAATTATTTCACCTTCTTTATCTTTTTTAAAGGAATCTTCACCAAACCTCATGATTAGTTCCTGTTTGAAATTTGCATACAATTTTGCCCAACTACCCGATTCATCATTTGTGTTTTTTAATTCGAACACTAAATCTTCATAAGGGTAATCTTTTTCCATCTTTACCAAATAATCCCTAATGGTAGTAAAACCAATGATTTGATAATTAGAAATTGGTATTTTATAACGTTCAAAAGTACTTTCAACATCTTTATCAAAAGTCATATAGCGTGTTTGAACGGTGTATAAAGAAGCGGTTTCAAACAACGAAATCAATCTTATTTTGGCATCAGTTATATATGGCGTTTTTTTTCCTTGTCCCAGGCAATCAATAAAAAGGGCTTTTTTGTTTTTGTCATTCACTCTGGTATCGTTATGAAGCAACTCTACCAAAGTTTTGTAACCCATATTATCTGAAGCACCGCCATCTACGATACATAATATTTTATCCTGGTCTTTAACCCCAAATTTTACTTTTGGCAAAACGCCCGGAAAAGCAGAACTCGCCGTAATGGCATAGGTTACGGGAAAATTATAGCCATCGTTAATATTATTTTCATTCAATACGATTGAAGCTTTATTGGGAGCCAAAGAAGCATTAAGATTCAAACCGCGAATAATATGCGGCATAAACGGAATGCGTTCGCCATTATTAAAAGCGGTTCCGTTGGCAACAAACATGGGCAATAACGGAATTGTTTTACTATCCTTTGGAACAAAAAAATCCGACAATAACATTTGAGAATTAAACTTATTGATATTATCAGGATTTGTGGCGTCGTATTGCAAAATATCCGAATCTATTCGTTGGGTCATTGATATTTTATCGCCTTTTTCGTTTCGGCTATTGTTTAATAAAGACAAAATATTGGCTGATTTATCGACATAATCTTTATAAGCATCGGCTTTAGAAAAGTAAAATTCGTTGAACGAACAATTGTCATGAAACAACTTATTCTTTAAGATCGTTAAATAATATCCTGCCGAAAAGCAACCACCGGAAACCGTAGAGAAATAATCTATTTCGTTTAAGAAATTACGTTGCGAATTATTTCCTTTAATTTCTTCTAATCCTAAAAGTACGCCCATACTAAAAAACTGGGCTCTCGAACCTCCTCCAGAAATCCCGATTCCTAAAGCAATATTAGGATTCTGAAACTTTTTATCACGATCCTGAACTGATTTATAATCGCTTAACGAAACCGAAGGAATTGAACTATAATTGATTTCTGAAAAAAGGTTTATTTTGTTTTGAGAAAATCCTGTTTGAAGAAAAAGCAACAGCAATATTAGGCAGTATCTATATCTCATTTTTTAACTTTTAAAATCGCTAAATCATCAAAGGCGAAGTTACGAGAATCTGTAGTAAGTTAGAAATCAAATAATAAAATCTTAACATACCGAAATTTGAAGCGATCTAAAAACAAAACCGTGTAATTAATAAAAGCTAAATTAAACACATAGAAACATAGATTTTATGTCTAGAAAGAATAAAAAAGAAATAGATTTCTTTGACGCGGCTAGCTTCGTGTGTTTTAAATAAGTAAAAACGCCTTTTTTGAGAATAAAGAATCTATGTTTCTATGTTTTAAGAATAATTACGCCCAACTGTAGAACCTAATTAATTATAATACTTCTTGTTGGTGATGCAGTACAAGCTGCTTTTCCGTCCTGAATCGTAATATCAGCTCTTACAGTATAAGTTCCGGCGGCAGTATAGATATGCGAAATTGTTGTGTTGGTTGTGGTTTCAGTTGTTCCGTCACCAAAAGTCCATTTAACAGATTTAAACTCATAATTTCCAGTATACTCCACAACAAAATCAACTTTTTTAGCATTTTCAGGATCAGTTTTATTCTTGAATTTCATAAAAAATGACTCGCCAAAACAATCAATTCCTTTATCCAGATCAGATTTGCTACAAGAATAACCTAACAACAATACTGCAACAATACATACAATTTTAAATCTGGTTTTCATGGTATTTAGATTTTTCAGTTACTATTTATATTGACATTTATGCAAATATAATTAATATCGTGCATTTGTTTTTTGACAATTATCATGAAAAAACGTTTTTTAATCAACATTAAATAATCTCAAAATAATGCATTATGAATATTAAGAAACAATAAAATATTCCACCCAATCCCCATAGCTATCGGGAGCAAAGATTCGCAAAGTTTTTCATAACAACTGTCAGAACGAAGTCGAAGCTTCGGAAAAAGCTCCACAAAGTTCTATTTTAACGCCAAAGATTAAAAGATTAAAATGATTTTTTTAAATCTGCCTAAATCTTTTAAAATCTGCGTGAAACAAAAAATTCGCTACCTATCACTATCTAAATTTCGAGAGATTTCGAATACATTCAAATAAAAACGCATTATAATCTTTGCGCAGATGGATTAAAATCCATCCTTATAATATAAATCGAGCCGAAGGCTCTTTCTAAAAACTTTGTGTGGCTTCGACTCCGCTCAGCCTGACAATCCTAAGAATAATCTTTACGCAGATGGATTAAAATCCGTCCCTACAATATAAATCGAGCCGAAGGCTCTCTATAAAAAATATTGAGCCTTCGCTCCTGATATCTATAGGGATTGTGTGCGGTTTTATAGACATTCAAACAAATAACTTTGCGTGCATTGCGAAACCTTAGCGTGCATTGTGGTTAAACAACAAAACCTAAGCTCTTTTTATCTCATGCCCAACATATTCCTCTAAAGCTGCAAACATATCATCTACCGAAAGCACTTCGAAATCAGGGTGATTTTTCAGGAAACCGGCATTCAAAGTAATTAAGTTTTCTTCTAGTTCGAAGAAAGTATCGTTGTTCAGCAAATCTCTTGTTGGGTTTACACCTTCCAATTTTCCGCTAAGAAATTTATTCAGCTTTACGCTGCTCATCAGTTTTACTTTTTTGCTTTGTTGTTGGAATAATTCCAAGTGTTTTTCGGCGCCAATCAAAGCCAGACCTTCTTCGATAAGTTCGTTCAGTTCCTTATTCCAACCTGATTTGTGTACAAACTGAGCAAAATTTCCTTCAGCATATTGCGAGTAGTAATAATCAAGATAATAACTCATCAAGGCATCTTCGTGAATAAACTCATCATCGACATCTTCCTCACGCATTAAATTGATTACCGAAATATTAGAGTGAATCACATCCTGAAGATTTTCACTATTCATTGCCGTTTCAGAAACTAGTATTCTACCGAATTCCTCCATTTTGTTTGTTTTTATATCTTGATTTGCAAATTTCAGCTAAATTAAAACAGAAACGAAATACAATCTGATTTAAATAGCATCAGATTCATCACTATTCTTTTTCTGATTCATTTTTGTCACCAAAGCCTTTAAGCGCAAAGCATGCGCTTTTTTCTCCTCCTGAATTTTGGCTTTTTTCTTATTGAGTAGTTTAGTATGCAAAGCCTTGTTTTTCGTGTTTTTCTCGGGACCTTTTGCCATGATTTGCTCTTTTAATTTACGTTTACAAAGATAGGGAACTTGATATAAATATTTTTTTAGGCGTTTCAGCCGCCGCGAATCGGGCTATTGCTGCAAGTCCTCGCACTTCCTTCGTCAAGCTGTGGGCTTTTCGCTGCTATCCCTAACGCTGATATTTTTTTTATAAGAAAATTATTCCTTTTATTATATCAAGCTTCATTAAAACAGTATTTTAGCACTTTCACACAACTAAAGAAAACATCAACAATAGCAGTAAAGCAATGGGCAAAACCAAAGATTTTCTAGATACATTTTCAGATCACGAATTGGCTTTTTTTGCCAAATACAAACAGCATACTTACATGCGTGATACGCAAGAAGACATAAAAAATTACATACTAGAAAGAAACTTGACTCAAAAAGCTATTGATCAATTTATTGCCCAACCAACACAACTCTATTATGAAAATGCAGAATGCTGTCCTCGTTGTGGATCAGACAAGCTATTAATTAACAATGTACAATGGACTCAAACTCATCAAAAACATAATTACGGAAGTGACTTCATTTTTAAGGATAGTTTATATAATGGAGATGTAATCTATAAAGATGAGATCATCTGTAATGTTTGTGACTTTTGGCTAGAAGATCCAAACAATCAAAATCCGAACAAAAAGAGAAAGAAAACCTGGATAATTTGGGATTTGTTCATGTCTGCTTTTGATTAAATCTGTTAAATTTACAATCCGATAATACAGATTTAGAATCTGTGTTCGTAATGACAAAATCAATCAAAGCAAAATCACCATGACCCAAATCCACCACCTCAACTGCGTAAAAATTGTTTCACCCGTAAACGATAATGTTTGCGGACATTGCCTATTGATTCAGGAAAACGACAAACTCATTTTGATCGATACCGGTATTGGTCTTTTAAACATTCAAAACCCGGGAGAAAGAATCGGTCAGCAGCTTATAGACATGGTTGGTTATCATTTCGACGAAAATCAAACTGCAATAAAACAAATCGAAAAATTGGGACTAGATCCAGCAAAAGTTACTGATTGCATTATTTCGCATCTGGATAATGATCATATTGGCGGATTGGCAGATTTACCAAATGCAACCGTTCATGTAGGAATTGAAGAATACAAAAGTTTTCTTTCCGGAAATCCCAGATATCTCAAAACACCTTTATCTCATAACCCAACAATTAAAACTTATGAAAAATCAGATTTTGATTGGTTCGGGTTTGAAGCCAGAAAAGTCAGTATCGATACTGAAACAGAATTTTTTCTTATTACGCTTTTCGGGCATACGTTAGGACATTGCGGTGTAGTTTTTAAAACAGAAAAAGGATGGTTATTTTATATTGCCGATGCTTATTATATGCGAATTGAACTTACTGACACTAATCATCCGGTAAATCAACTGGCGCAAATGAGAGCCGAAGACAATAATTTAAGATTAAATACATTAGACAAAATCAGAAATTTAATAAATGAACATCCGGAAATTGAAGTTTTTGGATATCACGATATCGAAGAATTTAATTTTCATCAGAACTGAACCACATTCCATTCAAAATAAAATTATAAAAATAGAATAAATTGAAAATTTTCAACTGGTTTAATACAATAGCAAATAACTCAAAATTTGAGAAGACATTTTCATCTTTAAAAAGAATGGGAAACATAGTTCCAAGTGCAAAAACCACTTTTGAATTATTAAAAGAATTAAATCGGGAATCCACAGATCCGGAATCAGACATTTTAATTTCTGAATTCGATAAAATTCAATATGGATCTAACACCAATAGTTATTTTTACTTTTATTTGCCAATAGTGACTCATATTCTCTTTTATAAACCGCAATATGAAAAAGATATTTTAAGATATTTGATAGGTCCAAATTTTGCAAACGGAACATCAGAAACCAATGAAATGATTGCAATCATAAAAGGAGCAATGGATTTTAAACTTAAAGAAGATAAATTCTATTTAAGCAAAGAAAGTCAGTTTTAGGTTTTAAATGAACTTCCTAAACTAGAAAAAGAAGTTCAAAGAGAAATATATGTTTGCTGGAAAGAACTTGATGAATAAAAATTAAAACTTTACTATGAAAATACAAATCGTACTTATCTCGTTACTTTTATTGTTCATCTCTTGTTCTAAAAAAGAAGAATCAAATGTAACGTTTAAATATTTCGATTTTACTTTTAGCAACACTTTCGAAACTAGTTTTTCGGTAAAATTCACTCCAAACGATAGTGTTTATATTAGAGAACATTGGAGTGGCTACGATGCTTTTGACAGCACTAAGATTCCAAAAAGCAAAACAAATTATATCGCTTTAATAAGTAAAAAAGATAAAGCAAAACTGTTAGATTTAATTTCTAAAACGCAACTGAAAAAATACAACGAGAATTATCAGGAAGATTATAGCGATGGGAGATATTACACCTTTTATATTGACAAAGATTCAATCAAAAAATCAATTGCAATACACAGCCACAAAGACGATGTTCCAAAAGATCTGGATTCTTTAGCAAAATGGATTTATACCTGGAAAAAGAAAGTAAGATTAATTGAAACCAATAAAAAGCTAACTTTTTTCAGCTCAAAATCTGTTTTACCTCCGCCGCCACCGCCACCGCTATTAAAAACGAAATAAAATGAACCCAACTTTCTTCGCAACCCAAAACGAATTCAGAGCATGGCTAGAAAAGCATCACCAAAAAGAAACCGAACTTTTAGTAGGTTTCTATAAAGTCAACAGCAAAAAACCGTCAATGTCGTGGTCACAATCTGTAGATCAGGCGCTTTGTTTTGGCTGGATCGATGGCGTTCGAAGATCAATTGATGACCAAAGTTATTTGATAAGGTTTACACCAAGAAAAAAATCCAGTATTTGGAGCGCGATCAACATCAAAAAAGTCGAAGATCTTATCAAAGTAGGATTAATGACGCGCGAAGGTGAGAAAGCTTTCGCACTAAGATCTGAAGAAAGATCCGGAATTTATTCGCACGAAAAGGAACCATCTATTCTTGATCCTGAGTTTGAAAAACAATTTAAAGCCAATACAATCGCCTGGAAATATTTTAATACACAAGCACCATCGTACAAAAAAGTTATGATTCACTGGATTATGACGGCAAAACAGGAAAAAACCAGAATTTCGAGACTTGAAAAAACAATAAATATTAGCGCAGAACAAAAACGAATGTTGTAAAAGAAAAACGATTCATTGTAACTTAGATCAAAGAACAAATAGTAACTTTATTCTATCGAATTAATTTCAACAAAAAGAAATCATAATGAAAGATAGAATAACATTAGAATACTACGTTTTAGATGTATTCTCTAACAAAAGTTACAAAGGAAATCCGTTGTCTGTTGTTTTTACTGATGGCGATTTAGCAATCGAAGCATATTCGAATATTGCAAAGGAATTTGGCTATTCTGAGACTTCATTTGTTTATTATTCGACAACACAAAAAGCTTTGAATGTTAGGTCTTTTACACCTTCAGGTTTTGAAGTTGATGGCGCCGGACACAATTTATTAGGTGCCGTTTGCGCTGCCTTACTCAAAAAAATCTCCATATTTGAGGAACAAAATGAAACCGATCATTTTGTAATCATGAAAGATAGTCCGATTCGATTAACCACAAGTTTTGATCCCCTTACAGCAGATCCAATTGTGCAAATGCATCAAAAACCTGCAACTATTGGTCAGGAAGTTCCGGCTTCGAGAATCGCAAAAGCACTTGGTTTAACTATTGACGATTTAACGGTAGACGATCTTTTGCCTACAATAGTTCAAACAGAAGTTGCGCATGTTATGGTTCCCATAAAAAACAGGAGATTTCTACACGATTGCATTCCGGACAACAAACGCTTAATCGAAATCTCTAAAGAATACGACTTTGAAGGTTTCTATTGCTTTACACTTTCTGACGAAGATCCAAATAATATAGCCGAAGCCCGATTTTTTAATCCCTTAATCGGAATCAATGAAGACGCTGCAACAGGAACAGCTGCGGGACCATTAATTGGATTTTTGACCCAACATAAATACACGCAACCCAATACCGAATATAAAATTCTGCAAGGCGTAAAATTGAGTCAGCCTTCGCTTATTGAAGTAATGGCAAGAGAAAATGATATTTTAGTAGGCGGTTCTGCGGTTATAACAATGCGTGGGGAACTTTATATATAAAAAAAGCTGCATGATGCAGCTTTTATAGTATAACCAGAAAATAAGATTTCTTAGTTTGTTTTCATTGGTGGTAAATCGAATGCGATAGAATCGTGTTCGAAATTATTACGGTGCCCTCCATCGCAAAAAGGTTTGTTTGCAGATAATCCGCAACGGCAAAGTCCTAATGCAGCTCTTCCTTGTAGTCCGTAAACAGTTCCTTCAGAATCCATGATTTCAAAATCACCTTCGATTTTAATAGATCCGTTTTTATTGATGATTAATTTTGTCTTGCTCATAAAATTGTCTTTGTTTTTTTCAGGGCAAAGATTGCAAAATAAATTTTTAAGATTTTAATGCGGATGCTAGTTTAAACTGGTTCTATTTTATGGTGTTATTTCACAGAGGTTAATATCAATTGGGTTGAAATAATCGCGCAAAGGTTTTATGTTTTGTCAGGCGAAGTCAAAGTCAATGGCACGCGGATGACACGGATCACTTCGTGAAAACGCTGATCAATACGGATTTTTTTCTTGTTTCGGTTTTCTTTGTGAGACTGAGACGAAGCCTCGCAAAGATTGGCGTCTCTAAACACGGAGACTGGACTGAAGTCCAGCCCTACAAAATAAATCGTTCCTCTGGAACTTTTTTTGGAGAGAGCCTTTGGCTCGGGATGTATTGTAAGGCTGGACTCAGGAGAATGCACAGAAATCCAGCCCTATAAAAAAACGTTCCTCCGAAAATTTTAAGGAGAACCTTAGGTTCGGAATATATTGTAGGGCTGGACTTTAGTCCAGTCTAAACCAGAAAGGAAAATGTCAATCTTTGTCGAGTTTCTAGTGGGATTTCTCCCTTTGGTCGAAATGACTAATTGGAGCGAATTTCTTTGCGCCTTTACTGAAATCCAGTACTAAAAAAATCGTTCCTCCGAAAATTTTAAAGAGAACCTTAGGTTCGGAACATATTGTAGGGCTGGACTTCAGTCCCGTTTAAACCAGAAAGAAAAATGTCAATCTTTGTCGAGTTTCTAGTGGGATTTCTCCCTTTGGTCGAAATGACAAATTGCAGCGAATTTCCTTGCGCCTTTACGACTTTGCAAGATTATTTTAAGCTATACAAATAAAAAACTTCGTGAATCTCAGTGAGAACCTTCAAGAATCTCAGTGGTTTTTCTTTGTGAAACTCCGCAGAATAACAAAATCTCAATTCTATTGCTTATTTTTGCACTCAATAAAATTGAGTTATGATACAAAATCCAAAGAGATATACTATTACGGCGGCATTGCCTTACACGAATGGACCTATACATATTGGGCATTTGGCGGGGGTTTACGTGCCTGCAGATATTTATTCGAGATATTTACGTTTGCAAGGAAAAGACGTTGCGTTTATTTGCGGAAGTGATGAACACGGGGTTGCAATTTCGATGAAAGCTAAAAAAGAAGGAATTACACCACAAGAAGTTATTGATAAATATGACGGAATTATCAGAAAATCATTCAATGATTTCGGAATTTCGTTTGATAATTATTCTCGTACTTCGGCTAAAATTCATCATGATACAGCTCAGGAATTTTTTAGAACATTGTATGATAATGGTGATTTTATTGAAGAGGTAACAGAGCAATTGTATGATGCAAAAGCGAATCAGTTTCTTGCAGACCGTTTTGTGGTTGGAACTTGCCCAAAATGTGGCAATGATGGAGCTTACGGAGATCAGTGCGAAAATTGCGGATCTACTCTAAATGCTACGGATTTAATTAACCCAAAATCGACGATTACCGGAGAAACTCCAATTTTGAAATCGACAAAACACTGGTTTTTACCTCTTGACAGATATTCTGATTTCTTAACTGAATGGATTTTGGTTGGACATAAAAACGACTGGAAACCTAATGTTTACGGACAAGTAAAATCATGGATCGATGGCGGTCTTGAACCTCGCGCAGTAACGCGTGACCTTGATTGGGGAATTGATGTTCCTGTTGAAGGTGCCGAAGGAAAAAAATTATACGTTTGGTTTGATGCACCAATAGGATATATTTCATCAACTAAAGAATGGGCTCTCCGTGAAGGAAAAGACTGGGAACCGTACTGGAAAGATGAAGACACGAAACTGGTTCATTTTATAGGGAAAGACAATATTGTTTTTCACTGCGTTATTTTCCCTGCGATGCTTAAAGCCGAAGGAAGCTATATTTTGCCGGATAATGTTCCTGCAAATGAGTTTTTGAATTTGGAAGGAAACAAACTTTCGACTTCTAAAAACTGGGCGGTTTGGCTGCACGAATACCTGGAAGAATTTCCGGAGAAACAAGACGTTTTGCGTTATGCATTAACCTCTAACGCTCCTGAAACTAAGGATAATGATTTTACCTGGAAAGATTTTCAGGCGAGAAATAACAACGAATTGGTTGCAATTTTCGGGAACTTCATTAATCGTGTTGTGGTTTTAACCAACAAATATTACGACGGATTTATACCTACGCCAAACGAATTATCTGAGGTTGACGAAAAGACTTTAGCAGAATTAAAAGCGTATCCAGCCGTGATTTCAAGTTCGGTTGAGCGTTACAGATTCCGTGAAGCTTTGGGCGAATTGATGAATGTTGCGCGTTTAGGAAATAAATATCTTGCCGATGAAGAGCCTTGGAAAGTAATGAAAGACAATCCGGAGCGTGTAAAAACTCAAATGTATGTTGCCTTGCAAATTGCTGCTGCGTTGAGTATTCTTGCTGAACCGTTCTTGCCTTTTACTGCTGCAAAGTTGTCAGGAATCCTGAAAAATGAAGGTAAATTGAAATGGAATGATGTTACTGAAAATTCAGAATTGATTCCGGAAGGTCACCAAATTGGTGAAGCCGAATTATTATTCGCAAAAATAGAAGACGAAGAAATACAAAAACAAATAGATAAATTGGAAGCTACAAAAACAGCTAATATTGCCGAAAACAAACAAGCAGAACCTCAAAAAGATTTAATTCAATATGAGGATTTCGCCAAAATGGATTTACGTGTAGGAACTATTATTGAAGCTGAAAAAATGCCAAAAGCCAACAAACTTTTGGTTCTTAAAATTGATACCGGAATTGATGTTCGTACAATTGTTTCGGGAATTGCCGAAAGCTTTTCGCCAGAAGAAATCATTGGTAAACGTGTTACGGTTTTAGCCAACTTAGCGCCAAGAGCTTTACGCGGAGTTGAAAGTCAGGGAATGATCCTGATGACAACAAATTCAGAAGGTAAATTGGTTTTTGTAAATCCTGATACGGATGCACCAAATGGTGAAACGATAAACTAACTTTTTTGTAAAAAGTTAGATGTGAATTGATAAATGTTAAAACATGAGAAATTTCTCATGTTTTTTCTTTTTACCTGAGTTTATAGTTGTAAGTTTTTATCGACAAAATATCTTGAGACTTTAAATAGAAACTTATTCAAAGTTAACATAAGCGAACCCTCGCCAAGGTGCTGGAGCAGGAAACTACCCTTAATCTATCCTCGGATATTTTGTCACACCTAAAGTGAGGGTTTCGTGCGTTTAATATTTTCGATATGACAAAGAAAATCACAAACATCAGAAACGGCTGTAATGACAGCAATGGCAAAATTTCTTTCGGACATTTGGTTCGTAGATGAAATCAGGGATCAACCAGAACAGCTAGCCGAGATTTTCGACGCTATTCTGATAACAGAAACAGGAGATTATCAAGATCTTCGCATTAAAATGATAAGCTGCATTAGAACCATCAAAACTTTGGTGCAAGCGCCTGAACCTTTTTCGGATACGGAAATTAAAAAAACTTATCAAAAAATGATGAATGCCTAATACCACACAAAAACAAATTTAATCTTTACATTTTTTTGTGCTGTCAGGCACTAAATATCGGTAGAAATATTAGGTTTCAAATTCGTTGGCGTGCCGTAGGTACGCAACAAAGCGAAACTATTGCGTACCTACGGCACGCCAAATTTGATTCAATTCATGTTTTCTACCAACATTTAGTGCCAATGGACATTTTTATATTTATTAAAAAAGCGTGAATTTATTAATCATTTTAATAGATTCGCTCTTTTCGTTTTATAAAGAACCAATAAGTCATGACAAACCAAATAAAATTAACCCTTACGCTATTTCTCCTTTTAATTTTCACCTCTTCGAAAGCACAAAACATAGGTGCTTTTGCAATTATTAAAGACAAAAAAGATGGTTTTGTGAATATACGGGATAATAATAATGCGAAATCAAAAATAGTAGGTAAAATTTCTGAAAATCAGGTTTTCGAAGATATGGATGCCATACAAGGCGAAAAAAATGAATGGGTTTACATTACTTACGGAGTTTCAAAACAGAAAACAGGCTTATCAAACAAACCTGAAGATCAGGAATTTGGTTATATTCATAAAAGTTGAATTCAATATTTAAGCAATCTGCCAAAATTACGAATGAAGATTATTTCTGAAAATAATGCCGAATTTAAAAATGACGATCTCACGATTACTATCCAAACCGGAAAGTTCATACCAAAAGAACATCAGATTAAAAAACAAGATGGCTTTATATCAAAAATAGATGACCAATATGCATGGGGAATTGACGGAATAAAACCTGAAAATCTTATCGAAATAAAAACTATAAAAAACTTCATTTTTAGTGGTAATTTTATAATATCCCAATAAATAATCTAACCGGAATATATAGTCCTAATTTCAAAAACACGCAAATTTATATTGGTCCGGAGAAAACAATTTTTATAGGAATGTCTAACGGAGACGCTGCCGGAGCATATAATGTGGTCTGGACAATTAAAGACAATAACGCAAAAGATCAATTTGTTTTTAGGGATTTCTAAACAGATAATAATCATAGAAAAGCACGCGTATTTCAGTGATTTTGTAATTACTTTCTTATATAATTTTCATGCAAATTAGTTTTGTTAAATAAAAAACAAGATATTAGCGCCTAATCATTCAAAAAATACAAAATGATAGAACTGTTAGATAGTTTACCCACTTTACTCAAATCTTTTTGGTATATCGCTATCCCAACAAGTATCATTTTTATAATTCAAACCATTATCACCTTTTCGGGTTTGGATATTGGTGATGGTGTTGAGACTGATTTTCACGGCGACACACATGGCGGAGGTGATTTTCAGCTTTTTTCGTTACGAAATCTTATCAATTTTTTATTGGGATTTAGCTGGACAGGAATTTCTTTTTATACCACAATTGGCGATAAACCCATATTTCTGATTATTACTTCACTTGTTGTTGGGGTTTTGTTTGTCGTTTTGTTTTTTCTGGTGATCAGACAAGTACAAAAATTAGCCGAAGACAACTCATTTAAAATCACCAATACTTTAAACAAAACTGCCGAAGTTTATTTGACTATTCCCGAAAACAAAAAAGGCAAAGGCAAAATCATGATCAGCGTACACGGTGCATTTCACGAACTCGAAGCCATGACTGAGAATGAAAGAATTCAATCAGGCGCAATCGTTAAGGTCATAAAGATAGAAAACAACAATATTTTAATAGTAGAATCCATTTAACATAACCAAGCATGAATCCAATTATTTTAATTGCAGTTGCGGCAATAGTATTTTTCGTAACAATTTCGGCATTAATATCAAGGTACAAACGTTGTCCTTCTGATAAAATTTTAGTCATTTATGGTCGTACCGGCGGAACATCGGCAAAATGTGTTCACGGAGGTGGCGCCTTTATCTGGCCTGTAATTCAGGATTATGCATTTTTAGATTTAAAACCGCTTTCTATCGACGCAAATTTAACTAATGCCCTGAGCAGACAAAACATTCGTGTAGATGTTCCGTGTAGATTTACAATCGCTATTTCTACAGAATCTGATAGTATGAATACGGCGGCAGAAAGACTTTTGGGTTTATCATCTGAGCAAATTCAGGAATTGGCAAAAGATATTTTATTTGGGCAATTGCGTTTGGTAATTGCAACAATGACAATTGAAGAAATCAACTCAGACCGTGATAAATTTCTGGACAATATCTCGAAAAACGTTGACAGCGAATTAAAGAAAATTGGTTTAAAACTGATCAACGTAAACGTTACCGATATTAAAGATGAGTCTGGTTATATCGAAGCTTTAGGAAAAGAAGCTGCTGCAAAAGCAATCAACGAAGCAAAAATTAGTGTTGCTGAACAGGAAAAAATTGGAGAAACAGGTAAAGCTCTTGCAGACAGAGAAAAAGACACTCAAATCGCAGAAACGCACAGAGACAGAGACGTAAAAATTGCTATTACGCAAAAAGACAGAGAAATTAGTATTGCAACTGCCGCAAAAGATGAAACCATTGGAAAAGCAGAAGCCGCAAGAGACACAAGAGTAAAAACATCTGAGGCAAATGCAATTGCTATTCAGGGAGAAAATGAAGCGAAGATTGCTATTGCCAATTCTGAAGCTTTGCGTAGAGAAAAAGAAGCAGAATCGTTGCGTATTGCCATAACTGCAGAGAAAGTACAACAAGCAAGAGCATTAGAAGAATCGTATCTTGCGGAGCAAAAAGCCGAATTGGCCCGTTCTGAAAGAGAACGTTCTACGCAAATTGCCAATATTGTAATTCCTGCCGAAATAGCCAAACAAAGAGCCATTATCGAAGCGCAAGCTGCAGCAGAAACTATAAGAGAAAATGCAAAAGGTGAAGCCGATGCAATTTTTGCAAAAATGGAAGCAGAAGCGAAAGGTTTATTCGAAATTTTAACGAAACAAGCCGAAGGTTACAAACAAGTTGTTGCTGCTGCCGGCGGAGATCCAAGCAAAGCTTTCCAACTATTGTTACTGGAAAAACTTCCTGAATTGGTTAGAACTCAGGTTGAAGCGGTGAAAAATATAAAGATTGATAAAATTACCGTTTGGGATTCTGGCAATGGTTCTGGCGAAAATGGAAGTTCATCGACGGCAAACTTTGTGTCTGGAATGATGAAAACGGTTCCACCATTAAATGATTTATTTAATATGGCTGGCCTTAATTTGCCTTCTTACTTAAAAGGTGAAAACATTGCTGAAGTTCCACCAACAGTTGAAGTGGTACAAAAAGAAGAATAAGAATCAACTTATTATTGTATATTCTATAAATTGCGTGAACTTTGCTTCACGCAATTTTGTTTTAAAAAAGAATTTAAAAAACACTTACAAGAGTAATTCGGTAAGTTAGAAACGCATTACAATGAAAATTACCAAACCAAGATTAGCCTTAATCGGAGGAATACTATGTATTTCGATTTTCCCGATATTGGTTAAACTTAAATTAGCACCGGGATTAATCTCGGCTTTTTACCGCATGGCTTTTGCCATTCTATTATTATTGCCGTACGTACTTTTAAGCAAAAACTTTAAACTTCCACCATTAAAATTCACATTACTTGCAGCACTTTGCGGGGTTTTATTCGCCTCTGATGTTGCTGTCTGGAATATTGCCATTCAGGATTCAAGCGCAACTCAGGCTTCGCTACTAACAAATTTATCACCGCTTTGGGTTGGTATTGGTTCTTTTTTCTTTTTGAAAGTAAGACCTACAACTAATTTCTGGATAGGAACTGTAGTTTCCTTATTCGGCATGATTACTTTAGTTGGCTTTAGTTTTTTTCTGGAATTGAATTTTAATCAGGCATTCTTATTTGCCGTTTTATCCGGAATTTTATATTCTATTTATCTTTTAGTGAGTAAAAATGTTCTTTCGCAAGTCGATGTTTTATCGTTTATGACGATTAGTTTATTGGCTTCAACTGTATATTTAGGAATTATTTGTTATGCATTAAACGAACCTTTTACAGGATTTTCTAATGCTGGCTGGTTTCTGTTTGTGTTACAAGCCGTTATTTGCCAATTGTGCGCCTGGCTTTCTATTAGTTATGCCACACAACATATGCGCGCAACAAGAGTTTCTTTAAGTTTATTGAGCCAGGCAGTAATTACAGCCGTATTAGCTTGGTTATTTTTAGAAGAACAAATAACTTTACAAATGGTTTTTGGCGGAATCATTTTGCTATTCGGAATCAGGATTACTTTTTACGATAAGACAATTTCTATTAAGAGGCTGTTTGCAAAGAATTAGGATTGAGAAATGGCACGCGGATGATACGGGTTTAAACGGATTTACGCGGATTTAATTTTAAATAGTTTGTGAATTTGTGGCGAAAAAATAGTTTCACGCAGATTTTGCAGATTTAAACAAATTAACGCAGATTCTTTTATTTAATCTTTTTTAATCATCTAATCTGTGGCAAAAAAAATTAGCGCTAACTCGTGGCTAAAAAACCTGAAACAAAGAAAACCTGAAACCTGAAACAAAACAACCTTGAAACAAAAACACCATGTTACATAGAAACAAAATACCAAACTTAAAAGTAATTGCATTCGATGCTGATGATACTTTGTTTGTAAACGAACCTTACTTTCAGGAAACAGAACATAAATTTTGCGCTTTGATGGAAGATTATCTTTCACATCAGGGTATTTCGCAAGAATTATTTAAGATCGAAATTCAGAATTTACCTTTATACGGTTACGGAATCAAAGGATATATTCTGTCGATGATTGAAGCTGCGATGAATATTTCGAATAATACAATCCCTATTGAAGCGATCGCAAAAATCATTCAATACGGAAAAGAATTACTCGAAAAACCTATCGAACTTCTGGACGGAGTCGAAGATACCTTGAAATCTCTACACGGAAAATACAAATTGGTTGTTGC
This sequence comes from Flavobacterium sp. B114r, assembly GCF_056824125.1. Taxonomy (NCBI): domain Bacteria; kingdom Pseudomonadati; phylum Bacteroidota; class Flavobacteriia; order Flavobacteriales; family Flavobacteriaceae; genus Flavobacterium; species Flavobacterium sp. B114r. The sequence goes on from NZ_CP124858.1 coordinate 983,318, forward strand.
TACAAAAGGCGATCTAAAAGACCAACACAGCAAATTACATCGTTCCGGTTTGGGTCATTATTTTCATCATATAGAAGTAATGTCAGACAAACAAGAAGTTGATTATGAAAAATTACTGGGTCGTTTAGACATTAAGGCCAATGAATTTTTGATGATTGGAAATTCATTGAAATCTGATGTTTTACCGGTTCTCGGAATTGGAGGTTACGCCGTTCATATTCCGTTTCATACCACTTGGGAACACGAAAAAATTAGTCACAAAGTCGAACACGAGCATTTTAGTTCCTTCGAAAAAATTACTGAAATACTTCAGAACTTATCATAATGAAAACACTTTTAGATTTAGAAAACTGGAACAGAAAAGAACATTTCTTATTTTTCAAACAATTAGAAGAACCTTTTTTTGGTGCAACCGTAGAAATTGATTGTACAAAAGCCTACCAAACTGCAAAAAGCATCAAGGCTTCTTTCTTCATATATTACTTGCACAAAACATTGGTTGCAGTAAATTCTATTGAGAATTTCAAGTATAGAATCGCTGATGACAAAATTTATATCAACGATCGTGTTGACGCATCGGCAACAATTGGGCGCGAAGACGGTACTTTTGGGTTTTCATTAATCGAATATAATCCTGATTTTAAAATATTTGAACAAAATGCTTTAGCAGAGATTAAGCGTATTCAAAGTACAACCGGACTTTTTACAAGATCATTTGACGATGATAACGTAGTTCATTTTTCGGCGATTCCGTGGTTAAATTTTACTTCGCTTTCGCATGCCAGAAGCTACACGTTTCCAGACAGTTGCCCTAAAATTTCTTTTGGAAAAATGATCACTTCCGAAACCGGAAAAAGAACAATTGCAATGTCTGTTCATGTTCATCATGGATTAATGGATGGTTTGCATATGGGACAATTTGTCGATTATTTTCAGGAGTTAATGAATGTTTAGAAAGCACATTTAACCCTATTCTGTTATATTTATGACTTTTATTGGGTCATAATTCTTACAATAAATTGTTAGTTTGGGAAAAATTAAAAACTAAAATAACAATGAAAAAAATTGTAATGACTTTGGCGTTTGCTTTGACCGTAGCTTATGCAAATGCGCAAACAGAAAAAAGTTCGACAGCCTACAATAAATGGTCGGTAGAACTAGGTGGAGGTGTAAACAAACCTCAACGTCCAATGAGCTCAAATTATTTTACAAGCACACCAAGTCTATGGGTTGGTGATCTTGGAGTTAGATATATGTTTAATAACAAATTTGGTTTAAAAGCTGATTTTGGATACAACAGTTTTACAGGAAAAAACAATTCTATAGATTTTGACTCAAAATATTACAGAGCCGATTTGCAAGCTGTTGCTAACTTAGGCAGAATCATGAACTTTGAATCCTGGACTAAAACATTTGGTTTATTAGGTCACGCAGGTTTTGGTCTGGCACAGTTAGAGAACAAAGATTTACATGTTAAAGACAGAATGGGTAACTTCATCGCAGGTGTTACAGGTCAGGTTAGATTGTCTGACAGATTTGCTTTAACCGGTGATTTTACTACGATCCTGAATGCGTCGCAAGATGCTACTTTTGACGGAGCAACTACTGCAGATTCAAGAGGTTTTACAGGAATTTTATTTAACGGAACAGTTGGATTGCAGGTTTATTTAGGAAAAAATGCAAAACATGCTGACTGGACCTTAATCTCAGAATCTCAAGATCTTACTGAATTACAAAATAAATTAAACGAACTTGAAACTTTAGTAGCAAATAAACCTACTGAAGTAATTGTAGAAAAAATAGTAGCAGCTGTTCCTGTAGTAGCAGTACCTCAAAAAGATGTTGTAAAAGAAATGATTAACGATCAATATTACAGTGTTTATTTTGACTTTAATAAATCGACTCCAATCGAAAATTCTACTGCTGCCATAGATGTTGTTTTAACGTACTTAAGAAAAAACCCTTCGGCATCTCTTGACATTATTGGTCATGCTGATCAGGTTGGTAAGGCAGAATATAACAACAAATTATCAAACACCAGAGCTAAGAATGTTAAAACCATTTTAGAAAAAGCAGGTATCGAATCTTCAAGATTAAATACTGTTGCTGCCGGATCAGATAATTCTATCGACAAAGATCCAGCTGAAGCAAGAAGATTAGCAAGAAGAGTTACTTTTAATGTAAGATAATTCCACTTCAAAAAAGTAAGGGCCCAAAAAGAAATTCTTTTTGGGCTTTTTTTATTTTCCCCAATTCCAGTTGCCAGTTTACTTTAATCCATTAAATTTAATTAAATTTGGAATAATATTTGTGCAACGAAACTCATGAAAAAACTTCTTCTTTTTTTTCTTTTAGCCTCTCCATCAGTATTGTTAAGTCAAACAATCTTAAATTCTTTTCCGTTAGATCTAAAAAGAATTGACGAAAACAGTCAGATCTTAAGTGCCGAAGATGTAAAAAATCACGATGTCTATGTTTTTGCATCCGATTCTAAAAACATCAACATTCTAAAATACAGCAAATCTTTTTTCCTGAAAAATCAATTTACTGATTCTATAAAAGACGCAGAAGACAGATCTTTACTGGGCAGCAGCATAAGCGATGACGGAAATCCAACACTTTACTGGAGCTCCAGAAAATCACAAAACATAAAAATTATAAAATATTATCTGGACAATAATACTTCCCGGGCCCTAAATTTTAATATTCCTGAAAACAATGAATATATAATTACCACGTTTCAAAAAAACAATAATTTCTACATTCTCGGAAAGGAAAAAAACAGCCAACATCTTCTTCTTTATGAATTAAAAAATGGAAAATGTGAGATAAAAATGTTTGATTTTTCAGCTTTTCGTTTTCAAAATGAAAGAGGACAGAACCTCACTTTCAGTTCATTGATTCGATATTTTCCAATTCAAAAAATGGAGTCAGATGATTTCAATCCATTAGACAAAGCTGTTTCTATAAATAAACTTTACGTTCTGGAAGATCGAATTATTTTGACTTTTGATTATAACCAAAAAACGACACAAGTTTTCGATCTAAATATGGGAACTGCTGATATTACAGAGAAAAATTTCAATCAGCCGGATTCTAAAATTTTATCTAAAAGCTCAAATTCATTTTATAGCGAAAACAAACTCTTTCAAATCACAGCCAACAAACAGGAACTTTTGTTTGCTATAAAAGATTTTGATTCTGAAAAAACGATTAAAAGCATTTCGGTTTCAAAAAAAGATACTATTCGTTTCAAAAATTCGCCTTTATTCGCTCAGACAAACGATAATAAACCCCGCGAGATAAAAACAACCAATAAATTCCTGAGTCAATTATCGGATCTCAGTGTTGGGATTTCCGTTTTTAAAAACAATAAAAACAGCTATATAACATTTGGCGGATATCTGGAATATATCGTTTCTGATTTTAATTATGGACAAAACAATTCGTTTGAAAATTTTGAAAGACAAGTACAATATCGTCAAAGCAAAATGGTGTATTTTGATTCGATGTTAAACGCTGACTTAGATTTTGTACCCACCGAGAAATCTGCACCTTTAGCGATCGACAACATCTTTTATTACCTGAGTATGAATAAAAATGCCGCACTTAAGAATATAATTAAATTGAAAGATTATTATATTTTAAGCTATTATGACACAGCCTTAAAACAATATACTATTCGCAAGTTTACAGATGGTTTTATTAGGGAAGACAGCGGAAACCCGATTAGTAATAAAGCTATTTTTTCGAATTCTTTGCCTATTAAAAAACCTTAAATTTATTGAGAATTAATCCAAATGTCCTGTGATTTTAGATTTCAAAAAAGAGGAATGGATAATTTTTTCTAACTTTACAAAAAAGTCATTATTATGTTATCAAAAAATATTGAGTCAGCTTTAAATAAGCAAATTCGCATAGAGGCCGAATCTTCGCAAACCTACCTTTCTATGGCTTGTTGGGCTGAAGTACACGGATTAGAAGGAATCGCACAATTTATGTACACACAATCAGACGAAGAGCGCGCTCATATGCTTAAGTTAGTTAAGTATGTAAACGAACGCGGAGGTCACGCGCAGATTACAGATCTAAAAGCACCTAAAACATCTTATTCTACTTTTAAAGAAATGTTTGAAGCTCTTTATAACCATGAGATTTTTGTTTCAGAATCTATCAATGAGTTGGTACACATTACTTTCTTAGAAAAAGATTACGCAACTCATAATTTCTTACAATGGTACGTTGCAGAACAAATTGAGGAAGAAGCAACAGCAAAATCTATTCTTGATAAAATCAACTTAATTGGAGATGACAAAGGTGGATTATATTTGTTCGACCGTGATATTCAGCAATTAACGGTTACAAGTTCTATTGCAATTAACCCTAAATAAAAAATAGTTAAAGTTTATTTAGAATACTTAAAAATAACTATTTTCTTTTATATTTGCTTCTGTTTTTAAATACGGAGGAAAATTGAGCAAGAAAGAAAAAGATAAGGACAAGAAAAAGGATAAAAAGAAAAAGAAAAACGCAGCTATCCTTGACAAGATTAAAAAGTTGGAAAACTGCAAATCATCTTGCTGTGAGAAATACAAAAAAAGTGAAAAGAAACGCTGCTCACGTTGTCCTATGTTTGATTTATTCAAAAAAACTGCTTAACTACATATACACAAAACCCACCAACAAATTTGGTGGGTTTTTAGTTTAAATTAATCGCCTTCTGATTTTAAAAAGATTCTAAATTTAATTATGGAAAACATTATCATACCCAAATCCAGTCTTGATTTTTTGATTCAACTTAAAGAGAACAATAATAAACCTTGGTTTGATGCCAATAAGCCTGCTTATTTAATAGAATTAAATCATATTGAAACTTTTGCAGGTGCTTTGCTTCATGAACTTTCAAAAACTGATGTTTTAGAAACTTCTTCGGGCAAAAAAAGTGTGTATAGAATTTATCGTGACATTCGTTTTTCTAAAGACAAAACTCCCTTTAAAACCTTTTGGGGCGGCAGTTTTACAAGAGCAACAAGTCAAAGGCGCGGCGGTTATTATTTTCATCTGGAAAAAGGAAACAGTTTTTTTGCCGGTGGTTTTTGGGGACCAAATGCCGGAGATCTAAAACGTGTAAGAAGTGAATTTGCCCATGATTCTGAACCGATGAAAAAAATATTGAGTTCAAAATCTTTTGTCAAAACTTTTGGAACTTTACAAGGCGAACAGCTTAAAACAGCACCAAAAGGATTTGATATCACCCATGAAGCTATTGACTTACTTAGATACAAACAGTTTTTGATCATTAAACGTTTTACTGATGACGAAGTACTAAGTCCGCTTTTTCTGGAACAAGCCTTAGAAACCTGCAAAAACATGAGACCTTTTTTTGATTATATGAGCGAAGTACTCACTACTGATATTAACGGCGCATCTGTTTTATAAATACATTTCAACATAAAATTTAAACCCGACAGGTTTTAATCCAGAAGTCTCGGGATTAAAACCTGTCGGGTTTTTTGAATATCAAGTTTAACGTAACGCTATTTACTTAACAGAAGAATTTCATTGACAACAACTTCGGTAATATATTTCTTTTCACCGTTTTTATCGTCATAACTTCTGTGGGTCAGCTTACCCTCAATGGCAACTTCTTTGCCTTTTAGTACATATTTTTCGATAATTTCTGCCGTTTTTCCCCAGGCAGTTACACGATGCCACTCTGTTTGCTCAACCTTTTCGCCCTTGTCATTGGTATATTTGTCGTTTGTGGCAATAGTCAAATGCGCTAATTTTCTTCCGTTATCCAATGTTCTAATTTCTGGGTCGTTACCTACGTTACCAACTAATTGTACTCTGTTTTTCATTGCATTCATGGCGTATAATATTTAAATGTTCATATATAAAGAATTCGATTATCAAATTCAACATTGCAAAGATGAGATGTAATGCAAAACTTATTCGGTTATCAACTAATTACTTTCGGTTGTAATTATTTGTAAACGTTTGTAAATGGATTTTTTTTTCGTATTTTTAACACAAATCATACTACAATGCAAACAAAAATTAATAAAGTCGAGTTACGAAATCTAGAAATAGAAGATTATAAACAATTGAAAAATTCAATGATTGAGTCATATCCCGAAATGGCAAATTCATATTGGAAAGAGAAAGACATTGAAAAATTACTTTCTATATTTCCTGAAGGCCAATTGGTAATTTTAGTTGATGACAAAGTTGTAGGATCTGCTTTATCTCTTATTGTAGATGAAAAATTAGTCGATAAAAGACATAATTACAAACAAATTATTGGTGATTATACATTCTCAACACACAATCCTGACGGAGAAATATTATACGGAATCGATGTTTTTATTCACCCTAATTATCGAGGTTTACGTTTGGGCCGTCGTTTGTACGATGCCAGAAAAGAACTTTGCGAACAATTGAACTTAAAAGCTATTGTTTTCGCAGGAAGAATCCCTAATTATAACCAGCATTCTAAAAAGCTTACGCCAAAAAATTATATTGATAAAGTAAAACATAAAGAATTACATGATCCTGTACTTTCATTTCAGCTGAGTAATGATTTTCACGTTTTAAGGATTATCAAAAACTATCTGGAAGGCGATGAAGAATCTAAGGAATTTGCTGTTCTCTTAGAATGGAATAATGTTTATTATGATGAAAGTCCAAAACTTATTAATCTCGAAAAAAGCGTTATTCGTTTGGGATTGGTTCAATGGCAAATGCGTCAACTAAATAATCTGGAAGAGTTTTTTGAGCAGGCAGAATTTTTTATCGATGTCGTTTCAGGTTATGGAAGTGATTTTGCTTTGTTTCCTGAGCTTTTTATCGCGCCTTTAATGGCTGATTACAATCATTTATCCGAAGCTGAAGCCATTCGCGAACTTGCGAGATATTCTGACCCCATTAGAAAACGTTTCCAGGAATTCGCCATCTCTTACAACATCAATATTATTACCGGAAGCATGCCTCTTTTAGACAATGGTAATTTATATAATGTTGGTTTTTTATGCAAAAGAGACGGAACTTCAGAAATGTATACCAAAATTCACGTTACTCCAAACGAAGTGCAGCATTGGGGAATGAAAGGCGGATCTGAATTTAAGACGTTTGACACAGATTGCGGAAAAATTGGAATCTTAATTTGTTATGATGTCGAATTTCCTGAACTCTCGAGAATAATGTCTGACGAAGGAATGAATATTTTGTTTGTACCTTTTCTTACAGATACCCAAAACGCTTATACACGTGTCAAACACTGCTCGCAGGCGCGTGCAATCGAAAACGAATGTTATGTAGCCATAGCAGGTTGTGTTGGTAATTTACCAAAAGTGAACAATATGGATATTCAATATGCACAAGCATCTGTATTTACGCCGTCTGACTTTGCTTTTCCCAGTAATGGTATAAAAGCTGAGGCAACGCCAAATACAGAAATGACCCTGATTGTTGATGTTGATCTGAATCTCTTAAAACAGCTTCACGAACATGGAAGTGTTCGAATCTTAAAGGACAGGCGACATGACCTGTATGAAATCAAAAAGCTAGAACCATGAAAACATGCCTGGAATGCTCCGAAAAAATAGTAGGCAGAGAAGACAAAAAGTTTTGTTCAGACAGCTGTCGAAATGCCTACAATAACAAGATAAACAAGGACAGCACTAATTTCATGCGCAATGTAAACAACAAATTAAGAAAAAATTACCGTATTTTGTCTGAACTTAACATGGATGGAAAATCTAAAGCAACTCGGGAAAAAATGATAAACAAAGGCTTTGATTTCGACTTCTTTACCAATATCTTGCAGACCAAAACAGGAAATACCTACTATTTTCTGTATGATCAAGGATATCGCTCTTTGGACAATGATTATTTTATGCTTGTTAAAAAAGAAATATAGTACGTATTCATCATGAAAAAAAATCCCACCTCAATTCTGGCCATAGTCTGCATTCTAGCTATTCTTGGTATAATCTACGCCTCGATGATGCCTCAATGGATTTCGAAAGATGAAGAAGCACTTGCAGAATTCTCGACAGAGAGAGCACTAAATCAGGTCGAAATTATTGCGCAAAAACCTCACTATGTTGGCTCAACCAATCATGGACTTGTAGCCAATTATCTTAAACTGGAACTCAACCGAATTGGACTAGAGACTTCTATTCAGGAAGGATTTACCCTAAATGATAAGGGACTTTTAGTAAAATCTAAAAACATTCTGGCCCGTATAAAAGGGACCAATAATACAAAAGCACTATTACTATTATCACATTATGATAGTGCCCCACATTCGTTTTCTAAAGGCGCAAGCGATGACGCCTCAGGAGTAGCGACAATTCTGGAAGGAATTCGTGCTTTTTTATACGCCAAACAACCACACAAAAATGACATCATCATTCTTTTTTCTGATGCCGAAGAATTAGGATTAAATGGCGCAGCCCTTTTTGTCAACGAACATCCCTGGGCAAAAGACGTTGGTTTGGTCATTAACTTTGAAGCAAGAGGTTCATCAGGACCAAGTTATATGCTGATGGAAACCAACAAAGGAAATGAAGCTCTTGTAAAAGAATTTGCCAATGCAAAAACTAAATATCCGGTTTCGAATTCGTTGATGTACAGTATTTACAAAATGCTGCCAAACGATACTGATCTTACCGTTTTTAGAGAGCAGGGCAAGATTCAGGGATTCAATTTTGCGTTTATAGACGGACATTATAATTATCACACACAACAAGACGATGTTCAGCATTTAAGCAAAACGACATTGGCGCATCAGGGAACTTATTTGATGCCATTGTTAAAATATTTTTCGAATGTTGATTTAACAACAACAGATTCAACGGAAGACCATGTTTATTTCAGCATTCCGTTTTCATTCATTAGTTATCCTTTTTCATGGGTTATACCAATGACCATCGTGGCTTTAGGCTTATTAATTCTTTTTATTTTTATTGGAAAAGCGAAGCGTGTCATTACTTTTAGGGAAATTTTCAGAGGATTTGTTCCACTTTTGGGATCACTCGTTGTTTCAGGATTAGTTACCTTTTTAGGCTGGAAAATCCTGCTTCAGATCTATCCGCAATATTCAGATCTCCTTAACGGATTTACTTATAATGGTCATGCTTACATTGGTGCTTTTGTTGCACTAAGTATTGCAATTTCTTTTGCATTTTATCATCATTTTTCAGAAGCAAAGATCACAATGAACCACTTTGTAGCTCCATTGCTACTTTGGATTATCATTAACGCCTTTCTGGCAAATAGTTTAACCGGCGCCGGTTTCTTAATCATCCCGGTTTATTTTGGAGTAATCCTTTTCGGGATTTTTGTCATCACCCAACATTATAGCTTAGGCATAAACTTGTTATTCAGTATTCCTGCTTTAGCCATTATAGCACCATTTATTTTGATGTTCCCTATTGGACTGGGCTTAAAAATTCTCTTTGGAAGTGCGATTCTAACCGTTTTACTTTTTGGATTATTGCTTCCTATATTTGGAGATTTCTTTAAAAAAGGAATCTGGACAATGTTCTTTTTTGCGGTATCTATTGGATTTTTCATCTATGCAGGATATCACTCTGGTTATAAACACGGAGAAGCAAAATCAAACAGTTTATTATACGTTTATAATGCCAATACAAACTCAGCTGTCTGGACTACTTATGATGTAAACTTAGACGAATGGACTAAAAGTTACTTGGGAGAAAAAAATCAAAAAGCAGTTGGCTTAAATGCTCTTCCGTTAACGAGTAAATACAATTCCGGTTTTACATACAGCGCAATCGCACCGGTTGTTGAGCTTCAAAAACCAACGATTGCTTTCTTAAAAGACAGTACTGTAGGAAACAACAGGTATTTAAAAATTAAAATATCTCCAAACCGAAAGGTAAATCGTTATGATATTTATGCCAATCCTAAAATGACTTTCTTCAACTTTAAAGCTAATGGTGTTTCTACTTCAGATCAAAAAGGAAATCGTCTGGAGCGTGACGGATCAAAAATCCTATGTTATTATGTCGTAGCCAACGAACCCCTTATAATGGATTTCTACATCAATAAATCATCTATTTTTGATATGGATCTTATCGAAAGTTCTTTCGATTTAATGACAAATCCGTTACTAAAAATAAAACCAAGAAGCGACTGGATGATGCCAACTCCATTTGTTTTAAATGATGCCGTATTGATTCAACAAAAAATAAAAAAATATACAGCACCTGCAACTAGCCTGACACCTGCAACTGCAGTAAAAGACAGTACGGCTGTTGCAAAAGATAGTTTGAAACCAGTGGTCAGACCTGAGTAATCAACATTTCTGAATTAACCAAAGCTAACTAAACCAAAATGAAGAAAATTTTCCTGCTTTTTATTGCCACAAGTTTCCTGAATGCTAACAGTCAGACTTTAGAGGAAAAAATAGCAAAAAAAGCCTGCTCATGCTTACAGAAAAGCAAAGAGATAAACGAAGAAATTTACAGAAACTGTCTGACTAATTCAATGTCAGAAGTTGTTTTGAATGATAAAGATGCTAAAGTACGAGAAGGAATAAATACCGTAGAAGGAATCAAAAGCCTGCTGCAAAAATCTGATGCCACTATTGGTAAAACTTGCCCTGATTTAGTACCAAAAACCGCTGAAAGCAAATCTGATATTTATTATAGTGATTCCAAAAATAAAGAGGCACAAAACTCTTATCAGGTTGCAAAAGGCTTTATGCGCAACAAAAACTATAAATCAAGCATCGAAAATTTGCAAATCGCCTTGAAACAAGATCCTGATTTTGTTTTGGCACTCGACGACATTGCAGTTTGTTACAGGCAACTTGAGGATTATGATAATGCTATTAAATATTATAAAAAATCACTGGATATTTATCCTGAAGGCGAATATGCCTTAATGAACATTGGAGTGGCTTATACTTTAAAATCTGATTTTAAGAGCGCTATAGAGTATTATGAAAAACTAATACACTATCAGCCTGATAATGCCGAAGGATATTTTGGTGCAGGAAAAAGCTATTTTGCCATAAATGATGATGAAAAAGCGCTTACTGATATTTTCATTGCCCACAGAATTTATACTGCTGACAAATCAGACTATACAAAAGATACCGAAATGCTAATGGGAGTTATTTATCAAAAAATGGTAAAAGAAAATAAAGAAGCTATATTCAAGAAAATTGCAGCAGAAAACAATATTACAATCGAATAAATTCCAGTTTTAAAATATAAAGGGTAAACGTTCAATCGTAAAGTTTACCCTTTTTGTTTAACAGGCACATTCAATCTTCAGTCCAGATTTTACTCCATTTGTACCTTCTGTGGCATAACCATCGAACTTCCACCACTCGATTCCGCCAATTAATTCTTTTACTTTAAAGCCTAGTTTCGCCATATTCAATGCACCCTTTGTTGAGGCATTACAGCCAATTCCGTCGCAATATGTTACATACAAAACCTCTCTATCTAAATGTTTTGTACTTTCTAACGTCATTTCGCGATGCGGAATATTAATTGCTGATGGAATATGTTCTGCTTCAAAACCAAATGCTTTTCGGGCATCAACAGCAATTATTCTCTCTCCGTTATTCAAGGCGTCAAACAAATCAGACGAATCCATTTCAAAGGCAAGTTTGTTTTCATAATGTTTAATTTGTGCTTCCATTTCATTACCGCTTTATTGTTATGATTTTTTAAATGTAACTCAACTATATATCCCATAAAAACGAAAAGAATTGATCCACTTGATTACTTTTTTTCATAGAAAAGCCATCCTAAAATTTTGTTCCTTTGCATTCTAATTCCCAAAGAATGGAAATCCGTCATTTAAGATTAATAAAAGCAATTGTTGAAGAAGGAAGCATCACCAAAGCAATTGACAAATTGCATTTGACGCAATCTGCGTTGAGCCACCAACTCAAAGAAGCTGAATACCAATTGGGAACTCCTGTTTTCCTGCGAACAAACAAAAAACTGGTTTTGACCAAAGCAGGCGAAAAAATCTATGAACTGGCGAATGAAATTCTCCATAAACTTTCGCAAACAGAATCTCAAATCAAGCAAATGGTGTATGGAGAATACGGCGAAATTAGAATTAGTACGGAATGTTTTTCGAGTTATCATTGGCTTCCGCCGGTTTTAAAGCAATTTCATCTTTTATATCCCAATGTAGATTTAAAGATCGTAACCGAAGCGACCCATATTCCATTACAAAAATTACTTGAAAACGTTATTGATATTGCGATCATCAGCGATCAGATCAAAGACAAAAACATCAAATATATTGAACTCTTTCAGGACGAAGTTGTGATGGCAGTTTCTGAAAATCATGCGTGGGCAAATAAAAAATATGTCGTTGCCGAAGATTTTGTCAACGAACATCTATTAATTCATTCACTTCCGATGGAAACCGTTACCATTCATCAATTTATTTTGGCTCCAGCCAAAGTTACTCCCAGAAAAGTCACTCCTTTGCCATTGACCGAAGCTTCTCTGGAAATGGTTAAAGCAGATATGGGCGTAATGTCGATGGCAAAATGGGCCTTGTTACCACATTTGAAAAACAATCCGATAAAAGCCATCAAAATTGGCAAAAACGGCTTAAAGCGAAAACACTTTATTGCTATTCGGGAAAACCAGGAATATCCGGACTATTTTCATCATTTCATCACTTTTCTACAAAACGAAATCAACCTACAATGGAATATACAATAAGAAATTGCGAAATAACCGATTTACCAAAACTTATTATTTTATGTCAAAAACATGCTGAATATGAAAAAGCCGATTATTCGCCGGAAGGAAAAGAAAAAAGTTTGAAAGAAGCATTTTTCTCTTTACAGCCAAAACAATTTTGTTTAGTTGTTGCTGCTCATCAAGATATTGTAGGATATCTTACTTATAATTTCACCTATTCAACCTGGTATGCCGGAGATATAATTTATATGGATTGTTTGTTTTTAGAAGAAGAAACGAGAAATTATGGTATTGGTGAAGTTTTAATCGATAAATTAAAAGAAATCGGAAAAGAGAAAAATTGCAATAATATACAGTGGAGAACGCCTCAATTTAACGAAAGAGCCATAAAATTTTACAACAGAATTGGTGCAAAAGGAAAAGAGAAAATTTGTTTTTTCCTCGATTTATAAAAAGCAATTTAAAAAAATCTCGCAAAGGCAAAGAGTCGCACAGAAAAGTTTTTTAAGTTTAACTTTTCCCTTTGAACCTCTGTACCTCTGAACCTCTGAATCTTCAAAAAAAATGACACAAATAAGCATATTAGGCTGCGGTTGGCTGGGTTTACCCTTAGCTAAAAAATTAATAGAGAAAGGACATTCGATAAACGGATCTACAACTTCTGAAAGTAAACTTTCGATTTTAGAAAATGCCGGAACAAATCCTTTTTTGGTGGAGCTTGAAAGCGAAAGTGTTTCAGAAAACATCAATGATTTTTTAGCGAATAGTGAGATCTTGATTATTGATATTCCTCCAAAATTGCGAGGAAACAATACTGATACATCCAATTCTTCGCGAAAGATTTTCGTAGAAAAGATTCAGACTTTAATTCCGTTTATCGAAAAATCAACGGTAAAAAAAGTACTTTTTGTGAGTTCCACTTCTGTCTATGGAGATGAAAACGGAAATGTTACAGAAGAGACGATTCCGAATCCGCAAACTGAAAGCGGTAAACAATTACTTTTAACTGAAAGAATTTTACAAAAAAACCAAAACTTCGAAACTACTATTTTGCGATTTGGCGGATTAATTGGAGTAGATCGTCATCCCGTAAAATTTATGGCAGGGAAAGAAAACCTGGAAAACCCAGATGCTCCCGTAAACTTAATCCATCAAAATGATTGTATTTCAATCATCGAAGAAATCATCAACCAATCAAAATGGAATGAAGTTTTTAATGCTGTTGCTCCTTTTCATCCCACAAGAGAGGAATATTATACTCAAAAAGCAAAAAAACAAAATCTGGTTTTGCCAACATTCAGTATTGAAAAATCAAACATCAAAAAGGTTATTTCAAGCAAAAAAGTTGAAGATAGTTTAGGTTATCTGTTTAAGTTAGAAAATTATTAAAAGCTTTTGTATGTCTGGCTGAGTAATCCCAAAGCTTCAGGGAGAAAAGTCCATCCCGTTTTCATTAGTCTTCGACTCCGCTCAGGGTGACAATCGTTTCTTCGAGAAACATCCAAACTTAAATTTACTTATATAACTTAGATGGTTTAAAAAAAACTTTGCGAACTTTGCGTATCCCGATAGCTATCGGGATTGCCCTTCCCGGTTAAATCAAAATTTATGGAAACAGCTTACATCAATTCACCTTTAGGAATCACCAAAATTGTAGGAGATGAAGATGGTGTTGCTATAATTTCCGTTTCAGATGTTGATACAAACGAAGTTTCTATAGAAATTCCGGAGGTTTTAAAAAAAGCCGTTTTGCAACTAGAGGAATATTTCAATAAAAAAAGAACTGATTTCGACTTCAAACTAAATCCCAGCGGTACTGAATTTCAGCAAAAAGTATGGAAATTACTATTAGAAATTCCCTACGGCAAAACCATTAGTTATATGGATCAGACTAAAAAACTGGGCGATATAAAAGCAATTCGAGCCGTTGCATCTGCCAATGGCAAAAATCCGTTATGGATTGTCGTTCCATGTCATAGGGTAATTGGCACAAATGGATCTTTAACGGGGTATGCAGGAGGATTATCTCGCAAGAAATGGCTTTTAGAACATGAAAATCCAAGCGCGCAACAGAGCTTATTTTAAAACACAAATTTCACAGATTTACACGAATTAAAATTATAGCTTTATATTTACAAAACAGAAAGTCCGTGTAATTGTTTTGCTCAAACTAATCTGTGCCAATTCGTGTGATCCGTGTTAAACTAAAAACTATGATTGAAAAAATAAACCTCAATAATATTCTATTTCTTGATATCGAAACCGTTCCGGAAGAAGAAGACTTTAATTCGCTTGATGTAGAAATGCAATCACTTTGGGACCATAAAACGCAATACCAAAGAAAAGACGAGTTTACGCCGGAAGAATTTTACGATCGTGCAGGGATTTGGGCTGAATTCGGGAAGATCGTCTGCATTTCTGTTGGATATTTTACCATCAAAGGAGATATTCGAAATTTTCGTGTGACTTCGTTCTTCGGAGATGAAAAAAAGATTCTAAAAGACTTTAATAATTTATTAAACAATCATTTTAATCATCCGCAACATCTTTTGTGCGGACATAACGCAAAAGAATTTGACATTCCGTTTATTGCCCGACGCATGATTATCAATCAGATCGCAATTCCGGATAAATTGAACTTATTTGGGAAAAAGCCTTGGGAGATTCCGCATTTAGACACTTTAGAATTATGGAAATTTGGTGATTACAAACACTTTACCTCTCTAAAATTATTGACCAAAATTCTTGGTGTTCCCTCTCCAAAAGGAGATATTGACGGAAGTCAGGTGGGACATGTTTTTTATGTCGAGAAAGATATTGACCGAATTGTAACGTATTGTGAGAAAGATACGATTGCAGTAGCTCAGGTTTTCCTGCGTTTGCGACGTGAAGATTTATTAATTGATGATGAAATTATTCATGTATAGTTTTTTGGAGGTACAAAGATAAATAGCCACAAAGGTTCAAAGTTTAAAATTAATGCTTTAGATAATGACGCATAAGGAAATTTCACATCACCGTCTTGCTGCGCAAAAGCTTCTTGAAACGAACCCAAGTTCTCCTGTTGAAATAGTTCGTCATCTTGGCGCGATGCAGGCTCAGGATTATGCAATGGCAAAATGGGCGATTGGTTCCAGATGTGAGGCTACTGAAGCAGCAATTGAAGACGCTATAAACTCTGCAAAAATTATCAGGACTCACATTCTTAGACCAACATGGCATTTTGTTTCGACAGAAGATATTTATTGGATGCTGGATCTCTCAGCTCCGCAAGTCAAACGATTTACAAATTCAGCTGCCAAAAAATATGGTTATGATCTCAACAAACTAGATCAGATTAACCTGGCTATCGAAAAAATGTTAGCAGGAAATAATCATCTGACCCGTGATGAAATCATGCAGCAACTTAATATAAAAAAGACGTCAAGCGAACATTTTTTGAGTGCCGCTATTATGATGAATGCTGAATTGGACGGTTTGGTTTGTAACGGAAAAATGAAAGGAAAGCAAATAACGTATGCCTTACTTGAAGAAAGAGTTACGAGACCTTCGATAAAATTAACCAAAGAAGAAGCACTTTCTAAATTAGCCAAACGTTACTTCGAAAGCCACGGCCCTGCTACACTTCTTGACTTTTCTTGGTGGTCTGGTTTTCCGCCAACTACCTGCAAAATGGCCATAAATGCAATTGAATTGCAATTGAATTCAGTCGAGATTGAAAATCAAGTTTACTGGTTTGGAAAAGATATTTCGTATGAAACCAACTTCCGCGAAAGCATCCATTTTCTTCCTGCTTTTGATGAAATTTTAATTTCATATAAAACCCGCGAAGCTTTAATTTTACTAGAACATCAGGCTAAAGCTTTTACCAATAACGGAATTTTTAAACCCATTATTCTCGAAAACGGAAAAGTAATTGGAACATGGAAAAGAACAATTAAAAAAGATCATGCAAAAATAGAAACGGAATTTTTTAATGTAACTGAAAAGGAAAAAAAGACTGCTCTTTTTGCAGGGATTCAATCTTTTGAAAACTATCTGGGAACAAAAATTGTTATTGAATAAATTTTTATTCTATAATTTCAAACTATTGCTCCTAAGGAGCTTTTAAAGCTAATATCAAAGATTTCAAGTATTACTCTTTAAATATACCGTTCTCCTGATCTTAAGTAAACTCCTTTAGGAGTGCTATATTTATAGAAACAGAATTGACAATTCGATTTCGAGCCCCATCGGGGCGAAATATTAATAACATGATTATTTACGATAAGATTTAAATTGATAGCTAAAAAAAATATACTCTCAATTGAATACTTCTGGTTTCACCAATAAAATCATTGTGCATTTTATTGCTAAATAATTACATTTACAAAAAAATAGCATTATGGTATTAAGTAGATTCTGGTTAGTCATTTTTATTTCTTCGATTGTTTTTATTGTTGTCAGTCTATTTACTGCCAATACTTATACTATTGATTCTGTAATAAATGGAAAAAAAGATGATCCTGTTTTAATCTCTGAAAAATACATTCATGAACTTCCTGCTTTTATCAAGGATAGTATTAAAAAGGCACCAAGTCAAACCATGATTATCAATCGTGACACACTTAATGCTGATACAACTTATGTTTATAAAAACAAAACGGTAAAAATTTTCAGCGGTCTTCAAAAATCTGATGGATTATTACCTACGTGTAAAAGTACTTTGGTCGATTTGATCTTACCACTTATTGCCTACCTGGCTTTTTTCTGTGGATTAATGGAACTTTTAATCATTTCTGGTGCATCAGGAAAATTAGCTAAAGTATTGAGTCCGGTATTTGTAAAAGTTTTTCCAAGTATTCCTAAAAATCATCCGTCTATATCCTACATGACCTTAAACTTTGCTGCTAATTTCCTGGGATTAGATTCGGCTGCAACTCCATTTGGACTGAAAGCCATGGAAAGTTTACAGGAAATAAATCCCGACAAAGACAAAGCGAGTGATGCACAAATTATGTTTATGTGTCTTCACGCTTCTGGCCTAACATTAATCGCGACTTCGATCATTGGATATCGCGCCGCTGCAAACGCCACTAATCCTGCTGATGTTATGCTTCCGTGTATCATTACCTCTTTCATTGGTACAATTGCAGCATTTTTGATTGTGGGAATTAAACAAAAAATCAATTTCAAAAGTGCTTCTCTTGTCATTGTATTAATGGGATTAATTGCCGCCATTGTTGGTTTACTGATGTATGTAAATCATTTGGATTTAATTGGAAAAAACTACTTTACCTCTAACCTTTCCGGGTTAATATTAATTGGTATTATTGGGTTTACATTGGTTTTCTCATTTAAACATGAAAAGAAATTTGCCGATGCCAATACTACTGTTTTTGAGACATTTGTAGTGGGTGCGAATAACGGAGTTAAAACCGGTGTTACTATTTTTCCTTACGTTTTAGGAATGTTAGTCGCTATTTCTCTATTTAGAAACAGCGGTTTATTCGAAATTATCAGTGATGCAATTGCGTTTGTTTTTTCGAATATGGGAGTGAGTAAGGAAATCACAAATGCTTTACCCGTTGCAATGCTTCGTCCTTTTAGTTCTGCAGGATCCCGTGGATTCCTGATTGATTCAATGAATACGTTTGGAGCAGATTCTTTAACAGCACGACTAAGCAGTATTTTTCAGTGTAGCGCCGAAAGCACTTTTTATGTAATTGCTGTTTATTTTGGTTCTGTAAATATCAAAAATACGCGATACGCATTAGGCACAATGCTTTTGGTAGATCTTATTTGTGTTATTACGGCGATTTTTGTGGCGACTTGGTTTTTTTAATATAAATCTATTCGTTACGTGAAACTGGACTAAAGTCCAGCCCTATAATATGGGGCGAGCCGATAGCTCTTTTTTGGAGTTTTGGAGGAACGTTTTATATTGTGGGATCTAATTTTAATCTGATTTAAAATATACAATACAAATATTTTTTGTAAGAATATTTTGTGTAATTGTAATGAATTTAAAATATCAAATACCTACCATCAAGTATATATCCAGGCAGTTTTTGCCGTAAAATACAGAGAAGCAATTATTACTAATGAATGTAAGTCTAAAATATTAAGTGTAATTGAAAATTTAATAAATGAAACAGGTTGTAAAACAATAATTGTAAATGGCACAGAAGATCATGTCCATTGTCTTTTAAGTTTAAAACCTACCATTTCAATTTCGGAATTGATGAAAATTGTAAAAGGAAAATCTTCAAAATTTATTAATAATAACCAATTAACTCAATATAGATTTCAATGGCAGGAAGGCTATGACGTTTTCTCTTACAGCCACTCTCACATTAATGCCGGTTATAAATATATTGCGAACCAGGAAGAACATCATAAAAAACAAACCTTTAAAGACGAATATTTATCATTTTTAGATAAATTCAATGTCAAATTTGATGAAAGATATATTTTTGAAAATTTAAAATAATTCAATAAAATTGTAATACATTTTAAACTGGACTAAAGTCCAGCCCTATAATATTGGTCGAGCCGATGGCTCTTTTTGGAGTTCGGGAGGAACGGATTATATTATACAGGCGGATTTTAATCCGGTCTAAAAATAGCAATCGAGCAAATAGCTTTTTTTTCAGAGTTCCGGAGGAACGGATTATATTGTAGGGCCGGATTTTAATCCGGTTAAAAATAGCAATCGAGCCAATAGCTTTTTTTCAAAGTTCCGAAGGAACGGCTTATATTATAGGACCGGATTTTAATCTGGTCTAAAATAGCAATCGAGCCAATAGCTTTTTTTTTACAGAGTCCAGAGCAACGGATTATATTATAGGGCCGGATTTTAATCCGGTTAAAACACGAATGATCCGATACCTCTTTTTCAGAGTTCCGGAGGAACGGATTATATTGTAGAACCGGATTTTAATCCGGTTTACACAGTTTAAATTTCATTTTTTTAATCCCTGTTAAACAAACATCAAATAAATATTGCGAATTAATGAAACCACAATATCTTTCTATTTTATTGCTTTTAATTGGTTGCCAGAAACCGAAATCTGAATTACAAATAACAAATAAAAATCCTGGAGCTAAAACAGAAATGATTAGCACAAAAGATAACTTCTTAAAAACTGATACAATTTCTATTTCTGATTACGGAGAAACATCCAAAGACCATTATATTTTGGCACATCTTTTAGGTCAAAAAGCAGATAAAGACAGTATCGTAACTGCAAAATACCAACTTGATTTTTATCAGAATAAAACCAAGACAACTACATCAAAAATTACAATCAAAGGAGTTGATAAAGAATCAGAATGGGGAGCAATATTCGGATTAGGAACAGAAAGCGCCAAAAACTCACCCTTTATCCAAATTACTTTTGGATATCCTGCTTGTGGCTACAATCAAAACCATTATTTGTATTATTTAAAAAACGATGATATCCAATTGGTTCATGAATGGTATACGATGTCTGACAGCGGTTGGGGAAGTTGGGTAGAATTTGAAAATCCTGGCGCAAAAACAAATCCTGAATCTTTTTATTGCAAAACAGTTTCGTTCGAACCTGACGATAATGATGAAAATATGGGAACAGTTTCGCACTCAGATTCAATTGTTTTTCGATTAAAAGGAAATAACTGGAAAAAACAATTACTCTCGAAAAAAGACAAGACTTACTTTCAGAAAAAAATGTCCTTTGATGACTTTCATTCTGTCAAATAAACTCCAAAAAACAGCCCTTATTCAAATTCTTTCTTAGGTAAATAATTTCTAACTTTGTAAAAAACAAAGCAATGATTGATTTTATATACCAAGACCCTTATCCAATTTTAAAGGATGATACACAGTACCGCAAAATTACTTCTGATTTTGTGAAAGTTGAACAATTTGGAGAACGTGAAGTTTTAACTGTTGACCCAAAAGGTTTAGAATTATTGGCTGAAGAAGCCCTTACAGATGTTTCGTTTATGCTTAGAACGACACATTTGCAAAAATTAAGAAAGATTCTTGACGATCCTGAAGCTACAGATAATGATCGTTTTGTGGCTTACAATTTATTGCAAAATGCGTCTGTTGCTGCCGAAGGTCAGTTACCAAGCTGCCAGGATACCGGAACAGCAATTGTAATGGCAAAAAAAGGTGAAAGCATCTATACAGGTGTTGATGATGCAGAATGGCTGAGCAGAGGAATTTTCAATACCTACCAAAAACGTAATTTACGTTATTCACAGATTGTTCCGATTTCGATGTTTGAAGAAAAAAATTCAGGATCAAATCTTCCGGCGCAAATTGATATCTATGCTAAAAAAGGAACTTCTTATGAGTTTTTATTTATGGCAAAAGGTGGTGGATCTGCTAATAAAACATACTTATATCAGCAAACAAAATCATTATTGAATGAAAAATCAATGGATGCTTTTGTTCGCGCAAAAATAAAAGATTTAGGAACTTCGGCTTGTCCTCCTTACCATTTGGCTTTGGTTATTGGCGGAACTTCTGCCGAAGCGAACTTAAGTGCTGTCAAAAAAGCATCAGCCGGATATTATGACCATTTGCCTACTTCAGGAAATATGGCCGGTCAGGCTTTCCGTGATATCGAATGGGAAGAAAAAGTTCAGAAAATCTGTCAGGAAAGTGCTATTGGCGCTCAATTTGGCGGAAAATATTTCACACATGATGTTCGCGTCATCCGTTTGCCTCGTCACGCAGCTTCTTGCCCGGTAGGATTAGGCGTTTCTTGTTCTGCTGATAGAAATATCAAAGGAAAAATTACAAAAGACGGAATCTTCGTAGAGCAATTAGAAGTTAATCCAAAGCAGTTCTTACCGGAAACAGCACCACATTTAGAAGCTCCTGTAGAAATTGATTTGAATATGCCAATGGCTGATATTTTGGCTAAATTGACTCAATACCCAATAAAAACACGTTTAAAACTAAACGGAACTGTAATTGTAGCCAGAGATATTGCGCATGCAAAAATTATGGAAATGTTGGAAGCTGGAAAACCAATGCCGGAATACTTTAAAAATCATCCTGTTTATTATGCAGGTCCTGCAAAAACTCCGGAAGGAATGGCGTCAGGAAGTTTTGGACCAACAACTGCAGGGCGTATGGACGTTTATGTAGATGAATTCCAAAAACATGGTGGAAGCATGATCATGCTGGCAAAAGGAAACCGTACCAAACAAGTAACTGATGCCTGTAATAAATATGGCGGTTTCTACTTAGGTTCTATTGGTGGTCCGGCGGCAATTTTAGCACAGGATAACATCCTGAAAGTTGAAGTTGTTGATTTTGAAGAATTAGGAATGGAAGCAGTTCGTAAAATTACCGTTAAAGATTTCCCAGCTTTTATCATTACTGATGATAAAGGAAATGATTTCTTTGAAAACTTATAAAAAGCTATAGCCAAAAGGCTCTAAGGCGCAAAGATATTTTTTCTTTGCGCCTTTTTTATATAAGTAATATGAAAATAAAAACTTTGTGTCTTGGTAACTTCGTGGCAAAAAACATTCTTTGCGGTTAATACCTTAAGCAACTTCTTTCTCGAAAGCAATAAAATGTGTCAATTCTCCTTTTAAGTTAAAAACCGGAGCACCATTGATTTTACATTTATACGTTCTGCCATCTTTTTTGTAGTTTTCAATTGTTTTTTCAAAAGGAACCTGCAATTTTATTGCTTCTCTGATCTCTTTTAAAACAATTTTAGAAGTTTCTGGTCCCTGAAACATTTTTGGCGTTTTTCCCAATACTTCCAGTTCAGAATAACCCGTCATTTTTTTTATTCCGTTTGATGCGAAAACGATCTTTAGATCCGGATCTGTTACTAAAACTACTTCTTCCTTAATACGCGTTTCTATTTCGAGATTTTTTTCATTCCATGTAAACTGATTCGAGATCTTATTTACTTTCTTTAAATCAGCAAAAATAGCTTTGAGTTCATTTACATATTCATAATGAAAATCCCATGCTAAAATAGGAACCGAATTACGATGTGATACATCATCAAAATTAGCTTTTTTCATTTCGAATTATTTAATGATATAAAAATCTTTTCAACCAAAGATAGAACGAAAATTCATCACAAAACAAAAAAACTTTCTATTTAACGATTGTTTAATATTGGTTAAAAGGCAAATTTTAATTGTACAATAACTGCTTTTTTTTCTTCTGTATTCAGGTTATTAAGGGAAATACCCAGTAATCGAACTGAATCTTTCATTCGTTCCTGATATAATAATTCTTCTACTGTTTCTAAAATAAGGCTTTTATCCGAAATAAAATAGGGCAATGTTTTACTTCGTGTTTGTTGGGTAAAATCGCTGTATTTAATCTTTAACGTAACCGTTTTTCCCGAAATTTTATGTTTTTTCAATCGTCTTTCCAGTGAAGTTGCAATTGTATCGAGTTGTTCCAGCATGAAAATCTCGGAGGTTAAATTAACATCAAAAGTATTCTCTGCCGCAACTGATTTGGTAATACGATTCGATTTTACCTCGCTGTTATGAATTCCTCGTACTACATTGTAATAAAAAGCACCTGATTTCCCAAAATGTTTCTCTAAAAACTCTACAGATTTACTTTTCAGGTCAGTTCCGGTAAAAATTCCCAATTGATACATTTTTTCAGTCGTTACTTTTCCAACACCGTAAAACTTTCTGATTGGTAATTCTTCTAAAAAAGTTTCTACTTCATCAGGATTTACCGTTTTTTGGCCGTTTGGTTTATTGACATCGCTGGCTATTTTTGCTACAAATTTGTTAATCGAAATTCCTGCTGAAGCAGAGATTCCAACCTCATTTAAAATCCGCAATCTGATTTCCTGAGCCAGCAAACTCGCACTTGGATTTCCTTTTTTATTCTGCGTTACATCCAGATAAGCTTCATCCAGCGAAAGTGGCTCGACCATATCAGTATAATCATGAAAGATTTCATGAATTTTATTCGAAATTTCTTTGTAACGATCAAATCGCGGACGTACAAAAATAATCTCAGGACAATATTTTTTAGCCAAAACCCCGCTTATAGCACTTCGTACACCAAACTTACGGGCTTCATAACTTGCTGCAGAAACTACTCCTCTATTCTCTGAACCACCAACAGCAACAGGTTTTCCGCGTAAAGCAGGATTATCCATCTGCTCTACCGAGGCATAAAAAGCATCCATATCAATATGGATAATTTTTCGATATACAGGCGTTTCAGACATGTTACAAATTTAAGCAGGAAACCTTGAAAATGAGATGCAAAAAATCATAAAAAAAGCTGCAATTAAAAAATTGCAGCTTCTAAACTTATCAAATGATGTTAACTATTTAAAGTCTACACGAATTGCTATCGGTTCGCTTAAATATGCACCTGTTCTGACTTGAACCGTACCTTCAAAATAGGTACGGGGATAATCATTGCCATAATAAAAATCCTCTTCACTAGTCTGTCCGTGAAATGGAAAATTAATTTCTGTACCTTCAGCATTCATATATTTAAAACTAGGATCTTTATCGTAAGTGCTTAATTCTATTTCTCCGGTTCCGTTATTATTGGTAAAAACCAAATAAGAACTTACTTGATACGTTCTAAATAGTGAACCTGGAAGTAAATCTAAATCCACTTTATATCTAAAATCATTTCCTTTCAGCGTCATTATTTCTTTTCCTTTAAAAGTATTTTTATTAATAGAAGCAACTTTTGGTAGTTTTTCCTCTTGCACTACTATATCCTTTTCGAAATAAGCACTAGTGAAGTTACTATATCTAACCGACAGATAATAGTTTCCTTCAGGAACTCCTACAGGAAGAGTAAATTCTATTTTTTTCGTCTCAGTGTTTACAGAATAGTCTATATTATACTCCTTAAATGTAGTTACATTTTCTAATTTAATTCCTGAAATACCAGTTGTCACAAGATCACTTTGAATAGTATTTTTTATCTTTTGAAAATAAATATAGTCCCATGTAGGTTCTGGTTCATTTGAACTCCATCCTCCTATTATGTTATAAGATGAAGCATATGAATATTGGATTTTATTAAAAGTT
The DNA here is from genome assembly GCF_056824125.1 of Flavobacterium sp. B114r. Classification (NCBI taxonomy): domain Bacteria; kingdom Pseudomonadati; phylum Bacteroidota; class Flavobacteriia; order Flavobacteriales; family Flavobacteriaceae; genus Flavobacterium; species Flavobacterium sp. B114r. Next base: position 1,008,070 of record NZ_CP124858.1, read on the forward strand.
TTGCTTCTTACTATAAAATGATCCGTATAGAGTTGATCCGTAGTCTTATTTTTAATCACTAACGTATAAACACCTTCATTTTTAGGAGCAGCTGTAAATGCAATTCTTTGTATTTCGTTATCTACGTAACCATGTCCCGTCTTTTTTACACTACTAAGTATTACAGGTAAAACATTTCCGGCATCATCGGTAAGTTTAAGATCCCAGTTAGTCAGGTTCTCATCAAAATTTATCGCTAGGAAAGTAATATCACCACTATTAACAGAAGGCAGCACAACATCTTTCTCAAATTCTAAGAACTCGAATTGTTTAGATTTGGCGTCATCATCACCCGAACAGGATAATATAAATAAAGAAAGAATAAATAATAAAGTAATTTTTGATTTCATAAACTTATTTTTTAAGGCGTAATTTTTGGCAAATATAATTTTTTTTAACTTGCATTTTAATAAAATTTTAAGCGAAAATTCTTTCAAATAAAATTTACTACCTTTTTTCCTGATTAAAGATTCACAACTTAATGTTCACAAACAAATCATTTTCTTTATTTTTGTATTTCTACACGAAATAATAAAAAATGCGAACATTTGTTATAGGCGACATACACGGCGGACTACTCGCACTTGAACAAGTGATGAAAAAAGCCAAAGTTACAATTGATGATACTCTTATATTTTTAGGCGATTATGTTGATGGATGGAGCCAATCGCCACAAGTAATTGATTATTTGATAGACCTTAAAAGCAAGCAAAACTGCATTTGCATCAGAGGAAATCATGATGACTTATTATTGTCCTGGTTTAAAAATAATACCGAAGAGATTGACGAGACTTTGTGGTTTAAACACGGTGGAGAAGCAACGGTTTTGGCCTATAAAAAGGTAAGCGAAGAGAAAAAGCAGGTTCATATAGCTTTTTTAGAATCTTTAGAAGATTATCATCTGGACAATGAAAACCGACTGTTTGTTCATGCCGGTTTTACAAATCTAAATGGTGTGCAGTATGAGTTTTTCTCAAAATTATTTTACTGGGACAGAACTCTTTGGGAGATGGCACTTTCATTAGATCCTAATTTAAAAACAGACGACTTGTTTTACCCAAAACGTTTTACGGTGTACAAAGAAGTTTTTATCGGGCATACTCCGGTGACCCGAATTGGAAAAACTGTTCCGGTACAAAAAGCCTGCATTTGGAATGTAGATACGGGAGCTGCTTTTAAAGGTCCTCTGACGATTATGAACGTCGATACCAAGGAATTCTGGCAAAGCGATCCTTTGAATGAATTGTATTCTGCCGAAAAAGGTAGGAATTAGTTCATAAAAGGTTATTTTTGCACTTTAAAAATTAAATATTTAAGTTTATGAAAAAGGTAATTACACTTTTGTTTTTAGTATCATTTGGATTCACACAAGCTCAACAAGCTTTTAAAGGAAAAGGAGATGTTAAGGTTAACGTTGGTGCTAACATACAAGATGGTGGTTCAGGAATTCAGGGTTCTGTTGATTTTGGCTTAGGCGAAAACTTCTCTTTTGGTTTTGTTGCTAACTACTTATTAGGCGTAGATAATTTTAATGGTTTTTACCACGGTAATCCAACTCCTTATAATGATTACAAACCTGATTTTAGTGATCGTTTTGATGCTAAAGCCAGAATTAATGCTAATTTAAGCAGTGTTATTGGTATTAAGGAATTAGATGTTTATCCAGGTTTAAGCTTAGGATTACACAATTTTGGTGGTCATGTTGGTGGCCGTTATTTCTTTACTGAAGGATTTGGTGTTTTCACAGAAATTGGTTTCCCAATTGCAAAATATGGCAATAACAATGGTGTATTTGATCATTTGAACAATCAGACAACTTTTAGTTTAGGAGCTTCTTTTAATTTGTAAAAAGCCTTTTGCTACAAAGACACTAAGTCGCAAAGTTTATAAAATATGAAACCGCCTAATTGGGCGGTTTTTTTTAGGCCTTAATTATCGCAATGCCCACATAATATAATGTTTTCAAAGCTTTGTGTTCTCTGTGTTTTTATTAAACCTAATTGATAAAAATACTTTGTACACTCTGTGGTATTTATTTAAAAACAAAAACCGCCTGATCGGGCGGTTTTATCGTTTTAAGCTGTAATTGCTATTTATTTACTAACCAAAATACTCCAGTCAGCTCCACTATAGATTTTATGTTTTGCAGAGAAACTTCCTTGGTTTACTGCCAATGAAAAGTTTAAAAGACTATTGAAGTAACAAACATCAGTCCCAACAGGAACTTCTCCAAAAGTATGTACCAATTTTAATTTCCCTTCATATGCTTTTTTAGTTCCGTTGAAGATTTGAATTTTCACCATATCACCTGCTTTTAAATTTAAATTAGCAAATGTTTTTTTATCGATGTTAGTCCAAACATTTCCGTATTGAATATCTAAAATCGGGATTCCGCCTTTGATAATTCCTTTTTCGAAAACCGGTTTTTGGTACTCGATTTTTACTACTTCATTTGGCAATTTAGGCCCAACTTCTTCAAAAGTAATAGTTTTAGACGCTAAACGAGCTCCGGTAAAAGCATAAACATCACGACCGTGAAATGTATAAGATTCATTTGAGTTCTGACGACGGTTTTTTACTTCGTCGATTTCACGAATTTCCTGAATTCCTAATTGTTCCGCAACTAAAGTTAAAGTTCCGTTGTCCGGAGTAACAAAGTAATGACCTGATTTAGTCAGTAAAACTACTGAATGTCTTGCTGTACCAACTCCGGGATCACAAACAGATACAAATACAGTTCCTGCAGGATAATATTGTGCCGTTTGAGACAAACGATAAGCCGCTTCCCAAATATTAAATGCCGGGATTTCGTGCGTTACATCAAATATTTTAATATCGGTAGAAACCCCCATTGCAACCCCTTTCATAGCAGATACTGCCCCATCTTTCAAACCAAAATCTGATTGAAAAACCAATACATTATTTTGTGCGAAACCATTAAATGTCAGAGCGCACAAAAAAAGTAATAAACGTACTTTCATTTTTTCTCTTTTTAAATTTTCAGCAAAGATATTTTATTAAGCCCAATTTTAAAGTCTTCTTTTTATAAAAAACAGTAATTCGTTAAACGATTTCGATTATTTACAATTACATTTGCATTTTATTCAATACTCTATATAAATAGTAGGCATTAGCTTTCAGCTTCTTCTATTCGAATAATTATTACATCATACTCAAAACCAAAACCATCAATGAGAAAAAAACTAAAAATTGTCATAACTGCAATTCTTACTTTATCAAGTACTTTGTTTTTTGCACAAAACCACGAGATAAAAGGAACGATCACAAATGAAAATGGAAACCCGATAGAATTTGCTACTATTCTAATCAAAGGAACTCAAAATACTACGACGAGTGATGCTTTAGGAAAATTTACAATCAACTCATCTGTAAATAACCCAACACTTATTGTTTCATTATTTGGTTATCAAAAGAAAGAAGTGGTTGCAAAAGATCACTTTCTGGACATTCAGCTTATTGCAGAAAGCAACAGTCTTGATGAAATTGTAGTTGTAGGAAGTAGAAATCCAAAGAAAAGCAAATTAGAAACTGCAGTTCCTGTTGACGTTGTAAATTTGGCAAAAATCCGTAATACAACTCCACAAACTACAACAAATGACATCCTTACTTATTTGATCCCATCGTTTAATTCAAACAGACAATCATCTGCTGACGGAACAGAACATATCGATCCGGCTTCTTTAAGAGGTTTAGGTCCTGATCAGGTTCTGGTTTTGATTAACGGAAAAAGAAGACATACCACATCATTGGTAAATTACCAAAACACAGTTGGAAACGGTTCTGTTGGAACAGATTTAAGCGCTATTCCAGCTTCGGCAATTAAACGAATTGAGGTTTTACGTGATGGTGCAGCAGCACAATATGGTTCTGATGCAATTGCAGGTGTGATCAATTTGGTTTTAAAAGACAATGCAGGTTTAGAAGTAAATGCTACTTATGGTTCGACATCTAGAAACGATGGTCAAACTACAAATGTGAACCTAAACTATGGAGCAAAAATTGGCAACAAAGGCGGTTTTATCAATTTAACAGCTGAATTCAACGATCGCCAAAAAACAAATCGTTCTCAAAACAACAACCTAATCATCTTTGATCAATCGGCTGAAGGTAACTTCTTTGCTTACGATTTTGCTGAAAATCCGGCACAATCACGCCAGATTGATAATAATTTATTAGCTCAAAATGGTTTGAAACGTGATGATTTTAATTTTCAGATTGGAGATGCAAAAATCCAGAATATTCAGGGATTTTTTAATGCATCTATTCCGTTAAACGATCAAATTGAGTTTTATGCTTCGGGCGGAGTAAGTCACAGAGAAGGAACTGGTTATGGTTTCAGACGTTTACCAAGTGAGACTGAGAATGTTGTTGCTTCTATTTTCCCTTTCGGATTTCAACCTGAATTAAACTCTGTTGTAACGGATCTTTCTTCTTCTGTTGGTTTCAAATTTAAATTTGGAGAATGGAAACTGGATGTAAGCAACACTATTGGAGAGAACAAATTTATTTATGATGTATCGAATACCAATAACGTTTCGTTAGGAGATAATGGCCAGACAAATTTTAAGGCCGGAAATCACTCTTTCTTGCAAAACACCGTTAATGCTGATGTTTCAAGATTATATAAAGATATTTTCAGCGGTTTGAGTGTTGCATTTGGAGGTGAATATCGTTTTGAAAAATACAAAATTGTTCCTGGCGAAGAAAACTCTTATATCGATGGAGGATCGCAATCATTTCCTGGTTTTTCTCCTTTGAATGCTGTAAACGAAAACAGAAACAGCGTTGGGGTTTATGCCGATGTTGAAGCTGATGTTACGGATAAATTATTGATTGGAATTGCCGGACGTTACGAGGATTTTACTGATTTTGGAAATACCATTAACGGAAAATTATCTGCCAGATATAAAATACTTGACAACCTTTTTGTTCGTGGAGCAATTAGTACAGGTTTTAGAGCGCCATCATTACATCAACAATATTTTAATAATATTGCAACAGATGCGGTTGACGGGCAAATTCTGAATTCGGGAATTTTTAGAAATGACAGTCAGGTAGCGAAAGAACTTGGAATCCCGAAACTGAAAGAGGAAACATCCAGAAATTACAGTTTTGGAATCGTTTTTTCTCCAACCAAAAAACTACACATTACTGCTGATTATTACCACATCAGAATTGATAACAGAATCATTCTTACAGGAAATTTAGGAAATGATGCTGCTGGAGAACCTGTTCCTGCACTACGTGATTTGTTTGCACAATACGGTGCTCAAACCGGACGTTTCTTTACTAATGCCATTAACACTACTACAAACGGAGTTGATGTGGTTATTGATTATGATATGAATGTTGGTCCCGGCAAAATGAATCTTTCGTTATTGTACAACTACAATGCTAATCAAGTAGATGATAAATTAAATAATATTCCGCTTTTATTTGTTGGTCAGGAAGATGTGTATTACGGACCTCAGGAAAGAAGTCTGATAGAAACAAATACACCTAAACACAAAGGTACTTTTGCAATCAATTACAGTTTGACAAAATGGAATTTCTTAGTGAGAAATACTTATTTTGGAGAAGTAATTCGTGATGGTTTTCCTTTTGGAGGAATCCAGAAACACAACGGAAAAGTGGTTACAGATATGACTGTAGCTTACAAAATAACTCCAAAAATTCAGGTTGCATTGGGAGCAAACAATTTATTTGATATTTTCCCGGACAGACAAATTTACGAGAACAGTTACTATGGAGTGTTTAAATATGCGCCGGTACAAATGGGTACAACGGGAGCATATTACTTTACCCGCATGAGTTTTACTTTGTAAATCTAATTTCAAAGCTTATATATGAGCCATAAAATCGGAAAGAAACAATGTCTTATTTACAATAGAACCGCCTATATCGGCGGTTTTTGCTTTTATATTTAGATTGAATTATTAAATTTGATTTTTTTGACCTACTACTTTTTAATGAAACATATTACTTTTAGCGTAAAGTAAATCTTATAAAAACATCTTAAAGCATTTGTCAATTCGCTTTTCCCAAATTACATTTGTAAAAAAATTTAAAAATGAAAAAATTACCCCTCTTTTTTCTTTTGTTGATTGTCGCAAGTTGTAAAAAAGAAATTGACCCAAACATAAACAATGGCAGTAAAATAGAAACTGAGCTTCCTCAGGTAAAAGTCTTAAAAACAGACACAATTGCCATTTCAGGTTATGACACAAAAACCAATTATATAATAGCTTCATTATTAAAAAAGACAGTAACGAAAGAGGGCAACGAAAATGTTCAATACAGACTTGCTTTTTATACTAATAATAAACAAATTGCTTCTAAAGATCTTACTATTAATGATTGTTTTAAGGATTCTGAATGGAGTGCAAATTATGGTTTATCTCCAGATGATGATTCTTCAGTTTCTCCTTTCATTCAACTTGATTATGGTGTTCAGACTGATGGTTCTTTACAAAAACAATATTTATTTTATCTCGCCGATAAAAAATTACAATTAGTGCATGAATGGGAATCTTCAAGTGATAGCGGAGTAGGTTCCTGGACTGTATTTCTAAATGCGAATCCAAAAAATGAGAAACAAACATTTTATTCCAGAAGTGTTTCTTTTGATTATAAAGATGACAATAATGACACTATAGGAATAGCTACTTATTCAGATACTATAAAAATTTATTTTGAAAACGACCAATGGAAAAAGCAACTACTAACTCCAAAGGGTAAAATTTATAGAAAAAAAGAAGTTTCTATTGATAATTTTGACTTTAAAAAATAATTATAGAAAAGCCCGCAATTAAAACTGCTAGGCTATTTTAGTTACCAGAGTTGCTGTAGAAACTGCTTCGCATGAATCTGCAAAATCACCATGTTGGTTATAATCTATAAAGCAGCATATCTGTCACTGACTAAATTTTTAAAATAATCTATAAATAAAAGCCAGCCTTTTAAAAAGCTGGCCTTAATACATTTTTAAAATAAACTGAGAATTTATTTTATATCCATTTCCGGAATTTCTCCCTCAATAATCAAATCTGCTTCTGTCGAAGCGACGATATGTTGTACAGAAACACCTGGCGCACGTTCTAAGAGCTTAAATCCATTTTTTGTTACTTCGAGAACTGCTAATTCAGTTACAACCTTTTTAACGCATCCTACACCCGTTAATGGCAAAGTACATTTTTTCAAAATTTTAGATTCGCCTGCTTTATTAACATGCATCATGGCCACGATTATATTTTCGGCAGATGCTACCAAATCCATTGCGCCTCCCATTCCTTTTACCATTTTGCCGGGAATTTTCCAGTTGGCAATATCTCCGTTTTCTGAAACTTCCATCGCTCCTAAAATCGTCAAGTCTACTTTTTGACTGCGAATCATCCCGAAACTAAAAGCCGAATCAAAGAAACTCGCACCCGGAAGCGTGGTAATTGTTTGTTTTCCTGCATTGATAACATCCGCGTCTTCTTCTCCCGCAAAAGGAAATGGTCCCATACCCAAAACGCCGTTCTCACTTTGAAACTCAACCGCAATATCTTCTCTGACATAATTCGCAACCAAAGTTGGAATCCCAATACCAAGATTGACAAAATACCTGTCTTTTACTTCTTTTGCAATTCGTTTTGCAATATCTTCTTTTGTTAACATATTTTTGAATGTGTCAATTTTTAAATGTGTCAATGTGCAAATGAGTCAATTAGATAATGCTACATTTCGCACAATCTAATCAATTATCTAATTATCACATTTTCTAATTATCTAATTTTTAACCCTAACAGTTCGTTGTTCGATTCTTTTCTCAAACTTCTCACCCTGAAAAATGCGTTGCACCATAATTCCCGGAATATGAATTTGATTTGGATCTAAAGTTCCAACAGGAACCAATTCTTCAACTTCGGCAATTGTAATTTTTGCAGCTCCGGCCATACAAGCATTGAAGTTTCTTGCAGTTCCTTTAAAAATCAGATTTCCGGCTTCATCACCTTTCCATGCTTTTACAATCGCAAAATCAGCTTTAAATGCTTCTTCCATGATATGCATCTTTCCGTTGAATTCACGGACTTCTTTTCCCTCAGCAACTTCAGTTCCATAACCTGCAGGAGTAAAAAAAGCAGGAATTCCAGCTTGTGCAGCACGACAACGTTCAGCCAAAGTTCCTTGTGGAGTAAGTTCAACTTCTAATTCTCCTGAAAGCATCTGACGTTCGAACTCGGCATTTTCACCAACATAAGACGAAATCATTTTTTTGATTTGTTTTTTCTGCAAAAGCAATCCCAAACCAAAATCATCAACTCCGGCATTATTCGAAATACAGGTTAAATCTGAAATTGTTGTATTTACTAATGCCGCAATAGTATTTTCAGGAATTCCGCACAAACCAAAACCACCAAACATAATAGTCATTCCGCCTTCGATTCCTTCTGTAGCATCCTGAACGTTATTTACTTTTTTTGTAATCATAACAAACTGTCTTTATAACTGTATATTTTTGATAAAAATAAGATTTTTAGATCAAATTATAACGATTTCGTAAAAAATAAATCTACATTTTATTTCATTGTAATTTAACAGCCAACTGCAATTAACCGCAGAGTTCACAATAAAAAATGCAAAGTCCGCAAAGCGTAATTTATTAAATAGCTTTGCGAACTTTGTATAAATCTTAGCGCTCTTTGCGGTAAGATCTTATTCCAAAAAAAATCCTTTTGTTTTCTTCTAAATTACTGAAGATTACAAAAGGATTTTTTATTTTAAAGTGAATTTAAACTACAGTTCGAATTCGTCTGTATTTTGTTCTGTTGCAGTGGTATCTTTTACTTTTGGAGCACTGTAACAATCTACTTTTATCGAAAGATTTGCTGGTCGTTCAAACTCTGATTTCGAAACCTTAAGTCCGGCATCAGCATAACAAAGTTTCATGAAATAACCCCAAATTGGCAATGCTGCAGTTGCACCCTGTCCGTAAGTTAAACTTTTAAAACGTGCTGAACGATCTTCACAACCTACCCAAACTCCAGTTACCAGATTAGGCACCATACCCATAAACCAACCATCAGACTGGTTTTGAGTTGTTCCTGTTTTACCGGCAATAGGATTCCTGAACATATACGGATATCCTGTCCAACGCTTGTCTCCGCTTCCACCTCCTTGCGTACGTAAACGTGCACCAGAACCGGTTTCAGTAACACCTTCTAATAATTTGATTACTGCAAAAGCAATATCTTTATTTAAAACGTCGTGAGATTCAGGAATTGGTTCATAAATAACCTCTCCGCTTTTATTCTCAATACGGCTTAAAAATTGCGGTTTTACATATACTCCCTGATTTGCAAATGTGCTGTAAGCAGCAACCATGTCTTCAACCGTAATATCAACAGCACCAAGTGCAATGGATGGCTGTGCAGGAATTTCAGTTTTCACACCTAATTTATGCGTTAATTCGACAACAGCTTCCGGTCCTACGCGATCTATTAATTTTGCAGAAATGGTATTGATCGAATTTGCCAGACCTTGTTTCAATGTAACCATACCGCGGTATCTGTTATCAGAGTTTCTTGGCTCCCAATCCGCAGTAACATTATGACGCCCTTTATGAATCATAAATGGTCCGTCAAGAATAGAATCGCAAGGAGACATATTCAATTGTTCGATTGCAGTTGCATACACAAACGGTTTAAAAGTAGAACCTACTTGTCTCGCCCCTTGCCCAACGTGATCGTATTGGAAATATTTATAATTGATTCCGCCAACCCATGCCTTAATATTTCCGGTTTGCGGTTCCATAGCCATTAAACCAGATTGCAAAAAGTGTTTAAAATAACGAATAGAATCAAGCGGTGTCATTACTGTATCACGTTCACCTTTCCAGGTAAATACGCGCATTTTTGTTTTTACCTTGAAAGAAGCAATGATATCATCTTCACTTTTATCCATATCTTTCATAATGGCCCAACGCGTAGAATTTTTCATCGCCTGCATCATTAGTCGATCCGTTTCTGCCTGAGAAATATTTACAAAAGGCGCATTTTTATTGGTTTTCTGTTCAATAAAAAACTGTTGTTGTAAATTTTTCATATGTTCAGAAACAGCTTCTTCAGCATATGACTGCATTCTTGAATCGATAGTAGTATAAATTTTCAGACCATCTTTGTAGATATCATAATCTGAACCATCAGGTTTTTTATTTTCAGACACCCATTTTTTCATATAATCACGAAGATATTCTCTAAAATACGTAGCTGTTCCTTCGCGGTGACTTTCTAATTTAAATTTTAAGGCAATCGGCAAAGCTTGTAATCTTAATTTCTCAGACTCTGTAATCATTTTGGCTTTTTCCATTTGAGAAAGCACAACGTTACGGCGATTTTTTACTCCTTCAGGATTACGAACCGGATTGTATAAACCTGAATTTTTGAACATACCAACTAACATAGCTGATTCATCCATCGTTAAATCTTTTGGATCTTTAGAGAAATAGGTTTGCGCAGCAGAACTTACTCCAACGGAATAATTTCCAAAATCATATACATTACAATACATCGCCAGAATCTCATTCTTGGTATATTGTCGTTCGAGACGAATGGCAATAATCCATTCTTTTATTTTTTGTACAATCCTGAACGGAAGAAACTTAGATCCTTCTCCGTGAAATAATTGTTTTGCAAGCTGTTGCGTTAATGTACTTGCTCCACCATTAGTTCCTAAACTGAAAACTGCTCTTAAAGTTCCACGTCCGTCAATACCCGAGTGATCATAAAAACGAGCATCTTCAGTAGCAACTAAAGCTTCTACCAAACTTTTTGGCAAATCTGAATACTTAAGTTGAGATCTGTTGGTTTTGAAATATTTACCAATTACTACTCCATCAGACGAAATGATTTCTGTAGCCAAATTAGAATCCGGATTTTCTAAATCTTCAAAAGAAGGCATCGATCCGAATAAACCCCACGAGGCAAATAAAAAGAAAGCTAAAATACCCAATAAGGTATAAGCAAAAATTCTCCAGAATTTCTTTTTATAGTAGTTAATATCCTTATTACTATTAGGTTGATTGTTTTTCTTGATGGCCATAACTATTTTTCTAATCTTTTTGTTCTATTCTAAAACCTACGTCTGTAATACCTTCTAAAGCCTGAACTCCGGGAATTTTTCCTGATTCCCGAACAGCTTGTTTGATATGTACTTTATATTTTCCTTTAAACTTTACATCTTCTTTGTAGTACAGCTTACTTTCTTTTATATCCGTAAAACCATTTCCTAATAAGGTTCCGTCAGGTTTTGCCATTTCATATTCTAAAGTATCTACTTTAGTGAAACCACTAGGTGTTTCAATAGCCACAATTAAAAACAAATTTTTGAACGGATAATTGTTATTATCTCTCAAATTTATAAATAAATTGTATTTTTTGGTGGAATCTAAAACCGGCAGGTCAAAAGTTACAATACTGTCTTTGTTCCAGGCACTTCCAACAGATTTGTACTCATCAAACACTCTTTTTTTATCACAAGAAAAAAGAAGTATTGCTACCAAAAGAAGAATCCCGCTATTTTTTATTCTCATTTTTAGTAATAATTATAGGTTTTCTAGGTTCAGCCGGTTTGTTATCATTCGAATTATTAGCTTTATTCGCTTGATTTGGCTTGTTATTATTCGGTTTGTTCCCTTTATTTGAATTTCCATTTCCTGCCGCAGGTTTATTTTGATTTGGAACTGCCGGCTTGTTTAGATTTGGAACTGCCTGAGGTTTGTTTGGAGTTGCCACAATCGCAGCTTCAGCATTTGGTTTGCGTTTGCGACTTGGTTTTTTCTTTCTTTTTGGCTGGTCAAAACGAGTTAAACTCTCTTGTCCCATTGCGTTATTAAAGTCTTTTTCAGGTTCTGAAACTACTTCAATAGCAAAATCTTCTAGTGATGAAACTTTATTTTTCTGTTTGTTTTCGGCAATAATTTCTTTTACCTGATCAATTTTTAAAACATGCCAGTTTGCAAAATTATTCGTGTAGGCAAACCACATTAACCCTTTAAAAATATCTTGTTTCTGGCAGATTGCATCTCCTTTTTCGGTCACTAATTTAGTATCGTAATCCGGAAAATCTCTCAATGCATCCATATAAGTATCCAACTCATAATTCAGACAACACTTTAATTTTCCGCATTGTCCGGCTAATTTTTGAGGATTTAGCGAAAGCTGTTGGTAACGTGCTGCAGAAGTATTCACACTTCTAAAATCAGTTAGCCAGGTCGAGCAGCAAAGCTCTCTTCCACAAGAACCTATTCCTCCCAAACGAGCTGCTTCCTGACGGAAACCTACTTGTTTCATTTCGACTCTTGTACTGAATTCTTTTGCAAAATCTTTAATCAAAAGTCTAAAATCGACTCTGTCATTCGCAGTGTAGTAAAATGTAGCTTTAGATCCGTCTCCCTGAAATTCAATATCAGAAATTTTCATTTCAAGTTTATGCTGAATAGCCAATTCACGTGCACGAACTTTCATTGGTTCTTCACGATCACGCGCTACAGACCAGATATCAATATCTTTTTGGGATGCTTTTCTATAAATTTTTGGAATTTCGTTGCTTTCGTGATTTACACCTTTCTTTTTCATTTGAATTTTTACCAATTCACCTGTCAAAGTTACAATCCCTATATCATGTCCTGGCGATGCAACAGTTGCTACAATATCGCCAATACTTAAAGTTAGTTTCTCAGAATTTCTAAAAAATTCTTTACGTCCGTTTTTAAAACGAACCTCAACACAATCAAAAATTGCTTCTCCATTAGACGGACTCATGTTTGCGAGCCAGTCAAAGACCGTCAATTTATTGCAGCTATCGGTGCCGCAAGTCCCATTATTTTTACAACCTTTTGGTGCGCCACCATCTGAGGTTGAACAACTTGTACATGCCATAATTTTATATGTAGTGCTGCAAAAGCAGCTTAAGTTCATAAACGTTTGAATCCGTAAAGATAGTATTTTTTTTAGTTTGCTTTTTTATCGATTATTCTAAAGCTCTGTTAAATAGGTAAACTACTCATTTATAAGGCATAATATTTTTAAGACGTTGTTTAAAATGTCTTATTCTATTACTAATTTGTCGTATCACATTAAACTTCAAGAGCATATTATTAGAACTTTGCGGGTTGCAAAAAAACAATTGAACAGATGGAAAAATATTTTAATAAAGATTATGAAAAACTTCTCGTTCATTCTCTTCGTCAACTTTTCAATACAATATACAATCTAGATGTTAAACAGAGTAATAAATGGCACTAAAGGCATTAAATAAAATCAATATATTGTAATAATACAGGAAGTTGCTGACAATCCACTAAACAGCAAATAAGTTTGTGATTTGGCAAATCATTTTTTAAGTAATCAATTTTAATTTGTCTTCTAGCCCTCTCTGCGAAGCCTTTTGATTTCGTAGCGACAACGATAACTCGTAACAGGAAAATTGTTTCACAACAACAATAATTAAGCACTACGGCTTTATATTTTACGTTTTAATTTTTACAACTCTTTTTTTATTCCAAAAATTCACATAAATAATAATTTTAAGTTTTATATTCATTTTCATAATTTTTTTAAACATGTCAACACAAAACAAAATAGGAGAATACATCTTTCAGGAGAATTTCGATGCTGCCAGAGCAGCGCTTAAAAACGGAGAATCGTTTAACGAGCAATATCTTAAAAACAATTTTTCGCAAATAATCACTAAAATTCTTAACGCAAAAGCTATTGATCTAATAGATGCTTTGATAAAAGCGGGTTTTATCGAAACAGATATTTATGAACTGGACAATTTTGACAAATCTATTTTTAGTACTGTTTCCCGGGATTTAAAAGGTGACGAAGAATCTGTTTCATTTTTTAAAGCTCTGATGTCAAAAATGGAAAATATTAATGATGAAGTCAGCGACCAGACTTTATTAGGATATTGCATCGAGAAAGGAGCTGCAGCACCCCTTATTAAAAGTCTAATTGAAGATTCTGGCTGTAATACTCAGTTTAAAAACAATGCGGGAGAAAATTTGATTTACCGTGTTATAAACATTTACGGTTTAGATCCAGAAAAAGGAGCAGCATACATTCGTTTATTAGTGGAAAACGGTCTCGATATTAATGAAAAAAATATCGTTGGTACAACAGCCTTACTTTGTGCGGTAAAAAAGGTCAAAAAAGAATACATTGCATTATTGCTTGATAATGGCGCAGATGCAAATGAAACAGACAACCTCGAGAACAATGCTTTTTATTATGCTGTAGCCGAGCAATCTTCTTATGAAATGTATGATCTTTTGGCTGCTGCTTGTACTGTAAATTTCAATATCATCAACAAAAACGAACGAACGTTATTAACAGAATATATCCGATCGATGTCAGATTCAGAAAGTAGTTTGAAATTTTTAGAACGATTATTATCAGATGGTGCTGATCTTAATTATTGTGCTCAATACTACGGAAAACCAAAATCAGCATTGGATTATATTGCAGAAAAAAACGCCACTATTCTAAAATCTGTATTGGATACTTCATCCATTGACCTCAACGAACAGGACAATGAGGGTAACACATTATTGCATAAAATTTGTGAATACAACGTAAATTATGATGCCGAAACTGCAAAAGAAACGTATAGAAAAGTAAAATTATTATTGGAAAACGGTGCTGATAAAAACATTACGAATGATAAAGACGAAACTGCCCTTATGATTGCTTCGGAAGACAACCTTAAAATAAAAACTGTCGAACTTTTAATGAAATCCTAAGAACAAAATTATATAAAAAAACAACAATATATGTCCATGTCATTTATACTTGCCTGCGAAAACGGCAACAGAAAAATAGCCGAATTACTGCTTCAAAATAAAGAAGTTGATGTAAAATATACCGATGAAAAAGGAAGAACAGCTTTGCATTATGCCGCCCACAGAGGATATCTGGATATCGTGAAACTATTATGCGAAGATGGTGCCGATATCAATTATGAAGATCACGAGGGAGAAACGCCTTTATTCTTCTCCTGTTTGCAAAAACAAAAACAAACTACACTTTATCTCCTGGAAAATGGTGCAAAAATTGAAATAAACGACAAAAGCGGTAACAGTCTTTTGCATTTAACAGTTCAGACTGCACAAGTTGAAATAGCTTCAAAATTATTAGACGCCGGAATAGATGTGGATCTTTTGAACAACAATGGCGAAACACCTCTGTTAATTGCTTCCAGAAAACAAAATCGCGAAATAATACAATTACTTTTAGATAAGGACGCTAATATTAATGCCACTGACAAACAAGGAAATACTCCTTTGATTTTCGCTTGTTACACAAAATCTTTACCAATGGTAACTTTGCTGCTGGACAATGGCGCCGACATTAACCACATGAATCACGCAGGTGAAAATGCACTGCTCAGTGCGTGTTACGAAACCAACAGAATGCTTGCCAAATTATTAGTTGAAAGAGGTGCTAATGTATTTACTTCAAACAGTAGTGGTCATTCACCTGTTTGGTACGCCTGCAGCAACAATCAAAAAGAAATCGTGGGCTTATTTTTAGACAATGGGGTTGATGTAAACTTTAGCAAACCAGTTGCCGAAGATACCTCATCGATGAATGATTACCTGGATTGGGTGATCAGCGCAACGAATATTGCGGTCGATTCTAGTTTTACACTCAACAGCAGTTACAGTTATGGTGGCGAAAGCCTGTTGCATATTGCCACAAAAAAAGGCAATCTGAGTATGGCCAAACTGCTGATCGACGCAGGCGCAAACATCAACATACAAGACGAATCCGGAAATACACCTTTGCATTACAGTGCGGCAAGCGGCAAAAAAGATGTAGTGAAGTATTTACTTGAAAACAACGCCGATGCCACAATCGTAAACGTGAAAGAACAAAAAGCTATTGATTACTCAAATGTAAAAGGATTTAATGAAATTACCGAAATGATTTTGAAAGTTGCGCCATCCCGAACAGTTGTTACTCCAATTAAAACAGTTGCAACAGAAGAAAACAATAGTACAGTAAGTTCTATGGAAGAAAAGAAAAAAGCTTTATTGGATCTTAAGGAACTTTTAGATGCCGGTATTTTAAATACTGAAGAATTTGAGACAGAGAAAAGTAAAATCCTAAAAGGATAAAATTCAGACCTGGCAGGTTTTTAAAATCTGTCAGGTCTAAAAACTTATAGCTTTTTTTTAAGCATATCTTTAAAAAATTTTACAACCTACATTGACAAAGGCGGACTTTCTAATCAAGAATTTATAGATTTTAATAATGATGGTTATTTCGACATCTTGTTTTCTCGTGGAGAACAGAGGGGTGACCATGAACTTTATCTGTATGATTCATTAAATAATACTTTTGTGAAATCTATAGGCTTTGAACGTATCCGTGAGCCTGTTCAACTAAAATCCAATCCTAATTATTGGTATAGCTATTGCCGGGCAGGTTGCGCCGATATCAATTGAACAAGCAAACTATTTACATTCAAAAATTTTGAAAAGGTTGAATTAGGCAATATCTATGGGAAAGGTTGTGATGAAGAAGCAAAATCCCAAAGTATTCAAGTTTATAAGGTGCTTAAAAATGATGAAAATAATTTAAAATTGATAAAAAAACTTCCATATTCAGTCTTACATTGTAATGCAGACAAATGGAATTTCATCGAAGAATATTGGAACAAAAACTATCAAAAATTCAAATAGTACTGAACACAAAATATACGCTGCCTAACATTCAGTTGGATTAGGTCGGGCTAGTTGCGAATTGCACGTTTGCACAGGCCTTCTCTTACTATTTTGAGCTGATAACGAGGTGATGGTACTTTTATAAATAGAGGGTTTTCATAAATGAACTATTTTTATAAAATATAAATTCCACTTAAAAAACATTAAACATTATCCTCATAATGAAACATTTTTTCTCACTTTTATTAATTGTATTAGCCTTTTCTTACTCACAAGCACAAAATGATTCTATAAAAGTTCTTACTTTTAAAGTCAACTTTCCTGCCGATTCATCAAGCATAGATGATATTGATTTTACTAAAGAAAAACCTGAATGCGAATTTGAATTAAAAGGTGAAATTCCCTTAAAATATTCTTTCCGTTTACAAAATGACTCAATTGCGTCACTTTATCAATTAAAAAACAATGAATTTCAATTTCAGGAAAATATGAGTTATCAACCTTTTCCCTGGAACTTTGATAATGATTTGCTTATTTCAAATTTTAAAATTATCGACTTTGACAATGATGGAGACGAAGATCTACTGTGTTGGGTATTTTCTAATGTAAATACTAATGAATGGACCATTATATTTATTAATGATCAAACACAACAAAAACTCGTAAGGCTCTATAATACAGCTGACGATACTGATATCTGGAACAGACCTGAATTTGACAAAGAAACCAGCACTATAAATACCGAACTTTATGGAAGCGCTTATGGAAGATCTGAAGAAAGCAGTTATCTTTTAAAAACCGATCTTACTATTATACCCATAAAAAAACATTTTCAGCACCGAACAGGAAAACATATGATTGATTACGAATACATTGGAAAAAACGGGAAATGGAAATTAAAGTCTAAAAATAAAGTAAAAGCAGAGAAAGACTAACAGAAACATAACCATTAGACATTTATGAATAAATACTTAATATTTACAACAGCAATTTTAATATTATTAGGAAACGTTAATTGCAGTAAAACAAAAAAAGGACCAGCACAAATTCAGGAAGCCCTTAATGTGGTGGAAGAAGTTCCTGAAAATGAGATTTCAGAAATTGAAATAGGAAAAAATCCTGCAGATTTTGTTCCAAAAGGCTATGTAATCTTTGATACCATTTATGGTGATTTAAATAAAGATAAAATCGAAGACTGTGTTCTAATTATAAAAGGCACTAACAAAAGTGAGATCGTTAAAGACGAATACCGCGGTGAATTAGATCGTAATCGCAGGGGCATTATCGTTCTGTTAAACAAAAATAAAGGTTACGAACTGGCTGTTAAAAACTATGACTGTTTTTCTTCTGAAAATGAAGAAGGCGGTGTTTATTTTGCACCGGAACTAGGCGTTGAAATAACCAAAGGAAAACTTTTTGTACATTATGCCCACGGAAGATACGGCTATTGGAGATATATGTTTAGACTTCAAAATTCAGATCTTGAACTTATTGGCTACGATGCAAGTAGCAATCACGGACCTACAGTTCTTACTGAAACAAGTATAAATTTCTTAACCAGAAAAAAAATAGTAAACGAAAACGCAAACCCGAATATCGATGAACCTGAGATGTTTGAAAAGAAGGAAACAAAAATCAATAAAATAAAACTACTTAAATTATCTGAAATAGAAGATTTTGATAAGCTTGAAGTTTCAGAAGAGTAAAACAATACTTATTAATGAATATCATTTAAGTTGTATCAAAAATAGACTCTAATCTTTAAAGCATTTTCAAAATCAAATATGAAACTAAAAATTTATTTAATAATTTTTCTCTTAACAGCAGTATCTACTTTACACGCACAGAAAGCCTATTTTATTAATGATTTCATGAAAGGCTATACTTTGTACTTTGTGCGGGATACAACCAACTCAGAAATAAAAGAATATTATAAACTTACTGAAAATGAAAGTAAAAAAATAGCACTTGAATATGGTACAAAAGAACTTTCTACGCCACAAATCAACAAAACAGCGAAGACAACAACATTCAAAAGCATATCTAATAAAAATATCAGTGTACTGGGAGATGTGAATTTTGACGGAAGACCCGATATTATCATTTTTTATCCAGAACTTTTTGATGAAGGATGCTATTCACCACAGGCAACAGCAAGTATCTTTATTAATACGCCAGCAGGTTTTGTCCCTAGTCCAAATATAAGCAGTATTTATGATAATACTCATTGTGTGCGAGGCGGTTCATTTGAGATTAATCCTAAATACAAACGAATCATAACATCGAGTTCTGGCGGAGCTGCTCTTCATGGCATCGAACATTTCACCGTTACCGGTAAAGAAGCAAAAATGTTGTCCAGTTATGTAGAAGATGGTTTTGTAGAAGGTCCTTTTTCTCAAATAACAGGAAAGAGATGGGAAAACAACCAATATGTTCCTTTTACTTCTTTGTCGCTCTATGAATCCAGTTTAAATGAAAGAAAACTACTTGCTTTCGACACAAAAAACGGCAAAGGACGTGTGATCTTATTTAAAGCTGATAACATATTGTATTATGCTTTTCAGCAAAACGACGAATATAAATTTGTTTCTTTTGCACATCCGTCCAGTCCGGAAAAAGCCGGTAAAGCAATATTTAAATTCAGGAAACAAAATGCAGATTACGAATTGGAGTTTAATAGCGGCAACATAAAATACCTCATCTATGAAACACCTAACGCAGTTGGTATTAAAATTAATGTAAACGGAAAAATATCAGATTGGCAAGGTATGGATAAAGAAGGAACTTTGTCTTCTTTGACAAATGCTAAATTTGTAAATCTTGTTAAATAATAGTCAATCTAAAAAGATAAAAGAGCCACAAATTGTGGCTCTTTTTATTTATAATCAGGAAAATAATCTAAGTCTCCTTAACCGTAATAATCTTCACCGGACAAGCCTTCGCAGCCAATTCACAACTTTCGACAATTGTCTGATTGGGAGATTTTAAAGTAAAAAAGCCTTTCGCATCTTTCGAATGAATCAAAACCGATTTGCCGTCTTTTTTAGACATTTGAAAATGAACCGGATCCATTTCGACGCAATAATTACAGCCAATGCATTTGTCTCTTTGTAAAGTGATGATAACCATTACGCCTCCACTATTTTATATAATTTATCAGACATTCTTATTCTGAAAGGCAATTTAAAAGTACAATCGTCACCTTTTGTAGCCTTTTCAGAAACCAAATCATTTACCATCATTTCATCAATAATCATTTCCTGCGCTCCTGTACTTGGACCGGTAACTAAAATTCTATCTCCAATCTTAATATCGTAAGCTTCAATTTTGAATTGTCCAACTTCAGCTTTTGGGAAATAATGCGTTCCCTTGCCTACATAGACTTTCTTTTGCGTCGCCGCAGAACCTGGAATATCACTCCATTCTCCTAATTCCTGACCCAGATAATACCCTGACCAAAAACCACGATTATAAACTGTATTCAAAGCTTCCATCCAAACAAAAACCTTTTCTTTAGAGAACGTTTTTTCGTAATACGAATCTATAGCTTCACGATACGTTTTGATAACCGTTGCTACATATTCCGGCGCACGGCCACGGCCTTCGATTTTCAGCACCTGAATTCCAGAATCGATTACCTGATCTAAAAAATCAAGCGTACATAAATCTTTAGGCGACATCAGGTATTCATTATCAACTTCAATCTCAAAACCAGTTTCCTGATCGATAACGGTATATTTTTTTCGGCAGTTTTGCTTGCACGCTCCACGATTTGCAGATGAATTATGTGAATGTAAACT
The DNA here is from genome assembly GCF_056824125.1 of Flavobacterium sp. B114r. Classification (NCBI taxonomy): domain Bacteria; kingdom Pseudomonadati; phylum Bacteroidota; class Flavobacteriia; order Flavobacteriales; family Flavobacteriaceae; genus Flavobacterium; species Flavobacterium sp. B114r. Next base: position 1,028,641 of record NZ_CP124858.1, read on the forward strand.
CAAATAACATTTACCTGAAACCGCCATACACAAGGCACCGTGACCAAAAATTTCGATTTCGACTAAATTGCCGTTTGGACCTTTTATCTCTTCTTTCTCTATTTGATCAGTAATACTTTTTACCTGACGCAAACTCAGTTCACGGCTTAAAACCATAGTATCAGCAAATAAACTGTAGAATTTTATGGTCTCAATGTTCGTTACATTCAATTGGGTCGAAATATGAACTTCCATTCCAATTGTTCTTGCCATTGCAATCACAGCTTGGTCAGAGGCAATTACAGCTGTAATATTCGCTTCTTTGGCTTTATTCAACAATGTCCTTACAACAGATAAGTCGTGATCGTAAATGATCGTATTTAAAGTCAGATAACTTCTAACTTTTTTGGCTTCACAACGATTGGCGATTTCCTGCAAATCATCCATAGTAAAATTTACTGTCGAACGCGCGCATATTAAGTTGTTCTACTCCAAAATAAATAGAATCAGCGCCATTATCGAGCGCTGCCTGAAGTGAATCAAAGCTCCCTGCGGGAGCCATCAATTCAATTTTGTTATTTGTTGTCATTTTTATTTGTATTGTTTCCAATAGTTAAAACTATTGGTTATTTTTTTCAATTATATAGTCCCTATTTTATGGTGTCCAAACGGTTGAAACATCGGTACGCATCATTGAGCATTTTATATCGCCTCCAAACGGTTGAAACCGTTCACTATGTTTCGAGATACATTTTCTAAATATTTTTAGACATAGCCCGAGGTTTTAACCTTGAGGACGCAAAGTAGAGCATCCCTTACCCCATCCAAACGGTTGAAACCGTTCGCTATGTTTTAAATACATTTCTTAACGTTTTGTCACATACCCCGAGGTTTTAACCTTGGGGACGCAACGTCAATCATTTTGTATTATTTCCCAGTTTATGCAATTTTACAAATTCATCAAATTCATCTTGTCCATTGATCTTAAGATGATGTTGTTTTTGATTTTTTATATAATTATACACAACCTCTCACTGAGATTCGCTGACTAAATAAGCCGCAAATCCCGTTTGCCAGGCAAATTTTTCAAGGATAAAATCCCCACTATTTATAAAATGCGAAGAACTTCCTTTTATTTGCTTTAAAAGGTCTGAGATAGTTTTTTGTGGATTTTGTAAAAATAAAACATGCACATGATCCGGCATTCCATTAATGATTCTAACGGGACATCCTTGTTCAATTAATTCCTCTCGGATATAATCATACAATTTTTCCTCAATTGAATAATCAATTAATTCCTGACGGTTTTTGGTTGCCCAAATTGCATGAATCCATAATTTGGTAAACGAATTCGACATGTAAATTAGCTTAAAATTTCAGCTAATTTACAATTTTATACAACTTATCTGACAAACGAATACGAAATGGAACTTCAAAAGTAACTCGATCTCCAATTTTAGCAGTAGTGGCATCTGCATCGTTGACAATCATTTTATCTAAAACCAATTCCTGATTACCTGTAGTAGGCCCGGAAATTAAGATTTTATCACCAGAATTTAATTCGTGGTTTTCTAAAGTAAAAAGACCAACTTGTGCTTTTACATAATAATGTTCCGCTTTACCAAGAAGTACTTTTTTGACTTTTATTTTTTGGCGAATATCGGCAGGCTTTTGCTTCGCCTGTTCGCTTAAGCTCGGGTCGACTGTAGCCAATGAATTATCTGATAATTCCCCTGAATGTTTGAATTTTAGATTTTCAGATTTTCCTTTTCTAAAAACTTTGTTTCCAACCTGTTTTCCGGTTCTTAAACGAACTTGGTCAACCAAAGGCATGTGTATAACATCAAGACATTCTGTAGAACAGCAGTTTTCCATTGCAGCTTTACATTCGTCACATTGAATAAATAACAAATGACAGCCGTCATTTTCGCAATTGGTGTGATTGTCACAAGGTTTTCCACATTGGTGGCATTGAGAGATAATATCTTCAGTAATTCTTTCGCCAAGACGATTATCAAATACAAAGTTTTTCCCAATAAATTTGCTTTCTAAACCTTCTGCCTCAATTTGTTTGGCGTAATTAATGATTCCGCCTTCTAATTGAAAAACATTTTTAAAGCCCTGGTGTTTAAAATAAGCACTCGCTTTTTCGCAACGAATTCCACCGGTGCAATACATCACCAGATTTTTATCATCTTTATGGTTCTGAAGCTGATCGTTGATTATAGGCAAACTCTCTCTAAACGTTTCAACGTCTGGAGTAATAGCGCCTTTAAAATGTCCTACTTCACTTTCGTAGTGATTTCTAAAATCTACTACAATCGTATTGGGATCATCAAGGATTTCATTAAATTCTTTGGCTTTCAAGTGAACGCCTATATCGGTTACATCAAAAGTTTCGTCGTTCAAACCGTCAGCGACGATTTTATCACGAACTTTAATAGTCAATTTTAAAAACGAATGATCATCGTGTTCTACCGCTTCATTCAATCGTATACCTTTCATGAAATCATAAACTTCAAGAGTAGTTCTAAAAGCCTCCAAATTTTCTTCCGGAATACTCATCTGAGCATTTATTCCTTCGTTGGCAACATAAATTCGGCCTAAAGCATCAAGCTTATTCCAGGCTACAAATAAATCATCGCGAAATTTTTTGGGATCTTGAATTTTGGCATACGCATAGAAAGACAACGTTAGTCGTTGTTTACCGGCATCATCGATCATGATGGCTCTTTCTTCTGCGCTTAAAGTGTTGTACAGTTGCATGCTATAAACAGTTTTTAAGTTTAGAAATTATTTTTTGAGGTGCAAAAGTACGGAAAAAGGTTCGAAGTTGCAAAGGTTCCTAGGCACAAAGGTCCTGAGACGCTAAGTTGCTTAAGGTTCTAAGTTGAAAAACTAAAATTCTTAGTATTTCTGATTTTTAACCCAGATGGGAGTGGCATCCTTTTGGGCCGGTGTTCGGCACAAAAGATATAACGGACAGCTGGATTAGCTTCAAATAAAAAAGACTGCCTAAATAGACAGTCTTTAATATAACTTAGAACCTCAGCAACTTAATTAACAATACTCGTTAAACGCATCTTGCAAGTTCTCAGCGATTAATTCTGCTGGGCGACCTTCGATGTGGTGACGCTCTAACATGTGAACCAACTCTCCGTTTTTGAACAAAGCCATAGATGGCGATGATGGAGGAAAAGGGAACATATGTTGTCTTGCAGCATCAACAGCTTCTTTGTCAACACCTGCGAAAACCGTGATTAAGTGATCTGGTTTTTTAGCTCCTTCTAAACTCATTTTTGCTCCCGGACGTGCATTTCTTGCAGCACAACCACAAACAGAATTTACAACAACTAAAGTGGTACCTTCAGCTTTGATAGCATTATCTACAGCGTCAGCACTATGTAAATCTTGAAAACCTGCAGTTGTCAATTCAGCTTGCATTGGTTTTACCATTTCTTCTGGATACATATCTCTTTATTTTTAAATTTTACTTTTGATCTGCAAAGTTACAAAGTTTACTCGCAACTAGTTAATTTCAGGTATAAAGTTTTGTTATAGTTGAATTGATATTTTATGGTATGAGAAATGGCCCGCAGATTTGGCGGATTTTGGCTGATAAATGCAGGTTATTTTAAATTTCTACAAATATTTTAGATAGAAAACACCTTAAATATTCTGCTAAATCTGCCTGAAACAAAAAAAGTATAACCTAGTTTTAATTTATAATTGATGTTATTTCGTAAATTTATTTTGGTAGGGATAGGTTTCGTAGATTGTATTGTCTTCATTGATAGAAAATCCCTTTGCAGCGTCTTCCCGCGCTATTCCTACCAAAGCAATTACTTCTTCTTTAGATTTCCCCTGTTTAAGCAAGCAAAAGGCTTTGTAATATTTAGCATCTGAGAATTCGGGATAAATTTTTATTGCTTTATCAAAAATAGCTATTGCTTCATCCCATTTTTTAAGTTCATATTTAGCAATTCCCTGATAAAAATAAGCAGTTGGATGTTCTAATTTTTGTCTGTTTTTATAAATATCATTTACATAATCATCAAAAAGTTTTTCTGCTTTTGTGTACTCATTCAATTGCAAATAACAAAGTCCCATATAAAAACCATAAGTATGATCCATCCTATAACCGTTTCCATAGAGTTTAATACATTCTTCTAAATCTTTGATAGCATCTTTATAGTTTCTTGAGAAAATACATTTCATAAAACCTCTGTAAGGCAACCATTCTTGTTTGTCGTACAAAACAGCCTTATCCAGATATTGCATTCCAACTTCGTATTTTTTGCATTTAAAATAAGGCATTGCTTTTTGCTGCCATAAATAAGCAACGGTACTGTCTTTTTTAAGACCCTGATCAAGACAATCCTGCCACGCGGTCATTTCAAAAACATAGTTATGTTTCTCTGCACAATTGGTTAGAAATTCTTCAACAATTGCATCGTGGTTTTTGTTTGTAGAAACTTGTCCAAAAGATAAAAGAGTAAAAAAGAGACTAAATCCTAAAGTAATATTTTTCAAAGGTTATTGCTTTTTGTTAAAATTATTTGAAAGAAAAATCACTCTAAATAACGCCTTTATAAATGGCATTTTAGGACACTTTAAAATAACTTTAACATCTTGAGGCAAAGAGGTTTCTTCATCCAGAAATTTAAAAATTAAAGCTGGGTTTCCTTTTTTGAACATGGATGAAAAAATAGCACTTCCTAACTCATTATGACGATACAGAATATCTAAAAGCAATAAATCATAAAACCAAAATTTGTTTTTCTTGTAAAACATTGTCATCGTGAGCGGAATCGAAGGACTTCTATCTATTAGAAAATCAACTAATTTTGAAGATTTTTTATCTGAATTTTTAAAAGTATAACCCGTACTTGCTTTTGTCCATCCGCCGGCAGTTCCTATATTCAGGACTCGTTTTGTATTCTTTTTCCAAAAAGGAAAACACGTCATTGGAATACTCCCTTGCTCCTTCTCAATAATTTGATATTGATCAGCTCCGAGATTTCGCAAGTAAATTTGAATCTCGTTTTCGTATTCTTCTTTTGGCAGAAGATCTTCAGAAAAGAGTGTATATTCTATTAAAGCTTCGGTTTTAGAAATAGGCAAAACATACATAAAACGTGTGTTCCCCCTTTGTTCAACCGAAAAATCCATGAAAGTCGCTTGTTCCGAATTGAAAATTTCCTCTTCGGTTTTTACAAACCAACCTATAAAATGTTGTTGCAAAACCGGATATTTGGTTTGACTTAAAGCAAAAGCTTTGGTGTAAATACTATTGAATAAATAATCGCAGGTATATCTGTTTTCATCTGTACCCACAAAAACATGGGTTTCGAGTTCATTGATATCGGTTACTTTTTCGTTTAAAAAAGTAATGTTTTGATGTTTTGAAATCGCTGTAAAAACAAAATTATAGAAATCTAATCCTCGTATTTGATTGTATTGATAAGGTTTCAACGCTAAATCACGTTTGAAATCTTCATTGGCAAAAAGAGCCAAATCCCATTTTTTAAAGATGATAGAATTCCAAAGCGTTTCATCTTTTGCCCAAAAACACCATGTTCTGTCATTGGTTTTCTTCGAATCTTCGTCTAACAATAAAATTAATTTATCACTGAATTTTCCAGACATTACCATTTTATAAACGGTCATCAAAGCAGATAAACCTGATCCTGTAAAAATGTAGTCGAAGTGTTTGATTTGTGAAGATTGCATTCTCAAAAATAACAAATTTTATTCTTCCAATTTTTCTAAAAGTAGTTTAAAATCCTTTGAATTAAGATAGTTGTTGTATTGTAGGAGAATCTCCTTCTTTCCATTCAAAACACATAAAACCGGATATACGATTTGATTCTTGATCGTTCCTAATTGCAAGGCCAATTCATGAACACCAACATTGTTCCCCGAAGGTTTGTATTTAAAAATCTGATTATTAAAAGTAATATCTCGTTTTTCCTCTGCATTCAAATCCACAAAATAAAAATCCGAATTCAGTTTATCAATGATTTCCTGATTTTTGAAAGTCGTTTGTTTCATTCGTTGGCAAAAGTGACACCAATTGGTATGAATAAAAACGATTATTTTCTTCTTTTGAATCTGCTGCAAACTATCCACTTCCTCAAAAGAATGTTGCTTTAACTGGCAAAATCCTGTTGAAGTTATAGCTAAGAAGATTATAAGTAATAGCTTTTTCATTTGTTTTGTTTGTTTTGCCACAGATTGGAAAGATTAAAAATGATTTTATTTTTAATACTGGAAAAAAGTTTGCCACGAATCACACTAATTTACACTAATTAAATTCGTGATAATTCGTGCAATTCGTGGCAAAAAAAACTTCCTTCATTTTAAATGATACAAACTCGACTGTCATCCTGAGCGGAGTCGAAGGCTTGTAAGTTGGAGCGGGCTTCGACTCCGCTCAGCCTGACAGATGTTTATCAACAATTTTAAAAATATGAATCAGCGAAAACCTGTTTAATCCGTCTAATCCGTGTGCCATCATTAATAACTTATCTCAAAGTATATCGCAACCCAAAAAAACCACGAATCGTTTGGTTTTGCCCGTAGACATAAGTTGTATCAAAAGTCAAACCGTACGGATTGTCAGGCGTTACCAAAACTTTTCCGGCTGCATCATATTGTACATTTTTATCGAAAGGATCATTGGTTCTCGAAATCAAAAACGGATTATTTCGTTTTGGCGTGAAGTTCAATAGATTCTTTACTCCGCCATACAATTCAAAATTCTTCCAGCCAAAATATGTAAACTGAATATTCTGAATACTATACCACGGCGAGTTTGGATCTCTTGGATCTAAATCGCTCAATAAAGGCAATTTCATTGGGCTGTAGACATTCCCGGTATAATCCAATGATAAATTCCACGGTTCTATCTTATAAGAAATACTCCAGGTTCCCGTGAATTTTTCAGTTAGAAAAGGTCTTTCTGAAATTCCGTCCTGAACATTTTTATTATCTAAAACTGTGGCTCCAAGAATAAATTTTAATCCGTTTGTGAGGTTCAAATCAACGTTAGTACTAATTCCCTGGCTAATGGCATAACCATTGATGTTATCGTAAATGATTTTATTGGGATCCGTTTCATAATCGGATATAATTTTATTGCTGAAGCGTGTATAAAAAACCGTTGTTTCTATTCCTATAAAAGTTCCGTTTGTAAAGTTTATTTTCTGAATGTAATTCAGGTTTGCATTTACAGATCGTTCCGGTTTCAGATCGCTTTTAATCACCACATCCCTGGAACCTGTAAGCGCCGCGTGATCTTCGGTAAATAAATTGACAACACGAAATCCGGTTCCCGCATTCAAACGAAAAATAGTATTGTCATTCGCTTTCCATCGATATGCAACTCTAGGCGTATAAATCGAACCGTGAATCGAATTATAATCATAACGCATTCCTAACAAAACCTGACTTTTTGGAGACAGCGTAATTTCGTCCTGAACAAAAATTCCCGGCAACCACGTACTTTCCGGTTCTTTTGTGGCAGTTGTATTATCGTCGTAATACGAATATCGAGTGGCAATTCCTGCAAGAAAATCATTTCGACCAATTTTTTTATCCCAGGTCAATTGCAGGAAACCTATTTTTTGATTGGCGATATACGATGTTGTTCCGTAACGACTGTCCTGATAATGCACATTTCCGGAGAACGAAAGCATTAGTTTTTCTTCGAATGGCAATTGATAACTTCCTATTAACTCTCCTCTTTTGGTATAAATACTTTCGCCATAAATTTCATCACCACCTCGGTATTTTTTCTCCCAACGCACGTCGCCTCCCCAACGGTCTTCATACATTCCGCGTGCTGCGATGCTAAACAAACGGTTATTTTCTCTTTGAAAATTCCATTTATTAAAAACCGAAATTCTTTGCGAAAGTGTAACATCAGTAAAACCATCCCTGTCTTTATCGACAACCTGATTGTAATCGAAATAATTGATTCCCAAAAGTGTTGTTGATTTTTTAGTCGGGCTGAATTTCATTCCCAAATCGACATTGGTTTCCAGATACGAAGTCGTAAAAACATCCGCAGAAAACAAAGGCGCGTTGGTTGGGTTCTTGGTAATAATGTTGATCAAACCTCCAACCGCTTCACTTCCATAAAGAGACGATGCCGGGCCTTTTACAATTTCGATTCTTTCGACCAAAGAATTAGGGATTCCGGATAATCCATAAACGGTTGAAAGGCTACTCACGATTGGCATTCCGTCTATCAAAACCAAAGTATACGGACCTTCTAAACCGTTGATATGAATATCTCCCGTGTTGCAAACGCCACAATTGAGCTGTGGCCGAACGCCATTAATGTTTTGAAGTGCTTCATAAATACTTGGCGTTGGATTCTTCTTGAAGAAAACCGGCGAATAAACCTCAACCGGAACAGCACTTTCTAATCTTCTTACCGCTTTTAAAGTCCCCGAAACTACCACTTCGTTCAGTTGATTTTCGTTATCCGTTAATTCAAAGTCATAGGACTGAATAGAATCTTCAATAACTTCTATTTTCTTCCTTATTGTCTGGAAACCTATTTGAGAAACTTGTAACGTATAACTGCCAACTGCAACATTTTCTAATTTATAAAACCCTAAACTATCGGTAACCGTTTTATGTTTTGTTCCTGTTAACTGAACATTTACCAACTGTAATTTATGCCGCTCGCCTGAGATAAATCCTGAAATATTAGAAGTTTCCTGAGCGAACGAAATTTGCAAACCAAATAAAAGCAATATCAAAAATAGTTTTTTCATTCTTATAAAATTAAATTTAGACAAAACTAAAAATTAAATTTGACAAATAATGTTTCTAAAGTAAAAAACTTTTAAATGTGTTTTAATTCAATACTTTGGAGTTATTTTTAACATATAAAAACATAGGTTTTATAGCTACCGTCTGGACACAAATATATTTTTAATTATATTTGAGAAAAAGTGCAGACTAGATATTTTGAAAATTTAAAAGACAAGCGATTGTTGAATAGAGGTAATTCTATTCTCAATCGCTTGTTTGCTAATAGTATTTATTCGATAAGACAATTAGCAGAAAGTGACTCTGAAGCCAAAGCGATTTATCGATTTTTGCAAAATGATAACGTCAGCGAAGCTGATATTATAAAGAACATGTCTATTAATTGTGTAAGCTGTGTTGAAGACAAATCTGTATTGTGTATTCAGGATAGCAGTGAAATAAACCTTTATAATCATAGAAATAGGATTAAAAAGGATGAATCAATTGGACTGACCAATGCTTCTGTTGGAGGACTTGGTTTTTTTATACATCCAAGTTTTATTATAGATGCAGAAACTTTAATGCCATATGGTTTTTCAGATGTAAAAATATGGAATAGAGGACATGAGCTGCCAGCTAAAATGAAAACCAACACTCACAATCGCATACCTATTGAAGAAAAAGAGTCTTACAGATGGATAGATTCTTCTCTTGAAACAAAGAAAAAGCTAAGTCAAGCAAAAGAAATAATCATTATTCAGGACAGAGAGGGAGATATCTACGAACAATTTTGCCTTGTCCCTGACAGCAAAACACATTTATTGATTAGATCGCGATTTAATCGAATGTTAGATACTAAAACCAAACTTTTTGATCACCTAAATTCCCAGCCCCTTCAAGGGATGTATACAATTGAATTAGAAGGTGACAAAAGAAGGAAAATGCAGAAAAGAACTGCTGCTATAGAAGTACGCTTTTCAGAAATAACAATAGGTAAACATCAATATTCAGGCAAACATCTTCCAGATAAAATAAATCTTTATGCCATCGAGGCAAAAGAAGTTGGAGAAAATATTGAAAACCCCATACATTGGAGATTATTAACCACTAAAAAAGTTGAAGATCTACAAACTGCATTACTTTGTATCGAATGGTATACCTACAGATGGACTATTGAAGAAGTATTTAGAATTTTAAAGAAAGAGGGCTTCAATATCGAAGCAAGCGAATTATCTCAAGGTAAAGCAGTTCGTAAACTATGTCTTTTGATGCTGGAGACTATTATAAAGCTTTTTATAATGCAAATAGCTTATGCCAGCGAAGAAGAGACCGAACCAAAAAGCTGCTTTTCAGAGGAAGAAATGGAATGTTTAGAATTACAAATCACCCAATTAGAAGGAAAAACCGAAAAACTAAAAAACCCATATAAATCGTCAGATTTGAAACGATATATATGGGCTATTGCTAGATTAGGAGGATGGAAAGGTTATCTCTCTGAAAGGAAACCTGGCATCACAACCTTTTGGATTGGCCTGCAAAAATTCACTTCAGTCATGCAAGGTTGGATACTCTTTAGAGTTGTGTCCAGACGGTAGGGTTTTATAGTTTCTTTTTCAAGCAGTAAAAGAAAGCTCGCTTTCTTCGCATAGTCTATGTGAATTAATGCAAAGTTGAAATGCCTTTTTAAGCGGTTGCAATAGCTATGTTATCAAAGGTTTAATGTGCCGTTAGGCACTAAATATTGGTAGTCATTAATTCACAATTAGTTTAGCGTGCCGTAGGTACGCAACAGCTATCGTTTTGTTGCGTACCTACGGCACGCTTCAATTATATTTCAATTCCTGTTTTCTACCGGTATTTAGTGCCTAACGGCACAAAAAAAAGAAATTTCAAACATTGATTTATATAGTTTCTTTATGTTTTAAAAACCGAACGTTCTTTGCATAGCCCCTAGCTTCAGCTAGGGGAACAAGATTGAATAAAAAAAGACTTTAGCCAAATTTTAGAGGTTTAGCTAGAGCTTTTTTTGTTTTCGTTTACATTCAATCAGGTTTAAGTTAAATAAATTCTTCGTCAATAATTTCTCTATTGATCATCGCTCCTGCAAAAGATCCTGAAGAAACCGCCATTGCAACAGACCGTGCCTGAATGTGACAATCTCCACTCGCAAAAACTCCTGCAATTGTCGTTTTCTGAAAAGGATCTACTTTCAATAAACCTTGTTCTGTCAATTCACAGCCTAAAGATTCCGGTAAAGAACAATGCTGCTCAAAAGGTGCTCTGAAATAAATCGCTTTTACGGATACTTTTGATTGATTTTTAAAGACAATATGCTGAACATTTCCGTTTTCGTGTTCCAAAGCCTCGATTTCATGTTCGATAATTTCAACTTTATGTTTCTTCAGCATTTGAGTTTGCTCTAAAGTCAATTTCGATTTCCCATTGGTAATCAATCTTAAATCTTTTGTCCAGTTCGAAATCATTTTAGCATAATCAAAAGCCATATCACCATTGGCTACGATGGCAGTTTTTTCTTTTTTTACTTCATAACCGTGACAATACGGACAATGCAAAACCGAAATTCCCCAACATTCTGCAAAACCAGGAATTTGTGGCAGTAAATCTTTTACGCCTGTTGCAAACAATACTTTTTTAGATGTAAAAATCTTTCCCGACTGAGTTTCTATTTCAAAACCAGATTCTGTTTTAATGGCGCTAATGGCAAGTCCGTTATAAAATTGAACCGTTTCATAAAAGTCTACCTGGGTTTTGGCTTTCGCCGAAATTATAGCTGGTTTCTCTCCATCGTGCGTGATAAAATTATGCGAATGTGGTGTTTGTCTGTTGCAAGGCAAACCACTATCGATCACTAAAACGTGTCGTAAAGAACGCCCCAAGCTCATTGCCGCCGAAAGTCCACTATAGCTACCTCCGATAATTATAACGTCGTATTTATTATTGTATATCATAGTTTTAAGTTTTTTACTAATTTCTCGGAATTGGAAAAGGATCTTTTGTAGAGAAGAAACCGTCATGATAATCTACAATTTCATCTTCGGTGCAAAGACAGTTATTAAGTTCTTTGATAATTTCAGTTTCATTGATCTTTTGGCCAATAAAAACAATTTCGTTGAGTCTGTCCCCAAATTTAGAAGTCCAGCGTTCTTCTATAATATCCTGAAATTCAACAAAATTGTTAAAAGTCATTCTTTCGCTGAGCGGCATACTTGCCCACCAAACTCCGGCACCTTCGACTTTCATAGATCCGCCCGCCTGACTCCAGTTAATGGCCTGCTCCGGTCTTGATGCCATCCATAATAATCCTTTGCTTCGAATAATGTTGGACGGAAAATGAAAAGTAATGAAATTCCATAATCGATTGGGATGAAAAGGTTTTGAATCCCGAAACACAAAAGAATTGATTCCGTATTCTTCGGTTTCGGGCGTATGAATTCCTTCTAATTCTCTAATCCAACCTGCGGAATTTTCAGCATCTTCATAATTGAATAATCCAGTATTTATAATTACATTTGGATTCACTTTCCCTAAAACCGAAGTAATTATTCTCGCCACTGGATTGAGTTTTTGAATCGAAGCTTTCAGTATTTCCAATGATTCAGAACTGATTAGATCTGTTTTATTCAAAATAATCACGTTAGCAAACTCTACCTGATCGACCAAAAGATTCACAATTGTTCGATTATCATTTTCAATATCAGATAAATTTTGCTCCTGTAATGTTTTGGCAGAACCAAAATCTTTAAAGAAATTAAAACTATCCACCACCGTAACCATCGTATCGATATAACTAAATCTCGATAAATCGATATTCTCATCTTCATTCACAAAAGAAAAAGTCTGTGCAACGGGAATAGGCTCGCTAATTCCAGTACTTTCTATAAGCAAATAATCAAATCTGTTTTCTTTGGCTAATTTTTCGACTTCAATCATTAAATCTTCCCGTAAGGTGCAGCAAATACAGCCATTGGTCATTTCTACTAATTTCTCTTCAGTCCTTGATAAAGTATGTTCATTTTTCACGAGCTGCACATCAATATTTACTTCGCTCATATCATTGACAATGACAGCAACTTTTAATCCGTCTTTGTTATGAAGAATATGATTGAGGAGCGTTGTTTTTCCGGCACCCAGAAATCCGCTTAGTACCGTTACGGGTAATTTTTTCATTGTTACGATTGTTTATGATTTTTATAATTTAAAAAATGCCCGATGATCATTCCGATACCTCCAATAAAGATCAGATCAAGATGAATCTCCAGAAAAAGTTCGCTTAAAACGCTAATCCAGATCAATGCCATAGAAATAACAAGGATTGTAGATATTAAAAGACTAGATTTATTTATAATTTTGAAAATGGCAAAAAGTCCCATCGCCGCAAATATCAAATCGATAAAAGGATTGTGGCTTAAACCTATTGGCAAAATTGTTAAAAGCGGAAAAACCAGACAATGAACCAAACAAATGGTTGCACTTGAGATTCCTAAAATATCGTAAAAAGGTGTGGTAGATTTCTTCATTTTCAGTACATTTGCTTAATGCAATTTTGTTGCAAATATATCAATTATTTTTAATTGCAACATTGTTGCGATAATATTTTTAATTCCATAAAAATGAAAACAACAAGAAATACAGTAGCAAAGACGGCCGTTTTAGAGATATTTGGTAAATCTAAAACCGCGCTCTCGCACGCCGAAATTCAGAAACAAACGGGAGATTTATGCGATCGTGTTACCATTTACAGAATCTTAGAACGATTAGTAAATGACGATATCGTTCATAAAATCGTGAATCTTGACGGAACGGTTAAGTATGCAAAATGCCATCATCATGCACAACGTGTGCACATTCATAATCATGCTCATTTTAGTTGTGAGAAGTGTTTGGAAATAACTTGCCTTGAAAATGTAAAGCCGAGTTATATTATTCCGCACAATTACAAAGTCAATGATATAAACTTTACGTTGTCAGGATTATGCCCAAATTGTTTGAATTCTAACATTTAAGTTTTAGACTTGTCTAAAAATATTGTTGAGCGAATATAATTTTTCTATATATTTGTTCAAACAACATTTTTACAATGGGTAAATCTTTAGAAGAAGTTCACCAATCGGTCGCAACACAAAATAAAAAAACAGGTTTCAGAAAAATATTAGCCTTTTTAGGCCCGGCATATTTAGTAAGTGTTGGATATATGGACCCGGGAAACTGGGCAACAGATATTGCCGGTGGTAGCCAGTTTGGGTATTCTTTGCTTTGGGTTTTGTTAATGAGCAACTTAATGGCTTTGTTGCTTCAAAGCTTAAGCGCACGTTTAGGAATTGTGACACAACGTGACTTAGCGCAGGCATCAAGAGAAACCTATTCGAAATTCATCAACTATATTTTATACTTTCTGGCTGAAATTGCCATTGCGGCTTGTGATCTTGCTGAAGTTTTAGGAATGGCAATCGGGATCAATCTCCTTTTTGATATTCCGTTGATCGAAGGAGTTTTAATTACCGTTTTAGATACCTTCTTATTATTGTTCTTAATCAATAAAGGGATCCGTAAAATGGAGGCTTTTATTATTGTATTAGTCGCCATTATTGGTTTCTCGTTCATTTTCGAAATGATTTTTGCAGAACCTGAATTAGATAAAGTACTCTACGGACTTATTCCTTCAATGCCCAATTCTGCCGCTTTATACATTGCTATCGGGATTATTGGAGCAACCGTCATGCCTCACAACTTATACCTGCATTCCTCTTTAGTTCAAACCCGAAAATTCGACAGAACTCCGGCGGGAATAAAACAAGCGTTGAAATATAATCTTATTGATTCAACCATTGCCCTTAACCTGGCCTTTTTTGTAAATGCTGCCATTTTAATTTTAGCCGCAGCTACATTTTATAAAAATGGAATGTTTGAAGTTGCCGAAATTCAGGATGCACACCAATTTCTCGAACCTTTATTAGGAACCAAATGGGCGCCCATTTTATTTGCCGTTGCTTTGATTGCTGCAGGACAAAGCTCGACCGTTACGGGAACTTTAGCAGGTCAGATCGTAATGGAAGGTTATTTGAATTTAAGAATTCAGCCTTGGGTTCGACGCATTATAACCCGTTTGATTGCGATTGTTCCGGCTGTTGTCGTGATCTTAATTTATGGAGATAGCGTAACGGGAAAACTATTGATTCTGAGCCAGGTAATTTTGAGTTTGCAATTAGGTTTTGCAATTATTCCCTTGATTCATTTTGTGAGTGATAAATCTAAAATGAAGGGTTTTCACATTTCACGAACTACACAAATAGCTGCCTGGATTATTGCTTTGATTATTGTTTCGCTGAATGCAAAATTGGTTTACGACGAAATTAGTTCATGGATTGAAGCTGCAAGTCATCCAATAATTCTTTGGTTAACGGTTGTTCCGCTTGCTTTTGGATTTTTAGGCTTATTACTTTATATTGTTTTCAAACCTTTTATAGCAAGAGCAAAATCAAATATTGATAATCATTCACCTCATCATTTAAAATTAGTGTATGCGCCTAAAGAAATTTATAGCAAGAAAAACATAGCGATTTCTGTAGACTTTTCTAAAGCAGATGAAGCTGCACTAAATAATGCCTTCGAATTGGGCGGAATCGACGCGCAATACACCTTAATTCACATTGTAGAAACCGTTGGTGCATTAATGTATGGGCAACATGTTGACGATCACGAGACGACTATCGACGAAAAATTATTATTAGAATATAAAGAAATGCTTTCGCAGAAGGGATTCAGGATCGAAACTGAACTTGGTTTTGGAAAACCTAACACGGTGATTCCGAAGATTATTAATACCGGAAATTTTGACATTCTAGTTATGGGAACCCACGGCCACACTGGATTAAAAGATATTTTATTTGGCACAACGGTAGACAAATTGAGACATAAAATTTCAATACCTTTGTTGATTGTTAAAAAATAGTGCCTAAGGTTCTGAGTTGCTAAGTTTCTGAGGTTTTTCCTTTGAGGCTTTTAACTTAGAACCTTAGCAACTCAGAACCTTAGAACCTTGCAAAAAATGACTTTTTCAGAAGAAAATTATCTAAAATCGATTTATCATCTTACTACTTCTAATGATTCAGAAGTAAGTACGAACGCTATTGCTGAAATGATGGAGACTAAAGCTTCATCGGTTACGGATATGCTCAAAAAGCTGGCGGATAAAGATTTGGTGAATTATAAAAAGTACCAGGGCGTTTCTTTGACCGAAAACGGAAAGTTAGCAGCCAAAATGATTGTTCGAAAACATCGTTTGTGGGAAGTTTTTTTAGTGGATAAATTAAATTTCTCTTGGGACGAAGTTCATGATATTGCTGAGCAACTGGAACACATCAAATCCGAACAATTGATTAATCGTCTGGATGATTTTCTGGGAAATCCTACCGAAGATCCGCATGGTGATCCGATTCCCGACGCTCATGGAAGAATTGTTAAGATCGAGAAATACTTACTTTCTGAATTAACAGACAATCAAACCGGAGTTTGTGTGGGGGTTAAAGATACTTCATCTGAATTTTTGAAATATCTGGACAAACAAGAAATTGCTCTCGGTTCGCAAATTCAACTTTTGTCTAAAGAATCGTTCGACTTATCTGTTAAGATTAAAATTGATGGTCGTGAATTGTCTATTTCGAATAAAATAGCTTCGAATTTGTTTGTGAAGCTGGTTTAGGGTTATTTCACAGAGATTCACGGAGAATTGCACGAAGGTTCACGAAGATTTTTTATAAAGTTCCGGAGGAACGAACTATTTTGTAGCAACGGATTTTAATCCGTTGATGATGACGAATTCAGGAAACGAGGGCTTCTTCCGAAACTTCGGGATCGTTCAGCCTGACACACACCGAATGTCCTAGCCCCGATAGAAGTGAAAATCCTTTTGTGCCGGGGTTCGGCACAAAAGATTATAACGGATAGCGGGATTAGCTCCTAGAAATCCTAAAAGCCATTATTAAACAATTCCTTTCTCGATCATTTCTAACATTACCGGCGACGCATTTTTAAATGTTGGTTCTTGCTCAATAATACTTCCTGCATTTTTCTTATTCACTTTGAAAGTTATATCATTATCTGTAGTAAATAACAAAGCAGTTAAAAACGGATTTTTGATGTAAGTTCCCAACATCAATAAAGCTTCGTCTAAAGCATGAATACTTTCGATTTCTTCGGTTTTGTAGCGCGTTGTTAATGCGATTGAATAGGTGTTATCTTCGTTTATCGCTAAACGGAAATAGATGTTTTTGATTTCGGTATCACCGATGGTTTTTGCCAGAGTTAGTTTGGCAAAAGTACCGGCTTGAATGCTTTCTTTGACGCGTTCGCAAAAAAGAGCAAATATTGATTCGTAGGACATATTGTTTGTGTTATTATTTAACCGCAAAGTTCGCAAAGATTTACGCAATGTTCGCTAAGTTTTTTAATTTCCTTGTGTCCTTTGCGTAAATCTTTGCGAACTTTGCGGTTAAGAAAATTATTTCCCTGTAAATTCAGCTTTACGTTTTTCTAAGAATGCTGTTGTTCCCTCTTTAAAATCCTGAGTTCCGAAACATTTTCCGAATGATTTTATTTCGGTATCGAAACCGTCTTTACCGTCTTTATAATTGGCATTGATCGCTTTTATCGCTTTAGTAATTGCAAAAGGAGCATTTTTAATGATTTTTTGTGCAATTCCAGTAGTAAAATCTAAAAGTTCCGCCTGAGGTACAACGTGATTTACTAAGCCGTATTGTTTGGCTTCTTCGGCCGAAATCATTGCTGCAGTCATGATCATTTCCATCGCACGTCCTTTACCTACTAATTGTGGTAAACGCTGTGTTCCTCCGTAACCCGGAATTAATCCTAAACTAACTTCCGGCAATCCCATTTTTGCATTCTCTGAAGCGACTCTAAAATGACATGCCATAGACAATTCTAAACCACCGCCAAGAGCAAAACCATTTACTGCAGCAATTACGGGTTTCTTTAAATTTTCGATAAAATCAAACAACTTTTCTTGTCCTTCGGCTGCTAATTGTGCGCCTTCGACAATCGTATAATTGGCAAATTCTGAAATATCGGCTCCGGCAACAAATGCTTTTTCGCCACTTCCGGTAATTATGATTACCCGAACATCATCATTTTTGCCTAATAATTTTATTGCTTTACCTAGATCGCTAATCGTAGCTTTGTTTAAAGCGTTTAGTTTTGTAGGTCTGTTAATGGTTACGGTCGCAATTTTTTCTTCAATCGAGATTAAAAGATTTTCGTAGTTCATGACGCTGATTTTATGAGTTTGTGATAGGTAAAGAAACGGTAAATGTAGTTCCTTTTCCGTATGTTGATTCAAAGGTAATTGTTCCTTTGTAATTTTCGATAATGTTTTTTATAATTCCGAGTCCTAGTCCCATTCCGCTGGTTTTGGTGGTAAATTTTGGCTCGAAGATTCTACTGGTATCTTGTTTCTGGATTCCGATTCCGTTGTCTTTTACGGCAATTTCAACATTATTGTCTCTACGCTTTACAGTAACTACAATAGATTTATGAAACTGACTTTCGGGAATCGCCTGCGTTGCATTTTTAACGAGATTCGTAATGACACGGATCAATTGCGTACGATCCATTTTTGAGATAATCTCTTCTTCTTCGCTTTCGAAAACAATATAATCTTCGTTGAAAATATCTAATGAAAGCTCTACAACCTCGACCACATTTAAGGTTTCGTTTTGTTGCGCCGGCATCGAAGCAAAATTCGAAAATGCCGAAGCTACCGCCGTCATCGTATCTATTTGTTGGATTAAAGTTTCAGAATAATCGTTTAATTTCTGTTTTACATCCGGAGCTGTTGGATCAAACTTACGTTGAAAACTCTGAACGGTCAAACGCATCGGCGTAAGCGGGTTTTTAATTTCGTGCGCTACTTGCTTTGCCATCTCACGCCACGCTTCTTCACGCTCGCTTTGGGCAAGTTTTATGGCACTGGTTTCGAGTTTTTCAACCATTCCGTTATAAGCCTTTATCAAGAAGTTAACTTCTTTGCTATTGGCTTCTAACACAATTTTCTCATTTTTCTGATCCAGATTGGTTTCTTCTAAACGATCTGAAATCGTTTTCAGCGATTTCGTGATATAAGTCGAAAGGAAATAGGCCAATGCAAAAGCGACAACCAACATAAACGAATACACTTGACTTAAACGAATCAAAAAAGTATTCAACTCGTTATCATAATAACCGTCGTCTTCTAAATAAGGAAGATTTAAAATACCTAGCGGTTTAAATTTTTCGTCTTTGATTAAACTATATGATGAACGATTTTTGACTCCGTCGATGGTTTTAATGTCTACAAAACGCTTTTCTATGGATGAACGTACTAATTTCAGGATATAATCCGGAACAGGAGGCGCTACTTTATCAACCGCAAATGATTCTTTTGATGATTTTAGTAGTTTTCCGTCAAGGCTGTAAATATTGATTTCGATTTTGTGAATCTGGGCCAGTTCGTGGATTTTATCTTTAAAAATAAGATCCAGATTTCCTGTTTTTAAAGGATAAGTCGTCGTAGAAAGCACATAATTGATGTGTTCTTTTACGGCATTTTCTTTGCGCTCGAGACGTTCCTGATGGTATTCTTTGGCTTCATTCTTAAACTGAATAATCGAAATAGAAGCCAATAAAAAAGATGCGACAACAATCAATACAATCATCGAAAGGAAAATCCTGACACGAAGAGAAAGCATCGACATTTTGAAGTTGTTCAGCATATTTTTTTAATTGTTAATTATAAATTGTTAATTATGAATTATTAGTGCGTTTAAAATTCACCATTAACAATTTAAACTATTTTTTCTCTCTTATTCTTTTGTAAAATCGGAAACCAAGCATTATGATAATTGAGAATAAAAAGATTCCAATTACGCCGAAAATCCAGTTGATGGCACTTTTTACAATTATTAAAAAAACTACTGCAAATAGTATAATTGTTGCACCTTCATTCCATAAACGCATAAAATTGTTGGAATATTTTACCTCATCATTTTGTAATTGCTTAAAAATCTGATGGCATTTTGCATGATATAAATACAATGCAAAAACGAAACCAAATTTAACCTGCATATAATCCAAATATATTAATCCTGGATTGAGATACAATAAACTAAACGCAAAAAGACTCGCCAGAACTGCTGAAGGCCACGTAATAATGTACCACAAACGGTAGGTCATTATTTTGTATTGCGCTTGTAAAATTTCCTTTTCAGGCGATGGTTTTTCATTCGCTTCTATTTGATACACAAACAAACGCACAATATAAAACAAACCTGCAAACCAGGTTATTACAAAAATAAGATGTAATGATTTTAAGTAGTTATAGTATTCCATTATTATTTGTTTCAAGTTTCAAGTTTAAGGTTTTTTTAAAGTTGATCATAACTTGAAACCTTAAACTTGAAGCAAATATTATTTAGCCCACTCGTTAATCCAATTCCCAACAGTTTCACACCATTCGTCATCGTCATTCAAACATGGGATCGCTAAGAAATTTCCACCTCCGTTTTTCTCGAAGTCTTCTTTGGCACGCATTGCAATTTCTTCTAATGTTTCTAAACAGTCTGAAACGAAAGCTGGTGTTACAACTGCAAGATTTTTGATTCCTTTTCCTGGCATTTTATCGATTTCAACATCTGTGTAAGGTTCTAACCATTTGTCACCTGCTAAACGTGACTGAAAAGTCAGGCTGTATTTATCTGCCGGAAGTCCTAATAATTTCACGACTTGTCTGGTAGTTTCATAACATTGATGGCGGTAACAGAAATCGTGTGCCGGCGAAGGCGTATTACAACAAGAACCATCGATTTTACAATGCGATTTTGTCACATCGGTTTTACGAATGTGACGTTCCGGGATTCCGTGGTACGAGAATAATAGATGATCGTAATCAAAACCAACTAAATGTTTCTGAATCGAATCGGCTAAATTCTTGATGTAATCTGGTTTATTATAAAACGCAGGAACATCGGTAAATGTCATTTGCGGAAATTTCTTTTTACGGATTTCTTCGGCTTTCACTAAAATCGTCAAAGTCGAAGCCATGGCATATTGCGGATATAAAGGGAAAAGCAATACTTCTGTAACTCCTTTATCATGCAATTCCTGAAGTCCTTTTTCGATGGTCATACTTCCGTAACGCATAGAAAGCGCTACCGGTACATTCACTAAAGGCTGTACTTTTTTCTGCATTCTTTCTGAAAGCACAACTAAAGGAGAGCCTTCATCCCACCAGATTTTTTTGTAAGCATGAGCTGATTCTTCGGGTCTTTTTCTTAAAATAATTCCACGAACTAATAAAGCTCTTAATAAATACGGAACATCGATCACGTATTTATCCATTAAAAATTCATCTAAATACGGTTTTACATCTTTTGGTTCCGGACTTTCCGGAGATCCTAAGTTTACTAATAATACGCCTTTCATTTATTCTTTGCTTTACGCTTTAAGCTTTAGGCTTTAAGCATTTGTTTAAATTTTCGTCAAAAGTAGAACTTGCCACTTCTTAGAAATATGATAATTATTCTTTTTTATTTATGTACTGATATATAAAATTGATGCTTTTAAACATTTTAGTTTTTATATTTTTGAAATAGCTTTTCCAATGATTTATATTCTTCCTCTGTTCCAAAGTTTTCCATCTGAATTTCCCTTTTAGAACTAACTATATAAAACTGTCGACAGGAAAGGCATATTTTCGCTATCCCTGAGATTTCTTTATTCTTTTTAAAAACCAAAACATCTCTATATTGAGGTGCGCAGGCATATGCATTTTCAAACATATTTAAAGAGGATTTCTCTAAAAAAATATCATCTCTTAAATACTGAATGTCTTTTTTGGATAACTCAAATTTAGAAAACCCATTAGAATTAATTGTTTTGTAAAAAATAGCATTATTTACTTTCTCAGGATAATTTTCAAAAAAGATTTTATCAAAAATACCATTATCAATGCTATTACTATTGTTCTCTCCCATTTCCTCTTCTTTACTTTTATTCAATGAATAATATTCAACACTGTCAAAATCAAAAAACATTTTTTCTTCTTTTGATTTGCAAGAGATAATTAAGAAAACCAATAAAATTATTGAATACCTTCTTACCATTCTAAACATTCGTATTAATCGACATCAAATATTTCTTAGGCGTTGTGGCAAACTTTTTCTTGAAAGCCGCTATAAAGTGACTTCCGGTGCTGTAGCCAATTTTCAATCCTACTTCGTTTACATTATAAGAACCGCTGTCGAGTAGTTTTCGGGCGAAATCCATTTTATAATCGAATAGAAATCCGTAAACCGTATCGCCATAAATTTGCTTGAAACCCATTTTAAGTTTCTTCAAATTCAAACCAATTTCATCTGCCAACTCCTGTAATCCAGGTGGTTCAGCCATATTGGCGATGATGATTTCTTTGGCTTTTCGGATTTTCAAAACATTATCTTCATCAATCAAGAACGGACATTGTTCTGCGTTTGGATCTTCGGTTCTATTAAAGTATAAACTCAGCAATTCGTATCCTTTTCCTTTATAATAAAGGTTTTTTATTGATGGATGTAGGTTATAATGAAACAGCTGACTCAACACAATAGCCATAGAAGGACTAATATTTCCTTCGTTATAATACTTTTTGTCCTTATTATCAGGACTTAAAAAAGTAATATAATCTGCTTCTGCAGAAAACAACGCGTGAAATTTCTTAATTGAGACAATTACTGAGATTACCCAGGAATTTGGAGCTAACTCTAAATTGAGTGGTAGTTCTTTCTGCGGATTGTATAAAAGGAGCGATTTTTCTTCTTTTAGATCTAAAGCATAACTGCCTTGATTGAATAAGAATTTGGCATTCCCTTTTATCCCGAAATGAAACTGTATCAGGCCACTACCTACTTCATGTTGTCCGAAAAAGGGCTCTAAACTGTCGTTTTGAAAACGGATAAGCGTAAAGTCGTCTTCAATTTTAATAATTTCCTGAGAACTCATAGCGATGTTTTTTTAAAATAAAAATCAAGATAATCACCTGAGCTTATTTAGAATCACTCTAAACAAAACGTTTCTAACCAATTGATTTTGCTACAAAAATACTTCTTTTTGCATAAAAACAGCTCTTTAGAAACAAAAAAACATGTAGCGATACAAAAAGTACTTTGAGCGTTACTTTTATAAACACTATAATCATAATTTTGTTGACACTTTTATGAAAGTGAATTTATGGAAAACAATAACGTACCGAAACATCTTTATTTTTACTCAGTTGGTCTGAGTTATAAAAAAGCCGATGCTGAGGTAAGAGGTAAATTTAGTTTGGATGCAATTGCAAAAACGCGTTTGCTGGAACAGGCTAAGGAAGAAGGAATAGAAAGTTTAATTGTGACTTCGACCTGCAACAGAACCGAGATTTATGGTTTTGCAGAACATCCTTTTCAATTAATAAAACTAATTTGTGATAACAGCAACGGTTCAGTCGATGCTTTTCAGAAAGTTGGTTTTGTCTACAAAAATCAAGAAGCTATAAGTCATATGTTTCGCGTAGGAACTGGTTTAGACAGTCAGATCTTAGGCGATTTTGAGATTATTTCACAAATAAAAACCAGTTTTGCCCATTCAAAGTCTATGGGATTAGCAAATGCTTTCCTAGAAAGATTGGTTAATGCGGTGATTCAGGCAAGCAAAAAGATCAAAAATGAAACTGAAATTAGCTCAGGCGCAACTTCGGTTTCTTTTGCATCCGTACAATACATTATCAAAAATGTAGAAGATATTGGCAATAAAAATATTTTACTTTTCGGAACAGGAAAAATCGGAAGAAATACTTGCGAGAATCTTGTCAAACATACCAAAAACGAACACATCACTTTAATCAACAGAACTAAGGACAAAGCGGAGAAATTGGCCGGAAAACTTAATTTGATTGTTAAAGATTATTCGGAGTTACACTTAGAACTTCAAAATGCTGATGTTGTTGTTGTCGCTACGGGCGCTCAAAACCCAACAGTTGACAAAGCAATTTTAAATCTAAAGAAACCTTTATTGATTTTAGATTTATCAATCCCGAAAAACGTTCATGAAAATGTGGAGGAATTAGAAGGTGTAACCTTGATTCACATGGATTATTTGTCGCAACTGACAGATGAAACTCTTGAGAACAGAAAATTACACATTCCGGCTGCCGAAGCTATTATCGAGGAAGTAAAAGAGGAATTTGTAACATGGACTAAAGGACGCAAGTTTGCTCCAACCATTAATGCTTTAAAAGAAAAACTGAATGCTATTAAAGTTTCAGAGTTAGATTTTCAAAGCCGAAAAATTGCAGATTTTAATGAAGCTCAAGCTGAAATCATCAGCAACAGAATCATCCAAAAAATCACTACACATTTCGCAAATCACTTAAAAGACGACGACACCATGGTTGATGAAAGTATCGAATGGATCGAAAAAGTCTTTAAAATAAAAGCATCTTAAATAAAATTTAAACCATATAAGTTAAATAAGTTCATTTAATAGCAAACAGTTAATTATTTTTCAACCCAACTGCTTAAATTATCTTACATAACTTATATGGTGAAATTCAACAAAATGGCTGAAAAAACAATCAGAATTGGAACTCGCGATAGCGAATTGGCACTTTGGCAAGCGCATACTGTCGAAAAAAGACTAAACGATCTAGGTTATAAAACTTCGATTGTTGCTGTAAAATCTACAGGCGATATTATTCTCGACAAACCTCTTTACGAACTTGGAATCACCGGAATCTTCACTAAAACTTTGGATATTGCTATGATCAACGGCGATATTGATATTGCTGTGCATTCTATGAAAGATGTGCCAACGGCTTTACCAAAAGGCATTGTTCAGGCGGCAGTTTTGGAGAGAGCGAATGTTTTGGACATTTTAATTCATAAAGGAAATCCTGCTTTTGCCAATCCAAGTACTATTGCAACCGGAAGTTTACGACGCCAGGCACAATGGTTTAACAAATACCCTAATCATACTGTTGTTGATTTACGCGGAAACATAAACACGCGTATGCAAAAATTACAAGACAATAACTGGGACGGAGCTGTTTTTGCTGCTGCAGGTCTGGAGCGCATTAACCTGAAACCAGAAAATTTCATCAATCTAGATTGGATGGTTCCCGCACCTGCACAAGGCGCAATGCTTGTTGTGGCAATGGAAAACGACAATTACACACTTGATGCACTTTCGCAATTAAACCATATCGAAACTGAAATCTGTACCTATATCGAACGTCAGTTTCTAAGAACTCTTGAAGGTGGCTGTACCGCACCAATTGGAGCTTTAGTAAACTATAATGAAGAGGAAGATGCTTTGCATTTTCAAGGTGTTTTACTTTCTATTGACGGAAAACAAAAACTTGAAATTGACAAAACAGTAGATATCTCAGAATGGAAAAAACTGGGATTCTTCGCCGCACAGGAAATTTTAAACAATGGCGGAGCAGAATTGATGGCATCTATTAAAGAATCACTAAAAAAATAATGAGTAAATCAATTCAAATATTATCTACAAAAAAGCTATCGGGCGAACAGAAACAAGCATTGGTAAAAGCCAATATTGAAGTAATTGAATCTGATTTTATTCAAACACAAAACAAGCCTTTCGAGCTTAAAGACATTAACGAGAATCTGATTTTCACGAGTCAGAATGCGGTTCATAGTGTTTTAGCAGATCCAAAATCAGAAGAACTGAAAAGCAAGAATGTATTTTGTGTGGGCCTAAAAACTAAAATCCTTTTATCTGAAAGCGGATTTAATGTTGTGGCTTACACTGGATATGCTGCTGATTTAGCTGAAATTATCACTTTGATTTATCGCAATGAAAGTTATACTTTCTTTAGCGGAAATCTTAGAAGAGAAACTTTACCACAAGCTCTAAAAGAAGCCGACGTGAAATTCAACGAAATTCAGGTTTATGATACGTCATTAACGCCACAGAAAGTAAAGAATACCGTTGATGGCATCTTATTTTTTAGTCCTTCCGGCGTTGAAAGTTATTTGAAAGACAATACTATTAAGAAAGAAAAGTGCTTCTGTATTGGAGAAACCACTGCGGAAGCTTTAGATAAAATAACAAAAAATATCGTCATTGCTGATCAGCCAACGGTTGAAGATGTGATCGAGGATGTAATTCTTGAATACAGCAATAAGCTTTAAGCCTTAGGCAATAAGCAAAAAAATTATAGTTAAACATAGCTTAAAGCCTAAAGCTTAAAGCCTAAAGCAATAAAAACAATGTTAAAAAACGACCTATTTTTAAAAGCATTAAAAGGAGAAACTGTTCAACGTCCGCCAGTATGGATGATGCGTCAAGCCGGAAGATATTTACCGGAATTTATCGCTTTGCGTGATAAATATGATTTCTTTACAAGATGTCAAACTCCTGAATTAGCTGCCGAAATTACTGTTCAGCCTATTCGCAGAATTGCACCTGATGCAGCGATTTTATTCTCGGATATTCTTGTAATTCCGCAAGCAATGGGAATCGAAGTTTTAATGAAAGAAAATTTTGGTCCGTTTTTACCAAACCCAATTCGTTCATTGGCTGATGTTCACCGCGTTTACGTTCCGGACATTCAGGAAAGTTTAGGTTATGTAATGGATGCGATCAAATTGACTAAAGAAATGCTGAACGACGAAGTGCCATTAATTGGTTTCGCTGGTTCTCCTTGGACAATCTTCTGTTATGCGGTTGAAGGAAAAGGTTCTAAGAGTTTTGATACCGCAAAAGGTTTCGCTTTCTCAAACCCTGCTGCAGCTCATACTTTATTACAAAAAATTACAGATACTACTATTTTATACTTAAAAGAAAAAGTAAAAGCGGGAGTTGATGCCGTTCAGATTTTTGATTCTTGGGGAGGAATGCTTTCTCCGGTTGATTATCAGGAGTTTTCATGGAAATACATCAACCAAATCGTTGAAGCTTTGGCAGATCATGCTCCGGTTATCGTTTTCGGAAAAGGATGTTGGTTTGCTCTTGGCGAAATGGGTAAAAGTAGAGCTTCGGCATTGGGTGTAGACTGGACATGTTCACCAAGAAATGCTCGTTATTTGTCTGGTGGAAATATTACTTTACAAGGAAATTTTGATCCTTCAAGATTGCTTTCTCCAATTCCAACAATCAAAAAAATGGTTCACGAAATGATCGACGAGTTCGGAAAAGATAAATATATTGTAAATTTAGGTCACGGAATTTTACCAAATATCCCCGTAGACCATGCTAAAGCGTTTATTGACGCGGTTAAGGAATACGGGAACTAACTAGTTTCCAGTCTCGGTTTTCATTCTCAGTTAAATCTGAAAAACTGAGACTGGAAGCTTAAAAAACCACCTGTTAGATGTTTGCAAACATAAACTTCACTAAAAACTCGCCATTTTCTTTTGTAGAATATGGATTTCAGGCGTATTATGCGACTATTTTTTTGATGGTTTGGATGCATCCGGAACAACATCCGGTAAGTCTTATAAATGATTTAGCTATTTTAATGGCTTTTGAATTTATTATGGTTCATTCCGGAGTTTTTATGGCGGTTATGCCTAAAAAATTATCTCTTTTTGTATTTTTTCCTATGTATGGATTATTTGCATTAGCTTTTAATCATTCTGTAATCAATACAAATATTTTATATATTTATTTGTTAACGGTTTTAAACCGAATGCGATTTGCTTTTTCAGATGTGAGTCTGGAAGTCAGAGCGATGCAAATAGGTAAATCTGTTACAAAAGCAATATTTTATTTCTTTCTAATCTTTGCTGTATCATTTGGAAATGGGTTAATTCCAAAATTAGGATTAACAAATGATTTTTTAGAAAAATCTCATTATTTTGATACTATCAAAGCGGGGGGATTATTTACAGAGAAGCCTTATGTACCTATATGTATGGGCTTTATATATTATTCATTACCGGTTTTATATTTTGTTTATCGAATTATAAAAAAGATTGGCAATAGAAATAATGATCTTTTTCAGGATAGCAAATTAATATTTAGCAGAACAACATACGATCAGAATTTTAAATCGGATAAAAAACAATAAATCATGCTCAACAAAGGTCTAAGAGATAAAGAAAGTATCAGAATAGAGAATACTCTACGAACTTTGCATGCTTTAATTTTTGTCCCTAAATTTTGGAATGCAGAAGATACAGCTCTTATAGATGAGCAATTAAAAAGCTTTGGTTTAAGTTTACAAAGAACAATCGAAATACCAGAAGAAGAACTGATAATTCTGTTACAGCAATGCCACTTAGATTGGAATCAGCAGGAAGAATTTGCGGATATATTAATTGGTCTATCCCAAGAAAAACAATTTGATTTTTCAGGTAAGGCACTTGCCATTTACCAATATATTCAAAAGGAAAGCAAGGTTTTTTCATTTGGTATAAATACCAAAATTACTTCAGTTAAAAACAAGTAAAGATGAGTTTTACCGATTGGAAAACAGAAACGATAAACGATATTCTTCCTGAGGAATTTTATAACCTCATCGAAAAGAATAGCAATCATATTGGAAAAACTTTTCCGGTGACTTTGGCCAATTCTGATTCATTAAAAAAAGCAGAAGATTTTCTTGCTGTAAGCCTTGAAAAAGAAAAAAATAACGAAGGTTTTTATTTTTACGCAAGAGACATTAAAACCAATGCTTTAATTGGTTATTTGTGTGTAAAAACAATTGATTACCGCATTTCAAAATGTGAATTAGGTTATTTTGTTGACGAAGATTATCAAGGAAAAGGGATTACATCAAATATGGTTTTGAAAGCACTTGAATTTTGTTTCAACGAATTGAAGATGAACAAGGTTTTTATCTGTACTTCAGAAATTAATTTAGCAAGCCAACGAATTGCATTAAAACATAATTTTAAACAAGAAGGCATTTTGCGCGAAGAATTTAAAAGCAGCGACGGAACATTAGAAGATGTCGTTTATTTTGGCCTTCTCAAATCAGAATATTATAGCAATGAAAGATAAACTAAAAAAAAATTAATGTCTTCTTTTGATAAATTTTTAACTGTTATCTTAGACTTTAACTTTGAAAGATTGAAACCAATATATCAAGGTTTTATTGTAATGCTCTTTTTTTCAATATTTTTTTGTACCTGTTCATATTTTTCAAACGATGCAAAAATTTGTAAAGACGCGTACAAAGATATGTTTGATGAAAAATTTTCAGGATTAATTATAAAAAAACACTTAAATAAAGATAATAGAATGTCTCCCACTTTTAAACTAAAAGACTTCAGCGAAGTATTTGGTTATTCAACACTTTGGGAAAAAGCTGAAGTAGGCGATTCATTAGCAAAAAAAGCAAGTTCAAGATTTGTAAAAATTTTAAAAAAAGACACTACAATAGTATTAGATATGAATGTTGCATTCAGATATCATGATACTTTCCCAGAAAATAAAGAATAAAAACATGAAAGATAAATTTTACGCATACATACAAAAATTACAAGACCAGATTTGTGCCGGATTAGAAGCTGTTGACGGAACTACAAAATTCCGTGAAGACCTTTGGAAACGCCCTGAAGGCGGTGGGGGAAGAACGCGCGTAATTGAAAACGGAAATGTTTTCGAAAAAGGCGGTGTAAACATTTCTGCCGTTCACGGAAAATTACCGGAAGCCATGCAAAAAATGTTTGGCGTTGGCGAAGCTGATTTTTTTGCATGCGGATTAAGTTTGGTTTTGCATCCTAAAAACCCAATGGCTCCTACAGTTCATGCCAATTGGAGATATTTCGAGATGTACGACGAATCCGGAAAAGTAATCGAACAATGGTTTGGCGGCGGACAGGATTTAACGCCTTATTATTTATTTGAAGAAGATGCAAAACACTTTCATCAAACGTGTAAAACGGCTTGCGACAAACACAATCCCGAGTTTTATCCAAAATATAAAAAACAATGTGATGCTTATTTCTGGAATGCTCATAGAAACGAAGCCCGCGGAATTGGCGGATTGTTCTTTGATTATTGCAAAGCAAATGAGCAAATGTCAATGGAAGATTGGTACAACTTTGTAACCGAAGTTGCTAATAGTTTCCTTGAAGCGTATGTGCCAATTGTTGAAAGAAGAAAAAATCTGGAATATTCTCCAGAAAACAGAACATGGCAGGAAATTCGTCGTGGTCGTTATGTTGAATTTAACTTAGTTCATGACAAAGGCACTTTATTCGGATTAAAGACGAATGGAAGAATCGAAAGTATTTTGATGAGTTTGCCGCCTCATGTACAATGGGTTTACGATCATCATGCAGAAACCGGAAGTATCGAAGAGAAATTAGTTAATGTATTAGAAAATCCTATAGACTGGATTTAATACAATTACCCCAAATTTTTATTTACTGCATAAGAACTTCATTTTAAAATCGTAATTTAGAGATGTTTTTTTAATTACAATTTCAAAATGAGGTTAAATCTGGTTTATATAGTATTTTTTGGAAGTGTTTTTGGGTGTTTTGCCCAAAAAGATACGCTACAGAATCCTTATTTTAAATCTTACGATGATAAGGTTACAGCTAGTATTTATTATCTTGATACCTCTAACAATTTTGAGATTGGTTTTAATTCCGAAGGCCAAAAGAAATACGTGGACCTTAATCCGAACCGACGCGAACAATTAGGCGTTGGTTTAAGTTACAAATTTATTGATATCAGTTTTGGTTTTGCGCCAAAATTCTTTAGCGAAAACAAAGACAACTCAGACT
The DNA here is from genome assembly GCF_056824125.1 of Flavobacterium sp. B114r. Taxonomy (NCBI): domain Bacteria; kingdom Pseudomonadati; phylum Bacteroidota; class Flavobacteriia; order Flavobacteriales; family Flavobacteriaceae; genus Flavobacterium; species Flavobacterium sp. B114r. The sequence continues at coordinate 1,059,174 of NZ_CP124858.1, forward strand.
CTAAACTTTTTAGTTTCAACACCCGTTTTTACTATAAAAAATGGATGCAGTCTTTTACTTATATCCACCAAAAAGGATTTTATATCAGTGAAGGTGCGGTAAACATTTTTTTACCTAAAATGCATACGACAAAAATTGGCGGAACAACTTCATACATTTTCAACGATAATTTCTCTTATAAAACGTTGGTCAGTCAAAACGAATGGCAAACGAAGAGTTCCGGAAGTTTTATTCCGAGTTTTTCTTTTTATTACACTAATATTAATTTAAACACTGAACCGGATTCTTCAAACGGTGATATTTATGTTTTTTCACTGGCTCCCTCCTATTTTTACAATTTTGTGATCAGTGACCGCGTTTTAATTGGCGCCGGAATTGCTGTTGGAGCAGGAATTAATGATGTCGACGGAGATGTTTCGGCATTGTACCAATTAGACTTCAATTTAAAGCTTGCTTACAATAGAGATCGTTTCTTTGCTTTTGCGAGTTTAAACACGCTTAATTTCCTTCAAAACGAATCGGCAGAAGCCCGACTGAATGACAATATATCAACCTTGAAATTTAATATTGGATATCGATTTGATCCTCCAAACAAAGTGAAAGAAGTTTATGAGAAGGTAAATCAAAAAACTGGCTTGTAAATATTTAATTAATCTAATGCCGATAGTTATCGGAACTAAAACATAAATAGTATGGAAAATAGAGAAAGATACATCGCACAATTACATCGTATGCACTCGGGGAAAGGTTTTATCGCTGCATTAGATCAAAGCGGCGGAAGTACTCCAAAAGCGTTAGCGCAATATGGCGTACAAGAAAGCAGTTATTCAAATGATGATGAAATGTACACTCTTGTGCATGAAATGAGAACCCGAATTATTAAAAGTCCTGCATTTGACCGTGAGTATATTTTGGGCGCTATTTTGTTTGAGAACACAATGGACCGCAAAATTGACGGAGAATGGACGGCTGATTATTTGTGGGAAAAGAAAAACATCGTTCCTTTTCTAAAAGTCGACAAAGGACTTGCCGATCTTGCAAATGGTGTTCAGTTGATGAAACCTATTGCTAATCTGGACGAATTGTTGACACGTGCTGTAGCAAGAAATGTTTTTGGTACCAAAATGCGTTCTGTTATCAAAGAAGCCAATGCAGCAGGAATTCGCGAAGTCGTTGAACAGCAATTTGCAGTAGGTTTGCAGGTTTTCGAAAAAGGACTTATTCCGATTATTGAACCTGAAGTGGATATTTATAGTGCTGATAAGGAAAAATCAGAAGAAATTCTAAGAGAAGAAATCATAAAACAACTTGCTTTGCTTGGTAAAGATGTAAAGGTGATGCTGAAATTGTCGATTCCAACTGTAAATGATTTTTACAAAGAACTCATGTCAGATCCTCATGTTGTACGTGTTGTGGCATTGTCTGGCGGATATGGCCAGGATGAAGCTAATTTTAAACTTTCGCAAAACCACGGATTAATTGCCAGTTTCTCCAGAGCATTGTCTGAAGGGCTTTTTGCTAATCAGTCTGATGATGAGTTTAACTCTAAACTGGATAAAACTATTAAAGAGATTTATACAGCTTCTATTACTTAAATTAATGATGAATCCCATAAAAAAATCCCCAAGATCTTCTCTTGGGGATTTTCGCTTTATACCTTTTTACAGATTATTTGCTTAATTCTTCAGCTAAATCCAAGGTTTGTAGAATAATATTTTTATCTGATTTTGCTGCGTTTAATTTAAACCCGAAAACCAATTTATTATCAATCAGCTTTTTAGGCGATTCAATTGTGATATCATTAAACTGCTGAGTTATTCTTTTTATTTTATTCAACTGAGTTTTTCTAGTTTCACCGGTACTGTTATAAACATTCGCTAATCCGGCAAGATTCAGTTTTCCGGAGATATAATTTTTCTTTAAGGCATTTTTTGCTTCTTTAGCAAAAGATCCTTTTCCTGTATTAAAATAATCAAGCGTATTCGCAACTACAACAACATCTTTGTCTTTTTTAATAAAAAGTGTGCCATATTCTTCAGTTCCGGCTATTTGATAATAGTCGCCTTTTTGAACTAATAATTTCTTGCGAACTCCCAACTGGATGAGTTTATCACCAAATGTAGGATGCGTAGACGTAAAAACGACTGAAAATAAAGGAATACTCTTTTTTATTTTTTGCTCGGTTACCGTTTCTTCATAATTTTCGTCATAGCCGTACGATTTTGTTGTAACCTCAACTTCTTTCATGTTATAGAAAAACATACTTAAATCCCCATCAAAAAGCGTTGCTGTGGCTTCTTCATCAATTATTGTCGAAATCAAATCAGTCACAAGGGTTATATCTTCTTTAAGGAGCTTTGGACTTTGAAATAATTCAGCCGTTAGTGACGGGAAATTTTCAATGACCGCTTTGCTATTGAGATGATATGACATATATCCCAATGGTTTTTCATCCGGAAAATAATTAAAGATGTTTTTATTTATTTTTCTATTCGTCATTTTTTCGACAATTGAAGCCATTGGTTGCGAATATTCAACTACTTCTTCGATACGTGCATTATCGTTGTCAAAATAAAAATCAAGGTTTATTCCTTTTACCAGCTTCCCAAAATTATTTTGCATGGGTAGAAATTTGTTATAACTGCTAAGCTGCGATAAAGCGCCATACGAAGAATTTAGAGTAGACATTGCCGAACTGTAATTTAACCATGACGAAATATCTGCCGCTGCATTTATTTTATCTGAATTTGGGGCAATAAAACCATTTTCGAATAATGATTTAATAAAAAGATGTTGTTGCTCTGCCTGCAAATAATCAAAATCTGCTTTGGCTTTCTCATAATCCGCATTAGACGTTCCGGTATACTCCTCTTCGTCTTCTTCTTCAGCATCATCGCTTTCTGTTACTTTTTTATCATTTGATTCTACTGATCCCACAGCAATTTCTTCATAAGGTTCGTCAACTGAGACAGAATCTACTGCAGTAGTATCCCATTTGTATCTGTCTGAGACATACTTTTTGGTAAATTCTACAATTACCAGATAATTATCGTTCCAGGCAAATGATATTTTTTGATCTTTTTTAGTATAAACAACATATTTACCGAAATCCTGAATTATGGGAGGTCCAACTGAATCTGTATGCTGATGAATAAAAAACTGTTTAACAGCTTCTTTATTTTTTATGGGAATAGTAACCTGATAATATGGGATACTATCTGTGAAGTTTCCGTGAATGGTTGACTTTTGATCTGTTTGAAAGAGGGATGCATATTGCGCCAAATCAAGATTGGATGGGCCGTCTTTGTATTTGCTTATAAGCAGATGATTCAGAATATCAGCAATATTTACTTTTTTAGAAAGCTGGTTTCCGTTAAACTGCACAAAATAATCGTATTGTTTTTGATTGGTTTGACCAAAAGTCAAATGCATGGCGAATAATAAAATGAAAGTATAAAACTTCTTCATAAATCAGGGTGTTAATTGGATTGTATTGTTCATTAATGCCGATTTTTTAAGCACACTGTACATGCTTTGCTTTAAAAATACGGTCTTTTTGTTTTGTGAAATTTTACTGTTCGGATTTTGCACGGACTGTACGTCTTTATCGAAAGTATAAATGGCAATAATATTAGCGGCTTCAAGATCTTGTTTTTTCTTAGGATCTTTTATCAGCTTTTCGGGAATTGGATACGAGGCAATTCTTTCGAAGTTTTTAGCAGTACTTGCAAAATGAATCTGATCGCTTTGATTGTTTATTGTATTGACAACGGCGTTGAGTGCTTTGATACTGGCATAATTGAGTTTGATGATGAAAACGTAATTTTCAAAATCAGTCTTTGTCGTCACGTTTGTAATACCGTCAATTTTTAAAGCTTTTACTTTGAAATCTTCGAGTTTTTTAGAAATTTCCTGTTCGTTCGGGATTTTTACACCATCGACTTCTTCAAGCCAAATCGCTGATTTTGTTTTGAACCACGATTTCGAAAAGTCAACCATCAGTGTATACTCGCCACTCTGATCATCGTGATGTTTGATTCGTTCTGTTATTTCGAAACAACTTGTCAAAAGTAAACAACAGCATAATGCGAGAATTTTCTTCATTGGGCAAATTTAATTTTATTTTTTAAAAACCATAGTAGAATCCACCTCAATTTAATTATTAAAAAATAAGATTTTTCCTGAATTTGCAAAGCTAGCGCGAAATTTAATATTTGCAAATTTTTAGATAATATTAACGGATTCTACTATTTGCTAATCGCCTTATTCTGTTGATTTTTCTTTAACTTTGCAACACTTATAAAAAAAGTAAAGAATCTTCAAAAAAAGAAAAAACAACAGCATTTTAGAAACAAAGATTAATCAATCTGTATTTATGAAAAATCAGATTAATCTGAAGTCTAAAATCTAAAATCTAGAATTATGTTCCCATTACAAAGAAACCGCCGTTTAAGAACTAATGAATCTATTCGTTCTTTAGTTCGTGAAACAAGTTTGAGCCCACAAGATTTTATGCTTCCAATGTTTGTTGCCGAAGGAAAAGATGTAAAAGTCGCTATTCCGTCAATGCCGGGAATTTACAGACATTCCTTAGACAACACCATCAAAGAAGTAAAAGAAGCTTGGGATTTAGGAATCAAAGCGGTAAATATTTATGTAAAAGTAAGCGACAGTCTTAAAGATAATAAAGGTGTTGAAGCCTGGAATAAAGATGGTTTGATGCAACAGACTATTCGTGCTATTAAAGATGCTGTTCCGGAAATGATTGTTATGCCGGATGTAGCTTTAGATCCTTACTCGATTTATGGTCATGACGGAATTATCGAAAACGGTCAGTTAATTAATGATGCTACTGTTGATGCTTTGACCAGAATGAGTTTAAGTCATGCTGAAGCAGGAGCTGATTTTGTTGCGCCAAGTGATATGATGGACGGACGTGTTCTGGCGATCAGAAAAGCGCTGGAAGAAAACGGACATCACAATGTGGGAATCATGAGTTATAGCGCTAAATATGCTTCGGCATTTTATGGCCCTTTTCGTGATGCTTTGGATTCTGCTCCGGTAGATTCTCAAAATATCCCAAAAGATAAAAAGACATACCAAATGGATTATGCGAACCGAATTGAAGGAATTCGAGAAGCTTTATTGGATGTTGAAGAAGGTGCTGATATCGTTATGGTAAAACCGGGAATTGCTTATTTAGACATTGTTCGCGAGATAAAAGATACTGTTCATGTGCCTGTTGCAGTTTATCAGGTATCTGGTGAGTACGCTATGGTAAAGGCCGCAGCAGAAAGAGGATGGTTAGATCATGACAAAATTATGATAGAGCAACTTTATTGCATTAAGCGCGCAGGTGCCAGTATTATCTCTACTTATTTTGCTAAGGAAGCTGCTTTACTTTTAAATAAATAATCATGAAAAAAGTATTATTCTTATCCGCCGTTTTAGCTTTGGCTTCTTGTAAAAAAGAAGCAACAGAGCATCCTGTTGAAAATGGAACAGAAAATTATACCGAAGGACATTCGGCAGAAGCCAAAACTCCGGAAGCCTTAGGAAAACAAATTTTTGAAGGACAAGGAAATTGCGCTTCCTGTCATCAGGCTGATCAAAAAATAATTGGCCCAAGTATTAAGGAAATTGCTAAAATTTATAAAGACAAAAAAGGTGATATTGTAACTTTCCTGAAAGGAAATGCAGATCCAATCGTTGATCCGGATCAATTTGCAGTTATGAAAACTAATTTTCCGATCACGAAAGCCATGTCTGACGAAGAATTAAAAGCAATTGAATCATATATCTACAGTCATTTAAACTAATTTTATAATTCCTGCTGACATACTGTTGTCATTGGATCATTTTAAATTTGCGGCTTAACCAAAATGAAGTAAAATGAAAATTCAAAAATTCAGTGTAATTGGTATTCCGGTAAGAACTACAAATGAAAACGGTAAATCAGCAGAAGATATTCCTGCGCTTTGGAACAAATTTATCTCTGAAGAAATTCAGTATAAAATTCCGGGTAAAATTTCAGAAGAGCTCTTTTGCATTTATACAGATTATGAAAAAGATCACACCCAGCCATACACCACTATTTTAGGATGTAAAGTTGAAAGTTTAGATTTCATACCTGAAAACATGATTGGCAAAATAATTGAATCAGCAGATTACGAACAATTTATAGCTATAGGAAACTTATCTGAAGGAGTTGTTTATAATAAATGGCTCGAAATCTGGAACTCAGATTTAGATCGCAGTTTTACAGCAGATTTTGAAGTTTACGGAGAGAAAACCCAAGACCCAAAAAATGCAGAAGTTGCTATTTATATCGCAATTCAATAACACATAAAAACAAAAACGGCGCTAAAATTAGCGCCGTTTTTTTATGGTTTGATATTACCAGATTTTAACTCTCTTATCAGGTTCAACATACATTGCATCTCCTTTTTTGATTCCAAAAGCTTGATAAAAAGCATCTACGTTCTGGATTGGCACAACTGCTCTGTACATTCCAGGTGAATGCGGATCCGTTTTAACCTGGCTTTTTATAGCCTCATCTCTTGATTTAGTTCTCCAGACAGTAGCCCATGAAATAAAGAAGCGTTGTTCCGGCGTAAATCCGTCGATTAATCCCGGATTACCATTTGCTTTCAAATACAACTGTAATCCATCGTAAGCAGCGTTAATTCCGCCTAAATCACCAATGTTTTCACCTAAAGTAAATTTACCATCTACGTGTATTCCAGGCAAAGGCTCCAAAGCACTATATTGATCAGCAAGTTTAGTACCAAGCGCTGTAAACTGTTTCAAATCATCAGCAGTCCACCAGTCAACAAGATTTCCATCAGCATTGTAGCGTGCACCAGAATCATCAAATCCGTGAGAAATCTCATGTCCTATAACAGCTCCAATTCCACCATAATTAACCGCTTCGTCAGCTTGATAATTGTAGAAAGGAGGTTGTAGAATTGCTGCCGGGAAAACAATCTCGTTATAAGACGGATTGAAATAAGCATTTACAGTTTGTGGAGACATTCCCCATTCTGTTTTATCAACCGGTTTGCCCAATTTAGCAAGATTTTCGGCATAAGCCCATTTTGAGATATTCTTAGAATTCTCAAAATAAGTTCCACCTTCGTTAACATTTTTAAGTTCTAGTTTAGAATAGTCTTTCCATTTATCAGGATATCCAATTTTAATGGTCAGTTTCTTCAATTTTTCAATTGCTTTTACTTTAGTCTCTGCAGACATCCAAGGCAATGCATTGATTCTATTTTCATAAGCTAACATTACATTAGCGATCATATTTTTTGCTTTGTCTTTTGCTTCAGCAGGAAATAATTTCTCTACGTACAATTTTCCTAAAGCTTCTCCGGTTGGACCGTTGATTACCTGCAAGGCTACTTCTTCACGAGGACGTTGTTTTAACGCTCCTGTCAATGTTTTTCCGTAGAAATCGAAATTAGCATTTTCGATATCAGTAGTCAAAGTTGAAGCCGTTCTGTTCAATATAGACCATTTCAAATACTCTTTCCATGCTTGTACTTTCTTTTCAGAAAATGTTTTTTCTAAAGCAATCATATAACGTGGCTGCGCTACATTTACGGTATCTAATTTTGTCATTCCGATTCCGGCGAAATATTTATCCCATTGAATCGAAGGTGTATTCTTTTTTAAATCAGCAACAGCAGTTGGATTATATTGTTTTCTACGGTCTCTGCGTTCAACACGATCCAATCTTGGAGAAGACAATTCAACTTCAAGCGCTAAGATTTGTTTAGCACTTTCTTTTGCTTTTGCCGGAGATTCTCCAATAAACTGTAACATTCTTGCAACGTGTACTTCGTATTTTTCACGTTTTTCTTTTGAGTCTTTATCATCAGCGTTGTAATAATCTTTATCTGATAATCCTAAACCTCCAGGGGTTACATTTACAGAGTTTTTATTACTGTTTTTTGCATCAGCGCCAACATAAACACCAAAGAAACCAATACCGCCCTGAGGTTGCATTTCGACAAAGAAATTTTGAAGATCGGTAACATTTTTAATTGCATCAATTTTCTTCAAATACGGCTGAAGTTCTGTAATACCTCTTTTGTTACGCCCTACAGTATCCATAATTGTATTGAACAAAGCAATTGCTTTACCCTGGTCTGTATTCGACTTGTACTTAGGATCTTTTGATGCTTCTTTTAAGATGGCAAGTGCATCATTATCTGTCTTCTGACGTAGTTCATTAAAACTTCCCCAGGAATTTCTGTCACTTGGAATTTCGGTTTTGTCTAACCATGCTCCATTTACATAACGGAAAAAATCCTGTCCCGGACTTACTTTCGTATCCATATTAGCAAGATTAATACCCGGTTCTTTTGGTTTTGCATTTTGTGCTTCGATTGTTACGCAACAAAGCATTGCTGAAAATGCACAAAACATAGATTTGTTAAGCTGTTTTATCATTTTTATTTATAGTATTAGTATATATACAAACATATTGTTATTATTTTGAATTCTATGTTAAAATTCCTCACTAATTAATTTCGTGATTTCTGAGATAATCTTTAATTAAAAAAACAGTAAATCATCCTTCGGTTAGGTAAATAAAAAACGGCGCATCATCAGCGCCGTTTTCTTATTTGAACAGATTACCAGATTTTAACTCTTTTCTCTGGACTCACATACATTTTGTCTCCTTTTTTAATGCCAAAAGCATCGTAAAAAGCATCTACATTCTGAATTGGCACAACTGCTCTGTACATTCCAGGTGAATGCGGATCTGTTTTTACCTGATTCTTTAATGCTTCATCTCTTGTTTTAGTTCTCCATACGGTTGCCCATGAAATAAAGAAACGCTGTTCAGGCGTAAATCCGTCAATTAATCCAGGACTTCCATGTGCTTTTAAGTACAATTGCAAACCATCATAAGCTGCATTGATTCCGCCCAGATCGCCAATATTTTCACCTAAAGTAAATTTACCATCTACATGAATTCCCGGCAAAGGCTCTAAAGCACTATATTGATCTGCCAAAGCGGTACCAAGTACTGTAAATTGTTTTAAATCTTCCGGAGTCCACCAGTCTACTAAATTTCCTTCGGCATTGTAACGTGCTCCTGAATCATCAAAACCATGAGAAATTTCATGACCAATTACAGCTCCAATTCCGCCATAATTTACAGCTTCATCCGCCTGATAATTGTAAAACGGAGGTTGTAAAATTGCCGCTGGAAATACAATCTCGTTATAAGATGGATTGTAATAAGCATTTACAGTTTGTGGTGACATTCCCCATTCTGTTTTATCAACTGGCTTGTGTAATTTTTCGATTCCTTTGTTAAATTCCCATTTGTCTAAATTGCGGGAATTTTCAAAATAAGTTCCTCCATCGGCAACACTTTTAATTTCAAGTGCTGAATAATCTTTCCATTTGTCCGGATAGCCAACTTTAATACTGATTTTTTTTAACTTATCAATCGCTTTTACTTTTGTAGCTGCAGACATCCAGGTCAAATTATTAATACGATTTTGGTACGCCAGAATGATATTATGAATCATATCGGTTGCTTTCGTTTTTGCTTCAGCAGGAAATACTTTTTCTACGTATAATTTTCCAAGTGCTTCACCAATACTTGTATTTACAACCCTCAATGCTTTTTCTTCGCGAGGCAATTGTTTTATAGCACCTTTTAATGTTTTACTGTAAAAATCAAAACTAACTGTTTCGATGTCTGTAGATAATTTTGTCGAAAATGAATTTAACAAATCCCATTTCAGATATTCTTTCCACTGTGCAACCTTATTTTCAGTAAAAACAGTTTGCAAAGCTTTCATATACTTTGGTTCCATAACCACTACTGTATCTAACTTTGCCAAACCAATACCGGTAAAATAAGCATCCCACTTAATAGCCGGCGTTAACTTTTGAAGTTGAGCTACCGTTATTGGGTTGTATTGCAAACGACTGTCTCTGCTTTCTACACGATCTAATCTTGGTTTTGATAATTGTGTTTCTAAGGCTAAAATACCTTCAGCACTTTGCTTTGCTTTGGCAGGAGATTCACCAATAAACTGCATCATTTTTGCCACATGTAGCACATATTTTGCACGTTTCTCTTTAGAATCCTTATCCTCAGATACATAATAATCCTTGTCCGGTAATCCCAATTGGCTTACTCCAAGGCTTACTGAATTTTTAGAACTGTTTTTTTCATCAGCTCCAATATATATTCCGAAAAAAAGAACATTCTTTTCTTTTTGCATTTCAGTCAGATACTTTTGAAGATCACTGATGTTCTTAATAGCATCGATCTTTTTAAAATAAGGCTGCAAAGGAGTTATTCCAACTTTATTTCTTCCTACTGTATCTAATATAGTTGAGAATAAATTAACTGCTTTTCCCTGATCTGTATCCGATTTGTATTTTGGATTTTGGGACGCTTCTTTCAAAACAGACATCGCATCTTTGTCTGTTTTCTTGATCAGCTCATTAAAACTTCCCCATGTTGTACGATCACTTGGAATTTGAGTCTGATCCAGCCAGGTTCCGTTTACATACTGGAAAAAATCCTGACCTGGGCTAATTTTTGTATTCATGTACGACACATTAATACCGGGTTCTTTTGGAGTTGCATTTTGAGCTTCAACAACTGTAAATGAAGCCATTGCAAAAAATGCGCAGAACAAAGGTCTGCTAAGATTTTTTTTCATTTAAATTTAAGTTTTTTGGTCTTTACTACAAACGTATTCCTAATATTCGAAATCCTATGTTAAAATTTTTGAAATAATCACATCAAAAACGAATTATCATAACATTTTAATGATTATGATCGAATATTTTCATGTATATAAAACCGGTTTTTAAATGAATATTAGAATAGTTTTTGGAATATTTGTTACAAAGAATTTAAATAAAAGTGAGAGCAAAAATACAAAGTGCCGTTTCAGGAAGAATAGATGCAATTGGATTACCAATATTGGCGCTATGTTGGGTGAGTTTCTTTTGGGGCACAACCTGGCTGGCTTCTAAAGAAGGGGTTAGATATATGCCGGCTTTGCAATTGGTAACCATTCGTCAATTTTTGGCCGGGATTTTATATGTAGGTTATTTTTTTATAAAAAAGGAACCGTGGCCAAAAGGAAAAGAATGGCGAACAATATTGGTTTTAGCAATTTTAAATTTTATGCTTAGTAATGGCTTAAGTACCTGGGGCGTTAAATATATGAGCAGTGGATTAGGCGCTATAATTACTGCGCTTTTTCCCATCTTTATCATTATTATTAATTTTTTTAACGGTTATAAAATTGCACGTGTGGCTTTGCTTGGAATTTTAATTAGTTTTGGAGGTATTTGTATTCTCTTTATCGATTATATTGCTGATATATTAAAACCAGAATTTCAATTCGGGATTCTTTTAATGACTGTAGCTACTATCTCATGGGCTTTTGGAATTTTACAAACAAAGAAAAAAGCAGCAAGTTTTAACCCTTATTTTAGTTTAGGATTACAGATGCTGATCTCGAGTGTCTTTTTATTTGGAATTACTGAAGCAACAGGAAATAATATTCCACTTGCTGAAATCCCACTGCCTTCATGGTGGGCAATTGCTTATTTAGTTATTATTGGTTCGGTTTTAACTTTTATCGCTTTTATCTATTCATTAAAAAATCTTCCAACAGAAATTAGCAGTATTTATGTTTACATCAATCCAATTGTGGCTATGGTTTTAGGATCTTTTATTTTTGAAGAAATACTTACAAAGGCAGTTGCAATTGGCGCAGGTGTTACATTAACAGGTGTTTATTTGGTAAATAAATCTATTAGAAAAAATAAAGTTTAAAAGTTTTTGCCACGAATTTCACTAATTATCGCTAATTAATTCAAGTTGCTAGTTTTTAACAATTCAGTAAATGAGCTGGTTAAGATATGAAAGTATAATCCCTACGGGATATTTTTATCTGGTAGCTGTCTGGTTATCAATATTTAAATCCTAACGGATTATATACGATCAATCCTGTTTACAAGATTCCTTTTTCATAGTAGATAAATACCGCAAAATTATATCTCGTAGAGATTACATATTGGTAACAAATAATTGGAAGAACAATATTGTCCCTTAGGGACACACATGATTAAGTTGCAACTTGAATTAATTATTGTTTTGTCTTAAAATTTATATATCAGCATTTATAAACATCGTCTTAAGCCAATCTGATTCGTGACAATTCGTGAAATTCATGGCAAAAACTTTTTTCTCAATTTGTTATCCTGTTAAAAATAAGAGTTAGTTACCTTTTTAAAATGTGCTTTTTGTATTTTTGCGCCAAATTGTTTTTATGAAATCCTTTCTATATAAATACCGCAAATTTTTTATTGTTCTTATTGTATTTTCAGCTGTAACCATATCCTTATTTTATTCGGCTTTAAAGCCACAAAAAACATTGCCAATTTTCAATCCTGCTGATGTAAATCCTGAAATGGTCGACAGTACGGTGCAATACAAAAGTAAGTACCACACTATTGCTGACTTTAAGTTTGTCAACCAAAACGGAGATACGATTACCCAAAAGAATTATGAAGGTAAAATTTATGTAGCTGACTTTTTCTTTACGACTTGCGGCTCAATTTGTCCAAAAATGACAACAAATCTTGAAGAGGTTCAAAAAGCTATTTTGAACAATCCGAAGGTAATGTTACTTTCGCACACTGTTTTTCCTGAAGTAGACAGTATTCCGGTCCTTAAAGAATATGCCATAAAACATCATGTTGTTGACAGTAAATGGAACTTAGTTACGGGAGATAAAAAAGAAATTTATACAATGGCCAGAAAATCATATCTGGCGGTAAAACTAGGTCGCCCTGATCAATTGTATGATATGGTACATACAGAGAATTTTGTTTTGGTTGATCAAAAACGACGTGTTCGCGGTTTTTATGACGGAACGAATAAAGAAGAAATTAAACGTCTTTTAGAAGACATCGATTTCCTATGTAAAGAGTAAAATGCCTTATTTTTAGAAACATTTAGCATTTAGAAAAGTGTTAAATGCCTTTGAATAAAGAATAATTGCCTACTTTTGCAATCTAAATTCAATCTAAATAAGCTTTGCAAAATACTATCCACACTCTAAAAAAAGGCGAGAAAGCCATTATCAAAGATTTTGATATCGATCTTATTCCTCTAAAATTATTAGAAATGGGCTGCTTGCCGGGCAACTTAGTCGAATTGCTTCAAATTGCTCCTTTTGGAGATCCATTGTATTTGGATATTAATGGTTCACACGTGGCCATTCGTGTTGAAACTGCTCGTGAAATTGAAGTTGAACTTATCAAAAACAATTTGTAATGAGCATTCAAAATATCAATGTTGCCCTTATCGGGAATCCAAATACTGGAAAAACCTCTGTTTTTAATCAGCTTACAGGTCTAAACCAACAAGTAGGGAATTATCCCGGAATTACTGTCGAAAAGAAAATCGGATTCTGTAAATTACCTCACAACATCAAAGCCAACATTCTGGATTTACCAGGAACTTATAGTCTGAACGCAAGTTCTATGGACGAGAGTGTGGTAATCGAACTTTTACTGAATAAAAACGACAAATTATATCCTGATGTAGCGGTAGTAGTAACAGATGTTGAAAATCTGAAAAGAAATCTACTGATTTACACTCAAATAAAAGATCTTGAAATCCCTACGATTCTTGTTATAAACATGTCAGACCGTATGGAAAGTAAAGGAATTACTTTGGATATTCCTTATTTAGAAGAAAAACTAAAAACTAAAATTGCTTTAGTAAGTTCCCGCAAAGGTCATGGGATCGAGGAGCTAAAAGAATTAATTGTTTCTTATAAAACGATTCCTCACGAACCTTGTTTGAATGCATCGGTTATCGATGAAGACTATTTTGTGAGTTTACAAAAAGCATTTCCAAATCAATTATTATATAAATTATGGTTGGTGATTACTCAGGATGTGAACTTTTTGAATTTAGACCGAAATGAAATCAGAAGTACTTTTACTAAATCGCATTCAGAATTAAAGCGTTTACAACAAAAGGAAACGATAAAACGTTATCAATTTATAAACGATATTTTGAAACAGGGTTTACAAGTTGATGCTTCGATGGCAAACGACATCAGGGCTAAACTTGATCGTGTTTTAACGCACAAAGTTTGGGGTTATGTTATTTTCTTAGCCATCTTGTTTTTGATTTTCCAGTCGATTTTCAGCTGGTCAACTATTCCAATGGATTTCATCGACAGCACTTTTGCTTCTTTTAGCAGTTGGGTTGCTCAGGAATTGCCAAGCGGAATTCTTACTGATTTACTTTCGCAAGGAATTGTACCGGGAATTGGCGGGGTTATTATATTCATACCACAAATTGCTTTTCTGTTTTTATTTATTTCCATTCTCGAAGAAAGTGGTTATATGAGCCGTGTTGTCTTTTTGATGGATAAAATAATGCGCAAGTTTGGGCTTTCCGGAAAAAGTGTCGTGCCTTTAATTTCAGGAACTGCCTGTGCCATTCCGGCAATTATGGCAACTAGAAATATCGAAAACTGGAAAGAGCGTCTGATTACTATTTTGGTAACTCCGTTTACTACTTGTTCTGCGAGATTACCTGTTTATACTATTATTATTTCATTGGTAATACCGGACGAACGTCTTTTTGGCTTTCTAAATGTGCAGGGTTTGGCTTTGATGTTGTTGTATTTACTAGGTTTTGGAACAGCGATTCTTTCTGCTTATATCTTAAATAAAATATTAAAAATAAGTGCTAAAACGTATTTCGTTGTTGAAATGCCAAGTTATAAATTACCTCTTTTCAAGAACGTTGCTATTAATGTTGTCGAGAAAACAAAAGCATTCGTTGTTGGTGCTGGTAAAATTATCTTAGCAATATCTGTTATTCTATGGTTTTTAGCGTCATACGGACCAGGAAAAAATTTTAACGAAGCTGAAGAAATCGTAAAAGAAAGATTTGTAAATACGCCGCTTGACGAAACTGAATTTGAAAATGAAGTAGCTTCTCAGAAATTAGAGAATTCCTATATCGGAATTATGGGTAAAGCAATTGAACCGGCTATTTCTCCTTTGGGTTATGACTGGAAGATAGGAATTGCCATCATCAGTTCGTTTGCTGCCCGTGAAGTTTTCGTGGGAACACTAGCCACTATTTACAGTGTTGGAGACAGTGAAAACGAAACAACAATTAAAACTAAAATGCAAAATGAAATAAATCCGGAAACGGGTCAGAAAATCTTCAATTTTGCTTCTGGAATTTCATTATTACTCTTTTACGCATTCGCTATGCAATGTGCAAGTACGCTTGCAATCACAAAAAAGGAGACAAACTCCTGGAAATGGCCTGCAATGCAGCTATTCTTAATGAGTGGTCTTGCTTATTTTGTTGCGCTTTTTGCGTATCAACTTTTAAAATAAACGATCATGGTACAAGAAATTATTGCCTTTGTCATACTATTTATCGCCGTTGGCTTTTTGATTAGAAAGTTCTTTTGGAAATCTAAAAAGAAAAAAGACTGTGGTGACGGGAACTGTGGATGTTCATAAAAGAAGGTTCAAAGTTACACAATCCCGATAGCTTTCGGGATCGCAAAGCTTTTTTGCAATATCTGCAAGTCCTGCTGCGCGAAAAGTTTACAAAGTTATATCTAGAAATAGAATTCAAAAACTAAATACATAATAAAAATGGCTTCATAATCTGAAGCCATTTTTTATTGCTAAAACTCTAACTAAAACTGACACCAACTCTATTATTTCAATCATTATTGATCCGTAAATTTAATAGTAAAAATATTTATAAAAAATGCTGGCGGAAGTTTAAAAGTTGCTACTTTCGATTCGTTTAATAAACCGAAACAAAGACTAACAATTAAAACTCGCTCAGATGGCAAAAAACTTTAGATCAAGATTTTTAAAATTAAGTAAATGGTCCGCCGGACTTTTTATTTTATTATTTGCATTCAGAATTCTGTATGGTTACGTAGCAGCTGATTCAACTTCACGCAATGATTACAGCGATAATTTTTTTGGAAGTATTGACAATCTCCGAAAAAATTACGCTTCAGAAAAAATTGCAATGAAGGGTGATAATATTCAGGCTCCATCGAATATGGCGTCGAGCCAAAAATTTGAAAAGACGGCTTCGATTAAAGCAAAAACATCTGAATTTGATAAAGATGAAAGTCTTATCAAGGCAAAAACAAAATCATACAATGCCATTATTCAATACGAACAAAACCTGGGACAAAAAGGCAACAGGCAAATTCACCTTCTTATTGGAATAAATCCGGCAAAATTCGAGGATTTTTATCTTGAACTTCAAAAAATCGGGGTGCTTAAAGACACTGAAATCACTAAAGTTGACAAAACAAATGAGTACCGCCAACTAAACGCTAAAAAGATTTCGATTGAAAAAATGCTTCAATCGCTGACTGAATTAAAATCTAAAGGCGGACAAATTGCAGATTTCATTTCCCTGAACGATAAAATTTTAGAAGTCGAAGAGCAATTGCAGGGATTGGGAGTTGAACTTGGAAATTTTAATACCGAAAATGAATTCTGTACTGTACGATTTTCGATGTACGAGGGAGCAACAGAAAAAAGTATCAGCTTTATGCACAGAACTAAAGTGGCTCTTGAATGGACAATAAAATATTTTGCAATAATTGCCATTACATCTCTTTTCATTCTAATAGCCATCTTTGTTTTACTTACCATAATTGATAAACTAAAAATTATAACTACTTTAAACAATAAGTTAAACGAATAATAATAAAAAATGGCTTCGTAATTTGAAGCCATTTTCTATTACTGAAAACTGAGACTGAGACTGAAAAACTTATTTAACCCCTTCCCACTCAGCATAAAACTGCGCCAGGAACAACTCCATGAAACGATGTCTTTCGGCAGCGATTTGTTTTCCGGTTTCGGTATTCATTTTATCTTTTAAGAGTAACAGCTTTTCGTAAAAATGATTTATTGTTGGCGCATTATTCTTTTTGTATTCTTCTTTTGTCATATTGGTGACTGGCGCAATTTCCGGATTATATAAGGTTCTGTTTTTAAATCCGCCATAATTGAACGCTCTTGCTACTCCAATCGCTCCTATTGCATCTAAACGGTCCGCATCCTGAACGATATCTAATTCTACAGAGGCAAACTTCTTTTCGAAATTTCCGCCCTTATATGAGATGTTTTCGATAATATTAACCACATGCTGAATAATGGCTGTCGAAACACTTTCAGATTCCAGAAACAAATGTGCCGTTTTTGGTCCAATAGTTTCATCTCCGTTATGAAATTTGCTATCTGCAATATCGTGGAGCAAAGCTCCTAACTGAACCACTAGTAAATCACAATCCGTATCTTTTGCGATTAAAAGTGCATTTTTATACACGCGCTCAATATGAAACCAATCGTGTCCGCCTTCGGCGTCATTTAGTTTTTCTTTTACGAAGGCAATTGTTTTGTTTATTAAATCAGAATTACTCATAATGTATGTATTTGTCTGCGTGATTAATAGCACACGGATCTTGCGGATTAAACGGATTTGCGCAGATTATTTTAATCTCTTCTTTCGGAAATCCTTATGGAATAAAAAATGTTGATTGTCAAAGTTTTTCAACCTCAACAATCAACAATATGTTTTTAAATGGTAATATCAAATATCAATTGCAAAAATCAATTTTAAATCTAAAATCAGAAATCTGTAATCTAAAATTTTTACAATCTCGCTGGTTCTACCCATTTAAAGATATGTGATTCTTGCGGAATTACTAATCTCTCCGAAATTCTTGCCATACGACCTGGTAATTTCATCAAATAATCACGTGCTTTTTCGGCATCGTCTGTTAGACCTGACATTTTATCAATTTCCCATTTATCCATTAATTTCTGCATAATATCTACATAATCGTTTGCAGTGTAAACTCCAATACGTTGTGCAGAATCAGAAAACTGTTCGAAAGCTGAACTTATCTTTTGCCCTGATTCTCTTAAAAAGTGAGCCGGCATAACGATTTTTTGTTTCATCATGTATTGAAACGCTAACATCATTTCGCTTGGATCAACCGCAAAAATACGGGTAACAAATTCGCTATACGCATGATGATGACGCATTTCGTCACCAGCAATCATTTTACACATTTTAGACAACTTGTTATCACCAAATTTCTTAGCCATTTGGGCTACTCTATTGTGCGAAACATAAGTTGCTAATTCCTGGAAACTAGTGTATACAAAGTTTTTGTATGGGTCAGATCCAGTTCCAATATCAAAACCGTCGTTGATCAGGTGCTGTGTTGTCATTTCGATTTCACGCATGTTCACACGACCGGACAAATACAGGTATTTATTCAATAAATCACCGTGGCGGTTTTCTTCACCTGTCCATTGTCTGATCCATTTAGACCATCCGTTTCCACCGTTTTCTATCTGATTTATTCCTTCCACATCCATTAACCACGACTCATAAGTTGGCAAAGCCTCTTCAGTGATTGTGTCACCTACAAGCGTTACCCAGAAATCATATGGCAATTCTTTGGCAATTTCACGTAACTCTTTTACCTCCTCAAAGAAATTTTCTCCTTCAGAATTAGGCAAAAAGTCTGACGGCTGCCAAATTTTTTCCACTGGAATTAAATACTGTTCAACGAAGCTATCCACGTTTTTTTCCAAAAACTGCATTACTTCTAATCTAATGTTTTTTATAGACATTACTTATTTTAGATTGGGATTTCTGTTTTAGTTAAATTTCTGAAACAAAAAATCTATTTATACTCGTTTACTCCTTCTACAACTGCCTTCTCTGTCATCGCCATTAAATCAGCAAAGTCATAGTCTTTTACGGCCAAAGCCTTATGCACGGTAAAGGTAAGATGATTTCCTAAACCTACAGGAAAAAGGCCAAATTTTACCATTTTCCATGAATTATTGATACTTACCGGTACTATATACGCAGAAGGCGCATATTTACACAGAATTTTTACACCATTTTGAGCGAACTCTTTAGGTTTTCCTGTTTTACTACGCGTTCCCTCAGGAAAAATAACGGCAGACCTTTTGTATTTTTCAATATATTCAGACAAACCTTTAATTGCCGGAATAGCTTGTTTTGGGTCTTTACGGTCGATTAGCACTGATCCTCCGTGACGCAAATTATAAGACACACTAGGAATTCCCTTACCTAACTCTTTCTTGCTTACAAATTTACAATGAAAACGTCTAAAATACCAAATCATTGCAATGATATCATACATACTTTGGTGATTGGAAACAAAAATAATAGGAACTCCTGTTGGAATTGTTTCTCTATTTTCGACCTTATAGGTTGTTCCTACCAGATTTGTACATCTTAAAAGGCAGAAATTTAAATAATCAACACTTTTTTTATGAGCCTGATAGCCAAAAACATTTAGGCAAATCCACTGTATTGGATGAAATACAAGCAAACACGAACTAAAAATTAGATAGTAGATTACAGATATTGGATAGGAAATTATTTTTTGCATGCTTAAAAAATTAATGCCCAAAAGTAATAAATATATTTTTAGCCGTATAAAAATCGAAAACAATAACCATTTTATTGTTTAATTGTACCTTTGCACTATAAAATTGCAAATTTTTTCTGAATTAAATGAACTTTACGTACCCAAAAAAAGAACGCTTAAAGAGCAAAACGACAATTGATTTACTGTTTTCTGATGGAAAATCAGTTTCTAAATATCCATTACGTTTGGTTTACCGTCAAGCGGAAGCTGATGCTGATGAAAAAATCAAAATGGGCGTATCGGTTTCTAAGAAATATTTTAAAAAAGCCGTTGATCGCAATTATTTCAAGCGTGTTTTAAGAGAAACGTACCGATTGAATAAACATTTACTCTTAGACAATATTCAGCAACCGTATTCTATAATGTTTTTTTATCAGACGAAAGAAAAATTATCGTACGAAGAAATCAATACCAAAACAATTCAGTTGTTTGAAAAATTCCTTCTGCAGGTAAACAAACCTGTTGATTCTGAAAATAAAAATGATTTGTAATCCTTCGGCTTCAACTTTCTTATCAAATTAGACTTAGGAATATAAAAAAATTGTAGTTTTAGATTTAATTTGAAATTGATATGAGATATATTTTCTTTTTCTTTTTTGTCCTTTTGACCCTTTCAGGTTGTAATAAACACGAAGAACCATCTTCTAATTTGATTGTTAGTTCATTTAAGCTTCCTCCAAAAAATGAATCTGCCGCCAGTTCAGATGCAAAAGATGAAATGGCTGCTCCCGCTTCTCCTGAAATTCCACAAAAAATTATTAAAGAGGCTTCTCTTCGATTTGAAACCGATAATTTAGAAGATACTTTCAATAGAATTCAAAGTGCTGTTACTTTAAATAAAGCAACGATTCAGAATGATTCTGAAGGTAAAGATTACAACAACATCTATAGAAATCTAACTATTCGTGTTCCAAGTCAAAACTTCGATGCTTTTATAAATGCTATTTCAAAAGGTGTTTCTTATTTTGAAAGAAAAGATATTTCTTCTCAAAATGTTACTGAACAATACATTGACCTTACTTCGAGATTAAATACGAAACGAAAACTTGAAGAACGCTATCTTCAGATTCTTCAAAAAGCAACCAAAATTAGTGAGATCTTAGAAATTGAAAAACAAATTTCGACAATCCGTGAAGAGATTGAGGCTAAACAAGGACAACTGAAATATCTGGAAAGCCGCGTTTCTGAAAGCACTGTTACCATCGAATTCTACAAAACTATTGCTCAAAAAGAAGGTGTTAAAACCTCGTACGGATCAAAAATCTGGGCGGCGATTCAATCCGGATTTTATAGTCTGTCAGAATTTTTAATATCGATCATTAGTGTTTGGCCATTTATTATAGTATTTTGCATATTCGCCTATTTTATTAGAAAGAGATTTAAAAGAAAAAAAAAATAATCATGTATCCTTATTTCAAAAAGAAATTCATCATACCAACTGTTGCGGCAGGGTTTTTATTTATTGGAACCAGTTTCAAAGACGACTTTTTTGAGATTGCGAAACAAATCGAAATCTTTACTACATTGTTCAAAGCGGTTAATACCAATTACGTCGACGAGACAAATCCCGGCGATTTGATGGATAAAGCCATAAAAAGCATGTTGGGAAGTTTAGATCCTTATACAGTTTATTTTAATGAACAGGATGTTGTTAATTTTAAGATTAATAATACGGGAGAATATACCGGAATTGGCGCTCTGATATCCAGAAAGAAAGATCGCTTAGTGGTTCGTGAACCTTATAAAAATTATCCTGCTGATAAAGCCGGACTTAAAGCGGGTGATGAAATTATTCAGATTGGTGATGTTTTAATCGCTGATTTTAAGGATGATGCTTCTCAATTGCTGAAAGGAACTAAAAACACTAAAATTCAGGTCAAATACCTTCGTCAGGGAAAACCTTTTACAACAACACTGATTTTGGATGAAGTTGATATAAAATCGGTTCCGTTCTTTGGAAAAATCGACGATAAAACAGGTTATATTGTTTTGGCACATTTTAGTCGAAAAGCTTCCAATGAAGTAAAAGACGCACTTGAAAAATTAAAAGCTGACGGCGCCACACAAATCGTGCTTGATTTAAGAGGAAACCCTGGTGGCTTACTTAATGAAGCCATTGATATTTGTAATTTATTTGTTCCGAAGAATGAGGTAATTGTAACTACAAAATCAAGAATTGAGAAACATAACAATACTTATAAGACGACTAAAGAACCTGTGGATACCCAAATTCCGCTGGCGATTTTAGTAAACGGAAGAAGCGCTTCTGCTTCTGAAATAGTTTCTGGAGCTTTGCAGGATTTAGATCGCGCGGTGGTTTTAGGAAGCCGCAGTTTTGGTAAAGGTTTGGTTCAACGTTCTGTTGATCTAACTTACGGAACGCAGCTAAAAGTTACTATTTCCCGTTATTATACTCCTTCAGGTCGTTGTATTCAGGCATTAGATTATGCACACAAAGATAAAAACGGTGTGGCTCAAAAAACGGATGCTAAAAACTTCAATGCTTTTAAGACCAGAAAAGGAAGAACGGTTTATGACGGCGGCGGTGTTTTGCCGGATATCGAATTAGACGAAGCGAAAACAAGTCCAATTACGACTGCGTTATTAAAAAATGACGGAATCTTTGATTACGCTACAACGTATTATTATAAAAACCAGAATCTGGGAGATAAGATCCCAACAGTCTCTGACGCTGATTATGCAAGTTTTAAGCAGTACTTAAAAACCAATAAAATAAGTTTTGATACGGAAACCGAAGTTGCCCTGAAAAACACTTTGGCTGCTGCTAAAAACGAAAAAATTGACGAAACTATCGCTCCGGAATATCAGCAATTATTAGCTGCTTTGGAAAAAAGTGAAACTACTTTACTGGATAAAAACCAAAAGGAAATTAGAAATCTGATTCAGGAAGAATTAATCAAGAGATACCAATATCAGGAAGGTTTATATCAATTTTACATTAAAAACAATTCGGAGATTAAGAAAGCCGTTAATGTTTTAAATAATCAGACGGAGTATAAGTCGATTTTGAAGATGTAAATTAAAAAACATAATAAACAAAAAAGCCTTTATTGACTAAACGTTAATATAGGCTTTTTTGTTTTTCAACCGCTTAGATTCAGGATCTATTAATCTAGCTAATAATAAATCATGCTCTTACCATCTCGATATGCGGAATATCGTCCTCCAGATACATTTCGCTGGTCTGAACAAATCCATGGCTTTCGTAGAATTTCTTTAAGTATAATTGAGCACCAATGGTAATTTTATCATTATTGAAGTTCGATTTTATGGCTGCTATGGCTTCGCGCATTAAATCGTGTCCCCATTTTCTATCGCGAAAATTGGCATCTACTACAACTCTGCCTATTGAAGCATTATCAAAACTAATTCCGGCATCGAATAAGCGCACATATGCGACTGTTTTACCATCATATTCGCCAATTAGGTGCAATGCTTTCTTATCCTTTCCATCAAGGTCTAAATAAACGCAATTTTGCTCGACTACAAAGATCTCACTTCTTAGTTGGAGTAAATTATATAACTCATGAACCGTTAAAGCCTCAAACGGCTTTATTTTCCATTTTAATTCCATTCTCTGTTTATTCCTTATTTTTTATTTCTATTCTCTATCTTCTATTTTCTATTCTCCATCTTCTTTTCTCTTTTCTCTATTCTCTTTTCTCCATTTCAAAATGATTTTAAGCCAATTAGAATTTTATCGTTTATCAATTTTGACTGATTTTATAATGGCTTCCAGATCGAACATTAAGTCTCTTTCCTGATTGGATGGGGAATAACAAAATCCTTCGATAACTAAAATTCGATTGTATTTTTCGTCTACAATTGCATAATTGATAAATGGGCCAGACATAAAATCATTTTTTAACTCCCAGTTTCCTCTGGTTTCATATGCTTTTTTTTCATCTAAAGTAATGGTCGAAAAATAAGGCGCATAAGCTTCACCGGTAATCATTTTTGTATTTGGTTCACGTCCTTTGATATAACTTCCCACAGAATCACGCATTTTGATAATATTACCAACAACATTTGAGCTCTTTTTAAAATTACGTAAGGGTATCTGGTAAATAAGCAAACTTGTATTGCCACTGATTATATCTTTTTTTAACCAGATGAAGTTCTTTTTATGCAACATGTATTCGTAACCTGTTGGAATCTGGATGTCGATATGGAATTTGTTTTTTATGATCGTAGGGTTTAATAGCGATTTGCTATTGTCTTCCTGGACTTTTTGAATCTCTGCGTCACGAATCATTTTGATTATTTGCGCAGAGTTTAGTTCGATGCTGCAAATAATATCATCGACAGATTTGCCGTAGATACGAAATGTATTGTGTGGTAATGATTTACTGTGGGTGATTTCGAATTTATCTGTATTGGCTTTTTTAACTACTATAATGCTTCGGCTATCGGTCACGAAACCTTCGAGTAAACGGGCCGGATATTGATTTATGGTAAATAATGGTTCTTCCTGGGTGAGTCCCAGAACTGGTGAAGCAAATTTATTTCGGATACTATCGCCTACTTCTCCATACCACAATTGATCGTCTATAATGATAGAGATCGAGTTGGTTTTGCCGGATACTGGCTGGGATTGCTTTTCGTTCCTGAAACACGAAATGACCATAAACGGAATTAACAGCAATAAAAAATGGGTTTTATTCATTTTCTTAATTTATGAAATAAAACCCAAATTTATGTAAGATTTTTTATTATCCGTTTATTTTAAGTTTCATTCCTGGTTTAATTTCTCCGTCTTTAATGTTATTCCATTTTTTAATATCTGAAATGGTAACTCCAGGATATTTTTTAGAAATACTATACAACGAATCTCCTTTTTTAACGTAATAATCTTCTGCAAGGTCTTTGGCTGAAGTCGCTTTTTTCCTGAATGAATCAATCGAAGAACTGGAAGCTATTGCAGTAGTTACTGCACTTTCTTCAATAATTTCAGGAACTGCTTTGGCAACTACCAATGTTTTACCTAAACCAATATTATTTGAAGTCAGACTATTTAGTTCTTTTAGATCAGCAATAGTCGTACCGAATTTTTTAGCAATGCTTCCTAAATTATCTCCGGCCGCAACAACATATTCTTGCGAGTGTGTATTGTTTTTGTCTTTGTCATCAACTGCAGCAATTGCTTCTTCTGATTTTTTCTCGATTGCAAGTGTTGCTTTTATCTCTTTTGGATTTTTAACAACTGCATCAATATCTGATTTAATCTTTAGGCTTCTTCCAAGTGCAACGGAATTTGTTTTAAGGTTATTCCATTTTTTCAAATCGATAATATTCACATTATACTTTGCTGCGATGGTACCTAAATTATCACCCTTTCTAACTTTGTACCATTTTAAATCTGTATCGATTGTTCTCTCTGGTCTTGCATGTGCTTTAGGGGCAACTTTTAAAGCCAATTGAGCCGGTAACGTTTTATTTTGTGATTGATAGGCTACGTAGTCGTAAATTTTATCCTCATTGGAAACAAACGTTGCAATTTTATCTTTGGGTAAACGCAAATAATGCGGTTCTCCCTGATAAAATGGTACTACATTTAATTTATATGAAGGATTTAAAAGTTGTATCTGAGATTGTGGCATGTCTAACAAATCTGCAATTTGTTTGAATGACATTTGATTTTTAATCTGAACTGTATCTGTTTCAAAGTTTTTAACTACGGCTCTCTGCGGATTGATTCCGTGTTCTTTATGGTATTCAAAAAGATACATTGTAGCTAGAAAAGCGGGAACATAACCTTGGGTTTCTTTTGGAAGATGGTTACGAATGTCCCAGTAACTTGTTTTTCCTCCGGAACGACGAATTGCTTTGGTAACATTTCCGGGTCCTGAATTGTATGAAGCGAGAACAAGCTCCCAATCTCCAAAAATGTTATACATTTTTGTCATGTATTCAGATGCTGCGGCTGTAGCTTTAAGAGGATCGCTGCGTTCATCAATGTACGAATCTATTTTCAGGGCATATTGTTTACCTGTTCCGTACATGAATTGCCAAATTCCGGTGGCGCCCATTTTAGAAACTGCTTTAGGATTTAAAGCAGATTCTACAACGGCTAAATATTTAATTTCTAAAGGTACGTTCTGTCTGGCAAAAGCATCTTCAAAAATTGGGAAATAATATTCTGATAAAGCCATTAATCGGGAAAACGATTTTTTACGATTCTTAAGAAATGACTTTATTATATTTTCTAAACCTTGATTGTATTCAATATTAAATGGTGATTTGCCATTCATTGCCTTCAAACGCTGTTTCAACAATTCTGTTGGCAATTCTTCATCAACTGTAACATCTGTGTTGATGGTTTGAATGTCTTTTGTTAAGTCATCATAAATATCTAAACTTACTAATTCATTCATCCAAAGACTGTCAACTCTGGTTGCCATTTCGTCTTTTTTGAATGAGTTCTTAACAGAATCTAAATAGGATATCTTTACAATTGGCTTAATTTCAACATCTGTTTTTGCAACATCCTGCGCAAAAATTGACATAGAAAAAAACACCGAAACTACTATTGATATTTTTTTTACAATCATATAACATTTTTTTAAAATTCTATAATTCAAAGCATTACAGAAACCTTACTTTTGCAAACTTAACCAGTTTATGCATGTAAACTATCTAAAAAAATGTTAATTGTGATAATTTAGTCCAAAATCGCAGCGATTCCAGGCAAAACTTTTCCTTCTAACATTTCAAGCATAGCCCCACCACCAGTGGATACATAACTCATTTTATCTTCGAATCCGAATTGTTTTACTGCAGCAACTGAATCTCCACCACCTACTAATGAAAAAGCTCCTTTTTCTGTAGCTTCAGCAATATAATCACCTAAAGCAATTGTTCCTTTAGAGAATGATTCCATTTCGAAAACTCCTAATGGACCGTTCCATAAAATAGTTTTTGAATCTAAAATTACTTTTTTGAAGTTCTCTAAAGATTTAGGACCTGCATCAAGACCTTGCCATCCATCAGGAATTTCTCTTACGTCTACTACTTTTGTATTTGCTGTGTTTGAGAAATCATCTGCAGCAATAACATCAACAGGAATATGAATCTGAACTCCTTTTTCTTTAGCTAGTCTTAAAATTTCAAGTGCTAATTCTTGTTTGTCATCTTCACAAATAGAATCACCAATTTTACCACCTTGTGCTTTAATGAATGTAAAAGTCATTCCGCCGCCAATGATCATGTGATCTACTTTGTCTAAGATATTTTCGATAACGGTGATTTTAGAAGATACTTTAGATCCTCCAAGAACTGCTGTTACCGGTTTTTCGCTATTTTTAAGTACTTTGTTTAAACTTTCTATTTCTTTTGCTAACAATGTTCCAAAACATTTTTCTGTTGGAAAGAATTGAGCAATAATAGTTGTTGAAGCGTGCGCTCTGTGTGCAGTTCCAAAAGCATCATTTACATAAATGTCTCCTAGTGATGCCAATTCTTTTGCAAAAGCAACATCTCCAGCTTCTTCTTCTGCGTGAAAACGTAAATTTTCAAGCAATAAAACTTCTCCTGGTTTTAAATCTTTGGCTGCAGCCTGAGCTACTTCTCCAACACAGTTTTCAGCAAACTTAACCTCAACTCCTAAAATTTCAGAAGCTGTTTTCAAAATATGCTTTAAAGAATATTTTTCTTCAACACCTTTTGGTCTTCCTAAATGCGACATCAAAATTACACTTCCGCCTTGTGCTAAAATAGCATCAATAGTTGGTTTTGCAGCTTCGATACGTGTAGCATCAGTTACATTAAAATTTTCATCCAGTGGTACATTAAAGTCAACACGGATAATTGCTTTTTTATTTTTAAAATCGAAATCGTTTAAAGTTTTCATTAGATAATTTTTTAGTTTTTTTGAAAGAAAAACAAAGATATAACTTTTAAAGTACTAATAAATTTGATAAATAATAAAAATAACCTACCTATAACAACGAAAACGATGTAAATGATAAAAAAAAACAAATTATATATTAAATACGCTTAAAAAGCTTAATTAATCACGAATAGGACTTTGTGTACAAGGACAGTTACTAATTGCCTGTAAGAAATCGAAACCTATTGTTATGGAGTGTGTTCCTGTGTTATAGTTTCCGAGCTGGTTGAACATTACCTGATACGAATATCCAAAATAAAATTTAGATTTCATGAAACCTACCATTGGCCCTACTGATAAAGGCTTTGGGAACTGATCGTTTAGGAAACGGTATGAAACTCCTACCCAATAATAGTCTTCGTAACGGTTGTAACGTCTGTATTTGAAGTTGAAATCGGTTGTAGAACGTCCGTCACTTGCAAAATACTGGTAGTAAACTGATGGTTCGTATTCGATACGGCTGTTTTCTCCGTCGTTAAAAACATAACCGGTATACACTTGATAGTTCGAAAGAAGGTTAGGCTCAACTCCTCTGTATTTATCGGTATTTTTCTTTAGTATATTATTGACATTCAAACTGGCATAAAATCCTTTGTTACGATACAAAAGACTGACATCGAAGTTGTTGTTTGCATTATAACGATTATCTGTTACGGAAGGATCTATAACGGGATGTTCTATTGTGGTATCAAACTCATTCGTGTTAATTCTGAAAGTATTAAAGTTATACGAAATTCCGAATGATAAATATTGCTTTGAATAATAATCTAAAATAATATGATGTGCGAAAGAAACTTTTGCTCCTGTTTGACGCGTATAACCATTTCTGTCATTATAAAGTGAGATACCTACTCCGGAACGATCCAGAACTCTAAAATCTGCATAAAGTGATTGGTTATCCGGTGCATCTTTAATACCCACCCATTGTGTAAGACCGTTGGCTCTAATTCTAAGGTTATCTCCAATACCGGCAAAAGCGGGCGAAATAACAAAAGGATTGTCTGCTAAATATTGCGTAAAAACTGGTAGGTTTAACTCTTGGCTGTAACTTGTTGTTACAGCCATGAGTACTAAAGATAAAATAAACTTTTTCATTGTAATTAATTTTTTAGATAACATCATCAGGGGCTCTTATTTTGTTATCTGTATAAAGTGAAATGTCCTACAAACTCTCTGTCATCTTTCGGGTCATTCAATTTAAGAACATACCAGTAATCTCCTGAAGGTAAATCAGCACCATTGTATCTACCATCCCATTTTTGACCGTAGTGGTACTTAACAATTACACGACCGTATCTGTCAAAGATTGAGAACTCAAGGTTGTTGTAAATATTCGTACAACCAGGACCCCATGTGGTATTAGTAACACCGGCTGGAGTAAAGTAATTATCAAGACATACATCAACATAAATTGCAGGAACTGTTATTGTTGCAGTACATCCGTTTTTGTCTCTTACTACAACCACATAATCTCCAGATTTGTAGATTTTGTATCTGTTTGAAGAGGTAAACGGTTCTCCGTTGAAGCTGTATTCGTAAGCAGGAGCTCCACCACCGGCAGTAACTGAAATGATATTCATTTCTGGTTTTCCTCCAGACACTGCAAGTGTCAACGGATCATATGCTTTGATGTCGAAACTAGCCGTTGCTATCTCACATCCGTTTGTATGTCTTGCTGTTATAGTATGTCTACCCGGTGCTACATTTGTAAAAATGTTACCTGGCTGATATGTTCCAGTTGCATCAAGTGAATAATCAATTTGCGTAAGATCAATATTGCTATTATCAACTGTAACAGTTACCATGTTTGTTTGTGCATTGTTTACACAATCGTAATTTATCTCAACAGTTGGATTAAGAATAACTGGTAATGGCATCTTGATTTCTACCTCAGTACTACATCCGCTGGCATCAATGATGTAAACAATATGATTACCTCCTGATAATCCAGTATAATCTGCCTCTCCATCGACAGGAAGGAAAGGTCCTTTGTCATTATCAAGACTTGCTGTATAAGGAGCTGTTCCTCCCGTAATCTGAATAGCAAATGCACCATTTTTATCTCCCACGCATACTTCCGGAATCATAGAATTTGGAATTTCAGATCCTAAAAGCGGAGCTGGTTCTTTTACTTCTATGTCTTTAAGGAATACATAACATTCGTTTTCGTCCTGAACTAATACATCATAGAAACCAGGTTTCAGATTTTCGAATACGTTTTTATCAAAGAACTGTCTAAATTCCGGTTCAATCGCATATTTGTATTTTCCTACTCCGCCATTTGCGTTTACAGTAATTGTACCGTTATTATAACCGTTACAAGTTAAAGGAGTTGCTATAGCATCAGCCATTAATGAAGTATCCGGTTCTGTTAACTGGAACAATGTTGACACTGTACTACAATCTAAGCTTGTAATTTTTACGATATAATTTCCAATTGGCAATTCTGTAAACATACCTGGAATACCCTGTGCCGGAGACGGAGTAATATCAATTCCTGCAGCATTTTGTAAGGTATAGACATAGTTTCCTAATCCTCCTTTTGCTGACACGGTGATAGAGCCTGTAGCACCACCTTTACATTTAATATCAATTTCGCTTGAGCGTTCGAATTCTAATGCAGGAACTGGTGAGAACGCACTAAAGTTCGACACATAACTACGACAATTATTAGCATCTTTTACAAAGTATTTGTATTCAGTTTTTGTAGTTGTTACGGGTAACGTAATATCTACAAAAGAGCTAAATGGTCCTGTATAATTACTTCCATCGGCACTATAATAGTATTGACCTGTTCCTCCAGTAGCTGTTAACCTAACAACCGGTACTTGTGTACAACTTTCGGTTCTTTGTATTGTTAAACTTGCTTTTACAATTTCTGGTTGATTAATTGTCACTTTATTAGAATCATTTGTACAATTCCAGGTGTCATTTGCGGTAACATAATATGTTCCTGCTTTTAGACCTGTAAACTCTTTTGCTCCTTGTGATTGCTCAACTGTAACACTTCCGTCAGTCAATACTCCGTGCAGCGTATAAGTATAGTTTCCTGAACCTCCGGTAACTGTATTAATTGTTACTACTCCATCTTCATTGTCGAAACAAGTAAGCATTGGTGTAGCGCTAATTGTTATAGCAATTGGCGTAGGATTATTTAAAACTACGGGTACAAAATCTTCACAACCACCAAAATCTTTAACATAAACCTGATAAGTTCCATTTGTTAAGCCTGTGAAATCAGGAGAAAGACCATACGGTTTAATAATATCCGTACCAGATCTTAATTCGTATACATAATCACTTGGCCATCCGCCTGTTGCTGTTACCGAAATCTTACCATCACCTAATAAACAAGTGATTTCAGAATGCTTTTCGGTAATATCTAATGCAGCTGTTGGCTGATCTATTTTAAAGTTTTTCGAAACACTACAAAATGGTGTTCCTGTTAACGTAGCAGTAATTTTGTATGTACCTGCAGCCAAATTAGAAATCTTAACCGGTCCTGCAGTAGGAGAATTCCCTCTTTGTACTTCAATTCCTGCAGCATCAAACACTTTATAGTCAAATGGTCCGGCTTCATCAGGATTAAGTGGTGTTGTTGTAACTAATCTATCGATAATAGTAACATTGGCACTACCATTATTACCCGCAAAACAGGTTACATTAACAATTTTATCAATAGTAAGATCGAATGTATTTGGATCATTTACGTAATGATAGGTCTTCACACCACATTTTGTATCTAAATTCGTTACCGTTACTAAATAATTCGCTACCGGCAAATCAATAAATTTACCGTCTGTACTAATTTTTTTAGGATATAAAATTCCCGTTGTACCATCAGTAGCATTTACATCAACTAAAGTATATTCTAAATTAGTTGGTGCTGTTGCTCCGGTATGACTCACAGAAACCTGAATTTCCTGTAAATTATTACATGTTATTGCTTTGGTTACATCGACCGTTATAAGATCTAAACCAATAAATGGTTTAATTTCTTCTGTAGTCGGTGCTGTACCAATACATCCCTTACTATCATAAACATTAATAGTATAACTACCTCCAGCTAAATCATACTCTGTATAAAACGGATCAGATCCTTTGTATACAGGCGTTGGAGTTCCTACTTTAATAAACTCAAAAGTTTTGTAATCATTTGAACCTCCTGTGATACCAGCAACATTTACCGTAATGGTAGCAAAATTAGTATCATTAGTACCTGCAGTACAACCAAACGGAACTACTGTTGGCACTGGTACAGTTATAATCAATGGTGAATCAACATCTGTTTCTGCTTCTGCAGGACAACCTCTGCCAGAAAGAACAGAAATTTTATAATGACCAGCTGCTAAGCCTTTAAAGACATTAGATTCCTGAGATGTAGCTCCTCCGTCGATACTATACATGTATTTCGGATTATCGTTTACACCTGCAGATGACGCAGTCATAGTTGCCGTTATTGTTCCGTCGCTAGATCCAAAACAAGTTACTGGTGTTGGAGTTAACGCAAATCCAGTAATTGGAGTAGCATTTTCTATAATCTCCGTAATCATTTTTTTACATCCTGTAACTCTGTCTCTAACATAAAATTTATAAGTATTAGGCAGCAATAAAGTGAACGTTGGTGATGGTCCGTAAGTAACATCATCCTTGCTATATTCATAGTCAGTACTTCCGCCTTGGGCTTCTACAGTAATTTCTCCATCAGGATTGTTACAAGTTGACACTTTCTTAACTTTCACTTTAAGTGATAACTCCTCTAAAATTGTTACTTTGAACGGAACGTCATTTGTACATCCGTTTTTATCTCTTACCGTAACAAAATATTCTCCTGCTGCATCTACTGTAAATGTACCAGTTGGTTGAAAACCATTACCAATACTATATTCAGCACCACCTGCAGTTGTTGCAGTAACTATGAAAGTATATGTTCCTGTTGAACTCGGACATTGACTGAATGCATTTACGGCAAGATCATAAGGACTTAAATCCTCTGCAATTGTAACATCTAATTTGATGGCACAATCATTTTTATCTTTAACCCATACATCCCATTCTGTACTGGTTGCAGGATCGAGTATTGCAACACTATCCGGACCGTATTTACCTAATGGTGATTCATTATCCTTAACGAATGCGTAACTGTTTCCTCCACTTCCTCCGAAAATAGAATTTAAATCGATCGAAACTCTTGAACCTGCATTAAAACAATTTTTATTAACATTTGTTACTGTAAATCCGGTTAATGCATCTGGCTCTGTAATAGTTACAGGATCAGTTGTAAAATCGCAACCAGGATAAGCTGTTTCTTTTACAAAAACAGTATAGGTTCCTGCTGGTAATAAATCAGGAAGTACAAATGAACCTGTCGTTGCACTGTTTCCTACTCCTGTAACCGGTGGAGTTAAAGAAACTCCTCCTTTAAGAATCTCATATGTATAAGGTCCTGCGTAATCAACAACATTAATTTCTATTTGTCCTGTTGCGTTTGTATTACAATCTACCATTGCAAAGGCAGTAGCTGCTACATTTATTTTGTTGAATACCGGAACTTCATAAGAAGTTGACATTAAACTACATGTTGTGTTATTGTCAAAAACTTCGAATTTATAAGTAGCGCCTTCTTTTAATGCATTATAAATAAATGTATTACCTGTAACAGTAACCAATCCCCCAGTAGTAACACCATTTTCGTAGGCCTGATAAGTAAACTGAAGTGGCGTATTTGTTCCTCCAGTAATGGTAACTTTCATTTCCTGCTTATTGTTTAAACAATCCATTAAGTCACCGTAATCTGCAGTAACAGAAATTAATTTAGGGAACGGCTGAATTATGATCTGATCGCTAATAATACATCCTTTTGCATCTTTTACATAGTATGTAAGCGTTTTAGCAAATCCGTTATCGATAACTGTAAATGTATTTTCATCCTGCCAGCTTGTACCGTCTGTACTGTACTTGTAATCTTTAATATCCATTGGTATAGCGCCAGCACCTCCGCCCGGAGTAACAGTAACTATTTTGTCATTAAAAGTTGTACCAGTACATTTAAAGTCATCTTGGCTTAATGTTATTGTAACAGCTGTTGGTGCCAAAATCTCCGTTCTTTTCGTAATAGGACAAGTTTTTGCAGATGTAACAGTCACTTCATAAACACCTGCTGTTAATCCTGTAAATAACTTAGTATTTTGAGTATGCGCACTTCCTAATGGAGTTGGCGAAATTTTATTCAATGTATACTTATATGGTGTATCAATATTTATTGCTCCCATTGTAACAGTAATCGTTCCGTTATCCAGGATTCCTTGAGAACCAGCACAATTTGGTGCAGTATTCGCTAAACTAAAATCAGGATCTAATGGAATTACCAAATCAATTATTACATCTTTAGTACAACCTGTATTGATATCTTTAACAGTAACAGTATAATTTCCTGCAGCTTGATTAATGAACACAGGATTATTTACCTGAACAGTACCTGTAATTGGTAATCCTGTTGTATTATTTACTAATGTATATTCAAAATCAGTAGCCGGTTTTCTAAATCCTCCTTTTACATCAACAGTAATTATTCCGTCTGCATTTCTACAAGTTGGTGGAGTTGTAAATGAACCTTCAATTTCTAATGGTGCGTAAATATTAATATCTTTAAATGTATTACCACATCCATTAGCATCCTTCACTCTTACAGTGTGCTCTCCTGAAGATACATTAGGAATTGTAAATGTTTTTGCAGACTGAGGTTCAAATTCACCACCGTCTAAGCTATAACTATGAGTTCCAATACCTGTAGTTGTTAAAGTCACTAAGATACCAAATTTATCTTCTGCTGTATTACATTGATCAACTAGAACCGCTGTAATTACCGGTTCCGGATCTTTATCAACTGTAACAAAATCATGTTTTACACAACCATAGGCATCACGAACATAAACGATGTAACTTCCAGCATTTACATTGAAAGTATTTGTGGTATGTGAAGCCAATAAGAAAGAATCGGCATTAGGCTGATTATCATCAGAGATGTCGCCCACTATTCCAGTATCCGGTAAAATTTTATACAAATAAGGAACCGCTGTAGGAAAACCATTTACCGGATCAGCAACTGTTACAATAGTACCTCCTTTTCCTACTGCAGTAACAACTCCTGAATTAGCAGCACAATTTGCATTATTATCGGATCTCGCTATTACTGATAAAACTGTAGAAGACTCTCTAATTACAAATGGTGCTGAAGCTACACTACAACCTGCATTTGGAGAACCAACTGCTTCTTTAACTAAAACATAGTAATTACCAAAATTCAAATCTGGACTAGTTAAAATAACTGAACCATTTGCTGGCACTATACCTACACCTTCTACTCCCGTTGATTCAGTAGTAAGTTTATCAAAAATTTCATACTTAATATTAGTTGGCGTAGAATAAGTGCTTTTAACTGTAAATCGAATATTACCGTCTTTATTTCCTATACAGCTAACATTAGTTGATACCAATGCACTTGTTTCTAAAGTAGAATTTGTTGGTATTGCTTGATTATGTGTTTGGAAATAGTAACATTTTGTACCACTGTCATATACTATAAAAGTATATGTTACTCCTGGTGTTAAACCTGTAAAATCAGCTTCTTTACTACCTGGTGTACCTGGTGTACCTGGTATACCCGGAATAGTTTCTGGAATCCACTCTGAAGAAGGAAAAGGATTAACCGTTCCTTTATAAATACTAAAGTAGAATGGACCTACTCCAGTAAGTGCAGAACCTACCTTTACATTTGCGGAACCTCCACCAGTTGGACCATCATCACAAATTGTTGGAGATGAAGTTACTATAATATCCAGACCTTTCACCTCAGATGCTACAAGTTGATCTTTAAATTCTACTAAACAATTATTCTGATCCGTAATTTGAATTTGATACAGTCCAAACTCTACAATATCAAAAGTAAATGAAGTGCCTCCCGTATTATTTGCTTCTGACATATCATACTTGTAGCCCGTAACATGATAAGTATAATTACCTGCTCCACCTGTTACACCATTAATAATAATTGCCCCCTTAGAAACTCCACCTGATCCATCACAAGTAATTGGTCGTACTTTATAGTCGACAACTATTGGATCTGGACCTTTAATTTTACCAACCATTGAATGAGTACAGCCATTTGCATCTGTTACAGTAATCAAATAATCTCCTTTTGGAAGACCTGTAATCTTTGAACCAAAATCAACATTTGGAGTTACATCAGTTTTAACCACTTTAAATGCATAAGGGCTTGCTCCTTTATTAAGATCTAAAGTAATTTTGAAAGATCCTGTTAGATCTGCACTACAATAAACTTCATCAACCTGCTCAACCAATTTTATTTCTGGATTAGTTTTTGGCTGAACTGTTCTTGTAGCAGTAGTTGTACATCCTTTTGAATCTGTAAATGTAAATACATATACTGTAGCTGTAGTTTTTCCAGCTGGAATACCACTTCCGTCTGTGTAAGTAAATGTTCCATCTGCAGCAGTAATAGTATGTGTCGTTCCCGGAGACTCAGGAGTTCCGTCAATTGTAACGGTGTAAGTATATAATGGATTTCCTGTTGCTCCTGGAGTTCCTCCAGAAACTTTACCAGTAATTACAACATCTGGTGTGTTACATTTAGGACCAGCAAATAAATTGGTATTTGCCGTCAATTCTGTAGTAACTGTTTGTTCTGCTAAATCTATATAACATCCTGTAGATGTGTCAGTAACTCTAATTTTATATTTACCCGGAGCTAATCCTGTAAATGTTCCATTATTTTGAGGTGTTAAACCATTTATACTGTATACATAATTATCATGTGTATCTGGAGTAACATAAATAGCAGCTTTAGCGGCATCTTTATAACATAAATTTGTTGAAGCAGCTATACTTGCATTAATTGCAACGATTCCTCCAATTGTGAATGTTCCTGTTTCCTCACAACCTTTTAAATCTTTAACTGCATAATTGTAAAGACCATCTTCTAAATTAGCAAAATAGTTATCGTTTTCCTGAACAATTTTTGCACCTAAAGGTGTTGTTACTGTATATGTATAATTAGTATTCCAACCTCCGGTTACCTTAATAGTCGCTGTTCCTAATTCAGCACAAGTTTTTGGAGTAACTGTAGCAGGAGTCAAAACTAATGGATCTAATGGGCCAGCAACTAGCTGGTCTTTTGAAACTTTACAATTTGTAGTTCCATTTGTTACTTCAATCGAGTGGTTACCTGTATTTAAATTTGAAACAGTAATATCAAAAGTAGTTCCTGTTGGACCTGTTGTTCCAGTTAGAATATTTGTTGCGTCACCATCAATTATGTATGAATAAGGAGTCACATTACCAAAACCTCCAATTGTAAATGTAACTTTACCGTCAGAATCTCCCTTACAGATTACAGTATTATCAACTGTACTATTAATAGAAGTCTCCGGTAATTTATCAATCGTATACTCTACTTGTTTCGTACAATTGTTTTCGTCTTTTACTTCAAAAGTATAGGTACCCGGGGCAAGATCGGTAAATTTTGTTGATCCCGGATATAATGTTTGTGAGGCAGTTGGCAACACAATACGATATTGTAAAGCACCTTTTCCTCCAGTTACACTTTCAATCGTTACATCAACTTTATTTGATGGACATTTCAATGCCGTATTAGAAAAAATCATGGCGGTTGGAGGCGTTAAAGCCTCTATAATTCCTGCTGAAACTGTTAAAGGACATCCTTTACCATCTGTAATATCTACAGTATAAGTTCCCGGAACTGTTAAATCTATAAATTTACCATCAGTATTTGATGCTACTGTAGTTGTTCCTCTTTTTAATACATAAGTATATGAACCATTTCCATCAGTGGCAGTGGCAGTAATTACTGCTTTTGTATCGCAAGTATATTTTGGTGACATAACAGCAGAACCCGCTAAAGCAACTGGAGCTGCAATTGTTACGTCTAATTTTCCGATACAGCCTTTGCTGTCTTTTACATAGAAAGTATGAAGCCCTTCAGCTAATCCAGAGAAAATACCTGTAGTGTTTGTAAATGTTGTACCATCATCACTGAATTTATATCCTCCTGAACCCTTTTCTCCTGTTAATACAACAGCTCCGTCAGTCTTACCTTTACAAGAAACATTGGTTTTACTAGTCTCTTTTAATGTAGGATCTGTAATAGGATCTATTTTGACTTTTAATGTTTTAGTACATCCCTGTTTATCTTTAATCTCAAATTCATAATCACCTGAAACACTAGTTGTGTAAGTAAATGATCTTCCTGTATCTGCCGGAGACGGGCCATCCAATGTTCCTCCAGCCGGGCCTGAAACTTTCGTAATTGTAAACGGAAGATATCCGCCTGTTATAGTACCTGTTATTATGGCATCTTTTGTTGTTGGTGAAGAACAGTCTAGTGCCTTAATAGAAGGTGTTACTTTTAATTCTGGTTCAATTGTAATAGAAATTTCAAGTGACGAACATCCATTATCATCTGTTACAATAATTTTATGAAGTCCTACCTCAACATTTTTGAAAATATTAGATTTCTGTCCTGTTCCTTTATCCAAACTATAACTGAATGTACCTGTTCCTCCACTTGCTTTTACTACTAATGTTGCTTTATCAACTGTGTCATAACAATAATCTGTAGCAATATCCAGTTCAGCAGTTAAATCCGGAGATTTATCTACTTTTATTTCCTCTCCGTCCGGGCTAACACAATCTTTATTGTCTTTTACAAATACAAAATAATCGCCTGGCGCAACATCTAAGAATTCTCCACTTTTCTGGAAAATTCTGTAAACACCTCCTGCAACATATCTTAATTCATATTCGTATGTACCTGATCCGCCTTTAGCGCTAGCTATAATAGTAGCACCTACAGAACATTTTGCAGGAGTTGTTAAAACTGCTGCTGCAATTATTACTTCTGGTGCCTTAATAGTTGGCGAAGATGTTTTAACACAAACTGATCCTTCAGCAGTATCATCATAACGCATTCTGACATCATATGTACCTGCACTAAATCCTTTTACTATTAATGGAGATATCGTTGTTTTTGTCCATTTTAAACCACCATCAGTAGAATACTCATAACCATTGGTAGTATTAAAATTTGAAGCTGTAATAGTAACTTCGCCATCAGCCGCTCCTGTAGCGCATGTTACATCCTTATTTGTTGCTGCAGATGCAGTAAAACCTTTTCCTGTGGGTACTGTAAAAGGAATATCTACGGTTGTTTTACAACTTTTTGGTAATTGATACACTCTAATATCATCAATTGCAACGTCGTTACCACTTGTTTCTTTTAAATTAGAACGAACAATAAATCGTAAAGTTGTATTATTTCCCGGATCAAGCGTGATTGCCGTTTTAGGGTATTTTTCCCATTTTTCAGATTTCGGAATTCTTCCTGAAGGAAAAGATGAAATTTCATTTCCGTTGATATCCATCAATCCAACTATTAAATCCGGATCTGCCTGACCATTACCCTTATTTAATAAATTAAATGCAAAATACTCGACATTGATAGGCTGATTCGGGATAATATCCTTTATTGTTTTCTCGTACAAAATAGCGGTTACTGGTATTTGATCTCCAATATTCACTACTAAACATCTTCCGTTTGCTTTTGCAGGTACCGGAGGAGGAGTATGGTCACCGGGTTGCAACCAAGGCCCAAATGGCTGAACAATTCTTGCTGTAACAGAATAATCGCCATCGTTGATTTCTATACTTCCTCTACATTTCGTTGCATCAACCTGTCTTTCGAAGCAATAGTAATCTTTATTAATACCAGGAGATTCCACGTCACCACCATATCCAAAATCTTCCATCAGTAAATTACTGAAAGTAGGAACGGTAACTAATTTATATTCTACACGAACCGAATGATCTCCAGATGATACATTTGGAAATACGTTTGGCGGATTATTAGTATTAGCAACTTTACTATTATCTAAATAATAATTATACTCAAAATTTCCATTTCCAGGATTCTTTACTGTAACAGTACTTGTAGCACTTCCGTCACAATTAAAATTAACAGGTGTTTTTACTTCAATCTCAGGTTTTACCGGTGGCAGTTCTATTGTAATACCAGACATTGAATATATACATCCATTATCATCTTTTATATATACAGTGTATGTTCCGGGATCTTTATAAGCGTCATTTGTTTTAACCCAGGTTTTCTGATCATCAAAACTATAAGTATACGGTTCTACCCCTCCTTGCGGATTTGTAATTCGAATCTTTCCTTCGCCTGCTGCTCCACAACCTGCTAATTCAGAAACTCCGGCAGAAGCAGTTAATTCAGTTGTAGGTTCACTAATTGTAACTTTTACAGGTGGATCTACACATTCAACTTTACCATAAGTATATTTTACGATTACATTATAATCTCCGGCAGTTAAATTTGAAATTGGTGAAATAGTATTAAAGTTAGTACCATCAATACTATACGAAACATCATAGCCAGAATCTGCAGGTGTTACCTCAAATTCTAATTGACCCGTTTTATAACCATAACATTTAATATTAACCGGAGTAATTTTTACATCTGGTTTTGGGACCATAATCATTGTTACTGGAGGTATTGTTACTTTACATCCTTTATCATCAATAACTACAATATTAAAAATCCCATCCGCAGGTAATGTTTCTGGTGTAACCACTATTTTAGGTTCTGTAACATAATCAGCATTACCATTTATGTAATACATATAATATGGTGGCGGTCCCGGCCTTGTAGTTCCTCCGTGTACAGTTACTTCAATTATTCCATTATTACATTCTGAAAGTGTTTGAGTAACTTTAGCTTCGGCAGTTAAGCGATAATCGAAAACTTCTACTTCTTTAACTTCACTACAGCCGTTTTTAGCAGTAGACATCTCTACCTCATATTTATATCCTGGGTCTACACCTTTAAATAAAAAGTAATTATCTGTTATAAATCCAGTGTTTTGAATTTCAACGTCAGATCCTTTTTTTCTAAGAATAAATTTATAATTACCCGGAACATTACTAATAGTAGCATTTATAGTTCCAAATTCTCCCGTACAAATTGGGTGAGTTGCTTTAAGTTCTGTTTTAAATTCAAGCTCTTCAACATTCACATCTACATAAAACGGACATTTTGAAATTTGACCGTCTATTAATACTGTCTGTCTAATTTGAACTTTATAACTACCTTTAGGAACATCATTGAAGGTGCTTTCGGGTTGATAATCCACTCCATTAAGACTATAAAGATATCCTGAATTTTGAGGCGGATTGGTTACTGTAATACTCCCTTTAGTACCACAAATTATATCTTGCTTTTCGGCTATAGGATCGAGGTTGTTTTGGTAAACATTAAAATAATGAGTAACAAAACAAGTGTTGCCATAATTTACAACCACTCTGAAAACACCCTCTCTGTCAGCAATAAATTTAGTATTATTTTCAACAACTGTTGTCCAATTTTTTGCTCCTTCAAAAGGACAGTTTTCTGGATTAGGCTCTTCTTTTGATGGCACATCTTTTGTTTCCTGCCATGTTACTTTTGTTGCTCCCGTAATTCCTGTATCAATTTCTCTCTTGTCATTAAGACCACATAAGAAGATTTTAGGAAATGGTTTTTTATCCCTGACACAGGCGAAAGCTTCTCCTGTCTCCGGATCAATATTGTCTCCTTTAATCGGATTTTTAATTCCTGCGGCAAGATAATCTGTTACATTAAATGTTTGTTGGATTGGTTCACAATTAATCGCACCACTATTGTTAACAGTATATTTTCCCGGTTTGGTAATTGTAACGATTCTATTGTTACCGCCAAAAATAACTCCGTTTGGATCTTTCCAAACATAAGTTTTATACCCTAAAGCAGCCGTTAAAGTTGCTGTGCCGCAAAGTGATACATCTCTACTGAACAAACATTTATCAATACCTACTAAAAAGTTTGTCGCTGTTGGTTCTCCAACATTACATGCTGAAATGGTAGAATAACTTCCTTCTCCAAATCCGTCAGTACTCGCATTTTTTACACCATAATATTTAGAATATGCCGTGTTTTCAATTTTGTTAGCACAGGCATCAATCAATTCATTACAATCGTCTACCACTTTTACTTTAAACTTAATCGTATACGGTGTTAATGAACCATTTGCAGTAACCAGTGCATCAGGTATTGTAAAAACAAGTCTTCTCGCTACAGGATCATAAGCCGCAGTAATTCTAGAATCCATTGTAATACTGCTAAGCCCACCAAAAATTACATTTTTAGGAAGGTCATCTGTAATTGTAAAGTTTTTTGCATCATCATTTCCTTCGTTCCTAAAGTTAATTTCGTACTGAAGATCCTGACTTAATGTTACTGGCTGCCCATTAATATTCTTGCCGTCTTTGTCCAGCACATTTTTTCTAAGTACTATTTTTGGAGCAATAACTTCTATTGCTAAAGCATTAAAAAACATGTAATACGAATCTGAAGAAGTGCTAATTCTAAGAGTAGCTGCTGTTTCGCCTTGCTTTATTACCTCATTACCTGGATTGTCAACTTTTACAACACCTGTATCATAACCTAATGTATTTATACTATTGGGTTTACGACCTCCCAGAATTACATCACCATCAGTTATAGTACTATTAAAAAAGTTGGGGACAGGGTCTTTAGCCGGAACAGCATCTTTGCCAGGAGTCCAGCGCCATCTTGGCGGACTAGGAGGAATAGCAGGAACAGCAGGGATCGCGGGTGTACCTGGAGCGATTGGTCGTACTAATGAAGAAATATTACCAAAAGTTAATGAGGTATTGGAATTCCCTCTAATTTGAAGACCATCTCCTACTAAACTAGCATCACCCTCTAATGCAGCAAATGCTAATTTTACATTTACATCTCCGAAAGTATTCGTTGTAAAACCAGAAATTGGAATATCTAAAGGTTTATCACTACTTCTAATAATACTAAAACCATCAAAACTTGTAATGAACTTACTAGGAAGTAAAGGATCTTTATACACCACAAAAATAGACCATCCCGCAGAGTTTCCTCCCGGACTAACTTTCTCTTGTGAACATACTAAATCAGCCACTGTATAAACCCCTTCTTTAGCTGCTTTAACCTCAGTAGTAATATCTTTAAAACAAGCATATGGTTTAGACGCATAAACATTAGTTACTCCCGGGCCACCTTCGTCATAAATAAGACTTCCGGTAATAGAAACATAAGCACCATTAGGTACTTTTAATTTTACCTGATTTATTTTACTTCTATCATCACCCTGATAAGTTCCCGCCCAATATAAAGCGGCATATTCAATTTCATAACACGTTTTACTAGCCTGAGGGATTGTTAATGTCGCTGAACTTGAATTAAAATTTGACACATTATCAATATTGATATATTTCATAAAGAAATCATCATTCACCTTACTTTTGTCGTCAAAAGCGTCATTAGCCCGGTTTCCATCCGTATTTAGATCTCTATTTAGCATATTGTTTCCAATAACTAAAATATCTGCATTTAAATTGAAGGTTTTTCGCGAAATGAATTCCTTTCTTAACTGTGCGTTAGAAGAAATACTAAGCAATATAAATACAGCTGCAATAAATACTTTAAAAATAGTAGGTTTTTTCATAATCTTTTTTTGTTTACTTACATCTTATTTACTAAGGGGCGTTAGTGAATAAAACAATTAGTATTCTTTAACATTTATTATTAGATCCTTCTTAAAAAAGAAGGATCAGCTTTACTCTTAATCTTATATTAATTCTCAACTTTTACGATCGCCATTTTCCCGTTGTATGGCTTGGTTCCTTTTGCTTCTAATGCCTTAGTTGCTTCTGGTAAACCTTCGAATTTCTCGTAATAGATGTAATACTTACTTGTTGTTACGTTGTAAAAGAAATTAACATCTGTTCGTCCTGCAGCTACTGCTTTAGTCAGGAACTGATCACGTTTCTCTACACTGTTGTGAACAGCAATAATTAGATAATAACCATTATCAGAGTTTTTAATATTCTTGATAATCTGCATATTCGATTGGTCTTCACCAAAATCAAAATCACTTGCTGTTAATGGAGTACTACTAATTTTAGTCGTTTCTTTTATACGTTTAAGAGCTGCAACGTCCTGCGCATATCTTCCCTGATCATTTTCATAAGCTGCACGTTTGATTCTACGTTTTTTCTCAATTTCAGTTTCTGCTTTAATACGTTCTAAATTCGAAAGTAAAACAGCACTATCCTGCTCCATTTTTAATTGAGCCGCTTTTAATTGATTAATCTTATCCAGATATGCTTTATTTAAAGCGTCATTTTTATTCGGGAATTTCTTAAGTCTTTCGTTATATAAATTAGTCAACTTAGCGATTTCCTCTTTTTGCATTCTATTTGCATCAGCAAGTTGTGCTTTTAACGCTTCTAGCTGACTATTTTCTGCTGCAACGCTTTTGAAAGGTTTAGGCTCTTTATAAATTCCTTTTTCGCTTAAATCATTCTCTTCTCTTAAGTCATTCAAATCTCTTTGTTTATTGGCCACCGTTGTATTAAACTGTGATAATAAATCTTTTTGATTTTTAGTTGAACTCTCAATAGACAGTGTTAAATCTTCTATTGCTTTGGCGGTATCATCTTTTGGAGATGAAGCTGCTTTTGCAAGTCCGTCTGCAGCTAATTTAGCTTGTAGCGCTTCAGCATCGGCTTTAGCTTTAGCATCACCAAGCAGTTTCGCTTCACGTGCCTCTTCTGCTAATCGCAATTGTCTTATTTCTTCTTCAGCTTTTAGTTTTTCAGTAGCTTCTGCATCGGCTTTCGCTCTTTGGTTTGCCAGTAATTTGGACTGAGCTGCCTGCATATCTGCTTTGGCTTTTGCATCAGCATCTAATTTAGCTTGTGCTTCTACATCTGCTTTCGCTTTTGCATCGGCAGCTAATTTTGTCTGAAGTGCCTGAGCATCGGCTTTGGCTTTTGTATCAGCATCTAATTTAGCTTGTGCTTCTGCATCTGCTTTCGCTTTTGCATCGGCAGCTAATTTTGCCTGAAGTGCCTGAGCATCGGCTTTTGCTTTTGCATCAGCAGCTAATTTTGCTTGCAATGCTTCTGCATCAGCTTTTGCTTTCGCATCAGCAGCTAGTTTTGCTTGTAATACCTGAGCATCAGTTTTGGCTTTTGCATCTGCAGCTAATTTTGCCTGTAAAGCTTGAGCATCCGCTTTTACTTTTGCATCTGC
This sequence comes from Flavobacterium sp. B114r, assembly GCF_056824125.1. Classification (NCBI taxonomy): domain Bacteria; kingdom Pseudomonadati; phylum Bacteroidota; class Flavobacteriia; order Flavobacteriales; family Flavobacteriaceae; genus Flavobacterium; species Flavobacterium sp. B114r. The sequence goes on from NZ_CP124858.1 coordinate 1,103,869, forward strand.
AGCTAATTTTGCTTGTAATGCTTCAGCATCGGCTTTGGCTTTTGCATCTGCGGCTAATTTTGCTTGTAATGCTTCAGCATCGGCTTTGGCTTTGTTATCAGCAGCTAGTTTAGCTAAACGTGCCTCCTCCGCTTCTTGCAATTGTTTCGCTTCAGCATCGGCCTTTGCTTTTGCAGTTGCTTCCGCATCTGCTTTAACTCTTGCGTCTGCAATTAGTTTTGCTTGTAGTGCTTCCATATCCGCTTTAGCTTTTGCGTCTGCGGCTATTTTTGCCTGCAAGGCTTCTGCATCAGCTTTAGCTTTGGCATCGGCAGCTAACTTTGCCTGCAATGCTTCAGCATCGGCTTTCGCTTTTGCATCTGCAACGAGTTTTGCCTGTAAAGCTTCTGCATCTACCTTCGCTTTTGCATCAGCAGCTAATTTTGCTCTAGCAGCAGCTTCAGCATCGGCTTTCGCTTTTGTATCCGCAGCTATTCTTGCTTCTCTTGCTTCAGCATCGGCCTTAGCTTTTGCATCTGCCGCTAATTTTTCTTTTAAGGCAGCATCTTCAGCAGCTTTTGCTTTGGCATCTGCAGCTAATTTTGCTTTTGCAGCAGCATCTATACTGGCTTTAGTTTTTGCAGCAGCAGCAGCAGCAGCTTTAGCTTCAGCAGCTAATCTCGCCTGATAAGCATCTGAATCTGCTTTGGCTTTTGCATCAGCGGCTAAAATCGATTGTAAATCTGCGGCTTCTGCTTTCGCTTTCGCATCTGCTTTACGTTTTGCTTCTGCAGCGTCGGCTTTGGCTTTAGCATCGGCAGCTAATTTTATTTTTAATGCTTCAGCATCAGCGTTCGCTTTATTATCTGCTTCTAATTTTGCTTTAGCAGCAGCTTCGGCGTCAGCTTTCGCTTTGTCAGCTGCTAACTCAGCTTGTGTTTTTTGTGGTACTGCAACTGCTGTAGTTTTAGCTTTTGCTGCTGCCGCGGCATCAGCTTTAGCTTTATCAGCGGCTAATTTAGTTCTCAATGCTTCAGCATCTGCTTTTGCCTTATCAGCCGCCAATTGTGCCTGAGTTTTTTGAGTTACAACGGCTGGTTTATTTGCAGCAGCGGCTTGCACTCTTGCAGCGGCTGCGGCATCTACTCTTGCTTTATTATCTGCAGCCAATTTTATTCTGCGTGCCTCTGCATCAGCTCTCGCTTTATCTGCAGTCAATTGCGCTTGTGTTTTTTGTTCTGTCGCAACTGCTCTGTTTGTCGTTGCTGTTTGTGCTCTCGTTGCATCAGCCTTGGCTTTTGCATCTGCAGCCAGTTTTATTTTTAAGGCTTCGGCATCTGCTTTGGCTTTATTATCTGCTAATAGTTTTGCTTTTGCAGCAGCTTCGGCATCAGCCTTCACTTTTTCTGCAGCAGCCAGTCTTATTTTAATTGCTTCGGCATCTGCTTTAGCTTTAGCTTCAGCAGCAAGTCTTGCAGTTTCTGTGCCGCTTACTCTTGTTACTGGTGCACTTTTTGGTTTAGCCATTACTGCTTTTGGCTTCGCCGGATCTATCAAAGAACCTTCTTCATCATCACCGTAATAATAATTTTTGCTTTTGAATCTATATGCAATTGTAAATTCGTGAGAACCTCCCATATTAGTAAAGTTACCCATTCCTCTTTCATAGTTATATTCGATAGCGATACTTGGTGAGATATTAATACCTAAACCTGCAGAAACTCCATATAATGTATTATAACCTGCCTGTGCCCAAACTCCTTGCGGAATAGCAATCATGGCAAGTCCTGAAATAACGGTTTTGTCTTGTTTGATTTCTGTCTTTACAATTCCTGAAAATTTACTTCTGTCAAAAAAACCATAGCTATCAAGGTATCCTGTGTACATAGCATGCAATTCGATGGCTCTTTCAGGATCTTCTTTTACAATTCCGGATCCGAAATTGTAAAGAATTAAGTTGTTTACAGAAACTCCAAAATCAAGAAATGCAGTTCCGTAGTTAATACCAGGATTAACCGTTAATAAAGTGTGTGAAGGATAATCGCCATTTAATAGATTTACATCATCAGATATAATTTTTCCATTGTTTAAACCACTTTGGTAAATACCAACGTTCATACCAAAGGTCAAATTACTGTCTTGTTCTAAAACGATATTATGAGCAAAATTTCCTATTGCGCCAAAAACGGTCATTACACCATAATTCTGTTGAAATAATCCAAATGCAAAGGCTTCATTTTCTCTAAAACGACCTGAATAATTGGCTAAATAAGTATTGGGTGCATTCTCAAATTGTACCCATTGTCTTTTATTATAAAAGCTAGCGTAAGGATTTGTTTCGCGAACAAAACTAAACGTAGGATTAATTAAATATCTATTGAACTTTAAAGAATTTCTTATAGGTAATGAAAACGAAACAACTCCATCCTCAGCAGCTGTCTGTGAATAGAGTGTATTTGAAAAACCGTAAAATAAAGTGATGAATAGTAAAATTTTCTTCATATTATCTTATCACAGTTATTGATCCTTTTTTTTCACCTGTGTCAGATTTAATGACATAGTAATATACCGGATTTACATTTTTAAAATCTTTTATAAACGAATTGGTCTCAGGGTCATAATTACTTCCCACATCATCAAACATAATTTCACCATTTGAACTTAAAATTATTATTTTAGTTTCAGCAGTTTTATATGCTTCAGGAATATTCCAGTATGGATTTTTAAGACTCACTACATTTGGTATAACAGTAGCTTTAGAAGGAGGTCCGGTTGCCTTAAAAGTTAATTCCTTTGTAGAAATACAACCCGAAGATTGTGAAATTTTTACTTTATAAGTACCAATAGCTGCAACTAAATAAGAATCTGTTGTTGCGCCTGAAATAAGATTATTGTTTAAATACCACTCATAAGTTGGATTTGCAGCATCTGTTGTTACGCTAACGTTTAAAGTTTCTCCTTCTTCAAGTTTAAACTCATCAGCAGCATCGATACTAGCAGTAAAACCATTGCTTTTAAGATCAATTGATCCTGTTGCTTTACAACCGCCAAAATCGACATCAACGGAATACACTCCAGATTCGTTTGTAGAATAAGTACGATTACTGGCACCTGTAATTACAGTTCCATCTTTCTTCCAAACGTAACTATTTCCAGAAGTTGCTGTCAAAACAGTACCATTAACACTTGAACAAAATGGATTTCCTAAACTTGAATTGATTGTCACTGCTGACCCGGAGGCTGCTGATGTCACAGTTACACGATTTGAATAGGACTCAGAAGTACAGGTACCGTAATTGGTTTCTACATAATAAATTCCTGGAGAAGTTACAGTATAACTTGGTCCTAAAGCTCCTGCAACAAGAGTGGGAAGTGTAGTTGTACCGTTATCTCTGTACCAGTTATAGTTTAGAAATTTATATTTTAATGGTGAATCAGGATTTTTAATTTCATCATCTATAGTCAACACATAACTGCCACCTGTACAAAATGCCGCACTACCACTAAAATTATTTATAGTATATTGTCTGTCATGTGCTCTATAATAAATTGGAAAAGAATTCTTAAATCCAAAAGAAACAAACTTACTACTTGAAAAACCTGTAGTAGAAACTCTAAGACTATAAGTATCAGATCCCGGAAGATCAGTAGGAACTGAAAAAAGTATTCTCTTTTGGTTAGTTGCAGGATCTGCTACTGAAATTGTTTTTGCAGTAATTATATCTACAAAATTGTTAGTCGAAAGCTCAACCACAAAAACTGTTTCAACAGGAAATCCGGCGTAAGTAAATGTTGCATTATATTCGTTACCAGCAGGTCCTGCGCAGATTCTGTCAAAATCCAAAACCTGTGGATTTATCGATTTGACCTGTGCATACGTACTTGATTTAGCAAAGAATAAAATGCTAAATAAAATAATAATAAATGTGGTATTTTTTGGGGTAATTTTTTGAATCATATAGTGCGTTTTCGGGCCAGATCTATATTCTCAAAAAACAAAATGTCGATAAACGTTTCAGAAAAATCATATCTATAGTTTTCAATTATATCTTTTGCAAGAAGTGAATATGAAGCCGCTATAGAATTATTTTCTTCACAGTTTGAAGTTACCCGAGCATTCTCTCCAGTTGCAATAGGAAGGCTATCCTTGGGGTTGGACAGCCTTGCTAGAAACTGATTAGAATTCTCTAATTTGCTAATAATACTACTATTATCAGCTGTGCCATTCTTTTGGTTATTTGACGCCGTCATACCACAAATAGTGCTAATAGAAACTGTAGGCTTTTCTATTGAACTTTGTGCATATAGACTTAACGCAATAGGTGAAACCAAAAATATAATATTTAAAAAATATTTTTTCGTTGATTGAGCCATTATGTCTTGATCTTTATTTGGTCCGGTTTAAGACGAATACATAAATTGTGTCTGGGGACTTTATTAATAAAATTTACGCTTTGAAATAAAAATCTAAATCTATTATCTGTTTCCGCTTGAAGCAGTGATTTTTCCTAATTGTAGTCTGAAATCTGGTTTTTTTGCATTGAAGATATCAATGAATGTTTCTCTGTTACTGCTTTGAGAATAGACATTGAAGAAAACACTATTTCCATACCAGCTCTCTAAATCTTCGTTGTTAGAATTGTATTCCGTAAAGATATTTCCTTTACATAGGTTAAAATACATTTCTTCAAATTTGATTTTTTTAAGATTGGCATCGTTAATTTCTGTTTTACTGTCTAATAAAACTGCCGGATTAAATCCCGAAATTACACTTCTTTTCATTTCAAGAGAAGCATTTTCAGCAACATAAACAGCTTCTTTTACTAAACCTGCCTGAATATCAGCATTGATGTTTTCACTGTCATTAAGCATTGTAATATTAGTAGCAACAACTAATGTTTGTTTTTTAGTAAAATCAGTTTCGCTTTTCTTTTCGTATGATTTTACTTCCATACAACGAGATCCGTCTTTAGTACTTGAGAAGTAAGAAGATCTAACTGCAAGAGAATTGTAGAAACGACATTGAACTCCTTGCGAAAATTTAAAATCGTCGTTGATAGATTTATAAGAAACAAATTTTGTTGCATTTACATCTCCACCCAAGAAACCAAATGAATCGCCACCAGCGTAGCTTACCATAATGTTTTCAAGTATTGTTTTGTTTCCAACACCTGCTAAAGTTAAAGCGTTGAAAGTATCTGATCCCTTAACTCTTTTACCTGCAAATTCGATTCTCACAAATCTTAAGATTCCTGAGTTTGCAGCAATATTATCACCTCCGTAAGTAGTAAGTGACGGGTCAAGATCTAAATTATAAGAACCAATATTTCCAAATTTATTAATTGGAGCATCACCAAGAATTACAACTCCACCCCAGTCTCCAGCTTTTTTCTGGCTGCGGTTTGAAGTAAATACAATAGGGTCAGTCTCTAAACCATCAGCAATAAGTTGTGCACCTTTTGTAACTACCAATGTTCCTTTAGTTTCGAAATCACCAATAATCAAAGTTCCTGGCTCAATTGTTAAAACAGCATTGTTGGTCACATAAACATTACCTTGCAAAACATAAATATTCCTCTTCAGCAATTTTGTATTAACAGAAATATTTCCTGCTAAGATTTGATTTGCTTCTCCATATTCAATTTTGTTAGGCTTAAATTCTGTCCAGTTATTCAACCAGTTGTTGTAGCCCATAATTCCTTTCTCTTGCTGAGCACTCATAGTAGTGACTGTCAAAAGAACGCAGATCATTTGAGTAATTTTTTTCATGATAAGGGGGTATTACGGTTAATAATAAATTTGGGTATGCGTAAAAAACTCATCTCGGGTTTTCTGATTTTGTCAGAACACATCAAGGACGAGTTGCTTTTGTCTCTTCTCAAAATGCCACGTAAAATCAATCCATTTACGTAAACACTCCAAAAAAGGTTTTATAAAATATGTTTTTAATTACATTTCGTTCAATTCGTTGAACTCATGTAAAGATTTTAATGTGCTTTCGTAAAATAAAATTGCTGCAATTAAGTTTCCTTTATCAGAATACGGCATCATTTTTCTTTGAAACTCTACTGTTGTATCTAAAAATGTATTTGTACCAACGGCCTGAGCATCTAATACTTTTTTGTGTTCGTTATCGTCCGGAATACCTAAGTCTGCCATCGTAACACCTGGCTTAGTAACCAAAGCAATGTAAGGGAGGGTTTTTACTAAAACTTTAATACGCTCGATGTATAATTCTAAAAGTTCTCCTTTTTGCATACCACTCAATTCTTTTTGATCGTGATATTTACGAATAAGAGCCGTTGTACTAATTATACTTCTAGGAGCATTTTTAGCCTGAGCTGAGATCGCCCCGGTTGTCAATATAAAAAGTGCACTAAATAAAATAATTTTCCCTTTCATAGATTCTTATTAATAGGTTATTGATGAAAACAAAAATATATAAATTAACTCAAATTGCAACTTTATTGATTTCTTTTTTCAAAAAAAAACCTTAAAAAAACCTTAAAAACCAGCGCTATGTCGAGAAAATGTGCGTTTTAACGGCTTTTTTGTTAAAAATCTTAAAATAAAATCCATAAGTTATTACTTACTAAAGATCAAAATTATTATATATTAATAACCAAAATAACCTTACGTTTAGCGTTTTTCTGAAAAAACTATTAACAAAAAACTATTGATATCTACTCGATTTACTCTTGTTATTAACAAAAGTTCATTGACAAACCACAAAAAATTAAGCAAAAAAACTGTATTCCAACATAAATAAATAGCAGCCAATAAACTTTTTCTCTAAAATTTTTGACTATATCATTTTCTTCTATCTTTGCTTCATGCAATTTTCTCAAATTTTAGGTCAGGATTACATCAAAAGTCACTTGATAAAAAGTGCATCTTCCGGGCGAATTCCACACGCACAATTATTCATTGGGCCGGAAGGAAGTGGCACATTATCAACGGCAATAGCTTATGCGCAATATATTTTGTGTAACAATACAGGAGATGAAAACTCAAACGGAAACGATTCCTGCAATTTGAAGTTTCAAAACCTCTCGCATCCCGATTTACATTTTATTTATCCCACAGTTACAACCGAAGATGTAAAAACAAAACCAAAAAGTTTAGACTTCATTCAGGACTGGCGCACATTTATTCAGGAAATGCCTTATGGAGGTTTATTTGACTGGTACAAAATTTTAGGCGTACAAAACAAACAAGGTGAAATTCGTGTCGAAGATGCAACAGAAGTTTTAAAATCACTCTCGTTAAAATCATACGAAGGCGGTTATAAAATAATGATAATCTGGATGGCTGATAAAATGAATATCGCCGCCTCAAATAAGCTTTTAAAATTATTAGAAGAACCATCAGATAAAACAATATTTATACTGATTTCTGAAAATGAAGAAGACATAATACAAACGATACGTTCTCGCTGTCAGGTTATTCACTTTAACGGCTTACCCGAAAAAGTAATTGCTGAAGCATTAGTTTCCCAAGAAAATACAGATTCGAACTTAGCTAAAAAAATAGCACATCAGGCGCAGGGAAATTTCAGTAAAGCATTACATCTTTTAAAAGAAGACGATTCTGAATATCCTTTTGAACAATGGTTTGTTAATTGGGTCCGTGCCGCTTTTAGAGCCAAAGGAAATGCAGCTGCTATTCAGGACTTAATATCCTGGAGTGAAGAAATTGCAGGTCTGGGCCGTGAAAGCCAGAAAAAATTCATACAATTTTGTATAGAAATGTTTCGTCAGGCACTTTTACTCAATTATGAGGCACCTGCTTTAGTTTATATAGAACCTAAAGTCGAAAAATTTAAACTGGAAAATTTTGCCCCTTTTGTAAACGGCAATAATATTCACGAAATTTTCAAGGAGCTTTCAGATGCCCTGTATCACATTGAAAGAAATGGAAATGCTAAAATAATTTTGACCGATTTATCTATAAAACTGACTCGTTTAATTCATAAAAAATAATTTTCAAATGAATACTAATGTTTCCTCCATTTTACTATTAGCATTTTTAGCATTAACGTTCTTACAATCAGGATATGAAAAAATCTTTTATTGGAAAGATAATGTTGAATGGCTTAAAGGGCATTTTGCCAAAACGCCTTTAAAAAATCAAGTTCCACTTGCTTTGTTCCATCTTTTAGTTTTAGAATTAATTTCAGGAATTTTGTGCGTGGTTGGTGCAATACAATTATTAACCAACAGTGGCCGTGAATTTGGTTTTTACGGAGCAGTTTTCTCTTGTATTTGTTTGTTAATGATGTTATTTGGACAAAGATTAGCTAAGGATTACGATGGCGCAAGAACAATTGTAATTTACTTTATCCCGGCCGTTATGGCGGTTTATTGGCTGAATTAAAAAAATAAGCATTGGCTTGGCTTTTAATGATTTTTCTAATCAAAATATTAAAAGCAGGCGAAAAAAGAATTTGTTTGCTTTATGCGGACAACGAATTAAAATTTTACTGTGAAAAAAATGAACCCTAAACACCCTTCAGAATCCCTAACTATTTTAACCGATTTAGTTTTACCGAGCGAAACAAATCCTTTGAATAACCTTTTTGGAGGTGAATTATTGGCCCGTATGGATCGCGCAGCAAGTATTGCCGCCCGCAGACATTCACGCCGAATTGTAGTTACAGCATCTGTAAATCACGTTGCTTTTAACAGGGCTATTCCCCTTGGAGCCGTAGTTACGATAGAAGCAAAGGTTTCCAGATCTTTTAAAAGTTCTATGGAAGTTTTTATTGATGTTTGGGTAGAAGACCGTGAATCCGGAAGCAGAACCAAAGCCAACGAAGCTATTTATACTTTTGTTGCAGTAGATGATAGTGGAAGACCTGTTGAAGTTCCACCAATTGCACCGGAAACTGAGTTGGAAATACAACGATTTGATGCTGCTTTACGTCGTAAACAATTAAGTTTATTACTCGCGGGCAAAATAAAACCATCAGAAGCAACAGAATTAAAGGCTTTGTTTCTATAGTACAATTTGTTACAATTTGAGACAATTAAACTTCAAAAAAAGAACTAATTTTACAAACTTACAAGCCTGATACAAATCTAAATCAGTAAGTTATCATTTCTGGTTTGTTTTTGAGAATAAATTATAAAAATTTACATGAAAGAAAAAGAAAAAAAAGAGATGAGTTCAGAGAAAGAAGCCAAATTAAAAGCGCTACAACTTACGCTTGATAAACTAGATAAGACTTACGGAAAAGGAACTGTAATGAAAATGGGCGACAAAGCCATTGTAGAAGTTGAAACAATTTCTTCAGGTTCTCTTGGTGTTGATTTAGCTCTTGGAGTTAATGGTTACCCTAGAGGAAGAATTATCGAAATATACGGTCCGGAATCTTCTGGAAAGACTACTTTGACATTACATGCAATTGCTGAAGCTCAAAAAGCGGGTGGTATTGCTGCTTTTATAGATGCTGAACATGCTTTTGATAGAAATTATGCCGAAAAATTAGGTGTAGATATCGAAAACTTAATCATATCTCAACCAGACAATGGAGAACAAGCTTTAGAAATTGCTGAGAATTTGATTCGTTCCGGAGCAATTGACATTGTTGTAATTGACTCTGTTGCTGCATTGACTCCAAAAAGCGAAATCGAAGGTGAAATGGGAGATTCAAAAATGGGTCTTCACGCACGTTTAATGTCACAGGCATTAAGAAAACTAACCGGAACTATCAGTAAAACAAATTGTACTGTTTTCTTCATCAACCAGTTGAGAGAGAAAATTGGGGTAATGTTTGGTAATCCTGAAACTACAACCGGTGGTAATGCATTGAAATTCTACGCATCTGTACGTTTAGATATTCGTCGTTCTTCACAAATTAAAGACGGTGACAATGTTATTGGAAACAGAACTAAAGTAAAAGTCGTTAAAAATAAAGTGGCTCCGCCTTTTAAAACTGCCGAATTCGACATTATGTATGGAGAAGGAGTTTCTAAAACCGGAGAAATTCTTGATTTAGCGGTTGAATTTGAAATCGTTAAAAAAGCAGGATCATGGTTTAGCTACGGAGATACAAAATTAGGACAAGGTCGTGATGCTGTAAAATCTTTAATCAAAGATAATCCGGAATTAGCAGATGAATTAGAACTTAAAATTAAAGCGCATATCAAAGAATTAGCAAACGCTTAAAACTATAATAGCGAGTATTTTACTTGCTTATTGTTGATCAAACCCGATAGATTTTTAGATCTGTCGGGTTTTTTATTTCATAAATAATAATAAAAAAGACGCAACCATTTCAAACTAACTTCATCTACTAAACAGACATTAGATTTGGTATTAGCCATAATGCCATTCTGAAGTTTTTTTTAGGATAAATTTGGTTGTTTATTCACTAGAAATCCGTTAGTTTTTATACTAACGGATTTTTTATTTCATTTTCTTTAAAAAAAAAACATTTTTCAGCGCAACCTTTTTGGTTTCTTACTCTCTATTATATTGTGACGTTAACTTGAGTTTTGACCAAACTCTTTATTATCAACCGTTAATATTTTTAACCATGAAAGAAAAAATAGAAGTGTTGTACAGTAAAAACTGTAGAAAAACCAAATTAAAATTTAAAAAAGTATTGCGATTTATTTCAGAAAAAATAATTCACAGATAGTATTTACTGAATAAAAATGGGGGATTTTAATTCAAAAGAAAACCCGACAATTTCTCAATTTGTCGGGTTTTTATCTTCTATATTCTTTCCTCTATATTCTTTCTTCTTCTTGAATTCTAATAGTCCTTTATAAATCAGTTGTCTGACTTCATCTCGAAGTGTTTTTCTATTTTCACTTGTTAATCCCTTTGTTTCTACGAAAGGTAATATTTTCACGCGCATTTTTCCGGGGCTTCCACTCATGAAAGTATAAGAGAATCGTTCTTTATTATCGGCAAAAACAATTGGCACAATTGGAATTTGGTGTTCAATTGCTAATCGAAAAGCACCATCTTTAAATTCATCCAATAAAACAGTTTCGTCATCTGGAACACCTCCTTCTGGAAAAATACAAATACTAAGTCCCTGATTCAATCTGTCTTGTGCTCTTTTGAAAACTTCATTTTTACTTCTTGAAGAGTTTCTATCTACTAAAATACAGGTCCTTTTATAAAAAAATCCGAATAAGGGAATCTTCGAAAGTTCTTTTTTTCCAACAAATACGAAAGGATTTCGAACCACTGCCAACATCAGCATAATATCTGTCATTGAACTGTGATTCGCCACTATCATATAACTTTTATTCTTGATCAGTTTCTGTTGACGTTCGACTTTATAATAGAAACCCATCCCGAAAAGGATAAATTTAGCCCAAATGCGGGCCATTCTAAAGAAATAGGGATAACCACTCTCTGAGATAATAGAAATCAGTAAAAACGGCAGCATAATCAATATCGGGATGGCCATTAAAACATAAAACCAAACACGCCATAAAACCCAAAAAATAATCTTTATTCCTTTCATGGTTTCAAATGTAAGAAAACAGAAATGAATTTTACAAAAAGAATTTATGGTGTAAATAATACAGTACGTTTTTTTTACCGCAAAGTTCACAAAGTTTTTTCGCAAAGGAAAGAAGGAAATGTAAACTGCTAGTTGCAAATAATGAGTTCACAAAGCTGTATGCAAATTTTGTTCTATTAAAAAATTTGGCAACTTTGCTTTTATAAAACAATTAAAAATAAGAAAATAATTATTAAACTTACTATTTTTAAAGTTTATGACAGAAAACGAAATATCAAATATTATAATTGGACTTGCGATTGAAATTCATAAAATTTTAGGACCCGGCTTACTGGAAAATGCCTATCAAGAATCTTTATTCTATAAAAATTAAACAACGTGGGCTTCTAGTTGAAAAAGAAAAGACAATGCCATTAATTTTTGAAGAAGTTCAATTAGATTGTGGCTACAGGGTTGATATTCTGGTAGAAAACAAATTTGTCATCAAAATTAAAAGCGTAGAATCTCTTACCGTAAATCACTTAGCACAAACTTTAACGTATTTAAAACTTAGCAATTACAAACTAGGTTTACTCATAAACTTCAACGAAACTCTCTTAAAAAACGGAATTAGAAGGGTTGTCAATAATTTATAAGATCCAGCTTAGTGAACTTCAAAAAACTTTCTTAAAAACTTAGTGAACTTTGCGAAAAAACTTTGTGAACTCTGCGATAAAAAAACCGATTATTAAAAGAAAAACAATACTCATAATTTTTGAAGTTAAAAAAAATTGCACACTTTGCTCTAAAAAAACGAACTTTGCGTTTAGTAATAAGAAAAAACGAGAATGGCAAAAATACTTACTGGTGTTCAGAGTACTGGAACGCCACACTTAGGCAATTTATTGGGAGCAATTATACCTGCAATCGAATTATCGAATAATCCGGCAAACGAATCTTTTTTGTTTATTGCTGATTTACATTCGATTACACAAATTAAAGATGGTAAAACATTGCGCGAAAACACTTTTAGTGTAGCGGCAGCATGGCTTGCTTTTGGATTAGATATTGATCGCGTTACTTTTTACAGACAATCTGATGTTGTTCAGACAACTGAATTGACCTGGTATTTAAGTTGCTTTTTTCCGTTTCAACGTTTGACTTTGGCCCATTCTTTCAAAGACAAAGCAGATCGTTTAGATGATGTAAATGCTGGTTTGTTCTCTTATCCGATGTTAATGGCAGCGGATATTTTATTATATGATGCTGAATTTGTTCCGGTTGGTAAAGATCAATTGCAGCATCTGGAAATTACTCGCGATGTAGCTTCTCGTTTTAATCATCAAATGGGGGAAACTTTTGTAATACCTGAAGCTAAAATTCAGGAAGACAGCAAATTGATTCCCGGAACAAATGGTGGAAAAATGAGTAAATCAGCAAACAATATTATTAATATTTTCGTTGATGATAAAACGCTTCGTAAACAGGTTATGAGTATCGAAACGGACAGTACGCCGCTTGAAGATCCTAAAAATCCGGATACTTGTAATGCTTTTGCTATCTATTCATTGTTAGGAAGTGAAACTCAAATTGTAGAAATGAGAGCCAATTATTTGGGTGGAAATTACGGTTACGGTCACGCCAAACAAGCTTTGTTTGAATTGATTACCGAAAAATTTAAAACAGAAAGAGAAAAATACACTTACTACATCAATAATCTTGACGAAGTGGATGCCTTGCTTAAAAAAGGTGCGGCAAAAGCTTCTGTGGTTGCTGACGGCGTTCTGGCAAAAGTTCGTGAAGTACTTGGATTTGGAAAATAATATTTTAAACGCAGTAGGTTTTATCCCAGATCATCCGGATAAAACCTACTGCGTTTTTATTTAAAAATGAAGTCTTTTTGATTCATCGAAGTAGTGAGAAAAATATTTACAAAATACATGTTTGCTCTCCTAATAACCCTTTTTATGCTGGGCTTTTTATTAGGTTATCTATTTGGCGATGACAAATCGTACACAATAAATAAAACAGTAGGCTGGGCTTATAATTTTTCGAATCAGATAAAACTAACCGCTTTTTTTATACTCTCGCAAAGTGTTTTTATTATTGGCTATTTAGCATTATTTCTTCTTCAGCGAAAGACAAATTATTACATTTCTTTAGTCCATTTTGAGATTATTATAGTAACCATCTACATGATGTCTTTCGAAAAACTAATCGTCCCCTTAATTTTTTGCATCCTCTCTATGATCCTGTTTTGTATAAACGTTTACAAGTCAAACAAATAGGAAATATTAAATTTTTATATCGCTTCAAACAATTTCCCGGGCAATGGCCTGATCAAGCCTTTAAGCTCCATATTCAATAACAAACCGGAGATTCTATAAATAGGAAAATCACATTTTAACGCTTATAGTATCCAGTAATTCTTTTCCGTTTTTTAGAAGAAAATCATATACTTTTTGTTCATCAGGTTCAAGCTCTACAAATAACTGTTTCTGGATAGGTTTTGTTTTATTTTCAATATCCCAATTCAATATATAAATCAAATCGGCAGCACTTGTCAGTACATTCGCTTTTTGAGTCTTAAAGGTTATTACAACCCTGACTGAACTTGTCTGTAACACGTCCCGGAACTGCAAAAACATCCCGATTATAATCATTAGCCAGGTTTGCGGTAATCAACGAACCACCTCTGTCTGCAGATTCAATTACAATAGTAGCCTCTGTCATGCCTGCAACAATGCGATTTCTACGCACAAAATTTTCCTTATCAGGATTTGACGAACTCCAAAACTCAGTAATAAATCCACCATTTTCTTCTATCTTGGCAACATATTTTTTATGTGTTTTAGGATAAATTTGATTCAAACCATGAGCCAAAACTCCAATGGTCTGCAAGTTATAATCCATCGCTAACTGATGTGCCACAATATCTACTCCATACGCAAAACCACTTACTATAACGGGATCAAGCGGCGACAAATCTTCGATTAATTTCTTGCAGAACTCCATTCCGTAAGATGTAATTTGGCGTGTTCCAACAATACTTATAATTTTTTTGTTTTTTAAATTTATATTTCCCGCAGAAAAAATTAAAACCGGAGAATCAATACAATGTTTCAGTCGTTCCGGGTAATTTTCGTCCTGAAAAAAAGAAACTTTTATGTTATTCGATTTGATAAATTCAAGTTCCAGATTTGCTTTCTCAAAAATAGATTTATCCTTGAAATTTTTGAGCAATACAGCTCCAACCCCATCAATTGCAGCAATTTGATTCATCTTAGTTTTAAAAATGGTTTCGGCATTACCACAGTGTGTCAGCAATTTTTTTGCCATTATATCTCCAACACCTTCCACTTTTAATAAGGCTAATAAATAAAATAAATCTTGATCTGACATGGATTGTATCAAATTAAATGGCGGCGAAAAATATCTTTATAAAACGAATTTTAATTCCAATTCTAAGAAAGGCAAAGATACAAATTAGAAGTAAATTCTTTCAAAAAATAAAAAATTAAAGATATTATACTACTTTAACCTAAAACAGTTTTTATGATAACTTACTGTTAAATAATGGTTTGTAAAAATACTCGAATTGTTAATAAAAATTGTGAATAAAATTTTGATAACTATATTCGTTGCATAACTTTGTTACTATGAAAATCGAAAACTATATAGCACAGTTATTGTATCGTTATCAGTGTGTAACGGTTCCAGGGTTTGGAGCATTTTTAACAGAAATTCACTCAGCTCAGCTGAATGAAAATACAAATTCGTTTTTTCCACCCAAAAAATCAATCTCTTTTAATAGCCATCTAAAAAATAATGATGGACTATTAGCAAATCATATCGCTAATGCAGAAAAAACATCATATGGTTTTGCAGTAAGTGCTATTGCTTTTGAAGTGATAAGTTGGAAAAAAACGCTGGAAGAAAATGGCGTTATAAGTCTTAAAAATATTGGAGAAATGCGTCTTAACGCGGAGAAAAATATAATCTTCACTCCTAACGATCAAACAAATTATCTAGCGAGTTCTTTTGGTTTAAGCCCATTTGTTTCACCAGTTGTGAAAAAAGAACTTTTCGAGAAAAAAATACAGGAAATCCAAGAGAGAGAACCTATAGCTTTATTTGAGGAAGAAGATGGAAAATCATCCAATTCATTCTTAAAATATGCTGCTATTTTCATTCTGGGACTAGGAATTACAGGAAGTATTGGATACCCTTTGTACCAAAATCAAATAGATGCCAAAACACTTATTGTAGAAAGCGCTGTACAGAAAAAAGTACAAAACAAGATACAGGAAGCTACATTTTTTATTCAAAGCCCATTACCGGCCGTAACACTTTCAATTGATTCTGCAAAAGTAGAAAACGCAGAAGAAAAAGTAATGCCTTACCACATTATGGCAGGAGCTTACAGAAGTGAACAAAATGCAAGAAAAGCTTATAATCAACTTATTAAAGATGGTTTTAGTGCGAGAATGTTAGGCGAAAACAAACATGGCTTATTCCCGGTTCTATACGGAAGTTATGCTACGATGTCTGAGGCACAAAAAGCACGAAAAGATATACAAAAAGGTGAAAATCCAGAAGCCTGGATCCTAATCGAAAATTTATAATTATAAGAAATCCTATTCAAACCGAATAGGATTTTTTTTGTCCTATTTTTTATCTTCAAAAAAAACCTTATCAGGCCAGACCTATACAATTGGCACTCTACTCTTGTTCTATAATTTATAACGAACAAAAAGCCATGAAATACGCCTTAAAATTATTCCTTGTCCTATCATTTTTATTACACTCTCAATTATTCTTTGCCCAAATAGCAAATAAAGGAGAGTCTCAGGAAATCATACAGAAAAAAGCTGATGATGAATCTCAGAAGGCAACAGATCAGTACAGTAGAAAACTGGATAACGATCAATCTCAATTAAAAAAAGAACAAAAAAAGGTAGAAAGAAATCAAAGGGATCTTAAAAATTCACAGGATGATCTTGACTCTACAAACAAAAAAATTGACAAACTGGAAACTGATAGTCAAAAACTTTCATCAAAAATAAATTCAGGTTCCAATTCTCCTGAATACTTGCAAAAATAGCAAATAAAAATAAAAGAGAAAGATCTTGAAATTCAAAAACTTAAGCTCAAGAAAATAGAGCAACAGAAAAAACTTGATAACCTGCAATCTTAGATAAAACAAAAAATCCTATTCGTAAGCGAATATGATTTTTTGTTTAACGTGGAACAATTGTAGCGTCCTGAGAAAGAATTACCTTAGTAGCTTGATAAATTCTTAATCTCGCCGGAGGCGAATTTTTCTCGCCCAAAACTATAATGGCACATTCGTAAAGAAAATTATCTTTTTTGAATTCATACTGATGATTTCCACCTATTCCTTCTACAACTAATTCACCACCATTAATCACTAAATCAGGCTTTTCAGTCATTTCTTTTTGTATCGGCCACGAAGCATAACGATATTTATTATTTCCCAGATTATCGATTCTGATTTTGAATTTAGATGTTTCTAAAATACAAATGGGGGTTTGAAAAAAAGCAATACTTGGATCTAAACTTTTTTTCTGCTCTGCGATCAGTTTATTTTTAAGTTCTGTTTCATATTTTGATTGATAATTTACAGCGGTTAAACATCCTTCGATATCCAGCCAGATACTGCCATGATTTAGCATTACTCCACGCAAGCCCATTTCAGTCCAGCTTTTTATCGGAGAAGATTTTATAATTTCATTCTTTAGAGTTGCATCAAAAATATCAGAATATCGCTTTACAAAATCTGACTTATTTGTAATATCCGGTATTGGATATTCCCGCTTTAGCGGATAAACGACCAAATCGCTGATTGCTTCTTTGTTGTCATTTTTTATATTTTCAATGAACTTTTTTACAAATTTCTGATAGTCAATTTTTAAATCCTGGGCGGCAACAACACTGCTGCAAAAAATTAATAGTACTAAAAATACATTTGCTCTTTTCATCCTAAAATATTTTTAATTAATTATTAATCTGACAATTACAATCAAATATAAATAATTTATACTCACGTGGAACAAGGTCAGAATGCTTATAAAGCAAAAATCCTATTCGCCGTAACGAATAGGATTTATGTTTAACGTGGAACAATTTTAGCATCCTGATTCAGAATTTCTTTTCCGTTTTGATAAATGGTTAAATTAGCTGGTGCCGAATCTTTTGTACCCAAAACAGTAATATAACACTGGTAAAGAAAATTTCCTTTTTTGAAATCATAATGATTATTTCCGCCAGTTCCGTCCTGAAACCATTTTCCGTTTGTAATGATTAAATCTGGCTTTTCACTCATTGATTGTCTTATAGACCAGGAAGCATATCTGTAATTATCATTTCCCAAATCATCAATTCTTACTCTGAATTTAGAGGTTTCTAAGATAATTTGGGGTTCTTTAAACTTCGCAATTGATGGATGAAGCTTGTTTTTTTCTGAAGCGATCAACTTGTTTTTGAGATCATTTTCGACTTTTGACTGATAATTAATAGAGAAAACCTTTCCGTCAGTATCCATCCACAAAGTACCATTATTAAGCATTATGCCTCTCCACCCTACTTCTGACCAGTCTTTTGCAGGATCCGATTTTGAAATTTCAGTTTTCAGGTTAAGATCAAAAATTTCAGCATATCTTTTTACAAATTCTGTTTTATTTTTAATATCCGGAATTGGATTTTCTCTTCTCAAAGGATATTTAATTGCTTCGGCTACAGCTTCTTTCCTATCGTTTTTGACATTATCAATAAAATTTTTAACGAACTTTTGATATTCAGGTTTCAAGTCCTGCCCTGCAGCATTTTGAATGGTAATACCTATGAACAGGATATATAATAGCTTTCTCATGTTTTCTATTTTACATAACGTAATTTATTCATAACTCAGATTAAATATCTAAATTCCAAAATCTAAACTTAATTGATACTGGCTTTGAACATTTTAAGCTCATCCCAGGTAAATTCTTCTCCGTGTTTTTCTTTTAAACCGTTCAGTGATTCTTCCTGATAAAATTCAAAAGCTTCACGAAGCGCCAGGATTTTATCGTACGGCAAAACATCTGAAATGTCTACTTTCTTAGCCTGAATCAATTTAACTAAATGCATTTCAATAGTTTGTGCCGTTAATTTTCTAATTCTGGCAATATCCTGAATCGAATTTTTCTCCAGCCATAAATCATGCGTTTCTTCTACGGTTGTTTTCTTGTCAGCCTTTGGTACATTTTTATCTAATTTTCGTGCAGTATAGCGCACTACAGGCTCATCAGATTTAAAAATATCAGTATTCGACATATTAAGTTCCTCCCGGATCTTAGCAATCTTATCTAATTTGTAGTTTTTAATCGCTGTAGACGTCAATTTCTCTTTGCAGATGGTTTCACCTGCCACGACAATTTCTATCAGTAATTTAGCCTTCATTAAACGCAAAACTGCTTTGGTTTGCAAATCATCCAAAAAAGCCAGTTCTTCATAGAACTCTTTTACTTTTTTAAATTTCTGAATTTCGGCCATTTTATTCAAAAGATCCGTCACCAGTTTGTCCATTGGCTTAAAAAAATAATCATAAGCCGCCACTACCCTTTCCTGTACAAAAAATAAATCAACAGTTTCTTTATTGAAAATTTTATTGAGCTGATGAACGAATTTTTGCGAAGGATCAATCAACGAATCTATAATTTCTAAACGCTTATGTGCCCATACGGAATGTTTTGATTTTTCTGATGCCACCGCATTTTCATTATAGCTAAAACGATGATTGCGCCATTCCTGAGCCAAATCGGCCCAATTAAAACTGTTAATCAAATAGTTATGAATGAAATTTTTCGTTTCGAAGTGTAACGAATGTTTCAAAACTTCTTCCGTCGCTTTGTTTAAAGCATAATCCATTACATCCTGATCGTTCGAGATACCATTCATTTGTAGCGGAGACAGCAAAATAAGCCCGTTTAAGGAAGTTAAACGCGATAATGCAACATATGCCTGCCCGGGCAAAAAAACTTGCGATACATCGAGCGCCGCTTTCTCAAAAGTTAATCCCTGGCTTTTATGCACAGTAATTGCCCACGCCAATTTTAGAGGATAATGAGCAAATGTGCCTAAAACTTCTTCTTCGACTTCCTTCGTGAGATCGTTTACTTTATAACGGATATTTTTCCACTCATATTTCTCCACTTCAATGGTTTTGTTCTCTTCCGGGAAATGAATGAAAATTTCTTCTGGAGAAAGGGATTTTACTACCCCCATCTTTCCGTTGAAATAACGTTTTTCAAAAGATGCATCATTTTTAACGAACATGACCTGAGCACCAATTTTCAACTTTAAATTTTCCTCAACCGGAAATATTTTCTCCGGAAAATCACCCACAATAAACGGTTGATAAGAGAACTCATTTCCTGCTAAATCACCAATTGCCTGTTCATTAATCGAATCGGCTTTTGCATTATGCGTAGTTAATGTAATATAACCCGGATTATTTTTTAAGTCGAAATCAGGCTTAACATATTCGTTTAAAACCTGAATATCCTGGGGCGTGATCTGATTGTTTCGAAGATTATTTAAAACCGATATAAAAGTATCATCGCTTTGGCGATAAATCTTTGATAATTCGATATATAGCGGTGGATATTGTTGAATTACATGCGAATGAAAAAAGAATTTTCCTTTATAATAATTGCGCAAAGTTCTCCATTCTTCATCTCTGATTACAGGCGGAAGCTGCAATAAATCACCAATAAAAAGCACCTGAACTCCACCAAAAGGTTTAGAAATTCTACGAACTGTCTGCATCATAAAATCGATAGCATCCAGTAAATCAGCGCGTAACATACTCACTTCATCAATTATCAAAAGCTCCATGTTTTTGATCACATTACGCTTGACATTATTCATTTTGAAGTGTCGTCGTAAAGTTTCTTTATTCTCAAATTTCACTGTTTCAGTAAATTGGGAAGCTTCTTCATAAGACGGAATAAAGGCAGAAAATGGCAATTGAAACATCGAGTGTATCGTAACTCCACCAGCATTTAGTGCCGCGATTCCTGTTGGTGCCACAACTACAGTGCTTTTATGCGTTGTAGCAATGATTTCACGCAAAAGCGTAGTTTTCCCGGTTCCTGCTTTACCAGTCAGGAAGATCGATTTTTGCGTTTGATTGATGAATTGTAAGGTGTAAGCAGCTGCTTCTGTAACGTTTTGCATTGGGCGTGTATTGAAAACCTAAAAGTATCGCATTTTTATAAAAGAAAAAACCTAAATCTATACAGATTTAGGTTTTTAAATTTAGTTAGTTAGTTTGGTATTATTTTTTTGCAGCTTCTTCTTTAGCCGGAGCTTTTTCTTCTGTTTTAGGAGCTGTTTTATACTTGTCATTCAAAGCTTTAACGATATCTTTTGTAATATCATATTTCTCTTCAGCGTATAAGATTGAGGCAGCATCACCAGTACCATAGATATAAGAATAACCGTTTTTCTTACCGTAATCTTTGATGAATTTTTTAACTCCACTTACTAGAGAATCCATTTCAACACCGCTTTCTTGTTGCAATTGCTGAGACAAAGCTTGTTGAGCATAACCCAATTGTTGTTCTCTTTTTTGCAACTCAGCTCCTCTTTGTTGAGCCCAAGCCTGACCGTTTGCTTGTGCCTGACTTTGAAAACTGGCAGCGTCTTGTTTAAAGCGTGCAATTTCAGCTTGTAGTTGTCTTCCTTTTTCTTCAGCTTGTCCTTTGTATTTTGCTTCAAGGTCTTTTGCTTCAGTGTACTCTTTCATTAAAACCGAAGTATCTACGTAAGCTGTTTTTACTTCCTTAACTTCTGCAGTTTTACTACATGAAACGGCGAAAATTGAAAGTGCGATAATTACTAATGCTTTTTTCATTTTTTGAATTTCTAATTTTTTAATGTATTGAAGACAAAAATATAAAAAAATAAATAGCATCAACATAAAGTTTAAAAAATGCTAGAATTTTATGATATTGTTTTTATTTATGGAAAGAAAAATGTCAATAATTCTACCCTATCAAAAGTGACTTTCATATCTTTTATTAGAAACATTATCTCAAAAAAGACATAATTACTCCTCACTTATACAAAGAAAACGCCAGAAACGCGCTTAAATTGCGTTTTACTTGTTTTTTAAGACATAAATGTGCGATGAATACTCTTTTGTACTGCTCGCTTTTAAATTTGATTTTAAACCAACAAAAAAAGCACTGATGTAATTCATTTTTCCGGTTTTGTATTTTTCAGATAATAAGCTCACATAAAAAGAATCAAATTTCATGGGAAGTACTTTTTCCAACTTCATATCTACTTTTTCAAAAAGCGATTGAATGGCTTTTTTAGAAAAATGCCAAAAATGAATTGGCACATCAAAAGCTGCCCAAAATTCATTATAATATTTTGCGTCGTAAGATTTGAAATTTGGAACCGCAACAATTAATGTTCCAGTTGGTTTTAATAAACGCTTCAATTCCTGAATTTGTAGTTCTAAATTTGGGACGTGTTCTAAAACATGCCACATTGTAATCACATCAAAAGAATTATTTTGAAGATCACCAATTTCGTTCACAAAAGAAATTCCTTTTTGTATTGCAATATTTTTTGCTCTTTCACTAGGTTCTACTCCAACAGTTTCCCAACCATCATTTTTTGCTGTTAACAAAAAATCTCCCGTTCCGGCACCAATGTCTAAAATTCTTCCTTTTTTAGATTGCTCGTCATTTATTAAATTCAGTTTATTTTTTAAAGCTATATTTTTCACAAAGTGATAAGCTTTTTCAAATAACGAACGTTTGTTATCCGTGTGCGAAATATAATCTTCGCTTTCGTAATATCTTCCCAAATTTTGCAAATCAGGTTGCGGAGATGTAATTAACATGTCTAAAGCTTCGTCATGATACAATTCGAAAATTTCTTTAGATACAGAATGGTCTTTTACAGTAAGAAAATGTTTTTTGTTTAAAACGTCCATTTTTTAATATAGGGGATTTTGGTTTAATTTCATAGCAAACCCTAAAAGCAGAATTTCTGTTTTTAGGGTCTCTTTTAATCTTTAATATTTATTTTTAACGCTTCCAATTTATTTTGACAGCAGATATTTTTTCGTTTTCAATTCTCGTTTCTTTACAAACTATAAAATCATTTTTCATATAAAACAATAACGGAGATTTATATGCCTCCTTATTTTGTTTGATGTCATTTTCGTGATCAACAACCCAACCGTTTAAATTGTCGTTATTCTTTTTTAATGCTTCGATCATCAACCGCCCCTTGCCTTTTCCGTGAAGTTGACTATCAATAATTATTGCAAACCAATTTTCATTATCTCTTAAAAAAGCAAATGCCCAACCTTTAATTTTATTTTGATCATCAATAAACAAATGATGTTTTGCATTCGATAATCCATCTAAATACAAATTAAAATCATTGACTGACTCATATTTCAATTTCTCAGGATATTCATTATTCCAAAGTTGCATTAAGGAATTCTTTTGTTCTAATGATAAAACTTTTTCTTGAATAATTCTCATAATTATAAATTATAGCCTTTTGTTTATCTTTTGTCATTCCTAACCAAGAGGATGCGAACGTTATCGAACTACTGAAGCAATTTTCGCTGCAAGATCTACAAATATTAATTCTTTAGATTATGGAGTTACTCACGTAGACTCCTTGTACCTCGTAATTACAAACTATCTCAAAATCTTAATCTAACATATTAAAATTACTATTCTTTTTAAATTTTTCTCAAACTTGTTTCACGTGGAACAATTAAAAATAATCACCACATCTAATTTCAGATATATGAATTAAAAAATAGTTTCACGTGGAACATTTCAATAAACA
Organism: Flavobacterium sp. B114r; assembly: GCF_056824125.1. Lineage (NCBI taxonomy): Bacteria > Pseudomonadati > Bacteroidota > Flavobacteriia > Flavobacteriales > Flavobacteriaceae > Flavobacterium > Flavobacterium sp. B114r. Next base: position 1,127,204 of record NZ_CP124858.1, read on the forward strand.
ATCTCATTATTCAGTATCCAGCATTCACTTATAACTGAAAACTGAGACTGAAAACTTCTTACCTTCCCATATAAATCAATAAAACCGAAATATCACTTGGTGACACTCCGCTTATTCTTGAAGCTTGAGAAATTGTCACAGGACGAATCTTGCTTAATTTTTGTTTGGCTTCAATCGACATTGATTTAATTTTATTATAATCAAAACTTTCAGGAATTTTCACATCTTCTAAACGAGTTAGCTTATCTGCGTTATTTCTTTCCTTTTCGATATAACCAGAATATTTAACCTGGATTTCGGCTTGTTCCAAAATTTCCTGATCAACATCATTAGCTTCTATATATTCCTTTACTTTTTCAAACTTCATCATATCCTCTAAATCTATTTGAGGACGTGAGAAAACTTTAAACATTTTATCACCTTGCGTAATCGGAGCAGTTTCTTTAGCTTCTAAAATTGGATTTGTTTCTGCAACCGAAACACTTGTCTCTTTAAAGAAAGCCACCATCTTTTCAGATTCGTTTAATTTCTTCTCCATTCTACGTAAACGAGCTTCAGAAGCCAAACCAATTTCATGTGACATTGGCGTTAATCTGAAATCGGCATTATCCTGACGCAACAATGTTCTATACTCTGCTCTTGATGTAAACATACGATACGGTTCTTCCGTTCCTTTCGTAATCAAGTCATCAATCAAAACTCCAATATAAGCTTCGTCACGTTTTAAAATCAACGGTGCTTTTTCATGTACTTTTAAATGTGCATTTATTCCGGCCATCAATCCTTGCGAAGCTGCTTCTTCATATCCTGTTGTTCCGTTGATTTGTCCGGCAAAATATAAACCTTCAACTAACTTCGTTTCCAAAGTATGCTTCAATTGTGTTGGCGGAAAATAATCATATTCTATTGCATATCCAGGACGGAAGAATTTCACTTTTTCAAATCCTACAACTGAACGCAACGCTTTGAACTGAATATCTTCCGGAAGCGAAGTTGAAAATCCGTTTACATAAACCTCACAAGTATTCCAACCCTCTGGTTCAACAAATAATTGGTGACGTTCTTTATCAGCAAAACGATTTATCTTATCTTCTATCGAAGGGCAATATCTCGGGCCAAGGCTTTTGATTCTTCCGTTGAACATAGGAGAACGATCAAAACCTTCTCTTAAAATATCATGAACATCCAATGAAGTGTAAGTCATGTGGCAAGATCTCTGATGCGTCAACGGAGACGTCAAATCCGAATAAGAAAACTTATCCGGTTTTGCATCTCCCTTTTCTTCGTTCATTTTAGAATAATCTAAAGAACGTCCATCAACTCGTGGTGGCGTTCCAGTTTTCATTCTTCCAGATTCAAATCCTACTTTTACTAAATCTTCAGTAATTCCGGTCGCGGCACTTTCACCAGCTCTTCCTCCTCCGAATTGTTTTTCTCCAATATGAATCAAACCATTCAAAAAAGTTCCATTTGTCAACACCACAGATTTAGATCTGATCTCCACTCCCAACGAAGTTTTGATTCCTTTTATCTTTCCGTCCTCGATAATCAAACCTTTTACCATCTCTTGGTAGAAATCCAAATTTGGAGTTCCCTCCAACATCATTCTCCATTCTTCGGCAAAACGCATTCGATCACTTTGAACTCTCGGAGACCACATTGCCGGCCCCTTTGATTTATTCAACATCTTAAATTGAATTGCAGTTCTATCAGAAACAATTCCTGAGTATCCTCCAAGCGCATCAATCTCGCGCACGATTTGTCCTTTTGCAATTCCACCCATCGCTGGATTACAAGACATCTGTGCAATGTTCTGCAAACTCATTGTAACCAATAAAGTTTTTGATCCTAAATTTGCGGCCGCTGCCGCGGCTTCAGATCCGGCATGACCTGCACCAACTACAATAACATCGTATTCTTCTAAAAACATTTTGCTTTATTATTCTCCGGAAACCGTTTAAGTCAGTTCTCAGAATTATCATTACATTCATTTTTGTTCCACGTGGAACGGTGCACTTGCACCAATAATCAGTTTTTCAAATTCCAAATTCCAATCTTAAAAACCGAAATCTCATATTAAAACACATATACTGTTCCACGTGGAACAGCATTCAATATCAAGTTCTAACTTCAAATCATTCACCAATCTGTTCCACGTGGAACAGATTAAATTAAGTACAACCTGAAATTTCAAACTAAAACTTTTTACGCATTTTCTTATGTTCCACGTGAAACATTCTTTACTTTTCGAATATCACTTCTAATATTTATGTTCCACGTGAAACAATACTAACATATAAGTTTAAATTCTTTAGTCAAAGTTTTTCGCTAAACGTTCCACGTGAAACATTCGTTTTTTAAAATACAGAGCCAAACTTATGTTTCACGTGAAACAATTGGAAATTGGAATTAGTAAATTTTAGCATTTAATACTTTACTATTCCACGTGAAACATAGCTATCTTTTCATCTTCTTTAGAACGCATAAGTTCAGCATCAGCATCACTCTTGTCTTTATATCCACAGTAATGTAATATACCATGAGCAAGAACACGCTTCAATTCTTCTTCAAAAGAAACATTAAAATCTTTTGCATTGTCTTCTACTCTTTCAACAGAAACAAATATATCTCCGTTCAGTTCATTACCAACTGTATAATCAAAGCTGATAATATCTGTTAGTGTATCGTGGTTTAGATATTCTACATTTATCTTGTGAAGATAATCATCATCACAAAAAACATAATTTATCTCTCCTTCGTTTTTACTTTCAGAAACTATTACAGCGCTTAACCAATCTGCAAAGGCTAGTTCGTTCTCTAAAGTAAATTCGGTTTCGTAATTAAAATTGATCATTTTGTATTAAAATATTCTTGAACCTTTTGATTAAAATTCGAGCGCAAAGGTAGTGATTGTCTGTTTAATATCTCTACACTGTTTAAATAATCCAATAACGAAGTTGGTAACGCATTCGTTCTATTAGAAAATTCCGCTTTATTAGTTTCCGATTGTCGTTTTGTATCTTGCCCTTGCTGCTGAACGGCATTGTTCAATTTTAATAATTCCTGTTGAATATTAAGTATACGTTGTAAGTTTTCAGTCTTAAAACCTTTATTCAAAAGTTGCTTTTCCGAAGCTTTCATTTGATCAATTACAGATCTACCCTGAGAATCTAAACCTTGTTTTGCTAACTCCTTTTGTAACGCTTCACGAAGTTTGACTTGCTCTTTATATATTTCCATGATAGCTTCAGCATCTCCTTCTCCATCACTTCCGTCTTTTCCATCATTTCCTTTTTCACCGCTTTTACTTCCTTGACCATTTTTACCATCTCCGTTTTTTCCTTTGCCGTCTCTTCCCTGACCTTGCTTTCCTTCACCGGATTTTCCTTGTTGGCCTTCTCCGGGTTTATCGCCGGGTTTGTCTCCTTGTTTGTCCCCAGGCTTATCACCAGATTTCATTCCTTCTTTCATCTTGTCAGCCAAACCTTTTTGTTTTTGAATAATATCCGGCAATTGCATTCCTTGTCCATCTCCTGGTTTTGGTTTTCCTGCTCCTGGTTTAGACATTAACATTTGCATATTATTCAATAAATCACTTAAAAAATCAGCTAATTTATTGGCAGATGAAACCGCATACTGTTGATGCGAAACTCCTTTAGGAACCTGAACATCGCTTAAACTTTCAATCGCTTTATCTACATTATACTGTACATTTCCAATTTCCTTCGTTACATCTTCGGCCACTTTTGGGTTACGTAAAGACAATGCAAACAAACTATCATCGACATGTTTAAACTGTTGTTTCAAATTCTGCTGTACTTTTATGTTCTTAGTATAAGCTGAAGATCCCAACTTCATAGATTTAAATTGTTTCATTACATCTTCTTCCGATAAAGAAAATGCTAAAAGATTATCCAGAACCTGACGAAGCATTGCTACATCTTCTTCCAGTTGTTCTCGTTCTCCACCCTCCATACTTGAATCCATTTGCTCCGCCATACTCTTCATTTTTTTGGCTGCACTTTTCTGTTTTGGCTTAGCCGAAGAGGAATTCTTTTTACTCAACTCTTCAGAAGCTTTCTTCAAATCTTCCTTAACATCTTTCTCTTTTGAAGCATCAGAAGGAATATCTAAAGGAGCTTTTAATGTTTTGTTTTCCTCTTTCAGATCTTTTAAATCTTCCTGGATTTTATCAAAAGCTTTATTGATATCCTCTTGTTTCTCTTGCGTATTTTCTTTGTCTTTATTAGAAAGCTGTTCTTGTTGGTCTGCTAACTTTTTTAATTTATCAGCAACTTGTTCTGCTTTTTTAGAAACATAAAAACGTTTTGTTAATTCAACCAATTGCTCCAGATTACGGGATTGGTTCTTGCTGATCTGTTTGAACTTTTCCATCTTATCAAACAAATCTTCACTATTCAATTTATCGTTTAAGTTCTTCAATTCGTCCATTAACTTCTTATTCTTTTCTAAATCTTTCTCGGCATTGTCTAAACGTTTTTGCAAATCATCAGCAGTTTTGTCTTTCTTCTCAGACTGAAACTTGTCCAAATTCTTATTCATTTTCTCAGCAAATTGTTTCATCAATTCGTCTTGTTGTTTCTGACGTTTGATAAAATCATTTACTTTCTGCTGGTCTTTGAACTCTAAATTATCTTTCTCTTTTCCTGCTTTCTGAATTTTATCCATTTCAGAAAATTGCTTATTTTGATTCTTCAAAGATTTTTCTAAACTATTGATATTTTCATTTTGCTGTTGCAATTCCATATCATGAACTTCATCTGTTGTCGAAACACGATCAGAAAAAACAGAAGACTTTGTGCTCTTAAATCCATGAGGCGCATCGTTATCAAAAACTTCAAAATAGTACTCATAAGAAACTCCTTCCTGAACTGCAAGATTACTTGGAAAATTAAAAACAAACTGATCAAATACTCCAGACTTAACCGGTATTGTTCCACGCTTGGCAGTGCTTGGTTTATCGCGTTCGTAGTAAACCACCTGAAGTTTAGACAAACCATAGTCATCTCCTAACCTACCCAAAACATAATTTTTATCGAGCTTTAAACTGTCCGGTGCAGGACTAACTGTGATAGTTGGATGCTGATCTTTGATCACTGACAACTGATAATCTAGTTTTTCGTAGTTTTTGACCTTATTATTTGAGGTAAGAATTTGATATTCTGTATTTTGACTGATATTTTTAGCCAATTTAAATTCGTTTTCGGATTTATTAAACTTGAAAGTCGAATTATCATCTTTCCATACAATTTCCTGAGTCGATTGTGTATTCATTTTCCAGGTAACCAAAGTTCCTTCCGGTACAATTGCATTTCCTGTTCCCTGAATAATTTCAGATTTCTTTTTTAGATAAGATGGAAAATTCAATACCATTTCGAAGTTGGCAATTGATGGAACTGTAATTACTTTCAACTCATATTCTTCTGATAAAACTGAATTTCCCTCAAAAGAAAATTCAACATTCGATACTGGTTTTTCAATCTTGAATTCAAACTTTCCTGGTTGAGATGACTCCATAAAATAACTTTCGTTACCAATATGAATCATTACATTCTCTGGAACAACATTCCCAACAGATTCCATTTTGACAACAAAATCTTTGTTTTGTTCTGTTTGTAAATTTGAGTTTAGAACCACAAATTTAAAAGGAGCCGGTGGTAAAAAAGTAGCATTAAAATGTACTACTCTATTTAAACTTTGAGAAATAACATTGCTGTTTCCAGAAATATAAAACACGGCAAAAAGCAAAATTGGAATAATTGCCAAAGGTAAATACTTCTTATTGTTTTTAAAATTGATGGCATTCCCAAACGGAATTGGCTGCAATGAATTTGCTTTTTGCTCTATCGAAGCTAACATCAACTCTGAACTTTCTGTTGAATTCTCAGACTCTGACAATTGCAAAAAGTTAGTCAACTTATCACTTACTTCTGTAAAATGGTTTCCAATAATAGTGGAGGCCTGATTATAATCGATTCCTTTTTGAAGTTTGAATAACTTGAAAATTGGGAATAATATAAATCGAAACAAAAGGAAAACCTCTACTCCTATAAATATCCAAAACAACAATGTTCTTCCTAATGGTTTTAGCCAAAGGAAATACTCAATAAAAAGCGTGAATAGAAAATACAACAATCCGAAACCAATAAAAAGAAGTCCCCCTTTTATCAATTCATTAGTATAATATTTCTTTATAAATGCTTCTAGCTTTTGATATATCGCAGATGTTGTTTTCAAGTTGAATCTCTTTTATTTATAACCCATAAAAGTAGTAATTTTAATTAGATAATTATCAATGAGAAAATTAGTCAATTAAGCTATAAGCAAGGCATTATCTAATTAAAACTCATTTTCTAATTCTCTAATTAGAATCGTATCTTTGCATCAAAATTTAAACAAATGTCAAAGCAAGTTCGTGTGCGTTTTGCACCAAGTCCAACAGGACCTTTACATATTGGCGGAGTTCGTACTGCCCTATTTAATTATTTATTTGCCAAAAAAAACAATGGTGTTTTTTATTTAAGAATTGAGGATACCGATCAAACTCGTTTTGTTCCAGGTGCCGAAGCTTATATTATGGAAGCATTAGAATGGTTAGGAATTGCTCCTGATGAAACTGTTGGGAAAAATGAAAAATTTGGTCCGTACAGACAAAGTGATCGTAAGGAATTATACCAAACTTATGCTGATCAATTGATCAATTCAGGTTGGGCATATTATGCTTTTGATACTCCGGAAACTCTTGACGCTTTGAGAAAAGAACAAGAAGCTGAAGGAAAAACATTTATTTACAATCACACGATCCGTGAAAAGCTTGATACTTCTCTGGTAATTTCTGCTGAAGAAGTTGCTAAAAGAATTGCAAATGGAGAACATTATGTGATCCGTTTTAAAACTCCGGTAGATGAAACGTTACATTTAAAAGATATTATTCGTGGTGATGTAAAATTCGAAACCAGTTTACTTGATGATAAAGTATTGTTCAAAAGTGACGGAATGCCAACATACCATTTAGCCAATATTGTTGATGATCATTTGATGGAAACTTCACATGTAATTCGTGGTGAAGAATGGTTGCCATCGATGCCTCTTCACGTTTTACTATACAGAGCTTTTGGCTGGGATGCGCCGGAATTTGCACATTTGCCTTTGATTTTAAAACCCGTTGGAAATGGAAAATTATCTAAAAGAGATGGTGACAAATTAGGATTTCCTGTGTTTCCACTAGAATGGAAAACCGAAGAAGGTGTTTCATCAGGTTACAGAGAGAAAGGATTTTTCCCGGAAGCAGTTATAAACTTCCTTGCCTTGTTAGGTTGGAATGATGGAACGGATAAAGAATTATTTTCATTAGAAGAATTAGTTGAATCTTTTGACTTGAACAGAGTTCATAAATCCGGAGCTAAATTTGATCCTGAGAAAAATAAATGGTTCAATCATCAATATTTAATCAAAAAAAATGATGCTGATTTAGCGAAAGACTTCACTCCTATTTTAGTAAAAAAAGGTGTTGATATTTCTAAATTTGATGTTACAAGAATCGTTTCCTCAATTAAAGAAAGAGCTCATTTTGTTTCTGAATTTTGGGATTTAACAGATTTCTTTTTCCAGGCGCCAACATCTTATGATGAAAAAGCAAGCAAAAACTGGAAGGAAGAAACGCCGGCATTAATGCAGGAATTGATTTCGACTCTTGAATATATCGATGGTTTTGATTCAGCAAATATCGAAGCAATAGTAAAAGATTGGTTGACTAAAAATGAAATAGGAATGGGTAAAGTTATGCAGCCTTTTCGTTTGAGTTTGGTTGGAGCTCTTAAAGGTCCTCACCTATTTGACATTGTTGAAATTATCGGAAAAGAAGAAACTATTTCGAGAATACAGAAAGCAATTGCAACATTATAATTTATCACCATTAAGAGATTAAGAAAAATTAAGGCAAGCTTTATGAACTTAATCTCTTAATGGTAAAATAATTTCAGCGCTAAGAAACATTGATAATATGTTCTTAGCGTTTTTTTTACGCTTAAAAAATTGAATTTGGCAGATTATTCGTAATTTACCAGATCATAAAAACTAAATCAATATCATTATGAATCCAGTACTTATTATCTTTTTAGTTATTGCGCTCTTTATTTTCATGTCGTCATTCTTTACAGTAAAACAACAAAGTTCGGTTGTTATCGAAAGATTTGGAAAATTCCATAGCGTGAGAAATTCAGGTTTACAATTAAAAATTCCTGTAGTTGACAGATTGGCCGGACGTGTGAATCTTAAAATTCAACAGTTAGATGTTATCATCGAAACCAAAACCAAAGACAACGTTTTTATCAAAATGAAAGTTTCGGTACAGTTCAAAGTTATTCAGGAAAAAGTATACGATGCTTTTTATAAACTGGAATATCCACACGATCAGATTACCGCTTATGTTTTTGATGTGGTTCGTGCCGAAGTTCCTAAATTAAAATTGGATGATGTTTTTGAAAGAAAAGACGATATCGCAATTGCCGTAAAAAGAGAATTAAATGAAGCAATGACTACTTATGGTTATGATATTATCAACACTTTGGTAACCGATATTGATCCGGATATTCAGGTAAAAAATGCCATGAACAGAATCAACGCTGCTGACAGAGAAAAAACGGCTGCTGAATTTGAAGCTGAAAGTTCAAGAATCAGAATCGTTGCAAAAGCAAAAGCTGAAGCTGAAAGTAAACGTTTACAAGGTCAAGGTATTGCAGATCAACGTCGTGAAATTGCAAGAGGTTTAGTAGAAAGTGTTGAAGTTTTGAACAGTGTTGGAATCAATTCCCAAGAAGCTTCAGCATTAATTGTAGTTACACAACATTATGACACACTGCAGGCAATTGGTGCAGATGCAAATTCTAACCTCATCTTGTTACCAAACTCTCCTCAAGCCGGAAGTGATATGTTAAACAATATGGTTGCATCGTTCTCAGCATCAAACCAAGTTGGTGAAATGATGAAGAAAAACAATAAAAAATTAGCGAAACCAAAACCTATTGAACCACAACATGGTTATGAAGATGACATCGAACCAGAAACAAAATAAATTATAAAAACAAAAAAGAGGCTTATTTGCTACCGTCTGGACACAACTCTAAAGAGTATCCAACCTTGCATGACTGAAGTGAATTTTTGCAGGCCAATCCAAAAGGTTGTGATGCCAGGTTTCCTTTCAGAGAGATAACCTTTCCATCCTCCTAATCTAGCAATAGCCCATATATATCGTTTCAAATCTGACGATTTATATGGGTTTTTTAGTTTTTCGGTTTTTCCTTCTAATTGGGTGATTTGTAATTCTAAACATTCCATTTCTTCCTCTGAAAAGCAGCTTTTTGGTTCGGTCTCTTCTTCGCTGGCATAAGCTATTTGCATTATAAAAAGCTTTATAATAGTCTCCAGCATCAAAAGACATAGTTTACGAACTGCTTTACCTTGAGATAATTCGCTTGCTTCGATATTGAAGCCCTCTTTCTTTAAAATTCTAAATACTTCTTCAATAGTCCATCTGTAGGTATACCATTCGATACAAAGTAATGCAGTTTGTAGATCTTCAACTTTTTTAGTGGTTAATAATCTCCAATGTATGGGGTTTTCAATATTTTCTCCAACTTCTTTTGCCTCGATGGCATAAAGATTTATTTTATCTGGAAGATGTTTGCCTGAATATTGATGTTTACCTATTGTTATTTCTGAAAAGCGTACTTCTATAGCAGCAGTTCTTTTCTGCATTTTCCTTCTTTTGTCACCTTCTAATTCAATTGTATACATCCCTTGAAGGGGCTGGGAATTTAGGTGATCAAAAAGTTTGGTTTTAGTATCTAACATTCGATTAAATCGCGATCTAATCAATAAATGTGTTTTGCTGTCAGGGACAAGGCAAAATTGTTCGTAGATATCTCCCTCTCTGTCCTGAATAATGATTATTTCTTTTGCTTGACTTAGCTTTTTCTTTGTTTCAAGAGAAGAATCTATCCATCTGTAAGACTCTTTTTCTTCAATAGGTATGCGATTGTGAGTGTTGGTTTTCATTTTAGCTGGCAGCTCATGTCCTCTATTCCATATTTTTACATCTGAAAAACCATATGGCATTAAAGTTTCTGCATCTATAATAAAACTTGGATGTATAAAAAAACCAAGTCCTCCAACAGAAGCATTGGTCAGTCCAATTGATTCATCCTTTTTAATCCTATTTCTATGATTATAAAGGTTTATTTCACTGCTATCCTGAATACACAATACAGATTTGTCTTCAACACAGCTTACACAATTAATAGACATGTTCTTTATAATATCAGCTTCGCTGACGTTATCATTTTGCAAAAATCGATAAATCGCTTTGGCTTCAGAGTCACTTTCTGCTAATTGTCTTATCGAATAAATACTATTAGCAAACAAGCGATTGAGAATAGAATTACCTCTATTCAACAATCGCTTGTCTTTTAAATTTTCAAAATATCTAGTCTGCACTTTTTCTCAAATATAATTAAAAATATATTTGTGTCCAGACGGTAGGGCTTATTTGCCTCTTTTTTTATTGATAAACCAATTGATTACAAAAGGTAAAATGGATTGTAAAATCTGTGGATAAGATTTTGTAAAGTATTCTTTATAAGAAGAAAAAACTCCACCAACAATACTTTGAGGTGTTATAGATTCTTTCGTTTTCTGAAAACTTAAAACTAGTTTTTGGTAATTAATATCTTTTTCGAGTTTCAAAATTTCCAAATCTCTTTCTATTGCCGCGTATGATGAGTATTTTTTAGTTTCCATAATTAATCATTAAAAAATATTTCTGAAAATTTTCCCAATATCGGACCTTCAACAAATTTATCTTTCAAGAAGAAAAGTAAAATTGTAAAGATTAAATAGATCCCTCCTACTGCTAAAAAGCCAAGTGCATTACTTTCGAATAAAGCTCCAAAAGCATATGCTGCAGCAAAAGATCCGAATATCATCACCATACTAAAGCACAATAAAATCAAAGTAAACTTTAAAATTAAAGTCGCTGATTTCATGGTCACTTTAAAAACCCAAAGTTTATAATAAGCCAAATGACTATCAAGATAAACTTTAGCCTGATCTTGAATTTTTTCAGTATTTTCTTTTAATTCTTCAAAAGCCATAATTGTAATTTTAATTAAAAAAAGAAGCACAAAACTCATGATCTAATAATTGCAATATCGATTATCTTTTAAAATAATCTAAACAATCATAAAACCATTTTAAGCTTTGTGCTTCCTGGATTATTATTTTTGAAGTTTAGCGTTTTGAGCTTTCAAATCAGCTAATTTAGTTTCTAAAAAGCTAATTACTTCTTCAGTTTTGTAACTCATATTCGAAAGTAGCTCACCATATGTTCCATCAAGATTTTCTTTTGCATGTGCGAACTTTTCACGCAATACTTCAGAACTTGCAGAAAGTGAATCTTTCAAATTATGTTTCGCATCATCTAAACCTTCCTTCAGCTTAGCGCGAGTTTTTGATCCTTTTTCCGGAGCAAATAAAATTCCGAACGCTGCTCCTACTGCAGCACCAGCTAAAATTGCCGCAACTGTATTTACATTTTTTGACATAACATTAAAATTTAAATGATTACTAAAGGTAGTCTTTTTTTGAATTACAAATTATTGGTTCATTGTAATTTAATAAAAATTAACACTAAATTTAATACACATAAGCTACAGCTTCATATTTACCATCACCTTTTTCAACAATACTAACAAACGGGTATCCGTTTGAAGCAGACTGTGTTTTGATTCTCATTGCAGTCTGGTTTTTATTAGCAATTGGCGGTTCTCCTTTTGTTTTTGTCGAAACCCCAGAAAAATTAGCTACTTGTTTTAAACCTATTGTCTTGTCCTGAGATAAAACTGTTACAAATTTATAATCAGATTTAGAATCTACTATAACTTTATCAGATACATTTTGAGTTTGATTCGATTTTTTATTTGTAATTTTTGAAACAGCATATTTGCTAATTTTATGTTCTTCAGCACTTCCATTCAAAGAATAATAAACCAGATCATTGTCAAGTTTTATAAAATTAACATCAAGTTGTTCACCATTATGTTTTGTAATTTGATGTGTTTGAGAAATTGCAATATTTGCAAATAAAATCGATAGCGTAAAAAATAGAATTTTCATAATATTAAAATTTAAGGATTAAAATTGTTAATGTCAAACAAAAAACAAAATTTCAAATAACCCATAAAATTAATTTCATGAAATTTTTAAATTATGAAATACATTCTGAAAAATACTTTTACGCTATAAGTATTATCAAAGTACAATCACAATTACAATTGACCATAAAATCAATCTTTAGAATTCAGATTTAGAATTGACTCTAAAACCAAAAATCATTCATTTTTGAATTTTAGAAAACTCAGATTCGATTCTCAAGTGAAATTCGAAATTTGACACTTTAGATTTGACCTTTGGATAAAAATAACAACTTTATAAACAATTGTATGTTAACAACCCGTTAAACTAAGAAAAATGAGGTTTAAAACTCAAATAAAGCTCGATTATCAACAATAAATCAAAAGAGGATTAATGACATGAAAGAAATAAAAAAACACTTTAAAATCAATTTATAGAAGCCGATTTTAATTAATTAAATCTATTAAAATAATATTAATAATAGTTTTATCCAATAATAAACAAAAAGATAAAATATTAAATATCCAATCAATTAAATTGATAATTTAAAATAAGATAAATTTTAGAATATTAAAAGGCAAAAGTAAAAATCAAGAAATAAATTGAAAAATAATTTACATTCAACGTTATAAACAATTCTGTGTTAACAACCCAAAAAAATATACAAAACAGGACTTAAAACTAAAATAAGACCTCCAGTTTAATGATTTTTCATGAGAGGATTAACGAGGTCAAAGATTTTTAAAACTACCTTAAAATTAATTTATGAAGGTTACTTTTGATCTAAAAAATTTATATATTTTATATTTTCAATAGAAAAACCATATAATAAGAAAAGCGCTTATAAAAAGCGCTTTTCAATAGATTCTAGTGATGTTATTTTTTAACCATCTCGGCAAGAATTTCATTTTCTCGCTCCGAAGCATTTTTTGGTGGATTTGAATATAATTTCAAAATTTCGTCTTCAAACTGATTTCTTAAATTTAAATCTTCAATATCTCTTAAATTCAAAAGTGCTTTAGATCGAACATAAGTCGATTCACTTCTAAGTGACATGGTATATAATTTTTTAATATCGTCTTCTTCAAAATCTGTAGATTTCCAGTTAGAATATTTCAAAATAAATTGAGCAAATAACAATGAACCTTTATTATTGTTAATATTCTTCTTTAATGAATTTTGTAATAAAGAAAAACTAGAAACATTTTTGATACTCTCGCCTATTGCACTTTCAATTGCAATACGTTCCGGTTTAGTTTCAACTTTAAAATATTTATTAATGTCTTTTAAAGAATTATTAATGCTGTTTTCTTCTTTTTTACCTTTTTCTTCCCAGGCGTCTTTTAGTCCAACAGTTTTGTTAAATACTAATTTTGAAGCAGTTGAATCTTTATCAACAGTAAAATAACCCAAACGTTGAAACTGAAATTTATCTTCATTTTGAGCTGTTGCTAAACTTGGTTCGACAAATCCAGTAATTACTTCTAATGAATTTGGATTTACAAAATCTAAGAAATTTTTGTCTTTATAACTGTCCGGTGCTTCATCTGTAAACAAACGATCATACATACGAACTTCTGCTTCAATAGCATGAGAAATAGAAACCCAATGCAATGTTCCTGATACTTTTCTTTGGCTTGCTTCTGTCCCACTTCCACTCAAAGAATCAGTATCATAAGTTACGTGAATCTCTGTAATATTCCCTTCAGAATCTTTTATAACACTTTCTCCTTTAATGATATAAGCATTTTTAAGACGTACTTCTTTACCTAAAGTCAAACGGAAAAACTTAGCCGGAGCTTCTTCAAGAAAGTCTTCTCTTTCTATATATAATTCACGAGAAAAAGGTACTTTTCTGAAACCTGCATTTTCATCTTCCTGATTATTTTCGGCTTCTAACCACTCCTCTTTTCCTTCAGGATAATTTGTAATAACCAATTTTACAGGATCTAAAACTGCCATTACACGAGGTGCAATTTTGTTTAAATCTTCACGAATACAAAACTCTAAAACTGATACACTGATCAAATTATCTCGTTTTGCAATTCCGGTTGTATTGGCAAAATTACGCAATGAAGCAGCTGTATAACCACGTCTTCTTAATCCTGAAATTGTAGACATTCTAGGATCATCCCAACCGTTAACATGCTTTTCTTTAACTAGTTGCTGTAATTTTCTTTTACTAACAACGGTATGTGATAAGTTACGTCTTGCAAATTCTCTTTGCTTTGGACGTAGTTTATTTTCTTCTAAAATCTGGTCTAAAAACCAATCGTATAATTCGCGGTGTGGCAAAAATTCAAGTGTACAGAATGAATGTGAAATTCCTTCTAAATAATCACTTTGTCCATGTGCCCAATCATACATTGGATAAATTTTCCAACTATCTCCGGTTCTATGATGTTCTTTGTGTAAAATCCTGTACATGATAGGATCACGCATCAACATATTAGTCGATTTCATGTCTATTTTTGCACGAAGAATATGAGTTCCAGCTGCAAATTCACCGTTTTTCATTCTTTCGAATAAACCTAAATTCTCTTCAACAGAACGATTTCTATACGGACTATCTGTTCCAATTGTAGATGGAGTTCCTTTTTGAATGGCCATATCTTCAGAAGACTGACTATCAACATATGCTTTATCTTTTTTAATTAATAAAACTGCCCAATCATACAATTGTTGAAAATAATCTGAAGCATAACGTTCTTCTGACCAGGTATAACCTAACCATTCAACATCTTTTTTAATGGCGTCTACAAATTCCTGTTCTTCTTTTTCAGGGTTTGTATCATCAAAACGTAAATTCACAGGAGATTGATAATCAATTCCTAAACCAAAATTTAATGCAATAGAACTTGCATGACCAATATGTAAATAACCATTTGGTTCTGGTGGAAAACGAAAATGAAGCTTGCTTTGCGAAAGACCTGATTTAAGATCTTCTTCTATGATTTGTTCAATAAAATTGAGTGATTTTTCTTCTGATGCCATTATTTTATAGTAATTTTAGCAAAGATAAAAAAAAGGTTTCAGGTTTCAGGTTTAAAGTTACTTAACTGGCGTTAAACCTGAAACTTTAAACTTGAAACTAAATTTATTACTATTTTTGCATAAATATTGAAAGTTATGAGACAATTAACTGTTACAATTCCAGACGATTTCTACGAAACTTTTGTTAGTTTTTTTAAACATATTCCAGATGTTTCTATCGACGAAAATACTGCGAATGAAGTTCCGTTATGGCAGCAAGAAATGGTTTTAGAACGCATGAAAAATGCTAAACCAGAAGATTATATTGATGCTGATGTTGCTTTAGAAAATTTAAAAAATAAATATGGTTTTTAAAGTTTTAATAGTAAAAAGAGCCGATTTAGAAATTGAAGAGGCTCTTCAATACTATGAAAATATTAGAAAAGGTTTGGGAGAAAAATTTCTTTTAGATTACAAAGACCATTTGAAAACGCTTTACAAATTTCCTCTTTTTGAGGAAAAATACAATGTTGTTCGTACTTTACCCTTAAAGAAATTTCCTTACACTATTCACTTTACAGTTAATGAATTAGAAAAAATTGTTTCTATTCAAGCCGTAACTTGCAACTATCAAGATCCGAATATTACAAGAATAAAATTATAAAAATGGGAGTTATTAAACTAAAAAACATTCGTACTTTTTCCTACCACGGATGCATGATTGAAGAAGGAAAAATTGGATCTGACTATACAGTTGATCTGAAAATTAAAACCAATTTGCAAAAATCAGCTGACACAGATCATCTTACAGACACGGTTGATTATGTACATTTGAACAAAATTGTGACGGAAGAAATGGCAATTCGTTCGCATTTATTAGAGCATGTTGCCAAAAGAATCAATATTCGCGTACTTGCTGAAATAAAAACTGCAGAAAAAACTACCGTTTGGGTTTCTAAAATAAATCCTCCTATTGGTGGTGATGTTGAATCAGTTACTATAAAAATGACGGAAGTTAGAAAGTAATTCTTTCAAATAAAATATTTATTTTTTAAAATACTTCATTTTAAACTTTTGAAATTTAAAGATTTTAGTTACTTTTGCCATCCGTTCAACTACGGCGTCGTGGCCGAGCGGCTAGGCTGGGCTCTGCAAAAGCTCCTACTCCGGTTCGAATCCGGACGATGCCTCAAAAAGAGATACAGAAATGTATCTCTTTTTTTATGCTTAATTTTTAGAAAAAATTAGATTAAAGATTATGTTCGAATCCGGAAGATGCTCCAAAAACCTCAAAGAAATGTATCGCTTTTTTTATGCTTAATTTTTAGAAAAAATTAGATTAAAGGTTATGTTCGAATCCGAAAGATGCTCCAAAAACTTCAAAGAAATGTATCTCTTTTTTTTATGTTTAATTTTTAGAAAAAATTAGATTAAAGATTACGTTCGAATCCGGAAGATGCTCCAAAAACCTCAAAGAAATGTATCTCTTTTTTTTATGTTTAATTTTTAGAAAAAACTAAATTAAAGGTTATGTTTGAATCCGAAAGATGCTCCAAAAATCTTAAAGAAATGTATCTTTTTTACGTTCGAATTCAGGCTATACCTCAAAAACCTTCACAGACATCTCTTTGTGTCTAACTTTCCACAATCTTGTCATCTCGAGGAACGAGAGATCACACAAGTAACTCTACAAAGATTGGCGATTATGTTTGCGGAGCTTCTAATGCGATCCTTCCTTCGTCAGGATGACAAAAATGAGTACAATATTTGCGTGTAACTATTATACAAAGTGCCGGTGTTTTCATTCGAATACGAAAAACTAAACAAAAATATTGTTATGAAAATAAGTACCCTAGCCCTGATAGAAGTGGAAATCCTTTTGTGGCGGGGTTCGACACAAAAGATTGAAACGGATAGCGGGATTAGCTCTTAAAAAAAAGATTTGACTCTATCACAGAAATCAAAATGACAAAGTTCTACATGAACATTATGAACATAAAAAAACCTCTGAAATTCAGAGGTTTAATTTTATATTTTTGAGTTATTAACAACTACTTCTCGATCTTCTCAAAGGCATGTTTTACCATTTCTTTTTCTTTGGGAAACCAACCCTGAATCATTAGAACGAATCCAAAAACCATTAAAACAATGCTTATAATTTTTTTAATCTTAACAATATTGGTTGGCGTCATTTTAGATTTTAATTGTTTGGCTAATAGTATTTTAATACAATCTACTATTAAATACGTAATAATAACCGCAGTAAAAAAAGTAAACATTCTTGAATTTTGCATTTCTAATTTTGGTCCTACAGAAATAATCACGGCAAGCCAGAAACCTAATACACCAATGTTAATAACGTTCAGTATAAAGCCTTTTATAAACAGACTTCCGTAGTTTCTTTTTATGATATCACGATCTATTGCTTCATCATCAATCTTTTCTTCATTTTTTAATCTCACAAAAGAAATTATACCGTAAGCCAGCATAATAATTCCGCCAAAAATAAAAAGTGCCGGTTTATCCTTTAAACTCTGTATAAGTCTGTAACTTCCTAAATAAGCAATTGCTATAAAAAAAATATCACCTAATACTACACCAAGATCAAAAACTATTGCAGCTCTGAATCCTTTTGTAATACTGGTTTCCAGTAGTATAAAAAATACCGGACCTACCATAAAACTTAAAAAAAGTCCCCATGGCAGTCCAGCTAAAATATCATTTATCATTCAAATACGATTTCTTATTTTACTTCTTCAATTTTACCTCCAAAAACCGTTTTTTGATTAATTTGTTTCGGTTTTCCATAAATGTAAATAGAGCCTCCTGCGCTTACTTTTGCATCTACAAGGGTTGATGCATTCACATCTGCTTTTCCGCCCGCAGAAACGCTTACTTTAGTCTGAGACGTGCTTAATTTACTTGCCAGAAGATATCCTCCTGCTCCAAGACTTGCATCCTGATTAGCGGCTTTACCTGATAATGTAATTTCTCCTCCTGAAACTGAACTTACATTAAGCTTATCAACATCTAAAGGAACATTAATTTTAGCACCTTCCTGAGCACTTACTTTAAACGAAGTAGCTTTAATAGTTTCTTTACTGGTAACTTCTGCGCCTTCATTGGCATCTATAAGTTCTATGTGCTTGTAATAAAGGGTAATATCCAAATCATTACCTGATAATAATTTAGGAAAAGGCATTCTTAGTTTTAATATTCCTTTCTTGTTAACAACTTCAACTTCAGATTCACGCGCTCCTTTAATAACTACTTTATTTTCTGAAGACTGTACTAATTTTACACTTAACTTATCAAATACCTTAACGGTATCAAAATCACCTACTTCTTTGGTAACCTGACCAAAAGACATTTGAACAAATAAAATTGCAACTCCTATAACTAACTTTTTCATACTTTTATTTTTTAATTAAACTTCTATTCCGCTCTTCTTAAAAAATGAAAATCCAGTTGTTTTTTAACTAAATCGGCATTTTTTACTTTTACATAAATTTCATCTCCTAATTGTAAAACACTATTTGAAGTGGCTCCAACTAAAGCATATTGTTTTTCATCGAAAGTATAATAATCATCTTTTATATCTCTGATTCTTACCATTCCTTCGCATTTGTTAGAAACAATTTCAACATAAATTCCCCATTCAGTAACACCTGAAATAACACCCAAGAATTCTTCGTCCTGGTGATCCTGCATGTATTTAACCTGCATGTATTTAATACTATCTCGCTCAGCATTAGTAGCTAAACTTTCCATATTCGAACAATGCAGACATTTTGCTTCATACACTTCTTCATTTACAGATGCACCGTTATCTAAATAATATTGCAGCAAACGATGTACCATAACATCAGGATAACGACGAATTGGCGAAGTAAAATGACTGTAATAATCAAAAGCTAAACCATAATGACCAATATTTTCTGTCGAATATTTGGCTTTACTCATACTTCTAATGGCAAGAGTATCAATTAAGTTTTGCTCTTTTTTACCATTTGCTTCTTCCATCAAAGCATTCAATGATTTCGAAATATCTCCTTTGTTACGGAAATCTATTTTATAACCAAATTTAGCAATTACGGTTTGCATCGCAATTAATTTGTCTTCGTTTGGTTCATCGTGAATCCTGTAAATAAAAGTTTTCTTTTGTTTACCAATGTATTCAGCCACTTTTCTGTTGGCCAAAAGCATGAATTCTTCAATCAGATGATTGGCATCTTTAGAAACTTTAAAATAAACTCCTTCTGGTTCTCCTTGTTCATCTAAGTTGAATTTTACTTCGACTTTATCAAAAGAAATAGCACCATTTGCCATTCTTTTCTTTCTTAGAATCTTAGCTAATTCATCTAGTTTTAAAGTTGCCTGTGTTATTTCATCAGAAACTACATAAGATTCTCCTGTGATCGAAATATCAAGCGGAATTGTACTATCTTTTGTTTCAATGATATATTGTGCTTCTTCATAAGCAAAACGCTGATCTGAATAAATTACAGTTCTACCAAACCATTGGTTGATAACTTGTGCATTTTCTGAAACTTCAAAAATTGCTGAGAATGTATATTTCTCTTCATTTGGTCGTAACGAACAGGCAAAATTAGATAAAACTTCCGGAAGCATTGGCACTACTCTATCAACTAAATAAACCGAGGTTGCTCGTTGATACGCTTCATCATCCAGAATTGTTCCTTCTTCAAGATAATAAGAAACATCGGCAATGTGAATTCCTATTTCGTAATTTCCGTTTTCTAATTTTTTGAAAGACAAGGCATCATCAAAATCTTTTGCATCTTTTGGATCTATCGTAAACGTAAGAGTATCACGCATATCACGACGTTTTGCAATCTCTGATTCCTGAATAGACGTATCTATTTTTTGTGCAAACACTTCTACTTCTACCGGAAAATCTGATGGTAAACCATATTCAGCAAGAATAGCATGAATCTCTGTATTATGTTCTCCTGGTTTTCCTAAAACCCTGAGCACAGATCCAAACGGACTATCGGCTCTTTTTGGCCAGTCTTCGATGTTAACTAAAACTACGTCACCATTTTCTGCTTCGCCAATTTTATCCTTTGGAATAAAAATATCCGTATACATCTTAGGATTTGCTGTAGATACAAAAGCAAAATTTGCCTGAATATCTATTACTCCTACAAATTCTGTCTTGTTTCTTTCTACAACTTCAATTACTTCACCTTCAGGTCTTTTACCTTTTCTTCGGTTATAAACATAAACTTTGACTTTGTCTTTGTCTAAGGCACGATTCAAATTATTGGTTGGGATAAAAACATCTTCACTAAAATCAGGACAAATAAAATATGCCGTTTTTCTACTGGTCATATCAATTGTTCCTTCATAGTAATCCTGACTTTCGGCTTTTACTAAATATTTACCTGGTTCAGATTCTATAATTTTCTTTGAAGCAGCCAGAATTTTTAAATCTTTTATAATCTGGTTTCTGCTTTTTGTATCATCAAGTTCAAGCTTTGCTCCTATCTGTTTGTAATTAAATGCTTTATTAGGACTTTGCGATAAAATTTTTATTATTTTACTAGAGAGATCTGTCTCCTTTTTTATCGGCTTTCTAATTTTCTTACTCATATATCTTTTCTTAAAAAGTTAAAATTACAAATAAGATATCAGATTATAGATTTTAACAAATAAATTATTAAAAATATAACTTTCAAAAGAAGTGATTTATTGATTTTTAAAAGGTCATTTATAATTTGCCTCTTTAAATTAATGCTGCCTGCAAATTTAAGTAATGCTCATTTCGTATATTTACAAAAAGACCTCATATGGAAAGCTTTAAAACCATTGCAATATTCAATTATCAGCACGAAACAGTCGTTCTGAAGCACTTATTAGAGCAAGAAGACATTCCGTATTATTTTGAGAACGAAATGACCTTATCTGTCGTCCCAATGTACACAACTGCTCTGGGTGGAATCAAACTCAAAGTTCATCCAAACGATTTCGATGAAGTTCAGCAAATTCTGGATAATCTTAATAACCCTTTGAAAATTGTTTAAACCAATCTGTTTTTTCAATTTCAAAAAATTAAATTTTCTTTTTAATTTTCAAAGTTGTCAACATATATTAAATACAACAAAAAGAAAAATTTAAATTAAATTAATTTTTGGTTGTTATTATAGCTTGTTAATATGTGCTATAAATTTATTTTTAAAAGTGTTGAAATGAAGTTTCTCTTAGTTATCGTGAGTTATCAACATACTTAAATTGAGTTAAAGGATTAATTTCTAAGCGTTTTTGTATTTTAATTAACAATGGTTAACAACCAAAAACAGATTCATTTTGTAGATAAGTTCATATGTTGAAATTTGTTGAAAATAGCATTTTTAGTATTGATAACTTTTCCAAAAATTCATCAAACTTTATTAGGTTATTTCATTGCGGTTTTGGATTAGGTTTTTTTTCGACACAACCAAAAAAAACTTCTAATTTTCTATCTCAACTTATTAACAAATAATGTTAACTTAAAGTTAACTGAATATCAATGAATTAGGTTTCGCTATTAACATTATAAAATTTTAACAAAATAACTGATTATTATTTATTGATTATGAGATACTTATAGAGTTATCAATAATGTTAATAAGTGTTAAGATTTTGATATAAAGAGAGTTGTGAAATAAACTTTTTTGCACGATAAATTTAGGAATGTATATCAATTCTTTTAATTGTTTACAACCATCTTTAATTGTTTACAAAAGGAAAAAATTAGTACTAATTAGTTAAATTCATGGCGAACTTTTCTTTTCAAATAGAATTACTTCAAAATTCTTTAAGTAAATTTGCATAACACAACTCAAATACCATTTACAATGAAAATTTCGATAGGGAATGACCACGCAGGACCAGATTATAAAAAAGCAATCGTTGCGATGCTTAAAGCAAAAGGATATGAAGTAACTAATTATGGTACAGATTCTGAAGATTCTGTTGATTATCCAGATTACGGTCATCCGGTTGCGAATGATGTATCTGAAGGAAAAGCTGATTTTGGAATTGTAATCTGCGGAAGCGGAAACGGAATTGCAATGACGGTTAACAAACATCCTAAAGTAAGAGCCGGTTTATGCTGGACTAAGGAAATTGCTTATTTAACCCGTTTACATAACGATGCAAACATTGTGAGCATTCCGGCACGTTTTACTTCTATCCCACAAGCGGTTGAAATTGTCGAAACGTTTTTAACAACTGCTTTTGAAGGTGGAAGACACCAAAATAGAGTAAATAAAATTGCTTGTCAATAAGTCAAAAAAAAATTGCAGTGCGAAGCACCAGTAAAAAATAAATAAACCGGACGGATTTTAATAATTCATCCGGTTTATTTATTTTAAGTGGTTTAAAAACAGTTTGTTATAATGTAATTTTGTAGTTATTAACATTGTTAATAACTGTATTTAACCAATCAATTCGTTAGTAAAAAAGCAATTGTAAAAATATTGACATTATAGATAAATAGAAGTATAGCAATTGCAATTTGAATAAAAACAATAGCCGAAAATTTTAAAATAAAAGAAGGCTTACTTGTTTTATGCCTGAAGAGTAGCATTGCTACTAATAAACCGATTGCTCCGCCAAAAAATGCAATTGTAAATAAGGTGTTTTCCGGAATTCTGCGTTTCTGTTTGATGGCCAAACGTTTATCGTATCCCGCCAGAAAAAATTCAATACTATTTATAACAAAAAACAAAACTAATAAAACTTCCATTGGCTAATAATTAAAAACAAAGATATTATTTTAACAACGTAATGCAGTAAATCTATTTATTTTGGAAAATAAGTTTATTTTTGTTAAAATTTAAACTCCCCAAATATTATATCAAAAACCTAATGAAAAGAATATTTTATGTGGCACTTTTTTCGTGTCATTTTTTGTGCGCACAAGAAAAATCAAAAGTACTTTATCGTAATGAAATTGTTTCTATATCGAATAAAAGCAAATTAGAAATCGAATCTTTTATCGAAGAACAAAGAGAAATCGCCAAAAGTAAAAACGTAAATGAATACTCGATCAATATTCCGTACGATAATTTTAGTGAAATTTCGAGTATAAAAGGAGCGACGATAAATGCGAAAACAAATAAAAGGAATAAATTATCACAGTACGATATTAGTACAAACGAGTTAAAACAACGTGATATTTTTTACAGCGATAATAAATACAAACACTTTGATTTTAGTTATGTTGAGGACAAATCGAAAATTGAATTCTCTTATAAAATAAAGCAAAACGAACCTAGATTACTGTCGTATTTTGCTTTTCAGCATGAATTGTTGACTGTTGCTTCAAAATTTCAAATAAAATCAGATCCGTCAATAGAAATTGGTTATAAACTTTTTGGGGAGCATCAGGATAAAATTGTTTTCGAAAAAACAAAAGAAGGAAACTTAGATGTTTATACCTGGAAAGTGACAGACATTCCTGCTTTTAAGGAAGAAAACAGAGCACCTAATTTTACCTATTTTCTGCCACACGTTGTTTACTACATAAAAAGTTATACGAAAGATAATAAGAAAGAAGAGCTTTTTCCGGATGTTGAACATCTCTACAAATGGTATTATTCGTTAGTAAAAGATATTAACAAATTAGATCAGACAGCCCTGAAAAGTAAAACTTCAGAATTAATAAAAGACAAAACAAATCCTAAAGATAAGGCAAAAGCAATTTACAATTGGGTTCAGGAAAATATTCATTATGTGGCTTTTGAGTACGAAATGGGAGGTTTTATTCCTAGGGATGCAGCAGCTGTTTTTGATAAAAAATACGGAGATTGTAAAGATATTTCGAACTTATTAAATGAAATGTTCAAAACTGCCGGATTAGAGTCTAATTTGGTTTGGATTGGTACAAGGGACAAACCATATAGTTTTGCCGATGTTCCAACGCCTTTAGTAAGCAATCATATGATAGCAGCTGTAAAAATTGATAAGCAACGTTATTTTGTCGACGGGACTGATTCTTTTTGTCCGTTTACATTTCCATCTGCAATGATTCAGGGCAAGGAAGGACTTATAGGAATATCTGAAAGCGAATTTGTTATAGAAAAAGTTCCTGTAGTAGATAAAAAAGAAAACCGATTTAAAGTTGACCTGAAATTAAAAATCAATGACGGTGCAGTTTCAGGTACTGCCAAAATGCTGCTTTCAGGTTATCAGAAAAGTGATTTTCTAAATGTTTTAGGATCAAATAAACAAAAAGAAGAGGAGATCTTAAAAAGCGGTTTAGCGAGATACAATCAAAAAGTAGAAATAGAAACCGCAGAAGTCAAAAAGCACGAATATGAAAATAAAGATGCCGAGCTTGAATACAAGTTTAAACTTGATTCATGGGTAAAAAAAATAGGGGATAAGATTGTTGTAAAACCTATTTTATTAGCGCCTTTTAAAGAATATATAATCGACGTTAAAGAGAGAAAACTTTCGATTGAAAACGACAATGTGTTTACAAATGAATTTACTTATGTCTATGAAATCCCCGAAAATTATCAGCTTGATTTTATCCCGGAGAACAGTAAGAAGGAAAATGAGGTTTTAAGTTATGACATCTCTTATAAAAAAGATAAAAAAAACCTGATCGTATCTCAAAAAATAGCACTAAAAAAGTTAATTATCGAAACGACTGATTTTGAAAACTGGAACGCATTAGTAAACGAATTAAACAGCCAATACAACCAATCTATCATCCTAATAAAAAAATAATGAAAAAAATATTACTGATTCTACTATTTACTTTTATAATAAAAACACAAGCACAAGAAATTAAAAGCTACACCTGGGATGCAGTTCCTGCCTTTCAAGCCATTCCGGAAGAATATAAAAAACAACCCGCCGTAATTTTATTTGATAAAAGATGGATTCATGCCAGAATTAATACCAATTTGTATGGTTTTGCAAAATTTAAAATGGAGCATTTTGCAGTAAAAATAAACGAGTCTTCAGAAATTAGTAAATACAATAAAGTTACTGCAGATGATAATACAACAATTCGTGATACAAAAGATTTTCACGCGAGAGTAATTAAACCTAACGGAGATATTAGGGTTTTATCTGAAAGTCAGATTGTAAACTCTGATTTAAAAAATGTAAAATCGATTGTTTTTGAAGGCGTAGAGAAAGGCGATATTTTAGAGTATTATTTTATTGTAAAAGAAAATCCAACGTCAAACGGAATCGAGATTTACCAGAAAGATGCGCCGGTACTGCATGCTGAGTTCACGCTAACAGAGTCCGGATCTGCTATGTCGAGAGTATATACTTCCGCGGATTTTCATTATAATAAAGTAAAAGGAAAGACTTTTTTTACTGCAGATAATATAGAACCTTTGGTAATCGAAAAAAGCTCGAAGAAATTTAGAAATCTGGTTAAGATACTGTATTTAATTGCGGGATCTCCAGCAGAAATGGAGAGTAAAAAATGGGAAACTTATTTTAAAGGGTTTTTAAGAAATAAGCCATACGCTTTTTCTAACGGTGATGTTAAAAAACTTCTTCAAAAATTGGATTTAAAAGACAAAACTGATAATGAAAAAATAACCATTCTCGATGAATATATAAAAACTCACTTTGAAAATTATGAAGAAGGAGAAACAATAAACGTGAAAATTAATATAACAGAAGGAAATTCGAAATTAGCACGTAGAGACTTTATTTTGCTTTATAAATATGCTTTTGACATACTTAAAATTCCATACGAAATAATTGCTGTCGAAGATCGTTTTATAGGAGAGCTAGATGAGGATATTATGACATTTCATGAATTTACAGATATTAATTTTTATCTGAGAGATTTGTATAAATTTATCTCGCCAAGTGTGGGATATCTTCCTTACGGAAAAGCCGGCTACGAGTATCAGGGTACAAGAGCTAAAGGATATAATGTACAAAAGAAAGAGGAAAGTTATGTTTATCCATTGGTAGCTCCTTCAGATTTTACTAAAATAACAACAGAATCAGTCGTAACTCTAAACCCTGATTTAACAAAAGTAAGTATAGATAAAAAATTTTCAAGTACAGGTTACATTGGTCAAATGTTAAGATATAGCTATAATGATTTGTCTAAAAATGAAGAAAAAAAGGACCTTACAGATTTTGTAAAAGAAGTCTCTATTGATGAAGTCGACACTAAGCTTTTAGAGCATAATGTAGAAAATTTAGAATTTAAAAATAATTATACTAATACGCCGTTCGTTATTAATTCGAAGTTAGAGTCTGTTGAGTCATTTACTGAAAAAGCCGGAAATTTACTCTTGATTAATTTAGGAAAGGTAATTGGAAAACAGTCTAATCTTTATCAGGAAAATACCAGAAAAACAGATATTGATTTAAAATACACAAAAGAATACCATCATTCTATTGTCTTTAATATTCCAAAAGGATATCAGGTAGATCACTATAATGATTTAGTTATAGACAGAGAAATGAAATATGATGAAGATAAAAATTGTTGGTTTAAATCGACTGTAAAAGTAGAAGGAAACCAGGTTATCATTACCATTGATGAGAAATATAAAGCAATAACTTATCCAAAGGATATTTATCAGGAATATAGAAAAGTTTATAATGCATCTGCAGATTTTAGTAAAGCTAGTATTGTGTTAAAGCCAATTAAGAAGAAATAAAAATAGGACGGTTGAAAAATTAAAATATTAATTTTGATAATTGTAAAATAATAAAATAGTGAACCATTGCGAACTTTGCGAAACACTTTGCAACTTTTGCGGTTAAAATAATTAAGAATGACTAATATTCAATTCATTGCCAAGACCGTTCAAACAGCAGCGATCAACATTCAAAACACCGTAAAATTATTAGAAGAAGATTGTACGATTCCGTTTATATCCCGTTATAGAAAAGATACAACCGGAAACCTTGATGAAGTGCAGATCGAAAATATTGCAAAGCTTCAAAAAGAATATGAAACGATTGTAAAACGTAAAGAAGCTGTTCTAAAATCTATCGAAGAACAAAAAG
Organism: Flavobacterium sp. B114r; assembly: GCF_056824125.1. Taxonomy (NCBI): domain Bacteria; kingdom Pseudomonadati; phylum Bacteroidota; class Flavobacteriia; order Flavobacteriales; family Flavobacteriaceae; genus Flavobacterium; species Flavobacterium sp. B114r. The sequence goes on from NZ_CP124858.1 coordinate 1,154,402, forward strand.
CACTTACGCCGGAATTGAAGCAGAAAATTGAGCAAAGTTTTGATTTACAAGAAATAGAAGATTTCTATCTTCCGTATAAAAAGAAGAAAAAAACAAAGGCCGATGTTGCGCGAGAGTTTGGTTTAGAACCTTTGGCAAAAATTATTATGTCGCAGAATGATGTTGATGTCGATTTTATTTCGACGCAATATCTTAATGATAATGTAATTAATGAAGAAGCGGCAATTCAGGGTGCAAGAGATATTATTGCCGAATGGATCAATGAGAATATTTATGTTCGTAAACAATTGCGAAGACTATATCAGCGCAAAGCTACAATTGGAACCAAAGTCGTAAAAAAGAAAAGCGAAGAAGATGGAGCGCAAAAATTCAATCAGTATTTTGATTGGGAAGAACCGTTGACAAAAGCACCTTCGCATCGATTATTAGCGATGCTTCGTGCAGAAAATGAAGGTTTTGTAAAGATGAAAGTTGATGTTGATATCGATGAAGCATATGATATCATTGATGAATTAATTATCAAAAAACAAAATAGTACTACAGCACATTTGCAATTAGCGATTGAAGACAGTTATAAACGGTTGTTGAATCCGGCGATTGGAAATGAAACTTTACAAGAAGCAAAAGCAAAAGCCGATGCCAATTCAATTCAGGTTTTTGCAAATAATTTAGGTCAGTTATTATTAGCACCGCCTTTGGGTGAAAAACGAATTCTGGCAATAGATCCCGGATTTAGAAGTGGCTGTAAAGTAGTTTGCCTCGACGAGAAAGGAGATTTGTTATACAATGAAACCATTTATCCGCATGCACCTCAAAATGAGGAAACAATGGCGATCAAGAAAATCCGTTCGATGGTAAATGCGTATCAAATAGATGCAATTTCTATAGGAAACGGAACTGCTTCGAGAGAAACTGAATTTTTTATAAAAAAAATTGCGTTTGACAAAGCGCCACAAGTTTTTATTGTTTCAGAGGCTGGAGCTTCAGTTTATTCGGCGTCAAAAATTGCGAGAGAAGAATTTCCTAATTATGATGTTACAGTTCGTGGATCGGTTTCTATTGGCCGACGACTTTCAGATCCTTTGGCTGAGTTAGTAAAAATTGATCCAAAAGCAATTGGAGTAGGACAATATCAACATGATGTTGACCAAACCAAACTAAAAGATGAACTTGATGCAACTGTAATTCGTTGCGTGAACTCGGTTGGAATCAATATTAATACTGCAAGTAAACATTTACTAAGTTATGTGAGTGGAATAGGAGAGAAGCTAGCCGAAAATATTGTGCAATATCGCTCAGAAAATGGACCTTTTGAAGATAGAAAACAGCTAAAAAAAGTCCCTCGATTAGGGGAGAAAGCCTATCAGCAAGGTGCGGCTTTTATTAGGATTTCGAATGCTAAAAATCCATTGGATAACTCAGCAGTGCATCCTGAAGCTTATGCAGTTGTTGAAAAGATGGCAAAAGATTTAAAACTTTCAGTAAATGATCTAATTGCTAATAAAGAGAAAACAGCCCTAATTAAAGCTGAAAACTATATAACGCCTGAAATTGGTTTACTTACGCTAAAAGATATTATAAAAGAGCTCGAAAAACCAGGTTTAGACCCAAGAAAGTCAGCGAAGGTTTTTGAATTTGATGCTAACGTAAAATCAATCAAAGACCTAAAAACGGGAATGATTTTACCTGGAATTGTTAATAACATTACCAATTTTGGCTGCTTTGTTGATATCGGAATCAAAGAAAGCGGATTGGTTCACATTTCTCAGCTAAAAGCTGGTTTTGTGAGTGATGTAAACGAAGTAGTAAAATTGCATCAACATGTTGATGTTAAGGTTACTGAGGTTGATGAAGACAGAAAAAGAATTCAGTTAACAATGGTTTTATAAAATTTTTAATATTTGAAATTCCAAACATCGAAAAATAAGAACTCCCAAATTACAAATGTAGTTTGGGAGTTCTTTTTATGTATTAATTTTTTCTATAAAATAAAACCCCAAACTACATTTGTAATTTGGGGTTTATAATAAGGATCTAAATTCTTATTTAATTTCTTCTTCTTCTTTTTTAACAGAAGGTGCAGGTGGAGTCTGATCGTCTTTAGCAGCGTTCTTAAATTCCTTAATACCACTTCCTAAACCTTTCATTAATTCCGGAATTTTTTTACCTCCAAAAAGTAATATCACAATACCTACTATTACGAGGATTTCTGTAAGACCTAATCTTCCCATGATTGTATATTTAATGCCGAAGCAAATTGATTTTCTAAATAATACCGCAAAGGTATATAGAAATATACGAAGAAGAAGTGTTTTTGGATTAAAATATTCTTATCTAATAGCGTTAAATATTTTATAAAATGATGAAATAACGGGATTCCTTTATTTATATCAGGCGTTAACAAGATGATTAATTATTATATTTGCTTGTATAAATAACCTAATGGCTAAGAAAAAATTCAATTTCAGAAAAAAATTATTCATCAAAAACCGATTGGTGATTTTGAATGAAGACACTTTTGAGGAAATTTTTTCATTCAAACTTAACCTGATGAATGTGTTCGTAACGTTCACATTAGGAGGAATATTTCTAATTTTAATTACCACTTTCATCATTGCTTTTACACCTTTGCGTGAACTTATTCCGGGATATTCTTCTTCTGAATTGAAAAAGAATGCAACCGAATTAGCCATAAAATCTGATTCATTAGAGACTGCTTTAAAGAAAAACGAAGCGTATATAAAAGGAATTCAGAAGGTTTTAAGGGGTGAATTGGAATATGCAAAATTCAATAAAGATTCTATTATAGCAGATAATGAAGAACATTCTGATGTAAATATGAAACCTTCTGAAGAAGAAATTAAATTGAGAAATGAAGTGGCAAAAATGGAGAAGGAGTCGGGCGAAAAACCTCGAAGTAAAAACAAAAGTGACAAGAAATAATACCATAAAAAATGTCAATTAAATCAGTAGCAGCAAAATTATTTGCCACCAAAATATACTATAAAACAAAGGCTTGGGCCAATAAACCGGTTGAAACACAACAAGCAGTATTTAAAAGTTTAATAAATAGTGCCCAGGAAACTGAATTTGGTACAGATCATCATTTTGATAAAATAAAGTCAGTTCATGATTTCAGGAAACGTGTTCCGGTTCGTGATTATGAAGATTTAAAACCCTACATCGACAAAGTTCGAATGGGCGAAAAGAATATTCTCTGGAAAGGGAAACCATTGTATTTTGCCAAAACTTCAGGAACAACTTCCGGAGCAAAATATATTCCGTTGACCAAAGAATCAATGCCGTATCATATCGAAGCTTCAAGAAATGCGATCCTACATTATATATACGAAACAGGAAATGCAGATTTTGTAGACGGAAAAATGATTTTCCTGCAGGGAAGTCCAATTCTTGTTGAAAAATACGGAATCAAATTTGGAAGATTATCCGGAATTGGAGCGCATTTTGTGCCCAAATATCTTCAAAAAAACAGAATGCCTTCCTGGGAGACCAATTGTATTGAAGATTGGGATACTAAAGTAAATGCTATTGTAGAGGAAACCATTGATCAGGATATGACCATAATTTCCGGGATTCCGTCTTGGGTACAGATGTATTTTGAACGATTACAGGAAAAAAGCGGTGGAAAAAAGATTGGAGAATTGTTCAAGAACTTCAATTTGTTCATTTACGGAGGAGTCAATTATGAACCTTATCGTGCGAAATTTGAAAAAATGATTGGGCGAAAAGTAGACAGCATAGAGTTGTTTCCGGCTTCTGAAGGATTTTTTGCTTATCAGGATTCTCAAAAACAAAAAGGAATGCTTTTGTTACTAAATTCCGGAATCTTCTACGAGTTTATTAAAGCTGATGAATTTTTTACAGAAAATCCAAAAAGCTATACGATTGGAGAAGTCGAAATAGGCGTTAATTATGCCTTGATCGTTTCTACAAACGCCGGACTCTGGAGATATAATATTGGCGACACGGTTCAGTTTACATCATTATTTCCGCATAGAGTTATCGTTTCAGGTCGAATCAAGCATTACATATCTGCTTTTGGAGAACATGTTATTGCAAAAGAAGTAGAAAGCGCCATGAAAGAAGCTACGGAAGGAACTAAAATTGTAATCAACGAATTTACCGTTGCGCCGCAAATAAATCCTTCAAGCGGTTTGCCGTATCATGAATGGTTGGTTGAATTTGAAAATGAACCTGAAAATTTAGAAGCATTCGCAGAAGCAATTGATGATGCAATGCGTAAACAAAACATTTATTATGATGATTTAATCACCGGAAATGTTTTGAGGAAAGTGGTTATAACCAAAGTTTCTAAAAATGGTTTTCAAGATTATATGAAATCACAAGGAAAATTAGGCGGACAAAATAAAATTCCGAGATTGTCGAATGACAGAAAGATTGCAGATAATTTGAAGTAATAAATTGTAATGGAATTAAATGAGTTTTGTAAAAAAGTAGAAGAAATCAAATTAAAAAATCCATTGTGGTTTGATTTAGAATCTGATTTAAAAGCTACCGACACAGAATTGTTTCATGCCGAGGAAAAACTTACTAATAAGCTTCCAAAAGAGTATAAAGATTTCGTGAAAATTTTTGGAGGAGGATATTTCGCATTTACAACAGTTTATTCTGTAAAGGAAAATAGTGATTGGAATATTTTAGTAAATAATATAAATATTGGACTAATTAGTTCTCACGAGTTTCTCGCAATTTCTGATAATTATACAGGTGATTATTATGGATTTAAATTGAATAACGGAGAATACGAAAGTAAAATTTCTTTTTTTGATCATGAAACACAACAAGTAAAAGAAACAAAATATAAAGATATATATGAGTTTTTAACGGATGCAGGATTAAGATCATGAAGACAATTGAAACAATTTTTTTTAAAATTGAATAATTATATTTATAATACCCAAAGACAATCAGGAACGTATTAATACAATAAATTTGATTTTGTAACAAAATTAGAATTTCTAAAAAATAGAAGTTAATTTTGAGAATTATAAATAATAACAATATACAATAATGGTGTTTTTAAGAATATGAAAACTTTAATAAATTAATATTTCAATTTCATTTAATTAAAAAATACTAATTTCATCTTCTCTTAGGAGGAGATTTTTAAAATAAACAAGCATGAAAGAAACCAAACATATATCAAGATCAAGAGCGCAGGAATCATCTGCAGCGATAGAAAGAATGTACATAACAATGCGTCATTTATTCAACCGTGGTTTTTATAAGCCAATGGGAGTTTCGGGCGATGGCTTGCGTGAATCATTGTTAGCATTACGTCCGGAAATTTACGGAAACATAGGCGAAGAAAAAGTAGAGCTTAATGGGCTTTTGTACGTTATAGAGCGTTTACCAATAGGAATTGAACAATGTCGATTTATTAATTTAACTTCTGATGAAGGATATTCTAAATCACATTTCGAGGCAATTGTTCCTCCAAAAAGACGAAGAAATTGTTATAGGATTGATGAGGAACAAATGAATGTCGAAATCACCCGCGGGCGTTCAGACATTTATGACATCCTGACTCATTTGACTTTTATTTTCATCGAATCTCATAAAATTAAAAACAGGGTTTTATTAGACGATGGTGGCGAAGTTTCCCGCGATTGGTTGAAACTGGAGCAGGCTGTAATGCAAACTAAAAAATTGCCATTAATTGAGAAAGAAAAAGCAATTTCGCATGTTGCCAATATATTAGGAAGAACTTTTGAAGAGGTTCTGGACATTTACGAAGCATTTGGATCTGAAGAAACTCCGGACCGTTTCCTGCATGTTATTTATTGGTTAGGAAAATTGGCGATCGAAGAAGTAGTTGACAATAACAAACGAACTATAACTTTTAGTCCCGTTTTAAGAGAACGTTTAGGACATCATATTCACGGAGAAATCTGGGCCACAAACATCAAGGAGGTTTTAAAAACTAATAACTTGCTAAAACGTCCAATTCATGTAATAAGTGCGAATATGCACAGTGTTATGAATTCTATTTTTGCAACACCGTTGTTGAAAACAAAATTCAAGGACAAGTCTGATTTTTATATTTATGAAGAATTAAGTAAATCCGGAGCTAAAGATATTAGAAGTCAGGTTGAAGAATTAGCCTTAAAAAACGGAATGATTTCATTGCCGGACACTTCAGGGACTAATATCGACGTTCAGATTTTTGATACTGCAAAAATTGACTGGGGAAAAACAGGATTTCCAAAAGCTGCTCTTGATGAAACTAAACCCGTTATTATTGTAATGGATTATGCTTTTGGTGAGCAGGCTTATGAAACTATCGATGAGCTTTTAAAACCTTATAAAAAAGAAACTTTATTGAATGTAGCATCAGTTTCAATAATGGGTAAAGCTGGAATTCTTGAGGGTGGAAAAGGAGACATCATGATCCCGACCGCACATATAAACGAAGGAACTGCAGATAATTATTTCTTCGAAAATGAACTAAAAGGAGCAATGTTTGAAGGAAATGATATTGCAGTTTTTGAAGGTGCAATGGTAACCGTTTTAGGAACATCATTACAAAACAGAGATTTATTGAAATTCTTTCACGAATCGACCTGGGGAGTAATTGGTCTTGAAATGGAAGGATCTTATTATCAGAAAGCCATACAATCTGCATCAAAAATTAGAAAAAGTGTACCACACGATATCAAAGTTCGTTATGCTTATTATGCTTCAGATAATCCTCTGGAAACAGGAAGTACATTAGCTTCAGGCGGATTAGGAACAACAGGTGTAAAACCAACTTATTTGATTACTATTAAAATTTTGGAACAAATTTTCAACGTAAAATAAATCGATAAATAAATATCTCAAAATAGTTACTGCCAAATATATTAATTTGGTGATAGTAAAGAGGAGACAAAGAATTTATAAAACTGCCTAATTTTTTTAGGCAGTTTTTTTTAGAATAGTTTTTATAATTTTCAAATCAGTTACATTTGCGATGTATAAATAATTAATATGAAAAGAATACTTATTACCGGAGCAGCAGGATTTTTAGGATCGCATTTATGCGACCGATTCATTAAAGAAGGCTATTATGTTATTGGAATGGATAATCTGATTACGGGAGATCTTAAAAACATTGAACATTTATTCAAATTAGAAAATTTCGAATTTTATCACCACGACATCACAAAGTTTGTTCACATTCCGGGTGATTTAGATTATATTTTACATTTTGCTTCGCCCGCAAGTCCAATAGATTATTTAAAAATACCAATTCAGACTTTGAAAGTTGGATCTCTTGGAACTCACAATCTGTTAGGATTGGCACGAGTAAAAAAAGCAAGGATTTTGATTGCTTCAACATCTGAAGTTTATGGAGACCCATTGGTTCACCCACAAACGGAGGAATATTACGGAAACGTAAACACAATTGGTCCACGTGGAGTTTATGACGAAGCCAAACGTTTCCAGGAATCAATTACAATGGCGTACCACACATTTCATGGTGTCGAAACCAGAATAGTGCGTATTTTTAATACCTACGGACCAAGAATGCGTTTGAATGACGGACGTGTAATTCCGGCTTTTATTGGTCAGGCTTTGCGCGGGGAAGATTTAACTATTTTTGGAGACGGAATGCAAACCCGTTCTTTTTGTTATGTTGATGATCAGGTCGAAGGTATTTTTAGATTATTGCACTCAGATTATGTATATCCAGTAAATATTGGTAATCCGGACGAAATTACGATTAAGGATTTTGCAGAAGAGATCATTAAACTAACAGGAACAAATCAAAAGGTAGTCTATCATCCATTACCCATAAACGATCCATTACAACGCCAGCCAGATACTACAAAAGCAAAAGAATTATTAGGTTGGGAAGCAAAAGTAGATCGTGCTGAAGGAATGAAAATTACTTATGATTATTTCAGGTCACTTTCTAAAGAAGAACTTTCAAAAGAAGAACACAAAGATTTTTCAAGTTATATAAAATAAAAAAACGGGCAAATATTCAATAAATATTTGCCCGTTTTCGTTTATAATGAGTTACTCAAAGAGCGACTTATTTCTTGTATCCAATTTTCACCCGTTCACTTTCATTTTCTTTTTTCTCAGTCAATTCATCCAAATAAGAAAAAACCAATTCAATATTTTTATCGTCATTTTCTAATTTCTTTTGAATTTGAAGAATGTTAACTTTAATTTCTGTTGTATCCAAGAGCATTTGTCTCACTTTGGTGAAAATGCGCATGATTTGTATATTGGTTTGAATTGCTTTGTCGCTTTTTAAAACGTTGGAAAGCATCAAAACTCCGTGTTCTGTGAAAGCAAAAGGTAATGTTCTGCTTCCGCCCCAACTTGAAGTCGCAATTTGCGACTTCAAATTTTTAAACTCATTTTCAGTAAGTTGAAACATGAAATCTTCCGGGAACCGAGTTAAATTTCTCTTTACTTGCTCATTTATTCTCTTAGTTTCAACGCAATAAAGCATAGCTAAATCAAAAGCAAGCATCACTTTTTGGTTGCGTATATAATATATTTTATTAGAAATAGTTTCTTCAGAAAGTAAAGAATGATCCTCCATAAGTTTTTAATTAAAAAGAAAATGTAAGATTTTATTTATATTTAAAAGCAGCATTTAAACTGTTTTAATTTACGGCTTATAAAAAATAGAAATCATTTGCGAACTAATTTTCATCAAAAAAAATAGTATCAAATTACTAACAGATAAGAATGAACAACTTTTTAAGATTTAATTATTTTTTACGTACAAAAGCAATTATTTTTGCACCACAACTAAATATAACTACACATGACAATTTTACTATTGGGATCAGGCGGAAGAGAACATGCTTTTGCGTGGAAAATGATTCAGAGTCCGCTTTGCGAAAAACTTTTTGTTGCACCAGGAAATGCGGGAACGGCTGCAATTGCTACAAATGTTGCAATGTCTCCAACTGATTTTGATGCTGTAAAAGCATTTGTAATTCAGGAAAATGTAAAAATGGTGGTCGTAGGGCCAGAAGATCCTTTGGTAAAAGGGATTTATGATTTTTTTAAAAATGACGAAAGTTTACAGCATATTCCGGTTATCGGACCATCAAAATTAGGCGCTCAACTTGAAGGAAGTAAAGAGTTTGCAAAGGAGTTTCTAATGAAACACAATATTCCAACAGCAGCTTATGACAGTTTTACCGCCGAAACAGTAGAAAAAGGATGTGAATTTCTTGAAACGTTACAACCTCCATATGTTTTAAAAGCAGACGGATTAGCGGCTGGAAAAGGAGTTTTGATTATTCAGGATCTTGAAGAGGCTAAAACGGAATTAAGAAACATGCTTGTTCATGAAAAATTTGGAGCAGCAAGTTCTAAAGTGGTAATCGAAGAATTTCTGGACGGAATCGAATTAAGCTGTTTTGTTTTGACTGACGGAAAAAGCTATAAAATTCTTCCAACGGCAAAAGATTACAAACGAATTGGCGAAGGTGATACAGGATTAAATACAGGCGGAATGGGAGCAGTTTCTCCAGTTCCTTATGTTGATGCTGTTTTGATGGAAAAAATCGAAACACGTATCGTAAAACCAACAATCGAAGGATTCCAGAAAGACGGAATCGAATATAAAGGTTTTGTGTTCATTGGTTTGATCAATGTGAAAAACGAACCAATTGTTATTGAATACAACGTAAGAATGGGTGATCCTGAAACTGAAGTTGTAGTACCAAGATTAAAATCTGATTTGGTTGAATTGTTTCAAGCTGTGGCAGATCAAAAGTTAGATACTTTCGAATTAGAAGTTGATCCAAGAAGTGCGACTACAATTATGGTGGTTTCCGGAGGATATCCTGAAGATTTTGAAAAAGGAAAAGTAATTACAGGTTTAGAAAATATTACAGATTCTATAGTTTTTCACGCAGGAACAAAATTAGATGGCAATAATGTCGTTAGTAATGGAGGACGTGTATTGACTGTAACATCTTATGGAGATGATTTTCAAGAGGCCATAAAAAAATCTTACCAAAATATAGATAAACTAAATTTTGATAAGATGTATTTTAGAAAAGATATTGGCTTCGACTTACTTTAAAAAAGAGTGAGCTGTAGTATCTTGATTTTCTGTTCCGGCGGCATCAAAAAGGCGTAATTGCTTAATCCAGTAAACAATTGCGCTTGCGCAGATGATCATAAAAATCCAGTTAATAGTATTAGCACCAAACCAAGTAACAAGTTCTAGGCGACGTAAAAAGTCAAGTGGAGCAAATAAAATGTTAACGAATAAGTATTGTATTCCTTCAAAAAAAGCTGTCATAATTTATAAAATTATATGTTATTTATTGTTTTTAACGCATTGAAGACAAAATTCAATAAAGAATCTTTTTTCAACTTGTTGGTTTTCCTTTTTAAACAAGTATTATATTTACAATCACAAAAGTATAAAATATCCTTATGATAACAAGTGTTTTTAAAAAATCTACGCCATTAAATTATTCATTGGTCGTAATTTTGATACTGGTTTTCTTTTTTATTTTTCAAATTAAAGATCCATCATGGGTGAGTTCTTATTTTTTGGCGTTCCAAAAAGTAAGTTTGTTACTCTTTATTTTGGCTTCATTTTTCCTGATTAATTTCATTGTAAAAAAAAACGGACTCAGTAAGGACAACGGTTACACGATATTTTTTTACTTATTGTTCATATTATTTTTCCCCACGATTTTTAATAATGCGAATGTAGTATATGCGAACTTTTTTGTGCTTTTGGCACTTCGAAGATTAATTTCGTTACAATCCCTAAAAGCTTCAAAAGAAAAAATATTCGATGCTTCTTTTTGGATTTTAATAGCTTCTTTATTTCAATTTTGGTGTATTCTTTTCTTAATATTGGTTTTTATATCGATTATTTTTCATGTTTCCAGAGATTATAGAAACTGGATTTTACCTTTTATAGCGCTAATGGCAGTGTCAATAATCTTTTTATTGATCTCTTTAATTTTCCATATTGATATAATTCAATTTTTCCAGAAAAATACTGTGATCGATTTTAATATTAATTATTTCAAGAATAATTATGAAAACGGAGCACTTTCAATATACGTTGCAGTGGCTTTGTTTTTTATAACTTCAATGCTTACAACGTTGTCAAATCGACCTCAAATAGTACATTCTTCATACAAAAAAATAGTAGCCTGTTTTTTTATTGCAGCTCTTGTTTTCATTGTTTCACCGGATAAAAGCAATGATTTGTTATTGTTTAGTATTGCGCCTTTGACCATTATGGCTTCAAGTCATGTAGAATATATGCAGCAAAAACTCAACAACGAAATTGTCTTTTATGTATTGATTTTGTGTAGTTTATTTACGTTTTTTTCTCAGCTATAATTTACTGCCGTAAGAAAGATCGCCAGCATCACCAAGACCTGGAACAATGTAATTTTTTTCATTTAAATTTTCGTCTAAAGAAGCGACCCATAAATGGCAGTTTTCAGGAAGGCTTTTTTCAAGAAAAGCAATTCCTTCAGGGGCAGCAATAACCACTACAATATGAATCTCTTTTGGGGTTGCATTCTGAATTAATTTTTCATGAACTGCAACGATAGACTGACCCGTTGCTAACATTGGATCAAGAAGCAAAACAGTTTTATCATTGATGTTTGAAACAGCTTGATATTCAACTCTAATCTCAAATTCAGCATCATTATTTGGATGATATCTGCAAGCCGAAACAAAACTATTTTCGGCGTGATCAAAATAGTTCAAAAAACCATTATGAAGCGGTAAACCAGCTCTTAAAATAGAACATAAAACCAGGTCACTTTCAATTTCGGTAGTTTGTTTAATACCAAGCGGAGTTTGAATTGCTACATTTTTATAAGCAAGATCCTTACTCAGTTCATAAGCCATAATTTCGCCAATTCGCTCTATATTTCTTCGAAAACGCATACTATCGTTCTGAACATTTATATTCCTTATTTGACCTAAAAAATGATTCAAGACGCTATTATTCTCAGATATATAATGGATTTTCATAGTAAAATTTTAGAATTATCAATGGTTACAGTACGATAACGAAAATTTCATCGTTTTATTCGCACGATAAAAGTATAAAAAGTATCTTTGTAACTCTAACAAATAAAGACATGTTTTCAAAATTAGCATATTCTGTTTTCGAACAAAGCATCAAAGATTATCATCAATTTGATAATGTTGATCAACCTATAAACAATCCTTATCCTAAGGATAAATTCGAGCATTTATTATATTTAAAAAACTGGATTGACACTGTTCAATGGCATTTTGAAGATATTATTCGTGATCCGCAAATTGATCCGGTAGCAGCTTTGACTTTAAAAAGAAGAATTGATGCATCTAATCAGGAACGTACTGATATGGTGGAATATATCGATAGCTATTTTTTACAAAAATACAGCGATGTAAAAGTAAAAGATGGTGCAAAAATCAATTCTGAAAGTCCTGCATGGGCTTTTGACAGATTGTCTATTTTGGCCCTAAAAATTTATCACATGAATGAAGAAGCTAATCGTGCAGAAGCTTCGCAAGAACATAGAGATAAATGCCAGGAAAAATTAAACATTCTTTTAGAACAAAGAACTGATTTATCAACAGCGATTGATGATTTATTGACTGACATCGAAAACGGAGATAAATTCATGAAAGTGTACAAACAAATGAAAATGTACAATGACGATGAATTAAATCCTGTTTTATATCAAAATAAGAAATAATTTCTGGAGGTATATTTCCAGCTTTTCATTTCATCCCGATAGCTATCGGGACACAAAAAAATAGAGTTTCTATTGTTCAAAAAAGAGCTTCCGCTGGTCGCTTTTTTTAAACAGGAAACTTTATTTTTTTGCTCCAGGATTTCCATTTCAATCTGGGCTAAAAAGCAAAATTAGAAAAGAATATAATTTTATAAAAGAATGTTTTTTAGTAAGTTAGAATAAGGAAGTTGTTCACAATTAATTTTTAAAAGTCAAAATTTGTCCAATAAAATTAAACATATAGCCGTCATGAGACTTTCCGCAATGGGAGATGTCGCCATGACGGTTCCTGTTTTACGCGCATTTGTAAAACAATATCCAGAGGTAAAAATCACCGTAATTTCACGTCCGTTTTTCAGGCCATTTTTTGACGGAATTCCCAATCTAGAGTTTTTTGCTTTTGATGAAAAAGAGCGTCATAAAGGTTTTTCAGGACTTTTGAGATTATTTAGAGATGTTAAAAAGTTTAAAATTGATGCTTTTGCCGATCTTCATAACGTTCTTAGATCTAAAATTGTGAGCTTACTTTTCGCTTTAAGCGGAAAAAAAAGAGCCACAGTCGACAAAGGAAGAGAAGGTAAAAAAGAACTAACAAGGGCGGAAAATAAGATTTTCAAGCAATTGCCAACAATGTTCGAAAGACATGCAAAAGTGTTCGAAGAACTTGGATTTCCTTTAGATTTATCGAATCCAACATTCCCTGAAAAGGCAAAATTGAGCGCAGATATCTTAGAAATTATCGGTGACAATAATCAAAAATTAATCGGAATTGCTCCTTTTGCACAATATGATTCTAAAGTTTACCCGCAGGATTTAATGCAGGAAGTAATTGCCAAATTAGCTGAGAATAAGTCGTATAAAATTTTACTTTTTGGAGGAGGAAAGAAAGAAATCGAAATTCTGGATTCACTTGCAAAACCATTTGAAAATGTAATCAATATGGCTGGAAAAATTAAATTTCAGCAAGAATTACAATTGATTAGTAATCTTGATGTTATGCTTTCTATGGATTCCGGAAACGCTCATATTGCGGCAATGTTAGGAATAAAAGTTGTTACACTTTGGGGAGCGACACATCCGTACGCAGGATTTTTGCCATTCAATCAAACTATGGAAAATGTTTTAACCTCAGACAGAAATCAATATCCAAAATTACCAACATCAGTTTACGGAAACAAAATTGTTGAAGGTTATGAAGATGCGATGAGAACGATTTCTCCAGAGAAAATAGTTTCCAGGATTCAGTCACAGTTATCATAGAAAATTCTAATTTTATTGCATTAGAAATACGTAGTAATCTTTGTCAAAGTTTTAAACCAAGAGTGTAAGGAACTTTCTTTCATGTATTGAATGTTTCTAATTTACTAGGATCCCCACCACAATGTATTACTACTTGTTGAATGATTTCATTTTGTAATTGATTACAAAATGAAATTTTGGGGATCTTATATCCTTTTAAGCCATTGAGTTTTATGTAACTCAAAAGTAAAATGGATGCAATTAGAATAATATATATCATTACTTGAATTCCATTCCATTGTCTTGAAAAATAGTGTTTAAAATTAAGTTCTTGTTTTATAAATCTAAAGAAACGCTCAATATCCCAGCGCTTTTTGTAAATTTTTGCTATTTGATCTGCCGTAAATTCTTCTTCGGGCAAGTTGCTTAAAAATAATATTTTTTCTCCATCAGATTTCAATATCCCTTCTACTAATCTAAAAACTATTTTAGTCTTTTTTTGATTGGCATAAAGATGAACTTTACTGTGTTTTATCAACTTAATAGTTTCATCTTCAAAATCCAACGGTATAACTTTACTGCCTTTTTCTATTTCATACTTAGATGATTTGTAAATTCGAGTAACAAAATATTTATCCTTATTGGAGAGCTCAACCATTGTTTTTCTTTCCTTCATTCCTCGATCAAAAACCGCAATATCTTTTTTATTACTTATGTGTTCTTGAAGAATATTACCCAAAGCCAAATCTTCACTAATCATTTTTTGATCTTTGTGAAAATTTACATTAAATGGCAATTCACTAAAACCAATTGTAAATTTTATACTGTTTTTACCTTGCTCTCCTTTTTTATTTTTCTGTCCATTTTGCATTCCAAAACTTAATAAAGAAGCAGATAAACTTGTAATTGTTGAGTCGTATAAGCTTAATTTTGCTTTATCTTTCTGTTCAAGTTTATCCTGAAAAACAGTAACAGTATACTGATATAGTTTCTCGAAATATTCCACGTTGATTTTTCCAATTCTCTCTGCAATACTGCTGTGACTAACACTTTTATCTTTAGGAATCTGAGCATATTTACAAAAAAAATGATTCTCGTAAAAATTCTCAAACACTCTGGAACTGGCTCTGTTTTCATTTAAGACACCAAAAATACAAAGTTTAAATAATTCCTTACCTTTTAATTTTTTAGCATTCCAATCAACCATTGTTTGCTGAGCAAAAAAATCAAGTTGATCTTCTGAAATATAATTTAATATTTCTTTTACTTCTGTTCTGATTTGCATTTTCTGATATTTATTGACATACAGAAAATAAAAATAATAGTTTTTTACAAAAGTTCCTTACACTCTTGGTTTTAAACTTTGACAAAGATTACTTCATTACTCATAAATCAAGAAAAAGATAACCCATTGCTTTCTTTTTGTTTGTATCAACTACGACTTTCACAAAATGATTTTCTTTTTCAGTAGCGAGTAAAATATGTTCAAAATTTTCGGTTGAATTTCTGTAAACTTTATGTACCAATTCAGATTCTTTAATTTTTCTTGATAAAATTTTGGCTGCTTTTAATTCACTTACATAAGGCCAAATATTAAAAAAAAGATCATTAGAGACTGATATTTCTGTCATTCCCTCGGCCATTGATAAATTATACTTTTCTTCTGAAAGTAGTTTAGGTACTTTTTTGTTTTTCCTTTTTTTTATTATAAAGTAGATAGAAATAAAAGCTGTTATTACAAAAAGTAATATAAAAGACAGACGAAGGTAGTGATGCATTGCCATGATATTTAAATTTTATGTTGACAATCAGAAATAGCTTTACAAATCTATTTTAAGAGATAGAAGAATGATCAGCTGTATTGAACTACTAATATAGTAAAATTTTGCCGCATTTTTTAGAAAATAACCAAAAACTTACATGCTTTTTTATTTATTGCTCAATAGTGTTTTTTTGATTATAGTTAGAAAAGGGAAAATAGAGAGTAAAATTTTGTCAGGTTTTAAGCTCTGATAAAGAAATAGTTCACCACATTTCATTGTATAGTTGGGATTTATGCCGAAGCTTGGAGATTGAAATTTATTACAACCTTATCTTCTCATCGCGACATCTGCTATAAATATAATTTTTAAGGTTCGAATTTGTAGCTTCATAACCAAATCTTTCATGCTCCATTTGTTCTTTTTCCATGGCATTACAACCTTTTATGACTTCTTTGAGCATATCCAGCATTGCGAGTTCTTTATTGTTCGTCTTCTGATATTTAAACTCGACAATTCTTGCAGTTCTTCGCAATATTCTACAAGTTTCTCAATTTCAGGTTCATCTAAAAGATATTCCTTGCCTTTAAAAATTTCTCGTACAGATCTCATAAAAATAAATTCAATTTCAAATTTGCAAAGATTGCTAATAATTATAAAACAAAAAAAATTCCAAACTCCAATTGTAAAGTTGGAATTTGGAATTTGGAATTTTTTATTGGAATTTATTACGCCATTGGAATTTTAAAATCTAAACATCATCATAATCTACATAAATAGACTCTGATGTTGGATGTGCCTGACAAGTTAAGATCAATCCTGAAGCAATTTCTTTGTCTGTCAAAATAGAGTTTTTAGTCATTTCGGCAGTTCCAGAAGTTACACGGGCAAGACAGCTGCTGCAAATTCCGCCTTGGCAAGAATATGGAGCGTCGATTCCTTGTTTTAGGGCCGCATCTAATATGGTTTGTTTTTGAGACATTTCGAACGAAACTTCGTCGTCATCTACTAAAACTGTGATTTTTGTATGTCCTTCTAATGAAGTATTGATTTGATTTTCTTGTGATGATGAGGTAAAAAGTTCAAATTTAATAGCTGATTCTTTTACATTTTTCTCTTTTAAAATAGCAGAAACAGTATCAATCATTTCTTCTGGTCCGCATAGGAAAAATTTATCAAATTGTAATTCTTTGTGTTTGTTGTTGAGAACAAAATTTACTGCTGATTTTTCGATTCTGCCAAACAAAGCATTTTCTGCCTTAGCCTGACTAAAAACATAATGCACGAAAAGGCGGCCTACATATTGCAATTGTAAATCGTGTAATTCCTGGTAAAAAATAGTTTCTTCAGGAGTTTTATTTCCGTAAACAATTATAAATGAGCTTTTTGGCTCGCTTTTCATGACTGATTTTATAATCGAAAGTACCGGAGTAATTCCGCTTCCGGCAACAAAAGCAGCATAGTTTTTTTGTCTTTCAGCATCAGGTTCAAAAGTAAATTTTCCTTCAGGATGACCAACTTCAAGAACATCACCGGCTTTAAGTCTGGTATTGGCAAACTGAGAGAACAAACCATTTTTTACAGCTTTTACAGCAATTCGCAATTCACCGCTTTCCGGTGCAGAACAAATAGAGTAAGCACGACGAATCTCCTGATTATCAAGAGTTAATTTTAGATTTATGTATTGTCCAGCTATAAATTTATAGTCTGGTTTTAGTTCTTCCGGAACATTAAAAAGTACAGAAACGGCGTCTGATGTTTCGCGTTTTACCTCTTTAATTATGAGTTTTAAAAATGAAGGCATGATTGTATATTTTATGCAAAAGTAGCAAACGGAGATTAAATGTCAGGTACGAAATAATTATTTTTAACTTTTTTTGTAACGTTTACTTACATTTGATCTCTTACTACAAAACTGAAAACCAAATAACCATGATTAAAAAGTTTATTTATCTAGAATGGAAAGCCTTTACCAGATCTGCCTCCTTTGGAGTAAATGTGGCAATGAAAATTTTAATTGGTTTTTTGATGATCTATTTTTCGATACTTTTTATAGGTATGGGAGTAGGAGCATTTTATGTATTGCGAAAAATGAACCTGGAACCATTAGTTACCATCAATCAATTTTTGATTTATTATTTTCTGTTTGACCTCGTAATTCGGTTGTTAATGCAGGCAATTCCGGTTTTGAACATAAAACCTTTATTGATTTTACCATTCAAAAAACCAACAATTGTTCATTTCTCTTTAGGCAAAACTGCATTGTCTTTTTTTAATTGGGTACACGCTCTTTTCTTCATTCCATTTTCGGTTGTGCTAGCTCTGGAAGGTTATGATATTGCAGGAGTTATTTTTTGGCTGTTAGCAGCTTTCTCATTAATATATATCAACAATTTTTTAAATATTATTTTAAGTAATATCGATAAATTGTTTGTTGTTTTTATAGGAGCAATTCTTTTACTGGCGGCGGCACAATATTATAAGGTATTTGATATTACGAGCTTTACAACTCCGGCGTTTCAGGGATTTTATGCTGTAAAAGGATTGTTTTTGATTCCCGTTTTAGTGTTAATTGCATTGTATGCATTTACTTTTAAGTACTTTAAAAATAATTTATTTTTAGATGCCGGACTTTCTAAAAAAGCGGATATTGCAGAAACTGAAAATCTTGCATGGCTGAATCAATTTGGGACTTTGGGAACTTTTCTTAAAAATGATATCAAACTAATTAAGAGAAATAAAAGATCTAAAACGACTATTGTCATGAGTGTTTTCTTTTTGTTTTACGGTTTCATCTTTTTTGGAAACACGCAACAGCCTGAAGTAATGCATATTTTTGCCGGAATATTTGTTTCAGGAGGATTTTTGTTTGTCTTTGGTCAGTTTGTACCAAGTTGGGATAGTTCGTATTATCAATTAATGATGACACAAAACATTCCGTATCGCGGTTACATCACTTCAAAATGGTGGCTGATTGTTATTGCTACTTTTATTTCGACAATAATTGCATCATTTTATCTTTTTTACGGATGGGAAATTTACCTGACAATTATTGTTGGTGCGATTTATAATATTGGAGTAAATTCACACTTAGTACTTTTAGGCGGAGCATTTACAAAAACACCAATTGATTTAAGTTCTGCCGGTGGAGCTTTTGGAGATAAAAAAGCTTTTAATGTAAGCGCGATGTTATTGACATTACCTAAAATATTATTGCCTTTGGGACTTTATGCCATTGGTCTTTATCTAGGAAATAAAACTCTTGGATTATCATTAGTTGCAGGAGCAGGGGCTTTAGGTTTTATCTTAAAAGACAAGGTTTTTTCACTGATCGAAAAAAGATATAAAATCGAGAAATACAGTACGATAAGTGCTTATAAACAAAAGAATTAGAATAATTAGAGAATGTGCTAATTTGATAATGAGATAATTTTTTTATCGGATTAAAACGAAACAAATTAACGATTAACCAAATCAACAATTAAACAAGATAGAAAATGATACAAGTAAATCAACTTTCAAAAATATATAACGGAATAAAAGTTTTAAACATTGATAATCTTGAAATTCCAAAAGGACAAAGTTTTGGATTAGTGGGAAATAACGGAGCAGGAAAAACAACTTTTTTCAGTTTATTATTAGATCTTATTCAGCCTTCGACAGGAAATATCACTAGCAATACTATTCAGGTGAATACGAGTGAAAACTGGAAATCATTTACAGGATCGTTTCTTGATGAAAGTTTTTTGATAGGATATTTAACTCCTGAGGAATATTTTTATTTTATTGGCGATTTGCGTCATCAAAACAAAGCCGATATTGATGCTTTGTTAGCCAGCCATGAAGAGTTTTTTAATGGAGAAATTCTAAATAATAAAAAATATTTAAGAGATTTATCCAAAGGAAATCAAAAGAAAGTGGGGATAATTGCCACGCTTATTGGTAATCCTGAAGTGGTTATTCTTGATGAGCCTTTTGCTAATTTAGATCCGACAACCGTAAGCAGATTAAAAAAAATAATAAAAGATCTGGCTGAAAATCCAAATGTTACCGTCTTGGTTTCCAGCCATGATTTACAGCATACAGTAGAGGTTTGCGATCGAATAGTAGCACTTAATAAAGGTGAGATTGTGAAAGATATTCAAACTTCAAAAGAAACCTTACAAGAATTAGAATCGTTTTTTGCGGTATAAGCTTCTATATTTCAAAAAGAAGCGTATTTTTACAAGTCATTATACTAAAAATTCATTTTAGAAGTTAATTGATTTAAACTCTTTCTATTGAAAAAGAATACCCTAAAATATAGTTTTTTTCTTGTCTTTTTGTTTCTTTTGATAGCTTGTTCTACCAAGAAAAATACTTTTTTAGCCAGGAATTCGCATGCCTTAAGTACAAAATATAACATTTTGTACAACGGTGGAATTGGCCTTGACAAAGGTTTAAAATCTATTCAGGCCAATAATCAGGATAATTTCTGGAGGACTCTGCCGATTGAGAAAATGCAAATCGATGAAAATTTTTCGGAAGAAGAAAAAGCAAAAAACGCAGATTTTGAAAAGGCAGAGACCAAAGCAACAAAAGCCATTCAAAAACACTCCATGAATATTGGAGGAAGAGAACGAAATTCACAAATTGATGAAGCATATTTAATGCTCGGGAAAGCCAGATATTATGATCAGCGCTTTATTCCGGCGCTTGAAGCATTCAATTATATCTTATATAAATATCCTAACAGCAGTAATATTTATACGGCAAAAATCTGGCGCGAAAAAACCAATATGCGTTTAGGAAATGATGCTATTGCCTTAAAAAACATTAAGTTATTATTAAAAAACACAGACCTTAATAAGCAAACCTTTTCAGATGCAAATGCTTTATTAGCAGAAGCATTTTTGAATATGGAAGAAAAAGACAGTGCTGTTGCCAAACTTAGAATTGCAGAAAAATTTACTAAAATAAATGAAGACAAAACGCGATATCGCTTTATTTTAGCTCAGATGTATCAGCAAGCCGGTAAAAAAGACAGTGCAAATTATTTTTACAACGGCGTAATTGACATGAATCGAAAAGCAGATCGAAAATATATGATGCATGCTTATGCTAATAAAGCAGAAATGTTTGATTATAAATATGATGATAAAAAAATGTTTCTCAAAGCCTATAATAAGCTAGTTACAGACCGTGAAAACAGACCCTATTATGATATCCTGTTTTATGAGATGGGAGTTTTTTATGATAACTATAAAGTACAGGACAGTGCTTTGATATTTTATAATAAATCATTGGATAGAAAATCTAAAGATTCTTATTTGATCGCTTCCACATATAGAAATATTGGGAATATGTATTTTAAAAACACCAATTATACATTGGCTGCCAAATATTATGACAGTACATTGGTAAAATTGGATCCTAAAACCAGAGAATTTGCTTTTATCCAAAAAAACAGAAAAAATTTAGATAACGTTATTAAATACGAAGGAATTGCAAAACGCAATGATAGTATCATTAATGTATATGGTCTTCCTGCTCCTGACAGAAAATTATATTTCGAAAATTATATTGCAGAACTTAAAAAGAAGGATGAAGCAAAACGCATTTTAGAAGAAAAGGAAAAGGAAAGATTAGCCAATATAGATCGTAATACAAACTCAGGCAATACACCAACGGCCGTAAATCCTAATGCAATAGGAAAAAGCGATCCAGGTATTGGAGCATTTAATCCTCCAGCTGGAAATGAAACAGCAAGCACTTTTTATTTTTATAATCCAACCACTGTTGCTTATGGAAAATTACAATTTAAGAAATTATGGGGTAACAGAACCGTAGACGGAAATTGGAGATTAGCCGCAATAAAATCAGCTAATAATGCCGCAATGAATGATACAATAAGCGACAATCAGGATTTAGCCAATAAATTAAAAGATTCTGTAGTTGTTGAAAAATACACCACTGATTTTTACGAAAAACAACTTCCAAAAACAAAGTCTGCTATAGATAGTATTGGTGTGGAACGTAATTTTGCATATTACCAGCTAGGACTTATTTATAAAGAGAAATTTAAGGAATATAATTTGGCCAGTGAAAAACTGGAGCAATTATTAAAAAATAATCCGGAGGAAAAATTGATTTTACCATCGATGTATAATTTGTACAAAATATATCAAATTACGAATCCGGCAAAAGCAGAATCTGTCAAATTTGATATTACGACGAAATATCCAAATTCGAGATATGCACAAATTATAAACAATGCAAATACAGATGATTTAGCATCTCCTGAAAAAGAATATCAAAAATGGTATAAATTATTTCAGGAAGAACAGTTTGATACCGTTTTGGATAATATCGATAATTTGATCAATCAATATTCCGGTGATGAAATTGTTTCTAAATACGAATTGCTGAAAGCAAATATTTTAGGAAAAGTAAATGGTTTGGCAGCCTACAAAAAAGGGTTAGAAAATGTTGCCGATAATTATCCAAATAGTGATGAAGGTAAAAATGCAAGAGAAATTTTAGAGAAGCAAATTCCTGGTTTAGAGAAACTTGATTTTTCATCAGTCGACACTAAAAATTGGAAAATTATTTATGCAATTCCAAAAGACGACACTAAAACAGCAAAACAAATTGAAGAAGCAATCAAGAAATTTTTAGCAGTTGAAAACTTCGAAAGATTGACCACTTCATTAGATAAATATAACAAAACAGAAAGTTTTGTGGTTATTCACGGAGTTAAATCTGAAGCGTATGCCAAAGATGTTTCAGGAGTTTTAAGAGACGATAAAAAATATAAAATCTCACATCCGGCAATTATTATGTCGAGTGAAAATTATAAAGTAATACAAATTAAGAAAAATCTTGAGGCTTATTTAGCCCCAAAAAACCCATAATCATGTTTGATAAAGTCAAAAAAAACGGCACTGACCTTTTAGGAAAAACCAATAGAATAGTAGAAGGAACCTCAATAATAGGAGATATTGTTTCTAAAGCTGATTTTAGATTAGATGGCGAATTAATTGGAAACTTTACCTCGCAGGGAAAATTGGTTATAGGAGCATCAGGTGTTGTAAAAGGGGAAATTATTTGCAATAATGCGGATATAGAAGGAGAGTTTCAGGGAAAAATTAAAGTACTGGAAATCCTTAATATAAAAGCATCTGCACAGATTCATGGAGAAGTTGCCGTGGGTAAACTTTCTATAGAACCGGGAGCTGATTTTACAGCTACTTGTACCATGCTAACAAATAATAAAGAAGTAACCTTAAAGGATGGAAAAGGAACCGAATAATAAATCAAATAATAAATGGCTGGCATTAATGAATATTCCAATTCAAATGGGAATTATTATATTTTTGTTTTCTTATTTAGGGGTCTGGTTAGATAAAAAATATTCAAACGGAGGTTCTTTATGGACTATAATTCTTTCGTTATTTTCTGTTTTCCTGGCACTTTACAATGTTATCAGACAAGTTAAAAATTTAAATAAATAATGAATAAAACGATCGATTTTCTTAAGTATTTTATCCCTTTTTCAGTTGCATTATTTGTTGCGCAATATTTTGCGATGCAATCATTATCAGAGAAATTAGTTTTTTTTTATTCCGCGTGGAGTATTTATTTGTTTAATATAATAGCTACATTTTTAGTCTATCTTTTTTTAATTTTTGTGCATAAAAATGCTCCTCAATACACAGGTTTTGCTTTTTTGGGAGCCAGTTTTTTTAGAATGATGGCAGCTATTGTATTTTTGATTCCATTAATAAAAGCACATGTTAAAGACCCAATATTTGACCTGAGTACTTTTTTTATACCTTATTTTTTATTTTTACTATTCGAAACCTATTTTACTATTCGGTTAATAAATAAAGGTTAATTGCTTTATTAACAGGAAGATTGGTCTTTAAAAATCTAAATATTAAAAATTACACCCATAAATTTTCAATTTTCAATTTTAAATGTACCTTTGCAAAAAATTTTTGGAACCTAAAATTAGATACAGATTTTATAATGATAATTTCAAATAAACCAGTCCAGTACTTATTAGTTACCTTATTAGCACTTAGTTCGTCGATTAATTTCGCTTCAACCCCTGTTGATAGTGTTTCTGTAAAACATGAAACTGTTGAGTCAACAGAAGCAAGTCATACAGAAGCAGCAGGTCACGGAGAATCTGTTGGTCACGAAATAGAAAAAGAATTTAATGCTAGTGAATTAATCAATTCACATATTGGGGATTCTCACGATTTTCATATTGCTGACTGGAATGGTCACCCTATTTCTTTTAGCCTTCCGGTTATTTTATGGACTAATAATGGATTGGAGATTTTTTCATCTGCAAAATTTCACCACGATAATTCAGGAGAACATGTTGTTGATATTAATGGTCAGAAATTAGTTCGCTATAAAGAAATAATTTTTTATGCTGACAAATTTGAGACAATGACAGCGGATCAGA
This sequence comes from Flavobacterium sp. B114r, assembly GCF_056824125.1. Classification (NCBI taxonomy): domain Bacteria; kingdom Pseudomonadati; phylum Bacteroidota; class Flavobacteriia; order Flavobacteriales; family Flavobacteriaceae; genus Flavobacterium; species Flavobacterium sp. B114r. Next base: position 1,178,638 of record NZ_CP124858.1, read on the forward strand.
AAAACACAGGTGCTTTTGCTTTTGATGCAAGACCTTTAGATTTTTCTATCACTAAAAATGTTTTCTCTATGTTGATGTCAGCAATTATTTTGTTTTTCTTATTTTTTGCAGTAGCAAGATCATATAAGAAAAATCCAAAAGCACCAACAGGATTAGCTGGATTTTTAGAGCCACTAGTTACTTATGTTAGAGACGAAATTGCTGTTCCAAATATTGGTGAAAAAAAGGCAGGTAAATATATGCCATACCTTTTGACTATCTTTTTCTTTATCTGGATCAATAACCTTATTGGATTAATTCCATTCTTCCCATTCAGTTCAAACTTAACAGGTAATATCTATTTTACATTTGTAATGGCTTTTATTACTTTTATCGTTACAACTTTAAGCGGAAACAAATCATACTGGGGACATATTTTCAACACACCTGGAGTTCCGGTTTGGTTGGCTCCAATTATGATTCCTGTAGAAATTATCGGAATGTTGACTAAACCATTTGCATTAATGATTCGTTTGTTCGCAAACATTACTGCTGGTCACATTATCATTTTGAGTTTAGTTTCTTTAATCTTCATTTTCAAAAGCATTGCAGTAGGGCCAGTTGCCGGAGCATTTGTTTTGTTCATGAGTGTATTAGAATTATTAGTTGCTGCTTTGCAAGCGTATGTATTTACTTTGCTTTCAGCATTATTTATTGGTCAGGCTGTTGAAGAGCATGATCATCATTAATCAGAGTTTTATTAATTATTAACTATATAAATTTATTATTATGGTATTAGCTGGAATCGGAGCTGGATTAGCTGTAATTGGTGCAGGTCTTGGTATTGGAAAAATTGGTGGTTCTGCAATGGACGCTATTGCTCGTCAACCAGAAGCTGCTGGAAAAATCCAGACTGCTATGATTATTGCTGCTGCACTTATTGAAGGTGTTGCACTTTTCGCAGTAGTTGTTGCGTTAATCACAAACGCATAATTAAAAAAAATTAAACTTCCTGTAGCGGTTGGCTTCAGGAAGTTTTTTCAAAAACGACAAACAATTTTTAAATATATAATGTTATGCAATTAACTTCACCAGAAAGTTTAATTTTTTGGACAACAATTATCTTTATTGTTTTCTTCTTTCTTTTAGCAAAATTTGCTTGGAAACCTATTTTAGGTGCTGTAAAAAGTCGTGAGGAATCTATCAATGAAGCTTTAGCATCAGCTGAAGCAGCTCGTTTAGAAATGCAGAATTTAACTGCTGATAATGAGCGTATCTTGAAAGAAGCTCGTGCAGAGCGTGATGCAATGTTAAAAGAAGCTCGTGAAATGAAAGAGCAAATGATAGCTGAATCTAAAAATGAAGCACAAGAGCAAGGTCAAAAATTAATAGCGCAAGCTAAATTGGCGATAGAAAATGAAAAAAATGCTGCTATGGCAGAATTGAAATTACAAGTTTCAACTTTATCATTAAGCATTGCTGAAAAATTATTGAAAGAGGAATTATCTAACAAAGAATCTCAAACTAAATTAGTAGAGAAGTTGTTAGGTGACGTAAAGTTAAACTAATATTATGGCAAGTACAAGAGCAGCAATTCGTTATGCAAAAGCAATTCTAGACTTAGCAAACTCTAAAGGTATTGCCGAAGCTGTAAATAACGACATGAAATCAATTGCTTCGACAATTGGCGGTAATGAAGAATTGAGTACTTTTATTCAAAGCCCAACTATAAAAGTTGAAGTTAAAGAAAGTGCACTTTTAGAAGTTTTTGCAAATATAAATGGTGTAACTAAAGGTTTATTTCATTTATTATTCGAAAACAAAAGATTCGAGATTCTAGAGGCAATTTCTTTAGAATACAGTAAGTTATTTGATGAAGGTAATGGTACAGAAGTAGCAAAAGTTACAACTGCCATTGCAATGGATGCAGATTTAGAAGCTAAAGTTTTAGCTAAAATCGCAACGTTGTCAGATAAAAAAATAACAATTGAAAATGTAGTAGATCCATCAATTATTGGAGGATTTATTTTAAGAATAGGTGATCAACAATACAATGCTTCTGTTGCAAACAGATTGCAGGTATTAAAAAGAGAGTTAAGTAATTAGTTTTATTACACATAAAAGTGTCTAAATTATAAATTTAAGATGGCGGAAATCAAACCTGCTGAAATTTCAGCAATATTAAGAAAGCAAGTAGAAGGTTTTGAATCTGGTGCTACACTAGAGGAAGTAGGAACTGTACTTCAAGTTGGAGACGGTATTGCTCGTATTTACGGGCTATCTAATGTACAATATGGTGAGTTAGTTGAATTTGATAACGGACTTGAAGCTATTGTATTGAACCTTGAAGAAGACAATGTTGGTGTGGTACTTTTAGGACCATCAACTGGAATTAAAGAAGGTTCAACAGCAAAAAGAACACAACGTATTGCTTCTCTTAAAGTAGGTGAGCAAATGGTAGGACGTGTAGTTAATACTCTTGGTTTTCCAATTGATGGAAAAGGACCAATTGGTGGAGACTTATACGAAATGCCTTTAGAAAGAAAAGCACCTGGTGTTATCTTCCGTCAGCCAGTTACTGAGCCATTGCAAACAGGTATTAAAGCTGTTGATGCTATGATCCCGGTTGGTCGTGGACAACGTGAGCTTGTTATTGGTGACCGTCAAACAGGTAAATCAACTGTTTGTATCGATACAATCTTAAATCAAAAAGAATTTTACGATGCAGGAAAACCTGTATTCTGTATATATGTTGCAATTGGGCAAAAAGCTTCAACTGTAGCAGGAATTGCTAAAATGTTAGAAGAAAAAGGTGCAATGGCTTATACAGTTATTGTTGCAGCTAATGCTTCTGATCCGGCTCCAATGCAAGTTTATGCTCCTTTCGCAGGTGCAGCAATTGGAGAATACTTTAGAGATTCAGGTCGTCCGGCACTTATTGTGTATGATGATTTATCTAAACAAGCTGTTGCTTACCGTGAGGTTTCTCTTTTATTAAGAAGACCACCGGGACGTGAAGCATATCCTGGAGACGTTTTCTACTTACACTCTCGTTTATTAGAGCGTGCTTGTAAAGTAATTGCAGATAATGGAATTGCTAAAAACATGAACGATTTACCAGATTCTCTTAAGTCTATCGTAAAAGGTGGTGGTTCATTAACTGCTTTACCAATTATCGAAACTCAGGCTGGTGACGTTTCTGCATATATCCCAACAAACGTAATTTCGATTACAGATGGTCAGATTTTCCTTGATGGAGATTTGTTCAACTCTGGAGTTCGTCCTGCTATTAACGTAGGTATCTCTGTATCTCGTGTTGGAGGTAATGCACAGATTAAATCAATGAAAAAAGTTTCAGGAACTTTAAAGTTAGACCAGGCTCAATTCCGTGAATTAGAAGCTTTCGCTAAATTTGGTTCTGATCTGGATTCAGTTACTTTAAACGTAATTGAAAAGGGAAAAAGAAACGTTGAGATCTTGAAACAAGGTTTAAATGATCCTTATACAGTAGAAAATCAAGTTGCTATTATTTACGCTGGTTCTAAAAACTTATTAAGAAACGTTCCTGTAAATAAAGTAAAAGAATTTGAAGCTGATTTCTTAGCTTACTTAAACAGTAAACATAAAGATACGCTTAACGCGTTGAAAGCTGGTAAATTAGATGACAACATTACTGACGTTATCGAAAAAGCAGCAAAAGAAATTTCAGCAAAATATATCTAATTAGATAATTGGTAAATTAGATAATTAGAAAATGTCTCAACAGACTTTCTAATTGTCTAATTTTCAAATTGTCACATTTTTTTAATCAACTAAATGGCAAATTTAAAGGAAATCCGTAATAGAATTACTTCCGTTTCATCGACGATGCAAATTACATCGGCTATGAAAATGGTTTCTGCTGCAAAGCTTAAGAAAGCACAAGATGCAATCACTGCAATGCGCCCTTATGCCGAGAAATTAACGGAGTTGTTGCAAAACCTTTCGGCTACACTTGATGGTGAAGTTGGAGGAGATTATACAACACAACGTGAAGTAAAAAAAGTATTGCTTGTTGCTATAACTTCAAATAGAGGTTTATGTGGTGCATTTAATACAAATGTAATTAAAGAGATAAAAAACCGTACTGTATTTTATGCAGGAAAACAAGTAGACGTTTTTGCTATTGGTAAAAAAGGAAATGATGTTTTAAGTAAAACGCACAAAGTACACGGTCATCATAATGCAATCTTTGATCATTTAACTTTTGATAATGTTGGTGGAATTGCTGATAATTTAACTGAGAAGTTTTTATCAGGTGAATATGACAGAATCGAATTGATCTACAATCAATTTAAAAATGCTGCGACACAAATCGTTCAGACAGAGCAGTTTTTGCCATTAGCACCAATTAAATCGGATGTTCCTGTTACTGCAGGAGATTATATTTTCGAGCCTTCAAAAGAGGAAATTATATTGACTTTGATTCCAAAATCATTAAAAACACAATTATACAAAGGTATTCGTGATTCATTTGCTTCAGAACACGGAGCGCGTATGACAGCTATGCACAAAGCAACTGACAACGCAACTGAATTAAGAAACCAATTGAAATTGACATACAATAAAGCACGTCAAGCTGCTATTACAAACGAAATCCTTGAGATCGTTGGTGGAGCAGAAGCTTTAAAAGGATAATTTATTCAAGACATACAAAAAGGAGCCGTCTCAAAACATATAATTTGAGACGGTTTTTTATTTGATGATGTTTTGATTTTTATTGGGCTAATTTTGAGTGGAGGCAAAAATTGCCCTTATGCTGCAATTTTCTTCCTTAAGTTGTGACCTAAAGCCATTAATCCGAACTCTAATTCAACTTTTTGAAGTCCTTTTAAAGAAAATCGTCTAAATCCGTTATTATGCTTGAGTTGGGCAAACACAGGCTCTACATCAGCAGAGCGTTGCTTTCTTCTTTGTATTCCTATTTCACTTAGCAGTAATTCCCTTGTCCTTTGTTTATGCCTTTCAAGGTTATGGTTTCGCTCTATACTTCTGTTTCCCTGAGCTTTAAAACATTGACCTCGAAGTGAACAGCCTTCACAGTTTTTGGCCTGATAATGAGATAAGGTTTGGGTGTATCCTGCAGCTGTTGTTTTCTGGTTTTGATGTGTTTTATGCATTTTTTGTCCCATTGGGCATACATAATAATCTTCTTGCTCGTTGTAATGGAGATTTTCTTTGCTAAAAGCCTTGTGTTTCTTTTGGTAGTTTTGATCTTGTTCTTTTTCAAAAGTATTATATTTCACAAAAGCTTTGAGCTTCTTTTGCTCCAGATAATCATAGTTTTCTTCACTTCCATAACCTGCGTCAGTAGTTATCTCTTTTATCTTTTTAAATATTTTCTTGCCGAAGGTTTGTTCCAAATTTTCTAAATGAGGTTTGAGGGTTTTGGTATCGGTCGGATTTTGGTGGATGGTATAATGAACGATGATCTGATTTTGTGTAGATATCTGGGTATTATAAGCTGGCTTGAGCTGCCCGTTTAGCATATGATCTTCTTTCATGCGCATAAAAGTAGCCTGGGTGTCGGTTTTGCTGTAACTGTTTCTTTCCCCTAGAATAGCTTCTTGCTTTTCATACTTTTCAAGATTAGCAGTAAAATTATTTTTTATATAGCGTAATTTTGCTTTTGCTTTAGAACTTGCCTTTTCATTACCGGAGAGTTTTGCATCTATTTTAGCTACAGTTTTCTGAATTATTCTTTACTGATTTCTTTGAATTCTGTTGGTTCCGGGTTTGGACCCTCTTCATTATTGATGCTTTGGGCATATTTCCATAATTCTTCCAACTGAGTCAGCATTTTAGCTTTGTTGGTTTTAATGCTGTTGCCCCACACAAAAGTGTACCTACCAGCCTGAGCTTCTATTTTTGTGCCATCTGTATAAATTTGTTTTAGGTTTACCAGCCCTTCTGATGCAAGCATTAAAACTACCTGCTTGAAGATTTCTTTAAAACTCTCTTTGAGTTTGTCACTTCTAAATCTATTAATTGTATTGTGATCAACAATAGTCATAGAAGTAAGCCACATAAAATTAATATTCTCGCGAAGGGCAAGTTCTATCTTTCGCGAAGAGTAAATATTAGTCATATAAGCATACAACATCACTTTGAGTAACATCTTTGGATGATAACCAGGATTGCCCTCTTTACTGTAGGCTTGTAAAAGAGGCTGGATATTTATTGACTCGACAATCTGATCAACTACTCGAACCGGATGTCCCTGTGGAATTAAATCATCAAACGAATAAGGAAAAAGTACCGTTTGTTGTTGGTTATAATGTTTGAATCTCATATATAATCAGTTACTTAACACTGATTAAATTTACAAAATTGTTAATGAAAATACAAACTAAAAAAAAGTAGCTGACTCAGTTTTGAGACAGCTACTTTTTATTTATATAGTAGTTTAGTTTTTTTGATTTAAAACTTATAAAATGGTGATCCTCAATTTATCCAAAAACTGAGAATCAGTACCATTTTATAAAATTATTTGACAGATTTATCACCTCTGTAGTGCTTTGTCTTTCATGGGAACAAACTAGCTTTATTAGTCCCAATGCTCTGTTTTTTTGAGGGTTACATTTCAGCAGAATCACTCCCTTTTGCTTTGTCTTTCATGGGAACAAACTAGCTTTATTAGTCCCAATGCTCTGTTTTTTTTGAGGGTTACATTTCAGCAGAATCAATCCCTTTGCTTTGTCTTTCGTGGGAACAAACTAGCTTTATTAGTCCCAATGCTTTGCTTTTTTAGAAGGGTTGTATTTTAGCTTTACTCATTCCCTTTGATACAAAGTTAGTATAGAAGTGCTTGGAATAGTTTATACAATTTTTTTTCTTTATTATAGATTTCACACTTGTCCTTATGAAAGCATTATATCAGCGACAATGAAAAAAAAATGAGTATTTTTGACGTCTATTTTTTTATTACAATGAATCTACAAATAAAAGAGCTTACTACGATAGAAGCAATGCTGAGTGAAATTGAAACGATGCGATTTCTGTATCCTAATCTATCTGTTGCAAAATATCATGAATATCTTTCTGATATGGTTCCTCATAACTATATACAGATTGCAGTTTTTGATGAAGATGTTTGTATGGGAATTACGGGGTGTTGGTCTGCGACTAAATTATGGACTGGCAAATATCTTGAAATTGATAACTTTGTAGTAAATCCTAATTTTCGTTCTAAAGGAATTGGAAAACTCCTTACTGATTTTATCGAAAAAAAGGCTTTATATCTTGACTGCAGTTCTATAGTTTTAGATGCTTTTACCGGAAATTTTGCTGCTCATCGCTTTTATTACAATCAGGGTTATGAACCAAAGGGTTTTCATTTTGTTAAAATTCTGGACGAAAAAAAACTTACACAATAAAATAACAAGCCAATTTTTTTATTGAACCTACAAAATCAATAATAAACCAAAGAATTGGTTATTTTTGTTTTACAAACTTTATTATAAAATTATTTTGGGATTATATAAAAATCTGTTCAAACAAACTGCTATTTACGGACTAGCGACGGTATTACCAAGAATGCTAAGTTTTTTATTGGTAAGATTGTATACTGGTATTTTACCAACTGCAGAATATGGCGAGGTTTCGATCGTTTTGTCATGGATGGTTTTCTTTAATGTGGTTCTTTCATACGGAATGGAAACAGCTTTTTTTAGATTCTACAGTGCCGAGGATGATAAGAAAAATGTAATCGCCACTTCGACGATATCAATCTTTTGGTCGTCAATTATTTTCTTATTTGTAGCCTTGATTTTCAGGAATACACTGGCAAATCTTGCGGAAGTTGATGTACAGTATATTACATACACCGTTTGGATCTTAGTTTTGGATGCTTTGGTTTTGATACCTTTTTCTAAACTTAGAGCCAATCAAAGGCCAATGATGTATGCAGCAATTAAAATAGGAAATGTAGTAATCAACTTATTACTGAATATATTTTTCTTAATTTATTTACCTAAACTTGCAGCTTCACATCCTAATTCGGTTTGGGATAATTTGTATGTTGAGAATTTCCAGATCGCTTATATTTTCATAGCCAATCTGTTGGCCAGTTTAGCTACTTTTATAGTGCTGTCACCAAATTATCTTTCACTTGGAAAAAAATTCGATCCCGTACTTTGGAAAAAAATGATGAAATACGGTTTGCCAATTTTGGTTGCAGGACTGGCGTTTGCTGTTAACGAGCATTTTGATAAAATTCTTCTGGGATATTTGTTACCACAAAATCTTGCAAAATCTGAAGTTGGGGCTTACTCTGCATGTTACAAATTAGGTTTGTTTATGGTTTTGTTTGCAACAGCCTTTAGATTAGGAATAGAACCTTTCTTTTTTAGTCATGCAAAAAATGCAAATGCACCACAAACATATGCTGTAATCACAAAATATTTCGTTATTCTGGGTTCCTTAATTTTATTAGGAGTTATTGTTTTTGCAGATGTTTTAAAATATCTTTTGCTTGACAATAAAGCCTATTGGGAAGCGATGAAAGTAGTACCGCTAATTATATTGGCGAACTTCTTTTTAGGAATTTACAACAACTTGTCGGTTTGGTATAAACTAACAGACAAAACAAAAATTGGAGCTTATATTTCTATTGTCGGAGCCGTTATAACATTGGTTTTAAATTATTTTTTAATTCCAAAATACAGCTACTACGGTTCAGCAATTGCAACGATCTCAGCTTACGGAAGTATGATGTTGATTTCTTATATTTTAGGAAACAAATACTATCCAATACCCTATGATATGAACAAAATTGGAGCTTATTTGGGAATTTCAATCGTATTTTCGGCTATTTCTTTTTACGGATTTAGAGAGAATTATTTCGTTGGAGTTCCGTTATTATTAGGATTCATGTATTTTGTGTATCACAATGAAAAAGAGACTATCAAAGGAATTATGAATAGAAAGTAGTTTTACTTTTTAATCTTTTAAAATAAAAAATGAAAATACAAATTATCAACAAATCACAGCACGCTTTACCAAACTACGAAACAATTGCTTCGGCAGGAATGGATCTACGTGCCAATTTAACTGAATCAATTACGTTAAAACCATTAGAAAGAACTATTGTAAAAACAGGACTTTTTATTGAATTACCAATTGGTTACGAAGCACAAGTTAGACCAAGAAGTGGATTAGCGGCGAAAAAAGGAGTAACTGTTTTAAATTCTCCCGGAACTGTTGACGCTGATTATAGAGGTGAAATAGGTGTAATTTTAGTAAATTTATCAAATGAAGTTTTTGTAATCGAAAACGGAGAAAGAATTGCACAATTGATTATTGCCAAACACGAAAGAGCAGAATGGATTGAAGTAGAAGAACTTTCTGAAACTTCAAGAGGCGAAGGCGGTTTTGGAAGTACTGGAGTGAAGTAGTCTTCAGTCTCAGTCTCAGAAATCAGTTTTTGCACTTTGCGTTCTTAAAAATGAAATGAATAAACATAGCAAACTTTGCAAATCCCGATAGCTATCAGGATTGCGAACTTTGCGGTTAAATAAAAAAATACAAATGAAAATAATCGTTCCAATGGCGGGTCGAGGATCAAGACTTAGGCCACATACTTTAACTGTTCCAAAACCATTAATTCCTGTTGCGGGAAAATCTATTGTTCATCGTTTAGTCGAAGACATTGCTGAAATATTAAAAGAACCTATCGAAGAAGTTGCTTTTATTTTGGGAGATCCTGCTTTTTTTGGAGATGATCTTGTAACAAGTTTAGAAGAATTGGCAGGAAGCTTAGGAGCAAAAGCTTCGATCTATCGCCAGGATTTACCATTAGGAACGGGTCACGCTATTATGTGTGCAAAAGATTCTTTATCAGGACCGGCAGTTATTGCGTATGCAGATACTTTGATCAGAGCCGATTTTGAATTAGATCCTTCTGCTGATGCTGTAATTTGGGTAAAACAAGTAGAACAGCCGGAAGCATTTGGTGTAGTAAAATTAAACACTAATAATGAAATCGTAGAATTAGTCGAAAAACCAAAGGAATTCGTAAGTGATCTGGCAGTTATCGGAATCTATTATTTTAAAGAAGTTGGCGATTTGAAAAAAGAACTTCAGGGCGTTTTGGATAACAATATCCAGAATGGGGGAGAATATCAAATCAACGACGGAATCAAAGCGATGATGGCGAACGGTAAAGTTTTTAAAACCGGAAGCGTTGACGAATGGATGGATTGCGGAAACAAAGATGTAACCGTTGAAACGAATTCAAGAATGTTAGGGTTTTTACATAATGATGGAGAACATTTAGTAGATTATGATGTTACATTAGAAAACTCAACGATTATTCCTCCTTGTTATATTGGCGAAAATGTAGTGTTGAAAAATGCAACAGTTGGTCCTAATGTATCTATCGGGAAAGGATGTCATGTTATTGACAGTACTATCAAAAACAGTTTAGTACAAACTTATTCTCAAATAAAAAATGCAAATTTAGACAATGCAATGATAGGAAATCACGTTGTTTATGATGGTAAGTTTACCAGTATCAGTATTGGTGATTATTCAGTTTTAGAATAAATGCAAGTTTAAAGAGATTCGTTTTTGTTTAAAGATTAAATTGTAGAGATGATACAAAAAGGAGTTATAGTTATTTTATTTTTCGTTTTGCTTGGCAATCCAATTTCGGTTATGGCACAGACAGAACCGGAAGATATTGCTATGGCGACTGATGAATATCAAGATGCTTTTTATGAATCATTAAAACAAAAAGGAATTGAAAATTATGATAAAGCCATTACCTCATTAGAGAAATGTGTTAAACTAAAACCTAATGATGCCGTTGCTTATTTTGAATTAGGCAAAAATTATCTGTCCTTAAAAGATTATCGGGATGCACAGGACTCGTTTGAAAAAGCGACACAATTAGATCCAAAAAACAAATGGTATTGGTTAGGGATTTACGATGTAAGTTATGAAACCAAGAATTATCCTTTGGCAATTGAGACAATTCAAAAAATAATTGCTTTTGATGAAGAGTATAAAGACGATTTGATTTCGTTGTACATGATCACCAATCAATTTGATAAGGCGTTGGTGACTATCAATGAAATGAATGATAAATTCGGGAAATCAGAAGATCGCGATCGTTATAAATTGCAGATTTTATCTCAGGGAAAGTATCAGAATGCTGAAATAGCTAATTTGACTGATCAGATCAAGCAACATCCAAAAGAAGAATCGAATTATTTGAACCTGATTTTTTTATATTCGAAATCAGAGGAAACCGATAAGGCTTTAGAGGTAATGAAACAATTGGCAAAAGAAATTCCGAACTCTGAATGGGCTCAAGTCAGTATGTTTAAAGTATATCTTGATGCCAACCAGGCTGATAAAGCTATTAAGTCGATGAATATGATTTTGTCAAGCCCAAAAATTGATTTAAAAATAAAGCATCGTACATTGAATGAATTTTTGATTTATGTGAATAAAAATCCGCAATACGCTCCGGATCTAGAAAAAGCAATTGCTTATTTCGATAATGATAAAGAAGTAGATGTTGCAAAAGAAATAGGAAAATTTTATCATATTAAAGGTCAGTATGAAAATGCAATCAAGTATTATGAGAAAGATTTAAAAGCAAATTCAGATACAGATCGTGAAACCAATTTGTTGTTACTTGAAGTCTATACATTGGCAAAACAATACGAGCCAATGACAAAAAGAGCAATGAATATGATCGAAGTATATCCAAGCCAGCCTCAGTTTTATTATTATGCCGGTTTAGGAAATAATCAGTTAAAACAATTTAAAAACGCAAAAACCGTTTTAGAAATGGGCCTGGATTATGTAGTGGATGATAATACGCTCGAAGCAAATTTTAATATTCAATTAGGAGAGGCTTATAATGGTTTGGGAGATGCTAAGAAAAAAGAGGAATACTTTTTGAAGGCAAATGAGTTATTAAAGAAAAAAAAGTAAATTCAGATGAAAAGATATATAGCATTAGTATTGGTAACTGCTTTTATGGTTTCTTGTAAATCAAAGGCTGTTGCGGTACAAAATAATAACGACACAAAGGAAGTTATTACAAAAGTAGACAGAAAAGCAATTGACAAACATTATGATAATAAGTTAGATTTTTCGACTTTATATATAAAAGCAAGTGCAAAATATGCTGATGAAAAACAAAGCCAAAATGTTACGGCAGATATTAGAATCGAAAAAGACAAACAAATTTTAGTGAGTGTTCGTTTTTTGGGAATTACAATGGCAAAGGCCTTGATAACACCAACATCTGTAAGTTATTATGAAAAAATAAACAGTACTTATTACGATGGTGATTTTAGCAGTTTAAGCAAATGGCTAGGTACTGAATTAGATTATAGTAAAGTTCAGAATTTATTAGTTGGAGAAGCGCTTGATGATTTAAGAAAGGGAAAATATGCGCAAACAATTGTTGAAAACCTTTTTAAACTGGAAGATGAAAAAGAGGCTAGTATAAAAAAATCCTTCTATTTAGATGCGGATAAATATTTAGTGCAAAAAGAAGAGATTTCTCAACCATCAGAAAACAGATTGTTGCAAATTTCATACGCTGACAGCAAAACTTATAATCAGGGAATACTTCCTACGAGTATTGAGATTAGTGCAATTCAGCCAAAAGGAAAAACGAATATTAATTTGAATTACAATACCATTTCGTTTAATGAAGAACTTTCTTTTCCTTATAGTGTGCCAAGTGGTTATAAAAAAGTTATAATTAAGTAAATTTGCAAAAAGAAAATATAAACATGCCAAAATTTCTCCTAAGTCTAATTTTTATATGTGCCACTACATTTATGTGGGCGCAAGATTCGCAACAAGAAAAACTTGAACAGCGTAAAGCTCAGATTCAACAGGAAATTAGAGATAATGAAAAAATGCTGCAGTCTGTAAAGACAAAAGAAAAATCAGCAGTAAATGTTTTTTTGATTCAGGCAAATAAAATTAAACTGAAAGAGAAACTGATTAATACTACAGCAAAACAAGAGAAACTTTTAAGTAATGATATGTATATTAATCAGGTTAAGGTTAATAAACTAAAAAAGGAACTGGAAGTACTAAAAGCAGATTATGCAAAAATGATTTTAAAATCTTATAAAAGCAGATCTGAACAAAGCAGGGCAATGTTTATTTTATCTTCAGAAAGTTTTTTGCAAGCGTATAAAAGAGCACAATATTTAAAACAATATACCAATTTTAGAAAAAATCAAGGTCTTGAAATTCAATCAAAAACAGCGCAATTAGTTGATTATAATTCCAAACTGGATGGACAAAGAAAGGTTAAGAAAAAAATTATTGTTGAAAATGAAAAGGAAAAACAAAGTTTAGAAGTAGAGAAACAAGAACAGCAAAAGATTGTTAACTCTCTTAAGAAAGATAAAAATAAAATTATTGCCGATACAAAATCGAAACAACAGGAATCGAGAAGAATCGATGCTAAAATTAAGGAGCTTATCCGTGAACAAATTAGATTAGCCAATCAAAGAGCCGAAGAAGAAAGACGTAGGAGAATTGCAGAAGGAAAAGCCAGTGAAGCAGAGAAAGCAGAGTCAGCAGCACCTAAAAGTTATTCATCAGATAGAATTACATTAACTCCGGAAGGTAAAATTTTAGCTGCAGATTTTAAAGCAAACAGAGGAAAACTGCCTTGGCCGGTAGAAAAAGGATTTATATCACTTGGTTATGGAGATCAGCCCCATCCGATATATCCAACACTTACTGTTCATAATTCAGGAGTAGAGATTACGACTGAACAAGGAGCAAGTGCACGTGCAGTATTTGAAGGAGTAGTATCAAAAGTTATCGCCTTGTCTCCTGTAAACAGAGCTGTTTTTATTCAGCATGGAGATTACTTTACAGTATATCAAAACCTAAGTCAGGTATCTGTTGAACAAGGTGATAAAGTAAAAGTGAAACAAGTTATTGGAAAAGTAAGAACTAGTGGAGATACAGGAAAAACAATTATTAAGTTTCTGATCCTTCAAAATACATCAAATAACAATCCGGAAGGATGGCTGCAAAACAGATAGTAGAGCATCTAAAAGGTTAAAATATACAATAAGCCAATTGATTTGAGCTTTAAAAAAATCCTTTTCACCAGCATCAAACTGGCGAAAAGGATTTTTTATTTTTTAATTGCTTACGTTATCTGGATTCTGAATTAATGCAGGATTAGAGTCAAGATCATATCGTGGGATCTTAAATAAGAAATTCTTAGAAGGAATAAATTGCAGCGGATTGTTCACATACATATTAATCTTATTGTCATTTCCCCACTTCACATGATTCGAAACATTTTTACCAATACGATTCGTTCTCAATTCATCAAAAAACAAAACACCTTCACCAACAAATTCCCATCCTCTCTCTATGTAAATAGCATCTGCAAAATCTTCTTTGCTTAAACCTGGTGTCAGATCAGGCAAATTTGCCCTGTTTCGTATTCTGTTGATATAAGTATAAGCAGCTGCCGGTCCGTTGATTTCATTCTCTGCTTCGGCATAATCTAACAATACATCAGCATATCGAATTGCATAAGAATTTGTCTGAGGTTTTTTTAATGAGGCAGAACTTTCTGTACGGTCATAAAATTTTAGATTTCCGGGTGAGGCAGTTTTCCATCCTTTAGATCCCGGAAAAAAACCTTTGTCTTCAGGTACAAATTCTATCGTTTGTATAATATGGCTCGAATTTCCTTTTTCAGTTACATTTACACGTGTTAAAAAGCTGCCCTCTTTTCGTGTGTCATCATTACTATAAGAAAGGTAATGTTGTATTGATGGACCAAATCTATGGTACATATAACAGCCAAGAGTAGTTTCGGTTATGTTTACACCAAACATTACATGATTGTTATTGAATTCATTTTCTACAGATCCATATTGGAGTTCAAATACAGATTCCATTCCGTTTTTGTTATTAGTATTCCACCAAAACCAAAGATCTTTAAAATTAGGCTGTAAGTTATATTGACTGGACTGAATTACTTTACCACAATAATCTTTAGATTTCTGGAAATACGATTTATCACCCGTCATGCCACCTCTGGTTAAATATAAATCACCAAGTAAGGCTTGTGCGGCTCCTTTTGATGCTCTCCAGATATTCCCATTTTTATAATCAGATTTCAGAGGTAAATTTTCTTCGGCATATTCCAGATCGGCGATGATATAAGCATACGTTTCATCCGTTGTTTTTCTTGCAATAGCGAGGTTTTTAAGCCCTTCTGTAAAAGTTTCAGGAATAGGGACACCACCATACATACGTACTAAATTATAATAGGTGGCAGCTCTCAGGAAACGGGCTTCTGCAAAATATTGCTTTTTTAAATTCTCGTCCATTTCAACATTTGCGCCTCTGCCAATAACCAGGTTCGCTCTGT
The DNA here is from genome assembly GCF_056824125.1 of Flavobacterium sp. B114r. Taxonomy (NCBI): domain Bacteria; kingdom Pseudomonadati; phylum Bacteroidota; class Flavobacteriia; order Flavobacteriales; family Flavobacteriaceae; genus Flavobacterium; species Flavobacterium sp. B114r. The sequence goes on from NZ_CP124858.1 coordinate 1,194,047, forward strand.
TAATGATGTTGTAAGCATCATCCCAATTTGTAATCACCATTTTATCTGAATTATTCATATCAGACCACACATTCCAAAGTTGTGCATCGTCTTTTGCATAAGCCGGAGAACCAAATTCAGTTAATACCTCTAAATACATGATGTATTTATAATAACCATTAAATCCATTTTGATAACCATCATATACACCAACAAGTGCTGTATTTAGTTCTTCGGCATTTTTATAGTAATTGGCCGGAGATAAAAAAGTATACGGTTCTTCGTTTAGGTCTGTGCATTGCGAAAAAAACAATACCGCACAACCTGAAAAGATATATTTTAGAAATTTCATTTTTATATATTTTTAGAATTAAAACTTAGCAGTAAAACCAACAAGCATCGTTTTTACATACGGTGAATTTACACTGCCGCTCTCCGGATTGTATCCTCTGTGATTGGCAATATTGATGTAGTTTTGTGCATTTACATATACATTCAATTGTTTTATCCAGTCACTATGCTTGATTATACTGGACAGATTGTAAGCTAATTTGATGTTTTTAATTACAAAATAATTCCAGTCACCATTGGTACGATTTGAAAGATATACTTCCTGTGCACCAGCTTTTGGAAAATTTCCGTTCGGATTGGTAGGACTCCACATTCTGTCATAAGCATATTGGGTTGGAATGTAGTTTCTGTTCTGAATTTGATTTTCACCAAAAATCATGTAATTATTATCCTCATCAGAAGCAAGACCAGTTGCCCCTTGTCCGTAGATATCCAAAGTCATATTTTTATAACTTAGATTAGTAGAAATTCCATAGAAGAAATCCGGAGAAGTTGATCCGATATTCATATAATCATCATTGTTAATGATTTTATCTCCATTTTTATCAACATACATTTCTTCACCCAGTTTTGCTGTTGGACGAATTTGCTGATAAGCCGTAAGTTGTTCCTGTGTTTTGATAATACCGGCAGATTCACGTGCCCAAACACTATTTACAGGTTGACCTACAATTAGATATTTAGCAATTCCGGCTGATGAACTTCCAATATTAATGCGTTGTACATCCCCATATAAACTTACAATCTCGTTTTTGTTTTTAGAGAAATTGGTACTTACATCCCATTTAAAATCAGAATCGATTATTTGAACTTTCGCCGTAACTTCAAATCCAATATTTTTGACCTCACCAATATTTTGCAGCATACTTGAATAACCTGAAGTCGTAGGAATAGGGACATTATATAATAAATCAGAAGTTTGTCTTTGATAAAAATCTAAATTCAGATCAAACCTTTTCCATAAAGTCAGGTCTATTCCAACATTGTATTGAATATTGCGTTCCCATTTTAAATCTGGATTTCCAATCGTTTCTACAAATCCGAAAATAGGATTGTTTTCATAAACATAATTTGCTTTTACAAGTTTAGACAGTGATTGATAATTACCAATTTCCTGATTTCCGGTAACACCATAACTAGCCCTTAGTTTTAATGCAGTTATTGTAGCATTATCTTTTAAAAACTTTTCTTTGTCAATTCTCCAGCCTAGTCCCACAGAAGGAAAAAATCCCCATTTATTATTATCCCCAAAGCGAGAGGATCCATCATAGCGGCCAGTTAATGTGATGAGATATTTTTCATCATATGCATAAGATGTTCTGGCAGTCCAGGAAATTAGTTTGCTTGAATATTTGTTAGAAGAATTTGTAATACTTCCCCTGTCAGCATAAGTAATATCATTTGCTCCAGTAGCATCATTTTGAAAACCGGATCCCCTGACACCTAAATCTTCATATACATATTCCTGCCATGAATATACCCCGGTTGCCGTAAAACTGTGTTTGTCATTCCAGGTATTAGAATAGCTTAAAATATTATCTGTTAACTGAGAAGTTTGTCTTCTGTAATATTGAGATCCTGTCCCTGTACTGCCGGATCCTATTCCTGCGGTTGATTTTGAGGTATAATATTCGTATTGTTTTTCATTAGAAACATCAACGCCAAAATTGGTATTAAAAGTTACATTTTTGATAGGTTTAAAATGAGCATATACATCCCCCAAAACACGATCAGAAGATGTTTCATTCGTCATTTCTGCTGCTTCTGAAACAGGATTCCAGGTACCTTCAAAGTAAGAACTGATAGAAGGATCTTCTGTAGCATAATGCCAGCTTCCGTCAGGATTTTTAACCGGTATTGTTGGCCATCCGTATCGAAAGATGTCTCCGGTAGGATTATTACGAATGTCCCTTTGCGAACGTCCCACCTGCAAATGAGTTCCTACCGTAAGCCACGGTTTATATTCATGGTTCAGATTCGTCCTAAGAGTCATTTTTTTAAACCCGGAAGCCTCTACAATTCCGTCTTGCGAAAAAATGTTTCCGGAAAGCAAGTAAGTCGTATTGTCTTTACCTCCACTAAAAGACAGAGAATAATTTTGCATTTGAGCCATATTCCTGATGACTTCGTCCTGCCAGTTCACATTGATATTTGGGGCAGGATTGGTAGAAGAGTAAACAGGTTTACCTGTTGAGTTGGTATATGCCGTGTTGATGAAATTGATAAAATTATCCCTGTCCAATGTTTTAGGTAATCGTGTTGGTGTCGAAATACCGCTGGTACCAACAATCTCTAAATTGTTTTGTCCTTTTTTTCCTTTTTTGGTTGTAATAAGAATAACACCATTTGCACCTCTGGAACCATATATCGCTGCAGACGAGGCATCTTTAAGGATCTCCATTGATTCTATATCATTAGAACTAATATCGTTTAGGTTGCTGTTGACCAACGGAAATCCGTCAACAACAATCAAAGGATCATTGCCCGCACTAACAGAACCATTACCACGAATTCTTATTTTAGGAGAAGCGCCGGGAGAAGAATCATTATTAAGAACTGCAACACCAGCAGCGCGACCCTGAACAGCTTCAAGAGGATTTGAACTGGTAACAGTGTTGAGAACATCTCCCTTAATTTGAGTTATAGAACCTGTCAGGTCACTCTTTTTCATTGTTCCGTAGCCAACGACAACAACTTCTTTAAGTTCCGAAACTTCGTCAGCAAGGATAATATTAATAACAGAAGACTGGTCGACGGTTTTCTCGATCGTCATTGACCCTGTAGAACTAAAAATCAAGATACTTCCTGTATTTGCGCTGATAGAATAATTTCCGTCAAAATCAGAGATCGAACTGACCTGAAATCCCTTAATTATAATGTTTGCACCCGGAATTGGAACTCCGTTTGAATCGGTTATTGATCCGGTCACCATTTTGTTCTGCGCAAGACCTGTCCAGTGCATCAAAATGGAAAAGATCAAAATAATCAAATGATTAATTTTGGTTTTCATAAATATAAATTTGGTTAGTTATAGTTAACTAAACTTATTTATATCCTGATCTCTTTGTATCCTGTTCTATCCTGCTAGTTTTGAAGTGTATAAGTGTTTTTGACTACTCTTATGCCAGTAATTTTCCTTTGAGTGGTTGATTTACTGGTTCTTATGTTTGTTGAAATTAAAATATGTTTTTTGCGAAAAAGATGATTTATTTTTATAAAAATAGGTTTTTATTGTCAATAATAAATTTGTCTAATATTCATTTAAAGCTGTTTATTTTATAATTATGACATATAAAGTATTAATATTTTGATTTTAATAGATCAATAAATTAAAAAATAGCCACAAAAAAAGGAGCTTAATTAGCTCCCTTTTTGTAATGAATTATAATTTAATCGTATTGTTCCAGAAAATACTTTAAAACATCAATTGTAGTTACAATACCTTTAAGTTCCCGTTATCAACTACAGGAAGAGCATGAAATTCTTCTTTTGCAAAAATTTCTGCCAAATCTCTTATAATAGTATCAGACGATACTGTTTTTGGCTTCGTAGTCATTACCTGAGCAATAGTCAGCATATCCAGGATTGCTTCATCAGCACCTTCTTGTCCTTCAAATAAAGCACCAAAAGTCAATCTGTTAATATCAGATCTGCTAATAATACCAATTACATCTTTGCCGCGAAGAATGGGAATGTGGCGAATAGTGTGTTTCTTTAATGTTTCTACTACTTTTCTCAGACCATCATTCTCGTTTACAGTCACAACACTTTTAGTCATTATATGACTTATTGGTTCTCTTTTTTTCATAATTGATACGTTTTAATGTTAAATCAAATATGTAGAATATTTCTCATAAAAAACATGATTTTTGTCATGTCTCCTATGTAATTGGTTTAAGTTTTAATAAGTTTCTTTTTTATGTTTTTATTTAAAAAAAGGATCAAAATTGTAACTTTATAAAAGATAAAACAGATAAGAGTATAAAAATCATCCTTATTGTTCATTTGAAATTGTATCCATTGAAATTTAAAATAGTATTTTTGCAACATGGAAACAAATAGACAGAAAAAAATAGGCGGTGTCATCCAAAAAGATTTGGTTGATATTCTGCAAGGTGAAGTGAGAAAAAACGGAATTAATAATTTGGTAATTTCGGTATCCAAAGTTAGTGTTACTTCAGATTTATCTGTGGCAACAGTTTATTTAAGCATTTTTCCACAAGAGAAAGCCAAGGAAACTTTAGAAGGTATAAAATCAAACAGTACTTTGATCAAACATGATTTATCGCAACGTGTACGTTTGCAATTACGTCGCGTACCAAACCTGGTATTCTTTATAGATGACTCATTAGATTATATTGAAAAAATTGATAACGCTTTATCAAATAGAGAAAACCCAATTGAAAATCGTGATCTTTTAGACAAAAGAAGAAAATTATAAATTGAATTTCCCCCTTTACATAGCCAAACGTTATATTTTTAGCAGAAGTAAAAACAATGCAATAAATATTATCAATCGCATTGCCAGCATGGGAATTATTGTTGGCACGATGGCTTTGTTTGTGGTTTTATCTGTTTTTAGCGGATTAAAGGTCTTTAGTCTTTCATTTACAAATGACATAGATCCTGACCTAAAAATTACCAGTACTTACGGAAAATCATTTTTAATCTCGCCGGAGCAGGAAAATCAGATTAAAAAAATTGATGGCGTTGTTTCGTACACTAAAATTATCGAAGAACGTGTTTTGTTTTTGTTTAAAGACAAACAACAAGTAACATACCTAAAAGGTGTTGACAAAAATTATCCGGTAGTAAACGATATTAAGAAAAAACTTTTTAACGGACAATGGCTAAAACCGGATACTTATCAGGTAGTTATTGGTTACGGAATTTCCAGAGAATTTTCTTTAGGAATACTTGATTTCGAAAATCCATTGCAAATATTTGCACCTAAACCAGGAAAAGGAGCAATCGAAAATCCTGAAGAGGCATTTAATAAAACGGATGTTTTACCGGTTGGAACCTATTCTGTAAGCGAAGATTTAGATTCAAAATATGTCTTTGCAGATTTGGGTTTAGCACAGGAATTATTGATGTACAAGCACAATCAAATCTCAGGAATTGAATTTAAGCTGAAAGATAATGCAGATGAAAATGCTGTTGGTGCTCAACTGAAAACAATTTTTCATAATAAGATCACATTAAAAAACAGAGCACAACTTAATGAGTCTTTGTATAAAATGCTGAACACCGAAAATATAGTGGTTTACCTGATTTTTACTTTGGTAATTATTGTAGCCCTTTTTAATTTAGTTGGAGCTTTGATTATGATGATTTTAGAAAAGAAGGGAAACCTGAAAACTCTTTTTAATCTTGGAACAGAAATCAATAGTCTTCGAAAAATATTCCTGCTTCAGGGAACGATATTAAGTGTTTTTGGAGGTATAACAGGTCTTGTTCTCGGGATTATTTTAGTTCTGTTGCAACAGCATTACGAACTTATTATGCTTACCCCAACTTTAGCTTACCCAGTGGTTTTTAATCTTGAAAACGTCCTTATTGTTATGGGAACCATTGTATCACTTGGTTTTATGGCTTCTTTAATTGCCAGCAGCCGCGTGAGTAAAAAGTTGCTGGATTAATATTTTCTCTTAAAAAATATTACTTATATTTATCCTCTCAAAAAACTACAGATTATGATTGTTTCTGCCTAATCCTATTTTATTTTTCGAATAATTAGGATACTTACGTTTATTTTTCTTCAGTTCAGATCATTGCATCTGGACTAATCTTATCATTTATCCTAATATATCATGACAGAAACTACAATAAAGAAAAGTTTATTTTCTAAAATTTTTACCACTTTAAAACAAGCCATCAAAGGAGATGAATCTTTTGATTATACTATAGGAAGCATCAAAAAAGCAGTTATTCTATTAGCCATTCCCATGGTTTTAGAAATGATGATGGAATCTGTTTTTGCTTTAGTCGATTTATACTTCGTAGGACATTTAGAACATAGCAGTTTTGCCATTCAAACTGTAGGCTTAACAGAGTCTGTGCTTACTATTATTTATTCAGTCGCCATTGGTATGAGTATGGCTGCAACTGCAGTTGTAGCACGACGCATTGGCGAAAAAGATCCTGTTGCTGCTGCAAAGGCAGGAATGCAGGCTATTATAGTTGCATTTTTGATTATTAGCGTAATCAGCATTTTGGGTGTTATTTATGCCAAAGAAATCCTGATTCTCATGGGTGCGTCTGAAGCTGCCGCAGAACATGGATATATGTTTACACAAATTATGATTGGGTCAAGCTTGTGTATCATGCTTTTATTTTTGATCAACGGAATATTTCGTGGAGCCGGAAATGCAGCCATTGCCATGAAAAGTCTATGGCTGGCGAATATTTGTAATATTATTTTATGTCCAATATTAATCAACGGATTTGGACCAATTCCTGCTTTTGGATTAACAGGTGCAGCGATCGCAACTACATTAGGAAGAAGCATTGGAGTATTGTATCAAGTGTATCATTTGTTTTTTGGAAATGGCGCTTTAAAAATTAAACTTTCCTATTTCATTCCCGATTTTGATCAGATAAAAGCATTAATAAAAATAGCAGCTCCGGGAGTTTTGCAGTTTGTAATTGCTTCTTGCAGTTGGATTTTTCTGGCGCAATTAGTAGCCACAACAGGTGGAGATCACGGTTCTGCAGGATATCAGACAGCACTTAGAATTATGATGTTTTTTATTCTTCCGGCTTGGGGATTAAGTAATGCCGCTGCAACATTAGTAGGGCAAAATCTGGGAGCCAAACAAATCGATCGTGCCGAAAAATCAGTTTACACAACAGCCAAATACAATGTCATTTTTATGGCAACGATCATGGTGATTACATTATGTTTTGGCCAGTATATTATTTCGTTTTTTACCAATGATGAATTGGTAAAAACAATCGCAGTCGAAGCGTTACAAATCATGAGTATCGGTTTTATCTTTTACGGAATAGGAATGGTTTTGATCAATACATTTAATGGGGCAGGAGATACCTGGACACCAACCGGAATTAATTTCTTTGGGTTTTGGCTGTTCCAAATTCCGCTAGCCTATGTATTGGCGAAGCATTTTAATATGGGACCAACAGGAGTTTTCATTGCAATTCCGGTTGCAGAAACTGCCATAACACTAGCGAGTATTTTCTTTTATAAAAGAGGAAAATGGAAACGAATTGAAGTCTAATAAAATGATACCGATACTGTAATAAAAAAAAAAAATTAATGGAGAACATCGCTTAGTATATAAAGTTTCAGGAACTAAGGGCATAGATCAAAAATGTGTAATCTTATAATGTAGATTTCATTATGATGATTAATAAAATAGAAAAAGACCTTCAAATTTGAAGGTCTTTCTTGTATAAGCATCTTTGTCAAAGTTTTAAAAATTTGACAAAGATTATGATATTTTAAACAAACTCATATCCTGCATAAACCTGTTCAATTTCTTTCATGATATTGAATAGATTTTCTGGTTCATCAGTCGTTACTAATTTTTGTTTGTATTCTTTAAAAGAGTGAATTCCTTTGAAATAATTGGTATAATGACGACGCATTTCAACAATTCCTAAACGTTCCCCTTTCCATTCCATCGACCACATAAGATGGTTTCTGGCGGCTTCTACACGATCAGCCACTGTTGGAGCAGGTAAGTGCTCACCCGTTTTAAAATAATGCTTTATTTCGTCAAAAATCCACGGATAACCAATTGCGGCACGACCAATCATGATGCCGTCGATTCCGTATTCATTTTTATATTTTAATGCTTTTTCAGGACTGTCGATATCGCCATTTCCAAAAATAGGCATTGTAATTCTCGGGTTGTTTTTTACACGTGCAATATGCGACCAATCGGCGTGGCCTTTATACATTTGTGCGCGGGTTCTGGCGTGAATCGTCAAAGCCTGAACACCAATGTCCTGAAGTCTTTCAGCAACTTCATCAATGTTGATCGAGTTATCATCCCAACCCAAACGAGTTTTTACTGTTACAGGCAAATCAGTACTTCTGATAACTGCTTTTGTCAAACGAATCATCAAATCTACATCTTTCAAAACTCCTGCTCCAGCACCTTTACAAACTACTTTTTTTACCGGACATCCAAAGTTAATATCCACTAAGTCAGGTTTTACGGTAGAAACAATTTTAGACGAAAGTGCCATTGCTTCTTCATCTCCACCAAAAATCTGAATGCCAACCGGACGTTCGTAATCAAAAATATCCAGCTTCATTCTGCTTTTGATAGCATCACGAATCAATCCTTCAGACGAAATAAATTCAGAGTACATCATGTCTGCGCCATGCGTTTTGCATAATCTGCGAAACGGCGGATCGCTCACATCTTCCATCGGAGCAAGTAATAAAGGAAATTCGGGTAATTCTATGTTGCCAATCTTGACCATCTTCAATATTTTGTGCAAAATTACAACATTTAGTTTAATTTGTACCAAATTGAGGTTCAAAGGTTCAGAGTAACAAAGGTTCAAAGGTTTTTAAATCCTATAAGTTAGATAGTTCATTTAATAAAAAGGGTTGGTTTTCTTAACTTTTGCAGTGTTTTGTCATTTCGACCGAAGGGAGACCCGAGCGATAGCGAACAGACGAAGTAAATCACACTAGAAACTCCGCAATCAAGGTCGCTAATCTTTGTCGAATCCCGAGTGTGATTTCTCTTCAGTCGAAATGACACGTAGAAGACTTTTACCATATAGAGAGAAACCTTTGTCCCTCTGAACCTTTGTAACTTTGTCCCTTTTTCCTAAACTCTGTAATCAAAAAAGCGGATTGGTTTTCGACTCATTGGGTTAAAAACCAAAGGATTCAAGGTTTCTTTTGAGGCGAATTCAATCTTTGGAGTTACTCTAAGTTTAGCTCTGAAATGATCTTTTATCTCTTGCAAAAATTCAGAAGATTGGTTTTTTGCTGCAATTTTAATCACAATTTCATCCGTCCCCAGATCGTTGGTAGAGATTTCGATAATATGATTTTCGATATTGTCAAAGCCACTCAAAACATCGTTCATCGCTGGCGGATAAAGTGTTGTGCCTTTGTATTTGATCATTTGTTTTTTACGTCCCACTACCGGACCAACACGCAAAGTATTTCTTCCGCAGGCGCAGGGACTGTTGTGTAACTGTACAATATCACCTGTTTTAAAACGCAATAGCGGCATGGCTTCAATACCTAAAGTGGTAAAAGTAAGTTCGCCAATTTCACCGTCTTTTACAGGAATATTATTTTCATCCAGCACTTCTACAATAATCAATTCCGGATGGTGATGTCCGCCAACTCCATGCTCGCATTCTGTAAAAGCAGTGCTCATTTCTGTAGAAGCATAAGTCGAAAATAACTTAATATTCCATTTTTCAGTAATTTTGTTCGACAAAATATTCATCGAAAAATCTTGATTTCTTAACGATTCTCCAATGCAAATTGCACCTTTTATGCTTGAATTATTATAATCGATTCCATGAGCTTCCGCATATTCAATTAGCTTCAATAAAAATGAAGGTACGGTAATTAAATACGAAGGTTTATATTTTAAAATAGAATCCCATTGCAATTCCGGAATTCCGGCTCCAACGCGAATTACACCTACTTTTAGTTTTCGCAATCCAAGAAAATAAGCCAAACCGGCCATAAATTTTCTATCAATTGTTGTCATCAACTGCACTACATCGCCTTCTGCAATTCCGGCACAAGCAAACGAAATAGCTTCATTATAAGCCAATCGGTCAAGGTCAGAATCAGTTAAGCCAAACGTTACAGGATCACCTAAAGTTCCGGAAGTAGAAGCGTAGTCGATGATTTTATTTTGTGGAACACATAAAAAATCATCATTATATTCCTGTAAATCCTCTTTTGTGGTTACCGGTAAATGCTGTAAATCTTCGAGTGTTTTAACCTTCGAAATGTCAATGTTTTGTCCCGCAAAAAGACGTTTGTAAAAAGGTGAATTTTGACTGATATACTGTAAAAGTTCCGCTAATTTCTGCTCTTGAAAATTTTTAATTTGTTCTAAAGAATCTTTTTCTATTAATGGAATCATTGTAATTTTCTTTTGATTTTTTTTAAATACTTTTCAATGCCTGCTTTATCAGGTACAGTAGTGATTTCTTTGGTTAAAGCTTTTTCAAAATTAGTCTGAGAAAGCTGGTATTGTTTTTTTTGATAAAAGTACAACCCTGCTTTGTAATACACAACCCAATAATCAGGGTTTAAGGATTGATATTGTTGAATAAATTCAGGACTAATAACTTCTTTGTTTTTTAGATACAGATCTATTTTATCGTCTTCAATTCTAAATTGCTGATAGTTTTTATATTGTATGGTTTTCAGAAAAGGGTCTTTGGCAATATTTAAATTTTTCTGTTGGAAAGAAACAATTGATTTCGCTTTTCTTTCTTTAAAAATAGAATCTAAATTATAGCAGACAAATTCGCCTAACTGATAAGGATTTGCAGATACCCAAACTAGTTTTTCTTTTGGTTTAAAAATAACTCCGTGATGCGCCATCAATTGGTTCAGTGCTTTTTCGTTACCGTAACCCAGCGCCGTATTTTTTAGCCCGTCTTTATTTCTTAGAATTTGTGAGGCAATTTCAGGATTGATTTTAGGATTTTCTGCAAAAAGCTCCTGCATTCTTTCAAAGCGATATTGAGAATGACTATTCGCAATTTGAGATTGATTTTGCTTTTCGTTTTTTAAATCTTCTCCCTGAAAATGATTCGAACAAAATAACTGATCACTGTTTGGCACTTCATAAATATCCATTTTATTAGGTGAAACTTCAATCAAAATAGCTTTGTTATCAAATGCACTTCCTACCATAATAGATTCTGAAACAAAGACTTTCCTCTTTTTAGCAATCGCAATGGATTCATTAATATTTTTGGCGTGTTGTAAAATTTCACGGGTCAAAATCGAAATGGGTGTTTTAGCAATTAATGGGATTTTAGATTTAGAAGCATTAATCGTAACCGTCAAACCTTCTTTGTTCATACCGGAAACAGCACCAATCATTCCGGGCCAGGTAACCATCATAAATTGGTGACCTTCTTTCGGATTAATAAAGGCAACGATTTTGTTTTCCGCGAAAGCGTCATTCACATAAAAGTCAAAATTACGTCCCAGGATTAAATTTCCGTTTTCAGATTTTTGTCCCCAGGCAGCAAAAGAAGAACAGCCCACCAAAGCCAAATCTTGAAGGGCATGACCAATATCGTGTGCGGCATGCAAGTATAAACTGCGTTGATATTGCGGTGCAATGTTATCAAAATCATGTGAAGTGTATTGCGAAACTCCAAAAATCTCCGTTTGATACTCTTCAGGTACATTCAGGTATAATTTTCGATTGTACCATTTTAGAAAATTACGAAGTAGGTTCTGTTGAAATTCCGAAGGAACGATATCCTTTATTTTAGAAAAAAAGATATGTTCCTGATTTTTTAAAAGAGAATCTGATAAAGCGCCAGTATTAAGACCAATTTCAAGAGGATCACCTTCAACGTATAATTCCCAAAGACCTTGTTTGTTTTTTAAAAGTGAATTTTTTCCTGAAACAAATACGCTGTCAGATTGTTTTGTTACAATTGGTTTCGCTGTATTATATTGAGAAATTTCAGGTTTATGACGCATCGATTTTGATGTTCCGCAAGCTGCTAACATCAATAAAAAACTAAAGAAAAATAATAATTTAATTAGGTTTTTCATACCTTATTCATTCAGATGCCTGATTAATTTTTGTAACTAAATATTCTTTTCCAACAATTTCTGAGCAGGTTACAACAGCTCCAATTGTTACACCTAAAACCCCGTGCATATTAATACTTTGTCCGGTAAGATATAAATTATCCAGTTTGGTCTTAGAGGGAATTAAAGTTTTCATTGGATTGTTTGAGTCCTTTACATAACCGTACATATTTCCGTTATCTCCACCAATATAATCCCGATAGGAGAGTGGTGTCGAGGTATGAACAGATTGAATACATTCCTTTATATTTGGGAATTTTATCTCGATCTCATCTAAAAATTTAGCTGCTTTTCGGGATTTAAACTCTTCATAGCTTTCTCCACGATCATTTTTTTCTACTGTTGTATTAAAAGTTTCCATCCATGGTGCAACATCATCATATTTCATGTAGGTGATAAAAGTCATTCCTTCTGCCCATTCTTCCTGCTTTTTTGAGGCATTCATTGAGGCCATAAAAGCTTTTGGCCACGAATTTTCATCGTAATCATGAGAAGTCCAGACTTCAGAACTTTTCTTGAAATGATAGTGATTGTGATTGATGTATTTGAAAGTTTCCGGTTTAAAAACAATGTATAAACTAAACGCAGAAATAACACCTTCGAGACTTTGAACCCTGCTGTAAAATGATTTGCGGAAGTTTTCTTCACCAGCCATTTTTAGCGTAGTTTTTGGTTCTATATTAGAGATAAAATAAGTGCCGGAAAGTTGAGTTCCGTCTTTCATCGCTACCGAAGTTACTTTTTTATCTTCTACATTAAAACGGGTCACTTCTTTGTATTTGTAAAACTCGCCACCGTGTTTTTTTAGCTGTTTCAGTAATTGCTTGGTAATCTGACTTCCGCCATTGACACATCGCCAGGAGCTTTGAATATAAGAGTTTACCGAAAGCGCATGAACATAAAAAGGAGATTTATCAGCAATGCCGGCATACAAAAAATTAGAACCGGCCAGAACAGCTTTTAGTTTTTCATTTTGCGTACACTCGTCAATCGTTTCTTTGGCATTAAGACTTAAAATTTCGTTATCATATTTGCCATCCCATTCTAAATTATAAAGAGGGAAAGACTCACAAATCGTCTTTATTTTTTTGCAGTATTCCTCAATGTTAGCCTTTTCATCTGGGAAAAAATTCACTAATTGATTGGCAAAATTATCATAACCCTGTGCATGTGGATATTCGTTTTCATCATCTTCAAAGGAAATAACATCAAAACCATTTTCATCTAATTTTTTCAAATTAAGATGATCCATAATACCCAAATATTTAAAATACTGATATAAATTTTGTCCTTCTCCTAAACCTCCGATGTAATGGATTCCAGTGTCAAAAATGGTTTTGTCCCGAACAAAAGTCTGCAAATTTCCACCGTACTGATTGTTTTTTTCAAGTACACAAACACTATATCCTTCTTTAGCCAAGATAATTGCCGAGACCAATCCGCCTAAACCACTGCCTGTAATTACTACATCGTATTGTTCCTTCATCTTAATTTTTCTTTAATACGATTATAGAATTATCCTCTGAAATAAATTCAAAACCAAGCTTAATTATTGATTCTTTAAGGCTTGAACTATTAATTAAGATAAAGCAGGAAGTTATAGAAACGACTTTTTCAAGATCATCTTTATAATTTTCATCAGAAATTAAAACAGCATCATATTGATTTTCTAAAGTAAGTTCAATAGTATCCGGATAGGAGATCTTTCTCTTTTTAAGGAAATAATTCGTTTTGGCAACTTCACGTTTCTCTTCATCAGAATTATAAGAAACTATTTTTCGTTGAGGTTCTTGTAACGTTAATAAAACATCTAATTGCCCGTAATCATTTGATAAATGCACTATTTTAGCTTTCGTCGAAATATGCTTATTCAGATGGTAATACGTCTCCATATTATTTTTTAAATCATTTTTGACGCTTTTGATAATTTCATTTTCTTTGTAATCATAACTATGAATAAGCATTTTTTTGAAATAATCAGGACCTTCTAATTGCTGACGTACTTTCTGAAATTCAGTTTTGAAATAGGTACTTAATTTTTTGGTTCTTTCGACATAATTTTTTCCAAAAGAAAGATTATCGGGAGCAATTCTTTCTAAAACAGAAAGCGTAAGATAGCTGTGATGAATGACAAAATCGCCTTTCGGAATCGCTTCTGAAGCGCCGTGAATTAAAACCGGAACAATGTCTAAATTAAATTCCTCAGCCAGATAGAAAGCACCTTTATGAAAACGCTTGATCTGATTGCTCTCTGATCTTGTTCCTTCCGGAAAAATCATAAGTGAGTATCCTTCTTTTACTTTTTGACGCAAATGTTCGACTCCGCCTTCGATACCTTCAGAAACCGGATAAAAGCCTGCTTTTCTAACCGTCCCGCCAAAAATAGGAGAGTTGTAAACCCAATCATTTACCAGGAATATAATTTTAGGACTCAACATTCCCATCGCCAGAATATCGATAAACGAGGAATGGTTGGCAATAATGATAGCGGGTTTTTCGAAATGTTCATTAAAGTTATTGATGATTTTTTTATGAATAAACGGATTCGAATACAATACGGATTTCATAAATTTTGAAATGCAATAACGAAATGCTTTCATTTTTGTTTTTTCCTTTACAGGAAGAATCGGCATAATCGTAATACTAAAAAGTGACATCAAAATTCCGCCAAGTCCGTAATAAGTAAACGAGATAATACCATGAATAAATGTTCGCAATACAAAAGGTGCATTTCCTTTTTTAGCACGATTCGAAATAAATAGTTTAAATAAGATAGGGTAGAAGATGAATGTAATAATCAACGCTGCAAAAACCCCAATCAAAGAAACAGACGATATCGATCTCAAAGCCGGGTGACGTGCAAAAATCATCGCGCCAATTCCTAAAATGGTCGTTATTACAGCAAGAATTATTGAAGTCCTGTAAATCGCAATTTCATTTTTTCCCGTAGTATATTCTTTTTGAAGTGCGCTTGTCATGAAAATACTAAAATCGATACCATGACCAAAAATAAGTGTACAAACAATCATGCTGAAAATGTTCATCTGAATACCAAAGATTCCCATAATTCCAGCTGTGACAATTCCCGTTAAAGCAATTGGGATACAACTTACAATTACCAGTTCGAGTCTTCTGAAAAAGAAAAAAAGAATCAGAATCACGGCAACAAATGAATAATTAACAAGAGAGTTAAAATCGGTTTTCAGCGTACTAAAAAATGTTTCATTCATTTGCTGACGGTCAATCGCAATCACATTATTTTTAGCTGAAGCTGATTTTACAAAAGCATCTCTTTGTTCCGGCGTTACCCTTACTAAAGTTGAGATCGTGAAGAAACCATTTTTTTCGGTTACAAATTCTTTCAGTTGTAAGGCTTGAACTTTTAGGTATTCTTGTGCCGAAATGGGTTTGAAATCATAATCTAAATGATCATAAAAAATTGAATACGTTGTAGGTTTAAATCCTAGTTTTGAACCTTCGGCAATTAATTCAGATTTTAAAATTTGTTTTTTATGAGCATCCCAAAACGAATTCCATTTATCAATTTTTTGTTGTTGCTGTTTTTGCGAAAGCATAATGCCGCCAACTGAACTAAAATTTAATATTTTGTTTGTTTGTTTTTCTTTTGATAAATCGGCAAAAAGCTGAGAGTTGTTTTGCAAAACTTCTTCCATACTTTTTCCATAGGAAGCAACATAAATGGTTTTTTCAGTTAAGCTGGTGCTTTCTTCCAGATCTTTTTCAGCTGCTTTGATTTCTTTTGGAACAAAATTCAATTGTGATAAATCGTTATTGAAGCCAACATTGTTATAAGTGAAGCAGCAAATAATGGTGATTATAACACAAAAGCCAATCAGATATTTATTGTTGTGAAACGAGAAATGAGCCAATTTATCGATCGCATTTTTCTTGTGATCAAAATTGTTTTCTTTTGGTTTATACAAGTGAGGCACAATCAAAAGCGAGAAAATACCCGTTACCATAACAATTACCGCAGCAAAAATCCCTAGATCATTTAAGGCGTCTGATTTTACAAATAGCAAACATAAAAAGGCAACAGCTGTTGTTGAGCTGCTCATAATAACCGGCATCGTAATGTCTTTGTACAAGGTTTTTACGTCACTATTGTGTTTGTAATGCGTGAGTATATGTATCGAATAATCGATTGTGATTCCTAATAAAATAGAACCAATGCCTAATGAAATGGCTGAGATTTGTTCTTTGACAAGATATAAAAATGCTACAGCGAACAAAGCACCAAAAACAGTTGGAAGAAAAATAATCAAAGGAATCCATACTTTTCGATAGAATAAAATCAAAATCAACATTAGCGTAATCATCGCAATTGTTGTCGTTAAGATAATATCGCTTTTGATTTGGTTGGCATTTGCAACGGCAATCAAAGCCGAACCAAAATAACTAATAGACGTTTTGCTTTTGAATTTTTGATTTAAATTATCCTGAATCGATTTTAGTTTATTAGCAAAAATGGTATTCTTTTCTGTTTCGCTCGAAGGAAGATTTGAGGTAATAAAAAGCAACAATTTCTTTTTGTCTTTCGTCATTACAAAACCATTGTTGAGCGTAAAATCGTCACCAATATTTAGTTGTTGTAATTTTTTCAGAGCGATAAACGAAATCCCAAGCGGATCCTGCAATATAAAATCTTTGGTTACAAATCCTGAAGGAGAAATAATTGATTTGTAATTTCCCTGAACCGTTGCGGCAATACTATCTTTTTCGAGTTTATTCTGAATAGCAGTGTAATCTTTGTTCTCTAAAAAAAGAGGCAGATTATTGTAAACAAAATCGATAGTTTCCTGAATGTTTTCTTCGTCAATTTTTCCCTGAATTCCTGTTACGTAAGGTTTGCAGGATTTGGCCACGCTATCTGAGAAAATAGTTGCCATTTCTTTTAGATCTTCTTCGGTTCCGTTTTTTTCGAGTTTGAAAATAACGGTTGTTTTATCAGCAAAGTTAAGTTGTTTCAAAACTTTTGCTGTAACATCAGATTTATCGTTTGTTGGAATAAGTTTGGTAATGTCTTCTTCAAATTTAATTCGGGAAGCAAAAAAGCCGAAAGCGACTAACATCAAAATGGCCAATACAACCGATAAAGTTTTTCGTCGGTTTACAAATAAGTGAATGGCGTAGAAGTATTGATGCATAATTATTTATTATTGTTTTTTGCTGTAGTTTTTTTTCGCCGCGAATTTCACGAATTTACACTAATTAATTCGTGAAAATTTGTGCAATTCGTGGCAACTTGACATAGATTGTAAAATTATTTTAATCGGTTTAATCTGTGGCAAAACGTTACGTAATATTCGTTTTATTCTTAGCACTAAAAGCGGTTAAAAGTAAATAACTTATAAGACCAAATGTCAGCGCCAAAACGGATGCTAAAATAAGACTTCCGACGATATATTGGGTAGCATTTTTTTGAATATCATTCAATGTGACCGAACTATCTAAAACCAGTGGTGCGTCATTGGAAACAAAAAAGCTTCCCATTTTTAAAGAACCGTAGATAACGAAAGGGATAAAAGGCGGAAAACTCACATTCGAGGCCAGATAAGCAATGACTTTATTGAGCCTGAATAAAGCAGCAAAAGTAAAAAGCAAAACGGTTTGAAATCCCCAAAAAGGAGAGATTCCAATAAAAACGCCCAAAGCAATCGCCGCAGATTTTTTAAAATTAGAATCAGAACTTTCTAAAATGTCTTCAAGAAAGAATTTTTTAAACCCTTTTTTTTTTGCTCTTCTAAAAAAATCTCGGGGTTTGATGTACAATAATGCATTGATCACCAAAACAGTGTTTAGAATACTGATTCGGGTAAAATCCTTAAACGGACGAAAATGTGAAACACGTTCTGCAGGATCATACAAAATCTGAATCGGAATGTTTTTGACTACAATACCTTTCCAGGCAGAACGAACAATTACCTCAATTTCGAACTCAAATTTATTGGTATAAAATTGTTTTGGAATCAATCGCAAAGGATACAATCGAAATCCGGATTGGGTATCATCCAGTTTAATTCCGGTTTCGAACTTAAACCAGAAATTTGAAAATGTATTCCCAAAACTACTTTTCCGGGGTACATTTTCCTGTGTCATATTCCTGCTTCCAATTAAAAGGGAATTTGGCTCATCTTGAATAGTGGAAATAAAATGGGGAATATCAGAAGCGAAATGCTGTCCATCAGAATCAATTGTGATGGCGTACTCGAAATTCATTTCGATTGCTTTTCTAAAACCATTTCGGAGCGCCCTTCCTTTTCCTATATTTTTAGGATGATGAATTTGGGTAAGCTCCGAATATTGCTTTAAAATTTCGTTTGTTGTATCTGTTGAACCATCATTGACGATGATTATATTAGAAGTAAAATCTAAAATAGAATCCAGCACTTTTTTCAACGTTTTGTGATTATTGTAAGTTGGCACAATAACACAAAAATTGGTTGAATTAAGTAATTCTTGCTGAGACAGGTTTGGTTGCATTGGGATTTTTTTCTTTGCCTACTTCACAAATTGCTTCTCTTTTTCAGAGAAACTTTTCGATTGCAAAACAAAGTCTTTTATGTATTCTTTCAAAACACCGGTTTGTGCAGCGTAATGATCGGTGATGAATTTTTTATCTTCTTTTATGTTCTTTTTATAGCCGGTAATTCCGGGAACATCTTCCTGAATACTCAATCGAATCATTCTGATTTCGATATTGTTCGGATCGCTTTTTAAAGTAGCTTCAAGCAATTTTGCGCCTTCTTTGAAACGAGAGATTTTACTTCCTATAAGATTTTCAAATTTCGAATCTACCAAAATAGAAGCCGCTTTATAAGCCACTAAAATTTTCTCATCGTTATTTGAAATTGCGGAAAGTTTTTCTGTAAATTCTTTAGCGTTTGCTTCTGATTTTGCAACATCAGGATAAATTTTTCTGATAGTGGCCAAATCTGGAGTTCCGGCAAAATTGACCCAAAGAAGTAATGATAATAGTAATTTCATAGTTATAGTTTTTTATACATGTTGCTTAATTTCAGAGCAACAGTGTCGTTAAAATATGTGGTGTTTTTCACCTTTACCAAATCATCTTCTGTGGTTGTAACGTCAAGCTCCAGACGTAATTCGGGATTTGTTTCCGGATTAATCAATGCCATGAATTTTACGTTTGTAAGAGTTTGAATCATCAAAGTACTTTTTGTAATAGATTCTGTAAGTTCTTTGATAATTTGAATCATGCAAACGCCCGGCATAATTGGGTTTCCTGGAAAATGACCTTTAAAAACCTCATGATTGGCATTAACTAATATACGAATATTATATTTAGCATCTCCTGTTTTTTCTTCAGAAATTACTTTGTAAAAGTCTTTTAATACCATAATTTTTTATTTTACTTTGAAAGTATAAGCGGCTCCAAATTGAAAAACCAAATTATTATTATTTGTAGAATCAGCATAATAATTGGTAAAAGCATTCGTAAAACCTTTTTTTACTCTTGCTTCAAATGCAATACCATTTTTTAAACTGTAACCTAATCCTGCAATCATTCCCAAATCAATATCATCACCTTTATTAAAATTGTAATCTTTTGCTTTAGGGTTTGCTTTAATATCGTCAGCAACTAAAATATCAAAAAAAGGTCCGGCTAAAACATAAAAGTTTTCACTAAAATTAAATTTATTTATGGTAATTGCCGAAATATACTGTAATGAGGCATTTACAGTTCCGCTATCATATGTAGTGCTGTAAGTATTAGTCTGCGGATTGTAATTGCTTGTGCTTCCCATACTCGCAGTTCCTTTTGCTCCTTGTCTTGAGTAGGTTATTTCAGGTTGAAGCGTATAAAATCCGGAAAGTTTTAAGGCTCCAAAAGCACCTATATAAAAATCTGTTTTGCTGTCAAGTTCTGATTTTGTTAATTTTGATAAATTTAATCCGGCATGAATTCCTGGTCTAAAAGTAACTTGAGCATTTGATTTGAAAATCCCTATTACTATCAGAAGAGTAATTGCAATTTGTTTGTTCATCTTTGTTTGTATGGTCTTAAGGTTAGTTTAAATTAAAATAGTTAAGATTTATTTTACTTTAAAAGTGTAACTAATACCTATCTGGAAAACCTGATTCAGG
This sequence comes from Flavobacterium sp. B114r, assembly GCF_056824125.1. Lineage (NCBI taxonomy): Bacteria > Pseudomonadati > Bacteroidota > Flavobacteriia > Flavobacteriales > Flavobacteriaceae > Flavobacterium > Flavobacterium sp. B114r. The sequence goes on from NZ_CP124858.1 coordinate 1,214,313, forward strand.
ATAAAATCGTTGTAGCGATAACCATTATCATTATCAACTCCGTCGTAACCATAAATATCAATTAAACCTTGTTTTAATCTTGCTTCAAACGTTAATCCGTTTGGCAATGTATATCCAACACCACCAACAATGGCAAGGTCAAAATTTTCAGGATTACTGTTGATATAATTGTCAGAAATTTTTAAATCAAAAGACGGTCCTCCTAAAATGTGAAAACCTTTACCACCAATGTTAAATTTTGCAACAGCACCTAGCGTTAAGTAGTTTAATTCATAATTTACATAACGATCACTATAGCCGTTTCCAAAAAATTCTCTTCCTTCATCGCCTTGTCTTGAATACGTTATCTCAGGCTGTAACGAAAAATATTTATTAAATTTAATGTTCACTAATCCACCAATATAAAAATCTGCTTTAGATCGATTATCATCAATATTCGTTAAAGTTGATAAATTCAGACCTCCACGAAGTCCCGGACTAACCGTTACCTGTGCAGTCGATGTTATGATACCGATAAATAAAACAAAGACAATTACGGTTATTTTTTTCATTTTGGTTTGATTTTAAGTTTATGATTCGATTAAAATTTTATTCTGATTTGAAATAATTCAGCTCAATTTTCAACTTAATATTCTGATGAATAATCTGAATTTTCTCGGCAAAAATATTGTTTTCTGAACTAAATATCAGTGTAAAATTTTCTTTTGTTTTAGAAGAATGAACGACTTTCTCTAATTTATGATCTTTTTTCGAGATAAAGAGATAGTTATCACGTTTGCCGTCTTTCGATTTATAGATTTCATCTGAGTCATTCTCAAATTGTTCCTGAACCAGATATTCTTTTTTTAGCAGTAAACGAAAATCTTCTTTCAAAGTATTGACGAGGATCTTTCGATCTAATTCTGATACAATCGAATTGACTTTGAAACTGTTGTCAGAGATCTCAAAATCCAGCAATTTATTACCAAATTCAGTTGTAAAAACGATTCTATGTACTGTGTCATTTATTTTTTTAGCAATAAAAATTCCGCTAATTTCATTTCCGTAGACTGTGATATTGGTTTTATAAACATAATCTGTTTTTGAATCTGAGAAATAGGGAACCTCATAAGATGTTTTGTCTAATTTTTTAGGGGTGTAATTTTTTGTGACAGAGCCACAAGAAATTAAAACAATCGCCAGAAAGCAATTAATTAGTGAAAATTGAATCGTCGATTTTTGCATTGATCACTTTGTTTTTAAGTACAATTCGGGTATAGTCTTCAGATGATTCTAATAATTTTACTTGAACCACCGTTGCTTCATCTTTGTCAAAAGTGAGTTCAATTTGTTTGATGTATTTTTTTAGCGTTGCATCTTTCGGAACAAATTTCGCCAAATTTTGTCCCTTTATTTTAAAGTACGAAATCGTAAATGCTGCATCGTCGAACATATTTCCGCTCACGCTTCCAACGATTAATTTATTGATACGGCCAAAGATTTTGCTGTTGCCAATATCAACCGCGCTTTTCTTTCCTTCGTCATTGATCAGGATTTTTCCGTTTTTAAAAACGATACTATAATTGTATGGTTTTTTATATTGCCATTGTAAAAGACCAGGTTCTTTAAAAATCATTTTACCCGAAGTTTCAATGTCTTTCGATAAAAAATCCAAATGTTTGTATTGTACAAAATCAGTACTTAAGGTTTTGATTTTTTTCGAAACCACATTTACATCCTGCTTGAAAGCTGCAATTTCAGCATCCGTCATTTTTTGTTCCTGAGCAAACAAATTGCCTGAAATAAATAGAATTAGTAGGGCTATTTTAGTTTTCATAGATTGTTATAAGGTGTTTAGCAAGACCTAACAGGTTTTTAAAACCTGTTAGGTCTAACCTGATGAGTTCCTGTTCTATTAGCGTTCAATTCCATAAGCATTAAGATTCAAAAGTTCTTCGATTGAAATCACTTTGTAATTGTTTTGTTGCAAAAATTGCAAAAACTGTTCCAATACCAAAACCGAGTGTGATGCGGTATCATGCAAAAGTACGATTCCGCCGGGAGAAACACGTTTTATAATGCGATTGAAAATCAATTCCTTATTTTTTGTTCCTCCATCAAGCGACCGAATATTCCAGCCAATTACTTTATGTCCGGTTATTTTCAATGCTCGCCTGATCGAAGGCGTTGTAACTCCATAAGGCGGACGAAAGAAATTTATTTTTCCAGAAGTAAATCTTTCCAGAAGCTGATCTGTTTTTTCAATTTCTTCTTTGATCGTTTCAGCATTATAAAAATCAAAAAATTTAGAATGACTGTACGAATGATTTCCAACCAAATGTCCGTCAGCAATAATTTGTTTTAAGATTTCAGGATGCGCTTCAATATTTTTTCCAATGCAAAAAAAAATCGCTTTTACATCGTATTTTTTTAATAGATCTAAAACTTCTAAAGTAAAAATACTTGGTCCGTCATCAAAAGTAATGGCAATTTTCTTTTCTGTTTCTGAGGAATTATTGCAGTAAGCTTTTACATGATAATCAGAAGAAATTCGGGAAGAGCCAATGGCGTTAATTCCCAGCCAAATCAAAACAATTGCGATAAACCATAACCAGCTAATTGCTGTATAAAAGTTCAGAAGAACGAGTAAAAGCAATAAAAAGAGAAAGAATAACGAAATGTTTTTATGCGTTATCATTTTGATATCAACGTAAAACTATGGTTTTTACCATTCAATTGATTGTACAATAAAAGGGTATTATAAACTGGTTTTTCGACCGAATTTACTTTTATGATTTCAGGAATTTCCTGAGTTTTAATAATTTTAGAAGCCATCCATAAAGCAAAAGCAGAAGCAGTATCGTATTCACCACTTAAATGTTTATAATATAATTGAGGTATTTCTGCGAAAGCATTTTCAGCAAGATTTCTATAATAGTTTTCGAAATCTGCATTTCCGTCAAAACCTAAAACTAAAGCATCTAGATCTGAAATTTCTAAATTATTAGCTTTCAAAAAGGATTTAATTTCTGCCTCAATTTCATTTTCTTCCAGTGTATTTACAATAGCAATATCCAGAATTTCAGCATATGTATTGTCTTTTCTTTCATTTTCTAAAACAAAAAAACTGGCACCTTCTCCGTAAACAGCACCACTTGTTGTAGAATTCAAAAGATCATAAGGCGCTAAATTATCAGCTTTGATACGTCCGTTTAATTTGAAAAGGGCAGTAGTATAATCGCCATTTTCATCAACTCCCCCAATTAAAACAGATTGGGCTTCGTCTTCTTCGATTTGCATTTTAGCATCTAAAAGAGCCGATTCAAAAGAAACAGCGCCATTTACATACGTAAAATTATAACCTTTACATTGCTGCAACAAAGCGATTTGAGCACCAACAGTATTATGCGTAGATTGAATAAAAGAAGTTGGTGTGAGATATTCTTCGTTATTATCCAGAATACTTTTTAGGAATTTTTCAGAATCTTCGATACATCCTAAACCGGTTCCGGTAATAATTGCATCAACATTTTCGATGTTTGCATCTTTCAGAGCAAGGGCCGAAGCAACGATTCCGTTTTTCACGCCTTTTGCCATTCTTCTGCTTGCTGCCGGAGAAATATAATCTTTGTAAACAGGAGGAACGATTGCTAATACATTTTGATTATGATTGACAACGGCTTCTTCTAAAAAAACAGTATCAAATGTTTTTTGAGTCGAAATACAGCCTACTCCATTTATATATGTTCTTTTCATTTTAGCTTTTTGAAAATATAAGGGTAGAACAATTTCCTCCAAAACCAAAAGAGTTGGATAAAACGTGTTCGATGTTTTTATTTTTTAAGGAAGTTTGAGGTTGTAAATCAAATTCTTCCATCTGATTTTCGAAATTCAAATTCGGGTAAACCACATTATTCTGAATTGCCAAAACACTGTAAACAGCTTCAATGGCCGCCGCTGCTGCCAAAGTATGTCCTGTAAAAGGTTTCGTTGAACTAAAATCAGGAACTTTTTCATCCTGATAAATTCTCTTTAAAGCTCTTCCTTCAGATAAATCATTGTTTGGCGTTGCCGTTCCGTGTACATTAATGTAATCTATTTGCGAAGGTTTTAAACCTGAAATATCAAAAGCTTTTTTCATTGCTAAATAAGCACCATCTCCGTTTTCTGAAGATGCAGTTTGATGAAAAGCATCATTTGCATTTCCGTAACCAGAGACACGAGCCAGTACTTTTTTGTTTTGTCTCGCCACAATTTCATCTGATTCTAAAACCAAATATGCTGCTGCTTCGCCAAGGTTTAATCCCTTGCGTTCGTTGTCAAACGGTTTGTTGAAATCGTCTGATAAAATCATCAAAGCTTTAAATCCGTTAATGGTGAATTTTGCCAAACCATCAGCTCCGCCCACAATTACACGATCTAATTTTCCGGTTTTAATTAATCTGGCACCCAGCATAATCGCGTTTGCTGCAGAGGAACAAGCCGTACTAATTGTTGTAACGATTCCTTTTAAACCCAATTCCTCGGCAATTTTTTCTGCAACATCGCCGCCATCGTGACAAGTAATGTATTTAATAAGTTCCGGATGTGTGAAATAATCGTAATAGTGTCTTTCAGTCATGTCCATTCCGCCCACACTTGTAGCCGAAATAAGTCCGGTTCTGAATTCGTTTATCGATGTAATTCCTGCATTTTCAACAGCTTGTTTGGCTGCCAAAGTACCAATCATTGCCGTTCTTGAAAAGTTATTATCTTCTGTAAGTTGTAATTCTTCAACCAATTCTTCATTGGTTTTTTTGATTTCTCCTACCTTAATAACATCCGCATGAATTGTCGAAATATTTGTGATACGGGAAATGCCAATGTTATTTTCGATCAACGAAATATAATTTTCTTCGACTGAATTTCCAATCGAAGAGATGATTCCCATTCCCGTTATTGCAACACCTTTACTCATTAATTTTAGAGTTTTGATTTTAGATTGTAGATTCCAAAACTTTGTCAAAGTTTCAAACTTTGACAAAGTTGTACACCATTTGCGAAAACCTGTTTAACCTGTTTGATCCGCAGGCAGAAATCTATTTTGTTCTGTTAGCGCTAATATAAGCTGCCATAGTTTCGATCGACTGAAAAATGGTTTTTCCTTCTTTGGGATCTACCAATTTAATTCCGTAATCTTTATCTAAAATCACGATTAATTCAAGCGCATCAATCGAGTCTAAACCTAAACCATCTCCAAACAAAGGATCGTTATCAGCAATATCTTCAATTGCGATATCTTCAAGGTTTAAAGTAGTAATGATTTTGTTTTTTAATTCTTCTTTTAATGCTTCCATGATTATTTATTATATAATGTATTGATATTTTCGTTTTTATATTTTGCGCTTTCTTCTTTGCTAATGGTGCAAAGAAAAGCCTTGTAATTATCATTAAAAAATTCTACCCAACCGCAAAGAACTATATCTGCCTTATTCGTATTCAGAAGAATATCCGAGTAGTTCGACATAAATTCAGTGTTAAAGGCGTCAAATATAAAGAAAGAATTTTCACTTTTCAGCTGATGGCGGATACTTATTTCGCCCAAACATATATTTGGGAGCGTATAAACGAAAACTGCAGGACTCGGAAAGTAGTTTTCTTTGTCTGAAATCGATTCTTGGTATTTAACATCAGTATCTAAACTTGAGGATTTATTGGCTAAAACCAAAGCGATATTGTTTTCAGTTTCTAAAGAAGTTATCGGACTCAAAAGCAATTCGGATCCAAGAAAAGCCAGTTTACTCAAAGCATCCATTTTGAAAAATTTCGGATATTGAATGTCAAAATTACGATAGGCTTGTTTAGAGAAATCCCCAAAATCTGTTGGTTCTATTTTGAATACAGAAGTTCCGTTCAAAACAATTTCGTTGTTTTGAATGGTGATATAATCGTGTATATATGTTTTGTTTTGAGTCATTTATTTAATTTAACACTAATTCCACAAATTAGCACGGATTGGTTTGGGTTTAAATTACACTAATTACTCTGTGAAAATTAGTATCTTCATTTTTAGGAAACCCAAGTATCAACAATATTCGTAATATGCCATTCTCCAGATTTGTTTTCAATTGTAATCTCAAATCCTCTTCCGCATTTTCCTCCCCCACATGAAGCTTTGGCAGATAAAACTCCATATGTCCTCGTTTCATTGAAATGAATTTTATAAACTTTAATAGTGCCAACTGGCATTTTGCTTTTTTTATCATTTATGTCCCAATATATTTCCTCAGGAAATTTAGAAGCATATTGAAAATTAAACTTTTTGTTATTTTTGAATGGAGTCAAATCAAATTTATCATCATTGATTCCATTGCTTACTACAAAATCATAGACACTGATTAAAATTCGTTTTTTGTAATTTTTAATGCTGTCTTGTTCTATCTGATATCTTTTTAATTTATCATGATAACCAATAGTATCTTCTTTATTAGTCTTAAAATCTAGCCTTGGCATCGGAGGCGGTTCCAGAGTTCTTCTATCCATATAAATAGAATCTACAATTTCGACAAAGACACTATTCATAACGTCTTTTTCAAAATCCGATTCAGATACTTCTTTCTTTTTGCATCCAAAAGATGAAAGAAGAACTAGTGTTATAAATATGAATTTTGATAATTTCATTTTACTTCAAAAATTTGAACTTTCAAGATTTCCTTGTAAGTTCGATTTTTTCATTTGAACTGTTCGGAATTTTCGAACAGTTCAAACTTTATTTATATTTTAATCCGTGAAAATTAGTGCAATTCGTGTTTAACTTTTTCAAAAACAACAGCCGTATTACAACCTCCAAAACCAGAAGCTGTCTTCAAAAAATAATCAATGTTTCTTTCTTCATTTTTTTCAATAACATTAATCGATTCACTAACCCCAATTTCATCAAAACCTTTCGATTCAAAAAGCATATTTTGGTTTACTGATTCTATTGCAATTACGGTTTCTAATAATCCTGAAGCGCCTAATGTATGACCGTAAAAACCTTTTAAACTATTTATGGGAACATTTTGTAAACTTAAACGGTTTAATGCAATGGCTTCCATTTCGTCATTGAATGGTGTTGCCGTTCCGTGTGCTGAAATAAAATCAAGTTTATTACCATCTATTTGAGATTCTTTTAAAGCATTCTGAATACTTCTGAACAAACCTTCGCCTGTTCTTGACGGACCCGAAATATGATTGGCGTCGTTTATCGAACTGTCTCCAATTACTTTTATTTTAGCAGTTGCAGGATTCGCCGAAAGTAAAACTGCTGCCGTTGCTTCGCCTAAACTGACTCCGGTTCTGTTTTTAGAATAGGGTTTACAAGGCAAATCGCTCATTGCCTGAAATGAATTAAATCCAGATAAAACAAATTCTGAAACTTCATCTCCGGCAACTACAAAAATGTTGTCGTACAATTCAGACTGAATCATTCTCTTAGCAACCGAGACGGCCAAAATTCCGGAAACGCAAGCATTCGAAACCACAATAGGTTGTGTTTTGAACCCGAAGAAATCGGCAACATTTCGAGCTAAAACATCTAAATGAGCATTATTGAAATTGTCGCCTGAAGCATCTTTTAACGCCGTAATATTTCCTTTTGTAGTCGAAAGTATAAAGGTAGTTTTCGAATTTAATTCAACTCCCGAATTTTTGATAATGGGCTCTAAAGCCAGAATCATCATTTTTTCTAAACGTGAATATTTTGTTTCAGTGCTGATTTTTTCAAAAGCACTGTTTATTTTTTCATTAGAAATAATTGAAGCATAAAATGAATTTGGCATTAAAGAAATATCATTATGCAATTGAATACCGGAATCACCAAGAAGAATTGCTTCGACATTCGATTGAACATCAAATCCTAAAGGTGTGATACAATTGGTTTCGGTGATATATACTTCTCTTATCATTTTATCTTTTTTGATGGGTGAAAAATGGCCCACAGATTGTACGGATTAAACTGGTTTGCACGGATTTTTTTTTAATTTTAATTCGTGAAAATTGGTGTAATTCGTGTTTGTCTTTTATTTTAATAATCCCACTTTTCGTTTCCACTCTTCGTAGAAAGGAGGATTGGTAAGCATTAAATTTCCGTCGCCATCTAAAAAAACCTGAACGGTTTCTCCTGTGCAGGCAACTTCGCCTTTTGCATCTAATATTCTAAAACGATAAATCATTTTGGCAGCTGGAGTATCTACAACCGTTGTTTCTATGGTTACAACATCTCCGTAACGTAAAGATAATTTATGTTCGCATTTTGATTTTACAATTGGCGTTGTATAACCTGTATTACCAATATCGAGATAGGTAAGTCCGTGTTGACGCCCAAAAGCTTCTCGTCCATCCTCAAAATAGGTAATATAGTTACCATGCCAAACGATTCCAAGCGGATCAGTTTCGTTAAAACGGATTCTGATTTCGTGAGAAACGGTTAAGTCAGTGGCTTCGTTATACTGTTCTTTTCTTTTTGTCATAAAATAAGGCAATAGATGTTGTGATAATAAAGAACAAAAATAACAAACTTATTTTTGGGATGATTTCAAGGAAAGAAACGTTGCGTAATAAAACATCATAGAAAGCTTCTAATCCCCAATTCATAGGTGATGATTTAGCGATATACTGCATGACAGTTGGCATTGCAAAAACTGGAACCCAAACACCGCCAACGGCAGCCAGAATAAGTACGCTTGTTGCACCAAACGGAGCCGATTGTTCTTGTGTATTGGCAACGGTTCCTAATAAAATTCCGAAACCGATGGCAGCAAAACCTGAAAACAAAGCGACAATACTCATTAAGAATAGATGTCCCTCGATGTTTAAAGAAGGCAAACCAATATGTGGAAATAAAAACACTGCTACAGCAACCATCATATAAAACTGAATCATACAAATGGCTGAATATGTAATGGTTTTACCAATAATCACTACTAAATTAGAAACCGGATTGGTCAATAATCGAACAAATGTTCCTTGTGATTTTTCTTTTACAATATTAATAGACAACGGAATCACGATAAAAAATATCGCAAAAAGTGTCCATGCCGGAACGTTATGCTGTACTGAGTTTGGACGAACTTCTTTGTTGTTAATTCTTGGGATTATTTCTTTGAAAGTAATGAAACTCTTTTGATCGAATTCAACAGTTCCTTCTCCCAATTGATTTTGAAAAGTCGTATAAATTGATTTGGTTTCGATTTGAGAAATCATTTTATCAATCGAATTCATCACGGCATTTTTGAAACTCATCTGAACCGCCGGATCAAAATACAGTTTTACTTCTTTTTCTTTGATTACTTTAGGTTTTTCAGTTTGAGCTGTACTATCTGTTTCTGTTAAGCCCATTTTGCTCACAATGTTCTGGACATTCTGATCGATTTTGGTTTGTAAATCGACACTTAGATTTTTCGGAATTATAATCGCTAATTGAAATTTTCCTTTGTAGACGGCTTCTTTAGCTACTTCTTCCGTAATTACTTTATTGTCGATTTGCGTAACAACGCTAAATAAATTGCTTTTTTCAAGGTTATCAAAAACTGTTTTAGAAACAGAACCATTGTCATTATCAACCAATAAAATTGGAATTTTATTATCGCTGATAGTTTTAAAAGTACTGTCCTGAATTAAAGTTACCGTGATTACAAGTACCAACGGCATGATAAACAGAATGATTAATCCGCCTAAATCTCGTTTAAGCAAGAGAAATTCTTTTACTACGGACATCCAAATTTTATTGACCATCTCTAAAATCTTTACCGGTTAATGAAATAAAAACTTCTTCAAGATTACGTGCTTCATCTGTCGAGTCTATTAAACTTGATGGCGTTCCTTGTGCATAAATTCTGCCTCGGTCCAGAATGGCAATATGGGTACAAAAATCTTCGGCTTCAGCCAAATGATGTGACGTATATATAATTGTAGTTCCGTTTTGGTTGAGAACTTTCAAATAATCTATAATAGCGTTTTTAGACTGAACATCAACGCCAACAGTTGGTTCATCTAAAAATAAAACTTTAGGATTGTGCAGAATTCCGGCAATCAAATTGACTCTGCGTTTCATTCCGCCTGAAAAAGTTTCAATGCGTTTGTCTGCGAATTTTAGTAAACCCAAAAGATCTAAAGTTTCAACGACTTTATCTTTTAAGTAAGCGCCCTTTAAACCGTACATACTCCCAAAATAATGTAAATTTTCTCTTGCGGTCAAAGTAGGGTATAAGGCATATTCCTGAGGAACAACGCCAATGATCTTTTTGATTTTAGAAGAATGATTGGTGTAGTTCAGATCATCAATTGTAAAATGTCCTGAGGTTGGTTTGATCAATCCGCAAAGCATGGAAATTAATGTTGTTTTTCCGGCACCATTTGGACCTAATAATCCAAAAATCTGTCCTTCGTTTATCTCCAGCGAAACATCGTTCAAAGAATACATGTCAGCATCTTTGTACTTTTTCGAAAGGGATTCTATTTTTATAATGGGTTTCAAAATATATTTAGCTAATCGCTTTTTTTAGTTTTTTGAAAAAGATTTCTTCTCTATTGGCAATGCTCAAAAGTTCATCGGCAATGGCATTGTAAGCATCTTCTTTGGCGCTTCTGTTTTTATAAATTCGGGAAGCTTCAACAGCAAAATCACGCCATGAATCTCCAATCTGAGTCATTTCTTTAGAAAGTGCTTTTAGTTCTTCATTGTTTAAAATAACCGAAGCTTCTTGTAAAAAAGCAGCATATATAAAACGGAAACCTCCGCCTCCGGTTCCTATTTCTTCCTGCATGCGGACCATTTGCGCCAAATAATGATTGGCTTTTTTGGTGCCGTGTTTTACAGGCCATTTACGAATTTGTCTCGATACGAATTTTATTCCGCGTACACCAACAATTGGCATTGGTGCCAGCATATCGCGACAGGTATTTTTGATTCCTTTGATGATCGCACTTTTCAAATCAACATTTTCAGGAATCTGAATCGGGTAATACATTTGCCCTCGTGGCGCAAAAGCACCTTTGGCAAAACGTACTTTGTCTAATTCGTCATGTGTTAAAGTCGTAACCGTTTCCATAACGGGATCGCTGACCAAATAATCGGTTTCAGTTTTTCCGTAAACAACTAAATTGTGTGCATTAAAATGAAAGCGATATTCATCAGGAAAATAACTCAAATGATACACTCCAACTTGTAATCCGGTTGGAATATTATTTTTTAAATTTTCATCTAAAGCTTTGTTTGCATTTACTGTAGAGGAGAATTTTTGTCTTTTTATTTTTAGATTCAAACGACTTGCCAATTTATTAAAAATTTGTCCTGGCAAAGTTCTGTAGCTAATTGCTGGTGCATGATTTACTTTTAGAAAAGGTAAATACACGAAGAAAAGTCCGGAGCCAATACCAAAAACCATAGGTTCGCTGATGTTGAGTCCGCTGTTTTTTAACAAATTCGAAGCTACTCCATTCTCACAATGAGCGGCTTGATGATGTGTAAAATTAGTTTGCATTAATCTGTTTTAATATTTTTTAATTCAGCTACCGAAATCTCAAAAGCATCGGCATATTTTTGTAAAATGGTATTGCTTAGTTTGGCAAAAACAGTTGGTTTAAAATGTCTTTTTACACGCCATTTCCACATTCCAACATAACTCGACAAAATAGTAAGATCCATTTTAGAGAGCTCCATATAATAACAAATAGGGCTTACTTCTCCAATTTGAACTTGCATTTTTGCTTCAGCAATTCGTTCGTTTATTTCGTCTATTGAATTGGATAGTGCGATGCTTTTAGGTTCCCAACCGGTACTTAAAGTTGTAGTATATTCTCCGTTTTCATCGGTAGCATACAAAAGTTCTTTAACGTTGTTTTTTGTTAAGTTGCTTTTGTCTTGTGGTACTTTTTCTTTTTCCATTTCATTATTAATTTATTAGATACATACGGCTAATGCGATACATAAACTAATTATTAAAAACCCCAGATTTGTGAAGGCTAAATTTTGTTTTTTCTTCACAAATAAATAAATCATTTCTATGAGCATTCCCAAACAAAATGCCTGGATTGCCATGAATTCCATAATAAAGAATCCTAAACCATTATCAAAATGTTTGTGATCGTCTCCGTGACAATGTTTATGACGATCAACGGTAAGATACCAAAGTAAAAAAACAGATCCGACCAGAAGAACTAAAATCACAATCCGGATTAATAAATGCAAAATGATTTTTTTAGCATTCATTTATACCGAAGCTGTCTTCTGGATGAACAAATTAATCTCGCATTCTAAAAGTAACTTATGTCCCCATATACTTTCGCATTTCATTGTACACAAGGTATAATCGTCACCTGTGAATTTTGAAACCAAAGTTGCTTTGGTAATAATCGTATCGCCTACTTTTGGAAGCAAATGTATTTTAAGATTTTTTATTGCACTAATGAAACCCAATACATTTACGTTTTCGTTTTCTGTTCCGTCTTCATCAAAAAAATACTTTTTGCCTACAATAGCAGAGCAGGTTTGCGCTGTGTTTTCGATTAGACCTGCTTCTATAAAAACGTTATTGTCAATAAAAACATTGTCTTTTTTTATCAGGAAGGTCGTTTCTACGAAGTTAGCGTCTATATCCAAAATTAAATCCACCATAAGCATTGGAGCTCGGTGGGGAAGGTAATTTTGTATATCAACTCCGGTTTTCATTTCTGCTATCATTTTGCTAAAACAGTTTTCATTTGTCCGTTGGCAATTTCTTCGTTGTTTAGAGTAGTTACAATATCAACCAGTGTAATTCCGGCAAATTCCTGTAAAATTGTTACCGTCGATTGAATTGTATCATTAATTTTTGGCAATTTTTTAATCACAATTTCTTTGATTGAACCTATATATCCCGTTGGGGCTATTTCGTTTTTTAAGAAAAATTGATAACCTGTGTGCAAAGCCACAGATTGCGCCATATGTTCTATTAAACCTGCTTCTAAAAAAGTATCGTTGTCAAAAAAAATAGTATCGTTTTGAATTTTAAAACCTGAAACTAATGAAGTTTCAGTATATGAATACATTTGATCTACCATAACAAAAGGAAACTTTTGCGGCAATAAATTTTCAACAGCTTCTTTTTCTAAAAGTAAAGTTGTTTCCATTAGCAAACAGTTAAATAAGCATATGCAAAAGAGAATCTTCCACTTTCAGGAACAGATAGCAGTATACGATCTCCTTTTTTTAAATTTCCTGAATTCATCAATTCTTCAACAGCTAAATAGATAGAGGCAGAGCCTACATTTCCTACTCTTGAAAGATTCATGAACCATTTTTCATCAGCCATTCCGATTCCTTTCTCGCTTAATCCTTTTTTTAATCCTTCGACAAAAAAGTTAGAAGAAACGTGAGGAATAAAATAATCAACCTGATCTGACGTAATATTATTTTTAGACATGGCATCGCTCATACTTTCAGCTCCTTTAGAAAGAATAAATTCATCCAGTAATTTCACATCTTGTTTAATCGCAAAAACGGATTGGTTTAGCCATTGTTCCGGAGGATAATCGCTCCATGCTTTAATTTCTCCATTTTCTAATTTATCACCACCGGCATACATGCAGGTTTCTAATTCGTAAGCATACGAAAAAGCTTCCATCCATTCGATTTTTAAAGAAATATCACCACTTGGTTTATTTTCTAATAAAAATGCACCGGCTCCGTCAGATAACATCCAACGTAAAAAATCTTTTTTGAAGGCAATAATAGGCTGCTCTTCAAGACTTTTTAGATTTGCTGCTTCATGATTGTACATTTGAGCATTCAGCCAGGTCGAAACTCTTTCGGACCCTGTGCAAACTGCATTTTTAGAGTTTCCTGATTTTACAGACAGAAAACCAAATTTTAATGAATTCATTCCGGCACAGCAAACACCAGTTGATGAATTTAATTCTACCGATTTATTTTTTAATAATCCATGTACCATCGCTGCGTGCGAAGGCAAGAAAATATCAGGTGTTGAGGTTCCGCAGGAAAGCACTTCAAGATCTTGTGCGGTAAAGTTATCGTCAAATAATTGCACAATAGCATTTCGGGTCAATTCAGCATTGTTATGCGTGCTTTTTCCGTTTTTGTCTATGGCGTAATAACGGGTTAAAATTTTATTATTGCGCAAGATAATACGCCTTGCTTTAGAGGCAGCATCATTAATAAGACCTAAATAATCTTCCATTTCGTCATTAGAAACAGCTTCATTTGGCAAATACTTTGCGGCTTTGGTAATATATACTTCAAACATAATCTAATTTCGTCTACTAAACTCCTTTATAATATTGAGTTTCTTTTTTTATGGTTTTTAACTTAAATGGGTAGGTAATAAGGTGCAATATATATACTATTGGTGAGATTAACCATATTGCAAGGAATAAATAAACATTAAATACTTTAAGAAGCAGTTTTCTGTTTTTTTGATGCTTATAAATCAAATTTGACCATTTATTGAAAATTTTATTGGCTGTTTTATCTACTGTAACTAAATATGAGCTGATTTTTACTGCGCCAATTGCCAGTAATTTTGGCTGTAAATCTTCTAGTTTGTTCTGATTTAGTTGGGAGAAAATAACTTCTCCAAATTTATTAGATTCCTGAATGTCTTTGTCAGAGACTCCCGGTAAAGGAAGGATTCCCAAATACTTTTTCTTTACTCCGGAGAACATCCATTCTACGATTGTAATGACACTGATTAAATTTCCAACCCGATCTACCAGGGCAATGTTTCCTACTAATTGAGCATTGGCTTCTTTTAGTAATGTTTTGATTTTTTCCTGTGCCATAATCCACATATTTCGGGAACCGCTTATAGTAACAACTGGCGTATTGTTCAGGATTTTTTTTGCATCATCACTTTTCAAAAATGAATTGACAGGAATCGAAGGCGACAAATACCAAACCTGGTAATGGAAAAGAACTAAGTCGAATTTTGTGTTTAGAATTTCTTGAGGAACAGGTTTTAATGCTGTTGGGATTTGAAGAAAAGATTCTGGAAAGGCGTCAAAAAAAGAATCCTTATCCCAAGGAAAGGGAAAGGGTTTCTCTAATTGTATTTCGTGAAACGTTACATTTATTTCTTCTGAATTCAGGAAAGGTTTTGCGATATTCCGCGCAATCTCTTCTAGTTGTCCTGACTGAGAATAATAAATAACAAGAACATTTTTCATTTGGTTTAATGGCTTTGGTGGTTGCGCAAAAATAAGTATTTTTTTTAAACGAATTTCCTTATTTTATCTGTTCGTTTTATGTGTACCCAATCCGGCCATGTCGCAGCATCTTCGGCATCATAAATTCGGATTTTTTGGTTTGCATCTTCTATTAATAAATCATCAGAGGTACAGCCCAGAATCGCTGCAGCTGCTGCAACTCCGGAATATGTTGCTCCTGCAACACCGTGAGATAAGGTACAGGCACCACAAAGAAACAGATTTTCGATTTCGGTTTTGTTCTTGTAAGAGAAAGGCCCTACCTGATTTAATGTTTTTTCGGTGCCGTAAACATTTCCTTTTGTCGAATTAATATAGAATTCATTGGTTTTAGGAGTTCCTAATTCTGCCTGTATAATATGTTGCTTCGCATTTGGGATTATTTTTTCGACGTTGTTCATCAGTTTTTCGACGATTCTTTCTTTGAATATTTTATAGGCTGGATTATGATAATCATCTAATCCATTAAAATCTTTCAAATGATCGTAATTGACGTAGGTTACAATTTCGAAATTATGGTAACGTCCGTTAAAACTTGCCGGATCTTTGAGTGTCGTACAACTTATAAATACCGAGGGAAATGAATCGCCGGAATCAATTGTATCGCTCATTAAATGTTCGAAATTGGCATCGTCGTTTTCATCTTTCATCATCCAGAAATTTCCGGAATCTATATTATATAAGGTAACATCAATATCAAGGGTCAAAAATAAAATTAAAGAAGTAACGGAGTATCTAGTCTTGTCAAGTTTTTTGAGAAGTGATTTACTTAAATGTTCTATATCAATTAAATTTAAATAAGTGATTGAAGGATCAGCATTCGAAACAATATTTTTGGCTCGTATTTCTTCGCCGTTTTCAAGCTGAATACCTATGGCTTTTTTATTTTCGATAATGATTTTGCGTACGTTTTGTTTTACGCGAATTTCTCCGTTATGTCTTTTTATACCGTTTGTCATGGCTTTTACAATGCCGCCGCCGCCGCCCATTGGATAAAATCCGCCATCAAAATAATGACTCATTACGGAACAATGTACCGGAAAACAAGCACGACTGGGAGGAAGTCCGTGATCGCCGCACTGAATATTCAATACTGCTTTTAGCTTTGGATCTTTAACATGCCATCCAATTACTTTCTTTAAAGGAAACAAAGCAAATTTGCCAAAATGTTTGGTACGGAACGGAACGGTAATGTTTTGCCACCAACCTTTTAGTTTTGGAATCAATTGCAGTTCGTAACTTACTTTTTCAACCAAAGAAAGATATTCGTTGATGTTTTTTTCTTCGTGTGGAAAATGGGAAGAAAGGGTTTTCTTGAGATTGTCAATTCCTGCCGGAAGATCGAAAGTTTCATCTCCAATCAAACAATGTTCGTAAGCCTTTTTATTCATTCGGAAAAAGACCATGTCATTCGCAATTCCTAAACCCCTGTACAATTCGTTGGTAGATTGTCCTTCTTCAAGTTGTCCTACATAATGTACGCCCGGACTAAAACGCTGCCCTTTTAAAGTAAAACTATGACTCCAGCCACCGGGAACATAATGTTGTTCGAGTACCAAAACTTTCTGTCCGGCTCTTGCAAGACATATAGCAGTTGATAAACCGCCAACTCCGGAACCAATAATAATGGTGTCAAATTCCTGCATATTTTACTTTAAGAATTGTAGGGTATAAAAGAACGATTTTTAATTAAATAATTTTTACGCTTTGACGTAATTTGTAAAAAAACTTAAACAGATATTTTGTGTTGATTTCGAAATTAAATCTATGTGTTTAATTTTTTCACGCAGATTTTAAAAGATTTGAGCAGATTTCTTTTCTAATCTTTGCGGTTAAATTCCCTTTAATTTTTTATTTCAATTGATTCCAAAAATCAAAGTAATTGAACCATTGCAGAGGATATTTTGCCAACATCGATTCTACACTTTCGATATAAGCTTTCAACAATCCTTTTTCGTCACGGTGTTTGACTATCGCTTCTCTTGCATACAAGTGATAATGCAGGTTTGGCTCTTTCATTACGTAAACAAAAACTACGGGAACTTTTAATCTTGAAGCGATTAAAAATGGACCTGCAGGAAAGTTTGCTTCTTCACCAAGGATTTTCTCAGATAGTGATTTGGTACCTTCAAAATAGCGATCGCCTGTAAAACAAACCAGCTCATTATTTGCAAGTGCAGCATTGATCTCGAAAATATGAGACATGTCATCGCTGATAATGATAAATTTAACGGTAGGTTTTTGAGCAACGCTTTCCAGATAATTCTTAATAGCCGAATGTTCTAAATCTGTAGTAACCAGATTAATCTGAAAATCAATGTCGATATCGCCTAAAAAATGTTCTGCGATTTCAAAATTTCCAATATGAGCACTGATTAAAACGCCTCCTTTTTTCTCTGCCAAAAGATTTTTCAGGATTTCGATTCCATCAAATTCATAGGTAAATTTATTTCGCATTCCTGCCGAAATGGAAATTTTATCAATAATAGTCTGTCCAAAAGTGTAGTAACTTTTGAAAACCATTTTTTTAGATTTGAAATGAGAATACTTCAGCCTTTCTCTGAAATAATAAGAAATAGCTTTGTTGCTTTTTTTTAGAAATAAAAAATAGTAAGAAGCAACAAAATAAAGTAAAACATAAGCAGCTTTAACCCCCGCTTTTTTTATTAAAAAAACGAATATTCTATATCCTAAAACAGTTCCTTTTGATTTGCCATCCCATTTGCTCATTAAGCAGTTTTGGCTTTTAATTTGTTTTCAATAAGATCATAAAAGCTTTGAAAAGAATCAATTCCTACGAAATCAACTTCTACTAGTTTTACGCCAAAGTTAGCTTCTATTGAAACTACTAAGTCAACATAATCTAAACTATCTAACCCAAGTGTGTCTTTTAAATTAGCATCTGGTTCAATATCATCATTATCTACTTCAAATTCATCAACTAAAAAACCATTAATTCTTGCTATAATCTCTTCTTTATTCATCGTTTAATTTAAACTTTTTAACCACCAACGCAGAGTTGGTTCCTCCGAATCCGAAGGAATTGGACAAAAATATGTCAAATTTTTTGTATAAAGTAGTTTTGACCAAATTTAATTTGGCTGCATCTTCATCAGGATTGTCTAAATTGATGTTTGGAGCAATGAAATCGTTCTGCATCATTAAGATCGAGTAGATTACTTCACTGGCTCCTGCCATCCAGCATTCGTGACCAGTCATTGATTTTGTGGAACTTACATACGGATTTTTCTCACCAAAAACTTCGAAAATAGCTTTGGCTTCATTACCGTCTCCAACTGGTGTTGAGGTTGCGTGAGCATTTATATAATCAATGTCCGTTGCTTTTATTTTTGCATCATCAAGCGCTCGTTGCATGGCTATAGACGGGCCTTCGACATTTGGCGTAGAAATATGTCCACCGTTTGAAGAGAAACCGTAACCTACGACTTCGGCAATAATGTTGGCGCCTCTTGCAATCGCCGATTCGTAACTTTCAAGAATTAAAGTAGCGCCGCCGCCACTCGGAATTAACCCGTCGCGATCTGCATCAAAAGGACGAGAAGCTTTTTGAGGTTCATTTTCTCTATTCGAAAATACGCCTAAACCATCAAAACTGCTCATCGCATATTTGTTGATTTCCTGAGCACCTCCGGTAATAATAATATCCTGAAAGCCGCTTTTGATTAAAAAATAAGCCAGTCCTATAGAATGTGAGCCACTTGCACAAGCAGCACTTATGGTAAGATTGATGCCACGGAGTTTAAAAATCGTAGATAGATTCATCGTTACCGTAGAATTCATTGATTTAAAAATGGCTCCGGAACCTATTAGTGCGGTGTCTTTTTTCTCGCGAACAATATCTGTAGCATCAATAATGGCTTTTGAGACACTATCATTTCCGTACATAATACCTACTTCACGATTGTCAAAAAAAGTGTCATCGATATTGGCATTCTTCAATGCTTCGATAGTAGCCATATAAGCATACTCGGTTTCTTCACCAATGCTCATACGTTGTCTGCGGGTCAATAAGTTTTTTAAATCAGCTTTCGGGACCATCCCTGTAAGTGCTGATTGAAAACCAAATTCTTTTCTTTCAGAATCAAACTGAATACCGGATTTCCCGTTGTATAATGATTCCTTTACTTCTTCTAAAGAAGTTCCGATACAAGAATAAATTCCCATTCCAGTAATTACAACTCTCTTATTCATCGTCTTTCAAAGTAATTTTTTATCCTTAAAGTATAATTTTTTTTATCTCGCAAAGACGCAAAGTCGCAAAGTTTATTCTTTTTTTAAGTTTTTTTAATTAAAACTTTGCGTCTTTGCGTGCAATTTTCAACGTTTAAAAAAAACTTAAAATAGTCTCTCAAACATAGGAACTATTAAGAATATATTCCTCCGTTTATATTGATAATTTCTCCTGTAATATAGCTTGATTTTTTTGAAATCAAAAAGCTTACCAAATCTGCTACCTCTTCGGCTTCGCCAAAACGATTTACGGGAATCAGTTTCAATAATTCTTTTTCGTCTAACTGGCTTGTCATATCGGTTTTTATAAAACCAGGGGCAACAGCATTTACAGTAATATTTCGTTTGGCAACTTCCTGGGCCAATGCTTTTGTAGCAGCCACGATTGCGCCTTTGGCAGCCGAATAATTCGTTTGTCCGGCCGTTCCTTTTACGCCTGAAACAGAAACTATATTTACGATTCGGCCATATTTATTGCGTAGCATTTTTTGAATTAAAAATTGCGTTACATTAAAAAATCCGTTTACGCTTGTATTCATAACACCGTTCCAGTCTTCGGGAGTCATCCACATAAAAAGACCGTCTTTTGTAATTCCGGCGTTGTTTACTATTGCTTCTACAATCGCTTCAGGATTTGCATCCTGCCATTGTGTTAATGTTTTTTGTACTTCTTCAAAATTAGAAACATCAAAACCTAAGATTTCTCCGGTTGCTCCTAATTTTTGAATTTCCTGAAGTGTTGCTTCGGCAGCAGTTTTATTCGAATGATAATTAATCAGAATATGATAACTAGATTCAACGGCTAATTTTTTACAAATAGCACTTCCGATTCCTCTTGAACCGCCTGTTACTAATACACATTTCATATTATGTAGAATTTATTTTTTAGATGTTACTTCTTCTTTTTAGCTGCAGGTTTCACCGCAGGTTTTGTAGCAGTCTTTGTTTCTGCTTTTGACTTATCAGTAGCAGTTTCAGTTATAACCTTTTTTTCTATTGTTTTTTCTGCTGTTTTCGAAAACAGTTCAGCGTTTTCAAACCATTCATTTGATAATACAGTTCCGTCTGGTTTAAGAAAACCCCATTTTCCTTCATTTTTAACTCTGGCAACACCATCAATAAATCCTTTGTCTTGTTGTACAAACATGGCAATAAGTCCGTTTGCGGTAATACCATATTGTGTTGGAATAACTAGTTTTCCGGCCTCGTTAATGAATCCCCAGTTTTTTTCTTTTACAGGAGCAAGCCCGTTTGAACTAAAAACTTCGGCATCGCTATATGTTGGCGGAATCACAAATTCAGCTTTTGGGTTGATGTATCCCCATTTAGATCCTATACAAACCGGAGCCAGGTTTTTTGAGAATGCTTTTGCTTTATCATATATAGGTAGAATCGTCCAGTTTCCTTTTAAGTCAATGAATCCAATTTTCCCGTTCTTTTTGGCATAAGTCAGATCCTGAGTTTCAAAATCCCAGATCTTTTCAGCACCATCTACCGGAATAAATTTTCCTGCGCTAACGAGTCCAAAAGTTTTGTCCATTCTTGCCCACGCGGTATTTTTAAAATAGTTTCCTATTTCGGCATAAGCAGGTTCAATAATTTCTTTTCCCTCAGTATTGATGATTCCCCATTTTTTGTTCAGTTCGACCCTTGCAAAACCATTTTCAAAAGATTTAATCTGATCGTATTTTGGTTCCAGAACAATGGCCATTTTTGAATTGATTAATCCAACTCTGGTATTTTGTCTGATAAAAGCAACCCCATTATTAAAATCAAATAATTTATCAGAAAACGGTGCTTTCTGAATTTCTCCTTTAGTATCAATATAAACCCAGTCCTTATCTTTTTTTACAATTGCAATTCCGCTGTTAAAATCTTTTGCATCATTAAAAGTTGCCGGAATTACCCAGGTTCCTTTAGTGTCTATAAAACCCCATTTTCCACCGTTTTCTACAGCTGCTAAACCATCAGAAAAACTTTTGGCTGATTTGTATTGAGGTTCAATCTTAAAGTTTCCATCTTTAGAAATGTATCCAATCTTGCCATTTTTTTTAACCAAAGCCAGTTCCTGACTATTAACAAATTGAATAAAGAATACTAATAAAAAAATAAGCGGTTTTTTCATGATTTTAAGGTTCAATATTAATAATGTGAAAAAAGGTATTTATTAACTGTTGATTAGATAATCTTTTACTTTTTGAACAAACGGATACATTACCTGATCTTCTGAAAATACAGGAATGATATTTCTAACGTCATTGTACCATTTTTTAGTAACTGATGAAATTTTATCTTTTTGTTCTAAATAGTCAATTGCCTGAACGATTGTAATCATTTCGATTGCTAATACTTCAAAAGAGTTTTCGATTACTTTTGATGTAATGACTGCTGCATTTGTTCCCATACTTACAATATCCTGATTGTCATTATTGTTTGGGATACTATGAACATACATTGGGTTCGATAACATCTGGTTTTCGGCAGTTGTTGAGGTTGCAACGAACTGAACACCCTGCATCCCGAAATTAAAGCCTAGAGTTCCTAAGTTTACAAATGGAGGAAGGATTTCGTTGATTTTTGAATTCAGTAAATAATTCAACTGACGTTCTGCCAACATGGTTAATTTTGTAATAACAATTTTCAGTTTATCCATTTCAAGCGAAATATAATCGCCGTGGAAGTTTCCTCCGTGATAAACGTGTTTGTTTTTTACATCTATAATAGGATTGTCATTTGCAGAGTTGAATTCGTCTTCAAGAATAGAAGCAACATTATTGATTGTTTCTAAAACCGGACCTAAAATTTGAGGTACACAACGTAAAGAATAATATTCCTGAACTTTTTCCTTGAAAATTTCTTCAGTGTTTTCGCCAGAATATAAATGGTCTTCTCTTTTACGAATCAAAGTACTGTCAGAAAGATTTTGTCTCATTCTTAAAGCTACTTCTTGTTGTCCTTTATGACGTTTGGTTTGGTTTAATTCTTCAGAGAAGTGATCGTCATATGCCTGAACCAATTCGTTGATCGCGCAAGAACATTTTAATGACCAGTCTAATAATTTATTAGCGTGGTGCACATTTACAACTCCAATTCCCGTCATTACAGAAGTTCCGTTGATTAACGCAAGTCCTTCCCTGATTTCTACCTGAATTGGTTTTAAACCTTCGATTTCGAAAACTTCAGGAGTTGGTCTTCTGTCTCCTTTATAAAAAACTTCGCCTTCACCAATTAAAACTAAAGCTAAATGTGATAGTTGTACTAAGTCTCCGCTAGCACCAACACCACCGTGCTCAAAAATAAGAGGTGTAATATCTTTGTTGATCAATTCTGCCATAAGGTGAATTACTGACGGATGAACACCTGAATTACCTAATGATAAAGTATTTAATCGAGCCAAAATTGCTGCTTTTGCACAAACAGGACTTAAAGGTTTTCCTGTTCCTGAAGAGTGACTTCTGATTAAATTGTATTGTAACTGAATTTGGTCAGATTCTTTAATTCTATATTGAGCCATTGGCCCAAAGCCTGTGTTTACTCCGTATATTACTTTATTTCCTGAAAATTCTTTCAGGAAATTGAAGCTTTCGTTTACCCGATTTAAAACAAGATCGCTAATGACAATTTTGTTATTTCCAAAAATGATGGACTC
Organism: Flavobacterium sp. B114r; assembly: GCF_056824125.1. Taxonomy (NCBI): domain Bacteria; kingdom Pseudomonadati; phylum Bacteroidota; class Flavobacteriia; order Flavobacteriales; family Flavobacteriaceae; genus Flavobacterium; species Flavobacterium sp. B114r. The sequence goes on from NZ_CP124858.1 coordinate 1,237,411, forward strand.
GAATTCTGCTAAACTTAAATATTCATTAATTGTATTCATTAAACTGGTTTTGATTGTGCTAATTTAATTTTATTTATCAAAATAAATGTAGTTATTTTGATGATGGCAAATGTAGGCTAATAATTGATAATATTTTTAATATGATAAAGGAGTTTGTTGATGTTTTAGTGATTGGTGCAGGACCTTCCGGATGTGTCTCGGCATCGTATCTTCACAAAAACAATATTAAGATAAAAGTTGTTGAAAAAACAAAGTTTCCAAGACTTGTGGTTGGGGAAAGCCTTATACCCCGGGTAATGGACCATTTTGCTGAAGCTGAGCTTTTTGAATGTCTTGATGCAATGAATTTTGAAAAGAAATTAGGTGCCCGATTTATCAGAGGAGAAGAAATATGCGTTTTTGATTTCAGTAAAAAATTTGGTGAGGGCTGGGATTGGACCTGGCAGGTGCCAAGAGCTGATTTTGATCATACAATGGCGCAGGAAGTGATTCGAAAAGGGATTGATCTTGAATTTGAATCTGAAGTGCTGGAGGTTTCTTTTGAAGGTAAAAAATCGAAAACGATCGTAAAGGATAAGGACGGAAATCTTAAAGAAATTCATGCTAATTTTATTATAGATTCCAGCGGATACGGGCGTGTTCTGCCAAGACTTTTAGATCTCGATACGCCATCAAAACTAGATCCGCATTCTTCGATATTTACACACGTAAAAGACATTAACAGAACTGAAGGAGAGGAAGGAACTCAGATTTCGTTTGATATTCTCGAAACAGAAGTTTGGTTATGGGTAATTCCGTTTTCGAACGGAAACACCAGTTTAGGGGTTGTAGGCCCAACGGATTATATTAATTCTCTTTCTGAAAATAAAGACAATGCTGAGGCTTTGCGAAATGCGATTCAAAAATCAGATTATTATATCAAAAGGTTTAAAGGAACTGAATTTTTATTTGAACCCGTAAAACTGGAGAATTACTCAAGAGCCGTAAAAAGAATGTACGGAGATGGTTTTGCCCTGACCGGAAATAGTTCTGAGTTTTTAGATCCTGTTTTTTCATCCGGAGTTGCTTTTGCAACCGAATCCGGTATGCTCGCAGCAAAATTATACCTTAAAGAATCAAAAGGAATTGAAGTAGACTGGGAAGTTGAATTTACTGAATACATGAAACGCGGTATTGCTGTTTTTACCACTTATGTAAAAGAATGGTACACCGGAAATCTTCAGACTTTATTCTTTCACCAACCGGAAAACCCTGATGTTAAAGAAAAAATATGTTCTGTTCTTGCAGGATATGTATGGAATGAAGAAAATCCGTTTGTTAAGAAACATGATCACGTAATCAAGAATATGGCGTATTTACTGAATATGCAAAAAGAAGAAAATCAAGGTTCTTAATATAATGTCCAAGAAAAAAGCGCAAATATCTTTTATGATTTTGCGCTTTTTTTATAAAACAACCTTATAAAGAATATTATTTTTCTTTTAACATTTTTTCTAAAAATTCATTCTTCTCTTTTTCAACCTGAATTAAGCGTTCGTAAAGTTCTATCACTTTATCAAGAGGATTAAAAGTTGCAAGTATTAATGTTATTTCCAAAGAAGTTATTAGGACTATCGTTGAAAGTATTAAAATAACTAATCTGTTTTCTTCTGAAAAATTTTAAATTGCTTCAACCTTAACGCCAAGTACTTTTGCTATTTATACCAGCTTTTTACTATCAACTTCTTCGCTTCCTTCAATGCTGGAAACCGTTTGTTGGCTTACTCCCATGGCCTCTGCAAGTATTTCTTGTTTAATACCACGAAGTTCTCTGATACGGCTAATATTTCGGCCAATATGTTTGGGTTTGGTTGCTGTGCCCATATTTCAAAGGTATTTAAAATTCTTTATAATAGGTATTGATAAAAAAACAAATGTTTTGGTAAAATACTATTTGTATGCTTTCTTTATAATCATTTTCGAAAGAGATTTTGCTGTTTTAGCATATCCTTCACCAATTCTGGATTCATTACTAAAGTTACTTCCCCATTGATCTCCCGGAGATTCTTCGCTTGTTATTTCTAGCAGGACATTTGATTTATTGGCAGTTTCAACAAACTTTAGATTTGTAGTAACTTTTGCAGGTTGTTTCATAATTCCGGCATCCCAACCCGGGTAAATCCAAACGGTTTGTACAATTAAGGTATAAGGAGTATTTAAGCCTTCCTGAAAGTTAAGATCTTTTTTTGCTTTAGACAATACAATGTTTCCTATTTCTAAAAATTTAGGCGTCCAGATCTGGTCTTTAGAAACCACCCATCTCTTTTCCCAAAGATTGCCGTTTCCTTTTGCTTTTTTATCCAAATCGGCTTTGTGTTCTTCGATATATTGTGCCTCAGATTTATTTTCTTTCATCATAGTAAAATTACTATAATCAAACTGAGTGTTGATTTCTTTTTGATCTTTTAAGAAATCAAAATTACCCTGAACGACTTTCATGTCCTGTGCGAAGGCAACTCCGGAAATAAGGAATAATGCAAATATTAGTCTTTTCATTTTTTTATAATGTTGGTTAATTATTCGGGGGTAAATGTAAGTGAAATCTTTGTAGAATAAAAAAGAGGATGCTGTTTGTAGCATCCTCTTTAATCTTCAAAAAATAATATAGTAAAAAATTATACTACCAGAATTTAACATACAAAGCCACGATAACCAATAATGTAATTACGATTAAAACTGTAGTTTGTGGTTTTACTTTAAACATTTCAGCGTCTATTTCAAACGCTTTTGGATTTACTTTTGGTCCTGCAAAACTGATTGCGATCATCGCAAGCATAGTAAAGAAGAATGATAATCCCATACAAATATGGAAAGGGATTTCGAATGCACCTTTTCCGTTAGGATACGCTGTGTACAATAAAGTCTCGTTTCCAAAAATCATTGGAGCGTATTCGTTGAACAATACAGAAAGAACAAATCCTAAAATTACACCCACAATTGCTGCAGTTCCGGTAGTTCTTTTCCAGAACATACCAAGAAAGAACATCGCGAAAACTCCGGGGCTAATAAATCCGGTGTATTTTTGGATGTAGGTAAATCCACCAACTCCGCCAATTCCTAAGATATCATTCCATGTAAATAATACCGCTAAAAGCATTGCAGCAAAAACGGCAATTCTACCAATATTTACCTGTTGTTTTTCTCCGGCGTCTTTCTGAATGTATTTTTTATGAATATCCAATGTATAAATAGTCGAGATACTGTTTACTTTTCCGGCTAATGAAGCCACAATTGCAGCTGTTAATGCTGCTACAGAAAGTCCTTTTAAACCTGTTGGCAAGAAAGTCAATACAGCAGAATAAGCTCCGTCTTTTCCTCCGACCAATTGAGGTAAATGTCCGTTTTCGTAAAGAACGTAAGCAGCAATACCAGGTAACATTACGATTAATGGCATTAATAATTTAAGCATCCCTGCAAACAAAATACCAGTACGGGCAGTTTGCAAATCAGCACCTAAAGCTCTTTGAGTAATGTATTGGTTACAACCCCAGTAGTTTAAGTTGATGATCCAGATACCGGCAAGGTAAGACATCAAACCAGGAAAAGTTAAATATTTATCGATATCAAGCTGAGAAGATGTTGCAGTTGGTTTTGGGATAATCATTTTGAAATGCTCAGGAGCTTCTCTCATTAAAACCTTGAAACCGGCAATAGCATTTTCACCTACTCCAAAATATTGTCCAACAGTTGTTAGTGCGATGTATGAAGTAACCAAGCCTCCAATGATCAAAACAGCAACCTGAATAACGTCTGTATACGCCACGACTTTCATACCTCCCAAAGAGATAAATAAAGCGAACACTGCCAAACCTATCATGATCACGTGCAGATATTCTCCCCCCGCTAAACCATTAATAGCAACAGCCCCTAAATATAAAATAGAAGTTAAGTTTACAAATACATATAAAAACAACCAGAAAACTGCCATAATTAATGCAGTCGATTCATTGTAACGTGTTTTTAAGAATTGAGGCATCGTATAAATCTTATTTTTAAGATATACCGGAATAAACCAGACTGCTACGATAATCAAAGCAATAGCGGCTAACCACTCATAAGCAGCAACAGCGATTCCTAAAAAGAAACCTTCACCACTCATCCCGATGAATTGTTCAGCTGAAATGTTTGATGCAATTAATGATGCTCCAATAGCCCACCACGTTAAGTTTCCTTCGGCCAAAAAGTAAGCCTTAGCATCTTGTTCGTCTTGTTTACGTTTGCGGTAAACAGTGTAACCGTAGGCAGAAACTACGATGAAATAAATAATAAAAACCGCATAATCTGCGAAAGCGAGGTTCTGGTTCATTGTTAGTAGTATTTTAAAAATTAGTATAGGTGATTGTTTGTTTAATTTGGTTTTTTAAAAATCATTAGTTTAGGATAATTTTCAAACTAAGATTTTGTTATTTGTATTCATTTAAAAATAAGATATGTGTTTTTATTCTGTTATTTTTTTATCAAAATAAGAATGAAAGCCAAAAGTAAAATAAAAAATTATAAATACGCTATTTACAAATGTGTTTTTTACATTTATAAATAAATTATTATGTTAAATTTTAAATTGGCTTTCTGTAAAAGGACTTTTGATGGTTTATTTCTTAGTCGATTTATAATGCACATCTGATTGTTGTCTTAAAATTTCGGCACTTTTTTCAGGAGTGATATCTCGCTGCGATTCGCCCAACATTTCATATCCAACCATGAATTTCTTAACCGTTGCTGAACGCAATAACGGCGGATAAAAATGCATATGGAAATGCCATTCAGGATGGTCTAAACCATCTGTTGGAGCCTGATGAATTCCTGATGAATAAGGGAATGAAGTACTGAACAGGTTGTCGTACTTAATCGTTAATTGTTTTAAAATAACAGCAAAAGCATTCGTTTCATCAGCTGTAAAATCCGTAATCTTATTAACAGCCCTTTTGCTGATAATTATAGTTTCGTATGGCCAGATTGCCCAAAACGGAACAAGTGCTACAAAGTGATCATTTTCGATCACAACACGATCTCCGGTTTTTAATTCCGCTTGCAGGTAATCTTCAAGAAGTGTTCTGTTATTTTTATCAAAATAAGTTTTTAGGCTGTTTTGTGTTTTCTCTACCTGAGTTGGCAATGATGATTGCGCCCAGATTTGCCCATGCGGATGCGGGTTGCTGCAACCCATAACACTTCCCTTGTTTTCAAAAATCTGAACGTGGTTAATATACTTGATATTTCCTAAATCAGTATATTCTTTTTGCCAGGTCTTGATAATGTTTTCAATTCCTTCAATTTCCATTTCAGGTAAGGTAAGATCGTGTCTTGGCGAGAAGCAAACCACTCTGGAAATTCCCTGTTCCGGTTTTGCTTTAAAAAAAGTATGTTTTATATCTTCTTCAAAAATAATCTCGTCCTGCTTCATAGCAGCAAAATCATTTTCGAACACAAAACTGCTCTCGTAATTCGGGTTGTTTACTCCGTTTGCGCGAACATTTCCCGGACACAAATAACAAGTTGGGTCGTAATTAGGTAATGCTTCAGTTGCAATTGTTTCGTTTTGTCCTTGCCAAGGTCGTTTTGCACGATGAGGTGATACTAAAACCCATTCGTTGATTAAGGGATTGAAACGTCTGTGAGGATCTTCATTAATGTCAAAATTTTTCATTGTAATTCTTGTGGTATTAAAGTAGTGTAGTTCCGTTTGAGATTTTTACATCATAGAATTTTAATTTAATCCCAAATGTATCTAAATAAAGATTTGAAAACTTACTTTTCACCTCATTTTCATGTCCTTTTTTAATCAAATTGATAGTACAGCCTCCAAAACCGCCTCCCATTAGTCTGGAACCAATAATAGCATCATCAGATTTTGCAGTATCTACCAGCATATCCAACTCGGCACAACTTACTTCATATTCTTGCGATAAACCATAATGAGTTTCAAAAAGTAATTGTCCTAAAAGTTCTATATTTCCGCTGTCAAGAGCCTCACAAGCCTTTATAACACGATTAATTTCTTTTACAACATAATATACCCTCTTAAAAACAGTAGGATTTATTTTATCCTGAATGCTTAAAAGCTGCTCTTCAGTGCAATCCCTGAAACTTTTTACTTCAGGAAAATTGTTTTTTATAATGGCCAGCCCTTGCTCACACTCAATTCTTCGGGTATTGTATTCAGATGTAAAAAGAGAATGTTTTACATTGCTATCAAACAAAATCAAAGAGTAATCTTTAAAATCAGCATTGTGATATTCAAAATCCAATGTGTTGCAATCTAATTTTATCACTTTATTTTCAAGACCGTGAACACTTGAAAACTGATCCATAATACCACAATTGATACCCACCCAGTGTTCTGCTTTTTGTCCTAATAAAGAAATATCAATTTTTTCAATCTTTAAATCAAAAAGCGCTGCAATTCCATAAATCATTCCGCATTCTAAAGCCGCCGAAGAGGATAATCCCGAACCAACCGGAATATTACTGCTAAAAACACAGTTGAAACCTTCAAACACAAATCCGTTATCCTGCAATTGTTTGATAACGCCGCGAATATAATTGGTCCAGACAACGTCGCTTAATTTGATTTCCTCAGTCAGATCAGCCTCAAATTCTTCGTTTAAATCGATCGCGATTATTTTAGATTTTTTGGTGTTGCTCTTCTCGAAGGCAAAACAAATAACTTTGTCGATTGCTGCAGGTAAAACATAACCGTCATTATAATCAATATGTTCCCCAATGATGTTGATTCTTCCCGGAGAAAGTACCACTTTTTGAGCAGCAGATCCAAAAGATTTCTCAAAAAAAGCAGTAGTGTTCTGTATTAAAATGTCATTCATTATTTTGTAATTGAAATGGTAATATCTTATAATTCGTAAACTTTTTTAATTGATCGATTTGTTTATATTTTCAAATTTATAAACTGTTTTCTGCTGGTATTCCGTACCTTTTTTCAAAACCGAATTCGGAAAATGAGTGTGATTAGGTGCGTCCGGATAATTTTGAGTTTCAAAACAAATTCCGCTTGACGAATGGTATTTTGTATTTGCTTTTCCTTTTAAAGTATCAGAACATTTCCCGCCTACATATATATGTACACTTGGCTGATCCGTGTAAACGCTCATTTGCAAATTGTTTTTAGAGCTGTACAATTTTGCAACAGCATCATTTGTAGCTTCAATTACAAATGAATTATCAATAGATGCCGGAGCATTTTTAGGTATTCTAAAGTCAAAATCATGATCAGAAAGAGCAGTGAAATTTCCTGTTGGGATATTCTCTGAATCTATTTCCAGTATTTTATCAGAAGCAATAAACAGTTTTTGATCCAAAACAGAACCCTCATGACCATCGAGATTAAAATAACTGTGATGCGTTAAGTTGATAACAGTATCTTCTGTTGGGGTAGCTTTGTATTCCAGCTTTAATTCATTTTCTTCGGTTATCGTATACGTTAAATCTACGTGTAATTCTCCGGGAAAATTTTCGTCTAAATCCTCACTTAAAAGACTTAATGTTATTGACGGATTTTCTCCGGAAGTTGCATTAGTAACATTCCATACTTTCTGTCCAAAACCAATATTACCGCCGTGCAATGCATTTTTGCCATTGTTTATATTTAACTGAAATGTCTTATCGTTTAATGTAAACTTGCCTTTGTTTATTCTGCCCGCATAACGGCCAACAGTTGCACCAAAATAAGGAGCACCTGGTAGGTTATAAGAAGCCAAATAAGATTCTAAGGTATTAAAACCCAAAACAACATCTATAAGACTATCATTTGAAACCGGAATTTGCAATAAAGTTACAGTAGCACCAAAATTAATTATCTGTACCTTCATTCCGTTTTTATTAGACAATTCAAAAGCAAGAATTTCTTCGTTTTCTGGTGTTAAACCAAATGATTTAGATATAGATACATCTTGAAAATGCGATATATGTTTTATTTCCATATTATTATTACCAAAAGTGAAATCCAAAAATAGAAACATTTCGTTATCTTTCCATACCAGTACCTACCAGTTTTTTGTATATTGCACCAAAATCACTTTTTTTATGAATATTATTTCGATTCAAAACAACATCGGTCTGCCAAAATATAAGCAGATAATTCTTTCAATAGAAAAAGCAATTGAAGAAGAAAAATTGGTAAAAGGCGATCGTCTTCCGTCTGTTAATAAAGTGTGTCTGGCATTTTCGTTATCGCGTGATACTGTTTTATTAGGATATGATGAACTCAAAAAAAGAGGTATTATTTATGCTATTCCAGGCAAGGGATATTATGTTAAAAGCGTTGAAGTCACTATAAAACAGAAGGTTTTTCTGTTGTTTGACGAATTAAATAGTTTCAAGGAAGACATCTATAATTCGTTTTTGCAGCATATTGGTAAAAATGTACAGGTCGATATTTTCTTTCATCATTTTAATCCGCAGGTTTTTCAAAAACTCATAAACGACAGCAGCGGAAATTATACAAAATACATCATCATGCCCACCAACTTCACTGATGTGGCAAAATTTATAAAAACCCTACCAGTAAGTGAAGTTATCATACTGGATCAGACCAATCCGGAGCTTAAATTGTATCCGGCAATTTATCAAAATCATGAAAAAGATATTTTTGAAGGTTTGTTTAATGGGAAATCGAGGTTAGGAAAATATGAAAAACTGATTTTGATTTTTCCCGGATTCAGAGAACCACTCGGAATGAAAATTGGTTTTGAAGCTTTTTGTGCCGAATATAATTTTGAATATGAAATCATCACAGAATTTACTGATCGCAAAATTACTTTAGGAGATTTATACATTATACCCAATGATCGTGATTTAGTGCGCGTAATCGAAAAAGCAAGAGATCAGAACCTGAAATTAGGAATCGACCTGGGGATTATATCCTATAATGAAACGCCATTAAAAAAGATTGTAGCTAACGGAATCACAACAATTTCGACCCATTTTGAAACAATGGGAAAAATTCTGGCAGACATGGTTCTTAAAGGTAAGAAAGAACAAATAGAAAATAAATCATCGCTTACAATGCGTAATTCTTTGTAAAGGCTTTCTATTTTTTTTTTAGGAGCTAATCCCGCTATCCGTTTCAATCTTTTGTGGCTCCCGATAGCTATCGGAAGCCACAAAAGGATTTCCACTTCTATCGGGGCTAGGACACTCATTTTCATAACAATATTTTCGTTTAGTTTGTCATCCTGATGCAGGAATGATCCACAAGAAGCTCGACAAAAATTGCGAAATTACTAGTGTGATCCGTCGTTCCTCAGGATGACAAGATTATGGTTACTTGATATTGAATAAATAAAAAAGAATAAAATCCGTTTTTAATCCGTGTTTTTACGAAGTAAATCCGTGTCATCCGTGTGCTATGACAAAGATTACGGAATTACGAGTGTGATCCTTCGTCCTCAGGATGACAAGATCGTGGTTAATTTATGAACAAAAATAAAAATCTGTTTTTAATCCGCGTTTTTACGAAGCAAATCCGTATCATCCGCGTGCTATGACAAAGACTGCGTAATTATTTTGTTGTGTTACGAGTGAGATTCTTCGTTCTGTTGAAAATGAATATTGTGTTTAAACTTTGCTTCTTAACGCTTTTGTGAGATTAATTTTTTTAACCAATATCTCATAATACAAACCGTTAATGTATTAAATTCCTAAAATTTTAATTAAAAAAACAAGGAAACAATTTTTTTGTTTTTGTAGAATTATTTTACATACATTTGTAAATGTAAATTTTACACTTATAATTTGTTTCCTGCTATATAGAACGAGCTCTATTTGAAATTGAGTTGAAACAGATAAAAACCACTATTGACCAAACCAAACCAACTTAAAATTACAACTTAGCAATGAATGAAAAAATAGACCAATTATCGGCAGATAATATAAGAGCTCTGGCCATTTCGATGGTCGAAAAAGCAAATTCAGGCCATCCCGGAGGATCTATGGGAGGCGCAGATTTCATGCATATTTTATATACTGAATATCTAAAATACGATCCAACAGATATGAACTGGATCTTTAGAGATCGTTTTTTTATGGATGCCGGACATCTTTCGGCTTTAATGTATGCACAATATCATTTGCTTGGCAATTACGAAAAATCAGATCTTGAAAATTTCAGGCAATGGGGTTCTGTAACTCCCGGTCATCCTGAAATTGATGTAAAAAGAGGGGTCGAAAATACTTCAGGACCTTTGGGTCAGGGTCATGCGATGGGAGTTGGAGCGGCAATTGCTGCGAAGTTCTTATCAGCAAGATTTGAGAATTTATTTGATCATAAAATATATGGTTTTATAACTGATGGAGGAGTTCAGGAAGAAATCTCACAAGGCGCAGGAAGAATTGCGGGGCATCTTGGACTGAACAATTTTATTATGTTTTATGATTCAAATGATGTGCAGCTTTCGTCGATGACAGATGAGGTTACAACGGAGAATACGGCGATGAAATATGAATCCTGGGGTTGGAAAGTAATTACAATTGATGGACATAATCATACTCATATTCGTTCAGCATTAAATGCAGCTCATGCCGAATTAGAAAGACCAACTTTGATTATTGGGCGTACTATAATGGGAAAAGGCTGTGTAACTGCTGACGGAACTATGTACGAAGGACAATGCGAATTGCACGGAAAACCTATTGGTGCTACAAAGGCGAATTTCGAAAAAACATTGCTGAATCTTGGTGCAAATCCAGAAGATTCATTTGCAGTTTATAACGATGTTGCAGTTCATTATAAAGAAATTTTAAAAAATAAAACAGAAGAAGCTTCGAATAGAAAAGTACAAATCTCAGCCTGGGAAAAACAGAATCCTGAATTGGCAACAAAGATGAAACATTTTTTTAATGGAGATCTTCCCACTCTGGATTTTGCCGGTATTACTCAAAAAGCAAATGCAGCAACTCGTGATGCATCGGCGGCAGTTCTGGGATATTTGGCTGAAAATGTAGAGAACATGATTGTTTCTTCGGCAGATTTATCCAATAGTGACAAAACAGATGGTTTCCTGAAAAAATCTTCGATTTTACAAAAGAATAATTTCAAAGGAGGATTTTTACAAGCCGGTGTTGCCGAATTGACGATGGCAGCAATTGCGAACGGAATGGCGCTTCATGGTGGTGTTATCACCGTTGTGGCAACGTTTTTTGTGTTTTCAGATTATATGAAACCGGCAATTCGTTTGGCGGCAATTCAGGAATTACCGGTAAAATATGTCTGGACACACGATTCTTTTCGCGTAGGCGAAGATGGGCCAACACACCAGCCAATCGAGCAGGAAGCCCAAATTAGATTATTGGAAAAAATTAAAAATCATTCCGGTGCTCAGAGTTTATTGGCTTTGCGTCCGGCAGATGCTGTCGAAACTTCGGTTGCGTGGCAAATGGCACTTGAAAATAAAAAGACACCAACAGGTTTAATTCTTTCCAGACAAGATATCAAAGATCTTCCAACAAATGGGAAATCAAGATTTGAGGAAGCTTCCCAGGCTAAAAAAGGAGGTTATCTGGTAAAATCAAATCAGAATCCAGATATCACTTTGATCGCAAACGGATCAGAAGTTGCAACACTTATAGAAGCCGCAAATGAGCTCGAAAAGGATTTTAAATTAAATATAAATGTGGCTTCTATTATTTCAGAAGGACTTTTTAGAACTCAATCTTTAGAATATCAGGAAAGCGTTATTCCAAAAAATTCATTGGTCTTTGGGCTTACTGCGGGACTTCCTGTTAATTTAGAAAATCTGGCGGGCAGTAACGGAAAGGTCTTTGGATTGGATCATTTTGGCTATTCAGCACCGGCATCAGTTTTAGATCAGAAATTTGGATTCACGAGTGAAAATGCCCGTAAAGAGATCCTTAAATATTTAGAAGAAAACAATTATAACTTATCAAAATAACAGAAAGAAATGAAATTTTTTATAGACACAGCAAACTTAAAAGATATTAAAGAAGCCAATGATTTAGGCGTTTTAGATGGTGTAACCACAAACCCTTCGTTAATGGCCAAGGAAGGAATTACAGGAGCTCAGAATATTCTGGACCATTATATTAAGATCTGTGAATTGGTTGATGGTGATGTAAGTGCCGAAGTAATTTCGACAGATTTTGAAGGCATGATTGCAGAAGGAGAAAAGCTGGCGGCATTGCACCCGCAGATTGTGGTAAAAATCCCGATGATCAAAGATGGTGTAAAAGCAATCAGGTATTTTTCGAATAAAGGAATCAGAACCAATTGTACACTGGTGTTTTCTGTTGGTCAGGCATTATTGGCGGCAAAAGCGGGAGCAACGTATGTATCGCCATTTATTGGCCGTCTTGATGATGTTTCTACTGACGGGATGGTGCTGATTGAAGATATCAGATTGATTTATGATAATTATGGTTACGAAACCCAGATACTGGCAGCTTCAGTGCGTAATGTAATGCACATTATAAATTGTGCCAAAATTGGTTCAGATGTTATCACCGGACCATTGAGTGCAATTGAAGGTTTGCTAAAACATCCGCTAACGGATATTGGGTTAGCTACTTTTTTGGCTGATTATCAAAAAGGAAATAGTTAAAGTAATTTTTTTTGGCCCACGGATTTAACGGATGAAATTGGTTGTCGCAGATTTAATTTTTTTTAAAAGGGATAGCAAATTTAAATTTATCAGGCAGATTTGATAAGGATAAAAACCCGTGAAAATCAGTTTAATTTGTTTGATCCGTGGCTAATTATAAATAATAATTTTTGTTTAGTTTTTTAGTAATTTTATTTGAAGAAAAAACCCTGAGAGTTTGTGGCTTTCAGGGTTTTATTTTTATTTGTTTTTTCACGCAGATTTTACAGATTCATACAGATTTAAATTTAGATCTGCTCTAATCTGCAAAATCTGCGTGAAACTTTTTTAATCTTAATATTTGTCATTTAAAAAAATCAGTGAAAATCAGTTTAATCCGTGGGCTAAACTTTCTCTACAAATTCAATATAAAATCGTTAAGTAATTTTTCCTCATATTTTTCCTTGTTAAAAGTGTATAGATAAGATCCTTTGCGGGAAGACTGCATATCTTTTTCCTCTAATTTATTTAGAATTTCTAAAGAATTGATCTTGCTGATAAAGTTTCGTTTGTCTAATTCCTTGCTTAAGATTGCTTCATATAATTCTAACAATTGACGCATGGTAAATTTTTCCGGCAACAACTCAAAACCAATTGGTTTTATCGAAGTTCTGTAACGAAGTCTTCTAATTGCTTGCTGTACCATTTCGTCATGGTCAAAAATCAAATTTGGGGCATCCGTAATACTAAACCATTGTGCGTGATAATTCTTGATCAATTCAGCATTATGATTTTCGATATTAATCAAAGCATAATAAGAAACTGAAATGGTTCTTTCTACAGGATCACGATCGATTTCGCTATACGCATATAATTGCTCCATATAGATATCGTTTAAACCGGTATAGGTATTTAAGATTCTAATAGCAGCATGATCTAAAACTTCATCGCGTTTTAGAAAACCTCCAATCAAAGACCATTTTCCCTTTTCAGGCTCAAAATCTCTCTTGATTAAAAGGATTTTCAACCCCTCATGGTCGAATCCAAAAATGATACAATCTACTGCTAATAAGACTTTATCTGCAGTGCTATAACTGTTTAGCATATTCAATTTTTTATTGGTAAATATATAAACTTCCTAATTCGTTTCATAATTTATTAATGTAGATTTTACACTTACATTAATTCCTACTCAAAAATAGAGTTAAAAAAACAACTTTTCACATAAAATTAATGACGACTTTTTCTTTTTGTGATTTTTTTAAGAGCAAAACAGGATAGATACAGGATACTTTTTTGAAAAAATGTACAAACAAAATTTGAAAATTAGTAGTCAAAATCAGTTTTTATTTACAAAAATAACGATTTTATTCCCTTCAAATATTTATAAAAAAGCCTATTTAGTAAATTTTTTCAGACTCCCTTTTTTTGATTAAAAAGAGCCTTTTTGATAAAAAGTGTAGATTTTACACAAATAAGTATTAGAAAAGAGCTTTCTTTTTGAAATAAACGTGATTTTTTAAATGTTATGTTTACACTTAATTTGCGATATGCATTTTTTTTACAACCTTTTTTTGTGAAATTAATTTGTTTTTGAGGTTTTTTTTTATTTAAATTTACAAATGTAGAATTAACACTTATAATTATACGCTAACCAACTTAAACTAACCAATATGATAACAAACCAAAAATTATTTTTTTATTGCAATTTTTTATTGCCAAAAAAAGAATGGCTTTTAGCATTAATAATGCTAGTATTTTCAGCCCATCAAATGTCGGCGCAGGACAAATTGATTGGTGGAGTTGTTACTTCGGCTCAGGACAAACTGCCTTTGCCGGGTGTAAATATTTTGATAAAAGGAACCAAAACAGTTGTTACAAGTGGTTTTGATGGAGAATATTCGATTAAAGCATCTCCAAATGATGTTTTAGTCTTTTCATTTATAGGATTTCAAAATCAGGAAATATCAGTAGGAAATCAAACAAAAGTGAATGTTGCTTTGAGCGAAGACACCAATAAACTAAATGAGGTAGTAGTTGTAGGATACGGAACACAAAAGAAATCTGATCTTACAGGTTCGATAAGTGTGGTTGATATGGAAGCTGCTAAAAAAACGATAACCTATGATCCTGCAAAAATGCTTCAGGGCCAGGTTGCCGGTGTTACAGTACAATCGTCAGGAGAACCAGGAGGTTTTGTAAATGTAAAAATCAGAGGTATAAATTCATTTACAAACAACAATCCTCTTTTTGTTATTGACGGAATGATCGTTGATAGTCCAAATGATTTTGCGCCTGGTGATATCGAATCGATGCAAGTTCTAAAGGATGCATCCTCGGCTGCTATTTATGGAGTTCAGGGAGCAAACGGAGTTGTAATTATCACGACCAAAAAAGGTAAAAATGGCAAACTTGACATTAAATTCAAATCATTAGTAGGACTTCAGAATGTGGCTAAAAAATGGGACCTGACAGACAGAGTCGGCTATCAGAAAATTACAACTGCTGCTGAATTAAATGCCGGATTAACTGTTGCTCCGGGAAATGACCCAACAAGTCCTTCTTATATAAAAAATGTAAATACAGATTGGCAAAAAGAGGCTTTTCAAACAGGGATTATCCAAAATCAATCGCTTACACTTAATGGCGGAGCTGAGAATTTAGGCTATAATATGAATGTAGATTATTTTAAAAATACAAGCTATTTAAATTCCCCGCAAGATTATGAAAGATTATCGACCAATTTAAATTTATACGGTAAAAAAGGAAAATTTAAATACGGTTCTAAGATTGGTTATACACAATCTGACAAAGAGAATTTCAACGAATATAATGCAGGTCAATCAGCGATTGTTGATTTACTGGGCGCTATTCCAACGATGCCTGTTTATGATCCAAACAGACTTGGCGGTTACGGTGGTACAGATGTTTTAACGCAAAGAGCCATTTCGATGAATGTAATTGGGTTTAATAATTTAATAACGAATAACGGAAAAAGAAATCGTTTCATTGGAGATATCTGGGGAGAACTTGAAATCGTTAAAGGACTTAAATACAAACTAGATGTAAGTTATGATAGATTAGATTGGCAAAACAGAAAATTTAATCCACCAAGCAATCTAGGATGGTACTATATTACAACGAATGAGAAGGCTGCATTAGATCTTGAAACCGGAAATCAGACCAGAACATTCCTGAATAATTTATTGACATATGAAGTTTCGCTTGGTAAACATAAAATTGATGCGCTAGCGGGGTGGATTCAGGAGAAAAAGGATTTTTATAAACTATGGAATAAAGGTGTTGGTTATACGCCGGGAGAGATCAGTCAACTTCAATATGCTGATTCAAGAGATGGAGGAGAATATAAAAGTACGATTACGAATATTTCGTATTTAAGCCGATTAAATTATTCTTATGATGATCGTTATTTTATTACCGGAAACTTCAGACAAGATAAAACATCACTTTTTAGTGAAAAGAATAATACGGGTAATTTCTACTCTTTTTCAGGAGCCTGGAAAGTTAGTAACGAAAAATTTATTCACTTACCGGAATGGTGGAATACAATTAAACTTAGAGGAGGTTATGGTATTTTAGGAAATAATACGATTGGAGTATATGCATATTCACCAACTATTAATGCTTTTGCAGGATATGATTTTAACAATGCATTAGCACCTGGAACTACGGTAGTAAGTGCAATTGATCCGGATGTGCATTGGGAAGAAACTTCGACTTCGAATGTTGCTCTTGAGTTAGGATTTTTTAATAACGATTTACAAATTACAGCAGAATATTATCAAAAAAAATCTACAGATTTATTAATTGGAGTTCCGTTGCCTTTTTCAACAGGAGCATTTCCGGCAAACGTAGTAACAAATGCAGGAGCAGTTAAAAACAGTGGTTTAGAATTTTCAGCAAGTTATAACAATAACCATCATAAATTTAAATATAGCATTTCGGCCAATATAGGAACTTTAAAAAATGAGGTTTTACAAATTGGTCGTGACGGAAATCCAATTTACGGGGCAGCTTCAAAAACAGAAGTAGGAAGATCTATTGGTGAACTTTTTGCTTATGAAACGGCAGGGATTTTTCAGAATGCGGCAGATTTAGCTGCGTCACCAACGCAAACTAATGCAGGTATTGGAGATATTAAGTTCAAAGATGTAAATGGCGATGGTAAAATTACAGATGCTGACAGAACTTTTCAGGGAGTTGCGATTCCAAAATATAGTTACGGATTTAATTTTAGTGCTAATTATAAAAACTTCGACTTTTCGATGTTTTGGCAAGGAAGCGGTGGAAACAAGGTATTCAACGGATTGTACCGCAATTTAATGACAGAACAATACGGAAACAGCAGTGTTGATGCATTGAATTACTGGACTCCAACAAATACAAATACAGATGTACCACGTCCGATCATTGGAGACCCAAATGCAAATTCAAGAGACTCTAACAGATTTATTGAAAGTGGCGATTATATCAAATTGCAAACATTGGAAATAGGATATTTAATCCCTGTTCCTAAAGACACTTTTATTCAAAAAGCGAAGATATTTATCAACGGACAAAATTTATTAATTATTAGTAAATACAAAGGCTACGATCCGGATTTTAATTACAATGACGGATTATTTTCCAGAGGATACGATGCGGGATCTTTCCCTAATCCAAGAACAATTTCTATGGGTGTTGAAGTAAATTTTTAAAACTATCCTAATCAATTAAAAACGTATTAAAATGAAATATAAAATATTTAACTATATAACGGTTTTCTTTTCAGTAACTGTGCTAACAACAAGTTGCGTTGATAATGAAGACTTACTTCAGGTTGATCCTAATGTTGAAACAGCAGGCTCATTCTGGAAAACAGATGAGGATGCGGTTGCAGGTATAAACGCTGTTTACAGTAGTTTAATAACAGATGGTACTTATATGCGAAGTACTCCTTTATTATTAGATGCAAGATCTGATGATGCCCGCACCAATAGTCCTTGGGGATCGATGTATAATGCAGGCAGATTCAATTCAAATGTAGCTGATGCTTCTATATATGGCTGGGCTTACGAAACCTATTATCAGGGAATTTACCGTGCGAATCAAGTTTTGGCAAATGTTCCAAATATCGCAATGACTAATGCAGCGCTAAAAAACAGAATTTTAGGGCAGGCTTATTTTTTGAGAGGACTTTACTTATTTCATGCAGTAAACATGTTTAAAAACGTGCCGGTTCCAACAAACATTGCAGTAAAATATCCACAGAAAACAGAAGCAGAAGGTTGGGCACAAGTCATTGCAGATTTTACAGCTGCGGCTGAGTTATTACCTACTTCATATGCTAGTGTTTCAGGTTTAGATAGCGGGGAGGCAGGACGCGCAACAAAAGGGGCGGCTCTGGGGTATCTGGGAAAAGCGTATTTGTTTACTAAGGATTTTGATAAAGCCAAAACTACTTTCAAACAAGTTATTGACTTAGGTGTTTATTCCTTAGTATCAAACTATCGCGATAATTTTACAACTGCTAATGAAAATAATTCAGAGTCACTTTTTGAAGTACAAATGAGCAGAGAGGCCGGAGGCGTTGCATTAGGCTGGGGAGGTATTCCAGCTTCAAATTGGGGAAAAACTTCAGCGCGCGCTATCACTTATGCACCAAGAGGTTTTGGATGGACGGATGTGCAGCCTTCGCATGCATTATTCAACGAATTTCATGATGAGAAAACTCAATCAGGAGATCTGGATCCTCGTTTAGATGCCACTATATTTTACAATAAACCAGGCGGGATGAAATTGTATGGACAAGATTTTGCAACGTACTACGCAAAAAGCCCTGCTGATTTGAATGATATATTCTGTAGAAAATATCAAAATTCAGATGGAGAATTTGAAAGCGAAATGGATTGGCGTTCAGGTATTAATGAACGTTTATTACGTTATGCCGATGTTCTTTTGATGTATGCCGAGACTTTAAATGAAACTGGTGATACTCCTGGGGCATACGGATATATTCAAATGGTAAGAAACCGAGTTGGTTTACCAAATCTAGCCACTACAAAACCAGGAATGTCACAAGCTCAAATGAGAGAACAAATAGGGCACGAAAGATTTCTGGAGTTCCCACTTGAAGGACACCGTTTTGATGATATTCGTCGTTGGGGATGGTTGCAGGATGCTACAAAATTAGCTTGGTTAAGATCCAGAGATGCTGAGTTTAATTCGTATACAACGGGAAGAGAATTTTATCCAATTCCGCAATTAGAAATGGATAACAATCCCGGAACAATACAGAATGATAGTTATTAAAGTTTTCAGTCGCAGTCACAGTTTGTAGTCACATTCTACACTGAAAAACTGAAAACTGAGACTGCAAACTGCAACTAAGAATACTAATATCATGTAGAGACCTAAAAATCTTTACATGATATTATCTTAAAAATATAGAATGAGATTTTAAGAGATAATTATTAACACAAAGACTAAAAATTATAACAAATGAAAACAATTACAAGTTTGGTTTTATTAGCAGTATTATTAGTAAGTTGTCAAAATGAAGATGTCATAATCCCTTCAAATGAGGATGCAGCCGCAATTGCACTAACTCAAAATTCTCAAACAAAAAATCTAACAGCAAAAACAGTTACCGGAACAGTTCCGTCACACGATCCAAGCACAATTGTAAAAAGCGGAGTCAATTATTATGTCTTTACAACAGGCGATAATATCCCAATGACCTATTCTACAAACTTAACAACCTGGACTTGGGGAGCATCAGTATTTACTTCTACACCAAGTTGGATCACAGGATATGTTCCCGGTTTTGTAAAAACATTTTGGGCGCCGGATGTAGCGTGGTTCAACAATCGATGGAATATGTATTATTCCTGTTCTACTTTTGGTGCAGCCACATCAGCAATTGGTTTAATAACTGCTCCGGCCATAAGTGCTTCAGCAGGAACAACCTGGACAGACAGAGGCGTTGTGGTTTCATCGTCTTCATCTTCAGATGTAAATGCAATTGACCCTTCAATATTAGTAGACGGAAGCAACGTTTATATGGCCTACGGTTCCTGGCATGCCGGAATTGGAGTTATTCAAATTAATCCATCCACAGGAAAAACAACAGGAAGCAGAACCATTGTAGCAGGCGGAAGCAGCGCCAGTTGGGAAGCTCCTTGTTTAATCAAAGAAGGAAGTTATTACTACATGTTCGTTAACCGAGGCAATTGCTGTAATGGAGTAAACAGTACCTATTATATTGTAGTAGGTCGTTCGACAAGTCCGTTTGGACCATTTGTAGACAAAAACGGAACAGCACTGACAAGTGGCGGTGGAACAACAGTTTTGGCTACACAAGGAAACTATATAGGACCAGGACATTTATCCAGAATTGTAGGAACCCAAAAAGGATCTGTTCATTATTATGACGGAGCCGATAGCGGAAATCCAAAGCTCGAAATCGTCTATTTTACATGGTCATCAGGATGGCCAACACTTTCGTATTAAAAACACTATTTAGAGGAAAGTTTCATATCGCTTTCCTCTTTATAACTTATAAATAAAACTATGAAAAAAGCACTTTTAATCACATTTCTTTTTACCATTTGCAATCAGGTAAGTTTCGCTCAAAACCAAGCCACAGTGGTTACAATCAAAAATACGGCGGATGCTCCAACCATAGATAAAAATATTTACGGACATTTTGCAGAGCATTTAGGGCGTTCTATTTATGGAGGTTTCTTTGTGGGAGATACATCTAAAATTCCGAATACAAAAGGAGTTAGAAATGATATTATTAAAGCTTTGAAAGAATTGAAAATCCCAAATTTAAGATGGCCCGGAGGATGTTTTGCCGATACGTACCACTGGAAAGACGGAATTGGACCACAACCGGAAAGACCAACAATTGTAAACAAATGGTGGGGAGGAACAACAGAAGACAACAGTTTTGGAACGCACGATTTTCTGAATATGTGTGAATTGCTTGGTGCAGAACCGTATTTATCAGGAAACGTAGGCAGCGGAACCGTTCAGGAATTGGCAGATTGGGTTCAGTATACCAACTTTAGCGGAAAAAGCCCAATGAGCGATTTGCGTAAAAAAAACGGAAGAACAGAACCTTGGAAAGTGAAATTCTGGGGAATTGGAAACGAAGCCTGGGGATGCGGAGGAAATATGACTGCAGAATATTATGCTAATGAATACCGCAAATATGCCACCTTCATGTCAGATTGGGAAAACACAGGCGGAATCACCCGTATCGCATCAGGATCAAACAGTGCTGATTATAACTGGACAGAAGTTTTAATGAAAAACATTCCAATCAATATGTTAGGCGGATTAGGTGTTCATCATTATGCCGTAATCAATTGGGGTAAAAAAGGCGATGGCGTAAACTTTACAGAAGACGGCTATTTTCATACCATTCAATCGGCTTTAAAAATGGAAGAATTGGTGACCAAACATTCAGCCATTATGGACAAATATGATCCGGAGAAAAAGGTAGCCATGATCGTTGACGAATGGGGAGCTTGGTACGAAGTAGAGAAAGGAACAAATCCTGGTTTTTTGTACCAACAAAATACCATGAGAGATGCGGTTTTAGCCGGAGCAACATTGAACATTTTCAACAATCATGCTGACAGAGTTCGTATGGCAAACTTAGCGCAATGTGTCAATGTTTTGCAAGCTGTAATCCTTACAGATAAAGCAAAAATGATTACAACGCCAACGTATCATGTCATGAAATTATACAGCGTTCATCAGGATGCCAAATTATTACCAATAAGTTTTCAATCACCATTATACACTTTCAACGGAGAATCACTTCCGGCAGTTTCGGCTTCGGCATCAAAAGACAAAAGCGGAGCAGTTCATATTTCATTAGTAAATGTGGATGCAAAGAATAAAAATAAAATAGAAATTGATGTAAATGAACTTGGTGTAAAAAACTTCACAGGAATCATTTTAACATCGGCAAAATTACAAGATTACAATTCATTCGATACGCCAAACAAAATTGTACCAACAGTTTTTAAAGGTTTCGAAAACAAAAAAGGAAAACTTGAAATCACAATTCCTCCTTTCTCCGTAGTAGTTTTAGAAGGAAAATAAAAAGCTAAAAAATGAAAAAATCAAATTCCATTTTAGAAATAGTTTCATATATAGGAGGGCTCTTTTTAATTGCAGTTGCATTGACAAGTTGTTCAAGTGATGATCCTACAAAAGATCCTGATCCGGTTGTTGAGCCACCTGTTGTAGTAGTTCCGCCTGCTTTTCCCGGACCAACTTACGCAGATAATTATACCGCAATCTCAAGTTGGGGAAGTAAAGCACAATGGAATTTAGCCAACGTGCACGATCCAACAGTAGAAAAATGTGGTGAATACTATTATATGTATCAAACCGATGCTTCTTATGGAAATGCAACTGACGGACACGGTCATTTCTTTTACAGAAGATCAAAAGATTTAATCAATTGGGAATTTATGGGATCATCCATGACCGAAGCTCCGGCTTGGGTAAAAGATTCCCTAAACAATAAAAGAGCCAGAATGTCTCCTGCATTGCCCGCCATTACAAACCCTAATTATGGATATTGGGCACCTTGTGTTCGCAAAGTGGGTAATATCTACAGAATGTATTACAGCATCGTAGTAACAAACCCAATTGTGGGAACAGACACCAATACTTCCTGGACAGAACGTGCTTTTATTGGCTTAGCCGAGACAGATGATTTGGCTTCCAATAATTGGATAGACAAGGGAATGGTAGTTTGCTCAGAACCTGACGGTGTAAAAAGTTACGTTCGAAACGGAGGAAACGATTGGGATGCTTATTTTAAATTCAACGCCATCGATCCAAGTTTTATACAAACTCCTGAAGGCGATCAGTATTTAATTTACGGTTCATGGCATTCCGGAATCGCAGCCTTAAAACTGAATCCAACAACGGGAAAGCCGGATAAATTAAAAACAATTGACGATTACGGAACACGTATTGCAGGACGCGGAAATGTAAATTCAAACCGTTGGCAAGCACTCGAAGGACCCGAAATTATCTACAATCCGGAGACTCAATATTATTATTTATTTCTGGCTTATGACGAATTATCTGTTGCCTATAATACACGTGTAGCTCGTTCAAAAAGCATTTTAGGACCTTATCAAACCATTAGCGGAAGCAGCATTACATCAGGAGCAGATTGTTTCCCAATGTTGACACATCCTTATTCTTTTAAAAATCATACAGGCTGGGTAGGAATCTCACATTGTGGAATCTTCCAAAATCCTGATACCAAACAATGGTATTATGCATCACAAGCGCGTTTGCCCGAAGGAGTTCCGGGAATTGCAGTTTCGAATGCTGTAATGATGGGACACGTTCGAGGTATTCAATGGACAGAAGATGGTTGGCCGGTTGTAGAAGCAGAACGTTATGCCGGAGTTCCGGCAACAACAATTACAGAAGCTAGTTTTGTGGGAACTTGGGAACAAATAACAATGAATTATCAATACAAAGTCATTCAGAAAGCCGTTACGGTTTATTTAACTGCCGATAAAAAAGTAAGCGGAGATGTTACAGGTGCTTGGTCGTATGACAGCTCCAAAAAGATCCTAACCGTAAACGGAGTAAAATGCAATGTATCTGATGCCTGGGATTGGGAACTGGCCACCAGAAAAGTGACTTTGAGTTATTCCGGTTTAACATCAGCAGGATTACCGGTTTGGGGCAAGAAAATGAATTAAGAAAATTCCAATTTTTTAAATCCCAAATTCCAACATTCAATAATAGCCACAGATTTCAAGAAAGTAGTTTAGGGTATTAAAAGCTCCAGCGGAGCGTAATATTTATAGCGAATATAATAGGTTGTTTCTATTAGCTCCAGCGGAGCGATATATAAGTTTTTCTCAAGAATTGCAAATATGTCACCCCGACGGGACTTATTTATCATGACTTAAAAAATAAAAATCTGCGTGAAAAAATAATGTGTAAATAAATCATAATGAAAAATACAATTACAAGCCTGTCGCTTTTAGTTTTGCTTGCCTGCTTTCCAGTAGTTCAGGCACAATCTAATAAAACTCAAATCGATCCCAAAAAATTCAATAACCCGATCATCAAAGATCAATACACAGGCGATCCTGCGGCATTGGTTTACAAAGACAAAGTTTATTTATACGCTGGTCATGACGAAGCGCCAAACGATTTCAACTTCTATAAAATGAACGAATGGGTAGTCTATTCTTCATCAGATATGAAAAAATGGGAATCGCATCCGGTGCCTTTAAAAGCATCTGATTTTGCATGGGCAAAAGGTGACGCATGGGCTTCGCAAGTAATTGAAAGAAACGGAAAATTCTATTGGTATGTAACGGTTGAGCATGGTTCAGTACCCGGAAAAGCCATTGGAATTGCAGTTTCGGATAGTCCAACAGGGCCTTTTAAAGATGCTTTAGGAAAAGCCTTGATTACAAATGACATGACCAAATTTGCCAATATAAGCTGGGACGATATCGATCCAACGGTTTATATCGATACCGATGGACAAGCCTATTTGTTTTGGGGAAATACCGCGTGTCATTACGCAAAATTAAAAGACAATATGCTGGAATTAGACGGGGCAATTCAGCACATCGATCTACCTCACTTTACCGAAGCGCCTTGGATTCACAAACATAAAGACTGGTATTATTTATCATACGCTTATGAGTTTCCTGAAAAAATAGCTTATGCGATGAGTAAATCCATTAATGGTCCGTGGGAATTTAAAGGAATCTTGAATGAATTAGCAGGAAACAGCAACACTAATCATCAAGCAATTATAGATTTTAAAGGACAATCGTATTTTATTTATCACAATGGAGCGTCAATTCCAAACGGAGGAAGTTTCAGAAGATCTGTTTGTGTCGATAAATTGTATTACAATAAAGATGGAACAATGAAACGAGTAGTGATGACTTCTGAAGGAATTCAGTAAATAGTTTTCAGTCGCAGTTTCCAGTTTTCTTATATGATTTAAAAAGTTTCAAGTCAGCGCAAAATTTAAATTTACTTATATCACTTATATGGTTTATAAAAACATAAAACAGACATTTTTTATTCTAATCTTATTGATTGGTTCACTCTCATTTGCGCAGGAAATAGTAGTGCACGATCCTGTTGTCATCAAACAAAAAGACACTTACTATTTGTATTGTACCGGTAACGGAATCAGTGTTTTCAGTTCTAAAGATTTAAAAAACTGGAATCCCGAGCCACAAGTTTTCAAAGACAAACCAGTTTGGGCAGATGGCGTTGCAGCCGATTTCAAAAATCACATTTGGGCACCGGATATTTCGTTACACAACAAGGTTTATTATCTGTATTATTCCGTTTCGGCTTTCGCCAAAAATACATCGGCGATTGGCGTGGCGACCAATATAACTTTAGATCCAAAAGATAAAAATTACAAATGGGTCGATCAGGGAATTGTGATTCAATCGCAACCCAATCGTGATATGTGGAATGCCATCGATCCTAATTTAATCTTCGACGAAAACAATACACCGTGGTTATCATTCGGTTCTTTTTGGGAAGGATTGAAATTGGTAAAACTAAATCCGGATTTAAAATCAATCGCACAGCCACAAGAATGGCATACGATTGCAAAACGCAAAAGAACCTTCGAATTAGCGGATTCAGATCCGGGCGATGGCGCAATTGAAGCTCCTTTTATCTTCAGGAAAAACGGCTATTATTATCAATTTATTTCTTGGGATTTATGCTGTCGCGGAGAAAAAAGCACCTATAAAGTCGTTGTTGGAAGATCTAAAAACGTAACAGGACCTTATGTCGATAAAAATGGAAAATCACTAAACGAAGGCGGAGGAAGTATTGTAGTTCAGGGTGATGAAAATTACTTTGGCGTAGGCCATAACAGCGCTTATACATTTGATGGAAAAGATTATATTTTTTACCACGCTTACGAAAAGAAAACCAATGGAGTGCCAAGATTAATAGTTAAAGAAATGGTTTGGGACAATGATTTATGGCCCGTTTTAAAATAGAATAACAATATAATGAAAAAATATACTTTTCCAATTTTAACGATTTTTCTATCGCTTATAATTTTTGTTTCCTGTAAAGAAACGAAGAATGATGTAGTGCAATCGAGCAAAACTTCAGCATTAAAAGCGGGTTACGAAATTGAACCGGTCAACATTCAAAATGTAAAACTGACAGATTCTTTTTGGTTGCCGATTATTAAAAGAGTGCAGGAAATTACGATTGCATACGCCATTCAGAAATGTAATGAAGAAGGGAGATTCGAGAATTTTTTAATCGCAGGAAAACAAAAAACAGGAGAAGTCAGAGGGGAAATGCCTTTTGACGATACGGATGTTTACAAGATTATCGAAGGAGCATCGAATACTTTGATCAGTGCGCCAAACCCAAAACTTGAAAAAGTATTGGATTCCTTAATTGCCATTGTAAAAATTGGTCAGGAAAAAGACGGTTACCTAACAACCTGGAGAACTATAAATCCGGCAAAACCACCAGCGCCGTGGGTTCCCGTAATCGAGGGAAAACGTTGGGAATCATTACAAATCAGTCACGAATGCTATAATTCAGGACATTTGATTGAAGCTGCCGTCGTGCATTATGAAGCAACCGGAAAAAGAAATTTCCTTGACATTGCGATCAAAAATGCAGATTTATTAGTAAAAACTTTTGGCGACAAACCAGGTCAGGTAAAAGGCGTTCCAGGGCATCAGATTGTAGAAACGGGCTTGATCAAATTATACCAAATTACAGGAAAAGAAGACTATCTAAAACTGGCGAAATACTTTTTGGACAATCGCGGAAATCCAAACAATCACAAATTATATGGCGAATATGCACAAGATCATATTCCGGTCGTACAACAGAATGAAGTGGTTGGTCATGCCGTAAGAGCCGTTTATATGTATGCAGGAATGACAGATATCGCCGCCATGACAAAAGACCAGGGATATACCGATGCCGTAAATAAGTTATGGGATAATATGGTCAACAAAAAAATGTACATCACAGGCGGAATTGGTTCAAGACATGACGGAGAAGCTTTTGGAGAAAATTATGAATTGCCAAATTTAACCGCTTACAACGAAACCTGCGCTGCCATTGGAGATGTATATTGGAATCACAGATTACATAATTTAACGGGTAAATCACAATATTTTGATGTGATCGAAAGAACGATGTACAACGGATTAATCTCTGGAATTTCATTAAACGGAAAACAATTTTTCTATCCAAATGCCTTAGAATCTGATGGTGTTTTTAAATCAAACAGAGGATCTTGCACACGTCAGGCTTGGTTTGACTGTTCTTGCTGTCCAACGAATTTAATTCGATTTGTGCCATCGATTCCGGGATTGATTTATTCAAAATCAAAAAATGCATTATATGTGAATTTATACGCTTCAAACAACGCCTCTTTCACTTTAGGAAAAACCGATTTAGAGATTTCACAACAAACAGGATATCCCTGGAATGGAAAAGTAGTAATCTCGGTTAACCCGAAAAAAGAAAGCCAATTCACGATCAAATTGAGAGTTCCGGGTTGGGCAAGAAATGAAGTTTTGCCGGGCGATTTATACACTTATAAAAAAGCTTCTACTCAAAAAGTATCAATTAATCTGAACGGAGAAACATTGGCGATTCAGCCACAAGACGGTTATTTCACCATTACCAGAAATTGGAAAAAAGGTGATAAAATCAATCTTAATTTCCAAATGGAAGTTCAGGAAGTAGAAACAAACGCGAAAGTAGAATCTAATAAAAACAAAGTCTCTTTAGAATACGGACCAATCGTTTACGCCGTAGAAGAAATCGACAACAAAACCAATTTTGATAAAATAGATGTAGCCGCCAAAGATACTTTCACAGTAAAAAAAGAACCGAATTTATTGCAAGGCGTAAACGTCATCGAAAATTCAAAATTCAAAGCAATACCTTATTACAGCTGGTCGAATAGAGGTGTTGGAAAAATGAAAGTTTGGTTGGATTATAAGAATTGAGATTAAAGAGAATAGAACAAAGAAAATGGAACAAAGAGAATAGAATAAAGAGGCAAGAAGAAAGATAATACCGTAGATAATAGGATTAAAAAAGATTTAAAAAAGTTCCGGAGGAACGATTTATATTGTAGAGACGGATTTCAATCCGTCAGGCACAATCAGAATAAAGAATTAAAAAGATTAAAAAAAATCTGCTCAGATCTGCAAAAATCTGCGTGAAACAAAAATAAAAATCCGTTTTTATCCGCGTTTTCACTTTAGTGAATCAGTATAATCCGCGTGCCATTAAAACACAAACAAAATAAAAATGAAGTCCAATTTAATTACCAAAATTACCCTTTGTGGTTTATTGCTGAATGGCTTTTATGCTTCGGCACAAAAAAATAACCTTCAGGTAGACGCTGCAAAATCAGTTACCAAAATTCAGCCAACGATGTATGGAGTCTTTTTTGAAGATATCAATTTTGCTGCCGATGGAGGTTTGTATGCCGAAATGATCAAAAACAGATCATTCGAATTCGAAACGCCTATGATGGGATGGAACGAACCCAACAGCGACCGCCACAAATTAAACCTTCAATCCGGAATCGCCAATATTATTCAGTATTCGCAAAAAGGAACCAATCATAATTATTGCCGTGTTACAATCAACGATGCAAACGGTTATGAAATGATCAACGAAGGTTTCAGAGGAATGGGAATCAAGAAAGATTTGAAATATAATTTATCCTTGAAAGCTTCAAAAATTTCAGGAGATATTTCTAAGATAAAAATCCAATTCATTGATAAAAACAAAAAGGTTTTAGGAGAAACTTCAATCACGCCAACATCAAAAGAATGGACAAATTATACTGCACAATTAACCGCAACTGCAACCGAAGCAAAAGCACAAATCAGAATCACTTTTCAAGGAAGCGGAGTTATTGATTTAGATGCTATTTCGTTATTTCCGGAAGATACCTGGAAAGGCAGAAAAAACGGAATGCGTGCTGATTTAGTACAATTATTATACGATTTGAAACCAGGATTTTTACGTTTTCCGGGCGGATGTATTGTAGAAGGAAAAACACTGGCGTTGCGTTACCAATGGAAAAAATCAATTGGAAATGTAGAAGACAGAGAAACGATGATCAACCGTTGGAATACCGAGTTTGCACATAAATTGGCGCCGGATTATTTCCAGAGTTTTGGTTTAGGATTCTTCGAATATTTCCAACTTTCAGAAGATATTGGAGCTGCGCCGTTACCTATTTTAAGCTGCGGAATGGCGTGTCAATTCAACACAGGAGAATTGGTTCCAATGGATCAAATCGATCCTTATGTACAAGATGCTTTAGACTTAATTGAATTTGCAAATGGCGATCAAACTACTGCCTGGGGGAAAGTCAGAGCTGATATGGGACATCCAAAACCATTCAACTTAAAACATATCGGAGTTGGAAATGAGCAATGGGGACCTGATTATATCGAGCGTTTCAAAGTGTTTCAAAAAGCCATCAAAGCAAAATATCCAAACATCATAATCGTTTCCGGAACTGGACCTTATCCTGATGGAGATTATTTTGATTACGGTATGACCGAACTTAAAAAACTGAACGCAGAAATCGTTGATGAACATTATTATAAAGATCCGGCATGGTTTCGTAAAAATGTAACACGTTACGATAATTACGATCGTAAAGGACCAAAGATTTTTGCAGGAGAATATGCAGCGCAAAGTGTAGCAATTGCAAGTCCGGACAATAAAAATAACTGGGAATGTGCTTTCTCTGAAGCGGCTTTTATGACGGGAATGGAACGTAATGCTGAGGTAGTGCACCTGACTTCTTACGCACCACTTTTGGCTCATGTTGAAGGATGGCAATGGACACCGGACATGATTTGGTTCAACAATTTGCAATCTTATGGAACGCCCAATTATTATGTTCAGAAATTATTCTCTAACAATAAAGGAACTGATTTAATCAATATTACAAAAGACGGAAAAGCAGTTACAGGACAAAACGATTTGTTTGCATCAGCAGTAAAAGATATTGACTCTAAGGAAGTAATCCTGAAAATTGTAAATGCTTCTGCATCGGCACAAAATGCTTCAATTGATGTAAAAGGAGCCAAATTAAATTCAAAAGGAACAGCGATAACTTTAAAAGGAGACGGAATAAATGATGAAAATTCTTTTGAGTCTCCAATCAAAATTAGCCCAAAAGAAACTGAGTTTAAGGTAAACGGAAGTAAAGTGCAGTATGATTTTCCGGCATACTCAGTTACCGTTTTGAAGATAAAGATGAAATAATCGCAACATAATAAATGTAAAATCAACGTTTGTTTTCTGTTTTGATGCTAAAGCGCTGTTTTGATGCATTATTTGTAAAAATTACAACAGCTGTTTTTGTTAAGTGTTTTTTATACACTTATAAAATAATTATATTTATATTTGTCATTATTAAAAAATGAATTCAATGAAAAATTACGTTATAGGATTGGACTACGGAACAGATTCTGTTCGGGCGATGCTAATAGATACTGAAAATGGGCAAGAGCTGGCATCAAATGTTTCTCATTATAAAAGATGGAAAAACAAGCAATATTGTGACGCATCTATAAATCAATTTCGTCAACATCCATTAGATCATATTGAAGGATTAGAAATCACGATTCAAACCGTTATAAAAGAAAGTAAAGTTGATCCTTCACAAGTACGCGGAATTTGCATTGATACGACCGGATCTTCTCCAGTTCCTGTTACGAAAGACGGAATTCCGTTGGCCTTAACAAAAGATTTTGAGGAAAATCCAAATGCGATGATGGTATTGTGGAAGGATCATACATCCATAAATGAAGCAAACGAGATCAACGAATTGGCAGTAAGCTGGGGCGGAGAAAACGTAACCAAATATGTAGGCGGGATTTATTCATCAGAATGGTTTTGGGCAAAAATCTTGCACATTGCCAGAGAAGATGAAGCCGTTCGAA
This sequence comes from Flavobacterium sp. B114r, assembly GCF_056824125.1. Lineage (NCBI taxonomy): Bacteria > Pseudomonadati > Bacteroidota > Flavobacteriia > Flavobacteriales > Flavobacteriaceae > Flavobacterium > Flavobacterium sp. B114r. The sequence goes on from NZ_CP124858.1 coordinate 1,268,024, forward strand.
ATGCAGCGCACACCTGGATGGAGCATTGCGATTTAATGACTTATTTATTAATTGAAGATAAAGATTTAAAAACCTTTAAAAGAAGCCGTTGCGCCGCGGGTCACAAAGCAATGTGGCACGAAGACTGGAATGGTTTGCCACCAGTAGAATTTTTAGGAAAACTGCATCCATATTTAGCAACACTTCGTGGGAATTTATATGATGAAACGTATACCTCTGATGTTGTTGCCGGAAATTTAAGCAAAGAATGGGCAGATCGTTTAGGACTTTCTTCAGAGACAGTTGTAGCCGTGGGAACTTTTGATGCACATTCAGGAGCTGTTGGAGCAAAAATTGGCGAGAATACTTTGGTTCGCGTTATGGGAACTTCAACCTGCGATATTTTGGTTGGTTCTTATGATGAAGTTGGTACAAAAACGGTTCGTGGAATCTGCGGACAAGTGGACGGATCTGTAATTCCCGGATTTATTGGTTTAGAAGCCGGACAATCTGCTTTTGGAGATTTATTGGCTTGGTACAAAGAATTATTGCTTTGGCCAACAGATCATTTATTGACTGCTTCAACAGTTTTAAATGATGCTCAAAAAGAACAATTAAGAGAAGAATTCAGCGATAAATTAATTGTAGAATTAACGAAAGAAGCGGAGAAAATTCCGGTTTCAGATTCTCTTCCAATTGCATTGGACTGGATCAACGGACGCAGAACTCCAGATGCAAACCAAGAATTAAAAAGCGCAATTTCGAATTTATCATTAGGAACAAAAGCACCACATATTTTTAAAGCTTTAGTAAATGCTATCTGTTTTGGAGCAAAGAAAATTGTAGATCGTTTTGAAGAAGAAGGTGTGAAAATTGACAGCGTTATCGGGATTGGTGGTGTTGCCAGAAAATCACCTTTTATCATGCAGACTTTGGCTAACGTTTTAAACAAGCCAATTAAAATTGCAGCTTCAGATCAGACTCCAGCTTTAGGAGCAGCGATTTATGCAGCAGTTGCAGCCGGAATTTACCCTAATGTAATTGAAGCAAGCCAAAAAATAGGAAGTGATTTTGACGGAGAATATTTTCCTCAATTAGATAAAGTAGCAGCATATCACAAATTATTGCTGGCGTACGATCAGTTAAGTGCTTTTGAAGATCCAACCATAAAAATAGCAAAACATGAGTTCTCTTTATAAAGATTTAAAACAAGAATGTTACGAAGCCAATATGCAATTAAACGCATTGAATTTGGTTGTGTATACTTTTGGGAATGTAAGTTCGGTTGATAGAAAAAATGGTGTTTTTGCTATAAAACCAAGCGGTGTTCCGTACGAAGATTTAAAACCGGAAGATATCGTAATTGTCGATTTTGATAATAATATTATCGAAGGTTCTATGCGTCCGTCTTCAGACACTAAAACGCATGCTTATTTATATAAAAACTGGCCAAATATTGGAGGCGTTGCACACACACACGCAACGTATTCAGTTGCCTGGTCGCAATCGCAACGAGATATTCCAATCTTTGGGACCACGCATGCCGATCATTTAACAGCTGATATTCCGTGTGCGCCACCGATGGCAGATTCACTTATCGAAGGAAACTACGAACACAATACAGGAATCCAGATTTTGGATTGTTTTAAAGAAAAAAATCTTTCGTACGAAGAAGTAGAAATGGTTTTAATTGGAAATCACGGTCCATTTGCCTGGGGGAAAAATGCAGCAAAAGCAGTGTACAACAGTAAAGTTTTAGAAGTCGTTGCCGAAATGGCTTATCTGACTTTACAAATAAACCCAAACGCACCAAGATTAAAAGATTCCTTAATAAAGAAACATTACAATCGTAAACACGGAAAAGATTCGTATTACGGACAGTAAGGAATTTTGTTTCAGGTTTCAGGTTTTTCTTTGTTTCAAGTTGTTGGAACGTGAAACCCGAAACGGGAAACAAAGAAAAACTTGAAATAACAATAACAAAAAGATAAATAACAAAGATTTTCGACATTTCAAAACTTGACTCGAGAGCTCTGCTCGAACAGGCGAAGCAAACTTGAAACAAAGAAAACCTGAAACAAAAAATTAACAATTCAAGATTTACAGATTCCAACAACTTGAAACTTGAAACAAAATAAACAAATAAAGACAATGATAGATATATCTCAAAAAGAAGTTTGGTTTGTAGTAGGAAGCCAGGAATTATACGGACCGGAAACATTAAAATTAGTGGCAGAACATGCTGCAATTATGGCAAAAGGTTTAGACGCTTCATCGCACATTCCGGTAAGAATTGTTTGCAAAGACACTTTAAAATCGCCTAAGCAAATTCTGGATTTATGTTTAGAAGCAAACTCTGCTAAAAACTGTATTGGTCTTGTTGCCTGGATGCATACGTTCTCTCCGGCTAAAATGTGGATTGGCGGTTTAAGTATTTTAAAGAAACCATTATGCCACTTGCATACACAATACAACGCCGAAATTCCGTGGGGAACAATCGACATGGATTTCATGAATCTGAATCAATCGGCGCATGGAGATCGTGAGTTTGGTTTTATCATGTCCAGAATGCGTAAAAAACGTAAAGTGGTTGTTGGACATTGGGAAGATCCACGTGTTTTAAATAAACTTGGTGTTTGGACAAGAGTAGCTTTGGGTTGGGATGAACTTCAAAACTTAAAAGTAGCCCGTATTGGAGACAATATGCGTGAAGTTGCCGTAACGGAAGGTGATAAAGTTGAAGCTCAGATTCGTTTCGGAATGTCTGTTAACGGTTATGATTCATCAGATGTTGCCAAACATATCGAGAAAGTTACAGAGCAACAATTAAATGATTTATTGGCAGTTTACGAATCTTCTTATTCTTTAACCGATTCATTAAAAGAAGGCGGAGCGCAAAGAAGTTCATTAGTAGAAGCAGCAAAAATAGAATTAGGTTTAAGAGCTTTCCTTGAAGAAGGAGGTTTTGGAGCCTTTACAGATACGTTTGAAAATCTTGGAGTTTGGAAACAATTGCCAGGAATTGCAACACAAAGATTAATGGCCGACGGTTATGGTTTTGGTGGCGAAGGCGACTGGAAGACAGCAGCAATGGTTCGTGCATTAAAAGTTATGAACGTTGGTCTTGAAGGAGGAACGTCTTTCATGGAAGATTACACCTATCATTTTACACCACAAAAATCGTATGTTTTAGGATCTCACATGTTAGAAATTTGCCCGTCTATTGCAGAGGCAAAACCTTCATGCGAAGTACATCCGTTAGGAATTGGCGGAAAAGAAGATCCTGCACGTTTGGTGTTTAATTCGCCTGCCGGAGCAGCAATCAATGTTTCTTTGGTAGATATGGGGAACCGTTTCCGTTTGATCGTGAATGAAGTTGAAGCAATAAAACCTTTAGCAGATTTACCAAAATTGCCGGTAGCCAGAGTTTTATGGGATTGTAAACCAAACCTTGATATCGCAGCAACAGCATGGATTTTAGCAGGAGGAGCACATCACACCGTTTACAGTCAGGCCATCACAACAGAATATATGGAAGATTTCGCGGATATCGCAGGAATCGAATTATTGGTTATTGATGAGAAAACTACCGTTAGAGACTTCAAAGATAAGATTAATGCTAATGAAGCTTATTATCATTTGTTTCAACACGGTCTTTAATTTTTTAAAGTTGCTAAGATTCTGAGTTGCTAAGGTTCTAAGTTTTTTTATTACTTTTAAATTTTTCACATTTTACTTTTTACAATATTTAAAACTATTATTTATGAATGTATTAAAACGCTGTGTTTTTGGAATTAGCTTGTTGAGTTTGGCAGCAATTTCAGTTCAATGCAAAAACGATAAAAAAATGGATGCTACAACAGTTTCTTCAGATGAAAAAGTGACAGTTACAATCGAAAAATCTGCTTACGGAACTACTGCCAAGGGAGAAAAAGTCGACAGTTATAAACTGAAAAACCAAAATGGGATGGAAGTTGACATCATCACTTTTGGAGGAAGAATTACAGATTTGAAGGTGCCTAATAAAGAAGGAGTTTCTGAAAATGTAGTAATTGGATTTAATTCTTTGGCACAATACGAGAAAGAAAATCCATTCTTTGGAGCTTTGATCGGAAGATATGGAAACAGAATTGCGAAAGGAAAGTTTACATTAGATGAAAAACAATATCAGTTAGCAATCAATAATGCACCAAATGCGTTGCATGGCGGACCGCAAGGATATTTTAATGTTGTATGGAAAGCTGAAGAAGCAAAATCCGGAGCAGAAGCTACATTAAAATTATCTTATTTAAGCAAAGATATGGAAGAAGGTTATCCGGGAAACTTACAAGTTTTTGTAACCTATACATTAACAAATGACAATCAGTTAGAAGTTCTTTACGAAGCAACAACAGATAAGAAAACGGTTGTGAATTTGACTCAGCATTCGTATTTTAATTTATCAGGAGATTTTACAAAAACAATCTTAGATCACGAATTGACTTTAAATGCTGATAAATTAGTTCCGGTTGATGCGACTCTTATTCCAACAGGAAAATTAGAAGATGTTGCCAATACGCCTTTCGATTTCAGAACTCCAAAATTAATTGGGAAAGACATCGAAGTGAAAAATGAACAATTAGAAAGAGGAAAAGGATACGACCATTGCTGGGTATTGAACAATCCTGAAAAAGGAAAAACAATCATCGCAAAAGTATACCACGCAGCAAGCGGTAGAGTTTTGGAAATGACAACAGATGAACCTGGAATTCAGTTTTACTCCGGAAATTTCCTTGACGGAACTTTACCAACTCCCAAAGGTGGAATGTACGGTCATAGAACGGGTCTTTGTTTAGAAACAGAACATTATCCGGATTCTCCAAATCAGAAAAACTTCCCAACAACGGTTTTAAACCCGGGAGAAAATTATAAAACTAAAACTACTTTTAAATTCTCAGTAAAGAAATAGTTTTAGAATTTGTTTAATAGTTCAGTAATTCTCTAAGAAACCTCGAAAGTTATGCTTTCGGGGTTTTTTATGGGATAAGTTTGCCACGAATTTTACGAATTAGCACGAATTTTTGTCATTTCGACGAAGGAGAAATCACACTAGTTGCTCGATAAAGATTGAAGGCTTTTTTGTGCGGAGTTTCGTGTGTGATTTCTCCTTCGTCGAAATGACAAGATTGTGTTTAAACTTTGCGCCTCTGCGCCTTTGCGCGATTAATTCATTTGCAATGTATAAAAATCTTAATTTAGCGAAAGCAAACAAAATGTAAATGAAACACCTATTCAAAGCAGAAGTAAAATGGACTTCCAATCAAGATGCAATAGATTCAGCAAAGAGATTTTACAGTAAAAGTCATCAAATTAAAATCGAAGGAAAACCAATTTTAAATGTTTCAGCAGCAAAAGCATTCAAAGGTGATCCGGAATTATACAATCCCGAAGATTTGTTGTTGAGCGGTTTGGTTTCGTGTCACATGATGTCCTATTTATATGTCTGCTCTCAGAACGGAATAGAAGTTCTCGAATACTCAGACCATGCCGAAGCAACATTAGAAGTTTCTCCTGACGGAAGCGGGCGTTTTATAGAAGTTCGATTAAATCCGAAAGTTAAGATTTCAAATCATGATAAAGTTGAGTTAGCAATAGAACTTCATAAAAAGGCAAATCAATTATGCTTTATTGCTAATTCGTGCAATTTTCCTGTTTCGCACAATGCAAATTGTGAAATATAAATTAAATTCCAAAACAAAAAAAATCCAAATTCCAATAGATAGCTAACATCATTGGAATTTGGAATTTTAAAATATTGGAATTTATATCTTAACCACAAACCCACCAGTAGGTTTCATTTTTACGGTCAGTTTTTGATTTTTAGAAATAGATTCTTGTTTAAAACCTTTTTCATCTTCCAGAATAATAAATCCTTTTTGATTCTTTACAAAAGACAAATCAAGTTCAATTTCCTTTGGAGAATTTTCTCCATTAATTCCCACAATATGCCAGGTGTTTCCGCTTCTTCTCGCCATTACAATATATTTCCCCGGAAAACCTGCAATGAATTTTGAGTCGTCCCAATTCGTTGGAATATCTTTTAAATAATCAACAACATAAGCAGGCATTTTGGCCATTCCTTTTGGGATTTCAGCAATATGCTGAATACCCGATAAGAACAAAACCGGCAAAGCCAATTCAAAAGCTGGAGTTGTTTTTCGATTGATATTCGGAATCTTATCTAATGCCATTGGAGTGAAATCCATTGGATCAAAAACATTTCTGGCAAAGGGCAACATGGTACAATGACTGGGCTCTAAATCGGCAATTTTTTGGTCGAATGTAATATATTCATATCCTTTCACAGCTTCTGTAGTCAGTAAATTTGGATACGTACGTTGCCATCCGCGCGGTAAAGTTGCACCATGAAGATTAATCATCAATTTATAATCGGCAGCATCTTTTAGCATATCATGATAATACGCAATCATCGATTGTCCGTCGCCGCCAAAGAAGTCAACCTTAATTCCCGCAATACCTAAATCGTTCATTCTTTTAAACTCAAAAGCCCTAGCTTCATGCGTCAATAATTTATTCTTTGGATGATATTCGGTACTATTCCATGAACCCGATGAATTGTACCAAACCAATAATTTTACATTTTTAGTTTTTCCAAAAGCCACTAATTCCTTCATTTTTTCGTCACCGATTCTCGTATCCCAATCCGCATCAATGAGGCAATACGGCCAGTTCATTTTCGATGCATATTCAATAAACTGATGCGTGGTTTCATAGTTTACAGAATCGTCTTTTAATAACACCCAGCTCCATGACGAAAGTCCGCTTTTGATAAAAGAAGTATCCATTTTTATAGCAGGATCAGCTAAGTCAGTTCCTAAAGTGCTTTCTGTAATTGTGTTTAATGAACCAATTGTAATAATGCGCCAAGGAGTAATCCAGGGCAATTGAGATTCCGGATTCAAAGCGCCATTTGGGAAAATTTCTTCCTTTTGAGGAAAAGTCACCTGCATTGCTTTTGCACTTTCGTTATAAACCAATCGTGTTCCGCAATATTTATTGTGTAAGCCAGTTTCGGTAATCAAAACCCAATTGTTATTCGTTTCAAAGAGAGCCGGATAAACCCAGCCTTCGCCAAATGCAGGTTTTGTGTTCAAAGGCACGCCCATTGCATAATGTTCTTCGTAAGCAGGATTCGTTTCTTTCCAGCCTGTTTTAGCTTTCGACATGGGTTGCAACCAGGCTTTCGCCGAAGTATCAAAATTATAAGTTGTTTTTTCTTCAACGATTCTTTTCAATTCTTTTGAAGTTGAAGGAAAGTTGTATCGAAGTGCAACGCCATCTTTTGAAAGTTTGAAAATAATTTCCATTGATTCACCTTTAGTATTTTGAAGGCTTACTATATATTGATTTGCTGAATAAGAAATATCTTTTCGTTTTCCCTGAAGCATCGAGTAGTGGTCAGTTACTTTTTTAGCGTCAGAGATTTTAATCACCTTTAAATCAGAATAGAAATTAGCGTCTTCGCGGATAATTCCCAATTCAGAAGCATTTAGGACGGGTTTTCCATTATAAGAAATGGAATAGGTTGGAGTATTTTTCGCATTCATATCGAAGTCTACTTTTATAGTCTTCTCAGAATTTGTGAAAAATGAATTTGGTTTTTTTTGAGCAAAGGAATTGGTAAATATTCCAAAAATGGTTAGTAATAATAGTTTTTTCATAGTTAAGTGTTTGTTTTACACTTACAAACATAGCGAAATTATTTTAATATAAAATGCTTGATTCGAATAATTTAGTGGGTTTTGGAATAGAAGGGAATATTGTCTTATTGTAGTATTTGATCTGTGATGGAAAGCGAATTATTGTGAAAAAGATGATTGTGAAAAAAGTTAATAAAAAAGGTTGTGAAGACAGTTTTAAAAAATGTGAGATTAGTGAAGTTGTAAAAAAAGCCATTGATGAAGCTTTAGAAGATGTTGCAAATGGAAGAGTTCATACTCATGAAGATGTTATGGAAGAAACTAAAAAAAAGTTTCGTCATTTATTTAATAGATAGGATTGAATTGTAAAATTTATTCGTTGATTATGGTGGATGAAGCGCAAAGCTTGGGGAGGAAATGTCAAAATAAAATAAGAACTTTGTAATCTAAGAATTTTATATGACCCCTATAGAACTTTTGAAGTTTATGCTTCCTGATTTTTTAGTAGAACATTTTGAAGTAGTTTCATCTACTAATAGCGAAGAAATATTACACCTCTATTTTGAAGAGCATGCTAAACCTCCAGAAGAGTTTAGTGATCTTCAATTAGTCTCAAAGGGTTTTCAAGATGAGATTACCATACAGGACTTTCCTCTGAGGGGTAAGTTCGTGTATTTACATATCAAAAGACGTCGCTGGACTAATAAAAATACAGGTGAGATCGTTAAAAGAGATTGGAATTTAGTAGCTAAAGGAACCCGCATGACTCAAGAGTTTGCGGCTTTTTTAAAAGAAATTAATAGATAAAACTGCTATTGACTGTCGTACCATTGGAGGTTTCTTTGGAGTCAATGGGAAAAAATTACAAAGACAATACAAAAAATTTTTAAGCTCCTTTAGTACGTGGGCTCCACGTGAACATGCACATGAGTGGATTATTTATCCTGAAAATATAGGTACTCACTTGTCAATTGATGAAGTAGCCTTGTCTCAGGGTGAGCTTTTTACTATTGTAACCAATAAGGAAGCTAGAGGTAAAAAAGGATGCCTAGTTGCTATTATTGAAGGGACAAAGGCAGATCAGGTCATTGAACATATTTGTAAAATTAATTACAAAAAAAGAAGTTGGGTTCAAGAAATAACACTTGACATGGCTAATTCCATGAAATTGATTTCCAAAAAATGTTTTCCAAAAGCGGTACAGGTTACCGATAGATTTCATGTTCAAAAATTAGCTCTAGAAGCATTACAGGAGATTAGAATAAAATATCGTTGGGAAGCTATGGATACTGAGAATCGATTGATATTACAAGCGAAAAGAGAAAACAAAACTTATCTGCCAGATCTTTTATCTAATGGAGACTCTGTAAAACAGTTGCTCGCCAGAAGTAGATATGTTCTTTATAAATCCCGCGATAAATGGACCGAAAGACAAAACGAACGAGCCCAATTGTTATTTGGCTTATATCCAGATATTAAAAAAGCATACAGTTTAACCCAACAACTACGAGGTATTTACAACAATAATAACAATAAACACATTGCGATGACCAAACTGGCACATTGGTACAGGAATGTAGAGGAGTCAGGGTTTAAAAATTTTAATATTCTTTTAAATACCATAACGGTTAATTACCAGTCAATCTTAAACTATTTTGACAATAGAAGTACAAATGCTTCAGCAGAATCTTTTAATGCCAAAGTAAAAGCATTTAGAAGTCAATTTAGAGGAGTACGAAAAGTAGATTTTTTCTTATTCAGATTATCCAATCTTTTTGCGTAATCCCCAACTTTTGCGTTTGATCCATTATGGTTTTCCGTATTAGCATAATAGTTTTATTGGTGTTATTTGTTTGTAATACATAGACTTAAGGTGAGTTTTGTAGAAAACAACATTTAATTTAAAATATTTATTATGGAACAAATCCAAGCAATTAAACCAGGTCCGAAGCCTAACAAACCAGATGGGAAGCCAGATGAAAGAAGACGAGTTAATCCACCAAATCAGCCAAAGCATCCTGACTTGAAACCTCATATCCATAAGCCAAAGGATTAAGAGGCCTAACGTTAGAATAAAGAGAGATAATCTAAAACTGTCTCTCTTTGTGGATTACGTATTTTTTTCAGAACATAAAAACCGTATAAAACCAAAAAAACCTCTTCGAAAGAAGAGGTTTTAAGTACCCGGAGCCGGAGTCGAACCGGCACGGTTTCCCACAGGTGTTTGAGACCAGCGCGTCTACCAATTCCGCCATCCGGGCTTAGCAGACGAAAAAATAACTAATAAATCAATTATTTTAACGCAATAGAATAAGTTAATTATGATGTCATAACTGTGCTTATTCCTTTAACACGGTGCAAATGTAAAAAAATAAATTAAATGTTCTACTAAAAATACTTAAATTTTTCCTTTCAGTGTCCAATAAATTTTCTAAATTTGCACCTCGTTAAAACGAAGCACACACAACTAACTACAAAACAACAAATTATAATGTCGCACCTAGAACCAGAAGCTAAAATTTTTGCTTGTTCACAAAGTGTTTATCTTGCAGAAAAAATTGCAGCACAATACGGAATTCCGTTAGGAAAAGTAACGATGTCAACGTATAGCGATGGAGAATTTCAGCCATCATACGAAGAGTCAATCAGAGGATTACGCGTTTTTATCGTATGCTCAACATTTCCAACGGCTGATAATTTGATGGAATTGTTATTAATGATTGATGCAGCAAAACGCGCATCAGCAAGACACATTACAGCTGTAATGCCTTATTTTGGTTGGGCAAGACAGGATAGAAAAGATAAACCAAGAGTTCCGATTGGAGCAAAATTAGTAGCTAATTTATTAGATGCTGCCGGAGCGACAAGAGTAATGACAATGGATTTGCACGCAGATCAAATTCAGGGGTTTTTCGAAAAACCAGTAGATCATTTATTTGCATCTACAATCTTTTTACCATACGTAGAAAGTTTAAAATTAGACAATCTAACTATTGCATCTCCGGATATGGGAGGTTCAAAAAGAGCATATGCTTACTCTAAGTTTTTGGCATCAGATGTAGTAATCTGTTACAAACAAAGAAAAGCAGCCAACGTTATCGACACTATGGAGCTAATTGGTGAAGTAAAAGGCCGTAACGTAATATTAGTAGACGACATGATCGATACTGGTGGGACACTTGCTAAAGCAGCAGATTTAATGATCGAAAAAGGAGCATTAAGTGTTAGAGCAATTTGTACACACGCCATTTTATCAGGTGACGCATACGAAAAAATTGAAAACTCAAAATTAAGCGAGTTAATAGTTACCGATTCTATTCCGTTAAAGAAAGAATCAAAGAAAATAAGAGTAGTGAGTTGTGCACCTCTTTTTGCTGAAGTTATGCACATGGTGCACCACAACAATTCCATTAGTGGAAAATTTATAATGTAATAAATGGCAATATGCTTTAGGCTGTAAGCTTTAAGTATTGAAATGTCGATAAATTTATTACGAACAAACAAGAATATTTATTAATAACTATATTTTTTTACAATGAAATCGATTACAATTAAAGGATCAGAAAGAGAAAGCGTGGGAAAAGTGTCAACTAAAGCCTTACGTAATGCTGGAGCGGTTCCTTGCGTGTTATACGGAGGAAATCAAGCAGTACACTTCTCAGCAGACGCTGCAGCGTTCAAAAACTTGGTTTACACTCCAAACGCACACACAGTTGTGATTGAGCTTGGAAAAGGAAAATCATTCAATGCAATTTTGCAAGACATTCAGGTTCACCCGGTATCTGATAAAATTTTACACATTGACTTCTTTCAATTATTTGATGACAAAGAAATCACTATGGAAGTTCCAGTAAAAGTTGTTGGTACATCAAAAGGTGTTCTTGCAGGTGGTGTTTTACGTTTAAACACACGTAAATTAAAAGTTAAAGCTTTGCCTAAAGATCTTCCTGATTTTGTTGAAGCTGACATTACTCCACTTGAAATGGGTAACAAATTATATGTTACTAAAGTTGGTTCTCCAGAATACAAAGTGATGCACCCAGAGAACACGGTTGTTGCTCAGGTAAGAATCTCTCGTGCTGCTATGAAAGCTGCTCAAGAAGCTGCAAAAGCTGCAAAAGCTCCTGCAAAAGGAAAGAAAAAATAATTTTTTTCAAATTCAATATCAAAGCATCAATCGAAAGATTGGTGCTTTTTTTGTTTTTAGAGGTTCTTAGTTGCTAAGATGCTGAGGTTCTGAGTTGAGCTTTCTTGTGTGCTTTGCAGTTAAGATTAAATTATCTAATTACCACATTTTCTAATTTTTAAATTTTTCAGAAGCAGAAACTTTAAGGTTTCTCAAGACCAGATGTTCCTGCCATCCGCTATATCTTTTCCTTGCTAAAGAAGCAAGAAAAAGGATGCCGCTTCTGTCAGGGCTAGCAAGAAATGTAGTTTCTATAAGTGACTAAGATGCTGAGGTTCTATGGAGAAAAAGTTTCTAGTGTGTCAGACTGAGCGGAGTCGAAGTCCGCAAAGTATTTCACTTTAGATTGTCGAATTTCTTGCGGCACTTCGACTCCGCTCAGCCTCACAAAAATTGAGATAATAATATAGTATCAAATAATAAATCCGCACAAATCCGTTTAAATCTGCGTCATCCGCGTACCATTCTCAATTCTTTGTGAACTTTTCGGTTCTAAATAAATTATCTCATTGACACGTTTTCTAATTATCTAATGAACAAATTGCGACATTCTCTAATTAATCTTATTTTTGCCACATGATAAAATGGATAACAAAACTGTTTTCATCAACACAAAAAGAAGAGAACACAGACAATATGAAACCGGAGGTTCACGAACACCCAAAAAACAATATAAAAAGCGTGAGTAAAAAATATTTAATCGTAGGACTTGGTAATATTGGTGCCGAATACGTAAATACAAGACATAATATAGGATTTAAAGTCCTGGATTTTTTAGCTAAAAAAGAAGGGCTTTCATTTGAAACGGTAAAACTGGGCGCTTTAGCCGAATACAAATTCAAAGGAAGAACCTTTTTCCTGCTTAAGCCAAACACTTATATGAATCTAAGCGGTAAGGCTGTAAAATACTGGATGGACAAAGAAAACATTCCGTTAGAGAATATTTTGGTCATTACAGATGATTTAAACCTGTCATTCGGAACCATTCGTATCAAGCCAAAAGGAAGTGACGGAGGTCATAACGGATTGAAAAATATCAATCTGGTTTTAAACACGCAGGAATATACCCGTTTTAGATTTGGTATTAGTGATCAGTTCAAAAAAGGGCAGCAAGTAGATTATGTTTTAGGCGATTGGGACGAAGAAGAAAAGGCAAAATTGCCAGAACGATTAGAAGTAGCTTCAGAAATTATTAAATCATTTGGAACTGCAGGATTAGAAAACACCATGACAACTTTTAATGGAAAGTAAAGATTTACAGTTATTTAACTGTTAAGTAATCAAATTATCAGTTAATTAAATGGAATTATAACGAAATAGTATTTTCTATTCCAAAGTTAAATGTCTAAATTTGGTATAAATTATTATAAATCATAAAATCATAATATCATGGCTTTTGAATTACCACAATTACCTTATGCATATGATGCACTAGAACCACATATTGATGCTCGTACAATGGAGATTCATTATACAAAACATCATAATGCGTATACAACAAATCTTAATGCTGCAATTGCAGGAACAGATTTAGAAGGAAAAACAATCGAGAATATCTTAATCAACTTAGATAAATCAAACGCAGCAGTTCGTAACAATGGTGGAGGTTTTTACAACCACAATTTATTCTGGACTGTAATGAGTCCAAACGGTGGTGGATTGCCAACTGGTGATTTATTAGCTGCTATCGAAGCTTCTTTTGGAACTTTTGAAGAGTTTAAAGCAAAATTTGCTAAAGCTGGAGCAACGCAATTTGGTTCAGGATGGGCTTGGTTAACTGTTCAAAAAGGAGGGAAACTAGAAGTTGTAGGTACTCCAAATCAAGATAATCCATTAATGCCGGAAGCTGCTGGTAATGGTGGAACTCCAATCTTAGGAATGGATGTTTGGGAACATGCTTACTACTTAAACTACCAAAACAGAAGACCTGATTATATTGAAGCTTTCTTCAGTGTAATTAACTGGACAGAAGTGGCTAGAAGATTTGCTTTAGACAAATAGTCTGTTTAAGAGAAAATAGAATAAAGAGTAAAGAAAAAAGACGAGTGCCGAAAGGTGCTCGTCTTTTTTTGTATTTACATTTCAATCTTTATTCTATTCTCTTTGTTCTATTTTCTTTAAAAATAAAAAAGGTGGAATTTCTTCCACCTTTTTTGCCCCAAATCTACCATAAACTTACCTACTAATGTTATGGTTCAGTAAATATAGAAGAGTTTTTCTTATGAGAAAAACTTTTCTGATGAATGACAGATATATCCGACTAAGTAAGAAAAAAGATAGAATTAGGTGAGTAGAGAATGGAATAAAGAGAATAGAATAAAGAGAATAGAATAAAGAGTATAGAATAAAGAGTATAGAATAAAGAGTATAGAATAAAGAGGAAAGGATCTAGAGGAAAGGATCTAGAGGAAAGGATCTAGAGGATGGAATGTAAAGGGGAGAATAAAGGAAATAGGAAAGGATAAAGAAAAAAGAATCTAGAGGATAGAATATAAAGGAAAATTAGGAGAGGATAAAGAGAGAGTGCAAGGTTCTCTGTTTAAAAGCTATATTCTTGCTTTTAGTCTATTTTCTATAATCTTTATTCTTTTGTCTTAAAAAAAATAAAAAAGGCGGAATCTCTTCCACCTTTTTTGCCCCAAATCTACCATAAACTTAACCTACTAATGTTATGGTTTAGTAAAAGTATGATAGCTATTCTTATTAAAAAAACTTTTCTGATGAATGGTCAATATATCCGACAAAAAGAATGTAATACTTTTAAATTGAAATACTTGAGTTTATTCCAATAAAAAAGGTGGAATTGCTTCCACCCTTTTTGCCCCAAATCTACCATAAACTTAACCTACTAATGTTATGGTATCTCAAAAGTATTGTAGCTTTTCATTTTTACCAAACATATGGGATGAACGGCAAAAAAAACCGATGAAATGCACAAATTAACCTTTTGTTAGTATTTTATTAATACGCTCTTGCGTCTTTTCCTTCGTAGAAATTCATGAAAGCTCTGTTTACAACACGATTTCCTCCTGGTGTAGGATAATCTCCCGTAAAGTACCAATCTCCAAGATTTTTAGGACATGCAATGTGCAAATCTTCTACTTTTTGGAAAATGATTTTTACTTCGGCATTGATTTCCGGAGAACTTAACATTTCGGCAATTTTAGCCGAAACTTCCTCAGGAGTAAACTGATCGTAAATGGCAGTAACATAATTTACAACATCGCTGTCTATATAGTTTTCCTGTGCTTTACATTTAGCATAAACTTCATCAACAATATGATATAAGTTTCTTTCTTTCAATAAGGCCAAAGCTGCTCTAAAAGCTACAAGGCCTTCTAATTTTGCCATGTCAATTCCGTAACAGTCAGGATAACGAATTTGTGGTGCCGATGAAACGATTACGATACGTTTAGGATTTAAACGGTCCATCATTTTTATGATACTCATTTTAAGCGTTGTACCACGAACAATACTGTCATCAATAATAACTAAGTTGTCAGTTGGTTTGATCACGCCGTAAGTCACGTCGTAAACGTGAGCCACAAGATCATCACGACTGCTGTCCTCTGTAATAAAGGTTCTTAGTTTAGCATCTTTAATAGCTACTTTTTCCGTACGGATTTTTACAGCCAGTAATTCTTGCAATGTTTCAGCCGTAAGAGTATTTCTGTTGGCGAGTATATAATTGTTTTTTCTTTGATTTAAAAAATCCTGAGCAGCTTCGACTAAACCATAAAATGAAGTTTCGGCAGTATTCGGGATATAAGAGAAAACAGTGTTGTCTGTATCACTTTCAATAGATTCAAGAACTGCAGGTAAAATTAATTTTCCTAAGTTTTTACGTTCCTGATATATTTCAGCATCACTTCCTCTTGAGAAATAAATTCTTTCAAAAGAACACGCTTTCTTAACAGTTGGTTCCAGGATTTGTTCCATAGAAACTTTTCCGCTTTTCTTGATGATCAAAGCATTTCCTGGTTCAATTTCCTGAACACTTTCAAAAGGTACGTTAAATACAGTCTGAATAACAGGTCTTTCAGAAGCTACAACAACAACTTCGTCGTCCTGGTAAAAATAAGCCGGACGAATTCCTGCCGGATCTCTAAAAACGAACGCATCACCATGACCTAATAATCCGGCCATTGCGTAACCGCCATCAAGGTTTTTAGCGGAGCGGGTTAATATTTTTGCGATATCCAATCGGTCTGCAATAACCGGCGAAGCTTCTCTTTTAGAATAACCTTCTAATTTGCAGTCCTGATACAATTGCATTACTTCTTTGTCAAGAAAATGTCCAATCTTTTCCATAACTGTAACAGTATCCGCCATTTCTTTTGGATGTTGTCCAAGTTCAACTAAGTTTTCGAAAAGTTCCTTAACATTTGTCATATTAAAGTTTCCTGCCAAAATTAGATTACGGTGCATCCAGTTACTCTGACGTAAAAATGGATGTACACTTTCGATGCTGTTTTTTCCGAAAGTTCCGTAACGAACGTGTCCTAAAAATAATTCTCCTATATAAGGAATATTAGCTTTTTGAGCTGCAACATCATTTGCGTATTCAGGATGAGAAGTCATCTCTTCGTTAATGCGCTCATTGATTTGTTTAAAAACGTCCTGGATAGGTTGTGCGTGATTAGAACGAACTCGGCTGATATAACGTTCGCCAGGTTCAACATCTAACTTAATGCTTGCAAAACCTGCTCCGTCTTGCCCACGGTTGTGTTGCTTCTCCATCATTAGATACATTTTTTGTATCCCGTAAAAAGCAGTTCCGTATTTTTCTTTGTAATATTCAAGCGGTTTAAGAAGTCTAACTAAGGCTATACCACATTCGTGTTTTAAAGCGTCGCTCATTGTTTTTGTATTTTGTGTTGTTGTAAGTTGTGTGTATTAACGTAATAAAAAAGCCCCGTTATTAGCGAGGCTTTCGGGCATTATATTTCTATGTCAAACTGAGTTAACGACTTAAACTGTTGTAATCGAATCGCTACTTCTGCTTTGCTTAATGTTTCCATCCTTTCGGTTCCAAATTTCTCCACACAAAATGAAGCTAAATTAGATCCGTAAATAATTGCGTTTTTCATGTTGCCAAAAGAGATGTTTTCGCTTTGTGCAATAAATCCTGAAAAACCACCTGCAAAAGTGTCTCCTGCTCCTGTTGGATCAAAAACATCTTCTAATGGTAATGCCGGTGCAAAGAATACTTCTCTATTATGGAATAAAAGTGCTCCGTGTTCTCCTTTTTTGATCACCACATATTTTGGTCCCAATTCCTGGATTTTGTTTGCCGCTTTTACTAAAGAGTATTCTCCTGAAAGTTGTCTTGCTTCTTCGTCATTGATTGTGATTACGTCTACACGTTTGATTACGTCAAGTAATTCCGGAAGAGCGCAGTCCATCCAAAAATTCATAGTGTCTAAAACTACTAATTTTGGTTTTTTCTCCATTTGGTCCAAAACACTGCTTTGTACTAAAGGATGTAAGTTTCCTAACATCACAACATCAGCATCTTTATAATTTTGAGGAACTTTTGGTTGAAAGTCAGCCAAAACGTTTAACTCAGTTACCAATGTGTCTCTAGAGTTTAAATCGTTGTGGTATAAACCGCTCCAGAAAAAGGTTTTTCCGCCTTTTACAATTTCGATACCGGAGATATCAATATTTCTTGAAGTTAAAAGATCTAAATGTTCTTGAGGAAAATCGTCGCCAACTACAGAAACAATGGCCGATTGTAAGTTAAAAAATGAAGCTGATAAACCAATATATGTTGCAGCACCACCTAAAATTTTATCTGTTTTTCCGAAAGGAGTTTCAATCGCGTCGAAAGCAACCGTTCCAACAATCAATAATTTATTCATTTTATGAATTTCGAATTAGGGTGCAAAGATACTTCATAAGTTGCAATATTGCAACGGTTTAAGTTCTCAAAATTTTCATAAAAAAAGAATATTGTTTTCGGGGCTAAAACTGTTGTAAATGAATGAATTAAATTTGATTCTTCTGAGTGCTTAAAATATGTTTTTTGGATTTAAAATACAATAGTTATTTTCGAAAAAAAGCATGGGAGATTTTGTTTAGATTTGTTAAAATGTCAAATTTCATTCATGAAGAAAGTTATAACCTTATTAGCGCTGTTTTGTCTGTTGATTTCCTGCGAAAGAAAAGAACCGAATTTTTCTGAAGAAATGATAGAGAAGTTGGTATTTGAAGATAATGGCTTACCTCCATATTATCTTAGATTAGACTTATATGTGTTGACAGACAACAATGAAATTCATCAAACCAATAATAATGAATTAATGTTTTTTTATAAAAAGTATTACTCAAAAGAGTTCAAATCGTTTAATGAATTTTTAAATGCCAGCTTAAATGCCGATTTTATTTTTGATAAAAAGCTATTAAAAAATAATGCTAATTATTTAACTAGTTTTAAATTAAATCCAAAATTGGAAAAAGAATATTCCTCTTTAGGGTTTAATAAGTTTCTTGAAAAATATTCAAAATCATCCTCTAGGAAAGATGAGCTTGAATTTAATAAATCAAATTTAAATTCTGATGAATATTCAGCGTTTAAATATTTTCTTTATGTAAACAAATACGATGTAAGTTCTGATTGTTATTTGGGAATTGATTATATTAGAAAAAGAAAAGATTCTTTTAATTGAGCTCCAATTGATACTTCATAATTTTTAGCTTTTTCGTTTCCCATCTTTTATTAAATTATTCTAAAGATACATTGTTGACGATTTTTCGGCAATTTTAATCCATTTCAAAAAATAGTCCTTCGATGGTTTATTGTCGTTTTGGGTGTTTTCTTTTTCAGTCATAATCTTCGTTTAATTCTACAACTCATACTTCTTATCAAAATAATTCTTTAAAATCCCAATTTGAACTAAAATCATAAAAGGCACTATTAAAAGCGCATACAATATATTTTTAGAAAAATGAATTCCTGAAAATAGAGTAGAAGCTTTGTCTAGATATACTAGCGCTGTCTCAGAATTAGAAATGTCGTTGTTGGCGAAAATAGAATAACACGTCAAAGCAATTAAACTGATACCAATAAATATCCAGGTTGTTTTAGAAATCAAAGGTTTGTATGCTTTTATTTTACTTTTCTCAGTTGCTAAAACATGAGACATTATTTTTGAAGTAAAGTCAATAGATGGCGATTCCAAAGTAGTTTCGGCCATCATTTTATCAATTAGATTTTCTATTTCTTTATCATTTTCTTTCATAACATTCTATTATTTCTGGTTCTAATTGCTTTTTCAAAATTACGGCTAATTTTTGGCGGCTTCTAAATAATTTTACCTTGACGTTATTGGTATTAAGGCTCATAATTTTTCCGATTTCTTCTAAACTCTGATCTTCAAAATAAAATAAAGTTAGCAAGAAATTTTCTTCACTCGGTAATAAATTCAGACAATTCTGAATCGCCTGTTTTCGTTCTTTGTCTTCCAGAGCAGTTAACGCGTTGTCCATCGTTTTAATTAAATGTGCCGAAAATTCATCTATCGATACATTGAGGTCTTCTTTTTTATTTTTCTTCAGTCGGTCTAAACATGTGTTATAGGCTACTTTATAAATCCAGGTCGAAAATTTAGAATCACCTTTAAACTTGCTTAAAGAATTATAAGCTTTAATAAAAGTATCCTGTGCAACTTCTTCAGCCTCTTCTTTGTTTTTGACCATTTTAAGCGCCAATGTAAAAATCATATTTTTATAACGATCAACCAGTACGGCAAAAGCATTCGTCTCGCCGTTTATAATTTTATCGATATAATGTTGATCGCTTATTGTGCTCATATTATGTAAGACGACACGTTCTGTAATTAGGTTACAACTATTTGAAAATAAATTCGAAATTTTTAAATCCCCAATCTTAATAAAATAAATTCCAATTTTTAAATTCCAACTTTATAAGAGGAAATGTAGATTAAATTCTAATCTATATGTTTATAGAACTTTGTCAAAGTTTATCCTTTCCCAATATTGTCATCTCGACGAAGGAGAGATCACACGCGAAATTGGCGGTTTACTTTGCGGAGCTTCTAGTATGATCTCTCCTTCGTCGAGATGATACAGAAATTCGCCACTAGATTTATCGTTTTGTGGCAAAGATTTATTGTTTCTCGAAAATAATTTTAAACTCAAAATTAACTGATATTCAGTAAGTTTTGGGGTTTTTAATTTAAAGATTGGAATTTATTTTAAAATTCTTGTAACCTCAATTCAAAACATGTCGTCATATGGGGTATCAATCAATTATAAAACAAAAAATATTATGGGAGCACAAATTTTAGTACCAATAAGTATGTTTCTGATGATCTTCGGAATTGTTTATCTTATTTACTCAACAAGAAACAGAGAGCGTCTTGCTCTTATAGAAAAAGGTGTCGATGCCAGTATCTTTTTGAAAGGACACGGAAAAGGTGTTCCCGTTTGGAAGGTGCTTGTTTTAAATCTTGCTTTTTTATTAATAGGTAGCGGAGTAGGGATTTTTGTCGCTTTGCTAATCACAACTTATACATCTCTTGTAGATTCAGCCGTTTACCCATCGATCATTTTTATCATGGCGGGAGTTGGTTTATTGGCAGGATTTAGCAAAGCTAAAGATTTGGATAAAGAATAAAAGATCGTTTAAGTTAGTACCATTAACGATTATAACGCGTCAGGAACAATTGTTTCTGACGCGTTTTTGTTGTGTGCCCAGCATGGGCGATAACTCTAGGGTGTAAGTCCCGAACACGCCTTTACAGTGGGAAGTGTTAGCTGAATGCAAGGGTGTCCATCGCGAGGTGGAATCTGAAGGAAGCAGTAGGCAAACTCTTGACCTGACGAACAGAAACTATATAAAAGGCCAAAGATGTTGGATAAGGTTGCAACACAAACTGAAGTCCAAAACTGTACGGAAACATCATGGTAAATATAGCAGGTATATGAGAGGAAAGTTGTCGTTCTTACCTGGGGAGGTCTTATAGACATAGGGGGAGTTTTTTTTTTAAGAAAAGCACTTATGGATAACAATTGCTATAAGAAGTCAGCAGAGGTCATAGTAGGTACTGTAAATGAGTACCGAAGGACTGAACTTAATTAAGTGAGTAGTAAATGAATGTTACCTATGAAGGCACGAATGCAGAAAATATCAAGTAATTTGATAACTACCTTGGAAAGGATAGGACGGAATCCGACAGCTACCAGGGAGTGCAGACCTTTATTGGGATAACTGAAAACAACCTCACGGAAGTACTTTAGGTTAGGTATCTATCTTAAAATGTATCGTAAATTAAGAACCGCCTTGGTACGGATCCGTATGCCGGGTGGTGTGGAAGGTCGCCTAGGGAATTAATCCCTAGGCTCCTATCCGATTTATGATTTTGAACCTATAGTTTCGTAATAAACATCAATCGAAAGGTTTTTCTGCATAGCTGCCATAACGGCCAATTCGTCGCAACGTTCGTTTTGTGGGTGATTATTATGACCTTTGATCCATTTAAAATCGACTTGATGTTTGCGATAGATAATTAAGAAGCGTTTCCATAAATCGGGATTTTTTTTGCCGGCATAGTTTTTTTTCTCCCAGCCAAAAACCCATTTTTTTACAACGGAATCAATTACATATTTAGAATCAGAGACAACCAAAACCTTCATGTTTGGGTTTTTTAGCTTTTCAAGTCCAACAATTACAGCCAAAAGTTCCATTCTGTTATTTGTAGTCAGGCGGAAACCTTCGTAAAATTCTTTTTTATGCGGAGTTCCAACTAATTCCATCACTACACCATAGCCCCCATTTCCGGGATTACCTTTTGCAGCGCCATCTGTATATATATGTACTTCGTGATTCATTTTAGACTTCTTGGATTTTTAGATTATTAGACTTTTTAAATTTTTGGATGTTAGACTTTTTTGAATTCGTTAAAGGTTATGTTTAATAATCTCACGATCTAAGAAGCCTGACAATCTAAGTGATCTATTCTTCCAATAATCTCGAAATGATTTCCGGAAAATATTTTTGTTCCAGTTCATGAATCTTTTCGGCTACTGTTTCCGGAGTATCTTCATCTGTCAAGGCTACATTTTTCTGAAAAATAATTCCGCCTTCATCATAATGTTCATTAACGTAATGAATTGAAATCCCGGTTTCTTTCTCTTTATTGTTTACTATAGCCCTGTGTATGTGCATTCCGTACATTCCTTTTCCGCCATAATTAGGTAGAAGTGCCGGATGTATGTTGATTATTTTATTTGGATATTTTTCGATTATATGATCAGGGAATTTCAATAAAAAACCTGCAAGAACTATCAGATCCGGATCGATTTCTTGTATCTTCTGTAAGAGGTTTCGCTCCAATAATTCGCTTTTTGAGAAAATTTCAGTCGGAATTTGATGATTTTTTGCTCTTTCGATAACTTTTGCCGCAGCATTATTGGTAAAGACCGAAACGACTTTTGCGATTTTGGTTTTTGCAAAATATTTTATGATATTTTCAGCATTAGTTCCTGATCCTGAGGCAAAAACAATAATTTTTTTCATAATTGAATGTAATTTGAGAATGCAAAAAACGGAATAATAATCGAAAATAAATAGTATTAAAAAGTCTTTCTTGAAATTAATTTTATAAATTAGTGTTACATTTATAAACTAAATCGTGGTTTTAAAATAAAGTTTTTTATTTTTGCCAACAAATTAAATTCTAAAATTAAAGATTATGTCAGACATTGCATCAAGAGTAAAAGCGATTATCGTAGACAAATTAGGTGTTGACGAAAACGAAGTTGTAACAGAAGCAAGCTTCACTAATGATTTAGGAGCTGACTCATTAGACACTGTTGAGCTTATTATGGAATTCGAAAAAGAATTTGATATTCAAATTCCAGACGATCAAGCAGAAAACATTGCTACTGTTGGTCAAGCTATTTCTTATATCGAAGAAGCTAAAAAATAATAATACTGCACCCGAATTTTCTTAAAATTCCAACTTTGAATACCCAAATTCCAAAATTGGGATTTGTTTTTTAGAAAATTGGAATTTTAAGAAAATCGGGTGTTATTATTTTTTTAAAATTAAATTTCGATTGGTTTTTCAATCAAAAAGATATATTTATATTGTAATGCCCATGGCTCTTAAGTAAACAATACAGTTAAGAAAGCGTGGGTTTTATTTGTTTAAAGTACAAAATACATATTTTATGACGTTAAAGCGAGTTGTTGTAACAGGATTAGGTGCTCTTACTCCTATCGGGAATAATATCCAGGATTATTGGGAGGCACTTGTGAATGGGGTAAGCGGAGCCGCTCCTATCACGTATTATGATACAGAGAAGCATAAAACGAAATTTGCCTGTGAAGTAAAAAACTTCAATATTGAAGATTACATGGATCGCAAGGAATCTCGAAGATTAGATAAATTTGCTCAATATGCCGTTGCTGCAAGCGATGAAGCTATTAAAGATGCCGGACTTACTAATGATAATATAGACAAAACAAGAGTTGGTGTTATTTGGGGAGCTGGTATTGGGGGTTTAGAAACTTTTCAGGAAGAAGTAATGTATTATGCTAAAGGAGACGGAACGCCAAAATTCAATCCGTTTTTTATTCCTAAAATGATTGCCGATATTGCGCCAGCACACATTTCGATGCGTAATGGTTATATGGGACCCAATTATACTACTGTTTCTGCATGTGCATCTTCTGCAAATGCATTGATCGATGCTTTCAACTACATTCGTTTAGGAATGTGTGATGTTATTGTATCAGGTGGTTCAGAGGCTGCAATTACTATTGCAGGTATGGGAGGTTTTAATTCTATGCACGCTTTATCAACGAGAAACGACAGTCCGGAAACGGCTTCAAGACCTTTTGACGCTACCAGAGATGGTTTCGTTTTAGGAGAAGGAGCAGGAGCTTTGGTTCTTGAAGAATACGAACATGCTAAAGCCAGAGGCGCAAAAATTTATTGCGAAGTTGGCGGAGGCGGAATGTCATCTGATGCTTATCACTTGACTGCACCACATCCGGAAGGAATTGGAGTTATTGCAGTAATGAAAAATACATTAAGAGATGCTGGAATGAAACCGGAAGATATTGATCATATCAATACTCACGGGACTTCTACTCCGTTAGGAGATGTTGCCGAATTGAAAGCAATTAGCGCTGTTTTTGGTGATCATGCAAAAAATATCAATATCAACTCTACGAAATCAATGACAGGACATTTACTTGGTGCTGCCGGAGCTATTGAAGCAATTGCTTCGATTCTGGCAATGCAACATGGTATTATTCCTCCAACTATCAATCATACTGTAGTTGATGAAAAGATTGATCCGTCATTGAATCTTACCTTAAACAAACCTCAAAAAAGAGAAGTAAATGTTGCTATGAGTAACACTTTTGGTTTTGGTGGACACAATGCATGTGTATTGTTTAAAAAATTAGTTGACTAATTTCTGTATATGAATATTATCAAAAAAATATTTTCTAAATCCCGTTCTCTAGAAGACGGGATTTTTTTTGACACTATTCAGAAAATACTTGGTTTTGAGCCTGCTAAGATCGATTTTTATAAGAAAGCTTTTACGCACAGATCTTCAAATAAATTAGACGAATCAGGACATCCAATAAATTATGAACGACTTGAATTTTTAGGAGATGCTATGTTAAGTGCTGTAATTGCAGCGCACTTATTTAACAAAGCACCAAATGGCGACGAAGGTTATTTGACTAAAATGAGGTCAAAAATTGTGAGTCGTGAGCACTTGAATGAATTAGGCAAAGATTTAAACTTAGTTCGGTTTGTAGAAAGCAAGGTGCCTATTCAGCATTTTGGAGAAAATATTCATGGCAATATCTTCGAATCTCTGGTAGGTGCAATCTATCTGGATAAAGGATATGCGTTTTGCGAAAAGTTTATTCAAAAAAGAGTTGTTGCTCCTTATGTTGATATTGCACGACTTGAGGGAAAAGTAATTAGTTATAAAAGTTTGGTTATTGAATGGTGTCAGAAAGAGAAAAGAGTTTTTCATTATGATATTTTTGAAGATAACGGTATTGACGGCCAACGCTTATTTGGCGTTAAATTAAGTATAGACGATAAAGTAATCGCAAGAGCGCGAGCAACTTCAAAAAAGAAGGCAGAAGAGAAAGCTTCACAAAGAGCATATTTTGCATTTCAGGAAAAAATAGACAAGAAATAGCTACAAGTTTGCTGTAATTATACTTATGCTATAACGTTTTCGTTTATAAATTAATAAAAACAACCCCATCTTAACTATTTAAGCTCCGTTAGAAATAGTATATTTACACCTTGATTTTTCATGACATGGCTATTCATAGATTGGATTTAGACGAATTTGACGAAATTGATTATTATTTAATGGCGATCCACACTTCATTAGAAGATTATAGATTGGCCTATTTTATCAATAAAAACCTTCCGATAAACTTAAGTAAGAGCAAAAACGAGATCCATGCTCAAACTAAGGAAGGCGAGGCGAATTTTTCCCGATTCTATTATTATGATGCCGAAAAAGCAGTTTCATGGAATTTGATTCAGAATAAGAATGAGATCATTTCAGTGAGTAAAAATGATTCTCAAGATTTGTTTTCCAATGAGACAAGTGAGGTTTCAACAACAATTCATTTACTTCCTGAATTCAAAAAGGTAGATTTTTTCCTGAAAATAGAGAATAGCGAAGAGGCTCTCGATTTTTCAGAAATTCAACAACAGTTAAATACAATAGAAAGTATTGCGGCTATTTATGCTGTGGATACTGATAAAATAAAATCAAAAAACAATCTAATTTTTTAAAAAAAATGTTAACAAACAAAAAAACCAAAATTGTCGCTACACTTGGTCCTGCATGTGGTACGAGAGAGATCATCAAAGATATGATCGATGCAGGGGTTAATGTGTTTAGAGTTAATTTTTCGCATGCTGATTACGAAGGAGTAAAAGAGAAAATTAATATTATCAGAGGCCTAAACGAAGAGTTTGGTTACACAACTGCAATCCTTGGAGATTTACAGGGACCAAAACTTAGAGTTGGTGTAATGGAGGAAGGAACAGTTGTTAATGATGGTGATTTAATCACTTTTACAACAGCGGAAGATATTATAGGAACAGCTCAAAAAGTGTTCATGAAATATCAGAATTTTCCAAATGATGTAAATGCTGGTGAGCGTA
Source organism: Flavobacterium sp. B114r (assembly GCF_056824125.1). Classification (NCBI taxonomy): domain Bacteria; kingdom Pseudomonadati; phylum Bacteroidota; class Flavobacteriia; order Flavobacteriales; family Flavobacteriaceae; genus Flavobacterium; species Flavobacterium sp. B114r. Next base: position 1,294,081 of record NZ_CP124858.1, read on the forward strand.
TTTTGCTTGACGATGGAAAACTTATTTTTGAAATTGTTTCGACAGATAAAAAAACAGAAGTTGTTGCTAGAGTTATTCAGGGTGGAGAATTAAAATCTAAAAAAGGAGTTAATCTTCCAAACACTAAAATTTCTTTGCCGGCTTTGACTGAAAAAGATATTGCAGATGCTATTTTTGCTATAGAGCAAAAAGTAGACTGGATCGCACTTTCGTTTGTAAAAACACCTCGCGATTTACAAGATTTGCAAGAATTGATCGCTAAACATTCAGAATATAAAATTCCGATTGTTGCTAAAATTGAAATGCCGGAAGCTCTAGAGAACATGGATAAAATTGTAGCATATTGCGACGCTTTAATGGTGGCACGTGGAGATTTAGGAGTTGAACTTCCTGCACACGAAGTACCATTAGTTCAAAAAGATTTGATTCGCAGAGCGAAAATTGCAAGAATTCCTGTTATCGTTGCTACTCAAATGATGGAAACAATGATTACAAGTTTAACTCCAACAAGAGCTGAAGTAAATGACGTTGCAAACTCTGTAATGGATGGAGCTGATGCTGTAATGTTGTCTGGAGAAACTGCCACAGGAAATTATCCTGTACAAGTTATTCAAAGAATGACTCAAATTTGTGAAGCTGTAGAGGATTCCCCACTAATTCAGGTTCCACAAAATACACCACAGATTAAAACAAAACGATTTGTTACTAAAACAGTTTGTCATCAGGCAGCTTTATTAGCAAATGAAATCAAAGCAAAAGCAATTTGTACTTTGACAAATAGTGGTTATACTGCTTTTCAGGTTTCAGCCTGGAGACCGTCAGCACATATTTTAGTGTTTACTTCAAACAGAAGAATCTTAACACAATTGAATTTATTATGGGGAGTTAAGTCATATTTCTATGATAAAGACGAAAGTACAGATGATACTGTTACAGATGTAAATAAAATTGCTGTTGAAAAAGGTTATGCTGTAAAAGGTGATTATTTGATCAACCTTGCAGCTATGCCAATTAAAGATAAAGGAATGGTAAACACCATGAGAGTTTCTGAAATAGAATAATCATTTAGATTTAAAATATTTAAAAGCCATTCGATACGTCGAATGGCTTTTTTTTGGTTTGGACTTTCTCTTTTTAATAAAACATCTAAGGCTTTTGATAAATTTCAAAGGTCTTTTTTATGATTATTGAGAATGATAAATAATATATTCAAGGCTAATTTTGTATAATTTTCATTTTTGAAACAGAAAATTCTTAAAAAAGCACAGATACATGCGATTCTACGGACCTACAGTAGCTTATTTTGATAAAAGCTGGAAAATGGATGATATTAAAGAAGTGAAATAAAAATTTATGAATTGCATACACATTTCTAAAAATCTGTTTGTTTTAATTGTTCTGACACTTTTTTGCAGCGTAAAAACAAATGCCCAAAAAATGGAGCAGAATGTTGCGGCCTGGGTAGGTTATGAAATGTATCTTCCTTTTAAAGAAGACGGACGATGGGGTTTGTTGCTTGAGGGATATTCAAAAGGAAATCAATTTGTGTCTGAACTTCAGGGTTCTTTTTACAGAGTGGGTGCGAACTATTATCTGAAAAACGGAAACCGGTTAGGAGCAGGAGTCGCTTACCAGTGGGATTTGCCATACGACGAGGTTTCATTGCTCTATAACAATCCGGATTACAGGATATACGAGCAATTTATATGGCGTATTGTCAGGAAAGAAGGAAATGAAGTATGGTCGCAACGTTTTAGGATGGAGCAACGCCGGTTAGGACGAAAGGACGATCCTAATAGTACAAGTGATCATTTTGATTATTACAAATTCGAAAATACGTTTCGATATCAGGTTCGTTATCAACTGTGGTTTAAACAGAGATGGGCGGCAGTAATTTATGATGAAGTTCATATAAGAACCAATGCCGCCAGCGGAAATGAAAATTATCTGGATCAAAACAGGTTGTATTTAGGAACCGCATATAGTCTTGATAAACGCAGGGAAATTAGAATGGAATTAGGATATATGAATCAGATCTTTTTTAAATCTCCCGATACTGAAAGTGGGCTTAGCAGAATGAATCATACGATTAGAATTACGCTGACAACTGATTTGCCTTTTAAACGAAAATAAAATGTAGAAGTTATGACTGATGAATTCACAGAAAACAACGGAAACAGATTTGATCCTGCAGCATCAAAGGCAAAACGTTTTGATAAAGGTGTTGCCGTTAGAAAAGTTACGCCCCGTTCAGCCCATCACGAATGGAACCCAAGCGAAAATAGGGAAGACCCAATAGCAATTCTAATTGAAACAAGTATTGGCAGAATTGAAAGTTTATTACCAATTCGATACCGTCGAATGATGGAATCTCCATTCGCATTTTTTAGAGGATCTGCCGCAATTATGGCAGCTGATTTGGCACAAACACCAAATACAGGAATTGATCTTCAGCTTTTCGGGGATTGTCATTTAATGAATTTTGGAGGATTTGCAACCCCGGAACGTAAACTGGTTTTTGATATTAACGATTTTGATGAAACGTTTCCCGGACCGTGGGAATGGGATTTAAAAAGACTAGCCGCCAGTTTTGTAATTGCCGGACGATGGAAGAAATTCTCAAACAAAACATGCAAAGAATTTGCCTGGAATGTTGCGGATAGTTACAAAAGGCATATGTTGGAATACAGCAAATTATCAGCGCTTCAAATATGGTATGCTGACATTGATCTTGCTGAACTTATTGATAGAGGTGGAGATGAGGATATAAAATCATTTCAGCAAAAGCGAATCAAAAAAGCAGGAGAATATACAGCTCACGAAAAAGAATTTGCAAAAATGACTTATCAGGAAGGTTCCCGAGCCCGAATAAAAGACGATCCACCGTTAATTTATCATCCAACAGGAGAAGAGGGAAAACGAATTTTAAAGGAAGCTGAAACCATACATAACAGATATTTAGAAACATTATCTGATGAAAAGAAAGTGTTGTTAAGCAGATATTCTTTGCATGATCTGGCCATAAAAGTAGTAGGAGTAGGAAGTGTGGGAACACTTTGTGGTATTAGCTTATTAATGTCGGCTACGGGAGAACCTATTTTTTTACAATTTAAAGAAGCCAGAAAAAGCGTGTTAGAAGCCAATGTAAAAGCTAAAAGTAAATGCACACATCAGGGTGAGCGAATCGTTATGGGACAAAAACTGATGCAATCTGCTTCGGATATGTTTTTAGGATGGACAAATGACGACAACAATAAGTTTTTTTATATGCGTCAGCTTCGTGATGCTAAAGTAAAGCCGGTGCTTGAAATTATGAAATCTAAAAATATGAGTGATTATGCAAAAGCCTGCGGTTGGGCACTCGCAAGAGCACACGCCCGCACAGGAGATCCATCTGTATTATCAGGCTACATTGGGAAAAACAATGAATTTGCGAATGCAATTGCAAAATTTTCTATTTCATATGCCAATCAAAACGATTCAGATTATAACAAAATGTTAGAAGCAATAAAAGAGGGAAGATTGCCAATCTCGGCAGAAGCCTAAACTTTCAATTAATTAATAAAAATAGAATCTATGAGTAAAAAGTTTTTGTTTTTGATGGGCTTTGTGATAATGACAATCACAACAAAAGGCCAAACACAGCGTATCGATTCTACGGCTGTTTTTCTCTTACATCGAGCTGGCGAAACGTTGCAGGACATAAAGTCTTGTAGTTTTACAGCGATTACAACTTATGATGTTCCAAACGAAAGTTTAGGGCTTATCAAACATTCGATAAATGATAAAGTCACAATTAAGTTTCCTGATAAAATGAAAGTTACTTCATCAGGAGATAAAGGAAATCGTGGTTTATGGTACAACGGTAAAAAACTAAATTATTATTCGTTCGATAATAATACGTACGGTTTTACGACAGCTCCCGCATCTGTTATTGAAACTATCGACGAGGTCAGTAAAAAATTCGGGATTGAATTTCCCGGGGCAGATTTTTTCTATCCCACATTTTTACAGGATTTACTGTCAGAACAAGGTGATTTGATTTTCTTAGGAAAAACGATAGTCGATGGGCGTGAGTGCTTTCATATAGCAGGAAGTGATAAAACAAAAAGTTTTCAGTTCTGGATAGAAAGCGATGATTTGTTTCTGCCGGTAAAATTAGTAATCATTTATACGTCTGATAAAGATAAACCGCAATACGAAGCACTGTATAAAGACTGGACTATAAATACTGATTATCCGGACTCTATGTTTGAATTTACGACGCCTCCAAAAGCTACAAAAGTAAAGTTAGCACCTAGAGAAAACACGAAATAATTATATAAAACCTCATAGTTATGAAATCATATCAACCCAAAAGTAAAATCTCAATCATAATTACTGCATTTTTTGCATTACTTCTTATGATTCCGGAAGATTCGAGTGCACAGCGATTTGGTCATTTTGCACCGCCAAGACCTATGCCGCGACCAATGCCAATGCCACGCCCAATGCCACCACCGCGCCCGGGACCAAGGCCAATTCCGCCAAGACCGTTACCGCCGCCGCATCCGTACCCACATCCTTATCCTAGGCCATATCCGGTACCATTTCATCCTTATCCGGTACCTTTTCCTTATGCTTATCATCCTTTTGTACCCTATGTTTGGGGACCAACATGGTATCCTGTAGGATTCTTTTTGACAACATTAACGACGGCAGCTATAGTAATATCAGTAGAAAATACAAATTATAATTATGATGACGGAGTTTACTATGTAAAACAATCTGACGGATATAAAGTTGTACCGGCACCCCTTGGAGCAACAATTTCGGAGTTGCCAAAAGGGTATGCCGTAATCAATGTTTCCGGAACAGATTATTACTATTACGGCGGAACTTATTATTCTAAAGCATCAAGTAAGTACAAAGTAGTAAACGCGCCTGTTGGAGCAGTTGTCACACATATTCCGGAAGGAGCCGAAGAGAAAACCATCGACGGTCAAAAATATCTGATATATAACAATGTGTATTATCAACCTATTTCAAAAGACGGACAAGACAGTTATGTTGTTGTACAAGGAAAATAGAGCTTAAAAATACTCAGAGTAATAAATTCTAATGCGAATAATTGCTCTGAGTAAATAAGTAAGAATTTTACTGACTGCATGATGTCAATTAAATAAAATAATTTATCTTTGAGTGTAAGCTAAGGTATTGTTTAGTAGATGTTTGTAGAAATATAAATAAATATTTAACATGACTTCCAGTATATTCAAGATTTAAGCAAGATTTTAAGAATTTCAAGTTAATCATTAATTTAAATACCATAAGATGAATATTAAAAGAAAGAATCTTCGTATAATCCCAATATTATTTTTGGGTTTAATTTACAGCTGCTCTCCAACTGTAAAAGTTACAAGTGATTATGACCATTCGGCTAATTTTAGCGAATACAAAACTTTTGCGTTTTATGATTTAAAAGCGCAGGAAGGTCAGATCAATCAGTTAAATGTTGATCGTATTACAAAAGCAATCCGTTCTGAGCTGATCAGCAAAGGTTTTATAGAAACAACCAATAATCCTGATTTAAAAGTAAACGCAGTAACAATCTTAAAAAACAAAACATCGGTATCTGCAAATACTGATTTTTATGGTTATGGCGGAATGTACCGTCCTTACGGCTATTGGGGCGGGGGCGGCATGATGGGCAATGCAAACACAACATTTAACTCCTACGATTATGTTGATGGTTCACTGATAATTGACATTGTCTCTTCAAAAACTCAAAAACTGATTTGGCAAGGAATCGGTAATGCTCAAATTGACAGCAAGCCCAGCGATCCTGAAGAGTTTGTTACCAGCTCTATCAAAAAAATTCTGGCAGGTTTTCCTCCCGGATTGGCAAAAAAATAGCTTATAAATAATGGTATTATAATTTAGCTGTACTTATTTCTATAAGTACAGCGTATAGCCATTATAGAACTTTCTTCTTTGAATTTATTCTGAAAGAAAAAGGAATAAACTACAACAAATCAAGCTTAAAACTTATGATCGATATAATACTTTCGCTTTTCTTTTTTATAGCTACAATAGTTGGTTTTGCGACATCCTTTATGGTTCTTTTTTCAAAAAAAAATTACTCAAAAAGTTTTTTTTTAGGACTGTTTTTGTTCAGTCTTGCGGTGGTTAGCGTATATAATTTTTACTTATCAGCAAATGAGTTAAAAGATTTTCCTGATTTATTTATGATGCAAAATCGTTTATATTTTTAGTTGCTCCTTGTGCCTTTTTATATGTAAGAAGTATTTTGTTTTCTAACAAATTGTTTAGAAAATACGATTGGCTGCATTTTTTACCGTTTCTGATCTATTTTAGCTTAACGCTTTTTGTATGGGTTGAAAGTTATATCGATCTTCAGATCGTTCATTATATTGCTGCTAAAGTAAATAACCCATTTTCGATGTTAAGTTTGACAGTCTGGCTCGTATATGCTTTTTGTCAAACGATGATGATTTTGAATTATGATTTAAAAAAATTTAAAGAAAATCATTTTAGCAGAGTAAAAATTCTGAGTTGGATCAGAGTATATAACCTGATGATTTTGTTTTTGTTCTCAGCACTTTTTGTACATTATTTTTAATTACCAAAGTTGAGAGAATCGATTTCTCCAGTTATATTCTAATATCATTAGTTTTGGTTTTTACAGTTGGCTGGCTTTATTTTAAACCGCAGATTTTTTATGATACCAATGATACTATTGAGTTTTCTAAAAAATCATTAATAATAAAAACAAAAGAAAGTAAAGCAACCTTACCGCTTGTCAAAGAATTAACTCCCGAAAAAAAATCACTATACCTTACTAAACTAGAAAGCATCTTTATGTCAAAAGAACTTTTTCTTAAAAAAGATTTAGTAATTCGCGATATAGCTGATGAAACCGGAATATCAGTTCATCACATCTCCAATTTAATTAATTCAGAATTTAATCTTCATTTTCAGGATTATGTCAATATAAAAAGAATAGAATACTTTAAAGAAAAAATCAATGATCCTGAATGGAAAGATCTATCACTTGAAGGAATGGCCTGGGGATCAGGTTTTAAATCCAGAACAACCTGTTTTAGGGCGTTTATAAAACATACCGGAAAATCTCCCTCTGAATATTTTAAAGTAATTAGAATCAATCCGGAGAAAACCAATGCTTATTATTTTAAACAAGCATCAAACGAAACAAAGAATAGTTTGTAAAAGAAGTTGTGGGGTCTCCTTAATTTTTAAAATAGCAACTATGAAAACAAATTTTTATACCCATAAGCAATCCGCAACAACAGTATATCTTATAACCTTTTTGTTGTTTTCTTTTTTTAGTTACGCACAACTCAAAGGCGGTCATATTCTTGGTGCCATGGGATTACAATCAGGAACCCAAACACCAGAAAACACATTGAGTGTTTACGTTCCCGGTTATTTTTATGCAGCATCATCTTTACGAAATGCCAATGGTGATAAATCGATCGCCAACCCGGATCTTAATATGTTTATTACAGGAGTAGGCGCCAGTTATGTAAGTGATTTCAGAATTCTGGGAGCCAATTACGGAGCATCGGTTTTGCTTGCCTTTGCATCTAATAGAATTCAGGGGAATACGGTAGACTCAAAAAGCCCTTTTGCCTTGACGGATACTTATATTGTACCCGTTCAATTAGGCTGGCGCAATAAAAGAGCCGATTTTGTTTTTAGCTATCAGATGTATTTACCAACAGGAAAATTCGATATGGGAGCTTCTGACAATAGCGGTTTAGGAATGTTTATGAATGAGTTTTCAACAGGAACAACCTTTTTTTTTAATGACAAAAAAACAGTTCACTTTTCAGCTTTAGCTTCTTACGAAATAAACGGAAAAAAGAAAGGTACAGATATCAAAACCGGAGATCTTTTAAGTATTGAAGGAGGTTTAGGTAAAACATTTTATGTAATGGATGGTACAAATCCGGCTCCAAAATCGATAATCAATGCAGGTTTAATTTATTATCTGCAATACAAAGTAACCAATGATCAAATACCGGTTCCGGTGTTTGGTACAATCGAAACAGACAAAGATCGTGTAGGAGGAATAGGAGCTGAGATCAATTATTATCATATTGGCTGCAGTACATCTGCAGGATTCCGTTGGATTGCAGAGGTCAAAGCGATAAACAGATTTCAGGGAAATACCTTTTTCCTAACATTGGCACATGTGTTTACTTTCAAAAAAAAATAGTCTGAATAACTATCTGGATTGTTTTTTAAGTTGAGGTTTTTTTGATGGATTCAATAAATTCTAAATTTAGTTTAAATGAGAAATAAAACAGGTTTTGTGCGTGGAATAAATTGTTTTTATACTTACGGGTCTCTTCGATACGGTACATATTGTAGGGAACAAAAAAATCAATTTCTCTGTCTTCAAGGAATTGATAATTTTCCTCACTTCCATAGCCCGCATCGGCTATAACTTTTGCAGATTGTTTGCCGTAGTTGCTTTTGAATCCTTCTAAGTGATTTTTTAGTGTGGTAAAATCAGTAGAAGTCTGGTGGGTGGAGTAATGTGTAATGATTTGATTTTCTGTAGAAATCTGAACATTATAACCCGCTTTTAATTGTCCGTTGCCCATATGATCTTCTTTCATGCGCATAAAAGTAGCATCGGTATCTGTTTTGGAGTAACTGTTTCTCTCTCCCAGAATTTCAAGATGTTTCTCGTATTCTTTAAGTTTTACAAGCTGCTCTTTCTCGAGTTTTTGAAGTGATTTGTTTTGCTGTTTACTCAGCTTCTGCTTTTTTTCACTGTGGTTGATCTCACGTATTTTCTCTTCTAATTTCTTGCTGTCTACCTTGGTTTCAGTTTGGTTATCAGTATGGATAATGTCTGACTCGATAGCCTGACCAATATCTGCCAGAACAGCATCGATTTTTCCCTGAAGCCTGTCTTTATGTTTTTCAACTGCTTTCTTCCACACAAAGCTATATTTATGTGCGTTGGCTTCTATTTTAGTACCATCAATAAATTGTCTCTCCAGGCTAATGAGCTCTAAATCTACCATCATCATAACGACCTGGCTGAAAAGTTTTTCAATATTCCCTTTTAATTTTTTTCCTCTAAAGTCATTGATAGTTCTAAAATCCGGCTGAAGTCCTCCCGAGAGCCACATAAAATATATATTTTCCTTCACGGCTCTAGCCAGCTTTCGGCTGGAATAGGTATTATTGAGATATCCGTAAAACAATATTTTCAATAACATCTTAGGATGATAGCTGGATCTTCCACCGCCTTTAAACTGTGATATAATCTCGGAAATTTCCAACTGTTCAACAACACTGTCTATTAATCGGGCAGAATGATTCTCTGGGATCGGATCATTTGTTGACCAATAATAACAACCATCATAAAAGTAAGTAATGCAAGAATAATTTTGGTTATGGGAGAATTAAAAGTTCTTTGTTTTAAAGTAAGCGTTTCCATTTGGTTTGGTTTAATGATTTATGATGAAGCAAAAGTAGGCTGCTTCAAAATCAAAAAATAGAATGAAATTTGCCTTCTTTATAATTTTTGAAATTGTTTGGGCAAAAATCCCGTTTGACTTTTAAAGGTTCTGATAAAGTGACTCTGATCAGCAAAACCACATTGAAAACCAATTTCTGTCAAATTGCTTCGGTTGGATACTATCAGCGAAAGCGAACGATTTATTTTGATCCTGCGCATATATTCACCCAGGGTACAACCAAAGTATTTAGAAAAATGTTTTGATATCGTAATAGGGTTCAGGTTCAAAACCTGAGCCAGATCCTGCAGGTTTGGATTTTCGTTCCAGCAATCATTTAGTAATTCCTCTAAACTTTTTACCCAAAACGGACTTTTTTCGTATCGTTCTAAATGTGTATTGGCATTCGATAATTGAGCAAACAACATATTGATTGTATCTCCAGAAAAAGCATCTGCAAGAATTGATTCCTTGAAAATTTTTAGAATTAAAAATTTAGAAAGCGTCGTGTTCTGAACTGATTTTTCGATAATAGCTTCAGAAATTTGAAGTTCTTTGAGAAGCGTTTCTTCAATTTCGATATTAATATTTTTAGACGGAAAAAGTGTATCCTGATTCAAATGCAATTCACCGCTATGGTAAAATAATAAAGAACCAGGACCAACAGCTGTATTCGAGTTTTTACGTTTTTCTGCCGTTCCTCCTTTTAGAAAAAGTGTGATGTGCGCATTGATGTGCGAATGCCAGCCTTCGTAAACCTTTTTATGATACTCTGTTTCAACAACAGCAATTCCCTGCATGTTGTTAAAGATGTTTTTGGTATTGCCTAAGTATTTCTCTTTTTCCAGTTCGGACATTATCCAGAATTATGAATGCATTTACAGCAACCAAATTACTACTATTAAAATAAAATAAATAGCAATTTCTTCTAATCCTATAAAGATTGTTGGTTTTGCATAGTTTGTAAGTTTTTATAGATTAATAAAAACATTTTGTAAAAATTAACGCTTGAAGGTTAGTTTTATTAACTAAAATTTAATTGTTTTGTAACAAATTGTAGATTACAACAACTAATTTATAAAATCATTAAACATAAATTATGAATACATTTTCATTCAAATCAGTACTTGCTGCTTCCGTTTTTTTTGTTGGGGCAACAAGCTGTTTTGCACAAGACATTTTAGTGAATTCACTAAAACTAAATGCAAGCGAAAAAAGTAAAGAAGCTTTTAAATTCACTGACGTGATCAATCTTGGAACTACTTCTGTAAAATTGCAAGGTTCATCAGGAACATGTTGGAGTTATTCTACGAATTCTTTCTTAGAATCAGAAATGATTCGTTTAGGAAAACAACCGGTAGAATTGTCTCAGATTTACTCTGCAAGAAATGTTTATGTAGAAAAAGGAGTTAATTATGTTCGTATGCACGGAGCAGTTACTTTAGGCGACGGTGGTGCATTGCATGATGTAATTAATATGTACAAAAAATACGGAACCGTACCAAGAGAAGTTTACACTGGATTGAACTACGGAACTGACAAAAATAAATTTGGAGAAATGGCAGCACTTATTGAAGGTGTTCTAACTGCTGTGGTTAAAAACCCGAACGGAGAATTAACACCAAACTGGAAAAAAGCGTATACAGCCGTAATCGATTCTTATTTAGGAACTGTGCCGGAAAATTTTGCTTATAAAGGAAAAAACTACACACCACAAACTTTTGCTAAAGAAGTAGTAGGTATTAATCCAGACGAGTATGTAGAGATCTCATCTTTTACAACTTCTCCGTATTACCAAAAAACAACAATGATGGTGCCAGACAACTGGTCATTTGATCAGGTCTACAACGTAAAAGTAAACGACATGACTGATGTTATCGACAATGCTTTGAAAAAAGGATATACTGTAGCCTGGGCAACAGATGTAAGCGAGAAAAGCTTTAGCTGGAAAAATGGTGTTGCATATGTACCAACAAAGAAATTTGATGATATGACTGCCGAAGAAAAAGCAGATATGTTCAACGGACCAAAAGCTGAACCTGAAATTACTGCCGAAATGCGTCAGACTGCATTTGATAACTACACAACTACAGACGATCACGGAATGCACATTATAGGTCTTGCAAAAGATCAAACCGGAAAAGAATATTACATTGTAAAAAATTCTTGGGGTGCAACAAACGACTACAAAGGATATTTGTTTGTGACTAAAAACTTTGTGAGATACAAAACAACTGCTTTGTTATTAAACAAAGGTGGAATTCCAACGGATATCGCTAAGAAATTAGGGGTTTAATTGTCTTAGGTTTTTATAAAATAGAAAAGCGCTGCAATGTTGAATTGTAGCGCTTTTTTTATTGATATTTCATAAAGAAGAACTTTTACTTCTCTTTCAACAACTTCTCCAACTTCTCCACTTTTTCTTTTTCAGCTAAAACCAAACGCTAATAAACTTCTATAACTTTATCAAGAGGGTTGAAATTGCAGTTATATGCATTTCCATTAATAATGCTGTTATCATTTAATGTATTTCCAATAATATTCAAAACAGCTTCCTCAGAAAACTTCTTAACTTTAGCCGCTTTAAGTGTTTCTTTGAGGTTTTGTAATATGCTTAAGAGAAAACAACTATCTTTATTCATTTTTAATTTCACTCCCCTTATCACATTATAATGAGAACACATGCCGTATTTTTTGTCACAATGTGTGTGTTTTCTTCTTATTGTTTTGGGCAGCGTGTAAACAATGCTCAGTTTACTACAGAAAAAGGACAAGTGCGTTCAGAGACAGATAACATTTCTAAAGAAGGTCTTGTTATAGCGGGTTATTATGTCGAAGAAACCATTAATATGGCTTTCGGAAAAACAATTACCAAATACGAAGTTTCCAGATTAAGTATGGTCAATACCTGCGATTTGGGCCCCAATAATACAAGGGTGGTAACTCCTATATATCGAAAATCGAAAATAAAAACAGTTGAATCAGGTTTGCAGTCAAAAGTTTTGGTTGATCCTGTTACCTCAACTATCAAGCCTGTTAAGGTTGAAGTGGTTGCTCAGGCCGAAAGGCCACAATATATTACTGTAGATGTTGTAAATACTTATGCAAAAGTTCTGGATAAAGGTTATAAATCGATTGATATGCTTACTAAAGTTGCAGACAGGGCATACTTTGACGGGGATTTGGTTAATGCGGCTAAATATTACTCAGAATTGTTTAGCATGTCTGAAAAACTAGAGTCGATGTATTACTATCGATATGCTCAAGCATTAAAAGGAATTGGTCAAATGGATAAAGCTGATGAGATGATCAAGTTATTCGAAAGTAAAAAAGCACTCATAAAATAGTCAAAGAATTGCTGTGTTGTTTTTGACTAAAATTCTCGAAAGCATTCTCGAAACAAGAATATATTGAACCCAAACAAAGAAAAAGTAACACTTAAACGGTTTTTCAGGTAACTTGAAGTTAGTTTTGGATGTAAGTGCTTGAAAAATATTAAATTGTATTTTTTTTGTTAGTGGTAATTACCTTATTGATTTGTCATGAAAACGTATGTACAATACTTTGTAGCAATTGCATTTGTTTTTTCTTTTTATTCTTTCGGACAAAGTAATGGTCGTGCTTTTGCCCCTGGGAGTATCAAACACGCAATAACAAAATCAAATGATACTGCAAAGAAAGAAGGACTTGTCATAGTAGGTTATTTTGTTGAAGAAACAATTAATATGACTTTCGGAAGAAGAATCACCAAATACGAAGTTTCAAAATTAGAAATGGTGAATACTTATGACCTCGGGCCTAATAATACCAGGGTGGTAACTCCTATATACCGCAAACCAAAGATAAAAACCGTTGATGTAGCATTACAATCAAAAACTTTTGTTGATAGTACTGTAATAAAGATAGAACCAGTCAAAGTCGAAGTAATTGCAGTAACCGAAGCGCCCAAATACTTAACGATAGATGTAGTCGATACGTATGCTAAAGTTTTAGACAAAGGATACAAATCTGTAGAGATGCTTATAAAAGTGGCAGACAGGGCTTATTTTGATGGCGATCTGGTAACGGCTGCTAAATATTACGAAGAGCTGATTGGTATGAATTCAGATTTATATGCGATGTATTATTACCGCTACGCAGAATCCCTAAAAGGCATCAACGAAATAGGAAAAGCAAATGAAACAATGCTATTGTTCGAAAGTAAAAATGTAGGCAATAATGTAGTGAGACATAATAAGCTCGTCAGAAACTAATGGTCGTTAATGACAGAAACTAATTTTTTTGATTGTATTTGTTTTATTTGATAATCATTGTTGTTGGTATGTGTCGTAAATCATAAATGTTAGCAGCCAGTACTGAAATCTTTTTGCTTAACGCACAACTTATACTAATTAATAATTTTTTGCTTTTTATTTTCCAATTAACACTCCGTATTCTTTTGGTATTGTTACTCCGTCAAAATGGTTTGTCAATCCGTAGAATATTATAATTGTCATAATAAGTCCAAAAAGTAAGATTGCAATTGAGTGTCTTTTTGGTGACAAGCCTAATATGGTTCTCTCCATTTTTTTGTTATGAATAGAAGCAATATGTCCAAAAAATGATAGAATTGCGAGTCCGTAATAACGAATGAAGAACAGATTGAATGGAAATGAGTTTAATCCTGCTACTCCAAAATAGAAGTTTGTGTCAAGTTTTAGAAAAAAGCGTCCACTTAAAACAGCGCTCAAATGAATGATAAAGAAAATTGACAAATACAGTCCTGTGCATATTTGTAGTTTCTCAAATTTAGAAATTGCTAATTTTTTATTTGTTTTAAAAAGTTTCAGGCCTGAAATAATTTGAAGAGCCACTGCTAATAATAAAACTGTCTCAACACAAATATTACGATAATAAATTCGTAAAGTGTTCATCATCTCGATGTGATCCTGAGCACCAAAAACACTGATAAAATGATTGAATAAATGTAGTCCAACAAAATCGTAATTGTTAGTCCTGATATGTAGTGAAGATTCTTTATTGTCATTTATCTTATCGGTTTATTTGTGGCGGTTTGTTCAATATAATAAACTTTTACGCTTGATTCGATTTAGATTTGATCCAGCTAAGATAAATTAATAATTATAGCTTATGTTTTGAGATTCCAGAGGCTTTGGAATTGATCCAGCATTTAGAAGTCAATTTAGAGGAGTACGAAAAGTAGATTTTTTCTTATTCAGATTATCTAATCTTTTTGGTTAATCCCCAACTTTTGCGTTTGATCCCTTTTTTTACCAAAAATCTGTCAAAGTTGTCAAATGACAAATTTTCCATTTTTTAATAAATTATCATGAAGTACTGATTGGCTATGGTATTAAAAGAGAAAAGACCTTACATTGCTGTAAAGTCTTTTTTAATAAGCTCCCTTTAATATTATTTTTTCGAACCAATTCAAAACTGATTTAGAAAAACTATATACGCTAAGTTTGGAATTTAAAAAGTATTTTAAGTATTGATTTGATTTTTTGGTTGTTTAAAGTAATTGCCCTTACTATTAAAACGTCGAACCTTTTATGGAAGATTTACGGAGGTGATAATACGTTCATATTAAATTTGCAAATGTCTATTGACTTGTGGTAGTTTGTCTTGGCTTTTTAGCTTTTTCTTCGAACTTACTTACAGACTTTTCAAAAATGCTCCAAGCCCTATTCACTTGTTTCTTTATAGGGTTGTCTTTTCCTTTTTTTGATGGATAAATTTCTTCTGAGGCCCTATCTACATAAGTTAAAAAATTACTTTTTGCTTTATTTTTGCCTAAATGAGTAAATCTTGAACGGATTTTTGAAAGATAGAGTCTAGTTACTTTTTTTCTCCTTTTCGGATGTCGTTTATTGTATCTTATTGCAGAGTTTGCTCTATTAGCTTTTCTACGGATAGACATCTTCATTTCACGATAAAATTTGGAAAGACTTGGAGATTTAATCAATATTTCTTCTCCGCAAAATTCAAAACCTAAATATTTTAATTTGTTTTTGTTTGAAAAATTATTATTTAATTCTGTTTTAGTTATACTTGTAATTTTATTATCAATTTCAGTGAATATTGAAATCACAGTTTTTGTGTCGTTAATTTTTAGTTGAAGGGGAGCTAATGAAATTTGATTAATAATTTGTTCATTCCAATGCTCAAACTCCTCTACGGTATTGAAAATTATTGCAATGTCATCTGAGTACCTTCTGTAAAAACATTTATTTTTCACAACTAAATTGTCTACTATATATCTATCAAATTCAAGTAAATATAAATTTGCTAAAAATGCACTAATAGGAGTTCCTTGTGGAATACCTTTTAAAATTTCACCTTGTTTTTGTGGTCTATGTTTTCGGATTAGATTCTTTTTAGCTATTTTCTCTCTAAATTCTTTTGCATTAACAAAATATGAATCAAAGTCAGATTTTTTAAAGTCATTTTTATGTTCAATTCTTAATTCATTTTTAGAACATTGTTCTACTATGTCTTTCATTTCAACGTAAGAATAGTTTATTAAGGAATTAATTAATCTTTCCTCTTTAATTGAATAATTATCT
Organism: Flavobacterium sp. B114r; assembly: GCF_056824125.1. NCBI lineage: Bacteria > Pseudomonadati > Bacteroidota > Flavobacteriia > Flavobacteriales > Flavobacteriaceae > Flavobacterium > Flavobacterium sp. B114r. The sequence continues at coordinate 1,310,147 of NZ_CP124858.1, forward strand.
TCTCCAATTAATTTAGCAACACAATTTATTAAATAGTTGTGGTTTAGTGAAGGAAAAAAATTTTCAATATCATAACAAGCTACTACACAATTTTTTCGTGATTTTATTTCTTGAAAGAGCTCATTGGCAAAATGAATATTACACTTTCCTGGTCCATCAATATCGTTTGGATTTATTGGGATTTTTCTATAGGCAATTACTGCATCGGAAATATTTTTATTTTCTGGTTTATCTAATAGTCTTTCATATGCATCTCCAAAGATTTTATTAGAATAATAAGAATATATCTGTGCGTCTAAATGATTAGCATAAAAAATTTCTCTTGGTTTTTTTGAAGATTTATTTTTTATTATATCAAAATGACTTCGATAAATTTCAGACTTTTCATCTAAATAAGCTTTGTATCTCCTAGCGGTTAACGTCTCGTGTATTAGTGGGAAATAATTATGTTTCTCAAGGTTGTTTAAAATATAATTTTCAACAAATTTCTTCTGATTATTTCCAAGTTTTGGACTAAAATGTATATAACCTTTAGGTTTATACCAAGATTTTGTTTTTCTATTCATTTTAAAAAATGCAGGTTTTCCCGTCACGGCTTTCTATATTAATCATACATACTATTTTTTTTAAGGCCTGCCTTCTGTAGTTGGACTACACACCGTTTAAGTAATTCTATTGCTATCTTTACACATTCTAATCCTTACGAACAGTCCTATGAAAGAGCTAACATCATCTGTCAACACGAATTTCTGTTCACTGGAACATATTTCATTGTTATTCGAAATGTAAAACCAGCTAGTTAAAAACCAGAGCTGTAAAGTTTTGCCTTGGCAAACGTATGATTAAGAACTTTAGTACTTACCTGCATTACAAAGATAATTTAATTAATTAATATTTCTTCTTTTATGCCGATTTCACATGGTAAATTCTTAATATGATGTTTTTAATCAAATAAAATTTTTTTATTACAGGAAAACGCATCAATAAATGTATATTCTGAACTTGTTGAGAGCACGTATGGATAAAAAAATCGTAACCTTTTAAGTTATATAACCCCTGTCTTCAGCATCTTTTTATTAATATTCAATTATTACATCTTTTTTAAATTTAGATATATAAAAAATTGCTTGTTTTAAAGAGTTTTTTTTGAAAAGATTTATTTATCTAAAAATCGAGGTAATTCAAAATTAAATAGTTCGCTAAGTGGTATTTCCAAGGTTCGAGCAATTTTGAATATAGTACTGATAGTAGGATTTATTTTAACAGTCTCAATTCTGGCAATTTGTGATAATGTTATTTCAGAACGATACGCCAGTTCTTCCTGCGATATACCCTTTTCCGAGCGTATTTCTTTTAGTCGCTTTGCGAGCAACTGTAAACCTTCTTGGTCGAAGATTAGTTTTCTGGATTTAGTTTCATCTTTTTTCACTTCATCAAAATGAAGGTATAAAGAGCAGAATTATTATAGCACTTGTGCTATAATTTCTATATTTGTAAAAAATAACAGCAAAAAATCTAAAAACTAAATCACTACCAATGAAAAAAAGGAATTCAATTTTTATCTTCTCATTTTTTATCGCACTGCTTTTTTCAGCTTGCAAAAACATGGAAAGCCAGTATGATAATGACCTGATAAAGGCTAAATTAAAAGGAAAGGTTAAATCCATTTCGACCAGAGACACTAATGGATTTTTCTACAGTAACATAACCTATAATCAAAAGGGTTATGAAATTGAGACCGATATTAAAGAATCAGACTTTCCATTGCATACAATATATAAGCGGGATGAAAAAAATAATGTAATTGAAAAAGTAGAAGAGGGAAGCACTGAGGGGAATAAATTTAAAGAATTATCAACGTTTAAATATGACGTCAATAATAATTTGTTGGAAACTAAAAAATATAATCTTGAAGGTGGTGTTGAGGGGGTTTATGAATTTAAATATGATGCAAAAAATAATGTAATTGAGGAAATCACTCCTTCTTATACTTGGAAGTATGAGTATAAATACGATAAAAATTCTAATGTAATAGAAAAGAGAAACCTGAGTGTACTTGAACCTCATAATCCAAATAAACTTATTTATAAATATGATAATAACAATAATCTGATTTTCCAACAACAAACTCAAACAGATGGTAAAAGAGTTTTTACGGAAATTTTTAAATACGATGAGCGAAATAATAAAATCGAAGAAGGTAAATGCTATGATTTAAAAGCGAACCAGTTTCAGATGAATTATTTCGTGTATGATGAAAATGATAATTTAATCCAAGAGAGTGCCAAAAATCTGGATGGTTCTGAATCTTATAAAATCAATTACAAATATGAATTTGATAATCAGGGAAACTGGATTAGGAGAACAAGCGACAAAAATGGGGACTATCCAGGCTATATTGTAGAGCGCACTATCGAGTACTACGGGGAGAATGAGACCGAGACTGCACCACAAAAGGTTTCAAAAATCGATACACTATCCCAATCACAGCCAGAGACTCCAACTGTTCTAAATAAAGAGGTTTGGAACGGACAGGAATTAGGGGCTAATGAAAAGATAATAACCCTGCAATGGGATAATAAGACCAAAACGGGGATGTGGAAAAGGAGCAATATGGTCGGCAATATCAACAGATGGTGTTCAGATGAAATGACTGTTCCGTACGGGAAAATATGGGTCTTACTGTACGGTACTTTAGAAGAGCAAATGCACGAAGGCGATGATATTAAAGAATATTACGGGGCAGAAATTAAAATTAACAACGGCAGAAATGAGCCACAAATATTCCAATTATATGAGCAAGACATGGATATTCCATTCTCAGAAGCAAAGGATAGAAAAATGAGAATTTACGCAGGGTCAAAAGTCACAGGATATATTCCCGGTATAGAAGGTAAATTTTTCTACGTAAAAGGAAATGTTTATTTCTTAGAAATAGATGCCAATTAAAAGATAAAAATCCATCCTTAAACCAAAAACACCAATGAGAAAAGTATTTTTAGAAGAAAAGAATCAAACAGTAGATTTTAAAATGTTTTATAGATTTTTCTTAATCCTGATAGTTTCTATTTTATCAGTTAATTGTAGTGACCTTCCAACGGATTTGAAACTTACGAAGAAAGCCAATAATATTCAATATAACAGATTATTAGTACAGGAAGACACGGCGAAGACTACTAATGATTTTGAGAGATTAATGACTGATTACACCAAATTGAGTAAGGATATCGATAGCTTTAACAGTGACTGTCAAAAAAGAGGTTTACGAAGCAGAGACAAAAATATACATGAAGTATTAAGCAGAATGGCAAATATCAAACAGATATTAACTACTGCCAGCCGATATGACTTTGATTCATCATCATCAAACAGTGGCTCATATTCTTCAAGCAAAAGCTGTTCATGGTGCGGAAAGTCCTTTAGTGGGTCACATTATACACATCTTGGCAAAATGTCAGATTGTTACAGTACAGATTCTTCCACTTCAATAGGGATATATTGCTCTAAGAAATGCTGTAGTGAAGCCAGAAAAAGTTCTTGTCCAACCTGTAGGTAATCATCCGAAAACTAGTTATAAAAAAATAAAGCGACTCGATACTGGGTTGCTTTTATTTTTTATATAAATATCATTATATCAGCCCATTTTCTAAAAAAAAAACACCAAAAAATCGATGAAAACACGAATCTGGTCATTTGTTTTTTCTAAGCCTCAATAAAAGTAGGCTCTGGCAAGCGTATTGGATATGGTCATACGTGTGCGACAGGCTGGTTTTAAGTACATTAATTGTACATATCGTCTGTTAACCCTGCCATTTTTGCCCCATTTTTTTTAAAAATTTTATGAACGACTTCATGCCCTTTGTAGGAGTTAATTGGGGATACCCCCAGTGGGAGGGAGGTAACAAGGAATTTTACCCCCGTCCCCCGTTATTAAAATGGATGCAAGTCCTCTCTGCTGAGTTATATCTCAGGGTCTAGGATATAACTTTCCATTACATAAGGAGCGGACGTGTTCAGTATATCATGAACCTTCAAAACACGGTCTGTAAAAACGTAATCTTTACTATATGTTATATCGGCCACCACAAAATTTAACTGCTCTCCATTTTGTATTTTCGCCAGAAGCTCATTTTTAATTCGGTAGCCATAATTGATAAGTCGGGCATTAATTTGTAAAGAGGCTGGTGTTTGCTCTATGGTCTGGTTAGGGCTAATAATGGCATCAAAATCCAACCTGTTTTCTTTTAGCTGGGCTACAATTGGATTGTGTTTTTTACCGTTGGATAGCTTTGCTGTGGTCTGTACGCTATAATCCTGAATCACAGCATCCATAACCTGCTGAACTCTCTGGGCTTGTTTTGGATGGCAAAATAAAGCATCATAAACGTATCCTACATAGATGCTTTCCTGATTTAGTTGCTGAATCACACGGGTCATAATGTCGACTTCTTTGGCAAATAACCTGCGAGAGGTAATCCTGTGACCGTATTGGCTTTTGTGTTTCTCATTTATGATATTTTCCAGCATCTTTGGCTCATTTTGCTTGTAATACTCAAACAGTGGGGATTGTTTCATCTGCCAGACCTTTTTATTGAAAAACGATAAATGTTCGATTTTAACTACATTGGCATCAATTTTTAAAGCCAGACCGATATCGCCATGGGTCAAATTGGATTTAGAACCACCGTATAGCGCAATAGCAATATTAGGATGCAGACAGCTGTAATCACATTCGATGTGTTGTTTTCCTTTTACCTTGATTAGTCTACGAATCCAGCTCGGCATAAGGGTAAAGGAATCCACAATCCTGCCACCGCTTTTATCACTACCAACACTAGGAATCATAAGTCCGTTATCTGTCAGATAGGAGAAAATTGCAATGGAATCCTCTACAAAGGAGAGGTTCTCAGGGTTCTTAAAATAAGCTCTGCTGTGTTTGTTTAGTTTGGTCAGCTGTTTTCCTTTTTTGGTCGTGTATTCCAATTTAATCAAGCGATTGGCTTCTTTTTTTATCTGTTCTAGGGTCGGTAGGGTAACATCCGCATAGAACTGAAATAGATTTTCACATATTGGATTCGTTTGAGCCTCTTCGAGCTTGTTATTATAGTATTTGTTTAAAAGGATTTTAGCTTCCCTTGTTTTGAGTTCATAATTCACAATTCCTTTACCAATATAAGGCTTGCCCAATCTATAGTAATAGTTCTTTTCTCCAACGATACTCTCTAGGTCACATTCTAAAATAGCACCTTTGGTTAATGGATATTGTAATGCCGTAATTACCCTTTTATAGGTCATTGGATGAAGGCTTAGGAAATTACGCAGGTATTTTGCTTTAAGGGATTTCCAGCCCTCTGGATTACTCCCATCGAGTATGCCAAAATAGGTTGAGCTTAGTTGGCTCGTGAACAGTAGGCACAACTCGATAGCGACATCTATATCAGAGTGGATTTCCTTTAAAATCTTACGCGATATGTATTTTCTAATAACATATTCTACTTTGCTGGGAATCTTTATGCGGTCTTTATTGATAAAGAATAGCGGTAATTGAGCATGAATATCAGTAGTAATATTGTCATCATTATGGGCTGTAAGCCTTGTTATATCTAGTATTCTTTCTTCATTTAAAGGAGGTCTGTTTACTACATCATATATGAAGAAGTAATTAGAAGATGAATTAGATAATAATGAATTAAAAGAACTACAATTATAATAAGGTATATGGAATGTAGTATTCTGAAAGGATTGGTTAGTTGGGTTTAATCCTTGTAAAGAAGGATTGATTAGTGATTGGACTGATTGGTAAAGTTGCATGTTTCATATTATTCTGCTTTTTATGTTAGGTTCTGCTTTTTTTCTGGGGCAGAAGCTGGGGGTAATCACATCCCCAGCACCCAGAACACTGCCAAAGGCGGTATTGTTTTAAATATACTGTAGTATCAAAACAGAGTCAATAGGTTTTCGAGATTTTCTTTCAAAAAAGTTCTTAAATATTTTAATAGCGCATTTTGCGCAGGTCTTGTAATTTATAAGAAGTTCTAATGTGATAGGTTTTGTTTGTCATATAATCAACACGAAGTGTTGATCTATGACAAAACCATATTGCTTATACAATGCATTTTGCTTAAACCTCTTTCAAACCCTGGAAATCCAGGATTTATCTTGCGTGAAGAATTCCGGGTCTTTACATTTGTGATGTAATAAATCATAAACGACCGTTTAACATTTATTACATCCTTTAAATATTTAGATATGAAAAAGTTTGTTGCCTATTATCGTGTAAGTAGAAAAGAGCAAGGTGCTTCTGGATTAGGATTGTCGGCTCAAAGAAGTTCAGTAGTGAAATATGTGGATTCTCAAGCAGGAGTTATAATCGAAGAATTTACAGAAATTGAAACGGGAACGAATAAGCGTATTAGGGTTGAAATCCAAAAAGCAATTCAGGTAGCTAAAAACGAAGGGGCGGTACTGATTATTGCAAAATTAGACAGATTAGCCAGAAACGTAAATTTCGTAACTTCTCTTATGGATGCAGGTGTAGAATTTTTAGCGGTTGATATGCCAACTGCAAATAATTTTACAATACATATTTTTTCAGCTCTTGCAGAACAAGAAGCCAAATTAATTAGTTCTAGAACAAAACTTGCTTTGGATGAATTAAAAAAGAAAAATGTTGCGCTTGGTACTCCAAAAAATCTAACTGATGAAGCTAGAGTGCAAATTCCGGTTATATTGATCACCCCATTCCGTTTTAAAGTGAGCACCTGATTCCAGTTCAAAATGACCACCTAATTCCGGAGCAAAATGACCACCTCCGTTTTGATTAAAAACTATATTTTTTCATCTGTTAATTAGTATTCAAATATAATAAAATATCACTCTTTGTTTATTCCTCTTTTCTTTCTCATCGATTCTCCATGTAATTCAAGCCTATGAGATTGGTGTATAAGTCTGTCTAATATTGCATCGGCTATCGTTTTTTCTCCGATTATGTCATACCAGCCTTGAACTGGGATTTGTGATGTCACGATTATAGAGCCGTTATTATGCCTGTCCTCTATGATCTCCAAAAGAGTAATTCGGTTATGGCTGTCAAGTGCCTGGAGTCCAAAATCATCAAGTATTATAACATCCTGTCTTTGTATTTTTGTAAGTTCCCGCAGATAAGTGCCATCTGCTTTAGCCATTTTTAGTCTAGCAAACAATTTTGAAGTATTAAAATAACTTACCTTAAAACCCTGTATACAGGCTTGATAGCCCAATGCTGTACCTAAATAACTTTTACCGACCCCGGTACTTCCAGTGATTAAAATGTTTTCATTTTTCTCTATAAATTCGCATTCTGCCAGACGCAGTACCATGTTTCGGTCCAGATTACGTGATACATCAAAATTGATACTTTCAATATTTGATTTGTAATGGAATTTCGCATTAGTGATACTTCGTTCAATACGACGATTGTACCTTTCATCCCATTCTGCATCAATAATCATCGATACAAACTGGTCAAGGGTATAATGATCTGTTTTTCCGCTTTCAATGGCTGTTTTAAAAGCATTAAACATGCCATAAAGCTTCATTTGTTTCATTTTGGTTACTGTGGATTCATTCATTTTTCAAGATTTAATTTAGTTATAATAGTGTTTTCCTCTTATGTTACTATGATCAGGAAGTTCCTGCTCAGGTTCTTGATCAAAATCAATATGATCCAAGTTGTTTTCTAAAATATTTTGTATGGTCTTAAAATTGTAAATTTTAAAATCAAGTGCCCGCCTGCAGGCATTTATTAATCGCTGTCTGCCTACCTTTTTTTCAAAATTCAGTATTCCTAAACAGCTTTTATAAGCCTGTTCCGGATGATTTCTGCTTTCGATTATCTGCATTATATATTCTCCTACTGACTCATCAATATTATTAGCCCATTCAATGAAGCGGGCAGCACTCCATTGGGCTACAAATTGATGTGTACTGGCTAAATGCTCAGGAGTTGTTGTATAGACATAAGGTTTGTAGTTTCTTGGATGTACAGCTATTCGATTGTATTTATAATAAATCTCTACTGTTGATTTGGTATATAACAGCTTGGCTTTCTTCTTTACATATTGATACGGAACGCTGTAATAGTTTTTGTCCTGGCTTAATTGAACATGACCGTTTTGCATTACTGTTGCAAAAGACTGGTATTTAATTTCAAAACGATCTTGTGGGAGTGGACGCAGTTTTTCTTTCTCGTCTTCTAAAAATAATTCAAAGCGGGAATAAGGGCGTCCTGTCAGTTTTCTGTTATTGTGAGAGTCAAGTAAATCCCAGATCTGCTGGTTTAATTCTTCCAGAGAAAAGAACTTAATTTCTTTTATGGTTACATAAATCCTTCGATATAATATCTTAACAGCTCCTTCAACTAATGATTTGTCCCTGGGCCTGTAAGCTCTGGCAGGTAAAATTGTAGTTTCGTAATGTTCTGCTAAATCAGCCAGGGTTTCATTGATTGTCGGTTCAAAACGACTGCTTTTTATTACTGCAGATTTTAAATTATCCGGAACAATGGCGGCAGGAGTGCCTTCAAAAAAGCGCATGGCATTTTCTACCGAGTCAACAAAGTTTTCCTTTTGCTGGCTCATGGAAGCTTCAGCATACGTGTATTGGCTAGCGCCCAATATTGCTACAAAAAATTGTACTTCTTTGACTTCTCCAGTATCTATATCAATAATTGAGAGTGTCTTTCCAGCATAATCGACATACATTTTATCACCAGCCTTATGGTTCATGTGCATGACCGGATTAACTCGTTTGCCCCATATATTGTAATGATAATGAAATTGTGAAGTTCGATAACCATCCGGATTTACAGTAATATATTGTTCCCACATATGCTGTACGGTAACGCCAACTTTTTTTAGTTCACGTTCCATTTTAGGAAAAAAATCATAAAGTGTCTGTAATCTCGGGCTAATGGCCTCTACACTAGTCTGGGAGAATAAAAGTTCCAGCTCTGCATCGGTTTTTTGGTCGATTAATTCAAAGCTTAATCCGAGAACTTCGAATAAAGAAATATATTTCTTTACCGTATTTCTTGAAAGGGATAAGTAGCTACTTATAAATAACTTACTCTTTCCATTACAATAGAATTTAATTACTTTTCTAATTTTACTCATGTCTGTTATTTTGTTTGCCATAATCCGTATATTTTTAACGAATGTATGGTTCTAACAACATGAAAAAATCAATAGTTTTTAATCATTAATTAACCACAAAACTTGGTGGTCAATTTGCTCCGGAATTAGGTGGTCAGTTTGCTCCGGAACGGGTGGTCAATTTACTCCGGAATTAGGTGGTCAAATTGACCGGTTTTTCCAGGTATGCGCAGAGCAAAGAAAGAAGGATGCTTTATGGGAAAAGCTCCTTTTGGTTATTCTAATGCTAAAGTCATGGAGAAAACGTCTCTAGAGCCAAATTCAGATTCAAGGATGGTGTTTAAAGCATTTACGGAAGTGGCAAAAGGAATAGAGCCAGTTGAGGTAATTAGAAAAAAAATACGAGATGAATATGGGTTAAAACTGGAGAAGCAACAATTTTATAATATGCTCAGAAACGTTACTTACTCGGGTATGATTATAATTCCAGAATACAAAAAAGAAAAAGAAGAAATAACTAAGGCTATTCATCAGCCAATTATTGATTTGAAGCTATTTGAAAAAGTACAAAATGTTTTAGATGGTAGAAAGAATACTGATGCGAAGTTCCCGACTAGTGTAAACGATTTATTTCCATTAAGGGGTAATTTCGTTTGTCCTAACTGTGGAAAACAAATAACAGCAAGTAAGTCTAAAGGAAACGGTGGTTCCTATGAATATTATCATTGTAAATCATCATGCAAGATTCGAATAAAAAAAGAAGTCGTACATGATAGAGTAAAGGAATTGCTTAATGAGATTTCATTAGATGAAAATGTAAAAGAATTGTTTAAGGGTGTTTTAAGTGATGTTATTCGGACAAACATTGTAGATACTAAAGGGCGTATTAAAGAGCTTAAATTGAAGCAGGACTCATTTAAAATCTTGTTAGAAAATACAGAAGATAAGTTTGTATTAGATGAACTAGACCCAGAGGAGTATAACAAGTTTAAGAATAGATATTCTGATAAAATCAATGATTTTGAAAATCTTATTGATTCACTAAAAGAAAATGATACTGATTTGATGAAATATGTAGATAATTCGGTTGAGTTATTGTGCCAGTTGGGAAATGTGTTCAACCACTTGGAAAATAAGGAAAAAGGCTCGTTTTTAAGGGTTATTTACCCAGAGAATATAATACTAGAAAAAGAGTGTTTTCGAACCAATTCTGAGAATAGCTTGGTGGAGTTGATGACCATAAATTACAGGGGTTCGCAAAGTATAGGAATGAAAAAAGCCACTCTTTCGAATGGCTTTTCCAATGAAGCTCCCTCTCTTGGGCTCGAACCAAGGACCCTCTGATTAACAGTCAGATGCTCTAACCAACTGAGCTAAGAAGGAATCACCTTAAAGGTAAATATGTTTGCTAAAAAAAAGTTGCTCCCCCTCTTGGGCTCGAACCAAGGACCCTCTGATTAACAGTCAGATGCTCTAACCAACTGAGCTAAGGAGGAAGATGTTGTTCTTTTTAGCGAGTGCAAATATAGAGCATTTTTTAGTTTCTCAAAAATATTTTGACACTTTTTATCAAATATTTTTACTTGCCTACAATTGCTTTGTAGATATCGTTTCCGTTAGCAAACAAAAGCAGTCCTATAAGTAAAACGAAGCCAACTACTTGGGCGTTTTCAAGGAATTTATCACTTGGTTTTCTGCCACTAATTATTTCGTATAATAAAAACATCACATGCCCTCCATCAAGAGCAGGAATTGGCAATAAATTCATAACTCCAAGCATAATCGACAATAAAGCAGTGATTGACCAGAATACTTCCCAACTCCAAGTGCTAGGAAAAATGTTGAAAATTGCCGCAAAACCACCCACTTGTTTGTAAGCTTTCGTTTCTGGGTTAAAAATCATTTTAAGCTGTTTTCCGTAGCTTACTAATTGATCCTTCCCTTTTGTTAGTCCAACCGGGATTGATTCAATTAAACTGTAGTTTTTAGTGCTTACTTTATAGTATCCTAGTTTTTCTAAAGATGCCATATCTAATCCGCCTGGTATTACACCTATTGTTCCTTCGTTAGAAACCTTAAGTGTAATAGGTGTTTCTTTTAAATCGCGCAATACAACAGCAGGAATGGTTTTTCCTTTGTTATTAGCTAACACTGCTTTTGCCTCGTCAAAATATTTCACTTTTTCTCCATTAAGAGAAAGAATTAGATCTTTTGGTTTTAAATTTTGATTAGGAGATTCGTCAGTAACTTTTCCAATTGCAAAGGGCACGCGAATACCAACTAATAAACCTTTTTCATGTTTAGATAACTGATCAACAAAATCATTTGGTATGTTGATAGTTTGTTGTTGTCCGTTTCTTTCAATTAAAACTTGTTTAGCCATGATGATATTCATGTTTAACTCTTTGTCAAAATTTTCAACTTTTTTTCCATCAATCGAAATGATTTTATCACCGGTTTTAAAACCAGCTTTAAGCATTACAGGGTTTTCAATCAATACACCATCTTTCAGGTCAGTATTTGCTACATAAGTATCGCCATAAGCAAACGCCATTCCTATATAGATGATAAATGCCAGAATAAAGTTTACTGTAACTCCACCCAACATAATAATCAAACGTTGCCATGCTGGTTTAGAGCGAAATTCCCAAGGTTGCGGAGGCAAAGCCATTTGGTCTTTGTCCATGCTTTCGTCGATCATTCCTGAGATTTTTACATAGCCTCCAAGGGGTAACCATCCGATTCCGTATTCAGTATCGCCAATTTTCTTTTTTAGAAGAGAATATTTAACATCAAAAAATAAGTAAAATTTTTCGACTCTTGTTTTAAATAATTTTGCAGGGATAAAATGCCCTAATTCGTGAAGAATAATAAGTAAAGATAAACTCAATAGAAATTGAGAGAGTTTGATAACTATATCCATTTTGTATTTTTAGTTCGTAATTTAACGCACAAAAGTAGCGTTTCTATTTTAATTTAAGACCGCAAGATAACACTTAAGGTTTTAAATTCTTGTTAATAAATGACCTTGCTTCTCTATAAATTTGGCAAAGCTTCTTTTGCTCTTACCTATTAGTAAGTTATTTGTGGTTTATGTTACAAATATCTTATTCTAGTGGTTTTAAAATATGTTAATTAATAAACATTTAGATTTCTAGTTTTAGCAAGAAGCCTTAACTTTACTTTTTTAAACGTTATCGCAATCAATAGATCGCGTACAATCATTAAAAGTTATAACTATGGCTTCATTATTATTTTCTCCGCTTACTATAAAAAAAATTACCCTAAAAAATAGAATTACGATTTCGCCTATGTGTCAATACTCGGCGATTGACGGATTTGCAAACGATTGGCACTTGGTTCACCTGGGAAGTCGTGCCAGCGGTGGTGCAGGTTTGATTATTCAGGAAGCTACAGCAGTTTCTCCCGAAGCCAGAATATCTCCTTCGGACCTTGGAATCTGGAAAGACGAACACATTGAAAAACTAAAAACAATCAACGAATTTATTGTTTCTCAAAATTCGATTCCCGGAATTCAGTTGGCACATGCCGGACGAAAAGCAAGTGTTTCAATTCCGTGGGAAGGCAATAAAAAGTTAGGTTTCGCTCAGGGCGGATGGCAGACAGTTGGTGCGAGTGCGATTCCGTATCATGATGATGAGCCGTTTCTTCCCGAAGCTTTGGATAAAAGTGGAATTCAGAAAGTGATTTCAGATTTTAAAACAGCAACCAAAAGAACTGTTGAAGCCGGTTATCAGGTAATGGAAATTCACGGTGCACATGGTTACTTATTGCATCAGTTTTTATCTCCATTAACCAATGTAAGAACGGATGAATACGGTGGAAGTTTCGAAAATAGAATCCGTTTTACACTTGAAATTGTAGAAGCTGTTCAGTCAGAATGGCCGTCTGACTTGCCTTTACTAGTTCGTATTTCAGCGACAGACTGGGCAGAAGGAGGATGGAATCCTGAAGAATCGGTAAAACTTTCAAAAATCTTAAAAGAAAAAGGAGTAGATTTAATTGATGTTTCATCAGGCGGATTGGTTTCGCATCAAAAAATTGAATTAAAACCAGGATATCAGGTTTCATTTGCCGAAAAAGTTAAAAAAGAAGCTTCAGTTTTAACCGGAGCAGTGGGTCTAATTACCGACGCAAAACAAGCCGAAGCAATTTTAGAAACAGGTCAGGCAGATTTAGTTTTATTTGCCAGAGCCTCCTTAAGAAATCCGAATTTGCCATTAGATTTCGCCAGAGAACTAAACGACGATATTCAATGGCCAAAACAATACGAACGCGCTAAAATTTAAACATAAGTTTTTTTGATTTAAACCATTAAGAGATTAAGAAAAATTAAGTTTATTTTAAATAAAGACAATATTATAACAGAATATTTTAATTTAAACTATTTATAGGGAAAGCTTAATTTTTCTTAATCTCTTAATGGTTAGAAAAAATAGATTTAATTGTAAAAAAAATATCAAATGCAAAAAATAAGAACAGCACTATTATCATACGGAATGTCAGGGAAAGTTTTTCATGCTCCGTTTTTAAATATCCACCCGGGATTTGAATTATTAGGATCTTGGGAAAGAAGCAAAAAACTAATTCAGGAAGATTATCCCGCAGTAAAAAGTTATCCCACAATCGACGCATTATTAGCTGACGATGTCGATTTGGTAATCGTAAATACTCCTGTAGGAACACACTACGAATATGCTAAAAAAGTATTATTGGCAGGAAAACATGCCGTTGTCGAAAAGGCATTTACTACAACCGTTGCCGAAGCCGAAGAATTAGCTGCAATTGCCAACGAAAAAGGTCTGAAATTATCCGTTTTTCAAAACAGAAGATGGGATAGTGATTTTAAAACCGTTCAGAAAGTAATTAAAGAAGGTGTTTTAGGAGATTTAGTCGAAGCAGATTTCCATTTTGACAGATACAATCCATTATTAAGTCCAAAAGCACACAAAGAAACCGTGAATGACGGAGCCGGAATCCTCAAAGATTTAGGCCCGCATTTAATCGATCAGGCGGTTTGTTTATTTGGTTCTCCTAAGTCAGTTTTTGCAGACATCCGCTTTACAAGAGAAAATTCTTTGGTAGACGACTGGATTGATTTATTATTGATTTATGAAGATTTCAGAATGCGATTAAAAGCCAGCTTCTTTGTTAGGGAAGCAAATCCTGCGTACACAATTCATGGCAAAAAAGGATCTTTATTAAAACCACGCGGCGATGTTCAGGAAGATGAATTAAAATTGGGTAAAAAGCCCAACTTAGAATCGTGGGGAACAGAGTCGGAAACTTTGCAAGGACTTTTGCATACAGTAATTGACGGAAAAGAAATTCGCGAAAAGATTCCAACACTTCAGGGAAATTATTTTTCATTCTTTGATGGTGTTTACGATTCAATTGCAAACGATAAATCAGAACCGGTTACAGCACAAGATGGTGTAAAAGTGATGCAAATTATCGAAGCTGCAATTGCGAGTCATGCACAGCAAAAAGTGATTAATTTATAGATAAAATTGCCCACGGGTTTTACGGATGAAACAGATTGACGCAGATTTTGTTATTAATCCTTTTAATCTTTTATTGCGATGGCTATCGGCAATGTCAATAAGTTAAGGGAAAATCTATCCCGAAACTTCGGGACTTTGCGCGAATTTTTTTAGCTATAATTGTCTTTAAAAAAGCTTAACTTAATGACATTGGGCTATCGGGAGTGGCAAAAAAATAAATTACCCTTGTTGTTTGAATCTTAAGACGCCCCGAAATGCGCCTATATAGAAAATAGTAAGAAAATCTGCGTCAATCTGTTTCATCCGTCTAATCTGTGGGCATAAAAAAACTTTTGTCTCTTTGCTTCTCAGAACCTTTGCCTCTTAAAATTTATAAACATACAACGTTATAAATTTAGGAACTAGTAGGGTTGTATAGTCTGTAAAGTTGCTTTTTAGTATTTTTGCAGTATAAAATTCAAAATCCATCAATTTGTTTAGTTTCAATCCATTATCGTTATTTCAAACCAAAGGAAAAATTAAGAAAGTTTATAGAGAAGCGAAAGCGTCTTATTTAAACCGAATTCGATTTGCTGTGGGAATGTTTTATTTTGGGATGGGTTTAAGTTTTGCAACCTGGGCAAGCCGAATTCCGGATATTAAAACTGCTCTTCATTTGACCGAAGGTGATCTGGGTTCTATTCTTTTTGCACTTCCGGTAGGGCAATTGATCGTGATGCCTTTTTCAGGAAAAATGGTTACCAAGTTTGGCAGCCATAGAATTTTGGTATTCTCTCTGATAATGTATGTTTTATGTCTTGCCAATTTAGGTTTGGCAACATCAGCATTGCAGCTCTCCTTAGGATTATTTCTATTTGGAGTATTTGGTAATCTTGCCAACATTGCTGTTAATACACAAGGTGTTTACACCGAAGTCCTTTTTAAAAAAACAATCATGTCTTCTTTTCACGGAATGTGGAGTTTTGCCGGATTTAGTGGAGCTTTGGTAGGTTTGGGAATGCTAACCTTAAAGCTGACACCTTTTCATCATTTTTTAATCGTGGGTGGAGTTGTGCTTTTAATGGTTGCTTTTAATTTTAGATTTCTGGTCAAAGCCAAAGAAAAAATAAAGAATAAAACGACCGAAAAGAAAAAGTTGTTTGTAAAACCAGACAGTTCTTTACTATGGCTGGGAGTAATTGGTTTTTGCAGTATGGCAAGCGAAGGTGTAATGTTTGACTGGAGCGGCGTTTACTTTAAAGATGTTGTAAAAGCACCCGGACCTTTGGTTATTTTAGGATATACTTCGTTTATGATTATGATGGCCAGCGGACGATTTTTAGGCGATGGGCTAATCAATAAATTTGGTCGTGAACGCGTTATGCAAATTAGTGGGGTAATGATTTCAGTCGGACTTTTCACGGCAGTTTTTCTTCCTTATATCATTCCGTGTACACTTGCTTTTATGTTGGTTGGTTTGGGAGTTGCAACAATTGTTCCTACTGTTTATAGTATGGCGGGAAAAAACCCTTCAGTTCCACCGGGAGAAGCCTTGACCATTGTTTCAAGTGTGAGTTTCCTTGGTTTTTTAATGGGACCTCCTGTTATTGGGCATATTGCAGAAGCTTTTGGACTTCAATTTTCTTTTGCTTTCATCGGAATCTTTGGCGTCTTGATTGCTTTTATGGTTTCTAAAATAAGAATATCAGAATAGATTCTTTACCCTTCAAATTAATGAATTAAGCTTCTTGAAAGAGTAAGTTCATATAAATCAATTTTTATTTAATAAAAATTTAACAGGAAAATATTTTCATATTGTTTTTTGTCTATATTTGAATTTAAATCTACCACAAATCTTTTTCCAAAGACCAATTTAATTTTTTGATTCAGAGTTGAAATGTTTTGTAGCAAGACAAATTAACCTGAAAATTATTGATCAAATTAAATTGGGTTTTTATGAGAAGAAATTATATGCTTGTTTTTATTTTATTGTCTTTTGGTGTCACTTTTGCGCAAGAAGAAGCTATTTTCACAGGAACAGTGATTGATGCAAAGACACAAAATCTTCTTGAAATTGTGGTGGTAAGTATTCAAAATTCTTCCATCACACAACTCACAACCGTACAAGGAAAATTCGAATTGCATTCTTCCATAAAAGGAGAGCAATTACTATTATTGCACAGTCAGAGCTATAAAGATTTGCTTTTAAAAGTAAATTCAAATTCAGGACAAACAGTAGATCTCGGGATATTACAATTAGAAGATAATTTTTCTGATGATGTACCTGCAATTCTAATCACATTATTAGACGCTGATTTATCAGATTACAATATTTCATCAGAGTATTGTAGAAAAAGTGTCAAAATTGTGGAAAAGTATGTTGTATGCGGGAAATGGTTACGCCGAATTTAATACCATAAGTATAACAGCTGCCGAAAATGTTGCCTGGTTGGATACACCAAAAAGAAATATGAACGAATATAAAAATGCTGTGCTTTCTTTTAGAAGTGCACAACATATTTTAAAGTCGATTCGCCATTAAATTCTTTAGAAGTTTATATCTCTACGAATTTTGATGGATCTAATGTTACTAAGGCAAAAAGGACAATATTATCCGCAAATTTTCCTTCATTGTCTACACCTACAAGACAATTTATAAGTTTAGGAGGAATAGATTTGTCTGCGTATTCAGGAAATATTCATATTGCATTCAAATATATAGGATCAGTTAAAGACAAAACACTGAATGGTGCTTTTATGGTAGATGATGTTAAAGTTTTTGGTAAAAAATACAAGGATTTTTTTAAATGTGCAGTTAATGTGTTGATTTTTAGTCGATAATTTAATAGTATATTGTTTTTGAAATTTAAACTGTTAAATTTTAATTGAATTTTGTATTTTGGTCATCCCAAATCAATATAAAATACCACATGAAAACCTACTTTATCGCCATCATGATGATGGTCTTTCCATGCTTGTTGCACAGTCAGGATCAAAATGCGCCTGTAAAATTAAAACAAATTAACATTGTAAAAACAAATTACCAGAACTCTAAAGATGGTGAAATTGTAAATAAAACTATTGTTTTTAAAGAAGGAAAAATTCAAACCATTACTACTTCAGATGTTGTTCAGCATTTTTTTTACAACACAAAAGGATTGTTGGATATGACTGTAAAAGATAAAATAGGCAGCGAATGGAAAGAGGTTGTAAATTATACTTATGATGCCGATAATAATATTACAAAATTCGTTAAAAAATATCAGGAAGGAAATGACAATATTACCAAAGTGGTTACTTTTTTCTACGAAGGAGCAAGAGTAAAAGTGACTACCAAGAAAAGTACAAATCACCAGAACCTCTTGGATGATATCGAGTATATAGTCGAAAATGGTATTATTGTAAGACGTACTTCACGAGATAGGAATAAAGCAATTATTGGTAAAATTGAATATGCTTATAACAATGATAATGTGGTAAGACACAAAGGTCTTGTGGGTGATAAAATATCTAAAACCTATACATTTGATGATAAAAAATCTGTAGATGCATTAATTGTCCAGAATTTATTTGGGGATAATTATAAAGTAATTGTACCCATGATTTCGTATCACGAAGAAGAGTTTAGTTTTGAAGCAATATCGTATAATAACGAAATGAATTTTAGTCCGTCATCAACAGTTTTAGTTGGGGTGAGCAGAAAATACAAATACAATAAATTAAACTTCCCGATTTCTTGTTCTCAGGTAGAAGAAAACGGAATTGTGAAAACAGAAAAGACTTTTATTTACGAATAAAAACAACCTTATTTAAGGGCTTGAAACCATTTGAAAATTAAGTATTGTTAAGATTAAATTCTTATTATTCTTAATTTTTTAAATGGTTTGATTGTTTATAGAGGTACTAATTTTTCCAAATGGAACTTAAAAACGAAATTCTATAAGTGTTAGTACCTTACAAATCATTAAATTTGCATCTTATTCAAAGCTATGTTAGAAAAAGAAATTATAAATTTTGAGAGAACCGCCATCGTTGGTATTGTAACTCAAAATCAAAGTGAGGAAAAACTTAACGAATATCTGGATGAATTAGAGTTTTTGACTTTTACCGCTGGCGGTGAAGTGATAAAGCGCTTTTCTCAAAAAATGGAACGTCCAAATCCTAAGACTTTTGTTGGAACAGGGAAAATTGAAGAAATCAATCTTTTTGTAAAAGAAAACGACATATCGACTTTAGTATTTGATGATGAATTATCACCATCGCAACAGAAAAATATATCTAAAATCATAGATTGTAAAATCTTAGACAGAACGCACCTTATTCTTGATATTTTTGCCCAAAGAGCCGAAACGTCTTATGCAAGAACACAAGTAGAGTTAGCACAATGTCAGTATTTATTGCCTAGGCTTTCTGGTATGTGGACTCACCTTGAACGTCAAAAAGGTGGTATTGGAATGCGTGGACCCGGAGAAACTGAGATTGAAACAGACAGACGTATTGTTCGTGACCGAATTGCTCTCCTTAAAGAGAAAATAAAAACGATCGACAAACAAATGGGCGTGCAACGCAGTAATCGTGGTGCAATGGTTCGTGTGGCTCTGGTAGGGTATACAAATGTTGGGAAATCGACATTGATGAACGCAGTTGGTAAAAGTGATGTTTTTGTTGAGAATAAATTATTCGCAACTCTTGACACAACAGTTAGAAAAGTGGTGATTAAAAACTTGCCATTCTTATTGTCAGATACAGTAGGTTTCATTAGAAAGTTACCAACTCAATTAGTTGATTCTTTTAAAAGTACATTAGATGAGGTTCGCGAAGCTGATTTATTGTTGCATGTTGTCGATATATCCCATCCTGATTTTGAAGATCATATTGAATCTGTAAATCAAACCTTGTTAGAAATCAAGAGTAATGATAAACCAACGATTATGGTTTTTAATAAAATTGATGCCTACAAACATTTGACAATCGACGAAGACGATTTGATTACAGAGAAAACAAGAAGACATTACACACTTGACGAATGGAAACAAACCTGGATGAGTAATGTTGGTCAGAATAAGGCGTTGTTTATTTCTGCAACAAATAAAGAAAATTTTGAGGAATTCAGAGAAGTAGTCTATGAAGCAGTTCGCCAGATTCATATCACGAGATTTCCATATAATAAGTTTTTGTATCCTGATTATAAAGATGCAATCGAGAAAGAAGAAGAAGAAGAAGAAGAGCAAGAGTAAAATTTACCGCAAAGAGCGCAAAAAATTATATTAAAGGATCTTCAAAAAATACAAAGTTCGCAAAGCTAAATTTAGATCTGGCTTTGCGAACTTTGTGTTTTATAAAAATAAGCTTTTGTAAAATTTTTTGCGCTCTTTGCGGTAAATTTCTTATAGCAGCTTTTGGATTAAAACCCAAAATTAACTCCTAAACCAAAGACTTCTCTGGTTTGGAAACCACTAAAAGCATTGTCATCATAAATAGCCTGGAAGGATAAGTTGGCAGATAAAAATTTGTTTACTTTCATAATAATATTAAGAGAGTAGTTGATATCTACGTTTTGAGGATCTTTTAGATAATTAGAATATAAATTCAAAGTATTTTCTGCAGTTACGTTCGTCATGATGGCAAGTTTGTAATAAACTGAAGCATAAAAACCTAATTCGTAAAGCATGGTTTTGTTAGCATCTACACCAAAATAGGCGCCATCAACATATGGTAAACCCGTTCCCTGATCGATTCCAGATGTATAAGCACCGTCGACAAAAGTGAATTTTGAGGTTAAAGGAGCAAAGTTTATTTTAAGATTATCATCTTTTGTCCAGTAAATACCAGGACCCGTAGTAAGATAACCCGGTGACATAAATTTGGTGTTTTCAGTTCTGATTTCTTTTCCATTCTCATCCTTGCCATATAAATAACCTGTTGAAAACTGAGTTCTGAAATTCAGAAAATAAGAATAATACCATTGACCAAAAGCGCGCTTCCCTACAATTGAATTGAATTCAAGACGGTCATCAGTCTTTTTTTCATAGTCGGCATTTTTAGTTTGCAAAAGCCCGTAAGAAGCCAAAACTTTATTGTCCCAGGTAAGATCATTTTTTTTGTAATTGAAATCGTAGTTGATTCCTAAAGTTCCTGAAAAGCTATCTTCTCCTCCGGCAATCCAGTTATTGAAGCTTGATTGATTTAGTAAAAGCGAAACGGTTCCTTTTGCTTTCCAGCCTTCGCCTTCGATAGTGTCATTTATTTTTTTTACTGCTTTTTCAGTATTCTGAATTAGCTCTTTTTCTGAGTTTTGGGCTTGAACAAAAGTTAAATTCGCTACAATAAAAAGTAATAACGCTAGCTTTCTCATGGTATATAGTTTAAATGTGTAAGAACAAATATACTAAAAAAGCGTTAAAAGGCAGAGGGATATTGATTCTGTAAGAAAGTTATTTTCTGGATTCTTTATATAAAGGTACTGCTGAACAAGCTTCTCCGTACATAATACTTCTTGCAAAAGGTTGCAAATAAGTTGCTGCTAAAATATAAGCACGGGTTGGAACCGGTTTTTTAGAGCAGCCTTTTATGATAACAGGTTTGTTTTGGTATTCAGAATAATCGAGTTTGCTTAAGAGTTCTTCATACAAACTCGCATCAAGATCTTCGATAGTTCCGTTAACTACCTTTTTAGCATAAGGAGCCAGTTGAATCGCTACCAAAATAGACGACCAGGCAGGAACTATAGCATCGGTGCTACAATTTACAGCCACATATTGATCTTGATATTGAGACCAATCGTGATTTTTAAGATGTTCTCTAAAGTCTTTTTCTTTTAATAAAAAACCTTCCAAAAGCCATTGCGAAATGTCAATTTGAACACGTATCCCTTTTGGATAATAATCCTCAAGATCAAAAACTTCTAAGGCACTATTGGCAACTTTATTGATGATTTCTTCCATATGAAAAGATAGTTTAAGGTTTCAAGTTTCAGGTTGCGTTAACTTGAAACCTTAAACAAATTTTATTAAAGCATTCCTAATTCTAATTTTGCTTCTTCGCTCATTAAATCTTTACTCCAGGGCGGATCGAAAGTAATTTCAACATCAACATCTTTTATGTGTTCTATTGTTTTTACTTTTTCTTCTACTTCTCTTGGCAAACTTTCCGCAACCGGACAGTTTGGAGATGTTAATGTCATCAGAATTTTTACTTCGTAATCTGTGTTTACCATTACGTCGTAAATTAATCCTAATTCGTAAATATCAACAGGAATCTCCGGATCGTAAATGCTTTTTAAAACTTTTACAATTGATTCTCCTAATTCGTTTGTGTCTATTTCTTGTTCCATTTTTTTGTTTTTGTTTTTTTTCATCAGATAAGTGATGAAAGTTCATTTAAATAGCAATTCTTTTTCTTACCATTAAGATATTAAGAAAATTAAGTTTTGCTTCTTTGTGAAAATTAATGCTTTGACTATTTGAGATAAGAAAAATTAAGTTTTACTTCTTTATGAAACTTAATGTCTTAATGGTTCAAATGAAAAAACATTATGTTTAAAATTTTAATTTTTATTTTTTGAATCAAAAGCCAAGGCGTACATTTTGATGTTTTTAATCATCGAAACCAGTCCGTTTGCACGAGTGGCAGATAAATGTTCTTTTAATCCAATTTCGTCAATAAACTGAGTATCCGCATTTATAATGTCTTCCGCTTTTTGATTAGAGAAAGCACGAATTAAAATGGCGATAATTCCTTTGGTTAGAATTGCATCGCTATCTGCGGTAAATACAATTTTATCGTCTTTTTGCTCGCCTTGCAGCCAAACTTTCGATTGACAGCCTTTGATTAAATTTTCGTCCGTTTTATATTCTTCCTTGATTAACGGAAGACTTTTTCCTAATTCGATGATGTACTCATAACGTTGCATCCAATCATCAAACATTGAAAATTCTTCAATTATTTCGTTTTGTATTTCTTTTATTGTCATAATTATTCTTTCGTAAAATCAACCAGCAAATTTACCAATTTTTCTATTTCCTTAGGAGGATAGCCATTGTCGAAACCCAGAGTTTCATATGTTTTCTGGTTGTGAATTATCTTTAAATTCCCAATTGCAGCACCATCATGAAATCGTTTTTCTGTTGGTCCTTTTAAATTTGGAACATTTTCTAAATTAATTTTTGAAAACTCAGCTACGATCTGTTTCCATTTCGTGTCGCTTATTTTACTTTCTATCGGCAGAGTATTTCTGCCATTGGTAACTGAAACTGTTTTGTTTTGAACAAGTATCACTTTGTAAATCCCTCTGGAAACCGCAGAATATTCGATTTGTGTTGTTGTCATATCATTTGCTTTTTGACTTACACAACTCGTTCCAATGAAAATCGTTAAAATTAATAATGATAATGTTCTCATAAAAAGTTTTTTAGCTTAACATCGTTTTCGCCTTCTTAACCGCTTCGACCATTACATCAATTTCTTCTATAGTATTGTAAAAAGAAAACGAAGCACGAATCGTTCCCGGAATACAGAAAAAGTTCATGATAGGTTGTGCACAATGATGTCCGGTTCGAACTGCAATTCCCAGCTTATCGATAATAGATCCAATATCATAAGGATGAATTCCGTCAATATTAAACGAAATTACAGAAGCTTTATTTTTTCCGGTTCCGTAAATTTTCAGGCCTTCTATTTCTAACAGGCGTTTTGTAGCGTGTTCCAATAATTTTTGTTCTTGCTTTTGAATGTTATGAAAACCAATGTTGTTTAAATAATCAATTGCAGTTCCTAAAACAATTCCACCAGCAATATTTGGAGTTCCGGCTTCAAATTTATGAGGAAGATCAGCATAAGTTGTTTTCTCGAAAGTAACTTCCTTGATCATTTCTCCGCCACCCTGATAAGGTGGTAATTTGTTAAGCCATTCTTCTTTTCCGTATAAAATTCCGGTTCCGGTAGGACCACACATTTTATGTCCGGAGAAAGCATAAAAATCACAATCTAAATCCTGAACATCCGGTTTTAGATGAGGAACAGCCTGTGCACCATCAATTAAGACAGCAGCGCCAACAGCGTGAGCTTTTTCTATTATAGATTTGATAGGATTAATGATTCCTAATGCATTAGAAATATGATTTACCGTTACGACTTTGGTTTTTTCTGAAAGTAAAACATCAAAAGTTTCCATAATCAATTCACCGTCTTCGTTTATGGGAATCACTTTTAATACTGCTCCGGTTTTCTCGCATAACATTTGCCATGGCACAATATTACTATGATGTTCTAAAGCCGAAACAAGTATTTCGTCACCAGGTTTTAAAATTGAAGCAAAACCATTGGTTACTAAATTGATTCCATGCGTAGTTCCTGAAGTAAAAAGTACTTCGTGAGAGAACTTTGCATTGATATGATGTTGGATTTTTACCCTTGATATTTCGTATGCATCAGTTGCCAACTGACTTAGTGTGTGCACACCACGGTGAATGTTGGCATTTATTTCCTGATAGTATTTCGCCTCAGCATCAATCACAATTTGTGGTTTTTGTGAGGTTGCTCCGTTATCGAAATATACCAATGGTTTTCCGTTTACTTTTTCCGAAAGTATCGGAAATTCAGCTCTTATTTTTTGGATGTCTAACATGTCTTATTTAGAAAAATTCTATCTACAAAAGTACTAAATCTAAATTGGTTTCTCCATCAAAACTATAATTTCCTTTTATGGTACTATCAATTCAACGGCTGATTATTGATTCTATAACATTAATTTAAGATTTGTAAATGATTTGAAATTCAAAATGTGATTTCGATATTAATATCATGATTGTAAATTATTTATATTGCAGTAAAAATAACTGTCAAATACCATGAAGAAAATCCTCAAATTACTTGCGCTTGTTTTACTGATTGTAGTTTTTTATTTTGGATTTACCACTTATCCAAAACTTGAATTGATCTCCGGCTTTTCGGCCAAAAGTATCGCCTCAGGACATTTTTTAGATCACCGATCGAAAGAATTAATTGAGAAAAGTGATAATGATATTCCGTTAATGGAATTAGCAACAAATACAATTGATGAAGCCGGAAAATTTGCAACCTCTTCAGTTTACGGTTTAAAAGAAAGAAAAGCCATTTATCGGGAAGGTTTAGGAGCAACTTTAATAGATGACCATTATGATGTCTCCAAACCATATTTATTACCCCAAAGAGCAAAATACAAAGCTTTACCTTTTCCATACGGGAGTATTGATCCTAAAGACACCTTGTTTTCTAATATCGATTATTCGAAATTAAAGAAAGCAGTTGATGATTCGTTTGATAAAAACGGTCTAAAAGCAAAACGCACACGCGCCGTTGTGGTTTTGTATAAAGATAAATTGATAGCTGAAAAATATGATACAGGTTTTAATAAAGACAGTAAGATTTTAGGGTGGTCGATGACAAAAAGTATTACCAATTCTGCTTTTGGAGTTTTGGCAAAGCAAGGCAAAATTGATATTTATAAACCCGCTCCAATTGCGGAGTGGCAAAATGATGAACGAAAAATTATCACTATAAACGATTTGCTTCATATGAATTCCGGCCTAGAATGGGAAGAGAATTATAGTAAAATTTGCGATGCTACAATAATGCTTTTTCAGTCTGGGGATATGGCAAAAGTGCAACGCGAAAAGCCAGCTCAGTTTAAACCCAACACTCATTGGAATTATTCCTCAGGAACGACCAATTTATTATCCGGAATTCTAAAAAGCCAGTTTAAAACCCAGCAGGAATATCTTGATTTTTGGTACAGTGCCGTAATCGACAAAATAGGAATGAATTCAATGATTGTAGAGCAGGATATGGCAGGAACTTTTGTGGGTTCATCGTATGCCTGGGCAACTGCTAGAGATTGGTCTAAATTTGGATTGTTATATTTACACAAAGGAAATTGGAACGGCGAACAAATTCTTGATGAAAGCTGGGTAAAATATTCTGCAACACCCACTAATACTTCTAAAGGTGCTTATGGAGCGCAATTTTGGTTAAATGCCGGAGGAAAATTTCCCGATGTTCCTCGCGATATGTTTTATTGCAGTGGATATCAGGGACAAATGGTAGCGATTATTCCGTCTCTGGATATGGTAATTGTAAGAATGGGATTGAAAGAAGAGAATCAGGGATTTGATTTTAATGGCTTTTTGAAAGGGATAATTGCTTCTGTTAAAAAATAAAATTTAACCTCAAAGAGCGCAAGGTAAAAAGCGCAAAGTTCGCAAAGTTTAATAATTAAACCTTGCGAACTTTGCGTAAATCTTAGCGAACCTTGCGGTTAAGCTTTCTACAAATCAAATCCTAAATTCACACCTAATTTCGTAGCGATGATTTTAGTAATTCTTTGTTTCAGTTCAGGTATTTTAATGCTTTCGATAACAGCATTTGAGAATGCGTACATCAACAAAGCTTTAGCTTCTTTTTTCGGGATTCCACGAGATTGCATGTAGAACATTGCAGTTTCGTCAAGTTGTCCTACAGTACAACCGTGAGAACATTTTACGTCATCTGCAAAAATTTCTAATTGTGGTTTTGCATTGATAGTTGCTTTATCGCTCAATAAAATATTATTGCTTTTTTGGAAAGCATTTGTTTTTTGAGCTTCTTTTTCTACCAATACTTTTCCGTTGAAAACTCCTGTTGAGCGATCAGAGAAAATTCCTTTATAATCCTGGAAACTTTCGCAATTTGGCGTTGCGTGGTTGACCAAAGTATAATGATCTACGTGTTGTTTTTCGCCAATAATAGTGATTCCGTTTAGTGTACTTGTCAATCTTTCACCAAAATGATAAAAGTTCAAATTGTTACGGGTCAGATTTCCTCCAAACGAAAAAGTATGCACG
Source organism: Flavobacterium sp. B114r (assembly GCF_056824125.1). Taxonomy (NCBI): domain Bacteria; kingdom Pseudomonadati; phylum Bacteroidota; class Flavobacteriia; order Flavobacteriales; family Flavobacteriaceae; genus Flavobacterium; species Flavobacterium sp. B114r. The sequence goes on from NZ_CP124858.1 coordinate 1,336,640, forward strand.
TAAACGTGACTTTCCTGTTGTTGCGAAACGTAAGTGTTGTCGATTAAATTCGCCTCGATATTATCGTTTTGAATTTTGTAGTGATCTACAATAGCACGTTTTTGAGCAAAAATCTCAGTAACCGAATTGGTTAAAACCGGATTTTCATTCAAACTCTGATGACGCTCGATAATCTGAACATGAGAATTCTCTCCAACAATAATCAGATTTCTAGGCTGAACCAATAACGCAGCTTCATTACCTGTAGAGAAATACATGATTTCAATTGGCTTATCAGCGACTTTCTTTTGAGGAATATTGATAAAAGCTCCTTCACTTGCAAAAGCAGTATTCAACGAAGTCAAACTTTCGTCTTTGCTGGCAATTTGGTTGAAGTATTTGTCAATAACCATTTTATATTTTGGTTTGGTCAATGCCGATGACATCAAACAAACGTCGATTCCGTCATGTGTTGTAGAAGACAAATGTGAGCTAAAAACACCATCGATAAACACTAATTTATAAGTGTCGATTTCATGTAAAAAGTATTTTTTTACCTGATTAAATTCGATTGCATTTTCTTCTTTTGGAAAAACCGTAAAGTCATTTTTTAAGATGGCGTTTAGCGATGTATATTTCCAAGCTTCTTCTTTTTTGGTTGGGAAACCTTTATTTTCAAAGTTTTTTAGTGCTTTGGTGCGAATATCATGTAAATCTGAATGTACATCGATACGCTCTTCAAAAGCCATAAAAGACGATACTAATTTTTCTTTTAAATCCATTTCTGTAGTTATGAGTTATGAGTTATAAGTTATGAGTTTTGTAAACTGTAAACTGTAACTGTAAACTAGTTTTCTGCTTTAATCCAGTCGTATCCTTTTTCTTCCAGTTCGTAAGCCAGTTCTTTTCCGCCTGATTTTACGATTCTTCCGTTGTAAAGAACGTGAACGAAATCCGGAACGATATAATCTAACAAACGTTGGTAGTGCGTGATCACGATAATTGCGTTTTTCTCGCTTTTTAATTTGTTTACTCCGTTAGCAACGATTCTTAAAGCATCGATGTCAAGACCAGAATCGGTTTCGTCAAGGATCGCTAATTTTGGTTCTAACATTGCCATTTGGAATATCTCGTTTCTTTTTTTCTCACCACCAGAAAAACCTTCGTTTAAAGAACGTGATAAAAATTTACGGTCGATTTCTAATAATTCAGATTTCTCACGAATTACTTTTAGCATTTCATTCGCTGGCATTTCGGCTTGACCGTTTGCTTTACGAGTTTCGTTGATAGCAGTTTTCATAAAGTTAGTAACGCTAACTCCAGGAATTTCTACAGGATATTGAAAAGAAAGGAAAACTCCTTTGTGTGCTCTTTCTTCCGGAGCTAAATCAGCAAGATCTTCTCCGTCAAGGAAAACAGCTCCATCAGTAACTTCGTAATTTTCGTTTCCGGCAATTACAGCCGAAAGTGTACTTTTTCCAGAACCGTTTGGTCCCATGATAGCGTGTACTTCGCCAGCTTTAACTTCTATATTAATTCCTTTAAGGATTTCTTTATCACCAATTGAGGCGTGAAGGTTTTTTATTGATAACATTGTTTTCTTTTATTTTATATAAATGTCAATTCTATTTTTGTTGTCTGGTTTAGGATGTTGGCATTAAAATGCGCGTGTCCTAAATATTCCATGCCTAAATAATCGGCTGATTTTTTGAACGGAATGTAAAAACTATCTTCGATTTCATTATCGTGTGAATTTGAGATCACACCAATTTTTTTTCCTCTAAGTTTTCGTCCGGTTTCTTTTTCAATTCGGATTAAATCCGAAAAGCGATCAAAGAAAACCTTCATAATACCGCTCATATTGTACCAATATATTGGCGTCGCAAAAATTAAAGTGTCGTACTTTTCGATGATTCCTTTTATTAAAGGGAAAAAATCGTCTTCTCTGTTTTTGCTTTCGTAATCATAATAAGAAATGTTATAATCACTCAAATCAATTATGTCTATTCCGTGTTCTTTAGAAATCTCGTCTACAATTTTTGTTGTATTTCCGTTTTTTCTGGATGAACCTAAAATGATTACTTTCTTACCTTCCATTGTGCAATTAACCTACAGATCCTTCTAAAGAAATCTCTAATAATTTTTGAGCTTCAACAGCAAATTCCATTGGTAATTTGTTCAATACATCTTTACTGAAACCGTTTACAATTAAGGCAATCGCTTTTTCAGTTGGGATACCTCTTTGGTTACAATAAAAAACCTGATCTTCTCCAATTTTACTTGTAGTTGCTTCGTGTTCTATTTTAGCCGATGGATTTTTACTTTCGATATAAGGGAAAGTATGCGCTCCGCAATTGTTTCCCATTAAAAGAGAATCACATTGCGAAAAGTTTCTTGCATTATCAGCTCTGGGGCTAATTTGCACTAATCCACGGTAACTGTTTTGAGATTTACCGGCAGAGATACCTTTAGAAATAATAGTCGATTTAGTATTTTTACCTAAATGGATCATTTTAGTTCCCGTATCTGCTTGTTGGTAATTATTGGTAACGGCGATTGAATAAAATTCTCCTACCGAGTTGTCTCCTTTTAAGATACATGAAGGATATTTCCAGGTTACAGCAGAACCAGTTTCTACTTGTGTCCATGAAATTTTAGCGTTTGTCTCGCATAAACCTCTTTTGGTTACGAAATTATAAACCCCACCTTTTCCTTCTTTGTTTCCTGGAAACCAGTTTTGAACAGTAGAATATTTAATTTCGGCATCATCCAAAGCGATCAATTCAACAACAGCGGCGTGCAATTGATTTTCGTCACGACTTGGAGCTGTACAACCTTCAAGGTATGAAACATAACTTCCTGCATCAGCAATAACAAGAGTTCTTTCGAATTGTCCTGTTCCTGCCTGATTGATTCTGAAATAAGTTGAAAGTTCCATTGGGCAACGAACGCCTTTTGGAATATAACAGAAACTTCCGTCAGAGAAAACCGCTGAGTTTAATGCTGCATAGAAGTTGTCTTTTTGAGGTACAACGCTTCCTAAATATTTACGAACTAATTCAGGATGCTCTTTTATAGCTTCTGAAATTGGACAGAAAATAATTCCTTTTTCTCCTAATGTTTTTTTGAAAGTAGTAGCCACAGAAACAGAATCGACAACAATATCCATAGCGACATTGTTCATCATTTTTTGTTCATCGACAGAGATACCTAACTTTTTGTACATTTCAAGAAGTTCCGGATCCACATCATCCAAAGTTTTGTTTGGATCTACTTGTTTTGGAGCTGAATAGTAAGATATTGCCTGAAAGTCAGGTTTTACATAATGAACATTTGCCCATTCTGGTTCGATCATTTCTTTCCAGGCACGAAAAGCCTCGATTCGCCAGTCAGTCATCCATTGTGGTTCTTCTTTTTTAAGAGAAATAGCTCTTACAATATCTTCGTTTAAGCCAATAGGAAACGTCTCCGATTCAATATCAGTATAAAATCCGTATTCGTATTCTTTAGTTTCGAGTTCGATTTTTAAATCGTCTTCAGTATATTTTGACATTTTTTAGTTTTTTAAAACGCTTAAAATTTTAAGCGTTTAAATTTTTGCTTTAGACTTTAATTTATAACGAGAATGATTCTCCGCAACCACAAGTTCTGCTTGCATTTGGATTGTTGAATACAAAACCTTTTCCGTTTAATCCGCCAGAAAATTCAAGTATTGTTCCGGCTAAATATAGAAATGATTTTTTTTCAACTGCAATTGTTATGTCGTTGTCTACAAATATTTTATCGTCGTCGCCTTTGGCTTTGTCAAATTTTAAATCATATGACAAACCAGAGCATCCGCCACTTTTCACGCCTACTCTTACGTAGTCATGTGCAGCATCAAAACCATCATCTTTCATCAAGTCGATGATTTTCTTTTTGGCTGTATCAGAAACTTTTATCATTGTTTATGGTATTTGTTTTTGCTTTCATTTGAAATCACATTTAAAATAGTAATTAAATTATTACATTTTAAAGTGCTGTCTTTCAATGTTCAAATGAAATTATCTGCAAAGATACGACTTAAAAACCTTTTTCCATAACGCTTCACATTATTATAACAAATGTTAAAATAGATAATAGTTATATTGATAAATCAATTATCATTGTTTTTGTGGTTTATTTGTTTATTAGTGTTTTTACATCAAAATTTAAAAACCTACTAGTTTTGTAGGATTTGCTTATCAAGTCTTGTTTTTTAGGGCTAAAAAAGCGTATTTATACGGGTTGCAAGCAATTTTTTATCACTACTTTTGCAGAAAATTGTCAGTAATTATGAAAAAACAATACAAAAATAAGTGGGTAAAAGCACTTTTAGCAGTGTTATTTGTTTTTGGATTAGGTGCTACATTCTTTATTTTTAGTAGAGAGTCAAATGAAATTGAGGAAAAAACTAAGGAGGTAACAATAGATCAGAAATTTAATGATTCAAATGATGAATCACTTTCTCAGAAAAATATTTTAGATTCCCTAGTCACTTTAAAAGTGGCTTATGACGCTGCAATTCTTGAGAAAACTTCATTATCCCAACAGTTAGAACTTGAAAAGAAAAATATTGAAAACCTGATGGAAATCATCAAGGCTTCAAAAAATCCTTCTGTTGCACAAATTAAGGTGTATAGAAAACAACTTTCTGATATGAAAATCGCATTGGAAACTAAGGTTGTTGAAGTTAAAAAATTAAAATCTCAAAATAAAAATTTGCTTAGCGAAATTGAAAGTCAGAATGTTGTGATGTACAAACAAAAGACTGAAAATGATACCTTGGTTTCTAAACAAAAAAAACTGGAATCGACTTTAAAAGATGCCTCAAAGCTAGTTCCTGGCAATTTTAACGTAATAGCACTTCGGGAGAAAAAATCCGGACAAGAGTTAGAAACGGAAAAGGCGAAAAATACTAAAAAGCTTAAAATGAGCTTTTCTATAAACGGAAATACTGTTGCCAAGACAGGAAAAAGAGTTTTTTATATTCAGGTTTTAGATCAGAAAAATAAAGTTTTAGGCGAGAACAAACTGATCGAATTTGGAAACAATAAAGCTTTGGTCTATAGTTTTATAGTTGCTGTTGACTTTCAGGGAAAAGCAACGAATGTTTATGGGGTTTTAAATGCTGATGAAAATGCATTTCAAAAAGGAACTTATTTTGTCAATTTCTTCGACAAACAAGAAATAATGGGAAGTACTGCGATTACGCTGGAATAATATAACGAAAATTTAGCCTGCGGATTTTACGGATTTACGCTGAGTTTTTCTTTTACCAAAGCTTTGAACATGCGTTTAAGCCAAAAAAAATCTGCGTAAATCCGTAAAATCAGTTTAATCTGTGGGCAATTTCAGAAACATTATTACAGAATTTCTAGTATTAGGAGATTGTATTTCCTAGCTTTGTTTCAATATTAGAAATTAATTCTCATGAAACTTTACCCAATAGAATCCGGAAATTTTAAGTTAGATGGCGGCGCAATGTTTGGCGTTGTACCCAAAACAATCTGGAACAAAACCAATCCTGCAGATGCCAATAATTTAATTGATATTGCTGCGCGTTGCTTGCTTATTGAAGACGGAAACCGATTGATTTTGATTGATACCGGAATGGGAGATAAACAATCTGAAAAGTTTTTTGGCTATTACTCGCTTTGGGGATCACATTCGATCGATACATCATTATCAAAATATGGTTTTCAGCGAGATGATATTACCGATGTTTTTATGACGCATTTGCATTTTGACCATTGTGGAGGAAGCGTTCAGTGGAATTCAGATAAAACTTTTTATGAACCGGCTTTTAAAAATGCTAAGTTTTGGACGAATGAAAATCATTGGGAATGGGCAACAAAACCAAATCTTCGTGAAAAAGCGTCTTTTTTATCAGAGAATATTTTACCGATGCAGGAAAGCGGACAATTGAATTTTATAAAACGTCCCGAATCTGATTTTGGCTTTTCTGAAGAAATGAATTTTGGAATTTACTATGTCGATGGCCATACCGAAAAGCAGATGATCCCGCACATTCAATATCAGGATAAAACTATCATTTTTTGTGCAGATTTGTTGGCCACAGCGGGACATATTCTTTTACCATATGTTATGGGTTACGATACAAGACCTTTGTTGACAATGCCTGAGAAATCAAAATTTTTGAATGAAGCAGCAGACAATAATTATTATTTATTTTTAGAGCATGATGCGCACAATCAAATTATAACGGTTGAACATACAGAAAAAGGTGTCCGGTTAAAAGACGTTTTTACTTGTGAAGAGATTCTTTAAAACAAAATTTAAATCATAAAAAAAAATCCCATTTTCAGTATGTCGAAAATGGGATTTTTTAGTTTAACAAATTATAATCCTAAAATTTTAGTTGGTTTTGAATTTCCAAATCTGACCAATTGTTTCTCCGTCTTTGTTGTCCTTGCAACCTGCAATCTTATACGTCGTGCAAGTGTACAAATTAGAATCGAAATTTCTTTACGTGAAAACGTAAAGAGCACGCCTTTTTTAACATATTTTGCCTTGTAATCAATCAGGTAAGAAATTTACCTTTAAATTAAATAAAATTTTTGTTTTTAAAGTTTAGAATAAAATTTTAGCCCCCTTTTATACCAAGGTAAAAATCATAACACAGTGTTAATCGTTAGTTTTATGTAACAAAAAATCATAATTTAGACCCATATTTTAACTTTATTAAAAATAGATACATGAGTTCTATAAAATTAAATACTTTATCTGCCTTTGCATTACTTGTACTAGCAGGTTGCAGTGCTACTTTGCAAGCACAGGTTGATACTTCAAAAGAAATGATTACTGCTCCTTTATCAGTAGTTAAAAAAGGACCGCTTAGCGAAAATGAATTAAAAAGATGGAGCCATCTTGATTTAATCAAAGATTCAATTCCGGGAATGAGTGTTGACAGGGCTTACGCCGAATTATTGCAAGGAAAAAAAGGCGTAAAAGTAATTGTAGGTATAGTAGATTCTGGTGTAGATATTGAGCATCCGGACTTACAAGGTATGATCTGGAGAAATCCTAAAGAAATTCCGGGTAACGGAATCGATGATGATAAAAACGGTTTTATTGATGATGTTCACGGATGGAATTTTCTTGGAGATGCCGTTCACGAAAATCTTGAAATGACCCGTATTGTTAAAAAAGGAGATGATGGATCAGCTGAATACAAAGCGGCTCTGGAGCAATACGAAGAAAAAACGAAGAAAGTTATAGAAGATAAGGAACAAGTCGACTTCTTAATAGATGTACATAACACTATTAAAAAGGAGTTAAATAAAACAACTTATAACTTAGAAGATTTAAGCAAAGTTTCGTCAGTAGATCCAAAAGTAGCGAGAGCTAAAATGGTTATGACCCAAATTTTGACTAATGCAGGACCAACTTTTGATCCTGAAGCAGAATTAGAAGATTACAGAGAATCTGTTTACGATCAATTCAATTATAATTTGAATAAGGATTATGACGGAAGAAAAATCGTAGGAGATAATCCTGAAGATATCAAAGACAAATATTATGGTAATAATGTTGTTTTTGGACCGGATAAAGAAAAAGCACTGCACGGAACTCACGTTGCCGGAATTATTGCGCAAATTCGTGGTAATGATTTAGGAGGTGACGGTGTTACGAATAATGTCGAAATATTAACTGTGAGAGCAGTTCCTGATGGAGATGAGTATGATAAAGATATCGCTTTGGCTATTCGTTATGCAGTTGATAACGGAGCAAAAGTAATTAACGGAAGTTTCGGGAAAAGTTTTTCTCCACACAAAAAGTGGGTGTATGATGCGATAAAATATGCGGCTAAAAAAGATGTTCTAATTGTGCACGCAGCAGGAAATGACGGATATGATATCGATAAAAAAGAAAACGTTAATTACCCAAATGATTCTGAAGATAATATCAAAGAATTTGCTAATAACGTGATTACAATTGGCGCAATCAATAATAAATACGGAGAAAATGTTGTAGCGCCGTTTTCAAACTTCGGTAAAATAAATGTTGACGTTTTTGCACCGGGTGAAGAGATTTATGCAACGGTTCCAAATAATAAATACAAGTATTTGCAAGGAACGTCAATGGCGTCTCCAAATGCAGCAGGAGTTGCAGCATTGATTCGTTCTTATTATCCAAAACTAAAAGCAGCTCAGGTTAAGCAAATTTTGATGGATTCCGGCGTGGCACTTCCTTCTATGGTAATTTTAGGAGAAAATCCAGATCCAACTCAAAAACCTGTAGCGGTTTCTTCAAAAGAGTCATCAAGAACAGGCAAAATGGTCAATGCTTATAATGCTTTATTAATGGCAGAAAAGATGTCAAAGAAATAAAAAATAACATACAGTACTAATCCAATGGAAGAGTGGCAACTCTTCCATTTTTATTAAAACGATGATGCGAAAAATTTTACTACTATCCTTTTTGAGTCTGGGTTTAAGCCCGGCATTTGCACAAAACGCTCCATATTGGCAACAACACGTTGATTATAAAATGGAAGTTTCCATGGATGTAAAAAACTACCAATACAAAGGAAAACAAGAATTGGTATATACCAATAATTCTCCGGATACTTTAAAAAAGGTATTTTATCATTTATTTCTAAATGCTTTTCAACCGGGGAGCGAAATGGATGCACGTTTGCATACTATAAAAGATCCTGACGGAAGAATGGTAACCAAAGTAAAAGGTGCTGATGGAAAAGAGGTAAAACAAAGCCGAATTGAAACGTTAAAACCTAACGAAATTGGGTTCTTGAAAATTACCAATTTAAAACAAGATGGTGTAACGGCTCAAACCAGAGTTTCAGGAACAATAATGGAAGTGACTGTGGCAAAACCAATTTTACCAAATTCAAAAACTACTTTTACCCTAGATTTTGATGGTCAGGTTCCGGTTCAGATTCGTCGTACAGGACGTAACAACTCAGAAGGAGTCGAATTATCAATGTCGCAATGGTATCCTAAATTAGCCGAATTTGATTTTGAAGGCTGGCATGCAGATCCTTACATCGGAAGAGAATTTCACGGTGTTTGGGGGAATTTTGATGTAAAAATCACAATTGACAAAGATTACACTATAGGTGGTTCAGGATATTTGCAAGACAAGAATGAAATAGGACACGGGTATCAGGATGCAGGTGTAACAGTTACGTATCCAAAGAAAACAAAAACATTGACGTGGCATTTTATTGCACCGGATGTTCATGATTTTACCTGGGCGACAGACAAAGAATATACACATGATATTGTAAAAGGACCAAACGATGTCGATTTGCATTTCTTCTACAAAAACAATCCAAAGACAACTGAAAATTGGAAACAATTAGAGCCTTTAATGGTAAAAGTTATGGATTATTACAATAATAGAGTAGGGGCTTATCCATACAAACAATACTCCTTTATTCAAGGTGGAGATGGCGGAATGGAATATGCAATGTGTACTTTGATGCTAGGAAACGGAACGCTTCAGGGAATTCTGGGAACAGCAACACATGAATTAGGACACTCGTGGTTTCAGCATATTTTAGCTTCAAATGAGTCAAAACACCCTTGGATGGATGAAGGTTTTACAACGTATATTGAAGACAGTGCTTTGAATGAACTAAAAGGAGATAAAAAAGAAGTGAATCCTTTTAAAGGAAATTATGCTGCTTATTATCAATTAGTCAATTCCGGAAAAGAGCAGCCGCAAGGAACTCATGGTGACCGTTATGATGAAAACAGACCATACAGTATTTCGGCCTATGTTAAAGGAAGTATCTTTTTATCGCAATTAGAATATGTAATTGGAAAAGAGAATGTAGATGCTACCCTAAAAAGATATTTCAATGATTTTAAGTTCAAACATCCAACACCAAACGATATCAAAAGAACAGCCGAAAGAGTTTCAGGAGCTGAGCTGGACTGGTATTTAATTGATTGGACTGAAACTACAAACACAATTGATTATGGTATCAAAGATGTGGCTGATAATGCAGGAAAAACTACTGTAAGTTTAGAAAGAATAGGCAGAATGCCAATGCCAATAGATTTAACAGTTGAATATACTGATGGAACTTCAGAGAGTTTTTATATTCCTTTAAGAATGATGAATTTCATTAAGCCAAATCCAAACCCTAATGTCAAAAGAACAGTTTTGGAGGATTGGGCGTGGGCGCAGTCGAACTACAGTTTTACAATAGACAAAAATAAAACAGCAATCAAAAAGATTACCATAGATCCAAGCGGATTAATGGCGGATGTAAAAGCTGCAAATAATGTTTATGAAGTGAAGTGAAGTAAGGAATTATAATTATTTTTTTAATAAAGCCAAAGCCGGATGTTATTCTTGCTTTGGCTTTATTGTTGTGTGCCCAGCATGGGCGATAACTCTAGGGTGTAAGTCCCGAACACGCCTTTACAGTGGGAAGTGTTAGCTGAATGCAAGGGTGTCCATCGCGAGGTGGAATCTGAAGGAAGCAGTAGGCAAACTCTTGACCTGACGAACAGAAACTATATAAAAGGCCAAAGATGTTGGATAAGGTTGCAACACAAACTGAAGTCCAAAACTGTACGGAAACATCATGGTAAATATAGCAGGTATATGAGAGGAAAGTTGTCGTTCTTACCTGGGGAGGTCTTATAGACATAGGGGGAGTTTTTTTTTTAAGAAAAGCACTTATGGATAACAATTGCTATAAGAAGTCAGCAGAGGTCATAGTAGGTACTGTAAATGAGTACCGAAGGACTGAACTTAATTAAGTGAGTAGTAAATGAATGTTACCTATGAAGGCACGAATGCAGAAAATATCAAGTAATTTGATAACTACCTTGGGAAGGATAGGACGGAATCCGACAGCTACCAAGGAGTGCAGACCTTTATTGGGATAACTGAAAATAACCTCACGGAAGTACTTTAGGTTAGGTATCTATCTTAAAATGTATCGTAAATTAAGAGCTGCCTTGGTACGGATCCGTATGCCGGGTGGTGTGGGAGGTCGCCTAGGGAATTAATTCCTAGGCTCCTATCCGATTAAAATTTCTGATCTGCAAAAAGTTCTTTATGAAAAGCTAAGATTAATTTATCCTAAATGTTCCAGCATATCTTTTGTCATCGATTCAAGATCAAAAGTATGTTTCCAGTCCCAATCTTGTCTTGCTTCAGTATCGTCGATACTTGCCGGCCAGCTGTCAGCAATTTTCTGACGGAAATCAGGCCCGTAAGTAATGGTGAATTCAGGAATATGTTTTTTGATTTCATTAGCAATTTCAGTCGGTGTGAAGCTCATTGCTGCTAAATTGTATGAAGAATGTATTTTGATTTTTTCAATCGGAGCTTGCATGATACTAATAGTTGCATCAATTGCATCATCCATATACATCATTGGCATTTTAGTTTCAGACGATAAAAAGCACTCGTATTTTTTATCAGCAATAGCTTTATAGAAAATATCAACCGCATAATCAGTAGTTCCGCCACCAGGAGGCGTAGACCAGCTAATTAAACCAGGATAACGAATACTTCGAACATCAACACCATAAATATTATGATAGTATTCGCACCATCTTTCTCCCGCTTGTTTACTAATTCCGTAAACTGTAGATGGCTCCATAATCGTATATTGAGGTGTATTTTCTTTAGGAGTTGTAGGTCCAAAAACAGCAATACTCGAAGGCCAGAATATCTTCTTTACCTTTTTTGCTTTCGCTAAATTCAAAACGTGGAATAATGAATTCATATTCAAATCCCAGGCAAATGCAGGGTTTTTCTCGGCTGTAGCCGATAAAAGTGCCGCCATCAAATAAATGTCAGTAATTTTATGTACTTCGACAAGATGCTCAATTTGGTTAAAATCTAAAGCATTGACCACCTCAAACGGACCTGAATTAACAACGTCAGTATTTAATTTTCGGATGTCAGAAGCAATTACATTGTCTGTTCCGTATAGTTTGCGCAGTTTTTGAGTCAGTTCTGTCCCAATCTGACCGCAAGCGCCAATGATCAATATTTTTGGATTCATTTGTGATGTTTTTTTAGAGATGCAAATATAACGTTTTCGCAAATATTTTTACTTTTCGTAACAACAAATTATAAATTTAACAACGATAAAGATTCTTTTTTGGATTATTCTCTGTTGAGCTGTTGGGTTATTTTACCGCAAAGCACGTAAAGTTTTTTTAATATGCTGGTTTAGTAAAAACGCAAAGTTCGCAAAGCTTTATGTAAAACTTTGCGAACTTTGCGAACTTTGCGGTTAAATTTTTCACCCAAAAAAACGACCATGATTTATAAAATCTTTAGCAAAAAACAGAATTCGTAATTGTAAATTTACTTTGTAACTTTGTAGCTTAATGTTTTACAAATGAAATATAAAATATCTCTTTTTCTGCTTTTTGTTTTTGTATTGAATTCATGTCAAAATGAAGATGAAAAACGCCGTGCTGAAAATGAAAAAGAAGCCAAAAAAAAGGAAGTTATTTTTAATACTATCAATAAAGGCTGGGAGTTTATTGATGAGCCTATTAATGAAATTTCAGAACAAAAGGTAAGTTCATGGAATGAATGGCGCGAATTCCTGAAAGAAATCGCAGATAAACCAAGAAAAACAATAGGAGCGTTCCAAAAAAAATCGGCAGTTATTTCGAAAAAAGCACTCGCTTTAAACGATAATATTCCTGCAGAGTTTAACGTTCCAGCAATAAAAAGCCGAATTTCTGTTTTGATAACTAAAGTTAAAATGATGGATTTGTTTATTCATTTAAATCAAATTCCAGCTGAAAAAGTAACCTTTTTAGTTGGAGAAATCAATAAAGAATTAGTCTCTCTGGAAAGACAAATGGATAATATCATTGTGAAAAGTAAAATTCCGAAAGAACAAGGAGAAGAAGATTTCTTGAAAATGTTAGATACAACACGTGCGATTCCGAATGCAACCGCAGTTCCGATTCAGGCACAAAACACAGATAATAAATTACCGAAAGTTGAGTAAAAACGCCTTATATACCATGTATGATAATCTGCCAAAAAATCAGCAGATTGCCACACAATTACTAGAGCAAAGTCAAATAAAAATGCATCTTAACGGATTGTTAGGATCTGCAGTTTCATTTGTGATTCGTGCTGTTTTCAAAAAAACAGAGTTGCCTTTTTTGGTTGTTTTAGACAATAAAGAAGAAGCAGCGTATTACCTGAATGATCTTGAACAAATGATTGGCGAGCAAGATGTCTTGTTTTATCCTGCTTCATTTCGACGTCCTTATCAGGTTGATGAAACAGATAATGCTAATGTTTTACTCCGTGCTGAGGTTTTAAACCGAATTAACTCCAGAAAAAAACCAGCGATAATTGTTACTTATCCCGAAGCCCTTTTCGAGAAAGTAGTAACAAGGCAGCAACTTGATAAAAATACTTTGAAAGTCGCTTTGAACGATAAAATTTCAATTGATTTTATCAATGAGGTTTTATTCGAATACGAATTCAAAAGAGTTGATTTTATCACAGAACCGGGCGAATTTTCGGTTCGTGGAGGTATTGTCGATGTGTTTTCATTTTCGAACGATCATCCTTATAGAATTGAGTTTTTTGGTAACGAAGTAGACAGTATCAGAAGTTTTGATGTCGAGACGCAATTATCTGTAGAAACACATAAAAAAATTACCATTATCCCGAATGTCGAGAACAAGATATTTCAGGAAAACCGCGAAAGTTTCTTAGATTATATTGCTGAGAAAACGGTAGTTTTTATTCAGAATACAGATGGGCTTTTTAGTCAGTTAGACAAGCAATTTGCAAGAGCCGAAGAAGATTTTGAGAAATTATCCAAAGAAATAAAACACGCAGAACCGGAACAATTATTTTTAAATCAGGCTTCGTTTATCAAGCGCGCCTTAGATTTTTCGGTAGTGGAATTGGCTTCAAAACCAATTTTTAAAACCACAAAAACATTCGAATTTCACATTCAGCCACAACCATCCTTCAATAAACAATTTGATTTATTACTGAATAATTTGAGCGAGAATCATTTTAATGGATATAAAAACTATTTGTTCTGTTCGAATGAAACGCAGGCAAAACGTTTTCATGATATTTTCGAAAGCTTAGACGAAGCCAATTCAGAGAATATCAGAAAGCAATATCATACGATTGTATTGCCTCTGTACCAGGGTTTTATTGACGAAGAAAATCAAATTACCGCTTATACGGATCACCAGATTTTTGAGCGTTATCATAAATTCAATATCAAGAACGGGTATTCTAAAAAGCAGAATATTACGCTTAAAGAATTAACGTCACTTTCTGTTGGTGATTATGTAACCCACATCGATCACGGAATTGGGAAGTTTGGCGGATTGCAGAAAATTCAGGTCGAAGGAAAAACGCAGGAAGCCATAAAATTGGTTTATGCTGATAATGATATTGTGTATGTAAGTATTCACTCGCTGCATAAAATCTCCAAGTACAACGGAAAAGACGGAACGCCGCCTAAAATATATAAGTTAGGGTCGAACGCCTGGAAAATTTTAAAGCAAAAAACCAAAGCGCGTGTCAAACATATTGCATTCAACCTGATTCAGTTGTATGCAAAACGTCGATTAGAAAAAGGTTTTCAGTTTGCACCGGACAGTTATTTGCAAAACGAATTAGAAAGTTCGTTTATCTATGAGGATACTCCGGATCAAACCAAATCGACGCAAGAAGTAAAAGCCGACATGGAAAGTGATCGCCCAATGGATCGTTTGGTTTGTGGTGATGTAGGTTTCGGAAAAACTGAGGTTGCCATTCGTGCTGCTTTTAAAGCCGTTGACAATAGCAAACAAGTTGCAATTCTGGTTCCAACTACTATTTTGGCCTATCAGCATTATAGAACTTTTACAGAACGATTAAAAGATATGCCGGTTTCAATTGGCTATTTAAACAGATTTAGAACTGCGAAACAAAAAGCACAAACCTTAAAAGATTTAGCCGAAGGAAAACTTGATATTGTAATTGGAACACATCAATTAGTCAATAAAAATGTAGTTTTCAAAGACCTTGGTTTATTAATTGTCGATGAGGAACAAAAGTTTGGTGTAAACGTAAAAGATAAGCTAAAAACTATTGCAGCAAATGTCGATACGTTGACATTAACGGCAACACCAATCCCGAGAACGCTTCAGTTTTCGTTAATGGCGGCGAGAGATTTATCAGTTATTACAACACCTCCGCCAAATCGTTATCCTATAGAAACAAATGTTGTTGGGTTTAATGAAGAAATTATTCGTGATGCAATTTCGTATGAAATTCAGCGTAACGGACAAGTTTTCTTTATCAATAACCGAATCGAAAATATAAAAGAAGTTGCCGGAATGATTCAGCGTTTGGTACCAAATGCAAGAGTCGGAATTGGTCACGGACAAATGGAAGGCGCCAAACTCGAGGAATTGATGTTGGGCTTTATGAACGGAGATTTTGATGTTTTGGTAGCGACGACAATTATCGAAAGCGGATTGGATGTACCAAATGCCAACACGATTTTTATCAATAATGCCAACAATTTCGGATTATCAGATCTGCATCAAATGCGTGGTCGTGTAGGTCGTAGCAATAAAAAAGCATTCTGTTATTTCATCTGTCCGCCTTATTCATCAATGACTGAAGACGCCAGAAAACGTATTCAGGCATTAGAGCAATTCAGTGAGTTAGGAAGCGGTTTCAACATTGCCATGAAAGATCTTGAAATTCGTGGTGCAGGAGATTTATTAGGAGGCGAACAAAGCGGTTTCATCAACGAAATTGGTTTTGATACCTACCAAAAAATCATGAACGAAGCCATTGAAGAATTAAAAGAAAACGAATTCAAAGATTTATATCCGGCAGAGAATGATATTGAGACGAAAGAATACGTAAAAGATTTACAAATCGATACTGATTTTGAGCTCTTATTTTCTGATGAATATATCAATAATGTTACCGAGCGTTTGAGTTTGTATAACGAGTTGGGTGGCGTAAAAAATGAAGAAGAACTGGTTATCTTTCAAAATAAATTAATTGACCGTTTCGGTCCAATGCCTCCGCGTGCCAATGCGTTGATGAATAGTATTCGCATCAAATGGATTGCGACGAACATAGGAATTGAGAAATTGGTGATGAAAAAAGGTAAAATGATTGGTTACTTTGTTTCGGATCAACAATCTGATTATTATCAATCGTCTAAGTTTAGAAAAGTGTTGCTATTTGTACAAAAATATACCTCGCTTTGCACAATGAAAGAAAAACAAACGCCAAATGGTTTACGACTTCTTTTGACTTTTGATAATGTAAAATCGACCAAACGAGCTTTGGAATTGATGGAAATGTTGGGAGAATAAAAAAGTTTGCCACGAATTTGCGAATTTTCACAAATTTTAATTCGTGCTCATTCCTGGAATTCGTGGCAAAAAACGAATCTAAATCTTAAGTTTTATTTATCCTTTATTTAAGAAAATACTTAGAATTAAAAAGTTTTCTTTGGTCAAAATTTTAAACCAAAATTTTCCATGCAATATCAATTTATTCTTGTGTTTTTGTTTTTTGGATTAACCACAATTTTTGCTCAGGAAAAGAAGCAAATCGTTTTAAATGATACGCTGAAATCAGAAGAAATCGATCCTTTGCGACCTGCAAAAGCAGCATTTTATTCGGCTATTTTTCCGGGTTTAGGACAGATTTATAATAAAAAATACTGGAAACTTCCTTTGGTATATGGAGCAATCGGAACCAGTACTTATTTTTATATCGACAGTCAAAAAAACTACAATACTTATAGAAACGAATACAAAAACAGGCTAGCAGGAAACTCAAGTGGTTCTGAATATTTGAAGAACTTAAGCGAAAGTCAGTTAATTTCTGCTCAAAAGCAATTTCAAAGAAATAGAGATTTATCCGCTTTATTTATTGTTGGTTTTTATGTTCTCAATATTATTGATGCCAATATTGATGCAGCTTTGTCTCAATTTAATGTTAGTGAGAAATTGGCCTTTAAGCCTTCTGTTAATTTCAAGAATGAAAATATGCAATCTGGTTTTGGATTTGCTTGTACCTACACTTTTTAGAAGTTTACTTTTGTAACTTTAGAATCAGTTTTAGTATTCTTTCTAAAGCAAAACGATAATGAAGGAAATCAAAAAAATTGGTATAGTTGATATTACTGAAAAATTCGGTCTGGACTTAGAGTTCAAAGATTTTCTTTTTAAACCTCAGGAAATTACACCCAATCGTCATTTTGAACCACATCGTTCTGAAATGTACAGCCTTGGCCTTGTTTTAAAAGGAGAAGCTGAATTCATTGTTGGATTGGAACCCTATCAGCTTAAAGCTCCTTCTATAGTTATGGTGGCGCCTGATGAAGTAAGGAATTGGATTCTGAATAAAGGCGCAATTGAAACAAAGAGTCTTTTTTTTACAGAAGATTTTGTGGTTTCAGGATTGATTGACACTTTGTTTTTAAAGAAATTTTCTTTCTACAAAAGAAACGGACAACATGCTATTGCTTTAAATCCGGAAGATTTGGCCATTATTCAATCCTTACTACATCAAATTGAGCAAAAGAAAAACTCTGATTTATCTAATAAATTAGAAAGTATTCAGGCCCTATTGAGAGCTTTACTCCTGGAAATTGAAGGGTTATACGACATAAAAACCAGAAACGAACATAACACCTATTCAAGATCTTTCTATCTAACGGAAAAGTTTAAAGAATTATTGTCTGAGAATTTTACCCGGCATCGTGAAGTTCATTTCTACGCAGAAAAACTTTTTGTAACACCCAAACATCTTTCTCAAGTTGTAAAAGAGGAAACCGGAAAAACTGTAAGTGAGTTGATTAACGAAATTGTTTGTCTTGAAGCCAAAGTTTTACTGCAAGCAAAAGCATTAAACATTTCAGAGATTTCACTATATTTAAACTTTGCTACAGCCACATTTTTCGGCAAGTTTTTTAAGCGTAATACGGGAACGAGCCCTTTGGAATACCGAAAAGGATTGTCTTAATAAAAATACGACATTTAGAACATTTTATCGGCTATTCAGACCTTCTCTAGCTTTGTTGTGCACAATATCTTTGTTTTATTAAATTAATTTAAATCGAAGTATTATGAAAATGAGAAAATTAGGAATAAACGGACCCGAAGTTTCCCCTATATCTATGGGATCAAGATTAATAATTGATGATCCGGCATCATTAGAAGCTGCAAAAAAACAAACAATCCAAACACTACAATACGGAATTGACTCCGGAATAAACTTTCTAAATACCGCCGACTTTTACGGAATGGGTATAAGCGAACTTATTATTGGCGAAGCTATAAAAGGACGAAGAGACAAAACTTTTATAAGTGTTAAAACCGGGGCGCTAAGAGATCATAAAGGACATTTTCTGGGATTGGACGGAAGACCAAACGCGATCAAAAACTTCTGTGCCTATTCCTTAACCTGATTGGGAGTTGACGAAATAGACCTGCTTCAGCCTTCACGAATCGATCCTGATGTGCCTATCGAAGAAACGGTTGGTGCCATAAAAGATTTAATTGACGAAGGAAAGGTTCGTTATTTAGGACTTTCAGAAGCAAATGCTGAACAACTAATTCGTGCGAATAAAGTATATTCCGTTTCTGCTTTAGAAATTGAATATTCGTTAGCGACCAGATTTATAGAAAAAGAAATTTTGCCAACTGCAAGAGAATTAGGCGTGAGTATAGTTCCTTATTCTGTTTTGAACTATGGTTTGCTTAGCGGAAATTTAGAATTTCCATTGCCTAAAGGAGATTACAGAAATATGCTTCCGAGATTTCAGGAAGAAAACCGCGCTCATAACCTGCAATTGATCGAATTTTTGAAAGATATGGCAGGTCAGAAGAACGTTTCTGCAAGTCAGCTTGCTTTAGCCTGGGCGTTGCATCAGGGAGAAGATATTATTCCAATTGTGGGAATGAGTAAACCTCAACGTGTAGATGAAAATATAGCAGCTCTTTGTATCGAATTCTCTCCGGAAGAAATGAATTTATTAAATACAACATTTGCTATCGATGCCATGAAAGGAGATCGTTATCCGGCTGCACTTCAAAAAATGGTCGCTTCTTAAAATATCCAAGATTTTCGATTTTTTTAATTGAAAGTCTTGCTTCAATTAAGAAAACTCGTTCATAATAATTAATAATACAATCATAGTATCAGATTAATAAATGTCTTATTACGATAGTTCAGGAACTTTATATGTCTTATCTTGATAAACAGCGATATACAGATGGCGTAACTTTACGGTACTAAAGATTTTTAACGCATTTAGTTTGTCATCACTCTCGACAAAAAAATCAGTTTTACAGGAGGAATTAATAGGGATACACACATTTATTTCTTTACTACATGAACAGGAAAAAAGGTATATATAGAATTCTTTCAATTATCACATTACTGTTGGTTTTTGGACTCCTTCAGGCTAAAAAATTAAATATTAGGGACACTCAATAAATTATTCCTGTAAAGGAATTACACGACGCTTTTATCAATGATAGAAGTAAAGCCGAAAAATTATATAAAAATAAAATAGTAACCATCAAAGGTGTTGTCGTGTATGTTGGTCCGGACATTTATGCGCTGCCGTCAATAGAATTGTCAGACAAGAAAGACGGAGTTACAATGAAGCTTTGTGTACTGCCTGTTTCAGATTATTTAAAATTACGCAAGTATTCTAAAGGACAAACACTTGTCATTACAGGAGAGGCCCGTGACCTTTACAAAGAAAGTATTTTGGTTGTAAAGGAATGTAAAATAGTTGAGGAGAAATCTATCAAAAAGCTTACTTCAAATGAATCCTATGATATAAAGGATCCAAGTCCGGAAAGTGAGCAATTAGAAAAAAGACTTTTTCTGGCAGGAGTAAAAAGCACCACGTTTGCTCAGACCGTGAAAAATGACAAGGCGAAGCAGCAAAACCAACACCAGAACTTTATGATAAGTATGATATAGGTTTAGAAGTTGTAAATGGACGAAATGTATGGACCATAGCACCAAAAAAAACAATAAACAAATATTTCTTCTTCATACACGGAGGAGCCTATGTTTCAAGTTATTTTCCGGAACACTGGGTGTTTTTCGGTAAATTGATTGAAAGGACGGGGAGAACAGTTGTAATCCCTGATTATCCTTTGGCACCCGAACATCAATTTGAAGAAACAACTGAAATGGTATATACTGCACTGGTTAATTTAATTAATCGGGTTGGAGCAGAGAATGTTACTTTAATAGGCGATTCTGCCGGCGGAGGAATGGCTTTTGCATTGTCACAAAAATTAAGAGATGACAAAGGAGTACAACCTTCTCAAATTATACTTTTATCTCCGTTGTTGGATATGACTAAATCTAATCCTGAAATATTGAAGGTTGATAAATACGACCCTATTCTAAGAAGATAAAGAGAAAATTGGGCATTTGAATGTAGAGAAATTATTGAATTTATAACTGGTAAAACATAAAAATGGCACATGATTTTTTTCATGCGCCATTTTGTATTTGGGTTCAGAGAAAATTTTATAATTTCTTCAATCCTTTTAACTCTGCAGCATTTCCTTCTTTAATACTGATTGCAACACCACCACCCGGTGCTAAATATTGTTTTAAAATTGTTTTTGAGGTTACAACAACTTTAGTCACCGTATATTTTTGCGGATTTTCGTTCCAGTTAGCATCTTTCGTGTCAGCGTAAATAGTAGCTATGAATTTTTTTTCGGCAGGTAAATAATCAAAAGTAATATTGGCAGTTCTGGCGTTTTCGTCGGTGATTCCTCCAATAAACCATTCGTTTTTTCCTTTTGCTTTACGGGCAATCGTGATGTAATCTCCTGGTTCTGCTTCAAGAATATAACTGTTGTCCCAATCTACCGCAACATCTTTTATGAATTGAAAAGCATCTGGAAAACGCTCATAATTTCCAGGAATATCAGCCGCCATTTGCAACGGACTGTACATTGTAACATAATAAGCCAATTGTTTTGCCAGAGTGGTATTGACACGTTGTGTACTTCCGGTTCCGTAGTACGAAAGATCTGTTTGAAAAATCCCCGGAGTATAATCCATTGGGCCACCCATTAATCTTGTAAATGGTAGAATTGTCGTATGATCCGGTGCTAATCCTCCCATAGATTCAAACTCAGTTCCGCGAGCAGATTCCTGTGCAATCCAGTTCGGGAAAGTTCTGTTTAAACCAGTTGGTCGAACCGCTTCGTGGCTGTTAATCATGATCTTATAATCGGCAGCACGTTTGGCTACGTTGATGTAATGATTCACCATCCACTGTCCGTCATGATGTTCGCCACGCGGAATAATTTTACCTACATAACCAGTTTTTACAGCATCATAACCGTTGTCATTCATAAATTGAAAAGCACGATCTAATCGACGCTCATAATTTGTTGCCGATCCTGACGTTTCATGGTGCATGATAATTTTCACCCCTTTTGATGCGGCATATTCATGAACTGCTTTTACATCAAAATCAGGATAAGCGGTTACGTAATCAAAAACTTCTTCTTTCCAGTTGTTGATCCAGTCTTCCCAACCAATGTTCCAACCTTCGATAAGGATGGCATCGAAACCATTTTTAGAAGCAAAATCAATATATTCTTTTGCTCTTTCTGTTGTGGCTCCGTGTTTTCCGTTTGGCGTTAGTTTAGTAAAATCATCTGTCAGTTTTACGTTAGTTTCTTTTCCAAAAGCCCAGGTACTTTTTCCGGCCACAAAATATTCCCACCAAATCCCGATGTACTTTACGGGTTTAATCCACGAAACATCTTTATAACTTGTAGGTTCGTTGAGGTTCAGAATTAATTTTGAAGCCAAAATTTCTGTCGCTTTATCACTTACAACAATGGTTCTCCAGGGCGATTGTGCATCTGTTTGCATATATCCTTTTGCACCCACGGCATCAGGCGCTAAATGACTGCGCATTTTATAATTTACAGCATCAACTTCAAGATACATTGCCGGATAATTGATCAATCCTGCTTCATGAATATTGATATACAAACCATCGTCAGATTTCATCATTGATGGAGTTTGCACCGCTAATTCCTTAATAGGCCATTGCGAATTGATTTCGATAGTAGCTTTTTTCATCAACGAAGGAACTTCAGAAATTTTCGAAGTGGTATAGGCATATTCATTGGTATCATAATCTCCCGGAATCCAGAAAATTTTATGATTTCCGGCCAGATTAAATTCAGTACGTTCCTCTTTAATAACAAAATAATTTAAATCATTTTGTTTCGGAAATTCATATCTAAAACCCAATCCGTCGTTGAATAATCGGAAACGAATTCGAATATACCTGTTGTTGTTTTTGGCTTGAGCCAAAGTGACAACCAATTCGTTGTAATTGTTTCTAATAGTTTTTTCTTCACCTAGAACAGGATTCCATGAATCATCAACAGAAGATTGTGCTGTATTTGTAACGGTAAAACCATCCAAAAACGAAGGTAAATTTTGAAGTTCTAAACCTAAAGAACTTGGTTTTATAACTGCTTTTTGTTTGTATGATAATTGGTAAGACGGAACTCCGCCTTCTTTTAATTCAAATTTTAAAGAAAGATTTTTATTAGGTGAAGTTATCTCCTGAGCCTGAACCCATGCGGCATTGACACAAATAAAAAGAAGTAACGCTAATTTTTTGCTTCGGATGTGAAGCAATGATTTTTGGGATTGAAAATTCATGTTATTTTAGTTTTTTGCAAATCTAATATTGTTTTTTAAAGTTGCGTGGGTATTAATTTTTCAATACTAAATATTGAAAAGGAAGTAATGTGATTTCGTTGCCAATAGTAACAGAAGTTCCTGTAAAAGCATCCTTCCATGTTGCTTTTAGGGCAGGGGAAACAAGATATTTTACAGAAGTATTGGTTAAATTAGAAAGAACAAAAACTTTTTCTGAATCTTTTACCATTGTAAAAGCGCTTACGGCATCACTGCTGTATCCGGTAAAAGTTCCTGTTTTTATAGCGTTACTGGTATTTCTAAAAGCGATAATTTTTTTGTATTCGGCTAACATAGATGCATCTGCGGCAGACCAGTCGATTGGAGTTTTGGCAAAATAATTAAGCCTTTTGTCATACCCAACTTCTTGTCCGTTGTAAATCATTGGAACAGATTTCATGTATGCTGCAACAACAAAAGTGGCAACAGATCCTTTTTTACCTCCAAAAAGTTCAAGAGGAGTTCCGTCTGAAAGGTTTACGTCATGATTGCTGGTGTATCTTACAACTTTGTTTTCAGGATTGTAATTGTTGGCATATTCTGTAGCATTAGAATCCTGAATTGTTGTAGCAGGTTTACCTTCTTTAAAAACTTTTTCTAAAGTGCTGAAAAAATTAAATCCAAAAGTATAATCAAAACCAGAAGCAAAGTGATTTACTTTAGATCCTTCAGCCAACATCAATATGGTTTGATTTTTTTTGATACTTCTTAATTTCGTAATCGCATCTGACCAAAAGGTTTGCGGAACAAAGTCAGCATAGTCACATCTAAAGCCGTCTATGTTGGCATTGTAAACCCAATATTCCATAGCATCGATCATCGCGTTTTTCATTTCGGTATTATTGAAATCCAATTGCGCTACATCATTATAACTTGTTCCCGGCGGAATAATGATATTTCCTTTATCGTCTTGTTGGTACCAATTTTTATGTTGTGTAATCCAGGCATTGTCCCATGCGGTATGATTGGCAACCCAGTCCAGTACTACAGCCATATTTTTTTTATGCGCTTCTTCGACCAAAGTCTGAAGATCTTGTAAAGTTCCAAAATCGGGATTTACAGCTTTATAATCCTGCACGGCATAAGGTGAGCCTAATTCTCCTGAAGCTTTTACTTTTCCAACAGGATAAATAGGCATTAAATAAATAACATTGGCACCCAATTCCTGAATTTGAGTAAGCCTGTCCTGAACACCTTTTAAGTTTCCGGCGGCACTAAAAGCACGAATGTTGACCTGATAAATTATGGCATCTTCTTTTTTTGGCATTTTTTCGAATGCTGTTCCATACTGTGTATAAGGAGAAGCCGGAATTGAATCGTTATTATCCGATGAACTACACGAAACAAATGCTAGTGCAAGTATTAAAGTGTAGATGATATTTATATTTGATTTCATATTTTTTTATTTTATTTTTTTTAAGATAGCCTGCCTTTCGCTCAAAAAAGGCAGGTATCACTCAAACTAATCTAAACTATATTGTAGTTTTAGATTATTTTTTAACGATTGTACAAGTCGCAGTTGCAGGATATCCTGCTGATACCGGATCGACATCGTTTATAGTAAAGGTAATTTCGTAAGTTCCCGGTTCTCCAATATCATAAGCACCACCATTATCTTTGTTAATGGTATTTGTTGTAGGATCTGCAGGTCCGTAGTTAACATCCCACTTATCATTTAATCTAAACTTTAGGGCTCCTGCTAATAAGTTGGCAGTCACCTTCCATGTTTTAGTTTCATGGTTGTAGGACATCGGAATAGAATGATTCCATCCGTAGTCTTTATCTTCAGGTGTTGGCGCATGAGTTGATGAACCTACAATACCCCAGGCATAAGGAGTAGAACTCCATTTTAAAGTGTTTAAATTTACTTTGATCTGATAAGAACCTTCTCCCGGAAGTGCAAAATCAGTAGTACTCATGTCTTTCAGGTCATTATTTGTGGCGCCTGCACCATAAAATTGTTCCCAGTTTCTGCCAGTATTTAATTTAAATACGGGGCCATAACCCGTAAGAACTGTTACATAACCCTGATAAATCCCTTTTGAAATTGCAGTTAAAGCCAAAGCAGTATCTACATTCCATTCGCCCTGATAAGCTCCCGGCATATAAATCTCGCCAAAGACAACGCTTTTTTCATAAGGAGTAATAGTTAAAGTGATAGGATCAGAATAGATTTTTCGATCCATTGCAGCTTCTACACGAACAACTAATTTTCCTGCAACATCCGGTGGAAGACCTAAGTCTACGGCAATTTTATTTAAATCAAGACCAATAAAAGCTTTGCTTAAAACGTCTTCGCCAACCACAATTCTTTTGGCTTTTTGCCAGGCAGTAGTACCACTGGTATCACCAATTAAATCAAATTCTACGGCATATGTAACCGGCGCATCAATTGGGAATGTTACTTTTGGCCAGGAAACAAGTAAAACATTATCGTCAGCAGAGTCTTCTGTTAGTACCAATGTACTGGAAGAAACTTCAATTGCAGAAGGAAAATTTACGGCTTTTAGTGTCGTTAATTCGGCTTCACTGTCACAGGAAACGCTTAGAAAAAGCACGCTCCCTAAGAGGAATAATTTATTGATATATTTTTTCATGATAGTTTTGTTTTTAGTAACCCGGATTTTGTTTAAGTCCTTTGTTAGCATCTAAAGCAGATGTTGGAATTGGGAACAACTTTCGGTAAGCAGGAGATACCGGTCTGAATTCGTTTGCCAATAAAAATTTGTCAAAACGAATCATATCTTGTCTTCTGTGACCTTCCCAATTTAATTCGAATCCTCTTTCGTTATAAATATCATCAAGAGTTGGGTTTGAAGCCAATGCATCTAAACCGGCACGTTGCCTGATCTGATCTATAAAAGGTTTTGCAGCACCAGGATTCCCTAAACGGGCATTACATTCGGCCATCATTAAAATTACGTCAGCATATCTAAAAATTGGGAAGTCATTTGAAGCTCCTCCGCCACTTTTTGCTCCTGCAGGATAAAATTTAATATTACGAACTCCCGCCTGAGGATCAGCTCCCGGATTGTCAAGAGAAGCTACCTCAAGTGTATAATTATATCCTCCGGGTTGTTCGCCTACTAAAAATTGTTGTCTTCTAATATCTGTTAAGGCATATTTCAGGAAGAAATCTTTAGGAACAATAGTTCCGTTCCAACCCGCCATTCCAAATAAAGCAGTACCATGCGGACCATACACACTACGAACGGCATAGATATTACGGGAAACGATATCTAAAGTTGCATAAATAGGTAAAATAGTTTCATCCTCAGGAAGTACATCTCCAAACAATTCATAATATTTATTTCCTAACGGGCTAGAAGCATTTGCTGCTCCGGAATGTAGTGTAAAACCACCTTCGCTAACTTTGTTACAAGCCGCTAAACATTCGTTCCATTTTGCTTCTCCGGTATATACCTGTGCGTTCAAATATACTTTTGCCAATAAAGTATAACCCGCCCATTTATTGAATCTTCCGTAATAGTTGCCGCCTCTTGTTCCGGAAAGCTGCTCTACGTTCTCGGTTAATTCTTTTACAATAAAGCTGTAAATTTCTTTACGGCTTGATTGCGGAATTTTATCTACTGTAATATTATTATCAGTAAAAAATGGAACATCACCAAAATCATCAATCAATAAATAATAAAAGAAAGCACGTAATACTTTTGCTTCAGCAATTTTTGAAGCTTCGGCATTTGATTTTTCTAATAACTGAACTGCTAAATTTGCATTGAAAACGGACTTGTACAACCAGTTCCAGGTATTATTAATGATAAAATCTGTTGGCAGCCATTCGTGTTTGTGCAAACGGGCAAAATCTTGTTGCCAGTCTCCGGTATTTCTATGCGGAATCACTTGTTCATCAGATGACATACAGTTCATGTCATACCAGCCATTATCAGCTCCTGCGTAACCTACGCCGGGTATATTGTTACGTTGAAAGTCACCCGGAATTTCGGCATAAACACTTGCAAGGGCAATATTGGCTCCTTCAGGGGTGCCATAAAATTCGTCAGCCGGATATTTGTCGTACACATTTTCGCTAATGTCTGAACATCCAAAAAGGGCAAGGAAACAAACGCTTCCTGCTATTAGTATATTTTTAATTTTCATCTCTTTTACTATTTAAATTTTACAGTCAGACCAAATGCAACACTTCTTGTACGAGGGTAAATTCCTCTGTCACCACCAAAGTTGTCTTCAGTTTTACCACTTCCGCTAATATTCAATTCCGGATCAAGACCTGAGTAATCAGTAATCAGTAATAAATTGTTTCCTGTAAGTGAAAGTCGGATAGAGTCTACATATTTATCTGTAAAACGGAACGTATATCCTGCAGTAACATTTTCTAAACGTACAAATGAACCATCTTCTAACCATAAGTCAGATCCATACGGAGACGAGTGAATTCCCTTATCAACTGCACTTTCTAAAACATTCGATTTACCCGTGTTCTCCAGCATGCTTAAGTTTTGATTCAGTGCGTTGTAGATCTTATTTCCTCCTGAACCTCTTACTAACACAGAAGCATCGAAGTTTCTGTACCTGTAAGAAGGGTTAAATGCAAAAGTATAAGTTGGTAATGCTGAACCTGCGTAGTAACGATCCGGACTTTTAACACCCTGATCAATAACACCATTTCCGTCACGATCCTTTACTGTTTCAACACCATTGTCATTTTTGCCGGTATGTTCTAAGATATAAAATGCACCAACTGGTTTTCCTTGTACTAAATAAGAGTTTGCCGCTCCCCAGCCTACATAATCTGTGTTTAAAGGAATGCCATTAATACTGCCACTTAAATTAAGTACCTCATTTTTCATGAGTGATACATTTCCGGCTAATGTTAGTGTGCTGTTCTCTGTTTTAATAACATCATAGGCAAGAGCAATCTCCAGACCTTTGTTTGAAATGCTTCCTACGTTTGCTTTTATTTGATTATAAGGATAAGGAGGTTGAGGTACGGTATAATCAAACAATAAGTTTTCGGTTTTAGAATCATAAACATCTACACTACCTCTTAGTCTATTGTCTAAAAGGGCGAAATCAAGACCAATATTGGTTTGTTTTTTTGTTTCCCATTTCAAATCAGCATTTGCATTTTGAGTAATGTTGAAATTCGTAATAGGCATTCCTCCAAAATAAGTAGTTCCTGCACTTCCTACTAACGATAATGAAGTTTGTGGATAAAGACCTTGCTGATTACCGGTTTCTCCGTATCCTACACGTAATTTTAATTCATTAAATAAAGTTTGAGTTGCCATGAATGACTCTTTATTAATTTGCCATGCAACAGATGCTGACGGAAAATTTCCCCATTTGTTGTTGGCACCAAATACAGATGAACCGTCTCGTCTGATACTTGCTGTAAGTAAATAACGATCTAATAAAGAGTAGTTTAATCTTCCTAAATACGAAACTAAAGTTCTGTCATTTTTATAAGAAGAAATATCAGAAGATTGTACTTTCGAGAAATCTCCAAATTGTAATGCGTTGTAAGTAGTCTTATCGTTTATAAAACCTCTTGCCTGAGCATAATTTCCCTGATAAGCCTGACTTTGCCACTCGTATAATGCCAATGCATTGAAAGTGTGAATCCCGAAAGTTCTTTTATAATTAAGGCTTATATTGGTTAATTTTTCATTTTGTCTTTCATTTTTAATATTGGCATATCCTTTTTGATCTACTGCAAGAGCGTCTGTCGATGCTGCCGGCATGAAATATCCAATAGTGGTATTTGTTTTTCTCCAGCTTCCAAACCAGTTTGCAGAAAAACCTTTGCCTAAATCCAATTCAGCTTTTAAACTTCCAAATAAATTATCACTTTGTCTCTCATTCGTAGCGGTCTGAGCCACTGCATAAGGATTTAAATACTGAAATACAGTTGGATCTGTATAATAGGTTCCGTTCGTATTAAAAACAGGGTCAGTTGGTCTTGCCAATAATGAATTGGTGATCAGGTTTGATTTATATGAAACGGTTCCTACCTCGCCAATACTATTGGTTACATTGTTTACTCCTGTGTTTAAATTAAAAGTTAGTTTTAATTTGTCATCGAGAGCCAATTGAGTAGCCTGAATGCGGCCAATATATTTTTGGTTACTGGAATTAATTACCACTCCGTCTTGCAAAATCGCTGTTAGAGAAGCTCTGTAATTAAATTTATCAGTTCCGCCGCCAAAAGAAAGCGTGTGTGTTTGGGTAATTCCGGTTTGAGTAAGTAGATTATACCAATCAGTATTTGAACCGTGGTTTGCAGAAGCCGGAACACCCACACTTTGTGCAGTTGCCCACCATTGGTTGGCATCTAGCATATCGAGTTTTTTGGGGATAAAATCGATAGAAGTAGAGCCTATATATTCCATGGTTGTTTTTCCTGCCTTATTCTTTTTTGTTGTTATAATGATAACACCTGGCGCACCTCTGGAACCGTAAACAGCCGTAGCCGAAGCATCTTTAAGAACATCAATACTTTCAATTTCGCTTGGAGGAACCTGATTTAACAAATCCATGTTTCCCTGAATTCCATCTACGACTACCAAAGGATCATTTCCTCCAATTAAAGAAGAGATACCACGAATACGAACGCTTGGTCCTGAACCTGGCTCACTACCAATCTGAGTAATGTTTACACCGGCAGCTTTTCCTGCAATCAATTGTAAAGGGTTTACGATCGCACCCTGATTCATATCTTTAGCAGCAATTGAAGAAACGGCTCCCGTTACATCTTTTCTGGCCGTAGAACCATATCCTACAACCACAATTTCCTGTAAATCTGTGGCATCAGGAACGAGTTGAATGTTGATAACGCTTTGGCTGGCCACTACCTTTTTTTCTTTATAGCCAACAAAAGACACGATAATTACAGAAGCACTACTTTCAACAGTAAGTTTGTATTTTCCGTCAAAATCAGTCACCATTCCGTTTTTTGTTCCTTCTTCGTTAACCGAGGCTCCCGGTAAAGGCAGACCATTTTCATCAGTAATGATTCCGGTAACAGTTTGTTTTTGATATGGAATGCTTTGTGTTTTCAGTTCTGGCTTTTTTAAGATAATCTGAGTGTCCCGAACTTTAAACTCTGTTGGAGTTCCCTTAAAGAGTTTGTCTAAAACAATATTGATATTTTGGTCCTTTACAGAAAT
Organism: Flavobacterium sp. B114r; assembly: GCF_056824125.1. Taxonomy (NCBI): domain Bacteria; kingdom Pseudomonadati; phylum Bacteroidota; class Flavobacteriia; order Flavobacteriales; family Flavobacteriaceae; genus Flavobacterium; species Flavobacterium sp. B114r. The sequence goes on from NZ_CP124858.1 coordinate 1,366,546, forward strand.
AGAAATAACACGATCAAGATCAATGTCACTTAGTTTGTAAATAAACCTGAAATCCGTTTTTTGTTCAATGGTCTCAATAACCTTTTCGATTGTTGAATTGTTCAATTCAAGGGTTACTTTTGTTTTTTGAGCATAAGTATTCCCTCTGATATTAAACATGGCGACCAAAATAAGTAGTGTAGTTAATTTCAATTTTAGGTCATTTTGGAACACTCGGTATAGAAACCCAGTATTCTTTGATTTTTTTTTCATAATTTTGTTAATTGATTGTAGTTAATTCGTTATATTCAATCACTTAGTAAATCGGAAATTGTTCGTAGCTCTTTCCGATTTTTTTATTCCTGTACTTTTATTCTTTCATGTTTTTTCATTGGTTTTAGTGGTTATTTAATTAGTATTTGATTGTTTTTTATGGTGTAATTAATGCCATGGATGTCATCAAAATAGCTCATTACTTTCTCGATTGATTCATCGCTGAAACTTGCATTGAATTTTTCATTCGCCAGTTTTTCATTTTTGTTGATAATGGTAACATTATAGCGTCGTTCTAATTTTGTGATGATATTTTTGAAAGTCATATTTCTAAAAGTCAGGCCGCCGTTGATCCATGAAGTATAAATATCAGTGATGACAGGTTTGGTAGAGATAAGAGCATTTTCTCTGTTGAAGCTTCCTTTGAAGCCAGGTTTTAAGATCGTGTTTTTAGCAGCATCGAATTCTTCGTTTGAGCGATACATTCCAACAGATCCTTCGACTAAAACAACATCTGTTACAGCATCTTCCGGATAATTAGAAACATTAAAATGAGTTCCAAGAACACGTACATTCAAGGCGTCAGCATTTACAATAAAAGGATGCTTTGCGTCTTTTGCAACATCAAAAAAAGCTTCACCATCGAGAAAAACCTGTCTGTTTTCTCCTGCTATAAATTTTACAGGATATCTTAAAGTAGTCCCTGCATTTAAGTGCACCAATGTTCCGTCTGATAATTCTAGTTTGAATTTTTTACCGTAAGGAATTTTAATAGTGTTATAAGTTGTTTTCTCTAAATCAGAATTGTTATCGTAAACGATTTTATCTCCGTCTTGGTTTCCAACGATATTTCCGTCCGCATCTCTTACTTCAACTTTATTGTTTTCAGATATAATCTGAACTTTTCCATCTTCTAATTGTAAGACAATATCAGTGCTTTTAAAGTCGAATTTAGGTTCCGTTTTAGTCGTGAAAGCACCTTTTTGATAAGCAAGACCAATTCCCAGTAAAACAACAACAGAAGCGGCAATCGAAATGTATTTTCTAAAATTTGATTTTTGAGACGCAATTTCTATTACAGTTTCATTTTCTTGTGAAGTTGCTAAAATAGAATCAAAAATAGAGTTTGCAGTTTGCTGATCCATTTTTGGCATTTCGTTAAGTAGATTTTGAATATCTTCTACTGAAGGGAAATCATCAGTAAGTTTATTTTTTTTATAATACGCAATTACCTCGTTTGTTTCTTCGGGTGTACATTGGTTCAAAACAAACTTTTGTAAAAGGCCGTGCATTTCAGAATTTGAATTCATTACGAATTGATTTTAGGTCTGGGTTTTATATAATACAGTTGAAAACAAGTTAAGTACTACTCTAACGTTGTAATTTTTTAAATTTTAACATTTATGAGCCTGATTATTGTAGTAGTAAAACTCGGTAAGTGCTGATTTTGTTGAGTTTATTGATGAAAATTATTTTTGAAATTATTTTTATTTTTTGATGATAAATGAGGTGCTTTCATTTCGAGGAACAAGGAACTTCCGCAACGTGACTAAACCCGACAGGTTTTTAAAACCTGTCCGGTTTGGCATTCACCTTCCGTTTTGTCATCCTCGACCAGAGGGAGAGATCACACTGGAAACTCGACAACAATTGGCTTTTCTTTGGCTAACCAGACAGGTTTTAAAAACCTGTCAGGTTTGGCTTCACCTTCAGTTTGTCATCTCGACCAGAGGGAGAGATCACACTGGAAACTCGACAACAATTGGCTTTTCTTTGCGGATTTACCTCTGGTCGGGAGGACAATATTTTCGAAATTTCGAGTTAAAAAGATTGAGTGCTATACAAACGTTGTTCTCGACTTCGCTCGAACTGACAGAAAGAAAGCATCTTTGCAAAAGTTTTCGCGGTTAAGCAAAAAAAATCACCCGGGAAGAGTGATTTTAATGGTTAAAATGGTTTTTTGGTTTAGATAATTTCATCATGAACCTGAAAAAAGACTCGCATTGATTCTAATGCTTTACTCATTTGGTTCCTGACTGTATTGATAGAGATGCCGAGTTCCTGACTTATTTCTTCGTAACTCATTCCCTTCTTTCGGGACATCTTAAAAATTTGCTTTCGTTTTGGAGGCAGTTGGCTCATAGCTTGTTTTCTAAGCTTTTTGCAATCTGCTTCCCGAATAGAGTAATCACCATATTCATGAGATTTCTGACTTTCATAAAAAATCTCTTCTTTTAGCAATGCATCATTTGCCGCTTTATTTAAAAAATTAAAGGCCTGATTTCTGGCAATGGTAAAAATGTACGCTTTAAAAGATTGTTCCAGATTTAAGTTTTCACGATGCAGCCAAACTTTCATAAAAACATCCTGAACATTTTCTTCAGCCGCTTCTTTTGATTTTAACAAACTGATGCTATAACCGTAAATATCCTGATGGTATAAATCAAAAAGTTGACGAAATGCTTTTTCGTTGCCATTTTTGAGTTCACTCACCAATAATTTTTCGCTATGGTTGTTTGCTTCTGACATTAATTTAATTAGTCCGTATTTAAATCTAATTATATTATGATACTATCAAAATTGGTACTCTGATTTCTTGACTGGTTAGCAAATATATAAAAATATTATTCGCAACAAATATTATTAAAAAAAACTTAATTCTATTTTTTTTAATAAATTTTATGTAAGATAGTGCCAAAGGTCTTGGTAAATGGCGTGTTGTTAAGCTAGTTTATTTCTAACTTATATTTTAAAAATAAATTATTCAGGTGTTGATTTGTTGAGAATATTCTTATTGGAGATTATTGACGAACGTCGATTTTATAATTGAAAACAAAAAAAATCCTTTTATCTTTCTTTTGCAGAAATGATAAAAGGATTGTATAATATTAAGAATCGATATTGATTCTTTGTAGCATTATATAAGTAGAATTAGTTTTTCAAGTCTTTAATTACTTTAAAAGCAACATCAACCTGATCTTCTCCAACTAAAATAGTAAACTCGTTAGAAGTCGAAATTACCTCGTTTATGATAATTCCTTCCCACGCCAAACGTTGAAAAATGAAATAGTAAATTCCGGGAACAACGATATTTTCTTTTGGTAATTTTACTGTAATTGAAGCCAGATTATCTAATTTCTGAATTAGTTTTTCACGTATAAAATGCTTCTCAACTAAATGATTTACACTGCTGCTCACCACAATATTAGTTTCATTTACGCCACGGGATGAGGTATAAAAAATATCAGATAAAGCGTTAATATCAGAAATTAAATCAGCTTGTTTGTTTAAAACAGTTTCAGAAGCTGCAAAAGTGTAATCTGTCAATTCAGATCGAACTGTAATCTCGCCAATATTCTTAATTACTTTATTTATTTTATGGTTCAGCTTAAAGTCTAATTCTTCTGTGAGTCGTTTCAATGACATTACAACAGCACCTTGTTTCACTTCTTTGCCAAATTCACTTTCCAATTCGGTCATAATGTTCCGGGAAAGCGACGTCAGGTTGATGATTCCAAGCGATAGCGCATTTAATAAAAAAGGTTTTGTTTTGATGTAATTTTCGACGATTGAAGAAACAGTTTTCATAGCTTTTTTTCTTTTTTTTTGTAACTTGATTGTGTTGGTTTAGTTAATAGGGGTGTTATAAATCTGCGCAAATATAAATAAAAAAACAATTTGTTACAAATATAACAATAGAAAATTATGTTAAAAGTGATAAAAAGCATCTGTAAGGTGTTCAATAGCAAATGATTCGTTGTTTTTGTAAATAGCGATGATGTCAAATCTTACATCAAAATCTATTTCCCTATCGTTTATGTAGGCATTTACTGCTTTAACAAGTAGCTGAATTTTTTTTGGTTTGACAAAATCCTGTGGTAAACCAAAATCCAGACTCGACCTGGTTTTAACTTCAATAATAGCCAAAATGGATTCTTTTTGGGCAATAATATCAATCTCAGCCTTTTGAAAAGTCCAGTTTCTATCCAAAATTGTATAACCGTCTTTCTGGAGAAATTCTACAGCTAGTTCTTCCCCTTTTTTTCCCAAGTCATTATGTTCAGCCATTCTTTTAGTTGTGAGTTTTAAATTATCATTTGTGAGTTTAGTTGGCGCGCAAAGACACAAAGTCGCAAAGAATTAAATAAAACTTTGCGACTTTGCGTCTTTGAGATTTTTATGTGGTATTTTAATTCTTCTTAATTTGAAGAAAAGGGAAAATTATTATTTCTGAAAAGAAACAGTACTTCCTGACGAATTAACATCAATAGAAATTGTGCTTCCCATAATAAGAGCTCTATTGTCCTGAATATGACCAGCAGGAAAATTAAAAATTACCGGAATATTGTATTTTTTAGTAACGTCATCGACGATTTCAACTGCATTTTTCCCCCACGGAACTTCGTTGTCTTTCATTTTGGTCATGCCCCCAACGATAATTCCTTTTAGGTTTTCGATACAACCATTACGTCTAAGATTCATCATCATACGATCGATATGATATAAATATTCATCCAGATCTTCGATAAATAAAATTTTATCCTTGCAATCTATAGTCGATGGTGAACCTAACAAACTGTATAAAATAGATAAATTTCCGCCCACTAATTCGCCGGTTGCTTTCCCAAAACGGTTCATTTTGTCCGGAGCAATAGTATAAGATAACGGTTCGCCCAATAAGCTTGATTTCATTGAACTAATGGCGGCTGGAGTAGCACGCGGTATCGTCACAGGCATTACACCATGAATCGATTTATATCCCATAGTGTTCAAATGATTGTGTAAGACAGTAACATCACTAAAGCCAATAATCCATTTTGGGTGTTGCTTAAACTTAGTAAAGTTCAGAAGATCAATCATTCGTACGGTTCCATATCCGCCACGAACACACCAAATAGCTTTAATATTAGGATTATCTAATTGATGCTGAAAATCAGCAGCACGTTGTTCATCCGTTCCTGCCAGTTGATTAAAGTCAAGTCCAATTGTGGTTCCAACAACAGCCTCTAAACCCCAGCTGTGCAACAAGTCGATTGTTGGTTTAAGATTGTCTTCGATATTTTTTCTCGCAGTGGCTAAAATAGCTACAGTATCTCCTTTTTGTAAATAAGGTGGTGTTATCATGTTTTGTTGGGATTGACAGTTGAATGATTGTAAAGCAAAAATAAGAAATAGGAACTTACAAAAAGAAAAGTGTTTTTTGAAGTTTTGAAGTTGGCTCGCTTTCATGTTTTTTGCTTATTCATTATTAATGATAAACAAATATAGAGATTTTAAAAAATAAAATAATTAGAAAAATCTTACAAATGGATTAATTTACTTAAATTGAACTTTTTAAAATAGTAAAGTTTATGCAGTTCATTGGAGTTCAGTTTTATTTTGTTGCACTTCTTTTTGTGTCAATCCTGCAAGCGCAGTCTAAAAAGTACACCATCCATACAGTAGCTTTTTATAATTTCGAGAATCTTTTTGATACCATAAATGATCCAACAACACACGATGATGAATGGACCCCAGATGGAGCACAACATTGGACAAAAGAAAAATACGAACAGAAATTAAAAAACCTTTCCCTCGTTTTATCACAAATTGGAACTCCTGAGAATCCTAATGTGCCAACATTAATTGGAGGTTCTGAAATAGAAAACCGCGGCGTTCTGGAGGACTTGGTCAAAGAGCCCAAATTGCAAAACCTTGATTATGGAATCATTCATTTTGATTCGCCGGACAAACGTGGAATCGATGTGGCATTATTATATCAAAAGAAATATTTTAAACCAACTTCGTATTCTAATATTCCTTTATACCTCTATAAAAATAATGCAATTGTAAAAGAGGAGAAAAAAGAAGAAATAGATGATGATCTCGAAATTAAAACAGAGAATAAAAATAGGATTTTTACAAGAGATCAGCTTTTGATTACTGGATTTCTCGAAGACGAAGAGATACATATTATAGTCAATCACTGGCCATCGAGATCAGGAGGCGAAAAGAAAAGCAGTCCGTTTCGTGAAGCAGCTGGAAATTTAAACAGAAGAATTATCGATTCGCTTCAACGCATAAATCCAAATGCCAAAGTGATTACAATGGGAGATTTAAATGATGGTCCGTTTAACCGAAGTGTCAAAGTAGCTCTGGGCGCAAAGGCAAAAAAGAGTGAAGTTCCTGAATTTGGAGTTTTTAATCCGTTTGAAGAAATGGCAAATAAAGGCATGGGAACGATTGCTTTTAGGGATTCCTGGGATATTTTCGACCAGATTATAATTACTGAATCTCTTATACAACCCGATTTCTCTAGCTTTAAATATTGGAAAGCGGGCATTTTCAATAAGCCTTTTCTTGTTCAGACTTCAGGACAATATAAAGGATATCCATTACGGCACAGTTTAACCGAAGTTGGTTTTAGCGATCATTTTCCGGTTTATATTTATTTGATAAAAGAAAAGCAATTGTAGAGGCACACAGCAGTGCTTCTAACTCAAAGTTTGTAAAAGCAACTGAGACGCACTGCTGTGCGCCTTTACAAGAAACTTTTTCCTTAACTTAGCGTCATAGAAACCCAGTACCACTAAAAATGTCAATAGCAAAACCCTTCAACCTGAATAAATGGATCGATGAAAACCGTCATTTACTAAAACCACCAGTTGGAAATAAAAACCTTTACGTAGATTCCGGCGATTATATCGTGATGATTGTAGCGGGGCCAAATGCCCGTAAAGACTATCATTACAACGAAACCGAAGAGCTTTTTTACCAACTCGAAGGAAGCATAAAAGTCGTGATTCAGGAAGATGGCGAACGTAAAGAAATGGAACTTAATGCCGGAGATATGTATCTGCATCCTGCTAAAATCCCACATTCTCCAGTTCGTTCCCAAGGCTCAATAGGTTTGGTAATCGAGCGCAAACGATCCGGAAAAGGATATACAGATGGATTGCTTTGGCATTGCGACAATTGCAATCATAAACTATATGAAGTATTTTTTGAATTGCATAATATCGAAAAAGATTTCTTGCCACATTTCGAACATTTCTATAATTCAGAGGAATTGAGAACTTGTGATAATTGCGGTACCGTAATGGAATCTGATCCTCGATTTGTAGCGAAGAAGTAGTAGATTGATTCAGCATATCCTAACAGGTTTTTAAAACCTGTTAGGTATTATATTAGAATTAGAATAAAGTTCTAGAATAAAACTTATGCGGAGTTTTATTTTTTGGGAGCTATTTCCCGCTATCCGTTCCAATCTTTTGTGCCGAACACCGGCACAAAAGGATTTCCACTTCTATCAGGGCTGAGGCATCAATGTAAATAGAACTTATATTATAATTTGAGAAATCATATAGAAAGAATTTTAATAGATTAAAACATGAAAGATATTATTGTAAATAATCCCAATGAAGAAGATTTTTTGAAGGAATTAAAGGCAGATATAGAACAGGGTAAACGTGATTTTGAAAATGGGGATTATATAACTCATGAAGAAATGCTGGAGGAATTGAGAAGTAAAAAGATTATTTAAGAGACTAAAAAAAATATTTTTGTTATTTCAACAATTTTTTGTCATTTCGACCGAAGGGAGAAATCACACGCGGGATACACACTGTTGAGGAGCTACTTTATGTGATTTCTCCCTTCGGTCGAAATGACAAAATTAGGGTTATGAGTTCTTTAGAAAAAAATCCGAGAGAATAATTGATTTTGCAACAACGTATTTGACCCATTCAAACGAATGAAAATCCGTTTAATCTTTGCAATCTGTGGCTAATTAGTCAAATTTACAACTCAAATCTTTTCCCTTGCTCCGGATAAATAATCTTCAATCCAAGATCGTTTTGCTTTTGCAATTGTTCTTTAAGTTTGATAATATTTTTGGTTGGTGGTTTCAAGTGTGTAACAATAATATTGAAACCTTTCAAAGTTCCTTTTCCTGATAAATCTTCTAACGTGTGAAGTTCCTTCATCAAATAATTTGGCGTTAAATGTCCAAACAAAAATTGATCAGGTTGTTCATTTGGGAACGAAACTTCAATAAAAATTCCTTTTAATTGTTTGCTTTTTACAAGAGGAGCAATCGCTGTCCAGAGCGATTTTAGTTTATCACTTTTTTCTACAGCGTCAGGTCCCGTATCTCCTAAATAAAGCACATACGATTCTCCATTTTTAATTAGGAATGCAGTACTTTCAAACGGATTCACATGACTTAACGGGAAGGCTTTCGCCGTCATGGTTGTATTCGTAATTGGAGTTTCTTCGCCAATATTTAAAGTCTGAAAATGATATTTTTTCAATGGAGTTCCGGGACCTTTATCTCCAAAGTTAGCCCAGGTTTCATCATTAAAATAATGATTTTCCATCATCTCCATACATTTTTCAGTGGCATAAACCGTCTTCGAAGAATCTGCAGGAGAGTTAATAATCAATCCCGAAACATGATCTAAATGCGCGTGCGAAATAAAATATCCTTTGATATACTTTCTTAAAACTTCGCTTGTCGAAACTTTAAAAACTTTGTTTTCAATTGCTTTTTCGATTCCGGCATTTATCGTTCCCGCATCCAAAGCAATGAAATCATTCGTGTTTGTTGGGGCAACTAAATAAGCCGAAAGATTTTTTTCGTCGATTCCGCCTTTTATTCCCAACGGAACAACCTGAAACGAAGCTTTTTGATCTTTTTGAGAAAATGCATTTACAGAAATTAAAACGAAACAAATCAAAAGGCGATTGAAAACAGACATATTTAAATAATTTTGTGGCTACAAATTTCATCAATTAAGCCGAATAAATTGCTGTATCTTCTTCTAATTGCTATTAATTAACCCTAAATTTACTTTTGACTATAAAAGAATATAAATATGAAGCAGTTCTTTTTGATCTTACTATTGGGTTTAATTACTTCAAACGCTTATTGTTGTGATTGTGCTGAGAAACCTTCGATTGAAAAAAACTGGAAAATTGCCAATCAGGTTTTTATTGGCAAAGTAGTTAAAGTAGATAGTTTACTTTATGGTACTTATGGAGAAAAGGTGTATTCATTTACAGTTAAAATAAAGAAGACATTTAAAGAAGACGTTTATCCAAATAGAGAGTATAGAACAATATTGTATGTAGATACTGCGGCTTGTGATTTTGTTTTTAGTACTGGACATGAATATTTAATTTATACTAAAGGAGATGACAAAGTGCTCAGTTGCTCTCTTTGTTCAAGAACAGATTTAGTAGAGAATGTAGCAAAAAGCGAGTTACTTATTTTAAATGAATTGCATCAGAGTTATATAAAAAACCGTGGCGAAATAAGAATTATTAAGTTTCAAAATAATATTGAATATCAAATAGATTTAGTTAAAAATTCTTTCGAAGAAAGTTTAAAAAGAAAGATTTTAATAATCTATACGTTATCAGTTGTAGTTGTTCTTTTTCTCATAATAATTTTGATTTTACTAATCAGAAGAAAAAAACGAATGAATTGATGTAAGATTCATTATTATAATTTGTGGCTTAATTCAATTTGAAACAATATCTTTACATATAAATATAACAATTTTAACTAAAAAAGTTACAATGACAACAATAGCATCGCAATTTGGAATGAATGAGGCTCTGGAAAAATTGGGCATTAAATTGATCAATGAAGGAACATCAACAGGAATTGAAAACTTTTCTACAGGAGAAGTTTTAGATAGTTTTTCTCCGGTTGACGGAAAATTAATTGCTTCGGTAAAAATGTCAACACCTCAGGATTACGAAAAAGTAATGCTGGCAGCAACAGAAGCTTTCAAAACTTTCCGTTTGATTCCTGCCCCACAACGTGGAGAAATTGTTCGTCAGTTTGGGCAAAAGTTACGTGAGAACAAGGAAGCTCTTGGTAAGTTGGTTTCTTACGAAATGGGGAAATCCTTGCAGGAAGGTTATGGTGAAGTTCAGGAAATGATTGATATCTGTGATTTTGCAGTTGGTTTATCGCGTCAATTGCACGGATTAACTATGCATTCTGAAAGACCCGGACACCGTATGTACGAACAATATCATTCTTTGGGAGTGGTAGGGATTATTTCGGCATTCAATTTCCCGGTGGCAGTTTGGTCCTGGAATACTGCTTTAGCGTGGATTTCGGGAGACGTTTGCGTTTGGAAACCTTCTGAAAAAACACCTCTTTGCGGAATTGCTTGTCAAAATATTATCGCACAGGTTATTAAAGAAAATAATTTGCCAGAAGGAATTTCTTGTTTGATTAATGGAGATTATCAAATAGGAGAATTGATGACAGCTGATACCCGTATTCCGTTAATTTCTGCTACAGGTTCAACCCGAATGGGAAAAATCGTTGCACAGGCTGTTGCGGGACGTTTAGGAAAATCATTATTAGAACTTGGAGGGAATAATGCTATTATCGTTACTCCGGATGCTGATATTAAAATGACCGTCATTGGCGCTGTTTTTGGAGCAGTAGGAACTGCTGGACAACGTTGTACATCTACACGTCGTTTAATCATTCACGAAAGTATTTATGATAAAGTAAAAGACGCTTTAGTAGCGGCTTATAAGCAATTAAGAATTGGAAATCCGCTTGATGAAAACAATCACGTTGGACCGCTAATTGATACGCATGCTGTCGAAATGTACGCTGTTGCATTGAACAAAGTAGTTGCCGAAGGCGGTAAAATTCTTGTGGAAGGTGCAGTGCTTTCCGGTGAAGGTTACGAAAGTGGCTGCTATGTAAAACCAGCAATAGCTGAAGCTCAAAACTCATTTGCTATTGTACAGCACGAAACATTTGCTCCGGTTTTATACTTAATTAAATATTCTGGCGATGTTGATAATGCTATCGAAATTCAAAATGGAGTAGGACAAGGATTATCATCAGCTATTATGACAAATAATTTGCGTGAAGCCGAAAGATTTTTATCTGTTACAGGTTCTGATTGTGGAATTGCAAACGTAAACATCGGAACTTCAGGAGCTGAAATTGGTGGTGCTTTTGGTGGCGAAAAGGACACCGGCGGAGGACGTGAATCAGGATCTGATGCCTGGAAAATTTATATGCGCCGTCAGACCAATACAATCAACTATACGACTAGTTTGCCTTTGGCACAAGGGATCAAATTTGATTTGTAAAATTTGATTTTAAATTTTGATATAAAAAGGCTTCCAGTTTTTTTGGAAGCCTTTTGCTTTAGACAGGAGTTTATTTCTTTAAAATTGTTTGGTTAAATGAACCGTTACTAGTATTTACTTTTACTAGATAAGTACCAGGAATCAGTTGAGTGAGGTCGATACTTTCTATATCTTTTCCTGTACTCTTAACTAATATCCCCGAGATATTATAGACTAAAATCTGTTCTACTTTTTGTATTGAATTTGATAAGTATAAAGTATTAGTCACAGGATTTGGATATAGAACTGTTTTTTGCGTTTCAGTTACTTCTTCGCTCTGGGCTGCTTGTGCAGATTGGGCCATTCTCGATGTATTGCTACCATATTTTGTACTTATATAAAACAAATTGGCAACAGATCCTTTGGTAATGGTGTGCGAGCCAGAAGCAATTGAAGCTGTAACTATTCCTGCAGTAGCGGTGTAGGAAACATTGTCTACCTTAACTGTTCCTGTAAAATTAGAATCAAATACTAAAGTCAATGTCGAAGCAGCTGTCGTTGTATAGGTAATTGATGTACTTGATTCGATTTTTAAACGTTCGGTTAAAGTTAATCCTGCATACGTTACAGATCCGGCAGAAGAATTCATGCTTCCCGTAATACTATAAAATGTACTCGTTTTTCCGGAAGTTGTAAAATTATGATTCTGATCTGTACCAGGATTATTTGTTGCAACTGTAATTGTACCTGATCCTGTAGCTGCTGTTCCGGTTCCTATTGTAGCAACAGAATAAGATACTATAGCAGTTGGAGTTCCCGTAATTGTGATCGTTTTTGCCGAAGTATTTTTTACAAAACTAATTCCTGATGCAGGTAATCCTGTTACTGTTGCATCTGTAGCACTGCCTCCCCAAGTAAAAATGATTGAGCTTATTGCAGTTCCGCTTGCTACTGTCTGACTGTTGTTTGAAGTAGAGTTAAGTGTTTGACTGCTTGCTGGCGGAGTGCCTTCACCCTGAACAGCAACTAATGTTCCGGTATAATTCGTAAGTGTAGATTTTAATGCTGCAATAACAAGAGAAGACTTATCGTCAATACTATTATCAAATGTCCATTTTAAATCTCCTCCGGAAACACGTCCTGCATATTGAGTTGTTTTTGTTTTGGCAACAGCAGGCTGGTCTATCACTAAATTTTTTACATATAAGGCAGCGTTGGTGTCGAAGTTATTATAGGTGTTTGCTCCGGATTTAGATTTAACATTACTGCTCACAACCTCGGCTCTTGAAGTTGCTACATAAGCATCAAAATCTGTTGTAGAGCTAATCTTTCCTGAAATATTGTATAAAGGATTTGTATCGCCATAGGCTACAAAACGCATGCTGTTTGTCGCAATATCGGCATCAAAAGTATTATTGAAAGCTTTTATAGTTCCTCCTGCTTCACCTGAAAAAGTTCCCATTGTTCCGGGATTGTTTACCTGGTTAGTTTGATCCCAAATATCAGTTCCTTGTAAAGAAGTCATCATTGGGTTTTTGCTGTTGCGGAAATAATTTCCTTCTACAAAAAGAGAAGATCCCATCGTTGATCCTGCGCCATATTTTGCAACACCATCATAATAATTATTGTAAACATGTGCAGAATAATAACGAACACGAGGATGGCGCGAATCTGAATGATCAAACCAGTTGTGATGATACGTAATATATAAACCGGTTGTTGTTCCTTCGCTCAATCCCAAAAGACTTGCTTTGCCATTATCCCAAAAATGGTTGTACGATAATGTGATATAAGTCGATGATTTATTATCCAGTGCACCATCTCCTTTTATCTGATCGGCATCGCTGCCGGCATTTCCATAGAACAAATCACAGTTATGTACCCAAATATGATCATTGTCCTGTTGCATTCCAACATTATCTCCGGCAGTACTATTGCAATTCATAAACCCAAGATTGCTTACTTCAATGTTCGAAGCCGATTTAAGGCGTACTCCCCATCCATTAGCAACAGCATCTGTTCCAACTCCTTCAATAGTAATATAGCTAGAGGCATTATTAGAGTTTTCAATGACGATATCTCCACCTTCCATTACGGTCATATCGGTAATATTCCCGATTAGGCGTATGATAAACGGACGGGTATCTTTTCCTTTTTTTATGGCATAAAGAATATTTTGCAAACCAATACACGGATTAGAACTTGCACCTGTTATGTCCATCGATATTGTGTTCTTGGTATTTGGTGTAATGTAGAGAATTACAGCACCAGTTTTTGGGGTTCCATCTGCATTATAACCACCAGGAACTCTGCCGCCATCAAAAGCAAACCCATTACGATCCTGGGGTAAAACCGTTAAGTTACTTGTGGCAGATCCCGACCCTTCGGTTCCTGAGATAACAGGTTTTACTTTGATGGTATAGGTTCCAGCTTTAAGACCCGGAACATCAGCTCTGTAATAAGAACCGTAGCTTCTGATAAGTTGGTCGTCTATTTTTTTGTCAACCAAACCATTTCCCGTGTAATAAACATTGTACGATTGTGCGTTGCTAACAGGTTGCCATTTTACAATGGCTGATTCTAGCCATCCTGATGCTTCATTAATTGTTACTTGTTGTGCCCATATTTGCGAACAAAGAAGCACACAAGTCATAATAAGTAGGTTTTTTTTCATAATTGTGGTTTTTTTAGTTAATAAAGTTTTTTTTGTGGTTTTTTGTATATCGAAATCAATTGGTTAATTTGTAATCGATTGCATAAAAATAAGTTTAATTTCTTAAATATGTAATAAAATTCGCTATTAAAAATTTAAATAGTAATTTTTGGTCATATAAAATGGTTATTATGTAATAAATTACACTAAATGCAATTTATTACATAATGGGTTTAGAATGCGCCAAGTATTATTTTTGTTGTATTTTGTAAAGCAGAGAAGAATTAAATTCTTTCATAATGAGATCAAATTTGTGATTTATACCAATTTTAATTACTAAATTATTAAAGAAAGAAAAAAGCCACTTTTTTAGTAATCGATTTATAACGTTTGTATTCATAATTTACTTTTTGGTAAAAAAAATGTCCATTATGCATACTAAAAAAAGAAGAAAATTTTTATGAATAGATTGACTATTTAGAGAAATAAATAAATGGAAAATAGAAGTAGGGGTTGTTTAGAAAAAGACGTTGATAATTGATTTTTATTTCAAACGGTATAAAGTTTAGGAAATAAATGACCATAAAAAAAAACCTTTTGATTTTTCGAGGGCACTGAAAAAGTCCTTTTCAGGAATAATTGTTAATTATAAGGAGTAGAAGCTAAAAGTTTTCTACTCTTTTTTTTTGTATCTTTTGGGTGTAATCATAAGGCTTTTTAGATGTTAATTCAACAGCAACAAATTCAGTTTAGTCCCTATTCTTCATTATATGATTTAATCGTTCCAAAGGATAATCTGCTAAGGAAAATCAACGAACTAATAGATTTTCATTTATCTACGATGAGTTATTTGATAAATACTGTTCCAATAACGGTCGCACAGCAGAGAGCCCAGTGCGCATGTTTAAGTATTTGCTTCTAAAAACAATCTATGACGTTTCTGATGTTGATGTAGTAGAGCGTTCGCGTTTTGATATGTCTTTTAAATATTTCTTAGAAATGGCTCCGGAGGAAGGCGTCATAAATCCAAGCTCCTTGACAAAGTTTAGAAAATTGCGTCTAAAGGATACCGACTTATTAAATTTACTCATTGGCAAAACAGTATCTATAGCTGTTGAAAAAGGAATCATTAAGTCCAGATCTATTATAGTTGATGCCACACATACTTTATCGAGATCCAATCCATTTTCAGCAATTGATGTATTGAGAGAGCGATCTAAACTGCTACGAAAAACGGTCTATTTATTTGATGACCAATTCAAAGAGCATATGCCCAAGAAAAATGACACCAATGTATTAGAAAAAGAATTAGCCTATTGCAAAGAACTGGAACAGCGCATAGAAAAAGAAGAATCTTTGAGTTCTATACCAGCTGTGAAAGAAAAGCTAAATCTTCTTAAAGAAACGATAGAAGATACTCAGGAAAATTTTATTTTATCAAAAGATACAGATGCTAAAACAGGTCATAAATCTGCTGATAGCTCTTTCTTTGGATACAAGACTCATTTAGCGATGACAGAAGAGCGTATCATTACAGCAGCTGTAGTAACTTCAGGAGAAAAAGGAGATGGTCCGCAATTACCGAAACTTTTAGAGATTAGTCAAAAAAATGGAATTGATGTAAACACTATTATTGGCGATGGAGCTTATACAGGAACAGAAAATATCAAGCAAGCGAGCGATCAAAATATTAAAGTGGTAGCCAAACTAAATATTACAATAGCGCAAGGAGCTAGAAAAGAGGAAGATAAATTTGATTACAATAAAGATGCCGATAGATTTGTTTGTCCTGCAGGGCATATAGCTATACGAAAAGCCAAACAGGGCAAAAAAAATGTCGGAAAAAATCAAGCAGAAACCCATTATTTTGATGTCGAAAAATGTAAGTCTTGTCCATTAAAAGAAGGATGTTACAAAGACGGATCAAAGACAAAAACATATTCTGTAACAGTAAAATCTAATTTACATCAAAAACAAATTGCCTTTCAGGAAACCGACTTCTACAAAGACAAAGCAAAACACCGATACAAAATAGAAGCCAAAAACAGTGAACTAAAAAATGTACATGGGTATGACAGAGCAACATCTTATGGGATAGATAGTATGCAAATGCAAGGTGCAATGGCTATTTTTACGGTCAATTTAAAAAGAATACTGAAATTGATATAAGAAATTACAACCCAAAACATGATTACTCAAAACACCTCTCTATAAGTCAAAAACAGACTCATGTAACCGCAAATAAAAAACAGTTATAAAGCGAAAAACGCTTATAACGGATATTTTTAAATCCTGTTATAAGCGTTTTTTATTGTCTAAAAAATAAACCTGATCAAAAATAAGGGATGTTTTTCAGTGCCCTCGATTTTTCAAAAGGGCTTTGTAATTATTTAAGAAGTAATTAGTTTTTACTATTTAATTTAGAAAGTAAACGTAAAAACTCAACGTATAACCAAACTAGTGTAATCATAAGTCCCATTGCACCATACCATTCCATGAATTTTGGCATTTTTTCCTGTACACCTTTTTCGATTAAATCGAAGTCTAAAAATAGATTTAAGGCAGCAATGATAATTACAAAAACACTGATTCCTATACTCATCATTCCATTTCCGTAATGAACAGGAGTAAAGTTAAATATCAAAGAAGCTATCCAGGAAATTAAGTAATAAGTTGCTATTGCTAATGTTGCAGCAATTACTACTGATTTAAATTGTTCTGTAACTTTTACAATTTTGAATTTATATAAACCCAGACATACTAGAAATGTTACTAATGTTGCGCTAACAGCATTAACTACAATTCCAGGATACATAGCTTCAAATATTGCAGAAATTCCACCAATAAATAACCCTTCGAATAAGGCATAGCCCGGAGCAAGGTATGGAGAAAGATGTGGTTTGAATGCAGCAATTATAACTAAGATAAATCCAACAATAGCACCTCCAATTGTTGGTAACATTGCATTCATCCCGTTAAATGCCATCCACCACGTAATCATTGCAGATCCGCATAAGATTAAAAACAAAATAGCTGTTTTATTCATAGTACCAGATAAAGTCATTTCCTGATTGTAATCAATAATTTGACCCTGATGTGCTCCTTCAGCTTTTGAAACAGCATTTGATGAAAAACGTTTGTTGCTTAAAAATGGATTTTTAGAATTCATAATATGATTGGTTTTAAAAATTCAAATATAATTGATATTTTTCGATGTGCCCTTAATACTATAGAATTTTTAACAATTGATTCCAATAAAAAAGCCATCAATAACAATTGATGGCTTCTATATGAAATATAAAATTATTTTAGTTTAATAAATCTAAAACTAAAGATGGGAATAGACCTAAAATAATATTTAATGTAATTGAGATTACAGCAACTGCATAAATAAGGAAAGGTTTTCCGGTGCGTTCTTGATTTGGCTCTTTAGAATACATAGCTAAGATCAATTTGAAATAATATCCAACACTAATAATAGAGTTGATCACAGCAACAATTACCAAAGCAATATATCCTGCCTGTATAGTTTGATTGAATAAGAATAATTTAGCAAAAAATCCGGAGAAAATCGGAATACCGGCCATAGATAACAATGAACCGGTAAGGATTGCGGCTAATAAAGGATTTGTTTTTCCTAAACCATGAAAATTAGTAATGTCTTCGTTATCCTGATTTTTGCAAACGTATAATACAACACTAAAAGCAGCAATTCCTGCTAATGCATAAGCAGTAGTATAATATAACAATACACCTGCCGAAGTTGAAACAGTTAACAAAGTCATCAACATAAAACCGGCATGCGAAATTCCTGAGAATGCCAACATACGTTTTACATTTACCTGACGTAGTGCCATTATGTTTCCGACAGTCATAGAAGCAATCGAAATAATTACCACGATGTTTTCAAAAGTTCCTAATAAGTCCTGATTGTCCAGAGAAGGAATAAAATTTAATGCAGCAATTAATTTGTAAAGTGTTGCAATTGCTACAACTTTAGCCAAAGTACTCATTAATGCAGTTGTCAAAGCAGGAGATCCTTCGTAAACATCCGGTGCCCAGAAATGAAACGGAACTGCAGCTACTTTAAATAACATACCAATAATCATTAAAATCATTCCAATAGGAAACCAGATTGGCAATTCGGCAGATAAAGAACTTTCGTGAATTTCTGCAACATCAAAAGTTCCCATTGCTCCGTAAATCAAACAAATTCCAAATAAAATAATTCCTGATGCGAAAGATCCCATCAAAAAGTATTTCATACCGGCTTCGTTACTTTTTAGATTCAAACGATCACTTGCTGCCAGGATGTAAAGTGCGATTGATAAAATTTCTATTCCTAAGAAAAACATTGCTAAGTTTCCAAAAGTAACCATGGCTACGGCTCCAGCTAGTAAAAAAACTTTTATAGCGACAAAATCTGAGATTTTGGTTGGATGATTTTCGTAAAAATTATGGCTTAACGCTACTAAGAATATAGTAAGAACAATAAACAATGATGAAAACGCAGTAGAGAACTTGCTCACTGTGATCATATTATCATGGTAACTTGCTGTTGATCCAAATTCGTAATAGTTGATTGCCAAGACACCTAATAAACCAATAATGGTAATAGGAACTATGGCCTTTCTTAAATTAAGAATTTCAAACAATAGGCAAAAAACACCCAATCCTGTTATAGCTATTAATGTATTCATTTTTGTTTTTTTGATTTAGGAAATCTCAAACTAATGATGCCCTAATTTATTTTTATTTAAAATATATTTAATTTTCCTTTCAGTAATAAATTTAACTTTTTAAGTGTCAGACAAAATCTGAAATCAAAAATCGTTAATCTTCTTTCTGAAATCGTTAATTTTTATTGATAACGTTTAGAATAGTTTCTAAACTTGGTGTAATCAAATCTGTAATTGGTTTTGGATAAAATCCGAAGAATATTAAAACTGCAATAATTGCTACGAATGAAATTCCTTCATTTACAGAAACATCTGCAAAAGTTTTAGAATTTGTTTCTCCTAACATTACATTTTGAAACATTTTAAGCATATAATAAGCTCCTAAAATAATAGTTGTTCCGCCTAAGACAGCAAACCAAATATTGATTTGAGAAAGACTATACAAAACTGTAAATTCTCCAACAAAGTTAAAAGTTCCCGGTAAAGCTACTGAAGCCAATACCAAAATTAAAAACATAGAAGTAAATTTTGGAGATTGTGTACGGATACCGCCCAATTCACCAATTTCTCTTGTTTCGAATCTTCTAAAAATAACTTCGGCAGCAAAAAATAATCCTACTACAACAAAACCGTGAGCGATCATTTGCAAAACAGCTCCACGCAAACCATCAATAGTAAGTGTGTAAGTTCCTGCAGCAATTAATCCAACGTGAGCTAATGAAGAATAAGCTAATAATTTCTTTAAATCCTTTTGTCTTAAAGCTACAATCGATCCGTAAATTACACCGGCAACTCCTAAAGCAATGAAGATATCCATGTACTCTTTTGCTGCTAATGGTGCAATTGGCAATTGCCAACGAATAACACTGTACAATCCCATTTTTAGCATGATACCAGATAAAAGCATAGTTCCAACAGTTGGTGCTTTTTGGTACACATTTGCCTGCCATGTGTGGAAAGGAATAATTGGGATTTTAATAGCATACGCTAAAAAGAAAGCTAAGAATATCCAAAGTTGTTCACTAGCAGATAAATTTAGTTTGTATAAATCTTCGATTAAGAAAGTACCTGCTTTTTGGTATAAGTAGATGAAAGCTACTAACATGAATAACGAACCTGCAAGTGTATAAATAAAGAATTTAACCACCGCTTTTCTGCGTTCTTCTGCATCGCCATTCCCCCAAATAAGAGCAATAAAGTAAATAGGAATAAGTGCTAATTCCCAGAAAATATAATATAAAAGACCATCTGCCGCAAGGAAAGTTCCTGTCATAGCAAAAGCCATAAATAAAATCAGAGCATAAAAACCTTTTGCATTTTTATAATCGTTCCCGAAAGAAGAAAATATAATGATGGGTGTCAAAGCTGCAGTTAATAAAACCATTGCCATTCCTAATCCATCAGCATTTAAAGCAAATGAAATATTAGGTTTCGTAATCCAGGCTTTTATTAAACTGATGTTTTCGTTTGCATAAAAATGGTTTAGCAATACAATTGAACAACCTAAAGCCGCCAAACTAAAGAACAAAGCTACTTTTGATGCTAGTTTGTCACCAGCAAAATAAGTGGCAAATGCACCAATTAAAAGAATAATTAATATAAGAGAAACGTTCATAGTTGTAAAATTATTTAGCTAAAAATATATAGGAAACAATGGCGCAAAGCCCCAAAACAAAAGCAAAAAGGTATAATCCGATACTTCCGTTTTGTAATTTTTTACCTTGAAAAGCGAGTTCATTGGTTACTTTTCCTAATCCAAAAACAAGAGCAGATAAACTGGTCTCAATATAATCCCTGAAAAATCTTGATAGCCCGTTAATAGAGCGAACAAATACGGCATCGTAAATTTCGTCTACATAATATTTGTTGTATAAAACTTTAGTTAAGCCAGTAATATTTTCATCTGCTTCAGGAACATTGTCTTGTTTGAAATATTTAACGTAAGCAATTAAGATACCTAGTAATCCACCCAAAACAGCAACTCCCATTAGAGTATATTCTGTTGTGCCTAAATGATGTTCTTCGCCAGCGACTTTTGTGAAAAGTGGAGCTAAATACTCATTTAACCAGCTGTTTCCAGGTAAGCTGATTAGTCCGCCAAAAGTAGCAAGGATTGCCAAAACGATAAGAGGGAAAGTAATTAATCCGTTGCTTTCATGTAAATGATGTTTTTGTTCTTCTGTTCCTCTAAAATCTTTAAAGAAAGTAAGAAACATTAATCTAAACATATAAAAAGCTGTCATGATTGAGGCAACAGAACCAATAATATAAAGTGTTTTACTGTGTTCGAAAGCCGTTAATAAGATTTCATCTTTAGAGAAAAATCCTGAGAAAAACGGAATCCCTGAAATGGCTAATGATGAAATCATCATTGTCCAGAAAGTGATTGGCATTGCTTTACGCAAACCACCCATTTTACGCATATCTTGTTCTCCGTGCAAACCGTGAATTACAGATCCTGAACCTAAGAACAAACAAGCTTTGAAGAAAGCGTGAGTAATTACGTGAAAAACGGCAACTTCATAAGCACCAAGTCCTAATGCTAAAAACATTAATCCTAATTGAGAAACAGTAGAGTAAGCCAATACTTTTTTGATATCTGTCTGTACTAAACCAATTGTTGCAGCTACTAACGAAGTGATCGCTCCAATAACAGCAATTATAGTTTTTACTTCCGGAGCTAAATCAAATACAAAATTCAATCTTGTTACCATAAAGATACCAGCAGTAACCATTGTCGCAGCGTGAATCAATGCAGAAACCGGAGTTGGTCCAGCCATCGCATCAGGTAACCAGGTATATAATGGAATCTGTGCTGATTTACCACAAGCACCAATAAACAAACATAATGCAGCTAATGAAAGCAACGGTACATTTAAGTTTGTTGCTCCTGCGATAGCAGTTTTTAAAGTTGCATAATCTAAAGTAGAGAACATTGAGCCAATAATGAACA
Organism: Flavobacterium sp. B114r; assembly: GCF_056824125.1. Taxonomy (NCBI): domain Bacteria; kingdom Pseudomonadati; phylum Bacteroidota; class Flavobacteriia; order Flavobacteriales; family Flavobacteriaceae; genus Flavobacterium; species Flavobacterium sp. B114r. The sequence continues at coordinate 1,388,177 of NZ_CP124858.1, forward strand.
TTCCGATCAAAAGACCTAAATCTCCAATTCTGTTCATAATAAAAGCTTTTTTCGCTGCATCATTGTAATCCTGGTTTTTATGCCAGAATCCAATTAATAAGTAGGAGCAAAGTCCAACACCTTCCCAACCAATAAATAAAACTAATAAGTTACTTCCAACTACAAGCGTAATCATAAAAAATACGAACAGATTCAAATACGCAAAAAATTTGTGCATATTCTCATCGTCATGCATGTAACTGATAGAGTATAAGTGAATCAATGATCCAATACCGGTTACGAAAAGTAACCAAAGCAATGATAATTGATCTAATAAAAATCCAAGATTAATTTTTATGTTACTGATTTGAATCCAGTCAAATAAAGTCACCTGAAAAGCTTGTTTTGTTTGGCTGATTTGATTGAAAAAGAAAAGCGTAACAGCAAAAGAAACGACTACAGCAGCAGTTCCAATAATTCCTGAAGCAGTTTTTCCTAAGCTTTTGCCAAAGAAAACATTGATTAAAAATCCTAAAAAAGGAGATAAAACTAAAAGTAAAGCTAAATTGGTATCCATTTTTATTTATCCTTTTAAATTTTTTAAATTATCGATACTAATCGAACCTAAATTTCTAAAGATCGAAACTAAAATAGCCAATCCAACTGCAACTTCGGCTGCAGCAACCGCCATCGAAAAGAATACAAAAACTTGTCCTTGTGCATCTTGATGATAAGTCGAAAAAGCAACAAATAAAAGGTTAACAGCATTCAACATGATTTCGATAGACATGAAAACGATAATAGCATTTCGTCTGTACAATACACCAAAAATACCAATACAGAAAAGTACAACACTCAAAAAGATGTAGTTTTCAATACCTATTTGATTTAATATATTACCCATTATTTATTTAATTTTTCTTTTTTAGACAATAGTACACTTCCAATCATCGCTACCAATAGTAAGATGGATGCGAATTCGAACGGAACCATATATTCGTTTAATAATATTTTACCAAGTACTTGAATTGACTGAAAATCTTCGCCTGTTGAATCGTATTCGCCAACAATTGGTTTAGAGTTGATGAAAATTGCAATCAATACAACACAAATCAAACAGAAAGAAACAATTGCTCCTAAACGCGTAATTCTAGGTCGGTGTACTTCACGTTGTTCGTTCAGGTTCATTAACATGATCGTAAACAGGAACAAAATCATAATTGCTCCGGAATAGACTATAATGTGTACAATAGCTAAGAATTGAGCATTTAATAATAAATAATGACCGGCAATTGAGAAAAAACAAATTACTAAATAAATAGCACTATGAATTGGGTTTCTGCTAAAAATGGTCAGGAAAGCGGTAATTACTGTAATAAAAGCTAAGAAACAAAATATTACTTGTACAGTTGTTGCGTGTGCAAAATCAGGAATATGTATCATTTAATTAGCATTATTAAGTTGAGCATTTTTGATTGCCACATCAAGAGGCATCACTAATCTGTCTTTTCCAAAAATGAAATCTTCTCTTTCGTAGCTAGAAGGAACCAACACTTTTGAAGTTGTTAGATAGATGGCATCTTTTGGACATGCTTCTTCACATAAACCACAAAAAATGCAACGTAACATATTGATTTCGTAGATCGAAGCGTATTTCTCTTCTCTGTACAAATGCTTTTCATCTGCTTTACGTTCAGCGGCTTTCATTGTGATCGCTTCAGCTGGACATGATAAAGCACATAATCCGCAAGCCGTACAATTTTCACGACCTTGCTCATCACGTTTCAATTGGTGCTGACCACGATAAACAGGGCTCATCTCACGCACTTGTTCAGGATAGTGAATTGTCACTTTTTTTCTGAATAAATGTTTAAACGTAATTAACAATCCTTTCACAATCGCCACAAGATACATTCGCTCTAAAAAAGTCATCTCTTTGTTTGAGACCATCTTTTTTCTACCCGATAATGATATAGTTTCTATTGACATTTTTTAATGTATGATTTATGATTCGTAATTTGATGGTAATCAAATCGAAAATCTATTTTATTTTTAATTTGAAGCTTCCCGATAACTATCGCAACAGGGTTGGGCTCTCGTTTATTAAAATCCTAAATAAACTGCGATATCATGTCTTAATATAACAATTCCTGTAATCATGATATTAATGATAGAAAGGGGAATCAAAATTTTCCAGCCTAAATTCATTAATTGGTCATATCTAAATCTTGGAATTGTCCAACGTACCCACATATAGAAAAATATGAAGAAACATATTTTAACAAACAATACTGCAATTCCTAAAAGGTTTGCCGGGTTTACTCCCGCGTTTTCTACCATCCAGCTCATTCCCGGATAATTGTATCCTCCAAAGAATAATACAGAGATAATTGTAGCAGAGATAAACATACTCGCGTATTCAGCAAATAAATAGAATCCCATTTTCATTGATGAATATTCTGTATGGTAACCACCAATTAATTCGTTTTCACATTCTGCAAGGTCAAAAGGAGTTCTGTTTGTTTCAGCAAATGAACAAATTAAGAAAATCAGAAAAGATAGTGGCTGGTATAAAACATTCCAGTGCCATTCTGATTGTTGTTCAGAAATAACTTTTAAGCTTAAAGTTCCGGTCATCATCAATAAAGCAATGATTGATAATCCCATGGCAACTTCGTATGAAACCATTTGTGAGGCAGCACGAATTGCTCCCATCAAGGAGAATTTATTGTTCGAAGCCCATCCACCAATCATGATACCATAAACTCCTACTGAAAGTACTCCAAAAATGTATAATATTCCAATATTAATATCGGTTGCCTGCAAATAAACATCACGTCCAAAAATATGTAATTTATCTCCCCAAGGAATTACTGCGCTCGTCATTAAAGCTGTACTCATGGCAATTGCCGGTCCTACAACAAATAAAAATTTGTTAGGTGTATTTGGGAAAAACTCTTCTTTCGAGAATAATTTCATACCATCAGCAAGAGGTTGTAATAAACCACCCCATCCGGCACGGTTAGGCCCTACACGATCCTGAAGATAGGCAGCAACTTTACGTTCAGCCCAGGTAGAATACATCGCCATTATCATTGTTATGGCAAAAACCACAATAATCACAACACTTTTTTCTATAATAAATGTTCCATCTACCATGGCTAAGAATTTTGGTTGTTAGGGGTTAATGGAATTTCAGCCATACTAATTTTTTTACGGTCGATATCTCTTCCTAAAAGGATATTTTTCTCTGTATCGATTTCTACTTTTTCCAGTTTCTGAGTGTAGTTATTTTGGTTAATAACAGAATCTTTTTCAAATTCTCTTGGACCTTCAATAACCCAGTCATTTACATTTTTGTGGTCAAAACGACAGCTGTTGCAAATGAATTCTTCTACTTCATGATACTCGTCTTTACGACCTGTTACACGTTGGATTTCTCCTCCAAACATCCATACAGTTGTTTTTCCACAACATCCCGGAGTTGTACATTCTCTGTGTGCATTGAAAGGTTTGTTGAACCAAACTCTCGATTTAAATCGGAAAGTTTTGTCCGTCAATGCTCCTACAGGACAAACGTCGATCATATTTCCGGAAAACTCATTGTCAATAGCTTTTGAAATTCCGGTTGAAATATTAGCGTGATCACCACGATCTAATACTCCGTGAACTCTGTTGTCTGTCAATTGATCTGCAACTTGTACACATCTTTGGCATAAAATACAACGGTTCATATGTAGTTGAATATGCGGACCAATATCTTCTGGTTCGAATGTTCTTTTTTCTTCAATAAAACGTGACTTAGGATTTCCGTGTTCGAAACTTAAGTTTTGTAAATCACATTCACCTGCCTGATCACAAATAGGGCAATCTAACGGGTGGTTGATCAATAAAAATTCCGTTACAGATTTACGGGCTTCGGTTACACGAGCAGATGATTTGCTGTTCACTTCCATTCCGTCCATACATCCTGTTACACAAGATGCCATCAATTTTGGCATTGGTCTAGGGTCAGCTTCACTTCCTTTTGCAACTTCAACTAAACAACAACGACATTTACCGCCACTGCCTTTTAATTTTGAGTAATAGCACATGGCTGGCGGAACCAAATCTCCTCCAATCATACGTGCAGCCTGCAGGATCGTTGTTCCTGGCTCTACGTCTATACTTTGACCGTCTATGGTTACTTTCATAATCAAATTTTGTTTCAGGTTTAAAGTTTCAAGTTATTTGAATACTTTAATCTTAATGTTTTTAGTTTTCTATACTTTGAAAACTGTATTTATGCGATTACTTTACCGCCTACCAAATGTTTTACTTGCGAAAAAGGCTCGGCAACAAAGTGATCTCTGTTTTTTATTTTTTCAGGGAAACGAACGTGGTATTCAAACTCATCTCTAAAATGGCGTATCGCTGCTGCTACTGGCCATGCTGCTGCATCGCCAAGCGGGCAAATTGTATTTCCTTCAATTTTACTTTGAATGCTCCACAATAATTCGATATCTTCCTCACGGCCCTGACCGTTTTCGATTCTCCATAATATTTTTTCTAACCAACCGGTTCCTTCACGACAAGGTGTACATTGTCCGCAAGATTCATGGTGATAGAAACGAGAGAAATTCCAGGTGTTTCTCACGACACATGCTGTATCGTTGTAAACAATAAATCCTCCTGAACCTAACATAGATCCGGTAGCAAAACCACCATCACTTAAAGATTCGTAAGACATTAATCTGTCTTCGCCATTTGCTGTCTTGAAAATTAATTCAGCCGGTAAAATTGGTACTGAAGATCCTCCCGGAACAAATGCTTTCAAAGGTCTGCTCGAAGACATTCCTCCTAAATACTCATCAGAATTCATGAATTCGTCAACACTTAATCCTAATTCAATTTCGTATACGCCCGGATTTTTTATGTGTCCTGAAGCAGAGATTAATTTAGTTCCAGTTGAACGGCCAATACCTATTTTCGCATAATCATCACCAGAGTTATTGATAATCCATGGCACAGTGGCAATAGTTTCAACATTGTTTACTACGGTTGGGTTTGCCCAAAGTCCTGAAACAGCCGGGAATGGCGGTTTAATACGAGGGTTTCCTCTTTTACCTTCTAATGATTCTATAAGTGCAGTTTCTTCTCCGCAGATATAAGCACCAGCTCCACAGTGAACATACAATTCTAAATCGTAACCTGTACCTAATATATTTTTTCCTAACCAACCGGCAGCTTTAGCTTCGGCGATTGCTCTTTCTAATATTTTGAAAACCCACATATATTCTCCACGAATGTAGATGTATGATAGGTTAGCGCCTAAGGCAAAACTTGAAGTAATCATTCCTTCGATCAATAAGTGAGGAATATATTCCATCAAATAACGATCTTTGAAAGTTCCTGGTTCAGATTCGTCAGCGTTGCAAACTAAATGTCTTGGTTTTCCTGATTTTTTATCAATAAAACTCCATTTCATTCCTGCCGGGAAACCTGCGCCACCACGACCACGAAGACCTGATTTTTTTACTTCTTCAACAACTTCGTCCGGCGTAAGCGTTTTCAAAGCTTTTTCTACAGATGCATAACCTCCATTTTGGCGGTATACTTCGTAGGTTTTGATTCCTGGAACATTGATTTTGTCTAATAATATTTTCTTTGACATCTTATTTATCGTGTAATATTATTTTATCATCTCTACAATCAGCGATTAACTGATCGATTTTTTCTTCTGTCAATTTTTCTTTGTAGAAATCGCCTAATTGCAACATCGGAGCGTATCCGCATGCCCCTAAACATTCTACACCGGCAATGGTAAACATTCCGTCCGGAGTTGTTTCGCCCATTTTAATGCCTAATTTTTCAGAAGTATAATCCATTAAATTTTCAGCACCATTTAAACAACAACAAGAAGTCTGGCAAAATTCAAACATGTATTTTCCAATTGGTTTTTGGTTGTACATGGTATAAAAAGTAACCACTTCATAAACCTCAATTGGTTTTATATGCAAAATTTCGGCAACTTTATCCTGCAACTCGATACTTAACCAGTTATCATGCGCATCTTGTACTTCGTGCAAAACAGGCAATAGGGCTGATTTTCTTTTGTCTTCAGGATAATGACTGATCAATTCATTGATGCGGTTCATCAATGCTTCTGTCATGTTTATTTCTTGTTTGTAATGTTTTCTTTCCATTCTTAATTTTAGATTTTAGATTTCTGATTTTAGATTTTTCAATCTGCCATCTATAGCCTACATTCTGCAATCCTTTGTTTATTTTAGATTTCTGATTTTAAATTTTTCAATCTTCAATCGACATTCTAAAATCTGCATTTTTTTATGCGTCTAATTCTCCTGCAATAACATTTAAACTTGATAGAATAACAATTGCATCAGATAATAAAGAGCCTTTGATCATTTCCGGATATGCCTGGTAATAAATAAAACAAGGTCTTCTGAAATGTAATCTATATGGAGTTCTGCTTCCGTCAGTAACTAAATAGAATCCTAATTCTCCGTTTCCGCCTTCAACAGCATGATAAATTTCTGCAACTGGAACGGGAACTTCTCCCATAACAATTTTAAAGTGATAAATTAATGATTCCATAGAAGTGTAAACGTCTTCTTTTGGAGGAAGGTAATAATCCGGAACTTCTGCATGATATTCATTTCCGGCAGGCATTTTATCTAAAGCCTGACGAATAATGCTTAAACTTTCGCGAACTTCTGCATTACGAACGCAAAAACGATCGTAAGTATCACCTGATTTTCCAACAGGAACAATAAAGTCGAAATCTTCGTATGATGAATAAGGATGCGCTACACGTACGTCGTAATCAACTCCTGCAGCACGTAAATTTGGACCTGTAAATCCGTAAGCCATTGCTTGCTCTGCTGAGATTGCACCTACGTCTACAGTTCTGTCAAGGAAAATTCTGTTTCTTTCGAATAAGTTTTCAAATTCTTGCCAAGCGACAGGAAAATCTCTTAAAAATACATCTAGTTTGCGGAATGCTTCTGGTGACCAATCTCTTTCGAAACCACCAATTCTTCCCATATTTGTTGTTAGACGAGCACCACAAATTTCTTCGTAGATTTCGTAAACTTTTTCTCTAAATTGAAATACATACAAGAAACCAGTGTAAGCACCTGTATCAACACCAAGAATAGAATTACAAATCAAGTGATCTGTAATACGTGCCAACTCCATTACGATAACTCTTAAATACTGCGCTCTTTTAGGAACTTCGATATTTAATAGTTTCTCTAAAGTCATCCACCATCCCATATTGTTAATAGGAGAGGAGCAATAGTTCATACGGTCTGTAAGAGGTGTGATCTGGTAAAAAGGACGATTTTCGGCAATTTTCTCGAAAGCTCTGTGTATGTAACCAATGGTTGGTTCAGCTTCAAGAATTCTCTCACCATCCATTAACAGGATGTTTTGAAAAATACCGTGAGTGGCCGGGTGTGTTGGACCTAAATTCAATACTGAAAGCTCGCTTCCGTCTTCGTTTAGTTTATCCTTAACTATTTTAGCATAGCGATGCTCTGGTGGTAATAATAGTTCTGACATTTTATAATGTTGAATTATTTATTTTTTAGCAATTTGTTGTTGTTCTTCCAAAGAATCTGTCATCCTTATCAGTTCTTCCGCTGTCTTCCATTGGGAATTCTTTACGCATTGGGAACGATATCATCTCATCCATATTCAGGATACGTTTTAATTGCGGATGTCCAATAAAGTCAATCCCAAAGAAATCGTATGTTTCTCTTTCCATCCAGTTTGAACTTAAGAAAATATTTGAAATGGTTTTTATTTCCGGTTTTTCTCCGTTTAGGAACACTTTTATTCTAATACGTTTGTTTTCGTACCAATTGTGCATATGGTAAACTATGGCATACTGACGATCTGTTTCGTTGTCTGGATAGTGAACACCGCATAAATCGGTTAAAAAGTGAAAACGCAGATCAGAATCGTTTTTCAAAAAAAGAATTAAAGCTGTGATCTTGTCAGCAGAAGTTTCCAGTGAAAAAACATCTCTCTCTTCGTGAAAGTTAAAAACACTTGTGTCAAATGTTTCTGTAAGTTTATTTTGTATCAGGGTATTTTCTAAAGCCATCTTATGAAATATTATATGAAGCTAATAATTCTTGGTATTCTGGTGAGCTTCTGCGTCTAACAGATTCGCTTCTTACCAATTCTTGAAGTTTCATAACTCCATCAACAATTTGTTCTGGTCTTGGCGGGCATCCTGGTACGTAAACGTCAACAGGGATTACTTTGTCAATTCCTTGTAAAACTGAATAGGTGTCAAAAATTCCACCTGATGAAGCACAAGCTCCAACGGCAATTACCCAGCGAGGTTCTGCCATTTGTTCGTAAACTTGTCTTAAAATAGGGGCCATTTTTTTAGAAATAGTTCCCATTACTAATAACATATCTGCCTGACGAGGAGAAAAACTCACACGCTCAGATCCAAAACGTGCTAAATCGTAGTGTGAAGCCATTGTTGCCATAAACTCAATTCCGCAACAAGAAGTTGCAAAAGGCAATGGCCAAAGAGAATTCGCACGTGCCATACCCACAACATCATTTAGTTTTGTAGCGAAAAAACCTTCGCCAACAACACCTTCAGGAGGGGCTACCATATTTACTTTTGAATCGCTCATTTTTATTTTAGATTTCTGATTTTAGATTTTAGATTTGGATAATCTTAAAAGGTAAAATCAATTTTTTAAATCAGTATATTAATTCGGGAAGATTAAATCTTAAATTGTAATTCTAAAATCACCAATCTAAAATCTAAAATCATTTTATTCCCACTCTAATGCTTTTTTCTTGATGATGTAGAAAAAGCCAACTAAAAGAAGTGACATAAATACGATCATCTTTAGCATTCCTTCTATGCCAAGATCTTTGAAGTTTACAGCCCAAGGATAAAGGAATATTACCTCTACATCAAACAATACAAATAAAATAGCAACTAAGAAGTATTTTACTGAAAAAGGAACACGGGCATTACCAACAGATTCGATACCGCATTCGAAGTTTTTATCTTTAACCTCAGAGGTTCTTTTTGGTCCTAATTTTCCAGAAATAATAATAGTTCCTACCACAAAACCAACTGCTAAAATAGCCTGCATTAAAATAGGAATGTAATTGTATTGATCAGATTGCATAATCTTAGGTTTTTTACTTAAAGAATAAGTCACAAAGATAACTTTCAACTCTGTAAATCACAAACTAAAAAATGATTTAAGTGTGCTGTTCAAGGGTGTTTGCGGGTAATTTTTATTGATTATAAATAACAGTAAGCTATTTTATGTTTTTTTTAAGATTTGAGCAAAAAAAAAACGTTTCGAAATAAATCGAAACGTTTTTAAACCATTCAGAGGCAAAAAAAATAAATTGCTATATTTTTCTTAGATTACTGCTACTTTAGCAGCAACTTTCCCTTTTCTTCCTTCTTCTTCTTCGTAGCTTACACGGTCACCTTCGCGTAATTCTTCCGCGTTAATTCCTGAAGCGTGAACGAAGATATCTTTTCCTGTTTCTTCGTCTGTAATGAATCCATAACCTTTAGATTCATTGAAAAATTTTACTGTACCTGTACGCATTGTAATTGTAATAATAATTTATAATGAAGCAAATGTAAGATATAAATTCATACAAAAGACAATAAGCTGTTAATTTTTTGTAAAAATTATTGATTCACAGGGTTTTCGCTATTTATTTTGCATCAATTTTGATCTGGATACGCTTTATTTGAGAATCATCATGTATTGTGGGAATAATCTTCAGACTTGTTGTCTTTTTATTATTTGTAATTTATGTAAAGTCGTGTTGTACAGGTTGCAACGGTATAATCTGAGATGTAAACTTTCTCTTTTTCAATTATTGCGGTATTAGGAGGAATAATCGACCATATTGTCTTCTCTTTTGCTATTTCCCGACCGTCTTTCATTTTGAGAATAAAAAACAATTTGTAAGTCTTGAGTTTCTTGTCGAAAACATTCAATTTTGAATTATTCTTTAACTCATATTCAATTTCGACTTCTTTATTGTTGTTTTTTTCTGAAAAGCCTATTGTCTTAACTTGTAAGTTAAAATCTCTTTCCTGGTCATCGGCATTCTGCCTCGTAAAAGAGTCGTCTTTTACAGTAGTACTGGGTACAAATGCACAGCTGTTTAAAATGAAAATTATAGAGATTAAAAGCAATTTTTTCATAGCTATTTAGAATAAAGCATTAAAAGTCTCAAAATTGAATCGCTATTGTATTGATTTTTGAATTTAATATTTACGTTTTCGATTTTTTCTCTGGATAATGGCATGTAAAACGAATACATAATTTCATCGAATTTTATAACTTCTTTATCGTGGAGATTTTTAAAAACGGCACTTCCCATTAAGTTGTTAAATGTTTTTTTGTATTGTTTAAAAAGGGTTTGATAAATTTTTGGATGGTTTTTATAGTCACTATGCCCTTCTGTTGTAAGTTCATCTGCTAAAAAGCCCAAATACGGAAGGTCTAGAAGAGCCTGGTCCTGAGTAATAAAAACCATATTGGTCAATGCTTTTAGGTCTTCTTTTTTGCTTGTGCCGGGATAATGGGCTAAAAAATCCTGCATTTTAACAATTGTTTTAAAAAGATCTGAGTAACGGCCTTCTTTGTTTTTTTCTTGAGATTGTTCTAGTCGTTTGTATAATACATCTGTTAAATCATGGATTTTATTGGAAGCGGTTAAAATGGTCTTTTTTTCTTCTATGTTAAAATTTTTCAGATCAGCAACCAGTAATTCTTTACTTAGATCATTATAATGTTTTGTAAGGTTGAAAAAATAGTCATCTGTATTTTTAAAAAACAGACTTTTATCCTCTTCTTTTTCATTAAAATCATTGACTACGCTCAACAGGAAATCATAAAATTTAGAACATGCTAAAACCTGATAAATTACTTCAACACGGTTTTTTCTGATTGCAATTTCTTGCTCTGAAACATTACTGTTTATAAGAAGTTTTCCTTTTTGATTGCAAAAATAGACAGCATCAAAATTTTGTTTTTTCGAAAAATCATTATTTTCGAAGTCAATAAAAGGTTTGCCTTCGGAATTTAATAAAAAGGACAAATCCTTGATTTTTTTCTCAGGCATTTCTGCTAAATACCTGTAGTTTTTATTGTAATCAACAAGTAAAGCTTTGTCTTTGAATTCGATTGCTTTTGCGTTATTTCCCAAGGCATAATAGCTTGTTGAAATATTGGCCATTAAAGCCCAATAAATCTTTTTGGTTTTTTTATCATTATAATCGTATTTAGAAACTTCAGTTTCCCAAAATTGTATTTTTTCTAAAAGCAGATTTTTAATATAATTCTCTTCGTTGTCTTCTAGTTTTCTTGTAATTTCAAGTGCATCGACAGATTTATTTATTTGTTCAAGATCATCGTCTTTGAATTTGTATAAGGGCAGTGTTTCTTCTATTCGGCTAAAATCAATAGTTTCTTTAATTTCTTTAAAGAAATTATATAAAACGGTATTGGCATAAATGTCACGACAATTTTGGTCAATTGTTATACTATTTTTTTTTAGAAGTTGCTGTACCTGGCTGTTGGCAATTTCCTCTGTTTTAATACTGAAATTGTTATAAGTACTTACCTCTGAAACGGATTGAGAATAGTTAAAATCTTTGCTATAAACGATTTCGTTTTTTTGCTTAATGGTAAAGTTTAATTTTGAAGAAAAGATAATTTTTCCAATATAACTAATATCATTAATGTTATTGATTTTTACTACGGTTGCATTAAGCTCGGTACTTATGGGTTGTATATACAATAAATAGTCGCTCTTTTCGGGAGCGACTATTTGCAGGTTTCTTAAGTTAAGATTTTTGATTGCGTATGCAGAGACTTGATTGTCTATTACGCTATTGTTTGATGGATCTTCGATGATCACACCAATTGTATTGCTTTCTATTTTTATTTTTGGATATTTCCAGTCGTAAAATGAATATAAAACTTGTTTTGGACTCTGGGCATATAAGTTTATTGCGAAAAGCAGCAAAATCAGTTTTTTCATAATCGTTTTAGAGCTATTTAATATCCAGTTTAATCGAAAGTTCTTTTAACTGAGCATCATCAATTGCAGCAGGAGCATCAATCATAACATCGCGTCCCGAATTGTTTTTAGGGAATGCAATAAAATCTCTGATCGTTTCCTGACCTCCTAAGATCGCTACTAATCTGTCAAGACCAAATGCTAAACCTCCGTGTGGTGGTGCTCCAAATTGAAAAGCGTCCATTAAAAAGCCAAATTGTGCTTTTGCTTCGTCTTCTGTAAATCCTAAATATTTGAACATTAATTGTTGTGTCGCTTTATCGTGAATACGAATCGATCCTCCACCAATTTCATTTCCGTTCAATACCATGTCATACGCATTTGCACGAACTTTTCCCGGCTCAGTTTCCAATAACGCCATATCTTCCGGTTTTGGAGATGTAAACGGGTGGTGCATTGCATGATAACGACCGCTTTCTTCATCCAGTTCTAATAATGGGAAATCAATTACCCAAAGAGGAGCGAATACTTCAGGGTTACGCAATCCTAAACGAGTTGCCAATTCCATACGAAGTGCTGAAAGTTGTGCACGTGTTTTGTTTGCAGGACCTGAAAGTACAAAAATCATATCTCCGGGTTTTGCTCCTGTAATTTTTGCCCATTGTCCTAAATCCTCCTGATCGTAGAATTTGTCTACAGATGATTTAAAAGTTCCGTCGTCATTACATTTTGCATATACCATTCCTGATGCTCCAACTTGCGGACGTTTTACCCAGTCAATTAATCCGTCAATTTCTTTACGGGTATAATTTCCTGCTCCCGGAACTGCAATTCCCACAACTAATTCAGCAGCATTAAATACTGGGAATTCTTTGTGTTGTGCAAATTCGTTTAACTCACCAAACTCCATCCCAAAACGAATGTCCGGTTTGTCGTTTCCATATGTTTTCATGGCATAATCGTAGGTAATTCTAGGGAATTTATCTACTTCAATACCTTTAATTTCTTTTAGTAAATGTCTTGTCAGACCTTCAAAAACATTCAAAATGTCTTCTTGTTCTACAAATGCCATTTCGCAATCGATTTGTGTAAACTCAGGCTGACGGTCTGCTCGTAAATCTTCGTCACGGAAGCATTTTACGATCTGGAAATATTTATCCATTCCGCCCACCATCAATAATTGCTTGAAAGTTTGTGGTGATTGTGGTAATGCATAAAATTGTCCTTCGTTCATACGGCTTGGTACAACGAAATCTCTTGCTCCTTCAGGGGTCGATTTGATTAAGTAAGGAGTTTCTACTTCGCAAAAATCTAAATCAGATAAATATTTACGAACTTCCATTGCTACTTTATGACGGAATAATAAACTGTTTTTTACAGGATTTCTTCTAATATCAAGGTAGCGATATTTCATTCTGATATCTTCACCACCATCAGTTTCGTCCTCAATAGTAAACGGAGGAGTCAAGGCAGCGTTAAGTATAGTTAATTCGGTAACTAAAATTTCTATGTCACCGGTAATCATGTTTTTGTTTTTGTTCTTGTCCTCACGTTCAATTACAGTTCCTTTTACCTGAATTACGAACTCTCTACCAAGAGTTTTTGCCAGTTCAAAAACAGTTTTGTCTGTACGGCTTTCGTCGAAAATAAGTTGTGTAATTCCGTAACGGTCACGTAAGTCGACCCAATTCATAAATCCTTTATCGCGAGATTTTTGAACCCACCCCGCTAGTGTAACTTCCGTATTAATACTTGAGGCGTTTAATTCGCCACAATTATGACTTCTATACATGATCTAAATTTTAGACTGCAAAAGTAAACACAAAATTCAAATTAATATAGTAAAGTCGTAACTTGATGTTCATTAATTTCAAATATTTTGTTAATTCTTAATTTAGCAGCTCTAATTTCTTTAGATTTGAATCACTAAAAACAAACTTTAATTTATATGAACAAACTTTTTGTAACCGGCCTGTTGATTTTTAGCACTTTGAATGTCATTGGTCAAGCTAAAAATCAAGTGAAATTTACGGCTAAAATAGCGAACAGAAATAGTGATACTTTGGTGATTAAAGGAAGAGATAATTTTAAGCAAGTTATCCCAATTAATAAAAAAGAGCTTTTTGTGGCTAATTTTGAAGCTCCAAAAGGATTTTATATGTTTTCTGATGGTACAGAATCTTCTAATTTATATCTAAAATCGGATTCAGATATTAGCTTAACAATGAATGCCAAAGAATTTGATGAAACGATTGTTTATAAAGGGAAAGGTGTTGATGAAAGCAATTTTCTGGCACAGCAAGCTTTAAAAGATGAAAAATTTCGAGAGGAGGCTTTCGTAAAAGAACCTGCTGAGTTTGCATCATTATTAGAAGCAAAGAGAAAGACGGATATTGAAAATGTTGAGAAAGGGAATTTTGATCCTGAGTTTAAAACTGCATTAAAACAAAGTTTTGAAAGTTTTAACCAATATGCTGTTCAGGAATATGAAAGAGCTTCTAAGGCAAATAAACTTAAAGGAAAACCTTCTCCGGGTTTTGATTATGAAAATCACAAAGGAGGAAAAACAAAACTTTCTGACCTGAAAGGAAAATATGTTTATATTGATCTTTGGGCAACCTGGTGCGCGCCATGTAGAGCTGAGATTCCTTACTTGCAAAAAATTGAGGAAAAGTATCACGGAAAAAATATTGAGTTCGTAAGTATTTCTATTGATAAAGTGAAGGACAATGAAAAATGGAAAAAATTTGTAACGGACAAAAATCTGGGCGGTGTACAATTGTTTGCTGATAAAGATTGGGAATCTGAGTTTGTAACGAATTACGGTGTTACGGGAATTCCAAGATTTATTATTGTTGATCCTAACGGAAATGTTTTCAGCTCTGATGCTGACAGACCTTCGTCTCCAGATCTTCAGAAGCAATTAGATACATTATTGAAGTAATTTATTGATAAAATTGAAAACGATATAGTTCTGTTTCATTTTTTAAAGAATACCAGTAAAACCAAGGCGCAAGCTTTGGTTTTTTTATATCAGGCTGATTTCCAATGTTAAGCTTTTACCTAATGTTACCAAATTGTTAAGTAAAAGTTTTTTTAATGTAAACAAATAATTATATTTGATATAAGATTTGATAACATTAATACCTAAAGATATGAAAAAGTGTGTAATTTTAGTTGCAATATTGTTCTCTGGAATTCTAGTTGCACAAGAAGTAAACCCGGAATTAGAAGCTGTTGGAAACAAAGTAAAAGCTACTTACTATTATGAAAATGGTAATGTGCAGCAACAAGGCTTTTTTAAGGATGGTAAATTAGATGGTGTTTGGGTATCGTACGATGAAAGAGGGAATAAGGTTGCGGTAGGCGAATACACAGACGGATTGAAAACTGGAAAATGGGTTTTCTTCAATGAAAAAAACCTTTGTGAAGTTGCGTATGAAAACAGCAAAATTACTTCAGTTAAAAATTTGCAGAAAAATGCTTTAGCAAACAGAAATTAATATGATTTCTAAAACATAAAAATAACCGCTCATTCAGCGGTTTTTTTTGTATCATGACATATTGTGTTGTCGAAAAATATACAATATTTTGTATTAGCTAATTATTTTAACTGCAAAGAACACAAAGATATTTATCAGCAAGGTTTTATAAAAACAGAAAGTTCGGAAAGCTTTGTATTAATATAGCTTTGCGAACTTTTTGTTTTTTATGCGTAAAGTAAAATTAAATCCTTGCGTGTGATTAAATTTTTTATGTCTTTATTTTTTTGCAGGATTTATTTCTTCTTCCATACCAGATTATAAAACCGGTTACAGGCAGGCATGCAGCAATCAGGCTGACAATAAAAGCAATAATTTTTCCCGGGAGATCTAAGATTTGTCCTGTGTGGATCCCATAATTCATTTCGACAACTTGTAAACCTAAACTTTTTTTATCAAAAGGCTGGCTTTGAAGTAACTTGCCGTCATTTGGATGAAAATAATAATTGCTCTGATGATCGTATCGTAGCGTATGAGGATAAGCTCCTGTATTAATGATGTCTCCTTTTTGTTGCGGATACGTCACAAAAATCATTTCGGCTTTTGGCTGTAGTTTTGCGGTTTCAATAAAAGCAAGATCGACGGCAGTATTTTTATTATTGCTAAATTTAGTAGTGTCAATTACCGGAATTTTTGTTTCTACGTTTTTGTCACCGCTAAAATTGAAGGTTTTATAAATCCCGTCTCCAACCCATCCATATGTAAAAGTTAGACCTGTAATGGCGATAATAACCGCGATAATCGAAATGTAAAATCCGGATGTATTGTGCCAGTCATAATTTACACGGCGCCATTTTGCAGACCATTTTACAGAAAGACTTCTTTTAAGGTCTTTCTTTTTCTTTGGCCACCATTGAATAATTCCTGAGATCAATAATAAAATAAAAATGATGGTTACACCGCCAATAATGTGTTTGCCTATATAATCCGGTAAAAGCAAATAAAGGTGAATATGTTCTACAATGATGAAAAAATCTGTTTCGGGATTTTCGGTTTTTAAATATTTTCCTGTGTAGGGATTAAAGTAGAGATATAAACTTCCTATATCAGAATATGTATATACGATTGCTGCACGATCTCTTCCGTAATAGGAAACCATGCTTGATTTATAACTTGGTAGAATTTCTTTTGCCTTTTCCTGTAAAACAGATGGCAATACAAAAGGTTTGTTCTGAGGTTCTGCCAATCGCCATTCTTTTCGGGTAATATCTTTTATTTCGTCATGAAAACAAAAAATGCAACCCGTCACACTTATAATAAAAACAATAAGCCCGGAAATTAATCCGAGCCATTTATGTAGAAAACGTACTTGTTTTTTTAAACCCATGTTTTGAATAAAGCGTAAAAGTATATGCTTAATCAATAGAGGGCAAATTATTTAAGCTAATTTTTAGGAAACTGCTTTTTTTGACTTTAAGGTAAATGAAATATAAAGTGTTATGGATGCCAAAACAATCCAGAAAACATCTACAAAGAAAACCTGAATATGATTTTGCATAAACGAATTCCAAAACCAATTTCCGGAAACGATTCCGTTTGTAATTGGAATTAAAAAACCTAAAATACTTCCTGAAAGTAAACAGAATTTATTGGTAAATGCGTCATTCTTTTTAAGAATAAAAAATAGCGTTAGCAATAACCATCCTCCAAAATAAAGACTGAATAAGTTAGATTGGCTTAAAGGATAAAATATTTTTGCACCAATAAATGCTAAGGCTGTAATAGGGTACATACTCAAACAAATTGCCAAATAAATACGGACAACTGCTGCATTGAAGCGTCTTTTTTTCTCAGGCAGGTTATTTTTTTGTCTGGCAACTAACCAAATCATTACGCCTGAAATGATAACAAAACATGTGATGATTCCTAAAACGAAACTTACGATTCGTAATGCGTATCCTCCGTAATCACCAAAATGAATTCTATATAAAACATTTTTGACAACATCTAAATAATTGTTTTGTGTGATAGGGTTTTTCTTTGCGATTTCTTTTCCGTCGCTAATTCGGTAAACAACTTTTCCTATTCCGGTGAATTTTTTATTGCTGAGCATTTCACCTTCAACCAAAACGTGCATATTCGCGTCACCGTAATTCTGAATAAAAACGCGTGTAATTTCAAAATCTTTCCAATTGCTCTTTGCTTTTGCAACCAATTGATCAATATTAAAAGGAGTGGCCAGTTTTTTATTGTCAAACTTATAATCCGGATCAGTATATTCTAATTCTTTGTATAATTTACTCTGATCGCCTTTGTACAAAGTCATCACAGCAGGTGCAACAATCAAAAGTTTAATCATAAAAAAGGCTCCCGTTACGGCATATACAAACTGAAATGGCAGGCCAATCATTCCAAGTGCCGTATGAGCATCTGTCCACAATGTTTTTAATTTTTCCTTTGGACGGAAAATATAGAAGTTAGAAACAATCTTTTTCCAGTGCAATAAAACACCGGTTACGATTGCGAATAAGAAAAACAAAGCAACAAAGCCTGAAAGATAATAACCAACAGGATAAGGAATTTGAGCTAAGAAATGTAATCGGTATAGAAATTCGCCTAACGAATAAGATTGTTCATAGGTGAATGTTTTAAAGGTTTTCGTATCAAGGTAAAAAAACGATCCTTCTTTTTGCTTGGCCGGAGCCAAAGTATCTCTGGTGCCTTCGAGATAAACGGCAACTCTTCTTTCGTTGCTTGGTTTAGAAATGGTAATATTTCTTCCGTGCAGAATATATTCCTTGTCTAACTTGTTTAAAGCTTTGTTATAGTCTAATTGAATTTCATTAGTAAGGGCAGTAGATTCATTTCTTTCCCAGTTGTTGATTTCATCTCTGAAAAAAGAAAAGGATCCAGCGAAAAAAATCACAAAAAGTATTACGCTGATAACAATTCCGCTAACGGTATGTGTATGAAAATAGATATTATAATTACGGTTATTCATAAGTTATTTTGCTATCGGATTGCAGGTTTGGCCCAGATAAATAAAAAGAGAAAAAACTAAAGTAAGGAGTATATATATCCCCCAGATTTTCAATCCGCTTTTTGCTAAAAAAGCAATTACCATAAGGGCTACCCAAAGTATGAATCCGCTAAAAGCCATTGTCATCAAAATATTAGCGCGATTGAACCAGGATGCTAATGCTAAGTGAAAACTGACTGAAACAAAATAGCCGCCAATTATAGCCGCTGTGATTTTGGCAAAGCGTTGCCATATAGATTGGGTTAGGTATTTAGGATTTGCTGGCATATTTTGGTTAGAAATAAGTTAGTTGTAATAAAATTCTATTATAGCAACAATTGCAAAAAGGGCAATAATAGCAAATGGACTAATTTTTTTTAAGGGTGCTAAAATGATAATTAAGCTTCCAACGGTCATAAGCTGGATAAAAAACATTAAAGTTCCGCAACATAAAGATTGAGTAACAAGCCAAAGTGAGTAGGCTAATAAAAGAAGTCCTAAACCCACGTATTTGGTTGGTTTAGGATTGCTTTTCATCCACTTCTCAAAACCAAGATCATAAGATAAAGTAGCTCTTTTTGAGGTGTAGTAAAGTGTGTAAAAAGCTAAAAAAACGATAAGGCTTGCTATTGTTATCATAATTTTATAGAATTTAAAAAACACCTTTCTGCTATAAGAGAAAGGTGTTTTTGATTTTATTAGAATTTGTAAGTGAAACTTGCTGCAAAAGTTCTGGGATCTTTAGGATGAATTGTTGACCAACCATCGTAAATTTCTTCGTTTGTAATATTGTTTACTTTAAGATTGATGGCGAATTTTTCTGCATTATAAAATAAAGACGAATTCAAGGCTACGTATTCCGAAATTGTGAATGTTCCTGCTGTTGCTCTGTTCATGATCTTGTTATCACCAACATAATTTCCTCCAAATCCTAAACCAAATCCTCTTAATGAGCCTTGGGTAAATTTGTAGCTTGCCCAAAGGTTTGCTAGATTTTGAGGTCCTGAACTTTCAGGTCTGAAACCTACGAAATCAGGATCACCGGCAGTTAATTTTGCGTCATTGTAGCTATAACCCAACATAATATTTAAACCAGGAACAGGATTGGCTACGATTTCGGCTTCAAAACCTTTATTGTGCTGACCACCATTTTGGTAATTTGTTACTTGAGTTGCTGAAGTTCGTATGCTATATACCTGATCTGTTACTTTGATATCGTAATAACTGAAAGTAGCATAAACTTTATCTTTTAGAAGATTCAATTTAGTACCTGCCTCAAATTGATTTGCGTGTTCAGGATTAAAAGTTCTTGGCGTTCTTGTAGTACCATTAACATCTTCGCCAGGAGCAACGTTTGCAAAACCATTCATATAGTTTGCAAAAAGTGAAACTTTATCTAAAATAGGTTGGTATACTAAACCAAATTTTGGAGAAAATGCTGTCTGATTATAGTTGTCTGTATCTGTTGAAACATCACCACTATTAATGAAACGATCAGCACGTAAACTTACCATTGCTGATAAGGCTGGTGTAAAGTTGAATACATCTGAAAAATAAGCGCTGTAAACTTCTTGTTTCGTTTTACTGTTGTTTCTTGGACCATTGGCTACAATGATATCAGATGCTGCCTTTGTCAGAATCCCTGTATCACCACCATTTGACGGACCAAAAAGAGAGTTGAAATTTTGTAAATCGTCGCCAATGTATACAATTCCGTTACTAAAATATCCGGAACCATGATCTGTTGCTGTTCTGTTGAAATAATCAAAACCAACTACAAGTCTGTTTCTTAAGTCCCCGATTTTGAAATCACCAATAAAATTTTGCTGGATGTCAGTCGTGAGGTTTTTACTATCCTGATAGTTGAAAGATCTCCCTAGAACAATTCCGCTATTTAGGTCCTTATATTTAGGGTCGCTTGTTTCTTCGTATAAATAAGCATAGTTTCCTGTAGACTTTGCTGAACTTGAAGAGAAAACGGTTTGCGATCTCCATTGATCAGAAAGTTTGTAATTCATTTGTGCCTGTATATTATACGAAGGCGTTTTTAAGGTAAGTTCGTTACTGGTGTAAGAACGTTTGTTATCGTATTTTAGTTCAGAGATATTGTGAACTCTTAAAGGATTGCTTCTGTCTAAAAACAACATGGTAGGATTTGTTGTTTCGTTGCTCATAAACTCAGTGTTTACCAAAAATGATAATCTGTCGTTTACTTCATAAGATAATGATGGAGCAATAAAAAAGGATTCTCTAAAACCGGCATCCTGAAAGCTTTCTTGTTTGTTGTATGCTGAGTTTACTCTGAAGTTTATTGTTTTTTTGTCATTTAATGGCGTGTTTAAATCTACAGTAACACGATTTAAGCCATAACTTCCGCCAGTGTAATTTACTTCTCCGCCAAATCCTTTATAAGGTCTTTTTGTGGTAGTATTTATTAATCCTCCGTAAGAAATTAAACTGCTTCCAAATAAAGTTCCTGATGGCCCTTTTATAATTTCAATTCTGTCAACATTTGCAGGGTCTAAACTTCCGTTTGTTAAACCTGGTAAACCATTAACCATGGTTGGCTGAACAGCAAAACCTCTTAGGGAATAATATCCTGCACCATCTCCGCCACGGCCTGTTGAAGCCCAAAGTTGTGTAATACCAGATGCATTTTTTAAAGCGTCATCAAAATTAGTTACAACTTGTTCTTTTAATACTTCGCCTGTGATAGTGGTATAAACTTGTGGATTTTCAAGATTTTTAAGTGGCAATCTTGATACTTGTTGATTTTCTTTGCGTGCAAAATGATTTTTGCCTCCCTTTACCACAACTTCTGTAAGTTCTTCTGAATTTGAAATAAGATTCACGTTCTGGATTGCTTCTTCGCCTTCGTTAATGGTAATCTTTTTTTCAGTAGAAGTATATCCAACTCCGGAAACTTTTAGAGTATACGTTCCGGGTTTGATGTTTTTTATTCTGTAGTTACCATCCTGATCTGTAGTTGCCCCAAATCTTGTTCCTTTTAGTGCAACAGAAATACCTTCAGGAGATTCGTTATCGCTTAATGATATTTTACCTTTAAGGCTTGCTTTTTCTTGTGCTGAAATATTTACAGTCGCTAGTAGAAAAAAACAAAAGCTCAAAAAAGAAATTATGAATTTATTCTTCATCTTTATTTAGAATTGATTTTAATAGCGCAAATTTAGTTGTTGATTATCAACTACACAAGCTATTCTTATTTATTCTAAATAAAATAATTTTTAAAGGGTAAAATTTACGTTTGTTTAAAAAATTAACATCTTAAGCAAATCTTAAGTAAGATTTATATAAAAAAACCTGTTCAAATAAATGAACAGGTTTTATATAATTACCGAAATTACTTAAAATTACAACTCTAAAGAACGTTTAGCGTCGCCATTTAATAATAATTCCAAAGGATTTTCTAAAGCTTCTTTTACAGCCACTAAGAAACCAACAGACTCACGTCCGTCAATAATTCTGTGATCGTAAGAAAGTGCTACGTACATCATTGGGTGAATTTCAACTTTACCGTTTACAGCAATTGGACGCTCAATAATATTGTGCATTCCTAAAATTCCTGATTGAGGAGGGTTGATGATCGGAGTACTTAACATACTTCCAAAAACACCACCATTAGTAATAGTAAAAGTTCCGCCAGTCATATCGTCAACAGTAATTTGACCATCACGGGCTCTCAATGCTAATCTTTTAATTTCAGCTTCAATTCCGCGGAAACTTAAGTTTTCAGCATTACGAACTACAGGAACCATTAAACCTTTTGGTCCTGAAACTGCGATAGAGATATCAGCAAAATCGTAAGCTACTTTATAATCACCATCCATCATAGAGTTTACGTCCGGATATAATTGCAAAGCTCTTGTAACAGCTTTTGTAAAGAAAGACATGTAGCCTAAACCAAGACCGCCATGTTTTGCTTTGAAAGCATCTTTGTATTCATTACGAATCAAGTTGATTGGTGTCATGTTAACTTCGTTGAAAGTCGTTAACATTGCTGTTTCATTTTTAGCTGCTACTAATCTCTCTGCTACTTTACGACGTAACATTGATAATTTTGTACGCTCAGATCCACGGTTTCCTCCAGTTGGAGTTCCCATAGAAGGTACTGCATTTACAGCATCATCTTTAGTGATTCTTCCGCCTTTACCAGTTCCTGAAACAGTTGCCGGTGCTATATTTTTTTCGTCTAATATTTTTCTTGCTGCCGGAGATGGAGTTCCTGTAGCGTAAGTTGTTGCTGGAGCAGGTGCTGCTTTTGGAGCTTCAGATTTTGCTTCTGCCTTAGGTGCTTCAGCTTTCACTTCAGCTTTTGGTGCTTCAGCTGCCGGAGCATCTCCTGCTGGTTTTGCTGCACTTGTATCGATTAAACAAACTACAGCTCCTACAGCTACTGCATCACCTTCTTCTGCCTTTAGCGTAATGATTCCGCTTGCTTCTGCAGGTAACTCAAGAGTTGCTTTGTCTGAATCAACTTCAGCAATAGCTTGATCTTTTTCTACATAATCTCCGTCTTTTACTAACCAAGTTGCAATTTCAACTTCTTTTATTGATTCCCCTGGTGATGGGACTTTCATTTCTAAAATCATCTTTGTTTTTGTTTAAGGTTTGTATTGCTTAAAGCTTAAAGTGTTTGGTCCTACTTTAAGCTTTAAACGTTAAACTAATTTTTTATCTGAATAAATCTTTATCGAATACCATTCTAATCGCATCTGCATGACGACGTTTTGCACGTGTATAACTTCCTGATGCCGGAGCAGCGTAAGCTTTTAATGAAGCTAATCTCCATTTTACAAGGTCAAAGTTCATTAACATAAAGCTGTAAGCTCCCATGTTTTTAGGTTCTTCCTGAGCCCAAACATAATCGTCAGCATTTGGATATTGTGCGATGATTTCTTTAAGTTGTGCAACCGGGAAAGGGAATAATTGCTCAATACGAACAACAGCAACGTCATTTCTTCCGTTATTTTCTCTTTCAGCAACGATGTCATAGTAGAATTTACCAGTAACAAAAACCAATGTTTTTACTCCTTTTTTATCTACTGTATTATCATCAATTGTTTCCTGGAAACTTCCGTTCTCCAATTCTTCAATTGTAGATACACATCTAGGATCACGTAATAAACTTTTTGGTGTAAACACGATAAGTGGTTTACGGAATTTTGTTTTCATTTGTCTTCTCAACAAGTGAAAAAAGTTAGCAGGAGTTGTACAATCTGCAACATACATATTTTGTCTTGCGCAAAGTTGTAAGTAACGTTCCATTCTTGCAGAAGAGTGTTCAGCACCTTGTCCTTCGTATCCGTGTGGCAATAATAAAACAATACCATTTTGGTTGTTCCATTTATCTTCTCCACAAGAAATATATTGGTCTAACATGATTTGAGCTCCGTTAGAGAAATCTCCAAACTGTGCTTCCCAAATTGTCAATGCATTTGGAGATGCTAATGCATATCCGTAATCAAAACCTAAAACTCCGTATTCTGATAATAATGAGTTGTAGATATTAAAGTTTCCTTTTTTACCTTCAAGGTTATTAATAAGAATTACTTCTTCTTCAGAATCCTCCACTTTTACAACGGCATGACGGTGAGAGAAAGTACCACGCTCAACATCTTGTCCTGAAATACGGATGTCATAACCTTCTTGAAGTAATGATCCGTAAGCCAGATGTTCTGCCATTCCCCAATCTAATAAATTGGTTTCGAAGAACATTGTTTTTCTGTCGTTGATTAATTTCTGAATTTTACTGATGAATTGTTTGTCTGCAGGTAAATTAGAAATTGCATTTGCAACAGCAGTAAGGCCTTCTCTTGAGAATGAAGTGTCTACGTTTTCAAGCATTTGCGTATCTGTTACCTGAACAAATCCGTCCCATTCGTTTTTCATGAATGGAGTTATGATGGTCAAATCTTTTTTACGGGAAGCTTGTAAATTCTCCTCCATTGTAGATTTGTATTCTTTTTCTAAAGCGTTTACATAAGATGCATCGATTACGCCGTCTGACAATAATTTCTCAGCATAAATATCTCTTGGATTTTTATGTTTTGCGATGATTTTATATAATACAGGTTGAGTAAAACGAGGCTCATCACCTTCGTTATGACCGTATTTTCTGTATCCTAATAAGTCAATAAATACGTCACGACCAAATTGCATTCTGTAGTCTAATGCAAAAGATACTGCATGTACAACAGCTTCAGCATCATCAGCATTTACGTGTAATACCGGTGAAAGTGTAACTTTAGCAACATCTGTACAATAAGTAGATGAACGTGCGTCTAAATAGTTTGTTGTAAAACCAACCTGATTGTTGATCACGATGTGAATTGTTCCGCCAGTTTTGTATCCGTCAAGCAATGACATTTGAACAATTTCATACAAAATACCCTGACCTGCGATTGCAGCATCTCCGTGAACGGCAATTGGCAATACTTTAGAAAAATCATTTGGATAATATTTCTCTTGTTTTGCTCTTGTGATTCCTTCAATTACAGCTCCAACCGTTTCTAAGTGAGAAGGGTTTGGTGCTAAATTGATATTGATATTTTTTCCTGTTCTTGTTTTTTTGTCAGCAGTAAGACCTAAGTGGTATTTTACGTCACCATCAAAATATTCCTGATCGTAATCTTTACCGTCAAACTCACCAAAGATATCCTGAGTAGATTTTCCGAAGATGTTAGCCAAAACGTTCAAACGACCACGGTGAGCCATTCCCATTACGAATTGTTCAACACCTTTTTCAGCAGCTAGTTCGATTAAGGCATCTAAAGCCGGAATAATCGATTCTCCTCCTTCTAATGAAAATCTTTTTTGACCTACATATTTAGTATGTAAAAAGTTCTCGAAAGAAACCGCCTGGTTTAATTTGTTTAAGATTGTTTTCTTTTCTTCAGAAGAGAAATTAGGCTGATTAACATTTACCGCCAATTTATCCTGAATCCATTGTACAACACCAGGATTTCTGATATACATATATTCAATACCAATATGCTGGCAATAAATAGATTTAAGACGCGTTACAATGTCTTGCAAAGTAGATGGTCCAACTCCGATAGCCTGCCCAGCGTCAAAAACTGTAGCAAGATCAGCAGTTGTTAATCCGAAATTTTCGATGTCTAATGTTGGAGAAGATGTTCTGCGATCACGAACCGGATTTGTTTTGGTAAACAAATGCCCGCGAGTACGGTAAGCATCGATTAACTTTAGTACATTGAATTCTTTTTGTAGCTTGTCAGAAACAAGACTACAATCTTGATTGTCGTTAGTCACATATTCAACAATTCGTTGAACTGGATTTTCGTCATTATAAGTCGTTTGTCCAAAGTCGAAACCTTGAAAAAAACTTCTCCAGCTTGGCTCAACGCTATCTGGATTTACTAAATACTGATCATATAATTGTGCGAAAAACTCTGTATGCGCTGCATTTAAAAATGAAAACCTATCCATAATATGAGTGAATATACTTTTTGTTAAATAGAATGGCAAAAGTACAACAATCGCATTTATTTAAATCTTTTTTTTACGTACTTTTACGTAAAAATTTGTTAAAAGTAGACTCAACTATGAATTATAATCAAATTTCAATCGTTTTCAAACCATTTTTTGTGATTTTGGTAGTCTTGTTTTCAAGTTCTGCAATTTCGCAGCAAAAGTACATTATTGACAACAGTAATCATTTTTGGGAAAGAGTTCAATTTGGAGGTGGGCTTGGTGTAGGAATTGGCTCCGGATACACAGATATTTCTGTAATGCCAAGTGCGATTTATAACGTAAACGAAATTGTAGCGGTTGGTGTCGGGCTACAGTTTGGTTACCTGTCCTCTAAAAGTTATTACAACTCTTTTGTTTATGGAGGGAGTCTGGTGGGACTTATAAATCCGATTCCGGAAATACAATTATCAGCAGAGTTAGAGCAGGTGAGAGTAAATACAGATTATAACTCTACGCCATACAGGCCTTCATATTCTGATAATTATTGGAATACCTCCTTATATCTTGGTGCAGGTTACAGAACCGGAAACGTTACCATTGGTGCAAAATATGATGTTTTGTACAATCCTAATAAAAGTCTTTACGGATCTGGTTTTATGCCTTTTGTGAGGGTATATTTTTAGAGTTGCTAAGGTTCTGAGGTGCTAAGATGCTAAGTTTTCGAATGGATAAAAGAAAATATAAGTTATGAATGATAAGATCTATTATACTTCTAATGAGCTTTTAGAAATATTCAAAGAACAGCATAGACTTTCAGGCCAATTTGATTTTATGGTTGATGGAACTTTTGTTTTAACAAAGGATACATTAATACGCGAATGGCGTGAAGCTCAGGATTTATTACCTTGGAATGAATTAACTAAATTTTTAAATCAAGAATTTAGAATTGATGTGCCAATAAAAAGTTGGGATACAGTCTTCAATCCGGATGACAAAAAAACTTTAGGTGATCTTTGTGATTTTTTATCAACTGTCGCTGAAAAAGAAATTGTCAAACCAATCAAAATTTTGGGTTCAGAATGTCTAACATTCTCTGTTTTTCAAACCTTAAAACGAAATTTAAAAATTAAAGGTGTAGATGTTGTAAGTTTAAAACCGTCGACAAGAATCGAAGATTTTTTGGTTATTAATGATAATTTTTCTCCTCTATTAGAAGAAGTAACATTAACAGGGGTGAAAGTTTTTGATAAATTCGATGTAAAAGTAGAAACAGAAAGATGTTTACATCATTGGTTAGACAGAATATTTCCAAACTGGAAATATGAAAGCACTATCAGTACTGGAGATATTGAAACATTTCGAGACTTGGTTAATAAAATAGTTGAAAATAAAAAACTAGGAACGGGTATTGTCGAAATTTAATATTTCAGATTGAAGACATTAAGTTTTAAATCCAAAAAAAGTGAGAAAATATATTTTTGTACTTATTGTCATTGTAATTTCGAGTTGTAACAATTCTAATAAAGTAGAAGTTGCATCCAAAAAGGTTTTAAAGAAAGAATTAAGACCTTTTTTTGATTCGGATAAAATTGATCATTATTATTTGAATTTTTCTGAGGAGGATTTTTCGAAACTTATTAGGAAAGATATTAATACTGAAAAAGAAACAGAATTCATAACTTTATTTGTGCATCATTTTCCGGATACTATTCCAAAAGAAAATTTCGAGAAGATTCTATTAAAGCATAATTATAAAAAATCAGACTTAACTATTAAACAGCAAAAAGACATTCAAAATGTTTTTAGCGAAAAAGATTCGTCACCAGATGCTTATGCTTCTTGTGCTGCAGAGTATCATGATATTTTTATTTTTAAAAAGAAAGAAAAAACAGTTGGTATAGCAAAAATTTGTTTTAAATGCGGTCGTTTTCAAATTACTGGAAGTAAATTAGATACTAATGGATTTGGTGGTGAATTAGATAAATTACAAAAAATTGTAAGATCAAATCAAAAACCTTAGCATCTCAGAACCTTAGCAACTTAGTACCTTTTTACTTGTAATAATTCCTAAACCAAACTTTTTGCCACTCTCTTTTTAAAATCAAAAAAGAAACCTGTTCAGACAGGATCACCAAATCAGAACCATCCAGTTTTTTAATTTCTTCTTCAGATACATCAATGATATAAAGGAGATTCAGGTATTCAGCAAATTTGTACTGAATCATTCTGTATATTTTTTCGTGAAGCTGAATTTTTAATTCTTCAGGAGAAACACTTAGTGGGAAATCAATTCCTTCATTGGCTAAATTAAAGTCTTTATTAATTTGTTCAATCAGGTTCAGATATAAATTTTCTTTTTCGGCATCAGCCAATAAAAAATCGGTATTTTCAGGAATCGGAAACATTGATGCTTTTTAAGATTGAGGCAAAGTTAAAACTAAAAAATCATTTAACTGTTGATTCTCGTTCAATGATTCTTGTAGGAAGTTCAATAATTTGATGCGTTACGGGACGATGTTCTTTTATGTCGACAATTTCATCAATTAAAAGCGAAACCGCCTGATGTCCCATTTCGAATCCGGGCTGATCTATCGTAGTTAATTTAGGAGAAATAACGGTACTCATAAACCAATTGCTAAAACCAAAAACAGCTACTTGTTCCGGTGTTTTTATTCCGGCTTCATTAAAGTATTTAATAATCCCGATAGCAACTAAATCTGTAATGGCAAAAATGGCATCGATATCCGGATTTTCGGTCATTATTTTTTGGGCATTTTCGTATCCGTCTTCAAAATCAGTATTATTGTCGCAAACATAAACTAGTTTCGAATCGTACTCAATTCCGTGCGCTTCGAGCGCTCTTTTATATCCTAAAAAGCGATCGATAGAATTCTGCGGAACATACGAACCTCTAAAATGGGCAATCCTTTTATATCCTTTATTAATAAGGTAAGTAACGGCATCATACGCCGCTTTTGCATCATTAATAACGACTTTCGAACAATCTACCCTTTTGGCAATTTTATCAAATAAAACAACAGGCGTTTTTTTTCGGATCGCTTCATTAATATGAGTGAAATCGTCAGTCTCATTCGAGAGCGACATTAAAACCCCATCAACTCGTTTTTGAATTAATAAAGCAAGCTGTTTTTTCTCTAGTTCGTATTTTTCATTCGATTGTAATATAATGACCAGATATCCTCTTTTTTCGGCTTCTTCAAGAATTCCATTTAATACACTTGAAAAAAAATGATGAACGGTGGCCGGAATAATAACACCAATTGTTTTGGTTTCATTAGTTCGAAGATTTACCGCAACAGAATTTGGCATGTAGTTCATGGTTTCTGCCATTTCAATCACTCTGGCGCGCGTAGCTTTACTAATATCTGTATATCCTTTTAAGGCTTTTGAAACCGTAGTAACCGAAATTCCTAATGCCGAGGCTATATCTATTAATTTTGTGTCATTCATGAAATAAAAGTACTAAAAATAAACTGCATTGATAAGTTTTTAAGTTCCGAAAACGTTTTAGGTCTTTTCGAAAACGTTTTCGATTTTAATTTTCTATATTCCTTATAATTAGTTATTAAGTTTGACAGTGATAACCATAATTACTAACTAACCAAACAAAAAAATGAAAAAGCTACACCAGTATTTAGGTACATTACTTTTAATGTTTTGCCTATTTTTTTTACCAAATAATGGGTTTGCCCAAAACACCAATATAGTTTCAGGAAAAGTGCTCGACGATAGCGGAGTAACTGTTCCCGGAGCAAATGTATCGATTAAGGAAACAGGAAAAAGTACTGTTACAAATGAAAACGGAGAATATTCTTTCTCGAATGTTACAGCCGGAACTTATACCATTATTGCGACGAATGTGGGATATAAAACCTTCGAGAAAAAAATTGCAATAAAAGAAGGAGAATCTCTGGAGGTAAATTTACTTCTTGAAGGAGAATCACAAAGCTTAAAAGAAGTTGTTGTGACAGGATCATCAACGCCAAGATCTAAACTGGAATCCAGTGTTGCAATTACAACAATGGGAGCAAAAGCAATCGAAGACAGAGCGCCATCTAGCACGGCAGCTTTATTGCAGTCAATTCCGGGATTTGTTGTTGAAGCATCCGGAGGAGAAATAGGAAATAATCTTTTTGCAAGAGGAATTCCGTCTGCGGGAGCTTATGAATATGTACAAATTCAGGAAGACGGATTGCCGGTTTTTGAAGATGGGGCTTTGCAATTTGCTAACGCCGATACTTTTTACAGACTAGACGAAACGGTAAGTAAAATGGAAGCCGTTCGTGGAGGTTCTGCATCTATTTTTGCCAATAATGCTCCTGGAGGAATTATCAATTTTATTTCTAAAACAGGTCAGAATGAATTTAAAGGAAGAGCAAAATTCACTACTTCAGATTACGGAATGTTCAGAACTGATCTTAATTTGTCAGGAGCTTTGATTCAGGATAAATTATTCTTTAATGTTGGAGGTTTTTACAGAGCTGATAATGGGGTAAGAAATACTGGTTTTACAGCAAATAAGGGAGGTCAGATAAAAGGAAATATTACTTATAAATTTGATGATGACGATTATTTAAGAATTAACTTTAAACATCTGGACGATAGAAATGCCTTTTATTTACCAATTCCGCTAAAAAGTAATAACGGTAAAATTGAAGGAATTCCTGGATTTAATCCAAATTATGGAACGTTGACTTCAGTAAATTTAAGCCGTTTGAATGTGCCTCAATATGGTGGCGGAACTTTTAGTGCTGATTTAGAAAATGGTTCTCATCCCGTTATTAATTCAATTGGAGCGGAATTCAAAAAGAAAATTTCAGAGAAAGTAACTTTCAAAAATTCTTTCAAAAACACCAATATCGATTTGGATTATAATGCTATTTTTCCAAATGGAGGTCCGTGGACACAAGATGCTTATGCAACAAGTGTTCAAAATACAACGGCAAGTAATCTGACTTATTCTTATGTAGATAACGGACAAAAGCTGGATCCAAACGCTTTGATCATGAGAGCTGATCTTTGGCATATCGAGAAAAAGATGAACAATTTTGCGAATAATTTGTCTTTCAATTTTGATTTAGATCCTGTAAAATTAACTGCCGGTTATTATTATTCTAATTGGAAATCAAGCCAATACTGGAATTGGAATTCTTATTTAGTTGGAGTTTCAGACAATCCAAGATTATTAAACGTAAAAGACAATACGACCGGAGTAGATCATACCTGGAACGGTGTGGAAAGAATTACTTGGTTAGAAAGAGATGCGGAAACCAAAGGTCTTTTGAATGATATTTATGCTGATGCAGAAATTAAAGTGACAGATAATTTGATTTTCAACGCTGGTTTAAGATACAACAAAGACAAATATTCAGGTTATAGAGACAACGCTAGATTTTTTGCTGAGAATTTAGGAATTTTAGACAACAATACGGCTGATGATGCGGTGACAACAGTAAAAGGAAATCCGTACACATATTGGAGATATGATGTGAGCGAATGGTCGTATACTGCGGCGGCGAATTATAAATTCAATGACAAAATGGCTTCATATGCCCGTTACAGTCACGGTTTTAGATCGCCAATCGAAGAGTCTTTTTATGATAATGCAGCTGATTTAAGCAAACTTCAAAATACTGAAGTAAATCAAATCGAATTAGGATATAAATATGCCAGTTCATTTTTCTCTGTAAACGCGAATTTATTTCACATGGGATTGAAAAACGTAGCTTTTACTGATATTTTATCTGACGGAAGTTCTGAAAATAAATTTGCTGATGTAAATAATATTGGTCTTGAAGTAGAAACTAATGCGAGATATAGTATTGTAAAACTGAACTTTACATTTACCGTTCAAAAACCGGAATACGATAATTTTACAGGTACAAATGCCGATGGTTCTGCTTTTAATTTCAACGGAAATACAGCTCGTAGAATCCCTAAGTTTTTCTGTAACCTAAGACCGGAAGTAGATATTACAAAAGATCTTACCGCATATGTTCAGTTCTCTTATTATGATAAAAAATTTACGAATCAGGATAACAAACAAGTTTTGCCAGCTTACAAAGAAGTAGGAGCAGGATTAAATTATACCTATAATAATCTTCGTTTTGCAGTAGATGCTTCGAACTTATTCAACGAAATTGGTTTGACAGAAGGAGATCCAAGACAAACAACATCTGCAGCAAGCGATGTGTTTATGGCGAGACCTATTTTAGGACGTGCTTTTAGATTTTCGGTAGCAATTAATTTCTAAATTTATATATACGGTAACGTAGAGGCGCACAGCAGTGCGTCTCCGCACCGTAACCACAAAGTAATTATTTTTTAAACACATAGAAACATAGATTTTACAAACTCAAAAAGGCATTTCATTTATTTAAAATTCATCCTGCGGTTTCGGAACTATGTGAAAGAAATGTATTTCTTTTTGCATTCTTTTTTAAACTATATAATCTATGTTTCTATGTGTTAAATAAATTTTAGTCATTGCATAATATCCATTTACAGCAGCGTGCATAATATGCATTAAAAACAAATCCGGAAAAATGAAAAACCTAGGAATCAAAATCTCTCTTTATCTCAATTATTTTGTCTTTGCTATTTTATTAAATAGTGTAGGCATTGTGATTTTAAAATCGCAGAAAAATTACGGGGTAGATGAAGTTCAGGCCAGTATTCTGGAAGCTTTTAAAGACATGCCTATTGCTATTGTATCTTTTTTTATAGCCTCTTTTTTACCAAGAATAGGCTATAGAAAATCGATGCTTATAGGTTTGGCATTGGTTACTTTGGCTTGTATTTCTATGTATTTTGGAAACTCTTTTGACAATGCCAAGGTTCTTTTTGCAACCGTTGGAGTTTCATTTGCCTTAATCAAAGTTTCTGTTTATTCACTGATAGGAAC
Source organism: Flavobacterium sp. B114r (assembly GCF_056824125.1). Classification (NCBI taxonomy): domain Bacteria; kingdom Pseudomonadati; phylum Bacteroidota; class Flavobacteriia; order Flavobacteriales; family Flavobacteriaceae; genus Flavobacterium; species Flavobacterium sp. B114r. The sequence continues at coordinate 1,421,082 of NZ_CP124858.1, forward strand.
CGTGACCGAAACCAAGAAAGATCACAATGCTTTAATGAGCAGTATCGAAGGTTTTTTTATGGTGGGGATTGCATTGGCTTATTTTTTATTTCCGGCTTTTAATAACGAAAACGATCCTAATTCATGGTTGAACGTATATTGGTTCTTGGCAGCATTATCATTCCTGTCATTTCTGTTTTTATTTTTTGTAAAATTCAAAGAACCCGAGGTTTCAGCAGGGGCAAATCTCAAAGATGATTTCATGCAAATGTTCAGATTAATGGCAAAATTGCTTACCGTTATTTTTGTTATTAGTGTCTTCTTGTTTGTCATGATCGAACAAGGAATTCTTTCCTGGCTGCCAACATTCAATACAAAAGTGCTTCATTTACCGGAGAATATCAGTATTATGATGGCCAGTATTTTGGCTATTTCATTGGCTATCGGAAGAATGATTGCAGGAGTTGTGACCAAAAAAATAAATTGGATCTGGGTATTAAGTTTCTGTATCTTTTCTGCCATGCTGATTGTCGTTTTTGTACTTCCAAAAACAGTCGGGTTAGAAGTTAAGACTATCAATACACTTTCGGATATCCCATTAATTGGTTTTGCATTCCCATTAATCGGATTGTTTATTGCGCCCATTTATCCTTTATTGAATTCGATTGTGCTAAGTGCTTTACCCAAAAATCTACAAAGTTCAATGACCGGATTAATTGTGATTTTCTCTGCGCTTGGCGGTACGTTAGGTTCCAGAATAACGGGCTGGCTGTTTAAAAATGAAGGGCCGGAAAAAGCCTTTTACTTTACTTTAATTCCAATGTCTTTATTATTAATATCCTTTTTTATTCTCAAAAAAATAACTGCAAAAGATGAAATTTAAATTACATATAACCCAAACGATCGAAAAATTATTAGCTCAGGAAGATACTGATGGCGATAAAAAAATAACCATTGATGATAATGGTCCAAAAAAGTTTTTACTGAATGATGAAAACGGAAATTCGGCGCTGATTGAAGGTACTTATCAGCTTTCTAATTTATTGCAGGAACTGGCTTTGGCTAAAAAAAACAAGACAGAATTTGCTGAAATTGCACTGGATCAAATTACAGAAGATCCGGTAAAAAGAATCTCAGGAAAAATAAAAAATCTGTATTGGAAAGGTTTGACCCGGACTATTGATGCCGATGGGGTGAAGAAAATTCTGGAAGATAATAAGATCGAAAATGAATTGGCTTATTTATACGTGCCTTTTGGAGATGAAATAGTTTTCGATTATTTCAAGAAATTAGAAGCCGTAACTCCAAAGTTGAAAGTGGTGCAAATGCCTAAAAATATTTCACCGGAATATGTTTTGTCACTGAATAAAAAACCGGGGATTTTGGCATTGGCGCTTCAAATTAAAAACAATGAAATTTCAGGCGTTCCATTTGTAGTTCCAGGCGGAAGATTCAACGAAATGTACGGTTGGGACAGTTATTTTATTGCCAAAGGACTTTTGATAGATGATAAAACAGAACTTGCTTTAGGTATTGCTGAAAATTTTAAATACCAGATTGATCATTACGGAAAAATACTAAATGCGAACCGTAGTTATTATTTGACCCGTACACAACCACCGCTTTATACATCACTAATTAGAGATGTTTTAGAAAAGTCGAATCCTGATATTTTCTGGATCGAAAGACATTTAAAAACGGCTATAAAAGAATACCAGACCGTTTGGATGGAAGAGGGAAAACGTCTTACAGCAAATGGTTTGAATCGTTATAAAGCTGAAGGAATTGGACTTCCGTTTGAGGTTGAAGAAGGGCATTTTGATGATATTCTGGAGCAATATGCACCAAAATACAATCTTTCTACACGTGAGTTCGAAAAGAAATATCTCGAAAGAGAAGTTATTGATGAAGAACTGGATAAATATTTTATTCACGATCGAAGCATGCGCGAAAGTGGTCACGACACCACGAATCGATTAGTAGGTATTTGTGCCAATTTAAATACCGTTGCGATCAATAGTTTGCTTTATAAATATGAAACTGATATTGCGTTTCTGATTGAAAAATACTTTAAAAATGAATTTCAATATTTTGAGGATAAATCTTTCTCCAGTGAATATTGGCTTTTGAAAGCAGTTTCGAGAAAAGAAAAAATCAACAAACTCTGTTGGAATGAGGACTATGGATGTTATATGGACTATGATTTTGTAAACGAAAAACAGCATTTATTTGAGGCAGCTCCAACATTTTATCCGCTTTGGGCAAAAATAAGTACGCCGGAACAAGCTGAAATTTTGGTAAAAAAGACATTGCCAAGGTTTAGAATGAAAGGCGGAATTGCAGGCTGTACCAAAGAATCAATTGCTGATGTTGACGAAAATGCACCAATCAGACAATGGGATTATCCGTTTGGCTGGGCACCGCATCAAATGCTTTTGTGGGAAGGTTTACTCAACTATAATTTTAATGAAGAAGCTCAGGAAATGGTCTATCGCTGGCTTTGGCTGATTACCAGAAATGCAGTTGATTATAACGGAACCATTCCGGAGAAGTTTGATTTATCGATAAGTTCACACAAAATTCTCGCAGAATACGGAAACGTAGGAACTGAGTTTGATTATATCACCGAAGAAGGTTTTGGCTGGATGAACGCTTCTTATCAATACGGATTAACGATTTTAGAAGATAATCTAAAACAAAAATTATCAGATTTAGTTGATCCTGATGATTTGTTTTAATTAGCCTTCAACTCCGCTCAGGATGACACTAGTGATGTCTGGCTGAGCGGAGTCGAAGCCCTTTTTTGAGTGTCGAAAATGACAAACCTAACAGGTTTTTAAAACCTGTTAGGTTTACTATGCGCAAAAAAACAGCCACAGATTAAAAGATTTCAAGGATTTAATCTGTGGAAATCTTTCAATCTGTGGTTTAGATTTTATTTGTATTTAAGTTCTGTGTCAAACCTAACAGGTTTTAAAAACCTGTTAGGTTTATTTTTTCATAAGCCTTCGACTTCGCTCAGGATGACACTGGTGATGTCTGGCTGAGCGGAGTCGAAGCCCTTTTGAAAACTAAACTTTTCTTCCCATTAAGTTTTCACCAAAAGTCCTTAAAATGTCTTTCTTTTCAGCATTAATATCCATTTTTTCTAAGGTTTCAAAAGCTTTAAAAGTATACATTTCTATAGCATCCTGAGTAGCTTTTGAAGCTCCTGATTCATTAAAAATGGTTTTTGCCGTTTCTATTTTAGCTGTATTGTCTTCTAATTGTAAACTGAATAATTTTTCTAATTCTAAAGCTTTTTCAGCTGATGAAAATTCACGTGCTTTCAGGTATAAATAGGTTTTTTTATTGACCATAATATCACCGCCAACTTGTTTTCCAAAAGTTTCCGGATCTCCAAAAGCATCCAGATAATCATCCTGAAGCTGGAAAGCCAATCCTAAGTTTAATCCAAAATCATAAATAAAATCAGCTTCTTTTTCAGTAGTTTTCGCTACAATTGCACCCATTTTCATGGCTGCGGCAACTAATACGGCTGTTTTATATTCGATCATTTTAAGATATTCAGGAATCGTAACGTCGTTTCTTTTTTCGAAATCAACATCCCATTGTTGTCCTTCGCAAACTTCAAGTGCAGTTTTGCTGAACAATTTTGCTAAATCCCTAAAAACGGTTGGTTCGTATTGTTCAAAATACTGATAAGCCAGAATCAGCATCGCATCTCCGGAAAGAATCCCAGTATTGAGATCCCATTTTTCATGCACAGTTTCCTGTCCTCTTCGCAAAGGTGCATCATCCATAATATCATCGTGAACCAATGAGAAATTATGAAAAACTTCTACAGCCATTGCGGCAGGAAGTGCTACTTTATAATCAGTATCAAAAACTTCTGAAGCCATTAAAGTAAGTACCGGGCGCATGCGTTTTCCGCCAAGACTTAAAATGTATTTAATAGGGTCGTAGAGGTTTTTAGGCTCTTTGCTGATGCTTTGGGTTTCTAAATAATTAATAAAAAAATCCTGGTATTGGCTGATATCGTGCATAAAATATAATCTGAATTGCGAGGCTCAAAGATACGATTCATTATGAATTATTTCTTTCTTAAAATTTTAAATGCTGGTTTCTCCTTAAAATCCGCTTAAAATCTATTAATTATCAGGTTCTTAAAATTATTTAAAAAAAACTTGGAAACTTTCTTGGTGTTTAGAGTTTCCTTTCTATATTTGCACCTTTAATTGGAAACTTGAAACACTGTGAGAGTTTCCGTAATAGGTTTTGGGTAATTTATTAACTCAGTAAAATCAAATATTTATGAAAACAACATGGACCTTAGATTCTAGCCAATCAGATGTTTTAATTAAAATGAGACATTCGATAATTGCCTATATGGGAGGAACTACCAATAAATTTGATGGTTATGTGAATATTGAAAACAATGAAATTGAAGATGCTTCGGTTGAGTTCTCATTAGACATCAATAATAAAAAAGATAGTTTTCAACAAATCGACACATATTTACAGCTTCAGGACTTTTTTGATGTAAATGAACATCCGATTATTAGTTTTAAATCGACTTCTTTTCAAAAAGTAAATAACAATATCAATTTCTTCAAAGGAGATTTAACGATAAAAGATGTGACTCGGGTAGTAGAACTTGATGCTGAATTTATTGGCGTTAATAACTACAATGGCGAGAGAAAAGTTGCTTTTGAGATCAAAGGCGACATCAAACGTCAGGATTTTGGATTAGATTATAATTCGTTCAATCATAACGGAGGTTTGGCATTAGGAAAAGATATTAAGCTGATTGCCAATTTAGAGTTCAGTATATAATCTAATTATAATGAGTAAATTAATGTAAAATTATTACAAATATCATGGAAACTATTTTTCTGATTTTAGTTTCCTGAGTATATTTGCAATATAATTTGAAAGTTAAAATGAAAGAGAAAATTATATCAAAAGCAAGTGAATTATTTTTAAAACTTGGTTTTAAGAGTGTTACGATGGATGATATCGCAGGCGAAATGTGTATTTCTAAAAAAACGATTTATAAATACTTCTGTAATAAAGAAGTTTTGATCGAAGAAAGTACCTCGACAGTTCATAAGCAAGTACATGAAGTTATTGATTCTGTGGTTGCTAAAAACTATAATGCAATTCATGAGAATTTTGAAATTAGAGAAATGTTTCGCGATATGTTTAAAAATGCAGCAGATACTTCACCTCTTTATCAGCTCAAAAAGCATTATCCTGAAATTTATCAAAATTTAATGACACATGAAATAGATCAGTGTAACCATTATTTTAAAGATAATATCCTAAAAGGGATCACCGAAGGTTTGTACAGACCGGATTTGAATATAGATTTATATGTGAAATTCTATTATACATTGATTTTTCATATAAATGCAACTACAGTCTCAGAAAGAGAAGCGCAAAAAATAGAATTAGAAGCGTTGGAATACCACACCAGAGCTATGGCAACTGAAAAAGGAATACTGGAATTAGAAAAACAACTTAAAAAATTACCATTTAATCATTAATCTATGAAACGAATAATTCTTATATTTTTGTGTTCAATTGGCTTGTCTGCCAACGCACAAGTCAAAAGACTAACCCTGAAAGATGCTCTTATATACGCGCTTGAAAACAAAGCCGATGCAAAAAAGGCAAGATTACAGGTTGAAAATAGTGAGTACAAAATTCAGGAAGTACGTTCCAGAGCATTACCACAAATTTCTGCAAACGGAAACTTAACTCACAACCCAATCATTCAGACAACAGTTATTGATGGAGCAGGATTTGGTCAGCCGGGAACTACGATTCAGGCGGCATTTGGTCAAAAATGGACTTCAAACGCAGGAGTTTCATTAACGCAGACTATATTTGATCAATCTGTGTTTACAGGATTAAGAGCAGCGAGATCTACTCGTGAATTTTATCAAATAAACGATCAGTTGACAGAAGAGCAAGTAATTGAGAGAGTTGCAAATAACTATTATTCAGTTTATGTGCAGCGCGAAAGATTAGTTTTATTAGATAGTAATTATGTAAATACTACTAAAGTTCGTGACATCGTAAAGGGACAATTTGATAATGGTCTGGCTAAAAAAATTGATTTAGACCGTATTGTTGTAAAAATGTCAAACATTGATACAGAACGTCAGCAAATTAAAAATCAAATTACATTACAGGAAAATGCTTTGAAGTTTTATATGGGAATGCCTATTGAAACTGTAATTGAGATTCCTAAAGAAGAATTTGAAGTTGTGCCTGCTGCCTTGACAGAAGTTCCTAATACAGAAAACAGAACAGAATATTTGTTATTGAAAAAACAGGAAGAGCTTTTAGTATACAATAAAAAAGCAGTTGAAGCAGGATATTATCCAACACTTTCATTGACTGCTGGTTACAATTATATTGGTCAGGGTCCACAAATGCCTTGGTTTGCAAAACCTTCAGATGGAGTATATTGGTCAGATTACTCAGCAATTGGATTAAATCTACACGTACCAATTTTTACAGGATTCGGAACTCGTGCAAAAGTAAGACAAGCTGATGTAGAAATCAGATCCCTTCAGGAAGACATGAAAGACACTAAACTTTCTCTTGATTTAGATTATAGAAATGCAATGGCTGATATAGATAATAATCTTATCACTATTAATAATCAAAAAGAAAACATGCGCTTAGCTACAGAAATCCTAAGCGACACAAAAAACAATTATCTTCAGGGATTAGCATCATTAACAGATTTACTGGATGCTGAAAATGCATCACTTGAAGCTCAAAATAACTTTACCAGAGCAGTCTTAAATTACAAAATTGCCGAAGTAGCATTAATCAAATCAAAAGGCGAACTTAAAACTCTTATTAAATAACTAAAAAAAATGAAGAAAACTATTATAACAATCGTAATCATAATTGCAGCGCTGGGTGTGATTGGATATGTCTTAAATAAGAATAAGAAAGAGAATAAAGAAAAAACAGATATCGTAGCAGAGAAAAATGCTGCAGTATCAGTAAAAGTAGCTTCTGTAAAAACAGAAGAAGTTTCGCTGGATTTCGTTGCAAACGGAAATTTTGAACCAATTCAACAATTGACTTTCTCTGCTGAAAAATCAGGAAAAGTAATTAGTGTTTTGGCAAAAGAAGGTGATTATGTAAGAGTAGGTCAGACTTTATTAACAGTGAGAGGTGATGTGATTAATGTAAGTGCACAACAAGCACAAGCAGTATATCAAAATGCAAAATCAGATTACAGCCGTTACGAAAATGCTTTTAAAACCGGTGGTGTGACTAAGCAACAATTAGATCAGGCAAAATTAGCATTAACAAATGCTGAGTCTAACCTAAAACAAGCAAATATTAATGTTGGCGATACTAAAGTAAAAGCGCCAATAAACGGATTTATCAATAAAAAATACATTGAGCCGGGATCTATTTTAGCAGCAACGCCTGCAACTGCATTGTTTGATATCGTAAATGTTTCTAAATTAAAATTAGTAGTTACAGTAAACGAAAATCAGGTAGCAAGTTTAAAAGTAGGAGACCATGTTAATGTAACTGCAAGTGTTTATCCTGATAAAACTTTCTCTGGAAAAATTACTTTTATTGCTGCAAAAGCGGATGAATCTTTAAACTTCCCGGTTGAAATTGAAATTACAAATAACATCAATAACGACCTTAAAGCGGGTATGTACGGAACGGCAAACTTTGGTTCTAAACAACAAAAACAGCAGATGATGGTTGTACCACGTAATGCTTTTGTAGGAAGTGTGAGCAGCAACGAAATTTTTGTAGTTGAAAAAGGTATTGCAAAATTAAGAAAAGTAACTGCCGGAAGAATTTTAGGAGATAGAGTTGAAGTTATCAATGGATTATCTGACGGAGAAACTGTAGTTACTACTGGTCAAATTAATTTACAAGACGGTAATACAGTAGAAATTATTAAATAATTTAAAGCATTAAGCTATACGCCATAAGCATTAAGCTTATTGCCTAAAGCCTACAGCCTAAAGCAAAAAATATGAAATTAGCCGAAATATCCATAAAACGTCCGTCGTTAGTAATTGTATTGTTTACAATTCTAACACTTGGTGGATTGTTTAGCTACAGCCAGTTAGGCTATGAGCTGATCCCGAAATTTGAACAAAACGTTATTACGATTTCTACTGTTTATCCCGGAGCTTCTCCAAGTGAGGTAGAAAATACAATTACCAAAAAAATGGAAGATGCGATTGCATCATTGGAAAACATTAAGAAAATTGATTCCAAATCCTATGAAAGTTTGTCTGTTGTATCTATCTCTTTGACTTCAACAGCTAATGTTGATGTCTCGATGAATGATGCTCAGCGAAAAATTAATGCCATTATTAGTGATTTACCGGACGATGCCAAAACGCCATCGCTAAGTAAATTTTCTTTGAGTGATTTGCCAATTATGACTATTGGAGCCAATGGAAAAATGGATGAGGCTGCTTTTTATGACTTAATTGATAAAAAGATTGCTCCCGTTTTATCTCGTGTTCCCGGTGTGGCACAAGTAGATATTATTGGTGGTCAGGAACGTGAAATTCAAGTAAACCTGGATGCATTAAAAATGCAGGGTTACGGGCTTTCTATTCCAGAAGTACAACAAAATATTTTGACTTCGAACTTAGATTTCCCAACGGGAAATATTCAGACTCGTGATCAGAAAATATTAATTCGTTTAGCGGGTAAATATAAAAATGTTGAAGAATTAAGAAACTTAGTAGTTTCATCTAAAGGCGGAATTCAAATCCGTTTACGAGATATTGCAGATGTACAAGATGATCAAAAAATTGCTGAAAAAATTTCGAGAGTAAATCAAAAAAGCGCGATTATTTTACAAGTAATTAAACAATCTGACGCTAATGCGGTTGCTGTAAGTGAGCAGTTGATTCAAAGTATTAAAAATCTGGAAAAAGATTATAAAACTAATGATTTAAAGTTAGAAATAGCCAAGGATAGTACCGTTTATACCTTAGAAGCTGCAGATTCTGTAATTCACGATTTATTGATTGCGGTAGTTTTAGTTGCTTTTGTAATGTTGTTTTTCCTTCATAGTATTCGTAACTCATTGATTGTAATGGTTTCGATTCCTGCTTCGTTAATTGCTACATTTATTGGGATTTATCTTTTAGGATATACCTTAAACTTAATGAGTTTATTAGGATTATCTCTTGTGGTTGGTATTCTGGTCGATGATGCCATTGTAGTATTGGAGAATATTTACAGACACATGGAAATGGGTAAAAGCCGAATTCGTGCCTCTTATGACGGTACAGCCGAAATTGGTGGAACAGTAACTTCGATTACTTTGGTAATTGTCGTAGTGTTCTTGCCTATTGCAATGAGTTCTGGTTTGGTTTCGAACATTATCACACAGTTTTGTGTAACGGTAATTATTTCTACTTTATTCTCACTTTTAGCATCGTTTACAATTATTCCCTGGTTGTCTTCTCGTTTTGGAAAATTAGAACACATTGAAGGAAAGAATGCATTTGGGAGAGTAATTCTTGGTTTCGAAAAATTATTAACTCGTTTTACTGATTGGGTTACTACATTGTTAAACTGGTGTTTAGATCATTACTTCAAAACTATTATAATTGTTTTACTATTGTTTTTCGGTACTATAATTCCGTTGTTTGGAGGAGGATTTATTGGAGGAGAATTTTTTGCCAAATCAGATAGTGGGGAGTTTTTAGTTCAAATAGAGATGCCGAAAGACGCCTCGTTGGAACAAACCAACTTTATGACACAAAAAGCAGAAGCGTATTTGAAAGGTGAAAAATATGTGTTTAGCCAAATTACAACTGTAGGACAAACTTCAGAAGGAATGGGTGCGGCACAAGCGACAGCTTATAAGGCAGAGATTAACGTAAAAATGATTGATCAATCAGAACGAACAGATGATGCTTCGGTTTATGCTGCGAAAATAAAACGTAAATTAGAAAAAGTATTGGTTGGAGCCAAAGTAAAAACGGTTCCGGTTGGTATTTTAGGAACAGCTGAAAATGCTACTTTGGGATTAGTTGTAACTGGTCCATCTGTAGAAAGCGCTATGAAATTTGCCAAATTAGCAGAAGCTGAATTACGCAAAATACCTGGAACAACAGAGATTAAATTGACTGTTGAAGATGGAAATCCTGAAGTTAACGTACAAGTAGACCGTGATAAAATGGCTGCATTAGGATTAACACTTCAAACAGTGGGTATGACCATGCAAACTGCTTTTAGTGGAAATACGGATGGAAAGTTCAGAGCTGGCGAATACGAATACGATATCAATATCAAGTATAATGCTTTTGATAGAAAAAACATTACCGATGTTAGTAATTTAATATTTATTAATAATGCGGGGCAACAAATTAAATTGTCTCAATTTGCTTCAATTACTGAAGGTTCTGGTCCTAGCCAATTAGAGCGTAGAGATAAATCTGCTTCTGTAACTGTTCAAGGACAAAACGTTGGGGTTCCTTCAGGAACAATTGTAACACAATGGCAAGCGAGATTAGATAAACTTAAAAAACCAGTAGGAGTAAACTATATCTGGGGTGGAGATCAGGAAAACCAAAGTGAAGGTTTTGGTACTTTAGGAATCGCTTTATTAGCTGCTATTATATTAGTTTACCTGGTAATGGTAGGTCTTTATGACAGTTTCGTTCACCCGTTTGTAGTATTATTTGCTATTCCGCTTTCATTTATTGGAGCTTTATTAGCCCTGGCTTTAACTAATAACACACTGAACATCTTTACCATTTTGGGTATTATTATGTTGATTGGTCTGGTGTGTAAGAACGCGATCATGCTTGTCGATTATACCAATCAGCGAAGAGCAGCGGGGGAGAGCATTAGAAATGCACTAATCCAGGCGAATCACGCTCGTTTACGTCCAATTTTGATGACTACAATTGCGATGGTATTTGGTATGTTCCCAATTGCTTTAGCATCTGGTGCAGGAGCTGAATGGAAAAATGGTTTGGCTTGGGTAATTATAGGTGGATTGATTTCATCTTTATTCCTAACCTTAGTTGTGGTTCCCGTTATTTATCTTATTATGGAAAAAATAATTGCCAGATTATCTAAAGGAGAAAAAATCGATTACGAAGCTGAAATGTTTGCTGATTATACGCCAACAGAAGTTAGTGAAGATGGTTTTAATCCTAAACATACGCACTAAAATTTTAAATCTTAATATTAAAATTCCAAATTCCAATGTTGGAATTGGTAAAAATAAAAATCCCAAATTTCTTAATTGAAATTTGGGATTTTTTATTGAACCAGAAACCACTTTAAGATTTGGAATTTGGAATTTTAAAATTTGGAATTTATAAGTATTATTTCAGGTACAAATAATGATTGTAATAATCTATAATTGCTTTCCCTTCAAGTAAAACATCTGCCCCAATAATACCGTGAACAGGTTTTGCCTTGTAAGCTTGTAAAGCTTCATTTACATGTGAAAGATCAAAAATAACCAAACCAAAATCAATGTTTTTCCAACTGCCAAGTTGTAGATTATTGTGTGTCGAAATTTGTGTTTTCATACCAGTTCCTCCGGCTCCGGAAGCTTTGGTTTTTGATTTTTTTGCGTTTAATTCAAAACGTTCGATGCTTTCAAATCCTACACAGGAATTAGATGCTCCTGTATCTAAAATAAAATTACCAGAAACGCCGTTGATTTTGGCTTTTATCAGAAGATGTTGTGTTTTGGTAACTTTGAATTTTATTTTCCTGTATTTCTCTTTCTTGAGAATTTCGTGAAGATTTTCCATTTTCGATAGTGATTGAAAACCAAAAATAAACCAATTACAGTCAATAAACTAATTCCTGTAAAAGATATAATTCGTCGATTTTTATTAGAGAAAAGTTGAATTATAATATATAAATGAGAACGAATTGCAAATTCTATGAATGACAAAATTGGTAACGATCTGTTTTGATTCGTTTCATCTGTGGCTATTTTTTATGATAACCTAAATCATATTTTTGAATGCTAAAAGACTTCTGTTGCATTATATTGGCTTGATATGTTAATTGTTACCTATGAATGTGAAGTTTATTTACAATTGTTTTCTAAATTAGCTACAAAAAGTTTTTTTATGGGCCAAAATAAGATTCATCCTGATCAAATGTACATTGAAGGACTTGCTGCAAATGACTCAGCAATCATTCAGACAATTTACAAAAAGTACGTTCCAAAAGTGGTAATGTTCATTATGAATAATTCAGGAGATAAAGAACATGCGCAGGAGGTGGTTCAGGAAATCATGATTTTACTTTTTAATCAGGCCAAAGCAAATGCACTGCAACTGACTTGCCCGTTTGATGCCTACTTTTTTTTATTGTGTAAAAGAAAATGGTTGAACGAGCTCAAAAAAACATCGAACAAAGAAGTCGCAATCAATGAAGATATTTTATCTATGAATGAATCTGCACTTCAACTGATTACAAACACAGAAGAATTTGATGAAAATCAGCAGCTTTTTGACACTATGTTCCAGAAATTAGGAGATAAGTGTCAGGAGTTATTGAGGCTGAATTTTACCACTAAAAAGACTGAAGAAGTGGTTAAAAAGGCTAGTGGTACTTATGATAGTGCCCGAAAAAAAGAACTGTTATGTGTGGGGCAATTAATGCAATGGATTCACGAAGCCAAAAAAATTAAATCGCTAAAAAATAATTAGCCATGAACGAAGAACGCTATATATTATTCGATCAATATCTTCAGGGAGAAATGACTGAGGAGGAAAAAAATAATTTTGAAAAACAATTGTCTGAAGATCATGAATTGTCCTCAGAATTTGAAACGTTTAAAGAAGTGCAGCTCCGACTTACAACTAAATTTGAACACGACGAAGAAAGAGAAGCGTTTAAAACGAATCTAACAACAATTTCAGAAAAACATTTTAATAATAGTAAACCAAAAGTTGTTTTAATGCGTCCTTGGTATTATGCAGCGGCGGCATCTGTAATTATTTTATTTGGATTGTTCTTTTTTGATTATAACAACCCAACTTTTGCTGATTATGATAATCCTGAAACGGCCGCATTTGTAGAAAGAGGCGATACAAATGAAAACTTAAAAGAAGCTCAGGCGGCATTTAATGATGGGAAATACGCAACAGCAATTCCGCATTTTGAAGCAATTTTAAAAGAAAATAAAACACCCGAAATTCAATATTTTTATGGGATTTCTTTATTAGAAGAAAGTAAATATCCAAAAGCCGAAGCTGTTTTTAATGAGTTAAGATCAGGAACATCTGTTTATAAAGAAAAAGCAACATGGAGTCTTGCCTTGTCTAAATTGAAACAAAAGAAGTACAAAGAATGTAGAGAAATCCTGGAAACCATTTCGCAGGATTATGAAAACTATGACGATGTTGAGAAGCTTCTCGATGAGTTAGATTAAATTTGGGATTTCACCACACACACACACACAAAAAAAAAAAATTCACAAAACACACAAAGAATTACACAGAGATTCTCAAGAGGTAAAATACTTTGCGAATTTTTTGAGCTAAGGACCTTTGTCAAAGTTTTTGAACCAAGAGTGTAAGGAACTTTTGTAAAAAACTATTATTTTTATTTTCTGTATTTATAAATCTATCAGAAAATGCAAATCAGAACAGAAGTAAAAGAAATATTAAATTATATTTCAGAAGATCAACTTGATTTTTTTGCTCAGCAAACTATGGTTGACTGGAATGCTAAAAAACTAAAAAGCAAGGAATTATTTAAACTTTGTGTTTTTGGAGTCTTAAATGAAAATAGAGCCAGCTCTAGAGTATTTGAGAATTTTTATGAGAATCATTTTTTTTGTAAATATGCTCAAATTCCCAAAGATAAAAGTGTAAGTCACAGCAGTATTGCAGAGAGAATAGGAAAAATAAACGTTGAGTATTTCGAAAAACTTTATCAGCACACCGTTACTGTTTTTCAGGATAAACTCAATGATAAAGATAAGATCAAATTAAGTTTGTATGATTCCACAATTACAAGCTTATCTGCTTCTTTGTTAAGTTTCGGGATGCGAAATGGGCAGAAAAACAAAAAAGGAGAACAGGGCAAAAATAGTATAAAATTTACAATTGGTTTTAATGAATTGCCCTTTAATGTAAAGTTTCACAAGGATCAAAAAATGATTAGTGAAGATTTGGCTTTGGGCAATATTCTAGAAGAGCACATAGCCAACAAAAAAGATATTGCCGTTTTTGATCGTGGAATGAAGAATAGAAAAACAATGGTTGATCTCTCTACTGATGATAAATATTTTGTAACCCGAATTTATAAATCATCTAAATATGAAGTAGAGAAAGGCAGTAAGGTCACTCCATTGGATTTTGAAAATGATATTCTTAAATTAACAAAACATAGCAGGGTTTATCTTTACTCGAATCAAAAAAAGACTAAAATAGTTTTTAGATTAGTGGAAGGGATATTAAAATCTGATGGAGAGAAGATCTTGTTTTTAAGCAATTTGCCAGAAGAAGAATTTACGGCAGATCAAATAGCAGAAATTTATAAAAAGCGTTGGGACATTGAGCGTTTCTTTAGATTTATAAAGCAAGAAATGAATTTTAAGCACTATTTTTCAAGACAGTGGAATGGAATTCAGGTAATGATATATATTATTTTAATTGCATCAATCTTGCTCTTGAGTTATATAAAACTAAATGAATTAAAAGGATATAAGATCCCCAAAATTTCATTTTGTAATCAATTACAAAATGAAATTATTCAACAAATAGTAATACATTGTGGTGGGGATCCTGCTAAAATAGAGACATTCAATGCATAAAATAAAGTTCCTTACACTCTTGGTTCGAAACTTTGACAAAGGTTTTCATGATTAAAAGAAAACCAAAACAAGAAAAAATCTGCATTCATCCGCGCTTTCACGAAGTGAATCCGCGTCATCCGCGTGCCATTGACTTCAACTTCGCTCCAATCTAACAAAGAAAATCAAAACAAGAAAAAATCTGCATTCATCAGCGCTTTCACGGAGTGAATCCGCGTCATCTGCGTGCCATTTTACCATCATTCCATTCAAATTGGAAAGTCTTTAATATTATCGTAATTTTGAACCTTTAAAAATAATAAGATTCAATTTTGACACCAATAATTACTGATACACATACCCATTTATATTCTGAAGAGTTTGATCAGGATCGCGACGAGATGATGCAAAGAGCAATAGATGCCGGAGTAACACGCTTTTTTATTCCTGCTATCGATGCTGCTGCGACACAATCAATGTACGATCTGGAACAAAATTATCCTGATTACGTATATCTGATGATGGGTTTGCATCCCACTTATGTCAAAGATAATTATGAAGAAGAATTGAAACATGTTGAAACTGAACTGGCAAAAAGAAAATTTTATGCCGTTGGTGAAATAGGAATCGATTTGTATTGGGATAAAACACATCTTAAAGAACAGCAAATTGCTTTTAAGAGACAAATACAATTAGCCAAACAATATAAGTTACCCATCGTAATTCATTGTCGTGAAGCTTTTGATGAGATTTTTGAAGTGCTGAAAGAAGAAAAGTCAGCTGATTTGTTCGGAATTTTTCATTGTTTTTCCGGAACCTACGAACAGGCACTTCAGGCGATTTCTTACAATATGAAGTTAGGAATTGGAGGTGTAGTAACCTTTAAAAACGGAAAAATTGATCAGTTTTTAAATCAGATAGCGCTTGAACATATCGTATTAGAGACCGATTCACCTTATTTAGCGCCAATTCCGTATCGCGGAAAACGTAATGAAAGCAGTTATTTGGTAAATGTTATTAGCAAATTGGCAGATATATATGACGTTTCTGAAGAGGAAATTGCACAACGAACAACACAAAATTCTATAAACGTTTTTGGGATTTAATTTATACCTTACAATAGTTTAATTTTTTTTTTGTTCTTTTGCCCACTTAAAACCTATATAAATAATGCAGAGATTTGATGCCATTCGACCGTTTTATGATTCTGAAATAAATGAAGCACTTCATGATGTTGCCAATCACCCGATGATGAAAACCATGATGAACTTTACTTTTCCGGAAGTAGAAGATGAGGTTTGGAAAGAGCAGCTTAAGAAAACACATTCAATTCGTGATTTTCAATGCAACTTTATTTATAATACGATACAAAGAGTTTTAGAGAAAAGTTCTGAAGGTCTTACCACTTCAGGATTTGAGAAACTGGAAAAAAATACGTCTTACTTATTTATCTCAAATCATAGAGATATCCTATTAGATACAACCTTATTAAATGTTTGTTTGTTTGAGCATGGTTTAGTCATGACAGCATCTGCAATTGGAGATAATCTTGTTAAAAAAGCCTTTTTAAGCACTTTAGCAAAACTGAACAGAAACTTTTTGGTTCTAAGAGGTCTGACGCCAAGAGAAATGCTGCAAAGCTCTAAATTGCTTGCTGAGTATATTGGACAATTATTGCTTCGCGAAAACCGTTCGGTTTGGATTGCACAAAGAGAAGGACGTACTAAAGACGGAAATGACGAAACCAATCCGGGTGTTCTAAAAATGATTGGAATGGGTTCTGATGAGCCTAATCTAATGGACTATTTTAAGAAACTAAAAATTGTTCCCGTTTCTATCTCCTACGAATACGATCCTACAGATGTGCTGAAAATGCCACAATTAATGGCAGAAGCAAATAACGAGGTTTATGTTAAAGAAAAAAATGAAGATTTCATGACCATCTTAAGTGGTATCATGGGAACTAAAAAAAGAATACACATTTCTGTTGGAGATGTTCTGGATACTGAAATTGATCAGATTGTTGCTGAAAACGACAATGCCAATAAACAGATTCAGGCTTTGGCACAAGTCATTGATGATTCGGTTTTAAAGAATTATCATTTATGGCCAACCAATTTTATTGCTTACGATATTTTGAACGGAACGGATAGATTTTCTCATTTATATAAAGAGAGCGAGAAATCTTTGTTTGAACGTCGTTTAGAAATGCGTATCGGGAATACGGATAATCCAGTAGCAAGACAAGGATTTCTGGCCATGTATGCAAATCCTGTAGTCAATAAATTAAAATACCAGGATGTCATCTAAAGCTAAAATATTATTGATTTATACTGGTGGAACCATTGGTATGAGCAAAGATTTTGAGACAGGCGCACTCAAAGCGTTCAACTTTGGTAAATTATTGCAAAAAATTCCTGAGATCAAACAATTAGATTGCGAGATTGAAACGTTTTCATTTGAAGACCCAATAGATTCATCAAATATGAATCCTGAAATGTGGACGAAAATTGCTGAAATCATCGAAGAAAAATATACTTCCTTTGATGGTTTTGTAGTACTTCACGGTTCAGATACAATGTCGTATTCAGCGTCGGCATTGAGTTTTATGCTGGAGAATTTAGCAAAACCAGTAGTGTTTACCGGTTCTCAATTGCCAATTGGTGATTTGCGTACAGATGCAAAAGAAAACCTGATTACAGCAATTCAGATTGCTTCTCTTCAGGAAAACGGAAAACCGGTCATCAACGAAGTTTGTTTGTATTTTGAATACAAATTATATCGAGGAAACCGAACTTCAAAAGTAAATGCAGAACACTTTAAAGCATTTACAGCGCCTAATTATCCTGAATTGGTAGAATCGGGTGTTCATCTTAAACTAAACTCCCATTTATTTCTTCCTGTAAAAACAGATGCTAAATTAATTGTCCATAAAAACTTAGACAATCATGTAGCAATCATAAAAATGTTTCCCGGAATGAGCGAAGTCGTTTTATCCTCGATTCTGGCGATAAAAGGCTTAAGAGGAATTGTTCTCGAAACATACGGTTCCGGAAATGCCCCAACCGAAGATTGGTTTTTGAATTTGATTCAGAAAGCGATTCAATCCGGTTTACATATCGTCAACGTAACGCAATGTTCAGCCGGAAGTGTAAATATGGGACAATACGAAACCAGTACAGCCTTAAAATCACTTGGCGTTATTTCAGGAAAAGACATTACTACAGAAGCCGCCATTACTAAACTTATGTATTTGTTGGGACATAATATCCCTCAAGCGGAATTTAAAACCATTTTTGAAACGGCATTACGTGGGGAGATTTCGTTGTAAATAGAAAAATTCCAATATTAAAAATTCCAAATTCCAAAACGTGAGAAATAAATCTCAAGATTAGAATTTGGAATTTTTTAGTAATTGGTGTTTCTTTTTTCGTTTTAAAGTTTTTCACCATATAAGTGATATAAGTTCATTTTAGATAGCGAAATCTTTGTCAAGTTTAAAACTTTGACAAAGATAGAAACACAAAATAACCACAATATTTGTCATTTCGATTTCTATGATAAAACCAAATCTTTTTTTTTAGGAGCTAATCCCGCTATCCGCTCCAATCTTTTGTTCCGAAGCCCGGAACAAAAGGATTTCCACTTCTATCGGGGCTAGGGCAATCATTTTCATAAGACTGTTTTCGTTTAATATTTCATTTCGACAAGATTTGATCACAATCTTGTCATTTCGACCAAAGGGAGAAATCACATAAGGAACTCTACAAAGATTGGCGATTTTGTTTGCGAAATTTCTAGTGTGATTTGCTTCGCCTGTTCGCTATCGCTCGGGTCTCCTCTGTCGAAATGATAAGATCATGAGTAGACAATTGGAATTTCCATTGCAAGTTCGTATACAATTGAAATTTAAACAAGACTTATAATTTCTTATATCACTTATATGGTTCTAAATGAGCCTTCCCTTGGAATTTGGAATTTTAAAATATTGGAATTTAAAATTTAATCCTTGTATTGAACTTCGCAAGTTTCAAATTCTTCCTCAATGCTATGTCTTTTATAATAAACATACACAATTACAGAAATTATACAAATGATTCCCTGGATAGCGACCGTATTTCTGGTTCCTATGATGTGTGAAACGTAGCCAATAATCAAACTTCCCACAGGAATCATCCCTTGATAAGCCATTAAATAATAACTAATACTTCTTGAACGCATATTCACAGTACTTTGCGTCTGAATGTAAATGTTGATTGATGAGGTTTGTGCCATCATACCCACACCGCTCAACGCCATGCAAATAAGCGCAACAGAAAGGCTATTAGAGTAAGCAAGTATAATAATGCTAAAACCTAATAATAAACTCGCAGCGATCATTATTTTGCCCATATTATCTGCTTTTTTAAGATTAGCAAGATAAATAGCAGATACAATAGACCCGATTCCGGCGGCACTTTCGAACCAACTAAAAGTCTGGGCGTTTCCGTTGAAGAGATCTTTGGCAAAAACAGGCATTAAAGTATTAAAAGAAATCACGAACAAACTACTGCACATTAACATTAGGAGCATTTTGGCCATTTCGGTTTCTTTTTTCACGTAATCTAATCCTTCGACGAAATCATCGAACATTTTCATTTTTTCGGTTGCTTTAATGTGTGGTGTGATTTTCATCATCAATAAAGAAATCAAAACAGGAATATAGCTCAGGAAGTTTCCAATAAAACAAATGTCTTCACCATAATTATGAAGAATGATTCCGGCCAAAGCAGGACCCGCAATTCGGGCAAAATTGTTTAGAGTTGAGTTTAATGCAACGGCATTTGGTAAATCTTCTTTATTGTCGACAATTTCAATCATCATCGTTTGTCTGCAGGTCATATCAAAGGAATTGATAATTCCCTGAATTAAACTTAAAGCCAATATAAAGTTGATGTTGTAAATTTTTAAGTAAATCATTAAAGCCAAAGCTCCAGCCTGAAGCATTGCCAAAGATTGCAATAAGATCATGGCTTTATGTCTGTCGTAACGCCCAATGATACTTCCGGCCAAAGGTGCCAGAAACAATGACGGAATCATACTTAAAAAAGTAGCTAATCCAAGTAAGAAAACTGAACCTGTAACGCTGTAAACCATCCAACTTACGGCTGTTTTCTGAAGCCAGGTTCCAATTACTGAAACTGATTGTCCGTAAAAGAATAACTTGAAGTTTTTTGATTTTAACGCTTTAAACATGATGCCTGATATTTTTTACAAAGTTCGGAATTAGTATTTCATTAGAAAAATTAATAATTTTACTGATAATGAGTATTAAAACTTATCGATATGGAGATTTATCAACTACAATATTTCATTAAAACTGCTGAAGTACTGCATTTTACAAAAGCAGCAGAGTTGTGTTTTGTAACGCAATCCGGCTTGTCGCAACAAATAAAAAAATTAGAAGAAGAACTCGGGATGCCTTTGTTTGTAAGGATTGGAAAAAAAGTTCAGCTTACCGAAGCTGGATCTGTTTTCCTGATTCACGCCAAACAAGTTATCGAAAATGTGCAAAGTGGTAAACAGGCTATTGATGATTTGAACCAAATGATTGGCGGAGAATTACGCATTGGTGTAACCTATATTTTTGGGCTTTTGGTTTTGCCGGTCGTGAATTTGTTTGCTAAAACCTATCCCAATTTAAAAATTGTTGTTGAATATGGCACCACTGAACCTTTAGAACTTAAATTATTAAATAATGAATTAGATTTGGTTTTGGTTATTTCCTCAAACGAAATCGAACTTCCTTTTCAAAAGGTGCCTTTGTTTCGGTCAAAATTAGTTTTGGCGGTTTCAAAAGAGCATCCATTGGCGGCTTTAGATAAAATTTCGTTTAAAAAAATAGAGGATCTTCCACTTATTTTACCCGTAAAAGGATTTAATTCCAGAGAGTTTCTGGATGAATTGTTCCTGAAAAACAACATGAAGCCAAAAGTTTCTATAGAATTAAACGCGGTACATGCCTTATTGCGATTGGTTGGCGACAGTGATTATTGGGCTACAATTGTAACAGAGAAAGCTTTACAAGGCTGGAGCAATATAAAAGCGATCAATATTACAGGAGTTGCAACTCAAAGAGATTCGTTCATGTTAACGATCGAAGGAGCGTATCAAAAAAAGGCTGTAAAACTATTTATGGAAGAATTTAGAAAAAGTATGTAATTCAGAATAAAAAATAAAAGTTGGCCACGAATTTCCCGAATTTCCACGAATTATAAGTTTTCTGTTTTTATTTGTGTATTAAAAATTCGTGAAATTCGTGACAAAAAATAAAATTTACCAATACAATCAAAAGTCTTCTAAACTAATGTTGATTTTGTTTTTCTAACTCAGTTTTTTTTAAGTTATTTGCAAACCTAATTAGAGAGGTGTCCGAGTGGTTGAAGGAGCTAGCCTGGAAAGCTAGTATATGGGTAACTGTATCGTGGGTTCGAATCCCATCCTCTCTGCAAATTTTGACTTAAATAATACCAAACCCCGAAATCTGTATTTCGGGGTTTTTTTATTAACTTTCTCAATTACTAAATCTGTTGTTTCTGTTGTAATGATCCAAACGTAAAAACTTATTTTTAAGATGGAAAAACAAGAATTTATTTTTTACAATACTGTTGATGGAAAATCTAATGTAGCTCTTCTTGCTAGAGATGGAGATGTCTGGATGAATCAAAATCAACTGGCGGAACTTTTTGACACCTCTAAGCAAAACATAAGTCTACATATTATAAATGTCTTAAAAGAGAAGGAATTAGATGAGGATTCAGTTGTAAAGGATTACTTGACAACTGCCTCTGATGGTAAAAAATATAATGTTGCATTTTATTCTTTGGCTATGATTTTAGCAATTGGTTTTAGAGTGCGAAGTAAAAGAGGAACCCAGTTTAGACAATGGGCAAACCAAAACCTGCAGGATTATATGATTAAGGGTTTTGTTATGGATGATGAACGTCTTAAAAACCCAAACGAAAGATCAGATTACTTTGATGAATTACTCGAACGAATTAGGGATATTCGGGCTTCTGAAAAAAGATTTTATCAAAAAGTTCGTGACTTATTTGCTTTAAGCAGTGACTACGATGCAACAGATAAAGCTACTCAAATGTTTTTTGCTGAGACACAAAATAAATTGCTCTATGCTATTACAGGACAAACTGCTGCTGAAATTATCGTTTCCCGTGCCAATGCCAATGCATCGAATATGGCACTTACTAGTTGGAAAGGAAGCATTGTACGCAAGCAGGATATTTATACAGCAAAAAATTATCTTACTTCTGATGAAATAGATACCTTAAATCGTTTTGTAGTAGTGTTTCTTGAAACTGCGGAATTGAGAGCAAAAAACAGAAAAGATATTGCAATGAATTTCTGGAAAACAAATGTTGACAGAATTATAGAGTTTAATGATAAAGAAGTTCTGACTCACAATGGAAAAATCATTCATCTGCAGATGGAAGAAAAAGTAGATTCTATTTATGAAGACTTCCATAAACAACGTAAACAGCTAGAAGCCAAAAAAGCAGACGAGGAGGATCTCGAAGAATTGAAAGAATTAGAAAACAGACTCAAAAACAAACGAAACTAATGACTACAATACAAACTGTACAGTCAGGATTACGATTTCATGAGTTTGAAGGAGATAGCCTGGAAAGCTAGTATATGGGTAACGCTATCGTGCGTTCGAATCCCATCCTTTATGCAAGTAATACTTATTATTGAGTATTTGTAAAATAAAACCCAATGCTACATCCAGATGTAGCATTGGGTTTTTTTATGGATTAATTTTTGAGAAAAATTTCTAAAGAGGTTTTAAAAAAGGCTTTTTACAAAAACATTAATTAGAGAACTTTTTAGTATTGACTTTCTTTTCTTTTACTTTTATAATAAATTCAGGTACGACTACTATTTCTCCTGCTTTTAGAGCTATGTCATAGCTTGTTGTTTCGCAAAATGTATTGGCAGGAAGCGATTTTTCATCAATCGTGATGACGTAATTACCAATTGGAAGAAATGATATGTACTTGCCATCGTCATCAGTATATATTTTTTTGACCAGTTGATTGTCTTTCATGATGTTAAAAGAGATGCCGGAAGCACGATGATCAAAAGTAACAGCTGTTGTAGTATTGTACGCAAAGGAAACTTTTCCTTGCATTTTTCCGCTTTGGTGAAGTGGGATCGAAATGCTGTACGAATGTCGGTCAACCTCAAAAGTAGCATCATCATAATACCAGCCATCCTGTGTAAATTGCTTTAAAGAATAAGTGCCGTATGGTACCCTTTTATAAATTGCCATTCCGTCTTTATTTGTCTGCAAGGCAATTTTATTGATGTTAATCATATAATTTGCGGCGTATTTTTCGCCCGGATCATACTGATTATTATTGTTAATATCGTAATATAACAGTGCTTTGATAGTACTTTTTTGATCTGGATTTAATATGGTTTTCTGTAAATTTACCGTGACACCAATTTCAAAAGTGAAGGTATTATTGGTAAGAGATCCAGAAGAATAATTATACCAGGATGAATTAAAAAAAGTACTGAATGCTTTTCCGTTATATTTAGCATTGATAAATGCAGAGGGCGATTTTCCATATACAATATCCTTTATATACGAAACTCCGGTATTCAGGTTTACTTTGTCGTTTACAAAGTTATTGGTGTAAAATAAAGATACTGCAAGCTTCTCATAATTTACACTATTGCCGGCAACGTTAGAAAAAGCATATTCAGATAAATAATAACTGCCCGATTGAAAATTTGAATTAATATTAAAATTTCTATAACTGTAATTCGCATTTATTTTCATCTGAAACTGATTATCAGTTTGCATAGGATACCTTACAATACCGGTTTCAAGTCCTAAAACAGCTGATTGTCGTGATGAATTATTAACCCATGATAATTGCTCAACGATACGATTCGCATACATTTTTTGTGCCGTAGTAATATCTAAATCCCCTAAAAGGCGATTGTAGCTATTAGAGCTTTCGTCCTGATATTGATACAATACACTAAGAGTGAAATCTCTGAATTTAGGAAATCGGTTTCCTATTTCTATTCTGTTATTTGTTGATTTCTGTTGTGTTTCAAACGAATAGAATTTAGGCGAAAAATCAGAAAGAATTACAT
This sequence comes from Flavobacterium sp. B114r, assembly GCF_056824125.1. Lineage (NCBI taxonomy): Bacteria > Pseudomonadati > Bacteroidota > Flavobacteriia > Flavobacteriales > Flavobacteriaceae > Flavobacterium > Flavobacterium sp. B114r. The sequence goes on from NZ_CP124858.1 coordinate 1,445,041, forward strand.
TTGCATGAAGGTTGTAATTTTTTATATTGGTACTAATATTCTGTTGCAGCTGCATACTTCCTCGTCGGTTTCCGGGATAATAATCAGAGCTTAAATAATAATTTCCGTTGATATTGAAGTTTTTAATTTTTCCGGAATAATTGGTTTCTCCTGCAAAAGAAGGTTTGATGAAATCCTGTATTTCATAAATACTCATTGCGCCGTTTACTTTTGCGTTCAGTCTCCAGACCGGATTAAAATCATAATTAACTTCTGTTCCCAGAATACTATGTTTTGCTTTTTCAAATGGATCATAGCGATACAAGTAGCTAGCCGAAGCATTATGCGAGCTGTTATTAGAGTTAAGCATTCCTTTGGCAAAGAAACCGTAACCATTTTTGAGCCAACTGTCCGGTTCTATCAAATTATAATTTTGATCGACAAAACCTACTTCAACTTTTTGATTTTTTTCGAACGTGTGACTGTATTCTGCACCTCGTCCTACCAGGGTCATTTCAAGTAGTTTATTAATATTTCCAATTGTATATTCATTTTTTTCCTGACGATATACTAAATTGGTATTGGTTATTAAAGGAATTTCCTGGCCATTTGTTAAAGCAATATTCCCTTGCATAAAAAGATACCCTGTAGGAATATTTACTCCACCGGATCCTCTTAGCTGATAAAAATCGATTCCGCCACCAAATCTTCTGTAGCTAGACGTAATTTGGTTTTGTGCTTCGTCCAGAAAATTAATAAATGAGTCACCTTGATATTGTTGCACGCTGGCAATATTTTGAACTTCTACCATAGTATTACCAAACATTTCTTTACTTGGATTCCTGAATCCGGATATGCGGATCGAATAGTTGGATTGTTTGGCTAACTCTTTTGAAGGAAGATAAGTGAAAGTGAAAATGGAATCTTTTTTTACAGCAATTTCAGCATTTTGTTCCAGAAATAAATTGCCATTTGTCGGGTCCGGAAACTTACAGACTAAAGTAATGTTTTGCTTAACATTCCCTTTATTGCTGACCTTTACTTTTACCTTTATAGGTTCATTGTTGGATGATCTGTAAATAGAAGTTTCTAAAGGAGTAATAATAAGTGTATTGTTGATCTCGATTACATTATTGGTACTTTGTTCTGCAAGTAATTTTCCCGAAGAATCCATCAATTTACAGATAATTAAGGAAGATCCGGCAAAAGCGTCTTCGTCAATTATAAATTTAACAGGAATGTGGCGGGTTTCATCAGGAAGCATTGCAATTTCCAGACCTTGAGATCCCAGGTTTCTATATCCTTTAGGTAAAGTAAAATAGATTTTTCCATTTATTTTATCTGGTGTTGTATTTTTAATAACTACTACTACACTCACTAAAGAACCTTTTTGAAAAGAAGCATCTTTTTCTATCTCCATAGTAACCGCATTCTGAATCTGTTGAGCATTCAAATGGTTTACCAGAATAAAAAACAAGAAAAAGAGTGATAAAAGTTTAAAGTTACAAGAACGCATCTTTTAATAATTATTGAGGGGTAATCTCATATTGTAAAGTAGTTGTATAATTATCTGATTTTGCATCAATCAAACGAACGTCCTGTGGTAGTGTGAAGTATTTGATATCGAAGCGGTAAGGTGTGTTATTAGTACTATTGCCTTGTACCAGAGTTTGATTGGCAGCACTAAGTACAATTGGAAAAATACGTTGATTGGCGTTAGAAGTTGTTGTTCCTAACGTTAAATTAATAACATTAACAGGAATCGAATTTCCGGCAGCAGATTGTAAATTGCTTTGAAGGGATCTTACCTTAATCTGAAAGTTACTGTTAGTGGTTACTGATAGTCCATCTGTATAAGTCACACTAGTTCCATTAGTATAATCCTGCATGGTTTTAAATTCTAAAAGCCCATTTGCAGCATTCATATTTATTTTTAAAGAAAGGATGTCTGCAGGAGGCGGTGCATCAGTAATATTTCCAATTTGAAATTGAAAATCATGATTCATCTTTCCAATTACGGCATTATTCTGATCGTATGCAGTAAACTCGACAGAAGCAATAAATTTTGTCCAGGCAGGGAAACTTCCTAAATAGGAACCACCAAGAAGGGTAAGTGCATATTTTAGCTGAAGGTTGTAATAACCATTTGGCGCTTGTGGATTGTTATAAATAGGGGCATTAGAATTGGGGATTAGAAAAGATTCACTATTATCTTGTAAAAAAACATTTAATGGAGCGCCAATTTGTGAAAAAGTCGGAACTGGATTTGGATACGCCTGACCAGTTGTAGAAATGGGTTGAAAAGAAATTTTATTAGAAGGGATGGTAAATTTACCATCTTCAGATATAATATTTCGTTTCAATCGTGCAGAAAGTTTCCAATGAGGAATATTCAGATTACCATTTCCGGCAAATGTAACCGTATAGGCATCAGGATTGGTATTCCCATTATAAGAGTTAATTTGTAAATAGGAATTTATCCAAGATGTAACAGAAATCTGAGCAGTGCCAAAAAAAGGAGTACAAAAGAGAATAATAAGAATATATCTATTCATAATTAAAATTTAATTCAGCCATTTCCAATTGAGACGAATCACCATAATCAATAATTACAGATGCGTTGTAAGATCCCTTTTCTAAAGCTTCAGTAACAGGAATACTTAATTTACGTAAATTTCCCGGCAGTGTATAAAAAACGATATCATTTACTACCACTTTTTTACCCGTTTTAATGTTAATAATTTCGGTTGAAATTTTACCATCTACCCAAATTTGAGATTGATTTTTAAATTTTAAGTTTAGGTTATTCGTGGATTGATCAAATTTTAAATCTTCAATTTCAATTTTTTTGGTAAGACTATTCGAAAGGGTGTGAAAAATTTTGATTCCGGAACGAATGCTCACCTTAATATTTGCTCCTTTGCTATCATAATCATCCACAGGATTCATTTGACTTACATATAAAACAGCTGTATGAGTGGGCAGACTATCATTAGCAATCTTTACAGGTGTAATAGTTACCTCCAGTTCTTTCCTTTCTCCGGGAGCTAGCGAAAAATAATTATCACTATTTTTGACAGAAATCCAGCTTGCACAAGAGTTTTTTAAAGTATTCGAAGGGTACATCATATTTTCACCTTTTTCGTCATACTCCCAATCGCCAAGACTCACAGCAAGATCCAAAGTATTCTTTGCGCTAACATTTGTTACCGTTACTTTTTGAGTACTACTGGTTCCTGGTTTCGACTCAAAATAAATTCTTGGAGGTGATACAGAAATACCAGTTTGTGCGTGTACTTGAAAAACTAAAAAACAGAAAATTAAAGCAAGTTTATTCATTTTAAGTAGGTTAAAAAAATCTGTTGGGAGATTAATTGAAGTAAAGCAAAGTTAACTAAATAAAAAATGCCACAATTTCTTGTGACATTTTTTTTATTTATTTCACCTTATGTTATTATTGACTTACAATAGTATAGGTAAGTTCAGTAGTATAAACTGTAGGATTTTGTCCTGGAACATAGTTGTCAATATAAGTATTAGCACCTGCACCTTTATACTCAATACTAATCTTTTTGTCTACTCCACCTTTTGTAGAAGTTACCAAAGTAGCATCAGTGTTTGATAATTGAACGTTTTGAGTATATTGAGCACCGTTTATAGCATCAGAACCGGCAGTTGCTTTAATTTGAATAGTATTAGCATCTATTATCTTACCTCCGTTTAGCATTGTAGCACTTGCGCTTTTTACTCTTACCTGAAAACCTCCGGTACTGTAAATACTTAATTGATCTGTATTTATTGAAGACACACCATTTTTGTAATCATCTGTAGTTGCATAAGTAAGATTTACAACTTTTAGTGAAGGACTAACCACTAAGGTCTGGATAGGTTTTAAGTTTACATTTAATGTAACATTTTGAGCATTTACTGTAACAAGGCCTAACATAAGAATAGAGGCTAAAATTATTTTTTTCATTGGGAATTTTACTAAAATTAAATTTGTTATTTTGTTTATTTTCAGTGCAAATGTAGAATGTAATTTCACATTTAATATACAAATTATCAAGTTTCAGACAAGATGTAATTATAATCGACAAACTACATTTTAAGCACTTACTAATTAATAATTAGTACTTAATAACTTACTTTAAAAAGTGATTTTTAACAAAAATTTTGGGGTAAATGGGGCTCTTTAATTTTTTTTTAGCCACAAAATCAGGCCGTTTCGTCTAGTTGAGCGGTTGAAAGAAGTTTTTTTTAGAAAAAAGCCGTTGAGTGTTTTTTGACGGGAGGCTGTAAATTTTTCTCAAAGGGATTATACAGCCAATTTATGCAAGTCAATTTTAGTGAAGAAATAAAGCTATTCTCTATGCAAAAGTTTTTCTTATTTATACGACAGGAATATAAATATCGAATTTGGCACCGTGATCAAGTTTACCGGTCGCCGTAATAATTCCGTTATGGTTTTCTACAATCTTTTTTACAATCGCAAGACCAATTCCCGTTCCTTTATAATCTGCTTTATTATTAAGTTGCTGAAACATTTCGAAAACCCGACTTTCAAATTGTGAGTCAAATCCAATACCATTATCGCTAATCGTAATATGGCAGTAATTCGTTGACTGAAGTTTTTTTGTTTTAGGTTTTGTGTAAAAACTTTTTATTATAATATGTGGGATTTCTGCTTTTTTTGAAAATTTAAGTGAGTTACTCAATAAATTATAAACCAACTGCTGAAACTGGGACGGAATTATAAAGGCATTACAATCTCCGAATATTTCGATAATTGCTTTCTTTGCTATTATTTCTTCTTTTAAATCTTCTTGTACTTTATTTATAATAGTATTAAGATTTAAGTTTTCAAATTTCTTTTCAGTTACACTAGTTCTCGAATAAGTCAATAAATCGTTTATGAGCGCCTGCATATGAAAAGCGGCAACTTCTATTCGCTCAAAATAATATTTTCCCTTATCAGTTAAATTGTGATGTTCATCTGTAGAGATCCGGTCTGAAAAAACCTGTATTTTCCTTAAAGGCTCCTGCAAGTGATGACTTGAAATATAAGTGAAAGCTTCAAGTTCGTTATTGGCGAGAATTAGTTCGGCGGCGCGTTTTTCCTTTTCATTGTTCTGAAAAGTAAGTTCAGCATTTGCGATTAGAAGCTCGGCAGCACGCTTCTCTTTTTCTTTATTCTGATACGCTAGTTCTGTATTTGCAATAACAAGTTCAGCAGCGCGTTTTTCTTTTTCTTTATTTTGAAAAGTCAGTTCCTTATTTGCAATAACAAGTTCAGCAGCGCGATCTTCTTTTTCCTGATTTTGATACGCCAGTTCTGCATTTGCAATAACCAATTCAGCGGCACGTTTTTCTTTTTCCTTGTTCTGATATAGAAGTTCAGAGTTGGCAATGCTCAATTCATCTGCCCGTTTTTGTTTCTCTTTATTTTGATATGCTAATTCCGTGTTTGCAATAACAAGTTCAGCAGCACGTTTTTCTTTTTCTTTATTTTGAAAAGTCAATTCCTTATTCGCAATAACAAGTTCAGCAGCACGATCTTCTTTTTCCTGGTTTTGATAAGCCAGTTCAGCATTTGCAATGACAAGTTCAGCAGCACGTTTTTCTTTTTCCTTGTTCTGAAAAAGTAGTTCAGAATTAGCAATGCTTAATTCATCTGCGCGTTTTTGTTTCTCTTTATTTTGATACGCTAATTCAGTATTTGCAATAACAAGTTCAGCAGCGCGATCTTCCTTTTCCTGATTTTGATACGCTAATTCAGCATTGGCGATAACCAATTCAGCGGCACGTTTTTCTTTTTCTTTGTTTTGGAAAGCCAATTCAGTATTGGCAATGATTAATTCTGCAGCACGTTTTTTTCGCTCTTCGATTTGTTGAGCAAGCCTTTTGTTAACAAGCAGCAATTCATCATTATGATTTGCTTTGTTTCGTTCTGGAAAAATCACAGAATCAGGCAGAATTATCTTTTTTTTACTCATGTTTTCGCACGCATTTATCCAAATATAAACTAACTGAATTTAATGTCTTTGGTTTAAATATAATAAGTGAAATTATAATATAAAAACAACGTGAATACTCAAAACCACATCATTTTAAATTTAGGATTTTTCTTATGATTTATAAAATAGAAAACCCTTGTAGAAATATATTCACAAGGGCTTTGTTGTATTGAAAAAATCAGTTTTTATTTGTTTGGCAGCGTAAAAGGTATTTTGTAACTAGCAGAATACTGAAGATTTTCTTCCCTTTCTTTAAATTTAAAGAATGCTTTTCGATACCACTCAGGATCGGAGGTAAAATCTTCTGCTGTAACAACATCGTAAAATTCTTCGTTTTGCCAAGGTTCAATTCCTAAAATTTGAATGCCAATTTTTTCGGCCCTGTCAAGAACTATTTCAAAATCGTTTTCAGAGAAATAATATATAGATTCAGTATCAAATCCAGTATTAAGATTCTTAAGTCCAATGAAAACATTTTTTATTAAATAATCTTGTTCGTTCATTTTAGGTTTTTTAATTAAAGGCTTACAGCTTAATCTCAAACAAACTAAAAGAACCTTCTTTATAATGTTCCGGTAATTCGCTAGTCCATTCTATAGTGCTGATACCTTTATAGTCAAAACCGCAACTTGTATAATATTGGTTTATTCTCTCGTTGCCACTATGTGTGTCAAGACGAATGTATTCCTTATTATTTTCTTTAGCATATGTTTTAACCCATTCGATGATTTTTTTGACATACGATTGTCCTCTGAATTTTGGGTTTGTAGCAATTCTATGAAGATATACGGCCGAATCTTTACTGGCTTCTTTCCAGATAATCAAATCATTAAAAGTAAGTACAAATGTACAGGCAACTTCTTCGCCTTCTTTGATGATAAAATGACGATCCTCGGCGATTTCTTTTTCTATAAGTGCTCTCTCAAAACCTCTCCAGCTTTTATTATTGACCGTTTTTTGATAAGATGTAGCTTGATTGTAAATATCGAAAACGGCGTCGATATCTTCATTTGTAGTTTTAAAAAATTCCATTATTAAAGGGTATACTGTAGATTAATGAATCCTGCAAAGGTAAAATTTCATTGTCTTAAAGTCTGTAAAAATCTTCGTTTTAACTTTTTTTAGTAGAATCCAGCCAAACGACATTTTGTTCAGATTTATGATCTTGCCCAATAATATCGCGGTATAATTCTGGTCTTCTCGCTTTTATATAACGATTCCCTCCAGCTTGAATACATTTTTCGGGCGTAATTACTGCAGTTGCAAAAGAGTCATCAAAAGAACTGCATTCAGTCAAAATATCTCCAAAGGGATCTACAATCATAGAACAGCCATTTTTTAGCTGGTCATCATCCATGCCAATTGGGTTAGAAAATACCGCATAAATTGCATTGTCATATGCTCTTGCCGGAAGCCACTTCATAAGCCAGTCTCTGCCTTTCATTCCGTCGAATTCTAATCGTAAAGAAGTGGGATCAGCTTCGCGGTTTACCCAAAGTTCAGGTGCAACAAAACCAGCGCCAGGTCGGGTAGAAGGTGTACACATCGTAACATGAGGCATAAAAATAATATCAGCACCAAGAAGTTTCGTCGCACGAACGTTTTCGATAATGTTATTGTCATAACAAATGAGGATTCCGCACTTCCAACCCTTAATTTCAAAGATGCAATAATGATCTCCAGGCGTCAGATACGGATTAATAAACGGATGTAGTTTTCTGTATTTAGCTACTAAACCATTTTTATCCACACAAACGTAAGCTTTGAAAAGATTGCTGTTTTCATCCTTTTCAAATAATCCTGCCAGAATTACGATGTCATTGTTTTTAGCAATCTCCGTAAGTTTAAGAATGCTTTCTCCACTTGGAATAATTTCGGCTATTTCCAGCATTTGTTCTTTCGATAAATGTCTGGCAAAAGTATATCCGGTGATAGAACATTCATGAAACGAAATTACATCGCAACCTTCGTTGGCAGCTTTTTGCGAAAGTTTCTCAATTACAGATAAGTTGTATTTTTTGTCACCGCTTTTATTTTCAAACTGTGCTGTGGCTATTTTTAGATTTTTCATATCGTATGCTATTTATTAAAGTCAAAAGTAGCATTGATAATATTTTCTAAATTGTATAAAACCGACATTTTAAACAATAACTGGAGGAAAAGTTTTTATAAGATTGTTGGTTAATTTTCCAGTACTATATAAATACTCTCTTGGCGATATTCCCGTATGTTTCCTGAATTCTTTAATCAGATGCGACTGATCTGAAAATCCGGCATCGTAACAAATTGTAGTAAGAGTAGTATCTTCAGATTTGTCTTTTAAGAGTTTTAGAAAATGATGTAGTCGTATAACGTTGCCAAATTTTTTCGGGTTCAGTCCAATGCATTCCTTAAATTTCCTTTCAAGATGTCTTTCAGTATAACCTGTATAATCGACTAATTGTTTTAGGGAAAAATATCCTTTATGAGCAATTATAAAATCTAATGAACTTTTTATAATCTGTTGTTCAGATTGTGGTTTTTTAGCAATAAGATTCCTGAAAAAATGATTTAAAAATTCAATCCTTGCCTGATTATTAATTTCTTCCGATAATTTTTCCTGAAGATCTAAACCTTTTTGGCCAAATACATTATCAGTGTCAATAATAGAATCCTGAAATTCATTGGCAGGAATGCCTAATAATTGATGTATTCCGTTGGGTTGAAAAACAACAATTATCAACTTGATTGCATTGTCAGAATAAATGTCTTTAAAGCCATTGAGTTGTCCGTATAAAAAAGAATCAGGCAAATAATCTTTTACATTATAATCACTAAACCCCGAAATAATCTTACTTTTTAAAGAAAATACGATACCAGTATTACCATCAGAAAATAAGCGAAGCTTTTGGGTATCAGTTGCTGCATTATCTAAAAAAAGATAATGTTTGATATAAGGTGCTAATTCTTTTGGTGGTGAAACTTGCATGATTAATTATTATTCACAATCGAAAATACCGTTGATTGTTGTTGCTCCTTTGTTTTCTAAGTCGCACAATATCGCTTGTTTCCTGTGTTGCACATCATCTCCTGTTCCTATAAACTCGTTTAGAAGCTTTACATCATATCCGTTTTCCAGAGCATCAATTGCAGTTTGCCTGATACAATATTCTGCTAAAAAGCCACATAATATAAGAGTGCGAATATGATTGTCTTTTAGATAAGTTTTAAATTCCTCTGATGAAAAACTGCTGTGTTGTGTTTTTGAAATTAACCGGGCAGCATCATCAAAAGCAATGTCAATATCATGACCTTTTGTACTTTTCAGGCACATCGAAATGCCGTCTCCGAAGTGATCTTTTTGATAATTGGAATAAATAATTACAAATCTATTCTTGTCTAGTCTTTTCGTTAATATGTTTATTCTTGCCTTAACTTCTTGTATTTGAGTAATGCTATGATTTTTTGCATAAGCGCCTTCAAGATCAGTAAAATCTTTTTGTGGATCAATGATTACTATTAGTTCCTGAGCCGTTAATTGCATAACATTTTTTTAATTCTGTTTTTAGAGTTTGAACCACGTATGAATCAACTTTCTACAAAATTAAGCAATATTTTTTCGATATTCATTTTTCAATTAATCTTGTAAAATCATTTTTACTTTAGGAATAATGCGATCTGTAAACATTTTATAAGCTGTTTCTGAAGGATGTAGGCCGTCTGAGGCAACTAAAGTACGATTGCTAAGACCTTGGCGCGTAATATCTGTTATCGAAATAAAGCTTACCCCATTGCTTATGCACGTGTTCTCAGCAAAAGTATTGTATTGGTCTAGTTCAGTAGAAATTTTCATTCGGTTTCCCGCACTGTAAGTAGAGGCAAATGGAGTATAGGCATAGTCAGGAATTGACAACACAATTACATTTTTTTTATCGCCTTTCGCCAGTGCTATGGCCTTGTTTAATAAAACAGGAAACTCTTTTTGATAAAGAGAAAAATCGATGCCTTGATATTGATTATTTACACCTATTAATAATGTTACCAAATCATAATTAGGATCTGGATTTTCGTTATTTATGGCTGAAATTAAGTTCGATGTGGTCCAGCCTGTTCGTGCAATTACTTTTAATGAAAAATCAGTTTGAGAATAAATCTTTTTCAGACTCGCTTTTAGCTGTTCCGGAAAACGACAGGTTTCGCAAACACTTTGACCAATAGTATAACTGTCGCCTAAAGCCAGATACTTTATAGAACCAGAAATTGGAGTAGTGGGAACTTGTGTTACGGGAGGTAGAGAAGGTTGTGGTGGGGTAACGGCAATTTTTGGAGCTGTATCTTCAGAGTTACAGCTTAAGAGAAATATAGAGAGAATAACAATAACTATTTGTTTGAAATGCGTTTTCATAATTTAGATAAATTAAGTTTCGGTTCATTTTAAACAAATAGTTACGTTAAATAACTTGTCTTGGTTTTTATGCCATTTCTGTTTTCATCACAATTTCTTCTTCGATAGCATTCCAGAGTCCAATACGTTTTTCTAATGCCAGGATCGAAATTTCTTCCACTTCTTTCCATTTTTGAGCATCATCTTCACACAGATCAGTAATCATTTGCATTGCCATTGGCCCGTGTTCATCTGCATCCAATTCTATGTGTCTTTCGAAATAGTAAAGCAATTTGCTCAAATCGACTTCGGGTAAGTTTTTTTGGAAGTTTTTCAGAATCGCAGTAAACATACTTGGTATTAAATCTTCTCTTCCAAAAGTAAATGCAGCGGCAATTTCATGAGGTTTTCCTTCTTCGATAACTCTAAAAGTAAAGTCCAGAAATGCTTTTGTATTAGGATGTAATGAGCTCTGTTTTATGGCAACAAATATGTTATGAAGTGAATTTACTTCAGATAAAAATGCGTTAATTCCATTGATATCCGCACCACAATCCTCCATTGCTTCAATGTACATTTCGTAGTGACTTAGTCTTCTTCCGTCAATACTTAAATCTGTTTCTTCGGCAAGAACAATTTCATTGATTAAGTATCTTGTTTCTGGGTTTTTTGTTGCAAACCAAGGTGTTGTTGTACAAGTAAGTTTAGATTGCAAAGCTTTTAAAAGCGACATAAAATCCCAAACAGCAAAGACGTGACTTTCTAAGAAACTATGTAAATCATCAATATTCTGGATTTTATTGTATAAAGAATGTTGTAAAAGTTGATCTTTTTGAGGTTGAATGCTATTGTGTATAGTTTCAATATTCATTTTAGTAAATTTTGTGCAAATATAAAAAGCTTCTCGGTTACAAGAAGCTTTTTGTATTGATTTTGTATATATTTTAATAGTTGTTTACTATTTAAAAGCTGGAATTCCAGTAACATCCATTCCTGTTATCAATAAATGAATGTCATGAGTTCCTTCATAAGTAATAACACTTTCGAGGTTCATCATATGGCGCATAATCGAGTATTCGCCAGTAATACCCATTCCGCCTAACATTTGTCTCGCTTCGCGGGCAATATGAATTGCCATATCTACATTATTACGTTTTGCCATTGAGATTTGTGCCGTTGTGGCTTTTCCTTCGTTTCTCAAAACGCCTAAACGCCAGGTTAATAATTGCGCTTTTGTGATTTCAGTAATCATTTCGGCTAATTTTTTTTGTTGCAGTTGAGTTCCTCCAATTGGTTTCCCAAACTGAATTCTTTCTTTGGCATATCTTAAGGCAGTATCATAACAATCCATCGCTGCACCAATTGCTCCCCAGGCAATCCCGTATCGTGCTGAATCTAAGCATCCAAGTGGCGCACCTAAACCGGATTTGTTAGGTAAAAGATTTTCTTTAGGAACTTTTACATTATCAAAAATCAATTCTCCTGTAGATGATGCGCGAAGTGACCATTTATTGTGTGTTTCGGGAGTTGTAAAACCCTCCATACCACGCTCAACAATTAATCCGTGAATTCTTCCTGTTTCATCTTTTGCCCAAACTACAGCAATATCAGCAAAAGGAGCATTCGAAATCCACATTTTAGCACCATTCAAAAGATAATGATCCCCTTTGTCCTTAAAATTGGTAATCATGCTTCCGGGATCAGAACCATGATCAGGTTCAGTCAAACCAAAACAGCCCATGAATTCTCCTGTAGCCAGTTTTGGTAAATATTTCATTCGCTGTTCTTCATTTCCATATTTCCAAATAGGATACATTACCAATGAGGATTGAACAGATGAGGTAGATCTGACACCAGAATCACCACGTTCGATTTCCTGCATGATTAAACCGTATGAAATTTGGTCTAAACCCGCACCACCATATTCAACTGGAATATAAGGTCCGAAACCTCCAATTTCTCCAAGTCCTTTTATAATCTGTTTTGGAAATTCAGCCTTTTGAGCATATTCTTCTATAATAGGAGAAACTTCTCTTTTTACCCATGCGCGTGCTGATTCGCGAACTAATTTATGTTCGTCTGTCAACAAATCATCTAGGTTATAATAATCTGGAGCTTGAAATAAGTCTGGTTTCATTTTTTGATAGTTTTACAAAAACAAATTTACGTAATAAAAATATAACAAAACAATGTTAAAATGTTATATTTACACAACGGATAAAGAAGAAAAATAATATAAACAGTAATTTATTTTAGTTTATTGAAAATATATGCGCTATTTTTGAGATTCAAAAAACAAAATGAATGAGGCTGATCATCTCTTTTTTATTCTTTTTTGTTCTGAATACCGCAATTTCTCAACAGAAAGATGCTTTGACAGAACAAGAGTATTTAGTATTACAAGATAAAATTCGTCTCACGGCGAATGCTAATGTAGATAGTGCTATTGTATTTGCTAATCAGATGGTGAAGTCAAATAACAATAAACATTTAGCTTTTGGAAATGGGGTGTTATCTTATCTAATACAATTAAAAGGAAATTCAGCTAAATCTAAAGAAAAATATCAACTGGCATTAACGTACTTGGACAAAATGCCGGACGGTCAGGATAAAACACAACTCAGATCTGTTTTATATAATTATAACGGATTATCAGAATGGAAAAGAGATAATTTTAGTGCAGCAATAGAAAGTTATCAGCAGGGTATTAAGCTTTCTCAACAGATTAGGGATATTATTCAAATTGTAAAATTTAAGAACAATATAGCATCAATAAATATTGCAGTAGGTAATTATCGCTTGGCAATTAAAGATTTAAGGCAGCTTAATGATTTTGTTGATAAAAATGAAAGTGTTTATACAAGAGAACAGTATCTAAATAATAAGAGTAACATCAATCTTAGTCTGGCAGGATCATACGAAACCTATTATTTGAAGGATGATCAGAAAAGAGTTTTACTGGATTCAGCTGAGTATTTTTATAAAAAGACGGTTAGTTATTCTCAAAATTTTCCGGATAATAAAATTGTAGCAAAATTAAGTTTAGGTAATATATATAGTTTACTAAGAGAATTTAAAAATGCCGAGAAGACATATTATGATATTATATTCCTTGCTCACCAAAATAATATGCCAGATATATTATGTACTGCAAATTATAATTTGGGAGACCTTTATTATACGACAAAAAAATATGATAAAGCATTAGTTTTCTTTAAAAAATCTGATTCAATTGGAGCTAATACAAAGACTAACGAAGGTGAATATTTGAGATCAAATTACTATCAGGCAAAGATTTATAATATACTTAAAGAGCCTGAACTCGCTTACAAACATTCAAAAAATTATCTGGATAATTATGAAAAATCAGAATCAAAATTAAATGATCAAATTTTAGAAGTAAACTATAAATTAGGTGTAGGAGATTTGACCAATGAAATGGTTACTATTCAGGAGAAATATAAATATGATGTTTTTTTGAATAAGGCGCTGAAAGTTTTTTACGTTGTTTTATTTGTGGCTATTGTATTTTTGCTGATTAAAAACATAAGAGATAAAAATAAGGCACATAAAAAGATGAACGCCTTAATTGAAGAATTCAAAGCCAACCTTGAGAAGAAAAGTTTAGCTGAAAATGAGGAAGTCGTCTTAGAGCCGGAGCCTGAAGAGATTCATTTTAAGAAAGAAAATGTCAATTTAAGTATTGATGAAGCAAAAGAAAATAAGATAGTAGAGAAACTGCTAGCTCTGGAAAGTAAACTCGAATACTTAAATGCCGACTTTACTTTGCCTTATGTAGCTAAAAAAATAAAAACAAACACAACTTATTTATCGTATGTTGTAAATAAACGATTTGGAAAGTCTTTTGGTGAATACTCCAACGAACTGAAGATTAATTATGTTATTAATGAGATGATTACCAATCATATGTATCGTAAATATTCTACCCAGGCTATTGCCGAAAGTGTTGGGTTTAAAAACGCAGTATCATTTGCAAAATCATTTCGCAAAAGAACTGGAGTATCTCCAGCTCAATTTGCGAATAATATTTAAAGCAAGTTTCGTAGAAACTATCTTCTGTTTTGAGTGTTTTGAGTTTTATTATTACTTATACATGTAGATATTTCTCTCATGTATTTGTAAGTTGTTACAAGCTTCCTTTTCCGTTTCCTCTTAGCGGATCTACAGGCTCTGAACGGTCGTCTCCGCCACGAACTGTTTTTTGTTCATTTTTTGATAATTGTTCTATTTCGAAATCTCCAAATGTTAGTTTTGTAGTTGTCATGATTTATTTTTTTTAATTGTTATAAACTTCCTTTTCCGTTTCCTCTTAACGGATCTACAGGCTCTGAACGGTCGTCTCCGCCACGAACTGTTTTTTGTTCATTTTTTGATAATTGTTCTATTTCGAAATCTCCAAATGTTAGTTTTGTAGTTGTCATGATTTATTTTTTTTAATTGTTATAAACTTCCTTTTCCGTTTCCTCTTAATGGGTCTGAATCTTCTCCACCACGAACTGTTTTTTGCTCATTTTTGGATAATTTTTCTATTTCGAAATCTTTGAATGTTAGTTTTGTAGTTGTCATGATTTATTATTTTTTTAGTGTTATATAAATATTTTTGATGTACAGATCAGGGGAAAATTATTTTCGCCATAAGTAATTTTTTATATGTTTTTTTTGAGTATAAAATTCCCAATTAATCACTCGTTTTTTTAGTGTTTTTATAGGCAGTTAATGATTATAAACTTCCATTTCCTGTTCCTCTAAGTGGATCAACTGGTTCACCTCCCTGAATTGTTTTTTGTTGATTTTTAGATAATTTTTCGCTCTCAAAATCTTCGAATTTTAGTGCTTGATTTTTCATGTTTTTATGTGTTAGGGTTAATGATTTATCAAAACTAGACAAAAAGCAAAACGCTTAGTCGAGAATAGGGTTTTGAAGCTTTTGAATGAAGATTTATTGATCTAATTAGTTGCTAAGCAGTTGATTGTGTGTTTTATTCAGACTGCTATAATTTATAAATTGTATGTAGTATAATTGATAAAATGTCTGTAGTTGAGGTTTTTTTCTCGGTAAAAACAACAATATTTGCAGTGTAATTATGATTTTAAAGATTCGAAAAGATGTTAAAACTTGTCCAAAAATTTCTACAAATAAATAGATACTCGGAAATTAAAAATGAGTTTAAAGATTTGTTTCTTTCTCATCCAAATTATCCTAGTTTGTTTGCCATAACAGACTCCTTAGATTTATTGTCTGTAGAGAATGCTGCGGTAAGAGTTTCGAAAGAACAAATAGTAGATTTGCCATCGAATTTTTTGGCATATTTTAAAGACGAACTTATATTGGTAGAAAAGGCTAAAAACTTCGTTCGTATTAATACGATCAAAAAAGGAAGTTTAAAAATGTCGTATGAAAAGTTTCTTTTGGATTGGAATGGAGTAATAGTTGCAATAGAACCTAATAATGTTATTGCCAGAGAGAATTTAAAAATAGAGTTTGGTTGGTTAAAATATTTTTTGCCTCTTTTACTTTTAGTTGGGTTGTCTGTTTTCTATAATGTCTATAATCCTTTTAGTCTTGTTTTTTTAACGACATCGGTATTGGGATTTATGGTGAGTGTTTTTATTATTCAGGAGAAATTGGGCTTTAAAAACAGTATTATTTCAAAATTTTGTAACCTTAGTTCAAGTTCATCTTGTGATTCAGTTATTAATTCTAAAGAAGGAAGTGAAAATAAATGGCTTAATTTTTCAGATTTACCGCTTATTTTCTTTGGTTCAAGTTTAATTGCCATATTGGTTCAGCCATTAGAATCAGCCATTTTTATAGGATTTTTAAGTTTATTGGCGATTCCGATAATTGTATCCTCAATATGGATTCAAAAGTTTGAAATTCAAAAATGGTGCGTAATGTGCTTAGCGATTTCGGCTTTAATTTTTATACAAAGTGTTATATGGTTTGCATCAGATTTGTTTACGTTGAGTTTTAGTTTCAATGATGTATTTCCATTTTTATTCTCTGTAGTGCTTCTTATTCCTATTTGGACAGTATTAAAAGGAATGATAAAAAATGTTTTGGGTAGTGAGAATTCCCTTAAAGAGATGAAAAAATTTAAAAGAAATTATTCATTATTAAACTTCTTGTCAAAAAAAGTTCCTTATACAAATGGATTCGATGATTTAAGAGGTTTGACTTTTGGAAACAGAAATGCAGCAGTAAAGCTTTCGATTATTATAAGCCCAAGTTGCGAGCATTGTCATAAAACATTTCAGGAAGCATTTGATTTGGTTTTAAGATTTCCGGACAAAATTTTTCTAAACATTTTGTTCAATATTAATCCTGAAAATGGAGAGAATCCATATAAATCAGTTGTAGAAAGACTTTTAACTATAAACAGGGTCACTCCGGGAAAAACGGTTGAAGCGATCTCAGACTGGCATATTAAAAAAACAGGTCTGAAAAAATGGTTGAAAAAATGGAATGTTGATTCAGTTAGTATGATGATCACTCAGGAAATACAAAAACAATATGAGTGGTGCTCTAAGAATAATTTTAATTATACACCAGTTAAAATTGTAAACGAAAGAGTATTTCCAAATGAATATGAACTGAGTGAATTGAAATATTTTTTAAATGATTTTAGTGAAGAAATCGAAGTTTTTGAAAAAAAGACGGCATAGTAAGTAAATGTTAGAGAATGTTCTTGAATATAATGGATAGACAGAGGCTTCAAATGTCTTTAAAAGATTGAAGTATAAACTCACAAATAAATTAAGCAATTATGTTAGAAAAGATTTTAAATCAAGAAGGAACAAAAAAATTAACAACAGAAGAAAAAAAGACAATTGAAGGTGGTAGTGGAGGTCCTTGTCCTCCAAATCAGCCTTATGGTAAAAAATGTTGGGAGAAAGATGCTGATTAATTCAGATATTAAAATTACAAGTATCAGAGAAGTGTAATTAAAAAGCTTCTCTGTACTTAAACTGAAAATCAATTATCTAAATATTAGAAATCGTAGGTTTTTATTTGAATAAAATTCGGGATTTGCATATAACTTAAAACAAAATATCATGTTAGAAAAAATATTAAACTTACAAGGTGCTGAAACGTTAGTTGTAAGTGAACAAAAAAATATTAAAGGAGGAAGTATTCCACCAGATGGTCAGTGTAATGAGTTTGTTGTATTCCGTGCTACGGAAGCTCAATGTTTAGCTTATCCATATAACTTAAGACCAGCTTATATAGGACCAAATCAATGCTCAATATTAATGGCTCCGTGTTAATTGTGTATTAAAAGTTATAATAAGTTTAATTAGATTGTGAACAACAATATTTATTGTAGAAGATTAAGATGTTAAAGAAAATTCTGAATTTAGAAAATGCGCAGCATATAAGCAAGAATGAGCAAAAAACAATAAAAGGAGGAATTCCTGAATGTTGGGTAAATGCTATTGAAGCTGGGTGCGTTTTAATATCCGTAGGCGAAACTTGTCCTGTAAATACGTTGCCAGGTATTTGTGATACAAGTCGCCTTTGTTGTTAATTTTTAACGTTTTAAGAGAAATACAATACAGCCTTTTTTAGAATTTAGTCATGTTTTTTTTAATTTGTAGGCGCTCGATCGTGGAACATTGAGCAATTTTCCCCACATTGATGATTGGTGTTGGGATTCTTTAGGAAAATTGGTCACTGGTTTGATTTTTATTTGGTTAGGGTTAGCCGGTGCCATGTCCTACAGAAATTGTATTTCTAATAAATATGTTTTTAAATACTTGACAGAGAAGATATTAATCTTCTCTGTTTTTTTATGTTAAATAAAGAAATTTAATCTTAAATTGCTTTGGAATAAAAAATATAACTTGAAAAAATTCACCCATTATAAGCAAGCTGATTATAAAGATTGTGGACCTACATGTTTAAAGATAATTGCTAAACATTACGGGAAAACAATCAACATTCAGGAGTTGAGAGATATTAGCGAAACAACTCGTGAAGGAAGTAATTTACTTTTTTTAAGTGATGCGGCTGAGAGAATTGGTTTTCGAACTTTAGGGGTAAAATTAAATCTCGAAAGATTAGAAGAAGCACCATTGCCTTGTGTCTTGCACTGGAATAAAAATCATTATGTAGTACTTTACAAAATAAAAAGAAATATTTATTATGTTTCTGATCCCGCTTTTGGCTTAATCGAATATAATAAACAGGATTTTCTTAAATTCTGGATTGGAAATAATGCTGATGATTCAACACAAGAAGGCGTTGCATTATTGATGGAAGCTTCGCCCAAGTTTTTCCAATCTGAATTTGATAAGGAAGAAAATAAAGGGTTAGGTTTTAAATTGCTATCACAATATGTATTGCGATACAAATCATTTTTGACACAACTTAGTATTGGTTTATTAGCGAGTAGTTTGATTCAGCTAATTTTTCCGTTTTTAACCCAAAGTATTGTTGATGTTGGGATACAAAACCAAAACATTCATTTTATTTATCTCATTCTTTTTGCTCAGTTATTTCTCTTTGCCGGAAGAACAGGCTTAGAACTGATAAGAAGCTGGATATTATTACATCTTTCTACAAGAATAAACATTTCGCTTATTTCTGATTTTTTCATTAAATTAATGAATCTTCCTATTTCGTTTTTTGATGTGAGAATGACCGGAGATATCATGCAGCGCATAAATGATCATCGCAGAATCGAAAAAATCCTGACTACATCATCATTAAACGTTTTGTTTTCTGTAATCAATATGTTTGTTATGGGAGGTGTTTTGGCTTATTTTAATTTGCAGATATTTTTTGTGTTTTTTGCAGGAAGTATTCTTTATTTTGGATGGATTACCTTATTCTTAAAACGCAGGGAAGTTCTCGATTATAAACGTTTTGCAGAGGTTTCGCAAGAGCAGAGCAAAGTTATGGAGCTCATTAACGGAATGCAGGAAATTAAGCTTCATAATGCCGAAAAACAAAAACGTTGGGGATGGGAGTATGTTCAGGCAAGATTGTTCAGGGTTTCTATAAAAGGATTGGTTTTAGAACAAACACAAACGATAGGTTCTTCTGTAATCAATGAGCTTAAAAATATTTTTATTATATTTCTTTCTGCAAAATTAGTCATTGATGGTTCTATAACGTTAGGAATGATGCTGGCGATAAGTTCAATCGTGGGAAGCTTAAACGGACCAATAACCCAGCTTATAGAATTTGTAAGAGAACTTCAGGATGCTAAAATCTCATTGGCCAGATTGTCTGAAATTCATGAAAAAGAAGATGAAACCCAGCAGGAAGTTCATCAAACCAGTGATGTTCCGTTTGATTGTGATATTGAAATAAAGAATCTTTCGTATCGTTATCTGGGATCTGATATTCCTGTTTTAGACGATTTAACGCTAAAAATTCCAGCCAATAAAGTAACTGCAATTGTTGGGGTTAGCGGAAGTGGAAAAACAACTTTAATGAAGGTGCTTCTTAAGTTTTATGAACCTGAAAAAGGGGAAGTAAATATTGGAAATACACAGCTTAAAAATATTTCGCAAAAAGCCTGGAGGTCAAATATAGGAGCGGTAATGCAGGAAGGTTTTATTTTTAGCGATACCATTGCCAATAATATTGCTATTGGAGTTGATAAAGTCGATAAGGAAAGATTGGTATATGCTGCAGATGTTGCCAATATAAAAGAATACATCAGCGGTTTGCCAATTGGTTATAATACTAAAATTGGCGCAGAAGGAGTAGGGATGAGTACGGGACAGAAACAACGTTTGCTAATTGCAAGGGCAGTTTATAAAAACCCTGAAATATTATTTTTTGATGAAGCTACATCAGCTTTAGATGCCAATAATGAAAAAGAGATTATGCGCAAACTGGATATTTTCTTTAACGACAAAACCGTAATTGTTATTGCACATCGATTGAGTACAGTTATGAATGCAGATCAAATTGTAGTTTTGGACAAAGGAAAAATCATCGAAATTGGGAATCATGAGATTTTGGTAAAACTAAAAGGGAATTATTTTGAGTTGGTTAAAAATCAATTACAATTAGGAAATTAAATCATGGCTGAAGACACCACATTCGAACTAAGAAGTGAAGAAGTACAGGACATTCTCACCAAAGTACCACATTGGATGATCCGTTGGGGGACCGTTTTGATATTCATAATTATTTTTATGCTGTTTTTTGTGTCCTGGTTTATAAAATATCCGGATGTTGTAAATACTGAAATTGTAATTACAACCAATATTCCGCCAGAGAAAATAGTTTCTAAATCTTCCGGCCGTATCGAAGCTATTTTGGTAAAAGATAAATCGATCGTGTCAAAAAATAGCACACTTGCTATTATTGAAAATACAGCCAATTATAAAGATGTTTTTTTATTAAAAAAGATAGTTGATCAATATGATATTAATAATCCTAAAAAAGCATTTCCTTTTGCTCTATTAAAAAATACGCAATTAGGAGAGATTGAAAGTGCTTTTGCTGTTTTTCAAAAAGATTATCAGGCTGAACAATTGAATAAGGATCTACAGCCATTTCAAGTTGAAAACAGGGCGCAGGTTTCAGAAAAGGTTCAGATAAAAGAAAGACTGGAAATACTTCAGCAGCAAAAGATAATAAATGAAAGCGAACTGCAGCTTCAGAAAAATGAAATTGCCCGTTTTGAAACTTTGTTTAATAAAGGTATTATTTCGGCTCAGGAGATGGAGGCGAAGAAGCTTGGTTATCTTCAGGCACAAAAGAATTATAAAGGGCTCTTAACGTCTATTTCTCAATTAAAGTCCTCTTTGATTGATAATTCTAAATTAAGTCAGAATTCGCAAATAAGCGGCACTAAAGAAGAAGTTACCTTAGGAAGAAACATGGCGCAATCTTTTTATCAGCTTAAAAAAGTAATAAAAGACTGGGAGATGGCCTATACTTTGAAATCTTCTGTGAGTGGCGTGGTTACTTTTTTGCAGGTTTGGACAGAGAATCAAACCATAAATGTTGGGGATAATGTTTTTTCTATTATTCCGGATACAAAAAATGGTTTTGTTGGAAAAGTAAAAGCGCCGGCGTTGAATTCCGGAAAAATAAAAGTGGGGCAAACTGTAAATATCAGATTAGCAAATTTTCCTGATCGGGAGTTTGGTGTCCTGAAAGGAAAGATTCGAAATATTTCGTTAGTTCCGGATAAAGACGGAAATTTATTATTGGATGTAGCTCTTCCAAGCGGATTGCTGACTTCATATAAAAAGCAAATCGTTTTTCAGCAGGAAATGAAAGGAAGCGCTGAAATTGTAACCGAAGATTTACGATTGATAGAAAGGATTCTATATCAGTTCAAAAGTATTTTTGAGCAGGTTTAGAATTTTAAATAAAACTCTTTAGTCAATTCAATATATTCCGGAGTATAAACGTGCCTGTCTATTTCGATCGTTAACTCATCGATTTCGATTTCTGGATTCTCATTTCGGCTAAAAGCCAATAAACTGCGTTTTATTGGTGAAGTTGGAGTTCCTTTTACGCGGGTGATTTTTATTGGATATAATTCTGATTCTTTGGCTAAAGAAATAAAGCTCTCTTCTTCTTTGAATGGGAGAATAACGGCAAATATTCCATTTTCAGAAAGTAATAAATCAGCTGCTTCGACTAATTCTTCAAAAGGCATTGCATCTTGAAAACGGGCTAAATCGCGTTGTTCATTTTCGGTTTTATAATCTTCAGCATAAAAAGGAGGATTGGAAACAATTAAATCGTATTCATCTTCCGGCTCTTCAATAAATTCATCTAAACCGGCATGAAAACAAAATAAACGGTCGCCCCAAGGAGAGTTTTCGAAATTATCAACTGCTTGTTCATAAGCATCTTCATCAATTTCAAGTGCGTCAATTTGTTCAGCATGAGTTCGCTGAGCCAGTATCAAAGCAATGATTCCGGTTCCTGCGCCAATATCTAAAATACTAAACGGATTGTGATTTACAGGAGCCCATGCGCCTAATAAAACGCCATCTGTTCCTACTTTCATAGCGCATCGATCCTGTGCAACTGAAAATTGTTTGAATGAAAACATAGATAGTAAATTCCAATTTTTTTAAATTCCAAATTCCAAACTTAAAAAAGAAATTTCCAAGTCCAAGTGTAAAGCGGAATAAAATATTTTATTTAAGGTGTAAAAATAAGATTAAAATCCTAATTAATTATTTTGATGTTTTGGTAATAATTGCGGATAGTATTTTTCTTAATTCTTCTATTTCGAATAATAAAGATTCTGAAAAAATTCTTTGTTCTGGATTTAAGTCGTGCAGTAATCTCAACCAAAATTTAGATTCTTTCGCTTCTTTTCTTGATATTTTAAGTTTAAAAATTAAATCTTTATCTCCCAGTTTTTCGTTTGCTTCAATGTAATTTGCTCCAACAGAACCAGAGGATCTTACTAACTGTTTGCCATCTTCAATATTTGATGTTGTTTTTGCTAAAGTTCTAATATAAATTCGACACTCTTTTGCAAATAAGAAAGTTCTTTCTTCTAAATCGTAGGGCTTAGGCATATAAAATCCAATTTTTAAATTCCAATATATAATGGAATTTAAAAGTAGTAAAATAGATTTAAATGAGGGTTTTTTCTTTCAAATATATTTAAGAAAACATCTTTTCTACTGAAATTTGGAATTTAAAAAAAAATGAAATTTACTTTTCAGATTGGAATTTGGAATTTTAAAACTTAAAGATACATCTCTACCAATCCTTCCGGAAGGTTCATGATCACTTTTTTATTCTCGCGGTCAATTTTTACAAGGAAATGATCAATCATAGGGATTAACATTTCGACTTCACCATTTAAAACTTCAAAAAGTGGTTGTGCCGTTGTATCATTTACAGCAGCAATTTTTCCAAAAACGCCTAAACGCTGGTCTTCGATTTCGAAACCGATAACCTCATGGAAATAAAATTTGTTGCCGGAAAGTTTTGGCAACATATTCAAAGGAAGATAAATGGCATTACCCATAATGGCATCTGCATCTTCTTCGGTATTCATGTCTTCAAAACGAATTCTAAGAAAATCGTTTTTGTGCAAAGAACTTTTTTCGATAAAAAAAGGAACCAAGTGTTTGTTGCATTCAACAAACACTGATTCCAGATTTTCGTATAACTCAGGTTCGTCCGTGTCTAAATAGGCAAGAACTTCACCTTTGAAACTAAATTTTTTAGCGATTTTACCTAAATAAAAACAATCTTCTTTACGCATTCCCGCTAAATATAATTATGCTTCAGTTGTTTCGTTATTTTCTTCAGCAGCAGGAGCTTCTTCAGTTGATTCTTCAACTTCAGCAACTTCTTCTTCAACTGCAGGAGTTGCAGCAGCGATAGCATCAGCTTCAGCTTGAGCTGCAGCAGCTAAACGTTTAGCATTAACTTCTTGTTCTGCTTTAAAAGCTTTAGATTTAGCATCAGCTTGCGCTTTTGTTAAACCGTCTTTTTTAGCATCAACTTTTCCAGCTTTAGCATCTAACCAAGCAGATAATTTAGCATCAGCTTGCTCTTGAGTCAAAGCACCTTTACGAATACCTCCATCAAGGTGGTGTTTCAATAAAGCTCCTTTGTAAGAAAGAATAGCTCTAGCTGTATCAGTTGGTTGTGCACCATTGTGTAACCATTTTACAGCACTATCAATGTTTAATTCGATAGTTGCAGGGTTTGTGTTTGGATTATAAGTACCGATTTTCTCTAAGTATTTACCATCTCTTTTTGAGCGTGCATCTGCAGCTACAACCCAGTAAAAAGGTTTTTGTTTTTTACCGTGTCTTTGTAATCTAATTTTTACTGACATAATCTTATGATTAAATTTTGAGGTACTCGACCTCTGTTAATTAAGGGCGCAAAGATATAGTTTTTTTATGAATTATGTGTTCCAAACTTTATTAAAAATATTTTAATCAGCTTTTTGTGATTTTTAGGCTGTTTTAGAGCTTAAATTTTCATTGTTTAAGTCAAATAAGGTATTTTTGCCACAAATTCATTGCTTTATGAAAAAATACATTTACCTGTTAATTACGATTTTGATGTTTGCATCTTGTACTGAAGATGTAAAATTTAATACTCCTGCCTTTCAGGGATTGAAAAATAATGTTTTTTGGAGAGCTCAAAGTTATAAAGCATATAAGGGAGTCAATACCAGTATGATTATTGAGGGTAATTTGGGCTATGAAAAAGTGATTCTACAAACGGCATCACCGGTAAAAGGAACTTATATTCTGGGTATTAATAAGGATTCAAAAGCATCTTATTCAAATACGCTTCCGTCTCAATCTGCTGTTTTTTCTACAGGTGCAGGAGTTGGGAGTGGTCAAATTGTTATTACAGAATACGATATAGAAAGTAATACTATTTCAGGGACATTTAAATTTAATGCAATAAATCAAAACACAAGTGATACTGAAAACCCAAAAATAACTTTTACAGAAGGTGTGTTTTATAAAGTACCGGCTACACTAGGCAATATTATACTTTATTAGTAAAATAATTTCTGACAGATTGGTTTTTGTTAGTTTTTTATTTTTTTAAATCAAAATAAAAACATAAATAAACTAATATATAGTAGATTACAGAAAAATAAGAGTACATTTGCTATATTATTATAAATAAGTACATATGAACATTTTTGTTGGAAGCCTTCCATTCAGTATTGAGGAAGCAGATTTAAGAGAGTCTTTCGAGGCTTACGGAGCAGTAGATTCAGTTAAAATCATTACTGATAAATTTACAGGAAGAAGCAAAGGTTTTGGTTTCGTAGAGATGCCAAACGATGCTGAAGCTCAAAAAGCAATTGATGAATTGAACGGAGCTACTGTTCAAGGTCGTGCAATTGTGGTTAATAAATCTGAACCGAAACCAGAAGGCGAAAGAAGAAGCTTCAACAATAACAGTCGTGGTGGAGATTCACGCGGTGGTTATGGTGGAGGAAACAGCCGTGGTGGAAATGACCGTGGTGGTAACAGAGGAGGATATTAATATTTTTTTCTAAATATATAAAAGGGATCAACGAAAGTTGATCCCTTTTTTTATGCGGTAAATTTTGTTTCTTCGTAGAGATGCACAGCAGTGCATCTAACACAAAGGAAAGACGCACTGCTGTGCGCCTCTACGTGAAACCTGAAACAAAATAAACTTTAAACTTTTTTATAGATTCGCTACAAGCCAGTCTCCAACTTCGCTGGTTTTGTATGCTTTAGTTCCTTTTGCAGCTAAATCTTCAGTAACAATTCCTTCTTCTAGTGATTTGTTTACAACTGCTCTAATTGCTTCGGCTTCATCTTTAAGACCAAATGCATCTTCAAACATCATGGCTGCAGATAAAATAGTAGCCAAAGGATTAGCAATATTCAATCCTGTTGCTTGCGGATAAGATCCGTGAATTGGTTCGTATAAAGAAGTATGTTCTCCAACAGAAGCAGAAGGCATTAATCCCATTGAACCTGAAATTACAGAAGCCTCGTCAGTTAAGATATCTCCAAATAGATTTTCAGTAATTAATACATCATAAGAATTTGGCCATTGTACTAAACGCATTGCAACAGCATCAACAAATTCATAAGAAACAGTAACTTCAGGATAATCTTTTTCCATTGCCTGAACAGTTTCTCTCCATAAACGTGAAGTTTCTAATACGTTTGCTTTATCAACGCAACATAATTTTTTGCTACGAGTCATCGCTAATTCGAAACCTTTTTTAGCTAAACGCTGAACTTCGGCTCTTGTGTAAACACAATTGTCAAATGCAGTTTCTCCGCCGTCTCTTCTTCCTTTTTCTCCAAAGTAAATACCTCCTGTTAATTCTCTTAAGAAAACTAAATCCGTTCCTTCGATTCTTTCTCTTTTTAAAGGAGAATTGTCGATTAAAGAAGGAAATGTAAAAGTAGGTCTCACGTTAGCAAACAAACCTAGTTTTTTACGCATCAATAATAATCCTTGCTCAGGGCGAACTGGTGCGCTTGGATCGTTATCGTATTTTGGGTGTCCAATAGCGCCAAACAAAACAGCATCGGCTGCCATGCAAATTTCGTGAGTTTCATCAGGATAAGGAACTCCAACGGCATCAATTGCGCAAGCTCCCGTAAGAGCTGGTGTCCATGTTATTTCGTGATTGAATTTTTTTGCAATTGCATCAGATACTTTTACTGCTTCATTAATTACCTCAGGACCAATTCCGTCTCCTGCTAAAAGGGCTATGTTAAAATTCATTTTTTTGAGTTTCTAAGATTCTGAGTTACTAAGTTTTTTTCTTAGCTGGTCAGAATTTTAATTTATAATTGTTTTTTATGTTTTCATAGTTTTGAGTTGCTGAGATCCTAATTTTTTTATCAGAACCTTAGAGTCTTAGCAACTTAGAACCTTACGGAATTACATTCAGCATCTTTTGAGTTGCTATAATTGCGGCAACTGTTTGATCTGAATCTAAACCACGGGTTTTAAATTCTTTTCCGTTGTTTACCCAGGTAATGATTGTTTCGCATAATGCGTCAGAGCTACTTCCTGGCGGGATTCGAACCGCATAATCGATCAGTTTTGGAAGTGTTAGTTTCTTGCTTTTATAGATTTTTGACAAAGCATTCATAAAAGCGTCAAACTGACCATCTCCTTGTGCGTTTTCCTCAATGATTTCATCATCAATTTTTAGGAGCAAAGTCGTTGAGGGACGCATTCCTTTTGAGTGCATTAATACATACGATTCTATTGTGATTTTATCTTCATAAGTATGACTGTCCAAAACATCTGAAATAATGTATGGAAGATCTTCCTTAGTAACAGTTTCCTTTTTATCTCCTAATTCAATGATTCTTTGTGTGACCAATTTTAAATCTTCGTTGTTTAGTTTTAAACCTAATTCCTGAAGATTCTTTTCGATATTGGCTTTTCCTGAAGTTTTGCCTAAGGCATATTTACGTTTTCTTCCAAAACGTTCCGGAAGCAAATCATTAAAATATAAATTGTTTTTGTTATCTCCATCCGCATGGATTCCGGCAGTTTGTGTAAAAACATTATCGCCAACAATTGGTTTATTGGCAGGAATTCTATATCCTGTAAAAGTCTCAACTAATTTACTGACCGTGTATAAAGATGTCTCTTTAATATTGATGCTAACTTCTGGCAGATAATCGTTTATAACGGCAACAGTGCTTTCAAGCGGTGCATTTCCGGCTCTTTCTCCCATTCCGTTTACAGTAACGTGAAGTCCGTTTATGCCTGCTTTTACAGCCTCCATAACATTGGCAATGCTTAAATCGTAATCATTATGTGCGTGAAAATCAAAATGAATTTGCGGATATTTTGTTCTGATTTTTGTGATGAATTCAAAAGTCAAAGACGGAATTAATACACCTAGAGTATCAGGAAGCAGAATTCTTTTGATGGGTTGAGTAGATAAAAAATCAAGAAACTGAAAAACATATTCAGGTGAATTTCTCATTCCGTTACTCCAGTCCTCAAGATAAACATTTGTTTCAATATTGTTTTCTTTTGCTAAAGCTATGATTTGAGCAATTTCTAAAAAATGCTGTTCGGGCGTTTTTTTTAATTGATGTGTCAGGTGATTCATTGAACCTTTGGTCAATAAATTCTGCACTTTGGCACCCGCTTTTTTCATCCATTCGATCGAAACGCCACCGTCTACAAACGAGAGTACTTCAATACGATTAATATATCCTTTTTCGGCTGCCCAGGATGTAATGCCTTTTACGGCCTGAAATTCGCCCTCGCTTACACGCGCCGAAGCAATTTCGATTCTATCAATATTTAATTCCTCCAACAACAATTGCGCAATGGTTAGTTTTTCTGCAGCAGAAAATGATACTCCAGATGTTTGTTCACCATCGCGGAGCGTCGTATCCATTATTTCAATTTTTCTTCTTTCCATATTGATATTCTAATTTCTAATGGCTGGATATTATTGATCCATATTTTAATTTCGACGCCGATTTTACTGATTCTCTTTACGAAGACTCGGATTACCACTGATTTTTACTTTAGCTAAAAATAAAATCTGTTTTTTTTAGCGTTTTTGCGATAGCAAATCAGTTGTATCCGCGTTCTGTGTTTTCTCATTTAATTTAGAAAAACCCGACAGGTTTTGAAAACCTGTCGGGTCTAAATAGATTGAACAAGATTTTTCTTAGTAAGGAAGTTTATCTGCGAAAGTCACGATATCTTCTTTAATATTTTGCAAATAATCAATGTCATCAAAGCCATTAACCATATTGTTCTTTTTGTAACCGTTAATAGCAAAAGATTCTTGTTGACCAGTTGCTAACAAAGTAATCGTTTGGTTTGGTAAGTTGATTTCTAATTGTGTATTAGGATCAGCTTCAATTGCTTTAAAAATAATATCTGCAAATTCTGGGCTCACCTGAACAGGCAATACGCCAATGTTTAAACAGTTTCCTTTAAAGATATCTGCAAAGAAACTTGAAACTACAGCACGAAATCCGTAATCATAAACAGCCCAGGCTGCATGTTCTCTTGAAGATCCTGAACCGAAGTTTTTTCCTCCCACAAGAATTTTTCCGCTGTAAGTTGAATTGTTCAAAACGAAATCAGCTTTTGGGGAGTCGTCTCCGTTATATCTCCAGTCTCTAAAAAGATTGTCTCCAAAACCTTCACGTTTTGTAGCTTTCAGGAAACGAGCCGGAATGATTTGATCTGTATCTACGTTCTCAATAGGCAACGGCACTGCGCTGCTGGTAAGTATATTAAATTTATCGTATGCCATTTTTATTTTTAATTTTTGATTAACGATTTTTGATTTTTCTTCTCAGAAAAGAAAAATTGTAATCGTTAATATTTTGTAAAATGTAAATTGAAATTTTTTAAAGATTTTTTTAAAAGGATTAACGAAGAAATCTGAAATCAAAAATCGTTAATCTACATTCATAAATCTTTTAAAATAACTCCCTCGGATCCGTTAGTTTTCCTGTTACAGCAGCAGCAGCGGCCATAATTGGGCTTGCTAATAATGTTCTTGAACCAGGACCCTGACGACCTTCAAAGTTTCTGTTTGATGTACTTACTGCATATTTTCCTGCAGGAACTTTGTCATCGTTCATTGCTAAACAAGCCGAACAACCAGGCTGACGCAATACAAAACCAGCTTCGGTTAAAATATCCAATAAACCTTCTTCTTTAATTTGAGCTTCAACAACGTGAGAACCCGGAACTAACCAAGCGGTAACATTATCTGCTTTTTTTCTTCCTTTTACAATTTCAGTAAAAGCTCTAAAATCTTCAATACGTCCGTTTGTACAACTTCCTAAGAAAACATAATCAATTGGTTTTCCAATCATCACATCGTCTTCTTCAAAGCCCATATAGGCAAGAGATTTTTTGTAAGTTTCCGCACCGCCTTCAACTTGATTGGCGTTCGGAATATGTTTTGAGATACCAATTCCCATTCCCGGGTTAGTACCATAAGTAATCATTGGTTCAATATCTGAAGCTTTGATGTTTAATTCAGCATCAAAAACAGCATCATCATCGGTTTTAAGTGTTTTCCAATAAGCAACCGCTTTGTCCCAGGCTTCGCCTTTTGGAGCATATAATCTGCCTTCAAGGAAATCAAAAGTTTTTTGGTCAGGCGCAATCATTCCGCCACGAGCACCCATTTCGATACTTAGGTTACAAACCGTCATACGACCTTCCATTGTCATGTTTTCGAAAACATCACCGGCGTATTCAACAAAATAACCAGTACCTCCGGAAGTAGTCAATTGAGCAATAATATAAAGAGCAACGTCTTTTGGACCAACACCTTTGCTTAATTCACCATTTACGTTGATGCGCATTTTCTTTGGTTTTGGCTGCATGATACATTGAGTAGAAAGTACCATTTCGACCTCAGAAGTTCCAATACCAAAAGCAATCGCTCCAAAAGCACCGTGAGTAGATGTGTGAGAATCTCCACATACAATAGTAGCACCTGGCAAAGTAATTCCGTTTTCAGGACCAACTACGTGTACAATTCCATTTTTAATGTGACCTAAACCCCAGTGCGAAATTCCGTATTCGGCAGCATTATCTTCAAGCGCTTTAAGCTGATTGGCAGATAAAGCATCTTCAACTGGTAAATGTTGGTTTATGGTTGGTGTATTGTGATCTGCAGTTGCAAAAGTACGTTCAGGGTATAAAACCTTAACGCCTCTGGCTTTTAATCCTAAAAAAGCAACAGGACTCGTAACCTCATGAATGAAATGACGGTCAATAAAAAACACATCCGGTCCATCTTCAATTTTACGCACTACATGTGAATCCCATACTTTGTCAAATAATGTCTTACTCATTTTTTATTTTTTTTAATTGTAATTTCTAACCACAGCAATTTCCTGCTCATTATAATAGAAAAACAAAATTAGAAAAAGATATAAGGTCGTCAATTTCAATATTTCATTATATACGATACCCAAACCAAAATACAAATTGCGATTGGCTTTTTTGTAATCAGATTTGGTTGTAGAATGGATATAAATTGGTTTTACTTTTCTTTTTTACTTCAATTTTGATGGAATTGCTTTAATTTTAATAGTTGGCAAATTTATCTCAAAATCAATACAAAATATAGCTTTCTATTATAAAAAATGTAACAATATAAATAAAAATAGTAATAATTGTTAGTTTTGGATTCTTTTTAGAACATTGGAAATAAGAAATTAGTTCACTTTTGTCAGGTATTTAAAATCAGATTTTACATCATTTTTCTAATTAAAATAATACGACATCCAAGAATTGCATTTTTTTGTTTTTTAGAATGAAATTAAACGAATATTAAAAAATTTTGATTCTTAAAATTAATCGATTATGACAAGTAGCTGACATTTAATTCCTAAAAGAACGATTAATATTGATAATTCTAATTTAAAAAAAAAAGATATTATGAATTTAAATGAATTTGCATACAAGCTTGGTGTTTTAGGAACCGTAATTATTTTAATCTGGGTAGGGCTTTTTAAATTCACAGCTGTGGAAGCCGGCGCTATAAAAGATTTAGTTGAAAATCATTTTGCAATGAGTTGGATGTATAAAGTGATGTCTGTTCAGCAGGTTTCTAATTGTATTGGGATTTTTGAAGTTGTTACCGGAATTGGACTTTTGCTTTCTTTGTTTTTTAAGAAAATTGGTTTTTATGCAGGTTGTGCTTCTGCAATTATATTTGTCACAACGTTAAGTTTTTTAATTACAACTCCCGGAGTTTTTAAAAGTGTAGAGGGATTCCCGGTAACTGATTTTTTTATTTTAAAAGACATTCCTTATTTGGCAATTTCGTTAATGGTCTGTGTAAAAGGCAGGGAATAAAATAAGTACAATTCTTAACAAAAATCAGTAGTTAATTTGTCTAAAAAAAGACTAAATTTGAACTTCCTCCATTTTTATTTCGTAGATTTCTATTGATCATTAAATCAGTGATTTATGATGTGAAAATTTTGGGATTTGGAATTTTTTAATTTGCCTTTTTACAAAACCTATGTATTTAATATTCGATACTGAAACTACTGGATTACCAAAACGTTGGGACGCTCCAATAACTGATTCTGATAACTGGCCTCGCTGTATTCAGATCGCGTGGCAGCTTCACGACGAAATGGGAATTCTTATTGAACATCAGGATTATTTGGTAAAACCTGATGGATTCAACATTCCGTATGACGCAGAACGTATTCACGGAATTTCGACTGAATTGGCTGAAGCCGATGGAATTACTTTAGCAGAAGTTTTGGAGAAATTCAATATTGCATTAAGTAAAACCAAATTTATTGTCGGTCAGAATTTAGGTTTTGACGTTAATATTATGGGGGCTGAATTTCATAGAGCTGGAGTTGATTCTCCTATGGCTTCAATGCCGGTTTTGGATACTTGTACAGAGGTTACCGCTTCATTATTAAAACTTCCGGGAGGTCGTGGAGGAAGGTTTAAATTACCAACCTTAACAGAATTGCACAGTTATCTTTTTGATAAACCTTTTGCAGAAGCGCACAACGCAACTGCCGATGTTGAGGCAACCACGCGTTGTTTTCTTGAATTAATAAGAAGAGAGGTTTTTACCAAAGAAGAACTGGATGTTCCCAAGGATTACTTTAAGGAATTTCAAAATAGAAACCCTCAGGAATTTCCTTTAATAGGACTAAAACACATCAACTTAAAAGCGGCTTCTGATAAAATCAGAGAGCAATTAAGAGCTTTAGAATCTAATGACAAACAAACTACGGTTTCCGGTTCTGACAGAGAAGATTTTAAAGCAGCAAAATATGCGCATTTACACAATCATACACAGTTTTCGGTTTTACAATCCACAATAGGAATTGCAAATATTGTTGCGGCTACAGCCAAAAACGGAATGCCGGCTGTTGCAATGACAGATACCGGAAATATGATGGGGGCTTTTCACTTTGTGAGCGCTGTTATGAATCATAATAAAGCGGCATCCGGAAAAAATAAAGCCTTAGTTGAAGCTGGCGAAGAACCAACAGAAACTGAAATAAAACCAATCGTAGGCTGCGAATTTAATGTTTGCGACAATCACCTTGATAAAAGCAAAAAAGACAATGGAAATCAGATTGTTTTATTAGCCAAGAATAAAAAAGGATATCACAATCTGGCGAAAATGTCGTCGATTGCCTTTACGGAAGGATTTTATTATGTTCCAAGAATTGATCGAAAAATTGTCGAACAATACAAAGAAGATATCATGGTTTTGTCCGGGAATTTATACGGAGAAATCCAGAGTAAAATTCTGAATGTTGGTGAAAACCAAGCCGAAGAAGCTTTGATTTGGTGGAAACAACAATTTGGCGATGACTTTTATCTTGAAGTAATGCGCCACAATCAGGAAGACGAAAATCGTGTTAACAAAACCCTGATTGAGTTTTCTCAAAAACACAATGTCAAATTAATTGCGACAAACAATACCTATTATTTAAATAAAGAAGACGCCAATGCGCACGATATTTTATTGTGTGTAAAAGATGGTGAAAAACAGGCTACACCAATTGGTCGTGGACGAGGATATCGCTACGGATTGCCTAATCAGGAATACTATTATAAGTCATCTGAAGAGATGAAAAAACTCTTCTCTGATTTACCTGATGCGATTATCAACATTCAGGAAATTGTTGATAAGGTCGAGATCTACTCACTTTATCGTGATGTATTGCTTCCTAAATTTGATATTCCGCAGGAGTTTGTAGTTATTGAAGATGAAGCGGATGGTGGAGTTAGGGGTGAGAATAAATATTTGCGTCACCTTACAATGGTGGGCGCAGAAAAGCGATATGGAGTAATTACCGAATCTATTCAGGAACGTTTGGATTTTGAATTATTAACGATTTCGAATTCCGGATATCCGGGTTACTTCCTGATTGTCCAGGATTTTATCGCCGAAGCCAGAAATATGGACGTTTCTGTTGGTCCCGGTCGTGGATCTGCAGCGGGTTCTGCCGTTGCTTATTGTTTAGGGATTACAAATATTGACCCTATTAAGTACGATTTGCTTTTTGAGCGTTTCCTGAATCCGGATCGTGTATCGATGCCCGATATTGATATTGACTTTGATGATGAGGGTCGTGGTCGTGTAATGGAGTATGTAATCAATAAATACGGTAAAAATCAGGTTGCGCAAATTATTACCTATGGTAAAATGGCAACCAAATCAGCGATTCGTGATACGGCGCGTGTATTGGATTTACCATTATTTGAAGCCGACAGAATTGCAAAACTGATTCCGGCGATGATGCCGTCAAAATGGAATTTGGCGCGTTTTATTTCTGAGAATGAAGATGAGGTTAAAAAAGCACTTCGTTCTGATGAGTTTGATAACGTAAAAGAATTAATCGCCATTGCCAATGAAAACGATTTGGCCGGAGAAACAATTCAGCAGGCAAAAATCCTTGAAGGATCAATGCGAAATACCGGAATTCATGCATGTGGGGTAATCATTACGCCATCGGATATTACGAATTTCGTTCCTGTTACAACTGCCAAAGATTCTGATTTATATGTAACCCAGTTTGATAACTCGGTTGCAGAAAGTGCAGGATTGCTGAAGATGGACTTCTTGGGTCTGAAGACCCTTACCTTAATAAAAGATACCGTTAAACTGGTAAAATATAGAAACAACATTGATCTTGATCCGGATACATTCCCAATTGATGATGTTGAAACATATGCACTTTTCCAGAGAGGAGAAACGGTTGGAATCTTTCAATACGAGTCACCCGGAATGCAGAAATATATGAAAGATCTGAAGCCAACGGTTTTTGGAGATTTAATTGCCATGAATGCCTTGTATCGTCCGGGACCTTTGGAATATATTCCGTCTTTCGTTCGAAGAAAAAATGGCGAAGAGGAAATCAAATACGATTTAGATGCTTGTGAGGAATATTTAGGAGAAACTTACGGAATTACCGTTTACCAGGAGCAGGTAATGCTTTTGTCGCAATCGCTGGCTGACTTTACAAAAGGTGAGGCCGACGTTTTGCGTAAGGCGATGGGTAAGAAACAAAAAGAAGTACTGGATAAAATGAAGCCTAAGTTTGTAGAACAAGCAGCAAAAAAAGGTCACGATGCAAAAGTTTTAGAGAAAATCTGGAAAGACTGGGAAGCATTTGCGAGTTACGCCTTCAACAAATCGCACTCGACTTGTTACGCCTGGATTGCATATCAAACAGCGTACTTAAAAGCACATTATCCTGCAGAATATATGGCAGCGGTTCTTTCGAATAACATGAATGATATTAAACAAGTATCATTTTTTATGGAAGAATGTAAGCGAATGGGATTGCAGGTTTTAGGACCGGATGTAAATGAGTCATTTTATAAATTTACTGTAAATGATGAGTATGCAGTACGTTTTGGGATGGGCGCCATTAAAGGAGTGGGTTCCGGAGCTGTGGCAACAATTGTAGAAAGTAGAAAAGATGGCAGGTACAAATCGATTTTTGATTTGGCTAAAAGAATAGATTTGCGTGCAGCTAACAAAAAAGCAATCGAAAACCTTGCTTTGGCAGGTGGTTTTGATTCGTTTGAAGGAACTACAAGAGCACAAT
This sequence comes from Flavobacterium sp. B114r, assembly GCF_056824125.1. NCBI lineage: Bacteria > Pseudomonadati > Bacteroidota > Flavobacteriia > Flavobacteriales > Flavobacteriaceae > Flavobacterium > Flavobacterium sp. B114r. The sequence continues at coordinate 1,480,468 of NZ_CP124858.1, forward strand.
ATTTTCATGATGATGGCGACGGAATTACATTTTATGAAAAAGCGATTCGTTACGGTTCTAAATTTCAGGAAAACGAAAATTCATCGCAGGTAAGTTTGTTTGGGGAATCAAGTGAGGTTCAGATTGATGAGCCTATTGTGCCTCCGTGTGAAGACTGGAGCACGATGGAAAAATTAGCCAAAGAAAAGGAAGTAGTTGGAATTTATATTTCAGGACATCCTCTTGATGATTTTAGATTTGAGATGAAATACTTCTGCAATGCCAGATTAGAGGCTCTGAAAAGTATGAATGAATATGTAGGTAAAAATTTGAATTTTGCCGGAATCATTAATAATGTGCAGCACCGTGTAGCAAAAAACGGAAAAGGCTGGGCAGTATTTAATTTAGAAGGATATGATGAAAGTTATGAATTCAAGATTTTTGGCGAAGAATACCTAAAATTCCGTCACTTCCTGATTCAGAATAATTTTGCCTTCCTGAAAATTTTAATAAAAGATGGTTGGGTAAATCACGATACAGGTAAAAAATCTGATCCAAGATTGCAATTTGTTGAGATTAGGCAATTGCAGGATATTCTGGAAGCCTTTGCTAAAAAATTGATTTTATTACTGAATATTACAGACCTGCAAGCTGAATTTATTCATAATTTGAGTCAATTGTTCAATGAGAATAAAGGCGATAATTCTGTGACTTTTGAAATTATGGAGTTAGAAAAAATTAAACGTTTAGTTGAGGTAGAAACTCCAGCTGATTTTGAAGAAACAACTGATGCTGTTTTTGTAGATGAGAATGAAGATACAGATTCTGCCATTGAAGAAACTAAAATTCAGGAAGTAAATGAAGTTGAAGAAATAAAGGTAGTAACTAAGTTAACGATGCCAAGTCGCAGGGTAAAAGTTAAGATTTCTACCGAGCTATTGATAGAATTAGAGAAAATGCAGGTAAATTTTAAGCTAAACTAAAATTTAACAGTTAAAATTTGATATAATGCATTTTTTTTTAGTTAAAAATATGCATGCATAGTAGTTTTTTAGTACTTTAGATTAAAATTACAACGATTTCGTTCCAAGTCTAACATTACAAACTGTAAGAATATGTTAAAATAATCTATGTTTGTAAAAAATAATTAAAAAACAGAATTATGAAAAAGAACCTATTTTTACTCGGATTATTAGTTTGCTCTATGGCGACAATGGCGCAAACAGAAAAAGCAGATAAACCAGAATCATGGTATTTTAAATTAGGAGGATCTTATTTTATTCAGACTGCTGCTACTGAATTTCCAACTGTGGGAGGAAATCTTCCTTTAGACAGAACTTTTGTAGGAGGGAAATTAGTTTCTGAAGAAAGTGTTACAGGTTCTTTTGGTGAAGGTTTCAGAACTGGATTAACAGCCGGATATAGATTTAATGCCCGTTTAGGGGTTGAGTTAGGTGTTAATTATTATACTAGTAAAGATAAGACAATGGCACAAACCAGATCAGATGTGCCTATTACTCCAGCTGGTGTATATGCTTTTAAATCAGTAGGTCAGATTACTGCTTTTGATCTTGCCCCTGCATTGGTTTTGTTTTTAGGAGAACACAAAGGTTTTGAACCCTATACTAAGGTTGGTATTTTAGTTCCTATTCATGGAGATTTAGAAATCACTTCAGATGCTTACGCTCCAATTGCTTTTTCAAATACAGGAGTTCCAACTGCTTTTGGAAATGTTCATAGTGTTGATAAAGTAAAACCAAATCCAACAGTTGGATTTGTTGCTGCTTTAGGAACATCTTATAAATTAGGAAAAAATATTTCAGTTTTTGGTGAATTGGAATACCGTAACTTTACTGTACACGGAAAAACTAAAGAAACTACAGAATTTAATGTTAATGGTAATGATGCTTTGGCAACTAGATCTGCTTCTCAAATACATACAAATTACAGAGACAGATTAGACGTTAATTCTAATAATGCTTTAACAAATCCGAATGGTGTTGATAAAACAAAACCAATGGATGAATTAAGCTCGTATGTTGGGATCTCAGGTTTAGGTTTGACTTTAGGTCTTAAATACAGCTTGTAATTCTTAGAAAATTATACTTAATAAAAGAGGTTGTCTGAAAAGACGACCTCTTTCTTTTATTATACTAGTAGATTTACAGAGTGTTTCTTGAAAAATGTAAATTTGGGCTAAAATGGTCTTCTATAAACTTTTCTAAAGCTTCTACGAGATCAAAAATGAGGTTAAAATTGCCCAAACGGATTTTAGCGATCCATTTAGAAAAGTTGTGAGCAATAGCAATCAGGCCAAATTCAGTATTTACTTTGGCTGTTTTGGTAAGTGTAAATCTTTTAAATCCTTTGTTTTGCTTGATGTTAGCAAAAACCGGCTCTGGTTCAATACATCTTTTACTATAAATTTCCCTGCCCAATTCACTTTCTAAATTCTCTCTTGCCTTGAATTTCAGTCTTTGAAGATTGTGATTAATTTCTATCCGTCTGTTCCCCTTAGCTTTAAAGCATTGCCCCCGCAGAGGACATCCTGCGCAATTTAAAGCCTCATATACCGAATGATACTGTTCAAAACCAGTTGTAGTTTTTGATTTCTTAGTAAAGATACGAGGCATTTGCTGCCCCATTGGACAAACCAAAAAGTCTTGCTCATTATTATGAAACAGGTTTTGTGCGTGGAATAAATTGTTTTTATGCTTACGGGTCTCTTCGATACGGTACATGTTGTAGGGAACAAAAAAATCAATTTCTTTGTCTTCAAGGAGTTGATAATTTTCCTCACTTCCATAGCCCGCATCGGCTATAACTTTTGCAGATTGTTTGCCGTAGTTGCTTTTGAATCCTTCTAAGTGAGTCTTTAATGTGGTAAAATCAGTAGAAGTCTGGTGGGTGGAGTAATGTGTAATAATTTGATTTTCTGTAGAAATCTGAATATTATAACCCGCTTTTAATTGTCCGTTGCCCATATGATCTTCTTTCATGCGCATAAAAGTAGCATCGGTATCGGTTTTCGAATAACTGTTTCTATCCCCCAGAATTTCGAGATGTTTCTCATATTCTTTAAGTTTTACAAGCTGTTCTTTCTCGAGTTTTTGAAGTGATTTGTTCTGCTGTTTACTCAGCTTCTGCTTTTTTTCACTTTGGTTGATCTCGTGTATTTTTTCTTCTAATTTCTTACTGTCTACCTTGGTATCAGTTTGGTTATCAGTATGCATAATGTCTGACTCGATAGCCTGACCAATATCTGCCAGAACAGCATCGATTTTTCCCTGAAGCCTGTCTTTATGTTTTTCAACTGCTTTCTTCCACACAAAGCTGTATTTATGTGCGTTGGCTTCTATTTTAGTACCATCAATAAATTGTCTCTCCAGGCTAATGAGCTCTAAATCTACCATCATCAGAACGACCTGGCTGAAAAGTTTTTCGATATTCCCTTTTAATTTTTTTCCTCTAAAGTCATTGATAGTTCTAAAATCCGGCTGAAGTCCTCCCGAGAGCCACATAAAATATATATTCTCCTTCACGGCTCTAGCCAGCTTTCGGCTGGAATAGGTATTATTGAGATATCCGTAAAACAATATTTTCAATAACATCTTAGGATGGTAGCTGGATCTTCCACCGCCTTTAAACTGTGATATAATCTCGGAAATTTCCAACTGTTCAACAACACTGTCTATTAATCGGGCAGAATGATTCTCTGGGATCAGATCATTTAAATTCAATGGAAAAAGATCTTGCTGGTGAACCGAATGAGGCTTAAAAACTGGCTGCATAATCATTGATTTTAGTACTTAAATATAAGAAAAATCAATGTGTAAAACAAAAAAAAACTGCCCGAAATTACTTTTCGGACAGCCTCTTTTTTTTGTGCAATCTTGTCATTTCGAAGAATGAGAGATCACACCAGAAGCTCCGCAAAGAATATTACTAATCTTTGTCGATCAACAAGAGGGTAAAATGATGACAAGATTGTGCTGTTTTGCGTTTCAAGGGATTTTTAGCTGTCTTCGCAGTTTGCAATCAGCAATTGTGTCATTTCGACCAAAGGGAGAAATCACATCTAATATTAGACAAAGATTGACGACTTTCTATACAGAGTTTCTCATGTGATTTCTCATTGTTCGAAATGACAACATTGTGCTGAATTATTGTTGTTATTATTTTGAATTCCTAAACTCCTTCAAAACTTCATCAATCACCCAGGTTGTTCTTGCGGCTGATGTTCCTTTTGATGGATTTACGCCTTCGTTGCCCAAAATTTCTGCGACAACAGTTTCGATAAGTGGTTGCTGAATATGAAGCGGGTTTTCGATTGTGACGCTTTCTTTTTCGCCATTTGTATATTGAATGTGTATAGGATCATTGCCGAAAGTAGAGAAAGAGATTTTCCCTTTATCGCCTACAATGTCAGTATTGTCATAACGCTCAAAACTGGCGAAGTTCCAAAGACCTGTTCCGTGAATTCCGTTTTCGAATAAAAAGGACATTGAAACCGAATCTTCGGCAGGATATGCTTTAAGCTGAGAACTGGCATGTCCGCGAACTGATTGAATTGGTCCTAATACAAAATCAAGGAAATCTAACGTATGGCACGCTAAATCGACAAAGATTCCACCACCTGAAATGTGTGGTAAAACAGTCCATGGCAAATTGATTTCGTCGTCGTACCTTTCTTCAAACGGATGATATAAAACACAATTTACATGTTTTACCGTTCCTATTTTATTTTGATCGATTAATTCTTTTATTTTTAAAAATCTTGGCAAACTTCTTCTGTAATAGGCTACAAATAATGGAACATTATGTTCTTTGCAAACGCTGATCATTTCGTTGCATTCTTCAAAAGTTAACGCCATTGGTTTTTCTACATAAACCGGTTTTCCGGCTTTGGCACATAAAATAGTATATTCTTTATGAGACGATGGAGGAGTAGCAATATAAACAGCATCGACTTCCGGATCATTGATTAAATCAATAGCATTCGAATACCATTTAGATACGTTATGGCGTTTAGCATAATCTTCGGCGAGAGCAGCATCTCTTCGCATCACGGCAACTAAGGCTGAGTTGGGAGTTTTCTGAAAAGCCGGTCCGCTTTTTACTTCGGTTACATTTCCACAGCCTATAATTCCCCATTTTACAATTTTCATTTTCTGGTTTTTTTAGTTATTTCAAATTTAAGTTTTATTTAAAAAAAGCTTGCCACGAATTGCATGAATTTTCACGAATTATTTATATTGAAACTGTGTAAAAAAGTTCGCCACAAATTCACGAAGATTTAAAAGGATTTAAGCAGATGCACACAGATTTTATTTTACCGCAAAGCACGCAAAATTTTTGTATCAGACTGGTTCTGTAAAACACAAGTTCGCAAAGCTGGTTCAATACAAAGCTTTGCGAACTTTGCATTTTCTGAAGAATATTTTTATATGAAATCTTTGCGTGCTTTGTGGTAAAATTCTCAACACAAAACAAGCAAATTAAATTCGTGCTAATTAGTGAAATTCGTGGCAAAAAAAAGCCACGAACTCACAAAAATAATTCGTGAATTCGTGGCTAATAAAATTAAGAATAAGTTTTACTTTTTAGGCAAAGCTTTAAAACCCATATTATAAAGCGTGAAAGCTTGAATGTCTACGTTTTCCTGAATCGTTGCCGCAACAGATTTTCCTGCTCCGTGACCTGCTTTTACATCAATACGAATTAAAACAGGATTGTTCCCTGTTTGTTTTTCTTGTAATTCAGCCGCAAATTTAAAACTATGTGCAGGAACAACACGGTCATCGTGATCTCCTGTTGTAACCATAGTTGCAGGATATTGAACACCTTTTTTTACGTTTTGTACAGGAGAATAACCTTTTAGGTATTCAAACATTTCTTTATTATCCTGAGATGTTCCGTAATCGTAAGCCCAACCTGCACCAGCGGTAAAAGTATGGTAACGTAACATATCCATTACACCAACTGCTGGCAAAGCTACCTTCATTAAATCAGGACGCTGTGTCATTGTTGCACCAACTAATAAACCTCCGTTAGAACCTCCGCGAATCGCTAAGAAATCTGATGAAGTATATTTTTGAGCGATTAAGTATTCACCTGCAGCAATAAAATCGTCAAATACATTTTGTTTTTGCAATTTAGTTCCCGCATCATGCCATTTTTTACCATATTCACCACCACCTCTTAAATTGGCAACAGCATAAACTCCGCCGTTTTCCATCCAAACTGCATTTGCAATGCTGAAACTTGGAGTTAAACTAATGTTGAATCCACCGTAACCATAAAGAATTGTTGGATTTTTACCATCTAATTTTAATCCTTTTTTATACGTGATAATCATCGGGATTTTTGTCCCGTCTTTTGAAGTATAGAATACTTGTTTAGATTCGTAATCTTCACTTTTAAAATCAACTTTAGGTTTTTGATATACTTCAGATTTACCTGATTTTGGTTCTAATGAATATATCGTTCCCGGAGTTGTGTAATTTGTAAAGCTGTAATACAATGTTTTTTCGTGTTTCTTTCCTCCAAATCCACCTGCAGTTCCTACAGCAGGAAGTTTGATTTCACGCACTAATTTTCCTTTATAATCGTATTGTTGTACAAACGAAACAGCATCTTTTGTGTAATTAGCAAAAAAGTATCCGCCACCAGTTGATGGTGATAAAATATTTTGAGTTTCTTTGATAAAATCCTTCCAGTTTTCTGGTTTAGGATTATTTAAGTCAACAGTAACAACACGAGTATTTGGTGCGTTCAAGTCAGTTTCGATAAACAATTTAGTACCTTCATTCTCGATAATCTGATTGTTGCTGTTAAAATTATCTACAATCGTTACAATCGGGCTGTTCGCTTTCGTTAAATCTTTAATATACAATTCATTCCCGTAAGTAGAATTGGCAGCTGAGATTACCAGGTACTTGTCATCTTCAGTAACATAACCACCTATGTATCTGCGTTTTTGATCTGCGCCAAAAATAACTTTATCTTCTTTTTGAGAAGTTCCAAGTTTGTGAAAATATAATTTATGCTGATCTGTTTTAGCAGACAATTCACTTCCTTTAGGTTTCTCATAACTAGAGTAATAAAAACCTTCATTCCCGTGCCATGCAATTCCGCTAAATTTTACATCAACCAATGTGTCTTCTATTACTTTTTTAGACAAAGCATCAATAATGATTACTTTTCTCCAGTCGCTTCCACCTTCAGAAATGGCATAAGCAGCTTTGCTTCCGTCTTTAGAAAAATCTAAACCACCAAGAGAAGTTGTTCCGTCTTTCGAGAAAGTATTTGGATCTAAGAAAACTTCCTCTTTACCGTCTTGCCCTTTTCTATAATATACGGATTGATTCTGAAGTCCGTTGTTTTTTGAATAATAAGTGAATTTTCCTTCTACAAATGGAGCACTGATTTTCTCGTAGTTCCATAATTTCTCCATGCGTTTTTTAAGTTCGTCACGAAAAGGGATTTTATCTAAATAACCATAAGTAACCTCGTTTTGAGCTTTTACCCAAGCACCGGTTTCAGCTGATTTGTCGTCTTCAAGCCAACGATATGGATCGTTTACTTTTGTATCAAAATAGACGTCAACTGTTTCGCCTTTCTGGGTTTGTGGATATTGAATTTTATTTTGTGCAAATGAAATTCCTGCAGTTGTAATTGCCATTAATAGAAATGTTTTTTTCATTGTTTAAGTTTAACAGTTGTCACAAAAATAGCGTTTTTTGTTAGATCAGTACCTATTTAACCGCAAAGTCCGCAAAGATTTTATTTAATAATGCTTTTAAAAAATACAAAGTTCGCAAAGCTAAATTTACACAAAGCTTGCGAACTTTTTGTTTTTATAAAACCAAGCATTTTTAAAAACTTTGCATTTTACCCACCAGCTTTAAAAAAAAGCGTTGTGTTATTTGCGGTAAAAATCAGGTTGTATTAGTAAGAATCAACACAAAGCTTTGCGAACTTTGTGTTTTATCAAACAGCTTTACAAAAAAGACTTTGCGTGCTTTGCGGTAAAATTTTTCAGCAAAGTAATACAAAGCTAAACCACGTAAGAAATACAAGTTCAACCAAAAACAAAAATAAACTGATATTATACTTACATAGTTTAATTAAAAAACTTATAAGTTGAAGTTGACTCCCAGAACAATATTTCGTCCAATGTTAGGAATTCCGTCTGTTTTTAATCTTGATAAGTGAGCAATATATTTTTTGTCGAATAAGTTGTTTCCGTTCAGGTTCACATCAAAAGCATGTTTCCCTAATTTTACCGTTCCGCCAAAGCCAAGATTCACCAAAGTATATCCGTTTGAAGCCGTTTCAAAACCACTAACATTATTTTGATTGAAAGTCGAAGAAACGTTTAAAGAAGCATATCCTTCTTCGAACCAGTTTTTAATTTTAAATTCAGTTCTAAGTGTATTGTTCCAGTTGTTTGCCGGAATTAATGGCAAATAATCACCATTTTGTTTTTTACCGGTTACGGTTTCAAAACTGGTTTCAAAATGTAACCAATCAAGTGGATGCGGATGAAAGTGGAAACCAACTTCACCACCGTACAATTTTGCATTATTCTGAGTATAAGCAAAAACATCATTGTCCTCGCGAGTTTCTCCAGTTGGCGAAGTGTAGATATAATTGTTGATATGATTATAGAATCCGTTAATAAAGAACTCAAAATGCGTGTTTTTATATTCCAGATTTAAATCAGTCTGAACATTTTGCTCTGTTTTCAAATCAGCATTTCCAATTTCATATCTATTGGTTCCTTCGTGAACCCCATTTGAAGTCAGTTCAGCTAAATTTGGAGATCTAAACCCAGATGCTACATTCAGTCGAAGTGTTAATGGTTCTGCCAGTTTTGTTTTATATCCTAAAGAAGCATTAAAACTGTCAAATGACCTGTCTAAAGGTAAAAAGTAACCTTCTTCGCCTTCTGTTCCGTGTGCGATAGATGTAATATTTCGGTTATCAAAACGCAATCCGGCCTGAACAACACTATTGTTCCATTCGTAATTTGCCGTTCCAAAAACACCAAAATCATTTGTGGTAGCATCCGGAATCAAATATTCTTCGCCAGAATTTTTGTTTGTTTGATGCATTCCCTGAACACCCAAAATAGTTTCAATTTTTCCCAATTTCGGAAAATGGTACTTCGCATTATAATTAAAAGTATTCAGTTTCATATGAAGCGAAGCATCGTTACTATCTTCAAACTCACTTCTGTCATTGGCAATATATCCTAAATCAACATCTAATTTCGAGTTTTGAAAAAATATAACATTGTTTAAACTCAATAAATGATTGAAGATTCCTTGTCTCGGGAACTCTGTATTTTTGCTGGTAGATTGTTCTCCAATTCCGTTATCCGGCATTCCAAGATCCAGTTTGTTGTAGTTGTATCTTAAAACACTTGAGAAACTAGAGTTGCTGTATCCAATTCCGGTTTTAAAATCAGTTTCGTTATAACGGGTATTAGTTACACGTTCCCCATCAGCAATTTTATAATCAGAATGGGAGTTGAAACTTCCGCGAACTAAGAATTTCCAGTTATCAGTAGAGGTTTTTAAACCAAGCGAAGAATTGCTTCCTTGAGTATTAGTAAAGTATTTTTGGCTAAAATTTGCTTTGAAAGTATTTGCATCAGCAAATTTCTCTGGATTAAAATATAAAACTCCTCCCAGAGCATCAGAACCGTATAATAAAGAAGCTGGGCCTTTGATCACTTCAACACTTTCGATTCCGGCATCATTTAAACCTAAACCATGTTCGTCTCCAAACTGTTGATTTTCGATACGAACACCTTGAGAATATACTAGAACTCGATTTCCGCTTAATCCGCGAATAACCGGCTTACCAATAGAAGTTCCCGTAGAAATCTGAGAAACCCCCGGAATCGTTGCTAAACCTTCGATTAAAGTAGAAGTTCCTTTTTGCTGTAATGTTTTGATACTTTCGTGTTCAACCTTCATCACGTTTTGCGATTGTAGTTTGTTGAAAGGTGTTGAAACGACAACTTCGTCCATTTCAAAAACAGATTCAGTAAGTGTTATGTTTATTGTGTTTTCTTTTAAGAGTTTTGTAATTGATTTACTCTGAGTTGTAAATCCAACAAAAGTGAAAGAAAGTCGGAAACTTCCGTTTGGGAGATTCTTAAAATCATATTTTCCGTTCGCATCAGTCGTTGTTCCTTTGTGTAATTCAGGAGCATAAACAGACACGTTTGCCAATGGTTGGTTCTCAAGATTTGTTACTGTTCCTGAAACCGAATTTTGAGCAGAAAGAATGCTCGAAAACCCTAAAATAAGGGCTAATATTAGTTTTTTCATTTGAAAATGATGCTATAATTAATTTGATTTTTATCCTTTAAAGCACAATAACTAAAAATAATAGTAAGATTCGCCGATCCTGAAAGTTTCAGAATGGGGAAATCGACTAATTTTTTTGAAATTAGATTTAAAAGATCTTTGATTTTATTTCGAAAGTTTCGAAATTAAGAAACTATAGCTTCGGGAGGGCCACGTAATAAATACGGACTTTCTGAAAGTGAAAAAACTTTTTCAGGAAGAGAGAAAAAATAAGGGATTTCAGAATTGAAAGTATGAAATTGAAAAGCAAATTGTTCAGGTACTATATAACTTCCAAAAACAAAATGACAAACAAAACATACGTCATAATCATGATGTTGATGTGTTATTTCGCCATTAGGATCATTGTAATTATGATGGCATTGTTTCTCTGAAAGTTGTTTTGCAATATGCTCATAACTGTGTATGGACTGAAACAATATTGAGAACAATACCGTTAGAGCCAAAGAAACACTTAATATGAGTTGTTTTCTTTTCATTCCCGACAAAGGTATAAAAGATCAAAGTAAAAAAGATTTATTTTTTTGATTCTGTTGCCTATTTCTTGAAAAAAGTGCAGGAAATGATTTTATTCTCGATCAAAAAGCGAATAATTACGATCTAATTGTATCCTGAACTAGCATTATATTATATTTGTAAGTAAAATAAATTTACACTAAAAAACGTTTACTTGAAAAACTCTTTAAAACCAAAATACGATATGCGATTACTTTTCAGTTGTTTGTTTTTAGTATCGTTTTTCAATTCTTTTGCTCAGGAAGTTAAACCGGAGATAAAGCCTATTGTAAAAATTGACTCATTATATCGTGAGGATCAGTTTTACTTTTCGGTTACCTACAATCTTTTGCTTAACGGACCTACGGGTTTAAAACAAAATAAATTTTCGGCTGGTGTTTCTGCCGGTTTCTTGCGGGATATGCCAATCAATAAAGACAGAACTATTGCAATTGCAGCAGGTTTTGGTTTGAGTTACCAAAATTTCTATCAAAATTTTACAGTTTCAAAAAGTGCAGACGGAACAAATGTTTACAATGTAAGTAGTTATAGCGACATTGGTTCGAATAGATATAAGCAATATTCTGTAGATGTGCCAATTGAGTTTAGATGGAGAAACTCAACTTACGAAAGTTATAAATTTTGGAGGATTTATAGCGGTGTAAAAATGAGTTATATATTCTCAGATAAATCAATTTTAAAAGACGGAGATGCCAGTTATAAAGTATCTAATAACAAAGATATCAATCAATTTCAGTACGGAGTTTATGTTTCGGCAGGTTATAATACCTGGAATGTATATTGCTATTATGGTTTGAATGGTTTATTTGATAAATCAGTTAAAACCGTTTCCGGCGAAAATGTCCAAATGAGCGCCATGAACATTGGTTTGATTTTTTACATTTTATAACCACAAATACAAAAACAGCAATTGCGGAAATATTCCGATAAATGTTCCAATTAATAATTCATTTGGCGAATGTGCTTCCATTTCTAATCGTGAAGAAGCTACAATACCAGTCATTAAAATCAAAAAAGCAGCCCAATAAGGATTTTGCATTTGAAGATGCATATTCAAACCAATTGCAAAAATTGTAAATCCGCTGATTGCCATCATATGCAAGCTTGCTTTTATCTTAAACAAAGAGCATACTAAAGCTAAAATAGTACTAAACAAGGCACCAAGAAAAAAGAAGTGTAATTCAGGATATCGAGCAATGACAATACTTCTTTTTACCAATAAAATATACAAAAAACACTGTAAAATAAGAGGGATTCTGCGTTGAGATGTTTCATGAATCATCACCGATTTGACATGTCCGGTCGAACGAAGCAATAAGAAAAACAATACCGGTACCAAAATCGTAATAATCAGAATCTGAAATAAAACATAATACTTTTCCTGATTGGTAAAAGCATCATTTTTGCAAAAAAGGTAGAATAAAGTAGCATACATCGAGATAAAAATCGGATGTAATATATAGGAAAATATAGGAAGTATTTTTTTCAAAACGTTGTGTTTAGTGGTGTTAGCAAATATAAACAAATAATGTTTTTTGCAATGAATTTCACTAATTTTTAGGGATTTTAATTTGCCGTAATTTTTTGCCACAGATTAAAAAGATTAAAAATGATTTGTTATGGGTGTAGTTTTTTTGCCACGAATTCACGAATTAGAATTGGTGTAGATTGGTGTAATTCGTAGCAAATTTTTTTCTAATCCGTGATAATCTTTTAATCTGTGGCAAAACGAATAATTAGTGAAAATTTGTGAAATTGGTGGCAAACCTTTTTTTAAATTTGACAAAAAGATTTTCTAAATGAGCATAAATTTAAAAAGCCTGATCCCGATTCTTAATGCCGAATGGACGGGCTCAAACACTGATATTTTTATTGATCACATTTCAATCGATAGCCGTTCGTTACAAAACGGATCTGAAACGTTGTTTATTGCCTTGTCTGGTGTTAATAATGACGCTCATTTGTATATTACAGAATTGATCGAAAAAGGTGTTCAAAATTTTGTTGTTCAATATATTCCTGAAAACGCTTTAGGAAAAGCCAATTTTTTAGTAGTAAAAAATACGCTTAATGCACTGCATGAATTCGCCGCATATTATCGTAATCTTTTTCATTTTCCCATTATCGGATTGACCGGAAGCAATGGTAAAACGATAGTAAAAGAGTGGCTTAATTTCTTGTTGAGCCCCGATTTTAATATAATTCGAAGTCCAAAAAGCTATAACTCGCAAGTTGGTGTTCCGTTATCTGTAATTGCTATTAATGAAAAACACAATTTAGGAATTTTTGAAGCCGGAATTTCGACGGTTAATGAAATGGTCAATCTCGAAAAAATCATTAAGCCTACCATTGGTGTTTTAACCAACATTGGTTCTGCGCATGATGAAGGTTTTGAAAACCAGCAGCAAAAAATCAATGAGAAATTATTATTATTCAAACAGTCAACAGTAATAATTTATCAAAAGAATCTCCTTGTAGATCAATGTCTGACTTTGTTTTGTACTAAATATCCATTACAAGAAAGAGATCTTTTTTCATGGAGCTTTACAGATGTTTCTGCGGACGTTTTTATTCTGAAAAGAGAGAACAAAAGCGATTCAACCAACATTAAATACCAATATAAAGGAGAAAACTTCGATTTAGAAATTCCGTTTAGTGACTCAGCTTCCATAGAAAATGCTATTTCCTGTTTAGTCGTTTTGCTTTATTTTAAATATGATTCTGAAACTATTCAAAATAGGGTTCAGAATCTGTATCCGGTACAAATGCGCCTGGAAGTAAAAAACGGAATCAATAATTGCAGTATTATTGATGATAGTTACAGTTCTGATTTTGAATCGCTGAGAATTGCCCTCGATTTTTTAGAAAGCCAACAAAAAAAGAATGCTTCAAAAACTATTATTTTGTCAGATATTGTTCAAAGCGGATTCTCTAATGAAGAGCTGTATTCTAAAGTTGCGCAATTAATTACTGATAATAATATAAACAGAGTAATCGCTATTGGAGCAACAATCTCATCTTTTGCAGATCAATTTTCTAATTGTATTACCTTTCAAAATACAGCTGAATTTATTGCTCAAATTGAAAGCCTGAATTTCGAAAATGAAACCATATTGATAAAAGGAGCAAGATCATTTCAGTTCGAAGAGATTGTTTCTTTATTAGAAGAAAAAACACATGAAACAATTCTCGAGATTAATCTGAATTCGATAAGTCATAACCTGAATTATTATAAATCAAAATTAGCCAATAACGTCAAATTGATGGTGATGGTAAAAGCATTTGGTTACGGAAACGGAGGATTGGAAATTGCTAAATTGCTTGAACATCATAAGGTAGATTATTTAGGTGTGGCTTTTGCCGATGAAGGAATCTCACTGAAAAATGGCGGAATAAAATTGCCAATTATGGTTTTAAATCCGGAATCGACCAGTTTTCCTTCGATTATTCAATACAACTTAGAACCTGAAATTTATAGCGTAAAAGGCTTGAAAGCTTTTCTTAAAATTGCCAAAGAAAAGAACTTAAAAGATTTTCCGATTCATATAAAATTAGATACAGGAATGCATCGTTTGGGTTTTGAGGAAAATACGCTGGACGAATTGATCCAGACTTTAAAAGGAAATTCAACGGTGAAAGTAAAAAGTGTTTTATCTCATTTGGCAACAAGTGATGAAGTACGATATTTTGATTTTGTTCATTCGCAAATTAATTTATTCGAAAAATTATCGTCCCGATTAATTTCAGAATTAAATATTAATCCAATTCGCCATATTTTGAATACGTCCGGAATCAGCAATTTCCCGGATGCACAATATAATATGGTGCGATTAGGAATTGGTTTGTACGGAGTTTCAAACGATCCGGCAGAACAAAAATACCTGGAAAATGTAGGGATATTAAAATCCATTATTTCTCAGGTTCGAACGATTCCTGGCGGCGACAGCGTTGGTTATGGCCGACGTTTCATGGCTGAGAAAGAAACTAAAATTGCAACAATCCCAATAGGCTATGCTGACGGCATTTCTCGCTTATGGGGAAATTTGGTTGGATATGTTGTTATTAAAAATCAAAAAGCCCAAATTGTTGGGAATGTTTGTATGGATATGCTCATGGTCGATGTGACTCATATTGATTGTAAAGAAGGGGATTCTGTAATTATTTTTGGAGAAAATCCAACGGTTGTGGAGATGGCAGTAGCTTTAAAAACAATTCCTTATGAGATCATGACCAGTATTTCGCAACGCGTAAAAAGGGTATTTTTTAGATAGAATTATGAAATTATGCAGAAAATTACGTATTTTCGATATCAATTAATTATAAACTAAAATAAACAATTATGGGGATGTTTTCAGAATTTAAGGAATTTGCAATGAAAGGCAACGTAGTCGATCTGGCTGTGGGTGTGATCATTGGAGCTGCTTTTGGTAAAATTGTAAGCTCATTAATTGAAAATGTAATTACACCATTAATACTAAAACCGGCATTAGATGCGGCTCATTTATCGACTATCGAGGAGCTGACCGCTTTTGGAGGTGTTAAGTACGGTTTGTTTCTTTCGGCAGTAATTAACTTTTTAATTGTTGCTTTTGTTTTGTTCTTAATCATTAAAGGAATAAACCATGCAAAAAAGAAAGATGTTGCTCCGCCACCGCCGGCAGGACCAACTCAGGAAGAATTACTTATTCAGATTAGAGATCTGTTAAAAAATAAATAATATACCGCTACACTAAGTCTAATTTAACCGTTCCTTAATTGGGACGGTTTTTTTTGTTTTGTTTGATTTGTAACATTTTGTTATTTTTTGTGAAGCGCCTTGTTTTGATTTTTATTATGTATACTTTTGCAGAGTAAATTAGATTAATTCATACTAAAAATATAAAAATGAGAATAGCCGTTGTAGGTGCCACTGGTATGGTTGGCGAAATAATGCTTAAAGTTTTAGCAGAAAGAAATTTTCCAGTTACTGAGTTAATTCCTGTTGCTTCTGAAAAATCAGTAGGAAAAGAAATAGAATATAAAGGTCAAAAATATAAAGTTGTTGGGTTGCAAACAGCAGTTGATTTAAAAGCGGATATCGCTCTTTTCTCAGCTGGAGGTGATACTTCATTAGAGTGGGCACCAAAATTTGCAGCAGCAGGAACTACAGTTATTGATAATTCTTCTGCCTGGAGAATGGATCCGACAAAAAAGCTAATTGTTCCGGAAATCAATGCTGATACTTTAACAAGAGAAGATAAAATTATTGCAAATCCAAACTGCTCCACTATTCAGATGGTTTTGACTTTGGCACCATTGCATAGAAAATACAATATAAAAAGAATCATTGTTTCTACCTACCAATCCATTACCGGAACAGGTGTAAAAGCAGTGAGACAATTAGAGAACGAATACGCAGGAGTTCAGGGAGAAATGGCTTATAAATATCCAATTCATAGAAATGCAATTCCACATTGCGATAGTTTCGAAGAAAACGGATACACGAAAGAAGAAATGAAATTAGTTCGTGAAACTCAAAAAATCCTTGGGGATACCACGATTAGAGTTACGGCAACTGCTGTTCGTGTACCAGTTGTAGGTGGACATAGCGAAGCTGTAAATGTTGAGTTTACAAATGATTTTGATGTAAACGAAGTTCGTGAAATTTTGCATAACACGGATGGAATAGTGGTGCAGGATAATTTAGATACTTTTACCTACCCAATGCCACTATATGCCGAAGGTAAAAATGATGTTTTTGTTGGAAGAATCCGTCGTGACGAAAGCCAGGAAAATACATTAAACATGTGGATTGTTGCTGATAACTTAAGAAAAGGTGCTGCAACAAACACAATTCAAATCGCTGAATATTTAATTGCAGCTGGTTTGGTATAATCAGAGATTAAAGAAAATTGTTATAAAGGAAAAGCCGTAATTGCAGTAATGTGATTGCGGTTTTTTTGTTGGAGTGTTTAAAAGTTTTTGAGTAAGAAATAATACTTTTGTTTTAATCATAAAAGAGTAAAGGCATGAGAACAGAAACTAGCCATTTTTGGTTTGGTAAATTTAGATCAGAAGCGGAATGTTTTAATTTTTTAGGTGAAAATGAAACGTATTATGAAGAAGATGATATAAAGGAAGATGATATAAAGGAAGAAGATAAATATATCTCTGAATTTGCAAGATCTCAAAGTGAGAATTTTTTAGATCATGACTTTATGGAAAGCGGTTTTGAAAATGAAAATGTTTCATTTGAAGAAAAATTCTCAAAATATTCTTATGCTGACCAATGGATTGTTGAAGCAAAAAGTAGATCAAAGAATCAAAATCTGGAGAGTATAAATACGATCGTGTTCATTTCGAAAGATCAGATAGAAAAACCAGTTTCAATAATTAATTCAAAATTTGAGTTACTTTATATTGGAGAAATTGAATATGAAATTTGATTAAAAAGTTTTAAAGAAATAATCTAAATCCTATCTTAGCTTATAAATACAAAAAAACTGATGAACTTCGATAACTATAAAATAATCCCCAACTATAAAACCAATAAAACAGATTTATTCCTTGCTGAGAAAGAAGAAATCCTGGCCTGCGAAAAAACCTTAAATATTGTTTTTGACGATGATTACAAACAATATGTTTTAACATACGGAAGCGGAATTCTCGGCGGAACGTATGTTAGAATTTATCTTCCGGAAAACATAATATTAACAGATACTGAATGGAAAGATCGTATAAGTGAATATTGGTTTTGGGATGAAGGAAAAGAAATATTGACAAAAGAAGAAGTATTAAACTCTGTTAGAATTGGTGATACTTTTGATGGAGATGAAATTATTCTTTACAAAGGAGAATATTTTATCTTGCCGCGAAATAGCGAAATGATCTACAAAACAGGAAAAACACTTGAAGAAACCATTACATGGTTGTGTTCATCCGGAATCCTGACCGAAGCATTTCCTGAAAGAGAATTTGAACCTTTTGATCCAGGTGAACTTATATAAATCCCAAAAAAAAATTCCAAATTCCAATTGCTATAATTGGAATTTGGAATTTTAAAAATATTGTAATTTATAGCTTAATATTCAGGTGCTAATTCTAATTCTAATCCTTCTAACTCGGTAGTAATTGGAATCTGACAACCTAAACGGCTATTTGATTTAACATAAAATGCTTCCGATAACATAGCTTCTTCTTCATCTCCCATTTCTGGTAATGCAACATCATTAAGAACATAACACTGGCAAGAAGCACACATGGCCATTCCGCCACAGGTTCCTTCAACAGGAAGTTCGTATGCTTTGCATAACTCCATTATATTCATTGCCATATCAGTTGGAGCTTGTAATTCGTGTATAACTCCTTCTCGATCTTTAATCTTTATTAATACATCCATTTTAATTATTTGGAATTTTACTGATTAGGATTTTATAACGTGAAAAAATCCCTAATTACATTAACTATTTTTTATACTAAATGCGTATTCTTTTTTATTACCTTCTTTAAGACGCATTTTTACACCAAGGGTATTTCCGTTTTTTTCTAGTATCGTTACAAAAGCAATTACAGAATAATAATCTTTGTCTGCCTGAAAGATTAAAGTTCCTTCGTAAGTCGAATTCATTACACCTTGCTTGTCTGTTGTTACAGATACTTTTCTTGGATGACTAAATTCTGCAGTGCTATAAGTAGCTTTGTTTGCAAATTTGGCTTTTCCGTTGCAGAAATCGAATAAGAAGTCATAATTACCAATTCTCAGGGAGCCTTCTTCATCACTTGCATTAGTCGAAAATACTATTTGACCTGCGTATTTAAAATCTGACCATTCTTCTGCTTCATTTAGCCAGGCTTTGTCAACAATTAATGTTTGTGTGGTTTGCTGGGCATAACTTACAGAAACAAAAAACAACAATAAAAATAGAGCGTAATAGTTCTTCATAAATTTAAGGTTTTGGGGTTATGTGACAAATTTAAGTTAAATATGTAACAATTCCTTAACGGAAACTCTTAAATCTTTATGTTGTTTTTTATTAAATTCGTAATAAGTGACTTTAATTTTGTTTTATTTTTGAATATTTAGAAATCAAACCCTTCAAAGAGCTATTATTCCTGTTAAATATTCAAATCTAAAAAATAGAAAAAATACTGTTTTTATTACATTATATTAACCACAGTTTCAATTTGTGGTGCATATTTTTTTATTGTAGTTTCAACCCCTGCTTTCAAAGTCATTTGATTAACACTGCAGCTAATGCATGCTCCTTCAAGTCGAACTTTAACGTGTTTGTCGTCGTCTATAGAAATTAGAGTAATGTCTCCACCGTCAGAATTTAAAAAAGGTCTGATTTCTTCTAGAGCTAATAATACGTTGTTTGTTAATTCTTCTGTTGTCATAATTTTATCAATTAGGTAATTAGTCAAATTAGATAATTAGAAAATTCACTTTGAAGTAAAATTGTCTAATTATCTAATTTTCAAATCATCTCATTAGTTGTATCTCAATTATCTAATTATTTCTTAACTGCTGAGCAACCTGCCATAGTTGTAATTTTGATGGCTTCTGTTGCAGGTAAATTGTCATTTCTGTTTACTACTTCCTGAACAACATTTCTGGTTATTTCTTCAAAAACAGTTTCGATTGCTGATGCCGTTTGCATTGCTGCAGGGCGACCAAAATCTCCCGCTTCGCGAATAGATTGTACAATTGGTACTTCTCCTAAAAATGGAACATCAAGATCTTCGGCAAGGTTTTTTGCACCTTCCTGACCAAAGATATAGTATTTATTGTCAGGTAATTCTTCTGGTGTAAAGTACGCCATATTTTCGATAATTCCCAAAACAGGAACATTAATGTTGTCCTGCATAAACATAGCAACACCTTTTTTAGCATCGGCAAGAGCCACAGCCTGAGGTGTACTTACTACAACAGCACCGGTAATTGGTAATGATTGCATGATCGAAAGATGAATATCTCCCGTTCCTGGAGGTAAATCGATTAACATGAAATCTAATTCTCCCCAATCAGCATCAAAAATCATTTGGTTCAAAGCTTTTGCAGCCATTGGACCTCTCCAGATAACCGCCTGACTTGGAGCAGTGAAAAAACCAATAGAAAGTATTTTTATACCATAACTTTCAACAGGTTTCATTTTTGATTTTCCGTCAACAGTAATCGAAATTGGTTTTTCGTTTTCAACATCAAACATAATAGGCATCGAAGGCCCGTAGATATCTGCATCAAGAACACCAACATTAAAACCCATTTTAGCAAGTGTTACAGCAAGATTCGCAGTAACAGTCGATTTTCCAACTCCACCTTTACCAGAAGCAACGGCAATAATATTTTTGATTCCCGGAATAGCTTTTCCTTTTATTTCGTTAGGATTTTCTTTTGCCTCAACTTTAATGTTTACTTTGATTTTTGCCTCAGGAGATACCAATTCAAGAATTGTTTTTTTGATATCGTCTTCAGCTCTTTTTTTAATGTGCATTGCTGGCGTATGCAGAACTAAATCTACTACAACTTCATCACCAAAAGTTATTACATTGGCAACAGCACCACTTTCAACCATATTTTTTCCTTCGCCAGCTATAGTGATTGTCTCTAGAGCTTTAAGAATTTCTTTTCTATCTAATTTCATTTTAATCTACTGTTTTCTATTGAAAGAAATCGATTTAAGCATTGTGTTTATTTAAACTGATTTCAGACTACAAAGATAACAGATTATGTTCGGATTCAAACCCTTTTAAATTGTATTTATTGATATTGAGATTAGTCAAAATGATTCTTATTGTTTGTATTTACTTTCTTATATCAAAAAATTGTTGGCACCATTTCACCTGCTCCTCTATACAAAGAATTCTTTTTGAGCTAAAACATATGAATTTTACGATAAATTTTAAGAATAGGTTGACTAAAATTCCAATAATCTTCGCTATATTTGAGTACCCTAAATTTATAATTTCTACTGTTTTTTAAAAATATCTGAAAACTTGTTAATAGGTAAATTATAGTTTTTCGTTATTTTTTAATAAAATTTATTTGCTAAAATCTAAATCTAAAAAGTATGCGAAATTTTACTTCTTTACCTGTTATTGCGGCCGTTATATTTTTGATGTTTTCCTTTGAATCTTCAGGAAAGGAAATCGAAATAAAAAGTAGAATGACGGGGTCTGAAAATACTTTTATAATCAAAAAGTACGTATCGAAAGTTACTGTTAATGCGGAATCGATTACTGAGTTTTACAAGAAATATCCCAAATTAAAAAAGTACCAAAGTGACGTTTTAGATCTGTATAAAAAGAAAGAATACAGTGCAATCTGGCATGACGATAAAAGAGTCAGCGAATTTGGTTCGTTACTCTATCATAAAGTACGTTTATTGGGTGACCAGGGGATCAAGGCTACTATGCCTTATATGAATTTGGTCGATGATGTTTTTAATGAAAACGTGTCCAATAAACTTCCTCAGATAGATACAGAACTTTTATTATCGAATATGTATGTCTTTTATGCCAGTAATGTATATTCTGGTGTTGATCCCGCAACCTTAAAGAAAATTGGTTGGTTTTTGCCGGCAAAAAGTATTTCGTATGCCAAGATATTAGATTCATTGATAGTTGATCCCGCAAGATTAAATAAAGATGAAAATCTTTTGTTTGGGCAATATTACAAGCTTAAAGCAATGTTGAAAAAATATCGAACTATTGAGCAAAATAAGCAATGGACAAAAATAGATATAGACAGCTTAAATTATAAGGATTTAAAGCCTTTTGATAGTGGAGTTGCTGTAAAACAAATAAGAGCACGATTGTTTGTAGTTGGAGATTTAGCACAAGATTCTAAAAGAGATGTTTACGATGAGGAGATGATGGCTGGTGTTTTAAAATATAAAAAGAGATACGGTCTTAAATTAAATTATACACTTACCAGAGATCATATCAACCAAATGAATGAGCCAATTGGAAATCGTATTAAGACGATAATGCTTAATATGGAACGCTGCAGATGGATACCAACTAACTTGGTACAAGCTAGTGAATACATTATGATTAACATACCATCATTTAGATTGGTGTATGTAAAAAATGGTAAATATGAATTGGTTTCGGATGTTTTTGTTGGAACCAGGATGACTGAAACAGTGATTTTTAGCGGAATGATGGACAGAATCGTATTTAGTCCTTATTGGTATGTGCCGCAGAGTATTATTAAAAATGAATTAAAACTCAAAATGGCCGAAGATAAAAATTATCTGGCAGATCATAATATGGAATGGAATGGCGGAAATGTTCGTCAAAAACCTGGACCTAAAAATTCTTTGGGATTGGTTAAATTTATGTTCCCAAACCCAAATGATATTTATTTGCACGATACCCCGGCTAAGAGTTTATTTGATTTTGAAAAACGTATTTTTAGTCATGGATGTATTAATGTTAAAGAAGCAAAAAATTTGGCTCTTGCTATTTTAAAAGACGATCCGGATTGGCCTGTTGATAAAATAGATCAGGCAATGAGTGGGGAGAAAGAGACAACTTGTAAGCTTAAAACTAAAATCCCAATCTATATTGGTTACTTTACAGCGTGGGTTAATGATGAAGGAGAAATTGGTTTTTATCCGGATGTGTATGACAGAGACGCGCAATTAGATAAATTGCTTTACTCAGATTCTGTTGCTATAAAATAAGTGCGAGCAAAGATTGTATTGTTAAGAATAAAAAAAAACCCGCCAGATTTAAAGGATCTGGCGGGTTTTTTTTAAAAAAATGGTCTACAAGCTTATTCGTATTTTAAATATTTCAAGATGTCTATTTTAGTTACCTGATAGGCTTTTGCTAAAACAATTATTAAGGTCAGAGCCAACAAAGAAATCAGCGCAATACTAAACGGAATAACCGAAACATTGATTCTAAAAGCAAAATCCTCCAGCCACTTTTGCAATAAAATGTAAGCAGGTATGATGCCAATTACAAAACCTATTAGGCAAAAACCAACATATTGTTTTGAAAGATCTTTTAGCAGAGCATCAGTTTCGGCGCCCAATGTTTTTCTAATCGCAATTTCTTTCAATCGTCGCTCCATCGAAAAAGAAGCTAAAGCGAATAGTCCAAAAATGGCAATTATGATTACTACAAGATTCAGAATAAAAAATAAATCTTTCTGTTTTACCTGTTCCTGATAGGTTTTGGCAAATCCCTTATTTACAAATTCATATTGAAAAGGATAATCCTGATTGATGTTTTTCTCCCAGTATGTTTTTAGTTTATCTAAAGTTCCGGTTAAATTATTTGGAGAAACCTTTACATAAATATTGTCAAAATTATTCCATTTTAAGGTTTTTATGCTGATAAAGACCATAGGCGGAACTTTATTTTGAAATCCTGTAATGTGAAAGTCTTTAACAACTCCTACAATTTTAAATTTCAAGTTTCCTTTTTCATTTCCCCAACCGGAACTTATTATCGTGTTTATGGGGTTTTTAAGTCCCAGTGTTTTAGCGAGTGTCTCATTTATGAGCCAATTGCTAATTGTGTCCGAAGCGTATTTTGTAGATAAATCGCGTCCTTTTACAATCTTAATTTTCATCATGTCCAGAAAACCAAAATCCATATCAACGTTTCTAGGTTGTACAAAAACACCATTGTATGTAAATCCGGAACTTGAATTGGTACTATTACCAAAAGAACCTGCAAAAGTAGATACGTCCTGAACACCGGATAGTTTAAGGAGTTCTTGTTTTATAGTCAGATATTGTTGTATTTTTTTATTGCGATCTGGAGATTTTAAAGGAATTTTGATTACCTGATCCCCGGTAAAACCAAGATCTTTATTCATCATATAATTTACCTGCGAGTTGACAATCAAGGCGCCAATGATAAAAAAGGCAGCAATACCAAATTGAAAAATCAACATTGAATTTCGAATCCAGATACCGCTTTTGCTTCTGGAGAAGTTGCCTTTTAAAACCTTTAAAGTTTCAAAATTTGAAATATAAACCGCTGGGAATATACCTGCAAGAACAATTACTAATCCAAAGATAAAAATAAGCTGCAGGTAAAATTCGCTGCCATTCATGGTCAAAGATTTCCTTAGGAAGTTATTGTAGTATGGTAAAGAAAGTTCTACTATTGCCAGAGCAAAAAGAATAGCTAAAACAACAATAATAGCCGTTTCGAATATAAATTGGGCTATGATTTGCGTTTTGCTTGCCCCTACAATTTTACGGACACCTACTTCTTTAGCACGTTTAACAGCAGAAGCGGTTGCCAGATTAATATAGTTTACAAGTGATAAAATTAAAATCAATATAGATAAACCTACCATGATGTAGAGCAATTGCAGATTGCCTTTTCCTTCTGGAAAATTGACTCCTGCAGTAGATTTTGTACCATACAAGCGTGCCTTGTCTAAGGGATCGAGAATAACCTTAACCTCGCCATTTTCCTTCACATATTCTTCAGGTGTCTGACCATTTGCTTTAGCGTCTTTCACGGTTCTGTTAACAAAATTTACATTTTGCATCTTCTTCAAAAGTGATTCCTCACTAGTGCCTTTCCTCACTTTAATCATCAGGGTGTAATTAAAATTTCCCCAGTTGTTAGCGTCACCATCTTCTAATAAACCTCCAAAAACATAATTTGGTTCAATAGAAGAAGGGCTCATAACTTTATAAACAGATTTTATAACATAAGATTTGTTATCATTTATAAGGATTTTGCCAATAGGATCTTCATTTTTAAATATTTTTTTAGCCTCGTCTTCTGAAATGGCTACACTGTTTTTTTCTTTAAGGATGTCTTTTTTTGCCCCTTTTACAATAGGAAAAGGAAAAGCGTCAAAAAAGTCATAATCAGCGACTATAATTTTTTTACCCATCCATTTTTGATTCTGATATTTTATTACCTCCTCATAATACCAGCTATCAAAAAAGCAAATAGATTCGATTTCGGGAATTGTTGCTTTGCAGGTAACTCCAAAAGGAATTGTACTTGATGGCCAGATATCTCCAGTTGCCCCAATTTTATTCAGTACCTGATACACGTTTTCTTTCTCAGGATTCCATTGGTCGTATGTATTTTCGTTATTCCAGTATAAAATGGCGAAAATCACTCCGGCGATTCCAATGCTTAGTCCCAGAATATTCAAAAACGAAAACAATTTGTTTTGTTTTAAATGATATATGAATATTTTAAACCAGTTAAAAATCATGTTGTATTTTTTATATTATTATAGTTGCTTTTAAAACCTGTCGGTTTTATATCGTTGCCAGTACTTTGCAAACAAATCCCACTAGAAATAAGATTGCGGTTACAATAAATTTTATCATTTTGTGATTATTTAGCGTCCATAAAAACATCAACATTTCTCTGATTTAATCGCTCAGAGAATATAACACCATCTTTCATATGAATCGTTCTTTGCGAAAACGAAGCATCATAATCAGAGTGCGTAACCATCAAAATTGTGGCACCTTTTGCATGCAAATCTGTCAAAAGTTCCATTACTTCATTACCATTTTTACTATCCAAATTTCCTGTAGGCTCATCGGCAAGAATGATTTTAGGATCGTTTACCAAAGCTCTTGCAACTGCAACCCTTTGTTGTTGCCCTCCTGAAAGCTGTTGCGGATAATGTTTTAATCGATGTGAGATATTAAGCTTCTCAGCAATCGCTTCAATTTTTTGTTTTCTGTCCGATGCTTTTACATTGTTGTAAAGCAAAGGCAATTCGATATTATCATAAACCGAAAGTTCATCGATTAAGTTGAAGTTTTGAAATATAAAACCAATATTTTCTTTACGAACAACAGCTCTTCCTTTCTCCTTTAAGCCAATCATTTCCTGATCTAATAATTTATAACTTCCGCCATCTGCACTGTCCAAAAGGCCTATGATGTTTAATAAAGTCGATTTTCCGCAACCCGAAGGTCCCATAATAGTAAGGAAATCTCCTTTTTTAATTTCTAAAGTAATCCCGCTTAAAGCTGCCGTTTCTACTTCTTCTGTTCTAAAAACTTTGGTTAAATTTTGAATTGTTATCATAGTTTTAAAATTTTAGTTGTTATTGATTGTATTTTTTGATTGATGATTGAAACTTTATTAATTGTGAATTAAACCCTGACCGTGACTGAAAACTGTGACTGAAACTATTATTGAAAACTATTATTGAGAACTAATCGACAACTCTTCGATATCTTTGTAATCCGTATAAGATGAGGTAATCACAGATTCTCCTTCTTTCAAACCTTCCAGAACTTCGTAATAAGAAGGATTTTCACGTCCTAATTTTATGTTTCTTCTTATAGCTTTGTTTCCTTTTACTACAAATATCCATTTTCCTGCTGTTTCCTGATTAAAACTTCCTTTTTGCACAACAAGAGTTTTATTTTTCTCTGATAAAATTAGTTTTACGCCAAAACTTAATCCGTCTTGTAATGCAATATCTTCTTTAGACGTAAAAGCCAATTCTACTATAAAATGTCCGCCTTTAACCTCTGGGATTACTTTGGTTACCAGAACTTCAAGATTTTTACCTTTAAATTCTACTTGACCTTTTAAGCCTTCGCGTATTTTTTCCAGATAAAATTCATCTACATCTGCTGTTAGCTTATAGCCCTGTTTAGAATCTATTCTTCCGATGCTCTCGCCAGCCTGAAATGTCTTTCCTAAAACCGGTTGAAACGATGTTAATCTACCGGATTCCGGCGCTATAATCAGGAAATTCTTTTTATTGTTTCTCAAAATATCTAAACTTTTTTCCATGGTTTGGATTGAATTATTGATTTGAGAAATCTGAACCTGATTCGTTTGTTTCTCTTTTTGAATACTTTGCTGAATCGTTCTTTTGCGTTCCTCCTGAAAACGTAAGCTTTCTTTGAAATTATTCCAGTCATTTCTCGAAATCACTTCTTTTTCATATAATCGTGCATTCATGTCGTACAACCTTTTAGCATCATTATAATCATGTTCGATCAAAACTAAATCTTTTGTCAAATTTAATTCCTGATTTCTAATGTTTAGTTTTCCGGTGTTCAAATTATTGATTTGCTCAATAATTGCTGTTTCCTGAGTTAGGTAATTCAATTCAGTATTTGGGTTGTATAAACGGGCCAATGATTGACCTTTGGTAACCATCGCACCATTTTCTACAAAAATCTCTTTTACAGATCCACCTTCAGTAACATTTACAAGCATTACATTCAAAGGTTCTACTTTGGCCTGAAAAACAACGAAATCTTCAAAAAAAGCTTTTTCAACTTTCTGAATACTTAGTTCTTCGGCTTTTACATTTAAACTTCTTTTGGTGTTAAACGAAAAAAAGATGATTGTTGCCAAAACTAAAAAAACTCCAATTGCTATTGTGAGATACCTAAATTTTCTATTTTTACGAGGAATTACTTTGTCCATTTCTTTAATAATTTACTGATAGTCAATAGGTAAATACTGTGCCATAAAATTTATTATTTGTAAAGTATTGATTTTAAAGAAGCTTTAGAAACCATTCAAAAAAAGGACTGTTCGATAATGAACAGTTGACCGTTCATTATCGAACAAAAAAAGATATCATGCGAAGAAAACTAGCCCAAATATTAATCGTTGACGATCAGGAAGAAATTCTTTTTTCGGCAAAAATGATTCTCAAAAAACATTTCGAGACGATTTTTACAGCAAATAATCCCAAAAAAATCATTTCTATTTTGAATGAAAATGAAATAAACGTGGTTTTATTAGACATGAATTATCGAATTGGTTTTGAAGATGGGCGAGAAGGCATTCATTGGCTCAAAGAAATTAAAACGCTTTCGCCACAAACAGTAGTGATTCTAATGACCGCTTTTGGTAAAATTGATACTGCCGTTGAAGGCATAAAAATTGGTGCTTTTGATTATGTTTTGAAGCCCTGGAATAACGAAAAGTTGCTCGAAATAATAGACAAGGCTGTCGCCGAAAGCAGAAAAAACAGCAAAAAGGTTGTAATAGAAAAAGTAGAGAAAAATTATTTCGTTGGCAGTTCTCTAAAAATAAAACAATCTTATTCGATTGCTGAAAAAGTTGCAAAAACAGATGTGAATGTCTTGATTTTAGGCGAAAACGGAACGGGAAAATATGTTTTTGCCGAATTTATTCACCAGAATTCAGAACGAAAAACACAGCCTTTTGTTCATGTTGATTTAGGCTCTTTGAGTGACAATTTATTCGAAAGTGAACTTTTTGGTTATGCCAAAGGAGCTTTTACAGATGCGAAATCAGATACGCCAGGAAGATTCGAAACCGCTTCAGGAGGAACTATTTTTTTGGATGAAATAGGTAATATTCCGCTTCATCTGCAATCCAAATTATTGCATGTTTTGCAAACCAAAACCGTTACGCGTTTGGGCGAAAGTAAAGCAAGACCTTTAAACGTTCGTATTATTGCAGCAACAAACAGTGATTTAAAAGCTGAGGTTAAAAACAAAACCTTTCGCGAAGATTTATTGTACCGAATAAATACGATGGAAATTTATTTGCCTTCGTTACGCGAACGAAAAGATGATATTGTACCAATGGCACACTTTATTCTGGATAAAATTGCAGAAAAATACAATCAGGAAAACTGGCATTTTGAAGAAAATGTTGGATCTTATTTAGAGAAATATCCTTGGAAAGGAAACATTCGTGAACTTGAAAATAAAATCGAACGCGCCTTAATCTTAGCAGATAATAATACAATTGCCGTAACCGATTTAGATATTCTTGATTTTGAGGAAATTCAGGAAAATGATGAAAACCCGTTATCTGAAATGGAAAAAAATGCGATCGAAAAAATACTTTTCAAACACAACGGAAATATCAGTAAAACAGCTGAAGAGCTTGGTTTGTCAAGAGCAGCTTTGTACAGAAGAATCGAGAAATACGATTTAAAGAATATTTAAACACAGTGTGATTTAACCGCAGAGCACGCAAAGTATTTTTTTTGCTGTGTTTGCAGTTGGCTTTATTAAGTTCGCAAAGCTGTTGTTGCGAACCTTGCGTAAATCCTTTGCGACCTTTGCGGTTAAATTTTTCAGCATTATTAAGTATAAAAAAATGAAACAATGAAAAACTGGAAATTCTATAATGCTTTGTTTGTAAGGGTTCTGTTTGTTATGATACCCTTTTTCTTTTGTGTTTTTTTGATTTACAAAGGATTGTATTACAATGCTGTTTTAGTTGGTTTCTTTGTTTTGCTAATGCTTTCTGAAATGTATTTTTATATCAAAAAGCAATCCTCGTTTTATGATAAAATTTTGCTTTCGATTTTGCAAAATGATTTTTCAACTAATTTTCCGGAACAACAAAAAAAGGAAAATTTTCAGAATTTATCTCTTTTATACAATAAGTTAAAATTTCAGCAACAAGAGCAAACTTCAAAACAGCTTATTTATCAATCGATTTTAAATAATATTGATACGGCAGCTTTAATTCTAGAGAAAGAAGATGACGATTGGAGTATTTTTTTAATGAATGATTGTTTTTCGAGTTTGTTTAAAGTTCCAAAAGTAAGTCATTGGAATTATCTTAAAAACTATTTGCCATCACTTTGCGATGAAATTGAAAATGTTGGTTTTACAGAGTTAAAATCAGCAATTTCGATTAAAATTGAAGATCAGGATTTGCAGACTTTTATGTTGCAGACTTCCTATACAAAAACATACGAAAAAGAATATTTTATCATTTTATTGGATAGTATTCAGCGTGTGATTGAGAAAAAGGAAAAAGAAGCCTGGATCAATTTAATGAAAATTATTTCGCATGAGCTAATGAATTCG
This sequence comes from Flavobacterium sp. B114r, assembly GCF_056824125.1. Lineage (NCBI taxonomy): Bacteria > Pseudomonadati > Bacteroidota > Flavobacteriia > Flavobacteriales > Flavobacteriaceae > Flavobacterium > Flavobacterium sp. B114r. The sequence continues at coordinate 1,510,118 of NZ_CP124858.1, forward strand.
TTGACGCCAATTCGTGCACTTTCGCAGAATCTTCTTCAAATTGTCGATCAGGAACAATTAGAAGAAGATGATTTTGATGACATAAAAAGCAGTATTTCGACCATTATAAATCGAAGTGATCACTTGCAGGTATTTGTAGAAAATTACCGAAAACTCGCCATGTTGCCAACGCCAACGAAACAAATGACGCCAATAAATGTACTTTTTGAAGATTGTATGCGAATCATGAGTCCAATTTTGAAAGCGGAAAATATCGAATTAGTAAATGATATTAATAGTTCAAGATCTATTTTGATTGACAAAAACCAAATGGAACAAGTGATTATTAATTTAATCACAAACAGTATATATGCCTTAAAAGAAAAGGCCGAAAAGAAAATGTTCTTATCAAGTTACACAGAAAATAATCGCTTTTTTATCACCATTTCAGACAACGGAAAAGGAATTGATCAGGAAATTCGAGACAAAGTATTCTTGCCCTTTTTTACCACCAGAAAAGATGGCGCCGGAATTGGTTTAACACTTTCTAAAAACATTATAGAAGCACACGGCGGTTACTTAAGCTACCAAACCGATGAAGATAAAACGAGCTTTGTGATTTGTTTGATTTGATTTTTGAACCATATAAGTGATATAGGTTCATATTAAGCATTGTACATAAATCTCTTGCAAAGTCGTGAAATTATTTTTATTAATCGCGCAAAGTCGCAGAGTCGCAAAGAAAAACTTAAAAAGAATAAAAAACTTTGCGGCTTCGCGACTTTGCGCGATTAAAAAGACAAAGTAAATCAAGCCATACTTTAAATGAACTTATATCACTTATATGGTGAAACTAACCCCATTAAAATTCAATTTCTGGCGCCCAAAAATGTTTTTCTAAATCTATAATCTGATTGTCTTTTATAACAATACCTTCACTTTCGAGAAGTTGCTGCATTAAATTAGTTCCGTCAAAATGGTGTTTTCCAGTCAAAAGCCCTTTTCTGTTTACGACCCTGTGAGCCGGAACATCGTCCATATTATGACAGGCATTCATTGCCCAACCCACCATTCGGGCAGAACGAGCCGTTCCTAAAGCTTTCGCAATAGCGCCATAAGAAGTTACTTTTCCGTACGGAATTTGTCTGGCGATCGTATAAACTCTTTCAAAAAAATTATCTTCAGCCATATGTTTAGATTATTTTACCATTAAGATATTAAGGTTCATTAAGGCAAAGTGTAACTTTTTATTGAAAAAACAATTAAGAAAGTGAAGTTTTATAAAGTCGGGCTTAATTTCTCTTAATCTCTTAATGGTTCAATATTATAAAATCTAAATTTTAATCTTTAGAAAATATTTTTACCCAAAGTAGTAACTCAAGATATTAAAAAGCGTTGCAATAGCAATTAATCCCGTGATGCTTCCTATTATAGTATTCATGTTTCGCATGAGGTAATCAGTTTTCTTTTCGATTCTTCCAAAGAAACCAATATAGCTGTACAAAGCAGCAAACGAACCCAAAACAGATCCGAATACAAAAGTGAAAATAATGTTGTTTTCGAATGCAAAAAGATGATAAGAAGCCAGCGTAACACTCACCACAACATAATAGGGAATCGGGAAAAAGTTCAGGCCTGAAAGTAACATTCCTAAAAAGAAACGGCTTTTTTTGCTGCTCTTTTTGATCTTCGATTTTTTAGCTTTAGGTTCCTTAGCGATAAACAAAAAGTAAATCGTTAGAATCGAAAAAATTGCAAACCCAACTTCGCGTAAAAGCGTTACCACATCCGGGCGATTGTCAATTACCTGAGCAAATAGAACCGCTAGGGAAACCTGAAAAAAGATGACTAAAATCGCACCGGCAACAAACCATAAAGCGTTCTTTTTTCCTTCTTTCATGTTCACTTTAGCTGCTGTCATGTTGATTAAACCTGGCGGAATAATCCCAATGAAAGCGGCAATAAAACCTGAAAGTAATGGGGTAAGTAATGCCATTCAGTTATTTAATGGGTTGGAAAAAACGTTCTTAAAATTAAATTAGTCTTTAATTTTAAAGCGAATATACGTAATTGCCTTGTTAATTTCTAAATATTGTTTCTCGTAAAAAGTCTGAAAAGCAGTAACTTCCTCAGGACTTCCTTCGTTTGTATACACGTTATGATTCGCGTATAAAACCTCATGTCCTTCACCGTGAAGCAATCCAAGAGTATAACCGTGCATGAATTCGCTGTCGGTTTTTAGGTTAACAACACCGTCTTTTTTAAGGATTTTTTTATACAATTTCAAAAACTCTGAGTTTGTCATTCTGTGTTTTGTTCTTTTGTATTTGATTTGTGGATCCGGAAAAGTAATCCAGATTTCATCCACTTCATTTTCATTAAAAATATGGTTGATCAATTCGATTTGAGTACGAATAAAAGCAACATTATGAAGTTCGTTTTCTACAGCAGTTTTAGCACCTCTCCAGAAACGCGCCCCTTTTATATCTATACCAATAAAATTTTTGTCAGGGTATCTTTCTGCTAATCCAACAGAATATTCACCTTTTCCACATCCTAATTCTAAAACTAATGGATTATCATTTTTAAAGAAATCAGAGTTCCATTTTCCTTTCAAAGGCATTAAATCGCCTACAACTTCTTCTCTGGTTGGTTGAAAAACGTTTTGAAATGTTTCGTTTTCTCTGAATCTTTTTAGTTTATTTTTACTTCCCACTTTTACAAAAATTTTCAGCAAAATTAAGGAATATAAACGAATGAAAATAGCGCAATTGGGTTTTAAAGTTTTTTGCCACGAATTTTAATGATGGATGTTCTTTTTTGCCACGAATTACACTAATTTTCGCGAATTCATTTTTGTATGTATTGTGGACAAAATATCGAAATTCCTGGCTGTTTTTTTTTGCCACAGATTTCACAGATTAAAATGATTTTTTAATTATAATTGTCTAATTAGTGTAGCCCCTACGGGACAAACTTACGGTCGTTTTTTTACCAATATTTAATCTCTACGAGATATACTCCGTTAGGAGTTAAATATTGGTAGAAAATAATAGTTACCACGCTAGACATGTCCCGTAGGGACTACACATTCATATTTACGATTAATCAAAAAAATCATTTTAATCTGTGAAATCTGTGGCAAACTTTTTTACCCGTAATGCGCCTCAGTAATAGGTTTTAATTTAGGATCAAGCGTTTCATCGTGTTGCGATAAATCAAGACCGATATGTTCATTTTCTTCAGAGACACGCAACGGAATAATAAAGTTGGTTACTTTAAACAAGAAATAAGCCCCGAAGAAAGTAAAGATAGAAACCAAAACCAATGCCATCATATGGTGTGCAAAAACATTCCAGCCTCCGTGCAATAAACTTGCATCTTCGCCATGAGCAAAGATTGCGGTTAGGATCATTCCCATAATTCCACCAACTCCGTGACAGGCAAAAACGTCGAGCGTATCATCAAATCTTTTAGAGAAACGACAATTTACAACCGAGTTAGAAACCAAAGCCGTAACAAACCCAAAAAACATACTTTCAGGAACTGATACAAATCCTGCAGCTGGCGTTATGGCAACCAAACCTACAACAGCCCCAATACAAGCACCAAGAGCAGAAACTTTTCTTCCGTTCATTCTGTCAAAGAAAACCCAGGTTAACATCGCAGCGGCAGATGAAGTTGTTGTCGTTGCAAAAGCCATTGCGGCAGTTCCGTTGGCAGCAAGAGCAGATCCAGCGTTGAACCCGAACCATCCAAACCATAACATTCCGGTTCCTAATAATACAAACGGAATATTGGTTGGGATATGAGCGCTATTTTTTCTTTTTCCTAAAACAATAACTCCCGCCAAAGCAGCAAATCCGGAACTCATATGTACTACAGTTCCTCCGGCAAAATCTTTCACGCCAAAATAACTTCCTAAAATTCCTGTAGGATACCAAACCGAATGGCACAAAGGAGCATAAATAAAAATGGTAAACAAACTGATGAAAAGTAAATACGATATAAATCGAACACGTTCTGCAAACGAACCCGTAATAATTGCCGGAGCAATAATCGCAAATTTCATTTGAAACAAAGCAAATAACATAAACGGAATTGTACTGGCTAATTTTTTATGAGGCAAAACGCCCACATAATCCATAAAAGCAAATGTTGTTGGATTTCCGAAAAAGCTGTAAAAGTGTTCGCCTGAACCAAATCCTACAGGATCTCCAAAAGCCAAACTAAAACCCACTACAACCCATAAAAGCGTTACAACGCCCAAACAAATAAAACTTTGCAACATGGTTGAGATCACATTTTTTCTGCCCACCATTCCGCCATAGAAAAAAGATAATCCCGGAGTCATGATCAAAACCAGACAACAGGAGGTTAACATCCAGGCAACATCGGCAGGAACAATATGATCCGTTGTTCCAAATTCAGATAATACGTAACTGTTTTGAGTAACAGTTGGCCAAAATGCACCGGTAATACAAACAATACTTATAATAATAAAGGAAATGACCCAGCGTTTTTCTATTTTCATTTTTCAGATACTTTATTGAACCCTATTTTTTTTGGGGTCAAAGTTAAAAAAAAATAAAGATTTTGATTTTCAAGGCTAATAAAATAGAGGTTGATCTTTTATTTTAGTCAATTTTGTAATATTCGATCCATTTTTTTGAGACTATCTTATTTTGAACTTCTAATTTACGGATAAAATTGCCAATTGTATTATAATTAATTTGATATCAGATGTTCTAAACCACTAGAAAAGTTAGGATTATAAAAACAAAACCCAAAATTGTTTATTTTTTCTGAAGCTTCGCAATCAAAACATCTTCGATAGGCGCTTTTATCTTAGTAACAGTGTCTGCTTCTGGATTAGGGATCGTCATCGATAAAACATAATGCTGAATTTTCCATTCTTTCCCCACTTTAACCAAGACACCAGAACCACGGCAAATTTTCATCTGAGTATTTAGCAATTCATCAAACCACGCAATTTTTCCTGATTTGTCAAAAAAGATATGACGTTCCAAAGCTGTAAAATTCCAGGTAGTTCCTTTGTCGAAAAAGGGTTTTGCCCAAACTTTAAAATCTTTTTTAGTCCAGTTTTCTGTAGCGTCAGTTCCTATGAAAATTCCGTCTTCGGCAATTAAATCAAAGTAAGCGTCGAATTTTACATCAGCAGCCGCTTTGTGCCAGGTATCAAGGGTTTGATTGACTTTGTCTTTTTCAGAAGTTTGTGCATTTGCAAAAGTCGCAACGAATAATAGGAGGAGAATTGATTTTTTCATGAGAGGTTTTATTTGGATTTAAAGTTAGCAAAAAATCTTTTGAAAGGAGCAAAGGGACGTAGGTTCAAAGATGCAGAGTTTTTTATTGGGATTCGTTTTAATCGCGCAAAGTCGCAGAGTCGCAAAGTTTTTTCCCTTGCCGATTTTAAAACTTAGCGCCTTTTCGCGAAATTCTAAAAGCAAAAATTTAAAAAACTTAAAATTTAAGTTAAGCCAAGTCTCAAAGAAAATAAAACTTTGCGACTCTGCGCCTTTGCGAGATTATATTACAAAGCAAAGCAAAACTTAAATTATCTTATATCACTTATATGGTGGAAAACTTTACAAAAACCAGTATATTTGAGAGCTTTAAAAATTTACATCATGAATCCAAAAATACTTATCACCTCAATATTTGTTACTTCCTTAGTTTTTACCTCTTGCAAGAAAGAACTGGAACCACAGGAAAATACACCAACATCTGAATTAGTCAAACTAGGATTAGCAAAAGACACCACAAAAATACAGCAACCGGTAGTTCAAAATCCTGCCACGAATCCCAATACCGTAATGGGAGCAACGCAAGGAATAAATCCTGCACACGGACAACCCGGACATCGTTGTGATATTGCCGTTGGTGCGCCATTAAATTCGGCTCCAACGCAAGGGCAAACGACTACGACTCAAACTGCGCAACCTGTACAAGTAAACGCAGGGCAACAAGTAACCACAACAACCGTAACGCCAGCCAAAGTTGCCAAAGGAATGAATCCTGCGCACGGACAACCCGGTCACAGATGCGATATTCCGGTTGGAGCACCTTTAAACTCTCCTGCAGCAAAACAACCTGTTGCTAATACGGCCCAAAGCGGAAGCACTTCGCAAAACTTTACCGTGACGCCACCTGCAAACAATGCGGTTCCGGCCTTATTAAGTACCGAAGAAGTAGCCACAGCAGACGGAATGAATCCTGCTCACGGAAAACCCGGACATCGTTGCGATATCGCCGTTGGAGCTCCGTTGCCAAAATCATAATATTACGTCAATAATAATCTGGGCGTGCCACCAATAAAAAAAGGGGCCAACTATGCAAATCGCTTAGTCGGCCCCTTTTTTTATTGCTGTCGGGCTATCCGCGCTACTTCGGTAGCCAGCTTCTATCCCTCACGCAAAAAACATCGATTGTGTTATAACAAATATACGTGTAGTCCCTTACGGGACATTAATACTTACTATATGTTTTTTTCTACCAATATTTAACTCCTAACGGAGTTATTATTTAAAATATCAATATTTTCAATTATTACCCACAATTTCAGGCGTGGGATAAGGATAGTGAAAAATATATTGTGTTCGAGCGATTGAAAACGTTGGCAATGTTTATAAAATGTGAAGTCTCTTCTATATAATATAGTCACTAAAAAAATATCTCGTAGAGATTACATGTTGGTAGAAAAACAATTTGCGAATCACAATTTTGTCCCGTAGGGACAACACAAAAACGTTCCCAAATTTATTCCCATTTGTAAACCAATAAACCCTTATTCAATTTCAAAAATCGCCTGAATTTCTAAAGCCGAATTGATTGGTAACGCAGTCGCACCAATAGTGGCGCTCTTGCATGTTTTATCCCTATGGGGAATGTCAGAGAGTTAAGCTTTTAAAAAATAAAATCATTGCAAATAAAATCCGTTTTTATCCGCGTTTTTACGAAGTAAATCTGTTTGATCTGCGTCAAAAATTAGACGCTGATTTTACTGATTCGCTAACGCGAAAACGCTGATAAAAACGGATTTTTTCTAATTACTTTGCGATCTCAAAGCAAAGCGTAATTCATAAAGCTTTGTGACTTTGCGTAATCCTTTGCTCCCGATAGCTATCGGGATTGCGGTAAAATTTTCTTTTATTCAATCTCAAAAATCGCCTGAATTTCTACAGCCGAATTGATCGGCAACGAAGCTGCGCCAATCGTTGCTCTCGCATGTTTTCCTTTTTCTCCAAAAACCAAAGCCGTCAAATTCGAAGCCGAATTCATAAGTCCTGCATGTTGCGTATATTCAGGAGTGGTATTAAAATATCCTGTTAGTTGCACACATTGTTTTACTTTGTTCAAGTCGCCTCCGCAAGCTTCTTTTAGAACAGCAAATACATTCAGCATCGTTTGGTATGTTGCTTCCTTTGCCTGATCTTCTGTAACTGTTGCGCCAACTTTACCCGGATTTAGGATCTTTCCGTCTTTCAAAGCCACCTGATTAATATATACCTTATGATCCGAAATCGTAAACGGAACATAATTCCCTACTGGTTTTGGTGCTTCAGGAATAACAATATTATTGTCTTTTAATGTTTTGTTGATATCGCTTTTACTTTCAACCGAAGTTGTTTTTACGGATTTTATATTCTCTGTATTTCTCAATCCAGAAGCTACTCTTGCCAAAGCTTTTCCTTGTTCTTTAGCCAGATTCAATTCGCTTTGCGACGGGCGAATTCCTGTAGATCCGACCAATGAAGTCGCTCCAAAAGGCGTATTTCCCTGAGGAACCGTTTTGTCTAAAGTAGCCGTTCCCATTATTCCGGTTGGTACGATCACCATTCCGTGGGAGGCAAGAATATTCCAGAAAGACAAAATCGCAGCTTCTTTTCCTGCCCCAGATCCTGCCGACATAAATACAGTTGCCGGTTTTCCTTCTAAAGTTCTCGAAGTCCAAAGCGGAATACTCTGGCTGAAAAAGTAATTCATATCAGCGCTAATATTCGCAAAATGCACAGGACTTCCAAAAGCGATTCCGTCATAATTGGCCAATTCTTCGATCGTTGCAACAGGTAATTTCTCTACATCAGCATTTAGTTTCTCTTTTGGATTTATAGATGGAACACGTTTTAAAGTCGCTTTTGTATTTGGATATTCCTGAACTCCATCGGCAATTGCTTTTGCCATTTTGTAAGTTCCGCCGTTTTGAGAATAAATCAAAACCAGCACATTTGTTTCCGATGATTTTGTTTGCGCATTGGAACCAAAACCTATAAATATTGCGATTAATAATACGAGTAGTTGCTTTTTCATAAGTGTAATTTTAAATAATTTGTAATGAATAATCTCAATTAAGAAGCTTGGTTTATCTCAAAAACCAAGTTGCTTTTTTGGGACTGCAAAATTACTTCTTACAATCCCGAAAAGCGTTATTATTATGTTAATCGTACTTTTATTTAAAAACAACAAGAGCATAGATTAGAAATTAAATCTTTTCAATATGCGGGAGAAATATTTAAACACATAGAGACATAGGATTTAGGAATGAACAAAAGAGAATTAAATACAAATCAAGATTTGACACATAGCTATGTGTGTTTAAGCAAATGAAATGTCTTTTCCTAAACTGCTAGAATCTATGTTTCTATGTGTTTAAAAAAAATAGACAATATAGATTAAAAATTAAAATCTGCTCAATCTGCGAGAGGAAAAAAAATAAACACATAGAGACATAGGATTTAGGAATGAACAAAAGAGAATTAAATACAAATCAAGATTTGACACATAGCTATGTGACTTTAAAATAAATGAAATGCCTTTTTTTAAGTTTACAAATCCTATGTTTCTATGTGTTTAAACAACTCAATCCAAAAAGTTAAGTTTTAATTTTCTAACTTCGAGGAAACAAATCGCCTTATTATGAAAAAAGCAATTGTATACGGAGCAAGCGGACTGGTAGGATCGTATATTCTCGAAACGTTGTTGAATAATGCCAATTACGAACAAGTAACAATCGTGGTCAGGGCAGCAATTAACATTCAGCATCCAAAACTAAAAACTCTGATAGGTGATTTTAATTCATTGCCCGAAGTTGTAAAAGGCATTCAAGTTGATGAAGTTTTTATAGCACTTGGAACCACGCAAAAGAAAACACCCGATAAAAAACTATATTATCAAATCGATCATGATTATCCGGTTTTGGCGGCGAAATTGGCCAAAGAAAACGGTGCCAAAGCAGTTTTTCTAGTTTCGGCAATTGGAGCAAACGCAAAGTCGTCGATATTTTACACCAAGATGAAAGGCGAAACCGAACAGGATATTATCAACTTGAATCTTGATCATACGCATATTTTTCGACCATCGATGATTTTAGGAGACAGAAAAGAAAGCAGACCTCTGGAAAAAGTATTTATTGGGATATTCAAATTCATCAATCCTTTGTTTGTGGGTGGAATGAAGAAATACAAAGGAATAGAGGCGAGCGATATCGCCAAAGCAATGGTCAATAGTGCGAACCAACTTAGCGAAAAAGTCAAAATATTGCATTGGGAAGAAATGAACGCTTTATTAAAATAAAAAATGGCATTATCTTAATTAGAGATAATGCCATTTGCATTTGTTTGTATATTGATTAAAACGCTTTCTGTTTTTCGAAAGTCGTCGTAAGAGATTTTTTTGCTTTGGCAAGAGCGCCGCTAAAAGCTTTTTCAAGCGTATCGGCGTGGTCTGTTACGGTTAAAGGTTGCAAATTGGCTACACGAACTTCAATCACGCATTTTTTATCGTTTAAGCTGAATTTTTCTCCGTTTTCATCGCCAAAATGTACTTCAATACGGGTTATTTTTTCCTCAAAACGAGCTAAACCTTTTTCTAATTCTTCAGAAAAATAAGTTGCTAATCTTTCGTGTCCTTCGATGTTCTTGTCGGTGTTGATTTGAATTTTCATAATCGGTTTATATTTAATGATTGTTTCTCAAAGCTATCTTTTTTAGAATGAAAAGCCAAGTGAGTTAATAAAACATTATGAAAAAATGTTGGAAAATTTTAAGCCTTTTTTTGTGAGACCTGGCGATTGTGAAATGTTATTATCGAACGCGGATTTAACGGATTCACTTCGTGAAAACGCGGATAAAAACAGATTTTTTTATTGTATTTTTTGTCATGCTGAGCAAAGTCGATATTTCATGCTGAGCTTAGTCGAAGCCCCGAAGCAACAAGCAAACTAAATTTAATCTTTTATATTCAGATAGAAAAACCATACAAATCCCAAGAGTTTTTTTGGTATCTTCGCAGTCCTAAATGCAAGAACTTATGATCTCAGAAAAACTTTGTGCCCGTGTGGTATGGTGGCGGTATTGGAAACAACTGCAACGCTCTTGCAGCGTAGGACACCTAACCTGCGCGGGTTTTATATTTCCTAAAATGCAAGATTATGAGTGTAAACACCCTTTCAAAAGAAACAGAATTGCGGTTAACCGAATTTTTCAACCAAGCGATTGATCCTGAAAATTTCGCAAAAGCAATTCGAAGAGTAAATTATCTTCTCGCCATGTCTTTAATGCGAGAATGCGAAACTCTGCAAATCGATACAAAATCAGTCGAAGACGGTTTTTATTGGTTGAATGAATTAGCAGAAATTCTAAATCCTTATTTGGATGTTGAATAAGTAAGAATGAGAAAAGCCACTGAAAAGTGGCTTTTTTTATTTTGTGGTTTACTTTGCTTTTTCCGCCTGTTTTGTCATTCCGAAGAATGAGGAATCTCCGCAAGTAACTCCGTTGCAATTAAAGTAATCTACATTTTTAGATTTTCTTAATTCTAAATTTGGTAATGTGTTCGCATCCATCACATTTAAGAAAGCTATTATCATCTACAAACATGTCTATCTCAATTTCGTAATCACAAACAGGACAATTGTAAATAATATCTATAAGTTTAATAGGCGGATTAATTACAGTTGGAGTTTCTAGGATTGAATGTTTTATCATGTTTTTACATTAACCTACCGACATTTTCGCAGACTCTTTCCATAGATAATTTGGCATTGGCTCATTTAACTCCCATTTAATGTTCATTGGTTTTTGGTCTTCATATTCTTTGAAATTGCCTTCTCCAATAAAAACATATCCCATTGTATTTCCCTTTTCATCATTTGCTTTTTCTCTGATGAAAAGTAAAATTTTCTTATCATTTTCTTGTTGTTTAATATAGGATAAACCTCTACCAATATCGGGTCTTGAAGAATTTTGACTTTGCCAATGAAATAAAGTTTCACTTATTGCATAATCGTCATACATTGTAGTCGGAGAAAAGTTTTCTTCTGATTTAATTAAGTTAATAAAAAGTAGTTCAGTGTTTAAATTAACATTCTCTGCCACACCTTCTCGACTGGAAGATTTTTTTTCAAAATTACTTAGTCCAAATGCAACTAAAATTTGATCTCTTGTGTATCTCGCATGTAATCTTAGTGGTTGATCATATGGTAATTTAATTTCTATTTCCTTGAAATCAATTCTATCAATTAATATTTCTAATACTTCAATAATTTCATCAACTAAAATTTTATTTTTCCCAATTGCTTTAATGCTCAATTCTAATGATTTAAATAAATCATGATTTTGCCATACATCATAATGCAACATAAGTAACATTGTTTTTTCGTTAGCACTAAAATCATCAAGATGAATATTAAATCCTTGCTTTGCTATTTTAAGAATAAAGTTGAAATAATTCGTTGAACTTGTAGAAAGCCATTTATTACTTATTGCAGAATAAATTTGTTTTTCATTTATGTTTTCAAAATCATCAGTTATTCCTGCTCGTTGACATAATCTTGACCAGCTATCTTTTTTATAAATCGTTTCAATAGGAATATGATATAATTCAATAAAATTATTTAAAGTTAATGGTAAATTAGTTTGATGTTGAAAATTTATAATTTTAGTAATTAATTGATTTACATTTAATGAAGTAGCTTTTTTAATGTTTTCAAGAATTGTTTCTTTTGTTTTTTTCTCCAAAACAATGGAGCAGCCTAAAGGTAAATGAGGAAAATCATCTTCAATTTCTTTTTGAACGGAAGTTGTTGTTTTGCCAATTAATGCTCTGAATTTACTTTCGAAATCATATTCTGGTCTCGAGTTTCCAACAAAATCTAAAACAGTTAAACAATCCTTTCCTTCTGCTAAACGCAAACCACGACCTAATTGTTGAAGGAAAACGGTTAAACTTTCTGTTGGTCTTAAAAACAAAACAGTATCAATTTCAGGAATATCTACACCTTCATTGAAAATGTCAACTACAAATAAATAATTGAATTCTTTTTTCTTGAATTCTTCTCTAATTCTGTCTCTTTCACTGGCATTTTTAGCGGTTAAATAATTTGCTTTTAATCCTGCCAAATTAAATTTTTCAGTCATAAAAATAGCGTGTTCAATGGTCACACAAAAACCGATCGCACGAATATCATTTATGTCATTTAGATATTTATTAAGATTTGTAATTATTTCCCCAACACGAATATTGTTTTTAGTATATAATGCTGTTAATTCGCTTGCTACATATCTACCTTTTTCCCATTTTACATTTGTCAAATCAATACTATCCGTAATTCCAAAATATTGAAAAGGACTTAACAGTTTTTTGTTTAATGCTTCAGGAAGTCTTATTTCTGCTGCAATACGATTACAGAAATCATCTAGGATATTTTCATTATCCATTCTTTCTGGAGTTGCAGTTAATCCTAATAAAACTTTAGGTTTAAAATAATTTAGAAAAGGTCTATAACTTGAAGCCGATCCGTGGTGCGCTTCATCAAGAATGATGAAGTCGTAATAATCTGGAGAAAGGTTTAGATCTTTTAATCTATTATTTAAAGTTTGTACTGAGACAAAAAGATATTCATTAGAATTCGGCTCAATTCCATCAACCCATAAATCACCAAAGTTATTATCTTTTAAAACTCCTTGAAAAGTTGCTTTTGCTTGTTGTAAAATTTCTTTTCTATGTGCTACGAAAAGCAATTTAGAGGATTTATTATTGTTCCTGAAATTCTTGTAATCAAATGCAGATATTACAGTTTTCCCTGTTCCCGTAGCAGCTACTAAAAGGTTTCTATATCTATTATGAACATTCCTTTCAACTTCTAGTTTTTCAAGAATTTCCTTTTGATAAGGAAAAGGTTTAATATCAAAATAAGCCGTGGTAAAAGTATATTCTTTTGAAAATCGACCTTGTTTGAGAGCATCAACTAATTTTTCAGAATGAATGCTTTCATCGTATAATTCAAAGTCTGCATTTTGCCAATACGCCTCAAATGTTTTTTTAAATTTATCAATGATATGACCAACTTCTTTAGTCGTAACTTTTAGATTCCATTCTAGTCCATCGGTTAAAGCTGAACGAGAAAAATTCGAGGAACCAATATAACCAGTATGAAATCCTGTATTTCTTTGAAATAAATAAGCTTTTGCATGTAAACGCTCATTTCCTGTATTATATGAAACTTTAACTTCTGTATTTTCTAATGATGCCAAGAATTCGACAGCTTTCGAATCTGTTGCACCAATATATGTAGTTGTAATTACTCTTAGTTTTCCTCCTCTTTCTGTAAATTCTCTTAATTCACGTTCAAGAATTCTAATACCTTTCCATTTAATAAATGAAACTAATAAATCAATTTTATCCGATGATAATATTTCTTTTCGTAATTCGCTTTCTAAAGTTGTTCCTGCATTTCCTCCAGTAAAAAGCTCGCTATGAATTAGCCTAGTGTAAGGTGTAATTTCTTTTAAATGTAGATCTAAGTCTTTAAAATGAGCATCGACTTTTGTAAAAACAGCGTTTAATATTTTTCCTTCTGTTTCAATTAAATCACCTTCAAATTCTGCTTTATCTAATTCATCTCTTAAAAATTGAATTATTTTATTCGAAATTTTTATTTGATTATCTATTAAGTCAATTTCTTTTTGTCTAGGTAGATTTTCTAATGCATATTTGATGACTTTGCCAATATGTTGTGATAATAATTGAGAGGCTTCGGCTTTGTCTATTGAAGTTTTTTTTATTTGAAATGTATCTTTATCTAATTCGTTTATTTTGTAGTTTATCAGTTTGGTAACTAATTCTTCATATAATCCTTGGTTCATATTTCAAGTTTTAAAAATTCTTCAACGATTGGTAAATCTGCTTCTGCCCAATCAAGTTTTAATAATTGTGATCTTTCTAGTAATCTGTAATCTTTATGTTCTGCTAATTTTATTTCACCAGAAATATACTGAACTAAGAATGGAATTAAATTGATTTTAAAAGTACCATAATCATGAATATTATTTGTCAATTTTTGTAATACTTCGATGTTGATATTTATTTCTTCTTTTATCTCTCTTTTTATACAGTCTATTTCACTCTCATTAATTTCTAATTTGCCGCCAGGAAATTCCCATTTTAAAGGTAATTTCATTTTTTCATTTCTTTGCGCAACGAGAATTTTTTCATCCTTTAAAATAATTGCACAAGTAACATTTATGATTTTAGACATTTTTTAATAATGCGATAAATGATTTATAAATTCTAATTTGGTAATGAAGCTTAATATTAGTGAAATATAATCACATTAACTATTCTTATTAATTTTTAAGAATTAAGATTTTCAGGATAAGCAATATTGAAATAGTTTTTGAAAGCCTTACAAAGTAATTCTTTATCTACTTCAAATAATTCGTTTCTAACATCCCAATCTTTAATATATTCTTCATCGCTTTCGCTAATTTCTTCTCCATAAAATTTTCGAGTTAAAATGTCACTTAACAAAACGCTGTTGCAATGAGAATACTTTGGATAATATTTCTCAATGAATGCCCAATAATCAAATTTATCATCATCTTCTTTTTCTTCTTTACCATCTTTCTCTTCGAATTCCTTGATTACTTCAAATTCAAGCCAGCCCATTGCTTCGCCAATTCCTTTATAAAATGCATTTCTTTCTACCCAAGTTTCGAAAGTATACTTTTTTAAGTTGATGATTTTTTCAAAATCATCTAAAGGTTCATTATTATGAAATTTCCTAACTTGATCTTTTCCGAAAATTATTTCTGCTAAATATTTCATTTCTTGATAATGGATTTTGTTACTAAAAAATATTTTAAAACATGCTTGATTCAAATGTAGTTTTTAGTCGAAAATTGAGCCGCTTACAATTGTCCTCATTAATAATAATTTAAAATCAATATTATTTTAGTTTTGACTTTCTTCCATAAAAAAAACACCAATTATTTCTGACTGGCGTTAATTAATATTTCTAAACTTCTTATGAAAACAAAAGCCCTAGCCCTGATGGGAACGGCATCCTTTTGTGGCGGGGTTCGCCACAAAAGATATAGTGGACAGCAGGAAATTGCTCCTGAAAATTGAAATTCCAATATTTAAAATTACAAATTCCAAAAAAGCAAATCTTTGGCGAGTTGCTTACGGAGATTCCTCGTTCCTCGGAATGACAAGATTGTGGAGAATTAGTGGTTGTTATCTTAGTTCGTGATAGACAAGATTGGTTGAGTTTTTAGTGTGATTCCTCGTTCCTCGGAATTGACAAAATTGAGTGAATTGACGATTGTTTGCTTGTTTATTTATAATGACAAGATTGTCGGGAAAGTGTTGCAAATAATATTACTTATCCTTCTTTCCCCATTTAATTTTCATTTTTCCATCATCACCATCAAGTGCAATTAAATGCAGAACAATTCCTCGGTCGCGAACGGCGTCGCGTTCGGCTTTGGTGGCGAGTTTGATGTCGTTTTTGGAGTTTCGGAGTGGGATGGTGAGGGCGAGATTGGTGCCTCGGCCAAAGGAATAAATACCTTCGGCATCGAGGTTTAAGACGCTGGAACTAATGGTGAAATTATTGACATCGATTTGTTCTCCGCGCAATTTAAGATTGCCGGATAAATCGCTAAACGTAATATTCTCGACATCGCGGAACGGAAAAGCAAACTTGCCAATTTTTACGATAGGTTCAAAGTTTAACAAAGCGCCCTGATTGACGTTGAACGTTAGATTGCCGTGCATAGAATTGGTGATGAGTTCGCCATTGCTATTGATGAATCCGGTTACATTGGCCTGACTGCTGAGTTTTCCTTTGATGTTTTTAGGGTTAAAAGACGTAACGCCAAAGTTGTTGAACGACTTTAAAAAACTCGCAATATCTACACGATTTACCTGCGCGTTGGAGCTAAAGGCAAAGTTTTTTCCGCTTGGTTTTACTTCGCTGTTAAACGTGATGCTTCCGCCGGAAGTTTGCAGCGAACCGTTTTTTATGACCAATCTCGAATCGATCATTTGCACGGTTGCGGTGGTATTGGTCGCGGTTAGTTTATTATAATTGATGTTATCGGCTTTGATGTCGATTATTACAGAACATTTGTCGATTACGGTTCTTAAATGGTTCGAAATCGTTGGTCTTTTGGCGGTTTTGGCAGTGACTTTTGTGGTTTGAGAAGTCGCCAAAACGCCCAGAAATTGTTTTAAGTCGATATTTGGGCAATAGATTTTCCAGTTTACGATCATTCTTTCGGGTGCATCATAATAGAGGTTCAGGAAATTGTCGATTTTTCCTTCGATGAAAATCGTGTTTTTATTGTGTTTATAAGTAATTTGTTTGATGAGCAAAGCTTTCTCTGTAAAATCAAGATGTATGTTGGTTTTTACGGCATGAACATTTTTTGGTATATAATGAAATGAGGCATCATCGACATCGATTTTACCAATAAAACGGGGTTTTGTAATGTACAAATCGACTATATCAAACTGAAATTTCAGGTTGGCTTTTGCATGACCGGCCGTAAACTGAATCCATTTGTCGTTGCTGATTTGGTTGAGTCTTTCGATATCGAACTCTGAACTTACGTTTCCGGTTGCCAATGGTTTTTCGAGATTGTTAATCGCTAATTGGGGAATCGTAAGCGGAATATTCTCGTATTCGCCCGCAAATCTCGTCAGGATAATAGCCGAATTGGCGTCGTTGTAACCGTCTTTTGGTTTAAAATTATTGGTAAAAATTCCTTTAAAATTACATTTTTTGATTAATCCGTCCGGAATACTCAATTCGTTGTCTTTTATGATCGCCTGAACGACAATTCTGGGATCTCCTTCGGCATTAAAATCGCCTTTTATATCGCAATTTACGTCGATAGGTTTACTTAAATTAAAGCGATTTAGCTTCGAGCTGATATTGGCAGACAGTACATTCGACGCATTTTGCCATAAAATAGAAGTCCCAATATTGATTCCGAAAAGGGCATTTCCTTTGGCAAGATTAAAAAATGCGATAATGTCAAACGAGTCTGTTCCTATTTTTAGATTTCGGGTTACGACATCAATTTTTTCTTTTTTGGAGGAATACGAAACATTAAAAGTTCCTTTGAGTTCTTTTTCTTTGGCAAAACTGCCGTGTACGGTATTAAACGCTAAACTCTTTATTTGCGTATCCAGAAAAACATCGGTTTGCCAATCGCTTCCGTCATAATTTACTTTTGTATTTAAACTCGCAACATCAAAATCAAACAATTTATGCCCAAGCCGATTGTCAAGAATAAAATGAACATCGTTGAGGTCGATTTCATCAATTGTCGTTTCTCGATCAGATTTATTTTCGGGCGTTTTTTTCTTTTTAGGTTTAAAGATATCGGCGTTCGAATAACCGTTTTCGGCTTTATAAACATAAATATCAGCGTCGTTGATGAGGATTTTATGTATGTTGATTTCGTTGTGCAATAAACTCCAAATGTTCAAACGCGCTTCGACTTCGTTAGCTTTCAGTAAAGTATGTTTGTGCGTTGCCCATTGATTGTCTTTGAGCTCGACATCTTTTAAGGCTAAAGTAAAGTTTGGGAAACCGGTTAGAAACTTATAATGAAAATCGCCAATGTGGAATTTTCCGTTGATGTTTTCGTTGATTTTTGTGTTGATCTTGGCGATGATTTCGGTTTTATTTCGGTTGAAATAAATGGATAATCCGCCACACGCAATTAATAGTAATGCAATAAGTCCTAATATAAAAAAGCCAAAACGCTTTGCATATTTTTTAAAGTGGACTGATTGAAAGAAGTTTTTTATATGAAGTAAAGTTGATGCCATCTCGAAGAAATTTTCTGGATCATTAAAGATAAGTTAAAAAACCGACGTTATTTTAAAAATATGGCCTTGGATATGTTGTAAGGTATAACTTATTTTTAAAAAATATGGGAATCGTATAATAAATGACAATACATTTATAATTAAAACTAATTTAATAATGGTGTTTCATTAGTATTTAATTTTTAAATTTGTACTCTAGTTTGAAAACGAAAACAATTCAGACAATAATTTTAAAAGATAAGAAATTATGGCATTAGCAATAACAGATGCTACTTTTGATGAAGTAGTTTTGAAATCAGATAAACCAGTAATGGTAGATTTTTGGGCAGCATGGTGCGGTCCTTGTAGAATGGTTGGTCCAATCATTGACCAAATCAGCGAAGAATACGCAGGTAAAGTAGTTGTTGGTAAAGTCGATGTAGATGCTAACCAGGAATTCGCTGCAAAATATGGTGTGCGTAACATACCTACCGTTTTGGTTTTTCATAACGGTGAAGTAGTAGGAAAACAAGTAGGAGTTGCTCCGAAACAAACCTACGCAGATAGTTTAGACGCTTTGTTGTAATCGTAAGATTATGATTTATATAAAAAAGGTTTGGCGAAAGTCAAGCCTTTTTTATTGGAATAAAATTGAATTGAGCATATTTTAAACACATAAGAACATAGCTTTTCTAATGTAATAAAAAGGCATTTCATTTGTGTGAACACACATAGCTATCTGAAAGAAAGGTGTTTCTTTGTGTATTCTTTTTTTCGGAATGTAAAGCTATGTCCCTATGTGTTTAAATAAATTGGCGTAAACAATAAACAAGAGAAAGTCAAGCCTTTTTTATTTTAAAGGTTTTTTTTTGCCACGAATTTCACGAATTAGCGCGAATTGCTTTGAGCTTAACATTCAATTTTACGAATTAAAATGTGGTATTTTTTTACCACAAATTTCACAAATTTTCGCAAATTATTTATTTGATACTGATGAAATTTTCACGCAGATTTGGCAGATTAAAGCAGATTTATTTTTGATATTAGTTATTAATAAATCTGTTTCCATCTGCTTAAATCTTTTAAAATGGGTGTAAAAAAAAATAATTCGTGAAAATTAGTGTAATTCGTGGCAAACTTTTATCGTAAATGTAGTTCCTGAATCTTGCTGAGAATTTACTTCTATTTTACAATTTATGGCGGTGGCGAGATCGCGAATAAGATGCAATCCCAGACCGGATTTGATACCTATAACTTCTGAGTCGTCGTATAAAGCTTTGAATTGTTCCTGAGTTCCTCCTTTGCCATTATCTGTGATTGAAAGATAAGTTTGGTTGTTTTCTTGCCAGGCTATCCAGATTATTTTTCCGTTTGGGGTTTTATCGAGTGCTTTTATGGCGTTTCCGGTTAGGTTTCTAATGATGGTTTTTAGGTAATTTTCATCGGTATTTAAGATGATGTTTTGAGGATCTTCAAATGAAATATGGATATTTTCTATTCCTGAGAAATGTTTCTGGGTTTCTTCGAATAAAATAGAAATTTGAACTTCTTTAAAATGAGGCTTGAAATTTTCCATTTGGCCTTTGCTCCATAATAAAATATCTTCCATTGAGGTTAATAGATTTTCGGCGCCGGTAATGACTTTGGTTTGCATTCGTAAAGCTGTGGCTTCGTCGATCAATTCCGGACTTTCTTTTTGAAGGTGTAAAAAGTGAATTAAATTTGAAACGGGGCTTCTTAAATCATGATTTAAGATACTAAAGAACCTTGCTTTTATTTTATTGGCTTCGTCAAGTTCCTGATTTAAAAGCTGTAATTTCTGATTGGTTTTTTTACGGTTTTGGTTTTGTCTGAACAATAATAATCCAATAATGCCAACGAGAATTAATCCTGAAATTAAGTAGAAACGCTGCTTTTTGGCTTGCTGAATCTGAATGTTTTTGATGGTATTTTGAGTCGAAAGGTTTTTGATTTTTTGTTGTTTGCTTTTGTTTTGATAATGTGCTTCGGCATTGGCAATACTTTGTTTTGCTGATTCCTGCATCATTTCGTCATTAGATTTGCTGTAGATTTCGTTATAATGAAAAGCCTCTTTCCAAAGCCCTAATGCGGCATAACTTTGAGATAGTTTTTTATTAATATTTACAAAGGATTCCTTATCGTAGGTCAGGGCATTTGTTGAAGCTTTTTTTAAGGTTTCGATAGCTTTTTTGTATTCTCCTTTTTCATACAAAACTGTTCCTAATACGGCATTGGCTTCCATCAAAATTTCTTCATCGTTTGATTTTTGTCCAAGCAAAACCGCTTTTTTAGCATAATTGTAGGCTGTGTTTGTTTTTCTTTCGTTTATGTAATGGTCAGACATACTTCGATTGGCAAAACTCAAATTAAGAAAAAGCGAATCTTTAGCGGTTGGATAAGTGTAAATTAAGTTGTAGTATTTTTGGATACTATCTGGTTTTTTTAATGCGACAAAACTCTGCAAGTAATAATTGCATAAAAAAGCATTTACATAAGGAGAATTTTTAACATAAGGTTTTGCTTCGTTTAAATATTCAATTGCCTTGCTGTACTGCTTCATTCTTGTATAGGAGCTCCCAATTTGCAAATAGGAAATTCCAATATTCTCTAAATTTATTTTGTCTTTTTTAAGGAGTTTTTTATAAGTTATGGCCTTTAATTGATATCCAATAAAAGTTTCATACTTAGAATTATTTTGGTAATATTCGGCTAAACTTCCATTTAACACAGCTTTTGAATAATTACTTTTGGTTGTGTCAAGAATTTGCTTAATGTAATTGATTAAGGCTTTTCCTTTTACAGTATCTCGAATGGAATAATAAATGTAATTAAGGCGCATTAAAGCCGATGTCTCATTTTTTAAATGATGGGATTTTTGAGCATATTTCCACGATTTTTCATAATTGATCAGTGCTTTTTCATATTGGTTATTACTGAATTCATAAGCTGTTCCAGTGTAAAGATAAAACCGACTAAGATAAGCAGGATTGTTTTTAGAAAGTGAAACTCCCTTTTGAGCAGCAGATATAAGTTTCGCATAATCTTCTTTTTCTAAAAGAGTGTCGGTATATTTTAACCATACTTTTAGTTTTTGATCGACAGTTTTATATCGTGCCAAATTAGGTTCTTCCTGCGCAAAAACAGTCAGGCTGATGAGGGACAAAAACAAGAACCCCATTTTTTTCATGAGAACAGGTTTAGGTTTTCCTTATAACTTCTTCCAACCGGAATGGCGACATTGTTGTTTAAAATAATTTCGGTTGAATTGATCTTCTGAATAAATTGTCTCTGAACGGCAAAACTTCTGTGAATTCTAATGAAGGATTGAAAATGGTCTTCTTTCAAAAGATTGCCAATACTCGATAAAACGCAATGTCTTTTTTTATCGGTGATAATCAAGGTATAATCTTTTAAGGCTTCGAGATACAAGATTTCATGCAATTTGACTTTCGTTTGTTCGTGTCCTTCTTTAATATAAATCGTATCACCGCCAATACTGGCTTCAAAAAGAGATGCTTTGAGTTTGATCTCCATAAACTCTTCAATCCTGCTTATGGTTTGTGCAAATCGATCGAGTTTTAATGGTTTTACGATAAAGTCTAATGTTTCGATTTCAAAACTTTCAACAGCGTGTTCAGGATGTGCAGTTATAAAAATACAAACCGGAATTTCGAGCGTTTTTTTTCTGAACTCAATTCCGCTTAAACCAGGCATATCAATATCCAGAAACAAGATGTCGACTTTTTGTTCTTCAATAAATGGAAGCGCATCTTCTGCCGATTCAAAAACACCCAGAATATCCAGAATAGGAAACTTTTTGGCAAACGATAACACCGTAAGTCTGTCTATTTCGTCATCGTCGATAATAATACAAGTGTATTTTTTGGTCATTTGGTTCGGGTTTTATGTCGTCTGTCTATTTAAAATGTTGTTGGTCTATTAGTGGTTTTTCGGTTGATTTTAATCCTGCAAATTTGTCTCGTAATTCAGTCATCATATAAAAAGAAGCTTCTTTAACTATCATTTGACTTTTACAAAAATAACGCTATTGAATTAAATAAGAACCATTTAATGAATTATTAAAACCAAAATTATTATGAAATTTTCAAAAACCATTTTCACACTTTTATTAGTCGCAATTTCTACAATCTCATGCAGCAGCGATGACGGAACAAACGGAATCGACGGAGTTGACGGACTAGCAGGAGCAGCAGGAGCAGCTGGGGCAACAGGAACAGCAAATGTTATTTATAGCGCATGGATAACTGCTCCGGTAGCAATTGCAGAAACTATAGACGGCGCGCCGGGAATGTCTACTTTTATTAATGCGCCACAATTATCAGAAGATATTCTTGCAAAAGGAACCATACTGGTGTATATGTCTTTTGGATCAGGAACTTTTACCTTGCCGTATACATCAAATGCCGGCGGAACTACCAATACTATTACGGCTATTTCTACTGCCAAGAAAATTAAATTGTTCAGATTTACACATAGTGGAGTAGGAACAGTGAATTTGCCAACAAGCCTTAGCTGGCGTTATATCCTAATTCCGGGAGGCGTTGCTGCTGCAACTGCAAAAACGGCAAAACTTGATTATTCTAAAATGAGTTATGAAGAAGTTTGTGCACATTTTAATATTCAACAATAATCTTCGAAACAAGATAAGTAATTCAATCTATTGAACTACAATAAAAACCAACCAAACCAGATTATTATGAAAACGTTAAAAATAATTTTCACACTTTTGACATTTGCAGTTTTAAGCATTTCCTGTAGTAGTGATGATGACAAAGCAGCACCAATTGTATATAATGCCGAAAATCCTCTTGATTTATATTTGTCAGGATCAGGATTTAGCCAAAAAGCAACAGATGTGAAAAACTCAGGAATCTACGAATATGGTTTCAGTTTTAAGCCAACGGTAACGGGTAAAATAACGTCATTTTTTGCAAAAATCCCAGACGCAAACATCAACTTAAGAATTACGTTATGGGATGTGGCGACCAAAACAGTTATAAAATCTGAAACTATGAATGTCTCGATAGCAAATATGCCTTTCGAAAAAACGATCGTTCCCATTCAGTTAGTTAAGGACAAAGAATATTTCTTAACAGTAAATAGTGATGACTGGATTAAAAGAACAAAAACGGACGGATCTGCAACAACTTACCCAATTGTGGCAGGAAATATTACAATAACGGGTTATGCTTATATCTCAAGTACAGCAACAGAAAGTCTTTTTCCTACGAATGCGAGTAATAATTATTATGCTGGAGACACGAGCTTTTCATTTCAACAAACTGAATAATTTTATTTTTGGATAGTTAGAATTAGTATGTTTGGAAAAAGTCTGGCGATGGTCAGACTTTTTTTATGCTTTTTTGCCACTAATTACGCGAATTATTTACTTTGATATTGTTTAAAAAGTTTGCCATAGATTAAATGATTTTCACAGATTTAAAAAAAATCATTTTAATCTGTGTAATCTGTGATAAAAAGAATTTTAATTCGTGCTAATTCGTGAAATTCGTGGCTAACTTTTTTTATTTTTACAAATCTAACATTCCTTTAAAAATGAAAATTTTCTACAGCCTTCTTTGTATTCTTATATTTACCACAATTGGTTTTTCTCAATCGAAACAAAAAGAAAATCTTGTTTTAGAGAACGGCGTTTCAGAACAATTGGCTATTTTCCGAAAACATCAAATCTCTAATGTAATTTATGGACTTTCGTTTGAAATTCCGCAGCAAAAACAGCAGGAAATCAAGTCAGATTTGACTTTGAATCTTACATTGTCTGATTTAAATGAACCTTTATATTTAGATTTTAAAGAAAAAACTTCAAATATAAAATCAATTCAGGGTAATGGCAAAAATATCGCTATTGTTCATGAGAAAGGACATATTGTTATTCCTGCTAAAGACTTGATTTTAGGAAAAAATACAGTTGTAATTTCTTTTATAGCGGGAAACTTATCTCTAAACCGAAATGATGATTTCTTGTACACATTATTAGTTCCGGATCGTGCGAGCACATTATTTCCATGTTTTGATCAGCCCGATATTAAAGCGACTTATAAACTGAGTTTAACGGTTCCTAAAGACTGGACGGTTTTGGCTGGTGCCGATGTGAAAAAGAAAGTTGAAAAAGGAGATTTTATAAGTTATACTTTTGGAGAATCAGATAAAATGAGCACATATTTGTTTTCGTTTGTTGCCGGAAAATTCAAAAGCGTAACTCAGAAACCTGGAAATCGTGAAATGACGATGTTGTATCGCGAAAACAATGCAGATAAATTTCGAGTAAGTGTGGATACTATTTTTAATTTACACCAACAATCAGTAGACTTTTTAGAAAAATATACCAATTATAAATTTCCTTTTCAAAAGTTAGATTTTGCTTCGATTCCGGTTTTTCAATATGGCGGAATGGAACATGTTGGTGCGATTCAGTACAGAGAATCTACCTTGTTTTTGGATAACAGCTCTACAGACAGCGAGAAACTGGATCGTGCAAAACTCATTGCGCATGAAACCTCGCACATGTGGTTTGGTGATTTAGTTACTATGAAATGGTTCGACGATGTCTGGATGAAAGAGGTCTTTGCCAATTTTATGGCAGACAAAATCATGAACCCGATTTTCCCGAAAGTCAATCATAATCTACAATTTTTAACAGCGCATTATCCCAACGCTTACGCGGAAGATCGTTCGTTAGGCACGCATCCTATAAAACAACATTTGGCGAATCTCAAAGATGCCGGATCACTTTATGGAGCTATTATTTATAATAAGGCTCCTATAATGATGCGTCAGTTAGAAGCTTCGATGGGAAAGGAAGCTTTTCAGAAAGGAATCGAAAAATACATTAAAAAATACGCCAACGATAATGCCGACTGGAATAATCTGGTTGAAATTCTGGATGCCGAAACGCCGCTTGATATGCAAAAATGGAGCGAAGTTTGGGTAAATAAATCAGGAAGAGCCATTTTTACCAATAAAATAGAATACGATGCTAAAAACAGAATTTCGAGCTTTGAGATAAATCAACAAGCCGAAGATAAATCAGCAAATGTGTGGCCTCAGATTTTTGATATTGGTTTAGTTTATAAAGATCAGGTAAAAGTGATCAATGTCAATATAAAAGATAAAAACCTGTTGCTAAAAGACGCTCTTGGACTTGAAAAACCGTTGAGTATCATTTATAATTATAATGGTTATGGTTATGGTGTTTTTCCGCTTGACGGAAATATAGAATCTGTTTTGAGTTTGAAAGATGAGGTAGCAAGAGCTTCAACATACATTAATATTTATGAAAATACCTTAACGGGAAATGTTGAGCCAAGTAAAGCTTTTGATTGTTTCTTAAAAGGAATTCAGCAGGAAGAAAACGAATTGGTTCTGAAAATAATTACCAGTCAAACGAGCAATGTCTTTTGGAAATTCCTGACCGAGAAGCAACAAAACAAAACACAAAAACAATTGGAAGACCTTTTATACGAACGTTTGCAGGCTAATTTGCCAAGTAATATCAAAAAGACGTTGTTTAATTTGTTTAGTTCGATTGCGTATTCAGATGCTGGTAAAGCCAAATTGTATGCGATCTGGAATAAAGAAAACGTGATTCAAAGTTTAAAGTTAAACGAAGACGATTACACCAATATGGCAATGAATTTGGCTATATTTAAACATGAAAAAGCAACAGAAATACTGAATAAAGCGAAAACTACAATCACAAATCCTGACAAACAAAAGCGATTTGAATTTTTACTCCCTTCTTTATTCAAAGATGAATTGGTTCGTGATGCTTTTGTGAAGTCATTAAAAGACGACGAAAATAGAGAGAAAGAATCTTGGGTTGCTGTAGGTTTGGCGAATATCAATCATCCTTTACGTCAGGAAAGTGCTCAAAAATATATCCGGTTTTCATTAGATTTGGTCGAAGAAATTCAGAGAACGGGAGATATTTTCTTCCCGAAAGATTGGTTGAATAATACTATTGGGAAATATTCGTCGAAATATGCTTTTGATGAAGTACAGCGATTCTTAAAAGAAAACCCTAATTTTAGTCCGATATTAAAACGAAAGCTGTTGCAGGCGACAGACGGTTTGTACCGCGCACAAAATATTAAAAAAGAAACCGAATGAAAATCGAATCGGAAATAGAGAAAGTATCCAGTTTTCAGCATCTCGAAATGCTGGCAAATCAGGTTGTAGAAGGTTTTATATCCGGAATGCACAAAAGTCCGTTTCATGGATTTTCGGCTGAATTTGCAGAGCATAAAGTCTATAATGCAGGAGAAAGTACCAAACATATCGATTGGAAATTATTTGCAAAAACCGATCGTTTGTACACCAAACGCTACGAAGAGGAAACGAATATGCGTTGTCATCTTATTGTCGATAATTCGTCATCAATGCATTATCCTGAACTAAAATCCGGTCAGCCTTTTTATGAAAAGAAGATTGGTTTTGCAGTTTTAGCGTCGGCAGTTTTAATGAATATCTTAAAGAAACAACGCGATGCCGTTGGTTTGAGTGTTTTCTCAGACAGTTACGAATATTATGCACCGGAAAAAGGAAGCGATCGCCATCATAGAATGCTGCTCAATAAACTGGAGCAATTATTAGAACAGCCAAAAGTCAAAAAAACTACCGATACGATTACGTATCTGCATCAGATTGCAGAGAAAATGCATCGCCGTTCGATGATCATTATATTTACAGATATGTTTCAGGCCGAAGATGATGAAAAGCTCTTTAATGCTTTGCAGCATCTTAAACACAACAAACACAAAGTAGTTTTATTTCATGTTGTAGATAATGAAACAGAGCTGAAATTTGACTTTGATAACACACCAAGAAAGTTCATCGACTTAGAATCTGGCGAAGAAGTATCGATTTTTGCCGATAATGTAAAAGCAGAATATGGAAAAAGGGCAGAGGAGTACTTTAAAAAACTGGCTTTGACTTGTGCAAAGAACCAAATTAAGTACGTTCCGGTCAATGTGGGCGATAATTTTGAAAAAATATTGACTACATATTTAGTTGAAAAACAAAACTTTGGCTAAAGATTTAAAAATATATTTAATTTTTTTTATCAAAACACTTGCAGAAATGAAATTCTGTACTATCTTTGCAACCGCAATAACGCAGAGGTTTGGTAGTTCAGTTGGTTAGAATACATGCCTGTCACGCATGGGGTCGCGGGTTCGAGTCCCGTCCAGACCGCAATATTGGGAAAAGCCTTTCTTAACAGAAAGGCTTTTTTGCCCAAATACGGTATCTAAGATTAGTTGTGTTGTTTTGCTACGACTTTGTAACTCGTAGCTGGTTTAGTAGTTAGACCAATGAAAAGCTTTCCACTTTTGTGGATGGCTTTTTTGATTTAAGACGTTTTTGTTTTTGAGGTTTAACCGCAAAGAGTGCTAAGATTTACGCAAAGTCCGCAAAGTTTTTTTAAAGCTTTGCGGACTTTTTGGTTGTGTGCCCAGCATGGGCGATAACTCTAGGGTGTAAGTCCCGAACACGCCTTTACAGTGGGAAGTGTTAGCTGAATGCAAGGGTGTCCATCGCGAGGTGGAATCTGAAGGAAGCAGTAGGCAAACTCTTGACCTGACGAACAGAAACTATATAAAAGGCCAAAGATGTTGGATAAGGTTGCAACACAAACTGAAGTCCAAAACTGTACGGAAACATCATGGTAAATATAGCAGGTATATGAGAGGAAAGTTGTCGTTCTTACCTGGGGAGGTCTTATAGACATAGGGGGAGTTTTTTTTTTAAGAAAAGCACTTATGGATAACAATTGCTATAAGAAGTCAGCAGAGGTCATAGTAGGTACTGTAAATGAGTACCGAAGGACTGAACTTAATTAAGTGAGTAGTAAATGAATGTTACCTATGAAGGCACGAATGCAGAAAATATCAAGTAATTTGATAACTACCTTGGAAAGGATAGGACGGAATCCGACAGCTACCAGGGAGTGCAGACCTTTATTGGGATAACTGAAAACAACCTCACGGAAGTACTTTAGGTTAGGTATCTATCTTAAAATGTATCGTAAATTAAGAACCGCCTTGGTACGGATCCGTATGCCGGGTGGTGTGGAAGGTCGCCTAGGGAATTAATCCCTAGGCTCCTATCCGATTTGTGCTTTTGGTATTTTAGTCATTGCCCGAGTTTAACCGCAAAGAGCGCTAAGATTTACGGAAAGTCCGCAAAGTTTTTTAAAGCTTTGCGGATTTTTTGGTTTTGTGCTTTTTGGTATTTTAACAATTGCCCGAGTTTAACCGCAAGAGAGCGCTAAGATTTACGCAAAGTCCACAAAGTTTTTTTTAAGCTTTGCTTATTTTTTGGTTTTGTGCTTTTGGTATTTTAGTAATTGCCCGAGTTTAACCGCAAAGAGCGCTAAGATTTACGCAAAGTCCGCAAAGTTTTTTTTTAAGCTTTGCGGATTTTTTGGTTTTGTGCTTATTGGTATTTTAGCAATTGCCCAGGTTTAGCCGCAAAGAGCGCTAAGATTTACGCAAAGGCCGCAAAGTTTTTTTTTAAGCTTTGCGGATTTTTTGGTTTTGTGCTTTTGGTGTTTTAGTCATTGCCCGAGGTTTCAATTTGAATTTCTTCACAGTATTTCAAACATAGCCCAAGGTTTTAACCTTGGGAAACGAATTATTGAGATGGTAAATAATGTATCAAGTTTCAATTGTCGAAACCATTAGTAATGTTTAAAAAGAATATGGATAAATTGTGCGAAAAAACTTTACTAAAAATTCTAGGCTTTCCCAAATTCGTAGATATTCAATTGAAATTTGAAATTTATTAGATTGGAATTTATTTAAAATCAGTTCATTAAAAATATTTTAATTTTAATTCATAAAAACCCTTGTATAATCCAACTTCTGTTGTATTTTTGCACTCACAATAACGCAGTTGGTTTGGTAGTTCAGTTGGTTAGAATACATGCCTGTCACGCATGGGGTCGCGGGTTCGAGTCCCGTCCAGACCGCAATATTGGAAGAAGCCTTTCTTAACGGAAAGGCTTTTTTGTTTTTATAGCTTAACCGCAAAGTTCGCTAAGATTTAATTTTAGTTTACGTATAGAAAACACAAAGTTCGCAAAGCTAGATCAACACAAAGCTTTGCGAACTTTGTATTTTCTAAAAAGCATACTTTAAAAAACTTAGCGTTTTTTGCGGTTGAATCTCATCCAGCTTTGGAATTTTAAAATATTGGGATTTAATTTTTTTAATTTCCCTACATTTATATATCGCAAGAAAGATATTCAATTACTTCAATGGAACATTCCGGTCAGAAACTAGATAAGTATTACATCAAAAAAGTAGATGCCGATAAAAAAAGCATTTACTGCCATCATGATTTGATGGGAGAATTGCTTGTTCCCACACATAAACACGATAAAGCGCAAATGCTATATGCCGAAGGTGATGTCGTATTTGTAACTACAGAAACCAAAACCTATTTTTTGCCGGCAAGACATTTTATCTGGATTCCGGCGGGAGTTGAACATAGTATTCATCCCAAGTCAGAAAGTGTAACAATGCGTAACTTGTATTTTCCCGTTGAAAAAGACGAGGACGTATTTTATAAAAGTGAAGGTATTTATCCTGTGAATAATTTACTATTGCAAATGATGCTTTTTACAAATCGTTGGAATGGTGATCTTAAAAAAGGAACTCCAAACTTTGCCATTGCCAAAGCGATCAAGGCAATATTGCCTCAAATTTGCCTGACCAATTTACCTTTAGAATTACCACAGCCCAAAGATCCGCGTTTGAGTAAAATTTTAAGGCATATAGAGAATAATTTGGGAGAAACAATTTTGTTTGCTGAGGTTGCACATCAATTTGGATATAGCGAACGCTCTTTGTATCGCTTATTCCAGAAAGACCTTAATATGTCATTCATTCAATATTATACTATTCGAAGAATTCTAAAAGCGATCGAACTTTTACTTGACAGAAAACTTTCGGTTAAAGAAGTCGCTCAGGAAGTAGGTTATAGTAGCGTACCGACATTCAGTAATACTTTTTTTAAATTCCTCGGACAAAGACCTTCTGATTACTTTAACGGTGAGAATATTTTAAAAGACAAATAAAATTATTCTCTTGCAGATTTTTTTAATGTATTTTATCTGTTTGATCTGCTAAATCTGCGAGCTAAAAAAAATATTTCACGCAGATTTTGCTGATTTAAGCAGATTTACGCCGATTTACGCCGATTTATTTTTATAATTATCTGCTAGACTCTGCTTAAATCTTTTTTAAATCTGCGTAAAACCTTTAAATCATGCGATATTTTTAATGCGCTGCATTCCAGTGTTTTAATATAACGTTTTCGGAAATTAAAATTTTAACATTTGTCCGAAATGAATATGTTATTGACTTTTTAGAATTATCAGTCACCGAAAAAATGAAGGAACTTTGCAGTATTAAAATCTTAAAATATTCATGTTCCTTAAAACAACAAATTCCACAAAAGATTGTTTTCTCAAAATCGTGTTGATATTTCTAATTGTATTGACATTTAATGGTTTGCAAGCGCAGGAAATTCATTCGGTTTCGTTAAGTGAAGCGGTGAAACTGGCTAAAGAAAACAATAAAAAAATCCTTAGATCTCAATTAGAGACTACGCTTTCAGAGCAAAACATCAAAGAAAGAAAAGAACTTCGTTTACCGGATATCGAATTAAACGGCGAGTACTCCAGAATTACCAATATTACAGAATTCAAAGGAAGCGGTTTCCTGAATGGTAAAGAAGTAACGAAGGCAATTCCTGAAATTTATCAGGTCAATTCTACTTTCAAAATGCCAATTTATGCCGGTAATAAGATCAACAACGCGATTAAAATTGCCAATCAGGAAAACGAAATTGCCAAAATAAAAACCGAAAAGACTCAAAATGACATCGAGCTAGAAGTGGTAGCAAATTATCTGGCGATTTACAAAATGATGGAGCTTCAGAAGATTTTTGAAGAAAACATCAAAGAAGAAAAAAGCCGATTGAAAGAAGTTCAGTCCCTGCAAAAACACGGAACAGTAACTAAAAACGAAGTTATCAGAGCTGAATTACAACTTTCGGACCGTGAATTGAACTCGCTTACAAATTCTAAAAATATAAAGATCGCATTGCACGATTTAAAAACTTTGATTCAGATTCCTGAAAATGAAGAAGTGGCAATCGATACTACGGCTTCTATGGATAAAATGAATGGTATGGATCCGTATGATTTTTATTTAGAAAAAGCTTTTCAGAACGAAGAAATGCGAATCGCAAGTCAGGAATTAAATATCAAAAAAACGGAGCTGAAGTTGGTTAAAGGAAATTATCTGCCAACGGTAAATTTTTTCGGGAATTATGGTTTTTATTATCCTAACTACAAATTTTTTCCGCCAAATCCGTATTTGTACACTTTAGGACAAATTGGTATCGAGGCGCATTTTGATATTTCGGCTTTGTATAAAAACAAAACCAAAGTAGAACAGGCGACTACACAAATTGAATGGCAGAAAATGCAGACTGAAATTACAAAAGATGAAATTCAGGATAAGCTGTTTAAAGAACATACCCAATACCAGGAAATCCTCGAAAAATTTGTGGTGGTAGATAAAGCTTTGGATCTGGCAAATGAAAATTACCGAATCGTAAAACTAAAATACCTCAATCAACTGGTTTTAATAACTGAAATGGTTGATGCTGATAATGCTTTACTACAGGCAAAATACAACAAGATTTCGACCAGATTGGATGCTATTCTTAAACATTACGAATTGCTTCATACTGCGGGAATAATGCCGAATGAGATTTAGAGGTTTTAGAAGAAAGAGAATAGAAGCAAGAGAATAGAGTAAAAGAATAAAGAAAATAGATATTTAAAGTATATGGTTAAGATAAAAAATGAAACTAAGAGAAACAGAACGTTTCATATATTAATAACAATTATCGCCTGCATATTAGTTGCAAGTGGGATTATTTTAGGAATTTGGTTTTATGTATTCAACAGAAATCACGAAGAAACCAATGATGCTCAGGTCGAGCAATATGTAACGCCTATTATGTCCAGAATTACGGGGTATGTTCAGGAAGTTCGTTTTGATGAAAATCAGTTTGTGCATAAAGGAGATACTTTGGTAATCATCGACAACAGAGAATACAAATCAAAACTGAATGTGGCGCTGGCCGATGTTCAAAGCGCGAAACAAAGTAGTGTTGTGGCCGAAAAAAACGTAGCAACAACAGCAAGTTCAACCGCAATTGGAGAATCGCAATTGGCTGCAGCCAAAACCAATCTTTGGAAAACAAAATTAGAATATGAACGTTACCAGGCTTTGGTAAAAGACGAAGCAGCGACCTCGCAACAATTAGAGAAAGTCAAAGCAGATTATGAATCGGCGCAAGCCCATTTTCAGGAAATGCGAGACAGGATTCAGTCTTCTAATTTAAGCACTTCTCAGGCGCAGGCCAATGTTCCTACGATGCAAACCAATATTGCTTCGAAACAAGCTGTGGCAGATAATGCAGCATTGTTTCTTTCTTATACGATAATTACCGCGCCTTATGACGGTTGGGTTGGTAAGAGAACTTTACAGCCCGGACAAATGGTAAAAGAAGGTCAATCGTTGCTTTCGATAGTAAGCAAAGAAAAATGGATTACGGCCAATTTTAAAGAAACACAATTGCAATATTTAACTGTGGGTCAGGAAGTAAGAATTAAGGCCGATGCCTTAAATGATAAAGAATTTACAGGAATCATCACCTCGTTATCGCCTGCAAGTGGAGCGAGATTTTCGTTATTGCCTCCGGATAATGCAACAGGAAACTTCGTAAAAATCGAACAAAGAATTCCGGTTCGTATTCAATTGAAAGAGACTGATAAACACGCTGATTTTTTAAGAGCCGGAATGAATATTACCGTTATTGCTGAGCACAACTAAAATGGAAGATAAAAGTATTTTTAAATCCTGGGTTCCCAGATGGGCAATCATTATTATTTTGTTTGTCTGTTTGCTGCATTCCATGATTTTATTAGGAGTTTATACTTCAAACGTAACCTACGCAGCAAGTTTTCTTGACATTGAGCCTGAGGATTTGCAGTTTGCGATGTGCGTTACGTACGGAACTTTGCTGGCTACGATTTTGATCGAAAGTAGATTTTCGAGTTTTTTCCCTGCAAAAAATTACCTGATGGCGGTATATTCTGTCATTGGGATTACGATTGTTTCATCGGCCTATATTACCAATTTTTATGTATTTTTATTGCTCAGAGTTGCCGAGGGAATCCTTATGGCACTTCCGGTAATTACGATCAGACAGTTGCTAATCGAGCAGTTTCATTCTAAAAATGCCATTATAATAGGTTTCTCCTTTTATTACGGTTCGCTGTTATTGTCAACGCCCTTTATTATGAATATTGCCGTTTGGTTTCTGGATCATTACGACTGGAAATACATGTTGTATGTTTCAGGCGGACTTCAGGTTTTGAATGTCTTTTTGATCCTGGTGACTTTTCGCGGACACAGAATCACAAAGAAAATTCCGTTGTATCAAATCGACTGGATCAGTTATATTTTGGTTCTAACGGCGATTCTCTGTGGCGCTTACTTTTTTGTATATGCCGAAAAAAAATATTGGTTTGAGTCTTCACACATGGTTCTAATGCTCATGATTGCCTTGATAACAGGAGGATTATTTATTTTTAAAGAGCTTTTGGTAAAAAGACCCACTTTTGATTTTGAAGTCTTTAAATATGCCAATCTCCGAATTGGGTTTTTATTGTTCTTCCTCTTTTATATTAGTAGGGCAACGTTGAGTCTTTGTCATTCGGCAATGTTCTCGATCTGGAACTGGGATCCGTCCCGAGTTGCCGGCGTACAATACATCAACGGATTAGGAAATGTAATAGGGCTTATTCTGGCCGCTTATTTCCTAATGAAATCCGTTTCGACCAAGCTTATTTTTATAATGGGTTTTTCGCTTATTGCCATATTTCATTTTTGGTTTACATTTCTTTTTGTGCCAGATGTCGCGCTATCAGATATTATCATTCCGTATATTTTGCAAGGTATTGGGGTTGGTTTTTTGTTTGTACCGTTGATCTTGTTTACCACGTCATCTGTTCCTGCAAAAATGGCGGTTTCTTCGGGAATTGTCGGAGTTTCAGGACGTTTTTGGGGAAGCACGATTGGGTTTTGTGTCATGCAGAATGCCATGGTGTTTTTAAACAAAAAACACTTTCTCAAACTAAGCCAATTCGTAACAGGCGATAATCCGCAAGCTCAGGAAACAATCACCAAAACAGCGCAGACTTTCGCTGCAAAAGGATATTCGCTTGACGAGTCGAATGCCCTTGCCTTAAAAAAAGTCTTCGGAACCATCACCAAACAATCGACTTTACTAGCCGATATGGAAATTTATACCATCGTAGGTTACGGCCTTGTAGTTTTGATTATCCTTATAGCGTGCAATCAACATCTAAGACAAACAATGACATTGGTGAAAAGTAAGGTTTGGATAGGCTGATAAATTAATCGCGCAAATTTTTTTGTTTCACGCAGATTTAAAAAGATTTAAGCAGATATGCGCAGATAATTATTATAATTAATCAAATAATAAATCTGCTTCAATCTGCAGAATCTGCGTGAAAAATCCTTTTAATCTTTTAAATCTGTGGCTATAAATAAAACTTTGCGCCTCTGCGACTTTGCGCGATTTAAAAAAAACTCAGCGAATCTCTGCAAGAAACCTCCGCGAATCTCTGTGAAATAACCCTTTATTGCCCTATCTTGCAACCGTTAAAAAAATAAAATATACAATGAAGCAGCAATGTGTAATTTTTGATATGGATGGCGTGATTTGTCACACCAATCCGCATCATGCAAAAGCTTTCGAGGCATTTTTCGATAAATATCAAATTCCGCACTCAGAACAAGAGTTCGAAGAACATATGTACGGAAAACACAATAGTTATATCCTGTCGCACTTCTTTAAACGTCCTATTGCCGGAGAAGAACTTACAAAGCTTGAGGATGAAAAAGAAGGAATGTTTCGTGAGATTTATAAACACAAAGTCGAAACGATCCCGCATTATTTGGATTTTTTAGGCGAACTGAAATCTCGTGGTTTTAAAACCGCTGTTGCAACATCGGCACCGCGCGCCAATCTTGATTTGATTATGGGAGCACTGAAATTCGAAGGCAAAATGGATTCTATAATGTCAAGCGAAGACGTAAAGTTTCATAAACCAAATCCCGAAGTATATTTGCAATCTGCAAAACGTGTTGGAGTTGCACCGTCTGACTGTCTTGTTTTCGAAGATTCTTTTTCGGGCGTTACAGCGGGACTAAATGCAGGAATGAAAGTCGTTGGCGTTTTGAGTACACATACAAAAGAACAACTTCCGCCATGTAATTTTTATATTAATGATTATAGCGAAGTGAATGTTGATAAGGTAATTCAATTACTAACCGAAGAATAAAATTTCAACTTTTTTTCAGGAGCTAATCCCGCTATCCGTTACAATCTTTTGTGGCGAACCCCGCCACAAAAGGATTTCCACTTCTATCGGGGCTAGGCCAATCATTTCATAATAATATTTTCGTCTAATTTGTCATTTCAACAAAGGAGAGCCTAGCGATAGCGAACAGGCGAAGCAAATCTCCGCAAGTAATCTGCAACGAGAATCTAATCTTTGCCGAGCTTCTTGTCAAGATTTCTCATTCCTCTAAATGACAACATTGTGGTTACTTTACGCTCCAAGGGATTAAAATCCCTCGCTACAAAATAAATCATTCTTGCGGAATTTTATAAAGAGTTCCGGAGGAACGAAACATATTGTAGGGATGGATTTTAATCCATCTTTGCGGTTAGAAATGATAAATTAAATGAATAGCCTCCTGCTTTAGCTGGAGTTTTTTTTATGTTTTGTAGGGAAAGGCTTTAGCCGAAGATTAATCCTTGTCTAAAAATTGCAATTATTAAGGCAATTGCGACGTATAGAAAAACTGATAAGCTTAATAAAAACCATAAAAATTTTGGTAATAGCTTTATTTTTAAATCCCTAAGAACTAAAATAGAATTCGCAAAAGAAAAAAACACAAGAAAAATACATAAAATTAAAGTGCCAAAATTGCCATATTCATATACCCACCGAAATTCGGTAGAAAATCTAAATCGCTCAATATAACGTTTTGTTAAACAGCTTAAGATGAACAAAACAGGAATTGCTATGGCTAATTTTTGTGTTAGATCAAGATTTTTAAGTTTTTCTATTGTGAAGGTTCGTAACATTTCTTTACGGCTAATAAATTATGATGAATTTACGATTTTTGCCTATACAAAAATAATAATTAAAGTTGAAGGCATATATGAGTTCAAATGCAAATAAGTTTTGAAGAATTTTGCTTTTCAAACTTTAAAATTATGAACAAAAATCATCTGTCCAAAGAAGTTGAAACAAGACTAAAAGATTTTTTTATTGATGTTATGGATCCTCAAGATATGGCAAAAAAAATACGAGAAGTAAATTATGCTCTTTCGTTATGCGTAATGCGAGGATGCGAAACGATGGAATCTGAAATAAATAATATCGAAGATAATTTTTATTGGCTCAATAAATTAGCCGAAGCTTTAGATCCTTATTTAGATGTTGAGTGAAATCAGGTTTGTAAAGGCAAATATTAAATTATTATTGAAGAAATTTCTGCATTTAAAAGAATTTCAAAAATCTATGGAGTTAAAAATTAATACATTTGTAAATAATTACTTAAATAAATAATATAAAATTTATGAATAATAGTACTTTTAATACAAAAACTGATTTAGCTCCTTCAGAATATAAGAATTTATTTGGGGATCCTTTTTGGAATGAACAAGGGAGCTCAAAGGCGAGAAATTTCTATCTTGAACAGAATGATAGAGATAAAGCTTTGATGTTAAAAAAGAATTATCTTGAAATGATTGAAAAATCCAGACAAAGAAATTTTAACATGGCGGCAGATTGTTTGCAATGGTGGTTAGATGGTACGGGATTTACAAAAAATATTGATTTTAATTGGCTTAGAGGCAACAATGAAGTTATTGTTGCTGAGAATATAAATATTGAACGTTTTGAGGAAAGACTTGGACTTGAAAATTTTGATAAAAAATTAACAAAAGAAGGAGATTATGTAAAGTACACTAATGAATTGCAGCGTCAATTTACTGGAGGTATTTTTCGTGAATTGTATTATGTTTGTGGTACAAGTACAATAACCTCAAAAGGTAATTTTATAGTTACCAGAAAGAAAGATAATTTTGTATTATCAGGAACAATCATTCATTATTGGTGGGATAGGTACGACTGGCACAAAGGAGCAAATGCTTATATCAATGGTTTTGGATATGTTAACGATTCAGATGCTTTGTTGGTAGAAAAATATTGCGGGGCAAGACCTTATGAAATGAGAAGTCAATGGAAACAAAGTTTTAATAAAACTTTTCAATCTGGATTTTTTGGAGGGTTAAGTATAAAATTGAAATAGAAAAATGAAAAAAAAAATATACATAGGATTAGTAACTATAATTATTTTATGCTCAGCTTATTATTATTGGGAAAACAGGTATGTGGAACTTCGTCCGGTACTTGTAAATGACGATTTGCATGGGCCAGTACTGTTTTCAGAAACATTTCATAATCAATTATTTAAAATTGCAAAGCCAAATGAAATTCCACCAAATTTTTATAAAAATATAAAGTGGGTTTTAGAAAGACAACATCAAGAATATATTGTAAAAAACGGAGTGATTTATATTAGATATAAATACATGAATGATTACGAAATGATCTGGAACCATACCACTAAAACTAACGACCTCGAATGGTTTAAATCACAAAGAGAAATGGATATTTTTAATGGGAAACGCGAAAATAAAGAAGAATTAGATAATATTATTAAGGAGCTTCAACAGTAATTATTTTTTTATTAATAATATTGGCTCAATAAATTAGCCGAAGCTTTAGATTCTTAATTTAGATGTTGATTAGTAACACAGTTTGTCATTTCGAGGAACGAGAAATCACCGCAAGAAATTCGACAACAGTGCGTGCTCAGCGTGTGAAGATTCCTCATTCTTCAGAATGACAAATATTGGGGTTGCTTTGCGTTTCAAGGGATTGATCCCGACGCTTCGGGACCTCGCTACAAAATAAATCATTTATCCGGAATTTTTATAAAGAGTTCAAAGTGTTGGGTTTAATTGCGATCAGTTGCTAAATACAAAAAAGGAAAAGGAAGTTATTCTTCTTTAAAATTATCTTTCAAAAACAGAAACACAAAAATAGAAATATGATATTGTTGTAATCTGTTTATCAACAACTTTAGCAATAAAAAGATAAAAAGTATGTAAAACAAAAAAGCTTCTGATTTCTCAGAAGCTTTTTTTCAGTGCGGATAATAGGACTCGAACCTACACGCCTTGCGGCACCAGATCCTAAGTCTGGCATGTCTACCAATTTCACCATATCCGCTCAATTGTGGGTGCAAAGATAAACATAAGTTCTATATTTCAAAGCATTTTTGAAAAAAAATATTAATTCTCTTTTTTGTATTTTTGAAATTCTATAAAAATAATTGAAATGGAAAATATAAAGTCTTACGTTCAACAACATAAAGATCGGTTTATCAACGAATTGATCGAATTATTAAAAATTCCGTCGGTAAGTGCTGACACCGCTTACTCGCAAGATGTTATCGATACTGCCGAGGCAGTAAAGGAAAGTTTATCAAAAGCAGGTTGCGATTTAGTCGAAATTTGCGATACTCCTGGGTATCCAATTATATATGGAGAGAAAATAATCGACCCAAATCTACCTACAGTTCTAGTTTACGGACATTATGATGTTCAACCACCGGATCCTATCGAATTATGGACATCGCCACCATTCGAACCCGTAATCAAAAAAACCGAAATTCATCCGGAAGGCGCAATCTTTGCTCGTGGAGCTTGCGATGACAAAGGACAAATGTACATGCACGTAAAAGCCTTAGAGCTTATGGTGCAAACCAATACTTTGCCATGTAACGTAAAATTCATGATCGAAGGCGAAGAAGAAGTTGGTTCAGCAAGTTTGGCCTGGTTTGTAGAACGCAATCAGGAAAAACTAAAAAACGACGTAATTCTTATTTCAGATACCGGAATGATCTCGAACCAGCAACCGTCGATCACGACAGGTTTGCGTGGTTTAAGTTATGTAGAGGTTGAAGTTACAGGTCCTAACCGTGATTTACATTCAGGATTATACGGTGGAGCAGTGGCAAACCCAATCAATGTTTTGGCAAAAATGATCGCTTCTTTGCACGACGAAGACAATCATATTACAATTCCTGGTTTCTACGATAACGTACAGGAATTATCACTTGAAGAAAGAGCCGAAATGGCAAAAGCACCTTTCAGCCTGGAAAAATATAAAAAAGCCTTAGACCTAAACGATGTTTACGGCGAAAAAGGATATGTAACCAACGAACGCAACTCAATCCGTCCAACATTAGACGTAAACGGAATTTGGGGCGGATACCAAGGCGAAGGAGCAAAAACGGTGATTGCAAGCAAAGCTTTTGCTAAAATCTCCATGCGTTTGGTTCCAAATCAGGATTGGCATGAAATCACAGAATTGTTTACTAAACATTTCACGAGCATTGCGCCGGCCGGAGTTACCGTAAAAGTAACACCACATCACGGAGGGCAAGGTTATGTTACGCCAATTGACAGTATTGGATATCAAGCAGCAAACAAAGCGTATACAGAAACTTTTGGAGTTCCCGCAATTCCGGTTCGCTCCGGAGGAAGTATTCCTATCGTGGCGTTGTTTGAGAAAGAACTAAAAAGCAAAACCATTCTTATGGGCTTCGGTTTAGATTCTGATGCGATTCACTCGCCAAACGAGCACTTCGGGATCTTCAATTTCTTAAAAGGAATCGAAACTATTCCGTTGTTTTACAAATATTTCGTAGAGCTTTCTAAATAGTTTGCCACGAAGGCACTAAGACACAAAGTTTATTTTCCTAACAGGTTTTAGAAACCTGTTAGGTATCAAAATATAAATCCGTTTATTCTTTATGAGTAAGCGGATTTTTTATGGGCGTTTCCCTCCGGGCCGGGCTATCCGCTATATCTTTTTGTTTTTAAAGAAAAAACAAAAAGGATATCGCTCCTATCCCTAACGCTTAGAGAGGTTCAAAGGTTTAAAAAAAAAAGGTACAAAGGTACAAAGGTTTTTTGTAGAGGCGCACAGCAGTGCGTCTAAAGTTGCAAAGGTTTTAGCATCGTAATTGAATAGGCTCCAAATTTAGCTGGAGTTTTTGTTTTATAAAGGAATTGGCTTTAGCCAAAATATTTTTAATATGTTAGAATTTATTCGGCTAAAGCCATTTTTCTCTATATTCATTCTAAACCCCAGCTAAATCTGGGGTCTATTCAATGTTCATCAAACTTGTAGGGAGATTGAAAGCTCAATTGGCAAGTAGCTTGAAACCTGAAACTTGAAACAAAAAAAACTTTTTTTTGCGCATTAAAAATTAATCTCTACGTTTGTAGAGCAATATACACATTTGTAGAGTTAATTGTAAAAACATGAAAAACCTTCTTTTATTATTTTTTTGCGGAATTATTCTTTACGGTTGCAAAAGCAAACCAGTAAATCAAAAAATTGACAAGAAAAAAGAAGGCACCTGGATTGATATTTATGAGCAGGATAGTATTACGTACAAATCATTCGAGTATTACAAACACGATGAACCAGTAAAAAAGTGGAAATCCTACATCAACGGGAAAATCTACAAGACAGAGAAATACAAAAACGGAATCTGTAAAGTAAAATATTAC
This sequence comes from Flavobacterium sp. B114r, assembly GCF_056824125.1. NCBI lineage: Bacteria > Pseudomonadati > Bacteroidota > Flavobacteriia > Flavobacteriales > Flavobacteriaceae > Flavobacterium > Flavobacterium sp. B114r. The sequence continues at coordinate 1,551,125 of NZ_CP124858.1, forward strand.
TATGAAAACGGAAAACTACAATCAAAAGGAAAAACAAAAATAGAAGTTAATGCCGTCGAAACACATTGGTTCTATTTTGGAGATTGGAAGTTTTATTCAGATAAAGGAAAACTAACCGAAATTAGAAACTATAATAACGGCAATTTGATTTCAGAACAAGAAATACAATAGCCCGCGGGTTTTGCGGATTAAACGGATTGGCGCGGATTTTTTTTAAGAATAAAGAATATAGAATATAGATTTGATCTTAATCATACAGGAAAAATTATTTTAATTATTCTAATCAGTGGCAAAAAAACTTAGCAACTTAGTAACTCAGAACCTTAGTGCCTTAAAAATAAAAAACATGCAATTATCAAACTCAGAAGAACAATTAATGGAGCATCTCTGGAAGCTTGAAAAAGCTTTTATGAAAGATTTGCTCGAAGCATATACCGAACCAAAGCCTGCAACAACAACCGTTGCAACGCTTTTGAAACGAATGATCGATAAGAAATTCGTAGCCTATAACGAATTCGGAAATTCGAGAGAATATTATCCTTTGGTCGAAAAGACCGTTTATTTCTCAAAGCATGTCAACGGATTAATCAGCAGTTTCTTTAATAATTCGGCATCGCAGTTTGCTTCTTTTTTTACGAAAGAAACCAATTTGTCGACTTCGGAATTAGAAGAACTTAGAAAAATAATCGATTCAGAAATTCAAAAAAAGAAAAAATGACAGACTTTTTTATAAAATCGACGATTGCTTTAAGCGTTTTCCTGATTTTTTATCATTTGATATTGGAGCGGGAAAAAATGCATCAATTTAATAGGTTCTTTTTACTTTTTTCGATTGTAGTTTCGTTCGTGGTTCCTTTTGTTTCATTCGAAATTATCAAAGAAGTTCCAATGAATTTATCAAGTCAAATCAGTATAGATGAAGCTGGGATTACTAAAATTCAAAGTGAAGAGAAGATTGATTATACAATGATTTTTTTATGGGGTTTGTATGGATTAGTCACATTTTTAATGACAATTAGATTTAGCAGTAATATTTGGAATATTTTGTCAAAATCGAACAGAAATCCAGTTGTAGATTTTAAGAATTCGAAATTGGTTTTGATTGATGAAAAAATCCTGCCGCATACTTTTTTAAATTACATTTTTGTCAATTCTGATGATTATAAAAACCGAAATATTGAAGAAGAATTGTACACACATGAATTGGTTCATGTAACTCAAAAACATACGCTGGATATTTTGTTTGTTGAGTTTTTAAAGATTATTTTTTGGTTTAACCCACTCTTTATCTTTTATAAAAAAGCAATCCAGCTTAATCACGAATTTCTTGCCGATCAGGAAATAGTGAAAGAATATAAGAATGTTTCATTTTATCAAAAACTACTTTTAGAAAAAGGAAATGGAAATCTAACTATTTATCTGGCAAGTAATTTAAATTATCTGGTAACTAAAAAAAGATTAATTATGATGACAAAAAGCACCTCAAAAAACAAGGCGTTCTTCAAAAAAATTGCTATTATTCCTGTATTTACAACTTTAATAGTTCTCTTATGTGTTAAAACTGTGGCACAGGAAGCTAAAACAGAAGTGAAAGCAGTCAGTTCTAATACTGAAACGAATCGTGCTAAAACTGCTGTTTTAAATGATGAAAAAAATGCGATTCCGCTAAATAAAAATCAGGGATCTATGGCGGGGCAAAATGAAAAAGTTTCTCCAAGATCTTCAGTTGATTCCATCAAAACATCGGACGATATAATAAGTGTGGATCCAATCCTGAAAAATCCTGAGTTTCCAGGAGGAATTTCGGAGTTTTATAAATTCATCGGAAAAAATTTTAAAATACCAGAAGAAGCCTCAAAGAATAAAATTGAGGGAAAAATAGTTATAGAATTTATGGTAGAAAAAGACGGTACCCTGTCTGAATTTAAAATTCTAAAAGATTTAGGCTACGGGATAGGAGACGAAGCGATAAAAATTCTAAAACTTTCTCCGGCATGGAATCCCGGCTCTGAAATGGGTAAGCCAGTTCGCGTTCTGTACACTTTGCCTATAACAATTCAAGATAACGAAACACCAAAAAAGTATAAGGTCGTAAAGGGAAGATATCAGAAAATGGATTTCCCGCCAACCATTTTTGGAAATTAAAAACCATCTAAATTGTCTTTTAAATAAAAAAATCCGCTTCTATGCGAGTAGAAGCGGATAAAATTAAAAACTAAAAAATTCTAAAAAAAAAAACAACAAAACCAGAGCTTAAAATAAGTCTGGATTATATCCAAAATAGGGCATATCCTGTTCATTAAAGATCACCCCATATTCTTCTAACTCTTTTAAAATTGGCTGATAAACTTCTTTTCGTATCGGAAGCTGTACGCCCGGAGTTGTAATCTTTCCATTCAAAATCAATAATGTTGCCATGGCTACCGGCAATCCAACGGTTTTTGCCATTGCAGTATAAGTTTGATCGTCGCCAATACAAACCATTTTTGAATCTATTTGCTTTTTTTTGCCGTTTAATATGTATCCAAATTTGTGATACATGACAATCATATCTTTGTCATTAGGTTCCAAAGTCCAACTGTCTGAAAGTATTTTCTCTAATATTTGGGCAGGAGTTGCATTGGGTAAATTCACTTTTTTGTCCGGATTGAACAAATCCAGTTCTAGAAGTTTATCCCACATAATATCGTCCTGATCAATTTTTAAGATCAAGCGCGTTTTAATTTCTACGGAATCTGTTGGGTGATACGGCAAAAATGAATTTACAAACTGGCGGTAACTCATGTTTTCAGAATCTTCCATGATATAACTGTCATCCGTCATCCCTAATTGCACAAACATATTCCATGCTTTCGAATATCCCACTCTTCTAATTGTTCCGCGATACAAAGTCAGGATATCGTCTAAGCCATAAATCGATCTGTATTTGAGGGAATCCCGATTCGAATAGGCTTCAAATTTTCCGTAACCTTCAACCTCGAGAAATTCAGTTCTGCGAAAAACAGTTCCGTATGGAATATATTTATAAGTACCTTCCTGAATAAATTTTGCTGCACCGCCTTGTCCGGCCAAAACTACATTTCTGGGTGCCCAGGTAAATTTATAATTCCAAAGATTGTTATCACATTCCGGAGCGACTAATCCTCCGCAAAAGGATTCAAAAAGCAGCATATTACCACCTTTAGATCTTATTTCATCAATAACCTTCATGGCGCTCATGTGATCGATTCCGGGATCAAGACCAATTTCGTTCATGAAAATAAGATTGCTTTTCTTTGCTTCTTCATCTAGTGCTTGCATGGCATCACTTATATAAGAAGCGGTTACAAGGTGTTTTTTAAACTCAAGACAATCTCTTGCGATTTCGATATGCAAATGAGCAGGCAACATTGATATAACTATTGATGCTTTTTCTATCGCTGATTTTCTTTCTTCGGTATCAAAAATATTCAAAGCAAGTGGAGTCGCATTGGGATGATGCTGTGTCTTTTTTTCGGCTAAGGCCAAAGACAGATCCGCTACAACAATATGCAGGTTTTCGCTCTCTGATTTTGATAGTAAATAACGTATCAGCGAAGAGGCAGATCTACCGGCTCCAATAATTAAAATGCTTCTCATATTTTAAATTTATCACACAAATATATTAAATTGTTAAATATATAACAATTTTAATTTTACATAAATGTTGTATATTTTATTTTAAAGCCAAAATGTAATGAATTTCTTTTTCCTGAAAAGATTTTTGCTAACAAAAATGCTTTTTAAAATGTATTGAGGTATTTTTGTTAGAGAATAAAAAGTATAGAAATTATGAAAAGAAAAATTGTTTTAGCAGCAGCTTTCATGGGAATGTTATCAATCATTTTGGGCGCTTTTGGCGCGCATTTACTGAAAAAATATTTATCTATAGAAGAGTTAAATACTTTTGAAGTTGGAGTTCGCTACCAAATGTACCATGCTCTGTTTTTACTTTTTCTTTCTACAAGAAAAGATATTGCCGAAAAAACCTTAAAAACGATCTATAATTTAGTGGTTGCAGGAGTACTTCTTTTTAGTGGTTCTATCTATTTATTGGCAACAAAAAGTCTTACAGTCTTCGATTTTAAAATTATCGTATTCGCAACTCCTTTAGGAGGTTTTTTATTAATTATTGCTTGGGCGGTATTATTTATTGCGATTTTGAAGAGAAAATCATAAAATCCCGAATAAAAAATTCTATCTGAAAATTAATCTTTAATTTTGTCTCATAAATAACATATAATCTTATTTATGTGAATTTGTCTTGTTTTTTACTTTAATTCGTAAATAATATAACAAATTCATTTAATGGATTATAAGAAAACAAATTAGAGGCGGTTATTTTTTTGTTTAATTGATTTTAAAGATAAAATTTTGCTTTATTGATATAAATAAAAGTGAATTTTAAATATTTTTAGAGGATTGATAATAAATCTGTAATTTTGCTTCTTATAAATTATCACACACAACTAAAAATTTATGGACAGTCACACAGTTTTCTCGCAATCGATTTCGCTAAATGAGTTAGGGATTGAAAATGCAAAAGTTCGTTACCAATTATCTGCTGATGAATTGCATGCGATCACTTTGCAATCAGGTCAAGGTGTTGAGAATTCTACAGGCGCATTGGCAATTAATACAGGTGAATTTACAGGGCGTTCTCCTCAGGATCGCTATATTGTAAGAGATGGTATTACAGAGGATCAAGTTTGGTGGGGAAATGTAAATATTCCTTTTGAACCAGCTGCTTTTGAAAAATTATATAATAAGGTAACACAGTTTTTATCTAACAAAGAAGTCTTTGTTCGCGATTCTTATGTTTGTGCCGATCCTAATTATAGATTAAATGTTCGTGTTGTTACAGAAACGGCCTGGTCGAATTTGTTTTGTTACAATATGTTCTTAAGACCAGAAGATTCAGAGTTGGCTAATTTTACTCCGGAATGGACAGTAATTTGTGCTCCAAGTTTTATGGCAGATCCTGTTGTAGACGGAACACGTCAATCTAATTTTGCCATTTTAGATTTTACTAAAAAAGTAGCTCTTATTGGTGGAACAGGTTATACAGGAGAAATGAAAAAGGGAATTTTCTCTGCTTTAAATTTCATCTTGCCGGTTTTCAAAGATACTTTACCAATGCATTGTAGTGCCAATGTTGGAGAAGCTGGTGACACTGCAATTTTCTTTGGATTATCAGGAACCGGAAAAACAACTTTATCAGCAGATCCTGCACGTAAGTTAATTGGAGACGATGAGCACGGATGGACTGCAGAAAATACGGTTTTTAACTTTGAAGGTGGTTGTTATGCAAAAGTAATCAATCTGACAGAAGAGCATGAACCGGACATTTTTAGAGCGATCAAAAAAGGAGCACTTTTAGAAAATGTAGTTTTCAAACCGGGAACCAATGAAGTTGATTATGATGATGTTTCAATCACTCAGAATACACGTGTAAGTTACCCAATAACACATATCGATAATATTCAGCCTGGTTCTATCGGGCACAATCCTAAAAATATATTTTTCTTAACGGCTGATTCTTTTGGAATCTTGCCTCCAATCTCAAAACTGACTCCTGGACAAGCGGCTTACTATTTTATCTCAGGATATACGGCTAAAGTTGCCGGAACAGAGGCAGGAGTTACAGAACCACAGCCTAATTTTTCGGCTTGTTTTGGAGCGCCGTTTATGCCTTTGCATCCAACACGTTACGCAGAAATGCTAACCAAGAAAATGGAAGATGCTGATGTAAAAGTTTGGTTAATCAATACAGGATGGACAGGTGGTCCTTACGGAACAGGAAGCCGTATGAAACTAAAATATACCCGCGCCATGATTACTGCTGCATTAAACGGAGAACTGGATAATGTAGAATTTAAAAATCATAAAGTATTTGGAATTGCACAACCGGAAAGTTGTCCTAATGTTCCAAGTGAAATTTTAGATCCAAGAAATACTTGGGAAGATCCTGAGCTATACGATAAAAAAGCACTTGAATTGGCCCAGAAATTCAAAGCTAATTTCGCCAAATTTGAAGAGTTTGCCAACGCTGAAATTTTAGCTGGCGCACCGATTACAGAATAAGGAAGATTACTAATTCAAACTAAAAAAAGCTGTTCAGTGATGAACAGCTTTTTTGTTGGTTTCAAGTTTCAAGTTTCAAGTTTCAAGTTTCAAGTTTTAGGTTGAACCTGAAACTTGAAACCTGAAACAAAAAAAACTATTTCTTAGCGTCGTCGATACGTTTCTGGATCAAATCCCATGCGTAATAGTGAAACGTCATTCCGTTGCTCATGGCTACGAAAAGACCATTTTTAAAACTTCCGCCTAAATTGATATTTGTTACATCGGCACCATCGCATTCAATAGTCGATGTTGGAATTTCTGCTAATAAAGGATAATCGTTCGGATTGCCTTTTGCACCTTCTCTTGGATACACCATAAAAGTATTCGCCTGCTGATTTGATACTAAAATATATCCTGTAGAATCTGTTTTTTTGTAAATCGCAATACCTTCGTTATCTGCTTTGAATCCTGTTTTTCCAAAAAGTGCCAATTCTTTGTTGTCGTTTAAGGCGGGATCTGCTTTGTATTTTCTGATTCCGAATTGTTCGTCGCAATACAAAACAGTTCCTAATTCGTTATCAACGGCAATGGCTTCGATTTCTTTCTTTCCGCTGTAAGCGCCAAACTTACGAACCACTTTTGCCGTAGCAAATTTACCGTTTCCAGAAAGTTCATATTGCCATAAGTAACTTCCGGATGGTCCTGATTTTCTGCCTACAATAGCAAATATTTTGTGATCACTTGAACGTGTGTACAAAGCAATTCCCATTGGGTCGCGTAGTTCTTCGCCTTCAAAAACGGAAATTCCGCCATTGTCTATTGCTTTTAAATCAGGTAAACTGAAAACTCTTATTTTGTTTGATTCGCGTTCTGTAGTTACGGCAACGTCTGTTTTTTTTCCGTCGATTATTAAGCCGTAAGCGATATCAACATTGTTGGGACGCTTTAAAACTTCTGATTTTGCAATGATTTTTCCCTTTAAATCAAAAGCATACAAAGCACCATCTGTATCTTTATCAGTTCCAACAATAATACTTTTAGAAGCATCTGTTGGATGAATCCAAATTGCAGGATCATCAGTATCATGCGGCAAAGCTTCAGTAACAACAGTTGGTTTTACAGCATTTGCAGCAGCGGGAGCAAGTTTGTCGTCTTTGCAAGCGATGAATAAGGTACTTAAAAGTAAAAAGGAAAGAATTGATTTATTTTTCATTATGATTTTAGTTGAATGAAATTAGACAGAACCGTTAAGTTCTGCCTAATTTAAGAAATTTATAAATTGATTGTTACAAGTCGAGTTTCAAGCCAAAATTATATCTGGCCTGGTAATATTCTGCTTGTTTAGTGTGGTCTTTAACTCCTTGATAGTAGCGCAAAGGCTGATTGGTTAAATTGTTTGCTTCGGCAAAAAGTCTAAGTTTGCGAGTAATTTTGAAAGAAGCATTTGCATCCAGAAAAAATTGCTTATCGTAGTAACTGTCTTTATAAGATTCAGAACCTAATTCATCTAAATAATCTGAAGTAAAGTTGGTTGAAATTCTGGCAGAAAAACGTTTGTTTTCCCAGGACAATGATGCGTTGAACATGTGGGGAGTTGTTCCCGGAAGACTGATGTTATTTCTTTCGTTTCCGTCTTCATCCGCAATACCTTTTGCTTTCGATTTTGTGTACGTGTAATTCAAATAGATACCAAATCCTTTAAGAAATTTCCCCGGAAGGAAATCTAACTGACGCTGAAAAGCAAATTCAAAGCCATATACGTCAACAGTATCTCCGTTTCTTGATTGCAAGAATGACCAGTTTTCGCCAGCCGGAATTGGGTTGGACTGATTTGGGAAATCAGCAGCAAATTTTGCAGCATCATATTGATTGTCACTATAATTATATATGAAATTGTCTAATTTTTTGTAGAAAACACCTCCTGAAATTAAACCAACAGATTTGAAATAATTCTCGGCCATGAAGTCGTAATTGTATGAATATGTTGCATCAAGATCTGGATTTCCGGCTGTAATTGCTTTATCAGCAGCAATATTGTTTACATACGGAGCCAATGCATAATAATCAGGTCTTGCCAATGCCGTTGTAACAGCAGCTCTTAAGACTAAATCTTTAGTAGCATTATATTGCAAAGAGATACTAGGCAATAAATTAGTATACGAATTTTTAGTATTGATCTCGCTCTCTAATTCTTCTTCGTTTAATACCCGATTTCCGGTATAATCAATATGAGTGTTCTCTACTCTGAAACCTAAAACCATAGACAGTTTATCATTAAAATCCTGATCCCATCTTACATAAGCAGCATAAATACTTTCTTTTGCATTATAGTTTACGGCTAAAAATTCTGAAGGATCTGATGATTTTTTGAATAATGCTGCGTTGTTTAAATCAAGACTTCCTAAGAAACTTGCAGAAGCAAAACTTCCCGGAACATATTTGCTTCCCGGATTAAAGTTTGTACCATCGTAATAACTGGTTGGAACTTGTGATAATAATGCCATGTCACTATTGACTGGCTCATAAGCATAAAAGTTATTTTCTCTTTCTTTTTCTTTCAATCGAAGTCTAAGTCCGGTTCTCAATCTTCCTTTTTCAGAAGGAATAATTGTAAAAGGAAAACGGATATTTAATTTTGCTCCAAATTCGCTTTCGCTGGTTTCATTTGTGTTTTCTGTAGCCGTTTGAAATTTGAACTTATCCAGAGATTCTCCAGTTGTTGTAATTAAAGGAAATCTGATATCTGATAAATCCTGAGTCATTTCTAATCCTTTTTGACGGTATTCGATATAACGTTCTCCAGGGCGATATTCCCTTGCTTTTGCATAATTGGCAGACCAGTCTAGATCAAGTTTAGAATTGATTAAATGTTCTCCGCGAATCGAGTAATTCTGAACGCGTTGATCTTCTAATCTTCTGTTTTTATCACGATCATTATCAATTCCTCCTTTTGTCTGACGTTTTACACGACCTTTAAATCCTGTAATTTCTTCACCATTATAAATAGGGGCAATATCATCATATGTAGTTCTGAAACGATTTTCTCTGTCGTCTCTCCAGTTGTAAATGGCATTAGCGAAAATAGTATTGTTTTCATCAAATTTATAGTCTAAAGCTACAGAACCGCTGCGGCGAATACGTTGTACATCATATTTTCTAATTTCTGAAGCTTGCAGATATTCATTACCAAATTTATCTTTTACCCATTCGTTTTCGATATTGTCAGATCCGTAATTTACGTTATTGTATGATCCGCTAAAAACAGCACCTAATTTATTGTCAAAAAAGCGATTTCCGTAAACTAAACCTGCTGTATAAGTCGCATGTTCGCGAATTGGCATATAACCTCCTGCAAGAGTTGCAGAGATTCTTTCGCCATTAGGAGTTGCTCTTGTTACGAGATTTACAGAACCACCAATTGCATCTGCATCCATGTCAGGAGTCAACGTTTTGTTGACTTCAATAGTCGAAATCATATCAGACGGAATTAAGTCCATTTGTACGTTTCTGTTATCGCCTTCTGCAGAAGGAATTCGGTCGCCATTTAAAGTTACTGAGTTCAGAGATGGAGCTAAACCTCTAATAATAATATTACGAGCTTCACCCTGATCATTTTGCATTGTGATACCCGGAACACGTTTTAAAGCATCTCCAACGTTGGCATCAGGAAAACGCCCCATTTGATCAGATGAAATGATATTTCCGATATTTTTACTGTTCTTTTGTTGGTTTAATGCTTTTGCCTGACCTTTTAAAATGTCTCCAACAACTACTTCGTTCAACTCTGTTCCTGAAGTTTTAAGCGCAAAATCAATCACATTATTTTTACCTTGTTCTACAATGATTTCGTGAGTTGTGGCATTATAACCAATGTATTTTACTTCTACTTTATATGTTCCAACATTAATGTTTAATAATTCGAAACGACCATTGTAATCTGAAACCGTGTATTTGTTTTCACCAACAATCTGGATCATTGCTCCCGGCAGAGGAAGTTTATCGTCAATATCTAATACTTTTCCTGAGATTATCGCTTTTTGAGCATAACCTGAAAAGGCCAATAGCATAAATATTACTACTAAATAAATTTTCTTCATTGTGTTTTAGTTTGTTTTTTGCGAAACTAGAACCTTAATGTTATTAAAGACGTTGAAAAAAATTAACATAATGTTATGGTTTTCTCTAACATTAGAAATAAATTAATGTTAAAATAACATTTAATAAAAAAGGATTTTTTATAGAGTCAAATAAAAAGAAATCAACTATTTAGCTCATTTTTAATTTTTTGGCTCTAAATTTGCCCTATCAATCACAATCAAAAATCATCAATCATGTTGAAACAATTTTTCATCCTATGTTCTGGGGCTGATCGAGACGTACTCGAAAGTTGCTCAGAAGGCGAACAAACCAAATATGTTGGTATTGGCGCCACCGTATTCTTTACAGCAGTTATGGCTTTCTTAGCCAGTGCCTACGCACTTTTTACGGTTTTTGACTCTGTTTATCCAGCTGTAGCTTTTGGGTTTGTATGGAGTTTGTTAATCTTTAATCTAGACCGATTTATCGTTTCGACTATCAAAAAAAGAGATCGCTTTTTTGATGAATTTCTACAAGCGACACCTCGAATTATGTTGGCTGTCATTATTGCCATTGTAATTTCTAAACCTTTGGAAATTAAAATTTTCGAAAAAGAAATCAATACCGTTTTATTAAAAGAGAAAAATGAAATGGAATTGGCGAACAAAAAGCAAGTAGGTAATTACTTCAAATCAGATTTAGATAAAAATAAAGGCGAGATTGCAGCTTTGAAAGGAGATATTCTGAATAAAGAAAAAGAAGTAAATGCACTTTATTCTACTTATATCACAGAAGCCGAAGGAACTACCGGAACTAAAAAACTGGGTAAAGGTCCGGTTTATAAAGAAAAGCGTGAGAAACACGATGCTGCATTAAAAGAATTTGCAACTCTAAAAACGGCTAATGAAGCTAAAATTGCTGAGAAAGAGAAAACAGGTACACAATTACAAGCCGATTTAGATAAAAAAGTATCTCAAACACAACCTATTATTGAAGGTTTTGATGGTTTAATGGCACGTATAAACGCTTTGGATAAATTACCATGGTTGCCGTCATTCTTTATCATGTTATTGTTTTTAGCAATCGAAACTTCTCCCATTATAGCAAAATTACTAGCGCCAAAAGGGGAATTCGATTTTAAACAGGAAGAAGCCGAAACTGCAATGAAAGCGACTTTGGCACAAAATAAATACCAACGTGAATTATTGGTAAAAACTAGTGCAGCGATGCACGATAAAGTATACGCTGATATCGCCGAAGATAAAAATCTGTACGATCTGCAACGAAAAAATGCAACAGAGTTATTAGAATTGCAATCGAATAGTTTTGTAGAAAAGCAGAAAGCAACTTTGTAGAGAGTTTAACCGCAAAGAACGCTAAGTTTTACGCAAAGCACGTGAAGAAAAGCATAAAGAGGCTGTCCGAAAAGTAATTTCGGGCAGTTTTTTTTTGTTTTACACATTGATTTTTCTTATATTTAAGTACTAAAATCAATGATTATGCAGCCAGTTTTTAAGCCTCATTCGGTTCACCAGCAAGATCTTTTTCCATTGAATTTAAATGATCTGATCCCAGAGAATCATTCTGCCCGATTAATAGACAGTGTTGTTGAACAGTTGGAAATTTCCGAGATTATATCACAGTTTAAAGGCGGTGGAAGATCCAGCTACCATCCTAAGATGTTATTGAAAATATTGTTTTACGGATATCTCAATAATACCTATTCCAGCCGAAAGCTGGCTAGAGCCGTGAAGGAGAATATATATTTTATGTGGCTCTCGGGAGGACTTCAGCCGGATTTTAGAACTATCAATGACTTTAGAGGAAAAAAATTAAAAGGGAATATCGAAAAACTTTTCAGCCAGGTCGTTCTGATGATGGTAGATTTAGAGCTCATTAGCCTGGAGAGACAATTTATTGATGGTACTAAAATAGAAGCCAACGCACATAAATACAGCTTTGTGTGGAAGAAAGCAGTTGAAAAACATAAAGACAGGCTTCAGGGAAAAATCGATGCTGTTCTGGCAGATATTGGTCAGGCTATCGAGTCAGATATTATGCATACTGATAACCAAACTGATACCAAGGTAGACAGTAAGAAATTAGAAGAAAAAATACACGAGATCAACCAAAGTGAAAAAAAGCAGAAGCTGAGTAAACAGCAGAACAAATCACTTCAAAAACTCGAGAAAGAACAGCTTGTAAAACTTAAAGAATATGAGAAACATCTCGAAATTCTGGGGGATAGAAACAGTTATTCGAAAACCGATACCGATGCTACTTTTATGCGCATGAAAGAAGATCATATGGGCAACGGACAATTAAAAGCGGGTTATAATATTCAGATTTCTACAGAAAATCAAATTATTACACATTACTCCACCCACCAGACTTCTACTGATTTTACCACATTAAAGACTCACTTAGAAGGATTCAAAAGCAACTACGGCAAACAATCTGCAAAAGTTATAGCCGATGCGGGCTATGGAAGTGAGGAAAATTATCAACTCCTTGAAGACAAAGAAATTGATTTTTTTGTTCCCTACAACATGTACCGTATCGAAGAGACCCGTAAGCATAAAAACAATTTATTCCACGCACAAAACCTGTTTCATAATAATGAGCAAGACTTTTTGGTTTGTCCAATGGGGCAGCAAATGCCTCGTATCTTTACTAAGAAATCAAAAACTACAACTGGTTTTGAACAGTATCATTCGGTATATGAGGCTTTAAATTGCGCAGGATGTCCTCTGCGGGGGCAATGCTTTAAAGCTAAGGGGAACAGACGGATAGAAATTAATCACAATCTTCAAAGACTGAAATTCAAGGCAAGAGAGAATTTAGAAAGTGAATTGGGCAGGGAAATTTATAGTAAAAGATGTATTGAACCAGAGCCGGTTTTTGGTAACATCAAGCAAAACAAAGGATTTAAAAGATTTACACTTACCAAAACAGCCAAAGTAAATACTGAATTTGGCCTGATTGCTATTGCTCACAACTTTTCTAAATGGATCGCTAAAATCCGTTTGGGCAATTTTAACCTCATTTTTGATCTCGTAGAAGCTTTAGAAAAGTTTATAGAAGACCATTTTAGCCCAAATTTACATTTTTCAAGAAACACTCTGTAAATCTACTAGTATAATAAAAGAAAGAGGTCGTCTTTTCAGACAACCTCTTTCTTTTATAATTTTGCGAACCTTGCGTAAAACTTTGCGTTCTTTGCGGTTAGAAAAATTTACATATAACTCAATATTTCTTTTTTGTAAACATCATATTCTCCTTGCATGATCAATCCATTATCAAGCAATTTTTTGTAATTCTGTAATTTATCAAAAAGTTCTTCTTTAGATAAATCACTTAATTTACGATCGCCTGTGGTAGGTTGAGCAGGTTGAATTGGCTCATATGTTTCCGTATACGATGGAGTAGTAGCTGGCATAATTTCAGCAAAATTTGTTACTTCCTCCGTGTCAACTTCTTCAACTTCCTCTTCAACTTCTTCAATATCATCTTCTTCTTCAATAACTTGTGCAGTTTCTACAACTGGTGTTTCGGCAACAATTGGATTTTTTATTAAATCTAACTGCTCTTTCGCGTAAGTATATATTTTTCTGGCCTGAATTTTCGGAATGTAATCAATCGAAATTGATAAATCAGTATTGGTATTAAATGAGAATTCTGAACCTAAAATGTTTTCTTTTACAAAAGCACCGGCAACATTGTCCCAGGTGTAATCTGTAAAATCCATTGAAAGACCTAAATTTTTAGGCTGGCAAATAATGATTCGTTTGTTTGTTAATACAATACTATCAGGAAAAACAGTAATTGCCGGTTTTTTTTGAACGGCAATATATCCAATTTCTTCACCTTTCATCAATAAATCATGGAGTTTCGAAGTGATTTTTTCAATCGCTTTTGGATCTTGTTCTTCGTTCAGAAATTTTTTAAATTGTTCTTTCATGTTCTATAAGTTGCTAAGTTGCAAATTAATTGAGTTGTTAAGTTTTTTATCTTACGATGCAAATGTAATGCCTAATTTTCTAATTCAATAATTTCATTCTGAATTTTCTTTGTCAAACTTTTGAAAACCAATTCATACGAATGATCGATCAATTCTTTGACTAAAGTATTTGATAAATTCCCGTTTAAGGCAATCGTGTTCCAGTGTACTTTGCTCATATGAAATCCGGGTTTTATCTCGTCATATTCCGCTCTTAATTCCTGAGCGCGTTCCGGATCGCACTTTAAATTGACTGATGGTTCGCTTTTCTCCCACTGAGATAAGGAAGATAATGCAAATATTTTTCCGCCAACTTTAAAAACCAAAGTATTTTCGTCAAAAGGAAAATGCTCGCTCGCGCCTTTCTTCGAAAGACAATATTCGTAAAATGTTTCTAGATTCATATCATTTCTTATTTGCCAATTTCACCTAAATGAGTGTATTTAAAACCTTTTTCATATTTCAATCCGTAACCAAAAATCCGATCCATTGCCGAATGCGAAAATAAAATAATCCCGGCTAACTGAATCGTTTCAATACTTAAATAGTATCCTGTAGCATAAACTAAAAGTGCAATTCCTTTATGATGAAATACGTTGTAAAAAAATGCTCCGCTTTTGTTGCCGAAGAGGTAGCCAAGCATTGATAAATCCGGGGTTAAAATTAAAACTAAAAACCACCACCATTCAAAATTTAAACGATTGAATAAAAAAATCCCAAGAATAAATAAACTTAATTCTTCGAGTTTAATAACTGTTTTCATCATAGTTTTTTCTCCATTAATTTTTCAGGATGTTCCAGAGCAGTAAAACCAAATTTACGATATAAAAAATGAGCATCAGTTGTGGCTAATCTCCAAATTTGAATATTTTTAAGAACTGGTTCGTTCATCATATTTTCGATCAAAATAGATGAATATCCTTTTCCGCGATGTTCTTTGGTAATAAAAACATCCATTACATATCCAAAAACGACATAGTCTGTAATGACTCTGGCAAAGCCAATTTGTTTACCATTTAAGTAAATTCCAAAACAAACTGAAGCATCAATAGTAGTTTGAACTTCTTCAATAGTTCTTCCTGCGGCCCAATAAATATTCTTCAAAAAGTTTTGAATGAACGGAACGTCAAGTTTAGTTTTATCTTTAGATACTGTAATCATAGTTGTTTTTTTTGCCACGAATTTCACTAATTTTCATGAATCATTTTTTTTTGCAAGCATGTAAAAAATTAGTACAAATTAGTGAAATTCGTGGCAAACTTTAAATCTTATATAAAATAGGTTTTGACGGGCTTGCGTCATTTTCAAACGATGCGATTTGAAGATTTAGAATATAATCTCCATCTTCGATTTCATCAGAAACATAAATCATTTCGGTAATTGTCGCATTTAATCTGGCATCAGCGTTTAAGTTTAAAGTGTTTTTTACATTCCAGAATGCTTTGTGTGCCAGTAATTTTCCTTCGTCATGTTCTTTGTCTACACTTGGCAAATCGATTAATAAATGCTGAATTTCGCTTTCGCGGATAAAAATCGCTGCTTCTTCAGATAAATAAGGAGGATTTGTATTCGAATATTTTCTTGACTTTTTGTCTTTTTGATTGGGAAGCGTTCTGATAATAATAGCTTCAGGTTTTGCCAGACTGAGCGAAGTCGAAGCATTTGTCACACTGAGCGGAGTCGAAGTATGCATTTCTTTTTCAACTTGACTTTTAGTAATCACCAAATCATCTCCAATCTTTTCCGGTTCAACCGTAATCAATTTTGCAAAAAAGAAAAATTGTATCAACGTTTGATTAATACTATAGAAATCAGTCGTAATATGCCCTAAACATTCCGTGTGCGTTCCATGCCCGTGCGGATTAAAGAAAATATTATTGAAATTCGTCGATGATTTTCCTTCAGAAACTTTACCAATCCAATCTCCAAAAACTACGGGTTCAATAACTGGTTTTTCAATATACCAGGCAATCGGGTTTTCGTCTGTATTCGTTAACGGAATCGAAATATCAATGGGTTTTGATAAGTCTATTTGATATTTGTTGTCAATAAGTGCTAGCATAATGAAACGCGGATTTTACGGATATTCTAACGCGGATTTTTACGGATTTTTACAATCAGCGTTGCTTGCATCCGTTTTATCAGCGTCCTATTTTTTAGTATTCCAAATTTAAGTAAAACAGATCACTTGCAATTCCATCCGTTAAAAATTTTCCTTTTGCGGTTGGTTTTAAGATGTTATTTTCGATAAAAAGCAATTCGTCATCTAAGAATTTCTGACTTTGTTTTTTTAGATAATTCAGATAATCCAAACCAAATTCGGTTTCGATTCTATCTAAAGAAACGCCCCAAATTGTTCTTAAACCCGTCATAATATATTCGTTATAACGATCAGAAATGGTTAGTATTTCAGATTCTATAGGAAGTTCATCGTTCTGAATTGATTTTATATAAAGAGAATTATTGGCAATATTCCAACCTCTTTTCTCACCATCATAACTATGTGCTGAAGGACCAATTCCTATATATTTTTTGCCCAGCCAATATGCGGAATTGTTTTTAGAGAAATATCCCTCTTTCCCGAAATTCGATAATTCGTAGTGAATAAAGCCATTTTTCTCAAGCGTTTCAACCAGAATCATAAAGTGATTCGATGCCACTTCGTCTTGAGGTTCGGCAATTTTTCCAGTATCGATTAGTTTTCTTAAAGCTGTTTTGGGTTCAACTGTCAAAGCATAACTTGAAATATGTGGAATACCAAAACTTAAAGCAGTCTCAATATTTTTTCTCCACATTTCATCTGTCAATCCGGGGATTCCGTAAATTAAATCGAGCGAAATATTATCGAAATATTTAGTTGCTTCGGTTAAACAATTTATGGCTTCCGCCGAGTTATGGGCGCGATTCATCATCTTTAAATCTTCTTCATAAAAAGACTGAATTCCTATACTTAAACGGTTTATATGGCTTTTTGATAATTCGAAAATTCGTTCTGTAGATAAATCATCCGGATTAGCTTCAAGTGTGATTTCCGGATTTTCGACAACATTATAATTTTTGTAAACTTCAGAAATTAGAAAGTTAATTTCGTCATTACTCAGAACAGAAGGTGTTCCTCCTCCAAAATAGATTGTTTCTATAATTTCACCTTTAAATTCATTTTTGCGCAGGACAATTTCTTTGGCTAAAGCCAAAACCATGTCATCTTTCTTCTTCATAGAAGTCGAAAAATGAAAATCGCAATAATGACAAGCCTGCTTGCAAAAAGGAATATGAATGTAGATTCCGCTCATTTTTTTTAATTAGATAATTAGAAAATGAGTCAATTAGAAAATTAAATATCCACAATACAAGAATTATCTAATTTTCTAATTGACACATTTTCTCATTTCCTCACTTTATCTTCGTTTTGTTTTACAAAAGCATCCCAGCCCGTATAACTTTTGCCGGCAACGATTTTGCCTGAATTAAAGAAATGACAAACCGCCGCTGCCAAACCATCAGTTGAATCCAGGTTTTTGGGTAATTCTTTTAAGCCTAGAAGCTGTTGCAGCATTTTGGCTACTTGTTCTTTACTGGCATTTCCGTTTCCGGTAATCGCCATCTTTATCTTTTTAGGTTCGTATTCTGTAATCGGAATATCTCTCGAAAGTCCCGCTGCCATTGCAACACCTTGCGCGCGACCTAACTTTAGCATCGATTGTACGTTTTTACCAAAGAAAGGGGCTTCAATTGCGATTTCGTCAGGATTGTGCGTTTCGATTAACTCGATAGTACGCTCAAAAATAATCTTTAGTTTTTGGTAATGATTGTCGTATTTGGAAAGTTGCAATTCGTTCAATTGCAAAAATTCCATTTTTTTATTAATGACTTTTATCAATCCAAAACCCATAATAGTGGTTCCGGGGTCAATACCTAATATGATGCGTTCTTTTATCAAGGGGTTTTTTGTTTCAAGTTTAAGGTTTCAAGTTTGAAAGTTGTTGAAAAAATGAGTGAAATTCATTTTCTCATTTTCAAATTGCCACATTTCCAAATTGATTACTTTTGCAGCATGATCTCAATTCCTCACAAAGCTAAACAATTCCTAGTTCTTCTGGTCAAACTTTTAATTGTAGGTGGCGCATTTTATTTTATTTATAATCAGTTGGCGAATAACGATAAACTCGATTGGCAAAAGTTTATCACGTTATTTCGTAAAAATCAATCTGTTTTAGGAATTGGGTTTATATTGCTTCTGAGTGTTTTGAATCGCTATTTTGAGATTTTGAAATGGCAGAATTTAGCCAAAGTCATTCAGGAAATTTCATTGGCAGAAGCCACAAAGCAAGTTTTGGCGGCACTTACAGCAGGAATTTTTACTCCAAACGGAGTAGGGGAATATGCCGGAAAAGCATTGTATTACCCGAAAACTGAAACGAAACAAGTAGTTTTTCTGAACTTGATTTGCAACGGAATTCAGATGGTTCTGACTGTTGTTTTTGGAATTTTCGGATTGCTATATTTCAATGCAAAATATGAGGTCATTACCACTCAGACGGTTGCCATTTTATTTGGAGGTTTTGTGTTGGTTTTTGTGATTTTGTTTTCGTTGAAGAAAATAAAAATCAAAGGATATTCCATTGAGAAGTTATTACATAAGATCAATGAAATTCCAAAACCAATTCATCGTAAAAATATTCTTTTTGGAATTTTGCGTTATTTAGTTTTCTCTCATCAATACTATTTTTTGTTTTTAGCTTTTGATGTTGATCTGCCTTATTTTACACTGATTGCCACAATTGCAGTAGTTTACTTTTTAGCCTCATCATTGCCTACTTTTCAGTTTTTGGATTTTGCTGTAAAAGGAAGTGTTGCCATATACTACTTTGGAATTTTAGGCGTAAACGAATGGATTGTCGTTTTTATTAGTACTTTGATGTGGTTTCTTAATGTAGTTTTGCCTGTGTTTATAGGAACATATTACGTCTTGAATTTTAAAACAAAAGCAGCAGAATTATAAAATAGTATTTATTTCTAGTCTTTAGCTTTAAGAATAACGGGTAAAATAAATTGAGTTTTTACCGGAAGTCCACGTTTTAATGCCGGATTTATTTTTGGAAAATCAACAAGACGGGCATGTAAAATGCTGTCTATTTTGATTGTGTCATAAGCTACTGAATCTTTAGGAAATTGTGGTTCGAATTTCATGGTAGAGTTCGGGAAAACGGTAACTTTTACTTCTATCGTGTCAAGTTGGGGATATAGGATTGAAAGTGTATCAATGTCTAATTTTTGCTGAATGAGTTGCGCCATAACTTCAAAAAAACATTGTTGACGTTGTTTCTTATCAGTGATTTTGTCGCAATTAGTGACTGATGGATATTCGTCGACTTCTTTCCAGTTGATTGATTTTAATTCTTTTTGAAGTAACTCTTTTTCAGACGGAACCTTCTTCTCAAAATATTGACAAGAATTGATAGATAAGAGAACTAAAAAAAGGAAAAACTGCTTCAAGATTTTGATGTTGAATTGAATGAACTAATTAGGTGCAAAAATACGATTATTTTTTTTGAGATGCTTTGTATTGAAGATAATCTTCGTAGCTTTCTGAAAGCCATTGTTCTTTGTTTTGCGCTGCAACTTCTTTTTGTTCAGGATATAAGGATGATAAGCGATCTGAGAAAGCAGCAATTTGAACAGTATAGTTGTAAAAATCTTTTTTAGTTAAAACAACATCCGGATCATTTTTGCGACTAAAGTATTCAAAGAAAAGTTTGTCAAAATCTTTCATAGAAAAATTTAAAACTTTTTTCTTATTACTTTTATAAATACTATCCTGAATTAATTGATCTTCGACAGAAAGCTTTTTGTTTTGTGCATATGTAGTATTATTGATCAAAATAATCAATAAAGTAAATAATGCTATTTGCAAAAGTTTACGCATTGGCTGGCTTTACTAAGGATCTTTAGATACAAAATTACAAAAAAATATATGGATTTACTATTGTTGTTACTCGGTTTTATATGTATGATTGTTGGTGTTTTTGGTAGTTTCTTACCTGTTCTTCCGGGTTTATCCAGTTGTTGGGTAGGTTTATTATTGTTGTATATGACAAAAGCGGTTGAAAATAATTATTGGGTTTTAGGGATTACACTTTTGATTACGATAGTCATTACGATTCTGGATTATGTAATTCCTGCAAAAGGAACCAGGAAATTTGGAGGAAGTTCTTATGGAATTTGGGGAACTAATATCGGTTTGATCGTTGGTATTTTGGCCCCTATACCTTTTGGAGTTATTATTGGTCCGTTTGTTGGCGCCTTTGTTGGAGAATTAATTTATGATTCTAAAAATCATCAGCGTGCACTAAAAGCTGCAACAGGATCACTACTAGGGTTTCTTGCCTCCAGCTTTATCAACTTTATGTTTTGTATTATTTTTCTAGGTATATTTCTGCACACGACATGGGAATATCGAACATTATTGTTTTAATTATGTAATACAGATTAAGCTTTTTTCTTATTTTTTTATTTTTGTATAAAATATTTTTTTACTTTGGTTTGATAACGAAAGCGTTATGTTTATTGGCTGAGAACGTTTTTTTTGTTAAATAATTGTTTGCAGAAGCCTTTACTTTTTAACTTATTTTTTGGAAATGTTAAAATATTTTATATTTTTATCCTGATAAACGATAAAAAGCCTCACTTTATCGGTTATTTTTAATGGATTTAAATAATTTTTAAACACTTTAAGTATGACCCCAAACCTACAAATTGAACTTAGACGTTTTATTTCTTCTAATGTTGTTTCAAAATTGAACAAGTTTTATTTTGAAAATGATGCACTTTTAATCAAGGGAATTGATGTTTCGATAGGTACAGTTTTAATGGGTTTGTACAATAGGGCCGAGGAATCGGGTTTTTGCAAAGAAGTTGTTTCGCAAATACAGGAAGGCTCTACATTTTATCAGGAAGTTGATTTTACATCCGGTCGGATTTTATCGGTAGATGATTGTTATCGGATAGAAGGAAACGCTTTACTGAAAGAAATCTTTACCAATAAAAAGGGTAGGATTTCTGAAATGATCTCTAACGAAGTCGGGATCAAAAGCGAGACCGCCAGAGAGATTCTAAACTTTTCAGCGTTATTAGTTGCTTCTTACCTTAAAAATAATGTCCAAATTTTAGATAGTTTAAAATTGCTACTGGACGATCAAAAAAGAGATATTTTAAATAGCATTCCTCCCGGAATCAAAATTATCCTTGGATTTTCATGTTACGAATCAGTTGAAGAAAAAAACCAATCTATCGGCAGATCTATTTTTACACTTTTTGGTCATAACTTTTTTTAACTTCTGAAAAATAAAAAATCCCGTCTTACAAATGTAAAACAGGATTTATATTTAGATCGATTTTGATTCGTTTATTAAACGTTTTTCAAATTGATAACTTCTTGGTCAGTCAAAAAACGCCAGTTACCTCTAGGTAAATTCTTTTTTGTTAAACCTGCAAATGATACACGGTCAATACGTAAAACATCATAATCAAAGTGTTCGAAAATTGCACGAACTACTTTTACATTCGATGAGCGTAATTTAAGGCCTACTTCGCTTTTTGCTTCTTTCTCTATGTAGCTTACTTCTTCAACAAACACACGGTGTCCTTCAAGAACTAAACCTTTGCTGATTTTTTCTAAATCCTCAAATTTCAAGTTTTTATCTAACGAAACCTGATAGATTTTTGATGATTTCTGACTCGGTAAAGTAAATTTACGAATCATATCCGTATCATTAGTAAACAACAACAAACCAGTAGTGTTCTTGTCCATTCTACCAATCGGAGCAATTTTTGAAGTTGTAGAACCACGAACAAGTTCTAATACATTACGAAATTCCTGACCTTCGTCAAGAGCTGTCGTAAAGTTTTTAGGTTTGTTCAATAAGATGTATTCTTTCTTTTCAGGAGTCAAAACAACACCATCAAAATTAATAACATCATTCAATTTTACTAAATAACCCATTTCAGTTACCGGAATACCGTTTACTTTAACGTTTCCAGACTGAATGTATATATCAGCATCACGACGTGAACAAACTCCAGAATTAGAGATGTATTTGTTCAAACGAATTTCGTCTGCAGCTTTTTGTCTTTTTGGAGCCTGATTCTGTTTTTTGATTTTTTCAGCCTTTTCTTCTTCGGCAGCCTTAACAGCAGGTTTCACTTTTTTTGGCCCTTGCGCGCGCTTCGCCATAGGAGGTTTTGGCTTGTTAGAGCTTGGTCTAGAACTATTTGGCCTAGAACCACCTCTTTTATTATTGCCTTCCTTATTGTTCATAAATTCTGTAATTTGTGCAAAGATAGTTTATTCTTGCTAAATAATCCTAAGTTCATTGTCCTTAGATTAATAGCCTTTTATTTTTGGTGTTACTGGAGCCGTACAATTGGCTTTTTTCAGGCAGGTTTCCCGCTTTCGGCTTTATCTTGTTTCATCCCGAAGTTTCAGGACTACAATGATATCGCCTCTATTGGGGCTAGGTTCAAACAATTGGCTTCTTTTATACATTTTGAAAAGAAGTTTTAGCCCAAAGTTTTGCAAAGTTAATGCAGAGATCACAAAACATTAAAATAAAGAAATCTGTGTAATATGCCTAATATGTGGGCTGTTTTCTTAAGACTTTAAAAGCAGATTCTTCCCGTGCCACAAAATACTCGGATTGATCAAAACGATACAGCAAACTCCCGAGACAATTAAAAATTTAAGTACATTATGAAGTAATAAATATTGTTCTTTAGAGTTCGATTTCCATAAATAAATCAGGAAAAATAGTAAAACAGCAAAACAGACATAAAAGTAGATGTCCATATAACCTACATCATAAATGTTGATTAAAACATAAACAGGAACCACTGTTAGTATTGTCAAAGTGGTAATAATTTGCTTAGAAACTGTTTCGTTATAGATGATGGGAATTGTTCTGTAATTATTAGCTAAGTCACCTTTTAGATTCTCTAAATCTTTGATCATCTCCCGAATGAGCAATAGCAAAAACAAGAAAACGGCATGTGCTGAAATTACCATAAAATGGCTCATATGGTCTTCGATTTCTTCGAACGAAACCTTATTGTAGAAATACAGCAAAATTGCGAAAAAAGGTAAAACGGCCAGGAAAGCTGCGGTAAGATTTCCAATAATCGGGTATTTTTTTATTTTGTGAGAGTAAAACCAAATCAGGAAAATATAAGCCGAAAAGAACAAGAATGCACGCCAGGAAACAATCAAAGCCATTAAAGCGGCAATAAAATTTAGCGTAAAATAAACCAAAAGTTTTGTTTTCTGACTTACCAATCTGTCCAACATCGATTTGTTGGGTCTGTTGATTAAGTCTTTTTGGCTGTCATAAAAATTATTAATAATATATCCTGATGCAATAGTAATTGCAGAAGCAAAAACGATTAAAAATAAGTTGAAATCAAGTAAAATGTCAAGGGCTCTTTTCTCTGGAGCTAATATAAAAATAGCAGATAAATATTGTGCCAAAACAATAATAGGAATGTTGTAACCTCTCACTACTGAGAACAAGCTAACAATTTTCATTACTAAAAGTTTATGCTGTCTGCTTAACATTTTTTAAAGTTCGTTTGGGATTTTAATTTAAGGGCTTGTTTTAAAACTTGAATTTGGCTGCGAATGCTAAAGTTTGTTTTTTAGTAACGCGGCTGAACCAAAACCTAATTTCCGAATGCAAGCTAAGGCTTCTTTTTGAGAAATGTCAACTTCTTTGATGTCTTTTTTTTCTACAAAACAAACAGAGCCACTCCATGGGTTTGGTGCAGCCGGAACAAAGACTGAAAAGTTGTTTTCGTTTATTTGCTCTATCAAAAAAGCAAATTGTAATCCTGCATCTGTTGGAACAAGAACGACTTTTAAATTTTCGTTAGATTCTAAACCCATAATATTTTCATTCGTTTTCTTGATGAAAGAATAGCCGGGAACGAAGCTTAATATTCCGTTTTCAAATCTTTGAACGAGTTTTTTTGCATAATCTGTTCTGGCAATTAAACCAGCAGTAATACAAATAATAAATATGATTATTATGGCTGTAATTTCCTCAATAGCCAATCCTAAAATTTTTACTTTAGGGAAATGACTTATGATTGGTAATGTGATTTTCTGGATAATATGATATCCTTTTTCCAGAATGACCAGTAATAAAACCAAGGGGGCTAAAAACAGAATTCCACCTAAAAAAGTTGTTTTGATAATCTTTAAAATACTCTTCATATTAAATAACTTTTAGGGTGATAAATTCTACGAAAGCGTATTCAATAGGCTGGAATTATTTAAAGAAGTTTAAATTTAGAATTGGTAAACAACTTCTAATTTATAATCTTTTAAAGATACTTTAGCACGTTCTAAATCCTCAGTAAATCCAAGAATGTAACCACCTCCGCCAGAACCACAAAGTTTTAAATAATAATCATTTGTATCGATTCCGTTTTGCCAGATTCCGTGAAATTGTTCCGGGATCATTGGCTTAAAGTTGTTTAAAACGACTTTTGATAGTTTTTTAGTATTCGTAAACAATGATTTCATGTCGCCATGTAAAAAGTTTTCTACGCAAGCATCAGTATATTTTACGAATTGATTTTTAAGCATCGCACGGAAACCTTTATCTTTTAGGTTTTCCATAAAAATGTTCACCATTGGAGCAGTTTCACCTACGATTCCTGAATCTAATAAAAAGACAGCACCTTTTCCGTCAAAACTTTGAGTCGGAATACCGGTTGCTTCAATATTGTCTTTAGAGTTAATTAAAATCGGGATACTCAAATAACTGTTTAGAGGATCTAAACCAGAACTTTTTCCATGGAAAAAACTTTCCATTTGAGAAAAAATATTTTTTAGCTGTAACAGTTTTTCACGAGTTAAATTCTCTAAAACCGTTATTTTGTGTGTAGCATATTTGTCATAAATAGCAGCAACAAGGGCACCACTACTACCCACTCCGTATCCTTGTGGGATACTAGAATCGAAATACATTCCGGTTTCGACATCATTTTTTAAACTTGCCAAATCAAAAGTCACCAATTCAGGTTGTTCTGTTTGTAAAGTTTCAAGGTAAGATGCAAAACGTTGTAAACTTGCATTTGATGCAATTGCTTCTGCCGAAGGATCTTCGGTTCTTTTCAATGCACCATTGTAAAAATTATAAGGAATAGAAAGTCCTTTAGAGTCGCGGATGATTCCGTATTCTCCAAAGAGTAATATTTTTGAGTAAAATAATGGTCCTTTCATGTTTATTGTATGTCTTTCTTTATTTTATTTGGGTCTTGTCGTGTGTCAAAAATGGTATGAATTTTAATTTCATTAGAACCAAAACTATACAAGAGACTTGATTGCTTTGTTACAACACATTTTTGATATTTTTTACTTACTGATGATTTAGGGAAAATTTCAGGATTCATACTTATTATTGAAATTGCTTTTTGAAATTTCACTAAAAATATTTCTTTCGATTTCTTAGACCATCTTGCTTCAATAAAATTTAAAACATCATCTAAATTTCTCTCAGCTGTTTTTGAAATATTTACTTTAAGATTCACTACCTGTATTTTTTCATCACATCTTCAAAGCTTTTAAATTCTCCTCTTTCAAATTCTAATTCACTTTGAGCAACATCTTCTTTTTGAATATCAGTCAAATCATCCCACCAATCTTTTTTCTCTTTTCGTAGCAATTTTGCAACAGCCATAATGATTGAAGGATCATTAGTCTCTTTCAACATATTTATCGCTTCGAGTTTTTCTAATTGAATGTCCATAATCAAAATTTTAACTAAAGATACGCAAAATTATAATGCAATTGCACCATCTCCAATTTGGTCGCAAATGTACTGACGATTCTGACAAAATACAACTAATTCGTCCTGAATAAATTGAAGTACTTTATCACTAACATTTTTAGGGTATAAAACGTGAACATTTGCTCCGGCATCAAGCGTAAAACAAACCGGAATTTGTGTCTCATTTCTGAATTTCCAGATTGCATTTATAATCTGCAAAGTATTTGGTTTCATCAAGATAAAATAGGGCATTGAAGTCATCATCATAGCATGCAAAGTCAAAGCTTCGCTTTCGACCACTTTGATAAATTCATCTAAATTTCCATTTTCAAAAATAGCAATCAATTGATCCAGATTTTCATGCGCCTGAGCAAAACGTCTTTCGGCATACGGATGATTGTGCATTAAATCATGTCCAACAGTACTTGAAACTTGTTTTTCGCCTTTGTCAACCAATAAAATAGTATCCTGATAATTCTTGAAATTCTCATGAATAGTATACGGGAATTCAACTCCATATAAATCTGAACTTCCTTCTATGTTTTTTTGATCTCCCCAAGCCACTACACTTCCTTTTACACTTCGGCAAGCGCTTCCAGAACCTAAACGGGCTAAAAACGAAGCTTTTTGATAGAAATAATCCTCTGCCATTTCTGGATTTAGTACTTTTTCTAAACTCATAAAATTCATTGCCAAAGCTGCCATTCCGGATGCGGAAGAAGCAATTCCGGAACTGTGTGGAAACGTATTTTGGGTATCAATCGTAAAATGATAGTCTTTCAAAAAAGGCAAATAGATTTCGATTCTTTCTAGAAACTTCTGAATTTTTGGCTTGAAATCTTCTTTTGGCTTTCCTTCAAAAAGTAAATCAAAAGAAAAATTATTATTTGCCGAAGCATCTTTTTTCTCAAAACGCAATTTCGTGATCGTTTTACAATTGTTAAGCGTAAAACTAACCGATGGATTTGCCGGAATTTGATTGTCTTTTTTCCCCCAATATTTTACTAACGCAATATTGCTGGGTGCGCTCCATTCAAAGTTTCCGTTTTCGATAGTCGAAGTATATTTTTTAGGAATAAAATCAGTTGCTGTAAACATGAATTATAAAATTTTGGCAAAGATAGTTTTTAAATATTTTTACCATATAAGTTATATAAGAAAATGTAAGCAAATCTAAAATGAACTTATATTACTTATATGGTTTAACCTTTCTTTTTAACTATTTTTGGATAAAAATTGAATAGAATGAACAAGATAGTCAAAATCGTCATAGCACTTTTTATTTGTTTAATGGTAGGGTATTCTGCGAGTACTGTAACGAGACCAAGCGTAGAATCTTGGTATCCAACGCTTATAAAACCAATTTTTAACCCGCCTAACTGGATTTTTATGCCGGTTTGGACAATGCTTTATATTTTAATGGCAGTGGCGGCAGGATTGGTTTGGGATAAAATAAAGGAACAAAACCAGGAAGTAAAAGTGGCATTAGGATTCTTTTTAATTCAATTGACATTGAATGCTATTTGGTCGTATATCTTTTTCGGCTTAAAAAACCCGATGTTGGCTTTGATCGAGATTGCACTTTTATGGTTAATGATTTATGAAACGTATTTAAAGTTTACCAAAATCAACAAAACCGCAGGTTATTTATTAATTCCTTATATGGCTTGGGTTGCTTTTGCAGGTATTTTGAATGCCAGTATTTGGTGGTTGAATAAATAGAGTTTTAGGTTTTTTTTGGTTTCAGGTTTCAAGTTTAATCGATACGTTATTATTTTATGAATAAATTCAAGGCTTTCGTTATTGTATTGATTTTAGTATCATTTAAGACTTTTGCTTGTTTGAATGGTGATACTAAAGAACTAAAAAATGGAGTTATAGTTTATGCAGATTATGAAGGACTTGTTCCTCACGGGCACAGTTTTTTTATAGAGAATTTCACAAAATTAATTTCGGAACTTGATCGTTTGTATGAAAAAACGAATAATATAGATTATTTGTCTGATAAAGGATATGTTTTAATCGTTCAAAAAAAGTACGAAGAGGCATTAAAATTATATTTGACTATTGAGCAAATTAAACCCAATCGATATTCTACCGCATCGAATATTGGTACTCTTTATGAGTTAATTGGAGAAAATGAAAAGGCTTATAAATGGATCAAAAAATCAATTCAGATTAATTCGGAATCTCATAGTGGCTCAGAATGGTTGCACTTGAGGATATTAGAAGCGAAGATTAAAAAAATAAAAAATGTTTCAGGAGAGTTTTTAATCAACACCAATTTTGGGGACAGCGTTGTTCCTCAGACAAAATTATCAAAAAAAGAGTTAGCGACATTGAGCAAAGCCGTTTATTATCAGGTAAACGAGCGTATGTCATTTATAAAACCAAAAGACGAAATTATCTCGGTTTTGCTTTTTGAATTGGGAAATATGGTAAGGATTATAGGTGAAAAAGAAAATGCTGTACGAATATATAATCTGTCAAAACAATACGGATTTCAAGATGAGTTAATCAATAGTAGATTAATTTTTTATCATCAAAATGTATTTAAATTCTATGAGAAGGAAAATATTAAATTGTATAATTTGATTGATAAGATAAAAAAAAGTAAACAGGGGGTTGATATTGAACAAGTCAATCAAATGAATACTGCTTTAATAATTTTGTCTATAACTGTTGCAGTCTTATTGATATCCTTGATATTTCTTTATTTTAAATGCAAGAAGTTAAAGGACTATATCATTTTACATGATTTTACTAAATAGATTTTTAACTTTTTATTTTTCTGTTTTTACCTTTTTGAACGCTTCATTTTTAGTATATAAAAAGTCCATTGTAGTTAACACGTTATTGTTTTCCATAAGGTTTTTAGATCTTGGATCGGCGTCGCAGAAATCTAGAAAAAGTTCAACTTCTTCAGGAGGTAATTTTAATTCTTTGGTAAAAAAAGTAGAAGGAATTGATGCTGCGACAAGTTTTCTGAAAACCGTTTCGGATGTTTTCTTTTCCAGTTCTTCTTTTTTATTATTTTTAAATAGATTAAAAACTCCTTTTCCCATTCGGCCAAAATCCATACCATTTGGAATTGTTCCGTCATAAACACCAGTATATTTCTGCAAAGATTGGTTGTCTTTTGCAAACTTTGTTGCGTCCATATCTTGTTGAGAAACTTTAAAAGGGGTGAGTTTCATATTGGTTATTACAACTTCTTTTAATTCTTCGGCTTTGATAACCATATTGATGGTAATATTGCTTTTGTCAATATTTTCCCTGGATATTTTTAATCTTGAAAAATAGTAATCTTGAGCAAAAAACAACAAGCTATCTTTTTCTCTAACCAAAATAGAAAAGTCTCCCATATAATCTGTTGTTGTGCTGGTTTTCGCTGTTTTATTGATAACCTCTACTTTTTTAAGTGGGTAGTTGTTAGATAATACTTTTCCGTGAAGTAATTTTTCTGTTTGGGAAATTGAAAACTGGTAGGTTAACAAAGAAATTGTGGTAAGCAGTTGTATTTTCATTTAATGGTATTTAGCTGAGCGTAAAATTATTAGAATTGTCTTAACGAAAACTTAGCGAATGTGTAAATTCTTGTTAATTCGAATTTTTGTAGTTTCAGTCACAGTCGCAGTTTCAGACTGTGACTTAAACTGCGACTGATTACTTTTTTACAATATTTCGATTAAATCCAAAGGTGTGTTCAATACCACTTTGGCGCCAGTTGCTATCAACTCGTCTTTTGTTCTATATCCCCAGGAAACACCCACAGCAAACATATTGGCATTAATTGCGGTTTGCATATCAATATCAGAATCTCCTACAAAGAGTATTTCTTCTGTTTTCAGGTTCCATTTTTTACTGATTTCTAAAGCTTCAAACGGATTTGGTTTTTTAAGTGCTTCTGTACTTAAACCAATGGCAGCGTCAAAATAATCAGGGAATATTTCTGCCGCTATTTTTTTGGTAAGTTCATCGGCTTTGTTGGAAAAGACAGCTAGTTTGATGTTTCTTGAGACTAACTGATCTAAT
The DNA here is from genome assembly GCF_056824125.1 of Flavobacterium sp. B114r. Classification (NCBI taxonomy): domain Bacteria; kingdom Pseudomonadati; phylum Bacteroidota; class Flavobacteriia; order Flavobacteriales; family Flavobacteriaceae; genus Flavobacterium; species Flavobacterium sp. B114r. The sequence continues at coordinate 1,581,146 of NZ_CP124858.1, forward strand.
AATTCGACAATGCCTTCGTACGGTTTTGTTTTTAAGGTGCAAATTTCACGATATTTTGTAATCATGCAATCAAAGCATGTTTCAATTTGTTCCTCAGAATTTTTTGATGTCGGTAAAGCTTTACTGACCAAATTCCGTAAACCACTGCCTATAAAATATTGATAAGTGTCGTAAGTATGAGTAGGGTAGTTTAGACTTGTAAGTACGGTATTCATAGCATCTGAAATGTCTTCTAATGAATTGACTAACGTTCCGTCTAAATCAAAAATAATTCCTTTAAATTTCATTGTATTAAATATTGTTTGCCAAAATAAACCCGCTTGTCCAGGCATTCTGAAAATTAAAACCTCCTGTTATGGCATCGATATTGACGATTTCACCAGCAAAATAAAGGTTCTGATGCAATTTGCTTTCCATGGTTTTGAAGTTGATTTCTTTTAAATCGATTCCGCCGGCGGTTACAAATTCTTCTTTAAAAGTACTTTTTCCGTTGACCTGAAATGTTGCTTTTGTAAGTTGAGCAGCTAAGTTTTGCAATTGAGTTTTAGATAAATCTGCCCATTTCGTTTCGGCTTCAATTCCGGATGCCAGAACTAAACTTTCCCATAAACGATTCGGGAAATCGAAAGGAGATTTTTTAGAAACGGCTTTTTTAGCGTGTTCCTGTTTTAAGTCTTTCAGGATTTTTTCAGCATCTTCGGTATCGACATCGTTTAGCCAATTGACATAAATGGTAAACTGATAATTTTTATCAAATAAAGTTCTTGCGCCCCAAGCTGAAAGTTTTAAAATAGCAGGGCCGCTCATTCCCCAATGTGTTATTAATAGAGGTCCTGTTGATTCGAGTTTGGTATCTTTTACGTTTACGGTAACTTGTGCCGCAACGCCGGGTAATTCTTTTATACGGGAATCTTTTATGTTGAAAGTAAATAGGGAAGGAACAGGACTTACAATTGCGTGTCCTTGTGTTTGCAGCATTTCCCAAATTTTAGGATTACTTCCTGTAGCCAGAACTAATTTTTCGGTAGCATAGTTTTCATCCTGAGTATCAATTTTCCAATGATTATCAGCCTTAAAAATCGATTGTACGCTTTGTCCCGTCAATACTTTTATGCCTAATTTTCCGGTTGCTTCAAGGAAACAATCAATAATGGTTTGTGAGGAGTTAGAGACCGGAAACATTCTTCCGTCATCTTCAATTTTCAATTCAACACCATGTTTTTCGAACCATTCGATCGTATCTCCTGAACAAAATTGGTGGAAAGGCCCGCGAAGCTCTTTTTCGCCACGCGGATAAAATTTGACCAATTCATTTGGTTCAAAACACGCGTGTGTTACGTTGCATCTTCCGCCACCGGAAACACGAACTTTAGAAAGAACTTCTTTTCCTCTTTCTAAAATGGCAATTTTCAGTTTCGGATTTTTCTCTGCAATATTAATCGCTGTAAAAAAACCTGCAGCGCCTCCGCCAACAATGATTATATCGAAATTTTTGATCATATTTATTTAGGTTGCCACGAATTACACGAATTGGCACGAATTTTAAATTTTGGTTTGTATTTTTTTGCCACAGATTACACAGATTAAAAGGATTTTTAAAATCTGTGTAAATCCTTTAATCTGTGGCTAAAATTTTAAACTTTATAGTTTATCCGGAAAATCACTGATAATTCCGTCTACGTTGTAACTTTTTATTTTTTTAATGTCCTTTTCGTCGTCTACTGTCCAGGGGAAAACGAGAAACCCTTTTTCTTGTATCAGTTTTACTTTTTCAGAACTCAATAACTGAAAATCGGGATTAATGGCGAATGCTTTTATCAATTCGGCGAAAGCCAGAGCTTTGTCCAGATCTTCTTCTGTTAAAACTCCAATGAGAATATTTGAATTTAGATTTGATGTTTCTTGCAGTAAATCCCACTCGAAACTTGAAACGATGAAATCTTTATAATTCCAGTTTTTCTCTGCAATATATTCTTCAATTAATGCAACAACTTTACCCGCAGTTCCTAAACCTTTTAGTTCGATATTAATGAGGCATTTTTTGTCTACCAAATCAAAAACTTCTTTTAAAGTTGGTATTTGATATTTGCCATCAATCAAAAACGTCTTTAATTCAGCTAAAGAAAAAGCATTTACAAAACCTTTGCCGTTGGTCGTTCTGTCGATTGTTTCGTCGTGAATGACTATAATATGTCCATCAGAACTAAGGTGAACATCTAGTTCGATTCCGTCAGCATTTAAGTCTAATGCTTTTTGAAAAGACTTTAGCGTATTCTCAGGTTCGTATCCTTTTGCACCGCGATGCGCTATTTTTAGCATGTATGGAGAGTTTAACCGCAAAGGTCGCAAAGTTTTACGCAAAGTGCGTTAAGGATTGGATAAAAAGTTAGCCACAGATTATAGGATTAAAAATGATTTTGTTTCACGCAGATTTTAAAATGATTTTAGCAAATCCGAGCTGATAATCTTTATAATTTAAATCTGCTTAAATCTTTTAAAATCTGCGTGAAACAATTTTGGGACTTTGTAACTGCTTTATATTATCTGAGTTCCAATAAAACAAGTCCAAATTCAGAATGTACAAAAGCTTTTCCGTCCTGAACTTCTATTTCTTGTCCTGAAAAAGAATCTTTTAGTTTGGTTCCATCCTTAAAAATAGAATCAACAGGAAGTTCTTTAACACCAATTCCTAAATCTAAACCTATTACAACTTGGTCCGTATAATTACCATTAGTATAGCTTCTAGAAAATATATACGGTTTTGCCGAAATCATATTATGTATTCCTGCGCCAATTGCTGGATGATTTCTACGAAATTGCCCAAGTTTTTGCCAATGCCAAAGTATTTTTTGTGTTTCTTCGTTCGACTGAATATCTTCCCAATTCATTAAAGATCGTAACGTAGCATCGCCTTCTGTACCTTCGATAACTAGGGAACGACCTGATTCATCACCATAATATACCTGAGAGATTCCGGGAGAAAGCAATAATTTAGTTCCTGATTCATATGTTCGGTTGCGATGTGCATCAAAAGGATCAGGATCATCGTGCGAGGATACGTAATTAAGAACACTGTAACCTTTTAATTCATTATGAAGTTTCTCAGAATATTTAGAGAATATAACTTCATAATCGTTTTGTGTATCTCGTTTAAATTCAAAATTGATCATACAATTAAAACCATGTTGGAAATAATTTACTTTTCGATCTCCAAAATCATAGTCCTGTCCATTGCTTATCTCATAACCGTATACTTCGGCAATGGTATAGAAAGGGTTTTGGTCTAATATTTCTGAGGGATGGTTTTTTTTCCAGGTTTCAAAAGCATAGTCACATTGTTTTCTAAAATCGATCCAGACAATTTCTTCTGTATGTTTTACAGTATCTGCCCTGTAACCGTCAATCCCGAATTCGAGAATATAATCGGTTAACCATTTTATGATGTAATATTTTGGACTTCTGGGATAATTGGTCCTTTTGAAAAACTCCTCTAATGAAGCAATTTCTTTATCATAACGACCTTCGTTTTTCCATTTTTCGAGTAGAAAAGTTGGCAATTCCACATTCTGAGTGCTTTCGGTTCGTACATCCGGCAGATTATCTACCAAAGTGCACATTGTAGTATTTGCGAATGATTTATAGTCACAAACGACTCCTGTTCTTACCCAGTCTTCTGGCCAGATAGGATCTTCAGGAGTTACGGGACCGGTATGATTGATAACGCCGTCAAGCATAATTCTGATACCTTTTGCATGCGCTTTTTTGACCAGATTAGCTAAATCTTCTCTGGTCCCAAAATTTGGATCTAATGCTGTCCAGTCTCTTGCCCAATAGCCATGATAACCATAACTAAGTCCGGTTCCTTCGTCGACACCACCGTGAATTTGTTCTACAATCGGTGTAAGCCAGATGACATTTATGCCTAATTTATCGAAATAACCTTCGTCAATTTTTTTAATAATTCCGATGATATCTCCGCCTTCAAAGCCACGTAATTTTCCCGGATTTTGGGTTCGGTTGAAGTTTAAATCGTTAGAAGTATCTCCGTTATAAAAGCGATCGGTAAGTAAAAAATAAATAGTTGCTCCTTCCCAAACGAAAGGTGTTTTTGAAGTATTGTCGTTATTCATTGAAATTGATTTTGAACATTATTGTAGAGACGCACAATAGTGTATTTCTAAATAAAGAATATTAAAGATAAATAAAGGAAAATGGAGTTCCTTGTTTATTTTAAATTTAACAGAGATTTATAAAAAAAAATCCGCTAGGAATTCACGAATTTCTATTCTTCATAAGAGATTAAATATAATTCGTGAATTCGTAGCGGAAACTTTGTCTTAAATTTTAAACACATAGAGACATAGATTTTATTCCTTTTGAAGAGGTGAAAATAAATGATAAATCATTTACACATACCTATGGCATAAAAAAAATCCGCCACGTATTTACGAATTATTGTTTAATAAAATTCGTGAATTCGTAGCGGAAACTTTGTCTTAAATTTCAAACACATAGAGACATAGATTTTATTCCTTATAAAAAGATTAAAAATAAATGACTAGTCATTTACACATAGCTATGTTTGTTAATGCAAGTGAAACGCCTTTTACTGCACTAAGAAAAGCTATGTTTCTATGTGTTTTATAAAAAAATTATTCCAATTCTAAAACAATTGCCGATTTTGGCTCTAAAGTAATTTCAGAAGCCAGATCGAATGTTTTACCGGTTAGGATATCTTTTCCTGATTTAAAGTTTTTGATGTTTTCTTTAAAACGATTTGTTTTGATGGTTTGTGCTGTAGCATTGTTATTAAAAACCACCATTACCGTTTTAGCATCGGTATATCTGAAATAAACATAAGTGTTGTTTTCCGGAATGTAATGTGTCATTTTTCCAAAATGAACTGCTTCATTCGATTTTCTCCAGTTGAATAATTTTGATGTAAAATCGAAGTATTTAGCTTGTTCCGGAGTTCTTCCTGCTGCAGTTAGAGCGTTGTTTTTATCGCCAGCCCATCCGCCAGGAAAATCTTGTCTTATATCAGCGTCGCCTTTGCTTTTGTCTCCGCCCATTCCAATTTCTGAACCATAATACAATTGTGGGATTCCACGAACGGTTGCCAATAAAGTCATTGCCAGTTTGTATTTTGGAAAATCGTATTTAAACTTATCATTCATACGATCTGTGTCGTGATTTTCGGCAAAAACCAAAATATTATTCGTGTTTGGATACAAATAATCCATTGCAAAATTATTGTAGAATTTAATCAGTCCATTGTCCCAGCTTGGTTCGTCTTCGTTGAAAGCAGAGGTAACCTGACTTTGAAGCGTAAAATCCATTACACTTGGTAAATTCGAATTATAGTTTTCGATTGCACCAATTTTACTGTCTTTTTGCCAATAGGCTAAATTCGCCTGATTGTGCATCCAGATTTCTCCAACAATATTGAAGTTTGGATATTCATTAGTAATTGCTTTTGCCCAATTTGCCATTGCAGCAGGATCAGAATAATTATAAGTATCTACCCTGAATCCATCAAGATCTGCATATTCAATCCACCAGATGGCATTTTGAGTTAAGTATTTTGCTACTAGAGGATTTCTTAAGTTAAGATCCGGCATAGAAGGAACAAACCATCCATCGATACAAATTTCCTGATCTATTTTTGAAGCATGAATATCTGTAATTACTTCACGACGGTGATGTGTTTGTGTAAAGGTTTCAAACTGATTAAACCATGTTTTTGTTGGCATGTCTTTGATCATCCAGTGTGTGATTCCCCAGTGGTTGGTCACATAATCCATAACCAGTTTCATGTCTTTTTTATGCATTTCGGCAGCAAGACGCACGTAGTCTTCATTGGTTCCGTAACGAGGATCTATTTTGTAAACATCAGATTGGCCGTAAGTATGATACGAATGTTGTTTGTCATTGTCTTCTAATAAAGGCGTGTTCCAAATTGTGGTTGCACCCAATGAAGAAATATAATCTAAGTTTTTGATAATTCCTTCGATATCTCCACCGTGACGACCGCTTGGGTCCTGACGATTTCCTTTTTCTGTTAAAGCTGCATTGCTGTCATTTTTAGGATTTCCGTTAACAAAACGATCCGGCATGATCAGGTACATCATATCTGATGCATCGTAACTTTTTCTGTTTGCTGAATTTGCTCTTCTTTCTTTAAGCGAATATTTTTGAGTAAAAGCAACTTTGTTTTTGGTTTTGAAAGAGAAAAGCAATTCAGATGCTTTTAGGTTTTGCGTATCTATTGTAACGAACAGATAGTTTGGATTTTCTGTTTTTTCTACATTTTTAATCACCACATTGTTCGAAACCGAAGTTTCGTATTGTGCAATGTTTTTTCCGTAGAACATAATTTGTAGTTCCGGATTTTGCATTCCTGCGTACCAAAATGGTGGTTCTGTTTTCTGGATTTGCGCTTTCGCGGAAGCAGAAAATAACAAGACCATTAAGATTATTTTATAGAGGAAATGGGTTGTTTGAATTCTTGTTTTTTGGATCTTCATAATCTAATGTGTATTAAATACCTAACAGGTTTGAAAAATCTGTTAGGATATTGTGAGGTTTCCTAACAGGTCTCCAAGACCTGTCAGGTATTATTTAAATCTTAAAAAAAAGACAAGTAATCTTGGGGAAAATCACTTGTCTTTGAAAAAATTATTTGGTTTCGATTATGCTAATAGCATAACCTCCGCCCGGAGCAGACAACTGCGATAATTTTGATTTGTTTGTTACAGCAATTTTCTTGATGGTATAAGCCTGCGGATTTGTTTTGTAATGCGCATCTTTTGCATCAGCATAAATTGTTGCCGTATATTTTTTACCTTTTTCAAGGAAACTGAAATCAATATTTGATGTACGTGGAGTTTCTCCGTTTACATTTCCTACGAACCAATTGTTTGTTCCTTTTGCTTTACGTGCAACAGTAACATAATCTCCAGGTTCAGCTTCGATATATTTACTTTCAGACCAATCGATAGCCACATCTTTAATGAATTGGAAAGCATCCGGGAAACGGTTGTAGTTCTCAGGAGTATCAGCTGCCATTTGCAATGGGCTGTACATGGTAACGTATAATGCCAATTGATTTGCAATGGTACTGTTTACATGCGATTTGTTATCAGGATTCATTTTGCTGATATCCATTTCGAAGATTCCAGGTGTGTAATCCATTGGACCTCCAATTAAACGTGTAAAAGGTAAAACCGTTACGTGATTTGGTTTAGAACCTCCAAAAGCCTGGTATTCTGTTCCTCTTGCAGATTCATTTCCAATTAGGTTAGGATATGTTCTTGCAATTCCTGTTGGACGAACTGCTTCGTGAGCATTCACCATAATTTTATAATCAGCTGCTTTTTCGATTGCATATTGATAGTGGTTTACAATCCATTGATCGTAATGGTTTTCACCGCGAGGCAAAATATCACCAACATATCCGCTTTTTACAGCATCGTATCCGTTGTCTTTCATGAATTGGTAAGCTTTGTCCATGTGACGCTCGTAATTACGAACAGAACCTGAAGTTTCATGGTGCATCATGATTTTTACACCTTTTGATTTAGCATATTCGTGTAAACCTTTTACATCAAAATCAGGATAAGGAGTTACGAAATCAAAAACATAATCTTTTGAATGACCAAACCAGTCTTCCCAACCTTCGTTCCAACCTTCAACTAAAACAGCGTCGAAACCATTTGCAGCAGCAAAATCAATGTATTTTTTTACGTTAGCATTATTTGCTCCGTGAGTTCCGCTTGGTTTTGCTTTTGCGTAATCAGAAACACCCAATTGTACCGTTGGGAAATCGTTTGTGTATGACCAAGAGCTTTTTCCTGTAATCATTTCCCACCAAACACCAATGTATTTTACTGGTTTAATCCAAGACGTATTATCGATTTTCGATGGATCGTTTAAGTTATAAGTCATTTTAGAAGCTAAGATTTCTCTTGCATCATCGCTCACCATAATAGTTCTCCAAGGCGAGTGACTTGGTGCTTGCATATAACCTTTATCTCCTTTTGCATCCGGTGTTAACCAAGATTCGAAAATCATGTTTTTGTCATCAAGATTTAGGTGCATACAAGAATAATTGATCAAAGCTGCTTCGTGCAAGTTGATGTACAAACCATCGTTTGTTTTCATCATAAGTGCAGTCTGAACTCCTGTTGGAGAAAAGTTTTTTTGCGAAACATTAGCTGTATATGCTTTTTCAGATAAACCTCTGATTTCAGATAATTTAGATTTTGTATAATCGTATTCCTGAGTGTCATAATCTCCCGGAATCCAAAATGCTGTGTGGTCGCCCGCCATTGCAAATTGAGATCTCTCTTCTTTGATTACGAAATAGGTAAGGTTTTTTTGAGTTGGAAATTCATATCTAAATCCTAGTCCGTCATCAAATAAACGGAAACGAATTATGATTTGTCTTTCAGTTCCTTTTTGATTAAGAGTAACTGCCAATTCATTATAATGATTTCTAATTTTATCTACTTCTCCCCAAACCGGTTTCCAGGTTTCATCAAAAGTCGAAGTTTTAGTATCGACAACCGTAAAGTCATTCAATAAAGATTTTTTATCATCTTTAAGTTCAAGACCTAATTTACTGGTTTTGATAACCTCTTTATTTTTATATTTCAGATTATAAGTTGGAGTTCCGTCGTTTTGAAGCGAAAATTCCATTACGAACTTGCCTTCGGGTGATTTTAATTGTTGTGCTTCAGCAATCGAGCTAAAAGCAAACAAGATTAAACTTGCGAAAAATAAGTTTTTCATGTTTTTTAGTTTTTAGAGTATTGTAATTTAATTAATTTGTACAAATTTACTTGCAATTACCGGATTTCCGTTCACTACAATTGTTAAATCCTGATCACCATCTACCGTAAAAGTAGTTTCATCGTGATTTACAGATACTTTTAGAATTTGATTTCTAAAGTTTATTTTAAAAGAGTAACCTTTCCATTCTTTCGGAATTTTTGGAGAAAAATGCAATTGATCATTTTTAACTCTCATTCCGCCAAAACCTTCAACAATACTCATCCATGTTCCTGCCATTGAGGTAATATGACAACCTTCTTCAACTTCTTTGTTGTAATCATCAAGATCAAGACGAGAAGTTCTTAAATAAAAGGTGTAAGCCATATCCATTTTGTCTAAATGTGCTGCCTGAATAGAGTGTACGCAAGGCGAAAGTGAACTTTCATGAACCGTAAAGGATTCATAGAATTCGAAATTGCGTTTCAATTCTTCTTTAGAAAAATGATCTTCGAAGAAATAAAAACACTGTAAGACATCGGCTTGTTTGATGTAAGGCGAACGTAAAACACGATCCCAAGACCATTTCTGGTTGATCGGGCGTTGAGATTTATCTAAATCTTTTACCGGAACTAAATCTTTGTCTAAGAAACCATCTTGTTGTAAATAAACCCCCAATTCTTCTGATTTTGGGAAGTACATATTGTCAGCTACTTTTTTCCATGCCTGAATTTCAGCTGCTGCAAGATTTACTTTTTCTAAGATACGTTTGTGATCTGCAGGATATTCTGCCGCTACTTTTTTAATTTGTTCTTCAGTATAATCAATACACCATTTTGCAATATAATTGGTGTAGAAATTATTATTGATATTATTCTCGTATTCATTAGGACCTGTAACTCCAAGAATAACATATTGATTTTTGTCTTTAGAGAAAGAAGCTCTTTGGTGCCAGAAACGCGCAATACCAATTAAAACTTCCAGTCCTTTTTCAGGAATATAAGAGTAATCTCCGGTGAAACGATTGTAGTTGAAAATAGCAAAAGCAATCGCACCATTTCTGTGAATTTCTTCATGGGTGATTTCCCATTCGTTATGGCATTCTTCACCATTCATCGTAACCATTGGGTACAATGCTGCTCCGTCTTTGAAACCTAAATTGTTTTGGGCATTTTCGATCGCTTTATCCAATTGATTAAAACGATAAGTCAATAAGTTTCTCGCAACTTGCTGATCTTTGGTTGCCATGTAAAAAGGAATACAATATGCCTCAGTATCCCAATAAGTAGATCCGCCGTATTTTTCTCCGGTGAAACCTTTTGGCCCGATGTTCAAACGTGAATCTTTTCCTAAATAGGTTTGGTTCAATTGAAAAATATTAAAGCGAATTCCCTGTTGTGCTTTTACATCTCCATCAATTGTAATGTCTGACATTTCCCAAATTTTAGCCCAAGCATCAATTTGGTTTTGAAGTAAAGTATTGTATCCTAAATTAAGGGCCGTTTTAATGCATTTTTCGGCTGCAGCCAAAGTATTATCGTGGTTTAGAGAAACCGTATATCCACCAATTTTCTGGATAGATGAGGTTTGCCCTTTTGCGATAATAGTGCCGTAAGTAAACTGAACTTTATCAGCTGTTGAATCGATTGTAGAAGGAGAAATATTTACATTTTCGCCATTTGCCAGAATCGTATTGTGCATAAAAGTAGTTACTTTAAAATGCGTTTTAAAAGTCTGTGCAGTAACAAAAGCTTCGTTTGTTCCTTTTTTTACTTCAAGAGGTTCCCAGAATTTTTCTTCCCAGTTGGCATCTTCATTGGTAACTCCGGCATCAACATAAGGTCTGTAAACAATTTTTGCATCTTTGTTTAAAGGTGTAATTTCATATTTGATAATTCCCACTTCATCCAGATCCAAAGAAAGAAAACGACGAATGTTTACGGCAATTTCAGTTCCGTTTTTTAGCGTTGCTTCAAAAGAACGATTGTACCATCCTTCTTTCATGTTCAACTCTCTGCGGAAGTTTCTAACTTCAGTACACGTATTTAAATCAAGATTTTCTTCATTGATTTCAACGTCGATTCCAATCCAGTTTGGAGCGTTTAATACTTTTGCAAAATATTTTGGATATCCGTTTTTCCACCATCCCACTTTGGTTTTATCCGGATAATAAATTCCGGCAATATAACTTCCCTGAAAAGTTTCGCCAGAATATGTTTCTTCAAAATTGGCGCGTTGTCCCATAGCACCGTTCCCGATACTAAAAAGACTTTCAGACGACTTTACGCTGCTGGCATCAAATCCTTCTTCAATGATGGACCAGTTGTCTGGTTTTATATAATCTTGATTCATTTTTTTCTTTAATTAGATAGTTGGGCGATTAGAGAATTAGAAAATGTGTCAATTAGATAATTATTTGATTGACGTTTCTAATTTGATCTTTAATTGCTGATTGTTTTACTGTTTTGATTGATGATTTGTAATGATTTATTCATTTGTTTCAATTTGATAATCATTTATTTTCTAATGATCTGATTTGCACATTTTAAATTAGGGAATAGAGAATTAGTCAATTAGATAATTCAGGATTAGGGAATTATCTCATTTTCTAATTGTCACATTTTCTAATTAATTAACTTGTCGATAAAGCTTTCGTCTATTAAAGTGAAATCTTTAAAAATGTAATCGGCTTCATGTAAAATTGTTTCCTCTCCAATTCCCACACTCACCATTCCGCCAATGTTTGCTGCCTGAATTCCTGCGACAGAATCTTCGAATACAATTGAATTTTTTGGATCAATGTTTAATAATTGAGCCGCTTTCAGGAAAACTTCCGGATCTGGTTTGGCATTGGTAACGTCGTTTCCGTCAACAATAACATCGAAATACGAAACGATTCCGGTTTTCTCAAGGATTGGTCTGGCATTTTTACTCGCAGATCCCAAAGCAATTCCCTGATTTTTTTCTTTTAACAGTTGCAACGTTTTAGAAACTCCCGGAAGAATCTCACTTTCATCCATGTCAACTAAATAAGATAGGTAATCTTCATTTTTCTGAATTAGCCATTTGTCTTTGTCTTCCTGAGAAGCCTGAACATTTCCTAATTCAAGAATGATGTCCAACGAACGTACACGACTTACACCTTTAAGTAGTTCGTTATTTTCGTGTGTAAAATTTATATTTAATGCCTGAGCGATTTTCTGCCAGGCTAAAAAATGATATTTGGCGGTATCAACGATTACGCCATCAAGGTCGAATATGAATGCTTTTTTGTTCATTATAAGGGGGATTCTTATTTATGATTTTTGAATAGTGTCGTCTACATCTTTTACTTTGTAGACTAAAAGAGCCGCGATTAAAAAGCTGACTCCGCTTGTGATTAAGGCGTAAATTGCGTCGCCGTTGTAAAGGTATTTTACAATTGGACCTCCAATAAGGGCATTTATAATTTGCGGAATAACAACAAAGAAGTTGAAAATTCCCATGTAAACTCCCATTTTCTTAGGCGCAATTGATCCGGCAAGAATTGCATAAGGCATTGCCAGAATACTTGCCCAGGCAACTCCAATTAAAATCATTGGTAATACAACCCAGTTTTCATTTGGCATGAAATAAATCGAGATTAATCCGATTCCTCCAATGATTAATGAAACTGCGTGAGTTGATTTTCGTCCGATTTTTTTAGCGATGTAAGGCAGGAAAAACAATGCGATTATAGCAGAAACTAAATTGTAAACTCCAAATAGAATTCCAACCCAATCCCCGGCATCCTGATATTGCTGGCTTGAAGTATCGCTTAATGGCAGTCCGTAAATGTGATGTGCAATAGCCGGAGTTGTAAAAACCCACATACCGAATAATCCGAACCAGGAGAAAAATTGTACCCAACTTAGCTGACGCATTGTTGTTGGCATTTTTGCAAAGTCCGTAAAAATGTCAGTAAGTTTTGATTTTTCTTCAGAAGGAGCGTCTTTTTCACTTTGAGGATCTTCAAAATTGGCTAATTCTTCGGGAGAGTATTCTTTTGTTGTAAAAAGTGTTACCAGAATAGAACCTATTAAAACTGCCGCTCCAATAATAAAAGAAAGCGTTAAGTTCAAAGGTACACTTCCCGGAACAGTGCTGTTTGAAACATGAAAATACTTGGTTAAAACATACGGTAAAGCAGAACCAATTACGGCTCCAAAACCAATTAATGAAGTTTGAATACTGAAACCCGCTGTACGCTGATCTGTTCTTAAATTATCACCAACCAAAGCACGAAAAGGCTCCATGGCAATGTTGAAAGAAGCATCCATAATCATCAGCATTCCGGCTCCAACCCATAATGCAGGTAATACTGAAATGAAAATATTAGCTTGCGGCATTAAAATTAATCCAACGGAAGCTAAGATTGCACCAACAAGAAAAAATGGTTTTCGTCTGCCGAATCTTCCCCAGGTTTTGTCGCTGTAATGACCAATAACAGGCTGCACTATTAATCCCATAAGAGGAGCAATAATCCAGAACCATGATAATTCATGTACGTCGGCACCAAAAATTTGAAGAATTCTGCTGGCATTTGCATTCTGAAGTGCAAATCCCATTTGTATTCCCAAGAAACCAAAACTCATGTTCCAAATTTCCCAGAAACTTAATTTACGCTTTTCCATTATCGTAATTAAAGAATTAATTAGACGATAAGCGCTTTGCTTATCAAAACTTACTTATGGTTCGAAGTAAAAGTAAAAGCTTTGAGCAGGTGTAAAAGTATTAATTATTTTTTTAATTCAAATCATAAAAAAACCATAAATAATATTTATGGTTTTAGAATGTGTTGATTTTAAGAAAATTAGTCAGTAGATTCTCTTTCTATTAAGTGGGTTTCAATAACCTCAGTAGTATAATTTTCGTTTTCCTCATCATCGTCATCGTGGTCAGCTTCGAGTCTTTCGATGAGCATTTTAGCTGCTTTATTGCCCATTTTTTCACCACTTTGGCTTACAGTTGTAATACTTGGAGTAGAATATTTAGAGATAATTCCGTCAGTAAAAGCAATTACAGCCAGATCTTCAGGAACTTTAAGTCCCATTTTGTTCGCTGTTTTGATAATGGTTACGGCAAAAAGTTCATTAACAGCAAAAACAGCATCAAAAGCTCTGTCGTGCAAAAGTTGGCTGATGGTTATTTCGCAAGTATCTACATCTTCAATTTTTATAATTAAATCTTCGTTAAACGGTAATCCGTTATCCAGAAGGGCTTTTTCGTAACCATCGGTTCTTAATTTTCCAACACTTACATAATCAACAGTAGTTACAAGAGCTATTTTTTTTCGGCCACTATCAATTAAACTCTGTACAGCTTCATAAGCAGCAGCTTTATCGTCAATAATTACTTTATCACATAAAATATCGTTAGTTACACGGTCAAACATTACCACCGGCATTCCCTGATTGATTACTTCGGTAATGTGGTGAAAATCACCTTTGTATTGCGTTTCCTTAGAGAGAGACATGATAAAACCATCGATACTTCCGTTCGCCAGCATTTCCATATTCAGGACTTCTTTATCAAAAGAATCATCAGACAAACAAATGACAACACTATAGCCATTTTCGTTCGCAACCTGTTCGATTCCGTTGATTACAGTAGAGAAAAAATAATGTACAATTTCCGGAATGATAATCCCAATACTTTTGGTTTTTCGGTTTTTTAGACTAAGGGCAATGTTGTTTGGTTTATAGTTGTAAAACTTTGCGAAAGCCTGCACTTTTAAACGTGTTTCTTCGCCTATTTCTAAACTGTTCCTTAGTGATTTTGAGACAGTTGAAATAGATACGTCAAGTTCCTTTGCAATCTGTTTTAGGGTTATTTTGCGTCTCATAGTAATTGTTGAAAAAAATCTAATTATTAATAAAGGTATCTTTTATTTTCTAAATTGATATTTTTTGACTGAAAAGATTACAAAATATAGAAAGTTTTCAACACTATCACGTTTTCGTAATGTAATATAAATTGTAACTGGTTGGTCATGTTAATAAATTCCTAATTTTGAAATTCGAAGTAAAATTAAAAACTTAAATAACAATCACAAACTCAAACTAATTTAAACAAAAAGTATGAAAACAATTTACAATAAGTTGTTATTTTTATTCCTACTGTTACCATTTACTGTACTCGCTCAAAGTACTGTAACCGGAACAGTTGCCGATCTGGCAACGGGGCAACCAATCCCGGGAGTAAATGTAAATGTACAGGGTGCCCCAGGCGGAGCATCAACAGATTTTGACGGTAAATTTCAGTTATCTAATGTAAAAAATGGAGACAAAATTTTGGTTTCATTTATTGGGTATAAAACGTCAACGATAGTTTTTAATGGTCAAAAAACTTTATCAGTTTCTTTAGAGGAAGATACCAATCAGCTTCAAGAAGTTGTGGTACAGGTAGGTTACGGTACTGTTAAGAAAAA
The DNA here is from genome assembly GCF_056824125.1 of Flavobacterium sp. B114r. Taxonomy (NCBI): domain Bacteria; kingdom Pseudomonadati; phylum Bacteroidota; class Flavobacteriia; order Flavobacteriales; family Flavobacteriaceae; genus Flavobacterium; species Flavobacterium sp. B114r. Next base: position 1,596,366 of record NZ_CP124858.1, read on the forward strand.
AGATGCTACAGGTTCTGTATCCCAAATTTCTGCAAAAGAATTTAACAAAGGAATCAACGTTACTCCGGAAAGTTTAATCAGCGGTCGTATCGCTGGTGTAAATGTTGTTGGAGGAGGTGCTCCGGGAGCAAAAGCTGATATTAGAATACGTGGAGGATCTTCATTAACAGCTTCTAATGAACCTTTGATTGTATTAGACGGACTTCCGTTAAGTAATGCAGTACCAAGTGGATCAACTAGTATTTTGTCTACAATTGACCCTAATGATATTGAATCTTTTACAGTGCTTAAAGATGCTTCTGCAGCAGCGATCTACGGATCCAGAGCAGCAAATGGTGTAATTGTAATTACGACTAAAAAAGGAAGTAAAGGCGGTGTAAAAGTTAATTTTAGCTCACAAGTTGGTATTAATACAGTGGCTAATACGGTTGATGTGTTAAGTGCTGACCAATTTCGTAATTTAGTAAATACTAAAGGTACTCCTGCTCAACAAGCATTAATGGGGACTGCAAATACAAACTGGCAGGATGAAATTTTTCATACAGCCCTGACAACGAACAATAATATCTCTGTAAGTGGTTCATTATTTAATAAATTACCGGTGCGTTTATCTGTTGGTAATGTTGATAATCCTGGAATCTTAAGAAACACTTCTTTTGAAAGAACTACGACATCGATATCGTTAAATCCGGTATTATTTGATAATCACCTGAAAATTGATATTAGCGGAAATATATCGTTTAATAAAAATCAATTTCAGGATGAAGGAGCTGTTATTGGCGGAGCTATAGGATTTGATCCTACACAATCTGTTTATCAGTCAGGATCTCGTTACGGAGGGTATTTTGAATGGTTAGAACCTAACGGAAATTTACCTTTATTGCCTTCAAGAAACCCGGTTGCCAGATTAAATGAGGAAGACAAAAGATCAACTTCTACCAGAAAATGGGGTAATATTAGAGTAGATTATAAGTTTCATTTCTTCGAAGACTTAAGAATCATCGCTGAAGCCGGTATTGACAGGTTTGATAGCAGCGGATATAACAGACAAAGTACACAAAGTCCTTTAGGATATCAGCCAAATGCTTTTAGTTCGGGAAATTGGGTAAATTTAGGAAACTACAATAGTTACACTAATGATCTTCAAAATAAGAACTTAAACACCTATTTTAATTATACGAAAGACTTAGGTAAATTTAAGATTGATGCAACTGCAGGATATAACTATCAGATGTTTCAAAAACAAAAATACGAATCAGGAGAGACTACACAGCCAACTCGTAATGAATTAACAACAATTGATCCGGACGTTAATTTGCAATCTTTTTTTGGTCGTTTGACATTAAACTATGACAGCCGTTACCTTTTGACACTGAACTACAGAAGAGACGGAACTTCACGTTTTTCTAAAGAAAACAGATGGGGTAATTTTGGGGGAGCAGCTTTTGCATGGAATATTGCCGAAGAATCTTTCTTAAAAGATAATAATACACTTTCTAGTTTAAAATTAAGGGTAGGTTATGGTACAACCGGACAACAGGATATTTTAGCTCAGTACGATTATTTGAGAAGAGTTACACTTGGTACTATTAATTCTCAGTATATTTTTGGGAATACCATTTATAAAACAGCAAGACCTGAAGGATATAATGAAAATATCAAGTGGGAAGAATTAGGAGAGATGAACCTTGGGGTTGATTTTGGATTCCTGAATGACAGAATTACGGGTACAGTAAATTATTTTGATAAAAAATCAACTGATTTATTAGCAGATGTTGTGGTTCCGGATGGAGCAAATATTAGAAATACTGGAACTTATAATGTTGGTAGTGTAAGAACTAAAGGGTTTGAGTTTAATATTCAGTCAGACATCATTAAAGGGGATAAATTGAACTGGAATGTTGCTTTTAATGCTACCTATATTGATCGAAAAATTACAGATTTAGGAGTTACTGTTCCAGGTTTTGACGGATACTTAACCGGAGATAATATTGCCGGAGGTGGTGGAAATAAAATTCAGGTTAATTCTGTAGGATACTCACCAGAATCATTTTTAGTATACGAGCAATTATACGATGCTAATAAAAAACCAATTGCCGGCGCTTATGTAGACAGAAACGGAGATGGTAAAATTGATGATGGAGATCGTTACAGATTTCATAAACCAGCAGCAGATTACTCGTTTGGATTATTTTCTACTTTAAACTATAAAAAGTTTGATTTTACAATGAACTGGAGAGCGAGTTTAGGAAATTATATTTTTGATAATGTGAGTTCTAACCTTGGATATTCTGACGCAGGTTTAAGAAGACAAACAGATTTATCGAATGTGGGTTCTGATTATCTTAATACTGGATTTACGTATGAAGACAATGGTACATCTCGTTACTTATCTGATTATTACATAAAAGATGCTTCTTTTATCAAGTTAGATAATGTTACTCTTGGGTATACTTTTGATAAAACGTTATTAAAATCAGCTAGTTTAAGATTTACTGCCGGTGTTCAGAATGTTTTTGTACTTACAAAATATGGTGGTTTAGATCCTGAGAAATTCAACGGAATAGACAATAATGTTTACCCAAGAGCCAGAACATACTTGTTTGGGGTAAATGCAAGTTTCTAATCGCGCACTGAAAAATAAATTTAAAAAGAAATAAAATGAAAATATCATTTAAACATATATCTTATTTTTTCCTATTGATTTTAGGATTAAATATGACGCTTACTTCGTGTACTGGCGACTTAGATGTGACGCCTCGTGATAAAAACGAATTTTTATCTGAGACCTTTTTTGAGGACCCGGCTTCATACAAACAAGTATTAGCAAAATTATACGCAGGTTTATATGTAGGAGGTAATGACGGAGATGGTAAACCGGATATTGCAGGACTTGGAGGAGACTTTAGTAGTTATTTAAGATTGCTTTTTGTGGTGCAGGAACTTCCTACTGATGAAGCAATTATTGGATGGGCTGATGGTACTTTACCCACTTTAAATACACAAAATTGGGCTCCTGCAAATGAATTTTTGGCAGGAACATACTCAAGAGCATTCTATGAAATTAGTGTTGCGAATGAGTTTTTAAGACAAACTACAGAGGAAAAATTGAAAGCCAGAGGAGTGGATGATAATCTAAAAGCGCAAATTGTGACTTTTAGAGCAGAAGCTCGTTTTTTAAGAGCATTCTCTTACTATAATCTAATGGATTTGTTTGGAGGTGTGCCTATTACAACTGAAGCTGATCCTGTTGGATTATTTTATCCCGTGCAAAAAACAAGAGCAGAAGTTTTTGCTTTTGTTGAAGGGGAGTTAAAAGATATGGATAAAGATTTAGCTGCTTCTGGAGCAAATGAATATGGTAGAATAGATAAAGTTGCTGCTAAATTTTTATTGGCACAAATTTATTTAAATGCTAAGGTATACATAGGAGTAGAAAAAAATAGCGAAGTAGCTTCTTTATGTGGTGAAATTATTAATTCAACATATAAATTTGCAGATGTACCATATCGTTATTTATTCTCTGCAGACAATAATAGAAACGGAGCTCAAAGCGAATTTATTTTTCCAATCATTAGTGATGGTAATGCTATTAGAGCAGTAGGTGGAGGAATGAGTTTTATCATTCACGCTTCTATTGGTGGTAGTATGGATTCTGCAGATCAGGGTATGGATGGTGGATGGCAGGGAACCAGAGCTCGTAAAGAGTTTGTGGCTCTTTTTCCTGATGCTACTGCAACCGGAGATAAAAGAGGGACATTTTATACAGATGGTCAGTCTTTAGATATTAATAACGTATCAACTTTTACAGATGGTTATGCTGTAACAAAATTCATCAATGTAAACTCTGACGGATCAAAAGCGCAAAGACCAGATGTTCCGGATACTGATTTTCCAATGTTCAGATTATCTGATGCTTATTTGATGTATGCTGAAGCTACGGTAAGAGGAGCCAGTACAGGTAATATAGGTACTGCTGTAGGATATATTAACCAAATTAGAAAAAGAGCTGAAGCTAGATCAATAACTAATGGAGATTTGACTCTTGACTTTATTTTGGCAGAAAGAGGACGTGAATTATTTTGGGAATGCCACAGAAGAACAGATTTGATTCGTTTTGGGAAATTTACCGGAGGATCTAAAATCTGGCAATGGAAAGGTGGGGTTATGACTGGTACGTCGACTGAATCATTCAGAGATTTAATGCCTATTCCTGCCAGAACTATTCAGGCAAATCCAACATTGAAGCAAAATCCAGGATACTAACACCTTTATAAAATAGTAAAATGAAAAATATATATAAAATTTTAATCGCATTTATTGGTGTATTGGCGGTATCATGTAATGCTGATGCTGTAGATAACAGGCCAATTGTTGATGCTGTTACAGCGCCTGAAATAACTGCGCCAGTAACAGGAAAAGAATTTGTATTAGATGCAGATCATGCAGGAGATGTAGCTGACAAATTTACATGGTCAAAAGCAGTATATTCTGCTCCTGTAGTGCTAAAATATAAGTTGATAATTGATAAAAAAGGTGGCGATTTTACAAAAGCGATAACCCTTGAAACAACGAGTAATATTGCTGAAGTTTCTGTACTGGTTAAAGATTTAAATCAGGCAGCAATTGATTTAGGAGCAGCAACAGATGTAGTATCTCAGTTTGACGTAAAAGTTTCTTCGGATATTTCAGGAGAAGTTCCTCAGATGTCTAAAGCTATCACAATCAGTGTAACACCTTACTCGGGAAGAGTAGCATATGATTTTACGGATTGGTATTTAGTAGGAGCTGCTGTAGAAGGTGGTTGGGATAACAACCTTGACACGAAGCATCAACCGATGTATAGAGATGGAAAAAATGCAGATCTATATAAATTTACAGGTTTCTTTAAAGCAGGTAATTTTAAGTTGATTTCTGAAAAAGGAAGCTGGGCGACTCAATTAGGGAAAGCCGGAAGTGATGCTATTGAAATAAATAGTAATGCAGGCGAATTTACAATTCCGGCAGATGGATATTATACTTTTCAATTTAACACAAAAGCTTTAACGTATACATTAGTAACTTATAATGATGCTGCTGCAAAAACGAACGCAACGGTTGGAATTATTGGAGACAGTACACCAAAAGGTTGGGATGCTTCTACCCCTATGGTAAACTCTACTTTTAATAAACACGCATGGAGCCTTGGCGTGACTGCCTTAAATGATGGTGGACTTAAGTTTAGAGCAAATGATGGTTGGGATGTTGCCTGGGGTGGAGATACTGCTTTTTCAGGAGGCGGTAATGGAGAAAACATACCAGTAGAAAAATCTAAATATGTTATTTATTTCAATGATTTAGACGGAAGCTATTTAATGATTCCGAATCAAGGATAACTTCCCTGAAATTAATAAGGGCTATCTCTGTAGGTAGCCTTTTTTTAATCGAAGCTATATTTATGGAAGTTGGTAATGAATAAAAACACACTTACAAAGTAAAAATTTTGGTTTGGTTAGTAATGCAAAAGGGCTGTTCTACATAACGTAGACAGCCCTTTTCTCGTGTAATTTATTTTCTATTTCTTCTTATCGTTGTATTCCCCAATTACGGCAAAATAACCAAAAGTTCCCAATCCCAGAACAATTAAAGGAGTAAGAATAAAAAGGATAATGATTCCAAATACTAAATCGTCCTGTTGGTCAGAAAGAAGTTTGGGCAAGCCAAATTCAAAGACACAAAAGTAAGCTGCTGCAGCTGCAAGAATAATCCATAAAACACCTAAAATTTGTTTGATCGTATTCATAATTATAGTATTAAAGGTGATTAGTTTTGTTTTTATTATCAATGTAAATCATTCCAATTACAAAGCAAACAGATGCTATAATAATAGGATACCAGAGTCCGTCAAGATAAAAATCCGGTTTTCCGGCTTGCTTGGCATGTGTTACGAAATAGGTAGAAATGGCAGGCAGTAAACCTCCAAAAATACCATTCCCAACGTGATAAGGCAGAGACATTGATGTGTATCTGATTTTTGTTGGAAACATTTCGACCAAAAATGCGGCAATTGGGCCATAGACCATGGTAACAAACAAAACCTGGATAAAAACCAAGAGAATTAAAGTCCATTCATCGCTTGAATTTATATTGATCGATATATGAGTTTGAGCCTCTTTTTTATCTGCAAAATCTGTTTTCTTTTCGATATACGAAGTTCCGTCAGTATAGGTTTTTGAGATTGACGTTATTTTGTCATTATTTTTGTTTGTGTCAATAGATTGATTTCTTTTATCTGTGATTTCAGTTTTATAACTCACATCTGTGGTCGTATACATCATTTTATAAATAGGTCTGTAAAACAAAATGGCGAGTAACATTCCGCTCATCATGATGTATTTTCGTCCTACTTTATCACTCAGCCATCCAAAAAAGATAAAAAACGGAGTTCCCATTAATAATGCAATTCCAAGTAAAGTGTCAACCTGTGATGAGTCTACATTCATTACAGTTTTCATAAAACTCATGGCGTAAAATTGTCCGGTATACCATACAACACCTTGTCCCATTGTAGCGCCAAATAATGCCAGCAAAACAAATTTTAGATTATATCTGTTTCCAAAACTTTCCTTTAATGGATTTTTACTCGTAGTACCTTCTTTTTTAGCTTTGGCAAATACAGGAGATTCATCCATGTTTTTACGGATTAAATAAGAAACTCCTACCATTACAATAGAAACCCAAAACGGAACGCGCCATCCCCAGGAATCAAAGTCTTCAGGAGAAAGTGCATTTTTTGTCGCTAAGATCACCATTAAAGAAATGAATAAACCAACCGTTGCCGTGGTTTGAATCCAGGAAGTCCAGTATCCTTTCTGTCCCACAGGAGCATGTTCAGCAACATAAGTGGCAGCACCGCCATATTCTCCGCCAAGAGCAAGTCCTTGTAGTAAACGTAAAATCAAAACTAATAACGGAGCCATAAAACCAATCGTTTCATAACTCGGGATACAGCCTATTAAAAAAGTAGAACCGCCCATTAGCAGTAAAGTAGCCATAAAAGTGTATTTACGACCAATGATATCTCCAAGTCTTCCAAAGAATAATGCACCAAAAGGACGCACCACAAATCCTGCTGCAAAAGTGGCTAAAGTGGATAAAAATGCTGCGGTGGGATTGTCGCTTGGAAAGAATTTAGTTGAAATTACAACGGCTAAACTTCCAAAAATATAGAAATCATACCATTCGATCATTGTACCCATTGACGAGGCCGAAATTACTTTCCAAATGCCTTTTGTAGAAGTTTTGTTCATAAGTTGACTTTGTGTACTTGATAATAAATAAAACTATAAAATATTTTTTTACGAATATAAAAGATATTTTTTTATTTATTTGATACTTTTTTAACAAAAGTTATTTAATTGTTAACTCAACATTTATTCGGTAAATCACAGCCTGATAATTCCGTATAAATTATATGTTGAAGAAATGCTGAAACCCTTTAAAGTAAAGAATCTATTGTTTTTTTAAGAAAGAAAACACTAGTTTTGCACCTCAAATTTTGAATCAGGAAATGGTTGTCATATTGAAGAAATATAGACATTAAAAGGGAATTTGGTGTAAATCCAAAACTGTCCCGCAGCTGTAAGCTCATTAACCGAAACCCTTTAATACGTCACTTTTCATTTCGAAAGGGAAGGCTGGGGGTAGGGAGCAAGTCAGAAGACCTGCCATTTTTATAGTAATAAATAGCTTTCGGGGATTGAAGCTTGAATTAAGAACAATACTTTTTCACTTTACGTGATCATGGTATGGTTTGGTTATTCTATTCTCGTAAGCCAAAAATGGAATTTATGAGATTTTTTTTCTGCAAATATAACATCGCAAAAGCAATTTCCTTCTGGAGGTTTTTCATTCCGATATTTTCTTTTTCTTCACAAAAAAAATCATTACAACCTTTCGCTGTACAATATGCTGTGCTTTTACAAAAGTTTGTTTATAGAACTTTTGTTAGAGTAAGCTGTATTTCGATTTAAAGATTTAAGTACTAAAATTTTAAATATTTAATAATGAAAAACCAATTTTTTTCCAGGCAATTAATTGCAATTGCTTCTTTGATGATGCTTACAGTTTCGTGTAATAATGATGATGATTTTACAGCGCCTCCTGTAATAAAAGGCGAGCAGCAATTGAAAGATACTTTGACCATTGGAAAAACACTACAGTTAAACTCGAAATTAGCAGATAGAAAAAATGTGTCCTTTGAATGGGCAGTAAATGGAAGTGTTGTAGGGTCTGATTCTACTTATGTTTTTAAACCGGAAACCAGAGGTGATTTTAAAATTACAATGACAGCCAAAAATGAAGGTGGAAAAGTAGCTCTTACCTATGATATCCATGCATACGGAGCATATGAGAATGGTTTTTATGTAATCAACGAAGGATGGTTTGGTCACGGAACAGGAACGGTAGGGTTTTATAGATACGATACAAAAGCCATAGAAGATAGTGTTTTTGTAAAAGTAAATCCGGACAAAGATTTAAAACCGGCATCCTCTACATTAGAATTTGGAACTATCATTAATAAAAAACTATTTTTAGTTTCTAAAGTTGGCGGACCGGTAGTAGTAGCAGATGCTTATTCTCTAAAAGAAGAGAAAAGAATCCCTGCAAAAGGCGGAAACGACTGGCGTGCGGTAGTAGGTATTGATGAAAATCAAGCTTTGTTAACAGCCAGTAAAGGGATATTTAAGCTTAATCTTAATACGATGGAGGTTAGTGGGCAAATCGAAGGCGTTACAGGTCAGGTAGGAGATGTTGTTAAGGCAAACGGTTATATTTTTGCATTGTCAGCTACAAAAGGTGTTATTGTTATTAATGCTTCAACATTGACAGTCGAAAAAACGATTCCGGGAATAGTTTTAGGATTTGCTGTTACCGATGATAAAAAAGTTTGGGCTGCAGGAGGTAAAAATCTTATCAGTATAGACTCAAATACGCTTGAAGTAAAAGAAATTGCATTAGGTTTTCAGGCTTACGGAAGTTGGGGAGCATGGCATCCGGGATCTATAACGGCTGCTAAAAATGATATTTTTATTGCTAAAAATGGTAGTTTTAGCGGTGGTAAACAAGTGTATAAGTACAGTGGTACTCCAGAGTCTCTTAGTGCGCCTTTTATTACATTAACAAATTCAAATATCTTATATGGGGCAGGAATTGGATATGATCGAAAGAAAAACACTTTGGTGGTAAATACAGTAAATGAAGGTTTTGGTGTGAATTTCGCAATCAATAATCTTTATCTGTTCAATGCTGACTCAGGAGCTAAAACAGAATCCGTAAATTATTCAGGATATTATTTCCCTGCAGTTTCGGTGTTTCATCAATAGTTTTTTTTGGAACCGGATTTTAGAAAAAAAAATTAACTGCAAAGATAGCAAAGTAAAAAACGCAAAGTTCGCAAAGCTTTATCATAAAGCTTTGCGAACTTTGCGTTTTTAAACGTAGTCCTAAATAAAAAATCTTTGCGCTCTTTGCGGTAAAAAAACGGTCAATTTTCGGATTCTTGGCGGTTGAAAAACTATTAAAAACAAAAAACCCGAATATTTCTATTCGGGTTTTAACGGTGGTGCCTCCAGGGATCGAACCAGGGACACATGGATTTTCAGTCCATTGCTCTACCATCTGAGCTAAGGCACCGTGCTGATTGCGGGTGCAAAGATAGAATCATTTTTCATTTATCCAAAACATTTTTTTAAAAAAATCAATTCGTATCTTCGCACTGATAAAAAAGTAAAGATGATTTTAACGGTTGATGTTGGAAATACTCGAATTAAAGCAGCTGTCTTTGAGGGAAATACTGTTCTTGAAAATTTTGTTTTTGAGAAAAATGAGCTTGAAAAAAAAATTGAAAAAATTTTAGAAAAATTTCCAAACTGCTCTGATTTGGTTGTTGCATCAGTTGGAAACATCGATAAGCAATCTTTTTTGACGTTCGAAAACGAATTAAAAATTCATTTTTTAACGAATGAAGATGTTTATCCTTTTGTAAATAAATATGCGACCCCAAAAACGTTAGGGATCGACAGAATGGTTTTGGCTTCGGGAGCAACACTGCAGTTTCCTAAACAAAACAGATTAGTCATCGATGTAGGAACCTGCATTACCTACGATTTTATCGACGAAAATGATAATTATTTGGGAGGAGCCATATCTCCGGGATTACGATTACGTTACGAAGCATTGCATAATTACACCGCTAAACTGCCTTTGCTGGCTTTTGAGGCGCCTGAGTTGTATATAGGAAACTCAACAACACAAGCCATTCATTCCGGCGTTGTAAATGGGTTCGTCTATGAGATTGACGGTTTTATCGATGAATATCGAGCAAACTTTTCAAATTTTATAATAATTTTAACGGGAGGAGATGCAGTTTTTTTGGCTAAACGATTAAAAAATACCATATTTGCCAATTCAAATTTCCTTTTAGAAAGTTTGAACCAAACATTTCAATATAAAATCGACAATGATTAAAAAAATTATAGTAAGCGCTTGTTTGCTTATCTCGTTCGTTTCATTTGCTCAACAGGGTACAGCTTCTCCTTATTCTTTCTTCGGAATTGGAGATGTCAGATTTAGAGGAACTCTTGAAAATAGGTCTATGGCAGGGGTTTCGGTAGAGCAGGATAGTATCCATTTGAATATTGAAAATCCATCCAGTTATGCCAGTTTAAGACAAACTGTTTTTACAGTTGGAGGAACATTTGGTTCATCTACTTTAAAAACTACAGATGAATCTGCAAAAGCACAAAGATCTACTTTTGATTATTTAGCGTTGGGAATCCCAATGGGAAAATTTGGAGCAGCGTTTGGTTTAGTACCTGTAACTTCAGTTGGATATAAAATTCTAAATGACCAGACAGCGATAGTAGACGGAACAAGTTCACAACTTCAGGGAAAAGGTGGAGTTAATAAAGTATTTGCAGGTTTAGGATATAAAATTACACCTAAGTGGAATATTGGAGCTGATGCACAATATAATTTTGGTAAAATTACAACTACAAGTGTTGAGCTTGCTACAGGAGTTCAAAACGGTACTCAGGAAACAAATACTTCTGAGTTGTCCGGGGTTAGTTTTAATATTGGTACTATGTATCAAACAAAAATTGATAAAAAATTAAGTTTGTTTACGAGTTTGAGCTATACTTTTGCAAGTACATTAAACTCAAACAGTACAAGGTTTATTACGGTAGATGGTGATCCGGATCCTTATGAAGGAGCTGCACAGGAAACTAATTTAAAACTGCCAAACAAAATAACATTTGGTGCAGGTATAGGACAGGCAAGAAAATGGTTAGTAGGTACTACACTTGCTTTTCAAGGTAACGGACAACTTGCGAATTATTATAATGCAGCAGATAATGTGCGTTATGAAAAGTATCAGAAATATGCAATTGGTGGATATTATATCCCTAATTACGCTTCATTTACCAGTCATTTAAGCAGGATCACGTACAGAGCCGGATTAAAATACGAGAAACTGGGTCTTGTTGTTAATAACGAATCAATCAATGATGTGGGAATGAGTTTAGGTGCCGGGATTCCTCTTGGTAACGGATCTTTCTCAAATGTAAACGTTGGTGTGGAATTTGGTAAAAGAGGAACAACTTCTGCAGATTTGATTCAGGAGAACTATTTCAACTTTAGTTTGAGTTTTTCTTTCAATGACAGATGGTTCGTGAAAAGTAAATTCAACTAAAGATACACTTTTGCGTTTTTTTAAGCTCGTACAATTTACTACATTTGGCAAATGAATTTACCAAAGAGATATATTATAGCGGTTGTCACAGTTTTTACTGTGACACTGTTTTTTGGATGCGAAAGTAATTTTAAGGAAGTTCAGAAAATTAATTTCTCAGAGTTTGTTCCCGGAAGTGATGCAGATACTGTTAATATCAAATACACTGATTCCGGATTAATTACAGGAGTTCTTAAAAGTCCAAAAATGTTAGATTATTCCAATTTGGATTTCCCTTTTACGGAGTTTCCAAAAGGAATCGATGTTACATTATACGATAAAAAACAAAAGCGTACTTTTATAGTGTCAAATTATGCGGTTTCGTATAAGCCAACCGGCATAATAGATTTACAGGGAAAGGTCAAAATTACATCAGAAACAGGGCAGATACTCGAAACGGAACAATTGTTTTTCGATCAGAAAAATGAATGGTTTTATACTGAAAGAAAGTTTAAGCTTACAGATGCAAAAGGAATTTCTTACGGTCAGGGAATAGATTTTAGTAAAGATTTTAAAGTGATTAATTCGCAACGAGTAAGTGGCGAAATAGAATCAGACGAAAAAATATAATTATGAATTATTTAAAATATACACAGTACGTTTACTTGGCATTTGCCGTTTACTTTATTTATGACGGAGTTATAAAAATAAACGAAGGTAATGATGGTGCTACCCTGAGTTTTATAATTGCGGGTATGGCAGTTTTTATGTTCTTCTTCAGGAGAAAATTTGCCAGGAAATTTGATGATCGTAACAAAAAACAGTAAAAAATGGAAATTGGTATTATAATACTATGTTTAATACTATCAGCATTTTTTTCAGGAATGGAAATAGCTTTTGTTTCCTCGAATAAAATTTATCTTGAAATAGAAAAAAAACAAGATAATTTTTTATCACAAATCTTAACGAAACTTACCGAAAATCCCTCGAAGTTTATCGCTGCAATGCTTATTGGTAACAATGTCGCATTGGTTGTTTATGGTTTTTATATGGGAGATTTGATTCTGGAATGCATTGTCAATTTAGGATTTCATTTCTCTGATTTAACAAGTTTATTGGTTCAAACCATACTTTCGACTTTTATCGTTTTAATAACAGCAGAGTTTTTTCCTAAAGTTTTTTTTCAGATCTATGCCAATTCATTAATTAAGTTTTTTGCAATTCCGGCATATCTGTTTTATAGGCTGTTTTATTACATTTCCACTTTTTTTATCTGGATATCAGATTTTGTATTGCAAAAATTTTTCAAGACAGAGGGCGATCAGGTTCAATTGTATTTTAGTAAAATAGAACTGGGAAATTATATTACAGAGCAAATGAATTCTGTTGAAGATGATGATGAAGTAGATTCCGAAATTCAGATTTTTCAAAATGCTTTAGAATTCTCAGGAGTAAAAGCACGCGATATAATGACACCTCGTACAGAGATAGTCGATATTGATTTGTTTGACAGTATTGCAGAGCTTAAGGAGTTGTTTATAGAAACAGGTTATTCTAAGATAATAGTCAGTCAAAACTCAGTAGATGATATTGTGGGTTATGTGCATTCATTTGATCTGTTTAAAAAGCCCAAAACAATAAAATCAGTTTTAATGACTGTTGAATTTGTTCCTCAGACTATTTTGATAAAAGATGCGCTGAATTTATTGATTAAGAAAAGAAAGAACGTAGCGGTTGTTTTAGATGAATACGGAGGAACCTCAGGGATCATTACAATAGAAGATATAGTTGAAGAGCTTTTTGGAGAGATTGAAGATGAGCACGATTCAGATGAAGAAGAGTTGATCGAACAGGAATTAGGCGAAGGCAGGTATTTATTTTCTGCCAGATTAGATGTTGAGTACTTAAACGAAACTTATAAGTTATCTATTCCTGAAGAAGATTCTTATGGAACATTAGGCGGTTTTATTGTTAATTCTACCAAGGAAATTCCTCAAAAAGGTGACGAAATAGTGATAGACAGCTATCATTTTGTGATTGAGGAAGCTTCAAATAAGAAAATCGAATTGGTGAAATTGACGATAAAAGAGTGATTTTTTAAATTAATGAAAAAAATTGTGTAAAATAAAACCCTAGTTGTATTGTTATTAACTAGATAATTGTATTTTCGCAAACTGAATATAAAATTAACGATAATAAAAATGGCAGTTTTAGCAAAAATTAGACAACGTTCGGCTTTATTGATAGGTGTTATTGCACTTGCATTATTTGCATTTATAATAGAAGGTATCTTTACCTCTAAAGGTGGAGGATCTAGTGCAAAGGATGTAGGAAGCATCGACGGAAAAGATATTTCATTTGAAGACTTTAGAGTTAAAGTTAGTAATGCTGAAAAAAGTGGTCAAGGAATTACTTCCACTGAAGCTGCAAACAGAGTTTGGGATCAAGAGGTTTCGATCGCATTATTATCATCTCAGTTTGATAAATTAGGATTAAGAGTTGGTGAGAAACACTTACTTGAAGTTTTAAAATCAGATCCGAATATTGGTAAAAACCCAATGTTTTTAAATGCAGCCGGAGCTTTTGATGTAGCTAAATTTAAAGAATACTTTAAAGCTAATCCTGAGGCAGCACAATATATCTCTGAAAAAGAAAAAGATGCTGAATTAAATGCAAAATTCCAAATCTACAGCACATTAGTAAAAGCAGGTCTTTATACTACAGCTAGTGAAGGAAAGTTGAAATATGAAATGGAAGCTAACAAAGTAAACTTTGCTTATGCTGCTGCATTATATTCTTCTATAAAAGATAGCGATGTAAAAATTTCTGATTCAGAAATTGTAGATTATATGAAGAAAAACGAGAAGAAATTCAAAGCGGATGCAACTCGTGAAATTCAATATGTTTTAGTAGAAGACAAAGCTTCAAAAGAAGACGAAGCTGAAATTAAAGCAAAAATCACTGCTTTATTAAACGGAAGAGTAGAGTACAACGCAAAAACAGGTAAAAATGATACTTTGCCAGGTTTTAGAAATGCAACTAACATTGCTGAATTTGTAAACTCAAACTCTGATGTTCCTTACGATTCAACTTATGTGCCTAAAAATGCTTTACCTGCTATCGATGCTGATAAATTATTCAGTTTACCTGCCGGAGCAATATACGGACCATACGTTTTTGGAAGATACTATGCTATTTCTAAATCTTTAGGATTTAAAGCAGGTGTTAATGCAAAAGCAAGTCATATCTTAATTGGTTATGAAGGATCTCAAACTCCAAACCAAAAAGAAAAAAGAACAAAAGAAGAAGCTAAAGCTAAAGCAGAAGAAATTCTTGCTCAGGTTCAGGCAAATCCGGATAGTTTCATGATGTTGGCTTTTACAAGCTCTGATGATTCATCTGCACAACAAGGTGGTGATTTAGGATATTTTGGTCCAAACCAAATGGTAAAACCATTCAATGATTTTGTATTCAATAACCCAATAGGAAAAGTTGGTTTAGTAGAAACTCCTTTTGGATTTCACATTATCAAAATTACTGATAAACAAGACGGAATTCGTTTAGCTACAATTGCTCAGAAAATTGAGCCATCTGAAGCTACTTCTGATAAAGTATTTACATTAGCAACTAAATTTGAAATGGATGCTGCAAAGAAAGATTTCAATGCAACAGCAAAAGAATTAGGTTTAAAAGTTGCTCCTCCTGTAACTGCAAAAGCTATGGATGAAGCATTTGGTCCTCTAGGAAACCAACGTAACATCGTGAGATGGGCTTATGATAAAGAAACTAGTGTTGGAGACGTAAAACGTTTTGAGATCGCTAATATTGGACACGTAATTGCTCAATACAAAAGTGAGAACAAATCTGGTTTAGTTTCTGTAACAGTAGCAAGACCATATGTTGAGTCAATCTTGAAAAATAAGAAAAAAGCTGAAATGCTAAAAGCTAAAATGACAGGTGCTACAATAGAAGCTATTGCTAAAAGCGCTGGTGTAGCAGTTCAACAAGCGGCTGATGTTACTATGGAGAATCCTGTTTTATCTGGTGGAGTTGGACAAGAGCCTAGAGTTGTTGGTAATGCATTTGCATTAACTCCAAATAAAATCTCTGCTCCAATTGAAGGAAATACAGGAGTTTATGTGGTAAAAAATATTAGTACTGTAAAAGCACCTGCTCTTACAAACCATGCTGAGTATGTTGCTAAAGTAAAAGCTCAAAGCGCAAATGATGCAAGTAGAATTTTACCGGCTTTAAAAAGCAATGCTAAGATTGAAGATAACAGATTACAATTTAATTACTAGTTTTTAGTAAATAAAGGTTAAATATAAAACCCGAAACGTTCTAATGAATGTTTCGGGTTTTTTTATGAGTTGTATTTTTTGTTAACGCTCTTGAATGTTTTGAAAATTTGAAGAGACAGATAGTTTTTACTGTCTAATTCAATATCATTTCATTATAGGTAAGAATGGTTTCGTATCCTTTTGAAGCAAAATATGTCGTTGGGTTTTCTTTTGAAATTACCATGACAAAATCTCCTCCCCAGGCTCCAAGGCTTTTTATGACGCCATCAAAATCAGGAAAAGCAGCTTCTTTAATCGTTTTCACTTTTAGAATAGTACTCAAATGGATTTCATGTTTTTCCAAAGCATTCGCAAATTCCTTTAGTGTTTTTGCATTTAAAACCGCCTCAGTAATTTTATTGTTGTCAATGATATTGTGCGCTAAATTTTGATTTTTATTGTTGTAATAACCATTTATCGCTGTTTTGCTATTTTGCTTTTTATTAAGGTAAACGAAATAAATGTCTTGGGTAAAATCCGGATTAAAGCTTACAGATTCCACTAGAGGTAAGTTCTCTTCTAAGCGGTATATAATAGGAGTGTCGTTTTGTGCACAGGCAATGTCGTAACCACTGCCTCCAAA
Source organism: Flavobacterium sp. B114r (assembly GCF_056824125.1). Classification (NCBI taxonomy): domain Bacteria; kingdom Pseudomonadati; phylum Bacteroidota; class Flavobacteriia; order Flavobacteriales; family Flavobacteriaceae; genus Flavobacterium; species Flavobacterium sp. B114r. The sequence goes on from NZ_CP124858.1 coordinate 1,613,002, forward strand.
ACTATTTTTTAAGAGTGTAAACGCATCGATGTTCGTCCATTGAGCAATGTTGTTCAATAAAGTAGAAGACGTTCCTAATCCCCAGTTTTTTGGGAATGTAAGTTGTGTGCTGATTTTATATCCGTCAGACTTGCTTATAAAATCGGGATTTAGAAGATAGGCTTCATGTAGAATTTGTACCAAAGTTGTCTTTACAGTTTCGGCTTTTGTATCTGTATTATTGATGATCTCAGTAAAAGAAATAGTGTCTTCGTACCAAAGGTGTTCATCAAAATCATAGCTTTTCCACTGAATTTCCTCATTTGAGGCATTCTCTACAATTAAATTTTGTCCAAATTTAGTAGGTAATGCAAAAGCTTTGGCGCCATCTAAGACTAAATATTCGCCTGTAATTAAAAGTTTTCCGTTACTGTAAAAGGTTGTTTTCATGCATGTATGTTTCACATAAATTCCAATCCCAAAGCTTCGGGATAAAATTCCAAATTCCACTTATTGTTGGAATTTAGAATTTATTTAAAGATTTAATAATTTGGAATTTATAAATTGTGTTATTTTCTTAGATTCTCAATAAATTCAACTACAGCGCTATGAGATACGGCATTTTTCTTAAAATAAGATTTAATTAAACGACGTTCTTCTTCATTGGCTTCAAATTGGTTAATGATATTGTTTAAGTGCATTTTCATGTGACCTTCCTGAATTCCGGTTGTTGTTAGCGAACGCAAAGCGGCAAAATTTTGTGCCAGACCTGCAACAGCTACAATCTCCATTAATTCTTTTGCTGAAGGTTTTTCGAGTATTTCAAAACAAAGTTTTACTAAAGGATGTAAAGAGGTTAATCCTCCAACAGTTCCTAATGCTAAAGGTATTTCAAGCCAGAAAGTAAAAATTCCGTTTTCGATTTTAGCATGAGATAAACTGGCGTATTGACCATTTTTTGAAGCATACGCATGAACTCCGGCTTCAACTGCTCTAAAATCATTTCCGGTTGCCAGAATTACGGCGTCAACTCCGTTCATGATTCCTTTATTATGAGTTACGGCTCTAAAAGGTTCCACTTCGGCAATCTGAACGGCTTGTAGAAATCGTTCTGCAAATTCTTGTGGATTTGGAATGTGTTTCTCTGTTAAATCTTCAATAGGGCAGGAAACTTCAGCTCTTACAATACAATTTGGGACATAATTTGATAAAATGCTCATGACAATTTTTAAGGTTTCGTCTTCTGAAAATAAATCAGAATTTTGAAATTCATCTTTCAAAGTTGTTGCAAATTGCTCCAGGCAGGAATTTATGAAATTTGCACCCATACTGTCTTTAGTTTCGAAAGTAGCATGGAGCTGAAAGTAATTTTCAAGCAGGCTTCTTTTGTCTTTAAGTTTGATGTCTAAAATGCCACCGCCACGTTGTTGCATGTTTTTGGTAATGCTTTGTGTGTCAGAGAAAAATTTTGGTTTTATTTGCTCAAAGAAAGACTGCAGTTTTTCTGCGTCTCCATTAAAAGTAAAATGCACCTGACCAATTTTTTCAGTGTCAATTACGGTTGCTTTAAAACCTCCTCGTGTAGACCAGTATTTTGCTGCTTTTGATGCTGCAGCAACCACAGAACTCTCCTCAATAGCCATTGGGATAGTTTTATATTTTCCGTTAATTAGGAAATTAGGGGCAACCCCAAGTGGAATATATAAATTTGAAATCGTGTTCTCTATGAATTCATCATGCAATTGTTGTAGCTTCTCGTCTGAATTCCAGTAATTTCTTATAATATTTAGTGCTTCTTCAGGCTTTGAAAAATAAGTATTGGCGATCCAGTTTGTTTTTTCTTTTTTGGATAATTTAGAAAATCCGGCAACAGCGTTGTTCATTCTCAGTATTTTAAATAATAAAGTTGCGGCAAAGATACCATTTTAAGAGTTTTGTTTGCAATGTATTTGAAATTTGGAAAATACGCAAACGTTATTTTTTTTAACATTTAACACTTAAAATGTGTATTATGTTCATTTTTTTTACTAAAATTGGGCTCTTTTTTATATTTAAAATAATTCTAATGAAATCAGGTAAAATTACTGTAATACTTTTGTTTTTAGTTGCTACCGTTTTTGGTCAACAGAAAATTACTGTCGAAAATATTTATAGTGGTGTATTTAGGGCGAAAGGAATGGATGAATTGCAATCGCTAAAAAATACAGATCAATATACGGTTTTAAATGTAGATCAGGCAAGTAGAAGTATGCAGATTGATTTATATGATTTTGCAACCCTCAAAAAAGTGTCTAATTTAATCGATACTAAGAATCATAAGGCGCTTGCTGAAGGAATTGACAGCTATACTTTTGATGCTTCTGAAAAAAAGATCCTGATTGCATGTAATACAAATAAAATCTTTCGTCACTCTTTTACGGCAGATTATTTTTTATACGATATAACGACTAAGTCACTAACGAAACTTTTTGATTTTCAGGTTCAGGAGCCAACGTTCTCTCCTGATGGAACCAAAATTGCATATGCAAGAGAAAATAATTTATATGTTTATGATGTAGCTTCTAAAAAATCGACCGCTGTTACAACTGACGGAAAGAAAAATGCCATCATTAATGGTATCACGGATTGGGTTTATGAAGAAGAATTTGCATTTGTCCGGGCTTTTGACTGGAGTAAAGACAGTAAAAAACTAGCTTATATTCGTTTTGACGAAAGTCAGGTTCCTGAATTTTCGATGTCAATGTTTCATAAAGATTTATATCCAACAATCGAAACCTTTAAATATCCGAAAGCGGGAGAAAAAAATTCAGAAGTTTCATTACATATATATGATGTAGCAGGTAGTGCGGCTAAAAAAGTTAATTTAGGAAATTACAATGACTTTTATATTGCAAGATTACAATGGACAAATGATAATAATGTATTATCAGCTCAGGTTTTAAACCGTCATCAGGATAATCTTGATTTATTATTTGTAGATGGAACTACGGCAACTGCAAAAGTGGTTCTCAATGAAAAAGATAAAGCATATGTCGATGTTACAGACAATTTGACTTTCTTAAAAGATAATAGCTTTATCTGGACAAGCGAAAAAGACGGTTTTAATCATATTTATGTATATGACAAAACCGGAAAACTTAAAAATCAGGTTACAAAAGGAAACTGGGAAGTAGTATCTTACTACGGTTTCGACGAAAAAACAAAAACTATTTTCTATCAATCTACAGAAAATGGTTCGATCAACAGAGATATCTACAGAATTGCTTTAGACGGAAAAAATAAAGTACGTTTAACTTCTAAAACAGGAACTAGTGCTGCGACTTTCAGTCCTAATTTCCAATTTTTTATTACTACTTTCTCAAGTGCATCTCAGCCTACGACTTATACTTTAAATGAGTCAAAAACAGGAAAAGAAATTCAGGTAATCGAAAACAATCAGGCACTTTCAGCTAAATTAGTGGCTTATAATTTACCAACAAAAGAATTTTTCGTTTTAAAAACGGCAAAAGGAAACGAGCTTAATGCGTGGATTTTGAAACCGAAAGACTTTGACCCTTCTAAAAAATATCCTGTTTTCATGTACCAATATTCTGGTCCGGGATCTCAACAAGTAAACAATGATTGGAATAATAGTGATGATTACTGGTTTGCTTCATTAACACAACAAGGTTATATTGTAGCTTGTGTAGATGGTAGAGGAACTGGTTTCAAAGGTGCTGATTTCAAAAAAGTAACTCAAAAAGAATTAGGGAAATACGAAGTAGAAGATCAGATCGATGCTGCAAAAGTAATTGGTGCTTATCCTTATGTTGATGCTTCAAGAATTGGAATCTTCGGATGGAGCTATGGTGGTTTTATGGCTTCAAACTGTATTTTTCAGGGAAATGATGTGTTTAAAATGGCTATTGCTGTTGCTCCGGTAACCAACTGGCGTTTTTATGACAGTGTTTATACAGAAAGATACATGACGACTCCACAGGAAAATGCAAGCGGATACGATCAAAATTCTCCAATAAATCACGTTGATAAATTAAAAGGTAAGTTTTTATTGATTCACGGATCAGGCGATGACAACGTTCATGTACAGAACTCTATGCAAATGATGGAAGCGTTGATTCAGGCGAACAAACAATTTGATTCTCAGATATATCCGGATAAAAATCATGGTATTTACGGGGGGGCAACCAGAATTCAGCTTTACAATAAAATGACTAACTTTATCAAGGAAAATTTATAATCTAAAACTTTAAACCAAAAACAAATAATGAATAAAATGGGAGAAACTCAAGTAAAAACTGCGCATCCAAAAGGGCTTTGGGTATTGTTTGGAACGGAGATGTGGGAGCGATTCAATTTCTATGGAATGCGGGCTTTATTAACTTTATTTCTTGTGAATTCATTATTGATGAAGGAAGAAGAAGCATCTTTGATTTATGGTGGTTTCCTTGGGTTGTGTTATCTAACGCCAATGTTAGGTGGTTTTGTAGCCGATCGTTTTTTAGGTAACAGAAACTGTATTTTATTAGGCGGATTGATGATGGCAGTTGGGCAATTGTTATTGTTTACAAGTGGTAGTCTTTTTGATTCAAATCTTGGTTTGGCAAAAATCATCATGTATTCTGCGTTAGGGGTTATTGTTTTTGGTAACGGATTCTTCAAGCCAAATATTTCCAGTATGGTGGGGAGTTTATATCCTAAACAGGAAAAAACAAAATTAGATAGTGCCTTCACTATTTTCTATATGGGTATTAACATTGGGGCTTTTTTAGGTCAGTCTATTTGTCCTTTGTTAGGTGATGTTAAAGATGTAGGAGGAATTAGAGATATCCATGCTTTTAGATGGGGATTTATGGCGGCTTCTGTTGCGATGTTTTTAGGAACGATCCTTTTTTACTTTTTAAAAAATAAATATGTGGTTACTCCGGAAGGAAAACCATTAGGAGGTTTACCTTCTAAAAACGATGCTTCTGATTTTGAAGAAGGAGAAGCGCAAAAAGCTAATTTTTCTAATAAAGCTTTGGTCATTGCAGGAATTGCATTTATCGCTTTAGGATTCTTTTTTCATTATGTTGTAGGTCAGAATTTAATCTATACACTGATTTACTCAAGTGGTTTATCATTGGCCGGATTAATTATCTCAGATACTTCTTTAACTAAAATCGAAAGAGACAGAATTATAGTTATCTATATCGTTTCATTCTTTATTATCTTCTTCTGGGCAGCTTTTGAACAAGCAGGTTCGTCATTAACTTTTATTGCGGATAATCAAACAGACAGAAATTTCTTTGGCTGGTTGATGCCACCTTCAATGGTTCAGATTTTTAATGGATTGTTCGTAGTTATGTTAGCAGTTCCTTTCAGTATACTTTGGGATACTTTAAGAGCTAAAGGTAAAGAACCTATTTCTCCGGTAAAATTAGCCGTTGGTTTAGTTGTAATTTCTATTAGTTTCTTTATGATCGCTACACAGGTTTCGTATATCGGAACTTCAGGATTATTATTGGTAAAATGGTTGATCTTATTGTATTTCTTAAATACATGTGCTGAGTTGTGTTTATCACCAATTGGTTTATCATTAGTAGGTAAATTATCTCCAAAACGTTTTTCTTCTTTATTATATGGCGTATTCTTCTTGTCGAATGCATCAGGTTATGCTTTAGGAGGAACTTTAGGTTCTATCTTGCCTGCAACTGGTGATAAATTTGCAAAAGCAAAAGAATTAGGAATTGATCTTCAGGGAGTTTTAGATAATAAAATTGTACCAACTGCAGAGCAGTTAGCTTTATTAGATCAGCATCAGATTAGCGCTCACAATCACTTTTTTGCAGGATTTGAAATCCATAATTTATATGAGTTTTTTATGGTATTTGTTGTCCTTACAGGTATCGCGGCAATTGTATTATTTGCTTTAACTCCATTCCTGAAAAAAATGATGCACGGTGTGCGATAAATGATAATAATGATATGTAAAAAATTACCTATAGGTTTAGACTTATAGGTAATTTTAATTTTAAAAGAGTTTATAGTTATGTGGAAAAAACACCCAAAAGCACTGCCTTTTTTGTTTTTATCTGAAATGTGGGAGCGTTTTGGTTACTATTTAATGATCGGAATCTTTACTTTATATCTCAAGGACGTAAAGGATGGTTTTGCCATGACCGAGAAAGAAGCTTCTGATTTATATGGAACTTTTATAGCATTGGTTTTTTTAACTCCTTTTATTGGCGGTCTTGTTGCTGACAGGTATTTAGGTTATAGAAAGTCTATTGTTTTTGGTGGGATTTTAATGGGTATTGGTTACTTCTTAATGGGAGTACATGATATAACGGTGCTTTATATTGCCATGACTTTGGTAATTATAGGAAATGGTTTTTTTAAACCCAATATTTCAACCTTATTAGGAAGTTTTTATTCTAAAGAAGAGTATAAAGATAAAAAAGACGAAGGCTACAATATTTTCTATATGGGAATTAATGTTGGCGCTTTTATTTGTAATTTCTTTGGTGCTGCATTGCAGATCCTTTTAGGGTGGCATTGGGCTTTTATGGCTGCTGGTGTTGGTATGTTCATAGGTGTTATTGTATTTTTATTAGGTACAAAACATTATGTAGGCTACGATCAGAAAAAAGGAGTTCAGGAAGGAGATATGCCGTTTTATAAAATTATCCTGTTTATTTTATTGCCTTCTGTTGTTTTTGGAGTAATAGGCTGGTTGATAAAAGGTGTTGCTTCAGAAACTAATTTAGACAGTTATATCTTTGGTTCAGATAGTACAGATGCTTTTATTTTTGCCTGTATTCCGATTGTTTTCTTTTATGGTTCACTTTATTTTAAAGCCAAAGTAGAAGATAAGAGGCCAATTGGTGCTCTGCTGGCTATTTTTGGCGTAGTGATTTTATTTTGGGCTGTATTTAAGCTCAATGGTTCGGCACTTACTACCTGGGCAGATCGTTATACTGACAGAGAAGTAACCGGGACAGCCGGTCAGGTAGTTGGTAAACTAAAATTAGCAAAAGAAGTCGAATATAAAAAAGAGTCCACAGAGCTTTATGATCATCAGTTTCGTTTACAAAAAGTAAATGGAGTCGTAGAGACAGAGGTAAATTATCCATTATATTTTAGAAATGTTGCTCCGGAGAAATTACCTGAAGAAGGGGCTAAAGTGCATCTTTGGGCAACTAATTTGAGTCAGTCAATCAATCCGGCCTGGGTAATTATATTAACACCTTTGATTGTTGCGTTTTTCTCATTTTTGCGATCCAGAAAAAAAGAACCCTCGACACCTACGAAAATTGCTTTTGGTTTGTTAATTTCGGCGTTGTCTGTTTTGGTCATGGTAGCAGCTGTAGAAATTGGTCATGATGGAGCAGAAAAGGTGAGTGCCTGGTGGCTGGTGGCAAATTATGGAATCATAACAATCGGGGAACTATTCCTGAGTCCAATGGGATTATCAGTAGTCTCAAAGTTAAGCCCTGTTAATATCACTTCCTTAATGATGGGAGGTTGGTTTTTGTCGACTTCGATAGGGAATAAGTTGAGTGGAGTTTTGGCCAGTATGTGGGATACGTACGATAATAAAGCCAACTTCTTCTGGGTAAATTTTGCACTGTTAATGTTTGCAACTGTACTAATGTTTGGTTTGGTGAAACAGCTTAACAAGGTGATGAAAGAAAAAGGAATTAATTAATTATTTATAAATAAATGGAGCAGAAGATCACTTTAGAGGAGATTCAAAATTTTAAAGGCAATTACCCGAAACAATTGTGGTATTTGTTTTTTGTTGAAATGTGGGAGCGTTTTTGTTTTTATGGAATGCGTGGTGTTCTTGTTATTTTTATGGTAGATCAGCTTTTTTTGAAAGAAGATCATGCCAGTGAGCAATATGGAGCTATTCAGGCTTTTGTATATGCTTTTACTTTTATTGGTGGTATTTTTGCTGATAAAGTTCTGGGGTTTAAAAAGTCATTATTTTTTGGTGGAATCGTTATGATTTTAGGGAATCTTTTGATTGCTATTGCCCCTCATGATTTCTTTTATTACGGAATTGCTTTTTCGATTATAGGAACTGGTTTTTTTAAGCCAAATGTTTCTTCGATGGTTGGAGAATTGTATCATGAAAACGACGGTCGTAGAGATGCCGGTTACGGAATGTTCTATGCCGGAATAAATGTAGGCGGACTTTTTGGTGGTGCTTTATGTGTTTATTTAGGGAAATTCTATTCGTGGCAATTGTGCTTTTTATCAGCTGCAATTGTAATGTTTTTAGGTTTGATTACCTTTTTGTTTACTAAAAAGCATTTAGGGCCAATTGGTGATTCTCCATTATTACACTTAGATGTCAATAAGAGAAGAATTCGTGAAATAGCAGTGTATGCTGCGTCGATTTTGAGTTTGCCTTTTATTTTTATAATGGTTAAGAATACTAAGTATACAGATTATTTCATGTATACTATTGGTACAATTGCCGTTTCATATTTCGCATATGAATTGTTTAAATTGGGAGATGCTAAATTACAAAAGAAGCTTTTTGCAGCATTTCTGTTTGTGTTTTTCTATTTCTTGTTTAATTCTATTTACGAACAAAGTGGCGGATCATTGTCGCTTTTTGCAAAAGACAATCTAAATGATCAGTTATTGTTTTTTACAATTGATCCCAATGTTGTCAATAACAGCTCAAATACTTTTTTTGTAGTAGTTTTGAGTCCGCTTATTGGTTTGTTATGGATCTGGTTAGGCAAGCGAAAAATTGAACCTAATACTTTGATTAAATTCGGAATTGGATTTTTGTTCCTCGCGGCTTCTTTCTATATCTTCTATCTTACTAAATTCTTTGCAGACGTAAAAGGTATTACTTCATTGAATGTATTTACGTTTGCCTATTTGATAACTACTATTGGTGAGCTTTGTTTGGGGCCAATCGGAATGTCGATTATTACCAAACTTTCTCCAAAAAGACTCTTTGGGATGATGATGGGATTATGGTTCCTGGCAAGTGCTTTTGGGCAATTGGCTGCAGGTAAACTTGGGGCAGAAATTTCCAGATCAAATACAGGAGATACTTTAGTTTCTAAGCTGCAATCGTATACAGAAGGGTATTATCAACTGGCAATTTATTCGCTTATTGCGGGATTGGTTTTGTTGGCAATTTCGCCATTTATTAGAAAATTAATGCAAGAAGTAAAATAGACGACATTTTACAATTCTTTTTTTGTTTAAATTTGTCAAAAATTAAAAGGATCATGAAAAAGATATACTTAATAACATTGTTTTTAGTTGGAGCTTTTGCAACACAAGCGCAAGAGTTAAAATGGTACACTGATGTAAGAGAGGCGATTACTGTAAGTAATAAAGAGCAAAAGCCAATGTTAATGTTTTTTACCGGAAGTGATTGGTGCGGATGGTGCATTCGTTTGCAGAATGAAGTGTTGAAAACACCGGAATTTACTAAATGGGCCAAAGAAAATGTTATTTTAGTTGAGCTGGATTATCCTAGAAGAACACCGCAAACGCCTGAGATTAAAAATCAAAATAACGAATTGCAGCAAGCTTTCGGAATTCAGGGATTTCCAACCGTTTATTTTACCAGCGCTGAAGCAAAAGATGGTAAAGTCAATTTTAAAGGGCTTGGGCAAACAGGTTATGTTGCGGGAGGTCCATCTGCTTGGTTAACAGTTGCTGAAGGAATTGTTCATCCAAAGAAATCTTAAGAAGTATATTATACAACAATATTTTTGCAAAAGCTCCCTGTGTTCTCACAGGGAGCTTTTTTGTTGTGTGCCCAGCATGGGCGATAACTCTAGGGTGTAAGTCCCGAACACGCCTTTACAGTGGGAAGTGTTAGCTGAATGCAAGGGTGTCCATCGCGAGGTGGAATCTGAAGGAAGCAGTAGGCAAACTCTTGACCTGACGAACAGAAACTATATAAAAGGCCAAAGATGTTTGGATAAGGTTGCAACACAAACTGAAGTCCAAAACTGTACGGAAACATCATGGTAAATATAGCAGGTATATGAGAGGAAAGTTGTCGTTCTTACCTGGGGAGGTCTTATAGACATAGGGGGAGTTTTTTTTTAAGAAAAGCACTTATGGATAACAATTGCTATAAGAAGTCAGCAGAGGTCATAGTAGGTACTGTAAATGAGTACCGAAGGACTGAACTTAATTAAGTGAGTAGTAAATGAATGTTACCTATGAAGGCACGAATGCAGAAAATATCAAGTAATTTGATAACTACCTTGGAAAGGATAGGACGGAATCCGACAGCTACCAGGGAGTGCAGACCTTTATTGGGATAACTGAAAACAACCTCACGGAAGTACTTTAGGTTAGGTATCTATCTTAAAATGTATCGTAAATTAAGAACCGCCTTGGTACGGATCCGTATGCCGGGTGGTGTGGAAGGTCGCCTAGGGAATTAATCCCTAGGCTCCTATCCGATTAGTAAGAAAAGTTATTCAATGTTTTGTGCTGTTTTAGGATTTTAATATTTTATTGTATTAAAAAAAACATATAATATATTTTTTGTATTAATAAAAATTGGAAAATTAAAATAATATGTTAATTTCGTCATGCTATACTAACCAAGACCAATTATATTATGACTAAAAAATTACTTATCCTACTATTTTTTTTAGGTTCATTCTTTCTGCATTCGCAAAACTTAGTTTGGAGAACAAACATGACTGATGCTATTGCAATAAGTAATGAATTAAGAAGACCAATGTTAATTTTATTCACTGCCTCAGGTGTACCCGAAAATCTTCAAAACGAAATCTTTAAAACCCCGGATTTTGCCGTATGGTCCCGTGATAATGTAGTCCTTGTTAAACTGGATTTATCAGATCCTAACGCAGATCAAAGTGATAAAGATCAGAATATCAAATTAAAAAATGCTTTTGGTGTTCAGGACCTGCCGGAAGTTTGTTTTGCAAGTGCTTCGATTCGAAAAAGTAAAACAACATTTAGTGCATTAGGAAAAATTGCTTACAAACCAGGCGGCGCAAAAGCTTGGATAGCAGAATCAAATGCAATTTTGCACCCAAGTGAATAATAAAATTTAAATTAAGTTTCTTAGTTTAATTTGTAGATTCCCTTTTCGTTTTTTAAACGGAAAGGGATATTTTTTTATAGGTCTGTTTCAGCAAGTTAATTAGGAGTTTAGCTATTTAAAACGGATTATTTTTTAGTTTTCTTAAAAAATTAGTGTTTTATTATTGTATTGCTGTTTTTGTTGTTTTTTATGTATTTTGTGTTTGAATATAGCTTGTTTGGTGAGGATATTATGTTAATTTAGTCGCGTAAACCTACTTAAAACCAATTTAATATGACCCAAAAACTACTTATTCTACTCTTATTTTTAGGCTCATTTTTTCTGCATTCACAAAACTTAGTTTGGAAAACAGATATGAATGATGCTATCGTGGCAAGTGATACACAAAAACGACCATTATTGATTTTTTTTACTGCTACCGGTATTTCGACAAGAATCCAGAGCGAAATTTTTGCAACACCGGATTTTGCAGTCTGGTCACGCGACAATGTTATTTTAGTCAAACTGGATTTATCTGATGCTGCAGCATCTGATGTTGTAAAAGAACAAAATGTGAAATTAAAAAATGCTTTGGGTATTGACGAATTGCCACAGGTATGCCTTTTATTGGCTTCTGTCAGAAAGGGAAAGACAACTTTTAATAATATGGGTTTGATTCCTTATAGACAAGGAGGGGCAAAAGTGTGGATAGCAGATGCAAATTCGATCCTGAATCCATAAATAATTTAAGTTAAACTCCTTTAATCTAAAAGACCCCTTTTTGTAGTTTAAGCAAAAAGGGATTTTTTATTTTAATCTCTTTTTTTGATTGTTAGTCAGAACTTTATAAAATAAAGCTTGATTTTTTATTAAACAATTAAAAACCTATGGATTTATTGTTTAATCTGTATTTGTGTGTCTTTTTTAGCATTTTTAATTAATAAATATTAATTTTTAGTATCATTTGTGTTAAATTGGCTAAATAAATGTAATTTAAAAAAGCCTCATATGATTAAAAAATTACTTGTCCTGCTATTTTTTTTAGGTTCATTTTTAGTTCATTCGCAAAATTTGGTTTGGAAAACAAATATGAATGATGCAATCAAAATGAGCGATGAGCAAAGAAAGCCCTTGTTGATTTTTTTTACTGCAAATGGTATTTCTAAAAGCATACAAAGCGAAGTTTTCGAAACATCAGATTTTCTGGACTGGTCAGGTAAAAATGTTGTTTTATTGAGGCTCGATTTGTCAGATTCTTCAATATCTGATGAAGAGAAAGAACAAAATATTAGATTAAAAGAAGCTTTGGGTATCGAAGAGTTGCCGCAAGTGTGTCTTGCTGCAGCATTTATTAGAAAAAACAGGCCAAGAATCGACAAACTGGGACTGCTCAGTTATAAAGTTGGAGGAGTAAAACAATGGATCTCTGACGCTAAAATAATATTGCTTGGCGAATAAAAGCAAATTTCAATTTAGTTTAATTTATAAAATCCCTTTTCATTTGTAGCGTGAAAAGGGGTGTTATTTTTCAGGCAGGTCGTTTTCCATATTTTCTGGATAGCATATGAATTTGAAGCATCGGCAATTATAATTTTGGGATGTAAATCTTCTAAAATGCGTTCTAAGTTTATTTTCGGTGATTGGGTTAGTATCAAAATATCAGGTTGAATTTTACTTTCGTAAGTTCCTGAACTATCGATTACAAAAATCTTTTTTCCGTTGTAGAATAAAGTGTTTTTAATTCTTTTAGTGGATTTTATTTTACTGAAATTTCCAACTAAATAAGAATTCAAAGCGTTATTTTTAGAAAAAGTGTCTTTTGTAAAGACAGTGATTTCTTTGCCTTTTCGTTTTGAAATCAGTGTGTTTTTCTTTGTGTTGTATACAATTAATTCATTTCCGTTTTCGATTTCTTTTTTTGTGCAGATCAAAGAAGCCTGTAACGAAACTATTGTGATTAGTAAGAATACTAATTTGCTGTACGTTGGTTTTTTACTCCAGATTACAGCTGAGATAATCACTAAATAAAGAGTCAGCAGATAATAAGAATTAAAACTAATATCTCGTATAACAAACCATTCAAACGATGCTACAATGTGAATTGTTTTGTTTAAAAGATAAATGCTTTTTTCGAAAATTTCAATTAATAATATTGGCGGAGAACAGTAAATGGCAATAAGCATTACGATGATTCCCGCAATCATTATAAAGGATAAAAGTGGAATTATAATAATATTGGTAACAAAAAATAAGCCCGGAAATTGATGAAAATAGTACAAGCATAACGGCAGAGTGCCTATCTGAGCAGCAAATGAAACGGTAAGTGCATTCCAGATCGTTATTTGGATTTTGTTTTTAGGAGTCCATATTTTTTTTAATACAGGCTGCAGCCAGACAATAAAAAATAACGCAAGATAACTCAGCTGAAAACCAACATCAAATAAAAAATAAGGTTCAAAAAGTAATATTAGCAACATAGAAACTAATAAGGTATGATAAATACTTCCGCTTCGTCGCAAATGGTTGCCTATTGCCAGAAACGAAAACATTACGACAGAACGTAAAACAGACGGAGATAATCCTGAAATTACAGCAAAAGTTGTGAGAGATAATAAAATAGAAAGCAGTTTTATTAGGGAGCCTTTTCGTGTATTTGGAATTGGTTTTAAAATAAAATTGATAAAAATCATGATAAATCCCACATGCAATCCTGAAACCGAAAGTATGTGAGTCGCTCCTGAATATTGGTAATCCTGAATAATATCTGACGCAATTTCTTGTTGCTGTCCCAGGATAAGAGCCAATGCTACATTCATTTCTTCTTTGTTGAATTTGGCCTTTTCAAGATTGCGGACTATTCGGGAATGAAGTTTGCCGGAGTAGTACCAAATATCTTTTTTGAGTTTTTTATTAATTGTAATTTCAGCTTTGTTAATATAAACCTGAGCATAAATTTGCTTGTTGGCCAGATATTTACTGTAGTCAAATTGGTTTGGATTTTTGTTTGAAGTGTTTTGCTGTAATGTAGTTTTTACTTTTATGACGCTTCCTATAATTGGGTTTTTAAGGCTGTCTTTTTGTATGTTGACAATTATTTTGCCGGAATAAGCCTGATTGTTAATCGTGTTTATTACTGCAGTAAAGCGGTCGCTATAGGAGTTGCTTTTGAGTTTTTCCCGTAATGTAAAGGTTATAAATTGTGGCGTTTCGAAGGCTTTTTTGCAATGAATGTAATTGGATTTCTGAAGGGAATTAGTGTGCAGTAATAAAGTTAAAATACCCACGAAGAAAGAAATGAAATAAGTGCTTGAACCAAAAAGGATATTCAGGTTTTTATTTCTTTTAATCGTAAAATAAGAAAGTAAAAAAATAATTAAACCAATACTAAATACTGGAAGGACAACATATATTGACGGTTGACAGTAGTAACAAAATAAAATACCGATAAGAAACCAAATTGTAATTTTTGTTAAAGGAAAATCTAATACTTTCATTTGCTAAAAGTATTAAATATTTTGTAAGAAAAGAATTATATTTTATTTTTAAGGCAATCTATTCGATAACCCTGTTAATCTGTACATATGAATTTTGATAATAGGCTTCTTTAGTAGACGAAATAATGACTCCTTTTGAAGTAGAAGAATGCACAAATTTTATTTCGGTAGAATTGACTTCGACAATAAGGCCAACATGATTGATTTGTTTACTTCTGTTGGTTTTAAAAAAGATCAAATCACCTTTTTGAGCATCGCTGAATTTGATTATTTTTCCAACCTTTGCCTGTTCATAAGAAGGTCTTGGCAATTTAATATTTTCAGACTCAAATGTAGTATATACTAAACCGGAACAATCATAGCCATTTCTTGTTGTTCCGCCAGCTTTATAGCGAACACCAATATTATCTGTGGCTTTGCTGATCAAATTGTTTACCACGTATTTGTTCTCTTTTTTCGACTCTTTTTTGCTCACAGCAGTCGAAGTCGATTTACAAGAAGCAAAAAGCACTGATAAAAGGAGTAAGATGTATATTTTTTTCAAACCAAAAAATCTTTAAACTTGTTTTAAATCAGCAACAATAAGTTTCGCCGTTTTTTTGCTTGCACCAACTCCGCCTAATTTTTGCTCAAGGATATCATAATTCTTAAGCAGTTTTTCGCGATAATTCGGTTCCAGTAATTTTTGTAATTCTTCTTTGATTCGTTTTGTATTGCAATCGCTCTGAATCAATTCAGTTACAACCTCCTCGTCCATGATTAAATTCACCAGAGAGATGTATTTTAGAGTAATAATACGTTTTGCAATTTGATAAGAAATAGTACTTCCTTTATAACAAACTACTTCCGGAACTTTAAAAAGAGCCGTTTCAAGAGTTGCAGTTCCTGAAGTTACCAAAGCCGCAGTCGAAGAACGCAATAAATCATAGGTTTTATTCGAAATGAACTTAATGTTTTTATTGCTGATAAATTGTTGGTAAAACTCAAAATCCTGACTAGGAGCTCCTGCGATTACAAATTCATAATCCTGAAAATCATCGACAACACTTAGCATGACACTCAGCATTTTGGTAATTTCCTGTTTTCGGCTTCCGGGCAAAACCGCAATAATAGGTTTTTCGCCTAACTGGTTTTCTTTTCTAAAAGTAGCTTCATCAAAAGGCGGCTGATTCTGAATAGCATCAATTAATGGATGCCCAACGAATTCTACAGGAAAATGATGTTTGTCCTCATAGAAGCTTTTTTCGAAAGGTAAAATCACAAACATTTTATCAACGTCATGTTTGATCGCTTTAATTCGGTTTTCCTTCCAGGCCCAAATTTGAGGTGAAATATAATAATGAGTTTTATAATTTAATTCCTTGGCCCATTTTGCAATACGCATATTGAATCCCGGATAATCAATAAAAATCAAAACATCAGGTTGAAATTCCAGAATGTCTTTTTTGCAAATTTTGATATTGTTTAAAATGGTTTTCAGATTAAAAATCACTTCAATAAAACCCATAAATGCCAATTCACGATAGTGTTTTACTAAAGTTCCTCCGGCTTTTTGCATTAAATCACCTCCCCAAAATCTAATATCAGCCTGAGGATCTTCCTCATATAAAGCTTTCATTAAATTAGAACCATGCAGATCTCCGGAAGCTTCGCCAGCTATTATGTAATATTTCATATAAATTTTCTTGAAAGTGTGCTCCAATAATCAAACACAACATTTTTTTGCATAGCAAAGATAAGATTTAAATAAATAAAGTAGAAATTGCAAGAACAATCACTGCAAGAACAACACCTCTTGCCATGAGTTCCTCATTTCTTTTTAACAGAATTCCAAAAACCGCAAGATCCAATACTGTTCCTATAGTGATTACTTTTCCCATGTATCCTTGCTGTTTTATGGTTTGAATTCCTGTAGAGATGTCAAACTTTGTAAAAAAAGCAACAAATAAATAACTGCCTAATAATGCAGTAAAAATCCCGATGATAAAACCAATAAGGATGTCTTTCTTACTCATTTAAGTTCCATGTATTAAGGAGTTGCATAGAATGATGTGCCGTTAGGTCAAATTGCACCGGAACTACAGAAATATAACCATTTTCTAAAGCCCATTCATCAGTATCTTCACCTTGGTCTTCGTTAGTAAATTTGCCTGTAAGCCAGTAATAATCTTTACCGTGAGGTGTTTGGCGCTTGTCGAATTTCTGTGCATAGTACGCTTTCGCCTGACGGCAAATTTTGATTCCCTTAATCTCTTCTTCTTTTAGTTTCGGGAAATTAACGTTCAGAACAACACCCGGAGGAAGCTTGTTTTTAAGCGTTTCCAAAGTGATTTTTTTTACGAATGATTTTATTTGTTCAAAATCAGCATTCCAGTCAAAGTCTAAAAGGGAGAATCCAATGGCCTGAATTCCTTCTATTCCTGCCTCGACAGCAGCACTCATGGTTCCGGAATAAATTACATTTATAGAAGAATTTGTACCGTGATTAATACCTGAGACACATAGATCAGGTTTTCTTTTTAGGATTTCATTTACTGCCAGTTTTACACAATCAACAGGAGTTCCTGAGCAGCTGTATTCGGTTATAGGATCTTCTTCTTTCGAAATTTTGTCAAGAAATAAAGTGTTGTTTATGGTAATTGCATGACCCATTGCGCTTTGAGGTTTGTCCGGAGCTACTACAACTACCTCTCCAATAGTTTCCATAACACTTATCAGAGCCCTGATTCCGGGTGCTAAGATACCATCATCATTGGTTACTAATATTAGGGGTTTTTCATTTTTCATGCTGTGATATTTATTCTGATTTGTCAAAATTAAGACTTATAAAAACAAATGTAGTAACAGATTTTAGTAGAATACTAACAAATAAGTAAAAATTGTAAACTAAATTCAAGAAGACTTTTGAGCGTCAAACATTTTTATATCTTTAACAAAAAATTATAGTGAACTTGGCAAGTTGACATAGTTTTTACAGTTAACTTAGATTAAAAAATTTGATGAATGCTATTATTAAGTTTATGAAAAGAAATTATAAAATACTTATAGCCGTATTATGCTTGTCTTTAACCTTATTTGCTTTTAAAATTAATGCAGATAAGTCAGTTGATCCGGACCCGAACAGAGATAAAACACTTTTAGAATTACTTGCATTTGTTATTGAAAAAGGACATTATAGTCCTGCGGAAATAAATGATGAATTTTCTAAAGGAATTTTTAAAGATTACGTAAATGCACTGGATCCTTCAAAAAGATTCTTCTTACAGTCTGATATTGATGAGTTTAAGCAATATGAGCTGCAATTAGATGATCAGTTTTTGAATAAGGATTTAACGTTTTTCAATCTTACTTACACAAGATTGATGAAACGTATGGAAGAAAGCAAAAAACGTTATAAAACGATTTTAGCTCAGCCATTTAATTATGATGTTGATGAAACTTTCAATGCTGATTATGATAAGCTGCCTTATGCAAAAAATGCGACAGAGATTAATGAAAGATGGAGAAAACAAATTAAATTGTCGACACTTTCTTCACTTGTAACGAAGCAAAAACTAGAAGAAGATAAAAAGAAAGCAGATCCTAATTATAAGGAAAAATCTTTCGAGACTCTGGAAAAAGAAACTCGTGATAGTTCTTTAAAATCATTAGATGATAACTTTAGCCTTATTAAAGATCTTAATAAAGAAGATTGGTTTTCTGTATATGTAAACTCAATTATGAGTCGTTTTGATCCGCATACAAGTTATTTTGCTCCGGAAGAAAAAGATCGTTTTGATGTAAATATCAGTGGAAAACTAGAAGGTATCGGAGCAAGATTAACCAAGAAAAATGATTTCACTCAAATAGATGAGTTAATTTCCGGCGGACCAGCCTGGAAAGGAAAACAACTGGAAGCAGGAGATTTAATCTTGAAAGTAGCGCAAGGAAACGAAGAGCCTGTAGATGTTGTAGGGATGCGTCTGGATGATGTTGTGAAAAAAATTAAAGGTCACAAAGGAACAGAAGTAAAACTAACAGTTAAAAAAGTAGACGGAACTATCAAAGTAATTTCGATTGTCAGAGATATTGTCGAAATTGAAGAAACCTATGCTAAATCTAGTATTGTAGAAAGAAACGGATTGAAATATGGTGTGATTTATTTACCTAAATTTTATATCGATTTTGAAAATAAAGACGGTCGTGATGCAGGAAAAGATATCGCTCTTGAAGTTGAGAGATTGAAAAAAGAAGATATCAGCGGTATTGTACTTGACGTTCGTGATGACGGAGGTGGATCTTTATCTACAGTGGTTGATATTGCAGGTTTATTTATTGAAGACGGACCAATTGTTCAGGTAAAATCAGCAGGTAAAAAGAAAGAAGTTTTATACGATAAAGATAAAAAAATCGAGTGGGACGGACCATTAGTAATTATGGTAAACAGCTTCTCAGCTTCGGCATCAGAGATTTTGGCTGCTGCAATTCAGGATTACAAAAGAGGTGTGATCATTGGTAGTAAACAAACTTACGGAAAAGGAACTGTGCAAAATGTTCTGGATTTAAATCAATTCGTTCGTAATGCCAATTATGGTGATTTGGGAGCATTGAAAATTACAGGACAAAAGTTTTACAGAATCAACGGAGGTTCAACTCAATTAGAGGGTGTTCATAGTGATGTTGTTATGCCGGATCGTTATGCTTACCTAAAAATGGGAGAGCGTGATAATGAAAATGCTATGCCATGGGATAAGATTGATCCAGCGGATTATACTACGTGGAAATCGAATGAGAATTTTGCTAAAGCAATTGGCAATAGTAAGAATAGAATCGCTCAAAATGCACAATTCAAATTAATTGAAGACAATGCAAAATGGATCGATGTTAAAAACAAAGAGAACACTTACAGCTTAAATATCAATAGCTTTAAAGCAACTCAGGAGCAAGTTGAAAAAGAAGGTAAAAAATACAAACCAATTTCAGATTATAAAAATGATCTGGTTTTTAAATCTTTGCCATACGAAGAACTTGAAATGAAAAGTGATGCGAGCTTAAAAGAAAAAAGAGATGCATGGCATCAGTCATTGTCTAAAGATATTTATGTAGAAGAGGCATTGAATGTTTTAGATGATTTGCAATCTAAAGGTGGTGTCGCAAAAGGATCTGTTTCTCCTAAAATGAAAAAGGATAAATTAGTAAAATCTTAATTCTTTAAAGGATTAATTTGTTAGAAAACGCTTCAAAAAGTACTGCTTTTTGGAGCGTTTTTTTTGTAAGTTTAACTCAAAATTAAATACGGATAAATGAGGAATTGTATTGTTTTAGGTTTGATGGTCTTTGCATTATTGTCATGCAAAAAAGAAATGAGTGATAATGTTATGATTCAGGAAAAGGAATCTGGTTTTGTTTCCGGTCAAAATAGTACAGACTCACTGTATACATTTGCCTATCTGCCAAGTTCTACAACCAGACAAATTGTAAAACATCAATATTATACACTTTCTTATAATGAAAAGTTTGAGCAGGCTGAATGGGTTGCTTATGAATTAAAGAAAGAATACCTGAAAAATTCAAATTACAAACGTCCTTATTTTATTGAAGATCCAAAGGTAACAACACGTTCTGCAGATTGGAGAAATTACAAAAATTCAGGCTATGATAAAGGACATCTTTGTCCTGCCGGCGACATGGAATTTGATCAGAATGCTTATAATGATACCTTTTATACTTCAAATATTTCACCTCAGGATCATGATTTTAATAGCGGAATCTGGAATAGACTGGAGCAAAAAACACGCTATTGGGCAGATAAATACAATGATATTTATGTAGTAACAGGAGGGATTCTGAAAGATTCAGATAAAAAAATAGGAACAGAAAAAGTAGCTGTTCCTAAATATTTTTATAAAATTGTCCTCGCTAAAACGGGAAAAGAGCATAAAGCGATTGCTTTTTTGATTCCAAATGAGGACAGCAAGAAATCGCTTTATGATTTTGTAGTTCCAATTGAGACTTTAGAAAAAATGACAGGAATTGATTTCTTTCCCAATTTAAAAAACTTAAAAGACAGTAAGGATTTTTAGGATAGCGCTGCTTTCATAAGAACTCATTACTAAAGATATTTAGCGCAAAATAAACACGAATTAGTTGGTAAAATAATGTCACAAACTAAGTTAGCGTAATTAAACTTTGTGCAAGTTCTTACAATTGGTGTTTATAATATTTTTGTCTATAATAGTAGCTATTGGAACAGTCATCAGAATTGGAAAATTACAAGTTTTTTTGTGCTTTTCCCGGGTTAAATAGCATATAACTTAATAAGGCTAAAATCCAGACACCAATTCCTCCGTACAATAATACCATCTCAAAACCATGGGCAAGAGCTGCATGTAAAACAGATCCGGAAGAGTCTAAGATATTCAATTCCGGAAAATCCTGATTCAGGGACGAAAAGTTTCCGGCTGCCACTTTTTCTGCAATAGTGTGCAAGGCTGTTTTATTAAGAGATCCTGCAAAAGCAGCATTCAGATAAGAATAAATTCCCTCGACCAGAATAAAGCCCATTAATGCAATGTTAATAGATAGTGCAATCATTCTTGCGCTCATATCGATACCGGATGCCATACCAGCCCGATTACTCGAAACTGAACCTGTGGTGGTATTGGTCACCGGAGTATTAGTAAAACCAAGTCCAATACCGGCCATCAAAGAACCCGGAAGCATTGTAACCCAACTTGGATTGTCTGCAATCATACCATATCGCATCAAAATAAACCCTAATCCTAATATAAAAAGGCCAAATGGAATTACGATTCCTGAACGATATCGAACCGAAAAATATTCGGCAAATGGAGGAATGATTAAAGTAGGCAGCGTGTAGGCAAGCAAAGAAAGTCCTACTGAGACCACATCATATCCTAAATAGGTTTGAAAATAAATAGGCAAATAAATTATAAAGGGCCAGAAGCTGAAATTCATTCCTATAGAACCCATGATTGCGCCCGAAAAATCACGTATTTTGAATACAGAAAAATCAAACATGGGATATTCATTTGTTTTTTCGACCCATATAAATAAGATAAAACTTATTGCTGCAACAATTATACTGCCCAAAGCTATTGGGCTTGTGAAACCTAGATCCGGTCCTTGTGTAATAAAATAAATTAAGCCAAAAATAGCTGCCGACAAGGTAATCATACCCCAAATGTCGATTTTTTTAGCATGAGAATCCTTAGACTCGTCTACATAACCGTAAACCAAAGCCACGGCAAGAATAGCAATGGGAAAATGAATTAGAAAGACCCATTCCCACGATAATAATGCTATTATTGATCCGCCAATAATAGGTCCGAACCCTAATCCGACACCAAGAATAATTCCCCAGATACTAAATGCCCTGCTGCGTTCCTTTCCTTCCTGAAATTGATGGGATAAAGTGGCTACCTGACAAATTAACATTGCCCCGCCGCTTACTCCCTGAAAAAAACGGCTAATAACCAGAAACGTTATATTTTGAGCGAGACCGCAAGCTAAAGAAGAAATCCCAAATAAAATTAAGGTTATTATAAGAATGCGTTTTCGGCCATATCGATCAGCAAGAGTTCCTGCGGCCATTAGAACCGTAGTACAGCCAATAGTATAAATATTCATGATCCATTGCATGTCTCTAAGGTTCGCTTTTAGTACTTTTTCTAATGTTGGGAGTATTACGGGAACACTTGAGATTTCGAGAGAAAACATTAATGTAGCCAGGCAAATGGCGATTAAGGCAATTGTGTTTTTGGTTGAGGAAATTTTTTGCTCCATTTCTTATGTTGTTTTATGTTTGGCAAAAATAAACTGCTATAAGATGTTATTTCAGTACTATTTTGTTATAAAAAGGTATCTTTGCAGGATGAGAAAAGAAAACATGCATCAATCTGTCGAAGTGCTTTATAAAAAAGTAGATGAATGCCCAATTGTAAATTCACAATTTAGTTTCTTTCAATTGGTATATGTTATTTCAGGAAATGGATTTCTTCATATCAACGGCAATTGTATTTCTTATCAAACAGGGAATCTGATGTTGCTTACTCCAAATGACTATCACACATTTGATATTACAAATACAACTGAGTTTTTGTTGGTAAAGCTTAATAGCGAATATGTAAAAGAGTACAGGTCTAAAAGTATTGATCATATCGAATGTTTGTTGCATTATGCAACGCATTTGTCAGGCTGTATTTTGAATAGAAAAGAAGACGAGTTTCTTGTCAGTTCAATATCAGAATCGTTAGTACATGTTATAAACAGCAAAGATATTTATGATGAGGATTTAATAATTCACTATGTAAATGCGCTAATTGTAATTGCCGCAAGAAACATTGCAAAAATAAAACCACTGGGAATAAAAGAAAGTGCTGATAAAAGAATTCTTGAAATCATCAATTATATTCAGGCTAATATTTTCTGTCCTCAAAAAATAAAGGTCTCCGTTATAGCAGAGAAATTTGATATATCAGATTCCTATTTAGGAAGTTATTTTAAAAATCATTGTGGCGAAACGATCCAGTCTTTTGTCTCCAATTATAAAATAAGATTAATAGAGCACCGCTTAAGTTTTAGCGATATGAGGATCAATGAAATTGTAGATGAATTTGGTTTTTCTGACGAAAGCCATCTCAATAAATTTTTCAAGAAACATAGAAATATAAGCCTCACAGGATATCGAAAAGCTAAGATTCTGTTGGCTTAATTTTCGCTCTAAATGGATACAAAAAAAGCCGAAGATTACTCTTCGGCTTCTGTTATTTTTATCAGTTTTGAGCTTAGAAAGCAGTCAAAGCTTTTAATTCTGCAATAGTCTGAGTTGGATTCTCTGCTTTAAAAACAAAGCTTCCTGCAACTAATACATCAGCACCGGCTTCTACCAATTGTTTGGCATTTTTGCTCGTTACACCACCATCAATTTCGATAATTGTAGAAGCATTTTTGCGGGTAATTAAAGCTTTTAGCTTTTTAACTTTATCATAAGTGTTTTCTATAAATGATTGTCCTCCAAAACCTGGATTCACGCTCATAATGCAAACTAAGTCAATATCGTTTATTACGTCTTCCAGCAAATCAATATTAGTATGAGGATTAATCGCTACTCCGGCTTTCATTCCTTCTGCTTTGATTGCCTGAAGAGTTCTGTGAAGGTGAGTACACGCTTCATAATGAACAGTTAGGTTATTTGCACCTAAATCTGCAAAAGTTTTGATATATCTGTCCGGATCAACAATCATCAAATGAACGTCGATTGTTTTTTTTGCATGTCTTGAAATTGCTTCTAAAACCGGCATTCCAAAAGAAATATTAGGAACAAAAACACCATCCATAATATCAATATGAAACCAATCAGCCTGACTGTTATTGATCATTTCGATATCACGTTGTAAATTGGCAAAATCAGCTGCAAGAACAGAAGGAGCAATAAGTGTATTCTTCATTGTGTAGTTGTGTGTAGTGTTATTTTTGCAAAAGTAAGACTTTAGTTTTTGTTTACAATGAAATTAGATTTCATTTTTTATGAACCATTAAGAGATTAAGCTAATTAAGTTTAGTTTGCTTAATTAGCTTATTTTAAATTCATTGATAATTTAACTTTATGAAGCTTAATATGTTAATGGTTAAAATAAACACAATAAAAAACTCCGGTAATCAGCCGGAGTTTCAATCATCAATCAAAAAACGAACAGTCAATCAAACTGTTGTTTGCGTTAAAAAAATTCCAAGTTTTAAGTTTCAAGTTACTCAAAGTAGCCTGAAACCTGAAACCTGAAACAAATATTTTTTATCCTAAGTAAGTTTTAAGAATTTTACTTCTTGAAGTATGTTTTAATCTACGGATTGCTTTTTCTTTAATCTGACGAACACGCTCACGAGTAAGGTCGAAAGTTTCTCCAATTTCTTCTAAAGTCATTGGGTGCTGATCGCCAAGACCAAAATACAAACGAACAACATCTGCCTCTCTTGGAGTTAATGTTTCTAATGAGCGCTCGATTTCAGTACGTAATGATTCGTGAATTAACTCTCTGTCCGGGTTTGGAGATTCTCCAGAACGTAAAACGTCATAAAGGTTAGAATCTTCACCTTCAACAAGAGGTGCATCCATTGATAAGTGACGACCGGAGTTTTTCATAGACTCTTTTACGTCATTTACAGTCATGTCAAGTTCTTTTGCAATTTCTTCAGCAGAAGGCGGACGCTCGTTAGATTGCTCTAATAAAGCATACATCTTGTTAATTTTATTGATAGAACCAATTTTGTTTAATGGTAAACGAACAATACGGGATTGTTCAGCCAAAGCCTGAAGGATCGATTGACGAATCCACCATACAGCATAAGAGATGAATTTGAAACCACGAGTTTCATCAAAACGCTGAGCAGCTTTGATCAAACCTAAGTTTCCTTCATTAATTAAATCCGGAAGAGTTAATCCTTGATTTTGATATTGTTTAGCAACCGATACAACGAAACGCAGGTTGGCTTTTGTTAATTTTTCTAAAGCTTTTTGATCACCAGCCTTTATTCTTTGTGCTAATTCTACCTCTTCATCAGCGGTAATTAGGTCAACTTTTCCAATTTCTTGTAGGTATTTGTCTAACGATGCAGTTTCACGATTGGTTACCTGCTTGGTGATTTTAAGTTGTCTCATGTTTTTTGTCTCCTCAATTTTTAAGTGTACAAGTAGTTATACGTAAAGAGATGCGAAAAGGTTACAATATTTTTTATTTTTTTATTTTTCTAATAAAAAGAAAGCTCTTATTTGAGAATTGTTAAAGTTCTAATTCAGGCTTGAGCCCTTTATATCGATGATTTCTTTGATGAAAACGGGTTTTCCGGTGGACGAAAATCCTTCTAAAATTATTTCGAATTTACCTGAAACATCAGATGCGTAAAACTTTATTTTTGAATCAGCGGCACTTAAATCTACTTTTGGCAACCATAATAACTGATGTCTGTAATCAGGAATTCTGGCATTTTTAGGAGTGGCATAATCAGGACTGAAATATTCTTTTTTAGACTGAGGTCTCAAAAGCTCCGGTCTTATGATAAAACTTCCTTTAAGTTTTGTTTCATAATCTCCGTTTTTGGTAGTAAACGCAACCACACCATTAAAAGATTTTGAGCCATAATAGTAGATTCCTTTTACAACATTGATTTTATAAATATTTTTAGGATTATAGGCAAAGAGTTCATTCAGGTCTTCTATTATTAATCCGTCAACAAT
Source organism: Flavobacterium sp. B114r (assembly GCF_056824125.1). Classification (NCBI taxonomy): domain Bacteria; kingdom Pseudomonadati; phylum Bacteroidota; class Flavobacteriia; order Flavobacteriales; family Flavobacteriaceae; genus Flavobacterium; species Flavobacterium sp. B114r. The sequence goes on from NZ_CP124858.1 coordinate 1,638,737, forward strand.
GATTAGTGGAGGCAGCTCAGATTCGTAATTTTGGTCGAAGTCGTAAACATGAATCGCATAGTTGTTTTTGTTCTTTGTATAGTACGTACCGTAGACAACCTCAGTTATAGTTTCCTGTACCGTTGGAAATCTTGTATAATCATCTAGTTTGTATTCTTTTGATAAATTACTGTAAAAAGGAATCGTATCGTTTGAAGATAATATGCTGTCTTTTTTGATGTTGTAATAAGCATTCTCTATTTGACTCGCGATTAACCTTTCGGAAATGTTTTGTTTGAATTCTGAATTGAAGGAAAGAGTAGGGAATGTCAGGCTTGAGAAATCGAGATCTTTTGGTTTGTCTATTTCAATAGTATAATCCTGTTTGTTGTCTTCGATGATTTGAACAACGAGATTTGAACCGGTATTGGATTTTCCCAGATTAAAAATGAATCTGCTTTCAGCATCAGTTTTGGTTAATTTTAAAACATAATTTTTGCCTACTATAGACAGGGCAACTTTTTTATTTTTAGTGTCTGAACTGGCGGAGGATATTTTTCCTGAAATTATTTCACCACGTAATTCCGGTAGAATATAATTGGTATTGTGTATTGCATTATCAGAGTTTTTATTGAGATTGCTTATTTGCAATTCTTTGAAGTTGGTTTTGTTTTGAGATAAAAAACCATCCGCTTTTTTTATTGAAAGGCTATAGTTGCCCTTGGTAAAATCATCAGAATTTGTTTTTATTTTAAAAGCTATTAAATCCCTGTTTGTATATGTTTTGCTTGTTAAGTCAAAAGATATATTTTCATCAGTTGCATTTTCTGAAAGATTTGATTCTTTCTGAGAAATTGTGTTTGTTACTTTTTCTTTATAGGGATTTACAATATAGAGATCGATATTGCAATATTCCGCAGCTCTTTTGTTTAGCATCCAATTGGTATAACCAATTAGTTTATAGTTTCCTGTTTCGAGCGTTGTAGGAATAAAAAAATCACTATTAGCCGTGCCGTCTTCAAGAAATAACTTATGAGTAAAAACGGTTTTTTTATTGCTGTCGATCAGTTGTAGGTAGGCAATCTTGCTGTATTTCGAAACTTGATTTGTTGATTTGTCGATACAGAAAACCTTGTACAATAAAGTTTCTCCCGTAAGATACGCATTAGCATTTGTGCTGATATAAAGCGACTCGTTTAGCGTTTTGTCTATCTCATTGAGTTCAGTAATAGAATTGGTTTTTTGAGCAAACGAACTTTGCTGTAAACTAATTGCCAGAGCTACGAGTAATATGTATTTTAATCTATCCAAAATAATGGTTTTATATTTGATGAAAATGAAGTGCAGTCTCCGCATTCTATAGGATATAATATATAGTCTCCGCTTTCGTCAGGAAAGTATGTTCTTAGTCCGCTTGCCAATAAGTTTAGAATTACATCTCCTTGGCAAGGCGGTTCATCAAAGCAATATTTATAAATATAGCTGTCCTTATCTGCTACAGGAATTGGAGCCGGACAATCATACTGATATTTTGGGATAAACTGCCCGGGAAGAACATCAATAAAATTGAAAAATAATCTCTTTTCTGAATAAGAAGATACCTCAAAATAACCAATTACTTTTTCTCCGGGGTTGTCAACCGGATTAATGTTTCCGTAAAAGAAACCGGGCTGGGTTTGTGATAAAATACTTCCGTTATTTGATATTTCTTTCAATGTTTCAAAGAAAGTATGAGCAGCAAGACTCTGAACATATTGTTTGACTAATATGCTATATCTGCTTCTGATAATAGGATCTTTACTGCTAATGAATCTCACAGGAAAATTAATTACTCTGTCCTCGCTCAGCTGGTTGGTATTTGTTAAGATTAATTCATTTGATTTCTGGCTTAAATAACAAATTCGGGCTTCTGAGGTTCTGTCTTCAAAAACGACTTTTCCTCTTGGTTTTGTACCGGGAGTAAAAAGAACCGGAACAGCTTTTTGATAATACCATTTAGGGGCAACAACCCTATAGGTTTCTTCGTATTCGTACCTGTAATATCTTGATTTATTGGTAGGATCTGCACTGTTTACGGTAATTTCGACACCAAGTTCACCATTTTTTGTTACCGCTTTAGATTCTAAACTGTTAATCTGGGTTTGTTGCGGCAATTTTTCTGTAGTCGAAACATAAGATCTTCCATTGCTTGTGCGAACATGCAATTGATATTGTCTGTCCGGACTTGCCTGAAATTGATCTGAAGAAACATACAAATCTTTAGTTTCCTGAAAATCATATTTAGTGCCAAGATCATCCGTTATAAACACTGTTGCTTTAGTCTCGAAGGTTGGTGTTTTTTCTTCAAGTTTATAGGTTCGGGATAATTTTATTTCCTGATGCTTATATTCATTAGTAATTGTTGCTTCTATCACAATAGCATCTTCAAACCCATTGGTCTGATACTGATAAGGTGTCGTACAGCCCAATACCGAAGAAAGAACTAATAGTACAAGAAATCTATATAGGAAGATTTTTTTCATAACCTTTTAAAATTTAAAATTATAGGTAATAGTTGGTATCGGCACCGAGAAAATAGAAGTCTGGTAGGCTTTTACCTGGCCTTCTTTAGTCACAAAAAAGATAGAGTACGGATTGTTTCGGCCTAATACATTATAAACAGAAATATTCCAGAAACTGTGAGCCAGTTTTTTTATTTTGTGATTCCCCTCAATATTTAATCCAATATCTAATCTGTAATAATCCGGTATTCTGTATCTGTTACGATCACTATACATCGTGTATTCTGCTCCGTTATACGTATATTTTCCAATAGGATATGTAATTGGACGTCCGGTTTGATAAACAAAATTCGAAGAAAAACTATAGCGATGAGTGATCTTATAATTCATTACGATACTCACATCATGAGGTTTATCAAAATTCGTTGGAAAGAAAGCACCATTGTTTACTTTTTCATCATTAAACTGACTGTCCAGTTTTATAAATGTTCTGGAATAAGTGTATCCAATCCAGCCATTAAGTCTTCCTGTTGATTTTTTTAGTAAAAACTCAATACCATACGCCTTACCATTTCCTTGTAATAATTCTGTTTCTAAATTTTCATTTAAAAGAATGTTTGCACCCACCTTATAATCTAATATGTTTTTAGATGTTTTATAATAACCCTCCAGGCTCAACTCAATATCTTTATAGTCTAGTTTTTTAAAGATCCCCAGAGAATACTGCAAGCCGCTTTCAGGTTTTACATTCAGGTCAGACAGTTTCCAGGTGTCAGTAGGCGATTGGGTTGTATTGTTCGTCAGGAGATGAATGTATTGATAGTTTTTATCAAAACCGGCTTTAACGAACAGGCTTTCATCAAAAATATAACGTAATCCTATTCGGGGTTCAAACCCTCCGGAAGAATTTATGACTTCATTATTCGCATAAACTTTTTCTTCTGTTACAGTCGACGGAGTTTTGGGAACGCCCTCTTGATAAATTTTTTGAGTAGAAGGGCCAAGAGCTGCATAATAAGAATATCGGGCACCAATGTCTAACAATAATTTTTCGGTGATTTTATATTTGTCAGAGAAAAACAAAGCCGATTCCAGACCTTTTTCATCGTCAATTTTTATAGAATTCACTAAGGATGATGCTCCGTTTGGATTAATTTCTCCCGGATTGACTTTGTATAATTTACTGGCTATTCCGTAAGTTAATCTGTGTTTGCTGTTCAACTCACTATTGAATTTCAGGCTTGCCTGAGTTTCGTTTATTTTATATTTAAAAATAAAAGATTCAGGATTCGCTGATTCATAATCAATGCTAAATTTATATTCACTGTTCGTCACATTAAGCTCACTGTTGTTTTTCTCGTTAAAAGAATGTTTCCATTTCAAAGAAACAAGACTGTTGCTGTACCTGTACAAAGAGTCAGGCGTTATGCTGTATTTGTCTTTACTATAATAACCCGTAGCCTCAACTGAATTGTTTTTATTTATTTTGTGACTGTATTTTGCAAATAAATCATAGAATGATGCCTGGCTATTTTTCAGGTTCTCATCGTCTAATGATTTTAAAATCCAATCAGAGTATGTGGCTCTTCCGCCCACTAACAAACTCGCTTTTCCTTTTACAACAGGAATAGAAGCAGTAAGATTACTCGTTACAGGACCAATACCTCCTTCTCCGGAAAATTTTTCAGTGTTGCCGTTTTTAGAAGTGATATCAAAAACAGAAGACAATCGGCCTCCAAATTCTGATGGTATGCCGCCTTTATAAATATCAACTTTATTTATCGTGTAGGGATTAAGAGAAGAGAAAAATCCAAAAAGATGAGCAGGATTGTAAATGGTTCCGTTATCCAGCAACATCAAGTTTTGATCTTCTTTTCCGCCTCGTACATTAAATCCTGAAGAACCTTCTCCAGCCGTTTTTATTCCCGGAATGGTTAAGGCAATTTTTAGTACATCTCTTTCTCCCAGAACCAACGGAACGGTTTTTATGCCCTCGGCTTCAATTGTTGTAACGCCTGTTATGGCAGTTCTGATGTTCTGACTGTTCTTTCCTTTTACAATAACCTCTTTTAATTGATTTATTTTTTCGATTATAGAAAAATCTAACGTTCCGTTACTATAGATCATTATTTTTCGGGAAGTATTATTGTACAAAATCGACTGAATTTCGATCGTAGCCAAACCTACCGGAAGTTTTAAACTATAAAATCCTTCACTATTAGTTATCGTTGATATTTCCGTATTTTTTACCTTAACAGTTACATCTCCTAATTTTTTGTCATCTTTTAGATCTGTTATATGACCGGAAAGCGTATAAAAATCAATCTCAGCATCTATCGTTTCCTTACCGATTAATGCGATTGGAGCTGTTTTTTCGGCTTTGTTTTTGGTAACCGAGTCGTATTGCTGAAAAAACACCGGGACATTTATATCCTTTGTTTTAGTATTCTGAAACGTATTATAAATGATGCTGTTTTTTGTTAAGATGATCCTGTTCTTATCCATAAAGAAGTTAAGGTCAGTATCTTCAAAAACTTTAGTCAAAACATCCTGGAACGGTTTGTTCGAAAAATTTCCTGACACTAATATCGTCGTATCAAACCAATCGTCCTGAAAATAGAACCTGTAATCAGTAGAAGCTTCTATTTTTTTTAAAACATCTATCCTGTTGATGTTGCTGTAACTAAGGTTGATATTGTTTTTTTGATCTTGTGAATAGAGCAATGGATTAAAACCGAAAAATAATAAAAAGATGATAAATATTCTCATTTGGCTAATTTCTACTGATTTTAATTATTGATATATTTTAAAAGATTCTTTGTGAATAGCGGAATATTCTCTTTTTTTAAGTTTCTATAAGTAAGGTAGAAATCATTTATTTTTCTTTTGCTGTCAGGGAACAATGCTATGATTTCTTTTTTATCATTGGCGGGGTAAAATTTGCCTTCTTTAAGTATGATAAATTCATGTTTGGGTATGAATTCTATTAAATCAATTTCTTGGTTGCTGTTTTTCTTCCTGTCTTTATAATATTTTATATAAAGAACAATGTTATTTCCTGCCGGAACCTCCTGATAGTATCCTTTTCTAAAAATGGCAGAATTAAATTCTTTAAGGTTGACAAATTTTTCAGTTCCTATTTTAAAAGAGCTGATGTTATTTTTAATAAGATTGATTTTTGTGGTGTTTTGGTCACCATACGGTTTTAGAACCAGTTCATCGCTATAAGTGTCAAGATTTAGAAGCAAATCAAAATATTCCTGATCGTTATAACGAATGCTTCCTTTTATAAAATCCTGCGAAATATAATAGCGATTGTGACCACTGATGGCCCTGTCAAAGTTTAAATGGGCAGGTCCGTTTTCAAATTCCAGCGATTCTACACCAAGGTTTTTATCGAACCAATTGTAGGCAGTGATTTCATTGCTGGTTTGGCAATAAATGGCGGGAGTATTTAATAATATTCCAAATAGAATAAAAGAAAGAGACTTTTTTTGAAGTTTTTTCAAAGGATTGGTGGTTTGAATGTTTTGGTATAGCTTTCCAAAAATATCAAAAAAATGTTAATATTTGATTTATTTTTATTAATATTTGTTATTTTAATGTGAATTTTGAGTAAAATAAGGGCTTGGTCTAAAATAAAAAAAACACCCAGACTTAAAAAAATTAAGCTGTAGTGTTTTTTAGCGAAAAAAGGGGCAAACTTTTTTATTCGGATAAGTCATCATATGCATCAAGCATATCATCGAATATTTTTTTTAATGATTTTATATAAATCGGAAATGCAATGAATAATAATATATATTCCTTTCTGAAAACAGTAACGTCATCAAGAATTTCATATAAGCTAGGAATAATTAATGTTAATGAAACCGCAACACCAACCCACGGATTATCTTTTATTTTTTTTAAAATGTCTAAAATTTTCATGTCTGCTTGTTTGGTTATTGCAATTTTCATTTTAGGCTATCTTGATTTTGGGGTTTCTAAGGGTAAATGTAATTTTGATTTCCCCGTTTGGTATAAAAAATGTCACGAAAGCCTTTTTTTATGTCATGAAATCTGGAGAACTTCTTTTGGATTGGGATATTTCTTTCAAAACAAAAAATCCTCCCGGGATGGAGAGGATTTTTAGAAATGTTTTTCGGATTGGTTTTTTAAGATAAAATATTCATTTTCTTTAAAAAATCTTTATACGTATCGCTAAGATTTATTTTATGATCGCCTTTCAGGATAATCAGATTATCTGCCAGAATAATCTCTTCGATTTTATCTGTATTGACAATCGTATTGCGGTGTGTTTTTACGAATTTATTCTTATCTAATAAATTACTGATTTTAGTCAGTGAGATCTGAATGACAAATTTTTCCTTTTCAGTAATGATATTGCAATAACGTTCTTCGACTTCAATATAGATAATGTCATTTAAGGCTACTTTTTTCAGAGAGCTTTTTTTCTTTATAAACAAGTAATCATTGCTAATCACGGTATCTTGTTCTTCGCTCATGAAAACATTTGTTTGAGCATAGAATTTTTCTACAGCCATTTCGATCGCATATAGAATTTCAAGTTCATTAAATGGTTTCATCAAAAAGCTAAAAGGTCTTGTGAGTTTAGCCCTTTCAAAAATTTGACGGTCTTGCGAACTGGTCAAAAACACGAATGGTTTCGAAGCATTAGGAATAATATTGATGGATTCTGCAAAAGTTATTCCGTCTGGTTTCCCGTCCAGAAAAACATCGATGATAATAATGTCTACAGGACTTTCGTAAAAAAGTTTTAATGCGTCTGTAAAATTTGCAGCAACTCCCGCAACGTTATAATTGTTTTCAAGTAAAACCTTGATAAGGGCATCACTTTGTTCAGGAGTATCTTCTATGATTAATACATTGATATTATCCATTGTTTATTGTTTTTGGAAGGCAAGCAGGTATGTGGTATTTTAAAGAAGTAAAGTAAAGAATTATTATAGAGAAAATGATTGTTTAAAAAAGGATTTTTTCAGGATGTTTGTTTCAAACAAAAAGACATATAGTTTTTTTTAAGATCAGTCAGGCTTATTTATGTTAGAGCATGCGCTAAAATGAAACCCCAATGTTTCTATTTAAAGAAAGATTGGGGTTTGTAAATATTAGTTTTTTAAATTCAATGAATTAATCTGATATACTTGTTTTTGTACCTCTAGATGTTTTAGGATCTTCCCCTCCCGCAATAACTTGTAATTGTTTTCTGGAAAGAGCAGTAAAGTTTTTAAGGCTCGATGTTTTTGCCGTGTTTGTTTTATTTTTCATGGTCTGTCTTATTGATTTGGTTTTAAATTAATCAGCTACACTCGTCTTTGTACCTCTAGATAGTTTTGGATCATCTCCTCCTGTGATAACTTGTAATTGTTTTCTGGAAAGAGCAGTGAAGTCTTTTAGGTTTGATGTTTTTGTAATTGCTGTGGTTTTGTTTTTCATAGGTTTATATTCTTTTTAGTTATCTAATGTTTCAATTTGTCTTAAATCATTTTTGAATTAATCATTTACACTCGTCTTTGTTCCTCTAGATGTTTTAGGATCGTCTCCTCCTGTAATAACTTGTAGTTGTTTTCTGGAAAGAGGAGTGAAGTCTTTTAGGTTTGATGTTTTTGCCGTTGCTGTGATTTTGTTTTTCATGGTATTTTATTTTTTTGATTATAGCAATAAAAATAAACAAAAAAATAAGGCGAGTACATAAAAAAATGTAGGATAATTTAGAGTGAAATAAGTTTATTGATTTGTTTAGTAGATTATTACGAGAAACCCGTTGGGTGAAATGCCTAAATATTTTAATTGGCACCCATAGAAATATAGCATTTATGATTGTGAAAAAAGTAAAATAAAAAGAAACTCGTTTCTCACACATAGTCCAGATAGCTATCGGGATGTGTTAATGCTGGTGAAACGCCTTTTTTAAGTTCAATAATTCTATGTTTCTATGTGTTAAAAATAATTACACCCAACGAACGGGTTATGAGAAATAAAAAAGATTGCCCAATAGAAAGATTTTTAAGCAATCGTTTTTGGGAAAGTCAATATCATTTTAGTTCCTTTTCCAATTTGACTTTCTATGGCTAGCGTGCCACTATTTTTTCGGATCATTTGTTTGCATAGTTGCAAGCCTAAACCAGTTCCTATAATCTCTGAGTTTTCTTTTTTTGCCAACAATTCGTTCTCAGTAAGCAATTCTTGAATAGTTTGCTGGCTCATTCCAATTCCGTTGTCCTCAATGATAAGGGTGCAGAAATCGGGATTAATTTCCTGAGTATAAAAACTTATTTTTCCATCTCTATTAGAGAATTTAATGGCATTGTCTAGTAAATTCCTAAGCACAATCTTTAGGGAATCAAGATCTACATAAATAAAAATATTTTTCGAAACCGAATTATCAAAAGTAATCGATTTGTCCAGAAGCAAAGGTTTGTAGTTGTATTCGATTTGCTGAACGATAGAATACAAATGAATAGATTCCTTATGAAAATACAATTGTTTCGTTTGCAGCATCGCCCAATGCAGTAAATTGTCTAGTAAGCTATAAGCGCCATTGGCAATAGTGCTATTCTGGATGATAAGTTGATGAAGTTCATCATAGTTTTTAGTTTCGAGTGTAGCAGATAATTTAGCGTTACTCGTTTTTAGTGCATTTACAGACGATCTCAAATCATGACTAACAATAGAGAACAATTGATCTTTAGTAGCATTGAGTTCATCGAGTTTGTTTTTTTGGAGTAAAATGGTCTTCGCGTTTTTTACTTTTTGACCGTATAAGTAAACGCCTCCGGTTAAAATTAAAAGTAAGCCTATTGAGGCAAAAAACAGACTGTTGCGTTGAGTATCTTTTAGCTTGTTCTCGACTTCTAGTACTTTAATTTGTTTTTGTTTTTGAGCAACAGTAAACTTTTTCTCAAAATCAGCGACTGCCCATATTTTGTTTTGGTTGTTTAGAGAGTCCTTCCAATCTTCTGCTTCTTTTCTGTAATCTATAGCTTTTTTATAATTGCCTCTATTTTCTTCTACAACAGCCATGTTGAAGGCTGTGGTTTGTTTAAGGTCGAAATCTTTTATGTCTTTAGATAAATTATAAGCTTTTTGAAAATAGTATATGGCTTGTTGGTCTTTATATTGTGCATAATAGAAATTGGCGATGTTTATGTTAGCTCGTACAACACTTTTTGTAATATGTTTTGGATTTAAAAAAATATCGTTTGTTAAATAAAACTCCGCTTTATCAAACTGTTTTAAGTGTAAATAACAGATCCCAATATTTCTGTATAAATCGGCTATTTCAGTTTCGTCTTTATGATTTAATATTTCTTTTTGAGCCTTTAAAAAATAAATAATTGCTTTTTCAAAATTTTTCTCAAAATAAAATAACAATCCAATATTATTATCAACTAAATAATAATATTGGAATGATTTACTTATTAAGTCAAATTCAATACGTGATTGTTGGTAGAGCCCTTTCATCATCAATGAGTACCCTCTGAAATAATGACAATATTGTTTAGTTGCTAAATCGGTATTAGAGTTTAATTGTTTTACAGAATATACTAATGTAGAGTCCCATTCTTTTCTTAAAAAAAAAAACTGTGCCTTGCTGAAGTTTTTTTCGCTTTTTATGGTAGCTGCTTTTTTTTGAACAGCAATATCAAAATACTTCGAGTTCTTTTCTTGTTGAGAGAAAATTATTGAGGGTAAAAAAAGAAACAATAAAAGAAAGGTGTGTATTTTTTTTGTCATTATTAGTATTTAATAAAATCAATAATGTTCAATTGTATTTATGATTTATGGATTGTAAACTTAATAATTGTCAAATATTTACTGCAATGTATATACAGATGATGAAAATGTGATAGAGATGCCTTTCTTTTATATTAAGTTGATGCACTTGTTTTTGTGCCTCTAGATATTTTTGGATCTTCTCCTAAACCACCTCCAACATGAGTTGTTGAATTTAAATTTTTCAAATAAGAAACAACTTCTGTGATGTTTCCAACGGTTTTAGAAGTGTAGTCGATCTCTACGTACCAAACATCATAAGTTTCTGGTGAGGCATCATCCCAATCGTAATCGAAAAAAATTTCGAAAACATTCTCATCTTCTGATAGGCTTCCCACAACCGGGGTTTTTGAATCTTTAGAATTAATGTAGATCGTAGCACAGATTTTTAATGTGTCTACGCCATTGTCTGAAAAATGGTTTGCCGAAGCTAGGGGAGGAACAGGAAAGGTAAGATTCTCTGTGTCTGTGAATTTGAAATCGATGTTGTTGATTTTGGTAATCTGGATAACTTTAAATTCCATAAAAGGGGTTTTAGGGTTAATATGTTTATTTTTGGTGGGTTAAAGTTATTTTTTTTCTTCGAATAAAGAGTGAATTTGGTGTGTTTTTTTTGGTTGTATTCTTGTTAAAAATGTTTTTTATTGTGATTGCCGTTTTAAGATAAAAACGAAAAACCCCAATTCAACTAAATGAACTGGGGTTTGTGTGAATAAACTTTTAGTAAAAGATGCTTCAAAAAAATAAATCAACTTGAGCATTTATTTTTTCGACATAATACTCTATTTTTCTAATCGCTCTGTTAAAGAATAGATTTTGTTCTTTAATCCCGGACTGTCCTAAAGGCTTAGAATTGGAGATTTGCTGTTTGAAAAACCGATATACATTTTTGCAGCTCTCTTCATTATCAGTAATAAAGTAACCTAAAAGTGTATAAGGTACAAACATCGTTAGTTTTTCGTTTGCTTCTATAAGCATGTTATTATTCAGTAATATTAGCTCATTATAATAGATAGAGAAGTTGTTATTGGGGTCGTTGCATTTTTCTTTAATCAAATTGATGATTCTCTTTAAGTCAGTGCATAATGCGTTGGCATTTTTCAGATTAAGCAAGCCAGCTTCATAGAAGTATAAGATTTGCTGTAAACTGCTGTTTATCGTAGTGTCGTTCCAGATTTCATTTACCGTTCTGTTTTCGTAGGCATTTTTTAGTTTTTGCATGTATTCTGTAAAAGATTCTTCGATTACAAAGTTTTCAAAGGCAACTTTATTCTGATTTGTATTCAAAAGATTCAACCATACGAAAGCTTTAAATTTTGATAAAATAGTGCCGTCCATAAAATAGAATAACGGAATATCCTTAGCAGAATAGAAAAGTGTGGTTTGCGGGTTTTTAGTCAGTAGTTCAATTTGCTCCGCCGATGTTTTGAAATAGTGGTGCATGTCTTTCAGTGTCTCAATTTCGATTGTTTTCTCTACAATTACTTTTTCCTTTTTTGAAAATAAATTATCAAGAGAAATATTGAAATGATCCGCCAGCGTAATAGTTTCATCAATAGAAAATTTACTTTTTCCCGATATCCTGCGATGCGATGCATCGTAACTGATTTCTAAAACAGTTGCAATTTCATCTATTAGAGAAATTGAGGTTTGAATTTTATTTCTGATTGCTTTTAAAAACGTTTCCTGATATTTCATAATTTGCGATAATCGCAAATATACAAAATACCATTATTGATTTCTGCAAAATTATATGTGATAATTGCAATAGGTTTGTCCTGTAATTTTAAAACTATAATTATGAAAACATCATTTTTAGTGCTCTTGTTATTTGTCTTTGGAGTAATGCGCGCTCAGGATACAATTAAAAATCAGGCCATTGATTCTGTTGAGCAGCATTCGAGAATTTTTAGTCTTTCGCCCATTTCTAAAAAAACAGACAAAGTAAACGGATTGGTTCTGGGGGTTGGACATGTTGAAAATAAACGCATAAGTTCTCAGACAATTAATGGTATAAATATAGAGGCAAATCCGGCGCCGGCAGCAGGAGTTTTATATGCTTTTATGTGTTTAATGTATATGGAAAAAATAATCGAAAATTATAAAAAGGAAGTGATTGTAAAAGCGACCGAAGAAGATTATAAGATTAAAAACATGAATTATACGCCCTATTTAAAATTAAATGGTCTAAATGTTAGTTCCGGGTGTTTTTTTACAACCACAAGTATGAACGGGCTGAATATTTCTGCTGGAAACAAATTCAAAAATTTCAACGGACTTTCAGTTACTGTTTTGGGAACTATTGCTGATCAGCAAAACGGAATTTCAATTGGATTGTATAGTGCAAATAATAATTTGACAGGTTCAGCGATTGGTGTTTACAATAGATCGTATCAATTGAGCGGTTTGCATATAGGAGTTTTTAATCAAGCCAGAATTAATAAGGGGTTGCAGATTGGTGTTTTTAATAAATCAGACTCTAAGGGTTTTCAACTGGGTTTTTGGAATGTAAATAACAAAAGGGCAATGCCTTTTTTAAATTTTTAAATGATGAAAAAAGTTCCTTTTATACTTATTGCTATTCGATTAGTGCTAGGTTTTGTGATGATTGTGATAGCAAATAACAATTTTACTTATGCCAGATTAATTTTAGTGGCACTAATGATATTGGGATTATTAACCGATATTCTCGATGGTATCATTGCGCGAAGAGTAGGTGTGTCATCAGAAAAATTAAGAAGGATGGACAGTCAGGTCGATTTGGTTTTTTGGCTTTGTGTTGGTTGGTGCGCCTGGTTGTTAAATCCCGAAATTATTATAGAACATAAATATGCTATTTATTTAATTTTTGTGATGGAAGGACTAACCTATGTTTTCAGTTTTTTAAAATTCAAAAAAGAAACCTGTACACATGCTCTTTTGTCTAAATTGTGGGGAGTAACATTGTTGCTTGCATTTGTCTCTATGATTGGTTTTGGTCACGCTGGAATTCCTTTTTTTCTGGCTGTTTTTTTTGGTGTAGTGGGGCATATTGATGTATATCTGATAATCTATTTTCTTCCTAAATGGACACATGACGTTCCTAGTTCTTATCATGCATATTTAATCCGTAACGGAAAATCAATTAAAAGACATAAATGGTTCAATGGATGATTGTTCAATAATTACTCAATTAATGGTTGGAACTTGACTAAATGAGTGTAATGTTGTAATTATTTAGCAGTAGGCATAAAAAACGAAAAACCCCAATTCAACTAAATGAACTGGGGTTTTCTATGAATAAACCTTTAGTAAACTAAGATCTGATTACTCTTTTTTCTCCTCACGTGGAGGTCTTGGTAAAAGTGCTTTTCTTGACACTTTTTCTTTTCTTGTTTTAGGATCAAGTCCTAAATATTTCACCTGGAATACATCTCCCATGTTTACTACATCAGTAACATTTTCTGTACGTTCCCAAGCAAGTTCAGATACGTGAAGCAATACTTCGTTTCCTGGTGCAGCAGTATATTCTACTACAGCTCCAAAATCAAGCATTTTGATTACTTTAACTTCGTAAGCTTCTCCCATTTGAGGTTTGAAAGTGATAGATTGGATTTTTGCCAATACCGCTTCAATTCCAGCAGGATCTGTACCTAAGATTTCGATAACACCTTCTTCGTTTACTTCGTTGATCACGATAGTTGTACCTGTAGCTTTTTGTAATTCCTGAATTACTTTTCCACCAGGTCCAATTAATGCTCCAATAAAGTTTCCAGGAATAGTTCTGGTAATGATTTTTGGAGAATGCGCTTTAACATCTGCATTTGGTTTTGCAAGTGTTTCAAGTAATTTTCCTAAAATATGCAAACGTCCATCACGAGCCTGAGCCAAAGCCTGCTCCATGATTTCGTATTTCAATCCGTCAATTTTGATATCCATTTGACAAGCTGTGATACCTTCAGAAGTTCCAGTTACCTTGAAATCCATATCTCCTAAATGATCTTCATCACCTAAAATATCAGATAAAACTGCAAAACGGTCACCATCAGTAATTAATCCCATTGCAATTCCAGAAACTGGGCGAATCATTTGAATACCAGCATCCATTAATGCTAATGTTCCTGCACAAACTGTAGCCATAGAAGATGAACCATTTGATTCCAATACTTCAGAAACAACTCTGATTGTATAAGGATTTTCAGCAGGGATCATGTTTTTCAATGCTCTTTGTGCTAAGTTTCCGTGACCAACTTCTCTTCTTGAAGTTCCTCTTAACGGACGAGCTTCTCCTGTAGAAAATGGAGGGAAGTTATAGTGCAAATAGAATTTTTCTTCTCCTTGTTCAGATGGTGAATCAATTTGGTTTGCTTCTCTGGATGTTCCTAAAGTTGCAGTTGCCAATGCTTGAGTTTCTCCACGTGTAAACAATGCAGAACCGTGTACAGATGGTAAATAATCTACTTCACACCAGATAGGTCTGATTTCTGTAGTTTTTCTTCCGTCAAGACGAGTTCCTAAGTCTAAAGTTACGTTACGAACAGCTTCTTTATTGGTTTTGTAGAAGTATTTAGAAACTAAATCTCCGTTTTCTGCCAATTCTTCTTCTGTAAATAATGCTTTTACTTCCTCTTTTACAGCATCAAATGCAGCAGAACGTTCGTGTTTAGCCGAACCAACTTTTGCAATGTTGTAAATTTTATCATAAGCCGCTGCTTTTACTTTTGCGTAAATAGCATCGTCAGTTTTTTCAGTTTCATAAGTACGAACTTCTTTTTTTCCAAAAGCAGCCTGTAAACGTTCTTGAGCAGCAATTTGGTTTTTAATATGTTCGTGAGCAAATTTAATTGCTTCTAACATTTCAGCTTCTGAGATTTCTTTCATTTCTCCTTCTACCATTGCGATAGAATCAGTCGAAGCTCCAATCATCATATCTATATCAGATAATTCTAATTGTGCGCGAGATGGATTGATGATAAATTTACCGTCAATTCTTCCAACTCTTGCTTCAGAAATTAAAGTTTCAAAAGGAATGTCAGACAATGCAAGAGCTGCCGAAGCTGCTAATCCTGCTAATGCATCCGGCATCACTTCTTCGTCATGAGACATTAACTGAATCATAACCTGAACTTCTGCGTGATAATCACTTGGGAAAAGCGGACGTAAAACACGGTCAACTAATCTCATTGTTAATACTTCGCTATCGCTTGGGCGAGCTTCTCTTTTGAAGAAACCACCTGGAAAACGACCTGCTGCTGCAAATTTCTCGCGGTAATCTACCGTTAACGGTAAAAAGTCAATACCCGGACTTGCTTTTCTTGATGATACAACTGTTCCTAAAATAACAGTTTTACCAATTCTTACTACTACAGAACCATCAGCTTGTTTGGCTAAACGTCCTGTCTCGATTGTGATGCTTCTGCCATCACCTAAATCGATACTTTCTACAAATAATTGTGGAATCATAATTTTTTCCTTATTGGTTATACAATGGGTTTTAGTTGTGTTGTAGTTGTTGTGTGTAGTTGTTGTTTATTCTAAAACCCAATGAAAAACCAAACTTTTTTTCTTTTTAAAAATGCTTGTAATATATATAATCTGTAAAAACAAAAAGAGGCACTTTCGCACCTCTTTTCTATATTGATTATTTTCTGATATTCAATACTTTGATAATCTCACGATATCTGTTGATCTCTTTCTTTTTCAAGTAATCAAGCAACGATCTTCTTTTACCTACTAATAGTACTAATGAACGCTCAGTATTATAATCGTGACGATTTTTTTTCAAGTGCTCAGTCAAGTGACTAATTCTGTAAGTAAACAATGCGATTTGAGCTTCTGCTTTTCCAGTGTTTGTTGCTTCACCGTGTTGTGCAAAAATCTCTTCTTTTTTCTCTTTAGTTAAATACATTCCAATATTATTTAATGATTTTTATGTATGTCATACATCTTTTGTAAGACGGGTGCAAAATTAGAACTTTTTTTTGGAAAAAAGAATTTTACGACCTGTTTTTTACAATTGTTATAGGTAACGAGTAACGAGCTCTTACCGGGATACCTCTTTTTGTGCCCGGATTCCAGTCTTTAGCATTTTTTATAGCCAGGATTGCAATTTCATCCAATCCGTATCCAACTCCTTTTAATATCTTAGGATCAACTAAACTTCCGTCTTTATCGACGATAAAAGTCAGGTATATTTTTCCATATGCTTTATTTCTGGCTTCTAACGGTATGTACATTGCTTTACTAATATAACTATAAAAGGACTTAATACCTTTTTTAGGACTAGGGCGCTGTTCGGCAATAGTATAAGGATGTTCAATATTTAAAGAATCTAGGGTTATTCCGGAAACCAGTTTGCCGTTTTCATGATTCTCTGTAAAACTATATTTTGATTTTAGAAACTTACCTTTCCAGATTCCATCTCGTAAACCGTTTTTTACTTTTCCATTTTCTTCTATATATTCATCTTTATAGTCGAGATCTCCATTGCCCGAAATTACTTTTTGCTCCTTTTGATCGTTCCAGTAATTATTTAATTTATAATCTGTGTTATCATCATTAGTAGTAAAATATTCAAATTCAGATTTTATGTTGCCGTTTTCATACCAGTTAAATTCTTTTCCGGTCTTTTTTCCGTTCAAATAATTAACAGTCGATTTTTTGTTTCCGTTTTCATAATAGTAAACAAACTGGCCTTCACGCTTGATAACATCTTTATCTGCAGAAGTCCCAATCATTTTTAAAACTTTGGATTTGTAGTACTCTTTTAAAACGTAAGCCTTCTTGTCTAAAAAATATTCTTCAACAATTCTAATGTATTTATAGTTGTCCTCCGTACTTTCGACCCAACTGGAGTCCAGATAAGTGATCTTGCTCGCTGGAATTGTAGTTTGAGAAAATAGTTTTGTCGAAATTGTGAAGAAAATAAAAACGCGTAAAATTAGTTTCATATTAATAGTTAAAAGTAAGTTAGGCGAATGTGTTATTTTTAGTACAATTTAGCAACTTCCTGATTTACAAATTCTAAAAATCTTTCATCAGCTTCTGTAAATGGATCTATCACATGACTGTCAATATCAATTTGACCAATGTTTTGCCCGTTGACAAATAAAGGAACAACGATTTCAGATTTTACCGTAAAGCTACAGGCGATGTAATTGTCCTGAGCGGCAACATCCGGCACCACAAAATTGGCGTTACTTTCGGCTACTTGTCCGCAAATTCCTTTTCCAAATGGGATAACGGTATGATCTGTTTCTGCTCCTATATATGGACCTAAATGTAATGTTTTGGTTTCGTGATTGGCAAAATAAAAACCAACCCAGTTGTAGTATTCGATTTCTGCATTTAAAAGCTGGCAGATCGATAATAATTTTTCGTCTCTAAGAGTTTTAGTGTCAGCAACAATAGCGCTTATTTTTGGTTGTAATTCCTGAAATGTCATGATGTGAAAATTTTATACAAAAGTATTTAAAGCTAATCTCAAAAAACATATAAATCTCAAAATTTTTTCTTTAAAAAATACCTGCTAAAATTTAAGTCTTACTGGGATACTATATATTGCATTTTTTCCTGTATAGATAAATTAGTTTATATTCTTTTTTTAGGTAATTTTGCAGCATGAATTTAAAAAAGTGCACAGGACTATTTTTAGCATTGCTCTTGTTGGTTTCCAACATAGGGTTTGCTTTTGATGTGCATTATTGCGGAGGTAGAATCGCTTCGGTTTCAT
Organism: Flavobacterium sp. B114r; assembly: GCF_056824125.1. Classification (NCBI taxonomy): domain Bacteria; kingdom Pseudomonadati; phylum Bacteroidota; class Flavobacteriia; order Flavobacteriales; family Flavobacteriaceae; genus Flavobacterium; species Flavobacterium sp. B114r. Next base: position 1,656,728 of record NZ_CP124858.1, read on the forward strand.
TAAATACTTCCGTTTCTGCATCTCACGGAAAGAAATGTTGTGGAGTGTCTGAAAAAGAATCTTCTTGTTGTAAGGACAAAGTGGTTCATTTTGAAAAAAAATCAGACGATGCTACTCTTAAGTTTTTCTTTTTTCAATTTGCTTTTGCACCTGTAGTACAGGAATTCAAATCAATTGTTTTTGTAACAATTCCAATTTTTAAAAGCAGTCAGATCATTTCGTATTATTCTGATGCGAATGCTCCTCCTTTATTTAAATTATATCACCAGTATATTTTTTATTCCTGATTTTGATAGTTTAGAGTCAAGCCATCTTTTGGTTTGCAATACGCTGTTTGCTTATTTCTCAATTGAGGATATGCTTAAAAACAGCTTTTCTAATTACTATTAAAATCTTTTTCATGAAAAAAAATATGATGCTTTTGGGCGTGATTTTACTTTCTTTTTCTGCTTTTTCACAAGAGAATTTAGAGGAAGTGAAAATTACCAAAAAGCAAAAAGGAATCAAAAAATCCTATACGCTTACTGCCAATACAACTGTTATTACAAGCAAAGAACTGTTAAAAGCCGCTTGCTGTAATCTGGCCGAAAGTTTTGAGACAAATCCTTCAATCGATGTGAATTTTTCTGATGCTTTAACAGGAACCAAGCAAATAAAAATGCTTGGTCTGACAAGTCCTTATTTAATGATTACAGAAGAAAATATTCCTTCGGTTCATGGCGCTTCCCAGGCTTACGGTTTGTCATTTACACCCGGAACATGGATCGAGAGTGTTCAGATTACCAAAGGTGCCGGTAGTGTTGTAAACGGTTACGAGAGTATTTCAGGACAAATAAATACAGAACTTCTAAAACCTTTAAGCGACATTCCGTTCTTCCTGAATGTTTATGGTTCTACCGATGCCCGTTTTGAGGTAAATACTCATTTTAATAAAAAACTGTCTGATAAATGGGCAACAAGTTTATTTGTTCACGGGAATGCCCGTGTTGCAAAAAATGATATGAATGATGATGGTTTTCTGGATAATCCGTTAGGGAAACAAATCAATGTCCTGAACCGTTATCAATATTATAATCCCGAAAGCGGTATTGTGAGTTTTATCAATTTTAGATATATGAATGATAAAAAACAAACGGGAGAAGTTGATTTTGATAAAGACAGAGATCGCGGTACTACAAATCATTGGGGATCTGAAATTAATACAGAACGTTTTGATGTGTCTACAAAAGTAGGTTACGTTTTTAAGGATATGCCATATCAGAGTATTGGTTTTCAGAATGCTTTCAACAGTCACAATCAAAACTCTTATTTTGGGTTGAATTTATATGATATCAGACAGAATAGTTTTTATTCTAATTTAATTTTCAATTCGATTATCAATAATACAAAACACAAGTTTTCGACCGGTTTAAATTTTACTTACGATCAGTATCAGGAATTTGTTAATGTAACGGATTACAGTAGAATTGATAATTCGGTTGGAGCATTCTTTGAATATACATATGATAATAATGATAATTTCAGTTTGATTTTAGGAGGCAGAGTTGACAATCATAATCGTCTGGGGTTCTTCGCGACACCTCGTTTGCATATGAGATATAATCCCTGGAAAGATGGAGTACTTCGTTTTTCTGCAGGAAGGGGAAAACGCTCAGCGAATATTTTTGCTGAGAATCAACAGCTTTTTGCTAGTTCCAGAACGTTCTCCATTTTAGATACCGGAGGAAAGATTTATGGATTGAATCCTGAAATTGCATGGAACTACGGTGTGAGTTTTTCTCAGAAATTTAAACTTTTCAGTAAAAATGCTGAGGTAGGATTTGATTTCTATCGTACCGATTTTAAGAATCAGGCAATTGTAGATTTGATGCAAAGCCCGCAAGAGGTTTCGTTCTATAATTTAAGAGGAAGCTCTTTTGCAAATAGCTTTCAGTTCGAGTTTAATTATGAGCTGATTCATAACTTGAATTTAAGAACTGCTTATAAATATTATGATGTTCAAACGGATTATTTAACGGGTACTTTTCAGCGTCCGTTGCAGGCAAAGCTTCGTTTTTTAGGAAATCTGGAATATGAAACCCAATTGAAAGATGAAAAACAATGGAAGTTTGATTTTACCTTTAACTGGTCCGGAAAACAACAGCTGCCTTATACAGCATCAAATCCTGTGGAGGATCAGTTTCCTGATTTTTCGCCATCATATGCCGTTATGAATGTTCAGGTAACAAGAGTTTTTTCGTCAGTTTTAGAAGTATATGCAGGAGGGGAGAACATTGGAAATTACAAACAGAAGAAAGCTATTTTGGGTGCCGGAGATCCTTTTGGTCCTAACTTTGATGCTTCTATTGCATATGCTCCAATTTTTGGTCAAATGTATTACGCAGGATTACGATTTAAAATAAAATAAAGAATTCAATTTCAAAAATCAATAACAAATAATAAAATGAAAAATTTAATTTTAATTGCAATGATCACTTTTTTAGGATTTTCGGCTCAGGCTCAAACTAAAAAAAATAAGAATTTAAAATACACAACAGAAGTAAACGGTAATTGTGAGCAATGTAAAAAGCGTATCGAAAAAGCAGCATTTAGTGTTCCTGGAGTAAAATCAGCTATCTGGGATATTAGTTCGCATCAATTGGCAGTAATTTTAAATGAAGAGAAATCGTCTCCGGAAGATTTGAATAAAGCCGTTGCTAAAGTAGGGCATGATACTAAGGATGTTAAAGCAACTGAAGCTGATTATGAGAATTTGCATTCTTGTTGTAAATATGTAAGAGAATAATTATTTTGAGAGCCCATGTTTTTGTCAGGGCTTTTTAATAGTTAATTTATCTTTAAAATAGAGCAAATTATTGGTGTTGAAGCAAATTATTGTTAATTTCACGAACTTATAAATATAACCAAACGCATTTATGAATAATTTTGATTGGAGTCAATTAATTAACCCTGAATTTTATATTACATTAAGTATAGGAGGTGTTCAAATTGGTTTGTTTATTGTTTTGTTTATTGTTTTTGCAGAGACAGGACTTTTTGCAGGTTTCTTTCTTCCGGGAGACAGTTTACTTTTTTTAGCGGGTATTTATAGTCGTGACTTAATGCTGAATGTTGTTGATATTCCGGCAGATTTCATAAATGTATTTGTCCTTTCTACTCTTGTTGCAATAATGGGAGTTTTGGGTAATATGACAGGATATTGGTTTGGTGCCAAAAGTGGCTATTATTTGTTTAAAAAAGAAGATTCATTTTGGTTCAAAAAGAAGTACTTGTTACAATCTAAGGATTTCTTTGAGAAGTATGGCGGTAAGGCGATTATCTATGCGCGTTTTCTTCCAATTTTCAGAACATTTGCACCAATCATTGCAGGGATCGTTTCTATGGATAAAAAGAAATTTATGTTCTTTAATGTTTTAAGTTCATTTTTATGGTCGTTCATCCTGATTTTTGCAGGTCATTATTTGTATGGAATTTTTCTAAGACAAGGAATTGATCTAAAGCACCATATTGAATATATCATTATCATAATTGTTATCATATCTACATTTCCGGTTTTGGTAAAGCTTTTAAAGAAAAGACCAAGCGAAAAGATATAATTAAATATACAAATACAAAAAAGTCCGAAGTTTAAAGCTTCGGACTTTTTTTATGCTTGATAGTTTTTTTAAGTATGGCGATGATTTAAACGTTGGAGCACAATATGAATCAATGCTAAATCTTGTGGAAAGTATAAAAAAATATACAAAGTGACTATTTTTTACCGCAGAGAAAGCAAAGATTTTTCGCAGAGTTCACTAAGATTTAAGTTGTGTTTACATAATCTAAGTGTACAAAGCTTTGTGTCTCGAGGCTTTGGGCAGTATCATTAAGTTAACGAATGGGTAATAGACAGAGAAGTAACCACAAAGTTTGTCATCTCGACGAAGGAGAGATCACACTAGTATTTCCGTTCAGCTATTCGCTAATCTTTGTCGATTTTTTTGTATGATCTCTCCTGCGTCGAGATGACAAGATTACGGATTCTGAAAGAGTTAATTCGCATTAAAAAATTTCTTAACTTAATGACATTGTCCGAGCGATAGCGAACAGGTGCAGCAATTTTTTAAATTTAGAATTTATCCCAAAGGATTACCATTCATTTACTTTATTGGCATCCATTTTCAAGAAGATAAACAATAAAATAGTGAATCCCCAAAGTCCGGAACCGCCATATGAAAAGAACGGCAGGGGAACCCCAATTGTTGGGAAAATTCCAATAACCATTGCAATGTTTACAAAAAAGTGAGTGAATAAAATTCCGGCAACACAATAGCCATAAACTCTGCTGAATTTTGTTTTTTGTCTTTCAGCCAGATAGATTACTCTTAATAATAAACCAACAAAAAGTGCGATCACAACCATTGATCCTGCAAAACCCCATTCTTCGCCTACAGTTGTAAAAATGTAATCGGTGTGTTGTTCCGGAACGAATCCTCCTTTTGTCTGAGTTCCTTCCAGAAAACCTTTTCCAATCCAGCCTCCTGATCCAATGGCAATTTCTGATTGGTTGGTATTATATCCGATCCCTTTCATATCGACAGTTTTACCTAGTAATATGTTAAAACGGTCACGGTGGTGTTGTTTGAAGATATTGTCAAAAACATAATCTACAGATAAAACAAAAGCCGAAATAACAGCTAATAAAATACTGCTTAAAATTATATTTCGATCAACGGCCCTGCCTTTAAAATGTATAATAATTAATACACCCAAGGCAATTAAAATAACTGCGTAAGGTTCTAAAACAAGCGTTAAGACAAATAATACTATGGTGATAAAACCAGTCCAGACATACCATGAAGGCAGCCCTTCGCGATACAAAACAACAATAAAAATACTGTAAATTAAGGCACTCCCGGGATCCGGTTGTGGTAAAATCAATAATACAGGCAAAAATACAATGGCTAAAGCCTGAACTTGCCTGTTTACATCTTTCAGATTGATTTGTGTATCACTTAGATATTTGGCCAGCGCTAATGATGTGGCAGCTTTTGCAAACTCAGAAGGCTGTATGGTAAAACTTCCAATAGCGTACCAGCATCTTTGTCCTGCGATGGTTTTTCCAAAAAGAAATAAACCGGCTAAAGACAAAAGGGAAACCCCGAAAATAATACTGGCATATTTTTCATAAAACTTTCCATCAACAAAAAGTACGATAAAAATCAAAGGAATTGTACAACCAATAAAAATTAATTGCTTTTGATAAGTTCCGTCCGTAGATAATAATGATGAGGAATAGATGTTGAGCCACCCCAGTATTACCAACGCAGTGTAAATAAAAACACTTATCCAGTCAATGTTATTTTTTATACTTTGGTTTTTCATTTGAAATAATGGTATTAATTTTCTTGGGTGGTGTCTAAACGTACTTTTTTTACTTCTACTTGTGGTTGCTTTACCATTTTAGCTCTCATAACAGAGTCTTTTGGAGTAGATTCAATAGCGCTCGCTGCAGTCATTCCTCCTAATTTTGCATATTCGCTTACAAGACTTTTGTTTAATACCCTAATTTCTAAATCATTTCTAGTAATTTTCTTTCTTAGGTATTTTTCTATCATCAAACTTGCAATTGGTCCGGCAACTGCAGCACCAAAACCTCCATTTTCAATCATAATTGCGATTGCGATCTTAGGATTGTCTTTTGGCGCAAAGGCTACAAATATTGAGTGATCTTTAAGCTGTGTTCTTTTTCCGTTTATTTTAGCAAAATTCTCCGCTGTCCCGGTTTTTCCACAAATATCAATACCTTCAACTCTTAATGCACGCGCAGTACCAAGGTTGTAAACATCAAACAAACCGCTGATAACCGGAGGGAAATATTTTTGATCTACCGTAGTAACGTGTTTTGTGGTAAACTTAGCATCAATTTTTTTGCCCTCAATTTTTTTTATGATATGAGGTGTATAATAATAACCTTGATTCGCTACAGTAGCCATCATATTCGCTAACTGAATAGGCGTCATTAAAACCTCTCCCTGACCAATAGCATTCGATACAATTGTGGTACTTCGCCATCCTCCGTTAGGATATATTTTTTTGTACGTTTTAGATGTTGGTATATTTCCTCTTTTACCGGTTGGTAAATCATATCCCATAAACTGACCTAGCCCAAAACTTTTTACGTGATCACTCCATACATCTACAGCTTTAGCCGGATCTGCATATTTATTTATAGTTAGCATATAAGTCTGTGCGAAATAAGTATTACATGAATTGTAAATACCATTATGTAACTGTTGGTTTGGTGCGTGACTATGGCATTTCATAAAACGACCTCTTCCATAACTGAATCCATTATGACAAAAAAACGTGGTGTTTTCGTTTATTACCTGTTCCTGTAAGCCAATTAAACCTGTTAAAATTTTGAAAGGTGAACCTGGCGGGTATTCTGCAAGTAATCCACGGTCATATAATGGTTTTGCTATAGAATCATGATATAATAAAGTATAGTTTTTAGAGCGTTGTCTTCCTACCAAGATACCCGGATCATAAGACGGTGCAGTAACTAGCGCTAAAATTTCTCCTGATTTAGGTTCAATAGCGACAATTCCTCCTCTTTTATTGATCATTAATTCTTCTCCGTACTTTTGAAGTTCAGCATCAATAGTCAGATTAATGTCTTCTCCGGCAACAGCGATAGTGTCGTATTTACCTTCTTTATAAGAACCAATTTCTCTATTATATTTATCTTTCTGGATGTATTTTACGCCTTTTATTCCGCGTAAAACTTCTTCGTAGCTTTCTTCAACACCTTGTCTTCCAATCAAGTCACCGCTATTGTAATAAGGGTTTTTAGCAATTAATTTTTCATTTACCTGTAAAATAGAGCCAAAAATATTGGCGCCATAATCTACTTCGTAATCACGAAGTGATCTTTTTTGGAAATAGAAACCTTCATATTTTCTGATCTTTTCCTGAAAAGCGGCAAATTCAGATTTATTTAATTGCGGTAAAAATACAGAAGGTAATCGTGGGCTGTATACTTTGGCTTTTGCAATGCGCTTATCGTAGTCTTCTTTGGTGATATTCAGTAATGCACAGAATTCAGTGATATTTAAGTCATCTTTGATTTCTCTCGGAATAACCATGATATCGTAAGAAGCCTGATTGGCTACTAATAATTTCCCGTATCGATCATAGATATATCCCCTTTCAGGATAGTCGTACTGTTTCTTTATTGCGTTATTATCTGATTTTAACTTGAAAGAATCATCTATAATTTGCAAATAAAATACCCTCATCACAAGCAAAGATGCTGCGATAATAATTAAAGAGGGCAGCAGAACTTTTCTCATCGTTTATTGGGCTTAATAAGGTAAATTATTATAATTGAGGTGATTATTGTAAATATAGAACTAAATAAAGTTCGGAGCAAAATGTCTCCAATAAATCTAAATTCAAAAGCTTCCAGTATAAATAATACAATATGATGTATTACAACAGAGACCAGAATAAATGAGAATCGTTCAGGAGTTAATGAATCGTTCAGCTTTATAGTTTGGTATTCATAACTAAGCCCAAATGAGAACTTAAAAATATAAGGTCTGTAATAGGCGAGAATAACACATGCCGTAGCATGAATTCCTCCGGAATTGCAAAACATATCCATTGTTAGACCAAGTAAAAAGCTCGAGAAAATTAATCCCGCCTTGTTGCCGTTTACCGGATACAAAATAATGTATAGGATGTATGGGAAGGGACTTATGTACCCTAAAAAATTCATATTATTGAAAATAACAATTTGAATTGTTAGTAACATAATAAAACGAAGAATATTGACTAACAAAGCGCTATTCATTTTTTTTCTTGTTTTCTAAATTAATAAGTTCCTCTCTGTCCCTGCTCTTAATAATATAAACGTGTCCTAAGTTGGTCATATCGTTAAATAGTTTAACGTTTATGACATAGGAACTAGTGTTCGCTTTTGTTGAAATCTTATCGACAGTACCAATGTTGATTCCTTCAGGGAAAATTACAGATTGGCCACCTGTAACAATTGTATCTCCTTTTCTGATAGAAGCTAATCTTGGCACATCTTCTAATTGAACAAATCCGGTGCTTTTTCCGTCCCAGGTTAAAGAACCAAAGTGATTTGATTTTTTAAGTTTTGCATTAATATGCGATCTCATATTCAAAATACTAACTACTGTAGAGTATCTTGGCGAAGTATTATCAATTATACCAATAATTCCTAAGCTGTTGATTACTCCCATATCCGGCTTGATTCCTTCGTTTGCTCCGGAATTTAGCGTGATAAAGTTCTCATGCGTATTGTATGAGTTATGAATTACTTTTGAAACAATAATATCTGCAGGTTTTACGCCTTTGATAGTATCCGGTGGAGGAAGTTTTGTGGTATCTTCTTTATTAAATAACAGGCTTTTTAATCTTGCATTTTCAAGTACAAGTTCGTCATTTTCAGTTTTTAAATTCAAATATTCGTTTACACGATTAATTTTTTCATAAACACCGCCGCTTAAAAAATTAGCAGAACTGATTACTTTACTTCTATGATAAGAATGGGATTGAATTGTGAGAGCCAACGAAATGCCTAAAAGCAGCAAAAACAGCAATCGATTACTGTTTCTTATAATAAAATTAAAAATTTGCTGCATTTCTTGTTCGATTATTTTGTTTCAGGATATGCTTTTGGGTTCAAGTTTTACAAGAGTCAGATTAATCGAACCTGACTCTTGTAAGGATATGTTTTATTTGTTTAGTGTCTTATTTGATTAAGATACTTTTGAATTTTGCAATGTTTTTAAGTGCCATTCCGGTTCCACGAACTACAGCTCTTAACGGATCTTCGGCAATATAAACAGGTAAATCTGTTTTTAGCGAAATACGTTTGTCAAGACCTCTTAGCATAGATCCACCACCAGCTAAATAAATACCGGTGTTATAGATATCTGCAGCTAATTCAGGAGGAGTTTGCGATAATGTTTCCATTACAGCATCTTCAATACGTTGAATCGATTTGTCTAATGCTTTAGCGATTTCACGGTAAGAAACATCAACCTGTTTTGGTTTACCCGTAAGTAAATCTCTACCTTGAACTGACATATCTTCCGGAGGTCCGTCTAAATCTTCGATAGCAGCCCCAATTTGAATTTTTATTTTTTCAGCAGTACTTTCTCCCACAAAAAGATTGTGTTGTGTACGCATGTAATAAACAATATCGTTTGTAAAAACGTCACCTGCAATTTTTACAGATTTGTCACATACAATACCACCTAAAGCAATAACTGCAATTTCAGTAGTACCACCACCAATATCTACAATCATATTACCTTTTGGCTGCATAATATCGATACCAATACCAATTGCTGCTGCCATTGGCTCATGAATCAGGTAAACTTCTTTTCCGTTTACTCTTTCACAAGATTCTTTTACAGCTCGCATTTCAACTTCAGTAATACCGGAAGGAATACAAACTACCATTCTTAAAGCTGGAGTAAACATTCTTTTTTTCAAAGCAGGAATACTTTTGATGAACATATTGATCATCTTTTCCGAAGCATCAAAATCAGCAATTACACCATCCTTCAAAGGCCTTATGGTTTTGATATTTTCATGCGTTTTACCTTGCATCATATTGGCTTCCTTACCAACAGCAATGATTTTGCCTGATATTCTATCACGTGCAACGATTGACGGACTATCAATAACAACTTTATCATTATGTATGATTAAAGTGTTTGCGGTACCAAGGTCTATCGCAATATCCTCGGTCATGAAATCAAAAAATCCCATAAGTTTTTTAGGGGTTTAAAATGTTATAAATTATTTTGAACAAAGTTAAACAAATTAATGTTTAAAATGACGTGTTCCTGTAAATACCATTGCAACATTATTTTCATTGCAATAATTTATGCTTAATTCGTCTTTTATTGAACCTCCCGGCTGAATTACTGCTGTAATTCCTGCATTTTTAGCTAATTCTACACAATCCGGAAATGGGAAAAATGCATCACTCGCCATAGAAGCGCCGGTTAAATCAAATCCAAAAGCTTTAGCTTTATCTACAGCTTGTACCAAAGCATCAACTCTTGACGTCTGGCCTGTACCTGAAGAAATTAATGTTCCGTTTTTTGCAAAAACAATCGTGTTCGATTTTGTGTTTTTACAAATCTTAGAAGCAAATATTAAATCTTCTATTTCCTGAGCGGTAGGCTCTGTAATTGTAACGGTTTTTAAATGCTCTTTAGTATCTGTAATATTATTTCTGTCCTGAATTAACAAACCATTAAGACATGTTCTTACTTGTCTTGAAGGCAATTCAACTTCATTTTGAACTAATATGATTCTGTTTTTCTTTTCTTGTAAAACTGCAATTGCATCGTCATCATAACTTGGTGCGATTACTACTTCACAAAACAATTTGTTGATTTCCTGTGCAGTAGCCAAATCAATTTTAGTGTTTGCAATCAAAACTCCGCCAAAAGCAGAAGTTGGATCACAAGCCAAAGCTGCTAAATAAGCTTCGCTAATTGTTTTTCTGGAAGCCAGGCCACAAGCATTATTATGTTTTAAAATTGCAAACGTTGGACCATCAGTTTTAAACTCATTGATTAAGTTTACTGCAGCATCAACATCTAATAAGTTATTGTATGATAATTCTTTTCCGTGAACTTTTTTGAACATTGCGTCAAAATCGCCAAAGAAGAAACCTTTTTGATGAGGATTTTCTCCATATCTTAAAATCTGACCACCTTCGATACTTTCTTTGTAGATTGTTTCGTCAGTATTGAAATAATTAAAAATAGCACCATCATAATGAGATGAAACGTGGAATGCTTTTGTAGCAAGCAATCTTCTGTTTTCAAGAGTTGTTGCTCCGTTTTGTTCTGTGATCAAATCTAGAAGCAAACTATATTCGTTTACCGAAGCTACGATTACAGTGTCTTTGAAATTTTTTGCACCGGCACGAATCAATGAAATTCCGCCAATATCAATTTTTTCAATAATATCCTGCTCACTTGCACCTGAAGCAACTGTTTTTTCAAACGGGTACAAATCAACAATTACCAAGTCAATCTGAGGGATATCAAATTCCTTCATTTGCTGAACGTCACCTTCGTTATCCTGACGGTTTAAGATTCCACCAAAAATTTTCGGGTGCAATGTTTTTACTCTTCCACCAAGAATTTCAGGGAATGAAGTAATATCCTCAACCGGAACTACAGGAATTCCAAGGTTTTTAATAAAATCTTCTGTTCCTCCAGTCGAATAAAGTGTTACGTTTTGTTCGTGTAATTTTCTAACGATTGGCTCAAGTCCGTCTTTTGAAAAAACAGAAATTAATGCCGATTGTATTGTTTTAGTTGTGCTCATTGTGTAGTTATGATTTTCAGACTGCAAAAGTAGTTTTTTTAAATATTATTTTAAAGAAAATTAATGTAACATTATGCTAAAAAAAACTACTGATGAGTAAGTTAACTTTTATTAGGTTTTTGTTTTTAAATTATTGAATTTTACTTTAATGAAAAATACACATACATGCTTGTTTATCTAAGGTTATTAAAAGAAAGTTTTCGCTTTGCCATAAACGCTTTGCGAAATAATAAATTACGTACCTTATTGTCACTGTTGGGAGTTACGATTGGTATTTTTTCGATTATAGCAGTATTGGCTGCTGTAGATTCCTTAGATCGAAAAATTTCAAAAGATTTAAGCAGCTTAGATAAAAACACGATTTATTTGATGAAATATTGTTTCGGGCCTTCTGAAATTCCGCAATGGAAAAGAGAGCAGTTTCCAAATGTGAAATATGATGAATATATCAGTCTGAAAAATTCTCTTAATAATACAGAGCAAGTGGCGTATCAGCTTTTTGTAAATCATGAAACTTTAAAATACGATTCAAAAACCGTTAGCGATGTTAATGTAGTTCCTTCGTCAAGCGAAATGGTCGATATCGAAGGATTGAGTTTTGATAAGGGAAGATTTTATAATGAATCCGAATCAAATTCAGGAAGTCCTGTTATTGTTTTAGGATATGATATTGCCGAAGGCCTTTTTGGAACAAGTGATCCCATCGGAAAAAATATTCGTTTGTATGGGCAGCGTTTTACTGTAATTGGAGTAATAGCAAAACAGGGTGCCGGTTTTTTTGGGAATAGTAATGATACATCTGTTTATTTGCCAACTAATTTTTTACGTCGCATGTATGGTGATAGTGATTCAATGACTCCGGTAATTGTACTAAAACCTGTAAAGGGTGTAGATATGGAGGCGTATAAGGCTGAAGTTGCCCAAAAACTAAGAGCAATTCGCGGAATGAAAGCAGGGGAGGCAGATAATTTCTTTATTAATGTGCTTTCTGGTTTTACTGATTTTGTTGACGGAATTTTAGGGAGTTTAAGGTTTGGAGGAATTTTTATAAGTTTCTTCTCTTTCCTTGTTGGAGGTTTTGGAGTGGCAAATATTATGTTTGTTTCGGTAAAAGAGCGTACGAACTTAATTGGAATTCAGAAATCCTTAGGGGCAAAAAATAGATTTATATTGTTTCAGTTTTTGTTTGAAGCCGTTATACTTTGTTTAATTGGCGGAATAATTGGTTTGTTGATTGTTTGGCTAATGTCTATTCTTTTAACCAATTTGTTAGATTTTGAATTTGTGTTAAGTTTCTGGAATGTTATTATTGGGGCAGGATTGTCAATTATGGTTGGCGTGATTTCAGGAATTTTGCCTGCAATTTCAGCATCGAAACTTGATCCTGTTGAAGCAATCAGAACCGGAATGTAAAGTCAATCCTTGAAAATTTCATCTTTTTACAACTTCAAATTTTGATTTGTTATCTTATTTTGTCGTAATTTTAATAGCTTAAATTAAAAATACAACAATATGATACCAGTAAAAGCGTATGCAGCCTATGATGCCGAAAATCCCTTAAAACCTTATACGTTTGAAAGAAAAGAAGTAGGTGCTCATCAGGTTCAGATAGAAATTTTATATAGTGGCGTTTGCCATTCTGATATTCACACCGCAAAAGGAGATTGGGGACCTGTAGATTATCCTTTGGTTCCGGGACATGAAATTGTAGGCCGAATCGTTGCTGTTGGAAGCGAAGTTTCTAAATTTAAAGTTGGAGAGTTAGCCGGAGTAGGTTGTTTCGTAGATTCGTGCAGAGTTTGCCCAAGTTGCCAATCTGGCGAAGAGCAATTTTGTGACGAAGGAATGACGGGAACTTACAACAGTGTCGAAAGAGGAACAAATATCCCAACTCGCGGAGGATATTCAACCAGCATGATTGTCGATGAAAGTTATACGCTTCATGTATCTGAAAAATTAGATATAAAAGGAGTGGCGCCATTATTATGTGCAGGAATCACCACTTATTCGCCATTACGTTATCTAAAAGTAGGTAAGGGGCATAAAGTTGGTGTTTTAGGCCTTGGTGGTTTAGGGCATATGGCAGTGAAATTTGCTGTTTCGTTTGGTGCAGAAGTTACTATGTTAAGCCATTCGCCATCTAAGGAAGCTGATGCTAAAAAATTAGGCGCACATAAATTTGCATTAACTTCAAATCCTGAAACTATGGAATCTATGGCCAATAGTTTCGATTTTATCTTAAATACGGTTTCAGCAAAACACGATCATAATGCCTATTTGAATTTATTAAAAACTAACGGAACCATGATTGTAGTAGGAGCTCCGCCAGCGCCTGCTGAAATTCCTGTTTTTACTTTAATCATGAAACGTAGAAGTATTATGGGAAGTTTAATTGGTGGAATCAAAGAAACTCAGGAAATGTTAGATTATTGTGCTGAACACAATATTACATCAGATGTTGAAATCATCGATATGTCATACATTAATGAAGCATATGATCGTATGAATAAAAGCGATGTAAAATATCGATTCGTAATTGATATGGCTTCACTTAAATAGGTTCAAAGGAACAGAGTTGCAAAGGTTCAAAGGTTTTTCCAGTATTGGGCTACAACTTTGTGATTTTAAAATTAATAATAAAGTTCCGGAGGAACGATTTATATTGTAGGGATGGATTTTAATCCATTCTTCTCCATCCATATTGCAATCTATCACTATCACAATTGATATCGCATTTTTGTCATTTCGACCAAAGGGAGAAATCACATAAAGTGGCTCGACAAAGATTGTCGCTAATTTGTACGGAGTTACTTGATGAGATTCCTCGTTCTTCTCAATGATGTCGCATTTTTGTTATTTCGACCAAAGGGAGAAATCACATAAAGTGGCTCGGCAAAGATTATCGCTAATCTGTGTGGAGTTATTTGATGAGATTCCTCGTTCTTCTCAATGATGTCGCATTTTTGTCATTTCGACCAAAGGGAGAAATCACATAAAGTGGCTCGATAAAGATTATCGCTAATTTGTACGGAGTTACTTGGTTAGATTCCTCGTTCCTCGGAATGACAAAAATACTCACATAAAAAAAATCCTGAGAAAATATTTCTCAGGATTTTTTTATAGCAATCAATGTATTTTAGAATCTTATTTTTCTTTTAATAATTTTTCTAAATACTCTACTTTTTCTTTTTCTGCCTGAAGCATACGCTCATAAAGTTCAATTACTTTGTCTAATGGGTTGAATGAACAATGACTAGGACTGAATATTCCATTTACACCATTACTAATGCTGTTGTCGTAAAAATTATTAAAATAACTTATCATGTTTTCTTCAGTAAAGTTTTTTATAGCTTCAACACTTACGCCAAGGGCTTTTGCTATATCAGCAAGTTTTCCATCATCTATTGTTTCGCTGTTTTCAATAGCCGAAATTGCCTGTTGGTTTGTTCCTAAAGCTTGTGCCAATGCTTCTTGCTTCATGTCTTTCAGTTCACGAATACGGCTAATTTTTCGCCCTATATGGTTTGGTTTTGTTGCTGCGCTCATAATTCAAAGATATTTATATTCCTTTAAAGAAAAATGCTTTTGGTAAAAAACAAGTTAGTTTATGTAAGTTACATTTTTTTTGTAAGGCCATTATTTACTTTTTTAAAAAAGTAAAAGTACAATTTTTCAGACAAGTATTGATCAGCGATAGAATATTTAGATATAAAAACAAAAAGCGAATCTTGTCTTTCTGTTTTTACTTTCTATTAGAGAACTTGATTTTAGTTCGATCCCATTTAATAGAATCAGAGTAATAATAATCGTTATTCATTTTGTATTTCAAAACAGTATCTTCTTCTTGAGTGGTTCTTCTAATTTCGTAAGCTTGTAATTGATTCTTGTTTATAAACTGCATAAAGAAAGTGTTCTTTATGGTGTCGTTTTGGGAAGCGACAATTAATATTCGTCTGTTTTTTTCTTTGCTAAGAATATTTTCTGATAAAAAATCAACTAAGCTTGTTTCTGGAATCTTAACAATGTCTTTTGGCTGTAGGTCAAGAAAATGTGGAAGTGTATCTTTTTCGCTACCATAACTACAGAATTCAAGAAAATATCTTTTTTGATAAAAATATAGATTTCCTTTTTTGTCAATTATTAATTGGCTTTCTGCATAGAAAATTTTTCTTGGCGGCAGAGCAACTCTGCTAGTATTTGTTTTTATGGAATCGTAATATTTTTCAAGTTTCTTGTCTTCATAGGAGATTATATAAGGTTTATTTTTTGCAATAAGTTTTTCTTCTTTCTTGGCACAATTCAAAAGAAAGAGACAAATTATAAAGCCAATAAAAACTCTTTTCATAAAAACTAAGATTTAAAATAAAGATATAAAAAAATCTCACCTGCAATTAAGCTGATGAGATTTTATATGTTTTAGAAGTTTAAAAAACTATCTAATTGTATTATTCTGAATCAAATCGATATATAAGTTAATCTTATCTTTCAATTCTTTTCTTGGCGTGATAAAGTCTAAGAAACCGTGCTCTAATAAGAACTCAGCAGTCTGGAAACCTTCCGGTAAATCTTTTCCTGTAGTGTCACGAACAACACGAGGACCAGCAAAACCAATCAAAGCTCCGGGCTCAGAGATATTGATATCTCCTAACATGGCATATGATGCAGTTGTTCCTCCGGTTGTAGGATCTGTACATAAAGAGATGTAAGGTAATCCTGCTTCTGCAAGTTGAGCAAGTTTTACAGATGTTTTGGCTAATTGCATTAATGAATAAGCCGCTTCCATCATACGAGCTCCACCTGATTTAGAAATCATTAAAAAAGGCATTTTGTTTTTGATCGCGTGATCAATACCTCTGGCAATTTTTTCTCCAACAACAGCTCCCATAGATCCACCAATAAAGGCAAAATCCATACAACAAATAACAAGTTCTTTTCCTTTAGATTTTCCCACTCCTGTACGCACAGCGTCCTTTAGGTGGGTTTTTTCCATTACATCTTTAAGGCGATCAGCATATTTTTTTGTATCAACAAAATGCAATGGATCTTTTGATGTCATGTTTTTATCTAATTCAACAAATTCGTTATTGTCAAATAAAATTTCAAAATAGGTTGCGCTTCCAATTCTAACGTGAAAATCATCTTCAGGGCTTACAAATAAGTTTCTGGCTAATTCGTCAGCATCAATAATTTTTCCCGTAGGAGATTTGTACCACAATCCTTTCGGAACGTCCATTTTATCTTCAGTCGCAGTGGTAATCCCTTTTTCTTGTCTTTTAAACCAAGCCATTTGTCTAGTATTCAGTGTTCAGTAATCCGTTTTCAGTATTCAGCTTTTAATAATCAGTTTTTAAGTATTCAGCATTTGAGAACTGAATACTTAAAACTGTAAACTGAATACTTTTATAGTGTATTCACATTATTCAAGTCAGCAAAAGCTTGCTCAAGTCTTGTGTTGAATGTTACTTCACTTTCACGTACCCATCTTCTTGGGTCATAATATTTTTTGTTAGGAACATCAGCACCTTCTGGGTTACCAATTTGAGATTTTAAATAGTCAATGTTTTTAACCATATAATCACGAATTCCTTCAGTATATGCAAATTGCAAATCAGTATCGATGTTCATTTTGATAACTCCGTAGCTAATTCCTTCTCTGATTTCTTCAAGTGTAGAACCTGAACCTCCGTGAAAAACGAAATCTACCGGGTTAGCACCAGTGTTGAATTTGTTTTGAACGTAATCCTGAGAATTTTTTAAGATTTTTGGAGTTAATTTTACGTTTCCTGGTTTGTAAACACCGTGAACGTTTCCAAAAGCAGCAGCAATTGTAAATTTAGGGCTTATTTTAGATAATTCTTCATAAGCATAAGCTACTTCTTCTGGTTGAGTATATAATTTTGAACTATCAATGTCAGAGTTGTCAACGCCATCTTCTTCACCACCTGTAATACCAAGTTCGATTTCTAATGTCATTCCCATTTTGCTCATTCTAGCCAAGTACTCTTTACAGATTTCGATATTTTCTTCGATTGGCTCTTCAGACAAATCGATCATATGAGAACTGAATAATGGTTTTCCTGTTTCTGCAAAATGTTTTTCAGAAGCATCTAATAAACCATCGATCCAAGGTAATAATTTTTTTGCACAGTGGTCAGTATGTAAGATTACAGTTGCACCGTAAGCTTCTGCCAAAGTATGAATATGTTTTGCTCCGGCGATTCCACCAGCGATTGCTGCTTTTTCACCTGCATTAGATAAACCTTTTCCAGCGTTAAATTGTGCTCCTCCGTTAGAAAATTGAATGATAACCGGTGCATTAAGTTTTGCTGCAGTTTCAAGAACTCCATTGATTGTGCTTGATCCAGTAACATTTACTGCAGGTAAAGCAAATCCTTTTTCTTTTGCATAATTAAAAATTTCCTGTACTTGATCTCCTGTAGCTACTCCGGGTTTAATATTGTGTGCCATTGTAATTTTTTTTAGTTGTTTTTAGTTTTTAGGTTGCAAAAATAAGAATTAATTAGCATTAGAATGGATAATTTATCCCAAAATTTAAAACCGAATGACCAAAATTGTATTCTTTGAACCAGCGATCTCCTTTCTCATGTGCTGGGTTATAGGTCTTAAAGCCTAAATCTAAACGAATAACAAAAAAGCTTAAATCGTAACGTAAACCGAATCCTGAACCTAAAGCAATTTCAGCTAAATCGTTTAAGTTGTTGAATCTTGCCTTCTCGTCAATCACATTATCGAGCACATTCCAGATATTTCCGGCATCTGCAAAGATAGCTCCCTTCACGTCACCAAAAAGTTTGAATCGGAATTCAGCACTCATCGCAATTTTCATGTTTGCCTCGTTAAAATCGTTCGCTGCATTCGTACTGCCCGGACCCAATTTGTAGGGTTGCCATGCACGGTTATCGTTTGATCCTCCGGCGTAATAACTTCGTGAAAACGGAATGTAATTTGAATTGCCAAACGGAACTGCTATCCCAAAAAAGCTTCTTACTGCTAATACTTTTTCTTTACCAAAGTCCCAGTGTTTGATATAATCAAATTCTGTTTTTATGTATTCTGAATATTCTAAGTTGAATATTTCATAGTTGCCATTTGTGTTTTTAGGTAATTTTGCAATGTCAGATATTGCAGTTAATAAAGTTCCTGCAGATTCTATTTTTGTTCTAAACTGATAAAATGTATTGTCAGCAAGATCTTTTTTAGTGGTTTTGCTAAAAGTATAACTTGTAGCTAAGATAAAATCATTTTCAGTCAGACGAACTCTTCTTTCTTCTATACTTTGTACATCCTTATATTGAGGATCTCCGGGAAGTAGAGCAGTTTTATTTGTTAAGACATCACTAGTAAAGCCTGTAGTTCCTGTAGGAATAGTCAGGTCTTTTCTCGCTTGCTCCTCAGGTGTATCTCCCCAATTTAGAGGTGTAGTATTGTAGTCTTTACCAATACCATTTAACTCGTTGTAAGAAGAAGTATAGACTTTGAAATAGTTGCCCGGATTTAAGTTTCGTACAAATTGAGCATTAAGTAATTCAAGCTTTGCAGTATTGTTTCGTTTAGGAGACCAGTTGTAAGCAAGTCCGCCGGTAAAGTTTTCCTTGTCCAGACCAATATTCCTTTGCTTAGAGAAACCTGCTGTAATACTGGTAGAAGGAATCATTCTTTTCGGGATAATTTTTTCAGTCCCAAAAGGCATCAGGATTCTTGGGAAGTTTAATTTTAAATCGACACCATATTCTGAAACATTAAAGAAATTATCATTAGGGTTGGCCATATCTTTAGAGGAACCCAAATTTAGACGAGTAGAGATTTCGAGAGTTTCAGCTCTGTTAAATACGTTTCTAATAGTTTCAGATATACTTGCTCCAATACCAAAATCCTGAATATTAGAATGCGTCACATCAAAAGTAGTCCCAAAACTATATTTTTTTCTTGGGGTTAAATAAATATTAGCAATTAAGGATTGTGCAGTCGAGTCGCGTTTGTCAACCTGATATTGGATTGAAGGGTAATTAAAAATTTTCAGATTATTTAAATACCTTGATGAAAGAGTTGTTCTGGTATCAGAAAAAGTGCTTCCTTTATTAATAAAAATCGCATCAGTAATAGCGCGGGGTTTGTATTTTAGTTTTTTGTAGCTATACAGGTTAAAGTTGTTGTAGCTTATACTATCAGTTATTTTCTTTTTTGCATTTGCAGCAGAATAATCGGTGTAAATATTAACATCACTTATTTTGTAAAGCTTGAAAGGTTCTGTTCTGCTCGAATCTCTTTCCTGAATATTGTTGTTGTTTACAATTAAAGTAACATCAGCTTTGTTCTTCTTTCCAATCGTATCAATGTCGAAAGTAACATAAGTAGGCTGGAAAAAATAGGCGCCATGATTTCTGAAATAAGTAGTAAGTCGGTTTTTTTCTTCTTCAAAATCAGCAGTTTTGTACTGATTGCCAGATTTTAAAAATGAAGGTTCATTGTTGTTTTTGTATAATGAATCTAACGCCGGAGTCATAATATTAGTTCTGATAGTGTCTAATTTATAAGCTGGTCCGGTAGTAATGATATAATTTATTTTTGCTTTTTTTCTTGCAACGCTATCAATGCTGTAATCTGTTGCAACATTAAAATATCCAGTATTAAAATAGTAGAATTTTAAACGTAAAAGAGATTTTTTTGTTTTTGCGGTATCAATAACTACAGGCGCTTCGCCAGTGTTTTTCAGGAATTCACTAAGACCCTTGTTTAAAAAAGATTGTCCAAGTCTGTCAACTTGTTTTGCAGATAATATTTTTGCCTGACGCTCATATAGACCAGGATGTTTTTTAAATTTTGCCTGATAAGTAGAGTCCGGATTCAGGTTCGCCAAATTATATAAATTCAAGCGTAAGCGATATCCTAACAAAGTACCATTTGGTTTTTGATACATCTGGTTAGATGCTATTTCGTCATTTGTCGCCTTTCCGTTTACAAGAATAGTATTTTTAACAAGAAGGTTTTTTCCATCAGGAACTCTTTTTACAGCATTACAACCGCAAATAAATATTGCTATTAGAATAAATGCTGTTATTTTTGTGGAACTATTTTTCAAGTGTTAAATATTTAATTCAAAAGTACATTATTTTATGGTTAGTAAAAACCAAATAAAGCTTATCTCAGGCTTACATCAAAAAAAGCAACGTTTTGCAAATCAATTATTTTTCGCCGAAGGAGTAAAAGTAATTCAAGAATTGTTGCTTTCCAATTTTGAATTAGAGCATTTGTATACGACTCTAAATGATTTTGAAGAAGTTTCTTCTTCAAAACGCACGCTCATTACTGATCAGGAACTTAAAAAAATTAGTGCTTTATCAACTCCAAATTCATGTCTGGCAGTGTTTAAAATGCCAGCCGAAAATAAAATAATCAATTCAGGATTGATCGTAGCTTTAGACGATATTCGTGATCCTGGAAATTTAGGAACGATTTTGCGCCTTTGTGACTGGTTTGGTATCAAACAAATAATTTGTTCAAAAGAAACCGTCGATATTTATAATCCAAAAGTAGTACAGGCAACAATGGGGTCTATTGCGAGAGTAAATGTGAATTATATTGATTTAAAGACTTTTATTGCACAAACGGATCTACCGGTTTTTGGAACCTTTATGGATGGTGAGAATATTTATCAATCAAGTTTACCTCAAAACGGAATCATTATTATGGGTAATGAAGCCAATGGGATTTCATTAGAGATTGAAAAAATGGTGACAAGCCGACTCACAATTCCAAGGTTTGGAGAACTACAAAAAACCGAAAGTTTAAATGTAGCTACCGCAACAGCAATTATTCTTAGTGAATTTAAACGAAATAGTTAGAGTTTTGTTTTAATGAAAAGTAAAATTAATTAAAAGAGCTCTGGATTTCATCGAATCGATATTGTCCGTCCACGGGCTAGGTCCGTTTGAAGGATTATCACGAATTAATTCATTAGTAATACCAAACATACCTCTGATAGAAGGAGAGAAGATAAAATACTCTGAGAAAATATCAATTCCAAAACCTACCTCATAAGCCGCAGTCCATTGCTTAACCCTGAACTTTCCTTCAAAGTTATCGTCTTTGGATTTTGCGTTGCTGGAGAGATTTAATGTAGTCGACATTCCGCCAACTAAATACGGACGGATATTTCCGGTACGTAATGCAGAGAATTTTAATAATAAAGGAAAGTGAATATAAGTACTGTTTACTTCTCTTAAATAATCTTTCTCTAATGGTTGATTTGGATAATATAAATCACGTTTTGTGTAATACAAACCTGGTTCGAAACGTAAGTTTATGTATTCCTGTAATCTTAGATCGGCAACAACACCAACATTAAAACCGGTAGTTTTTTTAATCTGAATATCCGGACCGGGAGTTTTGTAGTCAAATTTAAAATCGAAACTATTAAAACCCAGGTAATATCCAAAATAGAGACGTTGTTTTTGCCAGTTTTCCAGATTAATAATAGGATCTTTACTAAACATGCTTTTGGCAAATTGAGAGTATCCGTTTGTCGTTAAGACTAATAAAAGTAAGACTACAATTTTTTTCATACTATTTTTTAGAGGCAGAATAAATGGTTGCAACACCAAAAGTTTGAGGCATAGCTATAACATCTATAAACCCAATTTTTCTTAAAATATTGTTTAAGGCTTCTCCGTATGGAAAAACAGCAGCAGATTCAGACAAATAACCATAAGCAGAATTATCTTTAGAAAATAATTTTCCGATGATTGGAAGTATGTTTTTGCTGTAGAATTTATATCCTTGTTTATAAGGTGTTTTATCAGGAACCGATGTTTCTAAAATTACAAATACACCATTTGGTTTTAAAACCCTTAAAATCTCAGCAAAACCTTTCTCCAGATTCTCGAAATTTCGAACACCAAAACCTACCGTTATAGCATCAAAATGATTGTCTTCAAAAGGTATTTTTTCAGAGTCCCCTAAAACTAAGTCAATAATATTGGATAGTTTTTTTTCTTCGACTTTCCTTTTTCCAACTTCAAGCATTCCGGCAGAAATATCCAGGCCAATTATTTTTTCGGCATTCGTTTGTGTCATTAAAATAGCCAGATCACCAGTTCCTGTTGCAATATCAAGAATGATTTTTGGTTTTTTGTCGGACACTATTTTTAAAACTTTTTTACGCCACTTAATGTCAATTCCAAATGAAATTACGCGGTTTAAATTATCGTAGTTCCCCGAGATGTTATCAAACATTTGGGCAACTTGTTCTTTTTTACCTAAAGAAGAGTCTTTATATGGGGTTATTTTTTCAGACATTTTTTTTATTTACGCAAATATAATACAATCTGACTTAACTGTAATTGAGTTTTTTTATTTGTAAATTAAATGTTGTCAGTAAAAGGCTTTTAATTGTTGTTTAACTGCTAATTTCTGCCCATCACTAAAAGTGGGTATTTTGAAAAAATCACTAAAAGTGGGTATTGTGGAGTATGAATTTTAGAGCCAACTTTGCTACAGTTAAAAGATAAAATTTTAATGATTGAAATAATGACTTAAGTCAGATGAAGGCTTTTTTTGCACTGGTATTTCATTTGTTCTTGTAAGCAGTTTTGAAAGTATTTTTCTTGGGACCAATATTCTTTTTAAAGTGCGAAATACGTTCTTAGGATTAAATTTGTTTTTGGAAATTTTAATTTTCTTGCCTTTAATATCTTAGTGGTATTTGTTATTAAAGGCTCTTTGAGACTCGTTCTCATTTAACATTATGTTATTCAGTTATTCAAATGTTTCTTAACATTTGAGTTTTTTTACCAAAACTATTACTTGAATTAGTCAGATTAAAAAATCAATCGTTTTTTAAAAAACATCCTTCACAAGAGGATGTTTTTTTATTTTCTTATGTATGTTTCATAAGTGTAATCGTAAAGATGTTTCTCGTCTTTCAGGTTTTCTTCAGATTCGACAATTTGCCATTCATTTTTATTAATTTTTGGAAAAAAAGCATCCGCGTCAAAAGTGTGATGAACTTTGGTTATTTCTATGATATCTGTATAAGGTAAACCCAGATTGTAAATTTCACCTCCGCCAATAATATACGAATCTTCGTCTTCAGGACATACCGCGATCGCTTTTTCGATACTGTCAACTACAATGCAGCCTTCCGGATGATAGTCTTTTTGACGTGTAATTACAACATGAACTCTGTTTGGAAGTGGTTTTGGGAAACTCTCAAAGGTTTTTCTTCCCATAATAATATGATGATTCGTAGTAAGTGTTTTAAATCTTTTAAAATCATTTGGTAAATGCCAAACTAATTCATTGTTTTTTCCAAGTGCATTATTTTCGGCTACTGCCGCTATCATTATAATCATAGCAATTTAATAACTAAATTTTATTTTCAGTATCATCATTTATTCTCGACTCTAATTGAGTAATTCTTTTTTGTTGCAATCCAACAAGTCGGTCAATTTGTTCTCTTTCCCATTTTTTATTCATAAATCGATCTGTTATGTACACTTTTATAAAGTGTAGAATAAAGATAAAGAACCATATAGTAACGCCCCAAATGCACCAGTTTTGCTCTGTGTTAGCGCCAAAACCAAAAAATCTATTGGCAATAAATAAAAATAAACTTCCTAGTAGAAAAAGTACAAAATGAAAATATAGAATTTTTTTTTGTCTAAGTCTTCTTCTGGCGTATTCGTATTGTTCGTGCACTTCTTTTTCCATAAGATATAAATGAGGTCATAAAGTTAAAATTTATTTTGTAATCACCCTATTTAGATTCGGGAATATTTCTTCTAAAGTGAGCTGAGAGTTTGAATTCCAAAATTTTATGCGGGTTAAATTATTGATACAGCTAAAATAATATTCTGTTTTTGATATTATCACAAATCGGATGTGAAGGTATCGAAAGTTCGTGTGAATTTATGTAATTTTAATTTATGAATCTAAAAACTAAATAGTTATGTCCTTAAAGAAACAATTTATTAAAACAAAGCCTGTAGTTAAAGTTACATTTTCTATAGTTGCCAAAGATGCTGATTCGGCAGCGGTTGTTGGTGATTTTAACAACTGGAATATTGAAGAAGGAGCTTTAAGTAAGTTGAAAAACGGAACGTTTAAAGCGACTTACGACCTGGTTAAAGATGCGATTTACGAGTTTAAGTACGTGATTGATGGAAGTTATGTTAATGATCCTGAGGCAGATTCATACAAGTGGAATGATTTTGCAGGAAGCGAAAACAGTGTTTTGGTAATATGAAAAATGATATAAAAAAATCCGCTTAATCGATTAAGCGGATTTTTTTATATTTTATACAGCAACACTGCCTTTTATACCGGCATGTGGTTCGTAATCTACAAGTGTAAAGTCATTATAATCAAAATCAAAAATATTCTTAATCTCTGGATTCAGGATCATTTTTGGCAATGGCTTTGGTTCACGGGTTAATTGCAGTTCTAATTGTTCAAAATGGTTGTTGTAGATGTGTGCGTCTCCAAAAGTGTGAATAAAGTCGCCAGCTTCCAGATCGCAAACCTGAGCAATCATCATTGTTAACAAAGCATAAGATGCAATATTAAAAGGAACTCCTAAAAAGATATCAGCGCTTCGCTGGTACAACTGGCAGGATAATTTTCCTTTTGTTTCTCCTTTTTCAAGATCAGGACTACTTACATAAAACTGAAAAAAAGCATGACAAGGAGGTAAAGCAGCTTTGTTATTAGCTACGTTTTCTTCAAATGATTTTTTAGTATCTGGCAAAACAGACGGATTCCATGCAGAAACCAGCATTCTTCGGCTATTTGGGTTTGTTTTAAGTTCTGTAATCAACTCAGAGATCTGATCAATTTCTTCACTATTCCAATTGCGCCATTGATGTCCGTAAACAGGTCCTAAATCACCATTAGAATCTGCCCATGCATCCCAGATTTTCACTCCGTTTTCCTGAAGGTATTTAATATTTGTATCACCTTTTAGAAACCAAAGCAATTCGTAAATAATAGATTTTAAATGTAATTTTTTGGTTGTGACCATTGGGAAACCTTCACTTAAATCAAAACGCATTTGGTAGCCAAAAACACTTTTGGTTCCCGTTCCTGTTCTATCTCCCTTTTGACAACCGTTTTCTAAAACATGTTGTACTAAATCTAAGTATTGCTTCATGGTGCTTTAAGCTTTAGGCTTTAAGCTTTAGGCTTTCTCCTAATGCTTATAAGCTTGATTTTTATGTTGACGCTTAAGCTTACAGCCTAACGCCTATGGCTTATAGCCTTAAATTATCTTTTTGAGATTTCGTCTCTAATCTTAGCTGCTTTTTCATAATCTTCCTGAGAAACAGCCTGATCTAAAAGCTCGTTTAGTTCCTGCAAACTATGTTTAGCATAAAGATCGCCGGATTGATTGCTTTCTTCCTCGCGGCCAAAAGTTTCAGGATTAGAAAGTACATCATCAATTTCCTGAGAACCCTGATCAGTTTCTGCAGTATTCGATTTTAAATATATACCAGCTTTGTCCAAAATGTTTTTATAAGTAAAGATTGGTGCGTTAAAACGTAAAGCCAATGCAATTGCATCAGATGTTCTCGCGTCAATAATTTCTTCGATTTTGTCTCTTTCACAAATTAAACTCGAATAAAAAACACCATCAACTAACTTGTGGATAATTACTTGTTTTACAACAATATCAAACCTTTCTGCAAAGTTTTTGAATAAGTCGTGCGTAAGCGGACGTGGAGGTTTAATTTCTTTCTCTAACGCAATAGCGATTGACTGGGCTTCGAAAGCTCCAATAACTATTGGTAATTTTCTTTCGCCATCAACTTCATTCAAAATTAAGGCATAAGCGCCATTTTGAGTTTGACTGTATGAAATTCCTTTTATGGATAATTTTACTAGACTCATATATGTGGGTAAAAAAGGGCAATTAATGCCTCATTTTAAGACTTTTTTTGATTGAAAAATAAAGGTGCAATTTTAATCAAAAAATATGGAACAAAAAAGCCACCTAAAACAAAGATACGATTATCTTGTTTTTAGGCAGCTATATTTTTATAGAGAATTTTTAAATTAAGAATGTTGAGCTTTAAAAGCTTTCAATTTCTCAATTAATTTTGGTACAATTTCGAATGCATCTCCAACAACTCCATAATCTGCAACTTTAAAGAAAGGAGCTTCAGGATCGTTATTGATAACCAACTTTACTTTTGATGAATTAATACCTGCAATATGCTGGATTGCTCCGGAGATTCCAATAGCGATATACAAGTTTGTCGCAACAGGTTTTCCTGTTTGACCAACGTGTTCACTGTGAGGTCTCCATCCTAAATCAGAAACTGGTTTAGAACATGCAGTTGCAGCGCCTAAAACAGCCGCAAGATCTTCGATTAATCCCCAGTTTTCAGGACCTTTTAATCCACGTCCGCCAGAAACTACGATATCAGCGTCAGCGATAGATACTTTTCCACTTACTTTTTCTACAGATTCTACTTTTACTCCAAAGTCATTGTCGCCAATTGATGGATTAAAATCTTCTTCGGTCGCAGATCCTGCGCTTTCGAAGATTCCGTAAGAGTTTTTAGCTAAGCCAAGAACTTTTACATCTGTATTAATTTCTGTAATGTTGAACGCTTTGTTTGAGAAAGCATTTCTTTTTACCTGAAAAGGAGAAGTGCTTACCGGTAATCCAACAACATTTGATGCAAAACCAGCATTTAAAGCCACAGCAACCAATGATGAAAGATAAATACTATCTGTAGAAGAAGAAAGTAAAACTACTTTTGTTCCTTCTTTTTCAGCAGCTTGTTTGATAACATCGGCGTAAGCCTTAGCAGTAAAACCAGCTAATTTATCGTTAGTTACTTTTAATACTTTGTCAACTCCGTATTTAGCTAATTCGCTAACATCGCTGTTATTTATAGTTAGAGCTGTAACAGTTGTTCCAAGTGATTCTGCTATTTTTTTAGCATAAGAAGCTAATTCAAAAGCAACTTTTTTAAATTTTCCTTCTGCAGATTCTGCATATATTAATATTGACATAATTTTTTGTTTAGAGGTTGTAAGTTTCAGGTTTCAGGTTTGCTTCGCCTGTTCGAGCATAGCTCTCGGGTTAAGTTCATAAACTGAGACTGAAAACCGAGACTGAAAACTGATTACTAGATTACTTTAGCTTCGTTGTGTAATAAATTGATTAACTCATCTAAATTATCAGGAGAAACTAATTTTACTGCTGATTTTGGAGCTGGTTTTTCAAATTTCACTGCTTTTGTATTTACAGGAGCGTCAACTGGCTCAAGAATAGTAAGTGCTTTTGTTCTTGCAGTCATGATTCCTCTCATGTTAGGGATACGAAGATCTTTTTCTTCAACAAGACCTTTTTGACCACCAATGATTAAGGGTAAAGAAGTGCTTACAGTTTCTTTTCCACCATCGATTTCACGAACTGCTTTTACGTTATTCCCGTCAACGGTAATTGCAGTACATGAATTTAAAAAATTAGAACCTAAAATTCCTGCAATCATTCCGGGAACCATTCCGCCATTATAATCCAAAGATTCTTTTCCTGCAATTACAAGATCATAACCACCGTTTTTAATTACTTCAGCTAATTGTTTTGCAACAAAAAAACCATCAGTTGGGTTGGCATTTACGCGAATTGCTTCGTTTGCACCAATTGCTAATGCTTTACGTAAAGTTGGTTCAGTATCCGGTCCTCCAACATTTACTACAGTTACAGTAGCGCCTTGTTGTTCCTGGAACCAAATTGCACGTGTCAAACCAAACTCGTCATTAGGATTAATTACATATTGTACACCATTGGTATCGAATTCTGAGTCACCATTAGAGAAGTTAATTTTGGAAGTAGTATCAGGCACGTGGCTGATGCAAACTAATATTTTCATAAGTATATATTTTATAATTTATAATATGCTTTTACAAATTTAGAATATTATTTGGAATAATTATACTATGCATGCATAATAATTTTAAAAACTATTACGATTTCGCGGATTGTGAAATTTAGAAGCTGTTTCGTTGTAATCGAAAAGAGATTATGTATTCATTTCTGTTGATTCTTAGCAATTTTGCAATTTAGCCAACTTGTGCAACTGTTAAATTTTGTTTGGTTTATACTACTTTTTGAATTGTTGCGTTTTAGAAAAAGAATTTCGTGCACAGTAGAATTAAACAAAAAGAGCTGAATTTGTATGATAAGCGTTTTTATGAACGAAATAATTGCAATTATATCGATTTCGTAAATGTCACAATTTTTTTTAAAAAGTTAAAAGCGCAAGGCTGGAGGAAGATGATGTGATTTTAAATCTAATTTATGCTTTTAAGTTATTTAAAATAATTATTTTTGCTCTTCAGAAAATTCAACATACAATATAAATATGAGAACAATACAATTTAGAGAGGCCATTTGCGAAGCGATGAGCGAAGAAATGCGTCACGATGAATCCATATATTTAATGGGCGAAGAAGTTGCAGAATACAACGGGGCATACAAAGCTTCAAAAGGAATGCTTGCTGAGTTTGGCGAAAAAAGAGTAATTGATACTCCAATTGCTGAGCTTGGTTTTACAGGAATTGCAGTAGGATCAGCTATGAATGGTTGTCGTCCTATTGTCGAGTACATGACTTTCAACTTCTGTTTAGTAGGTATTGATCAAATTATAAATAATGCTGCTAAAATGCGTCAAATGACAGGGGGACAATTTAATGTGCCTATCGTTTTTCGTGGACCAACTGCTTCTGCAGGTCAATTAGGAGCTACACACTCACAAGCTTTAGAAAACTGGTTTGCTAATACTCCGGGTCTTAAAGTAGTTGTGCCATCAACTCCTTATGATGCAAAAGGACTTTTGAAAGCTGCCATTCGTGATAATGATCCTGTAATTTTTATGGAGTCTGAGCAAATGTACGGTGACAAAGGCGAAGTGCCGGACGGAGAATATACAATTCCTCTAGGAGTTGCTGATATCAAACGTGAAGGAACAGATGTTACTATTGTATCTTTTGGTAAAATTATCAAAGAAGCTTTTATTGCTGCTGATGAATTAGCTAAAGAAGGTATTTCTTGTGAAATTATCGATTTAAGAACAGTTCGTCCTATGGATAAAGATGCTATCTTGAAATCTGTTAAAAAAACAAACCGTTTAGTAATTTTAGAAGAAGCATGGCCGTTTGCAAGTATTTCATCTGAAATCACTTATATTGTTCAGGAACAAGCTTTTGATTTTCTTGATGCGCCAATTCAACGTATTACAACAGCAGATACTCCTGCACCTTATTCTCCAGTATTATTAAAAGACTGGTTGCCAAATGCAGGTGATGTAGTAAAAGCAGTTAAAAAAGTGTTATACAAATAATACACATTCAAAATACTCACAAAACTTCATCATTCATAGTTAATTGATGAAGTTTTTTTTTTGCTCAGACAATGAAAAAAATAATTTTACTCAGCCTGTTTTTTGTATTCGCATTTGCGGCTATTGCTACTGCACAAACGAAAGTGAGTGGAATTGTTTTGGATAAAACGAATCAGCCTGTTCCGTTTGCAAATGTTGTTTTTAAAGGATCAAACACAGGAATCGTTTCAAATGAAGACGGTCGTTTCTATCTTGAATCTCCAGTTACTTACACAGCATTATTAATAAGTTCTGCAGGATTTTCAGACAAGGAAGTTCCTTTGGAGAAAGCTGTGAATTATGATTTCAAAATTATTTTAAGTGAAGCCGAAGCACTTAATGAAGTCGTAATTTATACCGGAAAAACTTCTAAAAAGAATAATCCGGCAT
Organism: Flavobacterium sp. B114r; assembly: GCF_056824125.1. Taxonomy (NCBI): domain Bacteria; kingdom Pseudomonadati; phylum Bacteroidota; class Flavobacteriia; order Flavobacteriales; family Flavobacteriaceae; genus Flavobacterium; species Flavobacterium sp. B114r. Next base: position 1,686,901 of record NZ_CP124858.1, read on the forward strand.
TAGATATATTGAGAAAAATATGGGAACGAAAGCGTAAAAACGGTTTGTACCAGTTCAATCAGTATCAAATGCAAAAGTACGAGAAAGTAGAGTTCGATATGAACACAATCGACAGTGCTTTTATGAAAAATAAACTCTTTAAAGGAATGGAGTTTGTGTTTAAGCATGTTGACACGTCTGATGTTACAGGTAAAACTTATCTGCCAATTTTCATCAACGAATCAGTTTATGATGTTTATGGAGATAATAAATTAAAGAAAGTAAAAGAAAACATTACAGGGAATAAAATGTCTGGTTTCAACGGAAATCAACAGATTTTATCCTTCGTAAAAGATCTTTATTCAGATTATAATATTTACGATAATCACCTTAAGTTTTTCGATAAAAGTTTTACAAGTCCGCTTTCGGGAACCGGAATAGACGTGTATAATTATGTACTAAAAGACAGCGCTTATATTGACAAAAAATGGTGTTACAATATTGTTTTTTATCCAAGGCGTAAAAATGAATTAACCTTTAAAGGAGATTTTTGGGTAAATGATACCACTTTTGCAATCAAAAAAATTAATATGGGCGTTACTAAAAGTGCCAATATTAACTGGGTAAAAGATATTTATATCGAACAGGAATTTGAAGTAGAGAATGATTCGACTTTTTTGCTGACCAGGGATTATATGATGTCTGATTTTGCGTTGAATAAAAAAGAAAAATCAAAAGGAGTTTACGGAAAAAGAACCACTTTATATCGAAATCATAAATTTAATATTCCAAAGCCGGAGAAATTTTATAAAGAAGAAGTCAATTATATAGACAACGCTGTTTATGACCGACCGCCTGAGTTTTGGGAAGAAAATCGTTTTGAAAAATTAAATAAAGACGAAGCGGGTATTTATAAAATGCTCGATACATTACAGACTGTCAAAAGATTCAAACAGCTTTATAGCCTGGTTTCTATATTAGGAAGTGGTTATGTAGAATTTAAGAATTTTGATTTCGGGCCTATATTTTCGACATTTGGTTATAACGAAGTCGAAGGTGTAAGAATCCGTGCAGGAGGAAGAACCTATTTTGGACCAAATGATCCCTGGCGTATTCAAGCGTATACAGCTTACGGTTTTAATGATAATAAGTTTAAATACGGTGTTTCCGGAAAATGGATGCTCGATAAAAAAAATCGGGTTATTATCTCTGGAGGAAACAGGAGAGACATTGAACAAATTGGTGCCAGTTTAACCACAACAAATGATATTTTAGGGCGAAGTTTTGCATCTTCGGCATTGTTTACAACGAGCAGCAACGGAAAATTAACCAACATTAATCTGAGTAACGTTTCTGTTGAAATAGAACCTATAAAGAACTTTGTTGTTCAGGCAGGGGTTTCGTATCGAACATTAGAATCAGCTTCACCAACATTTAGTTTAGATTATTATACCACTATGCCAACTGCAGCAAATCCTGCAGGTGTTATTGCAAGTGCTGTAAAACAATCAGAAGCCAATATTCAGTTCGAATATATGCCAAATCGAAAAACAATTGGTTTTGGAGTAGAAAGAGATCTTGTTGACAGTCCGTTCAGTCATTTCTTTGTGAATTTTAGTTATGGATTGAAAGGAGTATTAGATAGTGATTTTGCTTATGAAAAAGTGCAATTATTCTACAAACAGCCTATTATAATAGGGCCATTAGGAAGATCGAATATTATACTTGAAACCGGAAAAACTTTTGGTACAATTCCGTTAGGGTTAATGAGCGTAATTCCTGGTAACCAGACTTATTTTACAATCGAAAATACGTTTAGTAATTTGAATTTCTATGAATTCGTAACCGATCAGTATACAACTCTACAATGGAATCATGATTTTGGCGGAAGGTTATTTGCCAGAATTCCGTTTATGAGAAAACTGAACTGGAGAGAATTTGTTGGTGTAAAAGGTGTTTACGGAACTATCTCAAATGCAAACAGAGCGATCAATGCATCTGGACAACCTTATAATGCGCCTGAAAACGTATATTGGGAATACAACGCCGGAATAGGAAACATTTTTAAAGTATTCCGTATCGATTTCTCCTGGAGAGGAAGTTATTTAGATGATCCGGGCGCCAATAAATTTGCAGTAAAAGGATCTTTCGGATTCTATTTCTAAGTTTTTTGTCCGGTTGAGCGAAGTCGAAACTTATTTGATAATCTCCCAAAAACGCCAAGTTGCTAAGTTTTATTTCTTGCAGCTTGGCGTTTTTGCTTGAGATAAATACATAATATTGTCATTGCCTGTTCGCAAAACCCGACAGGTTTTTAAAACCTGTCGGGTTTACTATGCGTTAAGGTTGGGATATGATTTTTCTTTTGTAATTACAAATTGAAGCGTTTCTGTTTTTTTATCATAAGAAAGATCAAAAAAAATCTGCTTAATCTGCAAAATCTGCGTGAGAAAAAAACTTTGCGTTTACGAGTCATTGCGAGATTTTTAATTAATTTTAGGAGCTAATCCCGCTATTCGTTCCAATCTTTTGTGTCTCCCGAAGCCTCGGGTCGACACAAAAGGATTTCCACTGCTATCGGGGCTAAAAAAACATATTATGCAAGAAGCCATTGATTTTCTATCAGCTAAAAATCTAATTTTTCTGGAAATCATCGAGAAATATGGATTACCACCAATCCCGAAACGTCCGCAAGGTTTCGAAACTTTAGTTTTATTGATTCTCGAGCAACAAGTTTCTATAGACTCAGCAAAAGCCACATTCTTAAAAATAAAGGCTTATGCCACTTGTAATCCGGAAACGATGTCTGTCTTGCCAGACGAAGAATTTCGTGCTCTTGGAGTAAGCAGGCAGAAAACAAAATATATTAAAATCCTTGCTGATGCTGTTTTAAATAAAGAATTAGATATCGAAAGTTTAGCCAGTAAATCAGCAAAAGAGGTTAGGGAAGAGCTCATCAAATTGAAAGGAATTGGAAACTGGACAATTGATATTTACTTAATGTTTTGTCTTGAGGAACCGGATTTGATTCCGTTAGGAGATATTGCAGTTGTAAATACGATCAAGGAATTACTCAATATTCACGACAAACAAGAAATGGAAATCCATGCCCAACAATGGAGTCCGTACCGATCTTATGCAACATATTTGCTGTGGCATTATTACTTAAACAAGCGAAACAGGAAAATTACCTATTAACTGTCTGTTATTTAAAAGAAATGTAAGTAGATTAATGCCGTTTTGTATTGTAAAAAAGGATTCTTTAGTTACTTTTGCAATCGAAATTATAGAAATAATAAAAAACGAAAATGACCGCAGACAAACTAACAACTTTCGATGTATTAATCGAAATACCAAGAGGAAGCAGAAATAAATACGAGTACGATTTTGAAATCAAAAGAATGCGTTTCGACAGAATGTTATTCTCTTCAATGATGTATCCGGCTGATTACGGATTTATTCCGGAAACTTTAGCACTTGACGGAGATCCTCTTGATGTATTGGTTTTGGTAAACGAGCCAACTTTTCCAGGATGTGTTATGGAAGTAAAACCAATTGGTGTTTTCCATATGGCAGATGATAAAGGACCGGACGAAAAAATTATTTGTGTACCTGTTTCTGATCCAATCTGGAATTCTTTGACTGATCTTTCAGATATGAATCCACACTTAGTAAAAGAGATCGAACATTTCTTTCAGGTTTATAAAGATCTTGAAAATAAAAAAGTAGATGTTGGAGGTTGGGGAGACGTAAAAGAAGCATTTGCAATTATTGCTGAGTGCACGAAGCGTTTTGATGATATCGAAAACAAACCGGAAGGATTATTTAGTATTAAATAATTTTAACCCTATTCTATTATAAAAAAAGCAATATTACGGTCAGTAGTATTGCTTTTTTGTTTAAATTCGTTTTAGTTAGTTTATTGAATATTAACCAATAACCATTAAAATATTATGAACGAATTTATGATTTACTTGCCAATTGTTATGGCAATTATAGGTTTACTTTTCATGGCAATAAAAAGAACTTGGGTTTTAAAGCAAGATGCCGGGGATGGTAAGATGAAAGAGATTTCAGATTACATTTATGAAGGCGCATTAGCATTTTTAAAGGCCGAATATCGATTGCTGACCTTTTTTGTAATTGGTGCAAGTTTAGTTTTAGCCGGAATATCTTTTATTGTTCCTACTACACATATATTAATAGTGGTGGCGTTTATTTTTGGAGCATTTTTCTCGGCTTTGGCCGGAAATATGGGAATGAAAATAGCGACTAAAACAAATGTCAGAACAACTCAGGCTGCTCGTACGAGTTTGCCACAAGCCCTGAAGGTTTCTTTTGGCGGTGGAACTGTAATGGGATTAGGAGTTGCTGGTTTGGCTGTTTTAGGATTGACAGGATTCTTTATTATTTTCTTTCAAATATTCATGCATGGGGTTTGGACTTCATCCGAAGATATGACTAAGGTTTTAGAAACTTTAGCAGGATTTTCATTGGGTGCAGAGTCAATTGCTTTGTTTGCCAGAGTTGGTGGCGGAATCTACACAAAAGCTGCCGATGTTGGAGCCGATTTAGTGGGGAAAGTTGAAGCCGGAATTCCGGAAGATGACCCTCGTAATCCGGCAACAATTGCAGATAACGTTGGAGACAATGTTGGAGATGTTGCAGGAATGGGAGCTGATTTATTTGGTTCTTATGTGGCAACAGTTTTGGCAGCGATGGTTTTAGGAAACTACGTAATCAAAGATATGGGTGGAAATATTCAGGATATTTTTGGCGGAATTGGTCCAATTTTATTGCCAATGGCGATTGCCGGTTTCGGAATCTTATTTTCGATTATTGGAACTACTCTGGTAAAAATTACCGATGATAACGCCAAAGAAGCACAAGTACAAAAAGCATTAAATATAGGAAACTGGGTTTCGATTGTCTTAACTGCAATTGCGTGTTTCTTTTTAGTAAGATATATGTTGCCGGAAACTATGCAGATGAGCTTTTTTGGAGAAGGTTTTAAGGATATCTCATCAATGCGTGTTTTCTATGCGACTTTAGTTGGTTTAGTAGTTGGTGGAGCTATCTCATCAGTAACAGAATATTATACAGGATTAGGTACAAAACCCGTTATGGCAATTGTGCAAAAATCATCTACAGGAGCAGGGACAAACGTTATTGCAGGATTGGCAACCGGAATGATTTCTACTTTTCCAACCGTATTATTGTTTGCAGCTGCAATCTGGATTTCATATGCATTAGCAGGATTTTACGGAGTGGCGCTGGCAGCTTCAGCAATGATGGCAACTACAGCGATGCAATTGGCAATTGATGCTTTTGGACCAATATCTGACAACGCAGGTGGAATTGCAGAAATGAGCGAATTACCAAAAGAAGTTCGTACCAGAACAGATATTTTAGATTCAGTAGGAAATACAACTGCAGCAACCGGAAAAGGTTTTGCAATTGCTTCAGCAGCATTAACATCATTGGCTTTATTTGCTGCTTATGTAACGTTTACAGGAATTGATGGAATTAATATTTTTAAAGCACCTGTTTTAGCGATGTTATTTGTGGGCGGAATGATTCCGGTAGTTTTCTCGGCTTTGGCTATGAATTCAGTAGGGAAAGCAGCTATGGATATGGTTTACGAAGTTCGTCGCCAGTTTAGAGAGATTCCGGGAATTATGGAAGGAACAGGGAAACCTGAATACGCAAAATGTGTAGATATTTCGACCAAAGCAGCTTTACGCGAAATGATGTTGCCGGGAATTTTAACGATTGGTTTCCCAATTGCAATTGTGCTTTTAGGTAAATTAGTTTACGCAGATAACAATCAGTTAATTGCCGAAATGCTAGGCGGATATATGGCCGGAGTAACTGTTTCAGGAGTACTTTGGGCAGTTTTTCAAAACAATGCCGGAGGTGCCTGGGATAATGCTAAAAAATCTTTTGAAGCAGGAGTTCTTATCAACGGAGAAATGACGTACAAAGGTTCTGATGCACATAAAGCGGCCGTAACTGGAGATACAGTAGGAGATCCGTTTAAAGATACTTCTGGGCCATCAATGAATATTTTAATCAAATTAACTTGTTTGATTGGTTTGGTAATTGCACCTATTTTAGGCGAAGGACATTCAGCTCCAGGTTTGACAGAAAAAGGTTCATGTTGTACCAAAACAGAAATGCATGCAGCTGGTGTTTCTAAATGCGGAGACATGGCAGGTATGACCAAAGAAGAGTGCATTAAAATGTGCAAAGACAAAGGTTGTACACCAGAAGAAACAGCAAAATGTTTAGCGCATTATGATGCAAAGGGAAAATATCTGTACCAAAAAACAGATTGTTTTGATACAACTAAATACAGTAAAAACAGGCTTGAGGTTAACCTAGCAACTGTAAACGGTATTACAGTAGGAACGGTAACCAAAACTGTAAACGGTACAACAACAATCGAAGTTTATGAAGGTACAGAAGCTGAAGTAAAAGCGAAAATCGAAGCAGCGAAATAAAAAATATCCTATCCTGACAGGTTTTAAAAACCTGTTAGGTTTAGTTAAGTTAATTCAAATAAACAGAATAAAAAGAGGCTGTCCGAAAAGTAATTTCGGGCAGTTTTTTTTTGTTTTACACATTGATTTTTCTTATATTTAAGTACTAAAATCAATGATTATGCAGCCAGTTTTTAAGCCTCATTCGGTTCACCAGCAAGATCTTTTTCCATTGAATTTAAATGATCTGATCCCAGAGAATCATTCTGCCCGATTAATAGACAGTGTTGTTGAACAGTTGGAAATTTCCGAGATTATATCACAGTTTAAAGGCGGTGGAAGATCCAGCTACCATCCTAAGATGTTATTGAAAATATTGTTTTACGGATATCTCAATAATACCTATTCCAGCCGAAAGCTGGCTAGAGCCGTGAAGGAGAATATATATTTTATGTGGCTCTCGGGAGGACTTCAGCCGGATTTTAGAACTATCAATGACTTTAGAGGAAAAAAATTAAAAGGGAATATCGAAAAACTTTTCAGCCAGGTCGTTCTGATGATGGTAGATTTAGAGCTCATTAGCCTGGAGAGACAATTTATTGATGGTACTAAAATAGAAGCCAACGCACATAAATACAGCTTTGTGTGGAAGAAAGCAGTTGAAAAACATAAAGACAGGCTTCAGGGAAAAATCGATGCTGTTCTGGCAGATATTGGTCAGGCTATCGAGTCAGACATTATGCATACTGATAACCAAACTGATACCAAGGTAGACAGTAAGAAATTAGAAGAAAAAATACACGAGATCAACCAAAGTGAAAAAAAGCAGAAGCTGAGTAAACAGCAGAACAAATCACTTCAAAAACTCGAGAAAGAACAGCTTGTAAAACTTAAAGAATATGAGAAACATCTCGAAATTCTGGGGGATAGAAACAGTTATTCGAAAACCGATACCGATGCTACTTTTATGCGCATGAAAGAAGATCATATGGGCAACGGACAATTAAAAGCGGGTTATAATATTCAGATTTCTACAGAAAATCAAATTATTACACATTACTCCACCCACCAGACTTCTACTGATTTTACCACATTAAAGACTCACTTAGAAGGATTCAAAAGCAACTACGGCAAACAATCTGCAAAAGTTATAGCCGATGCGGGCTATGGAAGTGAGGAAAATTATCAACTCCTTGAAGACAAAGAAATTGATTTTTTTGTTCCCTACAACATGTACCGTATCGAAGAGACCCGTAAGCATAAAAACAATTTATTCCACGCACAAAACCTGTTTCATAATAATGAGCAAGACTTTTTGGTTTGTCCAATGGGGCAGCAAATGCCTCGTATCTTTACTAAGAAATCAAAAACTACAACTGGTTTTGAACAGTATCATTCGGTATATGAGGCTTTAAATTGCGCAGGATGTCCTCTGCGGGGGCAATGCTTTAAAGCTAAGGGGAACAGACGGATAGAAATTAATCACAATCTTCAAAGACTGAAATTCAAGGCAAGAGAGAATTTAGAAAGTGAATTGGGCAGGGAAATTTATAGTAAAAGATGTATTGAACCAGAGCCGGTTTTTGGTAACATCAAGCAAAACAAAGGATTTAAAAGATTTACACTTACCAAAACAGCCAAAGTAAATACTGAATTTGGCCTGATTGCTATTGCTCACAACTTTTCTAAATGGATCGCTAAAATCCGTTTGGGCAATTTTAACCTCATTTTTGATCTCGTAGAAGCTTTAGAAAAGTTTATAGAAGACCCCATTTTAGCCCAAATTTACATTTTTCAAGAAACACTCTGTAAATCTACTAGTATAATAAAAGAAAGAGGTCGTCTTTTCAGACAACCTCTTTTGTTATTACAATTTTTTAATTCTAAGTATATCTGTTTTATTATTCTCCAGGCAATGAATTTCGATAGGCATCCCGACATAAACTTCTGAAAAGATAAAAATAGGGTTATTGACCAAGGATCAATCCTTCTATATTCGGTTTGTATTACATATTGGCGTGATCCATTGTAAATCCATCCTGATTCTATATTGGTAACAAATGTAGATATGATCAATTTATTTACCTCTTTAAGATTTTTGTATGATCTTCTGTAAAATGGTATTACATATTTAAATACTAAAAAACAGATTAGGCTAATTAACGCGATAGGAAAAAATGATAGCTCAAAATCATAATATGGAGAAGTAACATAATCAATAATAAAGAACAATACTGGGGAAACGAGTAAAATCGAAAAAATCAAACGAATTTTAAATGCTCTTCGGAGTAGTTTTTTTTCATTATCTGATAAAGGCTGAGTTGTAATCGTCATCTGACTTCAAAATTAAATTCGGATCAAATGTAATCTTTTTCTTTAAAACGATGTGTTTGATCAAAGTATTAGACAAACTGTAAAGTTATGTAACTAAAAATGCCTCTAAATTTAGAGGCATTTTTTATTCTATAAGTCTGTAAAATTTTTGTTTTCTAAAACAATCCGTTCAATTCAGCATCGATTCTATTAATGATATTTCCTAAATCTTCAGGATTATCCACAAAATTGATATTGTCAACATCGATAATTAATAATTTTCCTTTCGTATAAGTTTGTACCCAGGCTTCATATCTTTCGTTCAGACGACTTAAATAATCGATAGAAATGGAGTTTTCGTAATCACGTCCGCGTTTGTGAATTTGTCCGACAAGATTAGGAATCGAGCTTCTTAAATAAATCAATAAATCAGGAGCTTTTACCAATGATTCCATTAATTCAAAAAGAGAAGTATAATTTTCGAAATCGCGGCTGGTCATTAATCCCATCGAATATAAGTTGGGAGCAAAAATATACGCATCTTCATAAATCGTTCTGTCCTGAATGATTTTCTTACCGCTTTCGCGAATTTGTAATACCTGACGGAAACGACTGTTCAAGAAATAAATTTGCAAATTAAACGACCAACGTTCCATTTGGTGGTAAAAATCATCCAAATACGGATTATCAACTACATCTTCATAATGAGGTTCCCATTTGAAATGTTTGGCTAATAATTTAGTTAAAGTTGTTTTGCCTGCTCCTATATTTCCTGCTATTGCTATGTGCATTACCGTGTTACGATTTTATAATTTGTTATTTCTTAATCTGTAAAAATAGATAAAATTTGGTGTTTGCAGCAGAATTTGTTAAACGATTTTTTTAAAATTTCAATTTCAGAAAATCTGCTTCAATTTCTAGCCGTAATGTCTTTAAAATACAACAAATTAGCTTTGCTGAAAAAATGTGGATTGATTGGTAGTTATTTCAATTGAATTAAAATCAGACACCTTCCGTAAAGTAATTGCTTTTCTAAAAAAAATACACAATAATATAGAAGAACAAGCAAAGTTTGTTTATGAGATCCAGATCATTTTAGAGCCAAAATAGAAAAAACTGCAATAAGCATTACTTCAATAATCGAGATGTAATCTATAAACCTTATTTTGATGTAATGGTCTAATTAATAGCCTATTTTGTCTATGTCTTAGAGGTGTTGATATATTTAATTTTTTGTATTTTAAAATAAACAATACATTTGAGTGTAGGTATTATGGGATTTATCCAAATTTAAAAAAAATGTAATGAAAAAAACAATCTATTATATGTTCATGATGCTTGTATTTACTCAAATGCAGGCTCAGAAAGATTTTCAGGGAATGGCAGTTTACGAATCCAAAACACAACCGCCAAAGTTGGATGGTATGCGTGGTCCTCGTGATATCACACCAGAAATGCAAAAGAGTATGGAAGAGCGAATGAAAAAAATGCTGGAAAAAACATTTATCCTGAATTTTGACAAATCGGCTTCGATTTATAAAGAAGAAGAAAGATTAGAAAATCCGGGACAACAAGGAGGTGGAATGCGTGTGATGATGAACTCATTTATGGGCGGTGGAGGAACTTTTTATAAAGATGTAAAAAACAAATCCTATACTGTTGATAAAGAATTTATGGGGAAAGAATTTCTGGTAGTAGATTCTTTGCCGAAGTTGAATTGGAAAATGGAATCTGAAACCAAACAAATTGGTGGTTATACCTGTTATAAAGCAACGGCCGTTAAAGAAGCCAGCAAAACTGATTTTAGAAACTTCAGACCTAAAAACAACGATGATAAAAAACCGGAAGAGAAAAAAGAGGATGTAAAGAAAACTTCGGGAGTAACGAAAACCAACTTTGAGGATAATTTCGAAATGCCAAAAGAAGTAACTATTACTGCTTGGTATACACCAGAAATTCCCGTAAATCAGGGACCTGAGAATTATTGGGGATTGCCGGGTTTAATTCTCGAAGTAAATGATGGGAGAACTACTATTTTGTGTTCAAAGATAGTCTTGAATGCTAAAGAAAAAGTAGAAATAAAACCATCTAAAAGAGGAAAAGTAATTTCTCAGAAAGATTATGACGAAACAGTGATCAAAAAGATGGAAGAATTTAGAGAAACGAATCGTGGTCGTACACTAAGTGCCCCTCCAATGATGGGAAGATAAAACGTCAGTCTAAAATTATTTTATCCTAAATCATTTTTTTTAATGAACAAGTCTCTTTTTATACTCGCCTTTTTGTTTACTTCTATATGTTTTTCTCAAAGTGTCCGTTTTGATGGTTTTATTCAGGATGAGCAAAAAAATCCCTTAGAAATGGCCAACATTATGGCTGTAAACATTACTACAAAAGCAATGGATTCTTACGGGATTACCAATGACAAAGGAAAATTTCAACTTACATTAAAGCCTAATACGTCTTATTCAATAAAAGTCAGTTATCTGGGAATGAAATCGAAAGAGATTTCAGTTGTGACTCAAAGTGCAAATATTGTTCAGAACATTGTTATGGATGATGCCGGAATTGAACTTCAAGGCGTTGAGATTGTGCGTGAAATGCCTGTTTCTATAAAAGGGGATACCATTGTATATAATGCTGATTCGTTTAAATCAGGAACAGAAAAAAAGCTCGAAGATGTATTGAAAAAACTACCGGGAGTTGAGGTAAATGCTGACGGAGAAATTGAAGTTGAAGGTAAAAAAGTTACCAAATTAATGGTTGAAGGCAAAGATTTTTTTGACGGAGATACAAAACTTGGTGTTAAAAATATTCCTGCAGATGCCATTGATAAAATTCAGGTTTTAAGAAATTATAACGAAGTTAAGGCTCTAAAAGGATTGGAAAATGATCAGGATAATGTGGCGATGAATATTAAACTGAAAGAAGGTAAAAAGAATTTTTGGTTTGGTGATGTGACCGCCGGAACTGGAGTTGGAGAACTTGACAGCAGGTATATTATTAATCCAAAACTGTTCTATTACAGTCCAAAATATAGCATTAATCTAATCACTAATTTTAATAATATTGGTGAATTACCTTTAACAGCGCAGGATTATTTTAAGTTTACAGGAGGGTTTAAAAACCTGATGAAAAAAGGCGGAAGTAATTTTAATGTTTCCTCAAATGATTTAGGAATTTCGATATTGAGAAACAATCGCGCAAAAGAAATTGAAACAAAATTTGGAGCAACAAATTTTGCTTATTCCGTTACTAAAAAATGGAATATTAGCGGTTTCGGAATATTGTCGACTTCAAAAACAGACTTGGAAACAAAATCTCAAACTACCATTTTAGACTCTGGAGATGAGCAAAAAAGGGAGGAAGAAACACATCAAAAAAATAATCTGGGACTTTTTAAATTAAGTTCGACTTATAAGCCAAATGACAAATTTCAGTTTGATTATGATATTTTGACGAAGATATCCAGACAAAATGAAAATACTGATCTGTTGCGTGAATCTGTTGTGAATAATGTATCTGCTTTAGAAACAATTTTAACCAATAAAAAGCAAGATCCTACATCTATCAATCAAAATTTGAGTTTGTATTATACACAAAGTGACAAGAATATTTTTGCTTTTGAAATGCAACATTTGTATCAGGAAGAAAATCCATTTTACAATGCCAATCTAAAAACACAACCTTTTGATCTTTCAGGTTATACTTCAGGGCAAAACAGGAACGATCTTAATCAGGATAGATTTGTAAAAACCAATAAAGTAGATGCCAAGCTAGATTATTACTACATGGTAACGCCAAAAAGCAATATCAATATTACGTTAGGAAACACATATTCGTATCAGGATTTTAACTCTCATATTTTTCAGATGCTGGATAATGGAGATAAAAATGATTTGAATGATCCTGAAAATAATAATAAAGTCAACTACGATTTTAATGATGTTTTTTTGGGTTTTCATTACAAGATTTTATCCGGAAAATTTACCTTAACTCCCGGAGTCAGCGTGCATTCATATACAATGAAAAACACACAATTAGGAACTGATTATTCGCAGAATTTCATGAAGGTATTACCTGATTTTTTTGCTTTGTATCAAATTAAAAAATCAGAAACACTAACGTATAATTTCTCATTGTCAAATGATTTTACAGATATCAATCAATTGGCTTCGGGTTATGTTTTGTCAGATTACAGTAGTTTGTTCCGCGGAAATCGTTTCTTGGAAAACGCTACGTCGCAAGTACATTCGTTACGTTATTTTAAATATAATATGTTCAATTTTGAGAACATTTTTGCCAATGCAACGTATACCAAAAAAGTAGACGCCATTAAAACCAAAGCTGATTTCGAAGGAATTAATCAATCATCATCACCTTATAATTCTAATTTAGCCGATGAAACTTTTTCAGGAATGGGAAATTACGGACGTTCTTTTTTAAAGAATTACAAAGCTTCCGTAAATGCAACTTTCAATTGGTCAAAATTCAATAATATCCAAAATGATGTATTGGCAACAACAGAAAGTTTTAGTCAAAGTTATACCGTAAAAGCTTCAACAAACTATAAAAACTTTCCCAATATCGAGTTTGGTTATAATGCGCTTATTAATAAATATAGCGGCTCTACTTATTACACAGATAAGCCCTTTGCGAGATTGGATTATTATTTTCTGGAAAGCTTTTCGTTTGTTTCAGAGTATGAATTCTATCATTATTACAATGGCAATAAAACAGTCGATAACGAATATGATTTTTTAAGTGCCAGTTTAATCTATCAGAAAAAGAACAGCAAATGGGAGTATAAAATAGCGGCAACTAACTTACTCAATACAAAATATCTCAATGATGACAGCTTCTCTCAGTTTTCTACAAGGGTTTCACAATATACTGTGCAGCCTCGCTACATCATGTTTTCGATGAAATATAATTTATAGTATTTTGGTTACAAATTTTTGTATCTTTTGGTGCTTTTTTAAATAAGAAAGAAATACCTTTGCGCTAATTAGTAACAACTAAAATAATAGTTATGCGTAATTTTATATGGAGTTTCTTAGCGTTCTTTTGTTTAATATCCAGCGCTTTTTGTCAAACAACAAATATTGAAAAAGGATCTTATTTGTCTACAGGCCAAAGTCAAAAAATCAAATTGAATTTATTAGATAATAATAAATACGAATTGGTTTTTTACTCCGGCGATTATGAGATAAAAGGAGATTCATTATTATTTACTCCAAGCGTAAAAGCAGAGAATATGTTTGATCTTACCTTTAAAAATGATAAAAAGGCAAAGAAAATTAAGGTAAAATTCGTAAATCCTAACTACAATTCTTTTTATATAGGGACACAAAAAAAATCAGATCCAATTCAGTATGAAAGATTAGCTGACATAGGAGCCAGAGTTAATCCTAATTATGACAAAATAGATGTAGATTTTGAAATTGATCGTGCTGATTACTTGTATTTAATTTATGAACTATATGGAGGAGACAGCAAAGTTTCGAAATTTGCTTTACCAAAAGATGTTTCAGAAGTTACAATCCAATTTAATTTAGATGCTACAGCTGATTTGAATATTACCGGTTTTTATGATCAAAAAACAAAGGATTTAATGATCTTAGAACAATCAGTACCAACCCCATTGATTTTTCGTAATGCAAAGGATGTTCAGCCTGAAAAAGTTTCAAAAGTAATTGCTTTAGAAAATAAAACAATTACCAATTGGACTTATCCTGGAAAAGAACCTTTGGTTAGTGACGATTTTGGGACAGCAGTTGATTCTACCGTCGTCGTAGCTGATACTACTTCTGTAGCAACATATGATTTTAAATTAAAAATCGAAAACAATTTAAAAAGTGCTATTTCATTTAATAAAACTGCTAAAACTAAATTTTTGGTAGTGGAACTTGATAGTAAAAATGCTTCGGCAAAAACTGACTTCGATGCTTTTATTAAAGATCAGGAAACGCAGATTGGTTATGCCATGAGTGATTCATACAAAGCTGAATATGACTTATATAATTTTTATTTGGCTACAGCCGATGATGCAAAATGGTTAAAAGCAAATAAAATTACACATATACCAAGTTTAGCAATTTTGAACGCAGATGGAAATATTATAGCAACTGTAAAGTCTAATTTAGACGATAAAAAATATGAGTTAAATTATTACGATCCCTTTTACAAAAAATTACAAAGTGTAAGTGGATTATATGATTTTGATAGAACAATAAAAGATAAGAAAGCAAAAGATACAGATTTAGTTCTTGCTTTTAATAAAGTAGCTCTTCTTGAAATACCATACGATTATTATGCGGATACTGGTGAAACACCTGTTGAAACCCCTATGGATTTTAAGTATGTAAGTACGGTTTTAGATAAAAAAGAAGTTGCTCAAATCTGGAAGAAACTAATAGAAGCACATCAAAAAGATGCTAAACCAAATATGTATTTGGTAGAAACTATTGTAAAAGAAATTAAAAATCAGGGATTCTCGAAACAGTTTATTAAAGATGATAAAGTTTTAAACGATACTGATTATCTGGCGATAGATTATTTGATCAGGCATTATGATGCTATTGATGCTCAACGTTTAGAATTTAATAGTAAAGAAGGTGAAACACATTCAATAGAAAGCCTGAATACTGAAATTGCGGCAGCATTACAGCAAAATAAAGATGTTGAACAAAATGACATTTCAGGAAGCAAAAATAAAAATCAAAACAAAACAATTTCAATTTATAAAAAATTAATTGCCCTCGGGAAAGGAAACTTTGACTGTTACCAGAATTACTTTATCTATCTCGCAGAATTGGAAGATAAAGATGGATCTAACACCACCTACTTAAAAGAATTCAGTACTTATTTTGATAGTTACTTAACAACAGATAGAGTAAATCCTATTGTACGATTAGATGAATTGTTTACTTTGTTAGATGAGAATTCAGGTTACTCTAGTTGGAATTACTTCAAAGAATATCATTCTAATTTGGCCAATTCCGCCGCATGGACCGTAGTTTCAAAACCCGGAAATACCGCTTTTATAAAATCAGCAATTATCTGGTCTGAATATAGTCTGGTAGTAACGAAAAATAATCCTTATTACTTAGATACTCTGGCTCAGTTGTATTATAAAGATGGGCAAAAACAAAAAGCAATCGAAACACAAACTCTCGCGGTTAAGTATTTAACTGATTATGTAGAAGAAGAAACAGCAACAGAAATAAAAGAGACGTTAAGCAAAATGCAAAACGGAACGTATTAAAATGAGAAAGCCTTTGAAGTAGTTCAAAGGCTTTCTTTTTAGTTCTTAATTTTTACCAGAAGCTTTATATTGTAACTGTTTAATACTCTTTTATTGTTTTTAATTTTGCCATTGGCATTCAGATAAGTGATCAAAATTTTATACTTAGGGGTTTCAAGTTCCTGAGTTATTTTTTTATTTAGATTGTTGTTTTGATCAAAATCAGAATTTTTATTCACAAAATTACTAATTTCCAGCGGAATACTATCTTGATTAATCTGTAGCTTGATACCGTAATCTTCAACGGTAGCTTTAATCGAATAGCTCTTATTTTCAATCTTTACACAATCTTTGCATTCAAAATTTTTATCATAAAAAGACAGCGTAAATGCCATATCATATCCGTGAATGTTTTCTATAGTGTTTTGGTCATTTTCATAATAATAGTAGTAAAATTCGTTTTTATATTTTTCTGGTCTATCATAGGATGTTTTGTAATTATAACCCAAAGCTTCCATTATTTTATAATCACTGGGAGACTTGTCTTTTTTAATCAGCGCTTCTAACTTGGTTTTCGCATAAGGAACCATAATTTCTACACCATAATTATTTTGGAGAAAAGAAACAATACTGCTTAAATCCTGTTCTTGTTCGAAAGTTAGTTTTTTATGATTTGAATTTTGCACATAAGCTTCAAATCGGGATAACTGGCTGTGTTTTGAGATAGAATTCGCACTTTGCGGGCCAGCAATCGAAAACAATCCGGCCAGACACATACTTATTGGAATAAACTTAATTTTAGGATTCTTTTGAATTAAAAAATATCCTACAACAATAGAAAGCCATATCGATAACAAGAGAACATAATAACGTTCATGAGTAAATCCGTAAAGATTGATTCTGTATAAAATTGCCCAAAAAAGTAATCCAAGTAGTGGAATCAATAGAAAGTAAAACCAACGATTGAAGGTTCGCATCCAAAGATTATTGGTTTCAGTCGCAATAGGATGAACCAATAAAAAGGAAAGAATCCCAAAAATAGCAAACACCAAAACAAGATACGAAACCCAACCAACAGGCAAGGAAAGCGTAACAAGAATTTTAACTTCATAACAGATTAAAATCACCAGATAAAGGCTTATCAAAGGCAACAAAACATATTGAGTAAAGTTTTTAAGCCCTTTTGGATAATTTAAAACCAACGGAACCTCGTTATTATTGGTTTCCGGAACTCCGCTTAAAAAGAAAATGGTATTAAAAATGCCGGCAATGACAAAAAAGATGTGAAAGTAAATATGATCATAGAATTCAACCTTAAACAGCTTATCAACGGCTAATATAGCCAATGCCAAACCCGAATAAAGTACAATGCTGTACAATGCTGCCGTTAAAATTCGAAGAAAAAGCTGTTTATTGAACTCCCAGAATTCATCCTGATTATATTTCCTTGGTAAGAAACCCGCAAATGAAACCAACAAATGCAGAGCAATATTAAGAACTAAAAATTGTTGTATTTCAATTTCTGTAATGTATTCATGAAAATTAAAAATAAAAAGAACGATAAAACTGCCAAGAACTAAACTGGTTATGAAACGTAAAAGAATGCCCTTTTTTGAAGCTAAAAAAAATAAACTGACAGAAAGAAATAAGACCAAACATAAAGAACAGCTCATTATTGCTTTTTGATAAAGCTCTCTATTAGGATCATTATATTCTTTCTCGTTAAGAATTATTGCCAGAATAGTACCCAAAATCACAGTTATAGTTTCTAACGGAAATCTAAGAACTGTTTTTAGTGTTGCACTTAGAACATTTTGTAACGAAGGAAGTCTGCCCATTTTTTATCAGTTATTTTGTATAAAGTAAACTAAATTGCAAGGGATAACCAAATAAAATAATGATACAAAAAAAAGGAGACCATCATTTTGTCAAATTTACATTTCAGTACTATTTCAAATGCAAACAGGCTTTTTTTCTCTATAAATTACTAAGTTTGGGTTATTAAATTAAAACGTATGAAAAATAAAATGATTCTCGTTTTGATTGCCTGTGGAGGAGTAGCTTTTTCGCAAGCAATTAAAAAACCGCTAGTTTCAGCAATTACAGATAAAGACCTGAGAACGGATATGTATCAAATGGCCGGTGATCATTTTAATGGTCGTGAAGCAGGAACTTTAGATGAATTAAAGGTCTCGATGTGGCTGGCAAATAAAGCAAAAGAAGCAGGAATGGCTCCAGCGGGTGATGATGGAACTTATTTTCAGTTTTTTGATTTGTACAGGCATCAGGTAACTCCAAATACAAAATTCAAAATTGGGCAAAAAGAATATAAACTGTGGAAAGATGTTCTGGTAGCAGAAACGACAAACATAAAAGTTGATGCGCCATTAGTATATCTAGGAGCAGCAACAAAAGAAGAAATCGAAAAAGCAGATATCAAAGGAAAAGCAGTAGTCATATTAGCTTCTAAAGAAGGAATTGCAGATGATATTTCGCTTTTTGACAGACGTTATCCGGGTCTTGTACGAAATAAATATTATGATGTTGTAGTCAAAAAAGGCGCTGTAGCAATGATTATGGTAGCAGACCAATTAGGAGAGGAAAGCTGGTCTCAGGTTGAACCACAAATGACAAGAGGTATTTACGGAATCGAAGGTGTTCGCGATAAAATTGGTGCTACAATGCCGGTTTTTTGGCTACACAACGATCAATTAGCATATCTTAAAACTACGAAAGATCTTTTATCAACAGAGGTAATTTCTGAAACCTATAAATATCCTTCAGTAAATGTTGTAGGTAAGATAGATGGAACTGATGCTAAATTAAAAAACGAATATGTTCTTTTTAGCGGACATCAGGATCATGATGGTGTGAGACAAAAATACGGGCAGGATTCTATTTATAACGGAGCCGATGATAATGCAAGTACTTGTGTAGCAATGTTAGCCATTGCAAGAGCTTACAAGAAACAACCCGGAAAAAGATCTGCCTTATTTGTATTTCATGGTTCAGAGGAGCGCGGATTGTTAGGGTCAAGATGGTATGCGTCGCATCCTACAGTTCCGGAAAAGGATATTATTGCGGTACTAAACGGTGATATGATTGGTAGAAATAATGTAAATCAGGCTGCTTTACTGGGTTCCAGTTCACCTCATGAAAACTCTTCAGATTTAGTGGCTATTGCCAAAAGAGCAAATGATGAAGGCCCTAAATTCGATTTAGATAAACTTTGGGACAGACCAGAGCATCCGGAATATTTTTATTTCCGTTCAGATCACTTGCCATATGCAAAAAGAGGAATTCCAGCTGTTTTTTATACCAGTGTTTTACACAGTCAATACCATACGCCAATGGATGAATCTGAAAATATTGATTTCGTAAAATTGCATAAAATGACTGAATGGATCTACCGTACAGGCTGGATTTTATCTAACGATGCCAATCGTCCTAAAACATTACCAAATGTACAATTAGAGCGATAAAGGATTTACAGATTATATTATATTTGGATTGAAATTTAGACGCGGATGAAACGGATTCGCTACCGCGAAAACGCAGATAAAAACAGATTTTTTTCTTTCTTTATTTTCTACTTTAAGCAGGATATAAATAAAATCCGTTTTTATCCGCGTCTTTACGAAGTAAATCCGTTTCATCCGTGTTCAAATAAACACACAGAATATTGCAAAATCTACTAAATAAAAGAGGCTGTCCAAATAAATAGACAGCCTCTTTTTTATGTTTAAGAGTAACTAGTTTGTCAAAAAATCTAACAATCTAAGTTAGTCTAATAATCTATATTTACAATCCAAATTCAGCTTTTACTTTGTCTACGAAATCAAGTTTTTCCCATGTAAATAACTCAACAGTAACAGTTTTTACATTTCCTCCCGGAGCAGAAAAAGTTTTAGTTACCACTTCCGGCGTACGTCCCATATGTCCATAAGCAGCAGTTTCGCTATAAATAGGATTTCTTAATTTCAAACGTTGCTCAATAAAGTAAGGACGCATATCAAAGATAGCTTCTACTTTTTTAGCAATTTCACCATTAGTCAAGTTTACTTTAGAAGTTCCGTAAGTATCAATGAAGATTCCCATTGGTTGAGCAACTCCAATTGCGTAAGAAACCTGTACTAAAATCTCGTCAGCAACACCAGCTGCAACTAAATTTTTAGCGATATGACGTGTAGCATAAGCAGCACTTCTGTCTACTTTACTTGGATCTTTTCCAGAGAATGCACCACCACCGTGAGCACCTTTTCCACCGTAAGTATCCACAATGATTTTTCTTCCTGTTAAACCAGTATCTCCGTGAGGTCCTCCAATAACGAATTTTCCTGTTGGGTTAATATGATAGTTGATCTTGTCATTGAATAAATGCGCGTGACTTGGATTTTTAGCAATGATTCTTGGAATCAGGATTTCGATAATATCTTTTTTGATTTTAGCCAGCATTGTAGCTTCTTCATCAAAATCATCGTGTTGAGTCGAGATTACAATCGCATCAATACGAGTTGGTTTGTTATCGTCGCTATATTCTAAAGTTACCTGCGATTTTGCATCAGGACGTAAATAAGTGATTTCTTTATTCTCACGTCTTAAGATTGCTAATTCCTGCAATAAACTATGAGATAAATCAAGTGCCAATGGCATGTAGTTTTCAGTCTCGTTAGTTGCGTAACCAAACATCATTCCCTGGTCTCCTGCACCTTGCTCCTCTGGCTTAGCTCTGTCAACACCTTGATTAATATCTGCAGATTGCTCATGAATTGCAGAAAGAATCCCACAAGAATTTGCTTCAAACATATATTCACTCTTAGTATATCCAATTTTACGGATTACGTCACGAGCAATTTGCTGAACATCAAGATAGGTATTCGATTTTACTTCACCAGCTAAAATTACCTGACCTGTAGTAACAAGAGTTTCACAAGCTACTTTTGAGTCAGCATCAAATGCCAAAAAGTTATCAATTAATGCATCCGAAATTTGATCTGCAACTTTGTCTGGATGCCCTTCACTAACAGATTCTGACGTAAATAAATAAGCCATAATAATTTATTAAATTAAAATTAAGTGAGGAAAAAAATTGCTAAAAAGGGCTAAAGGAGAATGTCTGCTTTAGCATTTTTTACTACCGAAATTAAAAACTTTCAGTATTCATAACGAACCATTTCATTATGAAGAGGTTGCAATCAGTTCAAATTTTTCCTCTGTATTAGGGTGCAAAGGTATAAAACCATTTTGATTTGCAAATTAAAGTTTTGATTTTTTTGATTTTATAAGTAGAAATTTAACATAACATACTATTTTGATAGGGTAATAGAAATTATTTCTGTTTTTGTTTGGTCGATTAAAAAATAGTTTGCAAATTTGCCCCATCAAAATAATAGAAAAGATGAAATTAACAGTTTGCAATATGTCTTGTAAGATGCCGGAGCCTTCCGCAGAGACGATATTGTAGTTTTATTTCAAAAATACATATAGAGCCTCTGCCAACTGCAGGGGCTTTTTTTTATTTCAAAAAGTACCAAATTGTAAATAACTTCTTAACTTTAAATAGTAATTAATCAAAGAAAACCAAATGAAAAAAAATGTACTATTAGCATTGGGTCTTTTAACATTTTCTGGAATCTATGCTCAGAATAATAAAAAAGAGCAAGATACTTTAAAGAACAATGAACTGTCTGAAATAACGATAGTAGGATCCAGAAGTAAAAACCGGGTAAAAACTGATGTTCCTGTTCCTGTAGATGTTTTTAATATCTCAGAGATTACAAAAGGTTCGCCGCAAACAAGTGTTACTCAGATCTTAAATTATGTTGCGCCTTCTTTTACCAGTAACGCAACTTCTACAGCAGATGCTACAGATCACGTCGATCCGGCACAATTAAGAGGTTTAGGACCGGATCAGGTTTTGATTTTGGTAAACGGAAAAAGAAGACATTCAAGTGCATTAGTAAATATTAACGGATCTCCGGGAAGAGGATCTGTTGGAACAGATTTAAATGCAATTCCATCATTCGCTATCGAAAGAATCGAAGTATTGCGTGATGGTGCAGCAGCTCAATATGGTTCAGACGCCATCGCGGGAGTTATCAATATTGTATTAAAAAAAGATGCTAATTTTATTTCGGGAGGTATTCAATATGGATCGAATTTATCTTCAGGGTCTAATAATTTTAAAGGCGGATCTGATGGACAGAATTTACAAGTAGATTTAAACTACGGTACATCATTAGGTAAAGCAGGAAGTTTCCTGAATGTTACCGGAAGTGCCGTAACCAGACAAGCAACAAGCAGAGCGGGAATTAGAAATAATGGTATTTTTAATGCTTACAATGCTGTAGAGAATAGAGCAGCCCAAAATGGTGTAGCTATTAATTCATTGTTTAGTAATATCAATAACACGCCAAACTCAGCACAAATTCTTACTTCATTAAAGCAATATGCACCGCAGGTAGGTTATTTTACACCGGCACAGCAAACTGCAATTTCATCTGCCGGAACACTAGCCCAAATGCAGACAGCTTTGAACTTTGATGTAACCAATAACGAGATTGCTTATAGAGGTCAGGAAAGAAGCGATTATAATATGAGTGTAGGTCAGTCAGAATTGGCTTCAGGACAATTGTACTATAACGCTAAATATCCTATAAGTGATATTACATCTTTGTACTCTTTTGGTGGAGTTTCGTATAGAAATGGTAAATCGTATGCATTCAACAGACTTCCTAATGGTTCAGGAACTTTTACGCAAGTGTATCAAAACGGATTCCTGCCAGAAATACAATCTAATATTTTAGATGCATCTTCTGCAGTTGGAGTAACAACAGAATTATTTGGTTTTGATACTGATCTTAGTACAAACCTGGGAACAAACTCTTTTCAATATGATGTGAACAATACTATTAATGCTACTTTAGGAGCTAATTCGGCTACAAGTTTTGATGCCGGAAAAGTTTCATTTTTACAAAGTACAACCAATCTTGATTTCAGTAAAAAGTTAGATGTTTTAGAAGGACTAAACGTTGCTTTTGGTGGAGAATTCAGATATGAAAACTATCAAATTAAAGCAGGAGAAGAAGCTTCTTATGGATTATATGATATAAACGGAAATTTGGTTTCAGGAATTCTGCCAAGTAATTCACCATTAATTGTTACAGACTTTTTTGGAAACAAACGTGGAGCAGGAGCACAGGGTTTTTCCGGGTTTCAACCAACAGATGCTAAAGAAAAAGACAGAAAAAGTGGCGCTGCTTATATTGATTTAGAATTAAATGCGACGAAAAACTGGCTTTTGAACGGAGCAGTCCGTTATGAAAATTATTCTGATTTTGGAAGTACGGTGATCTTTAAACTAGCCTCTCTTTTAAAATTAAACGATAATATCAATTGGAGAATTTCCGGACAAACAGGATTTAGAGCACCATCATTACAGCAAAAATATTTTGAAGCGAGTTCAACCCAGTTCATAAATGGTTCACCTTATCAGGTAGGTTATTTTACAAATGATTCTCAGGCAGCAAAAAGTATAGGAGTTGAAAGTCTGAAACCTGAAAAATCTAAAAGCATCAGTACAGGATTTACATTCAAAATTCCTGCAGCAAATATTACCATTGCAACAGATGCGTATTTTACAAGAATCAATGATCGAGTTGTGTTAACAGGGCAATATGCAAGGCCAACAGATGCGCAGATAAATGCGGCAACAACGCCACAACAAAAAGATGCATTGACATTGTTTCAACAAGCATTTGATTTAAAAGGAGTAGAAAGAGCTTCGTTCTGGACCAACGGAATTGATTCTGAAACAAAAGGTATAGATGTGGTAATTTCTCAAAAATACAATGTAATCCAGGATTTTACCATCAGAAACGATTTTGCATTAAGTTATAACACTACAAAAAGAGTAGGTAAGCTAAATGTACCTCAATCTATTATTGATGCAGGTGGAGATCCTTATGTATATTCGTTTTTCCCGGAATCAAGCAGAATTTATTTAGAAGAAGCAATTCCTAAATTGAAAGCAAATTTAATGACCACTTTCAATATTAAAAAACTGGATATTTATTTAAGAAACAGTTATTTTGGAAAAGTTACTGATCCGGGAGCAACAGATGTAAATTTAGACGGATCATCTTCAGTTTACGAACATCCTGAATACAGTTCAAAAATAGTTACAGATTTATCTTTCGGATATCAAATCAACGAAAAGTTCAGATTCACACTTGGATTTAATAATATAGGAGACGTTTATCCGGATAGAAATAATCCTGCAACTCCTGCATTTACCAATACAACCCCAACATTGTCTCCTGCACCAAGTACAGATTTAACCAATGCAAATCAGTTTGCTTATTCAAGAGCAGTATCACAATTTGGATTAAACGGAAGATTTGGTTTTGCCAGATTAAGTTTCAAATTCTAAAAGTAAAAGATTTGCCCACGGATTGTACGGATCAAACGGATTTGCACAGATTTTTTAATCCTTTTAATCTTTTATCCCGATAGCTATCGGGAGCGGCTAATTTTAGAAGTAGATAAAGGAGAATAAAAAAAATAATCCGTATTCATCAGTTTAAATCTGTTCAATCCGCGTGCTAAATTTTTTAGTCAGGAGAGAAAAATAAAAAAATCCGCGTAAACCGGTTTAAACCAGTACAATCCGTGGGCTAATATTTTTAAGATATTCCCTGTATTTGCAGGCTAATAAAAAAATAATGTTAAATGTTCTTTTTTGATTTGGTAGATCTAAAAATAGTTTCTATATTTACTCTATCAAATTAGTCGAGTTTAAAAAAGAGAATTAATTTAAATAAAATGATAATGAAAACAATAGCGAATAATATGATGATATGTTGTGAGATGATGCAAATGTGCATCCAAAATCGCTGTTGCCAAAAGTGAAAGAGTAAATCTTTGTTATAGTTAGAACTATAAGCCCTTTTGGTAGCCATCCGAAAGGGCTTTTTTTATTTCAACACTTTTAAATCAAAAATCATGAAAACATTAAATTCAATAGCAATAGAATATTTATTAAGAAACGATTCTCAGAAAAACAACAATAAATCAGAAGACATAACCAGAGAGGTTATAAGGATAAATGCAGAGCAACTTATAAAAAGTCAAAAATCCTTATTGTTTCACATGTATGATCTTGAAGAAGAAGGAGAAGAGTTTTTTGTTTAAATCAAATTCATTCCTCTTTCAAAACTAATTGCATGAAGATGAAAATCTTTTTGTATAACTTAGAAACATTTTTATAAAAAAATATAAACGAATTAACAACATTAAAAAACTAAGAAATCATGAGTACAAAAAAATTCGCCACCAACGCATTACACGCAGGACACGATGTTACTAAAAATGCAGGAACCAGAGCAGTGCCAATTTATCAGACATCGTCATATGTTTTTAACGATTCAGATCACGCTGCTAATTTATTTGGTCTTGCCGAAGCCGGATTTATCTATACGAGATTAAATAATCCAACAAACGACATTCTTGAACAACGACTTGCAGCGCTTGAAGGCGGAATTGGAGCTGTTGTTACTGCATCAGGAGCATCAGCAATTTCTACAGCTTTATTGACTTTATTAAAAGCGGGTGATCACATTGTAGCTTCAAACAGCTTATACGGAGGAACTTATAATTTACTAAATGTAACTTTACCTCGTTTAGGGATTACAACCACGTTTGTAGATCCGTCTCAACCGGAAAACTTTACAAAAGCTGCTAAAGAAAATACAAGAGCCTTTTTTGTAGAATCTTTAGGGAATCCAAAATTAGATGTATTAGACTTAAAAGGAATTTCGGCAGAAGCCAAAAACTTCAAAGTTCCTTTTATTGTAGACAATACGGTTGCTACACCTTATTTATTGAACCCAATTGAATATGGAGCAGATATCGTAATTCATTCCTTGACCAAATATATTTCAGGAAACGGAACTTCATTAGGAGGTGCTATTATTGACGCTGGAAAATTTGACTGGTCTAACGGAAAATTTCCTGAATTTACAGAACCTTCTGCAGGATATCACGGATTAGTATATCATGAAGCTCTAGGAAATGCAGCTTTCATAGCAAAAGCAAGAATCGAAGGTTTGCGTGATTTTGGCGCAGCTTTAAGTCCTTTTAATGCTTTTCAGATTATTCAGGGATTAGAAACATTACCAATTAGAATCCAGAAACATAGCGAAAATGCTTTGGCTTTAGCCTCTTGGTTAGAAAAACAAGATGAGGTAGTCTGGGTAAATTATCCAGGTCTAAAAACTAATAAATATTATGATTTAGCACAGCAATATTTACCAAAAGGTCAAAGCGGTGTAATTACTTTTGGACTAAAAGGTGGTTTTGATGCTGCTAAAAAAGTGGTTGATAGCACGAAGTTATTCTCGCTTTTGGCGAATATTGGTGATACAAAATCATTAATTATTCATCCGGCAAGCACAACGCACCAACAATTGTCAGATGCAGACCAACTAGAAACAGGAGTTTCTAAAGATCTGGTGCGACTTTCTGTCGGGATAGAAGATATCGAAGATTTAATAGCTGATTTGAAGGCTGCATTCGCAAGCGTGGTCCAATCGCAATACAGCGTTAATAAAAATTAGGTTTTTTTGTTTTTTGTTTGAAAAATTGCCTTTAGTAGCGTGAGTTCTGCTAGAGGTGATTTTTTATAAAAAGCATTCCATATAAAAGTTTTTTCACCATATAAGTGATAGGAGTTCATTTTAGTAGAGGCGCACATTAGTAGAGACGCACAGCAGTGCGTTTAACATTGGATGACGATTATACGTTGATAATTAAAATGAACTTATATCACTTATATGGTTTAATTAACCCCCCAATAAATTAAAAATTATGTCAAAGCTTAAAATAAATATCATCCTTTTTGGAATTGGAAATATCGGAAGTACTTTGATCAATCAAATCATCGAAAGTCAGGAGTTTTTTCTTGAAAGTAAAAATGTCGACTTTCATTTTCCGATAATCACAAATTCAACAGTAGCTTTTTTCGAGAAAGAAGGCGTAGGATATGCTTGGGAAACCAATTTTTTAGAATTGGCAGTTCCGTTTAAAGTGCAGGATATTATTGAATTTGCCAAAGAAAATGAATTTGAAAATCTAATTGCAGTTGATGCAACGGCAAGCGACGAGCTAATTCATCATTATAATACCCTGATCGAAAACGGATTTAATATTGTAGCGGTAAATAAAAAAGCCAATACATTACCTATTGATTTATATAAAGAAATTAGGGTAAATCTTAAAAAATACGACAAAGAGTTTTTGTACGAGACATCAGTAGATACAGGATTTCCGGTTTTGCAAACCTTAAGAGATTTGTATTATTCCGGAGAGAAAATCACCAAAATACGAGGTGTTTTCTCTGATAATCTAAGTTACGTATTTAATAGATTTGCAAATGAAGAAGCTACTTTTTCGTCACTTCTAAAAGATGCCAGTTTACTCGGATTAATGCGTTCTACTTTTAAGGAAGATTTATCCGGAAATGATACAGCAAGAAAACTATTGATTCTGACCAGGGAAATAGGAAAGGATTTTGATCTTTCGGATATTAAAATCAACTCTCTTATTACAGAAGAACATCTGGAGAAAAACGGAATACTGAACAAAGATGCAATCGACAAATCATTTAAAATTGCAAAAATAACCCAAAAAGACAATCACGTATTAAGATATGTGGGAGAATTTGATGTCGAGAAAAACACGCTGGAAGTCAAATTGGTTTCAGAACCGGTTACATCAGCAATTGGTCAGTTAAAAGGATCAGATACCATTTTCGAAATTTACACACAATCATACGCAGATGTTCCAATAGCAATTCAAAGCGCTTCGGCATGTAAACAAGCTATTTCAAGAGGGATAATAACTGACATTTTGAAAGTAGCAGAAAAAATTAAAAATAAAGAAGCAGTTTGGTCGTAAGTGGTTTTAATAGTAGTTAGTTGTTCTTTGATATAATGAAACAGGAAAATTATTAGATATTTTTTTGTAGGTTTTTACGTTAATTTTTTTAAATCTTAAATTTGTAAGATGTTTTTTAACGTTAAAAAGGTAATTTTTAACGTTTTTTAAGATTAATTTGCTGATCCTCACTTGCGTAATTGAAAAAATATTCGCACATTTGTAATACCTCAAAACTACCAAAAGTAAATTTTCAATTCTGAAGAATTGTTATGTCGATTGGAACAAATGTTGAATGACTTTATTTCTTATTTAATTAAAAAAAAACAAGGATAAAAGTAAAAACAGTCAATAGTTTCGAGAAGTTAAATAAAATAAAAAAATGCAAGAATTTTTTCAAATAGCAAGTAAATCACAGATGAATAAATCCCTACAGATGAACAAGATGTTTAACGTCGCACGTATTTGTGTATGCGTCTGTTGATACTAAAAGTATATATAAGTTGTAAAAAACTTAAACCCTTTTGGTATTCAAATCCAAAAGGGTTTTTTTATTCCATTTGGTTGCCATAACAAAAAATTAAACAAATAATAAAGATTATAAAACATAAACTAACGTAAACTTAAATATCATGAGCACATTAAACTACTTAACAAAGACTTTTTCTACATTGAAAAACTTAAGAGCAAAAAGAAACAATCCGCCACCGCCAACAAATGAATTAGTACACCCGAGATTCGGAATTACTGAGGCAGATAAAACAGCGGAGAAAAAAGAGCCAAACTCATTATTGTTTTTGATGTATTCAAAAGAAAATGAAACACTTTTTATCTAAATCAAAAAGTATCATAAAATAGGGGAATACCTGCTTAAATTTACTGGGCTGATAGTTCGGTAATTTTTTGCGTACAAGAGTTTGTGTTTGAATTATCTTTAAGAAATTGCAGAATCAGTTTCGATAAAATTTGTTTGTTTAAGAAATTAGTAGTTAATTTGCACCTTTAAGTTCAAAAACGTATTGAAATGTTATAAAGAAAGGACGAGGGATTAGACCCGATGAATCCTTAGCAACCCTTCGTTAATTCGAAGAAGGTGCTGCATTCTACCACGCCCAAACGTGGAAAGATAACAACAAGAATTTTTCTAGTTTCACTCTAGTACTTTCTTTCTAATATTTCCACATACAAATCAATAATAAAAAGATTTGAAATTGGAAAATATACCAAGTCCCATCATAATTCACGATTTCATCACAGAAAGTGGTGCATCATATCATTCATTACCATTAAGCTTTACCCTTTCTGGTTTGCCATTGTATAGCGCGCCTATAGTTTTGGTCAATCATGCATTGACCGGAAATTCTGAGGTTACAGGTAAAAATGGCTGGTGGAATGACCTGATTGGCGACGAAAAAACAATCGATACCCAGAGATATACCATATTGGCATTCGACGTTCCCGGAAACGGAAACGATTCGTTTATAGTAGAAAACTATCAGGACTTCACGACAAGAGATATTGCCCGAATTTTTATAAAAGGATTAGAATCCTTAGATATCGCACAATTACACACAATTATTGGCGGTTCTGTTGGTGGAGGAATTGCCTGGGAAATTCTTGCATTAGAACCCAACATTACTCAAAACTTGATTCCAATTGCAACAGACTGGAAATCGACAGACTGGATGATCGCTAATTGTTACTTACAAGAGCAAATACTCAACAATTCTTCAAAACCTATAGAAGATGCCAGAATCCATGCCATGTTGTGTTATCGCTCTCCTGAATCATTCAAAGAAAAATTTCAACGTACAATCAACAACGAGCAGCTCATTTTTAATATCGAAAGCTGGTTGGCGCATCACGGACAAAAATTACAAAAGAGATATCAATTGGCATCATATAAACTGATGAACCAATTGCTTAAAACCATAGATATTACCAGACATAGTCAAGATTTCGAGACTTTATTGTCCAGAACAAATGCAGCGATTCATATTATAGGAATCAACTCAGATTTGTTTTTTACACCAAAAGAAAATCGCGAAACTTATAATGAATTAAAAAAGTTCAAAAACAATGTCTTTTACAGCGAAATAGATTCGGTACACGGACATGACGCTTTTTTAATCGAGTACAAACAATTAGATCATTTACTTGCCGATATTTTTAAGGCAGAAACAATAGAAAAATAAAATGAAAATATTAAAATTTGGAGGTAAATCGTTATCAAACGGAGAAGGACTTAATAAAGTAGTTTCAATCATTTCTGATAAAGTAAATCAAGGAGAACAAATTGCAGTTGTCGTTTCGGCCCGAGGAAAAGCTACCGATGAGTTAGATTATATTTTGAAGCTTGCCGCTAAAAATGGTAATTACAAACCATTATTTGAAAATTTCAAAACCTATCAGATTTCAGATTATCCTCAGGTAGATTTTTCTGAAGAATTTAATATTTTAGAAAAACTTTTTGAAGGCGTAAGCTTAATTGGAGATTACAGCAATAAAATCAAAGATCAGATTTTGTCAAAAGGAGAATTGCTTTCGGCTAAATTATTGACCGCAATTTTAATAGAAAAAGGAATTCCGGCAAATTTTGTTGATTCAAGATTATTATTAAAAACGGATTCGAAATTTGGAGATGCACAACCGTTAGAACAGCTTTCTAAGAAAAATGTTGTCAACTATTTCAAAGAACACAACGGTAAAACTGTAAATATTGTAACCGGTTTTATTGGTTCAAACAATAATAACGATACTACAACTTTAGGTAGAAACGGCAGTAATTATACAGCATCTTTAATCGCCAATTACTTAAATGCCGAAGAGCTTCAAAACTTTACCCACGTTGACGGAATTTACACAGCAAATCCAGATTTAGTTGCCGATGCTAAAAAGATCGAATTTTTGTCTTTTAATGAAGCAAACGAATTGGCTAATTTTGGCGCGACAATTCTGCACGCTAAAACGATAATTCCACTATTAGAAAAAAATATTCCGCTTCGTATTTTAAATACATTCAATCACGAAAATCGCGGAACTTTAATCACTTCAGATTCGGCTAAAGAAGGAATCAAAACCCTTTCGGTTTTAGAGAATTTATCATTGGTAAATCTTGAAGGACGCGGATTACTTGGAAAATCAGGTGTTGATGCCAGAATTTTTAAAGTAATGGGAGATCACAATATCAGTGTAAGTATCATTTCGCAAGGTTCTTCAGAAAGAGGAATCGGGTTGGTTGTCGCTACAGATAAAGCTACAACAGCCATGATCGAATTAGAAAAAGAGTTCGAAAACGACTTTTATTCTAAAGATGTAAATCAGATTACGGTAACAGATAATGTTTCGGTAATTTCGATTATTGGTCAGGATTTGAGCACTTTCCACAAACCATATACAGCATTAATCAAAAATAAAATAGTTCCAATTTTGTTTAATAACACCGTTACGGGTAAAAACGTGAG
Source organism: Flavobacterium sp. B114r (assembly GCF_056824125.1). Lineage (NCBI taxonomy): Bacteria > Pseudomonadati > Bacteroidota > Flavobacteriia > Flavobacteriales > Flavobacteriaceae > Flavobacterium > Flavobacterium sp. B114r. The sequence continues at coordinate 1,718,319 of NZ_CP124858.1, forward strand.
TTTGGTGGTTAAAAAATCGGAACTTAACAAAGCATTAAACGTAATTCACGGAGAAATTTTTGGAGTTTCCAAGAAAATCAACATTGCTATTTTTGGTCACGGATTAGTGGGAGGAACTTTAATCAATCAAATTTTAGAATCGGCTGCAGCAATCGAAAAACGGAAAGACATTAAACTGAATGTTTTCGCAATTGCCAATTCTAAAAAAATACTTTTAAACAAAAATGGCGTAACATCAAACTGGAAAAATGACATCCAGCAAGAGGGCCTTGAATATACCATCAATGACGTAATTGCTTACGCGAATCAACATCATTTAGAAAATTTAATTGCGATTGACAACACCGCAAGCGCGACTTTTGTTGAGAATTATATTTCGCTGATTGAGAGTAGTTTCGACTTGATTTCATCTAACAAAGTTGCCAATACATTAAGCTATGGTTTTTATAAAGAACTGAGAAAATCTTTAGCAGAAAATCAGAAGAATTATTTGTACGAAACCAATGTTGGTGCAGGATTACCATTAATTGATACCATAAAATTATTACACCTTTCGGGTGAAAATATCACAAAAATAAAAGGAGTTTTCTCAGGAACATTAAGTTATTTATTCAATAATTTCTCTGCAAAAGATGCTCCGTTTAGCGAAATTCTAAAAGAAGCAATTGATAACGGATATACAGAACCAGACCCGCGTGAGGATTTATGTGGAAATGATGTAGGAAGAAAATTATTGATTTTGGCAAGAGAATTAGATCTGCAAAATGAGTTTGAAGAAATATCAATTCAGAATTTAATTCCGGAACATTTACGTGAAGGAAATGTATCCGATTTCTTAACCAAGCTAAAAGAATTCGATCCGATTTACGATAAAATAAAAGCAGATCAAAAGCCAAATCACGTATTAAGATACATTGGCGAATTGTCCGGAGATTTGCAAAATGACAAAGGAATTCTGGAAGTAAAATTAGTTTCTGTACCTTCTGATACAGCTTTAGGCGGATTGAAGGGATCTGATTCTTTCTTCGAAATTTATACAGAATCTTACGGAGACAGACCTATCGTAATTCAGGGAGCCGGTGCAGGTTCTGCAGTAACGGCAAGAGGAGTTTTTGGAGATATTTTGAGATTATCAGATAAAGGATAAGAGGATTTTGGATTATGGAGTGTAGATTTTAGATTGCAGCGAGTATAATCTGTATTGTTTGTCATTTCGACGAAGGAGACTCGAGCGATAGCGAACAGGCGAAGCAAATCACACACTAAGCTCTACAAACAAAAGTCTCCGTCTTTATCAACAATCGATTGTGATAATTTAATTGAACAAAAACAAAAAAGGAAAGTTACTTTAAACAGAAAATGAAGATTCTAAATTAAAGCTATAAGATACGAATGAAAAAAATACTGATTTTACTATTGTTCTCAAATATTCTAACGGCTCAGGTTTCTAATGTTATTAGAAATAAAGACAGTTATACGCAAGATGTTTTTCCTTATAAAGGAGTCAGGGCGATTCAGATAGATGAAGTAAGCTCTCCAGGAAACGAGGACAACGTATTTATTTTTTCTAAAATTGAAAAAAACGCTAATCCGGATAAAATGTATTTTCAGCGGTTTACAAAAATGAACAATAAATGGATTGTAAAATCTATTCTTGAGGTAAATCATAACGGAATTATTTCGGCTTGGGGAAGCAGAAAAGCTTTTGGGGATTATAATAAAGATAAAAGTATCGATGCTCTTTTTATTTACGGACTATATGATGCTGATTTCAAAGAGCAATCAGTTCATTTGATATTTTCGCAAAAAGATCAATTTTATACTATAGAATCTAGTGTTTCTGATGATTTTAGGACAGATAAATTCTCGGATAATTTCAATTCTTTAGACTCGGAATCTAAAAAACAGGTTTTAGAATATTGGAGTAAATTAGATAAAAAAGACAAATAACTTAGGAAAACAAAAAACATGAAAGTAACCTTAAACAGAGTAAACGACGCGTTTCATTTTAAACTCAAAAATGAGCGTGGTCATGTAGTTGATGTTGATAGCAGAACCGAATTTGGCGGAAGCGATTTAGGGGCAAGTCCGATGGAATTGGTATTAATGGGAGTTGCAGGTTGCAGCGCTATTGATATGATTTCGATATTAAAGAAACAACGTCAGGAAATAAGTTCTTTTAATGCTGAGGTAGAAGGAGAACGCGTAAAAGTTGGAGAAGCAACACCATTTAAAGAAATCAATGTGGTTTTTTATTTAGAAGGCGATATCAATCCTGAAAAAGCAAAAAAAGCGGCACAGCTTTCTTTTGAGAAATATTGTTCAGTAGCCAAAACGGTTGAGCCAACAGCGATGATCAAATACAAAGTTGTATTAAACAACGAAGAATTATAGAATTAGAAAATAGGTCAATTAGAAAATTAGATAATTTTTTAGACTATCTATCACGTAATAAATATTCGCATCAAATTCCTTAGTGAGTCTCTGTGTTTCTTTTGCGAGTCTTTGTGAAATTAAAAATAAGTGACGAATTAGTGCTAATCAGTGCAATTCGTGTTAAAACAAAAAAAAATGAACGAAGAAGAATTTGGCTTTGAAACTTTAGCCATAAGAACACATTTAGAAAAAACGCAATTTCAGGAACATTCTACTCCCTTATATTTATCATCAAGTTTTGTGTTTGATGATGCAGAGGATATGAGAGCATCTTTCACTGAAGAAAAAGTACGTAATATCTATTCACGATTTAGCAACCCAAATACAACCGAGTTTGTAGATAAGGTTTGCGCCATGGAAGGTGCTGAAGCAGGTTATGCTTTTGCAACCGGAATGGCAGCAATATATTCGACTTTTGCAGCTTTGCTTGAATCAGGCGATCACATAGTTTCTGCAGGAAGTGTTTTTGGGTCGACGCATGCGTTGTTTATGACTTATTTTCCAAAATGGAAAATTGAAACCTCTTATTTTGATATTAATAAACCGGAAACAATAGAGAGTTTTATTAAACCAAACACTAAAATTTTATACGCTGAAACACCTACAAATCCGGGTGTAGATGTAGTTGATTTAGAATTGTTGGGTCAAATTGCAAAAAAACACAATTTGATTTTAATAATTGACAACTGTTTTGCAACACCATATATTCAGCAGCCTATTAAATATGGTGCGCATTTAGTAATTCACTCAGCAACAAAATTAATAGACGGACAAGGTCGTGTTTTAGGAGGAGTTGCAGTTGGAGAAGCGGAATTGATTCGTAAAATATATTTGTTTTCAAGAAATACAGGACCGGCAATGTCACCGTTTAATGCATGGGTTTTGTCAAAAAGTTTAGAGACTTTGGCAGTTCGTGTTGACAAGCATTGCGAAAATGCTTTAAAAGTAGCTGAGTTTTTAGAAAATCATCCTAATGTAGAAAGCGTAAAATATCCGTTTTTAAAATCGCATCCAAAGTATGAAATTGCCAAAAAACAAATGCTTTTAGGCGGTAACATAATTGCAATTGAAATTAAAGGCGGAATCGAAGCAGGAAGAAAATTTTTGGATAAGATTAAATTATGTTCGCTTTCGGCAAATATTGGAGACGTAAAAACGATTGTAACACACCCGGCATCAACAACACACAGCAAATTATCTGTTGAAGAAAAACTTGCTGTTGGAATTACAGAAGGATTAGTACGAGTTTCTGTAGGTCTGGAAACCGTAAAAGATATTATTGCAGATTTAGATCAGGCGCTTTCTTAAGTAATTTTATATTTAAGAGTTTAGATTATAATGTAAATGGCGATTTTTGACTGTAAATTATTTACCGTTAAAAATCGCTTTTTAGTTGTAATTTATTAAACTATACTAATTTAGTAGAACTTAGTTTTTCATTGTGTTATTTTTCTCATTCAAAAAGCTTATTTTTGTTGCAGAAAAATATTTAGCTGTTGTTTTTTGAAGAAATCTAAAAAAAACAACAATCTAAAATCTAAAATATATATAAGTGCTTTCAAAGAAAACAAAATACGGAATTAAAGCTTTAACTTACTTAGCCAGACGTGAAAATAATGATCCTGTACAAATTGCTGAAATTGCGAAAAGCGAACATATTTCGATAAAATTTTTAGAAAGTATATTATTGCTTCTTAGAAATTCGGGTTTCCTTGGTGCTAAAAAAGGAAAAGGCGGAGGTTATTACCTGATAAAAGATCCAAAAGAGATCAGCATGGCCAAAGTATATCGTATTCTGGAAGGTCCTATTGCTTTACTGCCTTGCGCAAGTCATAATTTTTATGAAAGATGCGATGATTGCGATGATGAAACTACTTGTGCAGCAAGACGTTTGATGATGGAAGTACGTGATAATACACTTAAAATATTAGAAAGTAACTCTCTGGCAGATATCGCATTTTAAAGAGAATTTTAAAACATATAAGTTATGGATCAATTGAGTATAAATTAGGGATGAATTTTTACCGCAAAGCACGCTAAGATTTAATTTTACTTTACAAATAGAAAAACAAAGTTCGCAAAGCTTGATCGACACAAAGCTTTGCGAACTTTGTGTTTTTTGCACCTACTATTAGATAAAATCTTAGCGTGCTTTGCGGTAAAATTATTTACAAAACAAAATCTTTTGTATTTCTCCACAGGTTTTTGTGTTGCCTCTAAGCCATGTAAGGCAATATAAGTGTTGCTTTAATTAAGGAATGTAAGTTTTATTAAATGAACTTATGTTACTTATATGGTGGATAAATTAAAAAATCAATTTATATCCTGCTAGAAAAAGCATTATTGCAATAGCATTTCTAAGGAATGCATCTGGTACTTTTCCGCTTAACATACTTCCTATAAAAATTCCGGGTAGCGAGCCTAATAATAGCTGACCTAGTAAAGCCAAATCTAAATTCCCCATTGAGGCATGCCCAATTCCGGCAACAAGAGTTAAGGGAACGGCATGAGCAATTTCAGTTCCTACCAAGCGAGGTGTTGGTAAAAGAGGGTAAAGGAAAAATAAAGTAACGGTTCCTAAAGCTCCGGCACCAATAGAAGTCAAAGTAACGGTTGTTCCCAATAATACCCCAATTCCAATTGTTAACATATTTTGAGTATGACTTTCAGTATGAAATCTGTCACCGGCATGTTTTTGAGAGTATACTAATAATTTCTTTTTAAATAAAATGGCAATAGAGGTAAAAAGCAGTGCCCAGCCTAAACTGTATTTTATTACAGCATTTATTGTAGAGATATCTGTTTTAATGCTATGCAATATCCATAAAGTCAATAAAGCTGCAGGAACACTTCCTAAAGTCAACCATCCGGTAATTGTCCAATTAATATTGCCCTTTTTATGGTGTACAAATACACCACCCATTTTGGTGAAAGCTGCATATAATAAATCGGTGCCAACTGCTGTCGTTGGAGGAATACCAAACCATAACAAAATTGGAGTCATTAAAGAACCACCGCCAACACCTGTTAGCCCAACTACGAAACCTACAACTAAACCAGCAATTACAAGACCTATCTGAAAATCCATGAAAAAATATTTACTGTAAAAATAAGAACAATTTTATAATAATCCTATGGATTTGGTAGACTTTAAAATACTATATTTGCAAAAGAATATCTTTAATGTTTTTATCTTGTTGGAATACAGTCTGATACGGTTTTTAACTTATGAAGCCAATTTGTTATATTCTTCGAAATTGGTAGTTGCTTGATCAAAAGAGGATTAGAGTTGTAAAAAAATAGAATAATGTTTTGATATTTAGAAATAAGTACTAATTTTGCATAGTAATCTATTAAGCCGATAGGGCAATAGTTTTCTGGGCTAAAAACCAAGCCATTAAGATGGAAAAAGAATTAAAAATAAATAGTGTTGGAGTAAAGGCTTATGCCGCAATAAATGAGAAATTATGGGTTGTAATACCTGTTGTTTTATTGACAGGTTTATTACTTACATTGATGTACAATCATCATGCTGAATTTTCCTGGAATGCATTTATTGAAGGCTTTGATCAGGAATTTTTAGTCTTTTTTGCTATTGGTCTTTTTGCTCAACTAGTTGATGGTACTTTAGGAATGGGATATGGAGCGACTTCTACCTCATTTTTATTGGCTTATGGAGTTCCTCCGGTTATAAGTAGTACAGGAGTTCACGTTGCAGAAATGTTTACTACCGGAGCATCGGCTATTTCGCATCATAAATTTGGAAATATCAATAAAAAGCTAGTGAAGCATTTGTTGATTCCAGGAGTTTTAGGTTCGATTACGGGAGCATATTTATTGTCTGATGTTATTAGTGGAGATGTTATAAAGCCTTTTATTGCTATTTATATGATTGTTTTGGCAGTTATTATAATTAAAAAAGCATTGGCAAAAACGATTGTTAAAAAGAAAACAAAGAAATTAGGAATTCTTGCCACATTTGGAGGTTTTATGGATGCTGTTGGTGGTGGCGGATGGGGACCAATCGTAACGTCTACATTATTAGGACGCGGAAGAAACCCAAGATATACTATAGGTTCTGTAAATGCTGCTGAGTTTGCTATTTCATTTGCAAGTGGAATTACTTTCATGCTTTTTGGAGGAATTCACGGCTGGCAAGTAATTATAGGTTTGATTTTAGGAGGCGTAATTGCAGCACCAATTGGAGCTTATCTTGTAAACAAAATTAAAAGAAAGCCAATGATGGTGGCAGTTGGAATATTAATTATATTATTAAGTTTGAAAACATTATCTAAAATTATTGTAAATATTTTTTAGAAAAGGAAAGAAAGAGATTATGAGTGCGACGAGTATACAATCATTATTAGATAGAACAAAAGATTTTTCGCTGGATGAGACCTTGGTTTTTTTAGCAAATGAATATCCCGGAAAAGTAATTTTTTCGACTTCTTTTGGTCAGGAAGATCAGGTAATTACTGATTTTATTGCAAAAAGTAATACTGATATTACCATTTTTACATTAGATACAGGAAGATTATTTCAGGAGACTTATGATGTTTTTCACAAGACATTAAAAAAATACAAAAAACAAATAGAGGTTTACTTTCCTGAAGCAGCTTCTGTAGAAAACTTATTGAAACAAAAAGGACCAAACAGCTTTTATGATTCGGTTGAAAACAGAAAAGAATGTTGTTTCATCCGTAAAGTAGTTCCGTTAAGGAAAGCTTTAGCAGGAAACTCAGTTTGGATTACCGGATTAAGAGCCGAGCAATCTGAAAATAGAAATGATTTGCAATTGTTTGAATACGACGGAGGTTTCGAAATCATCAAATTCAACCCATTATTAAAATGGAGTTTAGAAGAAGTTGAAACGTATCTGTCAGAAAATAATGTTCCTCAAAACGCCTTACACAAACAAGGCTTCGTAAGTATAGGTTGTGCTCCATGTACAAGAGCAATTTTTCCTGGCGAAGATATCAGAGCCGGAAGATGGTGGTGGGAATCAAGCCATAAAGAATGTGGTTTGCATAGTGCGAAGAAAGAGTAGAGGAGTGAGAGGATAGAATCAAGAGACAAGAGAATAGAATAAAGAATATAGATTTTGAGTTCTGGAGGAACGGTTCATATTGTAGCGTCGGGTTTTAACCTGATGGAAAATGAAGATTTTAATCCGTTGAATAAATAAAAACAAAAAACACAGAATAACGATAGGTAATAAGTTTTAGATTAAACTCACAACGATCTGAAACTAAAAACTATCAAGCATTAAACAAAATATCAAATGAGTTCAAGTTCAGTATTAAAAACAAACGCTTTAGAGAGTGAAGCGATATACATTTTCAGAGAAGTAATTTCACAATTTGACAAGCCTGTTTTACTTTTTTCTGGAGGAAAAGATTCTATAACATTAGTGCGTTTGGCACAAAAAGCATTTTTTCCTGCTAAGATTCCGTTTCCTCTTTTGCATGTTGATACAGGACACAATTTTCCTGAAACAATTGCTTTTAGAGATAAATTGGTTGAGGAATTAGGATTGGAATTAATTGTTCGTAATGTTCAGGATGCTATTGACGAAGGAAAAGTAGTTGAAGAAACCGGAAAATATTCTAGTAGAAACAGCTTGCAAACGATCACACTTTTAGATGCTATCGAAGAATTTAAGTTTGATGCTTGTATTGGTGGTGCACGTCGTGATGAAGAAAAAGCAAGAGCAAAGGAACGCATTTTTTCAGTTCGTGATGATTTCGGTCAATGGGATGAAAAAAACCAACGTCCTGAGTTATTTGATATTTTGAATGGAAAAATAGAAAATGGACAAAACGTTCGTGTGTTTCCAATTTCAAACTGGACAGAATTAGATGTTTGGAGTTATATCGAAAAAGAACACATTGAGATTCCATCTATTTATTTTTCACATAAAAGAAAAGTTTTTTTGAGAGACGGTTTAATCTGGTCACATTCTCCTTTTGTGTATCAGGAAGAAGACGAGCAAATCGAAGAAAGAATTGTTCGCTTCAGAACCGTTGGAGATATGACTTGTACAGCGGCGGTTGATTCGTATGCTGCAACAATTAAAGAAGTTGTTGGAGAAATCAGAGAGTCAACTATTTCTGAAAGAGGAGCCAGAATTGATGACAAACGTTCTGAAGCCGCAATGGAAAAAAGAAAACAACAAGGATATTTTTAATAATTGTAAATTATTAATTATGAATGCAATTCAGAAAGTGAAAATCAGAAACAAAAAAACATACAGCTTTAAATTTTAGTTCAAAGGGAATCAACTTTAAACTTGAAACCGGAAATAAAAATTTTAAACCTGAAACAAAATAATAGAATGGAAGTTTTAAAAATAGCAACAGCAGGAAGTGTAGATGACGGAAAGAGTACTTTGATCGGGAGATTATTGTATGACACAAAATCATTGACGACTGATAAAATAGAGGCAATCGAAAAAAGCAGTAAACAAAAAGGTTACGATTATCTTGATTTCTCTTTGGCAACTGACGGATTGGTGGCAGAAAGAGAACAAGGAATTACGATTGATGTTGCACACATTTATTTTTCGACTGCAAAGAAAAGTTACATTATTGCAGATACTCCGGGACACGTAGAATATACCAGAAACATGGTTACAGGAGCATCGACTTCTCAGGTTTCTATTATTTTAATTGACGCAAGAAAAGGTGTAATTGAGCAAACATATCGTCACTTTTTTATCAATAATTTATTAAGAGTAAAAGAGGTAATTGTAGCGATTAACAAAATGGATTTAGTTGATTATTCTGAAGAAGTTTACAATAAAATCAAAGCAGATTTTCAGGCATTAAATGCTAAAAGTACTTTCAAAGAGCAAAACGTAAGTTACATTCCGTTAAGTGCTATCAACGGTGGAAACGTAGTGGAACAATCGAAAGATATGCCTTGGTATACTGGTCAAACCGTTTTAGAGCATTTAGAAGGATTAGACTCTGCGGATGTTTTTGAAACAGGAAAAGCGCGTTTTCCGGTTCAGACTGTTATTCGTCCAAAGACAGAAGAATACCATGATTTTAGAGGTTACGCAGGAAAATTATACGGAAACTCTATTAAAGTTGGGGATGCTGTAACAGTTTTGCCTTCTTTAACTGAATCTAAAGTAGCAAAAATTCACTTTTTCGATAAAACATTTGATGAAGCCGTTGCAGGTTCTTCGATTACTATCGAATTAGAAAACGATATCAATGTAACAAGAGGTGATATGATTGTAAAATCATCAGAACTTCCAAAAATTGAAAAAGAAATAACTACAACAGTTTGCTGGATGGATAGCAAAAAACTGGTTGCCGGTACAAAATATATTGTACAACACAACACAAACTCAGTTTTGGCAAAAGTAGAAAGTATCAAAAATACCATCTCAACTGATTATTCAGGAACAACAGAAGCATCACAATTAGCTATAAATGAGATTGGAGAAGTAAGCATTAAATTAAGCAAGCCTTTATATTTTGATGCCTATAACGATAATAAATCAAACGGAGCTTTTATCTTAATTGATACAGCAACAAATACCACAGCAGGAGTAGGATTTATTAGGTAAACCTGCTATAAGCTTTAGGCTGTAAGCTTTAAGCGAAAATGTATAACGAGTTATTTAAAAAAGCTTATGGCATAGCCTAAAGCTTAAAGCTAAAAAAAAGCCTAAAGCCAAAAAACAAATGGAAAGTTTTAGAACAGAAATAGAAAATCCGATCGTTCAGAAAGAGATCATCGATTTAGAAAAAAAGATTCATTTATTCCGTGGAGGAAAAATTGATGATGAGCGTTTTCGTAGTCTTCGTTTAGCACGTGGAATTTACGGACAACGTCAGGAAGGCGTTCAAATGATTCGTATTAAATTGCCTTACGGAAAAGTAACCAGCGAGCAATTGGTACGTATTACTAAGGTTTCTGATGAATATTCTACAGGACGTTTGCACATTACAACACGTCAGGATATTCAGATTCACTATGTAAGTTTAGACAGAACCCCGGAACTTTGGGCAAATTTGGCTAAAGACGATGTTACTTTGCGTGAAGCTTGTGGTAACACCGTAAGAAATATTACAGGAAGCGAATTAGCAGGTGTAGACGTAAACGAACCATTTGATGTTTCGCCTTATGCACATGCTTTGTTTCAATACCTATTAAGAAACCCAATTTGTCAGGAAATGGGACGTAAATTTAAAATTTCGTTCTCATCATCAGATGAAGATACCGCTTTGAGTTATTTGCATGATTTAGGATTTATTCCAAAAATTGTTGATGGAGTTCGTGGTTTCAAAATCATGTTAGGAGGAGGTTTAGGATCTCAACCGGCACATGCTGAATTACTTTCAGAATTTGTTCCGGCAAACCAAATCATTCCAACAGCAGAAGGTGTAATTCGTATTTTTGACCGATACGGAGAACGTGCAAAAAGAATGAAAGCGCGTTTGAAATTTTTAATCAAAGAAATAGGAAGAGACACTTTCATGGATTTGGTTGAAAAAGAGAAAAAAGCAATAGCTTTTGAATCTTACGAAATAGATACAACAGCTTTTGAAGCTCCAATTCCGGAAACATTATTACCAGTTCCATCAGTAACAATTGATGATACGGCAGCTTATGAAACGTGGAAAAAATCTAACGTAATTGCTCAAAAGCAAGCAGGTTATTCAGCTATTGGAATCAAAGTTTTATTAGGGGATTTTTATACTGATAAAGCAAGATTATTAGCTGATTTAATAAAAAATTACGCCGCAAATGAATTGCGTTTTACATTGCGTCAGAATATTGTAATTCGTCACGTAAAAAATGAAAATTTACCATTCTTTTATCAGGAATTGGAAAAACTGGGATTTGTTGATTTAGGATATAATTCTACAGCAGATATTACAGCTTGTCCAGGAACAGATACTTGTAATTTAGGAATTGCAAGTAGTACAGGAATTGCAGAAGAATTAGAAAAAGTGCTGAATGCAGAATATCCGCAATACTTAAACAACCGCGAAATCGAGATTAAAATCTCGGGTTGTATGAATGCTTGTGGGCAACATAATATGTCTGCAATAGGTTTTCAGGGAATGTCAATCAATTCAGGAAAATTAGTAGCTCCGGCATTGCAGGTTTTATTAGGTGGAGGAAGATTAGGAAACGGTTCAGGACGTTTTGCAGATAAAGTAATTAAAATCCCAAGCCGTAGAGGACCAGATGCATTGCGTACGATCTTAAATGATTTTGATGCGAATGCAAACGGAGAAAAATTCCTTAATTATTATGACGCAAAAGGAGAGAAATATTTCTATGAAATTTTAAAACCTTTCGCAGATGTAACCAATTTAACCGAAGCTGATTTTGTAGACTGGGGAAATGCTGACAACTACGTAAAAGCAGTTGGAGTAGGAGAATGTGCGGGAGTTGTGATCGACTTGGTTGCTACTTTATTATTAGAAGCAAAAGACAAATTGACATTCGCACAAGAATCATTCGACGAAGGAAAATGGTCAGATGCAATTTATCACGCTTACGCAGGATTTGTAAATGGTGCAAAAGCATTATTACTTTCCGAAAACGAAAAAACAAATAATCACGCAGGAATTGTAGATTTATTCGACACCGTTTTCATTGCAACTGATAAAATTCAATTATCAACATCATTTAGAGAATTAGTATATCAAATCAATACAACGGAGCCTTCAGAAGCATTTGCGAAAGCATACATTCAACAAGGGATTTCATTTTTTTATACTATAGAAAAATACAGAGCTCAAGAATTAGCAAATGCATAATATAATAAAACCCAAAGTAACTTTAGTTGGCGCAGGTCCCGGAGATCCTGATTTGCTTACGCTGAAAGCCGTAAAAGCCCTTGCTGAAGCGAATGTGGTTTTGTACGATGCATTGGCCAATGACGAAATATTAGCACACGCACCTAAAAATGCCATCAAAATTTTTGTTGGAAAAAAGATAGGAAATCACGCTTATACGCAGGATCAAATCAATCAGTTAATTGTGGATAATGCATTGACTTATGGAAATGTAGTGCGTTTAAAAGGCGGAGATCCGTTTATTTTTGGGCGTGGAAGCGAAGAAATAGAATTCATAGAAAGTTTCGGAATACCAACGGCAGTTGTTCCAGGAATATCTTCGGTAGTGGCAGTTCCGGCAAGTCAGGGAATTTCGATTACCAAAAGAGGAGTTTCAGAAAGTTTTTGGGCGATTACAGGCACAACTTCAGATAGAAAATTATCTTCAGATGTAGCTTTGGCAGCACAATCATCTGCAACAGTAGTTATCTTGATGGGAATGCACAAATTGCCTCAGATTATAGATTTATTTCAAAAAGAAAATAAAGGCAATTTACCCGTTGCGATCATTCAAAACGGAACAACATCCGAAGAAAAAGTAGGCGTTGGAACAGTAAATTCGATTTTAGAAGTTGTAAAACAAAAGAAATTGAGTTCACCAGCAATTATTGTTCTAGGAGAAGTTGTCCGCGAAAGCAACAAATTAAAGGGCTTTTACGAAGAATTTCTATCAAAAGAAATTGCAAGATAAAGTTCCGGCGGAACGATCCATATTGTAGCGTGGGGTTTCAACCCGATGTTGACAAAGATGATCAATCAGTCAATAAAGTTCCGGAGGAACGATTCATATTGTAGCGTCGGGTTTTAACCCGATGTACGCAAAAACATATCGACATGGTAATTAAAATCATGTAATAAATATGTAAATTGGATTTTTTATCCAATGAAATTAAATTAAAATGGAACAGAACGAATTATATCCAATATTCTTAAAACTTCACAATCTGAATGTTTTAATTGTTGGGGGAGGAAATGTAGGATTAGAAAAGCTTTCTTTTTTACTAAAGTCGAGTCCAAATGCAAATGTTGAGGTTGTAGCAGCTGATTTTCATTTAGAAATTAAAGTTTTAGCAGAAAATCATCCTTCAATCAAATTGACGGAAGCGAAGTTTAAGAAAAAGATGCTCAAAAAACGCCACATGGTAATCGCTTGTACCGATGATTTGGAAGTCAATAAAAGGGTATATGATTTATCCAGAAAACGTTATTTAATTTGCAATATTGCCGATACGCCAGATTTATGTGATTATTATTTAGGCGGAATTGTAACAAAAGGAAATGTAAAAATTGCCATTTCGACCAACGGAAAATCACCAACAACAGCAAAAAGACTTCGTGAGTTTTTTGAAGATGTAATTCCGGAGGATATCAACAAAATGGTCGAAAACCTCAATGAATACAGGAAGACACTAAAAGGTGATTTTGAAGACAAGGTTAAAAAGATGAACGAGATTACGGATTCATTGAAAAATAAAGAATAACAAAAAGTCCGGGGGGACGATTCATATTGTAGCTTCGTGTTTAACCCGATGAAAAATTACACAAAGAAATCAATGACAAAAATCATTGGCAGAAGAATAAATTATTTGTTTCTTTGTATTATTAAGAATGATTATAAACAACAACCATAATGATTAAAACAGATATACTTATAATTGGAGCAGGACCAACAGGTTTATTTGCCGTTTTCGAGGCAGGATTATTAAAATTAAAATGTCATATTTTAGATGCTTTACCACAAGCAGGAGGACAACTTTCAGAATTGTATCCAAAAAAACCTATTTATGATATTCCTGGTTTCCCGGAAGTTTTAGCAGGAGATTTAATAGATAACTTACAAGAGCAAATTAAGCAATTTGAGCCAGGTTATACATTAGGAGAACGTGCTGAAACAATCGAAAAACAAGAAGACGGAAGTTTCATTGTAACCTCAAATAAAGGAACTAAATTTCACGCACCGGTAATTGCTATCGCTGGAGGTTTAGGAAGTTTTGAACCACGCAAACCACTTATAGAAGATATCGACTTTTATGAAGATAAAGGAGTAAAATACTTCATCAAAAATCCGGAGAAATTCAGAGACAAAAGGGTTGTAATTGCCGGAGGAGGAGATTCAGCTTTAGACTGGAGTATTTTCCTTGCCAATGTAGCTTCAGAAGTAACTTTAATTCACCGTAGAAACGAATTTAGAGGAGCTCTTGATTCAGTAGAAAAAGTACAGGAATTAAAAACATCCGGAAAAATTAAACTAATTACTCCTGCAGAAGTAATCGGAATCAATGGTGCTGAGCACGTTGAATCGTTAGATATCGAAGAAAACGGAGCACACCGCAAAATCGAGACAGATTTCTTTATTCCACTTTTCGGATTAACGCCAAAATTAGGTCCAATCGGCGACTGGGGATTAGAAATCGAGAAAAATGCGATCAAAGTAAACAATGCATTAGATTACCAAACGAACATTCCTGGAATCTTCGCCATTGGAGACATCAATACATATCCTGGAAAATTAAAATTAATCCTTTGTGGATTCCACGAAGCGACTTTAATGTGTCAGGCAGCATACGGAATCATCAATCCGGGTAAAAAATACGTACTTAAATATACCACAGTTTCTGGTGTAGATGGTTTCGACGGAACTCGTAAAGAAGCGCCAAAAGCGGTTGTTAAGGCGATAGTCTAAGTTGCTAAGGTTCTAAGATACTAAGACGCTAAGATTTTTATATATTAAGCTCAAACTTGTAATACAGTTTGAGCTTTTTTTATTTGTATCTTTGTAATATATAAATTTTGAGTATCATGAATTTAGAAGCTAGAAAATATCAATTTATTCAAGAGCTGGTTAAGGTTGAGGATGAAAGCGTTTTAGAAAAACTGGAATTAATTCTGAAAGAAAATCAAAACAATTGGTATGATGAGTTATCAGAATCTGAGAAAGCTGAAATTCAAATTGGACTAGATCAGGCTGAAAAAGGCGAATTTACAAGCCATGAAGATGTTATGAAAAGATTTTCTAAATGGCACTAAAATTTATATGGACAGCGCAAGCAGTTAAAGGTTTTAATAAAGTTGTTGATTATTTGGAAGCAAAATGGACGATAAAGGAAATTTTAAACTTAGAGAATAAAATTCAGCAAGTTATTAATCAAATTAACCTTAATCCCGAACAATTCCCAAGATCCAAAAAAAGCGAATCTTTGTATAAAGCAATTGTAGACAAAAACAACTATTTGGTTTATAGAATAAATAAGGAATCCAATCTTATTGAGATTATCAATTTTAGAGGAACAAAACAAAAGCCGAAACACTAAAGTTGAATTCTAGACTTAGAATCTTAGCAACTCAGAACCTTCAAAAAAAATGGCTTTTGACGAAAATAACGCACAAAGAATAAGAACATTTCTCCAGCACAAAGAAGCTGACTTTTTCGAAAAGAAAATGTTTGGTGGCCTTGTTTTCATGGTAGATAAAAAATTATGCTGCGGAACTCGACTTGACAAACAAACAGGAGAAAATCTTTTACTCTGCAGAATCGATGATAAAGCTTACCAAGATGCTTTAGAAAGAGATGATATTATACCAATGCCAAATGCCGAAAGGCCAATGAAAAACTATATTTTTGTCACAGAAAATGGCTGGCAGAGAAATCCGGATTTAGAGTTTTGGCTACAGATTTGTTTAGAGTTTAATCCCATTGCAAAAGCAAGTAAGAAAAAGTAACAACCGAAATTGTTTATAATATAAATAAATCCCGGCGGGATGTAATATTTATAGAATTAACGATATTTATGGAAATAAACCCCATCGGGGTGATATATTGATACGACAATAACATATCGCGGTAGCTTTGGTTGAATGAAGAATCTAAAGCTAGAAATATTACATTCTTCCAGAGCTTAATACACCTAAAGTAGTAAACTCAGCACCTTAAAATCTTAGAACTTTAGCCACTTAAAAAAAAACTTAGAACCTCACAATCTTAGCACCTTAGAAACTTTAAAAAACACTTGCAATTGTTGAGTCTATGTCTTTACTTTGCACTGTTCTTAAATTTATTGAAAGTTATCACGAAAGGCGGAGGGAAAGACCCAATGAAACCTTAGCAACCCTTTATCATAAAGAAGGTGCTACATTCTACTTTATACTATTCTTAGTATCAAAGATAGATAACACAAATACATAAAAGTATTTCTCAAAACACTTCCTGACAACCATACAATATTATTTTACTGAATTCAGTATCATGAGCGAATCATTGACGCATTTTTTCTGTCAATCGTTCCCGATTTTCGTTGCAATCTTTTGCTTTTTAAAGAAAAAAGCAAAAGGATTTCCACTTCAAACGGAGTTCAGTGAACTCCTATGAAAATAGAAATTAAGTGAAGTAATCGGGGCTAGATAGTCATCAATAGTGAATTCTTGGAATTAATGTGAATAAAAACAGCGTATCCTAACAGGTTTCAAAAACCTGTTAGGTATTATATATTCAAGATAAAGATTATAATTAAATAAAAAACTTAGCATCTCAGCGCCTTAGCGTCTTAGTAGCTAAAAGATGAAAGTCATGGCAATAACAATTCAGGAAGCAATTAAAAAAAATATCCTAATCCTTGACGGAGCAATGGGAACCATGTTGCAGCGCTATAATTTCTCCGAAGAAGATTTTCGTGGAGAGCGTTTCAAAGATTTTCCGCATCCGTTAAAAGGAAACAACGATTTACTATCCATAACACAACCACAAGCCATTCGCGATGTCCACGCCGCTTATTACGAAGCGGGTGCAGACATCGTAGAAACCAACACATTCTCAGGAACCACAATTGGTATGGCCGATTATTTCCTTGAAGAGTACGTTTACGAATTAAACTACGAATCGGCTAAACTTGCCCGTGAAGTAGCTGATGAATTTACAGCCAAAAACCCAAACAAACCACGTTTCGTTGCGGGATCAATTGGGCCAACAAACAGAACCGCAAGTATGTCCCCGGATGTAAACGATCCGGGTTATAGAGCCGTAACGTTTGATGATTTGCGAATTGCTTACAAACAACAAGTAGAAGCTTTAATGGATGGTGGTTGCGATTTACTATTGGTAGAAACCATCTTTGATACTTTAAATGCCAAAGCAGCACTTTTTGCAATTGAAGAAGTAAAAGACGACCGAAATATTGATATTCCAATCATGGTTTCAGGAACGATTACAGATGCTTCAGGAAGAACACTTTCCGGGCAAACGGTAGAAGCGTTTTTGATTTCAGTATCGCATATTCCGTTATTAAGCGTAGGATTCAATTGTGCTCTTGGAGCCGATTTATTGAAACCATACTTAAAAACATTGGCACAACATACTAGTTTTAATGTTTCGGCACACCCAAATGCAGGTTTACCAAACGCATTCGGACAATATGATGAAACCCCGGAACAAACTCAGGCTTTCATTAAAGAATATTTAGATGATAATTTAATCAACATTATAGGTGGTTGTTGCGGAACAACTCCGGATCATATTCGATTAATTGCTGAAGTTGCGAAGGATTATAAGCCACGTGTGGCGCCGGTATTTGAATAATAATTATAACTATGAGAGTATTTCTATTTCTATTAGTCTTCTTTTCTTTTGCTGCAACTGAGAAATTTTATGCGCAAACTGCAGAGATACATTTTGAAAAAGGAAAGGAAAGCTACGAAAGAGAGGACTATGTAAATGCTCTTATTGAATATAATAAAGCAATAGAAATTAATCCGAATTATTCAAGAGCATATTGTGGGATTGGTATTATAAAAGCGAAAAAAGAGCAATATAAAGAAGCTATTGTTGATTATAATAAGGCAATTGAACTTAATTCCAAATATATAAATGCATATTTTAATAGAGGAATAGCAAATAAATTTCTAAAGAATTATAAAGAAGCAATAAATGATTTAAATAAAGCTATACAATTAAATAATGATGATTTAACCAATTTTCCTGATATGTATTATTCTGAAAGAGCTTCAGCCAAAGCTGAGTTTAATGATTACGGTGGGGCGATAACTGATTATAATAAAGCAATTGGGTTTAGTAATAAAGACGCTGATTTATATTATAGCAGAGCAATTGTAAAGTATAATGCCAGTGATGCTACAGGATCAATAGCAGATTATGATAAAGCAATTGAACTTAATCCAGATTTTACCAATGCATATTATAATAGAGGGCTGATTAAATATAATAATTTAGATTATAAAGGAGCTATTAGTGATTTTAGTAAAGCGAGTGAATTAAGACCTGACTTTTCAAGACCTTATTCTGCTAAAGGAGATGCACTTTCTAAATTAGAAAAATACGATGATGCAATTGTTTATTATGATATAGCGATTAAACAAAGTCCGGATCGTGCAGAGTTTTATCATAATAGAGGGTTGAGTAAATTAAAATTAAATAAAAAAGAGGAAGCTTGTTCTGATTTTCAAAAAGGAAAAAAATTAGGAGGAAAATCTTCAAGTGAAGCAGTAAAAGCAATTTGTAATTGAATAAATTACTAAACCAATAGGTGAATGTAATATAATTAATTACTGTTTGTTCAATATTTATTTTCTCCAAGAATTTTGAGAAATATATATTGAAACCAAAAAACTTCTGCTAGCGCGAGCTTCTAGCTCGTGCACGCAAAGAAAGATATTATTATAAGATTTTAAAATTTACAATTGAAATGTGCACGAGCGTGACGCTCGCGCTAGCAAAAGAAAAAAGACAATTAAAATCTCGGAGAATCATAATTTTTTTATGAAACCGAGATTGCGTGAGGGATAGAAGTGAAAAGCCCAAAGATCAATGTAGTGATAACGAAATTGGTCGAGGACTTGTAACGGATAGCCCGGTTCGCCGCGGCGAAACACGCCCAAAAAGATATAATGAAGATAAAAGGCCTTAAAACCTTATAAAAATAGAATTGAAAAACTCAGAACCTAAGCAACTTAGGAACTCAGTAACTTAAAAAGAAATGGCAGAAAAAAGAAGAGACCTTGTATTAGCAGGATTAGAACCGTTGATTATTACGCCAACTAGTGTTTTTGTAAACATTGGAGAACGTACGAATGTTACGGGTTCAAGAAAATTCCTTCGCTTAATCAAGGAAGAGAAGTATGACGAGGCACTTGATATTGCAAGACAACAAGTAGAAGGTGGAGCACAAATCATCGATATTAATATGGATGAGGGAATGCTTGATGGTGTTCAGGCAATGACAAAATTCCTGAATTTAATAGCATCAGAACCGGATATTTCGAGAGTGCCGATTATGATCGATAGCTCGAAATGGGAAATCATTGAAGCAGGTCTAAAAGTAGTACAAGGAAAAAGCGTTGTAAACTCGATCTCTTTGAAAGAAGGAGAAGAAGCCTTTATTCATCACGCAAAATTAATCAAGCGCTACGGAGCTGCGGCTATTATCATGGCTTTTGATGAAGTAGGTCAGGCCGATAATTTTGAGCGTAGAGTTGAAATCTGTCAGCGGTCGTATGATATATTAGTCGATAAAGTTGGATTTCCACCTCAGGATATTATTTTCGATTTGAACATTTTTCCAGTTGCGACCGGAATGGATGAACATCGTTTGAATGCGATTGATTTTTTTAGAGGTACAAAATGGGTTCGTGATAACTTGCCACATGCACATATTAGCGGTGGAGTAAGTAACGTTTCGTTCTCTTTTAGAGGAAACGATCACGTTCGTGAAGCGATGCACTCCGTGTTTTTATACCATGCAATTCAGAACGGAATGACAATGGGAATCGTGAATCCGGAAATGCTTTCGATTTACGATGATATCCCAAAAGATTTATTAGAACACGTTGAAGATGTAATCTTAAACAGACGTGATGATGCGACAGAACGTTTATTAGACTTTGCTGAAAACGTAAAAGGCGAAGTAAAATCAGATGAAAAAGCGATTCAGGAATGGCGTTTAGGAACGGTTCAGGAACGTATAACACATTCATTGGTAAAAGGAGTTGATGCTTTTATTGAAGAAGATGTTGAAGAAGCGCGTTTGGCTGCCGTAAAACCTATTGAAGTTATCGAAATCAATTTGATGACAGGAATGAATGTCGTTGGAGATTTATTCGGAAGCGGGAAAATGTTCTTGCCTCAGGTAGTAAAATCGGCACGTGTAATGAAAAAAGCCGTGGCGTATTTGTTACCTTACATTGAAGCAAGCAAACAAGCCGGTGACAAATCTGGAAATGGAAAAATATTGATGGCAACCGTAAAAGGTGACGTTCACGATATTGGTAAAAACATTGTTTCGGTAGTTTTGGCCTGTAACAATTATGAGATTGTAGATCTTGGTGTTATGGTGCCTCCGGAAAAAATTATTGCGGCAGCTATTGAACATAATGTTGACATTATTGGTTTAAGCGGACTAATTACGCCTTCGCTTGACGAAATGGTGTATCTGGCCAAAGAATTAGACAAACAAGGAATTAAAATTCCGATTATGATTGGTGGAGCAACCACTTCGCGTGCGCATACTGCCGTGAAAATTGCGCCTCAATATAGAGAAACTGTAATTCACGTAAACGATGCTTCGCGTGCCGTTACGGTTGCAGGAAATCTATTAGATCATAACCGAAAAATATATGCAAGTGATATTCGTGCTGACTATGATGCGTTTAGAGAAACGTTTTTGAATCGTTCGAGAGATAAAAACTTCCTGACGATCGAACAAGCACGTAAAAACAAATTACAATTGGATTGGGCTGAATACACGCCAACAAAACCAAAATTTATTGGTAAACAAATTGTTGAAGTAGAGTTAGATGTTTTGGTTCCGTATATCGACTGGACACCCTTTTTTAGAACATGGGAATTGTTTGGGAAATATCCGGCAATCTTAACGGATGAGGTTGTGGGTGAAGAAGCAACTTCGGTTTTTGCAGATGCACAGGAAATGTTGAAAGTGATTTTAGCAGAGAAAAAACTAACTGCAAAAGGTATCTACGGAATTTTCCCTGCGAATCAAATCGATGATGACGATATCGAATTGCGTGATGAAAACGGAAAAGTGTTGGAGAAATTCTTAACGCTTCGTCAGCAATCACAAAAAACAAAAGGAGCACCAAATATCGCTTTGTCTGATTTTATCTTACCAAAAGATTCAGGAATTACAGATTATATAGGAGCATTTTGTGTTACAACCGGTTTTGGTGTTGACGAATGGGCAGCCGAATTCGAAAAAGATCTGGATGATTACAATTCGATTATGGTAAAAGCATTAGCGGATCGTTTTGCTGAGGCTTTCGCGGAATATCTGCACGAAAAAGTACGTCAGGATTTCTGGGGTTATGATCCTCAAGAATCACTTTCGACAGAAGATTTGATCGAAGAAAATTACAAAGGAATTCGTCCTGCGCCAGGTTATCCCGCATGTCCGGATCACTTAGAGAAACCAACAATCTGGAAACTCTTAGATGTAGACAAGGAAATTGGAGTAACCTTAACAGAAAGTATGGCAATGTGGCCGGCATCTTCAGTTTCAGGATATTATTTCGGGAATCCAAAAAGTAAATACTTCGGACTTGGGAAAATAAAAGAAGATCAAGTAGTAGATTACGCCAAACGCAGAAGCATTTCAACAGATAAAGCCATGAAATGGCTAAACCCTAATATAGCAGATTAGCCCCCTAACCCCGAAGGGGGAAGAGAAAGGCAGAATAAAATAACACAAACCTGATGACCCCTTTCAGGAATTCCCCCTTCGGGGGTTAGGGGGCTGACTATGAAAGTAACACAACATATAGAAAACGCCAAAGGAAATACATTATTCTCATTTGAAATTATTCCGCCTCAAAAGGGGAAAAGCATTCAGGAATTATACGATAATATAGATCCGTTGATGGAGTTTAAACCACCGTTTATTGATGTAACGACTTCTCGCGAGGAGTATATTTATATAGATAAAGGCAACGGACTTTTGGACAAAAAGCTAACTCGTATGCGTCCTGGAACGCTTGGAATTTGCGCTTCTATAAAACATAAATATAACGTAGATACCGTTCCTCACGTACTTTGCGGAGGTTTTACCAAAGAAGAAACTGAATATCTTTTGGTAGATTGTAACTACTTAGGAATCGACAATATTATGGCTTTGCGTGGTGACGCTATGAAAGACGAACAATATTTTATTCCAAAAGCTGGAGGAAATGACTATGCGATTGATTTGGTAAAACAAATCAGTTTATTGAATCAGGGAAAATACCTTCACGAAGTCATGGATGCTGATAACAAAGCTGATTTTTGCATTGGGGTTGCAGGTTATCCTGAGAAACATTTAGAATCTCCATCATTACAATCAGATTTAAAAAGACTTAAAGAGAAAGTAGATGCCGGAGCTGATTATGTGGTAACACAAATGTTTTTCGACAACTCAAAATATTTCAAGTTTGTAGAAAAAGCCAGAGAAATGGGAATCACAATTCCTATTATTCCAGGAATCAAGCCAATTGCGGTTCAAAGGCATTTACAGGTTTTACCTCAAATTTTCCGTATTGATTTACCAGAAGATTTAATTCATGCTGTTGATTCATGCAAGAATAATGCAGAAATCAGACAAGTAGGAATCGAATGGGCAATCCAACAATCATTAGAATTAAAAGCTGCCGGAGTTCCTGTTTTGCACTATTATTCAATGGGGAAATCAGAGAATATTCGTCAGATTGCGAGCCATCTTTTTTAAGAGTTTTTGTGTGATATTTCCACAATATTGTCATTTCGACGAAGGAGAAATCACACTAGAAGATCGACAAAGATTGGTGATTCTAGGTACGGAGTTTCGTGTGTGATTTCTCCTTCGTCGAAATGACAAAACTTTGAGAATAACGGGATTTATTATCAATGCGGTTGCTTCGTTCCTCGCAATGACATACAGTTTGGAATTTGGTCCCGATAGCTATCGGGATTAATTGGAATTTAAAATTTTATGAAACAAGAAGAATTACAAGCAATAGCTTCTCAATTCAAGCATCCAACGGGAGAAAAGGGAATCGAAATGGCAAACATGATGAATGAAACCAACATCAACATGACGCATCATTCGATTCAGAATCTACATATAGAAGAAGCAAATACAATTCTGGAATTAGGTCACGGTAACGCTGGACACGTAGAATTCATTTTCGAACAGGCTGAAAACATTAAATATTACGGACTTGAAATGTCTGAATTAATGTTTCAGGAAGCACGCCAGATCAACAGAAATTATGTTTCTCAAAAACAAGCTTTCTTTTCGATTTATGACGGAAATCTAATTCCGTTTGAAGAAAATTTATTCAATAAAGTATTTACAGTAAACACCATTTATTTCTGGCAGGAACCTGAAAAATTGCTTTCGGAAATCTACAGGGTTTTACAGCCAAAAGGAATCTTGTGTATCACTTTTGCCGAAGAAAGTTTTATGAAACAACTTCCTTTTACTCAATTTGAATTTGAACTTTACAGCACAGAAAAAGCTGAAATTTTAATTGAGAAAACATCTTTCAAAATCATCAACAAAGAAACGCTCACAGAGAAAGTAAAAAGCAAAACCGGCGAATTGGTCGATAGGGCTTTTACAACTTTGGTTTTAGAAAAGTAGTGATCATACGAATCAAGGATCAAAGCCTTTTCTTTGTGCAGTTAGGCACTAAATGTTGGTAGAAATCATGAATTGAAATCCTTTTAATCTGTGGCAAAAAAAAAATAGTACTCTTTTTTTTTAGTAATTTAATTGATTTTTATTTTGCGTTTCTTTATTCCAAATTATAATACGATTAAATTATGGAGGTTAAAAAAATCAATTTTCTAAAAAGTTATAGTAGTGTATTATTGCTTTTAGGCGGTATCATAATAGGAAGCATTTTCGGATTAGTTTTTAAAGAAAAAGTTGCTGTTATAAAGCCTGTTGGAGATATATTTCTGAACTTACTTTTTACAGCAATTATTCCGCTTGTCTTTTTTACTATAACTTCTTCAATTGCTAATTTGGAGAAAACAGAAAAACTAGGAAGATTGTTTGTTGTAATGATTGCCGTTTTTTTAGGTACACTTCTTATTTCAGCAATCGTAATGATTATAGCTGTTTCCCTATTTCCTATTCATGAAAATATTATAATTACTAAAATCCCGTTGGAGAATATCCAATCCGGAAGTGTTGGTGATCAAATTGCCCAATTGCTTACGACCAATGATTTCTATGAATTGTTATCGCGAAAAAGTATGTTGGCACTTATTATCTTTTCATTTTTGATTGGATTTGCAACTTTGCAATCTGGAGAAAAAGGCAATACTTTCAAAAGTTTTCTGGATTCAGGAAATGAGGTCATGAAACAGCTTTTGAACATGATTATGAAATTAGCACCAATTGGCCTTGGAGCTTATTTTGCTTATCAGGTTAGTTATTACGGACCACAATTATTTGGAGTTTACGCCAAGCCGTTAGGTGTTTATTATGTTGCTTGTATTTTTTACTTCTTTGTGTTTTTTAGTTTGTATGCTTTATTAGCAGGAGGTAAAAAAGCTTTTGTCGTTTTCTGGAGCAATAACATTACGCCTTCATTAACCGCAATAGGTACTTGCAGCAGCATTGCTACAATTCCGGCGAACCTCGATGCAGCTGAAAAAATGGGTATCCCAAAACATGTCCGCAATTTGGTTATTCCACTAGGGGCGCCTTTGCATAAAGACGGTTCAAGCATGTCTTCTATCTTAAAAATTACGTTTCTTTTTGCCATGTTTGGCAAAGATTTTACAGAACCTTCAACTATACTTTTAGCATTAGGAATTACGATAATTGTTTCGATTGTCGAAGGAGGAATCCCAAATGGCGGATATATTGGAGAAGTTTTAGCCATTACCGTTTACGGATTACCAATGGAACAAGCTTTGCCTGTAGCTATGATCCTTGGAACTCTCGTTGACCCAATTGCTACTTTATTAAATGCTAATGGCGATGTGATTTCTTCTATGATGGTCTCTCGGTTCTCGGAAAAAACGAAGTGGTAAAAAACTAATTATACCTCAACAATAAAAATCAGTATTAATCCGCTTAATCTGTATCATCTGTGGGCAATTTCTACAGGTGGTTTGAAGTAAGCATATATAATTTATTTAAAATGAATTCAATACTTCAACATGATCTAAATGATCTTGAAAACATACTTAATCAGGCCAAACAACAAGGATTAGATTTCCTTAATAATCTTGAAAATATTCCTACTTCAAGTAAAAATAGAATTGACCCTACTCGAAATTTAAGCGAATTAGGTTTAGGATCTTTGGCTGCTCTAGAAGAATTTAAAGAAAGATTATTGCCTTTGATAGTTGCTTCTCCTGGGCCTAGATATTTAGGATTTGTAACTGGAGGTTCAACACCAGCGTCGATTGTGGGCGATTGGCTGGCAACAGTATATGATCAAAATACGCAGGCTGTACATGCTCAGGGAGGAGTTTCGGCCTTGATAGAATTTGAAACTATAAATTTATTATTACAATTGTTAGACTTGCCAAAAACATTTTCAGGTGGTTTTGTAACAGGGGCAACAATGTCAAATTTTACTTGTTTAGGAACAGCAAGACAATGGGTTTGGAGCACAATTAGGAAAAGATTTTGCAAAAAACGGAATAACTGAAACCATAAATATCCTGACTGCTACACCACATTCTTCTTCTATAAAAACATTGTCGATGTTAGGTATTGGAAGTAATAATTATACAACAATTAAAACTATTGAAGGCAATCGTGAAGCAATTGATATAGCTGATTTAGAACATAATATTCAAAATTTAAACGGAAAACCTTTTATTCTGATTTCAAGTGCCGGAACGGTTAATACTGCAGATTTTGATGATTTTGAAGCCATTGCAAAACTAAAGGAGAAATATACTTTTTGGTGGCATATTGATGCTGCTTTTGGTGGATTTGCTGCTGTTTCAAACAAATTCAAACATCTTGTCGAAGGCTGGGAAGGTGCAGATAGCATCACTATCGATTGTCATAAATGGCTCAATGTACCTTATGAAAGTGCTTTTTATCTGATTAAGGAAAAACATATGAATCTTCAAATAGAAACTTTCCAAAATTCAAATGCGCCTTATTTAGGAAATCCGTTAGAGAATTTTAATTACTTAAATGTACTGCCTGAAAATTCTCGTCGTTTACGAGCTTTGCCTGTTTGGTTTTCGTTATTAGCCTACGGAAAAGAAGGGTTTCAGGATATTGTCGAGGATAGTGCAGCATTGGCATTACATTTTGCAAATGAACTTATTGAAGAGGATAATTTTGAACTTCTGGCTCCAATTCGGCTGAATAATGTTTGTTTTACTTTGAAAGGAGATCATAATCAGCAAAATGTAAGTCAGTTTTTGACCAGTTTAAATGATAAGGGAAAAGTTTTTATGACCCCAACTGTATATCAAAATCGTAAAGGTATCAGGGCTTCTTTTGTAAACTGGCGTACGACAGAAAATGACATAAAAATTATAATAGAAGAACTCAAAGAGACTATTTTAGATTTAGACATATAAAATAGACCAAATTTTTTGAAGCCCGCTTATACTGTAAGCGGGCTTTTTTTATGTTTTTTTATCTTTTTGCATTTAGTGATGCATTGAGATTTAACTTCATTAATAATAAAAATTAAGCAAATGTTAAGTTTAATTTAATTATTTATTAAGATTGTCAATTTTTTTTACAAATATCTCTCTTTTAAAGTTAATTAATATTCTTATTTAGAATAATTAAAAATAGTTAGGAAAAACTATTCTGAGTAGCTAATTTTGTTGCAAATTTAATTTTCAAATCAAAAATTTAAATGATGCAAATAAGCAGATTATTACTCTTGATCACGATTGTCTTTACTTCGCTTCAAGGATATTCACAAAAAAATAAAGTAAACCTAACCGGAGTTGTTTTAACAAATCTTGGCAAACCTGCTGAAGGTGTTTCAGTATCGTTTAAAGGAACAACTTATGCTACGCTAACAAATAGTAAAGGGGAATATAGGATTAGTGCAGAAACAGGTGATTACATTTTATTAATTACCAATGTTGGTTTTAAAACAACAGCAGCAGCAGTTTCTTTGAAACAAGGTGGAAAACCTACTCAGAATATTACAATGGAAGAGGATATGGCCGCTTTAAGTGAAGTTGCTGTAACAGGAAAATCTAAAGTTCAGAGAGCCCGCGAACAGGCTTATAATATTACTTCGGTAGATCTGAAAAAAATCTACAATACCTCAGCCGATTTAAATCAGGTTTTGAATAAAACAACAGGAGTTCGTATTCGTGAATACGGAGGATTGGGATCTGCCTTTAATTTTTCATTAAATGGATTTTCAGGAAATCAGGTTAAATTTTTTCTGGATGGAGTGCCAATGGATAGTTATGGCTCAGCTCTTACACTGAATAATATTCCGGTAAATATGGCTGAAAGAATCGATGTTTACAAAGGGGTCATTCCTATTGAGTTAGGTGCAGATGCTCTTGGTGGTGCAGTTAATATTGTAACCAACAAAAATGTGAATCGTTATATCGACGCATCATATAGTTATGGTTCATTTAATACGCACAGAGCTGCAATTAATACGAGGTTTTCTGGTCGCGACGGATTTATTGCCAACATTAATGCTTTCGCTAATTACTCAGACAATGATTATAAAGTAGATGTGAGTATTGTAGATAAAAACACATCGAAGTTTTTACCGGAACAAAAATACAAACACTTTCACGATGCTTATAAGTCGGGAACTATAATGGCAGAAGCAGGATTCAAGAACAGAAGTTTTGCAGATTATTTGCTTGTTGGTTTTGCTATGGCGGGTAACAAAAAAGATATTCAGCAAGGAAGAACCATGCAAAAAGTCGTTGGACAAGCCTTTACAGATAGTAACAGTTTTATTACCTCTTTAAAATATAAAAAAGACAACCTTTTTGCAAAAGGATTATCGGTAAATATTAATTCGACTTACGCTTTAGTAAACAGTCGTTCTATAGATACTTCTTCCCGGGTTTATGACTGGACAGGAAATTATGTCTACAGACAATTTGCAGGAACAAATGATAAAGGAGAATTAGGAAATAAAACAATGTACGTCTACGATGAAGAAAATGCACAAGTAAATACAAACCTGAAATACCAATTAAATGACCAGCATTCTCTGGCAATAAATTATTCCTATTTGGGATATAAGCGTAAAGCAACGAATGAGTATTTAACAATAGTTGATCTTGGCGAGCCAACAATTAATAAAAACATTTTAGGATTAGGCTACAATTTTAGTGGTTTAGACAATCGATTAGCGATTACGGCTTTTGGAAAAATGTTTGGTTTAACTACTGAAATGATTGCTAATAATGTAACTCAATCTACTTCATCGACAAATTATGGTTACGGATCTACAGCAGCTTATCGTTTATCAGACAAATTTCAGATAAAAGGATCTTATGAACATGCTTATCGTTTGCCGTCGGCTGTAGAGATGTTGGGAGATGGGTTGACCGTAAACAGTAATATAGGATTAAAACCTGAAAGTAGTGATAATGCTAATTTAGGTTTGGCATTTTTGACTCAGAAAAACAAGAATCAGTTTAGTGCAGAAACGAGTTTAATCTATAGAGAAGCAAAAGATTTTATCAGAGAAAAACAAGACGGAGACAGAACGGTTTATGAAAATCTTCAAAATGTACAAATTACAGGTATTGATGGAGTTTTAAGATATGGATATAAAGATTTAGTGACTTTTGAAGTAAATGGTACCTACCAAAAAAGTCTGAACAAAAACAAGTACAAAACAGGAACAAATAGTCCTGATGCTCTTTATGACGCGCAGTTACCAAACGTTCCAATCTTCTACGGAAATGCAGATTTGACTTTTAATTTTAAAAATATCAAGTACAAAGACGATAGGCTTTCTCTTAATGTGAGTGCCAATTATATAGATGCATTTTACCTGACCTGGCCGGTATTAGGTTCATTGGAAACTAAAAGAGCAATTCCTGAACAATTTACAGAAAACGCGATGGTGTCTTATTCTTTTTTAAATGGGAAATACAATCTGGCTTTTGAGTGCAGAAATATTACAGACGTAAAAGTGTACGACTATTTTAAAGTTCAAAAACCAGGACGTGCTTTCTCTGTTAAGTTCAGATACTTTCTTCAGTAATTAAATTTTAATAATAACCCTTAATACATATAATGATGTTTACAAACAAATTTCAAAAATGCTTTGCGTTGGCAATATTAGCATTAACTACTTTTTCTTGTAGCAGTGATGATAATGCAACAAAAGAAGAACCAACTACAACTAATTCTAAATATATTGCTTCATATTGGCTAGACGATTACACTCAGTACATCTTAGATTTTAATTCTATAGATAAGTTAATGACCGGAGAAATCAGTGCAAAAGGTGTGGGAATTGAGCAAGGAGGAAGTTGTTTTCCTGCAAATAATACTTTTTTTGCCTTAAGTACAGAAGATGAAGGATCAGTTTCATTTCATCTTAATAGCGCAGGAAAATTGGTGCAGGGCGGTAAACTTGCTTTCGAATCCTCATATGCTGTTGGGTATACTGATGACAAAAAAATGATCAATATTGGAGCAACCTGGGATGGTAGTTCATCTGATTATGAATTGATGATTTACAATCCAAATACAATTTCTATAGATGCTCGTAAGTTTAATGATTTTGTAGTATCTCCTGAAAATAAAAAAGTGTTATACTGGCCAACAGGAGCTGCGGTTTCAGGAGATAAGCTTTTTGTTCCGGTATATATCAAGGATGTTACGGACGGGACAAATAAAATTTTATCATCTGACGCTACAGTACGAGTTTACAAATATCCTTCTTTAGAATATGTAACTACAATAAAAGACGCCAGAACAAATGCAATTGGGCTTTATTATACCAATACAGGAATTGTTCAGACAGAGTCAGGAGACATCTATACTTTTTCTTCTAATGCGAACGCAGGTGGTTATCCGCCAACAGCTGTTTCTTCTGGAGTTTTACGTATCAAAAAAGGAGATGCTAAGTTTGATCCGGGTTACTTTTTTGATATTGAATCAAGTACTCTAAAAGGAAAAGTTCTTGCTGCATACCCATTAGGAGGAGAAAAAGTTTTTATTTCTTATATTCCTAATTCTGTTGATACTAAAGATACTTATTACAGTTTCTTAAGTACACAAACAATCTTTAAATCTGCAATTCTTGATCTGGCAGCAAAAACAATCATACCAGTTACAGATTTACCTGATCACGGTGGAGATGAATTTTTTGGGTTAGGAAGTATGTATGTAGAAAACGGAAAAGCATACAAAAGTTTTGTAACAGGTAAAGAAGCTCGTGTTTATCAAATAGATATTGCAACTGGTACAGCAAAAGCCGGAGCACTTATCAAAGAAGGTCTTTACTTGCCTGCAATTGCTAAACTTACTTTCTAAGTAACTATATTTTTTATGGCTTGAGGTATTATTTAATTAATGCCCAAGCCATTTTTTTTAATTTTTGTTGCCTGTCTAAAAAGCATTACTTTCCAAAATTACAATTACAATGAATATTTTTAAAAGTCGTACCAGTAAACCACCTAATAAAGGAAAATCCCGTTTTAGTAAAATTAATGCCTGGCTGCATTTGTGGCTAGGATTAGCGTCAGGAATAATCGTGGTCATTATGGGAATTACCGGTTGTGTCTTGGTTTTCGAACACGAGATCAAAGAATTGACATCGCCGTATTTAAGTGTCGAAGCCCAAAGTCCGGATAAATTATTGCCACCTTCAAAAATCTATGCAGCTGTTCATAAAGCATTACCCAATAAAGAAATTCATGGAGTTTGGTATAATGGTTTAGATAAATCAATTAAGGTCGATATAGAATCGGATTCGTTGATTTATGTAAATCCGTATAACGGCAAAATTACCGGAATGGTGGATCATGAAGATTTCTTTCATATTATGGATGAAGGGCATCGCAATCTTTGGCTGGAGCGCAATATAGGATCACAAATTACAGCCTGGGCAACTTTTATTTTCTTCTTTTTATTGATAAGCGGCTTGATACTTTGGTTTCCTAAAAAGTGGAACAAAACCACCAGAAATACTAGTTTTAAAATAAAATGGGATGCGAAGTTCAAACGTCTGAACTATGATTTGCATAATGTTATGGGATTTTATACGCTGATCTTAGCAATGCTTATTGCTTTTACAGGAATGTTGATGAGTTTTCATTGGCTAAGAGAAAGCACGTACTGGATCAGTGGTGGCTGGGCAGACGAAAAAGAGAAAAAGGAGCAAGTCATTGCCGTTAAAAAAGATACTTTATCCCGGCAACAATTAGATAAATTGGCTGCTGCTGATTTTATATGGAAAAAAGTTCGAACAGAAATTGCTACAGAGAATAAGGAAGCCGTAATCATTCATTTTCCGGATGATCCTCAAGAAGATATTTATGCCTGTACAGATATGAATAAAGGCGTTTGGAGAGATTTATACTTTGATGCTAAAACACTCGAGCTACTCCCAAAGTCTCATAAATATATTGGAGATGAACGTTTCTCAAATTGGTTAATGCGTTCTAATTACAGCCTACATATTGGTGCGATAGGAGGATGGCCAACAAAGATTATTTATTTTGCGGCTAGTTTAATTTGTGCCAGTTTGCCTATTACGGGTTTTTATATCTGGTGGGGCAGAAAGAAAAAGCAGAAACCCAGAGTTTAATTTGGGATCTATTTTACTTGTTATTGTTAGTTAGTTTAAAAGTCTTTTGTGAGAAGTAATCTTCTTCAAAAGACTTTTTTGGGTTTAAAAAGTAAAGGGGAAAGTATCAATTCAAAACTAATATGATTGTCAGACTCAGCGAAGTCCCACATGCTGCATCACTTTGCGGGACTTCGACTTCGCTCAGTCTGACAATATTGTGTATAAACCAATAACATAAAAACAGTGTAAACCCATTTAAATCCGTGTCATCCGCGGCCCATGTTCACTAACATGGGTTAAATTTATTAAAACAGAAAGAGCCTGCTAACTACAACAGGCTCTATTCCATCAAAAAAAAAACAAAAACAAGGGGAAACTAAAGATTCAAAATATTAGATTCTATAAGTAAAGGCTATTGTTGCAATACGATTATCAAGATCATATCTTTTATCGATGCTTGTTTGTGCAATAACCGAATTGATATGGAAATTATTAGTGTTAAAAATGTCAGTAATATTAAGTTTGATGTTGCCTTTTTTAGCTAGTACTTGTTTTGAGATCCCGATACTGAAATCAAAAAATGGATCTCTTTGATAAATACCAAGATTTGATTTTGATTGGTACTGCGCGTTTGCTTCGGCTTTCCAGCTTTCTGTGATTGTAAAGGAGTTTTGCACGCTAAGATTCAAAGTAACAATTGGTTCAATTTTGTCTGTATTAACCACATTGCCCATAAATTTATTTTCGAAAATATTGAAAAGTGTATTTACAGACCACCATTTATAAATTTCGGCAGTATTGGTGATGTTAACTCCGTAATTATACGATTTGTCAACATTTATTTGAGAAGTTACCGTAGTATTGTTATCCGGATTATAGACATAGACCTCAGTAAATATATCTTTGGTCTTGCTGAAATACAACGACGCCATAAAGGCACTTTTCCAGGCATAGCCAATTTCTGCCGAATGTGTGATCTCAGGAACTAAATTTGGATTTCCCTGAGAGTAGTTAAACGAATCATCATAAAAACGAAACGGGTTCAGATCGAACTGGCTTGGTCTGTTGATTCTTTTGCTGTAGGAAGCATGCATCGAATGATTGCTGCTCAATTCATACTTCATAGAAACACTCGGAAACCATTTTAGATAATCGTCCTTATGTTCTTCATTCAGCGTTTTTTGTAAAATATTTATCGCAGTATATTCAGAACGTAAACCAGCCTGAATATTGAACTTTTCCATTTGGTATTTATAATTGGCATAAGCCGCATAAATTTGTTCCTTATATTCAAAATGATTGGTCGAATTAAGGTCAACAATCCATTGGTTGTTGTCATTGTATTCGTAAACAGATGGATTGTCATTGTTCTTTACGCTGGCTTTAAAACCCCATTCAACAGATTGTTTTTCGTTAAGCGGATTTGTAAAATCAACTTTTCCTGTAAAAACTTTTAATTGAGACGGAATAAAACCTCTCCTGTCATTAATATTATTTGTGCTTAGAGGATCTATATTCTTTGCACTCTGAAACTGATTCGATCTGAATTTTGAAGTTTCATATTCAAAATCAAAAGACATATTTTTTCCCTCGGTATTAAATTTATGAACTCCGGAAAAAGCATATGTATAATCATTCCATTTCTCTTTGCTGTCATTATAAGTCGCGGCATCAAATTGTACCTGATCCATAGCATTTATTAAAGTATTTCTACCATTGGCAATATTTTGATAGCGTCCCAATTTTGCATCAACATAAAATTCTAAATTGGTTTTAGCAAAAACTTCATAAGTAGTTCCTATTTTAAAATTGTTAGAAGTCAGTGGCTCATCCGTAGTTGAAGTTTGATGATTATTTGTCAAAAGCGTTTGACGGGTTGCATCAGTATATTGATTCTGGTTGAATTCTTTGCGTTCTTCTTCACCCCTAAAAGTATAGCTGTAGTTTCCGTAAACGCCAAATTTATCTTTATTGTAGCTTAAGTTGGCACCGGAGTTGGTTCTGTTTTTTCTGCCTCTTCCGTAATTGGTAAAAACAGTTCCTTTAAGCCCGCCCGCATTTGGTTTCTTTAAAATAATATTGATAATTCCGGCTTTTCCCGTTGCATCATATTTAGAAGACGGATTCGTAATTACCTCGATTTGTTTGATGTTTGATGAGGTTGTTGATTTTAAATAATTAGCAAGTTCCTTTTGCGAAAGCTGCGTCAATTTGCCGTTGATCATTACGCCAACACCTTGTTGTCCGCGAATCGATAATTCGCCATCCTGAGAGACTACAACGCCCGGAGCACGGGATAAAACATCTAATGCTGTTCCGCCTTCAGACACAATGCTATTTTCTACATTAAAAACCAATCGATCTGATTTTTGAGTATATAAAACTTTCTTTTTTGTAATTACAATCTCGTCTAATGCATTAATCGAAGTTTCGACAATACTATCAGTTTCTTTTTCTGTCTGCGAGTAACCGTAGACCGAAAAGGCAAGCATAAGAGATGTTATAAAATTCTTCATGATATGTGGATTTGTTTTTGGAGTAAGGGTTTTAATGTGATTTTAAATAGAAAAGAATCAATACAATCGTCAAGGTTTTAAATAGAATCTCTACTTTAAAACAATTTGTTCCAGTTTATCAGAAAATATTTTTCGAACATGTGCCAGGCCTTTAAATAGCTTATGAAATTTGATTTTGATAAGGCTGAGTATAGAGAACATTAGAGTGGTATTTTTGAAGTTTCAGTTTTCAAATATAACACTATTTATATTAAGTCTAAATAAATATAGTTAAAATTTACAACGAAAAACCTAAATAGTTGATAATTAAGGATTCGTGATATGGCGAAAAAAGAATAAATTGTAGACAAACAGTGTAATTGGGGCGAAAACCCTAAGAAAATAAGGTGCTGAGGTTTTAAGGAAAAGGAGGGATACTAAACAATATTTAACACAAAAAGCCAATTCTTTTAAATAAAAAGAATTGGCTTTTGATGTAAACTGAGACCGTAAACTGAGACCGTAAACTGAAAACTTACTTAGTAATTTCTCTAAAAACAGCTTCCAGATTTTTATTTTTCTGATTGAGTTGTAATGTTTTTAAGCCATTTGCATTTGCAAAGTCAAAAATTGCAGGACGCATATCTTTTTCGGCAACAAATGTCAATTCCCAAGTCATATCGTGGATATTTTTGTATGAAGTAATGTTTTCCAGCCTTGCTAACAGTTGTTCTTCGATCTGATAATCAAATTCTACTTCGATTACTTGTTCTTTGTTTTCAGATACCAAATGATCCAGTTTTTTATCGGCAACAATTTGTCCTTTGTCAATAATAATGACACGATCGCAAATCGCTTCGACTTCCTGCATAATATGAGTAGATAAAAAAACCGTTTTATCTTTTCCCACGTTTTTAATTACATTTCGAATTTCCATTAACTGATTCGGGTCGAGCCCAGTAGTTGGCTCATCCAGGATCAAAACATCAGGATTATGCAATAAAGCATTGGCAAGTCCCACACGCTGGCGATATCCTTTAGACAATTGCCCTATTTTTTTATGACTTTCGGCTGACAGTCCTGTCAGTTCAATAACTTCTTCGATTCTTAATTTAGGAACCTTATAAACATCGGCATTAAAAGCCAAATACTCACGAACATACAAATCAAGATACAATGGATTATGTTCCGGTAAATAGCCAATAGAACGTTGAACCGCCTTGGTATCCGTCATGACATCATGACCATTTACAAGGGCCGAGCCGCCATCTGCAAGTAAATACGTAGTCAAAATTTTCATCAGGGTAGATTTTCCTGCTCCGTTTGGACCAAGAAATCCAACAATTTCGCCTTTTTGAATCGAGAACGAAATCGAATTTAGTGCTTTCTGAGTTCCGTAACTTTTTGATATGTTGTTTACTTCTATCGACATGACTTTTTATTTGCTACAAAAGTAAACAGAAATAGTTTTGATTACTAAATTTTGTCTTTCAAAGAATTGAATTTAAAATTGAATTCTCAGTAAACAGTGGCATCTTTATTGTTAAAGGACTATTAAAATTAATAAATATCACAATGAAAAAAATGTTAGTCGTTCTTGCATTGGCTATGGTAAGCTTTGCAAATGCTCAAAAAGGGTCTATTTTAGTAATGGGAAGTATTGAGTACAATTCTCAAAATGTATCAAATTCAGGTTCTGAAACTAAAGCGAATTCTTTTGGTTTTGCTCCTAAAGTAGGATACCAATTTCACCAAAACTGGACTGCAGGTATCGAGGCAGGTGTTGGAACTACAAAAAGAGAATTTGGTAATACGGAGAACAAAGTAAATAATTTCTCATTAGGTGGTTTTTTACGTTATTCTATGCCTTTAAATCAAACTTTTTCTGCTTATGCTGATTTAGGAGTTGGTTACCAAGACAGAAAAATAACGAATACTGTTGGGAATACTTCTACTATTAATAAAGGAGACGGATTTTATGTTGGAGTTACGCCGGCAATTTTCATCAATGTTAATAAAGGATTTGGTTTAAACTTCAATATTGGAGGTTTAGGTTATAATAACTTAAATTATGACGGAAATAACGGAAACGGAGATAACGTTAAAAACTTTAATTTCACTTTCGGAAAAGCATTTTCTGTAGGGATTTCAAAGAATTTCTAAGTTTTAGAAATATATTTCAATTTCGAAAAAGCATCCGCCGCGGCGGATGCTTTTTTTGTTTTAAACTATTTTGTATACAGAAGTTAAGTCATTGTTTTTGACTTGTTTCGTTGAGGGTGATTGTTTTAACAAATTGTTAATAAATGTGTTGCAGTTCGATACTGGTATTTTAGTTGTTGTGTTTAAGTAAAATTTAAACACATATTACATATGAAAAAAATGCTACTTATTCTTGCATTGGCTATGTTTAGCTTTGCAAATGCCCAAAAGGGAACTGTTTTAGTGGGCGGAAATATTGGTTATTCCTCTGAAAATATTGATCAGGAAGTCGAGAGCAGAAAATCAAATTTATTTAGTTTTTCTCCAAAAGTGGGTTATCAGTTTCATGATAACTGGACAGTTGGTGTTGAATTTGGATTGTCTTCATCAAAATCTTCACTTTCTTTACTAAATAATAATTTAGGAGAATCAGAATCAAAATTTAATACTTTAAAAGTGGGAGCATTTTTGCGTTATACCATTCCTTTGAGTGAAACTTTTTCAGTATTTGCCGATTTGGGAGTTGGTTTCCAGAATCAAAAAGACAAAAGTTATAATACTGGGGCGCTTGTTTCAACTAGTAAAGCAGACGGTATATATGCCGGAATAACTCCGTCTCTTTTTATTAATATGAAAAAAGGTTTTGGCCTAAACTTTAGTATTGGTGGTTTAGGGTATGAAACATTAAGCTTTGATACTAGTGATACTAATGTTCGCACATTCTATTTCAATTTTGGAAAAACAGTTAATATTGGAGTTTCTAAAAACTTCTAGTATTAGCTAGATATTCTATTGCAAAAAAGCATCCGCCGCCGCGGATGCTTTTTTTGTTGTGTGCCCAGCATGGGCGATAACTCTAGGGTGTAAGTCCCGAACACGCCTTTACAGTGGGAAGTGTTAGCTGAATGCAAGGGTGTCCATCGCGAGGTGGAATCTGAAGGAAGCAGTAGGCAAACTCTTGACCTGACGAACAGAAACTATATAAAAGGCCAAAGATGTTTGGATAAGGTTGCAACACAAACTGAAGTCCAAAACTGTACGGAAACATCATGGTAAATATAGCAGGTATATGAGAGGAAAGTTGTCGTTCTTACCTGGGGAGGTCTTATAGACATAGGGGGAGTTTTTTTTTAAGAAAAGCACTTATGGATAACAATTGCTATAAGAAGTCAGCAGAGGTCATAGTAGGTACTGTAAATGAGTACCGAAGGACTGAACTTAATTAAGTGAGTAGTAAATGAATGTTACCTATGAAGGCACGAATGCAGAAAATATCAAGTAATTTGATAACTACCTTGGAAAGGATAGGACGGAATCCGACAGCTACCAGGGAGTGCAGACCTTTATTGGGATAACTGAAAACAACCTCACGGAAGTACTTTAGGTTAGGTATCTATCTTAAAATGTATCGTAAATTAAGAACCGCCTTGGTACGGATCCGTATGCCGGGTGGTGTGGAAGGTCGCCTAGGGAATTAATCCCTAGGCTCCTATCCGATTTTATGGCTCTTATGAAAAGCGCTTTAATTTGATTCTTGTTTAATTCACATTAACCTCAAAAATTTCTGTATAAGTAATAGAGGTTTTTTCTTTGTCATTAAATTCATAATTAACAACTGCTTATATCGTGTTAATTCCACTTTTGATTAATACTTCTTTTACATCGATACCTATCTGAGATGTTTTTTTTAATGTTCGTTTAACTTTTGTGTTATCGGCATCTGTATTTTCAATTTTAAAATTACGTTTAGCATAAGGTACATTGGCTACTAAATAGTGATATTTTACGGTGTCTCCAACTTTCAAATATTGCTTGACATCTTCTTTAAGTCGCCTTTGTTTATTATTTGATTTTGATACGTTTCTATATTAATGGATGTCCTTTAAAGTTTTCTACATTTCCTTTCTTAGTATCATGCGTTAATTACCTCATTTCTTTTACATAGATAGCTTATGTGTGTTTCAAATAAGTGAAACGCCTTTTTTAAGCAAACAAAAAGCTATGTTTCTATGTGTTAAAAACAATTATACCAAGCGTGTTATTATTATTTAAATTTCATTTAAGAAACTATGTATTTTCAATTACAAGATATTGAAGCCGCAAAATTGAATATTGATGATCCCGATCATTTAAGAATACATTCTCTTGAAACATTTGGTACTCATGACGGGCCAGGAATCAGGATGGTAGTATTTGTACAAGGATGTCAGTTTAGGTGTTTGTATTGTCAGAATCCAGATACACTAGATGTCAAAGGAGGTTCTTTGGTCGAAATAGAAGAATTGGTAAAAAGAGCTGTTCTTCAGAAAAGTTATTTTGGTAAAACCGGAGGAGTTACAGTTTCCGGCGGAGAACCTTTGCTTCAAAGAAACAAACTACTTCATTTTTTTAAATTACTGCAGGAACAAGGCATTAATACATGTCTGGACACCAACGGAAGACTAAATAATCATCAGGCACAGGAACTTTTTGATAATACAGATCTTTTATTGTTGGATGTAAAGCATATTAATGACGAGATACATCACAAATTAACCGGTTTAACCAATAAAAATACCTTAGAAGTTGCTGCCTATAGAGAATCTACCGGAAAACCAATGTGGTTAAGATATGTTTTAGTTCCCGGCTGGACAGATCAACCTGAATATCTGGAAGAATGGGGACAACATTTTATCCATTATAAAACTGTTGAACGTGTTGAAATTATTCCTTTTCATCAATTAGGATCACAAAAATGGGAATTACTAAATATGCCGTATTTACTAAAAGATACTGCACCGCCAACAGCAGAAAGTAAAACAGAAGCATTTACTATTTTTGGTAAATATTTTAAAAATGTAATCCGCAAATAAAGCATTGTGTTTTAAAATAATAATAGGAATGTTCAAAAATTTATCTTTTAATTATGCAGGGATAGTCTATTTTGTTTGGATAAAATCCTAAAATAAAATGTATTTTTGACGTTTTAGATCATCAATCTAAAATAGTTAATCTACAATCTAAAATTACAATGAACTGGGAACAACTTTTATCACTCAAACGCCAAGGCGATACGAGCAAGAGATTACGTGTCGAACAAGATGATACCCGACTGGGTTTTGAGGTAGATTATGACAGAATTATCTTTTCGGCAGCATTTCGATCACTACAGGATAAAACACAGGTTATTCCGCTTTCTAAAACAGATTTTGTACATACAAGACTTACCCATAGTTTAGAAGTTTCGGTTGTTGGACGTTCGTTAGGACGTTTGGTTGGAAAAAAAATAATAGAAAAATATCCGCATCTAAAAGAAGTTCACGGTTATCATATGAATGATTTTGGGGCCATTGTTGCTGCGGCTTCTTTGGCACACGATATTGGAAATCCGCCTTTTGGACATTCTGGCGAAAAGGCAATTGGAGAATATTTCTCAATAGGAAACGGACTAAAATACAAGGATCAGTTAACGGCCAAAGAATGGCAGGATTTAATTGATTTTGAAGGAAACGCAAACGGTTTTTCGGTTCTTACAGCAAGTCGTCCAGGAATCGAAGGAGGGCTTCGAATTTCATACGCCACTTTAGGTGCTTTTATGAAATATCCTAAAGAGAGTTTGCCTAAAAAGCCAACAAATGCAATTGCAGATAAAAAATACGGTTTCTTTCAGACTGATAAGGCATTTTTTGGCGAAGTAGCCAAAGATATGGGAATGATCACCAATAAATCAGGAGAGGATATTGGTTTTGAAAGACATCCTTTAGCTTATTTAGTAGAAGCTGCAGATGATATTTGCTACACAATTATCGACTTTGAAGACGGAATAAATCTAGGCTTGGTATCTGAAGATTATGCTTTAGAATATTTAATCAAATTAGTAAAAGACAATATTGGTGTTGCGAAATACAAAACTTTAACAACAAAAGAAGACAGAATCAGTTATTTGCGTGCTCTGGCAATAGGAACTCTGATCAATGATGCTGTAAATGTATTTATTGAGAACGAAGAAGCCATTCTTGCCGGAAAATTCCCTTTTGCCTTAACAGATAAAAGTAAATACAAAGCTCAGATGAATGATATTATCAATTTAAGCGTAGATAAAATCTATCAAAGCCGCGAGGTTATCGAGAAAGAAATTGTGGGTTATCAAATCATCCAGACTTTATTGGATAAATTTATAACTGCTTTTAATAATAAATACGAAGGAACAGCTTCAAATTACGATAAACTGATTTTGAAAATGTTGCCGGAAAAACATCAGTTAGACAAAGATAATTTATACGAACGTTTATTGCATATCTGCCATTATGTTTCATTACTAACAGATGGAAATGCACTAGAATTATTCGAAACAATAAACGGACGAAAAAAGAATTAAAACGACTTTGTTTGATCTAAAAAAAATAACACATAAAAACGATGTTTCTATGTGTTATTTTTTTGTTTAGTATAGAGTGCTATTTTTATTATTGAAAAGCATATACAAGACCAACACCGAGAACTTGTCTTAGCTGTGCTCTTGGTCCGTTATTTACCTGAGAAGTAGATCCCGTTGTTGGATCAATAACATCTTTTTTAGTTTTGATATCGTCATCATAAACCAAATGAATACCAATGTTTGCTTTTACATAGGCATTAACTACAAGATCTAAACGAGTATCATAATCAATATCGACATTCCCGAATTTGTTAAGATAATCAGTGTATAAACTCAGTCTGTTCTCATAAAAAATGTTTTTATAAATTTCATTTTTCATATATCCGGTCAATAAAATACCAAATTCAGCTTTTATTTTCTGTCCGTTTTCAATTAAAATCTGGCTGTTAGGATCCATCGGATCAGGAGCGTAAATGGCTTTTTTAACACCAAAAGATCCCTGATTAGCTAAGTCCTGATCTAATACCAAAGTAGTCTTTAAAGTAATAGGAGAGAAATAAAATACTCTGTTCTTCTTTTTATTTGAGTTTTCTGCCCCTGCTCCTAAAAATACATACGCTGGTGCAAAAGGTTTCGAAATCGCAATGTCTCTGTTAGGGTAGTTGTACCCATTTGTAAATTGCGTATTGAAGTTGAATTTAGCCGAATAATACCAATTTGAAGCTGTGTCTTTTCTGAATCCATAAGTAGAATTCAGCAT
This sequence comes from Flavobacterium sp. B114r, assembly GCF_056824125.1. NCBI lineage: Bacteria > Pseudomonadati > Bacteroidota > Flavobacteriia > Flavobacteriales > Flavobacteriaceae > Flavobacterium > Flavobacterium sp. B114r. The sequence goes on from NZ_CP124858.1 coordinate 1,760,148, forward strand.
AAGAGCGTCATCTGTTTTTCTAAGTTCAGTACCGTCCTGTTTATTCAAACCATATTTCACAATAAGTTCATTCACCCATTTGTGATTTCCTATTACATAAGTTCTGTTAAATTCACCTTTGAATAAACCGGAAATCGAACTTGTTCCCCCTGCACTCCAATTCACAAAGGCAATTTCTGAAATGTCAAATCCCAATTGATTTTTTTTAGTCCAATTAGAAGGCGGTGGAGGTGTTTCATTAGGAGCTAAAGTCGTTTGTATGATTTGAGCAAAGTTATGTGAGGTACACAAAAGCAATAAAAGCAAAAGGGTAGAACGCAATAATTTCATTATGATTTCAGTTTTTTTTGGTAGTGCAAAATAATTATTTTGTGCCGTTAGAAAAAAGATTTATCAAACTTTTAACGTCTATTTTGCATAATTGTTGTAATTGGTTTACAGTACCATGTTCAATAAACGTATCAGGAATGCCCAAAATGGTCACTTTATTCTTAAAATTATGCGAGGCTGCAAACTCCAGAATCGCACTTCCAAACCCACCATTTACTGTGCCGTCTTCGATCGTAATTATGTTCTCAAAACTAGAAAAAATAGTTGTTAATACGTTGGTATCTATGGGTTTTATGAATGGAAAGTCATAGTGCGCAATTGTTTCAGAATTGTTACATTCGCTAAGTGCTAAAGTCACGTTATTTCCAATGGTTCCAGTAGATAAAACAGCCGTTTTAGTTCCGGATTTTAGTTGGCTAGCCTGTCCTATAATAATTTTTTGATAATGTCCGAAATTTTCTACTTCCCAATTTGGTAAAACTCCCCGACCTCTTGGATATCGAATTGCGATGGGATGATTTAAGCCCAATTGAGCGGTGTATAAAATGTTTTGTAACGCAATTTCGTTAATTGGTGCGTAGATAATCATATTGGGAATCGCTCGTAAATAAGCAATATCAAAAACACCGTGGTGTGTTGCGCCATCTTCACCAACCAAACCAGCTCTGTCTAAACAAAAAATAACCGGCAAATTTTGTAGTGCCACATCATGAATCACCTGATCGTAGGCGCGTTGCAGGAAAGTCGAATAAATAGTACAATACACAATCATACCTTGCGTCGCCATTCCGGCAGCAAGCGTTACAGCGTGTTGCTCTGCAATCCCAACATCAAAAGCACGTTCCGGAATTTCGTCCATCATAAACTTTAGAGAACTACCCGATGGCATAGCCGGAGTAATTCCTATAATTTTTTTGTTCTTTCTGGCCAGATCTAAAATAGTCAAACCAAAAACATCCTGATATTTAGGAGGAAGATTGGCCTCAGATTTTAAATGAATTTCCCCGGTCGAAGCATCGAATTTTCCTGGAGCATGGTATTTTACCTGATTTTCTTCAGCTTGTTGAAGGCCTTTTCCTTTTGTGGTTACAATATGAAGAAATTTAGGGCCTTTTATCTTTTTTAAACGGTTTAATTCTTTGATTAAAGTTGGAAGATCATGACCGTCAATAGGTCCTGAATAGTCAAAATTCAGAGACTTAATCATGTTATTCTGTCTCGGGTTTTTTCCTTGTTTTACAGCAGTAAGATATTTTTTAAGTGCACCAACACTTGGGTCAATTCCAATAGCATTATCATTTAAGATCACCAATAAGTTAGCATCAGTAACACCGGCATGATTCAAACCTTCAAATGCCATTCCTGATGCAATAGAAGCATCGCCAATAACTGCAATATGCTGCTTGTCGAAATCACCTTTTAATTGAGATGCAATTGCCATTCCCAGTGCTGCCGAAATAGAAGTAGAAGAATGCCCAACGCCAAAAGTATCGTAAATACTTTCGCTTCTTTTAGGAAAACCAGAAATACCATCAATTTGTCTGTTGGTATGAAAAATTTCTCTTCTTTCAGTCAAAATTTTATGTCCGTACGCCTGATGTCCAACATCCCAAACCAATAAATCTTCAGGAGTGTTAAAAACATAATGCAACGCGATTGTCAATTCGATTACACCTAAACTGGAGCCTAAATGTCCTTCTTTTACAGAAACGACATCGATAATAAAATCACGTAATTCCTGAGCTACCTCAGGAAGTTGCGCTTCAGAAAGTAAGCGTAAATCAGCGGGATTGTGTATGTCTGAAAGTAAATTGCTTTTCATTGTAAGGTAAAAAGCAAATTTACGGTTTTAAATTTAATTTGTACGTAGGGTTCAATTAGTACTATTTTAATTTTTAACTGTAATCGGTAAAACATAAGTTGATCGAACGACTTTATTTTTTAGTTTTCCGGGAATCCAGTTTGGAGCTTTTCTCAAAACTCTAATAGCTTCTTCTCCTATTTTTATTGGGGTATTTTTGGGGATATTAAAATTACTCAAACTGCCATCTTCTTCGACTACAAATAAGATATTTAATTTTTCCTGAAATTTTTCTGGTTTGTTTGGAGCAATATAATTTTTGCTAAAAAAATCATAGAATTTTTTCATTCCATTTTCTGGAACTGGTAAAACATCTAAATCAGTTGAATTGTATATAATATTATACTTAAAACTTCCTGTTTCAATAGCATTAGCAGGAAGCAAAACGCCTATTGTAATCCCACTTCTATTTTTTTTTGTTTTTTCTTTTTTAGATTCGATCTCATGTCCATAACATGAAGAATGAGCCTCGCTTTCATCCTGATTTTGCTTGGTATTGTCAATAATTTCGATTTTATCAATCTTATTTTTGTTCCCATCTTTATCCGCACAGCTAAATAAAGTAGTTCCCATAGCAATAAATAAAGCCAGTAAAAATATTTTATGATACTTCGTTTGTGTATATAAAACCTGACTTGGTATTTGAATAATTATAGTTTCTAATTGTTCATTTTTAAATCTTCCGCAGATTTTCTTATTTTGATTTTGAATAAAAAAATGCTGAATTTCATTTGGCAATATTGAAGTAAAGTCCACAACAGTTTTAGAACAACTTAAACAAAAACGACCATTATCTTTTGGCTCCATTTTATTCCAGTCTTCTTGACAAGGTTCGGGAATCGATATTTTAAAATTTCTTTCCATATTTGAATATCAGCATTTAAATATAATAAAAAATAAGTATGAAATAAATCATTTTTTTGAGGCAATTGCTTTTTTAAATTGCCCCAAAGTTGTAGTTGATGTTTTATTTCAAAAATCCCTATTTTTGCAACTATGATAAATCCCTTCACCGACGAATATTTTATGAAAAAGGCTTTGCAGGAAGCTGAGGTAGCTTTTGAGAAAGGCGAAATTCCTGTTGGAGCCATTATTGTTGTGGCAGACAGAGTAATTGCAAGCAGTCATAATTTAACTGAATTACTCAATGATGTTACGGCGCATGCTGAAATGCAATCCATAACAGCAGCAGCTAATTTTCTAGGCGGGAAATATCTTAAAGATTGTACACTTTACGTTACGCTCGAACCTTGTCAAATGTGTGCCGGTGCTTTGTACTGGAGTCAGATTTCGAAAATTGTTTTTGGAGCCCGGGACGAACAACGTGGTTTTATAACCATGGGTACTAAACTACATCCTAAAACTACCGTAGTTGCTGGAATTATGGCGAATGAAGCTGCTGATTTAATGAAACGTTTCTTTTTAGAAAGACGAAAATAACATTATGAAATCTAATAAACTCCTTATTTTCTCTTTAAGAATTTAAATAATTATCTTCGGAGAATTTTCCTCTTAAATTATTTAGAAAAATAATCTATATTTACTACAATATAATTGACAGTACAGCAGTTATGCATTTGATTCGAAAAATTTAAAATGTTCTGTCAATTTTAAATTTGTAACCTTATAATTCTAAATAAAAGTGAAAGCAAAAGGATTAGTTCTCGTGTTTTGTGTGTTCTTTATTTTTCAATCTTGCGGTAGAAAATCAGCTGCTGATTTTAATTCCGATTTTTCACTATTTAAAGAGTATATCGTCAGTTTTACGGGAGGAATCGTCTCGTCGGAATCTGATATTCGGGTAGTTTTAGCCTTTGATAAAAAAGACTGGAAAGTCAATCAGGTTTTAGACAGTGATTTGTTAGATATTTCACCAAGTGTCGACGGAAAAGTAGTAGCACTTTCCACCAACACACTTGCCTTTATTCCTGAAAAAAAATTAAAACCCGGAACAGAATATCAGGTTACTTTAAACTTAGATAAACTAACCGCAATTCCGAAAGAAAAAGAGGCGGCACTTTCGAAATTCAACTTCACGGTAAAAACAATCAAACAGGATTTTACGATAAATACGGCAGATCTTCAGTCGTATAGCAAACAATATCAGTATTTAAACTGTGTCTTAAAAACAGCAGATAATATTGATCTTGAAACTGCTGTAAAGCTAGTTTCGGCCAATCAAAAAGGAAATAATCTAAAGATTAAATTTGAAAAAAAATCAGGTTCTGCTAAAGAATTCCATTTTGTAATTGATAGTATTCAGCGTTATGATGAGGCTACAAATCTTGAGATTAAATATGACGGAAGTGATTTTGATATTGACAAGAAAGGACAATTAGATTACGCGATTACAAGTATAAATGAATTTAAAATCGTAAAAGTTGATATTCCGGAAGGAAGCAATCAATCCCTTTTAATCAATTTTTCGGAACCATTAGAAAAAGCACAGGATTTTAAAGGATTGGTCTCAATTCAGAACACTAATAATTTAAAATTTTCGACACAAGGAAACGTGCTGAAAGTTTATTTTAGTAATGAAGCTGCAGCCAAAAAAGAAGTTCCCGCTCCGGTTGCGGTACAAGAGCCGGCATATGTTACTGTCGATTCTGCCTCAGTAGCGGTCGATTCTGCAGCAGTTGCAGTAGACACTGTTTCTGAAGTTGTGGAGGTTGTTCCTGATGAGCAGCCCGAAACGGTTATAACAGGAGAATTATTATTAGAAGTTTTTGAGGGAATCGAAAGCCAGTATGGTAAAAAAATGGACTCGAATTATACCGAGAAAATAACTTTTGGACAAATAAAACCAAGTGTTCGTTTTATTAAAAACGGAACAATTCTGCCAAGTTCAAATAATTTAAAGTTAAATTTTGAAGCTGTAAATTTAAGTGCAGTTGATGTAAAAGTATATAAGATTTATAAAAACAATATTCTTCAATTTCTTCAGTATAACCAATTAAACGGAAGTCAGAATCTTAAAAAAGTAGCGCAGCCAATTGCAAAAACAACACTAAAATTAAATGAAAACGGATTAATAAACCCAAGTAGATGGAATACGTTTGCCTTAGATTTATCTAAAATAATTACACCGGAACCGGGAGCAATTTATAGAGTAGAATTTGTTTATAAAAAGAAATATTCTCTATATAAATGTGAAACCTCTGAGCCAGACCAAAATGATGAAGACGAAGATGAAGTTGATGAAAATGATGTAAACTACAGTGGCAACTCCTACGATGATTATGACTATGATTATGAGAGTTATGACTGGAGAGAAAGTGAAGATCCTTGTACAGGCTCGTATTATTACAACGCCAAAATAGGAACTAATATTTTAGCAACTGATTTGGGGGTTATTGCCAAAAGAGGAGAAAATAAATCATACTTATTTGCCGTAAATAATATAGTAACAACAGAGCCAGTATCAAATGCAAGAGTTGATTTGTATACCTATCAGCAGCAAAAAATAGCTACTGCTGCAACAAGCAGTGAAGGGATTGCTTCATTTCAATTAGATAAATTCGCTTATTTTGCCATCGTTACTTTAGGCGATCAATCGACCTATGTCAAACTGGACGACGGACTTTCTTTGTCTGTAAGTAATTTTGATGTTGCTGGAGAAACTTTGCAAAAAGGGCTAAAAGGATACATTTATGGAGAGCGTGGCGTTTGGCGTCCGGGAGATAATTTATATTTATCGTTTATCTTAAATGATGAGTCGAATAAACTGCCAAAATCACATCCAATAAAGTTTAGACTGAATGATCCAAATGGAAAAACTACCTATCAGACAATTCAGAAAACAAATGAATTAAACCATTATTCATTTGTAGTTCCTACCAGTGCAGAAGCGCCAACAGGAAATTGGGAAGCGATGATAAGCGTTGGTGGTGCTAAGTTCTATAAAAGCATTAAAATTGAGACAATTAAACCAAACCGATTAAAAATAAAGAATAATTTTTCAAGAAAAACACTTTCGTCCTCTTATCCAAATACTAGTAATCTTGAAGTTACGTGGCTTCATGGTGCAATTGCGAAAAATCTGAATGTAGAAATGCAGGCTAAATTTTCGCAGCAAACGACAACGTTTAAAGGATATGATAAATTTACTTTTGATGATTTGGTACGCAAATTTAGTACAGAGGAAATCAATGTTTTTTCAGGAAAATTAAACGAAAACGGAAAAGCTACAGTAAATATAGAGCCTAAATTGCAAGGTCAGGCGCCGGGAATGCTTCGTGCGTCATTCATTACAAAAGTATATGAAGAAGGAGGAGATTTTAGTACAGATGTTATCTCGACTACTTATTCTCCCTATAAAACATATGTAGGAGTAAAAGCACCTGAGCTTAACAAATACAATATGCTTGAAACAAGAGCAAATAATCGCTTTGAGGTGGTTACTGTTGATGAAAACGGAAGGCCAAAAGCAGTTCGAAATCTTGAAGTCAGAATTTATAAGGTAGACTGGAGATGGTGGTGGGATTCTTCAAGCGATAATTTATCTAATTATAACTCATCGAACTCAACAACAGCTTATAAAACGACCATAATTGATACAGATTCTAACGGAAAAGGAAGTTTTCAATTTACTTTGACAGATGAAGAATGGGGACGTTATATGATTCGGGTTTCAGATCAGGACAACGGACATGCAACTGCATTGACAGTAAATATTGACTGGCCAATTTGGTCCGGAAAAACACGTAACAGAGATGCTTCAACAGCAAATATGTTGGTATTCTCAACAGATAAAAAGAATTATGCAGTGGGCGAAAAAGCCCAAATCTCTTTTCCTTCAAGCGAAGGCGGACGTGCTTTAATTTCGATCGAAAACGGATCAAGAGTAGTGCATACACTTTGGGCAAAAACAAAACAAGGAGAAACCAAAGTCGAGATTCCAATTACGGCGGCAATGGCTCCAAATGTGTATTTTAATATTACACTTTTACAACCGCATGCTTCGACCAAAAACGATTCGCCTATTCGTATGTACGGAATTGTTCCAATAGAAGTTGTCGACAAAAATACCATTTTGGCTCCAACACTTTCAATGCCGGATGTATTAAAACCAGAGCAGACGTTTACAGTAAAAGTGGGAGAGAAAACAGACAAAGAAATGACTTATACTATTGCTGTTGTAGATGAAGGTTTACTGGATTTAACTCGTTTTAAAACGCCAAATGCATGGGATAGTTTTTATGTTCGTGAAGCTTTAGGCGTGAAAACCTGGGATATTTATGATGATGTTATTGGAGCATATGGCGGAAAAATAAATCAGATTTTCAGTATTGGTGGAGATCAGGATTTAGGCGGAGGAAAAGCCAAAAAAGCCAACCGGTTCAAACCTGTTGTATTGTATTATGGTCCATTTAAATTAGAAAAAGGGCAAACCAAATCACATGAACTGAAATTACCTAAATATATTGGCTCTGTTCGAACAATGGTGGTTGCCGGTGATGCAAATACAAGTGCTTATGGAAGTGTAGAGAAAGCAACTCCTGTTCGCAGTCCTTTAATGGTATTGGCTTCATTGCCAAGAAAAATTTCACCATCGGAGAAAGTAACAATTCCTGTTACAGTTTTTGCAACCGAAAGTAAAATTAAAAATGTTTCCATTCAGATAAAAACAAGTGCCGGACTAAAAGTAATGGGAAGTGCAGTTCAAAGATTGACTTTTGCACAACCTGACGAAAAAATGGCATATTTTAACTTAGTGGTGGGGGCTGCAACAGGAATTGCGAAAGTTCAGGTTATTGCGACTTCAGGAAGCGAAAAATCAGTTTATGATGTCGAGATTGATATGACAAATCCTAATCCGGTTACAAGCACTTATACTGATGTGATTTTGCCGCCAAACAGTACAAAAACTATTGCATGGCAAACCTTTGGTGTATCCGGAAGTAATAAAGCGAGACTAGAAGTTTCATCAATGCCAACTATTAATCTGAACGGGAGATTGCAATTTCTTATTCAGTATCCGCATGGATGTGTAGAGCAAACAACCTCGTCTGTTTTTCCACAATTGTTTTTAAATGATGTAGTCGATTTAGACGCAACCAGAAAAGGACTAATCCAAAAGAATATTACTGCAGGAATTGCCAGATTGGGAAGTTTTCAGTTATCAAACGGAGGATTGCTTTACTGGCAGGGCAATACAATTGCAGACGATTGGGGAACTTCATACGCCGGACATTTCCTGATAGAAGCAGAGAAAAAGGGATATGTTTTACCAATAAACTTTAAATCAAAATGGATTTCGTATCAACAAAAAGAGGCGAAACAATGGCGTTTTGAACCAAAGTATGGTAATGATATGGCGCAGGCTTACAGGTTATATACATTAGCCTTAGCCGGAAATGCCGATTTATCATCAATGAACAGATTGCGTGAAATAAAAGGTATTTCGAACGAAAGTAAGCTTCGTTTGGCTGCAACTTATGTTTTAGCCGGTCAAAAGGCGGCGGGACAAAATCTGTTATTGCGTACAAGTGTTGATAATGAATCAAGTGATTACAATTATTACTATTACGGTTCAAGCGAAAGAAACAGAGCAATGGCTTTAGAAACGATGTTGCTTTTAGACCAAAAACAAAAAGCATTTACTATGGCCTCAAAATTAGCCAAAGAAATGTCTAATAATCAATGGATGAGCACGCAAACAACAGCTTATTGTTTGTATGCGATGTCGAAATTTGCAGCAAGTAATGGTCCTAAAGGAATCAATATTCAGTTTAGCAAAAGCGGTAAAAGCGAAACTATAAATACACAAAAAACAATTGCCGACAGAAGTTTAGTAGTTCAAACAGGATCTAATAGCATTACACTCAAAAACAATAAAAACAATACGATTTATGTTCGTGTTTTAAACACGGGAATATTGCCAATTGGACAAGAAAATGTAGTTCAGAGTGATGTTGCTGCTGCTATTGTTTTCAAAAATAGAAAAGGCAGTGTAATCAACGTTTCTAAAATTAATCAGGGAACCGAATTTATTGCTGAGGTAACGGTTAAAAACCAAAGAAATGAAAGCATTGAAAATGTAGCTTTAACCCAAATTCTGCCTTCAGGATTCGAAATTGTAAATACTCGTTTTACTGATTATGGTGATGCAACAAATAATATTGCCGATTATATAGATATTCGTGACGACAGAACTAATTTCTATTTTGGAATGAAATCCAGAGAAACAAAAGTATTCCGCATTTTGCTGAATGCATCTTACTTAGGGAATTATTACTTACCTGGATTACAATGTGAAGCCATGTATGATAATACATTCCTTGCCAGAACAAAAGGATTCTGGGTTGAGGTGGTGAAATAAAATTCACATAGGATTACGTATCCTAACAGGTTTTTAAAACCTGTTAGGTATTTATATGAATTCTAAGAATAAAAATAAAGTTAAAAAAAAAAGATACCTAATAGGTTTTAAAAACCTGTTAGGATAATAAAAAGTTAAAGAAATAATTTAAAAGTTCATTGAAGGTGAAGAAGGATATTTTTGAAGCGGGACAATATTATCATATTTATAACAGAGGAAATAACAAAGAGAATATTTTTATTGAAGAAAAGAACTATAATTATTTTCTGGAAAAAGTAAAGAAATACATTTTACCCATCGCAGATATTTATGCGTATTGCTTGCTTAAGAATCATTTTCATATCGTGTTAAGGATAAAAGATAAAGTGGACATTTCTGAAAAATTAAAAGAGAAAATTCATCTGCCATTTTCGAATTTGTTTAATGCCTATTCAAAAAGTATTAATGAAGCTTACAATAGAACCGGAAGTTTATTTCAGGAGCATTTACAAAGAAACAGAATAGAAGATGAAAATTATTTAAGGCAATTAATTGTATATGTTCATTTAAATCCTGTTAAACATAAATTTACGGAACATTTTGCAAGTTATTTACATTCATCATATCGTTCTTATTTGTCTGAAAGAAGGACGAGTATTGATAGAGATTTTATTTTGAATTTATTTGGAGGATTAGAAAATTTTGAATTCTGTCATGATGAAAGGAGAATTATGTACGAAGGATTAATGAATGATATTTATTTAATGGACGAATAGAAAATCCTTAAGGTTATTTATTCTAGCAGGTTTCCAAAACCTGTTAAGTATGTTATAGAAAAGGATATTTTTTTTGGGGATTGAAAATAGATGCCTAACAGATTTTGGAAACCTGTTAGGATATGAAAATGATAATATTATTTTGAAAAATAAATTAATAGCGTTCTCACAACGCATTATAAATTGGATTAAAAAAAATAGGATAAAATCAGTAATTGCATTTTTGCTCTTGCTGATTTATTATTTCTCATTACCCCGAACTTTATTTCAGGAGCCTTATTCTACGGTAATCGAGAGTAAAGAAGGCGAATTATTAGGAGCTAAAATAGCAAGAGACGGACAATGGCGTTTTCCTGCCCAAGACAGCGTTCCCGATAAATTCAAGAAATGTATTGTTTATTTTGAAGACGAATACTTTTATAAACATCTGGGGTTTAATCCTGTGGCGGTGGTAAATGCTATCAAGCAAAACCGAAAAGCCGGAAAAGTAGTCAGAGGAGGAAGTACATTAACGCAGCAAGTTATCCGATTGTCCCGAAAAGGTAAAGGAAGAACTTATTTTGAAAAATTTATCGAAATTATTCTCGCAACACGATTAGAATTAGGATATTCTAAAAATGAAATTCTTGAGTTGTATGCTGCTCATGCGCCCTTTGGAGGAAATGTTGTTGGACTTGAAATGGCTGCATGGCGTTATTTTGGTGTGCAATCCAATCAATTGTCCTGGGCAGAAAATGCAACTTTGGCCGTTTTGCCAAATGCTCCAAGTTTAATTTATCCGGGTAAAAATCAGATTAAGTTATTAGACAAACGAAACCGACTTTTACTAAAACTACATAAGGAAGGAATAATTGATAAACAAACGTACGAATTGGCTGTTGAAGAACCATTACCTCAAAAACCGTATGATCTTCCGCAAATTGCACCACATTTATTGCAAAGAGTTGCAAAAGGAGAAGAAGGAACACGTGTAAAAACAACTATTGATTATTCATTACAGAATAGAGTAAATCAAATTGCAAAATATTACTACAATCAATACAAGCAAAATGAAGTCAATAATTTAGCAATTTTGGTGATCGATGTTTCAAATAGAAGCGTCATGAGTTATGTGGGAAATGCCCCAACAGATAAAGACCACCAAAAAGATGTTGATATTATTGATGCGCCACGTAGTACCGGAAGTATCCTGAAACCTCTTTTATATGCTGCGATGTTAGACGATGGCGAGTTGTTGCCCAATACTTTGGTAGCAGATATTCCAACGCAGATTGCAGGATATACACCTCAAAATTTTAATCTGACTTTTGATGGTGCTGTGCCTGCGCATCGTGCTTTGTCACGATCATTGAATATTCCGGCTGTTTTGATGCTGCAGGATTTTGGCGTGAATAAATTCTATGAAGAATTACAGAAATTCAAATTAAGAGATATCAATAAAACGCCTGATCATTATGGATTATCTCTTATTTTAGGTGGTGCCGAAAGTAATTTATGGGATTTGTGCAGAACGTATGCAAGTTTGTCTTCAACGGTTAATTATTATACTAAAAATCAAGCAAAATACAGAACCAAAGAATTTACAGAGCTCAATTACAGAAATGATTTTGAGCCTGATTTTGGATCAGAAACAGACCAGAAGAATATAATAGGCGCCGGATCAATTTGGTTGACATATAATGCAATGGAAGAAGTGAACCGACCTGAAGGAGATGAAGCCTGGAAGTTTTATGACAGTTCCCTGAAAATTGCCTGGAAAACAGGAACCAGTTTCGGGAACAGAGATGCCTGGGCAATTGGAACAAATTCGAAATATGTAGTGGGAATTTGGGTGGGAAATGCAACAGGCGAGGGAAGGCCAACCTTGACCGGTGTAACTAGTGCAGCGCCTGTTTTATTTGATATTTTTAATTTATTGCCAAGACAAAGATGGTTCGAAACACCTTATAAAGATTTAGATGAAGTAGAGGTTTGTCGCCTGAGTGGTTATCTGGTAAAAGAGGAATGTCCTAAAATCAAGCAATGGGTTCCCAAAAAAGGAAAATCTACAGCAGTTTGTCCATATCATAAAACAGTTCATTTAGACAAAACAGAGAAATTTCAGGTTAACAGCAGTTGTGAAAGTATCGATAATATAGTAACTAAAAATTGGTTTGTTTTACCGCCCGTTATGGCTTGGTATTACAAAAGCCAGCATATTGAGTATTTGCCTTTGCCTCCTTTTAAAGAAGATTGTCAGGGAACACAAACGACAACGATGGATTTTATTTACCCAAAGTCGAATAGCAAAATTTATTTAACGAAGAATTTTAATAGCGAAGTTCAGCCTGTAATTCTTAAAGTAGCCTATTCAGAGAGGGATAAAGAATTATTTTGGTATGTTGATAATGTTTACAAAGCAACAACAAAAACGTTTCACGAACTGCCAATTACACCAACATCAGGAATACATCATATTACGGTGGTGGATGCTTTTGGTAATGAAATAAGAAGAAAAATAGAAATTGTTAGAGAATAGATTTTATTACATGACTCTGATTTGCGTGTATGCTTTTTGATTTCTTGAAAATCTGAAAGTAGTCCCAAAAGTAAAGCCTTTGATTACCGGAATCTTATCGTTATTAAATGGCTGTGAATAACCAAAGCCTAAATCTATAATATTTAGCAGCGTTACTCCGGCCAGGGCATAGGCATGTTTGTCTGAAAGGCCGCTCTTGACAAATAGAATCTCCCTGTTATAGGATAAATGGAAATCAGGTAAGCCATAGTAAGTATGGTTATAAGAAGTTACTCCGAATCCTACTCCTAAAAACAATTTATTTTTGTTTTCACAATCTAAACAAAATTCAAGCCCGCCGGTAAATTGACTTTTTACGGCAATTTTATAATCTACAAATAGAATTGGCCATTCTGGAATTTTAAAACCAGGACTGTCTCCATTTTGCTTGTAAGTGAAATCTCTGGATTCAATAAGATTGCCATCTTCGCTAAACCATTTAGCATTTCCTATTAAGTGCTCTCCTTCGGGATCTTTTGAATATCCTTCAAATTGTAGTGTGTTGTCTTTTAGGTAATAATCCTTAATTATATAAAGAGAACGGTATTTTTTACTTTGCAGCCAGCAGCCGGGTTTGTCTTTGTTTTGCAGTGGTTTAATTCGATAATAAAGCGCAGTTTCTTTGTTGGTTTTTTTCCAATTCTGATCAAAGAAAATAGTGTCATTCTGAGCAGATATTTTTGATGAGATTAAAAGTATAGTGATAAGCAGAAAATTAATAGTGATATTTCTGCGTAGGTTATTGATTTTATTTGTTTGCATTTTGTGTCTTTTAGCTTTAAGAAAATATTAGGCAAGGTACTTTTAAAGTTGTATTGTAATGACCATTATAAGTTTTCTTTGTAATGTTAAAAGCCATAAGGCGTATAAATGAAAAACTTTAAGGCATAAAAAAACCGCCAATCTTTCGAGAGGCGGTTTCTGTTTTTATTCTGAAATAACATTTCCTTTTTTATCATAGAAATGATATTCTAAGTACGTGTAAGCGTCACGAGGTATGATTTTCACCCATTTCTTATGTTCAAAAAACCATTTTGAACGTAATGATGGAAAACCTTGACTGAGGTATGCAGCCACAAACGGATGTACATTAAGCACAACATTTTTGTGGGTTTTTAAAATTCTGTCCAGATCAGATTTGATTCTGTCAATGATTAAAATTGGCGCTTCAATTTCGCCATGTTCATTGTTAGGATCTTCTTCTCTGGTCTTAATATTAACTTCTGGTCTTACGCGTTGTCTGGTAATCTGAACTAAGCCAAATTTACTAGGCGGTAAGATTTTATGCTTTGCTTTATCGTCGCTCATTTCTTCTCGCAAGAAGTCGAACAGAACCTTCCTGTTTTCAGGATTAGACATATCGATAAAATCTACTACAATTATTCCGCCCATATCACGCAAACGAAGTTGTCTGGCAATTTCAGCGGCAGCAATCATATTTACTTCCATGGCGGTATCTTCTTGATTCGTCGCCTTATTCGAACGATTCCCGCTGTTTACGTCTATAACGTGAAGAGCTTCAGTGTGTTCGATGATAAGATAAGCGCCTTTGCTCATAGAAACCGTTCTTCCAAATGAAGTTTTGATTTGTCTCTCTATATTGTATTTCTCGAAAATTGGAGTGTCATTTGATTGATAAAACTTAACAATCGATTGTTTTGAAGGTGCAATTTCTTGCAGATATTCCTTCGTTTGATGGTACAACTCTTCGTCATCTATCTGAATACCACTAAAGGTATCATTGAATACATCTCTTAATATCGAAGAAGCCCTGTTGAGCTCTCCTAATACTTTTGATGGATGATGAGCAGTTGGTAATTTTTTACACATTGCAGTCCATCTGCCAAGCAGGTTCTGCAAATCTTTTTCTAATTCGGCTACGTTTTTGCCTTCGGCTACTGTGCGAACAATAACACCAAATCCTTTTGGTTTGATAGATAATACAAGTTTTTTTAGACGATCCTTTTCCTTTTTGTCTTCTATCTTTTGTGAAATAGAAACGCGGTCAGAAAACGGAACGAGAACAATAAATCTTCCTGCCAATGAAAGCTCAGCGCTTATTCTTGGACCTTTGGTAGATATAGGTTCTTTTACAACTTGGACTAAAACAGATTGATTGGCACTTAAAATATCAGTAATGATGCCATCTTTGTCAATCTCTTTTTCAAACTGAAAGGTTTTTAGGGAGAAATCTTTTATTTTACCTGCGCTTACAAGTTTTATGAATTTCAGTTGAGAAGCTAAGTTAGGTCCTAAATCATGATAATGTAAAAAGGCATCTTTTTCGAAGCCTACATTTACAAAAGCAGCATTAAGTCCGGCAACGGGTTTTCGTATTTTGGCAATAAAAATATCACCAACCTGAAAGTTGCTTTTCTCTTCTTCCTTGTGTAATTCAATTAGTTTTCCATCTTTTAATAAGGCAAAATCTACGGCTTCAGAACTAGATCTAATGATTAATTCTTTATTCACACTGTAAATTTTTATCCGTGAATTGGTTGTCGGTTGTTTGTTGATAGTTGTTGGTAAAATAACCAAAAACCAAAAACCAAAAACCATCAACTTCTACAAGGATGGATTAAACAATATTTTTTTAACAGGTATTGAACCCGGGGAAAAGAAGATTAATAGAGAATAGAGTAAAGAACATAGATTTTTACGTCTATATTCTATAATTCTTTTCTCTTTCATCTTTTTTTTCAATTTCAATGAACGTTTAAAAAGAAAAAAGTAGTTTAAAACTACTTTTTCTTTTTGTGACGGTTAGCTCTCGCTCTTTTCTTTCTTTTGTGCGTAGCTACCTTATGTCTCTTTCTTTTTTTACCACTTGGCATATCGTGTCGATTTTATGATTAATTAATAGTATTATTTTGCTTCGTTATTCGTTTTTACTCCTTCTACAAAAACTTTTGCAGGTTTGAATGCAGGAATGTTGTGTGCTGGAATTTTGATAGTGGTGTTTTTAGAAATGTTTCTACCTGTTTTTTCAGCTCTTGTTTTTACAATAAAACTTCCAAAACCTCTTAGGTAAACATTGTCTCCAGTTTCTAATGAAGTTTTAACTTCTTCCATAAAAGTTTCTACTGTTGCTTGAACATCTCCTTTTTCAAGACCTAGTTTCTCTGAAATTTTCGCTACGATATCTGCTTTCGTCATTTTCTTTCCTATTTTATTTTATAAATGGTGTACTATTTTTTTGAGTTTGCAAATATAGGAATTAAAAAAATAATTAATCAAGCTAATTCGTTAAATTTTAATTACATAAACATTTACTTTTGTATTCTAAGTATTTTGCAATGAATTTTTCTAACATATTGATAAAATGGTATTTACAAAACAAACGTGATTTGCCATGGCGAAAAACCACCAATCCGTACCATATTTGGCTATCAGAAATTATGTTGCAGCAGACAAGAGTTGCGCAGGGAACGCCCTATTTTTTCGCTTTTACCGAGGAATTTCCTACCGTATTTGATTTGGCAAATGCCTCTGAAGAGCAGGTTTTGAAACTCTGGCAGGGATTAGGCTATTATTCACGCGCCAGAAATTTGCATAAAACAGCGCAATATGTCGCAAATGATCTCAAAGGAGTTTTTCCTGATGCTTATAAAGAGTTATTGAAATTAAAAGGTGTTGGCGAATACACGGCAGCAGCAATAGCTTCTTTCTCTTATAATGAAGCCGTTCCTGTAGTTGATGGGAATGTGTTTAGAGTACTTTCCCGTTATTTTGATGTTGAATCTGATATTTCTCTGCCAGCCACTAAAAAAGAGTTTACAGAGTTAGCACACGAATTAATGCCAAAAGATAATCCTGCGATTTTTAATCAGGCAATTATGGAGTTTGGCGCTTTGCAATGTGTTCCTAAAAGTCCGGATTGCCCGGTTTGTGTTTTTAATGATAGTTGTGCGGCACTTCAAAAAAAGAAAGTTGCTGTTTTGCCGGTAAAGTCGAAAAAATTAAAAGTCACAAATCGTTTCTTTAATTATTTAATTTTAGAAGATGTTTTAGGAAATACTTCAATTCAAAAAAGAACAGCAAAAGGAATTTGGCATAACCTGTATGAGTTTCCTCTTTTAGAAACGACAGAAATTGTTGGCTTTGATGTTGTTTCAAAAGCAGTTCAAAATGATGTTTTTCCGTCCTATAGTATATTAAGTATAGAGGAGTGTATAGAAACAACTGTTATTCATAAACTTTCGCACCAGCATCTTCATATTCAGTTTTGGAAAGTCAAGATTGCAGAAGTAATAGAAAGCGGATTGAATACCAGTGAATTGAAAACTTTTCCCTTTCCAATTGTAATTTATAATTTTATTGAAAAGAAATTTGAATTAGAAGTTTAAGTATTATCGTTGATAAGCATACAGGAAAAGTTTGATAGAAATTCCAATGAAAATCCCGGCGATTGCCATTTCACAAGCCGAAGTAGCAGCTTTGGGTTCTGAGTTTTTCTTTTTGGCATAAATAAGAAACCCTAGTATTGGTAAACAAAGCGAAAATATCTTTAAAATAAAATGCAGATCTTTATTTGAGGTTTGACTGTATCCTGATTTGTTTTCAAACATAGGAGTGGTTTTAAAAGCGAGATTAATGAGTAAGTAATTTATTACGAAAGTATATTGTTTTTATGGTTTTACAATCAATTTGTATATTTTTAATACAGTGACTTTAAATTCAGTTACGGAAAGATAAGATCCGATAAATAATTTAAAATAGATTGAATACCAGTGATTTAAAAAATTTTTGTTTTCCAATTGTAATTTGTAATTTTATTGAAAAGCAAGAAATAAATTGCTAAAAAAATGTATCTTTGGGATAAATACCACGAATAAATTATGAACGGAACATTAAATAAGGTTATGCTAATTGGTCATTTAGGAGATGATGTAAAAATGCATTATTTTGATGGAGGAAATTGCATTGGACGTTTTCAATTAGCTACAAATGAGGTTTATATTAATAAAACTACCAACGAAAAAATAACTTCGACGGAGTGGCATAATTTAGTTGTACGTAATAAAGCAGCTGAAATTTGCGAAAAATATCTTTCTAAAGGAGATAAAATATATGTCGAAGGACGCATAAAATCGCGCCAATGGCAAGCCGAAGATGGTACTACAAAATATACAACAGAAATTCAGGTAACTGAGTTTACTTTCTTGACTACCAAAAAAGAAACTGGAAATCAGAAGCCAAACCACGATTCAGAACCAGTAAAAAATACTAACTTTGATGCGACGAGTGAAGGCCTGCCTATAAACGACCTGCCTTTTTGATTGTTTAACTAATCTTTTTTAATTTGGACCCGGAGCCCAGTTTATTTTTTAATACCACTTTAGACATCAATTTAATAATTGGTTTTGTCGGAATATTTGTTTTGCTGTTTTTATCAGCAATTGTATCAGGTGCTGAAATAGCGCTTTTTTCTTTGTCTCAAAAAGATATCGACGAGACTGTACAGGAAAGCCAGACTAAAGGAAAAATTATTTCTAATCTTTTAGACAAACCCAAAAAACTTCTGGCAACCCTGCTTGTAGCCAATAATTTCTTTAACATTGGAGTCGTTATTTTATTCTCTTTTGTAGGACAGAATGTTTTTGCAAATGTTAGTTCTCCTGCGTTAAAATTTATTCTTGAGATTGTTGTAGTTACTTTTTTTATTTTATTGTTTGGAGAAGTCTTGCCTAAAGTTTACGCAAGTAGAAATAATATAAAATTCGCAAAACAAATTGCATATCCAATTGCTATTTTAGACAAATTACTCTCGCCAATAAGTTTACCAATGCGCAGTGTTACGCTATATTTGCATAATAAATTAGGAAAGCAAAAGAATAGTTTTTCGATCAATCAGCTTTCTCAGGCGCTGGAATTAACAGATTCTGAAGGAACATCAAGCGAAGAACAAAAAATACTGGAAGGAATTGTTTCGTTTGGAAACACAGATACCAAGCAGGTAATGAGTCCCAGGATTGATATTTTTGCATTAGAAGTATCTGAGTCATTTAGTGCCATTTGCCCTAAAATAATTGAGAAAGGATTTTCGAGAATTCCGGTTTACCGAGATAATATCGACCAGATCGAAGGCATTTTATTTGTAAAGGATTTATTGCCTCATATAGATAAGGAAGAGTTTGAGTGGACCTCTTTAGTAAGAGAAGCTTTTTTTGTTCCTGAAAATAAGAAACTCGATAATTTATTAAAGGATTTTCAAAGCCTTAAAAGCCATTTGGCGATTGTGGTCGACGAATATGGAGGAACTTCAGGATTAGTATCTCTGGAAGATGTTATAGAAGAAATAGTAGGAGATATTAGTGATGAGTTTGATGATGAAAATTTGAATTTCTCGCAGATAGATGAAAAGAATTTTCTGTTTGAAGGAAAAATAAACATGAAAGATTTTTATAGAATCGTTGATGTTAATGAAGACGTTTTTGAATCGCGTAAAGGAGAAGCCGAAACATTGGCAGGATTTATTCTTGAAATTTTGGGTAATTTTCCTAAAAAAGATCAAAAAGTAGCTTTCGAAAACTGTGTTTTTACAATAGAAACAGTTGATAAAAAGCGTGTAAAACAAATAAAAGTAACAATAGATTAGAATGTTTAAAAAGACGATTTCAATAGCAACAATTTTACTGGCATTGACTGTTTTAAGTTGTAAAGATGATGTCGTGCCCAAGCCGGCGGGTTATCTTCGTTTAGATTATCCTGAAGCAAAATACGTTGGTTTTGAAAATAATTGTCCGTTTTCTTTTGAGATGAATGAAGCAGCTATAATTAAAGGAGAAAAAGATTGTGGATTTGCAATTACATATCCTAAAATGAAGGCCACTATTTACCTGACATACAAACCAGTAAATGGTGATATCAATAAATTGCTTAAAGATGCCCAAAAATTAACGTATGAACATGTTATTAAGGCAGATGATATATTAGAACAACCGTATTTAAACCCTCAAAAAAAGGTTTATGGTATGTTTTATCAAGTTGACGGGAATGCGGCTACAAACTCTCAGTTTTACGTTACAGATAGTACAAAGCATTTTATAACAGGATCAGTTTATTTTTATGCCAAGCCTAATTTTGATTCTATTATGCCAGCGGCAAGTTATATAAAAAATGATATGCAAAGGCTAATGGAAACTTTGAAATGGAAGTAGAAAACTAAGACATAAAAAAGGGCGTTCAAAAATTTGATCGCCCTTTTTTATGTCTTAAAATTAAGAAAAATATCCAATGTCAATTTAAGAAAATAACCCAACAAAAATTCTAAATCACAATTGTTGTTGGGATTTGGAATTTAAAAATATTGGGATTTTTAAAAAAAAATATTAGATTTTTTTTAAGATTTAGTATTCAAAACTTTGTATGTTTTTCCGTCTCCGGTTGCCTGAACCACTTTAGTTAATTTTTCTTGATTTTGAACCGTTTTGTCAAAAACAACAGTAGCCGTTTTTTTGTCAAAATCAACCGTAGCTTTTTCTACACCATCTAAATCAGCCAATTCTTTTTCGATAGTTTTTGCACATCCCATTGCACAAGTCATTCCTTCGATTTCAAAACTTGCAGTCTGAACATTTTCGGCAGCAATTGCTTTGTGTTCTTTTACCACTGTAGTTTCAGATTTTATATTTGCTAGGTTTTTGTCTTCTTCTTTTTTGCAGCTTACTAATACTAAACTTGCGATTGCGAAAGTGGCAACGATTTTTGTAAATTTCATTATATATGATTTTTAATTAGATAAAGTTGTGTTCTTTGCAAAATTAATAAAAAGGAGGAGGTCAGTTCATAAAATTATTACAAATTTGCATCAAAATCGTATTTATGGATGCAAAGCAATTAAAGTGGGCTTACTTACTTATTCTTTCTCTTATTTGGGGAAGTTCTTTTATTTTAATAAAGAGAGGTCTGGTTGGTTTGACAGCTGTTCAGGTGGGTTCGTTCCGAATTATTTTTGCTGCTTTGTTTTTATTAATTGTAGGCTTTAAGAGTCTAAAGAAAATTTCGCGCCGTCAATGGAAATTTGTTGCCATAACTTCTGTTTTTGGCACTTTTATGCCAGCTTTTCTTTTTGCTATTGCAGAAACTCAGGTTGATAGTTCGATTGTGGCGATTTTAAATTCGCTGACACCTTTGAATACACTCGTTTTAGGAATAATTATTTTTGGAATTCAGTTTCAAAAACGACAGGTTCTTGGGGTTTTTGTTGGTTTAGTAGGTTGTTTATTGTTGGTTTTTAGTGGCGCGTCAGCTCATTCGGGGCAAAACTACTATTATGTGATTCTCGTTGTCATTGCGACACTTTGTTATGCTATAAATGTCAATTTAATCAAGAAATACTTGTCTGATTTGAATTCGGTTAGTATTACAACAGGAAATTTTGCTGTTTTGCTTTTGCCTGCATTAATCATTTTAAGTACAACTGATATTTCGCAAAGAATAAATATAGATATCACGCAGCATTCGATTTATTTTGTAATGGTTCTGGGAGTTTTAGGAACCGGAATCGCGAATGTTTTGTTCTTTAAATTAATACAAATGTCGTCGCCGGTATTTGCAACATCGGTAACGTATTTGATTCCGATAGTGGCATTTTTCTGGGGATTATTAGATAATGAAATGCTAACGTCAATTCAGTTTTTTGGAGCATTTATTATTTTGATTGGGGTTTATTTGTCTGCGAAGAAATAAAAGCTTTGAATTGAATATCTTTGTTGTGAAAGAAGGTTCAGAGATGTAAGGGTTCAAAGGTTCAAAGGCTTTTGAAAATTAGAACTTAAAAATATTTCACAAAGTAACCACAATTATTGTATGCGTATTTTTTGTCATTTCTGACGAAGCAGAAATTACATCAGATATTCTGCAAGGATTGGAGATTTTAGGGGTGGAGTTTCTCATGTGATTTACTTCGTCCGTTCTCCTTTGTCGAAATGACAAAATTGTGTTATAGCCATGTAATTTAGTCCCTACGGGACATTTTTTTATTTTTCATGTTCATTTTTCTACCAACATTAAACTCCTAATGGAGTAAGGTTTTGATTTCTAAACATTCAATGTTTATTCTTTATTTCAAAAAAGAGATTATAAATTGACATTTTTTATTCTATCAAATATTTAATTCCTGCTTTTCTATCTCGGAGAGATTGCATATTGGTAGAAATATCATTAAACCACCAAGTGTTTTATCCCGTAGGGATTATACTGCGCGATCTAATAGGGTCAGGCTTCTACTCCGTTCAGCCAGACAAATAAGAGCGCATAAAAAAAGCTTTGTCAAAGTTCTTAAACTTTGACAAAGCTTCTAAAATCTTAGAACCTTAGCAACTTAGTACCTCAGAACCTTTATAAAAAATCTTTCTCAGAAACCCCTTCATTAATCTTAATTTCAGATATTTTAATATCCAATTCAAAACCAACATTCTGAATCAAATTAAAAGGAACTTTGATGCCTTTTACTTCTCTGTAATCGTTAAAGTTTGTTATTTGAGCAGATGATTTTCCGTCTTGTTCGCGAACTTTGCCTTTTGCTGTTTTTAAGCCTGATTTTACATCGTAGTAATACGTTGTTTTACTATCTTTTATTACATAAGCATCGCTGCCGTTTATAGGTTCAATTCCTTCTACTTTTAGGTCTGTTCTTTTTACAAGTTGCAATTCTTCAAAAGGAGCAGCGCTAGCTTTCATGTCGGCAAGATCTGCACCTTCAAGGTTTTTGCGTTGTCCTTGTTGTTCGATATAAGCACCTTTTTCGTTTACTACTTGTTTCATTAAGTTCATATTTCCCATAGCAAGAGAAACCATCATTTTTCCTTTCGAATCCAGTTTAGATGTAAAAGTCAAAGGTCCTGGTGCTTGCGGAACGGTTGTAGTTCCTGTCATTGCCAATGTTTTTACTGAAGAAACCGCTTTTTCTCCGCCAATTGCATTAAGGTAATTCTCGAAAACTGTTTTTGCAGTAATTCCAGCCGGGGCATCTTTTTTGGTTGCCGGTTTTTCAACAGGATTTCCGTATCTGTCAAAATAGAAAATCGGAATTTGCAATTTTTCTAAACCAGTCAGAACATCCGAGCCTTTTCCTGCAATTACAATTCGCATATTGTCTAGCAGGAAGTATTTGTTGGCAACACGATAAATGTCGTCTGCGGTAACATTATTGATGGTCTGAATGTATTTTTCGTAGAAATCAGCAGGAAGTTTTTCTGTTTCAATATTCAGGGCGTATCTGGCAACAGCTTGTGGTTTTTCGACCTGCATTACAAATCGTCCAATATATCCTGCTTTTACATTTTTTAAAACATCTGAAGAAACTTTCTCTGTTCTGATTCTTTTTATTTCTTTAATAAACTGAACTACTGCACTATCAGTAACAGCATTTCTAACGGCTGATGAAGCCTTGAATTTAGTTACATATTTCCCAGCTCCAATATTTGAGCTTGCGCCATATGTCCAGGCATGCTGCTCGCGTAAATTCATGTTCAGGTAACTGTTAAAATCTCCTCCCAGAATTTGATTTGCAATTACTGCAGGGAAAAAATCAGGATCGCTCATTTTTAAAGTTACAGTATTAACTAACGAAATTTCAGATTGAACCGCATTTGGAACATCTACAAAATCAATTTGAAGTTTAGAAACGTTTTCAGGATTTGGATAAGTGTTTTTTGGTGCAGCTTGTTTTTTCCATCCGCCAAAAAGTTTGTCTACGGCTGCCTTTGTTTCTTTGAATTTAATGTCTCCAATAATTACTAAATAAGCATTTTCAGGAACAAAATAAGTAGCGTAGTTTTTCTGAACATCTTCCAGAGTTACGTTTTTTACTGTTTCTTCTGAAATGTATTCTCCCGAAGGATGATTTTTTCCATAAGCCAAAACATCAACAACTCTGCTGGCAATTGCAGGAACGCTTTTTTCATCGGCTTTAAGTCCTTCAATTAGTTTTGCTTTTTCTTTATCAAATTCAGCTTGAGTAAAATTAGGTTGTAGCGCACCTTCGGCCAGAAGTTCTAAAACGCGTCCTGAATATTTAGAAAGAGAACTTGCATAAGCGCCTGATGATGTAAAATTAAGGCTAGCTCCGTAAAAGTCAATTTCTTCGTTAAAAGCTTCTTTGGTTGTTTTTTTGCTTCCGTTGCCAATTAAGCTGCTCGTTAATTCATCTACACCTTTTTTGTTTCCTTCGGTAAAAGGAGCGTTGTCCAGGGTTAGGTTAAAACTTACTCTTGGTAATTTATGATTTTCAACCACCAAAACTTTCATACCGTTTGCCAAAACAAAAGTTTGTGGTTTTTTGATGTTGACTACTGGCGATGGGCCTGGTTTTGGTTGTGGGCGATCTTGTGCTTGCATAATTCCAGTCAGGAATAAAAGGATTAAAAATGTATGTATTTTTTTCATGATTCGATAGACTTAGTTTTGAACTTTAGTTGAAGGAATGTAATCTAAAATTAAACGCTGATTAGGATTTAAGTACTTCTTAGCCACTTCTCTAATTTCTTCTCTTGTAATAGAGTGGTAAAGGTCGATCTCAGTGTTAATAAGATTTACATCGCCGTAAAGCAAATAATAAGAAGCAAGGTTTTCAGCAATTCCTTCTACGCTTGCATTGGCGTTCACAAAATTGTTATCGAATTTATTTTGTAGTTTTTCATAGTCTTTTTCAGAAATCAAGTCAGTTTGGATTTTTACAATTTCTTCATCCATTTCTTTCAAGATATCGGCTGTTGTATAAGGAGCCATTGGTAAGCCGTATAAAATGTACATTCCGTAATCTTCCTGACTAAAACCTACAGCACCAATCTGAAGAGCCATTTTTTTGTCGTCAACTATTTTTTTATACAGTTTAGAGCTTTTTCCATCACTTAAATAAGAAGAGATCAAATCTAAAACCCTTGCATCTCTGGTTTTCATCGAAGGTGTTCTGTAAGAAGCAACAATCATTGGAATCTGAATATTGGGATCTTCATAAGTTGCTTTTATCGTTTGAGTAATTGGCTCTTCGACAAAAGTTTGTTTTTTTACTTCTTCTCCACGCGGAATTGGACCAAAATATTTCTGAATCCATTCTTTGGTTTTAGCTTTGTCAAAATCTCCTGCCACCACTAAAACAGCATTGTTTGGGGTGTAGAATTTTTTATTAAATGCCTGAAACTCTTCCAGCGTTGCTGCATCCAAATCTTTCATAGAACCGATAGTTGTCCAGCGGTACGGATGATTTTTGAACATGTTTTTCTTAACCTCAGGAAGTATGTTTCCGTAAGGCTGATTGTCGTAACGCATTCTTTTTTCTTCTTTTACAACTTCGTTTTGCGTGGCAACACCAATTTTATTAATAATAGGATGCATTAATCTTTCAGATTCCATCCACAAACCAAGTTCTAAACTGTTTGACGGGAAAACTTCGTAGTAATAAGTTCTGTCGTCAGAAGTGTTGGCGTTGTTTACCCCGCCATTTGCAGTGACGATCTTCATCCATTCGCCACGTTTTATATTTTGTGTTCCTTCAAATAATAAATGTTCAAAGAAATGTGCAAAACCGGTTCGGTCAGGACGCTCATCTTTTGATCCTACATGGTACATTACTGAGGTAATTACAACGGGAGCCGATGGGTCGTTGTGCAAAATAACATGCATTCCGTTATCTAAATTATATTCTTCAAAAGCTACCTTTTGAGCATGAGCCACTCCGCCGAGCATTAGTGCTGCACTTAACATCATTATTGATTTTTTCATAAAGATTAATAATTTTTATTTGCCTATAACTTATAGGTAGCCAAGAGTTGATTATCGTTACGCCAAAAATAACTTTTTTTAATTATCAATTAAGGGTTTGGCTCTGTTTTGACGATAATTTAACAGTATTTTACCGCTAAATGTTTTGTTTTAAGACGTGAAATGTCTTTAAAAACAGTATTTTATGCAAAATAATTATTTTTAGAATAAGAGATTGCATACTAAATTATTAATTGTATATTTGCAACCTTAAAAATCAATAAATCAATTTGGTATGTATGCAATCGTAGAGATAGCAGGGCAACAATTCAAAGTAAGCAAAGACTTAAAGGTTTATGTTAACCGTTTGACTAATGAAGAAGGTTCAAAAGTTTCTTTTGACAAAGTTCTTTTATTAGACGATAATGGTAACGTAACTTTAGGCGCCCCAGCTATAGAAGGTGCTTCAGTAGAAGCTAAAGTGTTACAACACTTAAAAGGAGATAAAGTTATCGTTTTCAAAAAGAAAAGAAGAAAAGGATACAAAAAGAGAAATGGTCACAGACAATATCTTACTCAAATTGTAATTGAAGGTATTACTGCAGCAGGCGGAACTAAAAAAGCAGCAGCTAAAAAAGCAGTTGTGGCAGAAGATGCAGCTACTGAGGAAGTTGAAGCTCCTAAAGTAAAGAAAGCAGCAGCTCCAAAAGCAAAAAAAGAAGCTACTAAAGAATAATAACAATATTTAAACTCATACGTCATGGCTCACAAGAAAGGTGTCGGTAGTTCGAAGAATGGTAGAGAATCAGAATCAAAACGTTTAGGCGTTAAGATTTTTGGAGGTCAAGCTGCTATTGCTGGAAACATCATCGTTAGACAAAGAGGTTCAAAACATAATCCAGGTGAAAATGTTTACATCAGTAAAGATCACACACTACACGCAAGAGTAGCTGGAGTTGTTAAGTTCCAAAAGAAAAGAGATAACAAATCTTATGTATCTATCCTTCCATTCGAAGCATAATCATTAGATTACTTATTACAAAACCCGTTCTGAAAAGAGCGGGTTTTTTGTTTTTGTGCCAATCGTATGTCTTATTTTGACAGGATACTAATTTATTGAGGTGTACATTGAGTTATATTATTTGTATTTTTGGAGGAATTAATCTACTTGAATTTTGAAAAAAATAGTTTTTCTTTTATTTCTTTTCTGTACAAGCCTATTTGCAAAAGAAATTGATTCTACTGAGCAAATCGTGTCGTTAAACGATAATCAAAAAAAGATTTTGTATGAATTTGCCGTTTTACAAAAAAGTGGTTATGATGCTAATGCTTATTGGCAGCAACATAAAAACCAGTTTTCAATAATAAATGATACGGTAAGAAATCAACTGGCAAGCGAAGTTTACGCCAACTCGCGTATTTTATATACTCCGGTAAAAAATTCTGCGGTCCAGTTATGGATGCAGACGCAATCACTGACTAATTGGATGTTATATCTTGCTGCATTTATTGGCGTATGCGCAGTTATAGGTTTAATGCGCAATTACTGGGGTCTGATTATTGGTCTGCTTATAAGGCAGTTTGCGCCTTTGTTCAAAGTTTTGTTTTCTCAGATTTTATTGACATATGAATTGTTATTAATTGGTGCAGCTTGTATTTTCTTTGGATGCTACATAGAAGAAATGACATTGCGAACGGTAGTGATTCATATAGGTTTGTTTTTGTTATGGAGTCAGTCAACGGCTATTTTTACGCAGCAATATTTAGTCAAGAGGTATGTTTATGTGGTAAAAAATAATTTTTGGGAAGCTAGTCGATGGGAAGTAGTAAAAACGATCTGTCTTCCTGCGCTTATTGTTACTGCGGCTCTTTTTTATGTATTGAGTAAAGTTCCGGAAGATACATTGTATAATTATGAAATTGTTGTTTCTGGTATGGCGTTTATTTGTGCTTTACCATTTTGGCGTAATTTAGAAAAATACATTTCTCCAATCTTAATTCCTTTTAAGGATAACGCTGTCGAAAGAAGTATTTATTCGCTCGCCGCTTGTGTTGTGTTGGCTTTAGTTATTGCTGGTATTCTTATAGAGAAATTTGATCCGCTTTTTTCGTATTTTATAACTGCTTTGACTGGTTTGTTGATTGTTTCCTTTTTGCTTTTATCGCTCAAAGAAAATTTTAGGTATAATTATAAGAATTATTATTATTTGCAATTTGTTACAATTCTTTTTCTTTCGTCAGTTTTGTTTTATAGTTTTTATATTCATTCCGGCGAGATGATTTGGGCTTCTTTAATTGGGGCAAGTATTTATATTGTCATCAAATATTGGGAGATTCCAACCTTTTTTATAAGCTGGAGAAGAGATAGAAATTCTACTTGGGGATTTTTAGGAATGGCAGTTTTGTTGTGGTTATTGGCGAAGGGCATTTTGTATGTTTCCGCAATGTTGTATGTTTAAGCTGTAGGTTGAGCTAATACAAAGTGACCCCTGTATTAATTTCGGTCGAAATGGCAAGATTGCAAAAAAAAACCTTTGTCAAAGTTTTAAAATTTGACAAAGGCCGATATCGTTAAATTGGAATTTCCAAAATTGGAATTTAGTTTTTACTCAGAATCTTTAGTTTCTTCAAGGTCTTCACCTTTTCTTCCTAGCTTTATTTTCGGGTTATCCTGTGTTCCGGTAACGGTTAGGGGAATTCCGAATATGCCAAGAGGAGGTAGGCCTAAGCGCATTTTTAAGTTTAGTTTTCCGTCCAGGCTTGTTGTTCCTTCAATTCTTGGTCTAAAGCCGGAAAACTTAAATTTAAAGCGCTCTACAGTCATGATATTGTTCTTGATTGTAGTTTTAATATCAACTTTAGAAAGGTCGGGATTTTGCATAGATTCAGAGTTTGTTGCTTTGCTTACGGCATTAAACATTTTTAATCCTCTTACTTTTACATCTTTTACAGAAAGTGTTCCTCCACCCGTAAGCGATGGATAAACCGGATCCATGTTCCCGTTTAGTCTTCCTTTTAACTGATAATCTACAGAAACAATTCCTTGTGCTTTTTCAGCAGCACTGGCCATTTTTCTAAATACTTCAATTTCGTTGTAGGCTTTCTTAATGTCAAAATCTTCTGCTTTAATGCTAAAATCAAAATTTGCTTTTTGTGGAGTTATTGCCTGATAATTGGCATTCATACCAACATTGCAGCCAATTAAGTTAAAACCGGTATTTTGCATGCTTAGCTTGCCTTTGTTCATGTTTAAGTTTCCAACTGCATTAAGAAGGTTTAACTTGTCGAAATTTACTTTTTGCGCATTTGCTGTAAATTGTAAATTTAAATTAGTCGGAATTATAATTACTCCCGTTTTTGCTGCGGTTTGTGGCGCCGGAGTTTCAGTTTTGGTTTGTGTTACAGAAGTATTTGCCGGAGTATTTGACATAAATTCATCAACGTTGATGTATCGGGATGTGGCCTTAAAAGAGCCTCTTAAAACGCCTGTATTTGTGGTTACATAATTGAAAACGTTTTGCAGGTATCCATTCATTTTAAAATCTGATTCGCCATAAGCAGCCAAAAAGTTATTGAACGACATTTTGTCCTGATTGATTTTGAAAATTCCTTCTTTGATGATGAATTTTTTTGGTAAATATTCTGATGTAATGCCAATATTTCTAAGTTCGAGAGTTCCCTTGTTGTAAAGTTTGCTGTATCTCCCTTTTTCTGCATCGCTTTGTTTTCCTTTCAAAACTAAATCAGCTTTTACGAAACCATCCAGATCAAGTCCTTTTTGAGAGAAAACTTTATATATTTTATTAATGTCAAGTTCGCCTTTCGCTTTAATATCGTACGTTAAATCATTAAAGTTGCTCAGGTCAGCTTCTACAAAAACAGGTTTGCCTTCAAATGTAAATTGAGTTGGTTTTAGGCTTACTTTCAAATCATCAAAAGTTCCTTTTTGATTGTTGATTGTAGATTTGATAATAATATTTGTAATAGGATTTGGGTAGTATGGTGTTTTTAGATATCCATTTTCCAAATTAATAGTTCCGTTTGTAACCGGGAAAAGTTTGTTTTTCAGATCAAACTTTCCATTTGCTTTTGCGTCTCCTTCAAGGTTTCCTTTTAGAACTATGGCAGGAATTCCTAATGCTTTGGTTAGTTTTTCCAGATCTATCTTAGCTTTAAAATCAGCATTGATATTTGGGGTATTTATACCTTCAACATAGAATTTCGATTTTAAATAATCCTTGTTGATGTTTAAAGATAAGTTTTTAGCGTCAACGATAACAAGATCCGGATTTAAGGACGGCACTTTGGTTTTTACCTCTAAATTAAGATTAGAAACCGGAAATGCACTTTTGTTATAATTTACAAATCCGCTGTCTATTTTTACGTCCAGATCAAGATCAGGAGCGATATTTTGTGATGCAATATAGTTTCCTTTTAAAGTTAAAAGTAGATTGGTATTCCCTTTTAATTCGGTCTTAGAAAGCCAGGTAATGTATTTGGGAGGAAAAGCTGTAAAAACGTCATACAGCTTACTATTATCTGATTTAATGACAAAATCCATGTTGTAGCCGTCTTTCAGGAAATCAAATTTCCCTTTGAAATCTACCAAAAGCTGGTTGATTTTAAGGTTGTTTTGTTGAAAATAGAAAGATAACGAGTTTACATTTACTTTAGTAATTAAATCGGCATCAATCTTTTTGTTCATTAAATAAGGTTCGCCTTCATAAACGATATTTAGTTTTTCGATTTTGGCTTTTGAGTATAAATCGAAAACAGCTTTGGTTAAATCCCCTTTTCCTAAATAATTAAATCCAAAAGCATCAAAATGAATTTTAGTTGACAAGTCGTCGTAAATTATTTTACTGTTTAGAATTTCAATTTTTTCGAGTTTTAGTGATGCATCGGCGTCAGTGCTGTCTTTAGGATCGGTTGCATTCGCAGATGATTTGTAAA
Source organism: Flavobacterium sp. B114r (assembly GCF_056824125.1). Lineage (NCBI taxonomy): Bacteria > Pseudomonadati > Bacteroidota > Flavobacteriia > Flavobacteriales > Flavobacteriaceae > Flavobacterium > Flavobacterium sp. B114r. Next base: position 1,790,630 of record NZ_CP124858.1, read on the forward strand.
CATTGTAGTTTGCTTCTCCTTTTGCATTTACTTTTACATTAATAAATGAGTCGGATAAATAAATCTGATCAATTTTTACTTCTTTGCTAAATACAAGGCTGGCTACGTCAATTCCAAAAGAAACCTCTTTTGCTGTGATGAATTTTTCGCTTGTATAAGGCGCTGATCCGTTAAGGCTTAAATCGCTTAAAGTTAGGGTTAGGGAAGGGAAATGCTGAAAAAAGGAAACAGAAACGTCAGAATAATTCAATTCTGCAGTCAATTTTTCGTTAGCTGTTTTTTTAATCTGCTCTTTGATTTTGTCAGCAAAAATAATAGGGGTTAAGAATAACAAACCTATAATTACCACAAAAGTAATTCCCAGGTATTTAGCCGTTTTTAATAAAATAGACTTCGTTTTATTTGTTGACATAACAAATTATGGTATTTATAGGTAAGATTAAAATCGAATGTTGAAGATTATTATCCGTGTACGGTTTCGCTTTTTCCGTAATTAGTAATAATTGAACCTTCATATTCAATCCATTCTTTCCAGCGTTTATCAATATCTATGTTGTCTGTATATTTTCTTGCAAATCCTAGAAAAGTAGTATAATGACCGGCTTCAGAAATCATTAAATCGCGATAGAATTTAGCTAATTCTTCATCTTTTATATTTTCCGAAAGTACTTTAAAACGCTCGCAGCTTCTGGCTTCGATCATTGCTGAAAATAATAAACGATCGCAAAGTGCATCTTTTCGGCTGCCATCTTTTTTCATGAATTTAAAAAGTTCATTTACATAATGATCCTTTCTTTCGCGCCCTAATGTCAAGCCTCTTTTTTTAATAATGTCATGAACCATTTGCAAATGCTCTAATTCTTCTCTGGCAATCACGAGCATTTCGGTTACTAATTCTTCTAATTCAGAATTGTAAGTAACTAAACTTATTGCATTCGAAGCTGCTTTTTGTTCACACCACGCATGGTCTGTCAAAATTTCTTCGATATTCGATTCTACTATATTTACCCAACGAGGGTCTGTGGCTAATTTTAATCCTAACATAATTTCCCGGCATTTTAGTTCTTGCAAAATTAGTGTTTTTTATTACTAAAAATCAGGAAATATTGTATGATTACGCTCAAAAAAGCATTATTTTGTAGCTTGAAATATTTTAAAATGAATCAGATAAAAAAACTTTTAATCATTGGCTTTGTGTGGCCTGAACCCAATTCGTCTGCAGCGGGCCGAAGAATGATGCAATTGATTTCTATTTTTAAACAAAACGGATTTGAGATTACATTTGCGAGCCCTGCTTTAGACAGTGATTTTATGGTCGATTTATCTGAATTTGGAGTAAAGAAAGTATCCATAGAACTCAATAATTCCAGTTTTGATGATTTCATTATCGAATTGAATCCGGATGTTGTTTTGTTTGATCGTTTTATGATCGAAGAACAATTTGGATGGCGGGTTTCTGAAAATTGTCCAAAAGCAATTCGGTTATTGGATACCGAAGATTTACATTGTTTAAGAACGGCAAGACAAAAAGCTTTTAAGGAAAACAGGGCTTTCGAACTTCTGGATTTGTTGTCTGAGGAAGTTGCTAAACGTGAAGTTGCCAGTATTTTAAGATGCGATCTGTCTTTTATTATTTCTGAATTTGAAATGAAAATTTTAAATGAGGTTTTTAAAATTAATTCTGATTTGCTTTACTACTTGCCATTTCTGGTATATGAAATGTCTGAATTGGATCTTCTGAAATTGCCTTTGTTTGAGGAGCGTAAAAATTTTGTATTCATTGGTAATTTCCTTCATGAGCCCAATTGGAATACGGTTCAGTATTTGAAAGAAACGATTTGGCCATTGATCAAAAAGCAATTTCCGGAAGCTATTTTGGAGGTTTTTGGTGCTTATCCTTCGCAAAAAGTATTGCAATTGCATCAGCCTAAAAACGGTTTTTTTATCATGGGAAGAGCTGAAAATGCAAATGAGATTGTTAAGAAATCACGTATTGTTCTTGCGCCAATTCGGTTTGGTGCCGGTTTAAAAGGTAAACTATTAGAAGCAATGCAATGTGGAACGCCAAGCATAACTTCGGCTATTGGTTCTGAAGCAATGCATGCAAATTTACCGTGGAATGGTTTTATTACGGATGATGTCGAACTGTTTGCAAAAAAAGCAGTTGAGTTATATCATGATGAAAACTTGTGGAAACAATCTCAAAAAAATGGAGTTGCAATTGTGAATGAATGTTATCAATTGAGTAAGTATTCAACGGCTTTGGTGACAAAAATTAATTCGCTTTTGAATGATTCTGAGAATCATCGTCTGCATAATTTCATGGGGAGTTTGTTGCAACATCATACTCTAAAAAGTACCAAATACATGGCAAAGTGGATAGAAGCTAAAAATAAAAATTAAGCATAAAAAAATCCCCGATTACAGCTTGTAATCGGGGATTTTTTTTTCAGTCTCAGTTTCAGTCTCAGTTTTCGGCTTGCGCTCCACTGAATGCTGAAGCTGTAAACGGAGAATGAACACAGCTATTTCAAAATGCCTTCAACAGCCTGAACAGTTGTAGCGTGATAACCAGATTTTGCTTTGTCAAAAATCTTTTTCGCCCAGGCTTTTCCTTCCGGTGTTTTTGCCATTTCTTTATAAAGCATCATAACTGATCCTGTTCTGCTCGTTGCAATTAAGAATTGTTCAATTGCAGGATATGCTGCTGCATATTTATAACGAATAGATGGAATAAACCATTGACGTTTGATGATGAAATTACCGCCTTTTGTAAAGTTAAATTCAGTATCTATTGCTTCCATCTCTTTTGGTGTAATATCTGTTGGAAGGTGATCTATAAAATACTGTTTTTCTGTAGTGGTAGTTATTTTTTGACTTAATCCTTTAACGCCTGTTTCTCTCCAGCTTTTTTGAAGTTTGTCAATAGCATCAAAATCTACTGAATTTACCGGAGTAATATTAGATGGAATTCCCGGTTTGTAAATCCAGTCTTCTGCTTTTATTTTATCTGCAAGTGCTTTGTCTCCTTTTATAAGGTTTTCATTGTAGTATTTAATGAAATCTTCTGTGGTGATGGACTGAAAAGCGTGTGCGTCGAAATAATTTTTAATGAAAACATCAAATTTTTCGCGTCCAACTGCATTTTCAATTATTCTTAAAAATGCGTAACCTTTTACATATGGAATCATGCTTATTCCGTCGTCAGGATTTCTTCCTGTCAAAGATACTTTCAGTCTTGTGTCGGGATTTGTATTTCCTAGCTCAGCGATATTGTCAACTAATTCTTTGCGAACAATAACATTTTGCATTTCAAATTCTTTTTCCCCAAAGATAGCTTCTCCAATTCTGTGTTCTACATAAGTAGTGAAGCCTTCGTTTAACCAAATGTCGTCCCATGTTGCATTGGTTACTAAGTTTCCACTCCAGCTGTGTCCTAATTCGTGTGCCAGTAAACTGGTTAAAGAACGATCTTCTGCAATAACTCCCGGAGTTAGGAAAGTTAGATTAGGGTTCTCCATTCCGCCATAAGGAAAACTTGGAGGTAGAACTAATACGTCATAACGTCCCCAACGATAAGGACCGTACAATTTTTCGGCAGCCACAACCATTTTTCCAAGTTCGGCAAATTCCCAGGCAGCTTTTTTGATTAATGATGGTTCTGCATAGACTCCGGTTCTGTTGTCTATAGATTGAAATTCGAGATCTCCTACGGCAATTGCCATTAAGTACGACGGAATTGCTTTGTCTTGTTTGAAGGTATAAACTCCGGTGTCGTTTTTCTTCTGTGGATTTACGGCACTCATTACAGCTAATAAATCTTTAGGAACGGTAACTTTTGCATTGTAAGTAAAACGGATTCCCGGCGAATCCTGGCAAGGAATCCAGGTGCGTGACCATACACTTTCTCCTTGAGAGAAAAGGAAAGGTTTCTTTTTATCTGCTGTTTGTTCTGGTGTTAACCATTGCAAGGCAATAGCCTCTTTTGTGGTGCTGTAGTAAATGTTGACCTTCGTAGTATTAGGTTCGATTGTAATATGAAGTGGTTTTCCGTGGAATTCTACATCCTTTCCTAATTCAAATTTGGTTTCTTTTTCGTCGTCGCCTAAAGTTACTTTGGTAATATTAAGTGTGTTTTCGTCGAATATAATTTCATTTCCTTTACTGATGTTGTCAATTAACCAGGAAGCTTTTCCGGAAATAGTTTGTGTATCAAAATCGACTTTTATGTCAAGATCAAGATGTTTTACAACGGCAAGTTCTGGTTTAGAATAACTGTGTTCATCTGTAACGGCAGTTGTCTTTTCTGTTTGGTCCTTTTTCTGACAGGCAATTATGGTCAGGAATAAAGTGGCAAGGATTAGTTTTTTCATTTTACGAAGTATTGAATTTGAGGATGAAAATTAAACAAAAAATCCCGTTTTGAATAAACAAAACGGGATTTTATTATAAATAACCTTCTCCCGAAGCTTCGGGATGCTCGGGTTGACATGAAAAAATTATGCCAACATTGTAACCGGGCTTTCGATATATTGTTTTAATGTTTGTAAAAATTGAGCGCCTGTTGCACCGTCAATTGTTCTGTGGTCACACGCTAATGATAACATCATTGTGTTTCCTACTACAATCTGACCGTTTTTAACTACTGGTTTCTCAACAATTGCACCTACAGAAAGAATTGCAGAGTTTGGTTGGTTGATAATTGAATTGAATTCAGTGATACCAAACATTCCAAGGTTAGATACTGTAAAAGTACTTCCTTCCATTTCTTGTGGTCCAAGTTTTTTGTTTTTAGCTCTTCCTGCAAGATCTCTTACCGAAGCTCCAATTTGAGATAAACTCATAGCATCTGTAAATTTCAATACAGGAACTACTAATCCGTCTTCAACAGCTACGGCAACACCAATATTAACATGGTGGTTGATGATGATAACATCTTCTTTCCACTGAGAGTTAATTTTTGGATGTTTTTTCAAGGCCAAAGCACAAGCTTTAATTACCATATCGTTAAAAGATACTTTTGTATCCGGAACACTATTGATTGTTGCTCTTGCGGCCATTGCATCATCCATGGTTACTTCGATCACTAAATTGTAGTGAGGAGCTGTAAACAATGATTCTGCAAGACGTTTTGCGATAATTTTTCGCATCTGAGAGTTTTTGATCTCTTCTGTGAAAACTTCTCCGGCAGGAACAAATACTTTTGGTGCAGCAGGAGCGGCGTCAGCTTTTGGTGCAGCAGCGGTTGCTGTTGCAGCTGGTGCTTGCGCAGCTGGAGAGAAGTTTTCGATATCGCTTTTTACGATACGTCCGTTTTCTCCGGAACCTTTAACCTGATTTAATTGGATTCCTTTGTCAGAAGCGATTTTCTTCGCTAATGGCGAAGCTAAAATTCTTCCTCCGTTTGAAGTTTCAGCAGCAGCTTCAGTTGCTTTTTCAGCAGCGGGAGCAGATTTTGTTTCTTCAGCAGCAGGAGCACTTGCAGTTGCAGTACCTCCGGCAGTATAATTATCAGCAATTCCTGAAATGTCAGTTCCTGCAGGCCCGATAATAGCTAGTAAACTATCAACAGGGGCGCTGTTTCCTTCTTGAATTCCTATGTATAATAATGTTCCTTCATTGAAAGACTCAAACTCCATAGTTGCTTTGTCAGTTTCAATTTCGGCTAAAATATCACCTTCTGCAACAGCGTCGCCTACTTTTTTCAACCAGGTTGCTACTGTTCCTTCTGTCATTGTATCACTCAAACGTGGCATAGTTACAACTACAACACCTTTAGGAAGTTCAGTTGCAGCTTTTGCAGCTGGAGCAGGAGTTTCTGATTTTGTTTCTGCAGCAGGAGCAGCGTCAGCTTTTGGTTCCGAAGCTTCGGAACTGGCAGCAGGAGCTTCACCACCAGCTAAAAGAGCAGAAATATCTTCTCCTTCTTTACCAATGATCGCTAATAATGAATCAACCGGAGCAGTTTGCCCTTCTTGAATTCCAATATGTAAAAGAGTTCCTTCGTTGAAAGACTCAAATTCCATTGTTGCTTTATCTGTTTCAATTTCAGCAAGGATATCACCTTCGCTAATTTTGTCGCCTACTTTTTTTAACCAAGTCGCTACCGTTCCTTCCGTCATAGTATCGCTCAAACGAGGCATTGTTACTTTTATCGCCATAATATTGTTATAGTTTATGAGGTGTAAATGGATAGTCTTCTTGTGCGTAAACTACATCATACAATTGCTGTAATTCAGGATATGGAGATTCTTCAGCGAATTTCACACATTCTTCAACCAAATCTTTAACTCTTTGGTCAATTGCTTCGATTTCCTCTTCTGTAGCATATTTTTGATCCTTAATTACATCTAAAACCTGAGTAATTGGGTCAATTTTTTTGTACTCTTCAACCTCTTCTTTAGAGCGGTATAATTGTGCATCAGACATTGAGTGTCCTCTGTAACGGTACGTTTTCATTTCAAGGAAAGTTGGTCCGTCTCCGCGACGTGCTCTGTCAATTGCTTCAGTCATAGCTTCAGCAACTTTTACAGGATTCATTCCGTCAACAGGTCCGCAAGGCATTTCATATCCTAAACCAAGTTTCCAGATATCAGTATGGTTTGCAGTTCTTTCTACAGAAGTTCCCATTGCATAACCGTTGTTTTCAACGATAAAAACAACTGGCAATTTCCATAGCATAGCCATGTTGAAAGCTTCGTGTAGTGAACCTTGTCTTGCTGCACCATCACCAAAATAGGTCATAGTAACTCCGCCAGTTTCAAAATATTTATCAGCAAAAGCTAAACCAGCTCCTACCGGAATTTGTCCACCTACGATTCCGTGTCCTCCGTAAAAACGGTGTTCTTTAGAGAAAATGTGCATAGAACCTCCCATACCTTTAGAAGTTCCTGTTGCTTTTCCTAAAAGCTCAGCCATTACTCGTCTAGGATCAACACCCATACCAATTGGCTGAACGTGATTTCTGTAAGCAGTAATCATTTTATCTTTAGTCAGGTCCATAGCGTGCAAGGCACCTGCTAGTACAGCTTCCTGACCATTATATAGGTGTAAAAAACCTCTAACTTTTTGTTGAATGTATAATGCTGCAAGTTTGTCTTCAAACTTTCTCCAAAGTAGCATGTCTTCGTACCACTTTAAATATACTTCTTTTGTAACTTCTTTCATCTGAATTCTTTCTTTTGCTAAAGTTTGTTTGTGTTATCAATTGTTGCCTATAACGCAAAATAGTTTCCTCCCACAAATTTGCGCCCGAAAGGTCGGGATGCAAAAATAAGACATTCCTATTAAGAAGTAAAATTTAAACGTCACTTTTTGGCTTTTTTTTACAAGAACTTTTTATCAAACATAAAAGGGAGCAGATTTTTTAGGGATGCTGATTTGTAAACTTCGCCAATTTCTCCCATAAAAAAGATTTCTATAGGGGTCTCTTGCCTGATTTCGTATTCTGCAATAGATTGGCGGCATGAACCGCAAGGTGGGATTGGTGCTGTAGTTTGATTGGTGTCTGAAGCTGCTGTTATGGCAATTTTTAAAATTTTGGCTTCAGGGTAAATGGCTCCTGCGTGGAAAATGGCTACACGTTCTGCGCAAAGTCCGGAAGGATAAGCTGCATTTTCCTGATTTGATCCTAAAACTATTTTTCCGTTATCTAATAATAATGCTGCCCCAACCCTAAATTGAGAATAGGGTGCGTATGCTTTTTTGCGAACTTCGACAGCCTGATTCATTAAATCCTGAATGTCTGCTGAAAGTTCTTGCAGTGTGTCGTAAACTATAAATGATGATGTAATGCTTATGTTTTTCATTTGTTTTTATGGGAAAAAAAATCCAAATTTCTAAGAAATAGAAATTTGGATTGTTATTGAATTTTTATTTTTTCTGTTTAATAAACTTCGTATTTGTCACCAAAGTTAAAGGTTAAAGAAAAACGAAGTGTGTTTTCTAACGGATTTTTTATTTTTGATGTCGAAAATAAGTAGGAAACATCGACTTTAACAACATTGTATTTAAATCCGGCTCCTAAAGAAAAGAATTGTCTTGCTCCTTTTTGTGGGCTTTCATGAAAATATCCTGCTCGTAATGCAAATGCATCCTGATACATGTATTCTGCTGCTACACTGTAGGTAATTTCTTTTAATTCTTCGCTGAAACCTCCCGGTGCATCTCCAAATGATTTAAAAATCCCTGAAACCCAACCGATGTCATTATAGTTTTTGAAGTTTGTGGCATTTGCCTTCTCCTGAGAGATGTCTCCCGGGTCATCATAATCGCCATCTCCATTTGCGTCAACAGGAGTTCCCGGTCCTGGAGGTGTTGGCACTAAAAGTTTAGTAAACTCAACACTAAGTGCTACCTTATTAGAATCATCGAAAATAAAATCGAAACCTCCGCCCAGTCTAAGATTAGCCGGTAAAAAGTTTGAGCTTAAATCATCATTGTCATAGCTTATTTTTTGACCCAGATTTTGCATGTTGAAACCTGCTCTCCATCTTCCGTTAAAATTTGAGTAAGCAATTTCTTCAGATTGATAGAACCCTGCAATGTCTACTGCAAAAGTACTGGCGGGTGAAGCATCAACATCTTCTGAGGCAATTTTTAAATTGGAACGAATGTATCTTGCGGCAACTGCCATCGAGAATGTTTCGCTTAACTTCAAAGAATATGATCCGTCTAATGCGAACTCGTTTGGTGATACTATTCTTGCGGCTTCATTAGGATCGCCTGTTGTTCTTAATTCAATATCTCCAAAACCAAAATAACGAAGACTGCCGGCAAAGGCACTTCTGTCATTTATTTTGTTGTAGTACGTGACCTGTCCAAGAGAAATGTCATTGGCTAAATCCGTTAGGTAAGGGGTATAGCTAATTGAGAAGCCCTGCTTGTCGACTGCAAAAGCATATTTTGCAGGGTTCCATTGCTGAGAGAAAGCATCTGATGATGTCGCTACACCCTGATCAGCTAAACCGGCTGCTCTGGCATCTGCTGCAACTAACAAAAATGGGACTCCAGTCGTAATAGGTCGATTTTCCTGAGCCTGTGCTTTAAAAAGAATAAAAGAACAAATTAAAAGTAGTGATATTTTTTTCATTTAGGGAACTTAACTTATTTATGATACAAATATATATATAATTATAAGATGACAAGCTTTTCGTACTTTTCTGCCTTTTTATTTCTCAAATTAGATTTGACCGTAAGTTTATAAAGATAAACTTCTTTATGATTTAGTGGGTAAAATCGCCTTTTTGTGTCTCAGATTGTTTTGCTGAATAAAAAGCTTTGTATTGTAATGATCTTGATTTTCGTCCAGACTATTTTTCTGTAATTATCATGGTCAGAGCCTGGACAACCAAAGGTTTGCAGGGATTGTGTGAAAGTCAGAATCGAAGTTTAGGTAGAAAATAGATTAAGATAATTAAGAACGGGAGCAAATGGTTTGTATTCTGTAAAGATAAAAAATGTTTTAATTGTAACGGGATTGTTGTAAATATCCTGACTTGTAAGCTAATGTTGTATGTGCCGGTAAAACTTCAGATCTTGTTTTATTCGATTCCGCTTTTTGTATTGATTCCGTTTTATCTTCAGGAAGTGCCAGTAAAATGGGGAATTTGTTTTCATTCTATCTGGTACAAAAGTTTTGTCGTTAGTATATAACTTAACTTTTGGTCTAATATTGTTCTGAGGCTTATTTTTATACGTTTCTCCTGTTTAATCAGTGTTGCGTCTTTATTCGTTTTTTTAGGAATTTAAAATGACATTGCAGGGCTATATCTAATTATTAGGTTAGAGCAGAGATTGTTTTTAATTTATTGAAGAGTAAAGTCGACGAAATTCTTGCCGTCGATCGATAAAAATAATTTTTAAAACCAAAATCGCTACATATATATATATAAGGTGCATTTTGTTGGTCTGATGAAATTGATAGTCGCCAGAAGTGTTTGGCTCTAAAGAGCGGTTTGCTTCCTTATTATAGGTGTCGGTAAGAGGAAAGATTGTCTTGTGTCTCCTGAAGCAGTTGTTTTTAATCTGTTATTTAGTTTTAGAAGGATGTTTTCGGGTAATAAATCATCTAACTCAGGAGCTGAAATAGGTTCTTGTAAAATGGATGTTATTTGTGCGGAACTGGCGTTTATGTAGGTTGATTCGTTCAGGTTAAACGGTAAAGTTATGTTTTTTTTAGTAGTATCGCGTCAAAAGCTACTGCTTGAAAAGTAAAAGATCATTATTTTTAAGTAACGAAAAAATAGTTCTTTTTTATTTTGCTAATCTCGTGCGAAGCTACTGTTTATCTGATGAAATTAGATAAGTGGTGCTAAGAAAAAAAGGAGGATTATGGATTGTTTCAGAGGTGAATCAGAGGGTTTTGGATTAAAAAAAAATTAGTAAGTAAAAATATAGTGTTTCATGTTATAGTAAATAATAAAAAGTATATTTTTGCGTTCGTAATTATAGGTTATTTTCTGGTAAAAAACAGTTAAATAAAATTATTAGAACAGATGTTGCTAATTAAACGTTAATTATTATATTGCAGCACCTAAATTTATCACCTAAGAATGAGTATGAAAGTAAACAAAATTGTAGTCTTGCAATTAATGATGTCAATGATATTGATGTTAGGCACGGCTAGTTGTAGCAAAAAATCGAGTTCCAGTCGTGCTTCCAGAGCTACTGGTTGGGATGTAGATAGTCAGAATGGAACTGCTGCCAGAAATGCAGGAAAAAAACAACAGGCTGGTCCTGGTTTGGTTTTTGTTGAAGGGGGTACATTTACAATGGGTAAAGTACAAGATGATGTTATGCATGATTGGAATAACACAGCGACCCAACAGCACGTTCAGTCATTTTATATGGATGAAACAGAAGTTACCAATGGTATGTACTTAGAATACCTGGAATGGTTAAAGAAAGTTTTTCCTCCAACAGAAGAAAACTATAAAAATATCTATGAAGGAGCATCTCCGGATACTTTAGTATGGAGAAATCGTTTAGGATATAATGAAACGATGACTAATAACTATTTAAGACATCCTTCATATGCTAACTATCCTGTAGTAGGTGTTAACTGGATTCAGGCTGTTGAATTTAGTAAATGGAGAACTGATCGTGTAAACGAAGCAGTTTTAGAGAAAAATGGTTATCTTAAAAAAGGTGCAAAAACACAAGATGTTACTGCAGAAAGTATTTTTAATACAGAAGCTTACCTGGCTTCACCTTCTACTACTTATGGTGGTAATGAAGAACTGGTATTAAAGAAAAACCCTAACGGAAAAAGACCAAAAGCAGGAAAAGACGGTGTGGTTCCAGAAGAAAAGAATGTTTACGCACAACGTTCTTCAGGAGTTATCTTGCCGGAATACAGACTTCCTACAGAAGCAGAATGGGAATATGCAGCAGCAGCAGATGTTGGGCAAAGAGAATACAATATAATAAAAGGACAAAAGAAATATCCTTGGTCCGGAGATTATACACGTTCATCTAAACGTAAAAACAGAGGAGATCAATTGGCTAACTTTAAACAAGGAAACGGTGATTACGGTGGAATTGCAGGTTGGTCTGATGATGGTGCAGATATTACTAATGCAGTAAAAAGCTATGCTCCTAATGATTTTGGATTATACGATATGGCTGGGAACGTAGCCGAATGGGTTGCCGATGTTTACAGACCTATTATTGATAATGAAGCAAATGATTTTAACTACTTTAGAGGAAATCAATACGCTAAAAATAAAATTGGTAAAGACGGTAAAATTGAAATTATCACTAAAGATAATATTCAATACAAAACGTTAAGTAACGGTAAAAAAGTTGCAACAAATTTACCAGGAGAAATTGCTCAGGTACCAGTTGATGAAAATGAAACTTATTTGAGGCAAAATTTTAGTACAAGTGATAATATCAACTATAGAGATGGTGACAAACAATCATCTAAATATTTTGATTTTGGAGATGCTGAAGCAGGAGCTAAAGCAGATCAGTCAATGTATAACTCTCCTAAGCATAATGTAACAACAGACAGTTTAGGTCAGATGGTAAGAAAATATGACAACACTAGTAAACGTACGACACTTATCGATGATAACGTAAGAGTTTACAAAGGTGGTTCTTGGAGAGACAGAGCATATTGGTTAGATCCGGCTCAAAGAAGATATTTCCCTCAGGATATGGCAACAGACTACATCGGATTTAGATGTGCGATGTCTAGAGTAGGTGCTAAAACTGAAAAAAGAAGATCACCTAGAAACTAAATTTCAGAAAACCAAAAAAAAAATTCCAAATTCCATACTGAAAACATTCAGATTTTGGAATTTGGAATTTTTTTATGGTTAATTTTATAAAATGTAAATATTTTTTTAAATGAATATTCAGGACATTCATAACTTATTTTTGAAGTGCAAATCAGTTTCAATTGATACAAGAAAAATTGAAAAGGATTCTATGTTTTTTGCTATTAAAGGCGAAAATTTCGATGCCAATACCTTTGCTGTTTCTGCGCTGGAATTAGGGGCTTCATTTGTTATTATTGATAATGCGTCTTATGCTATTGATGAAAGAACCATTCTTGTTGAAAATAGTTTGGAAACGTTGCAGGCATTAGCAAAATTTCATCGTTCCTATTTAAAATTACCTATAATAGCTTTGACAGGAAGTAACGGAAAAACAACAACCAAAGAACTTATTAATGTTGTTTTGGCCAAAAAATACAATACTAAGGCTACCATAGGAAATCTAAACAATCATATTGGCGTGCCGTTGACTTTGTTGTCTTTTACGGAGGAAACGGAAATTGGAATTGTTGAAATGGGGGCCAATCATAAAAAAGAAATTGAATTTTTATGCGAAATTGCCCAGCCTGATTATGGCTATATCACCAATTTTGGTAAAGCGCATTTAGAAGGTTTTGGCGGTGTTGAAGGTGTAATTGAAGGGAAAAGCGAGATGTACCGATTTCTGGCAAACAATGATAAAATAGCCTTTGTAAACCTTGAAGATCCCATTCAGATGGAGAAATCTGCGGGTATTAAACTATTTACTTTCGGAGTAAATAATAATGAAGCCAATACAAATATCAGAAAAATTCAGGCAAATCCTTTTGTAGTTATAGAATATGATAATTTTAGTATAGAATCGCATTTAATTGGTCTTTACAATGCTAATAATATCAATGCAGCAGTTGCAATAGGACATTATTTTAAAGTTGATGAAAATGACATTAAACATGCGATCGAAAACTATATACCGGAGAATAACAGGTCGCAATTGTTAAGAATTGAATCGAATCAAATTATTTTAGACGCCTATAATGCAAATCCAAGCAGTATGGCCGTGGCAATAACTAATTTTTTGCAATTAGAAAATCAGAATAAAATCATGATTTTGGGCGACATGTTTGAATTGGGAAATGAAAGTCATCAGGAGCATAAAATACTTGTTGATTCTTTAGCTGCTCAGGATAATTCTATTTGTTATCTGATCGGGAAATCATTTTATGAAAATAGAATTTCTAAAAAGAATCTCCAGTTTTTTGAAACGTTTGATTCTTTTACAGAATATTTAGAAACAATTCACTTTAATGAAAATACAATTCTAATAAAAGGTTCCAGAGGAATGGCCCTGGAAAGAATATTGCAATACATAAAATAACAAAAAGCCATTCGTTAGCGAATGGCTTTTTAATTTAAATACTCATCAGGAAACCAATAAGGTTTTCTTTTTTGTTTAAGCCTAGTTTTTTCCTTAATCGATAACGCGCCAGTTCAACACCTCCGGTTGAAATATTCATAATTTCGGCTATTTCTTTTGTAGACATATTCATTAATAAGTAAGTGGATAAATCGAGTTCTCGTGGCGAAATTGTAGGGTACTTTTCTTTTAATCGTTTTAAGAATTCAAAATGTACGTTTTTGATGTGTTTCTCCAGATCTTTCCAGCTCTTATCTGTGTTGACTTCCTTTACAATACTTTTATGTAATTTGTTGAATTCGAATTTGGTAGAATCATCTAAAATATTCGTATCAATATCTTTCAATTTGTAAATGATACCGTTTAGAATTTTGTTTTTCTTTACGACTTGCAAAGAGTTGTTTACCAATTCTTTGTCTTTTGCCAGAATTTTTATCTGCAGTTTATCATTCTTTAGTTTTTCAATCTCCTTTTCAAGTTCATGTTGTTCATGGCGTATTTTCGATTCTTTTTCAAGATATAATCTTCTTTGTTCAATCGTTTCGTAATACCTGTTTTTTCTGATTTTGAGCTTAATTCTATTCGAAATGATATATATCGCTGTAATAAGTAAAATGAAGTAAACAAGGTACGCTAAAAAATGCCTGTACCACGGAGGTGAAACTGTAAAGGTGATTTCTGAAATATTAGATTCGACACCATAACTATTTTTGGCTTTGAGTTTCATTGCATAAGTACCTTCCCTTAAGTTGGTGTATTCTTTTATTGATAGCGTCGACCAGGCACGCCAATTTTCTTCAAAAGGTTCCAGTTTATAGGAGTACGTCACGTTTTCCTGATTTTCATATGTAGGTGATGAAAAAGTAAACTTAACATGGTTCGAGCTGTAAGGAACCGTGTATATCTGATGATTTTCAGGTATGTTACCTGTTAAGATGGTATCTCCCGGAAAAGTAAAACTTTCTATAAATACTTTAGGTTTTGTTATAAATGAGTTCGGAAATTTAGAGTCGTAATGTGTTAATCCGTCCGTTTGTCCTATAAAAATATTTTCAGGATCTATCGTGTTTACAGAAATATAGTTATTGACCAGATTACCGGATAAATTTGAAAACGGCGCCTGTTTTTTGGTAAAGGTTCCGTTTTGATTTTTCGTTAAAACACCTAAAGATTCGTTGTGGGCATACCATAAATTTCCCTGAGAATCTTCGATCAGAGTTGTTATGGCTGGTATTCCATTAAAAAGAGCTGTTATTTTTTTGTCTTCAAAAAATGTTCCCTGCTCTCTGGAGAACCTGAAAAAATGGTTTTTTGTTTGAAAATAAACTATATTATTGATGTTCTGCAAGCTTCCGATTCCGGTATAGGCTCCTGAAATGTTTTTATGCTTTTTTATATAATCAAACTTTTTTAAATCTCCGGATAATTTCATTTGGTATAAAAAAGGGTCTTTCTTAAGCCATAAATAGTCTTGGTCCAGTTCGATCGAAAAAGTATTTGTTGTTTCATCAAACCCTGCAACCTGATGTGAATATTCGAATCCGTCTGCTGATTTTTTAAAAATACTAAAACCATTATAGCTTTCTCCTATAATATAGCCTTCGTGATTAGGTATTGTCTTAAATCCAAAATATCCTCTTGAATCCAGTTTTTTAGATACCTTATTATGATCAATAACTAACGCCCCGCTGTTGCTGGCACAAATAAGTACGTTGTTTATTACCTGAATATTCCATGCTTGCGAAATCGTTCCTTCGACTCTGGTAAACGGACTGTCTTTAAATGGTGTATTCCAGGAATGATAAAATAATCCCTGATTTGTTGCTACATACAAATTTCCATTAAAAACTGTCGATGCATATACAGTACCTATATTATAACTATAGTCAAAATAAGAAAAAGGAGAATTCTCATTAACAAAGGTAATTCCGTTGTCAAGCCCCAACCAGATGTTGTCCTTATTATCAATAAAAGAGGTAAGTATAGTATTGTTCTGAAGGCCTTTTTGACGATTTAAATGTTGAATTATTTTACCATTGAGATCACAGACTATAACGCCGTCTAAAACAGAATTAAGCACAATAAATTTACCTTTTATCATAGAGCCGCCAAGGGATGTGTTTTTCTTAATAAAAGCATTTGCTTCAGTTTCCCATGGTTTTACAGTAGTATTGTCAGATATAAAAAGACCTTTCTCTAAGGTTGCTAAAAGCATTTTGTTGTTAGGAAGCGGGAATACGGACCAAATTTCTTTATCATTAAAAAATGTTGTTCCCTGTATTTGTTTGAGTTTTTTGTTTTTATATTCCAGAATTCCCAATGATTTATCCTGAAAATAAAGGCGGTTATTTACTAAAAAAGAAAACTGAAATTTTGAAGGCGCATTTATAAATCGCAGCTTATTATTTTTGAGGAAAAATACTTTTGTAAAAGATTGAAAAATCACTTCTCCATTAAAAAGATGAATTCTCCATATTAAGTTTATATTTTGTTTGTCCTTCTTATCTATCATATCGGATAAGGAATGGTACTTTAAAATTCCTTTTGTATCATTTTGAAAATAACCAAATTCATTATTTCCTCCCACAAAGATTTTACCTGACGAATCTATTTTTAAACTCCTTATTTCATTTTGGGATGGAAGAGAATATTTGTGCCAGCTTGTGCCATCAAATTGTATAAGTCCATTATTGTTGGCAAAGTACATATTGCCATTTTTATCCTGATCAATGCTCCAATTTTGGGTTCCGCCTCGATAATCAGACCTTTTATAGTTTTTGATACTTGGTATTCCTATGCCTTTAACCTGGGCACAAACAGGTGTATGTAAGAAAATGTATATAAATGGTATTAAAATTGAATTTATGAATTTCATAAAATTTGGAATGTATTTTTATTAGAAATGTTTTATAAAGGGTTTTAATTTTTAATTAATTATTTGCAATGTTGTGTTTTCATGCAATTATTTTGAATAAATGATCAATTTGGTATTATTTTATAAATGTAGTGTTTATTTTTTTACTTAACATTTTTATAACAATATATTATTTTGTATAAACTATTGATAATTAGAGGTATTAAAAATAATTTGATGTGTTTTTGTAGAGTATTAAATTACGCTTTGATGTGTTTTTGTAATGAATTTTTATTGTTGATAGTAAAAATTTAACTTTATTATTGCATCAAATTACTAATTAATTAACCAAAATTTTTAGAAAAATGAAATTAACAAAATTACTTATTTTTTGTGTTTCGTCTCTACTGTTTTCAGTTATCGCAATGGCTCAAGATGTTACGGTAACCGGGACAATTAATGATGAAAGTGGAATGCCCGTCCCTGGGGCTACAATTTTAATTAAAGGCACGAGCAAAGCGACAGCTTCTGACTTTGATGGTAAATTTCAGATTACTGCTCCTTCTAATGGAACTTTAAGCATCAGCTTTGTTGGATACGTTACTGTACAAGAAGCAATAAGCGGAAGAACAAAACTTGAAATCAAATTGAGACCTGAATCTCAAAGTTTAAATGAGGTTGTAGTGGTAGGATACGGTACTCAAAAAAGAAGTGTAGTAACAGGTGCTATTTCCAGCGTTAAAGCAAAGGATTTAGAAAACCTTCCTATTACAAGAGTAGAGCAAGCTTTACAAGGTAGAGTTTCAGGGGTATCTATTGCTTCAAATGCAGGACAACCGGGATCTGCTTCTACAATACGTGTTCGTGGTTTTACTACCTTGAATAATAATGATCCTTTATGGGTTGTTGATGGTGTAGTAGTAGACAATGGAGGTATAGGTTATTTGAACCAGTCTGATATTGAGTCTATCGAGGTATTAAAAGATGGTGCTTCGGGTGCTATTTACGGTTCTCGTGCTGCGGCTGGGGTAATCCTTGTTACTACCAAAAAAGGAAAAGCAGGAAAGATCAATGTAAATTATAATGGTTTTTCAGGAACTTCGGCTCCAGCAAAAAAATTAGATTTACTTAATGGCTCTCAGTATGCAATGATTATGAACGAGTCTGCTGTAAATGCTGGACAAGCTCCAAAATATACTCCTGCTCAGGTTGCAGGATTTGGAAAAGGAACAGATTGGCAAGATGTTATTTTTGATAAACATGCTCAACGTACTTCTCAGGAATTAAGTCTTAGTGGAGGTAATGATGTATCTACTTTTTATATGTCTTTTGGTTTAATCGACCAGGAAGGTATCGTTACACCGGAAATTTCTAATTACAACAGAAAAAATATCCGATTAAACTCTACTCATAAAATTGGAAATTATATTAAAGTTGGACAAACTTTAGGTTATTCTCACGAAAAAACTATTGGTATTGGTAATACAAATAATGAATTTGGCGGGCCATTAGCTTCAGCAATCAACTTAGATCCATTAACTCCGGTTATTGAGACTAATCCTGATGTTTACAAAACATTTCCTGCAAATGCTCTTAAAGATGCAAATGGTAATTATTATGGTATTTCTACTAATGTTATTCAGGAGAATACAAACCCTCTTGCTTATGCACAAACAAGATTAGGTAATAATGATTTTGCTGATAATTTTGTTGGAAACATTTATGTTGAAGCAGAAGTATTAAAAGGATTAAAATTTAAATCAGTGGCTGGTGGAAAATTAGCTTTTTACGGATCTGACAATTTTACTCCGGTATCTTACTTGAATAATGCTACAGTAAAAAATACTAATGAGCTTTTCAGATCTTACAAAAGATCATTTAGCTGGAACTGGGAAAACACATTAAACTATGATAAAAAAATTGGAGAACACCATTTCAATGTTTTATTAGGAGTTGGTACTTATGTAGACAATATTACTTCTGGTAACGATATTACTTACAGAGGCGTTCCTGCTACAAATCATAAAGATGCATCTTTTAATGTTGATATTCCAATTAAAGACAAAATTGCAAATGCTTATAATAGCCAAGCTGTAGAACACAGAGTACAATCAGTGTTTTCAAGAGTAAACTATGATTACAAAGAAAAATATATTGTTTCAGGTATTATTCGCCGTGATGGTTCTACAAGATTTGGACCAACGCATAAATACGGAACTTTCCCTTCTGCTTCGTTAGGTTGGGTACCATCAAAAGAAGAATTCTGGAAAGATAACAATGTTGTAAACACATTGAAAATTAGAGGAGGTTATGGTGTAACTGGTAATGATTCTTCACCAGATTTCTTATACTTGTCTACTATCGGAATCCAAAGAAATTATACTGTTGGTGCTGATGGATTGCCAATTCCTGGACAAAGTCCAAATGCAATTCCTAATCCTGACTTAAAATGGGAAGAAACAAAACAAGCAAATATTGGTTTTGAAACTACTTTATTTCATGACTTTAATTTAAGCGTGGATTTTTTCAACAAAAAAACATCTGGTATTATTATGAAAGTGCCAATTCCTGGATTTGTAGGAGTTACAGGAGATACTTATGCAAACTTAGCTGATATGCAAAACAAAGGTTTTGATATTGAACTGGGATACCGTAAAAAAATTGGAGCATTGAACCTTTCTGTAAATGGTAACTTCTCTTATATCCAAAACGAAGTGACATACATCGACAAAGGAGTTGACTTTGTAGTAGGTACTGAAAAAGTTCAATCTACAACTTATGAAATCAACAGAACTCAGGTAGGTCATGCTTACAACTCATTCTACGGATTTAAAACAGCTGGTATCTTTCAGAATCAGGCAGAAATTGATTCTTACAAAAGTTCGACAGGCGCGATAATTCAGCCAAATGCTAAACCAGGAGATTTCCGTTGGGAAGACCTTAATGGTGATGGTAAAATTACAGCAGATGACAGAACGTTCTTAGGAAGTTCATTACCTAAATTTACTTACGGTTTAACATTGAACTTAGATTACCGTGGATTTGACTTATTAGTTTTTGGTCAGGGAGCAGGTGGAAATAAAATTTATCAGGGATTAAGAAGGTTAGATGTTTTGAATGCTAACTATCAAACAGAAGTTTTAGGACGTTGGACAGGAGAAGGAACTTCAAATACATATCCTAGAGTTACTAATGCTGATACAAATAATAACTTTAACAACCCGTCAACTTTTCATTTACAAAATGGTGATTTCTTTAGATTCAAAACAATTCAGTTTGGATATTCATTCCCAAAAGAATGGATAGAAAGTATTTCATTACAAAAAGTTAGACTTTATGTAACAGGTGAAAACTTGTTTACAATTACAAAATATACTGGTTTTGATCCTGAAATTGGAGGAGCGACTACTGCAGGTGTAAACAATGTGCAAGGTGTAGATAGAGGTTTCTATCCTCAGGCTAAGACATACATGTTGGGAGTTAATTTACAATTTTAATTAAAAAATAAAATATTATGAAACTTATAAGTTTTAAACATTCATTTATAGCATTGGCGACAGTGTTGTCACTTGCATCGTGTGATAACGATGAAAAGCTGGAAGTAAAAGGAGATGGAGTTGTTCTGGAAAAAGATTTTTATAAAACTGAAAAAGATGCTTACTCCGGATTAATAGCTGCTTATGATAAATTAGGAAAATATGCCGGAGCGATGGAAAATGCACCATTGTTATTACTTAATTCTGCATCTGATGATTTTTATGCAGGAGGTGGTAATAATGCAGATCAGCCAGGACTTCAGGTTATGAATAATTATACAGTAAGTCCTACTAACATTCCGCCGGCAGTATGGTCAAATTATTTTCAGGGAGTTGCAAGATGTAACATCATGGTCGTAAAATTACCGGAAATTGATATGGATGCTGCTAAAAAAGCACGTTTCATGGCAGAGGTTAAAGCATTACGCGCTTATTACTATTTTGATTTAGTGAGACTTTTTGGACATGTTCCGTTAAAATTAACGCCATATACAAGAGAAGAAATTTCAGTAACAGTACAAGCAACTCCAGCAATGGTTTATGCACAAATCGAAAAAGATTTGACAGAAGCAATTGCAGATTTACCAATTACTTTAGCTCCTGATGAGTTAGGTCGTTTTTCAAAAGGTGCTGCAACGGCACTTTTAGGAAAGGTATATTTATATGATAACAAAAAAACAGAAGCTGCTGCAGAATTAGCTAAAGTGAATGGTACACCAGGATCAACAAGCAGCTACGGATATAAATTGTTGGATAAGTTTTCGGATTTATGGAATCACAAAAATGAGTTCAATACAGAATCAATTTTCGAAATTAGTTATTCAAGTGAAGGAAACACAAAATGGGATAATTTTGAAAGAGGTGATGACGAAGGGAACCTTGTAAGCCAGTTAAGCGGAATGCGTAACTTTAAAAGAACACCAGCAGGTATAGCAGCAGGAATTCCTGATTATATCAACGGATGGGGATTTATGGTTATTACAAGTGATTTGGGGAATACTTTAAAAACAGATCCTCGTTTTGCATCTACAATTTTTGATGCAGCGGCGCAACAAGCAGCAGGTAACATGACATATGATCCAAGTTACCAGGAAACAGGATACCATTTTATCAAATACTCACCGGTTAATAGTGATATAGGAACTTCTGAGGGAGCATTGAACTTTGGAATTAATACTTACATCATTCGTTTAGCTGATACATATTTAATGGAAGCAGAAGCTTTAGGAGGAACAGGAGCAAGAGCTCAGGCACTTTTAGATGCTGTTAGAAACAGAGTTGGTTTGCCATCTGTACCAGTTTCAATTCCGGCTATTCTGGCTGAAAGAAGATTAGAACTTGCAGGAGAAGGACACCGTTGGTATGACTTAGTAAGAACTGGAGAAGCAGCATCTAAGCTTGCTTTTAAAGGATTTACTGCTAATAAAAATGAACTTTGGCCAATACCTTACAGTGAATTCAATAACACTAAAATGGTTCAAAATCCAGGTTACAATTAATCTATAAGAATAAAAAATAGTTTTTGTTTTTTAAGGCTGGGATTACAGTCCCGGTCTTTCTAAAAACAGAAATACAAAAGGAAGTTTAAGTTAAGTTAAGTTTGGTTGCCAAATAGCCCATGTTCACCAGGATATTGGGCTATTTTTTAAATCAATTATTTGCAAAAAAGTTTTAATTATTAAAACAGATACAATGAAAAAAAACGGCTTTATTATTACTTGTTTGTGTTTTTCTCTAGCTGTTTTTGCACAGCAGAAAAATCAGAAGCAACAACAAGCATTTACTACAACCAATAAAAAGATCACAGTGTATACCACTGCTGATAATACAAAATTAAGGTTAACCCCTACAGATAATTTATCTTTTACAGCATCAAAACAACCAGTAGAAACTGAGGTTTCTGTTTTTGTTGAGCCATCAAAAAGATTCCAGACTTTTATGGGAATTGGAGGAGCTGTTACTGACGCAAGTGCCGAAATTTTTGCTAAACTATCAAAAGAAAAACAAACAGAATTTTTAAATGCTTATTACGATACTCAAAAAGGAATTGGCTACTCATTACTAAGAACCACGATTCAAAGTTCAGATTTTAGTAGTGCGAGTTATTCTTATATTGAAGAAGGCGATAAGGATTTAAAAACTTTCTCGATTGAACATGATAGGCAATATCGCATTCCGTTAATAAAGCAAGCCATCAAAACTGCCGGAGGAAAATTAGTTACTTATGCAACTCCATGGTCACCAAATGCTTTTATGAAAAGCAATAAAAATGTACTAAAGGGCGGTACACTGCTTCCTGAGTTTTATCAGCCTTGGGCAAATATGTATGTCAAATTTATTAAGGCATATGAAAAAGAAGGAATTCCAATGTGGGGAACTTCAGTACAAAATGAACCAATGGCAACGCAAACCTGGGAATCTTGTTTGTATACAGCAGAAGAGGAAAGAGATTTTCTTAAAAATTATTTAGGACCAACTCTTAAAAAAGAAGGTTTAGAAAGAATAAAAATTATTGCCTGGGATCACAATCGTGATTTAATGGTACAAAGAGCAAATGTTATATTCTCAGATCCGGAGGCTTCAAAATATGTTTGGGGAATTGGATTTCACTGGTATGAAACCTGGACAGGCGCGCAGCCATTGTTTGAAAATGTAGCAAGAGTTCACGAAGCATATCCGGATAAAAAACTAATGTTTACAGAAGGATGTGTAGAGAAATTTGATGCTGCCAGATATCAATTTTGGCCAAATGCCGAAAGATACGGAACTTCGATGATCAATGATTTTAATAACGGAACCGTTGGCTGGACAGATTGGAACATCCTTTTAGACCAATACGGAGGTCCTAATCACGTTGGTAATTTCTGTTTTGCCCCAATACACGCAGACACCACAACGGGAGAATTAATCTATACACCGTCTTATTATTATATCGGACATTTTTCAAAATTCATACGTCCAAATGCTGTTCGTGTAAGTACTGCAGTAAGCAGAAGCTATTTGCAAAGTACTTCATTTTTGAATACAGATGGTACAATGTCAACAGTTGTCATGAATCATACAGACAATGAAATAACTTATAATTTAATAATTGCTACTCAAAAAACAGTAGTGAAAATACCGGCACACGCCATACAAACTTTAGTTTATTAATATTTTGTTTAGTAGTTAAGGGCTATTTATTTAGCCCTTATTTTTTTTAATAGTATCTAAAACACAATGAAATCAACCCATAAAAACTTAATAATTCCAATATTAATTCTGCAATTAAGTTGTTTTTCATCAGCTATAGCCCAATCCGGTGTTGGAAAATCCAAATCGAATTCAAAAATTAACGTTTATACTACTGCTGAAAACACCAATTTAAGATTATCATTATCAAATGATTTAATCTCAACTTCACAACAAACAAACTCAACAGTTTCTATTATTGTAGATCCGGCAAAAACGTACCAGACTTTTTTGGGAATTGGCGGAGCAATTACAGACGCAAGTGCCGAAGTTTTTGCCAAATTATCTCCAAAAAATCAACAAAAATTTCTAACCGCATACTATGATAAAAAGAAAGGTATTGGCTATTCTTTAGCCAGAACCAATATTCACAGTTGCGATTTTAGCAGCGAAAGTTATACCTATGTTCAGGAAGGAGACAAAGAGCTGAAAACCTTCAATATTGATCATGATAGAAAATATAGAATTCCATTAATCAAAAAAGCAATTGAAACAGCCGGCGGAAAATTAACCTTATTTGTTAGTCCATGGAGTCCCCCAGCTTTCATGAAAGACAATAATGATATTTTGCACGGCGGCGTTTTATTGCCTGAATTTGCTCAGTCGTGGGCAAACTATTATGCTAAATTTATAAAAGCATATGAAAAAGAAGGAATTCCAATTTGGGGATTAACCATTCAAAATGAGCCAATGGCGACTCAAAGATGGGAATCCTGTATTTATACACCCGAAGCAGAAAGAGATTTTTTGAAAAACTTTTTGGGACCAACTTTAGAAAAAGAAAATCTGGGAGCTAAAAAAATAATTATCTGGGATCATAATCGCGGAGACATGTTAGTAACAAGAGCGAATCTTGTTTTCTCAGATCCTGAAGTTTCAAAATATGCCTGGGGAATTGGATTTCACTGGTATGAAACCTGGAATGGCGGAACACCAAAATTCGAATCAGTAGCAGAAGTACACAAAGCTTTTCCTGACAAAAATTTAATCTTTACTGAAGGCTGTATCGAAAAATTTGATGCCACCAAGTTTCAGTTTTGGGGAAATGCAGAACGTTACGGACTTAATATGATCAATGATTTCAACAATGGAACTGTCGCGTGGACAGATTGGAATATCCTGCTAGATCAAAACGGAGGACCAAATCATGTGGGGAATTTTTGTTTTGCCCCAATTCACGGAGACACTGAAAAAGATGAATTGATATTTACGCCAATGTATTATTATATAGGTCACTTATCTAAATTTATCAGACCAAATGCAAAACGAATCGAAGCAACCCTTAGCGATAAAAACCTGCTAAGTACATCGTTTAAAAATACAGACGGAAAAATTGCTACAATTATAATGAATTCATCAGATAAAGAAGTGGTTTACAGCATAACAAGCGGAACTGCAAAAACAACTATCAGAATACCGGCGCATGCTATGCAAACTTTGGAATATTAGAGTTAAGATTAATGAAATAAGACGTTGAAATTTTAAAATGAACTTGTAAATAATCATTGAACTTGCAGATTTTAAAAATAGATTTTCTCTTGAAATAAATATTTAAGTTTAAAAAGCAGCATGAAAAAATTAATTATCACATTACAATTATTGCTTTCAATTACCGCTTTTGGGCAGGGATTCCTGCACAGGGACGGACAAAATATTGTGGATGGCAACGGCAAAAATATAATACTAAGAGGTCTTGGAATTGGCGGCTGGATGGTGCAGGAGGGTTATATGATGCAGACACAACCTTTTGCAAGTCCGCAATATGTCATCAAACAAAAGATAGAAGAAGTTATTGGAGCACAAGGGACAAAAGAGTTTTATGCCGCTTATAAAGCAAACGGACTCACAAAGCGTGATGTTGATTCGCTTGCAGCATGGGGTTTCAATTCGATTCGTTTGCCAATGCATTATAATTTGTACACGCCATCTATTCAGGAAGAAAAGAATGGCGAAATAACCTGGATCGAAGAAGGTTTTACAATGACAGATAATCTTTTGAAATGGTGTGCTGAAAATAAGATCTATCTGATTTTAGATTTGCATGCTGCTCCGGGCGGGCAAGGAAATGATGCTGCAATCTCTGATTACGATAATACAAAACCATCTCTTTGGGAAAGCGAAGCCAATCAGAAAAAAATGATTGCATTATGGAAAAAATTAGCTTCTCGTTACAGAGACAATCCCTGGATTGGTGCCTATGATATCATCAATGAACCCAACTGGAATTTTACCGGAACCAATAAAAATGGTTGTGATGAAAACTCAAACGGACCATTGAGGGAATTACTGGTACAGGTTACAAAAGCAATTCGCGAAGTCGATACGAACCATTTAATTTTTATTGAAGGAAATTGCTGGGGAAATAATTACAACGGAATTTTCCCGTTATGGGATGAAAATATGGCGTTGAGCTTTCATAAATACTGGAACTATAATACCAAAGAATCAATCCAGAAAATGCTGGATTACAGAACACAATACAATGTGCCGATTTGGTTGGGAGAAAGTGGAGAAAACTCAAATGTCTGGTTCAAAGATGCATTGACATTAGTAGAAAGCAATAATATTGGATGGGCATTCTGGCCAATGAAAAAAATCGAAAATATTGCCGGTGTAACTTCAGTAACTAAAATTCCGGAATATGATGTTTTATTAAAGTATTGGAAAGATGGCGGACAAAAACCGACTGCTGATTTTGCGAAAAAAACATTGATGAAAATGGCAGACAATTATAAAATGGAAAACCTAACCGTTAAACCGGATGTAATCGATGCAATGTTCAGACAAGTACAAACTAACGATACTAAACCTTACAAGAAACATTTGATTCCGGGAAAAATTGCCGCAACTCAATATGATCTCGGAACAAATGGTTACGCATATCTGGATAAAGATTTTATCAATTACAGAGTAGAAACCGGAAAATTTGATGAGTGGAATAAAGGAAATACCATGAGAAATGATGGTGTTGATATTTTATCCTGCAAAGATACCGGATCAAATGATTACCAGGTTTCATTTATCGAAGATGGAGAATGGTTACAGTTTACTACCGAAGTTGCTAAACAAAACAGATACAAAGTTGCCATTCGTTACTCAAGTGAAAATTCAGAAGGGAAACTTTATCTGGAAACTGAAAGCGGAAAGAGATCTGAAACAATTACACTTCCTACAACAGGAGGAAATGAAAAATGGAAAACTGTTGTCTTGTCAGGTATTGATTTGAATGCAGGCACAAACAAAATCAAGGTAGTGTTTGAAAAAGGAGGTTTTAATCTTAATTATTTGGATTTTTCAGAAGCTAAAAAATCAAATTCAAAAAAATAAATACGTTACAAAAGTCTAACGTGTGGAAACAAATAGTACTAATTATGAACACGAATTTCACAAACTAATTAGTGAAAATTAGTAAGATTCGTGTTTATCTTGTACTTGTGGCAACATGGCAGCACTAAAAACAAATTTTTATGATATATCTAATATTGATTGTCGAAGAGTACATAATTAACATTCTTTTTTTTCATTAAGGCTAGTGAAATGCTAGCTTTACCGGATTAAAATTTTTAACATGAAAAAGAGAAATTCATTTTTTTTAGTAGTAATGCTGCTTTTTGTCAATGCGTCATTTTATGGTCAGAATGTAAAAATTATGTCCTACAACATTCGTTTAGATGTTGCTTCAGATGGAGAAAATGCCTGGCCAAACAGAAAAGATTATTTTGCATCGCAAATTCAATTTTACAGTCCCGATATTTTTGGAGTCCAGGAAGCAACTCCCAATCAGGTTACAGACATCGCTTTGGCTTTGCCAAATTATAACAAATTCGGGATAGGCAGAGAAGAAGACGGAAAAGGAGAAGCCTGTACGATTTACTATAAAAAAGACCGTTTTCAGGTAGAACAATCCAATACGTTTTGGTTGTCAGAAACACCCAACGTAGTTTCAAGAGGTTGGGATGCAGCCTGTAATAGAATTTGTACTTATGCATTGTTTAAAGATGTGAAAACAAAAAAAACGTTTTGGGTTTTTAATCTTCACCTCGATCACATGGGCGAAGTAGCAAGAGTAAAAGGAGTAGAACTGGTTCTTTCGAAAATAGCCGAAATAAACAAAAAAAAATATCCTGTTTTTCTGATGGGAGATTTTAATTCAGAACCGGATACAAAACAAATTGTAACCATAAAAAAAGTAATGGATGATACCAAAGATGTTTCTAAAGAAAAACCTTTTGGACCATCAGGGACATTCAATGATTTTAAACATAATGAACCAGTAACCTTATTATTAGATTATATTTTTATTTCTAAAAATAGCGGGCTTACGGTACAAAAGCATGCAGTTTTAAGTGACTCCAAGGATTTAAAATATCCATCAGATCACTTACCAGTTTATATAGAAATTAATTAAATGAGAATGAAAAAACTAACCACATTTACCTTGTTGATGGTGTCTTTTTTTGCCGTCGCCCAACAAGAAACAATAGACCAGAAAGTAAATGCTCTATTGAAGAAAATGACCATAGAAGAAAAAATAGGTCAGCTTAATCAGTACACAGGAGATAATTCTGCAACAGGACCAATTACCATTAATCCAAACAAACAAGCCGAGATAAAGGCAGGAATTGTAGGTTCGATGTTAAATATTATTGGAACAAAATACACCAGACAATATCAGGAATTGGCGATGCAATCCCGACTAAAAATCCCGTTGTTATTTGGTCAGGATGTTATTCACGGTTACAAAACCACTTTTCCAATTCCGTTAGCCGAAGCTGCAAGTTGGGATTTAACAGCAATTGAACTGGCAGCCAGAGTTGCTGCTACAGAAGCTTCTGCAAGCGGAATACACTGGACATTTGCACCAATGGTAGATATTGGCCGTGACCCGCGTTGGGGAAGAGTTATGGAAGGTGCCGGAGAAGATACATATCTGGGATCTAAAATTGCGTATGCAAGAGTAAAAGGATTTCAGGGAAACAAACTGGGCGATTTAAACTCAGTTATGGCTTGTGT
This sequence comes from Flavobacterium sp. B114r, assembly GCF_056824125.1. Lineage (NCBI taxonomy): Bacteria > Pseudomonadati > Bacteroidota > Flavobacteriia > Flavobacteriales > Flavobacteriaceae > Flavobacterium > Flavobacterium sp. B114r. The sequence goes on from NZ_CP124858.1 coordinate 1,818,944, forward strand.
CAAACACTTTGCAGCTTATGGTGCAGCTGTTGGCGGAAGAGATTACAACTCTGTAGACATGAGCGAAAGAATGTTGTGGGAAACCTATTTGCCACCATTCAAAGCGGCTCTTGATGCCGGTGCAGCTACTTTTATGAATTCATTTAATGACTTAAACGGAATTCCGGCGACAGGAAATGCACATTTACAACGTGATATTTTGAAAGGAAAATGGGACTTTCAGGGATTTGTAGTGTCAGATTGGGGTTCGATAGGAGAAATGGTAGCACACGGATATTCAAAAGATCTTAAAGCTGCTGCGCTTTCTGCCATTACAGCCGGAAGTGATATGGATATGGAAAGTAATGCCTACAGATATCATTTAGCCGAATTGGTTAAAGAAGGAAAAGTTTCTGTTGATTTGATTGATGATGCAGTAAAAAGAATTCTTCGCAAGAAATTTGAATTGGGTTTATTTGATGATCCTTACCGATATTCAGATCAAAAGAGAGCCGATAAAGCGTTGAATAATCCTGAGCATAGAAAAGCAGCTCTAGATGTAGCACAAAAAAGTATCGTTTTATTAAAGAATGAAAATGAAACTTTACCACTTTCTAAAAACCTGAAAACAATTGCTTTCATTGGTCCAATGGTAAAGGAGTATAAAGAAAACATGGGATTTTGGTCTGTAGAATTACCAGAGGTAGACTACAATAAATGGGTAGTTTCGCAATGGGACGGTTTACAAAATAAAGTAGGTAAAAATACCAAGTTGCTTTACGCCAAAGGTTGTGAAGTCGATGGAGATAACAAAGATGGTTTTGCTGAAGCAGTCGCTACTGCGAAACAAGCGGATGTTGTTATTTTGAGTATTGGCGAAAGCCGCGACATGAGCGGTGAAGCAAAAAGCCGAAGCAACCTGCATTTGCCGGGTGTTCAGGAAGATTTGGTAAAAGCAATTCAGGCTACCGGAAAACCGGTTGTAGTTTTGGTAAATGCCGGAAGACCTTTAATTTTTAACTGGACGGCTGATAATGTTCCGGCAATTGTATATACCTGGTGGTTGGGTACAGAAGCAGGAAATGCAATCGCAAATGTATTATTTGGAGATTATAATCCTTCTGGAAAATTGCCAATGACTTTTCCTAGAGAAGTAGGGCAAGTGCCAATTTATTACAATCATTACAGTACAGGAAGACCAGCTAAAGATGAGGATTCAAAAAATTATGTTTCAGCTTATATTGATCTGAAAAACTCCCCTAAATTTCCTTTCGGATATGGTTTGAGTTATACCAAATTCAATTATTCTGATTTGAAACTGTCTTCGACTAAGATGAAAAATAATGAAACAATCAAAGTTTCTTTCCAATTATCAAATGTTGGAAAAGTAGCCGGAGAAGAAGTAGTGCAATTGTACTTAAAAGATAAATTTGGATCTGTTGTAAGACCAGTTTTAGAATTAAGAGATTTCCAAAAGGTTAAATTAAATGTGGGAGAATCTAAAACAATCGAATTTACAATCGACAAAGAGAAACTTTCTTTCTACAATGATAAATTAGAATTTATTGCAGAAGCAGGAGACTTCGAAGTAATGATTGGAGCATCATCAGCAGATATCAAATTGAAATCTGATTTTGAATTGCTTTAAATTTTTTTAAACTAGTAGAAACTTTTTTTTAAATAATACAAATCGATGTTTCTATATGTTGAAAATTATCGCAACAACAATTCACAATAACAAAAACGGGGCTAAATTTTAGCCCCGTTTTTTATTATATAGTGCAGACAAAGTGCAAAACAAAACACGAATTTCACAAACTATTTAGTGTCAATTAGTGAAATTCGTGTTCAAAATTAAGTAACAATATTTACGTCCAGACTGTCGATTTTTTATTGTAGTTACTTTACCAGTTTCTTGAAATTAAACTTCATTAAATTCATAAAACCCTGTTCTATAATATCGATTCCCAGTCCAAAATTACTATCTGCAACTTCGTGATGTGCATTTCTGAATTCTTCAAAATCAGCTGGCGGAATTTCTAAATTTACCAATGGTTTAAAATCGATGTAAACCGATGCGCCATTTTTTGTGATTTTTTTGCGGCTTGTATAATCAAAGTATGGATTTTTGATTGTGCTTTCCTGAACCGTAAATTTTTCTTCTACATCGATTCTTTGGTCTGTATAAAGATTGATTTCATATTTTTCATTATCAAAATTATGCCAGAACGTGATATCTGTGTGCAAAAAGTCCCTTGCATTATTTTTAATCACATTGCGGTCAAAATACATGACAAAACGATTTTTTTGTGCGTCTGCAAAATACGGATCTTCAATCGTAGCTTTGTATTGAATCGTATACTCGTTCAGTTTTTTGTCATCGCTTAACGTTTCGATCGTTGTATCTTTGAATATATTTCGAACGTCAGTTCCGTTCCTGTCATTGTTGTAATTCAATGTATAAAAAAAGAAATTATTCCAGCTGTCTATGATTTCTCTTTTGTTGGTGTTCTTAAAATACTTGCGCATATAATTAGCACGATTTCCTTTGTAAGTCGTCGTTAAGGTAAGTTTACCGATGTTTTTTTCAATGTTAAAATCAGCTTTTTCATTGATACCATAATATGGGAATCGATGAGAACTTTTTATTTGCAAATCCTGATTTGGTTTAACCTCAAGATAGTGCATGAAATAAATGAACCCACGATTTTCTATCAATCCAAATTCATCGCGACTCGTTGCATCAATAAAATACGTTTGCTCTTTATAATCGATTTTTACTATTACATGATTAAAAGTAAGTAAAGAGGGCAAATAATATTTCAGGTAATGATCAGTATTAAAATTCACCAAAACCACAGACGAATCAACCTTGATATAATCCAGGATTACCTTCAGTAAAACGCATTTTGCTTTACAATCTCCCTGTTTATTCTGATATGTTACAGATGGTTCCTGCGGTTTATGACCGTTCATCTCATCCGCATTAAAAACATAGTAAACATGATTTTGTACATAATCAATGGCAAATTGCAATTGCTCATCTTTGTTAGTAATAGCATCTATTTTTTCAACCAAGTTTGGGGCAAATTCCTGTAAAAATGATTTATTATAAACCTCTTCATATAACGGAGAAATATAATTAGACAAATCGGCCCAGTTACTATCAGTAGCAAAATCTATAAAAGGAGCAATCTCGCGATTAGTATCTACAAAGTTGATATAGTTTTCTTTTTCAATAGTAAACTTTTCACCTTTCTCTAAATAGTTGATTTCCGGAGCCAATACATTCCCATCCTCATCTCTGAAAAAAGTTTTTTTGTAAGCAATCCTGTTTTTACGGTCATTGATAAAAGTATAATTATAACTTCCGTAAGCCCAATAAGTACTTGGACTTACCCAAACAAACTTAGAAAATTCCTTGCGTAAAAAGTCACGTTCCGTAAAGACCTTCACTCTCGAATCCTCCATGATCAAAACATCATAAAGGCGTAAATCTTTTATGGTAATATTGATTTTTTTATTACTGCTCAAAACCCCGCCATCACTTTGGTTTTCGCTATCAAGAACTTTAATTTTAGTATCAGGAATTTTATTAATCAAAACACCTTCTCTCAAAACGCTTATTCTATGTATGATATAAGTTTCATTTTCTTCGACCACGACATCCATTACAGAGGCATTTTCCAGATTTGCAGGTTCGTTTAGAGTATAAGCTACGCAGGCATATTCACTATTTTCTTCATCACTGGTGTAATAGATTTTATCTAAAAAATAGCAATAATCACGCCCTTCGTCTATTTGCTTAGTTGCAAAATCTGATTCTTTAATGTATTCAATAAGTTGACCGTCATTTGTATTGGAAGCCCATTCGGCAGGCTTTTGAATTTTATAATTCTCTGATTGAATTAGATTTTCCATCGCTGTGTTTTTAATATTTTAAATAATTAACATAAGTATAATCTTATATTTGTCAATGGGCAAAAATATAGAATTTTGACAATACTTTACCGATATTAAATTTAATATTCTTATTAAAATGGTATTATTTTATTGACAATTGAAAATTTAAAAATGAGACCAAATAAAAAAACCTCGCTTTGTAGCAAGGTTCAGTATGTTGTAGAAGGATATTTTAAGAATTATTTCAGAACAGTATTTATAAAATCCATAGCGCCAATTCCTTTATAGGATGCAAATAATGCTTTATCAAATGCTTCGCGTTTTATTTTTTTATCTTTCGCTTCACTTATAGTAATCATTTCATTGAAAATCCTTTCCTGTTCTTCACTATATTTTAAAGAAGCTTCTAAAAGGTCAGTTTTAGAAACAAATCCAAAAGAGAAACATATTTTTTTAATAAGCCCCTTGTTTCGTTTTTCTGGATTAGGAATTCTCATGTTTAAATCAATTTATATGTGCTATATAAGAATAGACGTCTTTCTTTATTTTTTGTTACAGTAATTACAATATTAAGCTGTTTTTGAGTTTGTTATCTTCTTTAAAGTTTCTTTTTGAAGATGCTTTTTTGTTGTAGAAACAACAAGTTAAGCGCTTAATGTGTTATTATGACGCAATGTACTTATTTTTTTAATTCGATTTTAATTTTAAGTAAAAATTGTGATTTACACACTTCTGCTGTTGGTTTTTTGTTTTTCAATAATATTGCATGCGAATTTTAAAAAAGAGTCTCAATTTTATTAAAATGAATTAAATTGCGTGATCCCTGAGATAAGAAATTGTAATTAATAAAAATTGAATGGCGAAAGGAATACTAGAAAATAACGAAAATTACCAACCCGGACTTTCTATAGATTGTGTCATTTTTGGTTTTCATGATAATCAGCTGAAAGTTTTATTAATTAAAACTCCTTATGAAGACAAGTGGTCATTACCAGGCGGTTTTGTTCCCATTGATCAGGATATTGATACCGCGGCGGTTACTGTTTTAAATAAACGTACAGGAATTGAAGGAATTTTTCTAAGACAATTTGCTACGTTTGGACGTGTAAAACGAAATGATAAGCATTTTGAAAATAAAATTTTAGAACATCTTAAAATTCCGGAAAAAGCCAGAAAATGGTTTACACAGCGTTTTGTAACTATTGGGTATTATGCCTTGGTTGATTTTCTAAAAGCGATTCCACAAAAGGAAAATAATAAGGGAAGCATTGAATGGATTGACCATAAAGAAGTTCCTGAACTTATTTTAGATCACAAAGAAATTTTGGATAAAGCGCTGCATACGCTCCGAATCGAATTGAATTTAATGCCAATTGGTTACAATTTATTACCCGAAAAATTTACCATGCCTGAACTTCAGAAATTGTATGAGACCATTTTGGATAAAAAATTGGACAGAAGAAACTTTTTGCGCAAGATTAACAACATTGGAATTCTCAATAAATTGGAAGAAAAGAAAAGCAACGTCGCACATAAAGCTCCAAATTTATATGTCTTTGATAAAGATAAATATGAAGAAGTCCTTAAAAATGGTTTGAATCAGGGATGGTAAAACTTATTAGAGTTTTTTAAATTTACCATTAAGATATTCAGATTCATTGAAGTCAGAATTCTTAATCTTCCTTAATCTCTTAATGGTTAAATAAAATTTTTATTGAGAAACAATCGTTCTAAAAGTCAAATTTACTCTTGGTTTAGAAGTTGTTTTTGTTGGCGGTAAGCGATGTAACCAATGTGTTTGAGTAGTATCTTTCATAACCAATAAACTGCCGTGTTCTAATATTAACGCAACAGTTTCTTTAGAGTCTTTATGTTTAAAAGCAAACTTTCTTTCAGCACCAAAACTTACAGAACCAATAGCACCATTCTTTTTTAGGTCTTTTTCGGCATCGCTGTGCCAGGCCATTCCTTCATCACCGGAATGATACAGATTAAGTAAACAAGAGTTGAAGGTTTCTCCTGTTTTTTCTTCAATAACAGCTTTTAGTTCTAATAATTCCTTCGTCCACGGAAGCGCTTTTTTTGTCGTATTCGAATACGTATATTCAAAACCTGAATCGCCATACCATGCTACTTTTCGTTTCGTAATAATTAATTTTCCAAAGATGATAGCTTCATCGTTTTTCCATTCAATATTATTTAATAATACATCCAAATAGTGATTGGCATTTTCTCTTGAAAAAAGTTTACCGTAATAATTTACAGTTCCGTCTTTAGGAAGCAGATTAGTCGTCTCGTCAGTTTCGGGATTAAATAAGTCCATTTTTCCAGTTTTGATATTCGGTTTTCATACAATGTCCGCAAGGTCTGAAACCATTTTGTCTGGCTTCATTTTCAGATAAAAAGAAGACACGATTTTCACGTTTCATTCTTTTACCCGAAGAACATTTTAGTGTTCCGTAAATTTTTAGTTTTCGGTTTCCCCCAAAACAAATTTCCGAATTTTTAATTTTAATTCGGAGATCTGAATCGGAAATCTTATTGTGCTCAATCATAATGTTTGTAAAGTTTTTTTGCCACCGATTAAAAGGATTAAAATGATTAAAAAATCTGCCATATCTGCTAAATCTGCGTGAAAAAAATTATGTATTATATTTTACCGTAATTTTTATCCTGTAGAGACGCACCGCAGTGCGTCTACGCAAAGATTGTTCTCATAGATTAATTACGTGACGTTAGACGCACTGCGGTGCGTCTCTACAGATATACTGTGTGTTAAAACCTTTGTGCCTTAGTACCTCAGCACCTTTGTGCCTTAACTTAACGCATCATGAAAAATAATTCCCAACGTATGTCGTTCGCCGGAATGAATTTCGCTCACACCATGTTTCATATTTACCCGATAATACCCTTTTGTACCTTTTACAGGTCTGAAATTGGTGGTAAAAATCAGAACATCTCCTTTTTTAGGTTTCAAAACAATCGCTTTAGATTGTGCTCTGGGCGTTTGTTCTGTTAAAACAAATTCGCCACCGGCAAAATCCTCGTCAGGTTCATTTAGAAAAAGCACGATCTGAATGGGGAAATAAACATCGCCATATAAATCCTGATGTAAAGTATTAAAGCCACTTTTACCATATTTTAAGATTAAAACAGTTGCTTTAAACTGATTATTGGCGTGACATTGTTCGAGTAATTTTTCATGCGTTTCAGGAAAAATAGTATTTATATTCAGCGCTTTCATCCACGCATTTGCAATAAGAGACAGTTTAGGATAGATAGAAGTCCGGATCGTCTGGATTAAATCAGGCAACGGATAATTAAAATATTTATATTCGCCCAGACCAAAACGATAACGCTCCATTACAACCGTTTTTCGGTATAAAGCCGGGTTATCATAATCGAATTTTAAATCTTCGCATTGTTCGTTATCCAGCAGATTTGGAATAATGACAAATCCGCTTTCGTGCATAGATTCAGTGATGCTTTCCCAGTTTTGAGAAGCAATTTTTGATTGTATATTTTGCATGAGATTAGTTTTAGAGATCTGAATTAGTTTGAACACCTTCCCAGCCAATAATAGCTGTTTTACGGGTGTTTCCCCACATATAACCGCCAAAGGTTCCGGAAGATTGAATCACACGATGACACGGAATCAGAAATGCTACAGGATTACTCCCAATGGCAGTTCCAACAGCACGGGAAGCATTTGGTTTCTCGATTTGGTGTGCGATTGATCCATAAGTAGAAAGTTGTCCCATTGGAATCTTAAGCAGTGTTTCCCAAACTTTCAATTGAAAGTCAGTTCCTTTTAAGTGCAATTTAATTTCAGATAATTTGCTCCAGTCATTCTGAAAAATAAATAAAGCGTTTTGCTGCAATAAGTCTAGTTTTCGTAAGAATGCTGCATTTGGAAATTTGTTTTTCAGATCTTGAAATCCTGTTTCTTCATCTTCTGCGAAAGCCATAAAACAAACCCCCTTATTGGTCGAAGCCACTATAATATTACCAAACGGACTTTCGGCAAAACTGAAATTAATGGCTAAGTTTTTACCGCCATTTTTATATTCAGCCGGCGTCATGCCTTCGATATTTACAAATAAATCATGCAAACGGCTTGTTCCCGATAGTCCGGTATCAAAAGCGGCATCAGACAATGTAGTTTTATTATTTTCTTTGAGGATTTTTTTGGCGTGTTCGACACTTATATATTGCAAAAATTTCTTCGGACTTGTTCCTGCCCATTCCGTAAACAAGCGCTGAAAGTGAAACGGACTTAAATGCACTTTTTCGGCAACCTCATCTAAGTTAGGCTGATCCTTAAAGTTGGCTTTGATATAATCGATCGCATCGGCAATGCGATTATAATTGATGTTTTCCTGTGTGTTCATTTTCATTCATTTTTATAATGCAAATATCGACAGGGTTTTGCGAGGATAAAATCCGAAACTTGCGGAAGTTTTTTGATTAGTTTTTTTATTTCAGGTTTCAGGTTCTCCAACAACTTGAACCCTGAAACTGAACCTGTTTTTACTTTTTGAGTTCCTTTTCCATTTTATAGTTGATAAGCTCAACGCCCAATCGTATGTTTTTTTGTTCGGCTTTTGTATTAAAACCTTTTTTCTCAAAAAATGGTTTTGCCGTTATGCTTACGTCTGCAGAGATTGTTTTTGCGTTTTCTTTTTTGGCTTCAATTTCTAATTCGCTGAATATTTTATCCGCAATTCCCTGTCGTTGAAAATCTTTGTGAACACAGAAAAAATCAATATAATTTCCATCTTTCAAAGTTCCGTACCCCACAATTTTATCATCGACAAGAGCCAGTAAAACATATTGACTGTGTATAACCTTCAGCCAGCGTTCAGTGTCATTAAGTCCGGAAACCCAGGCATTAATTTGCAACGGATTGTAATCGTTTTTGCAAATCCATTGAATGGTTTCGATATACATTTCCTGCATTTCTTTTAAGTCTGAAATAGTAGCTTTTTTGAAATCCATTGTTTTATATTTGAAATGAATAAGTTGAGAATTGATGTCTTATTTTTTCAGGTTGCTTTGGCTTGAAACTTAAAATTTGGAACGATTTATTTACAGTTTAATGCGCTGTAGTTTTAGAAAAAACATTAATTACAATAACACCAGCCATAATCAAAGCTAGTCCTATAATAGCAGGTAAATCTGGTATTTGCTTAAAGAAAACAGCACCAATAATAGTAATTAAAACAATTCCAACGCCGGACCAAATGGCATAAGCAATCCCAACCGGAATGGTTCTAATAGCAAAACTCAAAAAGTAAAATGCAGCAAAATATCCCACAATTGTTATTATACTTGGGATCAGCTGTGTAAATTGCTCTGATTTCTTTAAGGCCGAAGTGGCAATAATTTCGAACATAATGGCAATACCTAAAAAGAAAAAGTTTTTCATGGTTAGCGTTTTTACAAAGTTAGTTTTATTGAGATGAAATCAAGAGAATGGGGGTGTTATTAGAAATTAGCATTATAAACTTTGTATGAAAAACCTTAATTGTTTAATTTGGCTTTCGAGTTGTCGTTTTGCTAATAAATAACTTTTGGTGTCAATACTATTTCGATTTGCGTTTAAATAAGCAAGCTGTTTACGAAGTTCAATTATTTGTTTTTCATCTTCTGTAAATAAAATCGGGGTGCGAATTTTGTCCAATTCTTCAACAATATCATTTGTTTTGCTTAAAACTTCATCCAGCGTCTCTCCAATAACGATTGAACTTTCATATTCTAAATCTCCTGCGTCTGCAGCAACAATACGAATGTTTTTTGGATCTCTAAAATCATAGGCATAAAATATCCCACCTCCATTAAATGCAACAGGTAAAAATAATGGTGTATATTTTGAAAGTTTGTAATCAAAATAATAGTTTCTCATATCAATTAATGAGAAATAGCCAAAGTCGCGGTTTCCGTTTATTATTCCTCCTCCGTTAGAAAATTGTAATAATTCAAGTAATTCATCAGGCAAGAAAAAGTCAGTTGGAAGTTTATTACTCCATATTTGCTGAAGGTTTATTTCAGGATATTCATCTATTAATCTTTTTTGTTTTTTGTAGAAAGTATATTTATCGTACCACATGGTTTAAGATTTATTAATCGTATTTAAATCTACTTTATGAAGAAGTTTTTCAGTATTTGAATCATAATAACGATAGGGAATACTAGGGCCTGAACCACGAAAAGGACCATCTTTGTGATTTAGAAAAGCCGAATATCTTCCGCAGCATTCTAATGTTATGTAACTAAAATTAGCATCACAACTACTAACCTGAACATTGATCCATTGCGGAACTTTGCCATTGCGCCATAGATAATCAATTGCAGTAGATTTTGTAGCAGGATTAATTGAATTTGTTTCATTGATTTTATCATCAGGATAAATTTCTTCATCATTTTCTAATTCATTCCCATCGTAAGAACAATTGGTTTTAATTATGAATTTATAATCGTGAGGTAATTTGTTCGTTACCATTTCCTGAGTAAAATCAAGAAGTCCTTTAAGAGCTTTTTCCAGATTGATTTTAAAATCTTCTTTTGTCATAATTAAAGTCTGCTATTTTATTATAAAGAACTAAAGCGTAATTGTATAATTTCGGATTTTACTTTAATTTTTCTTTGCTTACCAAGACATTTATTACTTAAAAGAATTTTATTTAAAATCGTATTCATAATCTATTTCCTTTAAATCGTCTTCCAGCAATTGCCAATCTTCAATTTCGTCAACAATAGATAATACCATTTCTTTTGTCAAGATTTGACCTTGATAAATTTTGGTAACAGTTTCTAACGGAATTCCGGTTTCCTTATAAGAATCTTCAAAATATTCGGTTGCCCAGTCAATATAAGTTTGTGGGGTGTTGTCAAAAACAGAAAGCAATTCTTCTGAATTGTCATTATAATCTTCGATTATTCCGGTTTCCCAATTTCCCGTTTGATTTGTCCACAAACAAAATGTAGTACCGAAAGAAGCAACAGGTTCACCAAAAATAAAATCATTATAAATTTCAGGTAAGTTTTTAGTCAGGTCACTTTTTTGATTGTGTTGAAATTCGTGAGCAAAACCATTTATTACACAATTGTTTTCAAGAAATAGAATATTCATTAAATCTCCGGATCCATACCTCATTTCGCAATATTCTTCACCTTCTCCCCATTTAGAGTTGTACGAATAATATCGATATTCCCATTCGGGACAAATAATAGCATCTAGAACTGAGATTGCTTTACAGATGCTTTGTAATGAATTTCTATTGGGTAATGATGTAAAGTTTTTTGTAGAAATCATATTTATCTTAGATGAATCTCTGGTTCATTGTTTTTTGCTTCTTCAAAACAATCTGAACATAATATTTTAAAATCGGCATTAGCCTGAAAAACGTCAGTCCATTCTTCTCCGTTATCCAATAACCATTGCTCGCATGCGCCACACCAGGCAATTTCAGGAAGATCTTCTTCGGCTTCTGAATAAAAAAAGCCAACTTTTTCTTTTTTGTCTATTGCCATTGCAATATGAATGCAGGCAAAAGACATATCTTTTGAACCATGTAGGTCACATAAAATTTTTTCGATCATATTTTTATTGTGTGAATTATAGAAAGAGATTTTTATTTTTTCTTGTCTTGCTTTTCTTGTTGTTTTTTTGCTTTTTCCTCTTCCTTTAATCTTTTTTCCTCTTCTTTTAATTTCTTCTCTTCTTCGTGTTGTTTCTCTAATTCTGCTTTTTTGATTTTATCGGCTAGTATCTGGTTTTGCAAATCCTGAATTTTATTCGAACTTTTTTCAATAGCTGTTTTAGATTTACTTATTTTTTCTTCAGACTTTGCAACTTCTTTTTTAGCTTTTTCAATATCTCTTATAATGTCAGAATTATTGTTTTGTGAGCTAATTTCAAGACTTTTTAATTCATCGTTTTTTGTCGTTAAGTCAGCTTCTTTTTGTTTTATTTTTTCCTGAATTTTTTTGAATTTTTTTTCTTCCTTGGCTAATTTGGATTCTTTTGTTTCGATGTTGTTCATCATGCTTGCCATCATACGTTGTTGTTGCTGTTGTTGCAAAAACATTTGATTTTGTTGTCGCACCATTGAATTTGATGCTTGCATTTGCCTTTGCAGACTAGATTGAGCATTAGTAAAAAAAGGCAACAATATTATTAACATTAAAAATAGGCGTGTTCTCATAATTAGGTTTTAGATATTGGGGATTTGAATTTCAAAAGTAAAACTTAAACTTAAGAAACATATATAATATCTGATTAAAATGATGTTATTGGTTTGCGCTAGTACGAGGCATAGGAGCCAATGTCATTAAGTCAGGAGATTTTAGATTGAAGATTAACAATCAAAGATTTCTGATTTGGCGTGATGAATAACTAAATTTGTCGATTTTTTGAGGCTTATCGTTTTTAAGGATTGAATGAGAATCCGACACTAAAAAATAATCTCACTTTGTCTATATTATTAATCCAGGAAGTATCAAAATGAATTGGGCCTAAAATGGACTGATAAGAAATAGCGGCTCCTCCGGATAATACAAGGCTTGGTTCAATGTTATTGTCCCACTTTCCTTTAGGACTAAATGCATCCTTAATGTATTCGTCAAAAGCGTCAAAACCTACAGTTGCAATATTAAAATGAGGAGTCATATATATTTTTCCCATAAGATTTATTTGAGAGGCAAGATTTAAGCCTATATATTGTGTAACATTGAGTTCGTCTTCTTTCAGGCCGGGAAAAGAAAAACGATTACTGCCAGAACTCGGTATAATTCCTCCTAAGAAATATTTTGAAGCATACCCAAGTTCCGAAAATGAGATTTGACTGTCCTTAAGTCTGTCCTGAAAAATAAAATAAGAATCAAAACCAATGATTCCTGTAATCTTCTTATTTATGAGCGCTCTTTTTTCAAAACTAAAACCAAGTTTTGTATATCCATTAGTTGCGCCTGAGGTAGTTGTTTTATCTGGATCATTAAAAGAAGTGTAGACATCTGATAACAATGATCGGGTTACATTTGCCTTTATAATTGTTCCATGTTCAGCAAAGAAAACTTTATCCATATTATTATATGAATAATGCATGTTTACTTCTATGCTGTTTAAAGAGTAATCCTTGATATTGATTGAGTTAGGATTGTATTCTCTGTTGTATTTAGGCTTTAAATTGGTGTAGTGATAATTTAAGCCATAACCAAAATAACTTTTAAGGGAATTTATGTTTCTATTGATTTCATTATTGAACTCAAAAGAGTTATAAAGAATGTTATCTGAGGCTTTGCCATTGATATAAATTTCTTGCCTTAAAAAAGCCCCGTACATTTCAGATGCCCACCACCAGTCTCTGTTTTTTCCAAAATTTTTCTGAAAATTAATTCTTGCTTTTGGCTGCTCTGCAATATCTATTGTTGCAAGAAGCCGGGATGCTCTGGCAAGAACATTTCTGGCGGTATAATTAAAAATGATTCCAACACCTCTGTAAGTATCGTAATGTAATGATGTGTTGAGTTGGTTTTTGGCGCGCTCATATCCAATTATTGTTACCCCAAGTTTGTCGCCATCTTTGATGAAAAAACTGTGCGAGATCTCGTCAAAAAGATTCGTACCCATGGCTCTGTTAATGCCCGCTATTAAATCTTTGGTGGTATATTTTATATTTGTTTTAAGATTTATTCTTCCCAATACCAGAGCAAGATTTTCCGGACTGATTCTTTTGTAAACAATTGTGTCAAGAGTAAAATCTCCGGGTATGTTAGGCAATCGATGAGTTCGTTGCTTAAATCCTTTCAATTGTTCTGATAATGCGATTAAAGCCGGAAGGTTTTCTGTTGTGGCAATTTTACCGTCTTTGTAGATTTCTTCGCTATCTGCAAAATCAGCAGTAGAAAAACGCAAGTTTGGCAAATGATCGACCAAGATCGTGCAGAGTTTTCGGTTTTCAGGATTTTTGATATTACTAGGAAACATACTGGTTTGCGTCAATATAGTCACAAGATTGTTCAGTTTATCTATTGGTTCCAATCCGCCCCCAACATCACTGCCAATGATAATATCCGCGCCCATTTGTTTGGCAACATCTGTAGGGAAATTATTCATAACACCGCCATCAACCAATACTGTTTTTTCGTAGGCCATGGGCTTGAAAATAGCGGGCAATGACATACTCGCTCTCATGGCATAAGCAAGACTGCCTTTGCTTAAAATGACCTCTTTTCCTTCAGACAAATCGGTAGCCATGGCTCTAAATGGTATTGGCAGGCTGTCAAAATCTTTAATATTGTATACAGGATAAGTTAATTCAGAAAGAAGTTCTCTTAAATTTTGATCATTCAAAAGAGAGCCAACGCTGTTTAGTTTTTTGTCCTTAACACCTATTCCGACTAAGTATCTCTGAAATTCTCTTTTTTCTTCTACACTGGCAGATTTTAATGATTGACCTCCGCCAAGCAATTTATCCCAGATAATGTTTTTGGTTAATTTTTCGATGCTATCACCAGAATATCCCATCGCATACAAGCCACCTATAATACTGCCCATACTATTGCCAACAATAAGATCAGGAACAATGTGCAAAGAATCTAGTTTTTGTAAAAGCGGAATATGTGCAATTCCTTTCGCCCCGCCGCCACTTAAAACTAAAACGACTTTGGGTTTCTTTTCCTGAGAAAAAATAATTTGCGGGAGGCTAAATAAAAACAAGAAGAGGAACAAATAAGATGTTTTTTTCAAGATTACAAGGTTTATGTGTTTGATAAATAGGGACTTGTTTTTATTTTTAAAATTAAGAACTTATTTTTTAAAAATATATTTTTTTGTAAGAAATGTGTTTATTTGTAAAAATAAACGATTTGTTGATTCTGGACAAGACAGAGTTGAAATAAAAAACCCTCACATTTCTGCAAGGGTTTCTATAAATCTAAAATCTTAGATCGTTTATCTACAATCTAAAATAGATTAGTATCTGTAATACTCTGGTTTGAATGGACCTTCAACCGGAACACCAATATAAGCAGCCTGATCGTCACGTAAAGTTTCCAATTCAACTCCTAATTTAGCAAGGTGCAAAGCAGCAACTTTTTCATCTAAATGTTTAGGTAACATATAAACGTCATTGTTGTAAGCCGCACTGTTTTTCCATAATTCGATTTGAGCAAGAGTTTGGTTGGTAAATGAGTTACTCATTACAAAACTTGGGTGACCTGTAGCACAACCAAGGTTTACCAAACGACCTTCAGCAAGAATGATGATGTCTTTTCCAGCGATAGTATATTTGTCAACTTGTGGTTTGATTTCGATTTTAGATGCACCGTGAGTTTTGTTCAACCAAGCCATATCAATTTCGTTATCAAAGTGCCCAATGTTACAAACAACAGTTTTGTCTTTCATTTGTTCGAAATGAGATCCAAGAACGATATCTTTATTTCCTGTAGTTGTAATGATGATATCAGCATTAGCAACAACAGTGTTTAATTTTTTAACTTCATAACCGTCCATTGCAGCTTGTAAAGCACAAATTGGGTCAATTTCAGTAACTGTTACAATAGATCCTGCACCTCTGAAAGAAGCAGCGGTTCCTTTTCCAACATCACCGTATCCACAAACGATAACTCTTTTTCCAGCTAACATTAAGTCAGTTGCACGACGAACAGCATCTACAGCAGATTCTTTACAACCGTATTTGTTATCAAATTTAGATTTAGTAACAGAGTCATTAATGTTGATTGCAGGCATTGGCAAAGTTCCGGCTTTTACTCTTTCGTAAAGTCTGTGAACTCCAGTTGTAGTTTCTTCAGACAATCCTTTGATTCCAGGAACCAATTCCGGGAAACGATCAATAACCATGTTTGTTAAATCTCCACCATCATCTAAGATCATGTTCAATGGTTTTCTGTCTTCACCAAAGAATAAAGTTTGCTCAATACACCAGTCAAATGATTGCTCATCAAGACCTTTCCATGCATAAACCTGAATTCCTGCAGCAGCAATAGCAGCAGCAGCCTGATCCTGAGTAGAGAAAATGTTACAAGAAGACCAAGTAACCTCTGCACCAAGAGCGATTAAAGTTTCGATCAAAACTGCAGTCTGGATAGTCATGTGCAAACATCCTGCGATACGAGCACCTGCAAGAGGTTGTTCGTCTTTATATTCAGCGCGAAGAGCCATTAAACCTGGCATTTCAGCTTCAGCTAATTCAATTTCTTTTCTTCCCCAAGCCGCTAGAGAGATGTCTTTTACTTTGAAAGCCACAAAAGGCGTAGTTGTAGTACTCATTTATAGTATATTTGTAATTGTAAAATTTTTGCAAATTTACGGAATAGGTTTTTAATTCTGACTACTTTCCATAAGATTTGTGAAATGTTTAATTTCTTAATCTTTTGAACTTTAGCTAAATAATTTACTTATTATAAGATGATATTAAAAGTTAGGAGCTATTTCCTGCTGTCCGCTATATCTTTTCCTTCCGCCGCGGCGGAAGAAAAAGGATGCCGCTCCCATCAGGGCTAGAAACACCAGACGTTAAATAAGAAGTTCAGTTTTCAAATCCGGAAAATAATTCATAACTTAAAACTCATAATTCATAATTAAAAAAGAATGCCTTTATTTCAAACCATACAATTCAACGCAACTACCAAAATCTTAGTTTGGCACATAACAGAATCATTTGAGGAGTTATTGGGCAAAGTAGTGTTAAAAGAAAAAACGCAGCAAAGACTTAACGGAATGAAGTCTCAAATGCACCAGCGTGCTTTTTTGAGCGTTCGTATGTTGATACAGGAAATGGGTTTTACAGACCACGAAATGCATTATGACGAATTTGGGAAACCTTATTTTAATTGTCACAATCATATTTCGATTACACATTCCCACGATTTTGCAGCAATTATAATTAGTGACGAAACCGTAGGAATCGACATGGAATTGCAACGCGAGAAAATCTTAAGAATCGCTGATAAATTTGTAGATACTGAAAATAGTTATCTCAATACTCAAAACACAACCAATTATATTAAGGAGCTTACTGTAATTTGGGGAGCAAAAGAAGCGATCTTTAAAATCAGAAACGAAAAAGGAATCAGTTTCAAGGATCATATCAGAGTAAATGCTTTTTCGTTAGATAAAAATCAAACAGAAGCAAGTTTGCATTTTAATGATTTGGTAGTAGATTTTGATGTGCATTACAAAGAGATTAAATCAGATACTTCAGGACAGGACTTTACTTTAGTGTATGCTTTTGAAAAACAGGTTTTTTAAATCCCAATAAATAAATTCCAAATTACTCGACGAGTTAGGTAAAACACAATCTTGTCATTTCGATCGAAGGGAGAAATCACACGTGTAATTCTGTACCTAAATTTACTAATCTTTGTCGAATTTCCAGTGTGATTTCTCCTTGCGTCGAAATGACAAACAGTTTGTTAATGTTTTATTCCGTTGAGGCTTCCGCGATCTTCTTTCTGTGTTCAAACATACTCATAAACAAAAAAGTTCCCATTTTTCTGGCACGACGTTTTAGCGTTTCTACATTCTCACCTTCAAAATGTTCGTTAAGAGTCTGGAACCAATAGTTCAGCCATATCCCAAATTCGTTAGAGGTAATTTTGCTCTCAAAATGAGCATCAACTTCATTGTGTACCGCATGCGGATTGCCTTTGTATTTTTTTACTGCAAATAGATTAGTTTCCCAAAAATCAGTCAGCTTTTCAAGATGGGCATCCCAATCCTTAATCATGGTATTAAAATAAAAGCCAATTTCTTCATCGGCTCTTATTTTAGCATAAAACTGATGGACTAAAAATGAGATATCAGCTCTGTTTTCTATTTGTTTTCTCATAGTACAAAACTATTCAGAAATATAAGTAAAACACTTAATAAAGCACTTAAAATAATAAGGTTAAAAACCACTTTGTGTTTCATCTGTGCTAAAATTGAAGTGTTGGCAAAAACACAAGCCAATACGATAATTGCCAATTGAATCATTTGTCCAATAGAGGTTCCATGAGAAAGGATATACATTGCAGCGGTGCCACCTAAACAGCTTTGACCAATAACAGCCATTGCTGCAGAACCCATATAGTTTTTATTGAAATTTTCGAATGTTGTTTGATAAAGTGTCATAATATTTGTTTTTAGAGTAACAAAGGTACAAGCACTTTAGAGCTCCTATTTATGATTAAAATCATAAAACAAGAACTTTTTTATCGGTATACTTTTCTGTTTATAATTTTAAGAACACCCTTTTTTTCTAAAGATTTAATCGTTCTGATCACCGTTTCAACACGTAAACCCGTTAAGTCTCCAATTTGTTGTCTGGTAAAATTGATGAGGTAACCGTTTTCCTCTTTTTTAAAATTAAAAAAAGCAATTCCGTGGTCAATTAATTTTAAAACCCGATGCTCCGGTTCTTGCGTAGACATTTCGGCGGCCATAACTGATTTATAATACAATCGCTGCGCTAAATTCTCTATTATCTTAATGCTGACTTTTGGATTTTCTTCCAGCAATTTCATGAACTTATTTTTGGGCAATAAAAGAACCTCTGAATTTTCAACAGCAATAGCATTGGCCGGATAATTTTGATTTAAGAATAATGGTGGTTCACCAAAAGACTGGTCTTTATAAAAAATACCCTGAATAAATTCACGGCCATCATCATTATAATTACTCATTTTGATTTCGCCGGAAATAATTTGGTAATAGTGCGTTGGAAGATTGCCTTCTTCAAAAATAATCTCACTTTTATCGAAAGATTTTTTCAGGGCTCCATATTTTTCCAACACCTCAATTGCAATCATAATTTGGTTTTAGCGTTAGTACAAATATAATTTATTCAAAATAGTTCTTCGGGATTAAAAAACTTTTACTTTTACGGCCACTATAAGAACAAACCAAAAACGACGAAATCCAATGATAGATTTTTTTCTTGAAAGTTACAAAAATGCTCCTTTATGGCATATTGCTTTAGAGTTCTTAGTTTTTGTTTGTGGAATTTTGAGTGTCTGGTTTGCTAAAAAAGAAAATATTTGGGTATATCCAACAGGTTTAATTGCCACGGTAATATCTGTTTATCTATTATATATTGCGGGTTATATTGGTGATATGATTATTAATGGATACTTCTCGATTATGAGTATTTACGGTTGGTATATGTGGTCAAAAGGAGGAGCTCTAGAAGATAATTTACCGATTACGAGAACTAATTTTAATGAAAAAATAATCGGAATTTTACTGTTCTTTGTAACCGTTTTTGTAGTTTTCGGAATTTATAAATATTTTGATTACGAGATCCACAAAGACAATTATGTAGACATGATTTCGTCAGGAATATTTTTTGCAGGAATGTGGTACATGGCCAAGAAAAAAATCGAAAACTGGACACTTTGGATTATTGGCGATATTATTGTAGTGCCTCTTTATGCGTATCGCGGCTTAGGGATGTTGTCGCTACAATATTTAATTTTTACAATTTTGGCTATTTCAGCTTATTTAGAATGGAGAAAAATCTTAGACAGCAAAAAACAGCTATCATAAAAATTGCTTTGTTTGGTCCTGAAAGTACAGGAAAAACGACATTGGCAAAACAACTTGCAGAATATTATGTGACGGAATGGGTTCCTGAATTTGCACGTGATTATTTGCAGGAAAAATGGGAAGAGAATCAGCATATTTGTGTTGCTGATGATATGATGCCTATTGCCTATGGTCAGGTTGCATTAGAAAACAGAAAACTTGCTTCAGCAAAAAAATATTTGTTTTCTGATACTAATTTAATGGTTACCAAAGTTTTTTCTGAGATGTATTATGGTTTCTGTGATCCACTTTTAAACGAAGCCGCACTAGAACATGATTACGATTTGTTTTTCCTTACAGATATTGATGTTCCTTGGGAAAAAGACGATATCAGAGATACTTCGGATGGCAGGGAAACTGTTTTTTCAGTTTTTAAACAATCTTTAATTGATGCAAAAAAGCCATTTATAACACTTTCAGGTAATAAAGAAAGCCGTTTGGCAAAAGCGACAGCAATTATCGATAATTTGTCGATTGCAAAACAGCATGGTATTTCGTCAGCTGATTTTGTTCAGATATACAATCATGGAATTCCTTATGATAAAATAGTGAGTCAGTTAGAAATTTTTAAAAACGGAATTGCAAAAGCTAATTTAATAAGTCCGGCAACTATTAATAACGGAATTTTGAGTTTGTCAGAAGCTGAATTCAAAGAAAAGGCTCATTTTTTTGATCTTCAGAAAGAGAAACTTAAACTAAAAAAGTTTGTGCCGGCCTCTGGTGCAGCAAGTAGAATGTTTAAGTTTTTAACTGCTTTTCTGAAGGATTTCGACATTGAAAAAGAAACAATAAATGCTTATATCAATAGAAAAAAAGACAGCAATCTGTCTATTTTTATCGTAGCGCTCGATAAATTTCCATTTTTTGAAAGTATAGATAAAAAGCTTAGAGAAATTTATCCCGATTTTGAAACTTTAGACAGAGATTATAAAAACTATTATTTTATAAAAACTTTATTGTCACCAGATTATTTTGATTTTGCAAATAAGCCAAAAGCAGTATTGCCATTTCATAAATATAAAACACATATAGCAAACCCAATCGAAGAACATTTGAATGAATGTGTGCATTATGCAACATCAAATCAAGTTTCTAATTTGCATTTTACAGTCTCAGAAGCACATCAGAGTCTATTTGAAAATGAAGTTAAGGTACTTAAGAAAAAAGTAGAAAAAGCATCAGGGACTCAGATAAATATTAGTTATTCCTATCAAAATAAAAGTACAGATTCTATTTCTGTAGATGAAAAAAACAGACCAATTAGAGATAAAAACAATAATTTGGTATTTAGGCCCGGAGGTCATGGAGCCCTAATTGAGAATTTGAAAGAACTCGATTCAGATATTATTTTTATAAAAAATATAGACAATGTAATTCAAAATCATATTGATAAAATCGAGTTATATAAAAAAGCTTTAGCAGGAGTTTTGCTTGAAGTACAGCAACAGGTTTTTAGTTATTTGAATGCTATTGAAAAGCAGGAAATAAAAGAAAAAAATATCGAAGAAATTGTTACTTTTTTAATGCAGAAGCTCAACATTGAATTAAATAGTGATTTTAATAAGTTTACTGTTGAAAACAAAATCAGTAAGATAAAAGAATTGTTAGACAGACCAATCAGGGTTTGCGGAATGGTAAAAAATGAAGGAGAACCGGGGGGAGGCCCATTTTGGGTAAGGAATTCTAAAGGCGCGGTTTCATTGCAGATAGTAGAAACTTCCCAGGTCGATTTATCAAATAAAAAGCAGCAGGACATTTTATCCGAAGCAACCCATTTTAATCCGGTTGATTTGGTTTGCGGTATTAAAAATTATAAAAATGAGAAGTTTGATTTACTGCAATTTGTAGATCAGAAAGCAGGTTTTATAGTGGAGAAAAGTGTTGACGGAGAAATAGTAAAAAGCTATGAATTGCCTGGATTATGGAATGGTGCAATGGCAAATTGGTTAACCATTTTTGTGGCAGTACCATTGATTACTTTTAATCCGGTGAAAACAGTAAACGATTTATTAAAAGCAGCACATCAACCACAATAATGGATATCGAAAAAATCATATCAGAGTTAAGTTTTAAAGCCGTTAGAAGTAGTGGTGCAGGCGGACAAAACGTAAACAAGGTTTCATCAAAAGTAGTTTTGACTTTTGATATAAATACTTCGCAAGCTTTATCTGAAGAAGAAAAATTGCTTTTGCTAACTAATATTGCATCGCGTTTGACAACGGAAAATATCCTTATCTTAAATTGTGATGAAGACAGGAGCCAGCTAAAAAACAAAGATATTGTCATAAAGCGTTTTCTGGAAATAATCAAAAAAGGATTATTTGTTCCTAAAGTCCGTAAAGCAACTAAGATTCCCAAATCAGTTATCAAAAAACGAATCAAAGACAAAAAGAATATTTCTGATAGAAAACAATCTCGTAAGAAACCTGATTTAGATTAAAATTGTGATTATAAGGTGTTTAAAATGAAGTTTTGGAATTTGGAATTTAATTTTTAGAATTTGTTTTTTAACACTACATTTGCACTGTCTCAAAGGGGTGCTCTAAATAACGAGCTGAGATCATACCCAACGAACCTGAGCGAGTAATGTCGCTAAGGGAAATAAACGACAATTTTAGCGTGCACACTATATTTTGTCGTGAAACATTTATTAATTTAACAAAGAATAATTCCCCCTTTTATTCGTAATTCTTTACGAATGAAAACTATTATTAAAGGTACTGAGGTACTAAGTTGCAAAGGTTCTAAGGTTCAAAAAATGGACAGAACCAAATCTATTTTCTTTATTCTATTTTCTTTCCTCTATTCTCTTTCTTCTATTTCACAGGAACAAGATTCAACCAAAGTCAATAAACTTGATGATGTGTTAGTTTCAGCAGTTCGTGTTACTGCAAAAACTCCGGTTACATTTAGTAATATGGATAAAAAAGAAATTAAATTTAGAAATCTCGGACAGGATATCCCTGTTCTAATGAATTATTTACCATCTGTTGTTACTACTTCTGATGCGGGAGGCGGAATAGGGTATACCGGGATCAGAGTTCGTGGTAGTGATGCTACAAGAGTAAACGTAACGATCAACGGAATTCCTTATAACGATTCTGAAAGTCAGGGAACATTTTGGGTAAATATGCCGGATTTTGCCTCATCTGTAGAAAGTCTGCAGTTACAGCGCGGTGTAGGAACTTCGACAAATGGTTCCGGAGCGTTTGGTGCGAGTTTAAATATGCTTACAGATAGTTATGCTTCAAAACCAACAGGAGAAATTTCCAGTTCTTATGGTAGTTTCAATTCAAATAAAAATACGGTAAAATTCAGTACAGGTTTATTAAACGATCATTTTGAGTTGGCAGGACGTTTGTCTACCATTAAGTCTGATGGTTATGTAGATCGCGCCAGTTCAGACCTGAAATCCTATTTTCTGCAAGGAACTTATGTTGGAAAAACTACCTTAATTAAAGCCTTGGTTTTTGGCGGAACACAAAAAACATATCAATCCTGGAACGGAATTGATGCTGAAAAACTAAATTCAGATCGTACTTATAATTCTGCAGGAGAATATACAGACGAAGCAGGAAATATTCGTTATTATGATAATGAAACGGATAATTATGATCAGAACCATTATCAGTTGCATTGGAGCGAATCATTTTCTGATAAATGGAGCACAAATTTAGCCCTTCATTATACAAAAGGAAAAGGTTACTTTGAAAACTACAAAGAAGATGCTGTTATGTCTGAGTACAATTTAGCTCCGGTTGGAACTATTTCAGAAACAGATTTAATTCGTCAGAAATGGTTAGACAATGATTTCTACGGAACGACTTTTTCAGTAAAGTATAAAGACGAAAAACTAGACGTTATCTTAGGCGGAGGCTGGAATAAATACGAAGGCGATCATTACGGAAAAGTAATCTGGGCCAGATATGCTTCTCAGTCTGAATTAGGAGATCATTATTACGATGATTATTCGACAAAAACAGATGGAAATATTTTTGCAAAAGCAAATTATCAGTTTACTGAAAAATTAAGTTTTTACGGTGATTTGCAATACAGAAGAGTACAATATAAAGCCAATAGTAAAGAAACAGGAATAGTTGATGATACATTCAATTTCTTTAATCCAAAAGCAGGTTTAAATTACGAAATCAATCAAAAGAACACACTTTACTTTTCTTACGCACGTGCTAATCGTGAACCTAACAGAACCGATTATGAAGGCGGAAATGTGAAACCTGAAAAATTAAATGATTTTGAATTAGGCTGGAGATTCAATTCAGAGAAATTTCAATTGAATTCTAATTTCTACTATATGGGCTATAAAGATCAGTTGATTTTAACCGGAAGATTAGATGATGTTGGAGCTCCAATACGTGCTAATACTGAAAAAAGTTACCGTTTAGGATTTGAAGTTGATGCGACAATAAAACTTTCTGAAAAATTCCTTCTTAGACCAAACTTCACTTTAAGCAGTAATAAAAATGTTGATCTTGCTGTCGAAGGACAATACTACGGAACAACGGATATTGCTTATTCGCCAAATGTTATTGCCGGAAATATTATTGTGTATAGTCCAATGGAGAATTTTCATATTTCTTTATTACAAAAATATGTTGGAGAACAATACATGAACAATATCGAATTGCCTGCAGCTAAACTAGCAGATTACTTTGTAAACGATTTGAATATATCTTACGAAATAAAACCAAAATCTATTTTTAAATCAATTATGATTACCGGTTTAGTAAATAATATTCTGGATAAAAAATATGTTTCAAACGGAGCAATGTGGGATATTTATCCGTCCTATTATCCGCAGGCAGGAATTAATTTCCTGGCAGGATTGACTTTGAAGTTTTAAGGATATGTGATATAAAAAAAGCCTGAAAATTAAATTTTTCAGGCTTTTTTTATATTAATTATAAACGTGAATCACGGTTCCGCTTACTTCGACACGATATTGTTTCAATGGATATTCCTTACCTCCAAGTCCGGTAAACAAGCTATATTCTGATTTGTCGCAAGAACATAAAGCATTTATTCCGTTTATTGTCATTGCAACGCATGAATTTACGGCTTGATTAGGACACGCAGCATCAAAGGCATTATAACCACTTCCGGCATTAAAAATAATAATTCCTTTTGCACCATAATTAGGAATTATAATACCATTGCTCACAAACTTAAGATTAGAGTAAGCAGGTAGATTCATATCAATTGATAAGTTAACCGGATAACTGGGTATGTTAGGATTTTTGTTGCTTAAGTTATTATCGCTACAAGAGAAAAGCACAGAAATAAACAGGGTTAAGAGCCAGAATTTTTTCATTATTTTAATAAGAATTAGTGAAACAAAAATAATTTATTTAGATTTGATTTTTATATGATTAACATATAATTATGTACTATTAAAAATAATAGTATATTTGTAATACAAAATCCCGTCCCGATGGGATTTTTTGTATTTATATAAACGACGAAGTTATGAGTAAAGTATCTTATTATACAGCAGAAGGATTAAAAAAATTAAAAGATGAGTTGGAGCATTTAAAAAGTGTAATGCGACCAAAGGCATCTCAAGATATAGCAGAAGCAAGAGACAAAGGTGATTTATCTGAAAACGCCGAATATGATGCAGCAAAAGAAGCACAAGGTTTATTAGAAATGAGAATTTCTAAAATGGAAGAAGTGTATTCTAATGCAAGATTAATAGACGAATCACAACTTGATGTTTCGAAAGCATTGGTACTCTCTAATGTGAAAATTAAGAACCAAAGCAACGGAATGGAAATGAAGTACACGCTTGTTGCGGAAAGTGAAGCCGATTTGAAAACGGGAAAAATCTCTGTAACTTCTCCTATTGGAAAAGGTTTACTAGGGAAATCTGTTGGAGAAGTAGCAGAAATCACAGTTCCAAACGGAGTTTTGAAATTTGAAATATTAGAAATTACAAGAGACTAAATAGTTTAACCGTCTATTTGTTTAATTGGTTAACCGATTAAACGATTTACCAAATTAACGATTACGCAATGAGCATATTTACCAAAATAGTAAACGGAGAAATTCCTGCATATAAAATTGCTGAAGACGATAATTATTTGGCTTTTTTAGATGTAAACCCAAATGCTAAAGGACATACGCTGTGCATTCCAAAACAAGAAATCGATAAGATTTTTGATATGGATGATGAGTTGTATTTAGGATTAATGAAGTTTTCTAAGAAAATTGCAATTGCTATAGAGAAAACCGTTCCTTGCAAAAGAGTAGGTATGGCAGTTGTAGGATTAGAAGTTCCCCATGCGCACGTTCATTTGATTCCGTTAAACGAAATGGATGAAATGCGTTTTCATAATAAAGTATCACTTTCTAAAGAAGAATTTGAAGCTTTGGCTAAAAGTATTCAGGCAAATTTGTAAGTGTAAGATTTTTGTTTTGACGGATGTCAGGCTGAGCGAAGTCGAAGCCAAGTCCTGATTGAACATAAAGGGTTTCGGATCTACTTGATTTGACAAAGTAAAAATAGGAAAAGTGCAGTAAATTGTTTTACTGCACTTTTTTATTTAATGAAATTTGAAAAGTAGTTCCTTTTCCAATTTCAGAATGTAGCACTTTTATTTTTCCGGCATGGTATTCTTCAACAATTCGTTTGGTTAAGGAAAGCCCTAATCCCCAGCCGCGTTTTTTAGTGGTAAAACCAGGTTCAAAAATCGATTTGAATTGACTCTTCGGAATTCCGGTTCCGGAATCTTTTACATTTATTTTTACATGATGCGCATCCTGTTCGATTTGAAGATCCAGGGTTCCCTTTCCCTTCATGGCATCAATGGCATTTTTTACTAAATTTTCGATCGTCCAACTGTGCAATGTTGGATTTATCATCACTAATATTGGTTCTTTTGAACCGTGATAAGAAAAAGCAACTTGTTTAGAAAAACGAGATTGCAAATATTCATAAGTATTCAGGGTTTCGGCAATAATATCATGTTCTTCTAAGACAGGAACAGAACCAATTTTAGAAAAACGATCTGTGATAGTCTGCAAACGTTCAATATCTTTTTCGATCTCTGTTGTTATGGATGGATCAATGTCTTCAGTCTTTAAAATCTCAACCCAGCCTATTAAAGAAGATAAAGGCGTCCCGATCTGGTGCGCTGTTTCTTTTGCCATTCCTGCCCAAAGTTTGTTTTGAGTGGCCATTTTAGTGCTTTTATAAAAGTTATAAATTAAAGCACCAAATAAAAATATAATCAGCAATAACGCAACCGGATAATATTTAAGCTTATTGATTAAAGCCGAATTTCCATAATAAACTCGCTGATGTTTTCCGGGAGCATATTCAATAATGATAGGTTCGTTTTCATTCTTTAGATTTTTTAAATACGACATAGATTTCTTTTTGTCTGCAAGGATTTCTTCAGGAACATTCACAGAACTAATCACCTTGTCGTACATCGTGAGCATAACAGGAACAGATGTATTGTTGTTTAAAATATCAAGTGGTAAATCCAGATCAGTATTCTCATCCGCATTCACTAATGTTTTTTGAGCATTGGCCCAAAGGTTCATCTTAAGTCTTTCTTCGTTTTTAAAAATTTGAAAAAAAGTATAAGTGTTCCAGAGAATCAAAGAAATGATTAAAAAGGAAATGAAAACAATAATCCACCGGGTTGTATTTCTTCTTTCGGAAAAAGACATAAAATATTTTTTGAGGTATAAATATAACGAAATAAACACATTTAATATTTTGTAAGCCTCTAAAGATTTTTTGTTTTTAAATCTAAAACTATTTCTTTGGCAGAAACGATTTCTATACTTTTGCAGTTGCGGAAATGAGATTCGGTTAAAAAGAAAAATTCTATGATTAGCATCGATCCTAAAGAAATTACAACGGTAAAACTGCAAGGTTATCTGCAAAGTGCAGTTGGGCCAAGGCCTATTGCTTTTGCAAGTACAATAAGTACAAAAGGAATCCCGAATTTGTCGCCTTTTAGTTTTTTTAATGTGTTCAGTGCCAATCCGCCAATTTTGGTTTTTTCGCCAGCGCGTCGTGTTCGTGATAATACCATAAAACATACTTTGATCAATGCCGAAGCAACTCGCGAAGTGGTAATCAATGTAGTCAATTATGATATGGTACAGCAAACATCATTAGCCAGTACTGAATATGGAGAAGGAGTAAACGAATTTATCAAAGCCGGATTAACACAAATTCCGTCAGATTTTGTAAAACCGTATCGTGTAAAAGAGTCTCCCGTGCAGTTTGAGTGCAAAGTCACGCAGATTATTCCGTTAGGAGATCAGGGCGGAGCAGGGAATTTGATTCTTTGTGAAGTGGTGAAAATTCATATTCACGAAGCTGTTTTAGATGAAAATGGTGCTATCGATCAACATAAAATAGACCTGGTTTCGAGATTAGGAAGTAATTGGTATTCAAGATCTAATGCGGGACTTTTTGAAGTCCCAAAACCCTTGACAACATTAGGCGTTGGAGTAGATGTAATCCCGAATTATATCAGGAAAAGCACCGTTTTTGACGGAAATGATCTCGGGAAATTAGGTAACATTGAAGCCTTGCCTACAACAGAAGAAGTTAGTATATTTGTGAAAGAAAACTTTTCGGTCAAAGGAGTATTAAGTTCCGACGATCAGGAAAAGCTACATTTAGAAGCTAAAAAATATTTGAATAACGATGATATTTCATCGGCATGGAAAGTGCTTTTAGCAAAAAAAATAGAAAAGAAACAATAATTAATATAGAAGAAGATGGAAGTTACAGGAAAAGTAAAAGTGGTGAACCCAGAGCAACAAGTTAGTGCTGCATTCAAAAAAAGAGAGTTGGTTGTTACCACAGATGAGCAGTATCCACAGCATATTTTGATCGAATTTACACAAGATAAATGCGATTTATTAAGTAGCTACAAACAAGGTGAGGCAGTAAAAGTTTCTATCAATTTAAGAGGAAGAGAATGGGTTAATCCACAAGGAGAAACCAGATATTTCAATAGTATTCAAGGTTGGAGAATCGAAAGAGTAGCGCCAGAAGGTCCTGGACAGACTCCGGCAATGCCTACAGCAGAGACTTTTGCTCCGGCTACAAACTTAAACGAAGACGAACCGGACGATTTACCTTTCTAAAAAGGTTTAAAGTCAGAAAGTCAAATTCCAAATTCCAATTCATAAATATGCAATTGGAGTTTGGAATTTTTTGTATTAGAAACTCAACGCATTTTATGTCATTTCGACCGAAGGGAGAAATCACACACAAAACTCGTCAAAGAATACAGACAATTGTTGTTGACCAGCTAGTGTGATTTCTCCTTCGTCGAAATGACAAGATTGTAGAAGTCAGGTGTTTGTAATTTGGAATTTATCCCGAAGCCTCAGGATTGGAATTTTTATTTTAAAAGATGTATTACGTATTCAACGATTTGTTTTTTCCCCCGGTTTCAGAAGCCGATGAAGAAGGTATTCTTGCCATTGGCGGCGATTTAGATCCGGAACGATTGAAGTTAGCTTACAAAAGTGGAATTTTCCCCTGGTTTAATGAAGGAGATCCAATACTTTGGTGGTCTCCGGATCCCAGAATGGTTTTATTTTTAGATGAATTAATTGTGTCTAAAAGCATGCGTAATATCCTGAATCGAAATCAGTTTAAAATTACTTTTAATCAAAACTTTGAAGCTGTGATTTCAAATTGCCAAAACATAAAACGTGATGGTCAGGACGGAACATGGATTTCAAACGAAATGATCGATGCTTATTGTAAACTGAATCAGCAGGGAATTGCAAAATCTGTTGAGGTTTGGCAAGATGAGGTTTTGGTAGGAGGTTTGTACGGAATCGATCTGGGTCATGTATTTTGTGGCGAAAGTATGTTCTCGAAAGTATCAAATGCTTCGAAAGTTGCTTTTATAGCTTTGGCAAATTATTTAAAAAAAGAGAATTATAAACTTTTAGATTGTCAGGTTTATAATCCACATTTAGAGAGTTTAGGTTGTCGGGAAATCGATCGTGAAGAGTTTATGTCTATTTTAGAAAAATAAAGGAGTGTAATTTATACTCTATTGTAAATATATTTTTTTTTAAAAATTCAATTTTGTAAAACTATAATTCAGCGTATTAAAAAGTACTAATTCATTTTTTAAAGTAGGTAGATCCAAAATTAACTTTAGGGTTTCGTGCGCCATCATTGTTCCTATAATTCCCGGCAAAGTACCCAAAACACCATTTAAATTGCAATTTGGAACATCCTTTGGATCCGGCATTTCAGGAAATATGTCACGCAGATTTTTACTTCCGTTATGATTAAAAACGGCAATCTGACCTTCAAATTTTAAAATACTCCCGTAAACCAATGGTTTTTGCAAAGTAACACAAGTATCGTTTACTAAATAACGTGTTGCAAAATTATCTGAACCGTCTACAACAATATCATACTGTTGAATAATTTGATTGGCATTTTCAATCGTTAGTTTTTCAGTTATTGCGAGTACTTCTATTAAGGGATTTAGTTTTGAAACCACTTCTGTAGCAACAAGAGTTTTTTGCTGACCAATTTCTTTTTCAGTATATAAAATCTGTCGGTGTAAATTGTGAATTTCAATTGTATCATAATCCATAATTCCAATAAAACCGACACCAGCTGTGGCTATATATTGCAAGATGGGACAACCCAAACCACCGGCGCCAATAACCAAAACTTTTGCTTTTTTCAGTTTTTCCTGGCCTTCGTCTCCAATTTCAGGTAAGATTGTTTGTCTGTTGTAACGTAAAAATTCTTGTATAATGCTCATTTAATTTAAGTCTTAAAGTGTAAAGTCGAAGATCAAAAGTCCAAGAGAAAGGCCGGAATCAAAGTAAAGTATTTTACTCTAAGACTTTATAACTTTCGACTTTATGACTGTATATTTTGTCCCAATCTTTCCAAACAGGTTCGTAACCTGTGTTTGTTATAATTTGTGCAATTTCTCTGGCGGAACGTTCATCGCTGATTTCAAATTGTTCCAGAGATTGCTGATCAACCACATAACCACCTGGATTTGTTTTAGATCCTGCGCTCATACTCGTTACCCCAATTGGAATAATGTTGTTTCTGAATTTCTCATTTTCTCTTGTCGAAATTGAAATTTCAAGATCTTCATTCCACAAACGATACGCACAAATAAGCTGTGTTAGATCTTTATCATCCATAATAAAGTTAGGTTCAATAATGCCTTCAGCCGGACGAAGTCTCGGAAAAGAAACCGAATATTTGGTCTGCCAATATTTCTTTTGAAGATAATCGAGATGTAAAGCATTAAAGAAACTATCGGTACGCCAGTCTTCCAAACCTAATAAAACACCTAAACCTATTTTATGAATTCCTGCAGTTCCAATTCTATCAGGAGTTTCTAATCTATAATCGAAATTTGATTTTTTGCCTTTAGTATGGTATTTTTTGTATACTTCCTGATGATAGGTTTCCTGATACACTAAAACCGAATACACGCCGGCGTCATGCAAACGTTCATAATCTTCGGTTGAAAGTGGCTGAACTTCAACCGAAATAATCGAAAATTGCTCTCTTATTAAGGCAATTGCATTCAGAAAATAATTAATATTTACGGTGTAATTTGCTTCGCCGGTTACCAATAAAACATGATCAAAGCCAAGACTTTTTAAAGCTTCGACTTCGAGTTTTATTTCAGAATCTAAAAGTGTTTTTCGTTTGATTTTATTGTCTAAACTAAAACCGCAATATGTGCAAATGTTCTGGCATTCATTGCTTAGATAAAGTGGCGCATACATTTGAATGGTTCTGCCGAAACGTTTTTTAGTAATTTCATGGCATTCTTGAGCCATTTGCTCCAAATAATTTTGAGCAGCAGGAGAAATTAGAATTAGAAAATCATCGAGATTGCGT
Organism: Flavobacterium sp. B114r; assembly: GCF_056824125.1. NCBI lineage: Bacteria > Pseudomonadati > Bacteroidota > Flavobacteriia > Flavobacteriales > Flavobacteriaceae > Flavobacterium > Flavobacterium sp. B114r. The sequence continues at coordinate 1,850,317 of NZ_CP124858.1, forward strand.
TTGGTTTTAGACAAAGAACGTTCTACATCTTTTGATGTAGTGTGGTATATTTTTGATTGAATAGTGTCCCAATCGTATTGCTGAAAAATGGCTTTAAAAGTATTCATTGGCTTGATTTTTTTTACCGCAAAGAGCGCTAAGAATTACGCAAAGGCCGCTAAGCTTTGTCTTTTTTACGTCTGATTAAAAAGTCTGCAAAGCTTAGCGGCCTTTGCGAAAAAACCTTGCGAACTTTGCGGTTAAATATTTTAATCATAAAGAAAAGATGTCAAAGGACTAGAAGCAATCGCATAATTCTGTTGATTAGCGATTTTAGCTTCAAAAGCTTTTCTACCAGCAATGACAGCCTCCTTAAAAGCTTCTGCCATTAATTTAGGATTTCCGGCGACGGCAATTGCGGTATTCACCAAAACAGCATCGGCACCAATTTCCATTGCTTTTGCAGCATCAGACGGTGCACCAATTCCGGCATCTATAATTACGGGAACATTGCTTTGTTCGATAATAATCTCTAGAAAATCGATAGTTTTCAAACCTTTATTGCTTCCAATTGGTGAACCTAGCGGCATCACGGCCGAAGTTCCTGCGTTCTCTAAGTGTTTGCACAAAACAGGATCAGCATGTATGTATGGTAAAACAAAAAAGCCAAGTTTAGCTAATTCTTCTGTTGCTTTGAGCGTTTCAATTGGGTCCGGCATTAAGTATTTTGGATCCGGATGAATTTCTAGTTTCAGCCAATTTGTTTCTAACGCTTCTCTGGCTAATTGAGCGGCAAAAACAGCTTCTTTTGCATTTCTTGCACCAGATGTATTAGGTAATAAATGAATGTTTGGATGTTGTAGATGCGATAAAATAGCATCGGTTTCAGTTTCTAAATCGATGCGTTTTAGAGCAACGGTAACCAATTCACTTCCTGATGCTAAAATGGCTTCTTCCATTTCACGATTAGAACCAAATTTCCCGGTTCCTAAAAACAGGCGGGAGGTTAAGGTTTTATCTCCAATTTTAAACAATGACGTTTGCATATAACTTTTCGTTTAGTTGTTGAATTAATTTCTTTTTTTGATTGCTATTGGTGATCATTCCTGATACTGCAATACCATGAATTCCGGTTTCCATTAAGGGATTTATATCTTCTAAAGTAATTCCTCCAATGGCATAAACAGGAATCTGTATTTTATTGGTTATTAGTCTTTGAAGAATTTCGTGATAACCTGACAGACCTAAAATTGGACTTAATTTTTCTTTAGTATTAGTAAATCGAAAAGGTCCCAATCCAATATAATCGCAACCATTTTTGACGTGATTTTCAATGTCTTCAAATGTATTTGCAGTTGCGCCAATAATTTTCGTATTGCCTAAAATTGCTCTTGCTTCATCGATTCTCATGTCTGATAATCCTAAATGTACCCCGTCAGCGGCAATTTGCTGAGCGAGATAAAGATTGTCGTTTACAATGAAATTCGCCAGATATTCGTCGCATAAAAATTTTACAGCTTCAGCTAAAGCAAAAGTATCTTTGGCAGTTTGATCTTTGAATCGCATTTGTATCCAATCGCATCCTGCGTCAAGTGCCTGATGAATATTATACAATTGTTCTTCGATTGTTTTTCCTTGTGAAATGTATTGCAGTTTATGGTACATAATGATATCCGATTAAAGTTGAAGTTGAACTCAGGTATTTTTCGATATAGGTTTTGGCATTTTTGCAGGCCTCTTTTATATTTTGATTCAATGCCAGATTGGCGGAAATTGCTGATGATAATACACAACCGGAACCATGTTTTTCAAAACAGTTATTGTCAGAAGGCAGTAAATCAACAACTTCATTTTTCAGGAATAAACGGTCAGTTCCAATTTCAGAAAGATTGTGTCCGCCTTTTAATAAAATGTTTGTTTGAATTTCATTTTGCAATCCAAGATGATCTGGAATAAAACCTGGAAATAAAACTTCGATTTCATTATAATTAGGAGTGATCAAATCTATTTTGGATAAAATTGTATTTAAATCCAGTTGATCTTCCATATTCATGAATTCGAATTTTGTAGTCGATTTTAAAACCGGATCCCAAACAATTTTAACGTCGGGAGTAAGTGTTTTTATTCTCGAAAGAATTTGGTTCAGATAATGTAATGAGGGAACAATCCCAATTTTTACAGTTGCAATTTTATAGTTTTGAAATAAAGTATCAATCGAACGAATTACAAAGTTTAAATCTGTCCATTCAATAGCATGAAATTCATTTTCAGTCTGGATGGTATTGCCTGTTATAATGGCAAATCCAGTAACCTCATGCTGTTCAAATGTTTTGATATCTGCCAAAACACCTGCGCCACCAGTTGGGTCAAAACCTGCTATACTGACTACGAATGGGCGATTTTTTGACATAATTTGAATTGTTTTATTGGATTTTCGTTATTCCAGATACTTCCTAAAAGTGCAACATCATCAAAACCATTTTCAAGTGTTTTTTGGATATTTTCAGAATCAATTCCGCCTAAAGCGACAACTTTAGTTTGATGATTTTTTCGTGATTTTAAAGCTTCAAAAAGGTTTTCTCCTGGATGGTAGTTCTCTTTAGAAATACTTGTAAAAACAGGACTTAGAAAAGCGTAATCAAAATTCTCTTCCAAGGCATTGAAATCTTCTATGGAATGTGTTGATGTCGAAGATGTCCTTCTGTTATGACTCATTGTTAAATTATTTTTCCTTTCTTTTTCAGAAAAGTGTACCCTGTAAATTTCAAAATTTTCAGCTAATTGGTGATGATTGTGCAAAACTAGATTAGAACGAAAGTCAAGTTTTATCTGATGGATAAATTCCGCCATCTCAATCTCAGAAAAATAAGGTTTCCTAACATGAAGCAAAGACAATCCTTCTTCAAACAAAGAATCTATAATGCTGATTTCATTTGCAATAGCAGAAGGATTTGTAATTACAATCATAGTCTTTATTCTTTTCTCTTTGTTCTATTCTCTCTAATCTATTCTCTTTGTTCTATTTTCTTTATTCTTTTCTCTCTAATCAATTCTCTCTTCCTAAATATAAATTTCTTTCCCTTGCTCAATAAACTCTTCTGATTTCTCCTGCATCCCTTTTTCGGCAGCAGCGACATCGCGTATTTCCTGAGATATTTTCATAGAACAGAATTTAGGTCCGCACATTGAGCAGAAATGAGCCACTTTTGCACCATCAGCAGGAAGAGTTTCATCATGAAATTCTCTGGCTGTATCTGGATCTAAGGATAGATTAAACTGATCTTCCCAACGAAATTCGAAACGTGCTTTACTCAAGGCGTTATCACGATATTGTGCTCCCGGATGACCTTTGGCTAAATCAGCAGCATGAGCAGATATTTTATAAGTGATCACGCCATCTTTTACATCTTTTTTGTTGGGTAAGCCCAGATGTTCTTTTGGCGTGACATAGCACAACATTGCGCAACCATACCAGCCAATCATTGCAGCTCCAATGGCAGATGTAATATGATCGTAACCTGGGGCAATATCAGTAGTTAAAGGGCCTAAAGTATAAAACGGAGCTTCATGGCAATGTTCTAATTGTTTGTCCATGTTTTCTTTGATCATGTGCATTGGTACGTGACCAGGACCTTCAATAAAAACCTGAACATCATGTTTCCATGCGATTTTTGTCAGTTCTCCCAATGTTTCTAATTCGGCAAATTGTGCAGCATCGTTAGCATCTGCAATAGAGCCCGGACGCAAACCATCGCCCAAAGAAAAAGCGACATCATATTGTTTCATGATTTCGCAGATTTCTTCGAAATGGGTATATAAAAAGTTTTCTTTATGATGAAATAAACACCATTTTGCCATGATTGATCCGCCACGAGAAACGATTCCGGTAACACGATCAGCAGTTAAATGTATATAGCGCAATAAAACTCCGGCATGAATAGTGAAATACGAAACGCCTTGTTCTGCCTGTTCGATTAAAGTATCTCGGAAAACTTCCCAGGTTAAATCTTCGGCGATTCCTTTTACTTTTTCTAAAGCTTGATAAATAGGAACCGTACCAATTGGAACCGGTGAATTACGTATAATCCATTCTCGGGTTTCATGAATATTTTTTCCCGTAGATAAATCCATAATCGTGTCTGCGCCCCAACGGCAAGCCCAAACAGCTTTTTCGACTTCTTCCTCGATGCTTGAAGTTACAGCACTATTCCCGATATTGGCATTTATCTTTACCAGAAAATTACGTCCAACAATCATGGGTTCACTTTCGGGATGGTTGATGTTGTTTGGGATAATCGCTCTTCCGCAAGCAACTTCGCTGCGAACAAATTCCGGAGTGATTTTACTTTTTGGAGTATTTGCACCAAAGCTATGTCCGCTGTGTTGGCATTTCATCGCTTTAGTCTGCTCGTTCAAAAGTTCGATGCGTTGGTTTTCGCGAATGGCGATATATTCCATTTCCGGAGTTATAATGCCCTGTTTTGCGTAATACAATTGGGTAACGTTCGCGCCATTTTTTGCTTTTTTTGGCTGATGTAAATATTCGAATCTAAGGTGATCTAAACTTTCATCTTTCAATCTGGTTTGACCGTAATCTGAAGATATTTCATTTAGAATTTCTACGTCATTTCTATTCAGGATCCAACTTTCGCGTAAGCGTGGTAATCCTTTTCGAATATCAATTTCGATGTTTGGATCTGTGTATGGGCCAGAAGTATCGTAAATAGTTACTGGTGGATTTTTTTCGATTCCGCCATTAGAGAGTTTTGTATCGCTAAGAATAACTTCGCGCATGGCAACTTCTATTGGGTGAATTTCACCTTTTACATATATTTTTTTGGAGTTTGGAAAAGGAGTTCTGGAAATTTTTTCTTCGTTAGTCATATGGAGAAGTTTAAAAGTTTTTCTTGTTTAAGGTTTCAGGTTTTCCGTAGAGGCGCACAGCAGTGCGTCTACGTTATGTATGTCAATTGGAATTTGGAATTTGGTCCCGATGGTTATCGGAATTGAATTGGGATTTTAATTTTATCCTCCCTGCGTTGCTGAAATAATAAGAATTTCGTCAGTTTCGCGTACAAGATGTTGGTTCCAATTGGTTTTTGGAACAACGGTATTATTAATGGCAACGGCGATTCCGTTTTGTTTGTGTGGAATTTCGAGATCGAGCAATGACTGAACGCTTAACGATTCAGCATTGAATTGTTTGATTTGTTGGTTGATTTTTAGTTCCATTCCTTAAGTTTTTAGGTTACCGTAAAAATTCACTACAGTGAATAGGTACCTTAGGAATGGCTACAATTACGCATAAAAATGCGCGCAGAAGTCATCTTACTTTTCCCTACGCTAGTATGAACTAGATCAGGTTCAGAGGGTAAAATCTCAGCCTACAAGTTGTAGACACCCCTAAAGTCTGAAGCAAATATATGTAATTTTGTTTAAAAGTTTCAATTTTCAGGTTTCAAGTTTTTGAAAAACTAAAAATGGAGACTGTGAATGAGGCTATTTTTCCTTTCGGGTAAAGCAATCTTCAATATGATCATTGACCATTCCGGTGGCTTGCATATGTGCGTAAATCACGGTTGAACCTACGAATTTAAAACCTCGTTTTTTTAAATCTTTACTGATCTCGTCTGAAAGTGGAGTAGTGGCCGGAACGTCTTTTAGGGATTTTGGATTGTTATTGATGGGTTTTCCGTTCGTGAATTTCCAAATATAATCAGAGAAACTCCCAAATTCGTCTTGCACTTTCATAAAAGCATGTGCATTTGAAATGGTTGCACGAATTTTAAGTTTATTTCGAATAATCCCGGAGTCTTGCAATAAGGACTCGATTTTTTCTTCAGTATAATTGGCTATTTTTTTATAATCGAAACGATCAAAAGCTACCCTGAAATTTTCCCTTTTGTTTAAAATAGTGATCCAGCTTAATCCGGCTTGAAAAGTTTCCAGAATTAGAAATTCGAATAAAGATGCATCATCATAAACAGGAATGCCCCATTCTTCGTCATGGTATTTTTTGTATAAATCGCTGGAAGAACACCAGCCGCATCGAATTAAATTTTCCTTTTCCATTATTTTCCTATTTTCCAATGATACCCTTTTACAGAAGGAATATATGCAGAAGTTCCTATGATGATTAGATCATTATAGATCTTTTTATTGTATTTAATTCCGATTGCTTTTCCTGATGTATACATTTTATTAGCTTCGAATTTGATTTTCATTCTGGCATCCGTGAACTTGGCGTCTGATACTTTTTCAATGAACCAGGTAGATTTCCATTTGATGTCAATTTCATCTTCAGCAGTTTTCGTAATGCTTTTTATCAGTTTAACACCTTCTTTTGGAATGTTATGATTTTCGATTAATTCTTTTTGGGTTAATGTTTCACCTGTTTTACAAGTCGAAAGTAGTTTTCTAAAGTAGTTAAAGCCTCTTATCTTTTCATTGTTTAATGTTCCTATTTCTGTACTGTCTTTTGTAATGCTGGCTTCTCCGGTAATACTTTTATCATTTTTTATTTTGTTTGGCAATATCGTTTTTGCAATAGAATCTTTAACTGCCGTTATCGTTTCTACTGTATTTTTTGATATGTCTTTTATCTTTTCGGAAATTGTGCTGGTAGATTTTAGTAATTTCTCCCGATCATTTTTATTACAGCTAAAAATGCTTAATGATAGTAAAATTGATAGTAAGATTATATTTTCTTTTTTCATTCGTTAACATCTTCTTTTTGCTCTGAAACATTGTCTTTTTCGAGATATTTTTTAATCATATGATGTCCTGCATAAATTAGCGGAGTCAATAAGATGGCTATTGATAATTTAAAAATATATCCAATTAAAGCTGACGAAAGAAAGGTGTCAAAATTAATTTTTCCCGGTAACCAAAATGCAATACCAAGAACAATAAAAGAATCAAATAATTGCGAGATTACAGTTGATCCTGTGGTTCTAAGCCATATTTTTCTTTCTCCGGTACGTCGTTTAAAGAACCAAAATATCCAGACATCGATTAGCTGAGATACCATAAATGCAATCAAACTACCAATAATGATCCACATACTTTGTCCGAATACGGCTTGAAATTGTTCGTCATTTACAGGACTAATTCCTTTTGCGGCTGGAATTACAATAGCCATAAACAATATTAAAAAAGCGTATGCTATTAAACAGGCTGTTATAAAAGATAATTTTTTAACACCTTTTTCTCCAAAATATTCATTGATCAAATCCGTAGTTAAAAAAACTACTGGCCAGGGCAAAATACCAATACTCATTACAAACGGGCCAACTTGAATTAATTTTCCGCCAATAAGTTCAGCGACAACAGCATTAGTAATAAAGATGCCTGCCAGAACTACAAAAACAATTTCTTTTCGGGTTTTAAACATGTGAGTGGTAAATGATGTGCCAAATTTAAACTATTTCTATATAACTTCTAAAGGATAGCTTTAAATTAAACTTGGATTTGAGGTTGATTTGAAAGTTAAAATTTTCTTTCGAATGCTGATTTTTAGTTACATTTGGAACAATATTCTATTAAAAATCAAATTAATGATAATGAAAAAATTAATGACAATTTTTCTCATGGGAACAACTTTATTTGCGGCAAACGCACAAACTAATTCCAACAATCCATTGCTTAAAAAATGGACAGGACCTTACGGAGGAGTTCCTGCATTTAATGAGTACAAAGTATCGGATTTTAAGCCTGCGCTTCAATTTGCGATTCAGGAAAAACTAAACGAGGTTGATGCTATTGCAAATAGTACAAAAGCACCAACTTTTGATAATACGATTGCGGCTTTAGAGCGCTCAGGTAAAACAATGTCTCGAATTTATACTGTTTACGGGATTTATGGTTCTACATTAAGCACTCCGGAATTCGATGCTGTAGAAACAGAAATGTCTCCAAAATTATCTGCGTTCAATGACAAAGTTTTACAAAACAAAAAACTATTTACCAGAATAGAAACTTTGTACAACTCAAAAGAAAGCAAGAAACTAACGAGCGAGCAGCAACGTTTAATTTGGTTGTATTATACTGATTTTGTTCGTGAAGGTGCTAAATTGAATGAAAAAGACAAAGAAAAAGTTGCTAAGATCAATCAGGAACTGGCAAGTCTTTTTACGAAATTTAGTCAAAATTTATTAGCAGAAGAGCACAATCAATATGTAGCATTAAACGTAGAAAGTGATTTTGATGGTTTGCCGGCTGAAGTAAAAAATGCAGCAATTGCTGAGGCAAAAAGCAGAAAATTAGATGTTATGGGATGTGTTGCAAATACACGTTCGTCTATTGAGCCATTTTTGACTTTTTCTACTCGTAGGGATTTAAGAGAAAAAGCATTTGATATTTTCGTGAAACGTGGTGATAATGGTAATGCAAATGATAACAATTCAACTCTTGTTACTATTTTGCAATTGCGTACTGAAAAAGCAAAATTATTAGGTTTTCCTACTTTTGCTGATTGGAGTTTGTCTAACAAAATGGCAAAAGATCCTAAGAAAACATTAGATTTAATGTTGTCAGTATGGGAGCCTGCTGTAGAAAAAGTGCATCAGGATGTTGCCGAAATGCAGAAAATTGTAGATGCTGAAGGTGGTAAATTTAAAATTCAGCCTTGGGATTATCGTTTCTATGCTGAAAAAGTTAGAAAAGCAAAATACGATTTAGATCAAAACGAAGTGAAGCCTTATTTGCAATTAGAAAACTTACGTGAAGGTATGTTTTGGGTTGCCGGTGAATTGTTTAATTTAAGTTTCAAACAAATTACAAACGTTCCTGTATATCATCCAGATGTACGTGTTTGGGAGGTAAGTAATAAGATTACAGGTAAAGTTGTAGGATTGTGGTATTTTGATCCTTATGCACGCGCAGGAAAGCGTTCTGGTGCATGGATGAATGCTTACCGTGATCAGCAAAAAATGGATGGCGAAGTTCTTACTATCGTATCTAATAACTGTAATTTTATAAAAGGTACTGCAAATGAGCCAGTTTTAATTTCCTGGGAAGACGCTACAACTTTGTTTCATGAATTTGGACATGCGCTTCATGGTTTATGTTCTAATGTAACGTATCCTAGTTTATCAGGAACTAATGTTGCGAGAGATTATGTAGAGTTTCCGTCACAATTGTTAGAGCACTGGTTGGCTACTCCTGAGGTATTGAATAAGTTTGCTTTGCATTACAAAACAAATCAACCTTTGCCACAATCTTTGGTAGACAGAATTGAAAAAGCGGCTAATTTTAATGAAGGTTTCTCAACTGTAGAAACAATTTCAAGTTCATTAATTGATATGAAACTTCACTTGGCAACAGAAACTATTGATCCTCATAAATTCGAAAAAGAGACTTTAGATGCGCTTCATATGCCATCAGAAATTGTAATGCGTCATAGAATTCCTCAATTCGGACATATTTTCTCTGGAGATGGATATGCTGCCGGATACTATAGCTATTTATGGGCAGATGTTATTAATGCAGATGCTTATGAGGCTTTTACAGAAGGAAAAGGACCTTATGATAAAGAAGTTGCAAAACGACTTTATGATGATATTTTTAGTGTAGGAAATACTATTGATCAGGAGAAAGCTTATGAAAACTTTAGAGGAAGAGCTCCTAAGTCTGACGCTTTAATGCGCGCAAGAAACTTTCCTATTATAAATAAAAAATAGTAAAATTAGATTTTTATTGAAATCCCCGGATAATATAATTATTCGGGGATTTTTTTTATGAAGTTTAGAGCTGAGTTTTTAGTTACAGATTTTAAGGATTAAAAAGACTTATAGTGTCTTTATTTTACAGAAAGTAACCACATTCTTTGTCATCTCGACGAAGGAGAGATCACGGTAGTATTTCCGTTCAAATATTCGCCAATCTTTGTCTAGTTTCTTTTGTGATCTCTCCTTTGTCGAGATGACAAAATATGCAAATGAACTTAAAAAAAAACACACTCTTCTGGTATAAGCTTTAAATATAAATTCTTGAGTGATCTTGTAAATCTAAGTGAGGACAAGAAAATATTAAAACAAAAAAAGCCCGAATAAATAAATATTCGGGCTTTTTAATTGAAATAATATATTAACCTAAAGAAACTCTTTTGAAACCTGTGATTTCAACGTTGAATCCTTTAACATGGTCACTTACTTTTTTACTGTCATCTTTGATGAAGTTTTGATCTAATAAAGCTTTCTCCTGATCTAAAGTAGTATTGTCAGAGATGAAACGTTGAACTTTTCCTGGAATAATTTTATCCCAAATTTGTTCTGGTTTACCTTCAGCTTTTAATTCAGCTTTAGCATCTTCTTCCGCTTGTTTTAAAACTTCTTCAGTTAATTGAGAGAAAGAAATATATTTAGGAACATTTTTTAAAGTTTTTCCTAAACGTTTTGCTTCTTCATTTTCTTTTTCGATTACAGCAATACGAGCTGCAAGCTCAGAAGCAATGAAAGCTGGGTCAAAATCTTTGTAAGATAATGTATCAGCTCCCATAGAAGCAACTTGCATAGAGATATCTTTAGTTAAAACGTCACCATTAGCAATTGGTGCAGAAATTGCAGTTAATGCAGCAATTTTGTTAACGTGAACATAAGATCCTACGAAAGCACCTTCTAAAATTTCAAAACCACCGATTTCGATTTTTTCACCGATAACACCAGTTTGCTCGATTAATTTTTCAGCAACAGTAATTCCGTTGAAATCTGAAGCTAAGAATTCTTCTTTAGAAGAAAAGTTGATTGCTTTTTCAACTAATTCTTTAGCTAAAGTTACGAAAGCCTCATTTTTACCTACGAAATCTGTTTCGCAGTTTAAAGTTATGATAGCTCCTTTAGTTTTGTCAGCATTAACAAAAGAAACAGCAGCTCCTTCAGAAGACTCACGGTCAGAACGATTAGCAGCAACTTTTTGACCTTTTTCTCTAAGGTTTTGTATCGCTTTATCGAAATCTCCATCAGCTTCAACTAAAGCTTTTTTACAGTCCATCATTCCGGCGCCTGTAGTTTGTCTTAATTTATTTACGTCTGCAGCAGTAATTGTTGCCATAATATTTTGAATTTTAATGTTAAAAGTAAAAATTCCATCTTCTAAATCCCAAACTCCAATTTTATTAAATTATCAACATAACGTTTTTAATTTGTATTTGGAATTTGGAATTTAAAATTTGGAATTTAAATTTGATTTATTCTTCAGTTGCAGCAGGAGCAGCAGCTTCAACAGCTGGTGCAGCAGGAGCAGCTTCTACAGCAGCAGCAGCAGCCGGAGCTTCTTCTGTTGTTGCAGCTTCAGTTTCCTTGTCAGAACCTCTGTCAGAAAGACCTTCGATTACAGCAGCAGTCACTAAAGATAAAATTTTGTCAATTGATTTAGAAGCATCATCATTTGCAGGAATAACGTAATCAACCTCTCTTGGGTCAGAATTCGTATCAACCATTGCGAAAACTGGAATGTTTAATTTTTGTGCTTCTTTTATTGCGATATGTTCAGCTTTGATATCTACTACGAACAATGCAGCTGGTAGTCTAGACATGTCAGCGATTGAACCTAAGTTTTTCTCTAATTTAGCACGTAGACGATCAACTTGCAAACGCTCTTTTTTAGATAACGTCATGAAAGTACCATCTTTCTTCATTTTATCAATAGAAGACATTTTTTTAACGGCTTTTCTGATAGTTACAAAGTTAGTTAGCATTCCACCAGGCCATCTTTCAGTGATGTAAGGCATGTTTGCAGCTTTTGCTTTTTCAGCAACGATGTCTTTTGCTTGTTTTTTTGTAGCTACGAATAAGATTTTTCTACCTGATGCAGCGATTTTTTTCATCGCTTCACTAGCTTCTTCAATTTTCGCTGCAGTTTTATATAGATTGATAATGTGAATACCATTACGCTCCATATAAATGTAAGGGGCCATATTTGGGTCCCATTTTCTAGTCATGTGTCCAAAGTGAACACCTGCTTCTAGTAAGTCTTTTACTTCTATTTTGTTTGCCATTTTTGTACTAGTTTACGTTCTGTTGATTAGCAATGTATAAATGGCGGTTTCCCAGGCTTTATACATTTAGATGCTAAACTATTTCCTACCTCGGTAGGAGAGCAACAACAACTGTGTTTTTTAATTTCAATAAATAATTGATCATGTCTTGTCCTAATTGAACAAGACAGGTAATATTAACGTTTAGAGAATTGGAATCTCTTACGAGCTTTCTTCTGACCGAATTTCTTACGTTCAACCATTCTTGGATCTCTTGTTAATAAACCTTCTGGTTTTAAGATAGCTCTGTTTTCAGCATTTACTTCACACATAACGCGTGCTAATGCCATTCTTACAGCTTCTGCCTGACCAGTTGACCCACCTCCGTAAACATTTACTTTTACATCAAAGTTATTTACATTTTCTGTCATAGACATTGGTTGTAAAACTTTGTATTGTAAAGTTGCAGTTGGAAAGTAAGTTGCGAATTCTTTTTTGTTTACAGTGATTTTTCCTGTTCCTTCAGAAACATATACACGTGCAACAGCGGTTTTTCTTCTACCGATTTTGTGAATAACTCCCATTACTTAAGATCGTTTAGGTTAACAGTTCTAGGTTTTTGAGCTCCTTGTTTGTGCTCAGATCCTACAACAACATTTAGATTTCTAAAAAGTTCAGCTCCTAATTTATTTTTAGGTAACATTCCTTTTACAGCTTTTTCTACTAGTAATGCAGGGTTTTTAGATTGCAATACTTTAGCAGTTAAAGTTCTTTGTCCTCCTGGGTAACCTGTATGACGTACGTAAACTTTGTCATCCATTTTTCTACCTGTAAGGTTAATTTTTTCTGAGTTGATAACAATTACGTTATCTCCACAGTCAACGTGTGGTGTGTAACTTGGTTTGTACTTACCTCTTAAGATCATCGCAACCTTTGAAGCAAGACGACCTAAGTTATGACCCTCAGCATCTACAACAATCCACTCTTTAGTAACAGTGGCTTTGCTTGCTGAAATTGTCTTGTAGCTTAATGCGTCCATAATATTATTTTAATTAAACATTCCATCCCCAATAAAGGGGATGCAAAAGTACAATTAATTATTTTAAAACCAAATACCTGAAAAGAATATTTTATCTGCTGAAAATCAGGGTTTCAGTTTTATATTTAAAACAATAAAAAAAAACCACCTTCACAATAACGCGAAGGTGGTTCAATATTTAGAATTATTTGTTGTTAAACAATAAATAAATTTGCAATATCAACGACTTGTTGTGTCGTAAGTGGTTCATCATAAGCTTCTGATCCTGCGGAGGCTCCAAATGCAGTCGAGGTATTAAATCCTGCCTGAGTTATTACTCCTTCGCCGTCATAAACAGCTTGTGTGGCAGCAGGCATTCCTGCGCCTCTTTCACTATTCGAAATCCATCCTTTTAATCCGCGTAAACGTCGAACTTCTGAAGCGTGACGTGCTTCTACAGAATGAATTTGTAATGCGGCAGTTAATAAATCAGGGGCACTAATTAAATTTGCTGCCTGACCTTTGTAAGCTCTTACACCTGTATCTTCAAAAGCCTGGGCCAATGCTAAGAAGGTAGGATAGTCGTGAAACGGATCAAATGCGCCGCCTACAGTAAAGTCAAAAGTGGGTTTAGGTACAAAGTTTGCACTTGCTGTTCCGCCCAAACCTGCAATCAAAAATTTAACATGACTTGATTCGTGTGCTGCAATTTGTTGAAAAACTTTTAGATCACGACCTCCATTTTCTGATGCCGGGATTACTCCGGAGTCTAATGCCATTGCGTAAAATTCGTTTTCCAGGTATTCTAATGTTAATGCAAATTGTAAAGCTCCAATAGGTGTTGCCGGTGTTGCAGTAATATCTTTTGCGAATGCCTTATTTGCCATAGCTGATAATCCAAATGGGATTGATGCATATGCCAGTGTTTTTCCTATGTTTCCAAACTGATTAAAACTGTCTCTTCTCGAGCCAGTGCTTCTCATTAAGCTATCATCAGTAAATGTTTCTATAAATTTTAAAATATTCATAATTTCTAAGTTTTAGCTAGTTAAGATTAAGGTAAATATTTGGCAGTAAATTTTGTAGTAATAAATCCTCCTGCAATTGGCAGAATTTTAGATGGATCTTTTGCAACATCCAATCCGGTTGACACACTAACAATATCATCACCGGCAAAATCCTTAGAATTAGGATTGATCAAACTTCTAATAGCAGATGCGTGTCTGGCTTCTACCGAAACAATTTTTCCGGCTAATAGTAAATAATCAGGGCTTTTAATTAGTTTTCCGGCACCATTATAAGCTGCAACGCCAGTGTCTTCAAGGGCTTTTGCAGTTGCAAGAACATCATTACGGCTATTAAAATTAAGAGACCCGTAATTAAAGGCTAAAGAAGGGAGTAATTGAGAATTGGGATCAGGAAGTGCTCCGGTTAAAGCAGCTTTAAAAAAATCTCTGTGAATTACTTCATGATGATATAAATCAGTTAATACCTGACGTTCAATATCATTAAATGTGCTATTAAAGCTTGTAGAATTTACAACTTTAGTATAAAAATCAGCTTCTAGTTGTTCCAGAGCATAAGCATAAGTCAATACTCCAAAGTCACCAGAGCCTAAGTCAAATACGCCATTTCTAATTCCTGGTAACGATGTGTCCTCCATATCGTTATCATTGTCATTATCGCTGCAGCCAGCAAAAACCAAACCTGCAGTAACTAGTGTTAAGCCGCTGAGCTTCAGAAAGCTCCTTCTATTATTCAATGAAGGGTCAACTTCATGAATTTTAACTTCGTTTTTCATAATCTAGGTTTTTTAAAAAGGTTAATAACATGTATTAAGGTATTAACGTAATTTTTGTAGGTGCGGTTTTGAAAAATCACACTTTTTTATTTTTATTTTCAAAAATGCCCTATAATTTCAAATACTGGTAGGTGTTTTTTGTTTTATTTTCGCTAATTCTACTATATTTGTATTAATTACATAAAATTATTTTTAAATGAAAGCTAAAGCAACTCTAAAACAAATTGCGAAAGAACTAGGTGTTTCTGTGTCTACGGTTTCTAAGGCGTTAAATGACAGTCCGGAAATCAGTGAGCAAACGAAGGTGAAGATTAAGGAGTATGCCAAACTCAAAAATTATAAACCGAATGTTATTGGTCTGAATTTAAAGAATCGTAAAACCAAAACAATTGGTGTAATTATACCTAATATATTAAACTCCTTTTTTGCAAAGGTTTTTAGTGGTATCGAAAAAGTAGCCGATAAAAAAGGATATAATGTAATTACGTGTATTTCGAATGAATCTTTAGAGAAAGAAATTCATACCCTTGAAATGTTGAGCAACGGAACAATTGACGGATTCATTCTATCAGTTTCTGAAGAAGCACAAAAATTACAGGATTACACACATTTTTCAGCAATTATAAATGATGGAACTCCTATTGTAATGTTTGATCGTATTGCAGATGAAGTAGAATGTGATAAAGTTGTAGTTGATGATTTTGATTCAGCTTTAAATTCTACGCAGCATTTAATTAATTTGGGATGTAAAAACATTGCCTTAATTTCTTCAGTAGATAATTTAAGTGTCGGAAAATTAAGAGCAGATGGATATTTGAAAGCTTTAGCGGATAATAATATTCCGGTAAACGAAAAAATTATTCTTCGTACCGATTCTGAAGATGATATGAAGAGTAAGATTGATGCAATTTTTGATCATAAAATCGATGCAATTTTTGCTTTGGATGAAAATGATTCAGTTGCCGCTTTACGTGTAAGTTTGAAAAAAGGATATAAAGTTCCGGAAGATATATCTATAATAGGTTTTGCTGACGGAATTTTGGCTTCAAGACGTTTGTCGCCAAGTTTGACAACAGTTAGTCAACATGGAATTGAAATTGGAGAAGTCGCCGCTAAGTTATTGATCAAACGTTTAGAGGAATCAGAAGAAGAAACTTCAGATTACGAAACCATCGTCATCAAAACAAAATTGAAAGAACGGGAATCGACAAGAAAAGTTTAAATAAACAAAAACCATTCGCTGCGGCGAATGGTTTTTTGTTTATTTTAATAGGTAAGGAAGTATCTGGATTTTATTTAAGAATTTCTTGCAATTACAATTAGTCCCAATATAAAAGGAAGAGTATAAAGAGCTAATATAACATAATTGGTATTTCTTAAATATATTTTATTCTTCTTGTTAAGGTTAGAGGCCTCAATTAAAAGTGCAATGATTATTAAAAAAAGGATAAATAATGAGAAGAAAAAAGCTAGATATGCTATTCCTATATTGCCTGAATGTTCTACAAGCGAGTATAGCAGAAAAAAAATAAAAATTGGAATTATTATTCTAATCAGGAGGTGAACAGTTATATCGAATAAATCCGAGTCTGTACTTTCTTCTGATTGAGTATTTTTAATTTCAAAAAGTTTATTTAATTCTTCATTCATAATAACTTTTATTTATTGTTTTTTGTATAATGTCACAAAAAAAGGTAATAATGCAGCGTACGCCAGAAATTCTAGAAATCCCATAATTTGTGATACCTTATAAGATATTTCCTGATCCATTGATATTGATGCAGTAGATCTTACAATCCAAAATAAATTTACTGTAGCAAGTATGCAAATTGATATTATTGCTAATAAGGTGTTTCTTTTCATTTTGATTTTTAGGGAAGATTAGTCTTGTTATTTTAAATTTTCAGCAAGATATAGATTTTCTCATTCATAATTTTAATTTTTTAATGAAGAGACGCAATTGAGAAATAAATCTATTAAACTTTCTTTTAATGTGCTTCTAACCAATCTTTACCTAAGCCTAGTTCAACATCCAGAGGAACGCTCATCATAAAAGCATTTTCCATTTCGTGTTTGATCATAGGCTGAATTTTTTCGAGTTCATCGTTGTGAACATCGAACACAAGCTCATCATGAACCTGAAGTAACATTCTTGATTTCCAGTTTTCTTCTTTTAGTTTTTTATGAATGTTGATCATCGCGATTTTAATCACATCGGCAGCACTTCCCTGAATTGGTGCGTTTACGGCATTTCTTTCGGCAGCACTACGAACTACAGCATTCGCGGAGTTGATGTCTTTTAAATAACGACGACGTCCCAGAATAGTTTGTACATATCCTTTTTCGCGGGCAAATTCTATTTGTTCCTGAATATATGATTTTAATCTAGGGTATGTTTTGTAATACGCTTCGATCAAAGCGGCACTTTCGCTGCGGGATAATGACGTTTGGTTGCTTAATCCAAAAGCAGAAACACCGTATATAATCCCGAAGTTTACTGTTTTTGCATTACTCCTTTGTTCACGTGAAACTTCATCTAAAGGCACATCAAAAACTTTTGCAGCAGTTGCTTTGTGAATGTCTTCTCCGTTTTTAAATGCAGCAATCATATTTTCTTCGCCACTCAAAGCAGCAATAATTCTTAATTCTATTTGCGAGTAATCGGCAGAAATTAAAGTATGGTTTTCATCGCGGGCAACAAAAGCTTTACGAATCTGACGTCCTCTTTCAGTACGAATCGGGATATTCTGCAAGTTCGGATTATTAGAACTCAAACGTCCGGTTGCCGCAACAGTTTGCATATAATCCGTATGAACACGTAATGTTTTTTTGTCTACTTGTTCCGGTAAAGCCAATATATAGGTGCTTTGTAATTTCACCATTTGACGCCAGTCTAAAATTTGTTTTACGATTGGATTATCGTTGGCTAAATAAGTCAAAACCTCTTCGCCAGTTGCATATTGACCCGTTTTGGTCTTCTTTTGTTTTGCTCCGCCAATTTTTAATTTGTCAAATAAAATATCTCCTAATTGTTTTGGAGATGCTAAATTGAATTTCTCACCGGCAGTTTCGTATATTTTTTGTTCTAAAGATTTAATCTCAACATCCATTTCTTTAGACATTGCGCTTAAGAATTCGACATCTAAACGGATTCCTTCTGTTTCCATAGCTGCTAAAACACTTACCAGCGGAATTTCGATTTCGTCAAATAATTTTTTAGTTTCTGTTTTGTCTAATTCAGCAGTAAAAATTTCTTTTAACTGTAATGTTATATCCGCATCTTCAGCAGCATATTCCTTGATTTCTTCAAGAGCTACGTCACGCATTGTGATTTGGTTTTTTCCTTTTTTACCAATTAAAGTTTCGATTGATTTTGGAGAATATTTCAAATACGTTTCAGCCAGAATATCCATATTATGACGCATATCCGGATTAATCAAATAATGCGCAATCATCGTGTCAAAAAGTTTTCCTTTTACAACAACGCCGTAATTAGAAAGGATTTTTAAATCATATTTTAAATTCTGACCAATTTTTTCGATGTTCTCATTCTCAAAGAAAGGCCTGAATTTATCTACTAAAACCTGAGCTTCTTCCTGACTTTCCGGAAACGGAACATAAAATGCTTTTCCTTTTTCGTATGCAAAGGATATTCCTACCAATTCAGCGTGCAAAGCATCTAAGCCGGTAGTTTCAGTATCAAAACAAACAGATGTTTGTTTTTGTAAATTTTGTATCAATAATTTTATTCCTAAATCGCCTTCAACAGCTTGATAGGAGTGCGGTGTGTTTTCCAGGGTGTTGTAAAATGAAGTTCTTTCTTCTGAGCTTTCATCTATAGTTGCGCCGCCGCCAAAAAGATCAAATTGATCGTCGTTCTTTGGTTGTGGTTTTTTATATAGTTTAGCTTCATCACCTTTGTTTGCCAATTCGTTTCCACCGCCAACTTTAAATAAGTTGTCAAATTGCTCTGCCATTCTTCTAAACTCCAATTCCTGAAAAATAGCATCTGTTTTCTCGATATCAGGACGTGAAAGCTCGTAATCATTTTCATTGAAAACCACATCGCAATCACATATAATAGTTGCTAGTTTTTTAGATAAAATTCCTTTTTCCTTATTAGCTTCGATGTTTTCTTTCATCTTGCCTTTTAGTAAATGAGTGTTTTCTAAAAGATTTTCCATTGAACCAAACTCTTTTAGGAATTTTTTGGCAGTAACCTCACCAACACCCGGTAATCCTGGAATATTATCGACAGCATCTCCCATCATTCCAAGAAAATCGATTACCTGTTCCGGTTTTTCAATTTCAAATTTTGCCAAAACTTCGGGAACACCCCAAATTTCGATACCATTTCCCATACGGGCTGGTTTGTACATGAATATATTTTCAGAAACTAATTGTGCAAAATCCTTATCTGGTGTTACCATAAAGACTTTGTAGTTTTCTTTTTCGGCTTGTTTAGCGATTGTTCCAATTAAATCATCGGCTTCGCATCCTTCTATTTCAATAATAGGAATATGCATTGCTCTTAATAATTCCTGAATATAAGGTACGGCAATTTTTATAGCTTCTGGTGTAGCATCGCGATTGGCTTTGTATTCTGTAAACATCTCGGTTCTTACATGACTTCCGCCTTTGTCAAAAGCTACAGCTAAGTGGTCTGGCTTCTCACGTTTTATAACATCTAAAAGAGAGTTCATGAAACCCATAATCGCTGATGTATCCATTCCTTTTGAATTGATTCGTGGATTTTTTATAAAAGCATAATAACCACGAAAAATTAAAGCGTAAGCATCGAGAAGAAAAAGGCGTTTTTGAGTAGACATAAAAAAAATATTAGTCTGTAAAAATAAACAATTGGGTCTCAAAAAATAATCAAAAAAGAAATTTTTTACCATATAAGTAATATAAGTCCATTTTGGCAGTGTGCACCGCCTGGAGATGCACCACAGTTCATATGATTATTATGGATATTATAAATATTTAAAAAGACCTTATATAGGTTATATGATAGAAAAACCGACAAATAGTTAATATCAAGTTAATTTTTTTTATTCAGGGTTTTCTTCATTTTGTCTTCATATTACAGAGGTACATTTGATCTATAAAATAAGAGATACCAATTTAAATATTAGAAATCATGAGAAATTCATTAATGTTATTAGCAGCAGTTTTAGGAACAAGTATAATGGTTTCAGCAGCTCCGGCTCCAGTAAAAAAAGCACCGGTAAAAGAAGTTAAAGCAACTCCTGCAAAAGAAATAAAAACGGCTCCTGTAAAAGAATCTAAAGCAACTCAGGCAAAAGAAGTTAAAACAACTCCGGTAAAAGAAGCTAAAGCTACAAAAAATACTAAAAGCAAATCTGATAAAAAAGTGAAATCAGAAAAAACAGAGGCTCCAAAAGCAGAAACTGCTAAAGTGAAAAAATAAGACAAAGGTCATTATAAAATAAAAGTTATTAATTCAAAATATTAGAAATCATGAGACATTTCTTAATGTTATTAGTAGCAGTTTTAGGAACAAGTGCAATGGTAAGTGCGTTTCCTGCAAAAGACGTGAAGCCGGCTCCTGCAAAAGAGGTTAAAGCGACAAAACACCCTAAAACAAAATCTGATAAAAAAGTAAAATCAGAAAAAACACTAGCTCCGAAAACGGAAGCTCCACAAGTAAAAAAATAAGGAAAAAGAGTATTATAAAATAAAAGGTTAATTAATTTAAAACTTAAAAGTCATGAAAAATTTATTTATTGTATTAGCAGCAGTTTTAGGAACAAGTGCAATGGTTAGCGCTCAAACAACTCCAACGCAGGCAGCGCCGGCAAAAGAAGTAAAAGCCACAAAACATCACAAAAACAAAGCAGATAAAAAAGTGAAGTCAGAAGCTCCAAAAGCGGAAACTCCAAAGGCAAAATAAGAAAAAAGGTTATTGTAAAATAAAAGTTTAAATAATTTAAAATTTAGAAATCATGAGAAATTTATTTATAGTATTAGCAGCAGTTTTAGGAACAACCGCAATGGTAAGTGCACAAACAACTCCAACACAGGCAGCACCTGCAAAAGAGGTTAAGGCTACAAAACATCACAAAAACAAAGCGGATAAAAAAGTAAAAGCAGAAGCACCAAAAGCTGATGCTACTAAAATGAAATAATAAAATTGTTTTTCTTTTGCTTTCAAACAATTGTAAGGGAGGCAAAACAGAAGTAATGATTATGAGGATGCAGGGGGAAAGCTGGTAAAGAAATTTATCAGCTTTTTTTGATTCGTTATTTTTTTTATAATTTGCAACAAGGCTTTTTATAATTGCTTAAATTTAGTTGCGCTTAAATGCTGTGTTTATGAATATTTTAATTGTTGAAGATAATAAAGAGCTTGCTGTCGAGGTTTATGATTTTTTGTGCAACGTAGGTTATGTTTGCAAAATTGCTCATAATTGCAGTGATGCTTTAGAAGAAGTTAGTAGTAATGATTATGATGCAATGCTTCTTGATCTTGGTTTGCCGGATGGAGATGGTTTTGATATTTTGAAAACCGTTAGAAAAACAAAATCAAAAATGGCTGTAATTGTACTTACGGCCCGAGGTGAACTGGATGACAGAATAAATGGTTTGCACCTTGGTGCAGATGATTATTTGACTAAACCATTTGCATTAACTGAACTTAGTGCGAGATTGTTTGCTGTTATTCGCAGGATTCACGGTTTTACTTTGAATAACTTAAGTATTCATGGATTTTTGTTACAGCTTCAGGATTATAAAGTAAGTTATGATGATGTGCCGATTAATTTAACTAAAAAAGAATTTGATATTTTTCAATATTTAGTACTCAATAAAAATAGGGTAATTACCAGATTGCAACTCACAGAACATATTTGGGGAGACATTCTTGAAGTAAATTCAGATTCTAATTTTATAGATGTTCATGTTCGAAATCTTCGAAAAAAATTGGATAAACATACGGCCATCGATTGGTTTGAAACTGTTAGAAATGTAGGTTATCGTATTAATGAATAAATAAATTATTGTGAAGATAAAGCATCAATTAGCTATTTTTAATGCGCTGACGAGATTGTTAGTGATTGTAGTTTTATGGCTAATGCTGCCTATTTTGGTCGAAAATGTTGTTTACAGACATATTAATAATGGACTTCTGGAAAAAAAGAAGAAATTCATTGATCATTTAGACCGAAATGAAATAAATGATTTTATAGAAAACTCTGATGATTCGACAGAAACCTATTCCCAGTTTTCTACACTTCATAGTGAGTTTTTGGTGCTTTCAAAATCTCCAATAAAACACAATCAAAAGAAAGCTGTTTTTACGAATGAATATCGCATTATCGAAGGAGAAGAAAATGAATACAGGATCCTTCAGTATCATTTTACGTTCGACAAGCAAGGATATCAGTTAGAAATTGGCAGCAGTCTTAATGAAGTAAAAGACCTAACTTTTATCATTAAGTTTTTTATTATAATTGTTTTCGTAGTCATACTATTCATTACTTTTTTGGCAGACACTTTTTATATCGAATATTTGCTTAAGCCTTTTTATAAAATTATTGATACAAAAATAAGGCGAGTCAATGAACCGGAAGCCTTTGATCATACACCAATAAAAGCAAGATCGAGAGATTTTAGAGAACTTGATTTTGTATTGAATCAAATGATGGATCGTATTGCGGAGCTTTTCAAAAAAGAAAAACAATTTATTTCTAACGTTTCGCATGAATTGCTTACGCCAATTGCGTTGCTTAAAAGTAAATTCGAAAATTTACTCCAAAATGATTCTTTAGATGATAATGCTTTTGATAAAATAGCGGGTTCGCTCAGGACATTAGATATGCTGAAAAAAATCATCAATAATTTATTGTTGATTTCAAGAATTGAAAACAATCAGTATCAGGCGAATGAAATTATAAATTTTCATGAAATAATTACAGATCTTCAGGAGGATCTACAAGACAGGATTGATGACAGGGAACTTCAGTTTTTGAATAAAATGGAACATGATTTTATGTTTACAGGAAATAAAACACTGATTCATATTCTGATTTATAATCTAGTAACAAATGCTATAAAATACAATAGGCCAAAAGGAACTATTCTGGTTACGGATGGTTTTTTAGAAGATAAATATTTTATTTCTATAACAGATTCTGGTATTGGAATGAATGCTTCTCAAATAGAAAATATATTTAACAGGTTTGCGAGAATTAGTTCAGATCAGGATGGTCAGGGTTTAGGGCTTGCAATAGCGGATAGTATCGCTTCTTTCCATCATATCGAAATTAAAGTTACTTCTGAGATAAATGTAGGTACAGTCTTTATGTTGCTGTTTCCCGAAGTTACAAAGCATAATTAAAAGTTAATTTTTTTCAGGTAGTACAATCTTCATTTAATCTTCATTTAGTGATTATATCTTTGAGGTATAATAAATGAAAATAATAATAATCATAAATCAACAATCATGAAAAAATTAGTAATGTTAGCAGTAGCTGTTTTAGGAACAACTGCAATGGTAAGCGCTCAAACAACTCCAGCTCAAACAACTCCGGTAAAAGAAGCAAAAGCTCCTAAAAAAGAGAAAAAAGCAGACAAAAAAACTAAAAAAGCAGAAGTTAAAGCAGAAGCTGCTAAACCAGAAGCTAAAAAATAAAACGACATAGGTTTGCGAATGTAAACCGTGTTGTGGATTATAAAGGTTTTAAAAAATTTGGTAGAGAAAAAGCTGGTAGAGAAATCTATCAGCTTTTTGTGTTATTTGAGTTAAATTTTTGATAATAAAAAGCTATAAAATTTCCATTCTTTGTTACTTTGTTTAAAACTATAAATAATGATCTTACGTTTTGTACTTCTATGTGCTCTTTTTTTATTTATTGAGTTCTATTCTTATCAAGCCTTCCGCACTTTAATCAGATTAAGATGGGTTTTGGTGAGTTATCAGGTTATAAGCTTATTGCTTTTAATTTTTATTATTTACTCTTTTACGCAATTTGATCGTTCTGTTGGGCAAACCAGACAAACCATGTTTACAATGGGATTAATGTTATTGGTTTATGTGCCAAAAATAGTTTTAACGCTTGTAATGTTCGGAGAAGATATTTTTAGAATAGGAGCAAGTATCCTGAATTACTTCATGTACAATGCGCCTCGTTCAGAAATGATGCCTAACAGGCGAAGGTTTGTTAGTCAGATAGCATTAGGTTTGGCTGCGGTTCCTTTTTTATCCTTGATTTACGGGATTTTTGAAGGCAAATATAATTTTAAAGTATTTAGGCAAACAATATATTTTCCTGATTTACCGGATGCTTTTGATGGTTTTAAGATCACACAGATCTCAGATGTTCATAGCGGAAGTTTTGATAATCCGGAAAAGATAAATTATGCTATTGATTTGATTAATCAGCAAGAAGCGGATATGATATTGTTTACCGGAGATATTGTAAATACCCATGCTACAGAAATGCATCCGTGGTTAGAGACTTTTAATAGAATAAAAGAATATCAATACGGGAAGTTTTCAGTTTTAGGGAACCATGATTATGGTGAATATGTGACATGGCCATCTGAAAAGGAAAAAGACGAGAATTTTAAGGCAATTAAGGATCTTTACGGGCAAATTGGATTTGAGCTTTTGTTAAACGAACATACTTATATTCAGAAAGGCGACGATAAAATCGCTTTAATCGGAGTAGAGAACTGGGGTCAGAATTTTAAAAAGGCGGGAGATTTAAATAAAGCTTCTCAAAATGTGCATCAGGACGATTTTAAGGTATTAATGAGCCATGATCCGAGTCATTGGGAATATGAGATAAAAAATCACCCTAAGAACTTTCATTTAACGTTAGCAGGCCATACACACGGCATGCAATTTGGAATCGAAATTCCGGGATATTTTAAATGGAGTTTAGCACAATATATTTACAAGCAATGGGCTGGACTTTATGAAAATGTTGGCCGCTATGTATATGTAAATCGAGGATTTGGTTTTCATGCTTATCCGGGACGAGTGGGTATCATGCCTGAAATAACAGTGATTGAACTAAAAAAAGGGAACAATGTGGCTTAATTCGTTAAAAATGCTACATTTGTATATCATTATCTCTTTTTAACAGAATAATAAAGAATTAAATTTTTGGTTTTATGTCAAAATTTGGAGAACTTATAAATGCTCAAGTTCCAGTGTTGATCGATTTTTACACTGATTGGAACGAATCATCCGTATCTATGCATCCTGTAATTAAGGATGTTGCTGCTGCACTTGGCGATAAAGCCAAAGTGATTAAGATTGATGTGGATAAAAATCAGGAATTAGCAGAAGCACTTCGTATTAAGGGGCTTCCTACATTAATGATATATAAAGAAGGGCAAATGATCTGGAGGCAGTCAGGAGAGTTAGATGCAAATACTATTATTGGAATTGTCCAGGAACAATTCGATTTATAAAATACTACTTCTTCGTTGGTATTATTGTTTAGTGAATAATATCAAACGTATATCCGTTTTCCTTTAAAAAGTGTAAAGTTTTAGGCAAGGCAAATTTTAAATTTGGCGAAGCTTTAATGCTGTCATGAAATACAATTACACTTCCGGATTTTACATTTTTAGTAACGTTTTCAAGACATTTTTCAGGAGTAATGGTCTGATCAAAATCAGCACTCAAAACATCCCACATAATTATTTTGTAACCTAATTTTCTTAGGATTTTAGATTGTGCCTTTTTTATTTTTCCATAAGGTGGACGAAATATAAGATTGCATGTTTTTTCTTTTTCCAGAACAGCGGCACAATTTTTTACATTTTCTATATAATCGTTATTGTTGCTTTTCCAGCCATTAACATGATTCATCGTATGATTTCCTATGGAGTGTCCATCAGTAATTAATTTCTCGAATAAGGATAAATTGGCTTTTATGTTTTTTCCAATACAGAAGAAAGTAGCCTTTGCATCGAACTTTTTCAATTCAGATAAAACCCAGTCTGTAATTTCCGGAGTTGGGCCATCATCAAATGTTAGGTATATTTTCTTTTCATTGTTTGGAATGTCCCAACAATATTTAGAAAACACCCTTTTTATGAATGAATTTGTTTTTACCCAATAAAAGCTCATTTTAAATTGATTTACAGATATGTAAAAATAAAAAATGCAGCGCTATTTATCAAATAGTGCTGCATTTTTTTAATTGCTATGTTTTTCGTATATTATTCTTTTTCTCTCCCAAAACGTTCAAAAACATTCACATAAGTGTTGAATGTGGTTTTGTGTTTTTCGTAGAAAGCAAGATCTTTATTGTCTTTCATAACTTGCAATAAACTTCTGTAACGTTCAATATCAGTAATGATATCAATTGCTAAATCAGTTTGATCGCCAGGTGTTAAAGTGGCATAATAGTTTAGTTCTTCTTTGTATTTCTGAACCAGTTTATTTAGTAAATCCTGTGCTTTTGCAGTTTCTCCAACTTTGTAATATCCTCCTGCAAATGGTTCTACCAGAGAATAGTAGCCAAATTTATCTAAAGGCATTTTTGTCATCGCTAAGTTGATAATGTTTTTAGCTTTGTCAATTTTTCCCTCTTTAATAAGCTGGTTCATTAAACGAGATAAATTTGTTCTGTAGGTAATGCTGTTTCTTCTGGTTTCAGGATCATGATAAATTTTATCGCTATCGCTATTGCCCCAATCCCATTTCATTACGATATTATACATTTTATCTGCGTCAATTTGTCCCATGTCCATTGGTCCGCCATCTTTTGAATATTTATTTCTGATAGGAACTAATTTATAGACCATTCCGTCTAATTGTAAATAATCTTTTAACCATAAGTAATCTTCATCGTCAAAAGCACCACCACTAAAGTAGATTGGTCTTTTCCAATTGTTATTGGCTAAGATATCCAACATTATTAAGCGGTTTTTATATATTGCATTTCCTTTGATGTCAATATCCATATAAGGAACGATAGAATCGTTGTATTTTGGATTGACAACCTTATTTTTGATGATAACATCTTTGTCAACAGGAACCCTGATTTTATTTGTTGGATAAAAATGGATTGTTTGTCCGTTTTGTAATCCTACAGTTGATTTTGGATTTTTAATAAAATCAATAAAGTCGATAATGTTCCAACGAGTTTGAATTTTTGGAATATGAGCAACGTAATCCAGGTTATCACCTACATATTGATCGTGTGTAAATGAAATTGGTAAAGGATCAGATTCGTATGCTTTTGTTTTCATTTGATCGATATACCAGTCAGTGTTGACTAAGCTTGTATTTACGATTTTAACATCTGTCCTGATGCCTTCAATTTCCTGAGCATACCATAATGGGAACGTGTCATTGTCTCCAATAGTAAATAAAATGGCATTTTTATCACAAGAATTCAGGTAAGCTTTTGCCATTGCAACTGCAGTATATCTTCCTGATCTGTCATGGTCGTCCCAGTTTTGGGAAGCCATTAAAACAGGTGCAGCTAGTAAACTTGCGGCAATTATAACCGGACCGGCTATTTTAGGCGCTATATATTTCTGCAGGCTTTCGTAGAGCGAATAAACTCCAAAACCTATCCAGATGGCAAACACATAAAAAGATCCTACTAGTGCATAATCTCTTTCCCGAGGTTCAAAAGGTCGCTCATTCAGGTAAATTTTTAATGCAATTCCGGTAAAAAGGAATAATGCTAAAAGCACGTAAAAACTTTTAAGGTCTTTATTGGCGTGATACATTATACCAATAATACCTAGGATAAACGGCAAGAAATAGTAAACGTTTCTTCCTTTATTGTTTAAAACATCAGATGGTAAGTTATCCTGAGACCCAAGGTGTACAGAGTCAAGAGCCTTGATTCCGCTGATCCAGTTTCCATCAAGATTATCGTATTTTCCCTGAACGTCACTTTGTCGTCCAACAAAATTCCACATTAAATACCTCCAGTACATATACCCAAATTGATATTCGAACATAAAACTGAAATTATCTACGGTAGTTGGTTTTTCAATAATTAAATAATCGCCATAGCTTTTTAGGAACTTAACGTAACCCTCATTATCAATTTGTTTTTGGGCATAAGCATTTCTAAACTCAGAAATGGTTTTTTCGACTTCATTACGCAGTTGCGCAGTTGCTTTATTGTATTCGTCCTCGCTTAGCTGGCTTGCGTCAATTCCGTATTTCCCTAAATCCTGCTCGTAATCGTAGTTAGGGTTTATTTTGAATTTTGGAGGATTTGTAAAGCTGATATAGTTTTGAATATGTCCCGTTTCTGTACTCCACATTCTAGGTAGAAACGCTTTTTGATTATCATCTGTATTTTGACTGGCGTTTTTGTAATTATTGGTAATGATATATTTACCGGTTTTATAATCTCTTTCGTAGTTAGGTTTTTTGTCTGAATACGGGTTTTTTGCGTCAATTCCAGCAAAAACTTCGGTATACTGAGGTCCGTAAAACAAAGGGTTTACCCCGTACTGTTCACGATTGTAATATGCTAGTACTTCCGCCGCATCTGATGGTTTATTCTCGTTAATTACAGGATTGGCATTAGCACGAATAGGCAGCATCATCCAGGTTGAGAAACCAATAAAAATAAATAAAATGCAAAGTATTATAGTGTTATAGAAAATCAATCCTTTTTGTTTGGTAAGTTTTAATCCAAAATAAAAGAAAGCAATTAGAACTAAAGCGACAAAAATGGTTCCTGAGTTAAATGGTAATCCCATGTTGTTTACCATGAAAACTTCAGTATAAGCAAAAGCTTCCATTGTTAAAGGCAGTAATAGGATAAAGATAAAAAGCAAAATACCAATTACGGAAATATTAGCAATAAGAAAGTTTTTGATGGTAACTTTTTCATAATGCTTAAAGTAGTAAAGAAATCCTATTGAAGGAATTGTTAGTAAAGCCATAAAGTGAACCCCAAAAGAAAGCCCGATAACTAGCGAAATAACAAGTAGCCATTTGTTTCCTTTAGGTTTGTCCATGTCCTGCTCCCAGCGAAGACCCAGCCAGAGAAGTAATGCAATTAATAAAGAAGCCATTGCATAAACTTCGGCTTCAACAGCATTAAACCAAAAACTATCTGAGAAAGTATAGGCAAGAGCTCCTACTAAAGAACTTCCTAATATAACAATTGAATTGTTTTGATTAATTTCTGAAAAACGTTCTATGATCTTTTTTAAAATCATTGAAGAAGACCAAAACATAAACAAAATAGTAAAAGCACTTGAGAATACGGACATCATATTAACCATCACGGCTACATGTTGTGCATCTATAGCAAACATGGCAAAAAAAGCACCCATCATCTGGAATAAAGGAGCTCCGGGTGGGTGGCCAACTTCTAATTTAGCGGCTGTGGCAATATATTCGCCACAATCCCAAAAACTCATGGTAGGTTCGACAGTAAGTGTGTAGGTAATTAAAGCGATTGCAAATGCAAACCAACCAATAATTGTATTCCATTTATTGAAATTGAATTGTGCCATATTTAGGTGTTAAAATTTTGTATGTTTTTAATCTTACAAAGAAAATGTTTTTTTGCTTAAAGAGAAGAGCATTAACATAAAATTCTATAAAAGTATTTATTAATGGTAACGTGTTGTTTGTAAAATACTTGTAAAATCATTACGGATTGGAAAGAAAAAAAAATGAAGAAAAATGATTTTTTTTCATCAAAAAGTTTGCGCAAACTAAAAAAAGCTTTAAATTTGCACTCGCTTAACCGCTTTTACTGGTCTATGGTGTAATGGTAACACAACTGTTTTTGGTGCAGTCTTTCAAGGTTCGAGTCCTTGTAGACCAACAAAAAAGCCTCTCAATCGAGAGGTTTTTTTTTATAAAAAAAAGTTGTGTAAACTAAAAAAAGCTTTAAATTTGCACTCGCTTAAGCATTTTTACTGGTCTATGGTGTAATGGTAACACAACTGTTTTTGGTGCAGTCTTTCAAGGTTCGAGTCCTTGTAGACCAACAAAAAAGCCTCTCATTCGGGAGGCTTTTTTATGCGGTATATTTTGGTGCTGATATTTTTGTTTTCTAGGTTTTTTTTTAAGCCCTATTTCGCAAATAAAGAAGAAGGGACAATCCCAAATTTCTTTTTAAATGAAAAAGAAAAATGAGACAGGTCTTCAAAGCCAACTCCTATATAAACTTCCGATGGCGTTTTTCCTTGATTAATTAGATAATGTGCCTCTTGCAATCTTTTGTTTAATAACCATTTTCCGGGAGTTTCCTGAAAAACTTTTTGAAAATCTCTTTTAAAAGTGGCTAAACTTCTGCCGGTGAGATAAGCAAAACGGGTAAGATGTACATTAAAGTGGAAGTTTTTATTCATGAATGCTTCCAGGTCAATTTTGCCAGGTTCGTTAAAATCAAACAAAATATCTTTTAATTCAGGATTTACTTTTAGTAAAAGATGAACAGCTTCTTTTATTTTTAAATGAAATAAAGCTTCGTTGTTTTCTTCCTCTACGTCGAGATAAGATATAAGTGAATCCATAAAAGATTTATAAAGTGCGTTTGGCGCCAAAGAAATCATGGCTTGAGAATCTGATTTTTTATTGATTTTAAAATTATATTCAGCACTTATTTCTCGTAAAATTTCCTGATCTAAAAAAATAGAAATCGTTTTAAATTCTCCTCCTTCTGGCGGGATTTTAACGAATTTAGCTAAATGGTTTCTTCTGCTAAAACGAAAATCACCTTCGTTAGAGTGGTACGTGTTTTTGCTGTCTGAAACGACTATCTCTCCTGAAATTTGATAGCTAAACACATGTTCTGGGATGAAATTTTCTCCTTCTCGACTACGTGTAAAATAGCAGGAGTAAAGTATTTTGGATTTTATAGATGATTTTGTTGTCATAAAGTAGAGTTACTAAAAGATCCGGAAAGTCTTTTGGATAAAGCTTTCCGGATCTGTTTGCGTTGGTTTAGCGAATCAGGGCTCTTGGTTCTAGATAAGCTTCTAGTCCTATTGTGCCAAATTCCCTGCCTATTCCTGATTGTTTAAATCCTCCAAAAGGGGCCATCGGATCATGTCCAATTCCGTTTATTTGTATACGTCCTGCATTTATTTGTGAAGCAACTTTGTGAGCTCTTTTTTCGTCCGATGAGCTCACATAAGCTTGTAGCCCGTATGTAGTGTCATTGGCAATTTCGATTGCTTCTTCTTCGGTTTTGTATGTTATAACAGATAGAACGGGACCAAAAATTTCTTCCCTTGCAATTCGCATTTGGTTGTTTGCGTTTATGAAAACAGTAGGTTTTACGAAGTTTCCTTTTTCCAGTCCTTTGGGTTTTCCTAATCCTCCAACTAATACCTGAGCGCCTTCGTCAATTCCGATCTGAATGTAGTTTTGAACACGTTCATATTGTTTTTTGCTGACCATTGGACCAACAGTGGTTGTCTCATTTTTTGGATCACCAACAATTGTGTTTGATAGTGTTTGCTCCAATAGTTTTGTTGCTTCTTCTAATCTGTTTTTAGGAACTAAAAGACGGGTTCCGGCAATACATGCTTGTCCGTTATTCATATAAGCGGCAATTACAGCAAGAGGAATTGCTTGTGCGAAATTAGCGTCGTCAAGAATGATATTTGGCGATTTTCCTCCCAGTTCAAGTGTGATGCGTTTCATTGTTTCGACCGCTTCTTTTGCGATAATCTTGCCAACACTTGTAGATCCTGTGAAGGAAATTTTCGCGATATCCGGATTGCGGCTTATTTCTGCGCCAACTATTTCTCCCAGACCGTTAACAATATTAAAAACGCCTTTTGGTAAGTTTGCTTCATGAAGACATTCGGTAATTAATTGTGTTTGCTGAGCGCTCATTTCGCTCGGTTTTATTACAGTAGTACATCCAGCGGCTATCGCAGTTGATAATTTACTGCAAATAAAACCATTGCTTGAGTTCCACGGAATGATAATTCCAATAACGCCAATTGGTGTCATTTGAACTTCGGATTCTCCCATTGTATTGGTAAAATCATATGTGTTTAATAGGTTAATTGCAGAGTCAAAACTCTTTAGCATGTAATCGTAACTCATTGTTGAAAATTGCAATGTTCCCCCGTATTCTTCAACCATTATGTCAATGAATTCTTCTTTTCGTTTTTCTATAGAGGTTTGAATATTTTGCAGGTATTGAATTCTTTCAGAAATAGTTGTTTTAGAAAAAGTCTTAAAAGCGTCTTTAGCTGCGGCTATGGCATTTTGAGTATCTTTTTGGTTTCCTAAAAGTACTTTTCCTAGTTTCTCGTTTGTTGTAGGGCTTATTAAGTCGAAATATTCTGTTCCTTGTGGGGTAATGAATTCTCCATTAATGTAAATTTTGTCTATCGTTTTCATGTTGTATTGATTATGAAATTATTTGACAAAGATCTGGATTAAGTATTCTTTTGGCTTTGTTGTAAAGCTCAAATCAGCTTTGTTAAAAAGCTCATGAAGAGTTGTTTTTGTCGTGAAATTTGATTTTTAAAATGTATAAAAAAACCTCTCGTTGAGAGGTTTTTGCATGTGATAAGTTGAAATTATTAAATTTTAAACGTGAGGACAGGTTTTATGGAATGATTTACTAATCCTTCGCTAATACTTCCGTTAAAGAAATGCGCGAAGCCAGTTCTTCCGTGTGTACACATTCCAATAATATCGGCGTTTATGCTATTTGAAAAGTTGATTATTCCTTTTTCAATGTTGGTGTCGTTGTAAATGTGAGTTTGAAAATTGGTGAGATTAAATTCAGAAATAAATTCATTCATGGCTTTTTCGGCCATATGAGTTGGTTTAAAACTGTTTGGTGTGCAAATTGTAACTAGGTGTATTTTTGATTCAAAGAATTGGGTCAGGTTTACCAATTTTTTGAAAGGTTTTTTAGTTTCGTCAGAAAAATCCGATGCGAAAACAATGTTTGATGCATTAAAGTTTGGGATGTCTTTTTTTATTACTAAAACCGGTATATCTGAGTTGCGAACCACTTTTTCTGTATTCGATCCTATCAGTAGTTCTTCAATTCCAGAAGTGCCATGAGATCCCATAACAATCAAATCTACATCATAGTCTTTGCTTACTTGTGTTATTCCGTGAATTGGTTTATCGATTTTTACAATTTCAGTTATTGAAATTCCGTCCAGATAAGGTCTTGATGAGACTTCATCGAGCATTTCGTTGGCTTTTTTCATGAAAAGCATGGTTTCAGGAATGCTTGCTCCTCCTAATACTGCATCATTCATTTGGCTTGGCAGTTCAAACATGTGTAGAATGATGATTTCGGAGTTGTTTTTTTTAGCAATTTGGGCAGCGACTTTTAAGGCATTTTCCGCATGTTCAGAGAAGTCGGTCGGAACTAGAATTTGTTTCATGGTTTTTTGAATTATAATGTAAAATTCTGTTATTTTGATGCACTTATAAAGATAAGAAATATTTTTAGAGCAATCTATTATTTTTGGTTTATAAAAAAAACACTATATTTGCACCGTTATTTATTAAAATCTAAATAATGAGGGGACTAAGTGTCCCCTCTTTTTATAAAATTATGACATTTAAAGAAAAAGTAAACGGATTAATAGCGGAGGCTCTTTTAGAAAAGCCATCAATCTTTTTGATTGATCTGGCTATCTCAGACTCTTTCAAGATTAGTGTAGGTTTAGATGGGGATAATGGAGTGGCGTTGCAGGATTGTATTGATGTAAGTCGTGCAGTCGAGAATAATCTGGATCGTGAAGAACAGGATTTTTCGCTTGAAGTAGCATCGGTTGGAGTAGGATCACCATTGAAATTTACAAGACAATACATCAAAAATATTGGTAGAACATTGATTGTTACTACAAATACTGAAAAAATTGAAGCAGAATTAGTGGAAGCTAACGATGTTTTTATAATTTTGTCTTGGAAAGCAAGAGAACCGAAAAAAGTAGGAAAAGGAAAAGAAACAGTTCAAAAAGAGCAACAAATACCTTATACAGAAATTAAAGAGGCAATTGTTACAGTAACATTTTAATTAAAGAATTCGCATGGAAAATTTAGCATTAATCGATTCATTCTCAGAGTTTAAAGATAATAAACTTATTGATCGTGTAACGCTTATGGCAATTTTAGAGGACGTGTTTAGAAATGCATTAAAGAAAAAATACGGTTCTGATGATAACTTTGACATCATTATAAATCCTGATAAAGGAGATATGGAGATATGGAGAAGAAGGGTAATCGTTGCTGATGAAGATCTTGACTTTGAGAACGAAGAAATTACCTTGACTGAAGCAAGAATGATTGAAGCGGATTTTGAAATTGGTGAAGAAGTTTCTGAAGAAGTTAAATTGATTGATCTGGGAAGGAGAGCTATTTTAGCTTTGCGTCAAAACTTAATATCTAAAATTCACGAACACGACAATACAAATCTTTACAAGCAATTTAAAGATATTATTGGTGATATTTATACTGCCGAAGTGCACCATGTTCGTCCAAGAGTTGTAATTTTGGTCGATGATGAAGGAAATGAAATTGTGCTTCCAAAAGAAAAACAAATTCCATCTGACTTTTTCCGTAAAGGAGATAACGTTCGTGGAATCATTGAAAGTGTTGAATTAAAAGGAAATAAACCTCAAATTATTATGTCCAGAACTTCTGAGAAGTTTTTGGAAAAATTATTTGAACAAGAAATTCCTGAAGTATTTGACGGTTTGATCACGGTTAAAAATGTAGTGCGTATTCCGGGTGAAAAAGCAAAAGTAGCCGTGGATTCTTACGATGATAGAATTGATCCTGTTGGAGCTTGTGTTGGTATGAAAGGATCTCGTATTCACGGAATCGTTCGTGAATTAGGGAACGAAAATATTGACGTAATCAACTATACAAGTAATATCCAATTGTTTATTACAAGAGCATTAAGCCCTGCAAAAGTTTCTTCAATCAAAATTGACGAAGAAAATAAAAGAGCTGAAGTATTCTTGAAATTAGAAGAAGTTTCTAAAGCAATTGGTAGAGGAGGTCATAATATAAAATTAGCGGGTCAGCTAACAGGTTACGAGCTAGATGTTATCAGAGAAGGTGATGTTGCTAGTGGTGAAGATGATGACGTTGAATTAACTGAGTTTTCAGATGAAATTGAAGGCTGGGTTATCGAGGAATTTGCAAAAATTGGTTTAGATACAGCTAGAAGTATCTTAAAACAAGAAGTAGAAGATTTAGTAAGAAGAACAGATTTAGAAGAGGAAACGATTCTTGATGTTATGAAAATACTAAAAGAAGAGTTTGATAGCTAGTTATCTGCTCTAACAACACAACGAAAAAGGTAATAATAAAAAGGTTATATGTCTGAAGAGAGAGTAATAAGAATAAACAAGGTTTTAAGGGAATTAAATATTTCGTTAGAAAGAGCTGTTGATTATCTAAAAGATAAGGGCATTGCTATTGATGCAAATCCAAATGCAAAAATTTCTGACAGCGAATTTAATATCTTACAAAGCCAATTTGCGGGCGATAAGGGGAACAAAGAAGCTTCTAAAGAAGTAGGGGAAGAGAAAAGAAAAGAAAAAGAAGCTTTGCGTGTAGAGCGTGAAAAAGAAATTGAAGACAAACGCAGACAAGACGAGGAACGCCAAAAACAACAAGAAGTTATAAAAGCGAGAGCTGTTGTAACCGGACCTGTTCAGGTTGGTAAAATTGATTTAAATCCGAAGAAACCTGCTGTTGTTTCTCCTCCTGTTGAAGAACCGGCTAAAGTTGAAGAACCAAAAGTTGTTGTTGCTCCTGCTCAGCCAGAGAAACCTGTTCAAAAAGAAATTGTACAGCCTGATCCAGTGGTTCCTGTGGTTTCTGAAGAGAAAAAGGTAGAAAAACCTATTATTACAGAGAAAAAAGAAGTAAAAGAAGTGAAAGCGGAAACTCCAAAAGTCGTTCAGGAACCAGTTGTTTCAACTGATCCGGCAACTGCAGAGGAAACGATCACTACACAATATCAAAAATTATCAGGAACTACTCTTACTGGTCAAACAATTGATTTATCTCAATTTAATAAGCCTAAGAAAAAGAAAGAAGATCCAAAGATAACTCCTAATAAACCAGGAGCTCCGGGAGCCGGAAATAACGCTAACAAAAATAAGCGTAAAAGAATTGCTCCTAAACCGGGAACGCCGGGTGCACCAAAACCTGCTACCCATGCTCCGGGAACTCCAAATCCTAATAAAATCACGCCAAATACTGGTGGTGGAGGTTTTAATGCTAACAGAAGTGCAAGGCCAGGTTTTGTAAAAGGAAACCGTCCTGCAATTGTTGCTAAAGTTGAGCCTACTGAAGAGGAAGTAAAAAACCAAATTAGAGAGACTCTTGAAAAACTTCAGGGTAAAGGTGGAAAATCAAAAGCTGCTAAATACAGAAGAGATAAAAGAGATACGCACCGTCAGAAATCTGATGAAGAGCAAAGAGCTATCGACGAAGGAAGTAAAACTATTAAAGTTACAGAATTCGTTACTGTTGGTGAAATTGCAATCATGATGGATGTGCCGATTACTAAAGTAATTGGAACTTGTATGTCTCTAGGTATCATGGTTACCATGAACCAACGTTTAGATGCTGAAACATTAACTATTGTAGCTGATGAATTTGGTTACGAAGTTGAGTTTATTACAGTTGATATCGAAGAAGCTATTGAGGTAGTTGCAGACAGAGAAGAAGATTTAGTGGTGAGAGCGCCAATTGTTACTGTAATGGGTCACGTCGATCACGGTAAAACATCTTTACTGGATTACATCCGTAAAGAAAATGTTATCGCTGGTGAGTCTGGAGGTATTACACAACACATTGGAGCGTATGGAGTAACTTTAGATAATGGTCAAAAGATCGCATTCTTAGATACACCAGGTCACGAGGCGTTTACCGCAATGCGTGCACGTGGAGCTCAGGTTACAGATATCGCTATTATTGTAATTGCTGCAGATGATGATATCATGCCGCAAACAAAAGAGGCAATTTCTCACGCACAAGCTGCTGGAGTGCCAATTATCTTCGCTATCAATAAAGTGGATAAGCCAAATGCCAATCCGGAGAAAATAAAAGAAAGATTAGCAAGTATGAATTTACTTGTAGAAGATTGGGGAGGAAAAATCCAATCGCATGATATTTCTGCAAAAACAGGATTAGGTGTTAAAGAATTATTAGAAAAAGTATTATTAGAGGCAGAGATTTTAGATCTAAAATCAAACCCGAATAAAGCGGCTCAAGGAACAGTTGTTGAGGCTTTCTTAGATAAAGGAAAAGGATATGTTTCTACAATTTTAGTTCAACACGGAACTTTAAAAATTGGAGATTACATGTTGGCTGGAAAGCATCATGGTAAGATCAAAGCGATGCATGATGAAAGAGGGCATATTGTTCTGGAAGCAGGACCTTCTACTCCGGTATCAGTTTTAGGTTTAGACGGAGCTGCAACAGCAGGAGATAAGTTTAACGTTTTTGAAGATGAAAAAGAAGCAAAACAAATTGCATCTAAACGTTCTCAATTAATGCGTGAACAATCTGTACGTACACAAAGACATATCACACTTGATGAGATTGGTCGTCGTATTGCTCTTGGTCAGTTTAAAGAATTGAACGTAATCCTTAAAGGAGATGTTGATGGATCTGTTGAAGCATTATCAGATTCGTTCTCTAAACTTTCTACTGAAGAAATTCAAATTAATATCATACATAAAGGTGTTGGAGCAATTACTGAAACTGACGTTATGTTGGCTTCTGCTTCTGATGCGATCATTATTGGATTTAACGTTCGTCCTGCTGGAAATGCAAGACAACTTGCAGATAAAGAAGAAATCGATATCCGTTACTACTCTATTATCTATGCAGCTATCGATGACTTGAAAGATGCGATGGAAGGAATGTTAGCTCCTGAGATGAAAGAAGAGATTTTAGGAACAGCTGAAATTCGTGAGATTTTCAAAATTTCTAAAGTTGGTTCTATTGCAGGATGTATGGTGATGGATGGTAAAATTATGAGAACTTCTAAAATTAGAGTTATCAGAGATGGAGTAGTGGTGCATACAGGAGAACTTGTTGCATTGAAGCGTTTCAAAGATGATGTTAGAGAAGTTTCTAAAGGTTATGATTGTGGTATTCAAATCAAAGGTTACAACGACATTGAAGAAAGAGATGTTATTGAAGCATACCATGAAGTTGCAATTAAAAAGAAATTGAAATAAAATTCAATAATTATATTTTAAAGTCCCAATGAAAATTGGGACTTTTTTTTGTTTAATATGTTTTAAGAATCTTATCTAAGTGACTTTTTTTCAAGCGTGTTGTTTTTGAAATTATTTTGTCTTAGGTATTGAGATTTGTTCTTATTGATTTTAAAAATGCTCTCAGTTTTATTCTAAATTAGAATTTTAAGTCAATATAATTCGTAGAATTTTCTGGTTTGTATTTTTTGGTTTAAAGTGTTTTATGTCTTATTTAAGTAATTAGATAATTTCATCGGCAGGTTTTAATTTCAATTGAATTAATTCAATAGTTAGATATTTAGGGCTTTGGTGTTGCAATTTGTAATATGGAACAAAAAATTAGAAAAGCCTTGAGCTTTATAGGAGGTTTGTTGGTTTCTTTGTACAGTGTTAATTGTTCTCTTTCTTAGATTGAAAGTTAAATGCAGTATTTAGTTCTTGAAAATAATAATTTTGTTCTGTGAATGATTTTGCTAATGAGGACAATTTGGTTATTGTGTAATTTGATAAAAAAAAGATTTTCTTGAGAGGATATATCGGCATTTTATTGTTGCTGAAATCTTGTT
Organism: Flavobacterium sp. B114r; assembly: GCF_056824125.1. Taxonomy (NCBI): domain Bacteria; kingdom Pseudomonadati; phylum Bacteroidota; class Flavobacteriia; order Flavobacteriales; family Flavobacteriaceae; genus Flavobacterium; species Flavobacterium sp. B114r. Next base: position 1,888,857 of record NZ_CP124858.1, read on the forward strand.
GAAAGAAATGAATAAATAAGTTTTTAATCAGGGCTAATATGAAATTAAAAATAATTCATATTATTAATGCGTTTTTGAATAATCGTTTTAGATCTAATAAAGCCATTCTTGCGTTTACAAACATTGAGGAGTTAAGGATGGTACTTCCGGACTTGCTTCAGGGGTATTTGTCTGAAGAGGAAATGCCAAACAGTTTGCTTTTATTGTCTCCTCCGCCAGGATTTGGAACGGAGATCTTTGCGCTTGATTTAGAGTGTGCAAGAAGGGCGGTGAGATCGAGTGATGGTATTCGTTTTGTGCAGGCCGCTAATGATGCTAATTTGTCGTTTCCAGGAGCAGTTAGGTCCTTTGATGCAACTTTAGGTATTGAGATTAGCGAAGTAAAAACTCCGAAGCTGTATGTTTTTATGCGTAGAGTAATGACTGAAGCGGGTTTATCTACTTATGCGGCTAAAAATCATTATAATCGTGAGCGTCCATTTGTGGTTAATAAAAAGAAAACGTGTACTCCGGAACAAGAAGATATGGTAATGGGGCAAGCGACTGTAGACTGTCTTTATTGTAACCCGGATTTTCAAGTTGATTTAGCCTTATTTAGAGAGGAGTTGCTTGAGGTTTTTGGAGCTATTGTATTTAGAAAGGCAAATAAATAGTAGGATTTATGCTGGATAAGGTGTTATAGTTGAAAATTAGATGATTTTCTATAAGTGCCGTGAAAACCAATATGTATTTTATTGGGTATTATTTCCGGCGTAACCATGCTATTAATTATGAATAAATAAAAAAGCAGCCCAATTGAGCTGCTTTTTTGTTGTTCGATGTTCTGCTTTTTCCGATTACTTGCTCGGTTTTATTAGAAAAACACTTTTGTATTTTTTTCTAATATCAGCTAAATTTCGTTCTGCTTCTATTCTTGTTTTGAAATTCCCAACCATTACTTTGTAATTAGGCGTGTTGAAAATTATTGTGCCGTCTATATTGGTATATTCTCTTTTAAAATCAGATAATGTTTTTTTTGCCTCCTCGCTTTTACCGCTGAAGATTTGAATTTTGTAAGTGTCGTTTGTATTTATTGACGTGTTAATTTTGCGTTTGTCGTTCAGTAATTGCTCAAATTTGGGATCTTGATTTAGTGTTAAATTTTGGTCTTGAGCATGAATATTATATGCTAAAGTGAACATTGTGAATGTTAATAAAACTCTTTTCGAGGGGGCTAAAATTCTCATAATGTGGTGTTTTTTGTGTAAAAATAGTATTTTAATTTTGTGCGTAAAAATTTAATATTATTTAGAATTGATATAAATTGATATTTAAGACTATTTTAAGGTTTTGAGAATAGTTCATAAGTCGTATTTTTGTGCAAGTTTTAAAAGAAGGTATTAGTTTTTAGTTGATTTATTACAGAAAAAATCATACCAAAAATTAGTAGATAATTATTATACTATATGAAAAAGGTGGGTAACCATAATTCGATCTCAAGAAAATTACTACTTAGCTTATCGCTAACGTTAATTTTCTCCCTAACTTCATTTGCTCAAGAAGCTGCTGCTCCGGCGGCGCCTGAAGCTGCTGCTCCGGTTGCTGCTGCAGGTGGTGATCCAGTAAAAGGGAAAGAACTTTTTAATGCAAATTGCGCTGCATGTCACAAATTAGATGCTAAGTCAACAGGTCCGGCCCTAAGAGGGGTTGCTTCCAAACACGACATGGCTTGGATTTACAAGTGGGTGCACAACAGTTCAGAAATGATTAAATCAGGGGATCCTGTTGCTGTTAAATTATTTGAAGAGCACAACAAGTCAGTAATGACTTCTTTTCCTCAATTGTCAACAGGTGATATTGATAATATTATCGCTTATACTTCTGAAGTAAAAGCTGAGCCTGCTGCTGGTACTGCTGCTACTCCTCCGGGAACTAACGTTGAAGGTGGTGGAGTTTCAAATAATATTATTTTAGGAGCTCTTGCTCTTGTAATGGCAATTTTAGTTGTTATGTTGTTCATGGTGAACAAAGTGTTGACTAAAGTAGCAAGTAATAATGGTATTGTAGTTGCTCCTAGAGAAGCTAGAACTCCAATATGGAAAGCTTTTGCTAAAAATCAGTTCCTGGTTTTAGTTACTTCTATATTTTTGCTTTTAGCAAGTGGTTATTTTGTGTATGCTTACTTAATGCAAGTTGGTGTTGATCAAAATTATCAACCAATTCAGCCAATTCACTATTCTCATAAAATACACGCTGGAGATAACGAAATCAATTGTAAATATTGTCACTCTGCTGCTCGTGTGAGTAAGACTGCTGGTATTCCTTCTTTGAATGTTTGTATGAACTGTCATAAAAATATTTCTGAAGTTGCTGAAACTACTGCTACTCCTGAGTACAGCAAAGCATTTTACGATGGTGAAATCCAAAAATTATATGATGCTGTTGGTTGGGATAAAACTAAGCAAGAGTATACTGGAAAAACGCAGCCTGTAAAATGGGTTCGTATTCATAATCTTCCTGATTTTGTTTACTTCAATCACTCTCAACACGTAACTGTTGCAGGAATTGAATGTCAAACTTGTCACGGTCCTGTGCAGGAATTTGAGATCATGAAGCAATATTCTAAATTAACAATGGGATGGTGTATTGATTGCCATAGAAAAACTGATGTTAAGATGGAAGGCAATGCTTACTATGATAAAATTCATGCTGAACTTTCTAAAAAATACGGTGTAGAGAAATTGACTGCAGCGCAAATGGGAGGTTTAGAATGCGGTAAATGCCACTATTAATCGAATTATTAAGATTTTAATATTTATATACAATGTCATCAAACAAAAAATACTGGAAAAGTGTTGAAGAACTAGAGAATAGTTCTATTGTTGAGGCGCTTAGAAATAACGAATTTGTTGAAGAAATTCCTACTGAAGAATTTTTAGGAAATGCAGATGCTTTAGCTACATCTGGAACTTCACGTCGTGACTTTTTAAAGTACGTAGGATTTAGTACTGCAGCGGTTACACTTGCTGCCTGCGAAGGTCCTGTTCACAAGTCTATACCATATGTTTTACAACCAGAACAAATCATTCCTGGTGTTGCTGATTATTATGCAACTACTGTTTTTGATGGTTTTGATTTTGCTAACTTATTAGTAAAAACTCGTGAGGGTCGTCCAATTAAAATTGATAACAATACTATTTCTGGAGCTAAGTTTTCAGCCAATGCTAGAATTCATGCGTCTATCTTATCTTTATACGATAGCATGCGTTTGAAAGAACCTAAATTGGATGGAAAAAATAGTAGCTGGTCTGCTGTTGATTTGAAAATTAAATCAAGTCTGGCTGATGCAAAAGCAAAAGGTGGGCAAGTGGTATTGTTGACAAATACTTTAGCAAGTCCTTCTACTGAGAAATTAATAGGTGAATTTATCGCTAAAAATCCAAATGCAAAACACGTTGTTTACGATGCGGTTTCTTCATCAGACGCGTTAGATGCATTCGAGACAGTTTACGGTGAAAGAGCTCTTGTTGATTACGATTTCTCAAAAGCTGCTGTAATTGTTTCTGTTGGAGCTGATTTCTTAGGAGATTGGCAAGGTGGTGGATACGATGCGGGTTATGCACAAGGTAGAATTCCGTCTGGGTCTACAGGTTCTAAGAAAATGTCTCGTCATTTTCAGTTTGAATCAAATATGACATTGTCAGGAGCTGCTGCTGATAAACGTATTCCTATGAATGCTGCGAATCAAAAACAAGCTCTAGTAGAGATTTATAATAATATTACAGGTTCTTCTGTAGCCAATTCTTTAGATTCTAAGTTTAAACCTGAAGTAGCTAAAGCTATTCATGATTTAAAACTTGCAGGTTCTAAAGGAGTTTTGGTTTCTGGACTTGAAGATAAAAATGCTCAATTATTGGTTTTGGCTATCAACCAGGTGTTGGCTAGTGAAGCTTTTAATACTGTAGGGACAAGACAAATTAGAAAAGGTTCTAATGCAATTGTATCTCAATTGGTGAAAGATATGAATGCAGGAAGTATTCATACTTTAATCATGAGCGGAATTAATCCGGTTTATACATTAGCTGATTCAGCTTCTTTTGTAACTGGATTGAAAAAAGTACAAACATCAGTTGCATTTTCTTTAAAAGAAGATGAGACTGCATCTATAACTACAATTGCTGCTCCGGTACCTCATTATTTAGAGGCTTGGGGAGATGTTGTAATTACAAAAGGAACTTATAGTTTGACTCAGCCAACTATTCGTCCAATATTTGATACTAAACAATTTCAAGATGTTTTACTATCATTAAACGGAACTCCTGGAAATTTCTATGATTACATAAAAGCTAATTCAGCTTCTGTAGTTGCAGGTTCTTCTTGGAATAAAGTTTTACATGATGGTGTTTCTGTAATTGGTTCATCGGCTTTATCTGCGGGTTCTGTTGATTATGCTTCTGCTGCAAATGCTGTTGCAAAATCAAAAACTGCCGGAGACTTTGAATTGGTATTGTATACAAAAACAGGTTTAGGAGATGGTCAACAAGCAAACAATCCTTGGTTGCAGGAATTTCCGGATCCAATCACAAGAGTTTCTTGGGATAACTATGTAACTGTTTCGAATGCTGATGCTAAAAAATTAAACTTAACAAATGAAATTGTTGCAAACGGAGGTTTAAACGGAAGTTATGCTACAGTTACTACTGCTGATGGTTTGAAATTAGAAAACGTTCCAGTAATTGTTCAGCCAGGACAAGCTGTTGGTACAGTTGGTTTGGCTTTAGGTTACGGTCGTAAGGCAGCTTTAAAAGATGAAATGCAGGTAGGTTTAAATGCTTACACTTTATATAAAAATTTCAGTAGTGTTCAATCTGTTTCTATTGCGAAAGCAAATGGTGTTCATGAGTTTGCTTGTGTTCAGGGACAGAAAACATTAATGGGAAGAGGAGATATTATTAAAGAAACTTCTCTTGAAATCTTTAATACTAAAGATCCTGAACATTGGAACGAACAACCAATGGTATCTTTAGATCACGAAGAAGTTAAAGCTACAACTGTTGATTTATGGGAATCATTTGATCGTTCTACAGGACATCACTTTAATCTCTCGATTGACTTAAACGCTTGTACAGGTTGTGGAGCATGTGTTATTGCTTGTCACGCTGAAAACAACGTACCTGTTGTAGGTAAAGCAGAAGTAAGAAGAAGCCGTGATATGCACTGGTTGCGTATTGACAGATATTATTCTTCTGAAAGTACTTTTGAAGGTGATAACAAAAGAAAGGATGAAATCGCTGGTTTATCTAGTTCATTATCTACATTTAATGAAATGGAAAAAGCAGGAGATAATCCACAAGTTTCTTTCCAACCAGTAATGTGTCAGCACTGTAATCACGCACCGTGTGAAACAGTTTGTCCGGTTGCTGCAACTTCTCACGGTCGTGAAGGTCAAAATCATATGGCATACAACAGATGTGTTGGTACTCGTTATTGTGCAAACAACTGTCCGTATAAAGTACGTCGTTTCAACTGGTTCTTGTACAACAAAAACAGTGAATTCGATTACCACATGAATGATGATTTAGGACGTATGGTATTAAACCCAGACGTAAACGTTCGTTCACGTGGAGTTATGGAAAAATGTTCTATGTGTATTCAAATGACACAGGCGACTAAATTGAAAGCAAAAAATGAAGGTCGTCCGGTTGCTGATGGTGAATTCCAAACAGCTTGTTCAAATGCTTGTTCTTCTGGAGCAATGATATTTGGTGATGTTAATGATACTGAAAGTAAAGTTGCTAAATTAGCTGCTGACGATAGATCATACCATTTATTGGAGCATGTTGGAACAAAACCTAATGTGGTTTACCATGTTAAAGTTAGAAATACTTAGAATAAATTATTAATTAAGAAACATATAAAGGATTATGTCGTCTCACTACGAAGCACCCATTAGAAAACCTTTAGTTATAGGTGATAAATCTTATCACGATGTAACTGTAGATGTAGCTGCACCTGTTGAGGGGCCTGCAAACAAACAATGGTGGATTGTATTTTCTATCGCATTAATAGCCTTCCTTTGGGGGTTAGGTTGTATAATTTACACTGTATCTACCGGTATCGGAACATGGGGATTAAATAAAACAGTTGGTTGGGCTTGGGATATCACGAACTTTGTTTGGTGGGTTGGTATTGGTCACGCCGGAACATTAATTTCTGCGGTATTATTACTTTTCCGTCAACGCTGGAGAATGGCGATTAACCGTTCTGCAGAAGCAATGACTATCTTTTCGGTAGTTCAGGCAGGTTTATTTCCAATTATTCACATGGGACGTCCATGGTTAGCATACTGGGTTTTACCTATTCCAAATCAATTTGGATCTTTATGGGTAAACTTTAACTCACCATTGCTTTGGGACGTTTTCGCAATTTCAACGTACCTTTCAGTATCATTAGTTTTCTGGTGGACTGGTTTATTACCTGATTTTGCAATGCTACGTGATAGAGCGATAACACCTTTTAATAAAAGAGTATATTCTATCCTAAGTTTTGGATGGAGTGGTAGAGCTAAAGATTGGCAGCGTTTTGAAGAAGTATCATTAGTATTGGCTGGTTTAGCTACTCCTCTTGTACTTTCTGTACACACGATTGTATCGATGGACTTTGCTACATCTGTAATACCAGGATGGCATACAACAATTTTCCCTCCGTACTTCGTTGCCGGAGCGGTTTTCTCAGGATTTGCAATGGTAAACACATTGTTGATCGTTATGAGAAAAGTTTCTAACCTTGAAGCATATATTACGGTACAACATATCGAGTTAATGAATATTGTAATTATGATTACAGGTTCTATCGTTGGAGTAGCGTATATCACTGAGTTATTCGTAGCTTGGTACTCAGGAGTAGAGTATGAGCAATATGCGTTCTTAAACAGAGCAACCGGACCTTACTGGTGGGCATATTGGTCGATGATGACTTGTAACGTTTTCTCTCCACAATTTATGTGGTTCAAGAAATTAAGAACAAGTATCATGTTTTCATTTATTATTTCGATCGTAGTAAACATCGGAATGTGGTTTGAAAGATTCGTAATTATTGTTACTTCTTTACATAGAGATTACCTTCCATCTTCTTGGACAATGTTCTCACCAACATTTGTTGATATTGGAATTTTCATCGGAACGATTGGTTTCTTCTTCGTATTGTTTTTATTATACTCTAGAACATTCCCTGTAATTGCTCAGGCAGAGGTTAAAACAATTTTGAAAGGAACAGGAGATAATTACATTAGAGAAAGAGCAAAAAAAGATACACATCATGAGTAATAAAGTAATATACGCCATTTATAATGACGATGATATTTTGATGGATGCAGTAAAGAAAACCAGAGCTGCTCATCATCATATTGAAGAAGTTTTTACTCCATTCCCAGTTCACGGATTGGATAAGGCTATGGGTTTAGCGCCAACAAGATTAGCAATTTGTGCATTTTTATATGGATGTGTTGGTATTTCTGTTGCAACGACTATGATGAGTTATATCATGATTCATGATTGGCCGCAGGACATTGGAGGAAAACCAAGTTTTAGTTTCATTCAGAATATGCCTGCATTTGTACCAATTATGTTTGAAATGACAGTATTTTTTGCTGCTCACTTAATGGTTATCACTTTTTATATGAGAAGTAGATTATGGCCATTTAAAGAAGCTGAGAATCCTGATGTAAGAACAACAGATGACCATTTTTTAATGGAAGTTGCTGTAAATGATAACGAAGCAGAACTAGTTTCTTTTTTCGAAGGTACAGGAGCAGTTGAAGTTAAAGTAATTGAAAAGAATTAATTGTAGCTATGAAAAGGATATATAAAATAACACTTTTAGTTGGTATAACTATTTTAGTTTCATCATGCCACAATACTTCGGCACCAAACTATCAGTATTTCCCTAATATGTATGAATCTTTAGCATATGAACCATATGCAGAAGCAAAAATATTTAAAGGTGGAAAAGAAGGACAGCTTCCTGCACAAGGAAGTATCAATAGAGGTTTTGAACCTTATGAATATGAAAATTCAACTGCAGGTTATGAATTGGCAAAAGCTAATTTAAAATCGCCTTTGGATTCTATCGAAAGAAATTCCGGAAAAGGAAAAGAACTTTTCGATATTTACTGTATCAGTTGTCATGGTGCAACTGGAAACGGTAAAGGTAAATTGGTTGAAAGAGAAAAATTTCTTGGAGTACCTAGCTATAAAGACAGAGAAATCACTGAAGGAAGTATCTTTCACGTTGAAACTTATGGTTTAAATGCAATGGGTTCACATGCAAATCAATTAAGTGCCCACGAACGTTGGTTAGTTGCTGACTATGTTCTAAAACTAAAAAGCCAATTATAATTGTTGAACAAACTGATCGTAATAGATATGTATACATTTTCAAGTAAATTAAAAACTTTTTCTATCATCCTAATGGCCCTTGGTATATTAGGAATTGGATATGGTTTTTTAACTGCTCCTAAAGATATTCAAGAAGTTGAAAAAATTCTAGCTGCAGATGCACATGGATCTCATGGTGCTGCACATGAAGCAACAGCAGAAGCTGGACATCACGAAGCTGCTGAAGCTTCGCATGACTCACATAAAGGTGGAGAGCATGCAAAAGTTAATGCTGCTGATGAGCACGAAAAACATTTAAAACATGTATTGAACCAATTGCAAAATAAGCCTTGGTCAGCTTTATATGTTGCTTGTATTTTCTTCTTACTACTTTCTATGGGAACTTTAGCATTTTATGCTATTCAACAAGTTGCTCAGGCAGGTTGGTCTCCGGTTTTGTTTAGAGTTATGCAGGGAATTACTGCTTATTTGCCAGTTGGTTCTGTTATTTTCTTTATCATATTAATTCTTTGCGGATTACACTTTAATCACATATTTGTATGGTTAGGTGAAGGAGTTACAGATCCTACTAGTCCAAACTATGATAAAATTATTGCTGGTAAAGCAGGTTACTTAAACTTTCCTTTCTGGCTTATTAGAGCTGCCATATTTTTAATTGGATGGAATTTATATAATTATTTTTCAAGAAAAAATTGTTTGGCACAGGATGAGGCTAATGATGATCTATACTACAAAAAGAACTTTAAGTTAACTGCTGGTTTCTTAGTATTCTTTATCGTTTCTGAGTCTATCATGTCTTGGGACTGGATTATGTCAATTGATCCACACTGGTTCAGTACATTATTTGGATGGTATGTATTCGCTTCTTTCTTTGTAAGTGGTATTACTGCAATTGCATTAGTAACTGTTTACTTAAAATCTAAAGGATATTTAGAGTACGTAAATACAAGTCATATTCACGATTTAGCTAAATTTATGTTTGGTATTAGTGTTTTCTGGACTTATTTATGGTTCTCTCAATTCATGTTGATCTGGTATGCTAATATTCCGGAAGAGGTAACTTACTTCATAACAAGAATTCAATTATACAATTTACCATTCTTTGGTGCTGTGGTTATGAACTTCGTATTCCCTTTATTAATATTAATCAACACAGATTTCAAACGTCTTAGCTGGGTTATTGTTATGGCTGGTGTTGTTATCTTATTAGGTCACTATGTAGATTTCTTTAATATGATTATGCCTGGTACAGTTGGAGATAAATGGTTTATTGGAATTCCTGAAATTGCATCTATACTTTTCTTCTTAGGTTTATTTATTTTTGTTGTATTTACTGCATTAACTAAAGCTCCTTTGTTAGCAAAAAGAAATCCTTTCATTGAAGAAAGTAAACATTTTCATTATTAATATTTAAAGAAGTAAACAGATGACAAGTTTGTTGGTAATTGTAGTTTTAGTTTTATTAGCAATTGCATTGTGGCAATTGACCAAGATATTTGATCTTACTCAAGTGGGATCTTCTTCGGACGATACTCAAGTTGCATCAGATAATGATAATAATATTCAGGGATATATTATGTTTGGCTTTTTGGCTTTCATTTATATATTTACGATTTACGGTTTACTAAAATGGGGTAATTTAGCACTTCATACTCCTGCTTCAGAGCATGGGCTTTTAGTAGATAATTTAATGAATATTACATGGGTTTTAATTTTTGTAGTTCAATTTATTACACAAGGTTTACTTTATTGGTTTTCTTTCAAAAATAGAGGACATAAAGACAAAAAAGCATTATTCTTTGCTGATAGTAACAAATTAGAAGCAATCTGGAGTATTATTCCATCTGTAGTTTTGGCTTGTTTGATCCTTTACGGATTGTATGCATGGAACAACATTATGTTTGTTGATAAAGACGAAGATGTAATTGAAATCGAATTATATGCACAACAGTTCAAATGGACTGCAAGATATGCTGGTAATGATAATGTTTTAGGAAAAGCAAACGTACGTTTGATTGAAGGAATCAATACTTTAGGTGTTGATATGTCTGATCCTAATTCTCAAGATGATATTGTAGTTTCTGAGTTGCATATTCCAAAAGGTAAAAAAGTACACTTTAAGATGCGTTCTCAAGATGTATTACACTCAGCTTATATGCCTCACTTTAGAGCGCAGATGAACTGTGTTCCTGGTATGGTTACTGAATTTGCTTTTGTGCCTACTTATACAACTTCTGAATACAGAGAGTTACCATTTATGGTAGAGAAGGTTTCAAACATCAATAAATTGAGAGCTGAAAAAAGTGTTGAGTTAGTTGCTAAAGGCGGTACAGCTTTAGATCCTTATACATTTGATTATTTATTGTTATGTAATAAAATTTGTGGAGCTTCTCACTACAACATGCAAATGAAAGTAGTTGTTGATACTCCGGAAGACTATAAAAAATGGTTAAGTGAAAAAACTACTTTAGCTCAGGATATTAAAGCGGCAGCAGCTGCTAAAGCACCAGCTGAAGGAGCAAAAGCGACTACAGATAGTACAGCAAAAGATACTGTTAAAGCGGTCATTGATACTGTTAAAGCAGCTATTGCTAAAGTTGCTATGAAATAATATTTATTAAGAAAATTTAAAGTACACATATATGTCAGCAGAAGCGCACGATCACGATCACGGACACGATCACGAGCACGAACACCATCATAAAGAAACGTTCATTACTAAATACATTTTTAGTATTGATCACAAAATGATTGCGAAGCAATACTTAATTACCGGTATTTTCATGGGAATTATTGGTATTGCAATGTCCTTGCTTTTTAGAATGCAATTAGCATGGCCGGAAGAGTCTTTCAAAATCTTTAATGTTTTATTAGGAGATAAATTTGCACCTGATGGTGTAATGGCAAATGATATTTATTTGGCTTTAGTAACAATTCACGGTACCATCATGGTATTCTTTGTACTAACAGCTGGTTTAAGTGGTACATTTAGTAACTTACTTATTCCACTTCAAATTGGAGCAAGAGATATGGCTTCCGGATTTATGAACATGGTTTCATACTGGTTGTTTTTCTTGTCTGCTGTGATTATGTTGTCTTCATTATTTGTTGAAGCTGGACCAGCTTCTGCAGGTTGGACAATCTACCCTCCATTAAGTGCTTTACCACAAGCGATTCCAGGTTCTGGAACAGGTATGACTTTATGGTTAGTTTCTATGGCTATCTTTATTGCATCTTCTTTAATGGGATCTTTAAACTACATCGTAACTGTTATCAACTTAAGAACTAAAGGAATGTCTATGACCAGACTTCCGCTTACAATCTGGACATTTTTTGTAACAGCTATTATTGGTGTTATCTCATTCCCTGTATTGTTATCTGCAGCTTTATTATTGATTTTTGACAGAAGTTTTGGTACTTCATTCTTCTTATCTGATATCTATATTGCTGGAGAGGTTTTACATTACCAAGGTGGTTCTCCGGTTTTATTCGAACACTTATTCTGGTTCTTAGGACACCCGGAGGTTTATATTGTAATCTTACCAGCGATGGGTCTTGTTTCTGAAATTATGGCTACGAATTCTCGTAAACCAATTTTTGGGTACAGAGCGATGATTATGTCAGTTCTTGCAATTGCATTTTTATCAACAATCGTTTGGGGTCACCATATGTTTATTTCAGGTATGAATCCTTTCTTAGGATCTGTATTTACCTTTACTACTTTATTGATTGCAATTCCATCTGCTGTAAAAGCATTCAACTGGATTACAACTTTATGGAAAGGTAACCTGCAATTCAACCCTGCAATGTTATTCTCTATCGGAATGGTTTCTACTTTCATCACTGGAGGTTTAACTGGAATCATCTTAGGAGATAGTACTTTGGATATTAACGTTCACGATACTTACTTTGTAATTGCTCACTTTCACTTAGTAATGGGTATCTCTGCACTTTACGGAATGTTTGCTGGTATTTACCACTGGTTCCCTAAGATGTACGGAAGAATGTTAAATAAAAACTTAGGTTATATTCACTTTTGGGTAACAGCGGTTTGTGCTTACGGAGTTTTCTTCCCAATGCACTTTATCGGATTAGCTGGTTTACCAAGACGTTATTATACAAACACAAACTTCCCATTATTTGATGATTTACAAAATGTGAATGTTTTAATTACAACATTTGCTCTTGTAGGAGGTGCGTTCCAGTTAGTATTCTTATACAATTTCTTTGTTAGTATTTTCTACGGTAAGAAAGCAGTTCAGAATCCTTGGAGATCTACAACATTAGAGTGGACTACTCCGGTAGAACATATTCACGGTAACTGGCCAGGAGAAATTCCTCATGTATACCGTTGGCCATATGACTATAGTAACCCAAATCATGATGTAGATTTTGTACCGCAAAATGTACCAATGAAAGAAGGTGAAGAAGTTTTACACCACTAAAATATTATAAGAGAGACCATCTGAGAAGATGGTCTTTTTTTTGTTTTATTCCGTTTTATATAAATTCCAGGAATGTTAGTAGGTGAAACGAACCATGTATTTTTTATCAATTTAAATTGAAGGTAAACTGTATAGCAATTTGGCTTCTTATTATTATTTGATTAAGTAACTCTGCAAATGATTAAAGAAAGTAATAAGTTGGAATTCGGAATTTAAAATATTAGAATTTTAATAATGAATTTTCCTTTTTTTATTTGAAATTTATCTGTTTTACAAACTGATTACTTTGTCTATCTTTGTAAAATGAATGAAAACCTAGATCCCACTACAAATGGGTACAATCCAGAAGAATTAGATCTCGAAAAAAGATTACGTCCGCTGTCATTTGATGATTTTGCCGGACAAGATCAGGTTTTAGAGAATTTAAAAGTTTTTGTTGCGGCAGCCAATCAGCGTGGTGAAGCTCTTGATCATACACTTTTTCATGGACCCCCGGGATTAGGAAAAACGACTTTGGCGAATATTTTGGCCAATGAACTTGAAGTCGGGATAAAAATTACTTCCGGTCCTGTTTTAGATAAACCTGGAGATCTGGCCGGGTTATTGACCAATCTTGATGAGAGAGATGTTTTGTTCATTGACGAAATTCATCGTCTAAGTCCAATTGTTGAAGAATATTTATATTCGGCAATGGAAGATTTTAAAATTGATATTATGATCGAGTCGGGGCCAAATGCCAGAACGGTACAAATCAATCTAAATCCTTTTACTCTAATCGGGGCTACAACCCGTTCAGGATTACTGACGGCGCCAATGCGTGCACGTTTTGGAATTTCATCACGATTACAATACTATACTACTGAACTTTTGACTTCTATTGTCGAAAGAAGTTCTTCTATACTTAAGATGCCAATTTCATTAAATGCTGCGATAGAAATCGCGGGCAGGAGCCGTGGTACACCTCGTATTGCAAATGCACTGTTGCGAAGAGTACGTGATTTTGCACAGATAAAAGGAAATGGAACTATCGATCTTGAAATTGCACGTTATGCGCTAAAAGCATTGAATGTCGATGCTCACGGTCTTGATGAAATGGATAATAAAATTTTATTAACGATTATCAATAAATTCAAAGGTGGACCTGTTGGGCTTTCAACTTTGGCAACTGCAGTTTCTGAAAGCAGTGAAACTATTGAGGAAGTTTATGAGCCATTTTTGATTCAGGAAGGTTTTATCATGCGTACGCCACGTGGTCGTGAAGTTACAGATAAAGCTTATAAACACTTAGGTAAAATAAACACGAACATTCAGGGCGGATTGTTTTAATTCTATTATAAGATGTCTGATAATCGAAAATATATTTATCCCAACAGACTTTCAATAGTGAGATTTTTTCTTGATGCTGAAGGAGTACGACGAAATCCGATCCCTTTTCATGCCAGATATTTTGATCAGTTGGGAGATTCTTTTTCCCTTAAAATTGGCTGGTCAAAACATATCATCTTATCGAGGGACAATGAAATTGCTCAGTATATCCTGCAGAAGAATCAAAAGAATTATCATAAGTCTAAATTTCAATCTGTCTACCTTTCGAAATATTTAGGCAAAGGACTTTTGACTGTTGATGGTGATTTTTGGCTGAAACAAAGAAGACTGATTCAGCCTGCTTTTCATAAGCAAAAGATGAATCAGCTGGTAGAAAACATGAATGATACCATTGCTGTAGAATTGAAAGATTTAGAAGAAGAAAAAGCAATTGATCTTTTTCCTGTAATGAGCCAATTGGCATTTAATGTTGTGGCGAAGTCATTATTTCAACTTTCAATTTCAGACGAAAAATTGAATAGGATAAAATTCATTATCGAAGAAGTACAGAATTTCTTAATTAAGGAAATCAGGCTTCCGCATAAAGCATGGTGGTTTTCGTTAAGCGGCCAGGTAAAGAATCATCTTGAACTGGCCAAGGAGAATAATAGTATTATTCAGGAAATTATTGAGGATAGAATGGCTTCGAAAGAAGAAATTAATGACCTTCTGAACATGCTTTTGGAGACCCGATATGAGGATACGGGAGAAGGGATGACTGTAAGTCAATTGGTTGATGAAATTAAAGTGCTGTTTATTGCCGGGCATGAAACTACAGCCAATGCCCTGACTTTTACTTTGCATCTTTTAGGAAGGAATCCTGAGATTCAACAAAGAGTTTTTGATGAGATTACTGAGATTCAATTCCAAACGAATGATATTGTTGAACAGCTTCAGAAAATGACATATACCAATGCCGTTTTAAACGAGTCGATGCGTTTGTATCCACCGGCCTGGATTACCGACAGGCAGAATGTTGCTGATGATACTCTAGCCGGTTATCATATCAAAAAGGGAACACTGATTGGTGTTTCTTTTTATGAGTTACATCGAAATCCTAAATATTGGGTAAACCCGGAACAATTTGATCCGGAACGATTTCTTGGAGAACAAAAAAAGCAATCGATGCAATACTTTTATCCGTTTGGAGCGGGTCCAAGAATGTGCATAGGTGCAGGGTTTGCTATTTATGAAATGTGTCTGGCTATTTCTCAGATTGTAAAAAAATACGTGATTAAATCCAGTACAGATACTGTTCAGTTTAATCCTCTAATAACATTAAAACCTGTTGGTGTAGAAGTTTCATTCTCTAAAAGATGAGTATTAATGCAAAAGAAACATATTCGGAATTTATAAAATCTGAAGCAAAACGTCTGGGTTTTCTTTCTTGTGGAATTTCTAAAGCAGGATTTCTGGAAGAGGAAGCGCCACGTCTTGAAAAATGGCTTAACAATAACCATCACGGGCAAATGGCCTATATGGAGAACTATTTTGACAAGCGTTTAGATCCTACCTTATTGGTTGATGATGCCAAAAGTGTTGTTTCGCTTTTGCTAAATTATTATCCCGAAGAAACCCAAAGTCAGGACAGTTTTAAAATCTCGAAATATGCCTACGGGCAGGATTATCATTTTGTAATCAAAGATAAACTCAAGGAATTTCTGCATGCTATCCAGGAAAATATAGGCGATGTTTCCGGTCGTGCTTTTGTTGATTCGGCGCCTGTTTTAGACAGGGCATGGGCGGCAAAAAGTGGTTTGGGATGGATTGGTAAAAGCGGGAATCTATTGACCCAAAAGGTAGGTTCTTTTTACTTTATTGCCGAGCTGATACTCGATTTAGAATTAGAATACGATCATGCTACTACAGATCATTGCGGTTCTTGTACTGCTTGTATCGACGCTTGTCCCACGCAGGCAATTGTTGCTCCGCATGTTGTTGACGGAAGCAAATGTATTTCTTATTACACCATTGAACTCAAAGAGAATATTCCTTATGAAATGAAAGGGAAATTTGACGAATGGATGTTTGGCTGTGATACTTGCCAGGATGTTTGCCCCTGGAACCGGTTCTCGAAACCCCATTCAGAACCTTTATTTAATCCGAATCCGGAACTGCTTTCTTTTTCTAAAAAGGACTGGATCGAGATTACAGAAGAAACTTTTCGTGCCGTTTTCAGAAACTCGCCAATCAAAAGAACCAAGTTTAATGGTTTGAAGCGAAATGTTAAATTTTTAGAGTAATTTTCTCTATTTTTTAATTTTTTGTCTTTTTCGAGGCTATCCTTCCCTATTCTATATTTCTCGCAGTTTGTAAGATTTTTACATTTTTATCCCATATTTGTCTAAAAATCAATAATACTTTAAAAAATTAAGAAATTTCTGTTGTTTTATTACCGAATAGTTAAGTTTTTCACAACTTGATGTTAATTTTTATCGTCAAAAAGTGTCGTTCAACGTTTATCCGTGTAGTTTGTCGACTAAAGTAGTTAGTAAATAGGTGTTTGTATACTTTCGCGACTCCAAAACTACTAATTTAACCTAAAGGCAACTTTTATGCCTTGAACGACATACATTTATGGTGCAAAAACTACTTTATTTTTGTGACGATCCTGAAAAAACTTTTTCGGGATTTGCAAAAACCATTTCCTTTATTTTATCGTATTTACCCTATATGCTGAAAACCACAATTGGTTCTTCGGCTTTCCATTCTTCTATTCTTAATACCACAATTGTCTATGCGTAACTTTACTCTTAGTCAGTCTAAATTTTTTAGACTAATCTCTTTAGTTTTATTATTTATAACATCTATATCTTCATTCGCACAAATTTGTGGTACGCCCGGAGCTGATGGTCCTGTTGCGATAACAGGTTCTGTAAATACTTATTATCCAATTGCTGGTAATAGAACATTGCCTGAAGGCTCTTTATCTATTGTATTAGGTGCTGTACCAGCTACAGATCAGCATAAAAACAATTTTGGGACAACACCAATTTCTGTAGGAGATTTGATTTTGATCATCCAGATGCAAGATGCAACAATAAACTCTTCAAATGATGCTAGTTATGGTTCAGGTACGACGTATAGTGGCCCTGATGGTAAAGGAGGTACAGGATTTACCGATATTGGTAATTCGGGTATTTTTGAGTATGTTATTGCTACTAGTAATGTACCATTGACAGGTGGGAATTTGACCTTTAAAGGTACAGGTCCCAATGGCGGTGCTTTTAATAGTTTTTATAATGCAGATGCGACAGGATTAAGAGGAAAGAGAACATTTCAAATTATTAGAGTCCCACAATACTCTAACTTAACTTTAAAATCAGATATTACAACACCGCCATTTAATGGTGTTGCCGGAGGAGTTATTGCTTTTAATGTTTCTGGATTTTTCGATTTTGGTGGAATGAAAATTGATGGAAATGCAAGAGGATTTAGAGGAGGGTTTAGTCCGAAAGCTGCTTCAGGTGCAAATAATGCAACAACTTATGTTGGAGTTGCTACAAATACCGCAATTTCTTGTAAAGGAGAAGGAATTGCAGGGACACCCAAATATATGTGGGATGGCTTTAACCAGGTGATTAATGCTACCGAAGGTTTACCTGTTGGTTCCTCTGGAAGAGGGGCAGCTGCCAATGCTGGTGGAGGTGGTAATGATCACAATACCGGTGGTGGTGGTGGCGGTAATGGTGGTTATGGTGGTTTAGGTGGTTATGGCTGGCAGGGATATGCTGGAGGAGATCGCTATGATAATGGTGGTCTTACCGGAGGAGGACGACCAGGTTTTAAATCTTTTCCTATGCTTACTTCTACATCTACACCATCGTTGACGAGGCTTATAATGGGTGGCGGAGGTGGAGCCGGAGATGCAAATGATGCTGTTGATGGTGTAAAAGGCGGTGTTGGAGGTGCTATTGTACTCATTAATGCCGGTGTTGTTCAAGGGGTTGGATTAATTGAAGCCAATGGTGGAGATGGAGCTCCAGGTATTTATGGAAGTTCACCTGATGGTGCCGGAGGTGCCGGAGCTGGAGGAACTGTATTATTAAATATTTCTAATAGTAGTTCTGGAACAATTACAATTAGTGCAAAAGGAGGAAAGGGAGGAAATACAGAAAGAGATACTAACAACGAACACGGACCTGGTGGTGGTGGTGGTGGTGGTATCATTAGACATAATCTTGTAGGAACAGTAATAACTAAAACCGATGTAAGCAAAGGCTTATCAGGAATGACAACAGGAGCAAACAGTGGTAATACTACAGCACATGGGGCGATGCCTGGATCAGATGGACATGTATCCACTTTTGTTACATCAGATTTACCAGCAAACCTGCAGGTTAATTCAAGTTGTTTTCCACGTCTTGAAATTACAGTAAAATCTTCGTCTAATAAAACTGTTTGTAATTCGGTAGGAGAAAAGGTTTCTTATGAAATTCAAATAAAAAATGCAGGAGTAGGAAATGCGGCTGGAGTTGTTTTGGATTTTACTTTTCCAAATGGAATTGAATTTGATTCAGCTATAGCAGCATATTCAGTTGATGCTTCGGGACCTGCTGGAACTTTGACTAATACTGCTACAGGTAATAATCCAATTTTTGGTGGTTTTAATATTGCTAAAGATGGAGTAGTTACAATAACTTTAACAGGTAAGATCGTAACATCAATTGCAGCGGGTACATATGATTCTAAGGCACAGGCTTTATATCTTGATCCAACACGTACTAGTGTAAACAGACAAATAACGGCATCTACAAATGCCTCCATCAGTGCAAATAAAAATTATGAGGGAGCTAGTCAAGCACCTGTCCCTGGATTTAATTTTAATGGTGCTGGGACAGAAGATGATATAATAATTTTAGCTTTACCAAACGCTCCGACTGCTTCGGTAACAACACAAGCAAGTTGTACTACACCAACAGGAACGATTAAAGTAAGTAGTCCTGCCAACGGAACAAATATAAGGTATACGTTAACGGGAACAAATCCTGTAACGGCTCCAATTAATAATTCGACAGGTACTTTTTCTGGACTAGTTGCAGGGAAATACAAAGTAACTACAACCGATCCACAAGGATGTACTTCACTTCCTAGTAATGAAATGACTGTAGATGCAATTTCAGGAGCACCAACTACCATAGGAGTTTCAATTTGTCAAGGAGATCCGAGTGCAGCATTAACTGCAACATCTACATCATGCAACTCTAATGATATAGAATGGTTTGCGAATGCTCTTGGAGGAGAGGCATTATTTAAAGGTTCTTCGTTTATTCCAACTTTAACAGATAGAACTACAGTACGAACTATAATTTATTATGCAAGTTGTCCTCTTTCGACTTGCAGGGCAGCGGCAAATTTTGTTATTAAGCCAAAACCAACTATAACAAACACAGTACCAGCTTCACGATGTGATGCAGGAACTTTAACTTTAGGAGCCACAGCTTCTTCAGGAACAATCAATTGGTATACAGCAGCAACAGGTGGTACATTTTTGACAACAGGAACGACTTATGATACGCCAAATTTATCAACAACAACGAGTTATTATGTTGATGCGACTGATAATGGATGTACTACAGGAGCCAGAACTGAAGTTAAAGCAACAATCAATACTACACCAACAATAAATTCTACTACAGAAGGTTCTAATTGTGGCCCAGGAACAGTACAGCTACTTGCGACAGCATCAGCTGGAGCAACTATATATTGGTACAATAGTTTGACTGGCGGCACATTATTAAAAACAGGTGGGGATTTTACAACTCCTAATTTAACAGCTACTACTACTTATTATGTAGGTGCTACTATTACGTCTTCTGGCTGTACCAGTACATCAAGAATTGCAGTTACTGCAGTTATAAATAATCCTTCTACAATTTCATTAACCAGCGGTACACAAAACTCGGCAGTTTGTGCAGGATCAGCAATCCCAACTACAGTTTATACTTTTGGAGGAAGTGCGACCAATGCTATCGTAAAAAATTTGCCAACCGGATTAGATTTTAAAGTTGATCCAGATGCAAAAACAGTTACGATTTCAGGAATTCCAACAACAAATGGCACCTCCTATAGTATAACAACGGTTGGTCATACAACACCATGTTCGGCTGTAACAATAATGGGGAAGGTAACGGTTAATTCGTTGCCAGCAACACCAACACTAACAATTAAACAACCAACTTGTGGTGTTTCCGGAACGTTGACCATTAATAATTATAATGCTACAACTCAATATTCTGTAGATAATGCAACTTTTGCTGTGCTTACTTCAGCTACTTTTAATGTAAGCGCTGGAACGCATACTGTTGTAGCTAAAGATGCTACTTCATTGTGTAGTTCGGTTACGGCTACTTCAGGATCGATCAATGCGACTCCTGCAGTTCCATCAGCTCCAACAGTTGTTGTAACAGCAGAGAGCTGTAGTGCAGCAGCAAGAAATATTTTAAGTGTATACGATGCTAACTTAACGTATACTTCAACTCCATTAGGATTAGCAGTAGGAACAGGCGGAGTTATCACAGGCGGTAGTACAGGAACATCTTACACGATTACAGCTAAGAACAGTTCACAATGTTCTGCTACATCAGCAAGTTTTACCTATAACGGAAACGCACAATTAGCAGTTCCATCAGCTCCAACAGTTGTTGTAACAGCAGAGAGCTGTAGTGCAGCAGCAAGAAATATTTTAAGTGTATACGATGCTAACTTAACGTATACTTCAACTCCATTAGGATTAGCAGTAGGAACAGGCGGAGTTATCACAGGCGGTAGTACAGGAACATCTTACACGATTACAGCTAAGAACAGTTCACAATGTTCTGCTACATCAGCAAGTTTTACCTATAACGGAAACGCACAATTAGCAGTTCCATCAGCTCCAACAGTTGTTGTAACAGCAGAGAGCTGTAGTGCAGCAGCAAGAAATATTTTAAGTGTATACGATGCTAACTTAACGTATACTTCAACTCCATTAGGATTAGCAGTAGGAACAGGCGGAGTTATCACAGGCGGTAGTACAGGAACATCTTACACGATTACAGCTAAGAACAGTTCACAATGTTCTGCTACATCAGCAAGTTTTACCTATAACGGAAACGCACAATTAGCAGTTCCATCAGCTCCAACAGTTGTTGTAACAGCAGAGAGCTGTAGTGCAGCAGCAAGAAATATTTTAAGTGTATACGATGCTAACTTAACGTATACTTCAACTCCATTAGGATTAGCAGTAGGAACAGGCGGAGTTATCACAGGCGGTAGTACAGGAACATCTTACACGATTACAGCTAAGAACAGTTCACAATGTTCTGCTACATCAGCAAGTTTTACCTATAACGGAAACGCACAATTAGCAGTTCCATCAGCTCCAACAGTTGCTGTAACAGCAGAGAGCTGTAGTGCAGCAGCAAGAAATATTTTAAGTGTATACGATGCTAACTTAACGTATACTTCAACTCCATTAGGATTAGCAGTAGGAACAGGCGGAGTTATCACAGGCGGTAGTACAGGAACATCTTACACGATTACAGCTAAGAACAGTTCACAATGTTCTGCTACATCAGCAAGTTTTACCTATAACGGAAACGCACAATTAGCAGTTCCATCAGCTCCAACAGTTGTTGTAACAGCAGAGAGCTGTAGTGCAGCAGCAAGAAATATTTTAAGTGTATACGATGCTAACTTAACGTATACTTCAACTCCATTAGGATTAGCAGTAGGAACAGGCGGAGTTATCACAGGCGGTAGTACAGGAACATCTTACACGATTACAGCTAAGAACAGTTCACAATGTTCTGCTACATCAGCAAGTTTTACCTATAACGGAAACGCACAATTAGCAGTTCCATCAGCTCCAACAGTTGCTGTAACAGCAGAGAGCTGTAGTGCAGCAGCAAGAAATATTTTAAGTGTATACGATGCTAACTTAACGTATACTTCAACTCCATTAGGATTAGCAGTAGGAACAGGCGGAGTTATCACAGGCGGTAGTACAGGAACATCTTACACGATTACAGCTAAGAACAGTTCACAATGTTCTGCTACATCAGCAAGTTTTACCTATAACGGAAACGCACAATTAGCAGTTCCATCAGCTCCAACAGTTGTTGTAACAGCAGAGAGCTGTAGTGCAGCAGCAAGAAATATTTTAAGTGTATACGATGCTAACTTAACGTATACTTCAACTCCATTAGGATTAGCAGTAGGAACAGGCGGAGTTATCACAGGCGGTAGTACAGGAACATCTTACACGATTACAGCTAAGAACAGTTCACAATGTTCTGCTACATCAGCAAGTTTTACCTATAACGGAAACGCACAATTAGCAGTTCCATCAGCTCCAACAGTTGTTGTAACAGCAGAGAGCTGTAGTGCAGCAGCAAGAAATATTTTAAGTGTATACGATGCTAACTTAACGTATACTTCAACTCCATTAGGATTAGCAGTAGGAACAGGCGGAGTTATCACAGGCGGTAGTACAGGAACATCTTACACGATTACAGCTAAGAACAGTTCACAATGTTCTGCTACATCAGCAAGTTTTACCTATAACGGAAACGCACAATTAGCAGTTCCATCAGCTCCAACAGTTGTTGTAACAGCAGAGAGCTGTAGTGCAGCAGCAAGAAATATTTTAAGTGTATACGATGCTAACTTAACGTATACTTCAACTCCATTAGGATTAGCAGTAGGAACAGGCGGAGTTATCACAGGCGGTAGTACAGGAACATCTTACACGATTACAGCTAAGAACAGTTCACAATGTTCTGCTACATCAGCAAGTTTTACCTATAACGGAAACGCACAATTAGCAGTTCCATCAGCTCCAACAGTTGTTGTAACAGCAGAGAGCTGTAGTGCAGCAGCAAGAAATATTTTAAGTGTATACGATGCTAACTTAACGTATACTTCAACTCCATTAGGATTAGCAGTAGGAACAGGCGGAGTTATCACAGGCGGTAGTACAGGAACATCTTACACGATTACAGCTAAAAACAGTTCACAATGTTCTGCTACATCAGCAAGTTTTACCTATAACGGAAACGCACAATTAGCAGTTCCATCAGCTCCAACAGTTGTTGTAACAGCAGAGAGCTGTAGTGCAGCAGCAAGAAATATTTTAAGTGTATACGATGCTAACTTAACGTATACTTCAACTCCATTAGGATTAGCAGTAGGAACAGGCGGAGTTATCACAGGCGGTAGTACAGGAACATCTTACACGATTACAGCTAAGAACAGTTCACAATGTTCTGCTACATCAGCAAGTTTTACCTATAACGGAAACGCACAATTAGCAGTTCCATCAGCTCCAACAGTTGTTGTAACAGCAGAGAGCTGTAGTGCAGCAGCAAGAAATATTTTAAGTGTATACGATGCTAACTTAACGTATACTTCAACTCCATTAGGATTAGCAGTAGGAACAGGCGGAGTTATCACAGGCGGTAGTACAGGAACATCTTACACGATTACAGCTAAGAACAGTTCACAATGTTCTGCTACATCAGCAAGTTTTACCTATAACGGAAACGCACAATTAGCAGTTCCATCAGCTCCAACAGTTGCTGTAACAGCAGAGAGCTGTAGTGCAGCAGCAAGAAATATTTTAAGTGTATACGATGCTAACTTAACGTATACTTCAACTCCATTAGGATTAGCAGTAGGAACAGGCGGAGTTATCACAGGCGGTAGTACAGGAACATCTTACACGATTACAGCTAAGAACAGTTCACAATGTTCTGCTACATCAGCAAGTTTTACCTATAACGGAAACGCACAATTAGCAGTTCCATCAGCTCCAACAGTTGTTGTAACAGCAGAGAGCTGTAGTGCAGCAGCAAGAAATATTTTAAGTGTATACGATGCTAACTTAACGTATACTTCAACTCCATTAGGATTAGCAGTAGGAACAGGCGGAGTTATCACAGGCGGTAGTACAGGAACATCTTACACGATTACAGCTAAGAACAGTTCACAATGTTCTGCTACATCAGCAAGTTTTACCTATAACGGAAACGCACAATTAGCAGTTCCATCAGCTCCAACAGTTGTTGTAACAGCAGAGAGCTGTAGTGCAGCAGCAAGAAATATTTTAAGTGTATACGATGCTAACTTAACGTATACTTCAACTCCATTAGGATTAGCAGTAGGAACAGGCGGAGTTATCACAGGCGGTAGTACAGGAACATCTTACACGATTACAGCTAAGAACAGTTCACAATGTTCTGCTACATCAGCAAGTTTTACCTATAACGGAAACGCACAATTAGCAGTTCCATCAGCTCCAACAGTTGTTGTAACAGCAGAGAGCTGTAGTGCAGCAGCAAGAAATATTTTAAGTGTATACGATGCTAACTTAACGTATACTTCAACTCCATTAGGATTAGCAGTAGGAACAGGCGGAGTTATCACAGGCGGTAGTACAGGAACATCTTACACGATTACAGCTAAGAACAGTTCACAATGTTCTGCTACATCAGCAAGTTTTACCTATAACGGAAACGCACAATTAGCAGTTCCATCAGCTCCAACAGTTGTTGTAACAGCAGAGAGCTGTAGTGCAGCAGCAAGAAATATTTTAAGTGTATACGATGCTAACTTAACGTATACTTCAACTCCATTAGGATTAGCAGTAGGAACAGGCGGAGTTATCACAGGCGGTAGTACAGGAACATCTTACACGATTACAGCTAAGAACAGTTCACAATGTTCTGCTACATCAGCAAGTTTTACCTATAACGGAAACGCACAATTAGCAGTTCCATCAGCTCCAACAGTTGCTGTAACAGCAGAGAGCTGTAGTGCAGCAGCAAGAAATATTTTAAGTGTATACGATGCTAACTTAACGTATACTTCAACTCCATTAGGATTAGCAGTAGGAACAGGCGGAGTTATCACAGGCGGTAGTACAGGAACATCTTACACGATTACAGCTAAAAACAGTTCACAATGTTCTGCTACATCAGCAAGTTTTACCTATAACGGAAACGCACAATTAGCAGTTCCATCAGCTCCAACAGTTGTTGTAACAGCAGAGAGCTGTAGTGCAGCAGCAAGAAATATTTTAAGTGTATACGATGCTAACTTAACGTATACTTCAACTCCATTAGGATTAGCAGTAGGAACAGGCGGAGTTATCACAGGCGGTAGTACAGGAACATCTTACACGATTACAGCTAAGAACAGTTCACAATGTTCTGCTACATCAGCAAGTTTTACCTATAACGGAAACGCACAATTAGCAGTTCCATCAGCTCCAACAGTTGTTGTAACAGCAGAGAGCTGTAGTGCAGCAGCAAGAAATATTTTAAGTGTATACGATGCTAACTTAACGTATACTTCAACTCCATTAGGATTAGCAGTAGGAACAGGCGGAGTTATCACAGGCGGTAGTACAGGAACATCTTACACGATTACAGCTAAGAACAGTTCACAATGTTCTGCTACATCAGCAAGTTTTACCTATAACGGAAACGCACAATTAGCAGTTCCATCAGCTCCAACAGTTGCTGTAACAGCAGAGAGCTGTAGTGCAGCAGCAAGAAATATTTTAAGTGTATACGATGCTAACTTAACGTATACTTCAACTCCATTAGGATTAGCAGTAGGAACAGGCGGAGTTATCACAGGCGGTAGTACAGGAACATCTTACACGATTACAGCTAAGAACAGTTCACAATGTTCTGCTACATCAGCAAGTTTTACCTATAACGGAAACGCACAATTAGCAGTTCCATCAGCTCCAACAGTTGTTGTAACAGCAGAGAGCTGTAGTGCAGCAGCAAGAAATATTTTAAGTGTATACGATGCTAACTTAACGTATACTTCAACTCCATTAGGATTAGCAGTAGGAACAGGCGGAGTTATCACAGGCGGTAGTACAGGAACATCTTACACGATTACAGCTAAGAACAGTTCACAATGTTCTGCTACATCAGCAAGTTTTACCTATAACGGAAACGCACAATTAGCAGTTCCATCAGCTCCAACAGTTGTTGTAACAGCAGAGAGCTGTAGTGCAGCAGCAAGAAATATTTTAAGTGTATACGATGCTAACTTAACGTATACTTCAACTCCATTAGGATTAGCAGTAGGAACAGGCGGAGTTATCACAGGCGGTAGTACAGGAACATCTTACACGATTACAGCTAAGAACAGTTCACAATGTTCTGCTACATCAGCAAGTTTTACCTATAACGGAAACGCACAATTAGCAGTTCCATCAGCTCCAACAGTTGTTGTAACAGCAGAGAGCTGTAGTGCAGCAGCAAGAAATATTTTAAGTGTATACGATGCTAACTTAACGTATACTTCAACTCCATTAGGATTAGCAGTAGGAACAGGCGGAGTTATCACAGGCGGTAGTACAGGAACATCTTACACGATTACAGCTAAGAACAGTTCACAATGTTCTGCTACATCAGCAAGTTTTACCTATAACGGAAACGCACAATTAGCAGTTCCATCAGCTCCAACAGTTGTTGTAACAGCAGAGAGCTGTAGTGCAGCAGCAAGAAATATTTTAAGTGTATACGATGCTAACTTAACGTATACTTCAACTCCATTAGGATTAGCAGTAGGAACAGGCGGAGTTATCACAGGCGGTAGTACAGGAACATCTTACACGATTACAGCTAAGAACAGTTCACAATGTTCTGCTACATCAGCAAGTTTTACCTATAACGGAAACGCACAATTAGCAGTTCCATCAGCTCCAACAGTTGTTGTAACAGCAGAGAGCTGTAGTGCAGCAGCAAGAAATATTTTAAGTGTATACGATGCTAACTTAACGTATACTTCAACTCCATTAGGATTAGCAGTAGGAACAGGCGGAGTTATCACAGGCGGTAGTACAGGAACATCTTACACGATTACAGCTAAGAACAGTTCACAATGTTCTGCTACATCAGCAAGTTTTACCTATAACGGAAACGCACAATTAGCAGTTCCATCAGCTCCAACAGTTGCTGTAACAGCAGAGAGCTGTAGTGCAGCAGCAAGAAATATTTTAAGTGTATACGATGCTAACTTAACGTATACTTCAACTCCATTAGGATTAGCAGTAGGAACAGGCGGAGTTATCACAGGCGGTAGTACAGGAACATCTTACACGATTACAGCTAAGAACAGTTCACAATGTTCTGCTACATCAGCAAGTTTTACCTATAACGGAAACGCACAATTAGCAGTTCCATCAGCTCCAACAGTTGTTGTAACAGCAGAGAGCTGTAGTGCAGCAGCAAGAAATATTTTAAGTGTATACGATGCTAACTTAACGTATACTTCAACTCCATTAGGATTAGCAGTAGGAACAGGCGGAGTTATCACAGGCGGTAGTACAGGAACATCTTACACGATTACAGCTAAGAACAGTTCACAATGTTCTGCTACATCAGCAAGTTTTACCTATAACGGAAACGCACAATTAGCAGTTCCATCAGCTCCAACAGTTGCTGTAACAGCAGAGAGCTGTAGTGCAGCAGCAAGAAATATTTTAAGTGTATACGATGCTAACTTAACGTATACTTCAACTCCATTAGGATTAGCAGTAGGAACAGGCGGAGTTATCACAGGCGGTAGTACAGGAACATCTTACACGATTACAGCTAAGAACAGTTCACAATGTTCTGCTACATCAGCAAGTTTTACCTATAACGGAAACGCACAATTAGCAGTTCCATCAGCTCCAACAGTTGTTGTAACAGCAGAGAGCTGTAGTGCAGCAGCAAGAAATATTTTAAGTGTATACGATGCTAACTTAACGTATACTTCAACTCCATTAGGATTAGCAGTAGGAACAGGCGGAGTTATCACAGGCGGTAGTACAGGAACATCTTACACGATTACAGCTAAGAACAGTTCACAATGTTCTGCTACATCAGCAAGTTTTACCTATAACGGAAACGCACAATTAGCAGTTCCATCAGCTCCAACAGTTGCTGTAACAGCAGAGAGCTGTAGTGCAGCAGCAAGAAATATTTTAAGTGTATACGATGCTAACTTAACGTATACTTCAACTCCATTAGGATTAGCAGTAGGAACAGGCGGAGTTATCACAGGCGGTAGTACAGGAACATCTTACACGATTACAGCTAAGAACAGTTCACAATGTTCTGCTACATCAGCAAGTTTTACCTATAACGGAAACGCACAATTAGCAGTTCCATCAGCTCCAACAGTTGTTGTAACAGCAGAGAGCTGTAGTGCAGCAGCAAGAAATATTTTAAGTGTATACGATGCTAACTTAACGTATACTTCAACTCCATTAGGATTAGCAGTAGGAACAGGCGGAGTTATCACAGGCGGTAGTACAGGAACATCTTACACGATTACAGCTAAGAACAGTTCACAATGTTCTGCTACATCAGCAAGTTTTACCTATAACGGAAACGCACAATTAGCAGTTCCATCAGCTCCAACAGTTGTTGTAACAGCAGAGAGCTGTAGTGCAGCAGCAAGAAATATTTTAAGTGTATACGATGCTAACTTAACGTATACTTCAACTCCATTAGGATTAGCAGTAGGAACAGGCGGAGTTATCACAGGCGGTAGTACAGGAACATCTTACACGATTACAGCTAAGAACAGTTCACAATGTTCTGCTACATCAGCAAGTTTTACCTATAACGGAAACGCACAATTAGCAGTTCCATCAGCTCCAACAGTTGTTGTAACAGCAGAGAGCTGTAGTGCAGCAGCAAGAAATATTTTAAGTGTATACGATGCTAACTTAACGTATACTTCAACTCCATTAGGATTAGCAGTAGGAACAGGCGGAGTTATCACAGGCGGTAGTACAGGAACATCTTACACGATTACAGCTAAGAACAGTTCACAATGTTCTGCTACATCAGCAAGTTTTACCTATAACGGAAACGCACAATTAGCAGTTCCATCAGCTCCAACAGTTGTTGTAACAGCAGAGAGCTGTAGTGCAGCAGCAAGAAATATTTTAAGTGTATACGATGCTAACTTAACGTATACTTCAACTCCATTAGGATTAGCAGTAGGAACAGGCGGAGTTATCACAGGCGGTAGTACAGGAACATCTTACACGATTACAGCTAAGAACAGTTCACAATGTTCTGCTACATCAGCAAGTTTTACCTATAACGGAAACGCACAATTAGCAGTTCCATCAGCTCCAACAGTTGTTGTAACAGCAGAGAGCTGTAGTGCAGCAGCAAGAAATATTTTAAGTGTATACGATGCTAACTTAACGTATACTTCAACTCCATTAGGATTAGCAGTAGGAACAGGCGGAGTTATCACAGGCGGTAGTACAGGAACATCTTACACGATTACAGCTAAGAACAGTTCACAATGTTCTGCTACATCAGCAAGTTTTACCTATAACGGAAACGCACAATTAGCAGTTCCATCAGCTCCAACAGTTGCTGTAACAGCAGAGAGCTGTAGTGCAGCAGCAAGAAATATTTTAAGTGTATACGATGCTAACTTAACGTATACTTCAACTCCATTAGGATTAGCAGTAGGAACAGGCGGAGTTATCACAGGCGGTAGTACAGGAACATCTTACACGATTACAGCTAAGAACAGTTCACAATGTTCTGCTACATCAGCAAGTTTTACCTATAACGGAAACGCACAATTAGCAGTTCCATCAGCTCCAACAGTTGTTGTAACAGCAGAGAGCTGTAGTGCAGCAGCAAGAAATATTTTAAGTGTATACGATGCTAACTTAACGTATACTTCAACTCCATTAGGATTAGCAGTAGGAACAGGCGGAGTTATCACAGGCGGTAGTACAGGAACATCTTACACGATTACAGCTAAGAACAGTTCACAATGTTCTGCTACATCAGCAAGTTTTACCTATAACGGAAACGCACAATTAGCAGTTCCATCAGCTCCAACAGTTGCTGTAACAGCAGAGAGCTGTAGTGCAGCAGCAAGAAATATTTTAAGTGTATACGATGCTAACTTAACGTATACTTCAACTCCATTAGGATTAGCAGTAGGAACAGGCGGAGTTATCACAGGCGGTAGTACAGGAACATCTTACACGATTACAGCTAAAAACAGTTCACAATGTTCTGCTACATCAGCAAGTTTTACCTATAACGGAAACGCACAATTAGCAGTTCCATCAGCTCCAACAGTTGTTGTAACAGCAGAGAGCTGTAGTGCAGCAGCAAGAAATATTTTAAGTGTATACGATGCTAACTTAACGTATACTTCAACTCCATTAGGATTAGCAGTAGGAACAGGCGGAGTTATCACAGGCGGTAGTACAGGAACATCTTACACGATTACAGCTAAGAACAGTTCACAATGTTCTGCTACATCAGCAAGTTTTACCTATAACGGAAACGCACAATTAGCAGTTCCATCAGCTCCAACAGTTGTTGTAACAGCAGAGAGCTGTAGTGCAGCAGCAAGAAATATTTTAAGTGTATACGATGCTAACTTAACGTATACTTCAACTCCATTAGGATTAGCAGTAGGAACAGGCGGAGTTATCACAGGCGGTAGTACAGGAACATCTTACACGATTACAGCTAAGAACAGTTCACAATGTTCTGCTACATCAGCAAGTTTTACCTATAACGGAAACGCACAATTAGCAGTTCCATCAGCTCCAACAGTTGTTGTAACAGCAGAGAGCTGTAGTGCAGCAGCAAGAAATATTTTAAGTGTATACGATGCTAACTTAACGTATACTTCAACTCCATTAGGATTAGCAGTAGGAACAGGCGGAGTTATCACAGGCGGTAGTACAGGAACATCTTACACGATTACAGCTAAGAACAGTTCACAATGTTCTGCTACATCAGCAAGTTTTACCTATAACGGAAACGCACAATTAGCAGTTCCATCAGCTCCAACAGTTGTTGTAACAGCAGAGAGCTGTAGTGCAGCAGCAAGAAATATTTTAAGTGTATACGATGCTAACTTAACGTATACTTCAACTCCATTAGGATTAGCAGTAGGAACAGGCGGAGTTATCACAGGCGGTAGTACAGGAACATCTTACACGATTACAGCTAAAAACAGTTCACAATGTTCTGCTACATCAGCAAGTTTTACCTATAACGGAAACGCACAATTAGCAGTTCCATCAGCTCCAACAGTTGTTGTAACAGCAGAGAGCTGTAGTGCAGCAGCAAGAAATATTTTAAGTGTATACGATGCTAACTTAACGTATACTTCAACTCCATTAGGATTAGCAGTAGGAACAGGCGGAGTTATCACAGGCGGTAGTACAGGAACATCTTACACGATTACAGCTAAGAACAGTTCACAATGTTCTGCTACATCAGCAAGTTTTACCTATAACGGAAACGCACAATTAGCAGTTCCATCAGCTCCAACAGTTGTTGTAACAGCAGAGAGCTGTAGTGCAGCAGCAAGAAATATTTTAAGTGTATACGATGCTAACTTAACGTATACTTCAACTCCATTAGGATTAGCAGTAGGAACAGGCGGAGTTATCACAGGCGGTAGTACAGGAACATCTTACACGATTACAGCTAAGAACAGTTCACAATGTTCTGCTACATCAGCAAGTTTTACCTATAACGGAAACGCACAATTAGCAGTTCCATCAGCTCCAACAGTCGGAACCATCACGCAGTCTACTTGTACTTTGTCAACAGGAAGTGTAGTATTGAATGGCTTACCTGCAGGAAATTGGATAATCAATCCAGGAAATATTTCAGGAAACACTGCTTCTAGAACTATTTCAGGATTGGCAGCAGGAACGACTTTTAACTATACCGTAACAAATTCCTTTGGATGTGAATCAGGAGTTTCGGAAAATGTTGATATTTGGAAAGTTATTTGTGCTATGGATGATACCTCAGAAATGATTAATGGAAAAGATGGAGGAACAACAACAGTTTCTGTTTTAGATAACGATACTCTAAAAGGTGATCCGGTAAATCCATCTAATGTTACTGTGGCCGAAAAAGGAACATATCCAACAGGGATTACTTTAAATGTTGATGGTTCTATTACGGTCGATGCAAACACTCCAGCAGGAAGTTATGAGTTAGAATATTCTATTTGCGAGAAGTTGAATTTAATAAATTGTGATTCAGCTATAGTAACAGTTGTAGTAGGCCAGCCAACAATTGATGCCGTAACCGAGAAAACAGTTGAGATCAATGGTCTTACAGGAGGTAAAACCCCAGCGTTAACCGCCAATGATAAATTAAACGGACTTGATGTTGTAATTGGAAGCAATGCAGGACAAGTGACACTAACACCGGTAACCGTACCAACAGGTTTAACCCTTAATACAGACGGAACCGTAACAGTAGCACCAAACACCCCGGCAGGCGAATACAATCTGACATACAAAATATGCGAAGTAACCAATCCGGACAATTGCGATCAGGTAACTTCAATTATAGTAGTAGGCCAGCCAACAATTGATGCCGTAACCGAGAAAACAGTTGAGATCAATGGTCTTACAGGAGGTAAAACCCCAGCGTTAACCGCCAATGATAAATTAAACGGACTTGATGTTGTAATTGGAAGCAATGCAGGACAAGTGACACTAACACCGGTAACCGTACCAACAGGTTTAACCCTTAACACAGACGGAACCGTAACAGTAGCACCAAACACCCCGGCAGGCGAATACAATCTGACATACAAAATATGCGAAGTAACCAATCCGGACAATTGCGATCAGGTAACTTCAATTATCGTAGTAGGCCAGCCAACAATTGATGCCGTAACCGAGAAAACAGCCGAGATCAATGGTCTTACAGGAGGTAAAACCCCAGCTTTAACCGCCAATGACAAATTAAACGGACTTGATGTTGTAATTGGAAGCAATGCAGGACAAGTGACACTAACACCGGTAACCGTACCAACAGGTTTAACCCTTAACACAGACGGAACCGTAACAGTAGCACCAAACACCCCAGCAGGCGAATACAATTTAACATACAAAATATGCGAAGTAACCAATCCGGACAATTGCGATCAGGTAACTTCAATTATCGTAGTAGGCCAGCCAACAATTGATGCCGTAACCGAGAAAACAGCCGAGATCAATGGTCTTACAGGAGGTAAAACCCCAGCTTTAACCGCCAATGACAAATTAAACGGACTTGATGTTGTAATTGGAAGCAATGCAGGACAAGTGACACTAACACCGGTAACCGTACCAACAGGTTTAACCCTTAACACAGACGGAACCGTAACAGTAGCACCAAACACCCCGGCAGGCGAATACAATTTAACATACAAAATATGCGAAGTAACCAATCCGGACAATTGCGATCAGGTAACTTCAATTATCGTAGTTAGTGCTGCAGAAATAAAAGCGGTAGCTGAAACTACAATAGAAATCAATGGAAATGTTGGCGGTAAAACCCCAGCCTTAACATCGAATGACACCTTAAACGGAGTTGCTGTAGTAATAGGAACGAATCCTGGAAACATAATCCTTACAGGAGTAACCGTACCAGCAGGTTTCACCTTAAATGCAGACGGAACAGTAACGATAGCTCCAAATATACCGGTAGGTAATTATAACCTGACTTATAGTATTTGTGAAGTAACCAATCCAACAAATTGTGATCAGGTAACTTCAGTAATTGTAGTGGGGCAGTCAGCAATCAAAGCTCTAACAGAGAACACTCTTCCTATTAATGGAAGCATTGGAGGAACAACATTACCATTAATAAATAATGTTACATTAAACGGAAATTCAGCTGTTATTAAGAATAGTAATGGAGGAATAGTCCTGACAGTTGTAAAAGTTCCAACAGGATTAACTTTAAATCCGGACGGAACGGTAACAGTAAAACCAGGAACTCCAATAGGAAACTATGAGATTGAATATACTATTTGCGAATATTTAAATCCTGCAAATTGTGTTACTGTAAAAAGTTATGTTCCTGTAACGGGAGCAGTTTTACAGGCGAATAATGATAATGCAGGAACTGTAGATACTAATAAAGGACACAGTTCAACAACAAGTATATTTGATAATGATAGTATAAACGGATCAGTAATTAATCTTGCAGATGTTATTTTGACTACTGTTGTTTCGAATCCTAACTTAACTTTAAAGGCAGACGGAACAATCGAAATAAAGTCTGGAACGCCAACTGGAAATTATGAATTGACGTATCAGATTTGTGAAGTCTTAAATCCATCTAATTGTAGTCAGGCAGTTGCGAAGATTTCGGTAATAAATACTCCGCCAATCACGCCATTGATACAGCTTATCATTAATAATGATGGATTAGTAAATGTTGACGGAATAAATGGTTCACTTGAGTTTATCAATGTTTTAGACAATGATTTATTAAAAGGTTTACCAATAAATCCTGCAGATGTGAATTTAAGTATGTCGCAAAGTGCATACTTCGAATTAAATCAGGACGGAACTGTAAATGTGAAACCAAATACTCCGGGAGGAAATTACACATTAACCTACCAGGTTTGTGAAAAAGCAAATCCAACTAATTGTGGAATGGCAACGTTAAGTGTTTTTGTAGAATTCCCTGCCATTGCGATTATCAAAACAGCAGTGTTTAATGATGAAAACAATAACGGAGTTGCAAATGCAGGTGAGACAATTACATATAAATTTAAAGTAACAAACACAGGAAATGTTTCATTGACGGGAGTTATGATTTCAGATCCTTTACCAGGTGTTGTAGTTTCAGGACTAGCGATAAATTTAGGTGTAAACGAATCAGATGAATACAACTTTACAGCTACTTACAAGATTACGCAAAATGATATTAATAAAGGTAGCGTAAGCAATCAGGCAAGTGTTCAGGCACGAAGCAATAAAGGAGTTGTTGTAGATGACTTGTCAGATGATGGCAGTAATACAGGAGATAAACCTACAGTCTTAGACTTACATGGTTGTGTGATAAAAGTCTTTAATGCATTCTCTCCAAACGGAGACGAAAAGAATAAGAGATTCTATATCCAGGGATTAGAATGTTATCCTGATAATACGGTAGAAATTTACAACCGTTGGGGTATTTTAGTTTACGATGTAGACAATTACAACAACGAAGACCGTGCTTTTGTAGGTTACTCTCAAGGACGTACAACAGTAAAACAGTCTGAAGGATTGCCGGAAGGAACTTATTTCTATATTCTAAAATACAAAGACAGCAGTTCAGGCTCGCACCAGCTTTCAGGTTATTTATATATCAACAAATAAAAAAATACAAGCGGCTTAGTTATTAGCTAAGCCGCTTTTTAAAAGCCCTTTTAATGAAAAAGATAGTTTTAATTTTCATGTTTTTTACCGTTGTGTGTTCAGCGCAGCAAGATTCTCAATACACACAATATATGTACAATACCATTACGATCAATCCGGCTTATGCGGGTTCACGTGGTGCATTAAGTGTTTTTGGGTTATATCGTACACAATGGGTTGGACTTGATGGTGCGCCGGAAACCAGTACGTTCTCGGTAAATACACCTTTAAATAATAGCGATTTAGGACTTGGGGTTTCTTTAGTAAACGATAAAATTGGGCCAACAAACGAAAACACGTTATCTACGGATTTATCATATACTGTTCCAACTTCCGAGACCTTTAAACTTTCCTTCGGAATTAAAGCAACAGCGAATCTTTTTAATCTAGATGTAAATAAATTAACTTTTGAAGATCAGGGCGATCCCCAATTTCAAGATTTAAGAAATAAAATTTCACCCAACATCGGGGCAGGTGTTTACTGGCATTCAGATAAAGCTTATGTAGGATTGTCTATTCCTAATTTTATCGAAACAAACAGATATAGTAATAATGATAATGCTATTTTCAAAGATAAAATAAACTACTATTTCATGGCAGGTTATGTTTTTGATATCGATTATTACGTCAAATTCAAACCGGCAGTATTGACAAAAATGGTACAAGGAGCTCCTTTACAAGTCGATCTTTCGGGTAATTTTATGTTCAATGATAAATTTGTATTAGGACTTGCCTACCGTTGGAGTGCATCGGTAAGTGCGCTGGCAGGTTTTCAGGTATCAGATGGTTTATATATAGGGTATGGTTATGATCATGAAACAACCAAATTAAGAAAATACAATTCCGGATCGCATGAAATTTTCCTGCGTTTTGAATTTTTTAATAATTATAACAGAATTACATCTCCAAGATTCTTCTAAAAAATGATACATGAAAATCAAAAACCTGAATTATACCGCTTTATTTTTACTCTTTTTCCTTAATACAATAGCACAAACAAGTGGTATAAAGTATGCCAATGATCAATACGAGAAATACGCTTATATAGATGCAATAAAAGTTTACGAAAGTGTTGCAAATAAAGGATATAAAGATGAAAAGATGTTTCAGCGTCTTGGTAATTCCTATTATTTTAATGGCGAATTGCTAAAAGCCTTAAAATGGTACAATGAATTGTTTGCCATCAATGAGCAGCAGGATCCTGAATATTTATATAGATATGCACAATGTTTAAAATCTGACGGAAATTATGCTAAAGCAGATACGATTTTAGAAAAATTCAATCAAAAAATAACCACTGATAAAAGAGGAGTTTTATTTGAAGCCAATAAAAATTATTTAGAAGAAATAAAATCTAATTCCGGAAGATTCGAAATTGCCGATGCAGGAATTAATTCGAAACTTTCTGATTACGGAAGCACTATTTATGATAATAAATTAGTATTTACTTCTGCACGTGATACAGGCGGAATCGTAAAGAAAAACTTTAAATGGACAAACAAGTCTTTTACCAACTTATATACAGCCGAATTAGCTTCTGATGGAAGTATTGGAATTCCACAGCGTTTTCAGAAAAAAGTAAATACAAAATTTAATGAGTCAACACCTGTTTTTACAAAAGATGGGCGAACCATGTATTTTACCCGAAACAACTTTTTAGGCGGAAAAAGAGGAAGAGACAAAAATAAAGTTACTTTATTAAAATTATACAAAGCTAATTTGGTTAATGGCGAATGGAAAAACATTGAAGAACTTCCGTTCAGTAGTGATCAATATAGTGTGGCACATCCTACATTAAGCGTCGATGAAAAAACATTGTATTTTGCATCAGATATGCCGGGAACGTTAGGACAATCAGATTTGTTTAAAGTAAAAATAAATGAGGACGGAACCTTTGGGAAACCCGAAAATTTAGGTGCAACAATAAATACCGAAGGAAGAGAAACATTTCCTTTTATTTCCGGCGATAACGAACTTTATTTTGCCACTGACGGAAGACCCGGATTAGGCGGACTTGATATTTTTGTTTCTAAAATAAATAATGACGGTTCTTTCGAACAAATACAAAATGTTGGTGAACCCATAAATAGTAAACAAGACGATTTTGCTTTTATAATTGACAGTAAAAAAAGAAACGGATTTTTCTCTTCAAACAGAGATAACGGATTGGGACTTGACGATATTTACCGTTTTACCGAAAAACGAAAACTTAGTTGCGAACAAGAATTAACGGGAACAATTACAGATGTTGAAACAAACGCAATTCTTTCAGATACCAAAATAACTTTGTTAGATGAAAGTTTTAATCCTGTAGCAGAAGTTGTTTCGGACGAAAAAGGAAATTATGTTTTTGCTAATGTAAATTGTGGTAAAAATTATTTTGTCAGAACATCAAAGACTAATTATGAAAGTAAAGAAACTTCAATAACAATTAAAAAATTATCCGGAAAAACAACCTTGCCAATTCAGTTAGAAAAAAGATTTAAAACAATAACGGTAGGAACAGATTTGGCAAAAACACTAGATATTCCTATTATTTATTTCGATTTGGATAAAGCGGTTATAAAGAAAGAATCAGTCTTTCAATTAGAGAAAATCATCGAAATATTAAAACAATATCCAGACCTAAAACTCGATATTCGTTCGCATACAGATAGCCGACAAACAGCAAAATACAATCAGATTTTGTCTGATAAAAGAGCAAAGGCAACAATGAAATGGTTAGTAGACAAAGGAATTAATCCTAATAGATTAACATCGAAAGGTTACGGAGAATCACAACTTGTAAATCAATGTTCTGATGGCGTAAAATGTTCAGAAGAAGAACATCAGCAAAACAGAAGAAGTGAGTTTGTGATTACCAATTTGTAATTTTCGTATTGCAATCCTATATTTTGGCTGGACATTCATAAATATCCATCGGTTTGATTTATATTTCTGCTGGACTAAAGTCCAGCTCTACAATATACTTTGTTCCTCCGGAACTTATGCTGTATTTTAGGCTTGTTTTATAAAACACCATTCATAAATATCTATCGGCTTGATTTTTCTGCTGGACTAAAGTCCAGCTCTACAATATATTTTGTTCCTCCGGAACTTGTGCTGTATTTGGTACTTGTTTTTATAAAACACCATCCAGAAAGTTCCAAAAGAACAAAGTATATTTCAGGTTTGCTTTATAAAACACCACTCATAAAGAGCCATCGGCTCGATTTATATTGTAGGGCTGGACTTTAGTCCAGTTTACAAAAACACCCAATATTTTAATTATCCCCAACAACGATCTGGTTAATTTCATCTAACAATTCAAATTCATCCAAAGGAAACATTTCCAGCACGGTTTCTAAAATAAGCGAAACATTTATAGGAGTTTTATTTGTTTCCGAAATCTTATGTTCTTCATGATCTAATGCCAAAATACACATTTTTAGGAGATTTGTAATCACACAACCAAGCTCATAATAATGAGTTTGTGCTTTTGGAGCTTCTG
Source organism: Flavobacterium sp. B114r (assembly GCF_056824125.1). NCBI lineage: Bacteria > Pseudomonadati > Bacteroidota > Flavobacteriia > Flavobacteriales > Flavobacteriaceae > Flavobacterium > Flavobacterium sp. B114r. The sequence goes on from NZ_CP124858.1 coordinate 1,927,734, forward strand.
ATTGATTGTCATCCGATTTTGCAGTATTGAAATATAGGGCAATTAATTTTCTGAGGTTCTCTAATTTTGTAGTTTCGGTTGTTTCCATTTGTACTATTTTTTAGCAAATGTAGTCTTATTTCCGTATGCGACATATATGTCGTATGATTTTTTTCTACAGTTTAATAGATTTGATTGTGGAAAATAATAAGTACGAGTTAGAGATTGTCCGATTAGGTCTATTGATAAAAGGACTCAGAGGAAAAGAAAAAATTACACAGGAACAATTATCAAGATTATGTAATGTTGATATAAGAACTATTCAACGAATTGAAAAAGGGAAACAGAATATTACTGTTAGTTTGCTTTTTTCAATAGCGGATGCATTAAAAATAAAATCCAGTATTTTAATCAGTGAAATATTTTCAGAAAATCTATAATTTATTTTTGCGATCATTATTTTTAGCAATCTTTTAAATGGGCTGAAAGCCCAAAACCACTAGCGTAGTGCAACGCACTACGAACTAAGTAAGGGTAGATATTGCCCTGAAAGGGCAAAAGCCAATAGACAATATAAATTAAGGAAAGAATAGATTGTTTTCTTATAAAAATACCACTTAACATTATAATGAGCGCTGCTTTTGATTAGGCGTTCGTCCTAACAAGGCTTAGGGTAACAATGAATTTGCATTCATATTGCTCTGTCTTATGCTATTGCTAAGATTTTTTCAGTGCGGGTTTTGAATGGTAGTAGCGTAGTTTTATGATCATTAATTTTAGCAATCTTTTAAATGGGCTGAAAGCCTAAAATCATTAGCGTAGTGCAGCGCACTACGAACTAAATTAAGGGCAATAGCAAACAAATAACATTAATTAAAAAGAATTATATGTCACAATCACGATCAAAAGTCTATGTCCACTTGACATTTAGTACCAAAGGTCGTTATCCATTTATTGATGATAAGATACAAGAAAGGTTGTGGCAATACTTTGGTGGAATTTGTAAAGGATTAGAATGCAATCCAATTCAGATAGGAGGGTATAGAGATCATATACACATACTATGTTTGTTATCTAAAAAGATAATTCAAATGAAATTGGTAGAAGAAGTAAAAAAGCAATCTTCGAAATGGATAAAAACCATAGATAGAAATTATGCGAAATTTTATTGGCAAGATGGCTATGGTATATTTTCTGTCAATCCATCAGAAATTGAAAGAGTAGTACAATATATTAAGAATCAGGAAGAGCATCATAAAAAACGTAAATTCAAAGAAGAATTGATGGCATTTTTAAATAAATACAATGTGATCTATGATGAGCGTTTCCTTTGGGATTAAGCTTTTGCCCTTACAGGGCATAGAATAAATGAGATTTATATTCATGGCGCTTTGCACCATGCTATTTCCAAAGCTCTTTCAGAGCAGTTTATTGAATGCTTATGATTTAATCCGCATCAGAAACAATAAGAGAAAGCATTTATAAATTGATGCTTTGAATCTTCAATAGGAATCTGATTTAATGCTTTATTGAAAAAGACTATTTTCAATTTTTTACAAACCCTCATTTTATTTAGAATAAATCTTCTGACAATCAAAACCCTGCATTTTTCGTAATAACATCATAAAATTCATTCATTTCTTTGAGGTAATATTTCTGAAATATAAAATATTAGTTATTATGTTTAAAATGAATTGATTAAGTTTTAAAAAATCGATTTCGTTGTGGTGTGTATTCATTTTTTTCTAACTTTATAGATCTAAATTTTTTCAGATATGACTGTAAATCAAATACTAAACGCAAAAGGAAAAAATGTTTATTCGGTTCTTTCAACAACAACGGTTTATGAAGCCTTAAAAGTGATGGGAGAGAAAAACATAGGAGCTATTCTTGTTATTGATAATAGCGATTTAAAAGGAATATTATCTGAAAGGGATTATGCCCGAAAAATTGTTTTAAAAGACAAATCTTCAAAAGAAACTTTTGTTCATGAAATTATGGAAAGCAATGTTTTTTCGGTAAACCTTTCAAACAATATCGAGGATTGTATGGAGCTCATGAGTACCAAAAGAATCAGACATCTACCGGTTCTGGAAGATGGAATTGTAGTAGGAATAATTTCTATAAGCGATGTTGTAAAAGCGATTATAGAAATTCAAAAAGACACAATAAATCATTTAAACTCTTATATTTCACAATAAAAGAAATTAATAAAATAAGCTTGATAAAATAGTCCAAATAATAGCGGACTATTTTTTTTGGGGGTAATAAATGCTATTTTGACAAAAGAAAATAATAAAAATACCCCAATTTAAACCAAGACTTATATCTTTGTAAGCTAGAATAAAAGCTAAAATAAATGAACAAAGAGAGTAAAAGAAGAGAAGCGTTACTGTACCATTCAGAACCAACTCCAGGAAAAATTCAGGTAGTTCCAACAAAAAAATATGCAACCCAAAGAGACTTATCTTTGGCTTATTCGCCAGGAGTTGCAGAACCGTGTTTAGAAATTGCAGCAAACGTAGATGACGTTTACAAATATACAGCAAAAGGAAATTTAGTTGCCGTTATCTCAAACGGTACAGCTGTTTTAGGACTTGGGGATATTGGCCCGGAAGCTTCTAAACCAGTAATGGAAGGAAAAGGTTTATTGTTTAAAATATTCTCTGATATCGATGTTTTTGATATTGAAATTGGAACTAAGGATATTGAAGAATTTATTCAGACCGTAAAAAATATTGCTCCAACCTTTGGAGGAATTAACTTAGAAGATATCAAAGCGCCGGAATCTTTCGAAATCGAAAGAAGATTGGTAGAAGAATTAGATATCCCGGTAATGCACGATGATCAGCATGGTACGGCAATTATTTCTTCGGCAGCTTTGATCAATGCGCTTGAATTAGCAGGAAAAAAAGCAGAAGATGTAAAAGTAGTAGTTTCAGGTGCAGGATCTGCAGCAATAGCTTGTACTGATTTATATGTTTTGTTAGGCGTACAAGTTAAGAATATTTTAATGTTTAATAGTAAAGGACTTTTAACAAAAGACAATCCTTCATTATCAGAACTACAATTGAAATATGCTATAGATGGTCCTAAAATTGATTTAGCCGAAGCCGTAAAAGGTGCAGATGTTTTTATAGGATTATCATCAGGAGATATTTTGTCTGCTGAAATGTTATTGACAATGAAAGAAAACCCGATTGTTTTTGCAATGGCAAATCCAAATCCGGAAATCGATTATAATTTAGCTACAGAAACTCGTAAAGATGTTATTATGGCTACAGGGCGTTCAGATTTTCCTAATCAGGTAAATAACGTTCTTGGTTTTCCATATATTTTTAGAGGAGCATTAGACGTACGAGCTACAAAAATTAACGAAGCGATGAAAATGGCTGCCGTAAAAGCTTTGGCTATTTTGGCAAAAGAGCCAGTTCCAGAGCAGGTTAATGTTGCTTACGGAGCAATGAAACTAGGTTTTGGGCAAGAATATATTATCCCTAAACCATTCGATCCAAGATTAATTACAGTAGTAGCGCCGGCAGTTGCAAGAGCAGCAATGGAATCTGGTGTTGCAAAAAATCCTATTACAGACTGGGCAGCTTATGAAGATGCACTTCGCGAACGTATGGGTAACGATAATAAAATGGTGCGTTTGATTACGAATCGTGCAAAAATGGATCCTAAAAGAATCGTTTTTGCTGAGGCAGATCAGTTAAATGTATTAAAAGCAGCACAAATCGTTCATGAAGACGGAATTGGTTTTCCAATTTTATTAGGTAATAAAGAAGTAATTTTAGAATTAAAAGCTGAATTAGGTTTTGATGCTGATTTAGAAATTATTGATCCTAAAACAAACGAAGAAGAAGCAAGACGTAATAGATTTGCTGCTTCATACTGGGACACAAGAGAACGCAGAGGAGTTTCATTACTTGATGCACAAAAATACATGCGCGAAAGAAACTATTTCGCAGCAATGATGGTCAACGAAGGCGAAGCAGACGCTTTGGTTACAGGACATACAAGAAGTTACCCAACGGTTGTAAAACCAATGTTACAATTAATAGAGAAAGCTCCCGGAGCTTCACTTGTTGCAACAGCAAACATGATGATGACTTCTCGTGGACCAATGTTCTTGTCAGATACGGCAATTAATATCAATCCATCAGCCGAAGATCTTGTAAATATTGCGATCATGACAGCAAAAACGGCAAAAATGTTTGGTGTTGAGCCGGTTATTGCAATGGTTTCATTCTCGAACTTTGGTTCATCTACAAGTCCTAGTGCGTCAAAAGTGAGAGAAGCAGTTGCTTTCTTGCATAAAAATCACCCGGAATTAATTGTTGATGGAGAAATTCAGGCAGATTTTGCTTTAAATCAAGAAATGCTTGCAGAGAAATTTCCTTTCTCTAAATTAGCCGGAAAAAAGGTAAATACCCTGATATTCCCTAATTTAGATTCAGCTAATATTACTTATAAACTATTGAAAGAGTTGTATAAAGTAAATTCTATTGGTCCAATTATGATGGGAATGGGTAAACCGGTTCACATTTTTCAATTAGGAGCAAGTGTTGAGGAAATGGTTAATATGGCAGCAATTGCAGTAATTGACGCTCAGGCAAAAGAAAATAAAAAAAATAAACTGGCGAAATAGTATAAATCATTAAGAGGCAAATAATAATGTCGTATTTTTATTGCATTTTTGTTATATTTGGCCTTTATAAAATATACTATGATAGCACATTTGCAAGGGAAATTAGTTGAAAAAAATCCTACAGACGTCATAATTGACTGTGGAGGAGTTGGGTATCAGGTAAATATATCTTTACATACCTTTTCATTAATCCCTAATGCTGAAAATATAAAACTGTATACGCATCTTCTAATCAAGGAAGATGCGCATACTTTATTTGGTTTTGCTGAAAAATCAGAACGCGAAATATTCAGAATGTTATTATCTGTTTCAGGAATTGGAGCCAATATTGCCAGAACAATGTTATCTTCAATAGAACCCAGACAAATTATTAATGCGATTGCATCCGGAGATGTTGGTGTTATACAGTCAATTAAAGGAATTGGAAACAAAACAGCACAAAGAGTTATACTCGATTTGAAGGAAAAAGTGTTAAAGTTGTACGATTTAGATGAAGTTTCGGTAGTTCAAAACAATACAAATCGAGATGAAGCGTTATCTGCTTTGGAAGTTTTAGGTTTTGTTAGAAAAACTTCAGAAAAAGTAGTAGAAAAAATAGTAAAAGAAGATCCGGAAGCTACTGTTGAAACAATCATCAAAAAAGCGTTAAAAAGCCTATAAACTCAATTTTATATCAAGAATTGTATGCGTAAAATTTGTATTTTTTTACTGTTTTTATTTTGCGGTAATGTTTTGCGTGCGCAAGTAAATCCGACAGTTAAAGATACAACTAAGACTCAATTCTCAGTTGGTAAAGTAGAGATAGACAATCCGCCAAGTATACTTTCTGCTTACAGATATGATCCCATTACAGATCGATATATTTATACCAGTTCTGTTAATGGCTTCTCAATCAATTATCCTATTATATTAACCCCTAAAGAATACGAAGATTTAGTCCTGAAAGAATCCAGAAGAGATTACTTCAGAAAGAAATCAGACGCTATCGATGGTAAAAAAATAGGAAGCGAAGCCGCAAAAAAAGATTTATTACCTCGATATTATATTAATTCAGGTCTTTTTGAAAGTATTTTCGGGAGTAATACAATCGATGTAAAGCCCACAGGATCAGTAGAGATGGATTTGGGAGTTCGATATACCAAACAAGATAATCCTTCTTTCTCTCCAAGAAACAGGTCAAGTATGACCTTCGATTTTGATCAGCGAATCAGTATGAGTCTTATGGGAAAAGTAGGAACCAGATTAGAGGTAAATGCTAATTATGATACCCAGTCTACATTTGCTTTTCAGAATTTATTTAAACTCGCATACACCCCTTCAGAAGATGATATTATTCAAAAAGTAGAAGTTGGTAACGTCAGTATGCCATTAAATAGTACGCTTATTCGTGGTGCTCAAAGTTTGTTTGGGGTCAAGACACAACTCCAGTTTGGTAAGACAACAGTTACCGGAGTTTTCTCGGAACAGAAATCGCAAACCAAGAGTATAGTTGCAGAAGGTGGAGGAACAGTTCAAAACTTTGATTTGTATGCTTTAGACTACGATAATGACAGACACTTTTTCTTATCCCAATATTTTAGAAATAAATACGATGCTTCGTTAACTAAATATCCATTTATTGATAGCCGTGTTCAGATAACAAGAATAGAAGTTTGGGTAACCAATAAACAAAATAGAGTAAGCACAAACAATAATAATCTTAGAAATATTATTGCACTTCAGGATTTAGGTGAAGGACAAGTTACAGGTATTTCTGATAATCAGGTTGTAGTTATTAGTTCTACTGCAGGTTTTTTTAATAATCCGATCGATTCACCAACAGATAATAAAAACAATAAATACGATCCGGCTACAATTGGTCAGGCAGGAGCTTTCTTAAATTCGAACATTAGAGAAATTGTAACTGCAAAATCAGGATTTAATAATCCTAATACGAGCGAAGCCACAGATTATTCCGTACTTGAGAATGCAAGAAAATTAACGGCAAACGAATTTACTTTTAATGCACAATTAGGATATATCTCGTTGCAGCAGCGTTTAGCAAATGATGAGATTCTGGCAGTAGCTTTCGAGTATACCGTTGGGGGTAAAGTGTATCAGGTAGGAGAATTTGGTAGTGATGGAGTTGACGGTACGGTGGTTACCGGAAATAATAATGCAAATCAGGCTATTATTACACAAAGTTTAGTTTTGAAAATGCTGAAAAGTAATTTGACAAATGTTCAAAATCCGGTTTGGAACCTGATGATGAAAAACGTTTATCAAATTCCTCAGGCGTATCAGATCAAACAAGATGACTTTAGATTAAACATACTTTATACAGATCCTTCGCCAATAAATTATATTACGCCCGTTCAGGGAACTACCTTCCCCACAAACCCAACGCCGGACAATAAAGTCGATCAGACACCATTATTAAATGTGTTCAATTTAGATCGACTCAATTATAATAATGATCCGCAAACTGGCGGAGATGGTTTCTTTGATTATATTCCCGGTATAACGGTAGATGTTCAAAATGGCCGAATTATTTTTACGACCAAAGAACCTTTTGGAGAGCTTTTATTTAAAAAATTACAAAATACAGGTTCAGGCGAAAACTATGACGATGCCAATTCATACAATGCCAATCAGCAAAAATATGTTTTTAGAAACATGTATCGCAACACGCAATCCGGAGCATTGCAGGATAGTGATAAAAATAAATTCTTATTAAGAGGTAAATACAAATCATCAGGAAGCAACGGTATTCCAATTGGGGCGTTCAATGTGCCGCAGGGTTCTGTTGTGGTTATGGCTGCCGGACGAAGATTGGTAGAAGGTATCGATTATAGTGTCGATTATCAATTAGGCCGTGTTCAGATTTTAGATCCTTCGCTTCAGGCTTCGAATACGCCAATTGAAGTTTCGTTAGAAAACAACTCCATTTTTGGTCAGCAAACCCGTAGATTCATGGGTTTCAATATAGAGCATAAAATTTCAGATAATTTTGTTATTGGTGGTACTTATCTAAAAATGACAGAAAAACCATTTACTCAAAAATCGAGTTATGGACAGGAATCAGTAAACAATACAATCTTTGGTTTTAATGGAAATTACTCTACAGAAGTTCCGTTTTTTACCAGATTAGTAAATAAGTTACCTAATATTGATACAGATGTTCCGTCGAATCTTTCTATTCGAGGAGAAGTAGCATTTTTAAGACCGGATGCACCAAAAGCAAGTGATTTTGAAGGAGAAGCAACCATATATGTAGATGATTTCGAGGGATCACAATCGACAATCGATATGCGCTCTGCTTATGCTTGGAGTTTAGCTTCTACGCCATTTGTGAATTCTATAAATGACAATACTTTTAATGCAAATTCAAATACATTAGAGTATGGTTATAAACGAGCAAAATTATCCTGGTATACTATTGACCCAATATTTTATTCTTCGAAACCATCCGGAATTTCAAATGATGATTTGTCATTAAATACAACCAGAAGAATTTATAGTAGAGAGTTATATCCTAATACAGATATTGCCCAAGGACAAATTCAGGTAATCAATACACTTGATTTAACTTATTATCCATCTGATAGAGGACCATATAATAATAATCCAAATTTTGGTACGAACCCTGCAAATTCTAATTTTGGGGGAATCATGAGAGCTTTAAATTCAACAAATTTTGAGCAGGGAAATGTCGAATATATTCAGTTTTGGGTTTTAGATCCTTATGTTGGTAATTCGCAGGCACCAACGGGTAATACAGGAAAAATATATTTCAATTTAGGTGAAATTTCTGAAGATGTATTAAAAGACGGAAGAAAACAATACGAAAACGGATTAGGGCCAGGACAGATAATGGTAAATCCGCAACCACTTTGGGGAGATGTTCCGGCATCGCAATCCCTGATTTATGCTTTTGATACAAACCCGGAAAACCGTAGAAACCAAGATGTTGGTTTAGATGGTTTGCCAAGTTCAAAAGAAGGTTCGGTATATACTAATTATGCCGGAGAAAAAGATCCTGCAGCAGATGATTACATCTATTATTTAAATACCGATGGAGGAGTATTAGATCGTTATAAAAACTATAATGGTACAGAAAACAACTCAGCTGTAAGTATCGATGATCCTAATCGTGGTTCGACAACTTTGCCGGATGTAGAAGATATTAACCGTGATAATACAATGAGCACAATCAATGCTTATTATGAATATAGTATCGATGTAAAACCTGGAATGCAGGTTGGTCAAAATTTCATTACAGATATCCGCGAGGTAAGTAATGTCGAATTGCCTAATGGGGGAACAACAACAGCCAGATGGATTCAGTTTAAAATTCCGGTTTCACAACCTCAAAATACAATTGGTAATATTACAGATTTCAGATCGATTCGATTCATGCGTATGTTCATGACCGGTTTTAATAACCAAATGACAGTTCGTTTTGGAGCGCTGGATTTAGTACGAGGAGAGTGGAGAAGGTATACAGGAACGTTGGATGCAAATGATACAAATCCGGATGACGATGGTACTGAGTTTGATGTTTCGGCGGTTAATATTCAGGAAAACAGTACAAAATGTCCTGTAAATTATGTAATGCCTCCGGGAGTTCAAAGAGAACAATTGTACAACAACAATACCATCATCAATCAAAATGAGCAAGCATTAGCAGTGCGTATTGGTGGGGCAGGTTTACAGTATCAGGATTCAAGAGCAGTTTTTAAAAATGTAAGTGTTGATATGCGTCAGTACAAAAAATTAAAAATGTACCTGCACGCAGAATCTTTGCCTAACGAAAATAGTTTGCAAGATGATGAAATGATTGGTTTTATTCGTTTTGGAAATGACTTTACACAAAACTTTTATCAGGTCGAAATTCCATTAAAAGTAACCAGAACAGGAGGGTCTTGTGCAATAAGTCCTGATCAGGTCTGGATGGAAGATAATAATATCGATTTGGTTCTGGAATTATTGACCAGAATGAAAATTAAAGCCATGAGTATTGATATCAACTCTAATAAGCGAGACATTAACGGAATCTATTATCCGGACGATGATTTAAGTATAGGCGGAGGCGATGGCGATAGTAAATTAAGATTAGGTATAAAAGGAAATCCTAATTTTGGTTTAGTTCGAAATCTAATGGTTGGGGTAAAAAGCAGGGCAGATCACAAAAGCATTAAAGGAGAGGTTTGGTTCAATGAGCTTCGTTTGGCAGATTTAGAGAATAAAGGCGGAATGGCGGCAATATTGAATATTGATACCAATATGGCAGATTTTGCTACAGTTTCTGCTACCGGTAGAAAAAGTACAATTGGTTTTGGGTCTTTAGAGCAAGGCGCAAACGAGAGAGATCGTGAAGATATTCAGCAATATAATATTGTGACCAATCTTAATTTGGGTAAATTATTACCTCCAAAATGGGGAATCAACTTACCTTTTAATTATGCGATTGGTGAAGAAGTAATTACACCGGAATATGATCCTTTTAATCAGGATATCAAATTAGATCAGTTATTAAGAGAAACTACAGATCCGGCAGAAAAAGAAAATATCAGAACACGTGCTGTCGATTATACAAAACGAAGAAGTATTAACTTTATCGGAGTAAGAAAAGACAGAGCGCCCGAGCAAAAACCACACGTGTATGATGTCGAAAATTTAACATTTTCACAATCGTATAATCAGGTAGAACGACATGATTATGAGGTCGAAAGTTATCTGGATGAACAATCGAATACAGCAGTGAATTATGCCTATACTTTTCAGCCAAAAGAAATAGTTCCTTTTAAGCAGACCAAATTCATGAAAAAAAGTGATTATTGGAAGATGTTGAGTGACTTTAATTTTAATTACTTACCGTCTAATATCTCTTTTAATACTAATATTTTAAGACAAAGTAACCGTCAGCAATTTAGAGAAGTTGAAGTTCAGGGAATTGGTCTGGATCCTTTATACAGAAGAAATTTTGCATTTAATTATCAATATGGTTTCGGTTATAATTTGACAAAATCATTAAAATTAAATTACACGGCAGCATCAAATAATATCGTTCGAAACTTTTTGAATGATGATAATTCGCCAAAGCAGGATTTTAATATCTGGGATGATTATTTAGATATAGGAACGCCAAATCAACACTTACAGCAATTGGTTTTGAATTATGATATTCCAATCAATAAGATTCCTGTTTTTGGATTCGTAAAAGCATCGTATTCTTATACTGCAGATTATAGCTGGCAGCGTTCATCAACAGCATTCTCTGAGTATGTTGACCCTAGTGGTAATCAGTTCGATTTAGGAAATACCATTCAGAATGCAAATTCGAATACGCTGACTACAACTTTTAGTATGAATACGCTGTATAAATATTTAGGATTAACACCTGGTGCAAAATCAGGAGCCAAGCCTAAACCAACGGCGCCGCCTAAACCGGGAGAAAAAATTGTAAATACAGCGAAACCTGTTACAAGCAGTAGTCCGTTTTATGATGGTATGATTGGAATCTTAACCAGTGTAAAAAACATTCAGGTTAATTATACTAAAAATAGCGGAACCGTTTTACCGGGTTATACGCCAAGTGTTGGTTTCTTTGGAACATCAAGACCAACTTTAGGATTTATTTTTGGAAGTCAGGATGATGTACGTTACGAAGCGGCTAAAAGAGGATGGTTGACAGATTATCAGGATTTTAATCAAAGCTTTACCCAAGTAACTAACAAGCTTTTAAAAGTTACGGCAAATATTGACTTATTGCCTGATTTAAAGATTGATTTAGCGATGGACCGTGCGTATTCTGAAAATTCATCAGAGCAGTTTAGTGTTGTAAATGGAGAATATTTGCCTTTGTCTCCTTATACTTATGGAATGTTCTCGATTTCGACAGTTTTAATCAAAACGGCATTCTCTACCAGCAGCGCAACTGAGTCAGCGGCGTTTGATGATTTTAGAAACAATCGTTTGATTATTGCAGATCGTCTGGCAGGAGAGCATTATGGAGGAGCTGATATTCCGAGATATGGAGATGTAAATAATCCTATTCCGGCAGAAACAGATCCTAATTATAAAGTATATGTAGCGAATCAAGGATATCCAATAGGATTTACAAAAAGCAATCAGGCTGTTTTATTGCCAGCATTTTTGGCAGCTTATTCAGGAGGAAATGCTTCAAGCAGTTCGACAGATATTTTTAAAAGTTTTCCTATTCCAAACTGGAGTATAAAATACAATGGTCTGATGCGCTATAAATTTTTCAAGGATAAATTCAAGCGTTTCTCATTGCAGCATAATTACAGAGCATCCTATACGATTAATCAATTCAGGTCGAATTTTGATTTTACTGAAAAACCAAACGGGCAAGATGTAAATACCAATTTCTATAATAAGACTATTATGTCCAATGTCAATTTGGTAGAGCAGTTTAGTCCGCTTATCCGTGTAGATTTTGAATTAAAAGGTTCTTTAAGAATACTTACAGAAATCAAAAAAGACAGGGCATTATCAATGAGTTTTGATAATAATCTATTGACAGAAGTAAAAGGCATGGAGTATATAGTAGGTATGGGATATCGTTTTAAGGATGTTATTTTCTCATCAAGACTGGCAGATAGTCCAACCGGAATTATAAAAAGTGATATCAATATTAAAGCTGACTTTTCTCTTAGAAAGAATGAAACACTCGTACGTTATTTAGATTATGATAACAATCAACTGGCGGCGGGTCAGAATATATGGGCGTTAAAATTAACTGCTGATTATTCGTTTAGTAAAAACCTAACGGCTATATTCTATTACGATCATTCGTTCTCTAAAGCTGTAATTTCGACATCATTTCCTTTAACTAACATCAGGTCAGGATTTACACTTCGATATAATTTCGGAAATTAATTTTTTTAGTTTCTAAACAGGATTTCATTAGAAGATTGTTACATTTGTGGCTTAATTATTAAATTATCAATTTACAAACATAGTATTATGAGCATACCAGCAAATTTAAAGTACACAAAAGATCACGAATGGGTTAGCATCGAAGGAGATGTTGCAACTGTAGGAATTACTCATTTTGCACAAAAAGAGTTAGGAGATATCGTGTATGTTGAAGTAGAAACTTTAGATCAGACACTTGATAAAGATGAAGTTTTTGGAACAGTTGAAGCTGTAAAAACAGTATCTGATTTATTTTTGCCTTTAACAGGAGAAATTATTGCTTTTAATGAGAGCTTGGAAAGTGCACCTGAAACAGTAAATTCTGATCCTTACGGAGCTGGATGGATGATCAAAATAAAAATTGCAGATGCATCAGAAATAGATGGTTTGTTATCTGATGAAGCTTACAAACAACTTATCGGTGCCTAAACAATTATTATTACTCTGGGCCCTGATTTGCTCAGGTGTTATTACTTATTTTTGTTTAACAGATGCAAGTAATATCCCTGCTGTAAATTTTCCGAGCATAGATAAAATTGTACATTTTTGTTTTCATTTTGGATTTACAATTTCATGGATTTTGTTTTTCAAAAAAGAACTTAAAGGAAAAGCGCCTGATGATTATAAAGCTTATTTGATTTCGTTTATATTTTCTGTTTTTTTCGGAATTACAATCGAAATTTTACAAAGTGTGCTGACAACTACAAGAGCTGCTGATGTGACGGATATTTTAGCAAATGCGCTTGGAGCTTTATTTGGTGTTTTTGCAGCAATAGCTTTTAAGAAGCAAATCGATAAAATATAAAAAAATAATGACCCACTTCGGTGGGTTTTTTATTGTCTGAAAATCAAGGTTTGAAAAGTGTATTTTCTTATGTATTTAAAATGTATTTTTGTTTCAATTCTATATAATCATGAACGTTAAACAATATTTAGATTCGACCTATTTAAAAACTGCCTCGCAAGCCGGACTTTCAGAAGCAGAAAATGATATTGTAGTCAAAAATGCAATCGAAGAAGCAATTCTTGAAAGTTTTAAGCTAATCATGATCCGACCGGAACATGTAGCTTTGGCTAAAGAAATGATTTCGAATGCAAATTCGGGCGTGCTTGTTGGTACCGTAATAGATTTTCCGGAAGGCAAATCGAGTTTAGAGAATAAAATCAAAGAAGCAAATAAAGCAATCGAAGATGGTGCAGACGATTTGGATTTTGTTTGCAATTATGAAGCTTTCAAAAACGGAGATATTGCTTTAGTAAAGCAGGAAATTTTAATTGGAACCCAAATTGGTCTCGCAAACAATAAAACGGTAAAATGGATTATTGAAGTAGCGGCTCTTACTGATAAAGAAATTATCCAGCTTTCGGCATTAATAAAAAATGTTGTGATCTCAAATTTTAAAGAAGAAGATTATGCTTCTGTTTTTGTAAAATCATCGACAGGTTTTTATAAAACCGAAAATGATTTACCAAACGGAGCTACCATCCCAACCATAATAATGATGTTAGAAAATGCATCGCCATTACCGGTAAAAGCTGCAGGAGGAGTTCGCTCTTATGAAGACGCAGTTGAGATGATTCGTTTAGGCGTTAAGCGCATCGGAACGTCGGCTGCAAAAGCCATAGCAAACGGAGAAAATACTGCAAATCAATATTAAGTGTAAATCTGCGTTTGTACCTAAAAAGTGTAATAAACCTGGATTTGATAATCAATTGAATATTCCTGTCTTTGTGTACTTGTTTTAATAAGATTTTTCGAAATAATTGTGTTAAAGATTTGCAACACCTCGATTTATAAAGGTTTTATTGAAAAAAATCTAATTTTATAGGTCAGTATTCTACAATCTAATTTGTACATTTGCACCACTCAAAAAAAACATACAAACAAATACCGTATTGAACGCTACTAAACATACATTTTCACTAAAATCAATATTCAACGATTTCAAAGAGATTACAAAGGCTGGTTTAGCGATCAGTGTATTGTTTTCTTCAATTGCTGGTTACTTGTTAGGTGTAAATGCTGAAAATCCTTTTAAATGGAGTGTTTTGGCTGTTTTGATGATTGGTGGATATTGTATGGTAGGGGCTTCAAATGCCTTCAATCAGGTAATCGAAAAAGATATCGATTTATTGATGGATCGTACTAAAAATCGTCCCGTTCCTTCAGGGCGAATGTCTCCAAAAGTAGCTTTGTTAGTAGCAAGTTTGCTTACTATTATAGGTATTGCATTATTGTATACTATCAATGCTAAATCAGCAATGTTTGCGGCGATTTCAATATTTTTATACACGAGTATTTATACACCTTTAAAAACAGTAACTTCGTTGTCAGTTTTTGTAGGAGCTTTTCCGGGAGCAATTCCGTTTATGTTAGGTTGGGTTGCGGCAACAGGAGAATTTGGTATCGAAGCGGGAACACTTTTTTTAATTCAGTTTTTCTGGCAATTTCCTCATTTTTGGGCAATCGGTTGGTTTTTATATGACGATTATGCAAAAGCAGGAATCTTTATGCTGCCAACAGGAAAAAAAGACAGAAAGACTGCTTTGCAGATTATTTTATATACGGTTTGGCTTATCATAGCGTCATTATTGCCTTCTTTAGGATTTACAGGGCAATTGTTTATTACGCCAATTGCAGCGATTATTGTGTTTTTGTTAGGATTGTGGATGTTGTTTTATGCAGTGCGTTTGTACAAATTACGAACAGCAAAAGCAGCAAGAACATTGATGCTGGTAAGTGTTTCGTATATTTCGTTACTGCAAATAGTATTTATAGTAGATAAATTTTTAAGATAGTTATGGAAATGACAATGACAATGACACAAGGTGAAGAGCAATTAAGAAAAGCAAAATCGGCTAAATTGATTTTGTTATTTGCAATGGTAAGCATGACAATGATGTTTGCCGGACTTACAAGCGCATTTGTAGTGAGTAAATCCAGGGCCGATTGGTTGAAGAATTTTGAATTACCAACTGCTTTTTATTACAGTACAGCAGTAATTATTGGTTGTAGTGTTACTTTTTATCTGGCAAAAAAAGCCATTCAAAAAGACAATAGAACTGCAACAACAGCGTTTCTTTTAGGAACATTGGCTTTAGGTGTTTTGTTTATCGTTTTACAGTTTGTAGGTTTTGGACAAATTGTAAAAAGCGGTTATTATTTTACAGGAGAAGGTAGTTCAATTACTACAACTTTTCTTTATGTAGTTACCGTAACTCACTTATTACACTTGGCTGGAGGGTTGATTTCACTTTTAATTATAATTTATAATCATTTTAAACAAAAATACAATTCGACTCAAACTCTTGGTATAGAACTAGGTGCGATGTATTGGCACTTTTTGGATTTATTATGGGTATATTTATTTTTATTTTTATATTTCTTTAAATAAGAAAAAAACGTAAATTTGGGAACTTTTTAACGAATATCTTTTATGGAAGCGACAGTTACTACTGCAAACAACGAAAAAACTTGGGGAGGCGGCAATGAGCCATTAGGAGCAAGTTATGGTAAAATGATGATGTGGTTTTTTATCGTATCAGATGCCCTGACATTCTCTGGATTTCTGGCAGCTTATGGTTTTTCTAGATTTAAATTTATCGAAACCTGGCCTTTGGCTGATGAAGTGTTTACTCACTTCCCATTTATGCACGGTGTTTCGGCTCCGATGTATTATGTAGCCTTAATGACTTTTATTTTGATTTTCTCATCTGTAACAATGGTTTTAGCTGTTGATGCTGGTCATCAATTAAAGAAAACAAAGGTTGCGATCTATATGTTCTTAACAATTATTGGAGGTATGATTTTCGTTGGTTCTCAGGCATGGGAATGGAAAAACTTCATTAAAGGTGAATATGGAGCTGTTGAAACAGTAGGTGGAAGCTTATTGCAGTTTGTTGATAAGGATGGTAAAAGAGTAGCGCTTGCAGATTTTGCTGTAACACTGCCAAACCAACCGGAAGAACTTACAAGAGCAAAAGGAAAATGGTTTATGGAAAGTGCTGAAACAGTGCCAACATATTCAGTAGCTGATATTCAGGCTGGTTTTAAAGCACACCCTGAATTATTGATAAGAACAGAGCATCTTACAGCTGAAAAGAAAAAAACAGTTTTGTCAAGGGAAGAATCTGAAGCTCGTTTAAGTACAGCAAAATATGTTGTAGAAGGTGCAAACCTGACAAGAAACGAATACGGAAGTAAATTGTTTGCTGATTTCTTTTTCTTTATTACAGGATTCCACGGATTTCACGTAATTTCAGGAATTATCATTAATATCATTATTTTCTTTAATGTATTATTAGGTACTTACGAAAAAAGAAGAAGCTACGAAATGGTAGAGAAAGTTGGTTTATACTGGCACTTTGTCGATTTAGTTTGGGTATTTGTATTTACAGTTTTCTACTTAGTTTAATTTTTAAGATTTATCATTATGTCACACGATCACGAATACGTATCAAATACAAAAAGAATCTGGTTTGTTTTTGCTCTATTATCAGCAGTAACTACAGTAGAAGTTATTTTGGGTATTATTAAACCTGGATTTCTTGAATTCAATCATTTTGTAGGTTTGAATTTGTTGAACTGGATATTTTATATCTTAACAATATTCAAAGCATATTATATAGTATGGGCATTTATGCACATGGAAGGTGAAAAAAGCAGCCTTAGATGGTCAGTTGTTTCACCAGTTATTTTCCTAGTTTTATATTTATTGTTTATTCTGCTAACAGAAGGACATTATATTTATGGGGTTTTTAAAGATTCTACTATTAAATGGAATTTTTAACATGATATTAATTCGAAAAGAGGCTCCGTTTAACGGAGCTTTTTTTATTTTTGTACCTCAATAATTTCCGTTAATACAATGAAAAAAAATATAGTTCTCTTTGTACTTTTTGTTTTGCCAATTGTAGCCTATTTGTTTTTTGCTTCAGGTGTAAATAGTTTTACTAAACTTCCAACAATCACTCCTAAAATTGCCGACTTTGGTAATTGGAAATCCCTTAAAGGAGAAAAAGTAACTTTAAATAATAAAATTACTATTCTTGGTTTTTCAGGAACTGAGATTTTAAAAAACAGAGGAAATTTTTTCAATCTAAATGAGAAAATCTATCAGCGTTATAATGGTTTTACAGATTTGCAATTTGTAGTGGTTTGCCCTTTAGGAACTGAAAAAGATGCTGAGAAAATTTTAGAATCATTAGGTGCTTTTACAGATGTTTCAGGTTGGCATTTTGTTTTTGCTTCTCCGGAAGAAATCAGCGTGTTTTATGATCAATTGCATCTTAGAGAAAAATTAGATAAGAATCTTGGAACTTCGAATGTTTACATCGTTGATAAAGAAAGAAATTTAAGAGGACGAAAAGATAAAGATGAATACAAGGAAGGATACAATACTTTTCATCCGTCAGAATTAAGCAACGAAATGTTAGATGATTTTAAAATCATTTTATATGAATATCGCGCAGCTTTGAAAAAGAATCACAACGCAACAAAAGAACTTTAATCTTTATATATTATGTTTAAAAATAAATCATATATCGGAATTTCGTTTATTATTTTAATCTTCGGAATTTATGCAGTGCCTAAAATTGTAGACAGAATAAAAAATGGAGATGTCGTTAAAGGAAATCGCTTGGATAATGTTGGATTAAAAAATTCTACAGCAGATGCGAAACTAATAACAATTGGTCCGGCTCCTAAATTTGAATTGACAAATCAGGATAACATTAAAGTTTCTAATGAAACCTATAAAGGAAAAGTGTATGTTTTGGAATTTTTCTTTACAACTTGTCCGTCAATTTGTCCTAAGATGAATTTAAGCATGTTGGAGATTGAGAAAACTTTTTTTGGTAATCCAAATTTCGGTCTTGTTTCTATTACGATCGATCCTAAACATGATACTCCACAGGTTTTAAAAGATCATGCTAAATTATTGGGTGTAAAATCTTCTAACTGGAATTTTCTAACAGGCGATAAAGCTACTATTATGGATTTGTCTAACAAAGGATTTAATCTTTATGCCGGTGAAAATGATAAAGTAAGTGGTGGTTTTGAGCATTCAGGTTTATTTGCCTTAATTGATAAAGACGGAAACATACGTTGCAGAAAAGATGAATTTGGAAATCCGAATATTTATTATGACGGACTGGACAAAAAAGGAGTTAGGGATATTCAGGAAGATATTAAAATATTATTAGCAGAATAGAAATGGAAGATCATTCATTAGAAAAAAAATACAGCAAGCTTATTGTTGCGGTTTCAATTATTATTCCGGTTGTAGTAGCAATCTTATTCGGAATCAAATTAAAAGATTTTGGTATTAATGTAGAACCACTTTCGTTCTTGCCGCCAATTTATGCTACAACAAATGGTATTACAGCTATAGTTTTAGTTTGGGCAGTAATTGCTGTTAAAAATGGAAAATTAAAGCTTCACGAACGTTTAATGACTTTTGCTATTGCATTGTCAGTTGCTTTTTTAGTAATGTATGTGGCGTATCATATGACTGCAGATTCTACTAAATTTGGTGGAGAAGGCGCGATACGATATGTTTATTTCTTTATTTTAATAACACATATTTTATTATCGATTGCTATAATTCCATTAGTATTAATAACGTATGTAAGAGCACTTGCAAAACGTTTCGACAGACATAAAAAAATAGCTAAAATAACTTTTCCGCTTTGGTTGTACGTGGCGGTTACAGGTGTTGTAGTTTACTTAATGATTTCTCCTTATTATGCTTAAATTAGAAAACAGAATGAAGAATATAGAAAATAGATTGGAAAATAAGATGGAAGACAGAAGCGGATTAGTGAATTTTTTCTCAACAAAATGCTTCTACGTTCTTTTGACTATTTTCTGTTCTCTTGCAGCAAATGCTCAATGCGCCATGTGTCGTGCAGCACTTGGAGGAGATTCAAACATAAAAAAAGCAGAAGCAGTAAATAACGGTATAGTTTATTTGATGGTCGTCCCTTATTTGCTTGTAGCAGTAATTGGTTATTTGATTTATAGAATGTACCAGTCAAAAAAGAAAAAAGCAGAATAATTTTATTCTGCTTTTTTCTTTGTTCTATTTCAATCCATCTACGGAAACATTCACAGTTCCGTTTATTTTAATAAAAGCGATAATCGCCTGATTGGTTAGTTGGATCTTATCAAACTGAATGTCTTCCATTTTTCCATTTACAAAAACACCAGGCATTGGAGAGTAGTTTTTAAGATAAGTTGCCATGCTTTTTTTACCTTCCTCTAAATTAGGCTGTATCGAGTAACGACAGCTTTCTTCCATTTTTCTTAATATGTAGCCTTGTCCAAGCCAGCTTGCAGTTCTCATTAATCTGCTTTTTGTATCTAAAACGTAATCAAGTTTTTCGAAATAAATTTCTTTAGTCTGAGGATTGTATTGTGGAAACCCGTTTAAATAAAGAGTTCCGTTTATAGAGCCCAAAACATCAAGCGCAATTACCATTTTTCCGTTTTTATGCCAGATAGATACATTTTTGACCGTTATTTTTTTGGTTCCTGATCCAAATTCCTGTCCGGCAAAATTTTTGGTCATAATTTTCGAAGCATCAATATAAGTTGAAATTGCAGCAATATTAGCCGAAATCTGATTAGGGATTTTAGTAACAGGTTTCAAAATAATTTTACTGGCGCTGAATTTGGATTCCGGTTGTTTGCCTACAATAGTTTCCATATTGCATTTCATTCCCATATCCAATAAAAACGAATCATTTTTAAGCTTTGCGTTTGTAGAATAGATTTCAACAGGAACAATTCGTAACCAGCTTTCATACGTATCGCTCATCTGAAAAGGAGTACAGATTTTTTCTAAAGCCGTTAAAACATTCGGTTTAAAATCCATCGATTTTTCGATCGCTTCATCTATTTTCTTTTCAATCTTAGATTTAAAAATAGAAATTGCCGGATTAACAAGATAAGTTATTGGCATACTTTTTCCAAAGACTAGCATTGTCGGGCTTTCGCTCCAGTCTAATGATTTGAAAGCAGTTTTAGTATTTAATTTCCAGTTCGTCAGCGCTACATCGCTTGATAAAGTAATTACTCCATTCAGGTTAAATTCTCTGACATCATAAAGTTCAACGCCCAATTGTTTAGTACCAATTCTATATTTGATTGTTGCTTTTAATGGCAAAATTGTTTTTATTTTTTTATCCGGATTCGCTGGGTCATTTAGAATTTTTATAGGTGCTTGTTTCCAGATCTTCATTTCGATATCATCGTCCTCGATGTTGTTATCTTCATATATCAAACCATTCAGTAAAGAATTGGTTTGGTTTTCAATATCCCTGAGTTTTATTGTTATGGGTAAATTGATAAACGAAGGATTTGCTTCGTATACTAAAGGACTTGCGTCGTCCGGTTCCGGTTTTAAGGTTTCTAATTTTTGAGATGTAGAACAGCTGCTTATAGCAGTAAGTACCGTGAATAAAGAGATAATTGAAAAAAACTTCATTGTTAAGATTTTTTTTAGTGATGCAAAATTAAGAAAACAATTATATTATCTTAAAAAAGTGTAACATTTGATAAATAATTGAGTCTTATTGTAATAACTAAACGAAATTATTAACGTTTTCTTATCATATTTTACTTAATAAAAATGTTATTATTGTTTTAAAATTTAACAATACCATGATCGAAATAAAAGATTTACATAAGTCCTATAAAATGGGAAATTCAAAATTGCATGTCTTAAAAGGGATTAACTTTAATATCGCAGAAGGTGAATTAGTTGCGATTATGGGATCTTCAGGATCTGGGAAATCGACACTTTTAAATATTTTAGGAATTCTCGATGAAGCAGATTCTGGTAGTTATATTTTAGATAATACACCAATTAAAAATCTAAATGAAACGATAGCTTCGAGATATAGAAATAAATTTTTAGGATTTGTATTTCAATCGTTCAACTTAATAAATTATAAAACTGCCCTTGATAACGTTGCTATGCCCTTGTATTATCAAGGTGTAAAGAGAAAAGAACGTTATGATATTGCGATGAAATATCTAGAAAAAGTGGGTCTGGGAACACATTCTCATCATTTACCAAATGAACTTTCCGGAGGTCAAAAACAACGTGTTGCAATCGCAAGAGCTTTAGCTTCGAACCCTAAAGTTTTATTGGCAGATGAGCCAACAGGAGCTTTGGATACTAAAACTTCGTATGAAGTTATGGAGCTTATCCAGGGAATTAATGATGAGGGCAAAACAATTTTGATTGTTACCCATGAACCGGATATTGCTGCAATGTGCAAAAGAAATGTAGTCCTGAAAGACGGATTGATTATCGATGATAAAATGGTAGAACAAGTTAGAGCTTCATCTTATGTTTAATATTGAGCGTTGGCAGGAAATATTTGAGGCAATCTCCAAAAACAGGTTAAGAACATTTCTTACCGGAGTTTCTGTAGCTTCAGGTATATTTATTTTGGTAATCTTGCTTGGTGCAGGTCAGGGACTTCAAAACGGAATTCAAAAACAATTCGAACAGGATGCTGTTGGGATTATTATCGTTTGGTCCGGTACTACAACAAAAGCATACAAAGGATTAAATCCGGGGAGACAAGTTCAGTTTAGAGATGGTGATTATAAAGAATCTGTACAAAAATTTGAAGATAAATTAGATTTGAGAGCCGCGACCTATAACTTTTGGGGTGGTGCGTTTTCTTATGGTAAAGAATCTGGAAGTTATCAGTTCAGAGGAGTTGATCCTGATTTTGCAGGTGTAGAAAATATTACTATTGTTCAGGGAAGGTTTGTCAATAGTAAAGATCTTGCTAATAATGAGAAAGTAGCTGCTATTGGGATGAAAGTGAAAACAGATTTGTTTAAAGATGCTGACCCTTTAGGAAAAGAGATTTTAATTAATAATGTCAATTTCAAAGTAGTAGGGGTTTTTACAGATCCCGGCGGAGAAAGAGAGGAAGCAAGAGCTTATTTACCCAAAACGACCGTGCAAAGAGCTTTTGGAGTAGGAGATAAGATAAGTAATCTGTTTTTTACTTTAAAAAAGACAGATAACTATGATGCGGCATTAGCACAATCTCAAAAATTCACCCAGGATTTAAAGGACTTACTTAAGAGTAGAAACACAGTTGCTCCCACTGATGATGGCGGAGTTGGTGTTTACAACTCTGTAGAAGAAGGAAAAAAGTTTTATGATTTAAATCTTTATATCAGATTATTTTTCTGGTGGGTTGGTATTTGCACTATTATTGCCGGAGTTGTAGGAGTAAGTAATATCATGCTTATTATAGTAAAAGAAAGAACGAAGGAAATTGGAATCAGAAAAGCGTTGGGAGCTTCGCCGATTTCTATTATTTCGATGATACTTCACGAATCTATTTTTATTACCACTATTGCTGGTTTTGTTGGATTATTGGCAAGTTTGTTATTGTTAGAATTTGTAGGCCCAATGATTAAAAGTGAATATTTTGTAAATCCTTCGGTAGATTTCGGTGTTGCATTAACAACATTGGCATTACTTGTCTTTGCAGGGGCACTTGCTGGATTTTTCCCAGCATACAGAGCGGCCAAAATAAAACCTATTGTAGCACTTAGAGACGAATAATTATGTTTAAGAAAGATAATTGGGACGAGATTTTAGAGGCTTTAACAGCCAACGTATTCAGAACGGTCCTAACTGCATTTGGAGTATTTTGGGGAATTTTTATTCTGGTAATATTACTTGCTGTGGGAAAAGGGCTTGAGAATGGAGTGAAAAAAGATTTTGACGGAATAGCAACTAATACAATGTTTATGTGGAGTCAGACCACATCAAAAGCATATAAAGGTTTGCCTAAAACACGCCGTTATGATTTTAGAAATAGTGATGTTGCGGCCTTGAGAGCTGCTTTTCCGGATTTATTATATGTTTCGCCAAGAAACCAATTGGGAAATTCTAATAGCGGAACCAATAATGTGGTACGTGGTACAAAAACATCTGCCTTTGCTGTTTATGGGGATTACCCTGAACTGATCAAGCAACAGCCAATGGATATTATAAAAGGACGTTTTGTAAATCAACAGGATATTCTCGAAAGACGAAAAGTAGCGGTGATTGGAAAAGGGGTTATCAGTGACCTTTATGGAAAAGAAGAAGAAGCTGTTGGCACTTATATAAAAATTAACGGAATCAATTTTATGGTTGTGGGAGTTTATAATTCTAAACAAACCGGTGGGAATGCAGAGGAAGAGCAAAAGAATATATTTGTGCCCTTTACTACTTTTCAGCAAGCTTTTAATTATGGAGACAAAGTAGGCTGGATGGCTCTTACAGCCATAGATGAAGTTTCGATTACAGATTTGAAACCAAAAATTTTAGATCAGATGAAAGTGCTTCATTCCATACATCCAAAGGACGATCGTGCTATTGGAAATTATGATATGTACGAACAATTTGGAAAAGTACAAAGTTTGTTTGATATCTTAAATTTCATTGCTTATTTTGTAGGATCTTTAGTTTTGATTTCTGGTGTAATCGGAATCTCCAATATTATGCTGATTGTAGTTAAAGAACGTACCAAAGAAATCGGAATCCGCAGAGCATTAGGAGCTACCCCCGGAGCAATTCGTGGTCAGATTTTATCTGAATCTATTTTTTTGACTATTATCTCAGGAATGTTTGGTGTTGCTGTAGCAACTGGAGTTGTAGCTGTCCTGAATATGTTCTTAGATTCAATGCCTGCAGGAAATAATACCATGTTTGCTAACCCAAGCGTAGATTTAAGAGTAGTATTTGTTGCATTATTAATATTAGTAGGGTCTGGTTTGCTGGCAGGATTTATTCCGGCACAGACCGCAATTAATGTAAAGCCCGTAGATGCTTTACGAACAGAATAAATTATCAATCAAAATATAATCGATTAAACCAAAAACAAAATGAAAAAAGGAGTAACCGTAACCATTTTAATCTTCATTGCTATAGTTTTCTTTGGCGCACTATATTATTTGTACGCTAAAAATCAACAATCTCCAATTGTTTTTCAAACTGAAAAAGCAGAGGTTAAAACGATCGTAAAAACGGCAATTGCAACCGGAAACATTCAGCCTGATGAAGAAGTTCTCATCAAACCTAATATCTCAGGTATTATCGAAGAAGTGTATATCAAAGCAGGAGAAAAAATCAAAGCTGGCGATATGATTGCCAAAATTAGAGTTGTGGCTAATGTGTCTAATGTAAGCAGTACACAAAATCAGGTACAAACGGCTAAAATTGCTTTAGACAATCAGGAAAAAATCTACAAAAGACAAAAAACCTTATTTGATAAAGATGTAATTTCTGCAAATGATTTTGATGCAGCCCAATTGTCTTATACACAGGCAAAACAAAACTATCTGGCTGCGAAACAAAGTTTAGATATCGTAAAAACAGGTACAACAACCTCACTGGGAAATTATGCAAATACCTTAATTCGTTCTACAGTAACAGGAATGGTTTTAGCAGTTCCTGTAAAAGTAGGAAATCAGGTTATTGAAAGTAATAACTTTAATGAAGGAACTACAATTGCAAGTGTTGCAGATGTTGGAAGAATGATTTTTATTGGAAAAATTGATGAATCTGAAGTAGGTAAAATCAAAGAAAAAATGCCAATTGAGATTACAGTTGGAGCGATCGAAAATAAAAAGTTCGAAGCAGTTTTGACTGATATAGCTCCAAAAGGAGTAGTAGAAAATGGTGCTATTCAGTTTGAAATAAAAGCCAAATTAGAAAATAGAGACGCAACTTTTATCAGAGCCGGTTTGAGTGCAAATGCTTCTATTATTTTAGAGAAAGCGGATAAGGTTTTAGCAATAAAAGAATCATTAGTTCAATTTGATAAAAAAACTCAAAAGCCATATGTTGAAATTGAAACCGCTTCGAAGAAATTTCAAAGAAGAGATTTAGTTTTAGGTGTTAGCGACGGAATTTATGTTCAGGTTAAAAGCGGAATTACATCTTCGGATAAAATTAAGATCTGGAATCAGGGATTGATTAATGAAGGAGAGAAAAAATAATTTGAAAGTATAAAAGAGTTTTTGGGGTTTAAAATGTTAAATTTGCGTAGCATCTTCTGCTATGCTTTCATTCAAAATATATGAAAATAAATAAATATAATAGTCTTGTTTTTGCCCTCTTGTTTGGGCTTGGTTTATCAGCTCAGGTACAATCGAAAAAATGGACATTAGAGGAATGTGTGCGTTATGCATTAGATAATAATATTACTATAAAATTATCAGAGTTAGATGTTAAAAATGCTGCGATTGATAAAAAAGGAGCATTGGGAAGTTTTCTTCCAGCAGTAAGCGGAACTGCTTCTCATTCCTGGAATATTGGTTTGAACGTTAATCCCGTGACCAATATTGCTACCACTCAAACGACACAATATTCTTCATTAGGAGCTAATGCAGGTATTGATATTTACAAAGGTTTGCAAAATCAAAACACTTATAGAAGAGCAAAACTTTCCATTATAGCATCGCAATATCAATTGCTGAAAATGCAGGAAGATATTTCGCTAAATGTGGCCAATGCATTTTTGGAAATCCTTTTTAATAAAGAAAACTTAAAAGTAAAAAAAGAACAATTATTGATTGATCAGAAACGTTTGGCACGTTCTCAGGAAATGGTGAATGCAGGAACAATTCCGCGTGGTGATCTATATGATTTGAAAGCTACTGAAGCTACTGATCAACAAGGTATAATTATTGCTGAAAACAGTTTGTTAATTTCTAAATTAAGTTTGGCACAGCTTTTACAATTAAAAGAGTTTACGGATTTTGATGTTGTAGATGATACAACTGCCAAGGATGAAAATAATATTCTGGCACAAACTCCAACTGATATTTACAATAAGGCAAAAGAAATAAGAACAGAATTGAAGCTGGCACAAACGAATCTTGAAATTGCAGAGAAAAGTGTTGCTATTGCAAAAGGTGCTTTTCAGCCAACACTTAGGGGTTTTTATCAATTTAGTACAAGTGCAAGTTACAGCGATAGACTTATCGGAACTGATGGGAGTGGAAACCCAGTTTATGCAGGACCACATTCTGTTTTAGATCAGTTTAGTGATAACAAAGGACACAATTTTGGTTTTCAGCTAAATGTTCCTATTTTTAATGGCTTTTCAGTTAGAAATAATGTAGAAAGAAACAAGGTAAGTTTAGATAAATCTAAAATAGATTTAGAACAAAAAAGTTTAGATTTGCAACGTAACGTTTACACTGCTTTTACAGATGCAAAAGGAGCATTGAATACTTACGAATCATCAACTGTAACTTTAGAAGCAAGACAACAAGCTTACAACTATGCAAAAGAAAAGTACGATGTAGGTTTGATGAATTCATTCGATTTTACACAAGCTCAGACATTGTTAACCAATGCACAGTCAGATGTTATCAGAACAAAATACGATTACATGTTTAAAATAAAAATACTTGAATTCTATTTTGGAATTCCAATTGTCCCAATTATCACAAAATAATTTATTATGTCAAAAAAAACAATTTATTTCTTACTTGGTGGTGCTTTAGTTCTTATTATAGCATTAGTTAGTCTTTCGAAAGCAGGTGTAATAGGAAATAAAGATGAAGGGAAAGAAGTAGAAGTATCGAAAGTAATAGCTTCAACTATTGTGGAGACCGTTTCTGCAACAGGAAAAATTCAACCTGAAATCGAAGTAAAACTTTCTTCTATGGTTTCAGGCGAAATTATTGCCTTGAATGTAAAAGAAGGCCAGGTGGTTAAAAAAGGTGATTTGCTGGTTAAAATAAACCCGGATTTGTATACTTCAGGTTTAGACAGATCTCTTGCTAATTTATCAGGAACCAAAGCTGGTTTGACACAGTCTGAGGCTAGTTACAAGGAAGCGAAAGCAAGTTATGAGCGTAATAAAACATTATACGATAAAGGCGTAATCTCAAAATCAGATTGGGATAAAGCAATTTCTACTTATGAAGTAGCAAAAGCGACAAAACAAAATGCTTATTTTAATGTTCAAAGTGCTTCGGCATCTGTTACTGAAGCAAAAGATAATTTAGGACGTACCTTAATTTATGCACCTGCTGATGGAACAATTTCAGTATTAAATGTAGAATTAGGAGAGCGCGTTTTAGGAACGCAACAAATGGCAGGAACAGAGCTTTTAAGAGTAGCGAACCTAAACAACATGGAAGTTGAAGTTGATGTTAACGAAAATGATATTGTAAAAGTTAAAATTGGTGATGAAGCAAATGTCGAAGTTGATGCCTATTTAAAAAAGAAGTTTAAAGGTACTGTAACCAGTATTTCGAACTCAGCAAGTACAACCCTGACATCAGATCAGGTAACCAATTTTAAAGTTAAAGTTCGTATTTTAAAAGAATCATATCAGGATTTATTAGAAGGTAAACCTGATACATATTCGCCTTTTAGGCCTGGGATGACAGCAACTGTTGATATTATTACAAAAACAAAAGATAATGTTCTGGCAGTGCCTATTAGTGCCGTTGTTGTAAAATCTGATACCACCGCTGTGAAGAATGTTAAGATTGAAGAACCAAGCGATGATAAAAAAGTAACACCCAAAAGCGATAAGAAATTTGAGTGTGTTTTTGTAAAAGAAGGTGATAAGGCTAAAATTAGAATCATTAAGACAGGTATTCAGGATGATACCAATATTGAAGTGATGTCAGGATTAAAACCTGGAGATGTCGTGATTACCGGACCTTATACAACAGTTTCTAAAGAACTGAATTCCGGCGATAAAGTGAAGCTTAGAAAAGCAGATTTACCTAAGAAATAAATAAAAAATATCTTTAAGATAGTATCATCCTAAGAGTTCCGAGATTATGGAACACTTAGGATGATACAAATAATTAATTAAAAAAAATAAATACTTTGTCTTTTATTCTCAATATAGAAACTGCTACCAAAAATTGCTCCGTGTCCATTGCCAAAAACGGAGAAACAATTATATGTAAAGAAATTGCCGAAGAAGGATATTCTCATGCTGAAAAATTGCATGTTTTTATTGAAGAAGTAATTGCAGAGGCAGAAATTACAGTTCAGGATCTGGTTGCTGTTGCAGTAAGTCAGGGACCGGGTTCTTACACCGGTTTACGTATTGGAGTATCTGCAGCAAAAGGATTATGTTATGCATTAAATATTCCTTTGATCGCAATTGATACTTTGCAGACATTAGCTTCTCAGGCAAATGTTGCCGAAGGTAAAATTATTCCGATGATTGATGCAAGAAGAATGGAAGTGTATAGTGAAATTTTTACTGCAGATTTAGAAATTGAAAGACCAATTGAGGCTGAAATTATTACAGAAGATTCTTTTAAGGATTTTACCGAAACAATCTATTTTGTGGGTGATTGTGCTGAGAAATGTAAAACTGTTTTAACTAGAGAAAACTTTGTATTTTTAGAAGAAATCAAATATCCCTCTGCTGCTGCAATGAGTAAAATCAGTTACAATAAATACCAAAAAAGCGACACTGTAGATGTCGCTTATTTTGAACCTTATTATTTAAAAGATTTTATGATGGCACCTCCATCAAAAAAACAATAATCCAATTTTATTTTTCAATTGTAAACGGCTGAAATGAAATTCCGGCTTCGTCTAAAGCTATTTTGCAATTTTCTAAAGTATCAGAAAAGACAGATCCGTAATCTGCTTTTTTTGCCCACGGGCGCACTGCAAAATCAACAGAATTTGCCGTTAGGTTTTTTACAAAAACTTCCGGTGCCGGATTTTTAAGCACTTTAGGATTACTGTTTAAAACACCCAGAAGGACTTCTTTTGCTTTTTTGATATCAGATTCGTATGAAACTGAAAATGTAAAATCGGCTCTTCGTTCTCCCTGCATAGAATAATTGATGATAGTTCCGTTTGATAAAGCGCCATTGGGCACAAATACGGTTTGATTGTTACCCATAAGCATCTTGGTAACAAAGATCTGAATTTCTACTACTGTTCCTGCAATACCTTGGGCTTCGATCGTATCTCCAACTTTAAAAGGTTTGAAAACGATAATTAGCATTCCTCCGGCAAAATTAGAAAGGGAACCCTGCAATGATAAACCTACCGCAAGTCCCATTGCTCCTAAAATGGCAACAAATGAGGAAGTTCCGATTCCAAGTTTGTCAATAACTGTTACAAATAATAAAATTCGGAGTGCCCATATTAAGATGTCCGAAAGAAACCTTGTTAAGGTAGGATCTAAATTTCTTTTGACCATCACTTTCGTGATAATTCTGTTTATTAATCTGATGGCATAGATACCAACAAATAAAATAATAAAAGCCGAAATTAATTTAGGCGAATAATCCACCAGTACGTCAATAAATTTAGTGAGGTAGCTGCTAACCTGATCAGGATTCATGTTCATGTTTTTTCGAATAAAAAAAACCTTCCCAAAGGAGAAGGCATATTAATACTGCAAATATAGAACTATTTATTTTTATAAGAAAAAATGAGCTTCTATTCCTTAACAGGGATAGGATCAATAATTTGGTCAGCTGTAGTTTCAGTTTTTGCGCTAATATCAGCTACCGTTTCAGAAGCAACTGCTTTAGTATCACTGGTTAGTTCACTTGCCTTTTCTTTTACAGAATCGATTACATCACTTAATGAATCTGATGCTTTTTCGACATATTCACTTACAATTTCTTTAGCATTATGTGCATATTCTGATGCATTGTCAAGAATTGGTTCAGAAGCTTCTTTTACTTTTGCGATAGTTTCTTCTGCAAAAGTTTCTGCCTTCTCGATGTAAGGAGTAGCAGCTTCCTTAACTTGTTCAAATGTAGTTTCGGCTTGTGTTGCCAAATCAGAAGCAGAATCTTTGGCCGTGCCAAATAAATTCTTAAAAAATGAAGATAATCCCATGGTTTTATATTGATTAGTTTAGAATACAATATTAACTGTTTTTATAATAAGAATGAGATAATAATTTATTGATAATTAGGCAGATATACGTTTAACGAAAAAAGCGCCTGCCAAATGGCAAACGCTTTTCCTATTTTACTAAAATAAATTTTTATGCATTTATAGCTTCCACTTTAATAGCCTCATCGTTTAACATACTTTTCAGCATATTTTCGATTCCGCTTTTTAAAGTAAAAGTAGAAGACGGACAACCGCTGCAAGCACCTTGTAGAATTACTTTTACCGTTTTGTCATCTTCATTATAAGAGTCAAAAGCAATATTTCCACCATCAGCCGCAACTGCCGGTTTTACATATTCTTCCAGAATATTAATGATTTGCTGCGATGTAGTATCTAGTTTGTCAAATGCTTCATCTTTAGTAATATCATTTTTAGTTGCCACTTCGATTAAGTTTTCATCCAAAACAGTTCCTCCGTTTTCGATAAATTGCTTAATAAAAGTTCTTACTTCCAATGTAATTTCATCCCAGTCGTTGATGTCATATTTAGTTACCGAAATATAGTTCTCATCAATAAAAACTTCTTTTACATAAGGAAATTTAAACAATTCCTTAGCCAATGGCGAAGAAGCAGTCTGATCTATGTTTTTATATTCAATAGCATTTTTAGTCAACATTCTGCTAACCACAAATTTTAATGCAGCAGGATTTGGTGTTGTTTCCCCGTAAACAGTAATAGGTTGTTTTTTAGGTTGGTTTTCATCCACTTTTATAATAACACCGCCTTTATCTACAAATGAAGTAATTTGCTCAGCAACAGCATCTTTTACATCATCCCATTCAACAATACTATATCTTTCGATAGCGATAAAATTTCCTGAGATATAGACTGTTTTTACAAATGGAAGATAAAATAATTGTTGTGCTAATGGTGATGCCTCGGCTTCATCAATATTTTTAAATTCGAAGTTTTGATTTTTTGTAATGAAATCTTCAAATTCAAACTTTAGTATAGCTGGATTTTGAGTTTCTTTTATGGTGATTTTTGTCATGATTTGTAATTTTTCACAAATTTAGTAAAGTTATTTTCTACTAATACCTATATTTGATTTTTTAATAAAATAATTAAGACTCTTTTCAAATAAATCGTATTAAATTATGAGAGTCTAAAAAATATTTAAACAAAATTGCCTTTATGGAATTTAAAATCAGGGTTTTATTTATTTTTCTCATAACAACATTTTATTCATATTCGCAAGAAGGAATTCCAGTTTACTCTGATTATTTATCAGATAACTACTACCTGATTCACCCCTCGATGGCGGGCGCTGCCAATTGTGCAAAAATAAGATTGACAGCCAGAAAACAATGGTTTGGTCAGGATGATGCACCGGCATTGCAAACCTTAACTTTTAACGGAAAAGTGGGAGAACGCTCAGGAGCCGGAATTATTATTTTTAATGATAAAAATGGTTACCATTCGCAAAAAGGAGTAAAGCTTACTTATGCTCATCATATCATGTTTTCGAGAGATGAACTCGATTTAAATCAGCTGTCTTTTGGTATTAGCGGGGGATTAATTCAAAGCCAGCTGGATGAAACCAAATTTGGAGGGACTTTTGATCCAATCGTTTTTGGTTCTATTCAAAAAGATTCCTATTTCAATGTTGATTTTGGAGCATCCTATAATTATCTTGATTTTTATGCCCATGCTACTGTACAGGGATTATTGGAAACCAGAAGAGAGTTGTATACGGATTATGAAAGTGATAACTTAAGAAAGTTTCTTTTTAGTGCCGGATATGTTTTTGGTAAAAGAGAGAATATTACCTGGGAACCATCGATTTTGCTTCAGATATTTGATAAAACGAAGCAGAAAACAATTGATTTCAACATGAAAGCTTACAAAAATATGGATTTTGGAAGTTTGTGGGCAGCATTGTCTTACAGAAGAAGTTTTGATGGTGCACAATACAGTACAGCAAGTGGTGTATCGGGTCAGAAATTGCAATACATTACACCTATAATAGGTTTAAATTATAATAATTTTATGTTTGCTTACACGTATTCACAAGTGACAGGCAATGTGAAATTTGATACTGGAGGATACCATCAAATTACTTTAGGAATCAATTTATTTTGTAAAAAGGAACGTTACGATTGTAATTGTCCCGCCATTAACTAAAATTTTTATTATGCTGATTAAATCTGTAAACGGAAAAACACCTTCTATTCCTGAGGATTGTTATGTTGCTGAAAATGCCACAATTGTTGGTGATGTTGTATTTGGGGATTCTTGCAGTGTTTGGTTTAATGCTGTTATCCGCGGAGATGTTAATTTTATATCGATAGGAAATAAGGTTAATATTCAGGACGGAGCTATTATTCATTGTACCTATCAAAAACATCCTACGATTATTGGTAATAATGTTTCTATAGGACATAATGCAATTGTGCACGGATGTACTATTCATGACAATGTTCTGATAGGAATGGGCGCCATCGTAATGGATAATTGTGTTGTAGAAAGTAATTCGATTATAGCTGCCGGTGCAGTTGTTACACAAAATACAGTTGTAGCTTCCGGGACTATTTATGCGGGCGTTCCGGCAAAGAAAGTAAAAGACATTGATCAATCAGATTTTGCAGGCGAAATTGAACGTATTTCGAACAATTATGTCATGTATTCAGGTTGGTTTAAAAACGAAGAATAAGCTAAAATCTCCAAAATAAAAAAATCCCAAATTCCAAAGATGTTTGACTTCTTATTGGAATTTGGGATTTTTTGTTTATTGGAATTTGACGATTTATAAATTGATTCTTTCGAAAAAAGAATTTTTATAGCTTTCGCTTATCGGAATTCGTTTGTCGCTAATCAAAACTTTATTTTTTTGTATTGATTTTACGTGTTTTATATTAATGATATAAGACCTGTGAATTCGGGAGAACCCTTTGCTTGAAAGTAAATTTTCCAGCTTTATTAAACTAATTAAAGTTAATGTGAATTTATTATCTGTGGTGTAAATTTTGACGTAATCTTTTAAACCTTCGATAAATAAAATATCCGAAAAATTCATTTTTACATTTTCGTATTCAGCCCTTACAAACATAAAATCCTGTTCCAGTTCAGGTGCAGTAGTACTTTCAGAAATGGCTTGGATGTTTGTTGACGGATTTAAAACCTGCTGCGCTCTGACAACTGATTTTAAGAAGCGGTGAAATGGAATTGGTTTTACCAGATAATCAACAGCTCCAAGATTAAAACCTTCAACGGCATAATCAGAATAAGCTGTTGTAAAAATTACTAAAGGTTTTTTCTCGATTGTATTCAGGAAATCAATTCCTGAAAAATGAGGCATCTCAATGTCAAGAAAAATCAAATCGACACTGTTCTGATTGATAAAGGAAACAGCATCAATAGCATTATTAAAAGTACTTATCAGTTCAAGTGAATCTACCTTTCGAACAAAATCTTCTAATAATTCAACTGCTAAAGGCTCATCGTCTATAATTACACATTTCATTTGCTAAGGTTTTGAATTTAAATTTTGCTTTGGCAGTCAAAAGTAGTTTTAAACCAGTAAATTAAGTTTTAAAATTATCATAAAATACTGATTAAGCCTTAATTATGTGTTTACCGTGATGGTTTTGCTTAGTGTGTAACCGTCTGTAAGATTGCCTGTTAGCGTCGCTAATTCATCGGCTAAACTATCTGAGAAAACATTGTCTCTTGTGTTTGATGTGTCAGCCTGACCGTGTGCAACATAGTTTTCGCTCGAATAAACAGTACTCGAAACGGTTTCAGGAAAAGCAATTTGTGTTACTAAAAGTGATGTGCCGTTAGTGCTTAGAACTTCAATATGCACATGAGGTGCCCTGCCCTGATACCAACCCGGGAAAATCGAAATAAACGAAACTTCTCCTTTTGAATTGGTGGTTTGTCTTCCTCTCAAAAAATGAACCGATGTATAATCTTTTGGCTGCATTGATGTCCCGCCATATTCAGAATAATTACCATCTTTATCACAATGCCAAACGTCAACTAAAACGCCTGATAGTGGTGAACAGTTATTATTTTTATTCTCGATTACTAAGTTTATAAGTAAAGCAACTCCAATTCGGTCTGATTTTATATTTTCTAGAACCAACTGACTTGGGGTTTTGATAGGGAATGGGCCTTTTGTTTCTGATGGGGAAACAGTGCAGCTTCCGTCTTCTGAAGAGCTGGAGCCGCTATCATCATGATCGTTTTTAGAACAGGATTCTAATAGTTTAGAAGCTGTTGCTAACGAAGCAATTCCTAAAATACTATTTCGGATAAATTTTTTTCTGTCCATAGTCAGCTTAATTAATTTATTGCAGTTTGAATTTTATCTAATTTTAAATTCAGATGTACACGGTAATATTGATTGTCCTGTGTTATGCTAAGTTCGTGAGCGTTTGGATAAAGCAAGTCCAGTCGATTTTGAATATTAACAAGTCCAATTCCCGAGTTTTCAGGATCTTTAACATAATTTTCGATCGTATTTTCGATCCAGAAATCAAGCGTGTTTTCGAGAATAAAAATTTTGATTTTTACATGGGCGGCACCTTTGTAATCCGTTCCATATTTAAAAGCATTTTCAACAAACGAAATCAATAACAAGGGTTCGATAAACTTGTTCCTGGTATCGCCATGAACATTGATAAAGATATCTTCGATATTGTTAAGTCTGAGCTTTTGTAACTCTATATAATTCTGAATATAATTGACTTCTTTTTCTAAAGCCACCGTTTTATTGTCAGTTTCATACAGCATATAGCGCATCAATTCTGATAATGTAACAATGGCATCAGGGACCAAATCAGATTTTTTGTGTGCCAGAGAATAGATACTATTTAATGAATTGAATAAAAAATGCGGATTAGTTTGTTTGCGTAAATAGATCAATTCAGTATTTGTTCGATGTGTTTCGGCAATTAACTTGTTTTGCTGATTGTTATAAAACTCTGTAAGCGTTCTAATAACGGCACTTATGGTAATAATTAAAATATAGAAAAATGAAGGGCCAATTTTAAAGAATAAAGGTGGCCTTGTTGCCAACGACATTGGTTTGAATCTTTTGTTTTTTAAAAACAGTTTAAGTTCTTCCGGAGGCGGCATCATTCGTGTCCTTGCAAACTTAATTTCAGGAATAAAATAATTAATTCTGATAATCATAAACAGCAGGATCACAGCAAAAACAAAAGTAAAATAAAGCCAGTATTTTTTCTCTAAAAGCAAGACAGGTACCAAATAAAAATAGTTCAGATAAAACAAAATAATTCCAGTAGTCCATTGTACATAAAAATCATTGTTGATCGCAAACGGACTTTCATAAAATTCAATTAATGAAGTCAGGATAAAGAATAACCAGATGATACTATGGAATAGAATTTTATTTGAGCTTGTATTTTTGATAATGTCTAGTGTCATTTATAATTTAATTTTTAATAAAATTAAATCATTTTTGGTTATGGTTGGTGATATGTTGTTGTTGAGTTTCTCTACAACTAAATGACCTACTTTTAAAGCATCACTTTCTGTCGAAAAACTTTTGTTATCGTTTATGACTGGAATAATAGCCTGCTTGATGATGATTTTGTTCTTTGTAGCGATCGAATAACCCCAACCTGACGTAGTTTTGAAGGCTTCGATTTTAAAAGTTTCATTTTTCGCACAGGCTAAAAATTGTAAAATAAGTATCGCAAGCAATACATTCTTCTGGATTTTACCCCAGAAGAATTGTTTTTGAATGTTAATTGTCATTGTCATTTTGCTCTTCTAGAGGTTTAAATTCCCAGGTATCATCAAAGTAAGTAGAACCCACTCTGCCCAGCATATAAAAACCACGATTATTGATTGCAAACCCAACAGCATCTGTTCTGGTAGCACCTTCCATAGGAGTTCTTTCTACCCATAAATCCGTTGCAGGATTGTATTCCCAGATTGTTTTTATGCTTTCTCCACCCACAACATAACCTAATCCGTTCATTGAAAAACCAGAGGCATTCGAACGAACGATTGCATAATCGTCATTGTAAGTGTAGTCGTCATCAGTATTTTTATTGATGTCACGTTTTCTGGTCCATACTTCAGTAGCGGGATCAAATTCCCAGAAATCTTCCTGATAAACAGCATTGTTGCTTCCTGTTACTAAATAAGCTTTATCACCAATTACAAAAGTGGTAGCATTACGTCTTTTGTTTCCTCCAAATCCATTTACCAATGTCCATGAGTTTGTCAGGTCATTGTATTGATAGAAATCTTTTAGGTAATTCCCATCATATCCAGTTCCAAAATAAGCTTTTCCTCCCGCTTGAAAACCTACCGCACCAAAGCGGCCTGTTCCGGCAAAATCAGTTTTTTGAGTCCAGCTATTACTGGTAGGATCGTATTGATAAAAATCTTTCAATCTATTTGTTCCATCATATCCAAGACCAACATAACCTTTCTCGTTAAGCGTAAAACTAGATGCAGAACTTCTTCCAACTCCTGAAAAATCCGCCTTTTGTTCCCAATAGTCTCCAGAAGAATTATATGACCATAAATCTTTTAAATATACATCTCCCGTGTAACCTGTCGCTACATAAGCATAATCCCCAATAACAAAACTGGTTGCACTAGATCTGGCAGGTCCGTCAAATGCTGATTTTTTTACCCAGTTCCCCATTAAATCATCATCATCATTGTCGTTACTGCAGCCTATAAAAAAAAGACCGGAAAACAATGCCGAGAATAATATTCCTTTTTTAAAATTATTCATAGTGTATTAAATTTATTTATTGTTTGTATTTGATGCCAATTCCTAAAACACAACCATTACCGGTATTAAAATCATATACTTTATGATTGTCATTATCGATCAGATTGTATTTTTTATTAAAATCATACCCAGCTTTAAAATTTAGAAACCAGTTTTTGTCGACATTTCTTTCGTATTCAAGCGCTGACGTCATTTGTGATAAGCTAACTTTTGTGGCGTTCATATTTAGATCGCTTTGAGAATCTAAATGATAAAAATTACCATTGAAGCTATTGCTCAGACTGAACTTATTTCGGATATTATTAGAATATGAAATCTTTGAATCCGGAAATCCAATCATCAAAGAACTTGCATTGCTTATTTGATAGTTTAGAGACAAAACAGGCATGAATTTAGGAGATCCAAAAACAGTTGTTCTGGCTGCCCCAATGTTGATAATTGTATTTGAATTTAAACGCTGCTTAATCTCAAAACTTCCCAAAACTGAAAATGCATCCATGTCTAAATTGCTTTGAAAATTTACTGTCGGGGTAATTGAAAAATTCAGACTTGTTGCATTTGAAATTTCATGAGAAAATTCAACCTTGTTTTTAATCTGATTAAATCGATCCAAATTCTCATACGGATTATTATAATGGTCTATTTCATAATTCACTTTCAGATTCGAATACTCTAGTGTGTTTGTTATCTTGTTTTTTACGCCTATTTTCTTGTTAAACGATATACCGATATTGGTTTCGTTAAAATCAATTTTGTCAGTTGGTTCTGTTTTTACATTCATGTTAACTGAAAAGCTCTCCTGAGCTTTCATGTTGAAAATTGAAATCAAAAAAATCGACCAAATTAAAAACCTTGTTTTCATTACTTGTTTATTGGTTCAAAAGTAGGAGGGTAATGGTTTTAAAAAAAAGAAGATATATGTATGCCACTTTTTGATAGACTAAACAGCCTTTTTTAAGGTTGAATGAATTATTAAGGAGCATTTATCTATTGTAGATCGTTTTTTGCTGTTTATAGGGTAAAAAGGCGTGACTGTATATGTTATAGTGTAGTGCAGAAGAGTGCATTTTATATTTGTTCAAAAAATTGATTATGCACAAGTTTATATTGATGATGTTTTTGGCTGTGACCGCAATTTCATGCGGAACAGATGCTGATGCCGGCGAATTTGTTGTTGGATCTGATTATCTGGCTGTTGGTAATAAAGTTATTTTAATTGATACCCTGACAGTCGAAATGTCTACGATTAATTTTGATTCTCTTGTTACTTCGAATCAAAATCGAATTTTGATTGGGAATTATGAAGATCCAATTTATGGGAAGGTAAAATCGAACAGCTATTTTCAATTATCAGGAGAATCATATCTGTTAAAAAGTAGTGGATCTGATACAGAAACGACCAATTATGTTTTTGATTCGATTGCAATGATTCTAAAATATGATAACTATTATTATGGTGATACTACAAAGGTGCAAACGTTCGATATTCATCGAGTGACTCAACGGGTAAGACCCAATACTGATGATTATAGTTTTTATAATAATTCGACTTTAAGTTATAGTGATGAAAGCCTCGGAACAATTTCATACAAGCCAAGGCCAACCGAAAAAGACTCTATTAATATTAAAATGAGTGATGTGTTTGGTGCGGCACTTTTTCAGAAATTAAAGAAAAAAGAAATTACAGACTTTGATACTTTTACTGAGTATCTAAAGGGTTTGGTTTTGGTGCCATCAACATCTAATTCATCCAGCGTTACGGGTTTTCATGTTGCAACAAGTAAGATACGAATGTATTATTCAAAGTATCAGGCAGGGGCAGAAGAAGTTCCTTTTATTATAGATTTTACGATTCTGGATGCCGGAAAGCAATTCAATTCAATTTCATCAGATAAAACCGGAACCTTACTTGAAAACTTACCTATTTCGACTGGTAAGTTGTCAAGCTCATTAACAAACCGGCAGGGATTTATTCAGTCAGGAACAGGAGTAGCCTGCAGGATTGATTTCCCCAATATTAAACAGCTCAAACATATTTCAGCAAACGGAGCAATTGTAGATGCTCAGATATTCCTGAGAGCCGTTAATAATACCTATTCGCAAAAATATCCTCTAGCAGATTCCCTACAGGTTTATGTAGGCGATAATTTAAATAGAATTAGTGCCTCATTAGTAAATTCTGCGGGCAAAACGATTTTTGGTACTCTGAATAAAAAAAGTGATGAGTTTAATGAGAATGTTGGTTATACAATTCCAATTGGTGCTTTTTTACAGAAAGAAATGCTGAAGCAATCTGATTCCAGATCTTCTCTCATTCTAACATTACCGGGGCTTTCTAAATCCGTAAACCGCGTTGTTTTAGGAGATCAGAAACATGAGAACAATAAAATCCAAATTAAAATTTATTACATCTCCTATTAAATGAAAAGTAAAATAGCATATTTAGGTGGCGCCATTTTGATGTCGCTAACTTCATTTTCTCAAAGTATTTCAAGTTCTCCTTATTCATTATACGGAGTTGGTAGTGTCTATGATGCTGATTTTGGAGTAATTCCTTCAATTGGTTCCTCAGGAATGGCTTTACCTTCAGATACTTTTATAAATAATCTAAATCCGGCATCTTTGGGCTATTTGCCCCAAAATCACTTTATGTTTGATATTGGTGGAAAAGCGATTTCAACAACTTACGAAAGTGGTTCAAAAAGTGAAAGCCGTAATAACTTTCAATTCTCACATATTGCTCTTGCTTTTCCGGTTACTAAAAATTCCGGATTTAGTGTTTCGCTTCGACCGTATTCAAGTGCTGCATTTAAAATTTCTAATTTAAAATTACCAATAGAAAATAGTCAGGATTTTTATTATTTAACTGCCGTAGGTTCAGGAGGATTAAATAATTTTGATTTTTCATACGGATACCGATTCGGGAAAAAATTAGCTGTAGGAGCATCCGCAGCTGTGTTGTTTGGAAATACCACTGATGATAGACATTTTTTGATAATGAATTCTATTACCAGTATTCAAAAAAAGACAACTTATAATGGTGTAAGAGCGACATTAGGAGCACAGTATAAAATTGATTCTACATTTACTATTGCGACAACATTTAAGCTTCCAACTCAAATTAAGGCGGCTAAAGTTCAAACGGTTCAAACAATTACTGATGAGGTCGTAACAACCGTAGAGTCTAATGTGGCTTCTGATACAGATGATTATTATATGCCTTTAGAAATGGGTGTTGGGATTAGTAAGCGCTTTAAAAACAATTTGAATATGACACTGGATTATGAGAAGAGTTTATGGAGTGATAGTAATCAATCTGAATTATATGGAAATTTTGTGAACCAGGATCGATTTGCACTTGGATTTACATATAGTAGTAAAAAGAATATTCGAAAATATTGGGATAGGGTTCAATATGCAACAGGTGTGAATTTTGATACCGGCTATCTTGAGGTTGACGGAAAAAGGGTGAATAACGCAGCGATTTCTGTTGGACTTACCTTGCCAATAGATAATACGTATTCGGCTTTGCATATTTCATATTCATACGGACAAAAAGGAAGGGTTTCAGATAATTTGATCAAAGAAAATTATCATAAAATATCACTTAATTTATCATTGGATGGGATTTGGTTCATCAAACGAAAAATAGACTAGGACACCTAATATCTAAAAGTCTTTTTCGATTACAGGATATTTATAACCTAAGATTGATTTTAAAACTTCAGGATTCGAATTGACATAAAATACAGGATCACTTTTTTGCTGGTCTGTAAAACCAACTTTTTCACGCAAAATATTCTGAGTCTGTCTTGCTACAGCCTCTCCGGAATCTATAATATGAATATGCTCCGGCAGGATTTTTTTAATCTGAGGGATTAAGTAGGGGTAGTGGCTGCACCCTAAAACAAGATAATCAATATTAGCATCGATCATGGGTTGCAAATAGGATTCTAATAATTGCGTCATTTCTGGCGAATTCAGATTACCATCTTCAATAAGCTGAACAAGTCCATAGCCAACTTGTTCAATTATTTTGGTGTTTTGAAACATTTCTGCTGTCTTATTAAATAGCTCACTATTCAGTGTTCCTTTTGTGGCTAAAATGCCAATAACTTGTGTTTTCGAATTATTAGCGGCAGGCTTTATTGCAGGTTCAATTCCTATAAACGGAATATCATAATCAGCACGAAGTTCCAGAATTGCATTTGTTGTGGCAGTATTACAGGCGATAACGATCAGTTTGCAATTCATGTCCAGTAAAAAATCAACATTCTTTTTGCTTAACGCAACAATCTCTTCTTTGGTTCTCTGACCGTAAGGAGCATTTTTACTATCGGCAAGGTAAATAGTTTTTTCGTTTGGAAGTAAGTTATGAATGGCATTCCAAATGGAAGTTCCTCCAATACCGGAATCAAAAACGCCTATAGGATTGTTATTCGTCATAATGCAAATTTAGTGTTTTTTGAAATAAATCTATATTCCAATTTACGTGAAATGTGCGAATTTTTCGGTTTTTTAGTTTTAATTTAATGTAAAAAAAAAACTGCTTAAAACTTTTGAAAGTTTAAGCAGTTTTTTTTATTTTAAGGAAACTGTTTTTTAGAATCCTAAATCTTTTTTTACATCAGCAGTAATGTTTGGACCATCAGCTAATAAAAGAGTAGAACCATCTAATACATATTGGAAACCTTTAGCTTTTCCAACTTTTGAGATAGAAGCTCTTACTTTTTCCATTAATGGTTTTACGATGTCAGTTTCTTTTTGTTGTAATTCTTTTTGAGCGTTGTCTCTGTAATCAACGATTCTTTTTTGCATGTCCTGAACTTCTTTAGAACGTTCTCCGTTTACAGCATCAGTTACAGTTGCAGCTTCACCTTCATACTTTTTGATTTTTACTTGGTATTCGTCAACCATTTTTTTGTATTCAGCATCGTATGTACCACTTAATTTTTGTAGTTGATTTTGTGCATCCAGCATTGCAGGCATTTTCGACATGATCTCGCTAACATCAACATGAGCTACCTTAGCTTGTGCGTTCATTGTGTTACTTGCTCCTAAAATTAGTAGTGCAGCAATTAGTAAAGTTTTGATTTGTTTCATCATTTTTAAAATATTAATTAATTATTGGTCGTATTTGCTTTTTGTGTTTCGGCCTCTTTTGCTTTTTTAGCCGCTTCGCGTTCTTCTAAAATTTTCTTTCTTCTTTCTTCTAACTCTTTTTTACGCTGTTCATAAAGTTTTTGTCTTTCTTCAGCTTTATTTACTGCCGGATCAGCGGTTGTTGTTTCAGTAGATGTGGCAGCAGGTTTTGCTGTTGCGTCAGTTTTAGTTGCATCTGTTTTGGCTGGTTCAGAAACCGTGCCATTTTTTTTAGCTTCCCTTTCTGCTGCAATTGCTTTCCTTCTGTCGTCGTATTCTTTTTTCTTGGCTTCCTGTTCTAATCTTCTGTCCTCAATTAATTTCTCTCTGGCCGTTCTTTTCTCTTCTAGTGCTTTTTGTCTGTCCTGTAATGCCGGATTTTCATCAATGGCATTTTCGATACTTTCTTTAGCTTCCTGATCTTTCAATTGTTTTTTAGTCAGTTGCTCTCTCTTATCAGTTCTGTTTAAAACACGTATTACCTGATCGCTTATGTCAAATCTTTTGTTACTGAAAAGCATTGTCAGATCAGATGATTTGTCAAAGATAAAATCATAATTTTTAGCTTCAGCAATATCCTGAACAGCAGTAAAAACCTGATCTTGTATTGGTTTTGCCAACGAAGCTTTTTGATGCATTAAATTTCCATTAGCTCCAAATTGCTTTTCCTGATAAGTCAACATTTCATCTTCAAGAAATTTAATCTCTGTTTCCCTTTCATCAATAAGCTCTTTAGTAAGTAAAGCTCTTTCTGCTTTTAGACCTTCTTTAAGAGTTGTAATGTCTAGTTTTTTAGCTTCTATTTCTTGTTTCCACTTTTGGGCTTTAAGCTCCAACTGAGATTTTGCTTCTTTATAATCAGAGACATTCTCTAAAATATACTCCATGTCAATGTAACCAATCCTTGTCGTTCTAGTCTGAGCGTTACTTGTATTTACAACAATCACGGCCAAAAACATAAATAAAAATTGCTTTCTCATAACATTAGTATATTTTAAATTTTTAAACAAATGTATTAAAAATTCTACTAAAATTGTTGTCCAATGATAAAGTGAATTTCTTTACCGTGTGCTTTTGTTTCTCCTGGTTGAGGATCGAAACCGTAACCCCAGTCAATACCTAATAATCCAAATGCAGGCATGAATACACGTAAACCAACACCAGCAGAGCGGTAAAGGTCAAAAGGGTTATAATCTTTAAAGGTTGGATATGATGATCCAGCTTCTAAGAAAGCCAACGCATAAATAGATGCAGATGATTTTAATGTAATTGGGTAACGTAATTCCATAGAGAACTTATTATAAATAGTTGCTCCAATTTGCTCATTTCTTGAATTTACAGGGGTTAGGGAATTATTTTCATAACCTCTTAATCCAATAGTTTCTCTACCATCCATTGAGTACATAGCCATTCCGTCTCCTCCTAAATAGAAACGCTCAAATGGTACATCACCTCTTGCCTGGTCATAAGCACCTAAGAAACCAAATTCAGTTAATGTTCTTAGAACTAATTTACCATATAGTTTAGTATACCAGTCTGCTTTAAATTTAATTTTATAATATTCTAACCAATTGTATTTCTTTTGATCGACTTTCCCCTGATCAGTATCTGCACTTGCATAATCAGATCCAACACTTACAGTACCTGATTGTCCGTTGATAGTTTCCGTTTTAACGTAGTCTCCAGTGTTAAGTGGTTTACCATCTACTCCTGAAGTTGGAGCTCCCGTATATTGTGATTTGTATTCTTTTTGATTTTGTAAGTCTCCGTATTTAACTCCATTAAATAATGAATATGGAGGTGTAAGTTTTGCAGAAACACTAAAATCAGAACCGTATGTCGGGAATATTGGGTTAACCCCTTTATTACTTCTTGAAAGTCCAATTGTATACGCTAAGTTTCTTGACGCTCCGTTACCAAAGGTAAATAAACCTGTATTATAGTTATTTAAATCATAATGTTGGTAACTCACAGATTGTGATAATACAAAATAATCATCCGGCACAGTAAGACGTTTTGCTAAACCAACTTGTAATGTCAGGATGTTAAAACTCTTGCTTTTATCTACAGTTCTTGTAGCATAGTTGTTTAAGAACTGCTTACTATACGAGATAGATGAACTAAATTGTACTGGTTTTTTTCCTCCAAACCATGGTTCTGAGAATGATAAACTATACGTCTGGAAATAAGTACTTCCTTGTAAA
Source organism: Flavobacterium sp. B114r (assembly GCF_056824125.1). Lineage (NCBI taxonomy): Bacteria > Pseudomonadati > Bacteroidota > Flavobacteriia > Flavobacteriales > Flavobacteriaceae > Flavobacterium > Flavobacterium sp. B114r. The sequence goes on from NZ_CP124858.1 coordinate 1,972,302, forward strand.
CGAAGTGCTACTTTTTGACCATCTCCCATTGGTAATGGTTTATAAGATTCCTTGTTGAATATGTTTCTTGCCGAGAAGTTGTTGAAAGATAATCCTAAGGTTCCAATGAAACCTCCACCACCGTAACCTCCCTGAAGTTCAACCTGGCTTGATCCTTTTTCTACAACGTGATATTCAATATCAACAGTTCCTGCTGCAGCATCTACATTTTTGAATTTTGGATCAATAGCTTCAGGATCAAAGAATCCTAATTGTCCAATTTCACGAATAGTTCTAACCAATTGTTCTTTACTGTACTTTTCTCCCGGTTTAGTTCTAAGTTCACGGTATATAACGTGGTCATTGGTTTTATCGTTTCCTACTACAGATATTTTGTTGAAGTAAGCGATAGGACCTTCTGTAACTCTAATTTCAAAATCGATAGTATCGTTTACCGTTTTTACCTCTACAGCATTGATGTTAGAGAACAAATAACCATTGTTTTGGTATAAGTTTGTAATGTCTTCTGCGTCAGGTTTTGTTTTGTCAGCAATACGTTTTTCAAGTAAAACACCATTATAAGTTTCCCCTTTTTTGATTCCTAAATAACGATTTAACAGCTGATCAGAATAAACAGTATTTCCTAAGAATTTAATATTACCAAAGTAGTATTTGTTTCCTTCTTCCATATTAATTTTGATGGCAAGCATATTCTTCTTCTTGTTATAAGTAACAGAATCATAAATAATTCGTGCATCACGATATCCTTTTTCTTTATAAGAAGCTACAACCTTCTCTAAGTCAGTTTTGTATTTTTCAGGAATAAATTTTGAAGATTTTAAAATGCGGAGTACATTTTTTTGCTTAGTATCTTTCATCGCAGATCTTAATTGGTTACTGCTAAGTTGCTTGTTGCCAATGAAGTCGATACTGCTAATTTTTACTTTATCACCTTTGTCTACCCGAACAAGCATATTTACATGATGCCCATTAATGGTGTCAGGAGTATTTGTAATAGTAACTTTGGTGTTATAAAAACCGTCTTTTTTGTATTTGTTTTCTATGTAATTTTTGGTAGTCGTAACTAAGTTTTCGTTTACAATTTTGTTTTTGGTCAAATTGTTGTCCTTAATTAATCCTTCGATTTTGTTTTTCTTAATACCAACAAATTTTACTTCATTTAGTTTAGGAAGTTCAACAATATTCAGATCCAGATAGATACTGTCATTGTCTATTTTATTTACATAAAAGGATATTTCATCAAATAGGCCAAGTTTACCTAATTTTTTGATAGCACCACTTATTTCTTCTCCGGGTACAGTTATTTCCTGTCCTTTTTGAAGGCCTGAAAAGGTAACTACAGTTTGTTCATTGAAGCTTATTTTACCAACAACAGAAACTTTAGCAAGAATATATTTTTTTCCCTGATCAAAAGGAACTCTTTCTTGTGCTTTTATTTGTGAAAAACTACCCAAAAGAAGTAGGGTAAGGACTATTTGTACTCTTTTTTGTAACACTAAAATATTATTTAATTTGTTCACTGGTTTTTCCAAATCTACGTTCTCTTTTTTGATAACTAATAATAGCCTCATATAAATCTTGATCTTTAAAGTCTGGCCACAAGACATTAGTAAAATATAATTCTGCATAGGCAATTTGCCACAGCAAAAAATTACTTATTCTATGTTCTCCACTTGTTCGTATTAATAAATCTACGTCAGGTAAATTTTGCGTGTAAAGATGCTCATTTATAATTGAATCGTCAATACTGTCTATTGAAATTATATTATTTTTAACTTTATCACTGATGATTCTCACGGCATTTACCAATTCTTCTCTTGATCCGTAACTTAAAGCAAGAGTTAGCGTAAGACGTGTGTTATTTTTTGTTTTGTCAATTACATCCAGCAGCTCTTTTTGAGCTGATTTTGGTAATTTGTCAAGGTTTCCAATTGCATTAAGTTTGATATTGTTTTCTTGTAAAGTACCAAGCTCTTTTTTTAATGAATTGATTAAAATTCTCATTAATGCTTCGACTTCAAGTTTTGGACGATTCCAGTTTTCTGTAGAAAAAGCATATAGCGTTAAATACTCGATGCCAAGTTTAGCACAAGTAGTAATTGTTTTTTTTACAGATTTTGTTCCGTTCTCGTGACCAAATGCTCTTAAAAAACCTTGTTGTTTTGCCCAACGTCCATTTCCGTCCATAATAATGGCCAGATGTTTGGGTAAGTTTGTTTGATCTATAGAGTCTAGTAAATTCATTTTATTATTCTGCGCAATAGCAAGGTTTTTCTCCAAAGGTATAGGTTAAAGTGATTCCTGAAAACACATACCAGTCATTATTATTTAAATTTCCAAAATGCAATTGCTTATAATTGCCATTACTCGGATTACTTCCGTCAATATTATCTGTAAAAGTATAGCGAAGACCAACTTCGGCAGCTAAAACCCAACTAGGTGCTATATTCGATTTGATTCCCAATATCATTGGTATGGCAAATGATCCTGAACTTTTGTCTTTTTTTGTTTGTCCTCCTGTTACATATAATTCATCGTACATAAAGTAGCTCAAACCTGAATATATATAAGGAGTAATTTTTGGATGATAATCATGAAGATTAAAATCAAAGAAATTAAACTCTAAACCCGCAGAAAGCTCTTTTACGGTATTTTTAAAACTATAACCTCGTTGGTTTCTTCCCGATTCATCTGAATCGAGATCGTTTCCTGTAAGAGTTGATTGTGTATAAGAGAAGCGATACGAATGACGCGGGCTTTTATTCCATTTATACAAGATACCAAAGGCTAGTTTTTCAGGAGCAATATAAGTTGTATTTCCTACGTCACCAACAAAGTTGCTTCCGCCTAAAAAAACACCAATCTCATTAATCTGAGCGTTTAGTGTAATAAAGGGAAAAAAGCATAACAATAAATTAAAAATTTTCTTCATTTAATTAAAAATTGCGTGCAAATATAATAATTATCAATACGAATCAACGTTCCTTTAGTTAAATGTGCTTTTTTTTCAATTTGTAATATGATTTTGAGACATTTAATGATGATTCGATACATGCAGAACGGGAAAAAGTAGTATTATCGTATAGTAAGGAATCATAAAAGGACTTAATTTCTCTTATCTTCTCCCCAAAGTAATTTGTTTCGTAACGTTTTCAAGAAAGTTTCACCTGGAATTTCTATCATCTTTATTTTAAAATTTGTTTTGGTAATTGTTAATACAGATTCATTTCTTACCGAAGCAATTCTGGAATCCAGCGAAACTAAATATTGATCTTCTCTTCCTGAAACACGAAGCTTTATCTCGGTATTATCCGGAATAACAAGCGGACGTGCGTTTAGATTATGTGGTGCAATGGGCGTAATAACCAAACTTTCTACATTTGGGGTTAATATTGGTCCGCCACAGCTTAAAGAATATCCTGTTGAGCCAGTTGGTGTAGAGATTATTAATCCATCTGCCCAGTACGAATTCAAATATTCATTATTCAAATAAGTGTCTACCGTAATCATCGAAGTAGTATCTTTTCTGCTTACTGTAACTTCGTTCATGGCAAAATTAAGATCTTCTTCGATAGCGTCATTTTTAGGATCGCAACTTAAACTGAGTAAGGTTCTTTCAGAAATAGTGTAGTTTTTATCAATTACAAACTGCAAAAAATTATCAATACTTTCTTTAGGTACAGTTGCCAGAAATCCTAATCTTCCAGCGTTGATTCCTAAAATTGGTACTCCGGAATTTCGGACTAAAGTAGCAGCTCTTAAAATAGTTCCGTCACCACCAATACTAATCAACATTACAAAACTATCATCTAAAGAAGTACTTGCTGAAAAAGTTTTGTATTCCTTTGTGATAAGTTGCTTTTCATAAAGCATTTTTAAAAAGTTCTCTTCAATAACCATTTCAACATTATTTGAATTGAAAAATATAAAAATATCTTTAATAATAGGCTCTGTACTATTTTGATAATATTGTCCGTAAATGGCTACTTTCATTTTTTAAAATTAGATAATGTGTCAATTAGATAATGTGTCAATGTGTCAATGTTTCAATTAGAAAATTACAAAATGTGTAAATTAGATAAAATTAAGAAATTATCTAATTTTCTAATTGGCATATTTTCTAATTGTATTATATATTAAGGTATTTGTCTAAATAATCTGAACGCTCTTTTAAGCTGTTGATATAAGCGTCTTCCTGATGTTCTGAAATAATCTCATAACCATATCTTCTATAAGTCTGGATAATTTCATTCATTGGTCCAATACCGATCTTTATGGTGATCTGAACATTTTCAAGATCAGCTTCAGAAACAAAACAGCCAAGGATTTTTCCGTTGTTACTTTCTACAATCTGAGTTACCTGACCCATCGAATAATCTAAAAGACCTTTCTGAACGATAATTATGCCGCCTTGTTCTTTCAAAAATGGAGTTTCCTGAAAAAACTTCATGATATCTTCCATTTCATAATATCCAATGTAAGCATTGTTTTCGTCAAGAACCGAAACTACATTGGTATGGTTCTTAGCAAAAACTTCTAAAACATCTAGCCACATCATTGATTTTCGGGCAAAAAAACGTTCGAGAGTATATTTGTAATCAATAACTTTTTTGTCAGTGTCAAAAGTTTCAACATCATCTGAAGCAATGCTTCCAATGAAAATTCCGTTTTCCAAAACCGGAAAATGCGAAAAATTCAAATCGGCAAAAAAGTCCTGAACCGATGCTATCGTTTCCTGGCTATCTATCGCTCTGAAATCATTGGTGATATAGTTTGTAATTTCTGTCATAAATCTCTTAAGGATATTTGATGCAAAATAATCAAAAAATAGCAAAAACTGCTACGTTTTACTTTGTATTTTTGTCGTAACAAATATAGTGTTACTAGAATTAATTATCTATTTATATGACAAAGTTAAGTGTAAATATCAATAAAATTGCAACCCTTAGAAATGCACGAGGAGGAAATGTTCCGGATTTACTAAAAGTGGCGGCCGATATTCAGAAATTTGGGGGACAAGGAATCACAATTCATCCACGTCCGGATGAGCGTCATATTCGTTATCAGGATGCACGCGATCTAAAAGCAATTGTTTATACCGAATATAATATTGAAGGAAATCCACAACATAATTTTATTGATTTGGTTTTAGAATGCAAGCCAACCCAAGTAACATTAGTTCCGGATGCAATTGGGGCTATTACTTCTTCTGCTGGTTGGGATACTATAAAAAATCAGTCTTATCTGACCGAAGTGATTCAGGAATTTCAACGTAACGGAATCAGAACTTCAATTTTTGTTGATCCGGTTTTAGATATTATCGAAGGCGCTAAAAAAACAGGAACAGATCGTATCGAATTGTATACGGAGGCTTTTGCACATCAATATGATTTAGGAAATAAAAATGGAATCGATCCGTATGTGAAAGCTGCAGAATTGGCTAATGAATTAGAGTTAGGAATTAATGCCGGACATGATTTGAGTTTAGATAATATTCAGTTTTTTAAACAAAATATTCCAGGATTGCTGGAGGTTTCTATTGGTCATGCATTAATTGCAGAAGCACTTTATCTTGGTTTGGATAATGTGGTGAATATGTATTTGAATAAGCTGAAGTAAAAATAAAAATGAATAGGGCATGACCCGCAGTCCCGAAGCTCAATGTCATTAAGTTAAGGAAAATCTATAATGCTTTTGCCGAATGGATCTCGCGCGGAGTCGCAGAGCCGCCAAGTTTACATCTGTTTTCTTTGCGACTCTGCGACTTTGTGCGAATTTTTTTAGCCATAATTGTCCTTAAAAAAAGCTTAACTTAATAACATTGCCTTCTATACCTCATGCGGCATTCAGGTAATAATAAGAGTTTTCGGGGCATGAATTTTAAACAATAAATAAAAATATTTACTTCCTCTAAGAATTGATTTTTAATTGTTTACTTTCGCACTTTTCTTATTAAAATCAAGTGTCAAAACCAATTTTATTCTTTTTTTTATTCTGTTTTTCTACTGTATTTGCGCAATCTAAAGCCACTATAACAGGAAACATACAATCTTCTGAAAACGAAAGCCTTCTTGGTGCCAGTATTTCTTTAGATGTGAACAATCAACACTACTACGCAATATCTGATATTCTGGGTAGCTTCTCAGAAAACATCCCTTTAGGTCAGGTCAAAATAACGATTAATCAAATTGGGTATCTTGCAAAATCAATTCATCTTGATTTTGTAAAAGACACTTTAATTTCAATTGTACTGGAAAAAGACATTTCACTTTTAAAAGAAGTCATAATATCCAATGATAAAAAAAGCGGTTTTACTAATTTGTCAGGAGGAAGACTATCGTTCAATTTAAAAGAATTGTCCTCTGTTCCCACAGTTTTAGGAACCACAGATATCATTAAACTTTTACAACTCACGCCAGGGGTTCAGAATTCAGGAGATGCAAACGGATATTTGTATGTACGAGGTGGAGATCCCGGACATAATGCCATATTATACGACGGCACTCCTATATATGGTATGTCACATTTATTAGGTATTTTTCCTTTTTACAATACAGACCATATTAAAGGTGTAGAATTTGATAAATCAAGTTCGAATGCTAAATATGGCGGACGTTTAAGTTCAACAACACTTTTAGTTCCCAACAAAAAAATACCGTCTGAATTGGGTATTCAGGGAAATATTGGGATTTTAGCTTCGCAACTTACCCTTGCTATTCCTGTAAATGATAAAACGGGTTTTTATATCTCCGGAAGAAAAACTTATATCGATGAAGTTGTAGCGCCATTATTAAATTCGGGTTCAAATAATAAAGATGATCAGGATATGAAATATGGTTTTTCTGATGGGAATATGACCTTTATTTCTCAGATTTCTAAAAATAATTTACTTTCTGTAGATGCCTTTATTAGCGGAGACGTATTAAGAATAAAGGACAGTAATCTGGCTTTGAAAACAGATTTAAAATGGAGTAATTTTACGGTTTCCCCAACATTAGCAACTACATTTTCGCCTAAAATAAGTATGAGTAACTCTGTTTATTTTAGTAAATATTCTAATGAATTGAATATGGAACAAGCCACAATCGAATTTGGTGTTTCATCGTATGTCAAAGATTTTGGATTTAATAATGCCTTTCGTTACTCGATAAAAAGCGTTCCTGTAGAATCGGGAGTGCAGTATGTACATCATAATTTACAGCCTCAAAAAGTAAATATTGAAAATCTGACCGATAATAATACAACTCAAAATAATATAATAAATGCTGATGAAGCTGCGGTTTTTACTACCATAAAACCAAAACTTACGAATCGTTTAAATGCTGAGTTAGGGCTTAGGATTAATTACTATACTTCAGGTTCTAATGATTCGTATTTACATTTTCAGCCACGTGTTTTACTAAATTATATCGCAAACGAAAAGTATTCTTTTTACGGATCTTACAACAGGCAATATCAATATTTGAGTTTAATAACTACTTCGAGCGTCGGGATTCCGACTGATTTCTGGATTGCCAGTTCAGAGGGAATAAAACCGCAATCTTCAGATGAGTTTTCGATTGGTTCAAATCAAAATATTTCGAAGAATATTTCTTCATCTTTAGGAGGGTTTTATCGTTCGATGAAAAATTTACTTGAATATCCGTATGGAATAACGCAGTTTAACGAAATCACAACTTTAAAGAATGATCTATTAGTTGGAAAAGGGAAAGCGTACGGATTAGAAATGATGTTGCGCAAAAACAACGGAAAATTTACAGGTTGGTTAAGTTATACGCTGAGTTGGTCTGATCGAAACTTTGATGAACTCAACAATGGGAAAACTTATTTTGCAAAATACGACAGACGTCATAATCTTTCAGTGGTTGGGATGTATGATTTAAATCCAAAATGGAATTTTGGTATTACTCAGATATTTAGTTCAGGAAATCGATTTACGATGCCCACTTCCTGGTATTTTATCAACAATAATCCCGTCAAAGAATATTCAGAATATAATAATGCACAAATGCCTAATTATATCAGGACAGATCTTTCTGTTAATTATTTCTTCGTAAAAACAAATAAAAAAGAGAGCGCCTTGAATTTCTCGATTTACAATACTTTCAATATTGATAATCCAATTTATGTGATTTTAGATGTTAAAGTCAATAATGATAAAAATACTGTAATTGTAAAACAGGAAAAAAAGGTCTTGTACCGCATTCTGCCTTCAATAAGCTGGAGGTTTAAATTTTAAACAATGAAAAAATATATATTATTTCTTTTTACTCTCGTTGCTGTAAGTTGTTCTAAAGATGATTTTAGCGAAAAAAGTATTGAATCTAAAATTGTAGTCGAAGGATGGATTGAAGAAGGTGATTATGCCCAGGTTTTATTGTCAAGCAGTATTCCTGTTACAGATGCTATAGATTCTACAAATGTTTTGAATCATGTTATTCGTTCTGCAAAAATCACTATTTCTGATGGTGAGACATCTGAGGTTTTAAGAGTTAAAAATGACAAAAACAGAGTGCCACCGTTTGTGTATTTTGGATCAACTCTAATGGGTGAGGCGGGAAAAGAATACTCCATTAAAATAGAATATTTAAATCGTGTTGTTCAAGCCGTAACAACAATTCCAAAATCAGTAAAACTTAAAAGTGCCGAGTATATAAAAAAGAATGCTGCAGATACAACTGGATATATTTTTGTAAAATTTGATGATCCCGTAAATGAAAAAAACTATTACCAGATTGCTACAAAAATAGACAAAGAAGAGCCTGTTTTTGTGCCTGTATTTTATGGTAATCTGGATGATAAAAATTTTAAAGAATCTTCAGTTACCGTACAGGTTAATCGTGGGATTTTGCTTTTTCCTAAAACTAAATTTACACCTTATTTTGCAGATGGGGATTTGATTCATGTAAAATTAAGAACCCAAAACAAAGACGCCTTGGATTTCTGGAACAGCTGGCAAAACGAAATCGTAAACAGCAAGAATCCAATTTATCCATCAAATACAAGTTTAAAATCGAATATTAAAGGCGGAATTGGTATTTGGGCAGGATATGGTCAGAGTACTTTAACTGTTAAAACACCTCCTACAAAATAAAGCCGATTTGAATTGTTTCAAATCGGCTTTAAGTAAAATTTTAATTGCTGTTTATTTTTTAAAAGATGCTGCGAAATCAGTGAATTTGGTTGACAATTTTTCAAATCCTTCTGAGAAATAAACGCTCATAGCTACTTCAGTGTTGTCGTTGAATTTTAAGTAGTATACTTCTTCAAGATAAGGTTGATTGAATTCTTCCCCTTTCTCACTGTATGTCCAGTATTTGTATTCTGCATTCCAAACTGGTAATCTATAAATATAATCGTCTCCGCTTTTTTCTGAATGTTGAACAATATCAGCTATTTTAGTTCCGTCTTTTTTAGAAACTAAGATTAGTTTTAAGTTTTTATTAGAAATTGCGGCCAAGCCTTCAGATTGCTTTTTTTCGTATACATTTAAGGCAGTGTGATATGCCTTGTAGTCATTATTAGGGTTGTTATTATCATATAGTGGCGTAGGACGTACCAAGCTTTTTTCTAAAGCTACTTTATCAGCCGCTTCAGTAGCTAAATCCATATCTGCTACAATCACAAAATTGTCCATTAAATTGATTAATCCATTCGCTTTACCTCTATATTGTATAAGGGCCTCACTACCCATTAGGCCATCAATATTAGAATTGCTTCCGCCATTAAAGTCAAGTAAGATTTTTCCATTATAAGAAAAAACAGCTTTTGAGGTGTTTTCAGCGCCTTTTTTACCACTCATTTCCCAGGCATATCCGTCGTTTAAAGTCATTTTATACGCAAATTCGTTTGGAACTTCTTTTCCATTAGAATAACTGGCTGTCTGAGTAAAAACTGCAGCCTGAGCGTTATTAATTGTTAAAACTGCATCTGCCGATGAAGGTAAAAAGATTTGATCATATATTGATTCTTTATGAATGTAATTATCGGTTTTTTCATCATAAATATAACTTCCGTCTGTATCTGTAAATTTTATTTTTACAGTAGAAGATACACTTTTGGCAGAAAGTATTGCGCTGTTTGATGTTTCTGATTCTTTAGCAGGGAAGATAAATTTTAATTCAGAAGTTGAGGCTGTTTTAGCCCATATTTTTCCGGAATTATTCCAGGTATAAATGCCATAAACATCAGAAACATTCAAAATATCTTCTATTTCATTACCATTTTTTCCGTTAAAAATATCAACAGGATTGATAACTAATAATCTATGTAAATTTTCTATTGCTTTAAGAGCACTAGAGCTTTTTGATTTGTCCAGTTGAACTAGCATTTCATTAGCTTCAGCTTCAAGTTTTAGTTTTTGCTGTGCCGGAGTTAAAGTTGAATATGGTTTTTTAACAAGTTCTGCAATTTGTTCAGCAAGAGTTGGGTCTTTTACTGGTTCTTTGGGCTCTTCTGTTGTAGGATCCTTAGTAGGGTCTGTGTTGTCATCGCTTGAACAAGAGATGGCAAATTGCGAAAGAACTACCGCGCATAAAAGGAATTTTTTAATCATGGTTAAAGTTTAAATTAAATAATTAATCAAAAAAAACGTTTTGATTTTAAGAAGGCGCAAAGTAGTTTTTATATTTGTTCTTTCTTTACGGGAAACCGTATTTTGTAAACTTTTTTCTAATAAAACAACTAAAATCCAGAGTGTGGACTTTATTAATTTACAGATTAATATAGAACTTTTTTACCTTTGTCATTAGTTTTAAAACCATAATATAAATGTTATACTCAAAAATAGAAGGCGAAGGAAAGCCGTTCATCATCATGCACGGATTTTTGGGAATGTCTGATAACTGGAAAACTTTGGCAGGACAATACGTAGAGGCCGGATTTCAAGTTCATATTTTAGATTTACGAAATCACGGCCGTAGTTTTCATTCAGACGAATGGAGTTATGAAGCCATGGTACAGGATGTTTTCGAATATTGTCAGGCGAATCATTTAGATAAAATAGATATTCTTGGGCATTCGATGGGAGGGAAAGTAGCCATGCTTTTTGCAACTACTCATCCTGAGATTGTAGATAAATTGATTGTGGCAGATATTGGACCTAAATTTTACAAACAGCATCATCAGGATATTTTGGCAGGATTAAATGCAATTGATTTTTCTGTAAAACCAAGCCGAAATGATGTCGAAGAAGTTTTATCACAATATGTTCCCGATTTTGGAACACGACAATTTTTATTAAAGAACTTGTATTGGCAGGAACCGGGACAATTGGCTTTTAGGTTTAATCTTTCAGTCTTTAATAATAACTTAGAAGCAATTGGAAAAGCTTTACCGGATGGCTTAGCTTTTGATAAACCTACTTTATTTATTCGTGGAGGAAATTCAGGATATATTCAGGATTCTGATTTTGATAGTATACGTCAATATTTTCCAAACGTGAAGTTCGAGACAATTCCAAATGCCGGACATTGGCTTCATGCCGAAAACCCTAAAATGTTTTTTGAATTAACAACTGAGTTTTTGAAGCAATAAATAAGTTCAATTTTTTATAGCCACAGATTAAAAGATTTTCACAGATTTGAAAATCCCTTCTAATCTTTTTAATCTGTGGTAAAAAAATAATATAAATTTCCTTACTTTTATTAAAACTTTAAATCAATAATCATGAAAATATTACTTAGACTCCTTGTTACTGCAGCTTTGGTGTTGTTAATCGCTAATTTTTTAACTGGGGTACATGTTGCTAGTTTTGGTACGGCAGTAATTGTTGCGGTTGTTTTAGGATTACTGAATCTTTTTATAAAACCAATATTGGTTATCCTGACATTACCTGTAACCTTTATAACTTTAGGTTTGTTTTTGCTGGTGATTAATGCGATTATTATTTTATTGTGTACCAACATTGTCGGAGGTTTCAAAGTCGATTCATTCTGGACCGCATTGCTGTTTAGTGTTATATTGTCTATCCTTCAGTCTATTACTTATAAAATACTTGGCGACGACAAATAAAATAAATATTGAAAGCGTGTTTTAAACGTCTTCAAATACAATAGATTAAAAACTTGGTTGGGTTGCAAAAATTTTATAATTTTGCAACCCAATTTTATTATGTAAATTAAAGAAGAAGATGGATATTAAAAGAGTAGCAATAAACGCTGTGAATGAAACAATCGTAATGACAGTTGTTCACATGGATTATAAAGGTCAGGTAGCAAAAAGAATAAACGAAAAAATGCCTTTGGCTACCGTTAAAGGTTTTAGAAAAGGACAAGTTCCTAAAGACCTTGTTGAAAAACAATACGGAAAATCAATTAAGCAAGAAGAAGTTCAAAAAGTTGTTGATTTGGCTTTAGAGCGTTTTGTTCAATCTGAAAGATTAAATCTTTTAGGAACTCCTCTTGCAAAAGAAAACGAAAACTTTGATTGGGATGCTGAAGAACTAACTTTCGAATACGAAATTGGTTTAGTACCTAACTTCGAAATTGATTTAGAAGCTAAAAATGATATCGTAAAATATATCGTTACTGCTGATGATAAATTAATCGACGGACAAGTAGAGCGTATCCAAAAACAATTTGGAAAAGCAATTCCACAAGAAGTGGTATCTGCAGATTCTGATTTGACAGGAACTTTCTCTAACGAAGAAAAAGGAATCAGCAATACAACTACAATTTCATTATCTACATTCAATAAAACTGCTGCTGATAAATTCATTGGTAAAAAAGTTGGAGATGTTGTTACAGTAAGCACAAAAGGTTTATTTGCAGATGATCACCAATTAATGGATTACTTAAAAGTAGGTCATGATGATGTTCATGGTTTAGATGTTGAAGTAAACTTTACTATCGAAGCAATCAACGGTGCTGAATTAGCTGAATTAAACCAAGAGTTATTTGATAAACTTTTTGGTGAAGGAAAAGTAGCTTCATTAGAAGATTTGAAAGCTAAAATTAAAGAAGATGCTGAAGCTCAATTCGCGCAGCAAGCAGATCAAAAATTATTATTAGACGTTCAGGATTTCCTTATCGAAAATACAAAATTTGATTTACCGGCTGAATTTCTTAAAAAATGGTTACAAACTGTTGGAGAGAAAAAACTTTCTCCGGAAGAAGCTGAAGTTGAATACGCAAGATCTGAAAAAGGATTACGTTTTCAATTGATCGAAGGAAAAGCAATGGCACAAAGTAATATCCAAATTACATTTGAAGATTTGAAAGCTTTTACAACAAACGCTATCAAACAACAAATGGCTCAATTTGGACAAACAAATCCAACTGACGAAGAAGTTCAAGCAATCGTGGCTAGAGTTTTATCTAACCAGGAAGAAGTGAAAAGACTTTCTGAGCAAGTTGTTGCTGAAAAATTGTTAGAAGTGTTTAAAGAAAAAGCAAATCCGGCAACTAAAGAAGTAACTTACGAAGAATTTATTGCTGCGTCTTACGGAGAATAATTTCTAAAAAAATAAGTATATTTGAGCGTCAGGAGATTTTTTTCCTGGCGCTCATTTTTTTGTTTCAAGTTTTTTACTTTTTGTTTCAGGTTTCAAGTTTTTATTTGAAACGCACGTGGAGCAACCTTAAACTTGAAACCTGAAATTTTTAAAACAAAAAATAAGACAAATTGACATCCTTTAGAAAGAGGTACAACCTTTGATGAAGAGTATAAACAGATATTACGTAAAACTTAGAACACTTAAATATGAACTACGGTAAAGAATTCAAAAAATTTGCTACAAAGCACCAAGGAGTAAATGCAATGTACTACGACAAAATCGTAGCAGCAATGAATCCAACAAATATGACTCCATATATTATTGAAGAACGCCAGTTGAATATTTCTCAATTAGACGTTTTTTCTAGATTAATGATGGACAGAATTATCTTTTTAGGAACAGGTATCGATGATCAAATCGCTAATATCGTTCAGGCGCAGTTATTATTCTTAGAAAGTGCTGATGCTTCAAAAGACATTCAAATTTATCTAAATTCACCTGGAGGAAGCGTTTACGCAGGATTAGGAATTTATGATACCATGCAATACATCAAACCAGACGTAGCGACAATTTGTACAGGTATGGCAGCCTCAATGGGAGCTGTATTATTATGTGCAGGAGCAGCAGGAAAACGTTCGGCTTTGCCACATTCAAGAGTTATGATTCACCAACCATCAGGAGGAGCACAAGGTGTTGCAACAGATATGGAAATCAACTTGCGTGAAATGTTGAAATTAAAAGATGAATTATACAACATCATTTCTCAGCATTCAGGACAATCTTTTGACAAAGTGCACAAAGACAGTGAGCGTGATTACTGGATGAAAGCTGACGAAGCAAAAGAATACGGAATGATCGACGAAGTATTGAGAAGAAGCTAAAAAAAGGTTTATTTTGTTTCAAAGTTTCAGGTTTCAAGTTTACTGTTGTTAACTTGAAACCTGAAACTTGAAACCATTTTTTTAAACTTGAAACAAAAATAAAAAGTTAATAGGTTGCTAAGTTTTTGAGGATTTATTGGTAAATATCAGAAACTTAGTAACTTTGCGACTTATGTAACTAAAGAAGAATGGCTAAAGTAGTATTAGAATGTTCGTTTTGTGGAAGAAAAAAGCCAGAAACCAATTTATTGATTGCAGGTATTAATGCACACATCTGTGATAAGTGTATTGAACAAGCACACGGAATTGTATTAGAAGAATTAAAATCAAGTGGAAGTGCTAAACTTGTTGGCGACTTAATTTTAAAGAAACCAAAAGAAATCAGAGCTTTCTTAGATCAATATGTTATTGGTCAGGATCAGACTAAAAAAGTAATGTCAGTTGCGGTTTACAATCACTACAAGCGTTTAATGCAACAGCAATTAGACGACGAAGTAGAGATTGAAAAAAGTAACATCATTATGGTAGGTCAAACCGGAACCGGAAAAACATTGGTAGCAAAAACTATCGCAAAAATGTTAGACGTTCCTTTGGCTATCGTTGATGCAACCGTACTTACAGAAGCAGGTTATGTGGGTGAAGATGTCGAAAGTATTTTGACACGTTTACTACAAGCTGCAGATTATGATGTAACCAAAGCCGAAAGAGGAATCGTATTTATTGATGAAATTGATAAAATTGCCCGTAAGAGCGATAATCCATCCATAACACGTGACGTTTCTGGTGAAGGTGTACAACAAGCATTATTGAAATTATTAGAAGGAACAGTTGTAAATGTGCCGCCAAAAGGAGGACGTAAACATCCGGACCAGAAATTTGTTGAGGTAAATACCCAAAATATCCTGTTTATTGCAGGTGGTGCTTTTGATGGTGTAGAACGTATTATTTCTAAACGTTTGAACCGTCAGGCAGTTGGATATTCAACTTCGAAAAATGTAGATAATATCGATAAAGACAATTTATTGCAATATATCATTCCAAAAGATATCAAAGACTTTGGTTTGATTCCTGAAATTATCGGTCGTTTACCAGTTTTGACACATATGGATCCTCTTGACAGAGAAACTTTGCGTGCAATTTTGACACAACCTAAAAATGCTTTAATCAAACAATATCAAAAATTATTCTTAATGGATGATGTTGAATTTAATATTACTGACGAAGCATTGGATTTTATTGTAGATAAAGCTTTAGAATACAAATTAGGAGCTCGTGGATTACGTTCGTTATGCGAAGCAATCCTAACAGATGCGATGTATGAATTACCAAGTTCAGATGATAAAGTTTTGACAATCGATCAGGATTATGCAAAACATACTTTGAATAAAAATTTATTGAAGCGAATGGAAATTGCTTCTTAGATTATCAGTAAAAAGATATTTTATAAAATCTGCTCTGTCAAAGGAGCAGATTTTTTTTGTTCTATAAGTAAATATTTAAGAAATTTCCAGTTAATTTACGTCAAAATTCAACAATAAACTTTAACCACTAATAATAACCTAAATCAAAATGAAATTCAAAATAAAATTATACTTTCTAAGTATCTGTTTAACTTGTCTAACAGCTTTTGCTCAAGACAACACCCCGAAAAAATATACAAAAAAAATAAGTGAACCTTTTAAGTCAGGTAAAAATTCAGGTGCTTTATATAATTCATTAGGAGGAAGTAGTTTTGCTTTTTCAAATGGGAAGGAAATTTTATCATGTAACTTTTATGATGGAGTGATTATGGTCAAGAAAATTGATTCTGAAAAACTGACAGTGATAAAAGAAAACAGATTTGAAAAGTTTTTTGCTAAAAATTACTTTCTTGTGAACTGTATAAAACTTAATAATAGGTATTTTGTTTTTTATTCTTCTTGGGATGGAGATGCCAAAAAAGAACAAGTTTTTAGTGCGGAAATTGATTTTGATAAATGTGAATTCGTTGGCGCACCTAAGTTATTGTTGCAAGTAGATGGTAAAGTGTCAGGTTATAATAGCGATTTTTTATATTTTAACTTAACAGAATCTAGCAATGAAAAAAGTATTGCAGTTAATTATATAAAAAATCCTGAGAATAAAAAGTCTAGTCAGATTATTGGTGTAAAAGTATTTGATGAAAATTTAAATCAAATTTCCGCAAGTGAAATTGCACTACCTTATAATGAAAATAAAGTTAATTGCAGTAATTTTAGATTAGATAATAATGGTGATTTTTATTGGGTAGCAAAAGTATTTCACGATGATAGCCGTAATGATAAAAAGAATAAGAAAGATCTTGTTGCAAATTTTCATTATGAAATTTGTAGTATAAAGTTTGAAGGTAAAACAATAAATGCTGTAAAAATTGAAGATAACGAGAATGTAATCAATAATTTAAGCCTGTTTGTAACTCCAAAAAATCTTATGGTTTGTGGAGGCACATACAGTGATGGATCTTCTGATGTGATGGATACGGATGGATATGTTGGCTTTAAGATTTCTCCTGAGGGAAAAATCTATGATAAGGTTTTCAGTGAATTTACTTTAGATGTCTTAAAAAAATATCGTAGTGAAAAGGAGCAAAAAAATATTGATAAGCCCCACACAAAGGGAGAAAGTAATGGGTTATACAAAGTGTTCTTAAAAAATGTATATATATGCGAAAATGGGGATTTTGTTTTTATTGGTGAGCAAAAATACACTTATGCACCTCCAAATGGGCGTGATATTGATTTTTATATGGATCTAATAGTTTCCAAAGTAAAAACTAATGGGAATGTTGTCTGGTTGAATAAAATTCCTAAAAAAGAAGTAGATGTAAAATCTTCTTGGTATGTAAATTCAAATAATAATTACTATTTTATTTTTGTAGACGATATTCATAACATCAATTTGCCTTTAGATAAAAATCCCGATGCTGCATTTGGTGGTCATGATGAATATATGAGTGTTGTGAAAATTTCTGATTCAGATGGTAGTGTAAATGGAGGAGAAATATTTAATAATAAGGACTTTAAAAATTATGACATTAAAAAATATATGTTACAAAGACATCGCCTTTTTAAGATCTCTGAAAATGAAATTGTGTTTGAAATTAACCAAACAAATAATAGTTCAGGTGATGTAATTGTCAAAGTGAATTTAGATTAAGTATAAGAAAATGACCTGCCTACAGACAGTAAGAACTGTTATAATTCTATGTGTCTGCTATACAAAAAAAAGATAGCTGAAAACTGTTTTGATAATCAAGTAAATTCACCATTACGTATGAAGTCCTTGACTTTATTGTAGATAAAGCTTTAGAATACAAATTAGGAGCTCGTGGATTACGTTCTTTATGCGAAGCTATCCTAACAGATGCTATGTACGAATTACCAAGTTCAGACGATAAAGTTTTGACAATCGATCAGGATTATGCAAAACATACTTTGAATAAAAATTTATTGAAGCGCATGGAAATTGCTTCTTAAATCTTGAAAGGACTTTATCAAAGTTCAAACTTTGTCGAATTTTATAAAAAAGGCCTGTTCATTTATTGAGGGCACTGAAAAAGTCCTTTAAAGTTAAAAAGGTAATTTTATAAGTAAAATAGAGGCTCTGAGAATCGTCTGTACGAAAGTGTTCTCCGTCACCTATCCGAGGATATCAAAGAAAAAGAAGCTGTTTTCATATTTGAAAACAGCCTCTTTTGATAAACGGTTACTTTTTCAGTGCCCTCCATTTATTTGAGCAGGTTTTTTTATGCCATTTTCATTTCTATATTTTTATGTAAATTGTCAGCATGAAAAAAATAATACCAGTAATAAGTTTGGCACTATTACTATCGTGTAATAAAAAGAAAGATGTTCAGGAGGTAAATGTTTTTAACGTAGAAAAAACGGCAGAAAAAATAGCCAGGGAAAAACCTCGCAGTGAGATTAAAGATATTGATTACAGCATATATTATAATGAAGCACAACTCTATTGTAAACGCAACAACCTAAATCAGGATAAATTTTTCCTGATTGATTTAGGAATGCATTCCGGATTAAAAAGATTTTTTGTTTATGACTTTAATGAGAATAAAATTCTCAAATCGTATATAGTCAGTCATGGTTGTGGCGATAATAAATGGGGCGCAACAATGTCGAAAGAGAATGCGTCAATAAGTAATGAATTTGATTCTCATTGTTCTTCGATAGGTAAATTTGTTGTTTTGGACCGTGGCGTAAGTCAGTGGGGGATAAAAGTAAATTATGTTTTGCAGGGAAAAGAAAAAACAAACTCAAAGGCCAGAAGCCGTGCAATAGTATTGCATTCCTGGGAAGCCATTTCAAATGATGAAGTCTATCCTAAAGGAACTCCGGAAGGTTGGGGCTGTCCTGCAGTTTCTAATGAAAGTATGAAAGAAATTGATAAGCTTTTGCAGGAAAATAAAAAAGTTTTAATGTGGATTATTAAGTCTTAAACGTAGTTTCAGCTTTTCTACCTGAACTTTTTATGAAAATGAAATTTCTCGTATAGCCCTGATCGAAACGGCATCCTTTTGCTGTGTGGTTCACAGCAAAAGATATAGTGGAGAGCAGGACAACTGGTGTTTTGAAAATGATTTTTTTCTGCTCCTCAAAAAAATTATTGTACCCTGAATTTTTCTCTATATTCAATAGGTTTCATTCCCACCATTTTAAAAAATACTTTTCTAAATGCTTTTGGATCATTGTACCCCGTTTTCTCAATGATCTCAGAAATTGAAAGTTGGGTTTGTTCCAGGTATTTTTTAGAACTTTCAACCCTAATATTCTGCAAATATTCAATTGGTGGAATTCCCGTTACTTGTTTAAATCTTCGTGTCATATTTCTGGCACTCGTTGGGATATCTTTTGTGATTTCTTCCAGTTTTTCGATCGTACTATATTGATTTTCTATTTTTTGCTGTAACATGGCAACCAGCGTATCATTATGCAAATGATTGGGTCTGAATGTGCTGAAATAACTCTGTTTGTATCGGTTTAAATCTATTGAGAAAATTTTGGCAATCTGAACAGCAATCTCGTTTCCGCAATATTTCTGAACCAGTAAAATCAATAAATGAAATGTTGAGGTAGAGCCACCGCTGGTATATAAACTACCGTCAGCCGTTAAAGTTTCTTCAGGTTTTAATTTGACTAACGGGAATGCTTTTGTAAAAGCACTACAGGCATCTACATGTGTTGTGGCTAATTTTTCGTTTAATAATCCTGAAGCAGCAAACAAAAACGCACCGGTACAAAAGCTTGCTAATTCGGCACCGGATTGGTGCTGTTTTTTTAACCACGGAATGAAAAGCCTGTTTTTAGCAATCATTTCATTCATATTATCAGTGGTAAAAGCAGGGATTAAAATTAAGTCCAGCATTTCATCTGAAGTTTCAATCGAATTTACTTCATATCCAAACAAAAGCTTTTCATTAATTTGTTCCGAAGATTGAAATAACATAATTTCAAAAGATTTTTTGTCACCTTTAGAAAGCTTATTGGCAGTTTCGAAAACTTCTAAAATTGCTGCGATACTCAATAATTTATAGTCGTGAGGTACAATTAAACCTACTTTCTTACTCATGATTTTGTGGTTTTTGCAAAGTTACGTTGTACACAAAAGTAATTATTTTGTCTTAAATGACCCTAAAGATGACTTCTAATGTATCATTAAGCTTGCTGTAATATTTTAAATTTGCTTTAAATAATTTGTAAATTTATATAAAAATGGAAACAAAAATTTTCTTGAATCTTGCTGTAAAAGATTTAAATAAGTCAATTGCATTCTTCACTCAACTGGGTTTCTCATTCAATCCAAAATTCACAAATGAAAAAGGAACCTGTTTGGTTATTGGTAAAAATATAAATGCAATGCTTTTAACCGAAGAGTTTTATCAAACTTTTACCAATAAACAAATTTGTAACACAGCTACAACAAGTGAAGTTATTATCTCAGTTTCACTCGAAGCACGTGACAAAGTCGATGAAATGATGGAGAAAGTCATTAAAGCCGGCGGATCAGAATATATGAAAACACAAGATTATGGCTGGATGTATCATCGTACTTTTCTGGATTTAGACGGACACCATTGGGAAGTTTTCTATATGAATGAAAGTGAGATCCCGGAAATGAGTTAATTATATAGAATATGATAACGGTACAAAATACTATAAATGCATCGATAGATGAAGTCTGGAAATACTGGACGTTGCCAGAACATATTCAAAACTGGAATATTGCTATAGACGATTGGTATACATCATATGTAGAAAGTGACTTGAAAGTAGGAGGGAAATTCAAATACAAAATGAATAAAAAAGACACAAGTCTAAGTTTTGATTTTGAAGGGATATATACTAAAGTTGAGAACTTATCTTTAATAGAATATAAACTATTCGACAACAGAACAGGAAAAGTGAATTTTGAAATAAATGAAAATAAAGTAAAAATTACAGAAACTTTTGAGCCAACAAAAGAAGATCCCGAAAGTATGCAGAAAGAGTGGTGTCAGACAGTTATTGATAATTTTAAAAAATATGTTGAAAGCGTCTAATAGCAGCAGAAAAATTAATTTGAAGAAATAAAAATAAATACAATGATAACAGTACAAAGCACGATTAATGCATCAATAGATAAAGTTTGGGAATTTTGGACATTGCCGGAACATATTACAAAATGGAGTTTTGCATCTCCGGAATGGCACACACCTTATGCTGAAAATGATTTAAGATAAGGCGGAAAATTCAAATCGACTATGGCTGCAAAAGATAGCAGTATGAGTTTTGATTTTGGAGGAGAATACACCTTAATAGAAAAAAACAAAACAATTGAATATGTATTAGAAGATGGGAGAAAAGTAAAAATTGATTTTGCAGCAACCCCAAATGGAGTAGAAGTCACCCAAAGATTTGATCCTGAAACACAAAACCCGGAAGAAATGCAACGCGGAGGATGGCAGGCAATCATGAATAATTTTAAAAGTTATGTTGAGCAGAATTAGTTTTTCTTAAGGTTCAAAAAGACAAAGAAGCAAAGGTTTTTAGTTCTTTTAAAAAAATAGAAATTACTTAAAAAACTTTGCGACTTCGGGTCTTTGCGAGCAAAATAAATTAGCCCAACTTAAATTATCTTACATCACTTATAGGGTTTAAAAAAATAATCTAAAAGCAACAAATATGACAAAACAAATTTGGCTGAATTTGCCGGTAAAAGAGGTGGCAAAATCAAAAGCTTTTTTTTCGAAAATAGGATTCTCTTTTAATGAAGAACACGACACGCCAAGTTCGACTTGCATGGTCGTTGGTGAAGGAAAATTTGTGGTGATGCTTTTTGAAGAATCGTTATTTGCCGGTTTTTCGCAAAACAAATTAACAGATACACAATCAAGTTCAGAAGTTTTGATTTCGATTGATGCCGAAAGTATTTCAGAAGTGGATGAATTGGCAAAGAAAGTACAAGAAGCGGGCGGAACTGTCTTTGCGCCTCCGGCCGATAGTCAGGGTTGGATGTACGGTTGCGGTTTTGCAGATTTAGACGGTCATCGCTGGAATGTTTTATTTATGGATCATGAAGAAAGAGAATAGAGAAAAGAATAAAGAGAATAGAGAAAAGAATATAACAAAACAATAAAGAAAAATATCATGGCAACATCAGTAAACCCTTATTTAATTTTTAACGGAAATTGCGAAGAAGCATTTCTGTTTTACAAATCAGTTTTTGGAGGTGAATTTCCGTATATCGGAAAATTTAAAGACATGCCCGCAGACGAAAGCGGAAGCTGTCCGGAAGTCTCAGATAAAGATGCAAACAGAATAATGCATGTTTCACTACCCATTGGAAATACCATTTTAATGGGAAGTGATAGTAATCAACAATCCGGAGATGTCATTCTTGGAGGTAACTTTTCAGTATCTATCAATGTCGAAAGTACAGATGAAGCAGATAGGATTTTCAATGGACTTTCGGCAAACGGAACAATTTATATGCCAATGAATAAAACATTCTGGGGAGCATATTTCGGAATGTTCAAAGATAAATTCGGCGTAAGCTGGATGGTAAATTTTGATGAATCAGAACCTATGAAATAATCTTATAAATAATTTTTTGCAGCGAATTCACGAATTACAATGATTTAATTCGCGAAGAAAAAATAGTATCAATATTAATTTAGTTCCTCTTTTTATGAATTATTTCTAATTCGAGACAACTAAAAAGTTACGTTATTTTAATAGCAGAACATAATTGTTAAATTATTTCAAAAAGCACATTCTTATGTGCTTTTTCTTTTCAAAAAAACAAACAATATCCTTTTTTATCAAAATTAGATTGCCGATTTTTGTCGCTTCTTAAAATCAATAGATAAAATGGCAATAGAAGGTAAAGAGATTATTTTATTAAAAGTCTCAGGACATGATAAAATAGGAGTGACAGCAGGTTTAACAGCCGTTTTGGCAACTTATGATGCCAATATTCTGGATATTGGTCAGGCTGATATTCATGACACACTTTCTCTGGGAATTTTGTTCGAGATCGAAGCCGGTTCAAGTTCAGGGCCAGTTTTAAAAGACTTATTGTTCAAAGCTTATGAATTGGGCGTTAAGGTTAAATTTATTCCTATTTCTGTAGAAGACTACGAAACATGGGTAAAATCACAATCAAAACAACGTTACATCATCAATATTTTAGGCGAAAAACTGGCAGCTTCACAATTGGCAGCCGTAACTAAAATAATGTCAGATCAAAACCTGAATATCGATTCTATTATAAGACTAACAGGAAGAACATCTATTGTAGAAAAAGAAGAATATCCGCGTTCTTGCATACAATTGTCCGTGACGGGTGAGATTGTAAACAAGATCATCATGACAGCAAGTTTCATGGAGATTTCAAGAACCCTGAATGTTGATATTTCGTTCCAGGAAGATAATATTTACAGACGAAACCGTCGTTTGGTGTGTTTTGATATGGATTCTACTTTAATCCAGACTGAAGTTATCGACGAACTGGCAGAACTAAACGGAGTAGGAGCACAAGTTCGTGCCATTACAGAATCTGCCATGAATGGCGAAATAGATTTCAACGAAAGTTTCAAACAGCGTATGGCTTTGTTAGAAGGTTTAAGCGAAGATGTTTTGCAAAATGTTGCCATCAATTTGCCAATTACAAAAGGAGCACATCGTTTGATGAAAGCCTTAAAATATTACGGATACAAAACCGCAATTCTTTCCGGAGGATTCACCTATTTTGGAGAATATCTGCAAAAAGAATTGGGTATCGATTATGTTCATGCCAATCAGTTAGAAATAAAAGACGGTAAGTTAACCGGTAAATATTTAGGCGAAATCGTAGACGGTCAAAAGAAAGCCGAATACCTAAAAGCCATCGCCGAAAAAGAAGGAATTCACATCAACCAAACTATTGCAGTTGGTGACGGAGCAAACGATCTGCCAATGCTAAATTTAGCCGGATTAGGAATCGCTTTTCACGCAAAACCAAAAGTAAAAGAAAGTGCCTCAACCTCAATTTCAAGTTTAGGACTTGACGGAGTTTTATATTTATTAGGATATCACGACAGATATATTGATATGATGTAACGTGTCTCATAAACATACAGTTTGTCATTCTGAGGAACGAAGAATCTTCGCAAGTAACTCGACAATCAAAATAAATTAGACCTTAGTTTTTCAATAAAGCTAAGGTTTTTTTATGGGCATGTCCCGCCGAAAAAGGCGGGTCGGGCTATCTGTTTTAATCTTTTGTGCCTCCCGAAGCCTCGGGACCGGCACAAAAGGATTTCCACTTCTATCCCTCATGCGGTTTAGTGGGATTGAAGTATTAATTAAACTTTAATTTTTATAAGTGGTTTTATTCTGAATTAATAGAAATATTGATATGATGTAGAAAACAGAATTTAGAGTTTTTTGTCATTTCGACGGAGGAGAAATGACATATTGTGCTTAAATTTTACGTCTTAACGCCTTTGCGAGATTGATTTATTTTCTAAAGTACTTAGCTTAATGACATCGCGCTCGCGCCAACGTGAAGTTTTGTTTTGAATAGTCTAATGCTTTAGCTGGAGGGAAATTAATATAAATGAATTAGGCTTTAGCCAAATTATTGGGTACAAAAGAGTTTGGCTAAAGCCAATGGTAGGTGTGTTTTGTATCACTAGCTGAAGCTAGTGGCTATTCAAAGCAACATTATACATTCGCGAGCTTGCGCCGGCAATATATAATTCGTGAAAATTTGTGAAATTCGTGGCAACATAAAAGATTTACATCTCCTTCAACTGCTCCAAATAATCCCTTTGATTCGAGAGTCTCGGGATTTTATGCTGTCCTCCTAATTTATCACGTTCCTTTAGCCAGTCATAAAATAAGTTTTCACGAGCGACATTAATCACCAGAGGATTCAATGTCATATTGTTCTGGCGTTTTGCTTCGTAATCAGAGTTTAAAGTCTGCAACGTTTCATCCAGAACTTTCTGGAAAAGACCAACATCAGCAGGTTTTTTCTTGAATTCGATCATCCATTCGTGAGCGCCTTTTTCTTTGTCCTGCATAAAAATAGGAGCAACCGTATAATCGATAACTTCTGTTTGGGTAAGCTGACAAGCTTTAGCAATCGCCTGATCCGTATTTTCGACCATTAATTCTTCCCCAAAAACATTAATATGATGTTTTGTTCTTCCGGTAACTCGAATTCTATAAGGATTTAAAGATGTAAAACGAACCGTGTCACCAATCAAATAACGCCACAATCCTGAATTAGTCGTAATAACAATCGCGTAGTTTTTATCCAATTCAACATCGGCCAGACGAATCACTTTTTGATTAGGAGTTCCGAAAGTATCCATTGAAATAAATTCATAGAATATTCCGTAATCCAGCATCAACAACAAATCACTCGAATTATTCAGATCCTGAATGGCAAAGAAACCTTCTGATGCATTGTATATTTCGTAATATTTAAAATCCTTGCTAGGTAATATTTTTTTGTATTGTTCTTTATAAGGAGAAAAACTCACGCCTCCATGAAAGTAAACTTCCAGATTGGGCCAGAGTTCCAATAAACTTTGCTTCCCTGTATTTTCTAAAACCTTATTCATTAAAACCAACATCCAGGACGGAACCCCTGCAAAGCTGGTTACATTTTCGTTTTTTGTTTCGTTTATAATGGCAGCGATTTTAGCTTCCCATTCGCTCATTAACGAAGTTTTATTGCTTGGTGTACTGCTAAATTCAGCCCAAATAGGCATATTCTCAATTAAAATAGCAGATAAATCTCCAAAAAAAGTATTGTTGTTTTCGTAAATCTGAGAGCTTCCGCCCAGGCGAAGACTTTTTCCTAAAAACAATTCAGAATCTTCATTGTTATTCAAGTACAAACAAAGCAAATCTTTACTTCCTTTATAGTGGCAATCTTCCAGCGCCTCAGTACTTACCGGAATAAATTTACTTTTGGCATTTGTAGTTCCGCTAGATTTGGCAAACCATTTTATAGGAGTTTCCCAAAAAACGCCTTGTTCTCCCTGACGCGTACGCTCGATCAAAGGCTGTAATTCCTCATAAGTCGCAATAGGAACTCTTTCAGCAAAAGTTGCATACGATGTTATCGATTCAAAACCATATTGTCGTCCTATAACCGTATTCTCAGACGCCGTCAATAAATTATGCAATAGTTCTTCCTGGACTTCATTGGGATATTTTAGAAAAAGTTCTATTTGATGTATCCTTTGTTTCAGGACCCAAGAGGCAAACGAGTTGATTATTGATAACGGCATGGGTAAATTTTAGATTTTAGATTGCTTATTTTAGATTTTAGATTTACGATTAAAGCGAAAATCAAAAAATATAAAATTTGAATATCGATCGACAAATACTAACTTTGCCGTTGTATCAAAAATAGTGTTTTTTTGTAAAAAAAACCATTCTATTTTTACTAAAGATTCTTAATACTATTGAATTCTAAAATTAGAATTCGCAACCCATGTAAGAATCTGTAATCTAAAATCAGCAATCTAAAATATAATGACATACCAAGGCGTACTTACAAAAATGCAAACTGAAATAGGAAACCCAATTCAATATTATTTGGTTTTCGAAGATAGTTTTCTCAACATGAACCAACTTTTGAACAAAGAGATTGAGATTAATTTTGCAGGATATGAATGTTTAAATTGTCATAAGAAGAAAAAGATATTCCGCCAGGGATTTTGTTATGATTGTTTCTATTCAAGTCCCGCTGTTGGTGACTGGATTATGAGACCTGAATTGAGTACAGCTCATTTAGGAATTGCTGATCGTGATCTTGAATATGAGCAAAAGGTACAATTGCAGCCTCATGTTGTATATCTGGCTTTGGCTAGTGAAGTAAAGGTAGGTGTAACACGTAAAACTCAGGTTCCAACACGTTGGATCGATCAGGGAGCAACACAAGCCATTGCAATTGTAGAGGTTCCTAATCGATATTTGGCGGGAATTACTGAGGTGGCTCTAAAAGATCATTATACAGATAAAACCAATTGGAGAAAGATGCTCCAAAATACAAGCGGCAGTTTTGACTTACTTGCTGAAAAAGTAAAAGTAGAAAGTTTAATTCCGGATGAAGCCAAGGAATATTTCTACTCGCAAAAAAATGACTTATATGAGCTGCATTATCCGGTGTTAAATTATCCGGCAAAAGTGGCAAGTTTAAACTTGGATAAGACTCCGTCTTTTCAGGGAAAATTAACAGGAATCAAAGGTCAGTACTTAATTTTTGAAGACGGAACTGTTTTTAATGTTCGAAGTTCAGAAGGATATGTTGTTACAATTAACGTCTAGGTTTATGGGGCAGTCGTCTATTGTTATTGCCTAACTGTCTAATATTCTTTTGTTTATGATATAGTTTTTGTATTTTTAAATCTCATTTAAGTAGTTGAAGATGTGAATGTTGATACATTTGATTACAATTTTGTAATAATTGCTTATTGAAAGAATTTAATTTTAAAAAATAAAAGAAGCTAGTTTTGAGCTAGTTCAATTTTTTAATTTTTTTAAAATTTAAAGGAAGATTTAATAATCTTAAATTATTTATCAGGATGGGTATCTTAAAAAAAATAAATGTTTTCAGGCGTAGCTTAATGCGCAATCTTACTAAGAATATTGGAAAAGCAAGTTCACAAGAAGATATCATTTTAGTTGATAAAACCGATATTAAAAGAATTTTGATTTGCAGGCCAAACGGAAGATTAGGAAACTTATTATTGATTACACCACTCGTTCAGGAAGTCACAGAAATATTTCCAAATTGTAAAGTCGATTTGTTTGTTAAGGGAACATTAGCTCCAATTATTTTCGAGAACTATGATAATATTGATAAAATAATCGACCTGCCCAAAAAGCCATTCAAAAATTTATTGAAATATCTTAATGTATGGATTTCAATAAAAAGACAAAAATATGATATTGCGATCAACGTAGATCAAAACTCTTCTTCAGGACGTTTAGCAGTTCAATTCTCTAATGCTAAATATAAATTTTACGGAGACTCTGCTGAGGAATCTCAAAATGTAAAAAATGATTACGACCATATCGCGAAATACCCCGTTTACAACTTCCGATATTATTTAACCAAACTCCGATTTCCAAAAAGTAATAAAATAGTAGCTCCGCTCGATCTTAAATTATCGTCGGCTGAAATTATTAATGGCAAGAATATTATAAATAGTATCGTACACAATACTAAGAGAACAATTTGCATATTTACGTATGCAACCGGAGAAAAATGTTTGTCAGAAGAGTGGTGGGAGAATTTTTATGCACAACTCAAAGATGAATATCAAAATTATAATATCATTGAAATATTGCCTGTAGAAAATGTTTCGCAAATTGGCTTTAAAGCCCCTACATTTTATAGTAAAGACATTCGTGAAATTGGAGCTATAATCGCCAGTGCCGATTTATTTATAGGAGCTGATAGTGGTATCATGCATTTGGCAAGTTCAGTTCAGACCCCAACAATAGGATTATTTTCGGTATCAAACATCAAAAAATATGAACCTTATGATAATTCCAGTATCGCAATAGATGTTAATTTGTCTACTAAGAAAGAGTATTTTAAAATTATAAATTCAATTTTAAACAACGGAAAATTAAGTATCTATTCTGATGCTATGTAATTATACCCATATAAAGTAAAAGAAAGAAGAGGTTGTCTGAAAAGACGACCTCTTTCTTTTATTATACTAGTAAATTTACAGAGTGTTTCTTGAAAAATGTAAATTTGGGCTAAAATGGTCTTCTATAAACTTTTCTAAAGCTTCTACGAGATCAAAAATGAGGTTAAAATTGCCCAAACGGATTTTAGCGATCCATTTAGAAAAGTTGTGAGCAATAGCAATCAGGCCAAATTCAGTATTTACTTTGGCTGTTTTGGTAAGTGTAAATCTTTTAAATCCTTTGTTTTGCTTGATGTTACCAAAAACCGGCTCTGGTTCAATACATCTTTTACTATAAATTTCCCTGCCCAATTCACTTTCTAAATTCTCTCTTGCCTTGAATTTCAGTCTTTGAAGATTGTGATTAATTTCTATCCGTCTGTTCCCCTTAGCTTTAAAGCATTGCCCCCGCAGAGGACATCCTGCGCAATTTAAAGCCTCATATACCGAATGATACTGTTCAAAACCAGTTGTAGTTTTTGATTTCTTAGTAAAGATACGAGGCATTTGCTGCCCCATTGGACAAACCAAAAAGTCTTGCTCATTATTATGAAACAGGTTTTGTGCGTGGAATAAATTGTTTTTATGCTTACGGGTCTCTTCGATACGGTACATGTTGTAGGGAACAAAAAAATCAATTTCTTTGTCTTCAAGGAGTTGATAATTTTCCTCACTTCCATAGCCCGCATCGGCTATAACTTTTGCAGATTGTTTGCCGTAGTTGCTTTTGAATCCTTCTAAGTGAGTCTTTAATGTGGTAAAATCAGTAGAAGTCTGGTGGGTGGAGTAATGTGTAATAATTTGATTTTCTGTAGAAATCTGAATATTATAACCCGCTTTTAATTGTCCGTTGCCCATATGATCTTCTTTCATGCGCATAAAAGTAGCATCGGTATCGGTTTTCGAATAACTGTTTCTATCCCCCAGAATTTCGAGATGTTTCTCATATTCTTTAAGTTTTACAAGCTGTTCTTTCTCGAGTTTTTGAAGTGATTTGTTCTGCTGTTTACTCAGCTTCTGCTTTTTTTCACTTTGGTTGATCTCGTGTATTTTTTCTTCTAATTTCTTACTGTCTACCTTGGTATCAGTTTGGTTATCAGTATGCATAATGTCTGACTCGATAGCCTGACCAATATCTGCCAGAACAGCATCGATTTTTCCCTGAAGCCTGTCTTTATGTTTTTCAACTGCTTTCTTCCACACAAAGCTGTATTTATGTGCGTTGGCTTCTATTTTAGTACCATCAATAAATTGTCTCTCCAGGCTAATGAGCTCTAAATCTACCATCATCAGAACGACCTGGCTGAAAAGTTTTTCGATATTCCCTTTTAATTTTTTTCCTCTAAAGTCATTGATAGTTCTAAAATCCGGCTGAAGTCCTCCCGAGAGCCACATAAAATATATATTCTCCTTCACGGCTCTAGCCAGCTTTCGGCTGGAATAGGTATTATTGAGATATCCGTAAAACAATATTTTCAATAACATCTTAGGATGGTAGCTGGATCTTCCACCGCCTTTAAACTGTGATATAATCTCGGAAATTTCCAACTGTTCAACAACACTGTCTATTAATCGGGCAGAATGATTCTCTGGGATCAGATCATTTAAATTCAATGGAAAAAGATCTTGCTGGTGAACCGAATGAGGCTTAAAAACTGGCTGCATAATCATTGATTTTAGTACTTAAATATAAGAAAAATCAATGTGTAAAACAAAAAAAAACTGCCCGAAATTACTTTTCGGACAGCCTCTTCTTTTTTTTTATTCTGGTTCAGTTCTAGTTTTTCTTCTTGAACAAGCCATTTATTAAGTCACTTGCTTTTTTGGTAACTTCCTGTGTTTTCTGTTCTTTTTCAGTTTCAGCTGCTTTTGTGGTATCTTTTGCTTTTGTATTCTTATTGATCAGATCATTAAGAGCCGAAGTACCTTTTTGCGTAAGCTTGTCTTTTTGCTGATTTACTAATTGAGTTGTCAAAGCAGTTACGGCAGTTTTCATATCTGTAGAAACTTTCGGATTAGAAAAGTTACCCGTAATCATTGCGTTTATCGGAATGTTTTGCAGTTTTGCAGCATCGGCCGGAGACATTTTTGCAATAAAAGCATTAGCTTCAGTTCCTAAATATTTGGCAGGAACATCTAATTTTAAGTTGTAATTCATTGTTTGATCAAAACCATGAGTTCCGCCCACAGTAATTTTAATGTCCTGATATTTAATATCAAATGGTTTTACATTTACTTTTCCGTTTTCAAAAGTCAACGCAGCTTTAATATCATTCAGATTCACCTTGTTCATATCAATAAACTTAATGTTTGAAGTTAAGGCATTTAAAACAGTTGAATTTTTAGTATTCACAGTTGTAGAAAGCAATTGCCCGATCAAATCCCCTGAGATAGATTTTAAATCCGGAGTCAATTCGTTAGCATCAAGATTTCCGTTTAATTTTATAGTAGAATTTAATTTTCCATTGATGATTCCGGCAATTGGCGCAATTTTTTTCATCATGTCCAATTGCGTAAAAGTTTGCGCAATATCAACTTGATTAAAACCTAAATTCATGTCAAAAGTAGGAACCTTTGTTTTGGTAGAAACCGTTCCTGTTAAACCAATTGTTCCTCCAAAAATAGATGTTTTAAAGTTTTCTAAGGTTGCTTTTTCATCCTTCACAATCAATCTGCCTGAAACATCTTTCAGTTTCAAATTGTCATATAAAACCGTAGTTGCTTTTGCATTTATGGTACAATTTAAAAATGCTGGAATCTTCATTGCTTCAGCAGGTTTTGCTGATGTTGCTTTTGTTTCTCCTTCTTTCTCAGTTGCAGTTCCGGTTTTAGCAGGTTCACCTGCAGTCATAAAATCATCTACCGCCAACTGGTTTGAACTCATATTAAAGTTTCCTCTCAGTTCTTGTTTTTTAAACATAAAACCATAGAAATTCTCTAAAACGCCATTAATGCTCAGGTCACTTTTTCCGGTTGTAGCATCAAACTTTTTCAGGTTAATCGTACTCGGATTAAATTCTACCAAAGCCGTACTAATATTCATTGATTTATTATTCTCATCAGTATATTTAAATCCTGATAAACTCATCGTTCCGGCATTTTTAATGTTTTGATATTGGCTTTTTTCTACAGATGCCATATCGAATTGTGTCGTTACATCAGCTTTCAAAATTCCAGCTAAAGGTTTATCCATTTTAATTGGATATGCTTTTGAAAGATTAGCCAAATTTATAGTTCCTTTTAAAGCCGCATCAACAAAAGGATTTACAGTTATGTTTTTAATGTTTGCTTTAGCATTAAAAACGTCCTGATCAATTCTAAAAGACAGTTTGTCTAAATTAACATAAGTATCATTTAGAATCCCTGTTTCATTGATGATTTTTGTATCGATTACAATATTCTGAACTGATTTTGGTAAGTTAGGATATTGAAAAGAAGCGTTGTTGGATGCAATTGCAATATTAAATTTAGGAACCGTAGTATCTGTCAGTTGTCCTTTTGCAAAACCGGCAACAGTAAAATCGCCAGTTGTTTTTACACCATCTAATCCTGAAGCATATGCCGAAGGAATTAATCCTAAGAAGTTTGTAAACGATGAAGTTGGCGTTTTGAATTTCAAATCATAAATCTGACCTGCATCAACCATCTGAATAAAACCATCAAATTCTAAAGGCAATTGGTTAATTAAAGCCTTGTTTTCTTTAAATGTATATTTACTTTGTTCTAAATCAATTCCTAAAACAGCATCTAAAGTCAGTTTTACATTTTTCATGTAATTGATTTTATCCATGTCCAAAGAAACTTTAGCAGTAGACTTTGTAGTCAAATCTAATTTTGAATTTGTAAAATCCCCAGTTCCTTCGTGGTTTAAGCTATCAATAACCATTTTTATTTTAGAACGCTGATCAATATATCTAAAAGTGAAATTCTCGATTTTATAGCTCTGGATTTTTAAAGAAAGAGGTTTACTTGCATCATCTTTTTTTGTCTCTTTCTTGTCTTTTATAGCAATATCAAAATTCCCAACACCGTCTTGATTAAAAATGATATTAATCAAACCGTTAGTAGAACTTATCCCCTGAATGCTCAAAGGTTCATCTTTTCCTTTAAAAAGTTCTTTAATGCTCATTTTCAAATTCAATTCGCCCAGCGAAACCAACGTATCGCCTTCAAAAGGAGCTTTGTTGATGATTACCAGTTTATTGATTCCAACAGTTGCGTTAGGAAAGTTCTTGAACAAACTTAAATCAGCATCTGCAAAACTTACTTTGGCATCAACACTTTCGTTAATCGCATCAGCAATTTTAGCTTTTATTTGATCTTTAAAGAAATACGGAATGGCAAATAATGCGGCAACAATCACCACGAGAACAATGGCAGTAATTTTTAAAATTTTCTTTAACATATAAATAGTTTTGAGTGTTTGAAATTGCTAATTGACCCGTGCAAAAATAGTTTTTTTTGACTGAGTTCGTTAATAAAGTTTTTGTAAAATATAAGAATATACTTTAATCTGTTAAAAATAAAAATCCGTCTGAATATAGATTCAAACGGATTTTTAATGATTTTATGATTTTGATTATTTTTTAATAAAAGAAACAATCTTATTGGTCATGATTTCTGAGATAGGCAAAGTCTCATTATTATAGCTTTCTATATTGGCCTGATTGTCACCTGTGATTGTTTTCATGACATGATTCATATTTTCAACAATCAAAAGTTCAGCATTTTTATTGGCTTGCGATAAAAGCTCTGCATCCTTAACAGTTACTTGCAAATCCTTGTTTCCTTGCAGAATTAAAACAGGAATAGTTAAGCTTTTTATTTCTGCTTGCGGATTGTATTTAAACCACGAGATTAAATACGGTTGAATGCTTGGTCTGAAAAGAGAGTTAAGCATTGGGTTAACTTTTTGTGCATAGTGACCGCTTTTTAAACTGTCAATAATCGGGAAAGTCATTTCCTCTATTTGTTTATTAGATTTAGAAGCAATTTGCGCTTTAATCAATTTATCAGCAGATTCTCCAGGGCCGGCAATAGAAATAAATTTGTTTGCTTTTACTCCGGCAATCATTCCTATTAATGAACCTTCGCTATGTCCAATTACAATTACCTCAGAGAAACGTTTGTCCTGTTTTAATAAATTAATCCAGCTTTTGGCATCTTGAGTATAATTTTCGAATACCAGCGTTTGTTCAGAAGCAGCAGAAGCTTTGCTTTCGCCAATTCCCCTTTTGTCATATCGCAAAGATGCAATTCCGTTTTTTGCCAGAGCTTCAGCCAACATTTTCAACGAATTGTTTTTCATCATCGGACTATTTCCATTTCGATCTGTTGGTCCTGATCCTGAAATTATTAATGCCACCGGATATTTTGTTTTTAAATCCGGGGTAGTTAACGTACCAAAAATCTGATCGATATTAATTTTTAAGATCAAAGGAGATTCTTTAAACGTGATTTCATTTTTATTCTGAGCATTTACAAAACTCAAAAACAAAAAGGCAACAAGAGCAAATATCTTTTTCATTTCTAGAATAAAATTATTTAATGTTTAATCCAAAAGGAAGTATCGCCTGAACTCCTTTTTGTTTTTGAAGTCTTTTTACCTGCTCAATAAGCATATAATTCTCCTCGCCAATTTCTTCTTTTATAAAAGCTTCTTTCGATTGTGTAAAAGGCAATCCGGAAAGGATATCGTTAAAAGTTTTTTCGTATTCAGGATAATTTTGTGTACTGTATGATTTTACTTTAGCAATCTTAGCTGCTTCCGCAATAGCATCATTTAATCCGCCAATTTTATCTACCAAACCAATCTTCAAAGCTTCAGTTCCTGACCAAACCCTTCCTTGTGCAATAGCATCAACCTGAGCAAAAGTCATTTTTCTACCTTCTGCGACATGCGTTACAAAAGTGTTGTAAATATGTTCAACTCCTTCTAGAGTAAAAGCTTTAAATTTTTCATCAACAGGAACAAACGGACTGTAATTTGCTGAGTTTTCGTGTGTTTTTACCTGCTCAGTATTAATTCCTAATTTATTTGCCAAAGGACTAAAGTTAGGCAAGATTCCAAAAACACCAATAGAACCCGTAATTGTATTGCTTTCTGCAAAAATTTTGTTCGCATTACAAGCAATATAATAACCACCTGATGCAGCATAATTACCCATAGAAACTACAACGGGTTTTACTTTTTTGGTAATTTCGATTTCCCTCCAGATCAGGTCCGAAGTTAAAGCGTTTCCGCCCGGACTGTCGATTCTAAGAACAATCGCTTTTACATCTTCATTTTTACGGGCTTCCTGCAGCGAACGACGCATAGAACCTTCGCCAATTACGGTAACATCACCTTCGCCGCTTTGTATTTCGCCCTGAGCGTAAATAATAGCAATTTGATCTGTTGCTGAATTGGTTAAAGCTGTCGTAATATTATTTTGGGTATAATCTGAAATTGAAATTTTGTTATAATCATCATCTCCAGTTACCTTTAATGCTTTTTTGATGGCATTGTGGTAAACATCTTCATAAGCAATAATATCTACTAAATGTTGTGCTTTTGCCATTTCAGGAGTTCTTGCCAATAAACCGTTTGCAATTTCATTTAATTTATCAAGAGGAATATTTCTGCTTTTAGAAATGTCAGTAGAAACCGTTGTCCAGATAGAATTTAAAAGAGCCGTTACCTGCTCCCTGTTGGCATCACTCATTTTGTTTTCTAAAAATGGTTCAACCGCACTTTTGTATTTCCCGTGACGGATCACTTCCATATGAATACCGGATTTATCCTGAAAATCTTTAAAGAACATTACTTCAGACGAAAGTCCTTTAAAATCCAGATCACCTGCCGGATTGATATAAACTGTATTAGCAACAGAGTTTAAATAATACTCTTTTTGAGAATAAGTATTGGCGTAAGCCCAAACAAATTTCCCTGATTTCTTGAAACTTTCAAGTGCATTTCTTAAATCTTTATATTGAGCCAATCCTAAAGAAGATTCATCGTTTAGAATTGAAATTCCTTTAATATTATCATCCGTTTTTGCAGCTTCGATCGCATTGATCACATCTGTTAAGCCAATACCTTTTTTGTCTGAAAAAACAGTTACCCAGGGATCTTTGTATTTTCCCGCATAATCATTTTGAATTTGTTTTAAATTTAATTCTATAACAGAATCACTTTTGACTGAAACAGTACTGTCTCCTCCAAAAATAGCTCCGATAAGAATTATTCCAAAAAAGAAGAACATAATAAATACAAAAATACCAACAACTGTGGCAATTACATTTCCTAAAAACTTCATAAGTGTATTTTTTTTAATAAGTAGCTAAAAAGGCTGATTTGTTACAAATGTACTCTAAAAACAAATTATTTCTGATATACAATTAAGTGAAATACTTGTGGTTTTTACATTTTTAAACTTCTAATTAAA
Source organism: Flavobacterium sp. B114r (assembly GCF_056824125.1). Taxonomy (NCBI): domain Bacteria; kingdom Pseudomonadati; phylum Bacteroidota; class Flavobacteriia; order Flavobacteriales; family Flavobacteriaceae; genus Flavobacterium; species Flavobacterium sp. B114r. The sequence goes on from NZ_CP124858.1 coordinate 2,008,323, forward strand.
GATAGGTTATTTTTGTAAGATGTTTCAAGTTTTTTTAAGAAGATAAAGAAAATAAAAAAGCCAAAACAGTTCGAAACTTCTGATTCTTGAATCAAATAATGTGAGTAATTCTAAAATAGTTTTAGTTAATTTGCATTAATTATGAAGTCACAGCATCAAGTCGTTTTATCAATAGGGAGTAATCAGGGAAACAGGTTAGCAAACATCGAAAGTTGTATCGATTTGATACATCAGGAAGTAGGGACCGTAATCAGGGTTTCAAAACTGTACGAAACTCCTGCATGGGGGTTCGAAAGCGATGCTTTTTATAATTGCGCATTAGTTTTGCATACTACTTCATCTGCGCAAAAAATACTGAACCAGGTTTTAAAAGTCGAAAAACATTTAGGACGAATCAGGTCAAATCAGTCAGGATACCAATCCCGAATTATTGACATTGATTTGATTGTTTTTGATGATGAAATTATTGATTCAGAAAAACTAAAAATTCCACATCCTTTAATGCAAAACAGAAATTTTGTTTTGTTGCCAATGCAGGATTTAAAATTAGATTGGAAACATCCTGTTTTTCAGAAATCTATTTCAGAGTTAATTGCCATTTCGCCAGATGACAGTATTTGTACTGTAGTTCAGGATTTAAAGAATCCATTGCGCGAAATTGCATTGGAAAACTTTAATTATATTGCTTTTGAAGGGAATATCGGAGCAGGTAAAACAACTTTAGTACAAAAAATTGCCGAAGATTTTAATGCAAAAACAGTCTTGGAGCGTTTTGCAGATAATCCTTTTTTACCCAAATTTTACAAAGATCAAAACCGATATGCTTTTCCGTTAGAAATGTCTTTCCTTGCAGATCGTTATCAGCAATTATCAGATGATCTGGCGCAGTTTGATCTTTTTAAAGATTTCATTGTAGCGGATTACCATATTTTTAAATCGTTGATTTTTGCTAAGATTACTTTAGCAGAAGATGAATATCGTTTGTATCGAAACTTGTTCGATATTATCTACAAAGAAATGCCAAAACCTGATCTGTACGTTTATCTGTATCAGAATTCAGAGCGTTTACTTCAAAATATTAAAAAACGAGGACGCACATACGAACAGAATATTGAGGCAGAATATTTAGATAAAATCAATACTGGTTATCTCGATTATATTAAATCCCAAACAGATTTGAATGTTCTGATTATAGATGTTTCGGATCGGGATTTTGTCAAAAAACACGAAGATTATCTTTTTATATTAAATGAAATCCAGAAGAAGATTGGTTAATGAGATAATTAGAAAATGTGCGAATTAGATAATTGTTTGTACTCTATTTTTAATTATCAAATTCTCTAATTGGCACATTCTCTAATTTATTTCACCTTTTCAAAGAAAAATGTCCTCTTAAAACAGGTTTGGTGTCATCAATCTTCAAGGCATACCAATAATCAGAAGCCGGCAAAGGTATTCTGTTTAAAGTTCCGTCCCAATTCATTTCAGAAGAGTTAAGCTGTGCGATTAATTTTCCGTAGCGATCGAAAATAGTAACTTGTGCCTGCGGATAATTTTCCATTCCGGTTACCTCCCATAAATCATTATAAGAATCATTGTTTGGAGTGAAAAATGCAGGAAATACAAGAACGACAAAGTTCTGTATGGTTTGTCCGCAACCACTTTTTTCTCTTACATAAGCGGTTTGCAAGCCACCTGGTACATCAAAAAAAGTATTAGAATTCTGAAAATTTGTACCGTCTACAGAATATTCAAAATAGTCAGCTTCTTTTTTAAGATAAATCACAGCCGTAGTCCCGTTTACATCAATTCTGTCTATTTGAGGAACCTGATGTTCATTAACGATGATTGTTTTTCGGCTCGTACAATTTTCAGGAGCAGGACTTGTAACGTCTACAGTATAAGTTCCGCCGGCAGTAACTTCAATAGTTTGAGTTGTTGCACCAGTATTCCATAAGTAAGACATTCCGGTAATTCCCGCATCGAGAGTAACTTTTTGAAATTGGCACAAAGGCAAAGTTTCATTCGTTACAACAGGTGGTGTGTATAATATGATGTTTACAGGCGTGCGATCTGTGTTGATACAAGTGCTGTAGGAAGCTTGAGCATAATAAGTGGTGTTGGCTGAAATAGTTGGTGTAAGAAAACGATTTCCCATAAAAACACTCGTTCCGCCAATAGAAGATGTAAACCAATTAATAACACCAATGTTAGAATTAGCTTCAATAGTTACGGTTCCCGGGCCACAATTATAAACAGTCGAAGAAATGGCTATTGGTGTTGCAGGTGTTGGGTTTACAGTAGCGATAACCGCTTTTCGGTTCGATTCGCAACCAGCATCAACATAATAGGTAGTTGTTGTATTTAAGACAGGAGACGTATAAGAATTTCCTGTTGCCAATAAATTTCCTCCAATTGCTGCGTCGTACCAATTAATTGTTGCTCCCGTTGTTGCAGTAGCATTCAGTGTAAAACTTCCTGAATCGCAAACTGAATTTGGAGTAGTTGTTGTGACAGTTGGAATTGTGATTTTAGTACTTGCTGCAATTTCCAGAGGCAATTCGCCCGGCATTCCGCCATATTCTACAACATAACCTTTAGGTTGGTAATTGCCACTTGAATCCCCAGTATTTGCTAGATCATTCCATGATCCTCTTATTCCAACACCAGGCTGTGTAATGTGTGCGTAGTTTTCATTTCCGCCTTGATTATTAGGTTCTCCGGCATTCCAGAAAGCATAATTGGGTGTTGTGCCATTTGCGCCCCCATTCCAGAATACTGTTCCGGCTTCAGGTCCTGTAACCCATTTCCAGACCCCTTCAGTTTCGGCATCGCTCCCGCCAATCCATCCTGTTCCTGATGCCTGTTCGCCAATTAATTTGGCTTCATCAGCTGATAAAATAGTGGCGAGATAACCTTTTAATCCATAATAAGTGCTTGTTTCTGCGGCAGCTTTTGCAGCATTCCAGGTAATGCCAATACTTGGAATATATAAATAATAATGTTGTGTAGAGGGTAAATAATTAGCCTGACCAATTGTTATCGAAAAAGTTTTAGTTCCTGATGCTGCAGCTGAAGTATTAGAGAACACAACATCTTTAATCGCAGCTTCCAGGTCAGAATATAAAACAGTGCCTCCTATTGAATTTGACAATGTTAATTTTCCTGCAGTACCGTCCCAGCTTGTTATGATCGAAGGATGTGATGCTGGGTTTGAAAGTACTAACCGATCCAAACCGTTAGAATAACCTGAAGAAATCTGAATATACCCTGCTACTGTTCCTGATTCTAGCGGATCGTGGGTAATTGTAATATTAGTTACAATATTTATGGTGTTTTGCGGGCAATAGAATTGATCTCCACTTGCTTTAATTACAGGTGGAGTAATAGCAAAATTAATTTTTGTATTGTTGTTTTTGTTTGATTTGAGAGTGTCTTTTGCGGTCGTAATTAAATTTTTATCTCTAGTGCTAATTTTCTCATTTGCATAAGATTGACTGAAGATTAAAATAAAAAATAATGTGGTTGTTTTTAAAAAATTGATATTTTTCATTTTATAAAAGTATCAATTTTATAATCACAAAAAAATATATTTTAATTTCTAACATTTAAAGCTAAAATCTACTGTAAAATAACATTTTAGAACAGTAGATGGTTTTCTTAAATTGTATTTGGCCAGTTTAATTTCTGGAATAAATCCCAAACAACAATTCCTGCGCTCACGGCAATATTTAAGGAATGTTTGGTTCCTAATTGAGGAATTTCGATACAGCCATCACAAATTGCTACAGCTTCCTGAGCTACGCCATGAACTTCATTGCCAAAAACAAGAGCATATTTTTGATTTTTCTCAACTTTAAAATCCTGAAGAAAAATAGCACTTTCAACCTGCTCAATAGCCAATGTTAGTACATTTTCTTTTTTAAGATTTTCAATAACTTCCAATACATTTTCATGATGTTCCCAGGCAACAGTGTCAGTTGCGCCAAGAGCAGTTTTATTAATTTCTTTATTGGGAGGAGTAGCCGTAATACCGCACAAAATTATTTTCTCTACTAAAAAAGCATCCGAAGTTCTAAACACAGAACCAATATTGTGTAAGCTGCGAATGTCGTCTAAAACTATTATTAGAGGTGTTTTGTCTGATTTTTTAAAATCTTCGATTGATTTTCTGTCTAGTTCGCTATTTTCGAGTTTTCTCATTTTGTGTTGTATTCAGGTCATAAAAAAAGCTTCCAAAGATAAGGAAGCTTTTTCGATTTATTTTATTTTGTTTTTCAGATTAGCTTTTAACAGGATCTGGTAAAACTGTACCTTTAATAGTAAGTACTTTTGTAGGTTGTCCTTCAGCATTAGAAGTAACAGTTACAGTTTTTGTAAAAGCACCAACTCTGTCAGTAGCGTATTTTACACCAATAATACCTTTAGCTCCCGGAGCGATAGGCTCTTTTGGAGTTGTTGGTACAGTACAACCACAAGATCCTTGCGTATTTGTAATGATTAATGGTTTAGTTCCGTTGTTTACAAAAACGAATTCACGTTTTCCATCAGCGTTGTGAGCGATAGTTCCGTAATCAATAGTTTCTGTTTCAAAGGCCATTCCGGCTCCTTCAACCTTAGCAACTTTAGCCGTTGCTTTTTTAGCTTGAGCGTTAGAAGCAGTAATTCCAACTACAGCTAACATAGCGAATAAAATTATTTTTTTCATCTTTAGAATCTTTGTTTTAATTATGAACAAATCTATATAAAAATCTTATATCTTAATATAAAAATTTCTTAAAATATTTTAATTTTTGAACCACTTCGATATTCCTTCAAAATATTATAAATTCGCTGTCTTATATTTTTCATTTAAAACACAATAATTTGGCAGCGAAAGAGAAAGTGGTGAAAGAAACACCGTTAATGAAACAGTACAACGAAATCAAGAGAAAATATCCTGATGCATGTCTGCTTTTCAGAGTAGGTGATTTTTACGAAACCTTTGGGGAAGACGCAGTTAGAGCATCAAAAATCCTTGGGATAACATTGACTAAAAGAGGTGCTGGTTCTGAAACTGAAACTGCATTAGCAGGTTTTCCGCATCATTCTATTAATACGTACTTGCCAAAATTAGTTAAAGCCGGACTTCGTGTAGCGATTTGTGATCAGCTTGAAGATCCAAAAATGACAAAAACTATCGTGAAACGTGGCGTTACAGAACTGGTAACCCCGGGAGTTTCTTTGAATGATGAGGTTTTACAATCAAAAACAAATAACTTTTTGGCATCTGTTTATTTTGCCAATAAAAATATCGGAGTTTCCTTTCTGGATGTTTCTACCGGAGAGTTTTTAACTGCTCAGGGAAATGCGGAATACATTGATAAATTATTGCAGAATTTTAATCCTAGTGAAATTCTGGTTCCAAAAAATAATAAAGGAGATTTTAAAGCTGCTTTTGGAGAAGACTTTCATACTTTTTATTTAGAAGATTGGATCTACAAAGAAGATTATGCGCTGGAAACGTTGACCAAACATTTTCAGACCGTTTCTTTAAAAGGTTTTGGTATCGAAGAATTAAAAGATGGTATTGTAGCTTCCGGAGCAATTTTATATTATTTATCCGAGACACAGCACAATCGTGTTCAGCATATTACGGCAATTCAGCGTATTGCAGAAGATGCTTATGTGTGGATGGATCGTTTTACTATTAGAAATTTAGAATTATACCATAGTTACAATCCAAATGCAGTAACTCTTTTAGATGTTATCGACAGGACGCTTTCGCCAATGGGCGGACGTTTATTGAAACGTTGGCTGGCTTTACCATTAAAAGATGCTAATAAAATAAAAGGACGTCATGATGTAGTTTCATACCTGAAATCAAATCCTGAAGTTTTATACAATATTCAATATCAAATTAAGCAAATTTCAGATTTAGAGCGTTTGATTTCTAAAATTGCTGCCGGAAAGGTTTCGCCACGTGAAATTGTTTATCTGAAAGAATCTCTTGATGCCATTATTCCAATTAAAACCTTAGCATTAGAAAGTCCGCAGGAAGCAGTGAAAATTATTGGAGATAGTTTGCATTCCTGCGATTTATTACGAGAGAAGATTAAAACGACTTTGAATCAGGATGCACCTGTAGCTATTGCAAAAGGAAATGCGATTGCAAAAGGGATTAGCGAAGAGCTGGATGATTTGCGTGCTATTTCTACATCAGGGAAAGAATACCTGGAAGGAATTGAAAAAAGAGAATCGGAAAGAACGGGAATTTCTTCTTTGAAAATATCTTTCAATAATGTGTTTGGATATTATATCGAAGTTAGAAATACGCACAAAGATAAAGTCCCGACAGAATGGATTCGTAAACAAACCCTGGTAAATGCGGAGCGTTATATTACCGAAGAATTAAAAGAATACGAAACAAAGATTCTAGGTGCTGAAGAGAAAATTCATAAAATCGAATCAGAACTTTTTGAGCAATTAATAGCCTGGATTGCGACTTATATCAAGCCAGTGCAAATAAATGCGAATTTGGTTGCGCAATTAGATTGTTTGTGTTCGTTTACGCAATTGGCCGTAGAGAATCTATATGTATGTCCGGAGATTGATGAAACCTTTGAGCTTGAAATCAAAAACGGAAGGCATCCTGTTATCGAGAAACAATTGCCTGTAGGAACGCCTTATATTGCTAATGATGTTTATTTAGACAGAGAAACGCAACAGCTTATTATGATTACGGGACCCAATATGTCCGGTAAGTCGGCTATTTTAAGACAAACGGCATTAATTGTGTTATTGGCTCAAATGGGAAGTTTTGTTCCGGCTGATAGTGTAAGAATGGGAATTGTGGATAAAATTTTTACCAGAGTAGGAGCATCAGATAATATTTCGATGGGCGAATCTACTTTTATGGTAGAAATGAATGAAACGGCTTCGATCCTCAATAATATTTCTGATCGTAGTTTGGTTTTATTGGATGAAATTGGAAGAGGAACAAGTACATATGACGGAATTTCGATTGCGTGGGCTATTGCCGAGTTTTTACACGAGCACCCGGGAAAACCGAAAACATTGTTTGCAACGCATTATCATGAACTGAATGAAATGACAGATTCGCTGCCAAGAATCCAGAATTATAATGTTGCAGTAAAAGAATTAAAAGACACCGTTCTTTTTATCAGAAAACTGGTAAAAGGAGGAAGTGCGCATAGTTTTGGAATTCATGTAGCAAAAATGGCGGGAATGCCTCAAATCGTAATTTTGAAAGCGCAGAAGTTATTGAAGAAATTAGAAAAAAATCATTCCAGCGATGCGTTAAACGGAGTAAAAGAAGCAGCTGACGAAATGCAGATGAGTTTCTTTAATCTGGATGATCCTTTATTAGAAGAAATAAAAGAAGAGATCATGAGTCTTGATATAAATGCAATAACACCGGTTGAAGCATTAATGAAGCTTAATGAGATTAAAAGGATGTTAGTTAAAAAATAATTCAGATTTAAAGTTTAGGTTATCAGAAAGTTATAAAATAAGCTAAATATTTTTTCAAAAAAGGCTTGTGTAATTGAATAAATGTCCTAAATTTGCACTCGCAATACAGAACAATTCAGGTATTGCGGTTCTTAGTAAAATTTGAAATGCGAAAATAGCTCAGTTGGTAGAGCGCGACCTTGCCAAGGTCGAGGTCGCGGGTTCGAGCCCCGTTTTTCGCTCAACATCATATAATGCTCGGATGGTGAAATTGGTAGACACGCTGGACTTAAAATCCAGTGAACAGCAATGTTCGTGCGGGTTCAAGTCCCGCTCTGAGTACTAAAGCCTCTTCTTTTGAAGAGGCTTTTTTTATGGTGTAAACTCTGCGTGGTTTAAGGTAAATTTGCAAGGTAAATTTATTTGTAAAAGAATCTAAGAATCTAGTTTAAAAACAACAATCTAAAATCTAAAATAATAAATGGGTGCTTTTGTAATAAGTAAGCGATTTAACGATGAATATAAATTCGTATTTACTTCGAGGAAGGGTAAAGTGATATTTACAAGTTTGAGTTATGAATTAAAGTTTGAAGGCGAAGAGGATATTGAAAAGTTTAAAGCTAATATAGATCAGGCCCGTTTTTTAAAATTTAAAGGCTCTGGCGGAAAGTATTTTTTTAAATTGATGTTAGGGGAGGTTCATTTCGCAACGAGTCGTAAATACACTACAGAGTTGCTTTTGCAGAAAGGAATTAAAGAAATTGTGACTTACGGTTCAAGGTCTGAAATTTTGGATTTCTCATCGAGTGAATCGATTTTTGAAGATGAACTGGTCGAGGATGAAGTTGGAGAGGAAATTGAAGGATAGAAAAAAAAGCGATCACTGTGGTGGTCGCTTTTTTTTATGCTGAGTGTTTAATTTTAAAATTAAGCACAAAAAAAACCATCTCAAGGATGGTTTTAAAATTTTTAGAAACTAGGTTCTAATTATTTTTTTACTTCTTCTACTTTAGCAGCAGCAGAGTCAACTTTAGCAGCAGCAGAATCAACAGTTGCAGCAGCAGAATCAACTACAGCAGCAGCAGAATCAACAGCAACAGCAGTAGAATCTACAGACTCAGTAGCTGCAGCGTCAGCTTTTTTACAAGATACAACAGTTAAAACAGCAACAACAGCTAAACTTAAAAATACTTTTTTCATCTTACTTTATTATAAAAGGTTAATTATTAATTCGTGGCAAAGATATAAATTTTTTAATATGTAAAATATTTTTTTATTTTTTTTTTTAAATATTTTCAATTGCTCACGATTATCTTAGTTATCAAATAATATGCCACAATGCTAAAGTTATGTTATATTATTATATTTTTTGAATAAATTATTTTTGTCTGAATATTCAATAAGATAATTGGCTGTTTTATTCCTTTGATTACGATTTGTTTTGGTTTTTATTCATTATTTAGTAAGATAGAGAAAGCAAAAAAAGAGCTTCTTGAAGTTCTTATGCAATTAATAACGAAAATAATAGAGGAATGTTAGTGTGAATTGCTTAAAAAACGACATTCATAATAGTGTCTGTTGCTCCTTTATTGTCCTGAATATATGTTTTACAGATCTGACTTTTTTCTTTTAAGAAATTTTCATCACTAAGCAGACGGTCCAGATTCTGCTTCAATTCATTAGTATCAGAAATTACAATACAGCCTCCAAGTGCAACAAGTTGAATAGCTTCGGCAAAATTGGAGTAATTTGGACCAATCACAATGGGGATTCCAAATGTTGCAGGTTCAAGAATATTATGAATTCCCGGGTTGCCAAAACCTCCGCCTACATAAGCGATCGTTCCGTAACTGTAAATTTTAGTCAGCAACCCTATCGTATCAATAATAAAGACATTGAAGCCTGATAAGTCCAGGTCTTTCTTTTCTGAAAATAATACAGTCGATTTTTTAATTTCGGATTTAAGGCTTGTTATTTGATCAGCTTTGATGTTGTGAGGTGCAATAATGAATTTTACATTATCCGGTGCCTGATTGATGTATTCAATTAACAGGGCTTCGTCTTTTGGCCATGAGCTTCCTATTATTATAACAGGCTGGTTGTTTTTGAAGTTTTCAATAAAATCAAGAGAGTTGTCTCTTTCCAGGATGGCATTGACACGATCAAACCGGGTATCGCCGGAAACAATAACATTGTGAAAACCTATCCTTTCGATTTTTTCTTTCGAACTTTCATTCTGAACAAAGAAATAAGTAAATGCTTTTAGTGCTTTTCTGTAAAAACTACCGTACCATTTAAAAAACATCTGATTGTCCCTGAAGATACCGGAAATCAAATAAGTAGGAGTCTTGCTCGTTTCAAGTTCTTTTAAATAGTTCAGCCAAAATTCATATTTAATAAAAAAAGCCAATTCCGGATTTGCCAGTTTTAAAAATTTCTTTGCATTGTTTTTAGTGTCCAAAGGCAAGTAAACAGTTACATCGGCAACTGTGTTATTTTTACGCACTTCGTATCCGGAAGGAGAGAAAAAAGTAACAATGATTTTATGATCAGGATATTTTTCTTTTATTTTTTCGATTACAGGTAAGCCTTGTTCGTATTCGCCAAGTGAGGCAGCATGAAACCAGATTGTTTTGTCTGAAGGTTTTATTTTTTCTTCTAAAATGTGGAAGACATTTTTACGTCCTTCAACAAAAAGCTTAATTTTCGGACTAAAAAGAGCTACGATTTTCAGAAAAAACCCCGCAATAGAAATAACTAAATTATATAGAAAAAGCATCTGTTTGTTTTTGTGGCTAAATTACGCTTCTTTCAATTATTTTCATTGGTTTGAAGGTATTAAATAACTATTTTTGTTCCTCCTTTTAAAGATTCTGACTTCAAAACAGAACTTTAATTTTAAAAATATATTGAAAATGAAAAAAATTCAAATGGTTGACTTAAAAAGTCAATACGAGAAAATAAAAACTACTGTTGACGCTTCTATTCAGGAGGTTTTAGATACAAATACTTATATAAATGGACCATTAGTTCATCAATTTCAAAAAAATCTTGAAGATTATCTGGGAGCAAAACATGTAATTCCGTGTGCAAACGGAACAGATGCTTTGCAGATTGCCATGATGGGTTTAGATTTGAAACCAGGCGATGAGGTAATTACGGCTGATTTTACTTTTGCAGCGACTGTTGAGGTAATTGCTTTATTGCAATTAACACCTGTTTTGGTAGATGTTGATATGGTAAATATGAATATTGATATCGAAGCTATTAAAAAAGCAATTACGCCAAAAACAAAAGCAATTGTTCCGGTACATTTATTTGGTCGCGCTGCTAATATGGATGCGATTATGGAAATTGCTGCAGAACATAACTTATATGTAATCGAAGATAATGCGCAGGCAATTGGTGCAGATTATATTTCGAAATCAGGAGTAAAAAGCAAAGTAGGAGTAATTGGTCATGTTGCTGCAACTTCATTCTTCCCTTCAAAAAACTTAGGCTGTTATGGCGATGGTGGAGCAATTTTTACCAACGATGATAAACTGGCACACATTATCCGCGGAATCGTAAATCACGGAATGTACGAGCGTTATCATCATGATGTTGTTGGTGTAAATTCACGTTTAGATAGTATCCAGGCTGGGGTTTTAAATGCAAAACTGCCTTTGTTAGACGAATATAATACAGCACGTCGTTTAGCAGCATCAAAATACAATGCAGCTTTTGCAGGAAATACACATATTATAACTCCGGAATTTGATGCCAACGAAAATGATCACGTTTTCCACCAATATGTATTGAGAATTGTTGATGCAGATAGAAATGCTTTATTACAGCATTTGCAGGATAAGCAAATTCCATGTGCTATTTATTACCCAATTCCGTTGCACTCACAAAAAGCTTATGTTGATACTCGTTATAAAGAAGAACAATTTCCGGTTACGAATCAATTAGTAAAAGAAGTTATTGCTTTGCCAATGCATACAGAATTGGATGACGAGCAAATTAAATTCATTACAGATTCAGTTTTAGAATTTTTGAAAAAATAATTATGAGAATCCTGCGTGTTTTAATTTTGATTATTCTTATTCCGTTTTCGGTTTTTGCACAAAAATCGAATGCTAAAGAAGAAACTGCTGTAAACAATCAAGTTGAAATTTTGCGTAAAGCAATGATTGATGCCGATGCAGGTAAATTAAAAGCACTAACTTCTGAAAAATTAACCTACGTTCATTCGAATGGTAATTTTCAAAATCAGGCTGAATTTATAGACGGAATCGTTAGTGGCAAATCTGACTTTGTAACGATAGATTTTCAAAACCAAACGATATCGATTCAGAATGATGTTGCAATAGTGAGACATGTTTTGTCTGCTCACACTAAAGACGGCGGAATTGACAGAGATATAAAAATAGGAATAATGCTTGTTTGGCAAAAACAAAAAAATAACTGGATTCTTATTGCGAGACAAGCTTATAAATTAACTACATAAAAAATAACCACAAAATGAAAGTATTAGTAACAGGAGGATTAGGATTTATTGGTTCTCATACCGTAGTCGAATTGCAAAATGAAGGCTTTGAAGTAGTGATAATTGATAATCTTTCGAATTCTACAGAAGATGTTTTAAAAGGAATTACAGCCATTACAGGAAAAACGCCTTTATTCGAAAAATTAGATTTAAGAGAAAAAGCGTCAGTTCAGGATTTCTTTAAAAAACACAACGATGTTACCGGAGTAATTCATTTTGCAGCTTCAAAAGCAGTTGGAGAAAGTGTCGAACAGCCTTTATTATATTACGAAAACAATATCGCCTCGTTAGTTTATTTGCTGCAGGAATTACAGCAAAAACCTGATGCAAGCTTTATCTTTAGTTCGTCTTGTACGGTTTACGGTCAGGCCGAAAAAATGCCAATTACAGAAGATGCTCCCGTTCAGGCAGCAATGTCTCCATACGGAAATACGAAGCAAATTGGAGAAGAAATCATCACAGATACGGCTAAAGTAACGAATATCAATGCAATTTTATTACGTTATTTTAACCCGGTTGGAGCGCATCCAAGTAACGAAATTGGAGAATTACCATTAGGAGTTCCTCAAAATTTAGTGCCTTTTATTACACAAACTGGAATAGGATTGCGTAAAGAATTATCAGTTTTTGGAGATGATTATCCAACTCCTGACGGAACTGCTGTTCGTGATTATATTCATGTTGTAGATTTAGCAAAAGCACACGTTATTGCATTACAGCGCTTATTTAATAAAAAGAATTTAGAAAAAGTAGAAACCTTTAATTTAGGAACCGGAAAAGGAAGTTCAGTTCTTGAGGTGATTCAAAGTTTCGAAAAAGTAAGCAATAAAAAATTACCATACAAAATTATGCCACGTCGCGAAGGTGATATTACTGAAGCTTACGCTAATACTGATAAAGCAAACAATGTTTTAGGCTGGAAAGCTGAACTAAGTTTAGACGAAGCAATGGCAAGTGCCTGGAAATGGGAACAGAAGGTTCGTTCTTAAACTAGTTTTCAGTTTTCGGTCGCAGTTTTCAGGTAGAGATGCACAGCAGTGCGTCTCAGGTTAGAATATAAAACCCCAAATAATCTAAATTGATTATTTGGGGTTTTTATTTTAGTAAAGATTTTATTTGTAAATTTGTAAGGTAAAATTGTAGGAATTATGAATAATAAAAAAGAAGAACTGAAAAAAGATAATGTTGAAGAACCTACTGTAGAATATGAAGTTCAGAAACCAATATTTAAAGGAATAGATCGAGATACTTTTGATTTTGATGCTGAATTTGCAAAAGGATTAACACCGGAGGAAGCAAAAGTAGAATCTAAAAGGAGAATTAGGGAATGGTGGGGAAAATAGAAGTTATTTATACACCCTCTGTAATTAGTCATCTTAATGATTTGGTTATAATCCTGTATAAAAAAGAATACTTTGGTTTTATAGAATCTGCAGATGAATATGTTGATGATATTTACGATGCCATTCCGGAAAGAATTAAAAAATCTCCTCATAAGCAAACTCCAAAACTTCTTCAGTATTTAGGTTCAAATTATATTTTTTATAAACCAAATACCCGAACAACTTGGTATATCTTTTTCGAAAAAAGAGACCAAAATTATTTGATAACAGGAATTACTAATAATTACTGTGAAGAAGCAAATGAATTATAAAAACAACATCCTCATAAACAATCTGTTCATGAGGATTTTATTTATACAGTCAGTGACTGAAAACTAAAAACTGAGACTGAATACTAAAAATTAAGCATTCGCAGTAACCGCTTCTTTATCAATTTTATTAATCAAACCGGCTAATACTTTTCCGGGACCAACTTCCGTAAACAAAGTAGCGCCATCAGCGATCATTTGTTGAACAGATTGAGTCCATTTTACTGGAGCTGTCAATTGTATGATTAAGTTCTTTTTGATTTCGTTTGCGTCAGAAACAGCACTAGCTGTTACGTTTTGATAAACCGGGCAAATAGGAGTCGAGAAAGTAGTTGCTTCAATTGCAGCAGCCAATTCTTCTCTTGCCGGTTCCATCATTGGCGAGTGAAAAGCGCCTCCAACAGGTAAAATCAAAGCACGTTTTGCTCCGGCAGCTTTCATTGCCTCACAAGCTTTTTCTACTGCTGTAGTTTCTCCTGAAATAACCAATTGTCCCGGGCAGTTGTAGTTTGCAGCAACCACAATTCCGTCAATAGAAGCGCAAACTTCTTCAACAATATTATCAGCTAAACCTAAAACAGCAGCCATTGTCGATGGAGTAATTTCGCAAGCTTTTTGCATTGCTAGAGCACGTTTGGAAACTAATCTAAGACCATCTTCAAAAGATAAAGTCCCGTTAGCAACCAATGCCGAAAATTCTCCAAGAGAATGTCCTGCAACCATTTCGGGTTTAAAATCTTCGCCTAAAGTTTTTGCTAAAATAACCGAGTGTAAAAAAACAGCCGGCTGGGTAACTTTAGTTTCTTTTAGTTCTTCGGCAGTACCCTCGAACATAATATCTGTAATTCTAAAACCTAAAATTTCATTGGCTTTTTCGAATAATGCTGCGGCTAAAGCCGAGCTTTCATATAAGTCTTTGCCCATTCCTGTAAATTGTGCGCCCTGACCCGGAAATACGTATGCTTTCATTTCTCTAATTTAAAGTTGAATTTTTCTAAATTGAAAATTAGTTTCAATTGAAAGGCAAAAATAGTATTTTTTTAGCTCGTATAATCCTTAAACATATAAATCCATGCTAATCTCGAAAATCGGAGATTGAAAGAAGTTAGAAGAATAATTACAACAGCAATAATAGGAATGATTCTCAGGTCGAAATTTTTTTCAAAGAAAAACTGAGCAATGCAATAAGTAGCAATACCTTGCGCAACAGTTAATCCGTAGTTTACATACATAGCACCAAAGAAATAGCCAGGTTCTTTCTGGAACTTATAATTACAATGACTGCAGTATTCATTCATTTTAGGTAAACTAAAATTCAGAAAAATATTTTTGTCTTTAAAGACTTTTCCTGTATGACAAATGGGACATTCGTTTTTAAAAATATGAGTTAATGCACTTGACATGATCTTGTTGTTTTTTATTTATACAAAGGTAATTCAGAGACTTATAAAAGTCTTTTTTATATCTTCGCTACTTATAGCACAATAAAGACATTATTATGAAAAGATATCCCGTTTATAGTGTTCAGAATTTTAGTTGTAATGATATTCATCGTGATTTTTACGTAAATACATTTGCAGAGCATTTAAAAGATCATAGTTTTGTCGAAGAACCACATCGTCATGATTCTTATTTGATGGTTTTTTTTACCAAAGGTTCAGGGCAACACGAAGTTGATTTTGATCAGTTCGAAATAAAAAAAGGCAGTTTATTCGTTCTGCAGCCCGGACAAATGCATCACTGGAGTTTGTCTAAAGATATTGAAGGCTTCGTGATTATTTTTTCGCAGGAACTTTATAATTTGTATTTCGGACAAAAAAATATCAATGAGTATAATTTTTATCACTCCATTCATAACCGGCCGGAAATGGTTTTCGAAGAAAATCAAATACCGAAAATCCTGCCCTATTTTGAGTTATTGATTGAGGAAAACAATCAGGATAATAAATATCAACTGGACAAAATGCTGAATTTGTTAGATTGTATTCATATCGAAATTGCCCGTAAATATAATGAGACCTATTCGCATCAGACACATTCTTATAATATTAAGATAAACACGTTTGAAATGTTTTTGGAGCAATATTTCAGAGAAGAAAAATCGCCTTCTTTTTATGCAGAGAAATTGCATATTACATTGAAGCACTTAAACCGAATCTGTAATGAAATTCTACAAAAAACAGCAACCGAAGTCATTATGGATCGTGTGATTCTGGAAATTAAAAGAATGTTAATCGACAAACAATTGGCGGTAAGTGAAATTGCTTATATAGTAGGTTACGAAGATTACTCTTATTTTTCCCGACTTTTCAAAAAACAAACCGGATTGTCTCCAACCGAATTTCGAAATATAAAATAAGGGCTTCGACTCCGCTCAGCCTGACAATCGTGTTCTCAAAGATATCGTGTGTCAGGCTGAGCGGAGTCGAAGCCCTCGTTTCTAGACAAAAGCCTGCACTTCTTAAAAAGTACAGGCTTTTAAACCAACCAAATTAAATTCTATTTTTACTGGATTAAGCTTGTTTTGCAAATTGTAATTCAATGTTTAAGCGAACTTCTTCACCTACTAAAACACCACCGGTTTCAAGGGCAGAGTTCCAGTTTAAACCCCAGTCTTTACGATTTATTTTTCCTTCAATGCTTAAACCTACTTTAGTATTTCCCCAAGGGTCAGTCATGATTCCGCTAAATTCTACAGGAAATGTTACTGATTTAGAAACACCTTTAATATTTAAATCTCCGGTTAATTGATACTCGCCGTCATTAACTTTTTTGAAAGATGAACCTTTAAAAGTTAATTTTGGGTGATTCTCCGCATCAAAGAAATCTCCACTTCTTAAGTGAGCATCTCTGTCTGCATTTGCAGTATCTATTGAAGCAATGTCTCCTGAAAAATCTATTTGAGCATTTTCGAAATTATCTCCATCAGTAGTAATAGATGCGTCGTAAGTTCCAAATTTTCCTGAAACATTTGTAAACATCATGTGTTTCACTTTAAAACCAATTTCTGAATGTGTTGGGTCAATTGACCATTTTGTAGTTGCCATAATTATTTATTTTTTAATATTAATTTCATTTTGATAAGACAAAGTTACGTCCGTAGTATTCAAAACACACTTAACCTAGATTAAGAAATAAAAAATGTAATACGTTTTGATTACCACACAGTGATTTATTCTGTTTTATAAAATTAATCTTTCTTTTTAAATTTTTGATAAAAAAGAAACGATAATAAATCTGAATATCAGGTTATTATCGTTTCTTGAGAAAAAAGTATTAATTGTGTCTTCTAAATTAATAGTTCATCGGAATATCCATTAAAAGAAATTCAGCATCACTATCTGCTTTTATGTTTAAAATATCAGTTCCTGAAATCCCAACAGCATCACGAGTATTTAATTCCTGACCGTTGATCGTTACGTTTCCTTTTAAAACAAAAGCATAAACTCCGTTTCCTTCTTTTTTAATTTTGTATTCAGTTGCAATTCCGGCATCAAAATTACCCATTTGAAACCAGGCGTCCTGATGAATCCAAACACCTTCATCATCTGCATTTGGAGATAAAATCTGAGCTAATTTATTATGTCTGTCAGCAACATTCAAAGTAATTTGTTGGTAACGAGGATCTACATTTCTTTTGTTCGGGAACAACCAGATTTGCAATAATTTAGTTTGCTGATCTGCATTTGGGTTAAACTCACTGTGTTGAACTCCGGTTCCGGCACTCATCACCTGAATATCACCATTTTTGATAATCTCCGTATTTCCCATACTGTCTTTGTGTGCTAAATCGCCTTCAAGCGGAATAGTGATGATTTCCATATTATCGTGCGGGTGAGTTCCAAAACCCATTCCGCCAGCGATCGTGTCATCGTTTAAAACGCGAAGTGCTCCAAACTGAACTCTTTCAGGGTTGTACCAACTTGCAAAACTAAAACTATGATAAGCGTTAAGCCATCCGTGATTTGCGTTTCCTCTTGTTTCTGCTTTGTGTAATACTATATTTTCCATGATGATATGTGTTTTGTTATTTTTATAGTACAAAGATACCATCAAGGTCAACGAAATGCACTTAATGTAGATTAAGAAAAGATTCTGAGGTTCTAAGTAGCTAAGTTTCTAAGGTTTTTTTTGAAGCAGAAATTTTAGTTTTCAAAAGACCTGAAGTCCCGCTATCCGTTTCAATCTTTTGTGTCCGCCGCGGCGGAGACAAAAGGATTTTTACTTCTATCGGGGCTATGTGAGAAGTTTCATTTTCATAAGTCGTATATGTAGCTCAAAAAGAAAGGAAACGCAAAGTTTGTCATCTCGACGTAGGAGAGATCACAAAAGTGGCTCGACAAAGATTCAGGATTATTGGATCGGAGTTTCTAGTGTGATCTCTCCTACGTCGAGATGACAAGATTGCGAGAAGATTGTGTTTAGATAATTATATTCAGAGGGAAATAAAACTTTGTAACTTCACGTCTTTGCGAGATTTTTTTTTTTTTTTTTAAAACTCCTAATTATTTGATTTTGATTAATTTCCCTTTTCCAACCACTTGGTCAAGGTAATTCGCAGATGAGCTTTGCTTATCATGCATGTTAAATAAAATAGTGTCATTTTTGATTTGATCTTTTGTAATACTTATAATTAAATCTGTATTTATAAAATTGTCCAATAGTATTACATTCCCATATGAGATTTTTCCTTTTGGCAGATACTTGTTATCAAACACAAAAACACTATCGTTAAAAGTAATTTTATCTTTTTGGGTGTAGACATTTTCGTCTTCTATTAAATAATTATAACGGCCAATAAGTTTGTCTGTTTTCTGGTTTGAATTAATAAAAAACAGTGTTATTATTAAAGTGAAATATTTCATACTATTTTAGCTATATTGAGTTATAAACTGTTGAACCACCGCATCTGTATTCTCATGACGTCTTTTCTTCTCCAGCGAAATTGGCGGTGCAGCTCTTTCAAGGCAATCTTTTACATCGCAGGTTTCGCAAGTAACACCAACAATCCTTTTTACTAGAGGTTTTCCATCAATAAATTTGAATTTCTTTTTCATTGCAGTTGTAATCAGGATTCCAACCGAAATACTTCTGATACAATTTTCTACAAAAGGATCTTTCGTGGCTGATGAAAAGACTAAATATTCATTACCACTGTGTGCATAACTGGAAATTTGTGCATCAAAAAAATGAGATTTATTCTGATTGATTGCTTCGTCTATGGTTTTGATAGAAACCCATCTTCTGCAATAATGCTCATTGGTTTCGTTGGCGTGCGGTTCTTGTTGATTGGTAATATGTAATTCCTTTTTTATTAGGTATTTATCAGAACCTATTTTGTGTGACATTCTTAAAAAGAACAAATTTTTCAGGTGAAAATCTTTGGGTAATAAATTGGTTAATCTCTGATAAAACGATTCAGGCGAAACTTCAAAACTTTCTATCAACGCAACGAATTCTTCTGGATTTGGTTTTTCGTTATTTAAGAAATCATTGATTTTGCTGGCAACTAATTGTCTGGGTAATAACAAAGCTCCTGCAAAGTACGAAGCATAAAAGTTGTGAAGGACCTGATCAAAATTTTCGAATTTAATCCAACTGAAAGTTAGTAATCTGTCAGATATTTTTAGGTAGTTATAAGCAATTTCTTTGGCTAAAATAAATGCTTTCTGCGGATTATCCAATTCTGTAGAGAGTAACAATGTTTTGCTTTTGGGAACATAAATAGAACGTAAGTCACCCAAAGCTTCCTGTTCAGAAAATACTATTTCTTTAATTTTATAATCAAACTCTTCTTTTAATATGGCCTCTAATTCTTCGATACTCACTTTTGAATCTAAATTGATCTGAAATGATTTTGAAAAAGAAATGACTTTATCTTCCAGGTCTTCAAAATAATTATTGTGTGCTTCCTGATAAGATCGTAAAGCGGCCAAAAAGAAACTTTCCCTGCTTAAATTATAATGTTGGGCAATTTCAATAATAGTACTAATAAAGGCATTGACTTTGGCTGGTGCATTTGCAATAATATCTATTAAATCGGCTTCCTGAATACCAAAAAGCTCTAGTGGAATCTCTTTTAAAATACCTGATTTTAAAATTTCACCAATCGGAGCGAGGTTATTGTCGAGCTTTAAAGATACCATTTGGTCGTATGGAACGTCCAGATGTTCGCATAAAAGCAAAATTTTATCTGTTTTTGGATATTTTTTTCCCTTTTCAATCTCGTTTAAATACGATTTTGAAAGATTTGTCAACTTGGCTAAGCCAAAAAGTGAAAGATTTTTTTGGGTGCGGACTTGCTTGAGTTTTAGCCCAAATATCAGCTTTATATAGTCTTTTTCGATATCCATAAATCAAATATAATCATTTAAAAAATAATCGCCAAAATATTATTTTTAATATTTAGCGAACGTTCGCTTGTTTTGTGAAGAACTTTTTTCTAATATTGTGGTGTAGAAAATATTAGATATCAATTGATTACGAATTTAAGTCTTTAGAAAGATGTGATTGATTTGATTATTGCTAATTAAAATAAAATCCACAGCTATGAAAAACCAATTAGAGATTACCGAAACGGCAATGGAATTTTTAGCCGAAAAGAAGCTTTCTTATCCGAAAATCTGGACAGATGAAGCGATTGTTTTTATAACCGAATTGCATCGCAAATTCGAATCGCAGCGAAAACTGTTATTGTTACAGCGCGAACAAAAACAAACTGCTTTTGATCAGGGCGTCATGCCGGTTTTTATAGCCGAAACTAAAAGTGTCAGAGAAAGTAATTGGACAGCTGGAGAAATTCCGAAAGATTTATTAGATCGTAGAGTCGAAATTACCGGACCGGTTGATCGCAAGATGATTATCAATGCATTGAATTCAGGAGCGAAAACTTTTATGGCTGATTTTGAAGATAGTACTTCGCCAACCTGGAAAAATTTAATGGATGGGCAAGTGAATTTAATTGATGCCGTAAACAAGACAATTTCACATACAGATTTAATTAAACACAAATCGTATCAATTGAATGAAAAGATTGCAACGCTAATGGTACGTCCGCGTGGTTTGCACTTGCCGGAAAAGCATCTTTTGATTGAAGGAAAAGAAGTTTCAGGCTCTTTAGTAGATTTTGGATTGTATGTTTTTCATAATCACAAAAGGCTTTTAGAAAATAATTCGGGACCATATTTTTATATTCCAAAATTAGAGCATTATCTGGAAGCACGCTGGTGGAACAATGTGATTGATTTTACTGAGGATTATTTGAAACTGGAAAGAGGAACTATAAAAGTGACTGTTTTAATTGAAACAATCACGGCAAGTTTTCAGTTAGACGAAATTATATATGAATTGAAAGATCATATTGTGGGATTGAATTGCGGTCGTTGGGATTATATTTTCTCTTACATCAAGAAATTCCGTAAGAATCCAAAATTCATCGTTCCAGATCGCGGTCAGGTAAATATGACTTCCCCTTTTATGAATGCCTATTCGAATTTGGTAATTCAGAGATGTCATAAACGCGGCATTCATGCAATTGGCGGAATGGCAGCTCAAATTCCGATTAAAAATAATGAAGAAGCGAATGCAGCTGCTTTTGCAAAAGTGAAAGCGGATAAAGAACGCGAAGTTCGAAATGGCCATGACGGAACATGGGTAGCGCATCCGGATTTGGTTGCAATTGCAAAAGAAATTTTTGATAAAGAGATGCCAACACCTAATCAGATTCATATAAAAAGAGAACATCGAAAAATTACAGAAGCTGATTTGATTGAACCACCAATTGGAATCATAACTGAAAACGGCGTTCGCAAAAACATCAATGTTGGTGTTTTGTATTTGGCTTCATGGCTAAACGGACAAGGAGCAGCTGCGTTGCATAATTTGATGGAAGATGCTGCAACGGCTGAAATCTCAAGATCTCAATTGTGGCAATGGCTTCAGAATAAAGTGGTTTTGGATAATGGACGAAATCTTGATTTGGCGTATTATCACGAATTGGCTTTAGAGGAATTCCAGAAAATAAAAGACGAATTAGGCGAAGAAAATCATGAAAAACAACAATTTCCTTTGGCTGAAAAGGTTTTAGAGAGATTGGTTGTAAATCCTGATTTCGTTGATTTCCTGACTATTCCGTGTTACAAGTATTTATAAAAAAAACATTGAGTTTAATTTTAAACACATAGAAACATAGGTTTATGATTGTCTAAAATTAACTTTTAGAGAATTATAAAAAACAAGTTTTTCGCACATAGCTATGTGTGTTCAAACAAGTGAAGCGCCTTTAACCACAAAGAAAAGCTATGTTCTATGTGTTAGAAAAAAAACAAAAAAAAAAATTTTTTGAGTCTCAGTAGAAAACTGCGACTGCAAACTGAAAACTTTTACTCACTAACCAACTTAACTATACTATTTATGAAAACAACAGAAGACAGAATTCAGGAATTGATTAACGATTGGATTACGAACCCAAGATGGAAAGGTGTTGAACGCCCGTATACGGCTACAGAAGTAGTTACACTTCAGGGATCGTATCAAATTGAGCATTCTATTGCCAAAATGGGAGCGCAAAAATTATGGAAAAAGTTAAAAAGTCAGGATTATGTTGCTGGTTTGGGCGCTTTAACAGGAAATCAGGCGATTCAGGAAGTCGATGCTGGTCTTGAAGCAATTTATTTGAGCGGTTGGCAAGTTGCTGCTGATGCAAATTTAGCAGGAGAAATGTATCCGGACCAATCGCTTTATCCTGTAAATAGTGTGCCAATGGTAGTAAAAAAAATAAATAATGCTTTATTACGAGCTGATCAGATTCAGACCGTAAACAGAGTTGAAGATAAAAAAGATTATTTGGTTCCAATTGTGGCTGATGCGGAAGCTGGTTTCGGGGGAAATCTAAATGCTTTCGAACTAATGAAATCGATGATTGAAGCAGGAGCTTCAGGAGTTCATTTTGAAGATCAGTTGAGTTCGGCTAAAAAGTGCGGACATTTAGGAGGCAAAGTTTTGGTGCCTACTCAGGAAGCAATTAATAAACTAATTGCAGCACGTTTGGCTTCTGATGTTATGGGAGTTTCGACTTTGATTGTAGCAAGAACTGATGCTGATGCAGCAAATTTGTTAACGAGTGATGCAGATCCAAGAGATGCTAAATTCATTACTGGGGAAAAAACCAACGAAGGGTTTTTCTATGTAAACAGCGGAATCGATCAGGGAATTGCAAGAGGTTTGAGCTACGCACCTTACGCTGATTTGATTTGGATGGAAACCAGTAATCCTGATTTGGTTTATGCCAAAAAGTTTGCCGATGCCATGAAAAAAGAATTTCCGGATAAAATGCTGGCTTACAATTGTTCTCCTTCATTTAACTGGGCGGCAAAATTATCAGTTGCTGAAATGGAGACATTCAGAGAAGATTTGGCTGCAATGGGATATAAATTCCAGTTCATTACTTTAGCAGGATTCCATGCTTTAAATACAAGTATGTTCGAATTGTCTAAAGCCTACAAAGAGCGCGGAATGGCAGGATATTCTGAATTGCAGGAAAGAGAATTCGCTCTGCAAAGCAGCGGATTCAGAGCGGTAAAACATCAGGCTTTTGTTGGAACTTCTTATTTTGATGCGGTACAAAATACAGTAACAATAGGAAAATCGACAACAACGGCAATGAAACATTCTACAGAGGTTGAGCAATTTTAATTCAAAAAAACACGGTCTTTGGCCGTGTTTTGTTTTTTGCCACAGATTACAAAGATTAAAAAGATTTTTTTCGAAACGAATTTTACTAATTTTCACTAATTTTTATTTAATTTTTCACTCAATTTAATTCGTGAAAATTAGTGAAATTCGTGGCAACATTTTTTAATCATTTTAATCTGTGAAATCTGTGGCTATAAAAACTATTTTTTCAAAAGCCTTGCTTTCATTTTGCTGAAAAATTCAGGTGTTACACCAATGAAAGAAGCAATTTGTTTTTGAGGTACTTTATGAACGAGCGTTCCATATTTAGTACAGAATTTCTCGAAGCGTTCTTCAGCGGGTAAACTTAAATTATCCATTAATCGTTGTTGATTGGCGACCAATGAATTTTCGATTAAAATCCTGAAAAAACGTTCTAATTTTGGGATGTCGAGATATAATTGCTCCTGGTTTTCTTTGGATAATGAAACAACTTCTGCATCTTCTAAAACTTCTATAAAAAGCTGTCCAGGTTTTTGCGAAAAAAAGCTGTACATATCGCTCATCCACCAGCCTTGACAAGCAAACGCCAGAACATGCTCGACAATATTATCATTGATATTGAAACTTCTTAAAATTCCTGAATTGACAAAATAGGAATGTTTGCAAACTT
This sequence comes from Flavobacterium sp. B114r, assembly GCF_056824125.1. Taxonomy (NCBI): domain Bacteria; kingdom Pseudomonadati; phylum Bacteroidota; class Flavobacteriia; order Flavobacteriales; family Flavobacteriaceae; genus Flavobacterium; species Flavobacterium sp. B114r. Next base: position 2,032,302 of record NZ_CP124858.1, read on the forward strand.
CTCCGGCACTTAGTAGAATCGTTTTGGCTTTATAAGTATGTGTTTCGGTTTTCGATAAAAAATGTGCTTGCTCTTCTGGGGTTAAGGAAACGTGTTTGGCAATATTTTCAAGGATTAGCTCCATTATTTTTCTTTTATCAAAGTGAATGAAGTAGCTTTAAAACGACCATTTTCTACTTTTCCGGTAACAGAAGCTTTGCGGATTTTATTGCAAAAGCCATCTTCGGCATGTGCGTCACCGTGTTGGTCAATCGTAGTTCCGTCAACAAAATAAGGCTTCCCATCAATTCGAACGGCTAAATCACAGCTTTTGCCTTTCATCCCAAATTGACATTCACCACAAGCAGTTTCTACAATTTGAGGTTTTTCGGTTGTTTTTTTATCCTGAGCTTGCGTTGCTATTCCAACAAATAGGAATGCTATAAAGAGTAGTTTTTTCATTTTTAAGAGTTTACAGTTATTAATTTTGAAGTTGTTTTGGCGCGTTCTACAATTTCTTCAATTGGAGTTGCTAATGTATCATGGCTTAAAACGACGCCCATTCGGCGGTATGGTCTTGAAGTTGGTTTGCCAAAGATTCTGAAATCGGTTTTGGGTAAAGCAGCTACTTTTTCGATTCCGGTAAAAGTAGGATTCGAGGAATCTTCTGATGCTAAAATTACGGCACTTGCTCCGGCTTTTTCAAGTGTGATTTCGAAAATAGGTAAACTTAAAATGGCTCGTAAATGCAATTCGAATTCATTGAAATTTTGTGTTCCTGCTAATGTTACCATCCCTGTATCATGCGGACGTGGAGAAAGCTCAGAGAAATAAACACCATCATTTGTTAAAAAGAATTCAACGCCAAATAATCCTGCGCCACCAAGTGCTTCGGTAATTTTCTCTGCCATATCCTGCGCTTCATACAAATCGGCCTCAGAAACTTTTGCGGGTTGCCAGCTTTCCTGATAATCGCCGCGTTCTTGTCGGTGTCCAATTGGAGAACAAAAAAGCGTTGGATTATTATTTTGAGTAATCGTTAAAAGCGTAATTTCAGAATTGAAATCTACAAAAGCTTCTACGATAACTTCGATTACATCGCCACGAGAGCCAGCAACGGCATATTGCCATGCTTTTTCGATATCACTTTCAGATTTTATGGTCGATTGTCCTTTTCCTGACGAAGACATTAAAGGTTTTACTACACAGGGAATCCCAACTTCCTGAACGGCTTTTTGTAATTCTTCTGCTGAAGTGGCGTATTGGTATTTGGCTGTTTTTAGTCCTAGTTCTTTTGATGCTAAATCACGAATCGCTTTACGGTTCATTGTAAAGTTGGCTGCTTTTGCCGAAGGAACAACGGTAATACCCTGTTTTTCGTAATCGTAAAAACGTTCAGTACGAATGGCTTCTATTTCTGGAACTATAAAGTCTGGTTTGTGTTTGGCTACGATTCGGTCAAGAGCTTCGCCGTCCAGCATGTTGATTACTTCGAATCCGTGGGCAACCTGCATTGCCGGAGCATTTTCGTAACTGTCAACAGCAATTATAGTTTGTCCGATTCGTTGCGCGGCGATGACAAATTCTTTGCCTAATTCGCCTGAACCAAGGAGTAGTATTTTCATTTTAGTGAATTCATTTTGATTTAGTAAAGATAAAACAATGAATTTTATTCTCACGCAGATTTTGCAGATTCAGCAGATTTTAAATTAATTAGAAATTTAATTTTTAGATGAAGTTATCGAAAAGACAAGATTGTCCATTATACTTCATAAATATAAAAAGTTCTTGTTAACTCGTTTGTCTGACGGGTAGAAAAGATAGTTCCCTTAAAGGAAATATGTCAAAATTATTTTGTGGAGTAAAATTTTGTTAATAATTATAAAATAACTTGATGGTTGGCTGATCTGAAATCTTCTTTAAAGCCACGCGATATTTATATATTTGCCGGCTTACAAATAAAACCCCAAAAGAATGAAGTTAAAATTTTTTTTAGTGATGAGTGCTTTATGCATTACATCTCTTTTACAGGCACAATCAGGAGGTATTACGTTTAAATTAGGAATGGGAGAACAAAAAGCAGATGCGATTGTTTTTAAAAAAGACAAACAAAAAATTAACGGGATTGTTAAGTTTCCTGGTTTTGCTAGTAAAAAAGTGAAAATTAAAGTTGGCGAGAGTAATGAAAAATACGCAAGTAAAGACTTAGATTCGATTCAGATTTTTGATGCAAATAAAAAACTGTCTTACACTTTTGTATGGACAAAAACGAAAGTATACAAAAAGAAGGGTACAGAATTTAAGATTATAAAGGAAAATTGGATCTGCAAGATCATTGAAGGAAAAGCTTCTTTGTATTTAGGTGGAGAGGATTATGGAATTAAGGAAGTTAAGGTAAAGAATGAAGAGACGAATGAAAAGATAAAAGAACCTAAAATGGAAGTCGTATCTAAAGATGTCAATCACTATCTGAAAAGAAGTAATGAAGATTATCCTGTATTGGTTTCTATAAGTTCAAATGGTTTTTCTGCCGGGTTTAATGTTTTTTTTAAAGAGTATGGCGTTTATTATTTTAGCGACAGTCCTGAAATTGCAAATAAAATCCAGGATAAAGAATATAAGTATTCTGATATTGAGAAAGTCGTAAATTTGTATAACGAAATATACAGACAAAAAGAAAAAGAAAGACTGGAGCAGGAAGAAAAGGAAAGAAAAAAATTAGAAGAAAAAGATACAAAATCTAAGGTTACTGCCAAACCAAAGGCCGCTACGAAACCGAAGACCACAGCAAAACCTAAAAACGCCAAGAAAAAATAAATAAAAAAAGCGATACTTAAAAAGTATCGCTTTTGTGTTTTTAGTGAAATTGATCCTCTTCAATTTCAAATTCGGCATCTTTTTCCCAAATTTCCATTTCGCAGGGCTTGCAGTTGAATTTTAGTTTGTATTCAAGCTCGCCTTGTTTTAAGACCAATGGTTCTTTTACTTTAACACCCATTATATCTTTTTGGTGTATTGGGCATTTTTTTAATTCGTATTTGATGCAATATTTGGTTGTCATCACGCGTGATTTTCCTGGGTCCCATTGCAGTTCAAAAGCTTTTTCGATTTCGGTTACACCATGACGTTCGTAGAATTTACGGGCCGTTTTGTTCGAAACGTTGTACATAAAATCTAGTTTTGTTTCTGGATAAGGATGAGAAGTTTTTACCAATTGGTGTTCTTCGCGTTTGTAATTTGCCAAACGTATTTCTGTCAATTGATCGTAAACTGTTCTTCGCATTTCGTTGATTTTTGAAATAGGGAGGAACCAGTTTTGAGTAAATATTACATTGATTTCATCAGCAGTATAAGGTGTAAAACCTGTTTTTGCCAATTGTGTTTTGATGTTTTCTTCTATCGATTCACCGGTTTTAGTCTGTTCTTTTGAATGTTCTAAAGTAACAGTACTTACATTTCCATCTTCGTCGGTTGCGATAAGTTCGAAACCTTTTTCGTTTTCGGTAAGTAATAATGTAGTACTTAATTTTCGAACAGCACTATCTTCTCTTTCTACAATTTTAATAAAAGCGGCATCGTTATTACGGTAGATAAAAGTTCCGTCTTTTACTTCTTTTAAAACGTTTGGATATATTTTACCGTTTTCGGCTTTGTTTACGTAGATTCCGTCTGCTTCGTTATTTTCGTTAATGAAACAAAGTCCGTCGCCATTGTTTAGTAATTCGCCATTTTCGATTTCGTAAGCGTTTCCAATAGTTCGGATCAATTTACCAATATATTGTCCCTTTGATTTTGGGCTTTCCCAGGAACCAATACTATTGTGTCTGTCGTTTACAAAATAATCAGTATAACCGCGGTTGAAAGTTCTGTTTAGAGAAGAATCAAAAGTATAAGTACATTTTCCGGAAGAAGCTTTGGTGTATTTTTCGCTTCCTTCTGCTTCTAAGAAGCTATCTAATTTTTGACGTAAATAAGAAACGTTATTTTTTACATAAACAACATCTTTAAGTCGTCCTTCGATTTTAAAAGAGACAATTCCGGCTTCAATAAGATTTGGGATTTGGTCTGAAATATCTAAATCCTTAATCGAAAGCAAGTGACTGTTTTTGATTAAAGTTTCTCCGTTTCCGTCGATTAGGTTATATGGTAAACGACAGTTTTGAGCACAAGAACCACGATTCGCGCTTCGTTCTCCGTTAGCAACACTCATATAACAGTTTCCACTAAAAGATACGCATAAAGCTCCGGTTACGAAAAATTCTAGTTCAACATCAGCTTCGTCGTAAATCGTTTTAATTTGATGCAGGTTCAATTCACGCGCTAAAACTACACGTTTGATTCCGGCATCTTTAAGGAATTTAATTTTATCAGCATCACGATTATTGGCTTGTGTGCTGGCGTGAAGTACGATAGGAGGAAGCTCCATTTCCATGATTGCCATATCCTGAATGATAAGGGCATCAACACCAATATCGTATAATTCATAGATCATCTGGCGACAGGTTTCAAGTTCGTTGTCGTACAAAATGGTATTCATAACCACAAAAACCTGCGCATTAAATAAATGTGCATATTTTACTAATGCGGCTACATCTTCGATTGAATTGTTAGCATTAGAACGCGCACCAAATTGCGGTGCACCAATATAAACAGCATCGGCACCACTATTTATGGCAGCCATTCCTCCAATTAAATCTTTTGCTGGAGCTAATATTTCTATCTTTTTCTTCATCCAGTTGATGATAAATTATTTATTTCTAAAACTTTATACTTTTGAGTTTTCGCCCAAAAAAGTTTGCAAAGTTCTTATAAATAATTCGAGTTTACTAATGCTAAAGTGACTTTTTTTTAAATAGTTAGTTAATATAGAATGATGATATTTAAATTTTGAATTTACTTATTTGGTTCGTAGATAAGTTGCACAACTCCTGATTTGAAAACATTGGTTTTAAGTAGTTTTAATTCTATTCGTTCTTGTAAGTCCTCAAACAATGGTTTGCCATTTCCTAACGCAATAGGATGAACTGATATTCTGTAGGTATCAATAAGCTTCAATTGAATAAATGTCTTAATAAGGCTCGCTCCGCCATACAACCATATATCTTTTCCTGATTGTTGTTTGATCTCATTAACTTTATTTGAGATTTCAGAATTTATAAAAGTGGCATTATCATCTTTTCTGTTTTGATTCGAAAAAACAAATTTCTCTTTAGCATGTACTGTTTTCCAAAGTGATTTTTCATCTTGATTTGCATTTTCATCCGGTTGATAATTCCCCCACATATCATAACTTACTCTGCCATAAAAGATAGTGTCTACGCTTGATAAAAATCCATCAAAATCCATATCGTCGTCCATTATGCACCAATCAGTTTCTCCGTTAGGGCCTTCAATAAAACCATCTAGTGTTACAGCTAAATCTAAAATTACTTTTTTCATTTAATATTGTTTTTGTTTTTATTAGGTATAAAAATATAATATTTCATATCTAATAAAAGCAAAAAACTACTTAGTTTATTAACCAAGTAGTTTTTTTATTCTCAAAATACCTTATAAGTATTATGACAATTTTTTCGCTTTAATTTTTGCCAAAGTATTCTCGATACTGTTTAATTGTTTTGAAACAATAGCAATTTGACTTCCATCAAGATGGTTGTCTTCAAGAGCCATTTTGTATTTTTCGATTGCGGCTTCTTCTCCGGAAATACAGGCATTGATGATAGCTTCTGTATCGCCACTTGTAAAAGAGGATTTGATATCGATCCAGGCACGGTGTATTGCTCCCAATGGACCTCCGCCTGCTGTATCTGTTGATTTTCCCAGTTGATTGATTTGGTCTTGTATTTCTACAATAAAAAGAGCACGCTCACGGGCATAATCTAAAAAGTCTGTTTTGATCGCCGGGCTGCTTACGTGTTCAGCGGCATTTGTATATCCTAATTTTCCGTCTTCCAGAATCGAAATTAATCCGTTTAATGTACTAACTGCTTTTTCTGTGGTTTCATCTGTATGTATCATGATCTAATTTTTTAATTAATTTATAATACAAAGATGGGGACTAATAGATGGTTGTACCTTACAGGATTATACTTGTGTTTTACAATATTGTAGAATGGGAATTTTGAAAATGTTTTTTTTAGCTACGAATTTCACGAATTTCCACAAATTATTGGATTGTTTAATTTTCTCACTTTTTGGATGATTTTGAAAATGAAAATTTCTTGTTATCGATCCGCGGCGGCGGAAATCCCAAAATAAGCGCATAAAAAAACAGCTCAAAATATAAAGTGATGAAACTTTAAATCTTAAGCCGTTTTAGTAAAATTATTTATGTTTTTTATACAGCCAAAGCTTCTTTGATTCTGCGTAAAGCTTCTTTTAGGATACCGTCACTTGTTGCGTAAGAGAAACGAATACAATTTGGGTTTCCAAAAGCATCTCCGGTTACGGTTGCAACGTTTGCTTCGCCTAAAAGATACATTGACAAGTCGTTTGCATCTTTAATTTCGGTTCCTTTTAATGTTTTTCCGAAGAAAGAAGAAACGTCGGGGAAAACATAAAATGCTCCTTCGGGAACGTTGATTTTTACACCTGGAATTTCTTTTAGCAATCCAACTACTAAATCTCTACGAGAGTGGAAAGCCTGAACCATGTGGTTCAATACGCTTGGATCAGCTTCTACAGCAGTAATTGTAGCACGTTGCGCTACTGAATTTGCTCCTGAAGTTACTTGTCCCTGAATTTTTGTACACGCTTTTGCGATAAATTCCGGTGCTCCAATATATCCAATTCTGTATCCTGTCATAGCAAATGCTTTTGCAACTCCGTTTACAGTAATTGTTTTTTCTAACATTCCCGGGATTGAACCAATGCTGCAAAAAGTTCCTGAGAAATTGATGTGCTCGTAGATTTCATCAGCAACTACGTATATATTTGGGTGTTTTTCTAAAACTTTTGCAAGAGCTGTTAACTCTTCTCTGCTATAAACTGATCCAGATGGGTTGCAAGGAGAACTGAACCACATCATTTTTGTTTTTGGTGTGATGGCAGCTTCTAATTGTGCAGGAGTAATTTTAAAATCAGTATCTACAGATGTTGGAACTTCAACAGGAATTCCTCCTGAAAGTTTAACGATTTCGAAATAAGAAACCCAGTATGGTGCAGGCAAAATAACCTCATCACCATCGTTTAACATTACTTGTGCAATGTTGTATAAAGATTGTTTTGCTCCTGTAGAAACTACAATTTGAGAAGGTTTGTATTCTAAATTATTATCTCTTTTGAATTTTTTGCAAATTGCTTCTCTCAATTCTAAATAACCTTCAACCGGAGAATAGGTGCTGTAATTTTCATCGACTGCTTTTTTTACAGCTTCTTTTATAAAATCGGGTGTATTAAAGTCAGGCTCACCTAAACTTAAACTGATGATGTCTTTTCCTTGTGCTTTCAATTCACGTGCTAAAGCAGCCATTGCCAAGGTTTGTGATGTTGCTAAGTTGTTAATTCTGTCTGAAAGAATGTGATTCATTATAAAAAATTTGAATGTCCCTAATTTCAACTTCAATTAAGGAAGGTTAATTATTAATAGATTTTTTTAATTTTATGCAAGTTCCGGTTTCATTCCCAGATCTTTCAAGTGCTTATAATGTGCGATAACGGCACCTCTCATAGTCCGGAATTCATGATAAGGCAAGTTGCATTCGATTGCAGTTTGTTTTACAATCTCAGCAATTTTTCCGTAATGGATATGACTGATATTTGGAAAAATATGGTGTTCGATCTGGTGATTTAATCCTCCTGTAAACCAGTTTACAACTTTGTTTTTTGGAGCAAAATTCGCTGTCGTGTATAATTGGTGAATCGCCCAGGTGTTTTCCATTTCTCCATCTTCGTTAGGAACCGGGTTTGAAGTTTCTTCGACTACGTGTGCCAATTGAAAAACAACGCTCAGGATTAATCCCGCTGTGTAGTGCATTACGAAAAATCCAATAACAACTCTCCACCATTCTACGCCTAAAATCATTGGCAAAGCCATCCAGATTAAAACGTAGATTATTTTTGTGATGACTAAAACAGTCCAAAGTTTAGTTGGGCTTTGAGGTGCTCCGTAAGATAATTTTCTTTTCAGGTAGTTTTTCATTTGCTTGAAATCGGTTGTTAAAGCCCAATTAAAAGTCAATAGTCCGTATAAAAAGAAAGAATAATAATGTTGAAATTTATGAAAACGATGCCATTCAGCATTTTGCGTAAAGCGAATGATTCTTCCGGCATCAAGATCTTCATCATGACCGTGAATATTAGTATAAGTATGGTGAAGTACATTGTGTTGTACTTGCCAGTTGTGTACGTTTCCGGCTAAAACATAAATGCTTCCGCCCATGATTTTATTAATCCATGATTTAGAAGAATAAGATCCATGATTTCCGTCGTGCATCACGTTCATTCCAATTCCGGCCATTCCAACTCCCATAAGAATGTTGAGTAGCAATTGTGCCCAAAATGGCATCTCAAGAGTTAGTATTAAAAAGTAAGGCGTTAGGAAAACGGCAAAAAGAATAACGGCTTTTAAGTGCAGCTTCCAGTTTCCGGTTTTCTGAATGTTATTCTCTTTGAAGTAATTGTTTACTCGAGAGTTAAGAGTTCTGAAGAACTTCAGATTATCTTGCTTAGCAAATGTAGGCGCGGTGTTATTCATAATTAATTTAGATAGTTTTCAAAGGTAATTATTATAAATTTTCAATTTGCAAAATTGAGTTAAATATTTCAATCGTAAAGTAGTACTTTTGTTAAAAAATTAAAGCAATGGATGAGATATTGAAATATTTTCCTGATTTGACTGACATTCAAATCGAACAATTTCAAAAATTAGACTTTTTATACCACGATTGGAATGAAAAAATCAATGTTATTTCCCGTAAAGACATTGATGCATTATATACAAAACATGTTTTACATTCGTTAGGAATTGCAAAAATCATGAAGTTCGAACCTGGAACAACTGTTCTTGATGTTGGAACCGGAGGAGGATTTCCCGGGATTCCGTTAGCAATTCTTTTTCCTGAAACACGTTTTTATCTGATTGACGTTATTGCAAAAAAAATAAAAGTGGTTCAGGGTGTCGTTGATGCATTAGAATTAAAGAACGTAAAAGCGGAACAATTGCGTGCCGAAAATGTAAAAGGCGATTTTGATTTTATCGTGAGTCGCGCCGTTACAAACATGCCGGATTTTGTATCCTGGATTAAAAGTAAAATCAAAAAACAGCACAAGCATACTTTAAAAAACGGAATTCTATACCTAAAAGGTGGTGATTTGACCGAGGAACTAAAGGATTTTCCAAAAGCAACTTTATATGATTTGTCTACCATTTTTGATGACGAATTTTTCGAAACTAAAAAAGTGGTGCATTTGCCCTTGAAGTTTACAGTTTAATAAATCTCATACTACTAAACGACCCGATAGTAATCACTTTTGTGAATTATTGTCGGGTTTTTACTTTTTTTCTTCATTTTTTAGTACTGTTATTTAATGTTGGTTTTAATTGTTATTGTTTTCAATTTTAGAACAGTATAAATTTAGGGTGAGTTATTTTCTATAAGTATTACGATAAGCCTTAAAAATGATAAAATAGGATATTTTTTAAGTATTCATATTTGTGACAATCAGTTTTTTTCTTCTTAATTCTACCGCTTGTATTCTATCTAAGGCGAATCAATTATCATAACACAATGATAATTTTGTGGTTAGATGTATTTCTTTATCTTTGAAAATACTAATTAAAAGTAATAATGGATAGAAGGAAGTTCTTTAAAAATGGCTCTTTATTTACAATTGGAGCTGCAGTTATGAATCCGTTTCAGAGTTCTGCAAATATTTTAGATTTAGAATCAGTAAATAAAAATAAAAAGGCCAAAAATATTATTCTGTTAGTTAGTGACGGAATGAGTACCGGAACGCTAAATATGGCTGATTTGTTCCTGAACAGAAAAACAGGAAAAGGCTCAAATTGGATACAGTTATATAAAGACAACAGGGTTTCGAGAGCCTTAATGGATACCGCTTCTGCGAATTCTATTGTTACAGATTCTTCGGCTGCGAGTTCTTCATGGGGCGGAGGTTTTCGTGTCAATAATGGCGTGCTGAATGTGAGTCCGCAAGGAGAGCCACATTTGCCTATTTGGCAAAAATTCAAGAAGGCCGGTAAAATGGCAGGTTGTGTCACGACCGTTCCAATTACGCATGCAACTCCTGCTGGTTTTTGTGTAAGCAGTAAAAGCAGAAATGCTCAGGATGATATTGCTGAACAATATTTGGATCTTGGTTTTGATGTTATGATGGGTGGAGGCTCAAATTATTTTAATCCGGAAGTAAGAAAAGATAAAAAGGATATGTTTGCGGCTTTTATAGCAAAAGGATATCAGGTCGTAAAAACGCGTTCTGATATGGATGCAGCTTCAAATTCTCAACCTATTTTAGGTGTGTTTGCAGAAGATGGTGTTCCTTATTATGTAGATAGAAATAATGATGAAAACCTGAAAAAAACTATTCCAAGTCTGGCAGAAATGGCCCAGAAGGCTATTGACAGAATGAAAAATCATAAAAATGGTTTTGTTTTGCAAATTGAAAGTGGAAAAGTTGATTGGGCTGCACACGGAAATGATATTGCAGGCTTGATTAATGATCAGATTGAATTTGATGAAGCGGTAAAAATTGCAATTGATTTTGCCGAAAAAGACAAAGAAACATTAGTAATTATAACCACAGATCATGGAAATGCCAATCCGGGAATTATTTATGGCAAAAATGCGAATGATAATTTTGACAGTATCCAAAAATATACGCAGACTAATGAATGGATTCTGAATCAGATAAAACCTGAATCTTCAGTTTCGCAAGTAAAAGAAATTATTGAAAAGGCAAATGGACATTCGGTTTCAGATGAAGATGCAAAAATGGTACTGAGTTATTATGATGGTTTGCACAAAGAAGATGGATTGTACAATTATAAAAAATTACCATACAAAGCTTTTGCTGAAATGCAGGGAAAAATAAATTCTGTTGGCTGGATTAGTATGGACCATTCTGCAGATTATGTTGAACTGGCAATGTTTGGTCCCGGAAGTGAATTATTAAAACCTTTCGTAAAAAACACTGACTTGCATTATCTAATGCTGCAGGCGGCAGAAGTAGAGAATAAATTTTAATTTATGAGATGAAATAATAAACCCCACAAACTTCAAAAATAGTTGAAGTTTGTGGGGTTATTTTTTTTTTAAAGTTATTTGGTTATGACGCCTTTCTGGATAAGCCTAAAAAAGGATTAGTCTTATAATCTATATTTTCAACAAAATCTTCAAGAGCATTTTCTGATGCTTCTTTAGTATATTCGAATTCAGGATTAAAGAAAAAATCGCGACATATTACAGGTTCGTTTGATGAATCATATATTGCTTCATCAGTTACATCAATATTATCTTTCGTATACTGAGATGGATATTCTTGTTGTAGCGCTGTTATTTTTCTACTGAACCACTTGTCAAAAGTACTTTTTTTAGGAGTGATATTACGTGCTAATAACACCAAGCCAATTAATTCGCCTTGTAGTAAATAAGATCCTTTTCTATACATAACATCAATCATTCTTACATTCATAAGCGCTATCCATAAAGGTCCGCTTACATGTCCTGACGCAGATATATCGAAACCGGCATCAAAAAGCAACGGTTTTGTGTTTTCTCTATTATCTACTGAAAACCAAAGTGCTTCGATACGTTTTTGTATATCACTATTCATTTTTGTATTTCCTGTGTAACGCCAATAAACCCATTCAAGCAAGGCAGCTGTAAGACCTACTGACGCTTTGTGATTAATTTGAAGTAATGCATTCTCAAGATCTTCATTTTCTTCAGATGGATCTAAAAATTGATCAATCTTTTTTTTATTCCACTTATAATTAATCGGATGTCCAATACTTTTTGATTGTACGATTATTGGAGGTGTGTTTTGTAAATTTTTCATGTTCTTTTCTTTTGGGTAATAGCTCCAGTTTTTTTTTAAATGACAGGTTTTTAGCCTTGTATTAAATATTCTTTTATATAATAAATCAGAATGCAAATGTAAGAGGACATGAGATTTTAGAATGGTACAATAAGTTTTTAAAGTAACAGAATAGGATTTTTTAATATGTATAGCGTTGATAATCAATATAATAAGAAAAGTATTGCAAAACTATAAATACATGAAAATGAGATGTCATAACAAACAAGTTGTGTTCTTATTGTATGAGATGTAAATATCTGTTTGTGAGTGTTTTGTTTCGAATTATGATTAAAAACAATAGAAAAAAATCCGCGCCTGAAATATTCAAAAATTAAGATTTAGTGAATAAGCTTTTCATTCGTCCCCTATTATTTTGCGTTCATCTACTTTTATTTGCTTAATCTGCATTAGAGGAATATCTTTACTAATGCATTAACAAATTTTAATTTGAAATCAGTAATAAAAATAACAACATATTGGAAAATTCAACTGATAGGATGGATTATCACTTCTTTATATTGGGGGTTTTCGGCTTTTATATCTGGAAACTTTATCTGGAAAATTGGCATTTTCGATTTAATACTCGATGTTTCGATTGGTATTACACTAACAAATCTTTACAGGAATTTTGCCTTAAAAAAGGGATGGACTAAATTAAATCTAAAAATATTAGCTCCAAAAATTGTCCTTAGTATCTTGGTTCTTTCCTTCTTGTATATGCTTTTGATTGTGTCTAAACTTTATCTGGTACGTTTGTTTATTTTAGAAAACAGTCCAATTTCATTTATTTCATTTTTCAAATTAACACAATTGCAGGTTTTTATTACGGGTACCAGATTAATGTCAGTTTGGGTATTGGCGTATCATCTTTATCATTATTCAAGACTTGAATTAGAAACGGTGAAGGAAAATGCCCAATTGTCGATTAAAATAAAAGAGGCACAACTTAATAACCTGAGCGCACAGCTTAATCCGCATTTCTTTTTTAATTCATTAAATAATATAAAATTTCTGGTTTTAGAAAATCCATCTTCGGCCAGAAGGGCAATTGATCTTTTGTCTGATTTATTACGAAATTCTTTAGACACTAATATTGGGAAACTAATATCCTTAAATGACGAAATTAATCTTGTCAGGGATTATCTGGAATTAGAAAAAATGCGGTTTGAAGAGCGGCTGCAGATAAAAATTGAAATTAATGCAGATACATCCCAGCATTTAATTTTGCCTTTTAGTATCCAGACGTTGGTCGAAAATGCAATAAAACACGGAATCGAGAAAAGAAAAAGTGGTGGCTTTATTATGGTGAAAGTTGAGATGGAAAACAGTTTTATAAAAATAAGTGTTCAAAACTCAGGAAGGTTAATTGACCAGATTCAAAATTCTGGTATTGGATTAAAAAATCTGAACGAAAGATTGTTATTGCAATATAACGGAAATGCTTCTTTTGATATTAAAGAGATGAGAGACGAAACTGTTTTGGCAACTATTTTAATTCCATCAAAATGAAAAAGATAAAAGTTGTAATAGTTGATGATGAGCGTTTATCGCGGGAAGAATTAAAAAGAGCTTTAAAACCATACGATGATTTTATCCTGATTGGTGAGGCAGAAAATGCCGATGATGCTAAGGATTTAATTGAATCAGAAATGCCGGATTTACTTTTTCTGGATATTAAGATGCCTGAAAAGTCCGGATTCGATTTGTTGGAGTCACTGAATAATGTGCCGGCAGTTTTATTCATTACAGCTTATGATCAATATGCCGTACAGGCATTTGAAGTAAATGCTTTAGATTATTTAATGAAACCAGTACGAGAGGAACGTTTTGCAAAAGCGATCGAAAAAATAAGAGATACTTTTAAGTTGAAATCTGCTTTAAATAATATTGAAACAGAAGATCGAAAAATTTTTATTAAAGACGGAGAGAAACGATTTTTTATTCGGTTAGATGAAATTTATCTAATTGAATCATTGGAAAATTACACGAGACTATTTTTTCAGAACAAAAAAGCACTTCAAAGGCGTTCGCTTCGCCAATGGGAAGAAATATTGGATGAAAATACTTTTTTCAGAATCAACAGGGCCGAAATTATAAATATGAATTTTATTCAGGAAGTAAATATTACAAGTGCGGGCAGGATGGAAGTAAAGCTAAAAACGGGAGAATTATTAGAAGTATCCAACCGTCAATCAGTGAAGTTTAAAAATAGCAATGGATTTAATAAATGAAAAATTACTTAAATAGAAACGATTCAATGAAGCCAATTTTATATTTTGTATTTCTCGTTTTGATAGTATCAAACGTATTCTCACAGCAAACAAGTGCAATAAAAGCAGCAGATTTAAAAAGTGCTTATACTATTCAGGATAGTGTGATGATTAAAACACGAGATGGCGCATTGATCTCTGCAATCGTGGTGCGAAAAAAAAGAGATTCTACTCCAAAACCTGTGATACTTCAATATACTATTTATGTAAGAGATAAAGGAAGAGATCTTAAATCCCTGAAAGAAGCAGCGGATAATGGTTATGTAGGTGTTATGGCATATTCAAGAGGTAAGGGATTTAGTCCTGATGAAATATTTCCTTATGAAAATGATAGTAACGATGCTTACGATGTTATCGATTGGATCAGTAAACAAGAATGGTGTAACGGAAGTGTTGGGATGTATGGCGGCAGTTATAATGGATTTACACAATGGGCAGCTTGCAAAAAAATGCATCCGGCACTAAAAACGATTGTGCCTTATGTTGCAAACAGACCCGGAATGGGTTTGCCAATGGAAAATAACGTTTTTGTAAACCCTAATTATGAATGGTCGTTGTATGTTGGAAATAATAAGACCTTAGATACTATTGCCGGAAACGACAGGCAGCGATTTAGGAAAATGCAAAATAAATGGTGGGAAACCGGAGTTGCTTATAAAAAATTAGATAGTGTAGATGGAGTTCCTAACAGGCATTTTCAACGATGGATCAATCATCCTTCATTTGACGAATATTGGCAAAAAATGGCACCTTACGAAAAAGATTTTACCCAGATTAATATTCCTGTTTTAGCTTTTGACGGATATTATAATGATTCTCAAAATTCAAGCTTATATTATATAAGAGAGCTTCAAAAATATAACCCGCAAACTCCAGCCTATGTAATTATTGGACCGTATGGTCATTTTGGTACACAGGTTGGTGGCGAAGTTAGTTTGTATGATTACAAAGTTGATCCAGTTGCAATCATTAATATAAAAAAAATCACGTACCAATGGTTTGATTATATTCTAAAAAATGGTGCAAAACCTGAAGTACTCAAAGACAAGATTAATTATCAAGTAATGGGAAAAAATGAGTGGAGAAGTGCTCCGTCTCTTGATAAAATGAGCAATGGTTTCCTGAAGATGTATTTGACGGATAAAAAATCAGGAAAATTTTATGCCCTAAAGGATAAGAAACCAATTAAAAAAAAGTATCTGTATCAGGAAGTTGATTTTGCCAACAGAGAAATTCAAAATAACGATTACTACCCGGATCCTATTATCAGAAAAGAAATTGATACGACAAATGGATATGTTTTTATAAGTGAACGATTGAAAGAACCAATTTTGGTTAACGGATCATTCTTAGGCGAGATAAAAGCGAGTATCAACAAAAAAGATATGGACATAGGAATTACATTATATGAAGTAATGCCAAACGGAGAATATTTTCATTTGTCTTATTTTTTAGGACGCGCCAGTTATGCTAAAGACATTACAACAAGAAATTTATTGCAACCAAATCAAATAGAAACAATACCATTTTCGAATACACACTTGGTCAGCAAGCAATTAAGTAAAGGAAGTCGTTTGCTTGTGGTAATCAATGTCAATAAAAATCCGTTTTCAGAACTCAATTACGGAACTGGAAAAGTGGTAACTGAGGAAACGATCAAAGATGTAAAAGAACCTTTGAAAGTAAAATGGTACAATGACAGTTTTGTAAAAATTCCGATTTGGAAAGAATAGAAGAATAAAAGCAAAAGCCACAAATTTCATTTGAAATTTGTGGCTTTTTATATAGACAAAGTTTCTAAAATCTGAAACTTTAAACTTCAAACAAAATTTATTAACCTAAGAAAGGATATTTGTAATCTTCCGGAGTTACAAAAGTTTCTTTGATAGTTCTAGGAGAAGCCCAACGTAATAAGTTCAAAGCAGAACCTGCTTTATCGTTAGTTCCTGAAGCTCTTGCTCCACCAAACGGCTGCATTCCTACAACAGCTCCTGTTGGTTTATCGTTGATGTAGAAGTTACCAGCTGCATTTTGCAATTTCGTAGTTGCTACTTCAATAGCATAACGATCCTGGCTGAAAACTGCTCCTGTAAGAGCATACTCAGAAGTAGTATCAACTAATTCTAAAGTCTCTTCCCATTTTGCATCTTCGTACAGATAAATAGTAATAACTGGTCCGAATAATTCGGTTTCCATTGTAGTATATTTAGGGTTTGTGGTTACAATAACTGTTGGCTCAATAAAGTACCCTACAGATTTATCGTAGTTTCCGCCAACGATGATTTCAGCGTCAGCATCTTTTTTAGCTTGATCGATAAAACCAGCTAATTTATCAAAAGAACCTTCGTGAATAACTGCAGTAATAAAGTTTCCGAAATCTTCCGGAGAACCCATTTTCATCGATTTTGCATCAGCAATTAATTGTTCTTTTACAGCTGGCCATAAACTTTGCGGAATATAAGCTCTTGAAGCTGCAGAACATTTTTGCCCTTGAAATTCAAATGCACCACGAGTAATTCCTGTAGAAACTTGTTTTGCATTAGCACTTGGGTGAGCGATGATAAAATCTTTACCACCAGTTTCTCCTACGATTCTTGGGTATGTTTTATAGTTATGGATATTTGCTCCAATTTTTGCCCAGATATCTTTAAATACGTGAGTTGATCCTGTAAAGTGAACTCCGGCGAAATCACGACTTGCCAAAACAGTATCAGTGATCATTAAAGCATCTCCAAAAACAACGTTGATAACGCCATCAGGAACACCAGCTTCTTTGAAAACATCGATGATAATTTTTGCAGAAAAAACCTGGCTATCACTTGGTTTCCAGATTACAACGTTACCCATCATTGCAGCACTTGCAGGAAGATTTGCAGCAATAGCAGTAAAGTTAAAAGGAGTAATCGCGTAAACAAAACCTTCAAGAGGTCTGTATTCTAAACGATTCCATGTAGTAGAATCAGATTTTGGCTGATCTCCGTAAATCTGAGTCATAAATTCTACGTTGTAACGTAAAAAGTCGATCAATTCGCAAGAAGCATCAATTTCTGCCTGATGAATATTTTTAGATTGTCCAATCATTGTAGCTGCATTAATACGAGCTCTGTATGGACCTGCAATAAGTTCAGCAGCTTTTAAGAAAATAGCAGCACGTTGTTCCCATGCCATATTTGCCCATGCTTTTCTTGATTCAAGAGCATTAGCAATTGCTTTTTCGATATGTTGTTTTTCAGCTAAGTGATAAGTTCCTACAATGTGTTTGTGATCGTGAGGAGCTGATATTGTTCTTGTATTTCCAGTTCTGATTTCTTCGCTTCCGATGTATAACGGAACGTCAATTTGAGAATTCCACAATGTGGTGTAAGCCGCCTGAACAGCTGCTTTTTCTGGTGAGTTAGGTGCGTAGCTTTTTACAGGCTCGTTTACCGCTTTTGGTACATGAAAGAATCCTTTTAGCATTTTATTTAAAATTAGATAATTAGACAATTTAAGGGTTAGATGATTTGATTTGTTACGAATAATCTAACGTTGCACAAAAGTACAAAGGATAAATTAATAATTTGATAATTTTGTGATTTAGATAACGATAAAAAAGACAGTTTTTAAAGGGCAACACAAAAACCCGAGGAGAAACACAAAACATTTTGTAGTGTAAATAATTTTACCGCAAAGCGCGCAAAGTTTTTTATTAGTAAGGTTTTGTAAAACCACAAAGTTCGCAAAGTTTTGTATTGATCCAGTTTTGTGAACTTTGTGGTTTCTATGCGTAAAGTAAAATTAAATCTTAGTGTGCTTTGCGGTAAAATTCATTCCTAATTTATAGCTCCACAGGTTTTTGCATTGATTCGTTTTTAAACTACAATCTAGTTTAAAGCAAAAGGAGCACACATTCTAAAAGTAGGAACAATAACTTTAAATGTTTTTGTACTGGTAAAATTGATCATATTAAAATAACCTTTCATCGCACCATAAGGAGATGATAGAAGGCAACCTGAACTATAAGTGTGATTTTCTCCAGGTTTCAGAACCGGTTTTTTTCCAATAACGCCTTCTCCGTCTACAATTTCTAAGTCGTTCAAAGAATCAAATATTTCCCAGTGACGAGAAGTTAACTGAACTGAATCTTTGCTGTGATTTTCGATTGTAACTACATAACTAAAAGCAAAGTGAATCTTGTAGTTCTTGAAGTAAGTACCTTCAAAACTAGTCAAAACAGATATTTTTATGCCTCTTGTTATCTGAGAAACCATACTAAAGTAGTATATATGTGTGGGTTATAGTTGCAAATCTACAAAAAAAAATCTTTCGATTTAAAACCTTAACAATGTTTTAATTTATGATGTTTATAGAGTTAGCATTTCCTTTTCCTATAACTCTTTGATAGCGATCAGTGCTTTCTTTGTAATAAACTAAGATGGTGTACTCATTTTCAGTTTGATAAAAGTTTCCATCAATCGCATTTTGATAATCAATTGCACCTTTTCTATCCGCAATAGTATATTGAAAATTAGTAAAACCTTGCTTAATCATTACCGCTTTTTCATAAAGTCCCTTATCAGTATTATAGTCCATTTTGTATTCCGGCGACAAACTGTAGTTATTAAACATTCCGGTAATGTAAATATCTTTCGTCGATGATCTGAAAGTAGGGGCCGAAAGACTGAAATAAACCCACGCATAATCAGCTTCGATTTCGTTATTGGAAGCATTGATGTTTTTAACAACAAAATTGCCATTTATATCTTGGTAAACTGAATATATCTGATTGGCTCTTGCCTGATTCGTGTATAAATAAGCGTTGTAAATATCATTGTTCGCACCAACTCGCCCTACGTTATTACTTGCGGCGCGAATGTCTTTATTTTCGAAATATAAAAATTCATTTCCACCCCAAAACTGTGTTTCCTTATCGTATTTATAAACCAATTGATTTCCGATTGTGTATTGTGGCGGAACATTTTTTATAGCAGTATTAAAGTTACCATTTTGCAGCAATACAATTTTTACGTTTTGTATTGGAGTCTGAAAAACAATATCATTTGATAGTATCGAAAAATCCAAGTTTTGTTTGTAATCTATATTTGTAACATCGCGGCTTCGTTTGACCTGAGCTGCAACTGTAGCATGGTTTTCGTATAAAATGAATTTTCTCGAGAAAACAACTTCCTTATCTTCATTTAGAATCCTAAGCATGTAATTTCCCGAAATACGTAATTGTGATGTAAATTGATTCGGGAACGCAAGTCGGTAATGAGAATAAACCTGAAGCGTATTAAATGAATTTACATAATCAGTAATTCTTTGATTGTCAAAACCACTAATGTAATCAGTCTTAGGAATGTCTGTTGGTTTCCAGTTGTAATCGCAATGTATCAATTCAAAATAATAATTAGCCTCATTGCCAAATAAATCATCAAATTGAAAGGTAAAAGTATTGCCTAATTCGAATATAGGAACAACGTTACTGCCGTTTTGAACAAAGGAAACGGTTTTGATATTGTACGGAGGATCAATTTCGGTTTGTACTTCCTGTGCTGCTGCTGAAGCAAAAAATAAAATAAACAGAAGATTTCTAAATAAAAATTTTGGCATCATATTACGTTGTAAGATTGTAAATATAACAATTTTATATAAAGTAACAGGATGCCGCTTTTTCAGGTTGCAAATTTATCAGGAACCCAAAATGTATTCGAGATTAACTTCGATTTCGTCGTTAATGTAACTTTCTTCTAAAAGGGAATCAGATAAGAGCTTTTTGTTTTCCTGTAGTTTGATTATTTTTTCTTCGACCGTATTTTTCGAAATAAACCGGATAACATTTACTTTATTTAATTGTCCAATTCGGTGCGCCCGGCCAACACCTTGTTTCTCAGCAAAAGGATTCCACCACGGATCTAAGAATAAAACATACGAAGCTTTAGTAATATTTAAACCTACGCCACCTGCTTTTAGCGAAATAAAAAATAACAAAGGATTTTCCTTTTCCTGAAACCGCTTTACCTGTTGTTCCCTTTTATTGGCAGGCGTTTCGCCTGTAATCTCACAATAATCTATTTTGTTCTCCTTGCACCAATCAGAGTAAAAATTCAGATTAGTAACAAACGAGCTAAAAATGATGGTTTTTTGTTTTCCTTTTACCAGGTTTTCAAGATAATTAGTGACCGCAATATATTTTCCAGAGTCAATTTCTGACTCCTGATCAACCATTTTAGGATGATTGCTCAATTGCCTTAATTTCATCAGCGTGTTGATAATGCTAATTTTATCAGGGCTTGATCCGTCTGTTTTTAGTAAAAAATTACGGGCTTTAGATTTTTCCTTCTCATATAATTTCTCCTGTTCGGGATCCATGTTGCAATAATAAATCTGTTCTGTTAATTCCGGTAAATCTTTTAAAACCTGTTCTTTAGTTCTTCTTAAGATATAAGGCTGGATGAGGTTTTTTAATTCAGACAAACTGTTTTCGTCCTGCTTTTTCTCAATCGGAATTTTAAAATTTTCTGCAAAAAAGTTATAACTTCCCAAAATATCAGGATTTATAAATTGCATCTGCGACCATAAATCGTCCAGTGAATTTTCGATAGGTGTACCACTCAGCGCCATTTTGTGGGCTGTATTTATTTTATTTATCGCTTTAAAAATTTTAGAATTTTTGTTTTTAATGTATTGGCTTTCGTCCAGAATTAAATAACGAAAATTGTATTTTTCTAAAATTGATATATCGCGATGAACAATACTGTAGCTCGTAAAAATTAAATCTGATGATTCTAATCTGTGTTGTAATAATTTTCTATCGTTACCCACATATTGCATTTTCGAAAAATGCGGGGTAAATTTCAGGGCTTCGTTGTACCAGTTAAAAACCAATGAAGAAGGTAAAACAATCAATGCTTTCAAAGGTTCTCTTTCTATGGTCGTTTCATTTTGAAACAAATCAAAATTCGTAGTTTTAGTAGTATATCCCAATTGTTCCTGTACTGCAACCAGAACGGCTAAGGTTTGCAGTGTCTTACCGAGTCCCATGTCATCAGCAAGGCAAGCGCCCAAATTGGAGTTAAAATGACCTAAAAGCCATTTTACGCCATCAATTTGATAAGGTCGTAAAGTTGCTTTCAGCAAATCAGAAGATACATATTCGGCTTTGTGAATCACATCGCTTTTTATTTCCGGAATTGCATCTAAAGCGGCAAAATTACTTTTGCGTAAAAGCAGAGTGCCATTTTCTGTTTTGGCTAATTTGGCCAACGAGCTGTACTTACTAAGCCATTCTAAAGGAATCAGGAAATAGTTTCCGTCAGGCAGTAAAAAAAGTCTTTCCTTACTTTTTATGTTGGGTATAATTTCGCTGAAATTGATCGTGTAGGTACCAATCGAAATGATTATTTTGATATCAAACCAATCTTCTTTTGTCTCTTCTTTTAAGGCTGAAATGCTGTGGCTTTCTGTAATGATTTCTTTGCTTTCCAGTTTCAGATTCTCAATAGTAAATCCTAATCTTTCCAGATCTTCCTTACGATCAATAATCAATTGAATATTGACATAGGGATCGTGAATTTCGGCATCTGAATTTCGTCCAAACAAATCATTTTTGATTTTTACTAAACCAATTTCAAGTAATTTTTCTGTGTGTGTAATTTCATCGGGACTTCGCTTGAACTGAATTATTTTGGGTTCGTTAGGGATGCTAAAATCAACAAATGAATGTGTTTTTTTAGTTTTACCGGCATCAAACGAATATCCATTATAATCAAAGTATAAGTTGAGGTAATAACAGTTTTTAAAAAAGTCATAAACAGGCTGAATCGTACTGGAAATAATTGTATCACGAAGTTCAATTTCAAAACCCGTTGGTTCGATATCAATTTTTTTGGCTATTTCAGGAATGAAATTTTTAAAATAAGTATCAACTAATTTTGAAGGGATTTCAATTGATTTCTTAGTCAGAAAAGGCTGTATTTTTTTAGCGTTAAGTTCTTTAAGCTGACTTAGTTTTTTATTGGTGATGATCCATCCGGGCTCATCCACAAGAATTTCGATGCTGCCATTCATGGGTAAAAAGGTAGTTTCGTTTTCTTTTAAAGATAAAGTATACGTAATTCCGTCAGTATGTTTGTTAAACTGAATCTCAGGCTCTAAATACAACGGATCTGTACTGACTCTGGAACGGTAAAAATCCTTTTCGGCACTCATATTAAGAGATAGCGGAAATTGCTCTTTTACAATTATAGTATAAAAGGAATCTAAATTTATCTTGAGATGCTGTTGAATGGCATATTTAATTTTTGAATCCTTTTGCAAATCAGCAATTGTTTTTGCGGACTTGATTTTTGCACTGAATTTTTTAAAAATAAAATCAGGCTTTAAAGATTCGCAAACCGTCAGTATTTTTTTTGTATTGGCATCTAAATTTTCAAAAACAATAAAAAAACTTTCAAGGACGTCTTTAGTTGCTTTTTTGTTTAAATATTTAATTTCATCAGTATTCTCAACGATATAAGCCGTTGGAATATAAACATTCATGTTTTTTTCTAAACTGATGTCAAAGCAGAACTGAAATGATTTTGAAAGATCCAAGATTAGGTTTTTGGTTGGGGTGTAATTTAGGAAGTTATCTAAATTTGAAAAGTTTTCAAAATAGAATTATTCTGAAAACTTTTTAAATGAACTTATATCACTTATATGGTGAGAAAATGTGAATGGTTTATTTTTTCGGCTTAAAACAAAGGGGGATGATTTCTCCTTTTGCCAGGCAATATTTTTCTACCAGTTCCGGAGCAATTTTATTAGTATAATCTTCTTCGATTACGATAAAACCAATGCTTCTTAATTTATCAAAATAATCACGGCCATAAATACGAACGTGATCGTATTGTCCAAATATTTTAGCACGTTCTTTTTGATCTGTAATAGTATCGTCAGCAAAAGTTACTGCTCTTGATAAATCTTGTGGAATTTGCAGAATCGCCATTCCGCCCGGTTTTAATACACGAAATAATTCCTGCATTGCTTTTGTATCGTCCGGAATATGTTCTAATACGTGGTTACACAAAATCACATCATACTCATTATCTTTAAATGGCAAATTACAGATGTCTGCTTTTACATCTGCCAAAGGCGAAAATAAATCCGTTGTAGTATAATCAAGGTTTTTCTGCTTGCGGAACATTTTATAAAAAGCTTGCTCGGGAGCAAAATGAAGTACTTTTTTTGGCGCCGTAAAAAAATCAGTCTGATCATTTAGATACAACCAAAGCAAACGGTGTCTCTCTAAGGAAAGTGTACTTGGCGAAAGCACATTATTGCGCTGTTTTCCGTATCCGTAAGGCAAAAACGATCTAAAACTTCTTCCGTCAATCGGATCAGTATATTTAGTTCCCTTTAATGAAAGTGCCAAAACCGGTCGGGCCACATAACTCAAACGAATTAATAGTGGACGCGGGATTGTATTAAGGACGAGTTTAAAAAGTTTCTTCACAATAAATAAATTTGAACACGAATTTCACGAATTAGTGTTGTGGTGAAATTTCACGAAGCTTTTGATTTGGGTTAAAGTATTATTCTTTTATATTTAAGGCTATCTTCGCCAAAGTTAACTAGTAAGCCAAGTTTGTTTTTGAAGCCGCCAGATAATTAATGTTTGCTTTATTTCACTACTTGAAATTCCTACAATTGCTTTTAGTTCTAAAATGATTTGATCAAAAACTACAAAATCTGCAAAGTAATAACTTGATAAGATAATGTCTTTGTAAGCGATATTGTATTTCAATTCACGGTTATATGGTATTTCGTTTTTTTGAAACTCATATTCTAGAGCATCACCATAAACTTTTTTACTATGACCTTTTCCAAGAATTTAATGAACCTCCATGCAAATTCCAATAATTTTATAGAACTCTTCTTTTAAATATAATTCAGTCATCATCATTAGTGAAATTTTCGGCGTTACAATAATCCGTGCAAATTAGTGAAATTAGTGTTTATAGCACTAACGGCACTTTTCTGAATTCATCTTCCTCATTGCTTTCGATTCCTAAAGCTTTGTAAATGTATTGAAACGTTGATAAAATTTCTGGTTTTCCGTCTATTAATGCAACATCGTGCTCGAAATGCGCACTTGCTTTTCCGTCAGCGGTAGTAATTGTCCAGCCGTCTTTATGTTGTTTGATGTTTTTTGTACCTAGATTAATCATTGGTTCAATTGCAACCACCATTCCTTCGATAAAAAGTTTTCCGCGACCACGTTTTCCGTAGTTTGGCATTTCTGGTTCTTCGTGCATTTTTTGCCCTAAACCGTGGCCAACCAATTCACGAACAACACCGTAACCGTGAGATTCAGTATATTTCTGGATTGCGTTTCCAACATCTTCAACGCGATTTCCAGCTTTAAATTCTCTGATTCCTACGTAAAGAGATTCCTTAGTAACCTGCAAAAGTTTTTTTACTTCAGGAGCAACTTCTCCAATTTCAAAACTATACGCGTGATCACCATGATATCCGTTTTTGAAAGCACCACAATCAACCGAGATAACGTCACCACTTTTTAGAGGAGTATTATTAGGTATTCCGTGTACAACTTGCGAATTTGGACTCATACAAAGTGAATTCGGAAAATCATATAATCCTAAAAAGCTTGGTACCGCTCCGTGATCACGGATAAATTCTTCAGCTAATTTGTCTAAATATAATGTGGTAACTCCTTCTTTAATTTCAGAAGCAATCATTCCTAATGTTTTAGATACGATCAAAGCACTTTCGCGCATTAATTCGATTTCTTCACGTGATTTTACAATAATCATAATTTCGGATTTTCAGTTTGCAAAAGTACGATTTTAATATTATTTTTTATCTAAAATTTTTTGTCATGAATTTCACGAATTAGCAGGAATTAAATTTTAAACAATCTGCTTTAAAATTATTTTTTCATTAAAATGCAATTTTAAAGCAAATGCAATTCTTGCTAATTCGTGAAATTCGTGGCAAAACGTATATGGATAACGTTTTGAATTGACAGAAAAGCCGTAAATTAGTAATAGTTAAAAACGAATACATTATGGAAACATCTATAGATCAGGAAAATATATCAAAGAAAAAAGCGCTGAATAAAATGAAAAGAAATGCTTTGGCACTTTTAGGCTTTGCAGTACTTCTTTTCATAATCGCTATTTATTTTAAAATCCCAATGTTACAGGCTTTTAGTGAAGCTGCAATGGTGGGCGGAATTGCCGATTGGTTTGCTGTTGTCGCCTTATTTCGTCATCCGTTAGGAATACCAATTTGGCATACGGCAATTATCCCCACGAAAAAAAACGAGATTGGAGAAAACCTGGGGAATTTTGTTTCAGAAGAATTTTTGAATCGTGAAAAATTAGAAATTAAGTTAGAAGAATTCAACTTTGCTGCAAAAGCATCAGATTGGTTGTCGCAGGAAGAAAATGCGGATAAAATTGCCAATTTGGTTGCAGTGAATGTTATTCCGGGAGTTTTAAGAACAATAAAAGATGAAGATATAAAACGATTCATTCAGGTTCAATTCAAAGAAAAACTCGAAGGTGTCAATTTTGGAGATTGGGTTGCATTGGCTTTAGAACCTTTACAAAAAGGAAAATTTAAAGATCAATTGCTTACCAATTTACTGGAAGTGATGGCAAAGGAATTGAGTAATAATAAAGACCTGATTCGTAAAAAAGTAAAACAGTCAACACCATTTTTGAGTTTTGGTTTGGCTGATAAAAGTATTTCAGAAGGTGTTTTTAACGGATTGTATGATTTCCTGAATGAAGCCAAAAATCCTGAAAGTACGATCCGACTTAAAATAGACGAGTACATTAATGATTTTCTCGACAAAATAAAAAACTCTGAAGAGATGAGAATCAAAATCAATACTATGATTCTTGGTTTCGCCGGTAAAAAAGAGGTACAGGATTATATTAACGGAATTTGGGATGAAATAAAATTGTCTATTTCCAACGATTTAGACAAAGGCGAAGAATCATCAATCAAGAAAAGTATTTCGGGGTTGGTTCAAAGCTTCGGAAACGGAATAAAAGAAGATGTTGTAATGATTGAAAAAATCAATAATTTCATCAAAAACGATTTGCTTTCTATTCTTTTAAACAATAAAAAAGTGATTGGAGATTTAATTTCTTCAACCGTAAAAAGTTGGGATGGTCAAGAGGTTTCAGAAAAACTAGAATTAGAAATAGGGAAGGATCTTCAATATATTAGAATCAACGGAACTCTGGTAGGCGGACTTATCGGACTTTTAATCTACGCTGTGGAATGGACATATCATTATTTCGTGATTTAACTATATATTTTTAAACAATAACAAGTGATATAAGTTCATTTTAGTAGAGGCGGATAGCAATACGTCTATTTTGAAGTTTAAATGAACTTACATCACTTATATGGTGAAAACCTAATCTGGATTTGCCATGATTTTGAATAGCTCTGAGTTAGAGATGTAAAATCTGTTTTCCAGAGTAATTGAAGCTAATTTGGCGCTTACTAAATTATTCTCACGAGTATTGATCAGGAATAAAGAACTTTCTCCAAATGAGAACAAACGTTCTTCAGAATTGAGCATGGTGATATTATTTTCTACTAAATCTTTGGCCAGCTTTTTTTGTTTTACAAGCGAAATGATTTCTATTTTCTGAGCACTTATTTTGTTGGTTAATTGTGTTTTTTCCACCGCCAAAGCAAACTCATTTTCCTGAAGTTTATATTTTGCCAGTTTTAAACTTCCGCGTTCTTTTCTTAGAAACAAAGGAAAGTAAAACTCTAAACCAATTTTATAATCATCAAAACGATAATTATCGATATAACTTGGTTCAGATAAATAGGAGTAACCTACATTTATTTTTGGCAATAGCATATTTTGTTTGAGGTCTTTTTCTACCGTCAGAATTTCTATTTTATTTTGAAGCGCATTTAATTTTGGATGTGTTTCTAAGCTAAAATCCCTTTGCAAAAGATCATTTGTTTTTAGCGTTTCCTGCAACGTAGATTCAAGAGCTGCTTCCGGCACAAGTTCATCTGAAATTTCTAACGGAATATTATTGTCCAGCCACATAAAATTAGACAATTCGAGTTTTGCTTTTGCCAGTTTTAGTTTAGAATCTTCAAGACTTAACGCCCTGTTTTTTACAATAATTCCTGCTTCAATACTGTCTATGGCAGGTTTGTCGCCCTGAACGATTAAAGATTTGATTCCTTTTAAACGTATTTCAGCATTGCTGTTGTACATCTCATAAAGTTTCATCTCTTCAAAATTCTTCTTCCAGTTAAAATAAGCAATCGAAGCATCATACAAAACACTAACGGCCTCAAGTTTCCTTTCGGATTCACTAAGTTTTATCTGGATTTTAGCCATCCTTACATCCGCCATTCTTTGGTTAATGAATAATCCCTGACCTACAGGAACGCTGATTCCAAATGAAGTCAATCCCTGATTTGGAGTCGTGTTTTCAGGATTAAGATAAACACCTTCATTATTGTCAAAACCCGCTTTCAGTTCAATTCCGTACCATGTTGGTATTTTGAAACTACTGTTCAAAATAGAATAATATTCCTTGTCCTTAAATTGTTTTTTACTAAAATCAACTTCGATTTTTGGGTCAAAACCACCTCGTGCCATCATCAGATTGGCTTGTGCCTTACTTAATTCTAAATTCGCATTTTTAACCAATGGGTGGTATTTTTTTACATATCCAAGAAACTCATTATAAGTAAGTTCTTTAGAGAATTGTTGTTGACCAAAAACGGTACAACTCAAAAAAAGAAAAGCTATAAGTATTCGTTTCATTATTTTTTCTCTTTAGTTACAGTTTCACCACTCTTATAATAATTAGGAGGAAACCCGTTTAAGGTTCTCCATATTTCAAACCAAATTGGTACAGTATCTAATAAGGCAATTGTTTGTGCACCGGAACCAATACTCAATTGTTTAGGCCATTTCGCTTCGTCCGGATCAGGAGCAACCAGGATTCTGTATTTTCCATTAGGGCTAATAAAATTCTCTATAGCAACAACTTTACCTCCAAACGTTCCGTAAGACATATCCGGCCAGCCTGCAAATACAATTGTAGGCCATCCATCGAACCAAATACGTATCTTATCACCCTTTTTAATCAGCGGTAAATCAATTGGGTTTATGAATGTTTCAACAGCAATATCATAATGAGATGGCATTATAGTGACAATTGGGGTTCCTTCTTTTATCGTTTCTCCCAAACCTGCCTGAACAGCCCTGTTGATATAACCGTCTTGTACCGCCTTGATGTAGTACATTCCGTTTCTAAGACTATAATTAGTGTATTGATTTTCTAATTTGCTTACCTGAGCTTCAGTGTCAAATTTATTGCTCAGGGTTGTAAACTGGTCACTTTTTGCCTTTGCTGCTTTTTCAGCATATTCAGCAGAAATTCGGTTAATCTCAACCTTTGCATTTATATATTCGTTTTTGCTTGTCAGGTATTTATTTTCCTGAGTTATAATTTTTGCATCAACATCTTGCAATTTCAAACGTTTCTCTTCAACATCAGTAAGCGGTTTTAGTCCTTCTTTGTTTAGTTGTACAGAACGGTTGTATTGCGTATTTGCAATCTTTAATTGTGTTCTTGCGGCAACGAGATCAATACTGTCGCTTTTTATTTTTAAGAGAGATTGTTTTACTTTATTTCTGGCCTGTTCCAGTTTAAGTCTTTTTTCATTTTCTATTGATTGAATCTGGCTCGAAAGCGTTTGTACTTTTTCGTCATACGATTCTAAAGAGTTCTTTTTTGCCTCAACCTGATTTTTAGTGTTTGCAACCAAATTAGGATCCATGTAATCTTCCTTTATCTCAGAAATAAACAAGATAGTATCTCCTTTTTTTACAAAATCACCTTCCTGTACATACCACTTTTCGATTCGTCCGGAAATAACACTCTGAATCGATTGTGGTCTTTGGTTGGGTTTTAAAGTCGTTACAGAACCTGAACCGGAAATATTTTGTGTCCAGGGCAGGAAAAGTGCAATTATCCCCAAGATCGAAGTAGCTATTATTATCTTGTTTAAAATTTTATAATGAGGTCGGTTACTCAGGTTTTTTATAGTCGAGTATTGATCAAGTGACTGTAATTTTGTTTTGTTGTCAGATATATTTAGCATGACTTATTGTTTTTTTTGATCCAGGATAATAAGGCCGTGTTGCATCGTTATTGTTCGCGTTGACTTTGTTTTCCAATACGGGTTTTTAGAGGAAACAATAATCGTCCATTTATTGTTGTCAGAAGTAATGAAATCAATAATCTCATTCGCAACATTTTCATCCATGGTATCTGTTGGATCTTCATAGAACAGCACTTTTGGTCTGTGAATTATACTTCGCGCCAGTAGGATCTTCTGAGCATTAGAAGAAGATAATTGTCTTCCTTCAGGATAAATGTGAGTATTTAAGCCTTTTGGCAATAATTTGATCAACGGACTAAGCTGAACGCCATCAATCGCCCATTTTAAATCTTCGCTGCTTATAGAGGGGTCATTAAATGTGATGTTTTCTAAAATAGTCCCTTCAAAAGGTGTCTCGTTATGAATTATGCTGCCTATTTGCGAGCGATATTGTTTCAGGTTTATTTTTCTAAAAGTATCATCATTAATATAAAAAGCACCGGAACTTTGTTTTAATAAACCGGATAATACCCGGATCAGAGTTGTTTTTCCAGAGCCATTCTGACCATCAATAACGATTTTTTCGCCTTGTTCTATTTTTATGGAAATAGAAGCTAAAGCATTGATTTGTGAATCCGGAAATTTGAATTTTAAATTTTCAGTTTCTAAAGTAATATTGTTATAGCAAAGTTCGTTTTGCGAATCTGAATTTTCTTCTAATTCCAGATCAGTAACCTGACCTATTTTTTCGACAGAAGTTAAAACGTCGTAGAAACTTTCAAGTCCAATAATGATTTTTTCAACAGAATTAATCACTAACAAAATAATAATTTCTGCAGCAACAAACTGTCCAATATTCATTTCCTGACTCAATACTAAGTAACCTCCAATAGACAATAAACTTGCCGTAATGATAATTTTGAAAATGATCAATTGTATAAATTGCCTTTTGATAACGCTAAAATGTTTCTCGCGATAATTAAGATAACCAGTTACGATTGAGTTATTTTTCTGAAGGGCAAAATCATAGTTTAATTCATTCCTGAAACTAAAATTATTACGCGCCATTTCTTGCAGCCAACTTGCTACTTTATATTTAAACTTTGATTCTTTTAAGCTGGTTTCTATCCCTGATTTATACGAAAATCTAAAAATGAAGTATAAAAGCAAGAACAATAAAATTCCAAAAACAATAAAAAAAGGATGGTACAAGGACAGCAGGATAATCCCGAAGGTGATTTGAAGTAAAGCAGCCGAAAAATCAGTTAATAACTTCGAAGTTCCTTTTTGAATAGTCATAGTGTCAAAAAAGCGATTTGTTAATTCCGGCGGGTAGGTGCCATATAATTCCTCTGATTTTATTTTTGGTAAACGAGCTGCAAATGCAAACGAAGAACGTACAAATATTTTTTGCTGCAAGTTTTCTGTAATTCGCAATTGCATCAAAGACAAGATTCCAACAAGCGCAACTCCCGCAACAACTAATATGATAAGTACGATCCAGGATGCATTTACCCTTCCGGATTGTATAAAAGTTATAATCGCCTGAATCCCTAATGGAAGTGATAAACTGATTAACCCGGCAAAAATAGCATAGAAAAAAATCTGATAGATGTCCTTTTTGTCCAGCTCAAGTAAATTGTAAAATCGTTTTAATGGAGTCATAGTTTGTGTTTTGTAATTAGCGTAAAACGTTTTCTGCAAGATTTAAGTAAAATTGAGTCGTTGTAACCGTTTCATTGCAATCGGTAATTGTTTTTAAATGATCTGTTAGAAAATGTTGGTGCAGGCTTCCTTCAACAATTGTTGAAACTAATGATTTTGCAAATGGGTATTCAGGATTTACCTCCTTGACAATAGCAACAACCCTGTTGATAACCCTTTTGTAAATTAGAAAAAAACCTTCCTTGTTTTCTTCATCAACTTCTTTGGTATGAAGCGTTTTTGTAAATTCTGCAATTATTATTTTATTTAAAATTGCTTCGTTAATATGATCTGTTGAAATGTCATTAGTTACCTTCTCAGTAACTATTGTGATGGCTTTTTTGAGCTTTTCTTTTTTGTCTGTAATATTAGTAGTGCTAAAAACAAGTTTGTATTCCATCCAGCTCCAATACCATGAAGATAAATATACTAATAATTTGTGTTTGTTTTCGAAATAGCGATAAATAGAACTCTCATTTGAGCCTATTTTTTCTCCTAATTTTTTAAAGGTAAAATTATCAAAACCAATAGAGTCGATAAGAAAGATACTTTGCTCAATTATTTTTTTTCCCAATACAGATGTTTCCGGATCTTTAACATAGATCTTTTCGTTTACCTGCATTTTTATATTTGATAGTATAATTTCCATAACAATTATTTTGTAAGCAAATATAATAGTAATACTATCAATTATGAGATTTAAATCATTATTTCTTTAAAAAAAAAGCTATTCTTGTCTGGAATAGCTTTTTTTTGGTTCGGGTTTTTAGTCTCTTTTCAGTCACAGTCATAGTTTTGGTTTTTTGCTTGAGGTTATAAAATAGAAAACCCGACACATTTTTTTAAACGTGTCGGGTGTATTTTGTTGTTCCCAGTAATTACTGCAACTGAAAACTGAGACTGAAAACTTAAAAATTTCTACAACAACGAATGACAAGTCATTGCGTTTGGCTGCTGAACTCCCATAAGTTCTAAAATAGTAGGAGCGATGTCGCCTAAAACACCATTCTGAATGTTTTTTAATTCTTTATCAACCAGGATAATCGGTACTGGGTTTGTTGTGTGTGCTGTATTTGGGCTTCCATCAGGATTAATCATTGTTTCGCAATTTCCGTGATCGGCAATTACAATTGTAGTATAATCGTTGGCAAGAGCAGCTTCGATAACTTGTTTTACACAAGCGTCAACAGCTTCGCAGGCAAGAATTGCAGCACTCATAATTCCGGTATGACCCACCATGTCTCCATTAGCAAAATTCAAACAAACAAAATCAACTTCACCTTTATTCAATTCAGGAACAAGAGCAGCGGTAAGTTCAAAAGCACTCATTTCCGGTTGTAAATCGTAAGTGGCTACTTTAGGAGAGTTTCTTAAAATACGTGATTCGCCTTCAAAAGGAGTTTCTCTACCACCGGAGAAGAAAAACGTAACGTGCGGATATTTCTCAGTTTCGGCAATACGAATTTGTTTTTTACCTGCTTTTTCTAAAATCTCACCAAGAGTTTCAGTGATATTATCTTTATTGTAAACTACTTTTACGTTTTTGTACGTTTCGTCGTAGTTAGTAAGCGTTACATAATACAAGTTTAACTTGTGCATGTTTTGCTCGTGAAAGTCTTGTTGCGAAAGCGCTTCTGTAAGTTCACGACCTCTATCAGTTCTAAAATTAAAGAAAATCACCACATCGCCTTCAACAATTGTAGCTAATGGTTTTTCTTGTTCATCAACCATTACAATTGGAGCAATAAATTCATCAGTAACATCGTGAGCATAACTGTCAAGCATACTTGCAACTGCATTTTTAGAAGGAGTTCCAATTGCATTTACAACTAAGTCATAAGCTAATTTTACACGCTCCCAACGTTTGTCACGGTCCATTGCGTAATAACGGCCAATGATCGATGCAATTTTTACAGGAGTATCTTTAATATGTTCTTCTAAATCATGAATGTATTTAGCTCCTGATTTTGGGTCAACATCACGACCATCAGTAAAAGCATGAATAAAAACATCTTTTAAACCATATTCTTGAGAAGCGTCAATTAGTCCGCGTAAGTGAGATGTGTGAGAGTGAACACCACCATCAGAAACTAATCCTAAAAAGTGCACTTTCTTATTGTTTTCTTTAGCATAAGTAAAAGCATCAACCAGTACCTGCTCTTTTGCAAGTGTTTGATGCGCCACCGCTAAGTTTATTTTGGCTAAATCCTGATATACAATCCTTCCGGCACCAAGATTCATGTGACCCACTTCGCTGTTTCCCATTTGACCTTCAGGTAAACCAACATTTAATCCGTCAGTTCTAAGTTGTGCGCTTGGGTAATTTTGATAAAGACTGTTTATAAAAGGAACGTTTGCATTGTCTATTGCAGATACTTTAGGGTCAGGAGATTTCCCCCAACCGTCTAAAATCATAAGTATTACTTTCTTGTTCATCATTTTTAGTTTTTTACAAAGATAAGCCATTTCTAAAATTTGAAAGAATGCATTGTTACAATTATGCTTAATAAAATGAAGTGTATTAAAAAATAATAAATTGATTATAGAAGTCTTTATTTTTTAAAATTAATTCAGCACACACCGCCATTCTAATCTTGTTTTTAATCTTATTTATAGTTATTGAATATTTATTCTGGCAAGAAAATATAATCATTGATAAATAATGTTGTTGATAAAGCAGCATTTGTAGTACTCGAAAGCGAAGTGTAAATGGAAATAAAAAGAGGAAAGATTACTTAAAATAAATTTTCATTAATACCCATTATAATAAAATTATACTTTTAATCGTTACAAATATTAGTTTTTCAAATTTTTGCAGTTTTTGCTGTAATAATTCATATTCGTTATGTTTTTCTTAGGAAAATGATCAAAAACGTTTTGATTTTTATGATAAGTAAATATCTTACAAAAATATTCGTTTTTTCGTCTAAATGCTAATTAAATACTTTGATTTTGTTAAAGTTTAATCAAAAAAGCCCTGATTTACAGACATATATTTGGTCAAGTATATTTTTTTTATACTTTTGCCTTACCCAAATTTATTATTAACCTAAAGAAATTCAATGATTTACAAAATTTATCCACTATTGGTGTTTTTGCTGTTATCTTTTGGTAAAGATTCAAATAACACCCCAGACATTAAAGAAGCATCGACTAAAAGTATCGCTAAAGTAGAGAAATTTACAGTCGAAGCTAAAATCGAAAATGTTTATCATACCCTAAAGTCCAACAATTTTAATTTGCCAGAACTTAGAACTTTTTCAGAAGCCTTAAAAGGGTTTTATCTGTTGAAAGAAAGAGGAGTTGTTCAAAAAGATATTTTGACGTTAATAGACTTTAGTCTGTCATCAAACATCAAGCGTCTTTGGGTAATTGATCTCGCAACTAATACTGTTTTGTTTAATTCTTTAGTTGCTCACGGAAGAAATACCGGAGAAGAATTTGCATCTGATTTTTCAAATTCAAATTCATCTTATAAAAGCAGTTTAGGTTTTTATGCAACAGGAGAGATTTATCAGGGAAAACATGGTGCTTCATTGCGATTAGACGGTTTAGAAAGAGGTGTTAACGATCATGCCCGCGAAAGAGCTGTTGTAATACATGGTGCTGATTATGTTTCGGATTCTTTTATAAGAGACAATAAGCGATTAGGCAGAAGTCAGGGGTGTCCGGCAATTCCGGTTGAATTGACTGATGAGATAATCGAGACTATAAAAAATAAATCGTGTTTGTATATCTACCATCCATCAAGAAGTTTTGCGATGGAAGAAAAGCTAATTTCTTAATTTAGCATACAAATCCGAATCCAGATTATAAATATCAGCTCTGAAAATGAGCTGATTTTTTTTGCTCCATGCCGTCCAGTACCATTGATATAAAGCGTATTTTTTTGTAATTCTGATACTTGTCGTCTTTTTTGAAGCGATTATAGTATCAATCCTGTCTTTTGACCATTTTTCAGAATCATCTAAAATATGTTCTGCCAGTTCCAACGGATTTTCGACACGAACACATCCTGAACTTAATGATCTGTTATTTCTTCCAAAATTGTTTCTGTGGTTGGTATCATGCAAATAAACGCTATGGTTATTCGGGAAAAGAATTTTCATTAATCCCAAGGCGTTATTGTAGCCGGGACTTTGAATATAACGATAATTTCCGGGTTTGTTTTCATTCCACGAATTTGGATCAACAACATTTCCGGCAGTATCATAAATGGTAATGTTTTTATTCGCTAAATAGTTACGATTTCGTTTCATGGCCGGAACAACATCTTCTTTTAAAATTGTTGGCGGAACAGTCCATGTCGGGTTAAAAACAACAGTTCGTAACGTCGATGTTATAATAGGAGTCTTCCTTTTGCTGGTTCCCACAACAATATTTCGAACCAGAGTAGTATCCTGGCTTTCGACAACATTTAGGCTATAGTCAGGGATGTTAATGATGAAATAATTTTCGGCTAATTCATTGGTGTACCATCTCCAGCGTTCAATATTGGCAATAATTTGCTGCTTTCTTTTTTCTTTAGAATAGTTTAAGGCATTTATAGTTCCTATACCTATAACTCCATCAGAAGCTAAGCCATGTCTTTCCTGGAATTTTTTGACCGATTCGAATGTTTTTTGATCATAAATCTTCGTCAGGCTGTCTTTTGCAGGCATGTCTTGCCAATAGATAAGTCTCTTTTTTATGTTTATTAAAGCCGAATTAGTGTCTTTTAAGGTTATTTTTTCTGTGGCCTCAATAGTTTTGACGTTGTCATCCGGAAAAGTATTTATAATTTCAAGCGCCTTTAACAACTGTTTGTAAGTATATGCCTTTGATTGGATGTTGTCAACAACACTGTCTAATTTGTTTTTATTAAAAGCCTTTATAAGAACAGTATTAACATCAAACGTTTTCTCGTCCAGATCCCAATCCGTGTATAGTTTTTTAGGATTTAATTTTCCTTTATAAAGATGGTTCAGGTATTTTTCAAAATTATAAGTTAGTAATATGTCATAAGTAGCAAGGTCAATATCACTTAGGTTATTGATTCTCTCTTCGAACTTTTTTAGTTTCGAAGCCTTATAATCTTCCGGGTTTAAACCTAGTTCTTCCGCTTTTAACAGCTGAGATAAAACGTAGGTTCTCTTCTTTAGGTTGCCCCAAACTGTTGTGTTTTCAGATGAATTATAAAATTGCTTTAATGTCTCGCTCTTAAAAGTGCCTAACAGCGTAGTGTCTATTTGTACTTTTCTTTCATCAGTGAGTATGATTGCCGGTGCGGTTTTTTTAACCACAGCAGGAATAATTTTTGGCGTCTCTTTTTTACAGCCAATAAAAATGCATATTACTAATAAGAAGTAAAGTTTGTTCATTCTATAATTTTTTAAACATTAGATAGTGTTCGCCAACGTCTTTAATTTCAAATGGTTCACCTTGGGGCTGGTAATTCATCTTTTTATAAAAACCTACAGCTGTAGTTCTGGCGTTAAACCAAATCAAATCGACTTTGTTAGTTATGCAGTAGGTTTCGCAATATTTAACTAAAGTTTCTCCAAATCCTTTTTTCTGGTAGGTTTCTAAAACTGCCATCCCGCGAATCTGAGCTTGATTTTTTTCGGCAAAGATAGGATTGATTTTATCGAATAACGAAATAATTCCTGTTAAATTTTCATCATCAAATAATCCAAAATGGTGTGTTGTTTTCAGATCATCTCCTTCAAAAGTGCAACTTTCTATGGGTTTTCCTTTTCGAAGAACAGGCTGGCGGACGATATAAGTTTCTTTTGAAGGTATTTCTTTAATAATATTCATGTTTCTTGAAAAATAATTGACTCTATAACTTTTTAGTTTTAAATAAGTTATAAATAATTGTTGATTTTAATTGATTTTTTTTGCAAAAAAGCTTGTTTTTAACTTGACTTATTTTTTATATTTGCACCACGGTAATGCGAAAGTAGCTCAGTTGGTAGAGCTCCAGCCTTCCAAGCTGGTTGTCGCGAGTTCGAGCCTCGTCTTTCGCTCTAAAAAACCGGAACTTAAATGTTTCGGTTTTTTTATCAAACTAAATAATTATTGAATTTTATTTTTTTTAATGATTTAATTGTTTATATTTGCACCCGGTTAATGCGAAAGTAGCTCAGTTGGTAGAGCTCCAGCCTTCCAAGCTGGTTGTCGCGAGTTCGAGCCTCGTCTTTCGCTCTTCAAGATCCTCAAACAATTTGTTTGGGGATTTTTTGTTTTAAACCATATAAGTTATTATAAGTTTTATATAAATTGGAATTTCTGATTTTGGAATTTCCAATTTCTTTAAATGAGCTTATATAACTTATATGGTCAATAAATTATTTTAATACGCTTAAATCGCTTTCTGTTTCTAATTCTTTCGGTATTTCATTTTGCAAAAACAAACGAGCCGGTAGATTTCCTTTCAAAGTAATTTTGTTTCCTTTTACTTCAAGCCAGCTTCCTTCTCTTAAACCTAAAACCGGAATTGCGTTAAAAGCGTGAAATTCCTTGATACGCGTTTCTCTCGTTTCCCCCATATGTTTAGATTGTGAATCGGCATCTAGATAATGCGGATTTAAATTAAAAGGGATTAATCCTAATGTTTGAAAACTTGGAGGATAAATGATGGGCATGTCATTCGTAGTTTGCATTGATAAACCGCAAATGTTGCTTCCGGCGCTGGTTCCTAAATATGGAGTTCCGTTTTTTACCGTTTCCGAAAGGAGCTGCATGATATTATGTTTGTATAATTGGGTAACCAGTAAAAAAGTATTTCCTCCGCCGGTAAATATTCCTTCAGCATCTTTTATGGCGCTTTCGGCGTTTTCGAATTCATGAATTCCTTTTACAGAAATATTTATTGTAGCAAATGCCTCTGCAACTTTTTTAGTGTATTCGTCATGCGAAATACCACTAGGTCGTGCAAAAGGGATAAACAAGATGCTTTTGCAGTTTTTAAAATGCAATTGCAAAGTAGGTAACAGGTATTCTAAATAGCTGCCTTCATGAAGGGTAGAAGTGCTGGCAATGATAATGCTTTTCATAAAATTTAAACTCAGATTGTGTACGTTAAAGGTATTAAAAACTCTTTTTTCAGAGAAATTAAACAAGGTTTAATTAACATATTTTTACCAAGTCATTAATACTAAATTTGGAGTGCATTAAGATATTTTTACATTTTTAAGAACAAAACTAAATTTTTGCTATTTTGATTGATAAAGTTCTATGTGTTTTGATATTTTTCATGAGTCAGGCTGGGTGGTCTCAAAGTGAGGATCGTACTATGATAAATGGTCGGATAACCTCGAACGCATCTTATTTGGCAGGAGTTTATGTGATTAATACTCAAACAGAAGTTATGACTGCAACAGATGATTTGGGTGGTTTTTCGATCGCAGCTAAACCGGGAGAAACACTTGTTTTTTCGTCGATACAATTTAAAGAAAACAAAGTGCTGTTAACACCTGAAAATTTTTCAGATATCAATTTCACCGTAAAATTGGGTATGGTTATGCATCAATTGCAGGAAGTTGTAATTAAAAATTACAGTGGTATTAATGCTGTTTCGTTGGGTATTATTCCAAGCGGACAAAAATCATATACAGAGGCGGAGAGAAAATTACGTACAGCAACTGATTTAGATGCTCATGTAGGATTGGGAGGTTCTGCTTCGATGGATCCTTTGCTGAATATGTTCTCAGGACGTACGGCAATGTTGAAAAAAGAAGTAGCTGTCGAGAAAAAAGAGTTTTTTATGAAGCTTTTAGAGCGTATGTTTACGCTCGAGCATTTTA
This sequence comes from Flavobacterium sp. B114r, assembly GCF_056824125.1. Taxonomy (NCBI): domain Bacteria; kingdom Pseudomonadati; phylum Bacteroidota; class Flavobacteriia; order Flavobacteriales; family Flavobacteriaceae; genus Flavobacterium; species Flavobacterium sp. B114r. The sequence continues at coordinate 2,071,234 of NZ_CP124858.1, forward strand.
TTGATCGATTACAAATTCCTTTAGAGTATGTAAAAGGATTTGAATATTATGCAGTCGATAATGATAAGTTTACCGCAATTTTAAATTCCAAGAATAAAACCTCGACAGAGTTTTTGTTAGCAGAATTGGCAGTAAAATATAAAGAAATAATTGCACGTGAAAATAAATAACACATTACAAATACTTTTTCTTTTGCTCATTGTTCAGGTAGGTTTTGGTCAAAATGTAGTTTCAAAACAAATTACCGGACAAATCTTTGAGCAGTCCTCTAATGTTGAAGGCGTAAATATTATTAATAATACAACACAGGTTACGGCAGTTTCAGATGTTAGCGGGATATTTTCTATTGTTGTAAAAGAAGGCGATGTGCTGGTTTTTTCGGCAGTAAATTTAGATCCTGTTAAACGCCGTATTAAAATTGAAGATATAAATTCAAGTTCTATTGTGATCAAAATGAACGCTAAAGAAATAGAATTGAAAGAGGTTGTTGTAAACGAAAATGCAAATATTACAGCTGAGAATTTGGGTGTAATTCCTTATGGTCAAAAAAAATATACAGCCGCAGAAAGAAAAGTGTATACAGCAACTTCAACTTCTGTAGATAAGTTACTTAATGCAATTTCCGGACGAACTGCAATGCTTAAAAAAGAGGTAAACGTCGAGAAAAAAGAGATGCTTTTTCGAAAAATAGAATACCTTTTTGATGAGAATTATTATACGAATAGATTGAGAATTCCGGTGGCTGATATCAAAGGATTTCAATTATATTGTGTAGATGATGCTGAATTTGCCGTATCTTTGGATACGAAAAACAAAACAATGAGTATGTTTTTAATAACAGATTTAGCAAGGAAATATCTAACAATTCTCGAAAATGAAAAATAAACTAGGAATACTCGTTGTGTGCTTATTTTGTCAAATTATACTTGGGCAAAATGGAAGGAAACCTCTACATGGTCAGGCAGTAAATAAAACTCTGGCGATCGAAAGTGGTTATGTATTGAATGTAAATGCAAATATCAGAACCTTTATTGGGACAAACGGATTATTTGATATTATGGCAAAACCTAAAGATACTTTGTTGTTTACAGGTTTGGCATTTCAGTCAAAAAAGATTGTTTTAACAGAGAAAGATTGTGCAGAAGTTCTTTTTGCAGTGTCCCTGACTTTGGTAAGCAACGAACTTAAAGAAGTTTTGGTTCATAAAGATCTAAAAGTAAAAGCACTTAGTGGCAATTCGCAAAAAATTGTTGATATGCAGTTTGAAGATGATCAGCAGTCTACGGCAAAAAATATAGCAATGTATTCTGATCAGACTATTAAATATGGAACTGATTTTGTACGTATTTTTAAAGATGTTAAAAAATTACTCTCTAAAAATGACGAAGTAAAAGAAGAGACTATATCTGATATGGCCTTTATAGAATATTCAAGAGCAAATTTCAAACCTGATTTTTTTACCAATACATTGGGGTTAAAAGAGGATGAGATCGAATTGTTTTTGATGTATTGCTCAAATGATGCAGAGTCAAAAAAGCATCTTGATCCTGAACAAAAATTTGAACTAATGGATTTTTTAATTACTAAAAATAAAGAATTCAAAAAAGTGAGTGTTTCCGGAAAATGAAAAATAGATTAATTTATCCTCTGGTAGGGATATTATTTTTATCGCTTTCTGCTTTTTCATTCCATAAATTTTATATGGGAGTTTTTCAGGTCAATTATGCCGCTGAGAAAAAAATGATTCAAATCACTGCTCGAATTTTTATCGACGATTTGAATAATGGAATGGAAAAGAAATACCATCAAAAAACATTCTTGGGAACTGATAAGGAAACTCAGGCTGATGTTGATTTGTTGAAGAGATATCTCGCTGAAAATTTTACTATAAAAATAAACGGTCAGTCAAAGCCCATTACTTTTTTATCTAAAGAAGTTGAGGCAGGAGATGTTTTGGTTTGTTATTCCAGAATAACAGACATTAGTAAGTTTAAAACAATCGAAATTTCAAATACTGTTTTGGTCGATTGGAACGCTGAACAGCAAAACATTACACATATTACAGCATTTGGAACTAAAAAGAGTGTTCTCTTTACAGAATCTTCAAGAAAAGAAGTGTTAAAGTATTAAATAATAGGTAAAAATATTGTTTTAATTATTATTTTCACAACCTGACAAAATTACCATTAAAAATTTATGAAAAAACTTTCATTATTATTGATTTTTCCTGCGATTTTAATCGCTCAGGACAAAACAGTTGCTCCAAAACAGCAAGGGAAATACGATACTAACAAATTCAGTCAAATGTATGATTTGCTAGCAACGCCTAATATGTTTCGTACAGCATCTGGAGCTCCGGGACCGGCGTATTATCAACAACAGGCAGATTATAAAATTGATATTGAATTAGATGATAAAAATTCAAAAATAAATGGTTCTGAGGTAATCACCTATTCAAACAATTCTCCGGATAGTTTAGATTATCTGTGGATTCAGTTAGATCAGAATCAGGCAAAGGCAAAGACCCAGACATCACTTGCAGAAAGTGAAAAAATTAATCAGGTTTTGCCTCTTGAAAGTTTCTCAGGTAAATATTTGAAAAAAGATTTAGAACGCGGTTTTAATATTGAATATGTTAAGGATGCAAAAGGCAACCCAATGTCTTATACAATCAACGAAACCATGATGCGTATTAATCTGGTTACTCCATTAAAGCCAGGAGAGAAAATTTCGATGGCTATAAAATGGTGGTACAATATTAATAATTACAGAAAAGAAGGTGGCGGACGTTCCGGTTATGAATCGTTTGAGAAAGACGGAAATAAATTATATGTAATTGCTCAGTTTTATCCAAGAATGGCCGTTTACAATGATGTTGAAGGCTGGCAAAATATGCAGTTCTGGGGAAGCGGAGAATTTGCATTACCATTTGGTAATTTTGATGTAAATATTACAGTTCCTGCGGATCACGTAATTGATGCTACGGGAGAACTGACAAACAGAAGTGAAGTTTTTACGCCAGAACAGGTAAAACGTTACGAACAGGCTCAGAAATCATTTGATAAACCCGTTGTAATTGTAACACAAGCTGAAGCTGAGGCAGCGGAAAAAGGTTTTTCTGATAAGAAAAAAACATGGAAATTTAGTGCTAAAAATGTACGTGATTTTGGAATTGCTTCTTCAAGAAAGTTTATTTACGATGCAATGGCCGTAAAGATTGGAAATAAAGTGGTAATGGCTGAATCTGTTTATCCAAAAGAAGCAAATCCGCTTTGGGGAGAAACTTCGACCATGACTGTGGCGCATACTTTAAGAAGTTATTCAGCTCGTACTTTCGATTATCCTTATCCAAAAGCAGTATCAGTTTCTGCAGAAGATCAGGGGATGGAATATCCAATGATTTGTTGGAATTTTGGTCGTCCTGACGAAAATGGAGTAACTAGTAAAGAGATTAAAAACGGAATGATTGGTGTGGTAATTCACGAAGTAGGACATAATTTCTTTCCAATGATTGTAAACTCAGATGAGCGTCAATGGAGCTGGATGGACGAAGGTTTAAATTCGTTTTTAGAATATCTTGCAGAACAGGAATTAGATCCAAATTTTCCTTCAAGACGTGGTCCTGCAAAAAATATTGTTCCTTATATGAGCGGAGACCAAAAGTTTTTAGAGCCAATTATGTCAAACTCTGAAACGATTCATCAATTTGGAAATAATGCCTACGGAAAACCCGCTACAGGTCTTAATATTTTAAGAGAAGTAGTAATGGGAAGAGAATTGTTTGATTATGCTTTTAAAACATATGCAAACAGATGGAAATTTAAACATCCAACTCCTGAGGATTTCTTTAGAACTATGGAAGATGCTTCGGCAGTAGATTTAGACTGGTTTTTTAGAGGCTGGTTTTATTCAACTGATTTTGTAGATATAGGAATCAAAGATGTAAAACAATACTACGTTTCTGATACTCCAACAGCTGATATTAAAGATGTAAAGGTGAGAAAAGGACGTTTTGGTTTTGAGAAAGGACCATTCGTGTATTTAGTTGCCGGAGATAATGCTGAGGTAAATGCGTCTAAGAAAAAGCCATTAAAAGTTGAAGATGTAAAGCCATTGGCGGATTATATCAATGAGACTTTTACTGCTGAGGAAAAAGCAGAAATTAAAACGCCTAAATATTTCTATGAAGTAGAATTTAACAAGCCGGGCGGAATGATTATGCCAATTATTGTTGAAATTACCTATGAAGACGGAGCGAAAGATAATTATCAATATCCGGCCCAAATCTGGAGAAAAAATAATGATACAGCTAAGAAAGTTTATGCAACTTCAAAAGCAATAAAAAGCATTCAGATAGATCCAAAATTAATGACAGCAGATATTGATGTAACCAATAACTCCTGGCCAAAAGTTGAAGTGAAATCAAAATTTGATCAATAATACACTTAAAGACTCTGAAAAGAGCTACCGTCTGGACACAAATATATTTTTAATTATATTTGAGAAAAAGTGCAGACTAGATATTTTGAAAATTTAAAAGACAAGCGATTGTTGAATAGAGGTAATTCTATTCTCAATCGCTTGTTTGCTAATAGTATTTATTCGATAAGACAATTAGCAGAAAGTGACTCTGAAGCCAAAGCGATTTATCGATTTTTGCAAAATGATAACGTCAGCGAAGCTGATATTATAAAGAACATGTCTATTAATTGTGTAAGCTGTGTTGAAGACAAATCTGTATTGTGTATTCAGGATAGCAGTGAAATAAACCTTTATAATCATAGAAATAGGATTAAAAAGGATGAATCAATTGGACTGACCAATGCTTCTGTTGGAGGACTTGGTTTTTTTATACATCCAAGTTTTATTATAGATGCAGAAACTTTAATGCCATATGGTTTTTCAGATGTAAAAATATGGAATAGAGGACATGAGCTGCCAGCTAAAATGAAAACCAACACTCACAATCGCATACCTATTGAAGAAAAAGAGTCTTACAGATGGATAGATTCTTCTCTTGAAACAAAGAAAAAGCTAAGTCAAGCAAAAGAAATAATCATTATTCAGGACAGAGAGGGAGATATCTACGAACAATTTTGCCTTGTCCCTGACAGCAAAACACATTTATTGATTAGATCGCGATTTAATCGAATGTTAGATACTAAAACCAAACTTTTTGATCACCTAAATTCCCAGCCCCTTCAAGGGATGTATACAATTGAATTAGAAGGTGACAAAAGAAGGAAAATGCAGAAAAGAACTGCTGCTATAGAAGTACGCTTTTCAGAAATAACAATAGGTAAACATCAATATTCAGGCAAACATCTTCCAGATAAAATAAATCTTTATGCCATCGAGGCAAAAGAAGTTGGAGAAAATATTGAAAACCCCATACATTGGAGATTATTAACCACTAAAAAAGTTGAAGATCTACAAACTGCATTACTTTGTATCGAATGGTATACCTACAGATGGACTATTGAAGAAGTATTTAGAATTTTAAAGAAAGAGGGCTTCAATATCGAAGCAAGCGAATTATCTCAAGGTAAAGCAGTTCGTAAACTATGTCTTTTGATGCTGGAGACTATTATAAAGCTTTTTATAATGCAAATAGCTTATGCCAGCGAAGAAGAGACCGAACCAAAAAGCTGCTTTTCAGAGGAAGAAATGGAATGTTTAGAATTACAAATCACCCAATTAGAAGGAAAAACCGAAAAACTAAAAAACCCATATAAATCGTCAGATTTGAAACGATATATATGGGCTATTGCTAGATTAGGAGGATGGAAAGGTTATCTCTCTGAAAGGAAACCTGGCATCACAACCTTTTGGATTGGCCTGCAAAAATTCACTTCAGTCATGCAAGGTTGGATACTCTTTAGAGTTGTGTCCAGACGGTAGCTGAAAAGAGTCTTTTTTTTTTAAGTAAATTTTAAAGTTGTCAGTTGCAAAATTTAATATCTTTGTAACACACAAAAATAAAAGATATGTTTGGTATAGGAGGAGGAGAATTAGTTTTTATACTGTTTATAGTGTTAATGCTTTTTGGTTCAGACAAAGTGCCTGAAATTGCCCGCACAATGGGTAAAGCAATGGCGCAATTAAAAAATGCAACCAACGATATTAAAAGCGAAATTCAAAAAGGAGCTGAAGCGAATGGCCTTGATGCCAATTCTCTGAATAGTATAACAGGTAATATCAATGCTCAGATTAATGATGCCAAAACGAACCTGTTAGGAGATACTACAAATCTAACTTCAAATTTGTTAGGTGATACGACCACAGAAATAGATAAAGTAAAAGAAGATATTGATTCTATCTCAGGACCTGTAAAACGCCAAATGTAATGCTCGAAAAAATAAAAGAATTAGATACCAGTCTCTTGGTATATCTTAATGGTTTAGGTTCTGAAACATACGATAAACTTTGGCTTATAATCACCAATCAGTTATATTGGACCCCATTTTTCATACTGTTGTTTTATCTTATTTATAAAAAAATAGGGGGAAAGCAAACCTTATATTTACTACTGTTTATCGCGGTTTTGATTGCTTTTACAGATCAGGCAACGAATTTGTTTAAATACACTTTTCAGCGTTTGCGTCCTTGTAATAATCCCGAAATCAATTCGTTTATTCGTGTAGTTCAAGTCAGAAAATCATATAGTTTCTTTTCAGGACATGCAGCGAATACAATGGCAGTTGCTACTTTCTTGTTTCTGGTTCTAAAACGCCATTTCAAGTATTTAGGATTCTTGTTTTTATGGCCGTTAATTTTTGCTTACAGTAGAATTTACTTAGGATTGCATTATCCGGGAGACATCCTTACAGGTTATTTCTTTGGAGCACTTTTCGGATTTTTGATTTATTTGGTTTACAGAAAACTAAAACCTCAATATTTTCCAGGGTAATTTTTAGGAGTTATTTATTGAATCGTCTTCTGCCTTAACCGGAGAGCTGGGAATTCAAAACAAAATAAAAGGCTTTAGCCAAAACGTTACGTTTTGGCTAAAGCCTTTTTTAATTCGATCTATTTACCTCTGGTTAAAGAACAATATCATTAAGTTAAAGAATGGGTAAATAGAGAAGTAACCACAAAGTTTGTCATCTCGACGAAGGAGAGATCACACTAGTATTTCCGTTCAGATATTCGCCAATCTTTGTCGAGTTTCTTGTGTGAACTGAACAAGATGATGACTAAAGCACCCGACTAACCGTCAAACCATCACGAATTGGTAATAAGACCGTCTCTACTCTGGGATCATTTTTCAAAAGCAAGTTATATTCTAAAAGTACTTTTGTACTCACATCATTGGGATGAACAGGTTCAAGGATTTTACCGCTCCATAAAACATTATCAGATAAAATGATTCCGCCCTTATTCATTTTAGGAACAATCATTTCCCAATAATTCAGATAGTTTTCTTTGTCAGCGTCTATGAAAACTAAATCAAATTTCACATCCAGATTTGGAATAATAGTAACAGCTTCTCCTAAATGCTGAAAAATTTGTTTTCCCCAAGGCGAAGCGTCAAAATATTTTCTCTGAAAATCAACCAATTCTTCTTTAATATCAATAGTATGCAATTGCCCGCTTTCTTGCATTCCTTCACACAAACACAAGGCAGCATAGCCTGTATAAGTACCAATTTCAAGAATATTCACCGGACGAATCAATTTAGACAACATACTGAGAACACGTCCCTGAAAATGTCCGCTTAACATTCTTGGCAAAAGTATTTTCTGATACGTTTCTTTGTTTAGTTTCGCTAATAATTCCGGCTCGTTTTCAGAATGTTGTTCGATATAGTCTTCTAGTTCTTGTGATATAAAATGCATGTTGTAGTCTTCTAAATTTGATTGTAAAAATACAAAAAATATTCCTTCACTTTTTTGCATAAAAAAAAACCACCCGTTGTAACGAGTGGTTCAATTTTGAATTTTAAGAGAAATTACTTTTTCAAAGCTTCATTAACTTCTTTAGCAGTTTTTACTGTTCCGTCTTTAGCAACTTTAGCAGCATTTTCTACTTTCTCAGCGCCTTTTTTTGTAGCGTCTTTTACGTCAGTAGCCGTTTTTTTAGCAGCGTTTTCAACATCATCGGCTGCTTTTTTAGTAGCATCCTTAACGTCTTGTGCAGCACCTTCAGTTTTGGTTACCGCGCTGTCCTTGATTTCTTTAACGTCTGTTGCCAAAGTATCAACTTTGTTTCCAAGAGTTAATTCTTCTTCTGTTAATTTTGGTTCTTCTTTTTTACAAGATTGAACAGCGAATGCCAATAAAGCGATAACAGCTAAGCTTAGAATTTGTTTTTTCATGATAATTGATTTTTTTAAGGTTATTAAAATTAAAAGGTTATAAAGCTGAAAAATAAAGATACATATTTAAAAATGATTGAGCTCTTTGTAAGATTATTTTTCTTTTAAGAGCTAGGCAATTCTCGTGCCAAGTTTTTATAAACATAAAATTATAGTTTCGTTTTTTTTCTTTCAGGGTATTAAATAAAAAAAACATGAAAATATTTTAAAAAAAAACAGAAGATTTGTAATCCTTTAGTTTTTATATAAACTAAAATTAATTACGATTTCATCTCTGACTTTTATTAAGCCGGCCATTTTAACGGGCGCTTGTAACTCAATATCAGAAAAATTTAAATCAAGTGATCCATGAATATTATTATCAGAGCCGTATAATATGAAATCTTTGTATTTAAGTGTTTTATTAGTGATTAAAAAGGTAAGGTTACATTTGTAATTTTTACCAAATGGTTTTACATCTGTGATCGTTACAGTACTGTTAGGGAATTGTTTAATTTTTACAGTTCCCTGTAAATCTTTAGTCATGATTTTGTTTCCACAATCAAATTGAGACATTTTGATTTCAGTATTAAAGATATTTTTTTTGTTTGAATTCAAAAAAAGGGTATCTCTCTTCAAAAATGTATTCGAACAATTGTATTTGCCTACTGTAGATACTCCGGTAATTTCTATTTTAACTTTATTTATTACCAAGATTGTATCTTCTGCTGAAAAAGTGGGTTTAGCACTTCCGAAAAAAAATAAAACTGCTAAACCCATAATTAAGATTGAAAATCTTGTGTTCATCTTTTTTAGAATGAAATTGTCGCTTCAAACATTAGTCCTTCAAATTTTCCTCCGTAAAAATCATTTGGCATTGAAACTCCGCCTACGTTTCCAAACTGTTGGTAGTTTTTGTAATTCTGTTGTACGTATGAAAGTTTTGCCAAAATATTTTTAGTCATAAACCAACCTGCTGCAGCTTCAAATCTGTTTACCTGAACAGCCTCAGCATCACTATTTCTTAATTTACCATCTACTAAGTTGTATTTAGCACCAACATATAAATTTTCGTGGCTTCCAAAACGGTATACTAAATCTCCAACATATTGGTTGACATTACGTGTATCATCTGTTCCTTTATAATCACCTCCTGAAGCAAATTCAAGAGTACCAAAGAATTCAAAACCTTTATATTTTACAAACGGGTTGATCACATATGATGTAGCCCAGTTGCCAAATCCCGGATTAAATCTCCCGGTATCTTTATTACTTTCAGAATCTAAAATATTACTAGCTGGGTAACCAATTGTACCGGCGTGAGTCATAACACTATAAAAACGGCTTCCTGCTCTGTCTGAAGAATATAAGTTTCCGCTTGAGTTTGCTGTATGATAATAAGATCCGGTAAGTCTGATTCTTAAATCAGTATCAACTTGTTTGTCCCAACCTAGTTTAGCCAAAATCGTAGGGCTGACAGTCGTATTTTGATCTGGAGTAATTGCAGTAGTAGGTCCAGGAATAATTTCTTGTACGTTTTGATTTAATTTAGAGTTTGTTACTCCAATCATACTTACAAAACCGCTTCTGTTATAGTAAATTTCAGCTCCCATTTCAGTAGTAAAAGCATCCATGATATTATTGCCAATAAAAGGGTTTGTGATAGTATAAGCGTTATTACTTCTTCTAAAGTGCGCATCACCATAATTGTTTTCCATTTGACCTATCTTGATGGTAGTATATTTCATAACATCTTCAAGAAGACCTTTTTTAATGAAATCTAACTTATCAATTTGTAAGTATCCACCTTGTACCCAAGTCTCATGGTGGTGTCTCGAAGCAAGATAAAGGTCTAGATTTACACGTACCCCATCTGCTAATTGTGCACCTATTGTCATATTAGCATTAGGTAAATTAAAATCGTTAGTCAGATTGTTTAATCTGTATCCGGCATTTGGTGTTCCCGTAAAATCTCCTTGGTGATTGAACGAATTTATAGCTTGAAATTGTAATGCAAATGCACCACCTATGTCAACACTAATACCTTTATATGCAGTTGTATCTTTTCTAACGTCGAATACATTGATAGCTCTTTGATCGCGAGGAACCTGGTTCTGAATATGTCCAAAGCTAAGCTGTGCATTTGCCGCAAACGTGCTTGCTAATGCTATAAATAGTAGATAGATTTTTTTCATGATAATTATATATTAAAGTTTAAATTAAATTTTAAAGTCAAATCCTGACCTGTTTTGATGGTGCCTAACATTGCGGTTGGAGATTTCATCCCAAAATCAGTAAAAGTGATTTTGTTTGTTCCCTGTATGTTCAGACCTTCTTTTGTTACAGTTGTTTTTACAGTCGTTTTAAGTACTTTGCTGACTCCGGCAATTGTATAAGTCCCGGTTAGTTCCCAAGTAGTTTCGTTTACTTTTTCGGCAGATTTAAGAACATATTTAATGCTTTTATTCTTGTCGGTTTTTAAAGTTTCATACGCTACTTTGTCCATGCTTTTTTTCTCGCTTTTAATACTTTCTGCTAAAAGAGTTATAGATAGCGATTCTATCTCAGTTAGTTTAAAGTTTGTGATTGTCAGGTTTGCAGTTCCTGTTGCTGAACTTGATTTCATTTCCCAATCATGTAATGTTGATGTACCTGAAACTGAAAATGTAGATTTACTATCTAATGTGTAATTTCTTTGTGCAGTTGCAATTGAAGTTATTCCTAAAAAAGAAACCACTAATGCCAATAGTTTTATTCTTGTCGTTTTCATAATGCTGTTGTTTTTTGTCATGTTTGTTTAAAAAAAATTATAAAATCTTAAGTCAATTTTAAGTTAGTACTAATTGTTTACCTTATTAACTTGTATCAAATTTAGAGGGATCATTAAGAGAATATTATGATATAAGTCATTGTTAAATTTTTATTAAAATTGTATTATCTAACTACATCGTTTGCATTTTTGATAAACTGCTTAAAAAGGTTAAAAACTTAGAATAGTTTTAAACAGAGTAGAATCATTTTTGAATAATTACAGATTTTCGGAACTTTTTAGTCAAAAAAAAAGCAGAAAAATTATTGCTATAATTTTTCTGCTTTTAATAAAATACCTGTTCCTTGTGTAGCTTTTACTATAAATAAGATATAGTAGTTTTCTGTTTTTATGAGGGGATTAAGTTCAATATTTAGAATAAATGATTGAAGTATTTAAATACTATTTAATAACTAAATTATTATCATTTTTGGCAGGATCATTTAAAGTAATGTTGAAAATTACAGTTAGTTCTTTTCCGGCTCTGACAACTCCAAGAGCTGCTGTTGGAGTAGACATTCCAAAATCAGCAAAAGTTATTTGGTTAGATCCTTTAAGGATAAAATTTCCATTACTGGCAATTACATTAACCTGAGTTTTGTATTCTTTGCTTGTTCCTGCAATAGTATAAGTTCCTGTTAGGTTCCAGGTTGTTTCATTTAATTTAGAAGCAGATTTTAAAACGTACTTGATATTTTTGTATGTTTTAGTTTCCATTGTAACATAGGCTACATCATCCATACTTGTTTTGCTGCTTTTTATGCTTTCTACTAATAGCGTAATAGTCAGACCGTTTATATTAATTAGTTTAGAATCATTAGCTGTCAGGTTTGCTGTTCCGCTACCTTCTGTAGATTTCATTACCCAGTCGTGTATGTTTGAAGTTCCCGAAACTTCAAAAGTTGATTTTGCTACAGTATAATTTCTTTGTGCTTGTGTGTGTAGTGAAAATGTTGTAAAAATCACCGTCAATAAAATTGATTTAATTGCTCTCATTTTGATATTGTAATAGGTTAATCAGATGAATGAAGAAGTTTATAATTCAATAGTTTTTATAGAATCATAATTTGAATTTGATTTCTGAGATCAAATTTATTGTGCAAACATTGAAAATGGAATGATAAAAATCATGTTGATGATTTTTATACAAAAATGAGGAGTAATTTGTGGTTGGATAATTTTGTGGTAAATGTATTACTTTAAATGTCTGTTTTGATAGTTAATTCTTCTTTTGTTTAATAATTAACTGCCTTGTTTTTTGTTTTTGGTGCAGAGAAGCATTTTTGGATCATTTTTTAAGATTCAATTCGCATTTAAAAAATTAATTAGTCTTTCAAAATTTTATTGGTTTGATTAAGAAAGCATCTAAAAGTCAAAAAAAATGACAAAAGTGATTAACTTTGCACTATGCAAATTGAGAAAAAAGACATACGAGCCTTATCAAAAGATCAGTTACGCGATTTTTTTGTCGAAAATAATGACAAAGCTTTTCGTGGCAATCAAGTCTATGAATGGTTATGGAGCAAGGGAGCACATAGTTTTGAGGATATGACAAATGTTGCCAAATCAACTCGTTCTATGCTCGAAGATAATTTTGTAATCAATCATATAAAGGTTGATACAATGCAACGCAGCAGTGATGGTACAGTAAAAAACGCAGTTAGGCTGCACGATGGTTTAGTGGTAGAATCTGTTTTGATTCCCACAGATACCAGAACAACAGCTTGCGTTTCAAGTCAGGTAGGTTGTAGTTTAGATTGTAATTTTTGTGCTACCTCACGTTTAAAAAGAATGCGAAATCTGGAACCGGGAGAAATCTACGATCAGGTTATTGCAATCGACAAAGAAAGTCGCTTGTACCACAATCATCCGCTTTCGAACATTGTTTTTATGGGAATGGGAGAGCCTTTGATGAATTATAACAATGTAATTAAAGCCATTGATATGATTACATCGCCTGAAGGTTTGGGGATGTCGCCAAAACGTATTATGGTATCGACTTCAGGAATACCTAAAATGATTAAAAAAATGGCCGATGATGATGTCAAATTCAAATTGGCAGTTTCTTTACATTCAGCTATAGATGAAATCCGTGCGCGTATCATGCCTTTTAGTAAAAACTTTCCGTTGGCAGATTTAAGAGAGTCATTAGAATATTGGTACAGAAAAACGAAGAATAAAATTTCATACGAATATGTAGTCTGGAAAGGAATCAACGACGATAAGGCTTCAATAGACGCTTTGGTTAAATTCTGTAAATATGTACCATGCAAAGTAAATTTAATTGAATATAACCCAATTGATGACGGAGAATTCCAGCAAGCTTCAGAAGAGTCTATTATGGCTTATATAAAAGCATTGGAAAACATTGGAGTAGTAGTTAAAGTACGCCGTAGCCGAGGTAAAGATATTGATGCTGCTTGCGGGCAATTAGCGAATAAAGAAGGATAAATTAGTATTTAGAGATCAACAAAAAAGCATTAAAAACGAGACTGGTTCTTGCTTTTAATGCTTTTTTTTGGGCAAAAAGGATATTTATTTTTTCAGGTCAATTTCTGTAGTTGTCCCATCCTTTGTTATTTTTGCAAGCGTATCACAATTGCCATCTCCGTAATCAATAACAGCAGTAGCTCCATTTTTAGTTACAGAAACGACTCCTTTTACAGCAAATGGTTTTTTGCAGGAGGCTTCAAATTCCAGTGGTGTTGTAATTTCAGTTGAAAGAACATCTCCGTTTGGGAAAGTAGTCGATCCGGTTCCGGTAACTAAATAAGCGTTGTCTTCCCAATTAAGCCAGGTATCGTAGCCGGCAACCGTCTCTTTTACCAAAGCACCTTTTCTGGTGTACACTTTTCCGTCATCAAAAGTAATAGTCATATCTATAGTTGCAGCCGAAACCGGATGTGCCGTTGCAAATAGATTAGTTGTTTTTATAGTTCGAACAATACTTTTATTTCCCTGAAGTTTTTTGCCATTATGATAAAATCCTTCAAAAGTATAGCTGATAGTCTGGCTGGAAGCAGAGAGATCATTTGCAAATGAAAGAATCATTTTTCCTTTAATGATGTTTCCATTGTCAAGCGTGCAGCCTTCAGCGCCAAAATCAACAGTTTTTGTCCATGTATTATTTGTTAGGACCGTTGTAATTTTGGCACAAGCCGGAAGAAAACTTTTTATAGTTCCGCCAGATTTAGCAGTGCTGTTTTGTTGAACATTAAATTGATCGTCGGCAATATTGGTTATATCTTCAATCGAGGCATCAATTTTAGAAGTAGCAACAATTTCGTCGTTCGAGATTGCTGTAGTTTTTACCTCGTTTGTTTTCTCATCAGAGTTACAGCTAATAAAAAAGGATAAAGCGGCTAATGGTCCAATAAATAAAAATTTTGTTTTCATAGTAAATTGTTTACGTGGTTTTACTTTTTAAATAATGAATTCAAATTAGGCTTTAAAAAAAATGATCCTGGTAGAGTTTTTTTTAATTAGTACTAAATTATTGTTATACTAACTTAAAATACACAACGTTTTTTTATTTAAAATAGTATATTTGGGATCGAAATGAATATTACCTCTCAAATAAAACAGCCTATCTTTCACGAGATGGAACTTTTTGAAAAAAAGTTCCATGAATCGATGACTTCTAAGGTGGCTTTACTGAACCGTATCACTTATTATATCGTAAACCGAAAAGGAAAACAAATGCGTCCTATGTTTGTTTTTTTGACAGCAAAAATGGTTTCCGGAGGTATTGTAAATGAGAGAACATATAGAGGAGCATCCGTAATTGAGCTTATTCATACAGCAACTTTAGTACATGATGATGTTGTAGATGACAGTAATCGCCGTCGCGGTTTTTTCTCTATTAATGCGCTTTGGAAAAATAAAATTGCCGTTTTAGTGGGAGATTATTTATTGTCTAAAGGATTATTGCTTTCTATAGATAATGGTGACTTCGATTTGCTCCGAATTATCTCAGTTGCTGTTCGCGAAATGAGTGAAGGAGAATTACTTCAAATAGAAAAAGCCCGAAGACTAGATATTACCGAGGATGTTTATTATGAAATTATCCGAAAAAAAACAGCTACACTTATTGCAGCTTGTTGTGCTCTTGGAGCAAAATCAGTAATCGAAGATGATATTCAGGTAGAAAACATGAGAATGTTTGGTGAACTTATCGGAATGGCTTTTCAAATCAAAGATGACTTATTCGATTATAGCGAAGAAGCTATAGGCAAACCAACCGGAATAGATATTAAGGAGCAAAAAATGACGCTGCCTTTGATTCATGTCTTAAATACTTGTACTCCACAAGAAAAAAAGTGGTTGATAAACTCCATAAAGAACCACAATAAAGACAAAAAACGTGTCAAAGAAGTAATTGCTTTTGTAAAAAATAATAATGGTCTGACTTACGCCGAAAACAAAATGGTTGAATTTCAACAAGAAGCGCTTTCTTTATTAAGGAATTTTCCTGATTCTGAATTTAAAGATGCCCTTATTTTGATGGTCAACTACGTTATAGAAAGAAAAAAATAATTCCACAATCAATTTTTAATATTTTTATTGTTAAATTCGATTCTAATTTAATAATGAAATATGATTATTTTACTCGTAATACTTTCAATTGTTGTCATTATAGGTATTTACCTGATAGTGCTCTATAATAGTTTTGTTTCTAAACGCAATATGCTCGAAGAAGCATTAAGCGGAATAGATGTTATTCTAAAAAAACGATTTGATTTAATTCCTAATCTTGTCGAAACCGTAAAAGGATACTTAACGCACGAAAAAGAAACACTTGCTAATATTGTAAATCTTCGTAATCAGGCTTTGAATGCTGGCAGTGAAGATGAAAAATTACAATTAGACAAAAAATTAGGGAATGCCGTGGGAACTATTTTTGCATTGGCAGAAAATTATCCTGATCTAAAAGCCAATACAAATTTTCTGAGTTTGCAGGAAGAACTAAGCGAAATAGAAACTGAAGTAGAAAGATCAAAACGATATTATAATGCAACAGTTAGAGATTATAATATTGCGGTAGAATCATTTCCCGGTAATATTGTTGCTAATTCTTTTGGTTTTCCTAAGAAAAACTTCCTTGAATTAGAAGATGAAAAACAGAGAGAAATCCCAAAAGTTCAGTTTTAAATTGTATTGTAATATGTTGTTAAGAAAAATATTCTTCGTTTTATTTTCTATATTCTTCTATCAGGCCCAAGCCCAGGAAAGAATTTTGAATTTTGATGTTAAAATTAAAATCGAAAAATCAGGTCATATTAATGTTGTCGAAAAAATCTCTATATATGCCGAAGGCATTATTTTTAGACACGGACTTTTAAGAATTTTACCATTGACCAGAAAAGATAAAGATGGTCATGAGATTGATGTGCAATACACTATAAATTCCGTAAAAAAAGATGGAAAGACTGAGTCGTATTTTACAAAAGAAGAATCAGGCGACTGGAAAATTTATATAGGAAACAAAGATCTTGAATTACAAAGTGGTATATATGATTATGAAATTAGTTATACCGCTCCATTTCAGATTGGATATTTCGATCAATATGATGAGTTGTATTGGAATGTAACAGGAAATGGCTGGAATTTGCCGATCGATAAAGCAACTTGCGAGATTTCACTTCCATCAGAAAATAATAAATTCGAGAATTTCCATTGTTATACGGGATTGTCAGGATCGACAGAATCAAATTGCATTAGTTCCTTAAATGATGATCATACTGTTGCCAGTTTTGGAACTGTACAGCTTAGTGCAAATGAAGGATTGACAGTTGCGGCATCGTTTGCTAAAGGAATTGTTGATCCGCCTACTTTTCTTCAGGAATCAGCTTCTTTTTATAAACAAATAAAAACAAATTTGTGGACCGGTATTTACGGAATAGGAATGGCACTTTTCTTCTTTTTTAGTTGGAAGAAATACGGCAAAGATCCCGCTAAAAAAGCAGTGATGCCTGAATTTATGCCGCCTTTTGATTGGTCTCCTGCGATTATAGGATATGTATATCACAGAAAAATACTTGATAAAACCTATATGGCATCATTTATAAATGCTTCAGTAAAAGGTGCGATTAGAATTTTGTCAACCACAGAAAATGGTATTTTTACAAACAAACATACCTATGAGATAGAAGTTTTAAACAGGCAATCAAGTGCTCTGAGTATAGAAGAATCAGATATAATAAGCGGTTTTACAAAAAAAGATAAAATAAAAGTAACCGACTCTAATTATAAGATTTTCGAAAAAGCATATTCTAAATGGCTTAAAACAATAAACAAACAAATAAATTTAGAAGACTATTATCAAAATAATACCCGAAAAAAATGGATTGGTTTTGCTGTTTTTTTGATTGCAGGACTTACTTATCAGTTGCTTTCTAACAATAATGGATATTATAATTATCCATTTTATGCAGGATTGATCGTTGCAGTTTCGGGATTAACTTATTGGTTTACAAAAAAAGACATAGGCGTTGGCCAGCTTGTTTTGAGAGGTATTTTGGCTTTCTTTATTTTACCTGCGGTATTATTTATCTTTTTTGCTTCGATTTCTTTTTTAAGCGCGGTACATATGATTGCTATTGGAGTTGTTTTTCTTATGTATATAATTTATGTAAAAACTTTAGGAAAGTATACAGAAAAAGGCGCAGAGGCATTACATAGATTGGAAGGATTTAAGCTCTATCTGCAAACGGCAGAAAAAGACCGAATGAACATGTTAAATCCTCCTGAACTGACACCTCAATTATTCGAGAAATTATTTCCGTATGCGATTGCATTGGGAGTCGAGATAGAGTGGGGAAAACAATTTGAAGAAGTTTTAGAATTGGCCAAATACGATCCTGCTTGGTATCAGGGCGATGATACATTCTATAGACAGCCAGCAATGTTCTTGTCCGGTTTTGGAAATTCTGTCAACAGCGCGGCAGTTAACCCTAATCCTCCTGCATCATCACGTTCTTCATCCAGTAGTTCCAGCGGAAGCAGTGGAAGCTGGAGTAGTGGAAGTTCAGGTGGGGGAAGCTCCGGAGGCGGAGGTGGAGGCGGCGGTGGCGGCGGTTGGTAAAATGTGCCAGTCACCAGTTATTTTTAAAATATCATTATCAAAGAAAACCTTGCAGTATTTAAAATAGTGCAGGTTTTTTTGTTTTCGATTGGGCCTGTTTAGATTATCTTGCTAAAAAAAAAGATAATTAGATTTTTTTTTAATTTAATAATCGGTTTCAGTTTGTTGTAAATCAGCTATTTGTTCCTGTTGTTTTAGAATGTGTATTTTTTTATTGATTTTTTTTTCCTGTCCGTGCAACCATTTTATAACTTCACTCGTCTATGCTAATAGAAGACTGTTACTAAACCAAAAACCAAAGGCTTATTAATGAAAATTATCCGTTTACATCAAGAAGAAACCGAAATTATTAAGTTGGCTGTCGACAATAATCGACAAGCACAACAGCAGATATACAGTCGGTTTTCTTCGAAAATGCTTAGTGTTTGTCGACAGTATATAAAAGACATTCAATTGGCAGAAGATGTAATGATTACGGCTTTTATGAAAGTGTTTACCAACTTAAATAAATTTGAACACAAAGGAAGTTTCGAAGGCTGGATTCGAAGAATTATGGTGAACGAGTGTATTTCGTATTTAAGAGTTCAGAAAAAAATAATATTTACCGAAGATGAAATTTATATCGAAGAAAGCTTTAATGCAATTGACAATCAGTTTTCGATAGATCAAATTCAGTTTTTAATAGATGCCTTGCCGGACGGTTATAAAATGGTTTTCAATTTATATGCTATAGAAGGATACAAACACAATGAGATTGCAAAGATGTTAGGAATCAATGAGGGAACATCGAAGTCGCAATTATCGCACGCAAGAAAAATGCTGCAAACACAGATTAATACATTAAAAAAACAAGAATATGGAACCGAATAATTTTGAAAAGGATTTCCGTGAAAAACTAAATCAACGTACTATCGAGCCAAGTGATAAGGCCTGGGATCGATTAGACGCAATGCTAAGCGTTGCTGAAGAAAAAACAAAGCCTATAGTTCGACTTCGCTCACTACAAGCTTCGAAAAAAAGATGGCTATATGTCGCAGCAAGTATCGTTGGGTTTCTATTAGTTGGCACATTCTTTTTTAATCAGAAGAAAAGTATCGTTGAAACACCAAAAAATAATGTTGTAATAGAACAGCAAGTAAAAAAAGATACTGTTGCAAAACCAGTTTTAGATGTAATCGATTCTGATAAAACAGAAGTTGCAATTTCAGAAAAAGCGCCAATATCCAATCCAGCAAAAGAAGAAAAGAATCGTAATGTAAAACTAAATAAAACCATAAAAAATGAATCAAATCAAATAGCGGAGTCTTCAATCATCATCAAAAACAATCAGGAAAAACAAACAATCAATAGTAAAACTTCAGTTGCTGAAACTTCTAAAAAAGAAACAGCAGAGCAATTATTAGAAACGGCAGAAAAAACTGTAGTAGCTGAAAATTCAGTTAAGCCAAAATCAAAAATCAGGATCAATCCAAATGATCTCCTCAATCAGGTCGATGGAGAATTAGAACTTTCGTTTAGGGAAAAAGTGATTACTAAAGTAAATAAGAATTATCAAACCGTAAAAGTGGCTTTGGCAAATCGAAATCAACAGGAGTAGAGAGAATAGAAGAAAGAAATAAGAATATAGATTTTAGTTCCGGAGGAACGATTCATATTGTAGCGTCGGGTTTTAACCCGATGAATATAGAATGTAGAATTTGCATTTAATAATTAAATAATCATCATCAATCATCAATCAATTTAAAAAAAAATCAATCATGAAAAATTTTACACTTTACCTTGTTATCCTCGTCTTCTTATTTGTTAGTAAGGTTCTGGGTCAGGAAACCTTTGAATCAAAAGCAAAGAAAATTGCCAATAAAATAGAAAAGGTTACAAAAGAAGAAAAGGCAGCTTTGAAAGAAGAAGTAGAAACTGTAAACGTTCAATTGTCTGAAGGGAAAATTACGCAGGAACAAGCAGATAAACGCAAAAAAGAATTAGCAGAAGCCAGAGCAATAATCATTGAGGAAAAAGTAACTGCAGCTCAAAATGAACTTAATGACTTAGTGCAGCAAAAAGTCGATGGAAAAATAAAAGAGCAGGATTCATCTCATATTTATGTTATTCGCTGGGATCCCAAAAGAGATAAGGATTCAATTCATGGAGAAAAAAGAACCACTTCGCAATTTGTATTTGCAATGGGTTTAAACAACATGATGGTAGATGGAAAACTTCAGGATGCTAATTACAGTTTTATCGGTTCGCATTTCTACGAATGGGGTTTTACCTATAACTCCAGATTAATGAAAAATGATAATTTATTGCATGCTAAATACGGGCTATCATTGATGTATAATAATATTCGCCCAACAGATAACAGAAGTTTTGTAGTAAACGGTGATCAGACAGTTTTGCAAACAAATGCGATTAATCTTGACGAATCACGTTTTAGAAATGTTTATGTCGTGTTGCCGTTACATTTAGAGTTTGATTTTTCTAAGCCACAGGTCAGTAACGGAAAGACTTATTTTAGAACACATAAAAGTTTCCGTTTCGGGATTGGTGGTTATGCAGGAATCAATGTAAAATCAAAACAAATCTTAAAATTTGATCAGGACGATCTAGATTATAAAACAACAATAAAAGGAGATTACAATGTAAATAATTTTATTTACGGATTAAGTTCTTACGTAGGTTACAAAGCTTTGAGTTTGTATGCAAAATATGATCTAAACCCATTGTTTAAGGATAATCCTGTAAAAGAAAATAATATTTCTTTAGGATTGAGGCTTGATTTAAATTAAGAATAAAGTTAATTAGTTAGTGAAAGAAGTGCTTCGAAAGAAGCGCTTTTTTTTATTTGAAATCTCCAAATTTCAAGATTGATTTATGTACTTTTACAGACTTCAAATTTTTTAAATATTTTACGTTTTGATTTCACAAGCTACTATTGATTCTGTTTTTGAAACTGCTCGTGTAGAGGAGGTTATCGGTGATTATGTTAATTTAAAACGTGCAGGGAGTAACTTCAAAGGACTGAGTCCGTTCTCAGATGAACGCTCTCCGTCGTTTATGGTGTCACCTGCCAAAGGAATCTGGAAAGATTTTAGTACAGGAAAAGGAGGGAACTCTGTTAAATTCCTGATGGAACATTCGCAGTTTACCTATCCTGAAGCCATTCGGTATTTAGCCAGAAAATACAATATCGAGATCGAAGAGACAGAACAAACCGATGCTGAAAAAGCCATGACGGATGTTCGTGAAAGTATGTACCTGGTTTCAGAATTTGCAAAGGATTATTTTCATAAAACCCTTTTAAATTCAGAAGAAGGAAAAGCAATTGGACTTTCATATTTTAAGGAAAGAGGTTTTACTAATGAAACCATCAAAAAATTTAGTTTAGGATATTCGCCGGAAACCTGGGATGCTTTGACAAAAGAAGCTTTAGGTAAAGGTTATAAGCTCGAATTTCTGGAAAGTACCGGTTTGACAATTCCCAGAGAAGATCGCCCTTTTGACCGTTTTAAAGGTCGTGTTATGTTTCCGATAGAAAGTATGTCCGGACGTGTTTTAGGTTTTGGAGGACGTATTTTAACAAATGATAAAAAAGCGGCGAAGTACTTAAACTCGCCGGAAAGTGATATTTACCATAAAAGTAAAGTACTTTATGGTATTTTTCAGGCCAAACAATCGATCGCCAAGCAAAATAATTGTTATCTGGTAGAAGGTTATACAGACGTAATTCAATTCAATCAGGCCGGAATAGAAAATGTTGTAGCTTCATCAGGAACAGCTTTAACGCCGGATCAGATTCGTTTAATAAATCGTCTTACAAGAAATATTACAGTTCTTTTTGATGGAGATGCTGCAGGATTACGTGCTTCTGTTCGAGGAATCGATTTGATTCTGGAAGAAGGAATGAACGTGAGAGTTTGTGCTTTTCCTGACGGAGAAGATCCGGACAGTTTTGCACGAAAAACGTCTCACGATGATCTAGTTGCCTATTTAGATGAAAACAGTAAAGATTTTATACAGTTTAAGGCGTCACTTTTAATGAAAGAGGCTAAAAACGATCCTATAAAAAAAGCCGATTTGATTCGTGATATGGTCGTTAGTATCTCGAAAATTCCCGATCGTATTCAGCGTGAAATTTATACACAGGAATGTGCCAGAATTATGGATATTTCTGAGCAGGTACTTGTGAGTACTTTGGCTCAGCTTATTCAAAAAGATCTTGCTGATGTTAATAAAAAACAAAAACAGGAACAGAAACCTTTTGAAGTTTTTAGAAATCAAAGCCCACAAAACACAGGTTATTCAGGAGGAGATCCGGAAGATCCAAGAAATGGGCCACCAGAGGATTATTATCCGGGTGAACCGGGATTTGCAGCAGAACCAACAGAAAAAGTTGATATTTTATACCGCCTGGAGCGAAAAGTAATTGAGATTTTATTGCTTTACGGAGATAAAACAGAAGAATTTGAAGATGTACTTTTAAAAAATAATGACGAAGGTGAAGTTGTAATGGTTTCTGAAAAGAGGCAGTACAAAGTTTATGAGCGTATTTATTTGAGTTTGCAGGAAGATGAGGTTGAACTGTCTAATAATTTGTTTCGTGATATCTTTACAGATTTAATTGGATTTTTTAACCAGAATGAAAAATTTAGTCTCGAACAATATTTAATGCGTTTACAGCCTGATTTTGCTCAGGAAGTAACGGATATTTTAATGGAAGATGAAAGAGTGACACTGCATGATTGGGAAGGTCAGAATATCTTTTCGAAAATGAAGCACGAAACGATTGCACAATATGTTACTGAAACTATTATGTCTATGCGTTGGTTTTTGGTTGATAAAATCATCCAGGAATTAAAAAGCTCTATAAAACCTGATAGTACAGATAATACAGAGCTTTTGTCTATGGTTGTTGATTACTCGAAATTAGTTAATTCGTTTTCAAAAAAACTAGGACGAGTAATGTCGCGATACCATTAATTTAAATAATTTCTAAAGTCTTAGCCTTATTTACTAAGTCAACTAAATTAGTAACGTTTAATTTAGTCAATAATCTTAGTTTGTAAGTACTGATCGTTTTCTCGTTCAGATTTAAGATTTTAGAGATTTCATTGTTTTTCTTACCATCACTTAAGTAACGTAATACTTCGATCTCACGATTCGAAAGTTTTCTGTACAAACGCTCACTTTTGCTTTGTTTAGCAATAAGAGCCATGTTTTTACGTACAGTTTCGTTGATGATAATTTTACCTTCATGTACTTTAATGATAGAAAGACCTAAAGTTTCAAGTTTTTCTGTTTTGTGCACATACCCGGAAACTCCTGCTTTAATTGCATTTGGAGCGTACATTTGTTCAGCGAGGTCACTAAAAATTACAATTTTTGTTTTTGGGAAATTTTTCAAAATCGACTTCACTTCGAAGATACTCGAAAGCCCTTCCAGCTCTAGATCGAGAATTAGGATGTCAATTTCCTTTGTCTGAAGGATATCTCTAACCATTGAAAAATTGCCTACGTTGGCAACAATTGAAATTTGATCGTGGTCTTTAAAATAAGACTTAACGCCAAAGTGAGTCACAGGATGATTGTCTGCAAGACATACTTTAATCATAATTTTTACCTTTTTTAGAATTGTTCATGTTTTTGGAACTGTAAAATTAATAAATAAATTCTGTAATTAATTGCAGACAAATGTTAAAATGTTTTATTTTAACGTTTTTGGTATTATACAAACCGGAATTGCGTCCATTTTATGCTTGTTGCTGGTGTTTAAACGTTTATAAATTTCAAAGACAGATTTTTCTCTCCCAGTGAAGTCAGCTGGCGTTTTTCCTGACTCCGCGGCCAACATTGCCCATTCAAGTTCGTCATAACTTGCTCCTAATTGATCTTCATCCGTGCGATTGTCTCCAAATAATCCATCGGTAGGCGCAGCTGTTAAAATTGATTCAGGAATTGTTAAAAATGCTCCAAGAGCATAAACATCCGATTTCATTAAGTCAGCAATTGGACTTAAATCGACTCCGCCATCACCGTATTTAGTATAAAATCCTACGCCAAAATCTTCTACCTTGTTTCCGGTACCTGCAACTAGCAAACCATTAAGTCCCGCTAAATAATATAAAGATGTCATTCGTAAACGAGCACGTGTATTGGCTAATGATAAGCTCACTTTGGCTTCGTTATCTGTTTTTGGTACCGCAGTTTTAAAAGCTTCAAAAGTAGCTGTAAGGTCAGTTTCTACATCAGAAACATTCGGAAAACGTTTTTTTAATTGATCAATATGTTCTCTTCCTCTTGAAACTTGATTTGGAGCCTGATGAATTGGCATTTCGACACATAAAACTTTTAAACCTGTCTGAGCGCATAGTGTAGAAGTAACAGCAGAGTCAACTCCACCTGAAATTCCAATTACAAAACCGTTTACTTTTGCATTGTTAGCATAATTTTTTAACCACTCTACAATGTGGGTATTTACTTTTTCTGTCTGGATGGTACTTTTTTTAGCCATAATAGTTCAGGTTTTAAGATGTAGCGATGTATATTTGCAGAATATTTTTTAAGTATAGATTTACTTAAAATCCAGCAACACAAATCTAATTAAAATAAAATGAAAATTTATCGCTTTGCAATGGTTCTGTGCTTGTTTTTTTTGTCCTGTGAGCAAAAAACTAAAGTAGAAAAAGAAGTCGAAGAAATACCGGTTGATATTAAAGTAGAGCGTTTTGATAAAGTATTTTTTGAAACTAAACCAGAAGATTTAGCTAAAGTAAAAAAACAATATCCGTTCTTTTTTCCGGCAGGCATCGAAGATGATATATGGTTAAAAAAAATGCAGGATCCGCTTTGGAAAGAAGTATATGCAGAAGTACAGAAAAAATATTCCAATTTTGAACCTGTGCGAGAGGAATTTAATAAGTTGTTCCAGCACGTTAAGTATTATTTTCCAAAAACAAAAACTCCTAAAGTAATTACGGTAATTGGAGAAATGGATTATAATGCTAAAGCCATTTATGCAGATAGTCTGGTAATTGTAGCTTTGGAATTGTATTTGGGAAAAGAACATAAGTTTTATGAATTCCCAAATTATATTAAGCAGAATTTCGAAGAGAAACAAATTATGCCAGATGTAGTTTCTAGTTTTGCTTACAGAAATATTCCCGCTTTTCAGGATAAAAACCTGGTTTCGCAAATGATTTTTGAAGGAAAACAGCTGTACGCAAAAGATCTGCTTCTGCCTGAATATACAGATGCTGAAAAAATGGGTTATACAGCAGAACAAATAAAATGGTGTCAGGAAAATGAAGCATATATGTGGCGCTTTTTTATCGAAAATGAAATGTTGTACAGCGATGATCCAAAACTAACAACACGATTTATTGCACCTGCTCCGTTTTCTAAGTTCTATTTAGAAATCGACAATGAATCACCCGGACGAATTGGTGCGTGGCTGGGATGGCAAATGGTGCGATCATACATGAAGAATAATACTAATGTAACCTTGCCGGAATTATTAAAAGTAAATGCAAAAGAAATTTTTGAAAAATCAAAATATAAACCTAAGAAGTAATGTCAGATACAATAAACTCAGAAATTAGATTCAATATAGAATTAGATGAAAACCGTGTGCCGGAAAAATTAACTTGGAGCGCACAAGACGGTGGTGTTCAGGCTGAAGAAGCAAAAGCAATTATGTTGTCTATTTGGGATAGTAAAGCCAAAGAAACGATGCGTATTGATTTGTGGACAAAAGATATGCCGGTTGATGAAATGAAGATTTTCTTTCATCAGACACTCGTAGCAATGTCGGATACTTTTAAACGTGCAACAGATGACGAAAAAATGTCAGATACAATGAAAGATTTCTGTGATTATTTTGCGGAAAAACTGGAACTAACGAAATAGTTAAATTCCAATTTTTGAAATTTTAAATTCCAACACAGGAAAGAAATTCTAATAAAATAAAAAATCCCAAATTCCAATTAAAACTTGGAATTTGGGATTTTTTTTATTTTTCACATTCTGATAAACCTCAGAAATTGAAAATTGGAATTTTTTTATTGGAATTTAAAATTGCGAGTTGTTTTTAAAAACCTCCTGATTAACTTCGTCAATATAGTTTAAAACTTCGTCTTTTCCTGTTTGTTCTGTAGCAGAAGTCACGAAATAATGAGGCATTTCTTCCCAGTTATTGGCAAACATCTGTTTTTTGTATGCTGCAATATGCGAGTCGATTTTTGTCTTGCTGATTTTGTCTGCTTTGGTAAAAATGATGCAAAACGGAATTTCGCTTTCTCCCATATATGACATAAATTCAATGTCTATGGATTGTGCTTCATGACGAATATCAATCAAAACAAAAGCGCAAACTAGTTGTTCTCTGGTTTCAAAGTAATCTGTAATGAATTGCTGAAAAACAGATTTCGTTTTTTTAGATACTTTAGCGTATCCGTAACCAGGTAAATCGACCAAAAACCAATTGTTGTTAATCTTAAAGTGATTAATTAACTGTGTCTTTCCAGGTCTTCCTGAAGTTTTAGCTAAATTTTTATGATTGGTAAGCATATTGATCAAAGAGGACTTGCCTACATTTGATCTTCCGATAAAAGCATATTCCGGCAAAAAATCCTGTGGACATTTTGCAACTTCAGAATTACTGATTATAAATTCGGCGGTATTAATTTTCATGTTTTTTGTGTTTAAGACCTCCTTAAAGTCGAAAGTTTAGTGCTATAAATTTTTTTTAACGAGCCATTCTTCAAGAATTGCATTGAATTCCTGAGGATGTTCCATCATAGCAGCGTGTCCACATTTGTCTATCCAGTATAAAGTTGAATTAGGCAATAATTTATCAAATTCTTCGGCCACATTGGGTGGAGTTACAGCATCGTTTTTACCCCAGATAATACAGGTTTCAACTGTCATTTTTGGTAAATCTTTCGCCATATTATGACGAATGGCGCTTTTTGCAATTGTTAGGGTTTTGATCAGTTTGATACGATCGTTAACCGTTGCGTATACCTCGTCAATAAGTTCCGGAGTTGCAATTTTAGGGTCATAAAATACATCTTCAGCTTTCTTTCTGATGTATTCATAATCTCCTCTTTTTGGGTAACTGTCTCCCATAGCGCTTTCATAAAGACCTGAGCTTCCGGTAATTACTAATCCTGCTACTTTTTCAGGGTATAACTTAGTGTGGTAAAGAGCAATATGTCCTCCAAGGGAGTTGCCTAGTAAAATAACTTTGTCAAAGCCTTTAAAAGTGATAAAGTCTTTCACGTATTTAGCAAAGCTTTTTACGTTGGTTTTTAAAATACTTTGGGTGTATATTGGCAAATCCGGGATAACAACTTTGTATCCTTTCGTTGGGAAATATTCTGCTACAGCATCAAAGTTACTAAGGCCTCCCATTAAGCCATGTAAAATAACGATAGGAGTTCCTTCTCCAGCTTCATAATAGCTGTATTTGCCTTCTTTTTTGTAGTGTTTGTCCATTTAATTTAATGCCAATTTCAATTGGGACAAATATAGGGTTTAATAAATAAAAATGGATTTTTGCTACCGTTTTTTAACTAGATAATTTTAGTAGAATATGTAAGTGTTTAAAAATCAGCTTTTATAGGGTGTTTTGGTGTGTTTCCTAAATGTTAAGAAAACTGCATAATAACTAATTTTTTAAGAAATATTATGCATTATTTTTTTGATGTCGAAATGTTATTGACTATTCGTTAATTATAAGTTAAAGTATTGATTGTCCATAAATTAAGCCGGGTGGTAGGAAAGTGGTTAAACTTATTAACAAAGTGGTATTTAGTGGTAAAATGTGGTAATATTTTTTATATTTTTGCTGTGTAACATATTAATGTAATTTTCTTGAACACAATTGTTGGAACATATGAGTGTAAAGTCGATGCTAAAGGGAGGCTAATGATGCCTGCACCCTTGAAAAAGCAATTGGCTTCTTCTCTTCAGGACGGATTCGTTTTGAAGCGCTCTGTTTTTCAGCCGTGTTTAGAATTATATCCAATGGAAGAATGGAACTTGATGATGCAAAAAATCAACAAGCTGAATCGTTTTGTAAAAAAGAACAATGATTTCATTCGAAGATTTACTGCTGGAGTTAAAGTAGTAGAGATTGATGCATTGGGAAGGTTATTGGTTCCAAAGGACTTGGTAGCTTTTTCAGGTATTTCTAAAGATGTGGTTTTTTCATCTGCGGTTAATATTGTGGAGATTTGGGATAAAGATTTATATGAAAAATCAATAAGCGGCGAAGATATGGATTTTGCAGATTTAGCCGAAGAAGTAATGGGAAATATTAATGACGACGACAATGGAATATCATAATCCGGTTTTGCTTCATCCTACAGTTGATGGTTTAAATATTAAACCAGATGGCGTTTATGTAGATGTTACGTTTGGTGGCGGTGGTCATTCAAAAGAGATTTTGAAACGATTAGGGCCAAACGGAAAATTATTTGCTTTTGATCAGGACGAAGATGCATTGGCAAATGCGTTACCAGATGAAAGGTTTACCTTAATTAATGAGAACTTTAGGTTTATAAAAAGATTTCTTCGTTTTCATGGTGTTAAAAGTGTTGATGGAATTTTGGCTGATTTAGGTGTTTCATCGCATCAGTTTGATGTTCCGGAAAGAGGGTTCTCGACAAGATTTGATGCCGAACTCGATATGCGGATGAGTCAGAAAAATGATTTAAATGCTTACCGTGTGGTTAACGAATATGAAGAACAGGATTTACGTCGTGTTTTTTTTGATTATGGGGAGTTGAAGAATGCACCGGTTTTAGCAAGAACAATTGTAGAGGCAAGAGAACATCTGCCAATAAAAACTACAGATGAATTAAAAGATGTTCTGGCAAAATATTTACCGGAAAGAGTGCGTAATAAAATATTGGCTCAGATCTATCAGGCAATTCGTATCGAGGTAAATCAGGAAATGGATGTTTTAAAAGAATTTATCGAGCAATCTCTTGAAATTCTAAATCCGGGCGGAAGATTTTCTGTTATCTCTTATCATTCGTTAGAGGATAGATTGGTAAAAAGATTTATTAAAAACGGAATGTTTGAAGGTGAGCCGGAACGTGATTTCTTCGGAAATTTTTCTGTTCCTTTTAAAACGATAGGAAAGTTGATTGTTCCGGATGATGCCGAGATCAAAATCAACAACAGAGCAAGAAGTGCAAAGCTCAGAATTGCTGAGAAGATATAATATATATAGGTAGAAAATGAAAGGTGGAGTATTTGGCATATTAAAAGCAAGATTTTTATTAAACGATGACGCGGTAAAGAACTGGCGTTTTATTGTTTTTATCATTTTACTTGCTATTCTGATGATTGCCAATACACAACGATACGAACAAAAGGTTTTTGAAATTGCAAAGCTGAATAATGAAGTAAAAGAATTGCGATCTGAATTTGTAGATCGTCGTTCAGAATTAATGAAGTTGAAGATGGAATCAACAATATCGGATAAAATGCTTGAAAAACAGATTTTTCCGTCAACGGTTCCTCCGGTTAAAATAGAAGTAAAAAAAGAAGAAGAAAAAGGTTTCTTTAAAAGAATATGGCAGTAGACGATAAAAATATATCCTACAGAATTTACCTCGTAGCAGTTTTCATCTTTGTGATGGCAATTGCTATTGTTGTTAAGTTAGCCAATATTCAATGGGTTGAAGGAGATTATTATAGAAAACTGGCAAAACAGCGTACGGTTAGAAATTTTGTAATTCCGGCAAACAAAGGAAACATCTATTCTGCTGACGGAAGTTTATTGGCAACATCAATTCCTAATTACGAGATTCGTTTTGATGCGAAAGCGCCAAAAACAGAAACTTTTGAAAAATATGTAAAAGCATTATCAGATTCACTGGCAACAGTTTTAGATAAAACAGGAAGTTATTTCGAAAAAGATCTAAGAAAAGCGAGAGCTAATAAAAATAGATATTATCTGATCGCGCGTAATTTGAGTTATACTGAATATGTAAAAATAAAAGGTTTTCCATTATTTAATTTAGGAGCTTTTAAAGGTGGGATTATAATTGAACAGGAAACTGTTAGAAAACATCCGATAGGAAAAATTGCCGAAAGAACAATTGGTTATGATCGTATCGATCCTGCAACAGGAGTAGAGGTTGGTAAAGGAATTGAATGGGCTTTTAAAAATTATCTGAATGGAAAAGACGGTAAGATTTTAAAGCAAAAAATTGCAAAAGGACAATGGAAACCTATTCGTGATGTCAATGAAGTTGACCCACAAGATGGTTTTGATGTTATCTCGACAATCGATGTTTTTATTCAGGATATTGCGCACCATGCCTTATTGAAACAGTTAGAAGAATACGAAGCAGATCACGGTTGTGTGGTAGTTATGGAGACAGAAACAGGTCATGTAAAAGCGATTTCAAATTTAGGAAGAGCAGAAGACGGATCGTACTATGAAACTACAAATTATGCTGTAGCAGAGTCTCATGAGCCAGGATCTACTTTTAAATTAGTTGATTTAATGGCGATTTTAGAAGATAAAGTTGCAGATACAAGTACTGTTTTTGACAGTCATGGAGGAGAAGTGAGATATTATGGTCGTGCTGTTCGTGATTCGCATAGAGGAGGTTACGGTAAAATTTCGTTAGCACGTGGTTTTGAACTTTCGTCTAATACAGTAATGGTTCAGGCGGTTTATGATAATTATAAAAGCAATCCATCAAAATTCGTCAATCATATTAATAGTTACGGCTTAAATAAAACACTGGGATTGCATTTTCAAGGAGAAGGAAGACCTTACATACCACAACCGGGAGACAAGCATTGGTCAGGAGTTTCATTGCCATGGATGGCTTTTGGTTACGGAGTTTCGGTTACGCCAATGCAAACGCTGGCATTGTATAACTCAATTGCCAATAATGGAGTAATGGTAAAGCCTCAATTTGTTTCAGAAATTAAAGAGTGGAACAAAACCATCAAAAAGTTTGATGTTGAAGTGATTAATCCAAAGGTGTGTTCTCCTGAAACTATCAAAAAAATTAGAGCAGTATTGCTTAATGTGGTAAAAAAAGGAACTGGTTCTAAGTTGTATTCGAAAGATTTTTCGATGGCAGGAAAAACAGGAACAGCGCAGGTAAACTATGGTGGTAAAGAAGGAAAGTCAGCATTGTATTATGCATCTTCTTTTGTTGGGTATTTCCCGGCAGATCATCCTAAATATTCTTGTATTGTAGTTGTTCATAAGCCAAATACATCAAAAAATAATTATTACGGAGCAGATGTTGCAGGGCCGGTTTTTAAAAGAATTGCCCAAAAAATATTTACAGATGCGCCTTCGACAAATAAAATTAAGCAACTGGATTCTAAAATTTCAAAGCAAGAAATCAGTTACGATAAGTATGATATAGAATCCAGAAAAAAATCAAATCAGATTCCGGATTTAAAAGGAATGCCGGGAATGGATGCAATCGCTTTACTGGAAAACTTAGGTTTGAAAGTAAGAGTTAATGGAGTAGGAAAAGTAAAAAAACAGTCATTACAGGCTGGAGAAAATATTAGTAAAAACACAACAATAGTATTAGAATTATCGTGAAAATACTGAAAGACATATTATATAAAGTAGCTATTGAGTCTGTAACGGGTTCGACGGAAATTGATGTACATAAAATTGAGTTTGATTCAAGAAAGATTGAAGCGAATGATGTTTTTGTAGCAATTCGCGGATCGCTTTCTGATGGTCACGATTATATAGAAAAAGCAATTCAATTAGGAGCTGTTGCGATTATTTGTGATGCATTGCCGGAAAATATTGAAAAAGGAGTCACTTATATTAAAGTAAAAGATACGAATACTGCTTTGGCTTTTATGGCAGCTAATTATTTTGGAAATCCTTCTGAAAAATTAAAATTAGTTGGTGTTACAGGTACAAACGGAAAAACAACAATTGCTTCATTATTGTTTCAGTTGTTTCAAAAAGCAGGTTTTAAAGTTGGTTTGTTGTCAACCGTGAAAATAATGGTGGATGAAACAGAATATAAAGCAACACATACAACTCCGGATTCGATTACAATCAATCATTATTTAAATGAAATGATCGAAGCAGGTGTTACACATTGTTTTATGGAAGTGAGTTCTCATGGAATTCACCAAAAACGTACAGAAGCGTTGCATTTTGTGGGCGGGGTTTTTACGAATCTATCGCACGATCATTTAGATTATCACCCAACTTTTGCAGAATACAGAGATGTAAAAAAGTCATTTTTTGATTCATTGCCAAAAACAGCTTTTGCTTTATCAAATATCGATGATAAAAACGGGCCTGTGATGTTGCAGAATACAGTTGCGAGAAAATTCACTTATGCATTAAAGTCTTATGCTGATTTTAAAGCAATAATATTAGAAAGTCAATTATCAGGATTACTATTAAAAGTGAATGATAATGAAGTTTGGGTAAAATTGATAGGGACTTTTAATGCTTATAACGTTTTAGCGATTTACGGTACTGCTGTAGAGTTAGGAATGGATAGTCTTGAAGCATTGCGATTACTGTCTGATTTAGAGAGTGTTTCAGGTCGTTTTCAATACATTGTTTCGGCTGGTAATATTACAGCGATTGTAGATTATGCACATACTCCGGATGCTCTTGATAATGTTTTGAAAACAATAGGCGATATCCGTACTAAAAATGAGCAACTAATTACAGTTGTAGGTTGTGGCGGAAACAGAGATAAAACGAAAAGGCCAATTATGGCTAAAATTGCTACAGATCTTAGTGATAAAGCAATTTTAACTTCGGATAATCCGAGAAATGAAGATCCTGAAGTGATTTTGGATGAAATGGAAAAAGGGGTCGAAGCGCATAATTATAAAAAACTATTGAGAATTACCGATAGAAAACAAGCGATTAAAACAGCTTGTCAATTGGCTCAGCCAAATGATATTGTTTTAATTGCTGGTAAAGGTCATGAAACGTATCAGGAAATAAATGGTGTTCGCCATCATTTTGATGATATGGAAACAGTAAAAGAAATTTTAGATCAACTAAATAAATAATTAATCAATTTTAATTCTAAAATACCACACGACAAAATTGGAATTTGGAATTTCAAGATTGGAATTTAAAATATAAAATATATGCTATACTATTTATTTGAGTATTTAGACAAAACAATGGATGTCCCAGGGACAGGTGTTTTTCAGTACATCACCTTTAGATCGGCTTTGGCATTGATGCTTTCTTTGCTTTTGTCAACGATTTACGGAAAAAGAATTATAAACTTTTTGCGTAAACAACAAGTTGGCGAAACTGTTCGTGAGTTAGGTCTGGCTGGTCAAAATGAAAAAGCGGGAACTCCAACAATGGGAGGATTAATTATCATTTTTGCTACACTGGTACCGGTTTTGTTGTTTGCTCGTTTGCACAATATTTATATAGTATTGCTTATTGTAACTACTCTTTGGATGGGGACAATTGGTTTTGTAGACGATTATATCAAGATATTCAAAAAAGATAAACAAGGGCTTAAAGGAATTTTTAAAGTTATAGGACAAGTTGGTTTGGGAATTATAGTTGGAGCGGTTCTTTATTTTAATCCTGCAGTAACAGTAAGAACAGATACCGGTAGAACAGATGTTTTTAGAACTGCGACAAATACAGCTGTTGTTTTGCCTGCACCAATAGAAGAAAAATCAACTGCAACAACGATTCCTTTCGTAAAAAACAATGAATTTGATTATGCTGAATTATTAGCGTGGACTGGTGAAGGATATGAAAAATGGGCTTGGTTGATTTTTATTCCGGTTGTGATATTTATTATTACTGCAGTTTCTAACGGAGCTAATTTAACGGATGGAATTGACGGGCTTGCCGCAGGAACTTCGGCAGTTTCGGTACTGGCACTCGGGATATTTACGTTTGTTTCAGGGAATATTATTTTTTCTAATTATCTAAATATTATGTACATCCCTAATTCTGGGGAAATGACTGTTTTTATATCTGCATTTGTGGGAGCTCTAATTGGGTTTCTGTGGTACAATTCTTATCCGGCATCTGTTTTTATGGGAGATACAGGAAGTTTGACTATTGGAGGAATCATTGCGGTTTTAGCTATTGCCGTTCGTAAAGAATTATTGATTCCCTTATTGTGTGGAATCTTTTTGGTAGAGAATTTTTCAGTGGTTTTACAAGTAAGTTACTTTAAATATACCAAAAAGCGTTTTGGAGAAGGGCGAAGAATTTTTCTAATGTCGCCATTGCATCATCATTACCAAAAGAAAGGATATCATGAGAGTAAAATTGTAACCCGTTTTTGGATCGTTGCAATCATGTTAGCCATATTATCAATTGTTACTTTAAAACTTAGATAGATGAAGAGATTGGTAGTACTTGGCGGAGGAGAAAGTGGCGTTGGAACGGCTATTCTCGGAAAGAAACAAGGATACGAAGTTTTTGTATCTGACTTTGGAAAAATAAAGGAGAGTTATAAAGAAGTTCTTATCATTAATAAAATTGCTTGGGAAGAAGAAAAACATACTGAAGACCTGATTTTAAACGCCGACGTGGTGATGAAAAGTCCCGGAATTCCTGAGAAATCTCCCATAGTACAAAAGCTTATCGCTGCCGGAATCAAAGTGATTTCAGAAATCGAATTTGCTAAACCTTTTACTGAAGCTCTGACAATTGGGATTACCGGAAGCAACGGTAAAACGACCACAACGATGTTGACACATCATTTGTTAAAATCTGCTGGTTTGAATGTGGGCTTGGGAGGAAATATTGGAAAGAGTTTTGCCTGGCAGGTAGCCGAAAATAAATTCGATGCATATGTCCTTGAATTAAGCAGTTTTCAGCTCGACGGAATTATAGATTACAGGCCGGATATTGCCATTATTACAAATATTAGTCCGGATCATTTAGATCGATACGAATATAAATATCAAAAATACATCGATTCAAAGTTTCGAATAACAATGAATCAGACCGAAAGCGATTATCTTATTTACGATGCAGATGATGAGGCAATTGCAGAATGGTTAAAGAACAACACAACAAAAGCAAAATTAATTCCTTTTTCGTTAACGAAACAATTTGATGAAGGGGCTTCTATAAATAACAACAAAATGGAAATAAAGATCAACCAAGAAGAGTTTACAATGGAAACAGAATACATTGCGTTAGAAGGAAAACATAACATGAAAAACGCAATGGCAGCAAGCTCTGTAGCAAAGTTGATGCAAATTAGAAATGCAACAATTCGTGAAAGTTTATCTAATTTTCAAGGTGTTGAACACCGCTTAGAAAAAGTATTAAAAATTCAGAATGTTCAATATATCAATGATTCAAAAGCAACAAATGTAAACGCAACTTTCTTTGCTTTAGACAGCATGAATGTTCCTACGGTTTGGATTGTTGGAGGAGTTGATAAAGGAAATGATTATAACGAATTGATGTCATTAGTTCGTGAAAAAGTAAAAGCAATTATTTGCCTGGGAGTTGATAATCATAAAATTATTAATGCTTTTGGTAATGTTGTTGATATCATGGTAGAAGTTAATAATATGAACGATGCTGTAAAAACGGCACAACGTTTAACAGAAAAAGGAGATGCTGTTTTATTATCTCCAGCCTGCGCAAGTTTCGATTTATTCGAAAGCTACGAAGACAGAGGAAAGCAATTTAAGCAAGCTGTACATAACTTGTAGAAAAAAAGTTTCAAGTTCAGGTTTCACGTGAGGAAAAACTGAAACCTGAAATAAGAAAAACCTGAAACAAAAAGATTATGAAAGAACTCGTAAACAAACTTAAAGGAGATAGGGTAATATGGTCATTCGTGGCTTTATTGGCGTTGTTTTCGTTTATGCCTGTTTTTAGTGCGAGTAGTAATTTGGCATATATAGGTCACGGAACCGGAAATACATTGGGTTATTTGGTAAAACATCTGGCTCATATTTGTATTGGTTTTTTGATTATTTATTGGGTGCACAGAGTTCCGTATCATTATTTCAGGGCGATTTCGAAAGTAGCGCTTCCGGTAGTTTGGGTTTTATTGGCCTATACGCTTTTAAAAGGAACTGTAATAGCCGGTGCAAATGCAAGTCGTTGGATTCAAGTACCATTTATAGGTATTACATTTCAAACTTCTACTCTGGCAGCTAGTATATTGTTTATTTATGTAGCACGTTATTTGTCGAAAGCAAGAGATGAAAATGAGCCGTTTCAAACATCATTAATACAACTTTGGTTACCGGTTTTTATAACATTGGCGCTTATTTTACCAGCGAACTTCTCAACCACCGCGTTGATATTCTCAATGGTAATTATGTTAACATTTATAGGCAGGTATCCATTAAAATATATTGGTTTTATCATAGGTTCAGGAATTGCAATGCTTTTGTTTTTCCTTTTGATAGCCAAAGCCTTTCCTGATTCAAGATTCTTTAGCAGGGTGTCAACTTGGGAAAGTCGTATTATGAACTTTACCACTGATAAACCGGATGAAGATGATTATCAAATAGAGAAAGCTAAAATCGCAATAGCGTCAGGGCAGTTTGGTGGAGTTGGACCTGGAAAAAGTGTACAGAAAAACTTTTTGCCACAATCGTCTTCTGATTTTATTTATGCGATTATTGTCGAAGAATATGGTTTGGTTGGCGGAGTAGCAATTTTGGTCTTGTATTTATTGTTATTGTTCAGATTTGTAATTGCATCGCATAAAGCCAATACGCTATTTGGGAAGTTAGTCGTCGTCGGGCTCGGTTTTCCTATGATATTTCAGGCGATGATCAATATGGCAGTTGCAGTAGAATTATTGCCGGTAACAGGGCAGACACTCCCGTTGATCAGTAGTGGAGGTAGTTCGATCTGGATGACCTGTTTCTCTCTCGGAATCATTATTAGTGTGACCAAAAAAGACGAAGAAATCGCTGAAGAGCTAGAAGAAAAAGAAAGAAGAAAAGAAGCACTTCAAAGATTAATTGACAAAGAGCTAGCCGAAGAAGATTTGATTGGTGATGAAAAGCAAGAGGTGTATGAAGAAGAAGGAATGTATTCTATTGAGGATAATTCCAGAAATCCGATGAATGCAGTATTAAATAAATAAGATTAAAAAGAATAATTTTTAAAGCGAATAACTTTTAAAAATATGACAAATTATAAATTCATATTAAGTGGTGGTGGAACAGGAGGGCATATCTATCCTGCAATCGCTATTGCTAATGAATTAAAAGCACAATTTCCTGATGCTGAATTTCTTTTTGTTGGTGCCAAAGATAAAATGGAGATGCAAAAAGTACCTCAGGCGGGTTATGAAATAAAAGGTCTTTGGATTGCTGGTTTACAGAGAAAATTAACCTTGCAAAACTTGATGTTTCCGTTAAAATTGGCAACAAGTTTGCTGGAGTCGCGTAGAATTATCAGACAATTTAAGCCAAATGTAGTTATAGGTACAGGTGGTTTTGCTAGCGGACCGTTGTTACAGGCAGCTGGAGGAGCGGGAATACCAACTGTGATTCAGGAGCAAAATTCATTCCCGGGAATAACGAATAAGCTATTGAGTAAAAAAGCTAATGCAATTTGTGTGGCTTACCAGAATCTGGAAAGATTTTTTCCTAAAGAAAAGATTATTTTAACCGGAAATCCGGTTCGTCAGGATCTGATAGATATTGAGAGTAAACGTGATGAAGCAATTGCTTTTTACGGTTTAGATCCTAATAAAAAAACATTGTTGGTTTTAGGCGGGAGCTTAGGAGCAAGAAGAGTTAATCAGTTAATTGAGAAAGAACTGCAAAATATGCTTTCGCAGGATATTCAGGTAATCTGGCAATGCGGTAAATTATATTTTGAAGAATATAAAAAACACAATCAGCAGAACGTAAGAGTAGTTGATTTTATCGAAAGAATGGATTTTGTATATGCTGCAGCCGATGTGATTATTTCTCGTGCAGGAGCATCATCAGTTTCAGAATTATGTATTGTTGGGAAACCGGTAATTTTTATTCCATCACCAAATGTAGCCGAAGATCATCAGACTAAAAATGCTCAGGCGATAGTGGATGCAAAAGGAGCTATTTTGTTGAAAGAATCAGAATTAGACACGCAGTTTAGTATTGTTTTTGAAGCTTTACTGAAAGATCAGGGAAAGCAAAAACAATTAAGTGATAATATTAAAAAGCTGGCAATGCCAAATGCGGTGAAAGTAATTGTAGATCAGATTAGAAAGTTGTTATAATATAACTTTATCTGATAATTATAGAACATAATAAAAAATTTAGAACGCTATTTTTAAGCGTTTTGAGTTATTAAAGTAAGAAAAATACAAAGGCTTAATTACTAGTTTCTTATATAAGAAAGTAATCTGTAAATAGCTCAAAAACAAATAGAAATGAATTTAGATCAAATACAAAACGTTTATTTTATAGGCATTGGAGGCATCGGAATGAGTGCACTGGCCCGTTATTTTAAAAATATCGGGAAACAGGTTTCGGGTTACGATAAAACACCATCAATGCTGACGAGTGAATTAATTGAAAGTGGTATTGATATTCATTTTGAAGATAACATAAATCTGATTCCTGCTAATTATTTTGTTGAAAATACACTGGTAATTTTTACTCCGGCTGTACCAAAAACACATTCAGAGTGGAATTATTTTATCGAAAGAAATTACGAGATTAAAAAGCGTGCCGAAGTTTTAGGAATTATAACAAAAGACACTTTTAGTTTTGCAGTTGCCGGTACACACGGAAAAACTACAACCTCAAGTATTTTAGGTCATATTTTATATGAAAGTGGAGCTGATGTTACGGCTTTTGTTGGTGGAATTGTTGAGAATTACAATTCTAACTTAATTGGAAGCGGAAAGACTGTGACAGTTGTAGAAGCTGACGAATTCGATCGTTCGTTTTTGCATTTACATCCCAATATTGCCTGTATTACGTCAATGGATGCAGATCATTTGGATATTTACGGAACAAGTGAGGCAATTGAGGCTTCGTTTGTTGAATTTGCCAATAAAGTAGAAGATAAAACTAAGCTGTTTATAACAAAAGAGTTACCACTTGAAGGAGTACAATGTGCTATAAATGAAGATGCTGTATATAAGGCTTTTAATGTTCGTATAGAAGATGGGAGTTATGTTTTTGATGTTCAGACACCATCAGAGATCATGAAAGATCTGCATTTTGGTTTGCCCGGAAAGCACAATTTAATGAATGGATTGATGGCTATTGCGATGGCGAAGACTTTTGGCACCCCGACCGACTTGATTGCAAAAGCCATTGCTTCATTCAACGGAATCAGAAGACGTTTTTCGTATCAGATTAAGTCTGATAAATTAGTTTATATAGATGATTATGCACATCATCCAACAGAGATAAATGCGGTACATCAGGCAGTTACTGAGTTGTATCCCGGACTTAAGGTACTGGCAATTTTTCAGCCTCATTTGTTCAGCAGAACAAGAGATTTTGTTGATGGATTTGCAGAAAGCCTGTCTCAGTTTGATGAAGTATTTTTAATGGATATTTACCCGGCACGCGAATTACCGATGGATGGGATTACATCAGAGTGGTTGTTGGGAAAAATGACAAATTCGAATAAGAAAATTGTTGCAAAAAGTGATTTATTAGCGGAGATCAAAGCCAGTGATGCGCCAATAATTGTAACAATAGGAGCTGGTGATATTGGAGAGATGGTTCCGTCAATCAAAAAAATGCTAAATGAAAATATTTAATTGGACAAATATTAGATTAATTCTCATTTTAGGACTCGTTTTATTTTTATATTCTTTCGCTAAACATCGAAATGGTGACCGAAAATTAAAAAAATCTGTTGTTGTTTTTGTAGGGGAAAATACGCTTTTTGTGAAACCGGAAACGGTTAATAAATTGTTGATAGAAAATAAAAAAGACGCTTCCAGTATCCGAAAAGATGAACTAGATTTGAATAAGATTGAGAAAACCCTTGATACGCAAGAGATGATTGAAAAATCAAATGTTTTTGTAAGTATCGATGGTGTTCTAAAAGCAGTAGTAAAACAGAAGACACCAATAGCGAGAGTTTATGATGGTGATGCCTCTTTTTATATTGACTATGAGGGTAATAAAATGCCTTTGTCAGACAATTATACTGCGAGAGTTCCGCTTGTTTCCGGGGCAATAAATGAAAAAAATAACGAAGATTTAGCGGCGCTATTTCGCACAATTTATGACGATGCGTTTTTGAGAAAAAACATCATTGCAATTCAAATTATGCCTAATGGAAGCTTAAAAATGTTTAATAGAAATTATAATTACTTCATCGATTTTGGCAGAACGATGAATGTTGATGAGAAATTTAATAACTATAAAGCCTTTTTTCAGAAAGCGGTTTTAGATAGTTCGTTATATAAATACAATAAAATTGACCTTAGGTTTACGGAACAAGTAGTTTGCACAAAATAATAGAAAATGGAAAAAGATAACATTGCAGTAGGTCTAGATATTGGAACGACAAAGATAGTTGCCATGATCGGCAAGAAGAATGAGTATGGTAAGTTGGAAATTTTGGGTATTGGGAAATCCAAAAGTTTAGGAGTTGCGCGAGGAGTTGTAAACAACATCACGCAAACTATCCAATCGATTCAACAAGCAATACTTGAAGCCGAAAATAATTCAGGTTATAAAATAAAAGATGTCGTTGTAGGGATCGCAGGACAACACATTAGAAGTATACAGCATACAGATTACATCAGCCGTAATAATCCGGAAGAAGTAATTGGAGAAAAAGATATTCAGCTTTTGATCGACCAGGTAAATAAACTGGCGATGTTACCGGGAGAAGAAATTATTCACGTTCTGCCACAAGAATTTAAAATCGACGGGCAGTCTGAGATAAAAGAACCAATCGGAATGTACGGTGGAAGATTAGAATCTAGTTTTCATGTAGTAGTTGGGCAGGCATCATCGATCAGAAATGTGGGAAGATGTATTCAGAGTTCAGGAATCGAATTGTCAGGATTGACATTAGAACCATTAGCTTCTGCAGATGCCGTTTTGAGTCAGGAAGAAAAAGAAGCAGGAGTAGCTTTGATTGATATTGGTGGAGGAACAACAGATTTAGCCATTTTTAAAGATGGTATTATTCGTCATACTGCAGTGATACCTTTTGGAGGAAACGTAATTACAGACGATATTAAAGAAGGTTGTTCAATTATCGAAAAACAAGCAGAGCTTTTAAAAATAAAATTCGGATCGGCTTGGCCGGGAGAAAATAAAGACAACGAGATTGTTTCTATTCCCGGATTAAGAGGAAGAGAGCCAAAAGAGATTTCGCTTAAAAACTTATCTAAAATTATTCATGCCCGAGTGGTAGAAATTGTAGAGCAGGTTTTTGCAGAAATTAAAGCTTATGGACATGAAGATCCCCGTAAAAAATTAATTGCAGGAATTGTTCTTACAGGTGGTGGTGCTCAGCTTAAACATATTAAGCAATTAGTAGAATACATTACTGGTATGGATACCAGAATTGGATATCCAAACGAGCATTTAGCAGGCAATTCAAGCGAAGAAATTTCTAGTCCGTTGTTTGCAACAGCAGTTGGTTTGGTAATGAACAGTATCGAAAACAGTACACAAAGTGCTGTGAGAATGGAGATTGTAAACGAACAGACAAAGGTAGTATACAGAAATGTTCCGCCTCCGGTACAACAACCTGTACAGCAACGATACGAAGTTGAAGAAAACTACGTTGAAAGAGTAGAAACTATTGAAGAAACAAGAGAAGTTGTTAGGAATAATGTATCTAAGGAAGAATCTACGGAAACTAAAATTAGAAGATCATTTTTTGATAGATATGTCGACAAAATCAAAGATTTTTTAGACAACGCAGAATAATAATAAGAGAAAAGGAATTACTATTGGCCCCAAGTCAAGAAGTAAAAAATGTATTAAATAAGAATTTCAAAAACCAAAAAGATGATGAGCAACTCAGAATTTGGAAGTATTTCATTTGATTTACCAAAAAACCAATCAAATGTTATCAAAGTAATAGGTGTAGGTGGAGGTGGTAGTAATGCTATCAACCATATGTTTAAACAAGGTATTAAAGGCGTTGATTTCATCGTTTGTAATACTGATTCACAGGCACTGCAGAATAGTTCTGTACCTAATAAAATTCAGTTAGGTATGAACCTTACAGAAGGTCTTGGAGCAGGAGCAAATCCTGATGTAGGACAGCAATCTGCTATTGAGAGTATCGCCGATATCGAAAAAATGTTAGACCGTGGTACTAAGATGGTGTTTATTACCGCTGGTATGGGTGGTGGAACAGGTACTGGTGCAGCTCCGGTAATTGCACAATTGGCAAAAGAAAGAGAAATCCTTACTGTAGGTATCGTAACTATTCCTTTTCAGTT
The DNA here is from genome assembly GCF_056824125.1 of Flavobacterium sp. B114r. Taxonomy (NCBI): domain Bacteria; kingdom Pseudomonadati; phylum Bacteroidota; class Flavobacteriia; order Flavobacteriales; family Flavobacteriaceae; genus Flavobacterium; species Flavobacterium sp. B114r. The sequence continues at coordinate 2,113,812 of NZ_CP124858.1, forward strand.
TGAAGGAAAAGTGCGTCAGGAACAAGCGCTTTTAGGAATCGAAAAATTGCGTAAGCAAGTCGATTCGTTAATTGTAATTAATAATAATAAGTTAAGAGAAGTATACGGAAATCTTGGTTTTAAAGCAGGATTCTCTAAAGCGGATGAAGTTTTGGCAACAGCCTCAAGAGGTATTGCTGAAGTAATTACGCACCACTATACTCAAAATATCGATTTACGTGATGCTAAAACTGTTTTATCAAACAGCGGAACAGCTATCATGGGATCTTCTGTTGCTGCGGGTGAGAACAGAGCGAAAGATGCTATCGTTTCAGCATTGGATTCTCCGTTGTTAAACGACAACAAGATTACAGGAGCCAAAAACGTATTGTTGCTTATCGTTTCTGGATCAAACGAAATTACATTGGATGAGATTGGAGAAATCAATGATCACATTCAGGTAGAAGCAGGTCATAATGCTAATATTATCATGGGAGTTGGTGAAGACGAAACTCTTGGTGATGCTATTGCCGTGACTATTATTGCAACAGGTTTTGATGTTGAACAACAAAATGAAATTGTAAATACAGAACCTAAAAAAATCATTCATACGTTAGAAGATGAACAAAGAAGCGTTCATAATTTAACGAATAAATCGGTTACTTCTTTTGATGTAAATGCTGAAACACCTACTGCAAAATCAGAAGAGAAAATTGTTTTTGATTTAATGGATGATGATGAAGATATCGTAACTCCATTTACACCTACACAAGTTGCTCCAGTTGTAGTTGCTCCAATTGCAGTTACACCGGTTGAAGTTACTCCCGTTGCTCCGTCAATGAATCAGGATGAATTAGTAGTAATGTCTGAGTTTATTAAAAACCTGGATGTAACATTCGAAATTGTTTCGCCTATTACAGATATTGATTTTACGATTTCATCTCCGGAAGCGCAAATTGTTCAGGAAGTAAAACCTGTTCAACAAGTTCAGCAAAGAACTTTTGAAAGAGAAGAACAAACCACTTTTTCTTTTGACTTACCTCTTTTCAGATCAGAGCCTGAAGTTAAAAAAGAACCGGTTGCTCAGCAAGAGAATAAAATTTTATTCGAATTATCGAATGAAACCCGTAATATCAAAGTAAATGATCCAGTACAATTTGTACCGGTAACTGAACTTTCAGATAAAGGGATCATCAAATATTCGTTAGAAGAATATATGGAGGTAGAGAATGACTTAGTGGCATCAAAACCTGCTGATAAAGTGGTAGAAGAAGTAATTCCTGCGGAATTAAATATCACCATGAAACAAAAAGTTGATTTTGCCAGTGAAGGAAACTTTACAACAGTTTCAGAAGTTTCTCCGATGGAATTAACAATCGAAGAAACATTAAGATTAAGAGCTGAAGAAAGAAGAAAGAAACTAAAAGAATTTAATTATAAATTCCATAATAATGTTTCAAGAATTGACGAGTTAGAAAAAGAGCCGGCTTACAAAAGATTAGGTATCGATTTGTCTAATTCTCAATCAAATAATAACAATTCTAGAATATCAGTTGGAACAGATAGTAACAACGATTTGCAATTGCGTTCAAATAATTCATTTTTGCACGACAACGTAGATTAATTTTAGGATAATAATAAATACAGATAGCCCGAAAATTGGATTTAATTTTCGGGTTATTTTTTTTATCTTCGCACAGAATTTAAAATTTGACTTTAAAAGTATTTATATTTAAGAAATATTGTCACCCTGAGCGAAGTCGAAGGTTAATTACCTAAAATGGCTTCGACTTCGCTCAGCCTGACAAATGATTGGTGTTTTACTATAAGTCAAGAGCACGATTTCAATTATTCATGTCAATTATAGGTTTTACCTATTTAAATAAAAAATAAGATGAGTTTACAAACATTAATCATGGACGACATTAAAACCGCCATGAGAGCAAAAGATACAGTAGCATTAGAAGCATTAAGAGCAATTAAATCTGAAATGTTATTAGCTGCTACAGCTTCAGGTTCTAAAGAAGAATTAACAGAAGACGATGAAGTTAAATTACTTCAAAGACTAGTTAAAACCCGTAAAGAAAGTGCAAGAATTTTTACAGAACAAAATCGTCCTGATTTGGCTGAGCCAGAATTAGCGCAAATTGCTGTAATCGAGAAATTTCTTCCTGCACAATTAAGCGAAGCAGAAGTAGAAGCTGTAATTGCAAAAATTATTGCAGAAACAGGTGCGTCTGGAATTGGATCAATGGGAAAAGTTATGGGATTAGCGTCTGCTCAACTAGGCGGAACTGCTGAAGGAAAAACAATTTCTACTATTGTTAAGAAGTTACTAGTTTAAAGTCCAAAATATAAATTCCAAATTCCAATTGTAAAGTGGGTATTTGGAATTTAAAAGATTGAAAATTTATTTTTTTGACCACGTAGTTCAACTGGATAGAATATCAGATTTCGGCTCTGAGGGTTGGGGGTTCGAACCCCTCCGTGGTCACAAAAGAAAAAACCTATTTCGAGATGAAATAGGTTTTTTTATGTCTTTTTTTTTAATTGTTTGGTAAATTGTGTTTGTATAAAGAATAGTAGTTCTGAGTTTCTTCACTCTTATCTATCACTTTCACTTTTCCATTCGTGTTCAATGTTTGTCATTAGTAATGCGTTATCAAAAGTTACAGATCCTTTTGGAAAAATTTCTTCATTTTCAAAAAAGCTGGATTTTACTTTCATTACGTCAAGAGGTCTGACTTCCCAGTTATATGCTTTCAATCTTAATCCATCAAATTTGTCTTTATTGGGCGAATATCCAAGGTCGCCATTTTCAAAAAATGTGGAAGCATTACTTAATGTTTCAAAAATTGATTTATCACTAAATAATTTTGTTTCTGTGGCATCAATCAATATTTCAGTATTATCTGAGCTCTTAAAATTAATATGATAATTTCCGTTTTTTTCGACCACATTAAATTTTGCATGATAATGTTTGCCCGGAAATATTCTTCCGCCAACAAGTGTGTTTAACTTTAACGAAGTATCTCTTCGCGGAATATAAACGCCTGATTTTATCTCACCATTTTCGTCCCATTCAACAGCAATACGATGAGCGCCGTTTTCTGAGTTTACTCCAATAAAGTTAGGAAATCCTTTTGGTTTTATGTTTTTTAGTCTTATTAGGCAAATTCCAACTATGGCTTTGTCTTTGTATATTTTTGGTCTATAAGGAAACGGAATTATCTTTTCTACAGATTTTGGGTCAGCTGTAAAGTTGATTAAAATTCTTCTTTCGATATATCCGTGTAGGGTTGGAATTTTCATTTCGGTATCAGTTTTACTAAAGAGCATAACTCACTTCTATCTGCCGTAAAATAGCTTTTATCAGATCAATTGGAAAGATTTAAGGAACTGTTTTTGTTTTTTTAAGACTAATATATAACTATTTTTACCAGGCAACTAGTTTTATTGATACAAGTTGCAGATCATTTTTTTTACTAACAAGAGATTCTAAAATTACATTTATAGGATTTTAAATGTTCCAATCAAATTATATTGTTTTGATCTATTGTATCTCAAAATTATTTTAAAAAGAATAATTCGATAACGGTTATCTCACGACATTTTTACGACATTTGATGTATTGCTAATTTAAAACTAATTTTTATTATAAAGAAGCAATGGTTTCGGTGTAGAAATCTGTAATAGTTTTTATGCAATATTTGTTAAGCTTGCGCAACTGTGTATTGAAAACGAAGAATAGCGTTTAAGTTAAAATTACGAATGAAAGAAGAACAAACAAATCAAGAAGACTGTACGATTCAGGAATGCACCACAGGTTATATCAATCAATGTGGAGGTTCGCCTATGTATAATATTTTTCTTTTGGAAGGAAGTGGAAAAATAAGTGTAGATCTGACAGAATATGTTTTTGAAGGTAAAATAGCCCTATTTACGAGTCCATATCAAATTATTTATTTTAGTACAGAAAAGCCAATTACAACAAGAAGACTTCAGTTTCATGGTGACTTTTATTGCATAGAATACCATAAAAAAGAAGTGGCTTGCAATGGTCTTTTATTTAATAATATATACCAGCAGCCTTATATAAATCTTGAACCGGAAGATTATATAGAACTGGATTATATTTTAGGAAAACTGATTGTTGAAATAGAAAATGCGGATACTTATTCTAAATCTGTAGTAAAAGCTTATCTGCAATTGATTCTTGCATTATGCAGCAAAATTAAGTCAAAAGATCTTGTTATTGAAGAGGAGAAGAATATACATCATCCGTTAATGAAATTTAAAACCTTACTTGAAAATAATTTTTATAAAGAAAGACAGCCTTCTTTTTACGCTGCTCAAATGGGGATTTCGCCCAATAATTTTTCGAAATTATGCAAACAGCATTTTCTGAAAACACCATCTGAATTAATTCATGAAAGGGTTATACTTGAATCTAAAAAAATGATTCATCTTAGCTACAAGAGTATGAAAGAAATAGCTGCTGAATTAAATTTTGATGATGAGAATTATTTCAGCCGATATTTTAAAAAGCATACAAAAATTACCCCTACAGCTTTTCGTGAAAATGTTGGGATATCTATTGTAGCAGATTTGTCCAGATAATATCCCTATTTGTCCATTGTAACCAGAAGCAGATGCAAGTAATTTTGTTGTAAATATTAAAACAACAAGAAGATGAGTATCTTAGAAACGTTAGCAAAATTACAAAGTCAATTTTTTAATTTAATGCGAATCGCCATTTGTATCGTAATGGTATGGATTGGCGGGCTTAAGTTCTTTCAATATGAAGCAGACGGAATCGTTCCTTTTGTAGCAAATAGTCCTTTAATGAGTTTCTTTTATAGTAATAATTCAAATGAATATAAAGACCATAAAAATAAAGAAGGTGAAGTAGTGCTGAAGAACATTGAATGGAATAAACAAAACGGAACTTATACTTTTTCATATGTGTTAGGAACGGTAATTATAGGGATTGGATTGCTTACTTTTTTGGGTATATTTAATAATCGTTTAGGACTTCTTGGCGGATTACTCACAGCGGGAATGGCAATAGTTACGCTTACTTTTCTAATTACTACTCCTGAAGTCTGGGTTCCCAATTTAGGTGGAGATATAACAACACCAAATTTTGGTTTTCCTTATCTTTCAGGTGCCGGAAGATTGGTTATAAAAGATATTATTATGATGGCAGGAGGTTTAATTGTCGCTTCTGACTGTGCTAAAAAGCTCTTGAAATATTGAAACAAAAAGGCTGAAAAGCGAAGAAAAATGTATCAAAGTCAAAATACAAAGTTTTAAAAGTGAATAAAATCAAATTAATCCGATATTTTTTTGCCCTGCTTATAATTGGTTCAATGGTTGGTGCATCAGAATGGTTTGGCCAGAAAGAAATACTGTTTCCTGAAATGGCCGCATTAGTACTAGGTCTGTGGGTTATTGATAAAAAAATATGGAGAGTGAGCAGATCAATGCTTGTCGTGTTGATGACAGTTTGTGCTTTTTTTGGAGTTTTACTGGTTCGTTATTCTTCGTTTCCTGTTTTAATCAATATTGCAATTTCATTTGCATTTACTTCGCTTTGTCTTATTTTGACACGTACCACATTAATTCCCATAACGTCAGCTGCGATGTTGCCGGTTTTATTAGGAACAGATTCATTTGTTTATCCTGCTTCTGTTTTTGTGATGAGCCTTTTAGTTGTTTCCGGACAGTGGCTTCTGGAGAAAAATGCATTGCGCCAGGTTATTGCTTTTGATAAAAAAAAGGGATATTACAAACATAGTATAAAGCATTGGGCCAGATTATTTTTTTGGTTAATCCTCATAGCTGCAATTCCGGCATATACAGGGAGATTATTATTTATTGTGCCGCCATTGATCGTTATGTTTATAGAATTTAGTTCGTCATCGTCAGGGTTTCGCAATCGTCCATTACAAGTTTATATGGTCGTTATAATTGCTGCCATTTTAGGAACATTTTTTCAGTATTATGTCCATACAATATTACGTCTGCCTCTGGTATATACGGTACTATTATTATTTGTCAGCCTTTTTTCTCTTTTTGAAATTGTCAGGAAACCATTTGCTCCAGCTTGTGCCATTGCCCTTGTTCCCATGATTATTCCTCAGGAAAATATACTTTTATATCCCGTTCAGGTGGCGGTGGGAGCAGCGATTTTTTTGTTTGTCTCCATGTTTTTTTTCCTGAAATGTTACAATTGGAAACGTGAGCATCTATTAGTTTGTTTTGTACCCGGTTTTATAAGATCCGGAATGCAGCGACCCAACCGCAGACAAAGAAAAAAAGAGTATCCGGAATGAATTTATAATTATTGCTGTAAAAGTTTCTGAAGGTCCAGTTCAGCAATAATTTGTTTTTTCATTGTAGTATGAATATAATCTTTAGCTTCAGCATAAGAAATATTGTATTTGCGCAGGATATCCTGTAAATGCTCAGGAAAACCAGCCAGTACTTTATCATAATAAAGATCCAGTTCACCTTCGTCAGGCATTTCAAATTGTAAACGTATCTGAAATCGTCGCAATAAAGCAGTATCAATAGAATGATAATGGTTTGTTGCACAAATAAGCAAACTATCAGACGGGAAATAATCTATCAATTGAATGATCGTATTAACAAGGCGTCTCATTTCTCCCACATCCTTATCGTCGCTGTCACGGCTTTTTCCGATCTGGTCAAATTCATCTAAAAATAATACAGCCTTTTCTCTGATAGCCTTTTCGAATATAGCTTTTACATTTTTTGATGTTTCGCCAATTCGCGCGTTAATTAAAGTACTCAGATTCATGATTACGATATTCTTGTTCAAAGCAGCAGCAATAGCTTTTGCCGTCGTCGTTTTACCGCAGCCAGAGTGACCATGAAGTAATATTTTATTGTCTACTTTAAGATTGTATTTTTTTAATTCCTCAATGTATTCGTGCTCCTTAATAGTTTGCAGCAACGCAGCTTTGTTCTCGTCACTAAAAAGTAAGTCATCTAATGCTATTTTTTCGGTATCGTTTACAGTCAGCTCGTATAGATTCATTTCAGTTTTATTTGATGCAAAATTAAAGTTTATTCTGCAATATTCTCATTCCATATTTCTTTTCCTAAAAAATCGGTTTCCAAAAACCGACGAACCAATCCTGACCATGTCTGAACCTTCGGCAATTGCCAGTTCTAAATCCTGAGACATTCCCATAGAAAGCTTTAATGGTTGCATGTTTTCAATTCCTTCGGCATAAATCTCATCCCTTATTTGTCGTAATAAACGTAGGGATGGCTGCATTTTTTCTTTTTCAACATCTAATAAACCAATTGTCATCAACCCTTTAATATTCAAAGTTTCGTATTTTTTTACTTCCCTTATGAAAGAAATTACTTCATCAGGACGAAGTCCAAATTTACTTTCCTCAAAAGAAGTATTGACCTGAATAAAAACATCGAGGTTCCTGTTTTCTTTTTGCAATTGCCTGTCTAGTTCCTGCGCAAGATTTAACCGGTCTAAAGACTGAATACATGAAACATATTTCAGGACATCTTTTATTTTATTAGTTTGCAAATGGCCAATAAAATGACGTTCTGTATTTAATTCTTTTAATCCGAAATCTTTATCCCGTAATTCCTGCATTTTGTTTTCGCCAATTAAAGTTTCCCCCGCTTCAATCGCAATTCTTATTTTTTCGAAAGGAACAGTTTTAGTGGCTAACAGCAATTGTATATCAGACACATTTCTGCCGGAAAGTTCACAGGCATTTTTAATGCGATTGTGAACCTCTTTTAAATTCGAAATTATTAACTCTTTCATTCTGCAAAACTAAGAGTTGCTCAAAACGTGAGCGTGATCCAGTTTTAAGTATAAGCAATAGTCCAGTTTAGGAATTGTGCAGGTATCATCCCGGATTATTTTCCTGATACAATTTTTGACCAATTACCCCTTTATCCCCCAAAGCGCGACCTTTTATTAGCCATGCAATTCCAAAAGCAAAAAGAGAAAGCGCCTCAAAAATCAAAGTCGAATAAGGAAACAATTTTAATATTTCGAAAGTTGGGATCATTATGATGCATACTATAATCGAATAATCGCAAACCCTGTAAATATTGTTTTCGTTCAGGATACTTTTAGGAGTTTTTGTTTCATTTTCCTGCCCAATAGTAAAAACATTAATTGCCAATAAAGCCAATATTAAAAACAAAAGAGCAGCAAAACCATAATGAAGCCAGCCAAGCCATTTTTCAGGATATGGAATTAAAGTATAAATTTTGGCCTTGAAATCATCTGGATTTGTGGGAAACAAAGCCACACCCAAAGCCATAATTCCTGCTATATTGGTTAATAAATTGTCGTTCTTCAGGATCGAAGCATTTCCGAAACCTTTGTACCGAATCAGAAATAAGCCAACGGCACACAAAGTTCCGGTAAAAATTTCCCGCAAATTAGTATAGTAATAATGGCTAATAGAAAACTGAAGTGGAGTTTGAAAAAAAGGAACCAGAGAAAACACCACTAAAAGTATCGGAAGACTTATACCCAGATAACCAATGGCACGTCTGATTCTTCTGTAGGTAAAAATATCGTAGTTTTCAATCTCAATCTCATTATCTGCCCCTGTCTTCATATTTTATGCTGTTTAATAACGCTTAATAAAAGTAAGGCGTAATTGTTTAACTCAAAAAAGTTATAATAGCCTGTCCGTTTTTCTCCGCCTCAGCATAAACGTGCTGTAAGCGTTTAAAATAAAAATCAACATATTCAAACGTTTCAGAATCCCAAATAGAAGGATAAACATCAATTTCAGTCATCTTTTCCGGATTATATCTTTGTTTCAGCTCTTCGGTTGTAAAAACTGAGATTTTACTGTTAAGTTCTTTTACCTGTTTAGGTGTTAGGTAATGACCGGGACCATAACCCAAATCCTGTCCTTCATCTATAATTTGCCCGCTAAAGAGAACCTGAACAAGCGGATTATTGGCATTTTGAATATTATCACCTGTTAATAAAAAAATAATAGCATCCCATGCTTTGTCTATATCTTTCAGGTTAAAATCTTTGTCGGCATCAGGACTATAAATCCTTTCTTCAAGAAGAGTACTGTCGTTTAAATAAGTTTTTAGTTCAGTAGGTGTAACACGAAGTAAATTGGCAATCATTCCCATACGGCTTAAAGTAAGTTTGGTTAATTAAATAGATTCAGGGTTTTATAGTGTGTTTGTCTTTTTATAAATTTACGGGTGTTTTTTTTATTTCTTCGAAAATAAATTTTCAACAACCCAAGCCGGACCAATCATCAGAAACTGGAGATCTTTTAAGAAAGAAGGTTTTTTGCCCTCAATATTATGTCCGTAGAATTGTCCGATCCATGCGATTATAAAAATACCAATAGAGAAGATCCATAAAGGTACAATTTGCCCGATATAATAATTTACCACAAGACAAATAGCTGATAAAACAGCAATTTTAATAGCCATAGAAACAGATAACCGAATATAAAAAATGAGTACAAAAATGAGTACTACGACGGCCCAATTTTCCATAACAGGCGCATTTAATTTTAATGTATTGGCAATAATACCACTCGGGATACTCATTAATAATCCCACTATAGAAAAGTAAATTGCCGGAACACATACATAATGTATGGCCTTATTTTTTGGGTTTTGATGACTTACGGCATATTCTGCAAACCATTGCTCTAATGTTCTCATCTTTTTGGTTTTAAGGTTAGTTACGTAAATCTAATGAAATTTCTTTTTGGTTGATCGATAGCAGATAAAAAACTAAATTGAATTGAAAATTTTTGAAGCATAATAAAAAACACACAAATAAAACTATTATTTGTGTGTTTTCGTTTGTCTTTTAATAAGTAAAAAGACTGATAATAGAACGTTAACGAAAATTAAAGGTTATCAAGTTTTGGCTTGATCCGGATTTAGTTTGATTAAGCTCGCCAGCTGTTTATTTTTATTACTTTTTCAGGCTTTCAAAAATAAATCTTTCTCTTCTTGGCGTCATCACCATTTTTATAAAATCATCAATTCTATAAGGTTGTTCCATGAACCAGGAAGACCCCATTATAAAATTCAAATCTTCGCCTTTTTTACCTATTTTTGAGAAACGCGGTACAAAATTCTGCCAGTCTCTGCAACCTAAAATATCACCTAGTTTTATGGTATCTTTTTCACAGTTAGAAAGAGAAGAGACATCTGCCTGAATAAAAGTAAAATTTTTTAATTTCGTTTTAAACAGGTTATTTTCTTTAATCATTTTTTTAAATTTCACACATGGGCCACACCAGCTTGCGCTATAATAAAGTACAGGGATTTTCCCTTTTTTAAATTCATTATTTACAATACTGTCATATTGTTTGAGAGTATAGTGATTCTCTAAAATAATTAAGTCTAATTTATTAGCTTTATTATTTTGTGCAGAAGAAAGAACAGAAAAAAAGACCAAGAAAAAAAGGCTCAATAATGACTTCATAAGGTTTGTAAATTTGAAGTGAATTTAGAATAAATTAGAAATAAAAAAAAATATTTTGTTGTTCATTCATAATCATTAAGCTTAAAGAATGTTATAAACCTACTTCTGGTTATACTCAAAAACATTATCCCACAATTCATCAATCGTGATCAGCGCTTTGTCTAAAGCAATAACTTCCCATTTTCCGTTGGTTTCTACACCAAGACCAATGCTCTTTAGTTTCAGTAAAGAGTCTTTTACGTTAAAGTCAAGATCCGTTTTTAATTGAGTTAGAAACCAGTTTTCAATCTGCTCATCAAGTTCGTCAGCAGTCAAAGGTTTGTTGCTTCTGTATAAAAAAGTATAAGCCAAAACAGTTTCCTTAAGCACTTCTTCTTCAGATGAGTTTAATAGCGAATAAAAGGCGCCGCTGTTGTTTCCCAGATTCTTAAAATAAAGACTATCCGAGAGTATTTTAGAATATTTGATCTTCTTGTTGACAAAATTACTGTATTGGCGAAACAAGTACAGCGACAATATTCCCAACGCAATTAAGCCTTGATTAAGAGAGGCTTTACTATTTAATAAATCAATTGCCTCGCCAGATTGATATGCCGCATACATGCCAATCAAAGCCGGAATTACAGTCGTACTTAATAATGAGATTCCGCCGCCAATACCAGGAACCCAAAAGAATAATTTGTCTTTGGCAGACATTCTCGGTATTGCATTTGGAAAAATTGTTTCGATGTCGTTTTTAGGAACACGTTTAAAGATTTTTAAAGCAATAGTTCCTGGATCAATAGGCATTTTGCCTAATTTTACCTTGTTCTCACTTAGATAATCTTTCTCATTATAGTTCAGGTAAATCAGGACACGATCATAATAGTCGATCTCAATTTCTTTTTTCCAGAAAATAAACTTCTTAACTTTTTCCTTCGCTTTATGATGACCCCGAACGTAGAGTTCATAATCTTTAAAAGCATTAAAATCTATAGAAAGATTCAAGCCAATTAAATCTGAATCTTCAAAAGCTTTCTTTAAAGTTTCCTCATCAATACGACGATAATTTCCCTGTTCTAAAACCTTAAGAAGTGTTTCTTTGAAAATATTAAAATCACTTTTGCCTAAAAATTCTTCACGTTCCTTAAGGCTTAAATCCGGATCGAATAAGGCGTAATGTTGTTTTAGATTTCGGTTGAGATTAAAAGCTTCATAATGAAAATAATGTTCGATAATATCAAATAATTTCTTGAAATCGTCGACCTTTTTTTGATCTTCAGAGAAAGAGGTAATTTGTTGTTCGAGTAAGAATTCCTTGTTAAAGGGAATATAATGTTCTCGTGTCATACAGATTTTTGGGCTTTAATTTTGGGCTATTCAGAGAACGCAAAAGTACTATAGGAAATTTGATTTTTGAACTGATTTTGAATTAAAAATTAGTTATTTTATTGAGAAGCTCAATGAGGTTAATCACATGGATATTAAACAACAATGATATAAAAACTTTGAAAAAAAGTGTACTTTATATTGTTGTAAATTTGAGAAGATCACTTTTTAAGAGAAACAAAACTTAAGCAATAAATATTTGATATGGAAAATATAAAAACATCTAAAGCTCAGAATTTTTTCAGGATACTTTTGGGAATCTTCATGATAACGGCCGCCATTGGTCATTTTACTTTTCAAAGAACCGATTTTCAGGCACAAGTCCCTAATTGGGTTCCTGTTAATAAAGACCTCGTTGTCATACTCTCCGGAATCGTTGAGATTATATTAGGTCTGAGTATGATATTTCTAACAAAGTATAAAGTACACGCAGGAATCGCGCTGGCACTATTTTACGTATTGGTTTTTCCGGGAAATATCGCTCAATACTTAAATGGTACAGATGCTTTTGGACTCGACACAGATCAAGCCCGTTTAATGCGATTGTTTTTTCAGCCCGTACTGTTTTTTCTCGCTTTATGGTCTACTAATGCCCTTGCTTTTATATCCAAAAAAATCAAAGGATTGTAATGTAACTGTTTTTAAATGATGAAATTACCATAAGTAAAGGCTCGAAGTTTATACTTTGTAATTTGGATTTTGTTTTATTTTTCCCAATTAAATCGCACTTCTGGCCAGAGTCATTTCTATTAGCCTACCTTACACAAAAAAGATGGCAATAGAAGATAAAGTTAGGCAGGTTGAAGAATTATTTGACCGCCTGGAAATTGAAATTACTGCTTTCCAGTCAGAGACACATTTGTATTGTAACGCAGGTTGCGGTAAATGCTGTACGACACCAAATATTGATGCTTCGCCTTTGGAATTTTTGCCGTGGGCATTTCATTTATTTTTAAATGGAAAAGCCGAAGAAACCTTAGTATTATTAAACAATACGACTTCAAACAATTGCCTTATATATCGTCCGCTTTCAGTATTAGAACATAAAGGGAGCTGCAGTAATTATCGCTATCGCGGATTAATATGCCGACTTTTTGGTTATGCTGCCAATACTGATAAATACGGAAAACTAAGACTGGCTACCTGCAGAATCATAAAAGAACAGCAACAAGAAAACTTTGAGAAGGCCGAAGAAGCAATTAATAATGGAATAAACGTTCCTATTTTTACCAATTATTACATGCAACTGGCACAAATTGATCTCAGAATGGGAGTTATTCTGCTCCCTATAAACGAGGCGTTAAAGATAGCAATCGAAGAAGTTTTGCATTATTATGCTTACAGACCATTTCCTGATGGATTGGGTAATATTGCATAAAAAACGATTGTAGAAATATTAAAGTAAAGAATATTCTAATAGCTATGAAAATTGATAATGCAAATTTGCAATCAGTTAGTTTAAAAAACAATGCAATTATGTATCACTTCTATAAAAAATGAGGGAGTAGTAGGTAGCTCCCCCATTTATAATACAACAATAAAGAAAACATGAACTTAAAAAAATTATTGTATTTAAATTTAACCAACTTACTAACTATAAATATTTATAAAAAAACTCAGAATACAATTCAAAACTGCTTGTGATATATTATTGCCGTAATTTTTGCTTAAGTTAAAAAAGCAAGATTTTTATATTAAAAAACATCCTAAACGAGGCGCGATCTCCATGCTTCAGGTAAAGACCGTTTTTTACTGCAAATCATTCTGGGATTTATTTATTTATGAAAACTAAATAAGTCGTCTGCAGTTTTTTTTCTAACGATTTGTAATCCAGTTTTATATTATCTGCTGTGCTACTATTATAATGACCGCTTAAACACTGTCGAACATAAAAAGCAGTTATCCTGTATTTCTCTGCCAAAGCCTTAATGATACCCTGATCGTAGGTTTGTCCATTGCTCAGTTTGTTTCTTATTGAGTAGTAAATGTAGTAGGATATTTACTAACTAACAGATAAAAAGTAGGATTTTTTCTAAAAAATAGCTTTATGTTAGAAAACACGTTACAGAGAATCAAGTAGTATATTGATTATAAGGGTATTAGAGTGAGTGCTTTCGAAAGAGAAATAGGCATGTCTAATGGCTCATTTGCCAGTCAATTGAAGAAAAACAAAACAATTGGACTGGATAAATTAGAAAATATCATAAAAAGATACCCGGATATTGACCTAAATTGGCTTTTAACCGGGACCGGATATATGATAAAATTAAATATTTTAGAAGAAAATGACAGAAGATTTTATAAAAAATTAGATAAAGTAGAAGAAAATCCTGACTTACCACTTTATGATATTCAAACCACTGCGGGAATTATCTATTTGTTTGGTGACAATGAAAATCAAAAGCCTGTTGAGTTTATAAGTGTTCCAAAAACCTCTAATTGCGACGGAGCATTGTATGTAACTGGCGATAGTATGCATCCTTTATTAAAGAGCGGAGATATTGCTTTATATAAAAAGATATTTAATCTCCAAAACAATATTATTTGGGGCGAAATGTATTTGATTTATGTAAATAATTACGGCAATGAATCTTTTTTTACCCGTTATTTAAAACAATCTGAACGTGAATCATACGTGCAATTTGTAGCATTAAACCCAGATCATCAAACTATAGAATTTCCTGTAAGCAGTATAAAAGCACTAGCTTTAGTAAAAGGTTTTATAAGAGTCAATTCTTTGTTTTAAGATAAGTCAAAAAAAAAATGAGATTTTAATCGTTAATACCGATTAGAAATCTCATTTAATTGTTCCAAAAAAATGACAACATTTTAATAATTTTCCGGAAAGGAAAATTATAATCTCAAGTAAAAATTATTTACTGCAATTTTAGCAATAAAAAAAAATCTGACAATGCGTATTTATACGTGTTTTTGGGATTTTTTTTTGGAGAAAAACGGGAAGCTGTAATGCTTTTCGAAAATCTGTTTCCGCGATAAAAAGGGTGTGTTTTTTGAATCTAATTAAGTTCAGTCTTTTTCAATTCAATTATCTTTTCAATATATTGTATTAGATTCTCTCTTTCTAACGAAAATAAAGCCGTTTCGTCTTCAGTCGTTAAGTATAGATTGGCAATACTTTCGGCATCCATTTTGTTTTTTAAGTATTGATCTTCAACATATTTTATAAGATTGTCTAAAAAAAGCTCGTGTATTCTTCCTTTTTCCAGTATTTCTTCGTCACCTTCTTTTATTTTGTCCATTTCAGATTCCGGTAAATCTATCGTAAGATAAGTGTAATCTACAGGAACTTTTTCAATCATTTCTCTGGTAACTGTTCCCGTGCCTAAACAATATGCACAAGGCCCAGGAGCCCATTTTAACACCCTTTGTAAACGGTGTATATCATCCCAGTCTACAAATGTTGTACCTAAACATCTTGGGCATTCTAAAGTTGATTTCTTAAATAGGGACTTAAAAAGCATCATTTTTCGACAATTAATTAAAAGGATCTGTGGCTTGGCGAATATAATTATTTATGTAAGAAAAATTAGTTTGATAATCATTTTTTTTAGAAGTAAAGAATTATGAGCAAGTAAAATAACAAGTTTTGAATTTTAATACTGCCTTTTTAATGCAGATTTAATTTTTAATGACAGTTATTGATTCTATATAATTTGCTGTTTCTAAACCCGACAGGTTTTTGAAACCTGTCGGGTTTATTTCCGGTTATTAATCGAGATAATAGGATGTTTCAGAATTGATAATCGTCTTATAATTTGTTTTTAATACAGAAAAGTCAATAAAAATTAAGCTTTTTAAATTATCTGATTTTTTTACATTACCTAATTATCAAGTTGTCCAATAAAATCTGATATTTCCTTCCCACAGGAATAATTTCATTATTAGACATTGTGAGAGATTTATATGTTACAGAACTAATTTCGCGGGTATTTACAATAAAAGAACGATGGACTTGCAGGAAATCAGTACTGTCAATTTCGCTACTTATACTTGCCAGCGAACCATAAATAATCATAGGCGATTTTAGTTTTTTGTTGTATAACTTCATATAATTGCCCAGGCTTTCGATATAAATAATATCACTTAAAAGCGTGTCGGTCATTTGGCCATTTATGCGTTGCGAAAGTACTTTTTCGCAAGTACTGATTTCCTTTTTTGCGTTTTTTCCTGAGTAATAAGTTTTAGCTTTTTCGATTGCCTTAGAAAATTTTTCAAACGATATGGGTTTAAGCAAATAATCGATCGCATCATTTTGATACGCCGAAAGAGCGAAATCAGAATAAGCCGTTGTTACAATGGTAAGTGGTCTTTTGGGTTGTAGTTCCATCAGTTCAACGCCGGAGATTACAGGCATATTAATATCCAGAAAGATAATGTCGTACGCGTTTTCGTTGAGCATTTTTACCGCTTCCATACCGCTAAAAGCACTTCCGGAATGTTCCAGATCATCAAATTTAGAGATATGCGATGCGAGCGCTTTATGTGCCGGAGATTCATCGTCTATGATAAGACAGCGGTAGGTAAGTGCCATATATTTAGTTTTACGATAAAGATATTCTTTTCTTTCTTACAGTTCAGTTCATGTTTTAATCCATAAACTTCAAGACGCCTTTTTAGGTTTTCGATTCCAATTCGCGTACTTGAAAGTCTGGAACCCTCATCAAGATAATTATTCTTTACAGTAAAAGACAATTGATTGCATTTTACCTTTACATCTACAATAATAAAAGGTTTAGAAGTTTCTGCAGAGAATTTAACGGCATTTTCTACCAAAGGCAAAAAGAACAAAGGCGGAATATCGATATTGTCAAAATTGCCTTCAAAATTCTGGGTAACCACAAGCCGTTCGTTCTGGAAAGTATAATATTCGATGTATTTTTTTATAAACGCAATTTCTTCTTCTAATAAAACATAATCTTTTTTAGAAGCTTCAATCTGATAGCGCAGCATGTCTGAAAGGTTCAGGATTCTGTCCGGTAATTTATCAGGATCAGATAAGGATTCTCCGTATAAATTATTCATGGCATTTAGTAAAAAATGCGGATTCAATTGCTGTTTCAAAAACGAAAGCTCTGATTTGAAATTCATGATATCCTTATCTGCCTCCGTAATTTTTTTGGTGATCACAACGTGAATAAAATAAAAAAAGATTCCATTGATAATAAGAGAAAGAATCTGAAGGGTTTTTAAGGCTCCCAGACCTACTACTGGAAAAAGCCAGCTCATGAAAAAATAAAATGCAGTCCAATAAACGACAAGCAATATAAAAAAGGTCTTAATTTTTTTTTGAAATAAAAAGGGTTTAATAATAAAGATGTTGAAGCACGTTACCCAAACAATAGAAGGGAAATAGCCTACTCCGATTTTACTGAAAATATAAGTCCAGTGGTGTCCGCTTAATTTTACTTCATCATAAACACAAGCCAGAATTACCAAATAAATAAGTGCATTTACAATGAGGTTTCGGAGAAAAAAGTTCTGATAAATTTTAAGAATTTTCATAACGGCAAAAATAGTCTAATATTATAGTTTGTAAAGCTTTGCGAAGCATAAATTATGCAAACGCCATTGGTATAAATGTTACGCCGTTTGTATAAATTTGCTATTATAATAGAAGCTTGGCAATTACTTTTGCCTGGGTTTTTAAGTCTTTTTTAAACAAATTTAATTTTACACCAATTTATGAAAACAAAATTCTTGTACGTTTTATTCATATGTGCGTCTATACGAACAATGGCTCAGGAAAAAGATGCGCCAATGAAAACGGTTGTAAAATCGATAACAGATAAATTTCCGACCACGAGAATCTTTGATGTGCAATACGAACAGTTGGGGCCAACAAATTTTGATTCGAAGCTTTTTGGAAACCGTTCGGAAAGAGGCAGGATCGATACGCACAACCGACTAAAAGTAGCAATTAATGTTCCTTTTTATGCAACCGAATCAAAACGTTTTGTTGTAACAGGTTCTTTGCGTTATAAATATGAAACGTATGGTTTTGGAGATATTTATAATGTTAATTCGGCAGTGCCATACACCAGGCCAAATCAGGAAATTCATTATTTTGCCGGAGCAGTGAGCGCAACATATATGTCAATGCTTTTTAAGAAACCGGTTATTTACAATGCAACGGCAACAGTCGACGGGAACGAAGATAATGTACAGCGTGTTAAAGGTTTTGTTACCGCCAATATTGTTCTTAAAAGAACCGCCAATACTACAATCACTATTGGTGCTCTGGCCATGTTAGATCCTTCGTCGATTATACCAGTCACACCTCTTTTTACTTATAATCATAAATTCGAAAACTCAAATTGGGATATTGACTTCATTCTTCCACAGCGTTTGCTGTTCAGAAGAGGGTTGTTGGAAAATGGAAGAATTTCCTTAGGTACTGAATTAAACTCTGAAAGTTTTTACTTAAATATATCAATGCCAGATTTAAAAGGAATTTATGAGTTAAATCAATTAGAATTGAAGTCCGGTTTTACGTATGAATATCGTTTTTCATCCAAAATAAACGGATTATTTAAAGCGGGTATCAATAATATTTTGAGTACGCGTGTAACAGAAAGGGGTGAACGAACGTCTAATTATGTGTATGATCAGAAAGAAGATGCTCAGGGATATTTTAGGTTTGGAATTTCTTATAATCCTTTTTGATCAGAATTCGTGATTTAGCGCAATTCTATAGTTCGTTTATTATTTGATATAGCATTAAAATAAATAATTATGGTGGTTGAAGTTTTTAAAACAAATGTTCAGAAAGAAGCAGATACAAATTACATTATTGCCGTTATTCAGACCCAATTTCCTGATTATAAAATTAATTTTGATTTAGAAGATTGTGATAAGATATTACGCGTAGAAGGTATAGATCTAGAACCAAAGAACATTATAGACTATGTAAATTGTCTGGGATATACTTGTATAAAATTAGAATAATTATAATATGATAAATTTTATTATTTCTTTGGTTTTACTGTTGTTGAAACAGTTCTAAAATTCCTTTTTAAGTAAGAAAGCTTTCTTCTGTTTGTGCGCATTATTTTTTTAAATTTGTGCTCTTATGAAAAAAGCACTTTCACTCTTTGATTTTTCCCAAAAAGTCAATTACAAAAACGAAATTTTAGCAGGCTTAACCGTTGCCATGACGATGATTCCGGAATCATTGTCATTTGCTATTTTAGCAGGTTTTCCGCCTTTGACAGGTTTATATGCTGCTTTTATTGCAGGTTTGGTTACTGCGATTTTTGGCGGAAGACCCGGAATGATTTCTGGCGGAGCAGGAGCAACCGTTATCGTTTTGATTGCCTTAATGAAATCCCACGGTTTAGAATATGTTTTTGCAGCCGTCGCACTTGGCGGTGTAGTCCAGATTTGCATAGGTCTTTTTAAACTCGGAAAATTTATAAGATTGGTGCCACAACCCGTTATGTTCGGCTTTGTAAACGGATTGGCGGTCGTTATTTTCATGTCGCAATTAGAACAATTTAAAACTATTGTAAACGGTCAGACTTCGTGGTTGCAAGGAACGCCTTTGTATATAATGCTGGGTTTAGTTGCGCTAACAATTGGGATCGTATTGCTTTTTCCGAAACTTACAAAAGCAATTCCGGCTTCTTTGGTCGCTATTGTGGTAGTTTTTGTCCTTGTACTTGTATTTAATATTGAAACAAAAACAGTCGAAGATATTGCATCTGTTCAAGGCGGATTCCCTCCGTTTCATATTCCGAATATTCCAATTTCTTTTGAGACCTTCAAAGTTATATTCCCGTATTCTGTAATTGTTGCCGCAGTTGGTCTGACAGAAGGTTTGTTGACTTTGAATCTTGTCGATGAAATTACGGGAACAAAAGGAAATAGTAATAGAGAATGCATTGCTCAGGGAAGTTCTAATGTCTTAAATGGTTTCTTTTTCGGGATGGGAGGCTGCCCGATGATTGCACAAACATTAGTAAATCTTTCAGCGGGATCGAGAGCCCGGCTTTCAGGAATAATTGCTTCTTTGACTATTTTAGTAATCGTACTTTTTGGAGCCCCCATAATTGGCAAATTACCAATGGCGGCTTTAGTAGGAGTTATGATGATGGTTGCAATTACGACTTTTGAGTGGTCAAGTTTCAGGATCATCAACAAGATGCCTAAACATGATATTTTTGTGGGGATTTTAGTGGCGATAGTTACTATTGTGTTGCATAATCTGGCTTTGGCAGTTTTAATTGGGGTTATTATTTCGGCACTTGTTTTTGCCTGGGAAAGTGCTAAAAGAATTCGCGCCCGACATTTTATTGATGAAGCAGGAGTAAAGCATTACCAAATTTACGGACCGCTTTTCTTTGGTTCGGCAGCAGCTTTTATAGAAAAATTTGATATTGCAAACGATCCGGATCATGTGATTATCGATTTTAAAGAAAGCCGTGTTGCTGATATGTCAGCAATTGAAGCACTGAATAGTTTAACAAAGAAATACAATCAGCTTAATAAGATAGTGGAGCTCCAGCATTTAAGTCCCGACTGTATCGCATTGCTTAAAAATGCCGAAGCTGTTATTAAAGTAAATATGATTGAAGATCCTACCTATAAAGTCGTTAGTTAATTAGAGAATGTGTCAATTAGATAATTAATTACGATGTCTTAAAAATGAAGTTTTTTTAATAGGCTCCAGCTTTAGCTGGAGTAAAAAATAAAATTCTAAAAGGCTTTAGCCGAACTTTAAAGTTCGGCTAAAGCCTTTTCCATTTCATTCAATATCTCCAGCTAAAACTGGGGCTATTCGTATATTTCTAATAGTAGGAAATAAGTATATTAATTCAATTTTAAAATTTTTTAACTGACGCATTCTCTAATGTACCAGCATATTCTTTACTTCGCTAAATTTTCCATCAACATCATCAATTTTAAGATCTAAAAGGTGTGCAATTAAAGGATAGACAGAAACATTTTGAAACGTTTTAACTTCTTTATCTACTTTAAAAGCGGGACCTTTTGCATAAAAAATGGCCTGCATATCTTTTTCTTTATTATCATAGCCATGCGTTCCGCCTTTTATATTTTGAGTTTTACTATTCGCTAAACTATATCCTTTTTTAGCTTCAATAACAAAATCATGCACACGCGGATTCTTTCCGTAATGCAGTCTTTTAGGAACTTCGCCAGATCTCCAGAATTTAATATGAGGGACTTTCTTTAAAGCTTTATAAATTGAATCCTGATAACCCGGTTTTGCCTGAAGACTCATAATAGGATTAATAACGGCTTTGTAGTTCAGCCATTCCGGTTTTAGATAATCCAGAATAACAACTTTTTTATCATTGCTGATAGCTGCCATTCCGTGATCTGAAACAATGATTAAATTAATTTGTTTCCCGATGGATAGGTTATCTAATTTTCGGGATAATTCTCCCATAATCGAATCCATTTTGATTACCATTTTTTTGTTTTCCGGAGAAAGCGGTCCAAAATTATGTCCGGTATGATCGGGTTCATCAAAATATAAAGTAATAAGATGAGGTCGTTGTTTTTCCGGAAGCTGTAACCATTTTAGAACCGTGTCGATTCTGGTTTCGTATGGGATTTTATCATCGTAATTTTTATAGTAAGTTGGTCTTTTTTGATCGGTATCAGATCCCGGCCAGAAAAAAGAAGCCGTTTTTATCCCTTGTTGCTCCGCTACATTCCAAATTGGATTTCCACCATAAAACCTGGAATCATTTTTAGCGTTAGTAGATAGTGCAAAAGATTCGTTTAGCGCTGCATCATAAAATACGTTGTTAATGATGCCGTGATGATCCGGATAAAGACCTGTAACTATCGAATAATGATTAGGGAAGGTTTTACTTGGATAAGAAGGTCGCATTGATTTAGCATGAATACCTTCTTTTGCAATTTGTTTTAGATTCTGGAGATTAAATTGTTTCTGATAATCCCAACGAAATCCATCCATGGAAACCAGAACGACGTAAGTATCTTTATTGGTTTGGGAATGTGCAAGAGTGGTAAGAAGTAAGAATGTGAAAGATAATAGGTGAGTGGTGAGTTTTCTCATTTTGCAATTTTATATAACTGCAAATTTACTGATAAACGATTTTTTAATTAAAAAGAGAATGTTAAACTAAAGAAAAGTTTGCCAGGAGATGTGAAAAAAGTTTGCCACGAATTTTTACGAATTTTTTATGCGCCATAATTAGAAAAATAATTCGTGAAAATTCGTGGCAAAAAAAACGCCAGATAGAATTTCTATCTGGCGTTTAAAGTTTAAGAAGTTAGAACGATTACATCATTCCTGGCATACCGCCACCCATTGGCATTCCGCCTCCGTTTTCTTCTTTAATATCAATTAATGCACATTCTGTAGTAAGGATCATTCCGGCAACAGACGCAGCATTTTCTAATGCTACACGAGTTACTTTTTTAGGATCGATAATTCCAGCTTTAAGCATGTCTACATATTCGTCAGTTTTAGCATTGTAACCAAAGTCACCAGAACCTTCACCAACTTTTGCTACAACTACAGAGCCTTCAAGACCTGCATTTTCAACAATAGTTCTTAATGGAGATTCAACAGCACGAGCTACAATCTGAATTCCCGTTGCTTCGTCAGCGTTATCTGCTTTAATATCAGCTAATGCAGCTTTTGCTCTTAATAAAGCAACACCACCACCAGCAACAATACCTTCTTCAACAGCAGCACGTGTTGCATGTAAAGCATCGTCAACTCTGTCTTTTTTCTCTTTCATTTCAACTTCAGATGCAGCACCAACATAAAGAACAGCAACACCACCAGCTAATTTAGCCAAACGCTCTTGCAATTTTTCTTTGTCATAATCAGAAGTTGTAGCTTCCATTTGACCTTTAATTTGGTTTACACGATTTTTGATCATGTCAGCTTCACCAGCACCACTTACAATAGTAGTGTTATCTTTATCGATAGAAACTCTTTTTGCAGTTCCTAACATTTCGATAGTTGTATTTTCTAAAGTATAACCTCTTTCTTCAGAAATTACAGTTCCACCAGTTAAGATTGCGATATCTTCTAACATTGCTTTTCTTCTGTCTCCAAAACCAGGAGCTTTTACAGCAGCAATTTTAAGAGCACCTCTTAATTTATTAACTACAAGAGTAGAAAGAGCTTCTCCGTCAACATCTTCAGCAATAATCAATAATGGTTTTCCTGATTGAGCAACTGGCTCTAAAACAGGTAGTAATTCTTTAAGAGAAGATACTTTTTTGTCGTATAATAAGATGTATGGAGAGTCTAATTCAACTTCCATTTTCTCAGGATTTGTTACGAAGTAAGGAGAAAGATATCCTCTGTCAAACTGCATACCTTCAACAACATCTACGAAAGTATCAGTTCCTTTAGCTTCTTCAACAGTAATAACACCTTCTTTACCCACTTTTGCAAAAGCAGTAGCGATTAGTTCCCCAATCACTTCGTCATTATTTGCAGAGATAGAAGCAATTTGTTTGATTTTATCAGAATCACTTCCAACTACTTTAGCTTGTTTTGCAAGATCAGCAACGATAGCTTCAACAGCTTTATCGATACCACGTTTCAAATCCATTGGATTTGCACCTGCAGCAACGTTTTTAAGACCTTCTTTTACGATTGCCTGAGCTAAAACTGTAGCAGTTGTAGTTCCGTCACCCGCTAAATCATTAGTTTTAGAAGCAACTTCTTTAACCATTTGCGCGCCCATGTTTTCTAATGGGTCTTTTAATTCGATTTCTTTTGCAACAGAAACACCATCTTTAGTAACAGTTGGTCCACCAAATGATTTCCCGATAATTACATTACGACCTTTTGGTCCAAGAGTTACTTTTACAGCATTTGCTAATGCATCAACACCACGTTTTAATCCGTCACGTGCTTCAATATCAAATTTTATATCTTTTGCCATTTTCTTTTTTGTTTAATGTTCTATTTGTTTCAGGTTTCCCCTAATACTTAATTCTTGAGACCTATGTTTTTTTAGATTATCGCTAAGATATCGTCTTCACGCATAATCAAATAATCAGTTCCTTCAAGTTTTAATTCTGTTCCTGCATATTTACCATAAAGAACAGTATCGCCAACTTTTACGGTCATAGTATGATCTTTAGATCCATTTCCTACTGCAACTACAGTTCCTTTTTGTGGTTTCTCTTTGGCAGTATCTGGAATAAAAATCCCTGACGCAGTTTTAGTCTCAGCTGCAACAGGCTCAATAAGTACGCGGTCTGAAAGCGGTTTAATGTTTAAAGTCATGATTTTATATTATTAATAGTTTATATTTTTTTAATGCTTAAATAACTTTCAGAAATTATGCCATGCTCGTAAAACTGACATTATTTCCTAAAAAAAATGCCAGCTTTGACAGGCTGGCATTTTTATATTTATATCAAAATTATTATTTTGTTGCAGGAGCAGGAGTTTGTTGAGCCGGAGCAGCTGGTGTACTAGCCGCAGGAATCTCAGATTTATCAATAATTTTAGATCCTGTATCGTTTAATGATCCTGTAAAGCTTAAGCTCGAAAGTAAGATTAAAGCAATCAAAATAGTAGCAAGTGTCCAAGTACTTTTATCTAAAAAGTCAGTTGTTTTTTGTACTCCACCTAACATTTGAGTTCCACTAATAGTAGAAGACAATCCGCCACCTTTAGGATTTTGAACCATGATTACTACGATCAATAGAAAGCAAACTATTGTGATTAAAACTAAAAAAATTGAAAATGTGCTCATTGTTTAATTATTATTGTTATTTTGTTGTAAAATCTTTATATCCGAAATACGGTCTGCAAAGAAACTAATTTTTTCTGGATATTTCAAAATTAATATTTCATATGCTTGTATTGCTTTTGTATATTTTTTTTGTTCCAAATATACTCTCGCTAAAGTCTCAGTCATTAAGTAAGAATTATCACCTGTATTAAGGTCAAATTGTACCGCTGGGACTATTGCAGTCTGTTTTATAGGAGATATTTTTGGGTTTGTTTCGATGAATTTATCGATTATTTCAGCCTTTTTCTTTTTCTCATCGTCAACTATTTCAGCTTCAATCTTTGGTTTTACTGTTTTTTCGACTTCTTTTGCTTCCTGAGGACCTTCTTCTGTTCTGTCAATTGGTTCAGTTCGCGCTAATTGCAGCCATTCCTGAAAAGAATGCTTTTCATTAGTAGAGAAATCCAATGGTTTTCCAATTTCCAGATTTTCTTCGGCAATTTTTACGATTTCCGGAACTTCAGTTACCTTCGGTTCTTTAGTTATTTTTGGTTCTTCAAAAACTACTTTTGCTGCTTCTTTGATAGAAATTAAAATAGATTTTTCGATCGGATCGATTCTTACTTCCGGAATTTCATCATCTACTATTTCCTCAAAAAATGTTGGCATCGTTTCTTTATTAGAAGGTAAGACAGTTTGCTCTGCAATTGGTTCTTTTGGTTCTTCTGTTTTTGCAGCTGCTTCAAAAGTTATATTTGATGCTTCTTTGATAGAATCTAAAATAGATTGTTCAATAATTGGATCAATTGGTTTCTCTTCAAATTTCACCGGTTCGTCTGGAGAATTTGGCAGCACCTCTTTAAAAGTATCTAAAATTGATTCTTCTGTAATGACAGGTTCAATTTTGACTTCCTCGATTTTTACCGGTTCTTCAAAAGTGTTTGGTATTACTTCTTTAAAAGTGTCTAAAATTGATTGCTCAGTAATGATTGGCTCAATTTTGATTTCTTCGATTTTTACCGGTTCTTCAAAAGTTTCTGGTGTTGCTTCTTTAAAAGTATCTGAAATAGAGCGTTCAATAACTGGTTCACTCGCTTCGTCTTCTGTTTTTAAAGGCTCTTTAAAAGTAACGTTTGTTGCTTCTCTTATAGAATTCAGAATAGATTGTTCAATTGGATCAATTCGAACTTCAGTTGCTTTTTTGATTTCTTCAAAAGAAACAACTTCGCTGTCGAAAACTTTAATTTCTAAAAGGTCTCTCAGTTTTTGATCATAATATTCGTTCTGAATAGAGGTGAAAGTTTCTGAAGTGATAAAATCGAATAAAACAGCTCGATCAGTTGTATGAGCAGCCGTAACTTTTAATGCATAATTATACTTAAAGCTATTTTGATTGTAAAGACCTTTTAATCGCAATGCTCTGGCACTTTGAAAATAGGGAAATTCATTCAAAACACTTCCTAATGCGTCCGCTTGCTTTTCTGTAATAGCATCGGGTTTGTTCATTAAGTAGGTATAATCAGTTACATTCATTCTTTTATTTGTTTAATCGTTTAATTGTTTATGTTTAATCTAAAATTGTTTAATCGTTTCTGCGACTTAACGATTTACCAGTTAAACAAAAAACTACCATTTTGCCAAAGAATCATTAAAGATATCTTGTGTGATTCTCTCGAATATAGTTTGAATTGCTGTATTTAAAACAGCACTCGTTGGCAATGTTGCACCCGGATAGTCATAATAGAATTCGAATGGTTTCTCGAAATCATCAGTTTCCTTCTTTTTATTTGTAAATCTAACATTAACCCTAATTGTCAAACGGTTTTGAGCCGCCTGCTGATCAGCAGTAGCAGTCATTGGTGTTGTTCTGTAATCTACAATTTCTCCTTCATAAACCAAGTCACCACTATTACTTACTAAGTTTAGATTGGTCTGATTCTGGATTAAATCCTGTAATGCCAATGTAAATTGTCTGTCAATTCCGGGCTCGATCAAATCAGCATTGTTCTGAAAAAAGTTGACCTGAAAAGTTTTGGCATCAATTTTCCCTGTTCCTGTAAAGTTGTAAACTGAGCACCCGCTTAACATAAAGAGGCTCATTAAGGCTAATAAAGAATATATTTTTTTCATAAAATCAATATAGGTGTGAAATTCCAATTCCTTGAAAAATTCCATTTTTGTAAACTCCAAATTCCAATTCTTGCGAGAATCTCAATTTTTTTCAAATATACTAATTTGGGATTTGGGATTTATTTTTTAGAATTTAAATGGTTGGATTTTTTTATTTTTATAAATCGAATTGTTTAATTTTTCGGTATAAAGTACGTTCAGAAATACCTAATTCATCTGCGGCAGCTTTTCGTTTTCCTTTATTTTTTTCTAATGATTTTTTGATCATTTCGATTTCTTTTTGTTCTAAACGTAAAACTTCTTCCTCCTCAATGGTTTCGGCAAACAGATAATTGTCATCCTGCATCTGATAATTATCCTCGCGCGTTGCAGGAGTCATGACAGCAGTTCTTGGTTCTTCTTCAAAATCTATTTCACTTTCATTTTCCTGAGAACCATATATTTTCTGAATCAAATTTGGGTTGATGTCTTGTACTTTTGTACCATTCTTCATCAATTCAAGGGTAAGTTTCTTCAAATCATTCAGATCGCTTTTCATATCAAAAAGAACTTTATATAAAATATCTCTTTCTGTGCTAAAATCACTTTCTTTTTTCTTCTCATTAATTACAGAAGGCAAATTGCTTCCTTCAGTAGGTAAATACGATTTTAGAGTCGCTAATGTAATATCGCGGTTGGTTTCCAGAACAGAGATTTGTTCTGCTACATTTCGCAATTGGCGAATATTTCCGTTCCATCTGAATTTTTGTAAAAGCTGAACTGCATCATCATCTAGTTTCAACGGTGGCATTTTGTATTTGTGCGCAAAATCAGCAACAAATTTTCTGAATAATAAATGGATGTCTTCGTTTCTTTCTCGTAAAGGAGGCAAAGTAATTTCAACAGTAGTCAAACGATAATACAAATCCTCGCGGAATTTTCCTTTTTCAATAGCATTGAATAAGTTTACGTTTGTAGCTGCTACAATTCTAACATTTGTTTTCTGAACCTGAGATGAACCTACTTTGATAAATTCGCCATTTTCAAGTACACGAAGCAAACGAACTTGGGTTGTTAGTGGCAATTCGCCCACTTCATCCAGGAAAATTGTTCCGCCGTCAGCCACTTCAAAATAACCTTCACGAGTGCTTGTAGCACCTGTAAAAGCACCTTTTTCGTGTCCAAAAAGCTCACTGTCAATAGTTCCTTCTGGAATTGCACCACAGTTTACCGCAATATATTTACCATGCTTTCTATGCGAAAGTGAATGTATTATTCTTGGAATATTTTCTTTACCAACACCACTTTCCCCAGTTACCATTACCGAAATATCAGTAGGAGCAACCTGAATGGCTTTTTCGATAGCACGATTTAATTTCGGATCATTTCCAATAATTTCAAATCGCTGTTTTATTGCTTGAACTGTTTCCATGTAAAATTTTGTTTCAAGTTTTTATTTGTTTCAAGTTACGCAATGTACACGAGTCTTAAAAATTACAAATAATAATTTTATTTTTTATGCCACAGATTAAAAAGATTAACAAAGATTCTTTTAAATTTTTATAAAACATATCTTTTA
Source organism: Flavobacterium sp. B114r (assembly GCF_056824125.1). Classification (NCBI taxonomy): domain Bacteria; kingdom Pseudomonadati; phylum Bacteroidota; class Flavobacteriia; order Flavobacteriales; family Flavobacteriaceae; genus Flavobacterium; species Flavobacterium sp. B114r. Next base: position 2,142,073 of record NZ_CP124858.1, read on the forward strand.
TGTTGGAGTGATTTTGTTTGAAAATTAACAAGCAATCCAACTTCTGAATTCGATAACTTTATATAATTTAGAATCTGAGCAATATGTTCATTTGAAAATTCTTTTATTGCTTTTACCTCTAAAACGATATCTTCATTAATAATAATGTCGGCATAAAATTTATGAGGCAAAATTTTGCCCTTGTATTCAATAGAATATTCTTTTTCTCTCTCGAAAGGAATATTTTTTTCTTTAAATTCTATTTCTAAAAGCATCTTTGTAAACTACTTCTAATAGACCTGGACCAAGATTTCGATGTACTTCCATACAAATTCCTATAATCTTATAAGTCTCAATTTCTCTGTAATAATGCATAATTTAATTTATTTACACAATCCATAAAAGTAAGAAAAACAATATAATTAAATTATTTTAATCCTATTGATCTGTGGCGAAAAAATTAATTCATACTACTTAGCCCAACAGCTGTACCTTTTAATGTTCCTGAAGTACAGCTTGTGATTTTTACATTTACAAAATCTCCAATTTTATAATCTTCTTTCGGGAAAACTACCGTAATACTTTGAGAGTTTCTTCCTGAGAATTCTTCAGTTGATTTTTTAGAAACTTTTTCGACAAGAACTTCAACTATTTGTCCAACGAATTCTTCACTTCTGAACCAGGCATGTTTTTGTTGTAGGTCCACAATTTCCTGTAATCTTCTTGCTTTGGTTTCGTCGGTAACATCATCTTCCATTTTTCTTCCTGCCAAAGTTCCCGGACGCTCAGAGTACGAATACATATAACCGAAATTATACTTTACGTACTCCATTAAACTCATTGTATCTTTGTGATCTTCTTCGGTTTCTGTTGGGAAACCAGCAATCATATCCTGCGAAATCGAAGCATTCGGAATAATCGCTCTGATCTTATCAATCAAAGTCATGTATTCTTCACGTGTATGCAAACGATTCATCTCTTTTAGAATTCTGTTACTTCCGGACTGAACCGGTAAGTGAATGTGTTTACAGATATTTGGATGTTTTGCAATAACGTGCAAAACACTTTCGTGCATATCCTGAGGATTAGAAGTCGAGAATCGAATACGCATTTTAGGAAAACCAACAGCAACCATTTCAAGCAATTGATCAAAGTCAACCGCCGTTGCTTTTTGCATGTCAGAAGCATTTTCGAAATCCTTTTTCAAACCACCACCATACCATAGGTAACTGTCGACATTTTGTCCTAGCAGCGTAATTTCCTTAAAGCCTTTGTCCCATAAATCCTGAATTTCCTTCATGATACTTTGAGGTTCACGACTACGTTCACGACCGCGAGTAAAAGGCACAACACAAAACGTACACATATTATCGCAACCACGGGTGATCGAAACCAAAGCTGTAATTCCGTTACTCATCAAACGAACCGGCGAAATATCTCCGTAGGTTTCCTCTTTAGATAAAATTACATTAATGGCATCACGGCCTTCTTCAACTTCTGCCAATAAATTAGGTAAGTCTTTGTAAGCATCAGGTCCTACAACAAGGTCGACGATTTTTTCTTCCTCCAGAAATTGGCTTTTCAAGCGCTCGGCCATACAGCCTAAAACGCCTACTTTCATCTTCGGATTAATGCGTTTCACCGCATTGTATTTTTCTAAACGTTTGCGAATAGTCTGTTCAGCCTTATCCCGAATCGAGCAGGTATTTACCAGAACTAAATCAGCGTCTTCAAGAGTTTGTGTAGTATTGTATCCGTTTATCGATAAAATGGAAGCTACGATTTCACTGTCCGAAAAATTCATTGCACAACCGTAACTTTCTATAAAAAGTTTTTTAGTATTCTCAGGTTTATTTTCTAAAACAAGACTTTCGCCCTGTTTGCTTTCTTCAATAATCTTTTCCATTGTATAATTTCAAAGTGCAAAGATAACGCAAATGCGATCAATATGACAAGATGGCAGAGAAAGAATTAACAATCTTTTGGAAATTATTTTTTAAGAATACGCGATTTCTGCATTTCGTTTCAAAATAGATAATATCATTAAATATCTGTCATATCATTGATAATTTGGGCAGCCAAAGCAATTTGCTTTCAAATCAAATTGGTAAATAACAGATAGTTCATAGATACCGCCTGTATTACCAATTCTTGAGGTACTAAAATCATAGGAATAGCCGAATTTTAAATGCTCATATTGAAGTCCGCCAAAAGCATTTACCGAAGTCATAAAATGGCTATTGTTAGCTTTTTTTCCAGGATTTGTAGCGGCACTTATTCCGAAAAAAAAGCGATCGAAGACCAATCCTGTTCCAATATCTAAACGGCTGTATTCGCCTTGACTCATATAATTAGTTGTTAAGAGCATTTTTGTTTCAAACGGAAAAAGAGTTACATCGATATAATCCGCAATTTTAAATTCATAACCGGCATTGGCCGAAAAAAACATATCTAAAGGAACATTTCCATTGGTGGTAAAGGAAATATTTGGTTTGTTGATGTGTTTTAAAGAAGCGCCAAACCAAGCCTGTTCAGTATTAAAAAGCATTCCTGCAGAGAAATCAAAGAAATTAGCCTTGTCATTGAGGAGTAGTGGATCTATGCTTGAGGGATTTATAGTTCCTTGGCCAATATTGATTTGATCTTCTAAAACAATATTCTGAAACGCATATGATTTTATTCCGTAACCAATTTCTATTGCAGGTCTAAAGTACCAATAGTCATTAAGTTGAACTCGGTAGGCATATTTTAAGTTAATGGAAGTAAAGTTATAATTAGTAAATTTTTCTCTTTGATTTAAAATGCTGATACCTACACCGCTGTTGGCCTTAGGCAGCCAAGTGTCCATGAAAGCATAATCAGAATCGACTCTGAAATTCAAATCTGGCCACTGAGTTCTATGTAAAATACCAGCCGTAGTGGTTTCTGTAAAACCTGTAAAACCAGGATTCAAGGTTTGAGGAACCATATAATATTGAGTAAAAATAGGATCTTGTGCTTTTATGGATGAAGAAAGAAAGAGAAAGGCTAGTAGTGCAATTAATTTTAGTTTCATTTTGGTGTACTTATTTTATAAGGGTAAATGGCCCATTAGTATTGATTGTAGTTCCGTAGAAAGTAACGCCGCTAATTTTAAAATAATAGTTGCCATTTTCAGATTCAGTACCTTTTATTTTTCCATCCCAACCACGCAGGTTATTTCCTTTTTCAGAATAAATTAATTCACCCCACGTATCGTAAACACTCAAATCGACTGTTTTGAATCCTTTGAATGTAGGTTTGAAAGTATCATTGATTCCGTCACCGTTTGGAGTAAAACCATTTGGAGTAATCAAGTCATATCCTTTTTCAATTTTTAGGGAGCTTGTATATTTATAAATACATCCAAAAGGATAAGTTACAGTTTGAGTAATGAGATAAGTGCCTTCTTTTACAAAAGTATGAGTAGGATTTATTTCATTTGAAGCAGCGCCGTCGCCAAAATCCCAATATGAACTAATATAACTTCCTGTAGATGTATTTGTGAATACTATTGGGTCATTTACAGAATAAATTCCATAAGTAGTTAAAGCAAAAGAAGTGGTATCGAATGATGGATCTCCAAGTATGGGTATGTCAACATTAAAAGTGTAATTTGATTTACACCCAAGGTTATCCGTAACATTAAGAATTACGGTTCCGTTTTGGGAAGTATTCATTATTTCATTGTTTGCACCACTTACCTTACCGCTGGACCAATCCAGTTGATAAGGAGGCATTCCGCCAGTTACATTCGCTGCAAATGTTTGTTTTACATATTTAGTCTCACAATCAAAATCAGTTTTTGTATCTACTTTAGTTACAATTGCCGGAGGTCTGTTTATGTTGTATTGCGCCTGTTCAGAGCAGCCATTAAAATCGGTAACCGTAACCAAATAGTTTCCAGAAGAAAGATTTGTTAAATCTTCACTTGTGGCTCCGTTTGACCAGTTATAAGTAAATGGTGGTGTACCGCCTGATACTAATAAGTTTATCGAACCGCTTTTAGCATTATTACAATCAAAGGCATTAGTTACATTGGCTGAAAGAGCGAGAAGTTGCGGTTCTATTATAATAAAAGTTTTGGTTATTGTACAAGGTTTTGCATCAACAATAGTCACTGCATATGTTCCAGGTGCTAAATTATTTCTTTCTGTTCCGGAGGAAGAATTATCACTCCATGTTAATTTTATTGGAGCGATTCCACCTATAAGATTTAGTTTAATACTTCCGTTTTTAGCACCAAAACAGGAAATGTTTTTAACAACGGGACGAATTGTAAAAATAGGGGCTTCCGGAATATTTACATTTAATGTTTTAACGCAATTAAGAGCATCTGTAACGGTAACGAGATAATCTCCAGCAGAAAGATTATCCATAAAAGTACCGTTGCCTAGATTACTCCAGGAAATTTGATAAGGACCAATTCCACCAGAAATGGCGATATTTATAGAAGCATTATTGTCATTATAACAAATAATTGGCGTTGAAGTGGCTGTGATAATAATTGCTGAATTTTGAGTAATTGTTTCGGTTAAATTTTGAGTACAGCCAGAATGATCTGTTATAATTAAATTGTAAGTTCCTGCAATAAGATGAGTTAAATTTTGATTTGTGCTTGAGAAACCATTTGGTCCCTTCCATGCATAAGTATACGGAAGCGTTCCTCCTGTATTATTTATTGTTATTGCGCCAGTTGCATCTCCATTACATAAAACATCTGTTTTTCCAGCTAATGAAACTGCTAATAACGGAGGCTCAGTTATAGTAAATAGTGCAGTTTTGGGACCACAATTATAAATATCAGAAACAGTAACTGTATATGTTCCAGGGCCTAAATTTGATAAGTTTTGTATGTTTGAAAAAGGAATTCCATTTTTTGTCCAATTAATGATATAAGTTGGAGAACCACCAGTAATGGCAATTGTAATTTTTCCATCAGCATCATTAAAGCATGTGATGTCTTTTTCTAAAATGGAGCTAATTACAATTTCATTGGGTTCGATAATCGTATATTTTTTTGTTGTTGAGCAATTTTGCTGGTCTCTGACAGAAATGGTATAATCGCCAGGTGCTAAATTAGCAATGTTTGAGATGTTCGAAGTAAATCCGTTTGGCCCCGACCAATCAATTTGATAAGAGTCTCCGGAACTAAAAGGCACCCCTCCCGAAATTGCCACTTGAATAGAACCGTTATTGATGCCAAAACACGTGCTGTTAGATTTTGTATCGTTCAAAGTAATAGCCGGATTTACAGTAATGACTACTGTAAAAGATGTTCCTGTACAATTTCCAGAAATTGGAGTCACAACATAAGTTACGGTTGCTGTACCAGTAGTCGTATTTATTAATCTCTGACTAATAGCGTTTTGTTGTGTATTTTGTGCTGATGCGCCGGTTATTGAGCTAGAAGGAGAAATAGTTGGTAACGCCCAAGTATAAGTTGTTTCCAGCGGAACAATATCGCTTCCTGAGTTGTTTGGCAAAATTGTAAAGGCATCACCACTACAAATTTGGGCGGTTTTATTTGCAATAACAGGTTTTTGATTGATAGTAACGTTTGCAATATTTGATGTTAAGATAGAACATCCTCCAGAAGGTAAAGTGATAATACAGTAATAATAAAATGTACCCACAACTGAATTTGGAGCGTTATAAGAAGAATTTACAGCGCCAGAAATAGATGTGCCTCCTATAATTGTATTAGTACCGTTGGAATACCATTGGTATTGTGCTGTTCCGACCCCGTTAATGTAGCTTACGCTTAATGCGTTTAATGTTTGTCCAATACAAATAGTATTAGAAATTGGCTGTGAAGTAAATGAGGGTGCTAAATTTACAATAACAGTTGCAGTATTACTGGTTACGTTGCAACCCGATCCTGTAGATTGAGAAATGACACAGTAATAATAATAAGTTCCATTGCTGGAGGTTGGTGGTAAATAAGAGTCGAGCGTTGCCCCAGAAATTGGTGTTCCTGTTGTATTATTATTGAGCGTATTTGAAAACCACTGATAAGAATAAGTTGTGCCAATTCCGCCTGAAGCGCTCACAGTTAGGTCCGTTGCCAATGCATTTTGACAAAGAGTTTGAGATGGTAAAGGCTGCGATGTGATTACAGGATCAGGTATAATCGCAATTTCGGCAGGATTACTAAGGAGTGTTCCACAACCATTACCATTTAAAGAGACCTCTGCATAATAGTAATAATTTCCAGTTAAAGTAAAAACAGGAGGCAAATAGCTGGCATTTGTTGCTCCGGAAATTAATATTCCACCAATATTTGAATTTGAGCTATTGGTGTACCACTTATAAGTTGGATTTCCCTCGCCACCGGTATAGTGTATTTTTAAAGGAGTTGACAAAGCAGCTCCAACACATAGAGTTTGTGTCGATATGGGTTGTAAATCAATACTAGGCAATGTGTTAATTATCACAGTGGCTGTATTTGAAGTTATGTTTGAGCATCCCCCAGAGGATAAAGTAATGATGCAATAATAATAAAAGGTTCCAGCAGTTGTATTTGGCGGATTAAAAGTTGAATTAGTTTCGCCAGGAATTAAAACTCCGCCGGAATTGCTGGTATTTACATTTGAAAACCATTGATAGCCAGGTAAACCAACTCCATTAATGTAAGATACAGATAAGATAGTTGGGGTTCCGCCAAGACAGATAGCACTTGAAACAGGGTGGTTATTTATTGTTGGCGTCGCAATTACGATAACTTGAGATGTTGCACTTGTGACGTTGCAGCCCGAAGTGCTATTTTGAGATGCTACACTATAATAATATTTTGTACCAACTATATTCGATGGTGGTGTATACGTGTTATTGGTTGCCCCGAAAATAATTGTTCCGCCTGTATTCACATTAGAACTATTGCTATACCATTGGTACGAAAAAGCTACGTTGCCTCCAATGGCATTAACTTCTAAGTTGGTAGAAGTTGTATTTTGACATAAAGTTTGAGTTGCGACAGGTTGTGTAGTTATTGTTGGATCTGGATAAACAATAATTACGGCTGTATTACTAGTTATGGGTATACAGCCATTTCCGTTTGGAGAAACCGTTGCATAATAGTAATAAGTACCAGGGATTGTAAAAACATCAGGGGTAAATTTTATCGAGGCAGCTCCCGTAATTAGTGTTCCACCTGTATTTGAATTTGTGGTGTTACTATACCATTGATAAGAATAGTTTCCTGTTCCTCCTGAAGTTGTGATTGTTAGAGGTGTTGCAATTGTGCCGCCAATACACAGATTTTGAGAATCCGTTGGCTGTGTTGTGATTGATATATTGGTTAGAATTGTTACTTTGACTGGGGTTGTTGTAATTGCATTACACCCTCCTGTAGGCAAAGTAATGATACAATAATAATAAAATATTCCTGCTGTGGCAGATGGCGGATTATACGTCGCAGTGGTTTCACCGGGTATTGCTGTACCCAAAGTATTATTGCTGGTATTAGAATACCATTGATAAGCAGCTGTTCCATTTATGCCACTTGTAGTAAAAGATAATGCAGGAACAATTCCTCCTTGACAAGCTGTAGCAGGAGTGGGTTGGCTTGTTATTACTGGAGCTTGATTTACAATAAATGAAACTGTGGTTTTACATCCGAAGGTATTTGTATAAGTAATGTTGGTCGTTCCTGCTAATAATCCAGTGACTAAACCGGAGTTGCTTACGGTAGCAATGTTTGGAGATGAAGATACCCAAAGCAATGTCGTTGCAGCAGTTGGTGAGCCTGTTAGTTGTGATTTACTTCCCGCACAAGAAAACAAATCACCACTTATTACTGGCGTGGGATTGATTGTAAAAGAGCCGCTTGCAGTACTTGGACCACATTCATTAGTTACTTTTAAAGAATAGGTAAATGTCCCTGTACTACTATAAGTGATATCACCGGGTATTTCTAAATTTGAGGATGATGGCGTTCCTCCCGGAAAACTCCATTCGTACGTCAACGGAGATTGAGTGCCGCAATTCGTGATAACTGCCTTTGGACTAATTGTATTTGTTGGTAAAACCGGGCAAATATTGACAATTGGATTAATGGTTACAGTTGGTGGTTTTTTTATAATTACAGTTTGTGTTGAAGTTGTTGCAGGTAAACATGAGTTTGTTGCCGTTAGTTTAATAGTGTAGGTTCCGGATTCAGTAAAAGTAAAAGATGCATCTGTAGTAGTTTGGCTTGTAATAGGAGGTATGTTTGTTCCGCAATTAATAGTTGGAGAGTAGTTTACACTCCAGAGGTAACTCAGAGGGCTGCAAGAATTTGTTGTGTCTGTGGTATTGGTGGCTGTTATAGTTTTAGAGGAGCATCCGGATGTATTATCGAGTGTGAAGGTTGGAGTTAGTTTAGGTTCAACGCAAATTGTTTTAAATACTGTGTCAAAACCACATCTATTTCCTGTTTTTATTGTGATTGTATATGTTCCTGATTGTGAGAAATTTAGGCATGGTGCGTTTGATCCACTTAGCCATAAAGCGGGGTCAGTAGAATTAAAATCATTTCCTAAACTTCCGCTAACTACAGAAAATCCTGTTGAGGGTGAAATAGACCAAATTATTTTGGGAGAGGTATTACAATTGTTACCATTGTTTTCATAGGCACCAGTTGATGTATTTGTCATACATACCTGTGTGTTAATACAGCTTTTCGTTGGTAATGTGAAATTAGCTGTTGGTGGAGTTGATACATATATTGGAACAACACCAACTTCAGAAGCACCACAAGGATTTTCAGCTTTTATGTTTGCTGAAAAGGAATTGCTATATGTTGTGCCGCTTCCACTGACACTATTTGTGCCACAAGAAGTTTTTAAAAAAGTATGAGTAATACTTGCTGGAGGAGGATGATTGAAAGTTTGTGGAGCAGAACCATCATTAAAAGATACTGTATAAGTTGTTCCTGGTGGATTATTTGTTGTGCCAGTAATAGGAAAAATAAGAGAGCTTGAATTGCAAATATCTGTGTTTCCAGGATTTCCTAAAGAAACGGCAGGATTAGAACCAACAAAAACAATGTATTTTGCAATCGTATTACAACCGTCATTTCCTTGGATAATATAAGTTAAATTCCAAAGACCGATAGAATAGGTATGTGTTGTGCTTAACCAAGATGAGGAGTTAAAGTCAGGTGAGCCATCACCCCAGTTAATTGTGTAATTTGTGTTTAAAGTGGGCGTGTTTGACGCATTTGTAAATGTAAATGAAGAAATGGTATTACTACAAATTCTAAAAACCGGAACTCCATTAAAGTTGCTACCTGACCCAGTTCCTCCCAATGTACCATCAGGAGAAGTTTTGATCGTAACGGTTGCAGTAACATCATTCAGTGTTTGGTCTCCTGATGCCTCGCTGAAACTGATAAATTTGTAAGTGAAAACTCCTGGATTTTCAGTTAAAACATCTACAGTTACAATATTGCTTGCGGATTCAATGGTCTGTTTAGTTTCATCATTTATTTGATATACAAATTTATAAGGTCCAACACCATCAGTAATTTTAAACGTTATTTTTGGATTCGTAGCGTTTTGGCAAACAATAGTTGTTCCGCTAATGGTTGCTGTAGGAAGAATAACGTTTTTTTTTGTAACACTATTTGGAAACTCTTTTTTGTTAATAAAAATAGAGTTTTTCGCCGTTAAGGTATTTCCGCAATTAATTAAAATCAATAAAAATATAATCTTGTAAAGTTTTATCATGAGCTGTTTTTCTAGCAATAATTTTTATGGTTTTATCAAAAGAATATCTTAGTAAGAGACTATAAAAATTGATGGTTGAAAATTAGAGCTTTTAGAATTGTTTACGCTACGGTTTTCCGTAAAGCAAAATATTATAAAAATTTTGTTAAAAAAACGAGACTATTTTCCTGACGTTATTTATGTTTTTCTGCTTTGTTTTTTTTTAAGCAATGCAAGAATATCGAATCAATTTAAAGTATCAATATTAAAAAAAAGAACATTTCTTGGTCATAAAGCTTTAAAATTTATACCTATATATATAATAAGGAACAATGCCCTTAAATATTCATTTTTAAGAAACATAACATTAAAATACCTCAAAAATCAATTAGCGAGGTTGATATTTAAAAAAAATAGATACTTTTGTTGCAGAAAAATAGAGCAATGGCAAAGAATTTAGTAATAGTGGAGTCACCTGCAAAGGCGAAAACGATCGAGAAATTTCTGGGAAGTGATTTTCAAGTAGAATCAAGTTACGGACATATCGCAGACTTACCATCAAAGGAAATAGGAGTAGATGTAGAGAATGGTTTTAAACCTAAATACGAAGTTTCTCCGGATAAAAAAGCCTTAGTAAGCAAATTGAAAACACTATCTAAGAATGCCGAAATGGTCTGGTTAGCAAGTGATGAGGACCGCGAAGGGGAGGCTATTTCATGGCATCTTGCGGAAGAACTGAAACTGGATACAAAAAAAACTAAGCGAATTGTTTTTCACGAAATTACAAAATCTGCGATTCTTAAAGCGATTGATAATCCAAGAGAAATAGATTATAATTTAGTAAACGCACAACAAGCACGTCGTGTTTTAGATCGTTTAGTGGGTTATGAATTATCTCCGGTTTTATGGAGAAAAATTAAAGGAGGATTATCAGCTGGTCGTGTACAATCAGTATCAGTTCGTTTGATTGTAGAGAGAGAACGCGAAATTCAAAATTTTAATGCAGTTGCGAGTTATTCTATCGTAGCAGAATTTGTAAATGAGGCTGGGAAATCTTTCAAAGCCAAATTGCCAAAAAACTTCAATACTAAAAAAGAAGCCGAAGATTTTTTAAATAAAAATATCGGATCACAATATAAGGTAGCAGATTTAGAAACTAAACCTACCAAAAAATCACCAACAGCACCTTTTACAACTTCGACTTTGCAACAAGAGGCAGCGAGAAAATTGTATTTGCCAGTTGGGATCACCATGCAGCTTGCACAACGTTTGTACGAAGCGGGACTTATTACCTATATGAGAACTGATAGTGTGAATCTTTCTAAAGATGCAATGGATGCTGCTGAAGCGGAAATTATTAAATCATACGGAAAAGAGTTCTCAAGACCCCGAACTTTCGCAAACAAAAGCAAAGGAGCACAAGAGGCGCACGAAGCAATTCGTCCGACAGATATGTCACGTCACACGGTAAATATCGATCGTGACCAGGCCCGTTTGTATGATTTGATCTGGAAAAGAACATTGGCGTCTCAAATGAGCGATGCGCAATTAGAAAGGACAAACGTAAAAATTGAAGCAAATAATCACAGCGAAATATTTACAGCTTCTGGAGAAGTTTTGCTTTTCGAAGGTTTCCTTAAAGTTTATTTAGAAGGTCATGATGATGATGAGGAAGAGCAAGAAGGAATGTTGCCTGCATTAAAAGTAAACGAAAAATTAGTTAACAATTATATTACAGCTACAGAGAGATATTCAAGACCACCGGCTCGTTATACAGAGGCTTCTTTGGTGAAAAAATTAGAAGAATTAGGAATTGGTCGTCCGTCTACGTACGCACCAACTATCTCGACTATCATCAATAGAAATTATGTTGAGAAAGGAACTCTTGAAGGTCAGGAACGTAATTATACCCAACTTACTTTGCAAGCTAATAAAGTAGGTGAGAAGTTGCTAAAAGAAAATACAGGTTCAGATAAAGGAAAATTAGTGCCAACGGATATTGGGACAATTGTTACGGATTTCTTAGTAAAGAACTTCGGGAATATTCTTGATTATAACTTTACTGCAAAAGTAGAACAGGATTTTGATGAAATTGCCGAAGGAAATATTGACTGGGCAGTGATGATGAAAGAGTTCTACGATAAATTTCACCCGAATGTAAAAGAGGTTGAAGCGAACGCAGAACGCGAAAGCGGAGAAAGAATCTTAGGAAAAGATGCTGACGGAAGACAAGTTTCTGTTCGTTTAGGAAAATTTGGACCAATGGCTCAAATTGGAGAAGCAGACGATGAAGATAAAAAATTCGCCAGTTTAATGTCTGATCAGAATATTGGAAATATTACACTTGAAGAAGCTTTAAACTTGTTTTTATTACCTAAAAACTTAGGAGAATATAAAGGAGAAGAAGTAGAAGTAAGTAATGGGCGTTACGGTCCTTATGTTCGTCACGGAAGCGTATTTATTTCTTTGCCAAAAGGAGAAGATCCGTTAAGTCTTTCTAAAGAAAGAGCACAGGAATTAATTGATGAGAAAGCAATTGCCGATGCTCCAATCGCAGTTTATAAAGGCGAAGGTGTTCAGAAAGGTGTAGGGCGTTTTGGTCCGTTCATCAAATGGAATGGAATTTTTATTAATGTTAGTAAAAAATACAATTTCGATAATTTATCACAACAAGAAGTTGAAGAACTAATTGAAGATAAATTACAGAAAAATATAGATAAAGTGCTCCACAATTGGGAGGATGAAGGAATTTTGGTTGAAAAAGCTCGTTGGGGACGTTCGGTTATTACAAAAGGTAAAATCAAAATTGAATTAAGTAAAGATGTTGATGCAACAAAATTAACATTGGCCGAAGTTCAGGAAATGATCGCCAAAAAAACACCGGCAAAAAAGACACCGGCCAAAAAAGCAACAACCGCTAAAAAAGCGCCAGCTAAAAAACCAGCTGCTAAAAAGAAATAATAAATGGAGTTTGATTTTCTAGAACCAGTTAATGAAGGAATTTTAAAATTCATTAGTTCATTGTCTTCACAAGAATTGGGTAGCAAAATTGTTTTGCATACACAAGATCAGTTTCCTGATATAAGCAAAATTACGATTGCAATAGTTGGTGTTTTAGAAGACCGACGTAATAGTAATGTGATTAATGAGGTTGATTTAAATGCAGTTCGTAAGAGACTTTACAGTATGTTTCCCGGTAACTGGGATGCATCTATTGCAGACTTAGGTGATATTCGCGCAGGAAATTCTGTAGAGGATACTTATTTCGCTTTAAAAAAGGTTACATCAAGATTAATCAGGAATAAAGTGATTCCTATAGTTCTGGGAGGTTCACAGGATTTGACCTATGCTTTGTATCGTGCTTACGATGATTTAGAGCAAATGGTAAATATGGTAGCCGTAGATAATAAATTTGATTTTGGAAAAGAAAACGAAACAGTTTCGGCTAATTCTTATCTTACTAAAATTATTATCGATGAGCCTAATAATCTGTTTAACTATTGCAATATTGGTTATCAGACGTATTACAATTCGCAGGAAGAAATTGATTTGATCGAAAAGTTATTTTTTGATGCCTATCGTTTGGGTGAAATCTCAAATAATATTGCACTGGCTGAACCTGTTTTCAGAGATGCTGATTTGGTAAGTATAGATTTGAATTCAGTAAAATCTTCAGAATCAGGAAATCTAATCTCTTTTGAGCCAAATGGTTTCAACGGAAAAGAAATATGTTCGTTAGCCAGATATGCAGGAATTAGTGATAAAGTATCCTGTTTGGGGATTTTTAATCATAATAGTACAGCACCGGAATCAGTTATTATTGCACAAATGGTTTGGTATTTTATAGAAGGATATCATTATCGATCTAAAGAATATCCATTTGGTAGTAGAGCAACGTATTTAAAATATATTGTTCCGCTCGAAGAAGAAGAATTGGTTTTTTATAAGAGTGATAAAACAGAGCGATGGTGGATTGAAATTCCGTTTGAGTCAAATGGTCACAATAAGTTGAAGAGAAATACGTTATTACCCTGTTCGTACGACGAATATCTAAGCGCTTGTAATCAGGAATTGCCGGAAAGATGGTGGAAAGCCCAACGAAAAAACGCTTTATAATTGGAAATTTTGTTGAAATTTTCAATTTTTTTTAAATTTTAAAAAATCGTTAACAAATATTAGTAGGAAAATAAATGCAAAATATAAAATTTAACGTGTTACGTCGATTTTTTGCGTTAGTTTGTCGATGAAATATTTTTTTTTTATTTTATTTAACATTATTTTTGAGCGATAAAATAAATTTCGCAACTTGTATTGTTTTTTAGATAAATAATAAATACGTTTACGGACTTATAATAATGAATAGATAATCCCAAATTTATATGAAGAAGTTTATTGCATTTGCAGCAATGTTAACACTGGTAATTGGCTGTGGTAAGTCAGGAGACAAAGGTGAGTTGGTTGGTGTTTCAGGAGGGAAATGGCATCCGGAGAAACCTTATGGAATGACTTTAGTTCCAGGTGGGTCTTTTATTATGGGTAAATCAGATGCTGATTTAGCTAATGTGGAAGATGCTCCAACTAAAACAGTTACAGTTCGTGCATTTTATATGGATGAAACTGAGATTACAAATAGTGAGTACCGTCAATTTGTAGAATGGGTAAAAGATTCTACAATGAGAGTTCGTTTGGCAATTCTTGCTGATGAAACAGGACAAAAATCTACTGGTGACAAAGGAAAAAAAGGTGGAAGTATTGCAGATTATGCATTTAATGATTCAGAGCCGGACAAAATGACGGCATATGATAAATACATGTATGATAATTACTATAGTGTAGGAACAAAAGATGATCCTTATGCTGGAAGAAAACTGAACAAAAAAGTAAAGTTAATCAAAGATACTAAAGCATATCCGGATGAATATTATGCTGAGGTAATGGATTCTATGTATTTGCCAATTGAAGAATCATATAATGGTTTGAGAACAATTGATGTAAACAAATTGAAATTCCGTTATTCTTGGATGGACATTCAGGCTGCTGCAAAAGCTAAAGTTGGTAAAAGAAAAGATTTCGTTAAAACAGAACAAGTTAGTGTTTATCCTGATACAACAGTTTGGATTAAAGATTTTGCTTATTCTTATAATGAGCCAATGCATAATGACTATTTCTGGCACAAAGCTTACGGAGATTATCCTGTAGTTGGTGTAACCTGGAAACAAGCTAAAGCATTTTGTGCATGGAGAACTTTAAATAAAAACAGTTATATTAAATCAAAGAAAAAAGGACGTGATTTAGTAAACTCATTCAGATTGCCAACAGAGGCAGAATGGGAGTATGCTGCAAGAGGTGGTCTGGAATCAGCTACATATCCTTGGGGAGGTCCTTATACTAAAACTGACAGAGGTTGTTTTATGGCAAACTTTAAACCAAGCAGAGGTGATTATGCAGCTGACGAAGCTTTGTATACTGTTGAGGCTAAATCATATGATGTAAATGGTTACGGATTATATAATATGGCAGGAAACGTTTCAGAGTGGACAGATTCAGCTTATAATCCAAATGCATATGAATATGTTTCTACAATGAACCCTAACGTAATTGATGGAAACAATCAAAGAAAAGTAGTTCGTGGAGGTTCTTGGAAAGATGTTGCTTATTTCCTACAGGTAAGCACACGTGACCACGAATATGCAGATTCTGCAAGAAGTTATATTGGTTTCAGAACAGTACAAGATTACATGGGAACTCAAGCAACCGGAAGCGGAAAAAAGAAAAGTAAGTAATAATTAAATTCAAATAACCAAATCAAATCTATTTTAAATTAAAACCTAAAAAAAAGTATTATGGCATTATTAAGTAAAAAAGCAATGAATTTCGCTTATGGTATGGGAGCGGCAGTAGTAATTATTGGAGCTTTATTCAAAATTACTCACTTTGAGATTGGACCATTAACAGGAACTTTGATGTTATCAATTGGATTGGTAACGGAAGCGTTAATCTTTGCACTTTCTGCTTTTGAACCAGTTGATGAAGAGTTGGACTGGACTCTTGTTTATCCTGAATTAGCTAACGGTCAAGCAGTGAAAAAAGGTAATAAAGTTGAAACTCCATCTGATGCCCAAGGATTGTTGTCTCAAAAATTAGACGTAATGTTGAAAGAAGCTAAAATTGACGGAGAATTAATGTCAAGTTTAGGAAACTCTATCAAAAATTTCGAAGGAGCTGCAAAAGCAATTTCTCCAACAGTAGATTCTATTGCAGGACAAAAGAAATATGCTGAAGAAATGTCTATGGCTGCTGCACAAATGGAATCATTAAACAGCTTATACAAAGTTCAATTAGAAAGTGCTACAAGAAATGCACAAGCAAACAGTGAAATCGCTGAAAATGCAACTAAATTGAAAGAACAAATGCAATCAATGACTGCAAACATTGCTTCTTTAAACAGTGTTTACGGTGGTATGCTTTCTGCAATGAGTAACAAAGGATAATTAGTTTTTGACTATTATATTAAATTTATTAATAAGAACTAATTAGAAAAAATGGCAGGAGGAAAATTAACCCCTAGACAGAAGATGATTAACCTGATGTATCTGGTTTTCATCGCAATGTTGGCAATGAACGTATCAAAAGAAGTTATATCTGCTTTTGGTTTGATGAATGAAAAATTTGAAGATGCAAACGTTTCTTCGGTTACAACAAACGCAAAGTTATTAGAAACTTTAAATCTAAAAGCTTCTGAGGCAAAAGGAGAATTTGCTGATGCAGCTGTAGTTGCCCATAAGGTGGAAGCTATTTCAAAAGATTTTTATACTTTTATTGGAAGTTTAAAGGCGCAAGCTGTAAATGGTTTTGAAATAGATAAAGAAACTGGAAAGTTACCTTACGAGTCTATGGACAGAGGTGATAACATCGACGACTGGTTTACAGGTGATGGTTACACTAAAAAAGGTAATGAAATTATTGCTAAGATTGAAAAATACAAAGCAGATATGAAAGCTGCTCTTGGTGCTAAGTATGCTGATATATCTACTGAAGTTAACAAGAAATTTGATGTTTCTGATGTCAAAAATAAAGATGGTATTAAAGAAAAATATTTAGCATATCATTTTAAAGGATTTCCCGCAATTGCAACCGCTGCAAAACTTTCAGCTTGGCAGAATGATGTACAGAAAATAGAAGCCGATGTTTACAATCGTGCTTTAGGAAAAGCAGCAGTTGATGAGGCTTCTTACAGTAAATTTGAAGCCATTGTTGTATTAGATAAAAATGCTTATTTTCAAGGAGAAAAAGTTACAGGTAAAGTAGTTTTGGGTAAATACGATCCAAATGCTCAATTTACGGATTTTAAAGGACCTGGAAGATTAGTTAATGGTCAGGCTGTTCTGGAAATGACTGCTGGTGGAGTAGGAGAGCAAAAAATTGGAGGTTCTTTTAATTTTGTTGAGAATGGTAAGCCAATTGTTCTTCCTTTTAATGGAACTTATGTTGTAGTTCCAAGACCAAATTCTGCCACAATTTCTGCTGATAAAATGAATGTTGTTTATAGAGGTGTTGTTAATCCAATCTCTGTATCTTTTGCTGGTGTTGCTGACAACAAAGTTGTTGCTAGTGCTCCGGGATTATCTTCTGCTGGTAAACCAGGTAAATATAACATGAACCCGGGTTCTGGTAATGAAGCTACAATTGCTGTTACTGGTACGTTGCCAAACGGAGATAAAGTTACAGATAAGAAAACATTCAGAATTAAAGGTATTCCTGGACCAACTGGTACAATTAGAGGAGAAGTGGGTGTTGTAAGAGGACCTAAATCTAACTTAGAGATTGCTACTATTGGTGCTAAATTACTTGACTTCGATTTTGAAGTTGGTTTAGATGTTGTTGGATTTAATTTGAAAATTGCAGGACAGCCTACTGTTGTTGTTTCTGGAAATAAATTGAATGCTCAGTGTAAAACAATACTTTCAAGAGCTGGAAAAGGAGATCAGGTTACTATTTCTGAAATTAAAACTAAACTTGTTGGAGCTGGTAGTTATTTATTACCAAGAACTGCTCCGGTAATTTACGAAATACAATAATAAAAAGTAGGTAAAACTACGTTCAATATCTTATAATGGTATCATGATGAAAGTAAGAAATTTTTTAATAGCTATTGTTTCTATCGCTGGAGGTTTTTCTTCTTATGCGCAATCTAATTTGCTAAATGCGAAAACACCTGCTCAGATAGGACTTAAAACTCCTGCTCAACTTATCTCAGATAACGATAAGCCTTTGGCTTATGGTTATGTAGATGATAGAGATATATTGATGGGGAAAACTACTTGGGAAATCATTGATTTAAATGAAAAAATCAACTTTCCATTATATTTTCCGGTAGATACGGCTAATATTGGTTCTGACAGACGCTCTCTTTATGACGTTTTGACGAAGGCTGTTAAAAATGGCAAAATAACTGAAGTGTATAGCGACAGTTATTTCAATACTAAAAAATCTTTGAAAGATATTCAGGGTGCGTTATCTCGTATTGATACAACAGATGCAGGAAGAGAATTGATCAACCAATATCCGGATGACTACAAATCACGTGTAGTGAAGAAAAAAGTAGTTACCGGTACCGGCAAAAAGAAATCTGTTTCTTATGTTGAAGAAACAGTAGGACCAACAAGATCAGTACCGGCAGAGTATATCCTTAAACAGGATTTAACTGCTGCAGATGTTACACAATATAAAGTTAAAGGATACTGGTATTTTGACAAACGTCAGAGTGAACTGAAATATCGTTTGCTGGGAATTTGTCCTGTAACTCCAGATGTTTATACAATGAATAGTGACGAGAAAGATTATATTGAGTTATTTTGGGTTTTCTTCCCTAATGCGAGAGAAGCTTTGCATGAAGCAAAAGCTTTTAACGATAATAACTCTGCGCTTCCAATTTCATTTGATCAGATATTAAATTCAAGACGTTTTAATGCAGTTATCTACAAAGAAGAAAACTTGTACGGAGATCGTGAGATCAAAGATTACATGAAAGATAATGCCCAAAACCAATTGTTAGAATCTGAAAGAGTAAAAGAGAAGATTCGTAACTTCGAACAAGATATGTGGAATTACTAAGTATCTCATTACATAATAAAAAAACTCTTACTGCGCCATGCAGTAAGAGTTTTTTTTCGTCTTTAATTAAGCTCAATTATTCAAGTATATAAGATTATATTAACTGATATTGATTTGATGAAATTTGTTTTTTTAGCAAAATAATAAGTATTTCTGAATTCCTTAGATTTAATTCATTTTAGTACAAATGTAGATAATCGCATTTTTAAAGTAATATTAAAACGTTGATAGAATAAAAAAATGTAACTTAGTTTGTTGTTAGTCAGTTATTTGGCGTTTTGTTGTACTGATTACTCTTATTTTGTAGGTATTATTTAGCGCAAAAAAAAGATTTTTTTAGTGTTTTTAATTTTTTACCCTGCTATTATGTAAGAAAATTACAATAAATCTGATAAAGCTACGTTCAATGTTTTATACTAATATCATGATGAAAATAAGACTTTTTTTAATTGTTATTGTTGTTGCTACGGGAAGTTTTTGCTGCCACGCACAATCAAATTTGCTAAATGCAAAAACGCCTGCGCAGATAGGATTAAAGACTGCTGCACAACGAATTTCAGACAATGACAAGCCATTATCTTATGGCTATGTAGATGATCGGGATGTATTGATGGGAAAAACGGTCTGGGAAATTATTGATTTAAATGAGAAAATTAATTTCCCTTTATATTTTCCTGTAGATACTGCTAATATTGGTTCAGACAGACGTTCTCTTTATGATGTGTTAATCAAAGGGATGAAAAGTGGTAAAATAACTGAAGTATACAGTGATAGCTATTTCAATACAAAAAAATCTTTGAAAGATATTCAGGGTGCGTTATCCCGTGTTGATACAACAGATGCGGGAAGAGAATTAATCAACCAATATCCGGACGACTACAAATCGCGTGTAGTCAAGAAAAAAGTAATTACAGGTACCGGGAAAAAGAAATCCGTTTCTTATGTTGAAGAAACTGTAGGGGCAACAAGATCAGTGCCGGCAGAATACATTTTGAAACAGGATTTAACTGCTGCAGATGTTACACAATATAAAATAAAAGGATATTGGTATTTTGATAAACGCCATAGTGAACTGAAATATCGTTTACTGGGAATTTGTCCCGTAACTCCTGATGTTTATACAATGAATAGCGACGAGAAAGATTATATTGAGCTATTTTGGATTTTCTTTCCAGATGCCAGAGAAGTGCTTTATGAAGCAAAAGCATTTAATGATAAAAATTCAGCGCGTCCAATTTCATTTGATCAAATTTTAAATTCGAGGTATTTTAATGCGGTAATTTATAAAGAAGAAAATATGTATGGAGATCGTGAGATCAAAGCGTATATGAAAGATGATGCGCAAAGTCAGCTGTTGGAAGCAGAAAGAGTAAAAGAGAAGATTCGTAATTTCGAGCAAGATATGTGGACCTACTAAATATTTGGTTGTATTATAACAGAAACTCTTACTACCTTTGTAGTGAGAGTTTTTTTTATTTTTATCTTTTTATACATGTTAGATTATTTAATTGTTGGATCTGGATTAGCAGGAATTTCTTTTGCAGAAGTTGCCCTTAAAAACAATAGCACTATTTTAGTTGTTGACAATGAATCTCAAAATTCATCAAAAGTCGCTGGCGGTTTATATAATCCTGTTATTTTGAAACGTTTTAGTGAGGTTTGGAAAGCGCAAGAACAATTAATACTGATGAGCGATTTCTACCGTCAGATAGAAGATAAATTGCAGGTGAAATTTAATTTTAAACTCCCTATTTTAAGAAAATTCTTTTCGATCGAAGAACAGAATAATTGGTTTGCTGCTTCAGACAAAATAAATCTGGCGCCTTTTCTATCTACTAAATTAATTACCAAAAAATATAATAGTATTGATTCTCCATACGATTATGGCGAAGTTTTGCATACAGGTTATGTAGATACAGCTTTGTTGCTGGATAATTACAAAAAGTATTTGCAAGAAAATAATTTGTTATTAGAAGAGTCTTTTGATAGTAGTTGTGTAGAGTTTTTAGATAACGGAATTCAATATAAAAATATCCGGGCCCGTCATATTATTTTTGCAGAAGGTTTTGGTCTGCATAAAAACCCTTTCTTTAATTATTTGCCATTAGACGGTACAAAGGGAGAATTGTTTGTAATAAAAGCGCCGGATTTAGATCTTGATGTTATAGTAAATACAAGCGTTTTTATATTGCCTATGGGTAATGATTTATTTAAAGTTGGTGCTACATATAACTGGCAGGATAAAACAGATTTACCTACAGAAGAAGGGAAACAAGAACTTCTTGAGCGTATAAAAGAAATTATAACCTGCGATTTTGAAATTGTAAAACATTTTGGTGGAGTTCGCCCAACTGTTAAAGACAGAAGGCCTTTGATTGGTACACACCATGAGCATCAATCGCTGCATATTCTAAACGGATTAGGGACAAGAGGCGTAATGCTTGGGCCTGCAATGGCAAAAGCTTTATTTGATAAAATTGAAAATGAAGTTCCTCTAGATCGTGAAATTGATATTCAGCGATTTCATAAAAGATATTTAAAGACTCTTATTTTTGACCGGCCTTAGGATCATAAGAGACAAACATGTTAATGTATAAATTCCTTGAAAGTCTTAAAACAAACGGAAACAATACAATTAAGCTAATAACTATTGCGATAAAGGATTCTTCGATTGAAGCTTTGAAAAATACAAAGGAAATTATAAAAGCCGCAATCCCAACCGCAACATTTAATCCGTAGCTTACATACATCGCACCATAAAAAAATGAAGGTTCAATTTGATATTTAAATCCGCAATGACTGCAATGGTCATTCATTTTTAAAACTTTAGTCAAATGAAGCGGATTGCTGTCTGTATACATGCTTTCTTTTTGGCATTTTGGACAACTTCCCGTTAAAATACTATTTAATTTTGATCCTTTTTTAAACATTCTTCTAAGTGTTATTTGATGTAGTATCGAAGATTTTTTTCTTTTTTTGAATAATAATTCTTTCGAATATTGATAGATTTATTATTTATTAATCTTACAAAGCAGATAAGTTGCAAATATACCTATTTTGTTGCAACTCTACTTGGAAAAAAGTATTAGAGTTTTTGTCATTTCGGTAGTTTTTTTTGCCTGATATCAGCAATTTGTTAGAGAAGATGATTTAGCGTTTAAAAATTTCAAGGAAATTGGCTGGAGTGTTTTAGCGGTTTCTGATGGCGCAGGTTCGGCAAAAGTATCAAGTAAAGGTTCTAAAATAGCATGCGATTCTGTAATTTAGTATTTTGAAGAAAATTTAAATGCTGAACATCTAAAAGAATTCGATCAGGTTTTAGTAGCACATCACAATAAAGTAACTGACAAAACATCTGAATAAAACAGACCCAAATAGAAAATTACCAAACAGATTAACCGATTTGCATGCATTACCGGTTTTAATTTATATGTTTTTATTGCATAGACATCCGTTAAAAGGCGGGAAGGTGCATGATCTTGATACAGAAAAAGATGACTTGCTGTCGATGGGCGAAAAAGCGATGTTTATAGAACATCCCACAGATCCGGCAAACAGACCCAAACTCAATCAGGTCTCTAAATGGGATTTGCCTTGGGCAGGTATTACAAAATTGCCGTACACCATCACGGGCCCTTATTTAAAAACCTTATTTGATAAAGTTTTTATTGACGGATTACACAACCCGATGCAAAGGCCTAATGCCGAAGAATGGGAAATAGCGTTGCTGAAAACTACAGACTTAATGCAGAAATACCATAATGTTTCCTGCGAGCAAAAATGGTATGTTTTTGATAACACCAATACACCAAGATGCCCGTTTTGTAATACGGCGCACAAAGGCACGCTCCCTGTATTAGATTTGTATTATCAATTTCAGGAAACTACCTGGAAACCTGAAAATCACAGATTGATGGTTTATAATGATCAATACTTGTTTCAATGGCACGTTAATCGTAATATTGCCAGAAATGAAAAACTGACCGCAGCGCAAAAAGTTCCTGTTGGTTACTTTACATTTTTTAATGATAAATGGGTATTTGTCAATCAAAAACTAACCTCATTAAAAGATGTTACCGAAGACAAAGAAATTCCTATTGGGACAATGCTGGAGCTGACAGATGGTAAAAAAATATTGCTTTCAAAAGAAGAAGGCGGCAGAGTGATAGTAGTTACAATGGCTAATAAATAATTTCAAATCTAATTTAATTAATATTTAAAAATGAATCAACACCCTATTTTTTCAGAACACCCAGGTTTAATAATAGTATTTGCAGTCGCGGTAGTAATCATGCTGTTGTTGGATTTAGGAATTTTCAATAAGAAAAGCCATGTCGTAACTAATAAAGAAGCGATAACCTGGTCATTAGTTTGGATAAGTTTAGCAATGATTTTTAGTGGTTTAATTTATCACTTTGCAGGCGCTGCCAAATTTTATGAGTTTCAATCAGCCTATTGGATTGAGAAAGCACTTTCTGTAGATAATCTATTTGTTTTTATATTAGTCTTTAAATTTTTTGATGTACAAAACGAAAACAAGCATAAAGTTTTATTTTGGGGAATTATAGGAGCTTTAGTTCTAAGAGCTATTTTTATATTCTCAGGAGCATTCTTAATCGAGCTTACATACTTAAACAAATTATTGAGCCTTGCCGGATTAGAAGGATTTAAATATGATATCAATTTAATCATGACTGCTTTTGGATTGTTCCTTGTTTATGCCGGAATTAAATCCTGGTCAGCTGGTGATGAAGACGATGATGAAGATTACAACAATACAAGAGGGGCAAGATTGATCAGAAAGTTTTTTAGTGTTTCTGATAAATACGATGGCGATAAATTCTTTACATACGAAAACGGAAAAAAATTAGCAACACCGCTTTTAGTAGTTGTAGCGGTAATTGAGTTTACAGATTTACTATTTGCAGTTGACTCTATTCCTGCGATTTTCGCGATTTCAAATGACCCGTTTATCCTTTATACCTCTAACATTTTTGCAATTTTAGGATTAAGAGCATTGTTTTTCTTATTAGATAACTTCATTCACTTGTTCAGCAAACTACAATACGGATTGGCAATTATCCTTTCGTTTATTGGTGTTAAAATGATCATTGCTCCATTTTATCATATCGAATCAATTTATTCATTGATCGTTATCGGAGGAATTTTGGTGATCTCAGTAGTATTATCTATTTTGATGCCAGAGCCAAAAGAAGCAGAATAAGCAAAAATCATAATATAATAAAAAACGGATGGAGGATCTTAATTGATCTTTCATCCGTTTTTTTAGGGTCACTATCTAATGAAATAGCAAGATCAAGGTCGCAAAATAAGATAGGAGAGCAGAAAGAGTCCTAAAGATATGTTTTTAAAACCGGGGTCGAAACTTCAATTAATTGTCTTACTTTTGCACTTTCAAAAAGTAAAGTAAAAAAAGTACTTAAAACCTTTACTGCCTGTAACAATAGTCACAAAATTATGCTTAATATACACAATCTTTCGGTTTCTTTTGGAGGAACATATTTATTTGAAGAAGTTACTTTTCGTTTAGGTGCCGGTGACCGCGTAGGTCTTGTTGGTAAAAACGGAGCCGGTAAATCGACAATGCTAAAAATGTTAGCAAGAGATTTTGCTCCTGATTCCGGAGTTATTTCTCAGGAAAAAGATATCCGAATGGGGTTTTTACGTCAGGATATTGATTTTGAACGCGGAAGAACAGTTTTAGAAGAAGCTTACGAAGCCTTTACTGAAATTAAAATTGTAGAGAAGAAATTAGAAGAAATCAATCATCAATTGGTTACCAGAACTGACTATGAGAGTGAAGAATACGGACATATTATTGAAGACTTGTCTGATTATACCCATCGTTTTGAACTATTGGGAGGTTACAATTATGTAGGAGATACAGAAAAAATCCTTTTGGGATTAGGTTTCAAAAGAGAAGTGTTTAACAATCAGACTGAAACTTTTTCAGGAGGTTGGAGAATGCGTATTGAGCTTGCTAAACTATTATTGCAGGCAAATGATGTATTACTTCTGGATGAGCCTACGAATCACCTTGATATCGAAAGTATCATCTGGTTAGAGAGTTTCTTGCGTAATTATCCTGGAGTTGTAGTAATCGTATCGCACGATAAAATGTTCCTGGATAATGTTACCAATCGTACAATCGAAATTTCTTTAGGAAAAGCGTACGATTTCAATAAACCATATTCACAGTATTTAGAACTGCGTCATGAAATTCGTGAAAAACAATTAGCGACTCAGAAGAATCAGGCTAAGAAAATTGAAGAAACAGAAAAACTAATCGAGAAATTCCGTGCAAAAGCTTCAAAAGCTTCAATGGCGCAATCGTTGATTAAAAAGTTAGATAAAGTAGAAAGAATCGAAGTTGATGAAGATGACAATTCAGTAATGAATATTACGTTTCCTGTTTCAAAAGAACCGGGTAAAGTAGTAGTCGAAGCTGAGCATGTAACGAAAGCTTACGGAGATAATGTGATCTTAAAAGACATTGATTTATTAGTAGAACGCGGTAGTAAAATTGCTTTTGTTGGACAAAATGGTCAGGGAAAATCAACATTTATCAAAGCGATTGTAAACGAGTTTGAATACGACGGAAATATCAAATTAGGACACAATGTACAATTGGGTTATTTCGCTCAAAATCAAGCTGAATATCTTGATGGCGAAATCACGCTGCTGCAAACCATGGAAGATGCTGCAACAGACACAAACCGATCAAAAGTGCGTGACATGTTGGGATCTTTCTTATTTCGTGGCGATGATGTAGAGAAAAAAGTAAAAGTACTTTCAGGAGGTGAACGTAACCGTTTGGCACTTTGTAAGCTATTATTACAACCCATCAATGTTTTGCTGATGGATGAGCCTACGAATCACTTG
This sequence comes from Flavobacterium sp. B114r, assembly GCF_056824125.1. NCBI lineage: Bacteria > Pseudomonadati > Bacteroidota > Flavobacteriia > Flavobacteriales > Flavobacteriaceae > Flavobacterium > Flavobacterium sp. B114r. The sequence continues at coordinate 2,167,776 of NZ_CP124858.1, forward strand.
GATATCAAATCTAAAAACGTTCTAAAAGCCGCACTTCAAAAATTTGGAGGAACCTTATTATTAGTTTCTCACGATAGGGATTTCCTGCAGGGAATGTCAAATATTGTTTACGAATTCAAAGATCAAAAAATCAAACAATATTTAGGAGATATCAATTATTTCTTAGAACAGCGCAATCTTGAAAACATGCGTGAAGTCGAGAAAAAAGATATTGCTAAAGCTGCTGCTCCAAAAGAAAGCAATAAAACTTCGTACGAAGATCAGAAAAAAGGGAAAGCATTACAAAATAAATTGAGTAAAGTTGAAAGTCAAATCAAGCAATTAGAGCGAGACATTCAGCACGATGATAAGTTGTTGGCTTCTAATTATAACAAACATATCGAAGATGCTTCTTTTTTTACTGCATACAAAAAGAAGAAAAAAGATTTAGATCAATTGCTTCTTGACTGGGAAATTGTTCAGGAAGAGATTGATAATTTTAAAGGTTAATTTAGTTTTTAGTCTCAGTGGCAGTTTTCAGTTTCTGAGCTTAAATCATATAGTTTAAATAAGTCTTTGTTAAAGTTTCGAGCTTTGACAAAGGCTTTTTTTGTTTTCTGGATCTAATCCGGTTTTCCTCTTCAATCTGGGCTGTAAGAAGGGTTTCAGATGTGAAACCTGAAACTTAAAACTTGGAACAAAAAAATCTACTGAATTAGGCCAATAGATTTAGAATGCATAATCGCTTCGCTGCTGTCTTTATAATAACAAACAGAGACTTCTAAATTCTCTAAGTTTTTCAAAACAACCTGAGTTGCTTTTTTTTGATGTTTCCCCGTTTGCCTGATGTAAACCGCCTTTACAGTCACAGGGAATATTTTGCAGATTCGTTCATAGAGAATAGGATCGTGTTGTGAATCATCACCCAGTAAAACATATTTAAGATTAGGATAGAACTCCAGAACATGTTTTATTTTATCAAACTTATGATCGTGATTTCCGCGTCCGCTCATGAAAAAATCCGTGATGCCTCTTCTAATATCTTTCAATAAAATAACAGCTCTTGGTAATTTATGTATTTTAGTAAATTTCACGATAAACCGGTACAAATTCCATTCACTGCTTGAAACATAAAAAAAGGCATTTTCTTCTTCTTTATTGTTTCTTCCGGCTGAGCTCAAAGCCTGATAATGAGATACAACATCTGTAAAGACTTTACGATCATTTACATTTTTAAATAAAAGAATATAGATTTTTTTGAAGAAATTTTGAGTATGCGAAATCAAAAAGGTATCGTCAATATCAGATATTATTCCTAATTTTCCTTTGTGAGGTCTAATAAAACTGCCTTTTTCAGTGATGGTTTCATTTTCATCTTTAATGCTAACTTCATATTCCATCCATCCAAAAGAAGTTTCTGTTTCAAGTGGAATACAAAACTTAAAATAGCCGTCGTCTAATGTTTTAGTATGAATTTCCTGATTGCCGCACTTTAGATAAATATCAAAATTTTCAAGTGTTTTTATCCTAAACTGATTAATGATTGAACGTGCATTTTTTAGGTTTTTCTTCTGGAAATCATAATCATACGTTCTTTTAAAAACATGGCCCATTACAATTAATTCCTCTTCATTGGCATAACCTCGATATAATTGTAAAATTGGTTTCATTAATTACGTATATTTATAGATAGATGCTGTAAATTAATTATTTTAATTGACTTTAAAAATAAAATTTTGAAAAAGAATATCATATTTGTTGTAAACCCTATTTCCGGAGACTTGGATAAATCAGATTTGATTGAAGCAGTTGAAGAGTTTGCAATTACAAATCATTTTGATCTGGAAGTGTATGAAACCAAAGGTAAAAATGATCAAAGAGAAATACAAAAACGTTATAATCAATATTTACCGGAACGAATTATTGTTGCCGGTGGCGACGGAACTATAAAAATGGTTGCTGAAGCCATGGAAGAGTTTGATGTAATTATAGGTATTTTGCCTGCAGGATCGGCAAATGGTTTATCTGTCGACCTGAATTTGCCTACTACCATTGAGGAGAATCTGAGAATTGCTTTTCTGAATCGTTATATCGAAATGGATATGATCTGTATCAACGGTAAAAAAAGTATTCATTTAAGCGATATTGGTGTTAATGCCAATCTGGTTAAGAATTACGAAGAAAGTAATTTACGCGGTTTTTGGGGATATGCCTTGCAGGCTTATTCGGCATTGAAAGAGTCAGAAGAACCTTTTGTAGCAACTATTTCGGCAAATAATAAAACGGTTGAGCATACCGCAAGAATGATTGTCATTGCGAATTCTCAAAAATACGGAACAGGAGTTGTTATCAATCCGCATGGCGTTATGAATGACGGGAAGTTTGAATTGGTGATCCTCAAGAATCTTGATTTATTACTAATCGGAAAAATTATTACTGGTAATATGCCAATTGATTCTGATGATATAGTGATTATTTCGACAGACAAAGCCACGATAAAAACAGATTATCCTGTAAATTTTCAGATTGACGGTGAGTATTGCGGTGCACAGACTTCTTTAGAAATTCATATTTTGCACAAACAAATGAAAATTGCAATTCCTTAAAAAGTAATTTCACTTTCGACAAAGTTGACAAAGATTTACGTTCCAGAAAGTTACCACAATCTTGTCATCTCGACGGAGGAGAGATCACACAAGTAATTCCATAAAAAAAGTTACCAATCTTTGTCGAGTTCTGCGTGTGATCTCTCCTTTCAGTCGAGATGACAAACTATACGAAAATATTATTATGAAAATGATTGCCCTAGCCCCGATAGAAGTCTACCGTGTGGATACAAGTATAAAACAAACACGAATTTCACAAACTAAATTAACCTGTTAAAATTTGTGCAAATTCGTGACCCGAGGCTGAAAGTCGAACAGGCGAAGCAAATTCATGTTCAAAACTGATTAACAATATTTGCGTCCAGACGGTAGGATAGAAGTGGGAATCCTTTTGTGCCGGTCCCGAGGCTTTGGTCAATGTCATTAAGTTAAGCTTTTTTAAGGACAATTATGGCTAAAAAAATTCGCGAAAAGTCGCAAAGTCGCAAAGAAAACGGATGTCAACTTGGCGGCTTTGCGACTTTGCGCGAGATCCATTCGGCAAAAGCATTATAAATTTTCTTTAAATTAAATGACATTGGGCTTCGGGAGCGGGATTAGCTCCTGAAAAAAAATGGTTTTATTATCGAAATGAGAAAAATGCGCAAACCAACTTTGCAAAAGCTATTTATTTAAAAGGATTTCGTTCCTGCCAATCAGTCTTAGGTTCAAGGTAATTGAAAAGTTTAGCAATGTTATGATTGATCAAAGCGTTGCTGTGCGTAATCAATCCATACATTTTTACAGGTTTTGCTCCAACAGAACTTTTGATTTCCAAAGCAGTTCGTGCAAAAACAATTTCTGAAAAACCCTGATTGATCGAACAGGCAATCATATCGTACAACATGTTTAAGTACAACATTTTTTCACGCTGAATCGTTTCATCATAACCTAAAAAATAGGTATCCATCGCGGTTCCATTTTTAATTAGCGTATTGAAACCAATTAGTTTTTCGTCTAGAAAATAGCCATAAAACAAAAAATTATCCTTCATGATTTCTTTAAAAAAACTAAAGTGATTTCGTGCTAAGAAAAAAGTATTGAAAGGCGCGTTCTTAGCCACATGAAAATACAAATCATAAATAACATCTTCATAATTCTTAATGTCATCCAGAGCCATTTTTTTCTTTACAATTCCTTCCGCTTTTTTTCGGGCACGTTTGTATTGGTCGCGATACTTTTTTGATAAAGCATCAATGTAGTCTTGTTCAGTTGTCCAATTTTTGTTGATTTCGAAAATCATATTGGGTTGGGTCGAAAACGTATAATTGTTTTTAAATTCAGCTTGTAGCGGCTCAATTTCCTTTTCTGTAAAATCTTTTATGCTTGTTATATGAACCTTTCTTCCGTTTGCTTTCAGGTCTTTTTTAAGCTGGTTAATTGCTTTGTGAAGTGTTTTAACGGCCTTAGGCTGCTTTATGTCTTGAGCAAATGCAAAAGCATTTTGTCCCGTGAGCATATTGTTACCAACGAATAAAACATGTGAAGCAAAGTTTTTGAATGCAAAATTGCGTACAGATGTTTTTAAACATTGATCCCGTTCTCCAAAAGAATCCAGCTTTTCTGCGAATAAAAATTGAGTTAAGGCAATTCCTGCGAGTTTATCTTCGTTGAAAATCCCAATAAAATGACAAATCATATTTACCGGAGAAGAGTTTTCCAGTACCTCGAGATATTCCCTGGTCAAAAAAATATTATCTGCCGCCAGTGAATTCCATTCTAAAGGTAGTAATGATGCACTGTTGTAGATTTGAAAAGAATAAGTTGTATTCAAAAGTGTGAGCTAATTTTTTCAAAATTAGATAATATTTATAACAACTCACTTTGTTTAAGTTATTATTAAGAAAAACCCGTTTGATTTTATTTCAAACGGGCTTTTTTTATTTTTTATTTTTTTTGAATTTATGCATATGCGCAAATAATTCCGCCCATTAAAGTTAGTGTTATCACCCAGAACCCGGCGTGAATAAATATGTATTTCCATGATTTTCTTTCGAATAAGCCATTAATTCCAATGATCGGAAAAGCAAATAATAATCCGGACATGAATCCGTGAAGCGCTCCATGTTTAAACGTGCGATATGCCATTCCGTAATCTGCCATAAAAGCAGCAAAGGATGGTTTTGCGCTATCGATTAACGGCGGTCCGCCAACCATACCAATAGCACCGGTTTGATGAATGGTTAATGACATTAGCGTAACAGTAATCATTAAAGAGAAAATATAAGTCAATCCGAATATTTTGAGCATATTTCCTTTTCGAAGTTCTTCCTGCGTCAGATTATTTTCCCGCATCCAGATTGTCCCAAACACTTTTGGGTTGTACCAGATAAATCCAACTACAAGCGTTACAAGAGCAGATAAAAATAGTGCAATAGGTTTAATTTCCATAATATGAGGTTTTTGTGATTAGTTAATCAAAATTAAAATAAAAAAATGAGAATCTGAATAAAGATAAAATTGGGGTAGAAGTGCTGATGTAGCATAAAAAAAAAATAACATTTAATTTAGACTGTATTTTTTACACATTTGCTTTTTTTTCATAACTTTAATTCTTCAATTTGCATAAAAATAAATAGAAGTATAAAATAATCTAACCTTTTTAATAATAAAATTATGGTAATACAATATCAAGGTGAACAACACGGAAAAGCAACAACATTTACGATAAAAATCATAGGCAATAATTTGTCTAAAAGCAGCTCTAATTATCAAATTGATTTATTGGTAGGAGATAAGCAATTGCCAACTTTTACAACATCGATTCATCAGAGTTTATCAAATTGTTTGAAAGAAATTTATTTATTCAGAAAACATAACGGGATAGAATTTGATGCAGCTTCAGAAAAAATAGCACCACTTTTAGTGCCTTACGATTTGGTTTTATACAATTATAATAAAGGAGCTTTATTCATGGCTTAAGCTTATTAATTTGACTAAAACAAAAAAAAGACTGTTCGATTGAATAGTCTTTTTTTGTTTTTAATTTTATTGTAGTAGTGTTTCACCTCTTCGAATTTTTTCAAATTAGCAAAACATTCATTTTAGTTTTAATTATTTGATGAAGTACTTTCTTTCCATAAGGTATTAAATGAGGTAAAAAGTGCATCAGCATCAATATCAATTTCAGAAGCTGAATACATTAATGTCAACTGATTAGTGTTTTTGTTATGGGCGATATTCCACATCATTTTCGAAAGCCTTCCTTCGTATTTTTCAGGATTGTTAATCGTAACAACAACGAGATTATCTCCTCCGGTTTTTTCTAATTCGATGTTGTCTACATCAATCCAATTCACGATTCCAAAAGATTTTGACATTGGTGTTGTTTTTCCGTAAAAGTTTTGATTGTTTAATTCAATTAACGGGCTTTTGTCTTTTAGGCTCAGAACGCTTTTTAATAAAAGTATAAGCATGATTAAAAATGCTCCAATAGAAAACACAAGCGGTTTGGTTTTTAATTCATTATCAAATATTCCCGCACTGTAAAGAATAACAAGGAGCAAAATAAGACAGACTCCTAAAGAAGTAAGTAATAATTTTTTTGTTTTCTTTGAATTTCGATATAATTTTATTTCTTTTTCCATTTGTATTTTACCTGAATTTTAAATTTTGCTATATCCTGTAAAAGTAAAAAGCTCCAGATTTCTCTGGAGCTTTTTTTTAGTAGCCCGTAGCGGAATCGAACCGCTCTTACATGGATGAAAACCATGCGTCCTAACCGATAGACGAACGGGCCTACTTCTCTAATGTGGGTGCAAAAATGCAACTAATTTTAAGATTATACAAACAGATTTTAGGTTTTTTTTTGAATTGATATTTTAAAAATATCACATTTAGAAACAATTAATCATAAATAAATCAAGTTAACTGTTGTGTATTTATTTGATTAATAATTGATTGTTTTTACATTAAAAAAAGGATAACGAGGATTTTTCTCTTGTTTTATTAAAAAAATAATTTTTATAAAGATTGAAAATATTTTTATTTTGAAAGAATATTCCTTTGTTTTAGTATTGTGCTTTGCGCTTTGTATTTGTGAATGTTATCTTAAATTATTATATTTACTTAAGATTCACTAAGCTTTATCATACCAGAATTTAGTGGCAACATAAAAAAAAGCTAACAGACGACTGAAATTAGGTGTTGTCAAAAAAAAATGAATTATGGGAAGAATTGTAATGGTAATAGGTTTGACGATTACTTTCTTGGTATGGATTTTATATCGACTTATAGTTAAAAGGGATTTAAAGAAAAATTTAAATAACATGTACCTTGGATTCTTTTTTATTGGAACCTGGGTGCTTTTCTATCTCTTCATTATTGAGTGTTTTTAGATTCGTAAATTATTGGTTATCGAATATATCCAAATTTAGATGGTTTTATCGCACATATGAAAGTTAGCTGTCATTGTAAAACGACACCGCAGACATTGAAAAAATAGACAATGATTGATAATTTACCAACATATATTTCGTTGACTTTCGGACTGACAACAGTTGCGACTTTATTGCTTTTTATTTGGACAATTAGAAGCTCAAATTCTGAAGAGACACGAAAAAAAGCAACGACAGTTTTTATAGGTTTGGCAATTTGGTTGACAATACAGTTGGTTTTGACATTCAAAAATATTTACAACTCTGACACAAATTCTTTTCCGCCAAAAATAATGTTGATAGGAATTTTGCCGACACTTTTGATAATTATTTTATTGTTTGCAACTTCAAAAGGCAGGCAATTTATTGACAGTTTACCTCTTAAGAATTTGACATATCTAAACGTTGTCAGAATACCAGTTGAAATAGTTTTGTTTTGGCTTTTTCTCAACAAAGCAATTCCGGAGTTGATGACTTTTGAAGGTCGAAACTTTGACATTCTAGCGGGGATTTCTGCGCCATTAGTCGCATATTTTGGATTGACAAAAGCAAAACTAAGCCGAAAAGTAATTTTAATATGGAATTTTATTTGTCTTGGGCTTTTAATAAGTATTGTTGTGAACGCACTCTTTTCGACACCGTCACCAATTCAAAAATTTGCTTTTGAGCAACCCAATATTGCGATTTTAAATTTTCCCTTTAGTTGGTTGCCAACATTTATAGTACCTATTGTTTTATTTGGCCATTTAGCATCAATTAGACAATTATTAAAGCCTAAAAACTGACGAATAAACGAAAGAATATAAACAACGAATGGCTAGGGTGTTTTGGGGAGATTGGGATTTTAGGCTGAATTTACAGATAGTTTTGTACTTGTAAAATTTGTGTTTAACTCAAAAAATCAAAATTCGCGGAGTTTAGAAATGGTATATAAAAAAAAAGCGCCAGATTTCTCTGAAGCTTTGTCTTAGTAGCGGGTTATATTTCTCGGAATAATTCTGATATCTCTACATTTAAAGCTTTACTGATTCGAATAAGCTTGTCGATTCCCATAATTTGTTTGCCTAACATATATCTTCTTAACGCTTCAATATCTAAATCTGAATCGTGAGCAATATGTCTTACTTTAAGATTTTTTTCTTTTATAATCTCCTTTATATTATTTCCAACAATCTTAATTATTTTTTCTACTCTTTTGTTTTAGTAGATTGATTATTGATATTTATGAATAGACAGTCATAAATGCAGGAACGTATAAATCCAGTCATATATGTTCCTGTTTTATTGTAAAAACTTCCTGACCTATGCAAATAAAAATAATAAGATATTATGGAAACTAATGAGATTGAAAAATTGGAGAATCTTAAAAAAATAATTGAGAAGTATTTTAATAATCCAAGGTCAGACAGATCAGAATTCTATACACCTCAAATTAAGATTAATTATTATGAACTTGGTTGTATGATTATAAATATGTTGAAAATGTGTGTTTTAACAATAGATAATGAAGGACATCAACTTGCTCTCCGCAGAGTAGTTCTTATTAGCGTTGTGCGAATGTCTCCTGACTTCGCACTTGCAATCTTGATCATAACAAAAAAAGCTCCAGATTTCTCTGAAGCTTTGTCTTAGTAGCCCAAACAGGACAATTCTCGAACCTTTTTATTGATGATTTAAAAAAAACAACAAATATTATATATTGATTTCCATATTTAAATTTGATCTTAGTCATTTATAGTATTGAATCAGTGGAATAAAAGTCTACTTGTTTAGTTCTTATTTTATTCTCAGAAAGTAGAGTTAATGAGAGTTTAAACAAGAATTAGCTTGACATAACGTTTTGTACTATGGAAATTGTACTTATAAATGTACTAAAGGATTCAACAAATATAAGTTCGTTTGAATATTGTTAAGTAAATATCCTATTTTTGAAAACAAATAAACGCTGACATTTGTCAGACATAGCAACCCACTTTAGGGTAGATAGGTTGGATTTTATCAGACATATATACAAGTTGTGCGAGACTTTAACTGAACGAAACTGAATAAAATATTAAATGAAAATACTATTAAAGGTTTTAAGTCTAATTTTAGTTACTATAATTTTACTAAGCTTTACATGTGATCAAAATTCAATGAAAATTTATGGTCAATTGAAACCTAGAAAACCTGAAATCAATGTTTCTGGATTGAAAATTTTGGTAAAAACTAATAACCTTATCTTAGCTGAAACACTAACAGACACTTTTGGTAAATTCAAATTGATTTTTATTCCAAAAGCAAATGATAAGATTAGTTTTTATTGCACAGGAATTGGGAAAGACACAATATTTTTAAAAAGAATAATAAATATCAAAACTGACTCCTTAAATCTAGCTTTTTCACTACCAGTAAAATACAAACTAAATTTAGAAGGTAAAGTAATTTGTCCAATTTGTAAAAAAAGCGATAAAGTATTAAAACTTATTTATATTAATACAAATCCTTATATTGCTGTTGGAGTAAAAGAAACAGATCAAGGTCTAATTGATATTTCAAATGTTAAATTAAAACAAGAAAAATATACTCCCATAGAACTTTCAAGGTATTCATGCAAAAGAGATAGTATAAAATTTTAAAAAAGCGATCGCACAACAGCTACTACAACGGATTTTGGCAATAGGCTTAATGGAAAGTTGGTTTTGTATTTGGGTTGATTTGGAAAATCCGAAAATAGGGGTTTGATTTAGTCCCAAACCCGCTGTAGTACCAGAACATTAGAAAATATTTGCATATGATTGAAAAGCAACAAAAATCCGACAGACAATATGCCGCTTCTATGGCACGAAAATATTTCAGTGGACAAATTTCAAAATTTCAAATAATAGATAATTTTCCAGATTACGAAAAAGATGTTAAAATCCGACTTCTCTACAAACAGATTATGGAAAATCCGAAAAGAAGCTGGTTTTTCGGAGTTTCTAAAGAAAAATATGAAAAATACATAATAGGCATTTATGAAATCATCGAAGATTTAGAAACGGACAAATTAAGATTTGAGACTATGAAAACCCTGCTTAAACAATTGTGGCTACAATCAAACAATTGTTCTGAATCAATTGAAAATATGGGATTTCAGATTTTTGAAGTTTCAAAGATGACTTATAACTCTAAAAAAGAAATTTTACGATATTTAAACTTACTTATTGACAAAAATTATATTAGAAGCATATCAGAAGAACCTTTACTTTATGAATTTACTGAAACTGGAAAGAAAATAGAAACAGATTCTGAAATTGAAGAAATAATAAAAAACGTTACCTAACAGCTACTACAGCGGATTTTGGCAATAGGCTTAATGGAAAGTTGGTTTTGTATTTGGGTTGATTTTAGAAATTCTAATAATGGAATTTAAGTTAATCCAGAATCCGCTGTAGTACCAGAACATTGACGATAATTTTAAGCGACACTAGAATATGAACATAGCAGTTTTACTATTTGACGACTTTGAAACCTTAGATGTTTACGGGCCTGTAGAAGTTTTTGGAAGACTTTTAGACCTATATACTATTAAGTTTTATTCGCTAAACGGTGGACAAATAAAAAATAGGCATGGAGTTTCTGCCTTGACCGAGAAACTGGAAGATGTTAACGACAACTTGGAAATATTTATAGTACCTGGCGGCATGGGGACAAGAAAAGAAGTTGAAAATAAATTACTCATAGGCAAAATAAAAGAAATATCAACGTTCAGCAAATTCGTATTGACAGTTTGTACGGGAAGTGCGCTACTTGCAAGAACTGGACTTTTAGACAATAAAACAGCAACTTCAAATAAACGGGCTTTTGCTTGGGTAATAACAAATGGAATAAATGTAAATTGGAAAAAAAAGCACGTTGGACAATTGACGATAAATATTATACATCATCGGGTGTAAGTGCTGGAATAGACATGGCATTTGGTTTCATAAGTGACCGACACGGAATTGAATTAGCAAGACAAATTGCATTTGAAATAGAATATAATTGGACGGAAGACAACGACACTTTTAAAGTAGAATAAAACAACAGATAATAGTTGTTATTTAGACAGATTTATGTAAGATTTGCAGTAGCAATCAAGTTAAAAAAGAGAAATTAATACAAAAGCCATGAATCATAGTGCCAAAGAACTTTTTTACTATTTAAATCAATCTATATCAAATAATGTAACTTATAGAGAGTTGTCAAATTTATGCTTAACGTTATTTTGTACCTGTAGTATTTTGCCAGAAAGATTTGAAACAACAATTATTAACAAAGAACAATTAGCAATAATATTTTCTAAAATTGCAAAAGAGAGAAATATTGTTTCTTACTCATTAACAGCTTCACTTTATGGTGCTTCATTTCATGATACTCATGGTGAAAGACATTGGTTAGAGGTAATGGCTAGTGTATTGAAATTAGCCACAGAACCTAATGTAGAAGAAGCTAAAAATTTACTGGTATAAGTTTTTATTTTTCACTCGTGAGGATAATTTGCTTTTAAGGTAGTACAAAACAAAAAAGAAGCCGTCTCAAAACATATAATTTGAGACGGTTTTTTATTTGATGATGTTTTGATTTTTATTGGGTTAATTTTGAGTGGAGGCAAAAATTGCCCTTATGCTGCAATTTTCTTCCTTAAGTTGTGACCTAAAGCCATTAATCCGAACTCTAATTCAACTTTTTGAAGTCCTTTTAAAGAAAATCGTCTAAATCCGTTATTATGCTTGAGTTGGGCAAACACAGGCTCTACATCGGCAGAGCGTTGCTTTCTTCTTTGTATTCCTATTTCACTTAGCAGTAATTCCCTTGTCCTTTGTTTATGCCTTTCAAGGTTATGGTTTCGCTCTATACTTCTGTTTCCCTGAGCTTTAAAACATTGACCTCGAAGTGAACAGCCTTCACAGTTTTTGGCCTGATAATGAGATAAGGTTTGGGTGTATCCTGCAGCTGTTGTTTTCTGGTTTTGATGTGTTTTATGCATTTTTTGTCCCATTGGGCATACATAATAATCTTCTTGCTCGTTGTAATGGAGATTTTCTTTGCTAAAAGCCTTGTGTTTCTTTTGGTAGTTTTGATCTTGTTCTTTTTCAAAAGTATTATATTTTACAAAAGCTTTGAGCTTCTTTTGCTCCAGATAATCATAGTTTTCTTCACTTCCATAACCTGCGTCAGTAGTTATCTCTTTTATCTTTTTAAATATTTTCTTGCCGAAGGTTTGTTCCAAATTTTCTAAATGAGGTTTGAGGGTTTTGGTATCGGTCGGATTTTGGTGGATGGTATAATGAACGATGATCTGATTTTGTGTAGATATCTGGGTATTATAAGCTGGCTTGAGCTGCCCGTTTAGCATATGATCTTCTTTCATGCGCATAAAAGTAGCCTGGGTGTCGGTTTTGCTGTAACTGTTTCTTTCCCCTAGTGCTTGTAACTCATATTACCCCTATAAGCGATAGTTATTTTATTTCGGAAGCATACAATTGCTTTATTTTATCTCCAAAATCAAATTGAGTATGTTCAAAAGGAGAATAAATAAAAAACTGTTTAATAGCCTCTGTTGCAAAATCAATTCTCAATGCTGCCAAAAATCCTTTATCCTTATAGTTTTCTACCATTATTCCAACCAAATAGAATTTTGGAACTCCACTATTTCTATCGTTCCAATTAGGAACATACCAAAGTCCACTACCGCTTATTCCAGTCAACTCTTTTGTTATTTGCTTTTCTTTAGAGCCAAATGGAGCTAATTTTCTTTGATATTTTACTAGAATAAAATGATCTGGATTAAAACCATATTTCTCATACTTTTCTGTCTCAATTGGGTAAGTTAAAAATTTAACTGGAATTGGTGTGTATTCAACCTTTCCACTTGTTTTCTTGACACCACTCACTGGATAACCAGCGATAACATAATAGCCGTTCTGTTTTACTTTATGATTAACAATAATATTTGATGGATTACAAAATGCAAGTGGACCGTTTACAAAATGCTTGTTCTGTCGCTCAGAAAATTTTAATAATCCAAAATCTATTGTGTTTTCAGTTTTTAAATTTTGGTAGGTGGAAATTACGGTTCCATTTAACAGAACCATTTTATCGTTTGCGCCTGGAACCATTAGTTTAGGTCTATCTTCTAAGTTTAATAGATGTCCAGCACTAATTAAATATCTGTCATCATTTATTTTTAAAAATATTCCGCATCCTAACGGAGTCATTGAAGGTGGCTTAGGTTCACTTACTATCGGTGTAACTTGTAAAGCTGTGTTTGCCACTCTTTGTGGAAAAACCGGTCAATTTGACCACCTAATTCCGGAGTAAATTGACCACCCGTTCCGGAGCAAACTGACCACCTAATTCCGGAGCAAATTGACCACCAAGTTTTGTGGTTAATTAATGATTAAAAACTATTGATTTTTTCATGTTGTTAGAACCATACATTCGTTAAAAATATACGGATTATGGCAAACAAAATAACAGACATGAGTAAAATTAGAAAAGTAATTAAATTCTATTGTAATGGAAAGAGTAAGTTATTTATAAGTAGCTACTTATCCCTTTCAAGAAATACGGTAAAGAAATATATTTCTTTATTCGAAGTTCTCGGATTAAGCTTTGAATTAATCGACCAAAAAACCGATGCAGAGCTGGAACTTTTATTCTCCCAGACTAGTGTAGAGGCCATTAGCCCGAGATTACAGACACTTTATGATTTTTTTCCTAAAATGGAACGTGAACTAAAAAAAGTTGGCGTTACCGTACAGCATATGTGGGAACAATATATTACTGTAAATCCGGATGGTTATCGAACTTCACAATTTCATTATCATTACAATATATGGGGCAAACGAGTTAATCCGGTCATGCACATGAACCATAAGGCTGGTGATAAAATGTATGTCGATTATGCTGGAAAGACACTCTCAATTATTGATATAGATACTGGAGAAGTCAAAGAAGTACAATTTTTTGTAGCAATATTGGGCGCTAGCCAATACACGTATGCTGAAGCTTCCATGAGCCAGCAAAAGGAAAACTTTGTTGACTCGGTAGAAAATGCCATGCGCTTTTTTGAAGGCACTCCTGCCGCCATTGTTCCGGATAATTTAAAATCTGCAGTAATAAAAAGCAGTCGTTTTGAACCGACAATCAATGAAACCCTGGCTGATTTAGCAGAACATTACGAAACTACAATTTTACCTGCCAGAGCTTACAGGCCCAGGGACAAATCATTAGTTGAAGGAGCTGTTAAGATATTATATCGAAGGATTTATGTAACCATAAAAGAAATTAAGTTCTTTTCTCTGGAAGAATTAAACCAGCAGATCTGGGATTTACTTGACTCTCACAATAACAGAAAACTGACAGGACGCCCTTATTCCCGCTTTGAATTATTTTTAGAAGACGAGAAAGAAAAACTGCGTCCACTCCCACAAGATCGTTTTGAAATTAAATACCAGTCTTTTGCAACAGTAATGCAAAACGGTCATGTTCAATTAAGCCAGGACAAAAACTATTACAGCGTTCCGTATCAATATGTAAAGAAGAAAGCCAAGCTGTTATATACCAAATCAACAGTAGAGATTTATTATAAATACAATCGAATAGCTGTACATCCAAGAAACTACAAACCTTATGTCTATACAACAACTCCTGAGCATTTAGCCAGTACACATCAATTTGTAGCCCAATGGAGTGCTGCCCGCTTCATTGAATGGGCTAATAATATTGATGAGTCAGTAGGAGAATATATAATGCAGATAATCGAAAGCAGAAATCATCCGGAACAGGCTTATAAAAGCTGTTTAGGAATACTGAATTTTGAAAAAAAGGTAGGCAGACAGCGATTAATAAATGCCTGCAGGCGGGCACTTGATTTTAAAATTTACAATTTTAAGACCATACAAAATATTTTAGAAAACAACTTGGATCATATTGATTTTGATCAAGAACCTGAGCAGGAACTTCCTGATCATAGTAACATAAGAGGAAAACACTATTATAACTAAATTAAATCTTGAAAAATGAATGAATCCACAGTAACCAAAATGAAACAAATGAAGCTTTATGGCATGTTTAATGCTTTTAAAACAGCCATTGAAAGCGGAAAAACAGATCATTATACCCTTGACCAGTTTGTATCGATGATTATTGATGCAGAATGGGATGAAAGGTACAATCGTCGTATTGAACGAAGTATCACTAATGCGAAATTCCATTACAAATCAAATATTGAAAGTATCAATTTTGATGTATCACGTAATCTGGACCGAAACATGGTACTGCGTCTGGCAGAATGCGAATTTATAGAGAAAAATGAAAACATTTTAATCACTGGAAGTACCGGGGTCGGTAAAAGTTATTTAGGTACAGCATTGGGCTATCAAGCCTGTATACAGGGTTTTAAGGTAAGTTATTTTAATACTTCAAAATTGTTTGCTAGACTAAAAATGGCTAAAGCAGATGGCACTTATCTGCGGGAACTTACAAAAATACAAAGACAGGATGTTATAATACTTGATGATTTTGGACTCCAGGCACTTGACAGCCATAACCGAATTACTCTTTTGGAGATCATAGAGGACAGGCATAATAACGGCTCTATAATCGTGACATCACAAATCCCAGTTCAAGGCTGGTATGACATAATCGGAGAAAAAACGATAGCCGATGCAATATTAGACAGACTTATACACCAATCTCATAGGCTTGAATTACATGGAGAATCGATGAGAAAGAAAAGAGGAATAAACAAAGAGTGATATTTTATTATATTTGAATACTAATTAACAGATGAAAAAATATAGTTTTTAATCAAAACGGAGGTGGTCATTTTGCTCCGGAATTAGGTGGTCATTTTGAACTGGAATCAGGTGCTCACTTTAAAACGGAATGGGGTGATCAATATAACCGGAATTTGCATTGTGTATGTCAATGTTTGCTATTGGAGCATTTGCAAATGAATCTTTAGATCTTAACAAGATCGCAAAGAATAGCGGTGCTGAAATTCAGTATTTTGAAAATGGCTTTGCGGTGGCTTACGGCTGTTCAGTTTATATCGCATGGCATGATAGTCATGGTAGTTACTCCAATACATGGAGTTTTCCTAATGTTAGATCTCAAAGCGGATGCAATCAAATGATGAGAGAACTTTTAGCAGTTCTTCAGGAAGTACCAATGGCTTATCCTATAGATCCTCTGGAGGAAGCGCCTATCCGTTTTATCCCAGAAGAGCCTGAATTTGGTACAGAAGGAAATTAGAAAAAACAGAATCTCAAAATACGATTTAGAAATATTTCTAAATCGTATTTTCTAAAAAAATAAAAATGAAAAATTTTGCTCTTGCAATAATCTTACTTTTCGTGTTTTCAGCCAATGCTCAGGTTAAAAATGTAGTGATCGAATATAACCTAAATGCGTCTAATGAAAATTATGTGCAAAAAAAAGTCGTTACCATCTGCGCTAAAAACACATCCCTTTCCAAAACTTATGCAAATAATGCAAAAGCAGGAATTCAAACCGATGAAAATACCAATTCAATTAACGTTACAGAAAAAGAAATTGATACCTATGAATCAGTTGATTTAGTTAACAACAGGGTTATTGCTATTGATAATATAAAAAACAAAAACTTCAAGATAACCGAGCCACTTCCAGTTATGGATTGGAAACTTTCAAAAGATAATGAGGTAAAGAAAATTGATACTTTTATCTGCAGTAAAGCTTTTTTGAGTTTCAGAGGACGTAACTATATTGCATGGTACACCCCATATATTGCTGTGCCATTCGGGCCTTGGAAATTTTACGGTCTCCCTGGGCTGATTCTTGAGATTTACGATACAAATAATAATTATCACTGGACGGTATCAAAAATTTCTTATCCTTTGACTAATAACGCTGATTTGACCGTTTTGGATAAGCAAAATGCTAAAGATATAACTTTAAAAGATTTTGTTGAAGAGATAGAAAAACAAAAACAAATCATGTATGCCCGTATTATGAAAGTAATGCCACGCGGGACAACAATGGAAAAAGGAACAGATAACAGAACAAGCGTAGAGCTGGTTTATGAATGGGAAGCTGAAAAGAAAAATAAATAGAAATTTTGAGTATAAAACACATTCCGATTATTTTTTTTTTGCTGGCACAAATTATAACAACTAGTTCTCTATATTCTCAAACTTCTGTCACTGGAGTTGTCCGCGATAAGGATTCCAATCCCATTTCTTTTACTAACGTATTTATTAAATTAAAAAGCAGTAATTCTATCAAGGCTTATACTAGGACATCTAAAGATGGAAGTTACGTTCTGAATATCGAAGAGCCGGGTAGTTACGAAATCAGTTTTACAGCATTATTATATAAGGAGGCTTTATTTCAAATTTCCGTCGAAACGGGTAAAAAATATGTTCAAAATGCAATTCTTCAAGATGAAACAACTTTTCTGGATGAAGTTGTTATTAAGACTGAAAAACCAATTACAGTTAAAAGTGATACAATAGTAATTAATGCAAAAGCATTTGCACAGGGAAACGAAACTGTTGTTGAAGACTTATTACGAAAAATACCGGGACTTAATATTTCAGAAAATGGAACGATTAAAGTTGGTAATAAAGAAGTTGAAAAGGTAATGATAGCTGGCGATGATTTTTTTGAGCATGGGTATAAACTTTTGACCAAAAATCTGAACGCGTCAACCGTTGATAAAATCGAAATTTACAAAAGATATTCTAATAATCGACTGTTGAAAAATATTGAGAATAGTGATAAAGTCGCCATTAATCTTACTTTAAAAGACGATATAAAATCTCAATGGTTCGGAAACATGAGTGTGGGCTATGGTGTAGCTTCAGAAAACAGGTATGATGTGAGAACTAATTTGATGTCTTTTGACAAAAAAGCGAAATTCTATTTATTGGGAAATCTTAATAATGTAGGAGTTGATGCTGTCGGGGATATAGATTATATAATAAGACCAGTTAATTCAGATGGAATAAGTAGTATTGGAGATGATGAAAATTCTGAAACACTGCTAAGTCTTGACAGTTCAAAACCTAATCTCAAAGAGGAAAGAACCAACTTTAATAACGCAGAGCTAGTATCTCTAAATTCTATTTTCACAATTACTTCTAAAATAAAATTAAAAATAATCGGTTTTTTTAATTCTGATAAAAATGATTTTTACCGAAAAGCAATAGATGAATATTCTTTTGAAAATACCATGTTTAGTAATTTTGAGGATTACAATTTAAATAAGAAGAAAAAAATTGGTTTTGGCAAAATAAATTTCAACTATGATATTTCTAATAATGAATCCTTTGAATACATATCTAAATACAGTTCAGAAATAAGAAATACACATACAAATTTAATCTTTAATGAAGAAAAATCCAGAGAAAAGCTTCATGAGGAAACAGAATTTATAGATCAAAAGGCAGTGTATACCAATAGATTTAAAAGCAATAAAGTTTTAATTTTTACCGGAAGACTGATAAGTGAAAAGACGCCTCAAAATTATTACAACAACGTTTTTCTTTTTGAAGATTTATTGCCAGATGGCACTAATGCTGATAATTTAGCTCAGAACAGTAATGATCAGATGAATTTTTTTGGTTTTGAAACTCATTTCTTTGATAAAAAAGAAAAAGGAAACCTTTTAGAATTTAAAGCAGGGTATGAAAATAGAAGGGATTATTTTAATTCGAAATTAGAATTCTTAGAGAACAATAATACTATTGCTTCTCCTGCCGATTATTCAAATCAAATAAAATTCGGCACACAAGATCTTTATTTCAAATCAAAATATAATTATTTTTTTAGAAAATTTGTTATTGAAGCCAAGGTGGAATTACATCAGCTGTTTTCTGATCTCAAGACTTCTGAAATCGATCAAAATAATAATAATTTCTTTATTAACCCCTCTTTTGTTTTAAGCTGGGAGATCAATAAAAATAATAAAGTCAGTACTTCATTTTCTTATAATACAACAAATTCCAAAATTTTAGATGTATATAATGGATATGTACTGACAAGTTATAAAAGCTTTCAAAAAGGAACAGGCCAATTTAATCAGCTACAGTCACAAGTATTGTTTGTTAGATATGGACTGGGAAATTGGGAAAGTAAATTTTCATCAAATGCTTCTATTTATTACTATAAAAATTTTGACTTTTTCTCCACTAATTCGGAGATACAACCCAGTTATTCAAAGTTAGAGAAAATCATAATTAAAAACAGGTCTATGTTTAGGGCAGATGCTGATATAAGTTATTTTTTTAGCAGTATTAAATCTAATTTAAAAATTGACGCCAATTATTCCAAAAGTAATTATAAAAACATTGTAAATAACAGTGAATTAAGGGAAGTAAAATCTGAAGTACTAGTACCCGGGATTGAAATGAGATCAAATTTTAAAGGTTTTTTGAATTATCACATCGGAAGTAAATGGACAATAAATAAAATTACAACATCAATTGTCAATAAGAATACTGATAACCTTACTTTTTTTGATCTTTTGCTTAGTTTTACAAAAGATTTTAATGCTGAAATTCAGGCGGAAAGATATTATTTTGGTAATTTAAATGTTCAAGATAATAAATATTACTTTCTTGATATTAGTTCAAACTATAAATTAAAGAAAGACAAAGTTTCTTTATCATTATCAGCTAACAACTTATTTAATACTAAAACCTTTAGGCAGACTTACATAAGTGATGTCCTTACTTCAAAAACAGAATACAGGATTCTGCCTCGCTATATTCTTTTCAAAATTGATTATAGATTTTAATATTTTTTGAAAGAATAAGTATGCTCAGAAAATAATTTAATAATAGGTAGTCCTTTTTCCATATCTCCTCTCTAGTTGTTTTTTTAAGATGTGGCTTTACTTGGCAGAAGATGTCCTGTCTTAAAGGTTTAAAGACTGTGTATTTGAAGCAACTAAGCCAGATGCTTCCAAACACTTTTCAGTACTTCCAAATAATGGAATAAATACTGATTATAAAATATATTGGTTTTAAGTAAAACCATTAATTGAAGTCATGGAAAATGAACAAAAAAAGAACCCGCATAAAGGAGGCAGACCTATCAAAATTGATCCCGCAGTCCACCGTTATTCAATTAGTCTTACTGCTGAAGAAAATGTCCGTTTCCTGACTCTTTTTGAAACATCAGGAATGAATGTCATGGCGCACTTTATCACAGCATGTGTTTTCCAAAAAGGAATCAAAACGGTCAAGATTGATAAAGCGACGATGGATTATTATATGCGCCTGACTACTTTTTACAGCCAGTTTAGGGCTGTTGGGGTTAATTACAATCAGGTTGTAAAGATTTTGTATCAAAAATTTTCAGAAAGGAAGGCTTCGGCATTTTTGTACAAACTGGAAAAGCAGACCGCAGAATTTGCTTTTTTATGTCAAAAGATAATACAGCTTACAGAGGAATTTGAAGAAAAGCACCTGAAAAAAGATTCTTGATAAAAGGGGAAACTGTAAGGGCAGTAAGTCTGTACGAATGCTGATTCACTTCCAATGTGTGAAACATGATTTTCAATGTACCATATACAAAGAATTGATATGATACATCTGTAAGATTTTATAAATTACTATTTATTAAAAGATACATTTTGGTTATGTTGTACTATCACTTTTTAATTTATTGTATAGGTTGTTCGCTGGTAATTTTGTTTTGAATATTAAGACATTAAAAGACAAAGAATATCCACGCAGTACCCTTACCGGAATTACTTCACAGATGCATTTTTAAATTTATTACATAAGTGTAATAATGTATAAGTGGCAAAGACTGTTAAAATGGTCTTTCGCTTTTTAAAGCTGGAGGTTCAGGATGGGAAATAAAGAAAAGAGTACAGGAAAAAATACAGCAGGCAGAAACTTAATAAAGCCGAAAGCTGAAAATCTTGGTTTAAGACTAGATCAAAAAGAAAGCGGTTTCAGCGATCAAAAAGTAAAAGCCCAACACAATCAGGCAAAGTTAACTCTTGAAGAATTAAGAAGCTGTAAAGGTTTTGAAACAGTATCAGAATCGGAAGGACAGGAAATAATTGAAAGCCTTTTTCAATTAGCGGTAATAGTTTATAATTATTAAAATTAAAAACATGAGTATTGAAAGTTTTAAAAAATTTCAAAAAGAAAAATTTGCTCAAAAAATTGAGGTAAAAGAAATCTGGGGCTACACAAGGGTAAGCTCTAAACTCCAGCTGGTTAATAACAGTCTGGAAGAACAGCGCAGTGAAATAGTTCAGTTTGCCTCAAAGAATGGCTATACTCTTAAAAATATACTGGGAGGTACTTATGAAAGTGCTTCTGGGGATTTCACACGCAAAGAATTTACAAAGCTATTGGATGAGGTTAAAAGCGCCAAGCAGAAACCTTTCGCAATTGCCATCAAATTTATCAGCAGATTCTCCAGAACTGGAGGAAATGCGATTACTATTGTGCAAGAACTGGTGGATAAGCTGGGTGTCCATTTGATTGAAACATCATCAGGACTCTGCACTAATGATGAGTACAGCAAGCTGGATATTTACGGAAAGCTCCTAGATGCCAGAAGAGAGAACATGGACAGATTGGAAAAAACAATTCCTGGGATGAAGGCACTGCTTAGATCAGGAAACTGGCTTGGCAAAGCTCCCAGAGGCTATACTATGCGTGGAAGAAAAGTAGGAGACTATGCTTTGATGCAGGATACGCAGTCTATTACCATCAATCATGAAGGAGAAATTTTAAAAAAGGCTTGGAAATGGAAGCTGGCAGGGGAAAGGGATTTTGTAATCAGAGAGAAACTTGAAAAACTGAATCTGATTATTTCCAAACAAGGGATAAGTTCTATGTGGCGCAATCCATTTTACTGCGGAATATCGGTCAATGCACTCCTTGAAGAGCCAGTAAAAGGAAATTGGGAGGGACTAGTCAGTGAGGAAGATTTCCTGAAAATTGACAATATGCTTTCTGAGGGCAATAAAATTGCGGTTAAGGAATATTCCAAAACTAAAATCAATGAGTTCAGACCCCTGACAGGATTTTTAAGATGTGAGTGCGGATGCCTTTTGACAAGCTATGAGGTTCGAGAAAAGAAAGCACACTATTACAAGTGCCAGAAATGTAAAAATGCAAGTTTTAATGCACTTACTACCAAGAAAGCAAAAACGGAAGGACTCAATGAGTCTTTTGAACGTTTTCTGTCCAATTATTCATTACAACCGCGATTTAAAGAACCTTTCAAAATACAGCTCAATAAATTCTTTGATGAAGTAAACGCAGAGGCTCAAGATGAAATGAAAAGTTTGCAGTCAAGGAAAAAAGAGGTGGAAGCTAAAATTGAGAATTTGGATAAACGCTACTTCGATAATCCGAATTTTGGCAATGAAAAGTACAACAGATATGCACTTGAATTTGAGACCGAATTAAAGATGATTGAAAGCCAGATTCATATGACTTCAAAAAAAATATCTAACCACAGCAGACACATTGATAAGGTAGTAGAAAAAGTTACGAATATCAATAAATACTGGAAAGAAGGAGATATTAATAGTAAAATTAGGATTCAAAAAGGATGAAGCGCAAAGCTTGGGGAGGAAATGTCAAAATAAAATAAGAACTTTGTAATCTAAGAATTTTATATGACCCCTATAGAACTTTTGAAGTTTATGCTTCCTGATTTTTTAGTAGAACATTTTGAAGTAGTTTCATCTACTAATAGCGAAGAAATATTACACCTCTATTTTGAAGAGCATGCTAAACCTCCAGAAGAGTTTAGTGATCTTCAATTAGTCTCAAAGGGTTTTCAAGATGAGATTACCATACAGGACTTTCCTCTGAGGGGTAAGTTCGTGTATTTACATATCAAAAGACGTCGCTGGACTAATAAAAATACAGGTGAGATCGTTAAAAGAGATTGGAATTTAGTAGCTAAAGGAACCCGCATGACTCAAGAGTTTGCGGCTTTTTTAAAAGAAATTAATAGATAAAACTGCTATTGACTGTCGTACCATTGGAGGTTTCTTTGGAGTCAATGGGAAAAAATTACAAAGACAATACAAAAAATTTTTAAGCTCCTTTAGTACGTGGGCTCCACGTGAACATGCACATGAGTGGATTATTTATCCTGAAAATATAGGTACTCACTTGTCAATTGATGAAGTAGCCTTGTCTCAGGGTGAGCTTTTTACTATTGTAACCAATAAGGAAGCTAGAGGTAAAAAAGGATGCCTAGTTGCTATTATTGAAGGGACAAAGGCAGATCAGGTCATTGAACATATTTGTAAAATTAATTACAAAAAAAGAAGTTGGGTTCAAGAAATAACACTTGACATGGCTAATTCCATGAAATTGATTTCCAAAAAATGTTTTCCAAAAGCGGTACAGGTTACCGATAGATTTCATGTTCAAAAATTAGCTCTAGAAGCATTACAGGAGATTAGAATAAAATATCGTTGGGAAGCTATGGATACTGAGAATCGATTGATATTACAAGCGAAAAGAGAAAACAAAACTTATCTGCCAGATCTTTTATCTAATGGAGACTCTGTAAAACAGTTGCTCGCCAGAAGTAGATATGTTCTTTATAAATCCCGCGATAAATGGACCGAAAGACAAAACGAACGAGCCCAATTGTTATTTGGCTTATATCCAGATATTAAAAAAGCATACAGTTTAACCCAACAACTACGAGGTATTTACAACAATAATAACAATAAACACATTGCGATGACCAAACTGGCACATTGGTACAGGAATGTAGAGGAGTCAGGGTTTAAAAATTTTAATATTCTTTTAAATACCATAACGGTTAATTACCAGTCAATCTTAAACTATTTTGACAATAGAAGTACAAATGCTTCAGCAGAATCTTTTAATGCCAAAGTAAAAGCATTTAGAAGTCAATTTAGAGGAGTACGAAAAGTAGATTTTTTCTTATTCAGATTATCCAATCTTTTTGCGTAATCCCCAACTTTTGCGTTTGATCCTTCAAAAATTGGTATTTCCAGAAGGCTTGTCAATTAGGGCTGAAAACAGGCAGTATCTAACTAAAAAAGTGAACCTAGTTTTTGCTTTAATCTCAACGTTTGCAAGGGCTGAGATAGGTAATAAAAAACAAAAAACCCATCAAAATTTTGATGGGTTATTCTCTGTAGCGGGAACAGGACTCGAACCTGTGACCTTCGGGTTATGAGCCCGACGAGCTGCCTACTGCTCTATCCCGCGTTGTTTCGGGTGCGAAGATACACAGTTAATACGGTTGTTGCAAGGAATTTCTAAATTATTTTTAATTTTTTGGATTTTAAATATAATTTATTGAAGTGTAGTTAGTTACAAATAGCATAATAATCACTTAAATTTTGTATTCTAATAATGCTAAGTACGGATCTCCTTTTAAACCTAATAAATGACTAAAAGCAGGTTCGGTTTTATAACCGTTTTGTTTGAGTTTGATGATTTCTAATCTGAAGTTTTCGTCATGAGATTGTAGAATTTCATGTTCAATGATCATGTGTTTATAGCCATTTTGACTTTTGGTTGGAACATTTTGTCCAAAAACTTCAATTTCAAAACCATCGATTTTAAAGTTGGCAATAACTGATTCTTTATCATTAATTGATATTTCTCTGATTGTGAAGTCGGTTTCTTTTCCAAAAAATGAATTTAGTTTTGCTGTAAAATCGTTTTTGTTTTTCCAATGACAGATAATATCGAGATCACTTTTTTCTATATCAATATTAATTGGAATCGTACCAACCAAAATAGGATCGAATTCAACAAGATTTAGTAAAACTTTGTGCTGAGTCAGGATGTCAAAAGCCTTAATCTGTTTTTGTTTTCCGTTTTTTAAATATTCTATAGAGCTAAAGTCTATCATGGTATTTATTTGTTGTAATTTTTCTCTTCTTTAATTTCGGCTTCAATCCTTTTGTTGATATTGATTTTAGTATTAGCGAAAACAAAAATAGTGGTTTTGTATTCCCTTGCATATTTATTCGTTATTTCTCCTGCAATAACAGAAGACTGAAAGAAAGGACTGGTTTTCTGAAATTCGGTACTGTTTTCTTCATAATTTTTGATTCTGATCAGGTTTTTATATTGAATGTCCAGATTGAACCAATTGACATAATCGGCATTAAACGAAACTGCTTTTATTCCTTTTTTGGTGTAATAATTTATGGCGCCGGCTTGTCCGTAGTTGTCACAAAGTACAAGTGTCTCTTTTTTATTTGGAATCAATGCATAAACTGAGTCGGTTTTTCGGGCAAGTTCTTTCCAGCCCAGCATATCAGCAAAATCTTGCGGCAGATCGTGGTCTTTTCCGTCTTCCCAACGCAGCATTCCTAATTTTTTATATTGTTCCGGATTTTTTACAATGTATTCCGGACTTTTA
Source organism: Flavobacterium sp. B114r (assembly GCF_056824125.1). Lineage (NCBI taxonomy): Bacteria > Pseudomonadati > Bacteroidota > Flavobacteriia > Flavobacteriales > Flavobacteriaceae > Flavobacterium > Flavobacterium sp. B114r. The sequence continues at coordinate 2,193,175 of NZ_CP124858.1, forward strand.
TTTGGGAAAACGACATGATACATCGGAATAAAAAACAATAGCGGAATAATGATAAATACGGGTTTTAAATAACGTTGCCAACCAGATTGTAAAGTTTGAGAAAGAAAAACTGCTCCAAAAGCAATGTAAACAGGATACAGTCCAATAGCATAATAGGCTTTGGCTTTGAAATAGATAAAAACGGCAAAGGTAAAAATTAGAGAAGCAAAAAAGAACTTGTATTTTGTGAAAGGTTTATAAAACAATAAAGCATATAAAGCTGCAAGAATAACCGGAAAAGAACCGATAAAAAATAAAAGCTGTTCTTTTAGAAAATCTAAACGATCGACATTGACCAATTGTGTTTCGGACAGTTCCTTCATGTGGTGTACAATCGGGAATTGATTGTTGTATTGCCATAAAAGATTGGGTAATATTAAAAGCAACCCTAAAATTAAGGCAAAATAGAGTTTCTTTTCTGCAAACACTTTTCTTTGATTCGAAAATAAAAGAGCAGGCAAGAGGCCAATGAGCAGAAATAGAATATTGTATTTGTTGAGAAAGCCAAAAGCAAATACGACAGCACCTATATAGAGCCATTTTGGTTTTTCTATAGAAATGTATTGAATGATTACATAATAAAATACTGTCCAGCATAATACATCCAAAGAGTTTGGCTGATACAGCGTGTTAAGCCGCAACAATACTGAAAACAAAATGCAGGTCGATCCTAAGATTAATGCATATAAATTACCTTTTAAAAGTTCAATAGTTTTCCAGACCACAAGAAGTGTCAAAGCGCCAAAAAGGGCAGGGAAGAACTTTATCCAGAAAACAGAATTGCCCAATAAAAATATAATATAAGAAATCCAGGAGGTTACGGGCGGAACCGATAAATATCCCCAGGCCAAATGATGTGCCTGATCCAGATGTAAATATTCATCACGCTGCAAATCGTATTCAGGGCTTATTAAAACATACTGCAAAACAAATTTTAAAATGATGAACCCGAGTAAAATTATCGTTTTTTTATTCATGTAAATTGGGTTTGTTGGCAGGCTGTTAATGATATAGCTAATATATAATTTATTTTGAATGTAGAATAAGTCAGCGTATTATCCAAAATGTTACAAAACAAAAAAGCTCCAGATTTCTCTGAAGCTAGTTTTATAAAAATTCCACAGGAACAATTGAAGTTCTTTATGGGATTTGGAATTTCATTTTTTTGAGATTTTAGAAAAATTATTCCTCTAATGCTTCTTCAAATTCCATGTGATCCACTTTTTCAACCTCTACAGGTCTTGAAGCTTTTAGTTTATTGAATCTTTCTAATTGTTCTGTTTCTCCTTCTTCACCGCTGAAATAAGGGAAAACGTCCATGATTGGAGATTCAGAAACTGCCGGGATCGAGTATTCTCCCATTGTGCTTTGCATAACATGAAGTGTATTGTCATAGGCTTCTCTTACATCATTTGCCTGCACTAATAAGTACATATTCGATCTTCTTTCTTTACCGCTTTCTTCATCATAAGCCATCAAAGAAACTTTTGACTTGAACCAACGATCTGCGTTTTCAAAAGGATGAATCTCAGCATAATTGGCCACTTTTATATTTGTGATTTTAAATTCTTCACTAATATAAGCTGCCATCTCTTCATTTATTCTTTTTTCAGCTTCAGTATAAGATAAAGCATCAACCAAATAAGGTTCGGTTAAAACTTTTTGTCCACCCGTTTCATCTGTCTTTCTATATTTTACTTTGCATTCGTACCAAGTTGCGCTCATCTTCTATTGTTTTTTAAGGATGTCAAAGATAGATTTTACAGGAAAATAAATTCTTAATTCTGGAAATAGATATTCACAATTTAGGTAAGTTTTTTATAAGGTATTGATTGTTATGAATATAGTAAAAGTTAATATTTTGCAGATTTTATGATTTTAGTTAATATCATAAAAAAATTTTTGATCTGGGGTAAAAAAATAACCATTAAGAAATTAGGCTTCATTAAGTATCAGCACTTAACTTTTCTTAATTTCTTAATGGTCAAAAATCAATATTAAAAACAGCGTTTCTGTTATTTTTTAAATTGCTGAATTCCGGATTTTAACCATTGCTCATATTCTGCAATGTCAGGAGTATATCCCGCTGGTTTATTCAGGCTTTGTTCGTTCGTGTCTAATATAATATAGTACGGTTGAGCATTTGCTTTATAACGGGTAATCTGAAAATCACTCCATTTATTGCCTATCGATTGTATCTTTTTGCCAGTTTCTTTAGATACATATTGTTCTTCATCCGGAAGTTCTCTTTTGTCATCAACATATAAAGAAATCAAAACAACTTCATTATTTAATATCGATAATATGCGGGGATCGGACCAAACATAATCTTCCATTTTTCGGCAATTAACACAGGCGAATCCTGTAAAATCCAGAAGAATTGGTTTGTTTACACTTTTGGCGTAAGCCAATCCTTTTTCATAATCAGTAAAAGCCATGATATCATGCGGGCCTTTATGCGCGCCGTCTGGTAACGCTTTTGCAGATGATGCAGTTTCTTTGCCAGAACCTCCAACACCATATGGCGATTCACTGTACGTCATTGGAGGAGGGAAGCCACTAATCAATTTTAAAGGCGCGCCCCACAATCCCGGAATAAGATAAATCGTAAATACCAATACTACCAATCCGGCAGATAATCGTCCTACTGAAATAGAAGACGAAGGAGAATCATGCGGTAAAGTTATTTTTCCGAATAAGTAGAAGGCCAAAGTACCAAATATTGCGATCCAGATGGCTAAGAAAATTTCTCTTTCGAACCAATGCAATTGCAATACCAAATCAGCATTCGATAAGAATTTAAAAGCAAGAGCCAATTCCAGAAAACCTAAAAATACTTTTACGGTATTTAACCATCCGCCAGATTTTGGTAATGTGTTTAACCAGCCCGGAAACATGGCAAATAACATAAAAGGTAATGCCAGAGCAGATGAGAAACCAAGCATTCCAACAATTGGAGCGATTCCGCCTTTAGAAGCTGCTTCAACCAATAAGGTTCCTATAATTGGTCCTGTACAGGAAAAGGAAACGATTGCCAATGCCAATGCCATGAATACGATTCCTAGTATTCCGCCTTTATCTGCCTGACGATCTACTTTATTGGCCCATGAATTAGGCAGCATAATTTCGAAAGCGCCTAAAAAGGATAAAGCAAATACAACCAGTAATACAAAGAAAATTATATTGAACCATACATTGGTAGACAATGCGTTTAAAGCATCCGCGCCAAAAATTAAGGTAATTACGGTTCCTAAAAAGACATAAATAAGAATGATTGAAATCCCGTAAATAATCGCATTTTTAATTCCTTTTGCCTTGGTTTTGCTTTGTTTGGTAAAGAAACTCACTGTCATAGGAATCATTGGAAAAACGCAAGGCGTAAGCAATGCAGCAAAGCCGGATAAAAAAGCAATAAAGAAAATCATGTATAAACTAGAATCAGATTTCTTAGATTCCGGTTCTTTTTCTATTGCGGTAGTTGCATCAACTTTTGTAGTTTTTTCATTTGCAATATCGGTAGCCTGAATTTCTTTCGCTTTAAGTGTTTTAAGATTAAATTCGAAGTATTTGCTTTCGCTAATGCAGTTCTCTTTACAGACCTGATACGAAAGTTCTACCTGAATCGTTTCCTTTTCGGGATTGATTTGTTTGATTAATTGAGTAAAAACAACTTTATCAGAAAAGAAGATTTCATCGACACCAAAGACTTCATTGAACTCTCGTTTGGTTTCGCTTTCGGTTGCTTTTCCAACAAGCTCATAATTGTTTTTGTTATCATGAAAAAGGAATTCGGCAGGAAGCGGACCATCTTCAGGAGTGAATTGAGAATATACGTGCCAGCCTTTTTCGATAGTTCCGTTAAAAGAAAGAACAAACTCCGAGGCAGATTTTTTCTCAATCGAGGCCTCCCATTTTACGGGATTGATGATCTGGGCCTGAATTTTGGCGAAAGCAAAAAACAGGAATAATAAATATAAGATTTTCTTCATTTTATAAGTTTAATCAGAACGATTTGTTCTGGTGATGATTTGATTTTTATTAAGCTATAGTAATTGTTTCGATAAGTATTTTGCCATCGAAACAACTATTTTTTAGATCTGTTTCTTTTTAATTTGAGCAATTATTTGTGCTTCGGTTGGATTGATAGCTACCAGTTTTCCTGAAGAATCAAAAAGATAAGTACTAGGTAATCCTTTTACTCCAAAGACTGCTACTGATTCAGCATTGAAGCCTTTTGGGTCAATTAATTGAGGATGTTTCATTTTGTCTTTTTCAATCGCTTTTAGCCATTTTGTTTTGTCTTCATCTACTGATATTCCAACAATCTCAAAATTTTGTCCTTTGTATTTATCGTAGAAAGCAACCAAATCTTTGCTGGCTGCCCTGCAATTAGGACACCATGAGGCCCAAAAGTCTACTAAGACTGTTTTTCCTTTATAGGAGTTTAGTTGGATTGTTTTGTTCTTATTATTTTGAAATTGAATATTCGGAAAAGTATCACCTTTTTTGATTTGTGCATTAACGAATGTGACTGATAGCAATAAGATGATTGCCATCAATAATGTTTTTATTGAATTCATTGTGTTATTATTTTGAAAGAATTAATTTCAATATACAGCAGTAACCATAGCAAATACGGCTATATTCTGTTATCGAATTATATGTTTTATGATTTTAAGCCTTAAAATTGAATTTGAACAAGACGCATTTATGGCTGTCGGAAAAGGAGTCTAGCTTATTTTTGGCGGAAGCCAAATGGAACGGAAGCCTGAAGAAATAAAGATTTCCGGATAATAATAGTTTTGTTCTCTTTTTGAAAAATTTAAAAAATAATGATTGTCTATCTGGAAAGAAATCATAGGGGAATGATAACTACAGTAAACCACAGGACAATCACCGGAACTTTTGACACAACCTTTAACACATCTGTGTTCGGTTGTTTCCTCACAAGCTACTATTAAAAATGTTTTGTTTTTAAAACATATCTTTTGTGTTTTAATTCCACGGGCATAATTAAACATTGGACCCATAAAGAAACCAAGTGTTATAATTAGGACTATGTAGAATTTTTTTGTCATAAGGAGGGCAAAATAAAATTTAAATAAAGTAGAGGCTGTTACTTTTATGAAAATATTATACGATTAATTCTTTGTGTATGCATCTTGATATTCAGTAATAATAAACGATTTTTGTTTCACGCAGATTTTGCAGATTAGAGCAGATTTTAAAATAGATCTGCATTTATCCGCTTAAATCTTTTTAAAATCTGCGTGAAATAAAATTTACTCATTCCCAATGGTTATCGTGATAAAATCTTAAAAAGTAATTTATTTCGTCACATTAAAAAAAGTGTATTCCAGTTTTACGAAAACGCCATCAGTTGCGGCACGGTCCATTGAGCTGTACAATTCTTTTTTATAAGCAAGGTCAATTCTCGCCTGACTATTAATGATAAACTGAATCGAAGGAACAACATCCATATATGATTTTCCGTTTTCGGTTATGGTTTGCCCTGTAAATTCCAGCATCGCATTTATATTGGTCTGTTTGTAACTCGTATATTTTTTAGGATACATTAATTTACCTACTGAAAATGTATAGTTTATAGCATTCTTTCCTAAGGCATCCGGGAAACTATAATCAGGATTGTTCAGTGCACGCACATAACTTACAGAAGAACTCAAAGCTACTTTATGAATCAGTTGAGTGGCCACCAAACCGGCTTCATAACCTGAATTTCCGTTGGCCAGGTCAATAGCTTCCTGAGTAAAAAACGAGTTATTATAACTGTATCTACCAAAGGCAGCCATCCTGAAATGACTTTGCAGATCATCTACAGAAAAGAATCGGTATTTGGCATAAAAACCACCGCCTTTAAGCCCCAAACCATTATCCTGATTGCTTAGAAAAGCTGAGGTACGAACCATTAAATTTTTATTGACTCCCCAGGTAACTTCCGGAGTTAAATTATACATTGAGCCACTTTCATGTTTGTTGTCCATAAGCGATTGTCCAACGCGAACCCCAATAGAACCCGCCGGAACGTTACTGGCAGGTTCTGTTACTACAAAAAGTTCTTGTGCATCTATTTGGAATGAAACAAGGAATAAGAAAATTATTGATAGCTGTTTCATTTTTATAATGTTTTTAGGTAATAATCATTCTCGTTTTCTGTGGCATAACCAGGATATTTAGCATAAGATTTAACTAGTTTTTTATACTCTTTTTGAGTTACAAAACCTTTATCCAATACTCTGTATTTCATTTCTTCATGCGCTACAGGTTTTTTGATGTCGATGAAAGTATAAGTCGCATCATCCATCTTTAAGGTTGTGTTATCCTCAATTTGATCGGTATGAAACTTAGCGGTCAATACCATAGAACCTACGAAAAAACCTGCTTTTTCAACGGCTTTTTTCAAAACTTTTGGCTCGACTGAATTGTCTTTTTTAAAGTAAACCGTAAATGTATTTGTGTTCAGGTCAGTACCAATACTGTCTACCTGAGTTAAGGATTTTAATTGTTTGTTGATCGCATTCGAACACATAGAACAAGTTAATCCTGTTGCCATTATTTCGGCTTTAGTAATTTGCGAATAAGAATTTACACTTGTTAATACTACTAAAAGTGCAGCGGCTATGAATTTTATATGTAAGGTTTTCATTTTATTTGTTTTTTTTGATTTGAGCAATTATTTGTGCTTCGGTTGGGTTTATGGCAATCAGTTTTCCTGATGCATCAAAAAGAAAGGTAGAAGGCAAAGCATCCACTCCAAAAGTTACAGCCGTTTTAGCATCAAAACCTTTTGGGTCAGTTAATTGCTGGTGTTTCATTTTGTCTTTCTCAATTGCTTTTAGCCATTTTGTTTTGTCATTATCAATTGATATTCCAACGATTTCAAAGTTTTGACCTTTGTACTGATCGTACAATTTTACAAGATTTTTATTCGCCATTCGGCAAGGAGCACACCATGATGCCCAAAAGTCGACTAAAACTGTTTTTCCTTTAAAAGAATTTAGTTTAACCGTAGCATTCTTATTGTTCTGAAGTTGAACATACGGAAAACTATCTCCTATTTTTATCTGCGCATTTGTTACAGCAACAGTTGCAATAAGGAGGAATAATGTGATTTTATTTTTTATTTTGAACATGATATTTTTTTTAAAATGCTTGTCTGTAGTATTGTCTTATTCGTTAATAATACAGACAAGCTTGTTTTTTGAATGATTTAATTATGATTATTCTGCTTTTTTAGGGCTTGCATCTCTGTCGTATTGGCAACATCCGTGCAATTCATCATAAACTGCAGTTGGAGCAGTAAAACTTTCGTTATCATATCCGGCATCTGCAACACGTTTTAGTATAGCATCAGGATTGGTCTTTTTATTATCGTAAGTAATCGTTGCAATTTTGGTGTCTTTGTTCCAGTTTACTTTAGCAACATTATCTATGTTTGCAGCTGTTTCAATAGTCTTTTTGCACATGGCGCAATTGCCATTGATTTTTACAGTTTGAGTAGTTTTATTTTTGATTTGCGCGCTGGCGAAAGTAACTGATAGTAATAAAGTTATTACCATCAATAATTTTTTTATTGAGTTCATTATATGTTTTTTTTGTAGATGAATTAATCCTAAAACCACAACAGAAACGATAGCAAATACAGCTATTTCTGTGAATAGAATAGGGATTAAAAAATGTTTTGATTTTTAAAGCCTTAAAATGACTTTGGATAAGACAGACTTATGGCTGTCAGGGAATAAATCTAGCTTATTTTAGGTGGAAGCCAGATAGAACGGAAATCTGAAGAAATAAAGATTTCTGAATAAAAGTAATTTTGTTTTTTGTCAGAAAAACTAAAAAGTGAGTTGTTTTCTGTTTGAAAAATTGCCATTGGCGAAAAACCACAGCTGGACGTTGGAGTACAAGAATTACCTAAACAACCTTTATCGCAGTTATGTTCTTTTTCTTTAGAACCTTTTTTCTTGCAGCAGTTTTCTGATGAAGATTCTTTTTTACAACATGACATTGCTGTCTTTGTTCCATGCGCATAAGTAAGCGTTGGTCCCATAAGGAAACCAAGCGTTACAAGCAGCAATATGTAGAACTTTTTTGTCATAATCAGTGCCAAAGATACTTTTTATTGGTTCTCGTAGTTGTTAATTTTTTTATAAACCTTTTATTTCGATAGATTTTTGGTGTTGATTACTATTCATTTCTTATGTTTTTAATGGGCTGTAAGCTTTTGAATTGTAGTGTCATATATTCTGTTTGGTAAGATTAATTAGTTATTTCGAAATCATAAATTTTACATTAAGTTTACAAGTATGACATTTTTTATTATGTTTGCTAAATCGATTTAGCAACTATTGAAAATTTCTTGATTTATGAAAAATATATTTTTACCTGCTTTTTTATTATCGTTTCGAATGTATTTGTAGATGCCCAGGAACTAAAATCTCCTGATGGTAATCTTACTATGAAATTTTCAGTAAATACAGCAGGAACTCCTGTTTATTCTTTGATTTACAAGAAAAAAGAAGTGATCAAAGAAAGCAAATTGGGTTTTGTTCTAAAGTCAGATAGTATGCTGAATGAAGGTTTTCAGATCGCTGCCACAAAATTTCAGTCGGATAATAGTATCTGGAAACCGGTTTTGGGAGAACAAAAAGAAATACAAAATCAATATAATGAATTAAAGGCAGATCTTGTGCAAGAAAAGAGTAAGCGAAAAATGTCGATTTACTTTCGTTTGTTTAATGATGGTCTGGGGTTTCGATATGAATTTCCGGTGCAGGATAACTTACGTCACTTTATTATTCAGGAAGAAACTACCGAATTTAATCTGACAGGAGATCATAAACTTTTCTGGATTCCTGGAGATTATGACACGAACGAATATAGTTATACAACTTCAAAAATATCAGAGATGCAATCTTTGGTCTATAAAGCTACACATGTTTCTCTTGCGGCTCAAACGACTATTAAAAATTTGGCAACACAAACGCCTTTAATGATGAAGACCAATGACGGACTTTATATCAATATTCACGAAGCAGCCTTGAAAAATTATCCGGCAATGTGTCTTAATGTCGATGACAAAACGTATTCATTAAGTTCTCATCTCGTTCCGGATGCTGTTGGAAATAAAGGATATATTCAGACCGGAAGTTTTACGCCTTGGCGAACCATTGTAGTGAGTGATGACGCCAGAGCTATTTTAGCATCAAAAATGATTTTGAATCTTAATGAACCTTGTAGTTTTGATGATACTTCCTGGATTAAACCCGTTAAATACATTGGCGTTTGGTGGGAATATTTTACAGGTGGAGGATCTACCTGGGCATATTCTGATAATCAGGATGTTGTAATTGGTGAAACTGATTTCTCTAAATTAAAACCAAATAATACACACGGAGCCAATACAAAACATGTAAAAGAATATATTGATTTCGCCGCAGCAAATGGTTTTGATGCAGTTTTAGTCGAAGGCTGGAATGAAGGCTGGGAAGATAATACGGCTTTCAAAAAAGAACGTATTTATAGTTTTACAAAAGCCTATCCTGATTTTGATGTGAAAGATTTAAGTGATTATGCCAGTAAGAAGAAGGTGAAAATTGTCATGCATCACGAAACTACATCTTCGACTGCTGAGTACGAACGACAATTAAATGATGCCTTCAACTTTATGGTTGATAATAATTATAATGCTGTAAAAACAGGATATGTTGGGCCAATTATTCCAAGAGGAGAACATCATGACGGACAGCAAATGGTCAATCATTATACATATGTAGCCAAAGAAGCTGCCAAACATAAAATAATGGTAGACTCTCATGAAGCAGTTCGTCCTACTGGTTTGCACCGTACCTATCCTAACTGGTTTGCTCAGGAATCAGCGCGAGGAACGGAGTTTGAATCAATGGAAGGAATTCATCCGGATCACACAACAATTTTGCCTTTTACCCGACTAATGGGAGGTCCAATGGATTATACGCCCGGAATTTTTCAGGGAGATTTATCTGTTTACGGAGCTAAAAAGAACAAGCTCAGTACAACACTTGCAAAACAATTGGCATTATATGTTACCATGTACAGTCCGTTGCAAATGGCGGCTGATTTGCCTGAAAATTATATGCGTTTTAATGATGCTTTTCAGTTCATAAAAGATGTCGCGCTGGATTGGGATGCAACTTATGTTCTTGAAGCAGAACCGGGAGATTATATCACGATTGCAAGAAAAACAAAAGGAAAACAAGAATGGTTTGTAGGCGGTATCACCGATGAAAACCCGCGTACGGCTTTGATTGACTTTAGTTTTCTTCCTGCAGGAAAATCATATACAGCAATAATTTATGAAGACGGAAAAACGGCAGATTACAAAACCAATCCACAATCGTATACTATTCGAAAAATAACGGTAAATAGCAAAACAAAATTGAAACAAAAATTAGCAGCGAGTGGTGGAGTTGCTATTTCTATAAAGTAAATTGCTTACGAAATGGCACACGGATGACGCTGATTCGCTAAAGCGAAAACACGGATAAACACGGATTTTTTCTGTTGGTTGGCAAAAAAATCTGCTTGATGTGCCAAATCTGCGAGAGAATAATTAGTGCTAAATAGAAAGCAAAGATAAAACAAAAATTAGCAGCGAGTGGTGGAGTGGCTATTTCTATAAAGTAAATTGCTTACGAAATGGCACGCGGATGAGACGGATTCGCTAAAGCGAAAACACGGATAAACACGGATTTTTTTTCTATTGTTTGTAAAAATCTGAAAAATCTACAAGAAAATAATTTGAGAAAATTTGTGCAATTTGTGGTAAAAAAAACATTTTAATTTGTGGTAAAAAAAAACAAACTTAAGCATATGTAAATGGCACACGGATAAACACGGATTTTTCCCTTCTAGTATTTGTCTAAAAAAAATTGCTTAATCTGCCAGATCTGCGTGAGAAAAAAGTTTAGCCACAGATTTCAAAAATTAAATGATTTGAATTAGACACGTTTATTATTTAAATGAGTCAAATTAATTAGTGGAAATTCGTGTAATTGCTTCGCCTATTTGCTTTTGCTCGGGTCGTGGCAAAAAAAAAGGTTTCACGCAGATTTGGCAGATATTTTAAAAATCATTTTAATCATTTAATCTGTGGCAAAAAGAAAACAACAAACTAGATATTAATTTAAAAAATATAAAAATGAGCATAAAAATGTACCCTTTGCAATTTGAACCAATCCTGAAAGACAGAATTTGGGGAGGAGAAAAACTACAAACAGTTCTTAATAAACCAATCACATCTGAGATTACAGGAGAAAGTTGGGAATTGTCTACCGTAGAAGGTGATGTAAGCGTTGTGGCTAATGGAGAATTAAAAGGAAAATCATTAACAGAATTAATTGACGGATCACCAAACGAAATTTTAGGTACAGCAGTTTATAAACGATTTGGCAATCAGTTTCCTTTATTGTTTAAATATCTGGATGCGCGCGAAGATCTTTCGATACAAGTACACCCAAATGATAAATTGGCAAAAGAACGTCACAATTCTTTTGGTAAAACTGAAATGTGGTACGTGATGCAGGCAGATACTGATGCAAGAATTATAGTAGGTTTTAAAGAAGATTCGAGTAAAGAAGAATATCTGGAAAATCTAAATAATAATACATTGGTTTCTATTCTGGATGATGTAAAAGTAAATGCAGGAGATGTTTTCTTTCTTGAAACCGGAACTGTTCACGCAATTGGGGCAGGATTGGTTGTGGCTGAAATCCAGCAGACATCTGATATTACCTATCGATTGTATGATTTTGACAGGGTAGATGCTCAGGGAAACAAAAGAGAACTACATGTTGATTTAGCACTCGATGCCATTAATTATAATAAAACAGATACACATAAAAAATATGAAACGGTTTCAAATCAATCGAATGTAATTGTTGATTGTCCTTATTTTACCACTAATTTTATTCCGTTAGACGGAAAAATTGAAGGGAATAAAAACGGAGAGACTTTTACGGTTTACATGTGTATCGAAGGTTCTTTTGAAATGAGATATGAAAACGTAACCTATCAATATAAAAAAGGGGATACAGTTTTGATTCCTGCTGATATGCGCAGTTATATCCTAGATGGTTCAGCATCAATATTAGAAGTATTTATTTCATAAATACGAGAATAAAAAATAATTTTATTTTTAAAGTATTGCATTAAACACAGCAGTTACAAGGATAATTCATTACGAAAGAAACATTTTTTTGCGAGATCACAGAAACACAATAACAGATTATTCATATTAAAATAGCAGGCTTCGTTTAAAGAATAATAAAATGATTAATGGTAGAAATACTTGTATTTACTGATGATTATATGATTAATTCACTTTAAAAAAACGATTAGTTTAAAAAAATAATTACAAAATCGTTTTAGTAACTATTTTTATATATATTTGTGACATTATTAGTAAGAACTTAATAAAAAATTAACTCGCGTGATGAAAAAGATTACTATTAAGGATATTGCCACAGAGGCGCAAGTGTCTATATCTACTGTATCTTTTGTCATTAATGATAAAGGCGAGAAAATGGGGATTAGCCCCGCGGTGATTAAAAAAGTGCAGGAAGTTGCAGAAAAGCTTAATTATCGACCTAGCATGATTGCTACAAGTCTTAGAACCGGAAAAACGAGATCTATAGGTTTAATTGTCGAAGATATTTCGAATCAGTTTTTTGCTGACCTCGCCAGGGTTATAGAAGACGAAGCAAAAAGTATCGACTACAGGGTTTTTTATTGTAGTACTGGCGGTGATGATGAACGTTCTGAAGAATTGATCCATAGCCTTTTGCAGGCAAATGTTGATGGGTTTATTATTGCACCAACAGAAAACCTTGAGGAAAGTATTGAACTGCTCTTAAAATTAAAAAAACCGGTTGTATTGATCGACAGGTATTTTCCGGGCCAGAGAGTAAGCCATGTCGTAATGGATAATTATGAAGCTTCTCATCAGGCAATGAAATTCCTGATCAATAAAGGGCGTAAAAATATTGCTATAGTCAATAGCAAGTCTGAAATGATTCAGATGAAATTGAGAGAAGATGGTTGTCGCGATGCATTAAAAGAATTCGAAATTTATAATGAATCATTCGTGCTTCATATGGATTACCATAGTAATGAAGAGGCTAAAATAGCAACAATAAAAGATTTTTTTAAAAAGAATCCTGCCATTGATGCCGTTATATTCTTAGCAAATTATATGGGTCTTGCGGGGCTTCAGGCTTTTAGAAGCATGGGAATCAGGATTCCTGAAGATATTTCAGTAATTAGCTTTGATGATCATGACAGTTATAAGCTGCACACGCCAACAATTACAGTTATTGCGCATCCTATTAAAGATATTGCAGTAAAGTCAATACAGTTATTAATGAGCCAGATGACTGATATGGATAAATTTAAAGTAGAAAAAAGTATCAAAAAAGGAGAATTGATTGTTCGGGAATCAGTTTAGTTTTTAGGATAAATTTTAAAATAAAAAAGAAAAAAAGCCTTGTGTTTTTTTTTAGTTATTTTACTAAATCGTTTTAGTAGATTTTAGATGGATTGAACTGATAATCAGTTATTTTTTTAATCTGTTTACTATATCGATTTCTTAAAATTAGAAGAATGTTTACATGACTATTAAATCATAGTGTTTATAGGTTGGAGAGCTATAAATACCATATTAAAATTGAGTTCAAATTTTTACTAATTATTAAAACAATCACGTTAAAACAAAACAAAAATCAAAACGAATAACCAAAAAAAAATGCTTATGAAACGAATATTGGCAGTGTTAGGAATGGTATTGTTTTGCAGCTTAGGAGCTGTGGCGCAAAACCGATTAATAACGGGTATAGTGGCGGATGCAGAAAACAAGGGAGTTGTTGCTGCGTCTATAGAAGTTCAGGGAAAACCGTTTAATGCAATTACAGATGCGGAAGGCCGATTTAAAATGAATGTTCCGGAAGGAAAAGTTACCTTAAATGTATCGTCTATTGGTTTTGCATCAAAACAAGTAGTACTTCAGGAAAATGAAAACCGCGTTTCGGTTGTATTGTTAGAAAATACACAGGAATTAAAGGATGTTGTAGTAACTTCATTTGGAGTTAAAAAACAAAAGAAAAGTTTGGGTTATGCAGTTGGAGAACTGAAAGGCGATGAACTGACTAAGAATAAAGAAATTAACTTAGGGAATGCCCTTCAGGGAAAAATTGCCGGGGTTAACGTTTCTGCACCGGTTTCAGGACCATCAGGTTCCAGTCGTGTGGTAATTCGTGGAGCAACTTCAGCTTCAGGACTTAACCAGCCTTTGTATGTTGTAGATGGTATCCCAATCGACAACAGCCAGCAAGGAAATGCAAATATGTGGGGAGGAGCTGATAAAGGAGATGGTATGTCATCATTTAATCCGGATGATATCGCTTCTATGTCAGTATTAAAAGGTAGTGCTGCTTCTGCTCTTTACGGGTACAGAGGATCAAATGGTGTAATCTTGATTACGACCAAAAAAGGAAAAGCTGGTACAGGGCTTGGTGTAGATTTTAGTACAAATTCTACCTTTAATACTCCTGCAAGCCTTTTGAACTGGCAAGATCAATACGGTACAGGAGAACCTTTAAATGGTGTAGCGACAAGATATAATAATTTACAACAACTTAGGGATAATTACTATAATGCGTGGGGCGACAGATATGACGGAACTCCTTCTCTTTCTCTTGATGGAAAAAACAGACCTTACCAGGCATATGGAAATAATAATGTAGAGAATTTCTACAGAACAGGTTATTCGTTTAGTAATACTTTGGCAATTTCTGGTGGAAATGAAACTACTAACTTCAGATTGTCATTTGGAAATACAAAAGACGAGTCAATTTTACCGGGAACAAATTTCGGAAGAAATAACATTGCATTGAATCTGAACTCAGCTGTAAATGAGAAAATTAGTATTGAAACAAATGCACAATATATTACAGAGAAAAGTCACAACAGACCTTATTTGAATGACTCTCCAAGAAATGCCTCTTTTCCAACGACATTTTTGACTCCGGGAACAGACATCAGATGGTTAAGCAACGGATATGATGCAAATGGTGGTGAGGCAGATTATTTTGGTTCCAATACCTACCAGACAAATCCTTACTTTGCAACACAACAACCTTTGAACGATGATCTTAGAAAACGTTTTATTGGTTCTGCAAAAGTAAATTATAACATTACAGATAAAATTTACGCAAAAGGGGTAATTGGTATTGATGATATTAATTATGAATATACTGAAATCGAGCCTACAGGAATCAACTATAATCCGGGAGGATCTTATGAAAACAGAGTAGAGAGCCGTTCAGAATATAATGCTTCGGGTTATTTAGGATATAAAGGAGATATTGCAAAAAATCTTTCTTTAGATGCTTTCGTTGGAGCGAACCGTCAACACAACAGATACAGCGGTATAAAAATGAAAGGAAATAATTTTATAGTTCCGTTCAAATATTTCTACGGAAATACACAGCCTGATAAAACTGAAAAATTGTTTTCAGAAAGCGAAGTAAACTCTCTTTTCTACTCAGCTGATATAGGATACAAAGATTTCTTATATGTAAACTTAACAGGTCGTGAAGATTGGTTTTCGACTCTGGATCCATCAAACAACAGTACTTTTTATCCCTCTGTAAGTACCAGTTTTATTTATTCTGAGATAATCAAATTACCGGAATGGATGTCTTATGGTAAAATTAGAGCAGGTTGGGGTAACGTAGGAGGAGCTTTGCCTGATGCATATGCTTTGGCATTGACTTATACGGCACCAGACGGACAAACAGATTCTCAGGGACAGCCTATTTTGGGTGTTAACGGAGAAACAGTACCTAATAAATTCTTAAAACCTTATAATGTAAGTACAATAGAATTTGGTTTCGAAAATACTTTCTTCAATAACAGAGTAAGTACAGATTTAACTTTCTACCAGAAGAAAACAACGAATGATATTACTGATGCTGATATTTCTCAGGCTTCCGGTTATAAAACTACAAAAATCAACGTAGGAGAAATTATGAACAAAGGGGTTGAATTTGCGATAAATGTAAAAGCGATAAAAACACCTGTTTTTTCATGGAGCATAGGATACAATTTTGCTTACAATCATAGTGAAGTGCTTAATTTATCGGATAACATAACGACTAAAAAACTTGACGACAACAGAGATGGAAAAGCTTCTGTGGTTCTGGAAAAAGGGCAGCCTTTTGGAACAATAAAAGCATATGATTATTTGAGAGACGCACAAGGGGATATCGTATTGGATACAAATGGTAAATTCCTGAGAGGTAATTTAATTAATGTTGGACAAGGTGTAGCGCCAACAGCAATGGGACTTTCAAATGATTTCTCTTATAAAAATTTCACACTTTCAATTTTCGTAGATGCTAAATTTGGAGGAGAAATCTATTCAGCAACCAATCAATTAGGAGCACGCTACGGATTGTCTGAAGAGACACTTTCAGGTCGTGAAGGCGGAATTGTAGTAAGCGGAAAAGATATTAACGGAAATCCTGTAAACACGACTGTTTCTGCATATGATTACTGGAGAAGTTATAGTGATGTATCATCAAACTTTGTGTATGATGCTGATTTTGTGAAGTTAAGAGCAGTTTCTTTTAGCTACAATTTCCCTAAAGCATATCTTGCAAAAACGCCATTTCAATCGATTAGTTTAGCATTTTCTGCTCACAATTTATGGACAATTTATGATAAAGTGCCAAACATTGATCCGGAATCGAACTATTCTAACAGCAATGCGCAGGGTCTTGAAAGAGCTTCTATGCCTTTGACAAGAAATTATGGTGTTACGCTTAATGTCAAATTTTAATAATAAAGATTGAAAGATGAAAAATAAATTTATAAAAATATTCTGTATCACAATCGTTGGTGCAATGACATTAACTTCATGTGACAAAGGATTCGAGGAAATGAATAAGAATCCAAATGCTTTGACAGATCCGGCTGTAAAATCAATGTTTACACTTGCTGAGATTTATGTAGACGGACAGGATTATTCTAATACCAGAGGAAACAATGGTTATGCAGGTCAAATAGTGCAGCACTTTGCTTCATTAGGAGGTCCGGGGTCAAAATATACTTATGTTGCTGAATATTCAGGTTCTCTTTTTGGAGAATCATACGGTAAAGGACTGAATCAGATTTTTCAGTTAATGTCTGTTGTAAAAGACGCACCGGAAAATTCGAATATGGTTCAGGCGCTTAGAATCATGAAAGTACTAATGTTTCAAAAACTGACAGATACTTACGGTGAAGTTCCTTATTTTGAAGCAGGAAAAGGGTATAATGGAAATGTTTTTACTCCAAAATACGATACACAAGAAGCAATCTACAATGATCTTTTAAAAGAATTAGACGAAGCCGGAGACGCTTTAGATGCTGGTAAAGGATTTGTAGGTGCAGCTGATTTATATTATCAAAGTGATGTTAGCCAATGGAAAAAACTGGCCAATTCATTAATGTTGAGAGTAGCAATGCGTTTGTCTAAAGTAAACCCTGCAAAAGCACAACAATATGTAGAGAAAGCAGTAGCTAAAGGAGTTTTTACATCAAATGATGATAGTCTTGTTTTACAGCATGATGCAGGTCCGGCAGGAGTCAGAACAAATCCTATTACATCTTCATGGGTTAGAAATGATCTGAATGGTGGAGAAGCTAATATAAAATTCAGTAAAACATTTATCGATTTATTGAAAAACAATAACGATCCGCGTTTGAGAATTTATGCCAAATTAGAGGCTAGTGGAGACAATAATCCGGCAAACCAACAAGGTCTTGCAAATGATGCAAAAGAATTTCCGGGTGGAGACAAAAAATTATTCTCTGATCCTAATACCTCAACAGTATTGCGCTTAGACGCACCTACTTTGTTAATGTCTTATGCTGAGGTTCAGTTTATCCTTGCAGAAGCAGCTGTAAAAGGCTGGAATGTTGGCGGAACGGCACAGAAATATTATGAAGACGGAGTAAAAGGAGCAATGCAGGAACTGACTATTTTTGGAGACAAAGTACCGGCAGTTTCAACAGCAGAATACAACACTTATATTGCAGCTCATGCTTTTAAATCTGCAGGAACAGAGGCTGAAAAAATCGAACAAATTATAACTCAAAAATGGATTGTATTGTTGTTCAACGGTTTCGAAGCATTCTCAGAATACAGACGAACAGGATTTCCTGTTTTAGTTCCGGTAAATGATCCAATAGGAGAAACAAAAGGAACTATACCAAGAAGATTAATTTATGATCAGTCAGAGTTGATAACAAATGCAGCTAATTATAAAGAAGCAGTTTCACGCCAGGGGTTGGATGTAATGACAACCAGAATTTGGTGGGATAAATAATTAATTTGGTTAAGTTAGTTAAAATAAGTCGGATGGGATATACATCCCGTCCCGGCTTATTTTTAAGTTTCTATTTTGATTTTCATTAAATTAGAGGAGTTTTATGCTACAATCATTCAGATGTTTTAGTCCTTTTTTTTCGCAAAAGATAAATTTGCTTTTACTGAAAAAGGTGGAATTATTTTTAGAAGAATGTAATAGAAGGATAAATATTTTTTTAAGATTTAGAAAGCCACAATCAGAAATCTATCCCTTTCCGACGTTTGGGAATCGGGACTAAAATCAAAAATTAAATCAAGCTTGGCAGCCGTAAAAAAAGGAAATGATTTCAGGATATTTTGTTAGTTACTTTTATTCCGTAATACACCCTAAAACGAGAAGGCAATAATAGAGATAATCGGTTATCCTTCTCACACTGCCAGCGACAGAATTGAAAAATACAGTAATTTATTATTCAGTAAATATGGAGTATAAAAAAAGATTTTATTGGTTTGTCGGTATTTGTCTCGCCAATTTTTCATTGGCGGCAAATGCCCAAAATACAGATTTGAAAACCGGATGGCAGTATCGCGAAACGAAAACTGAAAAATGGCACCCTGCCACAGTTCCCGGAGAAATACATACTGATTTGTTGAACAACAAATTAATACCGGATCCATTTTACAGAGATAATGAAAAAAAACTGGAATGGATCGAAAAGAAAGACTGGGAATATAAAACTACTTTTCAGGTTACTCCGGCAACATTAAAAAAGAAAAACGCCGAACTGGTCTTTGATGGTTTGGATACGTACGCAACAGTCTACCTGAACAATCAATTGGTTTTAAAAGCCGATAATATGTTCCGTCAATGGAGAGTTGATGTAAAAAAACTAATTAAATCAGGAAATAATGATTTGGTTATCGTTTTTAAATCGGCACAGAATGTAGTGGATTCACTTGCCAAGAAAGATTTTCCGTTTGTAATTCCGGATAATCCCCGTGCTTATGTGCGTAAAGCGCAATATCATTTTGGATGGGATTGGGGACCAAAATTTACCACTTGCGGCATCTGGAAAACACCACGATTAGAAGCTTATGATACAAAAGCTCCTGAGAAACCTTATGTTTTAGATCGCAAAATCGAGTTGGTACAACAACCGGATAATTTGGGTAAAACATTTTATTTTAAAATCGATGGAAAACCGGTTTACATGAAAGGGGCCAATTATATCCCGTCAGATGCATTTCTTTCAAGAGTAACCAAAAAAGAATACGAAAAAGTAATTGGAATGGCCAAAGACGCCAATATGAATATGCTTCGTGTTTGGGGTGGAGGAATTTATGAAGACGATTATTTTTATGATCTATGCGATAAAAACGGAATCTATGTCTGGCAGGATTTTATGTTTGCCGGAACAATGGTACCTGGAGATGATGCTTTTTTTGATAATGTAAAAAAAGAAGTTCAGTATCAGGTAAAACGTTTACGCCATCATAAAAGTATTGTTTTATGGTGTGGTAATAATGAAATCGATGAAGCATTTAAAAGCTGGGGCTGGCAAAAAAGCATGAACATGTCCAAGCAGGATTCAACTCGTTTATGGAAAGACTATGTTCGTTTGTTTCAGGATAGTATTCCAAAATGGGTAAAAGAAGTCGATAACAAAAGACCGTATATCAGTTCGTCACCATTATTTCACTGGTCAAAAGAAAAAAGCCTTACTGAGGGAGACAGTCACTATTGGGGAACCTGGTGGGGATTAGAAGATGTAGAAGCCGTGCAGAAAAAAACAGGTCGTTTTGTGAGCGAATACGGAATGCAGGCAATGCCAACATATTCTTCGATCGAAAAATTTACTTTACCGGAAGACCGCTATTTATATTCGGATATTTTGCAGGCACATCAAAAAGCCGGAAAAGGATTCATGAAATTAGATTCTTATCTGAACAGATATTTCATTGATTCAACCAAAATAAAGAAAATGAATGTTGAGGATTATTCATACCTCACACAATGTTTACAATATTATTCGCTTAAAAATATTATAGGAATTCACCGTTCAAAAGCACCTTATAATATGGGAACATTGGTTTGGCAACTTAATGATTGCTGGCCGGTAGCAAGCTGGAGCGTAACCGATTATTATGATCGTCAGCCCAAAGCAGCCTGGTACGCCATGAAAGAAGCGTATCGTGATGATAAAACTCCCGAAATTGATTTGACACGTCCGATAGATTTAAAACTCGAAGACCCACAAATCACATGGAAAGTACAAGGAAATAAACTGATTTTAAAAGCTTCAAAATTTGCCAAATATGTAAACGTTTCCATAAAAGGGTATACCGGAAAATGGAGCGATAATTACATGGATTTAAAAGCAGGCGAAGAAAAAACAATTACGTTCGAAGGGAAAATTGCAAAGCCGGAAGTAAAAGTTTATTCTCTGTATAATGTTTTAAAGAGGTACTAAGTTTTTTTAGGTACAAAGCAACAAAGGTTTCTTGTATTATGAATAAAATAAGGTTTAAAGGTTTTCCGTAGAGGCGCACAGCAGTGCGTCTCCTTGTGGCCCTTGCATATCTCAATAACTATCAGGATTGTGCTCTGCGATTAATTTTTCTGGCTCAAAGATTAAAAAAAATCCGTGTAAATCAGTTTAACCCGTATCATCCGTGACCCATTCAACAAATCAAATAAAAAAATATGTTTACAAAATATAACAAAATAGTTTTTAGCGGAATCTGTGCTTTAAACCTGTTTTTTGCCAATCCTGTCATTTCGCAGGAAAAGAAAGTAAAACAAAACAATATAGATTATACCCAATATGTAAATCCATATATAGGATCTGCAGGTCATGGCCACGTATTTGTGGGAGCCAATGTTCCTTTTGGAGCAGTACAATTAGGACCGGTAAATGTTTTTGAAGGCTGGGATTGGTGCAGCGGATACAACTATGCCAGTAATACCATATTAGGTTTTACACACACGCACTTAAGCGGAACAGGAATCGGAGATTTAAATGATATTTTGTTATTGCCGGTATCAGGAAAAGTGCCGCTTACCAAAGGAACAAAAGAAGATATGGCAACGGGTTATGGTTCCTATTTCTCTCATAAAAATGAAGTAACGAAAGCGGGATATTACAGTGTTTTGCTTGACAAATACAAAATCAAAGCTGAATTGACAGCGAGCGAAAGAGTTGGTTTTCATAAATATACTTTTAATACTACTACAGATAATCACGTTTTATTGGATCTTGCAGACGGTATAGGCTGGGACAAACCGGTAAAAACTTTTATCAAAAAAATAAACGCAACCACCCTTGCAGGATATCGTTATTCTACAGGTTGGGCAACTGACCAACGTGTCTTTTTTACTATGGAATTCTCAGAGCCAATTTCTAAAATGGCTTTATACGACAGTATAACTGTTGTTGCGGGAAATGAAGGTGAAGCGGTAAGAATGAAAGCTGTTTTGGATTTTGCAACTTTAAAAAACAAACAAGTTTTAGTAAAAGTCGGAATTTCTCCTGTAAGTTATGAGAATGCTGCTGCCAATATCAAAGCTGAAATTCCAGGTTGGGATTTTAATGCTGTAGTAAAAGAAGCCACTTCAAAATGGAACAAAGAATTAAATAAGATTCAGATAAAAGGAGATGATAAAACGATGAAAGTTTTTTACACTGCCATGTATCATACCATGTTTGCACCTTCAATTTTTAATGATGTAAACGGAGATTACAGAGGAACAGATAAAAAAGTATACGAAAAAGCAGGATTTACCAACTATACGACTTTTTCGCTTTGGGATACCTACCGTGCTTTACATCCTTTATATACCATCACTCATCCCGATAAAATCAATGATATTGTTAAATCATTTTTAGCCATCTACCAACAGCAAGGAAGATTACCGGTTTGGCATTTGATGGGGAACGAAACCAATACCATGAATGGGAATCACTCGATCGCTGTTATTGTAGATGCCTATATGAAAGGATACAGAGATTATGATGTAGCATTGGCGTATGAAGCAATCAAAAAAACTGCCATGCAAACACGTGAAGGAATGGATTATGTTCAAAAACTAGAATACATTCCTGCTGATAAATTGTTAGAATCAGTTGGTAATGCTTTAGAATATGCAATAGATGATTATTGTATTGCACTAATGGCTAAAGATTTGAATAAGACAGACGATTATAATTATTTTACCAAAAGAGCCAATTTGTACAAACTTTATTTTGATAAAGAAACGACATTCATGAGAGGTAAATTGACAGACGGAAATTGGAGAACACCATTTAATCCGCTTTCATCCGCCCATCGTAAAGACGATTATGTAGAGGGAAATGCGTGGCAATACACTTGGTTAGTTCCTCAGGATCCTCACGGTTTGATTGAATTATTTGGAAGCGAAGATAAATTCTTAGCCAAATTAGATTCACTTTTCCTAATCACAGATAAAGTAGAAGGTGAAGAAATTTCACCGGATATTAGTGGATTAATTGGTCAATATGCACAAGGAAATGAGCCAAACCATCATATTCCTTATTTGTATGCATTCGCAGGACAGCCTTGGAAAACGGCTAAACTAATCCGTGAAATTGATGATAAATTCTACTCTACAAAACCAGACGGATTATGTGGAAATGAAGATTTAGGACAAATGTCGGCTTGGTATATTTTCTCTTCAATGGGATTCTATTCCGTTAATCCTGCAAATAGAGTTTATATTTTGGGAAGTCCAATTGTAAATACAGCTACAATTCATCATAAAGAAGGTATTTCGTTTACATTGAATGCAATAAACAATAGTAAAACCAATATCTACATTCAAAAAGCAGAATACAACGGAAAACCTTATACAAAATCATACATTACACATGATATGATTGTAAAAGGAGGCGAATTAAAATTGTATATGGGAAGCAAACCATCGACAACTTTTGGAGTGAAAAAAGAAGATAGACCGCTTTAGGGAATTTTTAGTTTTCAGTCGCAGTTTTCAGTTTCCTAACAGGTTTTCAAAACCTGTTAGGTATAATTTAAGATTTGAGGTTTACGCCAGTTGTGTCAAAGTTTAAAATTAGTTTTCAGTTTCCTAACAGGTTTTCAAAACCTGTTAGATACAGTTTAAGTTTTCAGGTTTACGCCAGTTTTGTCAAAGTTTAAAATTAGTTTTCAGTTTCCTAACAGGTTTTCAAAACCTGTTAGGTATAATTTAAGATTTGAGGTTTACGCCAGTTTTGTCAAAGTTTAAAATTAGTTTTCAGTTTCCTAATAGGTTTTCAAAACCTGTTAGGTATAATTTAAGATTTCAGGTTTACGCCAGCTTTGTCAAAGTTTCGAACCAAGAGTGTAAGGAACTTTTGTAAAAAACTATTATTTTTATTTTCTGTATTTATAAATCTATCAGAAAATGCAAATCAGAACAGAAGTAAAAGAAATATTAAATTATATTTCAGAAGATCAACTTGATTTT
Source organism: Flavobacterium sp. B114r (assembly GCF_056824125.1). Taxonomy (NCBI): domain Bacteria; kingdom Pseudomonadati; phylum Bacteroidota; class Flavobacteriia; order Flavobacteriales; family Flavobacteriaceae; genus Flavobacterium; species Flavobacterium sp. B114r. Next base: position 2,217,105 of record NZ_CP124858.1, read on the forward strand.
TTTGCTCAGCAAACTATGGTTGACTGGAATGCTAAAAAACTAAAAGGCAAGGAATTATTTAAACTTTGTGTTTTTGGAGTCTTAAATGAAAATAGAGCCAGCTCTAGAGTATTTGAGAATTTTTATGAGAATCATTTTTTTTGTAAATATGCTCAAATTCCCAAAGATAAAAGTGTAAGTCACAGCAGTATTGCAGAGAGAATAGGAAAAATAAACGTTGAGTATTTCGAAAAACTTTATCAGCACACCGTTACTGTTTTTCAGGATAAACTCAATGATAAAGATAAGATCAAATTAAGTTTGTATGATTCCACAATTACAAGCTTATCTGCTTCTTTGTTAAGTTTCGGGATGCGAAATGGGCAGAAAAACAAAAAAGGAGAACAGGGCAAAAATAGTATAAAATTTACAATTGGTTTTAATGAATTGCCCTTTAATGTAAAGTTTCACAAGGATCAAAAAATGATTAGTGAAGATTTGGCTTTGGGCAATATTCTAGAAGAGCACATAGCCAACAAAAAAGATATTGCCGTTTTTGATCGTGGAATGAAGAATAGAAAAACAATGGTTGATCTCTCTACTGATGATAAATATTTTGTAACCCGAATTTATAAATCATCTAAATATGAAGTAGAGAAAGGCAGTAAGGTCACTCCATTGGATTTTGAAAATGATATTCTTAAATTAACAAAACATAGCAGGGTTTATCTTTACTCGAATCAAAAAAAGACTAAAATAGTTTTTAGATTAGTGGAAGGGATATTAAAATCTGATGGAGAGAAGATCTTGTTTTTAAGCAATTTGCCAGAAGAAGAATTTACGGCAGATCAAATAGCAGAAATTTATAAAAAGCGTTGGGACATTGAGCGTTTCTTTAGATTTATAAAGCAAGAAATGAATTTTAAGCACTATTTTTCAAGACAGTGGAATGGAATTCAGGTAATGATATATATTATTTTAATTGCATCAATCTTGCTCTTGAGTTATATAAAACTAAATGAATTAAAAGGATATAAGATCCCCAAAATTTCATTTTGTAATCAATTACAAAATGAAATCATTCAACAAATAGTAATACATTGTGGTGGGGATCCTGCTAAAATAGAGACATTCAATGCATAAAATAAAGTTCCTTACACTCTTGGTTTCGAACTTTGACAAAGCTTATCGAGATTCAGATTTTAGAATAAATACATAATACCTAACAGGTTTTCAAAACCTGTCAGGATAATAAATAAGAATATGAAAATAAAGAGTTTAATTTTTTTAGGGCTACTAAATTGTTGCGTTTTTGCAAATGCACAAGTAAAAACGATAGATCCTGTAGAATATGTAAATCCTTTAATGGGGACACAATCGTTGCATAGTCTTTCTAACGGAAATACGTATCCAGCAATTTGCCGACCTTGGGGAATGAATTTCTGGACGCCTCAAACCGGAAAGATGGGCGACGGATGGGCGTATGTTTATACTGCTGAAAAGATTAGAGGATTCAAACAAACACACCAGCCTTCGCCCTGGATGAACGATTACGGACAGTTTTCGATCATGCCTGTTACTGGTAAACTAAGTTTTGCCGAAGACGAAAGAGGAAGTTGGTTCAGCCATAAAGCTGAGGTTTCAAAACCATATTATTACAGCGTATATCTTGCTGATTATGATGTGACGACTGAAATTACAGCTACAGAAAGAGCAGCACATTTTCAGATTACATTCCCGGAAAACGAACAATCTTCAATCGTAATTGATGCTTTTGATAAAGGTTCCTATATCAAAATTATTCCGTCAGAAAATAAAATTATTGGTTATACAACCCGCAATAGTGGTGGAGTTCCTCAGAATTTCAGAAACTATTTTGTATTGCAATTCGATAAGCCATTTGCAACCAATTATACATGGCATGATAAAGTTTTAGAAAAAGACAAACTAGAGTTAACAGACAATCATGTTGGTGCAGTTGTAGGTTTTAAAACTAAAAGAGGAGAAATAGTAAACGTAAAAGTTTCTTCTTCTTTTATTAGTGCAGAACAAGCAGAACTGAATTTAGCCAATGAATTAGGAAAAGCTTCCTTTAATGAAACTGTAGCTGAATCTAAAAAAGAATGGAATAAAGTTTTAGGAAAATTAACTGCCGAAGGTGGCAGCGATGAACAGTTAAAAACATTTTATTCCAGCTTATACCGTACTGTTTGTTTTCCTCAGAAACAATATGAAATAGATGCCAACGGAAAAACGGTACACTATAGCCCATATAATGGGAAAGTATTGCCGGGTTATATGTTTGCAGGAACTGGTTTTTGGGATACGTTCCGCGCTTTATATCCTTTACTAAATTTAGTTTACCCTTCTATCAATAAAGAAATGCAGGAAGGATTAATCAACGATTATAAAGAAGGCGGTTTCTTGCCGGAATGGTCAAGTCCCGGATTTAGAGATGTAATGGTAGGGAACAATTCGGCATCTGTAGTTGCGGATGCTTATATAAAAGGATTGCGAGGATACGATATCAACAAATTATATGAAGCCTTGCTGCACGGAGCCAATAACGAAGGACCATTAGATGCTGTGGGCAGAAAAGGAGTAGAGTATTATAACACTTTAGGATATGTTCCTTATGATGTAAAAATCAACGAAAATGCTGCAAGAACATTAGAATATGCCTACGATGATTTTACGATCTGGAAATTGGCGAAAGCCTTAAACCGCCCGAAAAAAGAAATCAGCTTATTCGAAAAACGAATGATGAATTATAAGAATCTTTATAATCCTGAAATTGGCCTGATGAGCGGTAGAAATAAAGACGGAAGTTTTCCAAAAAACTTTAATCCGTTTAAATGGGGAGATGCTTTTACCGAAGGAAATGCGTGGCATTACAGCTGGAGTGTTTTTCATGACATCAATGGTTTGATTGATTTAATGGGAGGTCAGAAAAAATTCACGGCTAAATTAGATGCTGTTTTTACGACTCCGCCAATTTTTGATGATAGTTATTACGGCGCAGTTATTCATGAAATCCGCGAAATGCAAATCATGAACATGGGACAATATGCACACGGAAATCAGCCTATTCAACATATGATTTATTTGTATAATTATGCAGGTGAACCCTGGAAAACACAATATTGGTCAAGAGAAGTAATGAACCGTTTGTACAAACCAACTCCGGATGGATATTGCGGAGATGAGGATAACGGACAAACTTCGGCCTGGTATGTTTTTTCAGCAATGGGATTCTATCCAGTTTGTCCCGGAACAGATGAATATGTTCTTGGTGCTCCGCTATTTAAAAAAGTAACTGTACAGTTAGAAAACGGAAAACAATTGGTTATAAATGCACCAAATAATTCGGAAACTAATAAGTATGTTCAGGAATTAAAATGGAACAATGCAACGCATACCAAAAATTATATTAATCATTTTGATATCTTAAAAGGTGGCGAATTGAATTTTGATATGAACAGTCAGCCTAATTTACAAAGAGGAACTTCATCAAGTGCCTTTCCATATTCTTACTCAACCTCAAAATAATATTATGAATTCACGTAGAAAATTTATAAAAAACACAGGGATATTTTCAGCAGGATTATTGGCACTTCAAACCGATGTTTTCGGAATGCAGTCAGATGTTTTTAATTTTGCCTTAAAAGATTTTATTACCAAAAGACCACCTTTAGCTGAGAGAAAATTTACGAGTAAAGCAATCGAAGCTGCAATCGTAAGAATCAAAAAACAAATCGCAAACCCGGAATTGGCGTGGTTATTCGAAAACTGTTTTCCAAATACATTAGATACCACAGTCGATTTTGAAATCATCGACGGAAAACCGGATACATATGTCATTACAGGAGATATCGATGCCATGTGGCTTCGTGATAGTACAGCACAGATATGGCCGTATATTCCGTTTGTAAAAGAAGATAAAAAACTGGCTGAATTGGTAAAAGGAGTAATCAACCGCCAAACCAAATGTATTTTGCTTGATCCTTATGCGAATGCTTTTTATAAAGATTTTAATCAGGTAAGTGAGTGGAAAAATGACATGACCAAAATGCAGGCTGGTATCCACGAACGCAAATGGGAAATCGATAGTTTGTGTTACCCAATAAGACTGGCGCACGGATATTGGAAAGAAACAGGAGATATCAGTTTGTTCGACAGTAAGTGGAAAGAGGCAATGCTTTTGGTATTGCAAACTTTCAAAGAGCAACAGCGATGGACGGATAAAGGACCATACAATTTTCAGAGAGTTACAGCTTGGGCTACAGATGGTGTGCCATTAAGCGGTTACGGATATCCGGTAAAACCATGCGGATTGATCGTTTCGACTTTTAGACCAAGTGATGACAGTACTTTATTTGGATATTTAATTCCGAGTAATATGTTTGCCATTGAAGTACTTGGATATCTTCAGGAAATTTTTTCTTTGCCAGCATTAAAAGATGATAACTTAGTCGCTAAAGCAAAAGAATTGCAAGGACAGGTTCAGAAAGGACTAGAAGAAAACGGAATTATAGATCATCCGAAATTCGGAAAAATCATTGCTTTTGAGGTGAACGGTTACGGAAGTTTCCACATGATGGATGATGCCAATGTACCTTCATTATTATCATTGCCGTATTTAGGTGCAATTGAACCGGACAATCAACTATATTTGAATACGAGAAAAGTAGTGCTTTCAGAAAATAATCCGTTTTTCTACAAAGGAAAAGCAGGCGAAGGAGTTGGAGGACCACATACCGGAACAGATACGATCTGGCCAATGAGTATTGTTTTAAGAGCGATTACCAGTGTAGACGAAAAAGAAATAAAAGCATGTATTAGCACCCTGATCAAAACAAATGCCGATACAGGATTTATGCACGAGTCATTCCATAAAGACGATGTAACAAAGTTTACAAGGAAATGGTTCGCTTGGGCAAATACATTATTTGGAGAAATGATCATGCACACCAGCATTCATTATCCTCAGATTTTAAAAGACAAAAACATCTAAAAATAAATTTACCATTAAGAGATTAATTATCCTAACAGGTTTTTAAAACCTGTTAGGTATTAATTCAGCCCTAAAAGCCAGATTCAATTAATCTCTTAATGATTAAAAAATTCCAAAATACAAAAGAATGAATAAAGAATATGCCGTTGGATTAGACATTGGTGGCACACATATTACCGCAGCGGTTATTGATATAACAGACATGAAAGTGATTGATTTTTCGCTGCACAAAGAGTCGTTCGATTCTAATTTGCCCGTGCAAGAAGTGATGACTATTTGGGAAAAAGCCATACAAACTTCTATCGAAAATTCTAAAGTAGAAAACACAACAGGATTAGCCGTTTGCATGCCTGGACCGTTTGATTATACTAATGGTGTTTGCTGGATAAAAGGACAATCGAAATACGAACATTTTTATGGATTGAATGTTCGCGATTTGTTTCAGGAAAAATTAAATCTTTCAAACGATTTTCCGATTTTTTTCGAAAATGATGCAGTTTGTTTTGGTAAAGGAGAAGTTTTTAAAAACGCTGATAATCTTTCTAAAAAAGTCATGGCAATCACATTAGGCACAGGACTTGGAGCTTGCTTTATAGACAAAGGAGAATCGATTAGTACAGGGATTTCAGTACCAAAAGACGCAGAAATATACGACCTTCCGTACAAAGAAGGAATAGCCGAAGATTATGTTTCAGCACGCGGACTTATCGCTGGTTATTTCGCTTTAAGCGGAAAAAAAATAAATAATGGATTAGAGCTTTTTAATCTTGCTAAAACGGGAAATGAAATGGCGATAAAAGTCTTTGAAGCAATGGGAGAAGATTTGGCTGCAATTGTCCTTCCGTGGTTAGAAAATTTCTCTGCTGATAGTTTTATCATTGGTGGAAAAATAGCAAATGCCAGTGAGTTTTTCTTACCGGTTTTCAACAAAAAAATAAAAGAAGCAGGTAGCAATGTAACAGTTGCTATTTCTACAGATAATGAAATCGCAGCTTTATTAGGTGCTACAAGTTTGCTTTATAAATCGTAGATTTTTATAAATTTACATTGAAGATATATTTTTGCCACAGATAAAAAAGATTTTTACAGATTATTTTTTATAATTGTTTTAATCTAAGGTTAGTAAATAACATTTTTAATGGAAAAAACGAATATGACAAGTAAAAAGAAAAATTGGCTCAAAATCATTGTTGAAAATTTACTTGATTTTAATGTGGAATATAGTATCATACTGAGATAGGTTGATAAATTTTGTTATAGATTAAAAATCATTTAGAATCCTTTAATCTGTGGCAAACAAAATATTAGATATGACAAATTCAAATCGCAGAAATTTTATAAAAACAGCAGCAATTGCTTCAGTCGCTGTTGCATTGCAATCTTTTAATTCAGATCATGAAGAAGAAAAGGTATTCGTTGCAAAGAAAGGAAAGAAACCCATTGTACTTTCGACATGGCGATTTGGGATTCCCGCAAACGAAGCTGCCTGGGAAGTTTTAAAAAAGAACGGAAGCGCACTTGATGCTGTCGAAGCAGGAGTTAAAATTCCGGAAGGTGATCCCAAAGAAAGAAGTGTAGGTTATGGCGGACGTCCGGACAGAGATGGTCGTGTAACGTTAGATGCCTGTATCATGGACGAAAATGCTAATATAGGTTCAGTTGCTTGTCTGGAATACATAAAACATCCCATAGCGGTTGCCAGAGCCGTAATGGAAAAAACGCCTCATGTAATGTTGGTAGGAGACGGAGCTTTGCAGTTTGCATTGGAACAAGGTTTTAAAAAAGAAAATCTGCTAACAGAAGAATCAGAAAAAGAATGGAAAGAATGGCTGAAAGACAGTAAATACAAACCCATTGCCAATATCGAAAATCACGATACAATTGGTATGATTGCTCTTGATGCCAACGGAAATCTTTCGGGCGCGTGTACTACAAGCGGAATGGCTTTTAAGATGCACGGTCGCGTAGGAGATTCTCCAATTATAGGAGCAGGTTTATATGTCGATAATGAGATTGGAGCCGCAACAGCCACAGGACATGGCGAAGAAGTGATTCGTATTTCAGGTTGTCATCTCGTTGTAGAATTGATGCGACAAGGCAAATCGCCTCAAAAGGCCTGTGAAGAAGCCGTTGCCAGAATTATAAAACTGACCCAAAACAGAAAGAAAGATTTAAAAGATATTCAGGTAGGTTTTATTGCCCTGAACAAAGCAGGAGAGTATGGTTCTTATTGTATTCAGAGCGGTTTTAATTATGCTGTTTATGATGACACAGGAAATAAACTAATTGATGCAGATTCTTTTTTGAAGTAAGATAATAATTCACAAGAATATCATTTGGTTGCTCAAGCCGATTTTCTTTTAGGTATATATTTGGCGAATACAATAACGGTCAGAACTACAATACCAGTTGCAGTTGCGTACAACGAAGCCGGACTATAAAAGTAAATGGCAGCTGCAAGTAGTGGCATAATCACATTATTTGCCGATTGTAAGCTTTGGTTCACACCTTGTAATTTACCTTGTTGGCTTTCGTCAATTGATTGTGATAATCTGGCATTGTATGTGGGATCAAATAAGCCTTCGCCTGTAATGACAAAGATTACAGCCAGTGCAATTAGGATTACTGAAGGTATAAATATACTTAGCAGAATTAGACCTAAACCAATCCCAAAACCAACTAAACCGGCAATTCCAATAGTTCTTTCGTTAAAACGTTTCAATAACCAAGGTAATAATACTGCGCGGGAAAAAATTTCGCAGATACCAACCAGCGTCAATAGCGTCCCAATAAAAGCAGGTCCCCATTTATAAATATCTTTCAGGAAAATGGTAAAATTAAATTGGAAAATACCCAGTGCAGCATAAAAAAGTATTCCCAAAATAAGAAGTAATTTGACTTCTTTTAATTTGAAGATATCTTTAAAATGCGAAAAGACATTGAAACTGTTTAAGGTTAAATGGGTTGTCCTTTTTTCAGGGGCCAGAGATTCAGGCAGCAAAAAATAGGTAGCCACACCAGAAACAAATATCAATGCGGCAGTAACAAAGAAAGGCAATGCAAGAGAAATGCTCCCCAATAATCCTCCTAAAGCCGGACCACCCAATTTTCCTATTCCCATAGCAGAGCCTATGTAACCAAACCATTTGGTTCGCTCCTTTGGTTCAGTAGTATCAGCTATATAAGCAAATAAGATACTTATATTTCCCGCTGTAAGTCCGTCAATAATGCGTCCGAGGAAGAGGATCCATAAAGCACCGCCAATTCCAAATAAAATGTAGCCAATTACAGACCCCAGTAAACTAATTACCAGAATGTTTTTTCGTCCGTATCTGTCGCTTAAAGCTCCAAAAATGGGTGCAGCAAAAAAAGTGCAGGCTGCAAACACGGATAATAGAATACTCATGCCCAGAACAATCTGTTGAGACGGAAGATATTTGCCCACTATAAAAGGCAAAAGAGGAAGTACAATAGACATTCCGATAGAATTTAGCAGGACGATCAATATGATGATCCAAAAGATATATTTTTTTGATTTCATTTTTAATTATTGTTTTAAGGTTTTATTATTGGCAGGTAACTAGTTGTTTTAAACCGACCGTTTGGTTTGTTTGTGTTTAAAAAAGATTAGAGTTCATTCAGGACAAACTTTCATTTTACTTCGTTAAAAAATTATGAGATTTGTTATTTATAGAATATCGTGAGGGAAGATGTGTTGCTTAAAAAATCAAATTTTTATTTGGTTATAAAAACTATTCCAAAAGCTACTAAGTTGTTTTTTAACCGTTTTTCTATTGTTATTTTCTTCAAGCATTAACAAACGTAGGCTGGTTGCATCGACTGAAAACAGAAAAATTTTTGCGATATCTTCATCGCTCATTTCAGACTTAATTTCCTTGCTTTTTTTTGCATTGGCTATTACTGTCGACCATATTTTTGTTTCGATTCTGTCGTTTTCTGCAAACTTTGCTTTTGTTTCCGGAAAGAGTCTTGTTGCTTCAAAAACCAAACTAAAATTGTTCACATTGCTATCCTCTTTTCGTGCATTTTCTTTTTTATCTGCGTGGTTCAGATAATCGTTGTAAAAAGCCTTTAAGGAACTCTGATCAAATTGCTCATATCCATCTAACATTTGTGTCAGGTAATACGTTTCAACAATCTCTCGAAATAGCTGTTCTTTACTCGAAAAATAATGATAGAAAGCACCTTTTGATAAAGCTGTTGCTTCTACAATCTCTTTCATAGTAACTTCTTTAAATGTCTTTTGTAAAAACAAATTAAAGGCTGTCTCGAGAATATATTGTTTTGTGTCTTTCATGTTAAACCGACCGTTTGGTCTGCAAATGTATGAAGAATATTTAAATCTGCAAAAAAAATATTTAAGCTGAGGTTCGTTTTATGAAGACAACACAAAATATCGATTTGGTTTACTTTGAGAAGATAGTAATGGTTTTTATTTTTCAGATCGTTTAGTGAAGTTCTTTATTAGAACGAAAACGTAGAATAGAAACACAATTATATAGACGACTGCTAGTGCCGGTTTCTCAAAAGTTAGATTTTTAAAGTCGAATTGCTTGTACAATGTTACCCCTAAAATGATTGCTAGAATACTAAAGGTAAATACAGGTGCTTTTTTATTTTCCATAGTTTTTAGTTTTTATAAGTATATCAATTATTATGTATTACAATTGCAGAAAAAACGAAGTTGTTATTTTCTAACTTCTCTGTATCAGCGATAAAGCTTTTTTTTAACGAATATATAAAATTATTATATATTATTTTATGCGTTTTTTTTTAATGTTGACGAGAAAAATTTAGGTAATAGATTAAAAAAATTATCACAAAAATCTGTAAGTTTTGGGATGAATGTAATCGGGAGGTTTTAATACAGTACTTAGGCAAAGAATATAGAATCGATTTAAATGACTTTTTATATATTTGGACTATTAGGATTTTTATTACGGTAAAGTAGCTGTATGAAAAATCAAACCCCTTCAGCAAAGGGAATATGTTTAAAGAATAAGAAATAAGGAAATGAAACAAAATATTTACGACGATATAGACTTTTTTGAAAATTACGCCAAAATGCCCCGTTCGGTCGACGGATTGAATTCAGCAGGAGAATGGCATGTTTTAAAAAAAATGCTACCAGATCTTCAGGGAAAAAATGTTCTGGATCTGGGTTGTGGTTACGGTTGGCATTGTATTTATGCAAAGGAACAGGGAGCCGAAAATGTAATTGGAATTGACTTGTCAAAAAAGATGATTGATAAGGCAAAAGAAATCTCAAAACATTTATCGATTGAATACCATCAGATGCCAGTTGAAGATATTGAGTTTGAAAATGAGCAGTTTGATATCGTATTTAGTTCACTTACTTTTCATTACATAGAAGATTTGAATATTGTTTTTCGCAAAATTAATCAATGCTTAAAAAAAGGAGGAAGTTTTGTTTTCTCAATAGAACATCCTGTTTTTACTTCAAGACCGGAACAAGACTGGTTTAAGGACGAAAAAGGCAAAAGGCTGCATTGGCCAATAGATAATTATCAGGACGAGGGAATAAGAGAAACGAATTTCTTAGGCCATCAGGTAATCAAGTATCACCGAACGATGGCAAGTATCATAAATACTTTAATCAACGCTAATTTTAGTATTCGGGAATTGTCAGAACCAAAATCATCAGATGAGATTATTGAAAAATATCCGGAAATGAAAGACGAGTTAAGAAGACCAATTTTTATGATGGTTACTGCTGTAAAAAAGGATTGATTTTAATAAAATGCTCTATATATTAAAAAGATAGATATACTATGAATAACACCATTATCAGGCGCGCCACAAATACCGATTTGCCACAATTAGCCGAATTTTTGCAAAGTCTTGTTGATGCTGAACGTCCATTTGATTCGACACTAAAAGAAGGACAAATATTTTACTATGATATACAGGATCTGATATTAGATAAAGCAACAGAAGTTCTGGTTGCGGATAATGATAATCAGATTATTGGTTGCGGATACGCTCAAATACGCTCTCCGAAAGCATACGAAAAACATGAATTATTTGGTTATCTGGGTTTTATGTTTGTAAGCCCGGAATTTAGAGGAAAAGGAATTAGTAATCTCTTGCTTAACGATCTCAAAAAATGGGTTTTATCGCAAGGAATCACTGAGGTCAGACTCGAAGTATATCACGATAATGAAGCCGCAGTTAAGGCATATGAAAAGGCAGGTTTCAAAAAACTCATTACGACTATGCGTTGTGATATTGGTTAATTATTTAGCCGAAATCAAACAACCAAAAAGCCGTTTCATTATGAAGTGCCTTTTTGGTTTTAAAATAATTTCATCAAATTTATTTTGATTCTTCAGGTAAAAGCTCCATCGGAGCGATATATTTATAGCATGTTAGGAATGCATGCAATCAGAGCTCCATCGGAGCGACATATAGATTTTTAGTTGACGGTTATATATATCACCCCGCTGGGGTTCTGTTGGGTCGCTCTATAATTTTCTATAAATATATCGTCCCTCTGGGACTCAAAATATTCAAAATGGTAATATACTAGAAGAGGTATTATTCCATTTTTTATTAGAAATATGTTTTTTAAATTCTTAAGATCAAAGCTCCATCGGAGCGATTTATTTGTAGCATGATAGGAATGCGTACAATCAGAGCTCCATCGGAGCGATATATAGATTTTTAGTTGATGGATAAATATTTCACCCTCGCTGGGTTCGGTTGTGGCGCTCTAATCACACGCGCAGCTCTAGAAGATCGACGACATTATTTTATGGAGTTTCTTGTGTGATTTGCTTCGCCTGTTCGCTGTTGCTCGGGTTGTGGCAAAACAAAAATCTTACTGTTCTATACTTTAAAGATCATTTTCTTTTTATAAAATACCCATAATATACAAGACCAAAATATCGCATAGGATATTGCATAAGCTACAGATGCATTCAATGGATTTTCAAAACACGTTGCAATTCCGTATTTGTAAATCAAGGTTTGAACATTGATTTGTTCTGTTGCTATTTCCGGGCTTTGAACCTTAATATAACTCATAACCCTTGGTATTATTCCCGAAAAGAAAAATACAATCATAGGATTTACGCCCCAGATCAAAAACAGTTTCGTCCATTTTTTATAGTTGGCGATGTCTATTATGTAATACAGTATTGTTAAACATATTGTTGCAATTCCGGCCGTGTACAAGACATAAGAACTTGTCCAGAGCGATTTGTTTATAGGGAATATGATGTTCCAGAGTAAACCCGTAATCACTAAGGCAATTCCTGTAATGGCTAATTTCTTTACGATTTCGATCTTATTAATGTGCAAGTTTAGTATTTGCCCAATAAACATTCCCAGAATTCCGGTTCCTATAGCCGGCAAAGTGCTTAGAATTCCTTCGGGATCCCAGGTTTTAGAAACGCCCCATAAATGTCCGTTTAAAAGTACATTGTCTAACCAGGCAGCGAGATTAGTTCCTTTTTCAAAATTAGCAGGAACAAATCCCGGAACAGGAACAAAAGCCATCAGAACCCAGTAGAGTACTAAAATAGAAGCTACAACGATAAGCTGCGTTTTCAGGTTTGTTTTAAGATATAAAAGAGACGCAAAGAAATACACGATTCCTATTCGTTGCAAAACTCCCGGGATTCTTACATCTTCATAGGCTTCGATTTTACTGTAGGCCAGAAATAAGAGTATTGCGAAGATTGCGAAAACGAGATAGGTTTTAATTTTTAGAGTAAAGTTTCCTAAAAGAGCATAGGCTACCGCAAAAGTGATTATTAATCTAACGATCAATAAAGGGATTCCTTCCAAACCAAATAATTCGAATCGGCCAAAAAAAGCTAAAAAGAATCCCAGGCAGAAAATTCGTAAAGAACGCACAACAATTTTATTAAAAACGCCAGAGTCAAAATGTTTTGTTGGCATCGCAAAAGGGATTGCAGTTCCCATTATAAAAACAAAAAAAGGAAAAACTAAATCGGTAGGCGTACAGCCATGCCATTCTGCGTGTTCTAAAGGCGGATAAATAGAGGCCCAGCTTCCCGGATTGTTGACAATGGTCATCAATAAAATGGTGAATCCCCTAAATACATCCAGCGAGATTAAACGTTCTTTTGTCATTGGTTTGTTTTTTGGTTTTGTTAATTATTTAAAAAGAGAAAACTGTTTTCTTTTTGTATGGTTTATTTTATAATGGCATCCTGAATTATTTGCTGAATATCTTCGCGGATTTTTCCTTTTGCCAATTTATTGTCATCACTATTTCCCGGATAGGTTCTATTGGATAAAAAGACATAAACAATTTCCGTTTCAGGATCAACCCAGGCTATATCTCCTGTAAATCCGGTGTGACCAAAACTGGATGGAGAAACGCAAGCACAAGTTGGGCCGTCTTTACCTGTTCGTTTATCAAAACCTAAACCTCTTTGAACACCTTTATCAGCATAATAACAAGTGTTGAAAGCATTGAAGGTCTGTTCAGAGAAATATTGTTTATTGCCGTAATTTCCTTTTTGTAAATACATTTGCATCATTTTGGCAACATCCATAGCATTAGAGAAAATCCCTGCGTGACCGGCAACTCCGCCTTCCATTGCTGCTGCCATATCGTGAACATATCCCTGAATTACCTGATGTCTGAAATAGTTGTCGATTTCTGTAGGAGCAATGTTGCTTCTCTCAAATTTGTCTAACGGATTGTAAAGCGTATTATTCATCCCAAGTGTACTGTAAAAGTTTTGCTGGCTCAGGTCTTCTAATTTTTTATGCGTCTTTTTTTCTAAATATTCTTTTAAGATGATAAAAGTAAAATCACTATATCTGTATTCTTTTTTAAGGGATAACGGACTATCAGCAATGATTTTCATAATGGTATCGTGATAGTCATTTCTAATATATAGACCATCTGCAACTTTAGTAGAAAAGTCAGATTCGGCTGTGCTGCGGTAATATTTTATAGAAGGTTTTCCTTCATGGTCAAGAGTTGCTTTGTAAAACGGAATCCAAGCCTGAAGTCCGGCATAATGGGTGAGTAAATCCTTGAAACTGATTTCGGCTTTATTTGTTTTAGCAAAAAGCGGTACCATGTCTTTTAGTTTTGTGTCCAGCTCTACCTTGTTTTTATCATATAATTGCATCACGTTAGGCAATGTCGAAATCATTTTCGAAATCGAAGCAACATCATATAAATCTGAGTTAGTCACCTTCCTTGTATTATCATAGGTTTGGCTGCCATAGGATTTCTGGAAAATAACGCTTCCTTTTCGGGCAACAAGTACCTGCATTCCCGGAGCCATTTTGCCATCGATTGCTTTCTGGGCAATAGCATCAATTTTAGATAAAATCATTGGGTTCATATCCACATTTTCAGGTGCAGTAAAAGCAAGACGGTTTAATTTTTCTGTTGATAACCCATCATTTACGTGAAAGGAATTATTAATAGATACCGGTAATTTTCCTTTTGCCGGGATGGCTCCAAATAATAATTCGGCAGAAACAACCTGACTGATATTCGAGTTTTGGTACGAAACTACCAATCCTTCGATATCATCAAAATCTGTAATTGGCAATAGGGAATAAGGCTTTGTGAAAATATCGAGAATTACTTTATTGTGTTTTGCAATTTCTTGTAAACGAATCAATTCAGCGTCTGTAAAATTTTGCTTTTCCCACGGTTTGTTTAGTTTGTGGAAACCTATGATGACTAAATCGTATTTTTTTAATTCGTCATTAAGGCTTTCGATATTGGCGTTTGAAACTTCGGTAACTTCAGTATATTTTTTTAGAGTGGTGACAAACGTGCTGTTTACATCTTCTCCCATTTTTACATAGGCAATTTTCTGGTCTAAGTTTTTGACAGGCAGTATTTCCTTTTCATTTTTTAGAACAGTAATTGCATTTTCATATAACTTATAGTGCAAAGCATCATTTTGCGGTGGGTTGAGGTCATTATAAATATTGCTGATGGCAATGGGTTTGTACTTGTTTAATCCCGCTTTGAATTTAAAATGCAATATCTTTTTTACGGAATGTGCCAGACGTTCCTCAGTAATGATGTTTTCATTATAAGCAGCTTCCAGTTTCTGGAAAGCTACGGGGATATTTTCAGAACAAAGCAAAATATCATTTCCGGCAAGAATTACAGCGATTTCTAAATCTCCGGGACCTTTAAAATTACTGGCGCCTTTCATGGCAAGACCATCTGTAAAGATTAACCCTTCAAAGCCTAATTCTTTTTGAAGCAGGTTGGTTACAACATTATACGAAGCCGAAGAAGGATAATTGGGCAAGGGTTCTAAGCTTGGAATATTAAGATGGGCAACCATAACAGATACCAAACCTTCATCGAAGATTTGTTTGTACGGATACAATTCGACCATTTCAAGACGTTCTTTCGAAAAAGTAATCAAAGGCAATGCTTTATGCGAATCTGTTGCTGTATCACCATGTCCGGGAAAATGTTTTCCGGTACTAAAAACCCCCTGACTTTGCACGCCTTTCATTAAGGCAATGGCTCTGTTGCTGACATTGACTTTGTCTTCGCCAAATGAACGGTTGCCAATAATAGGATTTTTAGGATTGGTATTGATGTCAAGAACGGGGGCAAAGTTGAAATGAATTCCGATTCGTTTGTCTTCATTGGCCATGTTTCTTCCCACATTTTCAATTAAACTTAAATCCTGGATAGCACCTAAAGTCATATTCCACGGATAAATATAAGTCGAATCTAAACGCATACCCAATCCCCATTCACCGTCAATTCCTATAAATAGAGGGACTTTTGCTTTCGACTGATACAGGTTGGTTAATCTTGCCTGACGAACCGGACCACCCTGAAAAAAAATTACTCCGCCCACTTTATAATCCTGAACAAACTTATTGATTTCAATTGTATGCAGGGAATCTTTATTAGAATAGGCCGAGATCATGAACAACTGACCAATTTTTTCCTGCACAGACATTTTACTGTAAATGCTGTCAACCCAGGTGGTTTCTTTATCAGAATCTTTGAAAAATGTTTTTTTCTCTGATTTATTTTTAGGAACGTAAACAACAGTATCTTGTAGAAGGATGTCTTTTTTAACATCAGGAACAGTGGTGTTTTTTTTGGTAGCACAATTGGTAATCAAAAACAGGAGTGAGGCGTATAGACTTATTTTTATGAAGTGATTTTTCATACGGTGATTTTTTGGAGGAAATTGATTTTAATTTGCCTCTTTTTTTTAGTGAATTAAATATACTTTTTTAAATGTTTAAAAAGATATTTTTTTACTGCTGCGTGAACTCGTCAGGTACAATCCTAAATAAGTTATTAATCCGTTAAGTACGATCAATTCATTATCGAAGACATATCCGGAGAATAATAATTTTGAATTTTCATTGATTAAAAATGTAAACAAAGGGGATAATAAGCAAATTATGGGAACCCATTTATCATGTACATTTCTTGATTTCTGAAAAAGTCCAAAAGCATATAAACCTAATAACGGGCCATATGTATAAGATGCAACCCTAAAAATCATACCTACCACAGAACTGTCATTGATCGAATTGAAAATCAGGATGACAAAGAAAATCAATACTGAGAAACTTATATGAACCAAATGTCGTGTACGAACGGTATTTTTCTTATTATTTTCCGCTTTGTCCATGCCTAAGAAATCAACACAAAAAGAAGTAGTAAGTGCTGTAAGTGCAGAGTCAGTTGTAGCAAAAGTTGCCGCAATAATCCCTAATAAAAATACAATTGCCGGAATTGTCGCCAGATGATTCAGAGCAATTTCAGGAAAAAGTAAATCAGTTCTTGGTTTACCTGTAATTAAATCAGTTGGAATTGCAATTCCATTTTTATTAGCATAAATGTATAAAAGTGCGCCAACACTCAAAAAAAAGATATTAATGATCACAAAAATACCCGTAAAGGTGAACATATTTTTTTGTGCTTCGCCAATGTTTTTGCAGCTAAGGTTTTTTTGCATTAAATCCTGATCCAGTCCAGTCATGGCAATTGTTACAAACATTCCGCCCAATATTTGTTTTACAAAATGAAATTTGCTTCCCAGAAAATCATCAAAGAAAAAGATTTTCGAGTAGTTGCTGTTTTTTACTTCTTCAAAAGCGCCAATCGCACTTAAATCCATGCGGTCGCAAATAAAATAGATCGTAAGGAAAACAGAAGTTACCAGGAAAAAAGTCTGTAAAGTATCTGTGATAATAATGGTTTTTAATCCGCCCCTGTACGTATAAGAAAAAATAAGAAGCAAGGAGATTAATACGGTAAATGCAAACGGAATATGATAAAAATCAAATACAAAACGCTGCAAAACAATTACCACCAGATAAAGTCGGAACGCTGAGCTTATTGTTCTGCTGATCAGGAAAATAGTAGCGGCAGTTTTGTAGCTGTAAAAACCCATTCGCTGTTCTATGTATCCGTAAATCGAAGTTAAATTCATACGGTAATACAAGGGCAGTAATAATTTTGTAATGACTATAAATCCAAGGGCATTGCCCAGAACAAACTGAAAATATTTGAATTGTTCACCACTAGGTGCGCCTACTTCTCCCGGCACAGATATAAAAGTAACTCCGGAAAGTGCCGTTCCTATCATCCCAAAAGCAACTAAATACCACTTTGAGTTTTTATTGGCTGTAAAAAAGGCATCATTACCATCATCTTTTCGGCTCACTCGGTGTGAGATATAAAACAATATTCCAAAATAAATGATAATAAGAAGAAGTATAGTGCTTGGTGTCATTTTATAGCTTTAGTGGTTTTGGTTTTTTATTCTTTTAATAAAAACCTGGCAGCTTTTTTAAACCTACCAGGTTTCTATTGAATCCCGAAAGTTATAGATTAAGGATTTAATTCGTATAAATTTAGAAAAGATTCTAAATGATTTCGTGATTAAACTTCCAAATTTTTATTTTGAGCGAGTAAAACTGCTCTTACGCTTTTGTGTTTTTTCAATAAAACAGAAGCCAATTCTTCATCAATCTGAAGTTCTTCGATAATCATTTCAACAGCCCTTTGTACTAGTTTTTTATTAGACAATTGCATGTCGATCATTTTGTTACCGTAGATTCTCCCTAGTTTGATCATAACAGATGTCGAGATCATGTTCAGGACTAATTTCTGGGATGTACCGGCCTTCATTCTCGTACTTCCGGTTAGGAATTCCGGGCCTACAATCAATTCGATAGGATAATCAGCTTCTTTAGAAATCAAACTTTCGCTATTGCAGGAAATACTGCCAGTTACGATATTATTTTCCCTTGCCTTTTTTAGTCCGCCAATCACATATGGCGTATTTCCTGAAGCAGCTATTCCTATAACAACATCTAAATTCGTGATTTCGTACGCTGATAAATCTCTCCATGCCTGGTCGATATCATCTTCGGCATTTTCTACCGCTTTTCTAATGGCTGAGTCACCACCGGCTATAATACCAATAATCCAGCTGTCAGGCACTCCAAAAGTAGGAGGACATTCTGAGGCGTCAAGCACGCCAATTCTTCCTGATGTTCCGGCTCCTATATAAAAAAGCCTTCCGCCAAGTTTCATTTTCGTAACAATTACATCTACTAATTTTTCAATATTTGGAATTTGTTTTTCAACGATAGCGGCTACCTTTTTATCTTCATTATTTATGTTCGAAAGTAACTCGTTAGTGCTCATTTTATCTAAGTTAGAATAAAGAGATTCACGTTCTGTGTCTGGATTTATTTGTGACATTTTTTTATTTTTTTTGACTTTTTTTTGATTTTTAATAGAGTAGATATTTTGTGCGCATTTTTTTGAAGGCTTCTAAATCCTTCTGCCAGCTCTGTCTTATTTTATCTTCAGAGATTCCGCTTTCAATTTGTTCCTGCAGTTTTTTAGTTCCTGCGAGTTTGGTAAAAAACGGATTGAAGAATTTTGTTTTGTCACTGGTATTCTGATAAGCTTTTATAAGCCATTTTAATTCTAATTGATTGAGTTTAGGATAAGCGGTCAAATCCTCGCCAAAACATTCTTTGCCATTATAAAGCGGATCTTTGGCACCAAAATTAGGTTTGGGAGTAAAACTAAAATTAGTTTTTGCTAAATAAGGCGAACCATAAATTTGAAATTGCTTCTCCGTTCCTCGTCCCATGCTTACATTCGTTCCTTCAAAAAGGCACAAACTGGCGTATAAATTTATCGATTGGTCATTAGGTAAATTAGGAGATGGTTTTGCCAGTAAACTATAATCCATTGTTCTTTTATAATCAACACAAGGAATAACGGTTAGCTTGCATTGTACTGCATTTTTAAGCCATTTTTGTCCATTGATCATTTGTGCATATTCACCAATTGTCATTCCGTGAAGCAACGGGATTGGATGCATGCCAACAAAACTGGTATATTTTTTTTCTAGAAGCGGTCCGTCTACAATACGGCCATTAGGATTTGGCCTGTCGAAAATAATAAGCGGAACCCCGTTTTCTGCACAGGCTTCCATAACATAATGCAAGGAAGAAATGTAAGTATAGAATCGTGCACCAACATCCTGCAGATCAAAAATCATGACATCAATCCCTGCTAATTGTGCTGGTTTTGGTTTTTTATTATCTCCATAAAGAGAGATAATTGGTAATCCTGTTTTTTGATCTTTTCCGTCAACTACATGTTCGCCAGCATCTGCAGTTCCTCTAAATCCGTGTTCCGGGGCAAAAATAGTCTGTACTGCAATTTTTTTCTCCAGTAAAAAATCTACCACATGAGTTTTGTCCGTCAGAATTCCGGTTTGATTCGTTACGATCCCTACTTTTTTATTTTTTAAAAGCGGTAAGTATTTTTCGTAATTATCAGCTCCGGTTTTTATAACAGGGTTTGTAATTTCCTGACTGTTATTTTTTACGAGAGTTGAAGTGGAGTTTGAATAAGATGCAGTGTAAAATAAAGAGCTGGCAATAAAAACACTTTTTGTTATAAATTTTATCATTTTAAAGTACTGTTAATAGTTAGAAGGCAAAAATTGACTAAATAAAATTAAAGTATTATTTGATTACTATTGCTATTTTTTGATTGTTGATGTAAAGTATGGAATATTTGATCTGGGTTTTTCAGACCGGAAGTTTTTATTTTGTCACGTTTTCTTGTCTGCCTTTTTAGAATAAGTAAAAAAGAATATTTTAAAAGACTACCTCCGGATTTTTGATGTCCGGAGATAGTTTTATAGTAATTAAATTTTAGGGATTACCAGCCTGGGTTTTGTTTTAATGCTACGCCCTGAGCTTTATACAAATCAATATCATTTGTAGGGATATTCATTAAATAATGTTTTGCCTCAAAGGCTCTGGTGCTTGTTGGATAAATTTTTACATATCCGTTAGCGTCTACCTGCGTTTGTGTTCCAACAGGAGTTCCAATTCTGGCACCAAGATTTACATCCGGATTTTTAGAAGTATCTAAATAATCTCCTTTTTTCCAACGGTAAATATCGGCTTGTCTTAAAGTCGTCCAGCTCATAAATTCGATCTGACGCTCACGACGTACTTCCCAGATTAAAGGATTTACAACACCAGAAATTTGTTCTAATGCAGCTGTTCTTCTAGGGTCATTAATTAGTACACCACCCGCAGAAGCATTAGTTCCGTCAGTAGTCAAAGGTGCAATTCCGGCACGGGCACGTACTTTGTTGATCGAGATGTCAAGATCATTATTAGAAGCATTACCTAATTCAGCAGCAGCTTCGGCATAGTTTAGATATACTTCACTTAGTGTAAATAACGGTGCATCAGTATAATTACGTCCTCCGGTTGTAACATCCGGACCTGTTGTTGCAGGATTGTTGTATAATTCGAATACATATCCAGACATAGAAACCAATGCCGCAGTACCAAAAGATTTTCCTTTATAACCGTAGTTAGCAGGATTTACAGTTTTACCAAAACGCGGATCTCTGTTAGCAAAAGTTTTAGTAACATTATCATCGCCGGTATATTGAGCATTTCCTGCTTGTTGAATAGGTAATCCGTTTGTGGTTACATAACTGTCAGCAGCCCATTTTGTAAGCCCGTATTGAATGGTTGAGGTATTGGTATAGTTTTGTAGAGAGTGCATCAATACGTTTGTTAAATAACGTTTTGTAAGGATCACTTCTGTATTACCAAGTAATTCAACAGAATTGTAAAGCGATTTCCAATCAGCATTTAATTTATAAGCCGGATTGTTCATTATCGCTAATGAAGCCACTTTAGCTTTATTAAAATAAGTGCTTCCATCCTGAGCTAAATGATATTTTCTATAGGTTCCTTCATAAAGGCAGGCATTGCTTAAAGCTGCATAAGCCGTGTATTTGTTTACGGTAGCATTTTTGTCATCTGCAACAAGCATTAAGTTTGCAGCTTCTTCTAAATCAGCAATTACTTTATCCATAATTTCTGCTCTTGGCATTGCCGGCGCATAAACTGCAGGATCTCCCTGAATTAAATATTTATCAGTATAAGGAACATCTCCCATTTTTTGCACTAAACGAAAGTATGTATAAGCTCTAAAGAATTTAGCGACTCCAATATAATGGTTCTTTTTTTCTGCAGACATGCTCACAGTTGGTATTTTTTCCAACATCAGATTACAACGGCGAATAAGCGTATAATACTCATTCCAGGAATAAACATTAGTAGTCGCTGCCGTAACAGGCATTTGATAAAAAGTAAATGCTGATAAGTTATCATCTACTTTATAATCACTTCCATGATAATAAAAAGACGAAAGCCCTATTGTTGTACCATTTCCGTAACCATAAAAGGTATCGTAATTAAGCCATGAAAATGTTTTTACATTATCTTCTGATTGCCAGAAGTTATCGTTTGTAAATTTATCTGCAGGATCATCTGTTAGATAATCAGAGCAACTAACTGCGGTCATTGATGCTACAGCAGCAAATAGAAACAGAAATCTTGATTTTATATTTGATTTTTTCATTTTAAAAGTTTTGAATTGTTAGTATTAGAAAGAAAGCTCAACACCAAAAGAGATTGTTTTGGTATACGGATAAGCTCTTCCCCAGAAAACTTCAGTTTCATCAATTTCAGGGTCAACAGGAAGACGTTTGTCTGCCCAGGTCACTAAGTTTTCTCCTGATGCATAAATTCTTACTTTTTCTAAGCGCGCTCTTTTTACTAAATCTTTTGACAGTGAATATCCAAGAGTAACATTTTTTAGACGGAAATAAGACATGTCTAATAAATATCTTGTTGATGTAACAAAGTTGTTTGAACCTGTCGTACCTGCACCAAGTGTATTAGCTTCATTTCCGTAATATGGGTTTGGAAAATAAGCCCCGGTATTTTCCGGTGTCCAGTAATCAGCCTGGCTGGCATACATTTGCTGAGGTGCACGATAGAAAGGTAAAACAGCATCAGAAGCAGCCCAGTAATCACGTTTTCCAACTCCCTGAAAGAAACCTGAAACATCAAATCCGCGGAATTTTCCACCTACTGTTATACCATATTTGTAACGCGGTGTTGTATTACCAATTTTGCTTAAATCCCCATGATCGTCTGCTGTTCCTGCTCCACGGGATATAACACCGTCTCCGTCCTTATCTACATAATGTACATCTCCGGCTCCGTATTTAAAGCTGCCCACCATTGTTTTAGAGTAATCAACACCATTTACTGTTTTACCATTATTAGTAATAACATCGTCAGCCTGAAGAAGTCTGTCACTGGTTAAACCCCAAATCTGACCAATTTCGTAACCATCATAATAAGGATATGTAGTAGGAGTAACTATACCTAATAATTTAGAAGTATTGTTCCATTTTGTAATTACAGATTTATAATCTGACAAAGCCACATCAACAAATACAGAAGCAGTTTCGCTAAGATTTTTATTAAAGTTCAAAGACAGTTCCCATCCTCTTGTTCTCATGTTTCCTGAGTTGGTTTGAGCAGCATTTTGTCCAAATGAACCCGGAAGTGTGATACCAGGAGCCAGCATTCCTTTAGTGTCGCGTTGGTACCAGTCAAACGAAGCACCAAGCATATCAAAAATTCTTACGTCAATACCCACATCTTTTGTGTATACTTTTTCCCAGGTCAAAGAAGGGTCAACGTTAGTTGGTAAACCTGTAGACGGAGGCAATGTAGAACCGCTGTTTACCCATGAAGGATTAGTAGAATTCATGATTGATAAGAAAGCATTGTTTCCTACGTTTTGATTTCCAATTGCACCAATAGAACCACGTATTTTAAGATCGTTCAGCCAGCCACGTGTACTTTCCATGAATTTCTCATTCACAATTTTATATCCTACAGAAGCAGAAGGGAAGAATCCCCATTGTTCGCTTGTAGGGAATTTTGAAGAACCATCATAACGTGCATTCAATTCTAATAAGTAAATCCCATTATAATCATAGTTGATACGACCAAAGAAACCCGCAATCGAATACGTTGTTTCTGTTGGGTTTAGATCTTTATTAGCAGAACCCGATACAAATTGTTCCCCTACAGCAAGATTGAATTCTGGTTTTGATTTGTCTAAAAGCGTGTTTCTTCTTGCATAATTACGGGAGAAATCCTGCCACTCAGAGTTAAAACCTGCTAAAACCTTGAAACTATGTTTGTTTATTTGTTTTTTGTAGTTTCCGTAAATGTTCACCACATTAGTAACTGACTCAGATTTAGATTGTGCTACATAATCGTTTCCGGCTTCCAGCGTTGCAGGTATAGCGGTTTGTATTGTTGTAGCATCATATGGCATGGCAGACCAGCTGTCCCAGGCTAAGAATTTACCACCATTTTGTTTTCTGTCGTATGTATTTGTTACGTTACTTACTTCGGCTATCACATTGAAATTTTTAGTGATATCTGCTGTAAATTTTGCACTTAACCTGTTGTTGCGTTGCACGTTTTCATTTCTTGATGCATTCGATAAATAACCTCCCGCAGTACGGAAATTATATCCTTTATAAGTTCCGAAATTTGGAAAATACTGTCCCCAACGAAGCGCATATCCAAAATAACCTCCATAACTTGTATCATCAGTACCAGAACCACCATAGTAGTTAAACGGCTGGTCATATTTACTGTTGATATTCATTACTTTGAAATCACCCGTAAGCCAGTCAGCCAATTTTGTAGTGAATCCTAAATTGATATTGGTTCTTTGTCTTTGTTCCTGATTCACTCGTAACATGCCATCTTGGTTAGCAAGGGCAAATGAAGCAAAGAAAGAACTTTTTTCTCCCAAGTTACCTTGTGCCGAAAGATTGTGAGTGGTCTGAACAGCATTGCTGGCATACAATTCTTTATTAGCATCCCAAACCCTGTAGAAATAAGGTGTACCATTTTTTATTTCCCAATCTTCACCATATACCATCTCACGGCTCGTACGATTGTTTGCATATTTTTCTTTCCAGTTTTTGATTCCGGCAAGTAAAGTATTGTAGTTTGCACCAAAAAGCTCTGGTACAGCACCATCAGTACGTGTTCCGGCGGCAACTAGTCCCGGAATTTCTTCTGTTGGATCTAAGAAATTTAAAGTAGAAATAGGATTAACAAAAGCCGTATTGGCAGAATAAGAAAATCTCACTTTTCCTTCTCCTGTTTTTCCTCCTTTAGTTGTAATCAATACTACCCCAAAAGCAGCACGCGCACCGTAGATAGAAGCCGAAGCTGCATCTTTAAGAACCGTCATTGTTGCAATATCATTTGGATTAATAAGAGATAAATCCGTTGGAACCCCGTCAACCAATATCAAAGGATCATCAGAACCATTAATAGTTCCGGCTCCACGAATGTTTATTTTAGCCACACGATTGATGTTTCCTGAGTTAAAACTAACATTTACCCCGGGTGTAGTTCCCTGCAAGGCTTTGCTCACATCTGTTAGAGGTCGGCTGCCAATTGTCTTAGCTACATCGATTGAAGCAACAGCACCGGTTAAATTCGTTTTTTTCTGAGAAGAGAAACCTACAATCACAACTTCGTCCAGCTTAGAAGTGCTTTCTAAAAGATCAACGTTGATTTTTTGCTGTGCCTCAATTTTTACGATTTTAGTCTCAAAACCCATATAGCTAAAGCTAAGGCTTTGTCCTGCAGTTGCAGAGAGACTGAAATTTCCGTCAAAATCAGTTGTAGTACCGCTGGTACTTCCTTGAATGAGAACACTAACGCCGGGTAAAGGAAACCCGTCCGCCTTGTTTTTTACTGTTCCGGTAATTGTTTTTGTTTGCCCAAATGTTGTCTGTATGAACAAAACCAACAATGTAATAAGGAATAATTTTTTCATAATTACTTGGTTTTTTTTAATGGTTGTTGCGCAAATATATTTATTTATTGCATATAAATGCAACATTGATAATTTATTTTGAAAAATTAACTAAAATAATGCAAAATAACGCAATTTTAAATATAAAGATTCAATAAGTTAATAAGTATGTGTTAAAGCGTGCAAACTGTTGCATTTGTTGATGGATCTTCCAATTTTGAATTGAATTATTTGATATATTTGTTCTGAATTTTTAATTTCTAAAACAAATGCTTAAAGCCGAAAGACATAAATTTATAATGACTAAACTCCTTGAAGAACAAAAGGTTGTTACAACAGATTTGGCTTTAGCTCTGGATTTATCCGAAGACACAATAAGAAGGGATTTGAACGAATTAGACGATAAAAAGTTACTTGAGAAAGTTTACGGAGGTGCTATACAATTTATCGAAAAATCTGTTGATGTCTTTAATATTAATATAAGTGCTGAAGAGGAGAAGAAGAAAATCGTTAAAAAAGCATTGTCTTTACTGCATGATGGACAGGTTATTATAATGAGTGGAGGAAGTACCAATCTGGTCTTTGCAAAGCTTATTCCTTCGGACTTAAAAGCTACAATTTATACGTATAGTTTGCCAATAGCAATGCAATTGTCCCAGCATCCCAATATCGATTTGATATTTATAGGTGGAAAAATGCAGAAAAAGGCAATGGTTACAATAGGAATGGATGTGATGCAGGTTTTGTCTAAGATTAAAGCTGACATTTGTTTTTTAGGAGCAAGCAGCATCAGTATAAAACAAGGTCTGACAGAGATTGGCTATGAAGTCTCTATTGTTAAAAAGGCAATGATAGAGTCTTCAGACAGGGTAGTCTCTATGTTTTCTTCGAATAAATTAAATACTAAAATGCCTCACAGTGTTTGCGATCTTAGCCAGTTGGATACCATCGTAACCGAATTAGATCCGGAAGATTTAAGTTTGGAAGAGTATAGAAAAGCAGGCGTTTTTGTCTTGTAGTTTAAGGTTTAGGTAGTATTTTCTGCATTATTTTGCTGTTTTTAATTTTATTTTTGTTAAATAGTGCAAAATAATGTATCGACTTCGTTTTTTGTATATATTTGTTAAACTAATTTTAACTAAGAGATATATTATGAAAACCGATACTTCTTTGGCATACGACATACCAGGAAAATTTGAAGAAACGAGATTTGAAAAAAATCATAATGTGATTTTTGAGAGTTCTCTGGAAGCTTCAAAAATTGTCGCTCAGGAAATAGCCGAATTAATACGTTCAAAACAAGCTAATAATGAATCTTGCGTTCTTGGTCTGGCAACAGGTTCTTCGCCAATAAAAGTATATGAAGAACTGGTTCGCATGCATAAAGAAGAGAACCTTAGTTTTAGCAATGTAGTTTCTTTTAATCTGGATGAATATTATCCAATGACCAAGGAGAACCGCCAGAGCTACCATTATTTTATGCATCAATACCTGTTTAATCATATTGATATCAAACCGGAAAATGTAAATATCCCGGATGGAACAGTTGCAAGTGATGAACTGAACCAGTATTGTGTAGATTACGAAATAAAAATAAAAGAAGCTGGCGGACTTGATTTTCAATTATTAGGAATTGGTCGTACCGGTCACGTAGGTTTCAACGAGCCGGGATCCCACATCAATTCAGGAACAAGAATTATAACCTTAGACCATATTACCAGAGTCGATGCGTCATCAGACTTTAATGGGATCGACAACGTTCCTAAAAGAGCGATTACCATGGGCGTGTCAACAATTCTTAGATCTAAAAGAATTGTCCTGATGGCTTGGGGACAAAACAAAGCCGATATCATCAAAAGAACCATTCAGGGTGATATATCTTCAGAAGTTCCGGCTACTTTTTTACAAAATCATGCTAATGCGACCTTTGTATTAGACCAGTTTTCTGCCTCTGCATTAACCCGATTCGAAACGCCCTGGCTGGTTGGCGAATGTACGTGGACACAAGAATTAAAAAGTAAAGCAATCGTTTGGCTTTGCAAAGAAACCAAACAATCCATATTAAAATTAACTGACAGAGATTACAATAATAATGGTATGTCAGACCTTTTAGCGCAGGAAGGTTCTGCTTATGATTTGAATATTAATATGTTCAACATATTGCAGCATACTATTACAGGATGGCCGGGTGGAAAACCCAATACAGATGATTCTCATCGTCCGGAAAGAGCCAATCCTGCAAAAAAACGAGTGATTCTTTTTAGCCCGCATCCTGATGATGATGTGATTTCTATGGGAGGAACTTTTTCGAAATTAATTAAACAAGGTCATGATGTGCATGTTGTATATCAAACCTCTGGAAATATAGCCGTTACAGATGACGAAGCATTAAAATTTGCTGAGGTTGCAAACGATTTTGTAGGCGAAACTAATACTGAAATAGACTTTAAGTCAATAATTGAGTTTTTGAATAATAAATCCGAAAATCAAATTGATTCTCTGGAAGTTCGAAAATTAAAAGGATTGATTCGTAGAAGAGAATCGTATGCGGCAACAAGATACATTGGTTTAAAAGATGTCAATACACACTTTTTAGATCTTCCGTTTTATGAAACTGGACAAGTAAAAAAGAATCCATTAGGACCTGAAGATATTGCAATTGTAAAAGATATTATTGCCAAAATAAAACCACATCAGGTTTTTGCAGCAGGAGATCTTGCAGATCCGCACGGAACTCATGAAGTTTGTCTGAACGCGATTTTTGCAGCAATGAAAGAATTGAAACCTGAAAAATACATGGACGATTGCTGGTTGTGGTTGTACCGTGGCGCATGGCACGAATGGGACATTCACGAAATAGATATGGCCGTTCCGCTTTCACCATCAGAAGTATTATTAAAACGTCACGCCATTTTGTATCATCAATCTCAAAAAGACCGCGTAATGTTTCAGGGCAATGACTCAAGAGAATTTTGGGTTAGAGCCGAAGACCGAAATAAAAACACAGCAATCTTATACGATGATTTAGGATTGGCAGAATACGAAGCGATCGAAGCGTTTAAACGTTTTGATTATTAGTAAGTAAATTTTTTTAAACACATAGAAACATAGATTAACATAAAATCTAAAAGTTGATCTAAGAAAATTATAATTTTTACACATAGTACACTATGTGTATTCAAATTTAGTGAAACGCCTTTTAATAAGTTTTGTGAGCTATGTTTCTATGTGTTAAAATTTTTGCATTCAAAATATTAGGATTACCAACCAAAGCAATACAACCAATTACATGTCCAGCCTTCTCCAATTACAGCAACTATCCGATTCACTGGAAGGAACACTTTTTTATGACGAGCTTCATAAAAAAATATATGCTACAGACGCTTCTGCTTACAGAATTATGCCTGAAGCAGTTGCAATTCCAAAATCAGAAGAAGATATTGTCAAGATTATTCGTTTTGCAGAAAAAAACAAGATTTCGATAACTCCCAGAACGGCAGGAACTTCCTTGGCGGGTCAAACGGTAGGAAACGGAATAATCGTAGACGTTTCTAAGCATTTTACCAAGATTGTTGCTTTCGATGCTGAAAAGAAAACGATCACAGTACAGCCCGGAGTAATTCGTGATGAACTGAATTTGTATTTAAAACCATACGGTTTATTTTTTAGTCCAACTACTTCGACCACAAGCCGATGCATGATTGGCGGAATGGTGGGCAATAATTCATCCGGAACAACCTCTATACGTTATGGTGTTACGCGTGATAAAATTGTCGAGATAAAAGCGGTTCTAAGCGATGGAAGTATTGCGGTTTTTAAAGACCTCTCTTCGGAGGAATTTATAGAAAAAACAAAAGGAGATTCACTCGAAAGTAAAATCTACAAAACCATTTACGAGGAACTTTCGAATAAAGAAAATCAGGACGAGATTCTAAAGGAATTTCCAAAGCCTGAAATTCACAGAAGAAATACAGGTTATGCAATTGATGCATTATTAAAATCAGAACTGTTTTCAGGAACAGAAAACACGATCAATTTAGGGAAATTACTTTGCGGAAGCGAAGGAACCCTGGCATTTACAACAGAAATTACCTTGAAAGTAGATGATTTACCGCCAACAAACAATATTATGGTTGTGGCGCATTTTCATACTATTCACGAAAGTTTAGAAGCAGTAGTTACAGCAATGAAACATCATTTGTATACCTGTGAAATGATGGATGATACGATTTTAGATTGTACCAAAACGAATAGGGAACAATCTAAAAACAGATTTTTTATTGTGGGAGAACCAAAAGCGGTAATTATGCTTGAAGTAGGTTCTTATATCAGTATGGAAGATGCCGAATTACAAGCTGATGCTTTAATAAAAGATCTTGAAGATAATAATTTTGGATATGCTTTGCCTAAAATTTACGGAACTGATATTGATAAAGTCAATGAGGTTCGAAAAGCAGGTTTAGGACTTTTAGGAAGTATCGTTGGCGATGATAAGGCTGCCGATTCGATCGAAGATACAGCGGTTGAACTAAGCGATTTACCTAATTATATTGCTGATTTTGCCGCCATGATGGAAAGGCATGGACAAAGTGCCATTTATTATGCACATGCCGGAGCCGGAGAATTGCACTTACGTCCGGTTATTAATTTAAAAACAAAAGAAGGACTACACCAGTTTAGAAATATCTCAACCGAAGTCGCTCACTTGGTAAAAAGATACAAAGGTTCGCTAAGCGGTGAACATGGCGACGGAATTTTACGAGGAGAGTTTTTACCTTTTATGATTGGTGATAAAAATTATGAGCTGCTGAAACGAATAAAAAAAGCATTTGATCCCCATACTATTTTAAATGTGGGGAAAATTGTAAATGCTTCTAAAATGGATGAAAATCTTCGTTTTGAAGCAGGCAGGGAAGAACCTGTTATTAGAACTATTCAGGATTTCTCAGATAGTATGGGCATCTTGCGTGCCGCCGAAAAATGCAACGGTTCCGGTGATTGCAGGAAACCGCCATCAGCAGGAGGAACGTTATGTCCGAGTTACCGTGCCACCCGAAACGAAAAAGATACTACTCGTGCCAGAGCAAATGCATTAAGAGAATATCTGACAAATTCTGAGAAAGATAATAAGTTCGACCACGAAGAATTATATAAGGTATTTGAGCTGTGTGTGAGCTGTAAAGCCTGTGCAAGCGAATGCCCGAGTAATGTAGATGTTGCTTCTTTGAAATCAGAGTTTTTATACCAATACCAAAAAGCAAACGGATTTTCTATTCGTAATAAAATATTTGCTTTCAATTCGAAACTGAATGAATTGGGAAGTATCGCTCCCGCAATGACAAATTTTGTAGCCAATTTGCCGTTGGTCAAAAAAAGTATGGGAATCGCTCCTAAAAGACAAGTACCTTTATTAGCACCAACGACTTTTAGAAAATGGTACGAAAAAAACAAAAAGTCAGCAGGAAGTAACTCTTTTGAAAACGGAAAAGTCTATCTTTTTTGTGATGAATTCACCAATTATTATGATGTTAATGTTGGAATAGACGCTTATGAATTATTGACCAAGCTAGGTTATGAAGTTCTTGTAATACAGCATGAAGAAAGCGGAAGAGCTTTTATTTCAAAAGGATTTCTGGAAGAAGCAAAAGAAATCGCCAATAAAAACATAGCCATTTTTAAAGATATAATTTCAGAAGGTACGCCATTAATCGGAATTGAACCATCGGCGATATTAACTTTTAGAGACGAATACATCCGATTGGCAAACGACAAGGAAGCTGCCGAAAAATTATCTAAAGATGTATTTACGATAGAAGAATTCTTTAAAAGAGAAATTACAAAAGAAAAAATTCATTCCGGACAATTTTCGGAGGAACAGAAAACAATAAAAATTCACGGACATTGTCATCAAAAATCACTGAGTACTATTGAAGCTTCTTTTGCAATGCTTAATCTGCCCAAAAACAGTTCAGTGACCATTTATAATTCCGGTTGTTGTGGTATGGCGGGTTCATTTGGTTACGAAAAAGAGCATTATGAAATCAGTATGCAAATGGGCGAGGATACTTTGTTTCCAAAAATCCGTACAACTGAACCTACTACAGCAATTGCTGCCGCAGGAACCAGTTGCCGCCACCAGATTTTTGACGGAACAAATAGAAAAGCAATGCATCCGGTGACCATTTTAAGAAATTGTCTGAGATAATTTTTTAAATTTTAAATGAGACTTAATTTTCTTTACCATTAAGATATTAAGTAATTTAAGCTTTATGAACTTAATCTCTTAATGGTTAGAAATAAGGAACTTATTTTGACATAATTAATAAAACAAGATTTTATGAAAAAAACAACCTGCGTCCTTCTTTTATTCTTCGTATTTTTTTCTGCTAAAGCGGCTAAGGTAGATACTTTAGAAGTTTTTAGCACTGCGATGAACAAGAGTATCAAAACTTGTGTAATAACCCCTGAAGGTTATAAAAAAAGCAGTAAAAAATTTCCGGTTGTTTATCTTCTTCACGGATACAGCGGAAATTATGCCACATGGGTAAAAAGTTTTAAAGATGTAGGGAAACAGGTCGATAAATATGGTTTTATAGTAATTAGTGTCGACGGGAATTATTCAAGTTGGTATTTTGATAGTCCTATTGATCCTACTTTTAAATATGAGACTTATATAATCAATGAATTAATTCCTTTTGTAGATAATAAATACAAAACAATTGCAAGTCGCGAAGGCAGGGCAATATCAGGACTTAGCATGGGCGGACACGGCGCATTGTATTTGTCATTCAGGCATCAGGATGTTTTTGGAGCGGCAGGAAGTATGAGCGGAGGAGTCGATTTTAGTCCGTTTCCTGACAAGTGGGATATCAAAAAACGTTTGGGAACGATTACGGAATATCCTGAAAACTGGGAAAAAAATACGGTTGTCAATATGCTTGAATTGGTAAAAGACAACAAGCTAAAACTGATTATTGATTGTGGTGTCGACGATTTTTTTATTGATGTAAACAGAAATCTTCACACGAAGATGCTTGCCCTGAAAATAGACCATGATTATATAGAACGTCCGGGACAGCATAATATTAAATACTGGGAAAATTCCCTGAAATTTCAATTGTTGTTTTTTGACAATTTTTTCACAGAAAATAAAATTAAGTAAGGAATTGTGTGTTGCTATTTTCGATAAACAATGCATAAAAATTGGTTTGGTTACCTATCCTAACAGGTTTTTAAAACCTGTTAGGTATTTTTGCTGCTATTAATAGAAAGATTAAAAGTTTTTTCGCACGACCCGAGCAACAGCGAACAAGCAAATCAATTGCACAAATTAAATCTGCTTGATCTGCTAAATCTGGGAGAGAAAATTTAGCCACAGATTAAAAGTTTTTTAGCCACGAATTGCACGAATTATCACGAATTAAATTTGCTTGATCTGCTAAATCTGTGAGAGAAAAATTTAGCCAAAGATTAAAGTTCTTTAGCCACGAATTAAATCTGCTTGATCTGCTAAATCTGTGAGAGAAAAATTTAGCCAAAGATTAAAGTTATTTAGCTACGAATTAACACAAATTAAGTCTGCTGAATTTACATGAAGAAAAGTCAGATGAAGATTAGAGAATTAAGCTTTTTTTTAAATTAAGAATTATGATTATTTACGATTGTTCCGCTTCGTTTTTCATTTTGATCAAAAGGAGATTCGAGTAACAGCAAACAGGCGAAGTAATCACAATAGTAACCCGACAAAGATTGACGAAATTAGTAAAGGAATTTCTTGTGTGATTTCTCCTTTCGTCGAAATGACAATATTGTGTCTAAGCTTTGCTCCGGATAACTATCGGCATTGCGGTTAAGCTAGCTTGTTACAGATTAAAACTATATTAACTAACCAAAAATAATATTATGAAAAGTCTAAAATTTTTAATTGTGATGTTACTGTTTCAAAACTATGTTTTCAGCCAGCAACCAGCAAAAAGAGAAATGCGGGCAGCCTGGATATCTACTGTCGATAATATAGACTGGCCATCGAAACCCGGTTTGTCAGACAAACAGATTAAAACAGAAATGATCACTTTACTGGATAATTTACGGTCCAATAATCTGAATACCGTAGTTTTTCAGATCCGTCCTACGGCAGATGCTTATTATAAATCAACCAAAGAACCCGCATCATATTGGATCACCGGAACACAGGGAGTTGCTCCCGGTTTTGATCCGCTTCAGTTAATGATTGATGAAGCAGGAAAAAGAGGAATGAGTGTTCACGTTTGGCTCAATCCGTATCGTGTACAAAAAGATACAACCAAAGAAGTGCTTGCAAAAAATCATTTGTATTTTAAGAAACCGGAGTTATTTGTGACCTATGGAAAAACAAGATATTTTAATCCCGGTTATCAAGAAACCAGGGATTTTGTTGCTTCTGTAGTAGGCGAAATAGTCCGTAATTATAACATTCAGGCGATACATATGGATGATTATTTTTATCCTTATAAAATAGTAGGACAAGAGTTTCCTGATCAGGCAGCATTTGCCAAAGAGCCGAGACAATTTAAGGACAAAGACGATTGGAGAAGAGACAATGTCGATTTGATCATCAAACAAATACGAGATACTATAATTGCGAATAAACCGGAGGTCGAATTTGGAATTTCGCCTTTTGGCGTCTGGCGAAATATAGCCAAAGATTCAGAGGGTTCAAATACTGTGGCAGGAGCGACAAATTATGATGATTTGTATGCTAATATTTTGAAATGGCAAAAAGAAAACTGGATCGATTATGTAACGCCGCAATTGTACTGGCACATTGGTTTTGACAGAGCTAATTTTGAAGTTTTGGCAAAATGGTGGGCTGCACACAAATACGGAACAAATGTTTATATAGGTCATGGAGATTACAAGATTTCGAATACAGCCAAAGAAGTAGAATGGAGAAGCCCTGACCAGATTGTAAAACAAATAGAAATGATCAGAACCATGCCTTTAATAGATGGTTCAATGCATTTTACGGCTTCTACTTTTCTAAAAAAAGGAGATACGCTGAGAAAAGCCATTACTGAAAAACAATATAAATATATCGCATTAACACCTGAGGCGAATAGAATTACAAGGATAAAACCACAACCGCCTACAAATGCATCGATTGCAGATAAAGGAAACAAAGTAGTGCTTACCTGGAAACCCGGGGCAAACAATCAAAAATTTGTTATCTATAGATTCCCTAAAGGAAAAATAACTGATTTCTCTAATCCTGAGAATATTTACTATGTTACTACAGCTGTAAAATTAGAGGTACCGGATGCTAATTTAAAAAACTACACTTATGCTATTACCGCTTTGAGTGCCACGCAAACTGAAAGTATTCCGATACAATTTTAATAAAATAAAAAGCTATAAAGATGAAAAAAAGTATACTGCTAATTGCCGTTTTCCTGAGCTCGCTGAATGTATTGCAGGCGCAGAAACTGGATATTATTCCCAGGCCTGTAAAGATAGAACAAGAAGATAAGTTGTTTGTAATACCTTTAGCTGTGAAGATTATTGTAGACAAAAAAATGCAAAAAAGCGCTAGCTATATTGCAAGTGATTTTTTTAAAAATACAGGAATTAATGCAACGGTTGCTACTGGAAGCAAATACGGAAAAAATGGAATATCGTTTTTGATAGATGAAAAATTAGATCTTCCTAATGATGGTTATAAGTTAACTGTAACTCAAAAGGGAGTTCTGGTAAAAGGAAAATCTTCAAACGGAGTGTTGAATGGTTTTCAGACTTTATTACAGATTTGTTCTGCAAAAGACGTGAAGAAAGGAACAATTCCGTTTGTGAAAATAGAAGATTATCCTCGCTTCGAATGGCGCGGAATGATGCTGGATTGTTCAAGACAATTTTTTGATAAACAAACGGTAGAGAATTATATAGATTGGCTGGCAGCACATAAAATGAATGTTTTTCATTGGCATCTTACGGATGATAACGGATGGAGAGCCGAAATTAAATCAATGCCTGACTTAACTTTAAAAGGAGCCTGGAGAGGTCCCGGTGAAGTTTTATTGCCATCATATGGTTCCGGAGATAAACGTTACGGAGGATTTTATACGCAGCAGGATATGAAAGAAGTTGTAGCGTATGCATTGGCCCGTGGAATTGATATCATGCCTGAAATCGAAATCCCAGGACATTCGCGTGCCGTAACAGCTTCATATCCTGAAGTAGGATGTGTAACGACTCAGGAAACAAAAAGTGTTCAGGGAGAAGTAAAAAATGTCTGGTGTGTAGGCCGCGAAGAAAATTATCAGATTCTGGATTCTATTATTAGAGAATTTTCAGAAATGTTTCCATTCGAATACATTCATGTTGCGGGCGACGAAGTAAACAGAGCCAATTGGGAGCACTGCCCAAAATGCAGGGCTTTGATGGAAAAAGAAGGATATACAGATACTTTTCAGCTTCAGAATTATTTCTTTAGACGTGTAGAAAAAATAGTAGCAAAATACAACAGGAAAACAGCCGGCTGGAATGAAATTTTAAAAGGAGGAGAAATCAATCCCAATACTTTAATTAGTGCGTGGCAGGGAATAAGCTACGGAATTGAATCGGCTAAAAAAGGATATGAAACAATTATGATGCCCGGGCAATTTACTTATTTCGATATGGCACAGTCTGAAAATGAGCGAGGTCATCGCTGGGCTGCGATTACGGATACAAAAAGAGCGTATTCGTTTGAGCCAATTCCAAATAATGATTTAACTCCCGAACAGCAAAAAATGATAAAAGGGGTTCAGGGTGCTTTGTGGAGTGAATATCTGGACCGCCCTGCGAGATTTATGGAATATCAGAGTTATCCCAGAATTGCTGCTTTGTCTGAAATAGGGTGGACTAAAAAAGAAGATAAAAACTGGGATGATTTTTACGGAAGATTGACACATAGCCATTTACAGCGTTTGGCAAATATGGGAATTGCTTTTAGAGATTTTCCTCCTACAGCGATTTATAAAGACGGAAGCATAACAGTAACTCCGCCTTATGAAGGAGCCATTGTACGATATGATACACAAGGAAATGAGCCTACAAGACAATCGCCTTTGTACACAAATCCAATCAGGACAAAGGATTATGAAAATTACCAGTTCCGTACTTTCTTTAATGAAGTTGTTGCAAGTCCGGCTGTAAAAGTAGAGAAATTACCGGTTGCCAACTGGAATACCTCTAAAGTTGAGGTTTTAAACATTTCGGAGAATATTTCGGAACATATTGATAAGAATGGCATTTGGTATCTCACATTTGTTCCAACAACAGATGAGAGTATCAGTGGTGCTGTCAAAGCTGTTTCGCTTTTTGAAAATGATAAACTGATACAAACTTTTTCAGATGAAAAAACGTTGAAATCAAAACCTCGTTTGCGATTTTTGATCGAAAATTATAACGATAAAAATACGTATCGTCTTGATTTTACTGTTGAAAATAAAGAAGCAAAAGAATCTTCGGCGAAAGTCAATTTCAATTGTTCTCCTTATTTAGAACCAGAGGTTAAGGTAACTTCATCAATGGTTGAAAATCCGAAATTTCCAATTTCTAATTTAGCGGATTATAACCCGGAGACGTATTTACGTACTGATGTTGCTTGTGCAAATGGCGATTGGATTTTATATACTTTTACAAATCCTGTAACCACTGCAAAAATTGATGTTTTGACAGGGATTCCGCATCATCCAAGATTTATTATTAATAACGGTTTTGTTGAGTATTCATATAATGGAATTGATTTTATAAAAGGTGATGATTTTGATTATGGCAATGCATCAATTTATCCTAAACAACCGGTAAAAGCAGTTAAAACTACGATTACAGGAACAAACAACGAACCTCTTATGGCAGGACAGGATTTAAGAATTAACCCTTAGTAAAAAATGAAAAAAACAGGAATCAGGATCGTACTTGTTATTTTGATACTTTCAGGAATTAGTTTTAGTTCCCTGAAAAAGTCTTTTGACACAAAACAAAATGAGGTTTTTATTGATTCGATGATGAATAATGCCCTCAAAAAAGGTTTTTTTCCGGGAGCTCAAATTATTGTGGGAAGCAAAGATTCTGTTTTTATAGTAAAGAATTACGGCTATCATGATTACTCAAAAAAAGATTTGGTAAAAACAGACGATGTATACGATTTAGCTTCCATGTCTAAAGTTTTGGGAGCAACACTTGTCGCCATGCGTTTAGTAGGAGAAGATAAAATAAGTTTAGAGGATAAATTGGGGGATGTTGTCCTGACATACAAAAATACGCCTATTGCAGATTTAACGCTTTTTGAATTACTGACACATACAACGGGACTAAAATCAGGAATCACTTTTTACAAAAGCCTGTTGTCAACCCCTGACGGATCGCCTTTATTGAGCAATCAGCAATCGGCAGATTATCCAGATTTGTTTGATAATATGTATGTAAACAAGAACATCGTTTACGATACAAAATACCTTTCTTTTGAGCCAAAAGACAATTATGTGAGGATCTATAAAAACATGTGGCTGAATCCTGAATTTTATAAATCTGTTTATGACCAAATTGCTGTAGCGAATACAAATAAGCGTGGTCAATATTTGTACAGTGATTTGAATTTGATTCTGGTACAACAAATGATGGAAGCCAAAACCGGTTTAAAACTAGATCAAATGGCGAGAGGAATCTATAACGAATTGGGGATTTCAAAAATTGGATACAATCCGTTGCAATGGACTTCTGAGCAAAATGTAATACCTACGGAGATTGATTATTTGTTCAGGAAAGACACCATAAGAGGATATGTACACGATGAAGCAGCAGCTATTCTTGGAGGCGTTTCTGGAAATGCGGGTTTATTTGCCAATGCGCAATCTATCGCTGTGATTTGCCAAATGTTGCTTAACAATGGAAAATATAATGGAAACCAAATTATAAAAGCAAAGGTTGTTGCGACGTTTACAAAATCGCCTCTTGTCAAAAAAGGAATCTATCGCGGACTTGGTTTTGATAAACGTAAACCGGATGAATTCTTTAAGAAAGATGATTTTGGACATACGGGATTTACAGGTACATTTTTCTTTATAAATCCGGAAAATAATAGGTTCTTAATTATTCTGACCAATCGTGTCAATCCTACCAGAAGTAATAGATTGATGTATAAAGATGATTTTAGTGCTAAAATTTGGAAACAAGTAAATAAGTAAAAAAAAGTTAGCCGCAAATTGCACTAATTTCCACGAATTAATTTCTGATAATTTAAAAAAGTTAGCCACTAATTGCACTAATTTCCACGAATTAAATCTGCCTTAATCTGCACGATCTGTGTGAAAAAATTTGTGCTAATTTGTGAAATTCGTGGCTAAAAAACTTTGATCTCCATAATTTATCCGGCATAAAAAAAGCTCCAGATTTCTCTGAAGCTTTGGTACATATATAATTCCGTAATAATGAAACCAGACAGGTTCCGTAAGAATGATAAAGGATATTCTAAAAGTTAGTGTTTACTTTTTTAGAACGATCTGCAATGTGAGAGATCAGCCAGGTTACCTGTCCGTCTTTTACAAAATATATTTTTTTAGTTTCCAAATTTGGAATACTTTCAAGGAACATTGCCAATATGTTATTTGCAGAAATAAGGTATTTCTGGTCGTAAACATTAAAAACTCTTTCAGCTTCTTTATTAGTTTTCGCAAGGTTACTATACTTGTTGAAATTGTTTTTAAGGATTGCATCATAATACATAACATCTTCTAAAGTCAAAGGAATGTAGTGATCCTTAAGGTTTTCGTTATAGTATAGCGTTGCAAAAGCCCATACGGCACCACCGGATAAGTAGATTTTTTCTTTCTTTAGAATTTGAGGATTTGCATCAAGCATTTCTTTTATTCTTTTGCGAAGAACAGTATTAAAATCAAAGGATTTTTCCTGAAATGTAGACATATCATTGACCTGATTTTGATTTACAACCGTTTTTTTGACTGCATCAGTAAGCGACATCGTACCAAAATCAAGTTCAAGAGGTACAAATTCTAATTTGCTGTCAAGGTCATCAATATAACCGCCTTTTGTCGTTTTTGCACCAATATCAAGCAATAAAGCATTAGAATAATCAACAGGAGGTATAGCACCTTTAACAAGCATTTTAGCTTCTTCGTCGATATCTATAATGTCAAAATTTTTGCTGGTCAGGGTCGAAACTTTATTCTTTAAAACATCGATGTTGCGCGCAGATTCAAAAACCGGAGCGGCAACTATAAAAATGTTTTCTTCAAGAAGTTTAAACTGCTTTCTTACTTTCTTTAATTGATCAAAAATGATGATACTTGTTTTGTTGATATCGTCCTGAGTAAGCTCGCCGTTATCAGTAATGTGTTGGGCAAGATCAATTCTGTCATTCGAGAAATAAAGAATCTTATAGTCTGCTTTTTTGATGTTATTAACCTCAAGAACAGAAGTTTTTATTGCTCTTCGTCCGATTTCAATTCCTACGTAAAGGTTTTTTTGAGAAAAGGAATTGATCGAAAAAAATAGGTTTAAAAGAATAAAAAATAAAATTTGGGATTTGTTTTTTTTAAGCATTGGATTTAGTTATTGTTGTAGTATTTGTTTTTGAATATAGGTTGTAAGATAACTTGTGTGGTATTTATGTGAAAGTCATAATTTTAAATTAAAAATAATGGGTTTCATTACAAGATCGCAAATTTATAAAAACATTTAAGAACATAAACGCAGTTGCTGGAAAATATAGCATTTAATTAATATGAGGTTTTTTCAGTGATAACGGTAGGTGAATTGTAGTTGCTAAAGTGCTGAAAAAGAATAAATAATAGAAAAGTATTTAGGGTTAAAAACAATCCAATAGCCGAGTGTCATGATTAATGTTTTAGATAGTAAATCATTTGTACGACAGAATTTGGATTAAATTTGGTTTTAAAAGTTATGGAGTTTATCTAATTAGTTCAAACTAACGATAGGTGGATGTCCTGAATCTTATTTTGATAAGAGATACCATAATTAAGAGAAAAGGCCAGACAATTTTTAATATTCATGAAAAAGATACATATTATCATTAGCATGGGAATGTGGTGGAAGGGTTTAAAAGTAATTTATAATATATGTTATTGATTAATTGTTTTCAGTCTTCGAAGAATTCTGGTAGAAGTTGCATAAAAGTTTTTTTTGCGCGTTTTTTTATTCTTTTGAATCGTAGATATGATGCGTTTCTTTTTTCTAAAAGCAATATCAGATTTTAAATAGTTTTTTGTGTGTTATCGTAAATGATAACCGAATTACGTAAAAATAGTCTCACATTTGAATTATCATAATTGTAATTTAATTGGGAAGAAACTAATGGAAGCAAAAGAAATTAAAAACGTAGAATATCTTAGAAAACTAGTGAATAAGTATTTAGATATTTCCAAAGAAGCAGATAATAAAACAGATTGTAGTGCTGAAATCAAGTTTGTCAATTATTATGAGCTTGGCTGTACCATAACAGATATGCTCAAATTATGTATTTGGCACTGAATAAGGAAACGCAAAGGACTTCAGAAAAAGTCGAAAACCCATCGATTAATGTGGCCCTTATTTTAGAGGTGGTACTTCAAATGTTTCCTATAAATGAATTCGAGCTTCTAACTGAAATTAGTGAATTGGTTAGTGCAGATTCCTTATAGTTTTTATAAAAAAGGACTATAAAATAATTGAATAAAAAAAGCTCCGGAGAAATCTGGAGCTACCTATGGACATAATTACGAGACAAGCACAAGTTTCATTATTTGGCATTAATTTTTTGTGAAATTGATTTCACAAACTTAGTTAACGTAATTAAAATTTGTGCAAATTAGTGCAATTCGTGTTTATAATTGATTTACAATATTGGTCTCTGCACGATAAGTTTTATAGGTGTCTTTATATTCAGTTTTACGGAATTTCGGTAGCTTCTCCCATTCCCGCAAAAATGGCTTTTTTAAAGTCCAGTTTAGGCTCATTGATCAAAGTTTCATCTTTTACAATTGCAACATTTACAACCGTTTTATTAGCGCCTTTTTGCAGAGGCTGTTCCTTAAACCTTCCGCCTACGATAAGATAATCAGTTTTTAATTGAGGTTTTTTATCTCTTTCTTTATAGTCGAGAGTTTTATCCAGTTTTACTAAATAGTACTCGCTTCCGTCTGCAGCATCTAATTGTTTTACTATTTTTCCCGAAACTTCATCAGCACCCGGAGAATAATCTTCTAATCCATTTTCGCCATAAATTGTATTGAGCTTAATCGAAAAGAGCGCTGGATTTGAGTCATCCAGTTCTCCTATTTCTATTGACGTTAGGTCCAGATTTTCAGTTTTAGATTTGTTTTGACATCCTGATAAGACTAAAAATAAGGATGCTATTATGAGGGTTTTATTCATAGATTTTTGATTAACAGGTTGTTTTGGTAGTGATTATGATGAATTAAATTTGTTTATATAAAGAGTAAATATAAACAAAAAGCTTTGGATTTTTTTG
Organism: Flavobacterium sp. B114r; assembly: GCF_056824125.1. Taxonomy (NCBI): domain Bacteria; kingdom Pseudomonadati; phylum Bacteroidota; class Flavobacteriia; order Flavobacteriales; family Flavobacteriaceae; genus Flavobacterium; species Flavobacterium sp. B114r. Next base: position 2,258,865 of record NZ_CP124858.1, read on the forward strand.
AAGCTTTGTTTAAAAATCCAACAAAATTATACTGGATATTCAGAAGTATATTGTTGATTTTTAATAGTGTAGAAAACCACGATCCTTGCTATTGTTTATATGAAAAAAACAATATATTTGAACAGCATATCTTACAAATGTGCAGTAAGAAATAAGAATAATAAAAATGGGATACCTAATTGGACTTTTAATAATTGTAATTACAGTTGGAGTCTTGATTCGATCTAAAGCAACAAGTAAGAAAAAAGTAATCATATTTTCTGTAATTATTTTATTAATGCTATTGCTGCCTTTTATTTTATTGTTTTTGGCCTTCGCAACCGGAGCTGAATTTAAAGATTAAACCGAATTGAAATGAATAAATTATTTGCACTTTTTATATTAATATTCTCCTTGCAATCTTGCGAAAATAAAACTGGAAAAAAGATTAAGGATTCACATCAAATAAAAGAGAAAGCAGAAGAATGGACAAAAGAACAGGAGGAAGAACTTGCAGGAAGTTTATCAGTAAAATTTGATGATGATAGTTTAGTTGATAATTTTAATATCTTATTCAATGAAGATGAAATAGCGCAGAGTGTACTTTCGGTTTATTTGTCTTCGCAAAAGAAAGAAGTCAAAATTAATCTGCTAAATAATAGCGTTCTGTATAATAATAAAGAATCGGCTTATTATACATTCTTTACAATAAACGAAAAAAAGATATGCATAGTAACCATACAATATGCTGATCAGGAATCGATCCCGAATATCTCTGGAGAAAAGAAAGATCTGGTCGAAAAAATAAGATTAAGATTTAATAATCAAAACCATAAAATTCAGGTAATTGGATATGACGTATCTTATCAGAAAGAGACAAAAAGCATCACAAAATCTTTTAACTTCATTACCGGGAAATATATCGCGACCAGCAAAATTGATGGAAAAACTTCTACTGTAGATGGTTGGTCTGCAGAATTGGAAAATATTTATGCAGAAGATTGGAATTTTCCATTGGTACGTGATAAAATTTTTTGGATTGGAGAAGAAGTGGAATAAAACAAAATAATCTCGATTTGAATTATAATAGATTTTATAAAGAGGGAAATCACTGCAGCAGATAGCCATTAAAAGGGATTGATTTTGAATCAAAAAAAACAAATAATATGAGAAAAATAATTGCTTTGTTTTTTATAATTATAAGCTACTCTTGTGATAAAGGGAATGCTGGAGAAGATAATATTGTAATAAAAAATTCAGATTTAAAAACTGAAATCCTGAAATTTAACGAAAATGCAAAATATCATACAGGAAGAAATACAGACAATACGGTTTCGGTAGCTTTTTGGAATGATAATAATGAAATTCGCGTAGGGCTTTATTCCTCCAAAAAACTTAAAAATGAGGACTATATTGGAAAAACCTATGCAGATAAAATAACTGTCTTTTTTTATTCTAATGACAAATCTGCTTTTAGAGATTTAATTGATGTAAAATTTACAGCTAAAGAAAGTAACGATAAAAAAGATTTTTCTGATGCTTATACAAGCTTTTATGTATATAAGAATGGAAAATTAGAATCAATTCCAACAAAGTAATGCGACTAACAAGTCGTCTTTCTTGGCTGTGAAGTCTTTCGACTTTAGAAGTTGTAATCAAAAATACAATCATGGAAAAGTTTATCTGTATCAAATTATTAATCATTATATCAATAAGTTGCTCTGCGCAAAGACTTAGCTTTGCAGATAAAAAAGCACACAGAATTATTGGTCTGGGATCTAAAAAACAACAGTAAAATAACTTACCGGCGATTAAAGTTTCTGTTTTTGATAGAGGTTCGACTATAATTTTAAAGAAAGGCGATATAACACCTCCCGCTCCCAATCTTGAATATAAAGATTATGTCATGACAAAGCAGTAAATAAGTATCCCTGCTCCCCCAAAAGCAACTTATAAAAAGTAGGAGGAATGCCGGAAATCTAACCAGATTATCGCAGGATATGCATATAATTGTTGTATTTCTATCTTAAATTTAATACTTCAGGAAATAGCGATAATCTTTTGAAAAAAAGGGAAGTTATTTCATTGATACTCATTGTCTCTGATGATATGGGCAAACTCAGGAAACATAATGCCTAAAGAATAATGTTAAATAGTATGTAAATATAACCCCACAAGTAGTGTTGAATAATAAGTTTGTTAAAATTGTAAGATTTAAGTTAGGGATATGTGAATATTGTATACTTTTATATAAAATCTAAAACATATCCTATGAAAACCTACAAAATTTTATCTGCTTTATTTTTACTAGCTGTTTTTGGAAAAGTCTATGCCCAAGACACTAGGACTGATTTTCACACGATAGGAATTACAATTCCTACAGTAGCCATTGTGGATATCGAACCAGCTCTGGCCAAAAACATTACGATGGCTTTTACTGCTCCTATAGAAGCGGGTTTGCCCATTGTAGCTCCTGCAAACAATGCTAGTTTATGGCTTAATTATTCTTATATTCCAACAACAAGCACAAAAACGGCCAAAGTATCTGTTAAAATGGATGCAGTTGTACCTGGTTTAGATGTAAGGGTTCTGGCAGCTACAGCTACCGGAACAAATGGCGGCGGAACACTGGGAACTAGTGCCGGAAGCGCGATAACACTTACCGCGGCTGATCAACAAATTATATCAGCAATTGGAGCTTCTTATACAGGAGATGGTGCCGCCAACGGACACAATTTAACCTATTCATTAAACGCGACTAATTACACAGGTTTGTTTGCATCTACACCTTCAGTGATAGTTACTTATACCATTAGTGAAAACTAAAACCCATATTTTTTCAAAGATATTTAAACAAAAATAGTGTCGCTTACATAAAATCAGGAGACACTATTTTTGTTTAACTATCTACTTCTGTCTACCTATTTCAACCTACCTGCTAAGCGATGACTTTAAAAAAAACACTCTTTTTTATTGCAGTTTTCTTTGCGTATACTAATGTATTCGCAAGCATTGTTATAACCAATGGTTTAACACATAGTTACAAACTAAAAGAAGGAATATTGCAAAAAGGAATTATCACTATTCAAAACACTTCTGATATTGCTCAAAATGTAAAATTGTATCAACAAGATTATAGCTATAATGCTACGGGGACTTCATTTTATGAAGATTACGGAAAGAATAAAAGGAGCAATTTAAAATGGATTAAATTAAGTACCAATTTATTAAAAATAGAGGGCAGGAGTAAGACTGATGTGTCTTATGAAATCACTATTCCTGAAAATACCCCTGCCGGCAGCTTTTGGAGCGTAGTTATGGTTGAACCTGTAGATGATGTTGTACCAAATGATGTCAAAAACGGTATTCAGTTAAAAACGCTCATTCGTTATAGCATTCAGATGGTGACCACAAATGAAAAACCTGCGAAGGCTTTAATGACTTTTGATGCCATCAATTTAAAGAAAATTGAAGGAAAGCATGTTTTAGAACTTACAATTTCAAATAATGGGGAAATATTTCATATCGTTGAAGCCACCATTGAGATATTTGACAGCAAAGACGGCAGTAATAAAGGAAAATTCAAGAGCGATATACAGAGTTTACTACCCAATAATTCTAAACTATTTACTATAGATTTAAGTTCAGTTCCTGTTGGCAATTATAATGCTTCAATACTTGCAAGTAGTGCAGAGGACCACGTTTTTGGAATAAATATCGAATTAAATATACCCAATGAATAAATGAATAAAAGAATAATTATATTATTTTTTATTATTCCGTACTTTTCTCAGGCACAAAAACTCGCGGTCGATTTAGTAAATCAGAATGAGTTTATTACTCCGGGAAAGGTACAAACGTTGGTTTTTAAAATTACGAATCCATTTCCCAAGGATTTTTTAGTCACGGTAACGAATACACTTCCTGAAGGTTGGGTTTTGGCTGCTGCACCTTATGATCTTACTTTAGCAGCAAACGAGACCAAAATATATTTAGTTGCTATTCAGGTACCCATTAATTCATCAAAAGGCAAAGACAAAATAAATTTAGTTATTAAGGACAAGACAAATAATATTTTGCACTCTCAGGATTTTGTACTAACGGTCAGTCAGTTGCAACGAATAACATTAGAACTTATTTCGGCATCAAGCTACGTAAAAGCAGGAGACACTATCAATAATTTTTTTATGCTGAAAAATGAGGGAAACGTCAAAGAAAATATTTTTATCGAAACCTCTGCCCGAACTTTTATAAAAGGTGATAATCCTATTTTGATATTACCGGGAAAGTCTGTCCTAATAAATGCATATCAATCTACTGAACTTGAACAGCCTAAACCTTCACAAAATTTAATTAAACTTACAGCTTCTGTCAAAAACGACTCTGTTCAACCTGTTTTTGCCTCCCAGATAACAAATGTTATTCCTGTTTTTCCGGTAAATGAAGATGTCTGGCTTCGGTTTCCTATTAGAATAGCGGCAACCTATATTGGGAGACAAGAGCGAAATGATTTTGACAGCGGATTTCAGGGAGAAATTTATGGAAGAGGAGCTCTAAATGAAGAAAATTCTAAATTACTTGAATTTAGGGCTATCGGTCCGGACCGTTTCGGATTAACGTCCTTTTCTCAGTACGAAGAATATTTTATAAATTATAAATCGACTAATTTTTATGCTCATTTGGGCGATAAGACCTTTTCTTCGTCATTTTTGACAGAGTTTTCAAGATATGGGAGAGGTGTAGAATTAAGGCAAAAATTCGACAAGTTAGAAGTTGGAGGTTTTTATAATAAACCCCGTTTTTTTAAAGATATTAAAGATGAAATCAGTGTTTATGCCAAGGTAAATTTTAATGCCAAAAATAATATACGCTACGGATATTTATTGAAACGAAAAGAGAACAATCAGGACGATCATCTACACTATGTTGCAGGCGAGGGAAATGTTTTTAAGAGAGTTGCTGTACAAGGAGAATATGCTTTAAGCAGTAATAATGTAGCACAAGGAAATGCATGGCAGCTACAAACACAAACTTATTTTAAAGATCTGGATGTCAATGCGAGCTATATATATGCATCGCCTCATTTTTCAGGTTATTATACCAATACCCAGTTTTTTACGGCTAATATTAATTACCGAATTTTACCCAAACTGAGCCTTTCGTCTAACTATCAAAAGGATGCAAGAAACTTTGAAAGAGATACTCTGTATGGAGCCGCGCCATACAGAGAAGCTTTTCAGGTAGGGATACGTTATAATTATTTAAAAAGAGGTGCGATTTCGTTCTTTAGCGGAACTCAGGAATATGAAGACAGAATGGAACATAAACAGTTTTTTTATAAAGAAATGTTTAGCCGTATTGAATTGTCTCAGGATATTTATAAATTTTCGATCAATCTTCAAATGTATTTAGCAGAAACGACTAATTTTTTGATTAATTCAAAAGGCGCATCATCACTATATACTGCCAATGTTAGTTATAACAACAAAGGAAATTCTATAAGTCTTTATGGTAGTTATTCGACCGTAAATCGATATGCGACAAAGGATGAGAAGCTGTTTTTATATGGAGGGCGTGTCAATGCTCATATTTACAACAGATGGGATGCCAGTTTATTTTATCAAAACACCTATTATCTGGAGGATTATTATACAGACAGAAATCTGTTGGAGCTGGCATTAAATTACAGAGTAGCACCAAATCAACAAATAAATATACTTTCCCGATATGCTTTAGCGCAGCATCAGATTGAGAATAAGGATTTTGCATTTTCAGTACGTTATGTTCTGGACATTAATGCGCCTATAAAAAAAATCAAAGAGTATGGTTTTTTTGAAGGAAATATCACTAATTTAGGGAGTGCACAAATAAAGGATATAAAACTTCATTTAGGTCCCTATTCAGCTATTACGGATGAAAATGGTCATTTTTTGTTTAAAAATGTGAAACCTGATATTTATTTTCTTGAAATAGAAGAAGGAACATTAGGTGTGCAGGATATTACCGATATTGACATTCCGGCTAAAGTTACCATAACCGAAGGAGGAAATTATTTCAATTTTGGTATTACAAAAGCTTCCGGTATAAAAGGAATGATACTGCTTGACGAAAAAGATGCTGATAGCAAAGACCAAAGTGTTATTGTTGAAGTGATATCAGATAGCCAGGTTTTTAGAAAAATATGTGATATTACCAAACCTTTTGATTTTACCTATCTAAGACCCGGTGATTGGAAATTAAAAGTATATCGCAACGGATTAAACAGTAAATATAAAATTCAGACAGATGATATAAACTTAACACTTAACCCGGATGAAGATCAACAAGTTCAGGTTAAGATTAGTAAAACGGAAAAAGAAATAAAATATTTGCAAAAACCAATGAGAGTAGGTTTTAACACTTCAAAAGAAAAAAAATGATTTTTAATTCGATTCAATTTGTTTTAGGAGTATTCCTTTTTTTTTCTGGTAGTTTGTTTCTTTCGGCACAAACAACAGGAAGTCGCAATATTAATGTGAATCTTTCTGAAGTTGCATTACTTGATGTAGAACCTGCTATGACGGCTATTTCTTTTAGCTTTTTGGCACCCACAGAGGCTGGTCGCCCATTAACCATTCCTGCTGTTAATACTACAAAATGGTTAAACTATACGTCTGCTATAAAAACAACAACGCCCGCAAGATCTGTTTCTGCCCAAATTGATCAGACGTTCACCGGATTATTCGTAAAGCTTCAGGCCGCTGCTGCCAGCGGTAGTGGGGGAGGTACACGAGGGATTCCTGTGGGTAAAGTTACACTAACCACCGTGCCTACAACAATTATAACAGGTATTGGCGGTGCTTTTACGGGAAATGGTATCAATAACGGACACTTATTAAATATTTCTCTTGAAATGGATGATTATAAGAAATTAGTACAAACTACTAATAAAATAATTACTATAACCTATACTATTAGTAACTAAAAAGATGGTGAAACAATCTAGTATAAGAAATCGAATAAATACATCTATAAGATTATTGTCTTTAGTTGGTGCGTTATTTGTGTGCGTAGTTGCCCAATCTCAAACGATTACGGTAGGAGGTACAGATTGGACTCCTGTTATCCCAACAATTACAGAAGCGGGATCTGATTATGTGGGAACTTATGAAAGCAGCTCTTCTCAAATTAATTTAAGTTTGGCAGTACCACTTCTTTTAGGCACAGGAAAGGTTTCAGTCAGATATGAACCCAATCCTACATGGAATAATTCTCTGAAAATTGATGTAAGAAAACTGAATAATGGATCAGGTTTATGCGTGCTTTGTAGCATGGTACCAGATCAATCAGCGCCATATCAGGAAGTTCTAACGAGTGATGCGGAGTTATTTAGAGTAACTGCTGTTTTATCATTAGCAACAGTAACTAATATTGGCTTAAACCTTCGAATACGCGGTGTGTCTGTTATAATTCCGGTTGCTAATTATAGTGCTCGTATTGTATTTACTATTGGTCCAACATAAAAAATGTCAAATAGCCAGGTTTTATATTGTTAGTCAGGTATCAGTGTTTATCAGTAATAAGGGGAATTATAAAAACGAAAAGCTCCAGATTTCTCTGAAGCTTTTGTTACATTGTTTACCTCTTTTAATTTTGATCCAATCTGTTTAAAAAATCTGTAATAGGTAAAACGAGTACAAATCACACCGGTAAAAAAGGCGGCTATATTCCTAGGCAGTCTTAGGGATAAAAGCCATACAATTATTAAGTTCTAGAAGAAGAAATAACCAACAGATACTTGAAATACTCCGTTTTTATTTTTAATGGAAGAATTATCCACATTATTAATATCAGTTAATCCCAGATTGTATCGTACCCCAAAATTAAGTCCGTTGTCAAGTTTATAGCCTAAGCCAAAATTAATACCAAAATCAAAAGTATTAAAAGCATCTTTTACATCTGTCTTCTCATTTTTAGCAGAAAGTAAAAAACCTATTTGCGGTCCGGCTTCCACACTCAATCCTTTTGTTACATAATATTTTCCCATTAAAGGAATGTTCAGATAATTTAAAGCAACGGTATTGTCATTGAAACTATATCCCTGACCGGAATACATTAATTCAGGTTGAAAAGAAAATTTATCTGAGATTGGAATTTCTGATACAACACCAAAATTAAATGATGTTACGACATCAAGACCTTTGGTATTATCTCCGCTGACATTTGCAAAGTTTAAACCTCCTTTAGCACCAAATTTAATTTTTTGGGCATTGACATTTGCGAATCCTAAAACTGTAAGAACAGCTAGTAATAAAAAATTTTTCATAAAATGTGATTTGAATTATTTGAATGCAAAATTCACATAAGAAAAACTAGAAAAGGTTTCAAAAGCTTAAAAATGGATAAATTGGCACTTATTTACTTATCTTTTTTTTCTCAAAGCCACAGATTAAAGTATTAAAAAAATTAGAAAAATCTGCCTGATCTCCTAAATCTGCCTGAAATAAAAAAAATTTACAATTTTAGGAGAGATTTATTTTGCAACAAATCATGGAAATCTCCTTAAGGTGATATTGGGCGTGAGTGTCCCGCTCGTAAACGCAAAGTTGTTTCAGGGGAGTCCAAAATAAAAAAGCTCTGGATTTCTCTAAAGCTTGTCTTAGTGGCCTACCGTTTGTAAACAAATATTATAAATCAATTTTGAACACGAATTTCACTAATTGACACTAATTCATTACGTGAAATTAATTTCGCAAACTAATATTTATTTTAGCAGTTTATTAAAATCTATATCCAGCGCTCAATCCAAATTTTGCAACAATAGTGTGGTCTGTTTTATTTGCATTAAATAATAGACCGCCATAACCAACATTTGCTTCAAAAAGAAATCCGCTTTTATTGATCCACTTCCAACCTCCGCCTGCACCGAGAGCAAAATCAATAACGTCGGGATTTTCGGTATATATTGAATGATCTTCTGAAGCGTATATTTTTTTGCCATCTATAGAAGTCAGCATTCCAAATCCTTCAACAAACCAGCCTGATGCATATTTTTTACCAAAATATCTTCTGTAATACGGGGATACGGAATAATTTAAATCTTCTTCATTCTTTGTATTGTCAAACACATAATAAAACGAAAGTCCTAATGACGAATTATGATTTAAATGCCTTTCGTAACCAACCTGAAAAGATTGCCATAAAGGAGCAATTGCATTTAATTTAATTTCATTATTTTTCTGATAAGGATCAGTTTCATTTTGAGCATTAGCAGAATAAAAGGCAAACAAAATGATAAGTAGTAAAAATTTTTTTTTCATAAAAAGTGATTTGAATTATTTGAATCTAAAATTCGCAGAAGAAAAACTAGAAAGGGTTTCAAAAGCTTAAGAATGTATAAAACGGTACTTATTTTCTGGTGTTTTTATATTCATTGGGTGTTTGACCGGTAACTTTTTTAAAAGCTTTATAAAAAGTCGTTTTAGACGTAAACCCGGATTCTAATCCCATCGCCAACAAATTATAGTTTTCGTATTCAGAATTTGAAATCATTTCCTTGACAGCTTCTACCCGATAATTATTTATGTAATTGGCAAAATTGTCACCTGTTATCGTGTTTATAATTTGTGAAACATATCCCGCACTTATACCTAATTTTTCGGCAACCTTTTCTCTGTTTAAAGTACTGTCAGTATAAATGTGCTGATCTTTGCAAAGAAGTTCCAGTTTTTGAAAATAAAGATTATCTGCCGTGATAGATTCCCTGTATTCTTCGGGTCTGCTATTTTCTACAATTTGCAGATTGCTATACGAAATAGCGAAGTCATTATTTAGAAAGTTGTAGACAGCACTTTGGTCTTTGGCCAGCTTGTATTTGTAAATGCCTATATAAGCTGTCCAGTGAATTATGAATGTTGCAGATAAAGCCAGGACGCTCATGGTATAAGAAATGTCAAATTGAAGAAATAAGCCGGCGAGACAGGTAATGAGAAAAGCGAATACCAATGAAGAAACAATTGTTAGTAAGGTAATGATCCATTTTTTTTCCTGTGAATCCTTTAAATGTCTCATTATAAAATAAGAGTAAGATAACAGGAATGGGATGAATGTAACGGCTAAAATAAGGTGTATCAGACCAAGTATGTTGATTACAGCTATGCCTGACTCAGGAATAGTATAAAGTCCTGCAACACGATCAAGATCTTGTATAATATTAAGAACAGCGGAATAGGCAAATGGAATAAAATACCAATAAAATTTTTGTTTGTTTTTAACAGTATCATCAATCCGGTTTATAATAAACAAGAATATGAAAACAGGGATTAGAAATACCCACTCGACATTCTCAATAAAACGCAGAAAAGGATAGGAAGTAAATACATCTTCAACCTCAAAAACATGATTTAGTAAAATAATGGAAAGTGTAAATAGTAAATACGCCAGATATTTATTTGAATTACTATTGAATAAGGAAGACCTTAAAATAATTAAGCCCAAGACTATTCCCTGAAAAATCGCAATATTTAAAAGTGTGGTATAAATCAATTTTTTAATATAAAAGTTGTTCCTGAGATTTGTTTTGGGATATCAAGGTAATCAGTCATTTTTTAAAACATAACTTATTTCATACGAATTGACAAGACGAATTTATATCAATACCGATGACTTTCTTAAGGGATTAAGAAATGATTAACTAAAAGACCCACTGACTCTGCAACCGCAATCTGAATCAGACTTTGTTTTATAAATGGATATAAACGAAAAAAGCTCCAGATTTCTCTGAAGCTTTGTATCAATAGCGCGAAGCATTGAAATAGCTGTAGTATTTTAGCATGCACATCTTAAATTTCAAAATTGTTATTCTATTTATACTTACTTAAATCCAGATTAAGAATAGTACCAACCCTGCTGAACTCTTCGTTAATCCTGGCATTCAGGATGAGTTGTTCATTTTTTATAGGATGATTAAAAATTAACTGATGTGCGTGAAGCATCATTCCTTTCAGGTCATAATTCTCCAACCATAATTTATTTTGTTTGTTGCAACCATGTGGCCGACTTCCTAAAATAGGATGAAAAATATGTTTAAAATGTTTTCGTAATTGATGCATACGTCCCGTTTCAGGAATCGCCTCTACCAAACAATATCGTGACGTGGGCTTGTTGTTAAATTCTAACTCAACTTCGGCATTTTGCAAACGATGAAAGTATGTTATTGCATTTTGTGTAACGTTATCATCATTAGTTAAATCATAGTCAATCGTTTGTTCTTCGGGCGACCAGCCCCGTAAAATTGCTAAATATTTTTTTTCGACTTCGCGTGTGGCAAAACGATCATTCATAATTTTCAAAACTTCTTTATCCAACGCAAATAACAAGACACCAGATGTTTTGCGGTCTAACCGATGAACGGGATAAACGTGTTGCCCTATTTGATTTCTCAATTCCTGAATAGCATACACTTTTGCATCGCGCGCATAAAATGATTTGTGAACCAATAATCCGCTTGGTTTATTAATTGCTATAATATATTCGTCCTGGTAAAGAATTTCTAACATTTGGCAAAAGTAAACGAGATTTCGATTAAAATTACTTTTAGGACTTATTTGTTTTTATACTTTCTCTACAGCTAGTGTGAGCGCAATGTCATTGAGTTAAGCTTTTTTAAAGACATATTATGGCTAAAAAAATTCGGCAAAGTCGCAGAGTCGCAATCCATTTGGCAAAAGCATTATAGATTTTTTCTTAACTTAATGACATTGAGTGTTTTCGTTCTGCTCGTGAACGCAAAGAGATATTGGTAAAACGAAAAAAGCCCCGGATTTCTCCGAAGCTTTATTTTGATATTTTTATAAATGGGTATTTCTTAACTTGATATTTCTAGCTATGAATAAGAATTATTCCGAAATTATTTATTGATTAATTTTTCAAGTCTTGCCATCATTTCATCTTTTTCTTTCAGCATACGCTCGTATAAAACAATCTTTTCTTCGTGAAGTTTTAAAACCTCTTTTACAGGGTTAAATGTGGGATGAATGTTAATTGCGGAAGCTCCATCTTTAAAATCTGAAAAAGTATTAGAAATGATATTTATTGCTTGCTCCTCATCAAAATTCTGAAAAGCTTCCACAGGAATTTTTAATGAGTTTGAGATTTGATTAAGTATATCATCTTCAATTACATCTTTTTGCTCCAGCATAGAAATTTTCTTCTGGTTCCAGTCATTTCCCAGATCAAAAGCCAATGCTTCTTGTTTGATGCCAAGCATTTCTCTAAAACGTTTTACGTTTCTTCCCTGATGTATTTTCTGTTCCATATTGATTATCAATTTTTCTAAAGGCTCAAAGATAAAGCCATTTGGCTTAAAAATTTTGAATTTCAAAGATAAAAAAATATCTTCTGAATATCAGTTTTTTCAGATGTTATGTCTGTTTGGTTTTACTGTGGCATTAATGCTCTTTCTTGTGACACAAGTGAATCGATAAAGGATTGAAACAATAGTGAGGAAAAAAGCTTTCGCATATTTTATGTAAAAAAAACATTACATTTGACCGATTAGTAAATTAACTACTCTTCACCTTTTTATCAAGATCACAGGTTAATATTCTAAAAAAATTACTCAAATTGATTTTTCAACTTTAAACCTAATATGTTCTCAAATAATGAATTAGCTTTTAATTCATCTTATTTTTTATTGGATTTTGAAGTTGGAAATAAAAAAATTTCAAGGTGTACAATAGAAAAGCAAGTTGGAGATAATGCAACTCAAACATTTGATTTTTAAAATAACGAAAGGGCGGTATAAATAATCAATAAAAAAGCCGCTGTAGCATAAGAACTTTAGCCAACATTGTAAAAAAAACACTAATGAAAATATACCTTTCCTTGATTTTATTATTATTTCTTTCCTGTAATAATAAACAAAAACAACTAGAAAAAGCACTTTTAGAAAAAGAAGGACCAATTGAACTGGACTATTTTCACATAACTGTCCAAAGTTCTGATAAGAGTTATGGCTTTACTGAATCAAATCCAATTAAGGTTGGAGGTAGATCCGAAAATATGGGGCCAAAAAATGAACGAAGATTTTTAAGTGCATTGAAAGGCCCAAAAGGCGAAAAAGTTAGATTTTATAGAGAAGGAAGCTGTTGCCTTTTTGAAACTCCGAATTTAGAAAAAGGATTTAAAGGCTCGCTCGATATTTATAAAATATATTGGGAAGATGTGACAGATACTCTCAAGATCTACATAAATATGTACGATAAAGACAGTTTAATGATTCCCTCAGGTTTGACTTCAAAAAACTAACTTCACTACACATTGGCTAACAGTAAATTTTATAAAGGATATTAACTTTTTATAAATTATTCTAAAACAAAAAAAGTCTCAGATTCTCTCAAGTTTTTTATCAAGCTGTAGTAATCCGTTAGTTGCAAATTTTATACAACCCATACAAATGAAAAAAATATTATTCATAATTTCAATTATATTTAGCATTACATTACAAGGACAAACGGATATTAAATACCATGAAATTGATTCTTTAATCGAGAGTAATTCAATGATAAACTCGATGAACGCAATTAAAAAGCTTAAAGAAGATTTTGCAAAAGATTCAATTAGTTCAAATTATTGGCTCAGATATTCAAAAGCTTCATTTGTTTTTTTTAGATACGAAGATGCTTCATCCGGTATTGATAAAGCGATTAAATTAAGCCCAAACGATTCAGAGTTGTATTTTGAAAAAGGTATGCTTAACAATAAAATCGATAAACTTGAAATAGCGTTGCAAGCATTTGAAAAGGCTACAGACATTAAAAAAAAGGGGGAATATTTTTACTGGAAAGGTATTGTAAACCAACGGTTGAGAAGATTGCAGAGTGCTGAAAATGATTATCAAACAGCTATTGAATATAAATTTGAAAGCTCACAATTGTTTAACAATTTTGCAATTCTTTTGTCAGAAAGCGGAAAGAATGAAAAAGCGTTGGTAATGATTAATAAAGCAATTAATCTAGATAATAAATATCCAGAAGCGTATTCTGTAAGAGCTAAAATTAACTTCGCATTATTAAATTTTGATTTGGCTTGTAAAGATGGAAAAAATGCAATAAAATTAGGGCATCGAAATCCCTTTCAAGTCCCCGATTCAATTTGTAGTGGTACTTTAAATCAAAAACTACAATATGCCTCGGATGTATTTGTTGTAAATAAATTATATAAACAAGGCATTATTGGCTACACAATGTTGATAAACAATAAGGCTGCAAAATCAGATAATTTTTTAAATCGAGGTTACTGCTATTTTCAAATTAAAGAGTATGTAAATGCCGAAAAGGATTATCTTAAGGCCTTATCTCTTCCGGAAGCAGCAATCGATCAAATTTATGATAATTTAAGTTTGTTATATTTTGATATGAATAATTTTGAAAAATCAATACAATACTCAACAAAACGTATTGAACTAAATCCAAAAAACCACGTTCCGTATATTGACAGAGGACTTTGCTATAGGAAATTAAAAAATTATGAAAATGCTGAAAAAGATTTTAATAAGTCTTTAGAATTGAAACCTGATTTTTTTAGAGCATTTGGTTACCGTTCATTTTTATTTTTGGAACTAGGTCAATATCAAAAATCATTAGAGGATGCTAGTAAATCAATTAAAATAAATCCCCAATATGGTTATGGTTACATTGTTCTGGCTCAAGCAAAACAACAAATTGGGATATCCGATTTCTGTGAAGATTATTACAACGCAAAAAAATATGGTGAACCTGATGCTGAAAAAGGAATAAAAGAATATTGTAAATAAAAAATCTGCAACTAACAGCTACAGCAGATTTGGGCAATTGACTTAATGGAAAGTTAGTTTTGTATTTGGGATGATCGCTTTAACGGTAGTTGAACCAAATTCCTTGAAAACACAGGCTTTTAATTTTTTACATTGTAGCGGGGACACGAACCTACGTCCGCCGTGATCGATATAAGCCCGCTCAATATAATTTAAAAATAAAAAAGCGGCAGTCTAGATTGGAGTTTTTTTGTGCATATAATATAATGCATAAGAAATATCTCTATGAAAAATGTATTATATTTGTAGAAAAAATAATACAAATAAGCATGATCAGATTGAAAACAATAGTCGCATTTTTACTTATAATTTTTATTTATTCTTTTAATCAAAAAGCTAAAAGTGCCGACATAGAAAAGCTAAAGACACCAACTAAGGTTGTAATAAAGAATATCAGAAAAACTGAATCAAAACCTTTCAAGAAAGACATTCAAAATATATCCCAAAACATTGAAAGTTTTGTACCAAAAAATTACACGATTTTAGATAGCACTTCCGGAGATCTAAATTTAGATAATTATAAGGATATGATTTTGGTTTTGAGTAAAAAAGGTGAAGAACAAACTTCTGATGTAGTAGATCATCCGGAAAAAAGACCACTTTTAATTTTAATTGGTCAGCCAAATAATAAATACAAACTAGTTTCAAGAAATGACAATACCGTTTATTGTTTTGATTGTGGCGGAATAATGGGCGATCCTTATACTGGAATTACTATAAAAAATGGCTATTTTTCAGTTGAACATTATGGAGGAAGCAATTGGAGATGGACTAGAATTATAACTTATAAATATTCAAAAAAAGACAATAATTGGTTTTTGTACAAAGATGGCAGTGAAAGTTTTCATGTTTCAGATCCTGAAAAGGTTACAAAAACTACTTTGACTACAAAAAATTTCGGAAAAGTACCTTTTAAAAATTTTGATATCTATAAGGATAAATAATTTTTATCGTCAGTATATCATTAGTTTAAAATGATAGTACTCGAGAATTATATGGCATTACTGAGATTCTTGGTTTGCAGTACATTGTCAATTCATCTGCTATTTTATTCATTAATTTTATTTCCCCAATCTCCGAAGAATTCTTATGAAACGCTGTGCGAATGTCTCCTGACTTCGCACCCGCAATCTAAAGCAATTAAACAAGAGCTGCTTTCTGTGAATTTCTTGCGTTATTATCTTTGCGTTCCTTCGGCTTCGCTCAGGATGACAGACGAAAAAATTAATGTATAAAAAAAGCTCCAGATTTCTCTGAAGCTTTGTCTTAGTAGCGGGAACAGGACTCGAACCTTTGTCCGCGGCAGCGGATAAGAACCTGCCGAGCTATAATTTTTGAATTAGTTGTTTGATAAATTCTCTTCCAATTCCAGTTTTTAAATATTTTTCTCTTTTCAAAGCTTCAGATTTAGAATAAAAAAATTCAACATGAATAATAATCCAAGGTCTAAATTTTAAAGTATATCCTTTTGTTTCCAGGAGATTGTGAGATTTAAATCTTTCAATTAAATTAGAAGTATAACCAGTATAGTTTTTATTGAATTTTTCAGAATAAAGAATGTAAACAACGAATTCTTCCATAAATACAAAGTGTTATAAATGAAAAAACACCAACTTTTTCAAGTGGTGTTTTCTTTAGTAGCGGGAACAGGACTCGAACCTGTGACCTTCGGGTTATGAGCCCGACGAGCTGCCTACTGCTCTATCCCGCGTTGTTTCGGGTGCAAAGATACGCCGTTTTTTGAGAAATCCAACGAAAACTTTAAAAAATGTTTTATTTTCTGTATTGAGTTGATATGACTACCTTTGCAAATTAAATAATACACAAATGTCACATAAAGCAGGTTTTGTAAACATCATCGGGAATCCAAACGTTGGAAAATCAACATTGATGAACGCCTTTGTTGGAGAAAGATTATCAATCATTACATCAAAAGCACAAACAACTCGTCACCGTATTCTAGGGATCGTGAATGGCGAAGATTTTCAACTTATATTATCGGATACTCCCGGAATCATCAAACCCGCTTATGAAATGCAGGAATCGATGATGAACTTTGTAAAATCAGCTTTTGAGGATGCTGATATTCTGGTTTATATGGTCGAAATAGGAGAGCAGGATCTAAAAGACGAAGCTTTCTTTAATAAAATCATTCATGCTAAAATTCCGGTTTTGTTGTTGTTGAATAAAATCGACAATTCAAATCAGGAACAATTAGAAGAGCAAGTAGCATTCTGGACAGCAAAAGTACCAAATGCTGAAATTTTCCCAATCTCGGCTTTACAGAATTTTAATGTACCGGAAGTTTTTGGGAGAATAATTGAGTTGTTACCAGAATCACCGGCATATTATCCAAAAGATCAATTAACAGACAAACCGGAACGTTTTTTCGTAAACGAA
The DNA here is from genome assembly GCF_056824125.1 of Flavobacterium sp. B114r. Taxonomy (NCBI): domain Bacteria; kingdom Pseudomonadati; phylum Bacteroidota; class Flavobacteriia; order Flavobacteriales; family Flavobacteriaceae; genus Flavobacterium; species Flavobacterium sp. B114r. The sequence goes on from NZ_CP124858.1 coordinate 2,276,077, forward strand.
ACAATTCGTGAGAAAATCTTGTTGAATTACAGCAAAGAGATTCCATATGCAGTTGAAATCGTAACAGAAGAATTTTTTGAAGATGAAAATATAATCAGAATCCGTTCGATCATTATGGTAGAACGCGAAACTCAAAAAGGAATCATTATTGGACATAAAGGTGCAGCTCTTAAAAAAGTAGGTACTGAAGCTCGTGCTGATTTAGAGAAATTCTTCGGAAAACAAATTCATATTGAACTGGTTGTAAAAGTGAACAAAAACTGGAGAAGTAACGCCAATATGTTGAAACGTTTTGGTTATAATCAATAAGAGATCAAATAGTTTTTAGATCTGAAAGTTATTAAGAAATCATTCTGTTTTTTTTAGCCCGGATCGAAATAAAAACCCCGCAGTATAAAAATATTATTGTTCTTGTATTTGCAAAGCGACCAACGGAAGCTTTGCAAATGCATTAGAACAATTTTTTTTGCGAGGAGTTGAAATGCAGAGCTGGAATAGCTCCTCAAAAAAATATAATTCTTGTAATTCATAAAAATCGTTAAGTTTCTTTATCTGTTTAAGATCCTAGGATTTCTAAAAATACTTTTTCGATTTCATTCATTTGTTTTTCGCCATTTTTCCGAATTTGCTTAGCGATAAAATAAAGCAAAATCCAGGCAATCACCATCAAGGATAGTATAATAAGATCAGTTTGCACTGGTGTTTTTAGGACGTAATGAGTATAGGCGATTCCGCAAAAAATGATAAATGTTCCTGCGATCATAAAGTGCAGAAACATAAAAAATGTCCATAAATTAGGATCAGGTCCAAATAAACCACGAATGTGACTTTGATTTTCGCCTCTTGATTCCATTTCGAGATGCAAATGTGGCGACCAATATTCCTTTTTAGAGCCTTTTATATCGATCCAAATATGATACCCTTTTATTTTTAGGATGAAATCAGGCGAGTTTTTGGTGGTAAAATAGTTGAATTTCTGAAGCAGGGAATCTATGTTTTGATCGACCTCTTTGTAAAAACGAAGACGTAGACGGATATCGTTATTGGTGTCCATAAAGTAGATAATGAAGTGATTAGCTGTATAAGTTAAAGCTAATATATCAAAAAAGTGATTCTTTTTTGATTTTTAGGTGGTAATTTTCAGACATTTTCACTGAATGCTTAAAACAGTGAACTACAAAGTAAAAAAAGACTACCTTTGCAAAAAATTAAAATAAAGCATTTTGGATTTGTAAGAGATAGGATTCTAGGAAACTAGAATTTAAATTCTGAAATCTAAAATCTAAAATTTACAAAAATGAATAACATTGTTGCGATAGTAGGAAGACCTAATGTAGGGAAATCAACCCTTTTTAATAGGCTGATACAAAGAAGAGAAGCTATTGTAGATTCAGTTTCTGGAGTTACCAGAGATAGAAACTACGGTAAAAGCGAGTGGAACGGAAAAGAGTTTTCTGTCATTGATACCGGTGGATACGTTCGCGGGTCTGATGACGTTTTTGAAGGCGAAATCCGTAAACAAGTAGAATTAGCGATCGACGAAGCTGATGTTATTATTTTTGTAGTTGATGTTGAGGAAGGTATTACACCAATGGATGACGTTGTTGCCCGTTTGTTGCGTAAAGTGACTAAGCCGGTTTTATTAGCGGTAAACAAGGTAGATAATGCCATGCGTGAGAAAGATGCAATTGAATTTTATAACCTTGGTTTAGGGGAGTATTACACGTTTGCAAGTATTTCAGGAAGCGGAACTGGAGATTTATTAGATGCTCTGATTGACTCATTTCCTGTAAAACCAGAACCAGTTCAGGAAGAAGTTGTTTTACCTCGTTTTGCTGTTGTAGGACGTCCTAATGCAGGAAAATCAAGTTTTATCAATGCATTAATTGGTAAGGAACGTTTTATGGTAACAGATATTGCAGGAACAACACGTGATGCAATTGATACAAAATTTGACCGTTTTGGTTTTGAATTTAACCTGGTAGATACTGCGGGAATCCGTCGTAAAGCTAAGGTAAAAGAAGATTTAGAGTTTTACTCAGTAATGCGTTCTGTTCGTGCGATTGAGCATGCAGATATTTGTATCTTGATTATCGATGCTACCCGTGGATTTGAAGGCCAGGATCAGAGTATTTTCTGGTTGGCAGAGAAAAACCGTAAAGGTGTTGTAATCTTAGTAAACAAATGGGATTTGGTCGAAAAAGATACCATGTCTACACGTGATTACGAAGCAAAAATTAGAGAAGAATTAATGCCTTTTACAGATGTGCCAATTTTGTTCGTTTCGGCTTTAACGAAACAACGTTTATTGAAAGCATTAGAAGCTACGGTTCAGGTTTTTGAAAATAGAAAGCAAAGAATCCCAACTTCTAAATTCAATGAATTTATGTTGAAGGTGATCGAAGCTTATCCGCCGCCTGCAACAAAAGGTAAATATGTAAAAATTAAATATTGCATGCAGTTACCAACTTTAACGCCTCAATTTGTGTTTTTTGCAAACATGCCACAATATGTTAAAGAACCGTACAAAAGATATCTCGAAAATAAGATTAGAGAAAACTGGGACTTTTCAGGAGTACCAATCGATATTTATATCAGAGAAAAATAAAATAAATAAGTCCTCACAACGGGGACTTTTTTTACGCCTTGTTTTTTCAAATTGATGATATTCATACTAAATGGCATACTATTTGAATAAATGTTAAAAACACAATTAAACCTTTTGGCTCTTTTTGAGTCTTACTGTTTCTAACTAACCAATTTATGACCAAAATTTATTATTTCCTGATTTTTTCTCTTTTTTGTTATTCGGCAAGTGCGCAGAACGATATTGTTCTTAAAGGAACTGTTGTTGATATCAATACACAATTGCCACTCGAGTTAGCGACTGTTTATTTTACAACAGTAAAAGATTCTACAGTAATCGAATATGCTACAACTGATAAAAACGGATCTTTTAATATTAAGACAAAAAAATATGATAAGCCTATTTTTCTAAAGGTGAATTATATGGGATATCAACCTTATTTTGAAGAAGAGAAGGGACTTTTGGAGAGTAAAGACTTTGGTAAATTGTATTTACTTGAGGCTGCAAATGCTTTAGATAATGTGGTTATAAAAAGCGAAGCACCGCCAATTACAATCAAAAAAGATACGCTCGAGTTTAATGCGGGTTCTTATAAAGTCAGGCCTGACTCGAATGTGGAGACTTTGCTAAAGCAATTACCGGGATTTGATGTAGGTACTGATGGAAAAATTACTGTAAACGGGCGTGAAGTTAATCAGGTGTTAGTAAACGGAAAGACATTTTTTGATAAAGATGGTGCCATTGCTTTGAAAAACCTACCGGCAGAAATCATCAAAAAAATTCAGGTTTCTGATTTTAAAACAAAGAAAGAAGAACTCTCCAAACAAGAATCGACTTCGGATTTTTCGAGTATTAATATAACAATTGACGAAAAGAAAAACAAAGGTTACTTTGGTAAAATTCTGGGCGGATATGGTTCTGATGATCGTTATGAAAGCAGTCTTCTTTTGAACTTCTTTAATAATAAGCAAAAAATTAGCGTTCTCGCTTCTTCAAATAATATTAATTCTACCGGTTTTGCGATGGATGAGGTGTTTGATAATATGGGAGGCGGGAGAAACAGCAAAGGCAGTAGCGGAAGCTCAGGAAGTGGTAAAGGAATCACGCAATCGAACCTTATAGGGCTGAATTATTCTGATGACTGGTCTAAAAGTTTAGCAGCGATGGGAAGTTATAATTTTTCGAACTCAGTTAATAATAACGAAAGTAAATCGGATCAGGTTAGTTTTTTACCAAGTGGCAATATTGCTACTTCGGCTGATTCTAAAACAAGAAACGAAAGTACCGGAAACAACGTAAATTTTGAATTAGAGTATAAAATAAATCCAACAACCCGATTGGTGATCGTACCAAAAGTCAATCAATCCCGCACGAATGGTAATTCAACATCCTCCAGTTCTTCTGAAGATGAAAACGGAGATGCTTTGAATGAAAGTAATGCAAAAAATTATTCAGAAAGTACCAATACAACCTTTGGGAACACGATTAATTTCAATAAAGCGTTTAAGAAAAAGTCGCGTAATTTTAGTGTTGTATTTGATAATAATAATGCCAAGACAGATGCTGAGGCACTCAATCTTTCTCAAACTATTTTTTATCAGGACGGCAAACCAAATGACGATAGAAATCAGCAAAGTAAAAACATAAGTAATTCAGATGTTTATTCTCTTGAATTTGAATATACGGAACCCGTTACTGATTCATTAAGAATAAGGTTTGGTTCTGATTTTGACTGGAAAAGCGAAATGAAAGATATGAAAACATACGATTTTGATGCTGCATCACAATCGTATAGTAATCTAAACGAATCTTTGACAAATTATACTACATCAAAGCAAAATTCATTCAGTCCCAAAGTTGGTATTACCTGGCAGAAGAGTAAATTTACTGTCAACCTGAATTCCAGAACAGCAATCGTAGCCTTCGATAATCACTCTTTATACCTTAACAATGCGACCGATCTGAATAAAAAATATGCTTTGCCATATGGTGATTTTCAGATTAGGTATAAGTTTAGCCGTTCAAAGAATCTGTCATTCAAATATGATTATTCGAATGCACTTCCGTCAGCAGTTCAGTTAATGCCGGTTTTAAATTTAACCAATCCATTAAATACAATTACGGGAAATCCGGATTTGAATCCTATCGAAAAAAATAGTGCGAATTTTAGTTTTAGAAATTATGATTTCCGTACACGTTCAGGTTATAGCCTTTACATAAAAGGAGATTATTACAACAACGACGTGGTTTCGACTTCAATCTATGACGATAGCGGAAAAAGAACGACTACTTACGTAAATATATCCGGTACTTATATTACTTCGATTGGAGGAAACTGGAATCAATCGATCAAATGGGATGCTCATGTTTTAAGATATGGTTTTGGATTAAATGGTAGTTATTCATTTGATAAAGGTTTTACAAATGCTGTTTTATACAATGCAAAATCAACCGCCATTACACCAAAAGTAAATATGACGTATGAGTATGGAGATTTACTTATTATTTCGCCATCGTATAGTTTATCATACAATCAAACCGATTATGAAAATTCTTCAAGAGATGCCAGCTCGAATGTTGTACACAGAATCAATCTGCAAACCACAAGTTATTGGCCGGCAAATTTAATCTTCGGGAATGATTTTGGATATACTTATAATTCTAATATTTCGAGCAACTTCAAGAAAGATTTTTACTTGTGGAATACAAGTTTGTCTTATGGTTTTTTTGATAAAAAAATCTATGCAAAAGTAAAAGTTTACGATGTTTTGAATCAGAATTTAAGTGCAACAAGAACAATTTCGGCAACCTCGATTCGTGATGAAGAAAATACGGTCTTGAAACGTTATGTAATGTTTTCTGTAAGTTATAAAATTGGAAATTTTGCAGGTGCTGAAAAAGGAGGGAAGAAAAGGCAGAGAATGGAGTAGTTTTTTTTAAGGTTCAAAGAGGGAGAGGTTCGGGCAACAAAGGTTTTAAAATAGCTCTAGCCAATTTTGATAATCAAAAAATCTAAAATCTACAATCTAAAATAAAAAACGAGGTAAGTTTTTAAACTTACCTCGTTTTTACTGTATTTAAACCAACTAATTGTTTATTATATTGAATAATTCAATTTAAGTCTATTTCTTCCAATCAATACGTGTTGTATTCCAAACACTATTTTTGTCTTGTAGCGATTCTTTTATTGCAGATGCAAATGCAGTAGGATTGTTTCCCCAAAAAACAGCACGTCCAGTCATAAAAGAAGATGCATATTCGAACCAATTTTTATACCTTTCCGTAGCCATGTTTTTTGCAATTTCCAAATATTTAAAACAAGTTTCTTCATTTATATAACCTGCAGCATAACAATAACGAGCTACAGAACCGATACGTTCAATATCCCAAGCATCTACATCTTGAAAGTTTCCAGCCGCATCTATATTTAATTTTATTTGAGGTGATAAAGCTTTGCTGTACTCTTGTATTGCTATTTTTACTTCTTCATCTTGCGTGTCTACTTCTTCATCTCGATGTCCGGATTCTTTAAGCCAGTCAAGTGTTTCTATAGCTTCTTGTGTATTTGTAATTTCCCATGCATTGTCTAGCATTTCTTTCAAATCATTTTTAGAACTATAAATTTGGAGTGTTTCTACAGGATGTTGATATAGTATTATAGAACCAAATGCAAGTAAATGTTTCTTGTCATCTGCAACAGGCGTGTCATCTTCTGTAACATCATCATCATCATCATCATCATCACCCTCAACATCAAAATCTGAAAATCCACTCATTAACTGGTCAAAAAATGAATTTGCTGTTGAGGTATTAGTGCTTGAAGGAAGAGGTTGTACAAGATTGCTGAATTTAGGGCACAACGAAGGATTGCCAAAGTACTGCATGTACGTTGCCATATCTGTCATTGCTGAAAATTGATAAGTATTGCACACTTCTGTCCATTGTTCAGATTCGATGTTTAATGCTTTAAATATCAAATCAATATCAATGTTATGTGTTGCTACTGCTCCTAGTGCAGCTGCGTATTCAGGTATGCTTACACCATGTGTTGTGTCGCTCATAATAATTTTTGTTGTTTGTGTTATTCGTTTAGCTTATGTTTTTACAAGTACTGAGTATGCAAACTGTTATTGTCTAAACTATTTTAATATTACTAAAAAGGGTATCTAATTGAGATTTTTTTTAATTTCTAAATGTCATGTCTACCACAAGAGAACCTGCTAAAGCAATTATTTTTTTAGGGTCATTTGTAAATTCAAAATCTATATTTACAAAATATTTATCTTTGTTCGGGGTTAGTGCTTGCGCGGCAATTTCCATTAATTTTCCTTGCGTCTTTTTTTCAATAGTTCCCATTTTTACCCCATTTGCATTTGTAATATTAAAAGCTTTTAGACCTGCATCAGTAGATTTGATAGTGGCTATTATGTTACCATTATTATCTTCAATAGCAAATGTATTGTGTGCCAGTAGGTTAAATTTTTCTTTGATCACGCCAATTACATTATTATTAGCGTCAAGTATTTGTATTTTAGACATAAAATAGGTCCATCCTCTTTTTACAGTTGCACCAATGTTACCTTTTTCATCTTTAAAGTGGTACGTATAAGGAAATGCCTGTTTGTCTAAGACAAGTAATAATAGCTTGTGCCATCCTGGTATTTGTTGGTCAATAACACCTATTTTTTTCCCTTCAGTATCAACGATATCGTATGTGTTTCCTATCTTTAAAAGATTTGCCCTTTGATCAATTATGTATTCATTTTTTTCAAACAATAAGGGAATTTTTAATTCTGACATAATTTTATTTTCTTTTTTTTGTGATTAATTGTTTTTAGTAAACAATATTTTTATTTCCAATCCTTTTTTAATTCTGTGTTCCACTTTACTTGAAAAGGACTTTTTGGATCTTTCTTTAATTCAGATATAAATCCTTGACGTTCCGCATATTTTGAAGAAGGATCTTTTGGATTTTCATTGCTCCAGTATAAATAGCCATACATGTAGCTTCTATTATATTCGTCCCATGATTTAAAAGTTTTTTGAATACGTTTAGCTACTTCTAACGATTTGTCTAAGGCAGTATCTTCATTGATAAAATCAGCTACATAAAAACTAGTTAACAGGAAGTTGGCTCTACCAAGATCCCATCCTGCAATTGCGTTATAGCCAAGATCACTATAAGCATTATACAACAATTGTAAATGAATTTTTTGCTCTGGATCTGTAATACTTGATAATTCAGTATCAAATTCCTGTTTAGACATTTTATCAATACCAAGTTTTTTTATCTCGTTAACAAATTCTTTACTATGCATGCCATTTTCAGATGTAAGTTCCTGCACTTGTTTCATACCGGAATTTAAATCAGATACTGACCACCATTGTTGAAGCATTTGTTTTATGGATTGCTTAATAGAGGCATTTTTTTCCTGACCGCCAACTAGTTTATAATCTCCTTGATTTTGCATTGTCATGATAGCATAAGTACCATTTATAAAACGCGTGGTTTCTGATGTATTTTCACTCACAGAACCGACGTTCTCTGCTGATGTACTTTTTTTACATCCAGTTAATAGGAAACATACTGTTAGTACAAGAGTTGTACTTAAGTAAAGAAACTGCTTCGCTTTGTTCATTTTGTTTATTTTAATAATTATATTTATTTATGGTTACTGAAATGTTTTAGATTTCAGAAAACTCAATGCAAAATTACCTGGACAATAGAATATAAATAACCTCTATAAGTTTTAAGAATGATAAAAGAGGGTATATTTAGACGCCATAGAATTTCAATGAATGTTCATTTATGTGGTGTACGATTGATTAATGAGTAAACAAAAAAATGGGACAAATATTTAAATTTGTCCCATTTCATTAATTTTTTAAAGTTGCAGGATTGCAAAGTATAAAGATTGAATTTTCTCCAGCTTTTTCGTGATGGAATAACTCAAGATCTTTGATTAATTGTAGTATAATTGAAAAATTAATCTCTTCTTAATAGATATTATTGACTCTAAAAGTTTTTGGATTAATAGGTTACGTTTAAATATCTGAGCTAATCTTATGAGCTTTTTTGGCATAAAAAAACGAGATAGATTTAAAAACCTATCTCGTTTAATATGATTAAAATTAACTAATTGTGTTACAATGAATATTTCAATGTTACTCCGTAAGTTCTTTGATCACCAATTACACCCGCATATTGACCTGTGTTTCCACCAGCAGGTAATAATTGTTCGTAGTAATCTTTATTCAAAAGGTTACGTCCCCAGAAATGAACAGATAAACCTTGAGAAGCGCGGAAACCTAAACGAGCATTAAAAATGGCATAACCCGGAACTACTAAATATTTTGAAGCCGATGGGCTTGACGAAAATTCAGAACGAGCATAAGAATCTAAACCAAGGAATATTTTTCCTGCGTTTCCAAAGAATTTAGCATTATCGGATAATTCTCCGCCTAGAGATCCTGCCCATTTTGAAGCACCCGGTAATTCAGTTCCTGAAACATCTTTGAAGGCTACAGCAGCTCCAGTTTCTTCTAACGGAAGTGGTGCATTTGTAAATTTGATGTATTTACCATCAGTATAAGTTGCAGCACCATTGATTGTTAAGTGTTGGCTTATTACAAAACTTGCATCAAGTTCAGCACCTCTCACACGTACTTTATCTGCATTGGCAAGATACCCGCGGTTTACACCTAATTCAGCAGCCTGAACGTTTGTTTGAAAATCTTTGATGTCAGTATTAAAGAATGTCAGGTTGAAAACTGAATTTCTAAAAGGAGATGTTTTTACCCCAATTTCATAATGATTTACTTTTTCAGGCTTAATTACTGCAAGATCAAGTAATGGTAAACCTTTTGAATCAGTTGGAAGTCCAGCTACATTTACACCAACCGGTTTGTAACTTTTTGCATAAGTTGCGTAAGCATTGATTTTGTCAGAAGCTTTAAAAGATACTGTTATATTTCCAGAGAAATCTGTATTATCAGTACTTGAATTAAAAGCCTGATCAGAGTAAACAGATTTTTTCAAAGCAAGTAATGCCGGATCTGTAGTTTGAAGACCTCCGTATGTTGTACGAGCATAACGAGCATCTTTTTTATCGAAATTATATCTTAAACCTGGCAATACGTGTAAACGTTCTGTAATTGCCCAATCAATTTGGCCAAATACTGCCGCACTCGATGCTCTGATATTTGCATCAGTTTTGATTCCGTATCCTTCAAAAAGACCGGGAGTTTTCCATAAGGGACTTGTTGAACTTTGTGCAAATCTCCATTGAGCGTTCCCAGATTCTTCAGTACCATTTGTTTGAGATGTCTGGTCTATAAAAAATACCCCTACAACACCGCTTACTTTAGAGGTTAACTGACCTGCGTAACGTACTTCTTGTGTAAATTGTGTTTGTCTTGTTGGGTTTTGTGATTTTGCCAATACCTGTAATCCTGTAAAATCTCTGTCATTTGATGGATCCCAGTTCCAAAAACGCCAAGCTGTAGTTGAAGTAAGAGTTCCTGATCCAATTTTTGTATCAATATTAAGAGATAAACCTCCCATATCTTGTCCCGAACGCCATGGAGTATCGTGGTCAATTTTACGGTCAAAAGCATTTAAGCTTGGTAGTTGATAATTTAAATCTTTAATAATAGCATCAAACTGGCGATAAGCAGCTCTTTGAGTAGGAGCAACACCGGCAACAACTTGTGCATATCCGTCAGGGCGTTGCGTTGTGATATCTCCGGCAAATATAATATTGGTATTTACAGTTGGAGTCCAAAGTAACTGACCTCTAATCCCCTGATTGTTTAAAGTATTTGTAGGTCTTCCTGTAGCAACATTGTCAATAAGACCGTCACGTTGTGTCCCTGAAAAAGATAAACGACCTGCTAATTTTTTTCCTAAAGCTCCTGTAACAGATGCTTTAGCTTGTAGAAAGGCATAATTTCCGTAACTCACTTCAAAATCAGCTCCTGAAGTAAAACTTGGTTTACGCGTAGTAATGTTAAAAGCTCCGGAAGTGGTGTTTTTACCAAACAAAGATCCTTGTGGTCCGCGTAATACTTCGATTTGCTCGATATCGATAAAATCTAAAGTCGTAGCAGCGGGACGTGCATAATATACACCATCAACATAAAAACCAACTCCGGGATCGATACCATCATTAGTAAGTCCAAAAGGAGAACCAAGGCTACGAATGTTTATTCCTGTATTTCTGGGATTTGATGAATACAATTGTACAGAAGGAACTAATTCTTTAATACGGTTAACATTAAAAGCTCCTGTTTGCTCCGCTTGTTTACCAGTAATAACTGATATTGCAATTGGTACATCCTGAACTTTTTCTATTCGGCGTCTGGAAGATACAACAACTTCTATGAGTTCGTTTTCTTCTTTAAGGGTTACTTGTAATGGAGTAGTAGGTAAATCAACAAGTTCAATCTCAGTAGTTTTATAGCCTACATATTGAACTAAAATAGTGATAGGAAGTCTTCCTTTTGTATCAAGGCTAAATTTTCCGCCAGGATCTGTAGTTGTGTTAGAAGTTGTTCCTTTTACAACAACGTTAACGGCTTCTAATGGAATGTTTTCACTTGTTTTAACAACACCTTCAATGTTTTGTGCAAATGAAATAGAGAAAGTAAAAACAGATAATAGTGTAAGTATATTTTTTATAGAATTTTTCATTTTTATATTAGTTATATGTGATTAGTAGAATTTAAATTAAATTTTTTTTACCAGCACATACACATCATAGAAGAATTGTTTTTTACAGTCTTGAATTGACTATTTTGGTTTTTTTGCAAAAGATTTTTTGACACACCCGATCGATTGTAATTTACTTTCATATTGGTTAAAATTTGTAAATTGGTTAGTTGATTTTTTTGCAAATATATGTAAATTCTATAGATTTACTAGGAATTAGGAAATATTTTTTTATTTCTTTACAAGTGAGGCGATTGTGATGCCTTGCATCGCTTTAAGAGTTTCGTCTCGAATGATCATTAAGCCGTGTCTTAGGCTACATTCTTCCTCAGTTTTGCAATCTGAGCATGGTTCGTAAAAGTTTAACGAAGCACATGGTAAAAGCGCAATTGCACCGTCGAATAAACGATGAATTTCTGCCAAAGTAATATCATTTTTGGAGCGTATCAGATAATATCCGCCAAATTTTCCTTGCTTACTACTCACAAAACGTCCTCGTTTTAGATCTAATAAAATCTGTTCTAAAAACTTTTTAGGAATATTGGCGCCATCAGCAATTTCTATCGTTCTGGAAATGTGATTTTCGTCCTGTTCTGCTAAATAAAGTAAGGCCTTAAGGGCGTATTTTGCTTTATGTGATAACATCTATTTTGAATTATAAATTGTAAATTATGAATGATAAATTTAAACTAAATTTTCTTAGTATCAACTTAAAACCTGAAACTAAAAAAACTTGAAACTAAAGACTTTACCAGCCTCCGCTGGAACCTCCGCCGGAGAAACCACCTCCGCCAAAACCTCCGCCAAAGCCACCTCCGCCACCGGATGATCCGCCACCAAAACCTCCTCCAAATCCGCCACCGCTGCTTCTTCCAAGACTGCTTAGAAGGATAACATCGAGTAAACTTGGACCTCCACCGCTGTTATTGCCTGAATTTCCACCGCCGCCTTTATTTCGGGACAGCAAAATTAATACAATTACAACAATAACAATGAATGGCAGTATCGGAAAATCATTTCCTTTTGCCTGTTTGCGTTCTCCCTTGAATTTGCCTTTAAAAACATCAATTATGGCATCTGTTCCTTTGTCAAGACCATTATAAAAACTGCCTGCTTTGAATTCCGGAATAATAATATTTCTGATTATTGTTCCACCAATTCCTGCAGTCAAACGATCTTCAACTCCATATCCCGGATTAATGGCTATTTTCTTTTCGGCCTTAGCCAATAAAATAATTACACCATTATCATCTTGCTTAGTTCCTCCAATTCCCCAGGTTTGTCCCCATTTTGTAGCTAGTTGGCTAACATCTTCTCCTTTTAAACTTTCGATTGTAATAACTACAATTTGTGTTGTGGTAGAATCAGAATAACGAATTAGTTTTTCTTCTAATTGTGCCTTTTCAGATGCGCTTAAAACATTCGCATAATCATAAACTGAAGTCTGAAAACTTGGTTTTTCCGGAATTGTAAATTGTGCAAAAATACAATTGGTGGTAAAAAAAGCGATTAACAAAAAGGTAAATTGAAAAAGTCCTTTTGAATGAGATATTTTGTTTGTGGAAATTTTCATTATTTATCCTTTTGAGATTTCGTTTGATAATTCGTTAGTGTCCCCTTCAAACGAAGGAAAGTATTTTTTTAATTGTTCGCCGGCGTTCAGAATGCCATCAACAATACCTTGCTTGTAGTTTCCTAACTTAAATTGGGCAATCATGGTCTCTTTGGTGCAGTCCCAAAAATCTGATGCAACAACATCATGAATACCTTTGTCTCCACAAATTGCAAATGTTTTATCTGCTACAGCAAAGTAAAATAAAACCCCGTTTTTTAGTTGGGTTTCATTCATTTTTAATTCGTGAAAAACTTCTAAAGCCCTATCAAAAGGAACTTTAGAAGTTGTTTGTTCTATATGTACCCTAATCTCGCCAGAAGTGTTTTTTTCAGCCACGCAAATAGCATCAACAATATGTTGTTCTTCTTCTTTGGATAAAAAATCTTCTACTTTTGACATTGGAGTTATTTTAGAGTTTAGTTTGTTGATTTTAGATTTACCTAAAATGTAAAATTCTTTTTTAGAATTTTACTTCAACTGGTTTATCAGCACCTGCAACAGCTTCGAAATATGGTTTTTCTTTGTAATCTAAGAACCATTTGTTCGGGATAGCAAGAATATAACCATTATAATCTTGTACAGCTTCGTTGAAACGTGTTCTGGCCGTTAAAATTTGATTTTCTGTACTAGCCAATTCATCCTGTAATTTAAGGAAGTTTTCATTCGCTTTTAATGTTGGGTATTGTTCAACAGAAACTAACAATCTTGATAAAGAAGAGGATACCCCACTTTGAGCCTGGTTGTATTGAGCCAATTGCTCTGGAGTTACATTGCTTGGATCGATTGTTACCGAAGTAGCTTTTGCACGAGCCTCAATTACAGCTGTCAATGTTGATTTTTCGAAATCTGCAGCACCTTTTACTGTGTTAACTAAATTTCCAATAAGGTCATTTCTTCTTTGGTAAGTAGTACTTACATTTCCCCATTCTTTATTAACTGCTTGATTTTTTTGCAAACCAGTATTTTTAATTCCAATTGACCAAAAAGCAATAATAGCAATTAGCGCTATAATAATTCCTACGGGGATTAACCATTTTTTCATATCTGTTTTAATTTAAGTTTGTTTTTGATTTATTTAATAAATATACTATAATTCGTTCTTAATATCGTTTAATTGTGTTTTTATGGTCTCTAATTTACGTATTATTTCGAACTTATCTAATGTTTTCTTTTGTCCTTCTTTCAGGTGTGTTCTGGCGCCATCAAGTGTAAAACCTCTTTCTTTTACCAAATGATAAATTAATTGCAGGTTGGTAATATCATCCGGAGTAAACATTCTGTTGCCTTTGGCATTCTTTTTTGGTTTTAAAATATCAAATTCACTATCCCAAAATCGAATCAATGATGCATTGACATTAAAAGCTTTGGCAACTTCGCCAATACTATAATATCTTTTATCTTTTGAAAGCTCAATATGCATGATTTGTAATTTTCTGTTTTTATTCCAAAAATACAACTTTTTGGAGGATTAATCTAATGATTGGTTTTCCTGATTTGCCATTTGTGAAATTGCCACATATTCTGCTGCCGATATATTGCCGTAATAAAAGTTCAGCGGATTTACGACTTTTCCGTCTTTATGTACTTCATAATGGCAATGCGGACCTTCAGATCTGCCGGTACTTCCCACATATCCAATAACATCACCACGTTTGACATGTTGTCCGGCCCTGCAATTGTATTTGCTTAAATGGGCGTACAAACTTTCGTATCCAAAACCATGCCTGATGACGACGTGGTTTCCAAATCCTGAAGCCGAATTATCTGCTCTTTCTACAACACCATCGCCAGTGGCATAAACAGGAGTGCCTGTGTTGGCTGTAAAATCCATTCCGTTATGCATTTTCCTCACTTTTGTAAAAGGATCAGTGCGATATCCAAATCCTGAAGCCATTCGCTTAAGGTTTTCGTTACGAACAGGCTGAATCGCCGGAATTGCCAATAATAAATTGCCTTTTGTACTCGCCAGTTTCAAAATTTCATCTAATGATTTCGATTGAATGGCTAATTCTTTTGATAATCTGTCAATGCGTTTTGTCGTATTTAAAACCAATTGTGAGTTGTTGTAGCCTTCTAGGTCTCTATAACGTTTAGAATCTTTAAAGCCTGCTTTTCGGATAGAATCGGGAATTTCAGTTTTATTAAAATAAACCCTGTAAATATTATTGTCCCTATTTTCTAATGCCTCAGTTACATCGTCGATTTCATCCAGTTTTTTATTTAAAATTGAATATTGCAATTTCAGATTCTCGATTTCACGAGCCTGTAAACGATCCTTTGGTGTTTCAAAATAAGGAGTATTCAATAAGAGAACAAAAACTAAAAAACCAAACAATGCCGAAGCCAGCAAAAACAATAATGCATAGCCAAATTTGATTCTTTTTCTGGTCTTTATTTTTGTATAAGCCAGATTTTCTGAGTCGTAATAATATTTTACTTTCGCCATATTTTAAAATACCCTATTTTTGCAGCTTGTAAAATAAGTTAGTAGAACAAATTTAATAAATGTTTCAGATGTTCGAAGCTTTTTTCAAGAATAAAATAGAATTAGGTAATGTGTCAATCTGATAATTAGATAATGTCTTTAAAGTGAAATTTATTGTTTAGAATGATAAATTTCTAATTTAAAAAATACATTAATATATTTTCAGATGAACTAAATTATCTAATTGACACATTATCAAATTATCACATTATTACATTTCTAATTATAACATGAAATCACAAGACGTACGTAAACAATTTTTAGATTTTTTTAAAAGCAACGGGCACTTAATCGTTCCGTCGGCTCCTATTGTGCTTAAAGACGATCCAACCTTAATGTTCAACAACTCGGGAATGGCCCAGTTCAAAGAATATTTTTTAGGAAATTCAACTCCAAAAAGTAAACGAATAGCCGATACGCAAAAATGTCTTCGTGTAGCCGGTAAGCAAAATGATCTTGAAGAGGTAGGAATTGATACGTATCACCATACTATGTTCGAAATGTTGGGGAACTGGTCGTTCGGTGATTATTTTAAAAGAGAAGCGATTAATTTTTCATGGAAATTGTTGACAGAAGTTTATAAAATCCCGAAAGAGAATATTTATGTTTCTGTTTTTGAAGGGAGCAAAGAAGAGAATGTTCCTTTTGATCAGGAAGCTTGGGATATCTGGAAAACATTAATCGAGGAAGACAGAATTATCCTTGGAAACAAAAAAGATAATTTCTGGGAAATGGGAGATCAGGGGCCATGCGGACCTTGTTCTGAAATTCACGTTGATTTACGTTCAGCAGAAGAAAAAGCACAAGTTTCAGGTAAAAGTTTGGTAAATAACGATCATCCTCAGGTAGTTGAAATCTGGAATAATGTATTCATGGAATTCAACCGTAAAGCTGATGGTTCTCTTGAAAAACTTCCTGCACAACACGTAGATACCGGTATGGGATTCGAACGTTTGTGTATGGCTTTGCAAGGAAAAACATCAAATTATGATACCGATGTTTTTACACCGCTTATCGAGAAAGTAGAACAAATTACAGGTTTTACATATACATCTAATGAAATTAAAAACATCAGTGAAGAACAAAACAAAACGAATATTGCGATTCGTGTTGTAGTAGATCACGTACGTGCGGTTGCTTTTGCAATTGCCGACGGACAATTACCATCAAACACAGGAGCAGGTTATGTAATACGTAGAATCTTGCGTCGTGCCATTCGTTACGGATTTACGTTCTTGGATACGAAAGAACCTTTTATCAATAAATTGGTAGAAGTTCTGGCAAACCAAATGGGAGAATTTTTTCCTGAGATTAAATTACAGCAACAATTGGTTACGAATGTAATTCGCGAAGAAGAAGCTTCTTTCTTAAGAACTTTAGATCAGGGATTACAATTGTTAGACAATGTAATTGCACAAACCAAAGGTTCTGAAGTTTCTGGAGCAAAAGCATTTGAATTGTATGATACTTTTGGTTTTCCGAAAGATTTAACAGCATTGATCCTGAAAGAAAAAGGAATGTCTCTTAACGAAGCAGAATTTGATGCATCGATGCAGAAGCAAAAAGCACGTTCACGTGCAGCATCAGAAGTTTCAACAGAAGACTGGACTGTTTTGATTCCAGGAAATGTAGAAACGTTTGTTGGATATGACAAAGTAGAAAACGACGTCAAAATCACGAGAATTCGTAAAGTAGATTCTAAAAAAGACGGAATTTTATACCAAATTGTTTTAGACAATACACCATTTTATCCAGAAGGAGGAGGACAGGTGGGTGATAAAGGAACGTTAGTTTCTGCAAACGAAACGATCGAAATCATTGATACGAAGAAAGAGAACAATTTGATTTTGCATTTTGCAAAACAATTGCCTGAAAATATTGAAGCTGGTTTTACAGCAAAAGTAAATACCGATTTAAGAAGTTCAACTTCTAAAAATCACTCAGCTACGCATTTAATGCATTTAGCTTTGAGAAACCTTCTTGGAACTCACGTAGAGCAAAAAGGTTCATTGGTAAATCCTAACTATTTGCGTTTTGACTTTTCGCATTTTTCTAAAGTTTCAGACGAAGAATTACGTCAGGTTGAAGCAAGTGTAAATGCGCAAATCGAAGCACAATTGCAATTAGTAGAACACAGAAATATTCCGATTAAAGAAGCATTAGATAAAGGTGCAATGGCTTTATTTGGAGAGAAATACGGAGATAATGTCCGTATGATTGAATTTGGTGACAGTAAAGAACTTTGCGGTGGAATTCACGTGAAAAACACAGCAGAAATCTGGCATTTCAAAATCATTTCTGAAGGCGCAGTAGCGGCTGGAATTCGTCGTATTGAAGCAATTACAGGTGATGCTGTAAAAGACTTCTATAAAAATCAGGAGAATACCTTAGCTGAAATAAAAGAAACATTAAAAAATCCACAGGATATTTTAAAATCAGTGGCTTCTTTACAAGATGATAATGCTAAATTGAAAAAGCAAATTGAGCAATTGCTTAAAGAAAAAGTAAATGCTTTAAAATCTGATTTAGAGAAAGATTTCCAGGAAGTAAACGGAATCAATTTCCTTGCAAAACAAGTAGATTTAAGCATGGCATCGACTAAAGAATTAGCTTCTGTTTTAGGAGCTTCAAAAGCAGATTCTTTTGTGTTTTTAGCTTCTATAGAAGACGGTTTGCCAAATATTCATTGTTATATCTCTAAGGATTTAGTAGCAAGCAGAAGCCTAAATGCAAATGCTGTTATCAAAGAATTAGGAAAATATATTGAAGGAAATGGAGGAGGTCAGCCTTTCTTCGCATCCGGAAAAGGTAAAAATGCTGCAGGAATTGCTGAGGCTTTGTCTCACGCAGTTGATTTTGTGAAGTAAAGAAAAGTTACTAAGAAGCTTAGTTGCTAAGGTTCTAAGTTTTTTATAAGATCTAAAAAGCGAACCCGACAGGTTTTTAAAACCTGTCGGGTTTTGCATATAAATTCAATTTTTTACCATAGGTTAAACAATTAAAATGACATACTAAACGAAAACATTCTTATGAAAATGATTGGCCTAGCCCCGATAGAAGAGAAAATCCTTTTGTGGCGGGGTTCGCCACAAAATATGGAAACGGAAAGCGGGATTAGCTCCTGAAAAAAGATTTAGTTTTATCTAGAAAACGAAATGATAAATAGTTACGTGTAATTGGTTGTCTTAATAAAAGAAAGGGCTTTAGCCAAACGTAACAGTCTGGCTAAAGCCCTTCAATTTTAAACTTTTTTGTTCCATTCAGCTAAAGCTGGACACTATCTGAAAAAAAACTTAGCAACTTAGCGCCTTAGCAGCTCAGAACCTTAAAAAAAGCTATTTTCTTTCCCCAATTTGCTGACGCCACATAGCGTAATACAAACCTTTTTCAACAATCAGTTCTTCATGTTTACCGGATTCGATAATTTTACCTTGTTCCAAGACAAATATTTTGTCGGCATGCAATACAGTAGACAATCTGTGCGCAATTAAAACCGTTATTCTGTTTTGGTCGGAGATATTTCTAATCGTAGCATTGATCTCTTCTTCAGTAATAGAATCTAATGCAGAAGTAGCCTCATCAAAAATCAATAGATTAGGATTTCTTAAAATAGCTCTGGCGATTGATAAACGTTGTTTTTCACCACCGGAAACTTTAATTCCGCCTTCGCCAATTGTTGTATTTAAACCATCTTCGGCACGTTGCAATAATTTTTCGCAACTCGCTTTTTTAAGAGCATCATACAAATCTTCATCAGTAGCATTAGGTCTTACAAACAGTAAATTTTCACGAATTGTTCCTGAGAATAATTGAGCATCCTGAGTTACAAACCCCAATTGTTTTCGTAAATCTAACAAGTCAATTTCTGTAGAATCAATATCATTATAAAGAACCTGCCCTTCGGCAGGAGTATACAATCCGACTAATAGTTTTACTAAAGTTGTTTTTCCGGAACCTGACGGACCAACAAAAGCAACGGTTTCACCTTGTTTAATTTCGAAATTAATATTTTCTACCGCTTTGAATTTTGCAGTTTTATGCTGAAAACTTACATTGGTAAAAAGTAAAGACCTTATTGCTCCAACATGTTTCGGACTTTTTGGGCGAAACTCTTTTGGTGCGCTTAATAAAACCTTAAAATTTTCCATTGAAACTTTAGTCTCATTCAATGCAATAATGAAATTTCCTAATTCTTGTAATGGTCCAAAAATGAAGAAAGTAAAAAATACCATGGTCAATAAATCACCCACGATAATTTTATGTCCAAACAAGAAATAATACAACGTAAAGACAACACAAGTTCTTAAAAAGTGAACGGTTGTTCCCTGAATAAAACTCAAGCTTCTGATAAAACGAATTTTTTCTAACTCTAATTGCAGAATTTTAAAAGTGTTTAAGTTCAGACGTTTTTCTTCCTGATACGTTAATCCAAGACTTTTTACCAATTCAATATTTCTCAAGCTCTCGGTTGTAGAACCAGCCAAAGCATTGGTTTGATTGACAATTTTTCTGGAAACGATTTTTATTTTTTTACCTAAATACGAACTGATTAAAGCAATAATGGGAGCCGTAACCAAAAAGATTAGTGAAATACGGTAATCGATTCGGGCAACGTAAACGATTACAAATATAAATCCGATAATGGTTTGAAAAATCAAAGAGATCGAAAGCGTAATTAATTTTTCAGAATCAGAGCGTACTTTCGTCAATTTACTTAAAGTTTCACCGCTTCGCTGATCTTCGAATTCGGCATAAGGTAAATCAAGCGATTTTTTGATTCCGTCAGTATACATTTGAGCTCCGGTACGCTGAATTACGACATTGGTAAAGTAATCCTGAAAGTTTTTGGTAATTCTTGAGATCATTGCAGCACCAAGGGAAAGCCCCAGCCAGAAGGATAAAGATTTTAAAAAACCTATTTCATTTCCTTCATATTTATGCAAACCAACACCGCAATCCTGCATTAATTTACCGGTAATAATTGAGTCTGATAAGCTGAAACAAATGTTTATAGAAGCCATAATCAACGCAAAAAGCAAGAGCATTTTGTGTTTGATTATATAAGAATATAATAATTTCATGTGTGAGTTTAAATTTATTGAAGATGCAAAAGTAGTGAATAGTTTGGCTTTGTAAAGTTGCTTTTAGTTATTAAAAAACTAAATTTTTTTACAGTTGAAATTAGCGGCGTGTTTTTTTAGTCTTGAGTGTCTTAATTTTTTATAAAATATATTTTTTAACACTGGCGTTATAAAAAAAACGAAGAAAACAATCAGGTATTTAAATGGGATTATTTTTGGTTAAATTTTATTACTAAGGTAATTGTTTGCTTATGTTATTCTTTATTAATGCTTTAGTAAGTAGTGGGGTTGCATGCTGTATTTTTTTAGTTTGAATGTGGGATGCCGTAAGGTTTTGATTTTTGGTTGTATTAAGTTTGCCGCAATAACAAATTTAACAAATAAAAATGAAAAAAATTTTATGTCTTTTTAGTGCTTTATCTATGGTGCTGATTTCTTCTTGTTCTAGTGACGATTCGACAGATGTTGCATCTGAAACATTATTACCTAAAAAAATTGTTGAAACAACTGTTGAAAATGGAAAGTCAGGAAGTCTTGATTTTACGTTTACTTACGACGGAAATAAATTAAAGCAAATTTCTCTTTCAGATGCTTCTAAATTTGTTTATACGTATACAGGAGAAGTAATCACTAAAGTTGAGGAGTTCAAATCAAGTGAGTTACAATCTACAGATGTATATACGTACGAAGCTGGAAAATTAGTTTCTAAACTTACTACGAGTGCTTTCAGTTCTACTCCTCCACAAAAACTAACTTTTGTTTACAATGCAAACGGTACTGTTAACGCAAATTATTCTGAGATAATCAACAGACAGGAAGTTAAATATGATACAACAAGACTTTATACTTTTGCAAATGGAAATATAATTTCTACTGAGTTTATCGATGCTGTAAGGGAAAAAAGTACAAGTACATTTGATGACAAGAAAAACCCTTTTACCAATATTACAGGAGCTAAACTTTTGTTGGATTTAGATGATAATTTTGATTTTTATTCAGCAAATAATACAGTTAAAAATGTTACTGTAGAAACTGATGCTTCAGGAAAAGTTATTGGAACAGTAACAGTAACGAATACCAATAAATACAATGCTAATAATTTTGCAACTGAAATATTCTCTGGAGATGCTAAAAACTCTTTTAAATTAGAGATTGCTTATTAATTAGCTTTTAATACAATAATAAATCCCCAATCATCAATAATTGATGTTGGGGATTTTTTTAGATCTTTAAATGAGTTTTAAACTGTATTTTTGAATAAAAAAGTCATGCAATTCAGAACGCAAATAACAATTTCTAAAACCAATAGTCCAATCGATTATAACTCGAAGATCATTTCTATTGGTTCCTGTTTTGCTGAAAATATGGCGGAGAAATTCGATTATTTTAAATTTCAAAACCAGACAAATCCGTTTGGGATTATTTTTAATCCGGTTTCGATCGAGAAGATAATCAGCAGGATTATTAAGGAAGAATTTTATACAGAGAAAGATGTTTTCTTTTATAATGAGCGCTGGCATAGTTATGAAGTACATTCGGATTTAAGTAATTCAGATCGACAGGAATTATTGGAAACTTTGAATAAGGCTATTTCAGAAACCTCTAAATACTTAAAAGAAGCCACGCACATTATTATCACGTACGGAACTTCCTGGATTTACAGAAACATAGAAAGCGATGAGTTTGTAGCCAATTGCCATAAAGTACCGCAAAAGCAATTTACGAAACAATTATTATCGGTAAATGTAATTGAGCAAAGTATTCAAAATACAGTTGATTTTATTAAGACGTTAAATCCTAAAATCAATTTTATATTTACTGTTTCTCCCGTTCGTCATATCAAAGATGGTTTTGCTGAAAATCAATTAAGTAAATCACATTTGTTTGCGGCGGTTCATTCTATTTTAAACGATTGTCATCCTGAGCAAAGTCGAAGTCTTTCGGGAATTGAATACTTCCCGTCCTACGAAATCATGATGGACGAACTGCGGGACTATCGTTTTTATACCGAAGATATGTTACATCCCAATCAAGTAGCAATCGATTATATCTGGCAGAAATTCAGTGAAAACTATATTTCTGAAAATAGTATTTCAACGATGCAAGAGGTTTCAGAAATACAAAAAAGTTTGCGTCACAGAAGCTTCAATCCGGAATCAGAACAACACCAGAAATTCTTAGCAAAACTTCAGCAGAAGATAAATGCGATTCAGGAAAAATGGAAGCACATTAAATTTTAATTTAGAAACATTTCAATTCCATTGTTTAAACCAAAGTTTATTAAAAATCTTCGTGCCTTAGCACCTTCGTGGCTAATTAAAGTAAGAAAATAATTATTTGTCCATAAAATTTTAGAATAATTGCATGTAATTATGTAAATTGTTAAGGTTTAAAATTTACAATTTTGTAAACTGTAGAAATACAGCTTTATAATGACACAACTTTAATTTAACCGTGTTTTATTGACTTATGAATAAGAAACCAATTCATTTTCTTAAAAAAACACTACGTATACTACTTTGGTGCGTGGTTTCTATCATTGCACTTTTATTACTTCTAATTGTTTTAATTCAGGTTCCGTCGATCCAAAATTATGCAAAGGATAAAGCGATAACCTATTTGCATAATAAAATAAAAACCAAAGTTGCTTTGGATCATATCTCTATTAAATTTCCAAAAGATATAGTTTTGGAAGGTTTCTATTTTGAAGATCAAAAGAAAGATACTTTGTTGAGCGGTAAACGTTTAGAGTTAGATGTCGATTTGTTTAAGCTAATAAGCAGTGAGCTCGAGATAAATTCAGTTTCCCTTGAAAATGTCAATGCTAATATTTCCAGAAATAAAGACGGCGTTTTTAATTTTGATTATATAATAAAAGCTTTCGAATCTAAAGAACCAAAGGTTGAAGATCCGGATAGTAAACCATTCAAAATATCAGTTGTAAATGTAAATCTGGACAATGTTAAATTCAGTTTTAAAGATGATTTTTCTAAGAATGATGTGAAGGTCAATCTGACACATTTTGATACAAAATTCAAGGAATTTGATTTGGATAAAATGAATTTCGATATTCCGAATATTAAGTTAGACGGATTAAAATTAGTTTTAGATCAGGATGCAGTCGAAAAAATTGCCGAAGTATCGGTAGAAACCGTTGATACTATTTCGAAAAGAAAAGATTCTAATTTGAATTTAGGTAAAATTAGTTTGTCGAAAATTGATATTGCTTATGATAATAAAGATTCCAAATTAGACTCAGGAATAAAACTGGGGAATCTTGATTTATCGGTCAATAAAATTGACCTGAACAATCAGCTTTTAGATTTTGATACTTTCGAATTGAAAAATCTAAAAGGGAACTTACGTTTAGGTACAAAAGACAAACAAATAAAAACTCCTGATTTAGATTCAACTGCAATTAAGCAAGCAGGATGGAAAGTAAAATTAAAGAATATAGATATACAGGATGTCGCCTTCAGGTTTGACGATATGCAATCGAAACCAGTTTTAAAAGGTATTGATTACAGTCATCTTGATTTGGATAAATTAAATTTTAAAGCAGAGAAATTATACTACGGAAACGACACCATTTCCGGGAACATAAAAGCTTTAACGGCAAACGATAAAAGCGGATTACAAATTCAGTCTTTAAAAACCGATTTCTTTTACGGACCTAAAAATGCATATCTGAATGATTTGTATTTGAAAACGCCTCAAACTTTACTTCAAAATAAAGTTAAAGTCGCTTATTCTTCGATTGCAACAATTTCTAAAGATTTAGGAAACCTTTCTTTAGACGCTAATTTAAATCAATCAAAAATTGGTTTTAAAGATATTTTGCTTTTTGTTCCGGATTTGCAAAAGACAAATCCGTTTAAGAGTAATCCAAATGCGATTTTGTACGTTAATACACGCTTGAGCGGAAAAATTAAAGATCTTAACATTCCACAATTCGAAATGAGTGGAATAGGAACGACAAAAGTTTCTCTTTCTGGAAAAATAACAGGGTTGCCGGATGCCCAAAAAGCCTATTACGATTTAGATATAAAAAAAATATCAAGTACTTCAAAGGATATTAATACGTTTGTACCGGCAGGAACAATTCCGAAAAACATTCAGTTGCCTTCTCAATTAAACCTGCAAGGAAAATTTAAAGGTTCTGTTCAGAATTTCAAAACAAACCTGGCCTTAAACAGTAGTTTCGGAAATGCGAAAGTCGATGCATTATTCGATCAGCGTGTTAAGAAAAAAGAGAAGTACAATGCAACAGTTTATTTGTTGGATTTTGATTTGGGAAAATTAATCAAAAATGATTCAATCGGAAAAATTACGCTTAAAGCGAAAGTAGATGGGAAAGGACTCGATCCAAAAACAGCTCAGGCGCAATTTGACGGATTGGTTCAGAAAGCAGTTTTTAATAAATATACTTATAAGGATTTAGCTTTAAAAGGAAATATAGAAAACGGATCATTTGATGTAAAATCGGGAATGAAAGATCCTAATTTGCATTTTGATCTTGTAGCAAGTGGAAATACAAAAGATAAATATCCATCCATACAATTAAAATTAAATCTGGATATTGCTGATCTGGAAAAACTAAATCTTCATGCCGGACCAATGAAACTGCGTGGTAATGTAGATGCAGATATTGCCAACAGTAATCCTGATTTTTTAAACGGTAAAGTATTTCTTTCCAATATACAGGTGGTACAAGATGCCGCACCTATTGTTCTGGATTCAGTGCGTATAATTGCTTTTGCGGATAATACGAGAAATAACATCAAAATTGCATCTCAGTTTTTGAAAGCGGAAGTTGACGGAAAATATAAATTGACCACATTAACAGCGGCAATAAAAAAATCATTATCGAAATATATTGATTTAAAAAATCCAAAAGTAAATGGAGAAGCAGATGAACAACGTTTGGTCTTTAAGTTAAAGATTGATAATGATCCGCTGCTTTTTAAACTGGTTCCAAAATTAACTGGTTTAGAGCCTGTCAATATTACAGGAAAGTACAATAACGTAACAGATTCATTAGAAATAAAAGGGACAATACCAAGAATTGTGTATGCCGATAACACAATTGCCGATGGAAAAATAAATATCGAAGGAAAAGAGAATGCTTTAGAATATATGGTTTCTGTAGCAACGATCGAAAGTGGCTCTTTAAAAATTCCATTCACAAGTTTAGCAGGAAAAGTCGAAAATAATATTTTGACTTATGCTCTTGAAGTGAAAGATGTAAAAGACAAACAACAGTATTTTATTGCGGGAGAATTTAAAACAGAAGATTCTAAAAATATCTTCAAAATCGATGCAGAAAACTTTGTGCTTAATTACGATAAATGGACGGTTGATCCTGAAAATGTAATTGAATTTGGAGGAAAAAGACTTTATATTAATAAGTTTTATTTATCAAATTCAGGCAATGAATTAAAGATACAATCTCAGGGAGAACAGGATAATGCACCGTTGAAAGTTGATTTTGTAAACTTTAAAATCGAAACCATTATGAATATGGTTAAAAAAGACGAGATTTTAATGCAAGGTCTGATTAACGGAAATGCAGTTGTTGAGAATATAATGACAAAACCCACTTTTACATCAGATTTAAAAGTAGATCAGTTCGCTTTTAAAGGGGAACCTGTTGGTGATATTGGTATTAAAGTAGATAACAAAGTGGATAATTTATTGGCCGCAAATGTTACATTAACGGGTCAGGATAATGATGTAAGTCTTACCGGGAATTATAAAGTTGACGATGGAGATCTTGATTTCAATTTAGATTTGAATAAACTGAATATAAAAAGTATTCAGGGATTCAGTATGGGTAATATTAAAGAAGGAACAGGATATTTAACCGGGAATTTTAAAATTACGGGCAATGCAAGCGAGCCAAAAGTAATTGGAGAATTAGACTTTAAGGAAACAGGTTTCAGAGTAACTAAACTGAATTCTTTCTTTAAAACGGTTGATGAAAAAATCACGCTTCAAAATGATGTAATTACGTTTGATAAATTTACTTTTCATGACGAGAATGATAACGAGTTAACAATAGACGGAACGATTAAGTCTGCTGATTATAGTAATTTCGATTTTGGTTTAACAGTTGTTGCAGACGATTTTAGAGCCATACATTCTAAAGAAGCAGATAATGATTTGTTTTATGGAGATTTAATTCTGGATACCAAACTAAACATAAAAGGAACGCTTAAAAATCCTGTTGTTGGCGGAAATATCAAAATAAACAAAGACACTAAATTTACAGTTGTTTTACCACAATCAGATCCTTCTATTGCGGATCGTGAAGGTATTGTTGAGTTTGTCGATGAAGATAATATGTTGCTGAAACAAACTGTTGCGATGGAGAAAGAATTGAATCAATCTCAGTTAATTGGTATGGATGTGAGCGTTGAAATTGCCATTGATAAAGAAGCTGAACTTACCTTGGTGATTGACAAAGGAAACGGAGATTATCTGAATCTAAAAGGTGAAGCACAGCTTACAGGAGGAATCGATCCGTCAGGAAAAACTACTTTAACGGGTAAATATGAGTTTTCTGAAGGAGCGTATGAAATGAATTTCAACATGATCCGAAGAAAATTTGATATTCAAAAAGGAAGTTCTATTACCTGGAATGGTGAACCTACAATGGCAAGTCTGAATATTACAGCCATTTATAAAGTAGAAACAGCACCAATAGATTTACTTGGAAACCAGTTAGGAGCAATGAGTCCGACGGTTAAAAACACATACAAACAGAAAATTCCGTTCCAGACATTATTAAAAATGAATGGAGAATTACTGAAACCGGAAATCACATTTGATATTGTGCTGCCTGACGGGAATTATGATGTTTCATCAGATATCGTAACAGCTTCCCAGAATAAATTAGAGCAATTACGACAAGAACCAAACGAATTGAACAAACAGGTTTTTGCACTGTTATTATTAAACAGATTTATTGGTGAAAACCCTTTTGCGAGTGAAAGCGGCGGAACAAGTGCAGAATCATTGGCAAGACAAAGTGTGAGTAAAATACTTTCTCAACAGTTAAATGATCTTGCAGGAGAGTTAATTAGCGGAGTTCAATTAGAGTTTGATCTTGAATCTACAGATGATTATACTACCGGAAACAGGGAAAACAGAACAGATTTGAATGTTGGTGTTTCTAAAAAACTTTTAAATGATCGATTAAAAGTTACGGTAGGAAGCAGTTTTGCTGTCGAAGGACAAGAACGCGCAAATGAAGAAAGTACCAATATTGCCGGCGACGTAGCATTAGATTATCAACTAACAAAAGACGGCCGATATATGCTTCGTGCGTATCGCAAAAACGAATATCAGGTTGCAGTCGAAGGTCAGGTTGTCGAGACAGGAGTTGCGTTTATTATTACAATGAGTTACAATAAATTCCGTGAACTTTTTCATAGAAGTGCAGCCGAAAAAGAAATGATAAAAGAAGAAAAACTGCGAAAAGAGAAAAAGAAGCAGAAAGAGAAGGAAGAGAATAAAAAAGAAGACGAAGAAAATAAAATTGAAGGAAATGAACAAAAGACATAGCAATATGGAAATTAGATATGTAAAATATTTTATAGCGCTATCCTTATTTTTTGTTTTTGGATGCAGCAATACTAAATATTTGCCCGAAGGAGATTTATTGTACACAGGAGGTTCTGTGACAGTAAAGGATTCTACTATTAAAAAGAAAGAAAGAAAAGCTTTCGAGAATGAACTAGAAGATTTATTGCGACCAAAACCCAACAAGCAAATATTAGGTTTACGACCTAAATTATGGATTTACAATATTGCAGGCGAACCTAAAAAACAAAAAGGAATTCGATATTGGCTGCGTAATAAAGTGGGAGAAGCGCCAATACTTTTTAGCAAAGTCGATTTAGATTATAATGCTTCGGTTTTACGAAATTTCACAGAAAACAGAGGTTATTTTAAAACGCGTGTCAGTGCAGATTCTACTGTTAGTAACAAAAGAGTAACTGCAGAATATACGGTTGTGCCTAAAAGACAGTATATTATTAAAAGTGTAATTTTTCCGGATGACTCTCTGGCCATGTCAAGAATAATTGGGCGATCAAGCCGAAGAAGTTTATTGAAAGTAGGAAAACCATATGATTTGGATGTCATAAAAGCAGAGAGAGAAAGAATAGATGCAAGGCTTAAAGAAAAAGGATATTACTACTTTAATCCGGATTATATTTTAGCCCAGGTAGACAGCAGCAAAGGCGATCATGAAGTAAAAATCAGGTTGGTAATAAAACCTGAGGCACCGCCAAAAGCTTTGACCGCTTACAAGATTAATAAAATTGTAGTTTATCCTAATTTTACCGTTTCAAAAGATAGCGTGAAATACACTGGTAAAGATATTGTTCAATACAAAGATTTTACGATTATTGATACTGCAGATACTTTCAAACCAAGGGTTTTTGATCGGGCGATCTATTTTAAAAAAGGAGATTTATACAATAGAAAGAACCACAATTTGACTTTAAACCGATTCGTGAATCTGGGAACTTTTAGTTTTGTAAAAAACGAATTTAAACCTTCTGATAGTATAAAAAACGCCTTGGATTCTTATTATTATCTGACGCTTTTGCCGAAGAAATTTATTCGTGTAGAAGTTTTAGGAAAAACAAATTCAGCCAGTTATACAGGAACAGAACTGAATGTAAACTGGAACAACCGAAACTTATTTCGTGGTGCTGAACTGCTGACGGTTTCTGTTTTTGGCGGAGCCGATTTTCAGCTTGCAGGAACTAATAACGGAAAAAATATTTATAAATTAGGAACAGAAACCAGCTTGACCTGGCCGAGATTTATTGTGCCGTTTTTTCATATTGAAGGTTCCAGCGAATATGTGCCGAGAACAAAAGCTACAGTGAGATATGAATATCAAAACAGAACACAATTGTATGCATTGAATTCGTTTAAAACATCATTTGGTTATCAATGGAAAGAAAACATCAGAAAAGAACACCAATTCAATCTTATTGATATTACGTATGTGAGCCCAAATAATGTAACAGCAGAGTATCGTCAGGATATTATAGAAGATGCATCGTTAGGGAAAGTAATCGAAAAGCAACTGATTTTTGGACCAACGTACTCGTATACATATACAAATACAATGCAGAAGCGTAAAAAAAATACGTTTTATTTTAATGGAGAATTAGATTTGGCAGGAAATATAACTGGTTTGGCTACAGGCGCTAATGTAAAAAAGAACGATACCATAAAAATATTTGATGTTCCGTTTAGTCAATTTGTAAAGCTAAAAGGAGATTTCAGGCATTATTTAAAACTGGGTAAAGAAAGTGAACTGGCAAGCAGAATTATTATTGGTGCCGGACTGCCTTACGGAAATTCAGGTGCATTGCCAACGTCTAAGCAATTTGTGGTAGGAGGAACCAATAGTATTCGTGCTTTTAGAGCACGATCTCTCGGTCCTGGAAGTTATGTCAATACTGTCACAGATAATTCATACTTACCGGATCAGTCAGGAGATTTAAAATTAGAATTTAGTACAGAATACAGGGCAAAACTTTTTAGTATTGTTCGCGGTGCAGTATTTATAGATGCTGGAAACGTTTGGCTTTTAAATGCTGATAAAGATAAACCGGGAGGACAAATTACCAAAGATTTCATGAAAGAGATTGCCGTGGGTGCCGGAGCGGGATTGCGTTTTGATTTGTCTTTCTTAGTTCTAAGAACAGATCTGGCATTTCCGTTAAGAAAGCCTTATTTGCCGGAAGGACAAAGATGGGTAATCGACGATATCAATTTTGGCAGCGGACCGTGGAGAAAAGAAAACCTGATTTTGAATATCGCAATTGGTTATCCATTTTAAGAATTTTGCCACGTTTTTTGCCGCAAATTTCACGAATTTTCACTGATATATAGTTTGCGCATAATAAGCAATTTCACAAATTTTAAATTCACATCATTATAAATTATAAACAAAGCATTAGTGAAAATTCGTGAAATTGCTTCGCCTGTTCGCTGTTGCTCGGGTCATGGCGAAAAAACTTAGTGATGAAAAACTTTTAACCTCTTAGAAAAAAGAAGTAAATTGGTCTAATAAAATAATAGAATGCAAAATTTAATAAAGAGAATAATAGTTTTCGTTGCGGTCGTACTTTTGATAGTTTTGGCTTTCAAATATTGTGAGTTCAAAAAAGACGACGATTCTACCATCGATTACAATACCAATTTAATTCAACAGCAGATTTTAAATGTTGGAAAATTAGTAGTCACCGAAGGGCATTTTTCAGAAGTCATTACCTATAAAAATCAACAGAAATACTTGATGGATATGGTTTCTTTTGAGAAGAAAGCACTTGTTGTCGTGAATGCAAATGTTACAGTTGCTTATGATTTGCATAAAATCAAATACGATATCGACGAAAAAAATAAAACCATCACCATTCTTAATATTCCAAAAGAAGAAATTACAATCAATCCGGATATTCAGTTTTACGATGTTGAACAAAGCAAACTAAATCCTTTTACAGGAGATGATTACAACAAAATCAACAAATCAGTAAAAGCCAATCTGGCGAAAAAAATCGAGAAATCGACCTTGAAAACCAATGCCCAAAATAGATTGATTAGTGAGTTATCTAAAATTCTGATCCTGACAAATTCAATGGGTTGGAAATTGCAATACGAAGGAAAAACAATTGAATCTGATAAAGATTTTAATACAGATTTAAAATTGTAGTTTGCCACAAAGGCAAAAAGACTCTAAGTTTTTTTAATTAATGATTAATCGTATTGTTTGTCATTTTGGCCCAAGGGAGAAATCACACTAGAAGCTCCGCACAGAAAGTCGTCAATCTTTGTCGAATCCCGCGTGTGATTTCTCCCTTGGGTCGAAATGACAAAATTGTAGAAAAACTTTGCGACTTCACGTCTTTGCGAGATTAAAAAAAAACCTGCGTTAATCAGTTTAAATCAGTAAGATTCGTGGGCAAAATTTTCGCAACAACAAAAAGTCTTATTGTCTTTGTGGCAAATCCGGCAAAGAACCGTTAAATATCAAATCCAATCCACCAGTAATTAAATGTGCCACTTCAGGACGTTTTATTTTCAACTGATCCAGATAAACCAATACTTTCTGCAAAAGCTGTGCTTCATTTGAATCCTTCGAAAGCTCCGCTATTTCAATAGAAAGCAACCAATCATTAGAATGGTTTTTTTGAAGTTTCTCAAATACAGATTTCAATTCATATTTAGCATCTTTATTTTCTCTGATCATACGAACCGTTTGGTACAAAATCTCCAGATCGTCACGTTCGTCTGAATGTTTGGCTTTTATAGTTGTAGTTTTAGGAACCGAATTTATCAAATCGAAACTATTTACATCGGCTGGACCTGAAAAAGCCGAAACTACTTTTTTACCAATTGCCATATCATAATTTCCCCATTCCGGCTGAAACAAAATTGTTTCGCCATGTGTAACGGTACAATTTCTAAAACTAATCAGGATAATTTCACCGTGTAAATTTCTGGAACCTGTAATGATTTCTCCTTCAACAATAATATTGCCTTCAAACTCCAGTTTTACAGTTTCATTTTCAACGATACTATAAGCTTGTAAATCCTTCGGGCTCATATCTTCGATTGCTAAATTGAATCCTTTCAGTTTCCCAATCGGACTTCCAAAACCTTCCGGATGTGTTAGCGTTCCGTGGCCAACTAATTCTTTTTCGCGATACGATAAAGCTGTTTTTCCTGTTGTCTGAATGTAAATTGGTTTTCCTTCCTCTTCTAATACATTTGTAAAAACTCCCGAAATCTGTAAACCTGTACTCAATTCAATAGTTCCTAAAGCATTGGAATGAATTAGTTTCTGAATCCCCGAAAGTCCCCCGGTTCTTAAAGCCATTTTATTCGCAAATTCTTCCAGGACCAAACTTAAATAAGAGAAATTTGGCGTTACATATAATTGAGGTTGCAATTGCGTAATATCAAAATTCTGATTCGCAGCAGAGATATCGTAAGGTATTTTCTTTACGTTATCCGTCATGCACCAGGCACTTTCTCCAATCGATGAAAGTAATCCTGCGCCATATATTTTTGGGTTTTCAACAGTTCCAATCAGGCCATATTCAACAGTCCACCAATGCAGGTTTCGAATTTGAGCCATTTCAGACAATTCCCCCATATTATTTTGCAGATCGGCAACAGCTTTTTCAGCCTCGTCTATTTTTTCCTGTGGAGTATCTTCGGCTTCTTTTAATATTGAAAGCAACCGAATCGCCTCGTACATCTGATAATCTTTATGTGATGAAATGGCTTTGCAGCCAATTTCTCCAAACCGGCGTAAATATTCAGCATATTCAGGATTCGCAATAATAGGAGCGTGGCCGGCACCTTCGTGAATAATATCCGGAGCAGGCGTATATTCGATATGTTCTAACTGGCGAATATCTGAAGCAATAACCAAAACGTTGTAAGCCTGAAATTCCATAAAAGCATTTGGCGGAATAAATCCGTCAACCGCAACCGCAGCCCAGCCAATTTCGGTTAGAATCCGGTTCATTCCATACATACTAGGGATCGCATCAATTTCGATTCCCGTTTTGCGTAAGCCGTCTAAGTACGAACTATGTGCAACTTTCGATAAATAATCTACATTTTTACGCATTACATAGCGCCAAACCGCTTGGTTTATAGGAGTGTAATCGCTATAATCCTGAGGTTTAATAAACTGCTTTAAATGTTTAGGCAATCGCTCTAATAACGGGTTTGTTTCAATACTTGCATTCATTTCGAAAACGTTGTAGTTTAGAATGCAAAATTACGAATTAACACCGCTATTTTTTGCTATTTGTTACAATTATTTTATTCGAAGGTGATTTTTATTGCGTTTTTCGTGAAGTTTGTCTTGAGATCTTATATAGGTTTTAGGAGCTAATTCCTGCTGTACGCTGTATCTTTTTGTTTTTAAAGAAAAAACAAAAAGGATGCCGCTTCCATCAGGGCTAGGACTTCCGTTTTCAAAAGAACATTTTAAATTTATAGAGATAAAAATTTCCAATAAAATAATTCATGATAATTCGTGAAATTGATGGCAATTTTTTTTCTAATGATTTTCAGGATTTCTAAAATATTCAATTTTGTAATTGAACATATAGGCCATATTTGCTGCACGAACTTTAGCTTCCTCAGCTAATTTTCCAATAAATAATTCATCGACAGTTGAAGTGAAAATTTTCATCCAGCGATCAAAATGAGATTGATTTACAGGTAATTGTTTGTGTGGCGGAAATGGGCTTCCGGAATAAGTATGTTCTTCTAAAAGAATGGTTTGCCAAAAACGATACATTTTTTCTAAATGTTCAGGCCATCTTCCTAGCATTTTTTCATTGAAAATAGGTCCAATTAAATCATCTTTCTGAACTTTATCATAAAATGTATTTACTAAAAGTTTGATGTCTTCTATGTTTGAAATATCCTGAGTTGCCATTTTTTAAATAAAAATAAAGTGCTTTCTTTTGTAAAGCCGGTGAAATCTTTGTGATTCTCTGCGAAAATCCAGTACACAAAGTTACACAAAGATTATACAGTGAAACTTAAAGAAAAACAAAAAGTGGGTTAAAGTTTGATTATCCTATTAACTGTGTAAACAAATCCTGATTGTCATTCAGATATTGAAATTCAAAACCATTTTTGGTCATGTTCATTTTAATTGCCAGAATATCTTTTTTGTTTTTCAATTCTAATCCAACTACGACAGAACCAACTTCACGGCTGTTTTTCTTAGCGAATTGAAAGTAAGTGATGTCATCATCCGGTCCTAAAATATTATTAACAAATTCTTTTAGAGCTCCGGGACGTTGTGGAAACTGAATCATAAAATAATGCATCAAACCTTCGTAAAGTAAAGAACGCTCTTTTATTTCGGCCGTTCTTTCGATATCATTATTACTTCCGCTTACTACGCAAACTACGGTTTTGCCTTTTATTTTATCCTTATAAAAATCTAAAGCAGCAATTGTTAATGCTCCAGCCGGTTCTACAACCATAGCCTCTTCGTTGTATAAACGCAAAATTGTCGTGCACACTTTGCCTTCAGGAACCAGAATGATGTCGTTTAAGTTATTACGGCATATTTCAAAAGTTTTATCGCCAACTTGTTTTACTGCAGCGCCGTCAACAAATTTATCAATAGTTGCAAGTGCAGTATTTTTATTTTCTTCAATAGAGGTTTTCATTGAAGGAGCACCTTTAGGTTCAACTCCAATAATTTTAGTATCAGGACTCAGATGTCTAAAAACTTCAGATAATCCTGAAGCCAATCCACCTCCGCCAATTGGGACAAAAACATAATCGATAGCTTCTTTATAATTTTCGAGAATTTCAAGTCCAACAGTTCCCTGACCGGCAATTACTTTCTCATCATCAAAAGGATGAATAAATATTTTATGATTTTTTACGGCATCTGCAGTTGCGGACGCATAAGCATCATCAAAAGTATCTCCGATAAGCACAATTTCAACAAACGATTTTCCAAACAGTTGAACCTGTTTTACTTTTTGTTTTGGAGTCGTTTTCGGCATATAGATTTTGCCTCTGATCTGCAAAATATGGCAGGAATATGCAACACCTTGTGCATGATTTCCGGCACTTGCGCAAACAATTCCAGTTGCTTTTTCGATATCATTCAACGAAGAAATCTTGTTATAAGCGCCTCTGATTTTGTACGATCGTACAATTTGTAAATCTTCCCGTTTCAATAAAATAGTCGATTGAAATTCGTCTGAAAGATTTAAATTTTGCGTAAGTGGAGTAGCGGCTACTACATTTTCTAATTGCTTTTTTGCAGCAAGTACTTCGTTAAATAAATTCATTTTGTTTTGTTTTTTTGCCACGAATTAGCACTAAATTTTATTGTTTGATTAGAAAAAAATAATTTGTGAACCTACGTGAAATTTGTGACAACCTTTTGATTATTTATTAAAATAAAAAACCTCCCGGTTTGGGAGGTTTCATAAATTGTATTTTGTTTACTTATTTATATAATACCTCGCCATTATTGCTGAATTGCAATAATGTTAACAGAGATAATAATGATATTTAAGTTTTTCATTTCAGATAATTGAATGGCAAATGTATAAATTATTTCGTAAAGTATTTAATAACTTTTTTTAGTTTTTTCAAATACTGAAAACTGCGACTTAAAAACTTACTTCTTAACCGGAGGATATTGTGCCAAAACTTTTGATACAAGTTCTTTTACTTTAGCATCTTTTTTCTCTACGTTTTTGGTTAAAGTTCCAACACCTTCACCTTGCCAGATCATTTCTTTCTTTTTAGCATCAATTAAGTCAATGAATAAAGTTCCTTCTGTAGAGGTTGATACAGTAGTTTGATTTCCTCCGTACATCATGTAAGGATTCCATCCCCAACCCCAACCATAACCCCAACCGGCGCTAAATTGGTTTACATTAACTTGTTCTCTTGATTTTGTAAAAATATTTATTAATAAATCTGGGTTCTCACTTTTTGTAAAACCTTTGGCTTGCATTTCTTCGTCTATGGCGTGTAGGATACGTCTTTTATCCAAATCAGAAATTTCGACCTTATCAATTCCCGGCTTAAAAAATGCATAAGTCTTATAAGGCGTGAAATCTACGTTTTTATCATAATCAGAATAAACACTGACTGTGCTGCATGACGCAAGAATTAAAAGCAAAAAAACGGGTACTAATTTGAATGTTTTCATATGTTTAAAAATTTTAATGTTCTTCTTTCTTTGTCTGGCTGAGCGGAGTCGAAGCCCTTTTTCCTCTATAGCCTTTCGACTCCACTCAAGGTTACATTAGTCAACTAAAATAGATTTTCATCTACAATATTAGGTAACGTAACTTTTAATAACGGCTGAACTTCCATTGCTCTTTTTATAGCAAAAATAGCTTCATCATTTCTAGCCCAGCTTCGTCTTGAAATTCCGTTGTTAACATCCCAAAAAAGCATTGATGCTAAACGTTTTGAAGCTTCCTGAGAACCATCAAGAACCATACCAAAACCACCATTTATTACCTCTCCCCAGCCAACTCCGCCGCCATTATGTATCGAAACCCAGGTTGCACCCCTGAAACTGTCTCCAATCACGTTTTGAATCGCCATATCGGCAGTAAAACGGGATCCGTCATAGATATTTGAAGTTTCTCTGTAAGGAGAATCAGTTCCGGAAACGTCATGATGATCACGACCTAAAACAACAGTTCCAATTTCGCCTTTTGCAATCGCCTGATTAAAAGCCTCGGCAATTTTAATGCGGCCTTCAGCATCTGCATAAAGAATTCTCGCCTGAGAACCCACAACCAATTTATTCTCCTGAGCACCTTTGATCCATTTGATATTATCCTGCATTTGCTGCTGAATTTCATTTGGAGCCGTTTTTGCCATTTCTTCCAGAATTTCACTTGCGATAGTATCTGTTTTTTGTAAATCTTCCGGTTTTCCAGAAGTACAAACCCATCTAAACGGACCAAAACCATAATCAAAACACATAGGTCCCATGATATCCTGAACATAACTTGGATACTTGAAATCGATATTATTTTCGGCCATTACATCTGCACCAGCGCGGGAAGCCTCTAGTAAAAAAGCATTTCCGTAATCAAAAAAGTAAGTTCCTTTTGCGGTGTGTTTATTGATTGCTTTAGCTTGTCTGCGCAAAGATTCCTGAACTTTTTCTTTGAATAAATCAGGATTATTGGCCATCATTTCGTTCGCTTCCTCAAAAGAAATTCCAGCCGGATAATAACCTCCAGCCCACGGATTATGAAGTGAAGTCTGATCCGATCCCAAGTCAATTTTTATGTTTTCCTTATCAAAACATTCCCATACATCAACGACATTTCCTAAATAAGCAATCGAAACCACTTCTTTATTGGCTTTTGCCAAAGTCACTCTCTTTACCAATTCATCTGTCGAAGTTACGACTTCGTTAATCCATCCTTGTTCGTGGCGGATTTTGGTAATTTTTGGGTTCACTTCAGCGCAAACCGTGATACAACCTGCAATATTTCCTGCTTTTGGTTGTGCTCCGGACATTCCGCCAAGTCCTGAAGTTACGAATAAATTGCCTTCAGGATTTAATTTTATTTTTCTGAAACCATTTAGAACCGTAATTGTCGTTCCGTGTACAATTCCTTGTGGGCCAATGTACATATAACTTCCCGCCGTCATTTGTCCGTATTGAGAAACGCCCAAAGCATTCATTTTTTCCCAATCGTCCGGTTTAGAATAATTCGGGATCACCATTCCGTTTGTAACCACAATTCTTGGCGCTTCA
This sequence comes from Flavobacterium sp. B114r, assembly GCF_056824125.1. Lineage (NCBI taxonomy): Bacteria > Pseudomonadati > Bacteroidota > Flavobacteriia > Flavobacteriales > Flavobacteriaceae > Flavobacterium > Flavobacterium sp. B114r. Next base: position 2,313,884 of record NZ_CP124858.1, read on the forward strand.
GAATGCGAAGGAAATAATCCCATTGGATGTCCAGAATACATTGTTAAGGTTTGCTCATTTGTCATTTCAGACAAATATTGCATCGTCAATAAATATTGTGCCCAGTTCTGAAAAACAGCTCCGTTACCGCCATATGTAATCAATTCATGCGGATGTTGCGCCACAGCATAGTCCAGATTGTTCTGAATCATATGCATAATCGCTTTTGCCTGCACTGATTTTCCGGGGTAATCGTCGATTGGTCTTGCGTACATTCTGTAATCAGGACGCAGGCGATACATATAAATACGACCGTAAGTATTTAATTCTTCGGTAAATTCTTTAATTAATTCAGCGTGATGCTGAGGTTCAAAATAGCGCAATGCATTTTTTAAAGCCAGTTTTTTTTCTTCTTTCGAAAGAATATCTTTTCTTTTTGGCGCATGGTTAATTGCAAAATCATACTCTTTTTTTGGAGGCAATATAGAAGGAATTCCTTGTTGAATTTGTTCTTTGAAAGTCATGGTTTATTTGAGATTTTAGATTATTGATTTTAGACTTTTTCTAAGGCTAAAATTATAATCTATAAATTAGTTATTATAAGTTTTAAATTATGTCGCCCCGCTGGGGCTAAAAATCTGATTGTTAAATGAAATTCTATAAATATGCGGCATAAATATACCGCTATAAATATGGCACTCCTCCGGAGTTTAATTTTAGCCTTGGAAAGGCGTCATATTTATAGAAATAAAATAGATCTTTTAGTAAAAGCTCCATTGGAGCGATATATAAATTCAGTTTAAAAAGAATTATCTATTATCAAATTGACATATTTTCTAATTAAAAACCTACGGATAACGAATATCCGACCTATGATAAGATTTGTGGATTTTAATCCTAAATTTTCTTGAGCGAATATCCATTTATAATTATTGATGATTAATTGTTAGTTGTTGATTTTTTAATTGACGAATTAAGAAATTATCTAATTAATAAATTGTCCCATTTTTTAATTAAGAATAAACTTCTTCATTAACACAAAACGGCATTTTTTTATGCTCAAAAAGTGCTATTATATTTTGTGCAGCACAAATTGCCATTGCATTTCTGGCTTCGTATGTTGCGGAGCCAATGTGTGGTAAAATGCAACAATTTGGCAAAGATAATAATGGGTTATTTTGTTTCATTGGTTCAGGATTTGTAACATCAAGTCCTGCGCCCCAAATGACATCATTGGTTAGTGCATAAAAAAGGTCGTCGTCATTATGAAATTTTCCTCTTGCTGTATTGATGAAGATAGCATTGCGTTTCATTTTTGCAAAAGCATCTTTATTGAAAAGTTCATTGCTTTCTTTGCTGTAATTTGCATGAATACTCAAAACATCACTTTGTTTAAGCAAGCTTTCGAAATCTACATATTGAGCATCAAGTTCTTTTTCGGCGTTGTTATTATGAGAGCGATTGTGGTAAATGATATTCATTCCAAATGCAGCTTTGCACTTTTTTGCCATTTCAAAACCAATTCTGCCTAAACCGAATATGCCTAATGTTTTACCGTAAAGTTCCTGTCCTAAATTTTCTAAGGCATTAAAAGAATTCCATTCTCCGCTTATAATTTTTTTATGATTAAAAAATGATTTTCTCGCAACACTTTGCATCAATAAAAAAGCAAGATCTGAAGTGGCTCTGTTTAAAACGTCCGGAGTATTGCCAACAGGGATTTTGCGGCTATTAGCGGATGGAATATTTACGGAATCAAATCCGACAGAAAATAAAGCGATACCTTTTAAATTAGGACATTGCTGAAAAAAATCTTCATCTAAATTATTGGTTCCAACATTCAGAAGAGCGTCATTTTGTTTACAGAAATTTATAAACTCATTTCGTGATGATACATTCTCTGTTGGATTTATGGTAAGTTTGATACCTTTTTCCTGAAGTAACAAAATGCCTGCTTCGGGTATATTTTTAGTTATAAAAACCTTCATTTTGTATTGTTTTAGTTTTTATTGCGGTTTGTTTATTCTTCCGGTTCGTTTATCAAACCCATACGGGCAATGACGACAGCCACTTTTGCAGCAATAACCTCGTTTTAAATGGTGTTTTTCAGTAAAGCATTTATAACCTTCGGGCGTATAGTAAAAATCTTCGCCTTCGATTAATTTATTTTCATTACTTTGCTCTTTCATAAATCTGCATTGGGTTCATATTCTTATTTTTTTTCAATCAAAATCTACTGTTAGATTGTGATTTTAATGAAATTGAACAATTTTTATCTACAAATTTATAAATTTTACAGCTAATGTTTCTGATTGTTGCTAAATATTTAATTCCAAAAGGATATCGGGGAATGACTTTATTTCCGTTTGTGTTTTTAAAATATGATTTTGATAAAGACAATCTGGTTTTTGTAAATCACGAAAAGATTCATTTGAGACAGCAATTAGAATTACTGGTTTTTCCGTTTTATGTTTTTTATGTTTTAGAATATATAATTAGGTTGATACAATATAAAAATAAAGATTTAGCATACCGAAATATAAGTTTTGAAAGAGAAGCTTATACAAATGAAAATGATTTGGATTATTTGAAAAACAGATCTTTCTTTGGTTTTTTGAATTACATAACTTTAAAACAAAAATAGATTTTGAACGTACCAATTCATATCACTTTTCCAAATAATATTGCGCTTACAATAAAACGAGATGATCTCAATCATCCTTTTGTATCAGGGAATAAATTAAGGAAGCTAAAATATAATTTACTTGCGGCAAAAGCTGAAAACCAAGGAACAATATTGACTTTTGGCGGAGCTTTTTCGAACCATATCGCTGCTGTTGCCTATGCGGGACAGGAGCAGGGCTTTAAAACGATTGGTGTTATTCGCGGGGATGAACTTTTTGATAAAATTGAAGAAAACCCAACATTGAAATTTGCTCGGGAAAACGGAATGCAATTTGAGTTCGTAAGCCGGGAAGATTACAGGCATAAAAGTGAAATTTCCTTTATTGAAAAATTAAAAGATAAGTTTGGAGATTTTTATTTAGTACCTGAGGGTGGAACAAATGAATTGGCCGTAAAAGGCTGTGAAGAGATTTTGACTGATGAAGATGCTGTTTTCGATTATGTATGCTGCGCAGTTGGAACGGGTGGAACAATCTCCGGATTAATCAATAGTGCCTTGCCACATCAGAAAATTTTAGGGTTTCCGGCGTTAAAAGGTGACTTTTTAACCGATGAAATTCGTATTTTTGCAAAACAAGATAACTGGAATTTGATTTCTGACTATCATTTTGGAGGTTATGGGAAGATAAATTTAGAATTAATTGAATTTATCAATACTTTTTTTGAAGATAATAAAGTACCCCTGGATCCAATTTATACAGGAAAAATGGTTTTTGGCGTTATAGATTTAATCTATAAAAACTATTTTCCTGAAAATTCAAAAATAGTACTCATTCATACCGGCGGATTGCAGGGAATTGAAGGGATGAATATAAAATTGAGACAGAAAAAATTACCAATACTCAAAAACAATGGTTAAAAAAATTATAACATTCCTGATTCTGGCAACTTTAGTAAGTTGTTCCTCTAGTAAACCTACTATTGCAACGACTAAAAAAGCAGCAATGCAGAAGCCCAGAGTGGCAGCAACCAGAAAGCCAGCGTATGCTAAACCAATTGGCAAAAATTATCCTTCTACAAACAATACTACAGAAGTAATACAATCTACATCAAATACAGTTGTAACCAATGATTTAATTACGAGTTACGTCCTGTTGTATAAAGATATTGCAATGGGTAATATGCAAAAATATGGTATTCCTGCCAGTATTATTCTGGCTCAGGGAATTTTGGAATCTGGTGCAGGAAGAGGAGATTTAGCTGTTGAAGCAAACAATCATTTCGGAATTAAATGCCATAAAGACTGGTTAGGAGAAAGTGTTCGTCATGATGATGATTCAGCCCAGGAATGTTTCAGGAAATATCCGGAAGCTGCGGAATCGTATAGAGATCACGCTTTGTTTTTAGTCGGAAAAAATAGATATGCGACTTTATTTACTTACGAAAAAGACGATTACAAAGCTTGGGCAAAAGGGCTGAGAGCGGCAGGTTATGCTACAGATCCTAATTATCCGGATAAATTAATAAGTTATATCGAAAGATACAATCTTCATCAATACGATTGTCAGGTTACGGGTAGAAATTACAAACCTTTTGAGAAAACAACTGTGACTAAAAGTTCCTCAGCTCCCGTTCGAAGTTCTTCAAATTCGAATGCAAATTCAAACGATCCAAATTCGTACGAAGTTCAAAAAGGAGATACCTTATATTCGATTTCAAAAAAATTCAACGTACTTGTTGACGATTTAAAACGGAAAAACAATCTTTCAGATAATGCAATTTCAATAGGGCAGAGGTTGAAAGTGAAGTAATTTTTTAGTCTCAGTGGCAGTTTTCAGTTATTATGAAAAAGAAAGTTTTAATACTAATTGTTACTTTTGCAGCAGTTTTAATCATTAGATTCTTTTTCGGAGTTTACGATAATGATGAGTTTGCGGAAAGTCATCTTTTTGTAAAACATCGCCCAACTTGGAAATGGAAATTTTATTCTCCTCAAGGAATGTCAGATATAAAATTGGAAGAACTTTCAGTAGAAAAACAAACAGAACAAAAATATTTTAATGAGTTTATAAGAGATCAGGGTTTAAGCAGATAGCTTAAATCTAGAATCAGAACTCTAAAATCTAGAATCAAAAATGATATATAAAAGAAGTAGTCAGCTTTTTGCTGAAGCAGAAAAAGTAATTCCGGGAGGAGTAAATTCACCAGTTAGAGCCTTTAAAGCGGTTGGGGGAACTCCTATTTTTGTAAAAAGTGCCAAAGGTGCTTATTTGTATGATGAAGACGGAAATAAATTAATAGATTACATTAATTCATGGGGACCAATGGTTTTGGGGCACGCTTACCAGCCAGTTGTTGATGCTGTTATCGAAAAAGCAAAATTAGGCACTTCATTTGGGATGCCAACAGAACTGGAAACTCAAATTGCTGCTTTAGCAGTTTCTATGGTTCCGAATATTGATAAAATAAGATTTGTAAATTCAGGTACAGAAGCTTGTATGAGCGCAATTCGTCTGGCGCGTGGATTTACAAAAAGAGATAAAATAATAAAATTTGCAGGTTGTTATCATGGACATTCTGATTCATTTTTGATTCAGGCAGGAAGTGGAGCCGTAACTTTTGGTTCTCCAAACAGCCCGGGAGTTACAGAAGGAACTGCAAAAGATACTTTGTTGGCGAAATACAATGATTTAGAGAATGTAAAAACTTTAATCGAAGCAAACAAAAACGAAATTGCAGCGATTATTATCGAGGCAGTTGCAGGAAATATGGGTTGTATCCCACCACAAAAAGGCTTCTTAGAAGGTTTGAGAGAATTGTGTACTGCAAACGGAATTTTATTAATCTTTGATGAGGTAATGACCGGTTTCCGTCTGGCTCGCGGTGGCGTTCAGGAATTGTATAATATCAATGCTGACATTGTAACTTTTGGAAAAGTAATTGGTGGTGGTTTACCGGTTGGAGCTTTTGCTGCACGCGAAGAAATCATGAATTATCTGGCACCGCTTGGTCCGGTTTATCAGGCAGGAACATTATCAGGAAATCCATTAGCAATGGCGGCCGGATTAGCAATGTTGCAGGCATTAGATAATGACCGCGCTATTTTTACCCGTTTAGAAGAAAAAACAGCTTATCTGGAAGCAGGAATTGATAAAGTTTTAAAAGCAAATAATGTTGCTTTTACCATCAATAGAGTAGGTTCTATGATTTCTGTGCATTTTGATGCCAATCCGGTTGTTGATTTTCAAACGGCTGCAAAAGGAGATAATGAAACTTTTAAGAAATTCTTTCACGGTTTATTAAACGAAGGTATTTACATTGCGCCATCTGCTTACGAAACCTGGTTTATTACAGATGCATTAAGTTACGAAGACTTGGATTTTACGATTAATGCAATTGATAAGGTTTCAAAGACATTCTAAAACATAATATATTTTTTTTTCAATTTAAGGTTCAGCTTTTTTAGTAAAGCTGAACCTTTTTTTTATTCAGGAGATAGTTAATGAAAAGTTAATACGTTGTTTTTTTATTCTAAAATTAGAATAAAAATTATTTTTGTTTATCAAATAATCACTAAACTTATAATAAATGAAGAAACTTTTCATTTTTATTACAATGGCATTTTTTATGCTGTTTTCTACTCAACAATTTGCACAATCAAACAAAAAGAAATCCAAAGAAGAGGAAACGGCAGTTACGCCACCTGAGAAAAAATCAGAATCTACAATTAAGGAATATAGTAAAGTAATTACTAAAAATGCTATTTCTGACGAAGGACTTTTTACGGTTCATAAAGTCGATAAAAAATATTACTTCGAGATACCCAATAAATATTTAGATAAAGACATGCTTTTGGTAAGCAGACTTTCTAAATTGCCGTCTAATTTGGGTGGAGGATATGTAAATGCAGGATCCGAGACCAACGAGCAATTAATTGTATGGCAACGATTTCAGGATAAGATTCTGATCAAGTCAAAATCATACAATGCAGTTGCAAACGATACTTTACCCATTAGTATCTCTGTAAAATCAAATAATTATGAACCTACATTATTTGCTTTTGATATCGTAGCTTTTAGCAAAGATTCAGCAAATACAGTTATTGATGTGACTAAATTTTACAGTACAGATGTCAAAGCCATCAGCGGAATATCTGCAGAAATGAGGGAAACTTACAAAGTAAAAGGTCTTGATGATTCAAGAAGTTTTATTAATACAATCAAAAGTTTTCCAATGAATATTGAAGTAATTCAGGATATGACTTATAATGCTTCGAAACCATCAATGTTAGCAGATACAGAGTCGATAAGTATCCAGATGAATCAATCGATGATCTTATTGCCGGAAGTGCCAATGAAACCCAGATTAGCAGATCCCAGAGTAGGATGGTTTACAGTAAGTCAATATGATTACGGAAGTACGGAATTAAAATCTGATCTTAAAACTTATATCAGACGCTGGAGATTAGAACCTAAAGATCCTGAGGCGTATAATAGGGGAGAATTGGTTGAGCCTATTAAACCAATTGTTTATTATTTAGATCCTGCAACGCCTGAAAAATTGAGAAAATACATTAAGCAGGGAATTGAAGAGTGGCAAAAACCTTTTGAAGGTGCAGGTTTTAAAAATGCCATTATTGCTAAAGACGCTCCAACAAAAGAGGAAGATCCCGATTTTAGCCCTGAGGACATCCGTTATTCTGTAATTCGTTATGTAGCAAGTACAACCCGTAATGCGGTTGGCCCAAGTGTTTCTGATCCCAGAACAGGAGAAATTATAGAAAGTGATGTTATCTGGTACCATAATCATTTGCGTTCTTATAGAAACCGATATTTATTAGAAACCGGAGCGGCTAATCCGTCTGCAAGAACATTGCAAACCAGTGATGAAGAAATGGGAGAAATGATGCGAATGGTGATTGCTCATGAAGTAGGACACGCTTTAGGATTTCCTCATAACATGGGCGCAAGTTGTGCTTATGATGTTGAGAGTTACAGAAATGGTGATTTTACGCAACAAAACGGAATTTCGGCAAGTATAATGGATTATGCCCGTTTTAATTATATAGCACAGCCAGGAGATAAAAATATTCGTTTTATTCGTAAAATGGGGGCTTATGATCAATATGCAGTAAATTGGGGATACAGAGTGATTCCAAATGCGAAATCTCCTCAGGATGAAATAAAAACTCTGGACAAATGGATTCTGGAAAAAGCTGGAAATCCGTTGTATAAATTCGGAAAACAAAGCAGTGCTTTTGATCCTACTTCTCAAACAGAAGATATTGGAAATAATTCAATGAAAGCAAGTTCGTACGGACTTAAAAATTTAGAATTTGTTGCAGGTCATTTAAGTGAATGGACGAGCACAGCAACTAATAATTATGATGATCTTGACGAGTTGTATAAAGAAATGCTGGACGTTTGGAGTAGATATGTTGGTCATGTTGTAACCAATGTTGGCGGTGTTTATGAAAATACTAAAAAGCCAAATCAACCGGGAAATGTTTATGAAGTTGTGTCTAAATCAAAACAGATAGAGGCAATGAATTGGCTTCAGGCCAATGCTTTTGCTTCACCAACCTGGATTGTAAATGTCAATACTTTAAAAAATACAGATTTTGCAGGTTATGCTGAAAGGTTTAGAAATTTGCAGGTAAGACATTTAAATAGTTTATTAAGTATTGGACGTATTGGGCGATTGATCGATAATGAAATTCTTGGCGCGGATACTTATAAAGCACTGGATTTATTAAAAGATACGCGAAAAGGAATCTGGAAAGAAGCGGCTACGCCAGAGAATGTAACCATATATCGCAGAAATTTGCAACGTGGTTATATTGACAGAATGGGGGCTTTGATGACGGAAGAAATTAAACCTGCAGACAGATCAGTAATATATTATAATGTAGGTCAATCTGATGTTAGGGCTTTGGTTCGTGGAGTATTAACAACATTACGAAGTACTCTTTTGGCAGCAAAGGCAAGACCGGTTAATACGGAAACAAAATACCATTATGAAGATTGTATTAAAAGAATTGATTTAATTCTGAATCCGAAATAGAAATTTATTAAAACAAAGAAGAGGCTTTTAAAGCCTCTTCTTTTTGATCCCAATTACATTTTATCTTTTCGGTGATCTTTCATTTTGTCTTTATGCTCTTTTTGAATCGCTGTCCATTTTTTATATTGATCAGCATTCAAAACAGATTTCATTTTTGTATCAAAGGCTTTTTGATCTTCTGCCATTTGTTTTTTCATGGCGTCTTTATCCGCTGCAGTTGGTTTTGTACCGGAATCTTTTCGGCTTTTTTCAAGCATTGACCACTTAGTACTTCTGTCAGATAAAAGTTGACCAACTTGTTTTTGCTGATCAGCATTTAAGCTTAGATCGGTTGTTAATTTTTGTAGAAGTGCCTGATCGCGTTCTTGAGGGGATTTTGAATCTCTATGATGTTTCCCTTTACGCTCGTGATCTTTTTTAAGAGCCGTCCATTTTGTGTATTGATCCGCATTCAAAATCGCTTTCATTTTAGCATCGTTTGCTGCTCTTTCAGTTTCTATCTGTTTTTTAAAAGCTTCTTTTTCTGCGTCAGTAGGTTTTGTTTTACTGTCTTTTCGGGCGTCTTTAAACTTTTCTGCTTTAGCGCTTCTTTCTGCTAATAATTGTTTTACCTGATCTTGTTGTTTTTTATCTAAACTCAGTTCCGAAGTTAATTTTTGTAAATGTTTCTCATTACGCTGTTCAGGAGTTAAATTCTCTTTTTGATCACCTGTCGGTTTTTGTTTGACGTCTTGTGCAAAACTTACTATTCCAACGAACAATAAAGCTGCGATAAATAATTTTTTCATAATTCGTTTTTTTAAAGGTTTATACCAATTAGACTTCAATAACTTTGCTAAGTTTAATCATCTTGTCAGATTTATCTTTTAATTAACAAAAACTATTAACGAAACCATAATGAATGTTTAAAATAAAAAAGAGGCTGTTAAGGCCTCTCTTTGGTAAATTATAATTAGTTTTTATCGTTTCGATATTCTTTCATTTTTTCTCTGGCCTTCTCTTTGTTTTCTTCCTGCATAGACGTCCATTTTTTGTATTGGTCTGCATTTAAGATCATTTTCATTTTAGCATCATTAGCATCTTTTTCAGCCATTACTTCTTTTTTGAATGCTTCTTTTTCTGCTGCAGTTGGTTTTACATTACTGTCTTTTCGATCTTTTCTTTCCTCTCGTAATTTATCTGCTTTGGCACTTCTTTCTGCTAAAAGTTGTTTGATTTGTGCTTGTTGATTAGCATCTAAATTTAAGTCTGTAGTTAGTTTTTGTAAATGTTTCTCATTTCGTTGTTCCGGAGTTAGTCTTTCTTTTTGTTCACGAGAAGGTTTTTGGCCATTGTCTTGCGCAAAACTTGCTACTCCAACGAATAACAAAGCAATAAATAGTTTTTTCATGATGTAAGTTTTTTAATTGTTAGATCAATTAGACTGAGTTAAAAACATTAGGTTTAATCTGATAATCAGAATTGTATATAATTTAACAAAACGAAAAATTATTAGTCAATATTGTATTTTGACCTTAATGTGTGTGATTTTGTCTTATTCTATTATTACTTTGTCTTATGTAAATACATTAAAGAGAATGAATACTTTAATCTTGCAAAAAAATATTTTTTTATTAAAATATATTCAGCATGACAATAACAGAAACTATAATAAATAGAGTACCGGTCGAAAAAAGGATAATGAAATCAGGTCTCAGTTCTATAACCGGAAAAATTTCTAATCTTCAATATTCCTTAGAAGAACGTCAAACTAAATCCGGAGAGTTTGAGCGTAATGCCAGATTATATGCTCCAGTTTTATCAGCACTTTCAGGAAATAGTACAGGCGCCTTAACTGGTATGGCTATGAATTGTTATTATCCTGCTGCAAGAGGTAAATTATATTGGGATGAGATGGAAATTAAGGGAGACCTTTTAAAGGTTGGCTTGGGGGGATTTTCTTTAAAGATCAAGACGAAGTTGAGTTACTTATAAAAGAGGATAAAATAATAGCAGTACATAGTCCGATAAAAAGAATTATTGCATTCGACCCAATTTATGGGAACGGTTTAAGTCTTGATTTTGAGTTTAAATCAATGAAATATATTTTTCTTGGTTTCTTTCTGTTTTCTTCACTGTCTTTAGGTATTACGCTATTTTTTTTGACAAGTGATTTTAAAGAATTTGTGCATTTAATTTTATATCTGATTCCTGTAATTTTAATTATTTCATTACTTATTTCGTTTGGTGCTAATCGAGTGGGATTTTTTCAGGCGTTGCCTAAACAAAAAGCTTTAGTTGCTCTTGGATTGCTTGGAGATCAGAATCTTATGCAGACAATATATAATGATGTTCCTAAATTTGGAAAGGTTCGGGAAAGGATTGGTGCAATATATAGTTATTGAAAAACAAGATCTAATTTTATTTAGTAGTGTTGTTCTAAATCACATTTTTAAATTTGTAAAGAATTTAAAATTTTAAAAGAGATATCCTTAGCAAATAAAAAAATGGAATTATTCAATAAGAAAAATAAAAACAGAGTTCTTAAAGCAGTAAATAACGAAATGTCGTATCAAAAATTAACTGCATCGGAATTACATCAATTTGTGCAGCATTGGAATTATGATGACGGAATCGAACCTTTTAAATGGATCATAAAGCAAATTTATCTGGATAAAGGAACTGCACTTTGCTTGTATTGGATGTTACAGCCTGATTATTTTTGCAAATTCAAAAACGAAGACGAGATAAAGCAAGATATAAATTTTGAGAGTTATCCATTAATAAAAGATATTGAAGAAAGATATATTTCCGGTTTTTATGTCGATGGAAATTTTTCGTTTGATCCAAGGGAAGAGTTTCTCGATGAAAATTCCAATATTAAATGTATTCCTGCAGAAATGCAGATAAAATCGCCAGGAATTGTTTTTGACCGAATAGATATTGAATTTGCTTTTTTAAGAAACCCGAATGAAAAGGAATTAAAAACAATAAACTCAAAAATAGCAGATGCTATAAAAATTATTCAAATCTCAAATTCTGATTTTGTTTATGGCGAGACAAATGACGCAATTAAAGCTATAATCGAAAGTATTGAATATTGGAAAACGAAAGAATTAGGAAAAATTAAAATTAAGAATCTGTCGTATTTATGGATGGATTGTATTCATAAAAAACACAATTGGAGTTGGATTATTTGGGATTGGGAAACAGGAAATAATATAGGGGTTACAAATGCAACAAAAGAATTAACTTGTTTGGCAGATACTATTATAAATCATACCATTGATGGGTTTCAGAAATCTTCGATAATTTCAGATTTGTATAAAGATTTAGAAGGAGCAAGTAATTTTTATGATTTAAAAAGAGATCCTTATAGCGGAATTGGGTTGCTTTTTAGTACTGATCATTTGAAGTTTAGAGAATGATATTTTAGTTTTTGGGATAAATAAATTAAATAGAATTCAATATGGAAGAAGTGAAATTTTCTAACTGTGAAAAGTCAATTACAGAACTTGATTTGTTAAATGTTGAAAAAAGATTGCAAGTAAAATTCACGAATGATTTTAAAATTCATTATTTAAAATATAATGGAGGAGAGCCAACAGTCTGGAAAAGAACCTCTTAATATTGATGCAAAAGAGAAACATTTTGAATACATAAAAGATGTAATATATATAAGAATCTTGAAAAGAAATACGATTCAAATTTTAATTCGATACGATTTAGATATTGAGCATGGTCTTGAATTTAAAATAAGAAATAATAAAATAGTTGCTGCAGGAGGTATAGCAGAAACCTAAGACAAATAATTAGAGAAGTTTAAAAGAGTTCAATTTTGAGCTCTTTTTTTATGATCAGAAATTTACTTTAAGATTAATTGCGTAATTTAGTAAAACCGGAAATTAACAATCCAAAAGAAACTATTATGAGTTTAAATACCGCAGTAAATAACAATAAAATCGCTTTTTTTTCAACACAACCTTATGACAAGGCTTTTTTTAATAAGCATAATAAGGAGTTTGGTTTTCAATTGGATTTTTTCGAAACGCAACTGAATCCGCAAACTGTAATTTTAATCGAAAATGCTTCAATTGTTTGTGTTTTTGTAAACGATATTGTCAACGAAGCAGTTATAAAACAATTGGTAGAAAAAGGCGTGAAAATTATTGCTTTACGCTGTGCCGGTTTTAATAATGTAGATTTAGAAGCGGCTAAAAAGTACAATTTAAAAGTCTGCCGAGTTCCGGCATATTCACCAGAGGCAGTTGCAGAACATGCGATAGCCATGATTTTGACTTTAAACAGAAAAACGCATAAAGCATATAACAGAGTTCGTGAACAAAACTTCTCTCTAAACGGATTATTAGGTTTTGATTTATTCGGCAAAACAATCGGAATCATCGGAACGGGAAATATAGGGAAAGCTTTTGCGAAAATTGCATTGGGTTTTGGATGTAAAGTTTTGGCTTATGATATTGTAACGAATCATGAAATGGAAAAAGACGGAGTTGAATTTGTATCATTAGAAGAGATTTTTAAATCGAGTGATATTATTTCACTTCATTGTCCTTTAAACGATCAGACGAAACATATAGTAAATAAAAACTCGATTGCTTCGATGAAGGATAACGTGATGATTATCAATACGAGTAGAGGCGGATTAATTGAGACAGCGTCTGTAATCGAAGGTTTAAAAGAAGGTAGAATTGGTTATTTGGGAATCGATGTTTATGAACAAGAAGAAAAACTATTCTTCAGAGATCTTTCAGAAGATATTATCCAGGATGATAATATTCAGCGTTTAATGAGTTTTCCCAATGTTTTGGTTACAGCACATCAGGCGTTTTTTACCAACGAAGCTTTAACGCAGATTGCTTTGGTTACGTTTAATAATATTAAATCTTTGCTGACTAATAATGATATTGAAAACAAAGCAGCTTTGTTGGTTTAAAAATGAATTAGTTTCTCTCATTGGATATTCTCTGTGTTTTAAACTTATAAAAAATAATAATTATGAAAAATAAAATTTTAATGGCATTTATGATTCTGGGAATGATTTCATGCCAAAACAAGGACAAAACCGACTCAAAAAGTATCATTAAAACAGTTGCTGAAGATACATTGTCAAAAACAGTTGCAGGAACTGCAGATGTTAGCGATGCTCCCGTAAAAGATGATAAAGCGGTTGAACTGATTCGTACACAATTGAATATTCTATTAAAGAAAGATTTGCCTGCAATGACAAAAGACGACAGATTCTTTTATTACAGTGCTTTCGATTTAAATAATGATAAAAAGGATGAATATTTCGTAGGTTTCTCCAACCCTTATTTTTGCGGAAGCGGAGGTTGTTCAGGATATATCCTAAACAATGACGGAAGTGTAATCAACAAGTTTACTGTGACAGATTTCCCAATATTAGTAACAACTTCAACATCGGATAAATTTTATGATCTTATTTTTGAAACTGGAGGAAAATTTCATCTTCTAAAAATAAAGAATGGTAAATATCCTTCCAATCCATCTGTTCAGGAAATTTGGAAAGGTGATGTTCCTAAAGAAAATACGAAGGTGTTGGATATTCAAGGAAAGAAATTAGAGAAGTATTCGTTTTAAAATAGAAAGAAGCCATCCGAAAAGAACAGTCTTTGGCAAACCCGACATGTTTTTAAAACCTGTCGGGTTTAGAACTCCAGTTTAGAAAGCCATTCTAAGTCTTCTCTATCTAAATCTTCTTAAGAAATAACTCTGTCATATTTTATATCCTCTTCGCTTTGTTTCAGAATATCAAATTCATATTGTTCGAATTGGTAAATTTTAAAGTATTCATGATTAAAGGATTTTAAGTTAAATAAATAAAAAACCCGACAAATTTTTAAAAATTTGTCGGGTTTGAATATTATAACAATTTTGGAATTTGGAATTTTTAAAAATTGGAATTTTAAAATTTACTCTACAAGTTCTACAAATTTAAACTCACCTTCAACAGCCACTTTTGTTAAACCGTGTCTAGATAAGTTTTTCATGGCAGCATCCCATTTTTTACCGCTTAAATTGGCAGTAACTTTTAGTTGTGCTAAATCCATTTTATTTTCGTTTCCTTTTAATAAATCAATAATTGCTTTCTCTTCATCAGACAATTCAATTAATTGTTTTTTCTCCGGACGCATTTGCGGGAACAATAAAACTTCCTGAATCGATGCATTGTTTGTTAAGTACATAATCAAACGATCCATACCAATTCCCATTCCGGATGTTGGAGGCATACCGTATTCAAGTGCTCTTAAGAAATCTTCATCGATAATTCCGTTTGCTTCATCATCACCTTTTTCAGCCAAACGCATTTGATCTTCAAAACGCTCACGTTGATCAATTGGGTCGTTTAATTCAGAATAAGCATTTGCAATTTCTTTACCACAAACCATCAATTCAAAACGTTCTGTAAGTTCAGGATTATCGCGGTGCTCTTTACACAAAGGCGACATTTCTTTAGGGTAATCAGTAATGAAAGTAGGCTGAATATAATTTCCTTCGCATTTTGCTCCAAAAATTTCATCAATCAGTTTTCCTTTCCCCATTGTTTTATTAACGTCAATTCCCATTCCTCTGGCAGCGTCAAACAATTCCTCCTCTGTTTTACCAGAAATATCAAAACCTGTAAAATGTTTGATAGAATCCGTCATCGTTACACGGGCATAAGGCGCTTTAAAGTTAATTTCGTGTTCACCAAAAGTAACTTCGCTCGTTCCGTTTACTGCAATTGCACAATGCTCAAGAAGACCTTCAGCAAATTCCATCATCCAGTTGTAGTCTTTGTAGGCTACGTATATTTCCATTGCGGTAAATTCAGGATTATGCGTTCTGTCCATACCTTCATTTCTAAAGTTTTTCGAGAATTCATAAACACCTTCAAAACCACCAACAATTAATCTTTTCAAATACAATTCGTTTGCAATACGCATATAAAGCGGAATATCAAGTGAATTATGGTGCGTGATAAACGGACGTGCTGCAGCTCCACCAGGAATCGATTGTAAAACCGGAGTTTCAACTTCAAGATATCCTGCATCGTTAAAATAACCACGCATTGCAGTATACAACTTTGTACGTTTGATGAAATTCTCTTTAACTTGCGGATTCACAGTTAAATCTACATAACGCATTCTGTAACGTAATTCAGGATCATTAAAAGCATCGTGAACGTTTCCTTCTTCATCTACTTTTGGTAAAGGCAACGGACGTAAAGTTTTACTCAGGAAAGTAAATCCGTCAACACGAATACATTGCGCACCAACTTTTGTAGTAAACAATTCACCTTCAATTCCAATAAAGTCACCTAAATCAGTTAGTTTTTTAAATACAGTGTTGTATAAAGTTTTATCATCACCTTCACACAAAACATCGCGGTTCACGTACAATTGTATGCGTCCTTCGCTATCCTGCAATTCAGCAAAACAAGCTTTTCCCTGATCTCTCACGCTCATCAAACGTCCGGCAACGATCACCTTCTTACCTTCTTCAAACGACTCCTTTATTTGCTTTGAAGTATGATTTACTGGAAAAAGATTAGCAGGATAAGGATTGATTCCTAAGTTGCGTAAGTTTTGAAGTTTTTCTCTTCTGATGATTTCTTGTTCTGATAATGCCATTTTGTGCTCTTTTTTAAGTGTGCAAAGATAAAGAAAAGAATGTAGATTTTAGAATGCAGGTTTTAGATTTTTTGTAGCAGTAATTTATTGCGTTTCAAGATTCTTTTGTCCTGCTATTCGGTTGTATCTTTTTTGCAGAAAAAGCAAAAAAAGATACCGCTTCTATCGGGGCTGGATTAGAAATTTTAGTTTTTAAAAGATGTTTTGGTTGGAGTGTTTCTGTCCTTTCGGTTTTTCTGTCCTTTCGAAGAAGGAGAAATCACACCAGGAACTCCGCAAAGAAATTCGCCCATCTTTGTAGAATACTGGATGTGATTTCTCCTTCGTCGAAATAAAAAACAATACTTAATGAGTAAAATACACAAACACAATATTGTGTAAAAAAATGTAAGAAATAAACCGAAAACCGCAGTATCTTAGCTTCTCAAAACCTCAGAGCCTTAAAAAAAATGAAATACATATCAGCCTTAATAATTCTACTCCTTCTTACAAGTTGTCAGATCACAGAAACCATCACAATAAAACCAGACGGAAGCGGTAATATTGAAGTTGAACAACTTCGCGATGAAAATAGTTATATGCAAGTGGTTGGAGAAAACTATTCTCGAGAAGAAGCTTTTCAGGATACAACATTTGTTTTTCAGGAATATATCACAAAATACAACGAGACATTTTTAAAATATACAACTGTCGAACAACAATTATTTAAAAGGTATGCGAATGTAAAAGCACATCTTAAAAAAAGTTCCTTCGAAAAAGAATTCCGAAATACATTTACTCAAAATTTTAGTAAAGTTTCAGAAATTGCCGATTTGTATAAAACAGAAGATTATGCAAATGACCTCAGGCACAACTACGCTTTAACTGCTGAAAATCACTATTACAAAATAGAATACTCTTTTGATGGAAAAGTTTTTAAACGTTTGGTTTCGGTCACAAATCCAGAGCAGCTACAAAAAGAAAAAGATCAATTTAGGAATGTGGATCCTAAATATGCTTCTTTAAAATTGACGCAAAGCTATATTTTGCAATATCATTTTCCTCATAAAATAAAATCAGTTTCAAATGAAAAAGCAATTATCAGTTCAGATAAAAAAACAATGACAATAGAATTTAAGCTTTCAGATTGTATGCAAAATCCTGAAATGACAAGCTTAGAAGTCGTTTTAGAGTGAATTATCATAGGGCAGGGATTTAACGAATTTAAACAGGTTAACGCTGTTTTTTTTATTTTGAAGACACGATCTTTGTCAAAGTCAAAACTTTGACAAAGATTAAACGGAAATAACCTGCGTTCAACCCATTTCAATCCGTCAAATCCGTGAGCAATTTTCGCATCAACAATTATACAAATCCACGATAAAAAAATAAAAATAGTCTTCGTATCTTTGATGAAAAATTCGCCATTATGAAATTATACAAGTTACTTAGTTTTTGTTTTGTATTAGCAACGTTAACAAGCTGCACATTAACCGAAAATATTTATGTAAACGATAACGGAACCGGGAAGTTTTCTGTCGACATGGATGGTTCGTCTTTAATGGCAATGGCAGGAGATCAGCTTGGTGATCAAATGGGAGCTGATGCCAAGAAAAATATAGATTCTACTTTTACCTTCAAACAATTATTTGAACAGAAAAAGGATAGTATTGCAAAATTATCCCCTGAAGCGCAAAAAGAACTTAAAAAACTGGAAAATTTTGTAGTAAATACCAAAATGAACGCAGAGAAAAAAGAGTTCTTAATGACACTTTCGACTGATTTTAAAAACGTAAATGAATTACAAGATGCATTGCAATCTTTAAGCGCACTTCAAAAATTAGAAGGCGGGGCAAATTCTTCAACACCTTTTGCAAAAGGTTTAGGAGATAATAATAGTAAGTTAAGTTACAGTTATGATGGGAAGAAGTTTACGCGTAAAGCAATAATAGATAAACAAAAACTAGCTGCAAAAGCAAAAGATTCTGCTGCAGATATGTCTAAAATGATTTTTGCTTCGTCGACTTATATCATAAAATATCATTTTCCTAAACGAATCAAAAAAGTATCAAACCCAGGTGCTTTGTTTAGCGAGGATAGAAAATCAATTACAATTCAATACCCTTTCACGGATTATATGGAGAATCCTGAAAAACTTAACTTTGATGTTGAGTTTGAGAAATAATTAAAATGAATAAAAAAATTCAACTTCAGGATTTAGGAAGCAAAGATTATAAATCGACCTGGGAATATCAGGAAGAAATTTTTAAAGATATAGTCGACTTAAAAATCAAAAACAGGAGAGAAGAGCTCGATTTGCCAACTCCAAATTATTTACTTTTTGTATCGCATCCTCATGTTTATACCTTAGGTAAAAGCGGAGATCTGGAAAATTTATTATTAAACGAAAAACAACTCGAAGCCAAAGGCGCAACTTTTTATAAAATCAATCGTGGGGGTGATATAACGTATCACGGACCGGGACAAATTGTAGGTTATCCTATTTTGGATCTGGAAAATTTCTTCACTGATATTCATAAATATTTACGTTTTCTCGAAGAAGCTATTATTCTTACTTTAGAAGAATATGGTTTAAAATGTGGCAGGAGCGAAGGCGAAACTGGAGTTTGGCTAGATGCCGGAACACCGTTTGCACGTAAAATTTGTGCTTTGGGAGTACGTGCTTCACGCTGGGTTACCATGCACGGATTTGCCTTAAATGTAAATGTTGATTTGGGTTACTTCGATAATATAATTCCGTGTGGAATTCGCGGTAAAGGTGTTACTTCATTACAAGTAGAACTAGGCGTGGAAAAAGTCGATGAAGCCGAAGTAAAAGCGAAAATTGTAAAACATTTAGCTGAACTGTTTGAAGCTGAATTCGTTTAAATTGGCTTATTAAATATAAATAATAGGAAAAATGCTGAAGGAGCTGCAATTTTATAATAATTGTAGCTCCTTTAGTATTTACGTTTGTTTTTGCTACTCAGGATTAAAAAACCAATATCATTTTTATTTCGATAAGGCCGAATGCTTTTTTTAGATGATATTTTAAAGTGGGGAAATAAGATAAATAGGTCAATAAGTTTTCCTTAATAGTTTTCTTTTTTAGAATAGTAAATTGTACAAAAGGGTAGTAATTGTATGGTTTTTTATGCTAAATTTGGTTTGACCCTTCTAATAAAAGTTTTAAACCAAATCTAATTAAATAACATATGAGAAAAATCTACTTTATTTGCTTCCTTTTTATGCTTAATGGTCTTTTTGCTCAAAAAAAAGATAAATTATATCCAATTTCAGTTTATGAAAAAGTCTGGTCAGAACGCAATAGCGAGACAAGATTAAAAATAATAAAAACAATCTGGCTAGAGGAAAGTACTTTCGAAGATCCTTCTGCGTCTATAAAGGGAACAGTTGCCCTTAATAATGTTATCAATGAGTTTTATAAAAAGTTCCCGGATGCTATATTAACTTCGGGCTCAAAAGTAGTAAAAGACAATTATGTAAGTTGGGACTGGAAAATTTTAGATTCAAAAAATAAACTTATAATGGCAGGACGTGATTTTGCCAGACTCAATGGAAAAGGACAGGTAAGTAAAATTATTGGTTTTTGGGATTCAGAAGCTACTTTGCCAGAATCAGAAGTTTTGAAAAATATTGAAACCGATAATTTTAAAGTTGTAGCACAATATTATGAAAGCTTTTTTAAAACCAGAGATTTTACCACAATGGCACCTTTAATCGAAGAAGGAGCAATATATAGCCAAGCCGAAGGATTGCCTTACGGAGGAACGTATGTTGGTTTTAACGAATGGATTAAGATGTATACAAAATCAACTGAATTTTTTGATTTACAAATAGAAAAAGAGCCTGTTTATTTTAGTGACGCGACTAAAAATGAAGTTATTATTTATTTTACAATAAAGGCGAAAGCAAAAAAATCAGGTAAAACACTTTCAATGCCAATTTCAGAACATCTCGATTTAAAAAACGGGAAAATTATTGCCATTAGACCATTTTATTTTGATACAAAGCAATTTGCAGAGTTTTTAAAAAGCAAAAAATAAGGAAAGTTATTTTTTTGAATGATTAAAAACTTGTAATTATATAGGTCTTTTAATCATTCAAAAATTAATTCGAGTTGTTCCGGCAAAAGCCTGAAACTCATTCGGTGGTATTTTGTTGGGCCATATTTTCTAATAGCTTCACGATGTTCTTTTGTTGGATATCCCTTGTTTTGTTTCCAGTTGTACATTGGAAATTCTTCGTGAATTTGATCCATGTACTCATCGCGATATGTTTTTGCTAACACAGAAGCCGCAGCTATACTTATATATTTAGAGTCTCCTTTTATAATACTTTCATTGGGTATGGATTTTAATAATTCGATTTCTTTTTTCGAAAATTGTTTACCAAAAGTATTTTTTAAACCCAGTTTTGCATTCAGTAAACGATTACCATCCACAATAATAAATTCAGGAATCTGATTTAATTTCAGGATACATTCCTGCATTCCCTTCATTGATGCATTTAATATATTGATCTCATCTATTTCGTCAGGATGTAAATGTGTCACAGAAAAACAAACAGCATGTTGTTCGATAATTGGTTTTAAAGATACTCTTATTTTCTCAGACAATAGTTTACTGTCATTTAAAATTAAATTTTCAAAATCAGCAGGTAGAATTACAGCTGCCGCTGTTACAGGACCTGCCAAACAACCTCTACCGGCTTCATCTGTTCCTGTTTCTAAAATAAAACCTGAGAAATTTTTTGCAAGCATTTTATTTTTTCTTTTTGAGATGCAAATATTATAAAATATTTTTTTTTAATTCTTTAATAATAATCTAGGATTTATCAAAAAAGTAAATAAGCTATGTATTTTGATGATGTTCGTAAAAGTAGGTATTGTTTTTTATGAGGTTTACTAATTTGTCTTGATTAATTGTTAAAAAAAAGTTAAGTATCAGATTTACGTAAGTTTGAAATTTATGCAAAAAAGCGAGGAATAATTTTATTAAAACGATTAAAATTAATGCTTTTTAAGGTATAAATTGATGGATGTTTAAAAAATTAGATTAAAAATAAGTTAAAATGTTTTGGTATTTTAAGAAATAATTAAGATGTTTGCCGCATACTAATTCAAAATAAACTAAAATGAAATTAAAATTACAATGGATTTGTACGCTATTAGTAGCGTTGTCTATGCAGTTTTCTTTCGCTCAGGAGAGAACTGTTACCGGAAAGGTCTCTGATAAAACAGGCGTCATTCCAGGAGTAAATGTTCTTGTAAGAGGAACTAAAGTAAGTACCCAGACAGATTTCGACGGAAGTTATTCCGTGAAAGCAAAAACTGGAGATGTTTTAATATTTTCATACGTAGGTATGAATAATAGAGAAGCTACTGTTGGAACATCAAACAGTGTAAATGTTCAATTAGAGTCAGAGGCTCAATTGATGAATGAAGTTGTTGTTGTTGGTTACGGTGTACAAAAAAGAAAAGAAGTTACGGGTTCTATTTCTAAAATTGCCGGAAGTGATATTGCTAATTTAGTTACTCCAAGTTTCGAGGGAGTATTAGCAGGTAGAGCAACAGGAGTCCAGGTTTTAACTAATACAGGTCTTCTTGGTGCTGCTCCAAAAATTAGAATTAGAGGTATTGGATCTATTTCCGGAAGTACAGAGCCTTTAATTGTTGTAGATGGTATTCCTATTTATTCTGGCGATATTGGTGGTGTTTCAGCTACAAATGGTTTGGCTGACATCAACCCGGAAGATATTGAATCTTTCGACATTTTAAAGGATGGTGCTGCGACAGCTATTTACGGTTCGAGAGCTGCTAATGGTGTTATTTTGATTACTACTAAAAGCGGAAAAAGAGGAGCTCTAAAAGTGAGTTATTCAAGCGTTTTTGGTGTTGCTAGTGCAGCTAAAAAATACGATTTATTACAAACTCCGGATTTCATTACTATCTCTAATGAGAAGAGATCGAATGCAGGACAAACTCCTTGGGCTGTAGGAAATACGTATAATACAGATTGGCAAAGTGCTGTTTTAAGAAATGCTCCTCAAACTACACATAATCTTAATTTTAGTGGAGGTTCTGAGAAAACAAAATATTATTTGTCTTTAGGAATTACTGATTTAGATGGTATCAATTTATCAAATAGTATGAAAAAATATTCGATTAGAGCGAATATTGATCAGGATATCAACAGATGGTTAAGTTTTGGGACTAATTTAAATGTGAACAGAACTGAGTATAATGGTTTGAATAGTAATGCAAGTGGATTGTCGGGTAATATTTTTAATACAATCAGACAATTACCAAACACACCGATTTATGATGCTCTTGATCCAACTGGATATAATCTTGCACCGGGTAATGCTGCTGTTGGTCAGTGGGATAACTTAGCTGCTGTAGGCGACGCTATTACAAATATTATGTATGTTCTTGACCATAACAAATATAAATCAACAACAACAAGAATTATTGCAAGTGTATTTGCAAATGCAAAAATTACTTCTGACTTAAGTTATAAATTACAAGTAAGTGCAGATAATGCTTCAACAGATGGCTTTTATTACTGGAATCCTATTCATGGAGACGGACGTTCATTTAATGGATATGTGTACCAGGAGAATAGAAATCTGTTGAGATGGAACTGGCAAAATATTTTGAATTACAAGCATACTTTTGCTGAAGATCATAACCTTGGTGTGACAGGGGTTGCTGAGTATCAAAAATCACAAGATAAAACATTATGGGGTCAGGGAAGTGATATTATAAGTGACTTCTTTGATAAGAACTTAGTAAATAATAGTTTTAATACTAAAGATACCGGTGGTGGTATTTTAGAAAAAGGAATTATATCATACTTAGGTCGTGTGACATACAACTACAAAGAGAAATATTTTGTTCAGGGATCTATTAGACGTGACGGAATTTCTCAGTTTGAATCAGATGTTAGATACCATAATTTTCCTGGAGTTTCTGCAGGTTGGACAGTTTCTAAAGAAGGATTTATGGAAGGAATTAATAGTGTAGTTTCTGATTTGAAATTCAGAGGTTCTTATTCTGAAGTGGGTAACGTTGATGTTTTAAACGGAGCATCTTATCCTTCAAAAGATCTTACAATTGGTTCTCCATACGGAAGTTCAAATGGTATTGGTTATTATCAATTTGGAAATCCTTTATTACAATGGGAGACTTCTAGTAAAGTGGACTTTGGTGTAGATTTAGGATTGTTCAACAATCGTTTGACTGTAGCATTTGATTATTATAAAAATGATATTGATAATTTAGTTTTGGCTGCGCCAACACCTCCATCTATTGGTATTCCAAACAATACAATCAACCAAAACGTTGGTGCAATGTACAATCAGGGATATGAATTTGCTGTAACTTTCAAAGCTATCAATAATGCAAATTTCAAATGGGATGTATCTTCTAACGTGACTTTTACTAAAAATAAAGTTACTGCTTTATATGGGGGGCAACCAATTGTAGGTGGTTCATCTACAGATACAAATATTGCACCTAACATTATTATCAAAGAAGGAGAATCGATTAACTCTTTATATGGGTACAGATATTGGGGTGTTAACAGCGCAAATGGTAATCCTGTTTATTACAAAGCTGATGGTAGTTTAGTACAAGGAAATCTTAGTACAACAACGTATGCTGTTTATGACCCTGCTAATCCTGCTAACGTAGCTACTGGAGCATCTTTAGGAACTGCTGATAAAACTATCTTAGGAAATACATTGCCTACATATTATGGTTCTTTTACATCTACTATGAAGTATAAAAATCTTGATTTTGGTTTCATGTTTAGATTTAGTGGAGGAAATAAAGTTTTCAACGCAACCAGAAGAGAATTAATGAATCAAAATTTCAACAATAATGGTACTGAGATATTAGGAAGGTGGCAAAGTGTTGATAATCCTGGAGACGGATGGACACCAAGATTAATTGCTAGTTCTAATACATTTACGAATCTTTCAGGAAATGCCACTACGCGTTTTGTTGAAAAAGGTGATTTTATCTCACTTGATAACATCAGTTTAGGATATACATTACCTAAGTTAGTAATGGACAAAATAGGAGTAGATAACTTTAGATTATTTGTTCAGGCACAAAATATCTGGTTAATAACAAAGTATAAAGGTATAAATCCTGAAATGGAAACATCTGGAGTAGATGTGAATGGTACCCCACGTGCTAAAGTGATATCAGTTGGATTAAATGTAAGTTTATAAAAAAAACATATGAAAAATATAATAAAAACAATTTTACTTTCTGTAGTCGTACTCGGGATGAGCTCATGTACAGAAGAAAAAATATTGGATTTAAAACCAGTAAACAATATTCTAAGTCCAGATGCTTTTACAACACCTACGTTGATTTCTACCTACATGAATGGGGTTTATAATGCTGCGGCTATTGGTCAATATAATGCTGCACCAACCAGTCCAAATGGTGGTAGAGGTTATGTTTGGGGAGCTGCGTTTGTAGAACAAGGTGAAACAAGAGGTGAAGATGTTGTAAACATGCAAACTTTTTACGAGTTAACATACAGAGGTACTTACGATCCAACAACGGCTAATAATGTTTACTACTGGGTGGATGGTTACAGATTAATCAACAGATGTAACATTATGATCGAAGGAACAACAGATGCTGTTGCTAAGGGTATAATTACTCAGGCTGTAGGAAATGATTACATTGGACAAGCTAAATTTTTAAGAGCGATTACACATTTAGAATTACTTACTTATTTTGCAAAACCATATTTTTTTACTCCTGGTGCTACGCATCCTGGTGTTCCTTACAGAGAAGTTGGGGTTAATACAAGTGAAGAAATTAAAGCAGAATCAGCAAAGCCACGAAATACTGTTGCTGATGTTTATGCAAAAGTTTTGGCAGATTTAAATGATGCAGAAACTTTAATCACAACTGGTAACTCAACTAGTTTTTCATCAAGAGTTGTTGGTAGAGCTTCTAAATGGGCTGCAATTGCGTTCAAAACTAGACTTTATCTTCAAAAGAGAGATTGGGCAAATGTAATTCTTGAAGGAGACAAGTTAAAAACTGCTTTTGCAATTACTGCTGATCCTTATGCTCCGTTTCAGAATACTACTGGAAGTGCGCCTAGTAACTCAGAATCTATTTTTTCTATCCAACATTCTGCTATATCTAATCCTGGTTCAAATGCTGCGTTAGCTAGTATATTAAAAGACAGGGCTTTAGTTTGTATTAGTCCAATTCTTTGGAGAGATTCTAAATGGTTAGCTGATGATAAACGAAGAGAAAACGGCAAGTTTATCTTTACTCCTGCTTCTGGGATTAAATATTCTAATAAATATACGGACGTTACTAACAGAACAGATGCTGCACCAGTTATTAGATATGCTGAAGTAGTATTGAACATGGCTGAGGCTCAGGCACGTTTGTCAAATCCAACTGCTGCTTTGACTTTGTTAAACTCTGTAAGAAACAGATCTTTAGCTATTTCGGCTACTCAAGCTTATGTTGCTGCTGATTTCCCTACAGACGCTGCCTTGGTCGCGGGTATTCTTAAAGAAAGAAGAATTGAGTTTTTACAGGAAGGGCGCAGATGGACAGATATTCATAGATTGCAAAATGACCCAATACCAGCTATTGCTGATGCTAATAAGGGAGTTCCTGCAAAATTTGCTAATGGCGCACCTGCTGCTGCTGCATATGTATTAGGAAATAGTTTTGTTGTTACTACTCCTATTGCTGCTATACCCTATGAGAATTATAAGTTCTTATGGCCTATACCACAAATTGAATTAAACACTAATCCAGGTTTAGGACAAAATCCAGACTGGAATTAGAAAAAATAAATATTTTGATTTTTTTGAAAACCCTCAATCACTTTTCTGATTGGGGGTTTTTGCTTCTATTGATACGTCTGAAAAAATACCTCAATAACAATGATTTGTTTTTTTATACGTTTTTATCTTTTACCTTTGCCAGACAAATTTTGCCAAAATAATTCCATATAAAGCGATCAAATGAGAATATTCTTTTTTCTATATCTATTAGTTGTACCAACTTTATTGTTTTCTCAGGAAAAAACTACTTCTCAAAAAGGTTTAGATATGAATACAAAATATTCAAGCATAACCGATACTGTAAAAAAGAAGAAAGCAAAAATAGCGACAATAGATCAATATCAGATTATTACGCTGGAACATGATACTACTTATGTAGATACGTCGTTAACGCTGAAAAGTGCCTATAAGCAAAATCACCTTCGAAAGGATGATTTCGGACTTTTGGCTTTTTCTAATATCGGACAAACTTTTAATACTTTGCAATACAGCCTGACCAATTTTTCTCCTTATCCGGAAATAGGTTTTAGCGGTAAACATTTTAATTATTTACAGGCAGATCAAATCAACTATTATTCAGTAGCGACACCGTTAACAGAGCTGTTTTTTAATACAACCATAAATAAAGGTCAAAACGTAGATTCATTTATTACATTAAATACCTCAAAAAACCTCAATTTTTCTATTGCTTACAGAGGTTTACGTTCAGAGGGAGATTATATAAATCAATTAGTGAGTGCGGGAAATTTTAGGTTTACAACAAGTTATGCAACAACTGATAAGAGATATGAAATAAAAGGGCATTATACTTATCAGGATATTTCAAATGGAGAAAATGGTGGTATTACATCGACTTCGGATTTTGAGAGTGATAATAAAGATTATAAAAACCGCCAGAGATTACAAGTATATCTTACAGATGCAAAGTCCTTTCTAAAAGGAAGACGTTTGTTTTTCGATCATGCGTTTAGAATAAATCCAACAGATGGAAGCAATAATTTATATGTAACACATCAATTCAATTACGAAACTAAATTTTTTGAATACAATCAGAAGACTATTTTATCTACTGTTGGTACTACACCGGTACAAAGATTTGGAGAATCTTATGTTACCAGCGGCATAAATGATCATACAAAATATGAAAGACTGTATAACAGAGCTGGACTTGCTTATGAAAATTCTCTTTTAGGCAAATTTAATTTCTTTGTAGATGATTACAGATCGAATTATGAATACGGAAGAGTATTAGTAGATAGCTTAAACAATGTTATTCCAAATAATCTATACCTTCAGATTAATAATTTTGGGGGACAATATGAATATCAAAAAAACAAATGGAACGGGCGTTTTTTCTATTCCAGATCAATTACGAATCAGTCGCTTTCTAATTTAGATGCTAAATTGAAATATGACTTTAGTGATAAAATCCAGTTTGATTTTAGATACCGCAACATTAATAAATTACCAAATAATAACTATAATTTATACCAAAGTAGTTATGTAGAATATAATTGGTCTAAGGATTTTAAAAACGAAAAAATAAACTCCCTTAGTGCCAGTGTTCTTACGCCTTGGTTGAATGCTGAAGTTCAGTACACGGTTCTAAATGATCACTTGTATTTCGCTGATGTTTCTACACCAGAACAGATAAAAGTGAATACACAAATTATAAATCCTGCTCAATACGGGAATGCAATCAATTATCTGGAAATAAAAGCAAGTCGTGAATTTAAATTTGGCCCCTTTGCATTAGATAATACACTTTTATATCAGAAAGTAGATCAGTCAGATCTGATTTTGAATGTACCGGATTTTGTTACAAGAAATACATTTTATTATACCGGTTACTTTTTCAAGAAAGCCTTGTTTATGCAAACCGGAATCGTTTTTAATTATTTTACAAAGTATTACGGAAATGATTACAATCCGGTTATTGGAGAGTTTTTTGTTCAGGAAAATAAAAAGATTGGTGGTTATCCGTTATTTGATCTTTTTGTAAATGCAAGAATTCGTCAGACTCGATTTTATTTAAAAGCGGAACATATAAATTCTATTTTTTCTAAAAGCGATTATTATTCTGCGCCTAATAATCCTTATCGTGACTTCGTTATCCGATTTGGTTTAGTTTGGAATTTCTTCCAGTAAAATCAAATCAATAGTTATATTAAAATCAAATATTAAAATTAAAATAAAAATGGACTTTTCAAATAACATTTTAGAAACAATTGGTAATACACCATTAGTAAAACTCAACAAAATTGTTGCTGAAATTGATGCGTTAGTATTGGCAAAAGTCGAAACATTTAATCCCGGAAATTCTGTAAAAGACAGAATGGCCGTAAAAATGGTGGAGGATGCAGAGGCAGATGGACGTTTAAAGCCCGGAGGAACTATTATTGAAGGTACTTCTGGAAATACAGGTATGGGATTAGCACTTGTGGCTATCATAAAAGGATATAAACTGATTTGTGTAATCTCAGACAAACAGTCTAAAGAAAAAATGGATATTTTACGTGCTGTTGGTGCCAAAGTTGTAGTTTGTCCTACAGATGTTGAGCCAACAGATCCACGTTCATACTATTCTGTTTCAAAGCGTCTGGCTGAAGAAACACCAAATTCCTGGTACGTAAACCAATACGATAATATGTCAAATTCTTTGGCGCATTACGAACAAACGGGACCTGAAATCTGGAAACAAACTGATGGAAAAATTACTCATTTTGTGGTTGGGGTAGGAACGGGTGGGACGATTTCCGGAGTTGGAAAATATTTAAAAGAGAAAAACCCGAATATTAAAATTTGGGGAATTGATACTTATGGTTCCGTTTTTAAGAAATATCATGAAACTGGAATTTTTGACGAAAACGAAATTTACTCTTATATCACTGAGGGAATTGGAGAAGATATTTTACCTAAAAATGTTGACTTTTCTTTAATCGATGGTTTTACAAAAGTTACGGATAAAGATGCAGCGGTTTATACAAGAAAGATTGCGCTTGAAGAAGCAATTTTTGTTGGGAATTCTGCCGGAGCTTGTATAAAAGGGCTTTTGCAGCTTAAAGAACACTTCAAGCCGGAAGATGTGGTTGTAGTACTTTTTCACGATTCAGGAAGCCGTTATGTAGGTAAAATGTTCAATGATGACTGGATGCGTGAGCGTGGATTCTTAGAAGAAAACATAACAAAGGCAGAAGATGTAATCAAAGATCATATCGATAAGGAACTGATCGTTGTACGTACAGAAGAATTGGTTTCGCATGCAATTGAACGTATGCGTAAATATAAAATTTCGCAAATTCCGGTTGTAGACATCAACGGATTTGTGGGTTCTGTAGATGAAACAGATTTGTTTAGAAGTTATGTTGCTGATAAAAACGTAGCCGAAAAACCAATTAAGGAAGTAATGGGAAAACCTTTTCCTATTGTAAAATTAGGAACGCCTATAGAAGAAGTTTCTAAATTATTTACCAAAGAAAATGATGCTGTTTTGGTTGATCTGGGAAATGGAAATCATCATATTATTACAAAATATGATATCATTGGATCTATAAAATAAAAAAGTAATTAGAAATATTAAAAATCCTGCATGTTTATTAAACTGTGGGATTTTTAGTTTTAAATGGTTGAATTTTTGTAAAGCTCATTTTTAATTAAAGTTATCTGCCGTAATAAATTTACACTATTGATATAAGTTTTATATTTGTGCTATGACTAAGTTTTCAATGAAAATAATCCCGGAATTACTTTTAGAAGAGTATAAAAAAAAACTTCCCAAAAGAATTAGAACAGAAGTTTGAGAATCTTTGTGATGCTGAGATTTCTAATGATTCTTTTAGCTTTTATACTTCAGTAGCTTCGGTTTTTTCGAGTAAGATCGAAGGAGAAGAAATTGAATTAAATTCTTATGTTAACCATAAACGTTTTGGTATAGAATTTCTTCCTGATTATACCAGGAAAATTGATGATTTATATGAAGCGTATTCTTTTGCCAAAGTAAATTCATTAAATAAAAAAAATATTTCGGAAGCTCATAAATTATTGGGAAGAAATATTGTAGCATTGGCATATCAGGGTAAACATAGAATTCAAAACATGTTTATCACAACTGATGACGGAAAAATCGAATATGTAGCTACAATTCCTGATCTTGTCAATGAAGAAATGAAAAAGTTTTATGATGATGTTGATTACCTTTTAAATGAAGAGTTAAGTTTTTCTGAAGTTTTTTATTTTGCAAGCTTAATTCATTTGGTTTTTGTGAAAATTCATCCTTGGAATTATGGAAATGGCCGCTCAGCGAGGCTTTTAGAGAAATGGTTTTTATCTGAAAAGCTTGGAGAAAAAGCATGGTTTATTCAAAGCGAGAAGAATTATTATCAAAAACATAAATTATATTATTCTAATTTACGAACTTTAGGTTTAGAATATGAAGTCTTAGATTATTCAAGCGCACTACCTTTCCTTGAAATGTTACCTCAATCCCTATTTTTATAATCTGTATAAAACTATTAATGAATTTTACCGCAATAGATTTTGAAACCGCCACAGGACATCATCCTTGTTCAGTTGGTATTGTTACTGTAGAGAACGGCATAATTGTAGATGAGTTCGTTACTTTGATCAAACCGCCCAATAATGAATATAATCCGTTTACAATTCGTGTTCATGGAATTTATCCAAGTGATACCGTGTATGCTAAATCTTTTGTACAAGTCTATCCTGAAATCGAAAAAAGGTTAAAAAATAGAGTTGTTGTTGCACATAACGAAAGTTTTGATAGAAATGTTTTAAGTAAATCTATGGCACTTTACGGATTGCAATATGAGGATTTAAATATAGCTGAAAAATGGGAATGTACAGTTAAAATCTATAAAGCAAAAGGTTTTAAACCTACTAAATTAAGTGATTGCTGCAGAGAAATGAAAATTCAGCTGAACCATCATGAAGCCTTATCTGATGCTCGTGCGTGTGCGAAATTGTATCTGTTAAAATAAATACCAAACAAAAATGTAAGATTATTAGTATTTTTAATTATATTTAGGGTTTTTATAAATTAAAGTAAAAGCCTAGAAATGAAAGAAGATTTTCTTCATTACCTCTGGAAATTCAAGAAGTTCGATACGTTGAATTTGCAAACAATCCAGAATGAATCTATCACAATTATAAAAACAGAGGACTATTTACGACTTGCCGGGCCCCGATTTTTTTAACGCTCAAATTACTATTGGAGATCAAAAATGGGCGGGAAATGTCGAAATTCATTTAAAATCTTCAGACTGGTATGTACATGGTCACGAGAATGATGCAGCATACGAAAATGTAATTTTGCATGTAGTCTGGGAACATGATACAGATATATACGGTAAAAACAACAGAGAAATTCCTGTTTTGGTACTCAAAGATTATATTTCTTCAGATATTCTGGCAAATTATCATGCTTTAATAATTCCCAAATCATGGATATTTTGTAAAAAAAGTATTGGCGAAATTGACGAGTTTGTTTTTAAAAATTGGCAGGAGCGGCTATTTTTTGAGCGCTTAGAAAGAAAATCGAAATTTATATATGATTTATTAGAAGAGACAAACCAAGATTGGGAGGCCGTTTTATTTTCTTTATTGGCAAAAAGTTTCGGCTTAAATACCAATGGCAATTCCTTTTTACAAATTGCAAAATCAGTCCCGTTTTCGATTATTCGAAAAGAAAGCTTTGAAGTCGAAAATCTTGAAGCGATACTTTTAGGCTCTTCAGGATTATTAGATGATGAGAAAGAAGATGTTTATTTTACGGATCTAAAATTAAGGTATTACTATCTGCTTAATAAATATCAGTTAGAAAAACAGCATATAGATTCGGTGCAGTTTTTTAAGCATCGTCCGGATAATTTTCCAACCATCAGACTTTCACAATTAGCTAATTTATATCATAAACACCAAAATATATTTTCGAAAATGATTGATTTAAAATCAGTTAAAAACGTTTACGATCTCTTAGGTGTTTCTGCAAGTTTGTATTGGTAAAATCACTATCAATTCGATAAAGAGAGTATAAAGAGACCCAAAATTTTATCAAAAGCTTTTTTAGATCTGATTATTATCAATACTATAATCCCAATTCAGTTTGCTTACTCAAATATAAGAGGAGAATCTATTTCAGAAGATCTAATAGCGTTTATGAATGAAATTACTCTTGAAAAAAATGCCATTATTGATAAATTTAATTCCTTTGGCATTTCTTGTAAAAATGCTTTCGAAGCACAATCGTTATTAGAACTCAAAAATGAATATTGCAATCAAAAAGCGTGTTTAAAATGTGCTTTAGGAATAAATTTACTGAAAAGTAATTAGGCGATTAGAAAATGCGTCAATAAAATAATTTTGTACTTTTGCCTTTCTTATCAAATATTAACCATCCTGAGCGAAGCCAAAGGATAAAATCTAAAATCTACGATGTCAGCAATTTTAAAACTGAAGTTTTTCTTCGAGAAATATGGATTTCATGTTTCATCCCGACTTGCAGATAAGCTAGGTATGAGAGTAACAAGTGTTAGGTTGTTCTTTATTTATATTTCGTTTGTTACAGCAGGTTTATGGTTTGGAGTATACCTGACTTTGGCATTTTGGATTCGACTGAAGGATTTAATTCGCGCCAAACGAACATCTGTTTTTGATCTGTAACACTAAATTTTAATCATAAAAAAAGGGCTCTAAAGTAATTATTACTTCAGAGCCCTTTTTTAATGAAATTATTTATCTTGATTTATTAAAACTGAAAGTAAATATTACGGCATGAATTGCTGCAAATATTAAAGAGAAGTAATACAAGAAAGCTCCATCAGCATTTGCATCTAAATGGTTGATATAAGCAACAGCAACTAATGCTATTACCATAGCGTATCCGGAATAAGCGATAGTTTTATAATTGCCCTCACTAAAAGTACCTTTATTCAATACACTATTTTTCATTCCGTAGAATAAATATAAGTCAAAACCAAGCATCATCCATGCAATTAGTCTGATCCAGGTATCCAATGGTAAAAATACCATCATAAATAAACATACTAATACTCCTGCAATAGGCACGAAAGGTACAAGTGGTGTTCTGAAAGCTCTTGGTGCATCCGGCATTTTTTTACGCATAATCAATACACCAATACAAACAAGGATAAAAGCAAATAAAGTACCAATACTAGTCATTTCTCCTACTACTCTTGCAGGAACAAATGCAGCAAAAAGACTTACAATTACCATAAACAATAAATTGTTTTTTGCCGGAGTTCTAAATTTTGAATGTACTTCAGAGAAAACTTTTGGCATTAACCCATCTTTACTCATAGAGAAAAATACCCTGCTTTGTCCCATTAACATTACTAAAATTACAGAAGCATAACCACCCAGGATAGCAAGTAAAATAGCATTATTCAACCACGGGTATGCCGGAGTAATCATTCCGTTTGCTCCCACATGTCCCATCGATTCAACTGCAATTGCTACAGGCGCGATTCCGTCCTTACCGGCAAAAGCCTGATAATTTACAACCCCAGTCATTACGTGAGCAAAAAGAATATATAAAACAGTACAGATTGCCAATGATAATAAAATTCCGATAGGCATATCTCTTTTAGGGTTTTTAGCTTCTTGTGCTGCAGTAGAGACAGCATCAAAACCAATGTATGCAAAAAATACAATTGCAGCCGCTCTAATTATTCCTGAAAAACCAAATTCTCCAAATTTACCAGTGTTTGCAGGGATATAAGGAGTGTAATTTTCAGGTCTTATGTATTGCCATCCTACAGCAATAAAAACCAATACAACAGTAACTTTTAATAATACAATAATACTGTTTACGAAAGCAGATTCTTTTGTTCCTCTAATTAATATTAAGGACATTATCATTACGATCACTACAGCAGGAACATTAATTATCCCTCCTTCAAAAGGAGAAAGCATATACGACTCGTTGAGATGAATACCATAACCACTAAGGAATTTGCCAAAATACCGCGACCAGCTAATCGAGACCGTTGCTGCTCCTACGGCATATTCTAAGACAAGATCCCATCCAATTATCCATGCTACAAATTCACCCATTGTTGCAAATGAGTAAGTATATGCACTTCCGGCAACTGGAATCATAGAAGAAAATTCAGCATAACATAAACCAGCAAAAACACATCCAAATGCAGCTACAAGAAACGAAATGGTTATCGCCGGACCTGCATTCATAGATGCTGCAAGACCAGTAATCGAAAATAAACCAGCTCCAATAATAGCTCCAATTCCTAAAGCAACCAATCCGGGTGCCGTTAATGTTTTCTTTAATCCTTTTTCGGAATCAGCGGCTTCTGCCAAAAGCTGATTTAATGGTTTTCTTTTCCAAATTGACATATATGTGGTTTTTATTATTATTAAGCTCCAAATGTATAGTTTTTTATAAAAAATAAAAACAATAATTAAGTTTTAAGTTATAAAAAAAGAATATTTAACTTTTCGAAAGCCATTTCTCTTTTATTAGTAGGAGAAGAACTAAAATATGAATTGCAAAAATGTCATTTAGCTTATGTAAATAGTTTTTTATAACGTATAATTGTAGTAAAATATTTATAAATTTATTAAGCTAAAAAAGCTCTAATTAAAATAACTGCATTATATAATATGAATTTCAGTACCATAAAATTATATTTTAAGTTTACAAGTCAACAACGTACGGGAGTTTTTATCCTTTTTGTTATAATAATAGTACTGCAGTTGGTATATTTTTTCGTTGATTTTAGTTTACCCGAAAAATCTTTTCCTGAAAAAGAAGAATGGATGTCTTTACAGTCAGAAATTGATTCGATGAAATTCGTAAAGTCTAATGAAAAGCCAAAAGTGTATTCTTTCAATCCAAATTTTATTACAGATTATAAAGGGTACAAGTTAGGAATGTCAGTTCAGCAGATAGATCGTTTGTTTGCTTTTCGTAAAGAGAATAAATATGTTAGTTCCGCAAAAGAATTTCAGGAAGTGACAAAAATTTCAGATTCTTTATTAAATGTGATGGCTCCTCTATTCAAATTTCCTGATTGGGTTCAGAATAAAAAAGATTTGAAAACAGAAAGAAAAGAATTTGTTCATAAAGAAAACTTTAAAAAAGAAAAAATTATAGTTTTGGATATTAATGAGGCGACGCAGGAGGATTTAATTAAACTTTACGGAATAGGTGAAGCATTATCATTAAGAATATTAAAACAGAAAGAAATCTTGGGATGTTTTGTTTCTATGGAACAGATGAATGATGTTTGGGGACTTTCGCCCGAAGTTATTAGTGAATTGAACTCGCATTTTAAGGTTGTAATTCCTTCAATGTTTAAAAAGATCGCTATAAATGAAGCGTCATTAAAAGAGTTATCACAGTTTTCGTATTTTAGATATACCTTGGCAAAACAAATTGTCACGTATCGAAGTATGAACGGAAATATTAATAATATTGAGGATTTGTCAAAAATTAAAGGTTTTCCTGTTGATAAAGCAAAAATAATTAGTTTATATTTGGAGTTCTAAAACAAAAGCAGCTTACAATGAATTTTGAATATAACGAAACGCAGTCAATGATTGCTCAATCTATAAGAGATTTTGCCGAAAAAAATATCAGACCTAATATAATGGAATGGGACGAGGCTCAGATTTTTCCAATTCCTTTGTTTAAAAAATTAGGCGAAATGGGATTTATGGGAGTTTTAGTTCCTGAAGAATATGGCGGATCAGGTTTAGGTTATCATGAATATATTACAGTTGTAGAGGAAATTTCAAAAGTAGATCCTTCAATTGGTTTATCAGTCGCAGCTCATAATTCATTATGCACCAATCACATCTTAACTTTTGGAAATGAAGAGCAAAAGAAAAAATGGCTGCCAAAATTAGCGACCGCAGAATATATAGGAGCCTGGGGTTTAACCGAGCATAATACAGGTTCAGATGCCGGCGGAATGAATACAACAGCTGTTAAAGATGGTGATGAATGGATTGTAAACGGAGCTAAGAATTTTATAACTCATGCTATTTCCGGAGACATTGCAGTTGTAATAGTTCGAACGGGAGAAAAAGGTGATTCAAAAGGAATGACCGCTTTTGTTTTTGAAAAAGGAATGAAAGGATTTACTTCAGG
This sequence comes from Flavobacterium sp. B114r, assembly GCF_056824125.1. Lineage (NCBI taxonomy): Bacteria > Pseudomonadati > Bacteroidota > Flavobacteriia > Flavobacteriales > Flavobacteriaceae > Flavobacterium > Flavobacterium sp. B114r. The sequence goes on from NZ_CP124858.1 coordinate 2,350,172, forward strand.
TAAAAAAGAAAATAAACTTGGAATGCGTGCCAGCGAAACTGCAGAATTGGTTTTTGATGGTTGCCGTGTTCCTGATGCAAATAGATTAGGAGAAGTAGGCCAGGGATTTGTTCAGGCTATGAAAATATTAGATGGAGGACGTATTTCAATCGGAGCTTTGTCATTAGGGATTGCAAAAGGTGCATACGAAGCTGCTCTTAAATATTCAAAAGAGAGACATCAGTTTGGTCAGCCTATTAGTAATTTTCAGGGAATTTCATTTAAATTAGCTGATATGGCTACGGAGATCGAAGCATCGGAATTATTGCTTCATAAAGCAGCTTTCTTAAAGCAGCAACATAAGCCCGTTACAACACTTGGAGCAATGGCAAAAATGTATGCCTCAGAAGCTTGTGTTAGAATTGCAAACGAAGCCGTTCAGATCCATGGTGGTTATGGTTATACAAAAGATTATCCTGTAGAGAAATTTTATAGAGACTCGAAGTTGTGTACAATAGGAGAAGGAACTACCGAAATTCAGAAAGTAGTTATCTCTAGAAATTTATTAAAAGAATAAAGAATAAAGCATAAATCTTGCTTAATTGTCTCATTAATAAGAGATGGTTTTTTTAAGTGTATTCTCTTTTTTCTATCTTCTTTTTTCTTTGAAAAAAATAATTGATAATTTATAACCCGAAATCAATAATTAATATATACTTTTGCACACTTAACGAAAGGGGGTGTCTATATTATGTTAATTATACCAATTAAAGACGGAGAAAATATCGATAGAGCATTAAAGCGCTATAAAAGAAAATTTGATAAAACAGGAACTGTTCGTCAATTAAGAGCGCGTACTGCTTTTATTAAGCCTTCTGTTAAAAATAGAATCAAAATTCAAAAAGCAGCTTACATTCAAAACATGAAAGATGGTTTAGAAAGTTAGTATTAGCTTATCAGAAATAATTGCCGTTAGTTATCAAAATTTTGATACTAACGGTTTTTTTATGCTTAATTTTGAGATAAATAATATTCGCTGTAAGTAGAGGGAAAAAAGTACTTATTTTATGAAAGCAAATAAAGAAGCATTTCGGGATTATCTTCAATTAGAGAAAAAGTATTCAGTTCACACTATTAATGCTTATTTGAATGATATTTCATTTTTTGAAACATTCAATAAAACTCATTTTGATCAGGAGAATATCGAACAGGTTAATTATAGTCAGATAAGAAGTTGGATTGTTTCTCTGGTTGATCAGGATATTTCAAATGTTTCTGTAAATCGAAAGATGTCATCTCTAAAAGCGTTTTATAAGTTCCTTTTAAAAACAAAACAAATAGAAGTTAGCCCAATGTTGAGGCATAAGGCCTTGAAGACGCCTAAAATTGTGCAGATTCCTTTTTCTGAAAAAGAATTGGCAGATCTAATGCAGCAGTTTGGTGATCCATCCGGGTTTGAGGAGGTGAGGGATAAGCTTATTGTTGATCTTTTTTATACAACAGGAATGCGGAGAGCAGAACTGATAAATTTAATGAGATACAATGTCGATTTGTCTTCTAATGTGATTAAGGTTTTAGGAAAGCGAAATAAAGAACGTATTATTCCTGTCTTGCCAATTATTGTCGAACAGTTTAATTTGTATCTGCAGGAAAGAACTTCCGTTGAAAAGATAGTCGATGGTGATTATTTTTTTATTTCAGGAAAAGGGTTAAAATTGAGTGAATCTTTTGTGTATCGATTAATAAATTCATACTTTAGTAAAGTCTCCGAAAAGGTAAAAAAAAGTCCACATGTGCTTCGGCATACTTTTGCGACTCACTTATTAAATAATGGAGCAGATTTAAATTCAGTTAAAGAATTGTTAGGACATTCTAGTTTGGCATCCACACAAGTTTATACTCATAATAGTTTGGCAGAGCTTAAAAAGGTGTATGGTAATGCGCATCCGAGGAATAAATAACAGTTCTGAAATGTTTAACCCTAAAATTTGTATTATGAAGGTAGATGTTCATGCAGTTAACTTTACTGTTGACAGAAAATTAGTGGATTTTATTCAGGAAAGAATGGATAAATTAGAAAAGTATTACGATCGAGTTGTTTCGGCTGACATTTTTTTAAAAGTCGAAAGAACAAGTGATAAGGAGAATAAGGCAGTAGAGATTAAGATTAATGTTCCTGGAGATGATTTTTTGGTTAAAAAACAGTGCAAAACCTTTGAAGAGGCGATTGAGCTTTCGGCAGAATCTTTAGAGCGTGTATTAGTAAAAAGGAAAGAAAAAATAAGAGCACACATATAATTGAAAATTTTTTTGAAAAAATGTTTTGATTAAAAGATAAAATAGCTACATTTGCAGTCCGTTAGAAATAGCGGACTTTTTTATTGATATTGCCAGCGTAGCTCAGTTGGCTAGAGCAGCTGATTTGTAATCAGCAGGTCGTGGGTTCGAGTCCCTCCGCCGGCTCTAAAATTTCAAATGCGATTTGAAATTGTTCATACGATTATTGATAAAAAAAAGGGGAGATACTCAAGCGGCCAACGAGGGCAGACTGTAAATCTGCTGTGTGAACTTCGCAGGTTCGAATCCTGCTCTCCCCACAAAAAGAAGTTAAGGTTTTAGGACGTAGATTTCAGGTTTTAAAACTAAAATCTTTGAAATGCAATCTAAATCAGAACTCTCTGCCGACTTAGCTCAGAGGTAGAGTGCTTCCTTGGTAAGGAAGAGGTCACGGGTTCAATTCCCGTAGTTGGCTCAAGTAAGTAGGAAATTGAAAATTAATATATAACTAAGATTAAAAATTAAGTAAAATGGCAAAGGAGAATTTTAATCGTTCCAAACCGCACTTAAACATAGGTACAATTGGACACGTGGATCACGGAAAAACTACATTAACTGCAGCAATTACAAAGGTATTGTCTGATGCTGGTTACTGTCAAGCAAAATCGTTTGATCAAATCGATAACGCTCCAGAGGAGAAAGAAAGAGGTATTACTATTAATACATCACACGTAGAGTATGAAACAGCTAATCGTCACTACGCTCACGTTGACTGTCCAGGTCACGCGGATTACGTAAAGAACATGGTTACTGGTGCTGCTCAAATGGACGGAGCTATCTTAGTAGTTGCTGCTACAGATGGTCCAATGCCACAAACTCGTGAGCACATCCTTTTAGGTCGCCAGGTTGGTATTCCTAGAATGGTTGTTTTTATGAACAAAGTTGACATGGTTGATGACGCTGAGTTATTAGAGCTTGTTGAAATGGAAATTAGAGATTTATTATCTTTCTACGAATATGATGGAGATAATGGACCAGTTGTTCAAGGTTCTGCTTTAGGAGGATTGAATAATGATCCTGCTTGGGTTCCTAAAATTCTTGAATTGATGGAAGCTGTAGATTCTTGGATCGAAGAGCCAATCCGTGATACTGCAAAACCATTCTTGATGCCAGTTGAGGATGTATTTACAATTACTGGTCGTGGAACTGTTGCTACAGGACGTATCGAAACTGGTATTGCTAATACAGGAGATGCTGTTGAAATCATTGGTATGGGAGCTGACAAATTAACTTCTACTATTACAGGAGTTGAGATGTTCCGTAAAATTCTTGACAGAGGAGAAGCTGGAGATAACGTAGGTTTATTGTTAAGAGGTGTTGATAAAGAATCTATCAAAAGAGGAATGGTTATCATTAAGCCAGGATCAGTAAAACCACACGCTACTTTCAAAGCTGAGGTTTATATCTTGAAAAAAGAAGAAGGTGGACGTCATACTCCATTCCATAATAACTACCGTCCACAGTTCTACGTACGTACAACTGACGTAACAGGAGTTATTACTTTACCAGAAGGAGTAGAGATGGTAATGCCAGGAGACAACTTGACAATTAATGTTGCTTTATTAAGCCCAATCGCAATGAGCGTAGGTTTACGTTTTGCTATCCGTGAAGGTGGTAGAACAGTAGGAGCAGGTCAGGTAACTGAAATCGTAGGATAATCCTATAAATATTATAAAAAGCCAGCTGATTCTCTTAACTGAAATCACTGGCTTTTAATTACGGGCGTAGTTCAAGGGTAGAATAGCGGTCTCCAAAACCGTTGATGGGGGTTCGAATCCCTCCGCCCGTGCAATAAAAAAATATATCAAATGACAAAAGTTACGAATTATTTATCAGAGGCTTTCGAAGAGTTAAAGTCAAATGTTACTTGGCCTGCTTGGGCTGAGGTTCAAAAATTGACAATTGTTGTGGCTGTATTTTCGATCTTATTCGCTTTGGCAACATGGGGAGTAGACGAATTTTTTGCAAAAGCTTTGGCTGGATTTTTTAACTGGTTAAAAGGATAATTTTTTTGTGATGGCAGATAATAATGTGAAAAAATGGTACGTAGTAAGAGCTGTAAGCGGACAAGAAAATAAAGTCAAAGCTTACATCGAAACTGAGATTGCCAGATTAGGTATGGGTGATTATGTTTCCCAGGTTTTAGTGCCTACAGAAAAAGTAGTTACTGTAAAAGAAGGAAAGAAAATGTCTAAGGATAAAGTTTATTTTCCTGGGTATGTTATGATCGAAGCCAACTTGGTTGGTGAGATACCTCATATTATTAAGTCTATTACTAGTGTAATTGGATTTTTAGGTGAGATCAAAGGTGGAGAACCTGTTCCTTTGAGACTTTCTGAAGTAAATAGAATGTTAGGTAAAGTAGATGAGTTAGCTGTAAATACAGATACTCGTGCAATTCCTTTCAACTTAGGTGAAACTGTTAAAGTGATCGATGGTCCATTTAACGGCTTTAATGGTACGGTTGAAAAAATAAATGATGAAAAGCGTAAACTTGAAGTTATGGTTAAGATTTTCGGAAGAAAAACACCATTAGAATTGAGTTTTATGCAAGTTGAAAAAGTATAATTTTTGTTACATCTATAATAACCACTATAATTGCTTCCTATGATTATAGTGTTAAATTTTTTAAAAAATGGCTAAAGAAATTAGTAAGGTAGTTAAACTACAAGTTAAGGGAGGTGCTGCGAATCCGTCGCCACCGGTTGGACCTGCTTTAGGAGCTGCTGGGGTTAATATCATGGAGTTCTGTAAGCAGTTCAATGCTAGAACACAAGATAAACCTGGCAAAATATGCCCAGTGCAAATTACTGTGTATAAAGACAAATCATTTGATTTTGTTGTAAAAACTCCTCCAGCTGCTGTCCAATTATTGGAAGCTGCAAAGCTAAAGTCTGGATCAGGTGAACCAAATCGTAAAAAAGTAGCTAGCGTTACTTGGGACGTTATCAAAGCAATTGCTGAAGATAAAATGGTAGATTTAAATGCATTCACAATCGAATCTGCAATGAGCATGATCGCTGGAACTGCTAGATCTATGGGTATAACTGTATCAGGAGATGCTCCTTTTTAATTAAGAGAAAGAAATGGCAAAATTAACAAAAAAGCAAAAAGAGGCTGCTTCAAAAATTGAAAAGAACAAACTATACTCTTTAAAAGATGCAGCTGCATTAATTAAAGTTATAGCTTCTGCAAAATTTGATGAGTCTGTTGATATCGCAGTTCGTTTGGGTGTAGATCCAAGAAAAGCGAATCAAATGGTTAGAGGTGTAGTTACATTACCTCACGGAACAGGTAAAGACGTTAAAGTATTAGCATTAGTTACTCCAGATAAAGAAGCAGAAGCTTTAGCTGCTGGAGCTGATTATGTAGGTCTTGACGATTATTTACAAAAAATTAAAGATGGTTGGACAGATGTTGATGTTATTATCACTATGCCAGCTGTTATGGGTAAATTAGGTCCATTAGGTCGTATTTTAGGACCTAGAGGTTTAATGCCAAACCCTAAAACAGGTACTGTAACTATGGATGTTGCAAAAGCTGTTGCAGAGGTTAAAGCTGGTAAAATTGACTTTAAAGTTGATAAAACTGGTATCGTACATGCAGGAATTGGTAAAGTTTCTTTTGGAGCTGAGCAAATTTATGACAATGCACACGAAATTATTCAAACATTAATCAAACTTAAACCAACTGCTGCTAAAGGTACCTATATTAAAGGTATTCACCTTACAAGCACTATGAGTCCTGCAATTGCATTGGACCCTAAAGCAGTATAATTGGTAGTTAATAATTTTTAGTATGACTAGAGAAGAAAAATCAATCGCGATTGAAGATTTAACTGCACAGTTAGCTGGTACAAATATTATTTATGTATCTGATATTTCTGGATTAAACGCAGAAACGACTTCAAACTTGAGAAGAGCTTGTTACAAAGCAGGTATTAAATTAGAGGTTGTAAAAAATACATTGCTTGCAAAAGCAATGGAAGCTTCTGCTAATGACTATGGTGATTTACCTTCAGTATTGACTGGTAATAGTGCTATATTTATTTCAGATGTAGCAAATGCACCTGGAAAAATAATTAAAGATTTCAGAAAAAAATCGGCTAAACCTTTATTAAAAGGAGCTTATATTAATTCTGAAGTTTATATTGGAGATGATCAATTAGATGCATTAGCAACTATTAAATCTAAAGAAGAACTTCTTGGAGAGCTTATTGGATTATTGCAATCACCAGCACAAAGAGTTATCTCTGCTTTACAAAACCAATTCGCAAACAGCGAAGAGGCTGAAACTGAAGCATAATAACAAATGCAGGAAATTTTATTTCCTTGCTGCTTAAATAGCGCACAATAAATAAATTATATTTTACAAATCATTTTAAACGATAGAAAAAATGGCAGATTTGAAACAATTCGCAGAACAATTAGTTAACTTAACAGTTAAAGAAGTTAACGAATTAGCAACAATATTAAAAGACGAGTATGGTATCGAGCCTGCTGCTGCAGCTGTTGTAGTTGCTGCTGGTGGTGGAGAAGGTGCTGCTGAAGAAGCACAAACTGAATTTACAGTTGTATTAAAAGAAGCTGGTGCTTCTAAATTAGCAGTTGTAAAATTAGTAAAAGAACTTACAGGTTTAGGTTTGAAAGAAGCTAAAGATGTAGTTGACGGTGCTCCAAGTAACGTTAAAGAAGGTGTTTCTAAAGAAGAGGCTGAAGGTCTTAAAAAATCATTAGAAGAAGCTGGAGCTGTAGTTGAACTTAAATAAGTTTACTCGGTTTTAAGAACTAGGTTTAGGTCTTGAGTTAACACTCAATGGCCTAAACCATTTTTCGTATAATAAAATATATCAAGTTTTATTATCAAATAGTTTAAAATACGAAAAAGTTTTTGATCAGTACGAAGAAAAAAAATTAACCAATTTTTACCGGGTTATTTTTAAAGATGTATTGATTACAAAAAGAAGGTATCAATTAAACATTGTGTTTTTACACAAAAAACTACTTTTTTTTAATCAAAATTTTGTCCATTGATGATAACAAATCAGACTGAAAGATTGAATTTTGCCTCTACAAAAAACATACCTCAATATCCGGATTTTCTTGATGTTCAGGTAAAATCGTTTAAAGATTTTTTTCAATTAGAAACAAAATCTGACGAAAGAGGCGACGAAGGGTTGTACAACACCTTCATGGAAAACTTTCCAATTACAGATACTAGAAATAACTTTGTACTGGAGTTCCTTGATTATTTTGTAGATCCACCACGTTATACCATTCAAGAATGTATAGAGAGAGGTCTTACTTATAGTGTGCCTTTAAAAGCCAGGTTAAAACTATACTGTACAGATCCAGAACACGAAGATTTTGAAACTATTGTACAAGATGTTTATCTTGGAACAATACCTTATATGACTCCAAGCGGTACTTTTGTGATCAATGGTGCTGAGCGTGTGGTAGTATCTCAACTACACCGTTCTCCTGGGGTTTTCTTTGGACAATCATTCCACGCAAATGGAACAAAACTTTATTCTGCCAGAGTAATTCCTTTTAAAGGATCCTGGATAGAATTTTCTACAGATATAAACAGCGTAATGTATGCTTATATTGATAGAAAGAAAAAATTACCTGTTACAACTTTATTCCGTGCTATTGGATTTGAAAGAGATAAGGATATCCTTGAGATTTTCGACCTTGCAGAGGAAATTAAAGTTTCTAAAACAGGAATTAAAAAATATATTGGAAGAAGACTTGCTGCACGTGTATTGAACACTTGGCACGAGGATTTCGTTGATGAAGATACCGGTGAGGTAGTTTCTATCGAACGTAACGAAATCATCCTTGATAGAGATACTATTATCGACAAAGATAATGTTGAAGAAATCATTGATGCAAACGTAAAATCAATTTTGTTACATAAAGAGGATAATAACCAGGCAGATTATGGTATTATTCACAATACATTACAAAAAGATCCAACAAACTCTGAAAAAGAAGCTGTTGAGCATATCTACAGACAATTGCGTAATGCAGAACCGCCTGATGAAGAAACTGCTCGTGGTATTATAGATAAATTGTTCTTCTCAGATCAACGTTATAACTTAGGTGAAGTTGGTCGTTACAGAATGAACAAAAAACTTGGTTTAGATATCCCTATGGAAAAGCAAGTGCTTACCAAAGAAGATATCATTACCATTGTAAAATATTTGATCGAATTGATCAACTCTAAAGCAGAGATTGATGATATTGATCACTTATCAAACCGTCGTGTTAGAACAGTTGGAGAACAATTGTCTCAACAATTCGGTGTTGGTTTAGCGCGTATGGCGAGAACTATTCGTGAGAGAATGAACGTTAGAGATAACGAGGTGTTTACACCAATCGATTTGATTAATGCTAAAACATTATCATCGGTTATCAACTCTTTCTTTGGTACGAACCAGTTATCTCAATTTATGGATCAAACGAATCCATTAGCTGAGATTACACACAAAAGAAGACTTTCTGCCCTTGGACCTGGTGGACTTTCGAGAGAAAGAGCTGGATTTGAGGTTCGTGACGTTCACTATACACACTATGGTCGTTTATGTCCGATTGAAACTCCAGAGGGACCAAACATTGGTTTGATTTCATCTCTTGGTGTTTATGCAAAAGTTAACGGAATGGGTTTCATCGAAACTCCTTACCGTAAAGTTACAGATGGTGTAGTTGATTTAGTAAGTACACCTATCTATTTAAGTGCTGAAGAAGAAGAAGGAAAAATGATTGCTCAGGCAAACATTGAAATGGATGAGACTGGTAAAATCACGGCGACTAATGTTATTGCTCGTGAGGAAGGTGACTTCCCGGTTGTTGAACCTTCTGCAGTACACTATACAGACGTTGCTCCTAACCAGATTGCTTCGATTTCGGCTTCATTGATTCCTTTCTTGGAACATGATGATGCGAATAGAGCCTTGATGGGATCTAACATGATGCGTCAGGCGGTTCCTTTGATCCGTCCGGAAGCACCAATTGTTGGTACAGGTTTAGAGCGTCAGGTAGCTTCAGATTCTAGAGTATTGATTAATGCTGAAGGAGATGGAACTATAGAGTATGTTGATGCAAACATCATTACTATCAAATACGACCGTACTGAAGAAGAAAGAATGGTAAGTTTTGATTCTGATGAAAAAACATACAACTTAATTAAATTTAGAAAAACAAATCAAGGAACAAGTATCAACTTGAAACCAATCGTAAGAAAAGGTGACAGAGTAGTTCTTGGACAAGTATTATCAGAAGGGTATGCTACTCAAAATGGTGAATTAGCTTTAGGTAGAAACTTAAAAGTTGCGTTCATGCCATGGAAAGGGTATAACTTTGAGGATGCGATTGTAATTTCTGAAAAAGTAGTTCGTGATGATATTTTTACTTCTATCCACGTTGATGATTATTCATTAGAGGTTAGAGATACTAAGTTAGGAAATGAAGAGTTAACAAACGATATTCCTAACGTTTCTGAAGAAGCTACTAAAGATTTAGATGAAAACGGTATGATCAGAATTGGTGCAGAGGTTAAACCTGGCGACATTTTGATCGGAAAAATTACACCAAAAGGAGAGTCAGATCCTACTCCGGAAGAGAAATTGCTTCGTGCAATCTTCGGGGATAAAGCAGGAGATGTAAAAGATGCTTCATTAAAAGCGTCTCCATCTTTACACGGTGTAGTTCTTGACAAAAAATTATTTGCAAGAGCCGTAAAAGATAAACGTAAACGTACTCAGGATAAAGATGCTTTAGGCGCTTTAGAAATGGAATTCGAAACTAAATTTGTTGAATTGAAAGACAGATTGGTTGAGAAATTATTCTTGATCGTGAACGGAAAAACATCTCAAGGTGTAATGAATGATTTGGGTGAAGAAGTTTTACCAAAAGGTAAAAAATATACTCAGAAAATGCTTTACGCAGTAGAAGATTTTGCTCACTTAAGCAAAGGTCAATGGGTTGCTGATGATGCTACTAATAAAATGGTTAATGATTTAATTCATAACTATAAAATTAAGCTAAACGACTTACAAGGAGCTTTAAGAAGAGAAAAATTCACTATTACAGTCGGAGATGAATTGCCATCTGGAATCTTGAAATTAGCGAAAATTTATATCGCTAAAAAGCGTAAGTTGAAAGTAGGGGATAAAATGGCTGGACGTCACGGTAACAAAGGTATTGTTGCAAGAATCGTCCGTCATGAAGATATGCCTTTCCTTGAAGACGGAACACCGGTAGATATCGTATTGAATCCACTTGGGGTACCTTCACGTATGAACATTGGTCAGATTTATGAGACTGTTCTTGGATGGGCTGGACAAAATTTAGGTAGAAAATTTGCTACTCCAATTTTTGATGGTGCTTCTTTAGACCAAATCAATGAATTAACTGATGAAGCTGGAGTTCCACGTTTCGGACATACACACCTTTATGATGGTGGTACTGGAGAGCGTTTCCATCAAGCTGCAACTGTGGGAGTAATTTACATGCTTAAATTAGGACACATGGTTGATGATAAGATGCACGCGCGTTCTATTGGTCCATACTCGTTGATTACTCAACAACCACTTGGAGGTAAAGCTCAATTTGGAGGTCAGCGTTTTGGAGAGATGGAGGTTTGGGCACTTGAAGCTTATGGAGCATCAAGTACACTACGTGAAATCTTAACAGTTAAGTCGGATGACGTTATTGGTAGAGCTAAAACTTACGAAGCTATCGTTAAGGGAGAGTCTATGCCAGAACCGGGATTACCAGAATCATTCAATGTATTAATGCATGAATTGAAAGGTCTTGGACTTGACATTCGTTTAGAAGAATAAATAAAGTTTTCAGTTACAGTCTCAGTATTCAGTTCAACACTGGAAGCTGAGACTGAAGCTGTTTATTAAAATAAAAGTTTTTAGGATTTATACCCGTAACCCGTTCCGATTTTTTATTTAGACCTGAAAAGTTTTATAATTAGCGCTTCAACATTGATGTTTGAAGTTTAGAGAAGTAATCCGAGGTAGTGTTAAAGTCATAAAGTAAAATGTCTTAAAGTCTTAAAGTCCTGAAAATGACTTTTGACTTTCGATTTTTAAACTTTTGACTAAAGCGAAATCAATTTTTTAATTGCAGATAAATCAATAGTAAAAACTATGATGAATAATAGAAACAATAATAAAGATAAAAATCCGGTTAAAAGATTTAATAAAATCTCAATTGGATTGGCTTCACCTGAATCTATCTTGAAAGAATCAAGAGGAGAGGTTTTGAAACCAGAAACTATCAACTACAGAACGCACAAACCAGAACGTGACGGACTTTTTTGCGAAAGAATCTTCGGACCTGTTAAGGATTTTGAGTGTGCTTGTGGTAAATATAAAAGAATTCGTTACAAAGGTATCATTTGCGACCGTTGTGGTGTTGAAGTTACTGAGAAAAAAGTACGTCGTGACAGAGTAGGACACATCAACCTTGTTGTGCCAATTGCTCACATCTGGTACTTCCGTTCTCTTCCAAACAAAATTGGTTATATCCTTGGTCTTCCATCTAAGAAATTAGACATGATCATTTACTACGAAAGATACGTAGTAATCCAGGCTGGTATTGCTAAAAATGCAGATGGAGAATCATTACAAAGATTAGATTTCTTAACTGAAGAAGAATATTTGAATATTTTAGATACTCTTCCGCAAGAAAATCAATATTTAGATGATATGGATCCTAATAAATTTGTTGCCAAAATGGGAGCAGAATGTATTATGGATTTATTAGCACGTATCGACTTAGATGAGTTGTCTTACCAATTGAGACACAGTGCTAATAACGAAACATCTAAACAACGTAAAACTGAAGCTTTAAAAAGATTACAAGTTGTTGAGTCATTCCGTGAGTCTAACTTAAACCGCGAAAATCGTCCTGAGTGGATGATTATGAAAGTGGTTCCTGTTATTCCGCCAGAATTACGTCCGCTTGTGCCACTTGATGGAGGTCGTTTTGCAACTTCAGATTTAAATGACTTATACCGTCGTGTAATCATCCGTAACAACCGTTTGAAAAGATTAATGGAGATTAAAGCTCCAGAAGTTATCTTAAGAAACGAAAAACGTATGTTACAGGAATCTGTAGATTCATTATTTGACAACACGCGTAAAGCTTCTGCTGTTAAAACAGAATCTAACAGACCATTAAAATCATTATCTGATTCCTTAAAAGGTAAGCAAGGACGTTTCCGTCAAAACTTACTTGGAAAACGTGTGGATTATTCTGCTCGTTCGGTAATTGTTGTTGGTCCTGAATTAAAATTATTCGAATGCGGATTGCCAAAAGATATGGCATCTGAATTATACAAACCTTTCGTTATCCGTAAATTGATTGAAAGAGGTATTGTAAAAACAGTAAAATCTGCTAAGAAAATTATAGACAAAAAAGAGCCAGTTGTTTGGGATATCCTTGAAAATGTAATTAAAGGTCACCCAGTATTACTTAACCGTGCTCCTACGTTACACAGACTTGGTATCCAGGCTTTTCAACCAAAATTAATTGAAGGAAAAGCAATCCAGTTGCACCCATTAGTATGTACGGCTTTTAATGCCGATTTTGATGGGGATCAAATGGCGGTTCACTTACCATTAGGACCAGAGGCTATTTTAGAGGCACAATTATTAATGTTAGCTTCTCACAATATCCTTAACCCTGCAAATGGTGCGCCAATTACTGTACCTTCTCAGGATATGGTCTTGGGTCTATATTATATGACCAAAGAACGTATCTCTACACCAGAACACATAATTTTAGGTCAAGACTTAACATTCTATTCTGCTGAAGAAGTAAATATTGCATTAAACGAAGGAAGATTAGAATTGAATGCTCGTGTAAGAATCAGAGCAAAAGATTTTAATGAAGCTGGAGAATTAGTGTACAAGATTATCCAAACAACTGCAGGACGTGTATTATTTAATGAAGTAGTACCTGAAGCAGCCGGATATATCAATGATGTATTGACTAAGAAAAACCTTAGAGATATTATTGGACACATTTTAAGTGTGACTAATGTACCTACTACTGCTGCTTTCTTGGACAATATGAAAGATATGGGTTATAAATTCGCATTTAGAGGAGGTTTATCATTCTCTCTTGGTGATATTAGAATTCCAGAACAAAAAACAAAATTAATTGCAGATGCCAGAGAGCAAGTTGAAGGTATTTCTGTGAATTATAACATGGGTCTTATTACCAATAACGAACGTTACAACCAGGTTATTGACGTATGGACTTCTGCAAATGCTCAGTTGACAGAATTAGCAATGAAAAATATTAGAGAAGACCAACAAGGTTTCAACTCTGTATATATGATGCTTGACTCTGGGGCGAGGGGTTCTAAGGAACAGATTCGTCAGTTAACAGGTATGCGTGGTTTGATGGCTAAGCCTAAAAAATCTACTGCCGGTGGTGGTGAGATTATTGAAAACCCGATTCTTTCTAACTTTAAGGAAGGTCTTTCGATTCTTGAGTATTTCATTTCTACTCACGGTGCTCGTAAAGGACTTGCGGATACGGCTCTTAAAACTGCCGATGCCGGATACTTGACAAGAAGGCTTCATGACGTATCACAAGATGTTATTGTAAACATCGAAGATTGTGGTACTCTTAGAGGTGTTGAAGTTTCTGCTTTGAAGAAAAATGAGGAAATTGTTGAATCTTTAGGAGAAAGAATTTTAGGACGTGTTGCATTGCAAGATGTTATTAATCCTCTTACTAATGAAGTATTAGTTCAATCAGGTCAACAAATTACTGAAGCAATCATGAGAGTTATTGAAGCTTCTCCGATTGAAAGAGTAGAAGTTAGATCTCCATTAACTTGTGAGGCTTTAAAAGGTATTTGTGCTAAATGTTACGGTAGAAACTTAGCTACTGGTAAGATGACACAAAGAGGTGAAGCAGTAGGAGTTATTGCAGCTCAGTCTATTGGAGAGCCAGGTACACAGTTAACACTTCGTACGTTCCACGTTGGAGGGGTTGCAGGAGGTATTTCTGAAGAATCTAGTATTGTTACAAGATTTAACGGTAGACTTGAGATTGAAGATTTAAAAACTGTAAAAGGTGAGGATAGTGAAGGTAATGCGGTAGATATCGTAGTATCACGTTCAACTGAATTAAAATTAGTTGACGAGAAAACTGGAATCGTTTTAAATACACATAATATCCCTTACGGATCTAGTATTTTCGTTAAGGATGGTGAAGTAGTTACTAAAGGATCTACTATTTGTAAATGGGATCCATATAATGGTGTAATTGTTTCTGAATTTACTGGTAAGATTGCTTACGAGGATTTAGAGCAAGGACAATCGTTCATGGTTGAAATCGATGAGCAAACAGGATTCCAGGAAAAAGTAATTTCTGAAGCAAGAAATAAAAAATTAATTCCAACTTTATTGGTTTACGGTAAAGAAGGTGAATTAATTCGTTCGTATAACTTACCAGTAGGAGCCCACCTTATGGTTGAGAATGGAGAGAAAATTAAAGCAGGTAAAGTATTGGTTAAGATTCCACGTCGTTCTTCTAAAGCAGGAGATATTACAGGAGGTTTACCAAGAATTACTGAGTTGCTTGAGGCTCGTAACCCTTCTAACCCAGCGGTTGTTTCTGAAATTGACGGTGTTGTTTCTTTTGGAAAAATCAAAAGAGGTAACCGTGAAATTGTTATCGAATCTAAATTTGGTGAGATTAAAAAGTATTTAGTTAAACTTTCTAGCCAAATCTTAGTACAGGAAAATGACTTCGTAAGAGCAGGAGTACCATTGTCTGACGGTGCAATTACACCAGATGATATTTTAAGAATTCAAGGACCGGCTGCTGTTCAACAGTACTTGGTAAATGAAATTCAAGAGGTATACCGTTTACAAGGGGTAAAAATTAATGACAAGCACTTTGAGGTAGTTATTCGTCAAATGATGCGTAAAGTAAGAGTTCAAGATCCGGGAGATACATTGTTCCTAGAAGATCAATTAATTCACACTAAAGATTTTATCGTTCAAAATGATAAATTATATGGTATGAAAGTAGTTGAAGACGCTGGAGATTCTGCGGTATTGAAACCAGGTCAGATTATTTCGCCTCGTGATTTACGTGATGAAAATTCATTACTTAAACGTAATGATAAAAATTTAGTAGTAGCAAGAGATGTAATTACTGCAACTGCAACACCAGTTCTACAAGGTATTACAAGAGCTTCGCTACAAACTAAATCATTCATCTCTGCTGCTTCATTCCAGGAAACAACAAAAGTACTTAACGAAGCTGCAGTAGCTGGTAAAGTAGATAATCTGGAAGGATTGAAAGAAAATGTAATTGTTGGACACAGAATTCCTGCGGGAACTGGTATGAGAGAATACGATAATACTATCGTAGGATCTAAAGACGATTACAATGAAATGATGGCTAATAAAGAAGAATATATCTATTAATTAGGAAACTATGAGTAATCCGAAACAACAACAGGAGCAAATTAATATTGAGTTAGACGAGACTATTGCAGAAGGAATTTATTCTAATCTTGCGATTATCAACCACTCATCATCAGAGTTTGTTTTAGATTTTGTGAGTATTATGCCAGGTATTCCTAAAGCCAAGGTAAAGTCAAGAATTGTCTTGACACCACAACATGCTAAAAGATTATTAAAAGCAATTGGAGAAAATATTCATCGTTTTGAAGCAGCCCACGGCGAAATCAAAGAGACGGAACAAGCACCAATACCGCTTAATTTTGGTCCGGCAGGACAAGCATAAATTATTAAAGCCCCATTATTTTTTTAATGGGGCTTTTTTTTTAAGGTAAGAGTAAAATGTAATTCAACTGATTTAGTTTTACTTTCATCGACTAAATTTCTTAGTATGAAACTATTGTGCTAAATTGGTTTCTCCTTGTAGAAAAGGATTAATTTTTGGAATATAATAACTTATAAAGGTTGGTTTAATTCAAATTAAAAAAAAGCGCTAATTATAAATTAGCGCTTTTTTTATGTTGTATTTTAAATAAAAACTTAGTCAAATTCTGAAGTAAAGAATAGCTTCACGCTTGGATATTTACTTTGTGTCATCTGAATCGTAAAGTCAGAATCAGCTAAGAAAACCAATTGACCGTATTTATCGTGCGCTAGGAATTTTTGTTTAATACGTCTAAATTCTTTGAATTCATTGTTTTTAGCATCATCAGGTTTTACCCAGCAAGCTTTATGAACAGGGAAGTTTTCGTAAGTGCATTTTGCACCATATTCATGCTCTAGACGATATTGAATAACCTCATATTGAAGCGCTCCAACAGTTCCAATTATTTTACGGTTGTTCATTTCTAATGTAAACAACTGTGCTACACCTTCATCCATTAACTGATCGATACCTTTGTCCAATTGTTTGGCTTTCATAGGATCAGCGTTGTTAATATATCTAAAGTGTTCCGGAGAGAAACTCGGAATTCCTTTGAAACTCATTATTTCGCCTTCGGTTAAAGTATCTCCAATTTTGAAATTTCCTGTATCGTGCAAACCAACAATATCACCGGGATAAGAAATATCGACAATTTCTTTTTTCTCAGCAAAAAAGGCATTCGGGCTAGAAAATTTTAAATTTTTCTTCTGACGAACGTGGTAATAAGGCTTGTTTCTTTCAAAAGTTCCGGAAACAATTTTGATAAAAGCTAAACGGTCTCTGTGTTTAGGATCCATATTAGCATGGATTTTAAATACAAAACCAGTCATTTTTTCTTCAGTAGGATCTACCAGACGAGTTTCAGAATCTTTAGGTCTTGGAGACGGAGCGATTGCTACAAAACAATCTAACAATTCTCTAACTCCAAAATTATTTAATGCAGAACCAAAAAATACAGGTTGTAATTTCCCATCTAAATAATCCTGACGATCAAATTTAGGATACACTTCATCGATTAATTCTAATTCTTCACGTAATCTATCTGCTGGTTTCTGACCAATTATTTTTTCTAATTCCGGACTTTTTACATCAGAGAATGCGATCGTTTCCTCGATATTTTTACGACTGTCTCCACTGAAAAGATTAATGTTTTGTTCCCAAAGATTATAAATTCCCTGAAAGTCATAACCCATACCAATTGGGAAACTCAAAGGCGTAACCGTAAGACCAAGCTTTTGTTCTACTTCATCCATTAAGTCAAAAGCATCTTTTCCTTCACGGTCTAACTTATTGATGAAAACAATCATCGGAATATTTCTCATTCTACAAACAGCAACTAATTTCTCTGTTTGTTCCTCAACCCCTTTTGCAACGTCAATAACAACAATAACACTATCAACAGCAGTTAAAGTTCTAAAAGTGTCTTCAGCAAAATCCTTGTGACCAGGCGTGTCAAGAATGTTGATTTTTTTATCCTGGTAATTAAAAGCAAGCACAGATGTTGAAACCGAAATACCTCTTTGGCGTTCGATTTCCATGAAATCACTCGTTGCTCCTTTTTTAATTTTATTGTTTTTTACAGCACCAGCTTCCTGAATAGCCCCTCCAAACAATAATAATTTCTCCGTTAATGTTGTTTTACCGGCATCAGGATGCGATATAATTCCAAATGTTCTTCTGCGTTGTATTTCTTTTAAAAAGCTCATATTTCGTATAAATAGGTTGCAAAAGTACTATTAATTACGGCTTAATAAAAATATTCACTTCTTAAATTAGGAAGACTTTCGTTTTATTACAAATCAGCCAGCATTCAAAAAAATAAGGCTGTTTTTATTCAAACAGCCTTAAAATTATTAAAATTTAAATTATTGGTTAACTGACCAAACTGAATAACCTTTGGGTGGACATTGAATTTTTACCCATTTATCTGCTTGTGTGGTTGGTACCCATGTTGAATTTCCTGTAAAGTCTTTAATTTGAGTGTTTGCCCAATTGGTCTGGATCCATCTTTCTTGCCAAGTGTTTGAATTATTGATGTACACTACTAATCCAGGGTTTCCATTATATCCATTTCTGCGGGCTACATATTCGTCATCATCTGAATATAAAATCGAAGTTGTGCCTGTAGCCTTGTTATTATGAATCCAAATCAGATTGTTCAATTTATTTTTATCCAGCCATTCTTCATAATCTCTATAGAAAATTGTAGGATATCCTTCGTGAGTTAAAATATAAGAATAGGCTAATAATTTATTAGAAATTTCATCAGTATCATGATTTGTTACAAAAGTCACCGCTTTATAGGGGTTTCTTTTCCACATCATATCGTCATTTAATAATGCAAGATTATTTCCGTCGAATGCATCATTCATTTTATAATAACAAGCAAAATCAAAAACAGAACTATTGGCGTTATTAGCCCAGTCATTTAATACGTTTACATTTGAATCCCATAATTCCCCAACCGAAAACCCGCCTACATTAGCATTCCAGGCATTTACAACCCAAGCACCAAATCCTTTAACGTAATCGAATCTCCAGCCATCAAATTTCATGGTGTTTTTATAATATTTTCCAACCCCGTCAGCTCTTCCCCATAACCAATCCTGTACATACGGATTTGCATGGCATAAATCCGGAAATCCGCCAAAAGCACCTTCATCATTATTACCATAACTGTTTTTATAAAAGTCATTATAAGAACGTTTAAATTTTCCAGAAGCAATTCCGCTAAAATCTGTCCAGGTATTTGTTCCTGTAAACGGATTAGCTTCTGATTGACCGCCACTGTTATGATTGATTACTATATCTGCATATACTTTCATGTTCTCCGTATGTGCATTTGTGATCAGACTTACCAATTCGGTTTTAGAGCCAAATCGGGTTTCTACAGAACCATTTTGGTTGTAATCTCCAAAATCAAAATAATCCGTTGGATCATATCCCATAGAGAATGCCCCATTTTGAGCTTTTGAAGCAGGAGGTAACCAAATAGATCCTATCCCGGCATTTGACCACGCGGTTAATTTACTATTTACAGTATTCCACCAATTTCCTCCGGCAGGAACATCCCAATAAAAGGCTTGCATCATAACTCCTCCGCCCGGATTATCGACATATTTTCCTGTTAGGGATGAACTGGAAGTTCCGGTGCTGAATGGTTTTCCGTCATGATGGGTAACATTAATGATCTCAAATTGCTGACTTGAAGCTTTTAGATCTGTTTCATTTGTTTCGTTCTGCGAGCACGAATATAGGAATATAGTAATTGCTGCAAGCAGATAAATCTTTACAATAGGTTTTTTCATAGTTAGACTTGGGTTTAGGTTAGATAATAAAGTTTGTAATTTGATATTTATTAAAGGTTTTGTAAATGCTATTCGTAATTTTATCCCCTAATAATTATCAATTATTTATCTAAAGTATGTGTTTTTTGATTCGGTTTGTTTTTATAAGAAAATGTTTATACAGCGAAAACGTTGTAGTATTGATAACTTTTTTATTTTATCAAAAGTTGCTTCTTTTGAATGTATATAAAATATTCATCAAATCGATCTTTGTGAGCATTGTGGTAAAGATTACTGCCGTTTTTTTAAAGAGATTAATCCCATAGAAACAGTTGTCCTGTATGAAATTCAACGATCATCCATATAATTTTTTGTTAATAGTATAGCCGATAGTTGTATTATGTAATTGAATTGTTATTTTTGTTCGCTATAAGGTAAATTGAACTAGATCTTAATTATTTAGTATTTTCAGGATAAACATTGAAAATACATTGTAAAGTGATTTTAGTTTAAAACGAAATTCTAAAGCAAGATCTTTACATTCAAATTAAATTTAAAATAATGTTATTAAAAAAATTACAGTTAAAAACAATTGATTACAAGTTAATATTGACAATGTGTTTTTTATTTTTTTTCACCTCAATTATCTCAGCTCAGGAAATTATAAAAGATACTGTGATTAAGAAACCAGTTGAAATTCCTTCTGGACACAAGCAAAAAATTGATGGTATTATTGCTAATGTTGGAGATTATATTGTTTTAGATTCTGATATTGATAAAGGATATTTAGAAATTTCTGCATCAGGAGGTTCTACAAAAGATATTACAAGATGCCAGATGTTAGGTAAGCTTTTAGAAGATAAATTGTATGCGCACCAGGCAATTCAGGATAGTATTGTGGTTAGTGATGCTGAAGTTAGAAGTATGATGGATGACCGATTGAATTATATGATTCAACAAGTTGGGGATATCAACAAGGTTGTTGCTTATTATAAAAAGAATTCAGTAGAGGAATTCAAAACCTATTTTTCTGATATCTTGAAAGAACAAAAATTGGCGTCAGAAATGACTAAAAAAATTGTTGATGCAGTTGAAATTACACCAGAAGAAGTTCGTAATTTTTTTAAGAAAATACCAAAAGACGAATTGCCAACTTTTGGAGCTGAAATGGAAGTAGCACAGATTGTTGTAGAACCTAAAGTTTCAAAAGAAGATAAACAAAAAGTAATCGACAGATTAAACGCGATCAGAAAAGATGTTCTTGAAGGATCAAGCTTTGCGACAAAAGCCGTTTTATATTCGCTGGATCCAGGATCAGCACCTAATGGAGGGTATTACAAAATGACCAGAAAAACTCCTTTTGTAAAAGAGTTTAAAGATGTTGCTTTTAGTTTAGGTGAAGGTGAAATTTCTGAGCCATTTGAAACTAATTTTGGATATCATATTATTATGATTGATAAAATAAAAGGTCAGGAAGTTGAATTACGTCATATTTTAATTTCGCCTACAGTATCTGAAGATGCTCTAAAGGATGCTAAAGAAAGAATTACCAATATAAGAAATAAGATAGTAAACAAAGAAATTACTTTTGCTGAAGCCGCAAGAACTGAATCTGATGAAAAAGAAACCAGAGCAAACGGAGGAACTTTAGTAAATCCTAATACTCAGGATACTCGTTTTGAGTTGACTAAAATGGATCCAACTTTATACAGCCAGGTTTCTAATCTAAAAGACAATGAAGTTTCTCAGCCAATTCTGAACACTGATGATAAAGGTAAAAAAACATATAAGTTAATTACTATCACTAATAGAATTGATGCTCATACAGCAGATTATGCTAAAGATTACACTAAGATTAAAGAATTAGCATTGAAAGAAAAACAAATCACAACCATCTCAAAGTGGTTTGATACTAAAATAAAAGATACTTACATTAAGATTATTGGAGAATACAGAGATTGTAATTTTGTATACAATTGGTTGAAAAAATAATTTTTATTAAATAAATAAAAAGAGTTAGTTTTATGAATTCATAAAGCTAACTCTTTTCAATTTTAAAAACATATCTAAATGTCTGACGTAGCAGCAATTCATAATTTAGTTCAAAAAAGAAACGAATTAAAAACCGAAATAGCAAAAATCATTGTAGGCCAGGATGAAGTTGTAGATCAAATTTTACTTTGTATATTTTCAGGCGGACACGCACTTTTAATAGGTGTTCCGGGATTGGCAAAAACGTTAATGATAAATACTTTGGCGCAGGCTTTAGGATTAGATTTTAAAAGAATTCAGTTTACGCCCGATTTAATGCCATCTGATATTTTAGGAAGTGAAATTCTTGATGAAAGCAGGCATTTTAAATTTATCAAAGGTCCAATTTTTTCTAATATTGTTCTGGCAGATGAAATTAACAGAACGCCCCCAAAAACTCAAGCAGCTTTACTTGAAGCAATGCAGGAACGTTCAGTTACAATTGCCGGACAAAATTATAAACTGGATTTGCCTTATTTTGTTTTGGCGACTCAAAACCCAATTGAGCAAGAAGGAACGTATCCGTTACCAGAAGCTCAATTAGACCGTTTTATGTTTGCTATTAAGCTGGAATATCCAAGTTTTGAAGAAGAAGTTCAGGTAGTTAAACGTACCACGTCTGATGTTAAAACAATAATTAATCCTTTGTTTACTGCTCAGGAAATTATCGATTTTCAGCATTTGATTCGCAGAATTCCCGTGGCGGATAATGTGATTGAATATGCAGTAACTTTGGTAAGTAAAACACGTCCGGACAATGCATTGTCAAATGATTTTGTGAAAAATTATTTAGATTGGGGAGCGGGGCCAAGAGCATCACAAAACTTGATTTTGGCAGCAAAAGCACATGCAGCTTTTAATGGTAAATTCTCACCGGATATCGAAGATGTAAAAGCGGTAGCAACCGGAATTTTGCGTCATAGAATTATTAAAAACTATAAAGCAGATGCTGAAGGAATCACAGAAGAGATTATTATTCAGAAACTGATGTAAAAAAAGAATAAATAGAAAAGCCCGAATAAATAAATGAGGGCACTGAAAAAGTCCTTTTCAGGAATAATTTTTAATTAAAGGAGTAGAAGCTAAAAGTTTTCTACTCTTTTTTTTGTATCTTTTGGGTGTAATCATAAGGCTTTTTAGATGTTAATTCAACAGCAACAAATTCAGTTTAGTCCCTATTCTTCATTATATGATTTAATCGTTCCAAAGGATAATCTGCTAAGGAAAATCAACGAACTAATAGATTTTTCATTTATCTACGATGAGTTATTAGATAAATACTGTTCCAATAACGGTCGCACAGCAGAGAGCCCAGTGCGCATGTTTAAGTATTTGCTTCTAAAAACAATCTATGACGTTTCTGATGTTGATGTAGTAGAGCGTTCGCGTTTTGATATGTCTTTTAAATATTTCTTAGAAATGGCTCCGGAGGAAGGCGTCATAAATCCAAGCTCCTTGACAAAGTTTAGAAAATTGCGTCTAAAGGACACCGACTTATTAAATCTACTCATTGGCAAAACAGTATCTATAGCTGTTGAAAAAGGAATCATTAAATCCAGATCTATTATAGTTGATGCCACACATACTTTATCGAGATCCAATCCATTTTCAGCAATTGATGTATTGAGAGAGCGATCTAAACTGCTACGAAAAACGGTCTATTTATTTGATGACCAATTCAAAGAGCAGATGCCCAGGAAAAATGATACCAATGAATTAGAAAAAGAATTAGCCTATTGTAAAGAACTGGAACAACGCATAGAAAAAGAAGAATCTTTGAGTTCTATACCAGCTGTGAAAGAAAAGCTAAATCTTCTTAAAGAAACGATAGAAGATACTCAGGAAAATTTTATTTTATCAAAAGATACAGATGCTAAAACAGGTCATAAATCTGCTGATAGCTCTTTCTTTGGATATAAGACTCATTTAGCGATGACAGAAGAGCGTATCATTACAGCAGCTGTAGTAACTTCAGGAGAAAAAGGAGATGGTCCAGAATTACCAAAACTAGTAGAGATTAGCCAAGAAAACGGAATTGATGTAAACACTATTATTGGAGATGGAGCTTATACAGGAACAGAAAATATCAAGCAAGCGAGCGATCAAAATATTAAAGTGGTAGCCAAACTAAATATTACAATAGCGCAAGGAGCTAGAAAAGAGGAAGATAAATTTGATTACAATAAAGATGCCGATAGATTTGTTTGTCCTGCAGGGCATATAGCTATACGAAAAGCCAAACAGGGCAAAAAAAATGTCGGAAAAAATCAAGCAGAAACCCATTATTTTGATGTCGAAAAATGTAAGTCTTGTCCATTAAAAGAAGGATGTTACAAAGACGGATCAAAGACAAAAACATATTCTGTAACAGTAAAATCTAATTTACATCAAAAACAAATTGCCTTTCAGGAAACTGACTTCTACAAAGACAAAGCAAAACACCGATACAAAATAGAAGCCAAAAACAGTGAACTAAAAAATGTACATGGGTATGACAGAGCAACATCTTATGGGATAGATAGTATGCAAATGCAAGGTGCAATGGCTATTTTTACGGTCAATTTAAAAAGAATACTGAAATTGATATAAAGAAATTACAACCCAAACATGATTACTCAAAACACCTCTCTATAAGTCAAAAACAGACTCATGTAACCGCAAATAAAAAACAGTTATAAAACGAAAAACGCTTATAACGGATATTTTTAAATCCTGTTATAAGCGTTTTTTATTGTCTAAAAAATAAACCTGATCAAAAATAAGGGATGTTTTTCAGTGCCCTCGTAAATTATGATCAGACTTTTTTTATGTCATTTGGTAGTACTCGTTTCATTTATCAAACGTACAGATTTGTTGTAAAAAAGTTTTATTAAAAGCACCTCTACAAGCGAAGTATGTTTTTTGTGATCGCATTCGTACCACCAATAAGATGAATATTGAATGTTATTTTTCTCCATTCGAACCATCCATACTTTTTCATTATTTCTCTTAATCATTTTTGATTCAATAATTTTATAGCCAGTTCCTGTCCAGCAAACTAAAGGATTGTGAGATGGAGTTTTAATATAAATAAGCTTTTCCGGAGTTACGATTTTATAAACTTCATTATTAACCCATATTCTATCTTTGGTGTTGTATTCAGGATTTAGATTCTCAAGTAAATCATGTTTAATCTCTTTTTTAATCTCTACACTCGTTACGAATAGTATTAAGAACCCTATTATAATTGGAATAAAAGTAAATTGGGCAAGATTTATATGTACAATTTCTTCCTTTTTAGGTTTTAAGTAACGAATGAAAAACAACATTGGCACGATCTGATAAAATGCAAAGCAAAGCAAACCTATTGTATGATGCAGCGTATTTTCCTCGGTACAATTAAATAGAATTAATGTTATGATTCTAAAGTAATTCGAAATAATATTTAATCCGATCACAAGACAGCAAAAAAGGAAAATCTGTTTTACGTTGTAGTACTTTTGTTGTTTTCGTTCTTCTAATGTTAGTAAAAAAGCCCCAACAAGCAAACCTGTTTTGAACATAGATAATCCCATGCATGCAGTGTCGACTGTAATTTTTGCATTATTGATGTAGAAATTCACACCTTCTATTTTAGTAATCGGAATGAAATTTTTTAAGGTTAAATAAACAACATAACAAAGAGACTGTTTGATTTCTACAGTCAAATAATCGAAAAAAGTATTAAAAAGCGACGAGAATAATAGAATACAGATAAAAGCAATGAATGAAAATTTTTGAGTAAAACTATAATAGATGAAACATGCTAAAAGTGCCAAAGCTAAAAAATGCAAAGATTTAGTGTGCAAACGATAGCTTATAAATTCTAATAGAAAAATGAGACCCCAAAGAGGGTAGTTCATATTAAATGAAGTTTTTCTACCCCCGATAAGAAATAATACTATAGAAAATACAATTCCAAAAAGATTGCTGTCAAGACCTGATATAACTATATTCGAGTTTATAACCAATAAGCAAATCAGAGTCAATAGCACAATTGCTTTTTTATATTTAAGTAGTAGCTTCATTAAATCGCTTTCTTTTTGTTTTTTGCATAATAAATGAAAAGCATTGTTGATCCAAGAATGATTAATAACCATTCATGAGGTTCAGGAACTGATCCGTCATTGTTGATAGAAGCATTTCCTAAAGTATCTACGTTTTTCTCAATTCCATTGTTTTTATAATCATCATCAGTTTCAAGAACAATTAAAGATGAAATAGGGGTGACAATATTTGCGTCTTTTGCCAGTTCTACATATGAATTACTGGTTAATGTGTCGTTCTGGATTTTTACCTGTTCCTCAAGAACTTTTCCAAAAGCGTACATTCTGTAAATATGGTCCGGACCATTAATTTTTAAAGTATTGTTTTGAGGGTTTTGGGTAATAGAAATATTCGCCGGCTCAATATTGACACTATTGATGTCATTTTTAAATAAAACAAATTGATTCTCATTGATTAGTTGTAAAGTATTTTTTAGACTAGTCTGATAGTAATCTACATATTTTTGCTCCTTGGCAGTTTGCCAAAACGGATTGATATCAGATGATATATTAATTATCTTTAGGTTTCGCTGCTTAGTTTCGGTTCTTATTCTTCTTAAATAATTCGAGTCTTCAAGTTCTTCAAAATTGGCAGAAAAAGTTCCGCATTTTGTGATGATTAAGCTGTTTTGGGTAATTTTATAAAGAGGCAGTAAAGAATAATGGAGATCTTCAAATTCTAGTTCTATAGCCCTGAAATTATCATTATTGATTGCTTCTTTCTTTCCGTTTACAAAAACAAATACATTTTTTTTATTTAAGTTCACAAGAGATTCTATTTGTTTGGTAGTCCAGCTGCTGTTCAAATCCAATATGATTTCTACGGGTGCAAAAGGAATAACAGTTTTCTGGATGTCTTTTACTTCATAAACTTTGTTTTTCCACGTAAACGAACTTGATTGCAAAGGCTTGGTCAAAGGCATCAAAGCTTCCCAGTTGTCTAGGCCTTTTGATTGATTGATGTAAAAATCCTTTTTAAGCTCAAAATCTTTACTGGTCACGATTTTTGTATTTCCAACAGTCTGAATTCTTGAAATAGTTTCTGCATTTGAAATATTCGGGCCTTTTATAGAGAGACTTTGGTATTTCATTTCGTTATCTTCGACTTTTAGCGGAGTTGTAAAACCGCATTTAAATGTTCGTGGATTCTTTTGATTTATGGGGAAAACTCTAACAACAACTTTGTTTCCTTCTTTCCATTGCATTAATGATGGATCGCGGCTTTCTACACCAACAATTTGTTTGTATGCTTTATGAGCTTTTTCTTTAGTAGTCAAAACACCTTTCCTTTCAATTCCGTTAACCCATAACGAAAGAGATGTTGCAACAGAGCCTTCCGGTAGTTGAAAAGAATAAATGGCTTCCTGATCTCGCCATGAATCCTTAGAACATTCAATCTTCATTGTAATTTCGGTATAAGCCAAACGAGCTTCGGGATAAAGTTTTACATCTTCTTTGATCGTTTTGGTAAATAAATCTTCGCCGCTCCATAAGTGCTCCTCAGTTTCTAAACGTTTGTCAAAGTTTGATTTCAGGATATTTATTCTGTCATCGTTACTTAGATTAAGATCTTTACAAAATAAATAGGCAATAGAGATAAACGGATTGTGTGTTTTTTTATCATTGTATTGTTTGCTGCCAAATGAATTGAAACCTCCAAAAGAAAACAGATCGTGAAGCGGAATGTAGACGATGTCTTTTTTTAATAGAATTTCGTTAAAAAAATTAGGTTTTAAATGCTGTGAAATCGTAATGTAATTAGGAAGATCTGCATTTTGATCAAATGAATTTAGTCTCGCTGTTTGAGCTATTTTTCTGCTTTCAATACTTAATCCTATCGTAAAAACAGCTAAACTTATTAATATAAGTAAGAAGCCTGCACTAAAAGAAACAGCATATATTTTATTTCTGTTCAGGTATCGGGCAATTGTTGCTGTATGAATAATTAATACCAATGCAGGAACTAAACCGTAGAATCCTAATCCTAAGTCTATTATTCCGACAAAAGAAATTGGCATAACAGGAATTAAATATGCTGTGAAATATAAAATGATTCCAAATGACAAACCATTTATAAAAAACGGAATGGCAATATTGCGGCTTTCGTCTGAATTTCTGTAAATGAAAAAATTAGAAAGGCAGAAAGCAAGAGTTGCGAAATAAACCCAAATTGGCAGATCTTGAAAAACTGGGATAAAAATATTTAGGCAGAAACATCCAATAAACCAATTGAGGATTAAGAATGGGGTTAAGTGAATATAGGTCTCTTTTTTTCTAAGAATTATAAAAGAAAGACCAGCTCCGTAAACTAATTCAAAAATTAGACTCAGTATCGCAATTGAATCAAAATTGTGAAATCGTAATTCTTTAAAAAGAAGCGTGCCCATTAATAGAAGACTGCTAATAACAGTTACGATTAAGCTAATTACAACTTCAGGTTTTTGAGTGTAATATTCTAAAATTTCTAATTTGTATTTCATAGTTGTATTTATTTAAAAGTACTTTGAATTGCAAAGTTATAAGAAAAATTGAATTACACGTTTTTTATTTCATTTATTTGGCTGATGTAAAATTTTTAAAAATGCAGTCTAAGTTTTCTTTTAATTATGATGCAGCGAAGACGTACAATTAAAAACTATAACGTTGTAAATGCTAATTTAGAAAGGTTCTTAGTGAAAAACGGGATAAAATCTGACTTCGTTTGTAACATTAAATTTCGACTTTGTTAAAGAAAAGATTTTAAAATATCAATAATTTATTTTTTTAATGCAAAACTGATATTTTGATAAAAACAAGCAGTCAAAATCGTTTTTTAGCAATAATAATTTTTAAAAAGGCGACTTCTGTTATATTCTTTTTAATTCTCGGCTTTAATTTTTAAATTTGCGTACAAAAAAATAAAAATACCTATTTACTATGGCTTTTGATAATGAAATGAATATTTACAAAGATTATATTAAAGAAATTGAAGAGCGAAAAGAACAAGGACTTCATCCGAAACCAATTGATGGTGCGGAATTGTTAAGTGTAATCATCGCTCAGATTAAAGATTTAGATAACCAATATAGAGAAGACTCTATTAAACACTTTATCTACAATACTATACCAGGAACAACAAGTGCTGCCGGTGAGAAAGCTAAGTTTTTAAAGGAGATCATCCTTGGTGAGTCTGTAGTAAAAGAAATAACACCTGCTTTTGCTTTTGAATTATTGTCACACATGAAAGGCGGACCTTCTATTGAGGTACTTCTGGATTTAGCTCTTGGTGATAATGCGGCTATTGCAAAAGAAGCGGCAAATGTTCTTAAAACACAAGTTTACCTTTATGAGGCAGACACGGATCGTTTAAAGGAAGCATTTAAAAATGAGAACCCAATCGCTATCGAGATTATTAAAAGCTACGCACAAGCGGAGTTTTTTACTAAACTGCCGGATGTTGTAGAAGAAATTAAAGTAGTTACTTTTATTGCCGGAGAGGGTGATATTTCGACTGATTTACTATCTCCTGGTAACCAGGCTCACTCACGTTCTGACCGCGAACTTCATGGTCAGTGTATGATTACTCCTCAGGCACAACAAGAAATTAAGGCACTACAAGCACAACATCCTGATAAAAGTGTGATGTTGATTGCAGAAAAAGGAACTATGGGTGTAGGTTCATCCAGAATGTCAGGTGTAAACAACGTGGCACTTTGGACAGGTAAACAAGCAAGTCCATACATTCCATTTGTAAATATTGCTCCAATTGTTGGAGGTACAAACGGTATTTCTCCAATTTTCCTAACAACTGTTGACGTTACAGGTGGTATTGGTTTAGATCTTAAAAACTGGGTAAAAAAGCTTGACGCAGATGGTAACATTATTCGCAATGAAAATAATGAGCCAATTCTGGAAGAAGCATACTCTGTTGCTACCGGTACAGTACTTACAATAAATACTAAAACCAAGAAACTATATAATGGCGACAAAGAGCTAATTGACATTTCTAAGGCATTTACTCCTCAGAAAATGGAATTTATAAAAGCTGGTGGATCATACGCAATTGTATTTGGTAAAAAACTACAGACATTAGCAGCAAAAATTTTAGATATTGAGATTCCTCTTGTATTTGCTCCGTCAAAAGAGATTTCTTATGAGGGACAAGGTCTTACGGCAGTAGAAAAAATCTTTAACAGAAATGCTGTTGGTATACCTGCAGGTAAAGTGTTACACGCTGGATCAGATGTTCGTGTAGAAGTTAATATTGTGGGTTCTCAAGATACGACCGGTCTTATGACTGCTCAGGAATTAGAATCTATGGCAGCTACTGTAATTTCGCCAATCGTTGATGGTGCATATCAGTCTGGTTGTCATACAGCATCAGTATGGGATAAAAAAGCGCAGGCAAATATTCCAAAATTAATGAAATTCATGAACAACTTTGGTCTTATCACAGCTCGTGATCCTAAAGGTGTTTATCATGCAATGACAGATGTAATTCATAAAGTTTTAAATGATATTACAATAGATGAGTGGGCTATCATTATTGGTGGTGACTCGCATACAAGAATGTCTAAAGGTGTTGCGTTTGGTGCTGACTCAGGAACAGTTGCTCTTGCACTTGCTACGGGTGAAGCTTCAATGCCAATTCCGGAATCAGTGAAAGTTACGTTTGTAGGAGATATGAAAAGCTACATGGATTTCCGTGATGTAGTTCATGCTACACAATCTCAGATGCTTAAGAAATTTGGTGGAGAGAATGTATTCCAGGGTAGAATCATTGAGGTTCATCTTGGGACTCTTAATGCTGATCAGGCATTTACCTTTACAGACTGGACTGCAGAAATGAAAGCAAAAGCTTCTATCTGTATTTCTGAGGATGATACTCTAATTGAATCACTGGAGATTGCAAAAGGCAGAATCCAGATCATGATCGACAAAGGTATGGACAATGAAAAACAAGTTCTACAAGGCTTAATTAATAAAGCAGATAAGAGAATTACAGAGATTAAATCAGCTGAGAAACCAGCTTTAACTCCAGATGGAAATGCGAAGTATTATGCAGAAGTTGTTATTGACCTTGATCAGATTATAGAGCCAATGATTGCTGACCCGGATGTAAACAACGTTGATGTTTCTAAACGATATACTCACGATACTATCAGACCTCTTTCTTTTTATGGAGGAGTGAAAAAAGTAGATCTTGGATTTATTGGTTCTTGTATGGTTCACAAAGGAGATATGAAAATTTTGGCTCAAATGCTAAAAAACATAGAAGATCAACAAGGCAAAGTAGAGTTCAAAGCGCCGCTTGTAGTAGCGCCGCCTACTTATAACATTGTAGACGAACTTAAGGCAGAAGGTGACTGGGAAGTTTTGCAAAAATACTCTGGTTTCGAATTTAATGATAGTGCTCCTAAAGGTGCAGCACGTACAGAATATGAAAATATGTTGTACTTAGAGCGTCCGGGATGTAACCTTTGTATGGGGAACCAGGAAAAAGCAGCAAAAGGAGATACAGTAATGGCAACATCTACACGTCTTTTCCAGGGAAGAGTTGTAGAAGACTCTGATGGTAAAAAAGGAGAGTCATTACTTTCATCAACACCAGTTGTAGTTTTGTCGACAATCCTTGGAAGAACTCCAACATTAGAGGAATATACAACTGCAGTAGAAGGTATCAATCTGACTAAGTTTGCGCCATCTAACAAACAGTTAGTAATGTAATCATATGATTAGTTAATGATAATTGAAAAGCCCGAGTCACAAACTCGGGCTTTTTCTTTTCTAGCTCCTCAATTTTTTGTAACTTGTGATGATCAAATAAAAAAAACAAAAACAATTATAACTTATGGCTTTTGATATTGAAATGATTAAAAAAGTGTATGACAACATGCCAGGTCGTGTTGATAAAGCACGAGAAATTGTTGGTCGTCCACTTACTTTAACAGAGAAAATTTTGTACAATCACCTTTGGGATGGAAATCCAACCAAGGCGTTTGGAAGAGGAGTAGATTATGTTGATTTTGCTCCGGACCGTGTAGCGTGTCAGGATGCAACAGCTCAAATGGCATTGTTGCAATTTATGCACGCCGGAAAATCTAAAGTTGCAGTTCCTACAACGGTACACTGTGATCACTTGATTCAGGCAAAAGTTGATGCTGCAACAGATTTGGCAAGGGCAAAAACACAAAGTAATGAAGTTTTCGATTTCTTATCGTCAGTTTCTAATAAATATGGAATTGGTTTCTGGAAGCCAGGAGCAGGAATTATTCATCAGGTAGTACTTGAAAATTATGCTTTCCCGGGCGGAATGATGATTGGTACCGATTCTCACACTGTAAATGCAGGTGGTTTAGGAATGGTCGCTATTGGTGTTGGTGGAGCTGATGCTGTAGACGTTATGTCCGGTATGGCTTGGGAACTTAAATTCCCTAAATTAATTGGAGTAAAACTAACTGGTAAATTATCCGGTTGGACAGCTCCTAAAGATGTTATCCTTAAAGTTGCCGGTATTCTTACTGTAAAAGGTGGTACAGGTGCAATCGTTGAATATTTTGGTGAAGGCGCAACTTCGATGTCTTGTACCGGTAAAGGTACTATTTGTAATATGGGTGCTGAAATTGGAGCTACAACTTCAACTTTTGGTTATGATGATTCAATGAGTCGTTACCTGCGTTCTACAAACAGAGCAGATGTTGCAGATGCTGCAGATAAAGTAGCTTCTTACCTAACAGGAGATCCGGAAGTTTATGCTAATCCGGAACAATATTTTGATCAGGTTATCGAAATTAACTTAACTGAATTAGAGCCACACTTAAACGGTCCTTTTACACCGGATTTAGCTACTCCGATTTCTAAAATGAAAGAAGCAGCGATCAAAAACAACTGGCCATTGCAAATTCAGGTAGGTTTAATAGGTTCTTGTACCAACTCTTCTTACGAAGATATTGCTCGCGCAGCTTCTTTGGCAAGACAAGTAAGTGCTAAAAACTTAAAAACTAAATCTCAGTTTACAATTACTCCGGGTTCAGAAGTAGTTCGTTATACAATCGAAAGAGATGGATTTATTGATACTTTCGAAAAAATTGGTGCTACCGTTTTTGCAAATGCCTGCGGACCATGTATTGGTATGTGGGACAGAGAAGGAGCAGAAAAAGAAGAGAGAAACACAATTGTTCACTCATTCAACCGTAACTTCTCAAAACGTGCAGATGGTAACCCAAATACTTTAGCTTTCGTAGGTTCTCCAGAATTGGTAACTGCTATGGCAATTGCGGGTGATTTAGGTTTTAACCCATTAACAGACACTCTTATCAATGAAGATGGAGAAGAAGTAATGTTAGAAGCTCCAACAGGAGATGAACTGCCTCCAAGAGGATTTGATGTTAAAGATCCGGGCTTCCAGGTTCCGGCTGAAGATGGTTCCGGAGTTCAGGTTGTCGTAAGTCCAACATCTGAACGTTTGCAATTATTAGCTCCGTTTGATCCTTGGGATGGTAAAAATATCACAGGTGCTAAACTGTTAATCAAAGCCTTCGGTAAATGTACAACAGATCACATTTCTATGGCTGGACCATGGTTACGTTTCCGCGGACACTTAGATAATATTTCTAACAATATGCTAATTGGTGCAGTAAATGCATTCAACCAAAAAACAAATTCAGTTAAAAATCAATTAACGGGTACTTACGATGCGGTTCCTGCTGTTGCTCGTGCATACAAAGCAGCCGGAGTACCATCTATTGTTGTGGGCGATCACAATTATGGTGAAGGTTCTTCACGTGAGCATGCTGCTATGGAGCCACGCTTCTTAGGAGTTAAAGCAGTATTAGTGAAATCTTTTGCACGTATCCATGAAACAAACCTTAAAAAACAAGGTCTTTTAGGATTAACATTCGCTAATGAAGCTGATTATGATAAGATTCAGGAAGATGATACAATTAACTTCGTTGATTTGGTAGATTTTGCTCCCGGAAAACCATTAACGATAGAATTCGTTCATGCTAATGGTACTAAAGATATTATCTTAGCTAACCATACTTACAACGCCGGTCAAATTGGCTGGTTTGTTGCAGGCTCAGCATTAAACTTAATTGCTGCCGGTAAAGCTTAATCTTTAAGATTTTAATATACAAAGAAAACGCTCTGTGAAAACAGAGCGTTTCTTATTTAGAGCAGGTTCTCGACAACTTTGGTATTTGCTTTATTAAAAAAAGATATTTTTTTATCGTTTTTTGGTTTAAAAGTTGGTTTTGGTAATAAAAAGAGGAAGTAGTTGTAATATTCTTATTTCTAAGTTGTTGGCTCTGTTTTTATTTCGAGAATGTTAATTTGAACAAAATTAGATGTTAAAAAAGGTGTGTTTTTTACTTTAAAAAGTTAAATTCGCTTTTTAGGTAATATATTCACTTTTTTCGAGTTTAAATATTGTCTCAACTTAAAAGAGTATTCATTAAACTTTAATAGGTATGGTTTTTAGATTAATTATAGTGTTGTTTTTTTTTAGCGTTGGTGTCTTTTCTCAGGAGAAATTTATCAAGCACAAAATATCAAATGGAGAAAACCTTACTGTAATTGCTAAAAAATATGGTGTTAAAACAAAGGATATTGAAGATGCTAATCCAAATGCACCTAAAGTTCTAAAATTAAATTCGGTTCTGTTAATCCCGAATACCAATAAAAAAGCTACTACAAAAAAAAATGAAATTGTTGCTAAAACAACTCCTGCAATAATTTCAAATTCAGGTTTGCACGAAGTACAAGAGAGAGAAAGTCTTTGGGCGATTTCAAAAAAATATAATATCTCTGTTGATGATTTAAAAAAAGCAAATCCATCATTGGAAAGTGAAGGTTTGAAAATAGGACAGAAACTTAATATTCCGTCTAATGCTATTGTTTCAACTGAAAAAACAAAGAAAAATCCGCAAACAGAAAAACCAGAGCTAATTGCTTCAACAGATGTTGAGGTTAAAGTGAAGCCAAAGGAAACAAAATACCTTATTGCTAAAAAATACGGAATAACAGTCGCAGAACTGGAAAGACAAAATCCCTCTATTAAAAAGAAACTTCCTGTAGGGTATGTTTTAAAAATTAGAACTTCAAAAGAAAAAGCAGATCAGCAAATACAGGATATTGCTGTTGGATCTGAAACCCAGATTGCTGAAAATACTGTTTTGACATCAGAAAATATAATTAAAAATGATGAAGCAAAACCGGAAATTATACCTGCACAAAATGTAGATGTAGTTGTTGAGGTAC
This sequence comes from Flavobacterium sp. B114r, assembly GCF_056824125.1. NCBI lineage: Bacteria > Pseudomonadati > Bacteroidota > Flavobacteriia > Flavobacteriales > Flavobacteriaceae > Flavobacterium > Flavobacterium sp. B114r. The sequence goes on from NZ_CP124858.1 coordinate 2,385,044, forward strand.
AGCCAAGAGAAACTAAATATGCTATTGCTAAAAAATACGGATTAACGGTTGCAGAATTGGAGCGCCAAAATCCATCTATTAAAGGGAAATTGCCAGTAGGCTTTTTGTTGAAAATTAATGCTTTAAAAGAAAAAGCAGATGCAGCAGGATCAGTAATCACTCCGGATGTTAATGAAAATTCATCAACAACTACACAGGTTGCTGATAATTCTGATTTCAAGAAAGACACAACTTCAGTTTTTCATGTAAGCAATCATTCAGAATTAGTTAATCAATTGATTGATAATGCAACAGAAAATATTGGAACCCGTTACAGATCGGGCGGCACCACAAAAGCTGGTTTCGATTGTTCCGGATTAATGATTTGTACTTTTAATAATTTTGATATCAAATTACCAAGAAGTTCGATTGAGCAATCCCGCGTTGGTACTAAAGTGGGGACAGAAGAAGCTCAAAAAGGAGATTTGATTTTCTTTAAAACAAACGGCAGACGCCATATCAATCATGTGGGAATGGTTGTAGAAGTAGTTGATGGTGAAATTAAATTTGTGCACTCCTCAACTCATGGCGGTGTTATAATTTCATCTACAAAAGAACCTTATTACCAAAGAAGTTTTTCGCAAGTAAATCGTGTTTTACAATAGTCTTATTCCTTTAAATTAGCCTTGTTTTTAAACTCATCAATTTGGAATGGTTTATTTAAAAAACCGTTTACATAATTGATTTTCTTTATTCTTAGAATTTCATCAGAATCTAAAGTTGATGAAAGCACATAGATTTGAGTTTCTTTTTTAATCTCATCATTAAGTTTGTCAAACTCATTCAAAAATTCAAATCCATTCATTATTGGCATCTGAATATCTAATAAAATGACTAACGGTAACTGCTTCTGATTTCTATTAATCCATTCCAGACCTTCTCTTCCATTATTAGCAATTGAAATTTGATCAATATTAAGTACTTTCTTAAATAATTGTTTTATAATCAGCTGATCAATCAAATTGTCTTCAATTAATAAGAATGTAGTGTTAGATTCCATGTGGTTTTGGGATTGTTACAGTAAACTTACTTCCAATAGTACTTTCTGAGCATACAGAGATATTTCCTTTAATGTTCTCTACAGCTTCTTTAACAATATAAAGTCCTAATCCTGATCCTTTGTTTTTATTGGTTCCAAAGTACATTTCGAAAATAGAGTCTTTGAATTCATCGCTAATTCCAATTCCGTTATCAGTAATTTCAATTTTATAGTCATCAGCGGCATACGTTTTTATGGTAATAAACATTTCCTCTTTGCTAGTATCTGCATACTTTATTGCATTAGAAATTAAATTGCTAATGATAATCTTTAAACGAAATCCATCGCTCTGAATTTGATCGACAAGTAATTCTTGTGTAAAAGTAATTTTGTTTGCATTTTCAATATGCATTAATTGAGAAATTGCCTCATCAAATAATTCACTTAAATTAACAGGTTCAATTATTACCTGCTTGCGCTTGTTTTTAGAATAGTCAATGATGTCGTTGAGAAATTGATCTTGTTTGGCAAGACTTTGATACATCAAACGCAGGTAATCTTTTATTTGGTCAATATCATCTTCCAGTTGTGTAATTTCGATCAAGCCCTTTAATGAAGTTATTGGTGATCTTAAATCGTGGGATGCACTATAAACAAACCGATCTAATTCGCGATTCACGACTATAAGATCTTCATTTTTAATTTCAATTTCTTTTTTAGAAGCAAGAAGTCTTTTTACCATTATCGAATAGTAAGAGCAGACACTTAAAATAATAATTAAGATAAAAATAATATTAGCAATGATTAACAGGCTCTTGATTTTTCTTGTTCCTTCTCCCAGAGTATTTGAGAAATTACGTTCATTGATAGTTAGTTTATCACTAATGTTGCTAATTTGAGAAAGAAATTCCTGCTGATTAGTTGTTGTTAATACATTATACTTGATTTTAGCATTAATTTGTGTTCCAATAACAAAAAGTTCATCTATTAAATTATCGCCTTCTTCCCATTCGTGAATGGCTTTTGCTAAAAACGATATGTTTTTAAAATTTACAAATAGCCAAACAATATCATCTATGTCATCTTTATGATTGCGACCAGTAATAAAGCCTTGTCTTGCTACCTGATTGTCTCCAACCGCTAAAAGTGTTTTGCGGGCAATGCCATCGCCCTGAGGAACTTTTAATTCTTCAGTATATAATTTCCATTGATCAGGTTCTTTTGTATACAGATAGGTTATAAGATGGCGCGAAGCATCTTTTTGGCCTTTAGAATAATGAGATTCGCCATTGACATAAGCTCTGTTGGCCGATAATATTTTTATGGTAAAAAAGTTGATACAAATTAGTAAAGCGCAGGAAATGAAGACAATTATTAAAAGAATAAAAACATTCGAAAGACGAAAATTTTTTAAAAACTGACCTTTGGGCATAATTTTCGGATTTGTAGGTTTAAGATTCTAATTTTCTGCCTTGTAAAGTCTTTTTTTGTTTAATTATTCAATATTGATAATCGTTGAGGTTCAATTATTCTGCGAATAAAAAATAAACAATTGTTAATGAGATTTTTGGTATTTATGACTGTTATCACTTCTCTCAAATTTAATAAAAAAAGAATCTTGTTTTACAAATGATCTATTTTTTCTTGTTAAATTTCGTTTTTATTAAGGTGATGTATCTAAGGGGGTTATTTTTAATGCTTTATATTTTTTGTTTTTTAAGAAAATGTGATTAATTTATTCCTAGCAGCCATATGCGATCATTAAAGTTTTGCAAGTTAAGATCTAAAGTATAATAGGTTCTTAATTTGTCTTTTAGTTTAATAGACAAAAAAGCTACAGTTTTAATATAATTTTAAATTGGTGCATATCAAAATTCTCCAATAAACATTTTATTAGTTTCGTTTTGGAAAAGATTAATGATATTGCTATTTTTGATTAAATAGAAAACTTTGAGTTATAAATAGCTTTACTTAAGTTCATGCCAAAAATGTCCACAACCATTTTTGCATTCTGTATTTCTTCTTTCAGTGTCTGTTATTTTATAAATCCAAAGTAACGAAGTTATTATTTTTTTATATTCATTTTCAGGAAGTTCTGCCAATCTATAAAAAGAAATTCGTGTTGGGAATCTTTTTAGAAGTACAATTGGAGTATAAGTAGGTTTTAAAGGAATTGTCTTTATAGCGTTTTGATAAGTTTCTGTATTGTAATGTGTTTTCTCAGGAATAGCGTTGAATATATAATTTGTCAAAGTTGTAAAAAGCCTTCTGAAATTGTATTCAGGATCTTCTAATAAAAGTTGTAAGCCAGGATCAAAATCTATTTTGTCCTGCTCAATCTTGTTAATTATTTCTTCTTGTTGGGACATTATATACATAAAATAATATTTCGATTTTGTCTAAATTGTTGTCTTACACAAGTGACATTTTATTAATGCTAAAATATAAAAAGATCTATTTAAGTTGTTTAAAAGCTAGAATTCTTATTGACCCCTTTTATATTCTTGAATATCCTTAGAACCGTCATTAAAAGTTTGAATTATAGAGAGTTTATTATTTTTTTCGATAAAAGTGATTTTTTCATCATATTGTGAATCCCTCCATCTTCCATCTATATTTGACCAAATAATTTTAGTTCCATCAAATTTTATTTTATAATTGAATTTCTTTTTATCTGATTTTCTAATATACGATATATAATATAAATTCCCTTTTTTGATTGCAGAAATTATTTTCGGTTGCTGTCCCATAATAGATGCCATAGCATATCTGGCAATATCTTCATAAGTAAAAGTCTTTAAGGCAATTTCTTCGATTTTGTTTGCTTTTTGAATTTGATCTTCGATGATGATTTCTTTTCCTTCATTTTGTATGTAACTGAGAATAAGAATTAAAAGTGGGATTATTAATTTCATTTTTTTTGATTTAATTAGGAATGTCTTTTTTGTTTATCTTCTTTTGGGAGAACTTCGTGTGTGTGGTGCAACATAAGTCCCGTTTTTTCTTGTATAGCCCTTTACGTGAACAGTTCCTCCAGACGAAGTTCTTGTTGAGGATTTAGTATAATTACTATTAGAAGAGTTGTCGCTGCTTGAAGTGCTGGAAAAGAATGTATGGCTATATGCAGGATTTATGACACAACCTTTAAATTTTCTCCATTTTACTTTTCTTTCTTTTTTATCGCTTCTATTAATATATGCACCAGATCCTTCTGGAATTATAGTAACTGATTCTTTTCCATTTTTAGAAGTGAAAATAGGAGTGTCTTCGTTGATATTTACGGAATAATAATTCGTAGCACAAGAGTTGAGAATAAGCTAATAGTCTTCATTATTTGATTTTAAGATGTTTCTAGTCTTATTAGAGTAATACTTGTATTAGGTGTCAAATTTAAACAGATGAAAAAGTATTATTTTATGGAAATCCGTAAACGTAATTGTGATCATTTATACGCAACTTGGAATTTGAAGCTTCACGATTTGGAATTTCAGAAAAAAGTATATCTTTAACTAACCCAAAAAACCAAAACCATGCAGGAAAAAGACCAGGAACATTTTAAAAGAGAACTCGGATTATTAGACGGTACCATGCTGGTAGTTGGTTCTATGATCGGATCGGGTATATTTATCGTGAGTGCCGATATCGCCAGACAAGTAGGTTCAGCCGGATGGCTAACGCTAATTTGGCTTATCTCCGGATTGATTACTATTATTGCCGCTGTGAGTTATGGTGAGCTGAGTGCGATGTTCCCAAAAGCTGGCGGACAATATGTTTACCTTAAGGAAGCTTACAATAAATTGATTGCCTTTTTGTATGGCTGGAGTTTTTTTGCTGTAATTCAGACTGGGACTATTGCCGCAGTTGGAGTAGCTTTCTCAAAGTTCGCGGCTTATTTGTATATACCGTTAAGCGATGAAAATATTCTATACGAATTGGGTTCTTTTAAACTTAATGCAGCGCAGATTGTTTCGATTTTAACGATTGTTTTACTAACTTTTATTAACAGTCGCGGTGTCAAAAACGGAAAAATTCTACAAACAGTTCTTACAATTATCAAAATTTTATCATTGCTGGGTTTAATTATTTTTGGATTAACATTGGCAGCAAAAGCTTCGGTATGGGACGCTAACTGGGCAGATGCCTGGACAACACGCTCGTTTAATAAAGATACAGGATCGTGGCTGCCTATTAGCGGAACAGCTTTGATTAGCGGAATTTCGGCTGCTATGGTTGGATCATTATTCTCTAGTGATGCGTGGAACGGTGTAACATTTATTGCGGGAGAAATTAAAAACCCGAAACGTAACGTTGGTTTCAGTTTGTTTTTAGGAACTTTTATTGTAACAATTATTTATGTACTGACCAATTTAATGTATTTGGCGGTGATTCCGTTAGACGAAATTGCAACAGCAAAATCTGATAGAGTAGCGGTGGTGGCCTCTCAATATATTTTTGGTAATATAGGTACGTTGATTATCGCTATTATGATTATGATTTCGACTTTTGCCTGTAACAACGGATTAATTATGGCAGGAGCCAGAGTTTATTATACAATGGCAACTGATGGATTGTTCTTTAAAAAAGCAGCTGTCTTAAACAAATCGAGTGTTCCGGCTTGGGCTTTGTGGGCGCAATGCATCTGGGCTTCGGCTTTGTGTCTGACTGGGAAATATGGTGATTTATTAGATTTCGTAATTATCATCGTTTTGATTTTTTACATACTAACTATCTATGGAATTTTCATTTTACGTAAAAAAATGCCTGATGTAGAAAGACCTTACAGAGCATTTGGATATCCATTTTTGCCATTATTGTATATTGTGATTGCAAGTGCAATTTGTATTTCGCTATTAATTACAAAATTTTCAACATGTGGATGGGGAGTTTTTATTATGTTAACCGGAATTCCAGTATACTACTTAACAAAACCAAAAGAGTAAAAGTTTATTTCAGGTTTAAAGTTTCAGGTTAGATTTAGTTTGTGGTATTGCCCACAGGTTTTACGGATTTATACAGGTCTTATTTTTTACTTTGAGTAAGTTCAGAATATAAATGCCTTGTTTTTAGCAAGGCATTTTTTGTGTCTTAATTTTGAGTAATAAAAAATCAGCGTAAATCCGTTTAATCCGTAAAACCTGTGGGCAAAAAAAACACTACCAATCTGCAAAAGCAAAAAATGTAGTGTCTTTTAATTTAAATAATCTAATGAATTAGTAGTGGCAATTACGCCATTTCAGTTTCAAGAGAAGATTTTATAGATGAATTAATAATAGACAAAGTCAATGGATCTGATTCTCCGGAGAAGAATGCTTCTAATACTTCCTGAAATATAGGATTTGTATTTTCTACTAAAGAAAATAACGTCATAGAAGAGCGTAGTTTACGTGCATCTAAATCTCCTAAAATTCCATCTGCTGATTTTCTTCTAAAAGTCAAAAATAGCTCAGAAATTTCGATAAGATGTTTTCCTAAAATGGGATGTTCCAGGAACTCGGTTGCTTCTTTGAGATCGTTAATGGCATAATAATTTGCAGTATCGCTTTTGCCCAATCCTTTAATCTGAGGAAAAATAAACCACATCCAGTGAGTCTCTTTTTTTCCTTTTTTGATTTCAGAAAAAGCAGTAAGATAAAGTTTGTTTTGCGCATCTAAGAAACGCAATAAATCATTGTTTGAGTGAGCCATTGTGGTAATATATAGGTAAAAAAAGGTTGCAAAAGTAGTAAAAAAGATAGGTTCTGCCTAATAAAAGGTTCATGTACTGAGTATTTTAACTTTTAGAGGAGGAATTTTCCTCGTCGTTTTTGAACTTAAAAAAACTCATTTTGAGTGATTTAGAATCATTCACTTCGTTTAGTTCTTCTAAATGTTAAATTGATTCTTGGCAATACATTTTTGGCTGTTTTAGGAACCTGATGCTGCCAAAAACTATTAGTTGTTCCTGCCATTAATAGAAATGACCCGTGATGTAAAGGAATCTCTATCTGGGGAATTTCTTTTCGAAATTTATGGCGAAGTCGGAACATTCTGGTCTCCCCAAAAGTTACCGAAGCAATAATGGGGTTTGGCCCTGAATTATGTTCTTTGTCGCTGTGCCACGAAACACCATCATTGCCGTCTCGATATAAATTGAGCAACAGACTGTTAAAATCAAGCTGAGTTTCTTTCTCAACCCTGCCTCTAATAGTCAACAGTTCGTAAGTCCAGTTAGGTCCGTTTTGATCTGCTCCAACATTATCTTTATCTTCATACCAGGAAATCATTCGCGGAGCTGTAACGATTTTATCATACATTTCCATTTCATATTCTCTCCATTTAGTTTGATGAAGCAGTTTTTCATAAAAACGATCAGATTCTTCTTTAGTAAAGAAATTATCGATCAAAATAAGTTCTGCATCAGGCAGGTCAAATACTTTTCTTCCTGTTAAACCTGTGGCAAATAATTCAGTATCGCTAAATAGTGTCATTGTTCAATTATTTTGTGTCAATTTCAATCCATACCGGCGCATGGTCACTTGTTTTTTCCCAGCCCCGCACATAGCGGTCAACTCCCCCGGAAACCAATTTTTTTACTAATTCAGAACTAAGTAAAAAATGATCGATTCTAAGACCCGCATCTCTTTGATAGGCATTTCTAAAATAATCCCAAAAAGTGTAAATTTTCTCGTCAGGATATAACTTCCGAATTGCATCTGTCCAGCCTTGTGCCACAATAGCTGCAAAAGCTTTTCGCACTTCAGGTAGAAAAAGTGCGTCGTTTACCCATTTTTCAGGTTTATAAACATCCATTTCTGTTGGCATGACATTATAATCTCCAACCAATATTACCGGAGTTTTTAAACTTAATAAAGTTGCTGCACGATCAGTCAGGCGTTGAAACCATTTTAGTTTATATTCTAATTTAGGGCCCGGAGCAGGATTTCCGTTTGGAAGATAAAGGCATGCTATCACAATGCCATTGATCAAAGCCTCGATATAACGGCTTTGTATATCTTCATCATCACCCGGAAGAACGCGTGTTATTTCTTCAATTTCCATATTAAGAGCCAGAATAGCAACACCATTCCATTGCTTTTGTCCGTGCCAAATAGCATTATATCCTGCATCATTAATCGCTTTAAACGGAAATTTATCCTGTGGTGCTTTTAGTTCCTGCAGACAAACAATATCCGGCTTAGCTTCTTCAAGCCATTTTAATAATACATTTAACCGTCCGTTGACCCCGTTTACGTTATAAGTTGCTATTTTCATAGTAGATTTAATTAGTTGTATCATTAAATTTACAGCTTTTTGCGCCTTTATATTTACACAAATTCATGTTTTTATTTTAGAAACTGTTTGTTAAAGAATACTTTACGCGGATTTTTTTCGGCATAAGCAAAAATCAATTGCTCGATGTATTGATTACTTTTATAAGGTGTAGCATAATTTTTTACTTCTAGCAGATCTGTAATCGCAACATCTAAAGGAATATATCCCATACCATAAAAATGACCATTCTCGATCCAGATACAGCTTCGTTCGTGTGATGTTCTTCCTTTTTCTATAATCGCAAAAGTAGGCCTGTTGTTTAATAAAAAATCAATAGCATTGTCGACTTGCTCATTATGGTGCGAAACATCCGGCAAGTCTTTTATATCATTATTTTGAAATAATTCTCCGTCTTCAGGCCTTAGATATTTACAAAATCTATAATCAATTTCAAATTGTTCTGTCAGACTCCGCAATATATTTGTCCCTTCATTTATACTGCTGAAATGCTCAATGCACGACTGAAATTTATTGAGTTTCCCAAGTGCGAGATATTTGTATCCGTTGCGGGCTTCATATTGATACAATCCAAATTTTGGTTCAAACCGTTTTAATGCTCTATTATAGGTTGGCCATAGATGCTTGATTTCTGTACATTCTAACAAGAGCGCCATTAATTCGTTGCCACAGACTTCAAAAGAAATGGAATGTATATCCCTTAAAAAATGCTGTCTTTGCGGATTGATCTTATGACCGCTAAAGTGAGAAGCCACGCGTTTTTTTAGATTAATTGCTTTCCCTACATAAATTACTTTTTTTACCTCATTATAAAAATAATATACGCCCGGTTTTTCCGGTAAGTTATTAAAATCTTCAGGAGGTAAATTAGGAGGTAAACGCTGATCTTGTGATGTGTTTTTGATCATTTTTTCGATATGGCCTTCATCATCCCATTCGAGTAATCGTGAAAATAATATTGCAGTCGCATCTGCATCGCCGCCGGCACGATGCTGATTCTCTAAAGGTATGTCGAGCGAAATGCAAAGTTTACCTAAACTATACGATGCAAAACCAGGTCTGATTTTTCTTGCTGCGCGAACAGTACATAATTTTCTTGCGGTCCATTTAAAACCTGCTTGCTCAAGTTGATGGCGAACGAAAGAATAATCGAAGTTGACATTATGTGCCACAAAAACACGATCTGTAAGCATTTCTAAAACTTTATCTGAAATGTCATCGAAGATTGGTGCATTACGAACCATTTCATTATTAATTCCTGTTAAGGCAAAAATCGAAATAGGTATTTCTTTTTCCGGATTAACAAGCGTTTCATAGCGATCAATCACGTTTTCTCCGTCATGAATGATAATGGCAATTTCGGTAATGCGGCTGCCACTGGCGTTTCCACCGGTGGTTTCAATATCTACTATGGCATATTCTTGCTTTTTCATCTTATTTATATAACGTAAAACTGATTCTTATTCTTGTCAAATTTTCAATTATGTTTTTTGAAATTTCATTCGGTGTCTGGGTAAATTAATTTCATGTGCCTGCGGATAAGGTTCCCGATGCGTAGGACTTACGTCTTCCTTGATCATTCGTTGTGTTTTGTATTGATCTTTAGCATCCATATAACGAGGATCAGGAATAAAAGGCATTTTGGCCATTTTAGTCATCGTGATAGTCGGAAAATGATAATCAACTTCGACAGTTCCCAATAAAAGATAACAACCGCCACCTTCAAAAGGAAATTTTGCCAGACAATCAGGAAAATGTGCCGTGTCAAAATAAGTACCTTCATGATCAATCCAAGTCCCAAAATACATGTTTCCTTTTTTAGTAGGAACTTGTTTTCTTGAGATTAGATACGCCAGCATTCGAACTTGTTTTTTATGATGAACCACTAAATCTTTAGCCATAATATCGCCGCGATGTTTGGTTTGCAAAAGGTCAAAAACAGTACAAGAAACAGGAAAACTCAGTAATTCAATTTCATCAAAAGCATCTTCATATAAAGAACGTTCTAGAGTTGGGAGCTTATATTCTTTAACAGGTTCCTGTAAAAGCATCAAACTTCTGTTTTCGGGTTTGAAATTGTTTAAAAGTAAACTGGCAACAACCAAAAGCTGATTTTTGGTTTTTCCTGTAAAGCGAAAAGCATCTATAAAAATCAAAATTTTTATGCTTTCAATCCCAATTGGAATACGATTGATAAAATCCTCCAAAGAAAGAAAGTCACCGTTTTTCTCCCGATCCGATTCAATTAAATGAGCCGTTTTCGATTCTAGACTCTGCAAATGCATAAAACCGAGATAAATATCAGTTCCGTAAACTGTAGTTTGATATTCGCTTTTATTGACACATGGATTAAGAATTGTAGCACCAGACATACGTGCTTCGTGTACATACACTTCGGTTCTGTAAAAGCCGCCCTGATTGTTGATAACCGCGGTCATAAATTCTACAGGATAATTAACTTTTAAGTACAAACTTTGATAGCTCTCTACAGCATATGAAGCCGAGTGTGCTTTGCAAAAGGAATATCCTGCAAAAGATTCGATCTGGCGGTAAATTTCCAGACTCAGACCTTCAGGATGTCCTTTTTGGGCACAACTGGCAAAGAAATTATCTTTTACTTTTTGAAGTGCTTCGAGAGAACGTCCTTTTCCTGACATGGCGCGACGCAGAATATCGCCATCAGCAGCCGGAAGACCGCCATAATGTTGAGCAATTTTAATAACATCTTCCTGATAGACCATAATACCATAGGTTTCACCAAGATGTTCCTTAAAAACTTCATGAAAATATTGAAACTGATCCGGAAAATTATGACGAAAAATATACTCTTTCATCATTCCGGATTGTGCCACGCCGGGACGAATAATAGAAGATGCAGCAACCAGAATTTTATAATTATCGCAATTAAGCCGGCGCAATAATCCACGCATGGCCGGACTTTCGATATAGAAACAACCAATGGTTTTGCCTTGTGCCAGATAAACATTGCATACAGCTTCATCTTTAGAGATCGAAGTATCCCGAATGTTCACTTTAATTCCTCGGTTTTTCTCGATTAGTTTTACGCTGTCATCAATATGACCAATTCCACGCTGACTTAAAATATCAAATTTTTCAAAACCAATTTCTTCGGCAATATGCATATCAAAAAGCACGATAGGAAAACCTTTTGGAGGCATTTCAAGAGGTGTATAATTGGTAAGAGGTTCTTCAGAAATAATGATTCCGCAAGCGTGCATACTACGCTGATTAGGATATTTATTCATCATCATACTGTATTCCTGAACCAACTTTACGATAGAATTTGTTTCGTGTAATGCCATGGGATTTTTTGCCAGCATGTCCAGTTCTTCTTTTGGAAGACCAAATACTTTTCCGACTTCCCTAAAAATTGACCGGTGTTTGAATTCGACATTCGTGCCGCAAAAAGCCACATGATTGCGACCATATTTACCAAAGATATATTCTAAAATAGTATTGCGTTCTTTCCAGCTCCAATCGATATCAAAATCAGGTGGACTTTTTCTGTTTAAATTCAAAAAACGTTCAAAATATAAATCCAGTTCCAGCGGACAGATGTCGGTAATTCCTAAACAATAGGCAATAATACTATTAGCACCGCTGCCCCGGCCAATGTGCATAAAACCCTGGCTGTTGCTATACTGAATGATATCCCAGGTAATTAAAAAATAACCGCTGAATTCTAATTCATCGATTACTTTAAGCTCTTTTTCAATGCGGGCTTTTGCCAAAGTATGGTTTTTACCATATCGCCAAATCAAACCTTCCTCAGCCAATTGAGTGAGTTTTGCAATATCAGTCTGACGATTTTTAGTGTAAAATTTCTTATTCTTTGGAGATTTAAAATCATATTCGAAATGACATGAATCTATTATTAGCTGCGTGTTCGCTATAATTTCAGGATAACTTTCATAATAAGGTAAAAGATCTTCTAAAACCAACATTTTTTCAGAAGTTCTGCAGTAATCAGATTCAGTTAGCTTCGATAATATGATGTTGGTATCAATCGCTCGTAGAATTTTATGCAGATTAAATTCTCTTTTGTTTGTAAAAGTTACAGATTGAAGAATTACCATTTTGGAAATTCTATTTTTAAATTCTAAAGTAAAAAGCTTGGAAATTTCCTCAGGTCGCATTCCGATAAATTCATTTTCGCGAAGTATTTTCGGAGCATTTTCTAAAGTATAAATTACAAAAACCGAATCAAATTCCGGAGCAATTACAGGTAAAGGTTCTCCACTAAAATTATGTTCCGTTAAAAAGCGATTCATTTCCCCTAATCCTTCAGCGTTTTTAGCCAGACCAATATATCTAAATTGATGATTACATCGAAACTCCATTCCCACAAGAGGTTTAATTCCAACTTTATCACAGGCTCTTATAAAATCATAAATTCCGGTTACAGTATTAATATCCGTAAGTGCCATAGCTTTTACACCGTAAGAAACGCCCTGCTCGATAAGTTTATCAAGAGGAATCGTGCCATAGCGAAGCGAATGAAAAGAATGACAATTGAGATACATGATTTATTTGATACGTTTTAAAATTTCATCTTTAGTATTTGGTTTAAAAGAAGCACCGGCACAACGCATTACAGCATCAAAACCATAACGGCTTTTCATTTTGTCCATCGCTGCATAAAGCGATAACATTTCCTGAGTATCCTCAAAAAGATCAATTTGATATGTTCCGCGAACCAATCCGCTAAAGCGAATACCAATCAAACGTAATCGCATACGACGCTGATACACTTTATCAAATAACTCCATTACATTTTTGGTCAGTATATGATCTGCTGATGTATAAGCGATTTTGCATTGTTTGGTTTCAGTATCAAAATTGGCATAACGTATTTTTACCGTGATGGTTGAAGTTAGCCATTGTTCTGATCGAAGTTGATAAGCTAATTTTTCGACCATTCCAACCAATATCGATTTTAGCATGATAATGTCTATTGTGTCCTGAGAAAAAGTATGTTCTGTAGAAATAGATTTTCTTTCGGTATATGGTTCCACGGGCGTGTTGTCAATTCCGTTCGCTTTTTTCCAGATATCCAAACCGTTTTTACCAATCATTTGCTGTAAAACTTCGGGAGGCATTTCAGATAAAGTCTGAATTTTACGAACGCCAATTCGTGATAAAAGCTGAAAAGTGACATTGCCAACCATAGGGATTTTCTGGATCGATAACGGATTTAAAAAGGCTTGTACATTTCCTTGCGGAATTTCCAGATTTCCTTTTGGTTTGCCTTCGCCGGTTGCAATTTTAGAAACCGTTTTATTAACAGATAAGGAGAAACTAATGGGTAATCCGGTTTCTTTAATAACCGATTGTGCCAATTCATCTGTCCATTTATAACTCCCATGAAATTTATCCATACCGGTAATATCGAGATAAAATTCATCGATACTGGCTTTCTCCATTATCGGTGCTTTTTCCTGAATAACCTGCGTAACATCATGTGACAATCGAGAATATAATTCCATATCACCTTTCATTATTTTGGCTTGCGGGCAAAGTTTCATCGCCATATGAATAGGCATTGCAGAACGTACTCCAAAATAACGTGCTTCGTATGAACAAGAAGCGACAACACCACGATCACCACCACCAATGATAAGCGGAATACCTCTTAATTCTGAGTTGGTTAGTCTTTCGCAGGATACAAAAAAAGTATCCAAATCCATGTGTACAATTGCCCTTGTCATCTCCTTGTTTTTGTATGAAACAAAATTAGTACAGATGATAACATTTTTTTGTATATTTGTTGTTCCAAATTATAACAAATTAATTATGTCCTTATTTTCAGATAACATCAGAGCATTGAGGGTTAAGCATAAAATATCTCAGGAGAAATTAGCTGAAAACCTTAGAATTACCCGAGGAAGATACGTTAAGTACGAAGATGGAACCTCCGAAGCACCATATGATATCTTAAAGCAGATTGCTTTATATTTTCATATGAGTATTGATTTACTACTGTCTGTGGATATACGTAAAATCAATATAGAAAACCTGATAAAATTAGAAGGCAACCGACTTATTTTGCCCATACAAGTAGATAGTTTTGGCGAGAATTATATCGAAATTGTATCCCAAAAAGCAAAAGCGGGTTATCTAAACGGATATGCAGATCCGGAATATATAGAGAGTCTGCAGCAGGTTTCCCTTCCGTTTTTAGGACCGGGAAAACATCGAGGATTTCCTGTAGAAGGAGATTCGATGCCGCCACACGAAGACGGATCGATTATCATTGGCCGTTATGTAGAAAGGTTAGGAGAAGTAATGGATGGCAGGACGTATATCCTGATTACCAAAAATGAGGGAATGGTCTACAAACGTCTCAATAAAAACAAAAAGAATGCTTTGGTTTTGGAATCAGACAATCGTTTTTACCCGAATTATGAAGTAAAAGCCTCAGATATTTTAGAAATCTGGGAATACGAATGCAACATTGGCCGTAGTGATAAACGTCATGAACAAACAGAATCTCAAAGTATGAAAGATTTACTTTTGGAGGTGAAAAGGGAAGTGATGGAGATTAAGAATAATACGTCGAATACATAGAAAAGTTTTTTGCCACTCCCGATAGCTCAATGTCATTAAGTTAAGGAGAAATCTGTAAAATTACTTAACCGTTTAATCAAGAAAGTAATTAGAAAAATCTGTTTTTATCAGCGTTTTCGCTTTAGCGAATCAGTAAAATCAGCGTCTAATTTTGACGCGGATAAAACAGATTTACTTCGTAAAAACGCGGATAAAAACGGATTTGATCTGCAATGATTTTATTTTTTAAAAGCTTAACTTAATGACATTGCTCGATAGCTATCGGGAGTAGCTTTAAATAAACTTTGTGCCTTAGCTCCTTTGTGGCAAAAAATTCTAAAAAACCTTCACAAAACCCAATCCATATTGTTGTCCATTATAAAAAGGCATTACCATAGAAGTTGATTTATTTTCAGAGGATGATTTGAATAATTTTCTGGTAATATACGGATTCATCCAATACGCCAATTTAGTACTCAAAATCCCGATTCCGGCTCCGGCGGCAACATCTGTTAACCAATGGCGGTTGTTGTAAATTCTAAATAATCCCGTTCCGGTTGCTACGGCATAACCCGCGATTCCATACCAAATTGATTTGTCTTTGTATTCCTGCCATAAAAACTCAGCTCCGGCAAAAGCAGTTGCAGTATGACCTGAAGGGAAAGAATTATTCGAGCTTCCGTCCGGACGTTCTTCATGAACAATCGATTTTAATCCTAAAACTGTCGAAGCCATGATAACATACGAAGTCACAAAAATGACAGAGCGATCGCGCATATTGTTTTTGCCTTTTACACCAAAAGCGTTCAAAGCATAAACAGAAGCTGCAGGCGCATATTGAGAGAAATCATCAATAGTGATTTTGTTATCAATATCTTCGGTAACTTCATTTTTGATTTGGTGATTGAAACTTAAGAGCTGATCGTTTGCAATACCAATAACACCGTATCCAATCAATACACCGGGAATAATCAATTGTTTGTAATTGAATTTTAATTGATGTGACGTACTGTCAATTTTTGTTATGGAGTCGTTTTGTTGTGCATTTGTATTCAAAACACCAAATAAAAATACCAGAGAAATCGCTTTGTAAAACATCTTGCGTTATTGTTATAAGTTGCAATAATAACGAATGTATGATCTAACTATTTTGGACTTAATCTAACCTTAAGCGAATATTAATTTCTTGGTTTTAAATGAGATAGTTTGATTAAGATTGGCTAAATATTGGGAGGTGAAATGTTCAATATCAATGACAATATCAAAGCAAACATGTTCAATTGAAAAGGTGTAGTTCCTACGGAACAAATATATGGTTGGTGATTTTTTCTACCAACATATAATCTCTCCGAGATATACTTAGTTAGGAGTTAAATGTTGGTAGAAAAAACAACGAAGTATTTTGTACCAAATATAAATCTCTCCGAGATATACTTAGTTAGGAG
Source organism: Flavobacterium sp. B114r (assembly GCF_056824125.1). Classification (NCBI taxonomy): domain Bacteria; kingdom Pseudomonadati; phylum Bacteroidota; class Flavobacteriia; order Flavobacteriales; family Flavobacteriaceae; genus Flavobacterium; species Flavobacterium sp. B114r. The sequence goes on from NZ_CP124858.1 coordinate 2,401,343, forward strand.
TTAAATATTGGTAGAAAAAACAACGAAATATTTTGTACCAAATATAAATCTCTACGAGATATACTTAGTTAGGAGTTAAATGTTGGTAGAAAAAACAACAAAATATTTTGTACCAAATATAAATCTCTCCGAGATATACTTAGTTAGGAGTTAAATGTTGGTAGAAAAAACAACAAAATATTTTGTACCAAATATAAATCTCTCCGAGATATACTTAGTTAGGAGTTAAATATTGGTAGAAAAAACAACGAAATATTTTGTACCAAATATAAATCTCTCCGAGATATACTCCGTTAGGAGTTAAATATTGGTAGAAAAAAACAGCGATCAGTAAAAATGTCCCGTAGGGACTACACCTTGCAAAGTTTTACAGAAAAAAACTAAACCTTCAACGAAAACCAAAAAGTACTTCCTAAACCTAAATTGCTTTCAACGCCAACGGTACCATTTTGAGCCTCTATAAATTCTTTGCTGATGGCCAATCCCAATCCGGTTCCTGATTTCTGACTACCGGGTATCTTAAAATATTTATCAAAAATCTTGTCTTTAAATCTTGTTTCGATTCCTTTTCCGGTATCGATCACCTGAAATACAATCTGATTATTTTCATTTTTTAATTTGATAATAATTGTACTTTTTTCAGATGAATAGGTAATTGCGTTTGAAAGATAATTAATCAAAACCCAGCCCGTTTTTTCACTGTCAGCTTTCACATCTTGCAGATTTTCATCGGCATCAATAATCAGTTTAATTTGTTTTTGATCTGCCTGAACTTTTACGGCTTCGGTAGCATAATTTACAATTGCATACGGATTACTTTTTTCGATATTCAGCTGAATATTTCCTGTTTCTAATTGCGATAGATTTAGTAATTCGCCAGTTATTTTCAATAATCTTTGACTGTCATCTTTAATGCTTTCGACCAATTGTTTCTGATCGTCGTTCATATCACCTGTTTTTGCATTTTCAAGCAATTGTAAACTCAGTTTTATAGACGCAATTGGCGTTTTTAATTCGTGTGAAACCGTTGCAATAAAATTCGTTTTTGCAAAATCAAGTTCTTTAAATAAGGTAATATTTCGCAGAATTATAACATCGCCAATATTGATTTCTTTTTCTTCTCCGGTTGGCGTTATTGTGATGTTGATGGTTTCTTTATCAAAATAACTTTCTTTTCCATGGGCGAAAATTTTCATTGGTTGTTTTTTCTGAGAATCAGTTGCTAATTCTTTCAAAATCAAAGAACGAATCAAGTCATTCGATAAAGCCAATGTCGAAGCTGAATGGCCAATAACATCTTCAGATTTCATTCCGATAATTTTTAGCGCTTCATCATTTGCAAACAAAATAGTACCTTCATTATCCAGCCCAATGATAGGATCGTGCATATTGTTAATAAGCGTTTCGAGTCGTTTTTTCTCAAAGAATAATTTGTACAAATTACTATTGTTGTATTCCTGGAGTTTTTGTGCCATTGTATTAAACGATTTTGCCAGATCTCCATACTCGTTGTGATTGGTGAAATGCACACGTTCCGAATAATTTTTATTTGCAATTTCTTTAATACTCTGAGTCAATTCCTTAATTGGGTTGGCGATATTATTAGGTAGATTTATCAGTAAATTAAAGGCAATTAAAAAACACAAAGTTCCCACAATGGCAATCCATAAATTGGCAGTTTCTGCAGTATGTTTGGCGATATCACTTTTTTGCTTTATGGCATCGAGATTGAGTTTCATAATCGCAAAAATATCTTGTCTGATTTGTGTTTTTAGAGCCTCGTTAGAACTGTTTTTTTCTAAAAGAGCAAAGCTTTTCTCTAGATTAGCTGTTGCTTCTTTTTCTCCGGGTTCAGTAACATTTTGAGTCTGTTTTGCAAGATATTCTCTAAAAGTATGTAGCTTCTTATCTGTAGTCATTTTAGTTTCATCCAAAGACAAAATCATATTTCTCGAATATTCAAGCGTATTATAATTCGCTTTCAGAATATTTTCCGTGTCTGCTTTTATCAAAAAAACAGAATATCCACTCACTAATGAAAGTATGATAATCATTAAAAATAACAATCCAACTCCCAGATTCAATTTAGTTTTAATTCTCATGACGTTTATTTAAAAACAAGTTTTTTATATATGAACCATTAAGTTATTAAGTTGCATAAAGTCAAAGCTTAATCTTTCTTAATCTCTTAATGGTAAAAAAATTTACGATAAAATAACAAGGTCTACATTCGATAAAGACAGACTATTCAATAATCGTCTGAAAATCGTTGTAGACAAAATTACTTTAAATAAATTCAAATGTGGTTTCCCGATGCAAACAGTTGTAATATGTTTTTCTTCAACCGCAATCAAAATCGCTTCTGCAATATTTTTATTTTCTAATTTAATAACTTCGGCACCTAATTGCACCGCCAATTTAAAATTATTGATTAAATGACGTTGTTTGTCTAATGCAATTTTAATGCTGCTTTCTTTAGGTGTTTCTACATATAAAACATACCACGATCCGTTGTAATAACTTGCCAAACGTGCCGCTTTTCTAATTACAATTTTAGCTGTTTTATCATTACTGCTAATGCAAGCCAGAAGTTTTTCATGTCGTAAAGCATGTAGATTAGGCACTTCGCTTTCGACTTTTCGAACCACCTGACTGGCTACTTCTTTCAGAGCCAATTCACGCAATTGCAAAATCTGATCTGATTTAAAGAAATTTGTCAAAGCTGTCTGAATTTTATCAGCCGTATAAATTTTTCCTTCTTTCAAACGTGCGATCAAATCTTCAGCCGTCAAATCGATATTCACCACTTCGTCTGCCAATCGCAAAACATTATCCGGAATGCGTTCCTGAACATCAATTCCCGTAATCCGTTTTACATCTTCATTTAAACTCTCGATATGCTGAATATTTACTGCCGAAATCACATTGATTCCTGCTTCCAGAATTTCAAGAACATCCTGCCAGCGTTTTTCGTTTTTGCTTCCTTCAACATTCGTATGTGCCAATTCATCGACAATTACGACTTCAGGTCTTAGATTGATAATCGCCTGCACATCGAGTTCCTCGAGCTCTTTCCCTTTATAGAAAATGGTTCGCCGTGGAATCACAGGCAAACCAGATAAAAGCTCATGCGTTTCCTTTCGCATATGCGTTTCGATGTAACCAATTTTCACATCAATTCCGTTCTTCAATAACGAATGTGCTTCCTGCAGCATCCGATACGTTTTACCCACACCGGCACTCATGCCAATGTAGACCTTAAACTTTCCTTTTCGTGATTTCTGAATTAAATCGAGAAAGTGCTGTGCGTTATTTTCTTTTTCCTTTTCCATAGTATTCGCCGCGAAGACGCTAAGACATAAAGTTTTTTAATTTTTTTTAGCCACAGATTTCACAGATTAAAAGGATTTTTAAATGGCTTTGTGTAGATTTATTTGCCACGAATTACACAAATTTCCGCGAATTATATTTAAATAAAAAATTAGTGAAAATTTGTGTAATTCGTGGCGAAAAAAATCCGTTTAATCTGTGAAATCTGTGGCTGATAATACTAGAAACTAATCGCCAACGAAGTCGTTACAAACATATTTGTATCCGTTGGAAGATTGTCTTTTGTAAATATCTCATCTTTACTTGAAAGATTTCTTGCTTCTAATCTAAACATTACATTATCAGTAACTAAGTAATCAAAGTTAGCTGAAAATCCGTAAGTTTTAAAACCATTTGGAGTTCCTGTTGCGATAATAACTCCTTTTTCATCACTATAATATTCACCACGCGCTGCAAGCTGAATTTTATCCGTTGGTTTGTATTGCAAAATCAAAACAGGCGAAAACCACGTATCATATTTAGTACTGTTTTTGGCCGCTTGTTGAGAACCAATATCAAAACCAGCCGTAACATTTGTTTTATCCGTTACTTTAAATTGTCCGTAAAAGTTATTAAAGTAGCGCCATTTTTTGTCAATATCCGGTTGTTCATTTCCCACATAAGTACTCCAGTTCAAAACCACCCTGTCCGTTGGTTTGTAAGTAACCTGCGTTCCAAAAGCAGGCGTTTGATTGCCTTTTACTTTTTCAATACGTTGCCAGCCATTCAAATACATTCCGGCCAAATACCATTTTCCAGATTCTGATGTATAACCAATTTTAACTCCCGTTTCATAATAAGGTGAGTTTTCAGCCAGAATACTTCTAGTCAAAGTAGGGCAATCTTTCCCAATAGCACTTTCGAAACCTATGTGTGCCGGCATAATTCCCGCATCAATCCATAGATTATGACTTTGCGAAATTTTCACCCCCACATTTGCCTCATAAATATTTTTCAATAAACCTTGTTCTGCTGCCATGTTGTATTCGGCATAAGTTCCTGCCATTAGGGCAAAATTTCCACGAACATTATCTTTTTGATAGTTCACTTTTGCCAAACCTAAATTGATATTCAATTCATTGCTTTTATTATAATTGTAAAAAAAGCTCGGGCGAGTATGATTGTCTGGTTTCCCGAAATCATAACTATAATAAACGTCTACATATCCTGAAAACGTAAATGGACTTTTTGTTTCTTCCTGAGCGTGTAAATTGGTAAAACCAAAGGCAATTAAAGCCGTAAGTATAATTTTTTTCATTTTTTTAATGTGGTATTCAAACCCGACAGTTCTCTAAACTTATCACGTTTAATTAATTTTATTAGTAGGTTTTTTTGGAGCTAATCCCGCTATCCGTTTCAATCTTTTTCTTTTTAAAGAAAAAAGAAAAAGGATTTCCACTACTATCGGGGCTAGGGCACTTGAGGCTAAAAAGGGTGATTAGTATCCTAACAGGTTTTTAAAACCTGTTAGGTATTTAATTTTAGCGTTCCAATAGATCAACGCACAGATTTGTCATCCCGAGGAACGAGGGATCTCTGCAAGTAGCTCCATAAAGTACGTCGCCATTTTTGTCGAGTTTCTAGTGGAGATCTTCATTCCTCCGCATGACGAAGTTTGTGGTTATTCTATGATTAATGGTTGACGCTGATTTTCATATCTGTAATGTTTTGAAAACCTTGCAGGAGAAAACCTTAGAATTGATGAACGCATCACTTTGTCATACCTAACAGGTTTTAAAAACCTGTTAGGATAATCCATAAACTACGTTGCCATTTTTGTCGAGTTTCTAGTCGAGATCCCTCGTTCCTCGGGATGACGAAGTTTGTGGTACTCTATGAATAATGGTTGATGCTGATTTTTCATACCTGTAAGGTTTTGAAAACCTTGCAGGAGAAAACTCAGAATTGATGAACGCATCACTTTGTCATACCTAACAGGTTTTGAAAACCTGTCAGGATAAAAACCTTAGAATCTTAGCGACTCAGAACCTAAGAACCTTTCTTAGAAAGCTCATCCAAAGCCACATTCAATTCCAACACATTAACTGTTGGAGTTCCCATAACTTTTGGAGTATTAATTTTAGATTCAACTAAGGCTTTCACTTTATCTTCGGATAAATTTCTTTCTTTGGCAACACGTTTTATCTGAACCAAAGCACCTTGAGGAGAAATATTAGGATCTAAACCACTTCCCGAAGCCGTAACCATATCAGCAGGAATCTCTGATTTTCTTAAATAAGGATGAACAATCAGAAAAGTATCAATTCTTTTTTGAACCACAGCCAGATATTCAGCATTGCTTGGTCCTTTGTTACTACCACCACTTCCGGCAGCATTATAATCTACAGCCGAAGGGCGTCCCCAGAAATAATTGGATTTATCGAATTTCTGACCAATTTTTTGGTACCCAACCACTTTTCCGTTAACCGAAATAGTTTCTCCTTTTCCCTGATTCGGAGCAAATTGTGCAATTCCATAAATGGCTAAGGGATAAATAATGGCCAACAGAACCACCATAAGAAGGGTGAATTTTAATATTGAAAATATATTTTTCATTTTTTTTGAGTTTCTAAGGGACTAAGTCTCTAAGTTTCTAATATTTTTTTTGAAGATTCTGAGCGGTAAGTTTCTAAGACACTAAGAAAAAAACTTAGAAACTTAGCAAATCAGCGCCTTAGTAGCTACATAAAAAGCGCTACAGCCAAATCAATTAATTTAATACCGATAAAAGGAATGATCAATCCGCCTAAACCATATATCAATAAGTTTCTTTTTAAGATAGCACTTGCTCCGATTGGTTTATAATCAACACCTCTCAACGCTAATGGAATCAATATTGGAATGATGATCGCATTAAAAATCACTGCTGATAAAATCGCACTTTCCGGACTGTGCAAATGCATGATATTCAAACCTTCAAGCGCAGGAATCGCAGTAATAAAAAGAGCAGGAACAATAGCAAAATATTTCGCAACGTCATTTGCAATAGAAAAAGTAGTTAAAGTTCCACGAGTCATTAAAAGCTGTTTTCCAATTTCGATAATCTCAATAAGTTTTGTTGGGTCATTGTCAAGATCGACCATGTTTCCGGCTTCTTTTGCGGCCTGAGTTCCGCTGTTCATCGCAACACCCACATTAGCTTGTGCTAGGGCAGGAGCATCATTCGTTCCGTCACCCATCATGGCAACCAGTTTACCCAGGTTTTGCTCGTTTTTGATATAGTTCATTTTATCCTCAGGTTTCGCCTCGGCAATAAAATCATCAACACCGGCAGCTTCAGCAATAAATTTCGCCGTTAGTGGATTATCTCCCGTAACCATTACCGTTTTAACCCCCATTTTTCTCAAACGGTCAAAACGTTCTTTCATTCCGGTTTTGATGATATCCTGTAATTCGATAACACCTTGTACCTGATTGTTTTTAACCACCACTAATGGAGTTCCTCCTTTAGACGAAATATCAATTACTTTTTGAGCAGTATCTTCAGGGAAAGTATTTCCAGCCTGAAGCGAAATGTTTTTTGCAGCATCCTGAGCTCCTTTTCTAATATTGGTTCCGTCTTTTAAAATAACTCCGGAAGTTCTCGTTTCAGCGGTAAATTTAATTAAAGTAGCACCTTCAATAGATAATTTATTGGCAGTTTCGGCTCCTGCCAATTCCACGATACTTTTCCCTTCCGGAGTGTCATCTGCTAGTGAACTTAACACAGCAGATTTTATAAAATCTTCTTCAGATACGCCTTTTGCAGGATAAAAATTCGTTGCTTTTCTGTTACCAATCGTGATTGTTCCGGTTTTATCCAAAAGCAATACATCAATATCTCCGGCAGTTTCAACTGCTTTTCCGGATTTTGTAATTACATTGGCACGCAACGCTCTGTCCATACCCGCAATACCAATAGCAGAAAGTAAACCTCCAATTGTAGTTGGAATCAAACATACAAACAAAGAAATAAAAGCCGCAATCGTGATGGGTGCATTTGCATAGTCGGCAAACGGTTTTAGCGTAACGCACACAATCACGAATATTAAAGTAAATGCGGCTAATAAAATGGTTAAGGCAATTTCGTTTGGTGTTTTCTGACGGCTAGCACCTTCAACCAAAGCAATCATTTTATCCAGAAAGCTTTCGCCAGGTTCAGAGGTTACAATCACTTTAATTTTATCAGACAGTACTTTTGTTCCTCCGGTTACAGATGATTTATCACCACCGGCTTCCCGAATTACAGGAGCACTTTCTCCCGTAATGGCGCTTTCGTCGATAGTAGCTAAACCTTCGATAATTTCACCATCTGTTGCAATTAGATCACCTGATTCACAAACGAAAATATCTCCTTTTTTCAATTCTGATGAACTGATGTTTTTGATATCTCCGTTTGGCAAAATTTGTCTTGCAGGAGTTTCTTCCCGTGTTTTTCTTAAACTATCCGCTTGTGCTTTTCCTCTGGCTTCGGCAATAGCCTCTGCAAAATTGGCAAACAAAAGCGTTGCTAATAAAATTAAAAACACAATTAAATTATAGACAAAACTACCCTGATCTGTTGCTCCCATTAAAATGGAAATACAAACGGCGAACATAATGGCAGTTCCTATTTCTACGGTAAACATTACCGGATTTTTGATCATCATTTTTGGATTCAGCTTCACAAAAGATTGCACTAGGGCTTCTTTTACTTGCTTACTTTCAAACAATGAATTGGATTTATTAGTTGTCATTTTCTTGTAAAAAGTTAAATGTTATTTGTTAAATGTTATGCGTTGAAAACAATTAGAGGATAAAACATAGCCAACGGTTTCAACCGTTGGAGAGCAATGTATATCATAATTTTGTCCCCGTGGTTGAAACCACGGCCTATGTTTGTTGAGCATTATTTTAAAGTAAAGTATTCCGCTAATGGACCTAAAGCCAACGCTGGGAAGAAGGATAAGGCAGCAATAATTGCGATTACTGCAAAAACCATTACCCCAAAAATTGAAGTGTCAGTTTTTAAAGTTCCCGCACTTTCAGGGATATATTTTTTATTAGCCAATAATCCTGCAATAGCCAATGGGCCAATGATAGGAATGAAACGACTTAACAACAACACAATTCCTGTAGTGATATTCCAGAACGGATTGTTATCTCCTAAACCTTCAAAACCAGAACCGTTATTGGCAGCACTAGAAGTATATTCATATAACATTTCAGAGAATCCGTGATGTCCGGGATTGTTCAGCCAACCCGTTGCGTTCCCGTTAAACCAATATCCCATTGCGGTATCATGCGCAGCAAAATAAGAAGCCAAAGCTGTCCCGGATAAGATTAATAAAGGGTGAAGAATTGCAATAAAAGCAGCAATTTTAACTTCCCGCGCTTCGATTTTCTTTCCTAAAAACTCAGGAGTTCGACCCACCATTAATCCGGAAATAAATACAGCCAGAATGATAAAAATGTAGAAGTTCAGAATCCCGACACCACAACCGCCATAAAAAGCATTAACCATCATGGCAAGCAATTCCATAGCACCGGAAACCGGCATTGAACTATCGTGCATACTATTTACAGAACCTGTAGAAATTACCGTTGTAGCAATGCTCCAGAATCCTGAAATAGCAGGTCCAAACCGAACCTCTTTTCCTTCCATCGCTCCCGTTGCCTGTGCAATTCCCATTCTTTCGATTGCAGGATTCCCGTTAATTTCGCTCATAACAGTTGGCACAACCAGTAATGAGAATCCAAGGGTCATAACTCCGAAAATTACATAGGAGAATTTTCTTTTCTTTAGATAAAAACCTAAGGCAAAAATCATCGCAAACGGGATAATTAATTGTGCCCATAATTCGACAGCATTCGTAAAGTAAGTAGGATTTTCTAATGGATGTGCCGAGTTGGCACCAAAGAAACCACCACCATTTGTTCCTATATGTTTGATGGCAATAAATGCAGCAGCTGGTCCGCGGGAAACTTCAACATGATCACCTTGTAAAGTAGTAATAGCATCTTTACCTTCAAAAGTCATTGGTGAACCGCTAAATACCAAGGCAGTAGCTACAATAGCTGAAAGTGGTAATAAAATACGGGTACAGCTTTTAATAAAATAATTATAAAAGTTACCCAATTTATCAGTAGTTCTTTCCTTCATTGCTGTAAAAACCATTGCTGCAGCAGCCATTCCCACACCAGCAGAAACAAATTGCAGGAACATCAGGAATATTTGAGATAAATAAGAGACACCGCTTTCACCTGAATAATGCTGTAAATTACAATTCACTATAAAAGAGATAGCCGTATTAAAGGCCAAATCCGGGCTCATCGATGGGTTGTTATCAGGATTTAAGAATAACGATCCCTGAAACAATAAGATAAAAAAGCAAAGAAAGAACCAAACCATATTAATACTTAAAAGTGTTTTTAAGTGTTGCTTCCAGTTCATTTCTTCAGTAGAATTGATTCCACTGATTTTAAAAATAAGTTTTTCAATTGGATTGAAAATCGGGTCAAGAAATGTTTTATCACCCAAATAAACTTTAGCAATATATTTCCCTATCGGAATGGCTAAAACTATCGAAATGATAAAAATACTAATGACGCCAAGTAATTCTGTGTTCATAATTTTGAGATTATTTTTGTTGTGAGATGTAATTTGTAAAATGAAAGATGTAGATGAAAGTTGAAACATCAGCTGACTTCTAACTCTTAACATTCAACTTTACATCATTAAAATTTTTCGGGTTTGATTAATACATAAACCAAATAGCCAAAAACGGCGAGGGCAATAATAAATAGTGCAGTCATGATTTAGATTTTTTCAAAAAATTCAACTGATTTAAAACAAATAGCAAAAAGCAAAACAGCCAATGCGAGTAAAAGAAAAGTGATTAACATATTAGATGATTTTAGATTTTAGAATGTAGATTATAGATTTAGGGCTTTTGCGATTAACCAGTTAACCGATTAAACATTTTACACGCCCGAAGTATTAATTTGTTTGATATATTCTGCTTTAAGCGTTTGAGGAAAAAGGTGTGAAATGTTGCAATGACGTACTTCCATAAAAGAAGAAACAGAGAAAACATACACATTAGAAATAGCATTTTTAGTTTCGATACTTCCGGTAATAAATAGACGTTCAGCAAGAGCTAGGCATTTTTTTGCCCGTACGATATTACCCGAAATAATAGATTTTTTGGTGATCTCTGCAAAACGTTCTGCTTGTTTGTAGATTGAGGTGACTTGATTTTTCATGAGAATGAATTTTGTGTTCTTCCCACTTATGCCAAAAGTCAGACCGAAAAATGGTAGTAATAGATAAAGTATTGCCCATAAAGGCGTTGAGGTTTTGTGCCAAAAAGTGGCCATAAAAAAAGCCTATCAAAATGATAAGCTTTTATTAAAATGATAGGTTTGTTTTATTAAAAATCAGGAATTAAAAATGTCATTACTGGTGATTGAAACTTAGAATTTAAATCCCAGACGGATGCAATATTTATAGAAAAATATAGATTACGTTCATATAACCCGCCGCGGCGGATGACATACTTTGGTTTCAAAAGAAAAATTAAGACATCGTTCCACTGGAGCTTTTATAGAAATTTAAAGTTGAAATTTGCCATTACCATTGCTATTGGAATTTGGAATTTAATTTTTGGAATTTTTACTCTGTCTATTGTATACTATATTCTTCTAGTTTTCGATACAAAGTTGCAATTCCAATTTCCAGTAATCGGGCAGTTTCCGCTTTATTGCCTTTAGTGTAATTCAAAACCTTCTGGATATGCAACTTCTCAATGCTTTGCATAGAGAAAGCCGACATTGATTTGGTGGCTTTTTCTGGCTGATGCTGCATTTCGTAAGGTAAAACATCCGAGGTTAAAATACTACCGCTGCTTAAAATTACAGATCTTTCGATAACATTTTTAAGTTCACGAATATTTCCCGGCCAGGAATAATTTTCTAGTTTCTGAAGAAAATCGTCAGCAATATCTAAAGTCTTTTTATTAGTCTTCTCAGAAAATTGTTTGACAAACGAGTGGGTCAGAGGTGCGATATCTTTTATTCTTTCGCGCAAAGGCGGAAGAGTAATCTCAAAAATATTCAAACGAAAATACAAGTCAGAACGAAAACGGTGTTCCTCACTTTCTGTTTTCAAATCTCTGTTAGTAGCAGCAATTAACCTGAAATTTGATTTTTTGGGAGTTGTATCACCAATTGGGATATATTCGCTGGTTTCTAAAACGCGTAATAGTTTGGCTTGCAGTTCAATTGGCATTTCTCCAATTTCGTCCAGGAATAAAGTTCCGCCATTAGCCTCTTCAATAAACCCTTTCTTGTCTTTCAAAGCTCCGGTAAAAGCACCTTGTTTATGACCAAAAAGTTCACTCTCCAGAATTTCCTTACTGAAAGTACTACAGTTTAGCGCCACGAAAGATTTCCCAACGCGATTACTGTTTTCATGAATCGCTTGCGCAAAAACTTCTTTTCCGGTTCCGGTTTCGCCGGCAAGCAAAACGGTCGAATCAGTCTTGGCAACTTTTTTTGCAAGGTCAATAACTTGTTCAATTCCTTTTGATTTTCCTATAATGGTATTAAAAGAATATTTATCTCCAATACGTTTCTCGAGTTGCTTCACCTTTTTCTGCAAATGGACTTTTTCAACAGCTTTGTATAAAAGTGGAATAATTTTGTCGTTATCATCCCCTTTTACGATATAATCAAAAGCGCCGTTTTTCATCGCCTGAACACCATCAGGAATATTTCCAAAAGCCGTTAATAAAATAACTTCAATCAAAGGAAAGCTCCCTTTTATGTTTTGCAGAAAATCAACCCCATTTCCGTCAGGTAATTTTACATCACATAAAACAACATCAATATCAGTTTGCTCGAGTTTCTTAAAACCGGATTTTAAAGCTTTAGCTTCAATAACTTCAAATCCTTCTGATTTAATAATGCGTGCCAACAGACTTCTGAGTTTTTCTTCGTCGTCTATAATTAAAATTTTATGTGTCATTTGAGGAAAAGTCTAGGATAGAAATTGATTTTTGAGATACAAATTTAGGTTTTAAATCATTCAACTTTTTGATCGATAGGAAATTCTTGCGAAAAAATAATTTTAAGATCGTAAAGTTGTGGCTTCTATTATAAAATTAAATTTTAAGCTATCAAATGGCGATATTTCAATTACATATAACAGCATTAAAAAATTTAACACTGATAAATTTATAATTCTATTAACATGAAAAAATTTAAGCTTTGTAGTAAATGAATTAATTTTGTATAAAAGCTACATTATATATGAAAGACTCAATTTCAATCTCAATATTAGAATTAGCTATCATTACACAAGATAGCAACGCAAGCGAAACATTTCAAAAAACAAAAGAAATAGCCCAACTTGCAGATAACTTAGGTTATAAACGTTTTTGGTTGGCAGAACATCACAATATGGCACACGTTGCCAGTTCAGCAACGGTAGTTTTGATTGGTTATATCGCCAGTCAGACTCAAAGCATTCGTGTAGGTTCAGGCGGAATCATGCTGCCGAATCACTCTCCTTTAGTAGTAGCTGAACAATTCGGAACCCTGGAAACACTTTATCCAAACCGAATTGATTTAGGTTTAGGAAGAGCGCCGGGAACAGATCAGCCAACGGCCGAAGCCATTAGAAAAGACTTTTTTGAACAGGCACAACGCTTTCCTCAAAACGTAACGAAACTTCAGGATTACTTTTCTGCCGAAAATGCAACTGCAAAAGTGAGAGCTTTTCCCGCCGAAGGTACAAATGTTCCAATCTGGATTCTGGGCTCAAGTACAGAAAGTGCTGCCCTAGCCGCTGCTTATGGATTACCGTATGCTTTCGCCGGGCATTTTGCACCACGCCAAATGATTCAGGCTTTTGAGTTTTACCGCGAAAATTTCCAGCCTTCAGATGTTTTAGATAAACCAAAAACAATGGCTTGCGTCAATATCATTGCAGCCGATACAAATGAAGAAGCCGAAAGATTATCTACAAGTTTGTACCAAATGTTTCTAAACTTAATTCGAGGTGATCGTAAAGGCTTGCAACCGCCTGTAGATTCTCTGGATGATATCATGAGCGAAGAAGAACGTTTTCATGTCAATCAAATGACCGCGTGTACATTCACAGGAAACAAAGAGCAACTGATAACAGATCTTAAAAAATTCATCAATTACTCAAAAGTAGACGAGCTAATGGCAACAGGCCCAATTTTCGATCATCAGGCTAAACTCAAAAGCATCCACATTACAAAAGAAGTAATCGATAGTATAAACACTATATAAGGACACTTTTCTCTATCCTATATATAAGGTAAGATTTCCATCATCCAGCCCGACAGGTTTCCAAAACCTGTCGGGTTTATTTTTATGAGCCATATAAAAGAGTGACCATGTCCGGCTGAGCAAAGTCGAAGCCTGCTTTTTTAGAATTTCGGGTTTAATAAAGATCCAGAGCTATTTCCCGCTATCCGTTCCAATCTTTTGTGCCGAACCCCGACACAAAAGGATTTTCACTACTATCGGGGCTAGGGCAGTAGTTTTCATGAGAAGAACATTTGCAATAAGTATAAAGAGAACTTAACGTTTTACCAGAGATAGCAATCGGAATTCCGATTAAACCAGAAAACACAAGGAAAAGCAGGCTTTGCGTCTTAGCGTCTTCGTGGCAAAACCAGCACCTTTACGGTAAAACCAGCATAAACCAGTTAATCTGGAGAAAACTCAAAAGAAATCGGATTGTAAAAAACACCAAACCAGTAACTTAAGAAAAAGATTAAAAATACTTTGAAAAAGGTATTGTTTTACTAAACAAACTACCTACTTTTGCACCCGCAACAACGACAGACGTTCACTGAAATACTGACAAGCCTTACTAATCAAAACGAAAATTTATTTTCTAAAAAAGATTCTGAAAAGCTTGTGAGATTTGAAAACAGATGTTACATTTGTACCCCGCAAAACAACGGAAGTTCATTGATAGATTGGTTGGGAAATGAGAAGAAAAGGAAATGAAAATTTCTAAAAAAAAACTTCAAAATTTACTTGCCAGTTGAAAATAAATTTTCTACTTTTGCACCCGCTTTGAGAAACAAGCGAAACACAAAAATAAGAAGACACGTTCGTAGACATATTGAATTGACAGCCGTTTTAACAGAGATGTTAAAACAAAAGAATAAAGAGTAAGATAATCGAGAGATTGAAAAAGAACCGATAGAGACTGATTCGAATAACAATACGATCTAAGTGATTAGATCAACAATATACGATGAAGAGTTTGATCCTGGCTCAGGATGAACGCTAGCGGCAGGCTTAACACATGCAAGTCGAGGGGTATAGTTCTTCGGAACTAGAGACCGGCGCACGGGTGCGTAACGCGTATGCAATCTACCTTTTACAGAGGGATAGCCCAGAGAAATTTGGATTAATACCTCATAGTATTATGAAATGGCATCATTTTATAATTAAAGTCACAACGGTAAAAGATGAGCATGCGTCCCATTAGCTAGTTGGTAAGGTAACGGCTTACCAAGGCTACGATGGGTAGGGGTCCTGAGAGGGAGATCCCCCACACTGGTACTGAGACACGGACCAGACTCCTACGGGAGGCAGCAGTGAGGAATATTGGACAATGGGCGCAAGCCTGATCCAGCCATGCCGCGTGCAGGATGACGGTCCTATGGATTGTAAACTGCTTTTATACGAGAAGAAACACTACTTCGTGAAGTAGCTTGACGGTATCGTAAGAATAAGGATCGGCTAACTCCGTGCCAGCAGCCGCGGTAATACGGAGGATCCAAGCGTTATCCGGAATCATTGGGTTTAAAGGGTCCGTAGGCGGTTTAATAAGTCAGTGGTGAAAGCCCATCGCTCAACGGTGGAACGGCCATTGATACTGTTAGACTTGAATTATTAGGAAGTAACTAGAATATGTAGTGTAGCGGTGAAATGCTTAGAGATTACATGGAATACCAATTGCGAAGGCAGGTTACTACTAATGGATTGACGCTGATGGACGAAAGCGTGGGTAGCGAACAGGATTAGATACCCTGGTAGTCCACGCCGTAAACGATGGATACTAGCTGTTGGGAGCAATCTCAGTGGCTAAGCGAAAGTGATAAGTATCCCACCTGGGGAGTACGTTCGCAAGAATGAAACTCAAAGGAATTGACGGGGGCCCGCACAAGCGGTGGAGCATGTGGTTTAATTCGATGATACGCGAGGAACCTTACCAAGGCTTAAATGTAGATTGACCGGTTTGGAAACAGATCTTTCGCAAGACAATTTACAAGGTGCTGCATGGTTGTCGTCAGCTCGTGCCGTGAGGTGTCAGGTTAAGTCCTATAACGAGCGCAACCCCTGTTGTTAGTTGCCAGCGAGTCATGTCGGGAACTCTAACAAGACTGCCAGTGCAAACTGTGAGGAAGGTGGGGATGACGTCAAATCATCACGGCCCTTACGCCTTGGGCTACACACGTGCTACAATGGCCGGTACAGAGAGCAGCCACTGGGCGACCAGGAGCGAATCTATAAAACCGGTCACAGTTCGGATCGGAGTCTGCAACTCGACTCCGTGAAGCTGGAATCGCTAGTAATCGGATATCAGCCATGATCCGGTGAATACGTTCCCGGGCCTTGTACACACCGCCCGTCAAGCCATGGAAGCTGGGGGTGCCTGAAGTCGGTGACCGCAAGGAGCTGCCTAGGGTAAAACTGGTAACTAGGGCTAAGTCGTAACAAGGTAGCCGTACCGGAAGGTGCGGCTGGAACACCTCCTTTCTAGAGCCTCAAGTGTTAGTTGATTTATCAACACGCTGAGGAAAAAAGAAGAAGCTTTATAGGTTTTGATTTTAAGACTATTTTACTCTTGCTGTTAGTTCAAATAATAAATTTTAAGAATAAGAGTGTCTCGTAGCTCAGCTGGTTAGAGTACTACACTGATAATGTAGGGGTCGACAGTTCGAGTCTGTCCGAGACAACTATTTTACTCTTAAAAAGAAGGAAATTTTAGAAGTTGAAAGATTAAGGATCACATAGTTCATAATTTTTAATTCACGATTTTTAATTTTTAATTAAAAAGGGGGATTAGCTCAGCTGGCTAGAGCGCCTGCCTTGCACGCAGGAGGTCAACGGTTCGACTCCGTTATTCTCCACTATCTTTAAGGAGATAGAATATAGAAAAAGAATATAGACTTGGTCTATTATCTATTCTCTATGTTCTTTATTCTGAAAAAGAAAAAGTTCATTGACATATTGAGATAAGAAAATAATAAAAAGTAGAAAGCGTTTTTTACAATTTTATTGTAAAAGACAAAAAAAAACGGTCATATTAATTTATGATTGGTACAATAAGCAAAATAAGGGCGTATGGGGGATGCCTTGGCTCTCAGAGGCGATGAAAGGCGTGATAAGCTGCGAAAAGCTACGGGGACGGGCACACACCGATTGATCCGTAGATACCTGAATGGGGCAACCCACTATGTTGAAGACATAGTACACCGATAGGTGGGCAAACCCGCTGAACTGAAACATCTAAGTAGGCGGAGGAGAAGAAAACAAAAGTGATTCCGTAAGTAGTGGCGAGCGAACGCGGATTAGCCCAAACCAATGTTGTTACGGCAAGATTGGGGTTGTAGGACCACGATATTTTATGTACAAGGAACCGGAAGTTACTGGAAAGTGACACCATAGAGGGTGATAGTCCCGTATGGGTAACGAGTATAATAGATAGTGGTATCCTGAGTAGGGCGGGGCACGTGAAACCCTGTCTGAATTTGGCGGGACCATCCGCTAAGGCTAAATACTCCTGAGAGACCGATAGTGAACCAGTACCGTGAGGGAAAGGTGAAAAGAACCGTGAATAACGGAGTGAAATAGATCCTGAAACCATACGCTTACAAGCGGTCGGAGCCCTTTCGTGGGGTGACGGCGTGCCTTTTGCATAATGAGCCTACGAGTTAACGTTGCTGGCAAGGTTAAGTGGTTAAGCCACGGATCCGTAGCGAAAGCGAGTCTGAATAGGGCGCTTTAGTCAGTAGTGTTAGACGCGAAACCGTGTGATCTACCCATGGGCAGGTTGAAGCTGTGGTAACACACAGTGGAGGACCGAACCGGTTGACGTTGAAAAGTCTTCGGATGACCTGTGGGTAGGGGTGAAAGGCCAATCAAACTCGGAAATAGCTCGTACTCCCCGAAATGCATTTAGGTGCAGCGTTAGTTATAAAGTTATATAGAGGTAGAGCTACTGATTGGATGCGGGGGCTTCACCGCCTACCAATTCCTGACAAACTCCGAATGCTATATAATGTTCACTAACAGTGAGGGCTTGGGTGCTAAGGTCCAAGTCCGAGAGGGAAAGAACCCAGACCATCAGCTAAGGTCCCCAAATATATACTAAGTTGAAAGAACGAGGTTTGTCTGCCCAGACAGCTAGGATGTTGGCTTGGAAGCAGCCATTCATTTAAAGAGTGCGTAACAGCTCACTAGTCGAGCGGACGAGCATGGATAATAATCGGGCATAAGTATATTACCGAAGCTATGGATTTACAAGCAATTGTAAGTGGTAGGGGAGCATTCTAACAGGGTTGAAGGTGTATCGTAAGGTATGCTGGACTGGTTAGAAAAGAAAATGTAGGCATAAGTAACGATAATGCGGGCGAGAAACCCGCACACCGAAAAACTAAGGTTTCCACAGCTATGCTAATCAGCTGTGGGTTAGTCTGGTCCTAAGGCGAACCCGAAAGGGACAGTCGATGGCTAACGGGTTAATATTCCCGTACTACTAATTACTGTGATGGGGTGACGGAGTGATGAAAGCGCCGCGAACTGACGGAATAGTTCGTTGAAGTACCTACCTATAAGACCCGCAGGCAAATCCACGGGTTTTGGGGAAATACGATAGTACTCGGAGTCTTCGGACAAAGAGATAGTGCGCCTAAGGGCTTCCAAGAAAAACCTCTAAACTTCAGGTAATTAGTACCAGTACCGTAAACCGACACAGGTAGTTGAGGAGAGAATCCTAAGGTGCTCGAGAGATTCATGGCTAAGGAATTAGGCAAAATAGACCCGTAACTTCGGGAGAAGGGTCGCCCTGAGTAATCAGGGCCGCAGTGAAGAGGTCCAGGCGACTGTTTATCAAAAACACAGGGCTCTGCAAAATCGTAAGATGAAGTATAGGGCCTGACACCTGCCCGGTGCTGGAAGGTTAAGAGGAGATGTTATCTTCGGAGAAGCATTGAATTGAAGCCCCAGTAAACGGCGGCCGTAACTATAACGGTCCTAAGGTAGCGAAATTCCTTGTCGGGTAAGTTCCGACCTGCACGAATGGTGTAACGATCTGGACACTGTCTCAGCCATGAGCTCGGTGAAATTGTAGTAACGGTGAAGATGCCGTTTACCCGCAGTGGGACGAAAAGACCCTGTGCACCTTTACTATAGCTTAGTATTGACCTTGGATAAATGATGTGTAGGATAGGTTGGAGACTGTGAAGTGGCGTCGCCAGGCGTTGTGGAGTCATTGTTGAAATACAACCCTTTGTTTATCTGAGGCCTAACCCCGTTTTGCGGGGGACATTGCTTGGTGGGTAGTTTGACTGGGGTGGTCGCCTCCAAAAGAGTAACGGAGGCTTCTAAAGGTTCCCTCAGTACGCTTGGTAACCGTGCGTAGAGTGCAATGGCATAAGGGAGCTTGACTGAGAGACATACAGGTCGATCAGGTACGAAAGTAGAGCATAGTGATCCGGTGGTTCCGCATGGAAGGGCCATCGCTCAAAGGATAAAAGGTACGCCGGGGATAACAGGCTGATCTCCCCCAAGAGCTCATATCGACGGGGGGGTTTGGCACCTCGATGTCGGCTCGTCACATCCTGGGGCTGGAGAAGGTCCCAAGGGTTGGGCTGTTCGCCCATTAAAGTGGCACGCGAGCTGGGTTCAGAACGTCGTGAGACAGTTCGGTCTCTATCTACTGTGGGCGTTAGAAATTTGAGTGGATCTGATTCTAGTACGAGAGGACCGAATTGGACAAACCTCTAGTGTATCTGTTGTTCCGCCAGGAGCATCGCAGAGTAGCTACGTTTGGAAGGGATAAGCGCTGAAAGCATATAAGCGCGAAACCCACCACAAGATGAGATTTCTTTTAAGGATCGTGGGAGATGACCACGTTGATAGGCTATAGATGTAAAGGCAGTAATGTCATAGTCGAGTAGTACTAATAATCCGTAAGCTTATGTACACCCTTTTCTCCCACCGTAAGGTGGGAGAAGAAACTTTCTAAATCAATACTTTTTTCTTTATCTCAGTATGTTAAGATATTACTTCAATTATAGATTTTGAATTAAAAATTAAAAATTGAAGAACAAATTGCCCAAAGCAATTATAACTTCTTAAGGTGGTTATTGCGGCGGGGCTCACCTCTTCCCATCCCGAACAGAGTAGTTAAGCCCGCCTGCGCAGATGGTACTGCAGTTATGTGGGAGAGTATGTCGTCGCCTTTCTTTTGAAAACCCTGTTTCTAACAAAACGGGGTTTTTTATTCTTATTTTGCTTTTCAAGTTATAAGCAAATAAAGGTACCTTAGCTCAGATGGTAGAGCAATGGACTGAAAATCCATGTGTCCCTGGTTCGATCCCTGGAGGTACCACATAATGCTCGGATGGTGAAATTGGTAGACACGCTGGACTTAAAATCCAGTGAACAGCAATGTTCGTGCGGGTTCAAGTCCCGCTCTGAGTACTAAAAACTTCAATTGGCTTTGCTAATTGAAGTTTTTTTTTGCTTAAAAATGAAAATTTTGGATCAAACGCAAAAGTTGGGGATTACGCAAAAATATTGCATAATCTGAATAAGAAAAAATCTACTTTTCGTACTCCTCTAAATTGACTTCTAAATGCTTTTACTTTGGCATTAAAAGATTCTGCTGAAGCATTTGTACTTCTATTGTCAAAATAGTTTAAGATTGAGGATCAAGACGAAAACCTGTGGAGCAGTAGAAATTAAGCATAAATATTAGTTAGTCTAAAAAGGAAGTATTCTATATTTCTAACACCTCTGAATTTTGATCTGAATGCTTTTATTTTAGCATTGAAAGATTCTGCCGAAGCATTCGTGCTTCTGTTGTCAAAATAATTTAATATGGTTTGATAATGATTCGTAATTGTACGAGAGATTGTACTGAAAGACTTAAATCCAGATTGATTTACTTTTTCATTCCATTTGGCTAATTTTGCAAAACCAATGATTTTGTCTTTTGTATTCTCAAAGATGCTACGGAGCTCTTGAGTTAAATTATATCCTTTTTGAATATCAGGATATAATTCAAATAGTAACGCAGCACGTTCTGTTTGATTTTGAGTCCATTTCGATTTGGTTTTGTATAAGAAATAACGGCTTCTGGCTAGTAATTGTTTAAGGGTATCCCCATTTGAGAGTGTTATAGATTGGAAAGTTACTTTTGACTTTGGATCAAACGCAAAAGTTGGGGATTACGCAAAAATATTGCATAATCTGAATAAGAAAAAATCTACTTTTCGTACTCCTCTAAATTGACTTCTAAATGCTTTTACTTTGGCATTAAAAGATTCTGCTGAAGCATTTGTACTTCTATTGTCAAAATAGTTTAAGATTGACTGGTAATTAACCGTTATGGTATTTAAAAGGATATTAAAATTTTTAAACCCTGACTCCTCTACATTCCTGTACCAATGTGCCAGTTTGGTCATCGCAATGTGTTTATTGTTATTATTGTTGTAAATACCTCGTAGTTGTTGGGTTAAACTGTATGCTTTTTTAATATCTGGATATAAGCCAAATAACAATTGGGCTCGTTCGTTTTGTCTTTCGGTCCATTTATCGTGGGATTTATAAAGAACATATCTACTTCTGGCGAGCAACTGTTTTACAGAGTCTCCATTAGATAAAAGATCTGGGAGATAAGTTTTGTTTTCTCTTTTCGCTTGTAATATCAATCGATTCTCAGTATCCATCGCTTCCCAACGATATTTTATTCTAATCTCCTGTAATGCTTCTAGAGCTAATTTTTGAACATGAAATCTATCGGTAACTTGTACCGCTTTTGGAAAACATTTTTTGGAAATCATTTTCATGGAATTAGCCATGTCAAGTGTTATTTCCTGGACATCACTTCTTTTTTTATAGTCAATTTTGCAGATGTGTTCAATGACCTGATCTGCCTTTGTCCCTGCAATAATAGCAACTAGGCAGCCTTTTTTACCTCTAGCTTCCTTATTGGTTACAATAGTAAATAGCTCACCCTGAGACAAGGCTACTTCATCAATTGACAAGTGGGTACCTATATTTTCAGGATAAATAATCCACTCATGCGCATGTTCACGTGGAGCCCACGTACTAAAGGAGCTTAAAAATTTTTTGTATTGTCTTTGTAATTTTTTCCCATTGACTCCAAAGAAACCTCCAATGGTACGACAGTCAATAGCAGTTTTATCTATTAATTTCTTTTAAAAAAGCCGCAAACTCTTGAGTCATGCGGGTTCCTTTAGCTACTAAATTCCAATCTCTTTTAACGATCTCACCTGTATTTTTATTAGTCCAGCGACGTCTTTTGATATGTAAATACACAAACTTACCCCTCAGAGGAAAGTCCTGTATGGTAATCTCATCTTGAAAACCCTTTGAGACTAATTGAAGATCACTAAACTCTTCTGGAGGTTTAGCATTCTCTTCAAAATAGAGGTGTAGTATTTCTTCGGTATTAGTAGATGAAACTACTTCAAAATGGTCAACTAAAAAATCAGGAAGCATAAACTTCAAAAGCTCTATAGGGGTCATATAAAATTCTTAGATTACAAAGTTCTTATTTTATTTTGACATTTCCTCCCCAAGCTTTGCGCTTCATCCGAAATCTACTTTACGCACTCCTCTAAATTGACTTCTAAATGCTTTTACTTTAGCATTAAAAGATTCTGCTGAAGCATTTGTACTTCTATTATCAAAATAGTTTAAGATTGACTGGTAATTCCGCCCCAGGAGTTTCATAATACATAAAAATTATTTTTATCAGCACCAATGGCTTTACGTACTTATTCTACTTCTTCTACAAAACGTTCCGTTGTCCATAAGATATTATCTTTAGGCTGATCACTATAGTAAGATCCTAATTGATCCGTTAAAAGATGTTTACGAATTCGCCATGCGCGATCTCGAATTCGCTGCCAAATACCTTCCGGAAACATCCGGTCAGGCTGGACGGAATCTAATTGCTTCGGGGCCTCTTTTTAAAGCAATGAAAGAAAAAGAAAACAAATTAATCCTGAGTTTTACGGACACAGGATCAGGCTTAATGGCTGGAGATAACGGTATATTAAAAGGATTTGTCATTGCAGGTCATGATAGAAAATTTGTTTGGGCAAATGCGGTAATCCAAGGAGATAAAATTATAGTTTGGAGTGATGCTGTGATCAGTCCATCAAAAGTTAGATATGCTTGGGCCGATAATCCCGTAGAGGCAAATATATGTAATAAAGAAGATTTTGCCGACTTCACCTTTGAAGCGGATTCGAATGGCAGAGAATAGGTGAGGTTTGAGATAGTCGCGAATGTAAAAATCCAAAGTAAATAAATTATTTGCTTTAAACTCGTTTAAGGCTTGTATAAGGTCAAAAATGAGGTTAAAATTTCGCAAACGGATTTTTGTTATCCATTTATAAAGTTGTGACCAATAGCAATCAGGCCAAATTAAATATTTACTTTGGCTATTTTGGTAAGTATAATTTTTTTAAATCCTTAAATATAGTGTTGATTACAATAAAACGTTATGAGCAACAATCTATTAATCTTGCTCATTGTCCAATAATAAACCACTTACAATAACTAAATTATGCAATTCATACAGTAGTTTACTGACAATAATATTCATTTGATTAACCTCTTCTTTATTGAGATTTGACAACTTATGATGAAGTGTCATATGTCTGTCCAAATAAGGAAAGAAATCACTCCAAAATTCCTCTATTAAATAGTTATACTTTCGCATGTCCGGATCTGCATATATACATATATTCCATAACATTCGACTGGATAGGTAATTAGGTAGGTAATATGTTTTTACAAAAATGTAAGTTCTGCAAAAGTACATGAAAAATAATGCAAAAAAGTATTC
The DNA here is from genome assembly GCF_056824125.1 of Flavobacterium sp. B114r. NCBI lineage: Bacteria > Pseudomonadati > Bacteroidota > Flavobacteriia > Flavobacteriales > Flavobacteriaceae > Flavobacterium > Flavobacterium sp. B114r. The sequence goes on from NZ_CP124858.1 coordinate 2,424,837, forward strand.
TAACCCTTGATAGTTTTCTTTAGTATTAGTGACTATTTTAAAAAATTGCAAGGCAATATCTTTAGTTGGCTTATAATAAAAATGCAAATCATCATGATAAGGATTATGAGGTATCTCCCAATGAAATTCAGGAAGGTATCTGCTGGATGAATATATCCGGTGCTTATCTTGTATAATGTTGGCAAAGAAACTTTGATGCTGATATAAGTTAGTTTGTATCCAGTAGCGACTGTGACTTATCAGAACAAAATCATATTTTCCTCCTATTTTGTTTTTTAAGAATAGATTAATTAATCTTAATTTTTCATTGCCCGCACCCACGGCTATAAGCATCAGATAATAAGTAGTTTTTTCAGCGTACGTAATTTGATGATATAAGTAGATCTCTTCGACTTCAACAGACTGTAATATGGTTTCTATTGAAACACTGAGAATTGCATCGTTAGGCTTTTCATCAATCTGGCATGCAACTTGTTTGTTCTGTACAAATCCTTTTTTTATCATTTTCTTGAATTCGTCAAATCTCTTTTCAATAAGGCGACAAAGACCGTGCTGGGAAATTGCAATCGCTTCATACATTTCATTTTCATGTATAGAATCATCATCTGTGATTGCTTCTTTCGCTTTTATAAATAAATCAATAAGATAATATTTACTTCGACTATTTTTCACAAAGTATTTTTGAATATCAGGAATGTATTTTATAAGGTTACTGATCCTTTCATCTAAACTTAGCGAAGTGAATTTATTTCCCCGGTATAATTCTTCTAAATATTCAAGATCATATTCAATAAGTCTTGCATACGATGTGAAGACACTGTTTGAAGAACCTTCTGAAATGAGATTTTGGATTTGTGAGATATGAAGATCGTGATCATGGTAAAAATTGTTTTGATACACATTAAGCCTCTTTTTGTATTTCTTCCATTCCCTTGTAATGATAAGCGAATATTCCCATTCTTCATTTTGGTAAATAAGAGCCGATGGCTGACAGTAAAATTCAATAAATGGATCTCCTAAAGAAAATCGATGCTGGAGTTTTAGGGAGTCGATGAAATTGACATCAATTTCACTACGTTTTTTAACTCTTTTTACCCATTTGTTTTCCTGCAGTTTTTTCGCATCTATACTTTTATCAATATGGATAATTACATGTGAAAATGTAGGAGACTGCCCTCTGGTAAAAAATATTTGAATAATATTATACTTGCGCACCAGCTGTCTCAGTATATTTTCCAAATACTCGTTTTCGAGTTTTGGAAATGAAAGTTTTTCTAAAGTTTTCATAATATTGTGTCTTTGAAGTTTTGATAAAGGATGTTTATTCTATGACAGGATCAGTATGGTCAGTTTTCTTGATCCTCTCAAAACCTCGTTCTCTCACAAGTTCTCCCGCATCGAGCATTTTTATTAAAGGGATATAAGGTGTCGTAAGGTCTGAGTCAGAATCACCATCGTAGGAAGGCAATGAAAACTCTACGATTTCAGATAAAAAAAAATCAAATTCTTGCAGTGTTTTCTCTTGAAATGCTTTTTGAAGTACAAGAAAAGGATTATCATATTCTTCCTTTGTCAAAGAAGAAAGATGAAATACTGTTTCAGAGCGAAACGAATCTTTCAATTTCCATTTTTTGCTTTTGTCTTTCAGACAGTAACAAACCTTGAGAAAAGAGCAGACAGCAGTATAAAAAACAAAAACATTGCATGGATTTTCCTGTTCGTAGATTTTTCTCTTATAGCAATGAAGTACTGCTTCACTTAAGTTCCGCTTATAATAATCAAGATGTGCAAAGTCAAAGACGGCGTCAAATGCCTCAAATAGATTTCCTTCTACAAAACCTGCGCAAAATCTTATTTCGAATGATGTTTTATTTTTTTTCATAATGGTAGCTTTAAAATTCATAAGCGAAGTTCCATTCTTTGAAAAGGATAATCTATTCGAGAAGAGGATATATTATCTGACAAAAAGGATATTATACAGGATATTTATCTATCTTTGAAAGCCAGACTTTTTAATCCGAATGGCTCTATGAGCATTCAGAAAATCAATAATCATTATGGAACAGAAAATACATCAGGGAAGAAACATAAAACGTTTCAGGGAAATGCTTGGCATCAAACAGGAGGCATTGGCTTTTGATCTGGGAAATGAGTGGAATCAAAAGAAAATTTCTATACTAGAGCAAAAAGATGTAATTGAAGATGGTCTGCTCAAACAAATCTCATCCGCACTGAGGATTCCAGTCGAAGCATTTCAAAACTTTGATGAGGAACAAGCGGTAAATATTATATCGAATACATTTAATGACCAATCCAATGGTTACAATTACTATCCAACTTTCAATGTGAATCCAGTAGAAAAATGGATAGAAGCATTAGAAGAAATTAAACGATTAAATTTAGAACTTTTAAAATCTAAAGATGAACATATTAAGGCTTTAGAGAAGTTATTAAATATGAAATAAACTTCAATAAAAAGTATATTAATTCCACAAAGAGACTTTACAGTCTCTTTTTTGTTTTGAAACATAAAACCGTCTTTCATTTGGTAGGACGATCTAAAATAATACTCTTTAAATTAACACATTACAAAAAATGAACTAAAAAAAACACCAAGATCTTTAGTAGAGTTTAAAATTAAATTACATACCTCGGGAGTCGGCGGCGGAGAAAGCAGGATTCGAACCTTAAGCCCGCAGCCCGCTTTTATACTGCATTTCTAATATTTTTTTTCTGTCGCGCCACGATTCTGCCACAAACTTTAAAACACGCTTTTTTACGTTGTAATGTCTTGTTTTTTAACAGGTTATGATTCTGTTTTTTTTTAATATGACAAAAATATACTTTTTTATGTTATAAGTAACATTTTAGAAAATTTTATATATCAATTAAAAGGCAGTTGGAAATGTTTGAACTTAATTTAAATATGTAAAATATTTATATTTTACATTAATGAAAGAAGTACATTTATATTAAACAGCTTTGTAAGCCTGGTCGGGATGATTTGGCATATCTATTATTGTATGCTGTAATCTGCCTTCATCTTTCATCGGCAGGATATAGTTTCGATAAATGTAATTTTCATTTCTATTAAGTATTAGAGCTATCTGTTTTGCAGAATAGCTTTTAAAACTGCATATTTTATAAACTATATCTTTTATTTTATTTTGATCATTTTCTCTAACTCCTAGGTTGGATATTTGTTCTCTTATATCAGAAGGTAGCTCCTGTGTTAGATCATAGGGTTCTGTTGTAAGATCATTAGCTTCTGTGTTAAGATCATTAGGTTCTGTGTTAGGAACATCATCATCTGTGTTAAGAACTCCACCAGTAGTATAATATGTAGATCTTCCTTTTCCTTTTTGTTCAATAAGACCTTTGTCTCGGAGACTTCTTAATTCATTACTTGCTTTTAATACATCACATGCATTTAATTGTCGATATGTTGAATTATCAATGGCACCAGCTTCTCTAATGAAAATCAATCCTTTTTTCTGCTCAGTATTTAACTCATATTCAGCAAAAGTATTTAGCCATTGAAGGTCACTTTCATTAAGAAAATGATGCAGTAAAAGGCGAGTGGTAAATAAATTTGCGGTGTGGTCACTTTCAAATGTCGGCGGTGCTAGGGAGGATTTTTCCATTAAAATTCTCATTGTCCTTATACCACTCCCTTTTGTTTCTGCAAGATTGGACCGTATCGTTCTTTAAATTGTGTCGACGCTGCCGACACAATTTGGAAAACTTTATGAAAATGGGGATGTAACTCTTAGAGTTTGGAAAAAAAATTGTGCATTTTGTTATTGATTCGTGGTGGTTTACTTTTAAAGCTTCTTCCAAAAAAGAAGCGCCAATAAGCTTGATATTTTTCATCTTCAGGACTTTCTTCAAAAAACACCTCATATTAGGCAGATAAGGAATTGGCACATTACGCCAATTCCTTCTTTAGCATTATAAGGAGCTCAATCCTTAATTAAAATAATTTAAGTTTATTGTTGTAATTACTCTGTTATTTAAACTGAAAATTAAGCTTACAAAAGCGGCTAGAAATAAGTCAGTTTGAGTTATTTTCTTTTAAATATTTAAGGATTTGTTCACTGGCATTTTTACTTGTAAATCCGAATTTTTGATCTAAAACTGAGGCTGGTGCTGAATATCCAAAATGATCCAGTCCAAAAACTTTTCCTTGGCGTCCAGCGAGATTTTCAAGATTAACAGGAAGTCCGGCTGTTAGGCCGAAAACCAGTCCATCCTTTGGAATAATACTTTCTTGGTATTCTTTAGATTGAGATCTAAAAAGACCCTCTGAAATAATTGAAGCTACATTTATTTTAATTGTAATACTCTTTTCTAACTCATTAGCGGCTTCAATAAGTGTACTAACTTCTGACCCGTTTGCTATCAAAGTAATGTCTGGATTTACAGTTGATTTTACCAGATATCCGCCTTTTTTAGCAAGGGAAGCTATTTCAAATCTGGATGCTCCGCTTGAAGGGAGATCTTTAATATCCTGTCTTGAAAGAATCAATCCCGTTGGTGTTTTATTATTCTCAAGAGCTATCTGCCAAGCTACTGAAGTCTCGATAGCATCGGCAGGACGAAGCGCTACAAAACTTTGATCGCCTGAATGATTTTTAATTTTTTCCAATAACCTAATCTGTGCTTCCTGTTCAATTGGCTGATGTGTAGGTCCATCTTCTCCAACCCGGAAGGAATCGTGTGTCCATACATATTTCACTGCAAGCTCCTGAATTGCTGCAAGGCGAATCGCAGGTTTCATATAATCTGAGAAAACAAAAAATGTTGCCACAACAGGGATTACGCCGCCATGAAGTGTTATTCCGTTAGCGATTGCCGCCATAGTTAGCTCGGCAACACCGGCTTGGAGAAATCCTCCACTAAAGTTGTTTTTTTGAAAAACTGAAGATTTTTTCAGAAAACCATCCGTCTTGTCACTGTTGGATAAATCGGCAGAAGAAACAATTATATTCTCTACATTTTCTGCGAGGTATCCCAAAACGGCAGCAGAAGCATCGCGAGTTGCTGCATTTGCTTTTTGGGGGATAGAACTAAAATCCAATTTAGGTAAATCCCCGCTGAAAAACTGTTTTATCTTTTTTGATAATTTCGGGTTTTGGTTTTCCCAAGCTGAAATTTTCACTTTCCTTTCTGACGCTTCTTTTGTCTTTTGGTTTAAAACTTCTTTATAATGAGCTTGGACATCGGTATAAACAGCAAATGAATTTTCCGGATCTGCTCCTAGATTCTGCAGTGTTTTTGTAAAATCAGCTTTTGTGGATCCGATTGGTTTTCCGTGTAACTCGCACTCTCCTTCATACATACTGCCATCAGCAGTAACACATCCTCTTCCCATGATAGTTCTACCTATGATCAAGGTTGGTCTATCTAATTCGGCATGAGCAGCATTTAAAGCGGAACGGATATGTATATGATTATGACCATCAATTGTGATTACTTTCCATCCCCATGATTCATATTTCATTGCTGTATTTTCGGTTGTAACCTCATTGGTCATAGAGGAAAGCTGCACGTCATTTGAATCATAAAACATGATAAAATTGTTGAGTCCTAAGTGTCCGGCAATTCTTCCTGCACCTTGTGATATCTCCTCCTGAACACCTCCATCGGTTATAAAACCATATATTTTGTGATCAAATAAATTATCGAATCTTGCCGATAAAAATTTTGCTGCAATAGCCGCTCCAACGCCCATTGCATGCCCCTGACCTAAAGGTCCGGATGTATTTTCGACACCTCTTTTAACATCGATTTCAGGATGACCGGGTGTAACTGATCCCCATTGTCTAAAATTTTCTAAATATGTTTTCTCATAATTTCCAAGCAGATAATACTGTGCATACATTAGGGCGGAAAGATGTCCTGCATCCATAAAAAAGCGGTCTCTGAAAATCCACTGCATATCAGAAGGATCATATTTTAGATATTCAGTATATAAAATATGCATAAAATCGGCTCCACCCATTGAACCGCCAGGATGGCCTGAATTGGCTTTTTCGACCATCGAAATTGCCAATGCTCTAATGTTATCTGCTGATAACTGGTCTATTTTGTTGTTCATTTTTTTTGGTTTTTCTAGCTAATATTTATTTTTTTAATTCTATTTAGATAGCTTGCGATGCGTATTTATATAATTGCAATTTTTTATTTCTCTATCTGAATTATTTTAGAAATGATATTACTTTTTATTTCATTTTTTTCATCTGGCTGAGAACCCCCAACAGTAAGTTTAACTTTTCCTTCATATTGTTTTAAGTTTCCTTCAGCAGTAACATACGACAGGTCTTCAGGAGAAAGATTAAAGGTGATTGTTTTGCTTTCACCTTGTTTTAGGTTAAGTCTCTCAAATCCTTTTAAAGTTTTAATTGGTGCCTTTACAGCTGAGTTCTGATTTAATACATACAATTGAGCAACTTCTTGACCTTCAGTTTTACCTGTATTGGTAATTCTTACGGAGACTGAAACATTTTTATTTTTTTTTATTTTAGAAGGAATATTCAATTGATCATATTTGAATGAAGTATAGCTCAAACCATATCCGAAGCCGTAAAGAGGACTTCCCTTGAAATAACGATACGTTTTGTTGTCCATATTGTAATCAACAAAAGGGGATAAGTCTGAATCGCTTTTGTAAAATGTTACAGGCAATCTTCCTGCCGGATTATAATCTCCAAAGAGAATATCTGCCACTGCCGTTCCTGTTGCCTGACCTCCGTACCAAGCATTAAGTATTGCAGGAATATTTTCTGATTCCCACGGAATGGCAATTGCGCTGCCGGTCATCATAACAAAAACGACTGGTTTTCCTGAGGATTTTAGCGCTTTCATCAATTGGGTTTGTACTTCCGGAAGCAGGATGGAGGTGCGGTCGCCTCCTGAGAATCCGGGAAAGTTTACAGGCATTTCTTCTCCTTCAAGCTGCGGAGATATTCCGCCCACATAAATAAAGGCGTCTGTATCTTTATTTCGATCTCCCAATTTTGTAAAATCAGTTTTTTCGAAATTTCCGGTATTTAAGGCTACGTTTGCTTTTCCTTCTCCTTGCCAGTATTCTAAAACTAAATTATAAACCGTATTCTTTTTGGTAATTAATTTAAATGTTTTTTCTCCCCATCTGTTTCTCTCCCATGCGTTTATTACTTCTTTTTCATCGATTAAAAAACGATACCCATCATCAGCATTGATTTCAAAAGTAATGGAGCCATCCTGGTCGGCTTTAAAATGAGTGGTGTAACGGGCAGAAAAATGGTTTGCTTTTATGTTGTTTAAAACAGTTTCGCCTTCCTGCCAAAAGTTATTTATTTCTGATTCTGTTCGTACTGCGGCTGGGTTTCCAGACAAGTTAATATTGTCGTAATATTGTGCCTTAAAACCCTGCTTCCCTTCGAAAGAATATTGATTTTTAAGATCCTTATATATTAATAAAGTGTCATTGGTAAAATTAATGGCTTTTTCATAGACTACTTCTGTGTTTTTACCGAGCTTTTCTTTAATACCTTGTAAAACAGTTGTCAATTTACTTGGAGTTCCGTTGTAATTTCCTAAGATAGAAATTGAATTATCTGCATTAGGACCCAGAACCACAATCTTTTTTAACTTTTTACTCAGTGGCAGGGTGTTCTTTTCATTTTTCAGTAAAACCATTGATTGTCTGGCCATTTTTAAGGCGTGATTGCTATGCTCGGTACTTTCCAGAACAGAATCCGGAGTTTGGGCATATTGTACCATTGAAACAGGATCAAACATACCGAGTCTGAAACGTATCATAAAAAGACGTTTTACAGAAATATCAATTTGATTTTCGCTGATTTTTCCGTTTTTTACAGCCTGAACCAGCGCTTTATAAGCATCTGTGCCGCAGTCAATATCTGTACCATGAAAAACAGCATCTGCAGAAGCTGATTCTGCATCGGGATGCGTTTTATGATTTTTAAAAAAGTCGTCAATTGCCCAGCAGTCTGAGGTTACATAGCCATCAAACTTCCATTGGTTACGAAGAATATCCGTCATAAGGATGTCACTGGCACAACAAGGCTGTGTTCTAAAAGCATTATAAGCGCACATAACTCCGGCCACTTTTGACCCAGTTACTAATTTTTTAAAAGCAGGAAGATAAGTATCCCAGAGTTCATAAGGAGTTACATCAACATCAAAAGTATGACGCAGAGATTCAGGTCCACTATGTACGGCATAGTGTTTTGCACAAGCGGCAGCTTTTAAATATTTAGGATCATCTCCCTGCAGACCTTTAACAAATGAATCACCTAAAATACTTGTCAAATAAGGATCCTCACCATATGTTTCCTGTCCGCGTCCCCAACGTGGGTCACGAAAAATATTAATGTTTGGTGTCCAGTATGTTAATCCCATATAACGCTCGTTTGTTCGGTTTAGCTTAACGGCCTTGTTATAAATCGCTCTCCCTTCCAGTGCTGAATAATCAGCCATTTTATAAAGAGAGTTTTTATCAAATGTTGCAGCCATTGCAATTGCCTGAGGATAAACGGTGGTTTTAAAAGGAGTCCGTGCTACACCATGTAATGTTTCATTCCACCAGTCATAAGCAGGTATTCCCAGGCGTGAAATTGCAGGAGAAGAATTCAGCATCTGAGATACCTTTTCTTCCAGTGTCAAATGTTTTACAAGATCATTTACCCGTTCTTCAAAAGTTAATTCAGGATTCTGAAATGGAAAACTTTCTGTTTTTGCTTGTCCATAACAATAAGAAGTTATTATGAGTGTGATTATGTAAGTAAATTTTTTTGGTCCCATTAGCTTTTTCTTTTATTGATTATTAAAGTGCTGAATTTGATTTATTTCTATAACTTAAAAACAACCGATTGTGTAAAGAAATACTTTTTTTTTGAAAATAAAAAATAATGTTTCAAAAATAATTATAGAAGATTTTAGGGTATCAAAATATTTCTCGTGTAATTGATACAACAGGCTTAATTTTTAAAGAATTTACTATTATATCACTAAAATAATTACATTTACTAATTATAGTATTTTAATTTATGGAAGAGCACAAGCATGTAACGATTTATGATATTGCCAAAAAACTGAATCTTGCAACATCGACTATTTCAAGGGCTTTAAAAGATCACCATAGTATAAGTGATAAGACAATTAAAAAAGTAAAACAAACTGCCAAAGAAATGGGGTTTGTTCCTAATACTTTAGCAGCTGGTCTTCGCGGTAATAAGTCTAAAACTATCGGTATTTTAATCCCAACGGTTACACAGCCTTTTTTATCCTCTCTAATCAGCGGCATTGAGATTGCGGCTCGTAAATCTGAATATTCAGTTATTATTATGCAGTCGCATGACTCTTACGATGTCGAAGTAAATCTGGCTAAATCCTTGTATAGTAACCGTGTAAGCGGGGTTATATGTTCTTTGGCGATGGAGACAAAAGATACTTCTCATTTTAAGCAGTTTTCAAATAATAATATTCCACTTGTATTTGTTGACAGGGTTCCCAGGGATTATGATACTTTTAGGGTTGTAATTAATAATCATCTGGCTGGTTACAAAGCAACAAAACATTTGATAGAACAAGGTTGCAAAAGAATAGCGCACTTAACTGCCGGTTCAGAATTTGGCACTCTTTATAATGAAAGAAAAAGGGGGTATATTGATGCCTTAATAGAGCATGATTTGCCTATTGATGAGGATTTAATCATAAGCTTAAAACATATGACCTATGAAGAAGGAGTAAAAGCCTGTAATCACTTATTTAATTTGAAAGAAGCGCCGGATGGTCTATTTGCTCCCGGAGATATTCTGGCGGTAAGTGCCGTTCAGACTGCTAAAAAAAGAGGCATTAAAGTACCTGAAGATTTTGCAGTTATAGGATTTAATAATGACCCAATCTCAGAAATAATTGAACCAAACATTTCGACTATAACCCATCCTGCAGAGAAAATGGGCAAGGCTGCTGCCGAGTTAATTATTAAAAATCTTAAATCTGTTAAAGATGAGGAAGATGATGCAAAAGAAATTACTTTTCTAAATACACAAGTATTAATTCGTGAGTCGTCCTCAAGGAAAATTTAAGCAACATTTTTAAATCTAAAAAAGGCCTGGTGATATAAATTATATTACCAGGCCTTTTTTTATCAAATATTCTAATGATCTAAATATGGAAGGATGATTTAATAGACCAGAGTAGTAAGTAAAATATTTTTTTTATTTTTTTATTGCATTTTTTTTGTATTTTAGCACAACCGATTGCGATTCTCATAATATTTTTAATAACATATTTTTTTGGTATTTTTTCTGCTGATAGGTTTGTTTTAAATGGGAATAAGTGATTTATGTTTAAAATTAAACACAAAAAAAAATAAAATTAAATGACCTGTATAAAAAAGACTTTTCTAAGATTATTGGCACTATTTTTTATGATTTCCGGGACTGCATCAGCACAAAAGGATTATAAATTATGGCTTCGATACGATAAGATACAAGACGCTGTAATTGCTTCAGAATATAAAAACAATCTTAAGGGAATTGTTTCATTGGGAAGTTCTGAAACTGCAAAAATTTCTTTAGCGGAATTAGAAACGGGAATATCCCATATGCTCGAAAATAAACCTGAAATTCGATCAGCAATCAATGGAGAAAATAATTTAATTGTGGGGTCTCAAACGGCTCTAAATTCGGATTTGAAAAAAGTGCTTGCATCTGATTTCGACAAAATAAACAATGAAGGCTTTATTATTAAATCTATTTCATTAAAAAATAAAAAACAGATTGTCATTACCGGAAAAAATGATGTTGGGGTTTTATATGGTGTTTATAGTTTTCTGCGATTGATTCAGACTAATAAATCAATTAAAAACTTAAGTATTGTTGATTCTCCAAAAATAAATCTTCGGGTATTAAACCATTGGGACAATTTAGATCGTACTGTTGAGCGTGGTTATGCTGGTTTCTCTTTATGGAATTGGCAAAAATTACCTGATTTTATCGATCAGCGTTATATTGATTATGCCAGAGCAAATGCCTCAATTGGGATTAACGGTACAGTTTTGACGAATGTAAACGCAAACGCCTTGATCCTGACACCACAATATTTAGAGAAAATAGAAGCGCTGGCGAATGTATTTCGACCATACGGGATAAAAGTATATTTGACGGCTAGGTTTTCGGCACCAATCGAAATTGGAGGTTTAAAAACGGCAGATCCAAAAGATGTTGCAGTGGCAAATTGGTGGAAAGATAAAGCGAAAGAAATCTATAAAAGAATCCCTGATTTTGGTGGGTTTTTGGTAAAAGCAAATTCTGAGGGTCAGCCAGGTCCTCAAAATTACGGAAGAGATCATGTCGACGGTGCTAATATGTTGGCCGATGCCGTAGCACCTTTTGGCGGTGTAATTATGTGGAGGGCTTTTGTATATTCTGAACATGATGCAAATGATCGTGCCAAACAGGCTTACGCCGAATTTCAGCCGTATGACGGAAAATTTAAAGACAACGTAATTGTTCAGGTAAAAAACGGAGCGATCGATTTTCAGCCCAGAGAACCATTCCATCCGTTGTTTGGGGCAATGAAAAAAACGCCTATAATGATGGAGTTTCAGATTACGCAGGAATATTTGGGTTTTAGTACGCATTTGGTTTATTTGCCAAAATTATTTCAGGAAGTTTTAGCATCAGATACTTATCAAAAAGGCAAAGGCTCGACAGTGGCCAAAGTTATTGATGGATCACTAACCCATACAAAACTTACCGGAATTGCCGGGGTTTCGAATATAGGAAACGATCTTAATTGGACCGGGCATCCTTTTGCGCAGGCAAATTGGTACGGCTTTGGTCGATTGGCCTGGGATCCGTATTTAGACTCAGAACTTATTGCTGACGAATGGTTGAGATGTACTTTTTCGAACGATGAAAATTTCATTAAACCAGTAAAAGAAATGATGATTACCTCAAGAGAAGCAGTGGTCAATTATATGACACCTCTTGGTTTGCATCATATTATGGACACTGGACATCATTATGGCCCGGGCCCGTGGATTTCTGATTTATCGAGACCGGAATGGAATCCGACTTATTATCATAAAGCGGATAAAAACGGAATTGGATTTGATCGTGCAAAAACCGGTACCAATGCGACAGCTCAATATGCGCCGGAAGTAGAAAAGGTTTTTGATAATCTCGAAACTTGTCCGGAACAGGATTTACTATGGTTTCATCATGTTTCGTGGGATTATAAACTAAAAAACGGTCAGACACTCTGGAACGGTATGGCTTTAAAATATCAGGAAGGTGTAAATCAGGTTCAGGAAATGCAAAAGACCTGGAATAATGCAGGGAAATATGTTGATGAAGAACGTTTTAAAGAAGTTCAAATGTTGTTAGAAATTCAATCTAAAGAAGCGAAATGGTGGCGAGATGCCTGTTTGCTTTATTTTCAGCAATATTCAGGTAAAGAATTGCCTGTAGGAGTAGAGAAACCAAAACAAACATTAGAGTATTTTAAATCATTAAAATTTCCGTTTGCACCCGGAAATTAATTATATAAGAAAAAAAATGAGCACAAAAACAGCCATTGTAACTGGAGGAAATTCAGGTTTGGGTTTTGCAACCGCGAAAAAATTATGTGATAACGGAATCAAAACGTATATCATTGGAAGATCAAAAGAAAAGACAGAAGAAGCTTGCGCAGAGATTGGTGCAAATGCCATTGCGATTTTATACGATCTAAATGATATTGCCGGAATTCCTGCTATGATCGAAAGCATCACTAAAGATAATCCGATTGGCATTTTGGTGAACAATGCCGGAATCAATCTTAAAAAAGAATTTCTGGAGGTTACGGATGAAGATTTTCTATCGATAATTCATACCAATCTTTTGAGCGTTTTTGCCATAAGTAAAGCTGTGGTGCAAAACATGAAAGAAAATAATGGGGGAAATATTGTCAACATCAGTTCGATGGCATCTCAATACGGAATCCCGAAAGTAATTGCGTATTCGGCAAGCAAAGGCGCAATCGAATCGATGACAAGGGCAATGGCAGTAGAGTTGGCTCCGTTTGGCATTCGTGTCAATTGTGTGGCGCCGGGTTTTATCAAAACAAAAATGTCGGCAAAAGCTTTAGACAGCGATCCTGAGAGAAAAAATAAAGTACTTTCAAGAACGCCAATGGGAATTTTAGGAGAACCATCGGATATTGCAGATGCCGTATTTTATTTTGCATCAAGCGAATCAAAATTTACAACAGGAACTATTTTGCCTGTAGATGGCGGGAATAGTATTGGATTCTAATTTTAAAATACAATGATTATGATCAAAATGCAGCAAACCATGCGCTGGTTCGGTCCTCAGGATTCTGTAAAACTATTAGACATTAAGCAGGCAGGAGCAGCGGGAATTGTAACAGCTTTGCATCAAATTCCGGTTGGAGAAATCTGGACCGTTCCCGCTATTAAAGAAAGACAGCAAATAATAAAAGAAGCAGGATTAGAATGGATAGTGGTAGAAAGTTTGCCGGTTCATGAAGAAATAAAAAGAGCTACGGGAAACTATTTGCTGTATATAGAAAATTATAAAATCAGTATAAAGAATCTTTCAGATTGTGGCATTAAAGTGATTACATATAATTTTATGCCCATTTTAGACTGGGTTCGAACCAATCATAATTTTGTAAATGAAGACGGAAGCAAAGCACTTTTGTACAATCAGGACGCTTTTACTTATTTTGATGTTTATCTTTTGAAAAGACCAAATGTTGAAAATGATTATTCTGAAACAGAGAAAGAAAATGCGCTGCAATTTGGCAGCCAACTTTCCGAAGAAGAAAAAGCATTACTTTTTAAAAATGTTTTATTGGGATTACCGGGAAGTAAAATCAATTTTACAGCAGAACAAATTCTTTCATTATTAGAGGATTATGCTGATATTGATAATGCGAAACTAAGAGAAAACCTGATTTATTTTTTAACGCAAATAGCTCCAATTGCTTCAGAATATGGTGCGAAATTAGCGATTCATCCTGATGATCCGCCATTTTCGGTTTTGGGTTTGCCCAGAATAGTTTCTACAGAAGAAGATCTGAAAGCAATTTTTGACGCAGTTCCGTTCAATTTAAATGGTTTGTGTTATTGTACAGGTTCTTTAGGAGCAAATCCTGATAATAGTCTGGAGAGAATTATAGACGATTATGGAGACCGAATTCACTTTTTGCATCTCCGAAATACTTTCCGTGAAAGCGAAACTATTTTCAGGGAATCAGAACATTTAAAAGGTGATACTAAGATAGAAATTATTGTAGAAAAGCTTCTTCTGTTAATGAACAAAACAAAAGTAAGTCTACCCATGCGTCCGGATCATGGCTTCTTGCATTCGGTTGATGCAACCAAAGAAACATATCCCGGATATTCTCTTGTAGGCAGATTAAAAGGCCTTGCTGAATTAAGAGGGTTAGAAATGGGAATTGCTTATAAATTAACCCAATTGTCAGCCGAATAGAAAAATAAAATCTAACTATTAATCTAAAACCATAAAAATGAAATTTAGTAATTATTATTTGCTGCTGGTATCTCTAATAGTATTAAGCAGTTGTAATGCGAAAAAGCAAGAAGTAAAAACAGTCTCTTTAAAAGACAGTTATAAAGATGATTTTTATATCGGGACAGCTTTAAGTGCTGATCAAATCGAGGGAAAAGATGCCAAAGTAGATTCTTTGGTTAAAAAAGAATTTAATGCTATAACAGCAGAAAATATTATGAAGTCGATGTTTGTGCATCCTTCCCCAGATAAATACGATTTTGCCTTAACAGATAAATTTGTGGCCTATGGCGAAAAAAATAAGATGTTTATTCATGGTCATACTTTGATCTGGCATAGTCAATTGGCTCCGTGGATGGAAAAAATTAAAGACAGTACAGAGATGAAAGCTTTCATGAAAGATCATATCACTACAATTGTTTCCAAATACAAAGGAAGAATTAATTCCTGGGATGTTGTCAACGAAGCTCTAAATGAAGATGGTACTTTGAGAAAATCTGTTTTTTTGAACACACTGGGAGAAAGATATCTTGTTGATGCTTTTAAATTAGCTGCTGCTGCTGATCCCAAAGTAGATTTGTATTATAACGATTACAATATCGAAGAACCTGCTAAAAGGGAAGGTGCTATTAAGTTGATAAAAAAAATAAAATCAGCCGGCGGAAAAATTGACGGCGTTGGTATTCAGGGGCATTGGAGATTGGCGAGCCCTTCTTTAGATGAAATCGAGAAAAGTATCCTGGCTTATTCCAAGCTTGGTATTAAAGTGGCTATTACTGAACTTGATATTACAGTGCTTCCAAATCCGTGGGACTTAAAAGGAGCAGATGTGAATCAGAATTTTGAAGGAAGTGCAAAAATGAATCCTTACCCGGAAAAACTTCCAGATTCTATTCAGGTTAAACTTGCGGAGCGTTATGCTTCAATCTTTAAATTATTCTTAAAACATAAAGATAAAATCAGCCGTGTAACATTTTGGGGAGTTCATGACGGGCAGTCCTGGTTGAATGACTGGCCCATAAAAGGGCGTACAAATTATCCATTATTGTTTGATACAAAGCTACATCCTAAAAAAGCATACAACAGTGTTCAACAATTAAAAGAATCAAAAGAATAATTTTTGAGGTCTAAAAGGCTTGTTTTTTGTGAATTGTTTTACAATCGGTTGTTTTTAAAATCATTATAATAATTAAGCGAAGTATATTTGCATAATATGTTTTTTTAGCTAATTTTACACAACCGATTGTTTGAAACGAAAGACTTTTTTTTTAAGCATTACATCAAATAAGGAGACCGGAAAAATGATAAAATAAATTCTTATTATTATAAAATCAAAAATTGTTTTTTGATTTTGAATTAACCAAAATAACCACAAACCAATAATGAATTACATTTCTCAAAAATTATCCATTAAAGAAAAAATCGGATATAGCTTAGGCGACCTGGCAGCCAATTTAGTTTTCCAGACTCTGATGACCTATCTGGCTTATTTTTATACGGATATCTACGGATTATCACCAACAGATTCTTCAATAATAATGCTGGTCGTGGGATTAATTGCAGCCTTTATATTTAACCCTATTATTGGTATATTGGCCGACAGAACGAGTACCAAATGGGGAAAGTTCAGACCCTGGATTTTAATTACGGCAATCCCGCTGGGCGTTATTGCTTTATTGGCTTTTTCGACACCTAATTTTTCGTATCACGGAAAAGTAATTTACGCAGTAGTAACCTACACTTTATTATTGCTTTTTTATGCGAGTAATAACTTGCCCTATTCGGCTTTAAGCGGGGTAATAACAGGTGATATGCGTGAGAGAAATAGTATGTCGTCATATCGTTTTGTGGCAGTTATGTTTGCACAGTTTTTTGTTCAGGTTTTCATGCTGGGTATTATTAAAAGTGCCGGAAACGGAGATAAAGCTGTGGGTATCGAAAAAGTGATGACAGTACTGGCTATAATAGGTACAATCATGTTGTTAATCACGTTTTTAACAACTAAGGAGCGTATTATTCCAAAGCCGGAACAAAAGTCAAGTATTAAGGAAGATCTAAATGATTTAAAGAAAAATACACCATGGCTGATCATGCTTGCCCTTACGACTTTGGTTTTTATAACCCTGGCGATGAAAGGCGGTTCGTATGTGTATTATTTTGAAAACTATGTTAATAAAGAGCAATTGGCTCTTTTTATTCAGCCCATTTTAGAAGTTTTGTCTAATATAGGATTAAATTATTTTGGAAATGATGCCGTATCGGCTGGATTTGGATTGTTCAATGCTGGTGGTATTATCTTTATGATTGTCGGAATTACATTGTCTAAAAATCTTGCAGATAAATACGGAAAGCGAAATGTATTTAGATTGTTTTTGTTTATTTCGACACTATTTGTGCTTGCATTTTACTTTTTTACACCTCAATCTATCAGTTTGATGTTTTTCTCCCAAATCCTGCACGGATTTTTCTACGGAATCACAATTCCAATTCTTTGGGCAATGATTGCAGATGTGGCTGATTACTCCGAATGGCTAAACAATCGTCGTGCCACGGCCATTATCTTTTCGGCTATGATGGTGGGCTTAAAAGCAGGTTTGAGCATAGGGGGAGCGTTGACGACGTTATTTTTGGGATATTTTCATTATGTACCAAACTCTACAGTACAAACGGATATTGCGATAAACGGAATAAAATTATTGGTGAGTATTTTTCCTGCTATTCCATTTTTGGTGGGAGTTGCCTTGTTGTTTTGCTATAAAATCAATAAGAAAATGGAAGTGCAGATAGAAACCGATTTAAAAGAACGAAGAAATTAATTATTTAAAATAAAACCTAAAAACGAATATGCCTGAAGATAGTATTGAACAAATTAATTTCGAGCAAATTAATAAATTAGCCATTTCGAAACCTTTAGTTTCGCACATGTACACGGCTGATCCATCAGCGCATGTATTTAACGGTAACATTTATATTTATCCTTCGCATGATATTGATGCCGGGATTCCATTTAACGATAATGGCGATCATTTTGGTATGGAGGATTATCATGTATTTTCGATGAATGATATTCAATCAGAAGTTGTTGATAATGGTGTTGCTCTGCATGTAGATGAAGTTGCCTGGGCCGAAAAACAAATGTGGGCGCCTGATGCGGCCTGCAAAAACGGAAAGTATTATCTGTATTTTCCGGCCAAACGTGCCAACGGAATTTTCCAGATTGGTGTTGCCATAAGCGATTCTCCGGTTGGGCCATTTATGCCGGAACCCGATGCTATAAAAGGAAGTTATAGTATTGATCCTGCTGTTTTTGAAGATGAAGACGGTAAACATTATATTTATTTTGGCGGAATTTGGGGCGGACAACTTCAAAAATACCGAAATAATAAATACGACCCGGCTCACGAAGAACCAATGGGCAGTGAACCTGCTTTAGGTCCTATTGTGGCGCTGTTGAGAGAAGATATGTTAGAGTTTGCCGAGGAACCAAAAGAAATCAAAATTCTCGATGAAAATGGAGAAATCTTATTGGCAGCAGATAATGATCGTCGTTTTTTTGAAGCTTCCTGGGTACATAAATACAACAATAAATATTACTTCTCGTATTCTACTGGCGATACACATTTTATCTGTTATGCTATAGGTGATAGTCCTTATGGACCATTCACATATCAGGGGAGAATACTGAATCCTGTAGTTGGCTGGACTTCGCATCATTCTATTTGTAAAGTAGAGAATGATTGGTATTTGTTTTACCACGATTCGAGCTTGTCAAAAGGAGTAACGCATTTGCGAAGTATGAAAGTAACCAAAATTGATTATGCAGAAGATGGTTCAATTGTTACCATAGATCCGTACGGGATAAGAAGATTGATTGATTAGATAGCTGCTTATTGAAAATAATAGTAATAGTTTTAAATTTATTTTCTATGGATAAAGGAGATGAAAAAAGGAATAATACCAGCAATCAATATAGTACAAATCCAATAGAAATTGATTGTGTGATCTTTAATTTTGAAGGAGAAAGTCTGAAAGTTTTGCTGGTCAAACATAAAGACAATCAGGGAAATCTAAATTTTGAACTGGCGAATGATTATATAAAAGAGGGGGGGACCATTTCGAGTACTGCCCAGAATATTTTAAAAAAGTACATTGGTATTGACAATTTCTTTCTTGAACAATTGAAAGCCTTTGGTTATCCGTCTCCATCATCTTGTCAGGAAGATATTTCGATAGGATATTATGCGATGGTAAAAAAAGATATCGAGGATATAGAAAATGAAATTTTTAACCCCAATGTTGCATGGATTGGTATTAACGAAATTGCTGGTTTAAACGATAAACACAAAGTTATTTTAGATTATAGTCTAAAAGAATTACGGAAGAATATTTGCAAAAGCGCGATTGGATTTAATTTATTACCGGAGAAATTTACGTTGTTACAAGTCATGCATCTTTACGAAGAAATTTTGGGAATCGAAATCAATAAATCTAATTTTAGGAGAAAGATATTGCAAATGGATTTGATACAGGATTCAAACCAAAAAGAAGAAGCAGTTTCGCACAGGGCTGCAAAACTTTACAGAATAAATTTACAACAGAATGAAATGCTATCACAAAGAGAACTTAATTTTAATTTTAATAGTTGATTTCGATAGTCGTAGATTTAACTGATGTTTTCCTGATGAGGTTTACGAAGCAATGTTTGTGCAATTTTAATAAGATTAAAAAGTTAACATTTTTTGCCTGAATAGTATTTTTTTTTAAAAGACATTTGCCTATATTAGCATACCAGAACAGAACAGTATGCATAACAAAGAACAGGAAGAATTTGTCTTTACAATAAATCACGATAGTGACATTCCAAAATACCAGCAATTGGTCAACGGAATCAATAATGCGATTGCGGAGAATATATTGCAAAAGGGTGATTTGCTTCCGTCGGTGAATAGTATATGCAAGACGAATCAGTTGTCGAGAGATACGGTTTTTAAGGCATATTCTATTTTAAAAGACCAAAACAGCATTGATTCTGTGCCCAATAAAGGCTATTATGTATCGGGCGAAACGAGAAAAGTACTTTTGGTATTGGATACTTTTAAGGCGTATAAAGAGGTTTTGTATCATTCGTTTGTAAACAATTTGGGAGATAATGTGATTACGGATGTGCAGTTTCATCATTATAATATTGATGTTTTTAAAACGATCATTAATAATAGTGTGGGGAAGTATTACAAATATGTGGTGATGAATTTTGATCATAAAGAAGTGTCACCTACTTTGTCTGTAATTGCCAATGAAAAGCTGTTGCTGATCGATTGGAACATTCATACACAAAAGCAAAATAATTATGTTTTTCAGGATTTCGGGAAAGCATTTTATAATGCGCTGGAGGAGGCGGTGGATTTGTTTAGAAAGTATAAAAACATACAGTTTATTTATCCAGATTATACAAATCATCCAAAAGAGACATTGGAATTTTTTAAGAAATTTTGTGCTGATTTTAGTTTTGAATATGAAGTGATTACTGATGCAAAAAAGTTTAATATAGAGAAAGGAATTGCTTATATCAGTGTGAGTGATCGAATACTGGGGCACTTTCTGGAACAATGCAAAGAGAAAGATTTAGAGCCGGGAACGGATGTTGGTTTTTTGTCGTACAACGAAACGCCAATGAAGAAATTTATATACAAAGGGATTTCGGTTATTTCGACTGATTTCAAAGAATTAGGAACAAAAGCGGCAGCGTTTATTACACAGGATGAGGTTGTTCAGCGCTACGTGCCAACGAAATTAATAATAAGAGAATCATTATAAGTTATGTATTATATAGGATATGATATTGGAAGTTCTTCGGTCAAGGTTGCCTTGGTGGAAGCCGAAACAGGAAAAAGAATAATCGTTTTGCATGAACCGCAAAACGAAATGGAAATTGTGTCACTGCATCCCGATTGGGCAGAGCAGGATCCTGAAATCTGGTGGCAGCACATTTGTGTAGCGACTAAAAGAGCGATTCGTGAAGCGAATATTGAAGCTTCTAAAATTCAGGGAATTGGTATATCCTATCAAATGCACGGACTCGTTATTGTGGACGAAACACGCAACCCATTGCGTAATGCGATCATCTGGTGTGACAGCCGTGCGGTCGAAATTGGGAATGCGGCTTTCGCTGAAATAGGGCAGGAAAAATGTATGGACCACTTATTGAATTCTCCAGGAAATTTTACCGCTTCGAAACTAAAATGGGTCAAGGAAAATGAACCTGAAATTTACAAGCAGGTGTACAAATACATGCTGCCAGGAGATTATATCGCCTATAAATTGACGGGTGATATTACGACCACAAAAAACGGTCTCTCTGAAGGGATGCTTTGGGATTATAAAGAAAACAAAGTGGCCAATTGGCTGCTGGATTATTACGGAATCGATCCATCATTAACGCCAGATATTGTAGAGAATTTTACGAATCAGGGCGTTTTAAACGAAAAAGCTTCGAAAGAATCAGGATTACCAATTGGGATTCCTGTGGTATACAGAGCAGGAGATCAGCCCAATAATGCGCTGTCACTGAATGTGCTGAATCCGGGTGAAGTAGCGGCAACAGGTGGGACTTCGGGAGTTTTTTACGCGGTTGGCGAAATGACATCCGGGAAAAGTACAAGAGTAAACAATTTTGTACATGTGAATTACGAATTAGAAACTCCCAGAATTGGTAAATTATTAAACATCAACGGAGCCGGAATTCAATACCGTTGGCTGCGAAATAATATGGGCGATGAAACCTATGAATCGATGAACAGGAAAGCGTCGAAGATTGGCATAGGTTCAGATGGAGTTGTGGTGATTCCGTTTGGGAATGGTGCTGAGCGTATGTTTAACAATAAAAATATTGGTACGCACTTTTTGAACCTCAACTTAAATATTCACAATAATGCACATTTGTTCAGAGCTGCCTTAGAAGGAATTGCTTTTTCGTTTGTGTACGGAATGGAATGTCTAAAAGAGGATCATGCGACGATTAATGTGATTAGGGCGGGGAATGATAATTTGTTCCGTTCAGAGATTTTTTCGAATACGGTTGCAACATTAATTGGGCATGAAATCGAAATTTATAATACAACAGGAGCAGTTGGAGCGGCAAGAGCGGTAGGTTTAAAAGATGGTGATTACAATAAATTTGGATCAAGCATTACGACCAACGATCACGTGATGACTTTTTTACCGCTAAAAAATAGGGAGCCGTATGATAAGGCGTATCAAAAATGGAAACAAGAATTAGAATTTATATTAACACATAAAAAATAAAGAAATGGTAGTTTTAGGAAATAAAGAATACTATAAAGGTATTGGTCAAATTAAATTTGAAGGAAAGGATTCTGATAATCCGTTGGCATTTAAATATTACAATCCGGATCAGGTTGTAGCGGGAAAAACAATGCGCGAGCACTTTAGATTTGCCATTGCGTACTGGCATACGTTCTGCGGACAGGGAAGCGATCCGTTTGGCCCGGGAACACAAAATTTTGCCTGGGACCAATCTTCAGATCCTATTCAGGCAGCAAAAGACAAAGCCGATGCAGCGTTTGAATTCATCAGTAAAATGGGATTTGATTATTTCTGTTTTCACGATTATGATTTAGTGGCTGAAGGGCCAACTTTTGCAGAATCTGAAAGACGTTTAACAACGATTACAGAATATCTTAAAGAGAAAAAAGCAGCATCAGGAATAAAATTGCTTTGGGGAACGTCGAACTGTTTTTCGAATCCAAGATTCATGAACGGAGCTGCGACAAATCCTGATTTTAATGTGTTGGCAAGAGCCGGAGGACAAGTAAAACTGGCGCTTGACGCAACAATTGCTTTAGACGGAGAAAATTATGTATTCTGGGGCGGACGTGAAGGTTATATGTCATTATTGAATACAGATATGGGTAGAGAACTGGACCATATGGCGCAATTCCTGGCGATGTCAAGAGATTATGCAAGATCGCAAGGTTTTAAAGGAACTTTCTTTATCGAGCCAAAACCTATGGAGCCATCAAAACACCAATACGATTTTGACTCGGCTACCGCAATTGGTTTTTTGAAAGAATATGGTTTAGACAAAGATTTTAAAATCAATATCGAAGTCAACCATGCGACATTGGCACAGCATACTTTTCAGCATGAACTTGAAGTGGCTGCAAAAGCAGGAATGTTAGGTAGCATTGATGCCAATAGAGGAGATTACCAAAATGGCTGGGATACAGACCAGTTTCCAAACAACATTCAGGAAACGACAGAAGCGATGTTGGTATTCCTGAAAGCCGGGGGATTACAAGGCGGGGGAGTGAACTTCGATGCAAAAATCAGAAGAAATTCGACTGATCTTGAAGATGTTTTCCATGCGCACATTGGCGGGGCTGATACTTTTGCAAGAGCTTTATTAACGGCTGATAAAATTATTACTTCTTCTCCGTATGAAAAATTAAGAAAAGAAAGATACAGTTCATTTGATTCCGGAAAAGGAAAAGATTTTGCTGACGGAAAATTGAATTTGAAAGATTTATATGCGATCGCACATGATAATGGAGAATTGAATCTTCAAAGCGGAAAACAGGAATTGTTTGAAAATATTATCAATCAATATATTTAAGACATTGAAAGACCTAACAGGTTTTAAAAACCTGTTAGGTATCATTAAAAAAAATAGAGTAATAAAAAAAATCACTAAGGAATTATTATCTTAATATGATAGCTATAAAAGTTAATCCTTTTAAGGCTTTTTCAATAACGATATTTTTTTTGAGATGAAAATTATGCGAATGTGTATTAAGATTATGGTTAAATTTTAAAGATATGGATTCTGAAATAGATTAAGGTTAGTTACTGTTTTTTAATTCAGAACTTTAAAAGAAACCATTTTAATAAAATAATTAATGAGGTTATTTTATTAATGTTTTTTGAAGAATAAAATCGAGATACACATTTTTGCTTACTACATTTTACTACTAACCAAAAATTTAACCACAAAAAACTATGAAATTTTTTATTGATACCGCTAATTTAGAAGATATTAAAGAAGCACAAGCCTTAGGTGTCCTGGATGGTGTTACTACAAATCCGTCCTTAATGGCCAAAGAGGGCATTACCGGAAAAGATAATATTTTAAAACATTATTTAGACATTTGTACTATTGTCGATGGTGATGTTTCAGCAGAAGTAATTTCGATAGATTTTGAAGGAATGATTAGAGAAGGTGAGGAACTTGCTGCTTTGCATCCGCAAATAGTAGTCAAATTACCTATGATCGCAGACGGTGTAAAAGCCTGTAAATATTTTTCTTCCAAAGGCATCAGGACCAATGTTACTTTAGTATTTTCGGCAGGACAAGCTTTATTGGCTGCAAAAGCAGGCGCCACTTATGTTTCGCCTTTTCTGGGAAGACTCGATGATATTTCGACAGACGGCATGCACTTAATTGCTGAAATCAGGGAAATTTATGATAACTATGATTATCAGACACAAATACTTTCAGCCTCGATAAGGCATACGATGCATATTGTAAACTGTGCAAAAGTAGGCTCAGATGTAATGACAGGGCCACTTTCGGCGATAAAAGGACTGTTAAAGCATCCTTTGACAGACATTGGCTTGAACCAATTTATAGAAGACGCTAAAAAGATGAAGTTGTAAGTTTTTAACATGAGCACGGTATAATTTTTTTTTAGGGAATATTATAATAAGCAAGTCTCTTTTCAATACAATTTTGAAAGGAGACTTTTTTTTACTTTAGAAACAACCGATTGCTTGCTTGGTTTAATTTCCGTTTTTTTTACCAAAGTCGCTTTTATGTTAGATAATTTATAAAGCAACCAGTTGTATTTTTCTTTTTTAACAATACTTATATTTCAATAATGACAATTATTCTAAAAATAATGGGCTTTGTGCTCTTTTATGATTTTTTTAATAAATAGCAAGTAACTTCTTTAACTTTTTAAATTTTAGTTCAAAACAACTTATTTGGTTATTAATAATTTATTTTATTGGCAATATAAATAAGTAGAATGTTTTTTATTGTCTATTTTTTTTATTAAATCGCAAATAAAAACATAAACAACCGATTGTGTATTGATTGTTTTTTTTATATTTGTTATAAATACACTTATTAACTAACCAAAAAGAATTTTAACTATCTAAATCAATTTTTTATGACTAACTTTTTTGTTACAAGTAAATCGAAGCATCTAAAATGCTTTTGTTTTTTGATCTTAATGTTTATGCTGTCGCTCCAATCGAGTGCTCAGACAAAAGTCACAGGGACAATATCGGATGCAGGCGGTCCAATTCCTGGAGCAAATGTTAATTTAAAAGGTACAAAAAATGGAGTAAGTACCGGTTTTGACGGTACTTATACTATTAATGTTCCTTCAAATGGAATACTTGTTTTTAGTTTTATAGGTCTGAAGAGCAAAGAAGTTGCTGTTAATGGACAGACCCAGATTAATGTAAAACTTGAAGAGGATTCAAGTGTTTTAAAAGAGGTTGTTGTTATTGGATACGGAACTCAGGTGAAAGAGGCAGTAACAGGTTCAGTAGCTTCTATTGGAGGAAAACAATTAAGTGAAGTGCCAGCTGGTAATATTACTCAGGCATTACAAGGAAGACTTCCTGGTGTAGAATTAACGCAGACTTCTACAAAACCTGGAGCTTCAATGCAGATCCGTATACGCGGAACAAGATCTTTAACAGGGAGTAATGACCCTTTAATTGTTCTTGATGGAGTTCCATTTGCAGGTTCCATAGGAGATATAAATCCTGTTGATATCAAATCAGTTGATATCTTAAAAGATGCTTCTGCAACTGCTATCTATGGTTCGCGTGGTGCAAACGGAGTAGTGCTAATTACAAGTAATAAGGGACGTAAAAACCAAAAAGCTACATTTAATTATAATGGGTTTAGCGGTATTAAGCAGGTTTTTGGTAAATATGATATGATGAATGGAGCTAAGTTTGCAGCACTTCGTGATTATACTGGTTTATATACAGACGGTGTTGATGAATCCAGAGGAACCAATACAGACTGGCAGGATTCACTTTATGGAGCTGGTGAAATGATTAGTCACGATATAAGTGTTACAGGAGGTACAGAACGTGGTGCGTATAACGCGGGTTTAGGATATTATAAAGAGGAGTCTGTTTTACCAGGTCAGAGTTATGAACGTTTTACCCTTAGAGCGGGTTTAGACCAGCAGTTCGGATCATCTTTTCGTATGGGATTCAATACTAATAGTAATTATGCTGTTACTAATGGGGATAATATTGGTACAGGTAATATATTGGGAACTTCTCCCCTGGCAAATCCGTATAATGCAGATGGATCCTTGAAAAGGACAGTAAGGATGGCCGCAGACGATCAATGGGTTTATACAAGGGAATCTATTAAAAATCTTGGAGAATCGTACGTTAATCAAACAAGAGCTTTTAGTTCTTATAATAATATTTTTGCTGAGGTAAAAATACCAGGAGTGGAAGGTTTAAAATATCGTATGAACACGGGGTTAAATTTACGATTGTCTAATAGTGGTTATTATGAGGGACAGGGTGTATTTGATGTAAATGCTACTACAATATCAAATGCCTCTATCAGCAATACTTTATCAACGCAGTGGCTTATTGAGAACCTGATAACCTATGATAAAACTTTTGCCCAAAAACACACTGTTAATTTTGTAGGATTATATTCCAATGAGCAATATACAGGAAATACCTCCCAGATATCAAGAAACGGAATTACTTCTGATGCATTTCAGTTTTACAATTTAGGACAGAGCGAAGAAGAAGCAGTTATAAATCCTGCAAATCAGGATTATACACAGTGGGGATTAAGTTCTTATATGGCAAGGGCAATGTATTCATATGATAATAAATATTTTATTTCCGGAACAATTCGTTCAGACGGTTCATCAAGATTATCCGAAGGAAATAAATGGGTAACATATCCGGCTGTTTCTGCAGGATGGACTATTTCAAATGAGTCTTTTATGAAAAAACTATCTTGGGTTAATTTACTAAAATTGCGTGCAGGTTACGGAGAAACTTCTAACCAGGCTGTTAATCCATATGCTACTTTGGGAGCTTTAAGCACAAGGCCATATAATTTTGGAACTACAAACTCTACAGGTGTATATGTTACAGAATTGCCAAATCCGGATTTAGGATGGGAATTTTCTACCACTTGGAATTATGGAATAGATTTTGGATTTTTTAATAATCGCCTGTCTGGTACAGTTGAATATTATAAGACACATACAAAAGATTTGCTGCAAAGAGTAGGTTTGCCAGCAACATCTGGTGTTAGTGGGTACGTTGCAAACGTTGGAGAAACTGAAAACAAAGGTTACGAAATATCTTTAAACGGGGTCATTTTGGATAATCCAAAAGGATTGAGCTGGTCAGTTGGATTTAACTTATATTCCAATAAGAATAAACTCGTTGCACTTGCTTCGGGATCTCAAAGAGATGAGAGCAACTCTTGGTTTGTAGGGCATAATATAAATTCTATTTATGATTATCAAAAAGTAGGTATCTGGCAGGAGGGTGATCCATATATGTCTATCCTGGAGCCTGGACCAACTGGTATAAACCAGCAGGGAACAGTAGTAGGATCAATAAAAGTTAAATATACAGGAGATTATAATGCCGATGGATCGCCAACACGTGCAATTAATGCAAGTGATAGACAAATCATTGATACTGATCCTGATTTTCAAGGAGGATTTAATACAAATCTAACGTATAAAGGTTTTGATTTTTCAGCTGTTGGAGCCTTTAAAAGCGGTGGGGTATTAGTAAGCACCCTTTATGGAGGAGCTGGTTACCTTAATTTACTTAACGGAAGAAGAAGTAACGTAGATGTGGACTATTGGACACCAGATAATAGAGATGCTGAATACCCAAATCCAAGAGGTATCAGAAGTGGTGATAATCCAAAATATATGTCAACAATGGGTTATTTTGATGCTTCGTATGTGAAAATAAGAGCATTAACTCTGGGATACACATTAGATCAGGAGTTTATGAGGAATTTAGGAATTGAAAAGTTGAGACTTTATTTTACGGCACAAAACCCTTTTGTTCTCTTCTCTCCTTATCATAAACAGTCAGGAATGGATCCGGAAACAAATTCATACGGAGATGAAAATCAGGCTGTAGCTTCTTATCAACGTAGATTCCTGGTCATTGGTACAAATACACCTACCACGAGAAATTATTTATTCGGACTTAATTTAATATTTTAATCAAGAAGAAACATGAAACGATATATTTTTAAAAATTTAATTATAGGATCAGCAGTTTTGTTCTCCTTAGCAGGCTGTTCAGATATTTTAGAAGAAAAACCACATGATTTTTATGAGCCTGGCTATTTTAAGACGGAGCAAGGAGTAATACAGGGATTAACCTCGCATTATGCCCATTTGAGATGGATATATGGACAAGCTTATTATTATAATTCTGTTGAAACCGGTACAGATGAAGCTACTTACGGACAGCAGGCAGATGGAAATTTTAAAGATCATGATTTATCAGGAGTAGGAGTTATTAATCCTACTTCGAGCCGAGCTGATGTAGTGTGGAATAATTCATACAATGATATCAATACGGCTAGCGGAATTATAGAAAATGGTGCGGCTGTAGGGGTTGCAAGCAGCTTAATTGCTGAGTCAAAGTTTTTTAGAGCCTTTGATTATTTCTTACTTGTACAGACATTTGGAGGTGTGCCTTTAGATTTAGGAACGGGTGAACTAAAATTTAACAGCAAGCCATCGAGATCTTCAAAACGCAATACAGTAACAGAGGTGTATACTAAGGCTATTTTTCCTGATTTAGTATCAGCTGTGAATGAACTACCTGATGCTCCCAGATTAACTGGTACTGCAACTAAAACTTTAGCTCGTTTAATCTTGTCAAAAGCTTACCTGACATATGCATGGTGGTTGGAAAACCCAAATAGTATTCCAACATATCCCGATACGCCAAGAACAGATCCAGATGGTCACAATGCACAGTGGTATTTTCAACAGGCTTATAATTTAGCCTTAGAGGGTATAAATAATCCTGGATCATATGCATTATTGCCATACTATTATGATGTGAATTTAGGATCTAATGACCGTAATAAAGAATTAATGCTTTATGCAGACCATACGGAGGCAAGTGAATATTACAATGGCGCAAGTCTTACCTATGGCAGCGGAGGTTCACCTGATAATTTTGCAGGCTGGATGGGGACATTTAATTATACGGCAATAAGAAGTAAAAATGCTGCCGGAGCTGCAGTTTCTACTGTGCAGCGTGCAGCTGATCAATTTTTGGGACGTCCCTGGGTTAGAATGGTACCGCCAATTGAAGTTTTTACAAAAACGTTTGCTGATAAAACAAATGATTCAAGATATGATGGAACCTTTGCGGCCGTTTACCATGGAAACTGGAATTTGATCGGAACTGGATTAACCGATGTTCCGACATTGTATAATGCAAATGGATTACCGGTAAAACCAGGTGACGCTATTATCACTTTTCTGAACAACGAACCAGGTACACCGATTGTATATCCTTCGGGAGCAGGTGATAATGGTGTAGGTGCCGGAGTTTTACCAGGCAGAGCTGATTATGTAATCTCTCCCTTAGGAATTAACCGAATAGTATATCCGGGTTTATGGAAATTAGGACCATATCGTACTGATAATGCCGGGGGATTAGGACAGCCAAATTCCGGCAGTACCAGACCATTTCCGGTTGCTAAATTTTCAGAACTTTATTTTGTTGCCGCAGAAGCTGCAGTAAAAGGGGCTACTGGTTCCATGACAGCAAGAGATCTTGTAAATGTAATAAGATCCCGTGCAGGGAAATGGCGCTGGGATAATAATGGTAAAGTAGCAAAAAGTGCCGATAATAGTGTCTTGTTGACAAGTACAACTCCTGCTATCATTGATATTAACTATATTTTAGCTGAACGTTCCCGTGAATATTACGGGGAAGGCTATCGTTGGTATGATTTAGTAAGAACTCAAAAATGGAACGAACTTGCTGGAACCTACTCTATTGGAGGCTCAAATTACGGTGATCATACACCACAGGTAGTTACAAGAACTATAGAACCACATCATTATTTGCGTCCGATACCGCAAGGCCAGTTAGATGGTATGGAAATGTCGCAAGCAGATAAGGCCGCCTACCAAAATCCAGGCTATTAATATTAATGCTAGAGTAAATTTTACCGCAATTGTAAGTGTTGATTTTACAGAATAACTTCTGTGAGTTGGTTTATAAATTTGCTTTAGTAAGAAGCCGGGGGGTAATTCCCTCGGCTTTTAAATTATGAATTCAGTTACAATATCCAGGTCTCTTAAACTTACATTTTAGCTTTTCAGAATTTTTAACAATAAATGAACAATTACAAATGAAGCCGCAAAAAATATTTTTCTTATTTCCATTATTGTTTCTCTTGTCTTTCAAAATAATAGGTGCAAATGACACTCTTATAAAAAAACAAAATAAAAAAACTCCTGTTTTCTCTAATGTTATCTACCAGGGTAATGATAACATTTATAGAAATAATCCATTAAAACCGAACGAATTTTATTCTCCAATTCTACAGGGATGTTATCCTGATCCTGCAATAACCAGAAAAGGAGATGATTATTATATGGTATGTTCGTCATTTGCGATGTTTCCGGGCGTGCCCATTTTCCATTCTAAAGATTTAGTAAATTGGACTGACCTTGGAGGGGTATTAAATAAGGTTTCAGAATTTAATCCACATGACACCGGTATCAGTCAAGGTGTATATGCCCCAGGTATTACTTATAACCCGCACAATGATACTTTCTATATGATTGTGACAGCATTTTCAGGAGGTCTGGGCAATATTATAGTAAAAACAAAAGATCCTCTAAAAGTTTGGGGAAGCCCTATAAAGTTAGCTTTTGACGGAATAGATCCCTGCATTTTTTTTGATGATAACGGAAAAGGGTATGTCGTACATAACGATGCTCCGGATAAAGGAAAAGAATTGTATCAGGGCCATCGTGTAATCAAAGTTTGGGAATATGATGTTGAAAATGATAAAGTAATTCCGGGTACTGACAAAATTATAGTGGATGGAGGTGTAGATCTTTCTAAAAAACCAATATGGATTGAAGCACCTCATTTGTATAAAAAAGACGGACGTTATTATTTAATGTGTGCCGAGGGTGGTACAGGAGGAAACCATAGTGAAGTTGTTTTTGTGAGTGACAGCCCCAAAGGGCCTTTTAAACCCGCATCAAATAACCCGATTCTTACACAAAGATATTTCCCTAAAGACAGAGCTGATAAAGTAGACTGGGCCGGACATGCAGACTTAGTATTAGGTCCCGATAATAAGTATTATGGAGTTTTTTTAGGTGTTAGGCCAAATGATAAGGACAGAGTAAATACAGGACGCGAAACTTTTATGCTGCCTGTAGACTGGTCGGGCATTTTTCCGGTGTTTGAAAACGGATTAGTTCCTTTGGAACCAAAAATTAAAATGCCTAAAGGAGTTATTGAAAATAAAACCGGCAAAGATGGATTTTTCCCTAACGGAAATTTTACGTTTACCGAAAATTTTACCGCTCAAAAGTTAGATTATAGATGGATTGGACTCAGAGGACCGCGTGAGAGTTTTGCTTTAGTAACTAAAAAAGGATTGGAGATCAAACCCTTTGAAGTAAATATCAAAGAATTGAAACCAACATCGACACTTTTTTACAGACAACAGCACAATACTTTTTCATTTTCAGCAACAATTGATTACAAACCAGCATCTGAAAAATATTTAGCTGGTATTGTATGTTTACAAAACGAGCATTTTAATTATGTTTTTGGTGTAACAAAAAAAGGAAAAGATACCTATATCTTGTTGGAAAGAACAGAAAAAGGACAATCAAAAATTGTAGCAAGTACTAAAATTGATATTAAGAAAAACATTCGTCTTCAGGTAAAAGCAGCAGGAGACAGTTATGAGTTTAGTTATGCTCTAAACGGCAGCGATTTTGTAAACTTAGGCGCGCCAGTTTCCGGAGATATTCTGTCAACAAATGTAGCAGGAGGTTTTACAGGAGCATTAGTAGGATTATATGCTACAGCTGCAAATGACGCTCAGCCGCAATAAGACATTAGAGAAATGAATATTAATCAAACCGTCACAGCTTTTAAGGGATAGATATTAAAAAAAACTTTCATATTTGAGTTTAGGAAACCGTATGTCTAACCATCATGCACTATTTGCCAAATTCTAAATTATTATAATAAAAATAGGTAATCATGATTCCATGCAATTTGAACTTTTACAGACTAATAGTAATGCTGTTCTTAGTGACCAATGCATTTGGCCAGTCAATTAAAACAAGTGACTATAAAAGCCCTTCTCAGTATGTTTTACATCAAAAAGAAGAGAAAGCTTTTACAATTGCTTCTACTGGTAAATCAGCTTCAATTTTTGTTGATTCAAAAGATTGGAAAGGCATTATTCGTGCAGCTAAAGATTTAGGAAATGATATTGGCAAAGTAACAGGTACAACTTCTATGGTTTTTGAAAATGCCAGACCGCAAAGCAACTCCATTGTTATAGGAACCATTGGCAAAAGTGCTAGTATTGATAAATTAATTGCAGCAAAAAAAATTGATGTTTCTGAAATAAAAGGACAATGGGAATCTTTTTTAATTCAAACAGTAGATGGCCAGTTAATAGTTGCGGGGAGCGATAAAAGAGGAACCATCTATGGAATTTATGATATTTCGGAAAAAATTGGAGTATCGCCATGGTATTTTTGGGCTGATGTTCCAATTCAAAAATCAGAACAGCTTTACGTAAAACAGGGCAGGTACATTCAAAGTTCGCCAAAAGTGAAATATCGCGGAATCTTTATCAATGATGAAGAGCCTTCATTTGGACAGTGGGCAAGAGAAGCCTATGGCGGAATCAATTCTAAAATGTATGTCAATATTTTTGAATTGCTGCTCCGCTTAAAAGCCAATTATTTATGGCCGGCAATGTGGGGGAAATCCTTTAATGAAGATGATCCTCTTAATCCTGTAACGGCTGATGAATACGGAATAGTAATGGGAACTTCACATCATGAACCAATGATGCGTTCACAAAAAGAATATACAGATAGAAAAACAGAAATTGGAGAATGGAATTATGCCACAAACAAAAAAAATATTGATCAGTTTTTTTATAAAGGGATAGAGCGCAATAAAAATTTTGATAATATGATTACCATAGGTATGCGTGGTGAAGGGGATGTGGCAATGGGCGAGGGAAATGACGTTGAAAACATCAAAACACTTCAAAATGTTATTAAAGGACAGCGGGAAATCATTCAAAAAATATATAAAGACAGTCCTGAAAATCATCCGGAGGTCTGGGCTATTTTTACAGAAGTACAGCGGTATTACGATGCGGGACTTACAGTGCCCGATGATGTAATCCTTCTGTTTTGTGATAATAACTGGGGCAATATACGCCGCACTTATCCGGAAAAAGAAAAGAATAGAAAAGGCGGAGGCGGACTGTATTATCACATTGATATGAATGGCGGTCCATGGAACGATCGCTGGATCAATACCACCACAATTCCTAAATTGCAGCAGCAGTTTAATTTAGCTTACCAGTCAGGAATCGATAAATTGTGGATTGTGAATGTAGGAGATCTTAAGCCAAAGGAACTTCCTATTGATTTTATTATGCGTTTTGCCTGGAATCCAGATGGAATTACTGCTGATCAGGTATGGAATTATACTGTTGACTGGGCGGGCAGAATCTTTGGAAAAGAACATGCGGAGGAAATTGCTGATATCGTATCAAAATATACTAAATATAATCTTTGGCGCAAGCCTGAAGCCCAGACAGCTAATATTTTCAGCATTGTCAATTACCAGGAATCAGACCGGGTTTTGAAACTATGGAAAGAGGTAGCGGACAAAGCAGAAAAACTGCAGTCAAAAATACCTGCTGAGGCTCAGGATGCTTATTATCAATTAGTATTGTATCCAGCTAAAGCTTCAGCCACAGTGGCTGAAATTTATCTTGCAGCAGATAAAAATATGCTTTATGCGAAACAAGGCCGGGTTAGTGCGAATGATTTTTATAAACGTGCTCAGGACCTTTTTGAACAAGATAAAAAGTGGAGCGACTATTATAATGATTCAATAGCAAAAGGAAAATGGAAATATATGATGAGTGATGTTCATATAGGTTATAAAATGTGGTCAATGCCAAAGGCCAATGCACTGCCCGAAATGAAAGAAATAAAACCATTACCTGAACCAAAGATTGGAGTAGCTATCGAGGGAACTGAATTGTCATGGCCTGATACAGCTGAAAAAGCAATACTACCCTTATTCGACGCATTGGCTAAATCAAGCTATTATATTGATGTATTTAACCGTGGTACAGGAAGTTTTGAATTTACAGCAAAAGCAGATAAACCCTGGATTAGATTGAGCCAATTTGGTGGAATTGTTCAAAAAGAAACCCGTATTCAGGTAGCTATAGACTGGAATACTTTATTGGACGGAACCTTTAACGGTAAGATCGAAATTAGCCAGGGAAAAAAAAGAGTTGAGGTACAGGTAACTGCTGAAAAAGGAGCGGTGCCAAAAGTGGAGGAACCTTATTTTGGAAGTTTGACTGGAGAATTTTCTATACCTTCAAACAAATACAATGCAAATATAGCGGGCAAGAATGCAAAGTGGATTGTTCTCCCTGATTTAGGAAGATCAGATGCCAGTATGGGAATTACTCCTGTAACCGCCCCAAGTGCAAATCCCGATACAGCGCCCAGATTAGAATATAAAATATTTCTCCCCAAAGCAGAAAAAGTAAAAGTCTGTTTAGGCATTCTTCCTACCCAGGATATTAATCCGGAGAGAGGACTTAGGATTGCAGCATCTTTAAATGATCAGGCGCCAAAATTTATTGATGCCAGAAAAGGACTCGTTGATACTTTTGGAGAGTATACACCATCAAATTTAGCGCATTCAAAAGTGCTAAAACCACTCCCGGCTTTAAATGATGACATTACTTTTATTGGCAATGGCAAACAGCGTCGAAATGAAGTTTTTGATAATTTAAGATGGCTCGATGTCGAGTTGGAAGTAGAAGAACCAGGTATGCATACCTTAAAAATTTTTATGATTGATCCGGAAATTGTACTGGAGAAAATTGTAGTGAATCCCGATAACAAACACCCAAGTTATTTTGGAGCTGTACCAATACAGCATAATGTAAAATAATTTAGGTGAAGTCTGCTAAAATAACGGCGGATAAAAAGAATAAAAATTAGTATTCAATCTTTAAAAAGAAACATGAAAAAGGAATATATCAAATTGTTACTGCTTTCAAATCTCTTCTTTTTGGTTTTGGGCTGTAAATCCGGCCAGACACAGGAAAAAGTATCAGCCAGGGCTGGTATTGAGAACTGGACTGGTACATGGGCTACTGCCCAGATGCTTGTGGAGCCCAATAATATGCCTCCTGAACCGGGGCTCTCAGAGAATACACTCCGACAAATTATTAAGGTTTCCATCGGAGGAAATAAACTGCGTCTGCATTTTTCCAACATATTCAGTGATCAGCCAACTGTTTTGAAATCCGTAAGTATTGCAGATGTTGCAGCTGCTCCGATTATTGACTTGAAAAGTCAGAAGATCCTTAGTTTTAATGGAAGTTCCGGTATAACCATAAATCCTGGAGAGGAAGTGTTTTCAGATGCTTTTAATTTTGATTTAAAGCCAGGTCAGCTTTTAGCAGTTACCATTTATTATGGAGCCACTTCACAAAAAACATCAGGTCATCCCGGTTCTCGTACGACTTCTTATATACTGAAAGGAGATCATCTTAATGATAAAGATTTTGCCGGAGCAGTAAAAACAGACCACTGGTATTCGATTATGGGAGTAGATGTTAGTGCTTCTAAAAATGCAGCTAATATCGTCTGCATGGGAAATTCTATTATAGACGGCCGAGGATCCGGCACAAATAAGCAGAATCGTTTTACAGATATTCTGGCGGCACGTTTGCTGGCAGATAAAAAAACGGAGCATATTGGAGTTTTAAATTTAGGGATTGGAGGAAATTGTGTGCTGCAGGGAGGATTAGGTCCCACGGCATTGAATCGTTTTGATAGAGATGTACTTTCTCAGCAAGGAACAAAATGGTTAATTCTTCTGGAAGGAATAAATGATATTGGTGGCATAAAGCGTGCTGAAGATGCGCCTCTAAAAGCCAAAGAACTTATTGAAGCGTATAAAATAATGATAGGTAAAGCACATGCTAAAGGGATAAAAGTGTACGGATGTACCATTTTACCCTTTCAAAAATCATTTTATGATGCGCCCTACAAACAAGATGCGCGTGATATTGTAAATGAATGGATTCGCTATAGCAACAGCTTTGATGCTGTAATTGATTTTGATAAAGTAATGGCTTCAGGAGTTGGCTCAAAAACGATTTTAGCGAACATGCATGACAATGACTTTCTGCATCCAAACGAACTGGGTTATCTCACAATGGGACAAGCTGTAGATTTGGATTTATTTAAATAAAAGTATGATGGGAACTAAATGTTTGAAAGCAATTTCTAAGTTCCCCACCGCTAAATGATTTTTTGACACTAAACAAATTATGTACTATGAAATCAATAATTAGATTTTTTGCATTTGCAGTCTTATTTTCAATCGGACAAAAAGGGTATTCTCAAGATCCTAATTTTCAGGTTTATTTAAGTTTTGGACAGTCTAATATGGAAGGCAACGCTAAAATAGAACCTCAGGATACCGTTGGGATCGATGATCGATTTCAGGTTTTAGAGGCCGTAGACTGTCCCGAAATCGGCCGTAAAATGGGGAATTGGTATAAAGCCGTGCCGCCATTATGCCGTTGTACGACCGGATTAACGCCAACTGATTATTTTGGTAAGACAATGACAGCAAATCTTCCGGAATATATAAAAATAGGCATTATAAATGTTGCCGTTGGAGGTTGTAAAATTGAACTTTTTGATAAAGATAAGTCTGAGGATTATACTGCAACGGCACCTGACTGGATGAAAGGCATGATCAAACAGTACAATGGCAATCCGTATCAAAGACTTGTGGATATGGCCAGAATTGCACAAAAAAAAGGAGTCATTAAAGGAATCTTGGTACATCAGGGTGAGTCGAATACAGGTGATACGCTCTGGACAAAGAAGCTAAAGATAGTCTACGACAATTTGATAAAAGACCTGAATTTAGACCCAAAAAAAGTGCCGCTGCTTTCTGGAGAAACGGTAAACGAAGACCAGAACGGTAAATGTGCCAGCATGAACAAAATCATTGCTACGCTTCCGCAGACCATACCTAATTCCTACGTGATTTCATCCAGCGGCTGTAAAGCAGCATCTGATAACTTACATTTTACTGCCGATGGTTACAGAGAATTAGGAAAACGCTATGCACAGAAAATGCTTTCCTTATTAGGATATAAATTTTACAACGGGAAAGAATTTTTTAGAATTCATGCCCCCATAGGTTTTGATCAGTTAAATTCAGATGTACCAGCTGGAAAAATTGAAAGCATCAGCTATGAATCTCAAACAGTAGGTGCTGTCAGAAAAGCAACTGTTTATACGCCACCCGGATTTGATAAAAAGAAAAAGTACCCTGTATTGTACCTTTTACATGGAATAGGCGGGGATGAAAAAGAATGGCTTAACGGAGGAAGTCCCCAGATAATATTAGATAATCTTTATGCAGAAGGAAAAATTGAACCTATGATTGTGGTGATGCCAAATGGCAGAGCTATGAAAGACGATAGTGCTTCCGGAAATATAATGTCTCCGGATAAGATACAAGCCTTTGCAGTATTTGAGAAGGATCTGCTCCATGATTTAATTCCTTTTATAGAAAAAAAATACCCCATTTTTAAAGATAGAGAACATCGCGCCATTGCCGGTTTGTCGATGGGTGGAGGCCAGTCCCTGAATTTCGGATTGGGGAATTTAGATAAATTTGCCTGGGTGGGCGCATTCTCTGCAGCTCCTAATACTAAAATGCCGGAGGAATTACTTCCTAATCCGCAAGAAGCAAAAAAGAAGCTAAAATTACTTTGGATTTCCTGTGGTGACGATGATGGTCTTATCGGTAACAGCAGGCGTACACATGATTATCTCTTTAAGAATGATGTACCTCATATTTATTATATAGAGCCTGGTGTTCATGACTTTAAAGTATGGAAAAATGGTTTATATATGTTCTCACAATTTTTGTTCAAAACTGTCGATCAGTCCACTTTTCCCGAATATACTATTTTAGGAGAGGCAGCTCAAACCAATATCCGTAACAGTAAATATCCTCGAATTCTGCCTGATAATAAGGTGGTTTTTAAAATCAAAGCACCAGAAGCTTCCAGATTACAAATTGATTTAGGCAGGAAATACGATATGACGAGAGATGAATCAGGATTATGGACAGTTACTACTGATGTTATAAATAAAGGATTTAATTATTATTCCTTAATTATTGACGGTGTAGCTGTAGCTGATCCGGCTAGTGAATCATTCTATGGTATGGGACGTATAGCCAGCGGGATAGAAATTCCAAATAAGGAAGGAGATTTTTATGATTTAAAAATGGTCTCACATGGCAATATTGTAATTAAAAAATATTTTTCAAAAGTAACTAATTCGTGGCGCGAAATTTATGTTTATACACCTCCGGATTATGAAAACGGTGCAGAGAAATTCCCTGTTTTATATCTTCTGCACGGCGGAGGTGAAGATCAGAGAGGCTGGACGGCTCAAGGCAAGGTAAATTTAATTCTCGATAATT
The DNA here is from genome assembly GCF_056824125.1 of Flavobacterium sp. B114r. Classification (NCBI taxonomy): domain Bacteria; kingdom Pseudomonadati; phylum Bacteroidota; class Flavobacteriia; order Flavobacteriales; family Flavobacteriaceae; genus Flavobacterium; species Flavobacterium sp. B114r. The sequence continues at coordinate 2,463,269 of NZ_CP124858.1, forward strand.
TAATAGCACAAAAAAAGGCAGTACCAATGATAGTTGTCATGCTTGATGGTAACATACCTGGTGGTGGCGGATTGAAGGGTTTTAACGAAAATGTACTTAAAGCTTTTGAAAATGAATTGTTAACAGCAGTTATTCCTTTTGCTGAAAGTAATTTTAGGACTGCAGCAGGCACTAAAAACCGTGCTTTAGCAGGATTGTCAATGGGCGGCCTACAGGCTCTTTATACTGGAATTAAAAACACAGACATGTTCAGTTACCTGGGAGTTTTTAGTTCTGGCTGGTGGGCTGATAATCCAGCTTTATCAGATCCTCAGTATGAGTTTATGAAAAATAATGCAACAAAAATTAATTCAAATATCAGACAATTATGGATTTCAATGGGAGGGAGAGAAGATATTGCTTTCAATAATTGTAAAATAATGATAGGTAAATTTGATCAGATGGGAATTAAATATAAATACAGTGAATATTCAGGCGGGCATAGCTGGCCTGTATGGAGGCACGATTTATTTATGTTTGCTCCATTATTGTTTCAATAATAGTCTTTTAGATATGCTGAAAAAGAGATTATAAAAATAAAAGATCATTACGATTAATTGAATCATCTAATTTAAAAATACAATGAAAAGGTTCTCCATATTTATAATAATATTAATCCTAATCTGCACTTGTATTCCTTCAAGAGCAGCCCAGCCTTTTATAACAAAGGAAAGAACTCCTGATGTTATCGCTCTTAAAGAAAAGAATTCAAGTCTTTCTTTTCTTGTGAATAGCGGACTAGACGCAGGTATTTTTCGTGCAATTAATAATTTACAATCTGATTTTGAAAAAATTACCGGCAGCAGACCATTAATTTTTAATCAAAATCCAAATCAGTCTTCGCCCCTAATTATAATTGGAATGATAGGCACTAATTCGGTGATTGATGAACTAATAAAACAGAAAAAAATAGATGGAAAACTCCTCAAAGGAAAAAATGAAAAATTTATTATCCAAAACGTAAAAAATCCATTCAGAGGAGTAGAAGAAGCAGTTGTAATTGCAGGCAGTGACAAGCGCGGAACTATTTATGGAATTTATGAATTATCCAGACAAATTGGTGTTTCACCCTGGTATTACTGGGCAGATGTTCCCATAGAAAAAAAAGAAAATATTTATTTTCTAAAAGGAATATACAGCGATGGGGAACCTGCTGTAAAATATAGAGGAATTTTTCTAAACGATGAAGCTCCGTCACTAAGCGGCTGGTCAAAAGCGACATTTGGAGGTTTCAGCAGCAAGTTTTATGAAAAAGTTTTTGAATTACTGCTTCGTCTAAAAGCCAATTATATTTGGCCGGCAATGTGGGGAAGTGCTTTTTATGATGATGATCCGGCAAGCGGACCTTTGGCGAATGAAATGGGAATTGTAATGGGTACATCCCATCACGAACCGATGGCTCTGGCACAGACTGACTGGCATCGGTATATTAAAAAAAATAACCTTCCTAATATTTGGGATTACACCAAAAATAAAGAAGTTTTAGATCAATTCTGGAAAAGCGGTATCAAGCGCAGTAAAAACTGGGAGAAAGTGGTTACTGTAGGAATGCGCGGAGATGGAGATGAAGCAATGAGCGAAGGAACTAATATAAGCCTTCTGGAGAATATCGTAAAAGAACAGCGCCGTATTATTGCAGAAGAGACGGGTAAAAATCCTAAAAAAACCCAACAGGTTTGGGCTTTATATAAAGAAGTACAGGATTATTATGACCAGGGAATGCGGGTTCCTGATGATGTTACGCTGCTGTTTTGTGATGACAACTGGGGAAATGTGCGTAAACTACCTGATCTCACTAAGCCGCTTCACAAAGGCGGTTACGGCATGTACTATCACTTTGATTACGTTGGAGGTCCCAGAAACTCAAAATGGATTAACATAAGTCCGATACAGAGAGTTTGGGAGCAGATGAATCTCACTTATTCGCATGGAGTTGATAAAATTTGGATTGTAAATGTAGGCGATCTTAAACCAATGGAGTTCCCTGTCAGTTTCTTTTTAGACATGGCATGGAGCCCTGAAAAATTCAACTCTCAGAATCTTTTGGAATTTACAGAGAAATGGGCAGCCGAGCAATTTGGTGCAAAACATGCAAAAGAAATAGCAGGCATATTAAACACCTATCCAAAATTCAACAGGAGAGTTACCCCTGAAATGCTGGACAGCAGTACCTACAGTCTGGACAACTATAACGAATTTGAAACCGTTGTCAATGATTACAAAAATTTAGCACTCGATGCCTATCGAATTTACAACGATATTCCAACTGAATATAGAGATGCCTATTTTCAATTGGTTTTATATCCTGTAGATGCCTGCAGCAACCTTTATGAAATGTATCATGCACAGGCTAAAAATAAAAAACTCGCTGCTGAAGGAAATGTCCTTGCCAATAGTTATGCAGATAAAGTAAAAGTCTATTTTGAAAGGGACTCTATTCTTCAAAATAAATACAATAATGAAATTGCCGGCGGGAAATGGACCCATATTATGGATCAGATGAGAATTGGATACAAAGCGTGGCACGACTCTCCTAAAAACATATTGCCACAAATTACTTATGTTTCTAAACCGAATAAACCTGCAGCGAAAGTATTTCGCGAAAAAGACGGTTATGTTTCCATAGAGGCAGAACATTTTTCTCAATTAAATAACTCAGAGAAAATCCATTGGGAAGTGATTCCTGATTTTGGAAAAACAAAAAGTGGTATTACTACATTTCCACAGCAAATTTATCCGGGCACAGGAGAAAATATTTTTGTAGAATATGAAATTGATTTTGTCTCAACAGGCGAATTTAATGTCGAACTGCTTCTGGCTCCTACTCTTAATTTTAACAGTAATAAAGGCCTCCGTTATGAAATTTCTTTTGATGGAGAAAAACCAAAGCTTGTGAATTTTAATGGAAAATACCGCGGAGAATTGGGAAAATGGCAGGCAGAGCATTTAATACATTCCTCAACCAAACATATTATTTCAAAAGCAGGAAAACACACCATGCGTTTTCGGGTTTTAGATCCCGGAATTGTACTGGGGAAAATTCTAATAGATACAGGAGGATTAAAACCAGCATATTTGGGAGCTCCGGAAAGTGATATTTTTTACCAGGATAAATTCTAATTTTTTAATCGATTACTATTATTAACTAATACTATAAAGGTTATGAGAAAATTATACCAATTAAGTTTAATATTGATTGCGGTTTTATTTACATCATCTGTTGAGGTAAGTGCTCAAAATGCAAAAGTACAAATTGATAAAAACAAAACGTATCAAAAAATTACTGGTTTTGGAGGGTTTGTATGCAGCCCCCAATTTGGTTATAATTACATGTCTACAGATGAAATAAAAAAAATTTGGGGTACAAACAGTGAAGCAGATTATAACATTATGCGGCTTTATATTCCGGCTGAGAATAACTGGCCCTCAACCCTTGCAACGGCAAAATTAGCCAAAAATGATTTAGGATTAAAGATTTTTGCCAGTCCCTGGACAATGCCAGCAGAATGGAAAACGAACAATAGCGAAGTTGCGGTTTATACAGATGCAAATGGAGTTCAGCAAATTGGCTACCTGAAAGAAGAGCATTATGAGGATTATGCCTTGTATCTTAATCGTTATGTAACATATCTTCGGGATAATGGAGTAGAACTCGATTATATTTCAATTCAAAATGAGCCTGATGAAAGGGCAACCTATCAAGGCTGTATATGGACACCTGTACAGATAGCTGCTTTTGTTAAAAATTACGGTCATCTGATTAATTGTAAAGTTATTGCGCCAGAAAGTGTAGGGTATTCAGATGCTTTTTCAGATGCTTTTTTGAATGCTGACACCATGCTAAACTTTGAAGTTTACGGAGTCCATCAGTATGGTGGCATTCAGTCAAAATACAAAGAATTTCAGAATTATAACAAGGAAATATGGATGACAGAATATTTAATTAACTGGAATTCCGGAGGTACAGTTCGTGATTTCAATTGGGGAATTGATGCTTTTAGTTTTGCAAATAGTGTCAATGATGCTTTATTAGGAAATGTCAATGCCTGGATCCACTACGCCGCTAAACGATATTATGGACTAATGGGAGATGGTACAAACGGAACACTGGACGGAGCAATTACCAAAAGAGGCTATATTCTTTCTCAATATGCAAAATTCACTACAGGTACAACGCGCATAGAATCAACATGGAGTGATGCTACTGCCCAACTTAAAGGGTCTTCGTATATAAATGATGCCGTTGATAAAATTGTTCTCACCATAATTAACCCATCGCAAAACACCTATAATCTTACTGTCGATTTACCATTTTATTCGGTAAAAGGCACTAAAACAATTACCAGTCAGAGCATTGATATGCAAAATACGGCAATGAATTTTGCTGAAACATTTCGTCCGGTAATAAGTATTGAGGCTTCGAGTTTTATTACATTGACATTTGAAAAGAATAAGGAAAAAATAGCTTCACAAATGAGCAGTAAAGAAGTTCATTACGCTAAAATTGAGAATCAATCTGTTACAAGTCCTACATTTGGAACAACGTATCAGATTAGTGGCAAAACAGTGACGTTTTCAAACGCAAGTCCCCTGATAAGTCCCAATATGAATGATGCTAATGGATACTTGAAATTAGATAATCGTTACAATAAATTTATAATGCATGTTAAAAGTTTTACTACTGCAAATCAGGGCAATACTGATAATACAACATTGTATTATATCAATGATAATGGAGAAGTAAAGTCTAAAAATTATGGAAAATTTAATTTTCCTGCAGGGGTTGAATTTGATTTGACATTTGATATTTCTAAATCCGTTCTTACAGATGGATGTACGGGAGTTATTGGCTTGCGAAACTCTAATTACAGTTCAGTACTTACTTTAAATTTGGGTGATGTATATTTTAATATTGCTGATGAAAAAGCAACCGAATTTGGAGGGATATATTCAGATGATGACAGCCTTCTGATGGATGCACTGCAAAGTATCAACTATGTATCATTAGATTTTAGAAACATCAGTGGCATCAGTTCATCCCAGAATTGGCGGGCCAAATCTGCAAATAAAAACAGTGTTTTTTATGTCACTGCCAATAACACTGCTGACAATGTAGTATCTGCAATGTCGTGTCAAAATTTAAATCTAATCGATCAGGGAGGTGATTTTAATGTTCCTTTCGGTTTTTCAGCTGTATCTGCATCCTTTTCCAAAACTATTGCAGGTTATGATGTTTTAGTTCTTCCATTTGAAGCCCATATACCTCAGGGTATAACAGCTTATACGATGCAGCCTTCATCTACTAAAATTACCTGCGATATAATTCAGGGTATAATTCCGGCAAATACACCTGTTTTATTGAGTGGCTCAGGTATATTTATTTTCAATGGAACCGGAAATGTCTCAACACCAAAAGCCTTAACTGTTAATCAAATGAATCCGGTTTACATTGGTATTAAGGCACCTGCAGGAAGTTACACATTAAAGACAGTAAATAATACTGCAGGATTTTATCCTGTGACAGTCGGAAGTGAGCCGCTAGTTTCATCATTTCATTTTTACTTAAGTGAAAAAAACGGATATAATGCCGCTGCGCTTCCGTTGGAGTTTACCACATTAGGCACAGTTCAAAATCAATTAGATGATCAGGTTGGTTTCAAATTATATCCAAATCCTGCTTTGGAGGAAATTTTTGTTGATAAGCTGTCTTCTGATTTTGATTATAAAATTTTTAATGCCCAAGGAACTTTAATGAATTCAGGAACTTTGAAAAGCGGGAATACCAGAATAAAAATAGAGTTACTTCCTGCCGGAGTTTATTTTATTAACGGAATCAATGGGACATCTACAATAAGTAGAAAATTTATAAAAAGATAAGACTTCAGGTTGATGAAACACTTGCAAAAGGCTTTTAAAGTTGAAAACAGCAGGCTTTTAATTACAAAAAAATATTATGAGAAATCTTTTATTGAAATACAAAATTTCATATTGTCTGCTGGGATTATTCATTGGATCCTCTGCCGTAGCTCAAATGCAGCCATTTAATTTAAGTGAAGTAAGATTAAAAGACGGGCCATTTAAAAATGCTCAGGATGTAGATCTTAAGTATATTTTTGCGCTTAATCCTGATAAACTTTTAGCTCCATACCTCATGGCTTCAGGACTTCCTGTAAAAGCAGATCGATACGGCAATTGGGAAAGTATAGGACTGGACGGGCATATTGCAGGGCATTATCTTTCTGCTCTGGCAATGATGTATGCTTCTACAGGAAATATTGAGCTTAAAAATCGGCTGGACTATATGGTTTCAGAGTTAGCGGTATGCCAGGAAAAAAATGGTAATGGTTATGTGGGCGGAATTCCACAGGGAAAGATTTTTTGGGATCGGCTTCACAACGGCGATATAGACGGAAGCAGTTTTGGCTTAAATAATACATGGGTACCGCTATACAATATCCATAAACTTTTTGCTGGCTTAAATGATGCTTATCATTATGCCGATAATGAAGAGGCAAAGGATATTTTGATAAAACTTGGAGACTGGTTTATAGAACTCATCCGTCCTCTATCTTATGAGCAGATACAGAACATCTTAAAAACAGAACATGGCGGTATAAATGAATCTTTTGCAGATTTGTATATCATCACAAAGGATAAGAAGTATCTGGAAACAGCAGAAAAAATATCCCATCTGGCGCTTCTAAATCCGTTATTGAAAAAAGAAGATAAATTAACAGGACTGCATGCCAATACCCAAATTCCAAAAGTTATTGGCTTTGAAAAAATTGCAGTACTTTCCGGAAATAAGGAATGGTCAGACGTGGCAGAATTTTTTTGGAAGAATGTTACTCAAAAACGCAGCGTAGCTTTTGGAGGTAATAGTGTCGGGGAACATTTCAATCCAACGGATGATTTCAGCAGTATGGTCAAGTCAAATCAAGGGCCTGAAACCTGCAACTCGTACAATATGGAACGTTTAAGCAAGGCCTTGTTTCTGGATAAAAATGATGTGAGTTATCTCGATTTCTATGAACGCACGCTTTACAATCACATTCTTTCAAGCCAGCATCCCCAAAAAGGAGGTTTTGTATATTTTACTCCTATCAGGCCCAACCATTATCGTGTTTATTCCCAGCCTGAAACCAGTATGTGGTGCTGCGTAGGTTCAGGGCTTGAAAATCATTCTAAATACGGGGAGTTAATTTACAGTCATACAAACAATGACGTTTTTGTAAACCTTTTTATTCCTTCAGTATTGCAATGGAAAGAAACAGATATTCAGATAGAACAAACCACAAAATTTCCGTTTGAAAATAATACCGATTTAGTGTTGAAACTAAAAAAAGCGAAAACATTTTCATTGAATATCCGCTGTCCGCAATGGGCTGAAAATTTTGAAATTTCAATAAATGGAAAATCTCAAAAGATAGAAGCCAAGCCCTCTGACTATGTGGTACTGAAAAGAAAATGGAAATCCGGTGATCACATAAGGGTTAAATTCAAAACTTCTACACATTTAGAAGGTCTGCCTGATGGTTCAAACTGGAGTGCTTTTGTCAACGGCCCTATTGTACTGGCCGCTAAAACATCTGCAAAAGATTTAGATGGCTTGTTTGCTGACGACAGTCGAATGGGGCATACCGCAAGCGGCAAATATTACCCACTGGATCAAGCGTATACTTTGGTAGGGGATAAGGCAGATTATATTAAAAAACTTAAGGAATTAGGCCATATGCGTTTTAGTTTAGATTCATTAGAATTAGAACCTTTTTTTGAGGTACATGATGCACGTTATCAAATGTATTTTCAAAACTACTCAAAAGAACAGTTCAAAGAAAAACATGACGTATTGAAACAGCAGGAAATTGATGCAATGGCTATTGAATCTAAAACTGTAGATAAAATTAACTGCGGCGAGCAGCAGTCAGAAGTAGATCATTTTTATAAAGGCAAAAAAAGCAATTCTGGCTACGATGATGGAAAGTCATGGAGAAGTACCCGTTCCTTTATTTCATATCAATTATTAAATAAAAATAAGTCAGGTAAATTTTTAGATATAAGTATTATAGATGAGTTTAAAATGGATAACATGACAATTCTTGTAAATGATAAACCTGCTCAGATCGTGTCTTTGGAAAATAATGTAATGAGGCTAAATATAGATAAAATGGAAATGATAAACATCAAATTAATAGCTAAAGAGGATCATAATAGTCCAAAGTTTTATCAGCTAATAATTTTAAAATTTTAAAAAAAACAGAAATGATGCGAAACCAGCTTATGGTACTTTTTTTGATTTTTTTCTCTGTTTCATCTGCACAAAAAAACGATACAGCAAAAAAACTAAAAACAAATGAGGCCGAAAAAGTATTTAAATATACAAATCCCATAACAAGAGATTCTCTACTTTCCATGCGTGATTATATGATTAATAAAGTAGGTGAAAAGTGGTATGCCACAGGAACTTCTAATCCTGTATGGACAGGACCCAATCCGGGCGTTAAACTCTTAGTTTCAGATGATCTGATACATTGGAAATTTCATTCCTATTTAATTGATGCCAGGAAACTGCAGGAAGACTGCCCTTATAATGGCCGTTTCTGGGCACCTGAAATTCACTTTATTCAAAATAAATACTGGCTTACTGTAAACAGCGGTAAGGTTACCAAGGAAGATCCAAAAGGAATGATTACACACAGTATTTGGCTTTTTTCGGCAGATAAAATTACAGGACCCTATAAATTAGTAAACGGTCCGCTGACCAATCAGTATAATAACGATGCTACTTTATTTGAAGATGATAATGGCGACACCTATTTATACTGTAGTGGTAACGGGCTTTTTCAGGCAAAAATTGATTTGAGAACAGGAAAACTAACCACTCCAATAGAGAAGTTTTTAGACAAAAAACAGCCGGGTTATCCCGATTGGATGATCGGTGGAATTGAAGGTCCATTTGTAATTAAAAAGGAAGGAACTTATTTCATGTTTTTCTCTACCTGGACCCGCGGATATGAAGTAGGATTATTAAAATCAAAATCCCCAATGGGGCCTTGGGAATTGGTTTCCCGCGAACCTATTTTTGGAACCCGAAAAAAAGGGTATCGTCCAGAATTAGCAATCAGCGGAGGATACGATAATGGACAATTTACAGACACTCAGGATCCCTATGAGGAAACAGGTCACAATGCTTTGTTTGAGGGACCCGACGGCAATTTATGGACATCGTGCCATTATTTAATGGATGAAAAAAGACCTTATCCGTATAGTCAAAGCTTTCATTCATGGGAAAAACTTCCTCAATTGGGGATTGAACCTGTACACTATGCTGATGGTAAGTTTTATATCAATAGTCCAACCTGGACAGAACAGATTGTACCTCTGAAAAAATAGATCATGATGAGGTATTTATTTCTAATTCAATTCTAAGATAAAACGATGAAAATAAGAAACGCTTTTTTATGCATTATTCTGGTTGTTGGCTTGGTCAAAACCAATTACGCACAACAAAACAGAGCACAAAATTCAGTCATTTTTGCTGATGTTCCCGATATGTCCATAATTCGTGTAAACGATATTTATTACATGAGTAGCACGACCATGCACATGAATCCGGGCGTGCCCATTATGAAATCTAATGACTTAGTAAATTGGAAAATAGTCAATTATGTTTATCAAACATTAGAAGATGATAATGATAAACTAAATCTGGATAATGGAAAAAATGATTATGGCCGAGGTTCATGGGCCAGTAGTCTGCGTTATCATAATGGCATTTATTATGTGAGTACTTTTTCCGGAACAACTGGTAAGACCTATATTTTTTCTACAAAAAACATTGAAAAAGGCCCTTGGAAAAGAACTGTTTTAAATGATTCGTATCATGATCACACGATTTTTTTTGATGACGATGGTAAAGTTTACATGGTTTGGGGAGCAGGAAAACTGCAGATTATAGAGTTGAATTCAGATCTCTCGGATGTAAAAAAAGAAACACAAAAAGTGTTGATTGAAAATGCCAGTGCTCCTGCCGGAAACAATATCATGCTTCAGTCTGAGGGTTCACAGCTTTTTAAAGTCAAAGGGAAATATTATTTGTTTAATATAACCTGGCCAAAAGAAGGTATGCGCACTGTTATCATACATAGAGCAGATCGTATTTCAGGGCCTTGGGAAGGGAAAATAGGTCTGCAGGATTTGGGAGTTGCACAAGGCGGGCTTATTGATACACCGGATGGAAAATGGTTTTCGTATTTGTTTAAAGATTCCGGAGGTGTGGGCCGTATTCCTTATCTGGTTCCTGTGCAATGGAAGGAGGGCTGGCCAATTCTGGGCGAAAATGGTAAAGTACCGGAATATCTGGATTTACCCGCCAGTAGAGGTTTGATTCCGGGGATTGTTAATTCTGACGACTTTAACCGCAAAAAAGGAGATAAAGAACTGCCATTAGACTGGCAGTGGAACCACAATCCTGATAACTCCCTGTGGTCTGTTAAGGAAAGAAAAGGATATTTAAGATTAAAAACAGGCCAGATAGACAGCAGTTTTGTTCAGGCTAGAAATACCCTTACACAAAGAACTTTCGGACCTGAATGTGCAGCAGCTACAGTATTGGAAGTTTCAAAAATGAAAGAAGGCGACCTTGCGGGGATTTCTTTGCTGCAAAAAGAATATGGACTTTTAGCCGTTAAGGTTGAAAATGGTGCGAAAAAATTGGTCATGATTGATGCTGTTAAAGGCAATCCGCGTGAAGTTGAAAGCATTCCTTTAACCCAGGATAAAGTGTATTTCAAAGCAACATGTGATTTTAAAGAGAAAGCAGATACCGGAAGATTTTTTTACAGTTTGGATGGTAAAAAATGGATCAGTATCGGAAACGATATAAAACTGCCTTATACAATTCCTCATTTTATGGGGTATCGATTTGGGTTGTTTAACTATGCCACTAAAAATAAAGGAGGTTATGTAGATTTTGATTATTTCAATATTGAAGGTCAGACTCAAAAATGAAATTTACCAGTTTTAACAGTATAATACTTCGTACATTAATTTCAATAGTAAAAATATGAAAATCACTTGCCTGTATATTTTAAGTTTAATGTCTTTTTTTAGTGTAAACGCGCAGCAATATCCTTACAAGAATCCCTCGCTCAGTTCAGCAGAGCGGGCAAAAGATTTAGTTTCGCGATTAACTCTTGAAGAAAAAGCGGTATTAATGTGTGATCAAAGTGATGCGATACCCAGACTTGGAATCAAAAAATTCAATTGGTGGAGTGAAGCGCTACATGGGTATGCCAATAATGACAATGTTACTGTTTTTCCGGAACCTATAGGTATGGCAGCCTCGTTTGATGATCAATTACTATATCGCGTTTTTGATGCGGTATCAGATGAAGCGCGCGCAAAATATAATCAATGGATTAAAAACGGTAATGAAAACAAACGTTTTTTAAGCCTCTCGGTCTGGACTCCTAATGTTAATATTTTTCGGGATCCGCGTTGGGGCCGTGGTCAGGAAACCTACGGAGAAGATCCTTATCTTACTTCCCGAATGGGAATTTCAGTAGTCAAAGGACTGCAAGGCCCGACAGATGCTAAATACCGTAAACTTTTAGCCTGTGCAAAACATTTTGCTGTTCACTCAGGACCAGAATGGAGCAGGCATGAATTGAATTTAAATAACGTAGATCCTCGCGAGTTGTATGAAACTTATCTGCCGGCATTTAAAGCACTTGTGCAGGATGCTGATGTGCGCCAGATAATGTGTGCTTATCAACGTTTAGACGATGAGCCCTGCTGTAGCAATACCAGATTATTACAGCGTATTCTAAGAGATGATTGGGGATTTAAATATCTGGTAGTTTCAGATTGCGGTGCTGTAACTGATTTTTATACAACTCACAAAGTTTCATCAGATGCGGTGCATGCTGCATCAAAAGCGGTCCTTGCCGGAACAGATGTGGAATGTGTCTGGGAGAAATATCCCTTTAAAGAACTCCCGGCAGCTGTTGCTAAAGATCTGATAAAAGAAGCGGATATTGATAAGAGCCTGCTTCGCGTATTAGTTGGCCGTTTTGACTTAGGTGAAATGGATGATGATGCCATAGTGCCGTGGGCTCAAATTCCCACATCGGTTCTTAATAGTAAAGAGCATCAGCAACTAGCACTTGAAATGGCTCAAAAGTCCATGACGCTTTTACAAAATAAAAACAGCGTGCTTCCTTTAAATAAATCAATAAACAAAATAGCAGTACTAGGACCAAATGCTAATAATGAACCCATGTTATGGGGAAATTATAATGGAACACCCGTTAAAACAATTACCATTAAAGACGGAATAGAGTCAAAAATTCCGAAAAATAAAATCTTTTATGATAAAGCGTGCGATCTGGTAGAAGATAAAGTAAACCAAAGTTATTTTAACCAAATCTCATTTGAGGGAAAAAAAGGAATGAAAGCAACCTATTGGAATAATCCAAATAGAGAGGGGAGCAGTATAATATCCCAGCAGATTTTAAATCCTATTAAAATGACTACTGCCGGTCAGCATGAATTTGCCTCAGGGGTTAAACTAGAAGGCTTTTCAGCAAAATATGAAACAGAATTTTCAGCACAAGCAAATGATATACTTGTTTTTAAAACAGGAGCTACTGGTGTTTTTGAATTACTGATTGACGGAAAATCAATTGCAAAATATACCAATTGGCGTACTGTTCCAGGAAATATTTCATTTCCGGTTCAGGCGGGTAAAAAATATAAAATCGAACTTCTTTTTGCCCAGTCAAACAATTGGCAGGCGAATCTTGAATTTGATTTTGGAAAAGAATTTGATATTGATTTCAGTTCATTAATTCAAAAATTAAAAGGTATCGATACTGTAATTTTTGCAGGTGGGCTCTCTACTTTGCTGGAAGGAGAAGAAATGCCTGTTTCTTCGCCGGGTTTTAAAGGCGGTGACCGTACAGATATTGAACTTCCGGCCGTGCAGAGAAAATTTTTGAAAGAACTTAAAGCAGCAGGTAAAAAAGTAATTTTTGTAAACTGCTCGGGCTCTGCAATTGCCTTAACGCCAGAAACGGAAAGCTGTGACGCTATTCTCCAGGCATGGTATCCGGGTGAAGCCGGAGGTCAGGCCGTTGCCGACGTTCTTTTTGGAGATTATAATCCTGCCGGAAAACTACCTGTTTCATTTTATAAAAACTCAGATAAATTAGGTGATTTTGAAAATTATTCGATGAAAGGGCGCACCTATAGATATACAACAGATGTTTTGTTTCCGTTCGGTTTTGGCTTAAGCTACTCTAAATTTACTATTGGTGAGGCAAAATTGAATAAAGCCAATATAAAACCTAATGAAAATACGCAATTAAGCTTTCCTGTAAAAAACATTAGTAAACGTGACGGAACAGAGATCGTACAGGTTTATGTTAGAAAAGAAAATGATACCGATGGCCCCTTGAAAACATTAAAAGCATTTAAAAGAGTCAATTTAAAAGCGGGTGAAAAGCAACTTGTAACTATAGATTTACCAGCTTCTTCATTTGAGTTTTATGATGCCACTACTATAGCAATGAAGGTAACATCAGGCCTGTACGAGGTCTATTATGGTAATAGCTCGGAGACCAAAGATCTAAAAATGATTAAAGTATCTGTTCAATAAATCTATGAACAGCAATTAACAAATAAATGCCAGATTGAGAACTGGTGTGACAATGGTTAATTATCAGTAACAAAAAAAAGATTCGTTTGTAATAGGTTTACAATTAATGAAATAATTATGATACTCTGCGTTTAATAAAAAATGGCTAAATGATGAAAAAATCGAATTTCTTACTACTATTTTATTTGTTTATGACTGTAGTTTTTAATGGCAGCGCCCAAAGTAATATCAAACAGCGACCTATAATTCAAACAAAATATAATGCTGACCCTGCCCCGATGGTGTATAAGGACACCGTTTTTTTATATACATCACATGATGAGGACGATGCAAACGGCTTTAAAATGATCAACTGGCTTCTTTATACTTCAACTGACATGGTTAACTGGACTGATCATGGTGTAGTTGCATCCTTGAAAGATTTTAATTGGGTAAAGCATGATAATGGAGCATGGGCCGTACAAGCAATTGAACGAAACGGGAAATTCTATCTCTATTGTCCCATGCACGGACAGGGGATAGGCGTATTGGTAGCTGACAGTCCTTATGGACCTTTTAAGGACCCACTTGGAAAACGATTGATTGACACCAATCATTTATGGAATGACATTGATCCAAATCCATTTATTGATGATGATGGCCAGGCCTATCTTTATTGGGGGAATCCTGATTTGTATTATGTCAAACTAAACCCTGATATGACATCTTATTCAGGTGAAGTTATCAGTGTACCTTCAAAGCCGAAGAACTATCAGGAAGGGCCTTGGATCTATAAGCATGAAAAACAGTATTATTTGTCTTACGCATCTACGTGCTGTCCTGAAGGAATTGGGTATGCTATGAGTAATTCACCCACGGGACCTTGGGAATACAAAGGCATGGTGGTTGAAGCAAGTGAAAAAACCAGGGGAAATCATCCTGCAATTATTGATTACAAAGGAAAATCATATTGTTTCGGACATAGTTACGATATTTTAAAGAGAGAAACCTCTACTTTTTATGAAAGACGTTCAGTAGACATGGATGAAATAGTTTATAACCAGGACGGAACAATTAAAACATTATTTTATTGGTCAGAAGATGGACCCAAGGCAGTAGGTACCATAAATCCTTTTAAGAGGGTTGAGGCTGAAACTATGGCATGGAGTGAAGGGTTGAAATCTGATATAAATAGTGAAAAAGGAGTTTTTGTAACCCAAATAAGCAATAATAATTTTATTGAGGTGCAGGCTGTTGATTTTAATAGAACTGCTAAAAAATTTGAAGCCAATGCTGCTTCAATCAAAGGAGGAAAAATAGAAATCCGTTTGGATAATAAAGAAGGCCAGATTATTGGAGTCTGCGAAATTGGGAGTACAGGAAATTTAAATACCTGGAAAGAATTTCAGTGCAGTGTAAAGAAAGTAAAAGGATTACATAGTGTTTTTTTTATTTTTAAAGGAAACGGAGAATCACTTTTTAATTTAGACTGGTGGAAGTTTATGTAGCGTTCTCAAGCTGTGATTAAAAGTAATAGGCAGATAAGTAAATTTTCAAGAGAAAAATAAACAATATGTATTTTAAAAAAAATAACCTTGCAGCAGTATTATTTATAATTTCTATAATCGGATTTGCTCAGAATCCTATTATACAAACCAATTATACAGCAGATCCTGCCCCAATGGTATATAACGGAAAAGTCTATTTATATACGACCCATGATGAAGACGAATCGACCTGGTTTACTATGAATGACTGGAAATTGTATACCACTGAGGATATGGTAAATTGGACAGATCATGGTACGGTTTTGAATTATAAACATTTCAACTGGGCTAAGATGAATGCATGGGCTGCTCAATGTATAGAACGCAATGGAAAGTTTTATATGTACGTTCCTATAACCAATAAAGAAGGTCAGGGATCAATAGGAGTTGCCGTTTCTGATAGTCCTTACGGACCTTTTATTGATCCGTTAGGAAAACCACTAATTCGAAATAGTAATGCTGATATTGATCCGTCGGTTTTTATCGATGATGACGGACAGGCATACTTGTTTTGGGGTAATCCGGAATGTTATTTTGTGAAATTAAACGAAGATATGATCTCTTATAACGGAGAGATAAAAATAATTCCCAATACTATTGAATCTTTCGGAAAACGTGATGGAAAAGAAGATCCCCGAAGACCTACTACCTACGAAGAGGGACCCTGGCTTTATAAGAGAAATAAATTATATTATTTGATTTTTGCAGGCGGGCCTATTTCAGAGCATATTGGGTATTCGACCAGTAAAAGCATAACCGGTCCTTGGAAATATCAGGGCATTGTAATGTCTACACAGGGAAGTAGTTTTACCAATCACCCAGGTGTAATTGATTTTAAAGGCAAGTCCTATTTTTTCTATCATAACGGAGCATTGCCTGCAGGTGGAGGTTTTACCCGATCTGTATGTGTTGAGGAATTAACATTCCAGCCAGATGGAAAAATTAATCAGATCAATATGACCGAAGGAATAAAAAAAGGTATCAAAACCATTAATCCTTATCTTAAAACCGAAGCCGAAACAATAGCATGGTCAAACGATGTAAAGTCAATGCAGAATGAGCAAGTTGGCGTTTTTATTACAGCAATGAAAAATGATGCTTTTACGAAGGTAAGAGATGTCGATTTTGGTAAAGAAGGTGCTTCAAAATTTACAGCGCGTGTAGGGACTGTCCATAATGGTAATGTCACTATGGAAATAAGATTGGATAAAGTAGATGGGGAATTGATTGGTACAATTCAGGTTCCAATGACTGGAGGAAATGATCGATGGGCCTTAGTGAAAAGCGATGTAAAGAAGGTGTCTGGGATACGTGATCTTTATTTTGTATTTAAAGGAAAAGCTTCGGGACAAATTTTATATTTTGATTATTGGATGTTTTCTAAGGGAGTATAGCCAATTATCGAAATGCAGTGATACGGAAATTTATATTACAACCGAATCTTTTTCTTTAATTTAGACTGCAGTCTGTTAAGAAAAATGATTCCATATTATGATGTAGCACGTCTTTTTGCAAATAAAAATAAATTAATAAACCAATAACCAGTATAAGTTATGAAATTTAAATATGCATTATGTTTATTTCTCTTTAGTTTTTTGAAATTAAATGCACAATCAGTGGTGAAAAGTCCAGATGGAAAGCTCATAGTAGTTTTGGCTGTAGATAATAATATGCCGGTATACAGTGTTTCCTATAACGGGAAAATTTTCCTGAAAAATTCTCCCCTTGGTTTAAAAACAAATGTTGGGGATTTTACCACAGGATTAATTTTGCAGGCCAATGTACATCAAAAAAATATTGAAGAAATCTATCAGCTTCCTAATATAAAACAGCAAAGCGTGCATTATGCAGCTAATGAGGCTGTATTTTCTTTTACTAAAGGAGGGAAAGAAGCTATTGATGTCATATTTAGAGTAAGTAATAATAATGCAGCTTTTAAATATAAAGTATATCCTCAAAAAGAAGCCCGCTCCTGTGTGGTGCAGGAAGAAGCATCTGGTTTTGTTTTACCGGATGGTACCACTACATTTCTTTGCCCGCAAAGCAAACCCATGACAGGATTTGCCAGAACTGCGCCAAGTTATGAAACATCCTATACACTAGATGCTCCAATGGGAAAGAACGGAATAGGAGAAGGGTATACCTTTCCATGCCTTTTTAAAGTAAATAATCAAGGATGGGTTTTAATCTCAGAAACCGGCGTAGACAGTGGTTATTCTGGCAGCAGGTTAATTGGTCACGATAAAGGACTGTATACGATAGGATTTCCAATGGAAGGAGAAAACAACGGAAACGGCACAACTGCTCCGGGGATATCACTATTTGGTGAAACTCCATGGCGCACCATTACTATTGGAGAAACCTTGGCTCCTGTTGTAGAAACTACTATCCCTTTTGATTTGGTTAAACCAAAATATAAAGCCTCTAAGGAGTACCAATATACTAAAGGTTCATGGAGCTGGATTATCAAAATGGATAACAACACCACTTTTCCGGTTCAAAAACAATATATAGATTTCAGTGCGGCGATGGGATACCAGACTATTTTAATTGATGCACTTTGGGATACTCAGATAGGAAAAGATAAAATTGCTGAACTGGCCCGATTTGGAGAAGCAAAAGGGGTAGGTTTGTATTTATGGTACAACTCGAATGGATATTGGAATGACGCACCCCAAGGACCACGTGGAATGATGGATAATGTAATACTGCGTCGTCAGGAAATGGCATGGATGAAAAGTATCGGTATAAAAGGAATTAAAGTTGATTTTTTTGGGGGAGATAAACAAGTAACCATGAAATTATATGAAGAGATCCTGACAGATGCTAATGATTTTGGACTAATGGTTGTTTTTCATGGTTGTACCTTACCGAGGGGATGGGAACGTATGTATCCAAATTTTGCCTCTAGTGAAGCTGTCCTGGCAAGTGAAAATCTGCATTTTGGACAAAAAAGCTGTGATAACGAAGCTGTTAATGCTGCAACACACCCTTTTATTCGAAATACGGTCGGAAGTATGGACTTTGGAGGAAGTGCTTTAAATCAGTTTTATAACAGTGAAAATGAGCCCAATAAAGGTTCAAAACGTATAACTTCTGATGTATTTGCCTTAGCCACCGCGGTGCTTTTTCAAAGCGGTGTACAGCATTTTGCATTGGCACCAAATAATTTAATCGATGCTCCTGCCTGGGCTATAAACTTTATGAAAGAAGTTCCCACGACTTGGGATGAAGTTCGTTTTTTAGAAGGTTATCCCGGTAAATTTGTAGTGCTTGCCCGCCGAAAAGGAGTTAAGTGGTACATAGCAGGAGTGAATGCTCAAAAAGAAACGGTAAAATTAAAAATCAAGCTGCCAATGATTGCTTCAGGGGAAACTTTAAGATGTTACCTTGATGATGACCATTTAAAGGGAACTGTAAAAACAATGAAGCTTAAAAATAGTCATGAAATTGAAATAGCAATTCCTTGTAATGGAGGAATGCTGCTATTGAATTAGCTCTAAATTATTGCCGTCATAAAGGAGCAACCGATAAAAATTTAATATTTCTGAAATTTTTAAAACTATACCAATTATAAAAGGTATTAGTTTTAGAAAATTAAAAACAAAAAACTAATCCATTTATAAATATGAAACGAATTTGTTTTATGCTCGTTCTTCTGGTGCTGTCCGTAAACGGACTTGCACAGTCTTTTCAGAAGACTAAACTGGGAGTGAAAGCCAGTGTCGACGGCAGTAATGTAGAAGTACGGTTCTATTCGCCTTCAATAGTTAGGGTTATTAAAGTGCCTAATGACAAAATATTCTTAAAAGAAAGTCTATCAGTAATAATGCAGCCATCAAAAACTGCTTTTACAACCAAGCAAAATGGCACTATAGTAACGCTGAAATCCAATAAAGTAACGGTTACTGTTGATCTTACTGATGGGAGCATTGAGTTTTCTTCCGTTTCTGGCCAGGGGCTATTAAAAGAAAAGGTTAACGGCACAAAATTCACCCCATTCGATGATACCGGTGCTGCCAGTTACAATGTTTATCAATCTTTTAGTCTCGATAATGATGAAACCATTTATGGACTAGGACAGCATCAGAGAGGAGATCTTAATCAACGAAATCAGAAATATCATCTGGAACAGGGTAATGTAGAAGATGCTATAACCTTTTTTCAATCGGTAAAAGGTTATGGTCTGTTTTGGGATAATTATTCTCCAACAGAGTTTACAGATAATGCCACAGAGACTTCTTTTAATTCCCAGGTGGGCGACGGAGTAGACTACTATTTTATGTATGGGGGAAGTGCTGATGGCGTAATAGCCGATATGCGCGAACTTACAGGTAAGGTTCCTATGTTTCCCTTGTGGACCTATGGCTTTTGGCAAAGTAAAGAGCGATATAAGAGTCAGGACGAACTGGTAAATGTAGTAAAAAGATACCGGGAATTGGGTGTACCACTCGATGGCATTATACAGGACTGGCAATATTGGGGAAATAACTATCTGTGGAATGCCATGGATTTTTTGAATCCCGATTTTCCTGACGGGAAAAAAATGGCTGAAGATGTACATGCTCAAAATGCACATTTGATAATTTCGATCTGGGCTTCATTTGGGCCGAAATCTAAGCCGTATCGTGATATGGATAAAAAAGGAATGCTTTTCAATATTGCTACCTGGCCCGAATCAGGTTTAGAGCAGTGGCCTCCCAATATGGATTATCCTTCCGGGGTAAGGGTCTATGATGCCTATAACCCTGAAGCGCGCGATATTTACTGGAAATATGCCAATGATGGACTTTTTTCTAAAGGGATAGACGGCTGGTGGATGGATTCAACCGAACCCGACCATCTACAGGTAAAACCCTCGGATTATGATACAAAAACTTTCTTGGGTTCCTTTCGTAAAGTGCGTAATGCTTTTCCGCTTATGACAGTTGGAGGGGTTTATGACCATCAGCGTATGACTACATCAGATAAGCGTGTATTTATTCTTACCCGTTCTGCATTTGCAGGCCAGCAGCGTTATGGTGCCAATACGTGGTCGGGTGATACCGGCTCGAGCTGGGAAACACTCCGAAATCAAATACCTGCGGGATTAAATTTTTCATTGACCGGAATACCACATTGGAATTCAGACATAGGAGGTTTTTTCGCCGGGGTTTATAATAAAGGAAGATATACTGGTTCCGGGGCTAAAAATCCGCTATATCAGGAATTATATGTCCGCTGGATACAATTTGGGACTTTTAATCCCATGATGCGTTCACATGGTACAGATGTACCTAGGGAAATTTATCAGTTTGGGAAAAAAGGAGAACCTATATTTGATGCCATTGATAAATTTATTAATTTGCGTTACACGCTTCTGCCTTATATATATTCGACTTCTTGGGATGTTAGTGCGAACCAATCTACTTTTATGCGTGCTCTATTTATGGACTTTGTAAACGATAAAAAAGTATGGGATATCAATAATGAGTATATGTTTGGAAAATCAATATTGATAGCTCCTGTAGTAAAAGCCCAATATACTTCTGAAACTGTAGTAAAAGTCGATGAACAAAGCGGATGGAACAAACAGGGAAATAAAGCAGGAAAAGATGAAGCCGCGATAGACTTTACCACTGAAAAAACGACGCAGGTATATCTCCCATCAGGTACTAATTGGTATGACTTTTGGACCAATGAAAATTTTAAAGGAGGGCAGGAAATTACAAGGAAAACCACTATTGATATGATTCCGCTTTACATCAGGGCAGGTTCTATACTGCCATTAGGGCCACAGGTGCAATATGCTGCCGAAAAAAAATGGGACAACCTTGAAGTGAGGGTATATCCGGGTTGTGATGGATCATTTGTATTATATGAAGATGAGTTTGATAACTATAATTATGAAAAAGGAGCGTACACTGAAATAGCGTTTTTGTGGAATGATTCAGTAAAAAAGCTTACCATATCCAGCCGAAGAGGGGCTTATAAGGGAATGCTCCAAAATAGAAAATTTACTATTGTTCTGCCCTCAGGTGTAAGGAAAGATGTTGCCTACAATGGTAAAAAAATAGAAATAAAATTTAAATAGAAAAGAGTATAATATAAAAAAACCTAAAGTCTGTCTACAGGCTTTAGGTTTTTAGAATATAATGTACTGCAGTCTATCATTTATAAAGATCATGAAAGTAGTATGGACAAATTTTGAGTAATCATTATTTGAGCTTATTTAGTAATTAATAGTATTCATGTTCAATCAAATTTACAGATTAAAACAAGCATAATGTATATGTAAATGAAGTTGGGAGGGCAAAAACCTGATATTGCTCAAGTGGTCTTGGACCACAGCTAGCCGATCCTACGCCTAGTGTTTTAGTTGAAAGACAGAACACAGTTGAGGTACTGGGAGGTAAGTCAATTTTATATTCTACTGGATACATTTGCTCATCGGTATGGGGAAGAGCAGAAACCTGCATCAATTTTTCATCCGCTTTCACCATCACCCAGGGCATATCTTTACCGCTTAGTTTTGCCCAACTGACTTCTTCATGGTTACCGTGTTCCATCGGTTTTTCATATTCATATTGTTCATTTACACCCAATTCGTACAGGCCAACATGGGCAGAACTCTTGCGATCGGAATAATTCTCGGATGGCCCGCGACCTAAAAAAGTCATGTGATCAAGCTTTTTGTCGAGTAACATCCGCACACCAATTCGGGCTAAGTTGATACTTAAACCAATAAAATGAACCTGATTATCAACTTTTATTGACCCATCGCCTTTAATGGTATAAGTTGCTGTATGATAAACGCCAAAACCTTCTTTACCATCTGCTTTTGTTACAGAAGTTACTTTCACGCAGGCTTTATCAATGACTTCTACTTTAAAATTAACTACTTTATATTCAAGTGTCGTTACTCCGTACTTTTGCCATTGCTGGTAAGCCCAATCATCGTCGTTACGGTGAGAGGCGCGCCATAAGTGCAGTTTAGGTGAACCATCTGAAGCTAAAATATTAATTCCCTTTTTTGTCAGCTGATTTATAAACCCCGTTTTTTTATCAAAACTTACAGAAAAGTCTTTTCCGGAAATCACGGCTGATTGCTGGTTTTGAGCTAGTTTTACAGGCTGAGTGACTTTTAATTCTTCTACAGAAAATGTGTTTACAGGAAGTAAAAACTGCTCTGTTGCAACTTCAAAACCTTTATGAGCCCAAAGTGTTTTTTCTTTTAAGCGGTATGAAACGCGCAAATAGTATTTAGCGCCTGCTTTTGGATGCTCTATTTTATAAGGAATATTTGCTGCAAAAACTCTTTTTTCTCCCCATGTAGGACGGATTTCAGTTTTACCATTATCAATTTCCTGCCCGTTTTCGCTTAGACTCCAAAGGAGCTCAAAACCATCAAGGGAAATAAATTGGTATTTGTTCTTAATTTTAAGACCGCCATTAGCAGGATCCGTTAGTTCGGTATCGACCCATTGAAATGCTTTTTTCATTTCAGGATAATGTGGCTTTACATTGTTTCCTTCGGTTGCACGATCGTAAGAAACCACTCCTTTATGAATGAAATAATGATCATTTGGATATTCGCCAAAACCTCCTCCATAGGCTAAGATTGGGTGGTTCGGATCGCGCTTGTTCAATAATGCCTGATCCTGGAACTCCCAGATAGCACCACCCAAAATTTCAGGATTTTGATCAAAAGCTTTAGAGTATTGTTCAAGAGAGCCCATAGAATTAAACATAGCATGAACAAACTCACAGATATAAAGTGGTTTAGTCAAACCCCAATTTCTGGCCATATCAACATAATCTGCTGCACTGCCATACATACGGCCATCCAGGTCGGCAGGATTATTTTTACCGCTTCCAAATCTTTCGTAGTGAACAAAACGAGTAGAGTCGATAGCCTTAACAGCAGACATAGCAGCCTTGAGATTCGTACTGATGCCGCCGCCTTCATTTCCAAGCGACCAGATAATCACCGATGGATGGTTTTTGAAATTCTCAACATTGGCCACATTGCGATCAATAATAGCTGCTTTTATTGTTGGTTCTTCATCAAATCGGGTATCATAACCATGGTATTCCATATTGGCTTCAGCAACCAGCCAAATTCCCCATTCGTCACAAAGCTCATACCAGCGTGGATCATTTGAATAATGACTGGTGCGGATGTGATTACAATTTCCTTGTTTAATTACTTCCAAATCACGAATCATCTGTTCTTCAGTTACGGCATGACCTACATCGGACCAATGCTCATGACGGTTTACGCCTTTCAATTTGATTGGTACTCCATTTGCCATGAAAATTCTTCCGTTGATTTCTACTTTCCGAAAACCTATTTTTGACGATATTATTTCGCCTTCTGAACTGGTCAATACAACGGTGTACAGATTAGGGGTTTCAGCAGTCCATTTTAACGGATTATCTATCTTGATTTTTACATTTAATAATTCTTCGTTATTGGGTTTAATTATATTTCCCGTGGTATTGCCTCTGGCTATTTCTTTGTTTTGGTTGTCGTAAAGTGTTACGGTAAATTTTTGTGCTTTGGTAGTTTTGTCACTATAATTTTTAATTTTAGCAGATACATCCAATGTTGCATTTTTATAGTCTCTATCTAAATCTGTTTTTACAAAAAAATCGCGAATATGTACTTGTGGGGCGCTCCAGAGCGTTACATTGCGAAAAATTCCGTGTAGACGCCACATATCCTGGTCTTCCAGCCACGTACCGGAACTATATTGATATACCTCTACAGCAATCATGTTTTTACCAGGCTGCAGATATCGGGTTAGGTCAAACTCGGCGGCATTACGGCTATTTACGCTAAAACCTACTTTTTTACCATTTACCCATAAAAAAAATGCACTATCCACACCATCAAATGTAATAAAATTACGGCGCCCTATCCATTGTTCAGGAATAGAAAATTCCCTGCGATAACTTCCCACAGGGTTTCGCTCATTATATGCTGTATAAGATTTATCAGGCTCACTCATCACATGTGGATAATCTTTTTTGATGGTATAACCTAAGTTTCTGTAAAACGGTGTCCCGTAACCTTGCACCTCCCAGTTAGAGGGAACAGTAATTTCTTTCCAGCTGGAAACATCATAATCAGGCTCATAAAAATCCGCAGGTCGTTTTTCCGGTGTGTTAACCCAGTTAAATTTCCAATCCCCATTTAGACTTTTGCAAAATGAGGAAGCATGTCGCTTGGCAGTCAAAGCTTCCTGGAGGCTGCCATAGGGCATTAATGTAGCGTGATAGGCTTCTTTGTTTATACCAAGTAATTCGGGGTTTTCTATTTCAGGTGGAATTAGATTTTCTACGGCAGTAGTTTGGGCAGCGGTAGGGTTTAAGAAAGATATCGACAATAAAATAAATAGTAAGAAAGTGTTTTTTTTTCATTGGTATTTAATTGTTTTTGCAGTTTGACGCAATGTTATCTTTAGGACAATAGCTGGGTCTGTAATTTGTAGTTATTCAATTACGACTAAAGTAAAAAAAAATAGTATATGATTTTTTTTCTGGATTGATTATCAGAACTGACAAATAAAACAGGTGCAATAATTTGAGTAAGTTGAAAAAAGGTCTAAAATTTATTATGGAAACTCTCGCCAGTATAACAAATGTTATTATATTGAAAAACAGCGCATTCTCATGCGCTGTTTGACCAAATTACTAACTTAAACTACCAAAATTTAATTCCTTAATAACCCGGGTTATTATCACTTGATTTTATATTAGGATTTGAAGATGTTTCCCTGTTTGGTATTGGCCATAATTCGCTTTTACCAGCCTGAAAACCAGTGCCTGCTAATTCTGTACTGGCGTTACCCCATCTTATAATGTCATCAAATCGGCTTTGCTCGCCGGCAAATTCTACTTTACGTTCATGAACAATTGCGGTAAAAACAGCCTCTTTTGTTGGGGCAATAGTAGTTGTTAAACCTGCGCGGTCTCTAACTTCTTTGATATACGCTATGGCAGTTGTTTGAGAACCTCCTGCTCTTTGGTTTTCACATTCTGCTTTCATAAGCAATACATCTGAATAACGCATAACTTTGAAATTTATACTTGACTGTGTAGCTTCATCCTCTCTTTTATAATAGTTTTGGTATTTTTTCCAGCCTGCATTTCTAATACCTGCTGATGTACTAAAGTTTTGCGCTGTCATAGTACGGGTTCCGTTTAAATATTTAGAGCCTGGTACATAAAAAGTATCTCCAAAACGCAAATCTCCTGCCTCAAATGAGTTTAACAAATTGTCTGGCGGATAGACATTGTACCAGCTTAAATTGCCATATTCCTGACCTCTAAGCGTTGATTCGGCAAATCCAGTTCCGCCACTATTACCAGCATCATCCCATTTATTACCTGTTCCGTTGTTTTCATTAAATTTCAATTTCAAAAATTGATTCTTTACCATGTTCAGTTTCGTCCATAAAGTTATTATAAAAATTACCTTTATCTTCAAGACTAAACCCTGTAACACCATTAAAGGCAACTAAGCTTCATCCATATTCTTTTGGTATAAAAGTACTTTACCCAAATAGGCATAAGCAGCTTCTTTGGTTGCTCTTCCAACTACTTCAGCACTTTTGGATAATAAATTTTGAGAAGCAAATTCAAAATCTGCTCTAATCAAATCATAAGCTTCTGCTTTAGGACTTCTTGCGGCACCTATGATAGTTCCTGTTTTATAAATTGGTAAATCACCAAAACGTCACTAAAAGAAAATAATAATACGCTCTTAAAAAGTGGGCTTCTCCTAAAAATTTATTTTTTTGCTCTTGTGAAAGTACGGCACCTGGTAAAGCATTAATTTTTGCTTCATTATCTAAAACAAAATTAGCCCTTGATATCCCTAAATAACAGGATTCCCAATAGTACTGAATAATATCATTGCCTGCATTAAAAGAAAAATCCTGAAAAGGCTTTTTATTTCCCTCTAATTGTGGATTTCCTGCAGCATCCTGTCCCATTAAATCCATTGCAAGGAAAAATTTCGTGCATAAAGTCCTCTTGTCTGCAAATTTGCATAGGCTGCATTTACAGAAGATTCAACCTGCGCTGCTGTTTTAAAGAAAGTATCGGGCGATAACGTGTTTGGATTAGTTAATTCTAAATCTGCCGTGTCGCATGAATTGATAACTAAAATTCCGAACATTGCTGCAACTATATATTTTATTTTTTTCATCATCTTATATATTAAAATTTAACATCAAGTCCAAAAATTACTGATTTAGGCTGTGGATATCTCCCCAAGTCAATACCTGCGGAATTTGCGTTAGTATCTGCACGTGCAATTTCAGGATCCAGACCGGAATATTTCGTAATTGTAATAAGGTTTTGTCCGCTTACATAGAATCTTATATTTGAAAAATGGCTGCCGAATGTTTCTCCTGATAGGGTGTATCCTATAGTAACATTTTTTAATCTGGTATAAGAACCATCTTCTATATAACGCTGATTAGCTGTTGACCAGTTTACATCTGCACCCTGAGCTCTGGGTAAAGTAGCAGATGGATTAGTCACTACACCGTTTACAACATTTGCTCTGTCTAAAACATCTGTACTGGCATTAAACAAACGATTCATTCCTTTTAAATCAAAGGTGTTGGCATTATAAATGTCGTTACCCTGAACTCCTGTTATGAAACAGTTGAAATCGAACTTTTTATAGGCTGCCGTAAGGTTTAAACCATAGGTGAAATCCGGATAAGGATTCCCGATATTTGTTTTGTCATCTGAGTTGATTACTTTATTGCCATCACGGTCAACAATTTTAATATCACCTGGTTTCACAATAGTCTGTCCCGGGCCAAAAACAGCATCTACTTCTGCCTGATTTTGATAAATTCCATTGGTTTGGTACCCGTAAAAATAGAATAATGGCTGACCTACTTCAAGTCTTGAGAAGTTTTCTAAACCAGCTCTTGCAGTTGGGCCGCCCAATACACTAGTCACTCCCGGTGCTAAACTTGTTACTTCATTTTTACTTGTTCCTAAATTAGCGATGGCTGACCATGTAAAATCTCCTTTTCTATCATTATAACCTAATGATATTTCATAACCTGTTACTTTTACATCGGCAATATTTTGAATCTGAGTTCCGCCACCGGCAGATCCTACAGAGGCAGGTAATGGAACAGCAAAAAGAATATCACTGCTTTTATTATTGAAATATTCAAACGATCCGGTAAATTTCTCGTCAAACAAACCAAAATCCAAACCTATGTTTCGGTCATTTTTAGACTCCCATTTTAAATCAGGATTAGAGGCAACTCCAAGAGAAACACCTGGAGCATTTCCTCCATTAATAGGATAATTATAATCAGCAAGTAATGTAGCGGCATATTGATAATTATCTATTCTGTCATTTCCTGTTGTTCCTGTACTGGCCCTAAGTTTTAAGGTACTAAAAACAGAGTTTGCCATAAAACTTTCCTTGGCTATATTCCATCCTACTGCAACTGAGTAGAAGTTCCCCCAGCGGTTGTTTGCACCAAAACGGGAAGAGGCATCCCTACGTCCTGAAACAGCAAATATGTATTTATCATCGTAATCGTAGTTGATACGGGCAATATATCCAATATTTTTTTCAACATAGTTAGCAGAACTCAAGCTTCCTTCATTGTATCTCAGCTGATCTATTTCATCTGAAATATTATAACGGCTTCCGGCTACTAAATTTTGTGATTTTCCATCAATTTTAGTGATAACCCCCAATACTTCAATGTTATGTTTAGCAGCAATAGTGGTTTTATAGGTTAAGCTATTATCAAAAACAATGGTTTGTCCCTGAGTATTTGTTTCATTAGTGGTCGAATAGGCTTGTTTATGATAGGAACCATCGCTATAACTAGGAACAAACGTATGATCTTTACCCGTGTAGTAATCTAATGAAACCTGCGATCTGAATTTTAAGCCTTTATAAATTTCTAACTCAGCGTAAATATTTCCTATGATAGATAAATTATTAATTTTTTGATATCCTAAATTTGCTACTCTTACAGGGTTTTCGGCGTCATTACCGTCAACAGCACTTGGTCCTTGATATCCGCCTAAATTTGTATCATTGTAAATAGGTAAATAAGGTGCCATTTTAATAGCATGTTCCAATAGTGTTCTTCCTCCCGAACTACGCTCGGGATTGATTGTACTAAAAGAGATCCCAATATTACTTCCTACTTTAAGTTTTCCTATATCCTGTGTATTATTAGCTCTAAAAGAATAGCGTTCAAAACCTGTATTGATAACAGCTCCTTCCTGCTTTAAATATTCGGCAGAATAACGGCTTGTAGATGTCTCGGTACCATTTGAAAAACTCAAATTATAATCCTGCATCAAACCACTTTGAAAGATTTGGTCTTGCCAATTGGTATTTATATTTCCAAATTCAGCAGCTCTTGCTGTTAAATCACTTCCTAAATCTTTAGCATATTGAAGATATTGTTGTGTATTTAAAACATTATATCTTTTGGTAATAGTCTGTGATCCTATGTAAGTGCTAAAATTTAGCTGACCCGGGCCTTTTTTTCCTTTTTTAGTCGTTACCATAATTACTCCGTTAAAAGCTTTTGAACCATATAAAGCCGTTGTTGAAGCATCTTTTAAAACAGACATTGACTCTATATCATTAGGACTTAATCCGGATAAATTACTGGTCAACACACCATCAATTACATATAAAGGAGCACTGTTTCCCATGGTAGCCAAACCTCTAATCGTAACTGTAGGATTAGAACCCGGAGCACCATTTACAACAGTAACACCCGCAGCTCTACCCTGTAAAGCTGATTCTGCATTAGTAATAGGCACTGCTGCAATATCTTTTGAGCTTACTGTTGAGATTGCTCCGGTTACTTTTGTTCTCTTTTGAGTTCCGTAACCTACTATAACCTCGTTTAAGGTTTGGGTGGATAACGCTAATACAACATCAATTGTAGTTCTGGTACCGACAGTTATGGTCTGCGAAATCAGGCCTACATAAGAGTATGTTATTTTGTCTGTAGGATTAACTCCTTTTAAAGAGTATTTACCATCAAAATCTGTTGAGGCGCTATTTTTTGAACCTTCTACATTAACACCCGCACCAGGCAAAGGAAATCCCGAAGGATCAGTAATCACCCCCTGTACCGTCTTTGATTGCGCCATTATATTCTGACTGCTAATTATTAGCAATGCGATTATTGCAAATTTAAATTTTAACATCATTTTAATTTGGTTTTTTGATTAGTTTAAATAGTTTGTTAGGTTGTAAAGTTTAGTTATTATAATAATTATAATTTTAGCTCATTTGCTTTTTATAATTTTTTTTAAGTACTACTACTAAGAAGAATCGTCTAAAATTTTAATAAAAAAAAAGGAGCTTTTAACTATATTATTTTTGGTTTTCAGTTCATACTTTAAAGGGTTTTAAATTGTTAATAATAGTGTTTAAGTTTAGTTGATCGTGTTAGGTCAAAAGTATAATGTTAACATAAAATTCACATACCAAATTTGTAGCAAAAATTATAAAATTTGTAGCATAAAGTTTATAATAGTGTAGTATTATGTATTTTATCGTTTATTTAAAATTAATAAGTCAAAAAAAATATTAATATTTTCTGTATATAGTTTTTTTATTATTTATAAAAAAGAAAGACTATTTGTGTTGATTTAATGATTAGTTCCAGGAAAAGTGAAGTTGATTTAAATGCAAAAAGCAGCCTGATTATTTTTTTAATTAAATAATGGCATTAATCTCGAAAACTCAAATTTTTGAAACTGAAGAAGAAGTTTAGTTATTTATGAAGCAAAAAAAAGACGGTATAAACCGTCTTTGATATTTCTTTAAAATTTTATTGTTTGTTATTTTGGGTGGGCAAGTATCCGTATTTTTCTTTATAGCATTTTGTGAAATAAGAAGGAGAACTAAAACCAACCTTAAAACTGATTTCGGTTATGGTGTCATTACCGAGTTCTATTAATTCTTTCGCTTTTTCTAAACGAACATTACGAATAAATTCAGTTACAGTTACTCCTGTAAGTGTTTTAGTTTTTCGATACAATTGGCTTCTGCTTAAAAATACTTTCGATGCCAAAACTTCAACACTTAACTCCGGTTTACTTATGTTTTCAGTAATGTAATTCAGAATGTTTTTTATAAATTCATTATCTAAAGTGGTTGTTTTTTCTTTTGCTTTTGGAGTAATTCCGTTATAAAATTTATTAAACATAATTTGCCTGCTGTTAATGAGCTGGACCAGGCTGGATCTTAAAATATCCATATCAAAAGGTTTACTCAAATATAAATCTGCACCAGAGTCAATCCCTTCTAATTTATCTTTAATTAAGGCTTTTGCAGATAGCATCATTAAAGGAATATGGCTCGTTTTTAAATCAGCTTTAATGTTTTTGCACAATTCTAAACCATTCATGACCGGCATAATTACATCTGTTAATATTAAGTCAGGCAGTTTTTGTAAAGCTAGTTGTAAACCAACCTGACCGTTTTCTGCTGTTATAACTTTATATTCTTTTTTGAGTTCGTTTTTTAGATAATTTCGAAGTTCTACATTGTCTTCCACGATCAAAATGGTATGAACCCTATCTTGTTTCTCCTGGTTATCCTGTGATGGTATTGATGCTTTTTCCTCAATAGGCGTAAAGCTTATTTTTTTCTCGTTTTTAAATTCTTCAATTAGTATTTCGTTTTCATTAAAAAATTCCTTTCCGATAGGAAACAATAGTTTAAAAATAGTGCCGATGCCCAGTTCACTTTCTACTTCAATTATTCCTTTATGTAATTCTACGAATCCACGCACCACTTCCAATCCTATTCCTGTACTTCCGTAATAAGTTTTATTTAAATTATTTACCTGATAGAAACGGTCAAAGATTCGTTTAATATCTTTTTTATCTAATCCCGTTCCTGTGTCTTCAACAATAACCATAAAGTAAGAATTAATACTGGTGGAATTTATTAGCGGAAAATTTCTTAATTCTTCATTAACTACTATTTTGATTTTTATTATCCCATTATCTGGTGTAACTTTAAAAGCATTGGCAATAAGATTAAAAATAATTTTTTCAAACATTTTGGGATCTATCCAGTCTTTTAATGCTGATGTGTCAGACTCAAAACCGAGCTTAATTCCCCGGCTTAATGCTTCTTCGTCAAAATAACTCACAATTTCTTTTGTAAAATCAATTACCTCAATTAGCTGTAATTGAAGGGGCATTTTATTAAACTGCAGTTGATTAAAATCCATTAACTCATTGATTAATCTCGAAAGCCTTTCAGAACTTTTCTGAATGGTCTGCAGTTTATGTAATACAGTGCCTGATAAATCTGGACTATTATTTTTAATTATATCTGCTAAAGGATTTAAAATCAAAGTCAGGGGAGTCCTGAACTCATGTGAGATATTGGTGAAAAATTGTAATTTTTTATTATTTAACTTTTCAATTTGAATGGCTTTCTGTTTTTCAAATTGTATAATTTGCTTTTGTTTAAAACGATTTTGATAGTATTGATTACCAAAATGTACCGCAGCCAATAGTAGTAGGGCATAAAAGAGATAAGCAAAAGATGTTTTCCACCAAGGGGGTAAAACTTCTATTTTTAGTTCTAATGGTTGGCTCCAGACTCCATTTTTTTCGGCTGCTTTAACCTTGAAAACATAGTGGCCCGGGGCTAAGTTCGTATAAGTTGCCGAGCGTTTATTACCAACGTAATTCCATGAATCCTCGAAACCTTCCAGATAATAAGCAAATTCATTTCTGGCCGGAAAAGAATAGTTAATGGCAATAAAATCAATTGTAAATACAGACTGATCATGTTTGAGGATTATTTTTTTTGTTTCTGATATTACTTTTATTAAAGGTGAGTTTTCTTCAAGCGGGCCAATTGACTTATTAAAAATTTTCAGATCACTTAAATAAATTGGAAGCTGTTTTTTACTTTTTACTAAATTTGCAGGATTGAGGTAGTTTAAACCTTCATAACTTCCAAAATAGAGTAATCCGTTTTCATCTTTAAGAACAGCATTATTATTGAAGTCATTTCCCGGTAAGCCGTCATAGGTGGAGTAATTTATGGCAGTCTTGTTTTTTAAATTTAGTTTTGTGATACCTTTCTTTCCGCTTAACCAAATGTCGTGATCATTAGATTCTACAATCGACGAAATTGATTTTTCACGAAGCCCTTCAAAATTGATATACCACTTGAGTAAATCTGTTTTTTTATTGTAGCTGAATAATCCGGCTCCATCAGTACCAATCCAGATTTCTTTGTTTCCGGATTCATATAACGTATTAATGGTATGTGTGCTTTTATGATTTTTAAGTTTTTCGGACATTTTATCCCGAAAAGAAATTACTGAAAAAGAAACGTAATCGTTTGTTGTGACCTTGTATAAACCCGTTGTTGAACCAATCCAGACTGCATCATCAGAATCTACCATTACCTTTCTAATGTCTAAATTGACTATTCCATTTCTATAAAAAGGTTTGGCATTACAATGATGAAAACTACCATCTGAAGGAGTATAATAATGAAGGCCTTTTGAAAAGGTTCCTATCCAAATCACACCTTGCGAGTCTTCATCAATACTCATAATATTGTCTGAGGTCAAATCAGTTGTATTTTTTGTGTTGTAATTAATAAAGTTTCTGCTTCCTTTCTTTAAAAGAAAAATCCCCTCATTCCAGCTGGATAACCAGATATTCTGCTTTTTATCAATAAAAACATTTGTGATATTATCATTGGTTAATCCGGAATAAAAACTGTTATTCGATTTTGTAATATGCCCAAATATTTTGTTCTCAGGGTTATAAATATCGACACCGCCGCCTTCCATAGAAATCCATAACTGGCCCTGATGATCTTTTGCAACACTGGTAACACAATTGGTTTGTAATGATTGGGAGTTTCCGGGTAAACTTTCGATTACGCTTACCTTACTGTCTGTTTTATCAAAAATTCCTAAACCCTTGTTGTAATACCCCAGCCAAATTCTATTTTCTTTGTCTAAAAATAAAGACCAGACAGAATTAGAACTTAAACTACGGATATTGAATTTGTTGTTTACATATTTTTTTTGAACAATACCCTGATCGTTCACAACAATTAAACCGTCATTTTCTGTAGCACAAAGAATCGTTTTAGTATCTGTAGCCAGAATCGACATAATCCTTTTTTTTGTAATGGGATAAGAAAC
Source organism: Flavobacterium sp. B114r (assembly GCF_056824125.1). NCBI lineage: Bacteria > Pseudomonadati > Bacteroidota > Flavobacteriia > Flavobacteriales > Flavobacteriaceae > Flavobacterium > Flavobacterium sp. B114r. The sequence goes on from NZ_CP124858.1 coordinate 2,496,700, forward strand.
AACCTGTTTTTTTTTAGAATATAAGTCTACTTTAAGAAGACCTTTGAATCCATTTCCAATCCACAAGTTTTGATTACTGTCAAAAAACATCGAAATGATAGTTGAAGAGCGCAATTCAGTGTCTTTGTAGATGTTTACTTTTGTAATCTCATTTTTTATTGGGTCAACTACTTTTAAACCGAAGGTAGTACCCAAATAAATAATTCCTCTTTTGTCTTTTACCAGGCAGTTAATAAGGTAATTTGTAGTATTGGGAACCTCTGGCTTAATTTTAGTGATTTCTCGTGATTTTATATTGAGCCTGAGTAAACCGCTATTGAATGTTCCTAAATATAGATTACCCAGATTGTCCTCTATAATACTTTTAACAGAAATGACCGTTTCTTTTTTGATTTTTTTTTGAATATCAATACTTTCAAAAGTATTTAAATTCCGATTGTAAAGACATAAGCCTTCATCAGTCCCTACCCACAACCGGTTGTGTTTATCGACGTAAGTAGCGTAAATTAAATTGCTATTAATAGAATTACGAAGCTTGGAGTTTTGCTCGTACGCTTCATAATTTATACCATCATATTTATATAAGCCTGCACCATTTGTTCCATACCACATAACGCCAAATTGATCCTGTGTAATGGTATAAATGCCGCTCTTTGAAGTCTCATTAGTGAGTAACCGAAATTGATAGTTTTCAAATGTATTTTGAGAAAACAAATTATTTATTATAAAAAATAATATGACGCTGACTCTAAAATATTTTTTTTGGGACATTATAAAATGATTAGTAAATTAAAATTAAATATATAATATTAAATCCAAAACCAATTATTTGTTTTTCAAAAGAATACATAATAATGACAATTTTTAAGTTTTAAAAAAGGTATTGTGTGTGTTCTTTACTGGTAGAGAGAGGAATTATAAAGCTGGTTTTACACTCTATCTTAATTTGAAAATTAATTTAAAAGTTAAGTTTTATTCTAATTTAACCCTTCGTTTTTTTCTCATTATTCCTTCTTTCATTTAAATCTTTTTCAATCTGAATTTCTAATTTTTTATCTATTACATAAAAGCACAAAAGAACTGCACTTATGATAAATATAAAGCCAGGATAGATACTTATAGAAAGTTTGATTCCTTCTACTGCTGCTGGTACCTGATTGACCTCTTCGGCTACGTAGCCATATTTAGATAGAAAAGCAGCGCCTAATGCACCACCAATACTTATCCCTATTTTTAATCCAAAAAGCATAGCCGAAAAAACAGTGGCAGTTGCTCTTCGATTGTTCTTCCATTCGCTGTAATCAGCTACATCAGCCATCATAGCCCACAATAGCGGAATCGTGATTCCGTAAATAAATCCATGCAGTAACTGGGTTATAAAAACCAGCGCAATAGCTGTTCTGCTGTATAAATTAAAAACCAGTAAACTAATAGCGGATAAGAAAATAAAGAGGATGTAAATGTTTCTTTTACCAAAGGAATCGGCAAGCGATCTGGAAGAAATAATCCCAAAGATCATGAAAATAATTCCTCCGGCATTAAAGAGGCTAAATGCTGAAGTAGGAACGTCTTTTGGCCACTGAAAATCTACAAATCCCATTGCTGTTAAGGAATTATTCAGTCCATTAACGAGTGAAGTAAAACCAATATCATTCAAAAATTCAGTTTGAGCAGCTGGATCTAAATAATATTTAAAGTAGAAAACATACATTCCCCCTTTTAACGACAAGGTTATAAAAACCAGAATGGTAACTAGTAACATCACCAGCCACGGTCCGTTTTTAGATAAATCAATAAAATCCTGCTTAACTGAAGATTCCTGATTCTTTGTAGGTATAATTCGTTCTCTGGTTGTAAAAAAAGTAATGAGTAAGCAAATCACTCCAACTACAGCAAACAGTATCATCGTATTTTTAAAACCAATTGCTTTATTACCATGTCCCAAAATTAGAACCAATGGTAACAAAAGGGACTGAATTATAAATTGGGCTATCATAACAGCTACAAAACGATAGGAAGAAAGGCTGTTTCGCTCTTTCATGTCGCCAGTCAATACACCACTTAAGGCCACATAAGGTAAATTATTGGCTGAATATATCAGGACCAAAAAAAAGTAAGTCAGCAAGGTATAGATGATCTTACCGTTTGTTCCAAAATCAGGAGTTAAAAAAGAGAGCACAGAAGCAATTCCGAAAGGTAAAGCTGTCCATAATATCCAGGGTCTGAACTTCCCCCAGCGCGACTGAGTACGATCAGCAATAACTCCCATAATGATATTAAAAAAAGCACCAATAAAGCCACCAACAAAAATAATTATACTAGCTGTTCCGGCAGGAATTTTATAAACATCTGTATAAAAGAAGGCCAAAAAAGTCAGCAGGGTTTGAAAAATCAAATTAGCTGCAAAATCACCTAAACCGTAGCCTATTTTTTCTAGCACAGAAAGTTTTTGCGATGTATTACTCATAATGTATACTGGTTGTTTTGTTCTTTTTCTACCTATTGTTTTACTTTAAAAATATTTTGACTGATTGTTTATCAAAAAAAAATGAAACCCTCAATTTGTATTTCAACATTTGCAAAATCAAAAGAGTAAAAATAGTTTGAAATCTCAAAAGCGATTATCATTTTTGAAGCCTTTAATAGTTCATTTGAAGCATCATTTAGTTTAGTAAATCTATTATATAAATTGCTATGGCAATTTATTATCTTGAGAAAAACTTTTCATTATTCTTATTTAGATCTATATTATTTATTGATGGTTGTTTAAAATACATTAGATGGTATGACAGCAAGCCCATTTATGCCTAATTTTTCCCCCGATAAAGAAATAATTCCTTGATTGTTTAATGAAGGATTAGCAAAAGAAAAGTACTCTTTTAATGATTCTTTAACCAGGTATTGTTAATCTGAAAAATGACATAAATAGGGACCAGTTTACATATTCTTCCCTGTCCTGTTCTAAGCTAAATCAACCAATTGTAGCTACAAAAATCACTTTATAATGAAGTTGGTTAGGTGTGTTTAGTCTATTTTTTTGGCTTTAAAAATAGATATAATGTTTTTTATTTGTGCTTTTTTTGATAAAATGTTTATTTAAAAATTAAACAACCGATTGTTCTTTTGATATTTTTTTTATATTTGTATTAAACACACTTGTTAAGTTAGTCTTGGAAATGTTTTTAAAGAAGGGTAGTTTATAACTATAGGTTAGGACTAGTTTTTTACAGCAAAAGGCGGAAGTTAAATTCCTTTCGGCTTTTTCATTAGTTTTGAATTAGAGCTATTTAGAATTCGATTTCCATTATTTTAAAAGATTGGCAAAATGCTGCATTTTCCTGGCCTATTTGAAGGAGTCATATGCTCAAAATATATTAGATCAAAAATTATTTATAGATTATGAAAAAAATATTTTCAATGCTCTTATTCCTTTTATTCCTTATCGGATTTTCACAGGATAATCCGAATCTAAAGCTTTGGTACAATGAACCATCAGGTAATGTATGGGAAAATGCCCTTCCTATTGGTAATGGGTTTTTGGGTGCCATGGTCTATGGCAATGTTGAGCATGAAGTTATACAGTTAAATGAAAATACGGTCTGGAGTGGTGGCCCCAATAGAAATGATAATGCGGATGCCTTGGCAGCTTTGCCAAAAATCAGGAATATGATTTTTGAAGGAAAACATAAAGAAGCTGAAAAATTAGCAGATCAGACTTTTATTTCTAAGAAATCACAGGGACAAATATTTCAACCAGTGGGAAATCTTAATCTAAATTTTGAAGGTCATCAAAAGTATTCTAATTACAGACGGGAACTTGATATAGAAAAGGCAATTTCAAAAACCAGCTATAAGGTTAATGATGTTAGTTATACCCGGGAGGCTTTTGTCTGTTTTTCAGAACGGGTAGTTGTAATTCATCTGACAGCAGATAAAAAAGCAAGTATTTCTTTTACTGCAAATTATAGTACACCTCATAAAGTAAATAATTTTGCTGTAAGTACTTCAAATGATCTTGAGATTACCGGCACTTCCAGCGACCATGAAGGAGTAAAGGGGGCGATTAACTTTAAAGGAATAACCCGAATAAAGTTAGATAAAGGAAAATTAGAACAAACTGATAGTTCGCTTATTGTAAAAGATGCAGATGAAGTTACTATTTATGTATCGATAGCTACCAATTTTAATAATTATCATGATGTTAGTGGCAATCAAGACAAAAAAGCTGCTGACTATATGGATAGGGCTTTTAGTAAATCTTATGAAAGAATTAAAAAATCTCACATCGTAGCCTATCAACAATATTTTAATCGTGTTAAATTTAATTTAGGACAAACTCCTCAAAATGATTTACCTACTGATGTAAGGTTGAAAAATTTTAGAGACACAAATGATCCGCAATTTGTGACATTATATTATCAGTACGGCCGTTACCTGCTCATATCTTCCTCTCAGCCTGGAGGCCAGCCAGCCAATCTGCAGGGTATTTGGAACAATAATCTTAATCCTGCCTGGGATAGTAAATATACAATCAATATAAATGCCCAAATGAATTATTGGCCAGCAGAAAAAACGAATCTTTCAGAGTTGCATGAGCCTTTTTTAGAGATGGTAAAAGATCTGGCAGCAACGGGACAGGAAACAGCCAGAACCATGTATGGTGCAAGAGGATGGATGGCACACCACAATACAGATATCTGGCGTTCTACTGGTGCCGTAGATGGTGCTTTTTGGGGATTATGGACTGCTGGCGGTGGGTGGGCAAGCCAACACCTATGGGAGCATTATCTTTATACAGGTGATAAAGAATTTTTAAAATCTATTTATCCAATATTAAAAGGAGCGGCATTATTTTACGTAGATTTTCTTGTAGAGCATCCTTTGTATAAATGGCTTGTAGTGAATCCGGGAAATTCACCTGAAAATGCACCGAAGGCTCATAATGGTTCATCGCTTGATGCAGGAACTACGATGGATAATCAAATTGTTTATGATGTTTTTACAACTGCAATTCGGGCAGCAGCAATTTTAAAAGAAGATGCTGTTTTTGTTGATACTTTACAACAGCTACGCAGTCAACTCCCACCAATGAAAGTAGGGAAATACAATCAGCTTCAGGAATGGCTTGATGATATTGATGACCCTGAAGATCATCATCGGCACGTGTCTCATTTGTATGGATTATTTCCTTCCAATCAAATAGGAGCTTATAAAACACCTGAGTTATTTGCGGCTTCGAAGAATACTTTAATGCAACGCGGAGATGTTTCAACAGGTTGGAGTATGGGCTGGAAAATCAATTGGTGGGCTAAACTGCAAGACGGGAATCATGCTTATTTGCTTATAAAAAACCAACTCACTCCTCTGGGAGTAAATATAGAAGGCGGAGGTACTTATAATAATCTTTTTGATGCTCATCCTCCATTTCAAATTGATGGAAACTTTGGATGCACTTCCGGGATAACCGAAATGCTTGTGCAGAGTTCTGATGGAGCTGTTCATTTGCTTCCTGCCTTACCGGATCTCTGGCAAGAAGGAAGTATTAAAGGAATACGTGTAAGGGGGGGATTCGAAATAGTTGAAATGAAGTGGGAAAATTATCAGCTTATTAAATTAATTGTAAAATCAGAATTGGGAGGAAATTTAAGACTACGGATGCCTAATAATTTAATACTACAATCTGGTGGTAAAGTGACAGCGGCAAAAGGAGAAAATCCTAACCCCTTTTATTTTGTTGATCAAATACCAAAAGCTGTTATCTCTGAAAAATCTAATATAAAACCACTTGAACTTAAGCCTACAATATTGGTTGATGTTGCAACAAAAAAAGACAATTTATACAGATTTGTAAACAAGTAAAAACAATTTAATAAAGTTTAAAATTAAATCAATTAAAAAAAAACATGGTTATAAATAATTTACTAAGTGAACCTCTGGTTAAAATCCGACTTTTAATGATTTTTTTTATGGTAATTATTCCAGCTTTTGTTATAAGTCAAAATAAAAATAAAATAGAAAAATCAGAATATAAAAGACCTTATTACCGGAATCTTTTTAAGGAAGCAGGTTACAGCCAAATTGAAATAGACAAGAAATTAGCCAAAGCTTATTATGATGTTTTTGAAGGACCCAATCGAGTGTATTTTGAAGAAGGCGATTCGCTAGGATATGTTTCTGATGTAAAAAATAAGGATGCCCGTACCGAAGGAATGTCTTATGGAATGATGGTAGCGGTTCAGCTCAATAAAAAAGAAGTTTTTGATCGTCTATGGCGATGGTCAGTAAAATATATGCAGCATCAAAACGGACCACGAGAAGGTTATTTTGCATGGAGTGTGAATCCGCAAGCCAAGATACAAAATTCTCCCGGTTCTGCCTCAGACGGAGAATTGTATTATATAACCAGCCTGCTTTTTGCATCTAATAAGTGGGGCAATGCTACAGGAGTAAATTACTACAAAGAAGCCAGAAGAATATTGGATGCCATGTGGGAAAAAGATGGGACTGCCAATGTACATAATATTATAAATACTGAACATAAACAGATCTCTTTTGTACCTGAAGGAGGTGGATACCACTGGACAGATCCGTCCTATCATGTTCCTGCATTTTACGAAATATGGGTGTTGTATGCTAAAGATGGACATGAGAAGTTTTATAAAGAATGTGCCGATGTTTCTCGTGATTTTCTGCATAAAGCCTGCCATCCTTTAACGGGGCTGACTTCAGATTATTCGGAATTTAATGGCGAACCGCATCCCACACCTTGGATGCCTCCTGCATTTCGCTATGATTCCTGGCGTGTTCCTATGAATATAGCTATGGATTATACCTGGTACGGAAAAGATCAAAAATGGCAGGAAGATTATGCTAAAAGATTTCAATATTTCCTTAGGTCTAAGGGATTAGATACTTATAAGGATCAATTTAATCTGGACGGTTCTACTCCTGATTTTATTCTTCAGGCCGGTCCGGTCAAGAAACTCAGACACTCGATAGGTTTAGTATCAACAGCGGCAACTGCATCATTAGTCAATCAAGATAAAGAGAGTATGGATTTTGTTCATGCTGTCTGGAATGTAAAACTCGAACCATATGATGACGGTTATTTTGATCCTTACTATGACGGACTCATGTATCTCTTTAGTCTTATGCATCTTAGCGGAAAATATCAAATTATAGTTCCGGAAGTAAAATAATTTTTTAAAAAAAAAATATGAAACAGTATACAATTGTTCTTTTAGGGGCGTTGATTTTATCAGGTGTCGTAGGTTTTGCGCAGACAAGTCCAGCTTCTATTATAGAAGATTTTAAACCATCAGCAGTTAATCAGCCAGGACAGGAATATCCAAAAGTGAATTCTCAGGGTTATGCGCGATTTCAAATTTTGGCTCCCGACGCTAAGTCTGTTGTAATAAGTCTGGGACTGGGGGGAGCAAAAGGAGGAACGGTTCTTATAAAAGAGCAGGATGGTTACTGGAGGGGTACAACAGCTGGTTCACTGGATGAAGGTTTTCACTATTATCATCTCACCATCGATGGCGGTATTTTCAACGATCCGGGCGCACTCAATTTTTATGGTTCAACTCGTTGGGAAAGCGGTATCGAAATACCAGCCCATGATCAGGATTTTTATGCGCTCAAAGATGTTCCGCACGGAAATTTACAGCAGATTTTTTTTCCCTCAAAAAGCACCAATACATCACGCAGGGCTTTTGTGTATACGCCACCGGATTATCATAAAGATAAGACAAGTAAATATCCGGTTTTGTATTTACAGCATGGATGGGAGAAGATGAAACGGCCTGGAGCAATCAGGGACGTGTCAATTTAATTATGGATAATTTGATTGCAAGGGGCAAAATAAAACCATTTATTATCGTCATGACATACGGTATGACAAATGAGGTTAAATACGGCGGTCTGGCAAGTTTCAGGATAGAACCATTTCAGACTGTCCTTGTAGAAGAGCTAATCCCCTATGTTGATTTAAATTTCAGAACGCTTTCTAATCAGTCAAATCGAGCAATGGCGGGCTTATCAATGGGAGGAATGGAAACGCATAGCATCACAGTCAATAAACCCAATGTTTTTTCTCATTATGCGCTTTTAAGCGGAGGAATTTATAAACCTGAGGAAATTAAAGATAAATCAAAGATTAAGCTGATTTTTATAAGCTGTGGTAGCCGTGAAAGACCTGAATCTGTGCAGGCTGCAGTAAAAACGCTGAAAGATGCCGGATACAATGCTGTTTCTTATATTTCTGAAAATACAGCTCATGAATTTCTAACCTGGCGTCGCAGCTTCAAAGAATTAGCGCCACTTTTATTTAAAGACTAGAGATTGTTCAATATAACAAATCCATTGATTTAATATACAGTATCTGGCGGTGAATTGAATTTAACCTAAAACATGACAAATAAAAAGTTCATCAGTCCAGGTACTTGTTGCTGGGTTGCAACATTAAATATATAATTATGCGCAAACTTACTAGCATTTCAACGGTTATTTTCAATAGAATTTCATTAAAAAAAGTAATTATATTTCTTTGTTTATTTAATCTGGCAAACAATTCTTTTTCTCAAAATTTGCTGTTAAATGAAAAAGAGTATTTTGAAACGTTGGGTCTGAATATATGGGTTTTTAATAATGAATACAATGGAATGTTTTTTGACGAAAAAGCAGCAGGAATAGAGTTTATTCATCACGGTGTAAGAACGGTAACTGGCGGTGCAATAAGGCTTCAAAACACACCGGAACAATGGGATTTAATTCCTAAAATGATCAGTCGAAAAGTCAACAGGGCTATCAATTCTATTGAAGTCACACTCAGATATGAAGATTTTGACTTTGATTCCAAAATTATAGTTACGCCACAGGGAAAAGGTTTTGTAATAAATGTTATGTTGGATAAACCAGTTCCAAAACAGTTAGAAGGCCGGGCCGGGTTTAATTTGGAATTTTTACCAACTTCTTATTTCGAAAGTAATTATTTGGTTGATGGAAAAGCCGGAACATTTCCCAGATATCCTTCTGGCAACACTCAAGTTTGGCCTTCTTCTCAAAAAATACCACAGTTTGCAGGGCACAATACATTTGATGATCGCGGAAAAAATGAATTTATAGTTGCCCTGCCTCTGGAATCTGGTAAAAATTTGATCCTGGCACCTGAAAACCCTGAGCGTACTGTAAATATTTACTCTGAAGATCAGGATGTAATGCTCTTCGATGGAAGAAATTTGGGGCAGAACGGATGGTTTATAGCCCGCAGTATTCTTCCTGCCAACAAAAAAGGAAAAGTGCTCACCTGGTATGTAGAGCCAAATGTCATCCCGAGTTGGACAAGAGAACCCATAATAGGATTTTCGCAAGTAGGCTACATGCCAAGCCAAAAGAAAGTTGCTGTTATTGAGCTTGATATAAACGATAAGGCTTTAGGTAGTGCATCGGTTTTTAAACTTGGTGATGATGGAAAATTTATAGAGAAACTAAAAGCTGATGTCAAAGTTTGGGGAAATTATCTTAGATATAGTTATGCAAAATTTGATTTTAGTACTGTAAAAGAAAAGGGGCTTTATTACATTCAATATGGAGACCAAAAAACAAATACTTTTCAAATTGAGGATGATATTTATTCAAAGACATGGCATCCCACCATGGATGTATGGTTTCCTGTGCAAATGGACCATATGGAAGTAAACGAGGCGTACCGGGTTTGGCATGGAAAACCTTTTTTAGATGATTGTCTTCAGGCACCACTAAATCACGATCATTTTGATGGCTATAAGCAAGGCCCAACTACAGATACTAAATATAAGCCATTAGAGCGTATTCCGGGAATGGCAGTAGGGGGCTGGTTTGATGCAGGGGATTTTGATATACAAACTTTTTCTCATGTTAGTGTTATCAATAGTTTTGTAGAATCATGGGAAGCATTCAAAGTAAACAGGGACGAAACTTATATCGATCAAAAGACGCAATTTGTAGACATCCATCGCCCTGATGGCCAACCCGATTTATTACAGCAAATTGAGCATGGGGTATTAAACCTTGTGGCACAAGTTGAAAATATTGGCCATCCGGTAAGAGGCATAGTGGTGCCCAACCTGCATCAGTATCATCATCTTGGTGATGCCTCTACTGAAACAGATAATCTGCCCTATAACGCATCTCTTAAGCCATATGAATCTAATGGAGGTTCAAGTGGAACACTTGATGACAGATGGGCATTTACAAACCGAAGTTCATTTTTAGATTATAGGACTGCAGGAGCACTAGCTGCCGCAAGCAGGGCATTAAAAGGGTATAATGATAAACTCTCTGTAAAGTGTCTGTTTATTGCTGAAAAGTTAATGAGAGAAGCAACTGCTTTAGAAAAAGAAGGAAAACCTGATGAGGGGCCAATGTCAAAAAGGGGCAGAGGTAGTGATATGATTGCCATGCTTCAATTGTACTTAAGTACAAATAATGAGCAATATAAAATGGGTTTTTTAGATAAAATTTGGAAATTGCTGGATGAAAATTTGGAAGTTAATATTAATTCAGCCCTATTGGCTTTGCCATCTATGAATGATCAGTATAGAATAAAATTACGCGCTTATGTGCTTAATTATAAGAGTAAAACTGATATGGAAAATACTGCAAATCCTTATAATGTTCCTATTGCACTCAGAGGATGGGGAGGTAGTTCACAGGTTATTAATTGGGCAATTAGCAATTATTATATTCATAAAAGTTATCCGGATATCATGGACAAAGAATATGTTTACCAGGGATTGAACTATATTTTTGGATGCCATCCTTATTCTAATTTATCTTTTGTAAATGCGGTAGGAAACAGATCCAAAAAAGTAGCTTATGGAAGTAATCGGGCTGATTTTACAACAATAGCAGGAGGAGTAGTTCCGGGGCTTATTTTTCTAAAACCGGACTATTTAGAGAACAAGGATGACTGGCCATTTTTTTGGGGAGAAAATGAGTGTATCATAGATGGTGGTGCATGGTATATTTTTCTCGCAAATGCAGCAAATGACTTAGCACAAAAAAAGGGATAAACTAAAAAAAATCATATGAAATTATTTCTTAGTACAGTTATTATAATTTTCAGCTTATCTGCTCAGGCCGCATGGAGTCAGGAAAAACAGATTGTTGTTGAAGATTTTAAACCTTCATCTGTCAATCAGCCAGAAAAAAAATTTCCTCAGGTTAATTCGCAGAGACGTATACGTACAAGTATTCTGGCACCAATTGCACACAGCGTGCAGCTTGATATTGGAGGTGTAAAATATGATATGCAAAAAGACAGTAATGGGATATGGATTGGAGAATCCAATCCTCAGGACGAAGGTTTCCATTACTATCAGCTGAATATTGATGGAGCTTCGGTTCCTGACCCGGGAAGCCTTTATTTCTACGGCGCAGGGAGACTGGGCAGCGGTATAGAAATTCCGTCATCAGATCAGGATTTTTTTGCTTTGAAAAACGTGCCCCATGGTCTTGTAAGCGAAAATATTTACTTCTCAAAACTGACTAATTCTCACAGACGTTGCCTTATATATACTCCTGCAGGTTATAATGAGAATGAAAAAACACGCTATCCTGTACTTTATCTGCAGCACGGAAGTTTTGAGAACGAAACAGGCTGGACTACTCAAGGTAGAGCAAATTTAAGATAATTTGCTTGCCTTAAAGCAAGCGATACCAATGATCATTGTGATGGACAATGGTTATGCCTATAAATCTCAAAGTAATAAAGTCAAAGAGGGACGAGAAGAATCTGTCTTTGAAGAGGTGCTTATTACAGAAGTTATTCCAATGATTGATGCTAAGTTCCGTACTATATCTAAACGGGAGAGCAGGGCCATTGCGGGTCTTTCGATGGGTGCCAATCAGACCATGAGAATTATGATGAATCATCTTGATACTTTTTCATACTACGGCGGATTTAGCGGTACGGCAAATTATCCCAGTACAGATGTCATTAACGTTTCTACCTTTTTAGATGGGAAATATAAAGAAGGCAATGCACTGAATAAAAAAATTAAGCTTTTTTGGCTGGGTTTAGGCACTAAAGAGCCTATTCCTTTTCCTGGATCAGTTGGAGCATTTCGAGCAATGCTGGAGCAACAAGGAATTAAGTATGAATATTACGAATCACCTGAAACTGCTCATGAATGGCTTACATGGCGCAGATGTCTGAATCAGTTTGCATCTAAATTATTCAAATAGCATTTTAATTCTAAAATGATAAAACAATTTTAGTTTAATCGACATATTTTGCAAGCTGGAATACGATAGGAGTAGGTTACTTACACTTGGTCAAGATTAAAATATATTGTTTCAAGTCCAAACTCATCTTCTCTTCTGAATTTTTCTAAAAAGCCAATTTTCAAAAGTACTATTTCGGAAACTCTATTAGCAGGATCTATTGATGCAAAAATCGTTTTAATTTTTAATTTTTCAAAACCATATTTGACTATAGCATTTGCTATTTCTGTTGCTAAACCTTTTCCCCAATATTGCTTATCTAAAGCATAAATTAATTCATAATCATTGATATCTGACGATAAAATCAAACCGCAGTATCCAATAAGTGTATCATTCTCCTTAGAGAATACTCCGTACATGCCAAAACCTTTCAATTTATAATTTAAAATTGAAATGTCTATCTGGCTTTAATCACTTTTAATTTGCATTTTTGGCTATGTCACGATTCTGCCACAAAATTTGGAAAGCGTAATATTTGTGGCGCAGGTACGCTCACTTCCGAATGCGCCACGAATGTGCCACAAAACTTCAGATTATAAATCTGCAAAGAGTTTAAAAGAAAAAACCCTGCAGATCTAATGATTTGCAGGGTTACTAATTTTTAAGGCCTTTTCAATAAGTCTATATATACTAGACTTTTTAAGCCTTCAGCGGAGGAAGAGGGATTCGAACCCCCGGACCTGTTACAGTCAACAGTTTTCAAGACTGCCGCATTCGACCGCTCTGCCATTCCTCCAGTAAGACGCAATCATTTTCTCATTGCGGGTGCAAATATAAGATGTTTTTTCGATTGCAGAAATTTTTTTGATACTATTTATAAAGAAAAGTAGATATGAAGCTTAAGTAAATGAAATCCTCAATAAAATTTAAAAGTTTCTTTATAAATAATCAGCCTAATTTATTTAAGTACTGTGTTGTCTGATTTTTTCATTTTAAAAGTATTTATACCATGATTCTGCCACAAAAGTTAGACAGTTGAAATATCTTTAAAAACCGCCTTAACTTTTTGTGGTAAAAAAAGGTATCAACTCCAAAATAATAGTAATGAGAAAGTGACATACAATCTGCCTATCTTTATTAGGTTGTTTAATCTTTTTTATTTATATTTTTTTAAAATAGTTTCAACTTTTTTATCATCAGACAAGTCCCAGTACCACCATTTATAAACATCAATTTTTTCCGCTTCAAATCTTTTCTGATAAGCTATTTTAAACAGATTTAAAAGTAGTATCAATGATTTATTAAGTTCGTTTTCCGGAAGTTCTGTAAGTCTTTTTAAATTGTTTGTTGCTACACCTTTTTTTATTAATACGCAAGGTGTATAGGTGTTTTTTAAACCGCTTTGTACTATAGCAGGTACAATGTCTTCATCACTTGCTTTAGATTGTAGGATAAAAAAAAGTAGCTCGTATAAAAATCGTCTTTTCTCATTTAAATTAAATGAATTAAAAATAAGTATTAAATCTTCAATGTCAATAACACTTTGTGCATATTTATTTATTAATATTTCTTTTTCTATTTCCATTAATTTCTATTTTATACGTGGATTAATAATGATATGAGGCTTTTCCGTTTGTAATGCATTTATGAAAAGGTCAACATCACGTTTGATATTATCTATTGATGATTTTTGGCCAGGAAGTGAATTCTTGATTTGATGCCATTGTTTGCTATTAAGCCCTCCTTCAATTAGATAATCCCAATCAGCTATAGTACCTTTTAAAGTATTCATTCCGTTAGCAACTCTACCTGGAGTTGCACGGCTACCAACAAGAATTATTGGTTTCCCTATTCTTGTAGCCGCATTTTCGATTCTTAAGTATTCACCTGCAGTAATTGTACCTTTAGCGTATTTAGCTCCTTTGGCGGCATCACCTATGTAAGGAATTATACTAATTGCTGCAATGGCAGCATTACCTGTCTGACCTCTTAACAAATATCCAATAGCATTTATACCATCAACTATTCCGGAAGGGTCAGCAGCACCTAATCCGTCTAAACTTTCTTGAAGATCATCCATCTGTTTAGTTCTAAAGCGACTTCTCCAACCTTCATAATATCTTCCAGTAGAGTACAATCGACTTGACATTATGCCGTCCAGATTTCCTACATAACTTTGGGTTGATACTTTATACCCAACGTTAACAGCCTTTAAACTTTCAAAAGGAGTGTATTCACCAGTTGTGGAGTCTACCATTCCACTTCCATTTGCATTGGAAAATGTACCACCGCCGTCATTTTCCCACAAAGTATTTTGACCACTTGGACTATTATCCCATAATGATTGAGCAAATGAAGCAGAAATTAAACCGGAAGGATCTGCCCAATATATTGGATTATTATATCCAAAATGGTTTGGGGTCATTGAAGGGGTTGTTTCAGCTAGTGCATCAATTCCATAAAATCGTCCTAATGTATTGTCATACATTCTGAAATCCATTGCAGTTACATTAAGACCTAGCTCTTCTTGGATTTCCTTCCCATTAAACTTATACTTTAATCCTTCATTGTTTTCAATTTCATTTGAAGGGCTGTATCCAGTGTGTTTTAATCCGTACGGATAGTAATTATTTTCTTCAATAATTTCAATATCCTGTGTCGTTGGATTTTTAGTATAGCTTAATCGTATATTTCCTACATGATCTTTATATTGAAAAACATATGAAAAAACATTATTAGTACTACTAACATATCCTTCTGACGTGGGAAAAAAACGAAGAACATTGTCTTTGTATTGAAATTCTTCCGAATAGTTGGTAGTAATTGTAGAAGCTTGCTCAACAACTTTTTTTTCCAACTTGTGACCAACTGCGTTGTAAATATAGTCAATACTACCAGTTGAACCAAAAAGTATTTTTTTAGGTAGATTAAGATGATTGTATTGAATTTCAGTAATGTTTTTATTTTTATCACTTGTTAAATTACCGTTATCATCATATCCAAAATCGTCACCAATTTTATTAGTATCAATAAATCCTTGATTATCATTGCCAGATGGACCGTCAGTTACTTTTATAAGTTGGTTTGAATTGGTTAAATAGTTATATGTTAAATGATCAATTTCCAAAGGCTCCAATTGAGGATCTATAACACCATTTCTAATTAAGGACTCAATATTCCCATTCTTGTCATATGTTAAAGTTTCTCCGTAAGCATTGGTAACTAATCCATTTTTCTCATACACAGCATTTGTTAATCTATTTAGTTTATCATATTGATATCCATAACCACGCTCTAGATTGTCAGATCCTGTTTTCCAAAAGGTTTGCGCAATATTACCATTATAGAGAGCTTTAATTTGAGCATTTTCTGGTTCATTAGTATAATTTAACTTAAATGCAAAAAGATCTTCTGGATCGGTATCTTGTTGTAAATCAGAAACTTTGTTTATATCTGTAAGCCAGCCTCTAACATTATATAAGAAATCAATTTTTTGCAGAGGGTTATTTGTATTTTGACCAGTTATTTTCCAAATCAGTTGCCCGAGATCACTGTATTCATTATGAGCTAAAAGTTCTATTGGACCATCGTTTATCTGGTGTGTTTGTGTTAATAACCTATCTTGCTGAGAATAAATAAAATCTTCTTTAATTTTTATTGCATTTACCTCAGGAGTATATTTATGCGTTTTTATGTTATAAACTAATTTACCTGCAAAGTCAAGTTTATTATCAAGGTAGGTATAACCTCCTAAATAATTTTGATTGTGGTTTCTTATTAATCTTCCCTTATCATCGTATACTATGGTAGTGGTTTCTCCAAATTTTTCAGATAAACTAGTCAATACCCTTGTCCATTTTCCAGTAGATAAGCCTTTCGTGTTGATTAAAACAGTATCCTCAAGCACAAGAGAGGGCAAGTCAGGTGCATTAGGAAAATCATAATTATCGTAATAATTGACTGTTAGTAATTTAAAATTTGTTGGCTCATTTGCATTAGTATAATAAGCAGGAATCTCATCAATAGTACCTGAGTTTGTTTTACTTTCATATAATAACGTTGTACTGTTTTGAATGTTTTGTAATGATTTTCTAGTTGAAGAATTTACACTTTGATTGATCCATCCTGTATAGATTGGACGATCATAAATATCATATTTTGTTATTAACCATCCCACCGAAGCATCTTCTTTAAAAGGGGAAAATGCCGGTCCTGTCGCCACAAGCCTATCTAGTTTATCATATACAATAAAATACCATTGTTTTCCAGGTAATTTCTTTTCAACTAGACGGTTACGATAATCATATTTATATTGATAGCATAGATTCTTTCTAACTTCATCATTAATTTCTCCATCGGCTTTTGGAGGTATAATGTAAGTTAAATTTCCTGCTATGTCGTAAACATAGTACGTATCATGTTTGGTTCCTGACTCGTAAGTTCGCTTTAAAACTATATTGCCTTCCTTGTTTTTGAATTCAATACTTGAACCTGAGGATTCCACAGGATCGGCTAGCGTATTTTCATCATAGAATATTGTTTTGTATAATTCATTTTCATCATAATGTCCCTGATCGGCAAAGGATATGTCATATAAACCTAAGTTTTCGTCCCAGGTAGAAGTTGCTTTAAAATGTCTCACTTCATCCGATTCATTATTGGTCTGGTAATCCATTTTGATTTCATGACCACTATCCATCTCCCAAGGAACCCCAGGAGCAGATTGTTTTAAAATTTTGCCAAGCGGTGACGTTTCGTATCTTTTTTGAGAAAAAGGCTTAGAAGTATTCCCGTACTTTTCTACATTGTAAAATTCTATTGTTTTAGCAGCCGCATCCTCCTGAAATTCCATATTGGTAGACGTTGCAACATAAGGCAAATAGTTTTTTTCTAGTCTACCAAGAATATCATAATCGATATGTGTTACAATATCTGTTCCTGATGCAGATTGTTGTTGGGAGACCTGTTGTATTGGTCTTCCAATTCCATCAAAGTACGTAATATTAGTGTTTGCTTGGTCTGGTGTTGGAGATGTAAAAACACTTTTTGTGGGTTTTTTATATATTTTAGTAATTATATAGTTTTGGCTTAATAGCGGATTTGCTAAACTTTCACAGTCAGTACTTGTCCCAGCTACAAGTGGACAATTATCGCTATTATTTAATACATGCTTTTCGCTTGGAGATGTACATTGTTGCAGGTAATTTGCAGGATCACCAAAGCCGTCTAAATCATTGTCAGCGTACCATTTAGTATTTGGATTGATAGCAATATCATTATCATTGCAGTCTGTATTATTAGTTACATAATTTAAAGGTTTTACACTATAATAAACGCTTGAATCTGGGTTACCAAAACCATCCCCATCTCCATCATGATAAAACCTTTGAGGAGCGATATTGGTTATGTTAGTTGTAGTATCATCGTAGTCAGATTTATTGGTAACATAATTTATAGGTTGAACACTGTAATGAACACTGATATTTGGATTTCCATAGCCATCACCGTCATTATCTAAATAAAATGTCTGTGGTGCGATATTTGTAATATTAGTTGTTGTGTCATCATAGTCCGAATTATTGCCTACATAATTAGCAGGTTGAGTACTATAATAAACACTAGCATTTGGATTTCCAAATCCATCACCATCAGAATCCTGATAAAAAAATTGTGGTGCTATATTGTTAATATTAGTTGTTGAATCATCATAGTCACTTGAATTCATTACATAACCAAGGGGTTGGGTACAGCTAGCCACGAATACGGTGCTTGATCCATAGCTATCGCCATCAGCATCAAGATACCATTTTGTATTTGGATTTACAGCAATATCACTATCATTGCAATCTGTATTATTAGTTACATAATTTGAAGGTTTTATACTATAATAAACGCTTAAATTTGGATTACCATAACCATCTCCATCTTCATCATAATAAAAAGTCTGAGGAGCGATATTGGTTATGTTAGTCGTCGTATCATCGTAGTCGAAGTTATTGGTAACATACTTTGCAGGCCGAACACTGTAATAAACGCTGATATTTGGATTTCCATAGCCATCACCGTCATTATCTAAATAAAATGTCTGCGGAGCGATATTTGTAATGTTAGTTGTTGTGTCATCGTAGTCAGAATTATTAGTTACATAATTAGCAGGTTGAGCACTATAGTAAAGACTAACATTGGGATTCCCAAAGCCGTCACCATCAGAATCCTGATAAAAAATTTGTGGTGCTATGTTATTAATATTAGTGGTAGAATCATCATAATCACTTGAATTGAGAACATAACCAATGGGTTGGTTACAGCTTCTTACAGATATTGTGCTTGATCCATAGCTATCACCGTCAGCATCACTATACCATATTGTATTAGGGTTCAAAGCTATGTTGGTATCGTCACAATCATAATTATTGGTTACATAATTGGCCGGCTGTACACTGTAGTATACACTTGAATTTGGATTTCCGAATCCGTCGCCATCTGCATCCTGATAAAAAAATTGTGGAGCTATATTGGTAATGAGATTCGTGTTGTCATCATAATCACTTGAATTACGAACATATCCCGTTGGCTGAGTGCAATTTTTTGTAGAAATTGTAATTGTACCATATCCATCGCCATCCGCATCAAGATACCAAATTGTATTGGGGTTAAGAGTCTGATCCGAGTCATTGCAATCGGTGTTATTCAATACATAATTGGCTGGCTGTATACTGTAATATACACTTAAATTTGGATTTCCAAATCCGTCTCCATCAGCATCGTAAAAAAAATATTGAGGCGCTATATTAATAATAAAACTGGTGCCATCATCATAATCAAGTGCATTTCTAACATAACCCGACGGTTGCAAACATCCACTAGCGGTTGAGGCTGGGGATCCAAAACCATCACCATCCTGATCCTGATACCAGATCGTACTTGGTTTTAATGAACTATCATTATCATTGCAGTCCAGATTATTAGAGACATAATTAAGCGGTTGTATGCATCCTTTTACTGTATTTGAATTAGTTCCATACCCATCTGAATCACCATCATAATACCAAACTGTTTCAGGATTAGAAATCATACCGTTAGGATCAATACATTCACCTGGTAATGAGCCGGGTCCTGTTCCGACCGGACCATAATGATCAGTGTAGCCGGGAGGCTGGATGCAGCTGGTTATCTCAGGATAATAGATGTTAGGATTATTACTGTTTTTAAACCATACAGTTTCTGGACTGATAGTAGTATCATCGTCATTGCAATCGCTGCCTCTTAAGACATAACCGTAAGGTTTCAAACAACCAGTTATAGTTGGATGATTGACAGATCCATAACTATCTCCATCCTGATCCCTGTACCAAATTGATTCAGGGTTGATTGCGGCATTTGAATCGTCGCAATCAGTATTGTTGGACACATAACCCGCCGGAGGCGTTGCGGTTCCTGAAGCAGTATCATAGGGCGAACCGTAGCCATCGTGGTCTGCATCTTTATACCACATTGGCGCTGTATGTGTATTTAAGTCGTAAGCAAAATTTAACGAACAACCTGTTGGGATTCCAGGAAGATTTTCAGTACTGTAAATAACCAATTGGTTATTTTCTACTTTTCCTTTATAAACTGTATTTCTACCATTATTTTGCAGAATTCCTAACTCAGTATTGGGTATATTAAAGTAGTAATAATAATTTCCGCGATCAACCCGCTCAGGAAATGTGAAGATAATTCCTGAAGGATTTGGATCTAAAGACCACAGTTCAATATTATAATTAAACGATAATTTATTCTGATTTATAGAAACATTCCCAGAGCCATTGATTCCAAAAAAAGGAAATTCATTATCCTCAATATAAGAGGATAAAGTTATAGGTGTAGCAGTACTCAGATTGTCGACAAAGTAAGAAGAGTAGATAATGATATCATTATTTTCAATCCTAGCATTATAACCTGTCTGACCAGCTCCACCATAATTAAGGATAGGACCAAGGTCTACATTGGGTAAAATAGGATAGACATCAAGATGTTTTATTATTCCAACTTTAAATGCTTGTTGTGGCCACGTTTTACTAATATTAAGACTTAAAATATTATTGTTTATTGATATACTACCAATTGATTGGGTACTCGTTGGATCGTCAAAGCCTGTGAAAATTATATCAGAAAGAATGAGTTCCTGATAAAAATTAGGGTAATTGTCTAATGTATATTTGAAAGATTCATCTTTATATCTATCTGCACTTGGTTGTGCAAGACCAAAAGATGAAAATAAAACAAAAAAGAAGATATATTTTTTCATGTCGTTTCCGTTCTATTTTTTATAATGATATTCGTTCTCACTCAAGATGTTTCCTTCTGAATCCTTTACAAACTGAAGCCTTCCAAAATTATCGTATTTATAGGTCATTGTAAATCCTTTAGTGTCGGTAACAGAACTAAGCCCTACCATAGGTATATAGGTATAAGTGCTCACAATTGCAGCTGAAAAGACTGGGGCATTTCGAAGAGTTTTTAAAGCTTCCAATAAACTAAGCTCAGTACCTGTATCTGAAATAGTTTGTAAGTTGTTTACATAAGGAGAAACTTCGCTGTATGATGCATTTTCAATTTTGGCGATAGGTCGTGTTTTATTGTACCCCCAAACAATACATACAGGAGTTCCACTCTCAAGGGTGTATTGCAGAATATTTCCTTTTTCGTCATATTGATCATAAGACATTTTTTTTTCCAATGCACCTTCTCTGAATTGTGTAAATTGATATTTGGGCACAAACTGATTTTGGTTGGACGGATTTTTTATAAAATCGGTGTGAGATAATGTAATTCTTGTATCATTTTTTTTTGTTTCGGATTCTATAATTACACCAGTAATATGGCTTTCAATCATATTACTATAAACATCGGACGCAGAAACAGCAAAATCACCGGGGTATCTGTTTATTTGTTTGATTATATTCTCACCAGCTAATTTTTCAATTTCTCTAACATATCTGTAATTGTTATCATACTTAAAATTTGTTGTTGTTATAACATTATTATCGGCGAATGATTCTGTTACAGTTGTTTTTTTTAAGTATGGAAAATAAGTATATATTAAACCCGCCGTGTAACACATGGAACGAATATTACCTGATGTTAAATCATAAACAGGATTAGCATATCTCTTTAGTACCCTGATGTTATCATTAAACCTATTGTTATCATCATTATATTCATAAATTATTTCTTTGACACTTTTTTTAGACACGCTTTTCCCTGGGGTATAATAGGACTCCGATAGTATTTGCCCACGTTCAAGATTCATACTAATTATATCGGTATTTGTCCAGAATCTTTTTTTTGCACCATTCTCATCAACAAAGGTATCGGGATGATCAGTTTTGTAATTTACCAGTGGTTTATCCTGAAAACCATTGTCATGGTTTTTATATTTATAAACTATATAACTTCCATCTTCACTAAGTTCAGTTACTTCGGAATAAGTTATAGGGCTGCCGTCTAATCTACCCATAGGGAAAATATCTTCGGTACTGAAATGAAAGTAATCTAAATTATTATAATCTGGAGCGTACCAGGAAGTAGTTCCAGTTCGAATAACGCTTGTTGCGGTTCCTTTTATTACATCAAAATAGGTTGGTTTGTGCGAGCATACACCGCTTGAGAGAGTACCATTTTTTTGGTAATCTTTCAGGTAATAAAATTCTTTTGAAGTTAGTTTTTGATTGTTGTAATCAAAATTAGCTATTTTTTTTATTCGCAACCCTCCAGTTTTAATATTTTGGTTTCCAGTATTAATTATATTCTCAAAAGGCCACTTTTTTGCCACAGTACCATAATCGTTTTGTTCGTATTCAAATTTTGTGTACCCTTTTGTAGGATAGATTATTTTTGTTAATATTTCAGCAGTCGAATATGCGAAATTTGGCTCTCTTGAATTATAATAATTTTGTTGTTCGCTGGAGTTATTTTTAAAATTTAGCAGAATACCATAGTCACTGGTAGTTAAATTGGGAATGTAGGTGTTACTTCCATTATAGTAGCCATAATGATCAGTTTTGTATGAATTATAATCCGGGAGTGGAGTAGGATTATATTCAAATTTGTAGCTTTGTTTTTCTGCTAAAAGACTTTGTCCCGAAATCAAAACCTCGCTTAATTTTAATCTTGTATTATTTTCCAGATAGGAAAAGTCAATTTTTTTGTAAAGATCTCCCATTTTGTCTTTTACAATGATATCAACGAGTTTTTCAGGAAAGAAATTTTTTACTCTTGCATTTGCTACATCTAAATTCCAATGATAATTTACATTCCCATATTCAAACATTTCTGTATCAAATCGCGATGGACCATACAAAAGCTGATTTGTAACAGTATTATTAAAAGTAATTGTCTCCATAGGGGTACTTATTTTAGTTAGATAACTGGGATTTACTAAAAAACCATATTCTCCATTTAAAGTTTCATTTTTATTTATTGCCTGATATACTTTTTTACCATTAGCAGTCAGTTCCCATACACCTTGCTGAATTTTGCTGTATCTTTTAGAAGAGGTAATTACCTGACCTCTTTTGTACTCCAGTTTGATCTCATCTCCATTTGGGGCTTTAATTGCAGTAAGATTCCATACAACTGCTTTAGGTGCAATTGTTAATGCATCATAAGCTATAGCATGACCAGGACGGCTAAATTCAATTGATTCGTCTGTTCCTCCGAAAATATACTTCACACCATAGGTATCTGTTAAGGTCATTTTGTATAAAAAAGAAATTGAATTTATTGTAACGTAATTGGTATATGGACCTACATAATAAGGATATGGATAATAGGGAGGAGCCTGAAGGTTTTCTAAACTAGGCAACATAAACCTTTTATTGCTATTTGGTTGAAATAATTCCACTTCAATGTCAAAATGTACTCCTTCATTACATCTGATTTTAAATTTTGAATTATGATCCATATAAATATCTCCTGATAGACCGTTAAAACTAAACGAGAAGAAATCTCTTTTTATAGGATTGTTGATGTCAGTCAAAAGTATTTCACGATTTAAATGTCCACTCAGTTTAAGGTCTGAATCCCAATCAGGTTCAGATGTGGGGTTAAAAGTAAGTTCACCTGCTTGATTTGGATCATAAAAATTATTATTTTCTACTCTTGTAATAGATCCCCCCGCATTAAGTAGCCAGCCAAGTCCTACTGATCCAGGAATTACATCAGGCTTATTTCCAACTGCGTTGTGATACATTAAGGAAACAGGGAGATTTAAACTTTTATAAGCAACGTTATATAATGGAATATCTATAGACGGAATTCCAGTAAAATTTCCCGTAGGAATATTTCCAAAAGTACCTAATGTGGAAGCATTGGGGGAGATGTTTAGTAAATCTCTTGTAGGATTTGAGGCATTTTGCACAGAAACCTGGATTTGTCCGGCTAAAGAAAAACAAAATAATAATGTGAATAAAGTGATTATTTTATGTGGGAAAGTATACGGGATCATAGGAATGAATTATATGGTTATGATTTAAAGAAAGATATTACAACAGAAAAAACTATAACTATATTAACTACATACTTTTAATTATGAGCAGATATTTGTTTTATTACTTTTACGGATTCTGTTTTTACATCTGTTTTTACATTGATAATGTAGACGCCATCTGAATATCTACTTAAGTCTACAGGTACCGTTCTGCTGTTAATTTTAAGTTGCTGCAATATTCTCCCAGTCATATCTACCAAAGTGGCAGTACCTTCATTAAAGTCGTAGCCAATAATTACATTGGTGTAAGTCACTACCGGATTTGGAATAGCCTCAATACTAGATTTGGTTTTTTCTATCTTAGTTTTGTCTTTAAGTTTAACCACCCAAAAGTCATTACCTCCAATATTTGAGTTTTTATCTTTTGAAGAACTGGAATTAGAAGTACCGGCCATTAAATACCCACCATCTCTGGTTTCTATTAATTTTCGCAGAATATCTTCTCCGTTACTACCTACAGATTTACGCCAAATTTCTTCTCCTTTATCATTTATTTTTAACGCTATAAAATCATTAAGTCCGTCCTTATCTTTATCAACTAACCCCATAACTTTACCTGTTAACCCATTTGTTGTTCTGCGGGTCTCATTTTTAGAATAACCACCAATTAAATAAGAGAGGTCATTATTTTCAACTAATGAAGTTAGAATGTCTATTTTCCCGAAATCATAAGTCTCAGTCCAGATAATTTCTCCAGTCTTATCTAATTTAAGAATCCAATAATCTGTACCATTATTCACAATTCCTCCCAGCGAAGTTAGTGCTTTAGTACTATTGGAATTTCCTCCGATAATATATCCTTCGTCCTTTGTCTGGTGAATTACATACAAATGATCATCACCATTACTACCGTAAGTTTTTTGCCATTCTATGGCTCCAGTTCCATTTATTTTAATTATCCAGTAATCACCTATTCCTTTATTACTGTCTGTTTTATCTCCAGATATAGGAGAACTCGAATATCCTCCTAAGATATAGCCACTATCACTTGTTTGTTCCATGCTTCTTAATAAGTCAGCATATTTTCCTCCATAAGTTTTTTGCCATTCTATTGCGCCTTGTGTGTTTAATTTTACAACCCAATAATCCATGTTTCCCCTACTTTTTTCAGATTTGCTAAATGAATCTCTTTTGGGATCAGCTGGATCTGTATTTGTATGTGAAACCGGAGGATTAGAACTCGAAGAACCTCCTAAAATGTATCCACCATCTTTAGTCTGAAAAGCACAAATAAGATCATCCTGGCCTGATCCACCAATTGTCCTTTGCCACTGTTCTTCTCCTGACGCATTTAATTTTATAACCCAAAAGTCAGTGTTGCCTTTTGAAGCATCCTTTTTTTGGAAGTCACCAATAGAACTTGAAGTTCCCGCTAAGAAAAAACCTCCATCTTTAGTGTTTTTAATGCTTTGCAGCATGTCAAATCCACTTCCCCCAAAACTTTTTTGCCAGTCCTGGTCTCCCTTTTCATTCATTTTCCAAATCCAGTAATCTAAGTCTCCGTGATTTGTATCTGTTTTATTCCCCGTTTTATCTGACAGAGAACTTCCAGCCAAAATAAAACCGTAATCTGCTGTAGGAAGAGCATCAATAAGATAATCGGAGTTTTTTCCACCATATGATTTTTCCCATAGTATATCTTGAGAATACATAATCACGGAAAAACAAAGGGAAAGTAGTAGGTAAAGTTTTTTCATAAGCATTTTTATTAAATTTTACTCTCTTTTATCTCAAAATAAAACCATAAAAAGTGATTACATTTATTCGTAATAATTGCTCTAGAATTATTAAAGATAGCGGCTAAATTTAATGATTTTGTTTTTTTAAACATTACGGTTTTCCTCATTGATTAGCTAATTTTTGAATTTTTTTATTCATAAAGTTGTTAATATTTAATCAATAAGTAACAACAAATGAGTAAATACGGACTGGTAGGTAATATTTTTTAAACTGCATAAAGAAATTAAATTTTAAATATAAGTTGTAATTATAAACAAGGATAAGTGAGATGAAGCTGAAAAGAAGAGAGTATAATTATTATGTGTTAAATAATATTTATCCACCTTTATGCAAATTATGATAAGAAGTGGATATTTTAACGTTGACCATAAATTAGCAAGCGATATATCAATTTTAAGATTACCACCGGTATATTGTCTTTTTAAGAAATTATAACAATTGATCCTTATACGGGAACCTTGATCCTATAAGATTTAATTACTTGAGATGAGTAAAGACGGAATAATAGTAGCTGAATACTGGACCGATTTGCCGCCTAAAAAGCAGTTTGAAGAAAAAAAATCATTCATAATTGATTGAAGCAAAGTAAAGAATAGAAAGAAAACACCTGTCAGAATAACTATATATGTAATTATGTCCGCATTGTGGACACAATTGAAAACATAAGGGAAATTAATTTTGTTAAATGGTCTTTTTAAAATTGAGATAGATCAATTTTTAAGTTCACTAGAACAACAATAATGCTATCGTGTTTAATATAGTCGAAGGGTTAAATTAGACTTTAGGGATTCCTAGAGCAATGGAAATTTTAAGATGACTCATTATTCATAAAGACTTTGTTTAGTCTGGGAGCTTCACTGGAGAAACATCTTAGTGCGGAACTTCAGACTCCGCAATATAAAGATGACTTGATGAATTACCTTAACAGATTCATCAGAAAGACTGGATTTTAAGAAAGTCTGCAGAAAATCTGCAGGCTTTCTGTTTTGTACCTTATCTGTACTCCATTCCACTGCATCGCCTGCGAATGCTGTATTGCGAATTTCTGAGACTGTTAATTATGTCTACATGGTATGTTAATCCTCGCATATTGTAAAATGATTGTGGTGACCGTAAAATAAATTTTGAAAACATATTTATATCTGAGCTAATTTAGTTTTAGTATTTTGTTTTTGTAAGAAACATTCTATGATACTTATTGTTAATAATTGCATCATGACTGATAAAGAAAACAATATAACATTTATTGACATTGATTTACTTAATGAATTATCTCAACTTGTAGAGTAAAGTCAAAAGCAGGTTATCGTTCAGAATAATTCTATCTTGAGATTACTTTTTTGGCAAATAGGTTTTAGAATTAATGAAACGATACTTCAAAATAAGCGTGCTGAATATGGAAAACAAATTGTGCCGACACTGTCGGCACAATTAGAAACTAAATATGGCAGAAGTTTTACTGAAAAAAAATTAAGACGAATGCTTCGTTTTGCAGAACAATTTTCAGATAAGCAAATGGTGATAGCATTCTCTCAAAAATTAAGCTGGTCACATTTTATTGAATTATTACCCATAAAAAATCATGATGCCATGATTTTTTATGCAAATCAGGTTAGCAGTCAATAAATGAGTGTAAGGGAGTTGCGAAAACAAATAGAAACGAAAACTTTTGAACGTACAGAAATAGCAAACTTACAGATGCCCGCTTCTTATAAGAATTTACAATATAATTTCAAAGATCCGTATTTACTGGATTTTTTAAATTTAGGGAATGGCTATTTAGAAAAGGACTTAGAACAGGCAATATTGTATGAGTTAGAAAAATTCATTCTCGAGCTTGGGAAAGGATTTATATTTGTGGAGCGTCAGAAAAGAATGATCATAGATGGCGAAGATTTCAATTTAGATTTGCTTTTTTATAATCGTAAATTAAAGCGGCTAGGCAGCAGAATCAAGTTTTCTAAAATAATTGACTGCAGGACCTGTTCGTCTGGTCTTTCATCTGCCAGTTTATCAATATGAAAGGTATACGGCCTTACAATTTCTACTAATTCTTCAAGTGAAACACTGCTGCTAAAATTTTCAGCCATTGCTTTTAGAATTAGATCGCTTAATTTTACTGTCATGTCTTTTGATGTATGCAGATTTAAAGTTATGACATTTTTTATTTAAAATCATTGTAGTGAAAAATATTCTCAAAAATATTATGGTAGTGTTATCAAGAAAGGTAAGATGATAAAAGCGGTTATATTTCTGAAATAGTTTGATTATTAACTGCAGCAAAAAAAATGAAAGCAAAAATATTTTTGAATAATTATAAGTCTAATTGTGTCCGCACTGCGGACACAATTAGACTTATAAAACTTGATTATTATTTTACCAAAAAGTGTTTTTTTTAGCGGCTTCAACTTGTCAATTAGACCAACAGCTACAAAGGAATATGAATAAATTTATCAAAGGTAATTATGGATAACATGCACTGAATTAATTATTCGTAATATGATTCAATTGCGTCCGCACTGAAGTCGCAATCAAATTTATCCCAGATTTTTCTTAGTAGATCAGATCGCTCTGCCATTAGAACCTCAGTAGAGAAGGGTTTGATTTTAATGAATTAAGTGCCATGTGAAGAGTTATGCGTCACGATTCTGCCACAAAACTTCGACTTATGAAATATTTCTAAAAAAGCGTCTTAGCTTTTTTGATAGAAAAGGTATCCACTCCAAATAATGTGTGCCAGGATTGTGTTACAAAACTTTATACTGATGAATTTGATTAAAAGACACCTTAATTTTTTGTTGCAAAAAAAGTATTCCTTCCATATAATTTATTTATTTGCCATTGAAATTTTTGCATTATGATCATTGAACTAAAATTGAAGTAAAAAAGAATATGTAAAAAACGTATAAATACGCATTGCCATTTTATTTTTTTATTGTTGGCTGAAAATATTGTAACAAAATTGATTAGTTAGACAATATACTTCCGGTATAGTTTGACTAGTAGTTTCGGGATACGGTAAGCAGAATTATTCAATTTAATTGATCATCGTTATTTTGAATTAATTCCAGTGTAAATTGTTGTTCGTGATTATTTACTCTTACTTTTAATTGATTGGAATCAAACGCAATTCAAGAAAAAAATAACTTTTTAGTTTAACTATCTATTTACTAATAAGTTTATTGAAATGAAGAATATAAAAAATATGATAAGTATTGATAAAAAAACTTTAAAAGGTAATATAGTATGTAAGTAATATTTTTTTTATTTTTGCCTACCACCGAGATTTAAGCCACTTATAAATTTCCAAAACAAATCAAATGATTTCTATCTTTTCTGCCTGCATAGCGGTAGTAATTCTTATATGTATGCTAGTTTCAGTTCTTTTAATTGGTTATTCTTTAAAAACAAAGAGTTATAACATATTGCTTGCTATATTTTTTATTTTGTTATCTTATCCTTTCTTCATTTTATTTTTAGTTGACACAGGACTTATAAAATATGTACCACATGTTTACCGAACTAGTTTAATAGCCCATCTATTATGTATGCCTGCTTCCTATCTTTATGTGCGGTCAGCTACCAAAAATAAAGGTTTAACAAAAAGAGATTTTATATACATCATTCCCGCCTTGATATATATAGTGGACTATTTGCCTTTCTTTTCGCTCACAGGAGCTGAAAAAATTGGTATTATGCATTCTTTACAGTTAAATAAGAAAGTTTTATTTTTTTATGAAAGTCGGTTTTTTCGTGCGGGATTTTATATTGTTTTTAAGTACGTTTTGGCATTTGCATATTGGATCGCTCAGGTTAATTTTATAATTGGACTTTACAGAGTTAAAAATTCAGATTTTAAAAAAGAAAATCGCATATGCCTTATGTGGTTTACTGTATTTGTTTCGTCGCAGATTTTTTTGTTTTTTCCTTTATTAAACCTCCTGGAGTTAAGCGAATCTTACGATAAATTAATTGTGTTTTTATTTACGGGTGGACCTACGGCACTATTTGCTATTAGCCTTTTTTTATTTCCCAGAATTTTATTCGGAATCAGAGGAATTGTATTAGTGGATGCAAATCCCGCTTTGGCTAAAAAGACAAGTAATTTAATCCCTCTGATTTTAGATCAGAATCAACAACAGTCCACAACCCCTAAATATTTATCTCATTCAAAAATGAAAGAAATTGCATTGCAGATAAAAATGCATATTGATCAAAATAATTCCTATTTAGATGCACAATTTACGCTGCGGCAATTGTCAGAAGAGCTCTCGATTCCTATGCAATATATTTCTGCAGTAATTAATGAATGTGAAAAGGTAAATTTTAATGACTTTATTAATTCTTACAGAATTGAATATTGTCTGAAATTACTAAAGGAAAATGATCATAAGAATCAAACACTTGAATCAATAGCTGCAAAAAGTGGCTTTAATAATAGAAATACTTTTACTATTGCCTTTAAGAAAGTAATGGGACAAACACCTTCAGATTATATAAAAAAATCTGATTCCTTCGTACTATAAAAGTTTTTTTTATTCTCATTTTGCCTCTTTTTATCATTCATGGCAGATAAAATCTACAATATAATATAAATATAGACTTGCCTCTATTTTTTTAAGAAAAGTGTCTTGTTCAAATTTGATATTCATTATTTATTATTCTCACATTTTATCGTTAAAGCATTGAAAATTTGTGTTTGTGATGGATTTATTTATATTTTGAATATTCTTTTCTGATAATTTTTAAAAGATTTTTTTTTGCTTTTTAAGCTTCTGATTTATCCTTTTATTTGCCCGAAATGATAAAAACGTGCAAAATGAGCTTTTAAAGAGAAAGTCAAAAAAAATATTTATTCTACTTTCGTTCTCATTTGCCAAAGCCCCAAGGCAAATTTTCTCAACCTACGTCTTCGCTACTTGTTTTTTTGCTTTTAAAATAATGCAAAAATAAAATTTGCTTTAGATAAATTTTGTTCATAGATAATTATAGTATTCGTTAAAAAAAATTAACAGGATTTATTTTAAAATAATATAATAGTAACGAATTCTTTATCCAATTTTAAGAAGTGTTTTTTTAATCTGTTGAAAGCTGTAGACTATTTAATTTCAATTTAATTAATAAATATGAAAGCTATTCATGCAGCAAAAATCACTTTCTTTTCTAGAGATTTATATAGTCTTTTTCACGAAGTTCTTAGGGATTTTAATGCTTAATTTCTGCAATTTTAAAGGCTATTACAGAATAGTAATTTTTAATCCTATCGTATAAATGAAACTTTTTTTGTGAAAAAAAAATATTTTTAATTTTTATCATATCATTGATAATGAGCGACTTTTATCTTGTTGATTGAAGATTTGAAGTGATTACAAATAATAAATAATTCAAATCTAATAGTTGTGTTCTTTCGTATTTATAAATAAACCATTTTTTTAATTTAATGCCGTTTGCCTATGAAACTATTTTACTCTTTTTTAAATTTTAGAATTTTAAAATTTGTTTTAGTATTCTTTTTGTTTTTGCCTAATTTGTCATTTTCACAAAACTGTACTGTAAATGCAAATGTGGATACTGATGTATGTCCTGGTAATAATAATAACTTACCGATAGGTGATTTTATGCTGGTAGGGACTGCAAATGCAAGTGTAGGAACTTATTTATCTCCTCCAAAGTGGACACAAATTGGTGGTTCTGCTGTTCAAATTGTAGATCCTAATGCATTACAGACTATTGTAAGCGGTGGAGTACCCGGAAATACATATCGTTTTAGGTTATCTGCGAAGTGTGCAGATGGATATACTGTTTTTGATGACGTTTCTATTAGAATTTTGCCCATAACAGTTGCAAATGCAGGGGACGATAAAACGTATTGTCAGGGGACATACAACTTGGCAGGGAATCCTTTGACATCTGGTGAAACAGGTCTTTGGAGTATAGTAGGAGGTAATGGGGCAGGAATTAGCATTAGCAATTCTACTTCTGCAAATGCTTCAATTTCTGTTTCAGGAAATAGTGCAGGTACAACAACTCTAAGATGGACAATTACAAATTCATCTGGGGATTGTGCGACTTTTGATGATGTCATAATTTCTACATTAGGAGGTATACAGCCAGTTACAGCTGGATCAGATATAAACCTTTCAAACTGTTATTCCGCAACTCAAAGCGCAAATCTAAATGGCAGTTTTGGAGGAAATAGCCCGGGACAACAGCAGGGAACCTGGACAGTAGTTTCCGGACCAAATATACCTTCTTTTGAAAATGCAAATAATAATAAAACAACAGTCAACGGTTTAAGTGAAGGAACTTATGTACTTCGATGGACTGTTGCTGGAAAATGTGCAAATGGTGCTGACGAAATAACTATTACTGTTCCGCCGCCCACTGCAGATGTTACTAATTTAAAGAATGAAGATTTATACTTCTGTGACGGAAGAACTTCTATAGTTTTGCAGGGAACAGTTCCCTTGTATGTTAATGAAACAGTACAATGGAGCCAAATTGGCGGGCCGTCAGCAGTCATTGGAAACCCAACTGCATCTTCAACACCAATTTCTGGTATGTCATCTTTTGGACTGTATACTTTTGCTTATACTTTGACTAATAATACAACTAGCTGTGTGCAAACAGGTATATATAAAGTTAATTTAGAACAGGGCATATCTTTATCTGGTGGAGTGGATCAACGTTTAGCCTGTAATATTTCTACTGCTATAATACCTATTACTACAACGGGCAGTGGAAAAATGAGTTGGAGTATAATTGACGGACCTTCAAATCCTGCATATCCAATTTATCCAACGCCTTCTATTGATCTTAATACAAACAGTCTTACCGTTAATAATTTAGAGGTAGCAGGAACTTATGTAATAAGAATTGTAAAGGTTCCGAATTCAGGTAGTCAGTGTGTAACAGTTACTGATGATATTGCAATAGTAGTATCGCAACCTACCCTTGGTTCAAATGCCGGAACATTACAAAATCTTGCTTGTAATTTAACTACTACCAGTCTGGCGGGAAATATACCAAGTGTTGGTAAAGGTAAATGGTCTCAGGTTTCTGGGCCCTCAACAGTAGTTTTTGCAGATGTTAATGATGCTGAAACAATAGTTTCATCATTAGTAAATGGTCGTTATAAATTTAGATGGACTATATCTGGTGGTGCAGATTGTGATATCACGCAAAGTACTGTTGATGTTGTTGTAGCAAGCGATTTACCAACTACCGCAAATGCTGGAAATAATCAATCAACATGTTATGGAACTCCGGTTCAGTTGCAGGGAAATCCAACAATCAGTACAGAAACAGGAACATGGACTGTGTCACCTGATGCTGGCGTAAATATTAGTAATCTAAACGATCCAAATGCTATTGCAACTGGTTTAGCACAAGGTACAGCCTACACTTTTACATGGACAATTGCAAACGGATGTGGCAGTTCTTCTGATACTGTTGAGATAGTTACAAATAATACTCAAGGTTCAAATGCCAATGCAGGTGTAGATCAATGTCTTGAAGTTGGAACAACATCTACCGGCCTGTCTGCAAATAATCCTTCTTCAGGTACTGGCCTTTGGACACAAATTTCAGGTCCTGCTGCTGTGATAACAAACCCAAGTTTATACAATACTACGGTTACAGGTTTAAACAATGGGGACTATGAATTTAAATGGACTGTAAGTAACGCTGGTTGTAAAACAACGGAAGATACAGTTGCAATAACAATTGCTCCGGCCATTACTGTAGCTCAGGCAGGTAATGATCAAAATGTATGCGGTACAAGTGTAACAGTAACGGGTAATACTCCGGCACTAGGAGAATCTGGTTTATGGGAATTTGTAAGTGGAGGTGATGGTCCGGTTATTACCAATCCATCAAGTCCTACTACTACAATAACTGGTTTTACTTCAGGCTCATGGGTTTATAAATGGACTATTTCCAGGGGTGCTTGTACAGCTTCATCTGATTTAGTAAAATTTAATATTGATGAAGCTCCTTCACCAGCTGTTGCAGGACCGGATCAGACAATATGTAATCAGAAAAGTATAACATTGGCGGCGACAGCTCCTGCTGTTGGAACCGGAATATGGTCTTTAATAAGCGGGCCTAATTCACCTGTTTTTTCTGATTTAAAATCAGCAACCTCAAATTTATCGGGACTAATATCAGGTGAATATATCTTACAGTGGAAAACTTCGAATGGTTTTAGTTGTCCTTCAAATAAAGCTCAGGTAAAAATTAAAGTAACTGAACTAGCCGATGCGGGTTCAGATTATTCTACTTGTTTGCAAGGCTCGCTTCCGTTAGTAGGAAACAACGGAAGTACCGGAACATGGGGTCATGTTTCGGGAGGAAGTACTCCGCCAGTAGTAACTCAAACGGGGAGTAACAGCGCATCAGTTACTGCTTTATCTATAGGTACTTATGTTTTTAGATATACAATTGCTGCTCAGGGATTATGTCCAGAATCTTTTGATGATGTAAGTGTAACTATCAGTGGTGATGTGACAATTCCTCCCAATGCAGGAGTAGATCAGTCACTTTGTAGTGCTGATCTAGCATTGCAACAAATTCAGCTTGCGGCTGATTTACCACAAACAGGTACAGCCGGAAAGTGGACTGTGTTGGCAGGACCTTCAGGCGGATCATTTTCTGATGATACGAATCCTAATGCTGTTTACATGAACCCTGGTTCTGGAGTTTATGTTTTTAACTGGACAGTGAGCGCAGGAACCTGCAGCAGTTCAGATCAGGTTCGTGTAGAATATTGGGCAGAACCTTCGCCGGCTATTCCGGAAGCAGACAATGCAATTTGTGGTTCGACTACAGAACTGACTGCGATACCTCCTTTATCGGGAACGGGAAAATGGGCTCAGGTTTCAGGACCAACAACAGCAATTTTTAGCTCTCAAATTTCACCAAACACGACTGTTTCTAATTTAACTCAAACGGGGGGTGTTTATGTATTTAGCTGGACAGTTAGTAATGGACCTATCTGTGCTTCTAAAACAAATAATGTTACCATCACAGTAACGGCTGATTTAACGACGCCTATTGCAGGTTCGGATCAAACAATTTGTATAGCAGATACAGCTTTATTGGCTGCAAACATTATTACAGTAGGAACTGGCGAATGGTCTATAATCAGTGGGCCAACAGGTTCTTTTTCAAATACTGCAAGTCCTTCTTCGACCTTTACGCCTACTGATGCAGGAACTTATATATTGCGCTGGACATCGAGAAATCTTAGTTGTACTTTTTTCGATGACATGACATTAATAGTAAATTCTTTGCCATCAAATTCTATCGCAGGAAATCAAATTTCAGTATGTCAGTTTGAAGCTATAAATTTAAACGCAAATGTGCCAACAGTTGGTACGGGATTATGGACACAGTTTTCAGGACCAACACAGGCGGTTTTTAAAGATGCGACTTCGCCATCAACGGCTATTTTAGGGACAGAACCAGGAGCGTATGTTTTTAAGTGGACTACTTCAAACGGAACTTGTGAATCAAACTCAAGTACTGTTGCTGTAACAATAAATGAACTGCCTAGTTTAGCAGTTGCTGGACCGGATCAAACAATTTGTAATACGTCAACAGTATTATTAGACGGAAATATTTCTTTAACAGGAACAGGTTCTTGGTCTTTTGTAATGAATGCTGGAAATACTGCTGTAATAACAAATCCAAATGACTATAATACCACGGTAAGTAATATTTCTGCTGGTATAACACGATTAAAATGGACTATCACAAACGGTTCATGTACACCATATGCGGCCGAAGTAAATATCAATAGGCTATCAGATTTAATAACTTCTGATTTAGTTCCGGAAAGTATGATTTGCCAGGGAGGAACCCTGAATCTGAATACAACTGCTTCCGGAAGTCTGACACCTTATAGTTATCAATGGCAGGTTTCAGCAGATGGAATTTCAGGATGGTCTGATCTCCCTGGTCAATCAAATTCGTCCTACACAACTGGCAGCAGTTTACCTATTGGTGAATATTTTTACAGAGTAAATGTTTCTAATTCATGTACTCAAGTTACAAGTAATACCGCCAAATTAACGATTATTTCAGATCCTGTAGTTACCCTTCAACCTGTTGGAAATACAATTTGTTCAGGTGGTACACATACGATGAGCGTTGCTGCAACAACCACGGACTTGTCAGCAGGAACACTTAGTTATCAGTGGCAAAGTTCTGTTAATGGGACTTCAGGCTGGGCTAATGTTTCAGTAGGAAGCGGAGCAAATACAGCTAGTTATACAACTGGGGCATTAACATCAAATTTATATTACAGAGTTAGAATATTTCAATCAGCAAGTGGCTGTGAAACTTTTTCAAATTCGGCGAGAGTATTTGTAACAACCATAACAGCTCAGCCAACTACACCGGCAGCTGTTTGTATTGGAGGAACAGTATATATGAGTGTCGAAGCTTCAGTAAATGAAGGCGCAGGAATACTTACTTATCAGTGGCAAAGTAATTCAGGTTCTGGATTTGTAAACGAAACCAATGCTATGGCTACAACGGCTAATTTTAGATCAGATGCTTTAGCCGGATCTACACAATTCAGATGTTTAGTTACTTCATCAGCCACAAATTGTACTTTGACTTCGAATGTGGTTACGGCAACTGTAGTTGCAAATCCAAGTATAACAGTACAGCCAACAAGTGGAGTAATTTGTACAGGTGGGACACGCTTATTGTCTGTAACTGCAACTGGTGGTACGCCAGGTTTAAATTACAAATGGTTGAGCAGTACAGATAATTTTGCATTTACTCCAATTTCAGGAGCAACTTCGGCCACATACACTACACCTGTTTTAGCTCAGACCACTTATTATAGAGTTGAAGTTAGCGCTAGTGGAAATAGCTGTATATCAGTTATATCAAGTATTGCTGAAGTTTTAGTAATACCAGATCCTGTAGTTACCCTTCAGCCTGTTGGAAATACAATTTGTTCAGGTGGTACACATACGATGAGCGTTGCTGCAACAACCACGGACTTGTCAGCAGGAACACTTAGTTATCAGTGGCAAAGTTCTGTTAATGGGACTTCAGGCTGGGCTAATGTTTCAGTAGGAAGCGGAGCAAATACAACTAGTTATACAACTGGGGCATTAACATCAAATTTATATTACAGAGTTAGAATATTTCAATCAGCAAGTGGCTGTGAAACTTTTTCAAATTCGGCGAGAGTATTTGTAACAACCATAACAGCTCAGCCAACTACACCGGCAGCTGTTTGTATTGGAGGAACAGTAAATATGAGTGTAACGGCTTCATTAAATGCAGGTACAGGAACACTTAGCTATCAATGGCAGAGTAATTCAGGTTCTGGATTTGTAAACGAAACCAATGCTACTGCTACAACGGCTAATTTTATATCTGACGCTCTACTTGCGTCTACACAATTTAGATGTATCGTTACTTCTTCAACCACAAATTGTACTTTGACTTCGAATTCTGTTACAGCAAATGTAGTTGCAGATCCAAATATTACAGTACAGCCAACAGGTGCAGTAATTTGTACAGGTGGGACACGCTTATTGTCTGTAACTGCAACTGGTGGTACGCCAAGTTTAAACTATCAATGGTTCACAAGCACAGATAATAACGCATTTACTCTAATTGCAGAAGCAACTTCTGCTACATATACGACGCCTGTTTTAACACAAACTACTTATTACAGAGTTGATGTTGGTGCTAGTGGAAATGACTGTGGTTCAGTTACTTCAAATAGCGTTGAAGTTTTGGTAATACCAGATCCACTAATTAATACCCAACCTGTTGGAAATACAATTTGTTCAGGTGGTACACATACGATGAGCGTTGCTGCAACAACCACGGATTTGTCAGCAGGAGCACTTAGTTATCAGTGGCAAAGTTCTGTTAATGGGACTTCAGGCTGGGCTAATGTTTCAGTAGGAAGCGGAGCAAATACAGCTAGTTATACAACTGGGGCATTAACATCAAATTTATATTACAGAGTTAGAATATTTCAATCAGCAAGTGGCTGTGAAACTTTTTCAAATTCAGCGAGAGTATTTGTAACAACCATAACAGCTCAGCCAACTGTACCGACACCTATTTGTATTGGAGGAACAGTAAATATGAGTGTAACGGCTTCATTAAATGCAGGTATAGGAACACTTAGCTATCAATGGCAGAGTAATTCAGGTTCTGGATTTGTAAACGAAACCAATGCTACTGCTACAACGGCTAATTTTATATCTGATGCTCTACTTGCGTCTACACAATTCAGATGTGTAGTTACTTCATCAGCCACAAATTGTACATTGACTTCGAATGGGGTTACGGCAACTGTGGTTGCAGATCCAAGTATTAGTGTTGATCCTTCAGGAGCAACTATTTGTCCAGGAGCTACTCATAGTTTATCTGTAACGGCTGCAAACGGTACGCCAGGTTTAAACTATCAATGGTTAAGCAGTACAGATAACAGCACATTTACTGCAATTGCTGGAGCTACTTCTGCTACTTATACAACGACTGCTTTAACTCAGACTACTTATTACAAAGTAGATGTTTCTGCCAGTGGAAATGGCTGTAATACCATTACTTCAGCAGCAGCTACTGTATCAGTATTACCAGCTATTACAATTACAACTCAACCAGTCAGTTCTACGATCTGTAACGGTTCAACAGCTGTATTAAATGTAACAGCTAATGGCGGAACTGGAAATTATAACTACCAGTGGAGAAGTGCTGCAGTTTTGGCTGGTCCTTATACTGCTATAACAGGAGCTACTTCCTCTAGTTATACAACTGGGGTATTGTCTCAAAATACATACTATCAGGTAGCTGTTTCAGATGCTACTCAAAGCTGTGGAGCAGCAACAATTTCAAGTAATGCATCAGTATTTGTTACTACAATTACAACACAGCCTGTAACTCCTGCAGCTATTTGCGTTGGAGGTACAGTAAGTATGAGTGTAACGGCTTCACTAAACGGAGGTAGCGGATCGCTTACTTATCAATGGCAAAGCTCTGCAAATGGAACTTCCGGTTGGGGTAATGTTTCAGGAGGAACAGGCGCAACCAGTAATTCATACATTTCGGAAGTATTATCAGTAGATACTTTTTATCGCTGTTTAGTTACTTCATCAACAACAAATTGTACTTTGATTTCTAATGCGATAAGAGCAACAGTAGTTCCAGATCCGTCAATTACGACTGAGCCTTCTGGTGCCACTATTTGTCCGGGAGTTAGTCATACTTTGTCTGTAACGGCTGCAAATGGTACACCAGGTTTAACTTATCAATGGTTAAGCAGTACTGATAACAGCACATTTACTGCAATTGCTGGAGCTACTTCTGCTACTTATACAACGCCTGCTTTAACTCAGACCACTTATTATAAAGTTGAAGTTGCTGCCAGCGGAAATGGCTGTAATATGATTACTTCTGCAATAGCTACTGTAAGAGTATTGCCAGCTATTGTAATTACAACCCAACCCGTTGGTTCTACGATTTGTAATGGTTCGACAACTTCATTAAGTGTATCTGCTACAGGTGGATCAGGAAATTATAACTACCAGTGGAGAAGTGCTGCAGTTTTGGCTGGTCCTTATACTGCTATAACAGGAGCTACTTCCTCTACTTATACAACTGGGGCATTGTCTCAAAATACATTCTATCAGGTAGCTGTTTCAGATGCTACTCAAAGCTGTGGAGCAGCAACAGTTTCAAGTAATGCTGCAGTATCTGTTACTACAATAACAGCTCAGCCAACTGCACCGGCAGCTATTTGTGTTGGAGGAACAGTAAATATAAATGTAACAGCTTCACTAAATGCAGGTACAGGAACACTTAGCTATCAATGGCAGAGTAATTCAGGTTCCGGATTTGTAAATGAAACTAATGCTACAGCTACAACGGCTAATTTTATATCTGACGCTCTACTTGCGTCTACACAATTCAGATGTGTAGTTACTTCATCAGCCACAAATTGTACATTGACTTCGAATGGGGTTACGGCAACTGTGGTTGCAGATCCAAGTATTAGTGTTGATCCTTCAGGTGCCACTATTTGTCCGGGAGCTACTCATAGTTTATCTATAACGGCTGCAAACGGTACACCAGGTTTAACTTATCAATGGTTAAGCAGTACTGATAATAGCACATTTACTCCAATTTCAGGAGCCACTTCTGCTACTTATACAACGACTGCTTTAACTCAGACTACCTATTATAAAATTGAAGTTGCTGCCAGCGGAAATGGCTGTAATACCATTACTTCTGCAATAGCTACTGTAAGAGTATTGCCAGCTATTGTAATTACAACCCAACCCGTTGGTTCTACGATTTGTAATGGTTCGACAACTTCATTAAGTGTATCTGCTACAGGTGGATCAGGAAATTATAACTACCAGTGGAGAAGTGCTGCAGTTTTGGCTGGTCCTTATACTGCTATAACAGGAGCTACTTCCTCTACTTATACAACTGGGGCATTGTCTCAAAATACATTCTATCAGGTAGCTGTTTCAGATGCTACTCAAAGCTGTGGAGCAGCAACAGTTTCAAGTAATGCTGCAGTATCTGTTACTACAATAACAGCTCAGCCAACTGCACCGGCAGCTATTTGTGTTGGAGGAACAGTAAATATAAATGTAACAGCTTCACTAAATGCAGGTACAGGAACACTTAGCTATCAATGGCAGAGTAATTCAGGTTCCGGATTTGTAAATGAAACTAATGCTACAGCTACAACGGCTAATTTTATATCTGACGCTCTACTTGCGTCTACACAATTCAGATGTGTAGTTACTTCATCAGCCACAAATTGTACATTGACTTCGAATGGGGTTACGGCAACTGTGGTTGCAGATCCAAGTATTAGTGTTGATCCTTCAGGTGCCACTATTTGTCCGGGAGCTACTCATAGTTTATCTATAACGGCTGCAAACGGTACACCAGGTTTAACTTATCAATGGTTAAGTAGTACTGATAATAGCACATTTACTCCAATTTCAGGAGCCACTTCTGCTACTTATACAACGACTGCTTTAACTCAGACTACCTATTATAAAATTGAAGTTGCTGCCAGCGGAAATGGCTGTAATACCATTACTTCAGCAGCAGCTACTGTATCAGTATTACCAGCTATTACAATTACAACTCAACCAGTCAGTTCTACGATCTGTAATGGTTCAACAGCTGTATTAAATGTAACAGCTAATGGCGGAACTGGAAATTATGCATACCAATGGAAACGCGCTACAGTTCCGGCTGGACCTTATATTGATATAGCAGGCGCTACTGCAGCCACTTATACAACTGATGCATTGTCTCAAAATACCTACTATCAGGTAGCTATTTTAGATGGTACACAAAGTTGTGACGCTGCAATACTTTCAAATAATACAGCTGTTTTTGTAACAACAATAACGGCTCAGCCAACTGCACCTGCAAATATTTGCGTTGGAGGAACAGTAAATATGAGTGTAACAGCTTCATTAAATGGAGGAACAGGAACACTTAGCTATCAATGGCAGAGTAATTCAGGTTCCGGATTTGTAAATGAAACCAATGCTACAGCTACAACGGCTAATTTTGTATCAGATGCTTTAGCCGGATCGACACAATTTAGATGTATCGTTACTTCTTCAGAAACAAATTGTACTTTGATTTCTAATGCGGTTACAGCAACTGTAATTCCTGATCCGTCAATTACGACTGAGCCTTCTGGTGCCACTATTTGTCCGGGAGCTACTCATAGTTTATCTATAACGGCTGCAAACGGTACACCAGGTTTAACTTATCAATGGTTAAGCAGTAATGATAATAGCACATTTACTGCAATTGCTGGAGCTACTTCTGCTACTTATACAACGACTGCTTTAACTCAGACTACTTATTACAAAGTAGATGTTTCTGCCAGCGGAAATGGCTGTAATACCATTACTTCAGCAGCAGCTACTGTATCAGTATTACCAGCTATTACAATTACAACTCAACCAGTCAGTTCTACGATCTGTAACGGTTCAACAGCTGTATTAAATGTAACAGCTAATGGCGGAACTGGAAATTATGCATACCAATGGAGAAGTGCTACTGTTTTGGTTGGTCCTTATACTGATATAGCAGGAGCTAATTCATCCAGTTATACAACCGGGTTATTGTCTCAAAATACATACTATCAGGTAGTTGTTTCAGATGCTACTCAAAGCTGTGGAGCAGCAACAATTTCAAGTAATGCTGCTGTTTTTGTAACAACAATAACAGCTCAGCCAACTGCGCCTGCAAATATTTGCGTTGGAGGAACAGTAAATATGAGTGTAACAGCTTCATTAAATGGAGGAACAGGAACACTTAGCTATCAATGGCAGAGTAATTCAGGTTCTGGATTTGTAAATGAAACCAATGCTACAGCTACAACGGCTAATTTTGTATCAGATGCTTTAACCGGATCAACAGAATTTAGATGTTTAGTTACTTCATCAGCAACAAACTGTACTTTAATCTCTGATGCCGTGACAGCAATAGTAATTCCGGACCCTGTTATTGCGGTTCAGCCAATAGGTGGGGATATTTGCAAGGGAGGAACTTTTGTACTGACATCTAATGTTACAAGTGGATCTGGAAATTATAGTTATCAGTGGCAAAGATCTATGGACGGAAGTTCATGGGCAGATGTTACTGATGGTACAGGAGGGCTTACCACGACTTATACAACTGGAATTCTTACCGAAAGTTTCTTTTACAGACTTCAGGTTAGCAATTTAGGTATTGGCTGTAACATAGTAAATTCTAACGCTGTGAAAGTGGCTGTTTATGAATCTCCTGCTATTAATTTACAACCAGTAGACGCTACTATATGTACCACTCAAAGTTATACCTTGTCTGTAAATGCTTCAGGAAATATTCCATCAGGTATTTTATTGTATCAGTGGCAGACAGCAACAGCTTTAGCTGGACCATTTTCTGATGTAGTTGATGGTTCAGGAAGTGAAACTGCATCTTATACTACGCCTATTTATAGTACAATTGGGGAACGTTATTTTAGAGTTTTGGTTTCTCAGGCACAATCAGCATGTCAAACTATTTCTGATCAGATTATGTTAAGTGTTGTTGATTTTCCTGCTGCTCCAATAGGGCAGATAACAGAAATGACTTCATGTGATACAGAATTTGGTACTATTACCATTTCTAATCCTTCTTTAGGTTCGGGATATGAATATAGCATGGATGGGATTACATTCCAAACTAGTAATGTTTTTACAGGTCTTACTCCTGGAAATAAACAAACTTATGTTAGAAGAATTGGATTAAATAATTGTGTTTCTCAAAGTACTTCATTTGTTTTGAATAACAGGATTTGTGCTGGTAGTGAGACTTTTGTTTCAATACCGGGTAATACGGGAGGAAATACAGGACCACAAACTATTTTGGATTCTGACTCAATTAACGGTATAATTTTGAATCCTGCTGATGTAATCGTGACAGTGGATTCTAAATCTGATTATTTAATATTTAATCCTCAGACCAATAAAATAAGTGTAGCCCCTGGAACACCAGCAGGCACCTATACGTTCACCTATACTATTTGTGAGAAAATAAATATGATGAATTGTGCTACTGCTACAGAAACTATTGAAGTGATAGTAACAGAAATTATTGCGAACGACGATGTGAGTGATGTTATTAATGGTCTGGATGGTTCAGATAATATTTTGAATGTCTTAGGTAATGATATATTAGATAATATTGCGCCTACTTTATCTCAAGTAAAGATTACCGTAGTCACACCAGCAAAAATCATTGAATCCCAACAAGTGCCAATTCTGGATCCTGTTACAGGATCAGTAAGTGTTCCG
The DNA here is from genome assembly GCF_056824125.1 of Flavobacterium sp. B114r. NCBI lineage: Bacteria > Pseudomonadati > Bacteroidota > Flavobacteriia > Flavobacteriales > Flavobacteriaceae > Flavobacterium > Flavobacterium sp. B114r. Next base: position 2,540,029 of record NZ_CP124858.1, read on the forward strand.
GCAGGAACTTCATCAGGAGTTTATACCATTGTATATGAAATCTGTGAAAATCTAAATGCTGCAAATTGCGATCGTGCGACCGTTACAATCACTGTATTAGAACCATCAATTACTTTAGTAAAACGCGGTGTTTTCTCTGATACAAATGGAGATGGTTATGCACAGCCTGGTGAGTTAATTAAATATTCATTTTTGATTACAAACACAGGAGGAATTGATTTGAACAATGTAATTGTTACAGATCCAAAAGCAGTTATAAGCGGTAATCCAATTGCGATTTTAAAAGCTGGCCAATCAAATGACACCAACTATACAGGTGTTTATGTTTTAACTCTTGTAGATATTAATGCAGGTCTTGTAGAAAATCAGGCTTTAGTTAGTTCTGATACATCAAAAGGAACGGTAATTAAAGATCTGTCAGATAGTGATGATCCGACATTGTCAGGGAAAAATGATCCCACAATAACAAAATTACCTCAAAATCCTCGTTTAAAATTATTGAAACAAGGAATATATCAAGATGCAAATCATGATGGAGAGGTAAGTGTAGGGGATCGTATCAATTACGTTTTTACAGTGATAAATTCAGGAAACGTTACGATCACGGACATTGTAGTTTCTGACCCTATGGTTACAGTTTTAGGTGGGCCAATTTCTTCACTTGATCCTTTAGCTTTTGATGCAAAAACTTTTACAGCAAGTTATTTTCTTACACAAGAGGATATTGATCTGGGAGCTGTTTATAATTTAGCTTTTGTTAGCGGAATAGATCCAAATGGAAAAAATGTGGATAGTGACTCCGAAGATGTAGCACCATTAGATCCAAATGATATAAATTATATACCAAGCTGTCCTAATTGTACTGTGACAACTTTGGAACAAAAATCTAGTATTGCCTTAATTAAGACCGCTGTATTTAACGATGAAAATAAAAACGGAAATGCTGAGGCAGGAGAAACCATTACTTATAGTTTTGTTGTCACCAATACAGGAAATGTTAGGCTGACAAATATCATGATTAAAGATCCGCTTCCCGGAATTGTTATAAACGGTGGCCCAATATCTCTGGCGCCAGGAGAAAGTGACAGTACAACTTTTAAAGCAATTTACACTACTAAACAAAGTGATATCAATGCAGGAAAAGTTTCTAATCAAGCTTTTGTAACAGGGGAGAATCCTTTAGGTGTTATTGTAAGGGATGCTTCTGATGATACTGACAACCTAGGAGATAATCCAACAATTTTGACATTATCAGGGTGCACAATAAAAGTTTTCAATGCTATATCTGCAAATGGGGACTCTAAGAATGAAAGATTTTATATCCAGGGTATCGAATGTTATCCGAACAATACTGTTGAGATTTACAATCGTTGGGGAATTTTGGTATTCGAGCGCGAAAATTATAATAACGAAGAACGTGCTTTTAGAGGAATATCTGAAGGACGCGTAACAGTGAAACAATCGGATGGATTACCAGATGGAACCTATTATTATATTCTAAAATATAAAGACAGTGATTCCAATCCTTATCAGCAAGCAGGATATTTATACCTTACTAAGTAATAGTGAAAACAAATAAAATGGCTTAGTCTAAATGGCTAAGCCATTATTAAAAGAAAAATAAATGAGAAAATTAGTTATAGTTTTTATGTTTTTTTCCGCTGTGGGATTTGCGCAACAAGACGCACAGTACACACAATATATGTATAACACCATTAATATAAACCCCGCATATGCGGGCTCAAGAGGGGCTATGAGTATTTTTGGTTTGTATCGTACCCAATGGATCGGACTTGACGGAGCGCCGGAAACGAGTAGTTTTTCGTTAAATACACCAATAAACAATAGTAATCTGGGACTAGGAGTTTCACTTGTAAATGATAAGATAGGGCCAACTAATGAGAACACTTTCTCTGCTGATTTATCTTATACAATACCAACATCTGAAACATTCAAACTTTCCTTTGGAATCAAAGGAACAGCAAATTTATTCAATCTGGATATCACCAAATTGAATCCAGAACATCAAGGGGATCCACAATTTCAGGACTTGGGGAATAAATTCTCACCCAATATTGGAGCGGGAGTTTATTGGCATTCAGATAAAGCTTATATCGGTTTATCAGTACCTAATTTCATCGAAACCACAAGGTACAGTGATAATGATTATGCTATTTTTAAGGATAAGATCAATTACTATCTTATAGCTGGTTATGTATTCGATTTAGATTCTTATACCAAATTCAAACCGGCAGTACTGACTAAAATGGTAGAAGGTGCGCCATTGCAGGTTGATCTTTCAGCAAACTTTATGTTCAATGATAAATTTACAATAGGACTAGCTTATAGATGGAGTGCAGCATTAAGTGCTATGGCGGGATTTCAGGTTACTGATGGATTATTCATTGGTTATGCTTATGACCGTGAAACGACAAGACTTAACAATTATAATTCAGGTTCACATGAGATATTCTTGAGATTCGAATTTTTAAATAATTATAGCCGAATAACCTCACCAAGATTCTTCTAAATCCTTCAAAAGATGAAAATTAAATATATACTTTCCGCCATTTTAGTACTTGTGGTTCTAAAAGCAAGTGCGCAAAAAGCAAGTCAGAATAAAGCAGATAAAGAATATAACCAATATGCTTATATTGATGCAATTGAAACCTACGAAAAAGTTGCCGAAAAAGGATATAAAGATGAGAAAATGTTCCAAAGGTTAGGTAATGCTTATTATTTTAACGGAGAATTAATCAAGGCAGCCAAATGGTATGATGCCCTTTTTGCAATGAATGCTGAGCAGGAACCCGAGTACTATTATCGTTATGCACAAACTTTAAAAGCAACAGAAGATTATCCCAAAGCAGATAAAACCCTGGAGACTTTCAACAAAAAAATAAAGACTGATAAAAGAGGTATATTATTTGAAAATAATAAAAATTATCTGGAGCAGATAAATGCCAATTCAGGAAGATTCGAAATAGCTAATGCTGGAATTAACTCTACACAAACCGATTATGGAAGCACTTTTTATAACAATAAAGTTGTATTTGCATCAGCCAGAGATACAGGAGGTATAGCAAAAAAGACATTTAAATGGACTAATAAATCTTTTACTAATCTGTACTCAGCCGAATTAAAAGTTGATGGGACATTAGGAAAACCGGAACGATTTGAAAAGAAAATCAATTCAAAATTCAATGAATCTACGCCCGTTTTTACAAAAGATGGAAAAACAATGTACTTTACAAGAAACAATTATCTGGATGGAAAAAGAGGAAGGGATGAGCAGAAAATTACATTATTAAAACTGTATAAGGCTGAATTTTTAAATGGAAAATGGATTAATATTACTGAGTTACCTTTTAATAGCGATCAGTACAGTACGGCTCATCCGGCTTTAAGTGTGGATGAAAAGAAACTGTATTTTGCATCAGATATGCCGGGAACGCTTGGTCAATCGGATTTGTATAGTGTAACTATTAATAGTGACGGAAGTTTTGGTACGCCTAAAAACTTGGGAGCCGCAATAAATACCGAAGGAAGAGAGACTTTTCCTTTTATATCGGCAGATAACGAATTGTATTTTACCAGTGATGGACGACCGGGATTGGGAGGACTGGATGTATTTGTTGCGACAATTAATAATGATACTTTTTCTGAAGTACAAAATGTTGGCGCCCCGATAAATAGTAATAAGGATGATTTTGCTTTTATCATTAACAACGAAACCAAAAAGGGATTCTTTTCTTCAAACAGAGAAGGCGGTATAGGAAACGATGATATTTACAAGCTCACTGAAACAAGAAAATTACTATGTGAGCAAAAATTGAAAGCAATAGTTCTTGACCAGGAAAACAATAAGGTACTTGATAATGCCAAAATTACCCTGTTGGATGAAGAATTTAAAATCGTAGACGAAGTTGTAACAGGAGCAGATGGAAGTTATAGCTTCAAAGTAAATTGTAACGCAACTTATCATGTAAGAGCCGCGAAGCAAGATTACGAAACAAAAGAAGTTCAGTTAACCATAAAAGGCGAGGCAGGCGAAACGAACCTGACGGTTCCATTAGAAAAAAGAATCAAAGAGATAGGCGTAGGAACTGATTTGGCAAAAACGCTTAATATTCCGATTATCTATTTTGATTTAGATAAATCTTTTATTCGCAAAGATGCTGCTTTCGAACTGGAGAAAATCTTAGCAGTGATGAAACAATATCCAAAACTCAAAATAGATGTTCGCTCGCATACTGATAGCAGACAAACAGCTGTATACAATATGGCTTTATCTGATAGACGAGCCAAATCGACCGTACAATGGCTGATTAAAAACGGTATTGCTCCAAGCAGGTTAATAGGAAAAGGATATGGAGAGAGCCAGCTTGTAAACAACTGCTCTGATGGAGTGGCCTGTACAGAAGCTGAACATCAACTAAACAGACGAAGTGAATTTATTATTGTTTCGATGAAATAATACGGGACTATTTTATTCTTTATTGTAACTTTGATATTTAAAGATTAATGGATTGTTTTTTTTAAGAAACAGTCCATTATTATGGTAATGTTTCAAAGTTAGTGATATGAGATTTTAGATTTCTAATATGTTGAAATAGAATAAATATCAGCAAAAAATAATTTAAAAATGGGCAGTAATGCTCATTTTTTTTGTTTTAATATTGCCTTAAATGAGATTTAATAGTAAAAATGCGACATCGTGCTCCAGAGTTAGTGATGGTATAAATTGCTTAAAATGTAAAGAGGGAAAGGTTATTAAAAATGGGAGAACAAAAAACAATAAACAGCAGTATTACTGTAAAATCTGCTGTCACCGTTTTATAGAATATTATACAAATCAAGCTTGCAAATCAGAAATCAATCAAAATATCATTCAATTAACCAAAGAGGGATTATCAATAAGAAGTACAGCAAGAATATTAAAAATTTAAACTACTACATTATTGAAAAGAATTGTTTCGATTGCCATTTTAAAGATTTGTTTTTGGTTTTGAGGTCAGTTAATCAATTGTTTTTATGGGTTTAACTTAACGGGACTCGAACCAATTTTCTTTGAAAACACTGATGGTTTTTATTTTAAAAAAATGAAACAAGATTTTTCGAAAAAAAAAAGCCTGAGAAATCTATATTTCTCAGGCTTTTACTTATTCTAGTAGCGGGAACGGGACTCGAACCCTCCTGATAAAAAAACTAAAAAAAAACAGCGTATTTCTAAAAGTTTGGAACCTAAACTTCTTAGAGCTTTATTTTACTGAGGTTGTAACTTTTTAAATTCCAATGTGCCACGATTTTTCTACAAAACTTGAAATACTTAGATGATGATATATGTCTATGTTTATAATTTTAATTTGAGTCTTAACTTGTCATCTTAAATATGCATAAACTCAGTTTATCAATAAATATTACCTCTAAGGCAGTAATATTTATTGATTGATGCATTAACCTTGGATTAATTTAAATATTTCCAACTATTTACTGTTAAAGCGGTAAAATATATCAAAAATTATAGTTTTTAAATTTTGTAAGATAAAAAATAACTATATTTACTGCCTAGACAGTAATTATGAATGATTTTGATTTAGGGCAGTTAATTAAAGGACATCGCAAAGCTGCCGGACTGACGCAGCTTCAATTAGCAGATTTAGCAGGTATCGGCAAAACAACTGTGTTTGATATTGAAAAGAATAAAAAATCCGTAAGATGGGACAGTTTGATGGCAGTCTTGGATGTTTTGAATATTGATGTTCAATTTATAAGCCCATTAAAAAAATAAGAGATGAGAAAAGCAGTAGTTTATGTTCACGGTACCAGGGCAGGTGAGCTTATGGAAGAAAAAAGCGGAAGATATTTATTTATCTATGATGATGATTATTCTTCAGAGCCCGTGTCATTAACTATGCCATCTTCCCACAAAAAATATTCATTTCTGGATTTCCCGCCGTTTTTTGAAGGGCTGTTACCAGAGGGTATAATGCTTGAAGGTCTTTTAAAAATAAATAAAATAGATAAGAAAGATTATTTTTCACAGCTTATGGCTGTAGGAAATGATCTGGTGGGGGCAGTAACAGTTAAAGCTGAAAGCGATGAATAGATGTCCAATTACTTATAAACCTTGCGGAGGAGATCTTTATAGCATAGAAGGCTTGAAATTATTATCTTCTAAATTGCTCTCATTAGAAACGCTTCCTTTTTCTGCATCAGAACTACGTCAGGAAGCAGCAAATAGAGCAACTAAGTTATCAATTCAGGGCGTTCAGCCTAAATTAAGCGCCGTATTATCGGTTAAAAACCAGCAATTTGAAATTGTAGATCAGTACGGTAATTTTATTATCAAACCGCAGAGCGATATATTTCCGGAATTACCCGAAAATGAAGATCTTACTATGCGAATGGCTAAGGTTTATGGAATTGAAGTACCACTTCACGGACTGATATATTCTAAAGATAATTCGAAATCTTATTTCATAAAAAGGTTTGACCGGTATGGTAAAGGCAGGAAATATGCCACTGAAGATTTTGCACAGCTGACAGGGAGTTCCAGGGATACTAAATATAATTTTACGATGGAGAAAATTGTAAAAGTGATAGAGGACTTTTGTACATTTCCTTCAATTGAAAAAGCAGAGTTTTTTAAGAGAATTCTATTCTGTTTTATCACTGGTAATGAAGACATGCATCTCAAAAACTTTTCCTTGATAACAAAATCAGGAAAAACAACTCTAACGCCTGCTTATGATTTCCTGAATTCGTCTATTGCTATAAAAAATCCGCAGGAAGAAATGGCTCTTAAATTAAAAGGAAAAAAAAGTAATTTTAAAGCTGGTGATTTTATTGATTACTTTGGAAAAGAAAGATTAGGGTTAAATGACAAAATTATCGATAGCGCTTTAAAATCAATGTTTGAGAAGACAATGAAATGGAATGAATTAATTGAGATTTCTTTTTTGTCTGAAGCAATGAAAGAAAAGTATTTTAAACTGATGAAAGAACGATTGGCGAGATTTTAGTTATTGATATTTTTGAATTTTGTATTTTTTTTATTGCTTCAATTTTTAGTCCAATTTTTCATATCAGCTTAGTCGTTGGTTTGCAAAAAAAAGTAAAATCAAACGTGCTTTAATTAGTATATTTGGTTGTGTTAAAATTAGTAAACAGTAAGGCAACTTATTCAATTGTTCATTTTGTAACTCTTTTTATTTCGAGTTGTACACTAAGTATTTGTTGGATATTGTCTTTTAATTTTTCCATAATAAACTAATAAAATTAATAGTAAACCATATAAGTTTATTGTGCAAGTATAGGTTTATTATATTGAAAATTAATTTATTAATGAATAAAGTATAGTGATTATTCTATAAAAGAAATCAGTTTATATTGAAATAATAGCTTTATCATTAAATACTGTATTTTCATTGTACTTAATATAGCCTAATTGATTGGTTATTCGTTTTGTATTTCCAATCTCAAAATCAGCAACGTTGACGTGATGGTGCTGAATATGGAAAACAAATTGTCCCGACAGTGTCGGCAAAATTAGAAACTAAATATGGCAGAAGTTTTACTGAAAAAAAATTAAGACGAATGCTTCGTTTTGCAGAACAATTTTAAGATAAGAAAATGGTAATAGTATTCTCTTAAAAATTAAGCTGGTCACATTTTATTGAATTATTACCCATAAAAAATCATCATGCCATGATCTTTTATGCAAATCAGGTTAACAGTTAATTAATGAGTGTAAGGGAGCTGTGAAAACAGATAGAAAAGAAAACTTTTGTACGTACAGAAATAGCAAACTTACAAATACCTGTTTCTGATAAGAATTTACAATATAATTTCAAGGATGCGTATTTACTGGATTTTTTAAATCTAGGGAATGGCTATTTAGAAAAGGACTTAGAACAGGCAGTATTGTATGAGTTAGAAAAATTCATTCGTTATTAACTGAAGCAAAAGAAAAAATAGAAAGAAAATACCTTTCTGAATAAATTTCAAATCCAATTATGTCTACACTGTAGGCACAATTGAAATTAAAGAATAGTTAATTGAGAGATAAAGCAATTTTCATGCTTCGAACGGTGTAATGCAGTTTCTAATCTACACTTCCTATAGCCTTATTTTTCTAGATTTGTGTTATTCAAGACACACATGAGCCACAAGTCTGTTACAAAACCGTTTAAGGCTAAATGTCTGCCGAATTCGCCTTAGCTTTTTGTGGCAGAAATAGTATCTAAGTCTATCCCGCAAATAAGCCGTGTGTGATGTATTATCTTATCTTATCTTATCTTATCTTATCTTTCTACCTAAATATACTATAGACGTTTTTTTATAAATAGTAACTAGAAACTTTTTTTACTGTTTTTTCTGGAGGTTTATGTTTGAAAACTGAAATGTATACAATTATGAAATGAAGTTGGTTTTTTGCATTTTTGTAATTATATAGATGTATTAGTTCATATATAGAAAGCTATATAGATATATAGGGTTAAATATAGAAATCAGTAGATTTTTTTTGTTATTTATTGACTTTTAATAGTTTTGCTGCTTGTTTTATTCAACTGGTTATATTGTGTCCGCACTGCGGACACAATTGGAAATGTTGTGTGAAATTTTCAATATCAATTTAATTGGCGTTCTGAAAATCCATTTTCGTACTGAAGGAACTATTCTTCTGGAAGCTATTAAATCAAGTATTTCCCGTTATCTGCCCTTTCTTTTCTCTGTAGTTCAATTAGTAAATATAAACGTGCTTAAATTAGTATATTCACTTGTGTTAAAATTAGTAAACAAGGCCAATTAAAAATGAATATGCTTTTGCGCCCATGTCAATTGCGTCCGCAGTGCGGACGCAATTAAAAATGTTTAGAAAGAATAGATTTATTCAATTTGTAAATTGCTGTTGAATAATTCATGGATTTTTTGCTGGAGTATATTTTTATCTGGTAGGTGAGTTTTATATTCGGCTACCATAGTAGGAGAAAGACTTCGACTCAAGGCATATTCTACAACTTCACTATCCTTATCTTTACAAAGTAAAATTCCGATACTTGAATTTTCGTTTTCTTTTTTTACATCTCTGTCAAGGGCTTCTAGATAAAAATTTATCTGACCTAAATGTTCTGGCTTAAACTTATCTGCTTTCAATTCAAAAGCCACAAGGCACTGCAGCACTCTGTGGTAAAATAATAAATCAATATAGAAGTCACTGTTTCCGACCTGAACTTTATATTCTTCGCCTACATATAGAAAGTCTCTGCCCAGCTCAAGAATAAAATCTTTCATCTGTTTGATCAGCCCTTTCTTGAGATCTTTTTCATTGTGAGGCTCAGAGAGATTTAAAAAATCAAAAATGTAGCTGTCTTTGAGTGAATTGATTATTTTAGGGTGTATTTCTCTCAACGCTGTTGAGAGTTTTGCATTTCCCAGCATGGTACGTTCAAAAAGGCTGGAGGAAATTTGCCTCTCAAGTTCTCTAAAGCTGTAGTTTTCCTCTTTAGTGATTTTAAGGTAGAACTCCTTTTCTTCTACACTTTTACATCTGGAAAAAATAGCAAGATTGTGTGACCAGTTAATTTCTCTCAACAGTGTTGAGAGATTTGGATAATCTTTATATTGCTGATAGAATTGTTTCATCCTCCAAATATTTTTATTTGAAAATCCTTTTAACGTCGGTTCATTTATAAGTAGATAATTTGATAATTCATCAACAACAGAAAGACCCCACTCTTCAGATTCTAATCTTTGACTGATGTATTCCCCAACGTTCCAATAAAGGTCTATTAATTCTGTATTGACTGCTTTTAAAGCTTTGAATCTTGATTGTTTAATAAGATTTAAGATATCTATAAATTGATTTTGAAGCATAGTCTGAAATTTAAAGTTACTAGTTAAACTTAGATTTCAGTTTCGCCATGTCTTCCATTATGTTCACATCCAAAACCTTTGCATAGTGCTGGGTTTGTTTAGTGTTGGTATGCCCCATCATAGCAGATACGTTCTCAAGTCTTACTCCATTTCCTAAAGTGACAGTTGTGGCAAAAGTATGTCTTGCAACATACCATGTAAGATGTTTGTTTATGCCGCAGACATCCGCGATTTCTTTAAGATAAGCATTCATTTTCTGATTGGAAATTTTCGGGATAAGACCTTTCTGCTGGTTTTTGTATTTCGAAATAATCTTCTCAATAGTCGGTAAAACTGGGACATTGGCTCTAATGGCAGTTTTTGCTCTACTTGTCATAATCCATAAATTTCCATTCGAATCTTCGGATAAGTTTCTTTCGGTAAGTTCCAAGGCATCGACAGGTGCGTACCCTGTGTAGCAGCTGAAAAGAAATATATCCTTAACCTTTTCCAGACGAGGCGTTGGAAATATTTTATTCTCAATTGTATTCAATTCCTGCTGGGTTAGGAAAACAGCATCTTTTACGCTGAGCCTGCCGTCATAAATATTGAATGGGTTTTTTATGATCAAATCCATCTTAATGGCATAATTGCATGCAGTTTTATACATTTTCATATATTTTACCACCGAATTGTTTTTAATACCTCTCTGCTCTTTAAAACTGCTCTCATATTTAAGGAACTGTTCCAGTTTAAAGACAAAAGAGCTGGATAGTTCAGATGCTGGCATATCCTCACTCTTGTAAGTGCTGCTGATGAAATTTAAAAGCAGCTCTTTTGCTCTTTTGTATTTCTGCAGTGAGGCTGGTGCACGTTCTCCCGAGCTCACTCTTTTGGTGAAATATATATTGTATGTTTCCAAAATTTCAATTATGCTAGGCCCTTGTGGCTGTTCTATTTGGGCTTTGCCTGTAATTTCAGCTTTTAATAATTGAAGGTTAACCTCAGGATCAATTCTGAATAGTTCAGTGAATTTTTTGGCTGCATTAAGCTGGAAAAGATCTAGTAAATTTTTGATTACTATTTCCTTTTCAATTTTAAGCTGGTTTCTAAGGTTATTAGTTCTAGCCCATCTTTCTTTTGAAATGGCTTGTCCGGTTGACATTGAAATTTGTTTGTCATTGTAGCTCAAACGTGCATAGATTGGAGATTCGCCGTTCTTGTTTACTCTGTCGGATTTCTGGTAAAAAATTACTTTTAACATGTTATCTAGTTTTAAAATTAATAATCAAATTGAATTAAAAATTTTAAGAGAGCCCATTGATAGCAGGGAATTCCCGGGGAATTCTTTCTTTTTAGTTACCCATTTTTGAGAAAAAAGATCCTAAAAAATAGTGGGTAACTAATAGGGTAACCGTTCTTTGATAAAACATGTGCTTTTTGAAAAGTGTGTAAAAACGAAAAAGCCTTTAAACACTAGTGTTTAAAGGCTTTTGACTTTTAAAGTTTCTTTTGAAACTTCTACTGGCGGAGAAAGAGGGATTCGAACCCCCGGACCTGTTACAGTCAACAGTTTTCAAGACTGCCGCATTCGACCGCTCTGCCATTTCTCCAGTATGTTGCGATCATTTGATGATTGCGAGTGCAAATATAGTGCGCTTTTCCGATTATAAAAACTTTTTCGGTGATTTTTTTAAGATAATTTTTAAGTGTCTAATTACCAGTATTCCGAAAAAGAGATTTTGATAAAAATTATTCCAAATCGTCTAAAATCGGTGTTGGTTTTTTGTTTTCGTCTACCGCAACGAACGAAAAAGTTCCTGAAACTACCGTTTCGCGAAGTTCTGAATACATTTGTTCCATGAAAATATCAACGTGAATTTTACAGCTTGTTCTTCCAACGCTATCAACTTTTGCTACCAATTCGATTAAAGTACCAGCCGGAATTGCTTTTTTAAAGTCAATTTGACCTGTAGATATTGTTACTACTTTTTTACGGCTAAAACGGGTAGCACAAATAAAAGCAACTTCATCCATGAGATGTAATGCTGTACCTCCAAATAAAGTGTCATAATGATTTGTAGTGCTCGGAAAAACCGCTTTAAAAATACGTGTCTCAGATTTTACAATTCTTTCTTCTAAAGTCCCCATATTCATATATTAGTAGCTTACGTATTCTGTGATTTCAAGTCCATATCCAATCATTCCCACACGTTTTGTTTGTTCAGTGTTTGAAACTAATCTTATTTTAGAAATATCAATGTCATGCAAAATCTGCGCTCCAATTCCGTAATCTTTGCTATCAATGATCACTTTTGGTGCTTTCATTATTCCTTCTGCCTGAAGTGTTTTAAGCTCAGCAATTCTATTCAATAAGTTTACTGCTGTCATATCCTGGTTAATGAATAAAACGGCACCTCTGCCATCTTCATTGATAACCTTAAACATATCATCTAATTGTTGCTCGGCATTATTGGTCAAAGTTCCCAATAAGTCATTATTTACCTGAGACGAATTGATTCTCGTTAAGATCGGTTCCCCAAGATTCCATGTTCCTTTTGTTAAAGCAATATGAATTTGTTTGTTTGTAGTTTGTTCGTAAGCTCTCAGTCTAAAAGTCCCAAAGCGAGTCTCGATATCAAAATCTTCTTTTTTTACAATCAGGCTATCGTGCTGCATTCTGTAGGCAACCAAATCTTCGATTGAAACTAATTTTAAATTAAATTTCTTAGCGACTTTTACTAATTCAGGTAAACGGGACATGGTTCCGTCCTCATTTAGAATTTCGCAAATTACGCCAGCCGATTTAAATCCGGCTAATCTTGCAAAATCAATTGCAGCTTCTGTGTGTCCGGTTCTTCTTAAAACACCACCTTGTTTAGCTACTAATGGAAAAATGTGTCCTGGTCGTGCTAATTCATGTGGTTTTACATTTGGATCTGTCAATGCTAAAACTGTCTTAGATCTGTCAGCAGCAGAAATTCCTGTTGTAACTCCATGTCCTTTTAAATCAACTGAAACTGTAAAGGCAGTTTCCATATGATCGGTATTATTGGTAACCATTGGTCTTAAATCCAATTCTTTGCAACGGCTTTCAGTTAATGGAGCGCAAATTAATCCGCGTCCGTGAGTAGCCATAAAATTGATCATTTCAGGAGTCACTTTTTCGGCTGCTGCCAAAAAATCACCTTCATTTTCGCGATCTTCATCATCGACTACAATGATTACTTTACCTTGACGAATATCTTCTATAGCTTCTTCAATAGTATTCAGTTGTATTTTTGTTGTTGACATAGTTATTTTTTATTTTGAGCAGGGAAAAACCGCTCTGAAATTTTTTGGAATAATTGTAAAATTGGAGTTGTAATAGCATCAAAGTTGATTAATCCGTTGTCGTTTGTTGCACGATACGTTAATAATACAGCTAATGGTAATAATACAAAAGAGGACATCCATGAACCCATAAATGGAGACATTGCAGCTTCTTGGGAGAGTCTTTTTCCAAAAGTATTGATAAAGTGGAAAGTAATAAAGATTAAAACGGCAAAAACAATTGGTAAACCAAGTCCGCCTTTTCGAATAATAGCACCTAATGGAGCTCCAATAAAAAACATTAAGAAACAGGCAAATGCAATTACGAATTTTTCGTATAAAGCAGTTAAGTGTTTATTGATTTCACGCTGTTTGTCTTTTAAATCTTTTTGAGTTGATTCAATCGAATAGATATTGCTGGTAACATTGCTGCCGGCCATTTTTAGAATATCGGCCTTCTGTTTATTTGTATATAAAGATAAAATATTATTAGGCAAAGCCTTTTTCTTTTTATCAGTTTTTACAGGAATTGGAGATTTTCTAATTCCAACACGCTGATTGATGTTTTCTGAAAATGAGATAATTTCATTCTCCATGTTTTTATTTAACGAATCTAAAGTATAGCGTAATTCGTTAACATTCAGCATTGCATTGGTGCTTCCTACATTTTCTTTGTCTTCGTCGACCTTGTTTAATTCAGATAAATCAATGTTGATAATCTGCTTTTTAAAAGAGCTTTTTATAAAAGGAAGTTTAGCGCGGTCTTCATATTTTTTTGGGGTTACATCCTGATAGTAATAGCCATCATTTAAAACCAGTTTTAAAATACTTGACTTTTCGCTACTCATTAATTTACCATCTTTTGCTTTGATAACGGTTTTGTTTTCGCCAACGTTATTTGGTTTTTCGTGAATAGTAACTCCGGTCAGAATGTTTCCGTTCTCACCTGATTTTTTATTTACTTTGATGTTATAAAAGCCAACATCGTTAAACTGACCTTCGGCAATTGCCATTGCAGGCTTGGCCTGGGCGATGTTTTTTCTGAAATTTATAAATTTATATTCGGCGTAGGGAATCACATTGTTGGCGAACCAAAATGCCACGATGCTTAAGACAAATATAAAAGCAATCAAAACCCTCATGGCTCTCTGAAGAGATATTCCGGAAGATTTCATAGCTGCGAATTCATAATTCTCAGCTAAATTTCCAAAAGTCATAATAGAAGCCAGTAAAACCGATAAGGGTAAAACCAAAGGAATTATTCGGGGCATCGAGAATAGAAGGAATTTTACAATCAAAATCAAATCAAGATCTTTACCTGCAAGTTCAGAAATAAAGAGCCATACGGTTTGAAGTATGAATATAAAAAAAAGGATTACAAATACCGTAGTAAATGTAATCAGAAATGTTTTTAGTAAATATTTGTCTAAAATTTTCAACCTTGTAATTAGTCTAATTTATTGATGTAGTATTTTGGATATTTGCTCGCTACAAATGTAAATTGATTTTTTGATAAAGGCTGATTGGTTTTAAAAGAATTAACGGTTAAAGTGGTTTTTGTTCCATTTTTACCAGTTTCGATTAAGTTGTAAATGTGTTTTGTCTGGACATCAATACCTAAAAGAATCTCTTTTCTTTGATCTTTTGCGTTTGTAGGTGCTAATTTAATGTATTGAATTTTTCTTCCTTTTACATTTTGTACAATATCCATATTGTATTTGTATCCGGAATTAAAAAAAGTAAGCATTTTTGACGGTGTTATAGCAGCGTCATCTTTTTCGTTTACTTTAGAAACCGTAACTTCTTCGTCTTCGGGAACTATAGTGTATGTTTTTTGACCATCAAATATTTTAGTAACCCCCATGAAATTAAGAACATATTGATTGCCTTTCATTGTTACGTTTCCTTTACTGTCTTGATTGATGTTTTCTTTGGCATTATTCAAAGAATATTTAAAATCAATAACAATATTGTCGTAACTTTTTATTTTGGCAGTCACTTCGTTCAATAAATCTTTGGCTTTTTTATCCTGAGCCTGAGTAGAAGTGAAGCTCAATAGCAATATAACAGCCATTTGAAAGCACTTTTTAGTCAACTTAGTAATAGAATTGTTTGGGATTTCCTGAATTTTTGTTCTCATGATAGGATTAATTTTGTTCATTATTAAAAAATTGATCAAGAGCACTTAAGTCAGATATGTTCACACTTCTTGCTTTACTGCCTTCAAACGGACCAACAATTCCAGCTGCTTCCAGCTGATCGATCAAACGACCGGCTCTGTTGTATCCTAATTTTAATTTTCTTTGCAATAATGAAGCAGAACCTTGTTGTGCATTGACAATAATCTCAGCAGCTTCTCTAAATAAGGTATCTCTGTCGGAAATATCCACATCAAGATTAATGCCAGTTTCTTCTCCAACAAACTCGGGAAGCAAATAAGCTGTGGCATATGCTTTTTGCGAACCAATAAAATCCGTGATTTTTTCTACCTCAGGAGTGTCAATGAACGCGCATTGTACACGAACGACATCATTTCCGTTGGTATATAATAAATCTCCACGACCAATTAACTGATCAGCTCCTTGTGTATCCAGAATAGTTCTGGAGTCAATTTTTGATGTTACCCTAAAAGCAATTCTGGCAGGGAAATTCGCTTTAATCAAACCTGTAATAACGTTTACAGATGGTCTTTGTGTTGCGATAATTAAGTGAATACCAATAGCACGCGCCAATTGAGCCAAACGCGCAATCGGGATTTCGACTTCTTTACCGGCTGTCATTATCAAATCGGCGAACTCATCGACAACCAATATAATATACGGTAAGAATCTGTGTCCGGCTTCAGGGTTTAATTTTCTGGCTTTAAATTTATCGTTATATTCTTTGATATTACGAACCATTGCATCTTTCAATAATGAATAACGATTATCCATTTCAACGCAAAGTGAGTTTAAGGTATTTACCACTTTCGCATTGTCTGTAATAATTGCATCATCAGTATCCGGAAGTTTGGCTAAATAATGTCTTTCAATTTTATTGAATAATGTTAACTCTACTTTTTTCGGATCTACCAGGACAAATTTTACTTCGGCTGGATGTTTTTTGTATAAAAGTGAAGTTAGAACGGCATTTAATCCAACAGATTTTCCTTGTCCTGTAGCTCCTGCCATCAATAAGTGAGGCATTTTTGCTAAATCGACAACAAAAGTTTCGTTTGAAATTGTTTTTCCCAAAGCAATTGGTAATTCCATTTCAGCTTCCTGGAACTTCGCAGAACCGATAACGCTTTTCATAGAAACCATTGTTGGGTTCTTGTTTGGAACCTCGATACCAATCGTTCCTTTTCCTGGGATAGGAGCAATAATACGAATTCCTAGTGCCGAAAGTGATAAAGCGATATCATCTTCCAAACTTTTAATCTTAGAAATTCTGATTCCGGCTTCCGGTACAATTTCGTATAAAGTTACCGATGGTCCAACGGTTGCTTTAATCTGTGCAATTTCAATTTTATAGTTACGAAGTGTATCTACAATTTTGTTTTTATTTTCTTCTAATTCTTCCTGATTAATTGTAATTCCTCCAGTCGAATATTCTTTTAATAAATCGATGGTTGGGAATTTATAATTCGATAAATCCAATGTTGGATCAAATAATCCAAAATCAGCAACCAGACGTGAAGCCAGGTTTTCTTCGATAATATCTTCTTCTTCGGCTTTTTCGATAACAAATTCTTCTACGTGTACAGGAGGAGTTACTGTTGCCGGTTTTATTTCCATTTGAACAGGTTTTACAACCGGATTCAAATCTATTTCTGATGAATGAGAAATAGTAGGCTTTAGGGCTTCTTTGTTGATTTCGAATTGTGTAACATCAGATTTTAAGTGAATATTATCTAATTCGGGATCTTCTTCAATAACAAATTCTTCAAGATTATAAGCACTTTCTGCCTGTTGCGGTTTTAGAGAACCCAATTCTGATTTGAACTCTTTTTTAGTAGAATCAAAATAGGACTGAATTTTCTCGGGAGATAATTTAATTTTAAAGATCAGATAAATAATTAATCCAAAAAGCAATGTCAGTAAAGTACCTGTTTTTCCGATGTAATCCTGCAGAAATAGATTTAACTCATATCCAATTGTTCCGCCAAGTTCAGGTGCTGAAGTTGCGAAAAAGCCAAATAAAATTGAAACTATAATAATGGCAAATATATCCCAGAACCAGATGTTTTTTAGTTTTTTCAGAGATAGCTCTAAAGCTAGAAACATTCCCGTTAAGAAAAAGAGTCGAACCAGTAAAAATGAAGCGATACCGAAACCTCTGTATACGAGTAAATCGGCAAGATAAGCGCCAAATTTTCCTAGCCAGTTTTGTACCACTTCAGAGCGATCGCCAAGTTGGCTTACCGCGCTTTGGTCAGTCTGCCATTGTCCGTTGACATAAAAAGAAATAAATGCGACTAATAATGAGATAGAAAATAGTACCAAAAGACAGCCCAAAACAAAACGTTGCTGTTTGTTGGGTCTCCAAGATTTTAGCGTCTCAGTTTTTAATCCGTTTTTTTTGTCTAAAGTTTCTTTTTTTGTTGTTTTTGCCATTCTTGCGTTGCCTGTTGCCTATATGAATTTTGGGATATAAATGATCAAGCCTATTGCTATTGCTGTCATTGCGGCAAAAAATACCGCTCCTGCAGCAATATCTTTAATAAAACCGATTCTTTCATGATAATTAGGGTGAATGAAATCGGCAATTTTTTCTACTGCCGTATTCAGTCCTTCAACACTTAAAACTAAACCTATGGCTAATGTTTGACATAGCCATTCGGTTTGTGAAATATGAAAATAAAACCCGGCAATGGTCATTAAAATCCCCAATGAGAATTGAACCATAATGCTGTGTTCCGTTCGAATAAGTTTTACAGCTCCGTTAAAAGCATAAGACATGCTTTTTAATCGGCCAGTAAAAAAAGTATTATCTTTTTGAAATTCCATTTAAAGGATATTATAGTGCCGCTAAAGCAGCTTCGTAATTTGGTTCATTTGCAATTTCAGCAACTTGTTCCGTGTGAGTGATTTTTCCGTTTTCATCAACAACAATAATCGCTCTTGAATGTAAACCAGTCAAAGGTCCGTCAACGATTTCTAAGCCATTAGCTTTTCCAAAAGTTCCGGCTTGAAAATCAGATAAGTTAACTACATTTTCTAATCCTTCAGCTCCACAAAAACGTTTTTGAGCAAATGGTAAATCTCTTGAAATACATAAAACAGTTGTGTTCTCTAAATTGCTTGCACTTTCGTTGAATTTTCTAACAGAAGTTGCGCAAGTTCCTGTGTCAATACTTGGAAAAATATTTAAAACTAATTTTTTTCCTGCGAAGTTACTTAATGAAGCAACTGATAAATCGTTTTGTACTAATTTGAAATCAGCAAGTTGTGATCCAACTGTTGGTAATTCGCCTGAAGTATGAATAGGATTTCCTCCCAATGTTATTGAAGCCATGATTTTTAATTTTTTATGAGGTTCAAAAGTAAGGATTAATATTTGAATCTAAAAGTATTTGTTGTGGGTTTAAGTATAGATTAAGATGTGAATTTGTCTTTGCGAAGAACTGAGCAATCTCATATAGGATTGCGCATATTTTGCCCGCGGATGACGCAGATTAAACGGATTATTACGGATTTTATTGTTGTTTTATGTTATCCCGGGGAATGTGGGATCTCCGGAAGCGATTATTTGATTTAGGTGTCTTTGCGAGGAACGAAGCAATCTCACTAACGATGAGACATAAAATTGATTTTGTAAATGTAGCTGCTTCGTTCCTCGCAATGACTTTGCTTGCGGTTATGATTGCGAAAGATAGATTTTAATCCGTTGAAAAGAACAAAAGATTTGGTGTTATCATGGAAATCGCAATGACAAGATTGCGCTGAAAACTGAGACTGAGAATGAAAACCATTTTCTTGCTCTCGCTCAAATGATTTTTAGAATTTAGATTTTAAGATTTATGCAGTTTGTCAGGCTGAGCGGAGTCGAAGCTCACGTTCCAATTGGCGCGCCCTTCGACTCCGCTCAGGGTGACAAAAGATAATAATGCATGTCTCAGGATGAGGAAGTTGAGATAAATTGAAAGCTACAACTGAAAGTTTGAAACAAAAAAACGCTTTCTTGGAATGAAAGCGTTTCTTAGGTCATGTTTTTTTAATTTGTAGTGCTCGATTATTTATCGATAGAGCCTAAAACACGTTTCATGAACGCATTTAAAGCTTCTTTTTTATCTGTGCCCTGAACTACCATTTTGTGTACTTCAAGTGCACCATACATATTGGATATTAATTCGCCAATTACATCTAATTCTTCATCTTTTAGAGAAGGAATTTCAGTCATTGCTTCAAGAACTTCTATCGTTTCAATGATATAATCCTGATCGTTTTCTTCGATGAATTGGGTTAATTGCTTTATTACGGGTAACTTCATAATTAGATTTCTTAGATTTTTAGACATTCTTAGACTTCTTAGATTTTTTTTGAAACTTTAGACAACATCTAAGAAGTCTAAAAATCTAAGCAAGTCTAACCAATTTCATTAAGCAATAGCGTTTACCAAGTCGATTAAAACTTCTTGTTTGTTAGTTTGAGTTTCTCCAACTAATTTTCCGTTTACGAAAGTAGCGAAAGTAGGCAAGTTGCTTACATTGGCTAATTTTCTTGATTCCGGAGAATTTTCAGCATCAACCAAAACAAAAGTGATAGCTTCATTTTCTGTGGCTAATTTTTTGAATTTTGGTTTCATAATACGGCAATTTCCACACCATGAAGCTGAATATTGTACTACTACTTTTTCGTTTTTAGCAACTAAATCTGCTAACGTATCTTCGTTTAAGTCGATTAACATAGTTTTGTTTTTTAAGGTTCTGAGGTGCTGAGTATCTAAGTTGCTAAGTTTTTTTTAGCATATCTTCTCAGTTCTCTTTTGATATTTTTAGGCAGTGAGATTTTAAGTTACTAAGGCTATAAGCTAAAAAAACTTAGAACCTTAGCAACTTAGTATCTTGTCAACTTATAAAAATTTAGTTTGCGCTTAAGTACTCAGCAGTACTGATTCTGTCAGCAGACATTGCTTCTTTACCAGCTTCCCAGTTTGCAGGACAAACTTCTCCTTTTTCCTGGATGTGAGTATAAGCATCAACCATACGTAAGTATTCGTTTACGTTACGGCCTAATGGCATATCGTTTACACTTTCGTGGAAGATTTTTCCTGTTTCGTCAATAAGGTAAGTAGCTCTGTAAGTTACGTTTGAACCTTCGATGATAACTGAATCAGTTTCTTCGCTGTATTCTGTAGATTCGATATCAAGGATACCTAAAATGTTAGCCAAATTACGGTTTGTATCAGCTAAGATTGGGTACGTTACACCTTCGATTCCACCATTGTTTTTTGGAGTGTTTAACCAAGCAAAGTGTACTTCGTTTGTGTCGCATGAAGCTCCAATAACGATTGTATTTCTTTTTTCAAATTCTGGTAATGCAGCTTGAAAGGCGTGTAATTCAGTTGGGCATACAAAAGTAAAATCTTTTGGGTACCAGAACAATAATACTTTTTTGTTGTTGTTTACTGCTTCTTCAAGAATGTTGATTTTTAAATTATCACCCATTTCTGAGATAGCATCTACTGCAATACTTGGGAATTTTTTTCCTACTAAAGACATATTTTTCGTTTTACGTTAAAAATTTATTTCTGGTGCAAAAGTAGCGCATAACTAAGTGTTCTTGCAATAAGAAGTGATTATAAATATTTATATATTGATAGTATTTGACTATTGTGTAGGTTTTGTTTTTATAACTTAGTGTAAGTCAATATTTACAGGGAGTTTTCCGTTGCAAACTGAATTTTCAAGAAATTGAATTCCCGCATTTTTTTGAAACTCCTCAAAATCCTGATAGACCTGAATTAATCCTGAAGCCTTTTTAATATTAGGAATAATAGGCAATGCATATGGATTTCCGAATACGTAAATAATACATTTTTTAGTTTGCAGCAAGTTCGAAAGCAATCCTAAAACTTCATCATTGATTTCGAAATTATTCATTGGTTTTGCTTTTGGAACAAATAATGAAATGATAATTGTTTGGAAATTTTCTAAATCATTTGCAATAGATTTTATATCAGAAGCTTCTAAACTTTCAAAAGCAAATTCAGGAGAATCTAATTTTGAATTTAAAGTCTGGAAAAAAGTATTCTCTGTGTTCTTATATAAACTTAGTTTGGCTAACTGATTGTTTTTATGTGCTTCAAAAGCTAATTGAGTATTCGAATTATCAATAATTTTTGTGATTGAATTTTGAGCAATTTCAAAATTTAGTGCTGATGCTTTTTCGAAGTCCAATTCTCCGGAAGTAAAAGTGTCAGTAAATAAAATCCCTACTTTTTCTTTAGCGTTTATGATTCTGTTGAAGCTTTCTTCGATACGTTCCGGCGAAGCATTTTTAAGGATTGCCTGAATTCCTTCGGGAACATTTTCGGCAAAACATAAAATATCGTTTCCGGCGTTGAAGGCTTCCCATTCCAATTCTCCTTTTGTATCGTATAGTTTAGAAACGCTGTGCATGTTTAACGCATCAGAAATTACCAAACCATCATAACCTAATTGCTCGCGTAATAGTGTTTCGATAATAGGTTTTGATAAAGTAGCCGACGTATTTTTTCCGTCATTTAAACTTGGAACGGCAAGATGTCCGATCATAATTGAATCGACATTATTTTCGATTCCTTTAATAAAAGGGTATAACTCGTTTTGCATTAATTCTTCCAGAGTTTCATTTAAAACCGGTAATCCCAAATGCGAATCGACATTGGTGTTTCCGTGTCCGGGAAAGTGTTTCAGACAGCCTAAAACGCCAACTTCTGACATTCCTTTGAGATATTCTACAGAAAAATCAGCTACTTTCTTTTTGTCTTCTCCAAAAGAACGATAGCCAATAACCGGATTATTGGGGTTGTTGTTGATGTCTGCAAGGGGAGATAAATTATAATGAATTCCAGCTGCTTTTAGGTCTAGTCCAATTTGTTTTCCAACCTCGTAGACCAAGTTCGCTTTACTTTCAGGCAAAGCGCCAAGTGTAATGGCGTAAGGATATTGCGGTGTTTTTTCGATACGCATTGCTAAACCCCATTCGGCGTCAATACTGATTAAGAGTGGAGTAGGAGCGGCTTTTTGGTAACGAACAATAAGGTCTTTGATTTTTTGATAACTGTCGTCATTAAAAACAATTTTCTTTTTGCTTTCGAAATTGGTTGCTGCGCTGGCACGACTATGAAAAAAAGTCAATCCGCCAATATTATGTTCTTTTATTAAACGTTCTGTTTCCTGAATGTTTTCTTCGGTGTCGTTTATAAATACTGCGGGAAAAAAGAATTGTCCCACTTTTTGTATTAAGGTTTGATTTTTCATTTTTATAATATTATAACGCTTTTTTCATGCAAACACTATTATCCATGCTTTCGTACGGTGGATAATTAGGTATTACAGAATAGCCTAGTTTTTGGTATAGATTAATTGCTTCGGGTTGTTTTTTTCCTGTTTCCAGAATGGTATAATTATAGTTTACTTCGGTAGCCCAAATTTCTAATGCTTCGAGCAAAGTTGTTGCAATTCCTTTTTTGCGATAGTCAGGATGTACAAACATCCGTTTGATCTCGACGGTATCATTTTCTTTTTCTCTAAAAGCACCGCAACCCACGGCAATATCATTTTCGTAAAAAACAATTACATGTTTTATAGCATCGGTTTTATTAAACTGATTGTAAAAGGCGTGATCTTCTCCGTCTCTGATTTTTAAATCGCGGTCTAATAAAACAACCAGATTTTTAAAATCGATATCGTCAGAATTCGTTCTTTTTAAGGTGATCATAATAAAATGTACTAAAATTTATTTTTATTTGAGCTTGCTTTTCTTTTGTTTGGCAAGTTGAGCCTTAGTGTGCAAGGCTTTTTCGAGTCGGTTCTTGAAACGGAAAAGTTTTGGTAAACCTTCCAGACGGTCTTCCAGTGTAATTTCTTCGTAAACAATAATGGCTTTTTCTAGAATCCGAATCTCATTATCAAGATCGATTTGGTTTTTGTAGATTGTCGCCAATCGATCATAAGGATGATTTCCTTTAAAACCTTCGGTAATATTTTGTTCGTATAACGCAATTGCTTTCTCAATCTCTCCTGCTTTTTCAAATTCAATTGCTTTCAGGTTTCGTTCAACCTGGATGTTTTCATTGATTTCCATGGGCGTTATATGTATAGCTGTTATGCTGTTTTTTTACCGAAATCTTTTGGAAAAGTTATAAATCGGGATAAAATAATTCCGGGAATTGTAGCCAGAAATACCCAAATGAAGAAATTTCCGTAGCCTAAATATTTCTGAATAAAACCACTTAACATTCCGGGTAACATCATTCCTAATGCCATAAAACCAGTTGCAAGAGCGTAATGTGCTGTTTTCGATTCTCCCTCTGCCACATGAATTAAATACATCATGAAAGCGGCAAAACCAAAACCGTAACCAAATTGTTCTATAATAACAACGGCATAGATGTAATAAACTGATGAAGGATGAAAATGTGCCAATAATATGAAACCAATAATAGGCAGGTGCATCGTTAAAATCATTGGTAGCATCCATTTGGTTAACCCTTGTTTAGAGATTGCAATTCCGCCTAAGATTCCTCCAATGGTTAAAGCTGCAACTCCAAAAGTCCCGTAAATGATTCCAACATCCTGAGTATCTAATCCCATTCCGCCCACATTTACCGGATCAATTAAAAAAGGACTTAACATTTTGATTAATTGAGATTCTCCTAATCTAAACAACAATATAAAAGAGAGTATTAAGCCAATTTGCTTTTTCTTGAAAAAGCTGATAAAGATGGTGATGAAGCTTTTCTCGTTAACGTCTTTTGGTTTTTCTCCTGCATTTATTTCTGTTCTTGGAGTCGAAAAATAATTATATATCGTAATAAAAGTCATTAGTAAACCTACAAAAATCATGGTGTATGACCAGGCTTTGGTATTATCACCATATTTATGTTCGAGATATCCTGCTAAAAGCACGATTAATCCGTTTCCGGCCAGCATTGAGAGTCTGTAAAAAGTACTTCTGATTCCTATAAAAAAAGATTGTTTATCTTCTGGCAATACTAATAAATAGAATCCGTCACTGGCAATATCATTTGAAGCTGATGCAAAAGCAGCAACCCAAAATATGGCTAAGGTCATCATAAAAAAACCGCTGGTTGGGATTGCCAGTCCAACCAATAAAAAGGCAATAGAAATAATAAGCTGCATGGTCAGAAACCATTTTCTTTTGGTTCCTACGATTTCGATAAGAGGGCTCCAAAGTGGTTTTATAACCCAAGGCAGATACAATAAACTGGTGTAGACGCCAATATCTTCATTTGAAATCCCCAGATTTTTATACATAATTACTGATACGGAGATAATTACAGCATACGGCAAGCCAGATGCAAAATTAAGAAGAGGAATCCAAAACCAGGGTTTGTTATCTGTTTTCATTAGGTTGTGCAGGTGTATAAATTTTAAATGTCTTTTTTAAATCGATGGTAGTTGGAGTGCTTTCGTTTGCATAATAATCTATAAATGTTACAGCGCAAGCTTTGTATTGATTCATTTTTTCAGCCGGGATAGAAAACTGAATAGTTCCGTTGGTTTCACAAACTGTAATCTTATCAATTATTTTTGATGGATCATTAATGTCAACTTTCGATGTGCTTTCTCCTCCATATATTACCATATAACGCACTTTTGTATTCAACGGCGCTTTTATGTTGAAAGCATAATGTATACTGTCTTTTTGATATTCATTTACGACAGGAATATCGATGACAATGTGTTTTAAATTAGGAACTGCAGCAGGAAGCGCAGGATATTTGTATTGGTTTTCTTCTAAAATACGTACAAGATCAAAGTTTTTGTTCATGAACCATTTTGAACTGAAATAAGCACTTCCGCTTACTTTTTTGAAACTTCTGGCAAAGTCGATTTGGGTTGGGATTTCATTTATAAAATTCCAGCTTTTATCGCTATCGCCCCTGATTTTGTACGATGCATGACCAATATAAAGTGCAGTATTATTAGAATTTTCAGACCACCATTTTACCAATTTAGAATAAGAAGCTCTTGGGTTGTTCATGCTCCAATACAATTGAGGCAAGATATAATCGATCCATTTTTGATCCATCCATAAAACAGGATCGGCATACAAATCATCATAATTTGATGTCGATTGTGTTTCAGAGCCTTTAGGGTCTGCTGATTTATTACGCCAAACTCCAAACGGACTAATTCCGAATTGAACCCATGGTTTACTTGCTTTGATAGTAGTCGAAATTGTGTGTACAAAATTGCTCACATTCGCACGACGCCAGTCAGAAAGGCTTAAACCTGCACCATATTTTCTAAACGAAGCGGTATCGTTAAATGATTTTCCGGGAACTGTATAAGGATAGAAATAATCGTCAAAATGAATCGCATCGATATCGTATTTGTCAACAACTTCTTTTACGACTTTGGTTAAATGTTCCTGAACTTCAGGCAATGCCGGATCGTAATATAGTTTTCCGGCATATTCTATCATCCATTCCGGATGTTTGAAAATGTCGTGATTAGGGCTTAAAAGATTTTTGTTTAAATCGAAAGTAGCGCGATACGGGTTCAGCCATGCATGAAACTCAAAGCCTCTTTTATGCGCTTCCTCAATCATCCACGCCAATGTATCGTAATATGGGTTTGGAGCTACACCTTCTTTACCTGTTAAAAAACGGGACCAGGGAGCAAATTCTGATGGATAAAAAGCATCACCAACACTTCTGATCTGAACAATTACTGCATTATAATTTAGTTTTTTGTACGCATCTAAAATTTCCAGATAATCTGCTTTTTCTTTTTCTACGCCATCAATAGCCGTTTTTGGCCAGTCGATGTTGACCACAGTTGCAATCCATACCCCTCTGAATTCGTTTTTAGGGTATAGTATTTTTTCTTGTGAATTGGCGCTCCAATTAAAGAACAATAAAAATAGAAAAGGAAATATTAAGTGCTGATTTTTATGCATTTTAATCTTTTTTAACAGAATCCAAAAATAGTTTTTTTAGCGGACTATTTGAAATTATAATTTTGATGTGATATTTTTAATAGTTTACACCTTAAAAACCATGCCTTTTTTATAAAAATAACATAATACTAAACTCTAAATTAGAGTATAAAGTATAGGTAGCTTAATGATTCCGGTATTTGATTCTCGAAAATGGCGCTAATTCAAAAGAATAAGCATAATTATAAGCGTACGATTATTGCTTTTGAAGCAGCTGATTAAATGATACGGTCTTTTATTTTTTTTAATTTAAATTGTATTTAGTCTGGTAATGAAATTTTGCCCATAGTAACAGATGGAATTCCTTTTTGAGTGCCAAAATTAAAGCCGTCTCCGGCGACAGTTTCATTGGCTAAAATAGCAAACAAAACGGCTTCTTTAGCATCTCCGGAAATGCCGAGATCATCACTTTTGTGAAATTTGCAAGGCAATAATTCTTTCAGCCATTTTACTAGCAGCGGGTTATGCGTGCCTCCGCCAGACATATAGATTTTGAAATCTTCAAGTTTATCTAAAGAGTTTTTTACAGAATACTGGATGGCTTCAGCAATTGTTTCGGCACTAAAACGCGTTAAAGTAGCTAATAAATCAGGAGCAGAAATATTGTTGATGTTGCTTTTTGAGAGTGCTGCTTTTACATAATCGGCCCCAAAAAGTTCCGGGCCAATCGTTTTTGGAAATTGCTGGACAAAAAAAGCATTGTCTTTTAAATTGTCTAATAATACCTGATTCAATGTTCCTTTTTGTGCTATTTCAGCGTCTTTGTCGTAGCTTTTTTCAGGATAGTATTGTTTTACAAAAAGGTCAATCAAAGTGTTTCCGGTTCCTGTATCTGTTACAAAAGTTTCTTCGGGGTTTAGGGAAGCGGGTAAAAATGTAAAATTGGCAATACCACCCATGTTAAGCATAATGCGGTTTTCGCCTTTTTTTCCAAATAAAAAATAATCCCCATAAACAGCTAACGGTGCACCTTCGCCACCAGCGGCAATATGTTTTTGTCTAAAATCAGATAGTGTGATAATTCCTGTTTTTACAGCTATATGATCGCCATCTCCGATTTGTAATGTGGCGTTTGGAAATTTTTCAAGTTGGTGTAAAAACTTAGGAGCATGCAAAACAGTTTGTCCGTGTGAGGCGATCAGATCAACTTCTTGTGATGGAATATTCCACTTTTGAAGACAATTATTGATCATCTCAGCATGCAAAAGACCAATCCATTCGTTGAGAACAACCAAGTGCTGAAAATCGATAATTTTCTTGGCAAAAACTTCGCGGATTTCGATTTTGATATCTTCGGAATAATCAATCGTTTCAAATTGACTTAATTTAACGGTTGTCTTTTCACCGGAGCCTGAAATTTCGCATAAAGCGATATCAAGTCCGTCAAGAGAGGTTCCTGACATTAACCCAATAATTTTTCGGGTTTCTTTTTGTGCAATTTTATAAAGTGCATTAATATTTTTATTCATGAAAATTGAATTTTATGAAAACGGTTTCAATTGAAATGCTAAAATCAGATTATTTTAAATACAAACTAATTAAAAAGATATTCTTTCTTCAGAAGTGCTGCTGGTAAAATAAAGTCCAATATAAGTAAAAAGGCCGTTTAGTATGATGAGTTCATTATCAAATGTATATCCGATAAGTGAGGCTGAATGTTCGCTGATAAAATAAGTCAAAACTGGAGCAATGATACAAATTACCGGAACTAATTTATCGTTTACACGCCTTGACTTTTGCAATAATCCAAAAGCGTATAATCCTAATAGTGGTCCGTAAGTATAAGAAGCAGCTTTGAAAATCAGGGTAACTACAGAACTGTCGTTGAAAGAATTTAAAATAATAATAACCAGAAACAGCAATATAGAAAATCCGAAATGTACCAGATGTCTTCTTTTTACATTATTAGTATTAGAGGCATTTTCGGTTTTGTCCATTCCCAGAAAGTCTACACAAAATGAAGTTGTCAGAGCAGTTAGGGCTGAATCTGTTGTTGCAAATGTTGCTGCGATAATTCCTAAAAGAAAAATAAAAGCAGGAACAAGTGATAAATGATTGAGCGCAATTTCAGGAAAAAGTAAATCAGTTCTTGGTTTATTAGTCACTAAATCAAGCGGTACTGATATTCCGTTTTTGTTTGCATAGATGTACAATAAAGCACCTAAACTTAAAAAAATAATATTGATCAGTACAAATACTCCTGTAAAGGTAAACATGTTTTTTTGTGCTTCTCCAATGTTTTTACAGCTTAGGTTTTTTTGCATTAAATCCTGATCAAGACCAACCATTGCAATAGTAACAAAAATTCCCCCCAGAATTTGTTTTACAAAATGATATTTACTGGTCATGAAATCATCAAAGAAAAAAACTTGTGAATAATTACTTTTTCTAATGGTCGAAATGGATTCTATAACACTCAAATTAAGGCTGTCGCACACAAAATAAATGGTGATAAAAACAGAGGTTACCAAGAAGAACGTTTGTAAAGTATCTGTAATAATTATCGTTTTTAAACCGCTTTTGTAGGTATACAGAAAAATAAGTGTTAAGGCTAAAAATACTGTCATTGGAAACGGAATGCCATAGTAATCAAAAACATAGCGCTGCAAGACAATAATCACGAGATACAATCTAAAAGCGGAGCTTACGGTTCTGCTTACCAGGAAAATAGATGCGGCTGTTTTATAACTATTCACACCCATTCGTTGTTCGATATAGCTGTAAATAGAAGTAAGATTCATTCGGTAATAGAGAGGAAGCAGTACTTTTGCGATGATAATAAAACCAATTGCGTTACCTAATACAAACTGAAAATACTTGAATTGTTCTCCGTTTGGAGATCCCACTTCACCGGGAACCGATATAAATGTAACTCCGGATAATGCTGTACCAATCATTCCAAAAGCGACTAAGTACCATTTCGAGTTTTTATTGGCTTTAAAAAACGAATCGTTGTCTTGTCCTTTTTTGCTGATAACATGAGAAATGAATAGCAAAAGTCCAAAATAGACGACTATAAAAATTAATATTGTGCTTGAAGACATTTTGGTTTTTGGTTAGTTGAGGAAATTATTTTTTAGCACTATGGTCTAATAAAACGGCTCGTACACTTTTGTGTTTTTGAAGAAGTTCTGCTGCTAAATCAGATTCGATGTTGAGTTCTTCCATAATCATTTTAATGGCTCTTTTTACTAATTTTTCGTTAGATAATTGCATATCTACCATCTTGTTGCCTTTGATTTTTCCTAATTTAATCATCACCGATGTTGAGATCATATTTAAGGTTAACTTTTGAGCTGTTCCGGCTTTCATACGGGTACTTCCGGTTAAAAATTCCGGTCCAACAACAACTTCTATCGGGTGATCTGCAACCTGAGCAATAAGGCCATTGCTGATACAGGAAATGCTTCCCGTTTTAATATTGTTTTCTTTTGCTTTTTCAAGTCCGCCCAAAACATAAGGAGTATTTCCGGAAGCTGCGATTCCTATGATAAAATCTAAACTTGAAATTTGATATTGAGCCAAATCTTTCCAGGCTTGTTCTGTGTCATCTTCGGCATTTTCAACTGCTTTTCTAATAGCGGTATCTCCTCCTGCAATAATACCAATAATCATATCATGTGGCACTCCAAAAGTAGGAGGGCACTCAGAAGCATCCAGAATTCCGATACGTCCTGAAGTTCCGGCACCAATATAAAACAATCTTCCACCGAGCTGCATCTTTTTTACGATCGCTTTTACCAGTTTTTCAATTTTGGGAATTTGCTGTTCGATAATGTGCGGTACCTTTTTGTCTTCTGTATTGATGTTTTTAAGAAGCTCTTTAACGGTCATTTGATCTAGATCTTTATATAAAGATTCTTGCTCAGTTTCTGGATTTTTATTTTTCATAACAAATAAATTGGGGTTATAGTATAAAAAATCGGGGCATAACAGGATGCCCCGATTTTAGGAGGGTCTTAAATTTTTGGGTCAGCCGGAGTATTAGAATTGTTGTTTCTTTCAGAGTCCGGATAAGGATACCAGTTACGGTTTCTCTCAGCTCCGGTTGTTCCGGCGGCAGGACGCTCAAATCTTCTGCTGTCTTCGAATTTTAAACTGGACATGTACATTTCGATACAACGGTTTCTGTAAATTTCAGTCAAAATAGCAGGTTTGGTAACTGCTCCGGTATATGGTGCAAGGTTTGCTCCAATTCCGTAAGCATCAGCCGCTGCAGTTTTAGTCAAAACTTTATTTAATTCAATAACTGCCTGAGGTAAATTATCTTTTCGGGCATATGATTCTGCTGTAATTAATGTCATTTCTCCCGGTAAATAAGCAGGGATTGGTTTTATGTTAGAATCAAAAAATCCAGTTGCAAGTGTAGGGTTTGAACCCGGTTTGATGTAAAAATTCAATCTTCCGTCAGTACTTGCAGGAGCTAAAGATGCTGGTAATCCCAATGTTAAATCTATTGGTTGGAATACGTTATTAGTCGTGATCGAAACATAAGCAATTGGGTTAGGGCTTATTTGATCAAAAGCAAATACTGATTTTGCAGCAAGATCAACTTTAGCGGCATAAGCAATGGCGTTATCATAGTCTCCCACCATTAAATACGTTCTGGCTAAAAGAGCATAAACTGTGTTTTTATAATTAAGTGTGCTAACTAAACCTGGTGCACCAGTTGCTTTATCCAGCAAAGGCTCTGTTGCTTTTAATATCTTAATAGCCTCATTTAATACATCAGTTCTTGAATCGAAAGTAGCATTTTTTGCCGTTTTTAGCGGAACACTCTGAAAATATTGTACAAGAGTAGTAAGCGCCATTGCCTTAAAAATAGTAGCATGAACAAGAACACTTGATCTTTCAGTTTCGGCTGTTAGAACATCAATATGATCGATTACTTTTTGAGATTCAGATTTAATCACCAAACATTGCGACCATAGATTGTTTACTACGGCATTTTTGGTAGAAAGAACCTCGCCACCAACAGAAAGTTCACCTTCGTCAACATTTCCTGCATTTATAAGTCGGAGTTCTTTTGTTGTAAATCCGTTACCGGTAATGGTATTGTAAACAGGGCTTGTTCTGTCTACAGACCAAAGCTGTTGCAATCCGTTTGCCGCACCAATAATACCTTCTCTGGATCCAAAAACTAATTCCTGAGACGGTTTTGTTGGGTCTAAATAATCTTCGTTGCAGCTAACAAAAAGGGATGCAAAAGCAACTATAGGGATGAATATTTTTTTCATGATGTTTTTATTTGATTAAAATTGAACTTTAACGGCCAATGAATATGAACTAGGAATTGGCACTGTTCCAAAATTGTATTTCGCAACTGAAGATTGTCCGCCTGAATTTGTTTCAGGATCAAAACTGGTAAATTTATCCCATGAAATCAGGTTTCTACCACTTCCGGTAATGCTTAAATCATTAAAGAAATTGTTTAATTTTCCAAAAGAATAACTCAAAGAAACTTCTCTTAATTTCAGGTAACTTCCGTCAACAACTCTAAATTCTTCAACATTATAAACAGACCAGATATATCCACGAGGCAATTCTCCGTTAAGTTCTTTTTGAACCAATGCTCCTGAACCAACACCTTGTCTTGTTCTGTAATCAGCATCAAAAACATCTACGCCCTGAACACCATCAAATAATACAGATAAACTGAATTTTTTGTAGTTTAAATTCGCCCCAAACGAAATGATATAATCCGGATTTGGATTTCCAATTTGTTTGTTCAAAATCGTTCCTGTTGGTTGTCCGTTAGCATCTCTTTGTGCTACTCCGGTATTTACGTCTCCTTTTTCAGTTTGAGGATATCCGTTAGCAGTCAACAATAAACTTCCATCAGTGTTTCTTGCAAAATAAGTACCGTAGTAAATTCCAACTGGTTTATCCATTTCAACAAAAACAGGAGCTCCTGCTAAATTGCTGTCTAATTTAAAACGTTGCTGTGGTAATCCTGTTACTTTATTTCTGTTGCTGCTATAGTTTACAAAAACATCAAGATGCAGGTTTTCTTTTTGGATAAGCGCATATTTAAGATTCAATTCGAATCCTTTATTGTTCATTTGTCCAATGTTTTTAATAGTGTTTGTAGCACCTTCAGAAGCTGCTAACTGAACAGGTAACAATAAGTCGTCAATGTCAGCATTATAATAACTGAATGATAAGTTTAAACGATCTTTTATGAATCCAAAATCACCACCAACTTCATAAGTAACACTTTGTTCTGGTCTTAAATCTAAATTTCCTTGTTTGAAACCTTCGATAGTAAAAGTACTGTTTCCTAAAAGTGTTCCTGTAGAATAATTGGTAAAACGTGCATAAGGTTTAATAGCTGTTAAACTTCCTGATTTACCCCATGATCCTCTAAGTCTTACAGAGCTTACTACATCATGAATGCTTTCCATGAATGTTTCATCAGAAAGTACATAACTCAAACTTGCTTTTGGATAAA
The DNA here is from genome assembly GCF_056824125.1 of Flavobacterium sp. B114r. Taxonomy (NCBI): domain Bacteria; kingdom Pseudomonadati; phylum Bacteroidota; class Flavobacteriia; order Flavobacteriales; family Flavobacteriaceae; genus Flavobacterium; species Flavobacterium sp. B114r. The sequence continues at coordinate 2,572,804 of NZ_CP124858.1, forward strand.
ACTGAGATCTGTTATCGCTTGAGAAAATGGTCGAAGCATCTTGTCTTCCGGCAACAGTCAGATATAATTTATCTTTATAACCAATCGTTTCCTGAAGGTAGTAACCCCATAAATTGTATTTTGACTGGCTTGAACTTGGTGAACCCGGAATTAAAGTATTAAAAGCATTTATAGTCTCGATAAATGGTTTTAAGTTACGTCCTTCAATCGCTACGAAATTATCACGGTAAGTTTGTACATTATAACCCGCGTAAGTTGTTGCTTTCCAGTTTGAGTTGATATTATAAAGGTATCTTAAATTTAAATCATTATTGAATTGCACTACTCTGTTAGTTGCTTCAGAAACATATCCATCATTATAATAAGCAGGGTTAACGGTGTAGGTATATCTTGGGATAAATACATTTCCTCTTTGGTTGTAATTGTCTAAACCAAAAATCATATCGGCATTGAAGTTTTTAAACGGAACATAGTTCAATTGTAAATCTGTAATAATACGGTCTGTATTTTGTTTGATTTTAAAATCGTCTATGATAGAAAGCGGATTAATCCTGTTAGGATCAACAGCTAAATAATTACCGTTGGCATCTTTTTGTTTGATATCATAAGTATTGTTGGTAATGTTTATAGAGTTTATTGGACTCCAGAAAACGTTTCCATCCGGTTTTTCATTTGAGCCTGAATTAATATAATTCAATCCTACAGTAGCAGATAATTTCGAATTGAAGTCATGTTTCAATCTTACTTTTGCACCGGCTCTTTTAAAATCTGTATTTTTTATAATTCCTTCGTTTACTAAATAACCAAGCGAAGCAAAATATTTTGTTTTTTCGTCTCCGCCTTGTAGAGAGAAGTAAGTGTCAGTTCCTACACCTGTAGTAAAAATATCATCTTGATAATCATATCGCTGAACGTTTGTAGTTCTGGTTTCAAGATCTCTTCCCAATACATTTACAGTAGTTGCGCTTGCAGGATTGCCCTGGATAGGAAACAAAGCTGGCGAAGTACTCACAAATTGTTTGTCAGACATATTCATGTCTAATTTTTTTCTAATTTGATTTGAGGTTACACTAGTAGAGAAAGTATATTTAGTTTCGCCTGCAACACCTTTTTTAGTAGTAATCAAAACAACACCATTTGCAGCTCTTGAGCCATAAATCGCTGCAGCGGCTCCTCCGTTTAATACTTCAACACTCTGGATGTCGTTAGGATTAATATCAGACGATCTGTTTTGACCAATTTGCATATTAGAGTTTCCGGAAGTTACATTCAGGTTGGTAACGTTTGTAGTTGCATTATTCAAAACAACACCATCAATAACATATAATGGGTCAGAAGAACCTAATATAGAAGAAGTTCCTCTAAGTTTGATGCTGAAACCACCTGCTGGATCACCTGAGTTTTGAGAAACCTGAGCTCCGGCAATCTTACCTTGCAAAGCTGTAGAAAGTCCGCCTGGTTGCGCCTTTACTAAATCTTCACCTTTTAAGCTTGTCACTGCGTTTCCTAACTCTTTACGAGTAGCACGCACAGTAGATCCTAATACAACAACTTCAGAAAGTGTGTTCGTCTCTTCTGCCATTTTAAGATTGACTACACTGGAGTTAGCTGAAATTTTAACTTTTTTAGAAGCAAATCCAACGAAGCTAAAAACCAGTGTTTCATTCTGGTTTACAGCGATGCTAAATTTTCCATCTAAATCTGTTACCGTACTTTTAGATGTTCCTTCAATAAGAACAGATACTCCTGGTAGAGAAAGTCCGTCAGATTCACTTGTAATTGTACCGGTTACGGTTTTTGATTGGGCAAATATGGGTTGCGCAAACAAAATAATTCCAAATAAAATAAATAATAGTTTTTTCATTTTATAATTTTTGTTTAGTTAGAGAACCGAAATATATAAACATTTTTTTTAATTAATGCGATTTTGTGCGATATTTTAAAATAAAATGTTTGATAATGCATAATAACGCATTATAATCGTTTTAAATCAAAAAAATTTCATAATAAAACTCCTATTTTTTAAATTTGTTCAATTAAAACGTGCATAATAATGCATTATCTTTTATATTTGTTTAAAAAAAGAAAATGTTGAAAAAAGAAAGGCATCAATTTATCATGGATAAATTCAAAGAGGCCGATAAAGTAAATACGATCGATCTCGCTCTCGAATTAGAGATCTCTGAGGATACAATTCGCAGGGATTTCAATGAATTGCACAACAAAGGACTTATTGAAAAAGTATATGGAGGTGCCTTTCTGGTAAAGGATAAGTCGCGTAATATATTTGATATCAATATCGTCAATGAAGATAAAAAAATAATTGTAGGCCAAAAAGCGTTGTCGTTTTTACGCGAAGGTCAAGTAATTATTATGACAGGAGGTACCACCAATTTGTCGTTTTGTAAACTCATTCCAATTGATTTCTCTGCTACAATATATACCTATAGTTTGCCTATCGCGATGCAATTGTCACAACATCCTAATATTGAATTGATTTTTATAGGTGGAAAACTGCAAAAAAATGCAATGGTAACTGTTGGTATCGATGTGGTTCAGGTTTTGTCGAAAATCAAAGCTGATGTTTGTTTTATAGGCGTAAGTAGTTTAGATGTCAATCAGGGACTTACAGAAATGGGTTATGAAGTTTCGATCATCAAAAAAGAAATGATCAACGCCTCAGACAAGATTATTGTTTTAGCAACTTCAGACAAGATCAACGGCAAAATGCCTCATAAAGTTTGCGGACTTGATAGAATAGATGCCATAGTAACAGAGTTGAGTCCTACAAGCCCCCGAATTAAAAACTTTGCAGATGCCGGTGCTCGTTTGTTTTAACTAAATATGTTTTTTTGCAGCGGTAATAATCAATCCTATTCCTGAGTTTAATAAAGAATGATATATTTGAAGTTTATTTTCGGGGAAACAGTATAACCATTACAGCTAAAAAAGAATGAAACAGTTTGGTATTCAATTTATAATTTCAAATAGTGTCATTGTGATGCTGGCTATAATCGCTTTTTTTAGCTCTCCCGTTATGTTTGCTATGTTTTTTGTGCCGGTATTACTTATTTGTATTGTTACAAACGCAACTTTTTCTGGTATTATTTATTATATAAACCATAAAGTATCGATATTCCTATCGGTATTCATTTTTGTACTATGCGCTTGGTTTCTCAAAGTAATAAATAGAAATTCTAATGACTATAGTGATTATGAGAATTGGCAATTTTACAATCATCAGCAGATAATATCTACCAAATTAGACCTGATTATAGGTAGGAATTTATTAGGTTTTCAGCTTTTTTTGTTTATGATTTTATTGAATCTCTTTTCGGGTTTTATCGTATTTCTGATCAATTATTTTAGAAACAGGAAAAATAGGGAATTAGATTTTGTGGAAGAGGATTAATAGGAGCCCTCTTATTTTTTTAAGGTAATTTCGTGGTTTCCAAAACTTAAGGTTGTAAATTTCAGCTCTTGTTTCAGGAAAATTTATAGATTCCTTAAAAGTAAGATTTAGTTTACAAAATTAAACGTAGTATTATTTCGTTTTTATTTATATTTGACCAAACTAATAAAACTAAATTCATGTTTGTCATATTACCAATTATTATCATCTTTATATTTTTGTGGATATTTTATTACAATTCACTTATCGGAAAAAGAAATCAGGTAACGAATGCTTTTTCGGCAATCGATGTAATGCTGAAAAAACGTTTTGATCTAATCCCGAATTTGGTTGAAATTGTAAAACAATATACCAATTACGAACAAAGTACATTGACTAAAATTGTGGAGCTTCGTGCCAAAGCAACTTCCGGAGCGATTAGCGATACAGAAAAAGCCAGTCTTGATGGTGAATTGAGTACTACTGTAAGAGGTTTAATGGTAAATGTTGAGAATTATCCCGATCTAAAGGCGAACTCAAGCTTTACTAATTTGCAAACGACCTGGACAGAAAGCGAAGAACAAATTGCGGCAGCCAGAAGAACTTACAATGCTGTAGTTACAGATTTTAATAACGCTATTATGATGTTTCCAGGCAATTTATTTGCAGGAATGCTGAGTTATACTCCAATTCAAGTTTTGGCAACGGCAGAAGAAGAACGTAAAAATATTAGTGCAAAAGAACTTTTTAATAATTAATGGATTCAGAAATCACTAATAATCCAGCCTTACAAGAGATTTTGAATACATTAGAGGTCGACAGAAAAAAAATCGCGTCGACTTATACTGTTTGTTATACTGTATTTGGGATTGCGGTAGTACTTATCGTGGGCGGCCTACTTGTGGGAGCTGCTAGTGTTGCTTTTATATTAAGTTTGATTCCTATAATTGTTGGGATTGTAATGCTTTTTCAGATCGATGGTGATGCGCGAAAATACAAAGTCTCTTATAAAACGAATGTTGTGGCAACGGCATTAAAAAACATCAACGAAAGCCTCACTTTTATACCTCAAAGCGGACTTCCTGAAAATGAATTTATAAATTCGGATCTTTTTACAACAGAACCGGATCGCTATAAAACGCAGGATTTAATAACCGGAACTGTCGATAAAACTTCTTTCTCATTTGCCGAAGTGCATGCCGAATATAAAACCGAAACACAAACCAAAAATGGAACACGCACGGAATGGCATAACATCTTTAAAGGAATTATTTTTGTAGCTGATTTTAATAAAAATTTTACGGTTTCTACAGTCGTTCGTCCAAAAAGTTTTGGGAATACGGTTGGCGCATGGTTCTCTAAAAATGTTTTTAGTTTTGGAAATACCGAAATTGTACAGTTAGAAAATTCCGATTTTGATAATCAGTTTGTTACGTATTCGAGAAATCAAATCGAGGCAAGATATATCTTAACGCCCGCCATGATGGAAAGAATTCTGAACCTAAACAACAAATCCAAGGAAACAATTTCGATCTCGTTTATAAGTTCAAAAATGTATATCGCTTTCCCGTTAAGCACTAATTACTTCGAAGCGCCTATTCATACTTCGCTTTTAGTTCCTGATTTACTTACAGATGATCTTTCGATTGTTCAGTTTATGCATGATATTGTTCATGAGCTGGATTTGAATACCAGGATTTGGGGGAAGGAGTAGGGTAATTTATAAAAATCAAAATTCACAAAGTAAAGACACGGGATATTTTTGTTCTCTGAATATGGTAATATGATTGTCAAGGTCTATAAAAATTTTTTCAAATCGATCAAAAGAAGATTCGTATCCGTATCCAGCATCTCTTTTAAAACTCTCTTTTATTTTGAGTTTACCAACAATTTCAAACTTATCTTTGAACGAAATCATATCTCTATGAGTAACCAAACTATAAGAAAGTCCGAAGAAAAAATTGTCTCGATTCACATATTCCCAAATTTCATCAACGTTTGGCTGTTGTAGTAAAGTTGTTTTCCAGTCATAACCAGATCCAATTTTCTGTCCTGCAATAAAGCAAGATTTCAAATCCTCAACAGTTGGTTTATTTTTTCCTTTATAGGTTGTAGCAACTAAATCATACGTGCATTGTCCTCTATGTTGCGTTATTTTTGCACAGATTATGGCATAATAATTTTGGTCTGAAAGTTGAAACGTTAATAAGTCGTCAGGTTGAAAATAAAGGTTTTTAATTAATCTGTATTTTTTTCTTTTCCTAATTTTCAAATTGGGTTGACTAATCTTCTTTATAAGTTTATCAAGTTCTTTTTGTCTTTTTTTACCTTCGTTTGTATCACATTCCTCTGTCCATACTTTAACGCCGGCTTTTAATTCAATCACTCGTTTTACTTCTTCAATAATATCTTCTGTCATTTCTCCAATTTCCCAAAATGCAAGTGCGTAAGAAGTCACAAATATTTCGTGATAAAAATCGGTTTCCTTTCCGTAATCTTCTTTAATAAAAGGAATTTCTTTTTTAATGGTTTCAGTACTTGCATCACTATCATATAAATCCATTATTTGCTCGTAGGTATCTCGTGCTAAGTCTCCGTCAATTATTTTTATTCCGTCTGTTGCCATTTTATTTCAATAAATATTTAAAAATTGTAAGCTAATATAGTGCGTGTGTTTATGTGAAATTTAAATGTTTTCCTTGTTTTATTTGGATTTACCAATGAAATACTTTTCGATGCTGGCATTGTATCTTTTACTATTGTATTTTATAATAGGTTTATTTTTTCCATCAAAAATAACCATTGCTGTTCTTTTCTGAAGCTTTGTAATATCTATTAGATAGGTTTTATTGTTAGTTACAAATTTTAATTGTCGGGCATTTGTTCTTCCTATGAATCTATTATCAGTTGCTGGGCCATAATTATTGTAAAGAGAGTTTGCTACTTTCGTATGGATTTCAATTTTGTTTTTTGAAGCTGGAATTTTCTGATTTTCTACAAAAAAAACACCTCTTGAAGGTGAGGTTAGAGTAATACCGAACTCAGTTTTTGTATCTGGACTTACAAGTTTAATATACTTTGAAGAGCAAGCATTCATAACAATGATAATTACTAATGAGCAAATAGCAAGAGTTGTATTATTTTTTAAATTATTCATTTGTTTTAATGTTAATGTTTTTTTTATTTTATCTCTGTTTTTTATGAATAGTTTTACCAGACTTCAAAAGATCTAAGCAATTTATCAACTCATTTTTTTTTGTTCTGTTCATTCTTAATTTCTCTCATGCTTTTCTTTGTGCTATCATCAAATTTTATTATTTCGGATAACGATTTATTGTGATCAAAATTTAAAAAACCAGTTTGATCTACTTTTGTCAACTATAGAATACCATTCATTACTTATACCATGAGTATCTTCATATTCAGTCTGTCCTTTAGTTGGTAAAACAAATATAAGTTTATTCGTACTCTCTTTTAATGAATCTTTTTCGATATTATAAAAACTTATCTTATTTTTCTGACACCCTAATCTAAATAATCTAATTCACCATCACTATCAAAATCTGCAAAAACTCTTGCGTCATAGAAGCTATTATAAAAAAGCCAGAAACCTATTAGTTGATTTTGATCCATCTTAATTAGAAGATAACTAAAGATAGTTCCCATTCATATTAAAATTTCTATTTTCTAACCCTATCAAAATAAAATCATTTTTAGTGAAATGTAAATAACTAAAATTTACCTGCCTTAGTGCTTTCGCCATTTGATCTGGCGCGATGGTGTTGTTGAAAAAAGACATAAGCCTGAATTCGGCTTCTTTCGAAAGGTTTTTTGTACTCATAACTTGATATTTTTTTGAATGTAAAACCCATGTAAATAAGATGTTATATGTCTTTAAGAACATTATTGTTGATTACAATATACCATCATACCGCAAGGGCAAATTTATTTAATTCTCAATGTGAAGTTTAAGAACGGCAAATATAATAAAAAACAGATGTCTAAAAAGTTAAAAGAAGAAAAATACTGTTAAAATAGCACAGACTGAATCTGTCGATTCCAATAAATCTTCTGATAAAACCAAATGCCTAGCCTTGATAAAAGTGGAAATCCTTTTGCTTTTTCCTTTAAAAAGCAAAAGATTGAAACGGATAGCAGGAATAGCTTCGAATTAAAATTTTAATGAAAAAACAAATTCCCATTTTACGTGCTGAAATTCAGTTTTCATAAGCCTTTTCCCGATGCCTCGGAATCGCTCAGGTTGACAATTGGGTGTGTAAATTCTAAATTAGAACTCAGGAAAGCCAAAGAAAAGAAAATCTCTGAACCTTTGGCACTTTGCACCTCTGAACCTTAAAAAATAACTATTTTTGTAACTGAAAGAAAAGCCATAAATTCAGCGATAATGTCAATAAATAAGGAGTTAGAACAATTAGCAACGTCATTAGAAGGAACACTTTTATACGATGATCTTCATAAAACGCTTTATTCGACCGATGCTTCGGTGTACAGAATTCGACCAAAAGCGGTTTCTGTTCCTAAAACTATCGAAGATATCAGTAAAGTGATTCGGTTTGCGGCGCAGCATCATATTTCGATTACGCCCAGAACGGCAGGAACTTCACTTGCCGGACAAACGGTTGGTGACGGAATTGTGGTCGATGTTTCGAAAAACTTTACCAAAATCCTGAATTTCGACCCCATTAAAAAAACGGTTACAGTTCAGCCCGGTGTAATTCGTGATGAACTGAATTTATTTCTGAAACCACATGGCGTTTTTTTCGGACCTAACACTTCAACCACAAACCGTTGTATGATTGGCGGAATGGTGGGCAATAATTCTTCGGGAACGACTTCGATTCGTTATGGTGTGACGCGCGATAAAATTGTCGAAATCAAAGGACTTTTAAGCGATGGTTCTCAGGTGGTTTTTAACGAGTTGACTTCGGCGGAATTTATTGCAAAAACCAAAGGAGATACTTTAGAAAATAAAATATATAAAAGTCTTTATGAGGAACTTTCGAAAAAAGCAACGCAGGACGAAATTATCAAGGAGTTTCCAAAACCGGAAATTCACAGACGAAATACAGGTTATGCCGTTGATATTCTATTAAAATCGGATTTGTTTGGCGGAACTGAACCCACAATAAACGTAGGGAAATTACTTTGCGGAAGCGAGGGAACGCTGGTTTTTACAACCGAAATTACTTTAAAAGTTGATGATTTACCGCCAGCGAATAATATTATGGTCGTGGCGCATTATCATAGTATTCAGGAATCGCTGGAATCTGTCGTAGTAGCAATGAAACATCATTTGTATACTTGCGAAATGATCGACGATACAATTTTAGATTGTACAAAAACAAGTCGCGAACACATTAAAAACAGATTTTTTCTGGTTGGAGAACCTAAAGCGATTATGATGTTTGAAGTCGCTTCACATGATGCGGCAGATGCCGAAAATCAAGCAAATGCTTTAGTGGCCGATTTAGAAAAAAATAACTTTGGTTACGCGCTCGTAAAAATATACGGTGCTGATATTGATAAAGTAAACGAACTTAGAAAAGCCGGTCTCGGACTTTTAGGAAGTATTGTTGGCGATGACAAAGCAGCTGATTCTATTGAGGATACGGCAGTTCAATTGAGTGATTTACCTGCTTATATTGCAGAGTTTTCGGCCATGATGCTACGCCACGGACAAGACGCTATTTATTACGCACATGCCGGAGCGGGAGAACTGCACTTGCGTCCGGTTTTGAATTTAAAGAAAACATCAGATTTAAAACTCTTTAGAACCATTGCGACCGATGTGGCCATTTTGGTAAAGAAATACAGAGGTTCGCTAAGCGGTGAACACGGCGACGGAATTGTGCGCGGAGAATTTATTCCGTTTATGATTGGCGAAACCAATTATGAGTTGCTGAAAAGAATCAAATTGACGTTTGATCCGAATTCGGTTTTGAATATCGGGAAGATTGTCAACGCTTTAAAGATGGACGAAAACCATCGTGTGATTTCAGGCAGGACAGAACCGGATATAAAGACGTTTCAGGATTTCTCAGACAGTTTAGGGATTTTGCGTGCTGCCGAAAAATGTAACGGATCAGGAGATTGCAGAAAATTACCATCGGCAGGAGGATCAATGTGTCCGAGTTATCGTGCGACAAAAAACGAAAAAGAAACAACGCGTGCGAGAGCGAATGCGTTGCGTGAATATTTAACGTATTCTGAGAAAGAAAACAAATTCGATCAGAAGGAGTTATACGAAGTTTTTGAGTTGTGTGTGAGCTGTAAAGCTTGCGCAAGTGAATGTCCTAGTAATGTGGATGTTGCAACCTTAAAAGCAGAATTTTTATACCAATATCAAAAAGCAAACGGATTTTCGACCCGAAATAAGATTTTTGCACACAATGCAAAACTGAATAAAATGGGAAGTTTGTTTCCGTCGATTACGAATTTTATTTCGAATCAATCCCTGGTGAAGAAAAGTATGGGAATTGCACCGGAAAGACAAGTTCCGTTGCTAGCCAAAAAGACGTTTAAAAAATGGTATGAAAACCATAAGCCACAACAAAATAATTTCCCGAACGGACAAGTGTATTTGTTTAATGATGAATTTACGAATTATTACGATGTCAATATCGGAATCGATGCTTTCGAATTATTAACCAAATTGGGTTACGAAGTTCTGGTTGTAAATCACGAAGAAAGCGGAAGAACCTATTTGTCGAAAGGATTTCTGGAAGAAGCAAAGAAGATCGCGAATATCAATGTCAATATTTTCAAGGATTTAATTTCTGCGAAAGCACCTTTGATAGGTATAGAACCATCGGCAATTTTGACTTTTAGGGACGAATATTTACGTTTGGCAGATGATAAAGAAAGCGCTCAGAAAGTAGCACAAAGTGCTTTTACGATCGAAGAATTCTTTAAAAAAGAAATTATAGACGGTAAGATCAAACCTGATTCTTTTTCAGAAGAAAAGAAGGAAATCAAAATTCACGGGCATTGCCATCAGAAATCGTTGAGTTCGGTAGAAGCGACTTTCGCAATGCTGAATTTGCCAACGAATAATACGGTTACTATCTATAATTCGGGCTGTTGCGGAATGGCAGGATCATTTGGCTACGAAAAAGAACATTATCAGGTAAGTATGCAAATGGGAGAGGATGCCTTATTCCCTAAAGTCCGTGCTACTGCCGAAAACGTAAAAATCGCCGCCGCAGGAACGAGCTGCCGCCATCAAATTTTTGACGGAACGAGTAGGGAAGCACAGCATCCGGTAAGCATTTTAAGGAATTGCTTGCGTTGAGATAGTATGCCCACAGATGATACGGATTCACTACGTGAAAACGCGGATAAGCGCGGATTTTTATGTTTTATCTTAAGTTTTAGCCACTCATTAAAAAGATTCTTTCACGCAGTCCCGATAGCTATAGGGAGCGTGAGAAATAATTTGTGCTAATTTGTGAAATTTGTGGCAAAAAAATCTAAGTAAAGAAATGTTCAGCCAAAGACTATTAATATTAAAATGATTTTGTTGCGCGCAGTCCCGATAGCTATCGGGAGCAGATTATAGCAGATTTAATTTTAGATTTTTATTAAATAATCTGCGCTTATCTGCTTAAATCTTTTTAAATCTGCGAGAAATTTTTATTAAAAGAATCTATGGCTAATTTTTTCTCTCGCAGATTTATCAGATTTTTTTTGACAAAGATTAAAAAGAAACCGGCGTCAATCTGTTTTGTCCGTAAAATCCGTGGGCAAAAAAGCTCTCCGGGAATCTCTGTGAGATACCTCGCCTTATAGCAAGCTGGAAGCTGCTTCATCAACAAACCAGGTCAATTTTCCGTCGATAGGCTGTATCAATTGAGAAGGGTAGTTGTTCACCTCTTTTTGCTCGTCTTTAATTACGTGTTTTAGTGCTTCGGCTTTGTTTGCTCCAAAAACTAAAAATGCCACATTTAGCGCTTTATTGATTAACGGAGCTGTTAAGCTAATACGATGTGTATTTAATTTTTCTACAAATACTGATGCTACAGTAGCTTCTGTATCAGCAACCAAAGTAGTATGCGGGAAAATAGAAGCTGTGTGTGCATCATCTCCCATGCCTAAAAGAATTAAATCAAAAACAAGATCATTGTTGTCAAAATGTTTGTCGATTCTGCTTTTATAATCAGCGGCTGCGGCTTCAGGATCTAAAGTAGTATTGACATAAAAAATATGATTTTCGGATGTTTCTAAGATATCAAAAAAAGATCTTTTAGCCATTAAGCCGTTATAGTTTTCATCGTTTGCAGGAACAGTACGTTCGTCGCCAAAAAAGAAAAATACCTTGTTCCAGTCGATTTTGTTTCTGTATTCAGTAGCTAGAAAAGTATAAAGTGCTTTAGGTGAATTTCCTCCGGTAAGCACAAAATTAAAACGGTCGTTTTTTTCTATTGCTGTTTGTGCAATCTCAATAATGTAATTGGCTAAATCCAGCGTTAATTCTTCGGTTGTTTTGTATATACGTAAGTTCATGTTTTTTATTCTAAATAAGTAATAACGAAGCACAAATAATTTTTTAATTGATTTGTACTTCGTTCAATTACGTTTGTATTATTCTTTTTCTTTTAATGGTAGATTAAACCAATGAAAACCATCTCTGGCAATCAATGCTTCAGCTTTTTCAGGTCCCCAGCTGTCAGCTTGATAATTAGGGAAGTTAATCGATTTTTTGCCTTCCCACGAGTTCAGGATTGGCATCACCAATTCCCAGGCAGCTTCTACCTGATCGCCACGCATAAATAACGTTTGATCGCCCATTATGGCATCTAGCAGCAATGTTTCGTAAGCTTCCGGACTGTCATTTTTATAAGTGCCTTTATAATCAAAAATCATGTCTACAGGATTTAGGACCATATTCAGCCCCGGTCTTTTAGCCAATACTTGCATTCGAATACTCATCTCTGGCTGAATACTGATTATTAATCGGTTTTGCTGCCAGTTTTCGGTCGCGCTTCCGGAAAAAATCTGATGAGGTACGTCCTTAAATTGAATAGTGATTAAAGACGAAGTTTGGTTTAAACGTTTTCCTGTTCTTAAATAGAAAGGAACGCCTTGCCATCTCCAGTTGTCGATATGAAATTTAGCCGCTGCAAAAGTTTCTGTATTAGATTCCGGGTCAACACTTTTTTCCTGGCGATATCCAAGTACTTCTTTGCCCTCGACCCAACCTTTGCTATATTGTCCTCTTACGGTGTTAAAACGAATGTCTTCCTGAGAAAACGGACGAACAGCTTTTAGAACTTCTACTTTACGATTTCTAATTTCAGTCGCATCAAAACTTATAGGAGCTTCCATTCCAACTAAACAAAGCAATTGCAAAAGGTGATTTTGAATCATGTCTCTTAATGCTCCGGCTCCTTCATAATAGCCACCGCGATCTTGTACGCCCAATTGTTCCGTTACCGAAATTTGGACATGATCAATATATTGCCTGTTCCATAAAGGCTCAAACATAGCATTTGCAAAACGGAAGGCCATCATGTTTTGCACTGTTTCTTTTCCTAAATAGTGATCGATACGATAGATTTGCTTTTCAGTAAAAATGCTGCTTAACAGCGAGTTTAAATCTTTTGCAGTTTCTAAATCGTAGCCAAAAGGCTTTTCGATTATAATTCGGCTATTATCTTCGTCTTCAGTTAATTTGTATTTTTTTAAGCTTTCGGCAATTACAGGAAAAAAACTAGGTGCTACAGCTAAGTAAAAAATTACCTGTGTATCTTCTCCATATTCCTGTTGGTATTTTTCGATACAGGCTTTTAAATTTTCAAAAGTTTGAGGCTGATCAAAATCCGTTGCACAATAATGTAAGGTATTACCAAAACGATCCCATTTTTCCTTGACTTTTCCGGTGCGCGAAAATGCGCAAACAGCGTCTTCCAGTGCATCTTTATAGCCTTGATCAGTATATTCTGTTCTCCCTGTGCCAATGATAGCAAATTGATCAGGCATATAACCTTCGATAAACAAATTATAAAGTGCCGGCGCTAATTTTCTTTTATTTAAATCACCTGTTCCTCCAAAAATTACAAAAATAGTGGGGTTTAACTTGGCTTTAGTTTTCATATTTATATTGTGATTCGTGTATTAAAACATTGATGCTGGTTAATTCCATTTCGCATGAAAAACACCTTCTTTATCAATGCGTTCAAAAGTATGAGCTCCAAAGAAATCTCTCTGTGCCTGAATTAAGTTCGAAGGCATTCGGGCACTTGTAATAGTGTCAAAATAAGTAAGAGTCGAAGCAAAAGCAGGAATACCAACACCAGAAGTTACACAAGCAGCAACTGTTTTGCGAGTACCTGCCAAAGTAGATTTGATGATTTCCTGAATACCGGCATCTCCAAACAAATGTTCTAATGTGTTGTTTTTATCATAAGCCTGATAAATATTTTCTAAGAATTTGGCTCTAATGATACATCCTCCACGCCAAATTTTAGCAATTTCGTTTAATTTCAATTCGTACTTGTATTCTTTAGAAGCTTGTACAAGCAAATGCAAACCTTGTGCATAAGCAGAAATCATCGAAAAATAGAATGCATTTTCAAGATCCTCAAGCGAAATATCAATTTTAGAATCTTTTTTGCCAAAAACATCTTCCAGAGAAACTCTCAGTGCCTTGTATTTAGATAAATCACGATTGGTAACAGCTTCATTAATGGTAGGGACAGGCAATTGCAGTTCCATCGAAACCTCTGAAGTCCATTTTCCAGTACCTTTTGATCTCGCTTCATCTTTTATCATGTCCAGAAGGTCGTTTGGTGTTTCGGTATCTTTAACAGGGAAAATATCTGTTGTAATTTCTAATAAAAAAGATTGAAGCCTTCCTTCATTCCATTTCTTAAATACATTGTGAATTTCCTGATTCGAGTATCCCAAACCATTTTTAAGAATTCCGTACGTTTCGGCAAGAAGCTGCATGATAGCATATTCAATTCCATTATGCACCATTTTTACAAAATGTCCGGATGCACCAGGACCAATATAAGTTACACACGGATCGTTGTTTACTTTTGCAGCAATGGCTTCAAAAATATCTTTCATGACATTGTAGGCATTTTTGTCTCCGCCAGGCATCATACTAGGACCAAATCGCGCACCTTCTTCACCACCGGAAATACCCATACCAAAGAAATGTAAACCATCATTTTCTAGTTCTGCAACTCTTCGGTTCGTATCGCTAAAATGAGAGTTCCCACTATCGATAATGATATCGCCTTTGCTCAAAAGCGGTTTAAGTTCAGCTATAACACTATCAACAATTGGTCCGGCAGGCACTAATAAAATTAGCGTGCGGGGTGTTTGCAGACTGTCAATAAAGTTTTCGATATTATCAAATCCTTCCAAGTTATGATTCTTACCTTCCTCTTCAAGTTTCGTAATCATTTTTTGGTCTTTATCATACCCTGTAACAGAAAAACCTTTGTCTGCCATATTCAATAAAAGGTTTCGGCCCATTGTGCCTAATCCAATCATTCCTAATTTATATTTTTTAGAATCGTTATTTGCCATTTTTTATACATTTAGAACATCAAAAATAAGGTTTAAAATTTATATTATTAAGGATTAGTCCTGATTTCGAATTAAGGATCCGGTATTTTAGCTTTGAGGTTATTCAGATAAATTAAGTTATAAAGAAAAATCCTTAATTATGTTGTTTAAATTTAATTTTATCAGAATAACTAAAGAGAAAACAAAATGGTTTTATATATTTGAAATCAGGATAATTTTTGCATTATTTGCAAAATAAAACAGCAAACACCGATTTAAATTAATTTAAAAGCAAAACCATATATGGCATTATCAGGTTTATTCCGTAAAAAAACGGTACAAGATATTCTGAAGCAAGTTGCAAAAAACGAAGCAGATGGTCATAATGCATTAGGAAAACATTTAACCACGAGAGATTTAACTGCGTTTGGAATTGCTGCAATTGTGGGAGCAGGAATTTTTAGTACCATCGGAAAAGCCAGTGCTGATGGTGGACCGGCGGTAATTTTCTTGTTTTTATTTACTGCTTTAGCCTGTAGTTTTGCTGCTTTTGCTTACGCCGAATTTGCCTCAATGGTTCCGGTTTCAGGAAGTGCTTATACGTACTCTTATGTAGCTTTTGGAGAAATAGTTGCCTGGATAATTGGTTGGGCTTTAATCATGGAATATGCTGTAGGAAATATAACCGTTGCCATATCGTGGAGTGATTATTTTACAGGACTGCTCCAGAGTGGCGGAATTCATCTCCCGCAATGGATCCAGATGGATTATCTAACGGCTTCAAACGGATTTAAAGATGCCACGGCTTTAATGCAGGGCGGAAAATCATATGAGAATTTAGGCAGGGGATTACAGGAAGCTTATACGGCCTGGACAACATCACCAACGATTGGATCTTTCCATTTTGTTGCTGATTTACCGGCATTGTTTATCATTATTTTGATTACAGCGTTGGTTTACAGAGGAATGAAAGAGTCCCGTAATGCCAGTAACTTAATGGTTGTAGTAAAACTTTGCGTAGTGCTTTTAGTAATTGCAGTGGGTGTATTTTATGTAGATACAGCAAATTGGGATCCGTTTGCACCAAATGGGGTTAGTGGAGTTTTAAAAGGAGTTTCGGCTGTTTTCTTTGCTTATATTGGTTTTGATGCAATCTCGACAACTGCCGAAGAATGTAAAAATCCACAACGTGATCTACCACGCGGAATGATGTGGGCGATTATCATTTGTACTATATTATATATCGCCATAGCCTTGGTTCTGACCGGAATGGTAAATTATGACGAACTAAATGTTGGAGATCCTCTGGCGTTTGTTTTCGATAAATTAAACTTAAAATGGATGTCCGGAATTATAGCCGTAAGTGCTGTAGTTGCAATGGCAAGCGTTTTGTTGGTTTTCCAGATGGGTCAGCCCCGTATCTGGATGAGTATGAGCCGTGATGGTTTATTGCCAAAGAAATTTTCTACCGTGCACCCAAAATTCAAAACACCATCATTTGCTACTGTTGTAACAGGTTTTGTGGTGGCAGTTCCAGCTTTGTTTTTGAATTTGACAATGGTAACAGATTTATGCAGTATCGGAACTTTATTTGCCTTTGTCTTGGTTTGCGCCGGAGTTTTGGTTTTACAGGATAAAAAAGATATCCCGAGAGGAAAATTCAAAACACCTTACGTGAATTCAAAATATATTTTGCCAGTTTTTATGATTGTCGGACTGTATTATGCTTTCAATTTCAATACTAAAGCAACAATGGCTTTTATTAATAATGAAGAGCAGACTTATGACGCAACGACAATTATCACATCATTAAATAAAGAAGAATCAACCAAAGTTTTCAATTATTTAGAAAGTATCGATCTTCATAATAAAACTGCACAAACCGCAGATTTAGAGCATTTATTAAGCCAGTATCAAGACGATGATGCTAAATATGCTGCCGTTGTAAAAGGATTGCCAGTCAGTGATTCTCTAAAATACGAATCAGGATTCAGCTTATTCAAACACAAAATCCCAATGTGGATATTTTTAGTAGTTTTAGTTGGATTAGCAGTTTGGGCCTTTAGAAAAAACTTGTCTTTAATTCCGTTATTAGGTCTTATCTGTTGTCTGTATATGATGGCTGAATTAAGCGTCTGGAATTGGATCTACTTTACCATCTGGTTATTAATAGGATTGATTATTTACTTTACGTACAGTAGAAAAAACAGTAAGCTGAATACGATTGAAATATAATTAACTATAAATTATATATAGAAATCCGCTCTGAAAATAATCTCGGAACGCTACAAACACGAATTTTATCAATTGTCAGTACTAACTAGTTTGTGAAATAAATTTTACAAACTAGTTTTACGCAATTAAACTTGGTGCTAAGACGTGAAATTCGTGTTCATAACAGATTTATAATACTTCCATAATTAGTTCAGAACGACTTTTTTATCAATATATTCTTATGTTTTTCTAAAAGGTTTTCTTAAGTTTGAGGATTGTAATTTTTAAATTCTAAACGAATGAGTTTTCTTAAAAATATTCTGGGTAAAAAAGATACTCCGATAAATTCTAGTAGCGATTTTTGGAATTGGTTTCTAAAAAATGAAAAAGAGTTTTTTAAAATTGTTCAAAGCCGTAAAAACATAAATACAGATTTCTTTGATAAACTTGCTCCAAAGTTAAATGAAGTGCACTCTGGGATTTATTTCCTGACGGGTATGTTTGACGATCAGACTGTCGAATTAATTTTAACACCGGATGGGGCAATTAAAAATATTTACGTAATTGAAGAGTTGGTAAATAATGCTCCGCAAATTAAAGGCTGGAAATTTACAGCTCTTAAACCGGCATCAAATATTAAAGACGTTAGTATTAATTATGAAGATTATGAATTTAAGAAAGAAAATTTAAAATTTTATCCTAATCTCGATAAAAACTATCCGGACGAAATTGATCTTACAATTATTTACGATCATTTTACAGAAGAAAAAAAAGGAATACTAGCGAATGGAATTTATATTTTTCTGGATAATTACCTGGGCGAATTGCATTCAGTTACTTTGATAGATAATATGAGAGTAATTGGCAACAATGAAGTTGCTGAGGAGCTGATTCCAATCGAAAAATTAAAAGATTATTTAATTTGGAGAGAAAAAGAGTTCATCGAAAAATACGAAGGCACAAGGCATAATACAGAACATGATGGTTACGCAAGTTTTGAAGGGAAAACAAAAGAGGGTGGAATTGTTTTGGCAGTAATCAATACAACTCTTTTGCAATGGGATAAAAAAGCATCCCATCCCTGGATTTTGATAGTTGGAATTCCGTATGAGGAAACTGACGAAAGTGGTTTGCCGGATAATGAAACTTACAAACGATTGGATGAAATTGAAGATGAAATAACGTTAAGTTTAACTGATGCAGATGGCTATCTAAATGTTGGACGCGAAACAGCAAATAACAAACGAGAGATCTTTTTTGCCTGTAAAGATTTTCGAAAACCTCCTAAAGTTTTAGATGCATTAATAAAAAAACACAATAAAACGTTTGAAATAAATTACGAAATTTATAAAGATAAATATTGGAAATCCTTTAGGCATTACGAACCAAAATAAAGTAAAAATCCGTTCTGATAGATTTCAGAACGGATTTTTTGTTTTGCTACAGATAAAAAAGGTTTTTTTTTCACGCAGATCTTGCAGATTTCAGCACATTTAATGTAGATAGTAATAAATAAGACCTGTTTATATCTGCCTAAATCTTTCAAAATCTGCGTGAAAAAACTTTAGTGCAACACTGCGAGCCTCTGTGAACCAAGGCTACAATATGCCAAGCTCCACCATACAAGCCTTCATCATTTCATAAGTACGCTCAATATCGTTATCCAACCCAATAGAGAAACGAATCAAACCGTCCGTTAATCCCATTTCGTGTTGTTCTTCTAACGGAATCTCACTAGACGTCGAAGTTCCGGGAGCACTAAATAGTGTTTTGTAGAATCCTAAACTTACAGCGAGATAACCTAGATTTCTGGCTTGCATCAATTCCATTAGTTCATTCGCTTTTGCCAGAGTTCCAACATCAATTGTCAGCATTCCGCCAAAACCATATTCCGGATTGATCATCGTTTTGTAAAGTTCATGGCTTGGGTGACTTTTCAGTCCCGGATAAACTGTTTTGAGTCCGTCTTTTTCGAATTTATCCGCCAGGACATGAGCATTATGACTGTGTTGTTTGATACGGATATGTAAAGTACGAAGGTTTTTCATCACAGAAGCTGATCGCAAACTGTCCATTGTTGGACCCAAAAGCATACTTGCTCCCGAGTTTACATTTTTAAGCGAATTGATGAATTCTTTCGATGCGCAGGTCACGCCGCCAACTGTATCGCTGCTTCCGTTGATGTATTTGGTCAAACTATGAATCACGATATCGGCGCCTAATTTTGCCGGAGAAACAGACAAAGGCGAAAACGTATTATCGACCACCAATTTCAAATTATGCTTTTTAGCAATTTTGGACAAACCTGCAATATCAGCAACTTCTAATAACGGATTACTCACCGTCTCGCAATACAAAACTTTCGTTTTTGGCGTAATTGCAGCCTCTACAACATCAAGTTTTGTAATGTCTACAAAGCTTGTTTCGATCCCGAATCTAGGAGTGAAATTCTTCAAAAAAGCATAAGTTCCGCCATAAATTGTTCTGCTCGAAACAATGTGATCGCTCGTACCACACAACTGCAACAGAGTAGGTGTAATCGCGCCCATTCCCGAAGCCGAAACATTTGCCGTTTCCGTTCCTTCCATTGCCGCCAAAGCCTGATCTAAGTATAAATTGCTTGGAGACGAATGACGTGAATACAAATAGCAGCCCTCCATATTCCCCTCGAAAGTGTCGAACATCGTTTTAGCCGAAAGAAACGTATATGTCGAAGAATCAGAAATAGAAGGGTTTACACCGCCAAATTCACCAAAGTATTGCAAATCCTGAATTTTATCTGCTGGATTAAAGTTTTTCATTTTTAGTTAGTTTCAAGTTTTTATTTGTTTTAAGTTTTAGGTTTCAAGTTGTTGGAACTGATTATCAAATTTTAATTTTTAACCATTTTCATTGGAATTCAAAATTTGGAATTTGATTTGTCATCCTGAGCGAAGTCGAAGGAAGGAACTATTCCTGCTATCCGTTTCAATCTTTTGTGCCGAACCCCGGCACAAAAGGATTTCCACTTCTATCAGGGCTAATACATTCGTATTCAAAAGAAATTCTATTCAAAATAAGGACTATTTAGAAAATTAATCAATTGAGTAAGTAATAATTAGAATTTAAAACTATAAAAAGTAATTTTTAAAGATTTTTAATCTAAATTTGATAAAGAAAGTCTAACGCAGTAGATTTTCTATCTTTTCGTAACAAACTATCAACCAAAAACCATCAACTATAATGACTTTAGACGCCACCGATAAAAAACTCTTAGTCTTACTACAGACCGACAGTAAAAAGACCACCAAAGAATTATCTTTAAAACTGAATCTGTCAGTAACTGCAGTTTACGAACGCATCAAAAAGCTAGAGCGCGAAGGAATCATCAAAAACTACGTAGCATTAGTAGACAAAACCAAAATCGACAAAGGATTTGTCGTTTTCTGCCACTTAAAACTCATTCAGCATACCAAAGAGTTCCTCACCAAATTCGAAAGCGAAGTGATCAAACTCAACGAAGTTTTAGAATGCCATCACGTAAGCGGCGATTATGATTATATCCTGAAAGTATTAGTAAAAGATATGGAAGAATACAGAGAATTTCTGGTAACCAAATTGACTTCGCTACAGCATATTGGCAGCACGCAAAGTATGTTTATGATTAGCGAGGTAAAGAATTCGACGGTGATTTTTTGAGGAAGGTTCAGAGAGGCAAAGGGACGAAGGTTTTTCTCATCATTTTTGTCATCCTGAGGAACGAAGGATCACATGAGATATTCCGCAAACAGAATCGCCAATCTTTGCCGAGCCCCATATGTGATCCTTCGTTCCTCTGGATGACAAGTTTATGTATAAGCTTTGCGACTATGTGACTTCTAAGTTTTTTTAAAACTGCTTTATCTGTAAAATCAGCCTGAAACATTCTTTTTCATTTTCAAAATCAAAAAGAAAATTTAAAAAATTTGCGTCTCTTCACGAGACTAAAAAACAACAACTTTGCGAGCTTTCGCGTAACTCTTCGCGAACTTCGCGGTAAAAAAAACTTTGTACCTTCGAGACTTCGTGGTAAAAAAACAAAACTTCTTAGCAAAACCCTCCACCCAAAATTTCACACAAAAAACATTGAGATTTAAACTTTAAACAAAACTTTATTCCTTAATTTTGTATCGCTAAAAATAAAATAGACAAACTATGAGTTCATTTGACGTAGTCATTATAGGTTCAGGTCCTGGAGGATATGTATCAGCAATTCGTTGCGCACAATTAGGTTTCAAAACTGCGATTGTAGAAAAATATAATTCATTAGGCGGAACTTGCCTTAACGTAGGTTGTATTCCTTCAAAAGCATTATTATCATCTTCTCATCATTATGCAGAAATTGCACATTTTGCAGATCACGGAATCGAAGTTTCGGGTGAAGTAAAAGTCAATTTAGAGAAAATGATTGCTCGTAAACAAGCAGTTGTAGATCAAACCGTAGGTGGAATCAACTACCTAATGGATAAAAATAAAATTACTGTTTTCAACGGTTTAGGATCTTTCGTAGACGCAACGCACATTGCAGTTGCAAAAGCTGACGGAACTTCTGAAACTATCGAAACAAAATATGCTGTAATCGCTACAGGTTCAAAACCATCTTCTTTGCCATTTATCAAAATTGATAAAGAAAGAATTATCACTTCTACTGAAGCATTGGCTTTAAAAGAAGTGCCAAAACACTTAGTAATTATTGGTGGTGGAGTTATCGGAATCGAGCTTGGACAAGTTTACTTGCGTTTAGGAGCACAAGTTTCTGTAGTAGAATTCATGGACAGAATCATTCCCGGAATGGATAGTTCTTTGTCTAAGGAATTGACTAAAGTATTGAAAAAACAAGGAATGAAATTCTACGTTTCTCACAAAGTAAAATCAGTAGAAAGAAACGGTGATGCTGTTGTCGTTCAGGCTGAAAATGCAAAAGGAGAAACAATCACTTTAGAAGGAGATTATTCATTAGTTTCTGTTGGTCGTCGTCCGTACACAGACGGATTAAATGCTGACAAAGCAGGAGTTAAAATTTCAGACAGAGGACAAGTAGAAGTAAACGATCATTTACAAACTAACGTTCCTAATATTTATGCAATTGGTGATGTTGTTCGTGGAGCAATGTTAGCACACAAAGCAGAAGAAGAAGGAACTATGGTTGCTGAAATCTTAGCAGGTCAAAAACCACATATCGATTATAACTTAATTCCTGGTGTAGTTTATACCTGGCCGGAAGTTGCTGCAGTTGGACAAACAGAAGAGCAGGTTAAAGCTTCTGGAACTGAATACAAAGTAGGAAGTTTTCCTTTTAAAGCTTTAGGTCGTGCAAGAGCAAGTGGAGATTTAGACGGATTCGTAAAAATCATTGCTGATGCTAAAACAGATGAGGTTTTAGGAGTTCACATGATTGGAGCCCGTACTGCAGATTTAATTGCTGAAGCGGTTACTGCTATGGAATTCAAAGCTTCTGCTGAAGATATTTCAAGAATGAGTCATGCACATCCAACTTTTGCTGAAGCAGTAAAAGAAGCAGCATTAGCGGCTACAGATAATAGAGCATTACACGTATAATTTACGTTAAATCATAATTTTAAAAAACCTCTAATTCCGAAGTTTTGGAATTAGCGGTTTTTTTATTCTTTTACGATTTTAAAAATATAGTAGGTTTCTTTGTTTTTAGTATAAAGACTATACGTTTCATTTTCTTCATCGTATATTTTATAGAGGTATTTATCGCCTTTAATACTTAAATTTCCCCTTGAGATATTATTGCTTTCAATGAATTCCAGTTCAAATTCGCAATTGCCTTTTTTTCGATAATGAAGTTTTGAAAAAGTATTATCAGAAAATTGCTCAGTCCACAAATTATCCTTTAAAGTTACTGCTACCTTATTGCCATCGTTCTCGATATAATAATATTTTGAAGTCTTGTCGAATTGATTACACTTTGCCTTCGCTATTTTCTCGACAGGTTTTTCCTCTTGCATAGACCAGGTCCTTTCTTCTGCCTTATTAGGAAAAAGTGCTACAAATTCATTACAGTTTTTTTGTAATCTATAGAATATAAGTTCAAAAGCTTTTTTTTGAACCAGACTATCATTAAACTTTGCTAAATAAGGCGTAATGTGGGAATTGTTTATAGTATTGATTCTGATTTCATTATTCAGGTTTTTATTCTGAATCAATGATTTACATATTTCAGTAGTTAATGAATCAACAGATTGTATCGATTGAGCGTTAGAAAAATAATAAAAAGATAAGAAAGCTAATAAGATATATTTTTTCATTTAATGGAGTTGTTGATTGATCAAATATATAATTTTCAGCAGAAAATCTTCTTTCTTAAAACCAATAAAGTTGTAAATGTTATTTTAAATTGTGTAAAATAAATGCTTTACGGTATTTGTAGCTTTATACAAAAATAGATCGTTATGAAAAATAGATATATAGCTCCCGTTTTAGTTGGAGCAGGAATAGCTCTCGCACTTTATTCTTGTGGTACTACAATTCCCAAAAATGCAAAAGCAGTTACTAATTTTGACAAATCGAAATATTTAGGAAAGTGGTACGAAATTGCCAGACTTGATTTTAAATATGAAAAAGGACTGAATAATGTTACAGCCGAATATTCTCTCAATGATAACGGAACAATCAAAGTTGATAATAAAGGTTATGACGAAAAAAAAGAAAAATGGGAGCAAAGTATAGGTAAAGCTAAGTTTGCTAAAAGCGATAATGTCGGAATGCTGAAAGTTTCCTTCTTTGGTCCATTTTATGCCGGATATAATGTGATTGCTGTTGAAGACAACTATAAATATGCACTTGTTGCCGGCGAAAATTTAAAATACTTGTGGATACTTTCCAGAGAAACGACAATCCCCGAAAGTATAAAAGCAGATTTTCTAATTAAAGCCAGAGAAATAGGATATGAAATCTCAGATTTAGTTTGGGTAAAACATGATAAAGCAAATTAATGAACACGGATTACTGTTAAATGCCGTGACACGATAAATTAATAAAGATTATAAACGTTGAATCTTTATTAAATAAGAAGCCCGATGCTCAAAAAGTATCGGGCTTCCGTATTTTTAAGTACAAATAAGTTATCTCGTAAAAACAGTTTTATAATTATCCCAATATCTGTAAATCAAAAATAAATTAGCAAGAAAGAGCAATGCCGCAATTGGCAAACCTTCAGGAGTCAGAAAATAATTGATAAACAAGATATTTACCGTTATCGGTAAGATCAAAATATTAGCTAACGTTACGTAGCGGCCAGTTACAAAAGCAATTCCGCAAAGCCATTCGATTGATTTCGCTAAAGGCATTAAATAAGTAGAGGCCAGTAAACCAGTATTAAAAGCTTTAAAGTCATCATTTGTAGCTGGTTCTGCAGGCATCAAATGAAAGAAAAAACTAATAGAGGCAAAAAGAAATAAAAGGCCAATTAAAACGCGGACAATAATAGTAGCAATTTTCATAATACTTAGGATTTTTAGATACGTTAAAAAAGTATAATTATTTTTTGAAAAGTGATATAATCTAAATCCTCAATTGAAATGGTATTTGATTTTTAAGGCTTTTTTATTGAGAATTTTACAATCTATTCAACCTATTTTAGGATTAATACAATGCTATATCAAATATAACGAATTTTTACTTACTAAATTGCTGTTTTTTAACACTTTTGCTATTTCTTTATGTATTTCTTGTAAAGGATAAATCCACCTGCGCCAATCAAAATAAAGGGCCATAAATTAATAAGAAATACAAAGATGGATTCAGGAAAATACGGCGACTTTTAGGCAATTAATAATTTTTGACTATTCTTTTATCGAGGGATTTTTTTTGTCGTAATTTTGGAATCTAAAATTTATTTATTTTTGAGAGTTTCCATTCATAAACATATTGCAAATCCAGAGCACTTGAAGCAACAACTATTAAGCTGGTCGCAACAATTTCGCGAAGTAGTTTTTTTAGACAGCAATTCGTATCCGCAAGAATATTCCAGTTTTGATTGTATGTTAGCTGTAGATGCTTTTACTTCGTTAAAAACTGATTTCCATAATGCCTTCGACGATTTAAAACAATATCAGCAAACGACTAAAGACTGGCTTTTTGGTTATCTTTCTTATGATTTGAAGAATAATGTCGAAGAGTTAAAATCAAGTAATTTTGATGGATTAGATTTTCCTGATTTGTTTTTCTTTCAGCCAAAAAAAATAATGGTATTGAAAGGAAATCAGCTGGAAATTAAATATTTATTCCTTTGCGATGATGAGGTCGAAGATGATTTTGATGAGATTGTTCAAAATGAATTTAATACTTTCGAAACACTGAGTAAAGTCGATGTACAGCAAAGAATTTCGAAAGAATCGTATGTCGAAAAAGTAAGCGCAATGCTCAGACATATTCATAAAGGAGATATGTATGAAGCCAATTTTTGCATGGAGTTTTTTGCAGAAAATGCAATCATAAATCCGCTGGAGAAATTTCAAAAATTAAATGCAATTTCACAAGCCCCGTTTTCTGCATTTTTTAAAAATAATAAACAATTTTTGCTTTCAGCGTCTCCGGAACGTTATCTGAAAAAAGTAGGAGAGACTCTGATTTCACAACCCATAAAAGGAACATCAAAGCGGTTTTCTGACCCAATTGAAGATGAAAAATCAAAACAATTTTTAGCATCAGATTCGAAAGAACGCGCTGAAAATATTATGATTACAGACCTGGTTCGGAATGATTTGTCTCACACCGCACAAAAAGGTTCTGTAGAAGTGGTTGAGCTTTGCAAAATCTATTCGTTTTTGCAGGTACATCAAATGATTTCTACGATAACTTCAAAGTTAGATCCTCAATATTCGCCTATTGATGTTTTAAAAACAACTTTTCCAATGGGTAGCATGACAGGAGCACCGAAGATTTCGGTAATGAAAATTATCGAAAATCTCGAAGAAACTAAACGCGGTTTATACAGCGGAGCTATTGGCTATTTTACACCCGAAGGCGATTTTGATTTTAATGTCGTAATCAGAAGTATTTTGTACAATCAGGAAAATAAATACGTTTCGTTTTCAGTAGGGAGCGCCATTACAGCACAATCAATCCCTGAAAAAGAATACGAAGAATGTTTGCTGAAGGCTAAGGCGATGCATGAAGTTTTGCAGTAAGTTTTTTAAAAAAAAAGTTAGCCACGAATTACACTAATTAGCGCGAATTTTTTATTAGCTTAATGTAATTTAATTAGTGAAAATTTGTGCAATTCGTAGCGAAAAAGTATAGCCACAGATTAAAGGATTATAATGATTTTGTTTCACGCAGATTCTGCAGATTTAAGCAGATTTGAAAAGATTTTTATTAAAACTGATTTGCGTGAATCTGCTGAAATCTTTTTTAATCTGCGTTAAAAAATAATTCGTGCAATTCATGGCAAAAAAAATAGAGCAATAGTAAAATTAGTGGCAAAAAATACACGCTTAACATTTCATTTAAAAATAGAACGAATTTAATTTTTTACATTTATCAAATGTTTTCAAAATTTCAAAATCATATCGTTTCAAGGTTTCCATTTTTGGAAGATAAAAAACTATTTCTGGCCGTTAGCGGAGGTTTAGACAGTATGGTCCTATTGCATTTAATAAAGCAATTGCCGTATGAAATTGCCGTCTTGCATTGCAATTTTCAACTGCGCGGATTAGAAAGTTTTGGTGATCAAAGTTTTATTCAGGATTATTGTGATCAGAATAATATTTCTGTATTTATTACTCAATTTGATACTGAAGCTTTTGCGAAAGATTATAAATTGTCGACACAAGTTGCAGCACGTGAATTACGTTATAGTTGGTTTTATGAACTTTTAGAAACCGAAAATTTCGATTATATCTTAACTGCACATCATGCTGACGATAATCTCGAAACTTTTATCATTAACTTAACCCGTGGAACAGGATTGGAAGGATTGATAGGGATTCCGGAAGAGAACGATCGGATTATTCGTCCGTTATTGCCATTTTCCAGAGATGAAATCCTGAAATATGCTGAAGAGAATGGTATTGAGTGGCGAGAAGACAGCAGTAATGCGTCGAATAAATATCTTAGAAATAAGATTCGTCATGATTTGGTTCCAATGCTGAAAGAAATCAATCCTAACTTTTTGAATGCTTTTCAGAAAACACAATCGTATTTGCAGGAATCGCAGGTAATGGTCGAAGATGCTTCGATTATGATTTACCAGCAAGTAGCTAAAGAAGAAGGGGATGATATTCATTTCGACTTGAAGCAGCTTAAAAAATTACCCAATTATAAATCGTATTTGTACCAATGGCTGAATGAATTTGGTTTTTTGGCATGGAACGATATTTATGATTTGGTCGACGGACAATCAGGTAAACAAGTGCTTTCATCTGAATTTCGCTTATTAAAAAATAGAAATACTTTGATTTTAAGCCCAATTTCTGAAATGTCAGAAAAGGAAGAATTTGAAATTACTGCAAACGATAAAGAAGTTAATTTTCCCTTAAAATTAAAGCTTTGTAACGTAAGTCACATAGCAATAGATGCAAATAAAGCTATATTTGTCGACGCTGAAAAAATCCAATTTCCCTTGATTTTACGTAAATGGAAGGAGGGGGATGTTTTTTATCCTTTTGGAATGGAGGGGAAGTCTAAAAAAGTGAGTAAACTTTTTAAAGATGAAAAATTATCCCTGATCGAAAAAGAAAAAATATGGATTCTGTGTTCTGATAATCAGATTGTATGGGTTATTGGAATCAGACAGGACGATCGTTTTAGAATTGAAAATGCCACAAATCGAATACTTAAAATAGAATTAGAATCATGAACTTTAATCAACATCATCAAGCAATAATGTCAAAAAATATCTGGAATAAAACTATTGTGTTTTTCTTGTTTTTTTTGTTCGCTTTTTCAAAAGGTAATGCTCAAATCCTGGAGCCGGTAAAATGGACTTCAAAAATTGAAAAGAAAGAAGGTAATAATGCTGTTTTAATTTTCGACGGAACGATTGAAAAAGACTGGCATATGTATTCGCAATTTACACCTGATGGTGGACCGCTTGCGTTAGAAATTACATTTCAAAATCAAAAAGGAAATTATAATTTAGTTGGAAAAGCTAAAGAAGGAAAAACAAGAACCGCTTTTAATGATGTTTTTGGGGTTAATGAAACTTTTTTTGAAGGTAAGGCACATATCGAACAGGAAATTACTATTATCAATCCTAATTTAAAAACGGTTGATGTTGAATTTGATTTTCAGGTTTGTAAAGAAGTTTGTATCAATTCAAATAAAAAGTTCTCAATTGCTATTCCATCAACTTTTAAAATGGATGCGGTTGCTGCCGTAACTGAATCGAAATTAGACGAAACAAAAGTTCCGGCTTTAGTTGTGGATACAGCAAAAACTGTCGTAAATAATGCTAAAACTGAAACAGGAAAAGCAGCAGTTACTGAAACTCCTGCAAAAGAAGATATGCCTGAGCAGGCTCCTGCAAGAAGTTTATGGACGATCTTTTTTATCGCTTTTATTTCAGGATTTGCAGCGTTGTTAACACCTTGCGTTTTCCCGATGATCCCAATGACGGTAAGTTTCTTCACGAAACAAAGTAAAAGCAGGGCAAAAGGAATTCGTAATGCTGTAATTTACGGTTTCTCTATTATTGCTATTTATGTTATTTTAGGATTAATTGTTACTAAAATATTTGGTGCAGATGCATTGAATGCGTTGTCTACAGATGTTTGGTTTAACTTGATCTTCTTTGTGATATTGATCATTTTTGCAACTTCATTTTTGGGTGCCTTCGAAATTATGCTTCCAAATTCATGGGGAAATAAAGTAGATCAGCAAGCTGACAGAGGCGGAATAATCGGAATATTGTTCATGGCTTTGGCTTTGGCAATTGTGTCATTCTCTTGTACAGGACCAATCGTTGGGACTTTATTGGTTGAAGCTGCTTCAAACGGTGGAATTGCTCCGGTTGTTGGAATGTTAGGATTTTCGTTAGCATTAGCATTGCCTTTTATGTTGTTTGCTATGTTTCCGGGCTGGTTGAATTCGCTGCCAAAATCAGGAGGATGGCTGAATACTGTCAAAGTAGTTTTAGGGTTCCTGGAATTGGCTTTAGCATTTAAATTTTTATCAAATGCTGATTTAGTTTTACAATTGCATTTATTAGAGAGAGAAGTTTTCCTAGCAATCTGGATCGCCATTTTTGGAGCATTGACGTTGTACTTATTCGGGAAAATTTCATTGCCGCATGATAGTCCGTTACAGCATATTTCTGTAGGCAGATTGTATTTAGGATTACTTACTCTTGTGTTTACAGTATATTTAATTCCGGGACTTTGGGGAGCACCATTGAAGTTAATTAGTGCTTTTCCGCCACCGCCACAATATAGCGAAAGCCCGTTTGGAGTAGGAGGTTCGTCTAATTCAAATGTTAGTGCAGAATCTATAAAAGGTTTTCCTGACGGAGCAGAACTAGGTCCTCATGGTATTATGGTTTTTCATGATTACGAAGATGGTGTTGCCTATGCAAAATCAATCAACAAACCAATTATGCTTGATTTTACAGGTTATGCTTGTGTGAATTGCAGAAAAATGGAAAACAACGTTTGGTCTGAACCAATGATATTGCCAATCTTAAAAAATGATGTTGTTCTGATTTCTCTTTATGTAGATGATAAACGTGAGTTGCCAGAAGAGCAACAATTTGTAACAGCTGCAGGAGATAAAATCATAACGGTTGGTGATAAATGGACTGATTTTATGATTTCAAAATATAAAACCAATACACAGCCTTTGTATATCATAACAGATTTAGAAGGAAATAATTTAAACAGTTCAAAACCTACTATTAGTTATGTAAATGCTGAAGAATACTTACATTGGCTAAAAGAAGGAATTGGGAATTTTAAGTAGAGAATAAAGAGAATAGAATAAAGATTATAGATGAGAGAGATTGTCGAATTGATAGAATAGAATAAGGGCAATCTAACAAGAAAATATAGAGAATAAATTTAGAATTTGCATTCTCAAATTACAATAATAAGGTTGAAATTAATTCAAAGTAAAAAGCACTTTAGGTAATAACTTAAAGTGCTTTTTTATTTGGTTTACCCACAGCCTAAAATTTAGAAAAAATCTTTCGTCTAAATCTACTCTCTTGACTCTTTGTTCTTGACTCTTTACTCTTTACTCTATATTCTCTTCCCTCTTAAAATCTTCAAAGCAAAAAGCACTCTAAGTCAGACTCAGAGTGCTTTTTTAATTTTGGTTTATTTGGTTTTGGTTTGTTTTTTTATAAAAATTCTCCGTGTTGAGAAATGTCAAGACCTAATTCTTCTTTTTCTTCAGTAACTCTTAGTGGTGTAATTTTATTTACAACGAAGAATAGGATATATGAACCTACAAAAGCGAAGATAGAAACGATGATCATGGCAGTTAATTGGTTGATGAATAAAGTTGGACTTCCGAAAATCAAACCTTGATTATCTCCAACAGCCGGGTTGATTGCTTTAGAAGCAAAAACACCAGTTAATAACATTCCTACCATACCACCAACACCGTGACAGGCAAAAACATCAAGAGCATCATCAATTTTTCCTTTAGGGAATTTGCTCACTACAAGATTACTTACGATGGCAGAAAAAGCGCCTATAAATATTGCATGCGGAATGCTAACGAAGCCTGCGGCAGGTGTAATAGCAACAAGGCCTACCACAGCTCCGATACATGCACCAAGTGCAGATAATTTGTGTCCAATTATTTTATCAAGGAAAACCCATGCCATTGCAGCAGCGGCAGCAGCAACAGTTGTAGTTCCTAAAGCCTGAACGGCTAATCCGTTTGCTCCAAGTGCAGAACCTGCATTGAAACCAAACCATCCAAACCATAGTAAACCTGTACCTAGTAATACATAAGTAATTCTGGCAGGATTCACTTTCTGGATTTTTCTTTTTCCTAAGAAGATCGCTCCGGCTAACGCAGCCCAACCAGCACTCATGTGTACCACAGTTCCTCCGGCGAAGTCTAATACTCCCATTTTAAAGAAAACTCCATCAGGATGCCACGTCATGTGTGCCAAAGGAGCATATATAAGTAAGATAAATAAAACCATGAATAATAAATAAGCCCAGAAACGTACACGCTCTGCAAATGCACCAGTGATTAATGCAGGTGTAATGATGGCAAACTTAGCCTGAAATAATGCGAATAACATAAACGGAATAGTTGGGGCAAGACTCCATGCGGTATTAGTACCAACACCCTGAAAAAACAAGTTAGAAGTTGGATCTCCAATGATGCCTCCAATAGTAGGGCCAAATGCTAATCCAAAAGCAACAACAACCCATAAAATAGTTACAATTACCATTGCCATAAAACTTTGCAGCATAGTACTGATAACATTTTTCTTACCTACCATTCCTCCGTAGAAAAATCCTAGTCCTGGTGTCATAAGCAATACAAATGCAGTTGCTACGATCATCCAAGCTGTATCTCCTGTATCAAACTTAACAGCTTCTGCCGGAATAGGGTTATCTGTTAAGATAAAATTCGATATAAAGGTTAGTACCAAAATAGTGATAAGAATCACACTTAAAATAATTTTTCGCATAGTTATTTAGTTTTAAATTTTTTATAAAAGTATAAAATCAATCGACATCCCTATAAAAAATAGGGGCTAATGCTTAATTTTTGTTAATTTTAAAATTTAACCCCCTGTATTTTGCGTGTATTTGTTAAAAAGAACTTAAAATTTGTAATTTGTCAATCTAAAATTCGAAATATTTGCCTTTTTGGAGCTGTGTTAACAAAAAGCAGAGATAATATTTTATGTTTTAAGAGTAATTATGGTTGAATTGTTGCTTAAAAGAATAAAACGTTACCAATTTTAAATAAAAAAGGCATCAGATGATTTCTCAAATGATGCCTTTTTTATAAAAAGAGTTTTTAACTATTTCTGATTGTATTTTGCTTTGAATTTATCGCTCAGCTTGGTTTGGAAAGTCTCTAAATTAATTGTTCTTCCCTGAATAAAAGCTGATGTTAATTTGTTTGTTCGCATATCCAGCGCATCACCTTCAGAGATAAAGAGTGTGGCATCTTTACCGGTTTCTAATGTACCGCAGGTCGCATCTATTCCTAGCAATTTTGCTGTATTAGAAGTAATAAGCTGTAAAGCTTTTTCTTTGTCTAAGCCAAAAGCGGCACAAGTTCCTGCTAAAAAAGGCAGGTTTCTTACACTCATACGTTCGTGATCCCCACTGTTTTCAAGACCAACCACAATACCTTTATCAGTAAGTATTTTTGCCATTTTATAAGGCAGGTTTACATCTTCGTCATCACTGGTTGGCATATCATGAACACGTCTTAGTAAAACACCCACATTGTATTTTTGCAAAACATCAGCTGATTTATAAGCTTCAAATCCTCCTACAATCACAATCTTTTTGATCTGGTTATCAACTGCTAATTGTATGGCGTCTACAATTTGTTTTTCCTCATCTGCGTGTACATAAAGCGTTTGGGTACCATCAAAAAGTCCTTTTGTAGCTTCCAGGACAATGTTTCTGTCTTTTGAAGCAGTTTGGTTGTAAGCCTTTGCATTGACTAAAAAAGCAGTTATTTCCTCAACTTGTTTAGGATATTCTTTATTAGCTTCAATTATTCCAGGTTCAAACCAGGATCCCGATCTTTTAAAATTAGATGGAAAATTAAGATGAATTCCGTCATTCTCTTTTATAATGGCATCTTCCCAACTCCAGGCATCGAGCTGAACCACTGAGGATGTTCCTGAGATGCGACCACCACGAGGTGTTATCTGAGCAATTAAAACACCATTTGGACGAACTGTTTCTACTACTTTCGATTCAGAATTGTATGCAATAATACTTCTTACATTCGGATTAAAACTTCCTATTTCTTCCTCGTCATTTGATGATTTTACAGCATCAATTTCTACCAGACCTAATGTTGCGTTAGGAACAATAAATCCGGGATAAACGTGTTTTCCGCTGGCATCTATAGTCGTATCATATGCATTGGCGGCAAGTCTGATTGTTGTTGCATCAGCTACCAGAGTAATTTTTCCGTCTTTAAAACCAATCGCACTATTCTGAATCACCGTTCCGTTGCCTAAATGGGCTGTGGCATTTAAAATCAAAATGGATTTGGTTTGTTTTGGTGCCGGTATTTGTTGCGCTTTTATTTGCAGCGAAGCACAAAAAGCGATCAACATTATATATATGTTTTTATGTATCATATTATCTGTTTTTATCTTTACGAATTTTCTAAAGCCGTTATTATTGTTCTAAAGTATCACAGTGGTATTCTGTTTTCTCTTTTCTGGTAGGCTGTTGCATGCTCATTCCCTTGTTTTTTTCCTGCAACATTTGTCCAATTAGTACACTTCTTTCTTTAGAAATAGACAATTGTTTTTCAGCATCTTTTTCAATGTCAAAATAAACCACACCATCAATAATTGTTTTTTCGGCTTTAGCATAAATAGACAAAGGATTATCGCTCCATAGGACAACGTCAGCATCTTTGCCCACTTTAAGACTTCCTACTTTATCATCAATATGCAATAATTTAGCAGGATTCAGGGTTACAAATTTCCAGGCATCTTCTTCAGAAATATTTCCGTATTTGACCGCTTTTGCAGCTTCCTGATTCAATCTTCTTGACATTTCTGCATCATCAGAATTATAGGCAACTATTAATCCTTCGTTGTGCATGATTGGTCCGTTGAACGGGATTGCGTCATTTACTTCAAACTTATAAGCCCACCAATCAGAGAAGGTCGAAGCACCAGCTCCGTGTTCTTTCATTTTGTCAGCAACCTTATAACCTTCAAGAATGTGGGTGAAAGTGTTTACTCTAAAATTAAATTTTTCAGTAACATTCATCAACATCAAAATCTCTGATTCTACATAAGAGTGGCAGGTAATAAAACGCTCTTTATTGATAATTTCAGCAATAGTTTGTAATTCTAAGTCAACTCTTGGCGCTTTTCCTTTTTTTGAATTTGCATTGAATTTTTTCCAGCTTTCATCATACTCTTTTGCACGCTGAAAATAATCGGTAAAAACTTGTTCAACTCCCATTCTGGTTTGCGGAAAACGAGTAGGATTATCAATTCCCCAATTGGCTTGTTTTACATTTTCTCCTAAAGCAAATTTGATAAACTTAGGTTGGTTTTTGTATAACATTTCGTCTGGAGACGAACCCCATTTCCATTTTACAATCGCAGAACGGCCACCAATAGGGTTGGCAGATCCGTGTAATAACTGAGAAATGGTTACACCACCGGCAAGATCTCTGTAGATATTAATGTCTTCAGAGTTTACTACATCCTGAATGGTAACTTCGGCAGTTGAGTTATGTCCCATTTCATTAACCCCTTTTGATATAGCGATATGGGAATGTTCATCAATAATTCCGCTTGTGATATGTTTGCCTTTTGCATCAATAACAGTAGCAGTTGCATCCGAAAGGTTTTTACCAACGGCAGCAATTTTTCCGTTTTTAATTAAAACATCTGTTTCAGTCAAAACACCTTCTTTTTCATTTGTCCAAACCGTAGCATTTTTGAATAGTAAAGTCTGAGCCGTCAATTTTTTAGTATCACCAAAAGCAATGTTAGGGTATGTTGTAGGAATAACAGGATTTGGTTTATCTGCTTTGACAGTATCTTTAACAGCAACAAATGCACTGGTTTTTAAAGCTGTCCAAACCAATTCATCTCCGTTTGATAATACTGCTTTTCCGGATAAACTTTCCGGTTTTTCGATAAATCCTGTTAAACGGCTATAATTAGATTTAATAGTATCTGCAGGTTTAATCAAGAGTGAAATCCAATTTTTAGAAACTGAAAAAGTAGTTTTTAATTTTTTGGCATCAGCAGTAGTAATTTCAGATTTTGGTGCATCGACAGTTCCGTCAATTTTCCATTTATAAGTGTCTTTTCCAACAGTTAAGTTATAGTTTCCACGAATATCTTTTGCATTAATATCGTTCACCACATATTTGCTTCCCTGAACCCAGTTTTCGTATAAAACTGTTTTCTCATCGAAGATTTCTCCTGAAGTAATGACAAAATTGGCATAACTGCCCGTTTTTAAACTTCCAATTTCGTTGCTTTTCCCTAGAATCGCTGCCGGAATTGTAGTCAAAGCTTCTAGAGCTTTTGTTTTGTTAAAACCATATTTAATGGCTTTCAGTAAGTTAGGTTTAAAATCTTCTGTCTTTTTTAACTTGTCCGTTGTCAGGGCAAAAACAATTCCGTTCTCTGATAGCACTTTTAAGTTGGTAGGTGCCTGATTCCAGAAACGCATATCAGTCAATTCGATCTGGTTTGATAAATACGGATTTGAGACATCG
This sequence comes from Flavobacterium sp. B114r, assembly GCF_056824125.1. Classification (NCBI taxonomy): domain Bacteria; kingdom Pseudomonadati; phylum Bacteroidota; class Flavobacteriia; order Flavobacteriales; family Flavobacteriaceae; genus Flavobacterium; species Flavobacterium sp. B114r. Next base: position 2,608,352 of record NZ_CP124858.1, read on the forward strand.
TATGCTTCCGGGAAACTGATCGGAATAATATATTTAGCATTTGTACTTTTAATTTCTTCGATTCTTTCAAACTCATTTCCACTGCCTTTCAGAATATAGTTCAAGCCAAATTCTTTGGCGATTTTTGCAGCTCTTAAACTATTCAGTTTGTCTTCGGAGGCAAAAATCTGAATTAGTTTTTCATTGTTTGCCAGTGCTTCTAATGATAAATCTTTAGTTTCAGAATTTCCTTTTTTGTACCAATCCAGATCCAGATACATTTGGCGTAACAATGCCATCATACCCATTAATGAGCTTGGATAAGCCTGTTTTGTCAAGGCGCTTTTTGTAAATGCAAAGTGGTTGGTGATTTTATTGGCAATAATTTGTTTACTGTTTTCAGTATTGTTTAATGCGACTAAAATTCCGGTTCCCTGTGCAATTCCGTCAGGAATATGAGTACCTACAACACCAAAACCTGCTTTTAGCAATTCTTCGGCTTTAGGTTGATCGTATTTAAAAGTCTCATAAGTGTTTACTTCCGGTTTCACACTTTCGTTCCAGTAATATCCCACTCTTTTCGTATCGTATAATGGGTTACGATCACGCCCGCGAGAGAGGTTACTTTTTGGTTTTTCAACTCCAAAACTAGTATAAATATCAATAAATGAAGGATAGATTGTTTTTCCTTCAAGATCGATAATAATGCTATTTTTAGGAATAGCCACAGTATTACCAACCGAAACGACTTTACCATCCTGAATCAGTAAAGTTCCTTTTTCGATTTTTTGGGTTGGAGTAACATAAATAGTGGCATTCATAAAAACAGTATAATTTTTGTTTTTATTCTGCACACTTTCATTAACAGGGAAATAGTCTTGAGCATACGTTTTTGTTAAAAAAACGCTCAAAAAGAGTAGGAGTAGGGCTTTTTTCATAGTGTATCTGCAATTTTGTTGCTAAAAATATGAAATATATGTTGTTTAAAATTGATTTTTTTAAATGTTTTTTCTTTATTTAGATAATAATTTAATTAAACGCCTGATAAGTAGCGTTTATAGAAACGTATGAAAAATAACAATAAAATAAAATGGGGAGTTATTGGCTTAGGAAATATTGCAAATCAATTTGCTGCAGATTTATTACTACTAAACGATGCAACGCTATTTGCGGTTGCTTCCAGAAATAGAGATAATGCGATTGACTTTGCTGAAAAGTACAATTGCCCAAAAGTTTATGATTCTTATGAGGCACTTTGTAAGGATGATGAAATTGATATTATTTACATCGCAACGCCGCATAATTCGCATGCCGAATTATCGATCAAGGCATTAGAAAATGGTAAACATGTCTTATGCGAAAAACCAATTGCATTGTCTTATAAAGATGCCATTCGAATGACTGAAGCTTCAGTAAAGTACAATAAATTTTTTATGGAAGCTTTCTGGACCCGCTTTATTCCGTCGGTTCAGGAAGTTCTAACAAAAGTAAATGAAGGAATAATTGGTGATATAAAAAGCGTGAATGCTGACTTTGCTTTTTATGCTGATGAAAAGAATGGAGGAAGACTTTTTGATAAGGATCTTGGCGGAGGAGCACTTTTTGATATTGGCGTTTATCCTTTATTTCTCGCCTATATATTTCTGGGAATTCCTAAAGAAATAATTGCAAAATCTATTCTTCATAAAAACGGAATCGATCTTCAGACTTCAATGATTTTGCAATATGAAAATGCTCAGGCCGTTTTGCAGGCTTCTATAATTTCAGAATCTGATATGAAAGCAACAATAAGTGGAACAGAAGGCTATATTAAACTTAATTCTCCGTGGTTTGTAGCTGACGGATATTCTGTATTTAGAGACCAAAAGGAAACCAATTACAGTTTGCCTAATCTAGGAAAAGGATATACGTACGAAATTCTAGAATGTCATCATTGTATTAGAAACAGTCAAATCGAAAGTGAGTTTTGGTCGCAGCAAAATAGTTTGGATTTGAGTAAGATGGTGGAGGATATAAAAAAACAAATTGGATTAAGTTTTTCTTAATCCGATTTAGATTTTAATAAAAATCACAATAATAAACCCAATCTTCAGTCGTTTTGTTTTTTGCTAAATAAATATTTCCACCGTCAACGATATTTAAATTCGCTTTTTCATCAGAAGCAATCTGAAAAACAAATTCAAAATCATCTCCAAAATCAATTCCGGATTGGCAATATGTTGCATAGCCACCAATTTTGTGACCATAATTGTTTTCGATAATATCGTAATAAGAATCAATAATTCCTGAATCCTCAAGTTGATTAATATTATTGGATATATCATTTGGTATTTCAGGGTCTTCCCAAACCGGATAATCTTTTTCAATTAGTGTATTGGATAACGGAAAAGGTTTTATAAATGAAGCATCATTTTTTAAATCCTTAATTACAATATTATCTAAGTTTTTATATTCACGCAGAACCCAATTATTTTCATTAGGCGTTAAGTCCATCGGGAATTTTTTAGAAATAAAAACGGTAATAATCTTAGATTGTTCTAAAATTTCAGGCACAAAAGGTAATTGATTAAGACACAATTGAAACAGAGGAAGCATCAATTCACCATCATTATCCAAAGGAATTTCTTCATTTTCGTGATATAAATAGACTCTTCCAATCCAACTTTCAGTAAATGAATTTGTTGGTTTAAGACCTCCTGTTGTAAATTGAGTTGCTTTTTTTGCAAGTGCTGATTTTATTTGCGCTTCATTCATCGTATTAGTTTATAAAACTAGAATTAAAAATAGATTTAATAGTTATAATAATAACGTTATAAATTTATCCTTTTTCATGATTAGATATGGGCAATCGTAAATGAATAGATTTTTATACTTAAAATACTGATTTTCTACTCTATATTTTTTTCGATATAATTCGAATTTAATAAATACAAGGCGCCCATATATTTAATATTGAAAGAAACTAAATCGCCCACTTTGTATTTTTGGGTTGAACTCGTAATGTCAATTACCAACATATCAGAGCTGGCATCTACAATTGTGATTTCTTCATCGACAGCTTCTAAATATTGAGGTTGCATGTCGAGTAAGCCAATATCTAGAATAGCTCTTAAAGAAGTTCCGCTAAAATCCTCGGTATCCTGCATAGAAAAAGTATTTCCGGCTACATTTTCGCCTAGTTCTCCTATTGGGATATCCGGTTTTTCGGTTATTTCAATGACTTCTGCAAAAAGTTTAAAGACGTCATTGCGCATGCCTTTAATTGTTTCTCCTGTAAACAAATCTTTTCCAAAAAATAAAGCTTCACCAATTCTAAAGTGGTTTACAGCCATTGGTCGGGCATTTTTTAGAAGTAACGGGATTGCAACAGAAGTTCCGCCGGAAACCCACGGAATTGTAATATTGAATTTAGCTTCGATAAGTTGTTTATACAAGCTCAATTGTATCAGTTTATCCTGTGTTGGCATAACCCCGCTTAAACAATTTAAGTTTGTACCAATTCCACGAATCTCAATATTAGGCATACTAATAACAGTGCCGTAAAATTCGATTAAATCTTCGCCCATCACGCCTTCACGTAAATCTCCCATTTCGATCATAATGATGATTTTATGGATCTTGTTTTGCTTTTTTGCCTCTTCAGATAACATTTGAATCGTGTACAATTCAGTATTAAAACTGACATCGGCATATTTTACAATATTGACAATACTTCGCTTAGCAGGCGGTTTTATATAGACAGTTTGAATAGTGGGATCAAGCGATTTTATCTTTTTTAGATTACTCACACGCGAATCATGAATTTCTTTGACTCCCAGCGAGATAATTTCTTTTAAGTACAGTTTGTTACCGCATAAAAGTTTCGATACAACTCCCCATTGAATGTTTTTTGATTCGAAAAGTGAATTCAGAAAAGTATAGTTTTCTTTTAATTTTTTTCGATATAATTTTATAAATGCCATTAGGCTTTGTTTTTTATTGAATTAATTAATTTGCGTTTATTTAATCAGACGCATTTCAAGATACTTATTAGTAAAACCCAGTTTTTCATAAAGCTTTTTAGCAGGATTGTCCGGTTCTACGTGAAGAGCAATGTTTCCTTCGGCGACAGAAATGGCTTTTTCCATAAGTTTTTTTCCATAACCTTTTCCTCTTTCAGCATTGTCGACAGCTATATAAACCAGGATGTTTTCCGGAATATAATCTTTCATTCCCGTATTATTCAGAATTACGACTCCAACAATTTTTTGGTTGTCCAGACCAATGACAATATTGCCGCCTTTGTCAGGATTCATTGCATAAGCAATAGATTTTAGTATGTCTTGGGTAGTGTCTCCATATTGTTCTAAATGCGTATGTAAAAAAGCAGCAATTATTTCAGGTGTATAGATAGCGTCGTATCCAATAGTTGGATTAAGTAATTTAAATTCCATGTTTTAAATTTTAGATTATTTAGGCTGATAGAAAATTTTCAGCAGATGTAAAAGATGCAAAGTCAATTGCAGGTAAGATTCTTAGAATTAAGAAATCGAAATTATCGATAGAAATCGATGATATTTTCGCAAGATAGGCATAAATAATGGTTTTATTGCAGTCAAAACAGGCCTTTTTGGTTTTTTCAATACTGAAGCCTTATAATATGTATTTCTAAAAGTATTTATTTGTAATAATTTGATTGTTAAATTAAATTAGTTTCATTAGATTTAAAAACATTTAATGAAAGGATCTTATGTTAGTAAAAGTTTATGGAAGTGCCGTTTTTGGAGTTGAAGCTACTACGATTACAGTAGAAGTTCATATGGATAAAGGGATTGGTTATCACTTAGTTGGATTGCCTGACAATGCAATAAAAGAAAGCAGTTACAGAATTGCTGCTGCTCTTAAAAATAACGGATATAGTTTGCCCGGCAAAAAAATAACAATCAATATGGCGCCGGCTGATTTGCGAAAAGAAGGTTCTGCCTACGATTTACCTCTGGCAATGGGAATTTTAGTTGCCTCTGATCAAATAAAAGCACCAGAAATTGCACAATATGTCTCTAGCGTATATTGCAACTTTTCCCATTTCTTTTGTTTAATTATATAGGTCAAATATATACCACACATTTTACATACGCAACAAATGGAGCGCTTGTTGGTGGAGGAAGTTATCCGCAGCCCGGCGAAATTTTGATGGCGCACAATGGTGTTTTGTTTTTAGACGAATTACCGGAATTCAAACGTGATGTTTTAGAAGTAATGCGCCAGCCACTTGAAGATCGTGAGGTCACAATTTCGCGTGCTAAATTTACCGTGACTTATCCTTCTTCGTTTATGTTGGTAGCAAGTATGAACCCAAGTCCCAGTGGTTTTTTTAATGATCCCAATATGCCAAATACCTCATCTCCGCACGAAATGCAGCGTTATCTGAGTAAGATTTCCGGACCTTTATTAGATAGAATCGATATTCATATAGAGGTAACTCCTGTTCCTTTTGAAAAATTAGCCGATGATCGAAAATCCGAAAGCAGTGTCGAAATCAGAAAGCGGGTTACAGCAGCGCGCGAAATTCAAACCAAGCGATTCGAAGCAATGGAAAACATACATTATAATGCCCAAATGAGCAGTAAACTAATTCGGGAATATTGTGCTCTTGACGACCAGTCAAAAGAATTATTAAAAACTGCTATGGAACGATTGAATCTTTCTGCCCGTGCCTACGATAGAATCCTCAAAGTGGCGAGAACAATAGCAGATCTTGATGCCACGGCAATTGTAATTTCGCAACACATTGCCGAAGCCATTCAATATAGAAGTCTGGATCGTGATGGCTGGTTGGGGTAATATAGATTTCAGATTTTGAATTGTTGGATTTTGAACCCTCAGTAGCAGAAAATCAATTTTCATAAAACCTCCAGTCTCGTTGTACACTATATCTTTTTCTGTCTAAAGAAGCCAGAAAAAGGATGTCGTTTCCATCGGGGCTAAGTGAGAGGTTTATTTTTTATAAGAATAAAAAGTTACATCTTTAATATAAGATGCGAAACCATTTAAGCTATTCCGTAACCTTTTTGTATTCAAAAGTTCCTATTTGCGGAGTTGTAATGATACGTTTGTTGGCATAAAAATAGTCTATTGAAAACTTTACGGGCATCATAGCCAGAGTAATAGTAAGCTCAGAATTATCTTTAGATAATTTCTATTTTGCTTTATGTGATTCATCGCCAACAATACTTTCAAAATCTCCATTTTCTTTGAAAACCTGGAAAACCTGATCCGTTTTATAATAGTCTTTTATATCTTTTTCCTTGCCTTTCTTTACCCACTTTACCAATTGCCATTTACCAATAAGTTCTTTAGAGGTTTGAGCATTTACAGAGAAACCAACTAAACAAATGAAGATTAAAAATATTTTTTTCATAATGATAATGATATTAGTACTGTAAAGTAAATTTACTGATTTTTAGAAATATTCCAAAAACTCATTTTTCTTCTCGTCACAAAACCTAGTTTTTTGTATAAAGCTATTGCTCCAATATTACTTTCAACTACATGAAGGTAAGGCGTTTTATTCTCATTAAAAATTCTATTCACAACATGTGCAATCAATTGTTTTGCATAACCTTTTCCGGTGTGGTCAGGATAAGTAATAATAGCGCTTACTTCTGTAAAGTCGTTCATTTTCATTCGTTCACCAGTAATAGCTATTAATTGATTGTCTTTGAAAATCCCATAATAATTGCCTAATTCAGCTGTTTTATTTTTGAAATATCCTGGCTGAACCAGGTTAACCAATTGAACTAATTCGTCATTGTATTCTTCAGTAATTTTTACAATCTCAGTAGTTATGGGCAGCTCTATTTTGTTGTAAATAATCATTTGAAGACAGACTAACTCTTTCGCAATTTTTAGAGAGTCACTGATTTTAGGTTTTTCTCCAACAATAAAGAAACTTTCTGCCAGTGCTGAATATTGATTAGCTGCTTCTAAAGTGCTTTCCGGATTTACAAAACCTCCAAACGGGCAATGATCAGGACTGTAAAATTTAGTTGAATTATAATCAATTGCAAATGTTGCATGACTTTCAGACAAGGAATACCAAACGGGATTGTCTAATTTGTTTTCTTCTGTATTTTTCATTTCTGTAAAATTTGGTTTTCATTTCAAAATATTCGTTTCTATTCTTTTGTCTGCGGATAAAAGAATTTAAATGAATTTGAAGCAGCGGGATGCAAAATAGTAGCATGATTCTCCTGTGGGAAATAATCAAAGTACACTTTTATGTTTTTACTTTTAGTAGCTTTAATTTTTTCAGCCAGTAGATTAGCATCTACTTCCATCACTCTCGGGATTTCTGTTGGTGTAAGTCCTTCTTTACCAACAGCGATATAAATATCAGTTTGCTGATTAAAATTTTCCTGAAAAATTGTGCTTTCCTGGTTTAATAAAGAACCATTATCCCACCAGATACTAGGACTCACAATAACATATTTATTAAAAAGAGTTGGTTTCTTTAATAAAATTTCCGTTTCTAATAATCCGCCTAATGATTGGCCAATAATAGTTTTAGAATGGGTTGTTTTGTATTTTTTGTCAATAAACGGCTGTAATTCTTTTTCGATAAAAGCAATAAATTTATCCGAATGTCCTGAAGTAGCAAAACGCTTTTTATCTTTTTCGATATTCGTTGGATAAGTAAAATCTCTTCTTCTGTCTACAGTTGCAATTCCCACAACAATTGATTTTGGAACCTGATTGATCCATTCAAAACTATTGAACTGTACTAATCCTGCAATATGTATAAAGTCTTCGTCAGCCGAGCCATCCAATAAATAAATTACAGGATATTTTGTTGTGTGTTCTGCTTTATAACCTTCGGGAAGATAAATGTTCAGGATTCTTTTTTCGCCCAGTTCTTTCGATTGTATTTCGTCTATAACGCCTAAAACAAAAGGTTTGCTGGTATCTGTAGATTTAGATTTGGTAGTTTGACTAAAAAGTAATGTTGAGGTGAAAAGGAAAAAGGCAAGGGAAATAATTTTGTTCATTGGGTGGTATTTAAATCGTTCAGAATTTTGAACTTTTTATGAGAGTATTCGTGGACTAAAATACAAATTTAAGACATTCTAAATTTTTACAAACATCAAATTGAAATTTTAAAACAAGTTATAAAACAAATCCCTATCATTAATTAATGATAGGGATTTGTGAAGTTTAAAGGCATGAAATGTTTTAAAAAAAGGAATATCCCAATATTAAGGATGCTGTTGAATAAGAAGAATCCAGGAATAGATAATTTTTTAGAATAGTTCTGTTTATTAAGTATCTGAATTCTATGCTGTATTTGTCGTGGAGTTTTCCTCCAATTCCTAAAGCGAAAGTACTACCGGATTTAATATCAAGAGAATTTATTATCGACCCATCTTTTCGCGAAAATTCGATTTTTGAATTTGAGCCAAAATCAATGAGATAAGATGCATTTATAAATATTTTAGAATCATTTTTAAGAAAAAAGTAATGTCTGACACCTATTGGTAATTCAACAGACTTGTAATCAACTTTTGCGGTAATTTCTCCACCTACTAAAGAAGTAGTTTCGTTTGTTTTTTCTGCTTTATAAAATTGATAAGTAGGCTCTACGGTTAATGACCATTTATTTCTATTGAATGGCAAAATAAACTCTGCTTCAACGCCCAAACTTAAACTTGATTTAGAATCAAATTCAAAATTATAAAGATCTGTATTTGAATTGCTGATAGATAATGAACTATTGTTTAATCTTGGTCTAACTGTTAAATTAAATAAATCTTTTTTTTCTTTTTTCTCAAATTCGGTAAAATTTGTATCACTGCATTTATTATATTTTATAAAAAATTTGAGCAAGGCACGGCGATCGTAGCTCAAATTTTCATAATCTCTTTGAAGTATATTATCGCACTTCAGGTCAATAAAAAGTTGTTCTCTGAAATAATTATTTTTGGCAATAGAAGAATTTCCGTTTATAAGATAAGGTTTGTAGACCAATTGTTTTATTTCTGCATCATTAACTTTATAAAAGAAACGAGTTAAGCTTCCTTCGTCATACATATAAAGAGATGCTTTTCCTTCAATAAGTACTTTTAGCAATAAAGTCTCTTCCTTAAAAACCGGATCTTTATCCGTACTCATATTTTCTATGAATTTTGAAGATCGGTCTATTTTTAATGAAGTTCTAATGTATTTACTTTCGCCTGAGATTGCAAATTCTTTTATAGTCTTAATATCCGCAATAATGATGTCTTGACTTTCAGGTAGTTTGTATTTGAAACTAGTTGGTATGTTTTTCCAGTCTAAATTTTCAATTAGGCAATCTGTTTTTTTATTATTTTGATCAATGAAATATCCATTTTCGTAAGTTATTTGCGAATAAGAATTTATACTAAGAACAAGGGTAAGAACAAGGAATAGAATTTGTTTTTTCATTAAGATTTGGGATTGTAATTATAGCTTAAAGCCCAAAAGTAATAGGTAAAAATTTGTTTTCATTACGGGAAACCGTAAAAATTGTTTTAATTTATGCAAAAAGGACACACAAGAAATTTACGCATCTTTTTTATTTTTAGATGAATTTGAAGTAAAAACAGCATCCAAGCCTTCCAGGGCAATTGTAAAGCCTTCTTTGAATCCCATTTTGATTATTTTTTCCAGATCAGAAAGATTTTCATGCTTAATAGCGATGTCAACAATAGTGCTGTCTCCTTGTTCTGCAAAACTCACATTCCAGTCAGAGCGTGGAAAAGCTGCATTCAAATTTCCTTCGCTGTCAGAAAAAGCATCCAGATATTTAAAATTAGTCTTTGGAGTTATAGAAGTAAAATCGGCTACAGCGCAATGTTCTTCTCCAGCAGGACCAACCATGGCATAAAGTCTTTGTCCGCCTTCCTTAAATTCCATACGTTTTGTTTTAGATTTCCATGGGGCAGGTGCCCACCATTAATCTAAAATTTCAGGTTCTGTCCATGCTGACCAAACATTGGCAAGAGATGCATTGAACTCACGTTTTACATTTACCGTACTTGTTTCTTTGTCTACAGTAAAATTCATTAAGAGATTAGATTTCATTTTCTTAAAATTTTAAATTCATTACTATTTTACTTTTGTACTTCAAGGATTTTATCCAACGTTTCCATAGTGCTTGTAAATCCTTCTTTAAAGCCCATTTCAATTATTTTTTCTAAATCAGATAAGCTATCTCGTTTAATTTCAATAGCAACAATTACGGAATTTCCTTGTTCGGAAAAATTGACATTCCAATAAGAACTTCCAAAAGTTGAATCAGGATTGCCTTCAGCATCACAAAAAGTAGCAGAATATTTAAAATTGGTTTTTGGAGAAATCGAGGTATAATCAATAAGTCCCCATCGTTCCTGATTTTCAGGACCAACCATGGCATACAATCTTTGTCCGCCTGCTCTAAATTCCATGCGTTTTGTTTTAGATGTAAATGGGGCAGGAGCCCACCATTGATCTAAAATTTCAGCTTCTGTCCATGCTGACCAAACATTGGCAAGCGATGCGTTGAACTCACGTTTTATATTCACCGTTATAGTTTCCTTGTTTACGGAAAAATTCATTAAGAGATTAGATTTCATTTTCTTTAGATTTTAGGTTCATTAACACATGATCAAGTTGACTGAATCGGTTTTCCCAAATTTCCTTAAACTGTTCCAGCCATTTGTCAACTTCTTTCATTTTGTCAATTTTAAGTTGATAATAGATTTCTCTGCCTATTTTTTTTTCGTCTAATAAGTCGCATTCGTTGAGAATTTTAATATGTTTCGAAACGGCTTGTCTCGTTGTATTAAACTGCTCTGCAATTGCATTTGGGGTTAAAGCAGTAGTAGCCACTAATACTAAGATGGCCCGACGGGTTGGGTCGGCAATAGCCTGAAATATATCTCGTTTCATTTTTGATTTATTTAAATACGCAACTAATCAGTTGCAAATATACATAACATTTTGATTAGTAGTATGTTTTTTTTATTTTATGATTTTCTGTAAAAAAAAAATAGAGACATACAATTTTGTACATCTCTATTAAAATAAGGTCAGGGTTTATGTTCACCGCCTATTAATTGTCCCAATTTTCTATTATGTTTTTATTCCACAAGTCTTCGGCAAACTGTCTAAAGACTTTTGGAGCTTTCTTAAAATTGTCATCAAATTTAAATTCACCGCCTTCAAATAATCTTTTTCCGTTATCATCAGTTCCAAATTCAACTTTGTTGCGTCCTCGCATAGCATATTTCTGGTTGCCTTCGTACATAATAATCTTCATATCGCACGGGCTTACATCTCCATGACAAACCGTTTTATACATTAGCCATATTTCAGCGATACCATTTTTATCTAAGTCTGTAATTTTAAAAGTATTTTTGACAAAAGCCGCTATAATATCTACCGGACAATCGGCAATAAAATCCTTTACTCTCCAGGTTTGTTTCGCTTCGTTATTCGATATTATAAAATGGTAGGCATATAACTCAGCATCACTGCTGTCTTCAAATTCGTGTCCCTGTTTTTCATTTTTGTAAATACCCGTTTCAGTTGTGATTACAATATTATCTCCTGAATTATCTTTCCAGCGAACAGCCTTTTTAATAAAACCTTCGTATTTTATTGAACGGGGAAATTGTGTCGAATCAATTTTTGTTACAACTAAAGGTTGATTTTTTGAAACGTTTAGCGTTGTATTATCAGATGTTTTTGGCTGTTCTTTTTTCTCCTCTTTACAACCTGAAAATGCTATAATAAGTATTAATAAAATTGCAATTTTTCTCATGTGTTCATTCATCAACATTTTTTTAAAGGATATAGGATTTTGATACAATACGCTTAAAATGTAATATGTTTTTGCTTATTCTATTTGCATACCGCTTTCGGCATCAAATTGTTTTCTTTCGCTTTCAGACATTTTGTTTCTTAGTACTTTTATCGTGTAACCGCCAAACAGTTTTCCGTTTTCAATATACATCCAGTCGCTAATGTTTTTACTGTCGACGTTTATGGTATCCCCAATTTTATAATCTGTAATATATTCAGGTTCATTATCTAAAATTCCGGAATATTTGCCATCTTTAAACTCAACATTAGTTAACCAGATATGCTCAGCATCGGTTTCATTTTGAAATTTAACTTTCAAAGATTTAACTTCAATTTCCGAATTAAGTAAAGCAGTATTAAAATCTGCTAAGGTTTGGTTCGCTTTTTCTATTGCTTCATTCATATCTGTATCACTGCCTTTAACATTGTAGATATCCGGCTGGTCTTTTCTTTCGACCTTATCAGAATTTTTACAGCTGATAAAACAAAACAGAATTAAAGTAATCAGGATTTTGGTTTTCATTTTTTGATTGTATTAAATTGTTTTTTTGGTCAGAAATTTTATCCTCTGAATTTATTTCTGACAATAATATCTTTAAGTCTCGCTTTTAGATCTTCGCCGGTATCATAAACCATTTGATCATTATTAGGGAAAGGCACAGCACGTTTATTAAAATAATTCATATAATTATCCTCACAAGCACTTCTGTCGCCTTTATACGTAGAGTAAACATTTTCGAAAATAAATTCGCTCGTGACCGGAAATGATTGTAACAGCGCATTTGTGCGAACATCAACATAATCTACTTTTGCCGTTATCTGGCAGGATTTAAACTGTCTGAATTCGTAGATATTTGCTCTAAGCCATCTGTAGTTGTCGACCTTTATCTCTTTGCCCAGACTATCTTTTACAGGTCTTCCGCGGCTGTCAAGAAGAGTTTTTATACCATCTTTGACTTGTCTTTCTTTAATGAATTCTTTCTCCTTGATTTGCTCCGGCGAAATATTAATTTGTCTAAAGTTGATTATCAGGCTATAATCGTAAGTAATATTTTTTTGTCTGGCACTATGATAAACCGTCCATTTATCATTTAAACCGTAAGTTTTAAAATCCAGTAAATCATCCTGAAGCATTTTTGGGATCACCATATTAGTTTCGTTTGTGGCATATACATCAACGAAATCAGTTCCTTTGAACTGGGCGTCATCCATCATTTTTTTCGTGTTCTTGTAGCCCGGACTAAGACTTTCAAGATAGAAAAGATCATCATATGCGAGTCTGAAATCCAGTTTGTTTTTTGATTTTAAAAGAACAGAAGCTTTGTCATATAAATATTTCGTAAGCGCAATTTTACTGCTCACAATCTGATCTGAATAATTATCAAATGCAAAAGAAGCATTTTTTCCCTGTTTCAATAAAGGCAACGGCAATAACGGTCTTATTTTTTCCTGACGGTTATTCAACTGCAAATAAGTATTATAAACACGTTCAGAATTTGTTGGTGTAGCTTCTTTAATCATCAAATCGAGATCACGCAAATCCCTGTCCTTTGCTTTTGCAAAAGCTTCTTCCAGCAAATAGACATAATCTTGTTTTCCTTTAGCGTCTTTTTTGGTTCTCAATGCCTCGACAGCACGGTCTATGGCACCATCATAATTACCATCGCTTAGCAATGATTGCGTGGTTTTTACGCCACATGACGAAAGGGCTAAAAATAATATGGAGAATAGTAATCCGAATTTTTTCATTCTAAAGGCGATTGATTTTAAAGGTGTAAATATATCGGTTTTTAGATGAATTCAAATAGTGTAAATTTTAAATTTCAGGAGCAGGAATTTTAGTTCACAAAAGGAACAATTGTCCCGCTTTCGCCTTTATCGCTTGGTACCGATAATTATCGGGAATTCGAGGATACGGGCTCTATTGGGGCTAGATTAGAATTTTAGTTTTTTATAAGGGTTGAGACGCAATAGGATGCGCCTTTATGTATTTACCTGAAGATCCTTTTATTTAGGCCAGAACAAAATATTAAATTTGTGTCCATCCGGATCAGAGAATCCAAAGAAATATCCTTTTTCAATACTTTGAGGTTCAGCGAAAATCTTTCCACCTGCATTTTTAACATTCAGTAACCATTGATGTACTTCGTCTACGCTTTCGGCCGAAAGAGAGAAAATAACTTCATTACCCACTTTTAAGTCGGCAGCTTCACTACTAATAGCCCACTTAAACTTTTCTTTTATAAAAAAATGAATTATAAAATCATCCTGTCCAAAAGTAAAACTGGTCAATTCTGTATTGGTACCATTGGGTTTAAAACCTAGTTCGCTGTAGAATTTGGTTGTTCGCGCCAGATCTTCTACACCCAAATTGGCCCATATTTTTTTAGTTTTCATAATAAAGATTTAAAAAATTAGAACTTAGTTTCGACCATTAAATAATAATCGAACAATAAATTTATGAATTTTTAAATTAATAATTATAGAAACGTTGATATACAGCGGTTTGTCTAACGTGTGATAAAATTATTCCCGCTGAATCCATTCGTATTTGTTGTTTTTTAGGTAAATGATACCACCTCCGCAGCTTTCTTCGGCGTGAATAAATATACCGTCATTGGGAAGTTTGATTTTATCTTCGTCCTTTATTTCTTCATCGCCCATTATTTCGCCTTCGTCACTTATGTTATTCCAGTAAACTTCATTTTTTGGCGCTTTTTCGAAAATTCCCACCCAGTCAATTTCGTCAAAACCTTGTTTCAAAACAGTATTTCCCATTCCCAGATAGTCGGTTCGTTTTCCGTTACCGAATATGATCCTTAGACCACTTTTGTTATTATTGGTACTTCTGACAATTTCGACAGTTTCATTTTTCCCGTCGCCATCTAAATCACATAGAATTTTGTTTTTTTTATGTTTGGCCGAAATTACAATAGTATCTGAACTGTTTTTTACAATTTCTTTTTCCTCAGGTATTTGCACAGTATCTTGCACAGAAACTTGTATTTTTTCGGTTTCTGTTTTTTGATCTTTTTTACAGGAAATAAGTATTAAGGCAGATAGAATTAGAATTGTGGTTTTCATGATTTATAAAAAAGGGTTAAAGTATTAATTAATAATTTCGTTAGCAATTTTGAAAACTTTATTGTCGAGATTTGACTCAGCTAATTTCAAAACACAAATATAATTGTTCAGACAAAGATTGTTATTTTATTTATTTTTTTTTACAGATCTTACAATTAAAGTATAAATCGTCAAAATCTGAAAAGTAATAAAAATTTTAAATTTGTAAATTTTTATTTACAAAATATTATAATAGCAATATCTTTGCTAATCGATATTGTTTTCAATTCTGACCTAAGAAAAGAAAAAAACAGACGAACAATCAATTAAAAACTTAACCATAGTACAATCTAATGGATTTAAATACAGTAACAAAAAAAAGTGGAAATGGTTTCTGATCAGTACGAGAAAAACTGCAATATAAAAAGGGACGCCGATTGGTATATTTTGAAATTGCAGGAAGAAATAGGAGAGTTGACCCAAAATTATCTTTCGTATACAGGGAGAGGAAGAAGCAGAAATCTGACACAAGAAGAATTAAAAAAGAACATTGCGAATGAAGTCGCTGATGTGCTTGGGCAAATTTTATTATTTGCCAATTATCACAATATTGATGTAGAGAAGGCTATGGAAGATAAATGGTTTTCGTACCTGAAATAGATTTATATTAGAGTTTTATTGATTGTAGAGATGCACAACAACTCGACTGAATTACAGCAAAAAATGCACAAAGATCAAAAGTGATATTTGTGCATTTTTTCTTTTTTGCATATGCTGATTAGATTTGATATTGTTTATTGATTTTTTCCTCCGGTTTTTCGCAAAACAAATACAAGCAAAGTAAAAACGCCCATTCTATTGGTTTCATTACTAAATAGGTAAAGCTGGATAATGGTTTAGTATTGATTTTCTGAGATAAATTATATCCGTATTTATCATAATTGGTGCGTATAAAATGATGTAATTTAGGAGAGAAATCCTGTACCATTTCTTCAAATGCATTTGCAATAAGCAATTGACGGTTTACTATTATTGTTCTGCCATTTCTTTTTCCTAATCTTAGAGGTTTTACAATTTTAGGATTTCCGGAGGCAGCAACCGTACATAAATAATGTCCTTTATGATCCAGGATTGGCGGATGCATTTGTTGCGAAAATCTCCAGGTTGTTGTGTCTGTAAAAACTTTTATCAATGAATTAGAATCCTGACCAAATAAGACTAGGATAAGCGTAATGATCAATAATAGCGGAATTATTAGAATAATACTCCACAAAGGTAAGTTGCTTTTTTGAGCGAAAAACTGGTTGATTTTATTCAAAAAATTATTGGAATATGTTTCTTCATTTGCAATCCTCATTTTGGTTTTTAGGATGCCAATGACAAGGCTTACTGCGATTATCAGACTTATAATTGGAACACCTATAAAAAAATACATATGTTCTGAATTGTCATACATATCAATACTTTCGGTATTGTGTTGTGATACTTGTAGTAAAATTACAAAAGAGAGAATACTGCCAATTACAAGAAAACTCAAGGATAAAACCTGTGTTAAGGGAGGTAATTTATTGTCTTTTAGCCAAATTAATAAAACTGAAATAATAAAGGCTATAAAATAAAAGAGTAAACTAAGAATATGCTTGCCCCCAAAAGGAATATAACATTGCCCATCGACAGGATCAATAGCGATATGGTAATCGTTGCCATGAGATTCTAACCCAACGAACATAAAAAGGAGTGAAAAAACATAGATGTTTGTTACAATCAACTCTAAAATTGAAATGTTCTTTTTAATTTTTTTTAAAATAATAACCACAATACTAACTATAGCTATAAAGGCTAATCCGGCATAAAAAAAAATCATATATAATTTTGAATTTATTCGTTTTTAGAGAGGTGTTTTATTTATACTCTTTTCCATTAAAAACTAATTTCGATGTTTCGGTTTTAATCGTATCCTTAGAGATACAATCATCTTTTGTGGGCGTACTTATTGTTTGTACAATTTTAGTTTTGACTATAATATTGCTAAAATTATTGTTTTGCACTTTGCCCATGTCGAAGGTCGAATTACTGTATTCAAATTCTCCTGCACAATTAGTATCCCATTCTCCATGAGATTGTGAAATTTTATAATTCTTCAGCACTTGCTTCAAAGATCCTTTTTCTATAATGTACAATGACAAATTGGTTTCGCTAAACGGATTAGGTTTACTGCTGGCATTAAAGTCTACTCTTACTCCAAAGGCTCTCGTAGTTTTATTAAGAAGGTACAATCCGGTATCAATCGAAATATCGGTTAATACAAAAGCATCAGATGTCCAGGCGTTGGGTTCAATAAATTTGCAGATTATTTTTCCTGTTGCATTATCGATTACCACGATATAAGCATCTAATTCAAAGTAAAAATGACCTTCATTGTCTTCTTCATTGACAATATATTTAGGGATCACCAAAACACTTTTGTCCTTGTCGTATGGTAGTATTTTTTGAGTAAAAAGATTTTGATTTATGTCACTTTCTTTTAAGTTAAGCTGTTTGAGTACAGTATCTAAATGATCAACCTGTTGTGAAAACGAAAGTTGAAAACAAAATAGTAAGGCAAGGAAACATTTTTTCATTGTTTTGCTTATTCTATATTGATTAAATTAAATTTCTTAAGCTCCGGATTAAATTCATAATTCAAAATATTGCCTTTAAAACAATCTTTTGAGTCTTCTAATAAATCAGAATCACTAATCTGTATTTTTTTTGTTCCAATGAAGTTATAATCAAATAAAATCTGATTGTCCTCAAGGAATTCCATACAGTTTTTATCGTTTTTGTCAATTAAAAATGCTGTTAAATTGTCAAATAAGCTTTTGAACGGGATGTATTTTAACTCACCATTTAAGTATTCATAGGCGTGAAGATCTTTTCCATCGCCAACAACATCATTTGTAATTACGATATAGTTATTGGTTTTTATTTTATAAATTGATAAGACCCAATATCCGTCAACAACTTGAATTTCAATTGTATTGGGTTGTGTCAGTGAAATTTTAGAAAAATGTTCTGCTGGTGTAGTTGTATAACTAAGTTTCTGTATTTGCTTTACAAATTCTATTCTCTCATTTTTATTCCATCGCCAGCTTGCCATCGTACTGTCTGGCAAAATAGTAAGAATATCAAAGAGGTTTTTATGTTCGTAGTAACTGATTTTTAGAGTATCTAACTTTTTAATGCCATCATTTTCTCTTTCTGAACTATCCTTCTCTTTTTTATTTGAAATTTTAGAATCTGACGTTTCCTCATTTTTTTTACATGAAAACAAAATCAGGACTAAAAGTGATAGCATTAATTGTTTCATTTCTAAGAGTGGGTTGGTTAGAATTTATCTCTACAAAAAGAGTATTCGCTGTCGTTCGAAAATTTTTTATTAACGAAACTTTGTTTTGCTAAAATATAAAAATAAACTTACGTCAGAACAGCTTTTAAACAGAACTTTAAATTATTATTTAATAGCTAATTTATGGTAGGAATATAACTTTTGACGATCAACTTCTTTGTAACCTTTTATATAGAAAACATGGTCTGTTTTCCAGATGATTTTTTCTATTTTAAATTCATCTGAGTGATAAGTCGCAGTCTCTGTTAGATACGTTTTTGGATTTTTTTTATCATTTATTTTTAATATTCCAATATCACAATTTTGACTTTCGTAAGCAGAGTTGTAATAATAAACTAGATATTTATTATTTACAGACGGAATTGGTAACTCTACCCTTCTATCGCCAAATGAAACAATATTGTATTCATAATCATTAGTATCATCTAATAAAAAGAGTTCTCCAAATCCCAGAGATTCAGATGTGGAGCTGTTGGTAATCGCAAACAATTTCAAGTTTGTATAATATCCTAATAAATCATAGCCGCTCCAGCTTTCTTCTCCGCCGTAATCTTTGTATTTTTTAAATTGGTGTTTTGTATGTTCAGTTTGAATATAGAAAAAATTGCCATTTTTTTCAGTTTTGACTTTTTCTAAAGAAGCAAATGATTTAAGTTGGTTAAATTCTGTTTCGGTAATAGTGTCTACAGCTAATCTCGGAAGTTTTTCGTACTTGTCAGCGTAGCCAAGATCTATTTTTTTGGTAGTATCGAGAACCGTTTTTTCTGTTTTAGAAGCTTTGTTTTCGGATGTTATTTCGGTTTTAGATGCTGTTTTTATATTTGCATCATTCTTCTTTTGCTTGATACAGGAAATAAAGGAAAGGAATATAAACGATAGAAGAATTTGCTTCATTGAAATTGATTTATAAAGCGCTTTTACTTTAATTCTAGTCTACTTTTTATCTGATATACAATTTCCCAAAACAAAATAGATAAAATAGCATTTGTAAATATTGCTGTTTTTACTAAATAAGGATCATAATTGACAAGCAGATGTAAATTTGCAAATTGTACAGCCAAAAATAAACTTAAAGCAGCAATAGCAATAGAACAAATTATATTTAGGAACAGTGTCCACTTGAGGGCGAAGAAAGTATACATCAGGTTCAGAACTGCAAAACCACAGCCTAAAGTGATATACGGATCTGTTTTTAATACTTCGCCTAACGAAAGTAAAAGTGAAGTTGTAGAAAGGTATAGAAAAAATAGAATGGAGTAAATTAGGATTCTTATTTGTGGTTTCATTTTGATGTTTTTTTTAATTTGACGAAATTACGAATTAAAAATGAAGCTGTAATTAAGGTAGATTTAAAAAACGGTTTTTGTTATTTAAATGATATAAATTCGAGTTTAAACAAAACGTTTATAAAATTGCTCACTATCTGTAGAATCAATGACAATTGTTTTCGCCCACAAATCTCCAAGTCTTTGATTGTATTTTGTGTTTTTTATCAATAATATTCCCAGTAGTCCAAAAAACCAAATGTCTAATATATCTACCAAATGTCTTTTAAAGGATTGTCCAAAAGTTAAACTTGAAGTGTTGTTATCCCGTATGGAAACAACTTTTAAATCAAATACCAGATTACCAAGAGTGCCTCCAAATTTTAATTCGAATCCAATCATATAAAAACCCCAAATTAATTATGTTGTTAATGCAGGAAATCCTTCTAGTTTGTATCCTGTTAAAGTTTTTTCTCCATAATAGACGAACATAATATATAGCATTCCAGACATTAGCGAATAGTCAATTAATCCCGCAAATATTCTTTTTCGAAGATTTGGTTTCGTAGCAATTTTTTCCATTTGTTGTGTAGTATTTAGTTATTTTAAAATCGTCTCTATTTTAGTTTCTGATTTTTCTTTAAGAACACTGTCCGGATGAAAACTCCAGATTACGAGAAATCTTCCTTTTGCAAGATATTCTTCGGGATGTTCATCTGTTGGCTGACCGTCTTTTCCCCAAAGCAAACCTTGCAGAAATCTATCCCCTTTAAAAGTGTGTTCAAATTCAAAATACATGATAGATCCACGATCGGTTTTACTTTTAAAACTTTGAATCGCTTTACTTTTTAAAGTTCCAACAATGGTGCTATAGGTTTCAATATCAGTATAAAAATTACAAGCGGCAGGAGTAACACAAATATTACCGTCGTTTGAAGTATATGTTTTAGGGATTTCTTTTGGTTTTAGTTTTAGATCAGCAATGGTTTGACTGAATATATTGGTAGTAAGTAACAGAAATAATAGCGATAGGGGAATCGTAATTTTCATGGGTTTAAGGTTTAGTTGGGCTTGCTAAAATAGTTTTTTTATTTGAGTTTTTGTAGAGAAAAAAAATATTAGCAGGTTAGCCTGCAATGTCATTAAGTTAAGAGATTTTTGAATGAGGATTAACTATTTCTGTATCAATAATTCTATCAGAATCCGCAATCTTGTCATCTCGACGAAGGAGAGATCACACAAGAAACTTGACAAAGATTGAGGATTCTGATTACGGGATATTGGATGTGATTTCTCCCTTCGGTCGAAATGACAAACTTTGGGGTTACTTTGCGCTTCAAGGGATTAAAATCCCTCGCTTCAATATGTCCCGAACCTCCGGTTCTCTAAAAAAGTTCCGGAGGAACGTATTATTTTGTAAGGCTGGACTTCAGTCCAGTCTGATAAAGTTGAGTCTGGAATATCATGATAAAAATCCTTTTTAATCCGCGTTTTTGCAAAGCAAATCCGCGTCATCTGCGTTCAGTATTGGCGATTTGCTTGGCGGGGCTTCGACTTCGCTCAGCCTGACATGCGTTTGCCAATCTAAAATATAAAAGCAGCAATCTAAAATAAAAAAATCCCGCTTCAAAATGAAACGGGATTTCTACAATTGATATTCTCTTTTTTTTATTTTAAACTGTTGCAGCAACTTCTTGTGGCAACGGAATTTGATTTTTAAGCAAATCTTCGAATGTTTCGTGTTGGCGAATTAAGATTCCTTTTCCGTCCATCCATAAAACTTCGGCTGGTTTGTATCTTGAATTGTAGTTTGATGCCATGGAGAAACAGTATGCACCGGCATTTCTGAAAGCAAGAATATCACCCTCAGTAATTTCTGAAATTCTACGGTTGTTGGCAAACGTATCAGTCTCACAAATGTATCCTACTACAGAGTAAAAACGCTCTTTTCCTTTTGGGTTAGAGATATTTTCGATATGGTGTTGTGAACCGTAAAACATAGGACGAATTAAGTGGTTGAAACCACTATCGACTCCGGCGAAAACTGTTGAAGTTGTTTGTTTTACTACGTTTACTTTTGCTAAGAAGAAACCTGCTTCGCTCACGAGGAATTTCCCTGGTTCGAAAATCAACGTTAAATCTCTACCATATTCTGTACAGAAAGAGTTGAATCTTTTTGATAATTTTTTACCTAATTCTTCAATGTCAGTTTCGATATCGTCTTTTTTGTAAGGTACTTTGAATCCGCTTCCGAAATCTAAAAATTCAAGATCTTTGAAGTGTTTTGCGGTATCAAACAAGATTTCAGCAGCATACAAGAATACTTCGATATCAAGAATATCAGATCCTGTGTGCATGTGAATACCTACGATGCTCATTTTTGTGTTCTCTACAATTCGTAATATATGCGGAATTTGGTGAACAGAGATTCCGAATTTACTATCGATATGTCCTACTGATATATTTGCATTTCCTCCCGCCATTACGTGCGGATTGATACGAATACATACCGGAATTTGTGGATATTTTGTCCCGAATTGCTCCAGAATAGATAAGTTGTCAATATTGATTTGTACACCCATTGCGGCAACTTCTTCGATCTCTTCAAGAGAAACTCCGTTTGGTGTAAAAAAGATTTTTTCAGGTTCATAGCCAGCATGAAGTCCCAATAAAACTTCTTGAATTGATACAGTATCTAAACCAGACCCCATGTTCTTTAATAACTGAAGAATCGCAACGTTTGACAATGCCTTCATGGCGTAATTAACTCTTAAGTTTTCTACCTTAGAGAAAGCTTTAGTTAACCTATTGTACTGTGATTGGATTTTTTCGGCATCATAAACATATAATGGACTTCCAAATTGGTCTGCTAACTGCAGTAAATCTTTTGCTTGCATTTTTTTAACTTATTTTAAGCAAAGTTATTACACTTTTGACTAACGACAAATTAATTGTAGAAAAATAACAAATTGTAACAAATTGTTTGTTTTTAAACAAAAAGTCGTTTATTTTAGATTTTTATAAAATTCTTTTTAGCCTCTAAGTTGCTAAGGTTCTAAGTTACTAAGTTTTTTGCATAGATTGTCGAATGCTTGCTTTTTTTTGCCACGAATTTCACGAATTTTCGCTAATTTTTATTTTGGTTGTTTTTTCAAAACTTTGCAAAACCATAGCCCGAGGTTTCAACCTTTGGAACTAAGTTTTTTGCATAGTTTGTCGAATGTTTGCTTTTTTTGCCACGAATTACACCAATTTTCGCTAATTTTTATTTTGGTTGTTTTTTCAGAACTTTTCAAAACCATGGCCCGAAGTTTTAACCTTGGGTACTAAGTTTTTCGCATAGATTGTTGAATGTTTGCTGTTTTTTGCCACGAATTACACCAATTTTCGCGAAATTTTTATTTAGGATATTTTTTCAAAATTTTTCAAAACCATAGCCCGAGGTTTCAACCTTGGGAACGCAATATATGATTACAATACGTTTTCCAAAGTTGAAACCTCGGGCTATGCATTAAGATTTTTGGGTTTTTTAAATCTTTGTTCCTTTGTTTCTCTTGGTCTTTAAACCTAAAAAGCCCTGACGTTAGTCAAGGCTTTTTGTTGTGTGTTGTTTATAAGAATAAAGACGTTATAATTTTTTTGATGTTCTAAAGATTTAAGAAAGTAAAAAACGTAGTCCCTTAGCAACTTAGTATCTCAGAACCTTAAAAAATTATAGACTTGGTAAGTCTCCGTTTCCTTTGGTTGGCAAGTTAGTAGAGCCCATTAAGAACAAATCTACTTCTCTTGCTGCTTCGCGACCTTCTGAAATAGCCCATACGATTAATGATTGTCCACGACGCATATCTCCGGCAGTGAAAATATGAGGTACATTCGTTTGATAATTTTTTGCCTGATAGTTGCTTCTCATGTCAAGTTCAATACCTAATTGCTCGCTTAAAGTTTTCTCCGGACCTGTAAATCCTAAAGCCAATAAGGCGAGATCACACGGCCAGATTTTCTCTGAACCTTCTTTTTCGATTAATTCAGGACGTTGACCAGGAGTCATTTTCCATTGAACTTCAACGGTTTTTAATCCTGTTAATTCTCCTTTGTCGTTAGAAATGAATTCTTTAGTATTTATTAACCAGTTTCTGCTGCAACCTTCTTCGTGAGATGAAGACGTTTTCAACTGCAAAGGCCAGAAAGGCCAAGGCGTAGATTCGCTTCTTCCAACCGGAGGTTTTGGCAAAATTTCAAAATTAGTTACTGATTTTGCTCCGTGTCTGTTTGATGTTCCAACGCAGTCAGATCCAGTGTCACCACCACCAATTACAATTACATCTTTTCCAGTTGCTTTAACCTGGTCCGGAATCGATTCTCCGTATAAAACTTTTGTTTGTTGAGTAAGGAAATCCATTGCCTGAACAACGCCTTTGCTTTCGATTCCTTTAGTTGGCAAACTTCTTCTTTCGGTTGCTCCACCGCATAATACGATAGAATCAAAAGCATTTAGTTCTTCTACGCTAAAGTTAACACCAACATTTACATTCGTTTTAAAAGTGATTCCTTCAGCTTCAAGAATTAAAACACGTCTGTCGATGATTCCTTTTTCTAATTTGAAATTCGGAATTCCGTAACGCAATAAACCTCCAATAGCATTGTCTCTTTCAAAAACAGTTACCGTGTGACCGGCTCTGTTTAATTGTTGAGCTGCTGCCAAACCTGCAGGACCTGAACCAATAACGGCTACGGTTTTTCCTGTTCTGGTTTTTGGTGCTTGTGGTTTGATCCATCCTTCAGCAAAACCTCTTTCGATGATGTTTTTCTCGATGTTTTCGATAGCAACCGGTTCTTTGATGATTCCTAATACACATGATTTCTCACATGGAGCAGGGCATAATCGACCTGTAAACTCCGGAAAGTTATTAGTAGACTGCAAAATATTTAATGCACTCTGCCATTCTTCCTGATGTACCATGTCGTTGAAGTCAGGAATTAAATTTCCTAACGGACAAGCACTGTGGCAAAAAGGAATACCACAATCCATACATCTTGAACCTTGTTCTTTTTTCTTATCTTCTGCTAACGGTATTGTAAATTCGCTGTAGTTCGAAACACGTTCTACAACTGCTAAATTACTTTCGTCGGCTCTGTTATATTCTTTAAATCCGCCTATTTTACCCATGACATTTTGATTAAAATTTAAATGATCAATTTTAAATTCCAATTTTTTAAATTCCAAATTCCAATTTTTTTAACCGCAAAGAGCCCAAGGTCTTTGTTTTTGCTTTTTTGAGTGTTTTAAGTTCGCAAAGCTTTGTGGTCAAAATTTCAATAATCGAAAATCTAAAATCAGAATTCTAAAATCATTTAACCCGCAATTAATTCTTCTATTTTTTTCTCTTCTGCAATTCGTTGTAATGCTTTCTTGTAATCAGTTGGCATTACTTTCACGAAATTGTTTTGTTCATTTTCCCAGTCTGCTAAAATTCTTTTTGCTAATGGACTGTTGGTATACAAAGAGTGATTTTTGATTAGTTTTCTCAATTTAGTCACATCTTCTTCTTCGACAGGATCAAAAGCAACCATTTCCATGTTGCATAATGTCGCATCAAATTGTTGTTTAGGGTCGTAGACATAAGCTACACCACCGCTCATACCAGCTGCGAAGTTTCTTCCTGTTTTTCCTAAAACAACCACTGTACCACCGGTCATGTATTCGCATCCGTGATCTCCAATTCCTTCAACAACTGCGGTTGCTCCAGAATTTCTCACGCCAAAACGCTCACCAGCCATTCCATTAATATAAGCCTCTCCGGTAATAGCTCCGTAAAGGGCAACGTTACCAATAATGATATTTTCTTCAGGTTTGAAAGTTGCAGTAGGAGGGACTTTGATAATCAATTTTCCTCCGGACAATCCTTTTCCTAAATAATCATTACAGTTTCCGTGAATTTTAAACGACAATCCGTTTGTTGCAAAAGCACCAAAACTTTGTCCGGCAGAACCTTCAAAATCAACTAAAATAGTGTCTTCAGGTAAACCTTGTGCGCCATATATTTTTGAGATTTCATTACTCAAAATAGCACCTACAGAACGGTCTGTATTTTTAATTTTAAATGTAACTCTTGTTTTCTCTTTTCTATAAATAGAAGGAATAGCTTCTTTGATAATTTCGAAATCCAATACGTTTTCAAGATTGTGATCTTGTTCAGTTGTATTGTGATTTGGAACTGTTTTAGCTTTTTCCGGTTTGTATAGAATCGATGATAAATCTAAACCATTTGCTTTATAATGTTTGATCGCTTTGTTCACATTTAATTTTTGTGACTGACCCACCATTTCTTTTAAGGTTCTGAAACCTAATTGCGCCATGATTCCTCTTAACTCTTCAGCAATAAAATACATGAAGTTGATAACGTGCTCCGGAGTTCCTTTGAAATTTTTTCTCAATTCAGGATCCTGAGTTGCAATACCAACCGGGCAAGTATTTAAGTGACAAGCTCTCATCATGATACATCCTGATGCAACAAGCGGTGCAGTAGCAAAACCAAATTCTTCGGCTCCCAATAATGCAGCGATAGCAACATCACGACCCGTTTTCAATTGTCCGTCACATTCCAGAACCACACGGCTTCTTAAATCATTTAAGATCAGAGTTTGTTGTGCTTCGGCTAAGCCAAGTTCCCACGGAATACCTGTGTGTTGTAAAGAAGTTAATGGTGCAGCACCAGTTCCTCCGTCATAACCTGAAATCAGGATTACGTCAGCTTTTGCTTTTGCAACACCGGCAGCGATGGTTCCAACTCCAACTTCAGAAACTAATTTTACGTTTACACGTGCTTCACGATTGGCATTTTTTAAGTCAAAAATCAACTGAGATAAATCCTCAATAGAGTAAATATCGTGGTGAGGCGGAGGCGAAATCAAACCTACATATGGTGTAGAGTTTCTTGTTTCAGCAATCCAAGGCACTACTTTTTCTCCAGGTAATTGACCACCTTCTCCGGGTTTTGCACCCTGAGCCATTTTAATCTGGATTTCTTTAGCGTTTGTCAAATAGTTGATCGAAACACCAAAACGTCCCGATGCCACTTGTTTGATTGCACTGTTTCTTGAATCTCCGTTGATTTCTTTCTGGAAACGTTTAGGATCTTCTCCTCCTTCTCCAGAATTACTTTTTCCGCCAATTCTGTTCATTGCAATCGCTAAATTCTCGTGTGCTTCTCTACTGATAGATCCGTAAGACATCGCACCCGTTTTGAATTTTTTTACAATTTCTGTCCAAGGTTCTACTTCATCAATAGAAATTGGATCTAAATTGTTGAATTCGAATAAACCTCTAATAGTCATTAAGTTTGAGCTCTGCTCATTGACCATGTCCGAGTATTCTTTATAACTTTCAGGGCTATTCAAACGAACGGCCTGTTGTAATTTTGCAATAGTGGTTGGGTTAAACATATGTTTTTCTCCACCACGTCTCCATCTGTAAATTCCTCCAATTTCTAAAGGCAATAAACCTGCAATTTTAGAATTTGGAAATGCTTTTTGGAAACGTTTTTTTACTTCTTTTTCTACTTCCATCAAACCAATTCCTTCGATTCTTGAAGGGGTAAATGGGAAGTATTTGTTAGTGAAGGTTTTGTTTAAACCTAAAATCTCGAAAATTTGAGCAGCTCTGTACGAATGTAAAGTAGAGATACCAATTTTATTCATGATTTTAAGGATACCTTTTGCAATTGCTTTGTTGTAATTTACTATAGCATAATCTGCTTTTACTCCTGTAATATGTCCCTGGTTAACCTGATCGTGAATGATCTCGTTTACCATATAAGGATTGATCGCACTTGCACCATATCCGAATAATAAAGCAAAATGATGAGGTTCACGTGGTTCAGCAGATTCGATTATGATTCCGAATTTAGAACGAACCTGTAAAATATTCAAAGAGTGATGGATATAAGAACAAGCCAATAGCATTGGTATTGGAGCCAATTCTTCACTTACACCTCTGTCAGATAAAATAATGATATTACATCCTTCAGAAACCGCTTTAAAAGTTGCCTGAACACATTTTTCAAGCGCGCGTTCTAAACCGTTAACTCCTTTTTCTATTTTATATAAAGTAGAAATTGTAGCCGATTTGAAATCTGCGTGATCAATGTTTCTGATTTTATCTAAATCCTCATTCGAGATAACCGGATTCTGGATTTTTAGTTTTTTACATTGTTTTGATTCAATTTCAAAAATATTAAAATCTCCACCAATTGCTAAACTGATATCGGTAATGATTTCTTCACGAATACCATCCAAAGGCGGGTTGGTAACCTGAGCAAATAATTGTTTGAAATAGTTGTACAACAATTGAGGCTGATCTGATAAAACTGCCAATGGCGTATCGTTACCCATAGAGCTAATGGCTTCAGCGCCCTGAGCTCCCATTGGGTTAATGATAGTTTTTAAGTCTTCAATTGTATAACCAAATAATTTTTGTCTTGTTAGAAAATCAAGTTTCTCAACAGGAGTAGGATTATTGGTATATGGTATTTTAGATAATTGCAACAAGTTTTCATCAATCCATTCCTGGTAAGGACGTTTTGTTACAATTGCTTTTTTAATTTCTTCGTCTTCAATAATACGACCTTCGTTCATGTCTACAAGGAACATTTTTCCTGGCTCTAAACGACCGTGTTGTACTACATCTTCCGGTTCTACATCAAGTACACCAATTTCTGATGACATGATCACAAAACCACTTTTTGTCAATGTATAACGAGAAGGACGCAAACCGTTACGGTCTAACAAAGCCCCAATTACGTTACCATCTGTAAACGGAATAGAAGCAGGACCATCCCAAGGTTCCATGATACAAGAGTTGAATTCGTAGAACGCTCTTTTTTCAGGAGACATTGTCTGGTGTTTTTCCCAAGCTTCAGGAACTACCATCATCATCGCCTCAGGCAATGAACGGCCTGTCATTAATAAAAGTTCTACCACCATATCCATAGAAGCAGAATCTGATTTTCCTTCTAAGATAATTGGGAATAACTTTTTGATATCATTTCCGAAAATTTTGCTTTCCATCAATTCTTCACGAGCACGCATACGGCTTACGTTTCCACGAAGCGTATTGATTTCACCATTATGACACATATATCTAAATGGTTGTGCTAGTTCCCATGAAGGGAAAGTATTAGTAGAGAAACGTTGGTGCACTAACGCCAGACGAGTCACTAAATCGGGATCTTTTAAGTCAACATAATAACGGCTGATGTCTTCCGGCATCAATAAACCTTTGTATATTATGGTCGTTGTCGATAAACTAGAGAAATAAAACATGTGACTTTCAGAGGTTTTTGATCCTCTTATGGCATGTTCAGCAATTTTTCTAGCTGCAAAAAGTTTTGCATTAAATTCGTTTTCAGTTAAATCCTGACCGTTTTTGCTAACAAAAACCTGTTTAACTGTTGGTTCTTTTTCTGCGGCAATCTGCCCTAAATTCTCCACTTCAACAGGTACATCTCTCCAACCCAGAACTTTTAAGTTTTGATCCTTAATAGTCGATTCAAAAGCGTTGATGCAAAAAGAAACCTGGTTTTTGCTTTTTGGTAAAAACACCATTCCTACTGCATACTCACGTGTTTCAGGGATTTCAAAATCACATACTTTTTTAAAGAAAGCGTGTGGGATATCGAATAAAATTCCAGCTCCGTCTCCAGTTCTTCCATCAGAACTAACGGCACCACGATGTTCCAATTTTATTAAGATATCCAATGCTTTGTGAATAATATCGTTTGATTTAATACCATTCAGATTACAAATAAATCCTGCACCACAATTGTCGTGTTCAAATTCAGGCAAATAAAGCCCTTGTTCTTTAACTTTCATTCTTGATATTTTTTCTACAAAAATAAAGATTTCGTTAAATATAATGTATTGGAATTGTAATTTGACTTACATTTTTATTGTAATACTAGAAAAACGCTTCTTAATTGATAATAATATTATATTAACCATTGCGAAATGATAAAATGACAACGGCTGTTAGAATATATTAAGAAAAATCGCCGTAAGCCTAATGAATACAGTGATGTATTTGTTAAATATCAAACGTTTTAGTGGTTTTCCGTTAATATTAACAAATTGTTTTGTTAACTATTTCTTGGTATTGAAAAAGAATAAACGTTTTGCAAATATCTCACACGTTTTTTAATTGAAAAAGATTTTACTATTCAGTTGAATTTTGCTACTTTTGTCGCACTTTTATTCTGAAATAAATTCAGAACCAGACAAATTCTATATTATGAACATACACGAATATCAAGGAAAAGAAATTTTAGCGAGTTACGGAGTACGCATTCAACGCGGAATTGTGGCTAACAATGCAGTCGAAGCTGTGGCTGCTGCAAAACAATTAACTGCCGAGACTGGTACAGGATGGCACGTAATAAAAGCGCAAATTCACGCAGGTGGTCGTGGAAAAGGTGGTGGAGTTAAGCTAGCTAAAAACTTGCAACAAGTTGAAGAAATTGCTGAACAAATCATCGGAATGCAATTGATTACACCTCAAACTTCTGCTGAAGGTAAAAAAGTAAACAAAATTTTAGTAGCAGAAGATGTTTACTATCCTGGTGAAAGTGAAACTTCTGAATTTTATGTTTCTGTTTTATTGAATAGAGCTACTGGTCGTAACATGATTATGTATTCTACTGAAGGTGGAATGGATATTGAAGAAGTTGCTGAACACACTCCTCATTTAATTTTTACTGAAGAAGTTGATCCTTCTGTTGGATTACAAGGTTTTCAAGCAAGAAGAATTGCTTTTAACTTAGGTCTTTCTGGAAATGCTTTCAAAGAAATGGTGAAATTCATCGACTCATTATACAATGCTTACATTGGTTCTGATGCTTCTATGTTTGAAATCAACCCGGTTTTGAAAACTTCAGACAATAAAATTATGGCTGTTGATGCTAAAGTAAATATCGATGATAATGCTTTATACAGACAACCAAAATATGCTGAGATGAGAGATATCCGTGAGGAGAACCCAATCGAAGTTGAAGCTAAAGAAGTAGGATTGAACTATGTAGATCTTGACGGTACTGTAGGATGTATGGTAAATGGAGCAGGTCTTGCAATGGCAACTATGGATTTAATTAAATACGCTGGTTTTGAGCCTGCTAACTTCTTAGATGTTGGTGGAACTGCTGATGCAAAACGTGTTGAAACTGCTTTCCGTATTATCTTAAAAGATCCTAACGTAAAAGCAATTTTGATCAATATTTTTGGAGGAATCGTTCGTTGTGACCGTGTGGCGCAAGGAGTTGTTGACGCTTACAAAAATATGGGTGATGCTATTAAAGTGCCAATTATCGTTCGTTTGCAAGGAACAAATGCTGAAATTGCAAAAGAATTAATTGACAATTCAGGTATGCCAATTTTATCAGCTACTCAATTTCAAGAAGCTGCTGATCAGGTTAAAGCTGCACTTTCTTAATCAAATAAGAAATCAATTATATAGAAAATCCCTCCGATCATCGGAGGGATTTTTTTTTTGGAGTCATTTTAACTGGTGAGGATTTAACCGCAAAGATCGCAAGGATTTTTAATTATAAGGATCTTTATAAACGCAGAGTTCGCAAAGCTATACTTGATAAAGCTTGGCGATTTTTGAGAACATAGCCCGTGGTTTCAACCACGGGGACGCTACGGGATATACAAATTGTGATATGCGGATTGTGATATACATTGTGTCTCCGTGGTTGAAACCACGGGCTATATTTTACAACGGAATTTATTATTATACTTTTTTAAGGCATAAAATCCGCAAAGCTTTATTAATAAAACTTTGCGTAAACCCTTGCTTTCTTTGTGGTTAGATTCGTAACTATTTCAAAACGGTTGCCAATTCTATAATTTCAAATTCGGGATCATGTGCAACAAATTCTCTCAACATGGCCGTATGTCCCGCTCCCAATAAAACCATTATTTTATCGTCTTTGCTTTCTGTTAGTTTCTGGATTAGAGCATACATATAAAGATTTCTTCTGTACCATTCTGAAACTAAAAAAGCACCCACAAAATTATCTGTTTTACCGCCTTTATTCGCCGTTTCGAGATACCAGCCAATATTATCTTCATTGGACGCTTTTGTATTAATATCTAGAAGAAGTTCAGTTAAATTGTATTTAGCAATTTTTTTATTTTGATCTGTTTCATAATGTTTCATTGACTCTTCATTTTTTTTAATCAGGTCAAACTGATTGGCTGCTTCTATTCCCTTTACTAAACTATCATAAGGAAAGTCAGTGTCTTTATAATCAATTCCGTATAGCTTTTTGTGTTCTAATTTTTTAGCCGATCTTAATGCAACTTGTACAATTTCGCTGGCATTTTTATGGAGTAAACTATCCGTGTTTTTGTTATAGAATTTATCCAGTTTGTCCTGTTTTTGATAATTCCATTCTACAAAAATTTTATCAGGACCAAATTTTTTGATTTTATTGGTAATGTTTTCAAGCTCTTTCTGGCTCTTGTCTGTCATTACATTAAAGGTATTGATTTTGGCAACATCAAGCCCGGGATTTTCAAAATGGAAAGTTCCAAGCAGTAAGATTTGTTTCTTTTTTTGTTGAGCAGAAACGGTGTTGAATACAATTGTAAAAACTAATAGTAAAGCGATTTTTTTCATGATGATTGTTTTAAATTCATGACAAATGTAGAGCAGCTTTTCAGTTGGATTTTTAGTTTTTGATGAACACCACATTCCGGATTGCAAACAATGATAATTGGCTGGTAAAAAATTTCGTGTACTATTTTGGATAGTTCATCCAAGGAAATGACCATTTTATATAAATATAGTATTCATGTAAAGTCATAGTTGTATTTTTGAAATAATAACAACATCATTATGAAGTCAAAAATCCCGTTTTATTATCATGTTCTTCTTTTTTTAGGGCTATTTATACTTCTTTATCTGTGGGATATAGGAGTTAACAATCGTGGGTTAGATTCCGTTTTTAGTAGTTTGTATTTTGCATTTAATATCGGTTTCTTTCTGTCTATTTTCGTTGTTTATATTCTGAATTTCTATACCTTTTGTAATTGGTTTTTAAATAAAAAGAAAGCTTTTTTGTATTTATTGAGTATTCCGGTTTCATTAGTGATTTTTGCCGGCGTACGCTATTTTTTGCAAGAAGTTGTTATTTTTGAAATTACAGGAATTCATAATTATGGAGAGAAAGCGCGAGAAATAACCTATTACATCCGTGACAACTTTTTCTTTGGATTGCCATCTGTTATTTTAAGTGCTGTGAGTTACTTATTTTGGCAATTTCAAAATACCTACAAGCAAAATCAGCAATTAGTATTAGAAAATAAAAAAGCACAGCTTCAAATGCTAAAGTCACAAGTAAGCCCGCATTTTTTGTTTAATACACTTAATTCCTTCTACAGTCAGTTGATTCTGAAAGATGATAAAATGGCATCAGATATTTTAGTATTGTCAGATTTACTTCGTTATGTCATTACAGAGACAGAAAAAGAGGAGGTATTGCTCTCTAAAGAAATTCAGTTTCTACAAAATTATATTCATTTGCAGCAAAAACGATTTGAAGATCAGCTTTATTTAGATTTTGAAATTGAAGGAAATTTTTCGACTGAAAAAATCCTTTCTTCGGCATTAATACATTTTATCGAAAATGTTTTTAAACATGCAAAACTTAATAATCCCGATGAAAAAGCCATTATTCTGATCAAAATAAAAGAAGGTTTTTTAGAACTTTTAACTTTTAATTATAATGTGGGAGGAGAGAATTATTCGTCGACCGGAATTGGTTTTGAAAACCTGACCAAACGATTAGAGTTTACTTATAAAGATCAATTTATACTCGAAAAAACAGCAGAAAATAATACCTTTAAAACCTATTTGAAAATACCACTAAAAAAATAATTTATGACCTTTAAATGTATCATTGTTGATGATGAACCGCCAGCAACCCGCATTCTCGAGAATTACATCGAAAAAGTATCTTTTCTGGAAAAGGTGGGAGTTTTCAATGATTCATTAAAAGCATTAGAGTTTCTGAATACACAAAGCGTTGATGTTATTTTTTTAGACATTCAAATGCCGCAATTAACAGGTTTACAGATTTCAAGGATAATTTCTAAAGATATTAAGGTCATTTTTACAACGGCTTATCCTGATTTTGCATTAGAAGGATTTGAATTAAATGCTATTGATTATTTATTGAAACCAATTGCTTTTGAACGTTTCTATCAGGCCGTTTCGAAGCTGAATTCCGACCCTAAAACAGAAGTTGTAATGAATAATTCATCTGATTTTATTTTCATAAAAACAGACGGAAAAAACAAATTTCAGAAGTTGTTTTTAGAAGAAATTTTATACATAGAAAGTCTTCAGAATTATGTTTGTATCCATACTCATAAACAACAAATTATCACCCATTCGTCTTTAAAAAATGTAATTGAATCATTGCCTGAAAAAGATTTTATTCAAATCCATAAGTCATTTATCGTTGCCTTAAAACAAATAGAATCTACGGATAGTTTTTCGGTTTTTATTAATGCAAAAGAATTGCCAATTGGAGCGACTTTTAAAGATGCTTTTTTTGATCGAATTGATCAGAATAAGATATAAAGAAAACCTAATCATTAATTTTATTTAACCGCAAAGTACGCCAAGTTTTTATCTCGGACTTATGCTGATAAACGCAAAGTTCGCAAAGCTTTATCAATAAAAACTTTGCGAACTTTGCGTAAAACCTTGCGACCTTTGCGGTTAATTATTTTTTATTCTTACCGTTTTTGTAAATCACTTTTTCTACAACCTGTACTTTAGGAGCAGTTTTAGTGTTATTCTTCTTGAAAGGTTTTTTAGCTGCAGGTCCTGATTTAGAAGGTGCTTTATCGCCTCTTCCTTTTTCAGCATCTTTTGCACTAGCTTTAAATTCAGGTCTTTCTTTCGTACTGTCTTTTTTAGGAATCTCTGCTTTATGTTTTGCTAAAACATCGTTTGGGTTTTTAGGATTTTCTTTCGTTCCTCTTAAATGAATTACCAATCCGTTTAAGAAATTACGTAAAACCTGATCGCCACATTCCATGTAATTTTCATGATCTTCGGCTCTAAAAAAAGCTCCCAATTCTGATTTTGTAATTCTAAAATCTACTAATTCTAAAATTTCAACTATTTGGTCGTCACGGAGCATCAAAGCCACGCGAAGTTTTTTTAGGATATCGTTATTTGTCATTTTTTGTTTTTTAATTTCAATTGTTTCAAGTTTCAAGTTCCCCAATCTTTGTCATTCATATAATAGAGGAATCTTCGCAATGTGAGCAAACAACGAAGATTGCTCTTTCGCGTGATAACAAACTATGCACTTATTTTCTACAAAGGTACGTTTTAAAACTAATTTGATTACAATTTATTCAGTTGTGCCTGGTTTTTTTGCCACGAATTACACGAATTTTTACTAATTGAAATTTACGCGCAATGCAATTCGTGAAAATTAGTGTAATTCGTGGCAACTTTTTTTGCTTTTACTTAAAATTAGAATTGTTTAAGATATTTACTAATTTATCTAAATCTTCGTGAAGATGATTGGCGGTAATCACTATTCGATTTAGGTTGTTAGCATTTTTCTGATATTTGAAATTGGCTATAATAATCTTATTTTCTTTTAATATTTCGATTAGATTGTCATTTTCTAAATAAATTAAAGGATAGGTTTTGTCAAATTTGATAGTGTCATTTTTGATTAACTTTTGATCAATATAATTCAGGTTTTCAATCAATTTTTGATGTTGATTTTTGTAAAGAACTGAAGCATCGGCCAGAGTCTGGACAAAAGCAGGATTCATTCCAGCAGCAGAAACAAAAGTGTCTTGTTCTTTTATTTGGTTGATAAAAGAAGCATCGCTTGCAATAACGCCACCGTTTAAGCCAAATGCTTTCCCCAAGGACGAAATCATGATTTTTTTTTTGATGGGAAGATCGATTTGTGAATAAATTCCACAGCCATCTCTGCCTAAAATTCCAAACGAATGCGATTCATCAATAAGAAGTGTAATTTCTTTATGATTAGGAATTGCTGCCAGCATTGATAAATCAACTGCCCGGGTTTGGAAAGACGGAACTCCATCAGTCAGAATTGTAATTCTTTCCGGTTGAGAATCCAGTAATCTCGGGTTTATTTTCTCGTTTATAAACAACGGTAAACTATTCGTTTTGATGGCAGTATGAATATCTGAAAAATGGAAAAATCGATCCGTGCTTTTATTCAGTATATCAATTACTAATTTGCCGGCGAGCATTCCGGACGAAACTGTAACGGCGCTTTCTGATTTTATATGTGTGGCTAAGAAAGTTTCGCCGCTCTCATAAGCCGTTAGATTTATATTGGCACTTCTGGAACTCCCGTAAGTAGTTCCCCATTTTCGTATGTTTTTAATCACCAATTCCTGAAATTCCTTATTTGTTGGTAATCCCAAATAAGCCGTTCCTCCAAAATACAAATATTCTTCGTGATCGATTTCGATAATTCTATCCGGAAACTGATTGACATTCATAACGTTTAGATTAAGGTAACTCCCGTTCCGTTAAGGTCAGAATAATGAATAACACCATCTTTTATTGTTACGCCGGTTGCAATATCTTCGGCTAAAAGCAAAGCACCATCCATATCAACATAATCTAGTTGAGGTAATAAATGTGCAATGGCAGAAATTCCCACCGTTGATTCCGTCATACAACCCACCATTGTTTTTAAACCGAGTTTTTTAGCTTCTTCGATCATACGTTTTCCCGGAGTTAATCCGCCACATTTTACCAATTTTACATTTACACCATGAAAATGGTTGAAACATTTGGCAACATCTTCTTCGATAATACAGCTTTCATCAGCAATTACAGGTAAAACTGAGTGTTTGAAAACTTCTTTATGCGCTTCCCAATTATCAGCTTTCATGGGTTGTTCCAAAAATTCTACGCCTAATTTTTTTAGTTCAATCGCATTATTAATCGTTTCCTCAACACCCCAGCCACAATTGGCGTCGATCCTAAAAATAGCATTCGTGTGTTTGCGGAGTTCTTTTACAATCGCAAGATCTTCTTTCGTTCCCAGTTTGATTTTGTAGATAGGCCACGGAAGTTCCTGCATTTTCGAAACCATTTTGTCTATAGAAGCAATTCCGATCGTATAATCAGTAAGCGGATTATTTGCGATATTATAATTCCATAATTCATATAATTTCTTGCCTTTTTTACGAGCATATAAATCATTATAAGCTAAATCTAAAGCGCATAAAGCAAACATATCGCCTTTTAAATAAGGATAGATTTTTGCCCAAAAAATATGGGGAGTTTCATTATCTGTAGTTTCAATAACAGTTCTGATTTTTTCTAAATCCTGCATCATTACCGGAACCGTTGTTTTGTAATACGGATTCGAAGTGGCTTCTCCAAAACCCGAAAAGCCATCACTTTTGAGTTCGACAATCAGTGAAGGCTGAAAATCAATAGATTCTCTTGAAATGGTAAAAGTATGTTTTAGTTTTAGATTGTATTCTCTTAAAATAAGTTTCATAGCGAGTTTGATTGCTTTTTATATTTCATATAAAATATTTGTTATCCACAACAATACAAAAGAGAAAGATCTGTAATCATGAGTTGTGTTGCGTTTTAGGTTTAAAAACAATATTTTAGCTAAAAATAATAAATTGATGAATACCGAAACAGAAAAGAGAAGTTTACTTTTAGAAATGATTGCTTTTTCTACCGTTGATGGGCAACTGCATAAAAGGGAGTATGATTTTTTGTGGCTGGTAGCTCAGGAATTGAGCATCGAGTATGTCGATTTTAAAGATTTATTTCATCAGGAGCATACTGCTCAAATTATAAAATCGGAGTTTCAGCGCATACAGCAATTTTACAGACTCGCTTTAATCATGTATTGTGATGGTATTTTGCACGAAAAAGAAGCCAAAGCAATTCAGCAAATTTCAATCGAAATGGGGTTGAACCCAAATGCAACCAAACGTGTTTTAGATTTGATGAAAAATGCTCCAAACGCAATAATAGACCCTAACGTTTTATTGAGAGTTTTTCAGGAACAACACAATTAAGCCAATTGTTCCTGTAGTTTTTTGATATCATCACGCAACTTAGCCGCTTGCAAAAAGTCCAGTTCTTTTGCCGCTTTCTCCATTGATTTTCGTTTTTCGCGAATCATTTTTTCTAATTCGGTTTTCGATAGATAAGCAGTTTCCGATTCGGCAGCGGCAGATAGAGTATGTCCTAACTCATATTCTACCAAAGGATTTTTAGTAAAGGCACTGTCAATCTTTTTATTCAGAGCTTGTGGTGTAATTCCGTGTTCTGTATTATAGTTAATCTGTTTAGTTCTTCGATATTCTGTTTCGTCCATTGTTCGTTGCATACTCGCCGTAACTTTATCCGCATACAAAATTGCCTTTCCGTTAAGGTTTCTTGCAGCACGACCAATAGTTTGTGTTAAAGACCTGTGATTACGAAGAAAACCTTCTTTATCAGCATCTAAAATTGCAACTAGCGAAACCTCTGGTAAATCAAGACCTTCACGAAGTAAGTTTACTCCAATAAGAACATCAAAAATACCTTTTCGTAAATCCTGCATAATTTCGATACGTTCCAGCGTATCTACTTCAGAATGTATATAACGACAACGAATGTTTACTTTAGTTAAATATTTTGCGAGTTCTTCGGCCATTCTTTTGGTCAGCGTGGTTACTAAAACTCTTTCGTCTAATTCGCAGCGTACCTGAATTTCTTCAATCAGATCATCGATTTGATTCAAACTGGGTCTTACTTCGATAATAGGGTCTAATAGTCCCGTTGGACGAATAATTTGTTCTACATAAACACCATCTGTTTTTTGTAATTCGTAATCTGCCGGTGTTGCAGATACATAAATTACCTGATTTTGTATGGCTTCAAACTCTTCAAATTTCAAAGGTCTGTTATCCATGGCGGCCGGTAAACGGAAACCGTACTCCACCAAATTTTCTTTACGGCTCCTGTCGCCTCCGTACATGGCGTGAACCTGAGAAACGGTTACGTGACTTTCGTCAACAACCATCAAATAATCACTTGGGAAATAATCTAATAAACAGAACGGTCTTGTTCCGGCCTGTCTTCCGTCAAGGTATCTGGAATAATTTTCGATTCCGGAGCAATACCCCAATTCACGAATCATTTCTAAGTCAAAATTAGTACGTTCTTCCAGACGTTTGGCTTCGAGGTGTTTTCCTATTTCTTTGAAATAATCGACTTGTTTAACCAAATCTTGCTGAATTTCCCAAATAGCGCCTTGCAAAACATCCGGAGAAGTCACAAACATATTAGCGGGATAGATAGTAAGTCTTTTGAATTTTTCTATAACTTGTGAGGTCTTCACATCAAATGATTCTATTTCTTCGATTTCGTCGCCAAAAAAGTGAATTCTGTAAGCGTCATCGGCATAACTTGGATATACTTCGACCGTATCGCCTTTGATTCTGAAAGTTCCCGGATTAAAATCGGCCTCGGTTCTGGCGTATAAACTCTGAACCAGACTATGAAGTAATTTAGTTCTCGAAATAACCTGATCTCTGCTTATTTCTATTACATTTTTTTTAAATTCAACAGGATTCCCAATACCATATAAACACGAAACAGAAGCGACAACCAAAACATCCCGACGTCCCGAAAGGAGGGAAGAAGTTGTGCTTAAACGCATCTTTTCGAGCTCTTCATTGATGGATAAGTCTTTTTCGATAAAAACCCCTGTTACAGGCATAAATGCTTCGGGCTGATAATAATCGTAGTAGGAAACAAAATATTCGACCGCATTATTGGGGAAAAATTGTTTGAACTCAGAATATAATTGCGCTGCCAAAGTTTTATTGTGGGCCAAAACTATGGTTGGTCTTTGAACTTCCTGAATGACATTGGCTACCGTAAATGTTTTTCCGGATCCGGTAACGCCTAATAATGTCTGGTATTTTTCGCCATCGATCACACCTTGTGAAAGTTTTTCGATTGCTTGTGGCTGATCACCTTTTGGACTATACTCTGAGGATACTTGGAAATTCATTTTTGAAGGATGAAAAAATTAGTTTTGTAAAGATACAAAGTTTGAATTCTATATAAAAGGGTTGCCACGAATTACATGAATTGCCCGAATTTTTACGAATTGTCTTTTGTTATTATTAATTAAATTGGTATAATCCCTACGCGATATTCTGTGTGGTTATGGTTCTTTTATCAAAATTAAACTTCTAAAGGAGTTTTTTTATTAAACTTGTCATCTCGACGAAGGAGAGATTGCACAAGAAACTCGACAAAGATTGGCGAATATCTGAACGGAAATACTAGTGTGATCTATCCTTCGTCGAGATGACAAACTTTGTGAATACTTTCTGTGTTTACTCATGTACTCATGTCTTAACTTGATTGCATTAGTTGTAGGGAATATAACTTATTTGGCTATTCTAAAAAATCAATCATCGCATCATTTACAACTTTTGGCTGATCGATGGTTAAAAAATGTCTGGCATCTTTTATAACCTGAGTTTTACTGTTACTTACATATTTTTTGGCTCTTTCTAAACTCTCTTCAGAATTTATGACATCATGATCTCCAATTAAAACCAAAACAGGATTGGTAATCGATTTTAAATCATCATCTGAAAAGGGATGCATTTTGAACATACTTGAATTTGATTTAGCATATTTATTGGCCAAATAAAATTGCTTTTTATAAATGGGACTAATTTTTTCAGGATGTGCAGAAAATGTTTTTAGTGTTTTTCCGAATTTCTTTTCGCTTGGGAAAAGTTTCAGCATTAAAGCAGAAGTCGTTTTACCTACTTTGTCAATGAATTTAAAGGTTTGCGCCGGACTTAGCAACACTACTTTATCTATTGAATTTCCTTTTTGAGTGGCTAATAATGTGGCAATCCAGCCGCCGCGGGAAGCTCCAACAATATCAAATTTCTTTAATTTGTAATGGTCGAAAATTTCATTGTATAAAATTACAATTTCTTTTGATGAAAGTGATTTTGAAGCCAGAGTCGATTTTCCCGGTTCCATCATGAAATCAATTGCGTAAATGCGATGGTTTTTGGCTAATGGTTTAATATTTGGATACCACATGGTAGAGCTCGCATCCATTCCGTGAAGTAAAACCAGATCTTTTCCATTTTTTGGACCAGCCATAATAACGTGAGCCGTGCCGTAAGTGGTTTTTATGTCTTCCTCAGTATAAGGAATATCCCAAAGTTTTAAGGCTTTGTCGTAAGAGTTAATATAAGCTTGCTTTTCACTTTTTGTTTTAAAAACATAATCGTCAAATTTTGCTTTTTTAGTCGAAGAACAGCCTGTAAGTACAAGTAATAAGAGTATTCTGAAGTATGTTTTTGGCATAGTAATAAAATTCAATTTACTTTAAAGGTACGGAAATACACTATCGATAAAGTATCAGAATTTTATTTTAAAGTATCATAATTGTAATTTCTTGAATTTACTTTCCATTTTTCAATATTATTTTTAACCTCACTGTGAGAGTAAAAACTTCCATTTTTAATTTCTTTTTCAGAACATGCCAGCTCTTTATTGTATTGTTCCAAATCAATTTTTGAAATTTCAGAAACAGTGCTGTTTTTAGTTTTACTTATGATAATAGGATTTAATAGTTAAGAATTCTCAAACTTCCACGCCTTTTGCTGACTTTCGCTTAAAAAAGTCCAGGCAATGATTCGGCTGGTTTTTTGGCCTTGAGCCATATCAATAGTTTTTATCGAAGAAGCATTTACTTTATTAAGTGTTTTGTAAATGCTGGACAGGTTTTCTCTTTTTGAAACTAATGTAGTAAACCACAAACATTGCATAGCAAATTTTGAGCTTTCGTAAATCATTTGGGTAACAAAACCAATTTCGCCGCCATCGCACCATAATTCGGCATTGTGACCTCCAAAATTCAGTACAGGATTTGTTTTCTTTCTTTCCTTTGTCAGGTTCGAAATTTTGCGAAGGGTACTTTGATTTGCATCTTCAGCAGAAGAATGAAAAGGTGGATTGCACATCGTGAACGTAAAACGATCTTCGGGTGTGATGATGTTTTTGAATATAAAACGAGCTTCAGTTTGTTGCTGTAAACTGATGGCATCAATCAATTTTGGGTTTGCTTCGATGATTTTACTACAATTTTCAATTGCATTTTCGTCGATATCCGTTCCTACGAAACTCCAATCGTAAATTGCATTTCCTAAAATAGGATAGATACAATTGGCACCTGTACCAATATCTAAACCTAAAACCGAAGATCCTTGAGGGATAACTCCGTTATTGGTTTCGGCTAATAAATCAGCCAGATAATGAATATAATCAGTTCGGCCAGGAATTGGCGGGCAAAGATAATTTTTAGGAATATCCCAGTCTTGTATATCGTAATAGGTTTGTAGTAAGGCTTTGTTAAGCGCTTTTACAGCCAAAGGATTACTGAAATCTATGGTTTCAATTCCGTGAATATTTATTGCAACGAATGGTTTTAATTCAGGACAATTCGTAATAAGAAGTTCGAAATCATAGCGGGAACGGTGAAGATTTCGAGGATGTAAATTATTTTTTTCGGAATTGTCTGTTTCTTTCATTTTGTAAATTTCCGTGCAAAGATAGTCATTCCTTTCTTAGTCTCAGTCGGTTTAAAATTCCAATGTTTAAAATCTAAATTCCAATAAAAAAAAATCCAAATTCCAAATGCGAATTAATGTAAGGGTAAGTGATTTTTTTAGAGATTTTAAACTATGTTTCTATGTGCTAATTTTTCTCGCAGATTTTAAAATAATTTAGCTGATGTACACAGATGATCATTCAAAATTTGATCTTCTATAATCTGCGTGAAACAAAATTTTTTTTAATCCATGCACTCCATCAACAATAAATCGCCCTCGTTATGGGTAATGCTGACTAAACCGTCCTGAAGAACAGAATTGCTGCTTCCGGTTCGATAACCAATTGTTAAGGTATCGTCTTTTAGAGGATATAGTAAATTGGTAGAATTAATTCCGTTGACAACACCAATGGGAATCAAAGAAATAGGTGTTTTTGCGGTGTACCATTTCTCGAATTTGTTAGGCAGCAAGAATATTTTAGAATGATCGTCGAGAATAACAATTTTAATCAGATTGCGGTAACGAACGATATTAGTAAGGTTTGTAATGGTATGATCGGCGCGTTTTCCCGTGGCCCAAACTACGTTTACGGCAGGGATTTTTCGCGCGA
The DNA here is from genome assembly GCF_056824125.1 of Flavobacterium sp. B114r. Taxonomy (NCBI): domain Bacteria; kingdom Pseudomonadati; phylum Bacteroidota; class Flavobacteriia; order Flavobacteriales; family Flavobacteriaceae; genus Flavobacterium; species Flavobacterium sp. B114r. The sequence continues at coordinate 2,651,187 of NZ_CP124858.1, forward strand.
TTAAATAATCGAAAGCTTTCTCTAAATCGGTTTTGTCCTGATCCGGAGTGTGTACAATTTCTATTGGATATTGAGATGTTTTGTAGATTTCAGGATCAAAGCCATGATCGAAATCTCCTAAAAGTACATCGACTTTTATACCTAATTCAACAACTCTTTCCATGGCAGAATCCAATACGATCACAAGTGGCGACCATTCGAGCAATTGTCCTAATAATTCAGGATTACATGCTGCTCCGTTGGCAATAATTAAAGCGGGTTCCTGGTCGTCGCGTACGATATGGTGTGAAGACATTTAGATTTTTGATTTGAAATGTGCTGCAAAGGTACGAAAGTTATAAGTTTTTTATTTTACCATTAAGAGATTAAGAAAGTTTAGTTGGCTGGCTTAATATCCTAATGGTTGTATTTTTTTTACCACAGATTATTAAGATTAAAAGAATTTTCAAATGGTTTGCTTTTTAGAATAGCAACCTAACTTTCTTAATATCTTAATGGTGAAATTTTTTTATTTTGCCTTGAAAGCGATAGCATCAACTTCGATTAGCATTCCGTCGATAGCTAATTTAGGAACGGGAATTAAAGTACTTGCCGGAAATGGATTGTTTTTCCAAACTTTTCTGATTTCTTCGTTCCATATTTTTAGTTTTTCAGGAGAATGATCTACAATCAGAATGGTTATTTTTATAATATTCTCCGGTTTTAGTTTGTAGCTATCGAGAACCGTGACTATGTTTTGTAAGGCAATCTGAGTTTGCTCTCTAAAATTATTACTTAATGTATGTTCTTTTCCTGCTCCGCCACTTTGCCCTGAAATGTAAACCAATTCTCCAGGAGCAGAAACCGATGATGCGTGACTAAATCCATAAGGAGTTGGATCGAATAGGGATTCTGGATTTTTGAATGTTTGTGCTTTTGTAGTAAACGCGCAAAGTGAAAATAGGCTAAAAAGTAAATGTTTCATGTTTTCGAAATATTGAATTAATTATTTGCAAAGTTTGCTTAATTCTAACTTCTAAACCTGTACATATGTTGAGGTTTTTTTCAGTCGCAGTTTTCAGTCTCGGTGCTTACTGTAAACTGTGACTGAAAACTGAGACTAAAAACTTAAAGTAGCCTTCGATGGTAATTGATTTGTCCTAAATGATAGGCCAAATGTGTGGAGAGATGCACTAAAAAGAATCCTGTTGTCATCTCTTTTTCGAACACAATTTGTGGATAAATGTTTTCCAGATCATCTTCGGTTAAACTGTCAAGCGTATTATTTACGACCAGAATAGTGTCGTCAATTTTGGTAATTAGCTCAGTTTTTGGAATATCTTTTAAGGAAAACTCTAAAGGACGATCACGGACATAACCTGTTTTGCCTATTTCGGCTCCAATATAAGTATTGATGTTCCCGATAAGATGTAAACAAAGATTTCCTCCGGAATTTGAAATACCTTTATCAATTGCCCAAAGTTTGCTTTCATCATGATACAATTCTATCTCGACTTTTAATTGGTGGAGATCTCGGTTGAAAAGAGATTTTAAGGTTTCAATTAGCATAACGTTTTTTTTTTTTTTTTTTGCCACAGATTTTAATGATTAATCCGGATTTCTTTTAATTAAAATAATTATAAATGGAACTTAGTACGATTTAATAATAATGTTATTGTTTTGATAATCTGTGTTTAATCATTAAAATCTGTGGCAAAAAAGTTAAGCTTTAGGCGTTATCGGAATCCAGATTTCTTCTTCAGAATCCGGATCTTCTTTTTTGTATTGATCACCCATTACTGCAAAATGCGGTCGTTCGTCTACGGTATATCTTGAATTGGGTAGCCATTCGACAAAAATAGAATGATAAGTTTTGTGTCCTTCGCTTTGTGGGCCTTTATGAACAAAGACTGCGTACAATCCGGTTGGGATAATTAAAGTTTCCATTTCTGGCGGGACTTTATCAAAATCAGAAACTTCGACAGCTGCCCATTTTTGGAAGCTGTTGTTAGGATCAAAATTATTAAAATGTCCATCAGGAAAAACTTCAAGCGAATATAAATTAGAGTCAATCGAATTCTTGATCTCTTTACGTTTTGGCATAAAAGAACTCCACAACTGGAATGTTTTATTTTCGATAAACGACATTACGATATGTTTACCAATTAATTTTTTTTCTGGTAATATTTCAATTCGGGCTTCCATTGTACTGATTATTGAATAGTGTATTTTTTATAATCTGTTTCGCTAAGTGAAAAATAACCTAACGGATAATTGGCCTTATCTATTGTGTTGATGATATTTCCTTTTACCGTAGCGGGTGGGGATTGAAATGGTCCGCCAACATTACTTCCCGCAATACTTACTAAAATGCTCATATAATTATAATATTGTTTTGAGATTCCGTAATGTGTGATTTCGACTTCATTTCCAATTTTTAAATCATCATCATCTGATTTACTAAAATACTCATTTCCCTGAAAGAATTTATCTTCACCCACATAATAGGTCGAGGTCACTTTATTTGAGTAGCCGTATTTGTATAAGTAGAAATTATCAGCATCCGGAGGATCGTTATAAAATGCTCTGATTTCGATTTCATCTCCTGTAAAACCACCTTCGTTATTTTGTTCTATACGGGTTATTGGCGCAACAGATTTCATTATTTCAGTGGCTGTATAAGTAATTCCTTTGTTGATGACAGTCAAAGTATAAGTCTCGTCAATTACCGGGTTGAAGTTGGTGCAAACATATCTTCCTGTTTTGGTTACTTCTATAAAATTGAATTGGTCGTTGTGGCTGTTTTTTATAAAAATGGTTGCCCCGGAAACTGTCGGAATCACATTTTCGAAATAACCGGTCGTTGTACTCAGTTTTATAGTTTGCTGTTTTCCTGATGTTCCTTTTTGCCAGTTTATAGCAGCTTCGATTACCAATTTTGGCGGAGCAGTATCGAGATCAACGTCGACAACTTCTTCGCAGCTGGTAAAGAAAATCGAAAATAAAAGTACAAAGAATAAGGTCGCTTTTTTCATGATATATTTTTTGTTTCCTTTTTGAAGAAAATGATTCTTAAAATTTAAAATTATAACTAACCGCAGGAACCATCCCAAAAATAGAAGTTTGTACTGCTTCATTTGCACCTGTATCAACGTTCTGACGGAAATTGATCGAAGCGGCATTATGGCGATTATACAAGTTGTAAATGCTAAAAACCCATTCGCCTTTCAGTTTTCTGTCTTTGTTTTTTCTAGGCGTTAAAGTTGCCGAAACATCTAAATGGTGATACGCAGGCAGGCGATTTTCGTTTCTTGATCCATAACTAGGAACCGTAATTCCTAAATATTCGTACTGACCGTTTGGATACGTAACAGGCTGACCGGATTGTAGCGCAAAGTTAGCACCAAAAGACCATTTCTCGTTTAAAGTATAAGCACCTGTCACTGCTAAATTATGTGTTTTATCATAAGCAGAACTGTACCATTGTCCATTATTGATACCTGTTTCTTCAGGAGTTCTTCCCGGCGTTTGTTGTTGTGATTTTGACAGCGTATAAGAGATCCAACCGTTTAGTTTGCCTTCATTCTTTTTCAGCATAAATTCAACCCCGTAAGAACGCATTCTTCCGTTTAGGATTACTTGCTCGATAGCGTCATTGGCAATCAAATCAGCACCATCGATATAATCCAGTCTGTTTTGAATTTTCTTGTAATACGTTTCAACTTCTACAGAATACGCGCCGTTATTTATGTTTCTAAAATAACCCAATGCCACCTGATCTGCAATTTGTGGTTTGATATAATTGTCACTTGGCATCCAGACATCAAGAGGAGTAGGAGATGAGGTGTTTGATATTAATTGAAGGTATTGCGCCATTCGGTTATAGCTGGCCTTAATCGATTGATCATCATTTAGTTGGTAAGAAGCAGAAAAACGGGGTTCTAAATTATTGTAATTTTGAATTTCCTTGTTTTTGCCAAAATATTTGGTAGATGTTGGTATTGCTTTTTCGTAAATCTGCATGTCAGTATTGAAGATCACAGGTTCATTATTATCGTAATAATTAATTGTCGAAGCTCCTAAACGATAAAATAAACTGTAACGCAATCCGTAAGAAATCGTAATCTTTTTCGAAATTTGATTTTCTGCTTCTATATAAACAGAGGGCTCAAAAGCATATTTTCGATCTAATTGGTCCGGGTTGATTCCTGAAGTTTCATTACTTGGTTTAATAGTTCCGGGATTGAATTCGTAATAGATTCCGTTTACACCATAGTTTAATTTGAATTTATCAGAAATATAGTTCTTGAAATCATATTTGATGTTGTAATTTTTGATTCCCGAATCCCATTTGAAACCTACGAAATCCAGATCAAGGCCATAATAGTAATCACTGTAAATTAAGGATAGATTCGCAAACAATTTATCAGAATATAAATGATTCCAACGCAGGTTCAAAGTAGAGTTTCCGTAGATATTCGTAAAACTTTTGTTCAGGCTGAACACGTCACGACCAAAGTAACCGGATAAATACAAACTGTTATTGTCGTTTAGTTTATAACTTAATTTTGTGTTTAAATCATAAAAATAGGCCGAGTTGTCTTTTTGTTTTTCTGACAGTTTCAGGAATAAATGGGCATATGAAGCTCTTCCTCCAATTAAGAAAGAACCTTTGTCTTTTACAATTGGACCTTCAGCAAGAAGTCGGCTTGAAATTAATCCAATTCCTCCATTTACATGGAATTCTTTACTATTTCCGTCTTTTTGATAAATATCCAATACAGATGAAGCCCTTCCGCCATATCGAGCGGGAATTCCGCCTTTGTATAATTTTAAATCTTTTATAGCATCAGGATTAAAAACAGAGAAAAAACCAAAAACGTGAGAAGAGTTAAAGATCGTTGCTTCGTCTAATAAAATTAAATTCTGATCAGCTCCACCACCACGAACATTAAATCCAGAAGCACCTTCGCCTGCATTCGTTACTCCCGGAAGTAGTAAAATCGATTTAAGAACATCGACTTCCCCCATAACAACGGGCATTTTTTTTATGGCAGCAATAGAGAGTTTATTGGCACTCATTTCAGGCGACTTGATATTGATTTTGCCTCTGTTGTCTTTTATTACAACTTCCTGAAGCTCTTCGCCACCTTCCTTTATCCCAAAATTTGTTTTTGTATTTTGATTTAAGATAACTTTTTTGTGGATTGTCTGGTACCCCACATAACTAATTTCAATTTCATGTTCGCCTTTAGGAACCGTTAGAGAATAAAAACCATATTCGTTGGTGGTTGTTCCTATTTTTAAAGCAGGAATGTAAACATTTACGCCAATTAAAGTTTCGTTGTTTTTAAAGTCAGTGATTGTTCCGCTTAAAGTAAATTTTTCCTGAGAAAATGAAGTTAAAGTTGTTAATAGGAAGATGAGAATAAGGCCAATTTTTTTTGTAATCATTGTCTTGTATTTGAAGCACATAGTTAATAATTCTTACTAAATATTAATGCGTAACGATTGTTAAACATTAGTTAAGAATATTCTATTATTGTTACAGGCTTTTGATCCTTTAATTAGTTTGCTTATAAATTCTCGATAGATTATTCTGAAAGGCAAAAAAAAGACAACCGTTTAAAGTTGTCTTTTTATGAAGGTTCAAAGGTTTCTCTCTAGAGACGAATAGTGTTGCGTCTTTATTTGATTGTCCTTAAAATCTTATTATTTTATTTCAGCAACAATTGCGTTAAATGTTGTACTAGGACGCATTGCTTTGCTTACTAAATCAGGAGTTGGCTGGTAATAACCACCAAGAGTTTGAGGTTTTCCTTGTGCACCAATTAGTTCATCATTGATTTTTGTTTCGTTAGCTTCAAATTGAGCAGCAATAGGAGTAAAGATCGCTTTTAATTCAGCATCTTTATTTTGAGCTGCCAAAGCTTGTGCCCAATAAAAAGCAAGATAGAAATGAGAACCACGATTGTCGATCTGACCTACTTTACGGGCAGGAGATTTATCGTTTGCTAAGAATTTATCGTTTGCTTCATCTAAAGTTTCAGATAAAACAATTGCTTTAGAGTTGTCTAAAGTTTGTCCTAAATGCTCTAAAGAAGCACCAAGAGCAAGAAATTCTCCTAATGAATCCCAACGTAAATATCCTTCTTCTGTAAATTGCTCAACGTGTTTTGGGGCAGAACCTCCAGCACCAGTTTCAAACAATCCACCACCATTCATTAACGGAACGATTGATAACATTTTAGCTGAAGTTCCTAATTCTAAAATTGGGAATAAATCAGTTAAGTAATCACGTAAAACGTTTCCTGTTACAGAGATAGTGTCTAAACCTTTGATGATTCTGTCTAAAGTAAATTCAGTTGCAGCAATTGGGTTAAGGATACGGATATCTAGATTTACGGTATTGTAATCTTTTAAATATTTTTGAACTTTTACGATCAATTCTCTGTCATGCGCTCTGTTTTCGTCTAACCAGAAAACAGCAGGAGTATCAGATAAACGAGCTCTGTTTACAGCTAGTTTAACCCAGTCCTGAATAGGAGCGTCTTTAGCCTGACACATTCTAAAAATGTCATTAGCCTCAACGTTCTGCTCCATTAACACAGTTCCTTTATTATCAACTACACGAACAACTCCGTCCGCTTTTACCTGGAAAGTTTTGTCATGAGATCCGTATTCTTCAGCTTTTTGAGCCATCAAACCTACGTTAGGAACACTTCCCATTGTTTTTGGATCAAAAGCACCGTGTTTTTTACAGAAATCGATAGTTGCAGTATAAATTCCAGAATAAGCACGATCCGGAATAACAGCGATTGTATCTTGTTGTTTCCCTTCTTTATTGTACATCTGTCCAGAAGTACGAATCATTGCCGGCATAGAAGCATCAACAATAACATCAGATGGAACGTGTAAGTTTGTAATTCCTTTATCAGAATTTACCATTGCAAGAGCTGGTCCGTTTTCGATCGCTTTAGTAATGTCAGCTTCAACAGCAGCTTGCTCAGGTCTTCCCGCAATTTTTGCGTAGATATCACCTAAACCGTTTCTTGTATCTATATTTAATTCAGAGAATAAAGTGGCGTATTTTGTAAAAAGATCAGCAAAATATACTTCAACGATAGCGCCAAAGATAATTGGATCTGAAACTTTCATCATTGTAGCTTTTAAATGCACAGAAAGTAAAACTCCTTCTTTTTTAGCATCAGCAATAGCGTCAGCAACAAAGCTTTTTAGAGCTTTTAAATGCATTACAGAACTGTCGATTATTTCACCTGCCTTAAGCGGAGTACTTGCTTTAAGAACAGTTGTTGTGCCATCTTTTGCTACGAATTCGATCTTTACATCATTTGCTTCTGCTACAGTAAGTGATTTTTCGCTTCCGTAAAAGTCACCATCAGGCATAGAAGCTACTTTTGTTTTAGAATCAGCAGACCATGCACCCATTGAGTGTGGATTTGCTTTTGCAAAGTTCTTAACTGCTCTTGGAGCTCTACGGTCAGAGTTACCTTCACGTAAAACAGGATTTACAGCAGAACCTAAAACTTTAGCATATTTAGCTTTAATTTCTTTTTCAGCATCATTTTGTGGATCTTCCGGGAAATTAGGAATTTTGTAACCGTGAGACTGTAATTCTGCAATTGCAGCTTTTAATTGTGGTACTGATGCAGAAATATTTGGTAATTTGATGATATTAGCTTCAGGTTGTGTCGCTAATTGACCCAATTCAGCCAAAGCATCTCCAGTTTTTTGAGCATCTGTAAGAACATCAGGAAAATTTGATAAAATTCTACCTGCCAAAGAGATGTCTCTCGTTTCAATTGCAATACCAGCTGTAGCAGTAAATGCTTGAACAATAGGTAAAAAAGAATAAGTCGCTAACAATGGCGCCTCATCAGTTAAGGTGTAATAGATTTTTGAATTCTGTGTCATTTTTTTTTTTTTTTTATAATCGTATCGCCAAGATGTAGCGATGTAAAAGGTATAGTCGGCTCAGAATGAGCGGAGCAAATATAATAAAAACAGTTCGAAAACGGTGTAGTATTCCGGAGAAAAACTGAAATTATCAGATTGTTATTTCGAGGTCGTTAAATTGTCAAATCGATTATTTTGATCCTAAAAAATTATGGTTTTGATGAATCAGAGGTAAAAGTGAAAGATTCCGAAAGAGGAAAAGGCTGAAAGTTATAAAAATCCATTTTAGCTTTGGTGGTTTTTGTCTGAAAAGTTGTATTTTTGACTCAAATGCAATAAACATATAACAAATGTGAAATACATTGTTTAATATGTTTTTTACTTGTTGTTTATTATTACGCTTAATCATTTCTTTGAATTATGAGCACACTTATAAAACCAAATCATATAGGGCGAAAAATTAGCCGTATTAGTGAACTTCGTGATATGAAACAGGAAGCTTTGGTACAAGCTTTAGGAACAAACCAACAAGCTATATCTGCTATTGAAAATAGTGAAACTATAGACGAACAAAAACTTGCAGAAGTTGCAAAAGCACTTGGCGTAACCGTTGAAGCAATTAAAAGTTTTTCAGAAGAAAATATGATTAGTTATTTTAATAGTTTCCAAGACAATAGTATCAATAATGGTAATTTTGCAAATAATCATTGTACTTTCAATCCATTGGATAAATTAATTGAAACTTTTCAGGAAAAAGAAAAGCTTTACGAGCGTTTACTGCAAGCTGAAAAAGATAAAATCGAATATTTAGAAAAACTATTGAATAAATAGAATATCAATTTTTCATTAAAATACAAACCGATGCTTTAATAAGTGTCGGTTTTTTTATTTTGGGCGTGTCCCGCCGAAAGAGGCGGCTCGGGCTATCCGCTGCAAGTCCTCGCACTTCCTTCGTCATGCTGTGGGCTTTCCACTTCTATCCCTCACGTTAGGCACTAAATATTGGTAGTTAATAAAAATCGTAATAAATCTAGCGTGCAGTAGGTACGCAATAGTTACGATTTTGTTGCGTAACTACGGCACGCCCGTATTTCTAATGTATATTATCTACCAATATTTAGTGCCTAACGGCACATTTCAATTCTTGGTTCGCATTGTTCTAATTATCAATACTAAAAAGCTTTTATGTAAATGATTGCCTTAGCCCCGATAGAAGTGGAAATCCTTTTGCTTTTTTCTTTAAAAAGCAAAAGATTGTAACGAATAGCGGGATTAGCTCCTGAAAATTTTAAAAATCAGGCACAAAAAAAAGCTCGTTTCAAATAAATGAAACGAGCTTTTTTATAACAAATCGATAAATGATTATCTTCTTTTATCTTTAATCTTAGCTTTTTTACCAGTAAGTTCTCTGAAGTAGAAAATTCTAGCTCTACGAACAGCTCCTTTTTTGTTGATTTCAACTTTCTGTAAAGCTGGTAAGTTTACTGGGAAGATACGCTCAACTCCAACAGCTCCAGACATTTTACGGATAGTAAAAGTTTCTGTGTTACCAGAACCTCTTCTTTGAATAACAACTCCTTTAAAAAACTGAGTTCTTGTTTTTTCACCCTCTTTAATTTCGTAGTAAACTGTGATAGTATCTCCAGCTCCGAAAACAGGGAAATCTTTTTTAGCAACTAATTCGGTTTGAACGAATTTCATTAAATCTGCCATGATATCTTGTAATTATGGTTTTTGTATAGAGCAACATTCACGGATCTCGCCAGAGGTTAGTCTAATTCGGGTGCAAAGATAAAAAAAAAGTTTAAAGTTTAAAGTTTTTCTTGTTTAAAGTTTTTAGACTTTATAATTAAATTTGCAATATAAAATTTAAAGCTAGGTTTCTAATTTTCAGTTAGATAAAGTTAAAGTTTTATTGGTTTTAAATTTGAATTTAGGTTTTAAGAAACCTGAAACAAAAATAACCCAAAAACCTGAAACTAATCTTGTCCTTCGAGAAGATCTGGTCGTCTGTTTTTAGTATGTTCATACGCCATATCTTCGCGCCATTTATCAATTTTGGCAAAATGGCCGCTTGTTAAAACATCAGGAACTTTCCATCCTTTATAATCTGCGGGTCTTGTATATATAGGTCCTGAAAGTAAATTATCCTGAAAACTATCTGTCAATGCAGATGTTTCATCACTTAAAACACCCGGAATTAATCGGATTAAAGCATCAGATAAAACCAGAGCGCCTAATTCTCCTCCGGATAAAACATAATCGCCAATCGAAATTTCCTTAGTAATAAAGTGATCACGAACACGTTGATCTACACCTTTATAATGTCCGCATAAAATGATAATGTTTTCATACATCGACATTGTATTGGCCATTTTTTGATTCAGAGTTTCTCCGTCAGGCGACATATAGATTATCTCGTCGTATTCACGCTCACTTTTTAGATGTGTGATGCAAGCATCAATGGGTTGAACAGTCATTACCATTCCGGCGCCACCTCCAAAGGGATAATCGTCGACACTTTTTTGTTTGTTTGTAGTGTAATCTCGTAAATTATGAAAATGTACTTCGACAAGACCTTTGTCTATGGCACGTTTCATAATCGAAGCTTCAAAAGGACTTCTTAAAAGTTCAGGCAAAATCGTTACAATGTCAATTCGCATTTTTTTTTGTTCAATAGTTCTAAGCGGCAAAGATACAAAGTTAATATTTGAGAATTTTAAAGATTTAAAAATGGTGCAAGTACGTCTGTCCGCATAAAATTGTAGTTCAAAATTGATTGCTAACATTGTATTTAATTAGTAATAATTATATAATATTAAAATGATTTTGTGTAAATATTTTCTAGTTAATTTCGGCTAATATTGTTAGTGTAATCCTTGTTTAACTGTTTAAAATGAGGATATAACTTTAAAAAACAGTGATCTTATGAAGAAACTTTTACTTTTGACTATTTTGTCAGTTTTATATGCATGTTCTACAAATAAAAATTCGAGTGATAAATGGATTGGCCAATCTAAAAAAAATCTTATAAAGACCTGGGGACCTCCAATACGTACTTTGAACAATGCTGAAAAAGGAGAAATTCTTATCTATGGACAGCAGGTTTATGCGAACGCCAATAATGATGAAGGATCCAGAATTGCCGGTCCTAATCATTGGATTTATACTTATATATATGCCAATAATGATGGGAAAATTTATTTGTATAAAATAGATAAACAGCAAATGACGCCACAAGAGATTGCTGTAAAGTAATTATTTTACATTTATTATTGCCAGATGAGGTTGCGATTTTTTATTGTAATCTCTAATCATTTTATTATATTTAAATTCTTTATTATCTGATTCGTAATGATTTAAAATAAAAATTATGAGAAAAATAATGGTACTTGTTATAATTTTTGTAATTATCTCGTGTAATAATCAAAACCAGCCAAAACCTATGGAAACTTCAAAGAATGAAAAATTAATCAAACAATATTTTGAGTATTTTAATAAGCATGATTGGAAAAAGATGTCGGAAATGTATACCGAAACTGCTGATTTTAAAGATCCTTCTTTAGGACAGGGAATTGTAAAACAAACCCGAAAACAGATTGAAGATAAATATGCGGAATTGAATAAAGTTTTTCCGGATTTGAATGATAAGGTAATTCAAATTTACCCTTCTGGAGAAAAGCATATTATTGTAGAGTTTGTTTCGACCGGAACTGCACCGGATAATTCAAAGTTTGAATTGCCTATTTGTACTATTTTCACAATAGAAAACGCATTAATTACTAAAGATTTTACGTATTTCGATAATTTTGAGGATGGCGAGGAGTAAATTTTATGTATAGTCCCTACGGGACATGATATGGTGGTCAGCTTATTTTAGTTACCGATATTTTGTTCCTAGGGGAACATCAAAAAGTATGATTTATGTATTTGCTACTCTGCTATAAATTATATGTTTACAGTTTTTTTCTTAAGCTAAAGAAATTTTAAAAATATGCTCAATGTATTATTATTCCGTTAGGAATTATATGTTAATAGAAAAAAAATTGCAAATCAAAATTGTCCCGTTAGGGACTATATATTTCGATAATTTCGAGGAAGATGAAAGTTAGGATTAAATGTGTAAAGGTACCTATGTATAGTCCCTACGGGACATGATATGTTGGTCAGCTTATTTTAGTTACCGATATTTTGTTCCTAACGGAACATCGAAAAGAATGATTTATGTATTTGCTATTCTGCTAGAAATTATATGTTTATAGTTTTTTTCTTAAGCTATACTGATTTTAAAAATATGCTCAATGTATTATTATTCCGTCAGGAAATATATGTTGGTAGAAAAAAAATACAAATTAAAATTGTCCCATAGGGACTACATAGTAATGGCAAATACATATACTCAAATACACATTCATTTTGTTTTCGCAGTAAAATTTAGACAAGGTATAATTAATAAAGAGTGGAAAGAAGAACTCTATAAATATATAGCAGGAATTATAAAAAATAATAATCATAAACTTTTAGCAATCAATGGTATTTCTGACCATGTTCATATTTTAATTGGAATAAGGCCAGCACAATCTATCTCTGATTTAATGAAAAATATAAAACAAGATTCTTCAAAGTGGATTAATAATAGTAGATTTCTAGAATGTCACTTTGAATGGCAGGAAGGTTATGGCGCATTTTCATATAGTAAATCACAATTGACTGCCGTAATTAGTTATATTGAAAATCAGGAACTACACCATAAAAAGAGAACTTTCAGAGAGGAGTATATTGACTTTCTTGAAAAATTTGAAATTGATTATGAGGAAAAGTTTATTTTTAAGGAATTAATTTAAAATTGTTTTTTATTAATACATACCAGAAAATAAATGAAAAAAATAATCTTCTTCCTGCTTGTATTATTTTGTTCCTGCAATAAAGAAAAAACAAAAGCAATTACCAAAGCAACACCTAAACAAATTCCTGAACAAGCACCATATTTTGGGCAAATCAAAAGCAATGACGTTAAATTGGCTGAACCTGTTTATGGAGATTGGTTGTATTCCCGTAAAGAAAAAGGACAAACTTTTGAACAATATTTTAGGTCTAAACATATAATTCCAGCAGAAGATTCTAATATTATTTATATACTGCCTATTGGAAATTTTAATACTTTACAAAAAAAGCAAATTAAGCTTGCCAATGAATATTTAGAAATCTACTTTCAATTAAAAACAAAAACTTTAGATCCTATTTCTAATGATGTGGTTCCAAATTCTGCCAGAAGAATGATGGATGGTCATGAACAATTATTGGCAGGTTATCTTTTAACAGATGTTTTAAAAGAGCAAAAGCCATCAAAGAGAATTGCGTTAATGGGGCTTTCAGAACTTGATTTATATCCTAAACCTGAATGGAATTATGTTTTTGGTTTGGCTTCTTATCACGATAAGATTGGCGTGAGTTCAATTTATAGATTACAAGACGGGGAATTGACGTCTGAAAATTTTGATTTGTGTTTATCACGATTGCTTAAAATAAGCTCTCATGAAATTGGACATATGTTTGGCCTGCATCATTGTATTACGGCAAACTGTGTAATGAATGGGACTAATAGCATGTATGAAACAGATAAAAATACTATTCGATTGTGTTCTGTTTGTCAGCAAAAACTAAATTCATGTATACAATACGATAATAAAAAAAGACTGGAAGATTTAGAGAAATATTTTATAAGAAACAATTTAACCGATGGATTTCAGTTAATGAAAAAAGATAGAGACGTAATTAAGTAAAATGCAAAAAGAAACAATAAAAATCTTCGCCATAACGGGAAGTACAAGAAGAAATTCTAGTAATTACAAAATTCTAAAATATATTTCGGAAAATATAAAAACCGAATTTAAAATTGAAATTTTTGAAGATCTGGCTGGTCTTCCTCATTTTAATCCGGATTTAGATAATGATGATGCGCCCAAAGAAGTCAAAGAATTCAGGGATAAAATTAGTGAGGCCGACGGAGTTCTAATTTGCACTCCGGAAGTTTAAAAAATGCTTTAGAGTGGTGTGTTTCGACTATTATTTTTTCAGATAAAAAGACGGGTTTGATAACGGCTTCGGCTTCGGGAGAAATGGGACATGAGCAATTGACATTAATAATGAAAACCCTTGAAGCTAAATTCGAAGATGAAACCAGACTTTTGATACAGGGAATTCGCGGAAAAATTAATGAAGAGGGGGAAATTGTAAGCGAAGAAACGGAAGTTGCTCTTCAGGATTTTATATGTAATTTCGAAAAACAATTTATAGAGGTTTAAGATTGATTTAAATAGATTAATTTTATTTCCGGATTTTTAAAATGAACGAATGATTACAAGGAGAAAATTTATACTAAATACAGGTCTGGCTACGACATTAGTTATGACTTTGCCATCATTAGCTTTTACTATGGATAAAAAAGAAATTGGTTTGCAATTATATACATTACGGGATGAACTCCCTAAAAATGTGGGGTTAACTTTTGAAAAAGTTGCCGCTGCCGGATTTACAACTGTAGAAACGTATGGTTTTTCGATTAAAGATCAGTTTTGGGGTGTTACGCCAATCGAATTAAAGAAGCTACTGGACAAAAACGGGCTCAAAGCGATTAGCGGACATTATAATCTGGGAAGTTTTTTGTATGATGGAAATACATCAGAATTAATTGCTGCGATAGAAGCGGCAAAGGTTCTAAAAAGTGAATTTTTGACAATTCCATGGTTAGATGAGTCTTTCAGGAGAAATATTCAGGATTATAAAAATATTGCAGCCCGAATAAATGAAGCGGCGAAAATGTGTGCAGCCGCAGGTTTAAAAATAGCTTATCACAATCATGATTTTGAATTTCAGAAACATGATGGGATTACAGGTTATGAAATTCTCTTAAAAGAAACTAATAAGGATTTGGTTTATTTTGAATTGGATTTGTATTGGGTTGTTCGTTCAGGAAATGATCCGCTAAAATTGTTTGCAGCAAACCAGGGACGTTTTAAATTGTGGCATGTAAAAGATATGGACAAGGCAAATCAGGCTTTAAACACAGAAATAGGTTCCGGTTCTATTGATTTTAGAACTATTTTTAAGGAAGCAAAACAATCCGGAATGAAACATTTTTTTGTAGAACAGGAGAATAATTATAATCCCGATGCTTTTGAATCTATAAAAACAAGCAGTGGTTTTATTTCTAAAAAATTGATTTAAAAATAAAATCATCTAAAAGTATTATTTTTGTACCAATTCAATTAAAAAACAGATATGCAAACTTTCGGAACAAGCAAAGAATTTATAAAAGGGGATGAAATAGAGTGGGAAGTGGTTGGTGAAGGAATCAAACGCAAAATTCTGGCATACGACGACAGAGTGATGTTGGTGAACGTTCATTTTGAAAAAGGCGGAATTGGTGTTTTGCACGAACATTATCATACGCAAGTAACGTATGTTTCGAGTGGTAAATTTGATGTAACTATAAATGGCGTAACTCAAACCTTAAAAGAAGGAGACAGTTTCTACATTCCGCCTCATGCAATTCATGGAGTAGTTTGTTTAGAAAGCGGATTTTTGACTGATGTTTTTAGCCCTGCCAGAGAAGATTTTTTAAAATAGAATTAAATAAAGAAAATCATTAAGTATCCGTGTTTTTGCGATAACGAATGGGATTAAGCAGCGTCAATTTCCAGAAAATTAATGGTGCAGATTCTCTATTGCAAAGATGCAGATTTACACAGATTTTATAAAAAAAATAACTTTAATTATAAGTTTAGATTAAATATTGATGGTATTTTTGCAAAATGAATTTATCCAAAACGAATGTCTTATTTATGGCAGCTTGCACTGGACTTATAGTTGCAAATCTGTATTACTGCCAACCTCTAATTGTTTTAATTGCCAACGAATTTAAAATTCCCGAAGCCAGCGCTGGAACAATAACATATCTTACTCAGGCAGGTTATGCGATTGGGTTGTTTTTTATGGTTCCTTTAGGCGATAAAATTGAAAGAAAAAAACAAATTTTAATGACCACTTTTGCTTCTGTAATTGCCTTGATTCTGGCAGCTACGGCTAAAAGCTTTTTTCTTTTACAGATTGCCTCCTTATTAATCGGAATTACTTCAATTGTACCACAACTTATTTTGCCTTTGGCCGCTTCATTATGTGCGCCCGAACAACGGGGTAAAGTAGTGGGAACAATCATGAGCGGATTACTTGTTGGTATTTTGCTTTCAAGAACTTTAAGCGGGTTCATTGGTCAGTATTTAGGATGGAGATCAATGTTTTATATCGCTTCAGGAATTTGTCTTTTGATCTTTTTTGTTATTCAGAATAAATTTCCGGTTAATAAACCTCAGTTTAAGGGAAGTTATGGAGAATTAATTAAATCCCTTTTTACACTTATAAAAACACAACCAATTTTAAGAGAAGCGACAATCATAAATGTATTTAGTTTTGCTCAATTTGGTGCTTTCTGGACCACAATGGTTTTATTGCTTTCAGGAGAACCCTTTCATTATAATAGTGCAACAATCGGTTTATTCGGGATTGTTGGTGCATCAGGAGCTTTAGCAGCGCCTTTAGTGGGTAAACTTGGTGATAAAGGAGGATCTAGAGTTGCTGTGGGCTACGGTTGCTTGTTGATTTTGATAAGCTTTCTGGTTTTTTATTTTTCAGTAGAAAGCGTAATCGGAATTGCTATCGGAATCGTATTTATTGATATAGGAATCCAGGGCGTTCATATTTCTAATCAAACCCGGGTATACTCGTTGCTTCCCGAAGCCAGAAACAGATTAAATACCGTATTTATGTCATTTAGCTTTTTAGGAACAGCAGCAGGATCAGCTTACGGATTGTTTTTGTGGAAATTAGGCGGATGGCATGCTGTAACAATTGGGTGTGTTGCTTTATCAGTATTATCATTATTAGTATACGGACTTACTTATAAAGTAAAGTCTAAAAATAAAGTTTAAGATGAAAATAATAACGGCAATTGCTAGTTTGTTTTTGATTTTAAGTTGCCAAAAAACACTTTCTGACAATGAAATAAAAGAATATGTTTGGAAATGCGGGATTCCATGCGGATTGGGTGATATCATAGTCTTTAATCAAAATACAGTTCTTAGAAATGATACGATATTTTTAAAGAATATACCTTACGGGAAAATAGTGAAGCGTACATGTGATTTTGATGAAGGGACTAAAATTTCGGTTATCAATCTCGAAAATTCAGTAATTAAAGATACTTGTATTTTTCACGCAAAATGATATAAAATTAATTTTGTAAATTTGCATTTAAATAAAAAATAATAACAATGGAAAACGGAATATACGCTAAATTCAATACAAGCAAAGGTTCGATTTTAGTAAAACTAACTCACGATTTAACACCAGGAACCGTAGGGAATTTTGTAGCTCTTGCAGAAGGAAATATGGAAAATAAAGTAAAACCTCAAGGACAAAAATTCTATGACGGATTAACATTTCATAGAGTAATTCCTGATTTTATGATTCAGGGTGGATGCCCAAAAGGAACAGGAACTGGTGATCCTGGTTATAAATTTGATGATGAATTTCACCCAAGTTTAAAACACGATCGTCCGGGAGTTTTAGCAATGGCAAATTCAGGACCTGCAAGTAACGGTTCTCAATTTTACATTACTCACGTTCCAACTTCTTGGTTAGACGGAAAACATACTGTTTTTGGTCATGTAATCGAAGGACAGGATATCGTTGATGCTGTTGCACAAGGCGATGCTCTTGAAAATGTAGAAATTATCAGAGTTGGAGAAGAAGCAGAAAAATTTAATGCTATCGAAGCTTTTGTTGGTTTAAAAGGTGCTCGTCTAAAAAGAGATGCAGCTTTAAAAGCAGAGTCTGAAGCAAAAATGGAACAATTAGCTGCTGGTTTTGAAAAAACAGAAAGTGGTTTACGTTATAAAATGATTCAAAAAGGAGAAGGTAAACAAGCAGAAGCTGGTAAAACAGTTGCAGTTCATTACGAAGGTTCTTTAGAAAACGGAAAAGTCTTTGATTCATCTTATCCACGTAAAAAACCAATCGAATTTAGATTAGGTCAGGGACAGGTTATCGAAGGATGGGATGAAGGTGTTGCTTTATTGCAAGTAGGAGACAAAGCTCGTTTTGTAATTCCTTCTGACTTAGCTTACGGGGCTGCCGGAGCTGGAGGAGTTATTCCGCCAAATGCAACTTTGATTTTCGATGTTGAATTAATGGAAGTAAAATAAGAAATATAGAGACAATTTAGTATTGTTTTAAATTAGAATCCCGTATGTCAAGGCATATGGGATTTTTTTATATTTACTTATAAATTAAAGCAAAACAATGAAATCAAAAATCTTAATTCTAACTGCTGCGGTATTACTTTTAGTTTCTTGCGGAACCCAAAAGAATGCTTCTACTGCGTCAACAGTACCTGTAACCGAAACTGCTAAAACTGTAGTATTAACACCTGAATTGGAAGAAGGTAAAAACTTATACGAGAACAGTTGTGCAAGATGTCATAAATTATATGACGCAAAGAAATTTACTGAGCAAGAGTGGAAACCAATTTTAGCAAGGATGCAGAAAAAAGCGAAGTTGGATGATACCCAGATGGCTTCGATATCAAATTATATAACTTCTCAATTGTAAGAAGTTCTTTTGTAGATTTATAAAAACTATTCAGTAACTATTATTGGATAGTTTTTTTGTTTTTAAATAGGGCATAAAAAAACACCTTCACGAATGAGGTGTTTAAAAAAGGTTAAGAATTGTCTTCGGCTATATTACTAACCGCAACTATTTTTAGAGTCTTTATTCCAGCCGGTAGTTCCCAATCGACCTCGTCATTTTCCTTAAATCCAATTATAGCAACACTCAAAGGAGCAAGAATTGAAATTTTACTTTGTTTTACATCAGCAAATGAAGGTAAAACGATTTTAATTTTCATTTGCTTTTTTGCTTTTACATCTTCGATAGTGACGTATGAATTTATTCTTATAATCGAGTTGTCTAATTCGCTTTCTTTGCTAATTACAGCGCGATCTAACTCTTGTGAAAGCTGATTGGCTTCTTTTGCATTTGTTGAATTTTTACTTTTTAATATCAATTCTCTTAAGAAATGATAATCTGTTTTACAGAAAGTGGGTGTTGGTTTCATAAATATGTTTTTATATTATTATTAATGCGTAAGTGTTTTTTAGTGTATTTCTTTACAGGCTTATAAATACATAATTGTTGTTTCAAATTGTACAGGTACAGTTGAAATTTAAAATAATGTATGTTTTGGAAACTTTTGATTGAAAAAACCAAAAAATCATTTGAGAGAGAATTTACTCTTTCAAATAAAATAAATGATTAAATCGTGGTATAAATCCTCCGCCTGAAAGAAGAAATTGGAATAGACGGAGGCCTAATTAATAAAGGCCTTACTATGTGAAATAAATACAGCAGTAATTGGTCTTCTCGTAAGAGAAAACAACAACATAAAAACTGTAATTAGGTTTATAGTGCTCACAATGAGAATAATTAATTGATCTGCAAAGATAGGTAAACTTTTTGAAATACTTCTAATTTGTTTATTTCCATTTAATACTACAGCCAATACTTGGCTTTTGTGGTTCTTTTAAACTTCGGTTATAAATGAGCGCATCAATAGCACTACGAAGATCACTTCCGCTTAACGAAATTCCGTTTCCGGGTCTTGAATCATCCATTTGACCATGATAGAATAAACGATCCTGATTGTCGAATAAATAAAAATCAGGAGTACATGCAGCATTGTAGGCTTTGGCAACTTCCTGGGTCCCGTCAAATAAATACGGAAAATCGATTTTATTTTCAAAAGCAAATTCAGTCATTAATTCAGGAGAATCTTGCGGATATTTTTCGATATCATTACTCGAAATGGCAATAACTCCAATTCCCTGAACGCGATAATCATTTGTAATCATTACGATTTCGTTGATAACATGAAGTACAAACGGACAATGATTACAGATAAAAACCACTAATGTACCTTTTGATCCTTTCAAATCATCAAACGAATATTCATTGTTAGAATTCGCATCTTTTAATTTGAATTTTGGTGCAATTGTTCCAAGCGGAATTATATTTGAAGAGGTTTGTGCCATTTTTATAGAGATAAGATCTTCAAAAATAGCTTTAATATTCTTGTAAAAGAAAGTTTACAGGATTAAAAAAAAACATCCAAAGAAACTTTAACAAAGCTCATAAGTTTCTTTGGATTTATATAGTAGTATTTTATGAATTCAAAAAATTCAATAAATCAGTGTTCAGTTTATCTTTGTTGGTATAGAATAATCCGTGTGGAGCGCCTTCGTAAACGATATAAGTGTTTTCGCGAATGGCTTTTGCAGATTTTTCAGAGGTTAGTTCAATTGGAACGATTTTATCATCGTCTCCATGAATGATTAACGTTGGGACTTTTATAAAATCTAACTCTTCTCTAAAATCAGTATAAGAAAATGATTCGGCACATTTTAGTGTAGCACGAGGAGAAGCAAATGAACATAATGCTCTGTAATATTCAAGTAATGGAGTGCTTAGAGGTTTGTTGATGATGTTGATTCCGAAAAAAGTTTTTCCAAAATTATCCACAAAACCTATTCTGTCTTCTTTGATTGCATTTGCTGTTGCTTCGCTTTTTTCCTTTGGATGTCCGTCAGGATTGTCGCTTGTCTGTAGTAAAAATGGAACTACAGAAGATATTAAGGCAGCTTTTGTTACTCCTTTTCCACCATGACGGCTAAAGTAGCGAACAACCTCGCCACCACCCATTGAAAATCCTACAAGAGTTGCGTTTTCTAATTTTAGCTGGTCAATAATTTCTTTTAAGTCATCAGTCAAAGTATCATAATCATATCCGTCATAAGGTTGAGATGATTTACCAAAACCACGGCGGTCATACACAATTACCCTATAGTTGTTCTGTACCAAAAAATCAACCTGATATTCCCACATTTCATTCGAAAGAGGCCAGCCGTGAATCAAAATAACAGGTTTTCCTTTTCCGTAATCCTTTACATAAAGCTTTACATTTTTTGCAGTTTCGATGTATTTATCAGTGTTTAATTCCTGGATATCAAATTCAAAATCTCTCAGGGATTGGTCGGTATTTAGGATAGTGTTTTCCATTTCTATATCTTTTTTAGTGTTACTTTACTCAGTGATACGTAAATTTAGAAGTAGAACTAAAAAAAACGGTTATAGAATTAGTTGTAATAATTACAAAATTAATAGGTTTGTAATTCAACATTATGAAAACGTAAATGGATTTAACCTGGAATGAATTTGAGAGAACCGATATGCGTGTCGGAACCATTATAGAAGTAAATGATTTTCCCGAAGCAAGAAAACCGGCATATCAGCTAACGATTGATTTTGGCGCTGAAATTGGCATTAGAAAATCATCGGCACAAATTACCAAACGTTATCAAAAAGAAGACTTAGTAAACAGACAAATTGTGGCGGTTGTAAACTTTCCCAGAAAGCAAATAGGAAAATTTATGAGCGAATGTCTTGTTCTTGGTGCTGTAGGCGAGGAGGGAGATGTTATTTTATTGGCTCCTGATTTTAAGATTGAAAATGGACTTAGGATTGGTTAGTTTTCTGTCACAGTTTTCAGTTTGCCACTCCCGATAGCTATCGGGATTAAAGAATTAAAATAATTTTGATTTTGCGGTTAATTTTCGCCACGAATTACACAAATTCACACGAATTATTTTTTAAGCCCAGCTTTGTGACCTTTAATCAGGCAAAAGTTCACAAACCTTCAAAAGAAACTTTGTGAACTTTGCGTAAAATCTCTGTGAAATTTGCGGTTAATTAACCTCCAGACTGAAAACTGAGACTGAAGACCGCAACTGAAAACTAAGAAATTTTCTCAATTAACTGCTGTAAAATCAACTGACCTGCTTCCCAGTATTTTAAGTCAGAGTCAGAATTGATGTGTCCTTGCTGACCTACGTTTACGAAATCGCTTCCCCACATTTTGGCAAAATATTCTTTTCTTTCAAAAGAAGCGTACGGATCATTTTCGCTTGCGACAACTATTGAAGGAAATGGTAATTTATAAACGGGCATTGGAGAAAAATTCCGAACAGATTCAGGAGTATGTTGAGGTGAATCAACATCAGCAGGAGCTACTAATAAAGCGCCTATGATGTTTTTGTTGGTATTTGAGCCCGCCCAATGCAAAACTAAAGAAACAGCTAAGCTATGCGCAACCAAAATCGTTGGTTCATTGAGTTTTGCAACTTCTTCATTTAATCTTTCGAGCCATTCTTTACAAACAGGTTCGTCCCAATTGTCCTGAACTAAACGAATTGAGTTTTTAAACTTTTTATGCCAGAATGTTTGCCAGTGTTTTTCGCCTGAATTTCCAAGCCCGGGTAGTATTAATAATTGTGTTTCCATTGCCGTGGATTTATTTAAAGATTATTTTTTATTTTCTTTTAGGATTCTGTTTACCTCTTTTACAAGCAGCGGAAATCCAGGTTCAGTAATTCCGTGTCCGTAACCGTCAAGTTCATAAAGTTTGGTTTGTTTGTGACCGACTAATTTCATCATACGTGCCATGTAGGCATTTTCTTCATATCGTCCTAACATCTCTAATTCGCGATCTCCGGTAATTAATAAAAGTGGCGGAGCATCAGCACGAACATAAAAAAGAGGTGCGAAAGCATCAATAGTTGGTGTTGTATCAGGAATTCCGTTTTCTTTTCTAATTTCGAAATGAGTAATGCATTGACCGCTAAATGGGATAAGTCCTGCGATTTTATTAGCGTCGATTCCTTCTTTTTGCAGCCATTTTTTATCCAGACCAATCATTAAACCTAAATATCCTCCTGCAGAATGTCCTGAAACAAAAATTGAAGAAGTGTCTCCGCCGTAATTTGCAATGTTGTTAAAAGCCCAGGCAACTGCAGCAGCTGCATCTTCGATAGCTTTTGCAGCTTTTACCTTTGGTGATAATCTGTAATTGACTCCAATAATCGCAAACCCTTTGTTTTAGAGCTTCAGGGATTTCTTTGCTCCCGCCGGTCAATCCTCCTCCGTGAAACCAAACTATTGTAGCAAAACCTTTTGTGTTTTTAGGGTAATAAATATCAAGAACACATCTTTCATTTATATAGCTATCAGTTTTATTAATTGCCGGGTTGTAGTATTGAATATTTGATTTCGTCTCGTATTCTGTTTTTTGGGCAAAAGATGAAACTCCAATAAAGAGGAAAGTAAATAAGAGAATTAATTTTTTCATTTAAGAGATATTTGAATTCGTATAGTTAATCTGGAAAAATATAAAAACTTCAGTCCGAAATCTAAAATGATTCTCGACTAAAATTATAGAATTTAAATATATAAAAAAAGTCCAAAATGCAGGACATATTGGACTTGTACTTTTTAAAAAGTTATTTAGGACTAAATATCGTCAAAATCAATATCAGTAAAACTAGATCGTTGTCCTTCAGGTTTATCGGAACCGTATTCTTTCTTAAAATCTTTTTGGTGTCTTTCAGAAATTACTTCTTCGCCTTTGTGGTTCAAGACATATGAAGTCATTTCTTCTAGTATTTCGGCAAAAGCACTAAAATCTTCTTTATACAAGTAAATTTTGTGTTTTTTAAAATGAAAAGAACCATCTTCTTCAGTAAATTTTTTACTTTCGGTAATAGTGATATAATAATCATCAGCTTTAGTAGCTCTCACATCAAAGAAATAAGTTCTTCTTCCTGCTCGTAATACTTTAGAAAAAATCTCTTCTTTTTCTAACATGTCATTTTCTCTCATAATACGTTCTATCATTTTTGGAATTAATAGTACTCAAAAATCATAAAAAATTATCTATTACGCAACATTTAAAGTGATTCTTTTTCTGAAAGTTGTTTTAAATATAAAGAAGCATAATAGCCCTCTTGATTTATTAATTGATTATGAGAGCCTTGTTGAATGATTCTGCCATCTTCTAAAATGATTATTTTGTCGGCATTTTTTGCTGACGAAACACGATGACTGACTATTATGGTAGTTTTATCTTTACAAATTTCGAATAAATTGTTCAAAATCGTCTCTTCTGTCTCAGTATCGACTGCTGACAGGCAATCGTCAAAAAGTAGAATCGCAGGTTTTTTAATAATAGCACGTGCAATAGATACACGTTGCTTCTGGCCTCCTGAAAGTGTGATACCTCTTTCTCCCAGAACTGTGTCGTATTGTTTGTTGAATGCAATGATATTGTCATGAACGACAGCATTTTTAGCCGCCTCGATTACTTCTTTGTCTGTAGCGTTTTGATTGCCAAATTTGATATTGTTTTTAATAGTGTCAGAGAATAAAAAAGCATCCTGAGGTACGATTCCTATATTGTTTCGAAGATCATTTAAGTTCAAAGTGCTTATTTCATTCCCGTCAATTGTGATTTTTCCCGAAGTAACGTCGTATAAACGGGAAATTAAGGAAAGGATAGTCGATTTACCAGAGCCTGTTTTTCCTAAAATAGCCAATGTCTCTCCTTTTTTTACCGTAAAAGTTACATTTTTCAGCGCTTCGATATTAGTGTCTTTATACGTATAGCTTACATTTTCGAAAGCAATAGAACCTTGAATATCTGATGTGTTCTCATTGTTATTCTTGATTTCCGGTTCAATTTTCAGGAATTCATTCAAACGTTTTTGAGAAGCTTCGGCTTCCTGTACCATTGATGAAACCCATCCTAATGAGGCAACTGGCCAGGTTAGCATGTTTACATATAAAATAAACTCAGCAATTGTTCCAATGTTCGCAATCGTTCCGTTAATGTACATAAGACCACCAAAATAAATGACAACCAGATTACTGATTCCGATTAAGGCAATCATCAAAGGGCCAAATAGTGATTGGACTTTGGCTAAATCCAAACTCTTTTTTTTGCTTTCATCCGCAAGAGCTACCATGTTATTTTGATGTTGGTTTTCTAAGGAGTATGCTTTTATAACCCTGATCCCTGAAAAAATTTCCTGCGAAAAACTCGAGACTTTCGATAAATATTGCTGAAAAGTCGTACTTCGTTTATTGATTTCAGAACTTAATTTAAAAATACAATACGAAAGTACAGGTAACGGTAAAATAGTATATAGTGTTAATAACGGCGAAACATTATACATATATATTATAACGATTGCAAAACGAATAAATGTATTGATGGTGTACATTACGGCCGGACCAACGTACATACGGACCTTTGAAACGTCTTCGCTGATACGATTCATTAAATCTCCGGTACGGTTTTGCTTGTAAAAGTTCTGTGAAAGATTTTCGTATTGCTTGAAAACCTCATTTTTTAAATCAAATTCAATATGACGGGACATTACAATTAAAGTCTGTCGTGTTAGGAAGAGAAAAAAGCCTGAAATTATTGCAGTAGCGATAATTAGCAATACGTTATTGATTAAACCATCTCTGTATGAGTCAATAACAACTTGCGACATCTGTTCAGATTTGGGAAGCTTATCAAAATTTTCGATAGCGTTTAGAGACTTACTAATTAATTGAGGGGTAAATAGAGCGAATATTTGTGAGATTATAGCGATTAAAATTCCTAAAGAGAAACTATATTTATATTTGATGAAATATTTGTTTAAATAGCTTAATTCTTTCATTTTTTTAAGAGATTCTATGACGAAATGTTTTGATTTTGTACAATATTGTGAATTAAAATTAACGGAAAGTATAATTTTATCAAAACAAAACGATTGTTATATTGTTATTTTAAAGATAAAAAATTAGCACATGTGTATTTTTTGTATAAATTTGAGAAGTCTTTTTGACAAATTCATAATTTATAACTAATAAATACTAGCGCTATGGATGCAACTTTCGCAACTGGAAAGGAACTTCAAAAAATGGATCCTGTTTTTGGTCAACTATCATTTGATGATCACGAACAAATTGTTTTTTGCAATGACAAAGATACAGGTTTAAAAGCAATTATTGGTATTCATAATTCAGTTATGGGGCCAGCTTTAGGAGGTACAAGAATGTGGAACTATAATACTGAATGGGAAGCATTGAACGATGTTTTGCGTCTTTCAAGAGGTATGACATATAAATCAGCCATTACCGGATTGAATATCGGTGGAGGTAAAGCAGTAATTATTGGTGATGCTAAAACGCAAAAAACACCTGAATTAATGCGCAAGTTTGGTGAGTTTGTTCACTCTTTAGGCGGAAGATATATTACTGCTGAAGATGTTGGAATGGAAACGAAAGATATGGACACTGTTAGAGATGTAACACCTTATGTTACGGGTATCTCTGAAGAAAGAGGTGGTTCAGGAAATCCTTCTCCAATAACAGCTTACGGTGTTTATTTAGGAATGAAAGCTGCTGCTAAAAGTCAGTTTGGTACTGATGTTTTAGAAGGTAAAAAAGTTTTGGTTCAGGGTATTGGCCACGTTGGTGAAGCCTTAGTTGAATATTTGACTAAAGAAGGAGCAATCGTTACTATTACAGATATTAATGAAGAAAAATTATATCAGGTAGCTGCAAAATACAATGCAACAGTTTATGCAGGTGAAGATTTGTATACTGCAGATGTTGATATTTATGCACCATGTGCGATGGGAGCAATCATTAATGATGATACTGTAAATAAAATTAAAGCTAAAGTTATTGCTGGTGCTGCCAACAATCAGTTAGCTGATGAGAATGTTCACGGTTTAAGATTGCAGGAAAGAGGTATTTTATATGCTCCGGATTTCTTAATCAACGCTGGTGGAATTATCAATGTTTATGCGGAATTAGAGCATTATGGTAAAGCTGAAATCATGACTAAAACAGAAAACATCTATAATACTACTTTAGAAATTATCGATTACGCTGTGAAAAACGGAATGACAACGCACAAAGCTGCTCTTACAATTGCTCAAAATCGTATTGATTTAAGAAAAATTGAAAACGCTGCTAAGAAGTAATTTTTAGTTTACAATTTATAGTCCCAGTATTCAGTCTCAGTTTGCAATGTAAACTGAGACTGAATACCGGGACTTTTTTTATAGGTAGCGTGATATTGCAGTTTATTTTTTACCGCAAAGTTCGCTAAGATTTTTATTTATTGCGGTTAGAAAACACAAAGTTCGCAAAGCTGGTTCAACACAAAGCTTTGCGAACTTTGTGTTTTTGCAAAACTGCTTAATTAAAAAAAACTTTTTGAACTTTGAGGTAAAAAAAAACTTCAGATTGGAATGCGTATGTAATCGTAAAGTTCGCAAAGCTGGTTCAACACAAAGCTTTGCGAACTTTGTGTTTTTACAAAACTGCTTAATTAAAAAAAACTTTTTGAACTTTGAGGTAAAAAAAACTTCAGATTGGAATACGTATGTAATCGTAAAGTTCGCAAAGCTGGTTCAACACAAAGCTTTGCGAACTTTGTATTTTTACAAAACTGCTTAATTTTAAAAAAACTTTGCGAACTTTGCGGTAAAAAAAAACTTCAGATTGGAAGTTTTTATGCTGAAAAATAACATCTTTTTTGTTTAAAGATCTCAAAGTATTGTCCTGTGAAAAATGCGGCTTTTTATTAATATCATAAATTAATTGCTTTCTGAGAGCTTTTTTATCCATTTAAATTTTATTATCAACTGTTAAATCCTTAATTTTGCAGACTAATTTTTAAATGTTCTTACAAGGTGGTAAATAGAAGACACATACGCGTTAAAGTAATGCAATCCATTTATGCAATGCATCAAAGCGGTTCTGATAATATGGAAAAAGAAGAGAAGTTTCTTTTTTACAGCATTGATAATATTCAGGATTTATATCTTATAATGCTTTCTTCATTGATTGAAATTTGCAAAAAAGAATCCATTTTTTTACATCTATCAAGCAAAAAACATCTTGCAACTGCTGCAGAACGTAAACCGAACGAAAAATTCATCAACAATAAAATTTTTCAACTTCTTGCCGAAAGTAATTCACTTAGCATCGCTTTAGAAAATCGTAAAATCAACAACTGGTCATTAAATGATGATTATATTATTTTACTTTTAAATGATATTAAAGCAAGTGATCTGTATGTAAAATACATGAGTAGTTCTTCAGTAAATACTTTTGAAGAAGACAGACAATTTGTAATCGATTTATTTGCTGATGTAATTGTTCCTAATGAAAAATTATATGAGTATCTGGAAGATGATAAATTAACATGGGTTGATGATATTCCAGTTGTAAATACGCATATCGTTAAACAATTGAAGGCGATAAAAACACAAGATCCTGATGATTTTAGAGTGCCAAAATTGTATAAAGATGTAGAAGATAAAGATTTTGCTAAAGACTTGTTTAGAAGAACAGTTTTAAACGAAACTATTTTTGCTAAAGAATATGATGATAAGACACCAAATTGGGACAGTGACAGGATTGCTGAAATTGATACTATTATTTTGAAAATGGCAATTTGCGAGTTTTTAAAATTCCCTTCAATTCCAGTAAAAGTAACTCTTAACGAATATTTAGAAATTGCAAAAGAGTATTCTACACCAAAAAGTAGTATTTTTATCAACGGAATTTTAGATAATCTTGTTAAAGAGCTTACGGCTAATAAAAAGATGATTAAAGTTGGACGTGGTTTAATGTAAGACTAAGTCAAGGATTTCAAACTATTAATAATATAATAAATCAAAAACAGAATTTAAATTATGGGACAATTAACTCAATTTGCGCCATTTCTATTAATGTTCGTGGTAATCTATTTCTTCATGATCAGACCACAACAAAAAAGAGCAAAAAACGAAAAAGAATTTGAAAGCAGCCTAAAAGTAGGTGATAAAATAATTACTAAAAGTGGTTTTCACGGTAAAGTTGTTGAATTAGCTGATACAAGTGCAGTTATCGAAACAATGTCTGGAAAATTAAAAATTGAGCGTTCTGCTATTTCTATGGAAATGAGCGCTGCTTTGAATAAAAAAGCGTAATTATTTTTTAGAAATTCCAACTAAAATATAAATCCCAAATTCCAATTTAAACGTTGGAGTTTGGGATTTTTTTTTTCTTTTATTAAACTCAATCTTGTCTTTTTCGACCAAAGGGAGAAATCACACAAGAAACTCCGTAAAGTATATCTTCAATCTTTGTCGATTAACTAGTGTGATTTCTCCCTTCGGTCGAAAGGACACGACAACTTAGTAAAAATTCCAGACTCCAAATTAGTGATTGCACTTTGTGATTTTTTTTTTACTCAATCTTGTCTTTTCGACCAAAGGGAGAAATCACACAAGAAACTCCGTAAAGTATATCTTCAATCTTTGTCGATTAACTAGTGTGATTTCTCCCTTCGGTCGAAAGGACACAACAACTTAGTGAAAATTCCAGATTCCAAATTAGTGATTGCACTTTGGGATTTTTTTTTAAACTCAATCTTGTCTTCTCGACCAAAGGGAGAAATCACACAAGAAACTCAGTAAAAGTATATCTTCAATCTTTGTCGATTAACTAGTGTGATTTCTCCCTTCGGTCGAAAGGACACAGCAACTTAGTGAAAATTCCAGACTCCAAATTAGTGATTGTACTTTGTGATTTTTTATTAAACTCAATCTTGTCTTCTCGACCAAAGGGAGAAATCACACAAGAAACTCAGTAAAAGTATATCTTCAATCTTTGTCGATTAACTAGTGTGATTTCTCCCTTCGGTCGAAAGGACACAGCAACTTAGTGAAAATTCCAGACTCCAAATTAGTGATTGTACTTTGTGATTTTTTATTAAACTCAATCTTGTCTTTTCGACCAAAGGGAGAAATCACACAAGAAACTCCGTAAAGTATGTCTTCAATCTTTGTTGATTAACTAGTGTGATTTCTCCTGTCGGTCGAAAGGACACAACAACTTAGTAAAAATTCCAGATTCCAAATTAGTGATTGCACTTTGTGATTTTTTCTAAACTCAATCTTGTCTTTTCAACCGAAGGGAGAAATCACACAAGAAGCTCCGTTAAGTATATCTTCTATCTTTGTCGATTAACTAGTGTGATTTCTCCCTTTGGTCGAAAGGACAAAAAACTTAGTACATATTCCAGACTCCAAATTAGTGATTGCACTTTTTGATTTTTTTTAAACACAATCTTGTCTTTTCGACCAAAGGGAGAAATCACACAAGAAACTCCGTAAAGTATATCTTCAATCTTTGTCGATTAACTAGTGTGATTTCTCCCTTCAGTCGAAAGGACAAAAAACACATAAAAAAAGCCTTTTTCAAAGTTTTCAAACCAAGAGTGTAAGGAACTTTTGTAAAAAACTATTATTTTTATTTTCTGTATTTATAAATCTATCAGAAAATGCAAATCAGAACAGAAGTAAAAGAAATATTAAATTATATTTCAGAAGATCAACTTGATTTTTTTGCTCAGCAAACTATGGTTGACTGGAATGCTAAAAAACTAAAAGGCAAGGAATTATTTAAACTTTGTGTTTTTGGAGTCTTAAATGAAAATAGAGCCAGCTCTAGAGTATTTGAGAATTTTTATGAGAATCATTTTTTTTGTAAATATGCTCAAATTCCCAAAGATAAAAGTGTAAGTCACAGCAGTATTGCAGAGAGAATAGGAAAAATAAACGTTGAGTATTTCGAAAAACTTTATCAGCACACCGTTACTGTTTTTCAGGATAAACTCAATGATAAAGATAAGATCAAATTAAGTTTGTATGATTCCACAATTACAAGCTTATCTGCTTCTTTGTTAAGTTTCGGGATGCGAAATGGGCAGAAAAACAAAAAAGGAGAACAGGGCAAAAATAGTATAAAATTTACAATTGGTTTTAATGAATTGCCCTTTAATGTAAAGTTTCACAAGGATCAAAAAATGATTAGTGAAGATTTGGCTTTGGGCAATATTCTAGAAGAGCACATAGCCAACAAAAAAGATATTGCCGTTTTTGATCGTGGAATGAAGAATAGAAAAACAATGGTTGATCTCTCTACTGATGATAAATATTTTGTAACCCGAATTTATAAATCATCTAAATATGAAGTAGAGAAAGGCAGTAAGGTCACTCCATTGGATTTTGAAAATGATATTCTTAAATTAACAAAACATAGCAGGGTTTATCTTTACTCGAATCAAAAAAAGACTAAAATAGTTTTTAGATTAGTGGAAGGGATATTAAAATCTGATGGAGAGAAGATCTTGTTTTTAAGCAATTTGCCAGAAGAAGAATTTACGGCAGATCAAATAGCAGAAATTTATAAAAAGCGTTGGGACATTGAGCGTTTCTTTAGATTTATAAAGCAAGAAATGAATTTTAAGCACTATTTTTCAAGACAGTGGAATGGAATTCAGGTAATGATATATATTATTTTAATTGCATCAATCTTGCTCTTGAGTTATATAAAACTAAATGAATTAAAAGGATATAAGATCCCCAAAATTTCATTTTGTAATCAATTACAAAATGAAATCATTCAACAAATAGTAATACATTGTGGTGGGGATCCTGCTAAAATAGAGACATTCAATGCATAAAATAAAGTTCCTTACACTCTTGGTTTTCAAACTTTGAAAAAGGCTTTTGCTAATAACTGGAATTTGGAATTTTTTCACCAATCTTCAAAATTGGAATTTATTTTCCTCGTATTATCTTTTTCTTTTTGGTTTTTCGGCAACATCAAAAATACTTGGAATAGCTGTTAATTCAGCGATTTTTACAATAACATCAGTTGCTTTTTGAATGCTTTCTGCGGGAACATATTCATATTTTCCATGAAAGTTATGTCCGCCTGCAAAAATGTTAGGACAAGGTAATCCCATAAATGATAATTGAGATCCATCAGTTCCGCCACGAATAGGCTTAATGATAGGTTTGATGTTTAGTTCTCTCATTGCTTTTTCAGCAATATCAACGATATGTTTTACAGGTAATACCTTTTCTTTCATATTGTAATACTGATCTTTAACTTCGGCAGTTACAATATCTTCACCAAATTGTTTGGCGAATTTTTTATTGATTTTCTTGGCGATTTTTCCAATTAAGTCTTTTCTTTTTTCGAATTTAAGCTTGTTGTGATCACGGATGATTAGTTCTAAAACTGTTTCTTCGATTCTTCCCGTTAAGTGATGTACGTGAAAAAAACCTTCATAACCTTTGGTTTCCTGTGGTGTTTCTCCTTTTGGAAGTTCGTTGATGAAATCATTGGCAATCAACATCGAATTGATCATTTTTCCTTTGGCATAACCCGGGTGAACGCTTTTTCCTTTAAAGGTTATTTTGGCTCCGGCTGCATTAAAGTTTTCATATTCTAATTCTCCAATCTGGCTTCCGTCCATAGTGTATGCCCATTGCGCGCCAAACTTCTCCACATCAAAATGATGTGCACCACGACCAATTTCTTCATCTGGAGTAAAACCAATTCTAATTTTTCCGTGTTTAATTTCAGGATGCTGAATTAAATACTCCATTGCAGAAACAATTTCTGTAATTCCGGCCTTGTCATCTGCGCCTAATAAAGTAGTACCGTCAGTTGTGATGATAGTTTGTCCCTTATATTGTAGTAAATCCTTAAAATAGCCTGGAGATAAAATGATGTTTTTCTCAGCGTTTAGAATGATATCTTTTCCGTCGTAATTCTCAATAATTTGAGGTTTTACATTTGCACCGCTAAAATCCGGTGAAGTATCAAAATGCGAAACAAAGCCTATTACAGGAACTTCATGATCTACATTACTTGGTAAAGTAGCCATTATGTATGCTTTTTCATCTATAGTAACATCGTCAAGACCAATTGTTTTTAATTCTTCGACTAATTTATTGGCAAGATTCCATTGTTTCTCTGTACTTGGAGTGGTTTGTGAATTAGGATCTGACTCGGTATCAATAGTTACATAACTAATAAAACGATCTATAATATGTTGCATTTTTTTAATTTTCAGCAAATATAAGCAAATAATTGGGCGCTGTGAAGCTGTAAATTACGAAAACTGTAAAATCAGATAAAAAAATGCTGCGAATTTGCTTTGCCAGTTCACTAACGAGTGCGTTATGAATTTTCAGGAATAAACAGGTATTCCATAAATGCTTAAAAACGAATTTCAAGAATCTAAATTCTTGAAATTCGTTTTTATATTTAAATTAATTCGTAGAGATTCGTGTAATTTGTGGCAAAAAAACTATTGCACACATCTGAAACCAATATGGTTTGCTGGTGATTTGTAATCTCCTTTTCCTCTGGTACCTACCATGTAGCGCGTGCAATATTGATCTGTACATAAAAATGATCCTCCGCGTTGTACCTTTTTAGGTAAATTTGGTTCTCCGGGATCGTATGACGATTCAGGTCCTTGAGGGTTTCTGGCAACTTTATCTTTTTCGCTTATTACAGAATAATAATCAGCAGTATACCAATCGTTAGTCCATTCCCAGACATTTCCTCCAATGTCGTAAAGACCATACGGATTTGGTTCAAATTGAGCAGTTGGTGCAATACCTATATAGCCATCTTCGCCGGTATCTCCTTTTTCGACAGGAAAATGGCCTTGATAGATGTTAGCCTGAAATTTTCCTTTAGGTTTCAATGTGTTTCCCCAGGCATATAATTGCCCGGATTTTCCGCCACGCGCTGCAAATTCCCATTCAGCTTCAGTAGGTAATCTTTTGCCCGCCCATTTAGCATAAGCAGCAGCATCATCATATGAGACCTGAACTACCGGGTACTTTTCTCTGCCTATTATTGAGCTTCCGGCTCCTTCGGGATGTCTCCAGTCAGCTCCCTGAACATACGTCCACCATTGCATATAGTTGTTTAGGTTAACATGTGCAGATGTAGGGGTAAAAACGGCTGATCCTGCAACTAAATTTTCTACCGGAGCATCAGGATATTCTTCGTGAGTTGGTTTTATTTCTGCTAAAGTTTTATAGCCAGTAGCTTTTACAAAGGCTTCAAATTGTTCATTAGTCACTTCGGTGTGATCCATGTAAAAACCGTCAACATATACCTGATGTATTGGTGCTGCATCTTTTGTAACTCCTTTTATGCTGCATAAACTTTCATCAGCAACATTACTTCCCATAGAGAATTCTCCGCCAGGAATCCAAACCATTCCTTTAGGAGTTTTATTGGCGGCAGGTTTGTTTTTATTTTCGATCGTGGGTTTAAATAAAGAAGTGTCAGATGTATTTGCAGTTTCGGCACAATCCATTGCCGTCAACGTTTGGTCTGGGCGAATAAATTTAGTGTAACCATAGGCAATTGAAATAGCAGAGATGGTAAGAATTGCTAAAATCCAGTAAGTTTTATTTTTCATTCTTGATTTGATTTTGGTGTTGTCAATATAAGAGGGAATAAAGTTAAAAAAATAACTTTAAATTATAGTTGTCCTATAGGATTAGTTGTTTGTTTTTGCAATACGAATAGTTTTAGTGTTGTTTCTTGCTTCCGTTTGAATAAGTTGTAATGCTTTTTTAAATTTCCCATATTTAAAGGTAGTAATGGTAAGTGGTTTATTGTCATTACTTTGTCTTGTACTATTCCTTAAAATTTAAAAAATAATTTAATTGCTTAAAGAATAATTATTTTGCTGATTATTTTTTTATGAATTTCATTTTCAATCTTTTAATCCCATTAAAATTAAAAAAAAAATAGTAATAATTGTAAAAAAATAAAAATCATTTTAGTTAATAGTTGTCTGAAGTATTATAATTAAATTTGCCATCGAAAAAACACACACAACACTCTTATGTATAAATTGATAATTCGCCCGATACTTTTTTGGTTTGATCCGGAAGAAGTTCATTACTTTACTTTTTCATTTGTTAAATTCATTTCAAAGATCCCAGGAGTTTCGTCGATTATAAGATCAATTTATGAAGTAAAAGATGCTCGCTTAGAACGTGAAGTTTTCGGAATCAAATTTAAAAACCCGGTGGGACTTGCGGCGGGATTTGATAAAGATGCCAAGTTATACAAGGAACTTTCAGATTTTGGTTTTGGTTTTATAGAAATAGGAACCGTAACTCCGGTTGGCCAGGAAGGAAATACAAAAAAACGTTTGTTCAGATTAAAGGCGGACCAGGCGATTATTAACCGAATGGGCTTTAATAATGGTGGGGTTCTTGAAGCCGTAGAACGTTTAAAAAAGAATTCAGGCGTTTTGATTGGTGGAAATATTGGTAAAAATAAAATTACACCAAATGAAAATGCTGTAGATGACTATATCATTTGTTTTGATGCCTTGTTTGATCATGTAGATTATTTTGTAGTAAATGTGAGTTCTCCAAACACACCAAATTTAAGAGCTTTGCAGGATAAGGAACCGTTAACGGCTTTATTGCAAACTTTGCAAAACAGAAATGTTGAAAAGCAGAAAACAAGTACTCAGAAAATAAAACCAATTCTTTTAAAAATTGCTCCGGATCTTACTGACGAGCAGTTATTGGATATTATTGACATTGTAAAAACGACTCAAATTGCGGGCGTAATTGCAACCAATACAACAATTTCAAGAGAAGGATTGCAGTCTGAAAACCAATCTGAAATGGGAGGTTTGTCCGGAAAACCTTTGGCGAAACGTTCGACGGAAGTGATTCGTTTTCTTTCTGAAAAAAGCAATAAAGCATTTCCAATTATTGGAGTAGGAGGAATACATTCTGCAGATGATGCTATCGAAAAGTTGAATGCAGGAGCGAGTTTGGTACAATTGTATACCGGATTTATTTACGAAGGCCCGGCTTTGATAAAAGCAATCAATAAAAAAATCTTAAACCAGTTGTAATAAAAGCGCCTGAACAAGTAATCCTGTAATAATAGCAGTTCCAAAACTGATCAAAGTACCAATTAGAACATATTCGGTAAGTTTTCTTTCTTTGGCTTCTTTTAAATCTCCAAATCTAAAGATAGATTTGGCGGCCAATAAAAATCCGATTGCTTCAAAATGTCCTGTTAGGATAAAACAAAACACAAAAAGACGTTCTAGTATTCCGATATAATTTCCTGCCGTAGCAAGTGAATTATCGTTGTGACTATTTTGACTTTCAGGATTCCAGATAGAAATAATGGTTTTAATAAAAATAGAAGTCGGTTTCGTGATGAATAAAATACCGGTAATTAAAATCCAAAATTGATTGTTAAACCATAGAAAGTTTATGGATTCTCCGTTGTAGAGTAATACAATTGCAATTAAAATAAGGATATGAGCAATTTGATCCAGAACAAACCAAGTACGTTTTGTATTTGGTTTTTGATAATTGAGTTTGATCAAATCTACTGAACCATGCGTAATGGCAATTAAAATAGCATAAGGTATAAACTTAATTTCTCCAACTAAAACTGCCGCCAGAATTGCATGCAAAAGAATATGAAAGTAGAGATAGATACTTTTATATTTCCTGGCTTCTTTATCTTTAACCCATGAGTTGGGCTGCCATATAAAATCGCCTAATAAATGTGCTAAAAGTAGTTTTATAAATAAAATCATCGCGTTTTAAGTTGTTTTATCTCTGTTCTAAAATAACGATCTAAATGTTGTACCAAATCAAACTGGGCCCTTTTTTGTCTTCGGCTTACCGCGGCCTGATTAATGCCTAATTTTTGTCCTAATTCTTCTTGAGACAAAGTAGGATTTTCTATTGCAGCGGCAACAAATTGTGCAGGTTGTGCAAGCCAGTTGTCCATGAAGGTAAGCGCCAATTGTATCATTAAATTCATTTTTTCATCGAGATTGGTATCGCCTGTTCTCATTGCTAAAGTTACCTTTTGTTTTTTTAATGTTTCAAAAAGTTCTCCGGAATGTATAAAGGCAGAACCGTTGCTCTCTGATATTTTCTCGGCATTATATGTCTTGTCGCCAAAACCAATACTCATTCGGGCGTCTAGTTTTATAGCTTTTAAATGTGCTTTTATTAAAATAGCAGACAATAAAGCATCTTCGGGATTTTTAATCTCGATCTGAAATTCATCACCTCTGTAAACTTCCCATTGACTTGGTGTTGCTCCAAAAGGAGATAAGATTTTTTTTAAATCTTCTACCCAATCTTTTGATTTTTGTTTTCTGGAGTCAATGATATCACCTGTAATTACGCTTGTCATAATTCAAATATAATTAAAAATAAATAAAGTTTAATATTACAAATATATGTAATATTATTTATTATTACGTTTTTGTGTAATGTTATGTGTTATTACAATATTGTGTAATACTGTAATTAATGAAAATTATAACTTTTATTTCTTTAAAAAAGACGTTAACTTAGCCTTCACTAAAGAATAAGCTTTGAATAAAGAAATCAAGATTATCGAATGTCCGCGTGATGCTATGCAAGGTATCAAAACTTTTATTCCTGCTAAAAACAAGGTTTCATATATACAAGCTTTGCTTAGAGTTGGGTTTGATACGATTGATTTTGGAAGTTTTGTATCTCCAAAAGCAATTCCGCAAATGCAGGATACTGCCGAGGTTTTGGCACAACTTGATTTGTCGCAAACCACAAGCAAATTGTTAGCAATAATTGCGAATACACAAGGAGCTATATCAGCGTCAGAGCATGAACCAATTCGATATTTAGGATTTCCTTTTTCGATATCTGAGAATTTTCAGATGCGAAATACACATAAAACAATAGCTGAATCTTTAGTAACACTTGAAGAAATTCTGGAGATTGCAGATAAGAAAAACAAAGAAGTGGTAACGTACCTTTCAATGGGGTTTGGAAATCCATATGGAGATCCGTGGAATGTTGAAATCGTTGGCGAATGGACAGAAAAATTAGCCGGAATGGGCGTTAAAATATTATCACTTTCAGATACTGTTGGCAGTTCGACGCCGGAAGTCATTACATATCTTTTTTCGAATTTAATTCCAAAATATCCTGAAATAGAGTTTGGGGCACATTTACATACAACGCCCAATAGTTGGTTCGAAAAAATAGATGCAGCATCGAAAGCCGGCTGTACCCGTTTTGACGGAGCGATTCAGGGTTTTGGCGGCTGCCCAATGGCTACAGATAAACTAACAGGAAATATGCCTACAGAAAAATTGATTTCTTATTTTACAGCCAATAAAAAATCAACAGGTTTAAACTCTTTAAGTTTTGAAAGTGCTTATAATGAAGCTTCAAAATTGTTTGGTAATTATCACTGATAAAGCAATTAAATATAATCTTCAGGTTTAATATGACGAAAATAATAACAAAAAGATAAACACCAATCGGGCAATATATAGTTATTAAAATACGTTTTTTGTGTATCCAAATACCACTTCTATGAAGTCAAATCTTATCAATAGGATTTTTATATTAATATTTTCATCAGTTTTGTTTCTTTCCTGTTCAAGCGATCTCGATTTTGATCAGACTAAAGATTTAAAACTAGAACCGGTTTTTGTAGCCAATCTGGCTTATTTTAATGTTCCTGCAACACAATTAGCAAATACTGGTGGAGGCCAAATAGTCTCTGATGTAGAGCAATTTGATGCTTTTAAAGAGAAGTTTTTTAGAGATAATCTTGTAAAAGCAGAACTGAATTTCGAATTAGAAAATACAATAATTAGAGCTTTTACGCTCGATATAGTGCTTTTAGATGCTAATAATAAAGTACTGGAAACCAATACCTATTCAATTCCAGCCTATTCAGGAAGTTCAAATATTGTTAAATTCCCAACTGAAGTCTATGAAAATCAAAGACTGGCACTCTTGAAAAAAACGGTTAAAATAGCTTTTTTTGTCAGAATGGCGGCTGGACCACCTCTGGATCAAAATAGTACAGGAAGTTTAAAATTACGCTCAGGTGCAACCGTTTATATGGTAATAGAATGAGAAAAGTATATCTGATTCTAATTGTAGCTTTTCAACTTTCCTCCTTTGCCCAAAACAAAGAAGTGTTGTATAATTTTACGGCTATTCCGCAATCGTCACTCGTAAATCCAGGAGCTGATGTTTCGTATAAATTCTATTTTGGAGTTCCTCTTTTGTCCGGGGTTTATGCGAATTTAGGTTCAAGTAGTTTTTCTGCTTATGATTTATTTGCTAATAACGGAGTAGATTTTAATGACAAAGTCCGTAACGTTATTAATAATTCTTCAGCCAAAGATAAGACTCAGGTCAATCAGCAACTCGAATTATTTTCAGGTGGTTTTAGAGTGGGAGGAAAGGACAGTCAATCTTATATTTCGTTTGGAGCCTATCAGGAGTTTGATTTTTTAATGTACGTTCCAAAAGATTTGGCTATATTAGCCCTAGATGGAAATCGGGATTATATAGGTAAATCATTCAATCTGGCTGATTTAAATGTCAGAGCCGAAGTGCTGTCTGTCTTTCACGTGGGATTTCATAAAAAATTAAATGATAAACTTGTTTTAGGCGGTCGTGCAAAACTGTATTCAAGTGGTGCAAATGCAACATCTACTAAAAATTCGGGTTTTATTTATACAGGACAAGCGGCAGGATCTCCAAATATCTATAATCAAATAATAGAATCAAATTTAGAACTGAAAACGTCAGGGATTGGAACATTTACAAAAGACGAATACGAAGGAAATATTCCAAAGGATATTGCACATAATACGTTCTTTAACGGAAGTTTAGGTTTGGGAATCGATGCCGGACTGACCTATTATTTTAAGGATAATCTTCAATTTACGGCAAGTATTGTCGATCTCGGTTTTATAAGACATACTAAAGATATCGAGACCCTGACATACAAAGGGACTTATAAATATGATGGAGTAAACCCTAGTTTTGATCCCACAAATAAGCCCAAAAATATATTTGATGAGTTTGAGAAAGCCATACCACGAGATACACTCTATAATAAATATACAACTTGGCGACCAACTAAATTTTATTCATCGATGCAGTATTCCTGGGGCGAATCACGCTCAGATGATGCTTGTAATTGTAAAGGAAGAACAGTCCGAAAGTATGTCAACGCAGTGGGAGGGCAATTGTTTATAATGTCTATGCCGGTAGAACCTTTTGTTGCTTTAACTGCTTTTTACAAACGAAGTGTTTTTGATAAATTAGATGTCAAAGCAACTTATACAATTGATTCGTATTCTAATAAAAATATCGGTTTAGGACTTTCAGGAACAGTCGGGAAACTCAATATGTATCTTCTTGTCGATAATGTTCTCGAATACAAAGATGTTTCAAAAGCCAATAGTATAGCATTTCAGTTCGGCTTTAATTTTGTCTTTCACGATTCAGAGGATTAGTTTTTTTGAAAATTCCAATATAAAAATTCGAAATTCCAATTTTAATTAGTAGCTGTAACAGGACTGTTAATTCGAGCGTAATCGGTAACCATATGCAAGTTATTAAATGAACTTATATATCTTATATGGTTAAAATAGTACCCATATAATTATAGGATATTTCTTGTAAAGTTAATTTTATGAATAAGTTAGTATTCAAGTTTCCAATTTATTCACTATATTTGCACGCAATTCAACTAGAAATTGCAACATGATAGCACACAACTCCAAGATTATCGGCGAAGGTTTAACTTACGACGATGTATTATTAGTACCTAACTACTCGAATGTGCTTCCTCGCGAAGTGAGTATCAAATCAAAATTTTCACGAAATATAACATTAAACGTTCCAATAGTATCAGCTGCTATGGATACCGTTACCGAAAGTTCTATGGCAATTGCTATGGCGCAAGAAGGCGGGATTGGTGTTTTGCACAAAAACATGACTATCGAGCAACAAGCTGCGAAAGTTAGAAGAGTAAAACGTGCTGAGTCTGGAATGATTATCGATCCGGTAACTTTACCAATGACTTCGACAATTGCAGATGCAAAAAATGCAATGAAAGAATTCGGAATTGGCGGAATCCCAATCGTTGATGAAAATAGAATCCTTAAAGGAATTGTAACCAATCGTGATTTACGTTTTGAAAAAAACGGAGCAAGAGCAATCGCTGAGGTAATGACAAGTACAAACTTAGTTACTGTTGCCGAAGGAACTTCATTAGAGCAGGCCGAAGTAGTTTTACAAGGACATAAAATCGAAAAGTTGCCAGTTGTAAATGCTAATTATGAATTGGTTGGTTTAATCACTTTTAGAGATATTACAAAACTGACTCAAAAACCAATCGCTAACAAAGATGTTTTTGGTCGTTTAAGAGTTGCTGCTGCAATTGGTGTTACTGGTGATGCTGTCGAAAGAGCTGCTGCATTAGTTGCTGCCGGTGTAGACGCTATCATTATTGATACTGCTCACGGACATACTGAAGGTGTAGTAAATACATTAAAAGAAGTAAAAACAAAATTCCCTAATATTGATGTAATCGTAGGAAACATTGCAACTCCGGAAGCAGCTAAATATTTAGTAGCAAACGGTGCAGACGGTGTTAAAGTAGGAATAGGACCTGGTTCTATTTGTACAACGCGTATTGTTGCAGGTGTTGGTTTTCCTCAATTCTCAGCAGTTCTTGAAGTAGCTGCGGCTATCAAAGGAACCGGAGTTCCGGTTATTGCTGATGGTGGAATTCGTTATACAGGAGATATTCCTAAAGCAATCGCTGCCGGTGCTGACTGTGTGATGTTAGGTTCATTATTAGCAGGTACAAAAGAATCTCCGGGAGAAACAATTATCTTTGAAGGAAGAAAATTCAAATCTTACCGCGGAATGGGTTCTGTTGAAGCGATGGAAGGCGGATCGAAAGACCGTTATTTTCAGGATGTTGAAGATGACGTTAAAAAACTAGTTCCGGAAGGAATTGTTGGTCGTGTTCCTTACAAAGGTGAATTGAACGAAAGTATGCTTCAATTCGTTGGTGGTCTTCGTGCCGGAATGGGATACTGCGGTTCAAAAGACATTCCGACTTTACAAGAAACGGGACGTTTTGTTAGAATCACATCAAGCGGAATTACAGAAAGTCACCCGCATAACGTTACAATTACAAAAGAAGCTCCAAATTATTCAAGATAATTTTTAGTTTTTATTATAAAACAAAAGGCATAAGAGTTTGATTCTTATGCCTTTTTTGTTGTGTGCCCAGCATGGGCGATAACTCTAGGGTGTAAGTCCCGAACACGCCTTTACAGTGGGAAGTGTTAGCTGAATGCAAGGGTGTCCATCGCGAGGTGGAATCTGAAGGAAGCAGTAGGCAAACTCTTGACCTGACGAACAGAAACTATATAAAAGGCCAAAGATGTTGGATAAGGTTGCAACACAAACTGAAGTCCAAAACTGTACGGAAACATCATGGTAAATATAGCAGGTATATGAGAGGAAAGTTGTCGTTCTTACCTGGGGAGGTCTTATAGACATAGGAGGAGTTTTTTTTTTTTTAAGAAAAGCACTTATGGATAACAATTGCTATAAGAAGTCAGCAGAGGTCATAGTAGGTACTGTAAATGAGTACCGAAGGACTGAACTTAATTAAGTGAGTAGTAAATGAATGTTACCTATGAAGGCACGAATGCAGAAAATATCAAGTAATTTGATAACTACCTTGGAAAGGATAGGACGGAATCCGACAGCTACCAGGGAGTGCAGACCTTTATTGGGATAACTGAAAACAACCTCACGGAAGTACTTTAGGTTAGGTATCTATCTTAAAATGTATCGTAAATTAAGAACCGCCTTGGTACGGATCCGTATGCCGGGTGGTGTGGAAGGTCGCCTAGGGAATTAATCCCTAGGCTCCTATCCGATTTTAAAGCCGATAGGTTTTGCATAATCTTATCATTTCGACGAAGGAGAAATCACACTAGAAATTCCGCAAAGAAAGTCGCCAATCTTTGTCTATTATGGAGTGTGATTCTCCTTCGTCGAAATGAACATAAATAACAAAGAAAGAAAATTATTAAACTCCGCCACGACTATTTAATATTTTCTCAGTAGTCACGTCAGAATGAAGTAATTCCTCCATTTGATAGGTGGTGCGTTGTGCCTCCAGTGCATAACCAAACATTTTTTGTTCATAATCGTCAATAGCGTCCTGCAAGGTTTCGAATTGCCCGTTTGTTAGGTTTTCTGTTAACTGATAAGCATCCATCAAACCCATATTTACACCTTCGCCTGCAAACGGTGGCATTACATGTGCCGCATCGCCTACAAGGGTTATGTTTGAATGTTTTTTCCAGGTTTCTTCAAGAGAAAATAGGCGCAAAGGCAATCCTGTAAAATCAGTTGAAGCAACGAAGAATTTTTTGTAATCCTCGTTCCAGTTCTCAAATTTTTTCAGTAAAAAAGCAATAA
Source organism: Flavobacterium sp. B114r (assembly GCF_056824125.1). Lineage (NCBI taxonomy): Bacteria > Pseudomonadati > Bacteroidota > Flavobacteriia > Flavobacteriales > Flavobacteriaceae > Flavobacterium > Flavobacterium sp. B114r. The sequence goes on from NZ_CP124858.1 coordinate 2,694,284, forward strand.
CTGCAGCATTGTCTTCAAAGTCAATTTCGTTATTTAAAACCCAATTTTCATCAGCTTTAAAAGAAACACCAAAATGCACGGAACCGTCGCGTAAAGTATGGGTATAAAACATTTTTTTCTCCCCCATTGCCATTACGTTTCCGTCACCGTATTTAGGTTTAAATTCAGGATAATCACGATCCGGATTTTCTATTTCTCCCTGAATAATATAAGTTCCTGAAAGTTGAGGTTCTTTGTCCGTAACAAATTTTCTGGCATTTGATCTTCCTCCGTTTGCAACAATTACAAAATCAGCAATTGTTTTATTGCCATTTTTGAATTCCAGATAATACTGTTCATCGATTTTTTGAATGTCCGTCAATTGACTGTCCCATACAACAGTATTTTCCTCAAGGTTTTCGAGCATGATTTTTCTCAAATCATTTCGATCAATTTCAGGTCTTTGATATCCATTTTCTTCAGTTGGCATTTCTTCTGAAGTAATATTTCCATGCATATCGGCCATTTTCTCTCCGGTTGGTCTTGCGTACTGATAAAAGGCGTCCATTAGATCCGCTTTTTTGATTGCTTTTTGTCCTGAATCTGCATGTATGTCAAGCGTTCCGCCTGAAGTTCTTGCCTGAGCATTTAAATCTCTTTCGTAAACTGTTACTTCAGCTCCGTTTATTTGTAATATTCTGGCTGTTGTTAAACCTACAGGTCCGCCACCAATGATGGCTACCTTTTTATTTTTTATAAGTGAAGTGTTCATTTGATTTTTATTTAATTGATATTGTTGTGATTGAGTTTATTTTGATATTTAAATTAACATTAAAATTGAGGTTAATATTGCAATTGATATTACGATCGATTTTTATCAGGGAGTTAATGCTTTAATAACCAGATTAAATGCTTCGTTGCTAATTTCTTTTGTAAAAGCAAAAGGTTTTCCGGACATTGATTTTCCTTCTCTGTGCAATTCCAAAAGAGAGTAAAGCGATCCGTAAGCAATACTCCAAAAAACTTCGAAGGTGATAGGGAGAAGTTCTTTCTTTTCGATAGCCCTGGTAATGAATTTTGTCATTTCATCTTTAAAGTCTGTTGTGATTTCAGATAAAATGGCATCACCATAAGTAGAATGTTTCAAAAGTTCGATGCAATCCGTTTGAAGTGGAAAATTTAGTGTGTATTTAGATCTGTTATCCCATTGCTTGCGTAAACCGTCTACAAACGACATTTCTGAAGAAAAACCAACTAACATTTCATTAAAGAAATTTTTTCCAATTTCGATTCCAATTTTACGGATAAGATCTTCTTTGTCTGAATAATAAATATAAAGGGTCGCTACAGAAACGCCACATTCTCTGGCTAAACGATTCATCCCAAAACCTTCTACGCCTTGTGAAACCAGCATTTCGATTGCTTTTTGCTTTACAATTTCTTCTTTATTAGTGTCTCTGGTTCTCATTGTTCGAATTAATTATGGTACAAAGATATTAATAATAAATGAACGTTCGCTTATTTATTATAAAAAAAAGGTTCAAAGGTTCAAAGGAACAGAGGGGCAAAGGTTTTAGTTGAGACGAAAAGCAGTATGTCTAAATTGGGTTTTAGCTGAATAGTCGTCAGCTTTAGCTGGAGGACGAAAGGGGATAAAGAAATAGGCTTTAGTCAAATGTAATTGAAATTCTAAAAAAAACTTCGTAGCATAAAACCATAAAACATAAAAAAGCTGCTAATATAATTCGTCAAAATTATATTAGCAGCTTTTTCTTTAATAACAATATTTAGGGAGTTGCAGTTTGTTCTGCTTCTCTAATTTTTTGATTGTCCAAAATCTTTTGTATAAAAGGTTGAGTTTGTGTTTCTATTTCAGCTTCAGAAATGTCAAGAGCTTTTGGATCTTTTACTAATTCGAACCATGGTTTTGGTCCGTCAAAGTTATAACTTCCAAAAACAACTACCGGAGTTCCTTTTACTTTTACATTTTCCTTGTCTTGTAAAATCCATTCATCTGCAAATTTATAAAGATATTTTGCATCATTTTCTTGAAGTCGTAAACAAGAATGTGAGGCTGGATAACCTGGTAATGCGTATTCGTGAAAACCGACACCCAGTTTATTTTCGATATTAAAATTCCATTTTAATTCCCATTCGTCATTAAAAGTACTGGTTGTTTTTTCTGCTTTCCAATTGGTAAAAAATAATCCGGTTGGAGTAGGGTCTTTTTTTCTTCCCATATTTGATGGCCCGGTACGGACTAATTCTCCATTTTCGTAAGCAGCAAATGCTTGTGTAGGATAGGAGAAGATAATTATTTTTGAAACTTCTTCTAAAGCTTTTATATGTAGAGGAAATGGCAGATAATAAACATTATCGCCAGTAAAATCTGCAGGAACAACAACTGAATCCAATTTTGCAAAGTTTGCTTTATCAGTTCTGTTTATGGCATAGGCAATACGAAGTTTTGTACTGTCAGATTCATTTGCTTTTAGCCAGTCCTTTGTTTTTTCAAAATGATAGGATACAGATTTTGGCTTTATATGTTCAATTACCTTTTTTGGTTTTATTTTTTTTGAGGTTTCAGTTGATTCATTTTTTTTACATGAACCTAATAAAACTAATATTAATACAAGTACGATATTTGATGTGTAATATAACTTTTTCATAAACTGGTTTTTTATTACTGTAAAGTTATTTTATTAGTGTCTAATATGAATTACACAATTTCTTGAATTGTTTGTTTGATTTTCATTTAAGTAATCGTGTATTACAAATCTTATATCAATTCTTTTATTTTAGCATGTTGCAGCAATAAAATAGTTTTGGCATCTGTAATTTCGCCGGATTCAATCATTGCATAAGCTTCATCAAAAGTATATTCCAGAACTTCAATGTTTTCCTGTTCAGCATCTAATCCTCCGCCATCATTTACTTTCATGGTTTCGTCGTATTCACCCACAAATAAATAAAGGATCTCTGTTACGGAACCTGGTGACGTATAAGTTTCGATTACTTTTTGAACTTTTTGTAAGCGATAACCTGTTTCTTCTTCGGTTTCGCGAATAACGGCTTGTTCTGCATTGTCCTGATCGAGAAGTCCTGCACAAACCTCAATCATCATTCCGGTTTTATTTCCGTTAAGATAGGTTGGTAAACGAAATTGCCTTGTCAGGATAACTGTTTTCTTTGCAGTGTTATACAATAAAATAGCAGCTCCGTTTCCGCGGTCGTATACTTCGCGAATATGAGATTCTACTTTGCCATCTTTCTTTTGGTAGTCAAAAGTGACCTTGTTTAATATGTACCAATTATCTGAAAGTAATGTTGTGTCAGTAATTTTAATTTCTGGATTTTTCATAATTAGAAATCTTTGTATAAAAAAACGCTCTGGTTATCAGAGCGTTTAGATGTATTATTTTGTTATTGTTTGCTTTCTGTCCGGGCCAACTGATACAATCTTAATTGGCACTCCAACTTCTTCTTCAATAAACTGAATATATTCTTTTAGCTCAATTGGTAATTGATCGTAAGTGGTCAATCCTGTTAAGTCAGCTTTCCATCCTTTAAATTCTTTATAAACAGGAGTTACGTTTTCCGGCTCGATGTTATAAGGAAAGTGAGAAATGTTTTGTCCTTTATAGTTGTATTCTGTACAGATTTTCAAAGTTTCGAATCCTGAAAGAACGTCGCCTTTCATCATCATCAATTGTGTAACTCCGTTTACCTGAACAGCATATTTTAAAGCCACAAGGTCTAACCATCCACAACGTCTTTGTCTTCCTGTAACAGATCCAAATTCGTTTCCAACTTTTGCCATTGTAGCACCAACTTCGTCAAAAAGTTCAGTTGGGAAAGGTCCGCTACCAACACGGGTAACATACGCTTTAAAAATTCCGTATACTTCCTTGATTTTGTTAGGAGCAATTCCTAAGCCTGTACAAGCTCCGGCAGCAGTAGTATTTGATGAAGTTACAAAAGGATAAGTTCCAAAATCAACATCTAATAAAGAACCTTGTGCTCCCTCGCATAAAATAGATTTACCTGCTTTTTGTGCTTGGTAGATATATTCTTCACTGTCAATAAAATCTAATTTTTTTAATTCTTCGATAGCTTCAAAAAATTCTTTTTCAAGTTCAGCTAAGTTATATTGAATCGCTACATCATAAAAAGCAATCATTGCTTCATGCTTGTCTGCTAATGCTCTGTAACGTTCTTTAAAATCTTCTAATTCGATATCACCAACGCGTAATCCGTTTCTACCGGTTTTGTCCATATAAGTTGGACCAATTCCTTTAAGGGTAGAACCAATCTTAGCTTTTCCTTTAGATGCTTCAGAAGCAGCATCAAGTAAACGGTGAGTTGGTAAAATTAAATGTGCTTTTCTTGAAATGATCAATTTGTTTTTGATGTCAAGGTTGAATTTCTCTAAACCTTCAATTTCTTTTTGAAAAACTACCGGATCTATTACAACACCATTACCAATGATGTTTATTGAATTTTTATGAAAAATTCCAGAAGGAATGGTTCTAAGTACATGTTTGATTCCGTCAAATTCTAAAGTATGTCCTGCATTTGGTCCTCCTTGAAAACGTGCAATAATGTCATAATTAGAGGTAAGAACGTCAACAATTTTCCCTTTACCTTCATCTCCCCATTGTAATCCTAGTAATAAATCTACGGTCATTCTGTTTTAATTTGCGTTGAGGCAATCTAAATTGCCCTACTGATTAATGTAGTTAATTTTCTTTTTTTTATTTTTTAAATAATGCCTTTCCGGATTATTGTTTTTGCTTTTTGTTTCCGTAGAAATACAATGAATGATTCGTGATTTCGATATCAAATATTTCTTCGATTGTTTTTTTGATGGTTTGAATTCTTGGATCGCAAAATTCGATTACCTCACCAGAATCAGTCATGATAATATGATCATGCTGTTTATCAAAATATGATTTTTCGTAGTAAGCCTGATTTTGCCCAAATTGATGTTTTCTAACCAAAGCGCAGTCTAACAATAACTCGATCGTGTTGTATAATGTAGCTCTACTCACACGATAGTTCTTGTTTTTCATTTTGATATATAAGTTTTCTATATCAAAATGTTCTTCGCTATCGTAAATTTCCTGAAGTATAGCATAACGCTCAGGAGTTTTGCGATGCCCTTTTTGCTCAAGATACATTGTAAAAACATTTTTTACAATTTCTTGATTCTTAGTGTTGTCAGTTGAAATGAGTGTCATATCCTGCAAAGATAATTTTTTATTTTTAATGAATAAAAGTTTCGGGTTTAAAGTTTAACGTTCATGAGGTATTTGATCAGCAATAAGGCACTATTTGCAGGCTTTTGAGCTGATAAAATTTCCGTTACGCAAACTAACTTAATTAACATAATTATTTTTATTTATGATAAAACTAACATTTGTCTATTTAGACATATACATGTACCAGTTCCATTCCCATGTTTTTCCTTTATCATCAGACATGGCCTGACTCCAAACTGGATTTTTACTATCTCTGGCATCCCAACGAAATACCTGTAATACATCTTTGCCTTCAAAAACATCTTTAGAATAGAAATGTCCAATCTTATTTTCAAAAGAACCAACTACCGGTTTGTCTAAAACGCCTGTATTTGAATCTGACCAATAAATACTCCACAATTTTGTGCGAGGATTAAATAATCTAACCGTCATTCCTTCAAAAGGTTCACCATCAAATGTGGTAAGAAAATTATCGATATTACCAATTCCGTTCAAAATCTTATACATTTCCTGAGTTGAGGGAAATTCGATCCATTCCGTACAATTTGCAAATCTCTTTTTTAATTTTTTATTTCGAATATTTGATTTTCCTTGAAAAAAATCAAAATCATCTTTTGAGGAAGATTCAGAAGCAATAATTAAAAGTTCACCATTTTGATCAAAATGTACTTTTGGAATTTCTAAATCATCGTTTGCCATTATTTAATCCTATTTATATTCCGTTTCTAAATGGAAAGTGTTGATTTAGGTTCTGTATTCTCTTGTAACTTTGTCTACCCCGTCAATTTTTTTAATGGCATTGATCATTTTCTTTAAGATCGTATTGTTCTGAACGATTACTGCAATCTGTCCATGAAAAATTCCGGCATCTGTACTCAGCGAAATACTCTGAATATTCACACTCATATTGTTCGAAATTACTCTTGTCAATTGATTGGTAAGTCCTAAAACATCCATTCCGGTAATATTGATAATGGCTTTGAATTCTTCTTGTGAAGAATCAATCCATTTGGCGCTCATAATTCTATAAGCGTAATTTGACTGCATTCCGATTGCGTTTGGGCAATCTTTTTTATGAACTTTTATTCCTTCGTTTATTGTTACAAATCCAAAAACGTCATCTCCCGGAATTGGGTTGCAACATGGCGAGAGTTTATAATCAAGTTTGTCATGTTCAGTACCAAAAACCAACATATCATAATTACTGCTCATGACAGGTTTATGAATGTCTTCTGCGGCAGTTGGTTCTTTATTTCGTTTAATTTTATTTTTAAAGAAATTGATAAAACTATTGCTTTTCTGCGCAGCGTAATCTTTTAATTGTTGATTTTCAATTGCTCCAAGTCCAACTCTGTAAAATAAATCTAAACTGGTTTTAAGTTTGAAAAAGTTGACCAGTTCATTGATAACTTGTTCGTTGATTGTTATTTTTAAATGTCGAAGTTTTCGGGTAAGTAATTCTTTTCCTTCTTCGGCAATTTTTTTGGTGTTCTCGTTTAGAACGTTTTTAATCTTATTTTTGGCTCTCGAAGTCGTTACGTATTCTAACCAGTTTATGGTTGGTTTTTGATTTGCAGAGGTAATAACTTCGACCTGATCACCACTTTTTAGTTCGTGATTTAAGGGAACCAAACGTCCGTTGACACGGGTTCCTCTGGTTTTAATTCCAATTTCGGAGTGAATGCTAAAAGCAAAATCAAGTGAAGTAGCGCCTTTAGGCAGTGATTTAATTTCTCCTTTTGGTGTAAAAACAAAGATTTCTTTTGAATATAAATTCATTTTAAAATCTTCTACAAAATCTACCGCATTGGTTTCCTGATTTTCAAGTGCTTCACGAAGCAAATTCAGCCAGACATCCAAACCGCTTTCTTCGGTTGCGCCATTTTTGTATTTATAATGTGCAGCGTAACCTTTCTCTGCAATTTCATCCATACGCTCGCTTCGAACCTGTACTTCGACCCAGCGGCCCTTTGGTCCCATAACGGTAATGTGCAAAGCTTCATAACCAGTTGATTTAGGCGAAGAAATCCAGTCACGCAAGCGACTCGGGCTTGGTCTGTAATGATCTGTTACGATCGAATAGATTTTCCAAGCGACAAATTTTTCATCGTGCGGGTCTGATTTATAGACAATTCTTAAAGCGAACTTGTCATAAACTTCGTCAAAACTTACATTTTGAGCGCGCATTTTTCGACGAATCGAATAGATAGATTTCGGACGTCCTTTAATTACATAATCGATGCCTTCATTATCCATAGATTTCTTTAAAACTTCAGAAATATCTTTGATGTAAGCATCTTGTTCTTCTTTCGTTTCTCTGATTCTGCTGACAATATCATTGTAAACAGCAGGTTCTGTATATTTTAAACCTAAATCTTCTAATTTGGTTTTGATATTATAAAGTCCCAGACGATGGGCGAGAGGAGCATAGATATAAAGTGTTTCTGAGGCAATTTTAGTCTGCTTGTATTCTGCCATCGAATCCATAGTTTGCATATTGTGCAAACGATCTGCCAGTTTTATCAAAATTACACGAACATCATCGTTCAGCGTCAGGATCATTTTTCTGAAATTCTCTGCCTGCATCGAAGCATTCAGATCTTTTTGAACCAATGAAATTTTCGTCAGGCCTTCGACTAATTGAGCTACTTTTGGGTTGAATAATCGCTCAATATCTTCGACTGTCATAGGAGTGTCTTCTACAACATCGTGCAATAAAGCCGCAGCAATAGAGGTTGCTCCCAAACCAATTTCAGAAGCTACAATTTTTGCAACTGCAATAGGATGAAAGATATACGCTTCGCCAGATTTACGTCTTTGCTCTTTATGTGCATCAACAGCAACGTCAAATGCTTTACGGATAAGTTTTTTGTCGGTTGGACTTAAAGTCTGATAACTGATTCGAAGTAATTCTTTGTACTCTTGGGCAATTGCTTTGTTTTCTTTCTCAATATCTATTTCTATCATAACGGCATGGTTCAAGTACTAAAAATAAGAATTAGTTTGAATATACGCAAGGGAATGGAGAGTTGATTTTAGAAGGAGTTTATTTTGTTTAAAGTTTCAGGTTTCAGGTTTTTGAGCACTATTTTCTCGCCCACTTTTAAACCTGAAACCTGAAACCTGAAACCTGAAACTTTGAAATTACTCTTTCGTAAAATCTAAATCCTGAAAATCATAACTAAAATCTGTTAACTCAGAAATTGGAAGCATTTTTAGGTTAATAACTTTTCCGTTTTGGTCGTATTTGAAAAGTAAATGAGCATCAGCATGAAAAAAAGCGTTATTCCATTTTACGAGATAGTTTCCGTCTTTATAGAAAAAAACTTCACCAACAAGTTGTGGCGAACGTTTTGATGCAAAATAGGCTTTTCCTTTTTTCTCGGTAATGGTAACTTCTCCAAACCAATTGTCTTTATAAGTTCCGGTAATTTTAGAGAAATCAACTTTTATTTTATCTTTTTTATTTTTTACAACAGTCGCCCAAACTTCATCAGTAACTTTATCTGCAGATGCTTCACTGGCTTTCATCCTATTGCTGTAAAGAGTTACATAATCATCAGATTTAATGCCTAGATAACTGTCTTTGATAGTGTTTGTTATGGCTGTAAATGCGGCTCCGGATTGTTGATTGGTCAAAACGATAATTCCTAAACCTAGTTCAGGAATTAAAGTGGTTTGGGTTACATTTCCTTCCAGACCGCCGGTATGCGAAACTTGCTTGTATCCTTTTACATCGTTTAAAAACCAACCCAGGCCATATCCGTTAAAATGAGTATTGTAAGGAGGTTTTGTTTTAGTTGGAATTATGGTTTGCAATTGCCACATTTCATCGTGTTCTTTCTCTGAAAATAATTGTTTATTGTCGCTGTATTTTCCATTATTAATTTGCAAAATAGCCCATTTGCTCAAATCATTTACACTTGAATAAATTCCTGCTGCGCCATCAAAAAGCTGATTTTCATATCGTTTGATGGTTTTTAGTTTGCCATCAAGCGGAACGTGAGGTGTAATTACGTTTGTTGTGTCTTTTAGACGTTTTACAGAAGCCACGCTGTTATTCATTTCCAAAGGTTTCATGATGCGTTCTTCTACAAAATCTGCCCAGGTTTTTCCGGTGACAACATGAATAATTTCGCCGGCAATAATATACATTAGATTATCATAATCGTATTTAGTTCTAAAACTGGAAACGGGTTTTAAATATCTTAAATTATGAATAATATCTTGTGCTTTAAAGTCACTTCCGTCAGGCCAGATCATCAAATCTCCCGCACCAAGTCCAAGTCCGCTTCTGTGTGTTAATAAATCACGAATTGTGAATTCTCGGGTTACATAATCATCAGACATTTTAAAATCCGGTAGATATTGGGTTACTTTATCATCCCATTTTATCTTGCCTTCATCAACCAGCATTGCAAGTGCAGCTGTTGTAAAAGCCTTACTGTTTGAAGCAATTCCGAAAAGTGTATTTGCATCTACTTTTTGTTGGGTTACAACTGATTTTACACCATATCCTTTTGCAAGAACTACTTTTCCGTCTTTTACAATTGCAACTGCAATTCCGGGAACATCAAAAGCTTTTATGGTACGATTTACCAATTCATCTACTTCCTGATTGGTTATTTGTGCCGTAACGGAGAAACTAAATAATAATGCTAAAAGAGATAATTTGTAATTCATGATGTGATTTTTTTAGTTAAATCCTCGCTGGCGTTTGGCTTCAAAAATTAAAATAGCTGCCGCAACGGAGACATTCATACTGTCGATTTCGCCCTGCATAGGTATAATAATATTTTGAGTTGCAGCATCGCGCCAATCCTGTGTCAATCCTGTGGCTTCTGTGCCTACAACCAAAGCGGTTGGAGTTGTAAAATCCTGTGTATGATAAGAGGTTGAATTTTGTAATGTAGCACAGTAAAAATCAATCTTTTTTTCTTTTAGAAAAGCAATGATTTCGGCCGTTGTTCCTGTGGCAATTTGGTTGGTAAATAAACAACCAACGCTTGATCGCACAATATTTGGATTGTATAAATCACTCTTTGGGTTGGCAATCAAAACGGCATCAAGATTTGCAGCATCTGCCGTACGCAAAAGGGCTCCAATATTTCCTGGTTTTTCAGGTGCTTCGGCGACAATAATCAACGGATTATCTGATAATTTTAAATCAGATAATAACATCGATTTGGTTTTGGCTATAGCCAGAATACCTTCGGTTGTATCGCGATAGGCTAGCTTTTGGTAAACCTCTTTATTGATTTCGATTAACTGAACCGGCGTGTTAACCAATTTATTGATCTGATTTTCAGTGACCAGTTCCGGTAAAAACAGAACGGTTTCTATTTCGTAACCGCCTTTTATTGCTAATGAAATTTCGCGTAAGCCTTCAATCAAAAATGTTCCGGTTTGTTTTCTGGCTTTTGCCTTTTCCTGCAGTAAAACGAGTGATTTTATAAACGGATTTTGTATTGAAGTAATTTGTTTCATTCTTAAAGATACTGAGTTTCTAAGGCGCTAAGATACTGAGATTTTTTTAAAAAAGCGTCAAGGGTTTACAGGTTCAAAGATTTTGTCCTGCGAGGTTTTTCAAAGTCTTTAGGTTTAAAAATATTTATCCTTTCAACTTGGGTCTTATTATTTTTAAGATTTCGGTATGATAATAAAAGGTCTTTTTTATTTCATCAGGATAGTAGGCAATATTTTCAAGTACAATAACACTTGTTTTAGTTTTAGGATAATAATAATTCATAGAAACAAATCCCGGACAAAACCCAGTTTGTCCATATTGTAATATACCATCTATTGTATCTATTGTTATCCCGTAGCCATATGGCGTTTTTCCGAAAATAGGATGATTACGTATCGCATTTTTTTGCTTCGTTTCCAGCATTTTCAAGGTTGTTTTTTTTAATAATTTTCCACCATAGAATTGCTCATTCCATAAGTTTAAATCACGACAGTTTGATATAAAAGAGCCGGCAGCGGCATAATTTTGCAAACTTTTATTTTCGAGTTCAATTGTACCATTTTCAGTTTCCGTATATCCTTTAACTAAATTTTTATATTGCTTAATGTCAGGATGAAAAGTATGTTTCATTCCACATTTTTCAAACATTTTTTTTGATAGCCCTGCAAATGATTCACCAGAAGTTTTCTCAATAATTTTAGCGAGTAAATCATAACCAATTTGCGAATAAGCATATTGAGTTCCAGGTTTAAAAGCAGTTGGTTTATCTAATTCAACGATGCCATGCATGTGTGTCAGTAATTGATGAACCGTAACTGTATCTGCCCAAGACTGTTTTAATTCAGGTAAATATTGATGAATCGGTACAAATAGTTCAACACGTCCTTTGTCATATTCTCTAAGTAAGAGAACGGTAGTAAATTGTTTGCTTATAGAGCCAATTACAAATTGATCATTAAGCTGTAAAGATGCTTTTTTGTTCAGGTCAGAATAACCCAAAGCTTTAAAATATTTTGTTTTTCCTTTTTGAGAAATAAAAATTATTCCGTTAAAAGGTTTTTCTGTTTTAGCAGAAATAAGAGCATCAATTTGCTTTTCAAAATTGGCATTTTGAGCTTAGGCTGTAACTATTATTTCAAAAAATAGAAATAAAAACAATAGTATTTTCTTCATTTAAGATGGATGGGGATTACAGGTAATGATATTTTTTAAAGAGGTACAAAGGTACAAAGCACCAAAGGTTCAAAGTTTTTTGTCTGCATCCTTCGAGGTTTTTAAAATCTCTTAGGTTTAAATTGCTTCCATAATTCTTTGGCTTCTTTTTTTGTCAAAGTCTTTATTAAGTTTTTTGAAAAATCTACATTTATTAGTGGAAAATCACTTTGGTTTTCACCAGTCAAAATCAATGGTTTATTTAAAATTTTACTCACTTGGTTCATGAAACCTAAAATCTTTTTATAATTATCAAATGAATATATTTCCTTCGGATCAATATCAAATTCAATTTCCTCAACTGAAAAAAAATGAAGATTTATGATAATATCGTCAATTATGATAGATGAAATTATTGCTTCAAATTCTCCCGTTTTATCATTCAGATATTGAATTAAATATTCTAAATCAATTTTATTAACCTCTTTATTTTCTCCTGACAGACCATATTCACAATGTGGTTTGCATTGAGGTAATTAATTAAAATTTTCCAATCTTCAATTTTTACATTTTGAACATAAATATCGATCAATGCTCTATCTGGCTCAAAAATCCATTTTATTTCATCCCAATCTATCATTGTGTTAATTTATCATTGTTTTATAAAAAAAGATACCACGAATTCCACGAATTTTCACGAATTAATATTTTGCGTAATGATGGTGAAAATTAGCGGAAATTCGTGGCAAAAAAACTTATTCTTCTGTAGGATTATTTTCTTCTAATAATGCCGTTTCTTCTTCTTGTGGTCTTGTGGTTACCTGATTTTTCTTGCCAAAGAAAAACTTTCTCATGGCTGCAAAACCTGCTGCAATAGCTAAAAATATGATTTTACCAAATTTAGCGATGATAGCAAAGAAACCTACTTTTGCTAAAACTTTTCCGGCAACTAATCCGCCAATAGTCCATGCTGCGACAGTATCTGTATCAGCATCAAAGTCAAGATATTTGTGTCCGTCATTAAACTCAACACTTTTTAATACCTGCGGAATACTGGCTTTTACTTCTGCAAGTTGATCCATTCCTGCAACGGCAGAGATATTGTACATTCCTTTTCGTCCTAAAACTCGCAAATCATAGTTTAAAGTATTTGCTTCGTCTTTTCCAAATTTTAGTTCTTTTGCCCAATGCAAAACTTTTAAATTACTATCGTAGTAAGGTTTTGATGCCCATCCTACTAATTGTACTTCAGGATAATTGCCTTTTTTGCGTTCTTCATTTTCTACTGTTACATCTTCTTTCATTGTTTTTAGCAAATCATCATAGTCAATATCTCCGGCATCATCGTCTTTGACAAAGCCATCTCCTCGATAACTAATGACGAACATCCAGCTATTGCTGTGTGTAACTCCTTTTCCGTCAGGAACAAGAGAGCCTAAAACGCTTTTGTCTTCCGGATTTCCCCATAAATTGGTCAAAATTCCTTGTGTTTGTTCTGCGTTAAGAAATTTAAAACCTTTTGGTACATTTAGTGTTCCGTCTCCTTCCGGTAGCGTAATTTTTCCTGATTGATAATTTAATGTTTTCTCAAAAAGCTCATCGTTATTAGGTTCCTGGGCAATAAGAGGTGTGAAAATGGTCATTAAAAAAAGAAACAATAGTGTTTTTTTCATTTGAATAAATTGGTTTTGGTTGATTATTATTTTGGATTGATTTAATTATTTCTGAAGCAGTTCTGAAATCTCATTCGCAACAGGATGTGAGGTTGTAAATGTGTATCCCATAATTTTTGCAATGGTTTGTGCGATCTGTTTTTGATACAATTGAGATTCTGTTTTTATTTCGCCTTTAGGTGCAATTTCTGGCCCAATTGCGGCAAACCAAATTTCAGATGCACCCGGAACATCAGCTCCATGATCTGTCCATTGTGCTTTTGTTTTATCTCCGCGGCCGTGATCAACGGTGATTAATAAAGTAGTTTTGTTTTTGTATTGAGGATCATTTTGTACAAAATCCCAGATTTCCTTAATCCATTTGTCGACTTGGTTTGCAGCATCAAGATACGATCTGTAGTGACCGTGATGTGCCCATTCATCAGTTTCTCCATAAGCGATATAAAGTACTTTTGGTTTCTTTGTTTTCAGTTCATCCAATGCCTGATAGTGTGTAAAAACATCCAGACATTCATCTTCATGAAAGGGTTTAAACGAATTATTACGCATTTCGTTTAATAGTTTCTGAGTTGCTGTAGGTTTATTTCCTCCCACATTATCAAAGGCAGAAATTACCGGAAAACCACTTCTTTGTTCATTCAAAATTCGGTCAAAAGCATCCCATGCGCCAAAAGCGGCAACTTTACCTTTTAGTTTTTGTTGTTGGTTTAGGAATTCCAAAACATTGACATTCGGATTTGCTTTATAACTATTAGAATTCACAGCAACATCAACGTTTCCGGTCATAATTTCGCTATATCCCGGATAGCTAAACCAATATGGGTTTGAAACATCTACTTTATTTCCTAAATCACGATTGCCGTAAATCTGACCTTTCGTAACAATTTCAGACCATAAAAAAGGCATGATTTTTTTACGTGATGCTGTAAAATCAGCAGCGGCATATTTTTTATAAATATAAGTGCTGTCTCCCTGATTGAATTTTTTGTCATTGGCAATTGCGGGATCTATTCCTTTAAAGATTTCCTGCCATCTAAAACCGTCAGTAGTAATAATAATGATATTTTCTGTCTTTTGCGCATGAGACAAAAGACTTGTAAAAACGAATAGAATTAAAATCAGTTTTTTCATTTTTTTAGAGTTATAAAGGTTCAAAAGAACAAAGATTCAAAGATTTTTTAACTATTTTTAATTGATGTCAGGAACTTGATGTTTTAATAATATAGGCAAAAAAAGCGTTATCATTTTTGCTTCTATAAAATTCCTCTCGCTTTGATTTCTAAATATTTATTGATTGCATCCAAAGTCAGATTTTCAGGTTGTGTCAAAACAGAATGTATTCCGTATTTCTTAAGTTCGTTTGCGATAAGTCGTTTTTCGAACATGAATTTTTCGGCAATTACTTTATCATAAACTTCCTGAATTGTATCCGTTTTTTTGTTGATAATCGCATTCAGTTCAGTATTACTAAAGAAAACAACAACCAGTAAATGACTTTTTGCAATTCCTTTTAAATAAGGTAATTGGCGATTTAAACCGTCCATGGTTTCGAAGTTGGTATATAGAATGATTAAACTTCTTTGGTTAATGTTTTTCTTGATGTCTACATACAAACGGCTGTAATCACTTTCGAAAAAGTCAGTTTTGATGTTGTATAAGGTTTCCAGAATTTTTTGCATCTGAGACGATTTTTTTTCTGCAAAAACTCTGTTTTCTACTTTTTTAGAGAAAGCAAAAATACCTGCTTTGTCTTGCTTTTTCAAAATAACATTTGCTAAAACCAAAGTCGAATTTATAGCGTAATCCAGTAAACTCAATCCATCAAAAGGCATTTGCATGACACGGCCTTTATCGATCGCCATATAAACCGATTGGGATTTTTCGTCTTGAAACTGATTGACCATCAGTGAATTTTTCTTTGCCGTCGCTTTCCAGTTTAAAGTCCTGAGATCATCGCCCTGAACATATTCTTTAATTTGTTCAAACTCCATGGTATGGCCAATTCGGCGAATTTTCTTGATTCCGTATTGGTATAAATTATTCGAAAAAGCCAATAAATCGTATTTTCTCAATTGAATATAAGACGGATAGGTGGGAACCATTTTATCTTTATCGAAAGAATATCTCTTGGAAATTAATTTTAAAGGAGAAGAAACATAGATATTCAGATAGCCAAAATAATATTCGCCACGTTCTGTTGGACGTAAATCATATCCAAATTCTTTTTGCTCAGAAGCTTTAATTGTCTTTATAATTTTGAAATTCCTTACCTGAAACTGAAACGGAATTTCGTCTATGATTTTAGCTGAAATCTTAAACGTATAGTGGTTTTTTATTTGAATTTTTACAGGATTCAAATCACCATTAGAAAGTTTTTCCGGTGTTATTCTTTCTGCCTCTATTCCCGTTTTGGTTATATATAAAAGCAGAGTATCGATTCCTGAAAAAGTAACTAAAACCAAAACTACAAACCAAACGGCATTGTATAAATTAGGAAAAATAAAAGCGCAGACAAACAATCCTATAATGCCTAAAAGCACATAGAAGAAGAAGTTATTGAGGTAAAGGCTTTTTATGAATTTCAATTTAAAAAATATTTAAAGTTTAATTTCTTAATTCTATATTTTAGTCAGGCTGTTATAATCAAATCCTTCTAAGTAGGAGATTTTCCAGATACCGTTTTCTTTAATTGCTTTTACGTTATATTTAGATTTATCCTTCCATTCCGTCCACGTCCAATTTAAAGTAGCCTTGTTGTTATCTATTTTCACGATGCTGATCTTCATGGTTTTCCAATATTCGTCAGGGCTGTCCTGGCAATCACACCACATATTGGCATCATTGCCATAAGGAGGCAAATCCCCAACAAGGTATTCCATTTTATTAGTTTTAAGATTGTCGCCAATTTTTAACCCAATCTTATTGTAATTATCAAGAAATTCTTGTGCAAAAAAGTTCGTTTTTTTTAGTTCTTCTAATCTTTTGGTATGTGCTTTTAAATTCAGGCCAATGTATTTGTCTCCTTTTTTATTTTCAACAACATCAAAGTCCATCTTCGAACTTTTAGTTTCAATCCATTCATAAGTTTTTCTGAGTAAGGATTCAAGCTGCTGCTTATCACTTAAAAAATAGATTGATGCATTTGTTTTTTTCAAAGGCTTAACATCCATTGGTTTAAAACTTACCAATGAAATACAAAAAAGTGATAAAAATAATAGTTTAGAAAATTTCATTAAAAAAAAGATTATTATTTAAAATATAACGACTTAAAACTGCGGCTTAAAACTATCTTGGAATTTCTACAGTTTCAATAATTTGTTTGATAATTTCAGAGCTTGTAATTCCTTCCATTTCACGTTCCGGAGCTACAATCACGCGATGCTGCAAAACCGGAGTTGCTGCTTCTTTAATATCTTCAGGTGTAACAAAATCACGTCCTCGAATGGCTGCGAAACCTTTTGCCGCATTCAAAATCGCAATCGAAGCACGAGGCGAAGCTCCTAAATACAAAAAGGCATTTTCGCGCGTATTTACCACAATTCTGGCAATGTATTCCAATAGATTTTGTTCTACTCTGATTTGTTTGACCAAAGCCTGATATTCTTTTATTTCAGCTCCCGAAAGTATGGTTTTTATAGCTTCCAGTTTTCCATGATCCTTCAGCAAATGTTCTCTTTGTATGATCAGGATTTCTTCCTCTAGTTTTGGATAATCAATCGTGATTTTGAATAAAAAACGGTCTAATTGTGCTTCCGGCAAACGATAGGTTCCTTCTTGCTCAATTGGATTTTGTGTTGCAATAACTAAAAATGGAGTTTCAAGCTGATACGCAAATCCGTCAATTGTGATCTGGCGCTCTTCCATAACTTCAAAAAGAGCAGCTTGCGTTTTAGCAGGAGCACGATTGATCTCATCAATTAAAATCAGATTAGAGAAAATAGGTCCTTTCTTAAACTCAAACTCAGAATTCTTCAGATTAAAAATCGAAGTTCCTAAAATATCTGATGGCATTAAATCCGGAGTAAACTGAATTCTGCTAAAACCAATATTCAGCGTTTTCGACAACAATTTAGCCGTAATAGTTTTAGCAACTCCCGGAACGCCTTCAAGTAAAACGTGACCGTTTGATAAAATAGCAACCAAAAGCTGATCGATCATTTTGTGTTGTCCTACAATTACTGTTTCAAGTTCTTTCTTGATGCTGTTAACGTGATTCAGAAGCGGTCCTAAATTTATTCTTGTTTCAAAATTCACATTTTCATTTGTGATTTCTGTTTCTGTTGTATTGATATCGTCCATGTTTGGTATGTTTTCTTTATATATTTTGGTTACTTTTTGTCATTTCGACGAAGGAGAAATCACATCCAATATTCCGCACCGTTTTTCTCTTTGTGCTATTTTACTTGTGTTCTCTTCGTGTGTGATTTCTCCTTCGTCGAAATGACAAGAAATCGTATTATTTTTATCTAATGTATAATTTTCTCTATTGCATTATTAATTCTAATTAAATCTTCTTCAAGACTGCCGTGATAACTATTGCGATGTTCGTTGATCAAAAATATAAGTTCTTGTATGTCCGTTTCGCTTTTTCCTGTTTTATAATGCAGTTTTTTAATAAAAGTATCATCTAATTTTGTTGTATCAATCAAATATTCGGTTCTGATTTTTTCTAAAAAGTAAATGATTTTTTTATCGATAATATTTTTGTGATCGCCTTCCTGATAATATAAATTTCCAATTGTTTTTGTAAAATCAATTGTTGAATTTGGTAAAGGTTTCAGGATCGGAACAATACGTTGTTTTCGCTTGGCATTAAAAATAATAAAAATCAACATTCCGATTAAAAAGAAATACCATGCCCATTTTAATGCCGGCTGACTTAAGATATAACGCAAAGGCGAGCCGGAAATACTTTCGTTATGCTGTCCTTTTGTATACCAGAAAATATCCCCCTTCGGAATATAGGAAAGCAAGCTTTGTGCATATTCGTAATTATTTCCTTTTAATAAGTGTAAATTAGTAAAAGCGGCAGGCTGTGTATGTAAATAAAAATTACCGTTTTTATAAGGGATTTTTATAAAATTGACATCTTTGAATTTAGGCGTTAGTTTATTTGTATTTCCCTGATAACCCAGAACAACTGTATTAAGTGTATCTATTTTAGAGAAAAAATAATCTCCCATTCCTCCGACTAAATGGTGTTTTTTTGAATCTGATTTTTTATTTGCGAACCAAAATGTGTTTATCTTATTTACGAAGTATTGTGAATCAGAATCGATATCGATTTTCAAACTGTCTAATATAGGTCCCGGCAATGTTTTCATACTTAAAAAAGCATTGTTTCCGTGTGATACAAAATAAAGCAGTTCTTTAGCCGATTGATCATCAATGGTACTAAATTCAGATATGTTGATGAAGGTTCCTTTGATTTTATAATTTTGAGCAAGACTGTCTTCATCATATTTCGAGTCTAAAAATTCATAAGGCGTAAGAGCGGAAACTCTCTCTACTTTGTGATTTTTAAAAAAGCCATTGATTTCCTTGTCAAAAACATATAATCCATACGGGATTTTGTCATTGACAGCATAAGTTGGTCTCCAGTCAATAGGTTTTGGCTGATCACGGTCTGCTATTAAAATTAAGGCTAGAATAATAACCAGAACAGCAATGTATATTTTGATACTTTTATCCATTACTAAAGGTTTTTATAGCATTTTTAAATCGGCTTTCGGCTTTTATAAAAGAGGTTTCATCAATATCAAATTCACCATACCAGATGTAGTTGTATAGATAGGATAAATAGGTGAATTCTTCTTTATGAATTGGTTTTTGAAGTTCGTATAAATAATCAGAATTTGTCTTTTCTATATCCCATTCGATATAATGATTTTGCGCCATAACCTTTAATAACCAAAGATAATAATAGCGAATAACGACCCTTTTTTCTCCGGATTGAAGGCTTTCTTTGATTAGTTTTTCAAAATCCAAAAGATGAATATTCTTTTCTATATCTGAGTAATAGATATTTCTTTTATTGGCGTTTTTTCCAAATATCCATTGTCCTTCTTTATTAATCAGGGCTTTTGCTATTAAATAAATTACAAAAACAATAATTAGTACTGCAATTGTTTTTAGAAAAATCCCAACATAATTGATGGAGGTTTCTGTACTGTGTTCCTTAAAAATACTTCGGTAGATTTTAGCAAGCCATTCGACAAAACGTTGCCATAAACCTTTTTCAGGAACTTTATATTCATACATAAAATCTGAACCGGTATATTTTTTCTTAAAATCTTTAAAAAAAGTTTTCGCTTCTACAGTGTCAGAATCAATTTGAATGTCTTTTTCAGTGTATTGAACAGCCGTTATTTTTGGAGGATCAACTGTATCCAAAGAATCCTGAGCAGTAACATTGCCCCAGAAGAAAAGAAAAGAAAGGATAAGGAGAATTCTAGACATCATTGGATCCAATTAAATCAATATCAGTAGTCGAAGTTTTGTTTTCTGTGTCTAAACTATAATAAATAATACCTTGATTAATAACTAGTATGTTATTAAAAATAGTACTGATTGCAAGTAGTATAATAAAGATCAATGAAATCGTAAATAGGAGTATTGGCGAATCTTCAACTGGTTTTACATCAAAATTAGGATTTACTAATACTGTACCCAGAAAAATAAATATTCCCACAAAATAAAAGAACAATGTTATAGATCCCTGTATCATCTGGATTATTACCATTACTATAAAAGTGGCACCAATTATCGCCCAGAAATCCTTTTTTAGTAAAATATAAGCGTGATTTAAAGACTGAAAAAAGCTTTTTTCCTGAATAAGATAGCTATAAAAACTAAAGTTTATAAAAGCAAATAGAGCCGGAATCGCAATTATTAATAACGGGAAACCAATTAAAACAAAGCACAGAAAAAACAATAAAAGAACAGTTACAACCAAGACAGGGAACAGGATAAAAACCAAACCAAAGCTAAACTTGAACATTTTCCAGATATTCTGTTTAAAAGCAGATAAGATATCTTTTGCGGTAAAATCATTTCTGTTTTTTTCGGCGATCAGTTTTAAATATAAAATAGGATAGGAAGAGTTGAACAGAGATACAATTAACAGGATAAGAACAAAAAGCACCACTACACCAATTAGGAGCGGGTAGTTATTGTTGAAATATTTTAAAAGATAATCTGTTGGCATACCTTTTAGATTATCATTGAATAAAATCCTAAAATTAATTTTTAGAAACCAATACATTAAAGCGCCCGTTACAAGAAGCATTCCTGTATTGATTATGAAAAAAATCTTGAAAAAATGCTTTCCAAAAGTTTTAAAAAAGGTGAAAGTGTCTATGATATAGTCGCCGAGTTCTCGTTTCTTGAAAAGTTCAAACATTATAATGAGGTTGTTTTTTTGTGAACAATAAAGGGATAAACTAAATAGTAAAATGAAATTATCCCTAATGTAATTAGAATGATAAAACTGCTCAGCCAATTGGGCATATCGATAGAATATCGGGTAATATAGCCTTCAAGAAATCCTGCGCTTATGGTAAAAGGAAGTGTGCTCAGAAATATTTTAAAGCTGTTTTTAAACCCTATTTTAAAGGAGTTTATTCTCGAGTATGTTTTAGGAAATAGGATCGAAGCTCCCAGAATAAATCCCGCAGCAGTTTCAATTACGATAGCAAAAATTTCCATTGAACCGTGAATCCAGATGCCGCGAACACTTTTCCAGAAAACGCCCTGCTCATAAAAAAAGTACTGAAAAGCCCCTAACATCAATGAGTTTTGAAGAAAAATGTAAAAACTTCCCAGACCGCCAAAAATTCCATAAATATAACATCTTGCGCCTACATAAAGGTTGTTTATCGTGATGCCAATAAAACTTCCCCAATTGCTTCCGGATTCATAAACGGCCATTGGATTTCCTTTTTTGATATTGTCAAGCGTCATGTTGACATAACCGTCTCCTAAGATCAACCTGACAAAATTTTGATCATATCGTGCCGAAACTACTCCCATGGCAACCGTTGCAAAAAATAAAATAAAGGCATACAGCAAATACCTCCTGTATTCATAAAGGAGTAAAGGAACTTCGGTCTTAAAGAATTCCAGGAATCTGTTTTTTTCGGTACGCTTGGTCTTGTAAATTTTTTGATAAATCTGCGAAGCAAGATGGTTTAAATACACTACTGTTTTACTTTTTGGGTAATACGTTTGAGCGTAAGATAAATCATTCATCATTTGAATGTACAAATTAGCTAACTCATCAGGATTTTTTTTAGCTTTACCAAAAATTGCTAGCTCGAATTCAAGCCATTTTTCTTTATTTTGTTTTATGAAGGCAACTTCTCTCATTGTAGGCTAAAATATAAAATATGTCAGAATTATCTATTAATACAACACAAAATGTTCGAATAAATTTTATTGCCGCTTCTCCCGGAGAACGAATAGGATCTTATTTTATAGATCTGGCTATCAAAGTTGCTTATGTGGCGGTGGTTTCCCTTGTTTTTTTCTATTGGTTAAATTTCTACAAATTATTTCAAACCTTAGACAATTGGTCAAAAGGTTCGATCGTTTTGATCCTTTATTTCCCATTTTTCATTTATTCGCTAACTTTAGAAAGCATTTTTGAAGGTCAAACCATCGGGAAAAAACTAGTCAGGATCAAAGTCGTGAAAATAGACGGTTATCAGGCAGGATTTGGAGATTACTTAATGCGTTGGTTTTTTAGACTGGTAGATATTACACTTTTATACGGTATAGTGGCAGTAGTAAGTGTTGTTTCGAGTAAAAAAGCTCAAAGATTGGGTGATATGGTTGCGGGAACTGCGGTTATAACTTTAAAAAATAAAATAAATATCAGTCATACTATTCTCGAAGAAATAGGAGAGTCGTACGTGCCTACTTATCCCTTGGTAATTAAATTATCTGATAATGATATGCGAATTATTAAAGAGACTTTTCAAAATGCCGAGGCAAGAAATGATCAGGAAGTTATTTATAAATTGGTAGCTAAGATTGAAACTGTGACAGGAATTAAAAATCAATCCGGCAGCGAAAACGATTTTTTAAGGGTGATTTTGAAAGATTACAATTTTTATACGCAGAATATGTAATTAATTTGGTTTTTTGTGCCTGTTTGTTCGGAATTTCGTAACTTTGAGTATGCTTCTATTTTACAAATTTAGGGAGTATATTTTAGAAAAGGCGGATCCGAAAAGCCAAAGAGTAGGAAAATTTAATTTAAATACCATGAACTTTACAAAAGTTATTACCGTAATATTAATAATGTTTGTTTCCGTTTTTACTTTCGCCCAAGGAGGTAAAAAATTGGATAAAATAATAAAAAGAGATTATCAGATTATTGAATGTACGATTGCTAAAATGTCTGACAAAGAGGTTGAATATTCTTTACCGGGAGAAACAATGCGAATAGCGCTTGATGTATCTCAAATTGCCAGAATTGATTTTGCCAGTGGCCGTTCTCAAACTTTTGATATAGCTGCAAACACTGCAAACATCGCAAATACTGTTTCTCCGGATGATTCAGGTCATAGTATAACTTCTGCCGAAATGAAACCCAATACAATTGCCGTATTACCAGTTCCGTATGTGAATTCAGGTACTATGGAGAGTTCTGAAGAAATGGCAAAGTTTGCGCAAAGTGATCTTTATAATAAGTTGCTAGACAAATCTGCAAATCTATTCCCGTTAACTGTTCAGGACTTAAGAGTTACAAATAGTTTATTGCATAAAGCCGGAATTGATTATAAAAATATCGATGAAACTCCAATCGAAGATCTTCAAAAAATCCTTGGAGTAGATAATATCGTTGCAGCAAAAGTTTCTTATACAATTACAGAAGGTTCAACAGCTTCAACTTACAACAGTGGAAGCGCTAAAGTGAGCGACAATAATAAAAAATTAAAAACAAGCGACATTTCTACAACAAATGCCAGTACACAAACGTACTATAACTACATGGTTTATTTTGATATGTATAAAAACGGAACCAAAATTTACTCACAAACCCGTAAACCTTTCCTAAATATAAAAGACAGCTGGATCGATTCTATTTCTTATTTATTGAAAAGAAGTCCGATCTATGTAAAAAGATAATAAGTAGCAATGGAGCAATTCAAGTCTAAAGCAGATGTTTGGCTGATACTATTTTTAGTAGTGATTTTTGGTGCTGTCTTGATTAGTTTAGCGTACGATCAAAAGTGGATTGGTTTTGTATTTATACTCTTCGTAGTTGCTTTTATTTTGCATGTCTTTTTGAATACATATTATATAATCGAAAATGGTAAGTTGACGATTAAATGTGGCTTTTTTATTAATTTGAAAATTGAAATTCAGAGTATAAATAAAATAACTAAAAGCTATAACATTATAAGTTCGCCAGCACTTTCGTTTGACAGAATTGAGATTGTTTACAATCAGTTTGATACAGTCTTGATCTCTCCAAAAGACAGACTTAGATTTATTGAAGCTATTAAGAGAGTTAATCCTCAAATAGAAATAAATATATAGGTTCAAAAACTAAATAATCAATTCAGTTTTTGAACCTTTGTATCTTTGTACCTTTGCAACTTAAAAAAATAGAATGTTTCATTTATTAGATCTTATCGGTACAATGGCTTTTGCAATGTCAGGTGCCTTAACGGCTATGCATAAAAGACTTGATCCGTTTGGTGTTTTTATCATTGCTTTTGTTACGGCGGTTGGTGGCGGTACGCTTCGTGATGTCTTGATAGGCAGAACTCCGGTAGGATGGATGCAGGATCTGCAATATGTTTATGTAATAATCTTAGGTTTTGGCTTCGCCATTCTTTTCAGAAAGAAGTTTGACAGATTAAGGACTTCTCTTTTTTTGTTTGATACTATCGGACTTGGTGTTTTTACTTTGATAGGTCTTGAAAAAGGTCTTGAAAAGGGGCTGCATCCTGTAATTTGTATTGCTTTAGGAACTATGACAGCTTGTTTTGGAGGCGTAACACGTGATATTTTGTGTACCGAAATTCCAACAATATTCAGAAGAGAAATTTATGCTACCATATGTATTTTGGGCGGAATCGTCTTTTTTGCACTAAAAAAACTGAATCTTGATAACGATATTTTATACGTAGTAACTTCTGTGGTTATTATTACCGTTCGATTATTAGCAGTAAAATTCAAATGGTTTTTACCGGCATTTGATCACAAATAATTGTTTCGCAACATTTGCATTCTTAAAATTACTTTGCTTATTTGGCGATAAAAGGAATAAAAGAATGACAAACTTATCAGCATGTTTCCCCAAATAAATTTTTATTTCTGATTATGATGTTATATTGAATTCCTAAAATCACAGAATTGTAGTTTTAAATGCTGAACAAGCACAAAAAACATTTAATTAGGATAGAATTAGAATTAAAATAGAAAGAATTATACGCTGCGTTGTACTACTTCAAAAATTCTTTCGTCTTCGCATTTCAATGTTTTAGACGGGAATTTTAGCAATAAAGCATAATCATGAGTTGCCATGATCACGGTTTTACCGTTTGCGTTAATTTTTTTCAATACTTCCAGAACTTCAGAACTGGTCTGAGGGTCAAGGTTTCCTGTTGGTTCATCAGCCAGGATAAATTCAGGATCGTTTAGTAAAGCTCTTGCAATAGCAACACGTTGCTGTTCTCCTCCTGAAAGCTGATGTGGCATTTTATTGGTGTAATCTTTCATACCAACTTTGTCCAGAACTTCATCAATTTTGCGTTCCATTCCTTCTTTATCAACCCATCCTGTAGCTCTCAAAACAAATAGCATATTGTCTTTTACGGAACGGTCCGGCAGTAATTTGAAATCCTGAAATACAATTCCGATTTTACGTCTCAAATACGGAATGTCTTTTTCTTTTAAAGTAGCCAAATCAAATTCAACAATATGACCTTCACCTTCAGTTAAAGGCAAATCCCCGTACAAAGTTTTTAGAAAACTACTTTTTCCGGAACCTGTTTTTCCAATAATATAGATGAACTCACCGTGGTTAACATCTAAATTAATATGAGATAAAATTTTTCTTCCTTCCTGATATATAGTAACTTCTTTAAGAGACAGTACGGTTTGTGACATAATAAATTGATTTGATTGGTAAAAGTAATAAGATAACGCTTGTATTCAAAATAAATTTGAATCATTTCTTATAAAATATCGAAATGAATTTTAAACCATATAAGTGATATAAGTTCATTTTAGATACGTAATGCTGAAAAAATTCTTTGTACCAACGGATATGATTTACTGTCGAAAAGAAGTCCGTAAAACTCCTAACTTATAATTACTTATATCACTTATATGGTTTGAACTTAATTTAGAAATAAGCATTGTTAAATATTTGTTCATAATAAAAGCTTGAAACGTTTCGTTATAAACGGTATAAAATGATACATTTGAATACTAAATATAATTAAAATGCGTAAACTTTCCTGGTTCTTTTTATTACCAATTATCCTTATTTCGACCATAGTTTCGGCACAAAAATCGGCTATTTATACTTATGATTTAAAGGATTTTGACAAAGCACTGGCTTTATATAATGACAAACAATATGCATCGGCCCAACTTATCTTTGAGTATGTAAAAAACAATGCCACGACAGAAGAAGTTCAGTCAGATTGTGCATATTACATCGCCAATTGCGCCATTAGAACCAATAAAGCAAATGCTGATGCTCTGATGGAAAAATTCGTTACAGATTATCCAACAAGTACCAAGCAAAATCAGGCGTATATCGAGGTTGCTCAATATTTCTTCGAGCAGGGAAACTATCCTAAAGCGTTGCAATGGTTTGATAAAGTAGACGAAAGTTACATGAGCAAATCCGAATCGGATAAATTTAATTTCCAGAAAGGTTACAGTTATTTCAATGCTAAAAAGAAAAAGGAAGCTACAACCTACTTTAACAAAGTCGTAAACTCTGCTGAATTTGGTTCTCAGGCCAAATATTACTTAGGTTTCATGGCTTATGAAGGTGATGATTATAAAGAAGCAACTAAATATTTTGATGAAGTTTCAGGCGAAGAAAAGTACAAAGAAAAGCTTTCGTACTATCAGGCAGACATGAATTTCAAGTTAGGAAATTTTCAGAAAGCAATCGATTTGGGGCAGAAAGCAATGAGCAAATCCAATGCACTTGAAAAATCTGAACTGAATAAAATTATAGGAGAAAGTTATTTCAATCTAAAGCAATATGACAAAGCGATTCCGTTTTTAGAGCAATACGCAGGTAAAAAGGGGAAGTGGAGCAATACTGATTTTTACCAGTTAGGATATGCGTATTATGAGCAGAAAGAGTATGAAAAAGCGATTTCTCAATTCAATAAAATTATCGAAGGAAAAGATTTCGTAGCTCAAAACGCTTATTACCATTTAGGTTTAAGTTATTTAAATACGGGTAAAAAGCAAGAAGCATTAAATGCTTTCAAAAATGCTTCTGAAATGGATTTTAATGCACAGATTCAGGAAGATGCAGCTTTAAATTATGCTAAAGTGAGTTATGATATCGGAAATGCTTATCAAACTGTTCCGGGAATTTTACTTGATTTCCTAAAAAAATACCCAAACAATTCAAGCAGATCTGAAGTAGAGAAATTATTAGTAGATTCTTATATTTCGACTAAAAATTACAAAGAAGCTTTAGTTTTATTAGAGAAAAACAGATCGGCAGAGAATAAAACTGCCTATCAAAAAGTACTTTTCTACAGAGGTATAGAATTGTATAACGAATCAGAATATCAGGAAGCAGGAAAAATGTTCAAAAGCGCAATCAGCGAACAAAAAACACCTGAGTTTACGGCACGTGCCACTTTCTGGAAAGCAGAAACAGAATATGTTACCGGTGATTTTCAGAATGCATTATTGAGTTACAAACAGTTTGCTGGCCAGGCTGCATCAAAAAGTACAGCTGAGTATAAAAACATCAATTATAATATTGGATATACTTATTTTAAACTAAAAGAATATGATCAGGCAGGAAATTCGTTTCAGGCACAAATAGACAATTCTAAAGAAGATAAAGTTCGTTTGAATGATTCATATTTACGTTTAGGAGATTGTCGTTTTGTAACGTCAAAATACACGGCAGCAAATGAAGCTTACGCAAAAGCAATTGAAGCAAGAGGTGTTGATGCTGATTATGCTCAGTTTCAAAAAGCGATGGCGTACGGTTTTATGTCTAAAAATGATAAGAAAATCGGCGAGTTGAATAATTTTCTTCAGATGTATAAAAAGTCAGAATATCGTGATGATGCTTTATATGAATTAGGAAATAGTTATGTGGCAGAAAAAAAGAATGATCTTGCCCTAAAAACCTATGATCAGTTAATTTCTGAATATAAAAACGGTGCCTTTACTTCAAAATCAATTCTAAAACAAGGTTTGATTTATTACAACTCAGATCGTGAGGACCAGGCTTTGGTAAAATTCAAAAAAGTAGCCGCAGAATTCCCGAAAACACCGGAAGCTCTGGAAGCAGTTTCGACAGCCAGATTAATTTATGTAGACTCAGGAAAAGTAGATGAATATGCAACCTGGGTTCGTACTCTGGACTTTGTTGCCGTTACAGATGCAGAACTGGATAATGATACTTATGATGCTGCTTTTAAACAATACAGCCAAAATAACAGCAAACAGGCGATTACCGGTTTTGTGGGTTATATCACTAAATTTTCAACAGGGTTACATTCATTGGAAGCTAATTATTATTTGGCACAATTGTATTATACAGAAGGTTCAGAAACAAAATCAGTTGCCAATTATCAATATGTAATTGATCAGCCAAGAAACGAATTTACAGAGAAATCGTTAACCAAATTAGCGCAGATTTTCCTGAAAGCAAAAGATTGTGATAAATCAATTCCGGTTTTAGTAAGATTAGAAAATGAATCTGATTCGTCTCAAAACAAAAGCTTTGCACAAGCAAACCTGATGAAATGTTATTATGACAAAAAAGATTATGACAATGCAGTTGTGTATGCTGACAAAGTATTGCAAAATATAAAAGCTGATGCAAATGTAAAAGCCGATGCTCAGATTATTGTAGCACGCGCGGCAATGCAAACTGGTGATGAAGACAAAGCAAAAGCGGCTTATGCTAAATTATCAGCAACATCAAAAGGAGAATTAGCGGCAGAAGCATTGTTTTATGACGCTTATTTTAAAACGAAAGAAGGCAAGTTTGACGCTTCGAATGTTTCAGTTCAGAAATTAGCAAAAAACTATTCAGCTTATAAATATTACGGAGCGAAGAGTTTGGTTTTAATGGCTAAAAACTTCTACGGATTAAAAGACAGTTATCAGGCAACTTACATTTTAGATAACGTAATAAACAATTTTACCGATTATCCGGATGTTGTCGAAGAAGCTAAAAAAGAATTGGCGGCGATTAAAGCAGAAGAAGCTAAAACGAATTCGTCGATTAATAAGTAAGAATTAAAGAGAATAGAATAAAGAGCAAAGAATAAAGAGCAAAGAATAAAGAAAATAGAACAAAGAAAATAGATATAAGAGCAAAGATTGGAAAGTCTATTCTCTATATTTTATTCTCTTAAAATCTTTTAAGAAAAATGAGTTTACCCTTTTATATAGTTGATGTTTTTGCTGATAAAAAATATGCCGGAAATCAATTGGCGGTTTTTATGGATGCGGAAAAATTAAGTGCTGAAGAAATGCAGCAAATTGCGCGCGAAATTAACTTCGCCGAAAGCACTTTTATAACCAAACTTGACAAAGAAAATAATAAGGCCGAGATAAAAATATTTACACCCTCTCAGGAGATGCAATTTGCGGGACATCCGATAATTGGGACTTCATGGGTTTTGATGAATAAAGTATTTGATAATGCGCCGGAGAATATAAAATTAAATGTTCCAATTGGGCCAATTGCAATTCATCAGTCTGAAGGTTTGATTTGGTTAAAAGCAGCCCAGCCAAAATTTTGGGATATTTTTTCGAAAGAAGATATTACAGTGTTTAGTAATCTGGAAAACCATGATTTTGAAAATCAATTTCCTATTCAGGAAGTAACCACCGGAAGTGCTTTTGTAATGGTTGGATTAAGCAGTAAAAGAGCGTTGGAAAATTTGGTTTTAGACAAAGATAAAACACAAAAATGGCTTAAAAATAATTGCAAAACAGCTCATCAGGCTTTATATTTTTATTATTTAGAAGGTTCTAAATTGTTTAGCAGAATGTTGTGTATTGAACACAATCAATTGATCGAAGATGCTGCAACAGGAAGCGCGAGTACATGCTTGCAGGCTTTTTTGCTAAAATATCATAAACCTGAATTTGAATTGATTAATTATCAGGGAGACTATATCGGTCGTCCCTCTCAGATTTATTTTAAAGGAAGTTTAAACGACAACGAGTTTGATATTCAAATAGGTGGAAAAGCTCAATTTGTTGCAAAAGGTGAATGGGAAGCTTAGGAATAAAGAGAATAGAATAAAGAGAATAGAATAAAGAACAAAGAGTTTGAGTAGAATAAAAAGGATTTAGTATAGTCTATTTTCTATATTCTTTTCTCTATACTCTTAAAATAAAGAAATATGAAAATTAATTGCCATAATAAAATCATCATTTTACTAGTATTGTTTGTTGTTCAGGTTTCGTTTTCTCAGATTAAAAAAGAGGAAACGATAGGAACAGAAACGGTAAATGTGGTAAAGCCTTATTCGCCAACAATTTCGGATGCTTTTAAGATAAAAGAAACTCCGTCACTTGACGATACAGGAAATCAGCCTAAAGAAACTATAAAATATAGTATTCTTTCAGTTCCCGTAGCTTCTACATTTACGCCTTCAAAAGGAAAAGCAGAAGGTGTTGAGAAATCAAAAAGAGAAAAACTATTTAATAATTATGCGACTTTGGGAGTTGGTAATTATGGGACTTTAAATGCTGAATTGTTCGTAAATCAGGATTTGGGAAATAATGATTACGTAGCAGGAATGTTTCGTCACCATTCGTCTCAGGGCGGAATTAAAGGTGTAGATCTTAATGATGAGTTTTATGATACAGCATTAAATGTAGGTTACGGCGTAAACAATCGTGACATGTCGTGGAATGTTGATTTAGGATACCAAAATCAATTGTACAACTGGTATGGTTTACCGGCTGAATTTGGTTCGACTTTGGCGGGACAAACCCGTAATGATTTAATTAGAGGAATCAATCCGAATCATTCTTATAACACTATTTCATTAGGAGGAAATGTCGAATTTAACGAAGGGATTTTTAGTAAAATATCAACTAAATTCACGCATTTTTCAGATAGTTTTTCTTCTTCAGAGAATCGCTTTTATGTAAAGCCTTCTTTCAAAGTAGAAGTTATGGATCAATCGATCAACACCAATATTATTGTAGATCACGTAAGCGGATCTTTCGAACATAATTATGCGCGTGACAATACACAACCTCTAAAATACAGTTTGACGAATTTTGGAATTGAACCAAGTTTTGTTATTCTTGAAAACGACTGGACATTAGAATTAGGAGCAGGATTGTTCTATGGTTTAGATTCTGAAAACAGTGGAAACAAGTTTTATATCTATCCAAAAGTAAATGCGTCGTATAAATTAGTTGGTGATTTAATGATTTTTTACACAGGAGTAAATGGAGGTTTAGAACAAAATTCTTATGCTGATTTTGTAAACGATAATCCGTTTTTATCGCCAACATTAAATATGAAACCTACGAATAATCAATATACTGTTTTTGCAGGTTTAAAAGGTAAATTGGCAAACAATATCAATTATAACCTTACAGGATCTTATCTGAATGAAAAAGATAAAGCACTATACAAAGGGAATGATTATACAGAGGATTTCTCGAATCAAAATTATGCTTTCGGGAACTCATTTGGAGTAGTTTATGACGACGTTAGAACATTTCGTTTTTATGGGGAATTAAAAGCTGATTTTTCAAGAAATGTATCTTTTGGAATCAACGGAACTTTTAATAGTTACAAATACGACGGAATTGAAGCTTGGAATTTACCGTCGATGAAAATAAGCTCAAATCTTGATGTAAACATTACAAAACAATGGTACGCTGGTTTGAATGTTTTCTTTGTAGGAGAGCGTAAAGACATGCAATCGAATCTTGATTTAGGAACTGATCCGGTTATTACAACTCTTAAAAGTTATTTTGATGCCAATGCACATTTAGGATACAAATACAACGAACGTTTGACTTGTTTCTTAAAATTGAATAATATAGGAAACCAAGCGTACGAAAAATGGCTGAATTATCCTGTACAAGGATTTCAGGTGTTAGTAGGGGCAAATTATAAATTTGATTTTTAAGGTTTTCTAACCGCAAAGACCGCAAGGAATTTTATCTCACATTTTGTTGAGAAAACGCAAGGTTCGCAAAGCTGATTCAATATCAGACTTTGCGAACTTTGTTTTTATAATTAGTGAAAATTTGTGTAATTCGTGGCGAAAAAAATTGCGACCTTTGCGTAAAACCTAGCGCTCTTTGCGGTTAAACTACAATATGGAATTCAAACAAAAAATACATTCACATTACCTGCAAATGGTTCAGGACCGCATTGATGTTTTCAGAGATATGATTTCGGCTTTGACCGAAGATTCTAAAAACGATGCCAAAGGTTCTGCCGGTGACAAACACGAAACGGCTTTGTCGATGATGCATATCGAGCAGGAAAAACTTACCAATAAACTAAAAGAAGCGATAACTCAAAAAGCGATTTTAGATAAAATTGACGCATCAAAAACTACTGAAAATATTATTTTGGGCAGCTTGGTAAAAGCCAACGGAATTTATTTGTATGTAAGCGTGGCACTTCCTAAAATTGCAATTGACGGAATCAATGTTATTGCACTTTCACCTCAATCTCCGCTTGGATCTCATTTAATGGGGAACAAAGTTGGGTTTAAATTTGAAATCAATAAGACGCATTATACGATTGAGAGTGTTTTGTAAGGTTTGATTTTTTGTGTAGTCCCTACGGGACAATTTTATTTCCGCGTTTATTTTTTCTACCGACATTTAATCTCTACGAGATATATTAAATATTGATATTTGTTTTTTCTACCGACATTTTTTCTCTACAATATATACTCCTTTAGGAGTTAAATATCGGTAGAAAAAGAATGATCACATGATGAAATTGTCCCGTAGGGACTACACAGGATTATAAATAAAGAGATTCCACACAATCTTGTCATCCCTCGTTCCTCTAGATGACAAACAAGGTGATGGAATTTGTATGATGAAATTAAAAATTGATGAAAAGAACAATTACCAAACCACTTTTCTTCTTCTCTTTAGGAATCTTTCAGTGATTTTTGAATATCATAATATTTAACTCAAATATCTCTTTAAAACCTTGTGTTTTGTGCCTTGTTTAAGATTGAAATTGAAATTTTCAAGTTCAGGCCTTTTTTTACTGTTAAAATTTTACATTTTATATGTAAATGTCATTTTTTGGTTTTAAATTATAACTGAAATAAACTTTTATGTTTTTCAATTGTAACCAATACCGCATCTTTGCCTTATCAAAATAAAAATTTACAAATAAAAATATATAGTTATGTGTGGAATCGTATGTGCCTTTGATCTAAAACAAAAAGCCGAAACATTAAGACCTCAAGTATTAGAAATGTCTAAAATCATTCGTCACCGCGGACCGGACTGGAGCGGAATTTACAGCAATGATAAAGCAATTCTTTCACACGAGCGTTTGGCAATTGTAGATCCAGCTTCAGGAAAACAACCTTTATTTACAGAAGATAAAAAATTGGTTTTGGCTGCAAATGGTGAGATTTACAACCACAGAGAATTGCGTAAACAATTTGAAGGAAAATATAACTTTCAGACAGAAAGTGACTGTGAAGTTATTTTAGCACTTTACAAAGAAAAAGGACCACACTTTGTAGACGAAATGAACGGAATCTTCGGATTCGCTATTTATGATGTTGAGAAAGATGAGTATTTTATTGCTCGTGATCACATGGGTATTATTCCCCTTTATATTGGTTGGGATCAGCACGGGACTTTTTATGTAGCTTCAGAATTGAAAGCATTAGAAGGATATTGCACAAAAATTGAGTTATTTCCTCCAGGACATTATATGACAAGCAAAGACGGTGAATTTGTACAATGGTACAAAAGAGACTGGGTAGATTATGATGCTGTAAAAGACAACGAAACAAGTATTCCTGCAATTAAAGAAGCACTTGAAGCGGCGGTTCACAGACAATTAATGAGTGATGTTCCTTACGGAGTTTTACTTTCAGGAGGTTTAGATTCGTCTATTACTTCGGCTGTAGCCAAAAAATTTGCACAAAAACGTATTGAGTCAGATGATACTACAGATGCGTGGTATCCTCAACTACACTCTTTCTCAGTAGGATTAGATGGTTCTCCTGATTTAGCCGCAGCTCAAATTGTAGCAAAACATATCGGAACAATTCACCACGAAATCAAATTTACAATTCAGGAAGGTTTAGATGCAGTTCGTGATGTAATTTATAACCTGGAAACGTATGATGTAACTACGGTTAGAGCATCAACTCCAATGTGGTTAATGGCGAGAGTTATTAAATCAATGGGAATCAAAATGGTATTGTCAGGTGAAGGTGCAGATGAGTTGTTTGGAGGTTACTTATACTTTCATAAAGCACCAAATGCAAGAGAATTTCACGAAGAAAACGTTCGTAAATTAGGCAAACTGCACATGTACGATTGTTTGCGTGCAAACAAAAGTTTGGCAGCATGGGGAATCGAAGGGCGTGTTCCGTTTTTAGATAAAGAATTTATGGATGTTGCGATGCGTATCAACCCACAAGATAAAATGATCAACAAAGAGCACCCAATGGAAAAATGGGTAGTTCGTAAAGCTTTTGAAGATATGTTGCCGGAAAGTGTAGCATGGAGACAAAAAGAGCAATTTTCTGATGGAGTAGGATACAGCTGGATTGATACTTTGAAAGAAGTGGTAGCCAAAGAAGTTTCAGATGAGCAATTGGCAAATGCAAGATTCAAATTCCCTTTGCAAACACCAACTTCTAAAGAAGAATATTACTATCGTTCGATCTTTGCAGAACATTTCCCTAGTGATGCAGCAGCTTTATGTGTGCCTCAGGAAGCAAGTGTTGCTTGTAGTACAAAAATTGCGTTGGAGTGGGATGAAGCTTTCAAAAATATGAACGATCCTTCAGGACGAGCAGTGGCAAGTGTACATGATGACGCTTACGCGCAAGCATAAACAGGAATTATTAGAATTAGTATATATTATTTTTCCGAAAGACGTTCTCAGTATTGAGGACGTTTTTCTTGTCTAATAATGTTAAAAACTATTATTTCAGATACTTAAATTTTTTTTTCAGCAATTGTTTAAGTTTCTTTTTTATATTTGGCATTCGCTGAAATAAAACAAATCACCTGTATTGTAGCTATATAATTACAGGAAATAGATTATTTGGTATTAGTTTGAGCTAAAAATTAGAAGATTATAAAGGAAATTACTGCCGGCTTACTTTGTTTTGATGTGAGCGAAAATTAAAATAAATAAAAAATAGAATAGTATGTCTGGATTATTGGCCGTTATTGGTAAAGGAAAAGACCCGCAACTCGTAAAAGAGCTTTCTAAAAGAATGTCGCATCGTGGTCCTGATGAACGTGATTTGCATATTATGGAGAATGGCAGTATTATTTGTCATGAAAGCCTGTCGATTATCGATTTAAAATCGGGTAAACAGCCAATTCAGGGAACTAATAAAGCCTGGATGGTTCATGATGGGGAAATCTATAATTACCAGGAATTAAAAGATACAGTATTAAAAAATCATACGTTTAGAACAAAATCAGATTCAGAGGTAATTGTGCATCTGTATGAAGAATTTGGATACAAGTTTTGTAATATGCTTGATGGCGATTTTGCTTTTGTTATCATAGATGGTGATAATTATATTGCCGCCAGAGATGCAGTTGGTGTTAAACCATTATATTACGGATTGGATGAAAGAGGAAGAATCTATTTTTCGTCAGAAATGAAATCAATTGCAGATCAGTGCAAATCGTTTTCAACTTTTCCTCCGGGGCATTATTACACAGGAAAAACAGGTTTCGTAAAATATTATAATCCTGATTATGAAGATCATTCGAATGCTAATCAGGCATTAGATCTTGATCTGGTTCGTGAATCGTTAATACAGGCAACTCGTAAACGCTTAATGAGCGAAGTGCCGGTAGGTGTTTTACTTTCAGGAGGATTAGACTCCTCATTAACATCAGCAATTGCAGCGCGATTGTTGAAGGAAAGCGGAGAAAAACTACATTCTTTCTCTATTGGTTTAGATGCTGATTCTCCTGACAATAGTGCTGCAAGAAAAGCGGCTGAATTTTTAGGAACAGAACATCATGAAATACATTTTACGGTAGAAGAAGGTGTTGCTATTTTAGAAAAAGTGATTTATCATATCGAAACTTATGATATCATTTCAGTGAGATCTGGCGTACCAATGTATTTGTTATCAAAAGCAGTAGCTGATCAGGGAATTAAGGTAATTCTTTCAGGAGAAGGAGCTGATGAAGTTTTTGGAGGTCATTTGTATTTTAGAAATGCGCCATCTACAGAAGAATTTCAGGATGAAACAATCGAAAGAGTTCAGAAATTGTTTACCGCAGATTTATTACGTGCAGATAAAACAACAATGGCACACGGACTAGAGGCCAGAATTCCATTTTTGGACAAAGATTTTTTAGATGTTTCAATTCGAATTAAAACAGAAGAAAAACAACCAAAGACATATGATGGTATTGAAAAATATATTTTAAGAAAAGCATTTGATACCCCGGAAAACCCATATTTGCCAACTGAAATTTTATGGAGACAAAAAGAACAGTTTTCTGATGGAGTTGGATATAAATGGGTTGATGAATTAATTGAATATTGTGCTACCCAGGTTTCTGATGAACAATTAGCCGGAGCAAGTGCTGAATTTCCATACAATTCACCAACAACAAAAGAAGCTTACCTATACAGATCTATTTTTCATAAATTCTATCCACAGGTTAGTGCTGCACAAACGGTTCGGAAATGGATCCCGAAATGGCAGGAAAACCAGGATCCGAGCGGAAGAGCAAATGCTGCACACGTAAAAGCAGATATTGAAATTTCTAAAGCGGGAGTTGTAGCGTAAATTTCAAAAAGAGAAAAAAATAATTTCCAATTTGGAGAATAAATACTTAAAATCCGAAGCAACATGAAATATGTTGTTTCGGATTTTTTTATGTCTCATTTTTAGAGTTTTGTCCCAAAACTCAGGGATAAAAATTAGAATTTGATATTCAGAAAAATACTATATTTGATTACCAAAGAATAAATTAATTTTAAATGTAATCCATGAGAAACTTATTATTAAGTAGTATTTTATGCTGTTCGCTTGTTTCATTGAGTTCGGTTTATGCGCAAAAAAAGATTGAAACTCCTAAATACATTAAAAATGTAGAAGGTGTAAAAGAGTATTCATTGAATAACGGATTAAAAGTACTGTTGATTCCGGATGCTTCTCAAAGCAATATGATTGTAAATATTGTTTATAATGTAGGTTCCAGAAATGAAGGTTACGGAGAAAAAGGTATGGCGCATTTACTGGAGCACATGCTTTTTAAGAGCACTAAAAATTTAGGAGACATAAAAAAAATGCTTTCTGATAAAGGAGGAAATGCAAACGGAACTACTTGGTTAGATCGCACTAATTACTACGAAATTTTTCCTTCTAATGATGAGAATTTAAAGTGGAGTATAGAAATGGAGGCAGACAGAATGGTTAATTCGACCATTTTGCAAACGGATCTTAGTAAGGAATTTTCAGTAGTAAGAAATGAGTTTGAAATAGGAGAAAACAATCCTGATGGGGTTTTGCAGGAAAGAATACTTTCTGCGGCTTATTTATGGCACAATTACGGCAGAAGTACTATTGGAAGTAAAGAAGATATTGAACGCGTAAAAGCGAATAGACTTAGGGTTTTTTATGAAAAATATTATCAGCCGGATAATTCAACTTTAATAATTGCCGGTAAGTTTGATGAGAAAAAAGCATTACAATATGTAGGGCAATATTTTGGTGCGATTCCAAGACCTAAAAGAGTTTTAGATAAAACTTATACCATAGAACCAGCTCAGGATGGCGAAAAATATGTAGAGCTTAAAAGAGCAGGAGACAGCAAAAATATCGGAGCTTTATATCATACTGCAGCTTATGTAGATAAAGATTATGCTGCAATCGACGCATTAGGAGAGATTTTAACGGCTGATCCATCAGGTTACTTGTATAAAACATTGGTCGAAACACAAAAAGTATCCAGTATTTATTTTTGGCAGCCCATTACAAGAGATGCCAGCTTTTTATATTTTGGGGTAGCAGTTCCAAATGATAAAGATATTAAGGCAACAAAGGAAATTGTAAGAGACGAACTGGATAAAATAGGTGCAACAAAATACACAGATGAAGATGTAAGCAGAGCGAAAGCTAAAATTATTACACAAATCGAAAGTGTAAAAAACAATACCATTTCGTTTGCAATAAATCTTACTGAAGTTATTGGAGCAGGAGATTACAGATTAGGATTTTTGTACAGGGATGCTGTCGAGAACTTAACAAAAGAAGATATACAAAGAGTGGCCGAGAAATATTTTAGAAGTAACAATAGAACAGTTGGAGTATTTATTCCGTCAAAAGACGAACAAAGAGTAAAACCTGCTGAATATACAGACGAACAATTAGTTGCTTTTACAAAAGATTACAAAGGAAAAGCTTTAGAAAAAGAAACAGCTGCATTTGAAGCTTCGATTAAAAATTTAAAACAAAATTTAGTTGAAGGAAAACTAAGTAATGGTGCAAAATACGGATTGATTAAAAAAGAAATTAAAGGAGGAAAAGTTCAGGCTAATTTTAAATTTCCGGTAAGCAATCAAAAAGATTTAGCAGGTAAAACTGATGCCGGTGGTATTCTGGCCCAATTACTGAAAACAGGAACTAAAAGCAAAACCAAAGAGCAAATTCAGGATAGACTGGATCAGTTAAAATCAAGTATCAATTTTAATTTTACAAGACAAACCCTGTCAATTAATATTAGTACTTATAAAGAGAATTTTAAAGAGGTAATGGAGATTTTGGGCGATTTGCTGGTTAATTCTACTTTTCCGGAAAATGAACTAACAAAAACAATCAGTGATTATAATACTTATTTAGAATCGAACTTAAATGATCCCCAGTCAGTCGCATTTACAGAGATTTCAAGACAAACGACAAAATACCCTAAAGAAAGTATTTTTTATACCTTGACAATTCAAGAACAGATCGATGCTTTTAAAAAGATCAAACAATCCGAAATAGTTGATTTTTACACCAATATTTTAGGAGGAAATAATGGGGTAGGAAGTATTGTAGGAGAACTTGATGCAAAATCAACAGCAGAGATTTTAGAAAATACGTTTGGAAAATGGAATTCTAAATCGAAATATGAACTTGCTTTACCTACTTATTTTGAAACAGCGAAACTGGACAAGGATGTAATTACTCCTGATAAAGAAAATGCTGTTGCCATAGGAAGAATAAATTTTAAAATGGACAGAAGCAACCCTGATTATCCTGCCTTTATTATGGCGAATGAGATACTGGGAAGCGGAGGGTTTTTGAGTGCAAGAATTCCTATGAGATTAAGAGAAAAAGAAGGAATAAGTTATGGAGCAGGCTCTTTTATTGATGTACCGTTGATAAGTGATGTGGCTTCATGGAGTTATTATGCGTTTTTAAATCCAACAAAAAAGAATGCCGTTGAAACCGCGACGAAAGAAGAAATTGCAAAAGCATTAAAAGATGGATTTACAGCAGAAGAATTAAAATCAAATTTGGTTAGCTGGCAAAATGAGAGAAAAACCAGATTGGGAGTTGATGATACCTTAATGAGTTTGACAAACACTTATCTTCAATATGGCATTCCTCTGGAAGATTATGATGCTCTGGATGCTAAAGTAAAAGCCTTAAAAGTAGAAGAGGTAAATGCAGTTTTGAAAAAGTATTTGAGCCTGGATAAAATGACTTCGATTTATGTTGGAGATTTTAATAAGAAATAGTAAAAAAGAAAAATTTCAATTTTCTTAAATTCCAAATCTTAAATCCGAAATGACATTAAAATTGTTGTTTCGGATTTTTTATTTCATCCTGCTCTCAAGATTATAATAGATGTTGTTATTTGATTTTTTTGTGTTATTCCTATTTTTGGAATTTGGAATTTATGAAGTTTGGAATTTAAAGTTGGCTTTTGGAGTTTATTTTTGGTTTTTAAGACAATTGTGTTAATAACTTAAGTGCTTTAAACAGTATTTTAACGGATATATAATTTGCGTTTTTATATATTTGCGTGTTAGACAATAATTACATTTTTAGAATAAATTATATGAGCGAAGAAATCAAGAAGAACAATTATTCAGCAGATAGTATTCAGGCATTAGAAGGTATGGAGCACGTAAGAATGCGTCCATCGATGTATATTGGAGATGTGGGTGTTCGAGGACTGCATCATTTGGTTTATGAAGTTGTAGATAACTCTATTGATGAGGCCATGGGAGGGCATTGTGATACTATTGGTGTTGCAATAAACGAAGATGGATCTGTAAGCGTCGAAGATAATGGTCGTGGAATCCCGGTAGACATACATAAAAAAGAAGGAGTTTCTGCACTAGAAGTTGTTATGACTAAAATTGGTGCCGGAGGTAAATTTGATAAGGATTCTTATAAAGTTTCCGGAGGTTTGCACGGTGTTGGAGTTTCGGTAGTAAATGCTTTGTCAAATCACTTGCGTGCAACTGTTCACAGTAGTGACGGAAAAGTGTACGAGCAAGAATATGAAAAAGGAAAAGCGCTTTATCCGGTAAAACAAATCGGAGAAACTACAAAAAGAGGAACTATTGTAACTTTTTATCCTGACGAAACAATTTTTACGCAAACTACAGAATTCTCTTATGATACTCTATCAGCTCGTATGCGTGAGCTTTCTTTCCTGAATAAAGGAATTACAATCACATTTACGGACAAAAGAGAAGTCGATGAAAAAGGCGAATTTAAAGTAGAAGTTTTTCATTCAGATGAAGGTCTTAAAGAATACATTCGTTATTTAGATGGTAACCGTGAGCCAATTATCTCTCACGTAATCAGCATGGACCACGAAAAAGGTGAGATTCCGGTTGAGGTTGCCTTAATTTATAATACAAGTTATACAGAGAATATTTTTTCTTATGTAAATAATATCAACACGCACGAAGGAGGAACACATTTACAAGGTTTTAGAAGTGGTTTAACAAGAACCCTTAAAAAATATGCAGATGCT
Organism: Flavobacterium sp. B114r; assembly: GCF_056824125.1. Classification (NCBI taxonomy): domain Bacteria; kingdom Pseudomonadati; phylum Bacteroidota; class Flavobacteriia; order Flavobacteriales; family Flavobacteriaceae; genus Flavobacterium; species Flavobacterium sp. B114r. The sequence continues at coordinate 2,735,230 of NZ_CP124858.1, forward strand.
TCCGGGATGCTGGACAAGTTGAAATTCGAAATTTCGGGAGATGACTTCCGTGAAGGATTAACGGCTATTATTTCGGTAAAAGTACAAGAACCTCAATTCGAAGGTCAGACAAAAACAAAACTAGGAAACAGAGAAGTAGTTTCTCCGGTTTCTCAGGCAGTTGGAGAAATGTTAGAAAACTATTTGGAAGAAAATCCAAATGATGCCCGTATCATTATCCAAAAAGTAATTTTGGCTGCACAAGCCCGTCATGCTGCTAAAAAGGCACGTGAAATGGTACAGCGTAAAACCGTTATGGGTGGCGGTGGATTACCGGGAAAACTTTCAGATTGTTCTGAGCAGGATCCTGCAAGATGTGAAGTTTACCTTGTCGAGGGAGATTCGGCTGGTGGAACAGCAAAACAAGGTCGTGATCGTGCATTTCAGGCGATTTTGCCATTACGTGGTAAGATTTTGAATGTCGAAAAAGCGATGCACCATAAAGTATTCGAAAACGAAGAGATTCGTAACATCTTTACCGCTTTAGGAGTTACCGTAGGTACTGCAGAAGATAGTAAAGCATTAAATCTTGAAAAACTAAGATACCATAAGGTAATCATCATGTGTGATGCCGATGTCGATGGTAGTCACATTTCTACCTTAATATTAACATTCTTCTTCCGTTTCATGAAAGAATTGATCGAAGAAGGTCACGTTTATATCGCAGCACCACCTTTATATTTAGTTAAAAAAGGAAACAAAAAAGAATACGCATGGAATGATGTTCAGCGCGATCAGGCAAACGAAAGAATGGGAGGCAGTGCCGGAATTCAGCGTTATAAAGGTCTTGGAGAGATGAACGCAGAGCAATTGTGGGAAACTACAATGGATCCGAGCTTTAGAACTTTACGTCAGGTAACTATTGATAGTCTGGCTGAAGCTGATAGAGTTTTCTCAATGTTAATGGGAGATGAAGTTCCGCCACGTAGAGAATTTATCGAGAAAAATGCAGTCTACGCTAATATCGATGCATAATAATATTTAGTCATCAATTCGTTTAATTGTTTAAATTTACTTAAACGATTAAACGAATTGTTTATTTATCAAATAAATTAATTAATAACCGATAAAGTATAAAATATGAAAGTTACCATTGTAGGAGCAGGAAATGTTGGAGCTACATGTGCAGATGTTATTTCTTATAGAGGAATTGCAAGCGAAGTAGTGTTGTTGGATATTAAAGAAGGTTTTGCCGAAGGGAAAGCGTTGGATATTATGCAATGTGCGACAAATACAGGTTTTAATACCAAAGTGTCTGGCGTGACTAACGATTATTCTAAAACTGCCGGAAGTGATGTAGTAGTAATTACATCAGGAATTCCAAGAAAACCAGGAATGACTCGTGAGGAATTAATTGGCATAAATGCAGGAATTGTGAAAACAGTTGCTGAAAATGTACTAAAACATTCCCCAAATACTATAATAGTTGTAGTTTCAAATCCAATGGATACTATGACTTATTTAGCTTTAAAAGCTACCGGAGTACCAAAAAACAGAATTATAGGTATGGGTGGAGCGTTAGATAGTTCTCGTTTCAGAACATATCTTTCTTTGGCTCTTGATAAGCCTGCAAATGATATCTCAGCAATGGTTATTGGTGGTCACGGTGATACGACTATGATTCCTTTGACTCGTTTGGCTTCTTACAACGGAATTCCGGTAACAGAATTTCTTTCAGAAGAAGTATTGCAAAAAGTAGCTGCTGATACAATGGTTGGCGGAGCTACTCTTACAGGTCTTTTAGGAACATCAGCATGGTATGCGCCAGGAGCTTCTGTTGCGTATCTTGTCGACAGTATTTTAAACGATCAGAAGAAAATGATTGCTTGTTCTGTTTTTGTCGAAGGAGAATACGGGCAAAATGACATATGTATTGGAGTTCCATGTATAATTGGAAAGAATGGAGTTGAAGAAATTTTAGACATCAAATTAAATGACCACGAAAAAGCTTTGTTTGCAAAAAGTGCAGATGCAGTTAGAGGTATGAATGATGCTCTAAAATCGATTTTAGTATAACGATTTTCGTAAAAAAGGGAAAAGACTGCACTTTTGCAGTCTTTTTTTTAAGATTAATTAATAAATAAATTGGTTAATCTTTTCGTTAATTATATATTTGCTCGGTTTAAAAAAAATGTGGTAATTCGTGATCTCGATTTTTTAGTTTTAAAAATTCATGTCAGGGCTTATTTTATGGGACTTTAAAACAAAAACAAACTATAAAACATAATTAATTTTTAGTAATAATGCAGAATAAAGGACTTATTAAATTTTTCGCAATTCTATTTGCATTGGTAAGTATTTACCAACTCTCGTTCACTTTTGTGGCAAATAATGTCAAAAGTGAGGCTAAAGCTTTTGCAGGAGATAATCCTGATAAAGAGCTAAAATATTTAGACTCTATTGGTAAAGAAAAAGTATTTAATCTTGGTTTTTCAGATTTTACTTACAATGAAGTAAAAAATAAACAACTAAACAAAGGTCTTGACTTAGAAGGAGGAATCAACGTGATTCTTCAAATTTCTATTAAAGATGTTTTGAAAGGATTAGCTAATAATTCTAAAAATCCGGTATTTAATAAATCATTAGCCGATGCGTCTGCAAATTTAGAAGGAAATAAAACCTATTTAAGTAAGTTTTTTGAAGCTTTTGAAGCGAATTCAAAAGGAACTGTAAAATTAGCTTCACCTGATATTTTTGCAAACAGAAGTTTGCAGGGAGAAGGTGGAATCGATTTTCAAATGTCTGATTCGCAAGTTCAAAAAGTAATTAAAAGAAAAGTTGATGAGTCTGTTGAAAGTGCTTTTAAAGTATTAAGAGAGCGTATCGACAAATTTGGTGTTACACAGCCAAACATCCAGAAATTAGGAGAAACAGGAAGAATTTTAGTAGAGCTTCCAGGTGCTAAGGATGTAGATAGAATTAAAAAATTATTAGGTGGTAAAGCTCAATTAGAGTTTTGGGAAACTTATAAAATTGAAGAAATTGGAAACTTTTTAGTAGCTGCTAACGAAGCGCTAAAAAAGACTGAAATCAAAAAAATTGAAACTAAAGTTGTTGCTAAAGATTCATTGAATGCTTTATTAACAGATGCTAAAGATTCAGTTGATACTAAAAAAGGAAACAACCCATTATTTGACAAAATGTTAGGTCAGGGTGGTGGACCAATTTTAGGTTATTTCGCTCCAAAAGATACTGCTGTAGTAAACGGGTATTTAAAAAGATCAGATATCAGAGTTTTATTAGGAGCTGACCAACACTATGCAAAATTTGTATGGAGTAAGCCAACTACTATAAATGATGCTAAAGGAAAAAGTATTGAAGCTGTTGAATTATATGCATTAAAAGGAAATAGAGATAACGTTCCTGCGATGAGTGGTGGTGTTGTTACTGATGCAAAAGATACTTTTGACCAATTAGGAAAACCAGCTGTTTCTATGCAAATGAACAGCCAGGGAGCTAAGGTTTGGGAAGAATTAACAGGTAGAGCTTTTTCTCAAAAAAGTTATATTGCTATTGTTTTAGATGATATTGTTTATTCTGCTCCAGGTGTAACTAGTGGACCAATTGCAGGAGGAAGATCTGAAATTACAGGTTCTTTTGATGTTGCTGAAACTAAAGATTTAGCTAACATATTAAATGCAGGTAAACTACCGGCTTCTGCAGATATCGTTCAATCAACTGTTGTAGGACCATCTTTAGGTCAGGCTGCAATTGATGCTGGAACAGTTTCATCTGTATTAGGATTTTTATTAGTTTGTTTATGGATGGTATTCTATTATGGTAAAGCAGGTTGGTACGCTAATCTTGCATTATTATTAAACTTACTTTTCTTATTCGGAATTATGGCAAGTTTTGGTTTTGTACTTACATTACCAGGTATTGCAGGTATCGTACTTACATTAGGTACTGCGGTAGATGCGAATATTATTATATTTGAAAGAGCAAAAGAAGAATTGCGTGAAGGTAAATCTTTATCTGAAGCAGTTGCTGAATCTTACGGATGGCACGGAGCAATGCGTTCTATCATTGATGCGAACGTAACGCACGTTTTAACTGGAGCAATCTTGTTTATTTTTGGAACAGGACCAATTAAAGGTTTTGCATTAACTTTACTTATTGGTATCGTAACTTCAATGTTTACATCAATTTTTATCGCTAGAATCTTTATCGACAGAAATATTGCTGGAAAAGGAGATTTAACTTTCTCTACAAAAATTACTAAAAACTGGTTTACTAATTTCCACTTTGACTTTATTAAAATCAAAAAATTCACTTACATCTTCTCTTCAATTGTAGTTGTGGTAAGTTTAACTTCTATTTTCTTCGTTAACGGATTAGATGAAGGTGTTGATTTTGTTGGAGGAAGAACTTTTCAGGTAAAATTTGAAAAACCGGTAGACGCTACTGTAGTTTCAGATGAATTATCTGCAGCTTTTGGAACTCCTGTTGAAGCTAAAATTTTAGGTGATGATGATCAATTAAAAATCACTACAAAATATAAGATTAAAGAAGATGGTGTTGCTATCGACGAAGAAGTGAATCAAAAATTATACAATGCATTGCAAAAGTATTACCCAAACACTTCTTACGATAAATTCATCAACTCGTTTGATGGTAAAAAAATCGGTGTTTTGCAAGCGTCTAAAGTTGGAGCTTCTATCTCTGAGGATATCAAAACAAACTCTTACTGGGCAGTTCTTGGTGCAATGGCAGCTATTTTCTTATACTTAATGGTTTCTTTCCGTAAATGGCAATATTCATTAGGTGCGATTGCAGCTGTAGCGCATGACGTTATCTTTGTATTAGGAATTTACTCTTTATGTTATAAATTCATGCCTTTCCACATGGAAATGGATCAGCACTTTATCGCTGCGATTCTTACCGTTATTGGTTATTCTATGAATGATACTGTAATTGTATTTGACAGGGTTAGAGAGTTTATCATCGGAAACCGTAAAGGTAGTTTCGAAGATATTGTAAACGCTTCTATTAATACTACTTTATCAAGAACGTTGAATACTTCATTAATGATGATCATTGTATTATTGACGATGTTTATCTTTGGTGGTGAGTCTATCAGAGGATTTATCTTCGCAATGTTGATTGGTATTGTTGTAGGAACTTATTCTTCATTATTTATCGCTACACCAGTATTGGTAGACACGATTTCAGGTGATGAAAAACATACAATCGAAGACAAGCATAATAAGGTTTAATTAAAATCTTAGTTTATATGAAAAGATCCGGCGTAAGCCGGATCTTTTTTTTTGTGCTTTGTTATCGCATTATATTTATTTCTTATGAAAGTTACAGTTCTGTTTAGTTTATTTGTGTGTTTCTCTGTATTGATTTATGTTAATGTTGATTGTGAAAAGTTTGTATGTAGTCTTACTAAAACGTCTTTTGCAAACAGAAAGTTCTGGTTTAGCCCCGATGGAAACCTACCGTCTGGACACAAATATTATTAATCAATTTTGAACACGAATTTGCTTCGCCTGTTCGACTTTCAGTCTCGGGTCACGAATTTGCACAAATTTTAATAGGTTAATTTAGTTTGTGAAATTAATTCCACAAACTAAATTAGTGTCAATTAGTGAAATTCGTGTTTGTTTTGTACTTGTGTCCACACGGTAGGATGGAAACGATATCCTTTTTTCTGCTTCTTTAGGAGGGAAAAGATATAGTGTACAGCGGGAGTGAAAGTTGTTTTGATAACGATAATCTCTGCTTCTTTAAATAATGAAATTCTTATCGTAACTGCTGGAAATAATAAGACTGAAATATTCGTTTTCGTGCAAAAAAAAAGCCCGATACAAAAATCGGGCTTATTACTATATTGAGGTTTAAATTTTAAGATGTTGCTAAAGGATTTCTTTGTGCTCTGATGATAAAGAAAAGCCCGATAATGATAAAAGGGATACTTAGCCATTGTCCTGTTGAGAAAATGCCTAATTCGTTCTCGAAACCGCCTTGGCTTTCTTTTACAAACTCTACAATAAAACGTACTACAAATAAAAGAACTAAAAACAATCCGAATAATAATCCTGATTTAAGTCTTGCATTTGTTTTCCAGTACAAGAAATACAGAATAGCAAAAACAAAGATATAAGCGATACCTTCGTATAATTGTGTGGGATGTTTTACAGGAACCTGAGCTAATAAATCAGCGAACTTAGGATCTGTTGCAATTGCTGTATAAGCCGCTTTTGGATCTGCAATACCTGTTGCATTTACAGCTTCGGATTTGCTGAATTGATCGTGTAAAAAACGAATTCCAAATGCAGAATCAGTTTCTTTTCCAATGATTTCAGAATTAAAAAAGTTTCCCAGACGAACAAAGATTGCGCCACTTGCAACTGGAATTACTACACGGTCTAAAATCCATAATAACGGACGTTTTAAGATTTTTTTGCTGTAATAGTACATTGCAATGATAATGGCGATTGCCGCACCATGACTTGCTAATCCCTGAAAACCTGTAAATTCAAATTTTGGTTCGAATCTAAAAGGTAAAAATATTTCAAGTAAGTGATTTCTAAAATATTCCCAGTCATAAAACAATACATGTCCTAAACGAGCACCTATTAAAGTAGCTAATACAGTCCAGACAAATAAAGAGTCTAATTTGTCGATAGATTCATTTTCGCGTTCGAAAATCTTTTTCATTAGGAACCAGCCTAAACCAAAAGCAATTACGAACATTAAACTGTAGTAACGAATCATAAAAAATCCTAAGTCGATTCCTTCTGAAGGATTCCAAATGATATTTAAGGAGTGTGTCATATATTAAATTGTTTTTGTGTCTTGTAAAAATAAATATTAAAAACAGAGTTCCTCTTTATAAAAAGTTAATGTTTGTGTGAACATTTCTTCTCAGGAACAGGATCGTAGCCAGTTCTTCCCCAGGGATGACAGCTCAAAATTCGTTTCATTCCCAGATAGCCGCCATAAAATAATCCGTGTGTTTGCAAGGCTTGAATCATATAAGTTGAGCATGTAGGTTCGAATCTGCAGCTTGCCGGTGTAAAAGGCGAAATTGCAGTTTGATAAAAGCGTACTAATAAAACAAATGGAGTAGTTACTTTCATGATTTATTAGAAAATAAATAGTTATATAGAAAAACTTGTGCCTTCTTTACCATCTTTCAGCTGAATACCTAAGGTGATCAACTGATCACGAATCTGATCAGAAAGAGCAAAGTTTTTGTCTGCTCTTGCCTGATTTCTCATTCCGATAAGCATATTGACAACGCCTTCTAATTTATCATTATTAGCATCGGCGGCTTTCTCATCGCTTAAGCCTAAAACATCAAAAACAAAAGCATTCATTGCGGTTGTAAATGAAGTTAAATCCTCAGCAGAGATAGTTTCTTTACCTTCTTTCAATAAATTGATATAACGAACAGCTTCGAACAATTGTGCGATTAAAATAGGGGTATTAAAATCGTCGTTCATTGCATCGTAACATAATTGTTTCCAGGAAGCAATATCTATAGAGCTCGTTGCGCTTGCTGAAATAGCAGGCAAAGCATCAACAGCTTCCATTAATCTTTTATATCCTTTTTCGGCAGCAACAATTGCATCATCAGAAAAATCTAAAATACTTCTGTAGTGTGCCTGTAACATGAAGAAACGAGTTACAGACGCTGAAAAAGCTTTGCTTAAAATGTTGTTGTTTCCGCTTAAAATTTCGCCCGGTAAAATGTTATTTCCAGTCGATTTAGCCATTTTCTTTCCGTTCAGAGTCAGCATATTGGCGTGCATCCAGTAATTTACCGGAGACTGACCTGTACAAGCTTCGTTCTGAGCGATTTCGCATTCATGGTGAGGAAATTTTAAGTCCATTCCACCTCCGTGAATGTCAAAGTGATTCCCAAGGTATTTGGTACTCATAGCAGTACATTCAAGATGCCAGCCCGGGAAACCGTCACTCCATGGCGAAGGCCATCTCATGATATGCTCTGGTTCTGCCTTTTTCCAAAGTGCAAAATCCTGTGGGTTTCTTTTGTCAGATTGTCCATCAAGATCACGGGTATTCGTTAGCATATCTTCGATATTTCTACCACTTAATATTCCGTAATTATTTGTTTCATTATATTTTACAACATCAAAATACACAGATCCGTTGGCTTCATAACCAATGCCGGTAGCGATAATTTTTTTGATGATTTCGATCTGCTCGATAATATGTCCAGTCGCTGTTGGTTCGATGCTTGGCGGTAAAAAGTTGAAAGATTTCAGGATATCATGAAAATCTACCGTATAGCGCTGTACAACCTCCATAGGTTCCAGTTGCTCTAAACGCGCTTTTTTAGCGATCTTATCTTCACCTTCATCTACATCATCTACAATATGTCCAACATCAGTAATATTTCGAACATAACGAACTTTGTAATCAAGATGTAAAAAATACCTGAATATCACGTCAAAAGACATAAAAGTCCTCACATTTCCTAAGTGCACATTGCTATAAACTGTAGGTCCGCAAACATACATTCCAACATTTCCTTCATGAATAGGATTGAAATTTTCTTTTTCACCTGAAAGTGAATTGTATATTTTTAGATGTTGACTTGTGTATAGTGGCATATTTACTTTATCGTTTGTTGTTTATGGTTTGTTGTTTTAGTTTTGAGTCGGAAAAAAACTATTTGAATTTTAATCCTTTGATTTTTTAAAGAATAATTTGTTTTTTAGTTTGTATTTTGGATTAGGAATTCGATTTTTTGACAGATTGTCCTGGCCAATCTCCAAATTTCTAAATCTTCGAATTTTTCTATTTTTGCCATAACAACAAACTATAAACTAAAAACAATAAACTTTTTTAGAACTGTGTATCCAATTTAATGTAGTCTAAAAATTCTCTTTTTGTTTGAGGATCTTTGAATTTTCCACCAAATTCAGACGTTACAGTGCTGCTTTCAATATCTTTAATTCCTCTTGAATTTACACAAAGATGTTTTGCATCGATAACACAAGCAACATCATCTGTACCTAAAGCGATTTGTAATTCCTGAACAATTTGCATTGTCAAACGTTCTTGAACCTGAGGTCTTTTAGCATAATATTCTACAATTCGGTTCATTTTAGACAAACCAATCACTCTTCCGCTTGAAATATAGGCAACATGCGCACGTCCGATAATTGGCAATAAATGATGTTCGCAGGTAGAATAAACAGTAATGTTTTTCTCTACCAACATTTCGCCGTATTTGTAATTATTGTCAAAAGTTGAAGCTTTTGGCTTTTTTGTAGGGTTAAGACCTCCAAAAATTTCCTTAACAAACATTTTTGCAACTCGGTTTGGAGTACCTTTTATGCTGTCGTCCGTCAAATCCATTCCTAAAGTTTGTAGAATGTTTTCAACATCTTTTTTTATTTTTTCTATTTTTTCTTCATCACTTAAGTCGAAAGCATCCTGTCTTACAGGGTTTTGTGCGTTACTGCTAAAATGATTGTCTCCTATTTCGTCTAAAAAATCTTCGTTATTTATCATTAAAAACTACTATTAATATGGGTATATCTTTTTAAGGCGGTAAAGATAATTAATAAAAAGGAAACCTTTTCTATCGTTTTTACTATTTAATTATTCCTTTTTGGATATAATTTAAATTAAAATCAAAAAGGTGTTTGTTGTAAAATACAAAAGACAATAACATAAGGTGTTATTGTCTTTTGCAAGTCTTTGATTTTTGTTATTACTTCTTGTTGTAAACTAAAAGAGCTTCCTTTAAAATGTTTACAGCAGTAATTAAATCTTTTTTGTTTAAGACATAGGCAATTCTTACCTGATTAAGTCCCATTCCCGGTGTCGAATAAAATCCGGCAGCAGGAGCAACCATTACAGTTTCTCCGTTCAGGTCATAAGTTTCAAGAAGCCATTGTGCAAAATCATCGGCATTTTCTATTGGCAATTGTGCAATGCAATAAAATGCGCCTTTTGGTTTAGTGACAATAACACCTTCAATTTTATTCAATTCAGTAATTAGTGTGTCACGTCGTCCTTTATATTCAGAGATTACTTCATCAAAATAACTCTGTGGTGTGTCTATTGCAGCTTCGCAGGCAATTTGCTCAATTGTAGGCGGGCTTAAACGCGCCTGGGCAAACTTCATTACTGTAGACAGTACGTCTTTATTTTTTGTTACCAGACAGCCAATTCTTGCGCCGCACATACTGTAACGTTTTGAAACAGAGTCGACCATAATTACATTTTGCTGTACATCTTCAAGATTCATTACAGAAAAATGAACATCATCTCCATCGTATAAAAACTCACGATATACCTCGTCAGCAATTAAATATAAATCGTGTTTTTTAATTAAACCTGCTAGTTGCTTAATTTCAGCTTCTGAATATAAATAACCCGTTGGATTACCGGGATTACAAATTAATATCGCTTTTGTTTTTGGTGTAATCAATTTTTCAACCGTCTCGATACTTGGCAAAGCAAAAGCACTTTCGATAGTCGAAATTACCGGAACTACAGTTGCGCTCGTAGAAGAGGCAAATGCATGGTAGTTCGCATAAAAAGGTTCAGGAATAATAATTTCATCTCCCGGATCTGTAATTGTGGCTAGTGCAAACAACAAGGCTTCAGAGCCACCAGTAGTAATAATGATGTCTTCTGAGTTAACATTTACGTTTTGACGCTGGTAAAAATCTGCTAATTTTTTTCTATAACTTTCATATCCGGCAGACGGACTGTATTCTATAATAGTTAAATCAATATTTTTTACCGCCTCGATGGCCACTTCGGGTGTCTTGATATCCGGTTGACCAATGTTTAAATGATACACTTTTTTTCCTTTTTGTTTTGCAGCATCTGCAAAAGGAGCAAGTTTACGTATCGGTGATTCGGGCATGTTTCTGCCTTTGTGAGAAATTGTTGGCATGAGTTTTATTATTGAAGTGCAAATTTGCGTTTTTTTTTCGAATTTAACGTAAACATTACGGGTACTTATTAAAATGTGTCAAATATCAATATTTTTAGTAATTTTATCATAAAATATTATCAATGAAAAAATATTTTATAGTGTTTTTTGGGCTTTTAACATCTTTTACGCTTTTGGCCCAAGGTGATTTCTTAATCGAAAACCGCAATAAGAAGGTTACTATTCCTTTTAAGCTGATTAATAACCTTGTTTTTATTCCTATAAAAGTAAACGGCATTGAATTAAACTTTCTACTTGATTCCGGCGTCGAAGAAACAATTTTGTTCAGTATGGAAGAAAGACAGGAAGTGAGTTTTAAAAACATTGAAAAAATAAAACTGAGAGGATTAGGGAGTGAAGTAGAAATCGAAGGATTAAAATCGACCAATAATATTTTAGAAACGCATGGTTTAAAGTCAGGAAATCATTTAGTGTATATAATTTTAGATCAAAGTTTTAATTTGTCTTCACATATAGGTATTCCGGTAAATGGTATTATAGGATATAAATTTTTTAAAAATAATATAGTAGAGGTCAATTATCAAAAAAAGAGAATTGTAGTTTATCTTAATAATGAGGAAACTCGTAAAAGGATGGATAAGAAGTTTAAAGCAATTCCCATAACTATCGAAAGATCTAAGCCCTATATTTATGCCAAAGCAATTGTAGATACAGTTACCATACCTGCAAAATTACTTATTGATATAGGTAATAGTGATGCTTTTTGGATTTTTGAAAACAATAAAATTAAGTTGCCTAAAAAGAATTTTCCTGATTTTTTAGGAAAAGGTTTTAGTGGGGATATCGAAGGGCATCGCGCTAAAATTGATAATTTTTTAATTGCCGACTTTAATTTTAAAAAGCCAATTGTATCATTTCCGGATTCAAGTTCTATCAAGAATGTAAATATGGTTCCGGATCGGATTGGGTCTGTTGGGGGGGAAGTTCTAAAACGGTTTACAGTGGTTTTAGATTATGCGGATAAGAAGTTATATCTTAAAAAAAACAATAAATTTTCAGAACCCTTCACATATAATAAAAGTGGAATTACCATTCAGCACAACGGACTGCAATGGGTTCAGGAAACGGTTCATTTAGAAATGGTAAAAGTAGCGACGACTTTAGAGGAAGTTCGAGCTGATAATAAAAAAGATGGGGAGTTTAAATATAAGTTTTCCTTAAAACCTGTTTATGAGATTGTAAATATTCGTAAAAATTCTGCAGCAGAAAAATGCGGTTTGCAAAAAGGGGACATTATAGTGAGTATCAATAAAAATGTTCCCTATAAATATTCATTGCAACAGATCAATACACTTTTAAAATCAGAAGAAGATATTTGGATTAATCTCGAAGTAGAAAGAAATAGTGTGATTTTAAAATTCAGATTTAAGCTTGAAGATGAGTTGTAAAATACTTAGTCATAATTATTTAAGATTTAAACAGAATTATCTGTGATTAGTATGTATTTTCGGAATTGATTGAATTTTGTGAAAAATTCACTATTAAATCATGTTTTTTGATTCATGAACATTATTATTTTTATCGAAAAATATCATTTTATGATCAAAAACTACGCTAATTTCTTAATTTGTATTAGGAAATGATAAATTTAATGAAGACCTGTCTCAGAAAAGAGCCAATTCGACCAGAGATTTTATAATAGAATCAGGGATTAATGCAAAGAGAGTACAGGCAAAAGGTTATGGAGAATCTGTGCCTATCATAAAATGCAAAACAGACGATGCCTGTTCAGAAGAAGAGCACGAATTAAATAGAAGATCTGAGTTCGTTATTAAGAATTTATAGATTTAGTTTACGTACAGTAAGTTAACCTAGCAGTCCCGAAACCCGATTTCATTAATTTAAGTTTTTAGAAAATAAAATTATTGTAAATCAAATCTGTTTTTATCCGTGTTTTTACGAAGTAAATCTGTTTTATCCGCGTCAAAATTAGACGCTGATTTTACGGATTCGCTAAAGCGAAAACGCTGATAAAAACGGATTTTTCTAATTATTTTCTTGATTTCTCATTAACTTAATGACATTGCCCGAAGCCTCGGGATTAAAACTTGTTAGTTTTTTAATTTTAATTCAGAAGTCTTTTTTTTAGCTTCTTTTTTATTTAACTTTATAAGATAACAACGAACCTAAAAAATAATCTATGAAAAAGTTAGTCATATCTTGTTTGCTTTTGTCTTTGATTGGACTGCAAAGCTGTAAAAATGATGAAAAACAAAAAAAAGAAGCTGAAGCTGCTCAGGCCGAAGCTGAAAAAGTCGTAAGTACAGAATGCTATAAAGCGGTGTATGAAAAAGATACAATCGATTTAAAATTAAATACTTTAAAGAACGGTAAAATTGGAGGGGATATGGTAATGAAAGTTGCTAATGCGCCAGAGAAAATAGGAGAACTTAAAGGAGAATTTAAGGGAGATACGTTATTTGTAGATTATACTTTTAAGGAAAAAACAAATAAAAATCAGACGTTCAAAAATCCGATGGCATTTTTAAAACGTGACAACCAACTTATTTTAGGAAACGGAACCATGCAAACTACGATGGGCGTTACTTATTTGGTAAAAGATAAACCTATCGATTTTGATCGTGTAAAATATAAATTTTCAACTTCTGAATGTGTTGAGAAACCACAAAACTAGCCACAATCTTGTCAATTTCGACGAAGGAGAAATCACACTAGTAATGCCGTTACTAAAAGTTTTAGAACTTTGACAAAGATTTGACAATTTAAATACTCACTATCTATAAGCAAACCTGACAGATTTCAAAAACCTGTCGGGTTTAATTTAAAATATAGTTACAAAAAGAGGCTGTCCGAAAAGTAATTTCGGGCAGTTTTTTTTTGTTTTACACATTGATTTTTCTTATATTTAAGTACTAAAATCAATGATTATGCAGCCAGTTTTTAAGCCTCATTCGGTTCACCAGCAAGATCTTTTTCCATTGAATTTAAATGATCTGATCCCAGAGAATCATTCTGCCCGATTAATAGACAGTGTTGTTGAACAGTTGGAAATTTCCGAGATTATATCACAGTTTAAAGGCGGTGGAAGATCCAGCTACCATCCTAAGATGTTATTGAAAATATTGTTTTACGGATATCTCAATAATACCTATTCCAGCCGAAAGCTGGCTAGAGCCGTGAAGGAGAATATATATTTTATGTGGCTCTCGGGAGGACTTCAGCCGGATTTTAGAACTATCAATGACTTTAGAGGAAAAAAATTAAAAGGGAATATCGAAAAACTTTTCAGCCAGGTCGTTCTGATGATGGTAGATTTAGAGCTCATTAGCCTGGAGAGACAATTTATTGATGGTACTAAAATAGAAGCCAACGCACATAAATACAGCTTTGTGTGGAAAAAAGCAGTTGAAAAACATAAAGACAGGCTTCAGGGAAAAATCGATGCTGTTCTGGCAGATATTGGTCAGGCTATCGAGTCAGACATTATGCATACTGATAACCAAACTGATACCAAGGTAGACAGTAAGAAATTAGAAGAAAAAATACACGAGATCAACCAAAGTGAAAAAAAGCAGAAGCTGAGTAAACAGCAGAACAAATCACTTCAAAAACTCGAGAAAGAACAGCTTGTAAAACTTAAAGAATATGAGAAACATCTCGAAATTCTGGGGGATAGAAACAGTTATTCGAAAACCGATACCGATGCTACTTTTATGCGCATGAAAGAAGATCATATGGGCAACGGACAATTAAAAGCGGGTTATAATATTCAGATTTCTACAGAAAATCAAATTATTACACATTACTCCACCCACCAGACTTCTACTGATTTTACCACATTAAAGACTCACTTAGAAGGATTCAAAAGCAACTATGGCAAACAATCTGCAAAAGTTATAGCCGATGCGGGCTATGGAAGTGAGGAAAATTATCAACTCCTTGAAGACAAAGAAATTGATTTTTTTGTTCCCTACAACATGTACCGTATCGAAGAGACCCGTAAGCATAAAAACAATTTATTCCACGCACAAAACCTGTTTCATAATAATGAGCAAGACTTTTTGGTTTGTCCAATGGGGCAGCAAATGCCTCGTATCTTTACTAAGAAATCAAAAACTACAACTGGTTTTGAACAGTATCATTCGGTATATGAGGCTTTAAATTGCGCAGGATGTCCTCTGCGGGGGCAATGCTTTAAAGCTAAGGGGAACAGACGGATAGAAATTAATCACAATCTTCAAAGACTGAAATTCAAGGCAAGAGAGAATTTAGAAAGTGAATTGGGCAGGGAAATTTATAGTAAAAGATGTATTGAACCAGAGCCGGTTTTTGGTAACATCAAGCAAAACAAAGGATTTAAAAGATTTACACTTACCAAAACAGCCAAAGTAAATACTGAATTTGGCCTGATTGCTATTGCTCACAACTTTTCTAAATGGATCGCTAAAATCCGTTTGGGCAATTTTAACCTCATTTTTGATCTCGTAGAAGCTTTAGAAAAGTTTATAGAAGACCATTTTAGCCCAAATTTACATTTTTCAAGAAACACTCTGTAAATCTACTAGTATAATAAAAGAAAGAGGTCGTCTTTTCAGACAACCTCTTACTATTTTTAGATTTTTGTTTTGTTATAAAACTTCACCTTTGATTTTTAAGGCGACTCTACCATCAGGGTAGTTGACAGCATTGGTTTCAACGGTAATTGTTTTGCGAATTGGACCGGAAGCCATGTTGTATTTTACATCAATTTTACCTTTTTTACCGGGCATTACTGCTGCTGCGGGTTTGGTGACTACTATAGAACTTACTGTAGATTCTGCGCCAGTTACTAAAAGCGGTGCATCTCCTGTGTTTGTAAATTCAAAAGAGCGAACTCCGTTGTCACTTTTTGAAATTTTACCATAATCAATGGTATTGTCTTGGGCTGCAAATTCAATTTTTGGGCCGTTTTGTGCATAACCTATTGCGCTAAACAATACGACAGCAATAAAAGAGGCTACATTTTTCATTTTGAAATTGTTTTTAAGTTGTAAGTAAATATACATTCTTTTAATTAACACACAAATTATTAATTCTCTTTTTATAGTGTACTTAATTATTTACTTTTGCTGTCAAATATAATTACAAAAATTGAACCAAGTTTTTGTTTAATTGTTTAAATGTTAATTTGTTTAATCAATTGAAGTTCTGTAAATTTTGTTACGGACGCAAAAAAACAAACAGTTAAACAAATCCACGGTTAAACAATTAAAACGAATTAACGATTAAACATATCTATAATAAATGAGTATTCCAGCACAATTTGACGCTAAGACGATCGAGAATAAATGGTATGATTACTGGATGAAAAACAACTATTTTCATTCAGAACCAGATCATAGAACACCTTATACAATTGTAATCCCGCCACCAAATGTCACTGGAGTCTTGCACATGGGGCATATGCTGAACAATACCATTCAGGATGTTTTGATTCGTAGAGCACGTCTTAAAGGTTTCAATGCTTGTTGGGTTCCGGGAACGGATCACGCTTCTATTGCAACTGAGGCCAAAGTTGTAGCAAAATTAAAAGCAGAAGGTATCAATAAAAACGATTTAACCCGCGAAGAATTTTTGGCACATGCCTGGGAATGGACAGATAAATATGGTGGAGTAATCCTGGATCAGCTTAAAAAGTTAGGTGCTTCCTGCGATTGGGAAAGAACCAAATTTACTATGGATCCTGATATGTCAGCTTCTGTAATTAAGTCTTTTGTTGACCTATATAATAAAGGATTAATCTACAGAGGGTACCGTATGGTAAACTGGGATCCTGAAGCAAAAACAACTTTGTCTGACGAAGAGGTTATTTATGAAGAACAACAAGGAAAATTATTTTTCTTGAAATATAAAATCGAAGGTTCAGAAGATTTCTTAACGATTGCGACAACACGTCCTGAGACTATCTTTGGAGATACTGCTATTTGTATCAACCCAAATGACGAACGTTTTACTCATTTGAAAGGTAAAAAAGCGATTGTTCCTATTTGTGGAAGAGTAATCCCGATTATCGAAGATGAATATGTAGATGTAGAATTTGGAACCGGATGCTTAAAAGTAACTCCGGCGCATGACATGAATGATAAAGCGTTAGGAGAGAAACACAATCTTGAAATCGTTGATATTTTTAATGAAGATGCTACATTAAATAGTTTTGGATTGCATTACCAAGGGAAAGATCGTTTTGTGGTTCGTACTGAAATTGCAAAAGAATTAGAAGAAAATGGAGCTTTGGCAAAAACCGAAATCCACTTAAATAAAGTTGGAACATCAGAAAGAACTAAAGCGGTAATCGAACCAAGATTATCAGATCAATGGTTTTTGAAAATGGAAGATTTAGTAAAACCCGCAATTAAATCTGTTTTGGTTGATGGAGATATTAAATTACACCCAAAACGTTTCGAAAACACTTACGCACATTGGTTAAACAATATTCGTGATTGGAATATTTCCCGTCAGTTATGGTGGGGACAACAAATTCCGGCTTATTATTACGGAGACGGAAAAGAAGATTTTGTAGTTGCAGAAACTATCGAAGAGGCGCTAGCTTTAGCTAAAGAAAGAACTTCAAACCTAAAACTTGAAACAAAAGATTTAAGACAAGATGTTGATGCTCTAGACACATGGTTCTCATCCTGGTTATGGCCAATGTCAGTTTTTGGCGGAATCATGGATCCTGAAAGTGAAGATTTTAAGTATTATTATCCAACAAACGACTTGGTTACAGGTCCGGATATTTTGTTTTTCTGGGTTGCCAGAATGATTATTGCCGGTTATGAATATGCTGGTGAAAAACCATTTACAAATGTATATCTAACAGGTTTAGTACGTGATAAACAACGTCGTAAAATGTCTAAATCATTAGGAAATTCTCCTGATCCTTTAGACTTGATCGAGAAATTTGGTGCAGATGGTGTTCGTGTAGGATTGCTTTTAAGTGCTTCTGCAGGAAACGACATTATGTTTGATGAAGAATTATGTAATCAGGGAAAAGCATTCTCTAATAAGATATGGAATGCCTTTAAATTGATAAAAGGATGGGAAGTTTCTGAAACTATTCCACAACCGGAATCATCAAAAGTAGCCATCGAATGGTACGAAGCCAAGTTGCAGCAAACCTTAGTTGATATCGAAGATAATTTTGAAAAATACAGAATTTCAGATTCTTTAATGGCGATCTACAAATTGGTTTGGGATGATTTCTGTTCTTGGTTTTTAGAGATGATCAAACCTGCATACCAACAGCCAATTGACAAAGCAACGTTTGATAAAGCGATCGAAATGTTAGAAAGTAATTTAAAATTACTTCATCCTTTCATGCCTTTCTTAACAGAGGAAATTTGGCATTTAATTGCTGACAGAACTCCTGAAGAAGCTTTGATCGTTTCGACATGGCCAGAATTAAAACCTTTTAACGCAGGTTTAATTACTGATTTTGAAAGTACTATTGAAGTAATTTCAGGAATCAGAACCATTAGAAAAGATAAAAATATTCCGTTTAAAGATGCTATCGAATTAAAAGGAATCAATAGTGAGAGTCTTACAACTTACTTCGATACAATCGTAACGAAACTAGGAAATATCTCGGCTTTCGAATATGTTTCTGCTAAAGTAGACGGAGCATTGTCTTTTCGTGTAAAATCAAATGAATATTTCATTCCAATTTCAGGAGGAAATATTGATGTTGAAGCTGAAATTGCAAAACTAACTGCAGAGTTGGTGTATACGCAAGGTTTCTTAAAATCAGTTCAGTCAAAATTATCAAATGAAAAATTTGTTGGTGGTGCACCGGAAAAAGTTTTGGCTAACGAAAGACAAAAAGAAGCTGATGCTTTAGCAAAAATCACTACTATAGAGCAAAGTATTGCTGGATTGAAATAAGATCAGTTTTACTTTTTAGATACAAACCCGACATGTTTTTTTGAATGTGTCGGGTTTTATTTTGTATGAATATTTTCTGTCACGAATTCACGAATTAAAATTTTGACGATTAAAAACAAAAAAACTCATTTAGCGATAATAAATGAGGTTTTGTATTAAAGTCCAAAAGCTTCTTCTATTCTTCAAAAAGGTAGAAAAAGCCCTGGCAGATTAAAATCTAATTCAAATTTTTAGAACTTATATCTTAAGCTTGTCATTACCTGACGTGGTGCAATTGGATTCACACTATAATTTTCGTGAACCGTATAATTCAATTCGTTTGTAATGTTTGATAATTTGCATAATATTGAGATCTTTCTCCAGGTATATCCTGCAGATATATCAATTGTCGTGTAAGCTTCTAAAGGAATTTCTCTATCATTGATAGTTTGAACTCCTGTAGTAGGGTTAATTACTATTAGGTTATTCCATCCACCGGTTCTTTTTCCGATATAATTACCTATTGCTCCAACAGAAACACCTTTAAGGAAACCATCTTGCAGCGTGTAGAAGAAACTTAAATTTGCCGTGTTTGCCGGTGTTCTTACTAAACGATCCCCTTCGATAAAACTTCCGTTTAATCCTGAAGTTTTTGTGTAGCGCATATCGTTGTAGCTATAACCTGCAATAATGTTCAAACCTTCAACTGGTCTTGCTGTAATATCAACTTCAACACCTTTACTTTTAGTTTCTCCACTTAATACTTTTACGTTTGTATCTGAGTTTGGCGTTCCGTCAGCTTTAAATTCAGCTGTTTGTGCCAGGTTGCTGTTTGTGATCTGGTATACTGTAACGTTTGTGCTCAATAAACCTCTCCAGAAATCTTTCTTGATACCTGCTTCGTATTGATCAATAATAGATGGTTTTATTGGTTGTAAATCAACAGTTGTTCCTGTGTTTGGCGTAAATGAGTTAGAATAACTTGCAAACAAAGACGTGTTTTTTGTTGGCTGATATACTAAACCTACTTTAGGAGAAAAAGCCTGATCTGTTAGTTTTTGTCCTTCTGCAACTGTAATTGGTGTTTTAGTATAATCAGTTGTTGTTGCTTGAGTTTCCTGCCATGACCAGCGTAATCCTGCTAAAACTTTAAATTGGTCTGTAATCGAGATTAAATCCTGAGCGTAAACCCCAAAACGATTCGAATCTGTATTTACAAGTTTAGTTGCATTTGCATTTGGGATATCCATACGTTGATTATCGTAAATAAGGTCATAAATATTTACGCGATCGTATGCATTTGCAATGAATTTTCCTTTAGCATCTTTTACCATTTTTTCATCAAAGGCATAAGTATAGGCTTGTGTAAATGAGTTTTCAAAATCAACACCGGTAAAAACCTGATGTTTCACTTTTCCAGTATAAAAAATCCCTTGTAAGCTCAATTGTTGTCCCATGATTTGCTCAAAGTTGTGATTTTGACCTAACGGACGAATGTAATCTCCATCTTTATAATTCGGGATCGTAATATCAATAGAAACACGTTCAGTTCCTTTAGAAGTTCTGTCATAGTTTTGGAATGAAGTATTGAAATTCAATTTCCAGTTATCATTAAAATTATGGTTTACTAAAGCAGAAATACTTGTTTGAGTTGTTTTTCCGTAAGACCAAAGTGCTCCTAAGTATTTGCTTCGTGGCACATCAGCAATTTCTTTACCAATAATTCCAGTTCCAAAATCCGGAGTCCAGTCATAACTAAGATAATCTCCTTGTAGTGTAATTTGAGTTTTGTCGCTTACTTTAAATAAAAACGATGGATTGATGTAATAACGTTCGTTTTTTACGATATCTCTAAAGCTTTCTGAGTTCTCATACGTACCTGTAAAACGAAAAGCAATGTATTTATTTAATGGCCCGTAGATATCAATTGATGGTTTATAAAAAGAATTGCTTCCCATTTGCATAGAAACTTCTCCACCTTTTGTAAACTGAGGTGTTTTTGTAACCATGTTCAGGATTCCTCCCGGAGCAACGTTACCGTATAATAAAGCAGCACTTCCTTTTAAGAATTCTACTTTTTCTAAAGAAGAAACTTCAGGCATAGATCCGCTGCTGAAACGAAAACCGTTTTTAAACATATTATTGGCACCCATATCATAACCTCTTGAAAAGAATGACTCCTGAGCACCACCACGAGCTGATCCTACATAAACACCATTTAGGTTTTTTACCACTTCACTAAGTCTGATAGCTTGTTGTTGTATGATAACATCATTTCCAATAATCTGAACACTTTGTGGCAAGTCCATTACTTTAATACCTGAACGAGCAGCTTCAATTGGCTTTTTAGGTTTGTTTGTAGTAATTAAAACTTCATTAAGAGTTTCTCCCTTTTTGTTTTTTACAGTATCATTTACAGCCGAAGTATTTTCTGCAGCAGCGTAATCCTGACTATATGAGGCAAAACTAAGCAAGGATAAAGCGAGTAGTAAATTATATTTCATGGTATTTATTTAGATTGAATAAGAATAACTATTTTTTTTGCAAATATAAGGGCACATAGATGTTTTAACAAAATTTAACAAGACATTTTCTCGCTTAAATCTTTCTTAGTTTTTTCTTAAGATTAGCTTAAGATTTTGCTATTCCGATTTTAATTCTTTATTAATAAAGAATAGTTCTAAATAATATTTTGAATTATGTCACGTCTTTGTACAAAAAAACCTTGTTAAGAGAACAAGGTTTTGAGTGAAGAAAAATTTCTTTATTTTTTAGCTGAAAAAAGCAGTTTGAAAATTATTTAACTGTAACAAAGTAAGTAGCCATTTTCCAGATTTCATCGTATTTTTTGCCATTGTGTTCTCCGGCAGCTTTCTCAGTATAAGCAAATTCTACCATATAATTTCCAGTCCAGATTGGTGTAAATGAAAATTGACCTTTGTCGTTTGTCCATAATTCTTTTTCCCAACCATTGGGAGCAATTACTTTTATTTTTTGCTCTTTTGCAGCAACACCTTCATATAATGCAAAACCATCAATTTTGACATTCTTTTTTGCTATGTCAGCATTTTCGCTAAACACACCAATAACATTATTGTTGGCAGTTGCATAATTTCCTGCAGTTTTATTTCCAACTACAACAGTAGCGCTTGAATTGTAATCTAAAACCATAGTTCCGTAAACATCTTTTACCTTGTGGTGCATTACAACAGTATAAACTCCATCTTCATCCGGAGTAAAAAACGCTTGATATTTATTGTCTAAAGCTTTTGAAGTAAGTTTTGTTTCCTTTTTTGAAGGAGAAACCAATACCAAAGTAAAGTCCTTCAAATCAGAGAACCATTTGTCTGCTTTTGTAATGTCATTATCTGAAAATTCTCCAAAATAAACTGAAATTTCCTGAGCTTTTCCTTTTGTTCCGGTAGCTTTGGTTTCGATCCAGAGAGCGTGAGCAAATAATTGTGGGGTGGCAACCAACATTAAAAGTAAAAATGCTATTGATTTTAAAGTTTTAGATTTCATAGGATGAAGTTTAAATTTTATTAATTAAAATATTTTTCACAAACTTAAGTCTTATTTAGAATAATTAAAAATAAAAACTTAAAAAAGAGTAACAATACAATTTCGTTTGTTATAATCTTGACTTTTCTCCCAGATCAAAAGCACTTCTGGTCATGATAAATTAGCTTAGCATTATGCACGATGAAATGTAAAAAATTATTGTTTTCGAACATAGAATTTTATCTAAATAATTTGCACCTGTATCAAATTCTGAACTCTTTAATTGGTTTTGCAAAGACTTGATTTAATCTGCCTATTGCCATATTTTGTCAATTTTATTTTAGAATTTATTCAAAATAACATGACAAATAATATTTTCGGGCTTTTATTAAAAAACATGAAAAGGGTAGAAGTTACACTTCAAAACCTTAATTTTGTAGCCTTATAAAGAAATGCTCTTCATGATTTTACCCTTTTTTAAAAAATTACAAAACACCCCCAGGGGATTCCGTATAGCCAACACTGTATTTTTTTTCCTTTCCGGATTTGGATATTCTTCGTGGGTCTCCCGAATTCCGCATATAAAAGCACAGTTGCATTTATCTGAAGCTCAGTTTGGAACTGTTTTATTTGCTTTTCCGATTGGTTTAATGCTCACAATGCCGTTTACAGGAAAACTATTAAATAAATACAGTAGTCGGTATGTGATGCTGTTAGGAGCCATCATGTTTAATATTGTATTGGCTTTGCCTGGTTTAGCTGCTTTTGTATGGCAATTGGTGATTATCCTTTTAATCTTTGGGGTATCTCGTAATATTTTCAATCTGTCTATTAATGCACAATCGCTTGAGGTTCAAAAATTATATCCGCAATCGATCATAACCCGTTTTCATGCCGTTTGGAGTATTGCCGTTTTTGCAGGAGCTGGTTTAGGATATGTTATGGTAACCAAGCATATTGCACCATCAGAACATTTATTGGGAGTAAGTATTTTTATGCTCGGTCTTACGGCTTGTTTTTATCCATTGAGTATTCATAATCAGCCTGTACCGGTAAAAAAGAAGTTCTTTTCGATGCCGGAAAAAAATCTGGTCAAGTTTGCCATAATTTGCTTTGTCTCTATGGCTTGCGAAAATACGATGTACGACTGGAGTGGGATCTATTTTGAAAATATACTGCACGCTTCTCCAAAGTTAACCAGTGCTGCATTTGTATTTTTCGCTACTGCGGTAACCTTAGGACGCTTGTTTGGCGATTATGGAGTGATGAAGTTTGGTACGAAACGAATCTTGCTTTACAGTGGTATTTTTATCACTGTAGGGTTTTTAGTTTGTTTTCTATTGCCTTTTATTTACCCAACAATTTTTGGATATGTATTAATTGGCGTTGGGGTTTCATGTGTGGTTCCGTTAGTATTTAGTATTGCCGGAAGATCGTCGAAACTAAGCAGTGGTTCTGCATTAACATCGATTTCTACTATTGGTTACCTTGGTTTTTTATTGGTGCCGCCAATGGTGGGGTTTATCTCTGAATACTTAAGTATGAAATGGGCGTTTTTGATCATGGCACTTTTAGGTATCCTGATGATTTTGATGGTGAATAAGATTGGGGAGAATGAGTAGTTTTTTTTTATCGACTTTTTTGCGCTGGACTAAAGTCCAGCCTTACAAAATGAATCGAACCGAAGGTTCTTTATATACTAGAGTTTGGTTGAAATTAGATTAATAAGAAGCTTTTATAAGTCTAATTATAATCCCGAAGTTTCAGACATTGCTATACTATAATCGATTCCTAAGAAATTTTAAGACTCCAAAAAAAGCCGTAGGCTCGACCAATATTCTAGGGCTGGACTGAAGTCCAGTTAAAAAAAATATCAAATTCGATTACGATTATGTGCATTAAAAAAAGTCAAATTAAATTATGATTATACGCGTCAAAAAAAGACTTCGTGAGATCATTATTTCTTAACCAAAACAAATTTTTCAGAACTTACTTTTCCATCTAATTTTCCTGAAATTTCTGCAGTCAAAGTATTATCAGCTCCTTTTGTGTAAGTGATTTTTTGAGGATAATCGTGTTTTGGATTTTCGAAAACCAATTGCTTGTCAGATTCGGCGGTTGAAGGAAATGCTACCGGTTTATCATCATTCTGACCTTTTACGGTTGCAAAATAAGTCAGTGTTTCTCCTTTTTGAGCTAAAACAATGGTTTCGAAATGCAAAGTATCTTTTCCTTTAATAAAATAAGAAGAGGCAGTAAAAGAGCTATCGTTAAGTCTTGTCCAGCTTTCTGTTATAACACCATCCGGAGATTTGTTTTCCCAGTTTCCGATAAGCCAATCTGCTATTTTGATTTTATCTTTTTCTACAGATTCTTTTTTTTGACAAGAAATAACGGTAACTAAAAGCATTAAAAGAGTAATTTTCTGAAACATATTTACGGTTTTTGATGTTAAATTGAGAAGCTAAGATATTAAAAAAAAGTTTGTCACGAATTGCACTAATTTCCACGAATTATTATTCAAATTGTAAATAGAAAACTCGCTATAAATTGAAATGATTTTATTTCACGCAGATTTAAAAAGATTTGAGCAGATTCTCACAGATTTATATAATTAAATCAAAATTAAATCTTTTTAAATCTGCGTAAAAAAAAATTCGTGCTAATTTGTGCAATTCGTGGCTAAAAAAATTATATACTCTCGCTCAATATAGCGTATACCAATTCCTTAGTAGGTTTTTGATTTTTTAGTTTTGCCCTAACATCATCAAAAGTCACTTTAAAATCACAACCCAGTTTATAATCTCCACAACCATAAGCCGTTTTTCCTTTCATGATCGTTCCTTTTTTACATTTTGGGCACGTTAAGGCATCAGAATCTGTTGTTGCGACAGGTTTGGCTTTTAGAGCTGTTTTTTTGACTTCTAATTTTAGTTTGTAGTTTTCTTCAAAACGAATCAAGCCTTCAACAATTCCTTCATCGGTTTTGAAACCTTTTATGTTTACGGTTGATCCTTTTTGAACCAATCTTAAATATTGGTTTTCGGATATTTTTTTCTCTGCAAAAGTATTCGGTAGTAAAAAATCACAACCTGCTTTATAGTTTCCACATCCGTAGGCTGATTTTCCTTTTATAAGAGTTGCTTTCTGGCACTTCGGACAAGTTTCAGCCAGAATTCCTGCAGCTTTCTTTTTTTCAACTTTCACTACTTCTTTTTGAGTAGCGGCAGCATGCGAAATATTAGCATGTCGGGTTTCGCTTCGTACTTCGGTAACCAAAGCCTCGACCATTCGCTTCATGTTTTTGATAAACGCTCCAGCGGTAAAAGTGCCTTTTTCGATATCTTTAAGCTGCTTCTCCCAGGAACCTGTCAATTCAGCCGATTTGATCAATTCATTCTGAATCGTATCAATAAGCTGAATCCCTGTTGGTGTTGGTAAAACCTGTTTTTTATTTCGAACAATGTACTGACGTTTAAAAAGTGTTTCGATAATATTCGCACGTGTAGACGGACGACCAATACCATTTTCTTTCATCAATTCTCGCAAATCTTCGTCATCTACTTGTTTTCCTGCAGTTTCCATGGCACGCAGTAAAGTTGCCTCCGTAAACTGATTGGGTGGTTTGGTCTCTTTTTCTAAAAACGAAGGTTCGTGCGGACCTTTTTCTCCCACAACAAAACTCGGTAACAAATCGGCTTCTTTTTCTTTGGCATTCGGGTCTTCAAAAACAACACGGAATCCTTTTTTTAGGATTTCTTTTCCGGTGGTTTTAAAGTGTACTTTGGCTGCTTTTCCAATTACTGTAGTATTGGCCACCAGACAATCATCATAAAAAACGGCAATAAAACGTCTTGTAATAATATCGTAAACCTGCTGCTGATTGTATTGTAAATTACTTTCTATTCCGGTTGGAATAATAGCATGGTGATCCGTAACTTTTTTATCGTTGAAAACCTTAGGTGATTTTTTAATCTTTTTTTCTAAAAGAGGTTGCGCTAATTCGGCGTATTTGGTTAATTTTTGCAAAATTCCCGGTACTTTCGGATAAATGTCATTGGGTAGAAAAGTCGTATCAACTCTGGGATACGTCACTACTTTTTGCTCGTACAAAGTCTGCACGATTTTAAGCGTTTCATCTGCCGAAAACCCAAACTTGGTATTGCAATATACTTGTAAACCCGTTAAATCAAATAGTTTAGGCGCAAACTCATTTCCGTTCTTTTTCTCGACCGAAACAATTTCGAATTCGCTTTCTTTGACTTTATTGGCTAATAATTCTCCATCTTCTTTTTTCAGGAAACGACCATCTTCATAACTAAAAAGGGTTTCTCTGTATAGAGTCTGTAATTCCCAATAGGGTTGAGGTTTAAAATTTTCAATTTCTTTCCAGCGATCTACAACCATTGCCAATGTGGGCGTTTGTACACGGCCAATAGACAAAACTTGTTTGTATCCACCATGTTTTACGGTGTATAATCGTGTGGCATTCATACCCAATAACCAGTCGCCAATGGCTCTTGAAAATCCGGCGTAGAATAAATTATCGTAGTTTTCAGAGGGTTTTAAGTTTTCGAAACCTTCTTTTATCGCTTCGGTTGTTAAGGACGAAATCCATAAACGCTGTACTTCGCCTTTGTAATTGGCTTCGTTCATAACCCAACGCTGAATCAGTTCTCCTTCTTGCCCGGCATCCCCGCAGTTAATGACCAACTCGGCTTTGTCGAATAAGCTTTTTACAATTTTGAACTGTTTTTGGATTCCTGAATTCTGAACTACTTTGGTTTCGAATTTCTCCGGAAGCATAGGTAAGTTGTTCAAATCCCAGCTTTTCCAGTGCGGTTTATAGTCGTTTGGTTCTTTTAAGGTACATAAATGCCCAAATGTGTAGGTCACCGCATAACCGTTTCCTTCAAAATATCCATCATGTTTGGTATTGGCTCCCAAAACGGATGCGATTTCGCGTGCTACACTTGGTTTTTCAGCAATACAGACCTTCATTTTTCTCCTTCTTATTTGAATGCGAAATTAGGGATTTAGAAATTGGTATTGAAATTATATAGGGACAAAGTGGCAAACAGGCAAAGGGACAAAGGTTTTTTTAATCGCGCAATCCTGATAGTTATCGGGAGCAAAGACGCAATTTTTTTTCTTTATTTCACGCAGATCGTGCAGATTAAGGCAGATTTAAATTTGATTATATAAATCTGCGAGCATGTGCTTCAATCTTTTTAAATCTGCGTGAAAGAAAACTTTAATCTGTATAATCTGTGTGAAGTGATTTTTTTTCAATCTTGCCAAAAGGAATATTTCTTTGAGTATTTGTTTATTCTTCTAAAATATATTCAAAATTGCCATATGCCGGGATTGTTAGAATTCCATTTTTGTTCATTTCGTTTGTCGATTGTGTATAAATGAAATGATACCGCCAAATAAAAAATTCTTCAAAAGAGATCTCTTTGTTGTAACCTAATTTTACATAGGTCTTTTTGCTGATTTCGTAATATTATTTTCGATCGAGGCAGTTTTCAGATTGTTTCTGTTATTGCCATAAACACTGATATATTTATTATCAATTTCCTTCGTTTGATTACCGTAAATTCCAAAAGATTCAATTTGCGAATTTGTATTTTCGCTGATTCTGAAATAATAATGGTTTCCATTTCTTAAAGGCCTGTTGTTTTGTTTAAGAAATTCTTTTTCTACATTATTAATTTGCCAGGAATCCAGTAAGACATCACTTAAAATAAGAAAGGACCATTTTTCAAAACTTTCAGTTTTTGAAATTGCCGTTTTTTCGAATAACGATTTTATTTCCGGTAATTTTTTAAAGATTGATTTAGTTATTTTTTTTGAAATTGGTTTTGCATATTTATAAAGTAACTCTCCGTCTTTTGCATCAGAAATAAAAACGGTGGGTTTGTATTGATTATTGATCTTATGAAGCCAATTTTTAGATTCTAAAAAGGCGATTAACTTTGACATTTTTTCATCATCAAACTTTGCGAAATCTTGAAAATTGTTTAGGGAGAAACCTTTATGAAGCGCAAATAAAAGCTTATCTAAACTATCTTTTTGTACTTCAAAATCAGGAAAATTGTCTCCTCTCGAAATCATAGATTCTTCAATTTTTATTTTGAAAATTCCATCAATCTTATTTTGAGATTTTACCTGTTTTGTAAATATTAGAAAAATCAGGATCAATAAGTTTTTTACTTTCATTAGTTTATTTGTTTTTACCACTAAGGCACTTTTTTTTATATTACGATCTCGAATCTCGATGGCTATCGGGATCAGAGACGCAAATATTCTTTATATTTTTTTTGAATTGGAGTTTTGGGATGCAATTGGAAGTGGTGGGATTAAAAGATATTGAAAATTAATCATGCAAAGGCTCGAAGGCGCAAAGTTTTCAAGCAGTTTTGTTAATCTTGCCGAAACTTAATTTTTTTCTGTGTTAAAATTTTGAACTTTGCGCCAAATTCTCAGATTACTAAGTTTAATATGCTTAAAATTTAATCGCCCAGAGTTGTAAAGTTTTTTGTTTTCGCGCATATCGTGCAAATTAAGTCATATCTAATTTTGATTCTATAAATCTGCGACCATCTGCTTAAATATTTTTTTAAATCTGCGTGAAACAAAAAAATCACTTCAATCCTTTTAATCAGTGGCTTTAAATAAAACTTTACGCGAAATGTATTTTAAATCTTCTTTCTCCTATCCGTAAGATATTTTCGAATAGGGATATCGTAGAAAATCATTGTCAAATAGGCAACACCTAATAAAAGCAATGTTCCAATAAACATAATCAAAGCCAGTTGACCTGTTTCAGGTTTATATTTGGTGTAATAGTTGGCAAATATCCACATGGCTGCGTAATGCGTCATGTATAACGGATACGATATTTTTCCGAAGAAGATACATAGTTTTCTGAATACGGGCTTTAGAGTTGCTCCGGCGCCTAATACGATCAGTAATGGAAAATAGAGTAGTACTACAAAAGGTTCTGTTAGCCAATTGAAATCTGAAAAAGGGATAAAGAACGTTAAAAGCAATAATACAGATAAACCGATAAACCCCAGTTTTGATTTAATAATCCAATTGGAGCGGTAGATGAGCATTCCTGCTAAAAACGAGTACGAAATACGGGCACAGCCATCCCAAAAGGTTTCTCCGCTCCATCCGCCCATTAGGGAACCTCCCGCACGATGACTGACAAAACATATTCCTGCTGCTGCAAAAAGGGTTAATATAAAAAGGGAACGACGGCTTAGTTTGTATAGAAAAAGGGCATAAAAAATATTAGCCACATATTCCCAAAACAAGGACCAGCCAGGCGCATTTAAACCAAATAAATTGAAATAACGATCTGCCATTGCCGGAAACGGAATTAGAAAAACCGAAGCCAGAAAGATCAATATCACTTTGCCGGTTTCGTAGGCTTCAGGATGTCCGCCAAACGGGTCAAATAAAAAAGTCAACAAACCCAATACAGAGCCAAAAACAACCAAAGGATGTAATCTGATTAATCTTAATTTAAAGAAGTCGGTAAGTTTCATTTTGTCAATACGGTCATTGTAAGCGTAAGCAATAACAAATCCCGAGAGACAAAAGAAAAAGTCAACTGCGAGGAAACCGTGGGCGATAAAATTTTCTTTGGGAGGATAAACGATTTCCATAAAATGAAAAAAGACAATTGCCAAAGCGGCTACTCCTCTTAATCCGTCCAGGATTTCAAAATGTTGTTTTGGTTTTAATGTTTCGGTAGTGGTTTGGGGCATGTTTTTTGGCTTTTATTGATAGTGTGTCTTATAAAATATACTATAATCGTTTTTCGTACTTAATGTCCGTAATTTTCCCACTACTGTCATAAGTGGTTTCTTTTTTTTCTATTTCTGAGGTATAATCAATCTCTTGGCGTAAGGTTCCATCAGAGAAATTGTATTTCCAAATTCCTATTTCTTTTGAGTCGTTTGAGTAAGTTCCTTCAACTACCAAAATTTCATTTTTAGAAAAAACACTGAACTTACCAATTTGATTATTATGTAGATAATTCTCTTTGGATTTTATTTTTCCGTTTTCCCAATAAACAATTACTTCACCTTCCTTTTTTCCATTGATATAGTCTGTTTCAGAAATTAGTGTTCCGTTTTCATAATAATATTTTTGCAAAGCTTTCTTCCCATTTATATAGTTTAGGGTTTTCAGTATTTTTCCACTGTCGTAAAATTCTTTCCAAACACCTATTTCTCGATTATTTTCAAAATTCCCTGTTATTACCAGCATACCATTTTTTGTATATGAGTTCCATAAACCCTCTTTAGTGCCTTTGTCAGACATGAAACCTTTAACTTTAATTGCCGAACTGTTCTCATAATATTCTTTATAAACTGTAATACTTTTATTTTGAGCAAAAAGAGATGAAAAGTTAAAGAGAAGGAACAATAGTATTTTCATTTGTATATTTTTAAAATTATAGTTTTTTTTTAGATAATAAAACATATAATCCGTTTTGACAAAGATTGGTTTTTTCCGGTTATAAAAAAAGTGCAATAATTTTTGTAGCTTTTTTATTTAGTGTTTTATTCTTGAGTATTTTTTAAATTCAGCTGAGCCAATGTTGTATGTTAGGTATTTTTAACAAGGATACCACCAATGCATAAAATATAATTTTCCATTTTTAATAAATAAATTTATGTATCCGTAATAAATATTATTTTCGTCCTCTCTTAACTGAATTACTTGTAGTTTTCCTTCTTTATATACATCCATATTTCCGATGCTTTTTGTTGCATTCGGAAAGATTTTTTGTAAGTCACTTATTGGTATAGACGAGTTTAATTTGATTCCTTTAAACAAAATAAAATTATTTTCTGTAAATCTAAATTTATCAACGGCTACTTTGTCTTTTGTGTTTTCAAATCGTGAACCATCTTTATACAGATATTTATCTTCCATATCTGAACTTCCATCTTTGTTTTCGAAAATAGAAAAGCAAGGTCCCTCTTCTGATATTAATTTAATGCTGTCTGCTTTTCCAAATACTTCTTCAAATTCACTTATAGAAAAATATCTTTTTAATTTTCCGTTAAAAAGAATATCTTCTTCTTTCATAACTTCATTTAGGAAATCTTTAATAACAGTACTGTCGGATTTAATTTTAGTCTCATAAATTGTTTTTTTTACCTCTTTTGGATGGCCTGATTTTTCAACTGTTTTTGTATTCTTGTTATTACAAGAAAGACAGAATACTAAAATTGATATAAGAACAAGTGTTTTCATTTTGGTACTTTTTTTTTAAGCTGATGTACAGATTTTTAAATGTTTTTCTGTGGTCGGGAATTTATACAAAAGTTGCTATGTTACAGGCAAGCAATCTTTTATTATTTGGTAAAAAAATTGTCCCAAAGATCTTTTTGTTTTTTGTCACTGGTGTAAGGTTCTTTAAATTTCAATTTCAGTCCTTCAATTTCATTGATCGAATTTTCGTAATACTCAAAAGTCAGTTTTCCGTTTTCATAAGTATTTTGCTCGTGAGCCAGGATAATTTGTTTTATTGGAACTAACTTCTCGCTACGCCACTCATAAAGTGTTTTGGATTGATCCATATACCAGCTGCCTTCGTATGTTTCTTCGATTTGCTTTTTTTGTTTTTTTACTTCATAGTCAGTTGAAAACGAACCTGCATATTTGATCGTATTAGTTTTGTCTGAATAATAATAAATTTCTTTCCACGAGTTGCCATTCATGTTACTGGATGACGAAGTTACTATTTCGTTTTTATCGTCTCCGTCGAGGTCTTCAAATTCTATTTTGTAGATAGAAATGTTTGTCTTTTCGCTACCAATTAATTTCCAATTATCCTTATCCAGGTAGAAAAAAATTGATAATGTTGTCTCTAATATTTATTTCTGTTGCAATTATTTTTCTTTTGTCAATGAATTTACCCACTAATAATTGCCTCGATAAGCTGTCTTTTTCGATTACATTTTTACCATAATAAAATGCGGAAGTGTCAGCTTTAGCTAATGCTAAAACACTCGGCAATAATTTATTAAGAATTTGCTTTGTTGTCTTTGTACTGTCATTTTTGTCTTGCAAAAAACTATCATTAGAGATTATTGCAACATTCTTTTTTTGTTTGTCAAGGTTATTACAAGCACAAAAAGCCAAAAGTAAAATGGTTGTAAGTATATAATGTCTCATTGTGTTTGTATATAATGATTTAGGTACTTTGCGATCAGTCAAAAAATTGAAGTATAAAGCCAATATTGTTACTAAAGTTCAATTGAAAAAGGGTTGTTAAATTTTAAACTTCAGTCTGTTTGATACAAAAACTCGTTTTGTAAGCAGTTTTTTTATTGAACTTGTATTTTGTTAATTCTTTTTCTGAACAATAAAAATTGTATTGTGGTAAGCAACAAACCAATTGTTGAAAAAATGGCAAGCGTTGTCAAAATAGTAAAATTATGTAAGCGAATATCAATCAATACATTACTAATGATAAGGATAAAACAAAATAGTGGTATTCCTAAAAATGTTGAAAGTGACAGATAGAAATTATTTCTAATCTTTTCTACCAAATTTAGAAGAAGTACAAAAGAAGAAATAGCCATCGCAATAAAATATATAAATGCAAATCCCATATTTAATAACAGTTCTAAAATCTGGATCAATTTTTCGAATAAATTTCCATCCACCGTTTTTGTTGCTGCAATCACCATATTATAGATAAAAAATAATGCAACGCTTATCAGGAAATTAATTATCCAAAACTTAAATACAATTTTTTTCATTTTTTGTGAAGGTAGTTTTTAGTCCATTTTTTCGTCAAGATA
Source organism: Flavobacterium sp. B114r (assembly GCF_056824125.1). NCBI lineage: Bacteria > Pseudomonadati > Bacteroidota > Flavobacteriia > Flavobacteriales > Flavobacteriaceae > Flavobacterium > Flavobacterium sp. B114r. The sequence goes on from NZ_CP124858.1 coordinate 2,768,422, forward strand.
AACAAAATCTCCTGTTTTCATTTTACCAAAAACTTCGGCTTTTAATAAAGGGTTGATGATGAACAAATAACCAACATAGTGTGGTTCTTTCTCTCCCGATGCAATCGTTTTATTCTCTTTATGAATTACTATTTTCATAGTTGTGCTTTCATCATCAAAAGCAGACACAAACCTTATAATTTTGTTTTTAGTGGTCCACTCATATATTGTAAAAGTTTCATTCCAATTATTCTTCAATTTTTTAGGCTTGCCATATTTTTTGACTAATTTGGTAATTAATCCATCACATTGTTTTGACGTAATTTCATCAGCAACAGCATTTATTACTTTTATTGTACCATTTATTGTTGTGGCTACATTAACCTTCTGGAACCGCTGATTTTCAAATACTGCCATTGTATCAATTGAGGTTGAACTTTTTTGACGATACTCTAAACCAATTGCTTTTTTATTTTCTGAATATTCATTTATATAAGTAGTGTCTTTTGCGACCAATTGAGAATGTACCGTTCCTTTTATTTCATAATAACCGTTATATTCTTTACTCTTGTTTTTCTCAGGATATAAGTCTAATATCTTGGTATCAAAATCAAAGCTTTCTAAGTTTAAAGGTTCTTCTCCAATGGGTTTGGTCTGTCCATAACAACTTGTAAACATTGCAGTGCTTAATAAAAGAAGTATTGTAATAATATTTTTCATTTCTGGTTTATGTTTATTTTATTACGGTCGTTCATAAAATTATTGTTAATTTATATGTATGCAAAACAAAGTCTCCCGTTTACACAAAGATTGATTTTTTCCTGTTATAAAAAAGCCACAAAAAGTTTTTCTTGTGGCTTTTTTTTACTGATGACAAATTGAATTATTTATACTTTAAAAACATCGATTCTTTCCATCCAGTCAATTCCTGATTCTAAAAACTGAAGTTTTGTTTTTACTATTTTGTCACTTTTGTCTCTTGGATTTTTGGTTATGAATCTTGCCATTGATTTATTAAAATCCAGCGTATATTTTTCATCAAAATCTTCATTTTTGTTAGAAGAAAAAGTAATCATATTATCTTTTGCACTCCATTTTCCCTTTCCGTATTTATTGACTTCCGGTGGAGTTCCGCCCTGCATTTTCGAATACGAATGAAATTCGAATGTTCCGTCCTGATTTAAGGTCAGTTTATATTCTATGATATGTTTTCCTTCTTCGTCTAGTGAACGCGTATAATTGCCAGCGAAATTGTTCGATTGTGCGAATATTGTTAGATTGAAAATTAAAAATAAGGTTGTTAGTAATAGTCTCATTAGTTTGGTTTTTTGTTGGTTAAAAAAAAGAATCAAAAGGTTTTATCAAAAGTAATTGGTTTGAATTTAAGTTCATTACGTGAAGCCGTAAAAAAATGTCTATTAATTACCCTAGTTTTGAAATTAGCAAAAATGCGAACTAATTAACCTCAAAACCTATGACAAAACATTACACAATTGAATTTTTTAAATTTGAAAAATTAAGCAAGATCCTGTTCTTATTTCTATCACTATTTGCTTTAACTACTTCATGCAGTAAAGATGACGCTCCAGATGTAATAAAACCATCTCCTGGTACAGTAAAAGGAAATATAACTACAGTAGAAAATGGTGATTATCTTGTAGGCGTAACTGTAATTTTAAAACAAACAGGTCAGGAAGATAAAAGTGCTACTGTTGGAGCTGATGGTAATTTTACATTTAGCAACATACCAGCAGGAACCATTAGTTTGGTAAGTTCCTTTCCTTTGTATATTAGTCAAACTACTCCAGCTGTTGTACTAGCCGGACAGACAATAAATGTATCGGTAATTATGGGAGGTGATCCTTCCCTAAAGACCCTAATACCAGATGCTAAATTTGAAGAAGTATTAATTAAATATGGGTATGATGTTGCCCCTGTTGACGGAAGTATACCAACTTATAAAATTAGTAAGGTTAAAGAGTTGAATATAAATGATTCAGGCATTGCAGATCTCACAGGGATTCAGGATTTTAAAGCTTTAGAAAGTTTCTTTTATTCAAACTTATACACTACTTCTAATATAAGATTAACATCATTAGACCTTTCTAAAAATCTTGCCTTAAAAGAAATAAATGTTTCATACAACAAAATAACGACAATAAATATTTCTAAAAATACCGCTTTAGAAATATTAAAAATTAGTGATAATTTAATCGCCAATTTAGATCTTTCAAATCTTACTGCTTTGACTACATTACAATGTAGCAAAAATCCGCTAACTACTTTAGATCTCTCTAAGAATACTTTATTAAAAGAATTAAGTTTCAGTGGTAATATTACTACTATAGATTTATCTAAAAATACAGCACTATTAAAGCTATTTAGCGAAGGTGGTAAATTGAATGCGTTAGATGTTTCTAAAAATACTGCTTTAGAAGTCTTATGGACAGAGAACAACAATCTAACTACGCTAGACCTTTCTAAAAATGCAGCTCTAAAAAATCTATCTTGTGATGGCAATAATCTAACAACCTTAGATTTGAGTGCGAACCCACTTTTATTTATGATTACATGTAGTGGAAACAAAATAACGACATTAAATGTTAGTAAAAATGTCAACCTTGTAACATTATATTGTCCAAACAATCTTATTTCTGGTTTGGATTTGAGCAACAATCCAAAACTAACCAATTTTCATTGTCCTTATAATAAATTGATTTCTTTAGATCTTTCTAAAAATCCGCTTGTTGCGGCGGTAGAGGGAAATTATTTTGCTTGTAATAACAATCTATTAACTATATTAAATTTAAAAAATGGTAATAACAAAAAAATTAATGGAATTAATTTATTAGATAACGCGCCTACTCTTAAAATAATAGTAGATGATGTAGAGTATTCAAATGCTAATTGGAAACCAAATAAAGATACAAGTGCTACTTATATAAGTTCTCTTTAATACAACGATTATATCTTATCGAAGAACGCAAAGTTGTAAAAGCGTGTTCAAAGATTTCATTATTTTATAAAAGCTACCGGAATTATTTTCTGGTAGCTTTTTTTATTTTGCCTAAAGTTTATTGCAATAATATGATTTTATTTCTTTGTGGTTTATTGAAGTGGGCATGAAGTCGGGAGACTTCGCCACGGCGATCGCAGAGCGGGGAGTTTTTTACCCAAGAATGACTATTGCACTGATTTAAAAGATTTAATAAAATTGTAGCTTAGAATATAACCTAAATCTTCGCTTTGATAGTTGATACCAGCCGTATACAAATGGTTGTTTATATAAGAACTGTAAAATTCCTGAGTTAAAATTAGTACGTCAGTTTTAGGATGATACAGATGAACTAAAATTTTATTAAAGTCATATTTACCTAGTTTTAAATCACTTTTTGCAATGTCATATTTTATTCCTTTACCAGAATAGGTTTCATCCAGTAATTTAAGCATAAAAGCTTTGTATTCATCAAACGTCATCTTTTTTTTACCGATTAAAGACTCGTAGTTGGCGCTGAAAATATTGAATTTGTCTTTTTCAAAACCGATTAAAGTTGTACTAGTTCGGGTAATATTTTTTCCTTCTGTGGCATGTTCCTTCATAGCTTCGTAACCTTTGTCTTCTAATTCTTTTGCTCTTTCTTTTGATGTTATTATAAAGCCTTCGGGAATTTCAATTTGCCAATCGAATAAGTTGCATTTGTACTTGCCGTCTTCAATTTTTCCGTCTTCGTGATCTATTATCTCTTCCTTAATCGAAGAAGAATTAACTAGGTTTTGTTGGCAAAAGGAATGCAACGGAAAAAGCGTTAGTAATAAAAGGTTAAAGTATAGTTTTTTCATGATGTTTTTAGTTCGTTTATTTTGGAATTTTGGTGATGTTAATTACAAATCCTGATTTTCTATTGATTTTTGTATTCCAAATATTCCTGCCAGAATCATTATTAGTCCGAAAAAGCCAAATATAACAAAGTTCCAATATTTACGATCTGATTGAATAGTATTTACATCCGATAATTTTAAGTAATCTTTTTTTGATGATTTTAAACTAACAATGTTAATGTTTTCATTAAAAAAATATTTGTCAGCAAATGATAAGGAGTCTACTTTAATTAATTTTCGTTTATATTCGGATTTATTAATTCCAATAAATATAGAATCTCCTACTTTTATCTTATCCATTAAATCGTTTCTAGAAGTAGCATTTATCTCGTTGCCATTTATTATGAAGTTTAAATTAGGGTAGTTTTCTACATTAATCTTGATATAGCTATTTTTATTTTTAATGTATTGAATATGTTCTGAAGTTTTATCACCAAAAACAATAATATCTTGGACGTTGATATCTTTAACTTGTGATGAATTGTAAGCACCGAAAAGGAATAAAAACCCTATTAGTAATAAGAACAAAGCTACTTTTAAACCGAATTTTTGTTCCGTTAATTCTTCGATCTTGAAATTTCGAACTTTGTTTCTTGTAAGTTCATTTTTTAGTTCGAAATAATTATCATAAATACTGCTTGAAATTTTTATTTTTTCACCAGTTTTAATATACAATGTTAAGGTTTCCCATTTTTCATATCTTCCTTTATGTTGTTTTTGGGTGCAACTTTCGACATCATTCAGATTATAATTTTTTATTACTTTTCCATATAACGTAACAGTTAAATTGTTGTTTGCAATACAAAAGGATTTTATTGAAATTAGATTATAACTACAAATTAAAGAGATAATTATAAATATGATGGATAAAATAAGGCAGATGTTTCTTGAATGATTTTCGGGCGTATATTTAGTAAAACAGAATATGGCTAGAGATAAAAAGGCTAAAATCCCTAAAACATAATATGTCCAATTATTCTTTTTCTTTATTGATGTCAAATATGTTTCTGCCAATGTATTTTTTTTTAGGTTGTCATAAGGCTTGCGCCAATTAGGAATGTCAGCTTTTTAGACTCTACAGGTGTGATTATGATTTTTAAGAAGAAACACTTCGTAGAGCAGGAGGTAATAGTTGCAGTAATAGTATGGTTTTGCCAATAATTTAGTTTTGTGTTTTTAACGATAAAATCAATTGCCAATTTTACTTTTTCAGGTTTAGTCAAAGTCAAAATCTTTTTTTTATTAGTTTTATTTTCGTCAGCCGTAAATATATTAAAACAACGTATCGAATAGTTTAAATCCGGCTCCCAATTACGTAATGCTTTTATGTTGTAAGTATACGCATAATTAGTTGAAAGCTTTCCTTGGGTCACAAAAAGTTGTTGAAAATCTGAGATCTCGATAAGGGTTTTTCGAAGCTTGAATCCAAATAAAAAAACTACATTATAAAGTTTATGGTTTTCTATAAATAAACCTTTCTTGGTAAATAAGATCGAAATGAAGATTATAGTCAAAAAAAATAAAACGATCTCAAAACTATAATAAGATTTAAAATCAACCGAGTTAACCATTCCCAAAAACATCATTCCCGTGATAAAAGTCAAAGCAATTAAATTTTGAAATTGTTTGAAATCTAAATTTCTTTCCAGAATAATTTTCATTTTATAAATCCTGATTTACATATATTACTTTCATGTTTTTGTAGTTTGGATATTTTTGTTTGTTGATTTCTAAACAAGCAAAAGTTGCAGCCGCTTCGCCTACAGCACCAGTAGTAAAATCTACTTTGTATTTTATAAGTAAGGTATCATTTTTAATTTTCGGTGTGCAATCACCTATATCTACGTAGATTCCGCCGCCGCCAACTATAAATAAAAACTGTGCAGTTTCTTTGTATAAACTATCCAGATTTCTTTTGTCGAGTGCTGAACCAAAATTAAGTTTTGTCTTCAGGGCATCTTCTTTGTTATCAATCCATTTGCTGTAGTTGAGGGAGTCGTTATATTGAAACTGATCAAATTCGCAGAAATACAATTTAAAATCCTGATTTTCGCTTTTGCAGCTAGTCATAATACCTATTAAAAAGACTATTATTCCCAATGTAAAATTGTTTTTCATAAACTGTTTCTAAATGCTGTTCGAACTTTAAATTTAAGACTTTTTGTATTTTGTGAAGTTATTCAAATTTAAAATAGCGACAATAGGAATCTAGCTTTTTCGAATTTACAGATATGATTACGATTTTAAGCAGCAATACTTCGTAATCGGGTGGAAACAGACTGCGGCTGGATTTCCTTAAAATTTTCATTAGTCAACGAGTCTATAAAATGAGTTTTCATTTTTTAAATATTATGCCTAACTGCGACAACAATCTCCAGATGATTGTCATAGTCTGGGTTAATAAATAATTGTGTACCATTTTCAAGAAGAACTGTACTTTCAAAATAACCTATAGTAATTTGTCCTAACTCACTATAAAATCCTTGAATGCGTTCTGTTTGAATACTTACAATTGACGAAAAAGGAATAAATTCTACCTTACCTGAAACTAAAGTTGTTTTTTGTAAACCATCTTCTACAACAATAATTTCATTAACCGTGCGAAGTTTAAGAATGTGGAGGAATATACTTAATGCTAAAAATAGAATTGATCCTAAAACTACTTTGTAATCTTCATTTCTAAAACCACTGAAAAGGATATAAAACCCCTAGCCCTGATAGAAGTGAAAATCCTTTTGTGCCGGGGTTCGGAACAAAAGATTGTAACGGATAGCAGGAAACAGGCTCCTAAAAACAATCACAATCCCACTAAATTTCCCCCTCAAAAAACACAATAAATCAATAATAGAATTTTAAACAAAAATTTCGTAAATTTGCACTCCAATAAAAGGAATTAGAAAATGTTAGATAGACTTCAAATAGTAAAACAACGTTTCGACGAGATTTCAGACTTAATTATCCAGCCGGATGTTATTTCTGATCAGAAACGTTATGTGCAATTGAATCAAGAGTACAAAAACCTGAAAGCATTGGCTGAAAAGCGTGATGAATATGTGCTTTTGATGGCTAATATAGATGAGGCAAACGAAATTATTGCGGATGGAAGTGATGCAGATATGACCGAAATGGCCAAAATGCAACTAGATGAAGCAAAACAAAGATTGCCAGAACTTGAGGAAGAAATCAAGTTTATGTTGATCCCTAAAGATCCAGAAGATGCTAAAAACGTGATGGTCGAGATTCGTGCCGGAACGGGTGGGGATGAAGCGAGTATCTTTGCAGGAGATTTATTTAGAATGTATACAAAGTATTGCGAGAACCAAGGATGGAGAACATCTGTGGTTGATATGAACGAAGGAACTTCTGGAGGTTTCAAAGAGGTTATTTTTGAGGTATCCGGAGAGGATGTTTACGGAACTTTGAAGTTTGAAGCCGGAGTACACCGTGTACAACGTGTTCCTCAGACAGAAACTCAGGGTCGTGTGCATACATCTGCAGCAACGGTAATGGTTTTGCCGGAAGCGGAAGAGTTTGATGTACAAATTGATATGAACGATGTTCGTGTTGATTTCTTCTGTTCATCAGGACCTGGCGGACAATCTGTAAATACTACGAAATCTGCGGTACGTTTAACGCACATTCCTACGGGATTAGTGGCGCAGTGTCAGGATCAGAAATCACAGCATAAAAACAAAGATAAAGCCTTAACGGTTTTACGTTCTCGTTTATACGAACAAGAATTGGCGAAGAAAGAGGCCGAAGATGCTACAAAACGTACATCTCAGGTAAGTTCTGGAGACAGATCTGCTAAGATTCGTACTTACAACTACGCACAAGGTCGTGTGACAGATCACAGAGTTGGTTTGACATTATACGATTTAGGAAATATTATGAATGGTGACATTCAGAAAATTGTTGCCGAGTTACAATTGGTAAACAATATGGAGAAATTGAAAGAAGCTTCGGAAGTTTTCTAAAGAAGGTTCAAAGGTTCAAAGGTTTTAGGGAGGCAAAGCAAATGTGTCTTTTAGGAGTTCTTTAAATTATAAAAACAGCCTGTTTCACTTGTGTGAAACAGGCTGTTTTTTTGTTCGAATGATTTGATTTTTGTTATCTTTTTTACTTAGATATTCATCAACGAAAAAACCATAGAGAAAAAGAAGTGAAGTCTTATTATACGATTACAAAGAAACCTTTGTCGCTTTGAACCTTAGTTCCTTTGCACTTCTAAAGAAAAAGAGACTATCTCAGATATGAAATAGTCTCTTTTTTGGTTCAGTAATAAGTCTTATTTTAGACTTGCAAAGAAACCTTTGCGCCTTTGTAACTTAGTACCTTTGAACCTTAATAAAAAAATATATAGTGAAGGATATTAACTGTTTAACCGTTTGTTTATAAAACGTATAAAGCAAGTTAGATACCTAGAAATACTCTCGTATATTCAAAACATTTATATAGATTTGAGTACATGTACACACCATTTTTTAATACTATTTCGCTAAGCTTTTCCATAATATATAATTTTTAGTTAGACAATTACTCTTTTGATTATTCTTTTTGTGATGATTCCTCGTTTGGGGATTCATGATGTGGTTTAGAAACTAAATTAGTAACGACAAGTTGCAATAGCGATCCAAAAATGCCTTTGAACATCGAAGTGCTTTTACCTACAACAAATCTTTTTGCGAGGTAACCTATCCCGATGCTTATGGCAGATTGTGCCAGATTGCTTTTGAAACCTACTGTTTCGTTGATTTCTTCAACGGTATTCCTGATGAGGTTAAGAGGTTTTAAGTTGTGCTTAATTTCATCGATTTCATCCTTAATGGCGCACCACTCGGCGTCCTGTCGATCTTCTAATAAACGTATCTTCTGATCTAATGAATCAAGTGTATAAATAGTTTCCATAACAGTCTTTTTTAGTTTTTCGATTAATTTGAATCAGATTTAATGTCTTTTTTAGTTTCTTTAAGAATACTGGAAACAATCATGTTTCCAATAGGAGTTTTAATAAGCTTATGCTGCGCCTTGTGCATGACAATGGCAACAATGAGGTAAAATAATGCCACGGCAAAAAAACCGTAATAATACTCTCCAAGTACTTTTCCAAGCCATAAACTAATCCCAATGTTCAGGAACAAGGTAAAAAATGCAACAACAGCGCCAACTGCTATTCTTGATGTTAATGTTGATAAGACATCTGCTGTGGCTGATACCGTTTTGAGTTTAATTAACTCTAAACTCGTTTTGGTATAGTTTTCTGCTTTTTCATAAAGATTTAAGTTCTCGTTTGTTGTTGCATCTGATTCCATGATAGAGGGTATTTATGATTTAAAAATTTCACTTCTTAGTAGTTCGTTTTTACATTTTTTGCTTCATCTTTGACAGCATTAAAATCTTCTTTTGCCTGGTTGAATTTTGCTTTTCCTTCTTCGATGATTTCTTTACCATTTGAAGAAAGAGTACTAACGATACCGTCAAGTTTTGATTTTAAATCATCTCCGTAATCTTTCGATTTATCTTTGATTTTTTTTCTAGTGTTTGATCCTTTGTCCGGTGCGAATAATACACCTAAAAACGCTCCTGCAGCTGCAGCTCCTAAAATTCCTAAAATTGTGTTACTTGCTTTCATAATATTTGATTTAGTGATTAATATAATTATTATTTATAATGTTGATTTTTTTTAAACTTCACGACCTTTGATAAGTCTGAATAGTATTGCGATAATGGCAATGACTAATAATATATGAATGATACTTCCTAAGCTATAAACAAAGAACCCAAGAGCCCAAAGAATAACCAGAATTACTGCGATTGTATATAATAAATTAGACATGGTTTTTATATTAAGGGGTTAATAATTGTTTTCTAGTTTAACTTGTATGATAAGTATACAGTCAGGTTGCTGTTTTTTGCATCCGGAAATGTATAAGTTGTTCCTGTTATTGCATCAGTTCTTTCTTTACCAACATTTGTTAATCCGTAGTTGTAACGTACACCAATACTGATTGGGTCAAAATCTACTCCAACACCTGCTGCAATACCAGCATCAAACTTGTTGAGGTCATCTCTGTCAATGTCTTGTTCAAAACTAACATCTCCGCTACCAGTTACTTTAGAACTTACTAAATATGAAGCATAACCACCGGCATGAATATTAAAGTTTTTAGTAATATTTACTCTTACTAATAAAGGAACTTCGATATAATTAAGTTTGAATTTTGCGTCTCCAGAAAGTAAAGCACTGTCATATTCTAATTTTGCACCCTTTGTAGTGAACAAAATCTCTGGTTGAATGGCGATATAATCAGAAATAGGTAATGTTGCATAAACCCCGGCGTTAAATCCGTATAATACATTATTGTCATCAGCATTGCTTTGATATAGGTTCGACATATTGAATCCTCCCTTTATACCAAATTCTGTGTTTACATTATTGTCCTGAGCGTGTAGCATTCCAAATGAAGCTGTTAAAAAAAGTGTTAAGGCGCATAAAAAATTTGATTGCATTTTCATAGTTAAAATAATTTAGTTAATAATAGATATATAGGCATTTAAATAATCTCGTTGTTGATCCTTTGCATTTCGCGTAAGATCTGATATTGTTCAGGTAAATAGTGCAATACAATTTTTAGTATTTCCTTGTCGTTCGTCTCTTTCGAAATTGATTCAAACAGATTAATTTGTTCTTTTAAAGATTCAGCCATAGAAGTCAAATAAATTTTGTTAAAACTTGTAATGTTAGAATCGATCAAATCGTATAAATCTCTTTTGTGTGTTGCATTTATTTCAGTAATAATAATGAGCTTTTTATTGGCTAATTTTGAAACTTCCTGTAACAATTCTGTTTGTTCGATCTCTGTTTTTCGACTTAAATCCTGTATCGCAAAATCTGAACTTTTTTGTTGTGCAATTTGGCTTTTTGAAATAATTGATTTAGTCACATTTGCTGTTGCAATAAAAAAGAAAGCTTCGATTTCTTCTTTTTCCGTTTTTACAAAAGCTTCACTTTTTAATGAATTTTCTATTGGATTGGTTTTCTTGCATGATGAAATACAAACTAAAATTATCAATAAAAAAAATCTAAAAAATATCGCTTTCAATTGGGGCGCTGCTTTCATTATTACTTCATAAAGTATTACATTACAAAGATGCTAACGAATCAAACGTTTTGCTTTACAGCATAAAAACGAATGTTTATATAATTCCCATAATGAGATTATTTGCGCTTTCAGTTCTTTGTTTTACAGGTAATTATTGAAGAAAAATTTGTCCATAAAAAAAGGAAACCATCAGTTCGACTGATGGCTTCCTTTTATATTTTTTTATAATAAAGTAAAATTCTTTTTCTTACAGATTTTTTTTTGGGGAGTTTTCAGTCTCAGTAATCAGCCTCAGTGATCAGTATTTAGTCTCAGTAATCAGTGTCAGTAATCAGTGTCAGTAATCAGTTTAAAATTGTGACTGTAAGCTGTGACTGCAATTTTTTTTTAAACTGTAAACTGCGACAGTAAACTGTAAACTAAAAAAAACTACTCCGGAAGAAACACTGTAAAAACCGAACCTTTATTAGGTGTACTATCGGCTATAATATGACCTTTGTGATTGTCTACGATTTTTTTGCAAATCGCCAGGCCAATTCCGGTTCCGGGATAATCTGTTTTAGAGTGCAAACGCTGAAACAAAACAAATATGGTTTCCTTGAACTGAGGATCAAACCCCATTCCGTTATCAGTAAAGGTAATTTTATGAAATTTCTTTACATTGGGCTCTAATAAATCCGGATAATCTGCCGAGTTTACTTTTTCACTTTCAATCTTAATTTCAGGTACCGTATCCGGTTGACTGTATTTTAAGGAATTTCCAATCAGGTTTATAAAAAGCTGTTCGATTTGGTACGGAATAACCGCCAGCTTAGGCAATTTAGAAACTGTAATAACAGCTTTCTTTTCTTCGATGATTTCAGCCAGTTCAGATTCGGCATTTTCAAGAAGTTCATTTAAGCTTAGTTTTATAAACTCTTTTTTGGTTGTATTCGTTCTCGAGAATAAAAGTAAGTCGTCTATTAAAACACGCATCCTTTTTGCCGAAACTTCTATTTTAGAAATATAAGCTTTGGCACTTTCAGATAAAACCGCTTTATCGGCTTCAGAAATTCGGGATACAAAAGTTTGTATTTTTCTAAGAGGTTCCTGCAAATCATGACTTGCAACATGATTAAATGACGCCAGTTCTTTATTGCTTTTTTCTAATTCTCTGTTACGTTCCTGAAGTTCGATGTTCAGTAAATGTTCATCGGTAATATCAAAATTAATTCCAAGTAAAATTTTGCTTCCTTGTTGATCCGTCAAAAGTTTTCCGGTAGATTTAAAATATCTTATTTCATAATCCGGACGTGTAATTTTATAGTAAACAAATGGTAGTTGTTTTTTCTCGACAATGTTTTCCATAGATTTCGCTACCTTTTCTTTGTCATCAGGATGTACAAACTCAAGAAAAGTTTCTTTTACAGGCACAAACGCATTTGGCTCATAACCCAGTAAACGATATTGATTGTCTGAATAATCGATTTTGTCAGAATCTAAATCCCATTGCCAGGTGCTGAATTTACCAATGCTTTCAGATTCAGCCATTAGTCCGCTCGAAATCAAAAGTTTTTTATTGTAGATTTTCAAACGTTCAAAATCACGGCTAATTTGTCTGTAAGCCAACAGAATAAAAAGTAACGCAACCAAAAACAGGGAAATAGAAAATAGGGGACTCAAGGAAATTTCTGCAGCATAAATCTTAAGTCTTTTTGCCAGATAATTTTTCTCGATATCGTTCATTTCGTCCACCTGAAAACGAATGTTTTCCATCAGGATTCGACCACCAAACATATGATTGTCGAGTTTTCGCTTATCATATGTTTTAGGATCGCTGTATTTTAGACAATTTTCAAAAGAAACAAAACGCTGAATAATTAGCTTAAATAATTTTTCAAGATTTTTTTGCTGTTTCGGATTGTCCGTAGTAAGTTTTTTTAAGGTAATAAATGAAGTGTTTACTTTATCACGCGAATAAATATAAGGCGTCAAAAATCGTGCATTTCGTGTAATTATATAACCACGCTGCCCTGTTTCAGCATCCTTAATCGCCGACATTAATCGCTCTAATTGAATGTTTATTTCGTACGTATGCATTACAACTTTGCTGGATTCGTCTAAATCCTTATTGTGTTTGTAAGCAATAGATGAAAGAAATAACAGAATGAAAACCGCGATTACAAAAATAACTCTCAATGAGTTTGAAGAATTAAAATTTGGTATCCATTTCATTGGTATGCTATTATTTTAATCGAAGCAGGAAATTATCACGGTTTAACCCAGAGGTATGGTAGTGCCAGTTTACTGTAACGACTTCATTAATTATTTTTTTAAGCGTGTTAAAATCGCTTGGTTTTTTGATATAAATATTGGCACCCTGAATAAAAGTATCCTCAATATCCTCTTCTGATGATGAAGTAGAATAAATGGCAATAATAATATTTTTAAGGTGTTCCGTTTTTTTAATTTCGATCAAACATTCTTTACCTGTTTTTTTAGGCATATTCAAATCCAGAAACAATATATCGGGTAATTTCGCATTTGGATCCATCAAATGCTCCATTAATTGCATTCCGTCATGAACAAAGTCTACTTTTGTCTGAATTTTTATTTCTTCAAAAGCATCCTTAAAAAAAAGACGATCATCTTCATCATCATCAGCCAATAAAATGTATAATGCGTTTTTTTGCATTTTAGTGTGGTATTTGGGTTTTATTTTAAATTTTCTCTACGTTTCTTAATTATCCTCTGAAAAGCCGATGGCGTAATTCCGGTTGTATTCTTAAACTGAGTACTCAAATGCGCAACACTCGAGTAGTTAAGTAAAAAAGCAATTTCGGTCAAACTCATTTCATTAATAATAATTAATTGTTTGGCTCTTTCAATTTTCTGTAAAATGATAAAATTTTCGATAGACGAGTAAGTCACTTCCGAAAAAACATTTGATAAATAGCCGTAACTGTGGTTTAATTTCTCTGCTAGAAACACAGAACTTTTATAATTATTGCTGTCTTCCATGAAAACAAGCTCGATTATAGCGTCTTTTATTTTTTGAACCAGAACACTTTTCTGATTTTCAACAACTTCAAAACCACAAGGCAATAAATTATTTTTTAAAGTCTCGAGTGCATCAGCATCTATATTGTCAGCAATTTCTATCTCGCCAAATCCCAGAGTTGTAAAATTAACATTTTGTTGTTCCAGGTTTTGTTTCAAAAAAAGTGAGCAAATAGTGTTGATGTCGAACTTTATAAATAGTTTCATTTTATAGAAATTTTGTTAAAGATAATTAATTTATTTTTGGTTACAGAGTTTAATGCTTGCAAGCAATGAAGCATATGAATGAATTTAAATAAAAGTCTCAAAAAAATACCGCCTAATATTGTTGTACTAGACGGTATTTGTAGTTGATTTATAAGGTCTTACAAATCTGCAATGATTTTGCGAACCTCATCTTTAGTTTTTCCGAGTTTTTGTTGAAGTTTTCCGTACATTTCGTCTTCTTTTCCTTCATCGTACAACAAATCATCATCAGTAAGATCTGCATATTGTTGTTTCAATTTTCCTTTTAACTCATTCCAGTTACCTTTTATTTCTGTAGTATTCATGATATAGTTTTTTGTATTTATAATATTGTAAAATTCCGAAATCTTCTTTGTTTGCTTGTTATATGAATTTTGAAAAGCGTTTCATAATTCACATTTGATGTTTTTTTTAGACCTGATAACGGCGCAAAACCCAAGCCATTTTTTCGTGTTGTTGAAGCAAACCAGTCACAAAATCAGCAGAACCAATATCATTGTTATTGTCACTCTCAAAAGCCGGAACATATTCTCTAAATTCGGTTACCAATTGTTCATGGTTTTCTAAAAGCTCTCCAAGCATGTGTTTTTGCGAAGCATATTCTTTTGGAGATTCTTTTAGAGTAGAATTTTCGATAAACTCATTCATTGTTCCAATCGTTTTTTCGCCAAGCTGGCTAATGCGTTCAGCAACTTCATCAATATTAGCTTCTAAAATTCGATACTGTTCTTCAAACAATTTATGCAACTCCATAAAACTATTTCCGGAAATATTCCAATGAAATTTTCTCGTTTTTACGTAAAGCGTCATTTCATTAGATAAAATCGTGGCTAATATAGAGGTACTCTTCTTTAAGTTTTCTGGCGTTATTCCGATATGTGGAGTCATAATTGTTTGATTTTATGTTCGTTATCAAAAATAGAATACAACCATTAAATTTTTCTTACATAATTAATACCAGATGTTACATGAATTCAATGTTACGGTAACCTTTGTGTAGATCTAAAAGTGTAGTTTTGCCCCCGAATTTATATAAAAACCAAAATTTTAATGAAAAAAAAATTACTTAGTTTAATACTTATTGCAATTTCATTTTCGGCCACAGCCCAGTCTTATATTGGGTATACGCATGATAATTATGCAGGTGTACAAAGTGTGCTTTTTAATCCGGCTTCTATTGCCGATTCTCGTTTTAAAACTGATGTTAATTTGTTTTCTATAAGCGGCTCAGTAGGAAATGACTTATATGGAGTAAACATTTTTGATACTTATAAGAAAGGATATGATTTTGACAGCCAGTCTAAAATAACGCCAAAAAGTGCCAATAATGGTATTGCTAATTTTGATATTATGGGACCTTCTTTCATGTTCAATATTGCTCCCAAGCATACTATTGCGTTATTTACGCGCGCAAGATCTGTGACTAATCTAAGAAATATAAACGGTAGCCTTGTAGATCAGGTAAAAGACGGTCTGGATAAAGCAAGCGATTTTAATTTTAATGCCGGTAATCCAAACGGAGCTTCAAACACCTGGGCAGAAGTTGGACTTTCGTATGCAACAGTTTTATACCAAAAAGACCAGCATTTTTTAAAAGGAGGTTTAACAGCCAAATATTTGCAGGGTGGTGTAAACGGATATGTAAAAGGCAAGGATGTTAGTGTTGTCTATAATGAAAATACAGTAAATCCTGAACAGGGAACTCTTGTCTCTAACGGACAAATTACTGTGGGAACAAGTCAGGATTTCGAAGCAAAAGAGGATTATGATTTTGACCCAAAGTCAATGGGATTTGGTTTTGATTTTGGATTGGTGTACGAATGGAGACCGGATTATGATCAATATGATTTGAGCAAGGCAAAATCGGCCGACAATAATTTTAGGGATTTAAACAAATACAAATTACGTTTTGGATTATCTGTTACCGATATCGGATCAATTAATTATAAAAATTCAAGAGAGGATGTTTACAATGTAAATGGTACCATCACTCAGGAAATGATTAATGATGCGGGCAATTTCTATGATTTCCTGAATGAGCATTATACTAAAATAGCTTCTATAAAAGGTACAAAAACTAACTTGCCTACAGCACTTCACGCTGATGTAGACTGGAATATGTACAAGAAATTCTACCTGAATCTTAACGGAGATATCAATATGGTTTCTGCCAATAAAATAAATGGTTACGGAATCGCTGATCGTATCACCCTGACACCTCGCTACGAAAGCAGATGGTTCAGTTTTTATGTGCCAATAACGTATATGGAGTATAGCGGAATGCAGGTTGGTTCAGGATTACGCGCTGGAGCTTTCTTTATTGGTTCTGGTTCTATTCTTACCAATTTAGCCTCGAAAGATTCAAAAGCAGCTGATTTTTATCTAGGGATGAAAATTCCGGTTTATGAAAAGAAATTCAAAGATACAGACGGAGACGGAATCATAGATAAAGAAGATGCTTGTAGAAAAGTAGCGGGTCCTGTAGAAAACAACGGATGCCCTTGGCCGGATACAGATAAAGATGGTGTTTTTGATAAAGACGATGCCTGTCCGGATGTTGCTGGTCCTGCAGAGAATAAAGGTTGTCCCTGGAAAGATTCTGACGGAGATACGCTGCTCGATAATGTAGATGCTTGCCCAACAATTGCCGGTCCGATAGAAAACAAAGGCTGTCCTTGGCCGGATACAGATGGAGATGGCGTTTTAGACAAAGATGATGCTTGCCCAACTATTGCAGGTCCTGCAGAAAATAAAGGTTGCCCGATTTTAGATGCAGATAAAGACGGAGTTCCGGATAATATCGACGAATGTCCGCTAATTGCTGGCCCTGCAGAAAATAAAGGTTGTCCTAAGGTTACAAAAGCTACTCTGGAGAAATTAAAAGTAGAAGCTAAATCGATCTTTTTCGTTACAGGAAAAGCAACGTTAAGCGATGCTAAAAAAGGTGTAACCTCAGGAAGGTTAGACGCGATCAAAGAGATTTTGAAAAATTATCCAAATGCTAAATTTGCGATCAACGGACATACTGATAATGTTGGAAATCCTAAAGCAAACCAGAAATTATCTGAAGCGCGAGCAAAAGTAGTTATGGATGCCTTGATTGCCAAAGGAGTAAATCCGGATAATCTGACTTCGCAAGGTTTTGGAGCAACAAAACCAGTTGCATCTAATAAAACTGCTGCCGGAAGAGCAGAGAACAGAAGAACAGAA
Organism: Flavobacterium sp. B114r; assembly: GCF_056824125.1. NCBI lineage: Bacteria > Pseudomonadati > Bacteroidota > Flavobacteriia > Flavobacteriales > Flavobacteriaceae > Flavobacterium > Flavobacterium sp. B114r. The sequence goes on from NZ_CP124858.1 coordinate 2,785,878, forward strand.
ATTGTTTATTTAGGTAATTTGTAAGCCTGAATTGAATATAAAACTAAAAAGCCATTCGTAATTGAACGGCTTTTTTTATTTTTGCGTACTTCTAAAATAGAATCCTTTCTAAAGTAGTAGAAGAACTAAAAAAACAAGAATGACAACACAACAACTACACGAACAAATCCTTTTAAAAAAATCATTTTTATGCGTTGGATTAGATCCCGATCTAAGTAAAATTCCATCTCATTTATTAGAAACCGAAGATCCTATTTTCGAATTCAATAAAGCCATAATCGATGCTACACATGATTTGGCTGTGGGATACAAACCCAACACTGCATTTTTTGAAGCTTATGGTATAAAAGGATGGATGTCTTTGCAAAAAACAATCAACTATATCAATGAGAATTTTCCTGAAATTTTCACGATTGCAGATGCAAAACGTGGCGATATAGGAAATACGTCCAGCATGTATGCGAAAGCTTTTTTTGAAGACCTGAATTTTGATAGTGTAACTGTTGCTCCTTATATGGGAAAAGATTCGGTAGAGCCATTTTTGGCTTTCGAAAACAAACATACTATCATGTTAGCACTAACTTCTAACGAAGGTGCTTTTGATTTTCAGACGTTGACAACAAACGGAAAAGAATTATACAAACAGGTTTTAGAAACTTCTAAAACATGGAAAAATAGCCACAATTTAATGTATGTGGTTGGTGCTACAAAAGCCGAATATTTTGCTGATATCAGAAAAATTGTTCCGGATAGCTTCTTATTAGTTCCCGGAATTGGCGCTCAGGGCGGAAGTTTATCTGAAGTTTGCAAATACGGAATGAACGATCAAGTTGGTTTATTAGTAAATTCAGCAAGAGCGATTATCTACGCCTCAAAAGGAACTGACTTTGCCGAAAAAGCAAGAGAAGAAGCATTGAAAGTACAAAAGGAAATGGAAGAAATTATTCGTTTAAACTTTCAGGTTTAAGGTTTTACTTTGAACACAATTTACCACAGAGTTACACAAAGTTTTTCGCAAAGCTTCACAAAGTTTTTTGCTTTATTTTTCTTCGAGTTTCTCTGTGAAAAACTTTGTGTAACTCTGTGGTAGAAAAACACAATCATAAAACTTGAAACAAAGAAAACCTGAAACAAAATTCAAATGAAACAATTATCTGATCAGCTTGGTACTTTACATTCTTTTGAGAAAACCCCTAAACGTATTATTTCTTTAGTGCCTTCTCAAACAGAATTACTGTATGATTTAGGTTTAGAAGAAAAAATCATAGGAATCACCAAGTTTTGTGTACATCCGTATCATTTAAAATCGACTAAGAAAATGGTGGGTGGAACCAAGAAAATCCATTTTGAGAAGATTAAATTGCTTCAGCCTGATATTATTATTTGCAATAAAGAAGAAAACACACAGGAAATCGTCGATCAATTAAGTGCGATTTGTCCGGTTTGGGTAACGAATATTATTACGATAGAAGATAATTTTCAAATGATTTCAGATTTTGGACAACTCTTTAATTGCAGGACAGAATCTCAAAAATGGAATGACAAACTGGCTTTCGCTTTAAGCGATTTCAAAAAATATGTTCAGGATATTCCGGTACAGAAAGCAGCTTATTTTATCTGGAAAAATCCGTTTATGGTAGCAGGAAAAGATACTTATATTAATGAATTATTAAAGTTAAATCACTTCTCGAATATCTACGAAGACAAAGGGCGTTATCCTGAAGTCGAAATAAAAAAAATGCGCATTGAAGGTGATCCTGATTTGGTTTTACTTTCATCAGAACCCTATCCTTTTAAAGAAGAAGACGCTTTTGAGATTGGAAGATTTACACATCACGCCAAAACTATTTTTGTAGATGGCGAAATGTTCTCCTGGCACGGGAGTAGATTACTCAAGGCTTTTCCGTATTTTAAAATTCTGCACGAAAGACTGAAAAATTAGTTTCAGGTTTATCTTGTTTCAAGTTTCAGGTTTGCATGACTTAGAACATAATTTTACTGCAAAGTCCGTAAAGTTTTTTACTATTAAGTTTTTATAAAAAAGAGAAGTTCGCAAAGTTTTGTGTTGATTTAGCTTTTCGAACTTTACCTACTTATATATTATCAAATAAACCTTTGCGAACTTTGCGTAAGTCTTTGCGAATCTTTGCGAATAAAATAGGTTTTTTAATTTAAAAATTAATTAAACGAACTTCTGAATTCTAAAGGCGAGACATTGGTTTTGCTTTTAAATAATTTATTGAAAGATTGCGGATATTCAAAACCCAGTTGATACGCCATTTCACTTACGCTTAAAGATGTGGTACTGAGCAATTCTTTTGCTTTTTCGATAATTTTATTATGAATGTGATGTTGTGTACTTTGACCAGTTTGAGAACGTAACATATCACTAAGGTAATTAGGGGAAACATTTAATTCATCAGAGATATAAGCGACAGTTGGCAATCCGAATTGCTGTACTTTATCACTTTCAAAATAGTCACAAAGCAAGGTTTCTAATTTAGTCAAAAGTGTGTTGTTGGCACTTTTTCGGGTGATGAATTGGCGGTTGTAAAAACGATTGCAATAATTAAGAAGCAATTCGATATGCGAAACCATGACGTCCTGACTAAAAGCATCAATAGAGGACGTGTATTCTTGTTCGATGTTTTGCATAATGTTTCTAACCATCGTTTCCTCCTTGTCAGAAAGATGCAAAGCTTCATTTACTGCATACGAGAAGTAGCCGTAATCTTTAATGTTTTTGGCCAAAGGATAGTTTTGGATAAAGTCAGGATGAATCACCAACATGGCTCCATACACAGAAGTGTCAACAGAAACTTCAGTAGAAATAACCTGTCCGGGTGACATAAAAGTCATTACGCCTTCATCAAAATCATAATAATTTTGTCCGTATCGCATTTTTCCGGTAAAACCTTTTTTAATGCAAACCGTATAGAAATCATAAACAACACTTTTTAGATTGTCATCAAAATGGCAGCTTATTTTACTTAAATCGACAAAACTTACTAAAGGATGTTCCGGCTTTGGAATCTTTAGCAGGGAATGCATTTCTGAAATCGAGTGAATAGTATACGGAATATGGGCTTCTTTTTTCATGATAAGAGAGATAGGATATTCAAATAAAATATACAAAGGAAAAGCTATCGTAAAGATAACTTTTCCTAAGAAATTAATGATTTGGTTTTATGATTACTTTCAAACTTTCGGCTTTGCCTGAAATACGCAAACAATAAAATTTACGATAAAAAAATCTTTATAAATCTGCGTTTTCGCTTTAGCGAATCAGTACCATCTGCGCGCCATCTCAAAGTATTATTGGTCAACAGAAGCCATATTAGCGGCATCATAACGCATTCCGGTTTCGGTTCCCAGTGGTATGATTTTTTCTAAACGATCCATTTCTTGCTTAGTTAGCGTTGTTTGGGCTGCGGCAATATTCTCTTCGACATATTTTACTCGTTTTGTTCCCGGAATAGGCAGGATATTTTTCGAAACAATCCATGAAATTGCCAATTGAGAAGCTGTTATTTCTTTTTCTTCAGCCATTTTTTTGATTTCATTTACCAATTGAATGTTTTTCTCGAATTGTTGTCCCTGAAAACGAGGTAACGCTTTTCTAAAATCATCATCCGGGAAATCATTAGGGCTTTTAATATCTCCCGAAATAAAACCTCTTCCAAGCGGAGAATAAGCAACAAAACCAATTCCTAATTCTTTAAGGGTTTCTAATATTCCATCATCTTCGGCACTTCTTTCAAATAAAGAATATTCGGTTTGAATAGCAGTTAGAGGATGAACTGCATGGGCTTTGCGAATGGTTTGGGATGAAACTTCAGATAAGCCAATATAACCTACTTTTCCTTCTTTAACCAATTCTGCCATAGCAGCAACAGTTTCTTCGATTGGTGTATTTGGATCAAGTCTGTGCAAATAATACAAATCGATATAATCTGTTCCTAAGTTTTTTAGAGAACGTTCTACCGCTTTCTTTACATAATCTTTTTTACCGTTAAATTTCCAGGTAAGCTGTTCGTTATCGTCAATTTCAAAACCAAATTTAGTAGCAATACTATAAGCGTTTCTATTGCCTTTTATGGCTTTTGCAATTAATCTTTCGTTGTGTAGAGGTCCATACAAATCTGCGGTGTCTAAAAAGTTTCCGCCCAATTCAAGCGAACGGTGAATAGTAGCAATCGCTTCTTTTTCATCGGCCTTACCATAAATGTCAGCACCGGCAATCTGAGTCATTCCCATACAGCCTAAACCAATATTGGGAACAACAAGCCCTTGATTTCCTAATTTTATTTTGTGGATAGTACTCATAATTTCTGTTTTAAGTTTTTAGTTTGAAAATTATAAGACAAAGATCCGTGAGTATTACTTTTATAAAGTATCTAAATCTCTTGTAGTTGTATCCAAAATGAGGAAAGGAAGTTTCAGGTTGTATTCAGACTCGGGTCAGGTTTCAAGTTGTTGGATAGTTTTTTTACCACATTTTTTTACGACAGAGTAACACGAAGATTTCACAGAGTTTCACAAAGCTTTATGTATACTATATTGTATAATAGAAAATACTTTGTGAAACTCTGTGGTAAAACTAAGTTCAAAGTCAAGCAACCTGACCCGAGGCTGAAAGCCGAACAGGCGAAGCAAACAAAGAAAACCTGAAACAAAGAAAACTTGGAGCAAAAAACAAAACTTGCTATAAAAAAAGAATGCCGGCATCTCGAAGACGCCGGCATCATTTAACTAACCAAAACCAAAATAATAAATAACCAGTTTATTACACTACAAAGATCAGATATATATGAACGTTTAGCTGTTAAGGTTTTGTTATTACTTTGTTGAACATAAGTTAAGATTTTAGAATACTTGTTTCTGAGCTTTCTGTAATGTTAAATAGTTTTTAATTATTAAAATATAATAACAATCAATTTTGGTTATGAATATCGTATATATAAGTTTGTATATTTGATAAAACATTAAATATCAGCAATATGGATTTAAACAAAAAATTAACAACTGCAACAGGAACTCCCGTTCCGGACAATCAAAATATTCAAACAGCAGGACCTCGTGGACCTGTTTTATTGCAAGATTTTTGGTTTTTAGAAAAAATGGCGCATTTTGACCGCGAAGTAATTCCGGAACGAAGAATGCATGCGAAAGGGTCCGGGGCTTATGGGACTTTTACTGTAACTCATGATATCTCAAAATACACAAGAGCTGATATATTTTCGGAAATTGGAAAGAAAACAGAGATGTTTGCCCGTTTTTCAACAGTTGCAGGTGAAAGAGGTGCCGCTGACGCCGAAAGAGACATTCGTGGTTTTGCTTTGAAATTTTATACAAACGAAGGAAATTGGGATTTGGTAGGTAATAATACACCCGTTTTCTTTTTTCGTGATCCAATGAAGTTTCCAGATTTAAATCACGCTGTAAAACGTGATCCAAGAACTAATTTAAGAAGTGCTGATAACAATTGGGATTTTTGGACTTTATTACCTGAATCTTTACATCAGGTTACAATTGTAATGAGTGATAGGGGAATTCCGAGATCGTACAGACAAATGCACGGATTTGGGAGTCATACTTTTAGTTTCCTGAATGCTCAAAACGAAAGAAATTATGTAAAATTTCACTTTGTATCGCAACAAGGAATTGATAATTTATCTGATGAAGAAGCTGCTGTGTTAGTAGGTGGCGACAGAGAAAGTCATCAAAGAGATTTGTTTGATGCGATAGAAGAAGGTAATTTTCCAAAATGGAAAATGTTCGTTCAAATCATGAGCGAAGAACAAGCATCTACATATCGTTTCCATCCTTTTGATTTGACTAAAGTTTGGTTAAAAGGAGATTTTCCTTTAATTCCTGTTGGAGAGTTCGAATTAAATAAAAATCCTGAAAACTATTTTGCTGAGGTAGAACAAGCTGCTTTTAATCCGGCGCACGTACCTCCCGGAATTAGTTTTTCGCCGGATAAAATGCTGCAGGCGCGTTTGTTTTCTTATGGAGATGCGCATCGTTACCGTTTAGGAGTTAACAATTATCAAATTCCCGTAAACTCATCCAGATGTCCGTATAATACATTTCACAGAGATGGTGCAATGCGTGTAGACGGAAATAATGGAGGACGTAAACATTACGAACCAAATAGTTTTGGAGAATGGCAGGAACAACCTGAATTCAAAGAACCACCATTGGCACTTCATGGCGATGCATATGCGCATAATTTCAGGGATGATGATAACGATTATTTTACTCAGCCAGGTTTATTATTCCGTTTACTAACCGATGAGAAAAAACAATTGTTGTTCAAAAATACCGCCGGACAAGTAGGAGGGGCGCAGAAATTCATTCAGGTACGTCACATCAGAAATTGCTATAAAGCTGATCCGGCATACGGAACTGGAGTTGCAAATGCGCTGGGAATGAACATGGAGGAAGTAAATAATTTTTCTGATCCAAGATTACTAATCGAAGTAAGATAGTTTTTTTTTGAAGGTTCAAAGTAAAAAACGTTCAAAGCTAATCTTTGATTTTATATAGTAGACCCGACAGGTTTTAAAAACCTGTCGGGTTTTGTTATTTGATATAAATACAAATATTTTGAATATCTAAAATTTTATATTCTTTTATGTAAACTGGACTAAAGTCCAGCCCTACAATATAATTTGTTCCTTCGGAACTATAAAAGCCTTTGACTTTATCTATATTGTAGGGGCGGATTCAGTTTGGTTTAATAGTTAGATTTACAGAAAAGAAACCAGTGAAAACCAGTCTAAATCTGCCTAATCCGTGGCCAATAATTTGAGACAAAGCTTTAGGATCTTCGTAAAATCATCAACATTAAACATAATAAACTTCGCGGCATTTGCGTAACTTTTTACGTATTTTGCGGTTAAAAAAAACTTAGAAACTTAGTTACTACGAAAAAACAACTGTCTTATTACTATAAACCATTGTCTTACGTTCTGCATGCAGCTTTATAGCGCGAGCCAGAACAATACGTTCCAAATCACGACCTTTCATGATAAAATCATCAACGGAATGTATGTGTGAAACTCTCGCAATATCCTGTTCGATAATCGGACCTTCATCTAATTCTGCCGTAACATAATGACTGGTTGCCCCAATAATTTTCACACCACGTTTAAAAGCGGAATGATAGGGTTTTGCGCCTGGAAAAGCAGGTAAAAACGAATGATGAATATTGATGATTTTATTTTCGTAAAGTGCAATCAGTTTAGGTGTAATAATCTGCATATAGCGGGCCAAAACGATAAAGTTAATTTGATATCGCTGCAATAATTCAATTTGTTTGGCTTCGCCTTCTTCCTTAGTTTCTTTTGTAAAAGGTACACAGTGAAACGGAATGTCAAAACGTTCTGCAATCGATCTTAAATCATTATGATTGCTTATAATTACCGGAATTTCAACATTTAGTTCCCCGGCACTGTAACGTCCTAAAATATCGAATAAACAGTGGTCGTATTTAGATACAAACAATGCCATTTTTGGTTTTTGTTCCTGATTGTACAAATCCCATGACATATTAAAATCAGACGCAATAGTTTTATCAAAATCAGCTTTCAGACCTTCAATTGTTATATTATGATTGGTCAGTTCACATTCTAATCGCATAAAAAATACATTTTGTTCTACATCAACATGTTGGTCGATATAGATTATGTTTCCTTCTACTTTAGCGATAAAAGTCGTCACTGCGGCGATAATTCCTTTTTGGTCTTTGCAGTGAATCAGAATGGTTATTTTTTGCATTTCAAGTTAATGGTTAATCGGTTAATTGTTAATTTGTTTAATCGCTTAAATGCACGACCGGTAATTACGGATGAAACGGTTTAAACGACAGAAAAATTATTTTTTGTCCTGCATTGCAAATACTTTTTGTAGTAAAGGCGTTGTTCTTGCATTAATATTGGTACGAATATCTTTTTCTTCGACGGCAATCATTTTAAAAACACCCGCCAATGCTTGATTCGTTGTATAATCAGTCAAATCAGGATTTACTTTTTTTACCAGAGGAATAGTATTGTATTTATTAATGATATTTTTCCAGACTACATCAGCTTCCACTTTTTCGAAGGAGCTTTTAATTACCGGATTAAATTTTCCGTACAAAGCAGTTGTAGTACCTTTTTGCAGATAACTGGTTGCAGCACTTTCATTTCCTAATAAGATGTTTTTAGCATCTGTAAACGACATGTTTTTTACAGCCGAAACAAAAATTGGCGTAGCTTCTTTTACAGCATCTTCCGCAGCACGATTTAATACTTTAATCCCTTCATCAGCAAGAGATGATAATCCGATTCTGCGCAATGTAGCATCGACTTTTTGCAATTCTTCAGGCATTAATATTTTTACAGCTTCATTTTTATAAAAACCATCCTCGGCAGTCAATTTACTCACTTGTTGTGTAATTCCTTTATTTAAAGCCTCTTTTAATCCAGAAGCAATATCAACTCCGCCAACTCCTGAAAGTTGAGTAGATAATTTTGATAGTTTTTGTGCTAAAGTTTCCTTTACCTGAGCATGGGAAATTAGAGAAAACAGAAGAGATAATATTAAAATCTTTTTCATTAGTAGTTTTTATTAAGTTTCAAAAATACTATTTATTCAAAAACAAAGCCACAATTTTCTTTAGGCAGAACAAACAATTTGTTTTAAAATTAACATTAGTGTTGGCGTCCGTTTTAAACGATGTTCACTGAACACCAATAAAATAAATATTAAGTGAAGTGCTCTTATACTTTTTAAAGGAAAAAGCAAAAGGATTTTCAGTTTTATTGGGCTGGATTAGAAGATTTATGTTTCTCATTATATTACGGTTTTTGTATTTTTAAAGTTCTTGTCGAATCATTAAAAAAGCAAATATCCCTACAAGTAGGAGTTGGATAACATAACCCGACCAAATGTTTCTTTTTTCGAATTGTAATATAAATTGGTCCTTTAATTTTCCTTTGAAACCTTTTATGATCCAAAAGAAAAAACCACCAATCCAAAGAGAAGTTAGTTGGGCAGCGATTAGCTCTTTTGCCATAATTTTGATCTAATTAATTTTGCAAGGTTTTGTGATCTTTTATCTCCGGGATGAGATAAATTACGTTTGAAACTTAGAATCTTAGCCACTCAGAACCTCAAAATTACGGCCAATACATCCTGACATTATAATTCCAATACATTTTGCTTGAGATATAAGTGGGTTGAAATTCTCGTATAGGCAAATTATTATGATCGAATAATTCTACTCTTATGATTTTTTCGCTGGTATCATCCTTTAAATCAATGTTTCCTTCTTCAGCATCAATGAGTTTCTTTTTCTTTAAGTATAAAGCTGGCTTTTCAATAATAAACGTTATTCCTGCTTCATTTTTTGATTCTCTTTCACCGGCAAGATTTCCGGCTTCATCAAATGTTTCAATTCGCTGTAAATAATCATTTTTATAATAAAAAAGCTGATAAGCAACACCGCCATGTTGTATTTGTAATTTTTGATTCATTACCCTAAAACGTAGTATTTGTTTTTTAGCATTTGTAAATTCAATCGGGCCATTACCTTCTTTATTAATATAATTAGATAAAATCCGGACAGGTTTTGAGAATTGTTTTATACTGTTTGTGTAGGCGTGATATTGAGCGTCAGATTGTGCAGTTGCGCAAATACATTGCAAAAAACTAAGATATAAAAAAAATAATTTCATTTGTTTTTGGTCAGTAAATACAGTTTTAGTTATACTCGCCATTAATGTTTTTACGGTTTATTTGTTTAATTCCGGTTTTTGTAAAAGAATAAGTAGATTCTTCTTGCCATCTCCATGTTTTTTGCTTTTCGAAATCTTCACCAATTGCACTGTAAAGAATTTTGATGGTATCCTTAGTAGTAATCATTTTAATTTCGGAAAAACGATCCTGAATTTTTGATGAGGATTCTGTTTTTTGACAATATTGCAGTCTTGCCAAAACTTTTTGATCTTCGCTAAACCATTTTTTCAAAAATGATACATGTTTCTCAGAGCATTGATAACCTAAATTTAGCGCCGAGAGAAATTTACATTTTAAATTACTTTCATCTGTTTTTTTTTCTCCATCCCAATAACATTCATTACTAACATCAGTTGCAATGTAGCCTAAGGCTGCGCGTTGCGGCTCTGTTAATGTTTTAATATAATTCGTATTAAGCTGGAGACTACCGTTTTGGTCTAACCACAATATTTTTATATAAATATCCTGATTGTCATTCTCTGCAGAGGATTGGTTTACTGCTTTATGAATTATGGTATTTGTTTGAGAAAATACTGAGGGATAAAAATTTAAAAAAAATAATAAAGCTATTAGGCGGATATTCATGATTGGAAATTTGTTGCCTATAAAGATACTATATCTGGTTTTATTTTATCAATAAAAAAGGCAGATACCTAATTTAAGAAATCTGCCTGAATTTTTATGTAATTATTTTTTGAGTAAATCAATTTCCTCTTTTGTATTTTGAATAACAACTGTCATTTCGCTATACTTCCAGGTACCTTTTTTTTCAGCAACAACAAATAAAGTCGCTTTTCCTTTAGGTCCTTTTATCGGAATTTGTAAATCACAATTTCCGCTGTTGCCGTTTGCTGTATTAATATTGCCCGAAGTCATTCCGTCATCTTCAATGGGACTTCCCAGTTTTTCAATTATCACTTTGTTCTTTTGTGCTTCGGTCATTGCTTCTTTATAAGCATCAGAATTTGTCATCATTGAGGTAACTCCAAAGAAAATACTGACTATAAACAGTACAAAAATCAACAATAGGCTTACGCATCCTGTTGGTACAAACCATTTCCAGTTTCTTTCCCACCAACTTTTTCTTACTTCAACATAATCGTCTTCCATAAATAGATTTTATTTTAGATTCAGGTTTAAAGATAGAAAGATACTGTTAATTAAGATTTAAATACAAATGATTTTTTAGATTGAAAAACAGGATAATTCTATTTGAACGAATTTTAATTACTTCACGGCGGCATAACTATTAGTAAACAAACGGCCTTACCCAATTTCTATCAAAGTGGTATGTGGATCGCCATAATCATCAGACATAATCGATGCCATTTGTACATCTTTGATTCCTTTAATCTGATTGTTTTGTATGTCAAGCTCTCCGGATAAAATAATCAGATTTTGGTATTTTGCGATATATGAGCCTCTGTCTAGTTCGCCATTGCTATGCAGCAGGATCGAGAATTTATTGCCTTCACCAGATATAAAAGAACCTTTTCCTTCCCATATTTCATTTGTAGAGTCATTACTGTAAATAGTAAGATTTTTGAAATCAACACTTAATTTGGCTGTATTTGGTTGGATAATGTAAGTGTTGATGTGCCAAGAGTGACACCTCACAATGCATCAGTAAAATTAGACATGGTACAGCGAAAGGGATCAATTTTATAAATACCTTCTACGTTAGGAGGAGTCGAACCTTTGTGAATGGTTATACCAAGTTGGTTGATTGATTTTTGCATTGCTGCATCAACATAATAATCGTACGAATTTTGTTTAGGAATAGTGGTTTCGTCATTGTCAGAATCATTAGAAGAACAAGCTGTTAAGCCTAAAATAATAAAGAATAAAAATGATTTAATGGTTGTGATTTTCATGGTTTAAAAGGTTTTGTTATTAATATTTTTGAGACAGAACTCGATGTTAAAGTGATTATTTTGAAAAGGAATCGCAATTTATATGCTGTTTCTTTTATTATGATAATATTTATAATAAATCGGAATGTTTGTTTCTTTTGTTCCCAATATGATAAATGGTATTTCCTGTAATGGCGTCAATCTCGAATTTTTCTTCAATTACTCCATGTGGAGTAAATTCGCATGGCATACTAATAGAATGCTCCATTGTTTGAGAGTTTCTGGATAAAAATGTCACCTGAGTATTGTTTTTAATTTGTTCTTTTTCATCCATCAAGTCTATTTGCTATTCGTTTTTCATTTTGTTTACTAAGTCTTGCCAGCTAAATTTATAAGGCTCATCATTATTGATTTCTTTTATAAGTTCCTGTCCATCATCGTATTCTCTTTGAAAAACCAATAATACAATCATAAAAGCTTTCTATTTCTTTTATTAGAGTCAACGTTTTTTTATGATACATAAATCTCTGTTTTATAGGTGTATTTAAGTAAATAATCGTTTGTTGATAAGAGTCTTTATGTTCTGTAAGGAAAATTTCAATACTATCGCCATTAGTATTTTTAGTAATATATCGGCAGTAGGTATTGTTGTCTTTTTTATGTTTTTCAAATGCTTCTAAATCGAATTTTCTCATTTTGGGTGTTTTTTTAACAATTGCAATTTTTCCTTTTTTTAATAATATTCCGGGTGCATGACTTGTTCTTTATTCGAAAAAAAATAAAAGTCTATTCAGCAAAATAATCGGCTCATCAGAACTATGTTATAAATCGCTACTAAAAAGAAAGCGATATTGAATACTAATGAAAGCCAATCCAATACTTGTTTTTTGTTTAGAAATAGTGCTATTAAGGTTAATAAAGATGAAACGGTAAGCGGAACGATAGAATTGATCAATATTGCTATTTTGCTAAAATATTCAAATCCGGTTGGTGCGATCAATACCAACAATACCAAAACAGCAATTATACTTATTGAAATTGTACTTATAATTTTTGCTTTTTTATGTTTGTCCTGCATTTTTGAATTATTGTTTTTAGTGTATAAAGTTTAGCGAGTTCCAGCTCCCAGCGGAAGATCTCCTAAGCCCGCGAATACATAAATTGACATTATAAATGGTATTAGAACTAATATTAATATTATCCATCCCAGAATTTGTTTTTGGTTTAGGCTAACCGCTATTATGGATAATAGCAATGCTGATAAAAGAAGAAGAGGATATATACAAGCTGCACTAATAGGATTTATATCTACATTATCAGATTCTATTACTATATAGCCAAATATCATCGTGCTAATTAATAATACTAGAGAGATTAGACTTAAGGTTATGGCAGTTTTTTTGTTGTTTTTCATATAAAAATTAGTTTGTTCCGGCTCCAAATGGTAATCCTAAAAAGACCGATAAAGAAATAATCGATATCGCAAGCAGTACAATCGTTATTATTAAAATAACCCACCAGGTTTTTTGTTTTTTATTGCGGTATATCGCTATAATCGAAAAAAGTAATATTGCTAAAAATATATAAGGAGCGATAAGAAGTATGCTCATTATGTTTAAGCACTGAGCGCTGGAAGGAACTACCATTGAAGATATGATCCATACCGAGAGGATAATAAGCAGTAAAGAAATTATAACTTTTATAATCTTTGATGTCTTCATTAAAAATCCATTTAATTAAAATTGACTGGTAATCGTAAGATATTTTTGTCTTGAAAAAACAATCTTAGTTTCATTAATCAATTTAAAGCGCAAAGGTCTTTTTAATTACCAAGTATTATTATCAATAAAAGTTTTTAAAATAATAATTTAGGGTATTTTTTATTTTTACAGATGACCCTCAGGGAAGTAAGTTTTTTTAATAGATATAATTTTAAGACTAAATTCGATTCTGATTTTATCTTAGAAAATACAAAGCTGAAATATAAATGACATAAAAAAAGTGACTTGCTTCAATAAAGAAACAAGCCACTTAATATTTTAAATTATGTTGTTAGTTAGCCACCACTTCTGACTGAAGAGTTTTACTTAAATCACTATCTCTTTCATAAACATCCTGATAGAAACCAATTTCTCCATTTTCATTTACCAATGAAGTAAAGTAAGTGATGTAAATAGGCACTTTTTTAGCTAATTTAAAACTGTTTTCTGTTTTACCTGCCATAGCTTTATCAATTTTTTCGGTAGTCCATTCCGGATAATCTTTAAGCATTGCAATCGCTAGTTCTTTTGCCATTTTTACATTGATACAACCATGGCTGAAAGTTCTTTTCTCGAAATCGAACAATGTTTTAGACGGTGTATCATGCATATAAATATCATCTGGATTTGGAAACATAAATTTTACCAATCCCAGAGAATTATCAGGTCCCGGTTTTTGTCTTACCTGACCATTTACTATTTCCATATTTTTATCTGCAAGATAATTTTTATCTGCAGCAATTTTTCCTTTCAATTCATTGTTTACAATACTTTGCGGAACAGTCCAGTAAGGGCTAAAAACGATTCTGTCAATTTCACCGTTAAAAATGGTTGTTTTAGTCAATGGTGCGCCAACAAATACACTGGAGGTCAATTGTACCTTTCCGTTTTTAACATAAATTAATTCATACGACGGAACATTTACCAAAACATACTCATCGCTGGCAGCAATCTGAGCCGAAATAGCGCGACATCTCTCCATATTAAGTTTTAGCGTCTCCATTTTATCAGAAAGCGGTACGTTCATTTCCTTGATATGTTCCTCTGCTAAAATATAGTTAGGTTTAAAACCATTACGAACTTTATATTTCATTACGGCATCCATCAATTCACGATCATAAACATCGCTTTTAGAATTAGTTTTCAAATCTCCTAATAAGTACAAACGGGTTCTAACCTGTGCAATTGTTTTCGAAACGGCATCCGGACGTAAATCTTTATAAGGTGTTTCTTCCGGAACAATAGGTTTCCATCTATTAGAACGCTCCATTTTTTTATATTTTTTTAGAACTTCCTGCAATTTATAATACTGATCATATTCTACTTTAGTATCTGCAGTTGTTGTTGAGGCAGTTGCTTCTTCGATCGTGCTGTAATTTAAAAAATCTTTCAACATAGCATCATAGGACACTTTTTTCTTAGAGTCTGAATTTGTTTTTTTTGCATAAGCAACATATAAAGAACTCAAAAGCATATCTGCATCCGTTTTTGATAGTTTTGATTCTGATGAAGAAAAAAGCGCGTCAATTTCATTTTGATAAGGAATAGCTAAATCATTCGTTTTTTTTGCTTTCTCATATAATACAGATCCAAATTCGTTAATGTCATCTTCATCGAACCATATAGTTCCCAAAGTTCTGTTTTTGTATAATGACATTACATCAGATTTATATTTTTTTAAATCCGAATATCTTTTAAAGAAATCATTCGAAAGTGCGTCTACATCAGAATCTGAGTTGTAAACGGTTGCAATAGTTGAAGTTTTTTTGTGTAAAAGGATTTCGTTTTCAGATGTCTTAAAAGAAGATACAAAAAAACTCAAGCTTAAAATTAGGGCGATTGGATATAATGTTTTCATTTTTTTAAATTTTTACGTTTACTATTTAATGTAAAAGTTTTAGGTAAAAATTTGGGGCTTTTCTACCCTGCTAAATTACTTTATGATGCTGGAAAACAAGTTGTTGTATTCTGCTTAAATTTTTCAAGATTACCATGTTATCAAAAAATCTATAATACTTGTATAGGATATATACGATAACGATTGAAATTGTTACACGTACAGATTAAAAAAACATTTATTTTTTTGTTAACATAAAGCTATAACAATAACCAAATATTAAAATATTTTGTAAATTGCTCCCTTAAAATTATCATATTCATAAAATGGAGCAACAAATACCATATATTCCTAAAAATAAAGTAAGAATTGTTACAGCAGCATCTCTTTTTGACGGACATGATGCAGCGATCAATATCATGCGTCGTATTATTCAGTCAACCGGAGTCGAAGTGATACATCTGGGTCACGATCGAAGTGTCGAAGAAGTGGTAAATACTGCCATTCAGGAAGATGCAAATGCCATTGCAATGACTTCATACCAAGGAGGTCACAATGAATACTTTAAATATATGTATGACTTGCTTCAGGAAAAAGGAGCGGGACATATTAAGATTTTTGGCGGTGGAGGCGGTGTAATCCTGCCAAGCGAAATTGCTGAATTACAGGATTATGGTATTACCAGAATTTATTCTCCTGATGATGGTCGTTCTTTAGGTTTACAAGGAATGATCAACGATTTGGTCGAACGTTCAGATGTCAGCCCCCCAACCCCCGAAGGGGGAGCTTCGAAAACCAGCCAGAATTTGCAGGATAAAGAAGTTAATACGATTGCAAGATTAATTTCATTAGCAGAAAACAATCCTGATGAATTTCATAAAGTATTTCCACAGTCATTATCAGCTCCCCCATTGGGGGCGGGGGGGGCACCTGTTCTTGGAATTACCGGAACTGGTGGAGCAGGAAAATCATCTTTGGTAGATGAATTGGTTCGTCGATTTTTGATTGATTTCCCGGAGAAAACTATCGGATTGATTTCTGTCGATCCTTCGAAACGTAAAACGGGCGGAGCACTTTTAGGAGACAGAATTAGAATGAATGCCATAAATAATCCTCGCGTTTATATGCGTTCTTTGGCAACACGCCAATCAAACCTGGCTTTGTCTAAATATGTAGCCGAAGCGATTCAGGTTCTAAAAGCAGCAAAATACGATTTGATTATTCTGGAAACTTCAGGGATCGGACAATCAGATACGGAGATTATGGATCATTCTGATGTATCCTTATATGTAATGACGCCAGAATTTGGAGCAGCAACACAATTGGAGAAAATCGACATGCTTGATTTTGCTGATTTAGTAGCTTTGAATAAGTTTGACAAAAGAGGCGCACTTGACGCAATTCGCGACGTTAAAAAACAATACCAAAGAAACCATAATTTATGGGATAAAAATCCGGATGAAATGCCAGTATTCGGTACTATAGCATCGCAGTTTAACGATCCGGGAATGAATACGCTTTATAAAGCGATCATGGATAAGATTGTCGCAAAAACCGATTCAGAATTGCATTCGACATTTGAAATCACACGCGAAATGAGCGAGAAAATCTTCGTGATTCCGCCTCACAGAACCCGTTATTTATCTGAAATTGCAGAGAGTAACAGATCGTATGACGAAAGTGCACTTTCGCAACAAAAAGTAGCGCAGAAACTATACGGAATCTTTAAAACCATAGAATCGGTTTCAGGAAAAGTTCCGCAAATCAATAAAGCAGGAATTGATGACGATAGTGTCATCCTGAACGGAGTCGAAGGACTTGACGAAAATAGAATCTTTCTTAACCTTTTACTGAATCAATTTGATAAAGTAAAAATGGACTTAGATCCCTACAATTGGGAAATTATCCTGAGTTGGGACGAGAAAGTAAACAAATACAAAAATCCGGTTTATACATTTAAAGTTCGTGATAAAGAAATAAAAATTGCGACACATACCGAGAGTTTATCACATTTGCAGATTCCTAAAATAGCTTTGCCTAAATACGAAGCATGGGGCGATATCCTGCGTTGGAATTTGCAGGAAAATGTTCCGGGAGAATTTCCTTTTGCTTCAGGACTATATCCATTTAAACGTGAAGGCGAAGATCCGTCAAGAATGTTTGCAGGCGAGGGTGGACCGGAAAGAACCAACAAACGTTTTCATTATGTGAGCGCAGGATTGCCGGCAAAACGACTTTCGACAGCTTTTGATAGTGTGACTTTGTACGGAAATGATCCGGATATTCGTCCTGATATTTACGGGAAAATCGGGAATGCAGGAGTTTCGATCTGTTGTCTTGATGATGCTAAAAAGTTGTATTCAGGTTTCGATTTGGTTCATGCTTTGACATCTGTAAGTATGACCATAAACGGGCCAGCGCCAATGTTGTTAGGATTCTTTATGAATGCGGCGATCGATCAGCAATGCGAGTATTATATCAAAGCGAATGATTTAGAAAAAGAAGTTGAAGTTGAAATCAACAAAATATACAAAGAAAGTGGATTAGAACGCCCTAAATACCAAGGCGATTTACCGGAAGGAAACAATGGTTTAGGTTTAATGCTTTTGGGTGTTACCGGAGATCAGGTTTTGCCTCAGGAAGTGTATAATGATATTAAAGCCAAAACATTATCGCAAGTTCGTGGAACGGTTCAGGCCGATATTCTAAAAGAAGATCAGGCGCAAAACACCTGTATTTTCTCTACAGAATTTGCATTGAGATTAATGGGCGATGTTCAGGAATATTTTATTACCAAAAACGTTCGTAATTTCTATTCGGTTTCGATTTCAGGATATCATATTGCCGAGGCTGGAGCGAACCCAATTACGCAATTGGCATTCACGCTTTCTAATGGTTTCACTTACGTGGAATATTATTTGAGCCGCGGAATGAGTATCAACGATTTTGGACCTAATTTATCGTTCTTCTTCTCGAACGGAGTTGATCCTGAATATTCGGTTATTGGTCGTGTGGCACGTAAAATCTGGGCAAAAGCCATGAAAAACAAATACGGGGCAAACGAAAGAGCACAAATGCTAAAATATCACATTCAAACTTCGGGACGTTCGTTGCACGCTCAGGAAATTGATTTTAATGATATCAGAACCACTTTGCAGGCTTTGTATGCGATTTATGATAACTGTAATTCATTGCATACCAATGCTTACGACGAAGCGATTACAACACCAACCGAAGAGTCTGTGCGTAGAGCCATGGCGATTCAGTTGATTATCAATAAAGAATTAGGTCTGGCGAAAAACGAAAACCCAATTCAGGGATCGTTTATCATCGAAGAATTAACAGATTTGGTAGAAGCGGCAGTTCTCCAGGAATTCGACCGAATCACAGAACGTGGCGGTGTTCTTGGTGCAATGGAAACGATGTACCAGCGCTCAAAAATTCAGGAAGAAAGTTTGTATTACGAAACGCTGAAACACAACGGAGATTTCCCAATTGTGGGGGTAAATACTTTCCTGAGTTCAAAAGGTTCACCTACGGTAATTCCGGCAGAAGTAATTCGCGCCACCGAAGAAGAAAAACAATATCAGATCACGATGCTCGATAACTTGCATCAGTTTCACGAAGCAAAAGTAAATGAGCATCTTAATAAACTACAAGAAGCAGCCATTAAAAACGAAAACTTATTCGACCATTTAATGGAAGCTACAAAGGTTTGTTCGTTGGGTCAGATTACTTCGGCATTGTTTGAAGTAGGCGGGCAGTATAGAAGGAATATGTGATTTTTACTGTTTTTAAAATTTATGGAAACCTCTCAGATAATGGGAGGTTTTTTTGTGCTTAATTTTAAGGAATTTCAAGATTTTTTTTAATCTATATCATAGTTTACATATCGAACTAGTTTTGGGAAACTGCGTAGAAACAAAAAAAGCATCAGCCACAGCCGATGCTTTTCAATTTTTAAGTAAAAAACAATTAACGACGGAAACCAGGACTTTCGTTTACTGATTCGTCAAGCTTAATAGTTTTTGATTTTTTAGTAGAAACATTAATTTCATGTTTCGCCACTTTACCGCTTTCTTTTACTTCTAATGTATAAGTTCCGGCAGGAAATGCCTCTAAACTTAAGGTTTTCGAAATCTCTAATTTGTCTGTAGCAGATTCTCCTGTGTACACTAAATTGTGGTTTTCGTCGAAGATAGAAAAAACTGATTTCTCAAGGTTATTCAAAGTAATGCTAACTACTTTTCCGTTTCCGGTTTTTATATTCAAAATATAATCCCCTTTTCCATCCATTGCATTAGTAAAGATCGTTGTTAAAAATACGGCAACAACTAAGCCCATTTTGGTAAAATTTGTCATGTTTTTTTTAATTGTTTATTACTGTTTGTGGAACGCTCAAAACTACAAATTGAAATTTAATTTTATGCAAAAAGAGCACTTTTTTATAGGTGTAAATTGCTGAATCAAAGATGTTTCGGTGTTTTGACTGAACTATGTACGTAATTACTGGGCTCTTGGATTTTTTTTCTGTGATTTTTTTAATGGTTTAGAAATCAGATTTTTATATTTATTAAGAATAGTTTTCTAAAAATGAAGTCGAAATAAATTTCAGGAAAAAAAAGGGCACAAAAAAACAGCTCAATAACCACAAAGAGCTGTTTAAAAAAAACGATTTCCCGTTTTAAAACTTTACTAACTATCTAACCTCATTTTATACTGTATGCAGTATAACTTTTTAGCGTACTGCTACGCCTGTATTTTTAGCAGAAAATCCTGCTTTATAAACAGATGAAACTGCTTTTCTTGATAATGAAGTTGCATCATCAGTAATTGTAATTTCATGTTTCACTTTTTTTACATTATCCTCAATTTCTAAGAAGTAAGTTCCGGCAGGAAATTCTTCTAAACTAAAAGTTCTCAAGATTCCATCTTTACCAGAAGCACTTTCAGAATAGATCAAAGTACCATCTTTATCATAAATAGCAAGGTTGGCTTTTTGCACTTTATTAAGGGCAAACGTAATTAGCTTTCCATTGGTTTTTAATACATGAAGATTAAAATCTTCATTCCCGTCAATTGCATAAGTACTCATTCCTGAAAAAAGCACTGCACATACTAAACTTAATTTTAAAATCTTTTTCATGACATTTGTTTTTTAGATTAATAGTTCTAATTCTCTGATGCTAAATTACTTCGGATATGTATTTTTTTACACAACTCTATTTTCCAATTTCGATGCTGTATTCTCATTTACGAAAGCGTTATAGGTTAAAGTTTGAATTATTTTTATCGTTTTTGTTAATATGGATACTATTTTTCAATGTTTTGCTTAAATTAAGATAATGTAAATTTATCTGTATTTCTTACAAATGATTTGTTTCGAAGGTTTAACCGCAAAGTGCGCAAAAGTTTTTTATATGCTGGGTTTTTAGTAAACGCAAAAGTTCGCAAAGCTATGTGTCGAATAAACTTTGCGAACTGTTTTAACCGCAAAGTGCGCAAAAGTTTTTTATATGCTGGGTTTTTAGTAAACGCAAAAGTTCGCAAAGCTTTATGTCGAATAAACTTTGCGAATTGTTTTAACCGGCAAAGAGCGCAAAGATTTTTTATATGCTGGAGCTTTTAGTAAACACAAAGTTCGCAAAGCTTTGAATGATTCAGCTTTGCGAACTTTGTGTTTTCTGAGCGTATATATAGGTAGAAAATCTTTGCGCTCTTTGCGGTAAAAAAATAGCAAAAAATAAAACATTGCGTCTTAGTGCCTTTGCGGGAAACCCAAAAAAGTATGGCACAAAAAAAACAGCTCAATAACCACAAAGAGCTGTTTCAAAACAATCACGTTTTTAACTTTACTAACTATCTAACCTCATTTTTATACTTTATGAGAGCATAAACTTGTTTAGCGTACTGCTACGCTTGAATTTTGAGCAGAGAAACCTGCTTTGTATGCTGACGAAACTGCTTTAGATGACAATATAGATTTATCATCAGTAATTGTAATTTCGTGTCTTACTTTTTTTGCACTGTCTTCAACTTCTAAGAAGTAAGTTCCTGCAGGAAGTTCTTCTAAACTAAAAGTTCTTAAGATTCCTTCTTTACCTGAAGCATTCTCAGAATAGATCAAACTATTGTTTTTATCATAAATACTAATGCTTGCTTTCTTTACCTGATTTAGAGCAAACGTAATCAGCTTTCCATTCGCTTTTAATACGTGTAGGTTAAAATCTGCATTTCCATTATCATTTCCATCAATTGCATAAGTGCTCATTCCTGTAAAAAGTACTGCACATACTAAACTTAATTTTAATATCTTTTTCATAACGCTTCGTTTTAAATTATTAGTTCTAATTTTCTGATGCTAAATTACTCCGGGATGTGTGATTTTTTCACAACTGTATTTTCCAATTTATATGCTATATTCTCATTTACGAAACCGTTATAGGTTAATTTTTGAATTATGTTAGGTGTTTTTGTTAATTAGGTTATTATTTTTTAATTATTTGTAAAAATTAACATTTGTGTAAAATAAAGTAAATTCTTACTTATGTAGGATTTGTTTATAAAAGGACTTGATTAAATACGATATATTAAAAAAATTAGGAGTAAAAATAAGGGTACTTAAAAATATAACTCAATTACCGTAATTTAGAGATTTGGTTTTTAAGGAATTTGATGCGAAATGTGTATTTACGAAACCGTTATAGGTTAATTTTTAAATTATATTAAGTGATTTTGTTAAATTTGCTATTATTTTTTAAAGATTTTATCATGAAGACAATTGCCCCAGCTCTTGAAGTGATATCAAATTCATACGGAAGTTCTTTTACCTACGCAAAGCACGCCGAAAAGACCAATAGTAAAGCTCATCTATGGCATTATCATCCTGAGATTGAGTTGGTTTATATAAATGGTGGGGCAGGGAAAAGACAAATAGGAAGCCATGTTTCTTATTATACCAATGGAAGTTTGATACTGATAGGTGCTAATTTGCCACATTGCGGTTTTACGAACGAACAAACGGGAAACACAACAGAAACCGTTATTCATATTAAACCGGAGTTTTTAGGGAATGATTTTTTTGTTGCTCCCGAAATGAGAAAGGTTCAAAATATTATTAGTCAGGCTAAAGGTGGAATCGCTTTTGGCGGAGAGACTAAAAAACAAATAGGTAAGAAAATCGAAATGATGGAAAACCAACTTCCGTTTGAACGTTTACTTACGCTTCTAAGTATTTTAGATGAACTGGATTCTTCAAAGGATTATACGGTTCTTAATGCTGACGGTTTTTCATTAGAATTGCAAACCCAGGATAATGACCGTATCAATGTAATTTTTAATTATGTCAAAGATCATTTTCAGGAATCAATCGCTATCGATGAAGTTTCGAGTCTGGTTAGTATGACTACGCCTTCTTTTTGCCGATATTTCAAGAAGATTTCAAATAAAACCTTTACAGAGTTTGTAAACGAATATCGTTTGGTACATGCATCAAAATTATTGGCCGAAAAACCAATCAGTATAAATGAAGTGTGTTACGAAAGCGGATTTAATAATTTCAGTCACTTTAGTAAGTCCTTCAAACAATACACTGGAAAAAGCGCTTCGCAATACCGTCACGAACACAAGATAATTATTAGCTAAAAAGACCTTTTGTATAGCTCAGAATCCTGAAACTTCAGAAGAAGCTTCAGGATTTTTTTTTTTTTGCCACGAATTTTCACGAATTAATATTTTTCATTTATAGAGAAAAATTTGTTCTAATGCGTGGCAAACTTTTTATATTATTAAATCGTTTATTATGTTGTTCCTTAATATAGATAAAGCTATACTTTTTGGAATTTTAAATTTTAAATTTGGATTTTTTTGCTCTTTGTTATTGTTATAAAAATTATATTTACAGACTCGTTATTTTTAAAATATAACAAGAGTCTGATTTAATTTCCTTAACAAATTTTATAACTGAATGAATTTATTTAGAAAACCTCTCACATTTCTCCTTATCGGAATGACATTTTTGAGCTGCAATAAAAAGGATGTAGCATTTTCAGATCCATTAATTACCAATCGCGACACAACGATAAATCCTGGAGACGATTTTTTTAATTATGCTAATAATGGCTGGTTCAAAAAAAATCCTATTTTGCCTACCGACAGCAATAACGGAATAATGAGAATTGTTATGGATACTATTAATGGACAAATTAAAAGTATCTGCGAAAATGCTGCTAAAGACGAATCAGCTGCAAAAGGAAGTAACAAACAAAAAATTGGTGATTTTTATGCTTCAGGAATGGATACGATTGCCATCGAAAAAGCAGGTTTGTCTCCACTAAATAATGAAATCAAAAAAATCAACGAAATTAAGGATGTTTCAGGATTGATCAGTACAATTGCGCATTTGCAAACTGTAGGGGCAGATCCGGCATTTACGTTTTATGTTTCGCAGGATGATAAAATCAGTACTAAATATGCTGTGTTTCTGGGACAAGGCGGTTTAGGAATGAAACAAAGAGATTATTATCTGGATTCTGACAAACGAAATGTAGAGATTCGTACAGCCTATTTATCACATCTTAAAACGATGATGAAATTTATGGGTGAAGAAGAAGCTGTTGCTTCAAAAAATGCCGAAAAAGTACTGGGACTTGAAACTGAACTGGCAAAATCATCTAGAAAATTAGAAGCTCTTCGTGATCCTGTAAAAAATTACAATAAGCTTACTATTGATCAGTTTAATGCTATTACTCCGGATATTGACTGGAAAAAAGTATTGCCCGTTTTAGGTATTGCAAAAGCAGATTCGATTATTGTAGGACAGCCCGAATTTTTTAAAGCATTAAATACAACGATCAAAAAATATACAATCGAAGATTGGAAAACCTATCTTAAGTGGAATCTTGTAAGTGCTTATGCGCCTTATTTGAATGCTGCTATTGAAAAAGAAAATTTTAAATTCTATTCTACAATAATGAATGGCGTGACGACTCAAAAGCCACGTTGGAAGAGAGTAGTAACGCAAACAAACCAATCTGTGGGAGAATTAATCGGGCAGGTTTATGTGGCTGATTATATGCCAAAAGGTGTAAAGGAGAAATTATTGGAAATAGGAAACAATATTCGTGATGTATTTGCTTCGCATATCAAAAAGCTGGATTGGATGAGTGAGCCTACCAAACAAAAAGCATTATACAAGCTAAGTAAAATGGTTATGAAATTGGGATATCCGGATAAATGGAAGGATATGAGCCAACTTTCTATCGATAGAAAATCATATTGCGTGAATGTTATGAAAGCCTATATTTGGGATTATAATTATATGATCAATAAATACGGAAAACCGGTAGACAGAAATGAATGGAGTATGCAGCCTCAGACGTATAATGCTTACTACAATCCAAGTAACAACGAAATCGTGATTCCGGCTTGTAATATTATTGTTCCGGGTTATGAAGGACGTATGCCGGATGACGCTATTTTGTACGGAATATTAGGTGGTTCTTTCTTCGGGCATGAAATCACACATGGTTTTGATGATCAGGGAAGCCAATATGACGAAAAAGGAAACCTGAACAATTGGTGGACGGCAGAAGATTTGAAAAGATTCAAGGCCAAAACGCAATTGATCGTAGATCAGTACAACAGATATTCTATTTTAGGGAAACAGGTAAATGGCGAAGCGACTCAAGGCGAAAACATTGCTGATTTAGGTGGCGTTATCATGGGTTACGAAGCATTCGAAAAAACGGAACAGTTTAAGAACAAGGAAAAAATTAGCGGATTAACTCCGGAACAGCGTTATTTCCTTGCCTATGCTTATTCCTGGATGGTCAATAGAAGAGATGAATCAAAAATTAACCAGATCATGACAGATGTTCACGCACCGGAACAATTTAGAGTCAACGGACCATTGAGCAATATTCCGGAATTTCATAAGGCATTCAATGTCAAAAAAGGAGATAAAATGTATCAGCCGGATAGTTTACGAGTAGTAATCTGGTAAGAAATAAAATTCTCATTTATATAAAACCATTCGTTGCGGCGAATGGTTTTTTTGTTTACGATATACTTGCCCACGGATTGAACGGGTTAAACTGGTTTGTCGCGGATTTTTTTGTTATATTTTTGCCACGGATTGTACAGATTAAAATGATTTTTTAATCTGTGTCTATTTTTTTGCCACGAATTCCACGAATTCCACGAATTTTTACGAATTAAATAGATGCTGATATTTTTTTGCCACAGATTAAAATGATTTTTTAATCTGTATCTATTTTTTTACAACAAATTATCCATAAGCCGATTCATTGGAATTTGTGCAATTGCTTGGTCTTTTACCTTCGGTCGGGTTGTGGGAGCCTTTGCGTGGCTAAAAAAAATCTTTATAATCATTTTAATCTGTGGCTTTTTTTTTCGCAACAAATTACCCATAATCCAATTCGTGAAAATTCGTGCAATTCGCGGTAACCTTTTACCATCAAAAAACCGGTTGTATTTTTCATTATAGTATAATGAAGAAAAAAGTATATTTACAATCCCTAATCAAAAAAATAAATAAATATGAAAAACTTTAAATTCTTAGTGTTTGCTATTCTTTTGTGCGTTTCATCAATGAGTTACGCGGCAAAAGTAGATACTTTGCAAGTTGTGAGTGCAGCCATGAGCAAAACCTACAAAGCTGCTGTTATATTGCCCAATTCGTATGCAAAAAGTAAATCGGCGTTTCCGGTAATGTATTTATTGCACGGAGCGTATGGTCATTTTGGTGACTGGCTAAAAAATACGCCCAACAAAAAATTAGTCCAGAACTTATCTGATCAATATAATATTATCATCGTAATGCCTGAAGGTGAAACTTTTAGTTTCTATCTGGACAGTCCTGTAAATAAAGGAAGTCAGTTTGAGACTTTTATTACACAAGAAGTCATTCAGAAAGTCGATAAAACCTATAGAACGATCAGCAACAGAAACGGAAGAGTAATTACAGGACTTTCTATGGGAGGTCATGGCGCATTATACTTATCTGCCAAACATCCTGAATTATTTTGTGCTGCCGGAAGCATGAGTGGAGCAGTAGATATGAGTACAATGCTCAATCGTGAATCATCTGCTCAGGTAGTAAAATTGATGCAGCCTGTTTTTGGGGACAAAAGCGACAACTCAGAAATGTATGCCCAATATGCCGTAATGGGAATGTTAGATAAAATAAAAGCCAATAAACTACCCTTAATTATAGATTGCGGAGTAGATGATTTTTTGATAGAACCCAACAGAGAATTACACCGAAGATTGGTTTATAACAAAGTAGACCACGATTATACTGAACGTCCGGGAGCACATACGTGGGATTATTGGGAAAATTCACTGCCGTATCATATGTTATTTTTTAATAAAATATTGCTTAAAAATCAGCAGGTTGCAAAAAAATAAAAGAAAATTCTAACAAGAAATTAGTAAAATTCTTTTTTTGGTTTGATTTTTGGAATATCTTTATATATATAATTTATTCTAAAAACAATAAATACCACAAATACCATGAAAAAAATACTTACACTTTTTGCAGTCGTTGGACTGTTTGCATTTTCGGGATGTTCAAATAATGATGATAATGATACGATTCCTCAAGCATTTGAAATAAAAAACAAAAACTTTAGTTTTAACGCTGAGGATGGCTATAATATTTATGGAACTTTTCAAAGTTGGGTGGGGGGAGATTTATTTGCTGATGAAACTATTTTAATATATAGATTAAAAGGTACTTTGGATGCACAAACTCCAATATGGCAATTAATTCCAGCAACTCTTTATTTGAATAATACTGATGAGGTTACTTATGATTATGATTTCAGTAAAGAAGATTTTAAAATTTATGTTGGCGCTAATTATAATATGGCTTCTACGTCTGAATTTGTTAATAATCAAACTTTTAGAATTGTCATAGTTCCTTCTGTTTTGGCTTCTACACTAAATAAAAATAATTATTTAGATGTAATGAAAACTTTAAAATTGAATGAAAGTGAAATTAAGAAAGTTAATTTCTAAGCCTAGAATAAAGTATAATATAAAAAGGAAATCATTACGATTTCCTTTTTTTTATGAATATATCTTTCGAAAAGTTTACTCCTCTAATTTTGGAGCTTCTTCTCCGTTTTTCCCATATTTCAAAGAAACCAAAATCCCCACTAGAAGCGAAAGAGCAATAAAACCTAATGAAACCCATTCCGGTACCTGGATAAAATCGTGGAGAATCATTTTTAATCCCACAAAAGCTAAAATAGCAACTAGACTGTATTCTAAGAAACTGAATCTTGCCAGCATATTGGCTAAGAAAAAGTACATAGAACGTAACCCCAGAATTGCAAAGATATTAGAACTGAATACCAAAAAAGGATCAGATGTAATTGCTAAAATTGCAGGAACACTATCTACGGCAAAAAGAACGTCCATAACCTCGATAACAATCAAGGCAACAAATAAAGGTGTTGCGGTTCTTCTCGCAGTTTTTGTACTAATAAAAAACTTTTCACCATCCATTTCAGCAGTGATCGGAATAATTTTTCCAAGTGTTTTGTATACAAAAGAATCTTTGGGCTGAAAGTCATCATCATCGCCGGAGAATAACATTTTTAAGGCAGTAAAAATCAAAAATGCACCAAACAAATAAGTCGTCCAGGCAAATTTATGGATCAGCATTACACCAAAGAAAATCATTAATCCACGAAAGACAACTGCGCCTAAAATTCCCCAGAATAAAACACGGTGCTGGTATTTTTGAGGTATTTTGAAAGACGCAAAAATAATCGCAATTACAAAAATATTATCGACACTTAAGGACAGTTCAATCAAATAACCTGTAATGAACTTCATCGAAGCTACGGCTGGTTTTAGATTATCCGGATTCTCAATATAATCTGTAGTATAAAGCCAATAAATGACTCCGGAAAACAGGAAGGATAATGTTACCCAAATAAGAGTCCACTTACTTGCTTCTTTAGTACTGATAATATGTGGGTTTTTATTAAAAACACCCAAGTCTAAAGCAAGAATCAAAACAACACCCAATAAAAACAAAGTCCAGACTATCATAATGCTTATTTTAAATGATTTACAAAGATAGTTTTTGAAGTTTAACGTTAAAAATTAATTATCGAAAAGTTGACTTTTTAATTGATATAGTTTGTTACATTGAGCGAAGTCGAAATGCTTGCGATGACTGATTTTGTTCAGGCACTATAAAGGTTCTCGACTCCGCTCGAACTGACAATCGGGATTTGATTGTTTTTTTTGCTTCCGAGAACGTTCTGTCCCATTGAGCGAAGTCGAAATGCTTGCAATGACTGGTTTTGTTCAGACACTATAAAGGTTCTCGACTCCGCTCGAACTGACAATCGGGATTTGATTGTTTTTTTTGCTTCCGAGAACGTTTGTCCCATTGAGCGAAGTAGAAATGCTCGCTACGATCGACTTTATTGAAAACAATAAAAGTTCTGGATCCCGCCCGAACTGAAAATTGGCTTTCTAGGTTTGTTTTGTAAACCAGACAGGTTTTTAAAACCTGTCTGGTTTGAACCTGATACCTGATTAAACAAAAAAAAAGTGCCATCAATTAAGAGGACACTTTTAAGATATAATATAAGCTTTAAATTATAGCGCTGATTTTACAGTTTTGATAATTCTTGCAGCAATTTTGTATGGATCACCGTTTGAAGCTGGTCTTCTGTCTTCAAGGTATCCTTTCCATCCTTTTTGAACTGTGTATAAAGGAATTCTGATTGAAGCTCCTCTATCAGATACTCCATAAGAGAAATCGTGAATAGAAGCAGTTTCATGTTTACCAGTTAAACGTTGGTCGTTGTAAGCTCCGTAAACTTCAATGTGTTCTTTAACAACAGGACGGAAAGCTTCACATATTTTTTCGTAAGTTTCTTTAGAACCACATGTTCTTAATATCTCATTAGAGAAGTTAGCGTGCATTCCAGAACCATTCCAGTCAGTATCTCCAAGTGGTTTTGGGTGGTATTCGATATAGTAACCATATTTTTCAGTCAAACGATCTAATAAGTAACGGGCAACCCAAATTTCGTCTCCGGCTTTTTTAGCACCTTTAGCGAATAATTGAAATTCCCATTGTCCGCAGGCAACCTCTTGGTTAATTCCTTCAAAGTTAAGACCAGCAGCAATACATAGGTCAGCATGTTCTTCTACTAATTTTCTTCCGTGAGTGTTTTTTCCACCTACAGAGCAGTAGTACATACCTTGTGGAGCGGGATATCCTCCAACAGGGAAACCTAATGGCAATAAAGTTTTAGTATCCATGATGAAATACTCTTGTTCGAAACCAAACCAAAAATCATCATTATCATCATCAATTGTAGCTCTACCGTTAGAAGGGTGTGGTCTTCCGTCAGCAAACATAACTTCTGACATTACCAAGTATCCGTTTATGCGAGTTGGATCAGGATAAATAGCAACAGGAACTAATAGACAGTCTGAAGATCCTCCTTCAGCTTGTTTTGTAGATGAACCATCAAATGACCAATTTCCAAGTTCTTCTAATGTTCCTTTGAAATTTTCATGCTCTTCAACTTTAGTTTTACTTCTAAGATTTTGAGTTGGTTCATATCCATCTAACCAAATGTACTCTAACTTAATTTTAGCCATAATAATATAAATTAATTTTTTTGTTTTTTTCGTTGGGTCAAATATAGATTTATTTTTTTAGCCGTAAAAATTAGGGGGCTGTTTTGTTTAGTGGACTATTATTTTTTAGATAAGCGCAATTTTGAGAGGGGTATATTTTTAAAAAAGCAATTTTTAACACCTTTAAAAAATAAATTCGTAAAAATTACTCTTCTTTGCCGGGATTTAGGGTTAAGGAATTATGAAAAAATGTTTATTTAATGAAGAATACTAAGCTATTTTGTTATATTTCTTAAAATCAAATTCATTATTCTTTGTGAAAAGCTTCTAACGTTGAAAAATCATCGAAGAAAATTCTGAAATTTATCTTTTAAACAGGGTTTTTATTTGTTTATATTTGTTCTTCTTTTTTACTAAAAACTATTATAAATTTTAAACTTAAATACATGTCAACATTACGTTTCCAAGCTTTACAAGAAGCTTCTACAAGAAAGCCAGTACATTTTGAAGAAATAGACAGAAAATCTAACATTTTTGGTTCAAATGTATTTAATGAAAAAGCGATGAAGCAGTTTTTGACTTCTGATGCTTTAAAAGGAGTTAGAGATGCAATTCAGCATGGAACTAAAATAGACAGAAAACTGGCAGATTATATTGCCATGGGAATGAAAGAATGGGCATTATCTAAGGGTGTTACACATTATACACACTGGTTTCAGCCTCTTACAGGAACAACCGCAGAAAAACACGATGCTTTTTTCGAAGTTTCATATGACGGGAGTGATCCTGTAGAAAAATTTGGCGGAGCACAACTCGTACAACAAGAACCGGATGCTTCAAGTTTCCCGAATGGCGGAATCAGAAATACATTCGAGGCCAGGGGTTATACAGCATGGGACCCAACTTCTCCTGCATTTATTTACGGAACAACTTTATGTATTCCAACCGTTTTTATTGCTTACACGGGTGAGGCTTTAGACAATAAGATTCCGTTATTAAGAGCGCTTTCTGCAATAGATGAAGCTGCTACAGAAGTATGTAAGTATTTCGATAAAAATGTAAAAAAAGTAACGGCAACTTTAGGTTGGGAACAAGAATATTTCCTGATTGATAAAGCACTGGCAAATTCTCGTCCTGACCTGATGATGACCGGAAGGACTTTATTAGGACATACCTCTGCAAAAGGACAACAATTAGACGACCATTATTTTGGATCAATCCCAACTCGTGCCTTAACGTATATGAGAGATCTCGAACAGGAATGTATGTTGTTAGGAATTCCGGTAAAAACGCGTCATAATGAGGTGGCACCCAATCAATTTGAGCTGGCACCAATTTTTGAAGAAACGAATCTTGCCGTAGATCACAACTCTTTATTGATGGATGTGATGCAGAAAGTGGCAGAACGTCATGATTTTAAAGTATTATTTCATGAGAAACCTTTTAAAGGAGTAAACGGTTCAGGAAAACACAATAACTGGTCGTTGGCAACAGATACAGGAGTTAATTTATTGAGTCCGAGTAAAACGCCAATGAGTAATTTGCAATTTCTTACTTTCTTTATTAATACCATAAAAGCAGTTAATGATTACGAAACTTTATTAAGAGCTTCTATTGCAACAGCAAGTAATGATCACAGGTTAGGAGCAAATGAGGCACCGCCGGCAATTATTTCTGTTTTTATTGGAGCACAACTAACCAAAGTTTTATCTGAGTTAGAAAGCGTTACAACTGGAAAATTATCTCCAGAAGAAAAAACAGATTTAAAACTGAATGTTGTTGGGAAAATTCCGGACGTATTATTAGACAATACAGACAGAAACAGAACATCGCCTTTTGCCTTTACAGGAAATAAATGGGAGTTTAGAGCTGTGGGTTCAAACGCCAACTGTTCAAACGCGATGACAACTCTTAATGCAATTGTAGCAAAACAATTAAAAGACTTTAAAATGGAAGTAGATTCTTTAATCGACTCGAAAGACATGAAAAAAGATGATGCTATCTTTAATGTATTAAGAGAGTATATCAAACAATCTAAAAAAATACTTTTTGAAGGTGACGGATATAGCGAAGCTTGGGAGAAAGAAGCAGCAAAAAGAGGTTTAAGTAATTTTAAAACGACTCCGGAAGCTATAAAAGCCAAAGTTTCTAAACAGGCATTGGATTTGTTCTCTGAATTAGGAATTCTAAACCATGTTGAAGCCGAAGCGCGTTACGAAATAGAATTAGAAGAGTATACTAAGAAAATTCAGATCGAAGGAAGAGTTTTGGGAGATATCGCAAGAAACCATGTTATCCCAACAGCAATTCGTTACCAAAATACATTAATCGAAAACGTAAAAGGATTAAAAGAGATTTTTGGTAAAGAGTTTGAAACGATTGCAAAAGAGCAAATTGTTTTAATAAAAGAAATTTCTGGTCATATTGAAGGAATCAATTCTAAAGTATTGGCCATGACAGATGAGAGAAGAACGGCAAACCATTTAACCGATGCACAAAAAATGGCAGAGGCTTATTGCAATAAAGTGAAGCCTTATTTTGAAGATATTCGCAACCATTGTGACAAATTAGAGCTATTAGTTGACGACGAAAGTTGGACATTAACTAAGTACAGAGAGCTATTGTTTACAAAATAAATAATAATTTAACAGTTCTACCAAGCCCATCGAATTAAGGTGGGCTTTTTTTTGCTTTAATGTTAAAATAAAGCACGATCAATATGTTTTTTAACAGAT
Source organism: Flavobacterium sp. B114r (assembly GCF_056824125.1). NCBI lineage: Bacteria > Pseudomonadati > Bacteroidota > Flavobacteriia > Flavobacteriales > Flavobacteriaceae > Flavobacterium > Flavobacterium sp. B114r. Next base: position 2,818,489 of record NZ_CP124858.1, read on the forward strand.
CTAATGGGGTAATTGTAAATAAATTGCAATAATAAAGTAATTTCCTACTTATGTTTTTGCAGATGTTAGTAGTTCGTCGAGATAGTTTTACAGTTCATCGAAAAGTGGTTATGATATTGTAAAATAGGTATTTATACTTGATTTGATTTTGGATAAGTTTTCTAATTTTGGTCATGAAGAAAGAAAATAAAGGGTTGTAATTTTATTTTCGAATGAAAATTTTTGATGCGATGATTTCCCCAAATCACACTGACCTACATAATAAGTTGTATTAATAACCAATTAAATATATCTATTATGAAAAAAGTAATTTTAAGCGTCTCAGCGATGCTATTTGTAGGGGCAGCGGCTTTTGCACAGGGAAACACATCATCAGTAAATCAAGTGGGTAACACTGACACTGGTATTGTAAATCAACACGGAACAACAAATGGTTCTACTGTTGATCAATTAGGAGATAATAACAAATCAGAAGTTTATCAGGGAATTCAGCCAGGGCTTTATACAGCTGTAAGCAATTTAGCTGATGTAAAACAAAAAGGAGATCACAATGGTGCATTTATTTCTCAGAGTAATCATGATAACAAAGCGTATCAAACTCAAACAGGAGATTGGAACAAAGCTACAGTTTGGCAAGATCAAATAGCTGAAGCTTCTCATCCTTCTGCACTTGGAGGGCATGATACTGCAACTCAAACTCAAACAGGAAATAATAACACTGCTACCGTTGACCAGGGTACAACAGGAAATGAGAAACCAACAGGGCTTCCTTTCAATGCTACTCAGTTAGGGCATGTTGCAGGAGTGCTTGTTCCGTTTGGACCTCATAGCGAGAACTCAGCAACTCAAATTCAAAACGGAGATAACAATGTAGCTTATGCAAGTCAGGGAGGGGTTAAAAATGTTTCTTTACAAACTCAAACTTCTCCAAGCGGTACAACTGCAGCTGATAAAAACACTTCGAACCATTATCAATATGGAGATGAAAATAATGCAACATCAACTCAAAACGGTACTAAGTTAACTGAAGATATATTACAAATAGGTAATAAAAATATTGCAACTATTTTACAAACAGGAGCTTCTCACAGCAGTATTGCATTTTCAAAAGGAAATACAAATACAATAACTGTTACTCAAAGTAACTAATACTGTAAAAAAACAAATGAGATAGTTGCAGAACGTAACTATCTCATTTTTTAATTTTAAATAAATAAAGATGAAGGCTTTCATTTTAAATAGTATAATTCTGTTACTTTTTTTGCCAGTGCTCAATGCGCAGGAAAAAGAGGATGATTCAGATTTTAAAAACTATAGTTCGGCTGTTTTTAATTCAAAACAAGTCGCATTTAGTGTCGTTTCCTCAATGGATAAAAAAGCTCAAAATGATTTAAATCAAAAAATCCAATCCGGTATTAACATACAGCAAATAGGAGATTTAAATACAGTGACAGCATTTTTAAAATCAAAAGAAACCAAAGTTGCTGTCAATCAAATTGGAGATAGTAATCAATTACTTTTAGATAAAAATGCTAAAACAATCACGCAAAATGTAGTGCAAAGAGGAGATAATAACAAAATTTCAGATTTTACATTGTATACCAATTATAATGTAAATATGGAAATGATCCAAAAAGGAGACAATCAAAACATTCAAAATATCGGAACCAATTCAATGTCTAAGAATATGAAAATTACCCAGACAGGAAATGGAGCTTCGATAATTCTTATCAATAAATAAATTTAAACATGCGTTTTCTATACCGACATATTATTTTCTTATTTCTGTTTTTTACTGCCATACTATATGGTCAGGTTCCCCAGGACAAAATAAAAGCAAAACTGGAAATAGAGAAAATCGAAGGCAATGTAAAAATTACAGGTACTGCTGAAAATCTTACAGATGTAATCAGAAGTGCTGCCTATAAAATGTCTGTTATAAAAAACAATAGTAAAAGTAATAATCAGTCTAATAATGACCAAGTTGGTGTTTTTACCTTACAGCCCAATGAACGACAAAAGCTATCAACCTCACAAATCAATCTTTCAGAAGATGATGAGGTAATCGTTTTATTATTGTTTTATGATGAAGACAAGCAAATAATAGCAAAAGATCGTGTAGTTCTGGGTGAGGAAAAAAAAAAGCCGATGTAATAGTTCTTCCTGTTGACGGATTTGTGTTAAGAGGAATTGTTACGGATGACACCAAAACAAAAATTGGTAAAGATTTTTATGATCGGTATTATTACAGGTACAATGATATTGGAATAAATGCTGAAAAGATAGTAACAATAGGTGAAGAATATAGTTTTGCAAGAAATACAGCCATAACAATAACCATCGATAATGAGGTTATTTATGAGTTTTTAGCCAGACCGGATGACGAATTTTTAGACGCCGTTGCAGAGGAATCTGTAAATGCCACCTTTACTTATTTTAAAGAAAAAGAAAAACAGCGAAAATATTTCACTCAGTATTAATTTATTATTAGCGTCATGAAATTTATTATAACCCTCGTAGTATCGCTACTACTTTCTCCGTTTATAAACGCGCAGGCTTTAGTTTATAAACCGGTAAATCCGGCTTTTGGAGGCGATACATTCAATTATCAATGGCTCTTGAGCAGCGCAGAAGCTCAAAATAAGCAGAAAGATAAAACTGCCGTAACCACACCACAAACTGATTTAGAACGATTTAAAGCAAATTTAAATGCCCAGTTATTAAGTCAGATTTCCAGTTCTCTCTACAAACAACAATTTGGTACTGATGGTATTAAGGAAGGTTCCTATACTTTTGGAAGCTATTCTGTAGATGTTTACCCATCTGCAGACGGACTCACACTAAATATTTTAGATACCAATACAGGAGAACAAACCCAAGTCATCATCCCAAATAAATAATATGAGATTACATCACTACTTACTTATTCTATTCGGATTTCTTTTTTCGGGTTGCGGTGCCTATTTTAATCAGCCAACCGGAGTCGAAAAAGCAATTTTAGGAGAAGGAACTCCTGCTACTTCATTGCTAAAAGATTTGCCAAAACCAAAAGAACCCGTTGTCGTTGGTGTCTATAAATTCAGAGACCAGACAGGACAATATAAACCTCAGGAAAACGGAAGCAGTTTTAGTACTGCCGTAACTCAGGGCGCAACATCAATATTAATAAAAGCGCTTGAAGATTCGAAATGGTTTGTGCCTATTGAGCGCGAAAATATTGGTAATCTATTACAGGAACGAAATCTGATTCGGGCAACACGTCAGGAATATGTAAAAAACGCCAATCCTAACGAACCCCAGTTAACACCTTTATTATATGCCGGAGTTTTATTAGAGGGTGGAATCGTTTCGTATGATTCTAATATTATCACCGGAGGTTTTGGGGCCAGATATTTTGGAGCCGGGGCTTCTGTAAAATACCGTCAGGATCGTGTTACGGTTTATTTAAGAATGATCTCAACATCGAACGGAAAAATTTTAAAATCAGTCTATATCTCCAAAACCATTTTGTCTCAGGCAATTGATGAAAGTTTATTCAGATATGTAAATTTTAAAAGATTGCTAGAAGTTGAAACAGGATATACTACAAACGAACCTGTGCATATGGCAGTAACAGAAGCAATCGAAAAAGCTGTTGAATCTCTTGTTTTAGAAGGAATAAAAGATAATATCTGGCAGGCAGATGCACCAAAATGGGAAGTTGATAATTTGCTGAAAGCTTATGCTGAAGAAACTAAAACTGCCGATGTTACATCACTTTACGGACGAGAATTAGAAAACAGAAGAAGTAAATTTGCTATCGAAATTTCAGGTGGGGCAACATTGATGGACGGAGATTATCAGGATCCGCTTTTAAGACCTTTTGGGCGGGGAGCTTTAAAATTCTTTATAACGCCCGGTTTTAATATCAGTGCATCTACAAATGTGGTCAATCTCGCCAATAAAAATTTACTCGACGTTGGTTATATCACCTATGATCTTAATCTCGAATGGCTTTTACTCCCTAAAGATCGTTTTACACCTTATTTGTATGGCGGAGGAGGATATGCCACAAATAGAAAATTTGAAAATGGATATAGTAAAATTCAATACGGTTTAGGTCTTGAATATCTGGCCTCAGATAAAATAGGAGTAAAGTTATTTGCAGAGCAAAATATTAATTTTAGTGATAACGTCGATTATATAAAGGCAGGAACACGAGATGATTACTATTATAAATTTGGGATAGGACTTACTTATTATTTCGCAAAAAAGAAAAAATAAAAGTCTCAAGACTAAATTTTAAGATATAACTAAAGATTTTAAATTTAAAAACAAATTAATAATGAAGTATTTATACAAAATAGCAAGCGTACTTTTTTTATTGTTTTTGGTTTCATGTAGCGAAGAGAAAATAGGAGAACTGGGATATGGTACCGTTAGCGGAAGAGTCGTTAATGCAGATACCTTTGAACCTATGGAAAATGTAAAAATACTCTCGAGCCCAACTACAAGTACAGTTTTTACAGATGCTGAAGGGAAATTTACGGTTTCCAACGTAAAAGTGGGAGAATACTCCTTTCAGGCTCAAAAAGATGGTTTTGTGGCAAAATTTGAAGCCACAACCGTTACAGCAAACAATACTTCAGAAATTGTTTTTGAACTTAAAAAAGCTACAGCTAACAACAAACCACCAACAGTTCCCGTATTGGTAAGTCCAATTGATAATAGTACAGCCCAGGCAGTATCATTAGATCTAACATGGACAGCTACAGATCCGGATAAAGATGAATTAACTTTTAAAGTTACTCTTAGAAATGATAGTAACAGCGATATAAAAGTTTATGATGCCATAAAAGGACCAAAATTAACCCTGACAGATTTAATTTATGGTACAAAATACTATTGGCAGATTGAAGTTACTGATGGAGTAAATACTCCTGTTTTAAGCGTTGTAAGTTCGTTTACTACCCTTGCTTTTCCGGCAACCAGATATTTGTTTGTCAAAAATATAAACGATAACAATGTCATTTTTACTGCTGATGATGCCGGTAAACAATATCAATTAACAAGTGCTGCTAAAAACTATTGGCGCCCACGAAGAAACAATCAGGCAAAGAAAATTGCCTTTATAGGAACAAATGGTTCTCAAAATGATATCTATACAATGAATTTTGACGGAACCGAAGTTAAGAAAATAACAAATTCTGTTCCTGTTGCGGGTTTTAATTCAGATTATATAGGCTATTCCTGGAATGCTTCAGGAAGTGAAATTATCTATCCTAACTTCGACAAATTGTACAAAATTAATAATGACGGAAGTGGTTTGACTAAAGTATTCCAAACACCTAATGGTAAATTTATATCCGAATGTGATTGGAGTGCCGATGGATCAAAAATTGCTTTAAAAGTAAATGATGCCAATGGTTATAATGCTGAAATTTATATCATAAATCCATCAGGAGTTGTAACAGCTACAATTTTGTCAGGACAAACAGGAGCGGTTGGCGGATTAAATTTTTCAGTTACCGGACAAAAGTTAGTTTATACCAGAGATGTAGCAGGCTTCGAAAACTTAAACTATCGTCAGCTGGATTCTAAAATTTTCGAATATAGTTTTGGATCCGGAGTTTTAACTCAAATCCTGACAGAAAAAACTTTAGGAACAAATGATCTGGATGTTCGCTATTCTCCAAACGAATCAGAATTAATTTTTACTAATACATCAAATGATGGTCTTTCGACAAAAAGCATCGTAAAAACGACGATAGGAGTTGTCAATTCCAGAACAGTCTTGTTCTCTGGAGCGGCAATGCCAGATTGGGAATAATTTATAGTAACCAAAATTTTAAACCGGTTTTACTTAAGAAATTCGGCAGCGTTATCTAACCTGCCGAATTTTTTTATGAATCAAAATATTCAATTTTAAATAGTATAGTCCAAAGAATTAAAAAAAGGGATTATCTTTGCACCACATCAACACAAACTAAGTTTCATGAGTTCAGATTCTAGCAAAAGGTACGCACAAAGAGGTGTTTCGGCATCAAAAGAAGACGTACACAACGCCATAAAAAATATCGATAAAGGTTTATTTCCTCAAGCATTTTGCAAAATCGTTCCGGATTACCTTACCCAGGACGAGGAATATTGCTTAATCATGCACGCTGACGGAGCGGGTACAAAATCGTCTCTGGCGTATATGTACTGGAAAGAAACAGGCGATATTTCGGTTTGGAAAGGAATTGCTCAGGATGCTTTAATCATGAACATCGACGATTTATTATGTGTTGGCGCAACAGATAATATCTTACTTTCATCAACAATAGGAAGAAACAAAAACTTAATTCCTGCCGAAGTTATCTCGGCAATCATCAACGGAACAGAAGAATTAATCAACGAATTAAAATCTTTTGGAGTAACCATTCATTCAACTGGCGGAGAAACTGCTGATGTTGGGGATGTTGTTCGTACCATTATCGTAGATTCTACCGTAACGGCCCGTATGAAACGCAGCGATGTTGTAGACAATGCAAATATCAAAGCTGGCGATGTAATTGTTGGTTTGACATCTTTTGGTCAGGCAACTTACGAAAAAGGCTATAATGGCGGAATGGGAAGTAACGGATTAACATCTGCCCGTCACGACGTTTTTGGAAAATATTTAGCAAAAAAATACCCTGAAAGTTTCGATGCCCTTGTTCCGGAAGAATTAATATATTCAGGTCAGGTAAACTTAACTGATGAGGTAGAAAATAGCCCAATAAACGCAGGTCAGTTGGTACTTTCTCCAACAAGAACCTACGCGCCAATTATCAAGAAAATTTTAGACACTTATACGCCAAACGAAATTCACGGAATGGTGCATTGCAGTGGAGGAGCACAAACTAAAATTTTGCATTTCGTACAAAATTTACATATTATAAAAGACAATTTATTTCCGGTTCCGCCATTGTTCAAATTAATCCAGGAACAATCAAAAACAGATTGGAAAGAAATGTATCAGGTTTTCAATTGCGGTCACCGTATGGAAATCTATGTTCCTGAAAACATTGCACAAGACATTATTGCGATTTCAAAATCGTTCAATGTCGATGCACAAATCGTAGGTAGAGTAGAAGCAGCAGATGCTAAAAAACTTACTATTACCAGCGAATACGGAACATTCGTATATTAATATTTTAAAGGTTCTAAGGTTCTGAGTTGCTAAGATTCTAAGTTATAAAGATTCTGATCTCTATTAAAACAAAAATTAGAATTTAATCATCATCTAAGGTGTAGAGGCGCACAGCAGTGCGTCTCCCTCAAAGTTGATAGAAAACTATGCGAATTCAAATGCCGAATGTCAGGCTGAGCGAAGTCGAAGCCCTCGAAATCCATTTTCAGTCTTCAATTTAGTTAAGATTAAGAATGATTACGTTATAAAAATAATAACCATTAGCTTTTTTAGGAGCTAATCCCGCTATCCGTTACAATCTTTCGTGCCGAACCCCGGCACAAAAGGATTTTCACTACTATCGGGGCTAAAAAACACCAGGCTATGTACGAATTACTTTTTTGGAGATATTTAGAAGAGGTTTACCTAAACCATCAGGAAGTTTATGAAGCTCTTGTAGAAAAAGAACACGTTGAAGGTCTTGAAACGCTTCCGGTTGAGGTGATCATGAACAGAATCGCTTCGGTATTCTCTAAATGGGAAAAAGTCGATGAAAACAGCTGGCAAAATACTTCAGGAAAAGGCGCTTTTCAGGTAATCACAACACCTCAAAGTGTCAAAATCGACTGTTACGGAACCGAAGGCAAAACCATGAATAAATTGGTAGAGGTGATGGAAGAATTCAAATGTCCGTTATATGATCCGCAAGTTCCCGAGCGTTATGATGAAATGAGTGAATAAGTAATCTTGATATTATACTATTTGTAAATTGATAAAAAAAACACTCGTATTTATAACTTCTATTTTCCTGAGTATTATCATTGCAATGTTTTATGGTGCAATTCACAATCAATTTACATATTCTGTTTCTAATGAGTTTTTTACAGAAGTATTGTTTGAAAGATTTGGCTTTGTTCAATATGGTCAGGACACTCCGCGATTAACAGCTTCAATAATTGGTGCCTGGTCAACTTGGTGGATGGGATTAATCTCAGGTCTTGTATTTACCATTATAAGCTTATTTTATTCAAATATCAGGCAAATGATAAAAAGCATAAAACAGGCAACTTTAGTTATCTTAGGGACATCAATTACATTTGGTTTGATAGGATTATGTTATGGGTTTCTTGGTTTTTCAAGATTATATTCGACTTGCTGTTTTCCACTTCAAATTCATAATGTAAAAAGTTTTATTGCAGTTTCTGAGATGCATAGTTTTAGTTATTTAGGAGGCGCAGTGGGATTATTTCTGGGAATCCTTTGGCAAATTAAAGGCATTAAGGATAATAAACGATTTCATTAATTTGATGTATAACTTTACGAATCTTTGAGTATTTTTTTTGATATTAGTGAAATAGTTATAATACATAACATAAATATTTTATAGATTAGTAAGTGTAGTCCCTACGGGACAATTTTACGGATCCTCCTTTTGTTTTCTACCAATATATAACTCCTATCGGAGTAAGTATTTTGTTAAAGAAAATATCAGGTAATTAAATTTAAATTAGATCCACGAATATGTCAATAAAAGTAAACATATTGTAGAAATTAGATGTCGCTAAATCTAGATCAACGAAATATACCAAACAAAATAATTATATCTTAGAGATTAGATATTGGGAGATGTAAATCAACGAAATATGACAATCAAAGTAAAATATATCGTAGACATTAGATGTTGTGGAGATGTAGATCAACGAAATATACCAAGCAAAATAATTATCTCGTAGAGATTAAATATTGGTAGAAACATATTTTACGAATTCCTCATTTGTCCCGTAGGGACAACATTAGTAAACCAGAAAACACTAACATTAAAGTTTTTTTTAATCTTTAAAATCAATTTTATCTGTCGCAAAAAATAAAAAAATGAATATAAATTTCAATTTCTCAGACAATATAATCCTGGAAGACGAACAAGTTTTATTACGTCCATTACAAGAATCCGATGTCTATAATCTATTAGAAATTTCGATCAATGAACCCGAAACCTGGAAATATTCATTAGTTGGAGCAGACGGAAAAGAAAATCTGATCAAATACATTCAATCGGCAATAAAAAACCGAGAAGATAAAAGAGAATTTCCGTTTATTGTCTTCGATAAAAAAACTCAAAAATACGCGGGTTCAACGCGATTTTACGATATGAATCTGGAGTTCAAAACCCTTCAGTTAGGATTTACCTGGTATGGTTCAGCTTTTAGAGGAACCGGACTCAACAAACATTGCAAATATTTATTACTTCAATTTGCTTTCGAAACACTTGGAATGGAACGCGTAGAATTTCGTGCTGATAACGCTAACGAACGAAGTATTGCCGCCATGAAAAGTATTGGCTGTAAAGTCGAAGGCGTTCTAAGAAATCATATGCCAACAATAAATAAAGAAATACGCCGTGATTCGATCGTTTTAAGTATTCTTAGAAACGAGTGGTTCGATGAGGTAAAAGAAAACCTAAAACAAAAACTCTAACAAAGAACCGCAGCTTCGATCCATATTATAGGGCTGGACTTTAGTCCAGTTTAGATATAAATAATAAATAATGATTTGGCCATTCCCATTCCCATTTCCATTCCCATTCCCATTCCCATTTTGGAATTTGGAATTTGGAATTAAAAAAATTGAAATTTAATCTTTGCTATCCATCCTGCAAAATAAGACCTTGTTCTTTTCTTATTTTTACAACTAAATTATCAATGTGGGTTTTTATTTTTTGAGGTAATAAATTCCAGTCTTTATCTTTTTTGAAATTTCTGCAGTAATCCAGGTCACATTCTACAGCCCGTATTACATATTTTTTGTTTTTATAGACAGTAATAATTTTAACGCGTCTTATTCCTCCATACTCCGTTTTTGTTCCGTACACAATTACAGGATCTATGTAGCCATCGCCATCAAGATCTTTTGTGTTGCAATATTTTGTCCAGAACCAAATCGTAGTTTCTTTTGGATCAGTGGGTTCAAGCAGATCGTTGATTCTCCATTTTTCAAGAAAACCCCCATGATCAGCCATGACACATATTGCCTGAATTTTAGTGTTTAAAGTGTCATTTTGAGTAATATTCTTTTTGTTTTCACACAAAAGCAATTCATACACACCACTTTTATCATCTAATTCAAATGCTTTATAAATCGGGAAATCAGAAAGTTGATTGAGCTCCTTTTGATTGATTTCTTGTTTTGTCAATCTGTAACTGTCTGTTTTTTGCGAAAAACCAAATGTAGTATAAGAAAGCATTAGAAATAAAATGTAATTTTTCATATATAAATGATGTTTTTGAATAGTTCAAAGATATTTAAAAGCATTTTAGTCTGGAACAATTTATATTTTTTAAAAAGCATATTTTATTGTAATTTTCTATCCTGAAATTATTGGTAAATCGTTTTAGTAAATATCTGATACAGCTTTTAGGCAAAAAACAATGATTAAAAAATATCTTATGAATAGAATAAATTGCAAAAGTTTTCTTTTTGGATTGTCATTTTTGATGTTTGGTTATGGTGCAAATGCACAGAAAAAAACAATCGGGAAACGCAATCTGATTCAGTACGTTGATCCCATGATTGGCACGGCAAAAATGGGGCACACTTACCCTGGAGCAACGGTTCCGTTTGGGAGTGTGCAGTTAAGTCCGGAAACCGATACGATTGCTTACAGTTTAAACGGAAAATACAATGGCGATGTCTATAAATTTTGTGCGGGATATCAATACGAAGACAAAACGATTGTGGGATTTAGTCACACCCATTTTAGCGGAACAGGACATTCTGATTTAGGAGATTTTTTGATTATGCCCACAACCGGAAAACTGCAATTGAATCCGGGAGTAGCTTCAAAACCATTATCGGGTTATCGATCTGCGTTTTCACATACAACCGAAAAAGCAGAGCCTGCATATTACAGCGTCTTTCTTGAAGATCATAAAATTAAGGCTGAACTTACGGCAACAACGCGAGTTGGAATGCATCAATATACGTTTCCAAAGTCAGATGAAGCGCATATTATTCTCGATTTGACCTCCGGAATTTACAATTACGATAAAAAGAATGTCTGGACATTTGTTCGCGTTGAGAACGATACTCTGATTACAGGATATCGCCAGACTAATGGTTGGGCGAGAACCAGAACAGTTTATTTTGCCATGTCTTTTAGTAAGCCAATTAAAAGCTACGGACAAGCGCCTCTTGAAAAAAGTGTCTACAAAGGTTTTTGGGGAAGGTTTGATCAAACCAAAAACTTTCCAGAAATGGCAGGTCAGAACCTGAAATTGTTTTTTGATTTTAATACTGAAGAAGGAGAGAAAATCAAAATAAAAATGGCTTTATCTCCTGTAAGTTCTGCCGGAGCATTGGAGAATATGAAAAAGGAAGTTCCGGGTTGGGATTTTGAAAAGGTAAAAAAACAAAGTCAGGAAGTTTGGAATAACGAATTGAATAAAATTCAGATTGAAACTATTCAGAAAGAAGATTTAGTCAATTTCTATACATCAATGTATCATGCCTTTTTGGGTCCAACAGAATACATGGATTTAGACGGAAACTATAAAGGTCTGGATATGAACGTTCATAAGGCGGAGAACTTTAAAAATTATACGAGTTATTCTTTGTGGGATACTTATAGAGCTTTACATCCTTTATTTAATTTGGTTCAGCCCGCCCGAAACTCAGATATGATCAGTTCGATGTTGGCGCATTCAGATCAAAGTGTGCACAAAATGCTGCCAATCTGGTCGCATTATGCCAATGAGAATTGGTGCATGATTGGTTATCATTCTGTTTCAGTAATTGCTGATGCGATTGTAAAAGGGAATGGAAATTTTGACAGAGAAAAAGCACTTCAGGCTTGTGTTAATACGGCTAAAGTGCCTTATTATGACGGGTTAGAGTATTATATGAAAATGGGGTATGTTCCGGAAGATAAAAACGGATCTTCGGTTTCTAAAACCTTAGAATATGCTTATGATGATTGGGCGATTGCTCAGGCAGCAAAAAAGTTAGGGAAAACCGATGTTTATAACGAATTCATCGAAAGATCTAAAAATTATAAGAACGTTTACGATTCTAAAACTGGTTTTATGCGTCCTAAATTAAATGACGGAACTTTCAAAAAAGAGTTTGATCCATTAGACACGCACGGACAAGGTTTTATCGAAGGAAATTCATGGAATTATAGTTTGTATGTTCCGCAGGATCCTACCGAAATGATCAAAATGATGGGAGGAAATGATAAGTTTAACGTAAGATTAGATTCTTTGTTCAGTATGCATTTGCCGGATAAATATTTTGAAAACACAGAAGATATTACAAGAGAAGGAATCATTGGGAACTATGTTCACGGAAATGAGCCTTCGCATCATGTAGTTTATTTATACAATTGGACAAATTCGCCCTGGAAAGCACAAGACAAAATCAGAATGATCCTGAAAAAAATGTACCGAAATGGTGCTGACGGTTTAGGCGGAAATGACGATTTTGGGCAAATGAGTGCCTGGTATATTTTTAGCAGTTTAGGATTTTACCCAGTTGCGCCGGGTTCTGATGAATATGCATTGGGAAGTCCGTTGGTAAAGAAAGCTGTTTTTAATTTAGATAACGGAAAAACTTATGAAGTTGAAACCGTAAATCAATCGGATAAAAATGTGTTTGTGAGTAAAGTACTTTTGAACGGAAAACAATTAGACAAACCTTTCTTAAAACATGCAGATGTTATTAATGGTGGGAAAATTACGTTTTATATGAGTGCCAAACCGAATAAGAAGAATTATTAAAATTAAAGTTTGCCCACGGATTTATCGGGCTAAACGGATTTATACTGATTTCATTTTAGTGTCACCCTGTTCATTCGGCCATTTAGAATTATTAGCAAGTTAAATTTTGATATGAAAAAGAACATAATAATTGAAAATGTAGGTGTTTGTATGGATGGTGGGACTCTTATATTAGAAATAAAAAAGAATCAATCAACCTTTTATGAAGTTCAATTTGTACAAAAAGTTATTTTTTCAAGTCGGGCTTTGAGGGAGCAATTACCAGGCAGTCTGGTTTTGAATGAAAAGGAGGTTGAAATAAGATCAGAATTGGAAAAAGAAATACTTTCAGAGATTAAATCTGCTGAATTTGGAACAAAGATATCTGAAAAAGAAAGAGGTTCTTTAAAACAAATAATTTCAGAGCACATAGATTTTGTTGAATCTGAAGATTATATAAAAGTTGCTAAAAAAGTTGGACGAATAAAATAACAATATAATTCGTAATTAAGTTTTTTAGTTTTAGAATAATTGATAAAAAGTAAACAATATGGTTTAGTTTGCAAAAACTTCCCGAAATTTGCACTTTAAATAAAAGTAAATATGAAAATAAATCTAAAATCAGGAATTGATAAATTGCTTTTCGGAATGAAGCAAAATGATGTAACGGCTGCTTTGGGAAAACCGGACAAAAATTATGTAGACGAAGATGACAATGTGATTTTTGTATACAATGCACACAAAATCAGATTGACATTTTATCAGGAAGAAGACTTGAAATTAGGTTATTTAGTAGCTTCAAGCAATGATCTTGAAGTTTTCGGGTTCAAGTTAATCGGAAGAAAAATTGCGGATGTAAAGAAAGATTTGGCAACAAAAGAAATTACAAAATACACTCAGGAAACTTTTGATACTTTCGAGAACTATTTCAATGAAGACAATTGGTTTATTCTTCAAACAGAATTCGACGAAGTGGTAAAGTTCGAAATCGGTGCGATTATCAACGGTAAAGACGAGTTTGACTGGAAGTTTCCGGTGAAGAAATAAGCATGATTTTGTCAGAGTGAGCGAAGGGAGAAATCACACGCGTAAATCGACAAAGATTGGCGAACTACTTTGCGGAATTTCTAGTGTGATTTCTCCCTTCGGTCGAAATGACAAATAGGACTTAAATAAACAAAAAAAACCGACAATCACTTGTCGGTTTTTTTATGTTCAGATGAAAAGAAATTATCCTTTTAACCATGCATTTTTAAGTTTCTCTTTTGAAGCATCAGTTGCTTTAAAAGTTTCTTTTTCTTCAAATGGTACTTTCACGGTTCCTTTTACAGTTTCTTCTTTACCATTACGTTTTATTTTAAGCGTAATCGGATCGTTTTCTTTCCAGTTTTCACTTTCAGAAATCAAGTCGTAAATGTTATCTAAGTTGTATGTTTTTCCGTTTACAGCAACGATTACATCGCCGGCTTTAAGCTTTAAGTTCGTAAAGAATACATTCAGGTCAACATCAGGACGTACGCTTATTATTTTAGTCGCCGGATCAACACCAATATAAGGAGTTTGTCCTTTGATGAAAATTGATGCCGGAACTTTTTCAGACGCTTTTGTAACGCCCACTTTTGCCAAATAAAAATCGTATGGAATTGGCGTTGTTCCTGCTACATATTTATTTAAGAATTCGCCAACTTCAGGATAAGTCAATTCTGTAATTTTAGCAAAAAGTTCATTGTCATTAAATGGTTTTTCAACACCATATTCGTTTGCTAATTTATGCATCAGGTCCAGAATACCTCGTTCGCCATTACTTTTTTCTCTGATGATAATGTCAATACACATCCCAATTAAAGCTCCTTTTTGATACACATTTAAGTATTGGTCTTTGTAAGGCTGTACCAATACGTTTGCACTCATTTTGGTAAATGACATGGTATCGTTTAACGTTTTTGCTTCTTCGATTTTGCCTGCAATACGGGTATAGAATTCGTTTTCATCAATTAAACCCTGATTGATTTGAAAAAGATTCGCAAAATATTCTGTTACACCTTCATACATCCATAAATGCTCAGACATTTTTGGTGCGTTATAATCAAAATACTGAATCTCTTTTGAGTGCACAGTAAGTGGAGTCACAATATGAAAAAACTCATGAGAAACGACATCTTTCATCGATTCTATCAGTTTTTCTTTTGGCATAGATTCCGGCAGAACAACTGTAGTTGCTGTAGGATGTTCAAGAGCTCCAAAACCGTGTGCATCATCTTTTGCCATACTTGACAAATACAATAAAACGGTATATTTTTTAGTTGCATTTACTTTGCCTAAAAAGTTTTTTTGCGCCGTCATTATGGTTTTCATTTCCGGGGTAATACTTTCAGCAGTAAATTTTCCGGTAGGAGAGTAAACAGCGATCAGGATATCCATCCCGTTTACGTTAAAAGTGGTGTAATCCGGTTTAGAATACATGATTGGGTTTTCGACCAGAACTGCATAACGAGGTGTCGTAAAAACGTCGCTTGTATTGCTGGCATCTTCATCTGTCATTGAAGTTGCTCCCCAAAGTGTTTCAGGGTGGGTAATGGTAACTTTGTACGGAATATCTAATTTATCCTGAAAGTAACCTACAAAACCGTGTGTATTGATCATGAAGTTAATTCCTGCATTAATGTTGGTTCCGGCTGGCGAAAAAATATCGTCATTACCAAATCCCGTTCCTTTTTCAGTATCAAAAGTATCATTTACTAAGTAAGTGATTTTTTTTAATTTTTTTGCATCAGAAATCGACCATGAATTATCATCGATTCTTTTTACTGTCAAAGGATTTTCTTTAGCATCAAAAGCTTTAAAATCTTCTGAATTTTTACCGTAGTTATCTGTAGAATAGGTGCCCGGAACTGTTTTAGGGATACTATAAATTATTTCGTCGGTTTTGATTTGTGGAGGCGTAACAGTTACCAAAACTTTATCGTCTTTTACATCGATAAGATTAATGGTAACATCTACAACATTGCTTTTTGCAGCGCCGGATGAACTTCCTGTTTTACAGCTCCAAAGTGTTACTGCAAGAACCAAGGTATAAAGTATTTTTTTCATTTGTTTGCGTTTAGTTATTTGTATTTGACTTGTAATGTCTGAAAAAGTTACATTGACATTAAAAATATAAAAAAAACTCCTGAATTTCAGGAGTTCTGTCTTAGTCTAGTTTGTTTTTTATATAATATTTACCATCCAAATCTTCATCAAAATCATCTATTTTAACGGGTTTTGGTTTTGGTTTATTTGCAACTGCCTTCTTTTTCCACATCTCAAATTTTTCAAGTGGCATCTTCTTTTTCATGATTTCCAGAACTTCTTTTTCTGCCAATCCAAATTCCTTTTTAATGATCTCAAATGGATTTTTTTCTTCTAAGGCTAACGAAACAAGTTTTTCGGTTTGTTCCCAATTCAATTCTTTACGGTTACTCTTTTTCATCACGTGAAAATTAATTCAAAATAGGTGTTAATGATTAATAGATTGATTTTCAATTTAAGTATCAATATTAATAAAAAAAATAATTAGTTGGTGCGATGTGGGAGTTTTTTTTTAATGATTTTAACTGTTTTTTATGGATCTTGATTTTTGAAACGGAATTTGCAATAAATTTTTCAATTTATTGTTCTCTTCGGCTGTCATGTGAGTGTCTAATCCATAAATTAATTCTTCTTTTGGCAAGGTGGTAAAAGTGCCAAAAAGACGATCCCAAACCGAAAAAATATTTCCGTAATTGCTATCTGTGTAGGGCAGCACATAATGATGATGAACTTTATGCATATTGGGAGAAATGATAAAATAACTTAAAAAAATATCTAATTTATTGGGTAAAGAAATATTCGCATGATTGAACTGCGAAAAAATAACAGATAAACTTTGATATAAGAATACCATCCACATTGGGCTTCCTACTATTAATACACCCAGAGTTGTAAAAACGAAACGAATGACACTTTCTCCGGGATGATGTCTGTTGGCAGTTGTTGTATCAATCCAGGTATCAGTATGATGTACAATATGAAACCTCCATAAAAATTTTATCTTGTGCTGAACAAGATGTGCTAAATAAGCTCCAATCAGGTCTAATAAAAGTAATCCGATAATGATGTAAAGCCATATTGGTATTTGAGGCAGCCAATTCAGGATTCCAAAATGATTTTTAGTTGCCCAATTTGCAGTTTGAATCAGGATGAAAGCAAGAACAAAATTGACAATTATAGTGGTAAATGTCAGAAAGAAGTTAATTCCTGCGTGCTGCCACTTTTGATATTTCATTTGAAACAATGGGAAAGTGTTTTCTATTAACCAAAACACAGTGATTCCGCCAACCAAAATTAAGCTTCGGTGCAAAGACGGGATCGTACTAAAATATGCTGTAATATCATTCATAAATTAAAAAAATTAGATTAATAAAGTTTTAATCTGTTTGTTATGAGTAGATTGTTCTGAATTATTGGCATATAAAAAAGAGAAAACCAAATATAAATATATTCGATTTTCTCTTTAAAATGTAAATTATAGTGTGAAATATTTTATGATTTTTTAATGAGGCTTATTATAAACAATAATACCCAGGCGCCTCCAACAGCAATTAAAATTTGCCAAAGAAGACCTCCGCCTCCAATACCAAGATTACCGGCGATCCAGCCACCAATAACTCCGCCAACAATTCCAACAATAATATTACCCAGCAGTCCAAATCCTGCTCCTTTCCAGATCTGACCAGCCAGCCATCCGGAAATTGCTCCTATAAGTAAAAAATACAAGAATGCCATATGATTTTTTTTTAAGTTACAAGTAGATTTGATTAAGCCGGATCGTGATTCTGTAATAATGTTTTATACAGAAAACCGGCTACAATTGCTCCTAAAATTGGTGCAACCCAAAATAACCAGACTTGAGACAATGGTTGTCCACCAGCAAATATCGCTTGCGATAAAGATCTTGCAGGGTTTACAGAAGTATTCGTGATTGGAATACTGATTAAGTGAATTAAAGTTAGTGCTAAACCAATTGCAATACCGGCAAATTTGCCATTAGCAAACTTATCTGTAGCACCAAGAATGACCAATAAGAAAAATAAAGTAAGCACAAATTCAGCTATAAAAGCAGATTGCAATGAATAGCCATCAGGAGAAAAATCTCCGTATCCGTTCGAGGCAAAGACTCCGGCTTTTGTATTGTCGATTGCATGGCCAGCTTTACCTGTCCAGATAATAAATAACGTTCCGGCAGCAGCAAGAGCGCCAATACACTGCGAAATAATATAAGGTAACAAATCTTTTGCAGGAAATCTTCCTCCGGCCCATAAACCAAATGATACGGCAGGATTAAAATGTCCGCCCGAAATGTGTCCAACGGCATATGCCATTGTTAAAACAGTTAAACCAAAAGCCAGCGCAACACCAGCATATCCAATTCCTAACGTAGGAACTCCAGCGGCAAAAAGAGCGCTTCCACAACCTCCAAAAACTAGCCAATAAGTTCCAAAAAACTCTGCAAATAATTTTTTCATAATAAAATAATTTTAATTAATAGTTGATTGTTAAAGGGTATATTGGTATGCCCAAAAAATCAAAACGATCTGTAGGGGCAAGCGTACAAATAAAATCCACTTTGGTAAACTAAAACTTGCTTTTTTATTTTGATACATGAAAAGATTGGCAGGAAATACAGCAATTAACAATGCTATAATTCCCCATGCAGCAAAATGCATAGTAAAGGGAACAATTAAAAGGATGCCTAATATAAATTCGGCACCTCCGCTTAAAATATTTATTAATTTGGGGTTTGAAAAAAAAGGCGGAATGATTTTTATGTACATTCCGGGGTTTCGAAAATGATTTAGTCCGGCAATAATATAGAGCAGTGCCATTAAATATAAATGCCAGGGTAAATTCATGATATGTAATTGTTTATCACGAATTTATAAAAAAATTAACAATTATTACATTACAAGTAGTTTTTTTTTAACAACACATAAAATAAGTTAATTTTTACGCTTGAAATTTACATTCATAATAATGATGGCAAGAATAATTAAAACGATCCCAATCCATTGAGAAAGAATTACTTGTTCATCTAATAATACATAAGCCATCATTACAGAAACAGGAAGTTCAAGTGCAGAAACGATACTTCCCAATCCAATTCCGGTTAAGGGAAAACCTGCAGTCATTAACATTGGAGGAATAATAGTTCCGAATAAGGCAAGGATAATTCCCCATTTCATAAAAATCTCAAAGTTAAAAGGAGTAACCTGAGTAGCAATTGCAAACGAAAATACAATTATGGAACCTCCTAAAAGCATGTATAAACTTCTTTGTGCAGACGAAATCTCTGTAGCAACGCTATTTGCAGTAAACATAGTTGTAGTAAAAGATGCAGCTGCCAAAACTCCCCATGCAAGGCCGCGCCAGTCCAGAACTACATCATTATGAATGATATTGGTGGCTAAAACGGTACCAACAAGCACTATAAGTACAGCAATTACTTTTTGTTTAGAAGGCAGTTTCTTTTCTAAAATCATTTCAAGTAATACACCCATCCAAACGGTTTGCATTAATAAAACGATACCAATCGAAACCGGAATATATTTTACGGCTAAGTAATAAAACAAACTTGTCATTCCTAACGAAGTTCCTGCAATCATTAAGCTTAAAATATTTTTTTTGGTTGCTTTTTTAACTTTGTCTTTGTGTTTAATTTTCTGGAATGCATTGATTATTAAAATACCAATGATTCCTAATATGAATTGAGATGTAGTTACTTCGGCAGTGGTGTATCCTTCTGTATAGGCCATTTTTACAAAAGTGGCTAACATTCCGTAAGTTGTAGCGCCTATTGCTACTAAAAATACTCCCTTTAATACGTTGTTTTGTGACATCTTAACTTGTTTGATTAAAAAATTAAAGCCGGCAAAGGTAAGTTATTTTGTTTAGGATTTAATAAAATATGAGTACAAACATTATTATGCATTTAGTTTTATACTTGATTTCTATTGTATAATTATGAATTTGACAGGATTACATGAAAATAAGAAACCCATCAAAAAATTATATTTTGATGGGTTTGACTTTCTATGATAAGGTAAAAAAACTATTTTGCGGCAGGTTGAGTCTGATATGTTTCGATTTCGAAAATCAAAGTCGAATTTGGCGGAATTACACCTCCGGCACCTTTTTCTCCGTAAGCTAAGTTTGAAGGAAGAAAGAAAATTGCTTTTTCTCCGTCAGTCATCATATCTAATGCTTCGATAAAACCAGGAATCATTCCGTCTTTTTTACCTACAGAAAACGGAAAAGCCTGATATCCTTTTTGGGCATCACGGTTTGCATCGTATTTACCATAAGCTTTTGCTACGCTTGCTATACTGCTGTCAAAAAGATTTCCATCTTCAAAATATCCTGCATAGTGAAAATAAATGTTTGATCCTTCAGCTCCTTTTATACCAGTTCCTTTTTTAGTAATTACATATTTTAAACCAGATGCAGTTGTTGTAGCTTTAGCTTTATTAGCAGCAAAATAAGCAAGTTTTTCAGTCACTACTTTTTGAGAATCAGCTTTTTTAGCTTCTTGTTTTTTTGCATCATCTGCTAAAACTTTTACGGCATTGAATTTTTTAGCGGCATCACCTTTTCTGGTAATGGTAATTTTTGTCATAATATCATCCTGCACAATTTTGTTTACATTGTCCATTCCTGAAACTACATGACCAAAAATAGTATGTTTTCCGTTTAACCATGGGGTTTCTTTGTGCGTGATGAAAAACTGGCTGCCGTTTGTAGCAGGCCCTGAATTTGCCATAGCAAGAACGCCTCCTTTTTCAAATTTAAGTTCTTCTACGAATTCATCTTTAAAAGCAAATCCCGGGCCTCCTGAACCATTTCCGTCCGGATCTCCACCCTGAATCATAAAATCATTGATTACCCTATGAAATTTTAAACCGTCATAAAAAGGCTTGCCTTTAAGTTTTTCTACTTTTACATTAGGATTATTTCCTTCTGCCAAAGAGATAAAGTTAGCAACGGTTACAGGAGTTTTTACATACTCTAAAGATAAAACGATGTCGCCTTTTGTAGTTGATATCGTGGCAAAAATACCATCGTTAGGATTTGTAGCAGGTGCTGCTTTTGCTGCAGTTTTAGCTGCCGGAGCCTTTGGTTTTGCCACAGGCTTTTTTGTCTGAGCCTGAATATTTACTACTGCCAGGCAAAATAAAAATAAAAATTTAAACTTCATTATGTTAAGGATTTACGTTTATGTTAATCTTTTATATATAATTATTGTGGCTTTTCTAATAATTGTATTTCGAAAATAATGTTCGCATTTGGCGGGATAACTCCTCCGGCTCCGGTTGTTCCGTAAGCTAAATGAGAAGGAATAAAAAGAATCGCTTTATCTCCAAATGAAAGTTGTTCGATTCCTTCAATAAATCCGGGAATCATACCGTCTTTACGGCCTGCCTGAAACGGTATTGGCTGGTAACCGTGTTGTTCTGCTCTTGCTGCATCAAATTTTCCAAAAGCTTTATTAACGTCTTCAACGCTAGAGTCAAACAAAGTACCATCTTCAAGAAAACCTGAATAGTTAATGTATAATTGAGCTCCTGCAGCAGGTTTTTTACCTGTTCCTTTTTCGGTAATTAAATATTCTAAACCTGAACTTGTTTTAGTTGTTTTTGGTTTCACAGAAGCAAAATAGGCTACTTTTTCTTTTTGAGCTCCGCTATATTTACCTTTTTCTTTAGCAATTTCTGAAAAATAATCGCTAAATACTTTTACTGAATCAAACTTTTTAGCAGCTTCTCCATTTCTTATAATAGTTACGGCAACAATAGTATCACCTTGTTTTACCTGATTTACAACTTCCTGACCTTTTTCTACAACATGGCCAAAAATCGTATGTTTTCCGTCTAACCACGGAGTCTCAACATGTGTGATAAAGAATTGACTGCTGTTGGTTCCCGGACCATTATTAGCCATTGCTAAAACACCCGCTTTGTCAAATTTTAAATCTGTAATCTCATCTTTAAACTTATATCCTGTATCTCCTGAACCAGTTCCTTCTGGATCTCCGGTCTGAATCATGAAATCCTCGATAACTCTATGAAATTTTAGTCCGTTATAAAAAGGTTTATTTTTTAAGTAATCCTTTGCAACAAACTCATTTTTACCTTCGGCCAAGGTTACAAAATTGGCCACTGTTACAGGTGCTTTTTTATAATCTAATTCTACAATAATATGTCCTTTATTAGTTTCAATATCAGCATATAAACCATCAGGTAAGTTGCTGTGCTCGTCCTTACAAGAATATAATGAGCTAACAGTAACAGCTAGTAATAATAAAATACTCTTTTTCATTTTTAAAATGTTGTTTTTATGGGTTTATTGTATCTTTTTTCGTTGGGGCTGCAGCTTTTGGAGCTACGGTTTTTGGTGCTGAATTTTGAACTTGTCCTGTTGCAGGTGCAGTTTTTGCTGTTGGGTCCGGTACAAAATTACGAAGCGTAACAGTACAGATCAAAGACTGATTTGGACCTATTTTTTTGTTATCTCCATGATATCCGTAAGCAATATGCGAAGGAAACAGGAATGTTACAGTTTCATTTTTATGCATCATTTTAATACCATCACGTAATCCCATCATGATATCTTGCTTGTCTACATAATAAGTCTGCGGACCAAGATCAGCTTCAGAGTAAATAATTTTACCGTTTATGTCTTTTACTTCCAGATTAAAATAAGCGATATCTCCTTTTCTTGGTGTTGCAGTATCTGTCGTATTTTGTTCGTCATAATACAGCCAATATCCCTTTCTTGTGGCGTAATATTTTATCTTGGGATTACTTTTGATTATTTTTTTAATCACATCCTCTTCATTGGCTACCAGTTTTTTATTACGGTCAGCCGATTTTTTCATAAAAGTACCGGAAGCTTGAGAAATAGGGCGTCTCGCTTCTTCGTGTTGTTTACAGCTTACCAATAAAACAGCAAAAAACAGGGTATAGATGCTTCGTTTTAAGTAGTTCATATGAGGTTATATTTTTAGTTTATTTACTAAATCTTCAAACTTCTTCAGGGTTTCTTCCATCGAAACTTCTGATCTTCCACCAGCAGCATTGCTATGTCCGCCACCATTAAAGTGATCTCTTGCAAATTGGTTTACATCAAAACCTCCTTGCGAACGGAAAGAAATCTTGATGATCTTTTCGTCTTTATTTTCGATAAAAATAGCAGTAAAAACAATACCTTTTATACTAAGGCCATAATTTACGATGCCTTCAGTATCACCTTTTACATAATTAAATGAATCCAGTTCTGCCTGAGTAAGCGACATATATGAAGTTTTATGTGCTTCCAGCACTTTCATATTCTGTAATGCGCGACCCAATAATTGCAAACGGCTGTATGAACTGTTATCGAATAATAAAATTGGAATCTGTGTATTTTCAACTCCCAGATCAATTAATTCAGCAATGATCCTATGCGTGTTTCCCGTTGTTCCCGGAAAACGAAATGAACCAGAATCAGTTAATATTCCAGTATAAATGCATGTTGCAATAGTTTTGTCGATATCTTCTTTTTTTCCTAAAAAAGAAATGAAGTTATAAACCATCTCGCAAGTCGATCCAAATGAAGTATCAGAATACGTATAGGCAGCATAATCATCCGGTTTTTGATGATGATCGATCATAATAAACGGAGCCGTAAGCTTCGTTAAAGTATGTTCCATTTCACCCGTACGATGAAAAGCATTAAAGTCGAGTGTAAAGATTAACTCAGCTTCTTCTAATATTTTGGTACAGTTTTCAGTGTCTTTTTCAAAGATTTTTACCGTTTCAGAACCTGGTAGCCAGGCTAAAAAATCAGGGAAATCGTTTGGCGCAATCACAGTTGGATGATGATTGTTTTTTAATAAAAAATGGTATAAACCTAAGGTTGAACCCATAGCATCACCGTCAGGACCTCTATGCGGAATTATGGCGATTTTCTTTGGGGTTGCGAGTAACAATTGTATCGCTTGAATATCTTGTATTTTCATAGTGTGCGAATTTACATTTTTTTAATGTAATGTTGAAATCATTTTACAGATTAACACACTTTTATGTCGGTTGTGAATTGTAAGATGTAAATTGTAGGTTTTGAAATTTTATTTTGCAGAGATTCTCAAAGAAATCGCAGAGATTCAAAAAAGAAATGGAAAGAAGATTAATTTGGTTTCTTTTGGAATTTGGAATTTAATTTTTGGAATTTAAATTGGTACGCGGATGAAACAGATTCGCTAAAGCAAAAACGCAGATTTAAACGGATTTTTTAGTGCTGGATTTATTTTGTTAGAAAATTATAAATCCAAAATATTCAATTGATTGTTTGGTGTTTAATGTGTTGAAAATATAAAATGATTCGTTGAGTTTGCACTGAAAACTGAGACTGTAACTATGACTAAGAAAGAGACTGAGACTGAAAACTGAAAACTGCGGCTAAAAAACTATATTAAAACCATTTCTGGTACAACTTATATTTTGCTCCCTTAACAATTTGTGATTTATAAATTCCCACAGAACCTGAAGAAAAATAAGCGATTGTACAAGCGATAGCAATGAAAATCCCGGGTTGAATGCCAAAAAGTTCCATACCCATAATCGTGCAGGCGATAGGAGTGTGGGTAGCTCCTGAAAAGACAGCTACAAAGCCTAAACCAGCCAGGAATGCAATTGGCAGCGGAATAATTAATGACAAAGCACTTCCTAAAGTAGCACCTACAAAAAATAAAGGAGTTACTTCTCCGCCCTTAAAACCTGCTCCTAAAGTAAATCCGGTAAACAAAATCTTAAGCAGGAAATCATACCATGGGTTGGCATTTGAAAAGGAATCTACAATTACCGGAACGCCTAATCCGGCGAATTTTGTAAACCCAAAACCTGCAATCGCAATCGCTAAAATAATTCCGCCAATAAATGGGCGTAATGGGGGATATTTAATGTTTTTTGAAAAAATAGAACTCCAAAAGTGAGTACTTCTCGAAAAGAGCAAAGCGGCCAAACCAGATAAAAAGCCAATTATAATCACATAAAATAAAGTGGTCGGGCTAATTTCTGGAACGACAGGAATGCTGTAATGCGTATGTTTTATCTGCCAGAATTCGACAGTAAAATAAGCTGTGTACGCCACCAGAAAAGATAAGATAATACTTTTTAGATTGATTTTGCTGAAATATAAAACTTCTAAGGCAAAAATAGCTCCAGCGATAGGAGTTCCAAAAACGGATGCGAAACCAGCACTGATTCCAAGGATAATTAAAATTTTGCGTTCAGCATTGTCTAAATTAAAAAGTCTGGTAAACTGGTCAGCAATTGCGCCGCCCATTTGTACGGCAGTTCCTTCACGACCTGCAGAACCTCCAAATAAATGTGTGAGTAAGGTTCCTAAAAGTACCAGAGGAGCCATCTTAAACGGAATAACTTTTTTGGGCGTTTCATATTCTTCCAATAATAAATTATTTCCCTTTACAACAGATTCGCCCCAATAATAGTAACTCAGCCCCACTAATAATCCTCCAAAAGGTAAAAGCCAGATAATCCAGTCGTGGTGAATTCTAAATTGTGTAACCCATTCCAGGGCAACTAAGAAAAACGCAGACGCAGATCCTGAAAAAACACCTATAAAAATGCATATCAAAATCCATTTGAAAGTGGTCAGGAATATATCTTTTAGTTTTGAAAATACCATTAATTGTAAAAAGTTTTTTGCCACGAATTTCACGAATTTTCACGAATTTTCACGAATTAAAGCCTCTTAATTAAAAAAAAACCAAAAAATATTTTTAAATCTTTTAATCTGTGGCAAAAAAATATTCGCAGCAAAAAAAAAATTATCCCTGCACTACAGCTGTAAATTCAATTTCAACTAAATATTCAGGTGCCACCAGTTTACTGATTTCATAAAAACCCGTTGTAGGTTTTATATCTTTAAAAAATGAAGCGTGAGCTCTTGCCACTTCTTCAAAAGAAGTGATATCCGTTGTAAAGATTCTGGTTCTGATGACATCTTTCATTCCAACATTCAGATCTTCCAAAACTTTTTCAACACGTTCCAGGATGTTATAGGTTTGAGCATAAGCATCGTCAGCTTTTACTTTTTCGCCATCAACAATTGCTACAGTTCCAGAAACTTCGATGATATTGCCAATTCTTACCGCACGGCAATATCCCATTTTGTCTTCCCAAGGTGATCCTGTTAAGATATTTTCTCTTTTCATTTCTTCTATTTTATAGAATTTGTTTTATTTCTTTAAAATCAAATTCAGGTTAGTTAATTTCGCTGCAATTTATAAAATATGAGGATGAAAAGGAGTACGATTCATTTGAAATCCCTTCGTAAATCATTCTTTTTTGTGATATTTTTTGGGGACAGAATTATTTTTCTTCGCCTGTTGAGCGTAATGCTAAAAAAATGTTTTAACACATAGAAATATAGATATAACGCCTCTTTTACACCAACAATAGCTATGTTTCTATGTGTTAAAATTAATTTGAACAAAATATCTTCCTTATTCTATTTGATAGTGTTCATAAAGGCGAAGTTTATTTTGAGTAGCTGTAAGATTTTGTTGCAGGACTTCGATTTTATTTAATAAGTTGGCGATCGCGTCAATACCTTCTAAGTTAATTTTAAGATCATAATGAAGGCGGATCATTTTCTCGACAGCTGGCAATTGTTCAGGTTGTAGATATTCGTCTTCTTCGAGAATAATAATTTGCACCAACCCATAATTGTGTAAATCTGTTATAAACGTATTGTCAATTTCGTGATACAGACAAAACTGTTTTATTTGAATTAAGTTTTTACTATTCATGATTTCTTAATTTAGCTAATTCCTGGAATAATTCTTTTTCTTTTGCGGATAAGTTTGTTGGGATTTTTATGGTATACGTGATGTATAAATCTCCAAATTGATTTTCTTTTTTATAAATAGGAAAACCTTTTCCCTTCAATTTAACCTTCGTTCCCGGCTGAGTTTCCGGAACTACTTTTATTTTTACTTTTCCATCAAAAGTATTTACATAGATTTCTCCACCTAATATTGCGGTGTATAGATCAAGATCAACATCGGCGTATAAATTATTGCCTTCTCGTTTAAAATCGGAGTTATTTTCAATTGAAAAAGTAATGTATAAATCGCCATTAGGTCCGCCGTTTGCTCCCGGTGCACCATGATTTGGAATTTTTATAATTTGCCCGTTTTCAACTCCTGCCGGAATTGTAATTCGGATATTTTTACCGTTTACAGTCAGGTTTTGTTTGTGAGTTGTATAAGCAGCTGTAAGATCTAATTGTAATTCGGCATTAAAATCCTGTCCTCTGTATTTTGCCTGTCCTCTTGAGCTCCTTCCTGCAGAACCATACATAGAATTGAAGAAATCAGAAAAATCGCCACCGGCAAAATCGCCTCCAAAATCTGAATAACTCTGACCTCCGTCTTGTTGTTGTGTTGAATATTGTTGCTGGTTAGGATCGTAACCAGCTTTTTCGAACTCATCAGCATGTTTCCAGTCTTTTCCGTATTTATCGTATTTTTTGCGATTTTCAGGATTACTCAAAACTTCATTTGCTTCATTTATTTCCTTGAATTTTTTCTCGGCTTCCTTATCATTCGGATTCAAATCAGGATGATATTTGCGGGCTAATTTTCGATATGCTTTTTTGATCTCAGCTTCTGTAGCTGATTTCGTGATTCCTAATGCTTTATAATAGTCAATGTAATCCATTTGCTTGTGTTTTAATAAAGATAAATTAAAGCCTTGAAGTTAAGGAATAAGTTGCTAATTATCAAAATCATGAAGCTCTTTTTAATATAAAAAATCGGATAAAAAAATCGGATGCTGTTTTTGGTAATATTTGATTTTAATTTGGGCTTCTTGTTTTTTGGCAGGTTTTTTGATTCCAAAAAATTGCCTAATATATTGTTATAATAGTCTTAAAGTTGTAGAGCCAAACTAAATTATGCTATTTTTGTGATGCTATACTTTGATTTTATAAAAATTATAAAAGCCGATTCGATAATACTTTTTCAATGAAGCACATTTTATTTTTCATATTATTTTTTACAGCTGTCACCGTATCAGCTCAAACTGAATTTAGTACTAAATTCAAGAGTATTCCGGCACCTAAGTTTAGTGCAAAACCCAAAAAAGTGCCTTTGCCGGAAGTCAAAGATCCTCAGGCTGATAATATGGATATGCCAAGTATTAAGACGCCAAATGTTTTTGAACATACCAGTATTACTCCCAAATCTCAATTGCAGGTAGGAGCAGAGAAAAGTAAATTTACCATGTCTACAGAAACTGAATTTGCCAATCCGGGAGATCGTTTTGTACCTAAAATGGAGAAAGATCTGGACAAAGCATTAAAAGATGCCGGACTAAAAGAAGGTCGTGGACAATTGGTGAGGCGAAATATTTCGTTAGGAGATTTTAGAACAAAATCGAAATTTTTTATTGTGAAACTAAGGGATTTTGGTGCAATCGATGGTGACCTGGTAAAAGTATCTTCTAATGATAAAGTGATTAAAGACCAGATATTTTTAGAATCCAATTTTAAAGAAGTCAAGATTATGCTGGACAACGGCTTTAATAAATTAGATTTTGAAGCGTTAAATATTGGTTCCCTTGGTGGAAATACTGCCGAAATCAGGGTTTATGATGACAAAGGACAATTGGTTACCAATGATTATTGGGACAATCTTGCAGCAGGTTTTAAAGCTTCGATAGTAGTTACTAAAGAAGAATAAAACAGCTAATTGCTTTTACATAAAAAAAACATAGTCCCTGGGCTTTGGTCAATGTCATTAATTTAAGCTTTTTTAAGGCAATTATCACCAACCAATTTTCAAACAAATAGTCGCTTGATTTTTAATCGTTTAGTTTATTTACTAGTATTGAATACGCGTAATAAGATGGCTTTAGCCAAATCAAGTATTTTTGGTTAAAGCCATTCAGATTGATATTATATTAACTCCAGCTAAAGCTGGAGCCAATTCAAAAAAAACTTAACTTAATGAAATCGAACGTCGGGATGGGATGTATTATAAATAAGCGAATCGTCTGGTTTTGGGTTTCAAATAGCTATGTTTCTATGTGTTTCAATTGTATTTTCTGTCTCTTGCTTATTCTTTTGCAATGACAAGTTCATTTTTCTCTTCACCGGTTTCTTTCAGCATAAAACTTACTATAACAGCAATTGAGATTCCTATAATCCAGAATAAACCTGCTTGCTGAAAATGAAGCGTTTTATCAAGATTACTTGCAAGGGTTTTGCCAAATAGGTGACTGAATAATGGACTTAAAAGTGTTGTAACTCCAAAAGTTATAAAGTTAATAGCTCCTGTAGCACTTCCTTTTACATGATCGGGATTCGCTTCTTTGATTATAGAATAGGGAATCATTGCGGCTCCGGAAGCGACGCCTAATAAAAACATACTGATTTTTACAGGAAGCACGTCCGGGAAATACAATAGCTGGACGAAACTTAAAATCATCATTACTGCACCAAATATTAAGACGGGTTTTCGTTTTTTTATCTTATCTGTAATATATCCCAATAGCGGACATCCGAATACCCAGCCAAAAGCTACCATTGCACTAGAAATTGTTGCCGTATGAAAATCTAAAGCTCTGTCTTTCTGAAAAAAGTCAACGGCCCACGTCATGGCAAAGATAGTTGTAGGCGCAAATAATAATCCTGAAACTATACCGCATAACCATGATTGCGGATTACTAAAAACAATTTTGTAAGGACTTAATATGCCTCGTTTCTTTTGATCGGGTACTGTCTTTTCTTCAATTCTGTTTGCAGGAGTTATAAACCAAAGTCCAAAAGCAACAATGATAGTAAAGATTCCAACGGATAACCAAAAGGTATTAATATCCATTCCTTTTTCAATCAAAGGCCCTACAACAAATTGTCCTGCTGAGCCTCCAAGCATTCCAAAACATTGTGTAAATCCAATTGCAGTCGCCAAAGATTTTGCCGAAAAACCTTTACTGGCAAGATATACACAACCGGGAAACGCAAAGGCACATCCGGCGCCCTGAAATAATCGTCCTGTTACACCACTAAATTGACTTGAAATCATGAATAGTAAACATCCACTTCCTAAAATAAGCGCTCCGGCAAAAAGCGAGTATTTTGCTCCAAAACGATCCAAAGCAATTCCTGCAATTAAACTACAGGTAGAATAGGTGTAATAATAAGTTCCAATTATGGTTACCAGTCTTATCTCACTGACAGAAAAACTATGAGAAAGCTCCGGGAGCATTACTGCAGGAGCAGAGCGTATTACATAATCTAAAAAATAGAAAACCAAACCAAATACCCATGCGATCACGTAATATTTGGTGTATGATTTATTAGTATTGATATCCATAAAATATATTTCTTTTTATTTGAGGTGTAGGTATTAAAATGAACACGAATTTCATGAATTTGCACAAAACTAAATGGAGAAATTTTGTTTGTGAAATTAATTCTACAAATTGAATTTCACAAATTGAATAAGTGAAAATTAGTGAAATTCGTGTTTAAATCTGTTTTTAAATGCCTTCTTTCAGGTGTTTGTAATTGGATTTAACAGTGTCGAAAACTTCATCCATTTTGCCGCCAAGCATTAATCTCGTCATTGATTTTGCCATACCTACCACTTGTTCCCATTCTACTTTTGGAGGCATTGCAAGGGCATTTGGATTAGTAAAGATATTCAGTAAAACAGGACCGTTATGCAGGAATGCATTTTCAATTGCTCCCTGAACCTCTTCGGGTTTGTGAACATTTACACCCTGAAAACCCATTGCCTGAGCAATCAGTCCAAAATCAGGATTGACCATATCAGTTTCGTTATCTGGCAGTCCGCCAACTTCCATCTCCAGTTTTACCATCCCCAAAGCACGATTATTAAAGACAATAATTTTAATGGGAATATTATATTGTTTAATGGTTGCTAAATCTCCTAAAAGCATCGACAAGCCGCCATCACCACACATAGCAATAACTTGTCTTTCAGGGTGTGCGAGTGCTGCACCAATCGCCATTGGCATTGCATTGGCCATCGATCCGTGATTAAACGAGCCCAGCATTGTTCGTTCTCCTGTGCCTTTTATAAAACGGGCTCCCCAAACGCAGGTCATTCCGGTATCAACCGTAAAAATGGCATCTTTAGTTGCTAATTTATCGATAATATGTGCCACATATTCCGGTTGAATGGTGTCTTCTCCGCCGTTATCTTTAATATAGATGTTCATGTTTTCTTTTACACTGGCATAAAATTTAAGTTGTGCCTGTAAAAAACTATCATCTGTTTTGTTTTCTAATAATGGTAATAAAGCTTCAATGGTATCGCCCACATCACCGCATAATCCCATATAGAGATTGGCTCTTCGTCCTAAACGTTCCGTGCTGGTGTCGATTTGAATGATTTTATTATCTGTAGGCATGAATTTATCATAGGGAAAATCAGTTCCTAATAATAAAACCAAATGAGACTCATGCATGCTGTGATAAGCAGAAGGCTGCCCGAGTAAACCTGTCATTCCTATTTCGTTAGGATTATTGGGTTGGATGCTCATTTTTCCTCTAAAAGAATATCCTACAGGCGCTTTGATATGTTGTGATAATTGTACGACCTGATCGTGTGCTTTGTCAGAACCAATTCCGCAGAATAAAGTGATTTTTGTACTTTCGTTTATAGCTTTTGCTAAATGTTGTAATTCCTGATCAGAAGGTCGGATAACGGGATTACAATGAAAATACTGAGTCGAAATATTGCTTTCAACCGCTTTTAACTCAGAAACATCTCCGGGTAAACCAATAACAGCGACACCTTTTTTGCCTAATGCATGTTGTATGGCGGTTTGTATAATTCGCGGGGCTTGCTCAGCAGTCATAATCATTTGATTATAGTAACTGCAATCGTCAAAAAGTTTGATTGTGTTTGTTTCCTGAAAATAATCCATACCCATTTCGTGGGTATTTATGGTGGATGCGATGGCTAACAAAGGCACATGTGAGCGATGTGCATCGTATAAACCATTTATTAAATGAACATGTCCGGGACCGCAACTTCCGGCGCAAACCGCAAAACCATCCAATTCAGCTTCGGCAGCTGCGGCATAAGCGCCAACTTCTTCATGCCGAACATGAATCCATTTTATCTTTCCGTTTCTTCGTATTGCATCATTAAAATGATTTAAACTATCGCCGGTAACCGCATAAACGCGTTTTACACCAGCTTCTACCAACATGTCAACTAATTGTTCTGCAACTATTTTACTCATGGATTATATTTTTAAAATTAATATTAGATCGTATAAACATTGGTTATGGTTTACTTTCTTAATGATTACTTTTTAAGATAAACTGGGTTATGATGTAAAAATGATTTGGTATGGTCTTATAAATTTAAGGATTTTTTTTGAAGATTCTGAGAGACTAAGGTTCTAAGTTACTAAGTTTTTTTTTGAAGGCACAAAGCGACAAAGGTTCAAAGGGACAAAGTTTTTTTTTTAGGTTCAAAGCAACAGAGGTTCAAAGGGACAAAGTTTTTGCACTTTGTTTACCTCTGTCCCTAAACTTCGGGATTGTTGCTTTGCAACTCAGTCCCTACGGGCAATGTCATTAAGTTAAGGGGGAATCTATAAAATTATTTAACAGTTTAATCAAGAAAATAATTAGAAAAATCCGTTTTTACCAGCGTTTTCGCTTTAGCGAATCAGTAAAATCAGCGTCTAATTTTGACGCGGATAAGAGAGATTTACTTCGTAAAAACGCGGATAAAAACGGATTTGAGCTGCAATAATTTTATTAAAAGCTTAACCTTAGCAACTCATTCCCGAAGCCTCGGGATAGCAGCTTTTAGAAAGGATCTGCCGTTACTCTGAACTTCATATCTGCTTTTACGGTTACATCTTTCGTAAGGGTTTCTTTTAGGGTAACTTTTGTTCTTATTTTATATTTATCAGCTTTAATGTATTGATCTAATCGGGCATCGGTACAAATTAAGTCAATTGTATTCGTGCTGGAATTGATATTGTCCTGATAAGCCAGTTCTATTTCATCAGAATCTGTTGTTGAGATGTATAAATGTATGGACTTTAAAAATGTAAATGTTTTATCTGAAGGATCAGTGATTGATAATTTAAGCGATTTTATTTTGACATCTTTTACTAAACCTGCCTTGGTTTTATTGTTTTGAAATTCGGCTGAAGAATTTGTCGTAACATCTGGTGTAATAATCTCTGATGGCAGATTGACAGGAAAAGTGCTTTGAATTTTAATCGAGGTTGAGTTAGAAATATTAAAACTCAATAGGTCATCAACGGTACTGCAAGAATTTAAAAATAAAGACAATAAAAGGGTAATGACAATTAATTTTGATTTCATAGGTATGGTTTTTTCTTAAATACGATTTTTGGCGAGTTATGGTTTTTTTTGAAGGTACTAAGATTTGAAGGTTCTAAGGGATTAAGTTTTTCTTTTTTTAGGTTCAAAGCGGCAATCCCGAAGCTTCGGGATAAAAGAATAAAGAAAAGACTTAATAAAATTGTAGATTCTAAACCTCTGAACCTTTGTCCCTTTGAATATTTATACCTAAAAATCGGAACAATGAAAAAAAATATTATTTTTTCACAGTTCCGATTTTTCATTTTGGAATATAAAAAGTATTTTTGCGCATGCAACACAACGTACTTATTTTAGATTTCGGATCGCAATATACTCAGCTTATTGCGCGTAGAGTTCGCGAATTAAATATATTCTGCGAAATTTTCCCTTACAATCACTTTCCTAGTGATTTATCACCTTATAAAGCCGTAATTTTAGGAGGAAGCCCATTTTCTGTTCGCGGAGAAGATGCTCCACATCCTGATTTATCTCAAATTCGAGGCAAGCTTCCCTTATTGGCAGTTTGTTACGGAGCACAATACCTGGCCCACTTTAGCGGTGGAGAAGTAGCGGCTTCGAATACCAGAGAATATGGCAGAGCTAATTTGTCTTATATTAAGGAAGGAGAAACTTTCTTTAACGGAGTTTCAGAAAACAGCCAGGTTTGGATGAGTCATAGCGATAGTATCAAGGCTTTACCAACAAATGCAGTAAAATTGGCAAGTACTCACGATGTAGAATTTGCAGCTTACAAAATTGAAGGAGAAACGACATATGCTATTCAGTATCATCCGGAAGTTTTCCATTCTACAGATGGATCAAAAATGCTGAAAAACTTTCTTGTAGATATTGCCGAAGTTCCTCAAAACTTTACACCAGGTGCTTTCGTAGAAGAAATGGTGGGAGAATTAAAAGAGAAATTAGGAAACGATAAAGTGGTTTTAGGACTTTCTGGCGGAGTAGATTCTACTGTTGCGGCAGTTTTATTGCACCAGGCTATCGGTAAAAACTTGTATTGTATTTTTGTAAATAACGGTTTATTACGTAAAAATGAATTCCAAAATGTATTAGATCAATACAAAGGAATGGGATTGAACGTAAAAGGAGTAGATGCCGGAGATCGTTTTTTAGG
Organism: Flavobacterium sp. B114r; assembly: GCF_056824125.1. Taxonomy (NCBI): domain Bacteria; kingdom Pseudomonadati; phylum Bacteroidota; class Flavobacteriia; order Flavobacteriales; family Flavobacteriaceae; genus Flavobacterium; species Flavobacterium sp. B114r. The sequence goes on from NZ_CP124858.1 coordinate 2,852,966, forward strand.
TGAATTAGCCGGAATTAGTGATCCTGAAACCAAACGTAAAACAATTGGTCGTGTATTTATCGAAGTTTTTGATGATGAATCACACTTAATCGAAGACGTAAAATGGTTGGCACAAGGAACTATTTATCCAGACGTAATCGAATCTGTATCTGTAAAAGGACCATCGGCAACAATTAAATCGCACCATAACGTGGGTGGATTGCCGGATTATATGAAATTAAAAATTGTAGAACCACTTAGAATGTTGTTTAAAGACGAAGTTCGAAGAGTTGGGGCTACTTTAGGAATAGATCCTGAATTATTAGGACGACACCCTTTCCCGGGACCAGGATTATCAATTAGAATTTTAGGAGATATTACTCCTGAGAAAGTTCAAATCCTTCAAGATGTTGATGCCGTTTTTATCGACGGATTAAAATCTTGGGGACTTTATGACAAAGTTTGGCAGGCCGGAGCAATTTTACTTCCGGTAAATAGTGTTGGTGTGATGGGCGATGAGCGTACTTACGAAAAAGTAGTAGCGCTTAGAGCTGTAGAATCTACTGACGGTATGACTGCTGACTGGGTTCATTTGCCTTATGATTTCTTAATGAAGGTGTCTAATGACATCATCAATAAAGTAAAAGGGGTAAATCGTGTGGTTTACGATATCAGTTCAAAACCGCCAGCAACAATTGAGTGGGAATAAACTATATTTCAAATTAAGGCGTTACATTTGTAACGCCTTAATTTTTTATAACCTACTATTTATGAGAGAACTTTTAAAGATTTCTCTTGTGCTTATTTTGTCTTTTAATAAGATAATTGCGCAAGATTCGATAATTGAACACAAAATTCAAAAGGGAGAAACTGCTTATTTTATTGCCCAAAAATATAAGGTTTCTATTGATGAAATTTACAAACTCAACCCTGAGTCGCAAAACGGAATCAAAGACAATCAAATTATTAAGATTCCCGTTCACTTCGTAGAAAAAGAAAATTCAAACCAGCAAATTACCCATATTGTTGGTGCAAAAGAAACTCTTTTTGGCTTATCAAAACAATACAATGTTTCGGTTGAAACCCTTCAGAATACAAATCCGGTTCTTGCCAACGGACTTCAGATTGGTCAGGAATTAATTATTCCTAGTGCAGTAAATCTTCCAAAAACTGAAATTATAACTTCTTCAAAGGCAATTCATCAGGTTGTTGCCAAGGAATCCTTATTTAGTATTGCGAGACAATATAACGTTTCTGTTCAGGATTTAGAAAATTTAAACAAAGACCTTCTTATTAACGGATTGCAGATTGGTCAGGCAATTTCAATTCCAAACAAAAGAAAAACTTTAGACGGAAGAGTTCGCGTGATTAATCAGGAAACTATTTTTCATGTGGTTGTACCTAAGGAGACCAAATTTTCGATTGCTAAAAAATACGGTATCTCAATCGATCAGTTAGAATCTCAGAATCCTGAAATTGTAAACGGACTCATTGTTGGCAATAAATTAGCGATCAATACTAAGGAAGTAAAACCGGCAAATGAAGGTGAAGAACTGATGCTGGCTCTTGCAGAAAAACAAGTTGTAGTTGAAAAAGGTAAAGCCAAGACAGTTGAACTTGAAGATCTAAAGGACCGATTGGTGGTTCAGAAAGAAATGAACCAGAAAATTATAAAGATTAATGATTTAAAATTGAATCTGAATGATATGAACGGTTCGAGAGAAAATTCAGTCGAAAAATTGCGATTGGTTCTCGAAGCGAATAAAAATGTGCAGGATATTTTAATGGCAAAATTAGATTCGTTAGTCAACACAATGAATAATGATTTAGTTGATTTAAAAAGAATGGATATTTTGAATGTGGATGAATCAAAGAGATTAGAGAAACAATCTTATCAAAGCATTGGAAAAACAAGTGAATTATCTTCTCAATTAAAGAAAGAACTGGCTGAAAACCGAAAGGTATACGCTGGCTTAATGAATAAAGTAGAAAAAATTGCGCTTGAAGAGAATCAGGAATACAAGAAGAAAATTAGGGAAAACGAAAAGAATAATAATGTAGCATCTTTACAGCAACGTCTTTCGCTGGAAGATGTAAAGCGGTATAAAATACAGCAGGAGCAAGGCGATGCACAAAATCAAATTTTGATTGCCAAAATCGATTCGCTGGATACTCAAAAAACAATTGAAATAAAACGTCATATTAGTAAAGCCACCTATTATAGTATGGAAGCACGAAAGTTTGATGATAAATTAGCCTTGCTAAAATTGAAAAAGTATCAGGATGAGGCGATTAAAAATCAGGATAAAACCAAGTCAGCAGAAAATTCAAAACAAGTTTCACTGGAAGAAATGCAGCGCGAGCTAAAAGAAAATCCGCTTAGAGCCGATAAAACGGTTAAGGTTGAAGTTTATGATAATCTTAGAGAAGTTTCAAACGGCTATTACTTAGTTTTAGGTATATTTACAGACTCTTCTTTAAGAGATAAGTTCATTATGAAACTCATTGATTCTGGTGATTTTAACGCTAGTTTCTTCTTTAATATAAACAGCCTTTCGTACTATGTTTACTCAGATAAGTACCAAAATATGGAAGAAGTGCTCTATAAATGCAAGAAAAAAGAAGAAGATGAGTTATATAAAGAGATAATTATTGCTAAGGTAGAAATTGATCTTAGATAATAATTTGCGCAGAATTAACAAGTGGCAGGAATCTTGCTTTTAAGAAAAATTAGTAACTTGTTTTTGAATTAAAAATTAAATTGTTTTAAGTCTTATTTATGAAATATTATTCAACATTATTATTTCTTGTTTTTTTTGTAACATTTTCTGCTTTCTCACAAGAGAAGGTCATTAAATATACCGTTGCGAATGGAGAAACTATTAACCAAATTGCTGTAAAATTTAAGGTTACACCTTATGATATTTATGCACTAAATCCAGATGCGAGAAGAGGGATTTCAGCCAATACAGTTTTGATGATTCCAGCCAGTAGTACAAAATCTGCTGCGGTTAAGCCTGAAACAGCTGTGGCAAAATCGGTTAATAATACAAAAGAAATAATTCATGAGGTACAACCAAAGGAGACTTTTTACAGTATCGAAAAAAAATATGGTATCTCTGACGGAGCTCTGAAAGCTGCAAATCCTTTTTTAGAAAAAACTGGTGTTCAGATTGGACAGAAACTGGTGATTCCTGCAAAAGGATCAACTGCGAAACCTGTATCAGCAACTGAAAAAACGGTTAAAGAGAAAGTTCAGGAAAAATATGTATATCATGATGTTGTAGCAAAAGAAACTAAGTTTTCGATCGCAAAACAATACGGAATAACAATTGAAGAATTAGAAAAACGCAATCCTGAAATTGTTTCTAATTTGCCAATTGGTTACCGATTAACGATAAAAGGAAAAGCTCCTAAAGCTGAAACATCAGTTCCGGCAGTTACCAATGCTGTAAAACCGGCTGAAACTTCTAAAAAAGCGACTAGCTATATGGAGTATCAGGTAAAACCAAAAGAAACTTTTTATAGTTTAGGAAGAACATTTCATATTACTCAGGAAGAACTGACGGCATTAAACCCGGCGCTTGCTGAAGGTGTAAAAGAAGGAATGGTTTTAAAAGTTCCTGCAGGATATTTAGCACCATCTCCAATTATTGCACAACAGCAACCTGTAGCACCAGCAATTGAAAAACAAGCAGAAAATACCGGAGGTGGTATACAAATAGTAGATCGTGTAAAATCTGAAACAGTTTCTGCTAATCCAGAAGTGGTGGAGCTGACTAAAAAGAGAGGTGAAAACGAACGTAAAAAATTAGTTTTATTATTGCCATTCAATTTAGCTAAAATGCAAAATGATACAACAAGTACAGCTACACGTATTAAAAATGATAAGTTTTTGAATATGACTCTTGACTTTTATTCAGGAGCAATGATGGCAATTGATTCTGCAAAAACTTTAAAATTACCAATTGATGTTGCGATTTATGATTCTCAGGAAACTAAAACGACATCGAATGTTTCGAATTTAATCTCTCAAAACAAATTGCAGGATGCCAATGCGATTATCGGACCATTTTATCAAAACAATGCAGAGGCTACAGCCAATTCATTACGTATGTATAATGTTCCTGTAATTTCTCCATTGTCTAAAGATAAGGCAAATCCAATCGATAATTTGTACCAGACAATCCCTTCGAATGATGTTGTAAGAAATGCCATTTTTGATTATATGCGTTCTAAAAACGGAAACATAGTGGCTGTTGTAGATAAAAAGAAAGAATCAGTAATTAGTTATATCAAACAAAACCAAAAAGGAGTTGTTTTTGCTGCTTTGACAGAAACAGGCGGTTTGGATGTAGCCAATCTAAAAAGTTTGCTGTTACCAAACAGAATGAACTATGTAGTAATGGAAACAGGAAATACTGCTATGGTAAAAGCGACTATAAAAGCGCTGATTGATGCTAAAAAAACATGTCAGGTACAACTGGTTATTTTAGAGCCAAACAGTACGCTTGATACGGATGAAATTAGTTTTGATAATTTAGTACAACTAAAATTAATGTATCCTTCTGTAACCCGCGAAAGTGATGAGCCAGGAGTTTTAATTTTTGATAAAGAATACAGATTAAAAAATAAAGTGAACCCTAATACATATGCAACACGCGGATTTGATGTGACTTTTGATACGATGATGCGTTTGGTACAAGGAAAAACATATCAGGAAACAGCAGATTTAATGACAACGGAACAGGTTGACAATAAATTTCAATTTTATAAAAAAGAAGATGGCGGACACGCCAATAAAGGAGTATACATTTTATATTACGATACCGACTTAACTTTAAAAGTAGCAAATTAATGACATCAAAAGTAACCTATTTAGGAGATTTAAGAACAAAATCAATTCATGTGCAATCAGGAAGCGAAATCATCTCTGATGCACCATTAGATAATAACGGAAAAGGAGAAGCTTTTTCGCCAACAGATACAGTTGCAAATGCTTTAGCAAGTTGCATGATGACGATCATGGGAATTAAAGCTCGTGATTTAAATGTAGATTTTATTGGTTCGACTGCCGAAGTAACGAAAATAATGAATGCTGAACCAAGAAGAATTGGGGCAATCGAAATTGTTTTTGACATGCAGGGTGTTGACGATGAAAAAAACAAAACTATCTTAGAAAGAGCAGCAATGACTTGTCCGGTGTTTTTAAGTTTAAGCTCAGAAATTGAAAAGAAAATTACTTTTAACTGGAAGTAGTTTTAAGAATTAAATATATCAAAAAGCCATTCGACATCGAATGGCTTTTTGATTTAATTTATAAACCTTTTTCAGGTTTTAGATCTTCCAGGATAGGAGTAAGGATCGACTTTACAATTTTCTGAATGGTTTCATTTTTTTGTTCAAAAATCACAATAGTGTTTTTGCCTTTTTTAAGCCAGCATCCCGGTAAGTATAATGTTTGCTGAGGACCAACACTCCAATATCTGCCAATGTTTATTCCGTTTATAAAAACAATTCCTTTGCCCCAATCCCGCATGTCCAGAAATGTATCTCCGGTTTTAGCAAGATTAAATGAGCCTTGGTATAAAGTGGGACGGTTGGGTTTCGCAGAGTTTTTATAAGACGTTAGATCAGGCGCGTCAGTCATAGGTAATTTATACATCTTCCAGTCTCCGGTAATTGTTTCTCCGTTAATAATTACAGGGCTGATAATTCCTTTATTGTTGTCATTAATTTGTGAACCATAATTAATACGGCCCATATTTTCAACTACAATATCCAGAGTAGCATTAAAGGGAACCTCAATTTCACAATCGTACTTTTTATAGTAACGATTCAATTCAGCCACTTTTTTTCCGTTAACATAAACGATGGCATAATCACGTAATCCTTTTAATTCTAATTTTCCGCTAATAGGCTGTGTGAATTTTTTACTATACCAAACATAACCGTCACCTTGATTTAATTGTTCAAATGTTAGTAGGTTGGCCTCAATTACCGGAGTTATTTTTGATTTTAAATCAGCTAAATCAACGGCACTTGTTAATGTAATATTCGGAATTGTAATTACGGGTATTTTTGCGGGAACATTTGGCGTTTTATCTGTTTTTAAGATTTCTCTTAAAGCATTGTATTTAGGAGTTGCCCATCCGGCCTCACTAATTGGAGCATCATAATCGTAAGAAGTCATGTCAGGCTGAATGTCGTGTTCTTTATCATAGTTTGCACCTGATGTAAAGCCAAAGTTTGTTCCTCCGTGCACCATATAATAATTAAAAGAAACCTGATTGTCTAAATATTTCTTTGTCTGGCGCACTGTTTCTTCTGGAGTTTGTGTTGGGAAAGGTTCTGCCCAATGATCCAGCCAGCCCGGATAAAATTCAGCAACCATATAGGGTCCCTGACCATTATTGAATTTATTGACAACTTCTTTTAGTTTGGTGATATCACTTTCGCCATTGGCAGTTGGTAAAGCACCGGGAAGAGCCCCGCCTTCAAACAACCAACTTCCGTCTGAAGTAAAGAAAGGAACTTCAAAACCAATATCTTTTAACTGCTGAAAAACGGCTGCGCTGTATTTTTTGTGGTCAGCCAACGCAATATCTTTACGTTGCGCAACATAAGAACCAAATTCATTTTCGCCCTGCACCATAATAATAGGTCCGCCTTTGGTAATTTGTAAAGCTGCGACCTGATTATATAGTTCGGTAAAATAGGCTTTTGTAGCGGCTAAATATGCTGCATTGTTGCCGCGAATAACCATGTTGGGCACATTTTGTAAAAACCACGGATAACCGCCAAATTCCCATTCGGCACATACATACGGACCCGGACGAAGAATGACAAATAAACCTTCTTCCTGCGCTGTTTTGATATATTCAGCTAAGTTTTTATTTCCGGTTTTAAAATCCCAAACTCCCGGAGCTATTTCGTGATAATTCCAGAAAACATAGGTTGCAACGGCATTTAACCCCATTGCTTTCATCATTTTTAAGCGATGACGCCAGTAAGGCTGAGGAATTCTTGAATAATGCATTTCACCGGAATGAATTTGAACCGGTTTTCCATCCAGTAAAAAATTTCCATCTTTTATAGCAAAAGTTTGCTTTTGCTGTGCCGATACAGCGAATAAAAGAAAGAAAGTAAAAAGGAAGGCAAGGTAAACTTTTTTCATTTTTTATTATTTTAAGTATTACTTGGGCAATTTGTATAACTAAAGAAGAGAGCGCTCAGAATTGCGCTCTCTTAGTGCTACTAACTAACCAATAAATATTTACTCTGAAAACTCTAATTTTTGCGTTTAGTTTTTTGTGTTTAGGTTGAAAGTTGTAAGGAATTATTCTTTTTTTGAAAGTACCTCTCTAATGAACCAGATAAGAGAGGGCTTCAAAAAACAAACAATATTTAAAAAATACTAATTGCAAGACAACCTTACTTGACTCTAAAGTTGCCTAATATTTTTGGTTGTTAAATTTTTTAATGATTGGATTTACATGATTTTTTGTATCCTCATCTAATGCCGCTAAAGCTTTGTCAGCTTCGTCAGTTGAGAATTTTGATAATCCGCAGATTCCGGCAGCAATTACATTATACGATTGATTTTTGGTACTTTCAATTATTAATGTTTTATATGAATTATCATTTGTCGAAGCTAATTTTATAATTGCAGCTGCTCGTGCAATTGTCTTTTTATCGTTTTTAGCAATGTTCAGCAAGGTTTTTATTGCAGCATCTTTTATTTGATTATCCCCTAAGTCAATTGCTTTAATACTAAGTACTCTCAAATCATCTTGTTGATCTTCTAAACCTGCCAATACTATCAATTGTGCTTCATGGCTTTTATCTTTTGAAGCAAATTTTATAGCTTCAATTCGATTATAATACGATGGGACCTTTTTGTATTGATACCAATAATCGGCTACTTTTTTGTTATCGATAACCTGACCAACCAAAATTTTGTCAGGATCAAGATCTATAAAATCCGGTTGTGACGGAATGTCATAACTGAAATTTTGTTCGCGTTTTTCAATCAAAATATCTTTTCTGATTTTAGTTCCGTTTACATAAAAATCAACTTTAAGAGGAAGTGTAAAGGTCTGAACCGAATTATCCTGAACTTGTTTTACCGCAATTGTAGCTTTTCCGTTGGCATATCCGTATTCAATATTCAGGATTGGATTTCCTCCCTGATAATACCATTGGTTAAAATAAGGACTCCAGTCTTTTCCGGTTATTTCTTCCATTGATAAACGCAATTGATGTGTTTCTCCTGATTTATAAGCGTTAGTGGTCAAATAATGATTAAGTGATTTGAAAAACGCTGCATCGCCCATTTGGTTTTTTGCTGCATATAATATGATAGAACCTTTTGAGTAGCTGATATTATCAAACATATCATCTCTGTTTTTATAATGAAAACGAGCTAAAGGCGGACTTATTCCATCTTTGGATGAACGCAAACAGTTTTGTAGTTTTTCATAACGAGATCGGTCTTCTGCATCTTGTCCTGCATCATGACCATGCCAAAGTACTTCTCCAAAAGTGGCAAACGATTCGTTCATGGTCAAGTTCGACCAGGATTCAGCGGTTACATAATCTCCAAACCATTGGTGAAAAAGTTCATGTGCAACAGTACTTTCCTGATTATCATCCAATAATTCCCTTTCAGTTTTCTGTACATATTCCCCGTGTAAAGTGGCAGAAGTATTTTCCATTGCACCCGAGAAATAATCTCTGCAAACAATTTGTGCGTATTTTGCCCAAGGATATTCTACGTCTAACATTTTGCTATAGAAGTTCATCATATCTGGAGTTTTTCCGAAGATCTGTTTGGCGTAAGGCGCATATTTTGGCTCCAGATAATAATTTACTTCTTTACCATTATAAGAGTCTTTGTAGATTTTGAAATCTCCAACAGCCATCATAAATAAGTACGGAGCGTTGGGTTGTTCCATTTTCCAGATATCCGTTCTGGTTCCGTTTTTATTGTCTTTTTGCGAAGCCAATTTACCGTTAGATAAAGTCGTGTATTTAGATTGGACTGTCATTGCAATCTCAGATGTTGTTTTCTGGTTCGGTTTGTCAATCGTAGGAAACCAGCACGAAGAAGCTTCAGTTTCGCCTTGCGTCCAGATTTGTACCGGTTTATCGCCTTTTCCGTCAGGATTTACAAAATACAATCCTTTTGAATCCGTGATAGATTCACCGCCTTTTGTTTTTAGTTCCTCTGGTTTTGCGGTATAATTAATGAAAAGTGTATACTTTTCTGTGCTTTTGTATTTTCTGTTTAAAGTGATAAAAAGCTGTTCGTTATCATACGTATATTTTAACGGAATAGTTTTTTTTCCATCGATAATAGCAATTTCTTTAAAGTCCATTCCTTTGGCGTCTAAAGTAAGAGAATCGGTTTCGTAAAAGTGAGGTTTTAGCGTCAGCCACTCTTTTCCGTACAAATAGCGTTTGCCATAATCAAAAGAGACTTCTAGTTTGGTGTGAACTAAATCATTCACTTTTAATGCCGTAACTCTATAAATAGATAATGGATCTTTGATTTGGTCTGCACTTTGAGCCATTGTTTTTTGACCTATCAGGCAGATAAGGCTAAAAAAGGAATATTTTATAAATAGCTTGTTCATTTTATTTTTTTGTAAAGTTTATTTTTTCGGTAAGTGTATTTTTTAAACACATAGCTATATGTGATTTATTTTGAGTGAAACATCTTTTTAAAATGCTATAAACTATGTTTCTATGCGTTTAAATAGTATGCTCAACAGCGCTTAAAGTTTTTCGATAATTCGTACTTCACCATCTTTTTCATCCGCAGTTAAAATATCTGATGGTTGTTTCGTGTAAACCAATAAACTCCATTGAACAATTTTATTGTCCGGATATAATTTAGCCTGATTTTGGAGCCATTCTTTTGCTTTTTGTGCTGACGAAGTTTTCTCGATCGCCCAGGCAGAAACCAATTGATTTGCCGGTAAAAAATTCAATACAGTGTTGTCTAGTTTTGGCTCAAAAGAAACAATTTTTTGTAATGATTCCGTTGCCTTGTTATTATTACCAAGACTTGTATAACAGAGATAATCCATCCAGTTTTCCATTCTTTCGTCGATATCCTGCTCATATGGTTTTCCTACCCCTAAGTTTTGAGGCCACAACTTCGCATCAGCAATAAATTGCAAAGCTTTTTTGTATTGCTTGTTTTTCATTTCTGCCAAAGCCTGCATTAATTTCGCTTCATGATGTAATTGTCTTCCTGCTGTGGCTCCTTCAAATGGGAGAATTTCCAGTTTGGTAAGGAAAGCATCTGCAGCAGCATATTTTTTATTCAATAACAATGTTTTAGCATACAACATTCCCAGTAAATAATTCTCTTTATGTTTTTTGTAAAATGGTTCCGTAACAGCCAATGCTTTATCATATTGTTTTTGGATAATATAATGTTCTGCCAATAATTTATAATACCTCCAACCTTGATTGTCTAGTTTAATGGCTTGCTGAAGACTGGAAATTACCAATTGAGAATCATCTTTGAACAAGGAAGCTTTCGCAGCATAAAATGCAGGATCGTTTGGCTGATTAGCGCATTGTAAAAACAAATCTTTCGCCTTTACAATATTATTACGATTCCATTCGATCAATCCCAGATGGTATTTTAATTGCCATTGCTTATTTTTTGTAATTAAGTCTTCAAGAATAACAGCCGTTTCTCCTCGGAAAGGAAAACTAATTCCGGGTTGAATTTTGCTCAAATCAACTGCTTTATTTTCCAGAAATGCTTTCCAATATATGATTTCAGGATTTGGAGCTGCAAGAGAAAAAACTTTTAAAGCTTCCTCTTTACGTCCTAATTGCTCGTACCAAATTCCTAATTCAAGATAGGTTTGTTCCGGCATTTCATTTTTTATTAAAGAAGCGAAATGTTCTTTTGATGCATCTGATTTGTCCCAAAGAAACTTTTCAAAACCAACAAAATGATTTAGAGGATCAACAGTATTAATCTTATTTAGAGTTTCGGTTGCTTTTGATGTGTTATTTTGCAGGCGATAGATTACGGCTAATAATTGCAAACTTTCTAAATTATATTGATTGCTCAACAGACTTTTCTCCGCATATTCAAGAGCTTTTGTCTGATCATTTTCACTAAAATAAATTTTACTTAAAGCCGTAAAAGCCGGACTGCGAAATTCAACACTTGAGGCAGCAATATCAAAACCATCTTTTGCATCGATGCTGTTTCCTAAATGTAAATTTGCAAGACCATAATAATAATTGGCGGCAGGATCGTAAGTATTTATTGCCAAAGCTTTGCTTGCCGAAACAACTGCTTCTTTATATTGCAATTTGCGAATTTGTAAAGAGGCAAGATCTGACAGAGCAGGAGCATAGTTTGAATCTTTTTTAAGACATTCGTTTAACTTTTCTTCTGCTTTTATATAGTCTTTAAAGGCAATATAATTTTTTCCCTGAAGGTATAATCCATAAACCGAATTGTTGTCAAAATCTTTAGGGATTTCTACCGGACGATTCAGGTTTCCATCTTCGGGAGCTGAATTCCAAACCAGTTTATTTTCGCCAAGTGTTAATCTTAATTTATTCTCGTCAACCGTAACCTGAATCGAATCTTTGAATAATTGCAGGGTATTAACCGAAATATCTTTAGAATAAATTTTCTTTCCGTCATCAAAAATTTCCAGTTTTTCATTTAGTTTCTGAAGTGGAGAAAAATAAATTTTCAACCAGCCATTTTCATTTTTTACGTTTACGGCACCATAATTATTGGCTTTTACAAAACCCTTAGTTTGTTTTACCGGAAACCAATATTCAGTCCAGGAATCCGTTTGATAAGGGGCGAAAGAGCGTTGTTTGAATGGGGTGTAAATGCTGTTTTCGCTCGCCTGATTGAACAATCTTCCGCTTTGTACTTCTACATATTGACCATCAGTATCAGTTAATAATTTTTCCCAAATCATGCCTTGTTGTGACAATCCCCAGATCCATATTTTTTTACCGGGTTTGTCATCGTGATTGCCATATCGTCCCATCCCAAAATCTTCGTCGTGATAATATCCGCCAAAGAAATCATCATACTTAGCAAATACGTGATAGGATTTGTAACCGCCAAAATCATTGTTTTTATAAAATGACAAATCTTTGCCATTTTCTTTATCAATTGGCCAAGGCTTATGCTCGCCGTTATGACCAATATAACTTTGACCTGGATAAATAAATTGTAAATCGTTTGAAGCTTTAATTCCTGTGTTCATCCAGGTATAATAAGGCTGTTCTGCTTCTGTTGAGTTGAACCAAAATGAATTTGTAGTAAAATAAGCTTTGTCTTTTGGTAAATTGATGTCTAGTTTCCACGAAGTTCGGGTCAATAAATCTAACACTCCAATCACGCAACTTACACTTCCGTCTTCTCTGGTGATGGTGGTATAATCTACCGGAGTAGCGCAATTAGGCGTGTGTCCAATAATACCATAATTGCCTTCAACACCACCGCTTGTCCACGGACCTCGCATTGCGATATCCCTAAATTTGATGACATGATTGTTGTAGACAAAATCTTTTCCGGTAGACTTTTCTATCGCCGACCAGACTTTTCCACCAATTTCAGGAAGAATCGTTAATTTGATATAATCGTTTTCTAATTCGATTACTTTCCATTCCTTCTGAACCGGTTTATCTGTAAAACCATCAAAACGGAAATACGGATAGGTTTTGGTATCTGGTTTAGGAATTGGATCCGGATCTGAAAATGGATAGGTGGTGAATACTTTTTTGTATTCCTTTATGGTTGGTTTATTTTGTGCGTTGACAAACAGGCTTCCAAAGAGCAAAATGGATATAAATGGTTTTAGTTTCATATGGAGCTATTTTTGGTTTTTTAGATAGTATGAAGTCCCAGCGGGACGTTATATTTATAGAAATAAAAATTTATTTCAGTTAAACCCCCATCGGGGGTGACATATTTTTGGCAATTATAATAAAAGCCTATATATCGCTGCGCTGGAGCTTTTGACTCAACCGTATAAATTTGGCTATAAATATTACGCTCCGCCGGAGCTAATAAAAAAAATAATTTGTGCTAATTAGCGGAATTTGTGTTATTAAATTCCACTAATGATTTATTATTAATATGAATCAAGATTTGAAATGTGCCTTTAGGTACTAAATTTTGGTAGAAAAAATGAATTGAGATAAATTTAGCGTGCCGTAGGTACGAAATGATTATCGTTTTGTCGCGTACCTACGACACGCCTACGTATTCGAATCGAATTTTTTCTACCAACATTTAGTGCCTAACGGCACAAAAAATATACATTCAATTCTTCATTACTTAACAATCAATAACCACCCTTTTCCTTTTGTTACCGGTATTTCGTCCGTTGCAGTAAATGTTTGAGCAGGTTGGAACTTTGTAATTTCAGGAGCTATGATTGTTGCTTTTGCAGGATTGATACCTAGTTTTTTCCAATCGATATTCAGTTTTACTTTTACATCAGTATCTGCCCAGCTTGCAATAGAAATTAAAGCCGTTCCGTTCTTTCTGTAAACTGTTGCTAATACTTTATCATTAGAAGTTTTTACAGGACAATTTTCACTCCAATAACCAATCATTTCAGAACCTTTGATTCCAAAAGTGTCCCATAATTTCCAGATGGCTCTTGGATCTGCGTTACCGCTCCATGGTAATCTGTTTGTCATTCCGTAAACCATTCCTCTCCAGGGATTTCCTCCGTCTTGCAGCATTTCGCCCATTAACCCAAACGGGATTCCGCTTACTTCCGTTAAGAAAAAGTCAGGTTGGCCTTTTTCATAATCAAAATATTCTCCAAACCATAGTTTATTTACATAAGGAAAGTGTTCCATATATAAATTGGCACTATTATTAAATCCGTCACTTTTGTTGTACTGATTTGCACTGTGTAAATCGATAATTCCCGGATGTCCGTCTTTTGTTAATACTCTTTTTACACGTTTCATTGTGATCCTGTCAAAAGCAACATCATCAAGATAAATACCGTCAATACCAACGTTTTGAGTCAGCCAGTTCATTCCTTCAACATAATAATTGTGCCAACGGTTCATACCGCTATTTACGATTGCTGCATCTTTTATTTCGGGAACAAACCAGGCTGCGATATAATCATCGCCAACATGTTCCTGTAACCATGAGAATCCGCCGCCTTTTCCAGGAGAATAAATTTCATGACCTAAACTTCTTAAAGCAAAAGTTTCATAAGCTTTATTAGAAACTTCTCTAACGGTATTGTAAATCTTAACTTTTAATCCTTTTTCATGTGCTTCATCGATATAACTTTTCATCTTTTTAAATTCAATAAAAGGATAATTAATATAAGGATTAATCGCGTTTGCATGGTGTATATTGATTACGGTTGCACCAGTTTGAGCAATAGAATCGATTGGGCTGTATTTGTGATAGAATTTAGTATCCCATTGAAAATCTGTGTTTATAGTATGGAATGGTGTAATTAGCAATGTAAAGTTGTAATACAAAATATCTCCTTTTTTCATGCTTCGGGCTCCACTATACGCATTTACCAAAACTGATTTTTGGTTGGGTGTAATCGTGATTCCGCCTTTGTTATCGTTACCCCAGGAAGTTGGTAATAATAAAGGTTTTTGCAAATAGAAATTGGTGTTTAACGGACGGCTGTATTTTTCGTCTCTTAAAGAAAATTGCAATCCTGAGTTTACATTTCCAATCCATGCACCATCTTGATTCTTGTGTGCTACATCCCATTTCCAGTCAAAAGCTGCAGGACGATCGCCTCCTTTTTGACCTAGTCCCATCATGTATTTTGCAGAGGAAGGCTGAAATGGCATTTGAAAATTAATATCATTAAAAGCTGCATCTTCAAGAGCTGTAATTTTTACTGTATAATGTAAAAAACCATCAAATTCAATTGAAGCATTTACATCCATTTGAAGTGATTGAGAGGTAGAAGTACTTTCCCACGAAACAGTTCCTGCTTCTTTTTTAGTGAATTTGATTCCTGTATTTTTCCATTTTAAAGTTTCTTTTCCTGCAGCATCTATAAAATGAAATACTATTGGCGCACTCAAAATATCATTTGCTTTTGTACTTGTAGTAGTCATTTCAGGAGTAAAGAAAGTTTGAATCTGGGTTGGAAAACCATTCGTTCCTAAAATCAATTTTCTGCCTAATAAAGATATTTCGCTATCTTTTACGATTAATGGGGTATAAGGTGCAATTACTGTATTTTCCTGGGCTAAAGTTGAGTTTAACCATTTAAGGCGTGTCATTTTTTCCGGAGAATCGATTCCTCCGTTTTTAGTAACCTCATTTTTTACAGTTATCTTAAGTGTAATTGCGGTAGATTTTCCATCAGCGGTAACGGTCGCTTTTCCTGTATAATTTCCTGCAGCAGCAGTTTGGGGAACATCGATTCCGCACCACAATGCCTGTACTTTTCCTTTTGAAACGGCAACGTTTGCAGCAAAAAGATTTCCATCATATTTTACTCCATCTGTATTAATACAATTGATATTTTTTGATGAAATGGTTTCTCCGTTACTACTTTTTAAATCCGAAAAAGTAACTTTTACATCTTTTAAATCCTGCAAAGCATAAACACCTAATTGAAATGCCAGATATTCGCCTTTTAATGCCGTATCTGAAAAAGTGCTTTGAACTCCTTTTTGAATCCATCTTTGTGGTAAATCATTTTTCATTCGGATAGAAAACAATCTGTCTTCCGGAAAAACAAGAAATGTGTTGCTGCTGTTTTTAGCAATAAGATCTTTAGTTTCAGCCGCAGTTGCAATTACTTCCATAGGATAAAAACTATTGAAAGCATTTATACTCTGAATTTCTGTAACGGTACAATTATCAGCTGCATTTGATTTTATTTTAGACAACCATTGTGCATCTGCTTTATTTTCTGGTTTGGCATAAACTCCTTTAGGATAATTAGCATCACCTTCGTCAATATAGGGCATATAATACACGTAATAAGTTCCTTTTCCTGAAACAGGTTCAAAGAAAATCGTTCCGTTTTCTCGATTGATATTCTCTGTTTTTGTATTAAGGATTTCTTTACCTGTAGCATCCTGAACAATAATTTTTTTGAGTTCCGGATTTTCATCCCTTCTGCGCCATTCGATTGTAGTTTTGGCAACATTTCCTGTACCGGAAAATGCGACTACAACACGATGATTTCCTAACATATTAGGATTCCAGCTGTCATTGCCATCCGTGTATTTGATTTGTGCAGCCAATGGAATACTGACAATGCAAAGGCACATAATCAAAAGTCTACTTAAAATTGGCGTGTTTTTTAGATTTGCTTTCATTTTATATAATGTTCAAGTTAAGTGTATGCTTATTTTTAAAAAATTTAGTAAACGGCTTTCCATCCATTTTTTTTCCAATAGGCGATAATAGGTTTGTATGGACCGTATTTATGTTGCTCTTCAGAAAAATTATCATTAAAAGGGCTGTGTGCATAATCAATTGGTTTACCCATTTTATTAGGATAGTCAAATGTTTTGGGATTTGGCCTTGAGTGTATCGCATCATCATTTACATAAGCAGCAATATCAAGTGCTTCAATATCTGTAAGGTATGGTTTTCCTGGTGTTACTTTATCATAAGGCATATTGCTTTTCAGCCACTGTGCCTGTTTGATTACTCTGTGCATGCTCGAACCCGGCTGGTATCCATATTCGCCCCAAAGCGGAGGATAAGTATAGCCTGATTTGTCAGCATTATATTGTCCTTCGCCATTATTTCCGTGGCAGCGGGCACAATTTTCAACAAACAAAGCTTTTCCTCTTTCGGGACTTGCGGCTACATCAGGAAATTCTATTTCTAAGTTTTTAGCCCCTTTAAAATCACCATCTTTTGGAACAAATTTGCTGATCCATTTAAAATAAGATAAAAAAGCGACCATTTCTTTTCCGTCAAGCGGAAGTGGTTTTCCGGAGTGCGGACGCATAATGCAATTGTTAACGCGTTCTGCAAGTGTGAGAACCTTATTTTCACGTCCGCGATATTGCGGATAATTATCGTGAGACGACATTAAATTGAAAGCATAGGGTTTTGTACCCGCATCCTGATGACAATTGGTACAATTCATTTTATTGCCTAAATATTTTCCTTTTATGCCATTTGGACCAATATAATAAGCTGTTTTTAGCATCAATTCTTTTCCGTAACGTACTGATTCTCCAAATTCGTCATTCGAAATTTTCGATGTATCAATAGTGATATACGAATCATCATCGGCAGTTTTTGCCGCCAATGTTTGTGAATTTGAAGTATGGCAGGAATTGAAAACAACAATTGGCAATGCTGAAAATAGACCAATAAGAATTATTTTTTTCATGTTTACTATTTTTAATCTATGTTGTATCCTAAGAGGTTTTCAAAACCTGTTAGGTATTTTTTTATATTGTTATACCCACAATTTTTTGAAACGTAAAAGGTATTTATGCAAATCAAAAGTAAAATGTGCCTTTAGGTACGCAATACCTATCATTTTGTTGTGTACCTGCGGCACGCTTAAAATTATTCAATTCATATTTTCTACCAACACTTAGTGCCTAACGGCACATATTTATCTAATTGAAAAGAAATGGTTTCATCTTTTCTTCCGGAATAAACTCTACGCGATATGGCGGAATTTCAGATTCTAAGGCCCAGATTAAAACACCTTGTTTATTAGTCAAAACAGTAATATGTCGTTTTGAACAACAAACTAAAATGGTTTCTTTGTCAATCATATAAGCACTTCCCATTCTGTCATTGTAAATATCTTTTGGTAGTTTTATCTGGAAATCGAGCTTTACTGATTTTTCTTTTTCATCTACTTTTAAGGCAAAGACAGAGGATTGTTTTTTATCGACGCCATTATCAAAAAACAGCAAACTTCCTTCGGGATCTATGTGTGCGGCATGTGCCTGAGAAAAATTACTATCGTCAGACATTTTCATATTTCCTCCTTTACCTAATTTCCAAAGAACTTTTCCGGTTTTAGAATCGACTTTCCAAATTTGACCGTTGTTATAAAAAGAGATCAGAAAATTTCCGTCTTTATCATAATTCAGGCTGTTCGCATGCGTCCAGTCCTTTTTTGTTTTTAGTAAATTTTTATCTTTCATTGGATCTAAATCATCAAAAACGCTCCATTTCCAGAGTTGTTTTCCTTTTTTATCCAAAATTAAAATTCCGTCGCCGTTGATCGTATCGTTCTTTTTTCCTCCAATAGAACTTAAATCCATTATCTTTTGATCTACGGTTATCGTAACAATTTCGTTAGCTGATTTTTTTATGATTTCATGATGAATCACTTGTTTAAAATCACCTTGTCCTTTTTTAATATGGGTTAACGTATCACCTTGCAAATTGATTTCAAGAATCTCGCTTCCGTAACTTGTTGGTTCATCATTTTTTCCTAAAATGGCAATAATGCTTTGCTCTTTTGTAAAATGAGTAACTTTAAATCCTGTTCCTTCGACAGTATGGTACCATCTTAAATTTCCTTTATAATCTACAATGTAAGCAACTCCCGGAGTTTCTCTTTTCGCCAAAAGCATAAAGCCTTTTTTGAAATTCTCAGGTAATAATTTGGGTTTAGGGCAATTTGCCTTGAATTGTTTTTGCAACCATTCTGGTAATTTTCGAGACTTAAAAGTGTATACTTTACTTGTATTTTTCTCTTGGTTCTCGATAGTAATCAATTGATAACTATAATTTGTTTCCGGTCTAATATTACAAAGTACCAAAGAGTGGAAGAGACCTGTTTTTGAAACCGGACTTGTTATCTTATTTTTTATTCCTTCTTGATCAGACCAATATTCTGCAAATACCTGAACATTGTCATTCGTAGTAACATCAATCTGAATCTTCAATTCGTTGTTGCTATGAGTTCCAATCGTAATATTTTTGATAAGATTGCCCTGATTCTTAGAACAGCTTACAAATGCAAGCAGTACCAAAATAAAACTCCACTTTATTATAAATTTTTTGATCATCTGAAAGGCATCTTTATGAAAAAGAAAAGTACTTTTTTTTATAAATAATCAAGAATAGACAGCTTTAAAAGTCTGCCTATTCCTGATTGGACTTTTTTTATTGTCTGTCGGCGTTACTTAATTTAGGATTAAGATCGACCTGACTTTGCGGATAAGTATAATACTTATTTTGCGGCATTTTGACTTGTGCTGCTTCACCCACTCTTAGGTGATACGCATTGACAAGAACATCATATTTGTTCATTCTGATTAAATCCTGACGGCGTTTTCCTTCAAAGAAAAATTCCCATCCTCTTTCTTGTAAAATAGCATCTCTTAATGATGATTGCGTGTAATCTGATAGAACTAAAAGTTTAGCATGTGATCTTGCTTTTACTTTATTGATAAGATCTATCGCTTCTGTTGTTGGTCCGCTAATTTCGTTCAAAGCTTCGGCTCTGCTTAATAATACATCAGCATAACGCAATATGTTTACACTATGACCATCATAATAAGTAGTAGTTTCATCATCTGCGTATTTTCTGGTTGATACATCCGGCATATAAAGTTCGCCTTTTGGTGGTTGAGCGCCTAACGTAGGTGCTTGTTTGTGCAGTAAACCATCGCTGCCCATAAACTCAGGAAAAAAGCATTCTTTTCTTTCGTCTTCATTACCAAACGTGTTGAAGAAATCCCAGTTTACAGTATAATATTGCCATCTGTTTTGAACAACCGGATGATCCGTTGGCCCAAAGTGATTCAACAATTCCGTTCCGTTTGTATTGGCATCACTCAATGAAGAAAATATGTTTTCGCTGCACCATTTATTACTTTCTTTAAACAAACCTAAATAAGTAGGGAAAAGGCTGTACTCGTTTAGATTCATTACTTGTTGTGTCAAAGTAGCTACTTTAGGCCAATCATGACTGCGCAGATATAGTTTTGCCAATAAGGTAAGAGATGCACCTTTTGTAGCGCGTCCTACATCATTAGTTCCATAAATAGCATTTTCTTTGTAGTTAACAGGTAATACATCGGCAGCTTCAGTCAATTCTTTTATAATAAAAGTATCAATTTCTTCTACAGATGTTGGAGGTGTTTGATCTAAATAATTAGGATTTCCCAAATTAGCTTCGGTGATTAGAATTACCGGACCCCATGCATCCGTTAAATCCATATAAGCTGATGCTCTTAAGAACTTTGCTTCGGCTATAAATTGAGCTTTTTCGGCGGCTGTAATTCCACTCATTTTTGTAATGTTGAAGATCGCAAAGTTGGCATTGGCAATCAACTTATACATTGATTTCCAATCTTCCAGAAGTAAGCCGTTTGTCGAACTCCATGTACCTAAAGACAATTGTCCCGGATCTCCACCAAATTGACAATGTCCTAAATCTGTTGCAATATCTGTCAAAGCGAAGTGTCTTGTAGCCCAATACGAAAAGTTATCTCCCACAGATGGTCCTTTTAATCTGCCATAAATAGAATTGATCGACGCAATGGCATCTGATTTAGTTTGAAAACCATTGGTATTGGTCAAATTACTATACACCGTAGGCTCAAGATCCTGATTGCACGAAAATTGTGCACCGGCGGTAAGTAAAAGCAATAGTATTGTATATTTTTTCATTTTAATAAATTTAATGTTACTAAAAAAGCTTTTTAGACTAGTGAATTGCGACTTTTATTCCTAAAATAAACGTTCTTGAAGCCGGGAATGAGTTAAAATCGATTCCTCCGCCTAAGTTTTGTTTTGTAATATCAGTAGCAGAAAAATGCCCATTTACCTCAGGATCATTTCCAGAATACTTAGTAATCGTTAGTAAATTCTGACCTATAGCATACAATCTTATACTATCTATAAACTTCGCTTGTTTTAGTACACTTTCCGGAATAGAATATCCAATAGAAACATTTTTCAGACGGATATAAGAAGCATCTTCAACAAATTTTGAATTCACATAACTTCCGTATTTACTTTTGTAGTAACCATCTCTCGGAATGTCTGTGTTTTCATTTGTACCGGCAACCCAACGATTCAAAGCATCTGTACTTGTAGAGGATTCACCTACCATTTTAGTCATATTATAAACAGAATAATCGAAAGCTCCCTGAAAGAAAATATTCAAATCAAAGTTTCCAAATCTAAAATCATTGTTTAATCCGGCAGTGTAATGTGGCGTAGAATTTCCCAAATATGTTCTGTCATCCGCATTTATAACTCCGTCGCCATTAACATCTACATATTTTGGATCTCCAGCTACAGAAAGAGGCTGAGCGGCATAAGTTTCTCCGGTTTTGATTACTCCCGCATATTTATAGCCGTATAGTTCACCCATTTCTTTTCCGGGTACCAATCTTGTAAATTCCTGACCGGAAACAGTACCGCTTGGGTTAGAAGTATTGGCACTAATAATTTTAACATTGTCAGCAAGCGATATAATTTCCTGCTTATTATAGGCAACATTTAAGGATGTTGTCCAGGTAAATTTATCATTTCTGAAATTTGTACTGCTAATACCCAATTCGATTCCTCGGTTTTGTATTGTTCCTGAGTTGACTCTTTGAACATCAAATCCCCACCATCCTCCAACAGGAACATTTAAAAGGGCATCAGTCGTTCTTTTTTCGTAAACATCTATTGTTGCGGTAAGTTTGTCGTTGAAGAATCCCATATCCAGACCAAAGTTGGTTTGAGCAGTTTGTTCCCATTTCAAATCCGGGTTTGCCAGGTTATTTGGTTCTGTACCACCAACAAAATTGCCCGGACCAATTGTTACTCCCCAAGAGGTTAGTCTGTTCATATAAGCATAATCTCCAATACCGTCATTTCCTGTAATACCATAACTGGCTCTTAACTTAAGCTCAGAGAAAGTATTTAATTTTTGAATAAACGATTCATTTGTCATTTTCCAGGCAATGGCTCCTGAAGGGAAAATTCCGAATTTATTGTTTGGACCAAAACGGGAAGATCCATCTTTTCTAATCGTAAACGAAAGTAAATACTTATCATCAAAAGCATAATTTAATCTACTAAAGTATGAAGTAAGTTTAGTCTCTGTTTTTTCAGTTTCAGGTTTCAAATAAACCGCTGCACCCTGAAGGTTATAGTACGTCAACAAATCGTTAGAAAAACCGGAACCCGAAGCTTTCATTCGCTCATAAGTATCTTTTTGGTTTGATGTTCCTATCATTGCAGAGAAAGAATGTTGCTCTTTTATATTGAATTTATAGGTTAAATATTGTTCAGTACTCCATCTAAAATAGGTTTTGTTCTCCTCAGATCCGGTTCCGTTTAGAGCAGCTCCGGCAACCAGTGTTCTGGGAGTATATTTTCCCTGAATGTTTTCCTGCCATTCAGCACCTGCTCCAAAATGATACGTTAGACCTTTAATGATTTCGTAATCCAAAAACATATTTCCGTTCACCAATCTGTTGATAGTATGATCTGTTGGTTCCAATAAAAGTGCTAATGCATTGTCTTTTCCCTGATATTTATAGTACGATCCGTCGGCATTATAAATAGGAAGATTAGGAGCAGCAGTTTGGATAGAATACATTGGAGATAAAATATTGTCCCCAAAGTCACTATTATGACCTTCACTTGAAGCGCCATATACATTGACCCCCATATTTAATTTTTCGTTAAATCTTTTCTCGCTACCCATTCTCACAGTATATCGGGTAAAATCTGTATTCTCTAAAGCACCTGTTTGTTTTAAATAATTTCCGGAAAGAAAAAATTTAGAAGTTTTATCGCTTCCGCTAAAAGTAATCGTTCTGTTGATTACTTCTCCCGGACGGGTTGCCGCCTTAAACCAGTTGGTATTTGCAACAGGAAAACTTGATGGAAAAACCGGAGGTCTGCCGTTTTCAACTGCAATTGCATTCTGGATATCGGCATATTGTTGTCCGTTTAATAAAGAGGGTTCCTTGATTATACTCTGAAAACCATCTGAAATTTCCGCTTCAACCTGCATTTTACCTGATTTTCCTTTTTTAGTTGTAATTAAAATTACCCCATTTCCACCTCGTGCACCATAAATAGCGGTAGACGAAGCATCTTTTAAGATCTGGATGTTTTCAATATCATTTGGACTAATTTGTGCACCTGTACTTGTAATAAATCCGTCAACAACATACAATGGCGCATTAGAAGTATTCAGTGAGTTTCCTCCTCTAATCACAATCGACGGGCTGCTTCCCGGAGCATAACTGTTTTGTTGTACCTGAACTCCAGAGGCACGACCTTGCAAAGCCTGACCAACATTAGAAATTGTTCCGCCTAAGTTTAAATTGTCTTTACCAATAGAACTTACAGAACCTGTTAAATCTTTTTTCTTTGCTTTACCGTAACCTACGACAACTTCTTCTAATTTTTGTCCCACTTCTTTTAGTACAACTTTTAGAGGAGCGCTTCCAATGGTTACTTCCTGATCTTCCATACCAATGTATGTTACGATCAGTTTAGTCACATTATCAGCAACCGTAATGGCAAAGCTTCCGTCAACATCTGTTTGCACACCATTGGCGCTGCCTTTTACAATAACGTTTGCACCGGCAATAGGTAATCCGTTTTGATCCGTTACTTTTCCTTTTACGGTTTTTTCAAAAAATATCGAAGTACTGTTTTTGTATGATGTATTTATTGATGTAGCCGCTGAAGCTTGAAATGTAAAAGCTAATAAGGAAAGAAGTGTGAGTTTGATTTCTTTACCAGCCAGATTGTTAATCCGAAAATCTCTAGGTTTTTTTTGGGTTAATAATTTCATACTTTAAATGGTTTTGGTTAATGATTAATTTGTTCTTTTTGTTTGTAAGTTTTAGATTTCTTTTTTTACTGGAAAATTCATTTTGTGTGTTATTTGGTTTTTAATAAAATTGTTCCTTCTTATAAAATTGCGACTTCGTTTTCTGAATCTAATTGTTGGTTATTTTTTCTGTTTTTATTTGTTTTCGAAGTGCAAAATCCTCCTTAAAAATTTCTTAATTAACTTAGTTTTAAGATTAATACCTGACGAAACTATCGATTATATTTTTATTAAACAAGAAAAAACAATAAAAATGTGCTCGAACACACAAAATTAATGTTCTCGAGCACATAAAATTATGTAAAACGTTTTTTTTGACTTAAAATCGTACGATTCGTTTAGAATATTTTAGAAATAAAAGACCTTCTGGATTTGAGGTTTTTTTATGCTAAATTGTTATTTGGTTTTATTGTAATTGAATTTTATGTAAAACATTATGAATTTCGCAACTATAGAATTGAATGATTCATAATTAAAAGGTTTTTCTTATAGGTTTATTTGGCAGTAAAATGACCTTTATCAGATTTTATTAAAGGGATTGTTAAGCTTAATTTTCATTAATACGAAACCTCCTAAAAATTGACCAGAAAAAGGATGGTTTTTTAGATGATATTCAGAATTTTGAAAATTAAATAATCATAAAAATTAAGATTAAAAAAGAAGGGTAAAGGGTAAGTCATTTTAGGAGAGAAAGGATCCCAAAATTCTAAATTTAATTTGGGGGATATGAAGTAAATTAATAACCGGTTTTTTGTTTTTATTTCGCTTTTTAAAAAAAAGGTATTTAAAAATCTCATTGTTGATTATCAAAGAAATAGACAAAAAAAGGGAAAGGATACTTATTCAAGTATCCTTTCCCTGCTTGTGTGCCCAGCATGGGCGATAACTCTAGGGTGTAAGTCCCGAACACACCTTTACAGTGGGAAGTGTTAGCTGAATGCAAGGGTGTCCATCGCGAGGTGGAATCTGAAGGAAGCAATAGGCAAACTCTTGGCCTGACGGAGAGAAACTATATACAAGGCCAGAAATGTTGGATAAAGTTGCAAGCCAAACTGAAGTCCCAAACTGTACGGAAGCATGATGGTAAATATAGCAGGCATATGAGAGGAAAGTTATCGTTCTTACCTGGGGAGGTCTTATAGACATAGGGAAGTTTTTTTTTTACAGCACTATGGATTAACAATTGCTATAAGAAGTCAGCAGAGGTCATAGTAGGTACTGGAAATGAGTACTGAAGGACTGAACTTAATTAAGTGAGTAGTAAATGAATGTTACCCATGAAGGAACGAATGCAGAAAATATCAAAGAATTTTGATAACTGTCTTGGGAAGGATAGGACGGAATCCGACAGCTACCAGGGAGTGCAGACCTTTATTGGGATAGCTGAAAACAACCTCACAGAAGTACATTTAGGTCAGGGGAAACTCTTAGAGCTAATCCTAAGTTCCCCCAATATGAATCTGGCTTATAAAAGAGTCAGATCCAATAAAGGAAGTTTTGGAATAGACAAGTTGTCCACTGAGAATTTATTAGAATGGCTCTTAGAACATAAAGAGTTGTTGATTGAATCGCTAGAGAACGGGAAATACAAACCTCAGGCCGTTCGAAGAGTTGAGATACCTAAAGAGGGAGGTAAAACAAGGTCACTTGGTATCCCTAGTGTTGTAGACCGCCTAGTCCAACAAAGTATTGCCCAAATCCTAACCCCTATTTACGAACAAGAATTCCTTACAAGCAGCCATGGCTTTAGACCTAAAAGAGGTTGCCATACTGCTTTGAAAGAAGTAGAAAATCACCTCAATGATAAGTACAGTTATGTAGTGGATCTAGACTTAGAGAAATTCTTTGACACTGTGAATCACAGTAGGCTTATAGAACTACTATCAAAGAAAGTCAAAGACCCACGAGTGATATCACTTATCCATAAATATCTCAGAGCTGGTGTTGTTGTGGGGAACAAATTCGAAGAAAGTGTACTGGGTGTTCCTCAAGGCGGTCCATTAAGTCCATTGTTGAGCAATATAATGCTTCACGAATTGGATAAAGAGCTGGCTAGACGCGGACATCGATTTGTACGTTATGCAGATGATTGCTTAATCTTCTGTAAAAGCAAGAGAGCATGTCTTCGTGTCAAAGAAAGTATAACTGCGTTTATTGAAAGCGTATTATACTTAAGGGTAAACAAGGAGAAAACTACGGTTGGGTATATAAAAGGAAAGAAATTCCTTGGATATAGCTTCTATAACAAAAGTAAAGGGAAATGGGGGCTATGTGTACATCCAAAGAGTTATAGTAAACTCAAAGACAGGTTAAAGGAAATTACTAACCGCAGTAATGGTATGGGGTATCAAAAGACCAAAGAACTCTTACGATATTACTTGCAGGGTTGGGTATCCTATTTTAAACTAGCCGATATGTCAGGCAAGATTAAACGTATAGATGAATGGCTTCGATTTAGAATACGAATGTTGATATGGAAAAGCTGGAAGAAGATAAGTACTAAATACAACAATCTTCGAAAGATTGGAGTTAAAGACAATCAGGCTTATCAATGGGCTAATACTCGAAAGGGATATTGTCGAACTGCGCTGAGTCCAATTCTACAAACAACTCTATCAACACGAACACTAAGCAAAGCAGGATATACGTTCCTGACTGACATGTACCTAAAATGTATCGTAAATTAAGAACCGCCTTGGTACGGATCCGTATGCCAGGTGGTGTGGAAGGTCACCTAGGGAACTAATCCCTAGGTTCCTATCCGATTGCTAACCACCAAAATATTTACTCTGAAAACTCTAATTTTTGTAATTTATTCCAGCCTCCACGAGTGAAATCAGGAATTTCTACAGGAACAGAACCTTTATCCAGAGAAATTTCTGTTAACGGACCTAAACAAGACCATTCTGCAAGATCGTAAACATCCATATCAAGCGGAAGTCCTTTTTGCAGGCAGTGAATTAATCTGTAATCCATTACGAAATCCATTCCGCCGTGACCGCCTACTTTTTTAGCCTGCTCTTCAATGTCTTTAACGATCGGATGTTTGTATTTTGCCATTAGTGCTTTTTTAACCTCTTCAGGAACAAAAGAGTGTGCGCTTAGTTTTTCGTGATTTGGTTTTACATCATCGCCTAATGCTGCACCATCTAAGGCATAACCTTCTAACGGATATTTGTTTGCAAAACCTTTCGTTCCGCTTAACTGATACATTCTGCTGTATGGTCGGGGAGAAGTAACGTCATGCTGAATTTGGATTGTTTTTCCGTTTTCGGTACGAATCATTGTCATAGTGTGATCTCCGTTTCTAAAATCTTTAATTTCCTGTCCCGATTTTTCTTTGATATAGGCAGGATTTCCAACTGCTTTTGTATCCATAGAAACCAGGAAATTCATTTTGTCACCACGATGAATATTCAATGCCTGACACGCTGGCCCCATCCCATGAGTCGCATAAACATCACCGCGGTGTTTAATGTTGTAATCCATTCTCCAGTTGTTCCAGTATTCGCCCCAAAAAGGCTGAAGTCCGTGAATGTATGATCCTTCGGCATGAAGAATTTCTCCAAATAATCCTTGCTGTGCCATATTTAATGTCGTCAATTCGAAGAAATCGTAAACGCAATTTTCAAGCTGCATACAGTGTTTACGTGTTTTCTCAGAAGTATCAATAAGATCCCAGATTTCTTTCATGGTCATTGCTCCCGGAACTTCAATGGCAACGTGTTTACCGTCTTTCATTGCCTGAACTCCAATTAATGCATGGTGTTTCCAATCTGTAGCGATATAGACTAAATCTACGTTTGGTAATGCCGTTACTTTTTTCCAGGCATTTTCATCTCCAAAAAATTCCTGTGCTTTAGGAAGTCCTTGTTTGGTTAAAATCTCATTGGCTGATTGTGTATTTTTTTCTGACATATCACAAAGTGCAACTATTTCTACACCAGGAATATGTGTCATGCGTTCTACTGCTCCCGGGCCACGCATTCCTAAACCAATAAAAGCCACACGAACTGTTGGAATTGGTGCTGTAGCCAAACGCAAAACATCTTGCTGACCTTTAGGGCGGGTTGGTGTTTTGGTCTTAATCATTTGTGCCGATGCAATTGTTCCTGCAAACAAAATGCAAACGACTAACATGAATTTTAAAATAGTAGTTCTCATAATTTAATTAATTTGATTTGAAATAATGATAATCTGAATACAAATTATCAGGCAAAATTGTTTTTTGTTATTGTTATTGTTTCGTTTTTAGAATCTCTCTTTTTAAGGTAAATTCGAAAAATTTATTTCTGGTTTTTTATGGTTTAAAGGTCTTGTGAAAGTAGTTTTTGGTGTGGTGTAATTATTGAAAAAGCCTCCGTTTTTTAAATAAAAGTAATCCTTATCAAGTCCGCCGGCAAAATCCATTCGATATCCTTTTGTACCAGTATTATCTGTTGTAAAACGTACTGAATTTATTTCGACCCAAATATCTTTATCATCGCAAACCCATTGATTGTTGAATAGTACTTTACGCGATAAATCGCCTTGTTCCGGAATAAAATTTTCTAAAAACGAATGAAACCTTTTAAGATAAGTACTGGTTTCAGGACGATTAAAACTCGCTATTAACAGCCATTTCTGCAGTTCTGGTGCATAAAAATAGGCAGTGTAAGTAGTTGTATTATTGTTTTGAGGAAACCCTTGTAATAAAAACTTATAAGTCGTTCCTGCTTTCCAATTGTACTTGAGGTAGCTTTGACCTCCTGAGCCTTCATTACCAAATTCTCCGGTGTGTACATTATCGCCTTTTTTTAGCATTTTAATCTTGTGGGTTTCCGGAATACTTGCGGGATCATCTGTTGTAAATGGACTCCAGACAGAGAATAAAACTCTTCTTTCTGAGGCTGAATTTACCTGGATGCCAAAATACCCTTCGCCAAAACCATTCGCCATAAAATAGGAACCTATTTTGTCTTCGTTTTCGGGAACGGTAAGTTCGTTATAATACCACTTTGCTTTTATATTTTCAGGAACCTGATAGTTTAAATGAACTGATGGTCCGCGGCGTCCCCAATGATAAAAGTTGCCTTCGTTGTTGGGTACATAAGATATTTTTACGTTATCATCACTTGAAATTGTTAAGCGGTCAATAGACGGAAATTGTTCTCCGGTTTTATTAATTCCTTTTATTTTTAGCGCAACGTAACCTTCCTTATTTATCTTCCAGGATCCTATTGCAATCGCTTTTTTTGAGGCGGTAAATTTTACTTTTTTCGATTCATTATTGATCGAAAATTCCAATTCTGATTTTCCAAAAACCTGTACAGATTCTTCTACAGTAATTTGAAATGTTCCCGCTTTAGAAACTCTGAAATAAACGGTAAAAAACTCTTCAGGATTTTTCCAGTTTTCAATGCCATTATCAGTAACAGTATTGTTTTCGTCCTCGTGTTTAGAGCTGTAAGCATTGCCGGCAAGTGGCAGCGAAATTTTGACTTTTGGATTTTCTATGTTCATTGTTTTTATCACCTTTTCTTTGCCTGAAGCAACAGAAAAGAACATTAAAAAAGACGCAAGATAGAGATAGAATATTTTTTTCATTTTACAGGGAATTAAGTTTTTTTTGAAATTCCTCTCTAATCAAACCAAATTAGAGAGGCTTCAAAAAACAAAACTACTTCTAAACAATTATGGGTTTTGAGTCAGAGTTCCCGGATAGGCATTAATTTCTGACTGCGGAATATATTGTACGACTCTTAAGCTTGAAGCTGGCCAGTCGATCATTGGTAAATGTGGACCAGGATAATGACGTGTCATAGTCTGACCATTTCTGTACACATCATAACCTCTATGTGCTTCAAATGCGAGTTCTAACTGACGTTCTTCATCTACTCGCTGTACAGCATTTGTATTGTCTAATGATGTATAACCTCCACCAACAATCGATCTTTCTCGAATAATGTTTAAGTTGGCTAAAGCGCTATTATAATCTCCTTTTTTTACATAGGCTTCCGCCATATTCAAATACATCTCGGCCAATCTTGAAATAGAAGGAGAGTAAAGGTGAGAGTCATTATTTTGCAAAGAACACTTAGTAATGTAATACATAGGATATACACGATTTAATAACATCATATAATCTTTTTCTCCTGTATAGGTTTTGCCTTCATATAGAATCGAATATTGATTTTCGGCTGCGTTTACTGGGGTTAAGTTATAATCAACAGTTCCTATTGTGATATAAAATGTACCATTAGAATTTGTTTTCAAAGGCTGTTGCATATAGTTATAACCAGTTTGTGTGCCGCCGGTATTCTTGATGTCATAAATAAAACGGAATGCCTGAGTTTTGTTTCCTGCATCGTCTGTTGTGTACTGAGGATCGATAAAAGCCCAACGAGCATCTTTTTTTAAACCTGATTTTCTTAATAAATCCAGGTATTTTGCACTCGCATACATTTCGCCCCAGCCCTGGCCTTGAATATTAGCATACATACCACCAATTCCGTAATAATGATCGTAGCCTGAAAATTCTGACGCTACTCTTTTAACGGCAAAAATAGTTTCGGTTTGTTCATTAGAATCCGGTGCATAAGTATTGAATTTCATAAAACTGTCGCGGTTTAGTAATTTATACTTTCCGCTTGTAATTACTTTATTAGCATATTCAATAGATTGTGTTGCATATTCCTGATTCGGATTTTCATAGGTACCACTCATATATAAGTATACCCTGGAGAGCATTGCCTGAGCAGCTTCCTTACCGGCATACGATGCTGATTTGTCAACGGTCATTAGAGATTCAGCTTTTTTTAAATCGCTGATGGCTTGTGCGTAAGTATCTTTTACTGTTGATCTGTCAGGTAGCGTTAGATTGATTAAGTCTGCCGGTAAACCATTTACAATTGGCACTCCTAAATTAGTTTCAGGAGATTGTGAGTAAGGTCTCCCGTAAGTACGGCAGAGGTAAAAATAAATCATACCTCTTAAATAATAGGCTTCACCAAGCTGTTGGTTAACAGCAGGACTTTCTCCCTCTGACATCATTTTGATCAAATCACTTGATTGCGAAACAATTTTATAGCTGTTATTCCAGAAAACAGATAATCTGTCATTGTTAGGAATATGTTGATAGGAGATAAATGAGTAAAATGAATCTGTAGAAGTTCCTCTAATCATGATATTATCGCCAGGATATTCTCCAAGTCTGTGCATAACATCAGACCATCCTTTTAATTGCGCGTAACAGCCATTTAATAAAACCTCTACAGCCGCTACTTTATCTTGTTCTATTTTGTCTTTTGTGTATGCATTAAAAGGTTCTCTGTCTAAATCACATGAGGACAGGAAACTAATTGCCATACATAATATAAATATCTTTTTCATGATTTTGTTTTAAAGAGTTAAGTTAAGTCCCAATACAATTTTGCGAGTTGAAGGATACACATGCGTTGCAACACCAGAAATAATATATTGCTGTGTTGTACTATTGTAAGTAGGAGGAAGCTCAGGATCTACACCGGAATAATGACTAATGGTAAAAAGATTCTCTCCGGCGATGTACAATCTCAGGTTTGAGATATGAAGGCGTTGAATAGGTACATTATATCCAAAAGTAATACTTCGCATTTTTAAGTACGTTCCGGTTTCTAAGAAACGTGAAGAAGCTTTGTTAGACTGACTATTGTTGTCATAAAGTGCCTGTGGATGTGTTGCGATATCACCCGGTTTTTCCCAACGGCTCCATCCGCTATGCAGTTTCATTTGGTTTCTGTCATTATAAGCACCATCTGAATCAAATTCGGCTCTGGCATAATTATAAATTTCGCCCCCAACAGAATAGCTAAAAATCGCCGAAAAATCGAAATTCTTATAATTTAAGCTGGTAGAGAACCCTCCAAAAAAGTCCGGAGTATACGTTCCTATTGCTTTTTGATTTTTAGAAGCCTCACCGTAATTGCTCGTTTTTATACGCTCTCCGGCAGCATCTGTAGTGTACCATTGTGGTTTTCCGTTTGTGGGATCAACACCAGCCCATTCTGTTAAGTACCAACTGTCAACATCTTTTCCGGGAGTTAATAATTTGCTTGCTGAACCGGCAACACCGCTGCCATCTCCTACAATAATTTGTTGTTTGTCTCCGTACAGATTTGTTACCTTGTTTTTATTGGTACCGATATTAGCATCTACAGACCAGTTAAAATTATCGCCTTTAATGATATCAACATTAACCGAAGCTTCAAAACCTCGATTGTTTACCGCACCTACATTTCTCCAGATACCCGTAACCCCAATAACTCCCGGAAGCGGTACATAGTATAATAGATCAGAAGTATTTTTATTGTAATAGTCCAAAGTAATGTTTACTCGTTTAAAGAAGCTTACATCTAAACCAACTCCGCTTGTAAAAGTTTTTTCCCAGCTCAAATCAGGATTAGCCAATTGCGAGATTAAAGCTCCCGGGGTTTCATTATAACTATTTTTCGAAAAAGAGTACAAAGGTAGATGAGGATACAAACTTTCTGGTCGATTTCCTACAGAGCCATAACTGGCTCTAAGTTTTAAGTTATTGATATAGCCCGCGTGAAAGAAAGCTTCGTTATGAATGTTCCATCCGCCACTTATAGAGTAAAAGTTACCATATTGTGCATTTTTACCAAAGTTAGATGCTCCGTCACGACGAAAAGACACCTGCGCCAAATAACGATTATCATACGAATAATTTACATTCGATAATAAAGATTGCACCGCCCATTGTTGTCTTCCGCCGCCTACTTTTTCAGGAACAGCGGCAGCATCAGGAGCTATAATTCCGGGAGGAATTCCAGTAGCTACTCCTTGAGTAAATTTTCGGTTATATTCATTCCACTCATAACCGGCAACAGCGTTAAAAGTATGTTTGCCAAATGATTTATTGAATTTTAATAATTGATTGGTATAGATTCTATTGTAATTATCCACGTTATCTTCGATCCTGCCTTTCACAGCTAAACCGTTAGAAGATCTGGGATCTGTATAAGCAGTTGAGTTTGAATTGCTAAAAATGTAATTGTTTACAGAAGAGAAAGTCAGCCAGCTTGTGAATTTAAGGTCGAAATCAAGATTCGCTCTCACTAAATAGGTTTCAGATTCAGCATAATTCCATTGCAAATCATACAAATAATTTGATCCGGTGGTGTTTACCCAAGTTGGGTTTGGAGCATTTCCCACCAAAGAACCATCTTCCAGATAAGGACTATCCCAAGGCATATTTCCGTACAAAGCTCCAACGCTATGTTGTTTATCATTAGTTGATTCTCTGGTTAGATTAATTTGTGGTCTTAAGGCAAACCAACTGATTGGTTTATACTCAAATTTCATAAGGCCATTGTACTTTTTGTAATCATAACCTTTAATAGCTCCGGTTTCTTTATATACACCAACAGATACGTAACTTTTAAAGTTTTCACTTCCGCCACTTATCGATAAGTTATAATCTTCTGCAATACCAGTTTGAGTAGCATTGTCCCACCAGTCAAAGTTTTTATTTCTTAATTCAGGATTCCACCACCAAACATTTTGAAAAACTTCTTTGTTTTCAAATGAATCATATAAATCATATAATTCAGCCCCATTCATGATTTTAAAATTTCCGTTGTTTAAAGTCGTCATGGCTGTTTTGGCAGAAAAACTAATAACAGCTTTTCCGGATTTTCCGCTTTTAGTCGTCACGAGAATTACACCGTTTGCACCCTGCGAACCATAAACCGCTGTAGAAGCCGCATCTTTAAGAACCGTCAACGTTTCAATATCAGATGGATTCATGTTAGCAGAGCTATTCCCCACAATAACACCATCAATTACCCATAAAGGATCTGTACTTCCGTTAACGGTGGTTTTTCCTCTAATGACTATTTTGGCTACTGCTCCCGGCTGACCTCCACCCGTGTTTACGTATACTCCGGACGCTTTACCAGCCAGCATGTTTTCGACAGAAGGAGTAGTTACATCAACAATTTTTTTACTGTCTAAGGTTTGTAATGATCCTGTTAAGCTTTCTTTTTTGATTTTGCTGTAACCTACAATAACAACCTCATTCATTTGTTCGCCGGCCTCTTTCATAACGATATTAAGATTCCCTTTTCCCGCTGCTATTTCCTGATTTTCCATCCCAAGAAACGAAAAGATCAGCACAGCACCTTCACTTAGAACTTCAATAGCAAAACTCCCGTCCATATCAGTTTGTACTCCTTTTGTTGTGCCCTTTATGATAACATTTACTCCGGGAATCGGAATGCCTTTTTGATCGACAACCTTACCCTTTACTATTTTTTGAAATACAGATAAATTGGTTTCGTTTACCGGAATCTTATCAGATGGTGCAGCTGTAGAAATTTGAAAACTTAAAGACATTACTGAAAGTAATGTTACTTTAAAACTTTTTTCAAGTACAGCATGTAACCTTAAATTTCCGGTTTTTTTTGAGAATGCTTTTTTCATACTCTTCGTTTGGTTTTGGTTAATGAATGTGTTTCAGTTCAGTTTCTTAAAAAAATACCACTTTACTTTTTGTATATAATTTTCTTCTGTTATAAAGACTAAAAATGAGATTAATAGGGTTAAAAAGAAGAAATAAAAGCGTAGAATATTTTTATAATACGACGAAACTATTGATTATATTTTTACTAAACAAGAAAAAAACAAAAAAATGTGCTCGAACACATATATTTTATGTTCTCGAGCACATAAAATTATACATCCTATATTTTTAAACATAAATTATTGATTTTTTTTCTAAAACAAGACACAAAAAGCACATTCCTGTATTTTATGCTTAGTTACGGGTATTTTGATTTATTTTTAAATATTGAAAAATACTGGTTTATATTTGTATGAATATCGTAATTAGTATTCGATTTAATTGATAATACATCAAAGTTTATTATTTTATAAATAGTAGGTTTTTTCTTTGTTTTAGTTGTTGTTGCAAAATAAAAGAACAGAAAAAAACAAGCAATTTTTCAAATAAAAGGATCTCTTATATTAGTACTTAAAAAAAGAACAAAAATGGAAGTGGTTTTTTGTTGTTTTTTAATTTTAAAAATTATCTTTTACCTATTTTTATATCAATTAAATTTTCTTAAAATTATGAGCTTAATTTCTAAAGATTATCAACTGTATTTCATTAATAAAAATGGAAATAAAAATGCTGACTTTTCTAATTTGTCTTTTTGGAAAGATGCTAATTGTTTGACTGATTTTTCTTCTCCCTGGGAAAATGATTCGTTTTCAAAAATTGAATTTAGGGCGCTTCACGATCTTGAAAATTTCTACTTTAAGTTCAGGGTTTTTGATACTGATATCTACATTGATAAAAAAGATGATAGTTTTGAAAGTATAGGAAACTCAGATCGTGTAGAGTTGTTCTTTAGAACAAATGAATCTCTCAATCCTTACTATTGCTTAGAAATTGATACATCTGGAAGAATAATGGATTTTAAAGCGCGCCCAAACAAGGATTTTGATTTTAATTGGAAATGGCCTAAGAATGATATAGAAGTAAAAACGTCTAAAGATGAAACTTCCTTTATTGTTTCAGGACGAATTAGTATTCAATCCTTAAAAGATTTGAACTTAATTCATAATAATACAATTGAAACAGGAGTTTTCAGTGCAAAATTTTCTCTGGTCGAAAATCTGCAATACAAACCAACCTGGATTTCATGGGTAAACCCAAATACTGAAACACCTAATTTTCATATAGCTTCTTCGTTTGGAAGATTTATTTTGAGCCCACTGATTTAGCGGATTTAAGCTGGTCTTCGCTGACTTCAATTTGTGGAATTTTTAAAAGAATCTGCTCGATCTGTTCAATCTGTGAGCTAAAAAAATTACCCACAGATTTAGCGGATTTAAACGGATTTTCGCTGATTTATTGTGCGGAATTTACAACCCGTGGGCAATCTTACGATATGTAAAATGAAGCATTCTCCGCATTGATAATATCAATAGGCAATAAAATAGTTTCCGGGATATCTTTCCTGAATAAAAAATGCTCTATCAAAGTACTAACACCTAAATAAGCTTGTCTTTTTTGATTTTGATGAATTAGAAAATGAACCAATCCCTGATTCAGGAAGTTCACATTTTTTTCGACTAAGTCATAACCAATAAGTGCAATTTTTTTATTTTTTAATGGAGATAGAATAGAGGCAATCTGATAGGCTTTTGAAGTCGTGATGAAGATTCCTTTTAAGTGTGGGTTTTCTTCTAAAAAGGCAGAAAACTTACTTTCGACATTTGGATGTTTTAATTTTAGAGTAGTTAAAGAAAATCCTGCGATCTTTTTTTCGTCAAAATAATTTCTAAAGCCTTTTTCCTTTTCCTGCATATGGACTGCATTTTTCAGGCTTTCATCAATATGGATAATTGCAATTTGACCTTCGCTTAGAATCAGGTTCATTAAACTTGCTGCGACACGTCCGCTTTTATACAAATCCTGTCCAACAAAACCCTTAATAGATTCTCCTTCGATTTGATTATTAAAAGTATTCACTATAATTTCCAACTCGTCGTATTGTTTTACAATTTCCAGTGTTTCCTTATGAAATAACGGAGCGATCAAAACAGCATCAGGAGATTGTTTGATTATGGTTTCATTAGTATTCATAAACGATTTCGTGCTTTCAGGATTAAAGTAATGAGTCTCGATAATCACACTATAGGCTTTAAATTCTGTTATAGCTTCCTGAATCCCGTTAACACAAGGAAGCCAGTAAGGATCAATTTCCGGATCCGGAAGTAAAACGCAAATACGGTAAACTTTGGTGTTTTTTAAATTTCGGGCAATTAAGTTCGGCTCATAATCAATGACATTTAAAACCTCATTTATTTTATCCAGAGCCGTTGGAGATACTTTTCCTCTATTATGCAATACCCTGTCTACAGTTCCTTTCGAAACTCCAGCCATTTTTGCTATATCCTTAATTGTGTACTTTTTATCCATATGAGCAAATATAGAAACTTTGATTTAATAATTTAAAAAATGTTGTAAGAATTATTTAGTGTGCTCGAGAACATTTTATTAGTGTGTTCGAGCACATTTTTAGTTTTTTTCTTGTTTTATAAAAATATAATATATAGTTTCGTAGAATCAAAACCAAAAATTTAAAATAAATCCTTAACCAAAAATCATTGTAAACTTCTGTTTTGTAGTGATTTATTACAATATCTTTTAAGTGAAAAAAATTACTTCCTTAGCCCCGGGTCGGACATGTCTCTTTGGAGATCATCAGGATTATTTAGGATTGCCGGTTATAGCCTGTGCAATCGATCGAAATATAAAATTAACCGCAACAGAGAATCAGACCAATACATTTATTCTTAATATGATTGATATTGGCGAAATCCGTAGCATTAATATTGATGCAACTTTCGACAAATTAGAGCCTCGTGATTATTTTGCCTCTTCATTGCGCGTACTGCGCAGATATGGCTGTGTGCCCAATGTGGGGTATACGATAACCATTACAGGAGATATTCCAATTAATTCAGGAACATCAAGTTCATCCGCTTTATTAATGGCGTGGATTCGTTTTTTAATTTCGGCTTTTGGCGTTGATCAGGAAGTTACGCCTGAATTTATTTCGAAAGTAGGATATGAATCCGAAGTATTGGAACACGGAGAACCTGGAGGAATGATGGATCATTTTAGTATTGGAGCAGGAAATATTGTTTATATAAATACAAAAGATCCTTTCTCTTATAAAATTATCGGAACAGAATTAAAAGGTTTAATTACCGGAGTTTCCGGTGTTCCAAAAGAAACAATAGGATTGCTTGGCGAAGTAAAAGGAAATGCCTTGATCGCAATTGATATTGTGAAGCAGAATTTTCCGGATTTTGATCTAAATCTTTCTAAAATTGAGGATTTAGACCGCTATAGAAATTGTTTGCCAGACCGATTAATGCCTTATTTTGATGCCGCACTAAAAAATTTCCATTATACAAAAGAAGCTTTAAAAGAGTTTGAAAAACCAGTTTTAGATCTTCAAAAAATAGGCGCATTAATGAATCTGCATCACGAAGTTTTGCGTGATTTATTAAAAATTACAGTTCCGCGAATTGATGATATGATCGATGCCGCTTTACGAGCAGGAGCTTACGGAGCTAAAATTGTGGGTTCCGGAGGTGGCGGCAGTATTGTAGTTATTGCGAATCCTGAAAAAGAGGATGTGATAATCGAAGCCATTCTTAAAGCTGGAGCTCAGGAAGCATATGCCGTTACGGTAGATCCGGGCGTTAGAATTATTGAAAATATTGAAATTTAAAAAATAAATATGCACAACAATTTAGTTATTCTTGCGGGTGGAGCATCATCCCGCATGAAAAAAGAAGCCGTTCTTGATAATTTATCTCCCGAAGAAATTACACAGGCAAACGAAAGAAGCAAAGGTTTAATTGGTGTAGGAGCAAGCGGAAGACCTTTGTTAGATTATCTTTTATTGAATGCTAAAAAAGCGGGATATAAAAACATCTACATTATTATTGGCGAACAAGGAAATTTATTCAAGGAGTTTTACGGAACTCAAAATACAAATAATAATTTTCACGGACTCAATATTTCTTTTGCGGTACAATATATTCCCGAAGGACGAATAAAACCCTTTGGTACAGCAGATGCTTTGTTTCAGGCAGTCGAACAGTTTCCGGAGTTAAATACACAACAATACTCCGTTTGTAATAGTGATAATTTATATTCGGCAGCAGCCTTACTAGCATTGAGAGAAACCGATAGTCCAAATGCATTTATTGCTTACGATCGTGATGCTCTGGAATTTCCTTCTGAAAGGATTTCGCGTTTTGCTATTGCCAAATTGGATAAAAACAACCAATTACTTGATATTTTAGAAAAACCATCTGCTGCTGTTTTGCAGGATTATAAAGATGTCCAAGGTAAAATAAGAGTTAGTATGAATGCTTTTAAGTTTAACGGAAGCACTTTGTATACCCATCTTAAAAATTGTCCGGTTCATCCGGAAAGAGATGAGAAAGAATTACCAACAGTACTTTTAAATGCTGTAAAAGAACATCCAAATACCACCTTAGGAATTCCGTTTTCAGAACATGTTCCCGATCTAACAGCCAAAGAAGATATCGCTGATGTAAAAGAATATTTACAGCAGTTTTATCCGGTTTTAGACTGGGATGCTTAAGAAAAATTAACAAAAAATTGATATCTAATTTACAAATAAGTACAACTTATTAGACTACTTTTGTTTTAAAATTGCAAAAAAAATGCATTTAATTGCATTTCAATTGCAATATATTTGCAAAAAAAAGTTGATGTTATTTTAGATAGAAAAAAACTAATCTATTAACAATCAACCAAAAGTATTATGTCAAACATTGAAAGTGCATTACAAATAGAAAAAAGGAGTACTATTATTCCGATGGTCATTTTAACCGCATTATTTTTTATTTTGGGTTTTGTTACCTGGCTTAACGGACCTTTGATTCCATTTTTTCAGTTGGCGTGTGAGTTGACCTCTTCACAGGCTTATTTTGTAACTTTTGCTTTTTACATTGCTTATTTTGTAATGGCAATTCCGTCATCGTGGGTGATTGAAAAAGTAGGCTATAAAAACGGAATTTCACTAGGATTATTGATCATTGCTGCGGGTGCATTTATGTTTTATCCTGCTGCTGAAAGCCGAACTTTTTTACTGTTTTTAATTGCATTATTTGTCATGGGAACAGGTTTGGCAATTTTGCAGACAGCATCAAATCCTTATGTAGTCGTAATTGGCCCAAGGGAAAGTGCTGCGGCAAGAATCAGCGTGTTGGGAATTGCAAATAAACTGGCCGGATTTGTGGCGCCATTGATATTGACAGCTTTGGTTTTGTCTAATATGCAGGAGTTTACAGCAGATAAAATTGCGTTGTTAGATTCAGTTTCAAAATCAAACGCTTTAAATTCTCTTGCATTGCAATTGCAAAGACCTTACCTTTATATGGGATTAATTATAATGGTTCTGGCACTTTTTGTAAAGTTGTCGCCATTGCCGGAAATTGATTTGGATGAAGACGGAAATGTAACGCATTTGAGTATTTTTAAGCAAATCAGAAATGCATTCAGACGACCACAATTGGTTTTAGGCGTAATTACTTTAATGCTGTATTTGGCTGCTGAAGTTTTAGCCGGAGATTCTATTGGAGCTTTCGGAAAAGAATTAGGAGTATATGGAACCGAAGGAAATTTTTATTTAAAATTAACTTCCTTTACCATGTCTGCAATGGTGGTGGGATATATATTAGGGATAACATTAATACCTAAATACCTTTCGCAGGTTACAGCTTTAAAAGCATCAGGAGTTTTGGGTATAATTTTGGTAATGGCCATCGTTTTGATTTCGCCTAAAATTATGGTTCAGTTGCCTGGAATTCCAAATTTACCAGTAGTAATTCTGCTAGTAGCATTATTGGGTTTAGCAAATGCATTGTGTTGGCCGGCGATTTGGCCAATGGCGTTAGAAGATTTAGGAGGATATACTAAAATAGGAAGTGCAATTTTGATCATGGGTATCATTGGAGGAGCAATTTTTCCTTTGTTATACGGATTGATCACAGAAAATATAAATGCGTCAAATATTGCAAACGGAACCGCAGAGATATCAAAAAGCGGAAATCAAATTGCTTATTTAATGTTGTTACCATCTTATATAATGATACTTTTTTATGCTATAAAAGGTCATAAATATCGAAGTTGGAAAATGTAACGAGAGGAATTAAAAAAAACTATATCATGTTAAAAAGTAAAATAGACAAGGCAACAGGTTTCGAAAAGAGATTTGAAAACATCAATACGGTGGTTTTCGAAAATTCTGGTGAAGCATCAAAAGCAGTAGCGCAGGAAATTGCGGCTTTAATTCAATCCAAGCAAAAAGAAAACAAACCTTGTATATTAGGTCTTGCAACAGGATCTTCTCCAAAAGGATTATATGCTGAGTTAGTGCGTTTGCATAAAGAGGAAGGTTTGAGTTTTAAAAACGTAATCAGTTTTAATTTGGATGAATATTATCCGATGGAACCAAACTCAATCAACAGTTACGTTCGCTTTATGAAAGAATTACTGTTTGATCATGTTGATATTTTACCTGAAAATGCTCATGTTCCTAACGGACTTTTGACTAAAGAACAAATTGCAGATTATTGTACAGATTATGAAGCAAAAATTGAAGCTTTGGGAGGAATCGATCTTCAGGTTTTGGGAATTGGGGGTAACGGACATATTGGTTTTAATGAATCCGGTTCATTACAAAACTCTAAAACTCGTTTAGTAGCTTTAGATCATATTACGAGAGTAGCGGCAAGCAAGGATTTCTTCGGATTAAGTAATACGCCGAGAACTGCAATCACGCTTGGAGTAAAAAAAATCATGGAAGCTAAAAGAGTAATCTTATTAGCTTGGGGAGAAGGAAAAGCAAATGTTGTAAAAAGATCTGTAGAAGATGAAGTTACGAATAGAGTACCTGCTTCATTTTTGCAAGAACACAATAATGCTGTTTTTGTTTTAGATAAGGAAGCTTCTTCAAAATTAACGAGAATCAACAAGCCTTGGTTGGTAGAAAAAGTAATCTGGACAGATAAATTAACGCGTAAAGCAGTTTTAGGATTGGCGCTTCAGCTTAAAAAACCAATTTTAATGTTGACTGATGCTGATTATATCGAACACGGAATGAGTGATTTATTAGCTGATTCTGGTCCGGCATACGACATAAATATTAAGATATTTAATAAATTACAGAATACAATCACAGGCTGGCCAGGTGGAAAACCAAATGCAGACGACTCAAACCGTCCGGAAAGAGCAGAACCAGCCAGAAAACGTGTATTGATTTTTAGCCCGCATCCTGATGATGATATCATTAGTATGGGAGGAACTTTTATGCGTTTGCAAGAGCAGGGACATGACGTGCATGTGGCTTACCAAACGTCTGGAAATATTGCAGTTGCAGATGATGAAGCGTTGCGTTTTGCAAGATTTGTAATTGATTACAACGAAAAATTTGGAATCAAAAGTCCGGAAGCAGATGATATTTACAAAAAAGCACAAACTTTTTTAGAGAATAAAAAGAACAGTGAAATTGATATTCCGGAAGTTCGTTACATAAAAGGATTAATCAGAAAAGGAGAGGCGAGAGCAACAAGTCATTTTGTTGGATTAACCGATGATCAGATTCATTTTATGGAATTGCCATTTTATGAAACCGGAACAATTGAGAAAAAACCAATCGGCAAAGAAGACATTCAATTGACGATGGATTTAATCGAGAACATTAAACCACATCAAATATATGCAGCAGGAGATTTAGCAGATCCACACGGAACACACAAGGTTTGTCTGGATGCTATTTTTGAAGCAGTAAAAGCTTTAAAACCAAAATCTTTCATGGATGATTGTTGGTTATGGTTGTATCGTGGAGCTTGGCAGGAATGGGGAATTGACGAAGTCGAAATGGCGGTACCAATGAGCCCGGATCAGGTTTTGGCAAAACGTCACGGAATCTTCAAACACCAATCACAAAAAGATGGGGTTGTTTTTCAGGGAACTGACGCAAGGGAATTTTGGCAAAGAGCCGAAGACAGAAACGCAGAAACAGCTGCTTTGTACCAGGAATTAGGTCTGGCAACGTACGCAGCGATGGAAGCTTTCGTGAGATGGCACTATTAAAAAGTTGCTAAGGTTCTGAGAAACTAAGTTCCTGAGTTTTTTATCCTTTAAAATATTCGCCATAAATTCACGAATTAATTTAAAACTAATTTGTGAATTCGTGGCGATTTCTTTTTAATCTATGATTTTTTGAATAGGGTATTACGAGTTTTTAAGTCTCAGTTTTCAGCTGTTAAACTGTTAATCACGACTGAAAACTGAAATCTGCGACCGCAAACTATTTTAAAATCTGTGGCTAAAAAAATAAAAAATAGCAATAGCTTTGCATCAACAAGAAGCAAGAAAGAGAATAAGACTATATTCTATTTTCTTGCTTCTTTCTTCTTTAAAAAAATATGGAACCAGACAAAAAACTTCTCATAAAATTAGCCCATACAAAAATGCCTTTCGGAAAATACGAAGGACGATTTTTAATTGAATTACCGGAATATTATGTGGTTTGGTACCATAATAAAGGTTTTCCTAATGGTGAATTGGGGCAACAACTGGCACTTGTCTATGAATTGAAACTTAATGGACTCGAAGAATTAATCAGGAATATTAAGAAACAATATCCCAAACCAATTAAATAGTAAGAAAAATCTTTTGCTG
This sequence comes from Flavobacterium sp. B114r, assembly GCF_056824125.1. Taxonomy (NCBI): domain Bacteria; kingdom Pseudomonadati; phylum Bacteroidota; class Flavobacteriia; order Flavobacteriales; family Flavobacteriaceae; genus Flavobacterium; species Flavobacterium sp. B114r. The sequence goes on from NZ_CP124858.1 coordinate 2,896,055, forward strand.
TATCGTTTTTTTTATTTAAGTTTGATCTATAAAAATATTACAATTTTTAAAACTAATTGATACCACAAATTCAAGCCTGAATGTGTAAATGTGTACAAGTCAATATTTTAAAATTATAATATTTAATACATAAAAATATTATAATTTTTTAAAACAAATTGATACCACAGAATTCAAGCCTGAATTTTTAGATGTGTACAAGTCAATATTTTTTAAAATTATAATATTTTTTTTATGTTAAAAATTACTGCAATTGCAAGTATTACTTGCTAGTACGGGAAATATCCATGGTACCTTCCTTATTTCATACATTCCTGCTCTTTTAATCCTACGGTTGATTTCTATATTATTACTGATAATACAGATAACATTTGAAGATACAATGAGCAAAGAAGAAATGAAATGTATAATGGGGTAGGTCTGGTTCAGGTATGATCGGAGGTGATTACTTAGGAGGTTCCTTAGCTTATGGAGGAAGTAACCGGCCTGCCTACAGCGGTTCTGGAGGGTATTATGGAGATACTCAAGGATGGGAGTCGGGATTTAATACTGGAGGAAGTTCATCTAGCGGAGGAAGAAGTTGTCAAATACTTATACTCCTTGTTATACTCAATCGAATGGAGGAATAGTAACAAGCGATCCAACTATTATTAAGCGAATAGTAATAGAGAGTCTATCTAGAATTTTTCAGAATTTTGGAAATTTTCTTACTGTTGGAGGTGATGTTTATACTCAACTTTTCAGTAAGAGAGCAGGTGCTGTTGTCTTGATAATGCAATGGTAGAAATGTATGCTTTTGCTTCTGATAGATGGTTCGATTATATGGGTACAGTGCGTAAATAGAATATGATGAACAAATATGAGCATTTGATAATTTATTTTTTCGGGATACTTTTTTTTGTTGTCTTTTGGGTTATACGCTTTAAGAAGGTTCATAATCCAAAAGATTTTTGTAAAAAAGATTATTATTCAAAAAGTTTAAGTTTTAGATTTTATTTAAGTTCTCTTATAGTATTAGGTATGATCTTTGCCTTGGTGCGAGATTTTATTAAATTATACAATGAATAGAAGAGTTATGATTATAAAATATTTAATTTAAATGTAATATAGCCTGCCTTTCTTACGTCATTTATGTTTGGATATTTCAAATCCCCTTTAAATTTATTTGTTAGTAACTTTGAAATGTTCTCTATTGTTCTCCTAAGTGTTTTTCTATTTTTGTAATAATTAAGATGAAAAAAACTAAATGGGAAACAATATTAAAACCTCGAGTTCAGGTGAAAATTTTAGCATTGCAGCTTTAGTTTTAGGAATAATTTCTAATATAGTAGCTTTCATTCCTTGTATAAATGTGGTGGCGCTGGTTACTTCACTCCTCACTATAATTTTTGCTGTAGTTGGTTTGTACAGAGCAAAAAATGCAAATTCTTCAGCTTTGTTGGCTAAAATAAGTTTGGTTTTGGGAATCGTTGTATTGGTGTTCTCAATAATTCTCGTACTAGTTTATGGCTTTATTATTGGTGCTTTATCATTTTGGGATTAGTAATAAGGATGTGATTGGTGAACAAGGTGTGAAAAATAATTATGAATACTAAAAATAACAAGAAATACCCTTTTAATTTATTTGTTAATAACTTTGATGCATTCTATAGTGTTCACGTAAGTGTTTTTCTATTTTTGTAATAATTAACATAAAACACTATATGGAAGAGTATAAACAACGGTCAAATGCAGGTTTAGGAATGGGTATTACCGCTTTAGTATTAGGAATATTAGCTGTTATAGCTTCTTTTATACCTTGCTTTGGTTTCTTTGCAGTTCTTTTTGGAGTACTAGCAATTATTTTTGGAGCAATTGGTTTGTCCCAGGCAAAAAAAGAAAATGCGCCTACTGCATTGCCGTTATCAGGTTTGATATTAGGAATTGTTGCAAGTGCATTTGTTATTTTAAGAACATTATTTTTTGTAGGTGCTGTTGGATCAGCTATAATGTCTTCGAAAGATGAAATAAACCAAGCAATAGATTCTGCAACTGCTGAATCAATAAAAGTACAGGATTCTCTAAATGCGATCGAAATAACAACTGATACTGTAAAGGTGGAAGTAACAAAATAATAAATCTCTTTTGTGGAAATAAAATCTTCTTACGAAATTGATTCTTATAAAAAGATAAACATGATTTTTATTGTAATAATCATGTTTATCTTTTTTTATTGCTTTATAGTTCCTTTTTTAGGTTTTGGGTTTCCTTCTTCTTGCGAAGGAATGCCTTTAAGTTATTGTAAAAGCCGCGGTTTGACCAGAGCTTTTTCTCAAATACTAAGATTTAACTTTAGCGAAGCAATTGCTTATAATCCCTATAGTATAAAGATTTTTTTGTTTTTTCTAATTCAATTGGCTACACGGTTTGTTATCAATAAGATAATTCGGTTATCGAATTTAAAAAGAATATTGACTTGTGATATTTTTTTTAGTGTAGTATTCTTTATTTTTTCATTTTACAATCTTGTAGTAATGTGAAAAAGGGAAAAGAACCGAGTATTATTCAAAAAAATATCTAATTAAAAGTTAAAATTATCGATTACGGAAACATGTAATCGTTCTATTTAAAAATTTGCAAATTATCTCATTCTCTAATTGATAAATTATCTAATTAAATTTGTACTTTTGCCAAGTTTTTTACACAACTACAATACAAACAACAACAGAATGAATCAAACGAAATATATTTTTGTTACAGGCGGTGTGACTTCTTCATTAGGAAAAGGGATTATCGCGGCATCTTTAGCAAAATTGTTACAAGGAAGAGGGTATCGTACAACAATTCAAAAATTTGATCCATATATCAATGTGGATCCGGGTACGTTGAATCCATACGAGCATGGAGAATGTTATGTAACAGATGATGGTGCAGAAACAGATTTAGATTTAGGTCATTACGAGCGTTTTCTAAACGTTCCTACTTCTCAGGCGAATAACGTTACTACAGGAAGAGTTTATCTTTCGGTTATCGAAAAAGAAAGAAGAGGGGAGTTTTTAGGAAAAACAGTTCAGGTTGTTCCTCATATTACAAACGAAATCAAAGACAGAATGCAATTGTTGGGTAAATCCGGCGATTATGATATTGTAATTACTGAAATTGGTGGAACTGTTGGTGATATCGAATCACTACCTTATATAGAGTCTGTTCGTCAGTTGGTTTGGGAATTGGGAGAAAATAACGGAATTGTTATTCATTTAACCTTAGTTCCTTATTTAGCTGCTGCAGGAGAGTTAAAAACAAAACCTACACAACACTCTGTAAAAACATTGATGGAAAGCGGTATTAAAGCTGATATTCTGGTTTGTAGAACAGAGCACGAACTTTCAGATGAGTTGCGTAATAAATTAGCATTGTTTTGTAATGTAAAAAGAGAAGCAGTTATTCAGTCTATTGATGCTTCGACAATATATGAAGTTCCTAATTTAATGCTTGAAGAAGGATTAGATGTTGTGGCTTTAAAGAAATTAGATTTACCTAAAAAAGCAGCTCCGGACTTAAAAAACTGGAATACTTTTTTACGCAGATTAAAAAATCCAAAACATACCGTAAATATCGGTTTGATAGGAAAATATGTAGAAATGCAGGATTGTTACAAATCTATTTTAGAGGCGTTTATTCATGCAGGAGCTTCAAATGAAACTAAAGTAAATTTAATTTCTATACACTCAGAACACATTAATAGTGATAATATAGAAGAGAAATTAGGAACTCTTGACGGAGTTTTGGTTGCTCCTGGTTTTGGAGAAAGAGGTATTGAAGGAAAAATCGAAGCAGTTCGTTTTGCACGTGAAAATAATATTCCGTTTTTCGGAATCTGTTTAGGAATGCAAATGTCAGTTATTGAGTATTCAAGAAATATTTTAGGTTATGCTGATGCCAATTCTACAGAGATGAATGAGAAAACTCCTCATCCGGTTGTAAATTTAATGGAAGAGCAAAAAACAGTTACAGATAAAGGTGGTACAATGCGTCTTGGAGCTTGGAAATGTGATATTAAACCAAACACTTTAGCGCACAAAATATACGGACAAAAGTCGATTTCAGAGCGTCACCGTCACCGTTATGAGTACAACAATAAATATGCTGATGAATTGCAAAAAGCAGGATTGATTGCTTCAGGAGTAAATCCTGATACAGGTTTGGTAGAAATTATTGAGCTTGAAAATCACCCGTTTTTTATTGGAGTACAATACCATCCTGAATATAAAAGTACCGTTGCAAACCCACATCCAATTTTTGTACACTTTGTGGCTGCAGCAGTAAATAAGCATGTAAATACGCATAAAAAATAATAATGCTAATGAATTAAGCCAAAGTGAAAACTTGAAACTTGAAACATTGAAACTTTGAACAAAAATAAGTAATGGAAGAAAAAAAATTTGATCTTAATTCAATCATTGGTTTTGTATTGATATTTGGAATTTTGATTTGGATTATGTACCAAAATCAACCTTCTGATAAGGAGATTGCTGCTGAAAAAGCCAAGAAAGAATTAGTTGCCAAACAAGAAGCACAAGCTCAGGCTGATAAAGCTAAAACAGCTGTTTTGCCAGTTGCAGCAGCTACTGCTCCCGGAGATACAGTTCAGTTGGCACAATTGCAAAAAACATTAGGAAGTTTTGCTTATTCAGCTACACTTCCTTCTGCTAAAGAAGGTTATACAACTATCGAAAACGAAAAGATGATACTAAAAATCGCCAATAAAGGTGGTTATATAGTGGAAGCTACGTTGAAAGAATTCAAAAAGTTTGAAAAGAATTCAGGACAATTAGTAGAATTAATTAAAGACAATAATTCGAATCTAAATATTCAATTACAAACAACGGACAACAGAACTTTAAATACTAAAGATTTATATTTTGAGCCAACGTTGACTAAAAACGGAGCAGATCAAATTCTGACCATGCGATTGAAAGCCGGAGCTAATGAATTCTTAGAATACAAATATGTATTAAAAGCAAACGATTATTTAGTTGGTTTTGATGTTCGTTCTCAAGGTTTGAATAAAGTTTTAAATTCTGGTAAACCATTAGATTTAGTTTGGGATTTAAAATCATATAGAAACGAGAAAGGTATTTCTATTGAGAAGCGTTATGCGCAACTGGAATATGAGTATGGTGATAAAAAATATAATTACGTAAGTGATGGAGTAGGTAAAGAAGATACTCCGGAAAAAGTGAGTTATATCGCTTTTAAGCAGCACTTTTTTACCGCTATTTTAGCGACAGATAAACCATTCGAAAAATCGAAACTGCAATCTGATGCATTAATAAAAGATGAAAGTATCGACACAACATTTGTAAAGCAATTCAAGGCAACCGTTCCATTGGCTTTTACAAATGGAGAAGTTGATTATAAAATGAGCTGGTATTTTGGACCATCAGATTATAAAACTTTAAAATCATACGATAAAAACTTCGAAAAAATTATTCCATTAGGTTGGGGAATTTTTGGTTGGATCAACCAATGGATTTTTATTCCGTTGTTCGGATTCTTAAGTTCAACAATGGGATTATCATTAGGAATTGCGATTATCATCTTTACGATTATCATCAAAATTGCGATGTCGCCAATTACATACAAGTCATTCCTGTCTCAGGCAAAAATGAAAGTTTTGCGTCCGGAGATTACAGAGTTGGGAGAAAAATTCAAAAAAGACCCAATGAAGAAACAACAGGAAACGATGAAACTGTACAACAAAGCAGGAGTAAACCCAATGGCAGGATGTATTCCGGCATTGATTCAGCTTCCTTTTATGTATGCGTCATTCCAGTTCTTCCCGTCAGCTTTTGAGTTAAGACAAAAAAGTTTTCTTTGGGCAGACGATTTATCGTCATTTGATGCAGTAGTAAAATTACCATTCCACATTCCGTTATACGGAGATCATATCAGTTTGTTTCCAATTTTGGCAGCAGTTGCAATTTTCTTCTATATGAAAATGACTTCAGGAGATCAACAAATGGCAGCGCCTCAGCAAGAAGGTATGCCGGATATGGCAAAAATGATGAAAATCATGATTTATGTTTCGCCATTAATGATGTTAATTTTCTTCAATAGTTATGGTGCTGGTTTGAGTTTGTATAACTTTATCTCTAACTTAATTACAATCGGAATTATGTTTGTAATTAAAAATTACATTGTAGATACAGATAAAATTCATGCTCAGATTCAGGAGAATAAATTAAAAGAGCCTAAAAAGCAAAGTAAGTTTCAACAACGTCTTCAGGAAGTGATGGAACAACAAGAGGCTACTAAGAAACAGAATAAAAAATAATTAGAATATTAAAAAAATCCCGATTACTCGGGATTTTTTTATATCCGGGAACTTCTTAAATTTGAAGTTTATTAAACTAAATTCTATAAATTTAAAAAGGATAAAACATACTTTATAAGTATCGTTTTCGTTATAGTTTAAAATTGAATTACAATGATTTATAAAAAAATAATAGTAGGGTTACTTTTCTTAAACACGGTTTTAGTATCGGCACAGGATTTTAATAAATCAGATGCCAGCGGAAAAAAAGATGGAGTTTGGAAAGGAACTTATGAAGTTTCTAAACGTCCTCGTTACGAAGGGACTTTTAATCACGGAAAAGAGACTGGTATATTTAATTTTTTTGATGATACCAAAAAAGGTGATGTTATTGCTACTCGGGATTTTACTGCAAATGACGGAAGCTCGTATACTATTTTTTATGATCAGAGTAAAAATAAAGTAAGCGAAGGAAAAGAAATAGGTAAAGCACGCGAAGGCGAATGGAAATATTATCATAAAGCTTCGAAAGTGCTTATGACGCTAGAAAACTACAAAAAAGGTACCTTACAAGGTGTAAAGACCGTTTATTATCCGAACGCTAAAATTGCCGAGGAAATGAATTATGTAAACGGTCTGAAAGATGGTATTTATAAAAAGTACGGACAAAATGGAACTCTTTTAGAGCAAACTACTTATAAAAATAATGAATACAATGGAGATGCCGTTTTTTATGACGCTGATGGAGTTGTAGCTTCCAAAGGAAAATTTGTAAACGGAAAGAAAGCAAATATATGGCAGTTTTACTTAAAAGGAAAACTAACCAAAGAAGTAAATATGAGTGATCCAAAAAGTAGTTATCAGGCAGACTCAAAACCAAAGATGAATTAGATTTTAGATTTATAAACTATTATTTAATTTAAATACTTAAGTTGATAAACTAAAAACCGACCTCTATGAAAATTAAAACTTTACTATTATTTTTATTTTTTTCCGGTGCTTATGCACAAAATTCAGCAGATGCTAAAAAACTTGTAAATGAAGGTATTGATCTTCATGATAAAGGAGATTATGCCGGTGCCATAGATAAATATAGTAAGGCTTTAGAGGTAGACAAAGACAACTTGCTTGCGTTGACAGAAAAAGCAATGTCATTGAATGCAGCAGGTAAGTATGACGATGCGATTAATGTTTCTAAACATGCCATTTCAGTTCATTCAAATGAAGAGTTAGAAAATGTATACGTAAGTTATGCTAATTCCTTAGATCATCTAAAAAAGACTGATGAAGCGCTAAAAATCTATGATGAGGGAATTCAGAAGTTTCCAAATTATTATCAATTGTATTTTAATAAAGGTATTTGTTTCGCAAATAGTAATAAGCAAGAAGAAGCCATTCTGTGCTTTCAGAAATCTATTTTGCTTAGTCCAAAACATGCAAGTTCTCTAAATGCTATTGGAATCCTGGAAATGAATGATCATAGAATTCCTTCCATTTTATCTTTTTCAAGATTTTTAATTGTCGAACCGCAAACATCGCGATCTAAGAAGAATCTGGAAAATTTAAAATCATTAATGAATCAGGGGGTTACGAAAACTGGAGAAAAAGCGATTAATATTACTGTTAACGCTAACATGCTTTCTGATACTACAGGTATAAAAAAAGAGAATGATTTTTCGCAGACAGATTTAATTTTATCAATGGCATCAGGTTTAGACTATGATAAAAAAAATAGTAAGAAAACAGAAGTCGAAAATTTTATTAGAAAATTTGAGGTTATTTGTGCTTCGCTTGAAGAAACAAAAAAAGATAATTTTGGTTTTTACTGGGAATACTTTACTCCTTATTTTATTGAAATGAAAAATAAAAAATTCATTGAAGCTTTTGCTTACATCGCATTTGTAGATTCAAATAGCGAAGATGTTGCAAAATGGCATAAAAAAAATCAAGGTGAACTCGATAAATTTTATGATTGGTCAAAAAACTATAATTGGAAAAACAAGTAAAATAATAGGTTCTTCTGCTTCGGGAAATACTGTACATCATAATTACCTAAAATTAGTGAAATTCGTACCCAACTATTTTTTACATTTGATTTGCTAATAATTTGATTCAATGGATTTAAACGAGCTTTCAGGTAGATTTTTTTTATTGTTTTTTTCGATTTTGATTTTATATTTTTTCTCTAACAGAAAAGATAATGAAACCATTAATCCGTTGATGGTAATTGTTGGTCTTTGTACTTTTTCGCTTTGTTATTTGTTTACAAAAATCGAAATTGGAGTAGGGATTGGATTTGGGTTGTTTGCTATTTTCTCGATATTAAGATTCAGGACACAATCATTTACCGTAAACGCAATTATTTTTCTCTTTGCAACAATTACGCTTTCGATTCTGGATATTATGTATCCGTATGAAAAGATTGAGGTTTTATTATTTTTTCAATTGATTATTATTGGTTCCTATATATTGGCCTCTGTTATTGTAAATAAAAAAGCATCTAAATACTTGAATACTGTCGATGCTAAAATAGCTATTGAAGCCAATTTTTCTTTGGATAATAAAAGTATCAGAGAATCTATTCGGCGTAAAATGAATATTGATGATTTCGATTTTAAAATTATCAATATTAATACCGTTTCAAACGAAATAGACGTTTTAATATTCTATTGATTATTCGTTAAACGGCCTGACTTGTTTAATATATAGATCTCTGTTTTCTCCAACAATTTTAAATTCAATATCGACTGGATGATAGCTGTTTTTTCGCCAATAACGGTACATTTTTTGTTCAATTTTTTGACTGACAAGAAAAAGCCTGCTCATTTCTTTTCGGCTTAATAAAGGTTCGTTGTTGTTTAAATTGGAGTTCGAAGTATAATCAACATCAAAATCAGCATCATTAGTTCCCATGTTAAAATGATAGGCGATAAATTGTTCGCAAATTTCTCCTTTTTCAGGTTTTACAACAGAGTTTTCTCCTTTTTGAATATTCACTGTAATACCCGGAAAGTTTTTTCTGAAAATATTTTTAGTGATGATAACGCCATTTGCGAGTTCATCCGGAAAAGAACGATGAACTAAAACTCCCATAGCGATACTTTGCTGATCAATACCAAAAAGTTCCCGTTCACCATAAGAAGCTTCGTTCCAAACGCTCGCCCAGACTTGTTTAATCGCTTTTTCGAAAGTTTTTATACTATCTCCTTTAATTCCTGTTTTAGAGTCATACAAACCTGCGCCATTAAAATCATCTAAATCTTCAGCATTCGTAGAAGATCGAAATCTGAAGTTTTTAAAAGAAGCATTTTTAAAGGTTTCATTTAATTTTGCTATTAATTGAGGATCAATAGGTTCTTTTTTAATCGCATCCCGTATTTTTTTTAATTGATGATTTACCCATACTGTTGAGTCTTTATGCTGATAATTTAAAAGTTGTGTGATTAACGGCGAGATTGATGCCTTTTGAATGTGTTGTGTATAATAGTAAAACGGAATAGCATGTGCATTTTCGGGAGTTTTAAACGAAATATCTTTTGAGATGGCAATCAGGTAAGACATATTTTGTGCTTTAGAACCAATATAGCCAATTCCGTTTTTAGGTATTTTACTTAAATCAACCAGATCAGTAATGCTATTATTTATGATTAATTTTTTCTTTTTGGAAATGACCTTTGCAACTATTTTTTTTGTGCTTTCCCTGATATAAAAAGTGTCCGTTTGAATTTTTAGCTCTACTTTTTTCGAAAGTAATTTTTTGATATTATCATCCTTAAAAGCATTTGTATAAGCCATGATAGGAATCTTTCTGTTTTTGCCCAAAAGAACTAAATGGCTTAATGGAGTCTGAAGTTCATTGACTATAATTCCTCTTACGTTAGGCAAGATATCAGGCGTTCCGTCTAAAACTATAATTTCGTCAGGATTTGGTTTTGTATTGGCAAGATCCTTTACTTTATATTGCTTCAAAATACCAATAGTACTTCCGGAAACAACCTCCTGATAGGTAAGTTCATTGAAAATGTAATTTGATTTGACACACGGAATTTTAAATAGATTTTGTTGAAACCATTCCATTTGCTCCGGATTATTCAAATAGAATTTCAAATTAGAACCAATAAAAGACGATTGTACGATTAAATTATAAAAGCGTTCAATTAAAGCAACAGGCATATGGTCAGATGCAGCCAACTCGAAAATCCATTTATCAGTTCCTTTAATGTGGTTCAGGTTTCCTAGTAAATAATTTCTATTTTTTTCAGTATCACTATAATTATCATTATTAAAAACTTCGACATCCTGAGTATATCCTAAATATCCTGTGGCAAAATCATAATGCAGCGGAATCAAAGTACTATCGAAGTAATACATTTTTTGTTTTCTGAGGTCGTAAACAATTTTTACTGATTCGATATTCGAAAATTTATCTGACAAAGGTTTTCCTCTAAAAGCTTTATAGGCGCTGTAATTAGACAAAGTCGCACTGTATCTTTGTGCGCTCAAAGAAGTTAAGATAAAAAAGAAAATAAAACTACAGATGTATTTTTGCATGGTATTTTTATTGAGGATTAAATGTAATTAAAAAAAGCAATAAGTTTTATCTACCACGGCATTATATAAACTAATCAAAACTAATACAATTATCAAAAATAGGGCTTATCTTTGCACCCTTGTAAAAATATAAACGATTTAGAATGAAACGTGTAGTTGTTGGACTTTCCGGTGGAGTAGATTCGAGTGTTGCTGCTTATTTATTGCAACAACAAGGATACGAAGTTATAGGCCTTTTTATGAAAAATTGGCACGATGACTCCGTTACTATTTCTAATGAATGTCCTTGGTTAGAGGATAGTAATGATGCTTTATTGGTAGCTGAAAAACTCGGAATACCGTTTCAAACTGTTGATTTAAGCGAGGAATACAAAGAAAAAATCGTTGATTATATGTTCAACGAATACGAAAAAGGGAGAACTCCAAATCCTGATGTGCTTTGTAATCGCGAAATCAAATTTGATGTTTTCATGAAAATTGCTTTAAGTCTTGGTGCTGATTATGTGGCAACAGGTCATTATTGTCAAAAAAATGAAATTGAAGTTGATGGAAAGCCAGTGTATCAATTGATTGCGGGTGAAGACAACAACAAAGACCAATCGTATTTTTTATGTCAATTGTCACAAGAGCAATTGGCAAAATCTTTATTCCCAATTGGAGCTTTAACCAAACCGGAAGTACGCGAAATCGCTGCTGAAATGGATTTGGTAACCGCTGAAAAGAAAGATTCTCAAGGATTATGTTTTATCGGAAAAGTACGTTTACCGGAATTCCTGCAACAAAAATTGCAGCCTAAAGAAGGTATAATTGTTCAGATTGATAAAAATGATCCAATTTATGCTGTCGAAAAACCAGTTGGAGCTTCGTTGGTAGAAGAATTGAAATTAGAAGCTAAAAAGCGTGATTACCTTCCAACGATGGGTAAAGTAGTTGGTAAACATCAAGGGGCGCATTATTTTACTACAGGACAACGAAAAGGATTGAATGTAGGCGGAACAACAGATCCGCTATTTATTATTGCTACAGATGTTGAAACCAATACCATTTATACCGGTTTAACAAGTCTGCATCCTGGTTTGTTTAAAAAAGCTTTATTTATCGAAAAATCCGAAGTACACTGGATTCGTACTGATATGACTTTAAAAGTGGGTGAAACTATGCAAGTAATGGCGAGAATTCGTTACCGCCAGCCTTTGCAAAAAGCAACTTTACACCAATTTGAAGACGGAATGTACATTCAGTTTGATGAACCGCAATCGGCAATTACAGAAGGTCAGTTTGCAGCCTGGTATTTAGATAATGAATTAGTTGGTTCCGGAGTAATTTCTTAGTTTTATACTTTTTACAAAGGTTTTGCCTTTGAAAAAAGTAAACTATGAAGCCTTATTTTACGTTTCTTTTATTGGTATTTTCTTCTGTGATGTTTTCGCAAAAATATGTATGGGTTTATTTTAAAGACAAACCTAATGCACAAACTTATCTTGATGTTTCGTTAAAGATGCTTTTCGTATGTGTGTTAGAGCGCCAACCAATCAAAAAATACCTTTAGATTTGAAATCAATATCATTTGTAGATAAAGTAGTTTTTGCAAATAAAACGCTAAATAAAACTTCTAATAAGGTTATGGATACTCATGTTTAAAAAGTAAATTCTATTTTTATACTTTTGATGCTGATCGCGTGCACAAAACAGGAAAGATAATCAACAATAATAGCATTTTTGATGAATAAAATCACAAAACTTTTTAATATAAAATATCCAATTATTCAAGGCGGAATGATTTGGAACAGCGGTTACAAATTGGCTTCTGCGGTAAGTAGTGCCGGAGGACTGGGACTTATTGGTGCAGGATCAATGTACCCGGAAGTATTGCGGGAACATATCCAGAAATGTAAAAAAGCGACTGATAAACCTTTTGGGGTTAACATCCCGATGTTGTATCCTAATATCGAAGAGATCATGAATATTGTGATTGATGAAGGGGTGAAAATCGTTTTTACATCAGCGGGAAATCCTAAAACATGGACTTCTTTTTTAAAAGAAAAAGGAATTACGGTTGTACATGTGGTAAGCAGCAGTGTTTTTGCTTTAAAAGCGCAAGAAGCCGGAGTCGATGCAATTGTGGCCGAAGGCTTTGAAGCGGGCGGACATAACGGACGTGATGAAACGACAACACTGACTTTGATCCCAATGGTGAAAGAAAAGATTCAGATCCCGATTATTGCTGCCGGAGGAATTGCAACCGGACGCGGAATGCTTGCTGCAATGGTTCTTGGTGCAGATGGTGTTCAGGTTGGAAGCCGTTTTGCAGCATCTCTGGAATCCTCTTCGCATGATAATTTTAAACAAAAAATTGTTGATGTAAAAGAAGGTGATACGCAATTGACATTGAAAGAATTGGCTCCCGTGCGCCTGATTAAAAATAAGTTCTACAATGACGTTCAGGATTTATATGAAAAATGTCCTTCAAAAGAAGATTTAGTACAACTTTTAGGCAGGGCAAGAGCTAAAAAAGGAATGTTTGAAGGAGATCTTGAAGAAGGTGAACTCGAAATTGGGCAAATTGCAGGATTAATCCATGAAATTTTGCCAGTAAAGCAAATTGTTCAAGAAATGATGACCGATTTTGAAATTGCTTGTCAGGAAAAGTCTAAATTTGAGTTTTAATTATCTGCATCAATAGTATATGAATTCTCTACGTACCTACTTACTAGTATTTTTTTTAGGACTTGGTTTGCACCAAAGTTATAGCCAGACTTATCAATTTAAAACATCAGGTTTTAGTGTTTTAGAAAAAAATGAAAGAGGAAAATGGGGCGAATGGTCGAGCCTTGATTTAGTCAAGCTATCTGTAATCCTGGATACCAATAAACACAGAATTGTGGTGTACTCGCAGGAAATACAGCTTTTTAATATTCAGGATTATATCGAACGCGAAGAAAATGATACAGATATCGTGTACTCTTTTATGTGCAAGGACAATGATGGCAAAGAATGTAAACTATCTATAATTACTCGTAAAAAGCAAGACTATCGCAAACAGCTTTATATTAATTATGACGATCATATTATTTTATATAATATTTTTAGTGTATAAGCAAAATTCTTAAGAATCCTTTTTTAATTTATCATAATTTTTATATTAATCAATAGTTACTTTTTCTTATCAATGTATTTTACATTGATGAAATATTATTTTTAATGTTACCCGTTTTTTGCATAAGACTAATTTTCAAAATGATGTAAATTTGAATTATAGAGATATTCTATAACGTGAGTTTATTAACATTTAATTTGTAGTATTTTGAGAAAATTAATTAAAAAATTAATTAAAGGTTATTTTGTTTTGATTATTATAATGTTTTCTGGATCGACAGTAGCATTTCTTTTTAACTCTTGTTCAAACGAAAGTTATTATGACGAGGAGAATGCTATAGACCATACGGTTGAGCTAAATAATTTTAGAAAATCAATGGAAATTGCAGGTAAAGATTTTAAAAATCAAGGGTTTACGAACAGGAATTTTGATTTCGAGCCTAATAACGAAGAACAGGCAGAACAATTTGTCCAACAAATTTCAGGCGACGCATTAACACTAATTAAGTCTTATGGTGTTACTGAGCAAGAACTGATAAATCAGTTTGGTAGTCTTGACCCCGTAAGGATTTCTATGACAGCACAATTAATCATGGCAGAGGAGGATCTACTTGATGAAGGGAAAACATTATCAATTTTTACGCAAGATGATTATCAAATATCCTCTTTGTCCCTTTTTGGAATAAATTCCACATATGCAGGTGGCGGTACAACTGTTGGCGGCTGTCTTTTGGAAGCTATAGGTGTAAAAGCTGTTGTTAATCTTTTGGTGGGAGATTTAGCAGCACTTGGAACTGCAGGGGTCTTAAAAATTGTAAGTAATGTAGCAACTAAATATGCAGGGGTTATTGGTGGTGCGGTTATGGTGTATCAATTTGCTGATTGTATGGGATGGTTTGACAAAATTGGATCTGGAGGATCTGGAGGTGTCTCAAGTTATAATGATTTAGTACTTATAAAACCAGTTAAAGGCTACTATAATCAAAATTATATTTACATATCTAAGAAAGATTTAAATTATGTGTCTATTTCAAATTTTTCTATTGATCAAAATTTTATGTATCCAATATATATTGTTCGGGCAGATGGTCCTATCACGATCGATGGTTTTGATGGAACCTATTCTTTTTCAAGTAAGGAGAGGATAAGTGGCAGAGAATTAGATGCTTCAACCATTATAGAGGTCAATGGATTATAATAACAATTAAATTTGATTTAGTAATTTCTGAAAACTAAAAGTTAAAGTATGATTTGGAGTAATTTGTTAATAGGGCTTTATGTGTTGATATTAGTATACAATGGATATACATGGTATAAATACGACAAAAAAGCTTCTGCAGAGCAAAAAAAGAAAGAAGGCTGGGTCAATTATTACCGACTTGCCACAATTTTTATTTTGATACTTTTATTTCAAAAAATTGGAATATAAAAAAATAAAGACCTAAAAAATAACCCGACAAATTTTTAAAAACTTGTCGGGTTAGTTATATAAAAACTTAGCGGCTTAGTAACTCAGAACCTTTTAAGAATCAATATCCTTAATAAAATCATCATATTCAAGATAGAACATCTCTAAAGCATTCATTTTTTCGAAAAAGAAATCAAAAATAGTATCCCAGTTATTGCGGTTGCTAAAACCTACACCTTGTATTTCTGTCCAGATACGGCTAATAGTTTTTCCACTTTCGAGCGTATAGTTTTTTTCGAAAACCAAATCTTTAATAAACTCCTCCTCTAGAATATTTTTTAAAGCTTCTAATTTTTCAAAATAAGCATTTCGTTTTTCATCGCTTCGTTGTTCGATATCAATTAAAACCTGTGCTTTTTTATTGTCTACGTAGAATTTAAAAGAGAAGTCCTTGATCTTCGTGTCATAAAGAACCCATTTGCGTGGATATTTTTCGGCGAAAGCCACCCAAAATTCTCTTTTTATTTTTTGTGATTCTTCTTTACTGTACATTTTTATGGCTTTGGCTTTAGAAAGCTTGTAGATACGCGTTTTCTAAACTATATTTATATTTTATTTATTTGAAAGTACAAAAATAAACTTTGATTATGGATTTTCAAGATTTTTTGCAATATGTTCCTAATTTAATTCCGGTTGAACTCCCGGCAGTTGCGGCACATATAAAAATGGCTCCAAAAGAACGCATTGAAGCTTTGAAAAATCTGGATTTAAAAATAGAAAATCCCAGAATTGCTGCTGTCATGATGTTGTTTTATCCAAAAGACGGGAAAGCCCATTTGGTTTTAATAGTCCGTAATGCTTACAACGGTGTCCATTCGTCGCAAATTGCTTTCCCGGGAGGAAAGTATGAAACTACAGATGCTGATTATGAAGAAACAGCTCTTAGAGAAACGCATGAAGAAGTAGGAGTTCCTCCTGAAAAAATAAAAGTCATCAAACATTTTACTCCAATGTATATTCCGCCGAGTAATTTTTTGGTACATCCGTATTTAGGAATTTCAAAAGAAGAACTTTCATTTTATCCTGATATTAGAGAGGTAGCTGATATTATAGAGCTGCCGCTTTCTGTTTTTTTAGATGATGAAATTATTGTCGAAGCCACATTGTCAACTTCTTACGCTAATAATATTCTGGTTCCGGCATTTAATATTCAAAACCACATTGTTTGGGGCGCGACTGCCATGATTTTAAGCGAATTGAGAGATGTTTTGAAAACAACTTTTGAAGGAAAATCATAAAAGCAAAAAAATAACAATTTGATATTCATTATAATAACAATTTCTTTCCCAAATTGCTTTATAGTACGGCTAAAAGAATAATTTTTGTATGTTTGCGTCATAACAAAAAATACAATACACAGCTATGGGATTGTTTAAACGAAATCCTTTTGGACATATATTATTCATTAAGAAATGGTTAATCCGTATTTTGGGCGCCATGACTCATAGAAGATACAGAGGTTTTAATGAATTACAGATTGAAGGATCTGAAATTATTAAAACACTTCCGGATACTAATGTTTTGTTTATATCTAATCATCAGACTTATTTTGCTGATGTTGTTGCTATGTTTCATGTGTTTAACGCAAGTTTAAGCGGACGTCAGGATACTATTAAGAATATTGGGTACTTGTGGCAGCCAAAAATGAATATTTATTATGTAGCGGCAAAAGAAACCATGCAGGCAGGTTTGTTGCCAAGAATTTTAGCTTATGTTGGTGCCATTACGGTTGAAAGAACATGGCGTGCAAAAGGTGTTGATGTTACAGAAAAAAGGGACGTGAACCCAAATGATACAGAAAATATTAGAATTGCGCTTGAAGACGGTTGGGTAATTACGTTTCCGCAGGGAACTACAAAGTCTTTTAAACCAGTTCGTAAGGGAACAGCACATATTATTAAACAACATAAACCAATTGTAATTCCTATTGTTATTGACGGTTTCCGCCGTTCATTTGATAAAAAAGGATTACGAATGAAGAAAAAAGGAATTCTGCAATCTTTTATCATCAAAGAACCTCTTGATATTGATTATGAAAACGATACCATCGAAGAAATCGTCGAAAAAGTAGAATATGCTATAGAACAGCATCCATCATTCCTGAAAGTTATTCCAGCCGAAGAAATCAAAGTAGAGGAAGAACTTAATAAATTAAGAAGATGGGAGTATTAGATTTAGAAATTAAAAAAGTTTAAGTTTTAGGTTTCAGGTTTTTCTAATTCGTATTTGAAAAAACAAATGCATTCCCAATATTCTCATGGTTTTATGACTTGATAAGAAAATCTCTGAACCTTTGCTACTTGAGCCTTGCCTTCTTTTTAAAAATCAATTTTCTTTAATTCTTTATAATTAGCATACAATCTGCGTAATAAAGTTCCGTACAGTAATCTGTAAAAGCACCAGAAGATCCCAAAGAAACCTAGTATTATCAGAATTAAAATTCCCGCAGATACCAACATTGTTTTCCCATTGGCAGCTAATTTTTCTCTTAAAAATGCCATATCAGGATTGTAGACAAAACCAACAAAGAAACTTAAGATGGTCGATACTATAATCATTCCTAAATTGTACCATACATAATATTGTACCGTTTTTCGGGTTTTTAAAATAGCACCCATCAACGACTTTGTAGCTACAGTAGTCGAAATAGTTCTGTAATTTTTATAAAAAACAAAAATAAAAATCAGTACAACGATATAATTGATATAGGTTAAATACTCCAGGATCAATACAATTTCAGGATGATTCATTTTTTTCAAAACATCATCTGTATTAATGAATAAATTTGAAAATGTCCAAAGTAGAACCTCTAAAATGCTAATAATCAAAATCCATCTTACAATAGAAGATGATTTTTTATGTATCATTTTATAGATGTCCTTTTCAGAAATTTGTTCAAAAGAATTTTCATTCTTTTTCCAGTCTTTTTTTAGTAAATCCAGTTCTTTCATAATAATTTTTAAGGATTTAGTATTTTTTTAAGTTTCCCTTTAATTCTGTTCATTTTCACACGTGCATTCACTTCGCTGATCCCTAAGGTTTCAGCTATTTCCTGATAATCTTTGTCTTCTAAATACATAAAAACTAATGCTTTTTCGATGTCATTAAGCTGATAAACGGCTTTGTACATCAATTTTATCTGTTCTTCTTCTTCATAATTGTAATCAACATCTTTTACAAAATGCTGATGACTTTCATACTCAACGGTTGATATGGTTCGTTTGGTTTTTCGATATAAGGTAATCGCAGTATTTAATGCGACACGATACGTCCAGGTCGAAAATTTACTATCGCCCCTAAATTTAGGATAAGCTTTCCATAACTGAATGGTGATTTCCTGAAACAAGTCTTTGTGAGCATCTTCGCCAGCAGTATATAATCTACAAATCTTGTGGATTATATTCTGATTTGCCTGCAACTGCACAACAAATGACTGTTCTAGATTTTCGCTCATAATGTATTAGTAGTAATCAAAGCTATTTTGTTACAATATATTTTTTTTTAAGCGAGAATTTTCCAAATTGTGGCTTGGATATTAGCTCGTGGAGTATTTTAAAATTTTAATTTAATTATAACAATCCGTAATAATTCGCGGCAAACTTTATAGAGGTCTTGTTTTATAATAATTCACCATCAAATCAACAAATTTACTATAGCCTTCCATACCATCCTTTTGATTGTTTGTTTTTAAGAAATTATCATAAAAAATATGAAAGCCTTTATCAATAAAAGTATCATATTGTTTCCAGAAATCCTGACTTTCCTGATAGTTTTTTAGGATACCAATATGAACGGTTTTCTTTAATTGGTTAAATACCTTTTCGTCTTTTGCTTGCCAAATCCCTAAGCAATAGCGAAGGGCAAAACTGTATCCGGAATACTGATAGTATAAATTTTGATTTTTTACAGTAGCCAGAACACCAATAAAATTGCATTCGCTTTCGCTGGCATAACCCATTTGATGTGCCATTTCGTGGCAGCTCGTAACAGGAAAATTGTACATGGGTAATAAATCATTAACCTGAGCTTCGTTTGTAAAAGGATTGAGGTAACCACCAAAACCCATATAAGTCAGAGGCAGGCTAAAAAGTGATTTTTTGATGCTTATTATTTCGTATTTAAAGTAAGGATATTCGTTTGCCAGATTTTCATAACCACTTAAATTCATCTGGAAAGCCTGATTTTGAGAGTAGGGAAAAACTATTTTTGAACTGTCTTTTTTTGTAATCTGAAACTGAATTTCGTTTGTTTTTGCAATTAGTTTTTTTGTAAAAGCGAGCAATTCAGCGTCAGTATATTCTCTTTGGATTTTCATTTTTTCAAAAAGCGGTTCCCTGTAATAATTGAATGCCCAAAGTAAATGAAAGAAAAAATAAAATATAGAAAGGACACTAAGGGCTTTTAAAAGATTGTCTTTCCATTGTGATTTCCATGTTTTTCTTGTTTTCCAAATCCATCGAATCAAAAACAAAATCAAAATAGAATAGATGCAGTCGCCCACTGAAAATGGAATTTTGCCCAAAACGATTCTTGAAAAATGTGAGGTTTTAAGATACAATCCGTTACTGTAAAAGCGTTCTGTGAATTCCGGAAAATACGGAAGAATCTTTAAAAGGATGATTTGTACGAGAAGTAATAATGGTAAAATATATTTTGATTTCACAATTTTAATTTTGGATAGGTAAATATAAATACAATTAAAAAGAGTTAGCCACGAATTCCACGAATTTTCACGAATTGATGATTTTTTTCTTAGGTTACAAAATAATAATGATTCGTGTTATCCAGTTTTACTGACATTATAACTTGTGCTAATTAGTGAAATTCGCGGCAGAAAAATTTAAGTACTTTACCCATAAAACGAGTTTAAACTTTGTAACTTTGGAGCTCTTAATTGTTAAACTTCAAACAAAATATAATGAGTCAGGAAATAAGAAATCTGGAGCCTAAAGCGCTATGGAATAAGTTTGCAGATTTAAATGCAGTTCCACGTCCGTCAAAGAAAGAAGAACGCGTGATCGAGTTTATGAAAAACTTTGGAAACAGCTTAGGTTTAGAAACTTTTGAAGACGATATTCGAAATGTAATTATCAGAAAACCGGCAACTCCGGGAATGGAAAACCGTAAAGCAATTGTTATGCAGGGGCATCTGGATATGGTGCACCAAAAAAATGCTGATACTGTTTTTGATTTTGATACTCAGGGAATCGACATGTATGTTGATGGAGACTGGGTTCGTGCCCGCGGTACAACGCTTGGTGCTGATAATGGATTAGGAGTAGCTACAATTATGGCTGTTTTAGAAAGTAAAGACGTTCCGCATCCTGCAATCGAAGCCTTGTTTACAATTGATGAGGAAACGGGAATGACCGGAGCTTTAAATTTAAAAGGAGGAATTCTTCAAGGTCAGATTCTTTTGAATTTAGATACTGAAGAAGATGATGAAATTGATATTGGTTGTGCTGGTGGAATTGATGTAACGGCTACAAGAGCATATAATGAAGAAGAAGTTCCGGAAGGTTCTGTTGGACATATTATTACCGTAAAAGGTCTAAAAGGTGGTCATTCAGGAATGGATATTCACAAAGGTTTAGGAAACGCGAATAAAATCATGAACCGTTTGTTGTTTGATGCTTTTGAAAACTTTGGTTTGCAGGTAGCAGAGATCAATGGAGGAAGTTTAAGAAATGCAATTCCGAGAGAAAGTGTTGCAAAAGTAATTATTTCTGAAATGTTTGATGAAGCGTATATTTTTGATATGCAGGAAATCATCAATGATATAAAAACTGAATATAAAACGACTGAGCCAAACTTATCTATTGAAATCGTAAAATGTGATACGCCTTCAAAAGTAATGGATTTAGGTGTTCAGGAAGGAATTATTCGTGCTGTTTATGCTGCGCACAATGGTGTTTACAGAATGAGTGCTGATATGGCTGACCTGGTAGAAACTTCAAATAATATTGCAAGGGTTATCGTAAAAGATGGTGAAATATCTATTGGATGTTTAACACGTTCTTCTGTTGAAACTTCTAAATTTGATTTGGCTAATGCGTTGCGTTCAGCTTTTGAATTGGTAGGTTGCGAAGTAGAACTTTCTGGTTCTTATCCGGGATGGACGCCAAATGTAAACTCTGAAATATTAGATACTTTGGTAGGAATCTACGAGAAACAAAACAACGAAAAACCTAAGGTAGTGGCTTGTCACGCTGGTTTAGAATGTGGAATTCTGGGAACAAATTATCCTGAAATGGATATGATTTCTTTTGGACCAACAATTCACGGTGCGCATTCTCCGGATGAAAGAGCAAGTATTTCTTCGGCTCAAAAATATTGGAAATTTATATTAGAAATTCTTTCTAATATTCCGGTTAAATAGTCACAGTATTCAGTCGCAGTCTCAGTATTCAGTTTCAAAAAACTGTAAACTGAGACTGTAAACTGAGACTGAAAACTAATCTCTTTTAGGAGCATTTTTCTTTTCTCTCTTTTCTTCTTTTTTTTCTTTAGCCGTTTTTAACGGTTCTTTTTTTGCTGTTTTCTTAGCATCCTGACTCTTTGCCATAATATTTCAATTTAGATAGTTAACTTATTTTTAAAGTAAATATAGGTTCTATTTTTGAGTTTATATTAATTATTTTGTTGATATACCTCAATAGAATCTTTTTCAAGTCTTGTTTTTAGCCACATTTTCATTTTTTGTTTCATTTCTAAATCAACTTTTTTCTTGCTCTGAAAAAGAATAACGGGAATAATTTTTGATTTATTTGTTTCGCTTTCTACAGTATAATTTCCAATGGTAAGAGAGGTAACGGCAGGAAAAAGTATTTTAGCTTCATTACTAATCTGGTTGTTATTGAATTGATATTGGGCCAATTGATTCCGTAAATTATTTATTAAAATATCCTTTTGATCGACAACACTTTGATTATTATTGATTTGATCCATAATGTCTTTTCTTAAATTAACAGTATCCTGTCTGATAATTAATTTTGTGTTTGGAAGATTGTAGTTTACCAGTTTTTTATTAAGATTGATGATCTCAGTATCACTAAATTTTTTTGCTAAAAAGGCCAATTCAATTCTTTTTGGATCAGTATTATATCTTATTTTTTTATAAATAATGGGATAGTCATTGTCCAGGAATTCTTTCTGGATGAAAATTTCTGTTCTTGAATTATAATTTTTTTGAACATATAACTGGTAAGCAAAATATATACTAGGAACAATTAAAAGTAAAATAAGAATTGTAATACCGTATTTTACCCTTTTCTGATGTCTTAAATCCAGTTGCTGTGCAATTGGATAATTCAAATATTTTACAATCACAAAAGTAGCAATACAAATAAACACACAATTGATAGTATAAAGATACAGTGCACCAAAAAAATAGAGATAATTACCAAGAGCCAAACCATAACCAGCCGTACAAAGTGGCGGCATCAATGCAGTTGCAATAGCTACGCCGGGAATTGGATTTCCTTTTTCTACACGTGTTACGGCTATTACACCAACTAAACCTCCAAAAAACGCAATTAAAATATCGTAAATATTTGGAGAAGTTCTGGCTAATAATTCAGATTGTGCTTCCTTAAAAGGGCTAATATAGAAATATAAAGTAGAAGTAGCCAGACTCACTAGTGTTGCGATCAACAGATTTTTTATTGATTTTTTTAAAAGCTCAAAATCATACATTCCTAATCCAAAACCAGCGCCAACAATTGGTCCCATTAAAGGAGAAATTAGCATTGCACCAATAATTACAGCTGTCGAATTAACATTTAAACCTACAGATGCAATAATAATTGCACAAGCCAAAATCCATATATTTGAACCTCTGAACGATATAGCGCCTGTTATATTTTCGATAACTGATTTTTTATTCTCTTCGCCTTTGTGAAGATCAATAAAATTTAAAACTTTTTGAGTTATATCCTTCATGAGCTTATAATTGAGTTGAGATTGTAGATTAATTGGATAGGAGTATAGAAGTCTAATTTAATCAAAAAAAGCACTAAAACCTACCTTTGTAAGATAAAGTACTGCAAAAGGTAGGGTAAATTAATTCTATTGCTTTTTTAGAAAACAAAAAAATCCCCAATTTTAGAAATTGAGGATTTGAGTTGTAGTTATAAGATGTAACTTAATTTCGTTTTAGTACTTTATATTGTTCATAACAACCGTTAATTGCATCCATAATCTGTAAATCATTTGCAGACTGTATAAAGGATTCAGAGTAATTGCAACGTTGCAAAATTTCAGGAATTTCGTCTTTACTAACGCCTAAAAGTACAGAAACAGTTTCACGGTCATATTTAGATTCCAGAAGATTTCGAACGGTATCATCTTTTCTCATTTCTTTTAATTTCTTAAGTTCTTTGGCGTTTTTACCAAAGAAACCATAAAGTACATCGGCAGGATTAAAAATAGAACCTAATACTTTTCCAAAAGCATTTGGAGAATATTCACCAGCTTCATAACCCTGGGTAAGACCTGAGATACTGTAACGGTAATTTTCTTTTGTTGGAATCAATTTTGAATCGACTTCAAGATATCCGGTTAAACTAAAAGGAGCAATGATCACTTCTTCAAGGGCAATTGCTTTTTCAGTAAGCTGTATTCTGGTCACTTTATTTTTTATCCAGTCATTTGTTACCCTAATTCTTAAAGATTGAAATCCTAAAATCGAAAAGTGAATAGTGTCATTTAATTGTACATCGATCTCAAAATATCCTTTAGCATCAGACTTTGCACCACGAACTTTGTTGGTGTTGATGATATTTACATTAGCAAGCGGTTGTTTAGTATTATCGTTGATAATGTAACCAGATACTCTTTGCGGTACTGTAGATTCAACATCTTGTGCAAAACTAATAGTAGTAGATAGTAGTGTAAAAAAGAAAACTGCGAAATATTTCATATCCTTATTTAAAGCACTAAAAGTACTAAATCAGGATTAAATATTTCGCAGTCTTCGAATATAATTATCAGAAAATTAACAAAGGTCGTAGTGGAGCTTTTAGTATTTAAATAAAATGAGATAAAGAAGATTTAGGTTACATAGTTTTGGATTCTAAATTTTTTTTATCGGGAATAACATTATTAAAGTAAAAAAAAATCCCAAATTCCAGTTGTATTTGGAATTTGGGATTTTGTATTTCAAGATATTAAAATATTAATCTCTTCTTGGTCTTCTTGGTCTTGGTGAATCACCAAAGCTTTCAGAACGTCTTGGAGCTCTGTCTGAACCACCTTCAGTTCTTGGAGCTGAGTTTCTAAAGCCACCTTCTCTTGGAGCAGAGTTTCTGTCGCTTCTGAAACCACCTTCTCTAGGAGCAGAGTTTCTGTCGCTTCTAAAACCTCCACCACCAGAACCTTCACGTCTTGGTCCGAAACTTCCTCCGCCAGAACCTTCTCTTCTTGGTCCGCCAGAACTTCTTCCACCACCAGAACGTCCGTTATGGTCACGTCTTCCGCCACCATCATTTTTAGAAATTTCAACATTAATACGACGTCCTTCTAATTGTACGTTGTTTAATACTTCCATTACTTTATCAGTATGCTCAGGATCAGTGTTAAAGAAAGAGAAACCTTCTTTTACGTCTACTTTGAAAACGTCATCACGACCTAAGTCTAATGTTTCTTTCAGGTAGTCTTTAAGTGTCATCCAATCAAAATTATCTCTTGAACCAATGTTTACAAAATAACGAACTGCTCCGTTATTATTGAATTCTCTTGGCTCAGAATCACTTCTTTCGCGTCTTTCAGAACCTGAAGACTGATTAGAAATGTCTCTGTTTTTCTTGTAGTAAGCAATAAAACGGTTAAATTCTACTGAAACCATTTTCTTGATCAGCTCTTCTTTAGATAAGCCTTCAAGAACATTGTTGATAGCTGGTAAATAGTTGTCAATTTCGTGATCAACCTCAGTATCTTTAATTTTGTTTGCTAAGTGCAATAGTTGAATCTCACAAATTTCGATTCCAGATGGGATCGTTTTTTCTTCAAACTTTTGTTTGATGATTCTTTCGATAGAAGAAATTTTACGCAACTCACTTTTTGTAACAATTACAATAGAAGTTCCTAATTTTCCAGCTCTACCGGTACGTCCGGAACGGTGATTGTAAGTTTCGATTTCGTCAGGTAGTTGGTAGTTCACTACGTGAGTAATGTTGTCTACGTCAATACCACGTGCAGCAACGTCAGTTGCAACAAGCATCTGAATTTGTCTTCCACGGAAAGATTTCATTACACCATCACGTTGCGCCTGAGATAAATCTCCGTGCAATGCAGCAGCGCTGTATCCATCTTCAATTAATTTTTCGGCAACAGCCTGTGTATCTCTTTTAGTACGACAGAAAACCACAGAGAAAATGTCTGGATTTGCATCGGCTAAACGTTTCAAAGCTTCGTAACGATCACGTGCATTTACTAAGTAAAATTCGTGAGAAACGGTAGCTGAACCTGAGTTTTTAGCACCTACTGTAATTTCTAAAGGCTCGTGCATGAATTGTTTCGCAATTCTTGCAACCTCTTGTGGCATAGTTGCAGAGAACAACCATGTGCTTTTTTCGTCTGGAGAAGTTGAAAGAATGTTTACGATATCTTCGTAGAATCCCATGTTCAACATTTCGTCAGCCTCATCAAGAACACAATAGTTGATTTGAGAAATGTTTACCAATCCTCTGTTAATCATATCTTGCATTCTACCTGGAGTAGCTACAATAATTTGTGCTCCTCTTTTAATGTCTCTTGCTTGCTCTGTAATGCTAGCTCCACCGTAAACTGCTACCACATTAATACCTTTTTCGTATTTAGAGTAGTTTTTAATTTCGTTGGTAATCTGCAAACATAGTTCGCGTGTTGGAGATAAAATTAATGCTTGTGTATTTCTGTTGTTGGCATCAATTTTTTGAATTAGCGGAAAACCAAAAGCTGCCGTTTTCCCTGTCCCTGTCTGAGCCAACGCAACCATATCTGTGTCTTTTTCCAATAATAGGGGAATCGCTTTCTCCTGTACTTCGGTCGGATTTTCAAATCCTAGATCTAAAATCGCCTTCAGTAACGATTCACTCAATCCTAATTGTTCAAATTTGTTCATATGTATTTTTAAAATAGGGTGCAAAATTACTGTTAATTATTCAGATAAACTAATGCTATTTTAAGAATTATGTATTTGTTATGATTTGATTATCAAAAAGTTATGTTTAATGTAAAATCATTTTGTTGAGATATTGAAGAATTTTCTGCAAAATTACGTCGTGAAATATAAAATTTAGACTTTAAAATGTTGTATTTAAAACAATTATTTGATTGTGTTCAGAAAATCAATTAGTTGATTAGTAGCTTTTGCACGATGGCTAATTTTATTCTTTATCTCTGAAGATATTTCGGCAAATGTTTCGTCGTAATTTTCTGGCTTAAAAATAGGATCATAACCAAAACCCTTATCTCCTTTTTTCTCCAGAACTATATGTCCTTTTGCGATTCCGGTAAATAAATGCTGTTCTCCTTTTATATTTAATGCGATAACGGTCTTAAACTGAGCACTGCGATCTTCCTTATCTGATAAAGAGTTTAGAAGTTTATCCATATTATCATTAGAATCGCGTTGTTCTCCTGCATATCTTGCTGAATATACGCCCGGTTCTCCATTTAAGGCTTTAACCTCTAAACCGGTATCATCTGCAAAACAATCATAACCAAATTTTTCAGTTACATAATTCGCCTTCAAAATTGCATTTCCTTCAATTGTGTCAGCAGTTTCAGGAATGTCTTCGTTACAGCCAATGTCTTCCAGACTTAATAATTGGATAGATCCTTTTAAGATACTTTGGATTTCTTTGATTTTATTAAGGTTGTTTGAAGCGAAAACCAGTTGCATAAGAATTTGTTTTTATCTGTTGTTGAATATATAAACACAAATTTAGAATTCTTATATTTGATATGTGACGAAAAATTAAAATAAATGAAGATTTCTTTACTATATAAAAAAATAACCCCTTTTGTTAAGCCTTACAGAAAAATGGTTATTGCGACTTTATTGCTAACTTTTCTGGGATCGTTTGCCGCTCAGGTCAATGCATTAATATTAAAGTATACAGTAGATTCAATTAGTAATTTAATGGTTGCTCACGAACCATTATCAAAAGGTTTTCATTTATTAGAGATTATTAGTATTGTTTTACTTTCTAAAGAATTGGTTTATTCAGTAGTGCAATTTGGTCAAAAGTTTTACGGCGAAAAATTGCGCATCTTCATAACCCGTGATATTTCGCAGGCAATAGTCGAAAAAATCTTAAGCTATCGAATGGAATTTTATACGTCTGGCGAAAATGAAAGCGGAAAACTTCAAACCAGAATAGATTTAGGAATAAGCAGTTTAACACGATTGGTCCAGAATTTTTTTATTGATATCCTGCCTTTGTTTGCAAATGCTTTTGTTGCATTGGCAATTATGTTCTATGCTAATGTATATGTAGGTTTGGTGAGTCTGTGTATTATTCCCATTTATTTTTATATCAGTCAATTGCAGGCAACTAAATTAAGTGGGTTTAGGCGAAGAATGCGTAATTATCGCGAGACAAAAAATAACGGAATCATTAGTTTGATTGAATCCATAACTGTGATTAAATCATTTGTGCGCGAACCAATGGAAGCAGATCGACATAAGGATATTCAGTTTGAAATGACCGAAAATCAATTAGCAACCAGAAAGACCAGTTTCATTTTTGAAAGTATTAAAGGTTTTGTAGAACAGATAGGAGTAGTAATTATCATTATTCTGACCGCGTATTTTGTTTTGAATAATACGATGACAATTGGAGCAATCATGTTTCATATTATGTTGTTTAATAATGTCTCTGCACCAATCAGGCAATTGCACCGAATTTATGATGAAGTAAATGATGCTTTGATTTATTCTGAAGGATTTTTTGATATTCTAGAATCCGATAATGAAAAAGAAGTAAGTGGCGATTATATCCCTGAAAAAATTGTGGGACTTATCGAGGTTAAAAATGTTGACTTTGTTTATCCAAACGGAACAAAGGCTCTTTTTGGAATTGATTTTACAATAAAACCTAACGAAACCACAGCTTTAGTAGGGTTAAGTGGTGCCGGAAAAAGTACGATCATTAATTTACTAGATAAGTTTTATTTACCTACATCGGGAAAAATCTATTTGGATGGAGTAGATTTAAATGATTATAATACTGATTTTCTAAGAAAAAACATTGGATTGGTATTGCAGAAAAATCATATTTTTAAAGGTACAATAGCCGAAAATATTTTATACGGAAAACCAGATGCTTCACAATCTGAAATTATAGAGGCAGCTCAACAAGCTTATATTCACGAACAAGTAATGCAATTGCCTAAAGGTTATGATTCTGATGCACATTTACTTTCAGGCGGACAACAACAGCGAATTGCAATTGCAAGATTGTTTTTGAAAAATCCTCCAATTATTTTCCTGGATGAACCTACGGCAAGTCTGGATGCCATAGCAACAGAACAAATTAAAAAGTCTCTGGATGCCATAAAAAAAGACCGAACAGTAATTATCATTTCGCACAGTATTTCTCAAATTATTGATGCAGCAAATATCATAGTGCTGGAACAAGGAAGATGTATCGAAAAAGGAACTCATGACGAATTATACGAAAATAAATCAACCTATTATCAAATATTTACCGCAATGGCAAATAGTCTGAATCTGGATAAGATTACTCAAACACTGGATTAGTTTAAAAGTTTATCTGCGTATTTTTGTCATTCCGAGGCACGAGGAATCTCATCAAGTAGCTCGACAATTTAGGGAAAATACTTTGTGTTAGTTTCGTGGTGAGATTCCTCGTGCCTCGGGATGACAGTGATAAAAGAGGGCTAAATCGTTAAAATTTACGTTTCAAAACAATCCTTTCGATCCCAAAAGCCAATAAGATTCCCATAGTATATGCCAGAATATCTGTCCATAGAAAACCTTGACCCAGAGTATATTTTCCTAAAAGAGTATTTCTAAGTTCGTCAATCCAATTTGCATGGTAGAGCTGCGAAAATTCAATTCCGTAGCAAATTAATAAAGAGGTAATTATGATTTGAATGCCTTTTTTATCGATCATTAGTATGCGAATAAAAACATACATCATGACAGCATAAAGAAAATCTCCTGTAGATAATGGAATAAGATCCGTTTTTCGTGACATGATTCCCAGAAAAATAATTACAAGAAGTAAAATAAAATAATAAGGTCTGTGTTTTTTCAAATTTTGATTTTTGGCGGTATCATTAGTACTTTTTTGGGTAAACAAAAATACAAAGATTCGGTTACGTCTGCTTTATTTTATAAATTTATCGATTGCAAAAAAATGTAAAATAACTTTCTGTCTAAAATTAAAATAACCACATGAATACAAGATTTACGACTCTTATTTTTGCTTTATTCCTATTAGGGAATATTAGCTATTCTCAAAAAAAGAATTCATTTAATATCAAAAAGCAATTTGAATATTGTGCAGCACAAGCTTCGAAAACTTTAGCTGTAATCCCGGATGACGGAACATCGCCAAGAACTGTCCCAAATGGAAGCAAAGAATGGAAGTTTGTTGATTATAAAGATTGGACAAGCGGTTTCTGGCCTGGAGAATTATGGTATTTATATGAAGCAACAGGGGATAAAAAATGGGAAAAAGAAGCAGATAAATTCAGTCGGTTTCTAAAGCCTTTATCGGTGAGTAAGGCGAATGATCATGATTTGGGTTTTCAGATTTTTAATAGTTTTGGAAATGGATATCGTTTGACAAAAAATCCTGCCTACAAAGATATTATTCTTAAATCTGCCGATACTTTGGCAACGCTTTTTAATCCAAAAGTAGGAACGATCTTATCCTGGCCGCATCATAAATATGAAGGACACAATACAATTATCGATAATATGATGAATTTAGAACTGCTTTTTTGGGCCTCTAAAAACGGAGGGAATAAAAAGCTCTACGACATTGCTGTAAAACATGCCGAAACTACAATGAATAATCATTTCAGACCAGATTACAGTTCGTATCATGTTGTAATTTATGATTATGAAACGGGTAAGAAAATAAAAGGAATGACTGCGCAAGGTTATAGTGATGACAGTATGTGGGCGAGAGGTCAGGCGTGGTCAATTTATGGATTTACAATGGTGTACAGAGAAACAAAAGATCCTAAATTTTTAGATTTTGCACATAAAGTAGCGCGTGTATATTTGGACAGATTAACAACAGAAGACTTGATACCGTATTGGGATTTTAATGCGCCCGGGATTCCAAATGAACCTAGAGATGCTTCGGCAGCGGCAATTGTATCTTCGGCACTTATCGAATTGAGTTCTTATACCAAAGACACAAAATTAAAAAATGAATACCTGACAAAGTCTAAAAAAATGATTGTCTCACTTTCAGACCATTATCAAAGTCACAATGTAAATTCAGCTTTTTTGCTTCATTCAACCGGTCATAAACCTGCCGGAAGCGAAATAGATTGTTCGATAAATTATGCAGATTATTATTATCTTGAAGCTCTTTTAAGATTGCAAAAACTAAAAAACTAAAAGTTATGATCAAAAGAATTATTCAAATTTCATTTACAGTTGCTTTAGTATTGCTGATAGTAAGTTGTAAAAACACGAAACAAAAACTTCAGGAATATGTAAAAACGTATAATAGTACTGCCGTAAATTTTAAAGCAGATGATGTTACTCTTACGACTGCCAGAGGTTATATAAATGACAACAAAATCGAATTGCGATTTGAAACTAGTTTAGAGCTCAATGATTCTAATAAAGTAAAAGCAAACACATCGTTTCCGAAGCTCTTGAAAGAAATGATCAATACAAATCAAATTCCTAAAGAACTTATAGAAGAAGGAGTTCAATTTGATACTTATTTTTTAGCTAATGACAATACTGTTCTTGTAAAAGAAATAATAAACAAAGAATCTGTAGGTGAGTTATTGAAATAACTAAATTTTACTACTGTCAAAAAGCCGCTTTAATTGTTTTTAAAGCGGCTTTTTATGTTGTTTTATTGGTAGATTTCATGAAAAAATTTCCTTGTTCTTTATCCGTTTTTGTTGTTTTATTTTGGATAATCAAGTTGTAGTCAAATAATTACAGTATTTCTTTTTGTGTTTTGAAGTTGCTTTTGTTTAAAAAGATCATTATGTTTGAGTTAAAAAATAACCATAAACCTAAAAAATTATGAAAAAAATTACCCAAATCGCATTTTGTCTTATTATTGCATTGTTATTGGTAAGTTGTAAAAATACCAAGCAACGAATCCAGGAACATGTGAGTACCTACAACACTTCGTCATCAATCAAGGGAAGCGGGATTACAAGTACGAGTGCCAAAGCATTTTTGAATGACAATAAGATTGAAATCAGAATTGAAACCAATCTGGAAGAGAATGAATCAAACAAATTAACCTACAAAGATTCGTTTCCGGACTTGTTGAAGGAAATGATTAAGAACGATCAAATTTCAAGAGCGTTAATCGAAGAAGGAGTAAAATTTGATGTTTATTTCTTAGCTTATAATAATGCTATTCTTGCTCAGCGCGTAGTTGATAAAGAAGAACTGGCAGTTTTAGAAAATACTGATGGCGGTAAAGAAGAGAAAGTAACTGCTGCGAAACTCTAGTTTAAGAAATAAAGTAAATAAAAAAAGCCTCTTTGTAAAATTTCAAAGAGGCTTTTGTTTTTATCATTTCGTGACATTAGTTAAGATGTCCGGGAAATAAGAATCTGACAGATGACCAAATTCATCACCGCGCATGAAAATATTACTATCAACATCGGCATAGCTTTTTTTGCCTGCCGCTGCTAAAAGTTCATTAGCGGCATGTAATGTGTTTTTATGAAAATGGTAGACACGATCTGATTTATCTGTAACAACCAAACCTTTCATCAGCATTTTATTTTGGGTGGCAACACCAGTAGGGCATTCATTATTATGACAACGCAATGCTTGTATGCAGCCCAATGAGAACATGAAACCACGAGCGCTATTGCACATATCTGCGCCTAAAGCTATTGCATGTAAAATAGAATAACCAGATATGATTTTTCCACTGCCGATAACTCGTATTTTATCACGAATATTTAATCCAATTAAAGTTTTGTTTACAAATATCAAAGCAGGTTCAAAAGGCATCCCAACTCCATCAGCAAATTCTAACGGAGCAGCTCCGGTTCCCCCTTCAGCACCATCGATAGTTATAAAATCAGGATAAATATCCTCAGCAATCATTTCGTGGCAAATAGCTTCAAATTCGGCTGTATTTCCAATACATAATTTAAATCCAACAGGTTTTCCGTTTGATAATTGACGTAATTGAGCAATAAAATGTATAAGTCCCTTACTGTCTGAAAAAGCATGATGTCCAGGAGGAGAAAGAATCATAGTATGTGGTTCAACACCTCTTATTTTAGCAATTTGTTCTGTATTTTTAGCAGCAGGAAGTACACCTCCATGACCTGGTTTAGCACCTTGCGAAAGTTTAATTTCGATCATTTTAACGTTAGGAAGATTCGCTTTTTCTGAGAATTTTTCAGGATTAAAATTTCCTTCATTATCACGACAGCCAAAATATCCTGTACCTATTTGCCAGGTAATATCACCACCTCCGGCCAGATGAAATTCGGTTAAACCACCTTCTCCCGTATTTTGGTAGAAGTTTCCTTTTTTTGCACCAATATTGATGGCACGAACAGCATTTTCGCTTAATGAACCAAAGCTCATAGCAGAAACATTAAATAAAGAAGCTAAATAAGGTTGTTTACAATCTTTTCCGCCAACAAGCACACGAGGTAATTCCTCGTTAACTTTGGCCGGAAAAATAGAGTGTTTTATTCCTTCATAGCTATCATGATTTAAGTTTTGCTGTGTTCCAAAAGGCGTACTTGAATCAATATTTTTTGCTCTTTGATACACTAAAGATCTTTGATTTCGTGAGAAAGGTCGTCCGTCAGTAGATCTTTCGATAAAATATTGCTGAATTTCAGGTGCAATCATTTCAAATAAATACCTGAAATAGCCTAGCACAGGAAAGTTCCTTAAAATAGCATGCTTTTTTTGAAGTGTATTATAAAAGCCAACAACCAATAATACCGGTATAATAATAACGAGTAAAAAACCACGCTCAGTTTTAAGATAGATTGCAAGAACAACTAGAAACAATAAGATTCCATATATAAAGAATTTTTTTCTCATGTTTTTAAAATTTAAAAAGTAATGTTTAATAATTAATTGAATCGCAGGCGCACATATACATGTTTGATTCCTTTTTTGTCAGATTCTCTTTCATCAATTTCAAGAATATCCGTTAGCGATTTAAGCATAGGTGTAAGCTTGGAAAAACCATAATTTCTTGGGTCAAATTCAGGTTTTTTCTTTACAATAAGATTTCCAACATCACCAAGAAATGCCCAGCCATCGTCATCTTCAATGTCTTCTATGGTGGCTTCGATAAGCTCAATGGTTTGTTTGTCTATTTTATGTAACGCCTTTTCAGCAGGTTTTTCGATAACCTTTTTGGCATCAGTTGCAGAAGTTGCCGCAGTTGTTTTAGGTTTTTTCTTTTGGATTGCCCCGTCTAAAACTTCAATATAAATAAATCGGTCACAGGCAACAATAAAAGAATTTGGTGTTTTCTTCTCGCCAATACCAATTACTTTCATGCCGGATTCTCTTAGTCTGATAGCTAAACGAGTAAAATCACTATCGCTCGAAACAATACAAAATCCGTCCAGTTTTCCTGAATAAAGCAAATCCATAGCATCGATAATCAAAGCAGAATCTGATGAATTTTTTCCTACCGTATAACTGTATTGCTGGATTGGAGTAATTGCATGTTCTAGTAAAACAGCTTTCCAGCCATTAGAATTAGGTTTAGTCCAGTCAGCATATATACGTTTTGTAGTGGGTGTGCCAAATTTTGTTATTTCTTCCATCATGCCTTTTACATTACTGTAAGGTACATTATCGGCATCAATAAGAACGGCTAATTTGAGGTCTTTTGAGTTGCTTAAAGCCATTATTTAGGTGTTAGAAAAATTAGTACTTCCAAAGGTAAAATTAAAATTGGTTTTTATTTGAATTTGATCCCGAATAAGTGTTTTGTCCTTTACTAATTATTTTGGTTATAAATAAGGGATTTACTTATAAAATTAATTAAGGATAAATTTGTCTTTTATGATGCGCTTCATTATATTTGTATGGAATTAATTAATCAATATATGTTTTCAAAAGCGTGTGAGTACGGAATTAGGGCTTCTATTTTTATTGCAACAAAATCTTCCAAAGGAATTAGGGTTGGAATAAAGGATGTCGCTAAAGAAATTGATTCGCCGGAGCCATTTACTGCCAAGATTATGCAGATTTTGACTAAAAACGGAATTATTCATTCGGCCAAAGGAGTAGGTGGAGGTTTTGAAGTTTCGAATGAAGCATTAAAAGCAATAAAATTAATTCAGATTGTAGATGCAATTGATGGGGATAAAATTTATAGAGGTTGTGGCATTGGCCTTAAAGAATGCTCAGAAGAGCGTCCTTGTCCTGTACATTTTGAGTTTAAAAAAATCAGAGGACTTCTTTTAGAAATGCTTACAACAACAACTTTAGAACAGCTTGCTTTAGGAGTAAAATCAGGTGATTTTTTCCTAAAAGGTATAAATACAAACGATTAACATTTAAATAATTATTTTAAAATGAATGCAAAAACCAAAATTTCGGTATTAGTCCTAATGGGATTCTTAGCAATAACTTCTTGCGGGAAAAAAGAAACTACTCCAGTTGAAGCAACAGAAGTAAATGAAACTTCGACAGAAGGTGAAGCAGCTCCGGCGGCGGCAGAAAATGTATTAGTTATTGAAGGAAATGACCAAATGCAGTTTAATAAAAATGAGCTAAGAGCTGTTGCAGGAAAACCAATCAAATTAACTTTAAAACATGTAGGTAAAATTCCTAAAGAAGCAATGGGGCATAATTTAGTTATTCTTCAGGAAGGAACTGATGAAGCAGCTTTTGCAGTAAAAGCGATTGCAGCAAAAGATACGGATTATATTCCGGCTTCAGAAAAAGCTTCGATTATTGCTCATACTAAATTACTGGGCGGAGGTGAAGAAGATACTATCGAATTTACAATTGATAAAAAAGGAACTTATAACTTCTTGTGTACTTTTCCCGGTCATGTGGCTATGATGAAAGGTGTTTTAATTGTAGAATAAATACAAGAACTCCTAATCTTAATAAAGGTTTGGAGTTTTTTTAAGAACCAATAAAGGATAAAATAGTCCTTTATTGAATGGTCCTAAAATAGAAGAATAATTATCATAAGAAGGATGTGCATTATAAGAGATTCGATGATCTGAATAGGAATTATAACTAGGGCGTGGTTTGTATTTGATTTGACATTAAAAAAATAGAAAAAACAATAACAATAATAATTAAGGGATTATGGAAAATTTTCAAAATAAAACAATAGGAACATTTGTGGCTGAGGATTTTAGAACTGCGGCAGTATTCTCAAAATATAAGATCGATTTTTGCTGTAAAGGAAACAGAACGATCGATGAAGTTTGTGAAAAACAAGAAATTGATCCTAAAGTGCTGCTAAAAAAAATTCAGGAAGCTTTATCAGGAGAGAATGGTAATACAATCGATTTTAATTCGTGGCCATTAGATTTATTAGCAGATTATATCGAAAAAACACACCACCGTTATGTCGAAGAAAAATCAGTTATTATCATGCAGTTTTTAAATAAACTTTGTAGTGTTCATGGCGCAAATCATCCTGAATTGTTCAAAATAAATGTGTTGTTTACGGAATGTGCAGGTGAGCTGGCGCAGCACATGAAAAAAGAAGAATTGATGTTGTTTCCTTTCGTAAAAAAAATGGTAAATGGCAAAGAAGCAGGCGAGGCTTTGGCACAGCCACCTTTCGGAACTGTTTCTAATCCAATTGCAATGATGATGCACGAGCATGATGCCGAAGGAGACCGCTTTCGCGAAATTGCCAGTTTAACGAATGATTATAAGGCTCCAAGTGATGGATGTACGACTTACAAAGTAACATTCGCCATGCTGAAGGAATTTGAAGAAAATTTACATACACATATTCATTTAGAGAATAATATTTTGTTTCCTAAATCAATGGTACTGGAAAAAGAATTTGCTTAAATAAAATAAGAATGTATAATTAATTCAAGTTGCTAGTTTTTAACAATTCAGTAAATGAACTGGTTAATATATGAAAGTATACTCCCTACGGGATATTTTTATTTGGTAGCTGTCTTGTTACCAATATTTAAATCCTAACGTATTATCTATGGTCAGTCCTGTTTACAAGATTCCTTTTTCATAATAGATAAATACCGAAAATTATATCTCGTAGAGATTACATATTGGTAACAAATAATTGGAAGAACAAGATTGTCCCTTAGGGGGGACTACAGATGATTAAGTAGCAACTTGAATTAATTAATTAAAAGAGTGCACCGATAGATTAATTTACATCGGTGCTTTTTTATTTCTCATAAACTCCTTGGTTACAATTATTTTAGTATCAATTCTAAAAACTGTCGAGATAGAAAAAAAACACCACGGAGAACGCAAAGTTTTTAAATAGGATAAGTTTAGTAAAAACACAAAGTTCACAAAGTGTTGTGTGCTTGAATTGTGTAAACACAACTTGAGTTCTAGTGAACTCTGCGAAAAATCTTCGCGCTCTCTGTAACAAAAAATAGTGACTTAGTATATTTTTTTATGTTTCCTCGCAATATTCAGCGTTGATTGTATTTTAATCCATATT
Organism: Flavobacterium sp. B114r; assembly: GCF_056824125.1. Lineage (NCBI taxonomy): Bacteria > Pseudomonadati > Bacteroidota > Flavobacteriia > Flavobacteriales > Flavobacteriaceae > Flavobacterium > Flavobacterium sp. B114r. The sequence continues at coordinate 2,933,313 of NZ_CP124858.1, forward strand.
CCTAAGGCTTCGGTATAGATGTTTTGAGATCAGGACTAGCTATGTGAAAAAAATGAGTTTCTTTTTGTATTCTTTTTCTACACATAAAATCTATGTTTGGATGTCTTTAAACTCAAGTTTTACAACCCAAGCGAACAGATGACGTAATTAACCCGGGATATTTTTTTAATAATAATATAGGATTGTTTTGAACTACTTGAATTTAAATAAAAATGAAATTGTTATCTAAAATGAGTTCGCAAAAAAGTTGGATGATATGTTGTTTCCTTAATTTTTTGATCGCTTCAGTTATTGGGTTACTAATGCGTTATGTCTATCTGTTTCCGCTAAACATAAACTATGCTTTTTTGCTTCATGCGCATTCACATGTAGCGATGTTGGGTTGGGCTTATTTGATGATTTATGTTTTAATTGTTCGTTTTTTTATACCAGAAGAAAAAAAAGAAAAACCAGTTTACAATCGGTTATTTTGGCTGACAGAATTTTCGGTTATCGGTATGATGATTAGTTTTCCTATTCAGGGATATGCATTGTTTTCTATCATTTTTTCGACCATGCATATTGTATTAAGTTATGTTTTTTGCAGATTGTTATGGAAGGATATTCCTAAGGAAAAAACTCCGGCAGAAATACTTTTACGGGCTTCTGTTTTATTTGTGGTTTTCTCGACTTTTGGAGTTTGGTGTTTAGGTCCGGCAGTAGGTATGTTGGGAAAGGAAAGTGTTTTTTACCAAATTGCAATTCAGTTTTTCTTGCATTTCCAGTTCAATGGCTGGTTTTTATTTGCCGTTTTAGCTTTATTCCTAAAACAATTTGAAGATAAAATCGACACAAAATCCTTTAAAACATTCTTCATTTTATTGATCACAGCCACTTTTTTGACATTTGCTTTTCCTGTAAGTTGGTTTATCAAGAGTAGTTTTTTAAGCGGTATTAACACTTTTGGAGTTATTGTGCAATTGATTGCTTTTGTCTTTTTTTATAAAATGCTAAGGCCACAAATAAGGACGTTTAAAGCTACTTTAGATCCAAGCGCCAAAAGAGTTTACGGTTTGGCCTTGGGTTCTTTGTTTTTGAAAATCAGCATACAATTATTAGTTCTGATACCTAATCTGGCCGAAGTGTCGCATCAGGTACGAAACTTTGTTATTGGATTTATCCATTTAACAACTTTAGGAATAATTACAGGTTTTTTGATTGGAATATTAATTCAGAATAAATTGCTTTCACCTCAATCTTATTTACTTCGGACAGGACTAAAAAGTTTTATTTTTGGCTATATAGGGACAGAATTATTCTTGTTTCTCCAGGGTGGATTTATTTATTTCAGAAACGAGGCACTTTTTGGGTATCGTGAGGGAGTTTTTGTAATGAGCTTTCTTATTGTTATTGGGTTAATCTTGATTGTGGCATCAATATTTAAAAAGATTTTAAAGCTTTGTCTGTAAAGTGACGCGGATTAAACTGATTCGCTAAGGCGAAAACGCGGGTAGAAACGGATTTTCTTTTTATTGTTTTATAATCCGTTTTTATCCGTGTCTTTACTTTTGTAAATCAGTTTAATCCGCGTTCTTTTTTTGCACCACCAATATAGCTATTGGGATAAAAGTATTTTATACTTTGCACCACTTGCGGTTAATTCTCCTGCTTACTATAAAACAAAAAACAAGAGTCGATTAATTGAAATCTTCCCTTGTTCTTTTACGAATTAATTAACCTAATTTAAATTTTGTCGGCTTCCAGATTTATTCTGTCTACCGTTTTATCATTGTTCACCCCCAAACCTTCTTGTTGGTAAATCAATTCTCCATCTGGATTAAAAACACTTATAATATTAGAGTGTGAGAAATCTATAGGAGATATTTTTTTATAATTGACGGCAAGTACTGCTGCAAATTCCCGGGTATTATCTTCAGTCGAGCGCAAGAAAATCCATGGATCATTTTCCATTTTATTAGCAATAGCAAATGCTTTTAATTTTTCAGGAGTATCTGTTTCCGGGTCAATGCTTACCAGAATCAGTTTTACATTTTTCTTGGTTTTTTCATTTAGCCGTGATTCTATATTTCTCATATCGGCGACCAATCGCGGGCAGGCAGCTTTGCAGGTTGTGTAAATCATTACCATGACCAGCACATTTCCTTTCAGGCTTTTCAGTTCAATATTTTTTCCATCTTGATTCGTCCATTGAGACGGCAAATTATAAAGAGATAAATCGCTGATTGGTTTTTCTTTTCCGGCTAATGAACTGTCTTCTTTTTTAGATTCTTTGCAACTTTGCAGAACAAAAAGAAGAATGAAAATTGCTATTATTGTTTTTCTCATTTTAAATCATTTAAAATTATAGTTTAGTTGTGCTGGCACATCTAAAACCCAGATTTCTGGTCGAGTATTGCGCTTTAAGACTGCCTCTAAAAGCATATCGCATAAAAGCGGCATAATCCATCAGGTCAGTTGCATTAACTGATGCGCCTCCGCAAAAAAGGTTTTTATCATCACTTTTGTCCTTTCTTGATTCTCCGGATAAAAAGATGCTGTTAAAATCTGCTGTCCATTCCCAAACCAATCCATGCATATCATAAACACCCCAATAATTTTTGAATGTTTTGCCAATAGGGTTTTCGAATGTTTTAGATTTTTCATACCATGACAAAATGTATTTGTTAAATTCAGCTTTAGTTCTGGCATCAATCCTTTTTTCATCTGCCATCGCCACATATTCCCATTCATCCATTGTAGGTAAACGTTTTCCCTGGCATTCACAATATTTTTTGGCTGCAAACCACGAAACATTCGTTACGGGAGCTTTAGGATTTGAATTTCCAAAATCAAAATCAGTTTTCCAATATAACAGATAACTTTTGTCAGCAAAAATTCCTTTAATTTTAGATTTGCTGTAAGTTGGATTTTTTTTAATAAAGCTCAGAAACGCATTATTTGTAACCGGATAAACATCTATAAAAAAAGGTTTTACAACTACAGGTTTTTTTACTGTAGCCCCGTAAAGAGGGACAAATGAACCCTCTTTTATCGGAACCATTTTCGATTCTTGTGCTCTAATCATTCCCATGTGAGCCAAGAAAAGAATAATAATGAAAATGCTTTTTTGCATCATATTTAATGTTGTTATCTTAGTGTTTTTACCATTTCAGGAGTAATATCTGTTTTGTTATTTCCCCAACTATTATATATATAAGTCATAACATTTGCTATCTCATCATCAGATAAATTCTGGCTTGGCATAATATTATTGTATTTTTTGCCATTTACAGTTACTTCGCCGCTTAAACCATGCAAGATTGTTTTAATTGCTCGTTTAGGATCAGCATTAAGATAATCAGATTTTGCAAGAGGAGGGAATGCGCTGGCAATTCCTTGTCCTTCAGATTGATGGCAGGCAAAACAAGTTGTGCCAAAAATCTCTTTTCCAATTTTTATTTTATCAGCTACAGTTCTCTTAGGAGTTACGGTTTTAGCAGCTTCAGTAGTAGGCATTTTTTGAATAGTTCCTCCCTCGGGTAAATAAATCCCTTCCTGAATAGTTCCTGAATACACTTTTTTATTCTCAGGCCCTTCAACTTTTAAGATTCCCAATGCACCTTTGTTAAAAGCTCTAAAAATAGAGTGGTCAACGATGATAAAATTACCGGGAGTTTCTACTTTAAAATCAACTATAGATGCTCCACCGGCAGGAATTAGCGTAGTCTGTACATTTTTATTAATCAGAGTTCCACCTTCTATATGCACATTGTCAAATATTTCGCCAATAACGTGAAAAGAAGATACCAGGTTTGGTCCTCCATTTCCAACGAATAAACGAACAGTTTCTCCTACCTTTGCCGTAAGTTCACCTCCATTTGTCAGCGAACCCACTCTTCCGTTAAACACAACATAGTCAGGAGTTTCTTTTACTGCTTTATTCATGTCAAAAGGCTGAAGTCCTTTAGCTCCATATTCACCCTGAGTATAAAAATCACCCTGCATAACATAGTATTCCTTATCTACCGGAGGAAGTCCGCCCGCAGGTTCTACCAAAATCAAACCGTACATTCCGTTTGCAATGTGCATTCCAACCGGAGCCGTGGCACAATGGTAAACATACAGTCCCGGATTTATTACCTTGAAACTAAATACTTTTTCATGTCCCGGAGCTACCAATGATGATGTCGCTCCGCCTCCTGGTCCGGTTACGGCATGTAAATCAATATTATGCGGTAATTTATTATCCGGATGGTTTCTTAAGTGAAATTCGACTTCATCACCAACACGTGTTCTGATAAAACTTCCCGGAACAGAACCGCCAAATGTCCAGTATGTGTATTTTACGCCGTCAGTCATGGTGCCTTCCTGCTCTTTTATTTCCATATTAACCTTTAGCTTCATTGCAGGTCGGTTTCCAATAGGTTTAGGTACCATTGGCGGAGCTGTAAGTTCAGCCTCCATTTCTCCATCAGTAGCAATAGCTGTATAGTCAGTTGATTCTTCTCCTTTTTTACATGATGTAAACAATAGCATTGTAAAAGCTACACAAAAAACAGCTTTTAATTTCAGGGGCATTTTAAATCTTTTTCTCATAACAAGTTTGGTTAATTTTAGTTTTAAATCTATAAGCAAATCTAAAAGACAAAGAAGTCTTTTATTATGATAAAAGTCATGTAAGCAAATAAAATGTAATTTAATTCTGATACTAAAAATAGGGGTTAATCTTGTTAAAGTGAGAGCTTTAAAATGTGCTTTATTTTTTAAATATTGATATTCAGATTATTTTTCGATAAAAATAATTGGCAAACTCAATTTTAGAATAATAATCATTATTTTTGCACCCTGTATAAATTAAAATTATTACTTCAAAATATATTTATGGTAAAAGATTTATTCGAAAGAATTCAGAACAATAAAGGACCATTAGGAAAATGGGCTTCACAAGCTGAGGGATATTTTGTGTTCCCTAAATTAGAAGGTGAACTTGGTCCTAGAATGAAATTTGGTGGAAAAGATATTTTAAATTGGAGTTTGAATGACTATTTAGGTCTTGCAAATCACCCGGAAGTTCGTCAGGCAGATATTGATGCAGCAACTCAGTTTGGTGCAGCTTACCCAATGGGAGCCCGTATGATGTCAGGACATACTAAATATCATGAGCAATTAGAAAATGAATTGGCTGAGTTTGTAATGAAACCGGCTGCTTATTTATTGAATTTTGGTTATCAGGGAATGGTTTCGACTATTGACGCTTTAGTAACTAAAAACGATATCATTGTTTATGATGTAGATTCTCATGCCTGTATTATTGATGGTGTTCGTTTGCACATGGGTAAACGTTTTACATACAAACACAATGATCTTGAAAGTATGGAAAAAAACCTGCAGCGTGCTACTAAAATGGCAACTGAAACAGGTGGTGGAATTTTATTTATTACCGAAGGTGTTTTTGGAATGCGTGGACAACAAGGTAAACTTAAAGAAATTGTAGCCTTAAAAGAAAAATATAATTTCCGTTTATTGGTAGATGATGCACACGGTTTTGGTACTCTTGGTAAAACAGGAGCCGGAGCAGGTGAGGAGCAGGGAGTTCAGGACGGTATTGACGTTTACTTCTCGACTTTTGCAAAATCAATGGCTAATATTGGTGCCTTTTTAGCAGCTGATAAAGACATTATCGATTACTTAAAATACAATTTACGTTCTCAAATGTTTGCAAAAGCATTGCCAATGATTCAAACAATTGGTTCTTTGAAACGTTTAGAGTTATTGCGTAATCATCCTGAATTGAAAGATAAACTGTGGGAAAATGTAAATGCATTACAAAACGGTTTACGTTCAAGAAACTTTAATATTGGAGATACAAATACTTGTGTAACACCAGTTTATTTAGAAGGAAGTGTGCCGGAAGCAATGGTAATGGTAAATGATTTAAGAGAAAACTACGGTATTTTCTTGTCGATTGTAATTTATCCGGTAATTCCAAAAGGAATTATTTTGTTAAGAATGATCCCGACAACTTCTCATACATTATCTGATATTGATGAAACGTTAGTTGCATTTGAAGCAATTCGTGAAAAATTAGAAAATGGAACTTACAAAGAAATAGCAAGCAGAACTAAAGTTGATTTAGACGCTTAATTTCTTGAAAAATAAATTCCTAATATGGGAATTATGTAAAAAATCCATTCGTTATGCGAATGGATTTTTTTTTATTTAAAGTAACTTTATTGTACTAACCCAGTAAAAATAAATAATATGAAAAAAGTACTAGCAATTACGATTGTTGTTTTAAGCATCTTTGCTTCCTGTAAAAAGGATCAGGTAGCTGAACCTGTAGAAATTCCTGCAGGCGCACCAAAAGAAGCCGAAATAGTTGAACCTGCCGGTGATCAGTGTTACGCGTCATCTGCTGTAAAGATGAGCTTTAATGTCAATTCACATCAGGAAGTAAATGGTAAATTGAGCTATAATATAGCTGGAAAAGATAAAAATGAAGGAACGTTGATTGGCAACATGAAAGGAGATACTCTAATCGCAGATTATACTTTTATGTCTGAAGGAGTTTCATCAGTTAGAGAAGTTGCTTTTCTAAAACAAGAAGGAACTTTTGTTGAAGGTTATGGAGATGTTGCAGAAGCAAACGGAAAAGTTTCTTTTAAAAATAAAAAACTATTAAAATTTGATCAGAAAAATGTTCTGACAAAAGTTGATTGTACTGCAGAATAATTGAAGCTGAATATAAATAATGAAGAATGAAAAAATCCATTCGTTTGGGGGCGAATGGATTTTTTATTTTTTATTTTTAATTTTATTTAAATAGTCGGTAGAATTTCCATTCCAGTAACATTTTAGACAACGCAGATTATCGAATTCGTGTTTACAATTTTCATATCCGTATAAAATACTGGAAGATTCAGGACATAAATTTTCCATTACTGATTTATCTTTGTAAAATTCACTTTTGCATTCGTCACAAATTTTTATATCTGACATTTCTGTACTTGTATTATTCTGTTAGCTGAAAATGAAAACGGAATACTTCTTTAAAGGTCTTTTGAATACGTTTTTCTTTGACAGTGAATTTTTGGATCAAAATTTTTCCATAATAAATGAATAGCTGTATTCTCTGCTAATTCTGGTGTTCTGATACAATTTTTAATTCCTTTTTCAGAAAAAGTTTTAAAATACTCATCAAAAATAATTGCTGTAACACCTTTATTCTGATAATCAGGATGAACTCCGATGAGGTAGAAAACAACATCTTTACTCTTTTTTCGGGCTCTTAATAAATGAATAAACCCAAACGGAAAAAGCTTTCCTTTTGCTTTTTGCAAAGCTTCAGAAAAACTTGGCATTACGATACTAAAAGCAACTAAATTATCATCTTTATCGACCACAAACTTGATGTATTCCGGATTGATAAAACTGATGTATTTTTTCTTGAAATATTCTTTCTGAACGTCTGAAATGGCAACAAATGAAGATAATTTTGCATACGAATCGTTAAACAAATCAAACATTTTGTCTACATGAGGCATAATGTCTTTTGTTTTAGTAAAAGTAAGCGATCTTAGGCCGTATCTTTTTTTGATTAATTCCTGTGCTTTCAGAAAAAACTCAGGTTTAACATTTGAAAACGGAAAAATACTTTCGATATATTCTTTCTCAACTTTAAAACCCAATTGCTCAAAATGAGTTACATAGTAAGGGTGATTGTACCAGGTAATCATCGTTCCCATTTGGTCGTAACCTTCAGTAAGAACGCCAACTTTATCTAAATTAGAAAAACCCATTGGGCCTTCAACATGCTCCAGATTGTTTTGTTTTCCAAGTTCGTATACTTTTTCTAATAAAGCTTTGGTAACTTCAACATCATCAATAACATCAAACCAGCCAAAACGAACTTTTCTTTTGTGCTGATTATTTACCTCAGACCAATTAATGATAGCCGTAATGCGGCCTACGATTTCATTGTCTTTATAAGCCAGATAAAAATAAGCTTCGGCATTATCAAAAGCAGGATTTTTTGTTTTGTCAAAAGACTCTAATTCATCCGCAATAATAGGAGGAACCCAATATGGATTGTCTTTGTAGAGTGAAAATGGAAATTTGATATAGTCTGTTAATTCCTTTTTTGATTTGGCTTCTTTAATTGTAATCATTAAGATCGTATTTGTTTTAAGAATATTCCAGGTAAAATTACTCATAGAATTGATGGCAACGAATATAGTTATCTTTAGTAAAAGAAAAAAGAATGATATAAAAAAAGCCCAAATAAATGGGCTTAATTTTTTATCATGATACTTTATATCGATCTTTTATTAATGTCTTTTTTATTTTTTGTAGGCTGCCAAAATTAGCCCATTGATTGTTTTAGCCAGATAAAAATTGTTAGAGTTTATTCAGGAACTAACACTAAATGTGTTCTTTTATATCTGAATTTTCCTGATTCCTTTTATTCGTACTTAGCTTTACGTTTTCTTTCTTTTGCCTGATAATCAATTTCTCTTTGTTCCATCTGATTATCTTTATTCTTTTTGGCTTTATCCTTCGCTTTAAATTCCATTTGTTTCTCTTTATAACTTCCGTCATAACGCCATGAAACACCAACTCCGCCATATAAAACAGAAGGTGTGTTTTTAAAATTGGTACTTACAGAAGCATCCACTTGTAAATTTGAATTGATCAGATAAGCGGCTCCTCCACGAGCAATTGCATCGCTATATAAATCACTTTTGTAACCTTGATTTTCAACAAAACCAGACCATTTGTCATTAAATCCATGAGTTAGGGTTAGAACATAGCCATAACTAGGGTAGTCAGTTGTAACATAATCTGCAATAATATTGGTAACAAAAACCCATTTTCCGCCACCAAATAAATTTTGAGTAATCAACATTACTTTTGGCGAAATGCTAAATTGAGATGATGAATACTGCGAATGAGAACCAAATGCGTAGGGATTATCAGCGCCAACAAAATTTGCTCCTGCAAAAACAGAAACAGCAGGAATCAATTCGTGCCAGTTAAAGCTACGATTGGCTTTGTAACTGTAGATATTCGCTTCTTTTTTGTAATTTCTATAAGGATCATAAATCAAATATTTAGCTCCTAAAACAGTTTGTTTAAAATTATTCTTTTTATAACTGGTATATGGAGTATCAAAATTTTCTGTTTGATATTGCAAATCCACAATAAACTCTAATTGCTCTAAAAAAGCACCATAACGCAAAGTCAGATCTGTACCAAAGCCACTTGCGTCATAATCTAATAAATCATGTTTTTCTTTGATACCATAAACGCCAAGTTCAGCCTGGATAACTGATTTTCCTACTGCATAAGCAGACATCGTTTCACCCGGACGATTTGAATTAATAATATCTGTATATTGTGCAAAGAAAAATTGTGGAACCAAACAAAAGGCTGCAATAAGTAAGTTTTTATTTTTTAACATGAATGTTTTTTTAGATTAAAAAGTAATAACGCATTTCAAATGTACTATATTTTATTATTTATTTAAGATTGATATTTTAATTTTAAAGAATTGATTTATTAATTTTGGGGAAAAATTATACAATTATGCAAGAAGCATCTTTTTCAGGTTTAATAAAAGCTATATTTTATATGATAGCATTTTATTATATTTTTAAATTTTTGGCTAGAATCTTTTTGCCGGTATTGGTTAAAAAAGCAGTTCAGAAAGCAGGACAGAATTTTCAGAGACAACAACAATATAGCCAGAGTGATTCGTGGCAGCAAACGCGTACAAAAAACGATGAGATAATCATTGACACTACAAATGCAAAAAAACCTCGCGAAACCAAAAAGGTGGGCGATTACGTTGATTACGAAGAAATAGATTAAGTTTGTGTCCTAGAGTTAACAGGATTCATCATTTAACCCAAACCAGCCTAAATTGAAAATAGTAAGTAAGTTCTATCCGCATGCCCTTGTTATAATGGGGTTTATTCTCGTTTCGTTAATTTATTTTTACCCGGTTTTACAAGGAAAACAGATTTTCCAGTCGGATATTGCTCAATATACCGGAATGGCAAAAGAGCAAAATGATTTTAGAGCGACAGAACATTCAGAGCCATATTGGACAAATTCTGCGTTTGGCGGTATGCCAACTTATCAGTTGGGAGCTAATTATCCAAATGATTTTGTGGGACATTTAGATGATGTTTTACGTTTCTTGCCTCGTCCTGCTGATTATTTATTTTTATATTTCTTAGGCTTTTACGGATTATTGTTAGTATTAAAAACAGATCCTTTAAAGGCATTTATAGGGGCACTCGCATTTGGTTTTTCTACCTATTTAATTATTATTCTGGGCGTTGGTCATAATGCAAAAGCACATGCAATTGCCTATATGCCGCTTGTTATCGCCGGATTTATATTGGTTTTCCAGAAAAAATATATTTGGGGAGGTTTGCTCACCATGTTTGCGGTTGCGTTAGAAATTAACGCGAACCACTTTCAAATGACCTATTATTTATTGATATTCTTATTGATACTATCGGGTTATTTTGCTTTCAATTTCATCAAAGAAAAAGATTATAAGCCTCTTTTGAGAGCTATTGGGGTTTTGGCTGTTGCGGGAATTTTTGCCATTGGTGCAAATGCAGCCAACTTAATGGCGACCAGCGAGTATGCTAAATTTAGTACACGCAGCAATAGCGAATTAACGTTTAATCCTGACGGATCTAAAAAGGTTAATGAAAATGCTTTAAGCCGTGAATATATAACAGAATACAGTTACGGAATTCCTGAAAGTTTTAATTTAATTGCACCAAGGCTTTTTGGAGGTTCAAATCATGAAAATGTAGGTACGGATAGCCGTATGTATGCTTTTATGCTTGAACAGGGAGTTCCATCAGAACAAGCTCAGGATTTTGTATCCGGAATGCCAACGTATTGGGGAGATCAGCCTATTGTGGCTGCGCCGGCTTACATTGGTGTTGTTGTTTTCTTTTTGGGAGTTTTAGCATTGTTTATCGATGATCGAAAAATAAAATACGTATTCCTTTCAGGAGCATTAGTTTCTTTAGTGCTTTCATGGGGTAAAAATTTCCCATTGTTAACAGACTTTTTTATTGATTACATTCCAATGTATGATAAGTTCAGAGCAGTATCCTCTATTCAGGTTATTCTTGAGTTATGTTTTCCTGTTTTGGCTGTTATGGGGTTACAATCGTTTTTTAAAGCTAAAGACGAACCTAAATTACAGCAAAAGGCATTAATTCAAACAGGTACTTTTGGTATAGGAATTATTATAATTTTAGTATTTGCCAAAGGAATGTTTCATTTTACAGGAAGCAGTGATAATTATTTTTTAGAAACTTACGGACCGGCTTTCGTTGACGCTTTAAAAGAAGACAGAAAGAGTTTATATTCTGCAGATTTATTGCGTTCAGGCTTTTTTATTGTACTGACTTTTGGAATTTTATGGTTGTATATCAAAAATAAACTAGCTCAACAAACGACTTTGATTATCGTAGGTCTTTTAATGATTTTCGATTTGTTTTTTGTAGATAAAAAATACGTTTCTGCTAAAGATTTTGTGAGCCCTGCACAGATTGCGGCTCCTTTTCAGGAAACGCCTTCTGATGCTCAGATTTTAAAAGATACAACACATTACAGGGTTTTCGAAGTAAACGGAAATATGTCAAGTGCGCGTGCATCTTATTTTCACCATTCGCTTGGAGGATATCATGCTGCAAAACCTAGAAGAATTCAACAGTTATTCGATTACCAGATTGCAAAAAATAATATGGAAGTTTTGGATATGTTGAATGTTAAGTACATTATCCAAACTGATAAACAAGGAAAAGAATTTCCGACAGTAAATCCAAATGCAAATGGAAATGCTTGGTTCGTTAGTGCCGTAAAATTGGTAAATAAGCCGGACGATGTAATGAAAACTTTGGATCATATTGATACTAAAAGCGTAGCTGTTTTTAATGTTCGTGAGAATGAAGCTAAGTTTAAAAGTGCCCGTTTAAAGAAACAATGGGATACTACAGGAACGATTAAAGTAGTAGAGTACAAGCCAAACTATATCAAGTATAAATCTGATAATGCAAAAGATGGCCTGGCTGTTTTTTCTGAGATTTATTACAAAAATGGTTGGAATGCCTATATCGATGGTCAACTGACAAATCATTTCCCGGTTAATTATGTTTTAAGAGCAATGGAAATTCCGGGAGGACAACACACTATAGAGTTTAAATTTGAACCTCAGGTTATAAAAACAGGAGGTATAATTAATTTGGTAAGCTCAATAGGGATGTTATTGCTTTTGATTGGAGGAATTTATTTCGAAAGATTCTTTCGTAAAGATTCACAAAAAAGTTACAAAGAGACTCCAAAAAATAGTTAAAAATCTTTGCAAAACTTCGCGAATTTTCATGAACGAAAGAAGGTGAAAATTAAAAAGGAGACTCAAGGGGTATTCTAATTAGGAATTAGGATCATTTAGTATCTTTGCTAATACATGTTAAGGGCTAGACAATGAAAAAAAATGTATTAAGTTTTGGTACTCCAAAAGAATTGGAAGCTAATAGAATAGCTGAAATACAATCGCTTTCGTATTTAGAAAAATTAATGGCAATTATCGAAGTTTCTTATATGCTGAAAACGGCAAAAGTAATTCAATCTAAAAAACGATGAATGAACAAATAGTAGCTATTTGGAATAGTTTTTTGAAAACAAAGAAATATATAACTATTGGAAGATTTGCAGTAAATATATATGGTTATAATAGAAATACAGGTCATATTGATATTTACTTGGAAGATACTAACTTGGCAAGGCCAATAATAGAGCAGAATAATATACTTAAACTGATATTTTCAGAAATTGAATAAACTTGGAACAAAAAAAACTCTTAATTATTACCTATTATTTCCCACCGGCAGGAGGACCTGGTGTACAGCGTTGGTTGAAATTTGTAAAGTATTTGCCTGAATTTGGTGTTCAGCCTATTGTTTATGTTCCTGAGAATCCAACTTACCCAATAGTCGATGAAGGTTTGGTGAGCCAGATCTCTGATAAAGTGATTGTTTTAAAGAACAAAATTTGGGAACCTTATCAATTGGCTTCTGTTTTTTCTAAAAACAAAACCAAGAAAATTAGTTCCGGAATTTTTCCTCACAAGAAAAAGCAAACCTTTTTAGATAAAACATTTCTCTGGATCAGGGGAAATCTTTTTATTCCGGATGCCCGTGTTTTTTGGGTAAAGCCTTCTGTGACTTATCTTGAAAAGTACATTAAGGAGAATAATATCGATACGATTGTAACTTCCGGGCCACCACATAGTTTGCATTTAATAGGTTTAGAACTCAAAGAAAAATTAAATGTAAAATGGTTTGCAGATTTTCGCGATCCATGGACAACGATTGGATACCATAAAGCATTGCGATTATCAGCTTATGCTGCAAAAAAGCACAAAACTCTTGAGAGTAAAGTACTAAATACTGCAGATACCATTATTGTAACCAGTAAAACTACAAAAACCGAGTTTCAGGCGATTACCAATAAACCTATTTCGGTTATTACAAATGGTTATGATATCGAAAATGTAGAGAAACAAACTCTCGATACAAAATTTACTTTAGCACATATTGGATCATTTTTATCAGATAGAAACCCTGAATTTTTATGGGAATGTCTGGTAGAATTACTTCGGGAAATAGAAAGCTTTAAATCACATTTAGAAATTAAATTGATTGGGGCGGTAAGTCAGGAAGTTCTTGATTCGATTGCAGAATTTCAGTTAAATGACTATTTGAATCTTCTGGGATATGTTTCGCATCACGAAGCAATTGCACATCAAAAAAAATCTCAGGTTTTACTTTTAATAGAGATTAATTCTGAAGATACTAAAAGTATAATTCCCGGTAAATTGTTTGAATATATGGTGTCAAACCGTCCAATAATTGCCATTGGGCCAAAGGGTTCTGATTTTGCCGACATTATTACAGATACAAATACGGGAGTATTTTTTGATTATTCTGAAAAAGCGAAATTAAAAAGTGTAATTTTGGACTTTTATAATCAATTTTTGGAGGGGAAATTACAAGCCAATGGTGTTGGTTTACAACAATATTCAAGAAAAAACCTGACCAAACAATTGGCACAATTGATTAACGAATCTTAAGATTGCAATAATCTGAAATCAAACCCGATAGCTATCGGTACTAAAATCTAAAATCCAAAAATGGGTATTGTTTTAAATCAGTCTTTCAAAAATACAATTATTACATATATAGGTTTCGCTATTGGGGCTGTTAATACACTTTACCTGTACCCAATTTATCTGGGAGCAACATATTATGCATTGACAAACTATATTTTGTCTGCTGCAAATGTTATTATGCCATTGTTTGCTATTGGAATGCAAAATACATTAGTCAAATTTTATTCCCAGTATAAAACCGAAGAAGAAAGAGAGCAGTTTTTGTCTTTTACAGCCTTGTTTCCTATCCTGATGTGTATTCCGTTAGGGATTATCGGGATTTTCTTTTTTGATGATATTACAGCCTTTGTAACCAAGAAAAATCCTGTTGTAAAAGAGTTTATGTTCTTAATTCCATTTATTGGAATCTGTATGGCCTATTTTGAGATTTTCTATGCCTGGGCAAGAGTTCATATGCATTCTGTTTTTGGAAATTTTATAAAGGAAGTAGGTTTGCGTTTGGTTTCTACTATCGCTTTGGTAGGATTATATTTTAATTGGATGAGCCTAGTTCAGTTTGTGTATTTTACGGCAGCTATTTATTTTGTAGCATTTTTGATTACGATGTTTTATGCCTTTTATATCAAAAAGCCTAAGTTTCAAATCAGTATTCCTGTGAATGTAAAAAGTGTAATGGAATATACTTTTTTTATAATTCTCTCAGGAAGTGTAGCCAATTTACTTTTAGATGGTGATAAGCTGATCCTGAATCAATATATGAAGATTGAGAATATTGCTTATTATTCAGTAGCTACGTATATTGCTTTAGTTATTTCGGTTCCAAGTCGTGCGATGCATCAGATTGTATATCCAATTACCGCCAGATTAATGCACGAAAACAAACATGATGAACTAAATAGTTTGTATAAAAAAACCTCAATAAATCTTCAGATTGTGGGAGGATTTGTAATGTTGTGTATTTTTGTTAATATCGATCAGCTGTACGAAATTGTTCCCGAAGATTACAGAGGCGGTATTCCTGTAGTTTTTATGATTGGTTTATCAAAGTATTTTGATCTTATCTTAGGTAATAATAATGCGATCATCTTCAATACAAAATACTATCGTACGGTATTGTTTTTGGGATTGGCTTTAGTTGTTGCGACCTTTGTTTTAAATATAATTTTCATACCAATTATGGGTATTATAGGATCTGCATTTGCGACATTATTGTCCATAACCCTATACAGTTTAGCCAAGCTGCTGTTTGTGGTTAAGAAGCTTGACTTATATCCGTTTACAAAGCAAAATCTCCATTCACTGGCCGTTACAGGCGCTTTGTTTTTGATGTTTTATTTTTGGGAGTTTCCTGTTTATCCATTAATTGGAATTGCCTTAAAATCAGTTTTAGTAACGATTTTATATGTTTACCTGAATTACAAGTTTAATATCTCTCCTGATATTAATAAAGTGATCGATATGCTTTTTCGAAAAATAGGAATTAAAATTTAGTACGATTTTATTGGGAAAAGCAAAGTAATTTAGATTTGGACCTATTTTGTTTTTATATTTGTTGCAAGGATAATCAATTAATTGCCGGCAGATATGAAAAAGAAAATACTTTGTTTTTTAGTGTTCTTCATTACTTTGTTTTCTACATTGGTTTTTGCCCAAAAAGATAGTATACAAACATCAAAAACGGCGATTCCTGAATTAAAGCAAAAAAAATATCCTGTTGCTCCTTTTAAAGACACACTTTTTTATGTCTACAATAAAGTAGGTTCTTTCTCTGCCGAAAGCAGGGCAAATGCTATTACCGAAAAAATCAGAAAACTTTACGAAGATTCTTTTTTTCAGGAAGATTCTATTTCAGTCGTGCCTTCAGACATATCTCAGGATATTATGTATAAGAACGATTTTGTGATCATGTCTATTTTAGATATCGATGCAATGGCCGAAAATCAAACAGCCGCTTATATCGCCAAACGAAATTTAGGTTTGATTAAAAAAGCAATCATTTATCAAAATGAAAACTATTCAATGCTTCCTAAAAGGTTAGGATATACAGCTTTGTTAATTTTAATTATAGGTATAGTTTTGTATTTTGTAGGCAAAGCTTTTAATCGCATAAAGCTACATATCCTAAAAAACAGCGATAAATATTTTAAAGGATTTACCTATAATAATATAAAAATCCTGTCACCGCAAAAGCAGCAATTTCTTTTAATGCGTTTGTACAGCTTTGTAAAAGGTATTACGCTCATTTTAATTGTTTATTTGTCATTGCCTATACTGTTTAGTATTTTTCCGGCTACAGAAGCTTATACAACAACTTTATTGCGATGGATCCTTACTCCTGCAAAATTAGCTGTGATGGGATTTGTCGATTTCCTGCCAAGTTTGGTTACAATCGTAGTAATCGTCTTTATTTTTAAATACACCATAAGAGTAATCCGATTCTTTTTTGATGAAATTAAAAAAGAAAATATAAAAATTGATGGCTTTTATAGTGACTGGGCAATGCCAACATTTAATATTATACGATTTCTATTGCTGGCTTTTATGGTCGTTATTATTTTTCCCTATTTGCCAGGATCAGATTCTCCAATTTTCAAAGGAGTTTCAGTGTTCGTAGGTATTTTATTCTCACTAGGTTCTTCTAATGCGATTGCAAATATGGTTGCAGGATTGGTGATTACTTATATGCGTCCGTTTAAGATAGGAGATTTTATAAAAATAGGAGATGTAAGTGGTGAAGTTATCGAAAAAACAGCTTTGGTTACCCGTATCAGAACGCCAAAATTTGAAGATATTACTATACCAAATGCTACGGTTTTGTCAAGTACATCTACAAATTATTCTTCGAATACAAAGCAGGTCAACAATGGTTTGCTAATTCATACCACAGTCTCAATAGGTTATGATGTACCCTGGGCAGCAATTCATAAAGCTTTGATAGAAGCTGCATTAAAAACAGAAATGATGGAGAAAACCCCACAGCCTTTTGTTTTGCAAACCAGTTTAGATGATTTTTACGTTTCGTACCAGATTAATGTTTATACCAAACAACCCACAAAACAGCCATTAATTTATTCGTCGCTTCATCAAAATATTCAGGATTCGTTTAATGCTGCAGGAATCGAGATTATGTCGCCGCACTATAATGCAGTACGTGACGGAAACAATACTACTATTCCTGAAAATTATTTGAAAAAGGATTATGAAGCGCCTTCTTTTAATATTAAAAAGAAAGACTAAAATATCGATAATCTGATAAAACTTAAAAAAATTAACAGTGGTTTGTTTTGCAGTTAATTTTATAAAATATAATTTTATGTGAGAATTTGGCAACACTTCGCTTTTTGAGATAAAAAATATCTGACTTAAGGCAATAAAAGTGAAGGTTGTGCTGTTTTTAGGATTGTAACAATTGTTACAAAATTAAAATATACAAAGTAATTGTAGTAGTATTTGGATTAATTTATTAATGAATGATTATGAAAAAGAATGAACTCAGTCAGGAGCAAAGCTTACAAGTATTTTCTAATATGATATCAAACAAAGTTCATAATGGATTTACATTAGAAGAGAGAAATGACGAATTTCTTTTTGCAGTTCTTTCCAAAGGCGGAAAAGTGGTAAATCATGGTTTGAATTTCATTATTTTTTGCCTGACTTTAGGATTGTGGTCATTTGCATGGCTTTATCTAACCATTGAGGCCTCAAAGCAAAAAAAAGTATTAGTTGCCATTGATGAAGATGGATTTCCCTTTGAGGAAAGATGTTTAGTAGCTTAACGATTTAAATTTTTAAAACAGAAAAGCCATAAATTACAGTAAATAATTATTGTAATTTATGGCTTAATTATTTTTATTTGTCTGTCCGGCTAAGCGAAGTCGAAGCTTTACGTGATGCCCTTCGACCACTTTGCGGTAAATGTTATTTTATATTATTTTTTTTAGAATAAAATTATACCTCAGGGTAATAGTATCACAGTAAGTTCAGTCTGAAAAACTTAGAACAACCTTAGAGACTTAGTAGCTTTTTTTACAATTTATCTTTCAAATAAATCCCTGTAATTGATTTTTTCTCTTTTACAATATCTTCCGGCGTTCCCACGGCTAATAAATGCCCACCGTTTTCTCCACCTTCAGGACCTAAATCAATAATCCAATCTGCACATTTTATCAGGTCAAGATTGTGTTCGATTACAATTATCGAATGTCCCTTTTCTATCAAAGCATCAAAAGAAGCTAATAGTTTTTTGATGTCATGAAAGTGTAAACCTGTTGTAGGTTCATCAAATACAAATAAAGCTTTGTCTTTCGTGGCCCCTTTTACTAAAAACGAGGCTAATTTGATACGTTGTGCTTCACCACCGGAAAGTGTCGATGAAGATTGTCCTAATTGTACATAACCCAAACCTACATCCTGAAGCGGCTGTAATTTTTGAGTAATTTTTGTTTGTTTGTTTTTATTAAAAAAAGCAATTGCATCATCGATAGTCATAGTTAGAATATCGTTGATATTTTTATTGTCAAAAGTAATCTCTAAAACTTCTTTTTTGAATCGTTTTCCTCCACAAGTTTCACAAGGCAATGATACATCGGCCATAAAGACCATTTCGACATTTATAGAGCCTTCTCCTTTACAAGTTTCACAACGGCCTCCATCAACATTAAAAGAGAAGTGTTTCGCCTGATATCCTCTTATTTTTGATAATTTTTCTTTGGCATACAGATCACGAATTTCATCGTAAGCCTTGATATAAGTTACCGGATTTGATCTTGAACTTCTTCCAATTGGGTTTTGATCAACATATTCGATATGTTTGATCTGCGAAAAAGAACCTTTTATTTCGCTAAACTGACCTGCTTTTTCAGATGCATTTTCCAGCTTTTTCTGCATCGCCGGAAATAGGATTTTCTTAATCAATGTACTTTTCCCACTTCCCGAAACTCCCGTAATTACAGTTAAAACGTCTAAAGGAAACGTAACATTAATATTTTTTAAGTTATTTTCTCTGGCACCAACAATATCAATATGATTTTTGAATTTTCGTCTCTTTTTAGGAACTGAAATTTCTAAATCGCCATTGAGGTATTTTGCTGTTAATGAATCTGATTTTAATATTTCTTCATAAGTTCCCTGAGCGACTAAATGACCACCAAAAGTTCCTGCTTCAGGACCAATATCTATAATCATATCAGCAGCTTTCATGATATCTTCATCATGCTCAACAACAATCACTGTATTTCCTAAATCACGAAGCGAAAGCAAAACCTTAATTAATCGCTCTGAATCTTTTGGGTGCAAACCAATACTTGGCTCATCGAGAATATACATAGAACCCACCAAACTGCTTCCTAATGATGTAGCAAGGTTAATACGTTGCGATTCTCCTCCGGAAAGGGTTGCCGAATTTCGATTTAAAGTAAGGTAATCCAGACCAACTTCTGTCAGGAAAGACAAACGATTATTGATTTCGACCATTAAACGTTTGGCAATTTGCTGTTCGTAAACATTAAGATCGATGTTTTTGAAAAAAGTAACCAAATGTTTAATCGGTAAATCAACTAAATCAGAAACCGTTTTACCATTTATTTTTACGTACGAAGCCTCTTCACGTAAACGTTTTCCGCGACAAGCGTGGCATTTTGTTTTTCCGCGATAACGGGACAGCATCACACGATTTTGAATCTTATAATTTTTTTCTTCCAGTTCTTTAAAGAAACCGTTCAGACCCTGAAAATAGCCATTCCCTTTCCATATTAAATCCTTTTGCTCTTCAGAAAGTTCAAAGTAAGGTTTATGAATAGGGAAATCAAATTTGTAAGCATGTTTGACCAATTCATCCTTGTACCAACTCATGCTGTCACCTCTCCACGGGTATATTGCATTTTCGAAAACAGATAAAGAAGTATTAGGAACAACCAAATCAGCATCAATACCAATAATATTTCCGTAACCTTCGCAAACTGGGCAAGCTCCGTAAGGATTATTAAAACTGAACAAATGAACATTTGGCTCCAGGAATGTGATTCCATCCAATTCAAAATTATTCGAATACGTAAATCTTTTATCTGAGTTTAACTCCTGTAGGTAGCAAATTCCTTTTCCTTCAAAAAAAGCAGTTTGTACAGCATCTGCCAATCGATTATAAAACTCTTCTTCGTCTTTGACAACAATCCTGTCAATGATTAGTAAAATATCTTTATTGTCTAATTTGTGTAAATCTGTAGGCGTAAAATCATCCAGACGCACCATTTCGTTATTGACCAAAATACGGGCAAAACCTTGTTGCAGCAAAACTTTTAGTTTATCTTCTAATTGTCTTCCTTCTTCTAAATGAATAGGAGCAAGCAACATCCATTTGCTGTCTAATTCCAATGTTTTTACATCGGCAACAACATCAGTAACCGTGTTTTTTTTAACTTCCAATCCTGAAATTGGCGAATAAGTACGTCCAATTCTTGCGAATAAAAGTTTAACGTAATCGTATATTTCAGTCGAAGTTCCAACAGTCGAACGTGCATTCGTTGTATTTACTTTTTGCTCAATGGCAATTGCAGGTGCAATACCTTTTATGTATTCTACTTTTGGTTTGTCTAAACGCCCTAAAAACTGACGCGCGTATGATGATAAACTTTCAACATAGCGGCGTTGTCCTTCGGCATACAAAGTGTCAAAAGCCAAACTTGATTTACCTGATCCTGAAAGACCTGTAATAACGACAAGTTTATTTCTTGGAATCGCAACATCTACATTTTTTAAATTATGTACCTGCGCTCCTTTAATTATAATATTATGTTTTGGGTCGAGTGTAGAAAGATCAATTTGCATAAAAAAAGTCAATTTTTACAAAAGTAATCAATTTTGAATTGAGTTTTGTTAATGAGATTGTTACAAATTTTAACAGATTTACATTGAAGGAAAATGGTTTTAGGATTGATTTTTTTTTTACTAAAAACTTGTTGGTTCATTATAAAATAAGCTATTTTAGAACTGTTTTTGTAATAAATTAATACCACGGCTAAAATTGAAGACTAAATTTACTATGCTGCTTTTTTTAATGAGTTTTCTCTTGTTTTCTCAGGAATTTCCGCCCATTGTCAAGTATTCATCAGCTGTTTATGGCGCCGGAAATCAGAGTTGGATGATTGCTCAGGACGATCAAAACTATATGTATTTTGCTAATAATGACGGGCTTTTAGAATACAATGGTACAAATTGGCAGTTATATCCTACAGCCAACGAAACTATTATGCGATCTGTAAAAGTAATTGGGAACAAAATTTATACAGGCTGTTACATGAATTTTGGGTATTGGACAAGACAAGCAAATGGCAAATTAAAATATACTTCGCTTAGTGATACTATCAAAAATAAAATTTTAGATGACGAGCAATTCTGGAACATTCTTAAGTATGATCATTGGATTTTGTTTCAATCCTTAAACCGAATTTATATCTATGATACAAAAAACGGAAAATTTAAAATAATTGCACCTAAAAATGGTGTGGTAAAGTCGTTTGCATCTAAAAATGCCATTTATTTTCAAACGCTTAATGAAGGGCTTTTTGAGATCGAAAGCGGAATAGCTAAATTGGTTTCTGATGATCCGATTCTTAAAAGGTTTACGATCGTTAATATGTTTACGACAGAAGATGGTTTGCAGATTCAAACACAATTAGACGGGATTTATAAATTGGCAGGAAAAACTTTGACACGTTTTACTACGGATGTTGATGCGGAATTAAAATCGAGTTTTGTTTACAGCAGCCAGCTTTTGCAGGACGGAAGTTTTGCATTGGGAACGGTTTCTAACGGAATCTTTATTTTATCTGATAACGGAAAATTGAAATATCATATTTCGCAAAGTAAAGGGTTGAGCAACAATACTGCTTTATCACTTTTTGAAGATAAGGATCAGAATTTGTGGGCTGGACTTGATAATGGCATCAATTGTATCAATATCAATTCGCCGGTACATAGTTTTACAGATGATACCGGGGTTTTAGGAACAGTTTATGCTTCGGCCACTTTTAATGGTTTGTTGTATGTGGGAACAAATCAGGGATTATTTTGTAAAAACATTCAAAGTAACTCTGAGTTTAAATTCATCAATGGAACAAAAGGTCAGGTTTGGTCTCTTTTTATATTTGACAACACGCTTTTTTGCGGGCATGATTCGGGAACTTTTATTGTGACAAATGATTCCGCCAGAAGTATATTTTCAGGATCGGGAACCTGGAAATTTGAACAGGTTCCAAATTCGAAGACCCAATTGCTTCAGGGAAATTATTACGGAATTTCGGTTTTAGAAAAGGTAAACAATCAATGGAGATTCAGAAACAAAATTCAGGGGTTTGATTATTCTTCCCGTTATTTTGAAATCACGGATAATTATGATGTTTATCTAAGTCACGAGTACAAAGGAGTTTTTAGATTAAAATTAGATCAGTCGTTGTTGAAAACTCAAGGTTTCTATGCTTATAAATCTCCCAATAAAGGAAAAAATGCAAGTTTGACCAAATTTAATAATCAAATTTATTATGCTTATAAAGGCGGTATTTTTAAATTAAATCCAAAAACAAAACAGTTTGAGAAAGACAATCTGCTCAGTTCTATTTTTGAGAAAGACGAATATACATCCGGTAAATTAATTGTTGATAATTCTAATAAAATCTGGTTATTCTCTAAAAATTACATTCATTATTTTTCTGCCAGTAAATTGAGCAATCAATTAAAACAGAATATAATCCCAATTCCGTCATCGTTAACCAATTCGATGCTGGGTTTTGAGAACATTACTCAAATCTCAAAAACGACTTACTTAATAGGTACTACTGATGGCTATTATACATTGAATATTGAAGATCTGAGTTTTAAAAATTATACTGTTTTTATAACGGATATCAGCATTAATAAACAAAATGAAATTTTAAAAAATGTAGCAATCAGCAGTGAAGGAAGTTTTCATGCCAATGAAAATAATATCACATTAAACTATACAGTTCCGGAATATAATAAGTACATCAACTCAGAATATCAATATTGTCTCGAGGGGTTCCAGAACGAATGGAGCGAATGGAGTACAAAGGCGACTGTGAATTTTAAAAATCTTTCTCCGGGAAAATATACATTTAAAGTAAGGGCAAAATATGCCAATACTATCTTGCAAAATACAGCCACTTATACCTTTGTTATTTTAAAACCCTGGTATCTGACAAATCTGGCCTGGTTTATTTATTTTCTTTTAATGTGTGTACTGGCTTATTTTATCAATAAATCATACAGAAGTTATTATCAGAAACAAGAAAAGAAGTTAATTGAAGAAAATAACCTTTTATTGGAAATTAAAGAACTAGAAAACGAGCAGCAATTAATGAAACTTCGCAATGAGCAGCTGTCTCAGGATGTTGATAATAAAAATAGGGAACTGGCAGTTTCGACAATGAGTTTAAACAGCAAAAATGAATTGCTTGCGTTTATAAAAGAGGATTTAAAGAAAACAAATCAAAACGACAGTAATAACATAAAATCTGTAATAAGCACCATTAACAAAAATATTACCGAGGAAGATTCGTGGAATGTTTTTAAGGAAGCATTTGATAACGCCGATAAAGATTTCCTTAAAAGAATCAAACAACTTCATCCCGTATTAACCCCAAATGACCTGCGACTTTGTGCGTACCTGAGATTGAACCTTTCATCTAAAGAAATTGCTCCATTGTTTAATATTTCAGTTCGAAGCGTAGAGATAAAAAGGTATCGTTTGCGTAAAAAAATGGATTTACAGCACGAAATCGGTTTAGTCGAATACATTCTGGCTGTATAGTACATCAACAAACGACTCAAAAAAACTATACATTACCTCAACATTAACTATTTGTTGTGAATTCACTACAAATATGTTAAATAAATTAACATTCATGATTTATAGTTAAATAAGGGTATTTTTTAAGAAATGTTAAATGTACACAGGCTTTTTTTATGATGTATGTTTTTTGTTGTGGTTAATTTTGTTGTTTTCCTAAAGAGTTATGATAAATTTATCTTTCAATAAAAACTAACTAATTATGAAATCCAAATTATTACTAACCGTACTAATTCTGTTTACATCTTATGCGTTTTCGCAGTCCCTTGATGTAAGCGGAACAGTACTAGATGGCTCAGGATTATCACTTCCTGGCGTAAATGTAAAAGTTAAGAGTTCTTCGCAAAGTACAACCACAGACTTCGACGGATCTTTTAAATTATTAGATGTTCCAAAAGGAACAACAATTGTTTTCAGTTATATAGGTTTCAGAACACAAGAAGTTGTGGTTTCAGGAACCAAGATAACAGTAAAAATGAGCGACGATGCAAGATCTCTTGATGAAGTCGTAGTTATAGGTTACGGAACTCAAAAGAAAAGAGAAGTAACCGGAGCTGTTTCTGTAGTAGACAGCAAAACGCTTGATATCCTGAAACCAGCAAGAATCGAGCAAGCACTGCAAGGAACAATTTCAGGTGTAAATGTTACGACACAATCAGGATCGCCGGGCGCAGCTCTGGATGTTCGTATTCGTGGTATAGCTACAAATGGTCAAAACGGACCCACTGCTATTATCGATGGTTATGTGGGAGATTTAAGTATACTGAATCCAAATGATATCGAAACGATTACTGTATTAAAAGATGCGCAAGCGGCTATTTATGGTACTATTGGTGCAAACGGAATCATTTTGATTACCACTAAAATGGGTAAAAAAAATTCGAAAACAAAAATATCTTTTAATAGTTATACCGGATTTCAGGAAGCTTCAAGAAAGTTACCAATGCTAGATGCTACTGAATATGCTTTGTTACTAAATGAAAGTTATGCCAATGGCGGGAAAGCACTTCCTTATCCAAACGTAAGCGGTTTGGGCAAGGGAACGGACTGGCAGAAAGAAGTTTTAGGCAAAGGTGTTCCAATATTAAATAGTGATCTGACTATTTCAGGAGGTTCTGATAAAATTACCTATTCAATCAGTGGTTCCCATTTAGATCAGGAAGGTATTGTAGGCGAAGGTAAATCGGGTTATTTAAGAAATACTGCCAGACTAGCATTAGGAGCTGACTTGAGCGATAAGTTTAAAGTAAAAACAAATGTTATCTATACTTATTTCAATAGAAAAACAATTAACGAAAATGGATTAGGATCTGTTTTATTTAATGCTTTAAATGTACCTGCAACTCTTACACCTTATGATGCAAATGGCAATTTTACATTAGTGCCAAGCACAACAGGATTAGGAACAGAAATAATCAATCCGTTAGCACAAGTTGCGAATACGTACAACGATTACAATTATAAAAAACTAAATGGAAATTTTGGACTTGATTATAAAATTTTCAAAGGATTTGTATTAACAAGTTCAATTGGTTTTAATACTGCCAATAGCGAAGGTAAAAACTTTAGCCCACAAATAAGTTATGGCGGAAAAGTGTTTGATGTACAGAGAAGTTTTGTAACTCAAAGAACAGTAAATGACAATGATTATTCTTTTGACCTTTACGGAACTTATACTGCAAAAATAGCAGAAAATCATAATATTACGGCGACAGTAGGAAATACCATTTATAAACAATGGGGAAATTCAGCAGTTGCAACAGGTTTTGATGTTCCTAATAATTCCTGGGATTATGCAGATCTTTCTTTAACAAAAGGAATCTCGACAGCTCTTAATACCGGAGGTTATGTTTACGATCAAAGAAGACTTTCTTATTTTGGAAGAGCACAATATGATTATAAAGGAAAGTATCTTTTTTCAGCAATGATCAGACGTGATTCTTCGACAAAATTTGGCCCAGGCAATAAAGTGGGATATTTCCCTTCTTTTACCGGAGGTTGGGTAGTTTCTGATGAAGGCTTCTTTGGAGAATCAAAAACATTTAATTTCTTAAAATTAAGAGCCAGTTATGGTACATTAGGAAATGATCAGATTAAAAATAATGGTTTTTTAAGTATTCTGGACGGAGAAGCTACTTATGTTTTTGACGGGGTTTTAGTAAATGGAATGGCGACAGGACAAATTCCTAACCCGGATTTGAAATGGGAAGAAGCCAGAAAGTTTGATGTTGGTTTAGATTTAAGATTAATCAACGATAAAGTTTCGATTGTAGCAGATTATTTTATTGATACACGAAAAGATTTATTAATACCAGGTATACCGGTTTCAGGAATTGTAGGAATTGGTGCTCCTGGAGCAAGTGCCCCAACAATGAATGCGGGAACAGTTAGAAACTCAGGATTAGAATTTGCAATAGATTACAAAGAGAAATTTTCAGATTCTTTTTCTATGAGCGTTGGTTATAATGTAACCTTTCTTAAAAACGAAGTGCTGGAAGTAAATAACGGAACTGGATTTATTGAGCAAGGTGGTTTTGGAGTAGGACAACCGGCAGCTTCAAGAATGGAAGCCGGAAAACCAATAGGATATTTTTACGGATATAAAACAGATGGTATTTTTCAGAATCAGGCAGAAGTTGACGCTCATCCATCGCAATTAGCTTTGGGAGCAAATGGCTCACCCGGCGATATTCGTTATGTAGATGTAAATGGCGATGGCGTAATCGACACTAAGGACAGGACCAATATTGGAGATCCGATTCCTAATGCCACAATGGGATTCAATATACAGCTGAATTATAAAAACCTTGATTTTGCACTTTATAGTTTTGCCTCAATAGGAAACGATATGGTACGTAATTACGAAAGAGTCCTTTCTGATGCCAATCGACTCGATTATGTTTTAGACAGATGGACAGGTGAGGGAACAAGTAATTCTGTGCCAAGAGTAACCACAGGAGCAACAGCAAATAATGTTCTTTCAGATTATTATGTTGAAGACGCTTCTTATTTTAGAATTCAAAACATACAAGTGGGATATACAATTAACCCAAAGGTGACTCAAAAAGCAGGGATTACGAAACTAAGACTTTATACGGGAGTAAACAACCTGTACACTTTTACCAAATATAAAGGTTTCGATCCGGGTGCTTCATTTGGACCTACAAACCAGGATGGAGTTTCTCAGTCGCCAATAGGTGCCGGAATCGATTACGGGTTTTATCCTGTTCCAAGAACCTATTTATTAGGTCTAAACATTAATTTTTAATTTCAATTAAAATGAAAAAATATTTATTTACAACCATTATAACGCTAACTCTGTTCTCGACAATAAGTATTTCTTGTTCAGATGAGTTTGTTGATCCAAAACCGAAATATTCTATAGATTCTGAAAACTATTTCAATTCTAAAGAAGATTATGAGCAGGCACTAATTGCAGCTTATGACTTGTTGCAATCTACTTATGCAAATGTTATTTTAGGAGAAATTGCTTCAGACAATACATTGGCCGGAGGAGAAAGCCCAACAGACGTAATTGGCTGGCAGCAAGTAGACGATATGATTCATACACCGATAAACAGCAATGTAAGAGACATCTGGAATTGGATGTTTGCAGGAGTTCAAAGAGCGAATTATATTCTTGAATTTAAAGATAAAACAGATTTTGAGGGAAAAAACCAACTGCTTGCAGAAACTCGTTTTCTAAGAGCATATTACCAGTTTGAGTTAGTGAAATGGTTTGGTGGAATCCCGATGAAAGCAGATGCCAGATTTAAAGTTGGAGATGAAAAAACAACACCGCGCTCATCAATTGCTGAAGTTTATGCCTCAATCGAAGCTGATTTAATTTTTGCGTCGGCTAATTTATCTCCAACAGCATCTCAAAAAGGGAGAGTTACAAAAGGTGCTGCTCAGGCATTACTAGGAAAAGCATATTTGTATCAAAATAAATATGTACAAGCCGCAGCATCTCTTGATGCCGTTATAGGTTCAGGAAAGTATGCATTACAAACAGATTTTGATGCCATGTTTGAATTAGCCGGAGAAAACGGACCGGAGTCTGTTTTTGAAGTACAGTATACAGATGTAGAAGGAGCAGCTTTTACTTGTTTGCAATGTAGCGAAGGGAATGTTGCAGTAGGTTTTAGCGGAATCAGAAATTATTCCGGCCCATTATTTTCTTCCGGATTTAGTTTTAATATTCCAACCCAGGAAGGCGCTGATGCTTTTGAAGCGGGCGACAAACGTAAAGATGTTACGATATTGGATATCGCAGCATGGGCAGCAGCAAATACAGCTTATGATAATGGAAAAGGAGTAACATTTGGAAAAGGAAATGAAGACACCGGTTATTTTAACAGAAAGTATTTGCCTAGAAAAAGAAGTGCAGAAGCACAAGGAGATTTAAATCTGACAAATCCAAACAACTACAGAGCAATCCGTTATGCCGATGTGTTATTAATGGCAGCAGAAGCCTATAACCGCGGTGGAATTGATGATACAAAAGCAAAAAATTACCTAAATCAGGTAAGACGCCGTGCTTTTGGAGATCTTAATCACGATATCTCAGCTTCAGGAGCAGCACTTACAGATTTTATTTTAGCCGAAAGAAGAGTAGAGCTTTTTGGCGAAGGACATCGTTTCTTTGATTTAGTAAGAACCGGAAAAGCAGTTGGGAAAATACCGGGTTTTAAAGCGAACAAAAACGAATTATTCCCATTGCCAATCGAAGAAATTCAATTTGCAAGCGGAAACTGGCAGCAAAATCCTGGATACTAAAAAAACACTATTATGAAAAAATTACATTTTATTATAAGCATTTTCGTTTTTACAATTCTTCTGAGTTGTTCAAGCGACGACAGCAATCTTGATTTAGAGGGGTTAAGTGCACCAACAAACATAGCTGTTTTGACTACTGTAACTCAGGATAATTCAGGTAAGGTAACTTTTACGCCAACCGGAGAAGGAGTTACCCAATACAAAATAAACTACGGAGACGGATCTCCTGATTCAGATTATTTTTCGACAGGAGCAACTACAACCCATACCTATAAAGAAGGCGTTTATAAATCTAAGATTATAGCAATGGGAGTTACAGGAAAAACAACCGAAATCAATAAAGATGTTATTGTTTCGTTTAAATCTCCTGAAAATCTTGTTGTAGTAATTACAAATGATGTATCAGTTTCTAAAAAAATAACTGTTAAAGCAACGGCCGATTTCGCTTTGTTTTATGATGTTTATTTTGGAGAACCGGGCACAACAACTCCAGTTTCAGTCAACAATGGCGAGTCAGTTTCATTTACGTATAAAGAAGCCGGAACATACACAGTTCGTATAGTTTCAAAAAGTGCTGCCATTAAAACCGTTGAACATACAGAGCAGATTACAGCAATATTAATAGTTAATCCAACTGCTTCAGCTCCAACTCCTCCAAATAGACTGGATGCCAATGTAATTTCTATCTACAGTTCGAAATATAAAGATGTAGAAGGAACTGATTTTAATCCAAATTGGGGACAATCAGGGACTTTGTCAGAATTTGAATTGGCGGGTGATAAAATGCTGAATTATACCAACCTAAATTATCAGGGAATTGAACTAAAAGGTGTGACAGTTGATGTTTCAGCAATGGATTATATTCATATGGATATTTGGACAGCAGATTTAGAGAAACTGGATATATTTTTAATTAGTAAAACGAATGGAGAAAAAGCGGTTAGTAAAAATCTAACAGCGAATCAATGGACAAGTGTTGATATTCCGATTTCGGCTTTTACAAGTCAGGGATTAACGGTGGCTGATATTTTTCAACTAAAACTAGTTGGAACTCCTGCAGGTAAAAATGTATTTATAGACAATATTTATTTTTATAAACTGCCAGCTCAATCTGTATCATTACCTCTTGATTTTGAATCTGCTGATTTAACTTTTGGCTGGGGCGGATTTGGTAATGTAGATGCTTCTGTAGTAACAAATCCTAATAAAACCGGAACGAATGTATCTGATAAAGTAGTTAAGATAGATAAAAAATCACAAGCAGAAACCTGGGGAGGAGCAAGTTTAAATCTTGAAAGTACGCCTGATTTTAGTAAAGGAACAAAAATAAAAGTAAACGTTTGGTCGCCAAAAGCAGGAGTTGATATATTGTACAAAATGGAAGTTTCGACCTCGCCAAAAGACGGGAATGGTAATCCAACAGTATTTATAGAAGTACATGCAACAACAACAGTTGCCAATGCCTGGAATGTTTTGACATTTGATCTTACGAGTGCGGCTGATTTTAGTGCTAATAATAAATACGACAGAGTAATTTTATTTCCGGACTTTGGAAAAGCAGGAACAGGAGATACTTATTACTTTGATGATATAAAACAATCCAATTAAAATAAAAAATCATGAGCAAAAAAATAATTATAAATATCGTATTACTTTTTGCACTGGTGTTAGCAATAAGTTGTCAAAATGACGATCATTCTTTTGGAGATTTGTCAGCACCAGCGAATCTGAAGATTACGGCTGAAATCATAGGGAAAACTGCCGCTGCTCCCAACGGAGACGGATCAGGAATGGTAAAGTTTACTGCAAAAGGAGACAATACCGTTTCGTATAAATATGCCTTTAGCGATGGTACATCAGAGAATTCTCCAAGCGGTATATTTACAAAACGTTTTACAAAAACAGGATTAAATAAATATACAGTTACCGTAATCGCTTCAGGAAGAGGTGGTGTAGCCACCAATATAACGACAGAAGTCGAAGTATTGAGTAACTTTAGAGATGATGAAGCCGTTCAGCTTTTAACTGACGGAACTTCTAAAAAATGGTATTGGTCAGCTTCTGAGCCGGGACATTTGGGAGTAGGTCAAAATAATGGAGATGCTACCAAAAATTATTTTCCAAATTATTATTCAGCAGGAGTTTGGGAAAAAGCAGCATCGCCGGCAAGCAGCTGTTTGTACGATAATGTATTGACATTCTCTAAGGATGGTGACGCATTAAAATTTGAGTTAGATAATGGTGGTTCAACATTCTTTAATGCTGCTTTTGCGAGTGTAGCAGGAGGAAGCTCGCCAAGTGATATTTGTCTGGCATATAATGCGACTGGTAAAAAAACAGTTTCATTAAGCCCTTCAGAGTCAGTTGTAATGGCAAATCCAAATCACGCAACACAAACCAGAGGTACAACAATGAGTTTCTCTGATGGCGGATTTATGGGTTACTATATTGGTCAGAATTCCTATGAGATCCTGTCTATTACAGCCAATAGAATGGTCGTAAGAGCAGTTATGGGCGGTGATCCTTCATTAGCCTGGTATCATATCTTTACTACTGTAAAACCTAGTCAGGCACCTCCTGCAGAATATACAAAATTAGTATGGTTTGATGAGTTTAACACAGACGGTGCTCCGGATCCTGCTAAATGGACTTATGATTTGGGTAAAGGTGACAGCGGTTGGGGAAATAATGAGAAACAAAATTATACCAACTCAGCAACAAATGTGATTGTTCAGGGCGGAAGTTTAAAAATTACAGCTAAAAAAGAAGCTTCTGGCGGAGCTGATTATTCGTCGGCAAGATTAAAAACTGATGGTAAATTTAAATTTACTTACGGTAAAGTCGAGATAAAAGCTAAACTTCCAATTGGTGTAGGAACATGGCCGGCAATTTGGATGTTGGGATCAAACTATGCGACAAAACCCTGGCCAGCCTGTGGTGAGATCGATATAATGGAACATGTTGGAAAAAATCAGAATGTTATTCTAAGTACACTTCATTATCCTGGACATTCAGGAGGAGACGGTAATACAGGTTCTAAAACAATACCAAATGTTTCGACAGAATTTCATGTTTATAAAACAGTTTGGAGTCCTGCATCCGTACAAACGTTTGCAGATGATGTTCTAATTCATTCCGTTCCTAATGACGGCACTTTGCCTTTTAACAGCGACTTTTTCTTAATCCTGAATGTTGCTATGGGAGGCAATCTGGGTGGTATTATTGATCCTGCCTTTACACAATCTTCTATGGAGGTTGATTATGTGAGAGTATATCAATAATTTAGATTAATTAGTAAGAATGAAGTGAGAAGGTCAGTTAAGGCTGGCCTTCTTATTTTTTTTTCGAAATTTTAAAAGAAGACAATGAAAAAAGTAATTACACTATTAATGATTTCCAGTTTTTGTTTTGCACAAGAAGTAAAAAGGAAATTAGTTTGGGAAGAGAATTTTAATAAAAAAGAAGTTAACGAAGCTTTTTGGAATTTCGAAGTTGGTGATGGTTGTCCGGACCTATGTGGTTATGGCAATAATGAAAGACAGATTTATACCAAAACAAATCACGAAATCAAAGATGGAAATTTAATTATCGAAGCCAGAAAAGAAGGCAGCAAATATACATCGACTAAAATAACAACTAAAGGCAAAAAAGAATTTAGATATGGCCGAATCGAAGCCAAGGCAAAACTGCCTGTTGGTCATGGTCTATGGCCTGCATTCTGGATGTTAGGCGCTAATATTGATCAGGTAAAATGGCCAAAAACCGGAGAAATAGACATTTTAGAATATATAGGCAGAGATCCGCATATGGTGTACACCACTTTGCATACCCAAGACAGCCATGGTAATACCATTAATACAAAAAGAACTCCTTTTCCTAATATAGAAGAAGGATATCATGTATACGCAATTGAATGGACAAAAGATAAAATTGATTTTTTTGTAGATACTACACTCGTTTACACCTTTAATCCCGAAGTAAAAAACGAAGACACCTGGCCATTTGATAAACCATTTTATATTATAGTCAATTTAGCGATAGGAGGAAATTTTGGAGGTCCGGAAGTAGATGATACTGTACTGCCTCAAAAATACTATGTCGATTATGTTCGTGTTTATCAATAAAAGAATGTTCGACTGAAAAACTGTAATTAAATCAGATATGAACGTCTTAATTGTTTTATTATTAGGTGTTTATATCTGTTTTTTTGTATTAAAAAAAGAAGGTGAATGAAGCTTTTTTAGCAATATGAGGTCTGAAATCATGTTTGTACAACAAAAATTAACGTTTTATTGTTAATTATTGTTCCACTTGTTTGCTTTTTAAAATAATAATTTGTTAAATTTGGTCAGAATATTAACATAACCACATAAACCCAAAAGAGACGCCTATTTTATAAAACTACTTTTTAGAAAATTACTCCAAATTTTAAACAGAAAACTAAAAAAGTAGTACTATGGCTGATCTGCATATTCCAGACGCTCTATTAGTGAAAAATTATGTCGATGGCAACGAAAACGCCCTTTCGACATTAATTAAAAGACACGAGTCTAAGATATATGGATTTATATATTCGAAGATTGCTGATAGAGATATTTCAAATGATATTTTTCAAGATACTTTTATTAAGGTCATTAAAACCTTAAAAAGTAATTCCTATAACGAAGAAGGTAAATTCCTGCCTTGGGTAATGCGTATTTCCCACAACTTAATCGTAGATCATTTTCGTAAAACCAAAAAAATGCCAATGTACAGAGAAACCGAAGAATTTTCGATTTTTTCTGTAATGTCTGACGATTCTTTGACTATCGAGAACAAAATGATATTCGATCAGGTCGAAGTAGACCTGAAAAAGATAATTGAAGAGCTCCCGTCAGATCAAAAAGAAGTTTTGGTAATGCGTATGTATCAGGATATGAGTTTTAAGGAAATATCTGAAATTACGGGTGTTAGCATTAATACAGCATTAGGAAGAATGCGTTATGCACTAATGAATTTAAGAAAAATAATTGATAAACATCAAATTATTTTAACCAACTAATACTATTTTAAGTAATAGCCCGTTATACTATAATAAAAACATTTTGATAGTATGGCAAAAATTTACTCTAAAAAGGCATTAGCTTCTAAAGATTTAAAACCTAAAAAAGAAGTTGTTTCTTTTTTACTTAATTATTCACAAGCATTAACAGTTGTGAAAATTGAGAATAAGAGTTTTGAAATTATAGCTAATTAAACAGCCCACTATATTTGTCGGATGTTTATTTCGAAAGAAAAACCAAGTGGTCGTTTTGGTTAAAAAGCTCACTATTTGTATGCAAATACAGATAGTGAGTTTTTTTATGCGCTTAAGGCATCCCTTTACTTTTTAATAGTTCATAAAACCATTACATCAATTTAACAATGAATTGGTATATAGGTTTGTGAAGAGTGTTTTGTTAAAGTTTAATATTTTTATCTAATATCAAATATTTATTTTATATTTAGCTTTATTTTAGTTAAAAAACAATTTTTTATTTAATTAAATGGATGTATAAGTACAGTTTATGTATTAAAAAACTTTCAATATGTATAAAGCCAAATTGTTCTAATAAAAATAATAGTTTAACCAAAACCAAATCATCTATGACCAAAAACTACCCTAACCCTGTTTTGTTTGTTGTCTATTTTAATATTTCGTAAAGAATATTAGAAAAGAGAGTGTTTATTAAATATTGATAAGTAGTAAAGGTGAAAACTTTCAACCTTTTAAATCCATGTTTATAATAAGCACTCCATAAGTAGTACCCTTAATCTATTTAACAACCAAACCTAACAGAAAATGAAAAAGAGCCTTAAAACCTTATTAGTGCTACTATTGCTAAATACCGGAGCACATGCTCAAAAAGAAGAAATTAAAGAAGCACAATCCTATTTAGCCAAAGGAAAAACTCAGGAAGCAGTAGCTATTTTAAAAAAAATAGAATATCTCGTCATCAATGCCCCCGTTGAGGTAAAGTCAGACTTCTACTTTACAAAAGGAAATGTTTACAAAGACTTAGCAACTAAAAATATAGATGCTGCAACTAATTTTGCTTTAGCAGTAGGAGCTTATCAGGATGTATTATTATACGAGAACGATTCTCAAATTTATAAATATGCCTTCAAGGCAAGTGTAGCACTAAAAGAGATGAAATCTAAATTGGTAGATGGCGCTTACAACGATTTTAAAGCAGAGAAATTCAAAGAAAGTGCAGACAAAAGTTATGAAGTTTACCTGTTCGACAAAAAAGATATCAGAAATTTATTTAATGCAGCCTCAGCTTCTTTATCAGCCAAAGATTATAAATCAGCCATTAAATATTTCGAGGAACTTAGAAAGCTAAATTATACCGGTGAAGGAGTTCTTTTTTATGCAACCAATAAAAAAACAAAAACAGAAGAAGCTTTTGTTTCAATGAGCGCCCGGGAAGCAGGTATTCAGGAAGGATTATATGAAAAACCAAGAAATGTAAATCCACCCTCAAAAAAGGAGGAAATTATGACTTCTTTAGCCTTCTCTTATATGGAAACTAATGATTATTGCAGTGCTGAAAAATATTTTGAAGATGGCTTACAAGTCAATCAAAATTGCATAACCTGTTATATTAATCTGGCTTATATAAAAATAGAGTTCAAAAAAGAATTACTTGATTTGATGGGCACCTTAGGAAACAGCCCTAATGAAATGCAGCAATATGATAAGTTAGATGCCCAAAAAGATGATATTGTAAAGAGCGCCATTCCGTATCTTAAAAAGGCACTAACAATCGAACCAAAAAACGAAAATGCTGCAAAATCACTACTCGGTATCTATAGATCGCTCAATATGACCAGCGAATACAATACACTCAAAAGCAGTATGTAAAAACGAAATAGAAGCTACTTAACAATCTTTTTAGTAGCTTCTTCCTTTTTAGTTGCTTCTTCGATCAATGATTTTTTTCCAACAGTTCTCGTAATAATATCTTTCTCTAAACTCCAGCCTCTTGCAGGCGAATACTCACGTCCGTACCAGATAATTTGTAAATGTAAATCATTCCATAATTCTCTCGGGAATAATCTTTTAGCATCTTTCTCAGTCTGCACCACGTTTTTGCCATTCGATAGATTCCATCTGAGCATCAGCCTGTGAATATGCGTATCAACCGGAAAAGCAGGAACACCAAAAGCCTGAGACATCACCACACTGGCAGTTTTGTGGCCTACAGCAGGTAATTCTTCAAGAGCTTCAAAACTCTGCGGAACCTTTCCGTCATGTTTGTCAATCAAAATATGCGATAAACCGTGAATTCCTTTCGATTTCATAGGCGACAAACCACAAGGACGAATAATTTCCTTTATTTCTTCGACGGACATTTTAATCATATCATACGGATTATCAGCCTTTGCAAAAAGTATAGGCGTAATCTGGTTCACACGTACATCCGTACATTGAGCCGAAAGTAAAACCGCAATCAACAGTGTATAAGGATCTTTATGATCTAATGGAATGGGTATAGTAGGGTAGAGTTCTTTTAACGTATTTATAACAAATTGTATGCGAGCTTCTTTATTCATTTCCGTATTTTTAATCTCGTAAAAATAGTATAATTTTAATGATGTGCCTAATCCAGTTTTTCGTTACAACTCCTCGTTGTGGCAATAACATTTTTAAGCATTCGCAAGAGCTTCCGTTGGTCGCTTTGCCAATACAAAAAATGTAAATTACCGCAACTCCGGGGTTTTCACTGCAATCTGGGGCATGAAAAAAAGTTGTAAGTAAAAAGTTAAAGGTTCAAAGGTATTGACTAAATTAAATCTCTAGTGTACTTATTTAAAATCTATGTTCTATATTCTTTTTTCTAAAATCTAATAATCTAAATAAATGACAACATTAAAAGCAGGTGATAAAGCTCCTAATTTTTCAGGAGTAGATCAGGACGGAAAAACACATAAACTAGCAGATTACGCCGGAAAAAAATTGGTAGTTTTCTTTTATCCAAAAGCAAGTACGCCAGGATGTACAGCAGAAGCATGTGACTTAAGAGATAATTTCGAACGTTTTAAAGCCAATAATTACGAACTTCTGGGAGTAAGTGCTGACAGTCAGAAAGCGCAGCTAAAATTCAAAGACAAATATGAATTTCCTTTTCCTTTATTAGCAGATGAAGATAAAGCTGTAATCAACGCATTCGGAGTTTGGGGACCTAAAAAATTCATGGGAAAAGAATATGACGGAATCCACAGAACAACCTTCGTAATAGACGAAAACGGAATTATTGATGAGGTTATCGAAAAAGTAAAAACAAAAGAACACGCAGCCCAGATTTTGAAGTAGAAATTTTTGTTTCAGGTTTCAGGTTGCAATTTTGACGTGTAATTTTGGTATGGTTTTACCGCAAAGTACGCTAAGTTTTTTTGTTCCTAGTTTTATGAAAAGTAAAGTTCGCAAAGCTTTGTGTTGAAAAAGCTTTGCGAACTTTACTTTTTTTTTAAGCTTACGCATACAAAATTTAGCGTGCTTTGCGGTAAAATTTTTATTCATTCAGAGCCTTAAACAAAAAAAGTCCCTAAATAAGGTAGTAGTGGTCGGAAGAAATTCCGGCCACTTATGTTTTAAAGACTTTTGAAGGATCTCCCCCGGAGAGTGTTACCATTATTGCTGTAATTAGCTCTCTTAATTCCATAACAAACCTTCTTTTAGCTGTTTTATAACCAAGGTTGTTTGCTTTCTTGTAAATTAAAACTAACATCGCTACAATTAGAGTCATATAAATCATGACTTGTATTCCATTTTTGCTGAGTGATACAAGATGACTAACATTGAGCTCTTGTTTTATAAACCTGAAAAAGACTTCAATATCCCATCTTCTTCTATAATAATCAGCAACTTCTTTGGCTGTAAGTTCAAAATCATTAGTTATAAACCAAAATTCTTTTTCTGGATTTTGTTTGTTTTTTACAATGACCAATCTGAATTTAGTTTCAACTATTTCTTCTCTATAATGTGTGTTTCCTCGTTTGTTTTTAATTGGAGTTCCTGTATAGAGATTGATAATGCTGTCTTTTATTAAGAGGTTTTCTCCGATATCTAAATCTTGATTTTCTTTGATTAGGGATTCTAACTCTTCATGCTTACGATTTTCTCTGGCTCTGATTACAAATTTGACATTCTTTTGGTCAAAATCCTTCATAGTACGGGTGGATTGAATACCTCTGTCAATAATATAAATATTAGGATGTTGAGCATCTTTTTCGACCTGCTTTAAAATAGCCTCGGGGAGTGCAATATCCTCAGATGAATAACTCTGAGTATTAAACACTTCTGCACCTGCCGGAAGAATCCCATCAAAGGAAACACTATATTTCACAAGCTTTTTACCGGTCTTTTGGTCAATACCTTCTCTGAGTTTTCCCACAGCTTCTGAAACAATTGTACTGTCAACGCGTATTAAATTGTACTTGTCTCTTTCTGCTTGATTATAATTCTCTGAGAAACGATCATACATGTATTCAAAAATTTCTTTGAAATAACCCGCATCAATCTTCGATAATCTCTCAGAAATAGAACTTCTCCTGACTGTTTCAGATTCCTCTAGATTGAAAATAGTTTTAAAACCGGAATAATTAAAAGTATCTTCTAATGTGCGCTGACTGAGTTTCTCATTGTCTAGAATAGCATACAGAAGTAGGTAAAATACTTTTTTACCATGAAGTACTTTTGAATAATGGTCTACTTTTGTACTAGTAGAGAGATGTGACAAGAGTGCTTCAGGAATAAAACCTAGCAGCTCATTAACGCATACTTTGTGATCTTTAAAATTTGCCATAAATTACTGATTTACGGCAATAAATATACAAACAAGATTAATCCTGTTAAGAATAATTTGTTAAGAACAAGACAAAAAAAAGTCGGAAGAAAAATCTTCCGACCATGACTACTAAATAAGGGACTTTTTTCTTTAAGTATTTTGTTCTAATTCTTTCTGCGGATGATATCCAAAAAGATGATGTTCTTTTATAATTTCGGCAATACCAGACGGAAGCATCGGTTCCCAACCTGGTTTTCCCTGATTGATCATTTTTAAAACCTCGCGGGAGAAAACTTCTAAATTGTGCGGATCATAATCAGCAATATCAACCACTTTTCCGTTGAATTTAAAGAATTTATACAATTCTTTCATTCTAGGATGTACCTTTAAGTTGTTAGAGTCCATCAAAACGCCATTGTCATCTAACATCGGATATAAGAAAACTTTCATATCTCTATAGAAAAGTTTTCCAAAGGCTTCCAGGATTCCACCGCTTAAATGACGGTAGTACTTCTCATCAAAAATATCAACTAAATTGTTTACACCCATTGCCAATCCCATTCTGGCCTTAGTATAATTAGCAAAGTATTCAACCACTTTATAATATTCCTGAAAGTTTGAGATCATTACAGTCTGGCCTAGTGAACAAAGCAATTCGGCCCTGTCCATAAAATCACGTTCATCAATTTCACCATCAGAACGTAAATTCGAAAGTGTAATTTCAAAAATAACCAGTGTATTATCTTTCTCAACCTTATTTTCCTCAAGAAACATTTTAAGCGATTTCTCGTACATGTCCATGTTTACTTTTGTAACCGGACGAAAACTTCCTCTAAGAGCAAGAAGGTTCTTTTTGTATAAGATAGAAGCCGGCAGAATGTTTTTTCCTTCAGGATTGAACATTACCGCATCAGTCATTCCGTTTTTGACCAATTGCAAACTAACCAAACGATTGTCAACATCTGCAAAACGAGGTCCTGAGAAGTTAATAGTGTCAATTTCGAGTTGGTCTTTGTCTAAGTGATCGTATAGGTAGCGAAGTAATCGTTTAGGATCGTTGTATTTGTAAAAAGCACCGTAAATAAGGTTTACTCCTAAGATCCCCAGTGTTTCTTGTTGTAGTCTGGCGTCAGTTTCTTTAAAACGAATGTGTAGAATAATTTCGTTGTAAGCTTCATCAGGTTCAATTTGGTATCTGATTCCAACCCAACCGTGGCCTTTAAATTGTTTGGCAAAATCTATAGTTGCAACAGTATTGGCATAACTAAAAAAGAGTTTGGTAGGATGTTTTTCTCTGCTTAATCGTTCTTCGATTATTTGACCTTCAAGAGTCAGCATTTTTTTTAATCGCTCTTCCGTTACATAGCGGCCATCACTTTCAACTCCATAAACGGCATCACTGAAATCTTTGTCATAGGCAGACATTGCTTTTGCAATTGTTCCCGATGAACCTCCGGATCTGAAAAAATGCCTGACCGTCTCTTGTCCGGCGCCAATTTCAGCAAATGTTCCGTAAATATTCTCGTTTAAATTAATGCGTAACGCTTTGTCTTTTATGGAAGGAATCTGTTCGATGACCTTGTCACCTTTGAGTTTTATTTCTGTACCCATTTTATTTTAAATAGATTTGTTACAAAGTTAGCAAATTAGGCTTCTAATGAAAGAGAAATAATCCTATTTTTGTAAAAAAAATAAGTTCAATTGAAGGTATATTTTTTAGGTACAGGTACTTCCCAAGGCATTCCGATCATCGGAGTCGATCATCCTGTTTGCAAAAGCACTGA
This sequence comes from Flavobacterium sp. B114r, assembly GCF_056824125.1. Lineage (NCBI taxonomy): Bacteria > Pseudomonadati > Bacteroidota > Flavobacteriia > Flavobacteriales > Flavobacteriaceae > Flavobacterium > Flavobacterium sp. B114r. The sequence goes on from NZ_CP124858.1 coordinate 2,973,732, forward strand.
TGCTAAGGACAAAAGGCTTCGCGTATCCATCTGGATTACGTGGGGCGAACATTCGTATGTAATAGATTGTGGACCCGATTTCAGGCAGCAAATGCTTTCGTGTGGCTGCAGACATCTTGATGCAATCCTGTTTACACACGAACATGCAGATCACACGGCAGGTTTAGACGATATTCGCCCGTTTAATTTCAGGCAAGGCGAAATTCCCGTTTATGCACATCAGCGAGTGATCGATAATCTAAAACGACGTTTTGATTATGTTTTCGAAACCGTAAACAAATATCCGGGCGCTCCAAGCGTTAAAACGATAGAGGTAACAAATAACCAACCTTTTGCCGTTGGCGATAAAATAGCTATTCCGGTCAATGTAATGCACGGCGATTTACAGGTTTTTGGTTATCGTATTGATGATTTCGCTTATCTCACCGATGTTAAAACAATTCACGAAACGGAAGTCGAAAAACTAAAAAATCTTAAAGTTTTAGTGGTAAATGCTTTGCGTGTAGAGCCACACGATACACACTTTAATTTGCAGGAAGCACTGGATTTTATCAATTTAGTAAAACCTGAAAAAGCTTATTTAACCCACATTAGCCACGTTTTAGGCTTTCATGAAGAAGTACAAAAACAATTACCTAAAAACGTATTCCTGGCTTACGATAACTTAGAAATTACAATTTAATTATACCATAAAAATGAAAAAATCCTTAATGCTTTATCTTTTTATCCTTGCGATACTTATGAATGTCTTTACTTATATGTTTTACAGCAGAGAAGTAAAATTTGGGCAGGAAAGATATGATAAAACGACTAAGAAACTAAGAGACAGTATTAATTTAGTAACAACGCAGTTGGCTGATGCTAATTATTTTTCTCTGGAACACAATGAAAATGCACAAAATTATTTTGATAATACCGCTTCAGGAGGAAAAGTAATTTTATACGAAAAATTGATTCCCGTGGTAACAGAAAAGTTATTGGATTTGAATGCGAACCCAAACGGAAACCCTTATACAGGTCAGGATAAAATAGGCCCAAACAAGTTTATCATTAATAAAGTAAAGATTTTAAACCACAGATGGATTATAGCTGATTATAGCAATGGTGAATTATGGGGAGAAGTCTTATTAAAGTATTTTGTTGATAACGATGATAAGATTACTTTTGAAGTAAATCAAACCTGGTTGTATCAGAAATAGTATTTAGAAGGCTATTTTTTATCACCACTTTTAAAAAATAGAGTTTATGAAAAAGATATTTTTATTTTCGATTATTATTGGTCTTTCATTTTCTTGCGCTAAGAAAGTTTCAGAAGAAAGTAAAACGCCAAAAGAACAAGAACCAAAACCAGCTGTAGTAGTTGGTGGAGATTCAGATGCTCATGGTTGCAAAGCTTCTGCAGGTTATACATGGTCAACGCTCAAAAATGAATGTGTACGTCTTTTTGAAGTGGGTACCAAATTAGCTCATGCTGAAGATGGAAAAAAATATTCGACAGTTGCCTACGTAATTTTTGACGGGAATAAAGCCGAGCTTTTCCTTGATACTCAAAAAGAGCCCATTCTTTTAGAAAGAAAATCAGAAGGTGATTCCTGGCTTAAAGACGATTATCAATTGATTCCCTGGAAAGGTTATGTGCTGAAAAAAGCAGATAAAATTATTTATACCGGAGAATAATTAGTTTACAGTATTCAGTCGCAATTTTCAGTTTGAAGATTGCGGCTTTTTTGTTGTGTGCCCAGCATGGGCGATAACTCTAGGGTGTAAGTCCCGAACACGCCTTTACAGTGGGAAGTGTTAGCTGAATGCAAGGGTGTCCATCGCGAGGTGGAATCTGAAGGAAGCAGTAGGCAAACTCTTGACCTGACGAACAGAAACTATATAAAAGGCCAAAGATGTTGGATAAGGTTGCAACACAAACTGAAGTCCAAAACTGTACGGAAACATCATGGTAAATATAGCAGGTATATGAGAGGAAAGTTGTCGTTCTTACCTGGGGAGGTCTTATAGACATAGGGGGAGTTTTTTTTTTTTTTTAAGAAAAGCACTTATGGATAACAATTGCTATAAGAAGTCAGCAGAGGTCATAGTAGGTACTGTAAATGAGTACCGAAGGACTGAACTTAATTAAGTGAGTAGTAAATGAATGTTACCTATGAAGGCACGAATGCAGAAAATATCAAGTAATTTGATAACTACCTTGGGAAGGATAGGACGGAATCCGACAGCTACCAGGGAGTGCAGACCTTTATTGGGATAACTGAAAACAACCTCACGGAAGTACTTTAGGTTAGGTATCTATCTTAAAATGTATCGTAAATTAAGAACCGCCTTGGTACGGATCCGTATGCCGGGTGGTGTGGAAGGTCGCCTAGGGAATTAATCCCTAGGCTCCTATCCGATTTAGGAAAAATATATTGTCATGAAAATGATGGCATAAATCCAAAAGTTGTAAAGGATTGTAAAACTGAATCCGTACAATGTACTATTTAAATAATTGCCTTTGCACTTGCCTGATTTCTTAAAAACCAGTCTCAATGCCCTAAAGAAAATCCAATAGAGCATAGCGATAAAAGTTAAGATAGAAAACCACAATATTGCACCAAAAGCCCAGCACAAATAGCTAATTACAATAGCCATAATAAACCATAAAATTAGGCTTATTATAATTCCGAAAATTCCTTCGCCCCCATCTGGTAGATCGTCAATACTTCGATCTGCAACGGCTTCTCTTATAAATTCAATTTTTGATGCATCAAAACGATCTGTTATTTGGCCAAGATTATCTTTTATTTTAATTCCCTTAAATAATCCAATAGATATAAATAAAAAGAATGCCGTAGATAAAATTGTTGTTGATAATAGCGAATTTTCAAAAAAAGAGCTATGATCGCCAAGTCCAAAAAGCCAAACAGTTAAAATAGTTAGGGATATAACAATGAGCGTAATTACAAATATATTCCTGGAGTTCAGAATTTTATAGTTGCTCATTTTGCTTAATTGATTGAAGATTAAATTATTATTTAATTGACTTAAAAACTGAGAACGAGACTCAATACTGCGAGTAAGTACTAAAACTACTCAGCCAGCCAATTTTTAAAATCAAAGAAATTTTGAGGAGCAACACCATGACCAACAGGATATTCCTTATAAGTCACGGGAATATTTAGTTTTTCAAGAATAGCAGGAGTTTTTCTTGCCCAATCAATCGGGATTACTTGATCTACAGTTCCGTGTGACGCAAATATTTTCAGGTTTTTAAAGTTATTTTTCTCAAAACCTTCTTTAATGATTTCTTCATTAAAATAACCGCTCATAGCCACTACTCTCTGAATTTTTTCAGGATAAGAAAGTGCGACAGCGTAACTCAAAATCGAACCTTGACTAAAGCCAACCAAATTCACATTGTTAGCATCGATAGGGTAATTGGTAACTAATTCATCAACAAAAGCAGCAATTGCATCACGGGAAGTTTTTGCTTGTTCGTTATCCGAAAATTTATTCTGATCGGCATCAAAATTAATCGCGTACCAGGCATATGCACCATATTGCAAATCATAAGGCGCACGAGCAGAAATAATGTAGTAGTTATCAGGAAGTTCAGTAGCAAACGAAAACAAATCGGCTTCGTTGCTGCCGTATCCGTGTAACAAAAGTAAAACAGGATTTTTATCTAAGATTACTTTTGGCTCTTGTATTTTATATTCTAAAGATAGATTCATTTTATATTAGTTTTCAGTCGCAGTCTCAGTTTTCACTTAAGCTTCGACAAAGTTTATTTTGAATTTCTGCTTTGTCAAAGTTTTAAATTTTGATAAAGCTTGTTGAGATTGTTATAATAAGATTTGTTTTTATCTGCGTTTTAGTTTGCAAATCAGCGTCATCTGTGTTCTAAATTTACACGCTGATAAAACAGGTTCACTAACGCAAAAACGCGGATTGTAACGGTTTCTTTTTGGAATTTGGATTTTTAAAAATTTAGAATTTCTACCCGATAGATTTAAACCATTTCTGAAATAAATTTCCAACCAACGGTATTGGTCTCATTTGTCCCTGAATAGCACTAAAAATACCATAAGTCCATAATATAGAAATACAAATCCACATAGGGAAAGTAATCATAAAGCTGTCGAAATTGCTGATAATCGCTCCAAAAGAGATAAAAGCAAGCGATAATCCTAAAGCCTGACGAATATGAAAAGAGGCAAAACTATTTTTATTTTCAGAGTTCATAGACATTGCGATCAAAACACCAATAATTAAAATATAACTGGTAATAGCGATTGATTTTCCTTCTTCGATTGAATTATTCATTGTAATTATTTAGTGATAACAAGTTGATTTTGATTTAAAATTCCGTACACAGAACCTTTTATTTCGGTTCCTAAAAAAGCAGAATTTTTAGATTTCGAAAGAATATTTGCTTTCGTAAAAGTTGATTTTCCTTCAGGATTAAAGAAAGTAAAGTTAGCTTTAGAACCTTCGGCAATCGAATTATTTTCAATTCCGAAAATAGCTTTTCCTGAGGTTAATTTTTCAATTATAGTTTCGATTGGTAAGACGGTGTGTAAAGCTCCAAAAGCACTTTCTAGTCCAATAGTTCCATTTTTAGCCGTGTCGAATTCCATTTTTTTGAATTCAATATCAATTGGGTTATGGTCTGATGTAATAATATCAATAGTTCCGTCCGTAACTCCGTTTAATAATGCTTGTCTGTCAGTTTCCGTTCTTAGTGGTGGCGTAACTTTAAAACGCGTATCAAAACCTTCTAATTTTTCGTCGGTCAAAACCAAGTGATGCACAGCAACGCTCGTAGTTACTTGTAATCCTTTTGCTTTAGCTTCTCTAATTAACTCAACTGATTTAGCTGTAGAAATTGTCGGAATATGAAGTTTTCCACCGGTATATTCTAATAGAAATAAGTTTCTGGCGATTTGTAATTCTTCTGCTAAATTCGGAATTCCTTTCAGGCCTAATCCGGTCGAAACGATTCCTTCATTCGCAACACCATTTCCTTTTAGATTAGCATCTTGTGTGTATGTAATTACCAATCCGTCAAAATCCTGTACATATTGCAAAGCTATTTTCAAAAGATTAGCATTGTCGATACTTTTATTGTAATCTCCAAAAGCAACAGCTCCGGACTTTTTCATGTCAAACAATTCTGCCATATCTTTTCCTTCGCTTGCTTTGGTTAAAGCACCAATTGGGAAAAGTTCCGTGGCAAAACCATTTGCTTTATTTTTTACAAAATTTACTTGTGACTGATTGTCGATAACAGGGAAGGAGTTGGGTTGCAGGGCAATTGCCGTAAAGCCGCTTTTTGCAGCAACATTCAATCCGTTTGCGATAGTTTCTCTGTCTTCATAACCTGGTTCTCCAAAAGAAACGCTGCTGTCAAACCAACCTTGCGACAGATGTAAGTTCTCCAACTTTACTTCGGTTGTGTCCTGGATATCAAGAATCGAAGTTCCTATTTTTTCTATTAAACCATCTGCAATTAAAAGATCAACCGTCTGATTATGAAACGGACTTTTTGAATCTATAATTTTGGCGCTTCTGATGATTATTTTCATATGTAGATAAATTTATTTTGTATACAAATAGTATTTTATAGCGTTCTATTTGTCATTTCGACGAAGCAGAAATCACATCCAATATTCTATGCAGTGCGTTCTCAGCGCATGTGATTTCTCCTTCGTCGAAATGATAATCTGTGTGTATGTCGTATTTCAACTTTATAAACTTAATCTCTTAATGGTTCAAAAAAGAAAACTTTAAGTTTATTTCACAAACTTGATAATTGCCATTTCTAATGCTAAAAATAACAGTGCAAAGATAACAAACCATTTCCAAATTTGGCTGTCAGTTCGTTCAGTTTGTAGCGTATTAAAAATGGTCGAAATCGTATCAGCAGTTTTAAAATCAGAAACCACGTTGGTATTCACCTGACTTAAATCGCTTTCGCTTCGTTTGTAATTGAAGCTCAGGTTTTCTACCCATTCTTTTTTATCAAAAACCCCATAATTCCCAGCTGTTTCAGGGAAATCATTGAAGATTAATTTTACTTTATTATTCATTATTTGCTGAATCGGAATAAAAGAATCTTCAGTTCCTCTGACTTCCAGAATGGCGTCTTTTGTCAATAAAACATCTGTAAAATAAGGTTGATTATTTCCAATGGTCAATGCATTAACACCGGTTTTCTGATTGTTTTGCCCCATTTTATAAAACAAAGGAACAATCAAAGGCGATTGCTGAAAGTTCGAATTTGTTGTATTTATTGGTGCTGAAAAAACAGTAATTCCTGAAACCGGATTCTGAATCGCTGTTACAAAAACACTTTGGTCTTCATACGATAAAACTGCCGGATATGGACTCGAAATATTAAATGAACTGTTTGTTTTTGGATATTGAAAATTAGTAATTTTATTCTCGAAAACGCCTGAAAACAAAGGATGATCAAAATTGATTTTGGTAATTAACTTATTTTTATTTTCAAGATCCTTAAACTGAATTTTTCCAAAATTCCCCAGAAAAGTATTCAGATTTGAAACAGAACTTTTTTCAGAAGGAATAACGACTAAATTTCCACCTTTAGAAACAAATGCTTTTAAGGTGGTTTGCAAAGCCTGAGGAATTTCAATTAATTCATTCAGGATAATAGTGTTTTGTTTTTCTAAACTATTATAATCTAAAGTACTAATAGAGTAATTGTTATAATTGAATTCAGCTGAAGTATAGATTCGGGATAAGAAATTACTTTTCTCCGGTTCTCCAATACTAATAACATTCGTTTTTTTGTTTTTCGAAATGCTAAAATAAAGTGTGTTGTCATACGTCAAACCATTGTCTTCGATAGTTACATAACCATGAAAGGCTTCTTTTGGAATCGTAAAATTGACTTTCTTTTTCTTTGCATCAAATTTGATAATGGTTTTTGCAATCAATTTGTTTTGATTGTATAATGCCATCGTTACTGGTTTTAAATCCTCTCCGTAAGCGGATAGATTTACGCTGATTTCATAGAAATTCTCCAAAGTCTGATTGATAAAAACACTATCAATTGCGACATTATTTTTTTGCTCGGCTTGCGGAATAATAAAATACGGTTTCTCTTCTCTATCAATGTTTTTTACATCTTTTTCTGCGAGACCAACAGCATCTGTAATAATAACAATATCTTTTTTATAAGCCGATTTATGCGCTTTGATTTTTGCCATTATTGACGAAAGCTCAAAAGGAGTGGCACTGTATTTTAGATTTTGTAAAGCGCTTTTTGATGATTTTATATCCGTATTCCAGTAGTTTTCAGTGTTGGTTAATAACGAAAACTGAGTTGTTTCAGGAGTATTTTCGAGTAATTCCTGAACAGCACGTTTTAGTAATTCTCCTTTTTTACCTTTAGCCTGCATACTAAACGAATTGTCCAGAATAATATACATTTCGTTAGTTGCATTTTTACTATCCTTAGCTTCAAAAAAAGGTTGTGCGAAAGCAAAAATAATACAAGTCAGCAATAGTAAACGAGTCGCTAATAAAAGTCTCTTTTTGATTTTAGAACTTTTTCGGGTTTGTATCGAAAGTTCTTTTAAGAAGCGAACATTGGTAAAATAGGATATTTTAAAACGTCGTAATTGAAATAAATGAACCAAAATTGGAACGATCAATAAAAACAGAAAGTATAGAATTTCGGGATGTTTAAAATGCATTCTGGCTTAGATTTATTTCACTACGTTTTGTAGCTGCTGGTCAAAAATACAAATTTTTAGTCAAACCATATAGGTAATAGTATTTAAACCATATAAGTAATATACCGGATACAAGCTAGATTCGAATTTTGCAAAAGTTAAATGAACTTATCGTACTTGTATGGTTTAAAAATAGCAAAACAGAGTTTGAATAATGTAACTTATGTAATTTCTTTTATAACAAAAAATAACTTTCCGAAAGGTATTATTGATTATTTTAGCCTATTCAAAAAACAAATGAAAACTATGAAAAGATTATATATAGTTCTTTTTTCGACTTTAGCTTTTACAGCTTCACAAGCTCAGAATAAATTCAATTTATTGGTGGGAACTTACACCAATACTTGCGAAAGTAAAGGAATTTACGTTTACGAATTTGATGCAGCTTCGGGTAATTTTAAATTAAAGAATTCTACCGAAAATGTAGTAAGTCCTAGTTATGTATCCGTTTCGACAAATAATAAATTTGTTTATGCGGTAAACGAAAACGGAACACAAAGTGCTGTAACGGCATTAGCATATGACGCGCCAACAGGTAAACTTAAGGTATTAAATACGCACTCTTCTCTGGGAGCGGATCCTTGTCATCTAATAAACGATGATAAAAACGTGATTGTTGCTAATTATTCCGGAGGAAGTATTGCAGTTTTTAAGAAAAATGCTGACGGGAGCATCACAGAAGGTCAACAAATGATTCAGCATGAAGGAAAAGGACCAAATGCTGCGCGTCAGGAAAAGGCACATGTGCATCAAGTTGTTTTTTCTCCGGACAAAAAGTTTGTTTTATCGAATGATTTGGGGCAGGATAAAGTTTTTATTTATAAATACAATCCGGGTGCGAGCCATGAAGTTTTAACTTTAAAAGGAACTGTAGATGTAAAAAAAGGAAGTGGCCCAAGGCATTTAACCTTTAGTAAAGACGGGAAATTTGTGTACATGGTTCAGGAATTAGATGCGACTCTTACTACTTTTAGTTATGATAAATCAGGAAATTTAAAACTTCTTGCCGAAACGAGTATTTTACCAAAAGGATTTACTGGAGGAACTGGCGCAGCAGCGATTAAAATTTCGCCTGACGGAAAATTTTTATACGTAACAGATCGTGTGGATGCCAATAATATTTCAGTTTATAAAATTCAGAAAGACGGAAGCATTAAGTTTGTAGAGCAGGAAAGTACTTTAGGAAAAGGCCCAAGAGATTTTGCCATTGATCCAACAGGAAATTACCTTTTGGTAGGTCATCAATATACAAATGATATCGTTATTTTTAAAAGAGATAAAACCACAGGAAAGCTTACCAATACCGGAAAAAAGATTGAATTGTGTTCTCCGGTTGGATTGGTTTTTACGAAGATATAGTTTTCTTAAAAGGTACTAAGGCTCTAAGTTGCTAAGGTTTTGAGTTAAAATAAAAAATCCTAAAGATTGTATCAATCTTTAGGATTTTTTATTTTATATCGTCTAAAAAGAAAGCCTTAGCTACTTAGAACCTTTAAAAATCTATTTATTCTTATCTTTTCTCTTCTTGTCTCTCGTTTTCAACATATTTCGATTGACAGATCCGTGGGTTTTCTTTTTGGTTTTAGAAGGTCCTCCAAGATTTACTTTTTTATTCTTTTTATCTTTTTCATGAAAAGCACCATCACCGGAAAGTTTTTGTTTTTTCATTAAAAACTTAATCGGCTGTTTGTCTTTTTCAGGCTCAATTAATTTTAATGAAATTTCAACTTCTTCAGGAAAATCTGCAATTGCAAGTTCTTGATTCATCAATACTTCAACTTCGACTTTAAATTCTTCTTCACGAGGCGTGATAAAACTAATCGCGGTTCCTGTTGCATCTGCACGACCTGTACGACCAATTCTGTGCATGTACAATTCAGGAAATTCAGGAAGTTCAAAGTTAATAACGTGAGAGATATTCGAAATATCCAAACCTCTCGCCATAATATCAGTGGTGATCAATCCGCGAAGATTTCCTTCCTGGAATTCTGCCATGGTACTCAAACGATAATTTTGAGATTTGTTCGAGTGAATTACTCCAAACTGACCTTCAAAATCTTCTTCGATTCTGGTATGAAGCATGTCTGAAATCTTTTTATTATTCACAAAAACCAAAACACGTTCCATGCTTTCGTTTGTTTCTAATAAATGTTTCAACAGGTTTACTTTTGTATTAAAGTTAGGAACATTGTATGTAACCTGAGTAATGTTTTCAAGCGGAGTTCCGGAAGCGGCAAGTGTAACTTCTTCAGGGAAATCAAAAAAGTCATTCAAAACAGCATCAACTTCATCAGTCATGGTTGCAGAGAAAAGAATGTTTTGACGTTTGGTTTTCATCATCGCCAAAAGCGCTGTCAATTGTGTACGGAAACCAAGATTCAGCATTTCGTCAAACTCATCGATTACTAATTTTTGAGTTTCATCAAAACGAATAACAGCATCAAGCGCTAAATCCATTGTACGACCCGGCGTTCCAACAAGAATGTCGACACCTTCGTAAACAGCTTTCTTTTGTGTATTGATATTTACTCCACCAAAGATACCAAGTGTACTAACTGACATGTATTTGGTTAATTTCTCGACTTCTTCTACAACCTGAACTACTAATTCGCGGGTTGGAACCAGAATTACGATTTTAGGCGTATTGGTTGGTGTAAATTTATATAATTTTAAAAGAGGTAGTAAGTAAGCAAATGTTTTACCGGTACCGGTTTGCGCAATTCCCATCATATCACGGCCAGACATAATCACAGCAAAGGATTTTTCCTGAATAGGTGTAGGCGTAACAAAGCCTAATTCGTCGATTGCTTTTTGTACTGATTTTGGAAGATTGAATTTTTCGAAAGTGCTCATTTACATTAAATTTTGTGCAAATGTACGTTAAATTCATGGTTTTTTGTTAGATTTTATGTTTTTGATAGCGATGTATCACCCTGAGCGAAGTCGAAGGGCATGCCAATTGCAACTTTGGCTTCGACTTCGCTCAACCTGACATTTATGGAAACCAGTATGATATTTGTTGAGATCAGCTTTGATGTACGCTATTTTTAAAACTTTAAAACCCTTCAAAAACTCCCAGTCCAAACAGGGCAAAATCGTATTTTACAGGATCTTGAGCATCCATTTTTCTAAGCTTAAGATCCAATTCTGTCAAAGCTTTTCCGTCATTTTGTTTTCGGGTAAGAATTCCAAGTTTTCGTGCAACATTACCGGAATGTACATCTAGCGGACAAGATAATGCAGATGGCGAAATGGTTTTCCAAATTCCTAAATCGACTCCTTTTGTGTCCTGACGCACCATCCAGCGCAAATACATGTTGATTCTTTTTGCTGCCGAATTATTTAATGGATCTGAAATGTGTTTTTGAGTTCTTGGCAAATGATCTATTTCGAAGAATATTTTTTTAAACTCGTGAATGCTTTTTTGCAAACTGTCCTTTTCCTGATGTTTAGCAAAAACAGCTTCTAAACCATTATGGTTTTGATAGATGTGTTGTAGGCCTTTTATAAAGCCACCAAAATCTTTTCCGTTAAAGGTTCTGTGAACGAAATTTTCTAAACTCAACAAGTCTTCCTCAGAATGGGACATCACAAAATCATAAGGTGTATTGCCCATTAATTCCATCATTTGATGGGAATTTTTGATGATCATTTTGCGATTTCCCCAGGCAATTGTAGCACTCAGGAAACCGGCAATTTCAATGTCTTCTTTTTGAGAAAATAAATGCGGAATCTGTACAGGATCACTGTCAATAAAATCCTGATTATTATATTGAATGACTTTTTCGTCGAGGAATTCTTTAAGCTCTTTTTGGGTCATGATTGAAATGAAAATTCTTGTTATTCGGGTGTTCTGATGTGAACATATTAATGTTATGAAAATAAGAACACTAATTTCGCAAATTGACACTAATTTTAGTGCTTAACTTATTTCGTGTAATTAATTAAACAAACCAATCTGTGACAATTCGTGAAATTAGTGTTTACTTATTCGGGTTTCTTTGTTAGGAAGAGATAATATTGGCATACAGCAGTAAATAGCTCCTTATTCTAATTACTAATTAAACCATCGACCATTACTAATTTTCGATCCGCCATATTTGCCAGTTCTTCGTTATGTGTTACGATAACAAAAGTTTGCCCAAATTCGTCGCGAAGCTGAAAGAATAACTGATGTAAATTTTCGGCCGAAAGCGTGTCTAAGTTCCCTGAAGGTTCATCGGCAAAAATAACGTCCGGTTTATTGATTAAAGCCCTCGCAACGGCAACCCTTTGTTGTTCTCCTCCGGATAACTCGTTTGGTTTATGATGTATTCTGTGAGATAGACCAAGATATTCTAAGATTCGTTTGGCTTCTTTTTCCGTTTCGGCTTTTGGTTTATTAGCCATAAATGCGGGAATACAAACATTTTCTAAAGCTGTGAATTCAGGTAATAATTGATGAAACTGGAATATAAAACCAAGATTTAAATTGCGAAAACTCGACAATACTTTGTCTTGTTTGCTTTTCTTTTTAAAATAACGGTTCATATAAATTACAAATAACAAAACAGGCAAAATTAAAATGCCAACGGTGATGTTTCTTACTAAATCATCAAGAATTATATGCTTGAAAAAGAATGCGAAAATTACTAAAGCAATGGTATAAACAGCACCAATCCAGGATATCCATTTAAAAGCTTTTTCTTGTTTTGTATTGTCAGTTTCAACATCCTGTAATTTCAATACATTTTCACCGTTAATAGTCAGAGATGATTCAGTGTTTATTTCAGGCTTGTCCAGCGTTCCCAGAATTTGCAAAAGCGTAGTTTTTCCGGCACCTGAAGCACCAACAATCGAAACAATTTCTCCTTTTTTGATGTGCAAGTCAACTCCTTTTAAAACCTCTAATTTATCGTAGAACTTATGTATGTTTTTTGCGTGTATCATTTTTGAAACTGTTTCTACAAAGAAACAAAGATTCTGCCGATATAAAAATGTGTTGTAACAGAAATTTAAGAAGATGGCTATTTAAATAAGTATTAAAAATTTATTTTACATTTATCATAAATATTTTAAAAAGATGAAAATAAAAATTGGTCTGGTAATCTTTATAATTGCGCTTGCAGGAATATTTGTAAATGCAAAAATATATGCTGATGATCAATTTTTAGTATACAAAGTCGATCTTAAGAAACAAGATTTAAAATTATACTGGAAGGATGATAAGGATCAAAATTTCGGAAGTATTCAGAATTTAAAAGCTTGGTTAGAGGGTAATAATAAAACTCTTGATTTTGCGATGAATGCCGGAATGTACAAAAAAGACAATTCGCCTCAGGGACTTTATATTGAAAAGCAAAAAATATTATCGCCTTTAGATACCATAAAAGCGGCAGGGAATTTTTATTTAAAACCCAATGGTGTATTTTATTTAACGACGGAAAAAACGGCTGCAATATGTACGACCCAGGATTTTCGAAATAACGGAAAAATAGAATATGCGACTCAATCAGGTCCAATGTTGATTATTGACGGGCAAATTCATCCGGAATTAAAAAAGGGATCCAGTAATTTGAACATTCGAAATGGAGTAGGGATTTTGCCTGATGGAAAAATAGTCTTCATATTATCTAAAAAAGAAATTAATTTTTATGATTTCGCAAGTTATTTTAAAAGCTTAGGCTGCAAAAATGCTTTGTATCTGGACGGATTTGTATCACGTGCATTTGTCCCGTCTGAAAATTGGATTCAGACAGATGGAAACTTTGGTGTGTTATTTGCAGTATCGAGATCTAAGAAATAATGAAAAGTGTTTTAACCGGATGATTATATGGTAATTAAGAAATAAAATTATGCTTAGACATAATTTTAATTTGACTAATTCTTTATAAATTCGAATAATATCTAATTTGAAATAACATGCAGGAAGTAAAAATGATAAACGAAGACGAGAGAACCAGAAAGCTGCTTTTAGGCTTGCTTTTGGATGCGATTGGAATGGTTTCCTTTACAATTCCGTTAGTTGGAGAATTTACGGACGTTATCTGGGCGCCGGTCGCCGCTTTTATAATGACTAGAATGTATAAAGGCCGAGTAGGGCGTGTTGCGGGTATTTTGACCTTTGTTGAAGAGATATTACCTTTTACAGATGTAATTCCATCCTTTACACTTACGTGGATTTATACTTATTATTTTCAAAGAAATAATAATGACGCTTAATTTTTATCTTTGAATAAAAATCCTAGTCCCATATTTTTGAGCATTTTTTTTTCGAAATTCCAAAAGAATCGAAATTGCCCAAAAATAGTTCCTATGGCAACCAGTAAAACCTGATATATAGGAAAAATAATCAACAATCGGATTAAAGTAAACCAGCCACCAAAATCTTCTTTGGTGATGCCTAATAAAACGCAAAAAGGTCTAGACAACCATGCAGATGCCGATCCTGTGATGGCAAAAACAACAATTATAATGATGGCTTGTAGATTTGAGGTAATTCCCCAACGTTTCTTTAATCTGTTCATTTTTATATGCAATGATTACAAATATAAGAACATTATCTTATAGGAACATGGCCCGCGAGCTTTTGTTTGTATGTATTTTGAAAATAAATCATATAATTATAAATCAAATAATTTACTTCATATCCGTAATGAATATTTGGTCTGTAATCAATAGTCATTTCGTATAAATTAGGACTATATCTTTGTGGTTGTAAAACGCGATTATTCCATTCTGTAACGTATAGATAATTCTTGTTTTCAAGGTAAGATAAAGAATAGTAATTTCGAGGAAGCGCTGTAGAGGCTAACCAGGTACTAAAACCATTGTCGATAATAATTACTTCATATTCTAAAGAATCATTCGCAATTCGTACCGTATCATTTACTGCAAGACTTGTTTTAGTTGAAGGATTTACGGCAACAGTATTTTTAGAAGTTGTAGAACATGCTACTATTGTAAGCAAAAGAACTAATGAGGAAAGTATTTTTTTCATAATTTTTAATTTCAAACTTTAATTTACAGCTAGGGCAGCTTGCTATTTTATTGCTTAACAGCAGCATTGTGATTCTTGGCTGTAGATTTAAGTTTATTTATAAATTGAAATACTAAAATCTTGCCATTATTAGTTTTTAACTAAAAAAAAGCCATTTACACTAAAGTAAACAGCTTAGGATATTTTATGTCTTTGCATTTAATATGCAGAACCTTAGTGGTTTATTGGTTATTTATTTGCTGCCAAATATTTTTCCAATAAATCCTGCAATTCCACCTTTGCTTTTGGTAACTATCAGAACATCGGCAACATCGACTTTTCCATCATTGTTTTGATCTAAACCAAATTGCATTCCGTATTTATTAATAGTTTCCATAATTCCGGAAGCTTGTCCGCCATTTCCTGTAATTGAACTAATAATATCCGAAAGCTGAAAACCGCTGTCATTAGGATCCTTCGTCTTATTTACCAGTGAACTTAAAATTTGAGGAATCATCCCTGAAGCGACACCGGCTGAAGCCTCGCTGCTTAATCCAAATTTTTCACCAAGATTTCCGGACAATTGTTGTGTTATTTGTTGCACAACAGGATTAGAACTGTCGATAGGAGTTTTTCCACTAAATAAACTGGCTAATTGTTCGCCTCCGCCTTCTGAAGCAATCTTTTGCAATCCTGCAAATATTGACGTACTGGTTTCAGTTATGACAGCTTCATTATGCTCATTTGGGACAGCAGCGTTGTTTACTACAGCGTTGCCTCCGTATTGTTGTACTAATTGTGTTAATTGTTCAAACATAATTTAAAGAATTTAGATTAGAACTCAAATTTAATCAAAAAAAGAAAGAAATTTATTAAACAATGTTAATAAATTTCTTCTAACCGATTTAATTATAATTAATTAGCCCAATAAATTCTAAAAAATATTTATCCCTTATTTATATGGTTTTGAATTAAAGCTGTGCAGGGTTTGGTACTTTTACACCACACCACGTAGTTATATCTTCAGGATCAAATCCCAGGCAATTATTAATGTTCTTTTTAGGAAAGAATAAAACATCGTTAGTAAACGTACTTAGGTTGAAATAATAATTGGTAAAATCTTCCCCGTATCTCCACACATCACTTGAACCCTCATTTTGAACAGTTTCATTAAAAGTAAAAATTGATGATTGCTTTGGGATAAAATATTCTTTTTCGATAACAAGCGAAAAGATATTTCCAAATATAGAGGTACAGAATAGAGCAATTACAGCAATAAATAGTATAAAAATAATGATCCACTTACGACCAGAACTTTTTTTATCTGTTTTCATATTCTAGCTTAATTATGGTGTAAAAATATAAAAAAAGAAAGGGATTTACTACGGTTGAGTAGCAAATCCCTTTAATTGATTTTAATCTTTTTTTAATTGATTAGCTCAACAAAGTAATAATTTGTGATGCTAATTCAGTACCAATTCTATCTTGTGCTTCTCCCGTTGCAGCTCCAATATGTGGAGTCAAAGAGATTTTAGTATGCATTAAAATTGCCATTTCCGGTTTTGGTTCGCTTTCAAAAACATCCAATCCTGCAAAAGCAACTTTTCCAGAATCTAAAGCTTTTACTAAAGCTACTTCATCAATAACACCACCACGAGCACAGTTTACGATTCCAACACCGTCTTTCATGATTGCAAATTCTTTTTCACCAACGATGTAACCATCCTGAGCAGGAACGTGTAATGTAATGAAATCAGCTTCTTTGAATAAAGACTCTAATGACTGAGAAACGATTGTTGTAGTGATTGACTGACCATCAAAAAACTCCACTTTAATGTCTATAGACGGAATAAAACTATCTGCAGCAATTACTTTCATACCTAAACCAAGAGCCATTTTTGCAGTAGCTTGTCCGATACGGCCAATACCAACAATACCAAGAGTTTTACCTCTTAATTCAACTCCGTTAGCATAAGCTTTTTTCAAACCATCAAAGTTTGAATCCCCTTCAAGAGGCATATTTCTGTTAGAATCATGCAAGAAACGAACACCAGAAAATAAGTGTCCAAATACCAATTCAGCAACAGATTCTGATGATGAAGCAGGTGTATTAATTACGTGAATTCCTTTGCTTTTTGCGTAATCAACATCAATATTATCCATACCAACACCACCACGACCAATAATTTTTAATCCCGGGCAAGCATCAATAATATCTTTACGAACTTTAGTTGCGCTACGCACTAAAACTACGTCTACATTGTTTTCGTTTACAAAATTAGCTACTTGTTCCTGAGCTACTTTTGTAGTTATAACTTCAAATCCACCTTTTTCTAAGGCAAGAATTCCACTTTTAGAAATTCCGTCATTTGCTAATACTTTCATTTTAGTTTATGTGTTTATTTGTTTTATCGTTTAATCGTATAGATTAGATGATAAACATAATATTATATTTTTTCTTTTTTGATTTAGGAGCTAATCCCGCTATTCGTTACAATCTTTTATTTTTTTAAAGAAAAAAAATAAAAGGATTTCCACTTCTATCGGGGCTAGAAACCCAGTTTGCAGTCTCAGTTTTCAGTAATAGTAAGACTGAAAACTGAGACTGCAAACTGAAAACTAAACTTTACCTTCCAATGCTTTCATTACATCAACCAATACCTGAACACTTTCGATAGGCATAGCATTGTAAATAGAAGCTCTGTAACCACCAACAGAACGGTGTCCTGGCAATCCTGAAATTCCTGCTTCTTTCCATAAAGCATCAAACGCAGCAGTATGATCCGCGTTGTTTAATAAGAAAGTAACATTCATTTTAGAACGATCTTCAACAGCTGCAGCACCTTTGAAAAGTGGGTTTCTGTCAATTTCAGTATAAATTAAATCAGCTTTTGCGTCGTTTAATTTTTCAACAGCAGCAACTCCGCCTTTTTCTTTGATCCATTGTAAAGTCAATAACGAAACATAAACAGCAAAAACAGGAGGAGTATTATACATACTTTCTGCTTTGATATGTTTAGCATAATCTAACATACTAGGGATAGTTCTTCCGCTTTTCTCCAAGATATCTTCTTTAACAACTACCAAAGTAGTTCCTGCAGGACCCATATTTTTTTGAGCTCCGGCGTAGATTAAGTCAAATTTAGAGAAATCTAAATTGCGTGAAAAAATATCAGAACTCATATCGCAAACAACAGGAACGTTAGTTGCAGGGAATTCTTTCATTTGAGTTCCAAAAATGGTGTTGTTACTTGTACAGTGAAAATAATCAGCATCACTAGGTATTTCGTATCCTTTTGGAATATGATTGTAATTTTGTTCTTTTGAAGAAGCTACAACAATAGTTTCTCCAAAATATTTTGCTTCTTTTATTGCGGCAGTTGCCCATGTTCCTGAATCTAAATAAGCCGCTTTTCCGCCTTCTTTCAATAAATTATATGGAGCCATTAAGAATGCTGTACTTGCACCACCTTGTAAAAATAGTGCCTGATATCCTTTTCCTGTAAGACCTAGTAATTCTAACGCAAGGGAACGAGCTTCATCCATAACGGCAACGAAATCTTTGCTTCGGTGCGAAATTTCAAGAATAGAAAGTCCTGAATCATTAAAATTTAATATAGCTTTTGATGCTTTTTCAAAAACCTCTTGAGGTAAGATACTTGGTCCTGCGCTGTAGTTGTGTTTTTTCATGGTTGTTGTTAAAAGTCGAAAATTTTAAAGAGGCAAATTTCGGCAATAGGAGCTTAAAAAGCGATAAATTATTCGAAATAATTAAACATATTTTTACTTTGTTGTTAACAAAAACGTTATAGTATCTACGTTATCTGCATAATCCCACAATTGAGGATTTTGCGTTTGACCAAACGGTATGCTGTTTTTGATCAAATCGTTGCTAACAATGCACTGAATTTGTTCAGCATCAGCTTCAAGGCGAGCCTGTAAATCTTCGATGCTTTCGTAAAACTCATAAAAAACGCTGGAAATAGGAGAGGCGTAACTTGAATCTTCTTTCAAAGTCAAAAAGCCATTATCCAGCAACTTGAAATTGCTCATTAAAAAAACCGCTTTATTATAGTCGTAATTATTGGCGTACTTCTCATAATGTATAACATCCTGATATTTGAAAATAGCTTCAAAAAAAGCAACAAATGAGTAATCTTTCGGAACAAAAAGTTTCGAAACGTTACGGCATCCTAAACCAAAATACCTGAAAATATCTTCGCCTAAAGCTTCTAATTCTTCGTGCGTTTCTTTTCCGTTTAAAACGGCTACCGAATTTCTGTTTTTTCGGATGATTGAAGGCTTATCTTTAAAGTAATATTCAAAATATCGGGCAGTATTGTTGCTTCCGGTGGCGATTACGGTATCAAAGTTTTTCAGTTTTCCATCTACGAAAGTAATCCTGTTTTTTAAGCTTTCATCAGCGAAAATCAAATATTTGGCTAAAAATGGTAATAAATGCTGATCGTTTGAGGATGTTTTTATTAATGCTTTATTTCCTGTGATTAATACTGATAAAAAGTCATGAAAACCAACTAACGGAATATTTCCGGCTAATATTAATGCTACATTTTTTTGATTTTTTTCTTCATGAGAAAAGTCAAATGAATACTCAGAAAGCCATTTGTCAATATTTTCTTGAGTTAGAGCATTCGCCCATGATTGTATTGCAAAGTACACTTGTTCAGGTGTATACCATCCGTTGTGTGATTGCGAAAGGGCTATCAGTTTTATAAAATCATTAAAAAACAAGTCATTACCTAAAACCGATTCATTTCGTGTGTTTTCTCGTTCAGAAAACTGACTTAAAAATCGACCTAGTGCTATAAAAGATTGTTTTTTTTCGTTTTGTAACATAAGTAATTTGTTTATGAAAGGTTTTGATTGTAATTTTGCACAAAAATAAGCTATATTAAGTTATAAGGCAAAGCCGATTATAATGTTTGACATTTTTAACGCATAACCTATAGCTTTTAACTCGTAACCAAGAACAAAAATGGCAATAATTATAACTGACGAATGCATAAACTGTGGGGCTTGTGAACCAGAGTGCCCAAATACAGCAATTTATGAAGGCGCTGATGATTGGAGATATAAGGATGGAACTAAACTTTCTGGGAAAATAATTTTACCTGACGGAACTGAGGTTGATGCTGATGATGCACAAACGCCAATTTCTGATGAAGTATATTATATTGTTCCTGGAAAATGTACTGAATGTAAGGGTTTTCATGATGAACCTCAATGTGCTGCCGTATGTCCTGTTGATTGTTGTGTGCCTGATGATAATCACGTAGAAGATGAAGAAACCTTGTTGAACAGACAAGCGTTTTTGCATGGTGATGAATAAAATATTATTTAAATTTAGATAAGTAAAAAATCCTGAGTCAACGCTCAGGATTTTTTTGTAATTAACTTTTTTTTGTATTGTCTAGGATTTTAATGTTTTATTTGTAGTTTTATAGTGGTTAATTTTGTATTAGCAACTATCTATGAGGAGATTACTACTTTTGTCTATTGTGTTTTTTAGCGTTAGTGTTTTTGCACAAAACACAGAATATTCTATTGTTGTTAAGGATATAGAAACTCAATTGCCTATAGAAAATGCGACAGTACTTATCATGAAAACGAAGCAAGTTTTGTTAACTAATGAAGAAGGTAAGGTTGGTTTTGTATTAAATGGTGCGTCGAACATTCAGGTTTCGGATATTGACTATGAAAATCTGACAATTCGTTGGGGGACTTTAAAAGACAATGATTTTGTGGTTTATCTAAAGAATAAGAATAAATTGGATGAAATTGTTGTGTCCAGAGAAAATCCGCAGAAAACACTACAAAAAATTGTTTCTAATTCGATCAAAAAACTCTCAACACCTTATCGTCTGAAGGTGTATGTGAGAGAGTTTTTTATGCTGGATAATAAATACTCCTATTATAATGACGGTCTTGTGAATTTTCAGTTTTCGGGAAACGAGAAAAAAATAAAAACAACATTACTGGTAGAACAAAATAGGTCGTACGGTTTATTAGAAACCGATATAAGTACTGATCTTAGAGGATATAATTTGAATAATATTATGGAAAATTATTCTAACCTTAAATATTTTGATCCTGTTTTAGATTCAAAAAAGAAGAAAGAATATGATTTCATAGTAAAAGGGCATCCTAATAATAGGAATTATCATGTAATGAAAATTACTCCTTTGGACTCTTCTAAAAAAGAACTCGAGAATTTTGAAATTATCTACGATCCGGAGAAAAAAGTAATTATAGAATTTATAATTAGCACGACTCCACAAAATTTTGATAAAATAGAAGTGAAACCCATTGTTGGATCTAAAAATATTACAAGATCATTTGTAAAAGTAGATTATAGATTAGATGGTGAAAATTATTATTTACTCAATTCAAATGAAGAAATTGCTTATAATATTATTTTAAAAGATAAGGTCAAAAATATTCAGGTTCGCAATAGTTTTATAACGACCAACTTTAATAAACAAAAATTTACTTATCGTGAAAGTGATGTTTTTAAAGAAAAAACACTTTTTAATAAACAGAATAAAATTCTGACGAACTATTGGGATATTTCCGGTTTTACAGCCACAGATCAGGAAAAAGCCATTATAAGTGCATTGGATTTTAAGATGTAACTTTTAGAAATGAGTATAAAATGAAAAGAATTCTAAATGTTTGAACCAAGGATTTTTTGTTTTATAATGTTGAGTAAAAGAGCTGTTTTTTAATAAAATTTTGAATGTATTTTAAAGAAGATGTTTTAAAATACATTAATCGTCATTTTTACTTCACTTACCAGCTATTAAATCTTATATTTGCAAAATTTTAAAGCCAAAAAATATCATTTTGGCAGAAGCAAAAAGCAAAGACACAAATAAAGATCATTAAAATAATTGCCTTTATATTAAGGTAAATTTATTAATGATAAGGCCTGAGAGATCAGGATCACATAAAAAATAAATAGAAACAACAAATGAAAGCAGGAATTGTAGGATTACCAAATGTTGGAAAATCAACATTATTTAATTGTTTATCTAATGCAAAAGCGCAAAGTGCCAACTTTCCGTTTTGTACAATCGAACCTAATATTGGTGTTGTAAACGTTCCGGATCCAAGAATCAATAAGTTAGAAGAATTGGTAAAACCAGAGCGCGTACAAATGGCAACAGTTGATATTGTTGATATCGCAGGTTTGGTAAAAGGTGCAAGTAAAGGTGAAGGTCTTGGAAACCAATTTTTAGGAAACATTAGAGAGTGTAATGCTATTATTCACGTTGTACGTTGTTTTGATAACGATAACATTGTTCACGTTGACGGAAATGTAAATCCAATTCGTGATAAAGAAACAATTGATATCGAATTACAGTTAAAAGACTTAGAAACGATAGACAAACGTTTAGAAAAAGTAAAACGTGCTGCAAAAACAGGAAATAAAGAAGCACAGACAGAAGAAGCTTTGTTAAACCGAATCAGAGAAGCATTATTACAGGCAAAATCGGCGAGAACAATTATTCCTCAAAATAATGACGAAGAAATTTTAATGGAAGCTTTCCAGTTAATTACTTCAAAACCGGTTTTATATGTTTGTAATGTTGACGAAAGTTCAGCTGTAAACGGAAACAAATACGTAGATCAGATTCGTGAATTAGTAAAAGATGAAGGTGCTGAAGTTATTATACTTTCAGTAGGAGCAGAGGCTGATATTACAGAGTTAGAAAGCTACGAAGAGCGTCAGGTTTTTCTTGAAGATATGGGATTGACTGAGCCAGGAGCATCAGTTTTAATTCGTGCAGCTTACAAATTACTAAAACAACAAACTTATTTTACAGCAGGTGTAAAAGAAGTTCGTGCCTGGACCATCAATATTGGTTCAACAGCGCCACAAGCAGCCGGAGTTATCCATACTGATTTCGAAAAAGGATTCATTCGTGCCGAAGTTATCTCATACGAAGATTACGTTCAATACGGTTCAGAAGCAAAAGCAAAAGAAGCAGGGAAATTCAAAGTCGAAGGAAAAGAATATATCGTAAAAGACGGTGATGTAATGCACTTTCGTTTCAACGTATAGATTTCTGGAGAATAAAGAATAAAGAATAAAGAGAATAGGCTAAACTGCTGGAGAGATTCAGCAGTTTTTTTATGCGCAAAAAACAATCAGCAGGTAGTGTGTTATTCTGAGTGTTATTACTTCGTATCTTCGTTATCGCTGCGGTCTTCGTTCGGTCGAAATTGACAAAAAATGTGAATAAAATCTGCTCAATCTACTTGAAACAAAAAACAGGCGACATAAAAAAAACCATACAAATCTGCGTTTTCGCTTTAGCAAATCCGTGTCATCCGCGTTCCATTTTAAGAATTTGGAATATTCATATTCAATATGGTAAAAATGTAAAATTTCCTCAAAAAGCGAGAATTAAAAGTTTTTAAATTTTTCTTAAATTTGAGAGAACATCTAAAACCAGAAATATCGTGAAAATCAAAAAATTATTCTCCAAGTCATGGTTTCTGCTCAAGAACACCTTTTTAGAATTTAATGATGACAATGCTATTAAATTGAGTGCTGCATTATCCTATTATACCATATTTGCCTTACCGCCTTTGTTGATTATCATCATCACTGTATGCGGATTTTTCTTTGGTGAAGATGCTGTAACAGGACAACTTTACGGGCAAATAAATGGTTTGGTTGGTAATGGCGCTGCAATCCAGATTCAGGAAGCAATAAAAAATGTGCAATTGTCAGGAGATAATGTTTTTGCCACCATATTTGGAGTTGCAATGTTGTTAATTGGAGCATCGGGAGTTTTTGCCGAGATACAAAGTTCTATAAACTTTATATGGGGTTTACGAGCAAAACCTGATAAAGGAATTAAAAAATTCATTCAAAATCGCTTAATGTCATTTTCAATGATCGCTTCAGTTGGTTTTTTAATGCTTGTCAGTCTTTTTATAAGTACCACATTAGATTTAATGAGTGCTCGTTTAAAAATGTATTTCCCGGAAAGTACCGTCTATTTATTTTATATAGTCAATATAGTGATCGTTCTTGCAAGTATTACGCTTCTTTTTGCAATTATTTTCAAGACATTACCTGATGGAAAAATTAGATGGAAAGACGCTTTTATTGGTTCCGGAGTTACAGCAATACTTTTTATGATTGGTAAATTTGCAATTGGTTTTTATTTAGGAAGCTCTACAGTTGCTTCAGTCTATGGCGCAGCAGGTTCTGTAATAATTATTTTGGTTTGGGTCTATTATTCGGCAATTATTCTGTATTTTGGAGCAGAATTTACCAAAGTATATGCAAAGTCATACGGAGGTAAAATCGAACCTAATGAATACTCTGTTGAAATTCAAAAGGAGATTTACGAAATAAAAGATCCAACAGAAAAAGAACCGTTAAAAAAAGCATCTTTATGAAAATTATAGCCTTTGGAGGAAGTAACAGTCAACATTCAATCAACAAACATTTTGCGACTTACGCAGCAAGCTTATTTGAAAATGCTGATGTTGAAGTTTTGGATTTGAATGATTTTGCTATGCCTTTGTTTAGTGTCGATGTTGAAAAAGAAATTGGTCAGCACGAAACGGCAAAAGCATTTTTGGCGAAAATTGGAACAGCAGATCTTCTTGTTGTTTCCTTAGCGGAGAATAATGGTAATTATTCCGTTGCTTTCAAAAATATTTTTGACTGGAGTTCCAGAATCACCAAAGAAGTTTTTCAGCAAAAGTCAATGTTGTTATTGGCAACATCGCCAGGCACAAGAGGTGGAGCTTCTGTGTTAGAAATTGCTAATAATGCATTGCCACGATACGGCGCACAAATAAAAGCTACATTTTCATTACCAGCATTTAATGCTAATTTTGATCTGGAACAAAATAAAATTTCAAATGCCGAGTTAGATATAGAATTAAAAGACATAATAAAGTCTGGTTTTTAATCGATGATAATAAAAAAGATTACTGTTATATTCCTTCTCCTGAATTTTGTTTTTATAAATTCATCTTACTCACAAAAAGATAGTGATGTAGACAGGATAGTACTAAAATACCCAAAACATTTTAGTTCTACAGAGGATTTAGCAGAAAGAATTCAAAAAGATTTTACTTCAGAACACGACAAGGCAAGAGCTATTTACAGTTGGATTGCCTTTAATGTAAAATATGATTATGCGGTATATTTAAATCCACCGCGAACACAAGGGTTTAGTTATTCTACTGAAGCTGAAAAGCAAAGAAAAATTCAACAAATCAATGATAAATTGATTGAAAAGAGTTTTAGTTCTCAAAAGGCAGTTTGTGAGGGTTTTACAGCTTTATATCAGCATTTGTCCGGATTGGTAGGGCTTAAATCAGAAATAATCAGAGGAGATTCAAAGATAAGATTAGCAGATATTGGCCGAAAAAAACTTTCTTCAAATCATGCCTGGAACATTGTTTTAATTGATAAAAAATGGCGACTGATTGATGTTACATGGGGTCAGGGATATTATGACAATAGTAAAGGAAAAATGGTCAATGACTTCACATCCATTTATTTTGATACAGATCCTGAATATTTTTTTGCTAAACATTTTCCGGATTCCGGTTCTTATTTAGGAAACAGATTAAGTAAGGAAGATTTTCTTAATGGACCTTTAATTTATAATAAAACAATCGAAGGCGATTATAAAATTAAAGCACCGGATTCCGGAATAGTGGAAGCGAAATATGGAGATAAAATTACTTTTGAAATTAAAAACGTTTCAAAATCAGATTTACTCTTCTATTTAAATAAAAAAAATCAGCCAGTAAAAATTCAAAACTCTAAAGCGAAACGCGGAGGTATAGAATTTGATATTACTTATGACAAAAATATAAGCGATTACATTACTATTTATCTGGATACATTTAGCATCGTTTCATTTAAAATAATTCCGAAATAAAGATATTTTGCATCTTTGTTTAAACGTTTTTCTTCTTTTATAGAATTGACGTATCTTAGCGATAAAGAGATGAATTTAATGATAGCAGTCAATAAAACTGTTGAAATGCAACCAAGGCTATGGAAACTACTTTCCTGAAATCTATTTTAGATAATGATTTCTATAAATTTACAATGCAGCATGCTGTAATTAAGCTTTTTCCAAAGGCAAAAGTGCGTTATGGTTTTATCAATAGAGGCAAACATATTTTTCCTCCCGGTTTTGGTGATTTACTTCGACGATCTGTTGATGCCATGGCTGATTTGCGTCTGACTAAAGACGAAAAAAATTATTTAGCCCACTTTTGTCCGTATCTTGATCCTACATATTTAGATTTTTTACAAGGATATAATTATGATCCGTCAGAAGTCCACATTACTCAGGAAGGATCAGAAATAAAAGTCACAATCGAAGGATTTTGGTATCGAACTATTTTGTGGGAAGTTCCTTTGATGGCTTTAATCTCAGAACTTTTTTATAAGGCGAATCACTTAATTCGGCTGAATGATGATGCGATAAAAAAATTAACAAAAGATAAAATTGATAACTATAATAAATTAGGGGTTTCAATTTTGGAATTTGGAACAAGACGTCGCCATTCTTATGATGTACATGTTTTGATCAACGATACTTTGCAGACTTTTGGTTCTGAAAGTTTTATTGGTACAAGTAATGTGCATTTTGCAATGGTCAATAATAAAAGACCCTTAGGAACGCATGCACATGAATGGTTTATGTTTCATGCGGCTCAGTTTGGTTTTAAAATGGCCAATTTAATTAGCCTGGAAAATTGGACACAAGTTTACGGAGGTGATCTCGGGATCGCTTTAACGGATACTTATACAACAGATATTTTTTTCGAACAATTTGATAAAAAATATTCTAAACTTTTTGACGGAGTCCGTCATGATAGTGGAGATCCCATCGAATTTGCGCAAAAGGTACTTTCGCATTATACAAAAATGGGGATTGATCCAAGATCGAAAGTGATTGTTTTTTCGGATTCGCTGAATTATGATAAAGTAAAAAGTATCACTGATTTTTGTAAAAATAAAATTAAAATGTCGTTTGGTATCGGAACCAATTTTAGTAATGACGTAGGTTTGCCGCCTATGAATATGGTTATAAAATTGACCGAAGTTAAACTGGATAATACACATTGGCAAGGCGTTGTTAAGCTTTCTGATGAAAAAAATAAAAATACGGGAACGCCCGAAATGATTGCTTTAGCAAAAGAAGTACTGGGAATCAAATAGCATTTTTTGGTTAAAAACATGATTTTTTTTATTTTTGACACCTGTATTATTTTAAAATCAATTTAAATAGGATTTAAAGCTGTTATTAATCATAACAAAAAAAAAATACGCTTTCATTTTTTGACTATAAATGGTACATTAGCCAAAAATCCAATTCACTTTATGCTAGAGCAAAATCAATATACCGAAGATAACATTCGATCACTCGATTGGAAAGAACATATTCGTATGCGTCCCGGAATGTATATCGGGAAACTAGGAGATGGTTCTTCACCGGATGATGGTATTTATATTCTTTTAAAAGAGGTTTTAGACAACTGTATCGATGAGTTCGTGATGGGGTCAGGAAAGACTATTGAGGTGACTATCAGGGATAAAACGGTTACGGTTCGTGATTACGGACGTGGAATTCCGTTAGGAAAGGTAGTTGATGTAGTTTCGAAAATGAATACAGGAGGAAAGTATGATTCTAAAGCTTTCCAGAAATCAGTAGGTTTAAATGGTGTAGGAACAAAAGCAGTAAATGCACTTTCGAATTACTTTCGTGTAGAATCAGTTCGTGATGATAAACAAAAAGGAGCTGAATTTTCTGCTGGAAATTTAGTTTTAGAAGAAGATATAATCGAGACGACAAAGCGAAAAGGAACAAAAGTAACCTTTACGCCGGATGAATCGATCTTTAAAAATTACAAATTCCGTATGGAATATGTCATTAAAATGGTCAAAAACTATTGTTACCTAAACAATGGTTTGACGATTATTTTTAATGGAGAAAAATACATTTCTGAAAATGGTCTTAGAGATTTATTAGAAGAAACAATTAGTGCGGATGATCTTGAATATCCAATTATTCACCTGAAAGATCATGATATCGAGATCGCTTTAACGCACAGTAAAACACAATACAGCGAAGAGTATCACTCTTTTGTCAACGGACAGAATACAACTCAGGGAGGAACGCACTTAGCGGCTTACAGAGAAGCAATTGTAAAAACCATTCGTGAGTTTTACAATAAAAACTTCGAAGCTTCTGACGTTCGTAAATCGATTGTGAGTGCGATTAGTATTAAAGTTATGGAGCCGGTTTTTGAGTCTCAGACCAAAACCAAATTAGGTTCTACAGATATGGGTTCTGACGATGGAACGCCTGCTGTATCTGTTCGTACTTTTGTAAATGATTTTGTTAAAAATAAATTAGACAATTATTTACACAAAAATCCTCCAACTGCAGATGCTTTATTGCGTAAAATTTTACAGGCAGAGCGTGAGCGAAAAGAATTATCCGGAATTAGAAAGCTGGCAACGGATCGTGCTAAGAAAGCCAATCTTCATAATAAAAAATTAAGAGATTGCCGCGCGCACCTTCCAGATACAAAAAACCCGAGAAACTTAGAAAGTACGCTTTTTATTACCGAGGGAGATTCGGCTTCCGGATCGATCACAAAGTCACGTGACGTAAATACACAAGCCGTATTTAGTTTACGTGGTAAGCCTTTGAACTCGTACGGAATGACGAAGAAGATTGTATATGAGAATGAAGAATTCAACTTATTACAAGCAGCTTTAGATATCGAAGACGGACTGGAAAAATTGCGTTACAACAATATCGTAATTGCAACCGATGCCGATGTCGATGGAATGCACATTCGTTTGTTGTTGATTACTTTCTTTCTTCAGTTTTTTCCTGAATTAATCAAAGAAGGACATTTGTATATTTTGCAAACGCCACTTTTCAGGGTTCGAAATAAAAAGGAAACCATCTATTGTTATTCAGAAGAAGAGAGAAGAGATGCGATCGAAAAACTAAAACCAAAACCGGAAATCACCCGATTTAAGGGTTTGGGAGAGATTTCGCCGGATGAGTTCAAAAACTTCATTGGAGAAACCATTCGCCTTGATCCAATTATGATGGATAAAAATACTTCGATTGAACAATTGTTATCTTTCTATATGGGGAAAAATACTCCGGACAGACAAGAATTTATCATCAAGAATTTGAAGGTGGAATTGGATGCTGTTGAAGCTGAAGTTTAGAAAGAAAATAAAAATATGAAAACCTCAGTCAATGACTGGGGTTTTTGAAATATAAAATTCTGCGACAGTGTTGCTGAATTTATAATTTGAATTTCGTTATAAGTGTCGATGAATTTTTAAGTTAGCACACTAGATAATTTTGCCAGTAAATATAAAACCGTTTTACCAAGTGAGTCAGATTTAAAACGACTTTTGGAGAATAAATAATATCAAATTTATAATTTCGAATATAAATAAATGAAAGACGAAGAAGACGATAACATAATTCCAAACGACGACGAGAATAATTCTGAAGAGAACCAGATTGATGAAAATCAGGATGGAGATGATTCTGAGGAAATTATAAACGTAGATGCTAAGAATTTTGAAGGAAAGCATTTTTACGAAAACCAGGAAGAAGAAGGAGACGACGTTATTACAAAAGTAACGGGAATGTACAAAGACTGGTTTCTGGATTATGCTTCATACGTAATTCTGGAACGTGCAGTTCCGGCGATTGAAGATGGTTTTAAACCTGTTCAGCGTCGTATTATGCACTCTTTAAAGGAGTTGGATGACGGTCGTTATAATAAAGTTGCCAATGTTGTTGGTCACACCATGCAGTATCACCCACACGGAGATGCCAGTATTGGTGATGCGATGGTACAAATTGGTCAAAAAGATTTACTAATTGATTGCCAGGGAAACTGGGGAAATATCTTAACAGGCGATGGAGCTGCGGCTTCTCGTTATATCGAGGCACGTTTGTCTAAATTTGCTTTGGAGGTTTTGTATTCTCCAAAAATTACCGATTGGGGTGTTTCTTATGATGGTCGTCGTGCAGAACCCAACAATCTTCCGGTAAAGTTTCCGTTACTTTTGGCACAAGGAGCAGAGGGAATTGCGGTTGGTCTTTCGACTAAAGTTCTGCCTCACAACTTCAATGAATTAATTGATGCTTCGATCAAGATTTTAAAAGGAAAACCATTTACATTATATCCTGATTTCATGACACAAGGTATTGCTGATGTGTCGAATTATCATGATGGACTTCGTGGCGGACGTGTGCGTGTGCGTGCTAAAATTGCCCAATTAGACAAGAACACGTTGGTAATTACGCAAATTCCGTTTTCGACCAATACCACAACTTTGATTGACAGTATTTTGAAAGCCAATGATAAAGGTAAAATCAAAATCAAGAAAATTGAAGATAATACAGCGGCAGATGTTGAGATTTTAATTCATCTTTTTCCGGGTGTTTCTCCAGACAAAACTATTGATGCTTTGTTTGCTTTTACAGCCTGCGAAACTTCTGTAGCGCCTTTAGGTTGTGTTATTGAAGATAATAAGCCGTTGTTTATTGGAGTTTCTGAAATGTTGAAAATTTCGACTCACAGAACCGAAGATTTACTTCGCCAGGAACTAGAAATTCAATTAGAAGAATTAAAAAATAAATGGCATTTCTCTACTTTAGAGAAAATCTTCATTCGTGAAGAAATGTACATTGATTTCAAATTGTATTCAGATAGAGAATCGCTGTATAAGTATTTGTATGACAGATTTGAGATTTTCAAAAAATCATTCGTTAGAGAAATCAATGATGATGATTTGCAAAGACTAACTCAGATCCCAATGATTCGTATTACTCGTTTTGACTCTGATAAAGCAGATGATTTTATCTCTAAGTTAGAAGACGAGATGAAAGAAGTAGAGCATCATTTAGCAAATTTGACAGATTTCGCAATTGCTTATTTTACGAAATTAAAAGAGAAATACGGAAAAGGCCGCGAACGCCAGACGGAACTTCGTGTATTTGATAATGTCGAAGCTACCAAAGTAGTTTTGCGTAACACAAAATTATACGTAAACCGTGAAGAAGGATTCGTAGGAACCAGCCTTAAAAAAGATGAATATCTTACAGATTGTTCTGATATCGATGATGTAATCGTGTTTTTACGTGACGGAAAAATGCTGGTAACAAAGGTAGATTCCAAAACATTTGTGGGTAAAGATATTATTCATGTCGCTATTTTTGATAAGAGTGATAAACGTACGATTTACAACATGATGTATCGTGACGGAAAATCAGGTCCATCCTATATCAAACGTTTTAATGTTTCTGGTGTAACACGTGATAAACCTTATGACTTGACGAATGAAACGAATGGTTCACAAGTAGTTTATTTTTCGCATAACCCGAATGGGGAAGCAGAAGTCATTACGATCTTATTGCGTCAGGTGGGAACGATCAAGAAATTGAAATTTGATATTGATTTTGCCAAATTAGCGATTAAAGGACGTGCTTCAAAAGGAAATTTGGTAACCAAATATCCAATCAAGAAAATTGAATTAAAAGAGAAAGGAATTTCGACTTTATTACCAAGAAAAGTTTGGTTTGATGATACCGTAAAACGCTTAAATGTTGATGCAAGAGGTGAATTATTAGGTGAATTTAAGCCAAGTGATAAAATCTTAATCATCAATCAAAGTGGTAAATTAAAAGTAATCATTCCGGAATTATCGACTCATTTTGAGGAAGATATGATCGTATTGGAGAAGTTTAATCCTAAAAAACCAGTTTCGGCAATTTATTTTGACGGAGAAAAAGAACGTTACTATTTAAAACGTTTTCTCGTAGAGACTGATAAAGAAGAATGCTTTATTACAGAACATCCAAATTCGCAATTAGAGATTGTATCAACAGATTATCGTCCGGTGGCACAACTTATTTTCGCAAAAGTAAAAGGAGTTCAGAAAGAGGATTTACATATAGATGTTGAAGATTTTATTGCTGTAAAAGGCTTTAAAGCATTAGGAAATCAGTTGACAGCGGATAAAATAAAACAAGTAAATTTACTTGATCCTTTACCTTATGAAGAACCTGTCGAAGAAGTTCCTGAAAAACCTGAATTATCAGATGATGATTCAGTCGAAACAGAATTAGACGACGACGGCCAGATTGGTTTGGTCTTAGATTAATATAAAAATAAAGAGGTTGTCTGAAAAGACGACCTCTTTCTTTTATTATACTAGTAAATTTACAGAGTGTTTCTTGAAAAATGTAAATTTGGGCTAAAATGGTCTTCTATAAACTTTTCTAAAGCTTCTACGAGATCAAAAATGAGGTTAAAATTGCCCAAACGGATTTTAGCGATCCATTTAGAAAAGTTGTGAGCAATAGCAATCAGGCCAAATTCAGTATTTACTTTGGCTGTTTTGGTAAGTGTAAATCTTTTAAATCCTTTGTTTTGCTTGATGTTACCAAAAACCGGCTCTGGTTCAATACATCTTTTACTATAAATTTCCCTGCCCAATTCACTTTCTAAATTCTCTCTTGCCTTGAATTTCAGTCTTTGAAGATTGTGATTAATTTCTATCCGTCTGTTCCCCTTAGCTTTAAAGCATTGCCCCCGCAGAGGACATCCTGCGCAATTTAAAGCCTCATATACCGAATGATACTGTTCAAAACCAGTTGTAGTTTTTGATTTCTTAGTAAAGATACGAGGCATTTGCTGCCCCATTGGACAAACCAAAAAGTCTTGCTCATTATTATGAAACAGGTTTTGTGCGTGGAATAAATTGTTTTTATGCTTACGGGTCTCTTCGATACGGTACATGTTGTAGGGAACAAAAAAATCAATTTCTTTGTCTTCAAGGAGTTGATAATTTTCCTCACTTCCATAGCCCGCATCGGCTATAACTTTTGCAGATTGTTTGCCGTAGTTGCTTTTGAATCCTTCTAAGTGAGTCTTTAATGTGGTAAAATCAGTAGAAGTCTGGTGGGTGGAGTAATGTGTAATAATTTGATTTTCTGTAGAAATCTGAATATTATAACCCGCTTTTAATTGTCCGTTGCCCATATGATCTTCTTTCATGCGCATAAAAGTAGCATCGGTATCGGTTTTCGAATAACTGTTTCTATCCCCCAGAATTTCGAGATGTTTCTCATATTCTTTAAGTTTTACAAGCTGTTCTTTCTCGAGTTTTTGAAGTGATTTGTTCTGCTGTTTACTCAGCTTCTGCTTTTTTTCACTTTGGTTGATCTCGTGTATTTTTTCTTCTAATTTCTTACTGTCTACCTTGGTATCAGTTTGGTTATCAGTATGCATAATGTCTGACTCGATAGCCTGACCAATATCTGCCAGAACAGCATCGATTTTTCCCTGAAGCCTGTCTTTATGTTTTTCAACTGCTTTCTTCCACACAAAGCTGTATTTATGTGCGTTGGCTTCTATTTTAGTACCATCAATAAATTGTCTCTCCAGGCTAATGAGCTCTAAATCTACCATCATCAGAACGACCTGGCTGAAAAGTTTTTCGATATTCCCTTTTAATTTTTTTCCTCTAAAGTCATTGATAGTTCTAAAATCCGGCTGAAGTCCTCCCGAGAGCCACATAAAATATATATTCTCCTTCACGGCTCTAGCCAGCTTTCGGCTGGAATAGGTATTATTGAGATATCCGTAAAACAATATTTTCAATAACATCTTAGGATGGTAGCTGGATCTTCCACCGCCTTTAAACTGTGATATAATCTCGGAAATTTCCAACTGTTCAACAACACTGTCTATTAATCGGGCAGAATGATTCTCTGGGATCAGATCATTTAAATTCAATGGAAAAAGATCTTGCTGGTGAACCGAATGAGGCTTAAAAACTGGCTGCATAATCATTGATTTTAGTACTTAAATATAAGAAAAATCAATGTGTAAAACAAAAAAAAACTGCCCGAAATTACTTTTCGGACAGCCTCTTTTATATGATTGTTTTTCTAAAAATAATGCCCTATTTAATGATTAACGCAAACCTGATTGTTACTTAAACAGCGAATTCAAATTAACGTGTTTCTTCTCTTTTAGTTTTTTTATAATTTTCAAAAAGGCAATTGCGGTAATATAAGCATCTCCCAAAGCAGTATGTCTGTCCTTTTTAGAAATGTCAAATTTATCGGCAAGATCGTCAAGAGTATAATGATCTTTTCGCTCGAACAAATGCGATTGGATGAGTGTCTTTTTGTATAAAATAGCAGTATCTAATCGTTTATTAGTCAATTCAGGATCACCATTTCGTTCTAACGCTTTATTGATCATTGTAACATCAAAAACAGTATGATGCGCAATAATAATCGAATCACCCAGAAAAGCTAAAAATTGTTCTAAAGCCTCTTTTTCACTTGGTCGTTGAACAACGAAAGCCTTTAAAATACCATGAATCTGAGCCGTCGATTTGTCGTAATGATCTTGTTGTATATAAACTTCAAAACTATCCTGAACAGAGATAACCCCATTTTGTAAAACTAATGCTCCAATGCACAATATACGGTCGTTATCGTAATCAAAACCAGTTGTTTCTGTGTCCAGAACGACAAAACGAGTTTCTTCAATAGTGATGTTTTCATCAAAGAGATCTTCTTCTTTTTTCCAAAAATTAAATAAACTCATAGTTATACCAGATTTGAAACATTAAAACGTACCGAAATTAATTCCTGAAGTTCCTTGATGGTTTTAAAAGTGCGTTTCAGTTTTATCTTCTCCATTTTAGATAATGTTTCCAATGCAATAAATTGTCCTGAATCATTGTGTAGAAGTCCTTGTTTGGTTCTGAATTTCAATAAAGCCTTAAACGAGTACGAACAGGAAAGATATAATTCTCTATTGTTAGGTTCTAGATCTGCAAGTTTTTCGAATCGCTCAGCTGTATTACTGATACCTTTTATAGAATGTGATAATATCAAAACCCTTGCCGCATCTGTCAATGGCATTAAAGCCCTTCTTTTAATGTCAAAATGATCTTTATTCGCCCCATCTTGTTCTACTAAAAATTGCCTGAAAAATCCTGTTGGAGAAGGGCTTTGCAAAGCACCGCTAACTAAATGAACATAAAAAATAGGATTTGCTTTTACATTCTCAAAAATAAAATCAGACAGTTCATTTGTAATCGCGGCATCACCATAAGTTAAGCTATAATCGAAGAAAATAAAAGATAGTAAAACCTCATTCTTTCCTGGATTTGTGATCCAGTGATGTACCTGATTTTTCCATTCATCCAGACTCATGCACCATTTTGGGTTTGAGGCCATCATTTCGGCAGGGCAATAATCATAGCCAATTTCAAAAAGTCCCTTGTTGACAAGTGTGGCAAATTTTAGGAAATATATTTTTGTTTCCTCTTTAAAAACATCCGAAACATTTTCATAAACAATGGCATTATCCTGATCCGTATGAAGCATTTGTTCACTTCGTCCCTGGCTTCCTAACGCCAGCCATGCAAATTTTACAGGTGGCGGACTGCTCATTTTTTCTAATGATATTTCGATAACCCTGGTGATGCACGCTTCGTTTAGCTCAGTAATGATCTTAGAAATTAAAGTCATTGGTATATTTTGATCCAGATACCCTTGAAGCAATTGCATGATTCTGGCTCGAATAGGTTTAATCTCTTTGGCTTTTTTAGTTCTTTTAAGTGCTTTTATTAAAACGGCAGGATTATTTCCTAAAGCCACCATTACATCATGTTTGGATAAAATCCCAACGGCTTTAGTATTCGTTGTTCCGTCTTTTGTCAGGCATAAATAACTGATGTTACTTTTCATCATCGCCATTTGAGCCTCAGTAACTGTCATTTTTTTAGGATACGTAATAACGGGTTTCGTCATTATGGTTTCGGCAGTTGTGAGGATCGAATAATCGCCTGTAACAATTTTATTGCGTAAATCTTTGTCAGTAATAATTCCTATAGGCAGCATTTCGTCTACAATTAATATGGCGCCAACTTTATTCTTTGTCATGATTTTTGCAATATCCCGAGCCGTGGTCGACGGACTGCAAGTGACAATTTTCTTGGAATATTTTATGGGTTGTAAGTCAAAAGAATCTCTTTCAGAATGGTGGTTTTCATGCAGTAGATCATCGCCATATAATTTGTCTTTGTGAATATCAGAGTAAGGATTACGGGTGTTAGACGCATAACTTTCGATCAGGAAATTTCCAACATTTCTATTTTCAAGCGCATAAGGTTTAAAAACAGCAATAGGAACGGCATATAGGATGGTTTCTTCATACGCAACAGCCTCCATAATATAATTTTCCTGCGCCAAAAGCGGGCGCAATCCAAAAATATCACCTTCGTCGCACATATCTAAAACGGTATTTTTTGGACTTTTTTTAAGCGCAACAGCACCTTTATGAACGACATAAAAAGAGTCGTGAGTTTTGTCGTTTTCTGCAAAGATTACAGCATCTTTATCTTTATAAACAATAGAAATTTGTTCAGATAGTTTTTCTAAATCCTTTTGATGTAAAAAACTAAAAGGAGGGAAGTTCTTTAAAAAGTCAGCAACTCTTTGCGAAATAGTATTTTTCATACGTAAGATTTAGGTTCTAATGTAATACTTAAAATAGAAATGTAAAAGAAACACGCTTAAACTTTTTTGTTCTTGCTACAAAGTCACAAACGCACGAAGATTTGTTTATTCTTTGTATTTTTTAAAAGATGTTACAAATGAGTTTTTGTTTTCTGAGAAATGGTGGTATAAAAAAAGTTCCAATAGGAACTTTTAAATTATGATTTAAGATTGTCTCTTTCGAACCCGCATATTTATAAACTCTACAGCCAATGAAAACGTAATGGCAAAATACAAATATCCTTTTGGTACTGCGCCAATGTGTTCTCCCAAAAGTGCAGCATTCGATAAATGCATACTTTCAGTAATCAGCATAAAACCAATCAGGATTAAAAACGAAAGTCCGAGTATTTGAATTGAAGGGTTTTTATTGACAAAATTTCCCACCGGAACCGCAAATAACATCATAACCAAAACTGAAATGATAACAGCCGTAATCATAATTGTTAAGGCACCGTGAACACCGTTTGTCATACCAACTGCCGTTAGAATCGAATCGACAGAAAATATTAAATCGATTAGTAAAATCTGGACAATAACATTCGAAAATGATTTTTTTGCAGCATTGCCAATCGTCTTTTCCTCATCGCCCTTATGATCTACTTTTTCGCTAATTTCCTTCGTACTTTTATAAATCAGAAATAAACCTCCAAGAAATAAAATCAATGCCTGACCAGTAAAGTCGCCTTCAAACCAACCCCAGTGAATACTGAAAATGGTGGCTTTCATGGCAATCAGATACGAAATACCCATCAATAAGGCGATACGCATAAACATAGCCAGAAACAAACCGATTCGGGTTGCTTTTTTACGATCTTCTTCAGGCAATTTGCCAGTTACGATCGATATAAAAATAATATTATCAATTCCTAAAACAATTTCAAGAAAAGTCAGAGTCAATAAAGCGATCCATGCATCGGGATTCAAAAATACTTCCATACTAAAAATTGTTTAGTTAGATTAATTATTCCAATTTTACTACTGTTCCGCGTTGTTTCTGATCAGAACCCACCATTCCAAATTCAAACGTATAAGAATCTTTAGAAGTTGTTAAAATCTTCATATTGATAGCTTTTTCTTCTGCCATGTTTTTTGGGTGTTTCTTTTGCAGGATATATTCACAATCACTTACCCAACGTACTGTCGATGTATCTGTTTTACCTTCAAAAGTTTCGATTTCTATCCCATCTTTACGTTCAAAGACTGTCGTTTTTTTTACGCCGTTTACATCAAACTCAAATTTGAATTTTCCGGTTTTAAAATCTTTGCAATTATGTTCTGCATCATAACAAGATACTAAGGTAAGTAACGGAAGTAAGAATACTATTTTTTTCATTTTAAATAATTTGTTTTTTAAGGAGCTATTCCTGCTTTTTACTTCAATCTTTTTGTTTTTAAAGAAAAAACAAAAAGGATTTCCATTACAATCAGGGCTAGGGCAATCGTTTTCATCACACTAAATGAAGTTGAAAGAATTTGTTCGGTTTATTAGGGCTTCGACTCCGCTCAGCCTGACAAACAGATCATTTTAATCTTTCTAATTCATCATCGGTAAAGTTCTTGATTTCTTTTTCCTTGGCAAACTTTTCGGCGTTATAATTTCCGGAATTATTTCTGGGAATCGATAAACTATTCCAGGAAGCATTTTTTAATTGTTTCGCATAAAATACAATTTGTCCCACATGATATGGATAATGTGCTAATTGACGATTTATGGCTTCGATAACAGTGTGACCTTCATTACGAATGTAAATAATATCCGAAAGTTGTTCTGGTTTTAAGCTGTTTAAGGTATTGAGAAAGCAATCCCATCCTTTGTTCCAGACGATTAAAACTTCCTCTTTGGATTGTAAATCATTATCAAATTCGGCGTCTCGATTGCGCCATTCTTTTTCGCCATCAGAAGTTAAGAAATCGGACCATCTTGAAAGCATGTTTCCCGAAATGTGCTTAATTATAGTTGCAATACTATTAGTGTCTTCGTTTACAG
This sequence comes from Flavobacterium sp. B114r, assembly GCF_056824125.1. Taxonomy (NCBI): domain Bacteria; kingdom Pseudomonadati; phylum Bacteroidota; class Flavobacteriia; order Flavobacteriales; family Flavobacteriaceae; genus Flavobacterium; species Flavobacterium sp. B114r. Next base: position 3,012,084 of record NZ_CP124858.1, read on the forward strand.
TAACAAAAAGCTGTTGAGGCTCTAATTGGTCTATGGCTTTTTCGCCCAGTGTTTTGTAATATAAAAATTGCTTTTTAACACTTTCTAAATAAGATTCTGTTGCTTCCATAATTATTTTATTTGTTGCCACGAATTTGCTTCGCCTGTTCGCTATCGCTCAAGTCACGAATTTATAAGTCTGCAAAAAAAAACAATTCGTGCTAATTCGTGAAATTTGTGGCTTTTATTTTAAAATTATTAATATTAGATGTTAGACAATTTTAATATCGTATTTATCTAAAAGACCCACAATTCCATCATTAGAAAATTGCGCTTTTTTCATTGGGTTAAATTCCGGATCAATTTTATAATTGTATGCCGTCTTAAAATTAACAGCAGCCAATTGGGTATCGTTAAAAATAGCACCTTCGAGATTACAATTATCAAAAACCGAACTCGTTAAGTTGGTTCCTATAAAAGTAACTTCTCTAACTGAGCAATTAATAAATTTGGTTTTGGCCATTTTTTTATTTGAAAAAATGGCATAATCTAAAGTGCTTTCCTCAAAATAAACCTGAAATAAAAAATCGTCACATTCGTTGAAAGCAATTCCAAGAAGTTTGCAGTTTTTGAAACTTACATTTTTTAAACTTGTACCTGATAAACTCGTCATCGACAAATTGCAATCAATGAATTCGCAGTCTAAAAAGGTATTGTATGCAAAGTTACTGTTCGAGAAATCACAATTTTTAAAATCACAATCTTCAAACTCCCGATTGTTTATTTTTTTATCAATATAAGTGACTTTCTCGAAGGTTTTCTGAATGTGAATTAGACTTTCCATATTTTAATTATATTGGATATTTTTTTAGTAATGATGCTAAACCCGGGCGTGTAATTTAGTCGTTAAACAAACCTTTCATAATAATTTTCAATCCGTAAAAAATTAAAAACATTGCACTCAGACAAGCTACAATTCCAATTCCTAAAACTAAATAATGCCAATTGGTATGCTGATTCATAAAAGCATTGTAAATCAATGAAGGACCAATAAATAAAAGTGGTAATGAACCTGACATATATTTAATTCCTTTTCCTAATAATTCTTTATTTGTTGACATAATTTCTTGTTTGATTTGCAAAGTTTCCGGTTTCAGGTTTCTTTTAGTTTCAGGTTTATCGCAACCTTGTCATTTCGACGCAAGGCGAAATCACACAAGAAACTCCCAATATATATCTTCAATCTTTGTCGATTTGCGAGTGTAATTTCGCCTTGCATCGAAATGAATATTGTGTTGTAAAAAGATATTGCTTATTCACAAAAGCTTTTACTTTTTATAATTATCAACAGCATTTCGTACGCTGCCGTATTTTTTTAATAATTCTGAACCTTCTTCATACGAAACAGGAATTTCGCCCATAATCATTTTCACGCCGCGATCTACCAATTTAATATTACTTAATTGCATATCGACCATTTTGTTGCCTTTTACTTTTCCCAACTGAATCATTGCAGCTGTAGAAATCATATTCAGAACTAGCTTTTGAGCTGTTCCGGCTTTCATTCTGGAACTTCCGGTAATAAATTCAGGTCCTACAACTACTTCTACAGGAAATTGAGCTGTTAATGCTAGCGGGCTTCCCTCATTATTAGTAATACAGCCGGTAAGAATATTATTTTGATTACAGGTTGTTAAGCCGCCAATAACATAAGGAGTTGTTCCGGAAGCAGCGATACCAATCACGACATCATTCGCACCTATATTATTGTTTTGCAAATCGATCCAGGCTTGGGTGGCATTGTCTTCGGCATTTTCTACGGCACGACGAATAGCAGAATCTCCACCGGCAATAATTCCGTTTACTAAATCAAAAGGAACGCCAAAAGTGGGAGGACATTCTGAGGCGTCTACAACACCTAAACGTCCGGATGTTCCGGCTCCAATATAAAACAATCTCCCGCCCAATTTTAGTTTAGCGACCACTTGCGCAACCAGTGCCTCTATTTGTGGTATTGCTTTTTCAACTGCATTAGGAACGGTTTTATCTTCCTGATTGATGTTGGTAAGCAATTCATGCAGAGACATTATTTCTAAATGTTCGTATTTTGAAGATTGTTCTGTAGTTTTGGTAAATGCCATTTTTTCGTGTTAATTAAGCCGGCTCAAAATTAATCTTTTTTATTGCAATCCCGAAATTTAGAACGTAAAGTAGCGAAGATTAAAAAAACTTTTTTCTTTTAATTCTTACACGGCGATTGCTTTACTGAATCTTCGGGTGAATGATGTTTTTTAGTCAATTAGAAAATTTAAATTAAAACATAAATAAAGGTATGTGTATTCTAACAAGTTTTTAAAACCTGTTAGGTGTTTTTTTATGCAAAGTTTTTGCGTGAGGGATAGGGGTCAATGTCATTAATTTAAATTTTTTTGATCATAATTTTTCTCTCAATCCCGAAACTTCGGGACGGCGCTACAAATAAAGCATGCCTCTGGAATTTTAGAAAGAGTTCAGGAGGAACAAAATATATTGTAGGGATGGATTTTAATCCATTATTCGCAAAGTTTAAACGCAATCTTGTCATCCCAAGGAACGAGGGATCACACTAGTATTTCCGTTCAGATATTCGCCAATCTTTGTCGAGTTTCTTGTGTGATCTTTCCTTCGTCGAGATGACAAGATTGCGGATTCTGATAGAGGTATTGATAAAGAAATAGTTAATCCGTATTCAAAAATCTCTTAACTTAATGACATTGGGATAGGAGATCCGTCACGGAGGAAAGGATAGTCCGACTGGATTTGCGAAAGGTGCATGTAAGTGGTTTGTTAAATAACGCCTTTTGTGAATTTGGTCACGCCCGGATTATAACATAAATGCCAGTAAAATTCCCAGAACAATCATAGAAACTTTGGCAATATTGAACTTATGTCCTTCGCTGCTTTCGAAAATAATTGTGGATGAAATATGAAATAAAATCCCAATTACGATCGCAGTGATTTCAGTATAATATTCATTTAAAAAAGGCAAATATTCGGATGCAACCGTACCAAGCGGCGTCATAAGTGCAAAAGTAAGCATGAAAACAAAAATGGCTTTCTTGTCAAGATTTGCATTGATAAAAAAGGTTGTTAAAATCACTGCAATTGGCAAATGGTGAATTGCTATACCAAGTGCTAAATCGTGATGATGACTTACGGGGAAACCTTCTAAAAAAGCATGAATGCACAAGCTTATAAAAAGCAACCACGGAATCTGACTCATTTGTGCATGTCCGTGTACGTGACCATGCTCAGCTCCTTTAGAGAAAAACTCTAAGATGATCTGGAATAAAATTCCAACCATAATAAAGATACCAATATTATGATTGTGTGTTTCGTAAACTTCCGGAAGCAAATGCATTACGGTTAACGACAATAAAAATGAACCGCTAAAAGCAAGCAATAATTTTAGATTGGTCTTATTTTTTGGTTTTAAAAACAAAGCCAGAATATAACCTAAAAGTACAGAAAATAAGGGTAAAAGATAATTCATTTTTTATTGTTTAATCGTTGATTTGTTTAATCTGTTAATTGTTTATTCGACTAAACGGTTTAAACAATTAACGATTCACCAATTTTACTTAAAAATCATGATTAATCGTTCGCTTTCGGTTTTATGAAACTTTTTGAGTTTATAATCTCCAAAAATATCCAATAGAAAAATTCCGGCTTCTTCCATTAAATCTTCAAAATCTTTTAGGGTTAAAGCTTTTACTTTTTCGGTAAAATGATATTGACGCCCTTGGTCTTCAAAATCTATTTCCTTAAAAATATGTCCGTCCTGAACATATCTTTTGATTTTAAAATCGATATCGTCAACGGTTTTTACTTCTTCCGGAACTAAAGTTTCAATTACATTGGCCACATTCATAAAATCGATTACGGCAAAACCATATTCAGATAAACTTTCTTTAATGGCTTTTAGCGTTGTTAGATTGTCATCATCGTTTTCGAAATAACCAAAGCTCGTAAACAAATTAAAAATGGCATCAAATTTTTCATCAAAAGGTTCACGCATATCGTGCACTTTAAAATGCAGGGTTTCGTTGCTGTTTTTGCTGGCTTCGGCAATGCTGTTTTCAGACAAATCAGCACCAAGAACATTAAAGCCTAATTGATTCAAATAAATAGAATGGCGCCCTTTTCCGCACGCTAAATCCAGCACTTTTGCTTTTTCAGGCAAGTTTAGATAATGTGTAAGGTTATCCATAAAAATCTGTGCCTCGCGGTAATTTCTATCTTTATAAAGTATGTGGTAATAAGGAGTGTCAAACCATGATGTAAACCAATTTTCGGTATTACGCTCCTGATTTGGTGTTGATGAGTTTGGTGCTTCAGACATTTATTCTATTTCAATTAATTCAAAGTCCCGCAAATTTAGTGTATTTTTGCCGAAAAATAACTATTTCGCGACGATACCTGAATAATCAGATTTGTGTCTGCGATCGGAGTTTTTTTTAATACAAAAATAAAGATGGAAGAAAATTTTAGAATGATTGCCAAATGTTTTTTTGGTTTTGAAGAAATATTAGAGAAAGAATTAAAAGACCTTGGTGCTCAGGACGTCGAAAAAGGGGTGAGAATGGTAAGCTTTAAAGGTGATAAAGGTTTTATGTATAAAGCTAATTTATCGTTGCGTACTGCGCTTAAGGTTTTAAAACCTATTTACTCGTTCAGGGCTAATAATGAACAAGCATTATATAAAGGGATTTCTGGTGTAAACTGGTCAAAACTTTTAAATGCAAACCAGACTTTTGTGATTGATGCAACGGTGCATTCGACTTATTTTAATCATTCTGAGTTTGTTTCTCAAAAATGTAAAGATGCAATTGTAGATCAGTTTAGAGAAAGAACGGGACAGCGCCCAAGTATTGATAAAGCTTTTCCTGATTTACGAATCAACGTTCATATCGATAAAGACCAGGTTTCGGTTGCTTTAGATACTTCCGGAAATTCATTGCACCAGCGTGGATACAGAACGGCTACGAATATTGCGCCTATCAACGAAGTTTTGGCAGCAGGAATTTTGTTGTTATCAGGCTGGGAAGGACAAAGCCACTTTTTGGACCCAATGTGTGGTTCAGGAACTTTCCTTGCAGAAGCGGCGATGATTGCTTGTAATATTCCGGCAAATATAAATCGTAAAGAATTTGCTTTTGAAAAATGGAAAGACTGGGATAATGATTTGTTCGAACAGATTATAAACAGTTTGATGAAGAAAACAAAAGAGTTTCATTATACTATAAAAGGTTTTGATAAAGCGCCAAGTGCTGTAAACAAAGCCAAAGATAATATCAGGAATGCTAATCTTGAAGATTACGTTTCGATTGAAGAAAATAACTTTTTTGATACTGAAAAATCAGTAGAAGGAAAATTGCATATGGTTTTTAATCCGCCTTATGATGAGCGTCTGGATATTCATATGGAAGAGTTTTACAAAAATATTGGTGATACTTTAAAGAAAAGCTATCCGGGAACAAATGCCTGGTTTATTACAGCAAATCTTGAAGCATTGAAATTTGTAGGTTTAAAACCTTCTCGTAAAATCAAACTTTTCAACGCAAGCCTTGAAGCGCGTTTGGTAAAATACGAAATGTACGAAGGAAGTAAGAGAACGAAATTTCAAGTTTCTGAATAAAGCTTCTAAGATGCTAAGTTTCTAAGTTAATAAGAAGTTTGGCTGAGAATAAAATATAATTTTAGGTTAAAGAAACTAAGTTATAAAGAGAAAATCTTAGAAACTTAGTACCTCAGGACCTTAGCAACTTAAAAAGAAATGACAAAATTACAAGTAAGAGCTTTTTTATACCAATTGGGGTGTTTCGCAATTTTATTTATTGCAGGAAGGTATGTAGTAGCGATGTATACAGGATTAACAGGACTTTGGATTCCGATGACTGCTTTTATTATAGCAACTTTGATTTCGCCTAAATTTCAGGCAGTAAAAACTAAGGATGGCGAAAAGCTTTTTATGAAATGGATTTTCATGAAGGGTATCAGAGAAATAGGATAGATCAGTTTTATGAAGATAATTGGGCTTATAGGCGGGATTAGTTGGGTTTCTACCGGTGATTACTACAAACTTATAAATCAGGGTATAAATGATAAATTGAGAGGGTTAAACTTCTCGGAGTGTTTGATTTACTCTTTTAATTATGCTGATATAAAAAGGAATAACGAAAACAACGATTGGGATTCTACTTTTAATATGCTTTTAAAAGGATGTCAATTCTTAAAGCAGGGCGGGGCAGAAGCAATTGTATTGTGTGCAAATACGATGCATTTTATCGCTGACAGACTTGAAGCGGCAATAGATTTACCTATTATTCATATTGCAACAGTAACATCGATCGAAATTCAGAAACAAGAATTGAAAAAGGTTGGTTTGTTGGGGACTAAGTTTACAATGGAACTCGATTTTTTTAAAGATAAACTTATCGATAAAGGAATAGAAGTTTTGATTCAGAATAATGATGACGATAGGGATTTTCTTCATACTACAATTTTTGAAGAACTAGGAAGAGGAATTGTAACCGCAGCAACTAAAAAACGTTATTTGGAAATTGCCAATCAATTAATAAAAGAAGGAGCGGAAGGAATTATTTTAGGATGTACCGAAATTCCTTTAGTGATACAAGCAGAAGATCTTTTGGTACCCATTTTTGATACTGCTTTGATACATTCAAATGCAGCTGTTGAATTTCAGCTCTCTTAAGATTAGAACGTAAATAGAAAAGCCATGAATTTAAATTAATTAAGTTCATGGCTTTTTTTATTTTTAGAAGAGACTATTTTTTAGGGGCTTCTTTGGTATTGGTCAATACGGGGATAATTGTTTTTTTCTTATAAAGCGGAATAAAATAGGAAACGGTATAATTGAATCCTACTCCAAAATTACCATCATAAGTCCTGTTAAAGCCCGGAATGTATAGGTTGTCAAAACCAGATGGTTTTGAGTTGGCTACTAACATTTTTAACTGAACGCCAAACCCAACAAATACATTATTAAAAACCTTTGCTTTTAGTCCCATGGCAACTTCGATCCATCCGGCTGTAAGGCCAGTATATTTTTGACCATCAACAATTGGGGGTTGTTCTCCCCAATACGGATTTGCGTTGTAGATTTTGTAGCTGTTTAACTGTTGGCTAAAAGTACTAAAACCACCACGCATACCTATTGTAATTAAGTTTTCCATGTCCATCCAGTTTTCATATAAATTATAGTCAAAACCTCCTTTAATATAAGTTCCTGTAGCTGTTGAATTTAATCTGGTATCATCTGTAGTTTTGTCTTCAAAACCAAGTTCGGCAGCGATATAGTATTTTTTCGTTAAACGAAAATCACCCACAACTTCAATTCCTTTATAATCTTTATCATAAAGACCACGGGTTAACTTGTATAAATCAACTCCTACACGAAGGCCATAGCGATCTGTTTTGATGCTGTCTTTTTTTACTTCCTGGATTTCAGGTTTTGCGGCTCCGGTTTTAGGTTTTTCCTGAGTGGTACCTTTTGTTATTGTTTTAGTCGATGTTTCCTGGGCTTGAGCCAAAAACATTGAAAACAATAAGCAAAAACTAAAATAATACTTTAATATGTGTTTCATTTTCAGAATCGACTTTAGGTTGTAATACGATAACTCTTTGCATCCAGAGTCCATCATTGTTTGGGTCCGTTTGCTCGAAAGGGCTTGATACTGGATCAGCAAGCGATAGTGGGTCTAACTGAAAAATCGTTTTAAAACCACAAGCTCTGGATACATATACGTTTTCACGTGTATAGTTGAATTTTATTACATCTGTATTTATTGCAGCGGGATTAGGATTTCCTGAATCCAGAATAAAACTATAGGTAACTGAATTTTCATTTGTTTTTAACGGTATAGAAATAGTATTAGCACTGGTTCGATACTTTGTGATGGAGTCGCCACTTTTATTGAAAATAATTCCATTAGACTGATCTTTACCAATTACTTTTAAGTTGGTAACATTTTTAGCTAAGCTAGGAGTCTTGACTTCATAAAAGGAAATCACTAATCGGGGAGTAGTGGGCGTATTTGCATCACAAATATCATCTTTCTCACAGCTGGATAAACCAAAGGTAAAGACTAAGAAAAGACAGATTATTTTTTTCATTTAAATTTTATTAGCGAAGTTCTAAAAGTACAACATTTTCGACATGATGCGTTTGTGGAAACATATCAACAGGTCTTACACGTGTTACCTTATATTTTTCGTCCATCAAAGCCAAATCACGTGCTTGTGTAGCTGAATTACAACTTACATAAACTACTTTTTTAGGTGCGATTTTTAGAATTTGATCGATAACTGCCGCATGCATACCATCTCTTGGAGGATCTGTAATAATAACATCCGGTTTTCCGTGTTCTGCAATGAAGCTTTCGTTAAAAACGACTTTCATATCACCTACAAAAAACTCACAATTCGTTATATTATTGCGTTCTGCATTTGCTTTAGCGTCTAAAATAGCTTCAGGTACACTTTCTACACCAATTACTTTTTTTGCTTTTTTAGAAACAAACTGTGCAATAGTTCCAGTTCCTGTATATAAGTCATAAACAGTTTCGTCTCCGGTAAGTCCTGCAAAATCACGTGTTATTTTGTATAATTCGTAAGCTTGGTCAGAGTTGGTTTGGTAAAAAGATTTAGCGTTGATGCTAAATTTTAAACCTTCCATTTCTTCAAGGATATAATCCCTGCCTTTGTACAGCTTAATATTCTGATCGTAGATAGTATCGTTTTGTTTTGAGTTTACGACATATTGTAATGAAGTAATTTGCGGGAACTTCTCGTAAAGGTGATCTAAAAGAAGCTCACGATTTTTCTTGTCATTTTCGTAAAACTGAATCAAAACCATGATTTCGCCAGTAGAAGCTGTACGAATCATAAAAGTTCTTAATAAACCAGATTGTTCTCTTGGATTAAAAAAAGCTAAATTATGTTCGTTAGCAAAATCCCTGATTTCGTTTCTGATTGCATTAGATGGATCTTCCTGTAAGTAACATTTTTGAATGTCAAGGATTTTGTCCCACATCTTAGGGATATGAAAACCTAACGCATTTCTGTTTCCTAAATCTTCAGTGCTTTCAATTTCTTTTTCAGTTAACCAACGGCTGTTAGAAAACGAAAATTCCATTTTATTTCTGTAGAAAAACTGTTTTTCTGAACCCAAAATAGTTTCGAATTCAGGAAGTTCAACTTTTCCTATACGCTGTAAATGATTTTTTACCTCGTTTTGTTTGTAATACAGCTGTTGGCTGTATTTCATATTTTGCCATTTACATCCACCACAAACTCCAAAATGATCGCAAATAGGTTCAATGCGATGCTCTGATAATTCATGAAATTTTACGGCTTTACCTTCATAGTAGGCTTTCCTTTTTTTGAAAGTTTGTACGTCAACTACATCACCCGGAACCACGTTCGGTATAAAGATTACTTTTCCGTCAGGAGCCTTTGCTACTGATACTCCTTTTGCCCCGGCATCAAGAACTTGAATTTGATGAAAGACAACTTTGTCTGTATTTTTTCTTCCCATAGCGCAAAAATAAGTGTTTGTAAACTTTTTCAAATTTAAATTTCAAAATATTTTATCAAATTGTTTAATTTATTATTTTAATTGACTTTAAAAGTTAACTTTGTTTTTAACAATTTGCCCAAATCCTCCTTTTTTTAACCTAGATTATTGTTGTTTTTTATGAAGTTGTATCATAATCTTTCACAAATTGGCTTTTTGAAAAAAAGTTATGCGTTCAAGTTTTTATTTGTTGCCTTTGTTGGTATACATATCCCTTTGATCGGAATTTTATTTTTTGTGCTTTATTACAATCACAGTGTTTCGCCTACTTCAATATTGGTTTTCTCATTAATAATGACTTTGCTGGCTACCGTACTAACGCTAATAGTGCTCAATCAATTGATTAAGCCAATATCAATTGCATCGAAAGCATTAGACGATTATAGAAATAATAGAAAATTATCTGTTTTGCCAACTGAATATAGTGATGAAGCCGGTTTGTTAATGGCTAATATTCAGGAATCTATTTATGAAGCTGAAAGTTTTATAAACGAAAAGCAGGATTTGATTTACATGCTTTCGCACGATTTAAAAAATTTTGCAGGAAACCCGCAAGGTTTGGCTAATTTAATTATAACCGAAAATCCTTCTGAATCAATACGCCAATTGGCAGAGTTAATTCGTGAATCGACAAATTTACAATTTCGATACATCGAAAATTTTATCAAATTACTGCAAGAGCAGGATCGTGTTGTAAAAGGAAATCTGGAACTAAGAACGATTTTGTTTCCCGGTATTTTACCTTTTATTAACGAACAGGTAGAACAGCGTTTGGTAGATAAAAATATAAAATTGAGTTTAGATTTAGGACTTACTGAAGCTAAACTTAGAATTGATGAAGGTTTGTTGATTCAGGTTATAGTCAATTTAATAAGTAATGCTATTAAATTCTCTTATTTTGATAGCGAAATTAAGGTTAGAATTTATAATGATAATTCAAAATTTGTCATAACGGTAACTGATGCGGGAATTGGCTTTGATAAAAGTCAGATTGATGAATTGTTCAAGAAGTTTACAAAAATGAGCCGATTAGGAACCGCAAATGAATCCTCGACAGGAATTGGATTGTATTTGTGTAAAAAAATCATCGAAAAAAATAAGGGGACTCTTAATGCAACCAGCGAAGGTAGAAATAAAGGTGCCGAATTTAGAATTGAGTTTGATGTATAGGTTTCTACTTAATTTCTATATTTTCATTGCCTTCATCATCTTCTTCTAAAAAAAGTTTCCATTTTAGTTTTTTTGCAATATCTAAAAAAGTATTCTGATAAATTTGCTGATCTATATTTTTTCCTTTAGAACAAACTATCGCGATTAGTTCACATGGAAATTTTCTTTCTGTGACGAATGAAAATTTCCATCTGAAGTTTCAACTAAAATTATGTCTGTCCACGGAAAAACTTCTTTATTGTTGAGACATTGGTGATTTTTCTTTATAAAGAGATTGGTTTCAATAAAAACCTGCATTGCTTTTTTTATATGTACTTTTTGACTAAAATTCTCATCGCTTTGAATATTGTAGTAACTATATCTGTCGCTCCACATTTCTTTTATGAGTTTATATTTTAAAGAGGTCAAAAACTTAGAACCTCAGCACCTTAGAATCTTAGTACTTTTTAAGTTACCATAACTGATGTACAGAAGGTTTTATATGCTCTTCATAAATTTTATTCATTGCCGAAATTTTCTCAGGAGTTAATTCAGGAAAGTCATAAACAGATAAGTTAGACAGTACATGATTAGCTGTTGAAGCCCCCGGAATGATGCAGCTGATATCTTTAAAACTCAAAATCCATTGTAGTGCGATAGGCGCCAGGTTAGTTGTTTTGGGAAATAAAGCCTTTAGTTTTTCAACCGCTTTTAATCCCAATTCGTAATCGATGCCTGAAAAAGTTTCGCCTTTATCAAAAGCATCTCCGTTACGATTGAAATTACGGTGATCTTGTGTATCAAAAGTTGTCTTTGCATCAAATTTACCAGTCAAAAGACCGCTTGCTAAAGGTACTCTCGCAATAATCCCGATATCTTTCTTTCTGGCCTCAGAGAAAAATAATTCTGAAGGACGTTGGCGAAACAGATTAAAAATAATCTGAACCGTAGTTACATTCGAAAATTCAATTGCTTTTAGCGCTTCTTCGACTTTTTCGACACTAACACCCAGATTTAGGATTTTCCCCTGATCTTTTAATCGATCAAAAAGTTCAAAAATTTCAGGTCGGTAAAAAACTTCAGTAGGAGGACAGTGCAGCTGAATTAAATCTATAGTTTCTAATCCCATTCTTTTCAAACTGTCTTCAACGAATTTCTGAAGTACTTTTGGCTGATAGCCTTCACTCACATGAGGATTTATATGGCGGCCGCATTTTGTGGCAACATAAATACGTTCCGATCTTGAACGCACTACACGTCCAACAGCAGTTTCGCTCAATCCGTTTTCATAAACATCAGCAGTGTCAATAAAATTCACACCGTTGTCAATTGCAGTATTTATCAGTTCGTCTGCAGTTTTATCATTAAATCCTGATCCCCATTTTCCTCCAACTTGCCAGGTTCCAAGTGAGATTTCAGAGATATTAAAATTCGTTTTTCCTAGTTTTCTATAGTTCATTTTTTTGAGGTGCTAAGTTGATAAGGTTCTGAGTTGCTAAGTTTTCTTTAAGATATTCTCTAAACAAATCTTAGCAACTTAGTAACTCAGAACCTTAGTGTCTTTATTCTTTAATCAAATAAATCCGATGATAAATATCGATCGCCACGATCACAAATAATTGCTACGATAACTCCGGATTCTAATTGTTCTGCAATTTTTAAGGCAACAGCAACAGAACCTCCGCTGCTCATTCCTGCAAAAACACCTTCTTCGAGAGCTAATCGTTTTGTCATAACACGCGCTTCCTCTTCGCTTATATCTACAACCGTGTCTACTTTTGAAGCATCAAATATTTTAGGTAAATATTCTTGTGGCCATTTACGGATTCCCGGAATCTGAGAGCCGTCGCTTGGTTGCGCACCTATAATCTGAATTCCAGGATTTTTTTCCTTCAAATAAGTCGAAGTTCCAATGATAGTTCCCGTTGTGCCCATAGCCGAAACAAAGTGAGTTACAGTTCCGTCAGTATCGTTCCAGATTTCAGGACCAGTGGTTTTGTAATGCGCTTTCCAGTTATCATCATTTGCAAATTGATTTAGCATGATGTAACCACCTTCTGCTACCTTTTTGTCGGCATAGTCGCGTGAACCAATAATTCCTTCGCTAGCGGGCGTTAAAATCACTGTAGCGCCATAAGCTCGCATAGTTTGAGTTCTTTCTTTTGTAGAATCTTCCGGTAATACCAATTCGATCTCAATTTGAAACAATTGTGCGATCATTGCAAGAGCAATTCCCGTATTGCCACTTGTGGCTTCAATAAGCTTGTCGCCTTTTTTAATATCACCTCTTTCAAGAGCAGCAGCGATCATGTTATATGCCGCTCTGTCTTTTACGCTTCCGCCCGGATTATTTCCTTCCAGCTTCAGTAAAAGTTTTACATTTTTATTCTTAACCAAATTGACAGTTTCCATCAAAGGAGTATTTCCAATTAGGTTTAGCAATTTCTGTGCGTTCATTTTTTTTCTTTTATTTTAACTTCAGTTGTAGTAGTGTTGGTTACGATAGAATCTTCAGGAATCGATTTGGTTACCCAGGCATTTCCTCCCACAATACTATTTTTGCCAATAATAGTTTCACCTCCCAGAATAGTAGCGTTCGCATAAATGCAAACATTCGCTTCGACGGTTGGATGTCTTTTTGCATTTTTCATTTCCTTGCTTACGCTCAAAGCGCCCAAAGTAACACCCTGATATATTTTTACGTGTTTTTTAATCACAGTCGTTTCACCAATAACAATTCCGGTGGCGTGGTCAATAAAAAACGGAGAATCAATATTTGCACCCGCATGGATATCCGTTCCCGTAATTCTGTGGGCATATTCGCTCATTAATCTCGAAAACAATAATAAGTCCAGATGATACAATTCATGACTTAAGCGATAAATAGCAATCGCATAAAAGCCGGGATAGCCCAAATAAACTTCATCGATACTATTTGATGCCGGATCGTTTTCTAAAATATATTCAGCATCCTGATTTAGTTTTTCTAAAACTCCCGGTAGCTTTTCTAAAAACCGGTCCCAGATCGATTCGCATAAGTTTTCAGGTTTTTTGCAAGCCAGTACAGCAATTTCTTTAAATCGTATTTCGAGCTCGTCAATACTTTGAGCCAATGCTGCATTCGAGTCAAAAAGGGTATAAAAAAGCTTTTCGGTAAAATCTTCAGTTTTGGTTTTGATACCGTAATTTATATTAGAATGGCTTTTTAGAGCTTTTATATTCTGTATGATAGTGTCTTTTGTCACAATTGAATAATTGAGTGGATTTTTTAAAACGTTAAAAGTAATGCGTTTTTTGTAAATAAAGGCACGAATTATATAAAGAAATTTTGTTTTGAGAATTGTATTTGTGATAAATAAAAGAAATATAAAGGAACATTTTTTATATGATTCTAAAGAAGTTAAATGCGTAAATTAGCCCGTAAAATTTATAAAAAAAATGAAAAACAATTCGACCTTTAAGAGTGCTATATCTAATCTTTCTTTTCCTGAAAAGGAGAAAATTTGGGGCAAATCTATTCATGACCCAATTCTGGGACTTATTGTTAAAGACCATCCCTCTTTTAGCGAGGATGATTGTATTGCAGTAAAAGAGCTAAATCTATACCGTCAAAAATACATTTCGAATTATTTGTCTACCGAAATCGGAACGCTTTCCGATCTTGAAAAAAGTGTTATCGATTCTCTGAAAGAGGATAAATCAATAGTGAGTATTGTCGAAGATGAACAGGAGCTAAGAAGTTTTGGTCAAAAGATAGCCGATAAAGTTGCTGACTTTGGCGGAAGCTGGACTTTTATTATTTCCTTTTTACTTTTTATCGTAGTCTGGATTGGTGCCAATGTTTACATTTTGGTCAATAAAGGTTTTGATCCGTATCCGTTTATTTTGCTTAATTTAATTTTATCCTGTATTGCTGCTTTGCAAGCTCCGGTAATTATGATGAGTCAAAATCGTCAGGAAGAAAAAGATAGAAATCGTGCCAAGAAAGATTATATGATCAACCTGAAATCTGAATTAGAGATCAGAATGATTCACGATAAAATTGATCACTTGATTATGCATCAGCAACAAGAATTAATCGAAATTCAGAAAGTTCAAATCGAGATGATGAATGATATTCTGAACCAGATTAAAAAATAATTTCTGAAGGTTTTCAACTCAGAAAAATCAGATTTCGAAGTGTTGTAAAAAACTCTTTCCGATATAAAAAAGAAGGTTTAAGAGGGGGAAAAGAAAAGTACATTTTTGACGTTTTCGTGATGATTGAAAAAAAAAACAGAGTCATGAAAATGAAAATATAAACGATGAAATTGATACTGGAATTTGATCCGAAAGTCTGTTTTAAAAAGTAAGAATAAATCAGGATGGTAGTAGGTTTCTAATATTCGATTTTGGGTCGTGTTTTTAAATTCGAAGAAGGTTGTTTTTTGTGATTAATTCGGTATTGTCATTTTGTGCAATTTTGAAAAAAAATAGAGGATAAGATTTTAGGAGTGATGAACTTCTATTTTAAAGTTTCTTACTTTTGAATTCTTATACATGAAAATATGAAAGCTTTTAAAATTTTAATAATGATCCTTGCAATTTCGGTTGCGTTATATGAGCAGGTATCAGCAGAAAAAAATATCTATATTATGGTAATTGCGATTGCAGTTTTCATGTATGGAATGATGCAGTTGAGTGCAAAAACACCGAGTAAAAATCAAGATAAAGAGGAACAAGATGCTGACTAAAGGAGATAAAGTTTCAGTCTTAGACGAAGCAATAAACGGAACAGTGGTTTCGGTGAAAAACAATGAGGTTTTGATCGAAACTGAAGATGGATTCATGATGACATTTTTTGTCAATGAGTTGATTAAAAATCAGGAAACCAGTAATTTAATGAATTCTATTAGAAGAATTGATTTAGATGAAATTTCGAGAGAGAAAACAGAGCCAAAACCAAGGAGTTTTGTTAAAGAAAAGAAAGATAAGCGTGAAATTTCGGCTCCGGAATTTGATTTGCATATCGAAAAATTGGTTCCAAATAAACGCGGAATGTCGAATTATGATATCCTGACTTTACAGACTGAAACGGCAAAAAGACATATTGAATTTGCGATTCGAAATCGCATTCCCAAGATTGTTTTTATTCATGGTGTTGGTGAAGGAATTCTAAAATCCGAGCTTGATTTTTTATTGGGTCGTTACGACGGAATTGATTTTCAGGATGCTAATTATCAGAAATATGGCTTAGGTGCAACCGAAGTTTATTTTAGACAAAACAATAAGTAAGTTATTTTTTAGCGTTAAAACTGTTCGTTTTAGTGCATAAAAAAAACGTCCGTTTTCTTTCTAATTCTGTAATAAGATTAGTTTGAAAATGGACGTTTTTTTTGTAAGAATAAAAAAAAGGTTTTTCTAATAAAAAGAGCTTTATTTTTTACTAAGGCAGTATAATAGTTACGGTACCTAAAACGAAATTATCTCCTAGTTTAAAAGTAGTATTTCCTTTTTGTAATGTTGCTTTTTTAAGCACTATTGTATGTTTATATACCTTAAGAGAATGAGTGGTAGTTACCTGTATTATACCACTTACATCAGCAAGTCCGTCCTTACCAAACCATGTGTCTAATACAGCAGGTGATGCAGGTGTTTGGCTGTTACAAAAGTAAGTACTTGCATTTACAGGCAATACCCCGGCATAGGTTCTGTAATATAATTTATTAAAAGAGTTTAAGTTGATTGCACTTTCTCTTGGTTCTCCTGTTGGGGTATCTTCATTCACAATTATATTGTCACTTAAGTTTTCCAGAACAAGAGAAGATGTCGTGTTTTCGATATAAACTTTCTTTTGATCGGGACAATATTGAGCGGTTTGAGCGCTAAAATCTACAACTACCGGAGTAACTGTTGTTACGAAATTTCCAAAATCAAATACGTCATTCACCTGGTCTATTCCGGATGGTTTAGCAAAAGTGATATTGTTAAAAACAATATTATGGGTGTAACCTGTAATTTTACTACTTCCTGTAGCATCATCTATTACTTCGTTTTGTGTCGTACTAATTACAATTTTTCCTGCTTTGGCTTGCCATTCTTCTGTTACACTTGGTGATGTTGGTGGTATTGTACCACAAATGTTGGCTGTCTCAACTTTACCGTTATAAGCTCTGTAAACGACACGGTATAAATTGTTGTCAATATTATAGATTACTGGAGCTCCAGGTAATGTTACATCGTTTATAATCATATTGTCCGGTAACTGTATCAATAAAGATTCCTGACTCTTAAGCCTGTATACTAAGCTGTTCGTTAATGTATTGCAGGTTTGAGATGAAATAGTAGGGTCATCAAAATCAATAGTGTCAACTGTTAAATCACCGTCATCGCAACCGTTTAATAAGAGTGCGAATACTAGAAGGCATGCATATTTTTTCATCGTAATTTTATTTGACGTCAAAAATAGTGAAAAATTTGGCAAATGATATTTAAGAATAGACAATTGATATTTCATAACTTTGCAATAATGAAAAAAGTATACCTCGATAACGCCTCTACAACTGCTATGCGTCCTGAAGTTATTCAGGAAATGACAAAAGTTATGACAGAAGATTTTGGTAATCCTTCTTCTACACATAGTTTTGGAAGAAACGGAAAGACTATTTTGGAGCTTTCCAGAAAGAGTATAGCCAAATATCTAAATTGTTCTGCACAAGAAATTATTTTTACTTCAGGAGGAACTGAGGCTGATAACTGGATACTTCGTTCTGCAGTTGAAGATCTTAAAATAGAACGTATCATTACCACTAAAGTAGAGCATCATGCTGTTTTGCATACTGTTTTGGTTCTGGAATCTGAATATAATGTTCAGGTTGATTACGTAAATATGAATCCCGACGGAAGTATCGATTTAACCCATTTGTCTAATTTACTGGCTCAGGAAAAAAAGACAATTGTGAGTCTGATGCATGTAAATAACGAAACAGGGGCCATTTTAGACCTGAACAGGGTTGGTGTAATCTGTAAGCAATATGGTGTTTTATTTCATTCAGATACCGTTCAGTCTGTGGGTAAAACTGAAATTGATTTGCAGAAAACCCCGGTCGATTTTATTATTGCCAGCGCACATAAATTTCATGGGCCAAAAGGAGCTGGATTCGCTTTTATTAGAAAGAATTCTGGATTACAACCCTTAATTTTTGGTGGAGAACAGGAAAAAGGACTTCGTGCAGGAACTGAAGCAGTGCATCAAATTGCAGGAATGGCAAAAGCTTTATCTCTTTCGTATGAGAATTTAGATCATGAAAGAATATATATAACAGAGTTGAAAATGTATCTTATTGATCAGCTTGAAATTCATTTTCCGGGATTTAGAATCAATGGTAAAAGAGATGATTTTTATAATATTATCAATATTATTTTACCTTTTTCTGCTGATAAAACTTCGATGCTTTTGTTTAGTTTAGATATGAAAGGAATCGCTGTTTCAAGAGGAAGTGCATGCCAGTCCGGAAGTATAAAGCCTTCGCATGTTTTAAAAGAAATGCTTTCAGAAACAGATTTAAAATTACCAAACCTGAGAATTTCGTTCAGTCATTATAATACAAAAGAAGATATAGATTGGCTAATTGAAAGCCTGAAAAGCGTTTAACTAGGTTCAGAGCTTCAAGTTTCAGGTTATTTAACCAGAAACTTGAAACCTGAAAAAAAACTATTTTCTAATTACCTTAACCTGTGCGTCCTTTGTTAATTTTATGATTGTTGAAGGCTTTCCTGCAACTTTATCATGATATAGATTAACCACATAATCAACGCCTTTAATGATTTCAGGACTAATATCCTTGAAAGCAATAGGAGTAGGCTGTCCCGAAATATTAGCCGAAGTTGAAACCAAAGGTTTTTTCATTCTTTCTAATAATTTAAAGCAAAAAGGCTCTTTTACCAAACGAATTCCAAGTGAATTGTCTGCTGCAATAATATTTGGAGCAACATTTCTTGGTTCATCCAGAATCAAAGTTGTAGGTTTTTCAGATAAATCTAAAATCTGCCAGGCAACTTCAGGGATGTTTTTAAATACGTTATACATCATTTTCTCGCCGTTCATCAGTACAATCATGCTTTGTGTTTCTGCACGTTGCTTGAGTTTGTAGATCTTGGCAACAGCTTCAGGATTTGTAGCATCGCAACCAATTCCCCAAACGGTATCAGTAGGATAAAGTATAATTCCGCCCTCTTTGATGACTTCGTATGCTTTTAAAATTTCTTCGTTCATTCTATAATTATATACTTGTTTTGTACGCTTGCTTAAGCTGCAAAGGTATAAATAAAAAGAAGATGAATTATTTGTACCGCACGATCAAATAATCAGCTGTTATGATTTTTTTGTTTTATTTCTCTTAGATATCGACATCAAGGGTAATTCGATATACTTAAAAGTAAGCTGACAAATCAGTATCAGAGGAAAAACAGAAGCTGTAATAACAAGCCAAAACTCAGTATTAGTTAGTGTTTTTGCTCTTTCAAGACCAATTATAAAATAGAATATTATGAATAATAAAATACCGTGCAACAGATACAAACTGTATGTTATTTGTCCGAATTTGCGTGAAAAAGCACTTGATAAAATACCAAAGAAGTTATTTCCTGAAGCAATAATCAAAAATACAACGGATGATATTACAATCTGAATTGGTTTTCTGCCACCATTGAAAAAGTAGACTGAAATTGATAATAGAAGTATAGCTAGAAGAGTATATTTTTTCTGCTTTAAGATCCCTTCAAACTTTTTAGTATTGAGTAAGATGGCAACAATTATACCGCCTACAAAAGGCATAAAATGTCTCAAAGACGATTTGTTAATGATCATGATTACTGCAGCCGCAGCCGTAAAAGCCAATACAGCTTTTAGATTTACTTTTATTTTAAACCATAAAGCGATAAGCGGTAACAAAAAGTAAAACGTCCATTCGTAAGGTAATGTCCAGGTTATTCCGGAATTCAGTATAAAGGTATCTTCTAATCCGTTTAGGTTTGAATTTTTTCTCACGTTAAAAAATAACCACGAAAGTGTACTTTTTAAATTTTCGATAAACGGAACCCTTATTGTAAACTGGGTCAAATAGGCAACTAAAAAAAAGATGATAATTACCGAGAAAAAATACATTGGAAAAAGTCTGAAAAACCTTGATTTAAGATAGTCTGACCAATCGATTACCCCAGTTTTATTATTGAATAATTTAGTAGTAAATAAAAAGGCAGTAATTATAAAAAAGAAAACAACAGTCGTTTCTCCAAATTGATTAAATAAGTTCGATGCAGGATCTTCCCAGTTTTTTGTTTTTAAAAATACCTGCCAGATGTAACTGTGATGCAAGAAAACGAAAAAAGCTAAATATCCTCTCAATCCGTCAATTTCAGGATATCGAATTTCACTTAAATCAGTTTTTATAAGCCTGTTTACAAGTAAAACAGATATAATCAGCACAACTAATATAGGAAGCAGAAAGGCGTAAATGGTAAAATTCATTTTTTTATGTGATTGAATAGTACCATGTTACCATTGTTTTTAAAATAGTTTAGTGGTATTTAAATTTTTTGCAAACATACTGAATGATACATATAATTGAAACAATATGATTGTAAAAGTGATGTTTTTTTGTAGTGAACAAATTATTAATGAAATCTTAAATAGATTCGATGATTCGGCAAAATACTTTTCGCAGATTTAATTGCGGGAAGTTATTTTTAGAATCTTATTTTTTGAGAATAACGTTATCGACCCAACCTTCTAAAGTGTATTTATAAAAAATGTGATCAGGGATCTTTTCATATTCATTTTCGAAAAAATCTACCGGTATAACAGGATTTTTTTCGTCTATTATAAGGATGTTATTAGGATTATAAAAATCGTAATTTTTTATATCAGAATTCGTTGTAATCAATTTTTTTTCTAACCCCAGACTTTCAAAAACCCTGAATGTTAAGCCAATCTGACCAATTCTGTTGATGTCTAATAATACTTTTGAACGGTTTATATAATCGTTGACTTCAGACAAAGGCATATGTTTGTTGATATACGTAATAGTAGAATCTGTTGGCTTGTGTTTTTTATCATAAATAATAAATTTAAAATTTATTTCTTTAGATTTTAATTCTGCTGCTATTCGTTCTAATATAGGTAACCTTTTATCAATAGAGCTAATATTGAAAACATCATACTCAAAAGTATTATCCTCGTTTAAAGGCACATTTTTATTGTAGATCCAGTTAGGGGCAAATTTTAGATTAAAGTTTTCGCAATCGTCTTTTTCGAACGAATAAACTTCATCAAAGCAATGTAAGACTCTTTTGATTTTATGACAACGATAAATATTATCATTAAAAAAGCCTACAGATTTTTTAGTATATTTCTTAAATTCAAGAATGCTTTCAGGATCAATAAAATCCCCTTTTATGGTCAGGATAACATCCTGGATTTCTTTGTTTTCTTGTAATTGCTTTATAATTTCTTTTCCATAATGCAAGTGTTTTAAGTTCGTTTTAAAGAACGCCTTTAGTATAAAATTATAAGCCTTATGTAATACAGATGGATATTTATACTTAAAAACATTAAAATCAATATGCTTTACAGTATGACCTTGTTTCTCGAGAGTTGAAGCAATATTTGTATTGAGTCCCCAATTATCGAGGCTTATTAAGGTAATATTCATTTGATATTTTATTATAAAGTTGTGGCGAAATTAGTAAATAAATAGCAATTATATTTGCTTTCATTATCTTATACGCAGATCCGGATAGCGATGATAGATTTATATGTACCGACGTCATTGATATACAAGTTAAGAATTTCTAATATAGATGAGTGATTTTAGTAATAGATTAGCTTTGTTAGACAATTCGTTAATGGCGCCTGGTATATGTTTTTCAGAAGTACTTAGCGCTTTTAAATGATGGGGAAACATTTGTTTTTGATAGATTATGAGCTTTACTATCCCATTTTTATTTTATTAAAGAACTAAAAGATAATGTAGTTATAGACCTTTTTCTAAAACGGTATTATGGATCAAATAAGATTATTTTAAATTTATTTTATTTAAGATTAAACCTTTTTGCTTTCTGAAAGTCTTAATACGAAACATATATGTTTCGTATTAATTTGTTGCAATTGATATAAAAAGAATAAGCTTCTTTTTTGTTGAAAGTCAGACGTTTTTTTACTGAATTATATGTTTTGATCTGTTAAAATAAATAAACCCCAAATCCGGTAAATTAGTGTAGTTATTACAGTTAAATTCTTATGAATTGATAATATTAATTTGAAGTGTTGTATTCTATGCGTATTTTTGTCGTTTATAAAAAAAAAGTAAATGAATTTTAAAGTAAATCCCATTTTTATCAAAAGCAGTTCGTCTATTCAGAATATTATTGAATCGTTTAGTGATTCAGGTACTATTTTTGGCGATGGACAACGTAATATTATAAAGTTATTTGATTTTGATGGAAAAACAATTAATATTAAATCATTTAAAATTCCCAACTTAGTAAATAAGATTGCCTATAACTATTTTAGAAAATCTAAAGCAAGACGATCTTTCGAATATGCTACAATTTTGTTAGAGAAAGGCATAGGTACACCACAGCCAATAGCATATCTTGAAAATTTTAATTGGTTAGGTTTGCGAGACAGTTATTATGCAAGCGAACATTTAGTTACTGAATTAACGTATAGAGAATTGGTAGAAATTCCGGACTATCCGGATCACGAGAATATATTAAGACAGTTTACAAAATTTAGTTTTGAACTTCACGAAAAAGGAATTGAGTTTCTCGATCATTCACCGGGAAATACACTGATTAAAAAGAAAGCCGATGGAAATTATGAATTCTTTTTGGTCGATTTAAACCGAATGGTATTTCATAAGTCGATGACTTTTGAAATGAGAATGAAAAATTTGTGTCGTTTAACTCCTTTAAAAGAAATGGTTGCAATAATGAGCAATGAGTATTCGAAATTATACGGAGAATCTGAGCAAAAAACATACGATACTTTATGGAAATTTACTGCTGATTTTCAGGAGCAATTTTATAGAAAGAGACGTTTGAAGAAGAAACTTAAATTCTGGAAAAAATAATAATAAAAAAAGGATAAAAAACATAAGTGAAATTGTTTTTTATCCTTTTTTTATTTGTCTTTCAGTACCAATGACCTGAACGCTTTAGTTTTTATATTCCTTGAAATAAGTTTCTAATTTTTCGAGCATCAGAGGCAAAGGATATTCAGCATAAAAGTCAAAAGTATGCTCTTTGATATATTGCTCGGTATGTTGTTCATATATTTCAGGTTTTAAATCTTTTAAGTGAATAGAAGCGTTTTTTGCTTCATTTTCAAATAATTGCCATGTTTCCTTTCTAACCGAAGGAGTAAATATTGAGAAAGTAGGAATATCAAGTGCTTTTGCCATATTTACAGCTCCGCCTTCGTTGCCTATCAACATTTCACATTGCGAAAGTAAAGCTAAAAACGGCCTTAGCTCAGTACAATATAAATCAAACACAATATGTTTTTTGGTTTCTTCAGAACAATAATTATATACTTCCAGAGCTTGTTCTTTTTGATTCGGAATATAATTAAAGATGATAGTGGCGTTAGTTTTGGCTACTGTAAAATCTATAATTTTTGCCATTCCTTCTAATGGATAGGTTTTGTAAACTTCACTTCCTAAAATTCCAAACATAATAAGCGGCTTTTCAGCATCTATATTGTAGCTCTTTAAAAGTTGTTTTGCTTCGTTAATTTCGGATTCTTTTAGGAATATTTTGGGTTTTACATCAGTAATTTTTTCTGAAATAAAAGGCCTAAGAAGCAGTAATCTGTTTTCGATTGCTAGTCCGTGTTCAGATGCGATAGCGTCAAAACGTTCGTAGGTGTAATTGTAAAATATTTTGGTATACCATTTATGATATGAAACTTTATATTTTGCACCGGAAAATGCGGTGATTAAGTTGGTTTCTAATTTCGAGTATACATCAATTACGGCATTGTATTTTTTTCTGCGTATTTCAAATATAAATTTGAATAAAGAAGGATAAGATTTTCGGATCTTATTTGACAGCGGAATTATGTTGTCAATATTAGGATTTTCTAACAGCACATCGACAGAATTTGGATAGCACATATAGTCTATCACCGCGTCAGGAAACTTGGTTTTTAAGTTATTACAGATTATTGTACTGGTTAATACGTCTCCAATTCTTTTTTGCTGAATGACTAATATTCTCATTTATTTTAAATTCAATTTTAAGTACAAAACTACAAACTATTTTATGAAAAGAGGGATTTTAATGACATTAAACTAAATAAAAGGATTATTTTTGTAGTCAATACATAAAATTTTGCAATGGATATAAGTGGCCTGGTTATTACTTACAACGAAGAAAAAAATATAGGAGAATGCATCGATGCTTTACTGAAAATTTGTAACGAAGTAATTATAGTAGATTCTTTTAGTCGGGATCGTACAGTTGAAATTGCTAAAGCAAAAGGAGCAATAGTTCTTCAGCAAGATTTTTTAGGAGATGGTCCACAACGTACACATGGCATCCCGTATTGTAAAAATGACTGGATTTTGAATCTTGATGCTGATGAGTTTTTGGATAAAGATGCAGAAGATTTTATAGTAAACAAAAAATACCTTGAAGGAAATCATGATGCTTTTAGTTTTAGGGTAAAAAACTTTTTGGCTGATAAACTAATTGATTTCTCAGGATGGTATCCCGATCATAAAGTTCGTTTTTTTAATAAGCAAACAGCTCATCCTTCAGAAGCAATAGTGCATCAAAAAATAGTATCACAAAATGAGAAAAGAGTACCGGTACATATATTACATTATGGTTGGGATTCTTTAGATCAGATTATTGCTAAAAAAAATCAATACTCCGGTTGGCATGCACAACAATTATTTGATAATAATAGAAGAGTAAATTCTTTTAAGCCTATTCTAAACGGAACAGTATCTTTTGTTCGTTGCTATTTTTTCAAGAAAGGTATCTTTAATGGTTTAGACGGATTGTCAATTGCAATGATTCAGGCATTCTTTTCTTATATGAAATATGCAAAGCTTTTAAAACTTCAAAAGAAGAAATAAAAAGAAATAAAAAGAAATAAATAGAAAAGGCAGGATAGAAAACTATTCTGCCTTTCTTAATTTTATAATAGTAATTATTTTGATCTAAAATAATTAAGTTCGTTCATTTTATTGATGCTGATTTAAGAAAAAGTTAAGTTTATCTTTAAACAGTTCAGGATTGAATTCGTTGTACAAAGAAGATATAATTGTTTTTATTTCTTTAGTTGCAAGTCCATTTATTGATTCAGGTTTGTAATCGCTGAGATGTACAGAGATGTTTTGTAAGCCATCTTCAAAAGTAGCCCAGTCTTTTTTATCAACATGTGGAGAGAAAATTGTAAATGAAGGTTTTCCCAGTGCTTTTGCCATATTTACAGCACCTCCGTCGTTTCCTATAATAAAATCACACTGATCCATTATAGCAATAAATGATCTTACATCATTACCAAGTAAGTCAAATGATACTTTTTCCTGAGTACTTTTTGAGCATAAATCAAGTATCTTTTTAGCCTCTTCAATTTGGCTGGGGAAATAATTAAAAAGAATATCAATGTCTCTGTTATCAGCTACATAGTCGATAACCCTTGCCATATATTCAGAAGGATAGGTTTTTGATTTTTCGCTTCCTAATAAACTGATCATTACAATTTTTTTGTCGCTGCTTATTTTATGTTCAGCAAAAAGGGCAGTAGCGTCCTGGTTTTCTTTTTGACTTACAAATAATTTTGGATGAGGGTCTATTGTTTTGTCAGCAAGTTTTAGCGGATTTAATAATAAAAGCCGATTGTCTATCGCTTGTCCGTATTTTGCAGGTTCCTCTTTTTGTAATCGCTTTATATTGTGGTTATAAAGTAAAGCAGAGTACCATTTATAGTAAGATATTTTAGTTTTCGAACCAGAAAACAGGGTAATTAGATTGGTTTCTAATTTTCCGTAAATGTCAATTAATACATCGTATTTCTGAGATCTGATTTCAAAGAAAAACTTAAATAAGGATAAATACGATTTACGGGTTATTTCCGGAAGTATAATTACAGTATCTATATTTGGATTGCCAATCAAAACATCTTTGCAATGAGCATAACACATAAAATCTATAACAGAATCCGGATATTGTTTTTTAAGAGAATTACATAAAATACTGCTTACGAGAACATCGCCAATTCTTTTTTGCTGTATAACTAATATTTTCATTTATAAATAGAGTTTATAGGACGTGATAATCTGGAGTTTTAATTTTTATAGAGAAACAATCTAAAAAATCAATCCATATTGCGATATAATAACCATAGCATAAAGTATCGTTTTAAAACAGAAAAAGAACTTATGTAAGCTAGAATGAATCCTTCCCGACCATTTATAAATCCTAATTTTAGGAAATATTGATTGATAAAAAGAAAAAAGGGCTTCATGAAAAAATGATAAATATTTGGTTTTTTATTTTTTTGAAACAAAACCAAAGCTTCTTCTTTTCTAATTAAATTTAGTCTGCTATTAAAGTCTTCAAAATTTTTATATGAAAAAGAATTTATCTTGTTCTTGAAAAGTGTGAGTTTTTTAGGCGGGTAACGATTAAAAACTTCTGAGTAAGAGAATCTTGTTTTATCAAAAAGCAAAAGTTTCTTTTTGTTTAAAAACACACCATATTTTATGGTTTTGCCAAAGAAAAATAAAGTTTGTCCGGCAAAATAAGACGAAGCAGTTTTTTGCTTATGAGCTTCTGTAGTTAATTCGTTTATAAGTTCTTCAGACAGATAATCAGTAGTGTTAATTACTATTACCCAATTGTTTTTCAGAGAATCAATTGTCGATTTTATAATATCGGCTCGTTTGGTATCTTTTTGATGAAGTATAGTTACTCCTAATTCCTCTGCAATCAAAACACTTTTATCAGTGCTGTTATTATCGATTAAAATAATCTCATCAGCAAACGATAAATTATCAATATGCTTTTTTATATAGATCTCATCATTAAAGCAAAGTGAGATCACGCTTATGTTTTTGATTGACACGATTTCTGATTTTTTCATCAAAAATAATCTTAAAATAAATAACTTTGTTGAAAATAAATTAAAATGTCCAAATTACCAATTTTAATGTATCATAACGTATGTCAATCTGAATCAGGTAGTAATAAGTTGACAATTTCGGTACATAATTTAGAAAGACAATTTCAATATCTGACAGATAACGGTTATAAAACGTTTCATTTTTCTGAGCTGGAGAAAATGAAAACCATTCCTGAAAAAAGTATTATCCTGACATTTGATGACGTTACAGAAAATCAGTTGATTTATGCTTTACCTTTATTGGAAAAATTCAAACTAAAAGCCAGTTTTTTTATTCCTTTCAAGTATATAGCGAAAACTGATTTATGGAATGAAGGTACAGAAGAACCACAAAAAATCATGACCATTGAGCAATTAAAAAAATTGCCAACAGATATAATCGAATTGGGCTATCATTCTTATGAGCACAATAAATACCAAATGTTAAGTCCTGCACAAATACAGAATGATTTTTTGAAATGCGAAGAAGAAATTAAAAATCATAATCTTACTGTATATCCTGCTCTCGCTTATCCTTACGGAAATTACCCTAAAGAAAGTGCTGAGAAAGCAAACTTCAAGATATTGCTTAGTGAAAACAAGATGAAATTTGGATTAAAGATTGGTAATCGCCCAAATAGATTTCCGTTTAAGGATAATTATGAAATAAAACGCATAGACATTAAAGGTTTGGATAATTTAGTAGTTTTTCGATTGAAAATAAAATTCGGTAAATTAAAATTATTCTAACTTTTTTTCCAGTAATATTATCTTGGCATATCTGGAGAAAACACCATAAGCATCGATTGCAGCCGCTGCTAATCCGGGAACTCCGTCAAGATAAACTCTCTTTATAAAATAAGTATGAAAAAAACGGTAGAAAGGTTTGAACATCAATAAAAACAGAGTTGCTTTTTTTCCTTTTTCAAATGACATTTGTGCCTGAAACCAAGCATATTTATCTTTTTTGCTTATAAAATGAAATAGGTTTTTATAAGTATAATGAATCATATGATTTTTTAATACAGGAGGTTTTGATTTTAGGACCAATTTTTCATGTACTTCATTTTCAAAACGAATATTATCGTTTTTAATCAAACGTGTTACTTTATCAGTATAATGAAATAAGAAACGATCCATAAAAAAGTGAGGAAACCAAATTCTGAAAGCATCACAATTGTTCAGGTTAATACAGTCCAGGATCTCATGTTTAAGTTTTTCAGAAACCCTTTCGTCAGCATCGAGAAATAAAACCCATTCTCCGGTTGCAGATTCAATAGCATGATTTCTTTGATTGCTATAATTGTCAAATTTTCTAAAAATAAGTGTTGCTCCCAGATTTGAAACAATTTCGGCAGTAGCGTCGGTACTATTCGAATCTAAAACAATTATTTCGTCAGCAAATTCAACAGATCGAATAGCGTCGGCGATGTAGAATTCTTCATTGTAAGTTAATATAATTACAGATAATTTTTTACCTTCTTTAAACATGAGCAGTAGTTTAGAATTCTATTTTTTTTCCTTTTTTCTCTTTCTTCTTTTGATTAAATATTTGGCTTGTAAAAACGATGCAATAGTATACTTTTTTTTCCTGATTTTGAACAAAAAAATCCATTCTTTCTAATAATAAGAAAGAATGGATTTTTTAATTTTTTTTATGTAAGATTATATCACATTACACTGCAACATCATATTCGCGAAGTGCGTTATTTAATGAAGTTTTAAGATCTGTAGATGCTTTACGTGTACCAATGATTAAAGCACATGGAACCTGAAATTCACCTGCAGCGAATTTTTTAGTATAACTTCCAGGGATTACAACTGAACGTGCAGGAACAAAACCTTTCATTTCAACAGGTTCGTCACCAGTTACATCGATAATTTTTGTTGAAGCAGTCAAACAAACGTTAGCACCAAGAACAGCTTCTTTACCAACATGAACTCCTTCTACAACAATACAACGAGAACCAATAAAAGCACCATCTTCAATAATTACCGGAGCAGCCTGCAAAGGTTCTAAAACCCCGCCAATACCAACACCACCGCTTAAGTGAACATTTTTACCAATTTGTGCACAACTACCAACAGTTGCCCAAGTGTCAACCATTGTTCCTTCGTCTACATAAGCACCAATGTTTACATAACTTGGCATCAAAATTACGCCACTTGAAATATAAGCTCCGTAACGTGCAACAGCGTTAGGTACAACACGAATTCCTTTTTCAGCATATCCTCTTTTTAGCAACATCTTGTCGTGATATTCGAAAATACCAGATTCCCATGTTTCCATTTTTTGAATTGGGAAATACATTACAACAGCTTTCTTTACCCATTCGTTTACTTGCCACTTGTCACCAACCGGTTCAGCACAACGTAATTTTCCTGCATCAACCAATTCGATTACTTCTCTAATGGCATCAGTTGTAGTAGTTTCTTGTAGTAAAGCTCTGTTTTCCCAAGCTTGTTCAATTATAGTCTGTAAAGAATTCATAAGTTTTAATTTTTGGCAAAGATAACCTATTTGTGCAAATGCAAAAAAGTAAAACCTTTTGAAAATGTTACAGAAATAACATTTTGTTTTTAATTTGATAAATTAATTTTTGCTCATATATGGATTTTTATTTGTCTTGATGTCCTCTAAAAGTTTTTTTAGTATCATAATATGACAAAAATCAGGTTCTGCGTTTTTTGTTCGAATTAATTTTGCACCACTAATTTCTTTAGATAATACAGGAATTAGAAAATACCATTCCAAAAATAAACATATAAGCAGCAAGACATGAATCAGGAAAATCAGCCTCAGGGACCAAGAACTATTATCGATAAAGAAGTCTCATGGGACAAAACTCAGGTTATTATGAGTAAAACAAATGCATTTGGTATAATTGAGTATGCCAATGAGAATTTTGTTAATGTTTCAGGATATGAAGATTATGAATTAATGGGACAGCCACATAATATTATCCGCCACCCTGATATGCCAAGAGTCATTTTTAAAGTGCTTTGGGAAAATCTTAAAAAAGGAAAGAATTTTCATGCCATTGTAAAAAATTTAGCGAAGTCAGGAAGATATTATTGGGTAATTACTGATTTTGAAATTTCAGTAGATGAGAACGATGTGATTGTTAATTATTTTGGAAGAAGACAAGCTGTGCCACAAGAAGTTATTGCATTGCATATCGAACCACTTTATAAAAAATTGCTGCAGATTGAGGCAACAAGCGGAATTGAGTTTAGCGAAAAATACCTTATTGGTTTCTTAGAAGAAAGAAAGAGATCTTATGTTGAATATATTAAGGAACTAGTTTTTGAGCATGAAAGAGGGCAGGCGAAATTTGCTCAATATGAAGAAAAAGTAAATGCAGAAGAAGATGAGGAAGAAGAAAAAGGTTTCTTCAGAAGACTTTTTAATAGATAGAGTTTTTTTTTAAAAGTTTTGAATATTTGGATGAGTCCGTTTCGATTTCGAGGCGGATTTTTTTTTGTATTAAAAAGCTAATTTATTATTGGTAATTCGTTCATTAAAAGATTGGATATATGCTTTTAGGAATTTTTCATATTCCTTGACTCTCGATTTGTCTTGATGCATTAGATTGTTTTTTAGTAAAAGGTCTTTTTTCCAATTGTACAAACCAATAGTTTGATTGTTTGCAAACACCAAATAATAATCATCTTGAATGTAATGATACGTTCCCTGAAGGTAGTATACAACAAAGTTTTCCGGTGATTTGTAGCTTTTTCCAAAACTAACCATTTCAGTTTTTATATTTAGATAATCCAAAATGCTTGGCATAACATCAATTTGCTGAAAGTTTTTTTCGTTTACACCTGTAAACTCGGGATTTGAAGGATCGAAGAATAAAATAGGAATTCTGAATTTTCCAATATTTGTTTTGTCAATATCTAGATCTCCTCCGGAAGAAGTATGATCAGCAGAAATCACAAAAAGAGTATTATTGTACCAATTTTGTTTTTTGGCGGTTTTAAAAAATTCTCTTAATGCAAAATCAGTATAAGCGATGCTTTCCTGAATAGTTGTAGTGCCTTTGGGGAATTTTCCCTTATATTTTTCTGGTATCGTATAAGGATTGTGCGAAGAAATTGTGAATAGGGAGCTGAAAAAGGGCTGTTTAAAAGAGGTGAGCTTTGTTGCATAAAATTGTAAAAATTCTTCGTCAAAAATTCCCCAGGTTCCGTCGAAAGCTTCCTTACCCTCATATTGATCTTTACCAAAATAGTGTTCAAAACCTGCAATTTTTGCATATTGATCAAAGTTTTGACTGCCATTAAAAGCACCGTGAAAGAAAGAAGTATTATATCCTTCCTTCTTAAAAATTTTTGGCAGGCCATTTATTTTGTTCAATGAGAAACTAGATGAAATAAATGAATTATTCATTAAGCTCGGAATACTTGAAAGTAAAGACGGAACGGCATCTATGGATACTTTTCCGTTTGCAAATGCATTTTTAAAATAATAGGATTTTGTAATCAGGGAATCTAAAAAAGGAGTTTGTCCCCGCTCAATATTTTCATTACCAAAACTTTCTAAAATTAAAATAACTACATTTTTTTTAGTTGGAGGTTTGTCTGATTGTAATGAAATAACAGGATTGTAAATTGATTTTAATTCTTTTGCATTATAATAATTAACGTTGTCGATATCATCTTTTTTTGCGATCGTTTTTAAAATAGTAAACGGAGTATTTAAGACCAAAGCAGTATTACTTAAAGCCCCATATTTAATTCCGTCGACAATTTTTATAGGTTTCTTTTGAAAACCTCCGCGTCCCATAATCAATAATATAGTTATTGAGATGATAAGAGCAGTGAATTTTATAAAATAATCACTTTTGGTTAAATGTTTAGTTAGTAGGTTTTTGCTTAGATCAGGTAGTAGCTTCCAAAATAATACACTTATAATTAAGAAAATAATGCCAATAGCAGAACTCTCTTAAAAATGAAGGAATTAGTCCAAGAACTTCATGTTCCATTCCTTTTGCAGTAATCATTTTATAAGTACTTCTTCTTCCTGTAAATCGATAATAGATAATATCAATAAAATTGGTTGCAATGAATATCAGATTAACGCAATAGAAACTTATTTTTAATATCAGTTGATAGCGAATACTATACTTGAAATTACCGGGAACTATATGGGCAATAATAAACGGAATATTTAAATAACTAATAGCTGCAAAGTCAAATAAAAGACCGCCCAGAAAAGTTTGAATCGTAAACGAATCAAATAAATTTAGATTTAAAAAATAGAATAAAAGTCTGGATAATTGGTAAATAGCAACAACTAAAAGAAATCTTTTTAAGAACAGAGTAATACATTTTTTATAATTATTCATGTAAGATTTAAAGTTGTATTTAGGCTTTAAATGATTTGAATAATTAATTTAAAACTGTAATAAAATTCATTGTAAAATAACTCGTATTTTTATTGAAAAGATTACCGGAAAAAATATAATTATGATAAGATAAGACATATTTTTACATCCTGATTTCAGGCAAAAAAAGAATAAAGAACCTGTATACTTTTCTTTGAATATTGAAATGGTTATCTTTGTATTGTAAATGAAAGTAGTATGGAAAGTCCATATTGATCTTCAGGCAGTTTCTGTTTTTGCATTCATAAAATACAAAGATTCTCTTTAGTTTTATGGCTTTTCCTCCCTATCTTTGACAAAAAATACAAAATGCCAAGAATCCTCTCTATAGATTACGGACAAAAACGTACTGGAATTGCTGTTACTGATGAAATGCAGATCATAGCATCCGGTCTAACAACGATTCCAACAAATACTTTAATTGATTTTTTAAGGGATTATTTTTTGAAAGAAAAAGTAGAGACGGTTTTAATCGGGGAACCGAAACAAATGAACGGAGAGCCATCTGAAAGTGCCTCTGTAATTAAAGGTTTCGTAACTCATTTTTCTAATATTTTCCCGGATATGAAAGTGGTTCGTGTTGATGAACGTTTTACTTCAAAAATGGCATTTCAAACGATGATCGATAGCGGATTGAGTAAAAAGAAGCGTCAGGATAAAGGGTTAATCGACGAAATTTCGGCAACAATTATGCTTCAGGATTATCTTTCTTCAAAACGTTTTTAGTTTTTTTCTCCTTCCGTCTTATAAAATCCTTTCTTTTTAGTAAAAACATAACTTTTATCATGTGTTTTTAGTTTTTTTTTTGCAATTATAAAAAGTACCTTTGCACTTTAAAAACAAATTACTGTTATGCCTGACAATACAATACGTTCCAATAGTGAAGTAGTGCTTATTGGAGCTGGAATTATGAGCGCAACTCTTGGATTAATTTTAAAAGAGCTGCAACCGGATATAAAAATTGAAATTTACGAAAGATTAGATGTTGCTGCTGCCGAAAGCTCTGATGCTTGGAACAATGCAGGAACAGGACACTCCGCTTTTTGTGAGCTAAATTACACACCAGAAAAGGCAGATGGTAGTATTGATCCTAAAAAAGCAATAAGTATTGCAGAATCGTTTGAGATGTCCCGACAGTTCTGGTCCTACTTAGTGCAAGAAAAGAAAGTTCCCTCTCCTGATAATTTTATTAAAAGTGTTCCTCACATGAGTTTTGTTTGGGGAGAAAAAAACGTAGAATATCTTAAAAAGAGATTCGAAGCATTGCAAAGCAATCCAATTTTTTCTCAAATGGAATTTAGTTCTGATTTTGAAAAACTTACAGAATGGATGCCGCTTGTAATGGAAGGCAGAGATGCCAACGAAAAATTAGCAGCAACCCATATGGAAATTGGTACAGATGTTAATTTTGGAGCCTTAACCAGAAGTATGTTTAATTATTTAGAAAAACTTGACGGTGTTTCTTTATTTTTTAATCATGAGGTAAAAAAATTAAAACAGCGTGAGGATAAATCTTGGAGAATAAAGATTACTGATTTAACAACTGATAAAACAAGAAAAGCATATACCAAATTTGTATTTATTGGAGCTGGTGGAGGTTCGTTGCCATTGCTTGAAAAAGCGAATGTTCCTGAAGGAAATGGTTACGGAGGTTTCCCGGTAAGCGGTCAGTGGTTAAAATGTACAAATCCTGAGGTAATTGCCAAACATCAGGCAAAAGTATACGGAAAAGCAAGTGTTGGAGCACCTCCAATGTCAGTTCCTCATATTGATACCCGTGTAATTGATGGCGAAAAAGCTTTGCTTTTTGGGCCTTTCGCAGGATTTTCGACTCGTTTCCTTAAAAATGGTTCTTATTTAGATTTACCATTATCTATAAAAGCAAATAATCTAATTCCGATGTTATCAGCGGGATTCCATAATATTCCATTAACAAGATATTTAATTGAGCAGGTTCGTCAATCTCCAAAAGACAGAATGACGGCTTTACGTGAATATTTGCCAACAGCAAGATCTAAAGACTGGAAACTCGAGAAAGCCGGACAACGTGTTCAGGTGATTAAAAAGGATGAGAAAGAAGGTGGGGTTTTAGAATTTGGTACAGAAGTTATCAATACGCATGACGGAACATTGGCGGTATTATTAGGAGCTTCTCCCGGAGCATCGACCGCAGTTGCGATTATGGTTGATTTAATTGGCAGATGTTTTACTGATCAGGCTAAAACACCGGAATGGCAAGCGAAAATGAAAACGATGATTCCTTCTTACGGACAAACTTTAAATGATAAACCGGAGCTTTTATCAGAGCTTAGAAAACATACTTCTGAAGTTTTGAAACTAAATAATTAAGCTCAGTTTTTATATAAAATAAATACAAATCCAGATGAATTAATCTGGATTTGTTGCTTTAAATTCTTCCGTAATTTTCAAAATCTTTTCAGCCAGATTACTCATCCAGATCAATTGTTCAATTACCATTTGAGCTTCCTGCATCTTAGCCTGACGCGTTTCTTTGTTTAATTCGTCATCTTTAATCAAACGAGTAAAATTAACGCGTTTAAGTTCTTCAAATTGCAAAGTTACATCCTCCTTGTCAAAAAAAGTATCCGTTATAATCGTTTCATTTCTTAAAATTGAAATCGAATGATCTAAGTTTGAAAGTATCGTTTTTATAATATAATTAAACGATTCTGAGGCCGAAGTCGTTTGATGAGATTGAATATAGGTAGATAATGAAGCTAAAGCAGACAATATCGAATGATTTAAAACCACAAGTTTATTGACTAAAGGCATCGTTTTTTGTTTTGATTTTGGTTCCTGCATCATTCGCTGAAACGAAGTCATCAGATTGCCAATTTCAACAAAAGCATTTTTTCTCGCCAATCGGTATGAAGTCGGGATTTCTCCTTTTTTATTATAGAAATCAGCAATTTCTTTAAGGTAATTTCTATTGGCACGAATCGAATTTTCAATATGAATTGGCGTATTGATAAATTCCCAGGCCGGCCACAAAAACTGATTTGCCAAAAAGGCTAAAGTTGCTCCGGCTAATGTATCTAAAACACGAAACTGAATGACTTCAACCACATCAGGAGTTAAAATGCCATAAATAAAAACCACATACATAGTGACAAAAGTGGCGCTTATTTTATAATTAATTTGAGTAAATGAGATTCCAAGAAGCATACATATAATAGATAATATACTCAATGCAACATGATTCTGAATAACAGATACAATCCCAAAAGCCAGTAAACCTCCTAAAATGGTTCCGAAAATTCTATTATAAGAGCGTTCCTTTGTTAAGCCGTAACCCGGGCGCATGATGACAACAATCGTTAATAATATCCAATAGACATTTTGAAAAGCTAAAAATTGCCCGATAGTGAAACCAATTAAAATTGTAATGGTTAATCGCACTGAATGTCTGAAAATAGAAGAAGAGAAACTTAAATTTTCAATCAAAGTACGTAAGGGATAATATTGTGGTGTCAGGAATTTTTCAAGTTCCTTATCCTTATCTTTCAGTTTAAAAGACTGCATGGCAAGTGAAAAAGCACGTTGGATAATTTTGATTTTTCCAACCTGATTTTTAGCATATTTCAGCATATTGGTCAACATCAAAACACCTTCGGCAGCTTCCTCTTTACCTAAAGTTTTTTCATAGTCAAAAATGGCAGATTCAAAAGCATCAAGTTCATTTTTTAAGTCATTTTTATCAACATACACACTAATATTATGCACGTTTTTAGAAAGTTTCTTTAGAGTCGATGCCAGTTTGTAAGCTACATTTTGATACGTTCTAAGGACTTCAGGATGTTTGGCAAATTTTTCATGTAGCTTGCTGTGGTCAAATGATGTATATAAAGCAAGTTCCTGAATCTCTACCAAAGTGATAAAAACAAGCAGCATTTTTCGGTTTTGGCTTGTTGTTGCAGATGCATTCTGGTTGCCAATAAGCATTCTTCTCAAATCCTCGTGAATCAAATTCAGATCAACCTGAACACTCAGCTGCTTCTCGATTATAGCCTCTCTATTAGCCTCGGGACTCCATAAATCTCCTCTTAATTTTAAATATTTTGCAGTTAATTTTATGCCTTCAGCAATTTGTAACTCGACGTATTTATAAGGTTGTACAAAATGAAAGACAAGTGAAACAATTAAGTATAAGATACCTCCAATAAAAATAAATCCTGAATATTCAAAGGCTTTCCAACCATCATGTAAATGGCCAAATGATAGTGAAATGGACAGTAAGGCAGAGAATGATACCAAAGTAGCGCGCTGACCGTAAACAGAAATCATTGAACATATAAAAAGCAAAAAACCTAAAAAAGGATAAAATAAAATGGGGTATGGATAAGCAAGATTTACTAATAAATTTACACCCGATACAATAAAAGAAGCAACAATAAGACCTTTTATTTTATGACTTAAGGAGCTTGGAATGTCACTGGGATAGGTGTAGAAGGCTCCCAGAGCAATTACAAAACCAATATCGAAAAGATCGTAATAATTCAAAACTAATACAGGAACAACAGAAGCGATAGTTACTTTAGAGGCGTTTAAAAAAGAAGTACTGTTAGTAAATTTCGAGATACGATCAAACATAGAATGAGGTTTACAAACAAAAGTACGAATTGTACGAATTAATTTGGCATAATTATGGATGAGTTTTTGTGAAGCAAGCAAAAAAAGTGATATAATATATGATTAGAATTATTCATTGACTATTTTTTACTATTTTTGCCAGCTGAATTATGAGAACTAAATTCAGGAGTTTTCATTAGATAATACATTAAAATAATACAAATGATTTTACCAATTGTAGGATATGGAGATCCTGTTTTAAGAAAAGTGGGTGAGGTAATTACGCCGGAATATCCAAACTTAAAAGAAACAATCGCTAATATGTACGAGACGATGTACAATGCTTACGGAGTAGGACTTGCTGCACCGCAAGTTGGTATGCCAATTCGTTTGTTTGTTATTGATACAACTCCTTTTAGTGATGACGATGATTTACCTTCAGAAGAGCAAAAAGATTTAAAAGGATTTAAAAAGACTTTTATCAACGCAAAGATCCTTAAAGAAGAAGGCGAGGAGTGGAGTTTTAACGAAGGTTGCCTAAGTATTCCTGACGTTCGCGAAGATGTATATAGAAAACCAACCGTTACAATAGAATATTGCGAAGAAGATTTTGTAATGAAAACAGAAGTTTTTGATGGTTTGATTGCAAGAGTTATTCAACATGAATACGACCATATTGAAGGCGTTTTATTTACAGATAAAATATCATCTTTGAAAAAACGTTTGATTCAGAAGAAATTAAAAAATATTACCGAAGGCAAAACGTTTCAGGAATACAGAATGAAATTTGCTGCGGCTAAAAAAGGGAGATAATTGAACTAAGAAATTAGCATCAATAAAATATAATAAATCAAATTCTTAATACTAATTTTAATAAACATGAATTTAGAGAAAATTTTAGCCATTTCTGGGAAACCAGGTTTATATGTATTGAAAGTGCAAACTCGTACAGGTTTTGTGGCAGAATCATTGACAGACGGAAAAAAAATTACTGTTAACTTAAAAAGTAACGTAAGTTTATTATCTGAGATTTCAATTTATACTTACGAAGGAGAAAAACCATTGACAGAAGTAATGCAGCGTATCGCTGTTAAAGAAAACAAAGGTCAGGCTATTTCTCATAAAGAAGATAATGCTACATTAGCAGCTTATTTCAAAGAGATTTTACCTGAGTATGATGAAGAAAGAGTATATCCTTCAGATATAAAAAAAGTATTAAACTGGTACAACACGCTTGAGGCAAAAGGTTTAGTAACTGATTTAGCTCCTGCTCCTGCTGAAACTCCAGAGGAAACTCCGGTTGTTGAAGAGAAGCCAAAAAAAGCTCCGGCTGCTAAAAAAGAAAAAGCTAAAAAAGAAGAATAGCAGTTTACTGCATTCAAATATATTAATCCTGTTAAGATGTTTTCTTGACAGGATTTTTTACTTTTACAATATTAGATTACAACTCGATAAAACTTCATAAAATGAGCAAGGAACTTCAACTTAAGGCTTTCGAAAGATTACTAATTATCATGGATGAACTTCGTGAACAATGTCCGTGGGATAAAAAGCAAACTTTGCAAACCCTAAGACATCTTACTATCGAAGAAACATATGAATTGGGTGATGCTATTTTGGATAATGATCTAAATGAAGTAAAAAAAGAGTTAGGAGATCTCTTGCTGCATATTGTTTTTTATGCGAAAATTGGTTCTGAAACAAACGATTTTGATATAGCTGATGTTTGTAATGAAATTTGTGAAAAGTTAATTCATCGTCATCCTCATATTTATAGTGATACTGTAGTAAAAGATGAAGAAGAAGTAAAACAAAATTGGGAAAAATTAAAGCTTAAAGAAGGTAAAAAATCAGTTTTAGAAGGCGTGCCAAAAAGTTTACCGGCTTTGGTAAAGGCAAGCCGAATTCAGGATAAAGTAAAAGGCGTGGGTTTTGACTGGGAAGAACCACACCAGGTTTGGGATAAAGTACAAGAAGAATTAGAAGAGTTACAAATAGAAGTTCAATCAGGAGATCAGGATAAAATTGAAGCTGAATTTGGAGACGTTTTATTCTCTATGATAAATTATGCCCGCTTTTTAAACGTAAATCCTGAAGATGCTTTAGAACGTACCAATAAAAAATTTATTAAGCGTTTTCAGTATCTTGAAAGCAAAGCTGGCGAATTAGGGAAACCCTTAATGGATATGACTTTGGCAGAAATGGATGTATTTTGGAACGAAGCTAAAAAGCTCTGATTACTCGGCCATTTTTTTTAATGCCCTGATATCTTTAAGCATAATTTTTTTACCCACTAATTCAATTAAATCCAGTTTATTAAAATCTGATAATAACCTGATACAGCTTTCGGTAGCAGTCCCAATAATACCTGCTAATTCTTCTCTTGTAAGTTGAACTTTTAGGGTTTTATCTGCATTTTCTCCAAAAGAATCGTGTAACTGCAATAAGGTTTCGGCTAAACGTTGTTTAACTGTTTTTTGAACTAAAGCAATTTTATTGTTTTCAGATTCTTTTAGATCTTCGCAAACAGATTGCATCAAATTCATCGAGAACTTATTGTTGTTATTAAAAAAGTGTAAGATTTCAGTTTTAGGAATAAAGCAAACCTCCATATCAGCAACTGCTTTTGCAGATAGGTTTGCCGGTTCATTACTAATCATAGAGCGTTGCCCTAAAAGTTCACCTGATTGTACCAGTTTTACGATCTGATCTTTTCCGTTTGCGCTTAATTTAGAAAGTTTACCAACCCCATCTTTTATACAAAATACACCATTGGTTACTTCGCCTTCTTCAAAAATGGCTTCTCCTTTTTTAATCTTATAAGTAGTTTTGCTGTTGGCCAATTTTACAACTTCATCTTTATTGAGTGCTTTAAGAGAAGAAAGCTGTCGTACGATGCATTGATCACATTTATTCATGGCAATAATATTTGTTGCAAAATTAACTAATATTCGCATTGAAAAGTGTTATTCTTCCTGAAAATACACAGAAAAAAACTATTATTTCAATTTGCCAGTTTTATTTCGCTAAATTTAGAATCCGATTTAATTATAACATGATAAATATCATTTTTATAATCTCTTGATTTTTTAACATTTGTTGCATCAAAAAAAACAAATTTTATGAGTGAGCAGAATTGTTTTCATTGCGGGTTAACGATTGCTAAAAATGAAGAAATCAATTTTGATGAAAAAAAGTTTTGTTGTAATGGATGTAAAACCGTTTATGAAATTTTTAGTCTTCATGATTTAACCTGTTATTATGATTTTGAAAAATCGCCAGGTGCCACTCCGCAAGATATTCACGGAAAATATGATTTTTTGGACAATGAAGCAATTTTGTCAAAAGTCTTAGAATTTCAAGAAGGAAACACCTCAATTGTTTCATTAAATATACCTCATATACATTGCAGTTCTTGTATTTGGATTCTTGAAAATCTAAATAGAATACAACCCGGAATAAGCATTTCACAAGTTAATTTTCCTGAGAAAAGAGTCCGAATTACTTTCAATTCAGATCTTGTTTCGCTAAAGACTATTGTTTATATGCTAAGTTCAATTGGTTATGAGCCTTATATTAGCTTAGAAAACTACGAAACAGGCAAAACAAATGTAGATCGAACTTTGACCTATAAATTAGGCGTTGCGTTTTTCTGCTTCGGAAATATTATGCTGTTATCTTTTCCCGAATATTTCGAGATCAAAGAGTTTTGGTTAGATAATTATAAACCATTTTTCAGGATTCTAATTTTTGTTCTGGCGTTACCCAGTTTTTTATATTCCGCAAGCGGTTATTATGTTTCTGCCTATAAAAGTATAAAGTCAGGCATGCTAAATATAGATATTCCCATTGCTTTAGGAATTATCGTGATGTTTGTTCGCAGTACTTTTGATATTGTAATGAACTACGGGTCAGGTTTTTTTGATAGTCTCACAGGGTTAGTTTTCTTCATGCTGCTCGGAAAAATGTTCCAGATTAAAACCTATAGTTTTTTAAGTTTCGAAAGAGATTTTAAATCGTATTTTCCAATTGCGGTGACCAGAATCAATACAGATACATCAGAAGAAAGCGTTCCTGTTTATGATGTTTTAAAAGGAGACCGATTGCTGATCAGAAATCAGGAATTAATTCCGGTCGATGGTATTTTGATTAGTGAAAAAGCTGAAATAGATTATAGTTTTGTTACCGGAGAAGCTGTTCCTATTACAAAAGTATCCGGAGATAAAGTTTTTGCCGGCGGTAAGCAAAT
Source organism: Flavobacterium sp. B114r (assembly GCF_056824125.1). NCBI lineage: Bacteria > Pseudomonadati > Bacteroidota > Flavobacteriia > Flavobacteriales > Flavobacteriaceae > Flavobacterium > Flavobacterium sp. B114r. The sequence continues at coordinate 3,053,237 of NZ_CP124858.1, forward strand.
TGGCAAAGTAGTCGAAATAGAAGTGCTGCACTCAGTTTCGCAAAGTTACCTGACACAATTGTGGAGTAATGAGATCTTTCAGAAAAAAGTACTTCAAAAGCATAAAACAATTACAGATACTATAAGTCGTTATTTTACTCCTATATTATTACTTATTGCTTTTGCAGGTTTTGGTTATTGGATATTTTTTGATGCCAATACAGCTTTTAATGTTTTTACGGCAGTTCTAATTGTTGCTTGTCCTTGTGCATTAGCGCTTACAGCACCATTTACCTTCGGAAATATTCTGAGAATTATGGGAAAACAGAAAATGTATCTTAAAAATGCACTAGTAATCGAACAATTGGCTAAAGTTGATACAATAGTCTTTGATAAAACCGGGACAATTACCACCAATAAAAAATCTAATATACTATATGAAGGAAATCCTCTTTCTGATCAAAATTATGTTCTGATCAAAAATGTTCTGCGTGGTTCAAATCATCCTTTAAGCCGAATGTTATATGATTTTTTAAAGGAAACAAATAAAATTAAAATTGATGATTTTCAGGAAATAACAGGAAAAGGAATTCAGGCTTCCATCGAAAATCATACCATCAGGATTGGCTCTGCAGAGTTTGTAGGCAATCTGGTTTCTGATTCGTCAGATATCGAAAAGACAGCGCTTCATATTAAAATTAATGAGCAGTATCTTGGCAAGTTTGTTTTTCAGAATCAATACAGAGAAGGTCTTGAAAAGTTATTCTCCACACTTAGTAAAAATTACGAAATCAAAATACTTTCCGGTGATAATGATGGCGAAAGAGCAAATCTTGAAAGTATCCTGCCAAAAGGGATAGAATTAATTTTTAACCAGAAGCCGGAACAAAAACTGGATTTCATCAAAAATCTACAGGAAAAAGGCAAGAACGTTATGATGGTGGGAGACGGGCTGAATGATGCCGGAGCTTTGGCGCAAAGTAATGTGGGAATTTCTATCTCTGAGAATGTGAATGTTTTCTCACCTGCTTGTGATGCAATTCTCGATGCTTCGGAATTTTCCAGATTGGATTATTTCTTAAAATTATCTCAGAAATCGATTACAATAATTAAAATGAGTTTCGTTTTGTCTCTTCTTTACAATATTGTAGGACTTTCTTTTGCAGTTACCGGCAACTTACTTCCTTTGGTAGCAGCTATTATCATGCCTTTAAGTACAATTACAATCGTAAGTTTTGTGACTTTGATGTCTAACTATTTCAGCAAGAGTAGTTTAAAGAGGTTATAGATAATACAGTCCCTTTTTTTTATAAATTTAACATATGTCTCCAATTATGATAATTATCATATTTTATCCGCCCATTACTTAGTAATTTTGTTAACATATATTTAAGGTATGAGTGTCATTTATCTATTAATTTCAGTAAGTATTTTTGTAGCAATAGGTTTCTTTATTGCTTTTATTGTCGCTGTCAGATCCGGACAATATGACGATGATTATACCCCCTCAGTCAGAATGCTTTTTGACGATGAGACAAAAATTACTCCCCACAATAACAATTCAACAACAGAAGAAAAACAAGTATAATTATGGAAATGGAACAGTTTTATTACGACAACAAAATTGTAAAAAAATTCATTTACGCCACTATTCTCTTTGGAGTAGTAGGTATGTTAGTAGGGCTAACCTTAGCGGTTATGTACCTTTATCCCAACATCACAGATGGAATTTCGTGGCTTAGCTACGGTCGATTAAGACCTTTGCATACCAATGCTGTTATTTTTGCTTTTGTTGGTAATGCCTTTTTTGCGGGTATGTATTATTCGCTTCAGCGTTTGCTGAAAGCCAGAATGTTCAGTGATTTTTTAAGTAATTTACATTTTTGGGGTTGGCAGCTTATTATTGTTGCTGCGGCAATTACACTTCCTTTAGGATATACTTCTTCAAAAGAATATGCTGAATTAGAATGGCCTATTGATATCGCTATCGCCGTAATCTGGGTGGTTATGGGTATTAATATGATAGGTACAATGCTTCGTCGTAGAGAGCGTCACTTATATGTTGCAATTTGGTTTTATCTGGCAACATTTGTTACAGTAGCAGTTTTACATATTTTTAATAATATCGAAATTCCGGTATCAGCCTTAAAAAGTTATTCGGTTTATGCAGGAGTTCAGGATGCTTTAGTACAATGGTGGTACGGACATAATGCAGTTGCATTTTTCCTTACAACTCCATTTTTAGGATTAATGTATTACTTTGTACCAAAAGTAGCCAATCGTCCTGTTTATTCTTATAGACTATCAATTATTCACTTTTGGTCCTTGATTTTTATTTACATCTGGGCAGGTCCTCACCACTTATTATACTCAGCATTACCAAACTGGGCTCAAAATTTAGGTGTTGCATTTTCAGTAATGCTTATCGCTCCATCTTGGGGAGGTATGATCAACGGACTTTTAACGTTAAGAGGTGCCTGGGATAAAGTTCGTGAAGAACCAGTTCTAAAATTCTTTGTGGTAGCCATAACAGGTTACGGAATGGCAACTTTTGAAGGACCAATGCTTTCGCTGAAAAATGTAAATGCTATTGCACATTATACTGACTGGATTATTGCACACGTTCACGTAGGAGCTTTAGCATGGAATGGTTTTATGTCTTTTGGTATTATCTATTGGTTAATTCCCCGAATGACGAAGAGTACATTATTCTCTAAAAAATTAGCCAACTTCCATTTCTGGATAGGTACTTTAGGAATTATTTTATACACTTTGCCTATGTATGTTGCTGGTTTTCAGCAAGCATCAATGTGGAAACAATTTAACCCAGACGGAACATTAACTTACGGAAATTTCCTTGAAACAGTTACTGCAATTATGCCACTGTACTGGATGAGAGCCATTGGAGGTACATTGTATTTAATTGGAATGTTTACGTTGGTTTACAACATTATAATGACCGTTAGAGCAGGTGATACTATTGAGGATGAATTAGCTCAGGCTCCGGCATTACAAAGAATAAGCAATAGCAGATTAAAAGGAGAAAAATTCCATAGTTGGTTAGAAAGAAAACCAATTCAGTTAACCATTTTAGCAACAATTGCTATTTTAATTGGAGGTATAATTCAAATTGTGCCAACAATTATGGTCAAATCGAATATTCCGACAATTTCAAGTGTTAAGCCTTATTCACCTTTAGAACTTGAAGGACGTGATTTATATATAAGAGAAGGCTGCGTAGGCTGTCACTCACAATCAGTTCGTCCGTTTAGAAGTGAAGTAGAACGTTACGGGCCACAATCAAAAGCAGGAGAATTTGTTTACGATCATCCATTTCTTTGGGGATCAAAACGTACAGGTCCTGATTTATTAAGAGTAGGTGGAAAGTACAATGACAATTGGCATTTTAACCACTTCTGGAATCCACAAAGTATTTCTGCGGGTTCAATTATGCCAGGTTATAAATGGTTGTTTGATAATGAGCCAATGGACATTTCATTAACTCAAAAGAAAATGCAGGTAATGGTTACCCTTGGTGTTCCTTATACGGAATCTGAAGTTGCAAATGCTCAAAAAACATTAAGAGTTCAGGCTATCGCAATTGAAAAAAGCTTAGAAAATGATCCTGACTTTGTCAAAAGTTATGAGCAAAGTAAGAAAAAGGCAGCTGAAAAAGGCGAAAAATTCGTTCCAATGAACGAGAGAGAAATTGTTGCTTTGATTGCTTATATACAAAGACTTGGAACCGATATTAAAGTAAAAGAGACTTCTAAATAACAGCACTATGTTTGAACAAATAAAACACAATATGGAGACTATTTCGGGTATAGAGATTTACCCGATACTTTCTCTCCTGATATTCTTTTTCTTTTTTGTAGGATTAGGTTTTTGGGTATTCTCATATAAGAAAGAAAAAATACAGGAAATGAGTGAAATACCTTTAGATGAAGGATACAGTATAATTTCAAAAGATAATTTAAAATGAAAAAGTTTTTCCCAGCATATATAAGAGTACCGCTGATTTTCTTCATCGTTTTTGGTCTGATGGAGTATTGTATAGATTCAGGCGATAGGCCGGCATTTATAAAATACCCAATGGTATCTGTCTTTTTGTTTGTATTTCTGTTCATTTTAATTGCAATCGAAATTACATTAAGTGCCGTTAATCGAATTATGTACCAATTGATGTCACCGGAAGAAAAGGCAAAACTGGAATATGAAAATAGTTTGAGTTTAACAGAAAGTACTTGGTATAAAGATTTAATGCACAAGCTTACTAAAACGCAGCCTATCGAAAAAGAAGGTGACCTATTAATGGATCATGATTATGATGGCATTAAAGAGTTAGATAATAATTTACCGCCATGGTGGGTATATTTATTCTATATCTGTGTTATTTTTGGAGTTGTTTATTTTGCTCGTTATGAGGTTTTTGGAGGAGATGATCAGGAGATGGAGCTTAAAAAAGAAATGGCTCAGGCAAAAATTGATGTAGACGAATACCTTAAAACTGCGCCGGATTTAATGGATGAGAAAACAGTTGTTTTACTTACAGATCCAGAAAGTTTAGCAGCAGGTAAAGAAATATTTACAACGAACTGCGCCGCTTGTCACCGTGCTGACGCTGGTGGACAAATTGGACCTAACTTAACTGATGATCATTGGATTTTAGGCGGAGGAATAAAAAATCTCTTTCATACTATAACCAATGGAGGTCGTGACGGAAAAGGAATGATTGCCTGGAAAGGAACTTTGAAACCAAAGGAAATTCAAAAAGTAGCAAGTTATATTCTATCCTTACAAGGTAGTAATCCAAAAGATCCAAAAGAACCGGAAGGCGAGATTTGGGTAGATGAAAGTGCTCCAAAGAAAGATACCACAGCAAGTACAGCAGCAGATAGTACCCAAGTTAAAAAATAATTACAATAAATTATGTCAAATTTACCAGACGAAGCTTTTAGAGATACCATTGGAACTATTGATGAAGGAGGTAATCGAAAATTTATTTTTCCTAAAAAACCGTCTGGTAAGTTCTATGAGTATCGAAAAATAGTCAGCTATATTTTATTAGCCATTTTAATTGCCAATCCGTTTATAAAAGTAAACGGAAATCAATTCATGATGTTTAACGTGATGGAGCGGCGTTTTAATATTTTTGGATTTCCATTTTGGCCTCAGGATTTTTATCTCTTTGTGATATCAATGCTGGTTGGTATTGTTTTTATTATCTTGTTTACAGTTGTATTTGGAAGGATTTTTTGTGGATGGATTTGTCCCCAGACTATTTTTTTAGAAATGGTTTTTCGCCGAATCGAATATTGGATTGATGGCGATCGTGGTGCTCAGATGCGATTGGCAAGGCAAGAATGGAATACAGAAAAAATTAGAAAAAGACTGACTAAATGGATTGTCTTTTTTCTGATTTCATTTGGGATTGCTAATGTTTTTCTGGCTTATTTAGTAGGTAGTGATCAATTGTTCTTAATGGTCGAAGAAGGACCAATTAAGCAATCCAGTAACTTCATTGCGTTATTAATTTTTACAGGAGTTTTCTATTTTGTATTTGTATGGTTTCGCGAACAGGTTTGTATTATTGCCTGTCCGTACGGAAGACTGCAGGGAGTTCTTTTAGATAATAAATCTATAAATGTAGCCTATGATTTTGTACGCGGGGAAAAAGAAGCCGGTCGTGCAAAATTCAATAAAAAAGAAGACAGGGCAACAACAGGAAAAGGCGATTGTATTGATTGTCATCAGTGCGTGCATGTTTGCCCAATGGGAATTGATATAAGAAACGGAACACAGTTAGAATGTACTAATTGTACTGCTTGTATCGATGAATGCGACACTATTATGGATAGTGTTGGTTTGCCAAAAGGTCTTATTAGATATGCGTCTGAAGATGAAATCGTTAAGAAAGCACCTTTTAAATTTACAGGAAGAATGAAAGGCTATACAGCTGTTTTATTTATTCTGTTAAGTGTTTTTGTTGGAATGTTGTTTCTTAGAACAGACGTTCAAGCGGTTGTTTTACGTTTACCAGGACAGTTATTTCAGCATAAAGGAGATAAGATCAGTAATGTTTATACCTATAAAATTGTTAATAAAACAATGAAGGATTATCATGATATTCATTTTGAATTAATTGATCAAAAAGGAAGTATTGAAAATGTTGGAAAACAGCATTTCAAAGTTTTAAAAGAGGGTATTTCTCAAGGAACATTGTTTATAGAAATTGACGAAGCTCTTTTGGAAAGTGATAAAACCAAAGTGAAAATTGGAGTTTATAATGGCAAAGAATTGCTGGAAACAACAACAACAAATTTCTTAGGACCGCGAAGTTTTAATTAGTAAAAAAAAAGACCATGAAATCGCCACAAATAAAACTTTTTGAAATAAGAACAAATAAAAAGGCGATGCCATATTTGACCAATAACAAATAAAATTTACAAATATGAAAATCAATTGGGGAACCGGAATTGTCATTGCATTTGCATTGTTTATGACTTTTATATTATATTTTGTTTTTGAAGTACAATCTAATAGTAAATATGATAATGATTTAGTAGTTGAAGAATACTACAAACATGATTCGCATTTTCAGGATGAAATGGCCCGAATTCAAAATGCCCATGACTTGCAGTATAAACCTTCTATTTCTTACAGTGAAAATGGGGTAAAAATAGCTTTTCCTTCTACTTTTGAAAGCAATAAAGTAAAAGGAAATGTTTTGTTATACAGACCATCAAACAAGAAATTTGATTTTGACACACAAATTGCCTTGACCAATTCAGCGTTGCTTATTCCGCAAAAGAAGCTTATAAAAGGACGTTGGGATGTAAATATGGAATGGGAATATAACGGAACAAAATATTTAACTAAAGAAGTTATTTACGTAAACTAGATGAGAATACTTTAAAAGATATTTTCTACCACAGATTATCAAGATTTGAACTTTTGTTTAAAGAGATTTTCAAATCCTTTTGATCTTATTTATCTTTTGCAAAAAGAAAAAAACACATCAAATGTTGTACTCAGCTTTTATATTAGGTTTGATTAGCAGCCTGCACTGTATCGGAATGTGCGGTCCTATTGCTATGATGCTGCCCGTAGATCGCCAAAATGAGGCAAAAAAAGTAACGCAGATTATAACGTATCATTTAGGAAGATTAACTGCGTACGCAACAATTGGATTAATTTTTGGATTGCTGGGAAAAGGTTTTTATCTCGCAGGAGTACAAAAAAATATGTCTGTTTTTATAGGAGTAGCCATGATTCTTGTGGTTTTGATACCTGAAAAAGTTTTTTCTAAATACAATTTTTCAAAACCGGTTTATAGAATTATTTCAAAAATTAAATCAAGCCTGGGGAATCAGTTTAAAAAGAAAACCTACAAATCTCTCTTCACAATAGGATTATTAAACGGTTTTCTGCCCTGCGGAATGGTTTACGTTGCCTTATTTGGTGCAATTGCAATGCAAAGTGCCGGCTTTGGAGTTTTGTATATGATTTTATTCGGAGTAGGAACTGTGCCTCTAATGACGATCGTAGTTTATATAAATTCATTGATAAAACTGCCTTTTAGAAATAAGATCCAAAAGGCAATTCCATATGTAGCGGTACTAATAGGTGTTTTATTTATCCTTAGAGGACTATGTTTAGGAATTCCTTATATCTCTCCATCAAACATAAGTATGAATGTACAAGAAACTCCTAATTGTCATTAAACAGTCATCGAAAACAAGTTTGTTTCCGGTGATTTTCTTTTTAAATGTAAATCAAATGCCATACAAATATTGCGTACAAAAGGTCTTCCGGCTTCTGTAATTTTAATTTTGTTTTCTTCGATTACAATTAATTGATCTTTTTCGATTTCTCTTAGATTTTCCAAAACAGCATGGATTTCTTTAAAATACAATTCATTATCCCATGAAGTTTCAAATTTACATGTTAAGTTTAATATGTGTTTTCTAATGATTAAATCTTCATTGTTCAAAATATGACCTTTTACCACCGGTAGTTTGTTTTCTTCTAACAATTGATAATAGTCTTCTATACTTTTTGTGTTTTGGGTAAAACTATACCAGCTGTCACTAATAGATGAAACGCCCAAACCAATCATAAGTTGTGTTTTTGAAGCACTATAACCCATAAAATTTCTGTGTAATTCCTTATTCTCGGTTGCTTTATATAAACTATCAGATTTTAAGGCAAAATGATCCATTCCAATTTCATGATACCCGTTTTTAGAAAGCATTTGTTTTCCTGTTTCATACAGCATTCTTTTTTCAGCATCTTTAGGAAGATTCTCTTCATTGAATCCGCGTTGTCCGTTTCCTTTTATCCACGGCACATGAGCGTAGCTGTAAAAGGCCAGACGATCCGGTTTTAGAGAATTTGTTTTTTCGACAGTGTCGATTACGTTTTCAATCGTTTGAAATGGAAGTCCAAATATAATATCATGACCAATAGAAGTATAACCAATCTCTTTTGCCCAAAAAGTAACTTTTGCTACATTATGGAAGGGTTGAATTCTATGAATCGCTTTCTGAACCTTTTCGGCATAATCCTGAACACCAAAACTAACACGGCGAAAGCCTAAATCATATAATTTTTTAAGGTGTTCATAAGTGGTGTTATTAGGATGACCTTCAAAACTAAATTCATAGTCTTTTGCTTTATTTGCCTTAGAAAGAATACCGCCTATAAGTAATTCTAGATTTTTTGTAGAGAAAAAGGTTGGAGTTCCTCCGCCTAAATGAATTTCTTTAATAACTGGTTTTTCCTGCAGCAATTGGCAGTACAAATCCCATTCTTTTAAAATGGCTTCTATATACGTTTCTTCGACTGAATGGTTCTTGGTAATGCGTTTATTGCAACCGCAAAAGGTACACATGCTTTCGCAAAATGGTAAGTGTATGTATAAACTGATTCCGTTTTGAAAATTACTTTCTAAAAATGCTTTCTGAAAAGACGCTATCCATTTTTGATCTGTGAAATCACTTTCGTTCCAGTACGGAACTGTTGGATAACTTGTATATCTGGGACCTGGGACATTGTACTTTTGAGTCAGTGAGATTTTCATAAAGTCAGAATTTGTTTCAATCAAAATTAGAATTTATGCTCTGGATGAAAAATGACAAATATCATATAATTCCAAATAAAAAGAGGCTCACTAGGAGCCTCTTTTCTGAATTAAATAACTAACGTGAAATAGAATCTTGGATGATTTTAAGCCATTTTTTTGCAAACTGATGATCTTGATAAGCACTTATTTGTTTGATGCGGTCGTCATCAAAATCATAGAATGGTATTGTAATTTTTTTAGGAGAATCTTTGTCCTGAAATTCAAAGTCAATTTTGACAATTGTATCTGAAGGTCCTTCGGTTGTTAAAACTAATTTAGCAGAAGCAGCACTTTTTAAATCCAGATAGGTCGATTCTTGTTGATTTGGATTGAAATTCATCAGGATAAATCGTCTGTTTTTTTGATCTAACGTAAGCGTTTTATTGCTTTGAGATTCTGTTAAATCGAAATCTTCCGGATGTGTTGGATTGAATTTCTTTTTTATGCCTAAAATTTTTGATTTGTTAGCTGCAGTCGATCGTGCAGAATAATAAATAGGAACGGCTACTATGATCGCAATCACAATACCAATTATGGTTACACTTGTTTCCATTGTGTTTTAAAAATTTGGTAAATTACTATGAAATTTGGCACTATTTTCAAAAGAGAAAATAGCTCAGTTTGTTGGAAAACTACTGTTTTCCTGACGGGAACTTCATAAATTGTCTACCAGAAAAAATGGAAAGGATAGAGCATTAAAAGAACTTTTTTGCTCTGGGTTGCAAATTGATTCGCAAAATTTGATGTTGATTTTACTGCTTTATGCTGAGGAATCACTACCAATAAAGAATCAAACCATTTACCTAATATAGAAGGATTGGTCTTGATATTTGCTGTAAATTGATAACTTGCCTGTGGTTGTATAAATGCTAATGAATCAGAGTGATCTATAGAAAAATTAGTATCCGTTTTTTGACTTTCGGTAATTTGAATAGCAGATTCATTTGCCTGAACAGCAAAAAAAGCAATTATCAAAAGTGATAGAAAAATAACGGTTTTACGAATCCAATTCATGGTGGCGAATTTAACTCATAAAATACAATTAAAGAAATTTTAAAGAATTAATTAACTTTAAAGTTTGGTTATTATTTTATCCCCAACATTCCTGTAATTATTGCTGAGGATAGAATAAAATTATTTTTGCATTTTGAAATAATAATCAGCGGAATGTTTTCCACTTCCATAAAAAAGGAAGAGAATACAAGCTAGTAAAACAACTATTGCCAAAATTAAACTTTCAGAGTGCATATGTCCCATAAAGTTAATAAGGATTGCTCCAAAGAGTATTGGTAACTGAGCTGCAATTGCCCAACGCGTAAGTAGCCCGAAAACGATCATAATGCCACCAATCATGTGGGCTGGCGCAATATAATGTACAAGAAACATACCGCCGCCAAATTGATCAATTGGCGAAATTAAATCATGTAAATACTGAATGTTGGTTATGAACCAAACTCCCTTCATAAATAAAAAAACACCTAAAACAATACGTACTAAATCTACTGGTAAATAAGTGTGCGCATTTGCCCATTTATTTAAACTTTTTACATTTTCCATGATACTACGTGATTAGAAATTACATATAAAGTTACTAATTTTTAATGAAGTATTTGTTTTTAAAGGGTTAAAGATGAGTGATTTGGTAGTTTTTTAACGAATTTAATGTGTTTATGGAAATCAGACCTGAATTACACCCAGATTAAAAGCTTTTTGAATAGGAGCGTGGTTGGCAGCTTCGATACCCAGAGAAATCCAGGTACGAGTATCTAGAGGATCGATGATCGCGTCTGTCCATAATCTTGAAGCGGCATAATAAGGCGAAGTTTGTTCGTCGTAACGTGCTTTTATTTTATTAAATAATTCCGCTTCTTTGGCTTCGTCTACGATTTCTCCTTTTGCTTTAAGCGAAGAAGCTTCAATTTGCGCCAATACTTTTGCAGCCTGAGTTCCGCCCATAACGGCAAGTTCTGCACTTGGCCAGGCAAAAATTAACCTCGGATCATAGGCTTTTCCGCACATGGCATAATTTCCTGCTCCGTATGAGTTACCAACAATAACGGTGAATTTTGGAACAACAGAGTTACTTACAGCGTTAACCATTTTTGCACCGTCTTTTATTATTCCGCCATGTTCAGATTTTGATCCTACCATAAAACCGGTTACATCTTGTACAAATACCAGCGGGATTTTCTTTTGGTTGCAATTGGCAATAAAACGAGTTGCTTTATCAGCACTGTCAGAATATATGACACCACCAAACTGCATTTCGCCTTTTTTGGTTTTTACTACTTTTCTTTGATTCGCAACTATACCTACAGCCCAACCGTCGATTCTGGCATAACCTGTAATGATGGTTTGGCCGTAACCCTCTTTATAAGCTTCAAATTCTGAATTATCAACCAAACGATTGATGATTTCCATCATATCATATTGCTCGTTTCGGGCTTTTGGCAAAATTCCGTAGATATCCTTGGGATCTAAAGCAGGTTTTTCAGCTTTGATTCTGTTATAACCGGCTTTGTCGTAATCACCTATTTTATCAACTATATTTTTTATTTTATCTAAGGCATCTTTATCATCTTTAGCCTTATAATCTGTCACTCCGGAAATTTCGCAATGTGTTGTCGCACCGCCCAGAGTTTCATTATCAATGGTTTCGCCAATGGCTGCTTTTACGAGATAACTTCCTGCAAGGAAAATGCTTCCGGTTTTATCTACAATCAAGGCTTCATCACTCATAATAGGTAAGTATGCGCCACCAGCAACACAACTGCCCATAACGGCAGCAATTTGAGTGATTCCCATACTGCTCATTTGAGCATTGTTTCTAAAGATTCGGCCAAAATGTTCTTTGTCGGGAAAAATTTCATCCTGAAGTGGTAAGTAAACACCTGCACTATCGACTAAATAAATAATTGGTAATCTGTTTTCCATTGCAATTTCCTGCGCACGAAGGTTTTTCTTTCCTGTAATAGGAAACCAGGCGCCGGCCTTTACAGTGGCATCATTGGCAACAACAATACATTGTTTACCTCTTATATATCCTATTTTTATGACTACACCACCAGACGGACAACCGCCGTGTTCAGCATACATTCCGTCTCCGACAAAACCTCCAATTTCAATATTTTTTGCACCTTCATCCAATAGATAAGCGATACGTTCGCGAGCTGTCATTTTACCCTCGGCATGCAGTTTTTCGATACGTTTTTCGCCTCCCCCCAATTTCACCTTGGCAAATCTTTGTTTTAAGTCAGAAAGTAGTAATTTATTGTGATCTTCGTTTTTATTGAAGTTTAAATCCATGATATATTGTTGTTTTTACAAAATAGTGTTGGCTAATTTACAAAATCAATTGAAACCCACACAATAAATAGTATCGACTTATAAAATAAAAGTGTGTTTTTGAAATTATAAATTTTGTAAAAAATAGACCAGACTTTCAAATTGATCTTTAGTGATATTTTTTGCTTTAATTTGTGGTTTCATACCAATTAGTATTTTTTATGTCAAAAGCAGCCAATACACGACTAACAATTCTTCATAAAGCGTTTGAATTAATTTATTCAAAAGGTTATCAAACTACTAGTATTGATGATATCATTGCGACTACACAAGTTACGAAAGGTGCTTTTTATTATCATTTTAAAACAAAAGATGAAATGGGAATCGCTATTATCGAAGAAATTTTAAAACCTACAATGCTTGAAAGTTTTATACAGCCAATTGAAAATTCGCAAAATCCTATTGACGATTTGTATAATATGATTTCATATTTACTGCTTGAGGATCCTTTTTTAGAAGTAAAATACGGTTGCCCGGTTGGAAATTTAACTCAGGAAATGACTCCCTGGAATGCGCAGTTTAGCAAAGCTTTGCTTGAATTGGTAAATCAATGGATGCATACTATTCAAAAAATAATTTTAGAGGCTCAAAATTCCGGCTTGGTTCGAAAGGAAGTTAATGGAGAACAAGTCGCTTTTTTTATTATGTCGGGCTATTGGGGGATACGTAATTTTGGAAAACTTCAAAATAATAATTCATGCTATATTGTTTATTTAAAAGAGTTTAGGGATTATTTGAACGGCTTGAAATAAAATCTAATTCAAAAACATACTAGTTAGTATGTTTTTGAATATATTTGCATTGTCAATAATCAAAAAACAATGTATCAAATACTTTTAATTTGCCATTCTTTTTTAAGATGGTTCGTTTTGATAAGCTTATTATATTCTATTTTTAGAGCTTACAAAGGATGTTTTTATCAATTATCGTTTACTAAGACAGATAATTTAGTCCGGCATTGGACTGCTACAATTGCTCATATTCAATTAATTTTCGGGATACTAATGTATGTGCAAAGCCCAATTGTAAAATATTTTTGGGCTAATTTTTCGACAGCTATTCAAAATATGGATAGTGCTTTCTTCGGAATTCTTCATATTTTATTAATGCTTACTGCAATTGTTTTAATAACCATTGGTTCGGCTTTGGCAAAAAGAAAGCCAACTGATCGTGATAAATTTAAGACAATGCTCATTTGGTTTTCAATAGCCTTATTCATCATTTTTATTGCCATTCCGTGGCCTTTTTCACCTTTAGCAAGCAGACCTTATTTAAGATAAAATTTTATGACACATTTACTACAGACAAATACCGGAAGATTACGAATTATTGGTTTCTTAGAAGGAATTTCATTATTGGTTTTGATTTTTATAGCTGTTCCTTTAAAATACATTTTTGAAACGCCATTTTTAACCAGACCTATTGGGACTATTCATGGGGCTTTATTTTTACTATTTATTTTTAATACTTTAAGCGTAGGTGTAGAGCAAAATTGGAAATTTAGTGATACCACCTGGAAAGTGCTTTTGGCATGTTTAATTCCGTTTGGGACTTTTTATATAGATGCTAAAATTTTAAGCAAGATTGAAGTTAAATAAGCATCAATTCTAAAAACTGTGGAAAGACAGCGGTTTTTACCGCAAAGTAAACCAAGATTTTAAATGTATAGTTCTGTAAAAAACAAACAATACTAGGATGAAATCTTTGCGCAGCTTGCGGTTAAATAATACAATTATATTCACCTAAGTTTAAATCATCAAATTAAAAATCAAAAAAATGGTTTTAGTTTTTAAAACAAATATCGATACCGTTTCTAAGGTGAAACGAATTTCGGCAAAATTGAATAAGCTTTTTCCAAAATCAAAATGGAACTTTGATCTTGAAGATTGTGATAATATCTTAAGATTTGAATCTGATATTGATATCGTAAAAGAAGTTATGATCTTAATGAAAATTACAGGTTTTGAGTGTGAAGCTTTGTAAAGTATTAAGCAAAAAAAAACAGAAGTCACCTTCTGTTTTTTTATATGATATATATTGTTTGTTATTTTTTAGAATCGCAAACCATTCGTTTTAAAATTGCCCATTGTTTTAAGGCATCACGAGCTTCGACAGCAGGATATCCCAACATTGTTTTACCTGCAGCAACATCGCCAACTACACCAGAACCTGCACCAACGATAGCACCATCGCCAATAGTAGTATGATCTTTTATAGAAGCGCTTCCGCCAATAATAACTCCATTTCCTAAAGTCACTGATCCGGCTAAACCGCTATTTCCGGCCATGATACAAAATTTACCTAATTTACTATTGTGTCCAATTTGAACCAAATTGTCGATTTTGCATCCGTCACCAAGAACTGTTGAGCTAAATTTTCCGCGATCAACACAAGAGTTAGCACCTATTTCAACACCGTTTCCGATAATTACATTTCCTATTTGCGGAATTTTTACAAGACCTTTTTCACTACAAGGACGGAACCCAAAACCATCAGCACCAATTGTTGCATTTGGATGAATAATACAATCGCTGCCAATATGACAACGTTCACGAACTACAGTTCCTGACCAGATAATGGTGTTTTTACCAATAGTACATTCGTCTAAAATTGTAACATTTGGATAAATAGTTGCATGTGCTCCAATTTCAACTTTTGGACCAATATAACAGCCTGCACCAATTCGTGCACCTTCGCCAATAATTGCTGTTTCGTCTACATTTGCTGACTTATGAATATTATTGCGAAAGATTGGAGTAGGAGGAGCAAAAAGGGCTAAGATCTGAGACATCGCTAAATCAGCATTCTTTACTTTAATAAAAGCACGATTATTTCCAGGTTCGATCGAAATGTCTTCATTTACAACTGCAATTGAAGCTTTTGATCCTTCCCAGAATTTTTCATACTTTTTATTTCCTATAAATGAAATTTCAGAAGTGGTCGCTTTCTCTAATTGTTCTGTTGCTGATACGCTTTGCGAAGTTGTGCCGTAAATTACGCCATTAATAACTTCATTAATTTCTTGAATTGAATAGGATTTCATCGAATGAATTTAATTGATTTAGGGGTTAATTCGCACCAAATAAAATCAATTAGATTTAAATTACCTAATCTTATTTTGAACTTTTTTAAATAGTATTTTAAATAATAGTTTAAATATTACAAATTTAACATTAAATCTATTAATTTGTTGATGGTTTTTAAATTATTGGTGGTATATGAATTTTTTTAATTCGCCTATTTGTAGGTTTTTGATTGCCTTTTTATAAACTGTTCGATTTGTATAGATAGAGAGATTAATGAAACTGTATCTTGTTTTAAATCAAATTGTTTTGCTTTTTTATGGGCTTCAAATGTCTGTGTAATTGATTCTCTCAGGATGTTGAAATTTTGTAAGTTTCCCGTTTATCTTTTTCTTTTAAGGATTTTCCGAAATTCTTATATTTAATTACTGGCAAATAAGATATAACGGTGTTTTAATTCAATTATTTTGAGACCGTTTTTATAGTTTAACTTTCAGGAATATTTATGTTGTTAAGTTAAAACTTACATGATTTAAAACAGAAGGATTTTTGGAGGGTATTTTGAAATAGTTCTTTCGGTATTTTTATTGCAGTAGAAAAACAAAAAAGCGATCCATTTGATAACAAGGAATCGCTTTTATATTTATTCTTTTATTTTAGACAATGAGATAGCATTAATGCAATAACGTAGACCACTTGGTTCCGGACCATCAGGAAAAACGTGTCCTAAATGTGCATCGCAGGTATTACAAACTACTTCGACACGAATCATTCCGTATGATTTATCAGCATTGTATGCGATTGCATTTTCTTTTAAAGGTTGTGTAAAAGAAGGCCAGCCTGTTCCTGATTCAAATTTTTCGCTTGCATCAAAAAGTAAAGTGCCACAACATTTGCATTCATATATTCCAGGATCGAATAAGCTGCAAAGTTCAGAGCTAAAAGATCGTTCTGTACCTTTTAAACGTGTAACCTGAAATTCTTCAGGAGTTAAAATTTGTTTCCACTCTTCCGGAGTTTTCTCCACTCTTTTATCCGGAGTAGGATTTCCTTTATTCGTAAAATGAATTATATCTGCCCACTTAATCATAACTTTTTTATTTAATTTATAGTCTCAGTTTTCAGTTTATAGTCTCAGTTTTCAATCTCAGTCTCAGTATTTGCGGACTGTAAAGCTGTGACTGAAAACTGCGACTAAAAATTATTCTTCCTCTTTTTGTCCCATCATCATTAAAAATGCTTTCAGGAAAGGATCAATATTTCCGTTCATTACGCCATCAACATCACTTGTTTCATAACCGGTACGAACATCTTTTACTAGTTTATAAGGCTGCATTACATAATTACGTATTTGCGAACCCCATTCGATTTTCATTTTTCCGGCTTCGATATCAGCACGTTGTGCCTGTTGTTTTTTCAATTCGATTTCGTACAATTGAGAACGTAGCATTTGCATGGCGCGTTGTCTGTTATCTTGTTGAGAACGAGTTTCAGAACATTGAATCTGGATTCCGGTTGGTTTGTGAACCAATTGCACTTTTGTTTCAACCTTATTTACATTTTGTCCTCCAGCTCCACTAGAACGAGAAGTTGTAATTTCGATATCAGCAGGATTAATGTCAATTTCGATACTATCATCTACAAGCGGATAGACATAAACAGATGCAAATGAAGTATGACGCTTGGCATTACTATCAAAAGGAGAGATTCGCACTAAGCGATGAACGCCGTTTTCTCCTTTTAAATATCCAAAAGAATAATCGCCTTCAAACTCCAGCGTTACGGTTTTTATTCCTGCAACCTCACCAGCCTGAAAGTTAAGTTCTTTTATCTTGAAGCCATAACTTTCTCCCCACATCATATACATACGCATCAGCATTCCTGCCCAATCACAACTTTCGGTTCCGCCCGCACCGGCAGTAATTTGTACTACGGCACTTAAGCTGTCACCTTCGTCAGAAAGCATGTTTTTGAATTCGATGTTTTCTATATGAGCCTGGGTTGTGTTATAATGCTCGTCTAATTCTTCTGCAGAAAGTTCTCCTTCTTTATAAAAATCGTAGGCAAGTTGCAATTCATCTGTAAGTTCGATTGCTTTATTATAATCTTCGATCCATTTTTTCTTATTTCGAAGGTTTTTTACAATCACTTCAGCTTCTTTTGGATTGTTCCAAAAGTCGGGTGCGAAAGTTTTTTCTTCTTCGTTGGCGATTTCAATTAGTTTGGCATCAACGTCAAAGATACCTCCTCAACGCACCAAGGCGCTCCACAATACCTTTTATTTGTTCGGTAGTTGTCATAAATTAATAGTAGTTTTATAAGTTTTTATAAATAGTACGTCATTAAAATAAACATTCTAAAAACGTAATTTTGTCCTGCAAAAATAGCTATAGTTTTTATATTATAGGAATAAATTTAACAGGAGAAAAAAGAAATTTAAAGTCTATAACTCAAATAATGATATGGATAATTTAAGTACGTACAATTTACATAAAGATGAAACAAAGAATAACAATTTTAGGAGGTGGATTATCGGGATTATTAATTGGTTACAGATTGAAGAAATTAGGATTTAAAATTCAGATTCTGGAAGCAAGAAATCGTTTGGGCGGTAGAATTTCGACGGTTTTAAGTGCGAATGAAACTCCTGTAGAAATGGGGGCAACCTGGTTTGGAGAACAACATATTAATCTTTTGGCTTTGTTAAAAGAACTTGGACTTTCGTATTTTGAACAACATATGAAGGGTACCGCTTATTTTGAAGCTTTTTCTATGACGCCACCGCAAAGTATTGATATTCCGGATGACAATCCGAGTTATAGAATAGCCGGCGGTACATCATCGTTGATAAAAGTGCTGGCAGAATATTTTGATAAAGAGGAGGTTTATTTGAATCAACAGGTAAAAGAGTTAGATTTTAATAATGATGTTGTCATGATAACTACGGATCATAGAAGTTTTGAAACAGATATTGTGATTTCAACTTTACCGCCTGCCTTATTGGTTAATTCAATTAAGTTTTCGCCGTCAATTTCGTCAGAGCTTAGTGATATTGCTAAATCTACTCATACCTGGATGCAGGATGCTATTAAGGTGGCTTTGGTTTATAAAGAGCCATTCTGGAGGAATAAAAATATATCCGGGACTTTGTTTAGTAATGTTGGGCCAGTAACCGAGTTTTACGATCATTCTAATTATGAAGTCACAAAATACGCTTTATGTGGATTTATTAATAGTGGTTATTCTCAATTTTCTAAAGCGGAAAGAAAAGAAAAAATAATCAGTCAGTTGGAACGGCTATTAGGTTCTGAAGTTTTAGGATATGTTGCTTATGAAGAAATTATTTGGTCTGAAGAGTCTTTTACCAAGGATAAAGAACAGGGAAATACTTTTGTTTATCCGCATCAAAACAACGGGAATGCTGTTTTTTCTCAGGACTATTTTAATAATAAATTTTATATCTCCGGCACAGAAACTTCGTCTCACTTTCCGGGGTACATCGAGGGTGCTGTATTTTCAGCCAACAAAATAGTTTCTAAAATTGTAAATTATCTGTAGAATAATGTGGTGGTTTTATATGTTTTTTGCAAATATTACGTTAATTTGGTTCTATAGTAAGTTTCAAGTTAAATTTTAATAAAACTTACCAAGAATAACTCTTAGGAATATGTAATTTTGCTCTACAAAAAAAGATATACTTTTTAGAATATGGAAATAAATTTAATTAGCGATACCATTACCAAGCCTACACACGAAATGTTGCAGTATATGTTTAACGCTCATGTTGGCGATGATGTATACAGGCAAGATCCTACGGTTATAGAGTTAGAGACCAGAGTAGCTGAATTTTTTGGTATGGAAGCCGGGCTTTTTTTTCCGTCAGGAACTATGGCAAATCAAACCGCTATCAAATTACATACACAACCCGGAGAGCAGTTAATTGCAGATAAATATGCACATGTCTACAATTATGAAGGTGGAGGAGTTTCGTTTAACAGCGGTGTTTCATGCTGTCTATTAGATGGGAATCGAGGAATGATTACTGCAAGTCAGGTGGCTGCTGCGATCAATGATCCGGAATTTTATCATGCTCCGCTAACAAGTTTGGTTTGTGTAGAAAACACAACAAACAAAGGTGGTGGCGCTTGTTATGAATTAGAAGATTTAAGAGAAATAAAAAAGGTTTGTGATGCTAATAATTTGAAATTCCATCTTGATGGAGCCAGAATTTGGAATGCATTGGTAGCCAAAAGACAAAATCCGAAAGAATTTGGAGCTATTTTCGATACTATTTCGGTTTGTTTGTCAAAAGGTTTAGGTGCGCCAATTGGTTCAGTATTATTAGGATCTAAAGCTGATATTCACAGAGCGTTGAGAATCAGAAAGATACTTGGCGGAGGAATGCGTCAGGTAGGTTATTTGGCGGCGGCAGGATTGTATGCTTTGGCAAATAATATCGAACGATTAGCGGAGGATCATAGAAGGGCTAAAGAAATTGCAGCAGTAATAAGCACAAAACCTTGGGTAGCGCATATAGAACCGGTAGAAACTAATATTTTGATTTTCTCGCTGACTGAAGGTTACAGTGATCAGCTTTTGATTGAAAAATTAAAAAACAAAAATATATTGATCAGCTCAATGGGACACAATAAACTTAGGGTTGTAACGCATTTAGATTATAAAGAAGTAATGCATACCTATGTGATTGAAACGTTGCAGAAATTCTAAAAAAAGGTGCAAAGTAGCATAGGTGCAAAGGAACAAACGTTTAATAAAAAAAGAGGCAAAATATGCCTCTTTTTTTTGTCCAGAAACTTCAGGTGTGCAAGATAAAAAAACTTTGAACCTTTGCAAATCTGAACCTTTGTGCCTTTTGAAATCTATTTAAACAAATTATCCATTCCCGGAATCATTGGCATATCCATTTTTGCAACAGCATCAAGTTCTTGTTCATTAACACTTGTTGCTTTTTCAATTGCTTTGTTTAGTGTTATAATAAGATAGTCTTCAAGTTGTTCTTTATCTTCAAGCAAAGAGTCGTCAATAGAGATTGATTTTATCTTTCTATTTGCTGTTAATGTTACTTTTAGTAAGCCGTCAGCGCTTTGTTCATCAATCAAAACAGTATCCAGACGCTTTTTTGTATCTTCAATTTTTTGTTGGGTTTCTTTAAGTTTACCCATCATTCCCATTAAATCCATTTTTGTCGATTTTAAATTAATTCATACAAAATTAGTATATTGCTGTATGATAACAATAGAATATTTTATGAAAAAATTAATTCTCTTCTGTTGTCTTTGTAGTATTTTTGCTCCTTCGTATTTAAAAACTAATGCTTAATCAATGCAAAACGATATAATGGCTCCAAAAGCCAAAGAAATTCCTAAATCATTAAAAAAACATAAAGAAACAAGAGTCGATAATTATTTTTGGCTTAACGACCGCGAAAATCCTGAAGTTATCGATTATCTAAATCAGGAAAACTCATATTACCAAAGTATGACTTCGCATACAAAAGATCTTCAGGAGAATTTGTATGAGGAAATGAAAAGCAGAATTAAGGAAGATGATTCATCGGTGCCTTATTTCTATAATGGTTACTATTATATTACCCGTTTCGAGACTGGACAGGATTATCCGATATTTTCAAGAAAAAAGGGAAGCCTTTCTGCAGATGAAGAAATTTTATTCAATTGCAATGAATTGGCAAAAGATCAGGCTTATTTTAAATTAGGAGGTTTAAGTGTGAGTCCGGATAACAAGTTTGCAAGTTTTGGGGTTGATATCGTAGGAAGAAGAATTTATACTATTCAGATCAAAAACTTAGAAACAGGAGAGATTTTATCAGATAAAATCGAAAATGCTACCGGAGGATCAGTTTGGGCAAATGATAATAATACTATTTTTTATACGAGACAAGATGAGGTAACTTTAAGGGCAGATAAGGTTTTTAGACATAAACTAAATACTGATACTGCGGCTGATGTTTTGGTTTTTAATGAAACTGATGATACTTTTAATGTTTCTGTAAGCAAAGAGAAATCAAGAAAATATATTGTTATTGGTTCAGGAAGTACATTGACTACTGAATATAGAATTTTGAATTCTGATACTCCTGATGGTGAATTTGAGGTTTTCCAGCCTCGTGTTCGCGGTTTAGAATATACTATTTCTCATTTTGAGGACTCTTTTTATATTTTAACCAATAAAGACAAGGCGACTAACTTTAAGTTGATGAAAACGCCTGAAAATAAAACAGGCAAGAAAAACTGGGTTGACCTAATTCCGCATCGCGAAGACGTTTTGTTGGAAGATATCGAAATTTTTAAAAACTATTTAGTGGTTGAAGAGCGCTCAAATGGTTTGAATCATATTCGTATTATGCCATGGAATGGTGAAGCTGATTATTATCTTCCATTTGGCAGTGAAACTTACAACGCTTATACTACCACAAATATTGATTTTGATACAGATATTTTGCGTTATAGCTATCAATCGCTTGCAACGCCTTCGTCTGTAATTGATTTTGATATGAAGACTAAAACCAAGGAAATCTTAAAAGAACACCAGGTTTTGGGAGGTAAGTTTGATAAAGAGAATTATATCGAAGAACGTGTCTGGGCAACTGCCAGAGATGGTGTCAAAGTGCCTATTTCGATGATTTACCGTAAAGGATTAAATAAAAACGGTAAAAATCCGTTATTGCTTTATGCTTATGGTTCATACGGAATCACAATGGATACTTATTTCTCATCGACCCGACTTTCTTTGTTAGATCGCGGTTTTGTTTACGCAATCGCCCATATTAGAGGAGGAGAGGATTTAGGAAGACAATGGTATGAAGATGGAAAACTGTTAAAAAAGAAAAATACCTTTACAGATTTCATTGATTGCTCTAAATTTGTAATCAGTGAAAATTACACATCTCCTGAACATTTATATGCTGAAGGAGGATCTGCAGGAGGACTTTTAATGGGTGTTATTATCAATGAAGCTCCGGAATTATACAACGGAGTGATTGCTCAGGTACCTTTTGTAGATGTTATTACAACTATGTTAGACGACAGTATTCCGTTAACAACTGGAGAATACGACGAATGGGGAAACCCGAATAATAAAAAATATTACGATTATATGTTATCGTACTCACCGTATGATAATATAAAAGCGCAAAACTATCCTAATATGTATGTTTCTACGGGACTACACGATTCACAGGTACAGTATTGGGAGCCAGCTAAATGGGTGGCTAAGCTTAGAAATCTAAAAACAAATAAAAATCTTTTATTTTTAGATACCAATATGGATGCGGGACATGGTGGAGCTTCTGGACGTTTTGAGGCTTTAAGAGACTTAGCAAAAGAATTTAGTTTTTTATTAGATTTAGAAAAAATTGAAAGCTAATTAGAAATTTTTTGTTAAATTTGCAACCTATCAAGGGTATTTAAAAATACCTTCGATTAACTATTTTTTTATGAAAGAAGAAATAAACGCTTATAATAATGTTTTAGAGTTAATAGGTAATACCCCACTTATTAAGCTAAATAAAATTACCGAAGAGTTAGAAGGTAATTTCTACGCGAAGGTAGAAGCTTTTAATCCAGGACATTCCTCAAAAGATAGAATAGCGTTATATATTATTGAAGAAGCCGAGAAAAAAGGAATCCTAACGCCAGGTGATACTATCATTGAGACAACATCAGGTAATACAGGTTTTAGTTTAGCAATGGTAAGCATTATAAAAGGTTATAACTGTATATTGGCAGTAAGCTCAAAATCATCGAAAGATAAGATTGACATGTTAAGAAGTCTGGGAGCAAAGGTATATGTATGCCCCGCCCACGTTTCAGCAGATGATGAAAGATCTTATTATAATGTAGCCAAACGTTTGCACGAAGAAACAAAAGGCTCGGTTTACATCAATCAGTATTTTAATCAACTAAATATTGATGCGCACTATAACACTACAGGTCCTGAAATTTGGGAACAGACTAAAGGACAAATCACACATCTTGTGGCTTGTAGCGGAACTGGAGGAACAATTTCCGGAACTGCAAAATTCCTTAAAGAACAAAATCCAAATATTAGAATTTTAGGTGTTGATGCTTTTGGGTCTGTTTTAAAGAAGTACCACGAAACAAGGGAATTTGATAACAAAGAGATTTATCCGTATCGTATAGAAGGTTTAGGTAAAAACCTGATTCCATCTGCTACAGATTTCGATATTATTGATAAGTTTATCAAGGTAACCGATGAAGAAAGTGCTCACTCAGCCAGAGAAATCACCCGAAAAGAAGGATTATTTGTAGGGTATACGTCCGGAGCTGTAATGCAGGCAATCAAACAGTATGCAGAAGAAGGCGAATTTACCAAGGATAGTAATATTATTGCTATTTTTCCTGATCACGGTTCTCGCTATATGAGTAAAGTGTTTAGCGATGACTGGATGAATGAACAAGGTTTCTTTGACAGTGTTAATGAAGAAGAAGTTCAAAAAATTGAATTTGTAAAGTAGTAAAATACTTTTATACATAAATATAAGAGGCTGTCCGAAAAGTAATTTCGGGCAGTTTTTTTTTGTTTTACACATTGATTTTTCTTATATTTAAGTACTAAAATCAATGATTATGCAGCCAGTTTTTAAGCCTCATTCGGTTCACCAGCAAGATCTTTTTCCATTGAATTTAAATGATCTGATCCCAGAGAATCATTCTGCCCGATTAATAGACAGTGTTGTTGAACAGTTGGAAATTTCCGAGATTATATCACAGTTTAAAGGCGGTGGAAGATCCAGCTACCATCCTAAGATGTTATTGAAAATATTGTTTTACGGATATCTCAATAATACCTATTCCAGCCGAAAGCTGGCTAGAGCCGTGAAGGAGAATATATATTTTATGTGGCTCTCGGGAGGACTTCAGCCGGATTTTAGAACTATCAATGACTTTAGAGGAAAAAAATTAAAAGGGAATATCGAAAAACTTTTCAGCCAGGTCGTTCTGATGATGGTAGATTTAGAGCTCATTAGCCTGGAGAGACAATTTATTGATGGTACTAAAATAGAAGCCAACGCACATAAATACAGCTTTGTGTGGAAGAAAGCAGTTGAAAAACATAAAGACAGGCTTCAGGGAAAAATCGATGCTGTTCTGGCAGATATTGGTCAGGCTATCGAGTCAGACATTATGCATACTGATAACCAAACTGATACCAAGGTAGACAGTAAGAAATTAGAAGAAAAAATACACGAGATCAACCAAAGTGAAAAAAAGCAGAAGCTGAGTAAACAGCAGAACAAATCACTTCAAAAACTCGAGAAAGAACAGCTTGTAAAACTTAAAGAATATGAGAAACATCTCGAAATTCTGGGGGATAGAAACAGTTATTCGAAAACCGATACCGATGCTACTTTTATGCGCATGAAAGAAGATCATATGGGCAACGGACAATTAAAAGCGGGTTATAATATTCAGATTTCTACAGAAAATCAAATTATTACACATTACTCCACCCACCAGACTTCTACTGATTTTACCACATTAAAGACTCACTTAGAAGGATTCAAAAGCAACTACGGCAAACAATCTGCAAAAGTTATAGCCGATGCGGGCTATGGAAGTGAGGAAAATTATCAACTCCTTGAAGACAAAGAAATTGATTTTTTTGTTCCCTACAACATGTACCGTATCGAAGAGACCCGTAAGCATAAAAACAATTTATTCCACGCACAAAACCTGTTTCATAATAATGAGCAAGACTTTTTGGTTTGTCCAATGGGGCAGCAAATGCCTCGTATCTTTACTAAGAAATCAAAAACTACAACTGGTTTTGAACAGTATCATTCGGTATATGAGGCTTTAAATTGCGCAGGATGTCCTCTGCGGGGGCAATGCTTTAAAGCTAAGGGGAACAGACGGATAGAAATTAATCACAATCTTCAAAGACTGAAATTCAAGGCAAGAGAGAATTTAGAAAGTGAATTGGGCAGGGAAATTTATAGTAAAAGATGTATTGAACCAGAGCCGGTTTTTGGTAACATCAAGCAAAACAAAGGATTTAAAAGATTTACACTTACCAAAACAGCCAAAGTAAATACTGAATTTGGCCTGATTGCTATTGCTCACAACTTTTCTAAATGGATCGCTAAAATCCGTTTGGGCAATTTTAACCTCATTTTTGATCTCGTAGAAGCTTTAGAAAAGTTTATAGAAGACCATTTTAGCCCAAATTTACATTTTTCAAGAAACACTCTGTAAATCTACTAGTATAATAAAAGAAAGAGGTCGTCTTTTCAGACAACCTCTTTTTTTATGGGGTTATTTTTTTAAGCAGCTGATTGTTACTTAATAAAGCATCAGGACGTACTTTTTCTGAATGTTAATGTTTTGGTTTTAATTGTGAATACCGTATTTCTACGTAAGAATTATTGAATTCTGTTAACGTAAATTTATTATTTTAATAATTTCACTAAGAGTATAAATAAATACAATTGCAGGTATGAAATCATCGATTTTGGTTATTTAAACGATTATTTAGGTTAGTTGTCGAAAAAATTTCCGCTCAAAAACATAATAATCTAGTTTAGCAGTGTTAAAATGACACAAAGTTTTAATCCCCTAAATCTACTACTATGAAAAAATTTCTACTCACTTTGATGTTTGTAAGTTATTTGAATGTTAATGCTCAAAATCCAATTCAGGAGTTTAATTTCAATGGTACTTTAAATAATACCGCTAATACTACTTCTTTTATGGGAACAAATAATTTTGTTACTGACAGAGCCGGAGTAGTAAAGGGAGCACAACGACTTGCCAATAAGGCTCTTGAAGCTGTTATTGATGATCTTCCTCAAGGTGATAATGCGAGATCGGTAAGTATTTGGGTTAAATTTAACGACATTACTTCTGCAAACTATATATGGGGTTACGGAACTGCTTATAATGCTCAATATTGTGGATTATTGCAACAAGGTACTGCTTCTTCGAATTCAGATTTAAGTTTGGCAGGCTGGGGAGCCTCTAATGATGTAATTGTTTCAACTCCTCTTGAAAAAAATGTTTGGTATCAATATACAATAACATACGATGGGAAGGTTTCTAAAATTTACCGGAATGGTCAATTGCTTAAATCTGTTAACGGAATTGCACGTTCTACTAAAGGAAACATTTTCAGACTGGGAGAAATCAATACCACTATAGGTATTAATGCAGATATAGACGATTTAAAGATTTATAATATTGCTTTGACTGATGAACAAGTCATGACATTATATGATAGTTCAAAAGCTGTTATTTCTATTGCTGCTGCTATTGAACCGGCTTCTGCTGTAAAAGCAGTAAAAAAAGTAGAAGTTAAGACAAAAACAATTGCAAAAGCTGCTCTGTCAAATATTATTACAACAGGAGATATTAATGAAATGCCTAAGAACGTTGAGGTATTCTCGCAAGGACAAAAAATTTACGGAAGTAATACTAATACAATGAATATTCATGATTTGCCGGAAGGAACTTATTTGTTGAAAATAACAAATACACCTTCAAAAAAAGTAACTTCAAATTAAAAACAAAATTTAGGTTTATTAAAATAGTTAGTTAATTAATTTTTATTTTTTTTATGTTGTTTGGTAAGCAATTATTTTTTTGAATAGTGAAAAAGCCTTCTGAATTTTTACTTTGGATGGCTTTTTAATTTTACAGGCTGAGTTTTTGTATTCCTTTTTTTTGTAAAAATGTTTTTACAAATGTTAGAAAAGATGTTTTTTTAGTTTCGTTTTTTGTAATAATATCGCAATTATACATGATAAGCATTTTTTAGTTTGAATTAATATTATATTTTTAACAAAAAATAATATTATAATTTAATTTTAATAAAATGCATAAAGCTGTTGAAAGTAGCTGGTTAAGGAATTTAGATGTGCTTTTGAATTTGTTTTTGCTTCTGTTAAATGTTACTATGTTTGGTGCTTTTTTTAAGCACGTTGAATCCCCCTAAATCTATAAATATGAAAAAATTATTACTGACATTAATGTTCGTAAGTTTTTTAAGTACTAATGCTCAAAATCCAGTACAGGAGTTCAATTTTGATGGAACTTTAAGTAATACTGATAATACTATTTCCTTTTTAAGTGCGCCAAATTTTGTAAATGACAGAATGGGAGTTGCCAAAGGTGCTCAAAGGCTTACCAGCAAAGCTTTGCAAGGTGTAGTTGGAGATCTTCCGCAAGGAAATAAACCGAGAACAATATCTATTTGGGTAAAATTTAATGCTATAAATTCAGTAAACTATATTTTGGGTTATGGCACCGCTTTAAGTACTCAGTATTTTGGTCTTGTACAGCAATCTGCATCTTCCGGAAATTCAGATTTAAGTTTGGTAGGTTGGGGCGATGCAAATAATATGATAGTTTCAGTTCCGCTTCAAAAAGAAGTCTGGTATCAATATAGTGTCACTTATGATGGTAATATCTCAAAACTGTATCGTAACGGAGAATTATTAAAAACCGTTGAAGGGATTCCGCGTTCAACAAAAGGTTATATTCTAAGGTTGGGATCAATAAACTCAACAGTTGGCATAAACGCTGATGTAGACGATCTTAGAATCTACAGTGTTGCAATGACAGACGAACAAGTTATGGAATCTTATAATAGTTCGAAACCAACTGCTGCAATTGAAAATGCAGTTACAAATACAGTAAAAAAGAATGCTGCATTAACGGCACCTGCCAAAACTACAATTGCAGCAAAAACAGCAACTTCTGCAGTTTCTGCAATTGAGTCGAATACAGGTTCTAAAAATGTTGAGGTTTTCTCGCAGGGAAAAAAAATAATGGGTAGTAATGCTTCTAATATTGCAGATTTACCGGAAGGGACTTATTTATTGAAAATAACCACTAATCCGTCTAAAAAGTAATTTAAAATTAAGAATAAAATAATAAGCCGTTTAAGAAAAATTAATTTTAGTAAATAGATATTTCTTAATAAAAAAAAGCCTCTTAAAAATTAGACTTTAAGAGGCTTTTGTTTTTATTGTTTTAGTTAATAACACTAAGAACTACAAATAAAATTACCAAAACGATAACGGCGTATTTTGTGTATTTTGATGTTTGCATAAATTTGTTTTTTGAATTGGTTTATAATGTGGTACTGACAAATATAATAGTTTATTTTAATTCTAATACTTTCTGTCAGACTTTTTAGGAATGTTTAAAAAACAAAAAAGCCCTGAATAATTCAGAGCTTTTAAATATTTTATAAAAGAAAAAATTATGCTTCCTGCATCGTATGATAAACGTTCATTACGTCATCATCTTCTTCAATTTTTTCGATTAGTTTTTCAACGTCAGCGATTTGAGCTTCAGTAAGTTCTTTGGTAATTTGCGGAATACGCTCAAAACCAGAAGATAAAATTTCAAGACCTCTGTTTTCTAATTCTTTCTGTAAAGCTCCAAAGCTTCCAAAAGGCGCGTAGATTAAGATTCCGTCTTCGTCTTCGAAAACCTCTTCAGCACCAAAATCAATTAGTTCTAGTTCCAGTTCTTCAGGATCAAGATTACCTTTTGCAATTCTGAAGTTACAAGTATGGTCAAACATAAACTCAACAGAACCCTGAGTTCCCATTGTACCGTTACATTTATTAAAGTAGCTTCGAATGTTTGCTACCGTTCTATTATTGTTGTCAGATGCAGTTTCAATCAAAATGGCAATTCCGTGAGGAGCATATCCTTCAAACAAAATCTCTTTATAGTTGGCAGTATCTTTATTGCTTGCATTTTTTATCGCGCGCTCCACATTTTCCTTAGGCATGTTAGCGGCTTTTGCATTTTGTATTACAGCTCGTAATCTAGAATTGGCATCTGGGTTAGGGCCACCTTCTTTAACAGCCATAACGATGTCTTTACCAATTCGGGTAAATGTTTTAGCCATTGCTGACCAACGTTTCATTTTTCTTCCTTTTCTAAATTCGAACGCTCTTCCCATTACTAATTTTTTATTTTGAGATGCAAAAATACGGTTATTCCTTTTTTTAGCAAAATCAATGATTAAGTTTTTTTGATTTGTTTCAAGTTTCAGGTTTCAGTTTTTTGTTGGAGACATTAGAAAATGATAAATAAAAAGTTCAATTCGTTATGAATTGAACTTTTTATTGAAACCTGAAACCTGAAACCTGAAACCTGAAACCTGAAACCTGAAACCTGAAACCTGAAACCTGAAACCTGAAACCTGAAACCTGAAACCTGAAACCTGAAACGAAACCTGAAACCTGAAACCTGAAACCTGAAACCTGAAACCTGAAACCTACTACTTCGCGGTATTAAAATCATTAATTATATTAACTGCTTCATTCAGGTACGGATTCGTTTTAAGATGATCGATCTGGTACTGATTTATCGTTTTGTCGTTTGGATAAACGCTTAATAAATATTGATTTACGGTAGAGTTATAAACGTCTAACGGATTGTTTTCATCATTAAACGTATTAATTTCTGTCCAGAGCGAGTTTACTGTTTTTTTCTGTTGAAAAATAGCATCCAATGTCATCGGAATTTCGGCTTTTGGTTTGTTTACCAATTCATCGATTTTTTGGTTTATTATATTTATGTTATTAAAAAAGTAATTATCTGCCAGTCTTGTAGTACTGTTTTTTGCCAGCTTATCGATTAGAGCTCGTTTTACGTAAGGTTTGTATTTTAGAAACGGTTCAATACTATCATTTTTAATAGCGGTCGGGAAATCACTTTCTTTTTGGTAAACCCCTTCATAGAATTCAGGAAGCATCACGTCAGGTTTCACTCCTTTATATTGATGGCTTTTTCCGGTAACCCTGTAAAATTTGTTGATAGTTATTTTTAGAAAATCAGTGTTTTTAGTTTCGTCAAGCGAAAGTATAGTTTGCATAGTCGCCTTGCCAAGCGTAGTGCTTCCCAATAATAAAGCACGATTATAATCTTGCAGTATAGAAGCAAAAAATTCACTTGCCGAAGCTGTGTTGCTGTTTACTAAAATTACAATTGGTCCTTTATAAATTAAACCTTTGTAAGGATCATTAATAACAGATTTGACCTGGTTATTATCTACCACAATCGAAAGTGGTCCGTAATCAATAAACATTCCCGCCAATTTTATGGCTTCTTCCATCGATCCGCCGCCGTTATCAGTCAAATCAATAACAAGACCTTTTATATTGTCCCTTTCCAGTTTTATAACTTCTCGTGCCACATCATCGGCACAGCCTTTTCGGCTGTTTCCATCTAAATCAGCATAGAAACTCGGAATTTTAATGTATCCTATTTTGCTATCCTTACCAATAATGAAGCTGAAAACAGAATTTTCCTCATCTTTCATTATTTGCTTTTCGATAAAAACATCAAAGCTTTTCCCTGAATTTCGTTTTAAGGTAAGTGTTATGCTTTTATTAGATTCTGACAAAATCATGGTTGATATCGATTCTAAAGAAGCACACGAAACCTGCAGTGTTTCTTTTTGATTGGATATCGAAACAATCTGATCGCCTTTTTTTATCTGTCCCGTTTGATAGGCGGGGCCATTGGGATCAAGTTCAGCTATAATAATTTCATTTTTTTCATTCAGGTTTACAGTCATTCCCAAAGACAAATGTTCTTTTGATAATGATGCTACGAAACTCGTTTTAGAATCATCACTAAAATAGGCAGTATGAGGATCAAAATAAGTACAGAAATAATTATAGAGCTTTTCTTCCTGTTTGATGTTCGTTTCCAAAAGCGTGTTGATTCGGCAAATTTCATTTGACAAAATCAAGTTTTTAGCTTTTAATTCTATTGATTTAAAATTAGCTTTAATAGAATCCAGATTATCACTTGTTTCCGCTATTTCGTCTAAAATTTGATAACGGATTTTTTTGGACCAAACCTTTTCCAAATCTTCTTTTTTAAGATAAAACGGAAATGATTTTTTATAGAATCGAATCGTATCATTTTTAGTATAATCGATAGGTTCCTTTTGTATTTTTTCCAGAACGGCTTTAGTTCTCAAAAGACCATCTTTATATTTTTGAGTTATATCATCTAAAAAACTGCAGTTATCACTAAGAATAAAATCGTCTAAATTCGTACGATATTTCTCTGACATATCACCATATTCTGACTTGTAAAATATATTTCTCGAAGGATCTAATTCGTTCATCAGATTATCAAAAACAAAAACAGATAAACTATCATCTACCGGTTTTGGCCTGATATGTTCTGCTTGAATAAGGGCATTTATTTTATTTAGTATTTCACAAGTGTTATTGGTGTTCTGACTGAATAAAACACTGGTAGTCAGTAAAAATAATAGGGAGAGCTTTTTCATAGATCGAAAATCATCGTTTACATTAAAATTACGTTTATTTTTTGATTAAGAGTTATAATTTCTATAAAAAATCTTACAGATAAACGATTTGTTTTTTAATATAGAAATAGGCAAAAAGTAAACTTTGAATCTCCGCTAAAAAAAAATGCACTACAGTTGATTGTAGTGCATTTTCTAAGATATTGAATAAAAATCTATTTCTTATAAAAAGGTAATTTTACCACTTTTGCAGGAACATCATTTTTTCTAATTCTGATAAAAATGTCAGTATCTACAGCACTATTGTTAACAGTAACATATCCTAAACCAATTCCTTTGTTCATAGAAGGCGACATCGTTCCAGAAGTTACAACACCAATAACAGCACCAGAAGCATCAACGATTTCATAATCATGTCTTGGTACAGCACGTTCCTGCATTTCAAAAGCCACTAATTTTTTAGTAACACCTTCTTCTTTTTGTTTTTTCAGGTTTTCTGAATTTGTAAATTCTTTAGTGAATTTTGTAATCCATCCCAAACCAGCCTCAAAAGGCGAAGTAGTATCATTAATATCATTACCATACAAACAGAATCCCATTTCTAAACGTAAAGTATCACGGGCAGCCAAGCCAATAGGTTTGATTCCAAAAGCTGCACCAGCCTCAAAAACCTTGTTCCAGATTGTTTCAG
This sequence comes from Flavobacterium sp. B114r, assembly GCF_056824125.1. Classification (NCBI taxonomy): domain Bacteria; kingdom Pseudomonadati; phylum Bacteroidota; class Flavobacteriia; order Flavobacteriales; family Flavobacteriaceae; genus Flavobacterium; species Flavobacterium sp. B114r. The sequence continues at coordinate 3,085,710 of NZ_CP124858.1, forward strand.
CATCAGCATTTTTACAATAGATTTCAAATCCGCCAGAACCCGTATAACCGGTTGCAGAGATAATTACATCACTAAATCCTGCAAAATCAGCCACTTCAAAATGATAATATGGTATAGCCGATAAATCTATAGAAGATAAAGGCTGCATTGCCTCAACCGCTTTTGGTCCCTGAATGGCCAATAATGAATAATCATCCGAAAGGTTTTTCATATCAACACCCAAATCATTGTGCGATGAAATCCAGTTCCAGTCTTTCTCAATATTCGAAGCATTTACAACCAGTAAATACTCTTCCTCTTTCATTTTATATACAATCAAATCATCAACAATTCCGCCATCATTGTTTGGTAGACAAGAATATTGCGCTCTGCCAATCGTCAAAGTCGACGCATCATTTGAAGTTACTTTCTGAATCAAGGCCAAAGCATTTGGACCTGTCAATAAGAATTCACCCATATGCGAAACGTCAAAAACGCCCACACTGTTACGAACCGTCTCATGTTCAGCGTTAATTCCTTCATAAGTAATAGGCATATTATAACCTGCAAAAGGAAGCATTTTCGCTCCCAAACTCTCATGTATGTGCGTAAGCGCAGTATTTTTCATTGTGTTGTTTTATAAAATTGTGTCGCAAATTTATTCAAAAAATATCTAAAAAGAATACAATAAATTATAAAATTCGCAATGATTAGGAGCTATTTCCTGCTATCCGCTATATCTTTTATTTTTTAAAGAAAAAAACAAAAGGATATCGCTCCTATCAGGGCTAGAGATTTTGGGAAACATGAAACACTTTCTTCTTCATTTTTTGCGTAACTTTAATAACCTTAATTAATCCGTTGGGGGTAAATAAATAAAAATTTAATTGAACACATAGAAACATAGCTTGTATGATTTTGAAAAAGTAAATCAAAAAGAAACTCGTTTCTCACACATAGTCCCGATAGCTATCGGGATGTGTTAATGCAAGTGAAACGACTTTTTTAAGCTTTAAAATCTATGTTTCTATGTGTTAAAATAATTATAAACAAAAACGTTTATTATCATAAAATTAAGTTGGAAGATGAAACGTCAGCTAATTAAAAAAATCGTTTTTATCTCCGTTTTTACGAAGTAAATCCGTTTCATCCGCGTCATAAATAAGCATCAACTAGAATCAAAAAGTGATTAAAAAATTAAAACAATTAGATAAATAAGCCAAATGAAAGATCCGCTTTTAATCACCAAAGAAGAAATTCTAAAATTCTACAAGCCCGTAAATCCTCATACACATAAAGGACTTCAGGGTCATGCGGTGATTATTGCCGGAAGTTATGGCAAAATAGGAGCAGCCGTTTTAGCATCAAAATCCTGCTTAAAATCAGGTTGCGGACTCGTAACTACTTATACGCCAAAATGTGGTTATCAAATTCTGCAAATCTCAATTCCTGAGGTTATGGTAGTCACAGATGAAAATGCCAATTTTATTACCAATATTCATCTTCCCATTCAGCCACAAGCCATCGCGATTGGTCCCGGAATAGGGAAGGAGTTAGGCACACAAAAAGCGGTATTCGAATTTTTAAGAGTCAATAAAACACCTCTTGTTCTTGATGCTGATGCGTTGAATATCTTAGCCGAAAATCAATCCTGGTTAGAATTAGTTCCTGACAACACGATTCTGACACCACATCCAAAAGAACTGGAACGTTTAATAGGCAAGTGGAATTCAGAATCTGAAAAGTTTCAGAAAACAATCGCATTCTCTGAAAAGTATAAAGTTATCATCGTCATGAAAGGCGCACCAACTTACATTATCAATAAAAATCAAATCTACGAAAACACCACAGGAAATGCTGCTTTAGCAACCGCAGGAAGCGGCGACACCTTAACCGGAATCATCACTAGTTTTCTGGCGCAAGGTTATGAACCTAAATATGCCGCAAAAATAGGCGTCTTTCTTCACGGATTAACTGCTGATATTGCCTTGCCACAAACCGGTTATCAATCGTTTATCGCATCAGATATTATTGAGAATCTGGGAAAGGCTTTTTTGGAATTGGAGAAATAGAAAGTCTTGCTTCAGGTTTCAGGTTTTCTTTGTTTCAGGTTTGTTGGAGCGTGTTTAACCGAAAGGTTGCAATCCCGATAGCTATCGGGATACGCAAAGGTTCGCAAAGTTTTTTTTTATGTCATGTTGAGCGAAGTCGAAGCCCACGTTCCAATTGGCGCGCCTTCGACTTCGCTCAGGATGACAAAAATGACGACAATTGCAGGTTGGAATTTTCAACAAAAACCTTCAGTTAAAATACCACAGATAAGATAAAAATCCGTATTAATCTGCGTCTTCGCTTTAGCGAATCCGTTTCATCCGCGTACTTTTTTCACAATCTCTTTATAATATTAAGCTTTGCGACCTTAATAAAGCGAAGCCAATTTTAAAATTAACCTTAGCGCTCTTTGCGTAAACCTTTGCGACCTTTGCAGTTAAATAAGCAAAATCCAAGAAATCTAAGAAGTCTAAAAATCTAACAATCTAAATTAGTAAGTTTGTATTTCAGTAAATACTGCTTATGAAAAAAAATTTCGATCTCAGAACGGTAAACGTTACACGATATATAACACCTTTGCGTGAAGGCGGTTCATTACCCGCTTTGGCAGAAGCCGATGACGATTTTAAATATGTCTTAAAATTCAGAGGAGCCGGTCACGGCGTAAAAGCTTTGATAGCCGAATTAGTAGGCGGACAAATCGCTAAAGCATTAAAATTGCAATTACCGGAATTAGTTTTTGCTAATCTCGACGAGGCATTTGGCAGAAACGAAGGCGACGAAGAAATTCAGGATTTACTGCAAGGTAGCCAGGGATTAAATCTCGCACTTCATTTTTTATCCGGAGCTATCACTTTCGATCCTGTCGTAACAACTGCTGATGCAAAATTAGCCTCGCAGATTGTTTGGTTAGACGCTTATATTACCAATGTCGATCGTACATTCAGAAACACCAATATGTTGATCTGGCACAAAGAATTATGGCTTATCGATCATGGCGCATGTTTGTATTTTCACCATTCCTGGAACAATTGGGAGCAACATGCCAAAAGTCCGTTTGCTTTGATAAAAGATCACGTTTTATTGCCACAAGCCTCTCTTTTAAAAGAAGTTGATGCCGAATATAAAACACTTTTAACACCGGAAATTCTGGTAGATATTGTAAATACAATTCCGGAAGAGTGGCTTCAATGGGAGGATATAGACGAAACTCCTGAAACTTTGCGAAATGTATACTTACAGTTTTTGCAAACGAGATTAAACAATTCAGAAATCTTTGTAAACCAAGCGAATAATGCAAGATAGTCACTTATATGAGTATGCCGTAATTCGTGTGGTACCAAGAGTAGAACGCGAAGAATTCCTGAATATCGGAGTCATTTTATTTTGCAAAAGAGCCAAGTTTATAAAAGTATTACACCACATAAACGATGCGAAAGTCGAGGCCTTATCAAACGATTTTGATATCGAACAATTGCATTGCAACATAACAGCATTAGAAAAAATTGTAAACGGAGCCAAAGATGGCGGCCCGATAGGAGCAATGGATATTCCGGAACGTTTTCGCTGGTTAACCGCCATACGCAGTTCAGCCATACAAACTTCAAGACCACATACAGGATTATCCCAGGATTTAGAAAAAACAGTTCAAAGATTGTTTGAAGAATTAGTTCTTTAGAGGAAGGTTCAAAGTTGCAAAGTTGCAAAGGGACAGAGGTTTTTCGTGTAGAGACGCACAGCAGTGCGTCTAACATATTGTAAAATAAAAATCGTGCAAAGACGCAAAGTCGCCAATAATTTAGAAACTTGGCGACTTGGCGTCTTTGCGCGACTATAAAAGACTTGCTATAAAAAAACTTAGCGTCTTAGCGCCTTCGTGGAAAAAACCAAAAAAATAACCATATAAATCATTTAAGAAATCATAAGCCTACTGACTTAAATTTTCTTATATAACTTAGATGGTTATAAAAAAAACTAAAAATTAACGCATTTTACTAAAACGAACCGCAAACATTACCTCCTAAAGTCGCACCAGCTCCGGCACCACCAGTAATATCAGCTTTAACAGCCGAAGCTGCAAGTGTTACAATAGAATACGGAGGAGTAAAAGCGGTATTGCTTCCTGCAGTGTTTCCTGTAGTACTCGTAAATACGTTTCCAACTGCTGTAACAGCTGTATAACCCGTCATTAAATCAATAGGAGTTTTAACGCCTTCAAAAACGTTATTTTCTACCCTAATATTAGCTTCAAAACCAGCAGCAATACATTTGTTGCTTACCGTACTGTTGAAGTAACTATTGATGATATGCACTTTGCCAAAACGTACTCTTGGCATTCTCTCTCTGCAGCCAGGAGCCCACCAGCAACGGGCAAAAGTAATTCTCAATGTTCCGCGATCAGCAGTTGCTCCGTCGCTTGAACCAATTAAGTTCGAATATCTGTGATCATCAGAACCTCCTGAACCTCCTGCTTTAGGTGGTTTCAGGTAATGGAATTTAGAATAAGTAACTGAAATATAATCAGACTTATTTTTGATATCGAAGTTGCCATCAACACCATCTCTAAATTCGCAGTGATCCACCCATACATTTTGACAATCGTCTAAGACAGCATTGTCCCAACCATCAGTGTCATAAGCGCCCGGGCCTTCAAAAATCAAGTTTCTGATGATTAAGTTCGTACATCTTTTGATGTTAATAATACCTGAACCGTCTTTGGTCTGGTCAGTCGAAACTAATTTTGCACCGCTTGCACCATAAATAGTTTTGCCGCTTTGATCCTGCAACGACAATCTTGTGGTAATAGTGATTGTGCCACTAACTTTTACCACTTTTACCGCGCTGTTTTCAATAGCTGATTTTAATTGAGCATAAGTAGTCACAACCGTTTCTGCAGATGTTCCTCCACCGGTTGTTCCTCCGTTTTGAGATGCCCATCCCGGAACCTGAGCACAGTTTCCAACTTTTGCTGTAAAATTACCATCAGTTGGTGTGGTAGTTTCGATAATAGCATTTTGATTGCTTTGGTAAGAAGCAATTTCGTCAGAGTTGCAGCTTGCAAATCCTAATACAAGTGTTAAGGCTAACACTGTCCATGTTGATTTAAATTTCATAATATTTAAGTTTGGTTAAATAGTTAATACTGCAAATCTGACTATAATTAGTATGAAAAAAGTTGAACAAGTTCAATGTTTTGAAAATAATTTACTATTAATTGTGTATTTAACAACTGTTACATTACAAAAAAGTATATTTTTACGTAATCGATTACATTATTTTTCATTCATTAACCTACTTACGCCCCTGAGTAAGAATAAAAAGTAAAACCACATGTATAAAAACCTACGATTAAGCATTGAACACAAAATACCTTTAACAGATGAAGAATGGAAATTAGTTGTTGAAAAAGTCAAGTTTATTAAACTTAAGAAAAATGAATTCCTGCAGATTCAGGATTCAAACAGTTCTTATGAAGGATTTATTTTAAAAGGTGCTTTCAAAACCTACATTTTGAATGATAATGGCACTGAAAGTGTCATTTTTTTCTCGTTCGAAAACGAATGGATGTGTGATCTGGGAAGTTTCTACCATCAAAAGCCCACAACTTACAACATAAAGGCGATAGAAGAAAGCGAGATTTTGGTCATTAGTAAAACCAACAAAGCACTCTTGTTTGAGCAAGTGCCAAAGCTAATTCAGTTTCACATTATTATGGTCGAAAAAGCAAACATCGCTATTCAGCAAAGACTGATCGATGTCTTAAACAAAACCTCCAAACAAAGGTATCTCGATTTTATTGAGAAGTACTCACACAAAGCAGATAAAATCAACAACAGAAATTTATCCTCTTACCTTGGAGTTTCACACGAGTTTTTGTCAAAGATTAAAAAAAGGTGCTAAGGTTCTAAGTTTAAAAAAAAGAGTCGCGCAAAGTCGCAGAGGAGCAAAGAAAAATAAAACTTGGCAGCTTGGCGTCTTTGCGCGATTAAAAAAATATTGCATAAAAACTTAGCGAACCTAGCGTAAACCCTTGCGGCCTTTGCGGTTAAATCTGAAACCTGAAACAAATAAACCAAATTTTAAAAATCCAATATTCCACAGAGGCATTCATTAGAAAAATCAAGCACTATATTTTCCTTTTTTTGATTTTCAATGACTAATAAATCATGAGGTTCGAGATCATATAGCTTCTCATTAATTTTTATAATTGTTGTATGCAAAGAAAATAAGATTATTATTTCAGCATTATAATTCTGATTACCATTCGTTATTTTTAGTTTATGATTGGATACTTTTTCAGAAACCATCCAATTAAAATCAGTACCTTTTGTATAAGAAGTCACTTCATCAGCGGAATTAAATTCTATGATTTCATATTTCTCATATCTTTTTTTCTCTTTGTTTAGCTCAATATCCAGATAGTTATCAAGCATAACCAGGTATCGGTAATAGCCTTTAAACTTGGTAAACTCTGAGGGAACTTTCTCTATAGTAGCACTGCTTATTCTGAATATAAAATCTCTGTCGCTATACTTTGCTGTTTCTGGATATATAATATATTCATATGTCAATCCACCACCCCAAATAGAGGCTGAACTATCTTTTTTAGGCAAAAGGCGTATGTTCATGTATTGAATGTTTTAATTACATCTTTAATCCTGTTTCTAAAGGGATTTATATCAGTTATATAGTGAGAAAACTTTGCGCCTTTGCGCATTTGCGAGATTATAAAAGTCAAGCAATAAAAAGTTTAGCGAACTTAGCGTAAACCCTTGCGGTCTTAGCGGTTAAACTCTCAAAGCCTTTTCTCCAAAAATATAAATTCTAAAGGCTTATCAGAAATATTAATATGAATATCACTTGAAGGAAAAGCTTCTCTTTTATCCGTATCGACATAACCGTGACGTTTGTACCAGGCAATAAGCTCTGCACGAACCGAAACAACGGTCATACTAAGAGTAGACAATCCTAAAGATTTAGCATGAACTTCAGCTTCTGCCAACATCTTTTTTCCGATACCGCTATTTTGTAATTCAGGAGAAACGGTTAACATTCCCACATATAATTGATGCTCTTTCTCGACCAATAAAACCGAACCAATAATTTTGTCATTCTCTGTAAATTTCAGAAATGTATTTTTAGGATCTTGAATAATTTCGGTTAATTCTTCTTCTGTAGTTCTTTTTCCTTCTAGTAAATGAGCTTCTGTAGTCCAGCCTTTTTTAGAAGTTTCGCCTCTGTAGGCTGAGTTTATTAATAGGTTTAACGATGGAATGTCTTGTAATGTTGCTTTTGTAATCATGTTAATTTTTATGCTGTAATTTTTAATTTTTTGAATAGCCTCCTGCTTTAGCTGGAGGAACAAAATTATGATATTTAGAATTGGCTTTAGCCAAAATTTTTAAGGTTTTAATTATTTGTTCTTTTGAGATTCCATCAAACTTAACCGATTTTTAATTCTTTCAGCGATATCTAAATCAGCGTCACCATAAATATCTCTTAAATCATAATTCGGATTTCGCGGATCGGTAATTTCTTTAAATTCATTAATATTGAGATTAAAAAGTGCTTGTCCAAATCTTTGGCTTGGATTTTTTTCCAAATACATTTCTAATAAATCAAGTATAATTTTATGTTCTTTTTTCATTACTCAAATTTTCTAAAAACTATATTGGATCTATAAGAAAAGTATTTGCATTTGAAGCTTTTATACTTTCAATTATATATTCTATTTTTGGTTTATAAATTTCGCCTTTTAAGTCAATCAAAACAAATTGGTTTATTTCGCAAAGTTTCAATATTGATTGAAGAATATTTGTAATATTTGATGCTTTTCTCAAATCAATTCGGAATTGAAATTCCTCTATTCTTGTTTTATCATCACTCAAACAAATGCAAGCATCATTATCTTCTTCATTATTTCCATCGCCTTTCCAATTTATAAAAGTATCATTACCCCAATTAGCTCTTTTTATAATTTGATCCAGTTCAGCAATAATCGAAGGAATGTCGTCATCAAAATTTTTCCAAAAAGATTTTGTTTCAGGTAAAAAACCTGTTTTATTATTTTTAAAAATACATTGATAATTGCTGTCAATAGAATTCTCAGGAACTACCATTAAAAGATATTGCCAAATCGCCATAAGTATTTTAGTTTTTAGAATTGAACTGTCTCTCTGCTTTAGCTGGAGGAACAAAATTATGATATTTAGAATTGGCTTTATCTTAAAAAATAATTGTTGCAAAAACTTATTTAATTTTTTAAACTAGATATTTTTGATTTTCTATTAATTAAATAACAATAAGTAAAGTGAGCAGCTAAAACTAGCGTAATACCAATATTCCAATAGATGTGAAAGTAATCAAAGTAGTAGTAAAATCCACAGTAATTTTGAATGGTTTCTTCTGGTAAACGAAAATAAAGAGGGAAGGCAATTAGAAAAAGTGATAAAAATATTGAAAGCACAATAAAACGTCCATATTTTATTTTAAAATGATCTATTAGCCCGTAAGACAGCATTTGGATAATTAATATGATGAAAAAGAATCTTTCCATAATTTTAGAACTTAGTAAAAAATATGTTTGTTTCCTGGTATTAGCCCTGTATTCATGAATTATTCAATTTGAATTAGCCATTTTTTGAGTTCCCGACTGGAACGCTTGCGCTAGAAAGGGAATATTTATGCTGTAATGTATATTTTTTTTATTGAATTACTTTCTGCTTTTACTGAAAAAACAAAATTACAATATTGAGAATGGATTTATCCTGAATTTGAATTTTTTATCTAAAGGGCGAAATCAAATAGTGGTATTATATGACCACACTTTTCTTATAAGGAATATTTAAATTACAAAAGAAAAAAGGAATCATTTATAGCTTTGAGAGGCTATTGTAAATAATTTGTAAATCTTCATTATTATGAAATTGGCAAAAGAGAAAGATTGGAGAATTGCATCAGAAATTGAACTGTTTTATAAGACGAAGGTAAAACTCTCAGAAAGACCTCAGATTGATTCTTCCGAATCAGTTTACAAACTGGCTTTAAAATTTTGGGATCCCAATAAAATAGAGTTTTTTGAGCAGTTTAAAATTCTTTTGCTAAACCAGTCAAATATAGTACTGGGTTTTTATGAAGTATCCAAAGGGGGAATAACAGGAACTTTTGTAGATCTGAGATTATTGTTTACTGCAGCGCTCAAAGCAAATGCAACCGCGCTTATTATGCTGCACAATCATCCTTCCGGCAAAATACTTCCTTCTCCTTCGGATAGATTGATAACTAAAAAAGTCAAAGAAGCAGGTATTGTCCTTGATATAAAAGTAATAGATCATTTGATCATTACCCCGGAAAGTTATTATTCTTTTGCGGATAATGATTATCTCTAATGGAGTAGAAATAGGAATAACAATTCTTCTTCTTTTTCTATTTCCATTATCAGTTGCTAGCGCGAGCGTCTCGCTCGTGAACGTTTCAATTGGTTTTTGAATTTCTTTGCGTTCACGAGTGGGACACTTGCGCTAGCTGATGATACTGTTGAATTCAATAACTTCTAAAGGGATGTAAGTTTCATTACTATTAGTATAAGCAATTGTACCTCTTTTCGCACTAATCGCAATTGGAAAAGCTTCTTCAATTGAATTGAAATCAACTTTATATGGATTATTTGTTAAGCCACTTATTATAAGGTCTTTCTTTTCTTCAGGTACTGAATTTAAAAATTCAGAAAGTTTCTCTGGTTTAAAATCGAAAGAAGCCCATAATCATTACCAAAGTAAACAACTGAGTATACCGTATACAATTCATCATTAACTTTTGTTATATTGTGAACAAATGCATGAACTATGTGAATTCTAACATTGTAGTCAAGTCCCGATTTAAGTAAATGTACTCCCAAATCAGGATGAAAATCTTTTAAATAAAATTTTTCTAGATGTAAAGGGCTTAATATAGTTGCTATTTCTCTCCAATTTTCATCTATGTTTTCTATGTCAATTTGTAGAATTGGTTGAATTTCCCTTATATTAAATGCGGTTAATTGTCTTCCATTGCATAATGCATATACGTCACATCTAACCTCAGGATTAATTGCATAACTATAGGCTTGCTCGACATTAGCACTTTTAATTATATCTTCATTAGGTCCTTTGGCGTCTAAGATCCATTTGACACCATTTTCAGTTTCAAGAATGTAATCAGGTATGATATTTATTTTTCGCTGAGTTGAACCAATATTAACAAATGGATGTGTTAATGGAATTGCTCTTCTAATTTTATTTTTACCAGATGAGGAATACCCTAGTTTTTTTAAAATAGGCATTACTATATCTTCTCTAACAGAGTCCTCTTTGTATTCAGGATTATTTAAAATTTCGAAATTTAAATCATCAAACATATTTTAAGTTATTTAATTCTTAGTTCTACTTTGTTTAATCTTTAACTGTTTATAGGCAAAACAAACCTTCGCATATACATTTAAATTTGGGTAGATAAGCGAAGCTTTTTTTTGTTTTCTTGTTTTTCATATATATATTATTTCTAGCCAATTTTTACGGATTTCCGTACTTGATATTTTATTTGCTAACTCAAAATAATTTTGGTTTAATGCAATAAAAAAACGACTGAAAATAAATCTCAGTCGTTCGATATATTATTTCATATTAGCTTTATTAACCTAAGAAACTCTTCAATTCCTCATAAGTCCCAATCTTCACACTAACTTTTTCCTCATTAATAACACTTTCAATTTGTTCCGGAATAGGAAGCGTAATTCCCAAAGCAGGCTCAACAACATCCAAAAACTTAATAGGATGTGCCGTTTCTAAGAAAACACCAATGGCGCTCTCATGTTTTTGTAATTCTTTTTTCAAACCAAGATAACCAACAGCGCCATGAGGTTCTGCGATATAACCGTTTATGCTATAAATATTTTTTAGAGCTTCAAGGGTTTCCTCATCAGTATAACTATAAGAAGAGAAATCTTTTTCGAAAGCTTTTAAGTCATTGTTGTACAATTCCTGAATCCTGATAAAGTTACTTGGGTTTCCAACATCCATTGCGTTAGAGATTGTGGCTTTAGAAGGTTTTGGATCGTATTTTCCGTTTTCTAAGAATCTTGGTACCGTATCGTTTACGTTTGTAGACGCTACAAAATGTTCGATTGGCAATCCTAATTTCTTTGCCATAATTCCGGCACAGATATTTCCGAAGTTTCCACTTGGGCAAGAGAAAATCAATGGTTTGTTTTGGCTTTTCAATGCTTTGTAAGCAAAGAAAAAATAGAACATTTGCGGCAACCAACGCGCAATATTTATAGAATTCGCAGATGTCAGGTTTTTATGCGCTAAAGACTCGTCTAAAAATGCTTTTTTTACCATATCCTGGCAATCATCAAAAACACCATCAACTTCAAGGGCTTTTATATTTTGTCCTAAAGTAGTCAATTGTTTTTCCTGAATGTCGCTCACTTTTCCTGATGGATATAAAATCACAACATCTACACCTGCAACGCCAAGGAATCCGCTTGCAACGGCTCCTCCGGTATCTCCGGAAGTGGCAACTAAAACCGTATTTTTACTGTCTTTTTTGTCTTTATTAAAATACGCCAGACAACGTGACATAAATCGCGCTCCAACGTCTTTAAAAGCCATTGTTGGTCCGTGGAATAATTCTAACGAATAAACGCCGTTTTCGACTTCTACAACAGGAAAATCAAAAACCAGAGTATCGGCGATGATTTCTCTTAAGTTTTCTTCCGGAATTTCATCACCCACAAATTGCTGAATCACATCAAAAGCGATGTCGTTGTGGCTTAGATTTTCGATTACATTAAAAAATGCAGGATTTAATGGTGTGATGTTTTTTGGGAAATATAATCCCTTATCACTTGCTAATCCTTGTATTACAGCTTCTTTAAAAGAAACTTCGGGTGCATTATGGTTTAAACTATAGTATTTCATTTCTAAATTTTAGATTTTAGATTTTAGAAAAAAGAGAATAGAGTATAGAAAATAGACTTTCTGTATTATCAAATTCCAATTTTTAAATTCCAATGGTTGTTTTTTTACCGCAAAGACCGCAAGGGATTGGTTTCTTTTGAAAACGCAGAGATCGCAAAGCTTTGTGGTTACTTTTTTTTTATTTTTATAATTGTATTGATTAACGCTTTTTTGTCATTTCGACGGAGGAGAAATCGCATCCAGAGAGCAACGTGCTGTGTGTGAGTTACTAATGTGATTTCTCCTTCGTCGAAATGACAAACTTTATGTTTCATACATTGCGTGGGCTTCGACTTCGCTCAGCCTGACAAACATGGCGTATAATTCGTGTAAATTAGTGTTATATAATTCTTACGCCATCGGGATTAATTTTCGAAACATGAATTTCATAGGGCAAATTCATGTTTTCATACACCTCACTCATGGCTTTTGCAATTTTATCAGCGGTTTCTTTTCCTCTGCTTAAAGCAAAAATCGACGGACCAGAACCTGAAATTCCAGAACCTAAAGCACCGTTTTCAATAGCCGTTTGTTTGATTAAATCAAATCCAGGAATCAAAACGCTTCTTAAAGGTTCTACGATTTCGTCATGAAGTGATCTTCCTATCAAATCGTAATCTTTTGTGTATAATCCGGCAATTAATCCGCCCACATTTCCCCATTGCATAATCGCGCTTTTTAGGGAAACGGTTTGTTTTAATACCGAACGCGCATCAGAAGTTTTCAACTCAATTTGAGGATGAACCACCGTTGCGAACAATTCTTCCGGACTGTTAATTCTGATAATATCCAGCGGAGCGTAACTTCTAACCAAAGTAAAACCTCCCAAAAGGGCAGGGGCAACGTTGTCAGCATGAGCGTTTCCGCTGGCTAATTTCTCGCCTTGCATGGCAAATTGCACCAAATCTTTACGAGAATATGGTTTTCCTAATAATTCATTAATCCCAAAAACGGCTCCGGCAGAACTTGCAGCACTGCTTCCAATTCCGCTTCCGGCTTTGATGTGTTTGTAGATTTCGATTTCGAATCCAAAATTTATCGCTTCAAAATCTTTTTCGTAAGCTTCAAGCATTGCAACGGCTGCAACTCCCGAAACGTTTTTCTCGGTTTCTAAAGGTAGATCAGCACCTACAATTTTAGTAATGCGAATTCCTTTTTGATCTACTTTACGAACAATCATTTCATCACCCGCATTGTCTAAGCAAAGTCCAAGTACGTCAAATCCGCACGAAAGATTCGCGATAGTTGCCGGGCAAAATAGTTTAATTTCTTTCATTTCTGGTTGGTTTTGCCACGAAGGCACAAAGTCACAAAGTTTTTTATTTTCTAGCTTCTAAGTTGCTAAGCTTCTAAGTCTCCAAGTATAAAAAAAACTCAGAACCTTAGCAACTTAGTACCTTTAATTGTTACCTATTCGAATTACATCTGCAAAAATTCCTGATGCTGTAACGGCTGCTCCTGCACCGGCACCTTTGATCAATAAAGGCTGATCTACGTAACGATCTGTGTAGAACAACACGATATTATCTTTTCCTTCTAAGTTGTAAAAAGGATGGTCTTTTGGGATGAATTGTAATCCTACGCTTGCTTTTCCGTCTTCGAATTTTGCTACATATTTCAATCTTGAATCTTTGGCTAAAGCCTCTTCGTAGATTTTTTCGAAATGTGAAGCATGTTTTGTTAACGATGCAAAAAAGTCTTCGTTGTTTGTTGTTGCTAAACATTCGGCTGGCAGGAACGATTCGTTGGCGATGGCATCAATATCCATTTCGTAACCGCTTTCACGAATTAAAATCAGAATTTTACGTGCAACATCGATTCCGCTTAAGTCAATTTTAGGATCTGGCTCTGTGAATCCCTGAACTCCGGCTTCTTTTACAACATCATGAAAAGAATTGTCTTTATCAAAGTTGTTGAAAATAAAGTTTAAACTTCCGGATAAAACCGCCTGGATTTTATGCACTTTATCACCTGAGGCAATTAAGTTTTTTACCGTATCTATAATTGGTAATCCTGCACCAACATTGGTTTCAAACAAAAATGGAGCGTTATATTGACGAGATAAACTTTTTAGTTTTTTATAATTGTCATAAGCAGATGAACAGGCAATTTTATTACAGGTTACAACGGCAATACTTTCTTTTAAGAATTTTTCGTAAGTTTCAGAAACACTTGCATTTGCTGTAATATCTACAAAAATACTGTTGCGTAAATTCAGTTCTTTGGCACGAGCGATAAATTCTGCCGGAATAGCATGTTCTCCTTTATCTAAAGCCGATTGCCAGTCTTTCAGGGAAATTCCGTCTTCATCAAAAAGCATTTTTCTGGAATTCGATAAAGCAATAACGCGAACGTTAATCTTCAGATTTTCTTTCAAGAACTTTCTTTGACTGTGAATTTGTTCGATGAATTTCTCACCCACATTTCCAACTCCCATTACAAATAGATTCAGTTGTTTAGTGTTCTCTTCGAAGAAGTTCTCGTGTAAAGTATTCAGTGCTTTTTTAACGTCTCTTTCGTTGATTACAGTCGAGATATTACGCTCAGAAGCACCTTGGGCAATAGCACGGATGTTTACGTTGTTTTTACCTAAAGTACTAAACATTCTTCCGCTTAAACCCTGATGGTTTTTCATGTTTTCACCCACAAGGGCAATAATACAAAGGTCTTTTTCTACAATGGCAGGATCGATTTTGTTTTGTAAAATCTCAACTTCAAAAGCTTTATTGATTGCTGCTTCGGCATTTTCAGCATCCGAATTTAAAATTCCGATACAAATAGAATGCTCAGAAGAAGCCTGAGTGATAAAAATAACATTGATTTTTTCCTGAGACAATACTTCGAACAAACGTTTTGATGAGCCCGAAACTCCTATCATTCCAGGACCTTCAAGTGTTACTAACGAAATATTATCAATATGACTGATTCCTTTTACAACAGTATCTTTTGATGAAACCTGATTAGAAATTAAAGTTCCAACGGCTTCCGGCTCAAAAGTATTTTTGATTAAAATTGGAATATTTTTTCTTAAAACAGGCTGGATCGTTGGTGGATACAACACTTTGGCACCAAAATGCGACAATTCCATTGCTTCCTGATAAGATATATTTGCAATTGGCTGAGCTTGTTTTACGATTTTTGGGTTTGCAGTAAACATTCCGTTTACATCAGTCCAGATTTCCAGTTGTGATGCGTTAAGTGCTCCGGCAATAATCGCCGCAGTATAATCAGAACCGCCACGACCTAGAGTTGTAGTGATTCCGTCAAGAGTCTGAGAAATAAATCCGGGTAAAATATTGATTTGCGATTGATTTCCGCCAAAATATTCCTGAATCAATTGGTTCGAAACTTCAAAGTTTACGACCGCTTTACTAAAATTATTGTTGGTTTTAATGAGTTCGCGGCTGTCCTTATAAATCACATCTTTATCAATTTGCTGATATGCCTGTGCGATAATGTACGACGAAAGCAATTCGCCAAAACTTAAAATAGTATCTGAAGTTCTTGGAGATAATTCGCCTAATAAGAAACAACCGTCCAGTAAAGTTTCAAGATGATTTATGATTCTTTTTACATGACTTAATAAACCGCTTTGTTCGCTTACCGGAATTAAATCTTTTAAGGTATCAAGGTGTTTTTTTTCAATTTCGGCAACGATATCTCTAAAGCTTTCGTCGTTTGCAGCTGCTTTTGCCGCCGCCGATTGTAATAAATCGGTTACTTTGCTTAAAGCCGAAACAACAACAACTAATTTATCGTGTTTAGAATTCTGGTTTATAATTTCGAGAACGAGTTTTATATTTTGAGCATTGGCAACCGAAGTTCCGCCAAATTTTAATACTTTCATTTTGATGTTTTTTTCTTTTTATGCAAATATTTTTATGTATCCAATGCCTTCCTTCTTTAAGAAAAAAGTATAGATAACCAGGATTATATGTAAAATGTATACCCCTAAGGGGTAGTTGTTGTAGTAGAAATTGTTGTAGCAGCAATTGCAACTCTTTGAGTTGTCATTGTAGATTGATATTTTGCGCTGTTACTTTTCATTTTGGTTTTCCAAAAGTACAGTTTTTTATAAAAGTTAAAAAACGTAATGCCCTTTTTGCGAATATTTTAATATTTCAAATATAAGAATTTTAATATTGAGTAATTGTTAAAATTAAAACCCTAAAGTTGGCTTATTCATATATTTAGTGCTTTTTTTATTAATGCTTTAAAATTAAACAAGACTCTATTTTTTGAATATCAATTGAAAAATCAATCTTTTTATTCTATATATTAAGTAGGGAATGCTTTTTTGAAGTAATATCTTGAAATAATCGTTCATTTTTTTGATAAATTAAGAACTGATTTTTTGTGTGATATAGATTATCAAATAGATAAAAGTGAAGAAGTGAAATGGTGCAAAATTTAATTATTATGAACAAATGTTGCTTTTTAATATTGATTTGCTGAATTTTGATGTCTTAAAATACAAACAACATGAGAGAAATCCATTATATAAGTACTGAAACCTTAAGTTTAGAAGCACTGCAAGAAATCATAGTGAATCAAAAAACACTTGAATTATCAGAGGAGGCTAAAGTAAATATTCAGAAATGCCGTGATTATTTAGATAAAAAAATGGCTTCACATTCTGAACCTATTTACGGAATCAATACAGGTTTTGGATCACTTTGTAATGTGAAAATTTCGAATGAAAATTTATCAAAACTTCAGGAAAACCTTGTAAAGTCGCATGCATGCGGAACAGGAGAGGAAGTTCCTTCTGAGATTGTTAAGTTGATGCTCTTGCTTAAGATTCAATCTTTAAGTTACGGACATTCGGGAATTCAACTGCAAACGGTAGATCGTTTGGTTGATTTTTATAACAATGACGTTTTACCTATTATTTATACTCAGGGTTCTTTAGGAGCATCCGGAGATTTAGCCCCATTGGCACATTTGTCTTTACCATTATTAGGTGAGGGCGAGGTTTTGTTTGAAGGAAAAAAAGTGCATTCAAAAGAAGTTTTAAAACACTTTGGCTGGGAACCAATCGTTTTAAAATCAAAAGAAGGTTTGGCATTATTGAACGGAACTCAATTTATGAGTGCTTACGGAGCTCATATTTTGATAAAAGCCTACAAATATTCGTATCTGGCTGATTTAATTGGAACAATTTCTCTTGAAGGTTTTGATGGAAGAAGCGAACCTTTTAACGAATTGATTCATTATATACGTCCTCATAAAGGGCAAATTATTACAGCACAACGTATTAATGAGTTTCTGGAAGGAAGCGAGATTATTGCTCAGGAGAAAAAACACGTTCAGGATCCGTATTCTTTCCGTTGTATGCCACAGGTTCATGGCGCTTCAAAAGATGCAATCGATTATGTTCGAAAAGTTTTCAAAACCGAGATTAATTCTGTTACCGATAACCCAAATATATTTATAGAAGCAGATCAGATTATATCCGGAGGAAATTTTCACGGACAGCCTTTGGCTCTGGCCTTAGATTTTATGGCAATTGCTTTGGCTGAATTAGGTAGTATTTCTGAAAGAAGAACGTATCAGTTGATTTCAGGATTGCGCAATCTTCCGGCATTTTTGGTAGATAACCCGGGATTGAATTCAGGATTTATGATTCCCCAATATACAGCGGCAAGTATTGCAAGCCAGAACAAACAATTGGCAACGCCATCAAGCGTAGATAGTATTGTATCGAGTAACGGGCAGGAAGATCACGTGAGTATGGGCGCAAACGGAGCAACAAAAGCTTTAAGGGTTTTAGATAATTTAGAACGTATTCTGGCAATAGAGTTGATGAATGCTTCGCAGGCAATTGCGTATAGAGAACCGTTAAAATCGAGTGATTTTATCGAGATGTTTTTGAGTAGTTACAGAGAAGTAGTTCCGCTTGTTAAAGAGGATAGAATCTTACATTATGACATCGAAAATACCGTTGAATTCCTTGACAGTTTCCAAATTGAAAACGATTTGTTAACAATGGCTTAACATTGCAAACTATTAATGAAGTAATTTTGCACTATCAAAAATATAAAAATGTCAATAAACAGTATTTTCCAATTTTTAGTGCCGAAAGACAAGAAATTCTTTCCACTTTTTGAAGAGGCTTCAAGCAATTTAATTGAATTAGCTTCTAATTTACACGAAGCTGTAAATCTTCCATTGAAAGAAAGAGAAGTTCTTTTTCAGAAAATTGACGAATTAGAGCAAAAAGGAGAAGACATTACACGTCAGACCAATCTTGAATTGAGTAGAAATTTTATTACTCCGTTTGATAGAGAGGATATTCACACACTTATTACTTCTATTGACAACGTTGCAGATTATTTGCACGGAGCAGCAAGCAGAATGAGGTTGTATCAGGTTGATAAGATTACAAAATCAATCAGAAAAATGACCGAAATCAATCTTGAAGCTTGTCAAAACATTGATAGTGCGGTAAAAGAATTGAGAAATTTAAAGAATTTTAAAGTCATAAAAGATGCTTGTGCCAGAATTAATAAACTGGAAAACAAGTCAGATAACGTTTATAATAAAGCAGTTTTTGAAATTTTTGAAAACGAAACAGACGCTAAAAATATTATCAAATATAAAGAAGTGTTATCTGTTTTAGAATCAGCAACAGATAAATGTAAGAGTGTTGCGAATATACTGGAATCTATTTCTGTAAAACATTCTTAAATTCAATTTATTTCATTCTGAAGTTATAATTTATGACGCTACTTATAATTATTATAGTATTAGCTTTAATTTTTGATTACATCAATGGTTTTCATGATGCTGCTAATGCTATTGCAACAGTTGTTGCTACAAAGGTTTTGACGCCTTTTCAGGCGGTTCTTTGGGCAGCATTTTTTAACTTTTTGGCTTATTGGGTTTTCGGATTTGGTGTTGCGGATACTGTTGCAAAAACAGCGCACACTATGGAGATTAACCTTGTAGTAATTCTGGCCGGTGTTATTGCAGCAATTTGCTGGAATTTATTGACCTGGTGGTTAGGGATTCCTTCAAGTTCATCACATACATTAATTGGTGGTTTTGCCGGAGCGGCAGTTGCTCATGCGATCGCTGTACATGGTTTTTCAAGTTATGTTGGTGCAGATGGAACTACACATTATTGGTATCAAATAGTAAGTTGGTATAATGCAGGAAAAGATGGGGGAATGCCTTCGGGAGTTCTTATCATTATTGCTTTTATTGTTTTGGCGCCATTATTAGGAGCTTTGGCATCTTATTTAATTTCGATCTGGTTGTTAAATGCTTCCCGTAAAATTATTGGACCAAAAATATTTACTGTAGCTTTAATGATTGCTACCGTTTGGTTGGTGAGTAGTCTTATGGTTCCTTATTCAGCGATTGATAAGCCTAGATTCGAGTCTCATTTTTGGAGTGTAGCTTTTGATCCACACAATATTAAATGGTTTTTAGTTGCCTTTATTATCTTGACAGTTAGCGCATTTTGTTTGATATTTAGTAGTTTAAATCTACATCAGGCAGATGCTGCTTTAAAGAAAATGCAATTATTGTCTTCTGCTGCTTTCAGTTTAGGACATGGAGGAAATGATTCTCAAAAAGTAATGGGTATTATTGCTGCTGCTGTAGCGGTTTATATCAATACAAACCCTGGTGTTCATATGGAAACCTGGTTAGATGTTGTATTGCCAAACGATGATTCAGGAATAAAAGGAGTAATGCCGGGATGGATTCCTTTAGCGTGTTATTCTGCGATTGCTGCAGGAACTTTGAGTGGTGGTTGGAAAATTGTGAAAACAATGGGTTCTAAAATTACAAAAGTAACTTCGTTTGAAGGTGTAGCTGCTGAAACTGCTGGAGCATTGACGCTTTATTTTACTGAGCATTTAAAAATTCCGGTAAGTACAACACATACTATTACAGGTTCTATTATTGGGGTTGGATTAACAAAACGTGTATCTGCTGTTCGTTGGGGAGTTACTGTAAGCTTAATTTGGGCCTGGATATTAACGATCCCTATTTCAGCTTTATTAGCAGGTTTAGTATACTATATTTTAAGTATATTTATTTCTTAGAAAAAAAAGATAAATGTGAGATTTAAAATCGCATTTTTAAATATAAAAAAAGCCAGTTTCAATAAAGAAACTGGCTTTTTTGTTGGATGGTATTCCTTGTTTTAAAATGATAATGTATATATATTTACATTGAAATTAATAAAGAGATTGAGCCTTAAGATGGATAAATTACATCAAATAGAAAGAATTAAAAAGAAGTTGATCATTGCAAAAAATGCTGATAAAGATTTAAAGGTATTTGGTGCAGGAAGTCACCAGTATATTTTAGGAGAACCAGTAAGTAAGGATCAGATTTCAGAATTTGAAAAGGAATACAATTTGATACTTCCCGAATGTTATAAGGCATTTTTATTACACATTGGTAATGGTGGAGTTACATTCGAAAATTCTTCGGCTGGACCAGCTTACGGAATTTATCCTCTGGGAAAAAATACAAATGAATTTATAGATGAGAATGCTGAGCTGTATTTAAAAAAAGATTGTAATATTCATCCAAAAATGTCAGATGAATTTTGGTCTGATCTGAATAAAAATATTGATGATAATGATGATATTTCTGATGAGGGTTTTGATCTTGAATTAGGAAAAATATTTTCAGGATTATTACCCATCGGTACTCAGGGGTGTAATTATTATTATGCTCTTGTTTTGAACGGGAGATATAAGGGAAGCATTGTAAATGTTGACATTGGCAGACAAAAGCCGTATTTTGCTTTTGAATCTGATTTTTTAGATTGGTACGAAAGATGGCTTGATGGAATAATCCCTGAAAATGTAATGTTAATCGAACCTGATTTGTTTCGATATACATTAGGAGGAACGTCGAATCATATTTTAGAAGTATATTTTTCTTCGAATGAAAATGACACTAAAATAGAATGTTTAAATGGAATCTTAAAAAAGCAACAACTTGATTTAGGAACTTTAGATATTCTGGAACAACAATATAAAGTAGCTGTTGGGAAAATTCAAAAATTATTACTTCAAATACTTACTAAGTTTGATTACGAACGTGCAAAACCTCACTTGGTTGATTTTACAAAAGAGAGTTTGTTAGATGTTTTTCAGTTTGTATTTTGGTATGCTAAGGATAAAAGTTCAGATTGGTTAGATACGATCAAATCAAATACTGAAAATATTAATGACGATGAAATTTTTAGTTTTTGTACTTATTTATTAAAAGAAATGAATTTTGATTACGGAGATATTATTGTTCCTTTTACTTTAAATAATAATGAAGGCATAAGAGTTAGTGCTTATTATTCGCTTGGTCAATTAGAGAATAAAAGCAATCATATTGATACATTTATTCTCGGGTTAAGGGATAATTCGAATAGAGTTATTCATACGGTATTACAGGCTTTGGATGGAGTAGAAGATCAAAAACTTTTAGAACATTATAAATTTATAGCCGAAAAATTTCCGAAAGAGCAGGATTATATTTTAGTAAATCTAAATCATAGACTTAAATCTTTTGGTTTGAATAATAAGACTGTAAAAGGAATGAAAATTTGATTAGATCAATAGAAAAATATATCAGTTCAAGAAATGAAAAAAGCTAGTTTCAATTTAGGAACTAGCTTTTTGTCTGACTTGTATTTCTTGATTTATTCTTTAGTAAATGTATATTCTTTTCCGCCTTGTTTTAAGATCATTTCTTTTTTATCAGGGTTGAATTCTAGTGCGATACCTGCCTGATCAAATTTAAAAATGTTGGCGGCAGCTGCTTCTAATGGAAAAGAGGGTTGTCCCGTTGCCTGGGCGATCAATGTTTTATCTTTTTTTGAAATGGCTATTTTTAACGGGATTTGTGGGCTCCCGTAATTGCCTAAATATGGATCCAGTGTTTCAGTCGTAATGGCAATGGTGGTAAAATCCGGCATTGTATAAGGTTTGTGAAAATAAGAACTCAATGCGCAAAGTAAGATACTATTGTTGTCATAATTAATTCCGTTTGAAGTAATGGCTAATGCTAATTTTTCATTTGGGAAATAGCTTAAAACAGATCTGAAACCATCAATTCCTCCGGTATGACCATAACTTTTTAGTTCAAAGTAAGGAAACTCAAAAATTCCCATTCCGTATTTGTCTTTTAGTGTTTTCATCTCATTTAGATGTTCAATAGAAACAATTTTACCTGCAAAAAGATTTTCGATAAATAAGTTTAAATCTGTTGGGTTAGAAACAATTCCGCCGGCTCCAAGCGGAATCGACATATCGGTTTCATTTTCTTTATTCCATTTTCCATCAAATGTATATGAAAAGCATTCGTTATTTTCTATGCTTGTTTTTCCGCCTAAATAAGTGTTTTTTAATTTTAGAGGACTGACAATTTTTAGATTTAAAATTTCTCCAAATTTCTTTTTGTAAACATCTTCAAGTATAAAAGATAATAAAACGTAGTTAGAATTACTGTATTGACCTTTTGTATTAGGCTCAAAAGTACTATCTCCTCCGGCTATTCTTGCGATCATTTTATCTCTGGATTGAAATTCAGTACTCCATTTTAAATAATCCTCATCATTGGTGAAATCATGTATGCCGCTTCTGTGGTTTAGTAAATTGCTAATTGTAATGGTTTTTGCATTTTTTACTGTTGGGAAATATTTATCAATAGTTTGATTCAAGTTGATTTTTTTCTCTTCTACAGCTTTGAAAATCATCGAAGCTGTAAACATTTTAGAAATTGAACCTATTCTGTATTTTGTGTTTATACTTGATTTCTTAGAACTGGCAATATCATCGTAACCAATTGATTTGGCATAAATTGTTTTTCCGTTTTCAGAAATTGAGATGCTTCCCATATATTTATTGTTCTTTTCTAAAAGAAGAAATAAACTATCTAATCTTTGAGGATTGAAATTTTGACTGAAACCAATTGTCGTGATAAGTGTAAATAAACTGGTAATAATAATTTTTTTCATACTAAGGTTTTTTGGTTGATTGATTTTTTGAATTTTAATAACAGGGTAATAAGGAAATAAAATAATACGATTGAAAGCAACATGACAGGAATGAACCAGTTGCCAAGAACTTCTATGGTTTGGGTTTTTAACTGACTTTCGGGATTTACTATTCCGAGTATAAAAACAGAGTAAGAATCGGGTTTAATATGTAATCCCACAAGTGACGGATAGAATATTTTCGCAAAAATCAGGAAGACAAAGCCAAATAGGAAAAGGTATAAAATAAAGAAAAATATATACGAAACGCCATTTGTAAAGTTTAATATCAATGCTTTAAAAACATGAACAGGGTTAAAAGTTTTTGTTGCCTGTTCGAGTTTTTTATCTGCGACAAGTGGTTTTAAAACTTCTTCCGGAATCCCTAATTTCTCAATTATATCCAATAGTGAATCTATTTCATTTGCATTATTTCTATGCTGAATAGATTCAAAAATATGGCTGTTGAATTCCATATAAATATCATCCTGATTGATTTTTGATAATGAAGCCGTTGCTTTTTTAATACGCTTCATGTAATCGTTATAAATTCTCTGTGAAGCTTTTTGTTCGAATTTGATATCTTCTATTCTCATTGAATGATTTTTTTGATTGATTTTTCAAGATTTTCCCAATAGATATTCATCTGACTTAAAGTTTCGATTCCGGCTTCGGTCAAGGAATAATATTTTCGGGGAATACCAGTTTCTTGTTCGACCCATTTTGATGTTACTAATTCTTCTGTTTTCAATCGGTTCATCAAAGGATAAAGAGTTCCTTCGGCGATTTCTATCTCGGTATGTTTTCTTATTTGTTCGATAAGTTCATAACCATAGTACTCATGATTTTTAAGTACGTTCAGGATGATAAAAGTTAAGGTGCCTTTCTTTACCTGCGATTTCCAGTTTGTTACAAATGTTTCGTTCATATTTCAAATGTATAACAAAATACATAGTATAACAAAGTATATGGCTAAGTTTTTTTATTTTATATGTTTAAAGTGTTGATTTTTAAATATTTAAATTTTAAAAAAGATCACTTTTGCAAATTCTTGCGATTGTGTTTTCTTTTGTAATGTGTTTGTTTGAGGTTCTTTTTGTCCTGAGATATGATACTTATGGTGCCGTCAATTTCAAGCATAGCGAGCTTTATATCTGTCAAATGTTCTAAACCGTGCTCACGTGCCGCTTCTTTTAGTTCATCGTGAGAGATGTCTAATTTGCTTAGGGTTTTAAAATCTAACACGCCATTGTGAATCAGA
Source organism: Flavobacterium sp. B114r (assembly GCF_056824125.1). Lineage (NCBI taxonomy): Bacteria > Pseudomonadati > Bacteroidota > Flavobacteriia > Flavobacteriales > Flavobacteriaceae > Flavobacterium > Flavobacterium sp. B114r. Next base: position 3,109,999 of record NZ_CP124858.1, read on the forward strand.
ATTTCTGGCTTATCTAGTAATAAATTATTAAGGCCTTTGTATTTATGAGTCAGTTTTTTTATAATAAAATTGATTATAAATAAAGCTAAAGCAGCAATTAAACCTCCGGAAAGACTTGTGTCTGGGCCAACCATTGCATTTTGAACCGAGTTACTGATCAGTAAAATAAGAATAATATCTGCAGTGTTTAATTGCGAAAGTTCCTTTTTTCCAAAGAGTCTAAGTGCAATTGTCATGAAAAAATATACAGCTATACTTCTTGCAATAATATCTAAATAGGGGTATAGCGCCATTTTTTTTGAGTTTAAATTTAAAAAAAGCTTTGTCAAAGTTTTAAACTTTGACAAAGCTAGTCTGCACATTTTTGTCATCCCGAGGAACGAGGGATCACACTAGAAGCTCCGCAAAGTAAATCGATAATCGTTGTCGAGTTTCGAGTGTGATCCCTCGTTCCTCGGGATGACAATATTGCGATTATTTTGTTGCTAAAAGCTAAATGAACTTATATTAGTTTAAAATTCTTTTCAATCGCTTTGATCATTTCGCCTGCAATATCTTTATTGGTAGCACCTTCGATTCCTTCAAGACCAGGAGAAGAGTTGACTTCCAGTAATAACGGTCCTTTTGAAGAACGAATAATATCGACCCCGGCGACTTTTAAGTCCATAGCTTTTGCAGCTTTTATGGCAATCTTTTTCTCTTCGGCAGTTACTTTTATTACAGAGGCTGTTCCTCCAAGATGAATGTTTGCTCTAAATTCTCCCGGCATTGCTTCACGCTGAATTGCTGCAACAACTTTTCCGTCGATTACAAAACAACGAATATCTTTTCCGTTTGCTTCTTTGATGAATTCCTGAACAAGGATGTTTGCATTCAAACTCTTAAAGGCATTGATAACACTTTCTGCCGCTTTTTTGGTTTCGGCCAAAACAACCCCTTTTCCTTGTGTTCCTTCCAATAATTTTACAATTAAAGGTGAACCTCCTACCATTTTGATTAAATTGTCTGTATCCAAAGGAGAATTAGCAAAACCAGTTGTTGGAATATCAATTCCGCTATTCAAAAGCAACTGCAATGAATATAATTTATCCCGGGATTGTGTTATGGCTGAAGCCGAATTTAAAACAAAAACCTTCAATGCTTCAAATTGACGTGTAAGAGCGCAACCGTAGAAAGTAATGCTTGGTCGGATTCTTGGAATAATAGCATCAAATTGGTTTAATATCTTTCCACCGCGATAATGAATTTCAGGTGTTTTTGCGTCCAGCTTCATGTAACATTCCTTGATATTCAAAAAATGCATTTCATGACCGCGCATTTCACCCGCTTCCATGATTCTTTTATTGCTGTATAATTCAGGATTACTCGCCAAAAGTCCGATTCGTAGACCAGAAGTCGCTTTTTCTGAATTTTGATATAGTTCTTTTAATGTTTCAGGAGTAGGTTGTCCTAACATGTATTTTTCTTCAGGATCAACCAATACACGTCCGCTCATGGCTTCACGGCCTAAAAGCATTCGAAAACCCATCGAGTCACGATTGGTCAAAGTCATTTCGATTGGCCATTTTACATCACCAAGCTTAATGCTGGTTTGAATCACGTAACGATGTTCTCTGAAGCCACTTGAACTTTTTACGATTCTTTTGTCAACCAACGGAGCTTCGCAATGTATGACGGTTTTAATGTTATTCTGAATTGGATTAATGTCAAATTTTACCCAATTGGCATCATTTTTTATAAAAGGAGCTATGTTTATCGCGTGCATTGCCGAAGTTTTAGCACCAGAATCGACGCGAGCTTTGATTGTCGGGATTCCTAGTTCTGGAAATGCGCACCATTCTTCGCTACCTAAAATGACTTTATTTTGAAGCATACGTTATTATTTATTTATAGAATATAATAGCCAAAAATAGCTATTTGCTTTTACTAAAGGTAGTAATTTATCTAAAAAAAATACCCGTTATGTTATGAAAACGTAACGGGTAAATTAAATTTGTTATGAGTTTGAAATAATCTATTGATTAGTTGGCTCTTCGGCTTTGTGTATTTCTACAGAAAGCTCTTGGGAATCATCTTTTAAATCCATTAAGATCTCATCGCCTGAATGTATTTTTGAAGTGATGATTTCTTCTGCTAACAAATCTTCAACATATTTCTGAATTGCTCTTTTTAGAGGACGTGCTCCAAATTGTCTGTCAAAACCTTTCTCAGCAATAAAAGCTTTTGCTTTATCTGTAAGATTCAATTTGTATCCTAGTTCAGAAACGCGTGAATATAGTTTTGCAAGTTCAATTTCGATAATCAAATCAATATCATGTTTCTCTAATGCGTTGAATACGATTACATCATCAATTCTGTTTAAGAATTCAGGAGCAAAAGTTTTTTTCAATGCATTTTCTATAATGCTTTTTGAGTTTTCATCAGCCTGAGCTACTTTCGCAGCAGTTCCAAATCCTACACCTTGTCCAAAATCTTTTAACTGACGCGCACCAACATTCGATGTCATTATAATGATAGTGTTTTTAAAGTCGATTTTGCGACCTAAACTATCTGTTAAATATCCGTCATCAAGAACCTGAAGCATCATATTGAATACATCCGGATGCGCTTTTTCGATCTCGTCTAATAACACAACACAATATGGTTTTCTACGAACTTTTTCAGTCAATTGACCACCTTCTTCGTATCCTACGTATCCCGGAGGCGCTCCAACTAAACGAGAGATCGCAAATTTCTCCATGTATTCACTCATGTCAATACGAACTAATGCATCTTCAGAATCGAATAACTCTTTTGCTAAAACTTTCGCTAATTGTGTTTTACCAACTCCAGTCTGACCTAAGAAAATAAACGAACCAATTGGTTTGTTAGGATCTTTAAGTCCGGCTCTGTTACGCTGAATAGAACGGGCAATTTTTAAAACTGCTTCATTTTGACCAATTACTTTGTTTTGAATTAATTCAGGTAATTTGGCTAACTTATTGCTTTCTGTTTGTGCAATTCTGTTTACAGGAATTCCGGTCATCATAGAAACAACATCGGCTACATTGTCTTCTGTAACTTCAATTCTGTTGTTCTTAGAATCTTCTTCCCATTGTTCTTGTGCAACAGCAAGATCTTTTTCAATGCGTTTTTCATCATCGCGAAGTTTGGCAGCCTCTTCGTATTTTTGTTTTTTGACTACCATGTTTTTCATTTCACGAACTTCTTCTAACTGACGTTCCAAATCAAGAATTTGTTTAGGAACATCAATATTAGTAATGTGTACGCGAGATCCGGCTTCGTCAAGAGCATCAATAGCCTTGTCTGGTAAGAAACGCTCAGACATATATCTGTTCGTTAATTTAACACAAGCTTCAATTGCTTCCTGAGTATAAGTTACATTGTGGTGATCTTCATATTTATCTTTAATGTTGTTTAAGATTGCAATAGTTTCTTCAACAGATGTTGGTTCAACGATTACTTTCTGAAAACGTCTTTCAAGAGCACCATCTTTCTCAATATATTGTCTGTATTCATCAAGAGTTGTAGCGCCAATACATTGGATTTCACCTCTTGCTAAAGCAGGTTTAAACATGTTTGAAGCATCAAGAGAACCTGTTGCTCCACCAGCGCCTACGATAGTGTGAATTTCATCAATAAAAAGAATGATATCGTCATTTTTCTCCAGCTCGTTCATCACGGCTTTCATTCTTTCTTCAAACTGACCGCGGTATTTTGTTCCTGCTACTAAACTGGCAAGATCAAGGGTAACCACACGTTTGTTGAAAAGGATACGAGATACTTTCTTTTGGATAATACGTAAAGCAAGTCCTTCTGCAATAGCAGATTTACCAACTCCAGGCTCTCCAATAAGTAGCGGGTTGTTCTTTTTTCTACGGCTTAGAATTTGAGAAACACGTTCAATTTCTTTCTCGCGTCCTACAACCGGATCCAGTTTTCCTTCTTCTGCCATTTCTGTTAAATCTCTCCCAAAATTATCTAAAACCGGAGTCTTTGATTTTTTGTTTGACTTATTGGCGGGATTATTAAAACTACTTTCTTTTAGACTGTCATCTTGTCCTGAATCGTCATTATACGATTCGTTTCTTGGCAAGTTTTCTAAGAATTCTTCTTCGTTTGGAGTCATATTTAAATATTGTTCTTTAGCTATGTCATAATCTATTTTTAGTTTATTCAATAGTTTGGTTGTGGGATCGTTTTCGTTTCGTAAGATACACAAAAGCAAGTGCGCCGTGCTAATCGACGAGCTCTGAAATACTTTAGCTTCCAGAAATGTGGTCTTCAGGGCTCTTTCCGCCTGGCGCGTAAGATGAAGATTCTTCTTTTCGGCATTTACTTCAACGCTTTGATTGGCTGGACTCAGTATTTCTACTTTCCTGCGTAAATGATCTAAATCGACTGCAAGGTTATTAAGTATATGAATAGCTTTTCCGTTTCCATCCCTTAAAATGCCTAGCATTAGATGTTCAGTACCAATAAAGTCGTGGCCCAAACGTAAGGCTTCCTCTTTACTGTAGGTAATAACATCTTTTACTCTTGGTGAAAAATTATCATCCATAATATATAATTGGTATTGTAAATTTAGTGAATTAGTGTTTGAAAAACAAAAACCATACCCTTCAGAAACTCCTGACAGCTAAGAGACAAAAAAAATAACAATAAAAGCGTTAAAATACGCTTAATTTATTAACCAAAAGCTAAAAAAAAGTTGTTAATAAATCATTGAAATAAGTGTAAGTAAATAGCTGAAAAAATTCCAAAAAAACGTATCTTGGCACGCTTTGAAACTAATATAATTATTTAAACATAACAACTTATGTCTGAAGGAGAAAAGTTAATTCCTATTAACATTGAAGATGAAATGAAATCTGCTTATATCGATTATTCGATGTCAGTAATTGTATCGAGAGCACTTCCGGATGTTAGAGATGGCTTGAAACCAGTGCATCGAAGAGTTCTTTACGGAATGTATGATTTAGGTGTAACTTCAAAATCTGCCCACAAAAAATCTGCTAGAATCGTAGGAGAGGTTCTGGGTAAGTATCACCCACACGGAGATACTTCTGTTTATGATGCGATGGTTCGTATGGCCCAGGAATGGAGTATGCGTTATTTATTAGTGGATGGTCAGGGTAACTTTGGTTCTGTAGATGGCGATAGTCCTGCAGCAATGCGTTATACTGAGGCCAGAATGCGTAAGATTTCAGAAGACATCATGGCAGATATCGAAAAAGAAACAGTTGATTTTCAATTGAACTTTGATGATACTTTATATGAGCCAAAAGTAATGCCAACCAGAGTTCCTACTTTGTTAATCAATGGAGCAACTGGAATCGCGGTAGGTATGGCAACAAATATGCCTCCACACAATTTAACTGAGGTTATCAACGGAACACTTGCGTACCTTGATAATAACGATATCGAAATTGACGAATTAATGACGCATATTAAAGCTCCGGATTTTCCAACTGGAGGTATAATATATGGTTATGAAGGTGTTCGTGAAGCATTTAAAACCGGTAGAGGGCGTATTGTAATGCGTGCTAAAGTTGGTTTTGAAGAAGTTGACGGAAGAGAATCTATTATTGTTACCGAGATTCCATATCAGGTAAACAAAGCCGAGATGATCAAACGTACGGCTGATTTAGTTAATGATAAAAAAATTGAAGGTATTGCGAATATTCGTGACGAGTCAGATAGAAATGGTATGCGTATCGTTTATATCCTGAAACGTGATGCTACGCCAAACGTAGTTTTGAATACTTTATATAAATATACGTCTTTACAGTCTTCTTTTAGTGTAAACAATATTGCGCTTGTAAAAGGTCGCCCACAAATGTTGAATCTAAAAGATATGATTCATTATTTTATTGAGCACCGTCATGATGTAGTAGTTCGCAGAACTCGTTTTGAATTGCGTAAAGCAGAAGAAAGAGCGCATATATTAGAAGGTTTAATTATTGCATCTGATAATATTGACGAAGTAATTGCATTAATCAGAGGTTCTAAAAATACCGAAGAAGCTCGTGAAAAATTAATCGAAAGATTTAAATTGTCAGATATTCAGGCTCGTGCAATTGTTGAGATGCGTTTACGTCAGTTAACAGGTCTGGAACAAGATAAATTAAGAGCTGAATACGAAGAATTGATGAAGTTAATCGAGCATTTGAAAGCTTTATTAGCAGATGTGGTTTTAAGAACGAACTTAATTAAGGAAGAACTTGAAGAAATTCGTGAGAAATACGGAGATGACCGTCGTTCTCAAATTGAATATTCAGGTGGAGATGTAAGTATTGAAGATTTAATTGCTGATGAAAATGTAGTGATTACAATTTCTCATGCAGGTTATATCAAACGTACCAACTTAACAGAATACAAAACTCAAAATAGAGGAGGAGTTGGACAAAAAAGTGCAGGAACAAGAGATCAGGATTTCCTTGAGCATATGTTCGTTGCAACCAATCACCAGTATATGATGTTCTTTACGCAAAAAGGTAAATGTTTCTGGATGCGTGTTTACGAAATTCCGGAAGGAAGTAAAACGGCAAAAGGAAGAGCAATTCAAAACTTAGTAAACATTGAAAGTGATGATAAAGTAAAAGCTTTCATTTGTACACAAGACTTAAAAGACAAAGATTATATCAATAGTCATAATCTTGTAATGGTAACTAAAAAAGGTCAGGTTAAGAAAACATCTTTAGAGAAATATTCTAAACCAAGAGTAAATGGTGTTGCTGCAATTACAATTAAAGAAGGTGATGAATTACTTGAAGCTAAATTAACAAACGGAGAAAGTCAAATTATCCTTGCTGTTAAATCTGGTAAATTAGTTCGTTTTGAGGAAACTAAAACACGTCCGATGGGAAGAACAGCTTCCGGAGTTCGCGGAATTACCTTAAAAGATGATACTGATGAAGTAATTGGTATGGTTACGGTTGATAAGGACAATGTAAACGACTCGCAAATTTTAGTTGTAACTGAAAACGGATACGGTAAACGTACTAAATTAGTTGACGACGATGGTGAAGATGTTTACAGAATTACAAACCGTGGAGGAAAAGGTGTTAAGACACTTAATATCACAGAAAAAACAGGAAAATTAATTTCGATAAACGCTGTTAGTGATGCTGATGATTTAATGATTATCAACAGATCTGGATTAACAATCAGAATGGCAATTGAAGATTTACGTGTAATGGGTCGTGCAACTCAGGGAGTTCGATTGATTAACTTAAAAGGTAAAGATTCTATCGCTGCTGTAACGAAAGTTATGAAAGATGATGTTGCTGAAGTTATTGTTGATGAGGACGGTAATGTTATCGAGTCAGTTATCGAAAGAGTAAAACCTGATTTAGAAGTTCTTGAAGATGATAGTCCTGTAGAAGATGACGATGAGGATGACGATTCAGAAGAAGAATTAGAAGACGAAGATGATTCAGAAGAAGAAGAATCTGAAGAATAAAATTTAACCACTATAATTAAATATACAAATTGAATACTATGAAAAGTAAATATGTAATACTTGCGTCAGCATTATTGATTTCAGTAGCTACTTTTGCTCAAAAAGATCAAATCAAGAGTGCTGAAAAAGCGTTAAAAGGAGGAGATGCTCAAGGAGCAGTTGCAATTCTTAAAGATGCTGAAAATTTGGTTGTAAATGCCAAAGATGTTGAACAGGCTCAGTACTACTTTGTACGGGGTAATGCTTATTTAGCTTTGGCAGATAAAAAAGTAGAAGAAAGTAAAAACCTTTCTCTTGCTGCTGAAAGCTATAAAAAGTTAATTGATGTTGAAAAAGCTTCTGGAAAATTAAAATATTCTACTCAGGCTGCAGCTTCAATTACTGATATTAAAGGAAAGTTGATTAATGCAGCTATTGCAGATTCTCAGGTAAGTAAACATGCTGACGGTGCAAAAAAATTGTATGATGCTTATTTATTAGATAAAAAAGATACAATCAATTTATATTATGCAGCTTCAACAGCAGTAAATGCTCAGGATTTTGATCTTGCTTTACCAATGTACGAAGAATTAAAAAAATTAAACTATTCTGGAAAAGGTACTAGCTATTTAGCTGTAAATAAAATTTCAGGTAATGAGGATAATTTTAATAGTGCAAAAGATAGAGATTTAGCTGTAAAATTAGGAACTCACGAAAAACCTAAAACTGAAGCTATTCCTTCTAAAAGAGGGGAAATTTATAAAAATTTAGCTTTGATTTTAGTTCAAAAAGGACGTAGTGAAGATGCTAAAAAAGCAATTGCTGATGCTAGAAAAGCAAATCCTGAAGATAGTTCTTTGATTCTTACAGAAGCTAACTTGTATTTAGAATCTAAAGATTATGATACATACAAAAAATTAGTAGGTGAAGCTTTAGAAAAAGATCCAAAGAATGCTGATTTGGTTTTTAATTTAGGTGTTATTAGTGGAAATGCTAAAAACAATGCAGATGCTGAAAAATACTATTTGAAAGCGATCGAAATCAATCCAAATTATGCAAATGCTTATCTTAACCTGGCAGCTTTAAAATTAGAGGCTGAAAAACCAATTATTGATGAGATGAATAAATTGGGTACTTCTGCAAAAGATATGAAACGTTACGATGTGTTGAAAGCACAAAGAGAAAATGTTTTTAAAGGAGTTATTCCTTACCTTAAAAAAGCAAATGAATTAGATCCTAAAAACGAAGATGTATCTAAAACATTATTAGGTGTGTACAAAGCATTAGAAATGACTGCTGAAGCAAAAGCATTGAAAGCTACAATGTAATAATTTCAGATTAAATATAAAAAGCCATCTTGTTTTGAATGAGGGCACTGAAAAAGTAACCGTTTATCAAAAGAGGCTGTTTTCAAATATGAAAACAGCTTCTTTTTCTTTGATATCCTCGGATAGGTGACGGAGAACACTTTCGTACAGACGATTCTCAGAGCCTCTATTTTACTTATAAAATTACCTTTTTAACTTTAAAGGACTTTTTCAGTGCCCTCGTTTTGAATAAGATGGCTTTTTTTTTGATTAAATTTCTATTCTAAAGTTACAGAAAGTGTAATTGTGGTATTTAAAAGTTTAGAAATCGGGCAGATTTCTTTTGCTTTTGCAGCCGTTTTTTCAAATTCTTCAGCTGAAATATTTGGAACTTTTCCTTTTAGGTCTAAATGGATTAATGTAATTGTCCCGTCTTCAAAAGTAACTGTCGCTTCTGTATTTAAATCATCTGCCGTAAAACCGCCTTCGTTAAGTAAAAAACTTAATTGCATCGTAAAACAGCCTGAATGTGCTGCTGCGATCAATTCTTCAGGATTTGTTCCAACCCCGTCAGCAAATCTTGTTTTAAATGATAATTGAGCATTATCCAGTGTCGTACTTTGTGTACTTATACTTCCTGTTCCTTCCATGCCTGTTCCTTTCCAATTGGCATTCGCTTTTCTTGTAAATTTCATCTTCGTTGTTATTAGGATTAATAATTGAATTTGTTCATTTATAGAGCATCAAAAAATGATGTGGTTATCAAATATAATCAATATTTTAGAGAATTGTTTTATGAATTTAAGTTGAGATTGTTAAGTTTCAGGTTTCAAGTATGAAATAGGAATGAAAAATTTTACCGCAAAGTTCGCAAAGGGTTAATTTTGGATTGTGCACAGAAAAACACAAAGTTCGCAAAGCTTTGTGGTGAACCAGCTTTGGAAACTTTGTGTTTGTCAATATACTCTATTATAAAAAAAACCTTCGCGATCTTTGTGGTAAAATTCATTCCAACAATAACCACAAAAAAAAGGAGCAATGAAAAATATCATTACTCCTTAATAAATTTAATATATAAATTAAAGTCTATTCCTGACCCAGATTACGTAACTGTTTTAGTTTATCTTTCCAAAGCTCAAGGCTTTCCTTGTGGATAGCAATGTTTTTACGAACTTCAAGAACGATAGAATTCTCTTTTTTTGCATTTTTAGTATTTGCAAAGAACTGAATGTTATTCTCTAATTGGAAAATTTCATTCTGAACTTCTTCAATTTTACGCATTAGGAAAATCTTTTCATTGTCTAATTTACGAGTATCGTTATTATCAGATAAAGAATCAATTCTATTAGAGAAACGCATCATTTCAGTTTCTTTTTTACTCAAACTTAATTTTTCAAAAAGAGCATCTAAAATTTTATTGAATTTTCCTTCGATATGGCGCCTTGCAAAAGGTACTTTTCCATAACCTTTCCAGATTTCGATATGTGCTTTTATTGCATCAAGATCAGTTTTGTGATCACCGGTAAGTTGGTAGGCTCTCAAAACATCCAGATATGCTTTTTTATTGTCAAAAGCAGCAACTTCGTCAACGTTTTCTTCAGATTTGTGTTCCTTTAATTTATCAAAATAATGATTACAAGCATCTTTGAATTCTTTCCAGATTTTGTCTGAATATTTTTTAGGAACATGGCCAATTTGTTTCCACTCTTCCTGAATTTGTTTCATAACAGGAGTTGTAGCGCCAAAATCAGTACTTTCTTGTAATTCCTTGGCTTTTGCAACAAGAGCCATTTTTTTATTTAAATTGTCGTTTTGATCTTTTTTAATGTCTTTGTAAAATGAATTTTTAAAAGAATTAAAATTTCTAACGGCAGTTTTAAAAGCAGCCCACGTTTCTTCATTAACATCAGATGGTACTTTTCCGGCAGCAAAAAACTCATTTCTAAGTGTTTCTACTTTTTGAATTTGTACCAGCCATTGAGAGTGGGAGTTTACTTTTTCAGTTCCTAAAACCTCGATTTTTGCAATGATCTCTTTTTTTGCTTCAAGATTATTTTGTTCGTTTGCTCTTTGGCTTTCAAATAAAACTTCTCTTTTATCGTGAATTTTTTTAGTCAATTCGCTAAATTTATTCCAGATAGTATCACGGTGTTCTTTAGAAACCGGTCCAATATCTTCTTTCCAAATCCTGTGTAAATCCTGTAATTCGCGAAATGCTTTACTGATATCAGTTTCATTTGCTAATTCTTCTACACGAGCAATGATTTTTTGTTTTTGCTCCAAGTTGTATTTGAAATCTAAATCTCTTGCTTCACGATCTAAATGTAGATAATCGTAAAAATTCTCTACGTGAAAGTGGTAATTATTCCAAACGTGATTGTATTTGTCTTTTGGAATTGCTCCTGCATTTTTCCATCTTTCTCTTAAATCATTAAAATGTTTAAGAGTGTCCTTGATGTTTTCCTGTGGGTTGATAAGCTCTTTAAGTTCCTCAACTATGGCAAGCCTGTTTTCTAAATTCGTTTTTAAATTCGTTTGTAAATGCTTGAAATGAGCATTTCTTTTTTCTCTAAAAACATTATAATATTCGTCAAATTTAGATTTTAAGGGAGAATGATATTCAAATTCCTCATTTGGATCTTGATTAGAAGCGTTAAATTCTTCTTTTTTCTCCTCAATAAGGTGATTGTATTGTAATAAAAACGACTTTTTAATTTCTTCAATATGCTCTTTTACAGACATTACTTTATCTGTATTGATCAATTTTTTAAGTTCATCAACAAGTGCATCTAAAGTAAATGTATCGTAATCCTGCATAGGAATGTCATGACGCTCTTTTAGCGTTTCATCTTCACTTTCTTCAGCATTCGAATTGGTAATAGCGTCTAGTGCAGTCTGATGATTGGTTTCTGTCGTGTCAGCTGTATTTTCTGCTTCAGTTTCAGTCTCTGAAGTCGAAATTTCAGCAGCTGTTTCAGGCTCCGCTGTATCAATTGCATTATCTTGAGTAGAATCGCTAATTTCGATTTCTAATTTTCCGTCTGCTTCCTGCAGGTTATCATTCTTTTCTTCTAACATTTTAAATGTATAAGGTTTTTATTTTAAACAGAGCGAAAGATACTAAAGGTGTTTCTAAATACAAAATAAATCGTTTGTTTATACGCTATTTTAAGGTGAAATTCCTATTTGTTCCAGTAATTTACGAATATGATATCGTTTTTTTTGCCGATTTTTTGAAGTAAATTTAAATTCTGAATTATTATAATTTTTAGAAAAATGAAATCAAAATAATATTTTAAGGATGAATTTGTGGTTTTATTTTGATTTGAAAAAAAATGAAGAGTAATATTGAGGTAATAAAAATGTTTCTATTTCCAGCGTTAAAAAGTGATACTTGATCTGATATTATATAAATTAGTTTGTAAGGATTGTGTTAAGAAGAAAGAGGAATAAAATTTTGGGTTTATACATTTGTTTGATAGGATCCTATTTCTGGGCTTTCTTGAAATTGTGCAGGTAATGCTTAAAACGCAAAACAGCCGTAATTAGTAAATTACGACTGTTTTGAACATGTTTGTTTTTTTTTATTTATTCCAGATTTTCCAGGCTTTTTCTGCTTGAAAAATAAGCATATCGTAACCGTTTTTTATAACGGCACCTTTTTCTTTTGCATTTTTTAAAAACTGAGTTTCTGCCGGATTATAAATGAGATCGTAAGCAATGTGTTTGTCAGTAAAAAACTCATAGGGAAGATCAGGACAAGCTTCTGTATTAGGGCTTGTGCCAACGGGCGTACAATTGATAATAATTTTAAAGTTATCAAAAGTAGTTGCGTTGATCAGGTTATAATCAATAATGTTTTCTTTCGCTTCTCTTGAAACAAAAGTATAAGGTATACCAAGTTCATCAAGAGCAAAAGCTACACCTTTTGATGCACCGCCAGTACCAAGGATAAGTGCTTTTTTATGATGAGGCTCTAATAAAGGTTCTAATGATTTTTTGAAACCATAGTAATCAGTATTGTAACCTTTTAATTTTCCGTTTTTCGTAAATTTAATGGTATTTACGGCGCCAATTAAGGCTGCTTTTTTTGAAAGTTTATCTAAGAATGGTATAACTTGTTCTTTATACGGAATCGTAACATTTAAACCTTTTAAATCCGGATTGTTTTTTACTAATTCAGTAAAATAATTAATTTCAGAAATGTCAAAGTTTTCGTAGCTGTTGCCGGCAAAAACTTCATCGCTAAATTTTTCTGTAAAATATCCTTTTGAAAATGAGTAACTAATATTACGGCCTAACAAGCCAAAACGTCTTCTTAAAGTATCAATCATTATTGTTTTCTATGTTTTTCAATGTAATTTTTAACCATTTTTTTTGACCAGACTACGGGAAATAAATCTTCGATTAAGATATAATTTTCAAAGTTTAAACGCAAACCATTGCTCAAATGAAATTTGGCTTTGGTATTGTCCTGAATCATAAAATACAATCCTGCCAAGCGATATTCGATTTCATTTTCTTCCGGAAAATATTCTGAAGCTTGTAATAATGTTTGAATAGCACTTTCGAATTCACCTAAAAACTGAAGAATATCTACCCAAAACAACCAGGTTTCTAACGCATAATCTCCAAATTCTACTGCTTTTCTATAGCCAAACTCAGCCTCTTCAAAAAAGTTCATTTGTTTGTTAATGGTTGCATAACGTTTCCAGTACAAACGATTCTGATTGTCAATTGCTAATGCCTTATTGACAAAGAACAATGCTTTTTGAAAGTTTTTCTGACGAACATAAAAATCAGTAATGGCAATCCATCCTTTGTCCAAAAGCGGATCTTCGTGTACTGTTTGATTGTAATATTGAAGTGCTTTTGCCGTATTTCCCAGTTTTTCGTAGCATTTTCCAATGCGCAATAATGCATAAGAAGTTGCGTCGTCTAACTCGATAGTACGGTTATAGCTTTCTATTGCTTCGTTGTATTTTTTGAGACGTTCGTAAGCTTTTGCTTTTTCCATGAAAGCACCTAAAAACTCATCGTCGATCAGGGTTGCATAATCAAAAGCACGAATCGCATTTTCGTATTCTTTTACGCCATAGTGCAAACGTCCAAGCTGATGCCATGCGATTTCACTATAGGGATTTTTATTGATGTATTCGTTTAGATATACAATGGCTTCCTGATTTTGATCTAAAAATTCAAAACAATACACCACGTTATATAAGGCAGACTGATCTTCTAAGTCTTCTTCAAGACATTTGATAAAACTTTCTTTTGCCATCTCGAGATTATCCATAAAAAGATATTCCATTCCAATCAAGTTGTACACGTCAGCGTAATCGTCTGTATATTGCAAAGCAATTTTAAGCAATTCTACTGCTTTTTCGTGTTGGTCTCTCTTAGAACAGATATTAGCTTTTTGGATGTAAATTTCCTCGTTGTTAGGTTCGATTGCATATAACTCATTCAGGAGTTTCTCGGCGATCTCTAGTTTGTCGTCGTAAACCAACATTTCTACTTGTACTAATTTTAAGCCCGTAGATTTTGGGTGTTGGTCTAATGCAAGTTTCAAGGCCTTCTTTGCTAAATTAGCCTTACCTATGTCTAAATAATGAAGAATAATTTCTTCGAATTCTTCAGAGTCAAAAAAGAGTACTTTGTTAGTTTTTAACATAGACTCAAATTTGGATAGGGATAGGTTATAATCTTCTTCTTCGTTGCTTAATTGCATACTGTCTTTATTTGAAATTAGCCTGTTATAAATTTAGGCAACCATATTATTGTTGTGAGGAAGGGGAATTAATTGTTGTGAACAATTTAATTAACAATATGGACAGAATTTCTATTCTGTTTTAAGTTGTAATCTTTTGATTTGTAAAAGATTAAATTTTATTATTATTCTAAAAATATTTTTAACCCGGAGTCCTAGCCCTGATGGTAGCGATATCCTTTTGTTTTTTTTCTTTAAAAAATAAAAGATTTAGCGAACAGCAGGAAATAGCTCCTGATTATTTTTATTGTTCTTTTTTCATGATTTCATCCATAACATTTAAAATTATGGTACAACCTTCTTTTATTTCTTCTTCAGAAATGGTTAATGGTGGTGTTATTCGTATGGCGCATCCTTCAAACAGCAACCAGAATAAAATGAGCCCTTTGTCCTGACAGTTTAAAATAACTTCGTTTGTTATTTCGGCAGTTTCGGTCATTGCGGCAAGCATTAATCCTTTTCCTCTAACTTCCTTTATCAAAGGATGTACCAAAAGCGATCTGAAGAGTTTTTCTTTATCTAAGGCATCCTGCATTAAATTTGTTTCAGTTAATTCCTGCAAAGTAGCCAAACAAGCTGACGCAATGACAGGATGACCTCCAAAAGTAGTAATGTGCCCCAGTTTAGGATTTTCGGTCAGAAGATCCATTTTTTCTGCTGCTGCGGTAAAAGCTCCAACAGGCATTCCGCCACCCATTCCTTTTCCCATTACAACAATATCCGGAACGACGTCATAGTTTTGAAAACCAAATAGTTTACCTGTACGTCCAAATCCTGGTTGAATTTCGTCGACGATCATCATAGCGCCAACTTCATCGCAGCGTTTGCGGACTTTTTGCAGGTAGTTATTTTCCGGCTGAATGAATCCTGCACCACCCTGAATAGTTTCTAAAAGTATTGCAGCTGTTCTGGTGGTTATTTTTTGAAGATCTTCTTCGTTATTAAAGGTGATAAAATCAACATCAGGAAGTAAAGGACGAAAAGCTTGTTTGCGTTCTTCGAATCCCATAACGCTCATTGAACCCATTGTGTTGCCGTGATAGGCATTATGGCAAGAAATAAGCTGACTGCGTCCTGTTGTTCTTTTTGCTAATTTTAGTGCGCCTTCGATTGCTTCTGTTCCTGAATTGACCAAATAGGTTTTGTTTAGAGATTCCGGCAGGAGCGAAGCCAGTAATTTGCAATATTGAACTGCCGGACTTTGCGAATATTCGCCGTAAACCATAACATGCGAATACTTGTCTAACTGATCTTTAATGGCCTGATTGACTCTTGGGTGTTGATGTCCGAGTGTACAAGCAGAAACACCAGCAACAAAATCTAAATATTTTTTATCGTTTGTGTCGTAAATATAGGAGCCAATAGCATGTGAAACCTCCATTCCCAGTGGGTAAGGAGAAGTCTGTGCCTGGTATTTTATAAAATCTGGATTCACTGTTATTTGTTTTAAAAGTTTCAGGTTTCATGTTTCAAGTTGAATGAAAACTGAGACTATGACTGAATTTATCTGCAAAGATCGTAAAGTTTTATGCAAAGTTCACTAAGTTTTAAATCAAGTTTGTATTATTAAAATGCAAAGCGCGCAGAGTTTTATAGGCAGAGAACTGAGACTGCGACTAATTTTAAGGTAAAGCAATTAAACTGAAAACTGCGACTGAAAACTATTTCTTAGTCTTAGCAGTAGTGCTTGCTTTCGTAGTACTTGTTTTAACAGCGGGTTTCTTTTTGTCGTAATCCAAAGTTTCTTTCCTGACTTTCATCGGGGTATCTTTGTCTTTAGCTTCCTGATCTTTTCCTTCTTGTACTAATTTGTCGTTGAGTTCATTGTCTTCGGCGGTAAAAATATCATCTTTCGATTTTATTCGCTCGTCTCCACGCCAGCGTAAGCCTTTTAGTTTACGCGCATTTTCAGGTAAATCTGCTTCAGGGTAAATATCGCCATCTACTTTATTAAAAAAAGTAATGGTTTCGATATCATTGTTTTCCAGGATAAGATTGATTTTACTGCTTACGTTTTTATTGATTCCAATAAGTTCGTTATTATCGTTCCGCATATAATAGACGACCTCAGTGTTTTTTATGACATCAACATCATGTAATTTTCCATCTTTGAATTTTCCGAATAAATTTAGCCCCTTGACCTGATTATAACCGGTACCGAGCGTATCCCGCGAGACTATAAAAGTGTTGTTGATTACTCTTAAGGAATCTAGTTTCTTGGTTGTATTATCGCCAATTAAATGCATAAGATCCCCGGTAATCTGGCTTTCGCCATTCCATAGGATTGGATTCCCAATTAATTTTGTCAAAGCAGTTTTCGAATTTGAATGTATGGAGTCGCATTTACCGCTCATATCTATTTTGTAAAAACGAACATTCTTAAAAGCTCTTAAAATTCTTTCGCCTTCTTTTCCGGTTACCATTAGTTTTTGGCCATGAATATAAACAGAATCTTTTTCTACAAGATTTATGGCTACAGCTCTTTTAGTGACAAACATCGAATCTTTTAGTTTGAAAATCTCAGCATAATGCCCCTTTACAATTCCGCGATTAATGGAGTCTGTAATTTTTACATTTCTGGTTGCCGATGCAAATTCTATATTTCGATTGTAATACAAACTATCTCCTTCTATAAGGCGGTCATCGTATTTTATGTAGGACTTCCTTAAAAAATGCGCCAGGTTTTTCTTTGTATCGTAGAATCCTTTTTCTGTATAAATATAATTGGCCTCACTTGTAATTGTTGAGGGACCAAATAAATAGGTGTGTCCTGAATTACTATAATAATCTAAATGATTTGATTTTATAACATATTTAGGATTTGTAATGGTAACTGCTGTCAGGAATTGAAATTTTTTCTCCTCAGCAAAATACCTTCCTGATTTACTAACTAAAGTATTGTCTTTATTAACGATTGTACCTTTTGTATTGTAAAAAACCTGCTGGATGTTTCTGTCAAAATTGATAGTATCTGTTCGTAAAGTAGCATCTGGAGAAGTCATAACGGCATCACCGGTAGCAAAAGCTTTTTTTGAATTTCCGCTATATTCTGCATATTTACTGTTCAGGAATAAAGTATCACCTTGAACTAACTGTACATTTCCAAATGCTTTAAGATAGTTTTCTTTCTTAAAAACATAAGCCTTATTACACGTTAATACAATCCCGTCATGATTTACTTTTACATTTCCGGTCAATAAAATTCCGTCAGGTACTAAGACTTCATTGACTTCTACCAAATCAGCATTTTCAATATTAATTGTTTTTGGCTTTGGTGCTTGAGCAAAAATGAATTGAACGCTTAACAATAGCAAACAATGGGATATGAAAAATAGTGATTTCTTCAATGGATTAAATTTTTGTCAAATTTATGAAAAAGGTTACAACCTTTACTGATATTAAGATTAATTTATAAATCAAAAAATAATGCATTTTGAAACCTGTGTTCAAGTTTTAATTTATCAACAAAATCCGTTACTCTTTCGTTATAGTTTGGTTTTTTATACTGAAATGGGCACAAAATTGATTTTAGTTTCTTCTTCATTTAAAAATTAGTCTAAATTTAGGAAATGGTTTCTAAAATTAATCGTTTGATTTTGAATTTAGAAAAGAATTAGTTTATAAAAAGAATATGATAAATAAAAAAGTTTTTGTTGCAGGAATGGCTGCAACCATGCTCTTTACTGCATGTAAAACCAAAGATTTAAAAATGAATACAGCAAAAGAAGAAGTTACTACTGATAAGAAAATTGTAGTTTATCAGGTTTTTACCCGTTTGTTTGGAAACAAAATTGCAACAAACAAACCATGGGGAACAATTGAAGAAAACGGTGTTGGAAAATTTAATGATTTTACAGATAAAGCACTTCATGAAATAAAAGATTTAGGTGTTACCTATATATGGTACACTGGCGTACCGCATCACGCTTTGGTTGGAGATTATAAAGCATACGGAATTTCTGATGATGATCCTGAAGTTGTAAAAGGCCGCGCAGGATCGCCTTATGCCGTAAAAGACTATTATAATGTAAATCCGGATCTGGCAGTAAATCCTGCAAACAGATTACAGGAATTTGAAGATTTGATTGATCGTACACATAAAGCGGGTTTGAAATTGATTATTGATATTGTTCCCAATCATATTGCAAGAAAATATGAAGGAAAAAATAATCCCGAAGGTGTTAAAGATTTTGGTGCTGATGACGATGTAAATGTTGAATACAAACGCGATAATAACTTTTATTATATACCAAACAATCATTTTGAAATTCCGGACAATGATATTCCGTTAAACGGAGAAAAGAATCCGCTTGTTGATGGCGTATTTGATGAAAATCCTGCAAAATGGACAGGAAATGGTTCTCGTAAAGTAAAGCCGGATCAAAATGACTGGTATGAAACTGTAAAAGTAAATTACGGCATTCGTCCGGATGGTTCTAAAGATTTTCCTGAACTTCCGGCTGGATTTGATCAGAAATCGTATCAGGAGCATTTTGCTTTTTGGCAGGATAAAGATATGCCTGATTCCTGGAAGAAATTCAAATCGATCGCTTTGTATTGGACAGCAAAAGGGGTTGATGGTTTTCGTTATGATATGGCCGAAATGGTTCCGTATGAATTCTGGAGTTATATGAATTCTGCAATCAAAACGGAAAATCCAAAAGCTTTTTTATTAGCAGAAGTATATAATCCTAATGAATACCGCAATTATATTCGTTTGGGAAAAATGGATTATTTGTATGATAAAGTAGAGACTTATGATAAGTTGAAAGATGTGATTCGCGGAAAATCTTCGCCTGATGGGTTATCTGAGATTCAAAAAGGCATGTCGGATATTGAACATAATATGCTGCATTTTTTAGACAATCATGACGAACAGCGCTTGGCAAGTCCTGATTTTGCAGGAACTCCGGAACGCGGAAAACCTTTAATGGTCGTTTCTACCACGATTAGCACTTCACCAACAATGGTTTATTTTGGACAGGAAGTAGGAGAGGCCGGAAATGAAAATGCTGGATTTGGGAAACCTACAAGAACTTCTATATTTGATTATATTGGTGTTCCAAATCATCAGCGTTGGATGAATGATGGGAAATTTGACGGAGGTCAACTTTGTGATTCAGAAAAAAACCTGCGTGATTTTTATAAGAGATTGTTGAACTTCTCGATTAACAGCCCGGCGTTAATGGGAAGCTTTCAGGAAATTCAATCTGTAAACCGTCAGAACAATGCTGGCTATGATGAACTACTTTATTCGTATGTACGTTGGTCAGCAAATCAAAAGTTGATTGTTGTAGCTAATTTTTCATCTGAAAAAACGAGTGAATTTGAATTGAAAATCCCTGCTGATATTATTTCAAAATGGAATTTGAAAGATGGGGAATATGAGTTGAAAGATCAATTGTATCTGCAGAATAAAATAAAACTGAATGTAAGTAATGGTGAGGGTAGTGCTAAAGTTAGAATAGCTCCATCAGAATCATTTATTTATGAATTGAAATAGTTATCCTAACAGGTTTTTAAAACCTGTTAGGTATTTAATAGTTTGATCATAATATCTACAAAGTAGAAAAAATCTTGTAGTATAAAAAAGCCTTGTTTTGTGAATTCCAGTTCATAAAACAAGGCTTTTTTATTTTACGATTGGTAGATATTTATCTTCCAAACTGATCTTGTAAATTTATATATAAATACCTAACAGGTTTTAAAAACCTGTTAGGATAATAAACCTTATTAAAAAAAAGATTATTTTATCTTCCAAAATCGTCCTGAACACGAACAATATCATCCTCATCAGATGGATTGTCAGGATTGGTATGCTGCCAAATTTCGGCTACAATCCCCCAGGTTTCTAGGCCAATTAAACGATGACGTTCTCCTTTTTCTAATTTAATAAATGCCCCGGGAACAAGTTCTTGAATTTCTCCTTCTTCATCCGTGGCACTAGTTTTAACACCTACAATTCCGTCAAGTACCTTCCATATTTCGGCTCTGCGAAAGTGATATTGCCATGATAATCGTTTGTGAGGCGCGACAATTAGAATTTTAGGACTTAACTTATTTGTAATCTTAATGGCTGACATTTCAAGATGCGGAAAGAATTTTTCAGCAAATGCTCCGGCTTGTGATTCATCAATAACGAAAAATCCTCCCCAAGGGCGTGTTTGATCTTGGTTTATAATGGTGAAGTTTTCTTTTTTCAGAGCTGTTGCGATTTGTTCAAAAACTGCTGTTTTTTCTATATTTGGAGATAAATTAAAATTCATTTTAATGCTGTTTTAGTTTCTGTAAATGATAAAGCTATTTGACTTTAGGGATTTATTTCCCATTAATAGGGTAGCGCCTGCCGGAAGTGTTATTTCTGTTTTTAAACCAAAGTTAATTATAACAGTGATTTTATCTTTTTGAAAAGATCTTGTAAATGATATTTGATCTCCATTAAGTTCAAGATTTTCATAATCACCATATTGAAGCGTCTTTTCGTTGTTTCGTAAAGTTATTAATTTTTTATAAGAATTAAGAATAGAGTTTTTTTGCGCTTTCATTACAGCCACATTTGTTTTCTTGTAATCCGGATTAATTTTAATCCAGGTTTTAGCGTTAGAAAATCCTGCAAAAGCATTTCCATTCCATTGCATCGGACTACGGGATTTGTCGCGATTGTGTTCATTTGCTTCGAGAAGTGCTTCGGTACTGTTCTTGCCCTGATCAAGTGCAAGTTGATAATGGGTTTTTCCTTGAATGTCGACCATTTCGTCTGTGTTTTGCGCGATGATATTGTGCATCCCAATTTCTTCGCCATAGTAAATAAAGGGAACCCCTTTTGCCGTAAGAATCAAAGCAGTTAATGCTGTGGCTCTCTCTGTATCACCATTGGCCAATCGATCTATCATTCTTGGCATATCATGGCTGCCAAAAAAGAGAGTGGGATAGTTGCTCATGTTTTTCTCCATGCTTTGCAATTCATCAAAAATGCGTTGGGTCGAAAATTCTTTGATACTTCCAAAATTGAAATTAAAAACAACATCTAATAAATCCTGAGATTGGTATTGTTTTAAAACTTCGATTTTATCACTTCCTATTTCTCCCACAATAAATCGGTTTTGATACTCGCTTACAGTTGATTTTATAATACGCATAGCATTTTTTACCCCTTCCTGATCGATATCGTTTATATGATCTTGTTTTCCGTCTTTTATTGGGTTGTCTTTTGTTATTCCGTTGGTGTTCATAAAATTAATTACATCCAGTCGGAAACCATCAACTCCTGCTTCAAGCCAAAAACGCAGTACATTTTGAATCTCAGAAACGACTTTTGGATTCGACCAGTTAAGATCGGCCATTCTTTTATCAAACTTGTGATAGTAATATTGATTGGTTATGCTGTCTTTTTCCCAGGCTGTTCCTCCAAAAAAGGATTCCCAATTGTTAGGCTCATCTTTCCAGATATAATAATCGCGATAGGGATTATCCTTTGATTTTCTGGATTCCTGAAACCATTTGCTATCGGTAGAAGTATGATTAAAAACCATATCTATAATTACTTTAATACCTCGTTTATGGGCTTCTTTTAAAAAAGTATCAAAATCGGCTTTGCTACCATAAGTAGGATCAACTTCATAATAATTAGCAATATCATACCCGTTATCTACTTTTGGAGAAGTAAGAAAGGGGGTAAGCCAAATGCCTTTTATTCCCAGATCTTTTAAGTAGTCTAGCTTTTGAGTCATTCCTTTAAAATCGCCATATCCGTCGCCATTGCTATCTGCATAGCTTGGCATATAGATTTGATAAAAAACAGATTCCTTGCACCATTTTTGTTCTACTGTTGTTTGAGCAAAAGTTGAATTTGCATTTATCATTAATAGAAAAAAGAAGATACTTTTGAATAGATTCGATTTCATAACATTTTAGGTTTGATAAATTCGTTTTGTAGTTCGTAAAAAAAATCTTTGACGTAGATAGTTTTTACTATTTTATATAAGTGGAAATACCTAACAGGTTTTTAAAACCTGTTAGGATACTAAAATGAAATCTTGTAAATTGACTTTACTTTTTCTCTTTTGATTTATAATCTACAACTACACCATCAACCAGCATTTTTTCTCCTGAATGAGTTATTTTTCCTCCGGCAGGAACACAAACGATTACAGCTGAACCTAACGCTGCGATATTGATTTTGGCCGATGAAGTAACATTTCGGGCTACAAAACTTCCTGAAACGGTATTGTATAAATCTACTTTTTTGCCTTTCTCCGTTTTCACAGTAATGGTTTTGCTTGTTGTATAGGGGTTATAATATAAGTAAGATGGATAGGCTTTATCACTAAAAAAGTCTGTTGCCAATAGATCTAATTGTAATATTCCGCTAACATCGGTTTCACGGATAATACTTCCAAAAATACCTACATGTCCACTTCCATATACACTAAACTGAGATTCTTTAGGGTTTTCTCCCAATACCCAAAGCGGACCGTCACCTTGTGCTACAGGACCTTTTAGGTTTTCGTATTCTTTATAACTTGATTGTTTGATGATTCCTTCATAACCAATTACACCTTTGGTAACTTCGGCAAGTTCCGGAATGGTCTGGTGTTCTTTTGGCATATATTGCGGGTAGAAAAAACGAGAAGCATTTGCAGCATTGAGCATCCATTTTCCTATTGCAGTTGCATAAGACTGATCGTATCTAACCATTGGTACTAACGGCCATGCAGCGTCGTAAGTATTCATCAGAAATCCGTAACCACCGTGATCTACCGTACTGCCAAAAGTTCCTGATATATCTATCCCGTTCCAGTTACCTACTAATGCGCCCCAACCTTCACGACAGATTGGTGTTCCGTCAAAAGACCAATCGAGCATTTTGTTTGTGTCGTATTTTGCATCTTGTTCTGCATTAATTCTTGCAGCCATATAAGCTCCAAAAGGCATCAAAACTTCATAAGTAGGATTTTTTGATTGTGATTCTAATGCCGATAATGCGCTTTTTGCTCCTTTTAAATATTTAGCATCTCCAAATTTTTTATACGCCATATACAAAACCCAGGCATGTCCGGCAGCAGCATCTGGTTGTGTACAGATGTTGTTGGTCATTGGTGTCATTTTATTATAATCGAAATAAGAATAATTATAATTTCCATTTAAAATTACATCGGCTTCATAAAATTTATCGGCAATAGTTCGTGCTATTTCTGTAAAACCAGGTTCGTTAGGATATTTGTCATAAACCGCAAAGAACAAAAGGTTAGGATATACGTCATACCACCAGTCACGACCATAACCACCGCCCAGTAAAGCAACTTCAGGGCAGGTATTATTCATCATAATATTCCAGTTGGTTTCTTTATTGAAATAGTTTTTAAGCATTCCAACATAATTACGATCTGGCTGATTTTTGTCAATACCTACCAAAGTGGCGCCTAGAGTAGCGCCCATTGTTGCAAGTGCTTCATGAAACATTCCGTTGTTATGATCTGGTCCTTGTCTTACATCGGCAACAGCGGTATACAATCCTACTACTTTTTGTGGGAAGTTTTTTTGGCTGTCGTCCATCCATACCATTGGCCAATATTTGCCTTTGGCATTAAAATCATATACAGTTTTATCAAAATCTAAAGCAAGTTTTTTATAATCGATGATTTTTAAGGGTTGTGGTAGATTGGGCATTTGGTCTACACGAGGAATATTTTGTTGTTTTACTTGTGCTGTCGTGCTTAAACTTAAGATAAATAGGCACGAGAGCGTGATTTTTATAAAAGTATTCATATGATTGATTTTTTATTTGTAGATAACCGTTGGCATAATTAATTTTAACACATAGAAACATAGATTTTTGTAATCTGGAAAAAAGGCGTTTCACTTATTTAAAACGCATAGAGTTAGCTATGTGAAAGAAATGTATTTCCTTTGGTGTTCTTTTTTACACATATAATCTATGTTTCTATGTGTTAAATTAGGTTTTATGACGTATTAAAGTAGTTTCACTGCGACCTCATCCAGAATTTTTGGTTCTGATACTTCTTCTGGTGAAAGTTCAATTCCTTCTTTGATAATTTTTTTGCTAATAAAAATCGAGCATAGTTGTAATAAGGCAATAATTCCGATGGCATATCTCAAAGCAAAATCTTCAGAAACAGAATAATATAATACTAAAAAGGTTCCTGCGCCTAAAAGTCTGCCAACATATAAACCGGCTTCATGATTTAGGATATAAGTAAACTCACCTCTTTTTTCTATGCGGGATACAATATCAATTACTTTAAGCTGAATAGGGAAGTAGGCCAAATCCATTAAAGGTTTTGCTATAAGCAATAGTAATAAAAAGATAATTACTCCTGTTTTGTCGAATAATATCCCGTTGATACATGCTCCCAAAGCAAATAAAATTAAACCTACTGAAAACGTTTTGATTCTATCTGATGGTTTTGAGAAACGGCCAATAAAATAAATGATGATGGCAGCCAAAATTGCGCCAATAGATTGTGCTTGTCCTAGTGCACCTTCTTCTCCTAATATTTTAAAAATAAGCATTGCAGGAGCCGTAACCAAAAATCCTTGCGCTAAACCTTTGAAGGTTGCCAATGATAATAGTTTATACCATAAGGGATGAAATTTGAAAAAGATGTACTGTTTTTGTGCAGGATTTTCGAATTTACCTCTAAAACAAACTATTGATGCTAGAATTGTAATCAGAAAAACGATTCCGGTGATTATTACATAGGCTTGATGTTTTTCGATTTCACCTGTCTTTGATTGAATAAACCAACCAATTGTTGCCGGTATTGCAATAGCGATTATGGTGTAAATAAAGGTTTCTAGTCCGTAATAATAATTACGATTTTCATCATTTGTGATGGCCAATGCAAGGTAATCACGATTCGACCAATACAAACCAAAAGAAAGTCCCATAGTGATTCCGGCAACACCAATTCCGGTTAGATCCAACGTTTTTAATGACATCATGATAATCATGGAAACACCGCTAAGCATCATTCCTATTGAATATAGTTTTCTGATATTGAAATGTTTCAACAAGAAACCATTTAATAAGAATGTAAGCGGAATCCCGGTATAAATGGCCAATTGATAAATAACAACCTTAGAGGTATCATTAGAATTCCTCATGATATATGCAGCAACAAATATGTCGATTACAGGTAATACCAGCGCATAAACTAAGTTTGTAAAAATCAGTATACGGAAATTATGGGTTTGGCTTTTAAAATGGTCAATTTCTGAGATAAGTTTTTTAAACATTAGTTATTTTTTAAAAGTAAAAGAATCTCTTTAATCGAAAATTGAGCACCACAAACAAATTCATCCGAAGCTCCGTAATAGATGGTAAGCGTATCTCCGTCTGGTTCTACAATATGACCGTTGGTAAACACTACGTTTCCAAAAAATCCGCTTAATTCGTATTCTGTAGTAGGAACCATTATAGGTTCTTCGGTTCTTGCGATTACTTTTGATGGATCATTTAAATCCATTAAAAAAGCACCCAGGCAATACTGATGATTTTCATTGGCTCCATGATAAATTTCTAACCAGCCTTTGTCTGTTTTTATTGGTGCTGCTCCGGCACCAACTCGTTTACTGTCCCAAAGTCCTTTTCTTGTTTTTATGATGCAATGGTGATTTCCCCAGTGAACACCATCAGGAGAAGAAGTTAACCAGATATAATTACCGCCAATATCTACGCTGCTTGGGCGGTGTAAGGCATAGAATAATCCGTTTATTTTTTCTTCAAAAATGGCACAATCTTTATTGTGTGCCGGTAATATCATACCATGTTTCCTGAAGTTTTTCCAATCGGTTGTGGTACGTAAACCAACGCCAACACCATTATCAGATACTGAAGTAAAGGTTAGGTAATAGGTTCCTTCGATCAGGGCAACACGACAATCTTCTATTCCGAATGTTTCCAACATACCTTCACCAACTAAAGCTGGATAATTTTCAGGTTCGTAAAAGTTATGTCCGTCTTCGCTACACAATAGGCGTAGGTGCGATAATGTTGTTAAATAATCAACGCCTTTGTAGTTAATTACTCTTGCATCGGTTGCTATTAATTCAGGATCTTCTTTAGGAATCTCAATAATTTTGATAGCACCAGTTTCTGTTAATATGGGAAAAGAAATGATATTGTCCTTTTGTTTTGGTCTTTCGGCTACTCGTACTGCCAGCCAGGTTTTGTTTTCATATTGAAATACTCCGGGATTTAAAAGGCAAGTAATTTCCAGTCCTTCTATGCTTGCAGGAATATCTTTAGGCGATAATAATGGGTTATCTGCGAAACGTTTTGCTATGTCTGTCATGTTATTTAGTTCTGATTATTGCAAATAGACACCTAACAGGTTTTTTTAAGATCTGTTAGGCTCTATTATTTTAAAATATTAATATCCTGGATTTTGTTTTAAAAGTCCGGCTGAGGCATCTATTTCTGACTGCGGAATTGGATACAGCATATGTTTGTCTAAAAATACTTTTCCGTTAGCAGTCATTACTTCTTTAGCAATTCCCCATCTTTTTAAATCACTCATTCTATGACTTTCAAAACCTAGTTCTGCTCTCCTTTCTGAAATGAGCCAACCTTTTACAGTAGCTTTATCGCTGGAATTTGGTCTGTCTAGTAATGTTCCTGTTGGAGGAGGAGGTCCGACAGTGGTAACTGTAATCGTTTTGTTTGGATCAGCAGGAAAAGCCGGATCCTGAACTCTAATTGTAACCGTTGTTACAGTATTTCTTGCTCTTGCTCTAATTTGATTGATGATACTAATAGCACCTGGATAATCATTAGTTTCGTTAAGAGCTTCTGCTTTCCAAAGTAAAACATCGGCATAACGAATGAATACTTTATTATTTGGTGCGTCATCATCACCTTTATTACCGCCATTTGTAGTTCCTAAAAGCTTGTTAATCCATTGTTCAGGAACATTTACAGTATATAGTTTTCTAGGGTCATTAGGTTCAAATGAAGCTAGAAAATTGGTGCTTGGTGCAAAAAATCCCCATCCAAGAGGTGCACAAATTCCATTTCCTTTTCTTGGATCAGCTTGTTTAATATGATTGTAAGAGAAAATAACCTCGTTGTCTGCATATTCAGTATTCATACTAAAGTTATCAAAATAATTAGCATCTAAGCTATAAAAGCCTGTTGTTTCTAACTCTGATATTAATGTTGTTACACTTGCCCAGTCTTTATTATAAAGCGCAGTTTTTGCAAGAAGCGCAATAACTGCTCCTTTAGAAACTCTCCATTTCTCTGTGCTTGATGAATATTTAGCATTTGGTAAAAGTGTTTTTGCAGCTTCTAAATCGGTTTTAATTTGACTCCATACAGTTTCTTTTGGCGCTCTGACTGCTTTATCAAATGCTTCCTGATAGGTTTTTATAGGAGCGAGAATTAAAGGCACATCACCAAAATTAGTTACTAACGAAAAATAGTAGTAAGAACGTAAAAAATAAGCTTCGCCTATCAATTGGTTTTTTCTTTGAGTAGTAATTCCGGTAATCGATTCGATATCTGGATTTAAAAGAAAATTCAGTGCAATGTTGGTTCTTTTAATACCTTCATAGTCGTATTTCCATAATCCGTTTGGTCCTCCGTTGGTCGAAGTAAAAGTAAAATTGTTGATTTCATCTATCCATGGCTGATCTCCGTCAGGCGACCATTTTTTTTCCATATCATCAGATGCTACGTCATCTATTATAATATCATTTTGAAAGACCAAACCACCATTCCAATCCCAGTCTGCCAATTGATTCAATTTATTGGATAACATATCGTAAGAAGAAGTTACAGAACTTTCTACAGAAGCTAGTGTCGGTTTCGAATTTGCCTGGTCCAGCGTTATCGCGCCAATAGGTTCTGTGGTAAGTTCGTCCTGACAGCTTGTTAATGTTAGTAGCGAAATCATGATCGCTGTTATATATGTGTTTTTCATGGTTCGTTTATTAAATTTTAAATTTTAAACCTAGTAGTATTGAAGTTGACTGAGGGTAAGTTCCCTGATCTATGAACGAAGTAGATTCAGGATCTAAACCAGTGTATTTTGTCCAGGTCAATAAGTTTTGACCTGACACATACATTCTTAAATAGGTATCTCCAATGATTTTAGAATCAAACGTATATCCAATTTCAAGATTTTTTAATCGTAAATAAGAAGCATCTTCAACAAAAACGCTCGAAACCTGACTTCCTCCGTTATCATTCATCGTGTTACGAGGAATTGTGTTACTTGTACCTTCTCCGTTCCATGCACCTAATACTGATGTTGTAGAGTTGAAAGGACGGCTGTCGTAATCTAAAATTTGCTTTAAATCATTGTAACGATCTACACCAGAAACTCCCTGAAAAAGAAATGACATGTCAAATCTTTTGTATGAAGCATTAAATGAAAATCCGTAAGTTATTTTTGGAATTGGACTTCCTATGAATGTTCTGTCATCAGCATTAATCTGGCCGTCTCCGTTTACGTCTTTAAACTTTATATCTCCAGGTTTTGCACCGTTTGAATTTGAGTATAGAGTAGAAGCTATTTCTGCCGTATTTTGATAAATACCATCAAATTTAAGTCCATAATATGAACTGATAGGCTGTCCAACTACAGTTTTAGTATGCGTTTTTTCATCAGTAATCTCTGTAACATATTGCTGCAATTGTTCAACATTATTTTTTAAGCTGGCAATGTTTCCATTTATTCCATATTTAAATTCGTTATCGTTGTTTTGAAAGTTAACCCCAAATTCAAAACCTTTATTAGTTACAATTCCTGCATTAACAAAAGTTCTGTTTATTTGTCCCACAGTTGAGGAAGGTAAACCTACAGTTAATAAAATATCATCGGTTGTTTTGTCAAAATAATCGGCAGAGAAAGTCAGTTTACCATTCAACACACTCATATCAAGACCAAAGTTGGTTTGTGTCGTCGTTTCCCATTTTAGATCCGGATTACCGTAACGAACTACATTTATAATACCGCCTGTTTCTGTGACAAGGGTTTCATAAGCATTATTAGGGATTTCCTGATTACCGGATTGTCCCCAGCTGGCTCTCCATTTCAGGTTAGAAATCCATTTTGCATTTTCCATGAATTTTTCTTTAGACATTACCCAGCCTCCTGAAACAGAAGGAAAATAACCCCATTTGTTATTAGGTCCAAATCGAGAAGAACCATCGGCTCTTAAAGTACCCGAAACAAAATACTTATTGTTGTATCCGTAATTGGCAGATGCAAAAAAGGAAATCAGATTCCAGCTTTGAGCAGATCCGGAACTGTTTTTATTAGTATCACTTCCGTAATCAAGATATCGGAAAGGATCGGTAGTGTTGTTGTAGTTCGTTCTGCTTCCGCCTATAGCAGATTGGTCATAACTTATATTTTCAGTTCCTAATAATGCGTTGATATTGTGTTTCTCAGCAAGAGTTTTAGTATAGTTTAACGTATTTGTAAACGTAAAAGTTGTTGCTTGACCTCTGTTTTCGTTTAAGCTTGAAGGCCTGTTTTGTCTGCCTTCTCCGGGATATAATTCATTTGGATCATTATCGTTATCGTCACCAAAATTTTCTCCAAATGCCTTATTATGATCAAAAATGATTTCTGCACCAACATTACTTCTGAATTTTAATGATTTGTCAGATAAGAAAGCATATTCGGCATATACATTTCCAAAAGTTTTATAAGCTGATCGAACATCATCTGTATAATTTACTATTGCAATAGGGTTAGATGTCAGCTCATAATTACGGCTCCAGCCTCCATTAGGATCGTTGTTCAGATAGAAAGGCAAATCAGTATAAGGATCATTTGCTTTATATGTAGGATCATTTACGCTTTTGTAAACTCCTAAAACAGATGGGCGTAATAAAGCATGTCTAATAACTCCCGGAGCATCACCGCTAGATGACATTTTATCTTGTTTGGTACCAGTAACCTGAATGTTTGTGCCCACTCTAAAGCGATCAGTAATTTCAGAATTAATATTAGCCCTAAAATTAATACGTTTATAAGTATCCTTGTTTCCTACTACAATACCATCTTGACCAAAATAGCCACCGGATATTAAATATTGCGTTTTCTCAGAACCTCCGCTAAACGAAATTTGAAAATTATCTGTTTTTCCTGTGGTGAATAATTCTTTTAACCAATCTGTATCTGACAATGCTATACCATTTACTTTTCCATTTGCTCTATCTGCACTATAAGGGCTTATTGCATTGGCTGGATTATTGTTAGAGTTGTGCCAGGCCTGATCCATTATGGTCATATATTGATCTCCATTTAACATTTTTGGAAGATTTGTGGCATAGTTAATTCCGGAAAAATATTCAACATCAATACTTGATTTTCCTTTTACACCACTTTTGGTTGTTATAATAACAACACCTCCAGCAGATCTGGATCCGTAAATGGCTGTAGCAGCAGCATCTTTTAATACCGTCATTGATTTTACATCAGACATATTAAGGAAAGAAATATCGCGGGTAGGAACACCATCTACAACATATAGTACTTCATTGTTTCCAAGTGTACCTTCGCCTCTAATACGTATTTTAAGTCCATCTCCGGGAGCGCCTGTATTCGCAGAAACAGATACACCTGCAATTTGTCCTTGCAAAGCCTGGCCAACGTCGGCTACTTTTGTTCGGGATAATTCAGCCATATCTACAGTAGCTACTGCACCCGTTATAGAAGATTTCTTTTCGCTCGTATATCCTACGACAATAACTTCATTTAATGCGTTTGAATCTGTTAAAAGGGTAATGTTTAATTCATTTTTACCCACTACAGCAGCTTCTTGTGTTTGATATCCTATATAGCTAAAAATTAAAATAGCATTGGCAGCTACATTATTAATGGTATAATTACCGTCAAAATCTGTTGTAGCATAATTGGAAGTTCCTTTTACGCTAATATTAACTTGTGGCATCGGACCGTTATCATCCGAAACAACACCTTTTACTGTTTGAGCGTGTAAAATGCTCCCCGATAAAATCATTCCAAGAAGGAATAATTTATAAATATATTTTTTCATCATCATAAAGGAGTGTTAATAAAGTTAGTAATCTGATTGTTTTTTTTCATGGTTTTTTAAGGTTTGTCATGTTTGATAGTTTTACGATAACGTTTGAATTAGTTATCGTTTATAAAATTAGTTAGTGCATAGGAAAAATGGTGTACACTATTTCTTCAAAAGTGTACACTGTTTATTTTTGCTTGTTAATCAAGTGATTAAGTGTTTTTAGCTCTTTGATTTATATTTGAGCTGATAATTTTTGGGAGTTGAATCGTATAATTTTTTAAACTCACGATAAAAATAAGAACGGTTATTAAAACCGGATTGATAACAAATTTCCGAAACTGTTAGTTTATTTTTTCTTAACAATTCTGCAGCATATTTTAACCGAATGGTACGAATTAAATCACCGGGTGTAAAACCAAAAAGCTGCTTGGTTTTTCGATATAATTGTGAGTTGCTAATACCTAATTCCTTTTCGATGAATAAACTTTGAAGGTTTTCATTATCGATATTGTTGCGAATAAGTTCAATTACTTTTTTGATGAAATCTTTTTCTTCATTGTTGATAGGCAGAGCAGATAAATTTTCGGTAAGTGTATCTTGCTTAAAATACCTTGAAATCAATTCTTTTTCTTCCAGTAACTTTTGTATTCTTATAAGTAAATGATCAGGGTAAAATGGTTTTGGAATATATGAATTGGCTCCGCTTTCTATTCCTTCAATTCTATGAATAACAGAATCCTTTGCGGTAAGCATAATAAAAGGAATATGACAGGTTTTAAGATTTGTTTTTATTTTCTTGCAAAATTCCACACCATCCATAAAAGGCATCATTACATCGCTGATAATGATGTCAGGAACTATGTCTTCAATGATCTTTATTGCTTCATGGCCATTATAAGCTATAATAAGTTTATACTTCTCGCTTAACAATTCGTTAAGGAGCATATGGATGTCTTTTTCATCCTCAACGATTAATATTACTTTGCGATCGTCAGCAAGCTCTTCGAGAGATGAAATTTTATTGGGAGTTTTGTCAGATTTAATTGGATTCTCTTGAAGGATATTTTGTAAATGATGAGAAATCAAAATTGGACTGATAGCAGTATCTAATTCTTTTTCATTAAAAGTTTCTTTGTTGCTTGGCAAGATAATAGTAAAGATTGTTTCTTTATTCAAAATACTTGAAACCTGTATTTCCCCCCTTAATACAGTGACCAATTTTTTTACATAGGCCAGACCAATACCGGTTCTAAACATATTGTTATCTGCTTCTTTACTGGAATCGGCCAGGAAAAACTGATTGAACAAAGAGTCGAGTTCTTCTTTTGGAATTCCTTTTCCGGTATTTGTAATTGTAATATTTAATTTTTTAGAATCTTTGTCCTGAATATAAAATTTAAGGTCTATTTTTCCATTTACAGGAGTGTATTTAAAAGCATTTGACATCAGATTGAATACTATTTTTTCAATTTTATCCTTATCGAACCATCCGGATAAAGTAGGAGGGATGTCAAGATCATATGTAATATTTTTTTCTAATGCCCATTCATCAAATAGTTCAGCAATTTGTTCAACCAGATTTACCAGATCAAATTTTTTCACTGTTACTTCCAGATAATTGTATTCAGCTTTTCTAAATTCAAGTAATTGTTGCGTTAAAAATAGTAACCTCGAAGAGTTCCGTTGAATCATTTGTATGAACTTCTGATTTTTTTCGTTGAGGTTTGTTGTTTCAGAGAGTTTTTGTATAGGTCCCACAATAAGAGTCAGAGGGGTTTGAAACTCATGGGCAATATCTGTAAAAAAAGTAAGCCTGTTTTCATGGAGTTCCTTCTCTCTTTGTCTAAAAAGGATATTTTGAGTCAGTGATTGGCGTTTTTTATAGTAACTAAGCACAAATAATACAAAAGCCAAAAACAACAACGAGTAGATTACAATAGCAAGATTGGATTGCCAGAATATGGGCTTAACCTGGATATCAATGGCATGAACCGGTTTACTCCAGACCCCATCACTATTAGACCATTTTATCCATAAAGAATAGTCGCCTTTAGGTACATTGGTAAATGAAATAATCCTACGGTTATTGATCGTATTCCAGCTTTTATCAAAATTCGTTAATTGATAAGCATATTGGCATTTTTCTGTATTGATATACGTTAAAGCCGTTAACTCAATATCAAAAAAATTCTGATTATGATTTAAAACAATCGAAGGATGGCTCTCTGAGTCCGGAGTGATTACCAATCCCTGATAATAGGGTATTGGTTGATTTTGCCCGCTAATTTTATCAATAAAAAGATCAGGAATAATCGTAGATTCTTTTATTTTTTGAGGTAAAAAATAATTAAATCCTTTTATCCCTCCCATAAAAATAAATTCAGATTTTAAATCCTGATAAAAAGCTCCATCCGCAAATTCATTGTTCTGCAGTCCTTCATTTCTGGTATAATTCGTGAATTTTAATTCGTTAGGATTGAAGTTTGATAAACCAAAATTAGTACTTAGCCAAAGGTTGTTTTTCTTATCAGAAACAATTCCGTGAATTGTATTATTAGGAAGTCCATCTGCCACGGTGAAGTTTTTGAATACAGCCGTTCCATCATTTTTTATATGCTCTAATAAATTAAGGCCAAAGCTGGTACCAATCCAAAGTCTGTTTTTAGCATCGTTTTGCAAACACAGGATATCATTATTGGATAAGCTTGTTGAATCATTTGCATCATTTTTATAAATAATAAAGCGTTCTGTTTTTTTGTCGAATAAATTTAAGCCTCCCAATCGGGTTCCAATCCAGAGTTGATTTTTATTTTTTGGAATTATAGAAAAAACAATATTACTGCTCAAAGCATTTTTTTTACTGCTATCAGCCAGATATTTCTTAAAATCTGCTATCACCAGTTTTTCTCCGGAGCGTTCAATTTTGCAGCGAATAATCCCATGTCCATTGGTTCCAAGCCATATAAATCCATCTTCATCCTGATATATAGAGTAAACAGATTTAAAGTAAGCAGCATCTGTATGACCAAGAATAGTTGCCCAATTAATTAATCTTGATTTTTTCAGATCAAAAACAGCAATGCCTTCACCATCAGTACCAATAAAAATTAAGTTATTTTTTCCTTTGCATAAAGAGAATACAGCATTATTAATCGCGCTGTTATTCTCGTTAAAATTTTTGTATTGTAAAGGTTTTTCGGGATGAAGATAAAAGTTAGAGGAAAACAGGAACAAGCCTTTGCCTTTTGTGCCCACCAAAAACGAGTTTTCTTCTACTTCTAGAAATGTCCTTACTATGGCACCATCTAATTCCGGAACCTGAGATTTAGAGATGAGGTTAAATGATTTCTTCAGCGGATACATTTTAATAATTCCGTCCCCGTCTGTTCCAGCCCAAAGGATATTTTCATTTCCTCTAATTATAGTTGTAGTTTTTTGATTGTTTAAATATTTCAGCCAATCATGATTAATTATATTACCATTAGTATTAATAATAAAGTGTCCTGTTTTACTGGAAATGACAAGTCCTTCCGGAATATTTCCTATACTATTCTCAATGTCTTTTTTTAGAAGTAACGTGTTCTCGTGGTTTGCAAAAGAATATAGATTGCTATTTCCTGTTACTGATATCGTGCATATCTTTTCTTTTGAGACTATTCCAAATGTTCGAATATTCTCTGAAATTAATATTATTTTAGAAATAGATAGTTTGCCGTTTTGGTTGTTAGCAAGAGATACGGAGTAAAGCTTATTATCTTCAAACAAAATAAGTAATTCACCGTTTATTGTGAACTCCATTCTTTTTACCGCTTTCTTTGAAATTTTTTCGGTATTTAGTAATTGAAATTGATTGCCATCAAAGTAACCAACTCCCCAGTCTTTTACTGCGCAAAATACTTTTTTTGATGCATCCAGGGCCATATTAAACTCTGATTCAGACAATGGAGGTATATTTTCTCTGGAAAAGTAATAATGCTGGAAAACGCCTGTTTTTTTATCATAACGGTTAATACCATGTATGGTCAATATCCAGATCTGACCTGTACTATCCTCGTCAATTTTAAGGATGACCTGATTGGTTAAACTGTTTTTATTATTTAATTCAGGTCTGAAAATTTTGAAACTATTTCCATCATATCGATTTAGGCCGTCCCATGTTCCTATCCATAGTAAGTTTTGAGAATCCTGAAATATAGTATTTATAGAACTGTTCGATAAGCCTTTGGTATTGTCTAATTGTTCGAATGAATATTTTAAATCCAATGATTTAGAAGGAGACCAAATTGATTTAAAATCAGGATTGTTAATTTTTGATTGTTCCGTTTTGTCAAACTGACTAATCGTTGTGGCATTAATAGCAATATTTTTCTCTTTATTGCAAGCAAGCAGTAGAGTTATAAATATAAAGCAACAAAATGTGGTATTAATTTTCAATGCGATAATTCTTTTAATAATTTTTAAATTAACAGGATTATAGGTATCGTCTAACAACATATGTCATTTTATTCTGAATTACGCAACACAGCTTATTTAGAGATGATTTATATCCGGAATATAAATGAAAAATGTTATTATATAAGCTGTAAGGTATGGAAAAGCAGATTGATAATAAGTGATTTTTATGAGTTATTTTTTTGATTTAATAAAAAAAAAGAACGCATTTATTTTGATATTAGCAGTTAGTTATGAAAGAAAATATGAAATAAAAATGAAGGTTTTATTAATTTCAGAAGGGATATTGCAGATGGAGAACGATAAAATATAAAGCAAAAAAAGCCGATACTTAAATTGTATCGGCTTTTCTTTTATTATACTTTTTTGACTTTTTTCAAAGCCTCTATGTAGTTTTCATTTACTTTGTTCCAATTGATGTGTTCGTAAAATGCATCAATATAGTTTCCTTTTCTGTTCTGATAATCCAGATAATAAGCGTGTTCCCATAAATCGATTCCTAAAATTGGTGTTCCGGGAATCAGGGCATTTTTCATTAAAGGATTATCCTGATTTTCAGTAGTTGTTACTTGCAGTTTTCCTGCTCTGTCAACTACCAGCCAAACCCAGCCAGAGCCAAATTGTTTTGTAGACTGACCTTTGAATTGAGTGGTTAAATTAGCAAAAGAACCAAATTCTTTATTAATAGAACCTGCCAAAGTATCTTTGGGTGTTTGTTCCTTAGGAGATAAAATATTAAAATATAACGTGTGATTGTAATATCCTCCTGCGTTTTGACGAAGTTTAGCATTGTTAAGATCCATTTTTTTCAGGATATCTTCAATTGGTAAATTCTCAAATTCAGTATTTAGAATTTCCTTATTAAAATTATTTGTGTACGTTAAATAATGTTTAGAATAATGTGTTTCTAAAGTAAGGGTTCTTATTGCAGGAGCCAAAGCATCATACGAAAAAGGCAGCTTTGTCATCTCAAAAGAACCGGGATCAGCTTTTACATCATCCGGAGATCCTATTGTTATCTTTTCTTCTTTGGTAGGTAAAGGAACTTCTACAACTTCGGTTAGCTTATTTTTATCATTACAAGAAAATAATAGAAATAATGAAGCTGATATGCTGAAATAAACAATGTTTTTCTTCATAATGTTATTTATTTTAATGTTAGTGAATTAATGATATCAATATAACTTTCTTTGGCCTCGTCGATTGATATATGACTTATTTGCATCCAGGCATTTGTTTTGAAAGCATCTCTTAAATCAAAATTTTCAGATTGATTATAGACAGCAGTCCCAAAAGTTGCCTGTTTGTAATATGCATAAAGGCGCAACTGCACATCTTGTGGCAGTGAGGCCTGAGTCATTTTTAAAGCAATTTCTACTGCCTCTGAAAAACGAGTATCTAAATCTTTTTCGATCATTAAGCTTTTGTAGCAATAACAGTTTTACCGCCAATTGCTTTTTGGTTTAATACTACATTGATTGGAGTACCTAAAGGTAGGAATAAATCTACTCTTGAACCAAATTTTATAAAACCAGCATCTGTTCCTTGTACGACTTGCATACCTTCCTGAGCATAGTTTACAATTCTTCTTGCAAGAGCACCGGCAATTTGTCTGTAAAGTATTTGTCCAAAAGTTTCGTTTTCGATTACAACCGTTGTTCTTTCATTTTCTTCACTCGCTTTTGGATGCCATGCAACCAGAAATTTCCCTGGGTGGTATTTACTGAATTTTATAATTCCGTCCATTGCGTAACGTGTTACGTGTACGTTTATTGGTGACATAAAAATAGAAACCTGTATACGTTTGTCTTTAAAAAATTCACCTTCGTAAACTTCTTCAATAACTACAACTTTACCATCTACCGGAGCAAGAATCTGATCGCTATTTCTAATAGCAATTCTTTTAGGGTTTCTGAAAAATTGCAGGATAATGATCAAAACTAGTACACCGGCAATTTGAACAAGCATTCTTAGCCAGGCAATATCAATGAATTTGTCAGCAATTAAAAGTACAGCTACTGCAAATGCAGTACCTAATAAAATGGATGGGCCTCCCTCTTTATGAAACATAATATAAAATTTGATAAAATAAAAATATAATTGGTGCTACAAATATAACACTATCTAGTCGATCTAATACACCTCCGTGACCTGGCATGATAGCACCGCTATCTTTTACGCCGGCTACTCTTTTAAACTTTGATTCGATTAAATCTCCTATGGTTCCAAAAATGCTTACAATTAAAGCAATTATAGTCCAGATTAAGATCGATTTACTGCTAAAATCAGGATTAGGCTGAATGTATAACTTAGAAATTAAAAATCCGGCAAAAGCAGCAAAAACTACTCCGCCAAGAAATCCTTCTATCGTTTTTTTAGGAGAAATGCGTTCGAATAATTTATGTTTTCCAATAGATTTTCCAACTAAGTAAGCAAAAGTATCATTAGTCCAGATCAAAACAAATAAGCCAATGACAATTTTTGGATTGTAATCTTTTATTCCAAAAGAAATCTTGGTAATAAAAAGAAAAGGTAACATGATGTATCCAATTAAATAAATGTATTTGGATATCTTGCTTATCGTTTGAGTATCGTCAAATAAAAAGACAATACATTTTACAGATACAATTAGAGTAATTACAAGCAATACGGTAAATAAACGATCTGTATCGATCGTAAATACGATATTCTCTTTTAAAAGTTTATTGATGTAATTTTCGGTTTCGTTTCTATAAAAGCTAATTAAAGCTACAGTCGAGTAAAAAACAGAAACGAACAAGATAGAAAAGACTTTGTTAAGACCTACTAAGTTGCAGAACTCATATGTAGCAATGACAAGGAAGATACCAAAAAGAATAATAAAGCTTTCGGTAGAAAACAAAATCGAAGTTAGTAATAAAGCGATATAAACAGCACCAGAAATGGTTCTCTTGAGTGTTTCATTCATCTTAAAGGTCTTCTAAGAGCAATAAATATAAATTCTTGGCAACACTTCCGTATTGTGTAAAATCTTCTTCTTTTGCTTTTTCGAAATATTTTATGGTGGTGATATTAGTAGGGTAATCCCTTTCGTATTTTCTTTTGATAGCGCTTAAACCGTCACTTTTTATTAATTGCAATTGACTTGTTGTTGCAATTATCACAATGTTTGCGGGTAATTCGTTTGGCTTGTCCTGTCTGATCTGTTTTGATGAAAATAAAATAGAACCCTCCTCGGCAATTAAATTCTCGCAGGTAGCCAGTAAAAACTTAGGGTTTTTAGGAGAAATATAAATTAACTTGTTCTCTGCTAATAAATGAAATAGTCCGGGCTCGTAGCATAAAACTTCACTTTCGAACCAGTCATTTTCTTCCAGTATATTTTCAAATTGCTCAGCAACTTCTTGTTTGTTCTCACAATATAGAAATTTACCGCCATTTTTTTTGAAATTAAAAATGAATCTTTCGTCGATAGACAAATGATTATCAGGAGTATGATTTCCTCCATACTGGCTTTCATTCTCTTCATCAGATGAAGCATCGCTAGAACCAAATATTTTTTTGAAAAAATTCATTTTATATGAAATACTTTACATGTTAATTGAAAACGTTCAAAGATAAAAAAATCTTAATTCAAAAGGCTATTTTGAATTAAGATTTTAAAAAATATTACATATTTATTGAATATTTACGAAACCACTTCTTCTAAATTTTTATCAAAAGTACGTTTTCCGAAAATAGTTTCTAAGTCATCTTTAAAAATAACTTCTTTTTCAATTAATATATCAGCTAATTGATTTAGCTTGTCTTTGTTTTCTTCAAGGATTTTAATTGCTCTTTCGTATTGACCTTCAATTAATTCTGAAATTTCTTTGTCAATTACTTTAGCAGTTTCTTCAGAATATGGTTTAGAGAAATTGTATTCACTTTGACCTGTTGAGTCATAATAAGTAACATTTCCTATTTTTTCATTCAAACCATAAATAGTTACCATGGCACGAGCCTGACGCGTAACTTTTTCTAAATCGCTTAATGCACCAGTCGAAATTCTGTCAAAAGTTACCTTTTCAGCAGCTCTTCCGCCCATAGTAGCACACATTTCGTCTAGCATTTGGTCAGTTCTCACGATTTGTCTTTCTTCAGGAAGATACCATGCAGCTCCTAAACTTTGTCCACGAGGAACAATAGTTACTTTAATAAGTGGTGCAGCATGCTCTAACATCCAGCTTACAGTTGCGTGACCAGCTTCGTGAATTGCGATTGCTCTTTTTTCGTCTGGAGTAATAATTTTATTT
Organism: Flavobacterium sp. B114r; assembly: GCF_056824125.1. Lineage (NCBI taxonomy): Bacteria > Pseudomonadati > Bacteroidota > Flavobacteriia > Flavobacteriales > Flavobacteriaceae > Flavobacterium > Flavobacterium sp. B114r. The sequence goes on from NZ_CP124858.1 coordinate 3,150,271, forward strand.
TTCTTTTCAAGACCACCAATAATTCTGTCAACAGCATCTAAGAAATCTTGTCTGTCAACTGCTGTTTTGTTGTAACGTGCAGCAATTAAAGCAGCTTCGTTACAAACATTTGCAATATCAGCACCAGAGAATCCCGGAGTTTGTTTTGCTAAGAAATCAAGGTCAAGACCTTCGACTTTTTTGATAGGAGCTAAGTGTACTTTAAAGATTTCAGCTCTTTCGCGAATGTCCGGTAAGTCAACAAAAATTTGTCTGTCAAAACGACCGGCACGCATTAAAGCTTTGTCAAGAACATCAGCTCTGTTTGTTGCTGCCAATACAATTACGTTAGAGTTTGTACCAAAGCCATCCATTTCTGTCAGTAATTGATTCAAAGTGTTTTCTCTTTCGTCATTTCCACCTGACATATTGCTTTTTCCTCTTGCTCTACCAACAGCATCAATTTCGTCGATGAAGATGATAGCAGGAGATTTTTCTTTAGCTTGTTTAAATAAGTCACGAACACGTGAAGCACCAACTCCTACAAACATCTCTACGAAATCAGAACCTGATAACGAAAAGAAAGGAACCTGAGCTTCTCCCGCAACTGCTTTTGCAAGTAATGTTTTACCAGTTCCCGGAGGTCCTACAAGTAGTGCGCCTTTTGGGATCTTACCACCAAGATTGGTGTATTTTTCAGGGTTTTTAAGGAATTCTACAATTTCTTGTATTTCTTCTTTAGCACCTTCTAAACCGGCAACATCTTTAAATGTTGTTTTAATATCTGTTTTCTCATCAAACAATTTAGCTTTCGATTTTCCAATGTTAAAGATTTGTCCGCCACCGCCACCTGCGCCACCTGACATTTTACGCATAATGAAAATCCAAACACCAATAATGATGATGATAGGAAGTAAACTGATTAAAATATCGCTCCAGTTATTTTTTTGCAAGAAATTAAAATCTTTCAGTTTGCCTTCGCCAACTGCTTTTTCTAATTTAGTTTGAAAAATCTGGTCGTTACCAATTTCTAATGTATAGTGAGGACCTTTGTTAGGTCTTTCGAAAATATCATTAGCTACTTTTTTATTTGCCGGATCTTTAAGAGCAGCAGCGTTTAAGTATACTTCAGCTTCAGCTTTATTATAAACGATTACTTTTTCAATTTGACCTTTTTCTAATAAAACGTTGAATTTAGAAGAAGTTAATTGAGCAGGTTCGCTTAAGTTTGATCCTCCGGTTGCAAAACTTATAAATAAAAAAACTAGAAGTATTGCGGTATATATTAACCAAGGACTTATTTTAAATTTACTCGGATTTGGATTATTATCTTTAGCCATTAGAGAAAGTTTCTTTTAGTATTTGTTTTCGATTGTAGTTATTTTGGCGTCACCCCAAAGGCTTTCGATATTATAATATTCACGAATGTGTTTCTGGAAAACGTGTACAACAATGTGCACATAATCCATAAGAACCCACTCAGCATTATCGGTTCCTTCTACATGCCACGGTTTATCTTTTAAGTCTTTAGATACTGTTTTTTGAATTGAGCCTACGATGGCGTTTACTTGGGTATTTGAGTTTCCGTTGCAGATAACAAAATAGTCACAAACTGCCGTGTCTATATCCCTTAAGTCAAGAATACTAATATCATTTCCTTTTACTTCTTCAATCCCCTTGATTATGTTCGCCAATAGAACATCATTATTAATAGTCTTTTTCGCCATGAATTATTTTATATGATTTTGTAAAGTTACCAAAATTTGTGATTATTTTTGAACCTTAACAAAATATTAAATTAAGTTAATTAAATTCCTTTGATGAAACTAATCAAACTCGATGCCATAGATTCTACAAATGATTTCCTTAAATCATTAGCGAGCCAGGATGAACCTGATAATTTTACTGTAGTAACCGCTGAAAATCAGACAAAAGGCAAGGGACAGATGGGGTCTAAATGGCAGTCTGAATCAGGTAAAAACTTAGTTATGAGTGTTTTGGTAAAGGATTTTCTGTATGATAATGAACAGGTTTTTAATCTGAGTATTATTGTTTCATTGGCAGTTATAGATGCTTTAAAATCATTGAATATTCCTAAATTAAGTATAAAATGGCCAAACGACATTATGTCATATAATAAAAAGATTGGTGGCATACTTATCGAAAATACCCTAAAAAGTGATGGCAGGATCGTGTCAGTCGTTGGAATAGGACTTAATGTTAATCAGACAAATTATGAACATTTGCCAAATGCTTCGTCATTGGCCGTGATTTGTAAAACTCAATTCGATAAAAATGTCCTGCCGGTTTTAATAGTCGATAAAATAAAGGAAAGAATCGAATTTTGGCAAACCAACTCAACTGAGTTTTGGAGGGAATATTTTAATTCTTTATTCAAAAAAGGAATTCCAATGCCATTTAAGAATCTCAAAAATGAGAATTTTATGGGGATAATTCAAGGAGTTTCCTCTATTGGTAAAATACAGATTTTGCTGGAGGATGATTCTGTATCAGAATTTGAAATCAAAGAGGTTCAGATGCTTTATTAGGAGGTTCTAAGGTTCTGAGTAGCTAAGTTGCTAAGTTTCTTTAAAAAAAAATAATCTCGAAAAATTGCAAAGTTTTATTACTCTCGTTTTTGTCATCCTGAGGGACGAAGGATCACACTAGGAACTCCGTATAGAATATTTCAATCTTTGTTGAGCTTCGAGTGTGAATCTTCGTTTTTTCAGCATGACATATTTTGCGGGTAAAAGAGTGGCAAAAAAACATAAAAAAACCCAATCATAAGATCAGGCTTTAAGTTTTTATAAGTAGAGAATTAACAATTAACAATTGATAATTAAAAATTATAGTTTGGTCATATTAGTAGCCAAAGTTTCGATGAATTTGCTAATTGGCCCTTTGATCATCATTGCCATCATAGGATTAAATTCTCCTTCGAATTGTAGTTGAACAGCGCTTTCGGCGGCTGAAACACTTTCTATATTCGAAACTAAAGTAAAAGGAAGTTTATCACTTGCAGCTCCTAAAACAATTTTGTTTGGTGCTGTTTTCTCTTTCATTTTAAGTTTTATTTCCGGCATGCCTTTTAATCCAAAGATAAAAGCATCTTCGCCAATTACTTCGAATTTAGCGATGTTATCCGGCATTAGTTTTTCGAAATTTCTAACATCAGTCAATAAATCAAATAACTCCTGAGCTGATTTCTGAACAGTAACTTTTGGACTTTCTAAGTTCATATCTTAATTTTTTTATAGTATCTAAATTATTTTTACCGCAAAGAACGCAAGGTTTTTTATTTTTGATTGTAAATCTTTATGAATAAAAAGTTCGCAAAGCTAAATCTTAAATTAAATTCCAACAATCTAAAATTCTAAAGTCTGCAATCTAAAATTATTCCTTTTCCTGCCCCCACGTAGATGGACTTTCGTTCCATTCCAGCAAAGTCGATTGTTGATCTTCGGTAATGTATTGTTTCTGAACTGCTAAGTCTAATAGATTTTCGTAATTACTTAACGTATACAAATCGATATTAGCCTTTTTAAAGTTATCTTCGGCAACGTTAAAACCGTAGGTAAAGATCGCTGCCATCCCTTTTATGTTGGCACCTTCGTTACGTAAAGCTTCAACAGCCATCAAACTGCTGTTTCCTGTGCTGATTAAATCTTCTACAACAACAACATTTTGTCCTTTTTGTAAAAAACCTTCAACTTGATTTTGTCTTCCGTGTTTTTTTGCTTCCGGACGCACATATACGAATGGTAATCCAAGGCTTTCAGCAACAAGAATCCCCACTCCAATAGCTCCAGTGGCAACACCGGCAATTACATCTGGTTTCCCAAATTGTTTTTCAATATTCTTCGCAAACTCATCACGAACGTAGTTTCGGATGCTCGGAAATGAAAGAATTAACCTATTATCACAGTAAATAGGAGATTTCCAACCTGAAGCCCATGTAAAAGGATTTTCGGGATTCAATTTAATTGCATTTATTTGCAAAAGCAATTCGGCTGTTTTTTCGGCAGTATCTTTATTAAAAATCATAGTACAAATGTATAAAGTTTTTGTGAACGACAAACCACTTTTTTTGACAAATGAAATCTCAAGAGAGACTGATTTTCAATTATTCTTGTTAGAGAGTATTGATATTGAGCAGCTTATAGTCAAAATGTTTCAAAATAAAATTCAAAAGGCGTATTTATATCATCCTGATGAAAAGGAAATTATGAAGACACTTAAGGCTAAAATCCCTGTAAATAAAGCGGGAGGAGGTCTTGTTTACAATAAAAAAGGCGAAGTTTTATTTATTTTTAGAAATGGAAAATGGGACTTGCCAAAGGGCGGAATCGAAAAAGGAGAGGAAATTGAGGCAACTGCCATGCGCGAAGTTGAAGAAGAAACCGGTGTAAACAAACTGCGCATCATTAATAAACTCGAAAAAACATACCACGTTTTTAAACGCAACGGAAAATATAAACTCAAAGTCACGCATTGGTTCGAAATGCAATCTGATTTTGAAGGAACACCAGTAGGTCAGCTTGAAGAAGGTATCGAAAAAGTGGCGTGGTTAAATCCCGAGCAAATCAAAGAAGCCCTGAAAAACTCTTATGAGAATATTAAGCTGTTGTTTGAAGAAGAAAAACAGTTAAAATAACAATATCAAAAGTCAATATCAAATACCAAATCTTAATTTAAAACTATTAAGGGTTTGCCGGTATGACTTAAATAAAAAGAAAAACATTTAATTGCTCGTTTAGATTGCGAATGACCTCAACTAATGTTATATTACAGGAAAATACTGCGATATTAAAATTCAGTGCTTAAATGCACTGTTTTTCTAAAGTTGTAGTTATAAGGCGTAATGCTATTTTTATCTAATCACGAAGACAGGCAATCGAATTAAATGATTTTTAAATCCTTAAAAAAAAATATAGAAATAGAAGACAGCGCATTTGATATGTTGTATTCTACACGCATCAGGAGACTTGCAGAGCGACATTGGACTCCGGTTGCCATTGCCAGGATTGCAGCTGATTATCTGGTTGATAAACCCAATAAAAAGGTTTTGGATATTGGTGCAGGCGTTGGTAAATTTTGTTTAGTAGGCGCAGCCTCTACAAAAGGACTTTTTTATGGTGTCGAGCAAAGGGAATCCCTTATAAAGCTATCCAAAAAAATTGCCGAAAAACATCATGTCGAGAATGTTGAATTTATTCATTCTAATATCATTGATATTTCTTTTTCAGATTATGATGCCTTTTATTTTTACAATTCTTTTTTCGAAAATGTAGATACTTCCTGCCCCATAGATAAAATTGTAGTTCCAGAAAACGAATTGTTTCTCACTTATTCCAATTATGTCAGGGATCAGCTCGCTAAAGCGCCTAAGTATACAAGACTTGTAACGTATTGGAGTACATGGGAAGAAATTCCTGAAAGTTTTGATTTAGAATATTCTGCCTGCGACGGAGTATTGAACTTCTGGAAAAAAATGTCGTGATTTACCACTTTTCAAATTTACATTTCTTAAAATTAGCAGGGCGTGCCATCATCCCGATAAGAGGGCAAAAGTACTTTACGCGTATACGCCCTCTTATCGGGATGCTGTCAGGCTATCCACACTGCTTCGGCAGTTAGTTCCTATCCCTCACGTGGGGAATGGGGTCTAAAAGGTATTTCTGGTTTCTTACTTGTTTTTAATCCTGGGAGGAAATCTTAAGCATTATTACTATTTAACTTTATCAGAAGATTATCTTCATTAAAAACAGCATCAATTACATTCTCATTCTTTTCAGCTTTAATTTCGTTTCCATTCGATGTTATTTTATAGCCTTTCTGTGTTAGATAATTTGTAAAAGCATTTTTATGGTTTTGAATTTCAAATGTTGAAATTAATTCAGGAAAAACAGTTAAAATTCGAGAGAATTCTTCACTCTCAACTTTGTCTATTACATCAGATTTTATGGTAAGAACCATTGTTCCTTGTCCGTAATTTCCAAGATAATAAGCACTTCCGTTGAACATTTCGACAGCAATCATTCCCATTAAATGTAAATCATTCTCTACGGCGTCAAATTTTCCAACAGTCAATAAATCAATATTATTTTGTTCTCCATATTGCTTTAGTAAAAGAGCCTGTTTCATAAGAGACTTGGTATAACCGCCCGCTTTATTTTCCCAGATCCAAAGCCATGTCTCTGAAGAATGAGAAAACGAACCCAAAGCCTGCATGGGAAAAGTAAGATTGTCTCCAAATGTTATTTCTTCTTTGTCCATGTCAACATTCCAGGAAAGATCGCCAGTAACATCATAAAGATTTCTTTGTTTCTCTAAAACAGCAGCTCCAAATTTCTCTAAAAAATCATTTTCAGATGTAAAATGCTTGCTAATGTTTGGTTGACTAACAGTTGAAGTTGACTCCGTATTTTCTTCTTTCTTTTTAAAAAGGTTATTAAATAATCCCATTTTTTTATGGTTTTTTAGTTAGTATAAAATTGATATTTCTTGTTTTGTCTCGTCCTGAAATAGGTTTACAAATCGATTTGATAGATTCTGGATTCTTCTTCCCAAGGATGATAGCCTTGCCCGATATAGCTAAAGCCAGATTTTTCGTAAAATCCCGTATGATCCGTACACAGGTATAAGTTTTTGAATCCCGCTTTTTTAGAGTCTTCTTTGGCTTTTTTTATTAATAAATTACTATAGTTATTTCCGCGGTATTTCTCGTCTATAAAAATGGCACAAATCCAGGGATAAAGATCCATGCGGCTAATGAAGTCATTTGTAATAAGTCCCGCGCAACCAATAACTTTCTCGTTAAGTTCTAACAGGTACCATTGTGGCAAAGAATCTTTGGCATTTATACTATGCGTAATGCAATCTTCATAAATAATAGGTGCTATTTCAGGCCAGCTATTTTGAAAATATTGAATTGTTTTATCTTTATATTCCGGGTTTTCTCTTACTGAGATTATTCTCATTTCTTTTTTATTTTAAAGTAAAAAATGTTTACTTATTTTATACTTGTTACTGACTATTTTCGTCTTTTATGCCTTTAAGTAATGCATAAATTGCCATTGAATAGCCTTGACCTAAATCAAAATCTTCTTTGAGCCAGTTTACAATATCTCCTGCTTTTGCTTCTGGTTTTAGTTTTTCGTCTAGTGTAAATGCTTTTTGTTCTGCCAAAGTTCTAAACTCAGCCGGACCATTTCCTGTTTTTTCTTTAATAGTTTTTAGATATCATAGAAATGACATAGAATGATAGTTAATTGGTTTATAGATGTACGAAAATACAAATAAAAATATAATTGGTTTTTAGATTTTTGCTTTCCTTTGCCAACTTTGTCAAAGTTCAAAACCAAGAGTGTAAGGAACTTTTGTAAAAAACTATTATTTTTATTTTCTGTATGTCAATAAATATCAGAAAATGCAAATCAGAACAGAAGTAAAAGAAATATTAAATTATATTTCAGAAGATCAACTTGATTTTTTGCTCAGCAAACAATGGTTGATTGGAATGCTAAAAAATTAAAAGGTAAGGAATTATTTAAACTTTGTATTTTTGGTGTCTTAAATGAAAACAGAGCCAGTTCCAGAGTGTTTGAGAATTTTTACGAGAATCATTTTTTTGTAAATATGCTCAGATTCCTAAAGATAAAAGTGTTAGTCACAGCAGTATTGCAGAGAGAATTGGAAAAATCAACGTGGAATATTTCGAGAAACTATATCAGTATACTGTTACTGTTTTTCAGGATAAACTTGAACAGAAAGATAAAGCAAAATTAAGCTTATACGACTCAATAATTACAAGTTTATCTGCTTCTTTATTAAGTTTTGGAATGCAAAATGGACAGAAAAATAAAAAAGGAGAGCAAGGTAAAAACAGTATAAAATTTACAATTGGTTTTAGTGAATTGCCATTTAATGTAAATTTTCACAAAGATCAAAAAATGATTAGTGAAGATTTGGCTTTGGGTAATATTCTTCAAGAACACATAAGTAATAAAAAAGATATTGCGGTTTTTGATCGAGGAATGAAGGAAAGAAAAACAATGGCTGAGCTCTCCAATAAGGATAAATATTTTGTTACTCGAATTTATAAATCATCTAAGTATGAAATAGAAAAAGGCAGTAAAGTTATACCGTTGGATTGTGAAGATGAAACTATTAAGTTGATAAAACACAGTAAAGTTCATCTTTATGCCAATCAAAAAAAGACTAAAATAGTTTTTAGATTAGTAGAAGGGATATTGAAATCTGATGGAGAAAAAATATTATTTTTAAGCAACTTGCCCGAAGAAGAATTTACGGCAGATCAAATAGCAAAAATTTACAAAAAGCGCTGGGATATTGAGCGTTTCTTTAGATTTATAAAACAAGAACTTAATTTTAAACACTATTTTTCAAGACAATGGAATGGAATTCAAGTAATGATATATATTATTCTAATTGCATCCATTTTACTTTTGAGTTACATAAAACTCAATGGCTTAAAAGGATATAAGATCCCCAAAATTTCATTTTGTAATCAATTACAAAATGAAATCATTCAACAAGTAGTAATACATTGTGGTGGGGATCCTAGTAAATTAGAAACATTCAATACATGAAAGAAAGTTCATTACACTCTTGGTTTAAAACTTTGACAAAGGTCTCTATGTAAGCCTTTGCAATCTTCAAGGTCTTCACGCACAGCTTTGTGATCTTAAAATCTGCGCAAAGCATTCCAAAATAAAAAAAACTTTGCGCTCTTTGCGGTAAAATATCAGCATAAAGTTTAACCGCATTTCAAGCTGAAACCTGAAACAAACAAAAACCCGAGACATATTATAAATATTTCGCGAGCTCGATTATTCCTTCTTCGAGTTGTTTCTCGGTAAGTGAAGCGTAGCCAAGTCTGAATCCTGAAATTGGTTTATTAAAACTAAATTTTTCCGGCGTTATTATTTTTATACCCTTTAAGAGTAGCTTGTCTGAAATTTCTAAGATATTTACGTCTGAATTTGGTACTACCCAAAAAGCCAAACCTCCTTCAGGTTTTATAAATGTGACTTTATTTTTGAGGTGTTTGTTGCAGATTATTTCAAAAGCATCTCTTTTTGTTTTGTAGATAAGTGTTGTTCTTTTAAGATGTCTTTTTATTTCGCCTTCATTGATAAGTTGCAAGACAGCTTCTTCCATAATATTATCGCCTTGTACGTCGATCATTTTTCGATGTTTGCCTACTTTTAGAATGTTTTCGGAACTACTTACCAAATAACCAATTCGTAAAGCGGGCGCTACAATTTTGCTCAATGTACCTATATAAATGACATTTTTTGCATTGCTGTAACTGGAAATAGGTAAAACAGGACGCTGCCCAAAATGGAATTCATTGTCGTAATCATCTTCAATAATCGTAAAGTTGTATTGGTTGGATAATTCGATAAGTTTCAATCTTCTTTTTAAACTCAAAGTTACCGTTGTTGGATATTGATGGTGCGGCGTTACGTAAATTGCCTTTATATTGTTGTGTTTCTTCAAATGTTCCTCGACTTCTTCGATTAGTAAACCTTCTTTATCAATATTTACAGGAAGTAATTGTGCTCCGGCATTTTCAAAGGTTTCCCAGGCAGGTTTATAGCCGGGATTTTCTACCATTACAAAATCGCCTTGGGTTAGTAAACAATTAGCGGTTAAATACATTGCCATTTGACTTCCGCGGGTAATGCAAATTTCATCTGGCGTAATGTTCATTCCTCTTTTAAAATTGAGCATTTGAACAATGGCTTTCCTGAATTCCAAATTTCCAAATTCAGTACTGTATCCCATAATTTGCCAACGCGATTTTCGATTAAAAATCTGTCTGTAGGCTCTTGCCAATTCATTCATTGGTGCGATTCGGCTATCGGGAATTCCGTCATCAAAAACGATAAGCGGTTTTATTTCTTCGTTTATAAAATTAGTTTTTTGTTGTTGAGCTGTGTTTTCTTTAGATAGAGGGAGAATATCAGCGACAAAAGTTCCCTTTCTTTCTATTGTTATGAGCCAGCCTTCGGCTATAAGAACGTCTAAAGCTTCGATTACAGTATTTCGGTTTACTTTCAATAGCCCGGCAAGTTGCCTGCTTCCTGGTAAAGCATTTCCGCTTTTAAGCATACCTGTTTTAATTGCTTCAATAATAGCATCGGCGATTTGCAGGTATATTGCTTTGTCAGTATTGGTATTGAACTGAATTTCTAATTTCCAAGGTCTTAGCATCTGGACTAGCTGTTTATGTTGAAACTGTGTTATTTTAATAGTCCAAAGTTAAGATAATTTTGAAAAGCAATAATGCAAAAAAATAAATAGTATAAAATTATGGAAACTAAAAAGCAATTTTCATCAAAAGACTTTCACCAAACATTTGCCAGACCTGTTTTTGTGATGCCGGAAAAATTGATTCACAAAAATGTAGAACAGGCAGGAGTACACAGTCAGTTTTCTACAGAACGTAAACATCCGGTATTCTTTGTTGATCTTCCCAGTAAAAATGTAAGTATGACAATTGGCGGTTTATTGCCGGATCAATTGACAAATAAACATCGTCATACTTACGAAACGGTTATTTATGTGATTGAAGGACATGGTTATACAGAAGTTGAAGATGTAAAAGTAGAGTGGAAGGCGGGAGACGCGGTTTATATCCCGAGCTGGGCGTGGCACAGACATCAGAATTTAAGCAGTGATAAACCAGCCAAATATATTGCCTGCGAAAATGCACCACAGCTTCAGAATTTAGGAGTTGCCTTAAGAGAAGAAGAGGGAAGAGATCTTTAATAAAATATAAAAGTAAATGAAAAACAACCCGTTTAAAGGTATTATTGCCTATCCGATTACTCCTTTTGACAAGGATGAACAAGTAGATATTGTATTGTATAAAAAACTATTAGAACGACTAATTGTTGCTGGTTCTCATGCTGTTGCTCCGTTAGGAAGCACTGGTGTAATGCCTTATCTGACAGATCAAGAAAAAGAAGCAATTACGGAGGCGACAATAGATCAGGTAAAAGGCAGGGTTCCTGTTTTGGTTGGTGTATCAAATTTAACAACTGAAAGAACTGTTTATCACGCAAAATTTGCTGAGAAAGCAGGAGCAAATGCAGTGATGATTATCCCGATGAGCTACTGGAAACTTACCGATGATGAAATTGTACAGCATTATGATGCCGTTGCAAAACAAATTTCGATTCCAATAATGGCCTATAATAATCCCGCGACCGGTGGGGTTGATATGTCGCCTGCTTTGCTGAAACGACTTCTTGAAATCCCAAATGTAACGATGATTAAAGAAAGTACAGGTGATGTGCAGAGAATGCATTATTTGCGAAGAGAACTGGGTGAGGATGCCGGTTTTTACAACGGTTCAAACCCTTTGGCTCTGGCTGCATTTGCTGCGGGAGCAAATGGGTGGTGTACTGCCGCACCTAATTTAATCCCGAAACTGAACCTGGATTTATACAATGCTATTGATAAAAATGATTTACAGGAGGCTCAGAAGGTGTTTTACAAACAACTCAACCTTTTAAAATTCATTGTCAATAAAGGCTTGCCAAGAGCTATCAAGGCAGGTTTAGAACTTCAGGGAATTGAAGGAGGTTTTCTAAGAAGCCCTTTTAAACCATTAACAGAAAGTGAAGTAGCTGAATTTAAGTTGATTTTAGCAGAGCTGGAATAAGTTTCTTAACCGCAATCCCGATAGCAATCGGGCAATGTCGTTAAGTTAAGCTTTTTTGATTATATTTTTTATCTCAAAGTGTAGTTTTGAATAGCCTCCAGCTTTAGCTGGAGATTATGTGAAACCAGTCTGAGTCGCTTTAGCCAAAAATATGCGATTTGGCTAAAGCCCCTCATTGTGGGTATTAAACATCTCCAGCTAAAGCTGGAGGCTAGTCAAAGAGCTTAACTTAACGACATTGAGCTATCGGGATTGTGTTATTTTAAATTGATTTTGAAAGAAGTTTTTTAGCCGTAAAGATTTTGCAAAGCGCTAAGTTTATAAAACAGGCAGCTTTGCGAACTTTACGATTAAAAAAAAACTTATTTTAAAAAAAACTTTGCGCCCTCTGTGGTTTAAATTTTTCATTATGCAAAATGTCAAAGTTGCTCTATTCTCATTTCAACTTGAAACATAAAACTTGAAACAACTTTTTTTGATTACTTTTGCAAAATGAATAAAAATCACCATTCGAACAATATACTTTCGAACTTAGGAATTGAGAGCCTAAACGAAATGCAGGAAGTAGCACAAGATGCTATTTTAAACGATAATAATGTTTTACTGCTTTCTCCAACAGGATCAGGGAAAACACTGGCTTTTTTGTTACCCGTTTTAGAATTATTACAACCTGAAATTCTTTCGGTTCAATGTTTAATTTTAGTGCCTTCACGTGAATTAGGTTTGCAAATCGAGCAGGTTTGGAAAAAAATGGGGACTCCATATAAGGTAAATATTTGCTACGGAGGTCACTCGATCGATACTGAAATCAAGAATTTAAGCAATCCACCAGCTGTTTTAATTGGAACTCCGGGAAGAATTGCAGACCATATTGACAGAGATACTTTTAGAACAGATAAAATTCAGACTTTAATTTTAGATGAATTTGATAAATCATTGCAACTGGGTTTCCACGAGCAAATGTCTTATATCATTGGCAAACTGACGAAATTAAATAAACGTGTTTTAGTTTCGGCAACTTCAGATATTGAGATTCCAAGATATACAAGAGTAGTAAATCCAACGGTTTTGGATTTTATTCCGGAACAAGAGGAGAAAACGAATCTTTCTATGAAGATGATTGTTTCGCCTGCCAAAGATAAATTAGGAAGTTTATTCAATTTGATTTGTTCTTTGAAATCACAGTCGGCTATTATTTTTTGTAATCATCGTGATGCTGCTGAACGTATTAGTGACACACTAAACGAAAAAGGAATTTACTCTACCTATTATCATGGAGGAATGGATCAGGACGAGCGCGAGCGTGCTTTGATTCAGTTTAGAAACGGAAGTGTGAGTTATTTAATCACAACTGATCTGGCTGCCCGTGGATTGGATATTCCTGAAATGAAACACGTAATTCATTATCATTTACCTCTTAAAGAAGACGAATTTACACATCGTAACGGTCGTACAGCACGTATGCAGGCTTCCGGAACGGCTTATATCCTTGTTCACGAAAGTGAAAAACAATTGGATTATATTGACTACAAAATGGAAGTTCTGAAGGTTGAAAACACAACCACTTTGCCAAAACCTCCGGAATATCAAACTATATATATTAGTGGAGGAAAGAAAACAAAACTAAATAAAATTGATATTGTTGGTTTCTTTTCTCAAAAAGGGAAATTGGAGAAAGGTGATTTAGGCTTGATCGAGGTGAAAGATTTTATTTCGTTTGCTGCCGTAAAATTCAATAAAGTAAAAGACTTGCTGCATAATATTAAGGACGAGAAAATGAAAGGCAAGAAATTTAAAATTGAAGTTGCCCGAAAAGTGGTTAAAAAAGAAGAGGAGAACTAGATTTTCTCTGAAGAAATAGTGTAGTAAAATTCTTTTTTAAATTGTGTTTGAAAGTTTCTAAAAAGAACAAAATCAGGTTTATTTTTTTAGTGATTTTTAGTAGTAATGTTTCTGTTAATTTATTGAAATTCAATATTTTAATTAGATGTTTTGGTAGGTTTGATTAAATTTTGAACACCATTCTTGACTGATTGTTAATAAATTAACGGTTAAGGTTTTAATTTATCATATTTTCTGCGTTTCTTGCGCCCGTAAATAATAAACCCCAAATTAATTATGAAAAGAATTATTACGATTGCCATTTTGATGTTTAGTTTTGTCTCTTTTGCACAAATTAAAGTTATTGAAACTGTACCAGTTGAGAGATTAGGAAAAGTAAATAACAATTATATTCAAAAAATTGGAGATGAATATACTGTTTATTATACAAGTATCCAGAATGATGATGAATCATCAAGCTTGAGAAAGTTTACATTTAAAAATGTAAATAATGATTACAATAGTCTTTACAGTATTATTGTAAATGGTTTTACAGCGAACCCTTTGTATGATATTAAGTTAGAATTACCTAACAACTATATTTGGCTGCACTACACAGGAAGTGTTATTCCTGAGAAAGCTACAGTTCAGTTTATGGTTTCCAGTAAAGATGCTTCATCTGTTACTAGTAATGTTTCTGAGCCGTTATTAAAAGATCAGATTAACAAATTGTTCCAAAAATAAATTACTCCTAATACAAAACAAAAAAAGTAGCTGTCTCAAAACTGAGTCAGCTACTTTTTTTTAGTTTGTATTTTCATTAACAATTTTGTAAATTTAATCAGTGTTAAGTAACTGATTATATATGAGATTCAAACATTATAACCAACAACAAACGGTACTTTTTCCTTATTCGTTTGATGATTTAATTCCACAGGGACATCCGGTTCGAGTAGTTGATCAGATTGTCGAGTCAATAAATATCCAGCCTCTTTTACAAGCCTACAGTAAAGAGGGCAATCCTGGTTATCATCCAAAGATGTTACTCAAAGTGATGTTGTATGCTTATATGACTAATATTTACTCTTCGCGAAAGATAGAACTTGCCCTTCGCGAGAATATTAATTTTATGTGGCTTACTTCTATGACTATTGTTGATCACAATACAATTAATAGATTTAGAAGTGACAAACTCAAAGAGAGTTTTAAAGAAATCTTCAAGCAGGTAGTTTTAATGCTTGCATCAGAAGGGCTGGTAAACCTAAAACAAATTTATACAGATGGCACAAAAATAGAAGCTCAGGCTGGTAGGTACACTTTTGTGTGGGGCAACAGCATTAAAACCAACAAAGCTAAAATGCTGACTCAGTTGGAAGAATTATGGAAATATGCCCAAAGCATCAATAATGAAGAGGGTCCAAACCCGGAACCAACAGAATTCAAAGAAATCAGTAAAGAGATAATTCAGAAAACTGTAGCTAAAATAGATGCAAAACTCTCCGGTAATGAAAAGGCAAGTTCTAAAGCAAAAGCAAAATTACGCTATATAAAAAATAATTTTACTGCTAATCTTGAAAAGTATGAAAAGCAAGAAGCTATTCTAGGGGAAAGAAACAGTTACAGCAAAACCGACACCCAGGCTACTTTTATGCGCATGAAAGAAGATCATATGCTAAACGGGCAGCTCAAGCCAGCTTATAATACCCAGATATCTACACAAAATCAGATCATCGTTCATTATACCATCCACCAAAATCCGACCGATACCAAAACCCTCAAACCTCATTTAGAAAATTTGGAACAAACCTTCGGCAAGAAAATATTTAAAAAGATAAAAGAGATAACTACTGACGCAGGTTATGGAAGTGAAGAAAACTATGATTATCTGGAGCAAAAGAAGCTCAAAGCTTTTGTAAAATATAATACTTTTGAAAAAGAACAAGATCAAAACTACCAAAAGAAACACAAGGCTTTTAGCAAAGAAAATCTCCATTACAACGAGCAAGAAGATTATTATGTATGCCCAATGGGACAAAAAATGCATAAAACACATCAAAACCAGAAAACAACAGCTGCAGGATACACCCAAACCTTATCTCATTATCAGGCCAAAAACTGTGAAGGCTGTTCACTTCGAGGTCAATGTTTTAAAGCTCAGGGAAACAGAAGTATAGAGCGAAACCATAACCTTGAAAGGCATAAACAAAGGACAAGGGAATTACTGCTAAGTGAAATAGGAATACAAAGAAGAAAGCAACGCTCTGCCGATGTAGAGCCTGTGTTTGCCCAACTCAAGCATAATAACGGATTTAGACGATTTTCTTTAAAAGGACTTCAAAAAGTTGAATTAGAGTTCGGATTAATGGCTTTAGGTCACAACTTAAGGAAGAAAATTGCAGCATAAGGGCAATTTTTGCCTCCACTCAAAATTAACCCAATAAAAATCAAAACATCATCAAATAAAAAACCGTCTCAAATTATATGTTTTGAGACGGCTTCTTTTTTTGTTTTGTATTGTTTCAGGTTTTTTTAAGTTTCAGTTTGCTGGTTCTAAAACTTTATTAAGGTTTAAAAAACTTAGAGACTTAGAATCTTAGCAACTTAGAACCTCAGAAAAAAAATTATATCTTCTTCACGTATTGGGTGATAATTACGATTTGTTGTCCATCTACTTTTCCTTCAATGTATTCAGCATTTTCGTGGTCTAAACGGATATTTCTTACGGCAGTTCCTTGTTTGGCAACCATACTGGATCCTTTTACTTTTAGATCTTTGATTAAAACTACAGAATCTCCGTGTTCTAAAATTACACCATTACTATCACGGTGAATGATTTTGTTTTCGTCATCTTCTCCTTCTCCGGTTGCTTGTGCCCATGCAAGAGTATCTTCGTCTAAATACATCATGTCAAGTAACTCCTGAGGCCATCCTGCTGCACGCAAACGGCTTAACATTCTCCAGGCTACAACTTGTACGGCAACGTTCTCGTTCCACATACTGTCGTTTAGGGATCTCCAGTGATTTAAATCAACATTGTCCGGGTTTTCAATCTGGTCAATACAAGTACCACAAGCAAAAATGCTTTCATCAAGACCGCCTTTTTTAGTTGGCAATACTTCATATACTTTTAGGTTTTCTTCGGCTCCACAAAGTTCACATTTTGATCCGCTGCGTTTGTTCAATTCTCTTTCGATGCTCATTATTTGGTGTTTTATTTAAAAATGCGAAATTACTTATAATTTGCTTCGCTTGCAAGTTTATGATTTGTTATGGTTTTACCCACGGATTTGGCGGGTTAAACTGGTTGATGCTGATTTTTATTTTATAGTGAAATATTTTTTGATTATTTCTTTACCCTAACCGCATCCGGAACCAGCATTTCATATTCACCTCCATGACGCAATACATCACGAACAATGCTAGAACTAATAAATGAAGTACTTGCCGCTGTTAATAGAAATACGGTTTCAATTTTAGAGAGTTTTCTATTGGTGTGGGCAATGGCTTTTTCGAATTCGAAATCGGCTGGATTTCGCAAACCTCTCAAAATAAAATGGGCTTTTTGTTTTTTTGCCAGATCTATGGTTAGACCTTCATAAGTAATAACCGAAATTTTTGGTTCGTCTTTGAAAGTTTCTTCTATAAAACGTTTTCTTTCTTCGAGTGAAAACATATACTTTTTTTCGGCATTGACACCAATAGCGATTACGATTTCATCAAATAAAGGAATTCCTCTTTTGATAATGTCTTCATGACCAAGTGTGATTGGATCAAATGATCCGGGGAATATGGCTTTTCGCATTTTTTTTAGTTTCTAAGGTTCTGCGTTACTAAAAACCTGTTATTATTTCTTTCTCGTAATTTTCAATATTTCATTTTCCTGATAAAGTTTTATTAGATCATTTCTTGAGTAATAAACTTTTCTATTTGAATAGTTTTCAGGTTTATTTAAATCATCAATTTCGTTTGGCATATAGGCATTAAAATCATTTAAAGTAGCATAGATACTATCTCTTGTCACTTTATCAATTCTCATGTTGGAATAATACCCATTTTTTACTTTTAGATTATATACATCTCCTTTTGTTGGGTTTTTAATTAGAATCCCTGCTTCATCTTTCTTTTCAAAATAATTATGAATTGTAAAAATAAGAAATAACGTTATTATAATCGAACCGGAAAACATCCAAATTGAATAATCTAATTTTTCATTTCTTAGTTGTAATTTAGCACTTTCAGATAAATCTTCATAATCAAAGTTTTCGCCACAATGATTGCATTTTATGTAAACACATTTTCCAACAGGAAATAATGGAATCAAAGTGACATGGGTGTATCTTTTATAAATACTAAAATGTAATGTATCTTGTGTATTACATTTAAGACATTTTTCATTTAAAATCAGACCATTTTTAATATTAGATTCTCGAGTACCAACAAGAAATATCATGTTTTTTTATTTGAGGTTTCTATTCTTTAATATTACGTTATTCTTAGCGTTTTTGGCGCCGGAACCCATTCTTCTTTTGTACAGATTTCGCATTTTGCAGCAGCTGTTTTTTGTTTTTCTATATGTCCGCAAAAAGTACAGGCGTAAATGGCTTCGGTTGGTATTATTGTGCTTTTTTTATTGAATGCAGCAGGTAGAATTGGTAATCCGTATTGTACATCTTTATCTTCATAAAAAAATACGCTTATTTCTCCACTAGTTTCTATAAAAGCATGTTTTACTTGTCCGAGATGTTCAATCGATTTAATGCGAAGCTCAGAGAAAAATTCGTCTTGTGCAAGACTTTCTTTTTTGAAAGTAGCAATAGAGAATTTACCATTATTGATCAGACACTCGGTTTTACCTTCTATAAATTCTTCGAATTTTTTGCTTTTTCCGGTAAGCCAGGTTACAGAACGATACAGGATAATAATGACGATAAAAACTATTGCAGCGGGAACAATACCCACATCTTCATAAAACATAGGGTCTCCTGCGGCAGAACCCAGTGCAATAATGATTACGGTTTCGAAAATAGAGAGTTGTTTTACACCTCGTTTTCCGGCCAATTTTAATGTCAACAATAAAATGATGAACATAACAGTCGAACGAAATACAACTTCGAGTGCGAAATTCGTGGGAAGATCGTTGTAAAATACTCTATTCCATTCAAATATTTCTTTCATTTTTTTTGAGTTTCTACGTTTTTTTTCTTTGGGCTAAATCAGTTTGCGAGACTTCGACTTCGCTCAGTCTGACAAAACTTTGTGGTTAAAAAAAAGGTTCTGAGATCTTAGTAACTTAGCATCTCAGAACCTTAGTAGCTTTTTTAAGCAAGTGCCAGCTCAATCGCATTGGTAAACAAATCTTCCAACGATATTCCGGCAGCTTGTGCTTGTTGCGGAATCAGACTTTCTGTTGTTAAACCTGGAATTGTATTCATTTCCAGCATATATGGTTCGTTGTCTACGATGATGAATTCGCTTCTTGAGAAACCTTTCATTTTTAAGACTTCGTAAGCGCGTTTTGCTACTTCGCTTACTTTTTGCGTTAATTCCTCTGAGATTCTTGCCGGTGTAATTTCCTGTGATTTTCCTTCGTATTTTGCTTCGTAATCAAAGAAATCATTATCAGAAACTATTTCTGTGATGGGCAATACTTTAATTTCGCCTTGATAATTGATTACTCCAACAGAAACTTCAGTTCCGTCAAGGAAGCTTTCGATGATGATTTCGTTATCTTCTTTATACGCTATTTCTATAGCAATTGGCAATTCAGCTTCTGATTTTACTTTTGAGATTCCAAAACTAGAACCAGCTTTATTTGGTTTTACAAAACATGGCAAACCTACTTTTGCAACAATTTCTTTTGTATTGATACTATCACCTTTGTTTGAGTAATAAGAAATCGCCGTTTTGATTCCATATGGTTTTAAAACCGATAATAAATCACGTTTGTTGAAGGTAAGGGCTGCCTGATAATAATCGCAAGACGATTGTTTTATTCCTAGTAATTCGAAGTAAGCCTGCATCAAACCATCTTCGCCTGGTGTTCCGTGAATGGCATTGAAAACACAATCGAAAGTGATTTTCTCATTGTTTACTGTTACTGAGAAATCGTTTTTGTCGATCGCATACTCGGCGTTGTTCTCGTCTACATACACCCATTTTTCTTTGAAAATATGAATGCGGAATCCGTTGTATTTTGTTTTGTCAAGGTATTGGTGAACAACGTTTCCGCTAATAAGTGAAATTTTGTATTCACTTGAATATCCGCCCATGATGATGGCTATGTTTTTCATTTTATATTGTTTATATTTTGTTTCAGGTTTTATTTGTTCCAGGTTCAAGAATGTTGTTTCAGGTTTCAGGTTTTTCGCCATGAATTTCACGAATTAAATTTTTGAAAAACTGTTTAAATCGATCTGCTTGTCATTTCAAAGCAGGAGAAATCACACTAGTAACTAACATTTACTGCATCCATACAGTGCGTTGCTCTCTGGATGTGATTTTTTCTTTGTCGAAATGACAAAAAAAGAAAACAATCATCTTGAAACCTAAAGCCCTAGCCCTGATGGGAGCGGCATCCTTTTTCTGGCTTCTTTAGCCAGGAAAAGATACGGTGCACAGCAGGAAACAGCTCCTTAGAATTATCCTTCGACTTCGCTGGGGATGACAATCAGAACACTTTCTTGTTTAAAACAAAATTATCATTTTTTTTGAAACGAAATAGCTTTATCTTTGCCCCTAATAAAAATAAATTTATGACTTTACGTAAGTATTTAACGAGCCGAGTGTTTTTTGTGCAAGTATTGATTGCGATTGCGATTATTGCCGTTTTAGGTTATTTGTTTATGCATTGGTTGACTTTTACAACTGATCACGGACATGAGATTGCCGTTCCTAATTTGTCTAAACTGACTGAGGAGCAAGTAGAGGCAAAACTGAACGATTTAGACTTGGATTATGTGCTTTTGGATAGTGTTGATTACCGAAGTGAATACCCAAAATACAGTGTTGTTGAGCAAGATCCTTTGCCCGGAACAATGGTAAAAGTGGGAAGAAAAATATATATTAAAATTAATGCATCAGGATTTTCGTCTGTTAAAATTCCTGATTTAATTGAGAAAACATATCGTGAAGCAGTTCCAACTTTGAAAGCTTTAGGGCTTCAGGAAGGAACGATAACGTATATTCCGAACCTTGGAAAAGATATGGTTCTGGAGATGCGCTATAAAGGTAGAAACTTAAAAGTAGGAGACCGTGTGCTGAAAGCGTCTAAAATCGACTTGGTTTTAGGAGACGGAAAAGCTAGTTATGTAGATGAGAGTCAGGCCGCAGATAGTACAGCTGCGCCAACTACTGAAACCCCAAAAGATGAACAATAATATTGAAAATTTAGATCTGGAAGACGAATTATTCGAACATTTCAGGTTTGATGTGCCTAAAGGTCAGGCGCTTTTGCGTATTGACAAATATTTGATGAATATGATTCCGAATGCAACACGGAACAAAATTCAGAATGCTGCAAGTGAAGGAAGTGTTTTTGTAAATGAAATTCCTGTAAAATCAAATTACAAAGTAAAACCACTTGATCTTATTACGGTAATGTTGACACATCCGCCGTTTGAAAACCATATTCTTCCGGAAGATCTTCCGATAAATATTGTGTATGAAGACGACGCTTTGTTGCTAATCAACAAAGAGCCGGGAATGGTAGTGCATCCGGGTCACGGAAATTATACCGGGACTTTGGTGAATGCTTTGGCACATCATTTTGAGAATTTGCCAATGAACAGCAGCGAACGCCCAGGTTTGGTACACCGAATAGATAAGGATACGTCCGGACTTCTGGTGGTTGCCAAAACAGAAGCGGCAATGACGCACCTGGCAAAACAATTTGAAGCAAAAACTTCTGAACGTGAATATATTGCCCTGGTTTGGGGTAATGTTACCGAAGAGGAGGGAACGATCGAAGGAAATCTTGCGAGACACTTAAAAGACCGTATGCAAATGGCGGTTTTTGCGGATCCTGAAATAGGAAAACCTGCGATTACACATTATAAGGTCTTGGAACGTTTTGGTTATGTAACTTTGATTTCCTGCAGGTTAGAAACAGGAAGAACGCACCAGATTCGTGCGCATTTGAAACATATTGGTCATCCGTTATTTAATGATGAACGTTATGGTGGTCATTTGATTTTGAAGGGAACTACGTTTACAAAATACAAACAGTTTATAGAGAATTGTTTTAAAGCTTTGCCACGTCAGGCTTTGCATGCTAAAACTCTTGGTTTTGTGCATCCAACAACTGGCGAAATGATGCGCTTTGATACTGAATTACCTCAGGATTTTCAGGATTGCATTGAGAAATGGCGTAATTACGGTAAGACGCATAATATAGAAGAAGAATAGATATTTAGAATAAAAAAAAATAGAGAAAAGATTTTCTCGTATAAAAAAAGCTCCAAAATTTTTGGAGCTTTTTTGGTTTTACCATGTAGCACTTCATTTTTTTACCATTAAGAGATTAAGTTTATTAAGCTCTGAACTTATTTTGTTTCACTATTCAGAAATTACGTTAGTGAAGATTTTATCTTAAATTTTCTTAATATCTTATTGGTAAAAAAACTATTCAATATTTCTAATCGTTAAGTCTGTAATTTTTGCTTCGCCGTTGGTTAAGAAACCTAGTTTACCTTGCTGGCTGAGATTATTTTTTTCTAAGGAACATTCTAAGAACGTTTCGTTATCGACTGAAAAATACAGTTGATTGTTTGAAACCCTTATTTTTACATCATACCATTTATTGTTCTCTAGTTTCATTGTTTTTTTAAACAAAGTTGGACCTCCGCGTTTTTCGTATTCGTCGCTTCCTTTTTTGTAAACACCTCTGCCAATAACGATATTTTGATCGATTCGATACAAATAAGTTCTAATATATTGCTCTTTATCTACGTTTAGCATGATCTCAAAGAGAGATTCTTTGGTTATGTTTACCTTCAGATCGATTTGGTAATTTTTAGGGAGTTTCTTTTTCGATTCTATTACGCCCCAATGCATTGGTCCTCCAGTTCCGGTTAAAGTATCTTTTTCCAGAAACCATTCTTTTGGATTAAAATCCCAATTGGATTTTAATGGGGTTGTTTCAGTGATTTTGTATGCCGTTTTTGCCGTTGAAATTGTACCACCACAAGAAGTGATTATTAGCAGTACTACTAATAATAAGATATATTTGATTTTCATTTTCATTTTTTAATTTAACTCGGAATGGTATTTTATTTTTCCGATTGATCCTGCTTCATTTGGTAAAAGCTCAAAAACCGAAGTAGGAGCAAGACCGGTTTCGATACGATGTGACACGTATAAAATACTAACGTTTGTTTCTTGTTTTATGGTATTGATAAGCTGTATCACCAAATCGACATTTTCGTCGTCCAGACCTTCTACAGGTTCGTCTAAGATTAATAATGGAGGATGTTTTAGAACGGCACGAACAATCAAAGCAACTCTTTGCTGACCAATAGAAAGATCAATAAAGCGTTTTTTTCTTAAACCGGTCATTTCAATTACTTCAAGCCATTGTGTAACGGTTTGTTTTTGCAAAGTCGTTGGTTCAATATACAATCCTATGGAATCGAAAAAGCCGGATAGAATCATTTCTTCTAAAGTATGTCCTTTTTGAAAGAGATCCGTCATGGAAGTTGTGAAGATCCCGATTTGTTTTTTGATGTCCCAAACACTTTCACCAGTTCCTTTTTTTCTTCCGAATAAATGTAAATCCTGTCCAAAACCTTTTGGATTGTCTCCGGTTATCAAAGATAAAATAGTGCTTTTTCCGGAACCGTTAGGACCAATTAACTGCCAGAATTCACCTTGTTTTATGGTCCATGAAATATTGTCGACAATTTTGCGGTCATCATAGCTCACAGAAACATTTTCCATTTTGATTAATACACTTTCGTGAAAGGAATGTGGTTCGATCGCTTTAGGAATTGCTGATGTATTTAAGGTTTTAAAGTGGTTTTCGGTTTTTGAGATAGGATGCAATTCAAAGGTATTGTCTTTGATCTGCGCTTTGTTAGAAACAAAATATAATACGTCGACCACACGATTGACTAATTGAATAATCGCAATATCTTTTGTCAGATCTTTTAAGGATTCTGCTAAAACGACGCGCGAAGCCTGATCTAAATGATCGAACGGATTGTCGAAAATGATAAAATCTGGTTTTTGATTGATGCAGTATTTCAAAAATTCTTTTTTACGTTCGCCGGATGAAAAAGTTCTCAATTGTCTGTGAGATTCCGGAGAAGCTTCTACAGTATCGTATTGATATTCTTTTTCGATGAATTTTTCTATGGCAATGTCTGAAAACAGAATCCCTTTTTTGTTGTTAAAAATGGCTAATTCTCCTTTGGCTTCGCCGGAAAGTAATGTTGCTATAAAAGCTTTTTTATTTACCTGATTCGATAAAAGTATATCCCAATGCTGCATTTTTAAAGTATTATTTATGTTGACATAGATTAATTGTTGTTTTGTTGCCACAGATTTCACAGATTAAAACAATTGATTTTTTTAAGCTGTGGCAAATAAGTTTTTAAGATTATCTATGCGTTAAATGTTTTTTCAGTTTAATCTATTTTTTTGGTCGCTAATTCGCGATCGTTACGAGACCATTCGCTCCAGGAACCTACGTACAGTTTTGGAATTGGAATTCCGGCATAATTCATCGCTAATAAAGTATGACAAGCCGTGACACCTGAACCACAATGCACAATAACTTTTTCAGGATTTTTATCGCCTATAATTTTATTATATTTTTCTGCTAAAACTTCGGGTGATTTGTAAAATCCATCTTCGTCTAAGTTTTCGCTAAACGGAATATTGATTGCTCCTGGAATATGTCCCGCGATTAAATCAAGAGGTTCTGTAAGCCCATCAAAGCGATTTTTATCCCTTACATCAATTACAATATTTTCTTCATTATTTCGGGCTTTTTCGACTTCATCAATAGTAGCGACGGCTAAATTCCATTCTGAAATCAGGTATTTTTCTGTTGGTTCAAAATTTTCAATTTCAGAACTTACGGGAAAACCGGTTTTTATGGCTGCTTGTAAACCTCCGTTTAAAACCTGAACTTTTTCATGTCCAATTGCTTTGAGCATCCACCAAAATCGGGCAGCTGCATTCGAGCCGTTTTTGTCATCGTAAATTATAACACGGCTTAAAGGCGAAATTCCTAGTTTAGAAAGTACTTCAGAAAATCTTTCTAATGATGGTAAAGGATGTCTTCCTCCGTTTGCAGGATCCGTTTCAACATTGGCTAAATCCCGATTCAGATCAATAAAACGAGCGCCTTCCAGATGTTCGTTTTTATAATTTTCTTCGGCACCTATTCCTGCTCTGGCATCGATTAAAATAACTTCACGAGAATTTTTTAATTGTATTAATTCTTCAGGATTTATTATTGGAGAAAGTATATTTGACATTTCTTTTTGAATTATTTTTTAGCATTCCCTAACCAAAGTAATCCATTTAAGATTAATTGGCTTTGTTCTTTATTTTCAAAAGTATATGAAAGTGTTTTGTTAGTTCCGTTTTCATAATCTATATCATTATGTCCCATATTTACATAGAGCATTTTGTAGTTTTTATTTGTCCAGACAACAGGATAATAACCGCTGTGCCAGATTTCGTTTGGTTTTGGGCCTGTTCCTAACGGAAAACTGCTTTCGTCAATTGCTGCAAGAATTTCTATATCCGGGTTTTTTCTTAAATCGTTGCTCCATCTGTACCATTCGTTTGGCGAGGATTTAAATGTTTTAGGAATGTTTTTGGTTACAGCATGCTGATTTTCGATTCGCAAAATTGCTGATGTTGGCCGCCAGGTATTACTGCCGTATTCTCCTGAACCTAAAAAAGTATTGTGGTACCAGTTCCAGTTTTGTGGATAATCAGAATCATTTAGTGCAAATGCCGAAAAATGAAATCCGATAAAACCACCGCCATTTTCCATGTATTTCTCAAAAGCTTCTCGCTGGCTTGGTGTTTCGGGTCTTGTATCTAAAAACAAAATGACCTGATATTTGGCTAAAAACTTTGCGTTTAAATTGTTCCAATTACTAGTTGAATCATATTTGAAATGATTTTCTGCGGCAACTTTTGGAAACCACTTATTAGCTTCATGGACAAAACTAATGTGTGCCTGATCATTTTTTGCCGTATAAAAAGCAATGACTTTGAATTTTGAACTTGCTTTTTTATGTTGGGCAAATCCAAAAAAACAAATGGATAAAAATGTAACCAGAATAATCCTTTGAGACATACATTCTTTTTTTATCGAAAATATTAAGTGTTTTTGCTTAGTTTTTTGCTTAACCGGGAATTTTCTCGATTAATATCTCATTGCCCTCTTTGTCATAATAGGTACAGGTCATTTCGATGATGTCAACACGCCATTTTGCAATTCCGGATTGAGCAGCATGGTTGCAGAAGGTTAAATAATCAGTTTGGCCATCCTGATGCATCACTAGAAACTCAATAAAACGTTCTTTATTAGCAAAAGGAGCGACCTGAATTTCAGGATATTTTTCGTCTGCTGAAACTTTGTAATTATTTACGCCATAATATTCAACATTTCCATTGTTGACAAAAGTGTCATAACCTTTTACGCCCAAAATGATAAGGTCTTGTATATAATTAGGGAAATCAGAACCAGATTGTACTTTGGCATGCGCTTCTTTTATTTGTTCGATTGTAAACATATATTTTAGTTTTAGTTTGTTTAATGAGTTTGCCACTAATTTTTATTTGAATGACGCTAAATTATAATTTGTGTAATTACTTCGTCTGTTCCCTTCGGTCAGGTTGTGGCGAAAAAATTTATTGTTTCAAAAATACGATTAATGGTTTTATAAATTGATCAAAAGATTCAATATGCGGTAAATGTCCGGTATTGGGAATTTCGACCAATCTTGAGTTGGGAATTGTTTTTTGTGTTTTTTTACCCAATTCCAGATAATTGCCCATAGTTTTTCTAACTTCTTCAGATACCAGCGGTTTTCCTATGGCTGTTTTATCTCTTGTTCCGATAATTAAAAGTGTTGGACTTTTGATATTTTTAAATTCGTATAAAACAGGCTGCGTAAAAATCATATCATACATCAAGGCTGAGTTCCATGCTACTTTTGCATAATCTGGAGCTGTGGTCCAGCCAGCGCCGAGTTCAGCCCATTTTTGAAAATCAGCGTTCCATTTTCCATCATAATAATTCGCCATTTGATAGCTTTTTATGTTTTGATAGTTTTGTTTTAACTCTGATTCATACCACCAATCTACGGGTTTATAAGGTACAACTAGTTTCCAGTCTTCTAAACCAATTGGGTTTTCGAGCACTAATTTTTCAGTAGTTTCAGGATACATCAAGGCAAATCTTGTTGCTAACATTCCCCCCATTGAATGTCCTAATACGGTTGTTTTCTGAATTCCTAAATGATCCAGCAATTTCTTTGTATTCTCAGCCAATTGCTGAAAAGTATATTGGTAATTATCCGGCTTAGATGATTTTCCAAAACCTATCTGGTCAGGAACAATTACCCTAAAACCCTCTTTTGTTAATGCCTTTATAGTAGATTCCCAATAGGCTCCGTTGAAATTTTTGCCATGCAGTAAAACTATATTCCTGTTGTTGTAGTTAGCAGGTTTGATATCCATATACGCCATTTTAAGATATTGACGCTGATTGTTTAATTCTAAAAATTGTACGGGAAATGGATATTGATAATTGGTTAGATTAATGTCAAGCGCCTTTATATTTTCTTGCTGCGAAAAGCAAAAAAACGGAAGTAAAAGCAGTATAAGTTTTATGTTTTTCATTTTCTGAATGTATTTCGTTTGGAGTAATTATAAAATTAAAGCTAACGATTTTAAAATCAAAGAATAAAATCTTAAAGTTCTCAAAAAAAAAACAGGAGAAGTTGCCCTATGTTTTTATTGTTTTTTTAAGGTCACGACTTGTTGGGGATAAGGAATGTCAATATTAGCTTCATCAAAACGTTTTTTGATACTTTGCAGTAAATCGCAATACATTATGAACCCATCTGTAGAATTTTTTGCCCATGCCCACGCTTTTAATGTTACGCTGGAATCTGCCAGAGCAACTACACGAGCAACAACTAAAGGTGTTTTTTGTTTTTTATTCTCTGCCGTTCTGGTATCTATAAAAAGTGGATGTCTGGCGATTTCTTCCTGCATTATGGCTAATGCATTTTCGATATTAGAATCATAGCCGATCCCAATTTCGATTATTTTGCAGCATTTGGTGTCATGCATATTGGTGTTGACAATAATCTGATTGCTGATAACAGAATTGGGTATGATGATTCGGTTATTTTCAGCATCTTTCAGAACCACTTGTCTTAAATTAATATCTTCGACTGTGCCCACAAAATTATTGATCGTAATTTTATCGTTGATTCGGAAAGGTTTAAAAATCACTAGAAAAATTCCGCTTACGATATTGCTCAAAGCTTGTTGAGAAGCCAAACCGGCTACTAAGGAAATAACTCCGGCTCCGGCTAAAAAGGAATGCCCGATAATTTTAAATTCGGGAATTTGTATTAACGCAAAGGCAAATCCTAAAATATAAATTACGGTTATGATTAAGTGTTTTAAAAATCTAAAACCTGTCGCATCATATTCTTTGTCCGTTAATTTACGATACAAAAAATAGTGAAGAACTTTGTCTGTCACCGCGCCCAAAATAATTGTTACAAATCCAATTATAGCGATAATGATAATTATTCTGAAGTCTTTTGCGTAATCGATCATGAGTTTTGAATTTTAAAAAATCCAAAAGACATATATATAAAATATAGTTTTTTGGATTTGATAAAGTTATGAAAAATGAATTTTATTTTATAAACCAACGAAGTCGTCACTTTTTGGAAAAATACTCAAAGCCTGAATAGCAATTTCAGGAGTTGGAGAAGCTAGTTTTCGAAGTTTTGTATCCATCCAGGCGCCATCAACGGTAATAACGGCACAAAGTGTGTCATCATCTTTTCTAAATTCGTGAACGATTGACCAGCGCGAAGCATCGGCTTTCATTTTTGATGTTTTCGTATGAAGGAATATTTTATCAGAAAGTTTTAGTTCTTTTCTAAAAACACATTCTTCTCTAAATAAAACAGGTCCAAAACTTTGCGTTTGCATCACTTTTAAGGTTAAACCCAGTTCTTCAAGAATTTCGATACGATGTTGTGCACCAAAATCGTAATAAGCACTATGACGAACGTGAAAATTTGGGTCAAGATCAGACCAGCGAAAAGATAATTCTTTAATAAATGAAGCCATTTTATATTTGTATTTTAATGATATTGAGAATGTTTTCTGAGATTGTTTACTCGGGAAACATCGTTTTTTTATAAAACCGAATTTACAAATAAAATCACAAACAGTATATTAGAAGGTGAAAGTATTAACAATTACCTTTTTTTAATTTTGCTTTTATAAGCTTTCTAAATTATCCCATGTATATTCTATTTTGTTCAGTCGCATATAATAGGGAATAAGCAGTAAAATTTCCAGTCGTAACGGAAAATGCCCGTCATTGGTTGTAAAAGGCTGAACAAACATGGAGCCAATGCAAATGACAACTCCACAAATAGCGTCTATTTTACCAATTGAGATGGCGTTAGGTTTCTCGAACCAAAGTGAATATGCTGCAAAACCTTTGAGCAGCATTATCGCAATAATAAATATTCCTGTTGCTGAAAAAGTGGTGTTGCTTGAAAAACCGTAAAGAGATAAATGTACATATGGAGTAAAGAGATTCGTAATGACAGCACCAATAGCACAAACTGCTAAAATCATAAAAAGCCAGCAAAAAGTTTTAATCCACCATGGCAAAAGTTTTCTTCTGATGATGGCGGGTTTGTCAAATTCGTCAAAGCGGCTTTCTAATTCCTGATTCATTGTATTGATTTTGTTTTGAAAGTTTGATTGCAATTATATTACCTGGAAAATAACCAAAATCATGACCGTTAACTGTAAACCTACAATGATCCAAAAGAAATTTCGGGTTGGTTTTGAAATGCTTTTTAAACCTTCTATTATTTTATTTTTAATAATCTCAGTAAAGCTTACATTTTCATCCCTGAAATCAACATCATCAAGATTCACTTTTTTAAAACCGTAGATAATGATTTTCTTTAGCCACTTGTTTTCTTTTGAATCCCTGATTTCCTGTATAAGTTTAAGTTTTAATTTAGTTTTATCAGTTCCTTTTTTTAATAAATCAGGCTGTTTAGATTTGATTTTATCGAGAACTTTATCAATAATCGGGAATAATAAAACTTCGCCTTTATCTGATAATAATTGATGAATGGTTTTTGAGATGATATATTTATTCCCAAGTGTAAACAATAAAAAAGGTATTGCAAATATTGAAACAACTGTCAAGGTGTAGCCAATTGGTCTTAAAGCAAATAATAATAGTAAAATAGAAGCGCCGTCTGCATGCCCCATTCCCGTGCCGGATTGATAAATAATAGTACACAGGGAAATAACCGAGATAAAGATCAAAAATAATTGCCCGATAATATTTATTTTGATAAAACTAAATGTTGCGCTGCCGAATAGCTTAGTTGCATATTTTAAATTGTCATTCATTGAAAATTGTTTTTTTTTGGTTGGTGGTTTATGGCGTAAAAATATAGAAAAAATATTACAAATGTTAAAAGATATTCTTTATTGCATACTTTAATCTTTAATGTTTTTGTTTATAGGTAGTTAGGGTGATTAAGCAACTATTCAGGGTTTTGATTCTTCTTCTTTTCCATCTTCTTTTCCGGCATTTAATGTTTTAACAATAAAAGGGAGGGTCAGTCCCTGACCAATCAATGTTAACAAAACAACGGCGACAGAGATAAATATAATAACGGTTCGTTCGGGAAAAGGGGTTCCGTCCTCGAGTAATTTGGGTAATCCCAAAGCAATCGCTAATGACACAATGCCACGCATTCCTGACCAGCTGATAATGATGCTGTTATTAAAGTCTAAAAGCGCATGTTCGCTAACTTTTCGTTTTCGTTTGGTATTTTGAAATGCTTTTTGAAGATTAATCTTCTGAAGAAAAATCCTTGCCATTCTAATTAGTAACGCAACAAGGGTTATGATAGCTGCGTAACCTATATAGGGCAAAATCATATCGTTAGGAATGTCTTTTAGGATATAACGAAAATTGAGTCCGATTAAGATAAAGATTAATCCATTTAATATAAAAATAATGATGTCCCAAAGGCTTCGGGATTGGTTTTTTAAACTTTCGGGAAATATCTTTTTACTGAAACGGGCAATTGTTAATCCTAGAACAACTACCGCAATTACTCCTGAAACATGCAAATGTTCTGCTATCAAATAGGTAACAAAAGGCATTAAGAGCATGAAGCTAATGGTAACTTCCACATTTTTTTTATGAACTCTGCTTAGTATAAAAGCGAGGATTTTTGCCATTACAAAACCTACAAGAAAACCACCTCCAAGCAATAGTACAAACTGCAAAGTTGCTTTCCATATTATAAAGGCAGATCCCATTACAGATGCTACTGCAAAGCGGTAAGCAACAAGTGCAGAGGCATCGTTTATGAGGCTTTCGCCTTCAAGAATGGTTAAGGTTTTATGAGATAAGTTTAATCCTTTTGTGATGCTTATAGCCGCCACTGCATCTGTTGCTGATAGGATAGACCCCAATACAAAAGCTAAAGGCCAGGTCATTCCGGGAATTATATAATAAGCTACAATGGCAATACCTAATGTTGTTAGAAAAACCAATGATATGGCTAAAGCTCCAATAGTGTTAATGTTGGTTTTGAAATCCTTGGGCGAAATATTAAAAGAGGCGTCGTACAATAATGGGGGAAGAAAGAGCAGAAAGATAATTTCCGGATTTATTTCGATTTCTCCCATCGACGGAATAAAACCAATGGCTACCCCAACAATGACAAGAAGAATTGGATAAGGTAATTTTACTTTATCAGCAAAAGCAGAAAGGCCTATTACGATTGCCAGAATAAAGATGATGATACTGTAATTTTCCATTATTAGAATTTAGAAAAATGCGAATGTAATTAATATAGGTTTGACATAGCTAAATTGTTTAGTTGCCAAAAAACGAAGTTATGAAAAATGATGTTTTAAATTTGTAAAAAAAGGCCGTAGTTATTTTAGTTTAAAATTCCTGCAATACAATTTCTTACTTGTTTAGTCTTCGTTAAAAAAATTCGTAATCGAAGTTTTTTCAAAAAGATAACGTTTGACTTTTGCCTTAGTAGTTTTGGACTCTGTAGGCTCATCCTCTTTCATTGTGTTGGTCTCGTTTATTGTTATATCTCCTTTTTCAAAATTGTAAAAAAGTCCTGTATGACCACCGGCGCCTCTATATTCTGCTTCGATCATGTTGAGAATAAAATCATTTCCGAAATACTTAAATGAACCGAAAATGTTACCACCCGGTCCAATACTGTAGAGATTGATATTTAATCCTCCGTTTTCTATAGTAATATCCTCGGTATCATATATCTTATAATCTGCTTCGTTGTATTCAATTGGCATGACTATATTTGAAACTTTGTCTAAGCGATATGATTTGTCTTTATTTTGCAAAAGAATTAGCATTGGTCTTTTAGAAATATTATTTTCCTTGTATTTCAGGACAACGGCAATATCAGGGAAACCGTCATTGTTCAGATCTCCTTCTGTTTCATATTGTACTTCATAAATGCCGGTTTTAGGAAGAAAGTCTGCAATTTTATTTCCTTTTTTCGGGTAAGTTGCATCAGGTTTGTAAGGAGTGCTTTGATCTGGTTCGTCGCTTACATCTTCATAATCACGATGAGGCAGACTATCTGTAATTTCGACATTTTTTGCAGTGCTGTCAGCGTCTGTTTTCTTTTTATTAGTACACGATTGAACAGTAATCGCGAGCAGGATTAATAGGTTAAGAGTGATTTGTTTTTTCATTTCTAAAGTTTCAATCAGGAATTTTGGTTGCTTTTAGGTCGTTTTAATTCAGTTTACTGTCAAAAGCCCTGAAATTATCGATTTTTGGCAGTGGTTTTACTATGATTTTTTTAGTTGTCTTCTTTAGGATTTTTTCAGAGCCCAATGCTTTTGTTATTTCAGTCCTTTTTCCTGTCAAAAGATTAAATTCGGTTTCAGTAGTCAGATTCTGTCCATCCCAAACTACATTGGTTATCTCTTGTAATTCGAAGCTTCCATTATTGAATTTGAATTTATGCCAAAAATGATTTTTACCAATTTCAGATCCAATATATAAATACCCCTCTTCAATAATAACATCAGGAATTTGATCGCCACGATGTTTACCATTTGGGTATTGAGGCTGCATTAAATTTTCTGTAGCTACGTTCAATTTATATTTTCCGTTTTTTTGCAAAAAATAGATTTCTAGTTTCAATGGCTGCGTTTCATTTATCGTATCCATTTTGAGTAGTACCTTATCAATTAAGCCATCATTATTAAGATCACCTTCTTTGGTTCTGATTGTGACAGTAAAATTATCTTTTAAATTTTTGGTTTGTGCGTAAATCGTAATTTGAGCGAGAACAAAAAATATCAGGATCTTTTTTTTCATTTTAGTTTTTCTTGTTTGATGATTTTTTAATGTCAGAAAATTTTATATTCAGTCCACTTTGTTCAAGGTTTTTGTTAGCGTTGGTTTTATTTTGGAAATATTAAAACGAACTTTAATCGGCATAGATTTTTACACTTTTCATTTTTTCAAAATCAAGCGTTCTGTTTTTTGAACGTAATTGAATTGTCGTTTGTTTTAAATCTGGACTTATATTTAATACAATATCAATAGACTCATTAGAATTGTTTGGATCCAGTTTTTCAAAATGGCTGAATACTTCATCTTCGTCAAACTCTAGATAGGCTTCGTATTTTTTATGATTTTTTATGAAGGTATAAATCAGATAATCAGGTAAAACTTGTTTTTGATATTTCATTTTAACAACCTCTTCGTTGAATAATTCGTACTGTTCCCCGTTAAAAAAACTTAAATCCAGACTTGATTTTGTTTGGCCAAAATGATTGATCTCTACTTTCCAATTGTATTTTTTTCGGTACTTATTAGTCCAAATCCCTATTGGGATAGGTTTGCCATTATTTACTATTTTTCTGAACTGAACATTGTCCTTGCAAGTACAAGTATCTTTCAAAACTTCTTTTATTTCATCCTTTTCTACGGCATGATGAATTTCATTTTCTTTCGTATCGATTAAGTCGGCTTTGAAGACTTCCAATTCTTTAGTATTATTAGCACCTGAAATCCATAATACTACATCACCACCGGGAGCTATTCCTGCAATTAATTCACGATAATTACTTTTTGATATCGTATCTAAATTTCCACTGTAATCCCTTTTGAATCCTTTTTTGAAATATTCGGATATTTGAGCTTTGTTTAATTTTGTACTTAATTTGTAATATTTGTTTTCTAAAAACGAAAACCAATAAAGTTCTAAACGATCCGGTAATACAATATCCGGACCGTCAGATGATTTGAAGGTGGTATCTCCATTTCCCCAATTTACTGAATAAACTTTAGCGGTTTCTAAAAGAGTATACGGAGTGCGGTCTCCTTGTACAGCGATAGTAAATTGACTTCCCGGAAGTAATTTAATCGGGTAACCTTCGGGCGTAGAAATTCCTTGCTGATAATCGTATTGTTCAGTATTATTAAAAACCTGCTCATCATTATATGTTTGCCTTTCTACAGTAGAGGTATCCCAAAGTAGGACAATGCAAACCACAATCATTAATCCAGAACTAATTACAATTGCTGATAGATTTCTTTTAAAAATAAAAGAAACTACAAGTAATAGTAAAAATTGCAGAGGAATTGCCAATAGAATTAAAAAAAAAGTAAAAACCTCTTGTGATATGTATGAGCTGTTGTGAACAATCTGGAATTGCAATAAAAATAAAAAAATCAGAATATTTATTATTCCAATGACTACTGATAGTAGAAAAATTTTAAAATAGTATTTCATCGTTTGTTTTCTCTATTACAAGATATAAGAAATAGTACAGTAAGAATGTTGGTACTCTATTGGGGTTTATTGTTGGTGTAAATGATTAGGCAATTTATTCATTCAGTTGTTTTTCTAAATTTTCAACTTCAGAAGCACCGCTTAGTCTTTTCTTAATAACATTTCCGTTTTCGTCTGTTAGGAAATGCCATGGAATTGCAAGAGATGAATTACCGTATAAATTTATTAAATCAGTATTTAATTTTTCATTTGCCCTAATATGAATCCCTTCGAGATTATAAAAAGGAATCATATCGTGCCACTGGTTTTCACGACTTTCTTTGTCTATAGAAATGTAAACCATCGTAATGTTTTTTGATTTTAACAATTGATATAATTTGGTATTGTCTTTAAACTCTGCTTTGCACGGACCACACCAGGTTGCCCAGATATCAACGTAAAATTGTTTGCCATATAATCCTTTTATCGCTTCTTTTACTGAATTGACGGCTGAAGAATTGGGAATAAATTTGATTTTTTCATTCAAAGGTTCTTCTTGTTTTTTATGAAATACCAGAACAGGTATGATAACAGGCTCCAGAAAAGGAGTGTAAGGACTTGAAGGGTATTCTTTTTTGAATTGTTCAAAAAGTGTAATCAATTCTTTTTCGTAATTTTTATTGATTGTCTCAAAGTGTATATAGGCAGCAAAATAATATTCTAACTGTGGACCAGATAAGTATTTTTTTGCATTATTAATATTGTGGGTATGAGTTAGCCCTTGTTTGTTGATTTCTGAAAGTGCTGTCAGAGTAGTTCCTTCAATAATTAAATCCTTATAGCGCAAATAATTCTCGGCGTAATGAAAAAACCACGAAGAACTTAAAATCTCGGGATTGGTTACCGGATTTGATTCAAAAATTTCGCTCCAGAGTTCTTTGTATTGTTCCTCGCTAAGTTTATTTTCTTTGTAGGGTAAGTTTAAAAGATTTATAAAAGAGACACTTCCCTGTATGCCTTTGTAAAAGTATTCTCTATCTGTCCGGACAAGGTTATAAAAATTTTTAGAAATTGTTTTGTCCTTTAATAGTTTTTTAAAACCTTCTAATTCGATCTCTTGGCTTTTCTTTATTTGTTGTTTTATGTTAGAAGGAACGCTGTCTTTTAGATACTCTTTTGTTTCGACTTCAAAATGACCGCCAACACTCATTCGGTTAGGGATTTGATTGTATAGTAATTGTCCTTTTTCGTTCTTAGATGCTACTCGAAACTGGTTTTCTTTTACCTCCGTATTAATGTGTATTTTATAAATCATTCCTGGTTCAGCAATTAAG
Organism: Flavobacterium sp. B114r; assembly: GCF_056824125.1. Taxonomy (NCBI): domain Bacteria; kingdom Pseudomonadati; phylum Bacteroidota; class Flavobacteriia; order Flavobacteriales; family Flavobacteriaceae; genus Flavobacterium; species Flavobacterium sp. B114r. The sequence continues at coordinate 3,186,153 of NZ_CP124858.1, forward strand.
GTTCCGAATGATTTATTTTTGTTTGATAAATCGATGAAAGAAGTTTTTCCCAGAGGAAGACTTATTTGAAAATTACCTAATGAATCTGGTTGAACAGAATCAGTAAATCCAAAATAATCTATTCCGTTTATGGGTAAAGTATATTCGATTATATCGGGGAGATTTCCTGTAATTTTTCCAATAATTTCGATATGGTCTTTTTTTATCTGTCCAATTGAGTACAGAGGAAGAAGTAATAGTAAGATAAGTCTAAAATACTGTTTCATTGAAATAGAATTTGAATATTTCAAATATATAGTATTTATATGATTAATTATTGAAGGATTTAGTGTACTATGATTTTTTGAACTTAAAAGGTTTATGAAACAATTGCAACAGCCTTAGACTATTGTCGAGATACAAGCATAAAAGAAATATGAATTTCACTAATTAAGACCAATTCTTTAGTGAAATTAATTTCTACGATTTGTGTACATGGTAGGATAGGAGCGTTATCCTTTATTTATGAAAAGCGACAGATAAAAAGATATAAGCGTCCAGAGGCTTTTACAGCAGGAAACAGCTTCTGATAATGACACGTAAAGTGCTGATATGCCACGAATGTCAGGTTTTGAAAATGTCATGTTGTCAGATTATTTTTTATGTACCGACAGGAAAACTGACAATTTTCTTTGGTTTTTTATATTGGCACAGAGATTGACTTATGCCACCTGAGTTATAAAATTAAGTATATCAAAATTAAATATATAAAAAATGGGTAAAATAATCGGAATTGACTTAGGTACGACGAACTCTTGTGTTTCTGTAATGGAAGGTAACGAAGCAGTTGTTATTCCTAACGCAGAAGGAAAAAGAACAACGCCATCTATCATCGCTTTTGTTGAAGGTGGAGAAATTAAAGTAGGTGATCCTGCAAAAAGACAAGCGGTAACGAATCCTACAAAAACGATTGCTTCTATTAAACGTTTTATGGGACACACTTTTGCTGAGACTACAAACGAAGCAAAAAGAGTTTCTTACAAAGTAGTTAAAGGTGACAACAATACTCCACGTGTGGATATTGACGGTCGTTTATATACTGCTCAGGAATTGTCAGCAATGACTCTTCAAAAAATGAAAAAAACTGCTGAAGACTATTTAGGTCAAACTGTAACTGAAGCGGTTATTACTGTTCCTGCTTACTTTAATGATGCACAACGTCAAGCTACGAAAGAAGCTGGTGAAATTGCAGGTCTTAAAGTTATGCGTATCATCAATGAGCCTACAGCAGCAGCTTTAGCTTATGGATTAGATAAAAAAGGAACTGATCAAAAAATTGCTGTTTACGATTTAGGTGGAGGTACTTTTGATATCTCTGTTCTTGAATTAGGAGACGGAGTTTTTGAAGTATTGTCTACAAACGGTGATACTCACTTAGGTGGAGATGATTTTGACCACGAAATTATTGACTGGTTAGCTGACGAATTTAAAGCTGAAGAAGGTATTGACTTACGTCTTGATCCAATGTCATTGCAACGTTTGAAAGAAGCTGCAGAGAAAGCAAAAATTGAATTGTCTTCTTCTTCAGAAACTGAAATCAACTTGCCATACGTTACAGCTACGGCTTCAGGACCAAAACACTTAGTGAAAAAATTATCAAGAGCTAAATTTGAGCAATTAACTGATTCATTAGTTAAACGTTCTATGGAGCCTGTTGCTAAAGCATTAAAAGATGCAGGTTTATCTACATCTGATATTGACGAAGTTATTCTTGTTGGAGGTTCTACTCGTATGCCAAGAATTGCTGAGGAAGTTGAAAAATTCTTTGGTAAAAAAGCATCTAAAGGAGTTAATCCTGATGAGGTTGTTGCAATTGGAGCAGCTATTCAAGGTGGAGTTTTATCTGGAGATGTAAAAGATGTATTGTTACTTGACGTTACACCTTTATCTTTAGGTATCGAAACTATGGGTGGTGTATTGACTAAATTAATTGAGTCTAATACTACTATTCCAACTAAAAAATCACAAGTTTTCTCTACTGCTGCTGATTCTCAACCATCTGTTGAAATTCACGTATTGCAAGGAGAAAGAGCGATGGCTGCTGATAACAAAACTATCGGTCGTTTCCACTTAGATGGTATTCCACCAGCGCCAAGAGGAGTTCCTCAAATCGAGGTTACTTTTGATATTGATGCAAATGGTATCATCAAAGTTTCTGCAACTGACAAAGGAACTGGAAAATCTCACGATATCCGTATCGAAGCTTCTTCTGGTTTAACAGCTGAAGAAATCGAAAAAATGAAAAAAGATGCTGAAGCTAACGCTGATGCTGACAAAATAGCTAAAGAAAGAGCTGAGAAATTAAACGAAGCTGACAGCATGATCTTTCAAACTGAATCTCAATTGAAAGAGTTAGGAAGCAAATTAGCTGATGATCATAAAGTTGCTGTAGAGTATGCTTTAACTGAATTGAGAATGGCTCACCAATCTCAAGACATTCCAGCTATTCAAACAGCTCTTGACAACATCAATGCAGCTTGGAAAACAGCTACAGAAGCTATGTATGCTCAAGGTGAACAAGGTCAAGGTCAACAAGCTGCTCCACAACAAGAGCAATCTGGAGACAATGTTGAAGACGTTGAATTCGAAGAAGTCAAATAAGTACTGATTAATATCAGTTAATAATAAGTGCTAAAGCGCTGTAAACGTAATGTTTACAGCGCTTTTTCTTTTTTATTCTTTTTTGTTTCTGCTGTTTTTTAATCATTTTTTATCATATATTTGTATCATATTTGTACCGGCACTTAAAAGGAGACAAAGTGGGACTTATGTACCCTTATGGTACCTTAATGGGAGACAAAGACTATGAAAAGATCTGATAAACAATGTCTTAATTGTGGGAAAGAATTCCTGCCTAAAACCGTGACTTCTGTTTACTGCTCGCATGTATGCAGTAAAAAAGCATACAAACAGAAGATGATACGGCTTAAAAAGGAAGTGGGGATCAAAGCGCTGGTAGATAAAATACCCCAGAACAGGGCATTTATTTCTGTCGCGGAAGCTGGTATGCTTTTTGGCATTCCCAATAAGTCCCTTTACCGGCTTGTCGGTCAGGGAAAAATTCCGTCAGTTAATCTGGGGACTCGCCTTATAAGAATAGACCGCAGAGTTATGGAAGAGATGTTCGGCCCTGCAAGCATCCTGCAGCAGGCTGAAAGCCCACCGAAGAAAAAATTATACAGTCTTGAAAAAGAGGACTGCTATTGCATCGGTGAAATAGCTCAGAGATTTCAGATATCAGAAGGTTCTGTCTACAATCATATCAGGAAATATTCAATACCTACCAGGCAGATCGGAAAGCATGTATATGCTCCAAAAAGCGAAATTGATAACTTGTATAACGCAAATGATTTTATATGAAACAATTAGCAAAAACCAAGGTGACTGTGCGTCTTCGAAAAGCAGAAGACCGAAAGGAATGGTATGTCTACATAGAAAGCTATCCTGTTGAGGTTTGTGGAAAGAAAACGCCCCAGAGAATTCGTGAATATTTAAACAGATCCATAACAACAGTGGAGTGGGACAAGAAAAGAACTGCCCGCACAGATGCAGAGGGTATAAAATCCTACAGACCCAGACGCAGCGATAACGGAATTATAATGTGCAGAAGCGAGAGCGACCGCGAGATAATGCTCTATGCTGACGCAGTGCGTAATATCCGGCAGAAAGAATACGATAATACAGATCTGTACAGTGATGCTGAGAACCTATTGGCTCAGCAGAAAGAAAAAGCAAAAGAGGATTTTATTAAATACATTGCTGCTGCGGCGGCTAAAAGGCATGCCCGAAGTTCAAAATCTATGCAGATCACTTGGGAGCGCACCAGAGAATTTTTAAAAAGCTATTCAGCGGGCAGCCTAATGTTTTCGCAGATTGACAGCAGAATGGCGGAAGATTTTAAACTATTTTTATTATCAGCTCCGCAAGGAGGAGGCAAAAAAGGAACCATTTCCCGCAACACTGCGGCAACGTATTTTTCCATATTTAAAGCCGCTTTGAAACAGGCCTTTATCGACGGATATTTAGCCGTTGATTTATCTTCAAAAATAAAGGGTATTCCCGATGAAGATTCAAGACGTGAATATCTTACCATTGAAGAATTGAATACATTAGCCCAAACGCCCTGCGAAAAAGATGTCCTTAAAAGAGCCGCGCTTTTCTCGGCGCTTACAGGTCTGAGGCATTCCGACATTCAGAAGCTCCGCTGGAAAGAGATAAGTCTGGAAGACGGCAGGGCCAAACTGCATTTCACGCAGAAAAAGACAAAGGGTGTCGAATACATGCCTATTTCCCAGCAGGCTTTAGATCTCTGCGAAGAACCGAGGCTTCCCGGACAGCTTGTCTTTGAGGATCTGCCGGACCCGTCGTGGATTTCACGCCCTTTGAAAAAATGGGTTGAATCGGCAGGCATTAAAAAAAAATATTACCTTCCACTGCTTCCGCCATACATTTGCAACACTACAGCTGTCGAGCGGGACAGACATTTATACGGTCAGCAAAATGCTGGGGCATACCAACGTAAAAACTACTGAAATCTACGCCAAAGTAATAGATGAGAAGAAAAATAGAGCTTCCCAGGCAATACAATTGGAATCTTTAAAGAAATAGGCGCAATGAAAATAAAGTACTTCGAATATATCACAGTTTACCTGTCTGTTTTTTTAGTCTGCGTCTTTGTCGGTGTAATCGGAAGACTGGTGCTGCTGGAAAAAGGTGCCGATGAATATACGGCCGGCGTTTTCTTTTGGATTAGCACTGGATTTGGAGTTTTAATGTTTGCAATTCTAAGTCTATTTGTAAACGATTTGGCTGAGAGATTGGTGAATCGTTTTTTGAAGGCTAAAAAAAATGAATCGCCTGAAAGCCGCATTCCATGTGAAGACTTTATAAAAATAGAAGAGGAGCTTCAGCATGGTTTAATTAAGCCCGAACTGCCTGAAAATAAAAATTCAGCCATTGATATTCAGTAGTTAAGGGAGGAGCGGCAAAATGTAGCCAGAAATCAAAAACAGGCCAGAATTAATATCGCCGTGCGATATGCGCAGCAGGAGTTTGCACTGTACGTGTCGGATGATGATCTGGAGCAATTAGGCAGCAATATAATCATATATGCTGAAGGCCTAAATTTTGAAAAGATTAAACCGGTAAAAGTTAAAGATTTGTCCAATCTCGATCTGTATCATTTTGGCTGGAATATCTGGAATTGTTTTAAAGTCAGCAGACAGTACAAAGCCGCACAATTTTTAAAATTAACTTTTGCTGACGCTTTAAAAGATGTTGAAGTGAACAGCATTAAAACGCATCTGAAAGATGATGAACAGAAAGGGCTTATAAAGATAATAGAAGATTTTACAGTTTTGTAAATACCAATAGTTATAAAGCACTGTGTTTTTCAAGTGTTTTTGTTGTGAAGAAGGACACAGCAGAAACACTTTTTTCATTTGCACCATAACTATTAAAAACGATAGAAATGGACATAAACGAAATCTCTTTTGAGAACCTGCCCAAAGCAGTAGCACACTTAGTGAAAGAAATTGCCGAGATTAAACTTATGATTCAGAATGTACAGGTATATGAATCTAAAGAAAAAAGTATTCCTATTGGTATTGAAGAAGTAAGCCGGTTAATAGGAAAAGCAAAGCCTACAATTTACGCTCTTGTAAGGCAACGAAAAATTCCGTGCTATAAATATGGTAAAAAGCTGTACTTTTTTGAAGAAGAACTTTTAGAATGGATCTCTAAAGGGAAAAAGAAAACAATACAGGAAATCGAATCAGAAGTATTGAAGTATAATCATAATCGAAATAAATAGAGGGATAACAGCCACTAGAAATACTTATATCACTATAGTAGATCATCAAAAAGAATTTAATACAAAGGGATATATTATCTGTAAATGAATTTGAACAAAAAAAATCCTGAAAAATCTAAATTTTTCCGGATTTTACTTTTTATAGTGACAGGGACAGGACAAATTTCAACACTTTTTATGGATGATTTAAAGAGATTGGTTTATTACAAATAAGCCCTGTCTTTCATTGGTTTTATTAATTTGGTTTAGATGTCCTGTTGAGTAATGTCTTTTGGTCATATGATAATGCATAATGTACTTAAAAAAATCTTTATAAACCTTAATATCGACAAAATTGCAATTATATCTGGTGAGATAAATTTGTCGATTATATTAATAAATTAATTAAATTAATGAGTGTTAAAGTTTTTTTTAAAAAAATAACTAAATTTTAACATTGTTTGATTATTTATAATAAATTTGATTCTTCTATAAATACCAAGCCTATGAAAAATAACTTTACTTTTAATTTAATGTGGTTGCTTTATATTTTTTCATCTATTATTAAAGAACAAACCCAGTTTTTTGAGTACTACCTTCAAATTTATTAAGTATCAAATAAAAGTTATTTAATCAATTGATAGCTTCAATTATTTAAAAAAAAAGAATTACGACTAGTTAATTTCTGAAAATAATAATAAACTACTTTTTTGATGTTTCAATATTAATATTAAAGCAAATGTCTATTATTTTCTATAAAAACAGAAAACAATCCCAATAAATTTAGAAAACCCAACTAATATATCAATTATGATGAGAAAATTTTACTTATTAATTTGTTTGTTAATTGTTCAGATGACTGTCTATGGGCAGACAAGAACACTTGATTTTGCTAATGTATCAGGTGATCCCGTCAATGGAACAAAATTAGGAACAACATCTTTCACGCAGACTACTGCTGCTCAGGAAAGCTGGACATTTACAATGGCAGCCAATAGCGCAAGTTTTTGGACATATAACGATCAGACACTTTGGCTTCAATCAGGAGACCCAACTCCTACATCAACCGGTAATGCCAAAACATCCATAAAACGGGCTGATGGTCAGAATTTTAATTTTAATACGATTAATTTTCAAACTTTTAGCCAGGATCAGTATTTAAGAATTGAAGGCAAAAAAGCGGGGGCGTTAAAAAACACCCAAAACGTTTATCTTGCAGCTGCCAATACATCTTATCCATATAGTTTTACAGGCTGGACGGATATTGATGAGGTGGTGCTGACCATCACTACAAATGCTCAATTTCCAAATAATACCAGTGCATCCGATTTTTATGTGGGCGTAACAAGCTTTACTTATGATCCTTCTCCAAAGATAATTACAAATGCGCCAACACCTGTAGGTGGTACCACTGCAACCTTTAATGGGAATTTGGTAAGCGCTGGTTTTGCCACAGTAACAGAAAAAGGCTTTGTTTATTCAACAACCCTTAATCCTACCACGGCCAATACCAAAAGAATAGTTGCTGGAACAACAGTAGGTACATATTCATATAATGAAACAACACTGTCGAATTCTACAACCTATCACGTACGTGCTTATGCCATAAATAGTGTTGGTACTGCTTATGGAGTGGATCAGCAATTTACCACTTCAGCACCACCAACGGTAACGGCCCTGAGCCCAACCGCTGGCCCGACCGGTGGAGGCACCAGCGTGACCATTACCGGCACCAACTTCACGGGGGCAACTGCGGTGCGCTTTGGTGCTACGGCGGCTTTAGGCTTCACCGTTAACTCGGCAACACAGATCACAGCGACCGCACCGGCAGGAACAGGCACCGTTGATGTGCGCATCACTACAACAGGTGGCACCAGCACAACTAGTGCCAGCGACCAGTTTACCTATGTCGCCGCACCAACTGTAACGACTTTGAGTTCAACTAGCGGCCCGACCGGCGGAGGCACTACCGTGACCATTACCGGCACCAGCTTCACAGGGGCGACGGCTGTGACCTTTGGCGCTACGGCGGCTTCAGGCTTTACCGTTAACTCAGCAACACAGATCACAGCGACCGCACCGGCAGGAACAGGCACCGTTGATGTGCGTATCACTACAACAGGAGGCACCAGTGCGACCAGCGCCAGCGACCAGTTTACCTATATCGCCGCACCAACGGTAACGGCCCTGAGCCCAAGCGCTGGCTCGACCGGTGGAGGCACTACCGTGACCATTACCGGCACCAGCTTCACAGGGACTACGGCGGTGACCTTTGGTGCTACGGCGGCTTCAGGCTTCACCGTTAACTCGGCAACAGAGATCACGGCGAGCGCACCAGCAGGAACAGGCACCGTTGATGTACGCATCACTACAACAGGTGGCACCAGCGCAACTAGTGCCAGCGACCAGTTTACCTATGTCGCCGCACCAACTGTAACGGCATTGAGTTCAACTAGCGGCCCTGCTAGCGGAGGCACTAGCGTTATTATTACCGGGACTAACTTCAGCGGGGCGACGGCGGTGACCTTTGGTGCTACGGCGGCTTTAGGCTTCACTGTTAATTCGGCAACACAGATCACGGCGAGCGCACCAGCAGGAACAGGCACCGTTGATGTCCGCGTCACTACAACAGGTGGTACCAGCGCAACTAGTGCCAGCGACCAGTTTACCTATGTCGCCGCACCAACTGTAACTGCTTTGAGCCCAACTAGCGGCCTTGTCAGCGGAGGCACTAGCGTGATCATTACCGGGACTAACTTCACGGGGGCGACTGCGGTGCGCTTTGGCGCTACTGCGGCCATAGGCGTCACCATTTATTCGGCAACACAGATCACAGCGACCGCACCTGCAGGAATAGGCACCGTTGATGTGCGCATCACTACAACAGGAGGCACCAGCGCAACTAGTGTCAACGACCAGTTTACCTATGTCGCCGCACCAACTGTAACGGCTTTGAGTTCAACTAGCGGCCCTGCTAGCGGAGGCACTAGCGTGACCATTACTGGCACCAACTTCACGGGGGCGACGGCAGTGACCTTTGGTGCTACGGCTGCTTCAGGCTTTACCGTTAACTCGGCAACGCAGATCACAGCGAGCGCACCGGCAGGAACAGGCACCGTTGATGTGCGCATCACTACAACAGGCGGTACCAGCGCTACCAGCGCCAGCGACCAGTTTACCTATGTCGCCGCACCAACTGTAAGTGCTTTGAGCCCAACCGCTGGCCCGACCGGTGGAGGCACTAGCGTGATCATTACCGGGACTAACTTCAGCGGGGCGACTGCGGTGCGCTTTGGCGCTACTGCGGCTTTAGGCGTTACCATTTACTCGGCAACACAAATCACGGCGAGCGCACCGGCAGGAACAGGCACCGTTGATGTCCGTGTCACTACAGCAGGTGGTACCAGCGCCACTAGTGCAAGTGACCAGTTTAACTATATCGCCGCACCAACTGTAACGGCATTGAGTTCAACTAGCGGCCCTGCCGGTGGAGGGACTAGCGTAATCATTACCGGGACCAACTTCACAGGGGCGACGGCGGTGACCTTTGGTGCTACGGCGGCTTCAGGCTTTACCGTTAACTCAGCAACACAGATCACAGCGACCGTACCGGCAGGAACAGGGACCGTTGATGTGCGCATCACTACAACAGGAGGCACCAGCGCGACCAGCGCCAGCGACCAGTTTACCTATATCGCCGCACCAACGGTAACGGCTTTGAGCCCAACCGGCGGTCCGACCGGTGGAGGCACTAGCGTGACCATTACCGGCACCAGATTCACAGGGGCGACTGCTGTGACCTTTGGCGCTACGGCGGCTTCAGGCTTTACCGTTAACTCAGCAACACAGATCACAGCGACCGCACCGGCAGGAACAGGCACCGTTGATGTCCGTGTCACTACAACAGGAGGCACCAGCGCGACCAGCGCCAGCGACCAGTTTACCTATATCGCCGCACCAACGGTAACGGCTTTGAGCCCAAGCGCTGGCCCGACCGGTGGAGGCACTACCGTGACCATTACCGGGACCAACTTCACAGGGGCAACGGCGGTGACCTTTGGCGCTACGGCGGCTTCAGGCTTCACCGTTAACTCAGCAACACAGATCACAGCGAGCGCACCGGCAGGAACAGGCACCGTTGATGTGCGCATCACTACAACAGGAGGCACCAGTGCAACCAGCGCCAGCGACCAGTTTACCTACGTCGCAAGACCAACGGTAACGGCTTTGAGCCCAACTAGCGGCCCTGCCGGCGGAGGCACTAGCGTGATTATTACCGGGACTAACTTCAGCGGGGCGACGGCGGTGACCTTTGGTGCTACGGCGGCTTTAGGCTTCACTGTTAATTCGGCAACACAGATCACGGCGAGCGCACCAGCAGGAACAGGCACCGTTGATGTCCGCGTCACTACAACAGGTGGTACCAGCGCAACTAGTGCAAGCGACCAGTTTATCTATGTCGCCGCACCAACGGTTACAGCAGCCAAAATCAGCATTAGCGGTGCAACTGGCACAGGCGGCGCATACAAGATCGGGGATGTTGTAAGCGCAATCTGGAACAATTCTGCCAGCGGCGATAACAATTCGGGTATCACGGCAGTAACGGTTGACTTTAGCCAGTTTGGCGGTGGTGCTTCGGTTACAGCTATCGATAATAGCAACATCTGGATAGCTACATACACTATTGTTGCCGGTACTATTGATGCCACTAACAGGAATATATCCGTAACTGCAACAAATTCTGCTAGTCCAACAACTACGACAGGGACTAACAATGCTATTGTAGATAATCTGGCACCAATGGTTACCGATGCTAACATTAGCATCATCGGGGCCAGCGGAACAGGTGGTACGTATAAAATTGGTGATGTAATCACCTCTACCTGGAATAATACAGCCGCCGGAGACAACAATACGGATATTATTTCTTCGGTAACCATGAACTTTAGCCAGTTTGGCGGTGGAAGTGCAGTTGCGGCGACTAACAGCAGCGGTACCTGGACAGCGACTTATACACTTGCTGCCGGGGCAATTAATTCTACTAACAGGAATGTAGCTGTTACAGCAACAGATAATGCAGGAAATACAAAAACTACAGTTGATGGTAGTAATGCTACCGTAGATAACCAGGCTCCATCGGTAGTGATCAGCAGTACGGCTGTCGCATCCGGCGGATCAACCGGTATTTCTCCAATTCCATTCACGGTCATTTTTTCCGAGACGGTAACAGGATTTGTTGCAGGAGATATTACACCAGGAAATGCGACAATCAGTGGTTTTTCAGGTAGTGGAACAACTTATACTTTTAATGCCATGCCAACAGCAAATGGTACGGTAACGATTAGTATTGCAGACAATGTGTCGCTGGATGCAGCCGGCAATGGCAATACAGCTGCCACTCAGTTTTCTATTAACTATACACAGCCTTCTCAAATTACCGCTTCAGCTGGTGCTTTTCCATCAGCATTAAGCACAACCTATGGAACCGCATCATCATCAACCAATCTAGAGGTATCTGGCTCAGGTTTATCTGCAGGTATTACAGCTACGCCTTCATCAACCTCCAACTTTGAAGTGAGTGCCGACAATATCAGCTACAGTTCCTCTGTTACCATCGGAAGTTCTGGAACAGTATCGGGAACGGTATATGTCAGACTAAAAGCAAACGCACAAGCTGGTACAAATATTACAGAAAATGTGGTGTTAACCAGTACCGGTGCAAACAATCCAACTGTTAGCATACCATCGAGTGCAGTTGCTAAAGCAACACTAACATATACAGCGAATACTTCGTCTAAGGTTTACGGTGATGTCATTCCTGCTATATCAGGAACGATTATAGGATTTGTCAATTCAGAAACCATCTCGACAGCAACAACTGGTACACTTAGCTGGTCAACAACCGCCACAGCAACTTCGCCTGTAGGTTCATATGCAATCACTGGAGCAGGATTAAGTGCGGTTAACTATGATTTTGTACAGGCTACATCTAATGCTACGGCATTAACGGTCGGTGCAAAAACAGTTACGGTAACGACAGCAGCGAAAAGCAAGACCTATGGCGATGCTGATCCTGCAGTGACGTATACCTTTGCTCCGGTACTGGTAGGAACAGATACCTTCACGGGAAGCCTGACCCGTTTACCTGGTGAAAACGTGGGAACTTATGCGATCAACCAGGGTACTCTTGCATTGAACGGCAACTATGTCTTAAACTATATCGGTGCTGATTTAACGATAAGTACAAAAACAATTACGGTAACGACAGCAGCAAAAAGCAAGACCTATGGTGATGCTGATCCTGCACTGACTTATACCTTTGCTCCGGTACTGGTAGGAACAGATACCTTCACAGGAAGCTTGACCCGTTTAACTGGTGAAAACGTGGGAACTTATACGATCAACCTGGGGACTCTTGCATTGAACGGCAACTATACCTTAGCCTATATGGGTGCTGATTTAACGATCGGTGCAAAAACAGTTACGGTAACGACAGTTGCGAAAAGCAAGACCTATGGTGATGCTGATCCTGCATTGATTTATACCTTTGCTCCGGCATTAACCGGAACAGATAACTTCACAGGAAGCCTGACCCGTTTACATGGTGAAAACGTGGGCACTTATGCGATCAACCAGGGTACTCTTGCATTGAACGGCAACTATACCTTAGCCTATATGGGTGCTGATTTAACGATCGGTGCAAAAACAGTTACAGTAACGACAGCTGCGAAAAGCAAAACTTATGGTGATGCTGATCCTGCACTGACGTATACCTTTGCTCCGGCATTAACCGGAACAGATACCCTCATGGGAAGCTTGACCCGTTTACCTGGTGAAAATGTGGGAACTTATGCGATCAACCAGGGTACTCTTGCACTGAATGGCAACTATACCTTAATTTACATCGGTGCTGATTTAACGATCGGTGCAAAAACAGTTACGGTAACGACAGCAGCAAAAAGCAAAACCTATAGTGATTCTGATCCTGCATTGACTTATACCTTTGCTCCGGGATTAACCGGAACAGATACCTTCACGGGAAGCTTGACCCGTTTACCTGGTGAAAATGTGGGAACTTATGCGATCAACCAGGGTACTCTTGCATTGAACGGCAACTATACCTTAAACTATATTGGTGCTGATTTAACGATCGGTGCAAAAACAGTTACGGTAACGACAGCAGCAAAAAGCAAAACCTATGGTGATGCTGATCCTGCATTGATTTATACCTTTGCTCCGGCATTAACCGGAACAGATACCTTCACGGGAAGCCTGACCCGTTTACCTGGTGAAAATGTAGGAACTTATGCGATCAACCAGGGGACCCTTGCATTGAACGGCAACTATACCTTAAACTATAGCGGTGCTGATTTGACAATAGGAAAGAAAAATATAACCGTAACTGCAACATCACAAGCAAAGGCGTATGGTGCTACTGACCCTGTATTTACTTATTCGGTTTTGCCAAACCTAATAAATGGAGATGCATTTAATGGAGTATTAACAAGAGCAGTAGGAGAAGATGTAGGGACTTATGCAATTAGTCAGGGAAGTTTGAGTGCAGGTATTAACTACACTATTACTTATGCTGGTAACGATTTCACTATAACTAAAGCTGATCAAACAATTACTTGGAATCAAACTTTAGTATCTGGTTGCGATGTAGAAACCACAATTATATTAACAGCTACTTCCAGTAGTGGTCTGGCCGTAAATTATACTTCTTCTAATAATAATGTTGCAACTGTATCAAATAGTTTATTAACTATTAAAGATTATGGCTCAGCAACTGTCACTGGCTCACAAGGGGGAAATAACAACTATAATGCTGCTCCATTAGTCGTGTTACCTATAGTAAACAGTCAGCCAAATTTAATTAGAAAACAATTTGATGATGTTATTTTCTTTGATAATAGTTCAAAAAGTTTTAAATCATACACCTGGTACAAAAATGGAGTTTTAGTTCCTGGTCAAAATCAGCAGTATTACAAAGAAAATGGGGGGTTAAATGGACGTTATTATGCAGTGGCTACAAAACTAGATGGCACATTGATTATTACTTGTCCGTTAACTTTATCTCCAACAGTAGAAGAGGAATATATAAGAATTTTTCCAAATCCTGTTAAAACAAATTCAAGTTATCAACTTATTACAAATGTGCCTTCTTCAAGACTACAAAATGCTCGAATTGAAGTGTATAGCATAGGTGGTTTGTTGATAGACAATAAAATAACTAGTGAGAGTGCAGTGACTTTAGAAGCGCCAACTGCTGAAGGGATCTATATTCTAAAAATGACCTTAACAAATGGGAAATATTTTACTAAAAACATTCTGGTTAAAAATTAAATAATCAAGAGTATGAAAAATCCTCATTTTTATAAATGAGGATGGATTATTCTAATGAAAAAAACAATTATGAAATTGAATATAAAAAATACAATTGGGATAACAGCTTTTTTAATTTCACAAGTAATCTCTGCACAGTTTTATGTAGGTGTCCAATCAGGAGCAGGAAGCATTCTAAGTAATGTTAAAGAAACATCTGCCAGTCATGAACTTGGAGGAGCAGTAAAAGTGGGGTATATTTACTCTTTAAGCAATCATATCGGAATTGGTACTGGGATAGAATTTTCACAGTACAAACAGGATGTTTTCTTAAGTAATTCATCGGCAACGCTCAGTAATTTTGAAGTAGATCCTTCTACTTCTGCTTTTGAATATAGGATTACAGCAAGTAATTATAAAGAAAGACAAACCTTGCATGCTATTCAAATTCCACTTTTCCTACAGTACAAAATGAATATTAATAAAGGAATTGATTTTAATTTTAGAGCAGGAGCGAAGTACTTTTTACCTGTGAATTATAAAATAAAAGCAACGGCAACTAACGTAAATGGGACAGCTTATTATCCAGATGTTAATTTAAATATTGATGATTTACCAGAGTATGGTTTTGGTAGTCAAAAAAATTATTCAGCATCTGGTGAATACGAAACTAAGGGTATCTTAATGAGTATGTTTGAGTTAGGTTTTACATTTGATATGGGAGCAAAAAATGCTTTGTATGCAGCAATGTTTCTTGAAAATGGTTATGGTTCTATTCTTGATCAGGATAAAGATGAGTCTTATATAGGATATAACCCAGCATCAGTTCAAGAGAGAAAAGCCAATGGATTGTACAGCACTGATAAAAATGCGAAAATTCGTCCTGTTGCCTTTGGGGTGACAGTAGCATGGAATTTTAAATAAATTCATTTTTTTAAATTATAAAAGGTCTTGACTTACAATCAAGACCTTTCTAGTGATTATAAGATACAATGTTTACAAAAGTTTATTGAAATTAATTTCAATAAGCTTTTTTTATTTAGGAAAAACTCAAAAAAAAAGGATATGCAACATTTAAAAGTCTCCCAACTCTTAAATGGCAAATACAACAAAGTTTTGGAACTTGTTTATATACAGTTTCGAACCTAAAACTGCAAATTCCGGTTATATTGATCACCCCATTCCGTTTTAAAGTGAGCACCTGATTCCAGTTCAAAATGACCACCTAATTCCGGAGCAAAATGACCACCTCCGTTTTGATTAAAAACTATATTTTTTCATCTGTTAATTAGTATTCAAATATAATAAAATATCACTCTTTGTTTATTCCTCTTTTCTTTCTCATCGATTCTCCATGTAATTCAAGCCTGTGAGATTGGTGTATAAGTCTGTCTAATATTGCATCGGCTATCGTTTTTTCTCCAATTATATCATACCAGCCCTGAACTGGGATTTGTGATGTCACGATTATAGAGCCGTTATTATGCCTGTCCTCTATGATCTCTAAAAGAGTAATTCGGTTATGGCTGTCAAGTGCCTGGAGTCCAAAATCATCAAGTATTATAACATCCTGTCTTTGTATTTTGGTAAGTTCCCGCAGATAAGTGCCATCTGCTTTAGCCATTTTTAGTCTAGCAAACAATTTTGAGGTATTAAAATAACTTACCTTAAAACCCTGTATACAGGCTTGATAACCTAATGCGGTACCTAAATAACTTTTACCGACCCCGGTACTTCCAGTGATTAAAATGTTTTCATTTTTCTCTATAAATTCGCATTCTGCCAGACGCAGTACCATGTTTCTGTCCAGATTACGTGATACATCAAAATTGATACTTTCAATATTTGATTTGTAATGGAATTTGGCATTAGTGATACTTCGTTCAATACGACGATTGTACCTTTCATCCCATTCTGCATCAATAATCATCGATACAAACTGGTCAAGGGTATAATGATCTGTTTTTCCGCTTTCAATGGCTTTTTTAAAAGCATTAAACATGCCATAAAGCTTCATTTGTTTCATTTTGGTTACTGTGGATTCATTCATTTTTTCAAGATTTAATTTAGTTATAATAATGTTTTCCTCTTATGTTACTATGATCGGGAAGTTCCTGCTCAGGCTCTTGATCAAAATCAATATGATCCAAGTTGTTTTCTAAAATATTTTGTATGGTCTTAAAATTGTAAATTTTAAAATCAAGTGCCCGCCTGCAGGCATTTATTAATCGCTGTCTGCCTACCTTTTTTTCAAAATTCAGTATTCCTAAACAACTTTTATAAGCCTGTTCCGGATGATTTCTGCTTTCGATTATCTGCATTATATATTCTCCCACTGACTCATCAATATTATTAGCCCATTCAATGAAGCGGGCAGCACTCCATTGAGCTACAAATTGATGTGTACTTGCTAAATGCTCAGGGGTTGTTGTATAGACATAAGGTTTGTAGTTTCTTGGATGTACAGCTATTCGATTGTATTTATAATAAATCTCTACCGTTGATTTGGTATATAACAGCTTTGCTTTCTTTTTTACATATTGATACGGAACGCTGTAATAGTTTTTGTCCTGGCTTAATTGAACATGACCGTTTTGCATTACTGTTGCAAAAGATTGATATTTAATTTCAAAACGATCTTGTGGCAGTGGACGTAGTTTTTCTTTTTCGTCTTCTAAAAATAATTCAAAGCGGGAATAAGGCCGTCCTGTTAGTTTTCTGTTATTATGAGAGTCAAGTAAATCCCAGATCTGCTGGTTTAATTCTTCCAGAGAAAAGAACTTGGTTTCTTTTATGGTTACATAAATCCTTCGATATAATATCTTAACAGCTCCTTCAACTAATGATTTGTCTCTGGGCCTGTAAGCTCTGGCAGGTAAAATTGTAGTTTCGTAGTGTTCTGCTAAATCAGCCAGGGTTTCATTGATTGTCGGTTCAAAACGACTGCTTTTTATTACTGCAGATTTTAAATTATCCGGAACAATGGCAGCAGGAGTACCTTCAAAAAAGCGCATGGCATTCTCTACTGAGTCAACAAAGTTTTCTTTTTGCTGGCTCATGGAAGCTTCAGCATACGTGTATTGGCTAGCGCCTAATATTGCTACAAAAAATTGTACTTCTTTGATTTCTCCGGTATCTATATCAATAATTGAGAGTGTCTTTCCGGCATAATCAACATACATTTTATCACCAGCCTTATGGTTCATATGCATGACCGGATTAACTCGTTTGCCCCATATATTGTAGTGATAATGAAATTGTGAAGTTCGATAACCATCAGGATTTACAGCAATATATTGTTCCCACATATGCTGTACGGTAACGCCAACTTTTTTTAGTTCACGTTCCATTTTAGGAAAAAAATCATAAAGTGTCTGTAATCTCGGGCTAATGGCCTCTACACTAGTCTGGGAGAATAAAAGTTCCAGCTCTGCATCGGTTTTTTGGTCGATTAATTCAAAGCTTAATCCGAGAACTTCAAATAAAGAAATATATTTCTTTACCGTATTTCTTGAAAGGGATAAGTAGCTACTTATAAATAACTTACTCTTTCCATTACAATAGAATTTAATTACTTTTCTAATTTTACTCATGTCTGTTATTTGGTTTGCCATAATCCGTATATTTTTAACGAATGTATGGTTCTAACAACATGAAAAAATCAATAGTTTTTAATCGTTAATTAACCACAAAACTTGGTGGTCAATTTGTTCCGGAATTAGGTGGTCAAATTGACCGGTTTTTCCACCTTTGGAGCTAAATATTTCTCCTTCGGGGAAATATTTTTCGTATTTTAAGGAAAACAGCTGGTGGGTTTACGATTTTGTATTAGGAACTCATAAAAACGTATCAGAAAAAATTGGTGTGAAATTTACCGGTAAGGCTCAGGAACTTGTCCCTGAATCTGCTTACGGGAATCCTGGATGGAGCCTGAATGACAAGGAAATTCTTCTTTATGATCAATTTGATATTTGGGCGGTCAGCCCGGACGGAAAAACTTCTAGTAGGATTACAAAAGGCAGGGAGTCCGATATTAAGCTGCGTGTCGCCAAGGCGTCCAATGGGAAAGGGCTGAAATTTCTTTTTGATGGTCTTGTGTCTGAGAGTTTTGATCTTAGTGAAGAGTTGCTGCTGCGTGGTAGCGGAAGTGATGGCAAGACAGGTTATTTTAAGTGGATGAGCGGTTCGCGGCAAAAAGCTCTTACATACGGCGACTACTATACCGATGATCTAAATTACAGCCCAAAAAAAAGAACTTTTTTTTTCAGGGAACAGAAATTTGACAGTCCGCCACAGCTATTGAGCAGCTCAGTTTCGGGAGACAAAAAAAGTTTTTATAAAAGCAATTCTCATCATAAAAATTATTTCTGGGGTAGGTCGGAACTGATAGAGTTTGAGAATGCTAAAGGTAGAAACTTAAAAGGTGTTCTGTTTTATCCAGCAGAATATGACCCGAAAATAAAGTATCCAATGATTGTGAGTATTTATGAAAGCCAGTCACGTGAACTGCATATTTATGAAAATCCAACTTATTATAACGGAGCAGGTTTCAACATCACTCTGGCAACAGCAGCTGGATATTTTGTTTTTTTACCAGACATACATCTTGAATATCAAAACCCCGGACTATCTGCAGCGGACTGTGTTATTTCAGGAGTCAAAAAAGTAATCGAGAAAGGAATTGTAAAGCAGGATAAGATTGGACTTAGGGGACACTCCTTTGGCGGCTTTGAGAGTGCCTTTATCATATCGCATACCGATCTGTTTGCCACAGTGATAACAAGCGGAGCTATTACAGATTTGTTCAGCGACTACCATAGCCTAGGTCCTCGTGCAGGAATTCCTGAAATATGGAGATATACTACAGAACAATATAATATGGGCAAATCTCCCTATGAAATCCCAGAAATGTATGCTGCCAATTCCCCTATAATTCATGTGCCTAAAATAGATGTTCCGGTACTTTTATGGACAGGTGAAAATGACCCTCAGGTAGATCCTCGTCAAAGTTATGAATTTTATCTTGCACTAAGACAGCTGCGGAAAAAAAGTGTTATGCTTATTTATCCCAAAGCTGGTCATGTCCTGATGAAACCTGACCAGCAGAAGGATGCTACGGTTCGTACTTTAGAATGGTTTGATTATCATTTGAAAGACAATCATTCCTACTCTTGGATTGCCGATGCAATGAAATAGGTATCCTTATAAATAAAAAAACAATGCAGTTCCGTAGGAACTGCATTGTCAATTAAAGAAGCATTTTTTATTGTCCATTTACAACGCGGTATAATGGCTGTACACAATTATTCTCTGCATTTTTTTCATATGCAATTGGTCCGGAGGTGTCGCCCATACGACACAGCTCTTCTTTCTGTATGTCACTGCACTGAGTTCTGTTAGGAGAACAGGTTCCGTTGGGATTAGCAAGATAGCCCCATTTCAATGCAACATCATTTTTTTCAGGTGCCTTCTGCATGGAAGTTGTAGCAAAAGCTCCTGAAACTGCCAAGGCTACAACAGCTGCCGGCAGTACGTTTTTTAAAATTAAAGTTTTCATAATATTAAATTTGAAATTATAATTCTGATCTACTTTTTTCTACAGGTGTTCGATCTGATTCCTGATACCGGCCGGTATATTATTATCGGATGCAGCCAGGCTGAAGCCGATATTTATTTCTTTGTAATTTCTTTTTTTAAGACATTCTTCAACTTGTAAACAACAAGATCTTCTCCTATTATCACAGAGAGGTAATCTTGGGTGACTGCAAAAGAATTCAGGGTGCTGGATGAGGTGTGATATATCGGAAAACTCATCAGATAACTTCCTTTGGTCAAATCGTAAACATCGATAATAAAAGATTTCTGCCACAGTGTTTCATCTTCATATTGGCCTCTGACAAGTGAATGGACGAAGAGCAGATTTTTATATACGGCAGCTTTTGAATTCACCACATCCGATGGAGAAGACAGGGCGTATTGTTTTCCTCCCTTGAGCGTTGATACTTTTAACCTTGCCTTTGAAATGGTGTCTATAGTATGGCCCCTGTATTGAAGAGTACCGTTTTGATCTGCCACAATGAATTCATTTCGATAGTAGTATAAATACACGATTTTCTTTATTCCATTGCTGTATAAAAGTATACCATCGGTATCGAAGATACCGTCGATCTGTTTTTGTAAGAGGTCTCTTTTATAGTTTATTTTAGGCATTGAGTCTATTTTAAAAACACCCAGCACATTGGCAAGTTTTACTGAATTATTTGATCGGAAAGCGACCGAAGCTTCATCGATTGGTACTAGCTTTGTAAAATAGGGCATTCCTTCAAATTCTTTAGTGATGCTCCAGTTTTTAGCGTCTCCCCGGAACAGCACCGGAACGCTTCCATCATAAAGGTAGAAGTGTGGCTCCTGCAGTGTAATATAAATATTTTTAAAAGGGATCTTTCCCGGTGAGAACGAAATCTTTTGGATTTTTTGATCTTTTAGATCAGAATCAAATGACATCAGGTAGGAAGGAAATTCATAGTTGCCCAGAATTATTCGGTTTCCGCGCAAACCCACTATATAATAGGAATTATGCTTTAATTTAAACGAGGCTGAATATTCTGCTGGATGTTGCGGATAACGTCTTAAAAATGGATTGCGGTGGTGCATGACTTCTTCGGAAAATACAAAGAGAAGCACTATTGCCAAAATGCTAGTCACAAGTGTCGCAGCTATAGGTTTAAAAGAACTTAAAAAGATGTAATTAAAAGGTTCAGGTTTTTTCTCTTGTCTATTTAAACCTATTGCCAAAATTGCCAGTATGACAAAAACAAGATTGAATATAAGATGGGCATTCCAGCTCATTTTTTCCAGAATTCCACCACAGGAACACGGAACAAAAGAACCGAAATGAAGAAGTATAAAGATATAGGCAGAAAACATAGTCATTAAACTCAATGCCAGATAAAGACCCAATGTTCGTGATTTTGGAACAACAAGTAATGCAGCAACCAGTACTTCAATTACAATTACCAGCCAGGAAATCCATGATGCATATATACTTAGTAAGGGCGACTGTCCAAGCTGAACCTGAAAATTTTCAAAGTCTAATATTTTGCTGGTAGCTGCATATATAAAAAGCGTAACACACAAAAGATAGATTATTTTTAGGGAGACAGTCTTTATATTTTTGTTTACATTCATGATTTCATTTAAAGTGATTATTTGATCAATTTTAAGACTTAATATTCTAAGTAAACTCTCTTTGTAAATCTTAAAACAGCATTCAAATAGGTTAATGTATTCTGTTGATTACAGCTAAAACAAATCTACAAAAACCTCTTATACTGTCTGTTATCAAAAACAGGCGCAGATTATTCAATAGCATTCAAATGTTAGTTAAAAATAAAGATTGCCTTGCTGCATAAAAAGAAGGAGGTTGTCTGAAAAGACGACCTCTTTCTTTTATTATACTAGTAAATTTACAGAGTGTTTCTTGAAAAATGTAAATTTGGGCTAAAATGGTCTTCTATAAACTTTTCTAAAGCTTCTACGAGATCAAAAATGAGGTTAAAATTGCCCAAACGGATTTTAGCGATCCATTTAGAAAAGTTGTGAGCAATAGCAATCAGGCCAAATTCAGTATTTACTTTGGCTGTTTTGGTAAGTGTAAATCTTTTAAATCCTTTGTTTTGCTTGATGTTACCAAAAACCGGCTCTGGTTCAATACATCTTTTACTATAAATTTCCCTGCCCAATTCACTTTCTAAATTCTCTCTTGCCTTGAATTTCAGTCTTTGAAGATTGTGATTAATTTCTATCCGTCTGTTCCCCTTAGCTTTAAAGCATTGCCCCCGCAGAGGACATCCTGCGCAATTTAAAGCCTCATATACCGAATGATACTGTTCAAAACCAGTTGTAGTTTTTGATTTCTTAGTAAAGATACGAGGCATTTGCTGCCCCATTGGACAAACCAAAAAGTCTTGCTCATTATTATGAAACAGGTTTTGTGCGTGGAATAAATTGTTTTTATGCTTACGGGTCTCTTCGATACGGTACATGTTGTAGGGAACAAAAAAATCAATTTCTTTGTCTTCAAGGAGTTGATAATTTTCCTCACTTCCATAGCCCGCATCGGCTATAACTTTTGCAGATTGTTTGCCGTAGTTGCTTTTGAATCCTTCTAAGTGAGTCTTTAATGTGGTAAAATCAGTAGAAGTCTGGTGGGTGGAGTAATGTGTAATAATTTGATTTTCTGTAGAAATCTGAATATTATAACCCGCTTTTAATTGTCCGTTGCCCATATGATCTTCTTTCATGCGCATAAAAGTAGCATCGGTATCGGTTTTCGAATAACTGTTTCTATCCCCCAGAATTTCGAGATGTTTCTCATATTCTTTAAGTTTTACAAGCTGTTCTTTCTCGAGTTTTTGAAGTGATTTGTTCTGCTGTTTACTCAGCTTCTGCTTTTTTTCACTTTGGTTGATCTCGTGTATTTTTTCTTCTAATTTCTTACTGTCTACCTTGGTATCAGTTTGGTTATCAGTATGCATAATGTCTGACTCGATAGCCTGACCAATATCTGCCAGAACAGCATCGATTTTTCCCTGAAGCCTGTCTTTATGTTTTTCAACTGCTTTCTTCCACACAAAGCTGTATTTATGTGCGTTGGCTTCTATTTTAGTACCATCAATAAATTGTCTCTCCAGGCTAATGAGCTCTAAATCTACCATCATCAGAACGACCTGGCTGAAAAGTTTTTCGATATTCCCTTTTAATTTTTTTCCTCTAAAGTCATTGATAGTTCTAAAATCCGGCTGAAGTCCTCCCGAGAGCCACATAAAATATATATTCTCCTTCACGGCTCTAGCCAGCTTTCGGCTGGAATAGGTATTATTGAGATATCCGTAAAACAATATTTTCAATAACATCTTAGGATGGTAGCTGGATCTTCCACCGCCTTTAAACTGTGATATAATCTCGGAAATTTCCAACTGTTCAACAACACTGTCTATTAATCGGGCAGAATGATTCTCTGGGATCAGATCATTTAAATTCAATGGAAAAAGATCTTGCTGGTGAACCGAATGAGGCTTAAAAACTGGCTGCATAATCATTGATTTTAGTACTTAAATATAAGAAAAATCAATGTGTAAAACAAAAAAAAACTGCCCGAAATTACTTTTCGGACAGCCTCCAATTAATTTTCTTATTTCATTTACTTTCCGATATCACTCAATGAACTAAGTTTTTCACTGAATTCTATGAGTCCCGCTTTTTGAAGAAATTCATCTCCAAATTGTTTTAGTTCCTGGAGATTTTCCTGAGGAATACTGGTCAAAAAGAGGGATGATTTATCATCACCTTTTGCGGTGAGCCCGCGCTCAATTACATGGTTTAATAAAAGCACATTTTTGCGTGAAATTTTCAAATCAATTTTCACTACTTCATTCATGCCTGGGATACTAAATATAGTATCGAAAACCTTTGCTACATCATTTGTTGTCATCATAAAATCTATTGCAGACGGGTGGGACTAGTTTTGCAGCTCCCAGTACATTAAGACTTGCATCAGGAATTAAAGCTCATTTTGGCAGTTCTTTAAATGCATTGGCAATTAGAACCTTGCTTATTCATAGTTCTGAAGCTTCTGAACTTCCGAAATTTGAAGTTGGATGGGGGCGAGTTGCTAGAGATTTAGAAAGCATAGTGGTGTGTGAAGACCATGTAATGAGGGTGGTATATCAGGGGAAAATTAGTGCTGCAAAATATCTACGAGCACCGATTCCTTTGCCACCTGGAGCAATTGTCGGAATGGTGAAAATAAAAGCTACTCTTTGCTATGCAACTCCCGTTGATCCTCATTGTCCAGATAACTATACTCGGAGTGGTTTAGAGCCATTTTTTCGACCAAATAAAAATAAGAAACGTAAAGTTGAAAAGGGAGAAGCTGAACCAATGCATGCTTTAACAAAACCCTTTTTTGTAATGATATTATTGACGCCTTATTTGTCAATACTTATTTGATTGAAGGGAATACTTATACAGAACATTTTGCTAAAACCGGAACAATAATCATTACTTCAATGAATTCTGATAAAAAAACAGTGTCCGGAACTTTTAGTTTTACTGCTGAAAAAGTGGGCGTATTACAAACTAAAGTAGTTACACCTGATGTTGTTGAAGTAAAAAACGGAGTATTTACAAACGTGCCTTATAAAGTATTGACTACGCCATAAGTATTCAGTAATTAAATATTAATAAACCGGGTCAGAAATGGCTCGGTTTTTTTTACGTCTTAAATTTTAGGTATTTCCTATCAAAATGACAATTGTCATTTCCCGTTCAGATTCTTTTTCGTAATATTACTATGTAAATATTTTTGAATGAGAAAGATTAAATACAAGAAGGGACGCAAGCTTCAGCATATCACTTTAGAGTACACAGGTGTTGAAAAAGAGCATGAAACAGAAATGCAACTTTTTGTATACGATGATGCAGATGTCGTTGAATATGAGAAATTTACCGTTTTAGCATTAAATACCTGCATTGATTATACTAAAAATAACTGGCTCAATATTCATGGGTTAAATGATATTAATTTGCTTAAAACAGTTGGTGCACATTTTAAACTGGATGATTTTTTATTAGCAGATATTTTAAATACTTCAAAAAGAACCAAATTAGAAGAACAAAAAGATATATTGTTTTTTAATATAAAATCACTTTTGCCTTCTGAATATTCGGATAATATTAGTGTTGAGCAGATAAGTTTTATTTTGAAGGACGGAATTTTAATTTCATTTCAGGAAAAGCGAAGCGATTTTTTTACTCACATTCGAGAACGCCTTCGCACTCATGCAGGAATCGTGAGAACTAAAAAAGTAGATTATTTGCTTTATTTATTATTAGATGCCGTAATGGAGAATTTTTACATTACAATTGAAGATGAAGAAGATAAGATTGAGGAATTAATCAATTTAACTAAAAAAGGTGCAGATCCTATTATTCTGGAAAAGATTGAAAATCACCGTGATAATTTTAATTTTTTAAAACGTTCTATAATTCCGCTTCGAGATTCTTTGTATTATTTAAAAACAATTAAAGACGATGATACTTATAACGGAATTCAGAAAGAGACTTTTAGTTTCTTTATCAGATTGCATCAAAAAAGTCTGGAGCTTTTAGAGCAAATCGATTCTGATATGAGCTCATTAGAAAGCGCTTCTAATTTTTATTTCTCGGAACAAAGCCGAAAAATGAATGAGATCATGAAAACCCTTACGATCATTTCGGCCATTTTTATTCCGCTCACTTTTATTGTTGGTGTGTATGGAATGAATTTTGAATATATGCCGGAATTACGTGCAAAAAATGGCTATTTTATTGTCATGGGCGGTATGCTTTTATTAGTTGTCGCTTTGATTATCTATTTCAAAAAAAGACGCTGGTTTTAGCGTTTATTATACAATTACAAAATTTGTTAAGTTTCAATATATAAATTATGAGTAAAGCAATATATATAGCCACAAGCGATCATAATAGCGGTAAATCGATTATTACACTCGGTTTAATGAGTATTTTGATTGGTAAAACGGCTAAAGTGGGATATTTTAGACCCATTGTAGAGGATTTTGTCGATGGAGAACTGGATAATCATATCGAAACAGTTTTGTCTTATTTTAATCTCGATATCAAATTTGAAGATGCGTATGCAATTACAAAAAGCAAATTGATCAAGAAGAAAAACAAAGGTAAAATAGGAGAGGTTTTAGATCTGATTATCGAAAAGTATAAAAAGCTTGAAGAACGTTTTGACTTTGTTTTGGTAGAAGGAACAAGCTTTACAGGCGAAGGAACTTCTATAGAATTAGATCTGAATGTTTTGATTGCGAAAAACCTTGGAATTCCAACTATCATTATAGGTTCTGGAGTTGGAAAGACATTAGAAGAATTGGTAGACAGTCTTTATTTGATTTATGATTCTTTTAAAATAAAAGATGTTGAGGTTTTATCCGTTATCGCCAATAAAGTTCAGCTTGAAAACATAGAATTGGTAACACAAGGATTACAGAAAAGTTTGCCAGGTAACGTTTTGATTAATACAATTCCGTTGATTTCAAGTTTAAACAATCCAACAATGCAGGAAATTGTCAATCAGCTTGATGCAAAAGTATTGTTTGGCAGTGCTTATTTAAACAACGAAATTGGGCATTTTAGCGTTGGTGCGATGCAATTGCACAATTACCTCGTTCATTTGCATGATAATGCTTTGGTAATTACTCCCGGAGACCGTTCAGATATTATTTTAGGGGCTTTGCAAGCCAATGAATCGGCTAATTATCCAACCATTTCAGGAATTATTCTAACCGGAAATATAGTTCCCGAAGAAAGTATTTTAAAACTAATCGAAGGGCTTTCTGCCATTGTTCCTATTATTGCCGTCGATGGCGGAACGTACAGTATTACCAATAAAATTGGTTCAATCAAATCAGAGATTTACGCCAACAACACCCATAAAATTGAAACATCGATTAGTACTTTCGAAAAATATGTAGCAGTAGACGCTTTATCTGAACGATTGATCACTTTTGTGCCGGAAGGAATGACACCAAAGATGTTCCAGTACAATATGGTAAAAAGAGCCAAACAACATCGCAAACATATTGTTTTGCCTGAAGGAACTGATGACCGAATTATCACTGCCGCTTCAAGATTATTAGATATGGACGTAGTTGATATTTCTATAATTGGTGATAAAAAACACATCGAAAATAAAGTTGCAGAACTTGGAATTACCTTTGATTTTTCGAAAGTCAATATTATCAATCCAAAAGAATCTGAGCTTTATGAGGACTATGCAAATACGTATTACGAGCTTCGAAAAGCTAAAAATGTAAGTATTACCATGGCAAGGGATTTAATGGAAGATGTGTCTTATTTTGGAACTATGATGGTGTACAAAGGGCATGCTGACGGAATGGTTTCCGGAGCAGCACATACTACACAACATACCATTTTGCCGGCGCTGCAATTTATTAAAACAAAACCAAATTCATCCGTAGTTTCATCCGTGTTTTTTATGTGTTTAGAAGACAGGGTATCTGTTTTTGGTGATTGTGCAATTAATCCAAATCCAACAGCAGAACAATTGGCCGAAATTGCTATTTCATCTGCTGAATCAAGTTTAGCTTTCGGAATCGAACCAAAAATAGCCATGCTTTCTTATTCATCAGGATCATCAGGAAAAGGAGATGAAGTTGATAAAGTGAGAACGGCGACTGAAATTGTAAAACAAAAACGACCGGATCTAAAAATTGAAGGCCCAATTCAGTACGATGCCGCAGTGGATCGTGAAGTAGGAAAAAGCAAAATGCCGGATTCTGAAGTAGCGGGGCAGGCGAGTGTACTTATCTTCCCTGATTTAAATACTGGAAATAACACGTATAAAGCCGTACAAAGAGAAACAGGAGCATTAGCTATCGGACCAATGCTGCAAGGCTTAAACAAGCCGGTAAACGATTTAAGCCGTGGCTGTACGGTTGATGATATTATAAACACAGTAGTAATTACAGCGATTCAGGCGCAAGGATTGTAAGCAATTAAAAATTAAGAATTAAAAATTATCAGTTTTACGTTCTGAATTGATACTTAAAAAAATCCGTTTTTATCTGTGTCTTCGCGATAGCGAATCCGTTTTATCAGCGTCAAAAATTTGGAAATACAAAAAATTAGCGACTTAGTGCCTTAGCGGCTAAAAATAATAAACAATGAAAATATTAATAATAAACTCAGGAAGTTCTTCAATAAAATATCAATTAATGATTATGCCTACAAACGAAGTAATTTGTTCGGGTATGATTGACAGAATTGGTTTAGAAACTTCGAATGTAACCTTCAAAACTTCTTCTGACTCACTAGAAGAATTGCTGCCAATTCCGAATCATAAAGTAGGTTTACAAAAAGTGGCTGATATGCTTTTACATCCTGAAAAAGGAGTTATAAAATCAACATCAGAGATTGGTGCAGTTGGTCATCGCGTGGTACATGGAGGAAGTTATTTCTCTGATACCACAATCATTACTGAAGAAGTTAAAGATAAAATAAAAGAACTTTCAGAACTAGCTCCATTGCATAATCCGGCACATCTTGTGGGAATAAATGTTGCCGAAGAAATTTTTTCGGACGCAAAACAAGTAGCAGTTTTTGACACTGCTTTTCATCAGACAATTCCAATTGAAGCGTACAAATATGCCATTCCTAATTATCTTTTAACAGAGAATAAAGTAAGGGTGTATGGTTTTCATGGAACCAGCCACAAATATGTTTCAGAAAAGGCAATTGAGCATTTAGAGAAGAGTTCTAAAATAATTACCATTCACTTAGGAAACGGTTGTAGTATGACCGCAATAAAAGATGGAAAAAGCATTGATCATACGATGGGATTTTCACCGGCAAATGGTTTAATAATGGGAACCAGAGCAGGAGATATTGATCAGTCAGTTATTTTTTATATGGTTAAGAATCTCGGGTATTCTGCAGATGATGTAAATTCGATTTTGCTAAAACAAAGCGGAATGTTAGGACTTACCGGATATAGCGATTTACGTGATATCGAATCAGAAGCGGCAAAAGGAAATAAGGAATGTGAGTTAGCTTTATTGATGAACGCTTACCGTATCAGAAAATATATAGGTTCTTATGCTGCTGCTTTAAATGGCCTGGATGCTATTATCTTTACAGCTGGAATTGGCGAAAATTCATCCTATATGCGAAAATTGGTTTGTACTGATATGGATTATTTTGGAATTGAAATAGAGGATGAGAAAAATCAGATTCGTTCTAAGGAAATTAGAGAAATTAGTAAGCCAAATTCAAAAACAAAAGTTTTAGTAATACCAACAGACGAAGAATATGAAATCGCAAATCAGGTATACCAATTGCTGCAGAATTAATTGATTTTACGACTTTACATTACTTCAAATGATTATCATTACAATAATACTGTTTTTAGTTTTTGCAGCGATTTCAACGCTTCATTTTTATTGGGGTTTTGGAGGTAAATGGGGGAGTTACTCGGTCGTACCAACTAAAGACGATGGATCGCCAGTTTTTATTCCCAGAACAATTTCAACTTTTATTGTTGCTATTGGTTTATTGGGTTTTGGTGTTTTTTATTTGATAAAATATGGTTGTATAACTGTGAGTTTGCCAATATGGCTCGATAGGTATGGATTTTGGATCATCACTTTTATATTTATCCTCAGAGCTATCGGAGATTTTAATTACGTTGGCTTCTTCAAAAAACATAAAAGTTCAGATTTTGCCTTAAATGATACCAAGTATTATTCTCCTTTGTGTTTGCTAATTGGGGTATTAACATTAATATTAGTGTTTTCTAATTAAATATTTAAGTAGTTTATAGCTATAAAAAAGCTCCTCAATCGAGGAGCTTTTTTATGTTTTTAAATATTTGTCAGTATCTTTGAATATAAATCCGAATATTTTGAAATCGACACTTCTAAAACTGTTTTTCTTGTTTTTAATTGCTTCACAAATCCAGGCACAAGAATTACTTCCTTTTGTAGAAAACTATAATAAATCAGATTACCAGGGCGACAATCAAATCTGGAATGTTGCTCAGGGAAAAGATAATGCCATGTATTTTGCCAATAACCATTATTTATTGCGATATGATGGCGTAATGTGGGAAAAATATACTTTGCCTAATAAAACCATTATCCGTTCGATTATGATCGAAGGCGATAAAATCTATTCCGGTTCCTATAAAGAGTTTGGGTATTGGTACAGGAAAGAGGGAAAGATGCATTATGTTTCGATCACCAAAAATCTGCGCTTATTTGATGAAAAAGACAATGAGGAAATCTGGAAAATTTTCAAATTCAACGGATCTATTTATTTTCAATCATTTAATGATGTTTTTATTTATAATGGAAAACACATTCAAAAAATCAGATTTCCTTTTCTAATATCCTATTGTTTCGTAGTTGATAATGATGTTTACGTAGCCTCGGTCGAAAAAGGTCTTTTTAAAATGAGTGGGGCAAAGATTGCAAACCCAAAAGGCTGGAATATCTTAAAAAATACAGTCGTTCATGCTGTCGAAAAGTACCAAAATAAGAATTATATTTTTACTCAGAAAAAAGGAATTTTTATAGTCGAAAAAGATCGTTTAGTACCTTGGAATAACCCATTAAACGAGACCTTAAAAGCAGCAACGATTAATGTAGCCAAATTTATTAAAAACAATAAATTGGTTATAGGAACAGGTAACAGAGGTCTTTTTATTTATGATTTCAATACAGATACCTATAAAAACATTGATCGCAACAATGTGTTAAAGAACAATTCAGTTTTGAGCATTGGTTTTGATAAAGAAAATGATTTGTGGCTTGGCTTGGATAATGGGATTACCCATGTAGAAATAAACTCTCCAATATCTTTCTTTTATGATAACTCGGGACTTTTAGGTTCTGTTTATTCTGTGGCTGCAATAGACAAAGGCTATTTAATTGCATCAAATCACGGTATTTTCGAGTTTGTTTCAGGAAAGTTTAAAATGATGCCTAATACACAAGGGCAGGCATGGAATATTACTAAAATTAATAATAAGTTTATCATTGGACATAATGATGGAAACTTTTGTTATGAAAATGGCTCTTTGGTTAAGATTAATAATATAAACGGAGGTTGGAACTTATCTAAAAGCAGTATCAATAATACTTATTTTCAATCGACCTATAGCGGAGTCCTGGTTTATGATAATCCTGCAGACCTAACGCAATACAAGATTATTAATGATCTTTCGAAACCTATTAAATACGTTGCTCAGAATAAAAAGAATGAAATTTGGGCTGCTGATAATTACCGTGGATTGTATCGCGTTGTCTTTGATGATAATTACAAAACAAAAAAAGTTGAGAATATCACGCAGCAAAGTAAAATAAAGAATGATTTTGGAGTTAAGATTTTTGAATTTAGAAAAGAAATCCTTTTTCTAATCAATAATCTATGGTACACTTATAATTCGATTACTAATAATCTTGAAGAGAATGAACAGTTTAATTCTAATTTCAAGAATATTACCGATGTAGTCTCTATTGACGAAGATCATTTTGTGGTACTGCAAAATGGAATTTTATATCATATTCACGCAAATGGAAACAAATTTATATGGAACATCATTCAGGAGAAGTATTATAAAGGAACTTTAATCAATGATAACTTGAGAATTTTTAAAACTCAAAATCATTATTTGCTCAATCTTGATGACGGATTTATTTCTCTTCAATTAAAGTATGTTAACAAACAGAATTCAAATGTTAAGATAGAAGCGTTTAATGAAGAAAATCTAATTTCTAATGATTCAAAGATTAAATACAATACAGAATTAAAAATAAATGTGATCTCGGGGATTTATGGTGCCAGTAAGCCTAATTTATTTTATAAGATTAACAAAAGTAAAGATTTTATTCAAATTTCAAATGGATTAATTGAGCTGAATAATTTGAGCAGTGGTTACCATTCTGTTGTTGTTTACAAACATGACGGCGCCAACTATGAAAAAGTGTCCACTTTTGATTTTAAAGTTGCTGAACCCTGGTATTTTTCTATTTGGATGGTGATGCTTTATTTACTAATAGTGGGAGCAGTGTTGTTTTTCTATTATAAATGGAATAAGCTTCGTTATATGCAAAAATTAAAATTGCAGGCCGAAGAATTAAAACATCAGCGCGAAATTCTTGAAATGGAACTAAAGGCGGAAAATGAATTGAATGTTCAGGAGTATGAAAAACATATTCTGGAACTCGAGCTGCAAACTAAATCTTCAGAAGTTGCAGGTAAATCTTTGTCTATTGCAAAGCAAAGTGAAATGATCGAAAATATACAAAGTATTTTAGATTCAGAGAAAGATTTTAATAAACTCAAAAGTGAAATCAAAAAAGCTATCAAAATAAATGAAGTAAATAAGCACGAGTGGGAAACTTTTGAAACGAATCTAAATCAAATTCACAATGAGTTTATAATAAACCTTTCAAAGAAGTTTCCTAACCTTACTCCAAAGGATATTAAATTATGTATTTACCTTAAAATGAATCTTTCTTCAAAGGAGATTGCTCCTATGATGAATATCTCATTTAGAGGTGTAGAACTGCACCGATATCGTTTAAGAAAGAAGCTAAACCTCTCTCAGGAAGATAATCTCTCAAAATTTTTATTAAGTGTGTAAGATTTGTATTTGTTTTTTAAGGATATTATATTTTTAAGTATCTTTTTTTATATAATTACAATACATCATTACTACATCATAACGTTATGTTAATAATAATAAATTAACATTTAGAGTGCTGATTTTCACTAGTGTATATTAATGTTTTAACATAATGATGTAGCTATGTTGTAGTGTTGTATGATGTACTACAACGTTGTAATTGTTTAATTTGGCTCTACTAACTTAAACGATTACGAACTGTATGAAAAATTTTATTTTTAGCTTTTTAGCGCTTTTGCTATTGCCGGCATATATGTCTGGACAAGCAATTAAAGGAAAAGTAGTAGACAGTAGTGGAATGGGAGTTCCGGGAGCAGTTATTAGTGCTTCTAATTCCAGAACTTCTACAGATGCTGATTTCGACGGAAATTTTACAATTAATGCCAAAGAGGGTGAGATTCTTAAAATCTCAATGTTAGGTTTTGATGCTGTTTCTATTGCAGCAACGACCGCTCCAATGACAATCACATTAAAAGAAGCAGGTGACACTGCTTTAAAAGAAGTTGTAGTTATTGGTTACGGTACCAGAAAGAAAATTGATAATACATCTGCTGTAAGTTCAATTAAATCTGAAGAAATTACAAAAATGAAAGTATTGAATGCTTCTCAGGCTATTCAAGGTAAAGCTGCCGGTGTTCAGGTATCTAGCTCTGATGTGCCAGGAAGTACACCTTCTGTTGTGATCAGGGGAGCAGGTACAGCATTAGGAGGAAGAAATCCTTTATATGTTGTAGATGGTATGCCAACTGACAATATCAACAACATTAATACTAATGACATTACATCTTATGAAATTTTGAAAGATGCATCTTCATTAGCTATTTATGGTACAAGAGGGGCAAATGGTGTAATTATGATTACAACAAAAGCAGGAAAAGGAAAAATGAATGTAGAAGTTGAAAGTTTTGCAGGTTTTAGAACTCCTCTAAAAACTGTAAAAATGGCAAATGCTGACGAATATGTTCGTTATAGTAATGCTGCTTTCAGTGGAGCTTTCCCAGCAGGCAGATTCTCTGCAAATCAGCCTTATAATACTAATTGGCTTGATGAGATCACAAGAACGGGATCTTATACTCAAAACAATATCGCAATTTCAGGGTCTTCAGAAAACGTAAAATACTTTTTTAGTGTTGGAAATTATGAAGAAAAAGGAATTCTAAACGGATCTGATTACGGACGTACAACAATCAGAAACAACAATGAGTTCAAACTTTCTGATAAAGTGAAACTTACTCAAAATATGAGTGTGAGTACAATCAAAAATACTCCAATGCCATTAAGTGCATTTACGAATGCTTACAGACAATCTCCACTAGTTCCTGTGCGTTATGCTGATGGAAAATATGGTGTGCCATTTATTTCAAATGGAGTTGTAGGAGAAACTGGTGAATCATTCAATAATGTTGGAAATCCGGTAGCTCAATTAGATTATACAAATGAGAGACAACAAACTCTTACTTTGCAAGGTGGTTTGAAATTAGATTATGAAATTATCAAATCATTAAAATTCACTTCACAATTTAATGGAGAGTTTTATACTTACAAACAGTACAATTATGTTGATAACGTAGCACTTTGGTTATCTGCAGATCCTACGCGTGTACAATCAAAGTACCCTGGAGATTTGAATGTTAACACATTGACAAGAAGCAGAGACCAATATTTTAATTGGAATTTGTCTAACTACTTTACATATAATAAAGTTTTTGCTAATATTCATGATGTTGAAGTTACTGCTGGTATCGAGGCGAATGTTCAAGGTACAAGAGAGAAATTGACTATCGACAGAAAGAATGTTAATCCAAATGCGGACTATTGGTCATTAAAAGATGTGAATGTTGCAAGTTCAGTAACAGGATATAAAGATGAAGCTTTGAACCAAAGAAGATTACAATCTTATTTTGCGCGTTTTCAATACAAATTGATGGACAGATATTTACTTACAGGTACTGTAAGACGTGACGGATCATCACAATTTGCTGATGACAAGCGTTGGGGAACATTCCCATCAGTTGGTTTGGGATGGATTGTATCTAAAGAAAGTTTCTTAAGTAAAGTAGAAACAATTGATTTATTAAAATTAAGAGGTTCTTGGGGTAGATTAGGTAATCAAAATGTACCATTGAATACTCAAACTTTTACTTCTGGATTAGATTATCCTTTTGGTTCAGGAACAACAATCAACTCACAAGTTGACCCTAACTTATCTTGGGAAATTGTAGAAGAACTTTCAGGTGGTGTTGATTTTGAATTGTTTAAAAGTAGATTAAAAGGATCTTTTGATTTATATGAGAAAAAAACAACAAACACAATTTTGAATGTTAAACCATATTCAGCTTCAGGAATTACAGTAGCTGCACCTTCACATATTGGAGAAGTATCTAACAAAGGTTATGAAATTGCATTACGTTGGGATGACAAAATAAATGATAATTTAAGCTACTGGGTTGGAGGTAACTTCTCCCATAATAATAATGAGCTTACTAATCTTAAAAACGTTCAGTTATCTCCTATCATCGGAGGAAGTTTAGGAAATGGTCAAAACACAAAAATTCTTGATAATACTTCTGTAGGACAGCCTTTAGGTAGTTTCTATATGTATGAATTTGCCGGAATTGATCAGGCTAATGGTAACATGTTATACTATAACGCAAACGGAGAAAAAGTAGTTCAGACAGCATTAAACGAGAGAACTGATAAAAAATACGTAGGATCACTTTTACCAACTTCTACTTACGGAGTTACAATGGGGTTAACGTATAAAAATATTGATTTTTCTGTTGATGGATACGGAACAGGAGGAGCTAAAGTGTATAATGGTAAAAAAGCACAACGTTTTGGAGGTGAGAATATCGAAGCTTCAACAGCACGTGATTTCTGGTCACCAACAAATACAACATCTTCTAATCCTGCACCTTCTAACGTGACTCCTGTTGCTTCAACATATTACTTAGAATCAGCAGATTTCTTTAGAATCAATAACATTACTGTAGGATATAAACTTCCTTTAAAAGATGATCAGTTTTTTAGCTACTGTAGAATATATGTAAATGCAATCAATCCGTTTATTACGCAAAAATTCTCAGGATTCTCTCCTGACGTTACAGGCGATGGTAAATTGGTTGAAGGTACTCAAGGAGTTGAGTTAGATGCTTATCCATCATTGAGATCATTTGTTATAGGTGCTAATTTAAAATTTTAATATCATGAAAAAAATATATATATCAATGTTTGTGCTTTCCGGATTGCTCTTTGCAGGATGCGCAGATGACTTTTTGGATGTAAGTCCGACAGAATCAATTCCGGTAGATCCGGCGTTGGTAAACAGTGATGAAGGTGCTACTGGTTTTGTAACAGCAATCTACAATCAGTTTTTAGGATGGGAAATGTCTTCGTTTGGCTGGAATGCAGTTTCAAGTATCATTACAGATGATGCAGATAAAGGTTCTGATCCTGGTGATGCAGGTGGAGATAAAGATATCATTGATGCTTTAACTTATAATGCTTCAACACCATCATTTGAATCTACATGGAATGCTAATTATGCGGGAATAAACAGATGTAATCAAGCCTTAGAGATGTTTCCTAAACTTGATAAAGTTACTCCTGAATTAAAAACCAGATTAACAGGTGAAGCTAAATTTATGAGAGCTTTCATGTATTTTACTTTAGTAAAAGGATATGGCGGAGTTCCTATTGTAGATCACTTATCAGGTGTTCCAATTTCAGATGCTGATAAACAAATGCAGTTAACCCGCAAGTCAGTTGCAGAAGTTTATACTTTTATCGAAAAAGATTTGGCAGATGCTATTGAAGCTTTACCAGAAAAAGGCGCTTACGTAGGAAATGATAAAAAAAGAGTTTCTAAAGGTTCAGCTTATGCTTTGTTAGCAAAAGTAAACTTATATCAAAAAAATTGGCAAAAAGTAATTGACAATTGTGATAAAGTAACCGGATATAGCTTAGTTTCAGATTATTCTCTTCAATATAAAAAAGAAGGTGAATTTGGTGATGAATCTATTTTTGAAATTGATGGAGTTGGTACAACGGCCACTCCAGGTTTCGGAATTGGAAACTACACTGTTTCTCAGGCACCACGTGGTGCTGGAGGATGGGGTTGGGGATTCAATACACCAACTAAAGGTTTAGCAGATGCTTATGAGCCAGGTGATGTAAGACGTGCAGCTACTATTATTTTCAGAGGATCATTTTTGTATGATGGTAGAGAAGTTCCTTCTACTGTAGCAAATGCAATGTATAATTATAAAGCGTATTCATCATCTTTTTATAATGTAGAATTTACAGATACAAATCTTAGATATTTAAGATATGCAGAAGTAATCTTAATGAAAGCTGAAGCTTTGAATGAATTAGGACAAACTTCTGAAGCTATTCCTTTAGTAAATCAAATTCGTAAAAGAGCAGGTTTAGGAGATACTCCTTTTACTTCTCAATCAGATATTAGAAAAGCAATCTATAAAGAAAGAAGATTAGAATTTGCTTTTGAGCATGACAGATGGTTTGATCTTGTGAGAACAGGACAAGCTCAGTCAGCTATGGCAGCAGATGGGAAAACTTTTATTGTTGGAAAACATGAGTTATGGCCAGTTCCAACTACATTCTTAAGAGAAGCAGGTGGACTTTCTCAACAAAACCCTGGTGGTTACTAATTAATTTTTTTAAATCACTCCTTTCTTGTGAAAGGAGTGATTTTTATTAATTGTTTTCAAATTTTATTATAATGGTTAGAATTTCAGTTTTATTATTAGCATTGAGTTTTTTTGGTTGTGGGTCAATTGGTGAAAAGTCGAAAGATAAAGTTGCCGAAAAGACTTCTGTGGTTAAATTAACAGATGATGAACTTTTAGCTATTGTTCAAAAACAAACTTTCAAATATTTCTGGGATTATGCAGAACCAAATTCTGGATTAGCAAGAGAACGCTATCATCCGGATGGATTTTATCCTGATAATGACCCAAACATTGTAACAACCGGAGGTTCAGGTTTTGGACTTATGGCAATTGTTTCCGGAATATCACAAGGTTATATTACCAAAGCAAAAGGAGTTGAAAGACTAAACAAAATTGCTGACTTTTTAGGCAAAGCAGATCGTTTTCACGGAGCGTGGTCGCATTGGATAGACGGAAATACCGGAAAAGTAAAACCTTTTGGAACCAAGGATAATGGTGGAGACTTAGTCGAAACATCATTTTTGGTTGCAGGGATGATTACTGTTCGCGAATATCTAAAAGACGGTTCTGAAAAAGACAAAGCTGTAGCTCAAAAATATGATGCACTTTGGAAAGGCGTAGACTGGCAATGGTATACAAACAATAAAAATGTATTGTACTGGCACTGGTCGCCAAATTACGACTGGCAAATGAATTTTCCGCTTGAGGGATATAACGAATGTTTGATTACATATGTTCTTGGAGCATCTTCGCCAACACATGCAATAGATGCAAAAGCATACCATGAAGGCTGGGCGAGAAGTGGCGGAATAGTGACTTCTAAAACAAAATATAATATTCCATTGATTTTAAAGCATAATGGAGCAGAGGAATTTGGCGGACCATTATTTTGGGCACATTATTCTTATGTAGGACTTGATCCAAATCAATTAACAGATAAATATGCCAACTATTGGGATCTGAATGTAAATCAGGTTAAAATAGATTATGAATATTGTGTTGAAAATCCAAAGAAATTTGCAGGTTATGGCGCTGATTATTGGGGATTAACAGCATCTTATTCAAGAAATCCTGATGGATCAATTGGGTATAATGCACATTTTCCAACAAATGATGTTGGGGTTATATCACCAACAGGAGCAATAAGTTCAATTGTGTATACTCCAAAAGAATCAATGGCCGTGATACGTAATCTTTATGAAAATCATAAAGATCAAACCTGGGGAGATGCAGGTTTCTATGATGCCCTTAGTTTAGGAAATAATTGGGTAGCAAAACGTTATTTGGCAATCGATCAGGGACCTGAAGTAGTGATGATCGAAAATTACCGCACAGGTTTATTATGGAAATTATTCATGAATGCTCCTGAAGTAAAACAAGGTTTGGTAAAACTTGGATTTAAATCCGGGAAATACGGTTTTTAATAACGTTTAAAATGAAAAACAGTTTAGCGTTATTGATGGTTCTTTTTTCAGTAATGAGTTTTGCTCAGACTGAAACTACCGGAAAAATAAATACGGTTATAGTCGTAAAACATGAATTAGGTTATGCTTTACACAAACCGGCAAATACAAAGGAAAAAAAGCCATTAATAGTATTTATTTCTGGAGATGGAGAAAAAGGTACAGACATTGAAAAAGTAAAGATCAATGGCCCTTTAAAATATCTTAAAACACATCAGTTAGATGCTTATGTATTAGCACCGCAATGCAAAGAAGATGAAAATTGGGATATTGAATCGATTAATGAATTGATTTTAAAGGTTCAAAAAGAAAACGAAATAGACGCTGATAGAATATATGTTACAGGTCTAAGTTCAGGAGGCTGGGCAGCATGGAATCTCGCACTTTCATATCCGGATAAGTTTGCCGCAATAGTGCCTATTTCAGGTTTTGTTGATTTTATTGAGCTGGAAAATGCTTGTAAAATAGCTGCTATCCCAACCCGAATTTTCCACGGATTATTAGACGATGTGGTAAAAGTAGATTATGCAATTACAATCTACAAAGAATTGAAAAAATGCAATGCAAAGGATGTCCAATTAACCATTTTTGATGATGCAGGTCACGATAGCTGGACAAGAGTTTATGACAATCAGGAGATTTATGACTGGATGTTTAAACAAAGAAAAATGAATACAAACAAATAAATACAATAGAATGAAAAACAAATTAGTCTTACTATTTTTAGGATGTGCTGTTTTGGGTTATGCCCAGAAAAAGAATACTAAAAACGCAGTAAAAATTAAACCAAGGTCAGAGTTTGTAGCTGAGTTATTGTCGAAAATGACATTAGATGAAAAATTAGGTCAGCTTAATTTACCAACTTCTGGAGATATTACTACAGGACAAGCAAACAGTTCTGATGTGGCTACGAAAATTGCTGAAGGAAAAGTAGGAGGTTTATTCAATATAAAATCTGTTCAAAAAATTAGAGAAGTACAAAAAATAGCTGTTGAAAAGAGCCGATTGAAAATTCCATTGATTTTTGGAATGGATGTTATTCACGGTTACGAAACAACATTCCCAATTCCGTTAGGATTATCTTGTACTTGGGATATGGGATTGATCGAAAGAAGTGCTCAAATTGCAGCGCAGGAAGCAAGTGCTGATGGTATCAACTGGACATTCTCTCCAATGGTTGATGTTTCTCGTGATCCTCGTTGGGGAAGAGTTTCTGAAGGTTCAGGAGAAGATCCTTACTTAGGAAGCCGAATTGCAACTGCGATGGTAAACGGATACCAACAACATGATCTTACAAAAAATAATTCGATCATGGCGTGTGTAAAACATTTCGCTTTATACGGTGCTCCAGAAGGTGGTCGTGATTACAATACAGTTGATATGAGTCGTATCAGAATGTTCAACGATTATTTCCCTCCTTACAAAGCAGCTGTTGACGCTGGTGTAGGTTCTGTTATGGCTTCTTTTAATGAAGTAGACGGAATTCCCGCAACAGGAAACAAATGGTTAATGACAGATATTTTAAGAAAAGAATGGGGCTTTAAAGGATTCGTAGTAACAGATTTTACAGGAATTCCTGAAATGATCGAACACGGAATGGGAGATTTACAAGCGGTATCTGCGCAGTCTTTAAATGCTGGTGTTGAAATGGATATGGTTGGAGAAGGTTTCTTAACTACTTTGAAAAAATCATTAGATGAGAAGAAAGTAACTATCGAAACAATCGATAATGCTGTTAAACTTATTTTGGAGGCTAAATATGACCTTGGATTGTTCCAGGATCCTTATAAATATTGTGATGCTAACAGAGCAAAAACGGAGATCTTTACTGCAAGCAGCAGAAAAGAAGCAAGATCAATTTCAGCACAATCATTGGTTTTATTAAAAAATCAAGGGCAGGTTTTACCACTTAAAAAATCAGGAACTATTGCTTTAATCGGGCCATTGGCTGATGCTAAAGAAAATATGCCCGGAACATGGAGTGTAGCTACAAAAATGGAAAATGCTATTTCACTTTTAGCAGGAATCAAAGAAGTAGCAGGAAAATCTACGAAAGTATTATATGCAAAAGGAAGTAATTTAGATTATGATGAAACTTTTGAGACAAACGCAACCATGTTTGGTAAAACGTTACACCGTGATGCCCGTTCAAAAGAAGAATTATTAGCTGAAGCTTTACAAGTGGCTAATCAATCAGATGTAATTGTTGCTGCACTTGGAGAATCTGCTGAATTAAGTGGAGAATCAAGCAGCCGTACGAATTTAGAAATTCCACAAGCACAAAAAGATTTATTAAACGCATTATTGAAAACAGGAAAACCAGTTGTTTTAGTTTTATTTGATGGTCGCCCATTAGTGATTAAAGAAGAAAACGAAACTGTTCCTGCAATTTTAAATGTTTGGTTCGCAGGTAGCGAAGCAGGTTATGCTATTGCTGATGTTTTATTTGGAGATGTAAATCCTTCAGGAAAATTAACATCAACTTTCCCAAGAAGTGTTGGTCAATTGCCAATTTACTATGCTCATAAAAATACAGGAAGACCACTTTCTAACACAGAAGGTAAATTCGAAAAATTCAGATCTAACTATATCGATGAGAGAAATGAGCCATTATTCCCATTTGGTTTCGGTTTAAGTTATACTTCTTTTGAGTATTCAAATGTGAAAATTTCATCTGATAAAATGAATCCTGCAGGAAAATTAAAAGTGACAGTTGATGTTGCAAATACAGGAAACTATGACGGAAAAGAAGTTGTTCAGTTATA
Organism: Flavobacterium sp. B114r; assembly: GCF_056824125.1. Lineage (NCBI taxonomy): Bacteria > Pseudomonadati > Bacteroidota > Flavobacteriia > Flavobacteriales > Flavobacteriaceae > Flavobacterium > Flavobacterium sp. B114r. The sequence continues at coordinate 3,227,504 of NZ_CP124858.1, forward strand.
CATCAGAGATTTAGTAGGTTCAGTAACAAGACCAGTTAGAGAATTGAAAAATTTCCAAAAAATTACACTTAAAAAAGGGGAGAAACAAACCGTGACTTTTGATATCACAGTTGAAGATTTAAAATTTTATAATTCTGATTTACAATTCGTAGCAGAACCTGGACATTTTGATGTTTTCGTTGGAGGAAATTCAAATGCCGATAAGAAAGTTAGTTTTGAGTTAACTAAATAGTTGGTTTATTTATTATTGATTGGCCCTCCGTAGTTAGTTCGGAGGGCCTTTTTTTAGCTTTTTAGTCTGTCTTTTGTAAGTAAATTCTATAGATCATAAATTTTAATTTTTATAAAATGAACACAATTAAAATATCCGGTGCATTTTTTTTAATACTGACAATAGCTCTTTTCTCCTCTTGCAGTGCAAAAAAAGATGTTGTTGTAGCGCATCGCGGAGCCTGGAAAAAAAATAACCTGCCAGAAAATTCAATAGCTTCCCTTAGGCATGCTATTGATCTAAAACTTGCCGGTTCAGAATTTGACGTCTGGAGAACGGCCGATGATTCTCTTGTAATCAATCATGATGCCCATTATAATAAACTGCTTATTGAAGAAACAAATTATGCAGACTTAATAAAATTTAAACTTTCGAATGGGGAGAAATTGCCAACCTTACACGAATATATTACAGAAGGTAAAAGAAACAATAAACACACTCTTTTGGTCTGCGAAATAAAACCTTCGGAAATAAGTAAAGAAAGAGGAAAAACGACGGCGCTAAAAACGGTTGAAGTGATCAAAAAGCTTCAAGCCGAAAAAATTACCGGATACATTAGTTTTGATTATGATATACTGAAGCAAATCAGACAAGTAGATCAAAAAACTTCTTTGCAATATCTTGAAGGTAATAAATCTCCAAAAGAAGTAAAGTCAGACCATATTTCAGGTGTTGATTATCATTATTCTTTTTTTCAAAAACATCCTGAATGGATCAAAGAAGCAAAAGACAACAATATTACCCTGAATGTCTGGACGGTTAATGATGCTGATATTATGGATTGGATTATCGAAAACAAATTCGATTATATCACCACCAATGAACCTGAATTATTAAACGAAAGATTAAAGATTAAAGAATAAAGAGTAAAGAGTGAGAATTAGATTTTAAACTATGAGATCTAATTTTAAAAACAAAAAATAAAAGAAATGTATAAACTATCGTCTCTATCGCTTTTGTTGCTTTTGATAGGATTTAATACCAATATCTCGGCACAAAAATCCAGTATTCCGGGTAAAACAGAATGGTTTGATCCTAACAAAACAGCTACAACCTACTGTAATCCAATTAATATTGGGTACAATTATACCACTCATAATCATAACGGAATTCCGGAATCGCGCCGTTCAAGTGCAGATCCGGTAATTATTACTTACAAGGGCGAGTATTATTTATTTGCTACCAATCAGGCAGGTTTCTTTTGGAGCAAGGATATGTCAGATTGGAATTTCGTTTACGGAAGTTTTCAAAGACAGCCGGGCGATGATGATCAGTGCGCACCTGCGGCATGGGTTGTAAATGATACCTTATTTTATGTAGGTTCAACGTGGAAGAAAGATCACCCAATCTGGAAAACAGCTGATCCTAAATCAGGAAGATGGACAAGGCACGTAGACAAAGCAATGCTGCCAACATGGGATCCTGCTATTTTTCAGGATGATGATAAAAAAGTATATATGTATTACGGTTCAAGCGGAAAATTACCTCTTGTTGGTACCGAAGTAGATTATAAAACGTGGTTGCCAATAGGTAATCAGGCAGACTATGCAAAGCTATACGCTGCAACTGAAGTAGAAGATATTCAGCGTCCGTACGGACAAATTAAAGAAGTAGTGGGACTTGATCCTAAAAACCACGGTTGGGAACGTTTTGGACCTAACAATGATATGGAACCTGCACCTTGGGGTGATTTTATAGAAGGTGCATGGATGACCAAACACAACGGAAAATACTATATGCAATATGGTGCTCCGGCGACTGAATTTAAAGGATATGCAAATGGAGTTCACGTTGGTAATAGTCCGCTAGGGCCTTTTGAATATCAAAAACACAATCCAATGTCATATAAACCGGGAGGATTTGTAATTGGAGCAGGACACGGAAATACTTTTGCTGATAATTTTGGCAATTACTGGAATACCGGGACTTGCAAAATTTCGATAAAAGATCGTTTTGAGCGCCGTATCGATATGTTTCCTGCGGGATTTGATAAAGATGATGTCATGTATTCTATCACTTCTTACGGCGATTTTCCAATTGTATTGCCAACACAAGAGCGTGATCAGACAAAAGGAGCTTCATCAGGATGGATGTTACTTTCGTATAAAAAACCGGTAACAGTTTCTTCTTCTGAAGAATGTATGGAAGTGGAAACACACAGAATGGATAATGGCGGTAAAAAAGTATACGAGAAATTCTGCTACGGTGCTGAAAATTTAACAGATGAAAATATTCAAACCTATTGGTCTGCTAAAACAGCTGATGCCGGAGAATGGCTTCAGATGGATTTAGGCCGACCAATGGAAATTAAGGCATTGCAGATTAATTATGCAGATCATAAAGCGACTCAGTTTAATAAAGCAATGGATATTTATTATCAATATAAAATCTATATGTCTGATGATGCGCAGAACTGGACATTAGTAGTCGATAAATCTAAAAATGACAAAGATGTTCCTCATGATTATGTAGAGTTAACGAAAGCAATTAAAGCACGTTACATCAAAATGGAAAATATTCATAATGCATCTGGATTGTTTGCGATCTCTGATTTCAGAGTATTTGGTAATGGATTATTAGAAAAACCAAAAGCTGTTAACTCGCTTAAAGTAGATCGAAATAAAACAGATTCAAGAAATGCTATGATTTCCTGGAAAAAACAAGCGGATGCCATTGGTTACAATATTTATTACGGTATCACGCCTGATAAATTATACAATGCCATTATGGTGTATGGAGATAATTCGTATGATTTTAGAGGTTTAGACAAAGGAACAAAGTATTACTTTACTATCGAAGCTTTTAATGAAAATGGAATTGGAACAAAGAATAAGATTATCGAAGTAAAATAGTTTTATTTTATTAAAATGATAAAAACTCTAATTATAAACGAACAGGTTTGTAATTAGAGTTTTTTTTGTGAGAATATTGAGTGAGAAACTCCGGCAGTTCTAAAGAATTTTGTTCCTTTGCGTAACAACCCAAAAAAACGTCATAAACCCAATGAAAAAAACGATTCTTATAACTGCTTTAGTCTTAAGCGGATTGACCTCTTTTGCACAGTCAAATGAAGAAAAGAACATTAAATTATTCTATAAAAAAGCTCTGACCGAGGCAAAATGTTATAGTTGGTTAGAATATTTGTCTAACGATATCGGAAGCCGTTTGTCAGGTTCTAAAGGTGCTGAAGAAGGCGTACAATATACAAAAAGACAGTTGGAAACATTAGGACTTGATAAAGTGTATTTACAAGAAGTTATGGTACCACATTGGGTTCGCGGCGAAAAAGAAACCGCCTATATCTTAGACGGAAAAGTGAAAACAAATGTGCCAATCTGCGCTTTAGGAGGCTCGATTGCAACTGCAAAAACCGGGCTTACAGCAGAAATTGTAGAAGTACAAGGTATTGAGGAATTAAAAACTTTAGGATCTAAAGTAAAAGGTAAAATTGTGTTTTTTAACAGACCAATGAATCCTGAAAATATCGAAACTTTTGTTTCGTACGGAGCTTGTGTAGATCAAAGATTTGCAGGAGCAAAGGAAGCCGCTAAACTTGGTGCTGTAGGATCTATTGTTCGTTCGATGAATTTACGTTTAGATGATTTTCCTCATGCGGGAGCTCAAAGTTATGGCGATTTGCCAAAAGAAGAATATATTCCAACTGCTGCTGTTAGTACAAATGGAGCCGAATTGCTAAGTAAGTCTTTAAAAGCGAATCCTGCTTTAAAATTTTATTTCAAACAATCCTGCGAGACTTTGCCGGATGTTTTATCTCATAACGTAATTGGAGAATTAACTGGAACAGTTAATCCACAAAATATTATGGTTGTTGGCGGACATTTAGATTCCTGGGACTTAGCCGATGGTTCTCATGATGATGGAGCAGGAGTAGTGCAAAGTATGGAAGTAATTCGTATTCTTAAAAACTTAAACTACAAACCTAAAAATACGATTCGTGTAGTTTTGTTTATGAATGAAGAAAATGGCGGAAAAGGCGGAGCAAAATATGAAGAAGTTTCTAAACAAAATAACGAAAATCATATTTTTGCTCTGGAAAGTGATTCAGGAGGATTTAGCCCAAGAGGATTTTCTATAGAAGCTGATGACACGAATTATAAAAAGATAAAAGACTATACGCCTCTTTTTGAGCCTTATTTAGTGCACAGTTTTACAATTGGGCACGCAGGTTCAGATATTGGTCATTTAACGTCTAAAGCGATTGTTAAAGCAGGTTTAAAACCAGATTCACAACGTTATTTCGATTATCACCATGCAGCAAATGATAAATTTGATGCAATAAATAAGAGAGAACTAGAACTTGGGGCTGCAACAATGACATCATTACTATATCTAATGGATCAAAACGGAATTGTTTTGCCAACGGCAAACTAAGGTGTTTATGAAGTGGTTTTTTGAACTTGGTTTTTTGTTTTTTGTAACATTTTGTTACAGTCAGCAGAATGCTGAAAATGCTTATGACAAGTTATACATTAGTGAGAAAAAATATTCCCTACTGTTTCCTTCCAATTGGTATCTTAAAAAAACAGATTCACTTCAAAAATCATTTATATTATTGAGTGAAAAAAGTTCTCCGAATGATAATTTTATTGAAAATATTAGTTTAAGGATTAGTGATATGGGTTATTCTAACATTAAACCTAAAATGCTCAAAAAGATAATTGACAGAAGAATTGGAGTTACTAACGAAATTATTTCGAATAGAAAAGTTATAAAAAATAATGTAACAGGTCAGGAAATTGTTTATAAAACAATGTTAGATGATGGAAGATTTGCCACTATTCTTCAATATTATTTTGTAAAAGGTTCTGATTTATTTCTTCTGACATTTTGTTCTAACCCCGATGAATATTTGTCATATATGCCAGTTTATCAATATATATATGGAAATTTTGACATAAGATAGTATAAAAAATAAGTATAATAAAAAAGCGATGAGTTTATTCTCATCGCTTTTTTTGTATTACATTTTCTGCGTTAATCTGTCAGATCAGTTAAATCAGCGGGCAATTAATTTTAATACGTATCAATTACAGTTTTCAGTAAATCAGAATCGACTAAATCAGAAGGCGCAACAACTTTCTCTTCAAGCGGAATATCGTTTCCATATCTTTCTTTTAATACCTTTTTTACTCTTGCATCAGTCAGATTAAAATCTTTCAGTTGTTTTAGTTTTGATAATTCGATATTAGCACCATTTTTATAGATTTTCCAGATCAGTTCAGAGCAATAAATCCTTGTATCAGACCAATCAAAATAGGCATCATATTCTTTGCCCATAAAACGCTGGCTGTAATCTTTCATTTTTTGCAGTGTGGCCGGAGTTAATAGGGTTGACGCATTTTTTAATCTTTTTACCAGATATTTTTGATCTTTTCCGTGGTTGATCCAATCCTCAAGGCGAGTCAGTTTTACAGGCTGTACGGCTTCAAAAACAAACCAGTTTCCGTTGATGTTATAGATAAGCCCACAATGGGAAAACTTTGAGTTTGTCGCAATTCGAACCGCTTCACATTGACTTGATTCCGAAGTTTGAAATATAAGATCACCATCCTGAACTTTATCTGTCAAAGTAGTTGCTGTCTTCGTTTTTGTTCCCGAAAACAGATTATTGGGAAAAACCTGCATCGCAACAAACAAAGCACAGCTAAAACTCAATAAAAATGTAATTCCGACAAATAGATATTTTGATTTTTTCATGTTTATATTTAGTGTTCTTTTAAAGTCAAAAATGGCGCACAGATTTAACAGGTTATAAGGGGTTTCGCTGGATTAAAAATACATCGTTATTCAAAAAAGGCTGTGTAAATCAGTTTTATCCGTAAAATCTGTTGGCAACTCATTAATGATAACAAATAAAAGGCAAAAAAAAATAGTTACCAAAATGATAACTATTTTTTAAATATGTTTTATGAGATATTAGATTCTGAAAATCCCTCCTACAGCAATAATTCTCTGGAAAAAGAAAAAGTCCTGCGAAGCTTTATCTTCACTGCTTGTTGTAGTTCTAATGTCCTGCATGTTGATGTAACCGCCTTTTAGCTCACCTTGCAAGTAGAAATATTTGAAGAAAGTAAAGTTAATACCCGCTTTTGCAGATAAACCATATCCTGAAATATGAAAATCATCATGACGTTCCTTTCCTAAAAGAGTGGTATTGGTTTTAGGATATAAAAGCCCTGCACCTAAACCCTCAGTTAGATTAATTTGTACTTTGTCAGTATTAGTAATGCCAAACAATTTAGAAATATCATCATGTCTTGAAACCTCAGTATTAATATAGTTCAAACCATCTGTATGTTCGTACATTAAAAAAGCAGGAGGATTTCCCTGAGCAGTACCTTTATCATAGCCGCCTTCCTGAGCACCATTTAGAGACATATCTACAGGTCTATTATTGTAATCTCCGTTATAATAAGATCCAGCCTGATCAGCAGGTAAATTAATATAACCATTAACATTAGCTGTTTGATTCTGAGTCATTACATATTTCATGTGGTCCCATCCAATAGAAACACTGTAGTGATCGCTAATGAAATATCCCATTCTAAAATTAGTCTGAGGAATTGTCATGTTTGCAGGATTTACATAGTCAAGATGCCATCCTTTTGGTTTATCATGAGCCTTCATGTCATTAACCGTAAAGTTGTAATCTTTACCTCTAAAGTTTACATCAGATTTAGTATAACTATCTCTGTTACCTCCCCAGGAAACGAAAAATTTTCCTTTATTATGAGCTGTATATCTTTGTACTGTGATTTCTTCCTGAGCAAAAGTGTTTAAAGAAACACACATCAGAAAGAAAAATAAAATTTTTGTTTTCAATGAAAATAGTATTAAAAATTTAAAATGAGTTAACTGTTTTTCTAATGGCAACTAACTTGGTCATTAAGCCTTCAAAATAATCTAAATGTAACATGTTGGCACCATCACTTTTTGCGTTAGCAGGGTCAAAATGAGTTTCGATAAAAATACCATCAACACCCACAGCAATACCCGCTTTAGCAACAGTTTCAATCATATCAGGTCTTCCGCCCGTAACACCGGCAGTTTGGTTAGGTTGTTGCAACGAGTGCGTTACATCAAGAACCGTAGATGCATATTGTTGCATAGTAGGAATTCCTCTAAAATCAACAATCATGTCCTGGTAGCCAAACATAGTACCACGATCCGTAACCATTACATTTTCGTTGTGGCAATCCAATACTTTTTGTACAGCATGTTTCATGCTTTCAGGGCTCATAAATTGACCTTTTTTCAAGTTTACCACTTTTCCTGTGTTAGCCGCAGCAACAACAAGGTCAGTCTGGCGAACAAGAAATGCAGGAATTTGTAAAACGTCAACGTATTGCGCTGCCATTTCAGCATCTTCATTTGTATGAATATCTGTTACCGTTGGAACGTGAAAAGTTTCAGAAACTTTTCTTAAAATTTTTAATGCTTTTTCGTCACCAATTCCGGAAAAACTATCAATTCTCGAACGGTTTGCTTTTTTAAAAGATCCTTTAAATACATAAGGAATCTGAAGTTTGTCGGTAATACCAACTAATTTTTCAGCAATTCTAAGAGCCATTTCTTCTCCTTCAATAGCGCAAGGTCCCGCCAATAAAAAGAAGTTACCACTTTCAGTATGCTTAATTTGAGGAATATGTTGTATGTTCATAATATGATTTTTTGACAGTGCAAAGGTAGTTATGATTTATGAATACGAGATTAAGATTTAAGATTATTTTAAGAAGCCAATCCTGCTATCCGCTGTAATGCTTTTCTCTAAACCCTTTTTTTTCTTGGCCTTTGCGGGAGCTTCCTTTAGTCGCTCTGCAAAAACCAGAAAAAAACAGGCTTTCTCAAAAAATGATTTCCGCTTCTATCGGGGGCTGGAAGCTTTAATAGAATTATACGATTTCCGTGTAAGTTTATCTACAATCATAAATGTTTAATTAGGAGCAATATTAAGATATTGCAAAAAACTGCTAAATGATATTTATCATATTATTAGAAAAGCAATTGCTTGAAAATTATTCTGAAAGAGTCTTGGTAATAGTATAGCGTTATCAAAAAACGATTGTTGTTTTAAAACCTGTAAGGGCGAGATCTTAACCTAAAAAAAGCTTTTAGTTCGATAAATCGCATCATGATTTGTAGCTGCTATTATGTTGTAAATAGGTTGTTTAGTTACTTTTCTATAGCTAGATAATTGCTGTTTTTTCTGTGTCTAAAATAGTAGGTACCAAATAAAATCTGACCCGTGAAAAATAGGATATTGAGTACTACATTAATATAAATTACCATTTGAATCTGTGACAAGAAACTTTCCGGATTGTATAAATTCATTTCGACCAAATGATATACATTTAGTTTTGCAGCCAAAATAGCTGGAAGTGTCAGTGATAAATGGAGTAAAATTTTTTTTAAATCGATCTTTATACTATTTCTGGAAAGCTTGTAATAATAAAAGCTTACAATGCAAAGGGTAATAAACTTAATTAATTGTGAAGCAACTCTTACTGGAAGAATAGTAGTATTCCATCCGGGAATTATAGAAGATAAGATATCTGAATTGCCATAGATTATATAATATGGGAATATGATAATAGTTAAAATGGAAAAAAGGGTAAAAGCCGTTTTAGTTTTAATCATATATTATTACTTAATTTTGGTAAGATCTCTTGATAAAGTATTGTATAATCATTGTTGCAATCAATAAGAAAGAGGAAATTAGCAAAAGTCCAATAAACCCAACAATCCACATTCCGCATCTGTAATTTTGCCCGTTAAGGGTTTGCATATTATAAGAAGCAGCATAAAAAGAGAGAATAGAAAAGATAATCTGTAATATGAAATTCATAAAACAAACAGTTCTAAATTTTAATGATATTGTTTCGCCAATTGCTTTTCTGCCAATTATAATTTGAAATAATATTGGAAGAAGAATTAAAAGTAAAGGTGTTATTCCAGGCATAGCATTTATTTTTTTTAATTCATTTTTGTTCCTAAAAACTTCATGTTCTTATTCTTTGTACAGATAAATTTATCCAGTTTATTGACACGAACGAATTTCTCGTGCCAGCAATGGCAAAAGTAATTCATAATTTCATTTTCAAGTATCATAATAGGTTATTATAGCAGTACAATAAGACAAGATTTTGATAAAAAATAAAAAGCAAATTTATAGCAGCAATAGACTATTAAGATTGGAATTTATAAAAGCAGATAATTTTAGTTTTATACTATTCCTTTTTCAAACTCAATCCCATCGGAACCATTAAAATTCCTTTTTCGTAAACATTCAAATAAAGAGTAACAGGTTTCTTTTGACCTTCCCATTTTAGTTCATAGACATTCAGGAATCCGGCACCCATATCGCTTCGCTTGGTAGGGAAAGGACAACAGGTTTCTAGACGGGTATAGGTGATTTTTTCTCCGTTTGGTCCGGCTAAAGCATTTAGAAAACGAGTTTCATTCAAGGCTTCGTTTCTTGTGTTTTGATAAAAAATATTTATTGGATAATCCGGATTGTAACCGTATTTTTTATCGCTGCTAAAAAGAGTAATTAAAAATGTATTGTCTTTCTTTAGAACTAAATCAGGCGCATTGTTATCTACATTTTTCAAAGTAGATCTTGTACTCACACAAGAAGCAGCAGTGATTAACAGAATGATAAAAAGGGCAATTTTTTTCATGGTTTAAAATATTTGGTCTTGCAAAGGTAAAAGCGTTTTTTCTTTTTGTTACGGATTTCATGAATTTTTAGTGATTAAAAAATCAATGTAAATCTGTTTATCAGCTAAATTGTGGGCGCATCTGCTTTTTTCTTGTTCAGTTGTAAAATACCTACTACAATCAGATATTGTGCCACAAGATAAGTTAACATAATAAAAAACGAACTTCTTTCTATCGTTGCATGAAATTTATTGAATGCCAGAATACTATCAGAAATAACAAATGCAGCAGCGCCAAGAAAAATATATAAAGCCGCAGGTTTTTTCCAAATTAAATAACCATTAAATGCAAATAAAAGCATTGTAGAAATTACCGCTGCATAAATAATTACAGGTATTTTTAACTCACCTAATTTTGGCATTAAAATAGTGATCATTGCAATTAAGTAGAAAGCAATTAGAAGACTTCCAATTCCAAACAGTACTTTATTAATCTGAATTTCTCCTGTAATCTGCTTGTTAAAAAGCACACAATAAGCAATATGAGCAATTAAAAAAGAAACTAATCCCAGAATAAAATAGATCTCTGCAATATCAGCAAAAAGTAAAACAACATCTCCAATCCAGGAAAAGATCAAAGCTGTTAATAGTATATTCCCTGAAGGAAATTTTCGATGAAAATAGACCCCAAATCCCAAGAACGGAATTAAAACAGGTTTTAAAAATAAATCTAAATTTTCATGCCCTGTCAACAAAAAAATGAGATACAGAACACTCAAAAAAATATAGATTTTAAAAAAGATAGTATTTCTCATAACTGGTTTATGAATTTATTATTTGGTTGTTTGGTTTTTTGAATTCAGTAGTTACAAAATAAATCGTAATCAAAAAAGATATACTTAAGTAACCTAAAATAATATAATTACTCATAGAAAAAGTATGATTTAAGCCAAACCAATCGCCATAATACACCATAATTGCAATTGCAGCTACAAAGCGTAAACCCTCCCAAAAAATAGCAAATCTGCTTTTATCCATTAATTCGGTATAGCTATAAATTGTCATCAGGATAAATAAGCCATAGATGAAAATATTTGGCAAACCAATTGTAGCAATATTATCAAATAAATAAGTGACAAACAACAATGTAACCAAAACTTGTATAACTGACCAGTAAATTAATTTCTGAGAATTCTGTGTTCCATATTTTTGAAAATCAAAAACGTTATCAATTTTTGTTACCGGATATTTTTCGTCAAAATTTTCAGGACGCCAACCAGTTGGTTTAAACCATATGGTAAATTTGTCTTTCCAATTTTCAGTTCTCCATGCATCTTTAATTAATAAGGTTAAATGTTGAAAATTAATTCGGATAGGGTTCCAGGTATTTGCTGGTCTGGTAATACCAAAAACGGGCGGAACATTCTCTAATTCAGCTTGAAAAGTACCAAATAATTTGTCCCAAAAGATAAAAATCTGCGAATGGTTTTTATCTAAATATTCCGGATTGATGGCATGATGTACACGATGATGAGAGGGAGTAACCAGAATATATTCCAGAAATCCCATTTTTTTGATGTGTTTGGTATGATACCAAAATTGTAAAAAGAGGTGCAATGGTAAAGTAATCGCAATTACAGTCGCAGGAACACCCAATATTGCTGCGGGAATCAATAAAAAAGTAAATAGATTGGCTAAACTTGCAATAGGCTGACGCAAAGCACAGGCAAGATTAAATTCTTCGCTGCTATGATGAATCGCATGTTTGTTCCAGAAAAGATTAATTTGGTGAGCCCATCGATGGCTCCAGTAACCATAAAAATCAATGACAAAAAAGGCAATACAATAGGATAGAACGTTCGCTTCTAAATGATAGATTGCAATTTTAGAAACCATCCATTCATAAGAAATAAAAGTCAGGCTTAATCCCAGAACATCTTTTACAGAATTGGTAATTCCGGAACTTATACTCGATACGCTGTCTATCAAAGGAGCAGTATCGTCCTTTTTGTAAATGCCGTATATTTTTTCGATTATAATTAATACTAAAAAAATAGGCGTAACGATGATCAATATTTTTCCATATTCCTCCATAAAAAAACATTCTATTTTATTCAAATATAGAATAAAATAGAATGTTTTTTAATTTATTGAGAAATTAAACAGTTAAATACAATTTTCGGTTTAATCTGAGTCGAAAGTTGCAATTCGTATTTTAAAAAAAAGCAGTTATTTATTTTCTTTAGAAAAAACGACTGAATAGAATTTTGGTGTTTTTTGATTCTTAATTCCAAATTTAACAACCTTTTTAATTATCTTAAAAGAATTATATTTTAATTCTAAAATGACCTGATTATTGGCATTGCAGGCAGTTATTAATAAAAAAAAGAGGGATTGACTTTTCTAATATAGCTATAAAAAAAACATTCTACTTTATCCCAACCAGAATAAAATAGAATGTCTTTGTTTTTTTATGATTTGCAATTAAACAATTTCGGCGCTTAGTCCAGCTTCCAGAAGTTGTGTACATTGAGGTTTAAGCTTATCCATTGGCCCCGTTTTTACGGTGCATTTCCCGTTGTAATGTACAATTAAGGAACATTGTTCTGCTTGTTCAGGCGTGTGACTGCAAACACGCATCAAAGTGTCAATTACGTGATCAAAAGTGTTTACATCGTCATTATAAACAATGATTTCGTTATTGAAACTTGTCGCTTCTTTTTCGCGGACTCTTTCTCTTACTTTTTCTTTAGTACTCATGTTTTTAGGTTTTTGTACTGTTGTAATTACTAATTTTCTTTGTCAAAGATTTACAATTAAACAGCTTTTAATAAAGCTAAATTAGTTGTTAACCTGTTTGATCAGTTTAATCTGTGAGCTACTTAAATTTCAGATAATCAACTATCTAATTTACGTATTTTAATGAAACCCAGTTATTTTTTTGAAACTTTTTAACATATGTCAGCCCTTTTTCTGTGCAGGAAGCATCAATAAAAGGAATGTCTTCTTCATAGAAACCGCTAAATAATATTATGCCGTCTTTATTTAAAGAATCAACATAATGCTGCATATCGTTCAACAAAATATTACGATTGATGTTTGCAATGATCAAAGCGTATTTTTTACCGGCTAACAAAGCTGCATCGCCTTCGTAAACGGTAATATGTTTACAATTATTGCGTTCTGCATTTTCGATAGAATTCAAATAACACCAGTTGTCAATGTCGATAGCATCAATTGGCTCAGCACCTTTCATTTCAGCAAGAATCGCTAAAATAGCAGTTCCGCAACCCATGTCAAGAGTTTTAAGACCTTTAACATCCATTTCTAATAAATGCTGAATCATCATGTATGTTGTTTCATGATGACCCGTACCAAAACTCATTTTGGGTTCGATAACAATATCAAATTCCGCATCAGTTTTTGGATGAAATGGAGCACGAACATGGCATTTTCCGTCTACATCAATTGCTTCAAAATTCTTTTCCCATTCTTCGTTCCAGTTTACCTGATCGATTTCTTCAATAGTATATTCAATTTTAAATTCTTCAGATTCTAAAATATAAATGTCATCCAGGATATTTTCATCCCATAAATCTTTCTTCACATACGCCGAAATTCCGTTTTCAGTTTCTGTAAAAGTCTCAAACGCTTTTTCTCCTAATTCAGCAATTAAAATTTCTGAACCCGGTTCTTTTGGTTCAATCGTAAAATGGTATCCTAAATATATATTTGACATAAAAAAAATTTTTGCAAAGGTAAGAATCCAAAGCAGAAGTTGTTCATAAATAAATCATATTCTAATAATTATTAATGTTAATTTTGATTCAAATTTGTAAGTATTTTTTGAATATGAAGAATATCATTTTTATTTTGCTCTTTGTGGTACTAAACGGAGCAACTTGTGAGAAAGAACATGGTGTAGTGCGATCTTTTTGTTATTGGAAAACGGATTTGAATTTTGAAAAAGAAGATGATTCTTTAATCAGGAATTTAGACGTAAAACATATGTATGTTCGTTTTTTTGATGTCGACTGGAATCCCTATGCCAAAGAACCTTTGCCGGTCGCTACAATCAGGAATATCAGACTGAGTGAAAGTAATCCTGATATTACGCCAAGTATTTTTATTACCAATGAAGTTGTTTTGCGATCTGATAAAAAACAATTGGACAGCCTGGCAGCCAGAATTGCACAGCGTGTTCAGAAAATTGGTGAAAAAATGAATGGAACCAAGGCCGATAAGATTGCCAATGGAATTGTATATCCAAAAGATTACTATAAAAAGGAAAACTATAAAAGCATGAATTATGATTCTGTAAAATCGATCGAACTTGCGAAATTAAAAGTTGATTTTAAAGAAGTTCTGATCGATTGTGACTGGACAGAAAAATCGAAGAACAATTATTTTTATTTACTAAAACAAATTAAAAAAGGATTTCCAACGGCACAAGTTTCGGCTACAATCCGACTCTGGCAATATAAATATGCATCAAAAGCAGGAATTCCGCCAGTAGACAAAGGTTTGTTAATGTGTTATAATTTGACAAAACCGGAAGATTTTAAAACTAAAAATTCGATTGGGACAAGTCAGGAACTGGCACAATACATTACACACGATCAGTATAAATTAAAACTGGATATTGCATTGCCGTTATATAGTTGGGCTGTTGTTTTTAGGGGAAATCAGTTTAAAGGAATTTTATCAGACTATGATGAATTAAGAAATGATACGATTAAACTAAAAAAAGTATCAGATACCAAATATGTTTTGCAAGATGATGTTGTAGTAGAACAAACGTATTTGCGGAATGGTGATGAAATCAGGATCGAGAAGATTTCGGAAGAAGAACTTGAGAAAATGATTTCGATTGTAAAAAGTAAAATTAAGATTGATAATCAAACCAGAATAACTTTTTTCTCTTTTGATAAAAAATACATTGAAGATTATGGAACCCAAAATATATCCAGCTATTATGCGCGTTTTTAGCAGTTTACTTTTAGTTTTATGCTTTCAGGTTTCTTTTGCCTGTGGCTGGAGCGTTTCAGCTGAAACCAGTCGTTTGGTTTTGTTCAAAGCACAACGTGAAGGTTTTTTTAAACTGACTCCGTTTTATTATTCTGCAGATTCTTACTACTGGACCAATACTTTTTCTAGTGTTGACAGGGAATTGAATTGTGTAGAATGGAAGAAAAAATTAGGAAATCAAATAGACACAAAAGATGTGCATACCATTTTGTATGAAACAGATGGGGAACAATTTGAAACGGCTTATGAAACTAAAACATTAAAGAGGGCCTTCGAAAAAAATACATTTGTTGAAGCTTTGTTGCTGCCTAAAAATAAAGCATTTTTAAAATATATTTTGTTTGCAAAAAAACTGGAATATAATAGCAATGAAGATGTAAAATGGGAATCATGGGAACAAATTGGTTATAATAGTAAAATAAATAGATTGGCAGATGTTTATAATGATTTTGATGAAAGGATAAAATCAGCCAAAGATCCGTTCTTAAAACAGCGATATGCGTTTTTAAGTTTACGATTTAATTTTTATGATAAGAATCCAAATAACGTGACTCGTTTATACGATACTTATTTTACCACTAATAAAAATACTATTTTAGAGCCTTGGGCTTTGTATTATAAAGCTTTAGGTATCGACAATTTACCATTGCAGAACTATTTATTGAGTAAAGTTTTTGATTCTTGCGAAGAAAAATCCTTCGCCGTTTTGCAACATTATAATTGGAAATTAACCGAAGAAACTTTGGCTTTGGCCCAGAATGACCAGGAAAGAAGTGTAATTCTATCTATAGAAAGTTTTCGTAATCCAGCGCCTGATTTAAAAACAATAGAAGAAGTTTACAAACTAAGCCCGAATAGTATTAATTTGAGCTTTTTGATAGGAAGAGAAGTCAACAAACTCGAAGACTGGATTTTTACACCACAATATACCAATTACGGAAGTCCATCGGTTACATTTGAAGGAACAGACTGGTATGGAGATTATGCTAAGGCAAAAGACGAAAACTTAAGTAAGGATATTTTATATTTAAGAGAATTAGAATATTTCTTAATTTCTATTCGTGAACAAACTTCGGGAGAGCAAAAAGACTATATTACGGCGGCAATTGCACAGCTTTGTTTTATGGATGATGAAATTGATTTGGGTAAAAAATATACCAATATGATTTCTGACAAGGCAAACGCATCAATACAAATGCAAAAAAATATTCAATTGGCTTTAGTTTCGCTAAAACAAGATGATTTGAAAAGTGAGAAAGTTCAAAACCAACTTTTTAAGTATTTTGATTCCGTTGAAATTCTGGTTGAAACAGATTATGGATTGTTCAAGAATTTATACAGTTTGTATCGCATTGCAAGTGCAGATTTCTATAAACAAGGCGATCGTATTACAGCAGGATTACTAATGATGAAATCTGACCACAAAAATGAAGGAGAATATTCAGCTTATGACAGACCTTATTTTTACAGTTATATAGGCTATTTTGATCGAAGCGCAACTACAGAAGATATAGATCGTTTGATTGCTTTGCAGCAGAAAAAAGAAAAAACACCGTTTGAAAAATACATCTGTTCCGGAACTATAGCACCAAATATAAATTACTACAAAGACTTAAAAGGCACAATTGCTTTTAGAAATAACAATTTAGAATTGGCTTATGAAACCTTTTCGAGTATGCCAAAAGATTTCTGGGAGAAGAATTATTCCTTTAAGGATTATTTAAATGAAAACCCGTTTATGCCTAAAATCCTGCAAAAAGAGAAGGAACGAAAATTTGATTATCGTTTTAATAAAACGGAGTTTATTGCCAAATTGATTCAGTTAAAGAAACAAAATACGGCGGCAAGTAATTTGCAATTGGCACATGCTTATTTTAATGTTTCTTATCTGGGGAATTCCTGGATGATGGTGGCGTACGATTGGACATCTGGAGAATCGTATATAGATTATGTTTACGGAGACAATTCTGATTATGAAAAAACATATCAGAAAGGTAATTATTATGGTTTAACCATGGCAAAATTGTATTATGAGAAAGCCTTGAAAATGTCTAAAAATAATAATGAAAAAGCATTTGCCAGTTTGATGATTTTCGAATGTAACTACTACAATCATTATACTAATATTGTTTCTGCCGAAGAAGAACAAAAGAATCCGTTTAAAACAGGGCAGGAACTCAACAATTTCTATTCTCTTTATAAAACAACACCAACATTCAAAAAGTACGATTGCCCATTGTTAAGAGCATTTATAAACTAAATTTTTTTTTAAACCATAAGGGATATCAGAAAATTTAAGCTTGGCTTTGGGTAAAACAAAGAGGTATAAAAAAAAGCGTTCGCACAACGAACGCTTTTTTTATAGTAAATCTAAAATCTAAAATCTAAAATCTAAATAGCAGTTACAATAGCTAAGAAATCGTCTGCTTTTAAGGCAGCACCACCAATTAAACCACCGTCTACGTCTGGTTTACCAAAAATTTCTTTAGCATTGTCCGGTTTAACAGAACCACCGTATAAAATAGAAACTTCGTCAGCGATATCAGCTCCAAAAGCTTTGCGAACAGTTTCTCTGATAAATTCATGCATTTCTTGTGCTTGTTCTGGTGAAGCAGTTTCTCCAGTTCCAATAGCCCAAACTGGTTCGTAAGCTAAAACAACTTTAGACCATGATTCTTTTGCAATATGAAATAATCCGTCGCGCAATTGATTTTCAACAATATTGAAATGATTTCCTGACTGACGATCTTTTAATTCTTCTCCAAAACAGAAAATAACTGTCATGTCATGTTTCAGTGCAGTATCTACTTTATTAGCGATTAATGCATCAGTTTCATGAAAAATAGCTCTACGCTCAGAGTGACCAAGGATTACTGTATTTACACCAATACTAGTCAACATATCTGCAGAAATTTCTCCGGTAAAAGCACCGCCTTCAGCTTGGTGAACGTTTTGTGCAGAAACTGCGATAGTTGTATTTTTTAATTTAGAAACAGCTGCTTGTAAGTTTACAAATGTTGGAGCAACTATAACTTGTGCAGTAGTTTTTGCTGGTATTTTAGCAATTAATTCGCTTAATAATTCTTCAGTTTGTTCTGCGTTTTTATGCATTTTCCAGTTTCCTGCAACAATTTTTTTTCTCATTTTGGTAGTTTTTATTTTATTCTTTTTTTTGTTTTTATTCTTTTAAAATAGCAATGACATTAAATTTTGATATTGTCGTTGTCATTGCTTTTTGTAATTGTAATTGAAAATTTTATTTCAGGCTTTTTAAAGTTTCATTGATTTTATCAAAATCCTTTTCGATAGCACGGTACAATACAATTTTTCCGGATTTGTCAATGATAATATATCTTGGAATCCAGTCTAAATCAATTGCTTTTCCAAAAACGCCTTTCATACCATCATTCATCATAAAATGATCCCCTTTTAATTCGTGTTTTTCAATTCCGGCTTTCCATTTATCAGCTGTTTTATCAGCAGAAAGGAATAGATATGAAACATCAGGGTTGTTTGCCTGAAGTTCTTTAAATTGTGGCATAGCTTTTACACAATCACCACACCACGAAGCCCAAACTTCAATAACTAAGGTTTTGCCTTTGTATTTCTTTAAAATATTTTTAAAAGTAACCTGACTATCATCAGTCGCTAATAATTTCTCAGATAATGCCTCTTTAGAAAAACTTGTTTTCTGAGCTTGTGAACATGAAAACGTAATAAATGCAATTACAACCAGTGCTATTTGTTTCATAGGTAGATAAAATTTGTTTTTAATTTTGGATTTAACTGTCTTTATCTAAACAAATAGTATGATTTATAATCATAACGATTTCTTATAAAAAAAGAGTTCCAACAAAGTTAAACAAACAAATCGAATGATAAATGGAGATTAACAAAATTTGAAGACTCCTTTATTTTATAACAAAACAAGAATTATAGGTTAAAAAAAGCCAAATGAAATCGTAATAGTAGGTCGTGAAAACAGGATTTTTTAGAAATAAACTTTTGGATAGACAGAAAAACAAACATTTTTTTTATTTACGGAATGATTTTACGAGCAAAAAAACGTCAGATCTGTATAAAAAAGTCATCAGTAATTTTCTTAATTATTTCAGGGTTAAGTTGATTTTTTGGATATCGTATTAACAAATTAAACAAAAACAAATAAGCTGGTTTTGTATTTACTTTACGAAATATTCAGGACTTCAAACACGAACGCCAATTCAACTAATTAATAGAAAAATTGGCGTTATCAGCGTTTATGCTTATTTAAAAATTACAATTTCAAATCATCAGTATCGTTGTAATGTACCTTTTGAATGATAGTTCCGTTTTGTACCACAACAATACTCGGATTAGCTCTTTCTACAGTTTTTAATGCTGTTGCATCACAGAAATAGAAATCAACATCTAAACCATATTGTTTTTTTGCTTTTGCAATTTCATCTGCTCCGGAAGCAGTCATTGCAATTACTTTATATCCTTTTGCTTTTGCAGCTTTACTTAAACCCTCTAATTTTTTCATTCCATCAGGATGAGATAAATTCAGGTCATAAGTTACAAAAATTAATAATTTAGGTTCTTTTAATAATTCTTCTTTATAGTCAGAATCGTCTTTTACCATAGTAAAATCGTGAATTGGCGGAATATAACCTTCAGTAATTACTTTGTCTTTTCTGTCGACAAAAGCCGCGCCTTCCGGAATATTTGCCAGGTCTTTTTCTGTAAATTCTTTATCGACACCATTTACTTTATAGATAAAAGTCATTTCTACGACAGATTTTGGCGCACCTTCCGGAATTTCCATTCCTTTCTCGATGTTTGTACCTACTTTATAAGGACGGAAATCCTTGATAGGATTATGATTTAAAACCCAAACTGCCATAAAAACGCATAAAATAATGCTTACAAGAGTAATGATATTTGTAACAGTATTTGAGAATAAAGGTTTTACTAATTTTTTATTGACAAACAAAATCACAATAAAGAATAGTAATACGATATCTTTCGAAAAGGATTGCCAAGGCGTTAAGTGCAAAGCATCTCCAAAACATCCGCAATCTTTTACAACATCAAAATAGGCAGAGTAGAAGGTTAGGAAGGTAAAGAAAACGATTAATAGCAATAAAAACCAAATCGTAAGTTTCGATTTATAACCTACCAATAACATAACTCCCAGGACAACTTCTAAAATTACTAAAAAGATGGCTAGTCCTAAAGCCAATGGCTCTAGAAATGGCATATTGAAAACCGGCTCACTAAAATATTCAGCCAATTTATAAGAGAATCCAACCGGATCATTTAGTTTGATTAATCCCGAAATAATAAATAATACGCCGACAAATAATCTTGAAAATTGAGTAATGATGTTTTTCATGGTTTTGTGTTTTTTTCGCCACGAATTTCACGAATTAATTCGTAAAATTTGTGGCTAATTTTTTATTTTAATGGTTCCAATATCAATGCAAAAACAGAATAATTAATCATATCCTGATAATTGGCATCAATACCTTCAGAAACTAAAGTTTTGCCTTTATTGTCTTCAATTTGTTTTACTCGAAGTAGTTTTTGCAGAATCAAATCAGTCAGGGAACTCACACGCATATCACGCCAGGCTTCACCATAGTCATGGTTTTTAGCCAGCATTAACTCTTTTGTCAATTTAACTTTAGCGTCATATAATTCAGTTGCTTTTTCTACGTCAAGATCAGGCTGGTCAACAACTCCTAATTCTAACTGAATCAAAGCCATGATCGAATAATTGATGATTGCTATGAATTCTCCTTTTTCATCTTCATCAACTTTACGAACTTCGTTTTCTTGTAAGCTTCTGATTCTTTGCGCTTTTATAAAGATTTGATCCGTTAGTGAAGGCAATCTTAAAATTCGCCACGCACTGCCGTAATCTTTCATTTTATTGATAAATAAAGTGCGGCAAACCGTAATTACATTATCATATTCAAGGGAAGTATTCTTCATTTATTGCTGTATATTTGCTAAAATTTATTCAAAAATAGGTATAATATTAAAGAGTTTCAAGTTTCAGGTTTTCTTTGTTTCAAGTTTTTTCTAAACAAAGTGTTAATGCTAAGAACTTGAAACTTGAAAATAATATAAAAAGTTTCAAGTTTTCTTTGTTTCAAGTTCGAGCTTGCACAATCTGGATTATCCTGAAACTTGAAACCTGAAACAAAAATAACAAAACATATGCTGATTAACTGCAAAGGGCAACTTGTTGATTTGTCAATTCCTAAAGTAATGGGGATTTTGAATGTTACGCCTAACTCTTTTTTTGACGGAGGAAAGTATAAAAATGAAGATGATATTATTTCGCAAGCAGGTAAAATGTTGTCTGAAGGTGCTGCGTTTATTGATCTTGGGGCATATTCAAGTAAACCAAGTGCTGAATTTGTTACTGAAAAAGAAGAAATTGAGCGTATTGTTCCGGCAATCGAAGTGATTTTAAAACATTTTCCAGATGCTTTATTGTCAATTGATACCTTTAGGGCTGCCGTTGCAAAAGCGAGTATAGAAACCGGTGCAGCGATTATAAATGATATTGCTGCAGGCGAATTAGACGATAAAATGTTTGATATAATTGCAAATTATAATGTTCCGTATATTATGATGCACATGCGTGGGAATCCGCAAACAATGCAAAGTTTGACGAATTATGAGGACATCGTAAAAGAAATGCTTTTCTATTTTTCTGAAAAAGTAAAAAAGGCAAGAAGCTTAGATATTAATGATTTGATTCTTGATCCGGGTTTTGGATTTGCGAAAACAACGGATCAGAATTATGAGGTTTTACAAAAAATGGAAGTTTTTAATCTTTTAGAATTACCAGTTTTAGCAGGCGTTTCGAGAAAATCGATGATTTATAAAACATTAAATAACTCTGCACAGGAAGCCTTAAACGGTACAACGGTTTTGAATACGATTGCTTTGACAAAAGGCGCTAAAATTCTTCGTGTTCATGATGTAAAAGAGGCAGTAGAATGTATTACTTTGTTTAATAAAATAAATGGGTAATTAGAAAAATTCATTTGGTTTGTCATTTCGACCAAAGGGAGAAATCGCATGAGAAACTCTACAAAGATTGGCAATTTTGTTTGCGAAATTACCAATGCGATTTCTCCTGCGTCGAAATGACATACTCTGAGTTTATTAATATTAAGTGAAATACATTAACAGGTTAAAAAATAAATAAAACTAATTTTTATGAAATACTTTACTTTAATCATTGCCTTGCTTTTATTTTCATGTGAAAAAAAAGAAGACGTCCTGCTTCCAAAAGCAAATGTTTCTATAGTGAAAGATGTTCAGGATCATTCGCCAATTTATATTTTCTTTAAAACAGAAGGAAAAGATACGATCGCAGATGTAAACCGAAAAAACAGCATTATTTCTACCAACTGGCTTTTTAATATAGACAAACGTTTGCCATTAAAACTAGTAATTCCCGAAGTAATAAAACTTCAGGATAAAAAGCGTGCGGATAGCGCGCACAAAAACGAAGAAGCAGAAAACTATTATTCATATGCTGATTCTATCGGAAAGAATCTGGCTTTTTTACCTTTCACGAAAGTGTATTATAAATTAGAAAAACCAAAATCGGAGGGGTTAGTTGTGTTTTTTAAGAATAATAAAACTGTTGAGGTTAACAACCAAATCATTAAAAAAGAAGAATTGCTAAATTACATTGCAAGTCTTGACTTTGCTGTTAAGCCAAAAATGCAATTCTGTTTTGATAAAAATATGAGTTTCGATGCCTATATTCAGGACAAAATTTTGGTTCAGAAACTAGAATCATTCGCAAATATTACAGAAGAATTTATTTTCTAACTTAAAAGTTGAAACAAATAAAACCTGAAACAAATTTCTTTTACTGATGATGATAAGGTTCGTTCCTTAAAATCGTAAACCCGCGATACAATTGTTCAATGAAACACAAGCGAACCATTTGGTGCGAAAATGTCATTAACGAAAGTGATATTTTCCCCTGTGCTTTGCTGTAAACCGTATCAGAGAATCCGTAAGGACCGCCAATTACAAAAACTAAAGTTTTAATTCCGGAGTTCATTTTCTTTTGCAGTTCTTCAGAGAAACCAACGCTGGAGAAGTTTTTTCCGTTTTCATCTAATAAAATCAATTGATCCGTTGGTGTTAATTTAGCAAGAATCAGTTCGCCTTCTTTCTCTTTTTGCTGGCTTTCAGATAAATTCTTTACGTTTTTGATATCCGGAATAATCTCCAAATCAAATTTGATGTAAAACGACAAACGCTTGGTGTAATCGTCTATTAAAGTTTGTAACGATTTATTATCGGTTTTGCCAATGGCGATAAGTTTGATATTCATTTTAATTTTTTTTTGCCACGAATTTCACGAATCAGCACGAATTAAAAAAAATCTGTGTCAATCTGTTTAATCCGCATAATCTGTGGGCTATTTTTTATTCTCAAAAACAGTTTCAAAATGCTCTACAATGGGAAACGGTTCATAATAATGATGTAAAATTTTCTTCCATTCCAGATAAGCCTCAGAGTTTCTAAAACCTTGGGTGTGATCTTCAAGCGTATTCCAGTCAACCAATAAAAGATATTTATTTTCGACTTCCAGACATTTCTCTAATCGATGCCCAAGATAACCATCGATGGATGAAATGTATTGACTTGCTATTGCAAAATCAGCTTCAAATTGATTTGCTAATTCAGGTTTTACAAAAAGAAATGCGGCTTCTAGAATCATATAGCTTAATATTGGCAAACCTAACAGGTTTTAAAAACCTGTTAGGTTTCGTTAGTTTTTAGGAAATTTAGCTTCAAAAGTTTTAAATCTTGCGTCTAAATCTTTCAATAATTGTTTTTTAACTGATGAATCCTGAATAAAACTGTAATTAATACTATTGTAAACGTATTGTTTTATTGTTGCATATGAAACATCAGGATATCTTTTGGCCAGTAAAACGTATTGTTCCGTCATATTTGTTCTTAAAATCCCTGCATCATCAGTACTGATCACGATTGGGACATTAAATTCTTTATAAAGTACAAACGGATGTCTGCTTTCTTTTACTTTCAAAATGAATTCATTACTTGTCAAATTGATCTCTATAGGAATATTATTTTTTGCCATATAGCGCAATAAATCATATGAATTTGCTTCGTAAGCAATATCCACTCCATGACCAATTCTGTTTGCTCCTGCGACATAAATAGCATCATTAATATGCCATGTCAAATCTTCAGGTTGCACTAAACCAAGAGTCAATTCGCCAGCGTGAAGCGTATATTTTACATCAGGAAATTTAGAATGGCAATATTTGAACATCACCATATGCAGCCAATAATCTTTCATCGAATTTTCTCCATGTTCCGGAGAAACAATGTTTACACCGGCAACCAATTTGCTGTCATTTGCAGAGATAAAGGCAATAGTCAGATTCTTGAATAAATCGACAGGATCCATAAAACGAAGTACAAAATTTTGATAACGCATAGTAAAACGATCATCATCAATTTTTAAGTCTTTGTGCAATTTTGCTATAAAATTGGTATTGAAATCTGTAGCATATTTTTTAGCATCTTTCTTTTGAACTGCTTTATACAAATCGTCTAAAAGTTTCAGAACTGCTTTTTCATCTCTTTGAGAAGCTGCCTGACGTAATTTTGTATTGAAATCTGTTAAATCAGAAACGTTCATATCACACGGAATCGTTGATAATTGTGTTTCGATATAACTTACGTTTTCAACAATGGCGCGTTTTTTTAATTCGAGCATTCCTTCTGCAAAATGCCCCTGGATAGTAGGTTCAAACTTTTGAAAAGAATCAAAAAATAAATCGTCAGATGGTACAGAAACGCCGTTATAATCTTTAGCCGACCAGGTTTGCATTACTTGTTGCTCGTAAAAAGCAAGTTTACCTTCGTTTTTAAGAGAAGAGAAAGTCTGCCAATTGCCTTTTGCAGGTTTTGTTTTAGAGACGTCCATGGTTTCTAAATTCAAATAAAAATCTTGTGCAATTGCTCTTTCCAAAAGAGGTTCTGCATAAATTGATCCTGAAAAATGATGGTGTAAATCGCCGCCTTTTGGCATTTGTTGAAAGAAAGCTGCTAAGAGAGCTTCGTTATTTCTGTTTTTATCTAAATAATTTTCAGCTGTTTGAGAAAAGCTGATTTGTGCTATGAAAAAACAGAAAAGTGTAATTATCCTCGTCATACTCTAAGTTTAAATTACATGCAAATATACGAGTTTCTGCGGAAATTTGAAAATTGAATTTCATTGTAGTGATTTTTTACCGCAAAGGACGCAAGATTTTTATTATACCTAAACTTTATTATAAACACAAAGTTCGCAAAGCTTTGTCTAAAAAACTTTGCGAACTTTGCGTAATTCTCTGCGCCCTTTGTGGTAAAAAAAACTTAGAAACTTAGAGCCTCAGCAGCTTTAAGAAAACAATACATCATGAATTTCTTCTACCTTATCAAAAACACTTTTTGCAAAAGGACAAAGCGGAATAATTTTCAGATTATTGGTTCTGGCATATTCTACAGCGGCCATAACAAGTTTTTTACCAACACCTTTTCCGTTGAATTCCTCATTGACTTCAGTATGATCAATGATGAATTTAGAATCTCCAGCCCAGGTATACGTCATTTTTCCAGCTTGTTTTTCGTCTTCAATAGCTTCAAAATAGCCTCTTCTTGTATCGTTTATTTGTTTGATTTCCATGATAAGTTATATTAATGTAGTTTTAATTTCGATTGAATGTGTTAATGTTTTGTGTATTGGGCAACTGTTGGCTATTGTTTCTAATCGATGCCTTTGTGCTTGATCTACTTCGCCTATAATTTCGATTTTGCGTGTAAATAAAGAAACATTTTGCTCAGAATCTCTTTCAAAATCAACTTTGATATTAATTTCAGAAACATCCCACTGTTTTCTATTTATATACATTCGTAACGTGATCAAAGTACAGGATGCTAAAGACGAAGCCAAAAGTTCTGACGGACTAAAACCTAAATTTTTGCCGCCCATTTCCTGTGGTTCATCAGCAATCAGGATATTTCCGCTGGCTGATTTTATTTCCGTTCGATACAAACGCGTATCTATTTGTGCTGAGATAGTTTCCATATATTATTTGATTCTTGGTTCAGGTAATGGTACAAATTCAGTTTCACCCGGAACTTTAGGGAAAGTTTGTTCTATCCAGTCTTTTTTTGCTTTTTCGATTGTATTTTTATCCGAAGAAACAAAATTCCAAAAGATAAAATGTTCTTCAGGAAACGGTGTTCCTCCAAAAATGTAAACCGTAGAATTTTCGGCTAACTCAAACTCGCATAAAGTACTGTCTGTAGTAATTAAAATTTGCTTAGGATCGTAAACATGTTCGCCGCTTTTAATGCTTCCCTCAAGAATATATAAACCGCTTTCTCCAAATAAATCCTTACCGATATTTATTTTTTTAGCTCCGGTACTTTTAATTTCAATAAAATATAACGGACTGTAGACCGGAACTGGTGATTTTTTTCCAAATGCTTCTCCGGCTATTAATTTATATGAAACGCCATCTTCTTCCCAACTTGGGATATCACTTGCTTCGACATGCGTAAAATTTGGATCCATTTGTTCCAGTTCTTTTGGCAATGCCACCCAAATTTGCAAACCATGAAGCATTTTGTCAGAATGTCTTAAATATTCAGGTGTTCTTTCAGAATGTACAATTCCCTTGCCGGCAGTCATCCAGTTTACCGCTCCCGGTTTTATCTCTAGTTCGGTTCCCAGACTATCACGGTGCATGATGCTTCCTTCAAACAAAAATGTAAGGGTAGAAAGACCAATATGCGGATGAGGGGGAACGTCCATGTTTTCATGATCACTTAAATGTGCAGGTCCCATATGATCGATAAATACAAATGGTCCAACAGCTCTTTTTTCACGGAAAGGCAATAATCTGCCTACCATAAAGTTGCCAATATTGGCAGCACGTTCTTCGATAATTAAACTAATATTTGACATGGTATTTGTTTTAGTTGAAGCAAAATTACTGTTGTAGTTACAATCAGTAACTTAATTTAGATTAAGAAATATACTTTTGGTATTATTTATAAAAGTAAGAAATAGAATAATAAGTACTCTAACAGGATTATAAATATAACACGAATTTCACTAATTACCTCAGATTAATTAGTGGTAATTAGTGAAATTTATGTTCATTATCAGTTTGTTAAAATGATTTGTTTTGTAATCTATGATTTGTCTAGCAACAATCCCAGGTAAAATAAGCTTTCTCGAATTTTCGATTAATAAGATCTTCTTTATTAATGAAAAAATTAGCAACGCCACTGTCGCCAAACATTATTTCTTCATCAGTATCGATTTGAAGTAATAAAATGTCGTTTTTTGCTTTTTCGTCATATTCTCTTGGATCACCTTGTGTAAAATAAGCGTAACCTCCAATTTTATGACCTTCATTATCAAATAGTTTTTCGATTTCTTTTTTTTGAGATTCCTCTAATTTCTCTTCAAATTCCCAATAATCCAAACCATTGAAACTAAAGTCAAATCGAAAATCCTGAACACCGCCATATTCTTCTTCTTTTGAAAAAGTCAAAGTATGTTCGCAATTAATTGGTGAATCTGAATATAATTCTTCAGTCAGAAATTCGAAATTAGTCTGAGGGTCTTCTATTTCAGCATGATACAATATCTTATAATCTTCCATGTCAGGCCATTCTTCACCGGAAACATAAAATTGCAATATACCTTTATCAGGATAATTTTCTAATGATGGTATTTCTGAAAAATTAAGCTGAGCCAATAAAATCATCGGCTTTCCTGTTTTGTCTTTAGGATATTCTGCATTTAGTGGTAAGTATGGTTTTCCTAGAAATTTGCTTTGGGTAAAAGACAAAACAGTTTCTTTTTCTATAGGTTTCGCATTTATTTGAATATAATCCAGTTTGTATTTTGCCAGATCATTTTCAAATTCTTTTAAGTATTCAGGGAATATCATTGTCTATTTTTTAATTGTATGTTTTTGATTTTTTATTCTGTCAATTCAAATTCCAAAGTCTCACTTTCAGTTCCGTTAATAATAATAGATAACTGATGAACTCCCGTATGAAAAACCCGGGTCGTAATTATTTTGAAAGACTGGTTTCTATCGACTTTTATCAATTGATTGGGTTGATAGGTTTTCTCGCTGATCTTGAAGACTTTTTTAGCCAAATGTCCTTTTGATTTTTTATAATGTACGGCATATTCTAAACGAACAGTTTTGGCTTCTTCATTTTTATTATTTAAATGAAATTGAAACTGCAGATGATCGCCAATTTTTACAATTGGTGTTCTGATTTCAAAATCAGAAAGTTCGATATTGGTACTTTCCAGTCCATAATGGCTTAAAATTTCAGGATGTCCCTGCTTTAATAAAGTACGACAACCGTGTTTGATGATACCATCAGTTTCCGGGCTTATTCCGTACCATTTTCCGGCAATTTCCAATACAACTTCCGGATTGTCTTTGGCGATGTCATTCAGGTTATTGGCAACACTTCGACGTACATATTCTGAAGGATCATTTTTAAGGTTTTCTAAAATGGGCAGGATAGAAGCGGGATCTTTTTTGAGAAACGGAATTGCCATTGCCCACGGTAATCTTGGTCGGCTGCCTTCGCTGGATAATCTCCGAACATGATGATTTTCATGTAACGACCATTTTGTCATTTCATCGATCATTTCTTGTTTGTATTTTAAAACAAAAGGGCGAACGGCAAATTCACAGCTAATGAATTGTGTTATTGAAACAAAGGCTTTTACTGAGGTTTTAAAATCATCTAAACCATAGGTTTCGATATAATCGGCAAAAAATATAAAAGCAAGATTACCTTCTGTAAATTTATTTTTCTTTAAGTTTTCGATGATTTTATCAATCAACAAAACTGCTTCATGAAAATTTTCAGGCATAAATTGATGCAAAACCACTGTGGTGTGTTTCATGCGGTCTTTCCATTCTTTTTGGGTAAAATCGCCTTCGTAAATGGCTTCAATAAATTTTTGTTTATCGAAAGCCGGATGCACGTCGGCGACAGCCTGACCAAATTTTTCGTAAAAAGTAACCGAGTAAATATCTTTAATTAAGCCCATGATTTTTTTTGAATGAACCTCAAAGATATTTAATGTTTTCAATTAAAATTATAGATTCTGTTTGAAATTTTAAACACATAGAAACATAGATAATAAAATTATAGACAAAAGATATTTTTAAAAAATCTAAATTTTCACACATAGCTGAATGTATTTAGCGATGTGAATTAATACAAGTGAAACACATTTTTGCAGAACCGAAGATTTATGTTTCTATGTGTTGAAAAAATAAGCGTTTTCCTTATAATTTACATTAATGTTTTTAGACCTAAGAAATTTTTCACAGACAGTAAACTTTCAAATCCATAAAATATGTCCTACTTTAGCATCTTATAAAATTTAAGAAAAATGATTAGCGAAGTACAATTTCAAACCGAATTACAACTATTGATTAGCAACGCAATCCGAGAAGATGTAGGTACAGGCGATTACAGTTCATTGGCGTGTATTCCTGAATCAGCACATGGCCAGGCTAAATTATTGGTAAAAGATCAGGGGATTATTGCGGGTGTTGCACTTGCAAAAATGATTTTTGAATATGTAGATCCAAAACTAAAAATCAAAACATATATAGAAGACGGAACACATGTAGAATACGGCGATGTTGTTTTTGAAGTTTCAGGAAGTTCCCAGTCTATTTTAAAGTCAGAAAGAGTAGTTTTGAATACCATGCAGCGTATGTCTGCTATTGCTACAAAAACAGATCAATATGTTCAGCTTTTAGAAGGAACCGGAGCTAAAATTTTAGATACTCGTAAAACAACTCCAAACTTCAGAGCTGCAGAAAAATGGGCCGTAAAAATTGGAGGTGGAGAAAATCACCGTTTTGCACTATATGATATGGTTATGTTGAAAGACAATCACATTGATTTTGCAGGCGGAATTACTTTAGCGATCAAAAAAACAAAGGAATATTTGAAAGCGAATAATTTAGATTTGAAAATTATTGTAGAAGCCAGAAACCTTGACGAAATCCGTGAAATTTTATTAAGTGACGGAGTTCACAGAATTTTGATTGATAACTTTAACTATGAAGATACTAAAACGGCGGTAAAGCTAATTGGTAAAAAATGCCAGACGGAATCTTCAGGAAATATCAACGAAAAAACGATTCGTGAATATGGGTTATGTGGAGTGAATTATATTTCATCAGGTGCTTTAACGCATTCAGTTTATAATATGGATTTGAGTTTAAAGGCTTTTTAAGGAAGTTATAAGTTGCGAATTTATGAGTTTTAGAGAATCAAAAATCTAAACTCAATCCCGAGGTATCGGGACTAAAATCAAAAAAATATGTCTCAAGAGATAGAAGATCGGATTGAAAAGATTCCTGTTGTGCGCTATATTGCCCGATTTCTTAAGAGGATAAAATTGCCTTGGTTAGAAGGTCTTTCGTTGTATGATTTACTCGAAATGTATACCATTGGTATCATCGAAGGAGCATTTTCGTATCATGCAAGTGCTGTTTCATTTAGTTTTTTTATGGCCTTGTTTCCTTTTGCCTTGTTTATTTTAAACTTAATTCCTTTTATACCGATAGAAAATTTTCAGGCAGATTTTTTGCTGTTCGTGCAGCAAAGTGTTCCTCCTAATACTTATGACGCGATCAATAAAATCATCAGTGATATCTTAAATAATAGTCATTCAGGTTTGTTGTCGTCAGGATTTTTGCTTTCTATTTTTTTGATGGCAAATGGTATTAACGGAATTTTAAGTGGTTTCGAATCTTCTAAGCATGTTTTTGACAAACGGGGCTTTTTTAGTCAATATTTGGTAGCACTCGCAATTTCGCTTGTTATGACAATTATATTGTTTGTAACAGTGGCTACAATTGTAGTTTTTGAGGTCTTTATTCAAAAAACAATCATTCAGGATGTTTTGAGTGATCGTATTCCGCTGATTATTTTAGGACGATATTTGTTTGTAATCTTAATGATTTTGATAACTTCTTCAATATTATTACGTTATGGGACGAAACAGTATAATAAAGTGCCTTTTATTAGCATCGGATCTGTTTTTACAACTATATTAATTGTTATATCTTCGTTCTTTTTTGGGATTTGGGTTATAAAATTCTCAAAATACAACGAACTTTATGGTTCAATTGGTACATTATTAATTCTAATGTTTTATATTTGGATAAACTGTATGATTCTGCTTTTGGGGTTCGAATTGAACGCCACTATCAGAAAATTAAAACAAAAAAACA
Organism: Flavobacterium sp. B114r; assembly: GCF_056824125.1. Lineage (NCBI taxonomy): Bacteria > Pseudomonadati > Bacteroidota > Flavobacteriia > Flavobacteriales > Flavobacteriaceae > Flavobacterium > Flavobacterium sp. B114r. Next base: position 3,258,841 of record NZ_CP124858.1, read on the forward strand.
AATAATATTATGAAAAATTGGATATTAACTATTGGTGTTTTCTTCCTAACATTAGGTACAATTCACAGTCAAAGTGTTATTGGGAAATGGAAAACAATTGACGATGAAACCGGCGAAGCAAAATCTATTGTAGAGATTTACGAAAAGTCAGGAAAAGTATATGGTAAAGTAGTAGAGATACTTCGCGCCGATCATAAAAAAGATGTTTGTGTAAAATGTGAAGGTGCAGATAAAAACAAACCAATCTTAGGTTTAAATATAATCAACGGACTTAAAAAAGACGGCGATGAATATAGCGGAGGAACTATTTTTGATCCTACAAATGGTAAAAAATACAAATGTTATATTACCCTTGAATCTGCTGATAAACTTAAACTTCGCGGTTATGTAGGAATCTCTATCATGGGAAGAACGCAATACTGGACAAGAGTGAAGAATTAATTTCATAAAAATAAAATGCGAAAATTAGCATCGATAATTTTATTCTTAACCATACTATATAATAGTTTTGGGCAATCTAAGAATTCGCCATTACAAATAAGTCATCTTACAGGTGACTTTTATGTTTATAAAACGTTTCATGAGTATAAGGGAAACCTGATTGCTGCAAATGCAATGTATCTCGTTACTAACAAAGGCGTAGTATTGTTTGATGCGCCTTGGGATAAAACGCAATTTCAGCCCTTATTAGACAGTATAAAAGCAAGGCATCATAAAGAAGTTGTGATGCATTTTGCCACACATTCTCACGAAGACAGGGCAGGTGGTTTAGATTTTTACAGACAAAAAGGAATTAAAACTTATACTATAAAATTAACCGATGAGATCCTTGAAAAAAATAAGGAAAAAAGAGCTGAATTTGTGATTCCAAATGATACCGTATTTAAGGTTGGACAATATGCATTTGAGGTTTATTATCCAGGTAAAGGCCATGCACAAGACAATATTGTGGTTTGGTTTAATAAAGAAAAAGTACTTTATGGAGGTTGTTTTATTAAAAGTACAGAAGCAACAGATTTAGGCTATTTAGGTGATGCTGATGTAAAAGAATGGGAGAAATCTATTAAAAAAGTACAAGCGAAATTTAAAAATCCTAAATACATTATTACCGGTCATGATGATTGGAAAGATCTAAATTCTTTAAATCATACTTTAAAATTGGTTCAGAAATATAATGCTGTCCATTGATTATTGAGAATGGTTTCTTTAATGCGTATTATTTAAAATAGCTTAATTTTGCTTATATTTGAAAATTAATTTAATTGGATTGAAAATGACTATAACTGATAAAAATATACTTGAAAGTTATTCAGATTTATTTGAAGGGCTAAGTTTTTCGAATAAACTCGAACTTATCGAAAGGCTTACAAAATCTTTAAAAGTTACTAAATCCAAAGAGAATAATTTTTATAAGTCTTTTGGGGCATTTGCTTCTGAAAAATCTGCAGAAGAAATTATTTCTGAAATTAAATCCAACAGAAAATTTAAAAACACTGAAATTAAATTTTAATGGGATATTTACTTGATACAAGCATTTGTGTTTTCTTTTTAAGAGGAAGATTGAATCTTGATAAAATAGTAAAAGAAGTTGGACTGGAGAATTGTTACATTTCTGAAATTACAGTTGCAGAACTTCGTTTTGGTGCCGAAAATAGTGATGATCCAATAAAGTCTAATAAAGCAGTAGATGTTTTTTTTAAAGGTTTAACTATTATTCCAATTTTCGGTTCGATTAAAAGATACGCAACCGAAAAAGTACGGCTTAGGAAAATTGGAAAACCAATAAATGACGAATTTGACCTTTTAATAGGTCTTACTGCAATCGAAAATCAATTAATTCTCGTTACTGATAATAGTAAAGATTTTAAACTTCTAAACGGAATTCAAATGGAGAATTGGTTTGAAAGAGTTTAAATTTTTCCTTTTTGATCCCTTTTCAGATAGTTTTCTCAATCTTATAAAATATTTACATGTTTTTTGTCGAAGTTGTTCTACCGCTTTCCTTAGCTAAAACCTTTACTTATCGTATTACTGAGGCTGAATTTCATTTCATTAAAAAAGGAATGAGAGTTGCAGTGCCTTTTGGTAAAAGTAAAATATATACGGCGCTGGTAATTGATATTCATGAAAATGAGCCAAGCTTATATGATGCCAAGGAAATTCATCAAATATTAGACGAAAAACCTATTGCGACCGAGATCCAGATCAAACACTGGCTTTGGGTGGCGACCTATTATATGTGTGGTATTGGCGATGTATATCGTGGCGCTTTTCCAGGTGGATTATTGCTGGAAAGTGAAACCATTATTTCTTATAAAGCAGATGTGGAAGTAAATGAGAGCGAACTTTCTGATGATGAATTTTTGGTTTATGAAGCATTGCAGCAACAAAGTGCTTTAAAAGTTCAGGAGATTATTTCGATATTAAATAAGAAAAATATTTTTCCGATTCTTCAAAAAATGATCGCCAAAGATATTATTGTTTTAGAAGAGGAAATAAAAGAAAGTTACAAACCAAAATTGGTTCGGTATGTAAAATTACTTGCTAAATACGAATCAGATAATGGCTTGGGAGAATTGCTGGAAGTTTTGAAAAGCGCTAATAAACAAAAGGAAATTGTTTTGTCTTATTTCCAATTGATGGCTTCTGAAAAGAAACCTATTACGGTAAAAAAACTTGTTGAGGTTTCAAATTCATCTTCGGCTATTGTGAAGGCTTTGATTGATAAGGAAATTTTTGAAGAATATCTTTTACAGCAGGACAGAATTTTGTTTGAAGGGCAGGTAACTGAAAAACAATTATTATTAAGTGAGCCACAGCAAACAGCTTTTACAGCGATTAAGGATAGTTTTTTAGAGAAAGAAGTTTGTTTATTGCACGGTGTCACGTCAAGCGGAAAAACAGAGATTTATATCAAATTAATTGAAGAATATTTAGTTACCGGAAAACAGGTTTTGTATTTGTTGCCGGAGATTGCACTTACCACACAATTAGTTTCGCGCTTGCGACTTCATTTTGGAGATAAGGTGGCTGTTTTTCATTCTAAATACAGTAATAATGAAAGGGTGGAGGTTTGGAAACAAACACTCGAAAATTCAGCTAAAGCTCAAATTGTGATAGGGGCAAGGTCAGCTTTGTTTTTACCGTTTAATAATCTAGGTTTATTGATTGTTGATGAAGAACATGAGCAAACCTTTAAGCAAACGGATCCTGCACCGCGTTATCATGCCAGGGACGCAGCTATTGTTCTGGCTAATTTTCATAATGCCAAAGTGCTTTTGGGATCTGCAACGCCTAGTATTGAGACTTATTTTAATACACAAAGTGATAAATATGGTTTAGTGACTCTTGCAGAACGTTATAATAATGTTCGAATGCCTGAAATTCTTTTAGTTGATTTAAAAGACAAGCATTTTAGAAAAAGAATGAAGGGGCATTTTAGTGATCTTTTAATCGAAGAAATTACTGAAGCTTTGTCTTTGGGTGAACAGGTGATTTTATTTCAAAACAGACGAGGATATTCGCCTATAATTGAATGTCTTACTTGTGGTCACGTGCCTCATTGCCAGCAGTGCGATGTGAGCCTGACTTTTCATAAGCATAAAAATCAGTTACGTTGTCATTATTGTGGTTATTCTATTGCAAAGCCTACGCATTGTCATAGCTGCTCAAGTATTGATTTAACGACTAAAGGATTTGGAACTGAACAAATCGAACAAGAATTAATGTCACTTTTTCCTAAGGCCAAAACTGGCAGGATGGATCAGGATACTACTCGCGGAAAATTTGGTTTTGAGAAGATAATCGATTCTTTTAAAAATCGTGAAATTGATATTCTGGTAGGAACACAAATGCTTGCCAAAGGTTTAGATTTTGATAATGTAAGTCTAGTTGGGATCATGAATGCGGATAATATGCTGCATCATCCTGATTTCAGGGCTTTTGAACGTAGTTTTCAAATGATGACACAAGTAGCGGGAAGAGCAGGAAGATCTGAAAAGCAGGGAAAAGTAGTTATTCAAACCTATAATCCAAATCACAATACGATTCAGCAGGTTACAACCCATAATTATATGGGTATGTATAAGGAGCAATTATACGATCGTATGATTTATAAATATCCTCCTTATTTCAGGATTATAAAGCTTACTTTGAAACATCGTGAATTCGATAAATTAAAAGAAGGTTCGATGTGGTTGTATCAGGTTTTGAGTCAGAATTTAGGTATTCCGGTTTTAGGCCCTGAAGAACCTGCAATTAGCAGAATCAGGAATGAGTATATCAGAACTATACTCATTAAGATTCCACAGAATATGCCTTTGGGAGCAACAAAAAAAACTATTCAGAAAATGTTGAATAGTTTTGAGGCTGTTGCTCAGTACAGAGCCATAAAGGTAATTGCCAATGTCGATTTTTATTAAATTATGACGACGTTGACAATGCTTTTACTAAGTCTTCTTTTTTGTTTCGACTAAGTGGAATCTTTGTAATGCCAATTTCGGCAAATTTACTATTAAAGCGTTCTACTTTATCGATATTAATAATATACGATTTATGTACACGTATGAACTTGTCTTTTGATAAATCATTTTCAAAAGATTTCATTGTCGAAAGCACCAAATTACTGTCGTCTTCAGTTACTACTCTTACATAATCCCCAAAAGCCTCAATCCATTTTATCTTTGCTGTAAAGATTTTAAGTTTCTTAAGGTTGCTTTTGATGAAGATATGTTCGCCTTCTTCTTCTTTGACATCCTTTTTGAGTAAATGCATATCAATTGCTCTTTTTACAGAAGCATTAAAGCGATCTACGGCAATGGGCTTCTGAAGATAATCAGTAGCATCATAGTCAAAAGCTTTTAAAGCATATTCAGCTTTAGAAGTAATAAAAATAATTTGCGGCTTAGATTTTAAGCCGTCAAGGAAGTCAAAACCATTAATAACGGGCATTTCGATATCTAGAAATATTAAGTCGATATTATTTAGAGAAATACAGCTTTTTGCTTCGATTGCATTAGAAAAATCCCCGATTAAGTGCAAACCTGGGTGATTATTAACTAATTTTGCAATAATTGTCCTTTGTATAGAACTATCATCTACAACAACACAGTTTAGTTTCATAACATTAAGATTTAGAATAAATTCAGGATAGCAGTAGTAAATGTATTATAATTTTGTAAAAAAAACTAAAATCAGCCTGCATTTTTTACTTTATAACGAATAAAAGCAAAAAAGTGTTGTATATATAAATTTAATGGTTACTTTTGCACCCAATTTTAACAAATAAATATTGTATTTATGAATCATTATGAAACTGTTTTCATTTTAAATCCCGTTTTATCTGAGGTTCAGGTGAAGGAAACAGTAACGAAATTTGAAGAATTTCTTACTAGTAGAGGAGCTGAAATGGTGTCAAAAGAGGATTGGGGTCTGAAAAAAATGGCTTACGAAATCCAAAACAAAAAAAGTGGTTTTTATCACTTATTCGAATTCAAAGTAGCTGGAGAAGTTCTAATTGCTTTTGAAACTGAATTTAGACGTGACGAAAGAGTTATGCGTTTCTTAACTGTAAGTTTAGACAAGCATGCTATTTCATGGGCTGAAAGAAGAAGAGCCAAATTAAAATCTACTAAAGCTTAATTATTATGTCTACAATAGAGCAATCTGCAAAAGGAAAAAAAGACGGAGATATCAGATATTTAACGCCTTTAAACATTGAAACTAACAAAACTAAAAAGTACTGTCGTTTCAAAAAATCAGGAATCAAATATATCGATTATAAAGATGCTGATTTCTTATTGAAATTCGTTAATGAGCAAGGAAAAATTCTTCCTCGTCGTTTAACTGGAACTTCATTAAAATACCAAAGAAAAGTTTCTGTAGCTGTAAAAAGAGCTCGTCACTTAGCTTTAATGCCATACGTGGCGGATTTATTAAAATAATATTAAAAACAAAGTTGTTGGTTTCCGGTAAGATGGAACCTAACTTCTCAAATAAAGGACAACAACATGGAACTTATTTTAAAACAAGACGTACAGAATCTAGGATTTAAAGATGATGTAGTATCTGTAAAAGCTGGTTACGGTCGTAACTTTTTAATCCCTCAGGGTTTTGCTGCATTAGCAACTCCTTCTGCTAAAAAAGTATTGGCTGAAAACCTAAAACAAAGAGCTCACAAAGAAGCTAAAGTTGTTGGTGATGCAAAAGCATTAGCTGAAACTTTGAAAGCGATTGAAATTAAACTTTTTGCAAAAGCAGGTGGAGAAAAATTATTCGGTTCAATCACGAATATTGATATCGCTGAAGCTTTAGCTAAAGGTGGACAAGTAATCGATAGAAAATTCATCACTAGCGGTATCGTTAAACGTACTGGTAAATACACTGCAAATGTGCGTTTACACAGAGATGTAATCATTGAATTACCATACGAAATTGTTGCTGAAAAGTAATCGTTTTATATACTATATAAAAATCCCGATGCGAATCGGGATTTTTTTGTTTAAAAGAAATAATAATTAATTAGACTTAAAGTTATTTGCGCAAAGCATCTTGCTTGAAAGCTTATAGCGTAAGGCATAAAGCCTGAAAAGAAAATGAAATACGCAAGATTAACAAAAGAGCAGTTTGATGAATTGCACGCAGAATTCGCTAATTTTTTAGCTACACAGACAATTGATAAAGCAGAGTGGGATTCTCTTAAAATTAATAAGCCGGAAGTGGCAGAACAGGAACTTGATGTTTTCTCAGATCTGATTTGGGAAGGTGTTTTGTCAAGAGCAGAATTTTTAGAGCATTTTTCTAAAAATCATATCTTCTTATTTAAATGTTTTGAAAAAGATGTACAATCTATTGTTTTAAAATCTGTGGTGCCTGAAACTGATTTTTTAACTAAGGAAGGTCTGCAATGGTTGAGCGATAATATGTTCACCGAAAATATAGAAATGAAAGTAGGTAAAAAAGTATTTACTGAGGATAGAAATGCATCAATTTTTGAATTGATTCAACAAGGGGCATTCTTAAGTGATGGACAATTATTCACTCAGATTAATACTATTATTGAGTCGTAATTTATTCTTGATCTCTTCAAAAAAGGGCAAATAATTGATTGTTAATTATTTGCCTTTTTTTTATTTTTTTAACTTTCGTTTAAACTTTTTTGTTTTTTTTACCCCGTATTTCCACTCCTTTTTTTAGAATAACGTAAAGAAAATTACTTTTGAATTTTAAATGTAGGTTTTGCTTTTCAAATTAGCTTTTTAAACTGTGTTTTAGTCCCTTGTTATACTGTATATGTAATCTTAATATTACTTTTTTAATATTTAACATAAAACGAATTATTTTTTTTAAACATTTATAATAGTTGTTTTTACTTAAAAAACGTTGGTTTTTCTGATGTTTTAACTGTTTTTATGAATTTAAATTTCTTTTAAAATTAAAAAAATAGGAATTTTACGTTTGTTTTATATTTTACTTTTTTTTAATTTTAGAATACGAAAGTTAAACAAAGTAAGTTTTGTGCTTTCGGAATTAAGATTATAGTTTCCAAAAACACACATTAAAAAGCAATCTAATTGTAGTTATTAATTTTTTCAAAATTAAATAATAGTATTTGTGTTTATTGAAATTTTAAAAATTTGAATAATAACCTAAAATTAGTTGCTTATGGAATTGACATTTACTTTCTTTATTAAGTTTGCATTAATTAGTCCTATTCTTATAGCTTTATTTTTTATCTGTTTGAAAGTAATTAAGTTTATTTCCAAATTTGATTTTTTTGCAAATGCAAGCCCTTTTCAACAATTTAATAGTTTAAACAGTTTTTTATTTTCAAAATCCAATCGGCGGTTTTGTTAATAAAGAGGATTTTCGTGTTTAATTTTTTTTAAACCAATAATTCTCCTGATAAAAAAATTAATGATTCAATTTTTAGAATTAATTCTAATGCAGCAAAATTTACAGATCGCCTAATCAACTTTCTTTAAATATTGAATCATCTTATATATTAAGAATTTCCCCAGTTCTACTCAACTTAAATTTTCTTTTATGAAAATTAAACCTAAAACAAATCACTCCTTCTGGAAGATTGATTCAGATCAATATTCCCAAAATTTTTCTGGACATTTTTTATTCTACAGGAATAAAAACTGCTCTTTTGTATACTTCGGTATACGCAATACGACATGATTTTTTTATTTAAATGCAGTTTAGATTCTTAGTATACTACGAATTTAAATTTCATTTTAACTAGTTGATTATTAACGTTTTTTAACATTGCCTAAGCATACGTGCTTATCGCAACAGGTATTTTATTGTCCATTTTCTAATCTTCCAAATTATGAAAAAAAATTTTACTTTTTATGATCTCATCGTTAAGAAGAGATTGTTGGCTTTATTAGTTCTATTGCTGTTTTGCAATATAAATTATGCACAGACGTTTTGTAAACCTACTGGACAGACAAATAGCGCCGGTGGCGGTCTGTTGTGTCTTGGAACAAGTGTTCTTAATCCAAATGATGCATTTGACGGAAATTTAGATACTTATGCTTCATTAACAAATGCGGTTGCTGTAGGTAATTGTATTGCACAAGAAACATTAACTCTTGGTCAAATGGCAAAACCCGGGGATCAAATAGTTGTTTATTATGGTTCCAATTCGCCTTTAAGTGTTGATTTACTGTCTAACATTAGTATTCAGGCAAAAAATTCAGTTGCAGTAACTGAAGGTCCCGTGGTTGGATTAAATAATCCACTGTTAAATGTAGCATTATTGGCAGGAAATACAAGGGGTGTTTTTAAGTACACACTTACGACCGATGCTGACCAAATTAGAATACAAACTGGTGGATTTCTTAGCTTGTTAACAAATTTAAGAATATACGATGTACGCTTACAATTTGCTAGCCCTACAATTACGGGAGGAAATACGCAATCTGTATGTACAGGGCAATCTATAGCACTTTCGGCTACTGCCGCTCCTGGTACAACTGTAGCCTGGTATGATTCACCAACATCTACTACTGCACTTTCTACCAGTGGTAATTATACGACACCAGCTTTAACAGCTTCTACTACTTATTATGTAAGCACTTCACGAAGCCCTGGTTGCGAAAGTGATGCGCGGGTACCAGTTGTAATTAATGTATTGAACCCTATAAAACCCGCAGTAAATGCTGCAGGAACTTCAATCTGTTCAGCAGGACCAACACAGGTAACGGCATTATCAGTGATAAATCCGGTATTAGGAACAAATTATTCCTGGTATAATGTGCCGATTGGTGGAGTAGCATTAAATACGGGAAAGGGAGATAGTTATTCGCCAACTGTGCCTGTAGGTATTTCTACTTTTTATGTAGAAGCTTCCATTGGAGCCTGTAAGTCTGCTCGTACTGCGGTAACGGTTACTTCTACTCCGGTTCCGGGGCTTGCGACGATATTAACGCCAAGTGTAACCATACTTTCCGGGCAAAATGCAACTTTAAATGCTTCTACAGCTGAAGCTGGTGTCAGTTTAGATTGGTATGATTCCGATTTAGGAGGAACCAAATTATTAGCTAATTCTACTACTTTTACGACTCCTATTTTAACAGCCACAAAAACTTATTATGTTGAATCAGTTAATCTTGCAGGAGGATGTGTAAGCGCAACAAGAGTTCCTGTGACGGTAACTGTTTCAACTAGTTCACCAGGAGGATGTTTGGATGCTAATAGTCAGCAAACTACGCAATACGGAATTTGTTTGCTTTGTTCTGTAACAGCTCCGAATAATTCAGTTGATGGAAATAGTGGTACAGCAGCAAGACTTAGTCTTCCGGCTGGTTTGATAAACGGTTGGATTCAGCAAACACTACAATTTAACAATCCAGGGCAAGCCGGAGATGTTATTACGGTTGATTTAGAAATTCCAACCGGACTTTTAGATATAAGCGCCTTAAGTTATATTTCATTAGCTACTTATAACGGTGCTACTTATAATAATGACCGAATAGCGGTAAATAGTTCTCTTTTAAATATCCAATTGTTAACTGGTAATCGTTTTAAAGCGAGTCTTAAAGCAGGATCTGCTTTTGATCGTGTAGAGATTAGGCTGGGAGGATTGGCTACATTACTAACTAGTCTTAACATTTATGGAGCCTCGTATACATTTAAACCAAGAACAATAACCGGTAACACTACAATTTGTAGTGGACAAACAACAACATTAACGTCGGATGCTGCTTTGGGGGAAAGTATCAAATGGTATGATGCATTAACCGGAGGAAATTTATTGGTTAGTACAGCGGCGTACACAACTCCTGCATTGACTGCTAATACAACTTATTATGTAGAGGTTACTCGTAATGGTTGTGTGAATAGTGAAAGGACTCCTGTTTTGGTTACAGTTAATAATCCTGTAGCTCCAACAACGGTTGTCCCAACTCCTTTAAATTTATGTAGTGGACAATCGACAACGATAACGGTAAATTCGCCAGTTGCAGGAACAACTTATAATTGGTATGACCTAGCTAATGGCGGGACATTATTGTTTACGGGAACTTCTTACACAACGCCAAACCTTATTGTTACTACTCCTTATTATGTAGAAGCTGTAATTGGAACTTGCGTGAGTACAACTCGTACACGAGTGGATGTCAATGTTAATCCTAGACCTTTGGCTCCTGTTCCGGTATCGTCAAATATAACGATTCAATCTGGACAAAATGTTACTCTACAGGTTTCAAATCCTGTGGTTGGCGTAGTTTACGATTGGTATGATGCTCCAACTAATGGAGCCTTACTGTCATCTGGTACAAATTCATATACGCCATCTCCAGTTTTAATAGCGAATACAAGTTTTTATATAGCTGCCAGAAGTACTGCTACGGATTGTGTCAGTAACACAAGAACTGTGATAAATGTTACTATAAGTAATTCTATTAATTCTTGTTTATTGGCGAATTCGCAAGTAACTTCAAAAGGAGGAACAACGGGATGTTTATTATGTGGTTCAACTACAGATGAAGCCTCAGTAGATGGAAACAATACAACTGCTGCTAATCTTTCGGTACCTATTGGGTTACTAGGGGATTATATGCAACAAACGTTAAGTTTTCCTACAGTAGGTCAGACAGGTGATATTATAGATGTCGAATTAGGAATTCCTGTGGGGCTTCTTAATATTAGTGCCCTTTCGAATATTACTTTGCAAAGTTTTAATTTAGGTGTTCCTAATAGTGACCAAATTGCTATTAGTTCGCTTTTAAATGTTCAGATATTAGGAGGAAACCGCTTTAGAGCGAGTTTTGCAGCGGCAGGTCCATTTACAAGTGTTCAGATTCGATTAAGCGGATTAGTTTCTCTAGCGGCAGGCTTAAATATTTATGAAGCTTCTTACAGATATCCAGATGCTACAATAAATGGAGTATCATCTCCAATTTGTGCTGGACAAACTGCGACACTGTCAGCATCTGCTATAGGAACACAAAATTTTACCTGGTACGATGCCCCAACTGGAGGAACTATAGTTGCGGTTAGTCCGACTGCTGCATTAAATGCTACTACTATATTTTATTTGGAAGCAAGTCGTGGTGGTACACCATGTTTAAATAGTAACCGTCAAGCTGTAACAGTAAATGTATTGCCCATCCCAACAGCTGCGGATATTGCAATTACAAGTCCTCTAACAGCTTCTTGTGCAGGAGGAATTGTATTGACTCCAACATCTGCTTTATCGGGAGCGACTTTTAAATATTATACAGATCAAAATAAAACGCAAGAAATTATAACGGGATCTACGGTGGTTTCTCAGCCTGGAGTTACTTTCTCTAAAAATGCTACAACGGGAGCACTTACAGTTAGCGGACTTAATGCTACTGCACCTTATACTTACTACGTATCTGTTCTAAACGGAGGAACTTGCGAAAATGTAAATGGGACATTAAAAGCAGTAGTCGTTAATTATCCTGCAGGCTCAGCTTTAAGTGTTATGCCTAATTTGGCTAGTTGTGCTAAAGCTAATTTAAGTGATGCTATTACAAATTTTGACACATCTGGAAATACAACTTATACTTTCTTTGATTCGGCAGATAATACAATTACAGATGTCGCTGCGGCAAATATTACTGTAAGTGGTAATTATTCTATTCAGGCTCAAACAACTGGTGTTGATTGTCCATCTGTAAAATTTCTGGTAGCAGTAACCGTAAATCCATTACCAACATTAACAGGTGTAAGCAGTTCGATAGCGGTATTAAAAGGAGCTACAGTTACTTTAAATGCATCATCAAACGGAACAATAACCTGGTATGATCCACAAGGGAATTTTGTACCTTCAAGTAGTATTGGGCCACTTAACACTGTTGGTATTTTTACTTATACAGTGGTCGCCACCAATGCAAATGGAACTTGTACCACTAGTCAGACAGTAACAATTAGTGTTCTGGACCCTGCTTCTTGCGATACGTTACTAGAAAGAGTGTATGCTGATTCTCAATTAAAAGGAACAGTTATTACCGGAACGGTAACAAACGAGCTTTTGGCAGTAGATAAAGATCCGGCAACATATTCAACAATAAGTATTGGCTTAGGGGTTTTAGGTATTGGTACTACATGGCAAAATCTACAGTGGCCAACTACTATTACTAAAGGAACTCCGGTAACAGTCAAACTAGGTTTACAAAATAGTTTACTTGCGGTAGGAGCAAGTATTTCAGTAATTGGAACTAAACGTGACGGACTTGGAAACCCAATTGATATTGGAACATTGCAATCAGTATCAGGATCATTATTAGATTTATTGCCAGGTGAGAATTCGTTCGAATATACATTTGTTCCTTCGAATACAGCTGGAGTTCAGGATTATGATGGTATCAGAGTGCAGTTAGGATCTGTTGTAAGTGTGGCACAAAACATTAATGTTTATGATGCTTACTATAAAAAAGAAGTGACGCAAATTGCCTGTGGACAGGGAGATATCGAAGATATTTTCTCTGGTGTAAAAAAAGCTATTGGTCTTGGGGCATTAACAGCTACTGTAGGTGTTTCAAATCCATGGAATGTAGCTGACGGAGATGTTGCTACTTATGCTACCCTGTTTAATGGCGTAGGAGTGCTTGCAGCTGCCGAGTTAACAGCAACTTTTAGAACACCATCTATGGTGGGAGATAGTTTACGAATTACAATTTCTAAGCCCGGAACTCTTTTAACCGTTGGTTTACTTTCAAGATTAAGTATTCAGCTTTATTCAGGAAATATTGCTGTTGGAGGACCAATACAAGGCGATAATAATACAGGTTTGTTGACTTTGAAACTGCTTTCCGGAGACACTGTGGCTATGACAATTGTTTCACCTCAGACACAGCCATATGATAGAGTGGTAATTACTTTGGGCGGTGCTGTTACTCTTTTGGATCAGCTTAGAGTTCATACTATCGATCGTGTAACTAATACTACAGTTATTGGAGAAGATACTGATAATAAGGTTACGGTTTGTCCGGGAGCACCTATTACGCTCACGGTTCCGCCAAAATCTTGTGCAAATTACGCCTGGTATGATTCGCCAATTGGAGGGAATCTACTAGTAAGTGGTCAAACCTATACAATTCCTGCTACTTTGGCAGCGGGTACTTATAAATATTATGTTCAGCCAATTCGTTACGGTTGTGCAGCCTTAGAAAGAGGAGAAGTTACGGTTGTTGTTAGAGCAACTACTCCTGCAGCTGCAATCGAAAACGTAACAATAAACGGAAATAATGGAACTATTGTTTGTACTGAAGATGGTACTGTAACATTGAATGCAGTTTTAAATGGATTACCTGCACTAACTAATCCAGTGTATCAATGGTATAAATTTGACGGAACTACAAGCCAATTAGTGGCTGGTGCAACAACTGCTACATTAATAATACCAGGATTAGCTCCTGGAACTTATACTTATTATGTTGGAGTTAGTTCTAATGAATTTTGTGAAACTTTGCCAGCAGATAGAAAACAAGTAACATTTACCATTTTACCAGCTTCTCTGACAACAGACATTACGGTAAATAATGCTTCTATTTGCCTTGGTACAACTGCAACGTTAACGCCAACAAGTACTTTGACAAGCCCAATTTTTCTTTGGTATTTAGATTCCAATAAAACTCAGCCTGTTTTTAGTGGAGTAATTAATGGCATAACTTATACCGTTGATAGTGTTACAGGAGTTTTAAAAGCTTCTGGTATAACAACAGCTATGAGCCCTATTTCTTATTATGTTGCTGTTACAAGCGATACGACATGTCCGAATAAAAATGGAGAGCTTCAGGTTGCTACTGTAATGGTTAATGATCCGCCAACTCCTACATCGACCAATAATCCTCAGGATTTCTGTTTGATAAATGTACCAACGGTTGCAGATCTTCAGGCAAATGAAGCCAATGTAGTTTGGTATCTTGCCTCTACAGGGGGAACTGCACTAGATCCAACAACAGCTTTGATAAATGGAACAATTTATCACGGAGCCATACAAGATTTATTAGGTTGTGAGAGTTCTGTTCGTTCAGCAATAACAGTGAATATTAACGATCCGGGAACGCCAAGTTTAGTAACTGCGGGAACACAGAATTTCTGTCAGTCCACTGCGCCAACTTTTGCAAGTATTCAGTTAAACGAATCTAATATCGTTTGGTATACTGCTTTAAATGGCGGAACATTGATTCCAAGTACAACAGCTTTAACAAGTGGTACTTATTATGCGGCGATAAAAGATGCAACTTCACTTTGTGAGAGTGCATTGAGACTGGAAGTTGCCGTAATAGTAACAGATCCTGGAACACCAAGTTTGGTAACTGCGGGAACACAAAACTTCTGTCAGTCGACTTTGCCAACTTTTGCAAGTATTCAATTAAACGAATCTAATATCGTTTGGTATACTGCTTTAACTGGCGGAACATTGATTCCAAGTACAACAGCTTTAACAAGTGGTACTTATTATGCGGCGATAAAAGATGCAACTTCACTTTGCGAGAGTGCATTGAGACTGGAAGTTGCCGTAATAGTAACAGATCCGGGAACACCAAGTTTGGTAACTGCGGGAACACAAAACTTCTGTCAGTCGACTTTGCCAACTTTTGCAAGTATTCAGTTAAACGAATCTAATATTGTTTGGTATACTGCTTTAACTGGCGGAACATTGATTCCTTCAACAACAGCTTTGACAAGTGGTACTTATTATGCGGCGATAAAAGATGCAACATCACTTTGTGAGAGTGCATTGAGACTGGAAGTTGCCGTAATAGTAACAGATCCTGGAACACCAAGTTTGGTAACTGCAGGAACACAAAACTTCTGTCAGTCAACTTTGCCAACTTTTGCAAGTATTCAATTAAACGAATCTAATATTGTTTGGTATACTGCTTTAACTGGCGGAACATTGATTCCAAGTACTACAGCTTTAACAAGTGGTACTTATTATGCAGCGATAAAAGATGCAACATCACTTTGCGAGAGTGCATTAAGACTGGAAGTTGCCGTAATAGTAACAGATCCGGGAACACCAAGTTTGGTAACTGCGGGAACACAGAATTTCTGTCAGTCAACTTTGCCAACTTTTGCAAGTATTCAGTTAAACGAATCTAATATCGTTTGGTATACTGCTTTAACTGGCGGAACATTGATTCCAAGTACAACAGCTTTGACAAGTGGCACTTATTATGCGGCTATAAAAGATGCAACATCACTTTGCGAGAGTGCATTGAGACTGGAAGTTGCCGTAATAGTAACAGATCCGGGAACACCAAGTTTGGTAACTGCGGGAACACAAAACTTCTGTCAGTCGACTTTGCCAACTTTTGCAAGTATTCAGTTAAACGAATCTAATATTGTTTGGTATACTGCTTTAACTGGCGGAACATTGATTCCTTCAACAACAGCTTTGACAAGTGGTACTTATTATGCGGCGATAAAAGATGCAACATCACTTTGCGAAAGTGCATTGAGATTAGAAGTTGCAGTAATAGTAACAGATCCTGGAACACCAAGTTTGGTAACTGCGGGAACACAAAACTTCTGTCAGTCGACTTTGCCAACTTTTGCAAGTATTCAGTTAAACGAATCTAATATTGTTTGGTATACTGCTTTAACTGGCGGAACATTGATTCCTTCAACAACAGCTTTGACAAGTGGTACTTATTATGCGGCGATAAAAGATGCAACATCACTTTGCGAAAGTGCATTGAGATTAGAAGTTGCAGTAATAGTAACAGATCCTGGAACGCCAAGTTTGGTAACTGCAGGAACACAGAATTTCTGTCAGTCGACTTTGCCAACTTTTGCAAGTATTCAGTTAAACGAATCTAATATCGTTTGGTATACTGCTTTAACTGGCGGAACATTGATTCCAAGTACTACAGCTTTAACAAGTGGTACTTATTATGCGGCTATAAAAGATGCAACATCACTTTGTGAAAGTGCATTAAGACTGGAAGTTGCAGTAATAGTAACAGATCCGGGAACACCGAGTTTGGTAACTGCGGGAACTCAGAATTTCTGTCAGTCGACTTTGCCAACTTTTGCAAGTATTCAGTTAAACGAATCTAATATCGTTTGGTATACTGCTTTAACTGGCGGAACATTGATTCCAAGTACTACAGCTTTAACAAGTGGGACTTATTATGCAGCGATAAAAGATGCAACTTCACTTTGTGAGAGTGCATTGAGATTAGAAGTTGCAGTAATAGTAACAGATCCTGGAACGCCAAGTTTGGTAACTGCAGGAACACAGAATTTCTGTCAGTCGACTTTGCCAACTTTTGCAAGTATTCAGTTAAACGAATCTAATATCGTTTGGTATACTGCTTTAACTGGCGGAACATTGATTCCAAGTACAACAGCTTTGACAAGTGGTACTTATTATGCGGCGATAAAAGATGCAACATCACTTTGTGAGAGTGCATTGAGACTGGAAGTTGCCGTAATAGTAACAGATCCTGGAACACCAAGTTTGGTAACTGCAGGAACACAAAACTTCTGTCAGTCAACTTTGCCAACTTTTGCAAGTATTCAATTAAACGAATCTAATATTGTTTGGTATACTGCTTTAACTGGCGGAACATTGATTCCAAGTACTACAGCTTTAACAAGTGGTACTTATTATGCAGCGATAAAAGATGCAACATCACTTTGTGAGAGTGCATTGAGACTGGAAGTTGCCGTAATAGTAACAGATCCTGGAACACCAAGTTTGGTAACTGCGGGAACACAGAATTTCTGTCAGTCAACTTTGCCAACTTTTGCAAGTATTCAGTTAAACGAATCTAATATCGTTTGGTATACTGCTTTAACTGGCGGAACATTGATTCCAAGTACTACAGCTTTAACAAGTGGTACTTATTATGCAGCGATAAAAGATGCAACATCACTTTGCGAAAGTGCATTAAGATTGGAAGTTGCCGTAATAGTAACAGATCCGGGAACACCAAGTTTGGTAACTGCGGGAACACAGAATTTCTGTCAGTCAACTTTGCCAACTTTTGCAAGTATTCAGTTAAACGAATCTAATATCGTTTGGTATACTGCTTTAACTGGCGGAACATTGATTCCAAGTACAACAGCTTTGACAAGTGGCACTTATTATGCGGCTATAAAAGATGCAACATCACTTTGCGAAAGTGCATTGAGATTAGAAGTTGCAGTAATAGTAACAGATCCGGGAACGCCAAGTTTGGTAACTGCAGGAACACAAAACTTCTGTCAGTCAACTTTGCCAACTTTTGCAAGTATTCAATTAAACGAATCTAATATCGTTTGGTATACTGCTTTAAATGGCGGAACATTGATTCCTTCAACAACAGCTTTAACAAGTGGCACTTATTATGCGGCGATAAAAGATGCAACATCACTTTGTGAAAGTGCATTAAGACTGGAAGTTGCAGTAATAGTAACAGATCCGGGAACACCGAGTTTGGTAACTGCGGGAACTCAGAATTTCTGTCAGTCCACTTTGCCAACTTTTGCAAGTATTCAATTAAACGAATCTAATATCGTTTGGTATACTGCTTTAACTGGCGGAACGTTGATTCCTTCAACAACAGCTTTGACAAGTGGTACTTATTATGCGGCTATAAAAGATGCAACATCACTTTGCGAAAGTGCATTAAGACTGGAAGTTGCAGTAATAGTAACAGATCCGGGAACACCGAGTTTGGTAACTGCGGGAACTCAGAATTTCTGTCAGTCCACTTTGCCAACTTTTGCAAGTATTCAATTAAACGAATCTAATATCGTTTGGTATACTGCTTTAACTGGCGGAACATTGATTCCTTCTGCAACAGCTTTGACAAGTGGGACTTATTATGCAGCGATAAAAGATGCAACATCACTTTGCGAAAGTGCTGCAAGATTATTGGTAACCATTAGCGTTACAAATCCTGCAACACCTACAACTACATCAATTACGCAGCCTTTCTGCTCAGCAAGTAACCCAACAGTTGCGAGCATTCAGGTAAATGAAAGTAATGTGGTTTGGTACAGTGCACCAAATGGAGGAACTGCAATTGCACCAACTACAGCTTTAGTAAATGGAGATTATTATGCGGCATTAAAAGATGCAACAACTGGATGTGAAAGTAGTATCAGGCTAAAAGTTAGTGTTACTGTTGGAAGTTTAAATGCACCTACAACAAATAACACAGCTCAGAACTTCTGCTCAACTAGTGCTCCAACTATAGCAAGTATTCAGGTAAACGAAAGTAATGTAAGTTGGTTTAATAGTGCTATTGGAGGAACAGCGATTCCAACAGTAACACCTTTAACTTCGGGTACTTATTATGGAGAAATTACAGATTTAACAACAGGATGTAAAAGTGCAACTCGTTTACCGATTACAATTACAATTGTAAATCCAATGGCGACGCCAACGACGAATTCGCTAGCTCAAAACTTCTGTTCTGTAAATGCACCAAAAGTTTCGAATATTCAGGTAAACGAATCTAATGTAATTTGGTATAGCACTTCCACAGGAGGAACAGCAATTCCGTCAACGACAGCCTTAGCAAATGGTACTTATTATGGTGTTGTTTCGAGCGGTTCAGGTTGCGAGAATTTGTTAAGATTAGAGGTGGTGGTGAATGTAAATACACCAATTTTAGTTACTACACCAAGAACATCACAAACATTTTGTCTGTCATCAACGCCAACAATTGAAGATATAGTTGTAAATGAAGCCAATATAGTGTGGTATACTTCAGCAAATGGCGGAACACCATTAGCAGCGAATACACCTCTTATAGCGACAACATATTATGCAGCAACACTTAACAGTACAAATAATGGCTGTGAAGGTGCTTCAAGATTAGGAGTAGCAGTTTCTTTTGATAATGATGCTCAGGTTCCGATCACGACAACAGATGATACACCATGTGTTTTCCAGGGAATCACTTATTCAATTGCCAACGGAAAATCAAATTATGTATGGTCAATTACCAACGGAACAATTACTTCCGGTGGAGGAAATGCAGATGGATCTGTAACAGTTTCTTGGTCTGATGTTGGACCGGGTAAAGTTGAGGTTGCTTATATCAATACATGTAATGAAAGATCAGTAAAATCATTAAATGTTACCGTAGCAACTTGTTCAGATCTAACGATAACCAACACAGTGAGTAATCCTAATCCTAATTTTGGTGATCAGATCACATTTACAGTAACGGTAAACAACATTGGTGAAGGTAATTTCATAAATACAATAGTTAGCGATTTATTACCAAGCGGATTTAATTTGGTAAGTGCAAATACAACTTTAGGTACATATGATTTATTAACTCAACTTTGGACAATTCCAACTTTAAATGCCGGACAAAGTGTAGTGCTTACAATTGTTGCCGAAGTATTGCCTAGTGGTAATTATACAAGTGTTGCAACAGTCGAAATTTCAACTCCTTTAGATGCTGATCCATCAAATAATTCGGCCTCAGTTACTGTTGAGCCAATTTGTTTGACAGTTTACAATGAGTTTACTCCAAACAACGACGGAGCTAACGATTTGTTTAGAATTGACTGTATCGAATCATATCCAAACAACGAGTTGAAAGTATATAACAGATATGGCTCATTAGTATATAGTAAACAACATTATGAAAATGATTGGGACGGAACCGCTAATGTATCCGGAGTTATTAATAGAGGAGATATGTTGCCTACAGGTACTTATTTTTATGTGATAACTATTGGAGATGGAACGGTTAAAAAAGGATGGTTATCTATAATGAGATAAGCAGCCGGTATTAATCATCTAATTAATTAAACTTAATAAGTATCGTTATGAAACTATATATAAAATCAGTAGAAACGTATTTCATTTTAATATGTTCGTTAATCACATTTTGTGCAAGTGCACAACAAGATCCGGAGTACACACAATATATGTACAACACAATGTCCGTAAATCCAGCTTATGCTGGATCTACGGGAACATTAGAAGCAACACTTTTACACCGTTCTCAATGGGTTGGAATTGATGGTGCTCCAGAAACACAATCGTTTTCTATTCACTCACCACTTCGAAACGAGAATATTGGTTTGGGATTAAGTGTCGTAAATGACAAAATTGGTCCATCAAACGAATTGTATCTCGACGGAAACTTTGCTTATTCAATCCCTTTAGGATATGATAAAAGACTGGCGTTTGGTCTTAAAGCAGGTATGAGAATGTTAAACATAGATTGGTCTAAAGGAAGATATTACAATAACAATGATGCTTTATTAAACCAAAACATAAATAATCAAATGAAGATTGCTGTTGGAGCAGGGGTTTACTATTATACAGATAAATGGTACGTAGGATTTTCGATTCCAAGCTTTATTCAAAATGATTATTATGACGACGTTCAGGAATCTATAGATTATGATCGTTTGCATTATTATTTAATGGGAGGTTATGTTTTTGATCTGAATCCTAATCTAAAATTCAAGCCAGCATTTTTAGTCAAAGCAGTAAATGGCGCACCACTTACTGCTGATATTTCGGCGAATTTTATGATTGCAGAAAAATTTGTAATAGGAGGTTCTTATCGAACAGATGATTCGGTAAGCATATTGGCAGGTTTTCAAATATCCAGAAGTTTTTATATCGGATATGCTTTTGATTACACCGTAAGTGATTTGAACAAGTACAATGATGGAACGCATGAAATTATCTTGCGTTACCAATTCATGAAAAACCAGAGTAAAATCAGATCTCCACGATTCTTCTAAATACAAAATCTATGAAAAAACTATATATCCTAAGTTTAGTCTTGAGCATTACCTTTGGTTTTGCTCAGACTAATTTAAAAAAGGCCGATGCATTGTTTAGAAATTATTCTTATGCAGATGCTTCTAAAGCCTATGAAGAATGTTTACAGAACATAAAGAATCCATCAGCACAAACAATTAAAAATGCAGCAGATTCTTATTATTTTATTTCTGATGCCAGAAATGCACTCAAATGGTACAAAAAATTATACGAGGTACAAGGCAATAATTTAACAGACATCTACTATCTGCGCTACATTCAATCTATGAAAGCAGTAATGGATTATGACGATGCAGACAGGATTACAAAAGAATATCTCAATAAAAAAGGAGATCAAAAAGAGATCAATCGATATGTTGCTCAAAAAAAACAATTAGACAGTTTAGCTAAAGCAAAGTCTCTTTATGAAATTAAAAATTTGGATATCAATACCAGTAAATCAGATTTTGGCGCGACTTTTTATTTAGATAAAATTGTATTTACATCAGCAAGAGATACAACAAGGTTTGGCGAGAAACTGTATAACTGGAACAACCAGCCTTTTTTAAATTTGTATGTTGCCGAAAGAAATCCTGCTGATGGAAGTTTGTTTAACGAAAAATTGTTTATCCCTAATGTCATGACCAAATATCATGAAGCAACAGCCAGTTTTGATGCCAGCGGAAAAACAATGTATTACTCATCTAACATAATCAAGAAAAACAAGCTTGTTATTGATGAAAATAAGATCAACAACTTTCAAATTCTTAAAGGTTCGTTAGTGAATGGGAAATTAGAAAATCCACAAAAAGTTTTCTTCGATAATGACGACTATTCTGTTGGACACCCTTCTTTAAGCGACGATGGCCGATGGCTTTTCTTTGCATCAGATATGCCGGGTGGTTATGGTGAAACGGATTTATATGTAGTAAAAATTGCAGAGGACGGGACAATGAGTTCTCCTCAAAATCTGGGACCAAAAATCAATACTATTGGCAATGACCTTTTTCCATTTTTCCGTAACGGAATACTTTATTTTTCTTCAGACGGGCATTACGGATTAGGAGATTTAGATGTATATGAAAGTACCTTTTTATCAGATGGAACTTTTTCGGCACCACGAAATTTAGGAGCACCAATAAATAGCAATAAAGACGATTTTACTTTTGTAATTGATAAAACAGGCACCTATGGTTATGTTTCTTCCAACAGAGCAGGAGGTAAAGGCGATGACGATATTTATTCTTTTACAAAAGCACTACCAACTTGTAATCAGAATATTTCAGGTAAAGCAACAGATAGAAAATCAAAATTACCATTGACAGATGTTACAGTTGTTGCTTACAACTCTTATAACGACATTTTAGCAGAAACAAAAACAAATTTCGAAGGTAAATATGTAGTAACCGTTCCTTGTAATAAATCAGTTCGATTAGTCGCTACAAAAATGAATTACAGTAACGACGAAAAAACAGTAGAAACCACAAAGGAAAACGAAATAGATATTACCAATGTTGATTTTGAACTGAGTAACTACGATGATTTGGTAATTAAAAAGAAAGGAGTTGAAAAAGTAGATGTAAACCCAATTTATTTTGATTACAACAAACATGATATTACACCTGCAGCTGCTGAAGAACTGGCAAAAGTAGTTTTCATTATGCGAAAATTTCCTAATATCCGCATTAAAATAGAATCGCACACGGATTCCCGCGGAAAAGATTCCTATAACCTAAAACTTTCTGATGAAAGAGCCAAATCAACAAGAGATTATATTGTCTTGCAGGGAATCGACGCTTCAAGAATCGAAAGTGCAATAGGTTACGGTGAAAGCCGATTAATTAATAAATGTAAAAATGGCGTAAAATGTACTGAAGAAGAACATTTATTAAACAGACGCTCAGACTTTATCATTATTCAAAAGTAGTTTGAAAGTAATATTCTTATAATTTGGGGATTATTAGAATAAGGCATAAAACGAAGAGACCATTTGGAAGTTGGTTTTGTTTAATTCTTTTTAAGAATAATGGGCAAGAAGAAAATCAAGCTGCATCGTTTTGCAGCTTGATTTTTGATTTTATAAAAGTTTTGGTTTTTACTGTTTTTGAACAAAAATAATCCTAATTTTGATGTTCAGTTATTCTAAATCACAACCTCCAGTATTTTTATATTATATGAGTATTCAAGAAACCATTCAGACTTTAAGAGACGAACTTAATCAACACAATTACAACTATTATGTGTTAGATAATCCCACAATTTCTGATTATGACTTTGATATAAAACTAAAAGAACTTCAGGATTTAGAGAATAAACACCCTGAATTTTTTGATGAAAACTCACCAACACAAAGAGTAGGAGGAACCATAACGAAGAATTTTAAAACGATTGCACATCAATACAGAATGTATTCTTTAGATAATTCTTATTCTAAAGAAGATTTGCTCGATTGGGAAAACAGAATTCAGAAAGTGCTGGGTAATGTAGATTTACAATATACCTGCGAATTAAAATATGACGGAGCATCGATCAGTATTACCTACGAAAATGGTAAATTGGTACAAGCCTTGACCCGTGGAGATGGATTTCAGGGAGATGATGTTACCAATAATATTAAAACCATAAAATCGATCCCGTTACAATTAAAAGGAAATTACCCGGAGCGATTTGATATTCGAGGCGAAATTATATTGCCTTTTGCAGGTTTCGAAAAAATGAACCAGGAATTAATCGAAATAGGAGAAACACCTTATTCGAACCCAAGAAATACAGCATCCGGAAGTTTAAAATTACAAGACAGTGCCGAGGTCGCAAAACGTCCCTTAGAATGTTTATTGTATTTTGTAACCGGAAATAATTTGCCATTCTCATCTCAGTTTGAAGGTTTGGAATCTGCCAGAAAGTGGGGATTTAAAGTTCCTGGAGAAGCAAAATTGGTCAATAGCATGCAGGAAGTTTTTGACTTCATTGATTATTGGGACCTACACAGACATAATTTACCATATGAAACAGATGGAGTAGTTGTAAAAGTAAACAGCATACAGCATCAGGAAGAATTAGGGTATACCGCAAAATCACCACGTTGGGCAATAGCTTATAAATTCAAATCAGAACAAGTCTCTACCATTTTAAATTCGATCACTTATCAGGTTGGCCGTACCGGAGCAATAACGCCCGTAGCAAATTTGGCACCCGTACAATTGGCAGGAACGATTGTAAAAAGAGCCTCTTTGCACAATGCAGATCAAATAGAGAAATTAGATATCAGAATAAATGATACCGTTTTTGTTGAAAAAGGAGGAGAAATTATTCCAAAGATAATCGCCGTAGATTTAGAGAAACGTCCAGAAAATTCAGAACCAACCAAATACATCACACATTGCCCGGTTTGTGAAACCGAGTTGAAAAGAAATGAAGGAGAAGCCAACCATTATTGTCCTAATTTTTACGGATGTCCACCACAAATTATAGGCAGAATCCAGCATTATATTTCAAGAAAAGCAATGGATATTGAAGGTCTTGGCGGCGAAACAGTGGCATTGCTTTACAAGAACGGTTTAGTTCATAACTATGCTGATTTATATGAGTTGAAAGTAGAAGATATTTTGCACTTAGACAGAATGGCAAAAAAATCTGCTGAAAACTTAGTAAATGGTGTCGAGAAATCTAAAGAAATTCCGTTCGAAAGCGTTCTTTTTGCTTTAGGAATTCGTTTTGTTGGAGAAACAGTCGCTAAAAAATTAGCCAAGCATTATAAAAATATCGATGCACTAAGTCAGGCATCCCTAATGGATTTGATTCTGGTAGATGAAATAGGAGAACGAATCGCTAAAAGCGTAATAGAGTTCTTTGAAAATGAAGAAAATCAAAAAATTATTCAACGATTAAAAAGTTATGGAGTTCAGTTCGAGATTGTAGAAAAAGTCAATCCAAACGCTACAGACAAATTCATTGGAAAAACATTTGTAGTATCAGGAGTTTTTAGCCAGTTTTCAAGAGATGAGCTAAAGAAAACCATAGAAGATAATGGAGGTAAAGTAGGAAGTTCGATTTCAGCAAAAACTGATTTCGTAGTAGCCGGAGATAATATGGGACCTGCAAAATTAGAAAAAGCCAATAAATTAAATATTCCTATCTTGTCAGAAGAAGATTTTATAAACAAAATAAATGAAAGCGAATAAACCGTCTTTGATTTTATTCTTTTTAGCCCTGCTTTGTACAATCATTTTTGATTGGACGGAGCAGGATTTTTTTGCACTATATGCCAAAGCAATAGTATTGCCGGCAATCTTTATTTATTTTTTGATAAGCAATGAGTTTAAAATAGGAAAAACCGAAACGCTAATTTTTATTACCTGTTTTATAGGTCAGGTCTTTGATTTGATGGATGTCGAAATTTCTGAGATTGGTGGGGTAGTGTGCTTCTTGATCGTATACCTTTTAATCATAAAACTTTATATACACGAGCATGAAAAAATACAACTGCAGAGAAAAGATATTTTACCCGTTTCTATCGTCGTAATATTTATAGCATACTTATTAATATCAGTCCTAAGCCTGCAATTTGATAATATTAAAAAGTTTCACGGATTGTATATTTTCTACGGGATCGTATTAAGTATTTTAAGTTATTTTTCGTTCGTAAACTATATAACAAAAGGAACACATATAACACTGTTAATGTCATTGATGGCCATTTGCTACATATTTTCGGATATTTTCTATATTTTCAATGAATACTTTTCCTATTCCGTGGTTCTCGTTATAATTCGCGATGTAACACAAATTTTGGCTTATTTCTTTATGGTAGAATACTTTCTCGAAAAAGCCAAAATTCATAAAAAGTTATTACACAATAATTGATCTCCCTTGGTTACTGTGCGCTTTGTCCTTATCAAAATAGAAATCTATTCGCCCTAAATTAATACCATAACAACCCACCTGATTCACCAATACATCCTGCCCCGCTTTATTCTTTACAATAGTTGGTTTATCCAGAAAAGTATGAGTATGTCCGCCAATAATCAAATCAATATCCTGAGTTTGCTCCGCTAATTTTAAGTCACAAATTTTAGAAGCATCATCTTTGTATTTGTATCCTATGTGCGACAGGCAAATCACCAAATCACATTTTTCCTCTTTTTTCAATAATTGCGTCATGTCCTGAGCAACTTCTACCGGATCATTATAAACAGTTTCCTTATAGTTTAGTTTGTCTACTAAGCCCGCAAGCTCAATACCTACACCAAAAACACCAACCTTAATTCCGTTTTTATTAAAGATTTTGTACGGTTTTACAAGACCATCCATTACAGTATTCTTAAAATCATAATTTGAATTAATAAATTCAAAAGTTGCATGAGGCATTTGAGCATACAATCCATCTAGACCATTGTCAAAATCATGATTTCCAATAGTCGATGCATCATATTTCATCATACTCATCAGCTTGAACTCAAGTTCACCACCATAATAATTAAAGTAAGGCGTTCCCTGAAAAATATCCCCGGCATCTAATAAAAGCACATTTGGATTTTCCTGACGAATAGTTTCTATAAGTGCCGCTCTGCGAGATACACCACCTTTGTTTGGATTACGGGGATCATCAGCAGGAAAAGGATCGATGTGACTGTGAACATCGTTAGTATGTAGAATCGTTAAGTGTTTAATATCGTTAGTTTCAAAACTGCTTAATGAC
Source organism: Flavobacterium sp. B114r (assembly GCF_056824125.1). Taxonomy (NCBI): domain Bacteria; kingdom Pseudomonadati; phylum Bacteroidota; class Flavobacteriia; order Flavobacteriales; family Flavobacteriaceae; genus Flavobacterium; species Flavobacterium sp. B114r. The sequence continues at coordinate 3,285,762 of NZ_CP124858.1, forward strand.
AAACCTAAACTTAATAAGGCAGTACTTGCAGCTGTTTTTTCGATAAATTCTCTTCTTTTCATTTTGTATGTTTTTTGCGAAAACGCTTATAATTTTGCTAATAAAAGATTTTTTTTGATACTAATTCAGTTCAAATTAGTGTTTCGTTTACCAGATAGAATTAGTGTAAATTCCTGTAATTTGTGGCAAACTTTTTTTGATTTTTATTCTTCCGTAATTCTGATATCTTTTGCCACCGGAATAGTATCAACAGATTTAAAATAATCAATCAATACATTTCGAAGCTTATAGTTCAAATCAAATTTCTCAACACCTTTTGCGAAAAAAGTCATGCTGTCACCACCATTCGCCAGATAATCATTCGTAGCTACATAATATATCTTGTTAACATCAAGAGGTTTTCCCTGAATCAGAATGTTTTTTGCAGTATTATCTTTTGCTATCGTAAAAGTCATTCCTGATAAAGGATGAGGCTTTTTCTCCTTAATAATATAAGCAGTCATTTCCAGAATTTGTTCTCCTTTTAAAGCTATGACAACAAGATTGTTTTCAAATGGCATAATTTCATACGCAGTTCTAGTAGTAACATTTCCTTTAGGAAGGATGGCACGAATTCCGCCATGATTTAAAAAACACAGATCGATGCTTTTTTTCTCACGAGCTTTAAAAACGATATTTCCTCTTTCTACACAAACATCAGCCAATAAGTTTCCAATACTCGTTTGCCATTTCCCCGTACTCTTGTCAAGAGTTTCAGGACAATAGGCCAAAACGCTGTCTAAATCCTTATTGATATGATCGCGATAAGGTTTAATAAAATTTTCGATTGCAGGAGTTTCTGCATCTTTCTCCGTGATTGGAAGTTGTTTTCCTTCTATCTTCGTCAGATTGTAGTTTTTCTGACTGCAAGAAGTTATAAAAAAAAGTGTTAAGAATATAACAAAAAGTTTTAAAAATCCGTTATACTTTTTTAGTTTTACCATCTTAAATGCGACTTAAATAATTAATTTTGTAATCTGGCAAAAGTACTATGTTTTTAAATTATATAAAGGAATTTTTTGTAAAAAAATCATTAAAAAATAGCCTCGATAATGTTAAAAAGGAAGTATTTACCAGTAATATACAAACAATTGGTTTACTGATTGATGAAAGTAGTTTTCAGCATTCAAAACAACTCGTTAACGAACTTGTTTTGCAGGGGATAGCTCCTGAGAACATAAAGATTGTTGCGTATAGAAGTAAATTTAAAGAAAAACAAACCTATTTGATCCCTACTTTTGGTAAAAAACATATCAATTGGAACGGAGAGATTGCAACGGTTTTTTTAAATGAATTTATTGAAACAGAATTTGATCTTTTGATAAGTTATTACAGCATCGAAACAGGTATTTTGATGATGATAACCAGCAAATCAAAAGCGAAGTTTAAAGTGGGATTTGCAGCCGTAGATAAAAATTTGAATCGATGGATGATCAACACCACTATAGAGAATTATAAACTTTTCGTTACTGAATTGTTTAAGTATTTAAAGAGTTTAAAATAAAAATATAAATTAGAATATGCAATCATTAATAGGAACCGGTGTTGCGCTAGTCACTCCATTCAAAAAAGACTTTTCAGTAGATATTCAGGCTTTACAACGCATCGTTAATTTTTCGATAGACGGAGGAGTAGAATATCTTGTAGTTATGGGTACAACAGCAGAAAATGCTACCTTGACACAAGCCGAAAAAGAATTGGTTATTACTACTGTAATCGATACCAATAAAGGAAGATTGCCTTTAGTTCTTGGAGTTGGAGGTAATAATACCATGCAAATAGTTGAGGAATTAAAAACTGGGGATTTTTCAGCTTTTGAAGCCATACTTTCTGTTTCTCCTTATTATAACAAGCCAACACAAGAAGGAATATATCAGCATTTCAAAGCCATAGCCGAAGCTTCTCCAATTCCTGTAATTTTATACAATGTTCCCGGAAGAACATCAAGCAATATGTTGCCCTCTACGGTAATTCGTCTTGCAAATGATTTTGAGAATGTTGTAGCAATAAAAGAAGCAGCAGGAGATGTGGTACAGGCGATGCAATTGATTAAAAATGTACCAAAAGATTTTCTTGTAATTTCAGGAGATGATATGATCGCATTACCAATCGTTTTAGCAGGTGGAGCAGGAGTGATTTCAGTGATTGGACAAGGTTTTCCGAAAGAATTTTCAGAAATGATTCGCTTGGGATTAAATAAAAAAGTAAATGAAGCGTTTAAAACCCAATACTTTTTGTCAGATTGTATTGATATGATTTTTGAGCAGGGAAATCCTGCCGGAATCAAGCAAGTTTTTCAAGCCCTTGGTATTGCTGACAACACAGTGCGTTTGCCGTTAGTAAGCGTAGATGATTCATTGGCAAACAGGTTGAATGAATTTGTAAAAAACAGCATAAAATAACAGTGAGATTGCCGGTATTTTAATATACCAAAAAATATTTTGTAGTAGCTAAATTAATAACTAAATTTGCCACCGGAACTTCGGTGTGATTTTGCTTTGGCATAATTGTCTAAGAAATCATAATAAAAGTAAGAAAATGAAAAAAATAGTATCTCTATTAATTGTTGTTGTCCTTTTTTGTTCTTGTAGTGAATATCAAAAAGCATTGAAAAATGAAGACGTTGCAGCAAAATTTGAAGTGGCAACCAAGATGTATGAAGCTGGAAAGTATTCGAAAGCCATACGTCTTTTTGAACAATTAGCTCCTTCGTATAGAGGAAAGCCTCAGGCAGAGAAACTGTTTTATATGTTTTCGCAATCTTACTATAAATCAAAACAGTACTATTTAGCAGGTTACCAGTTCGAAAGCTTTGTTTCGGGGTATCCTCGTAGTGAGAAAGTACAGGAAGCTGCATTTTTAGGAGCATTCAGTTATTCAAAATTAGCTCCGGTTTATAGTTTAGATCAAACAGATACATTAAAAGCCTTAGAGAAATTTCAGGCCTTTATAGATAATTACCCAAACTCAGAATACATTGCTCAGGCAAATGAAGTTGTGAAAGTTTTGAATGGTAAACTAGAGAAAAAAGCATACGAAAATGCAAAAGGATACAATACCATATCTGATTATAAATCGGCATTGATTGCATTTGATAACTTTATCGCTGATTATCCGGGAACACCTTTTAAAGAAGATGCCCTGTTTTATAAATACGATTCAGCATATAAATTGGCAATAAATAGTGTTCCTTCAAAAATGGAAGAACGTTTAAATGTTGCAAAAGTAGCATATGCTAACTTAATTAAGTTTAATAGCGCTACAAAATACAAAAAAGAGGCAGAAGAAATGAATGCCAGAGTTGAGACAGATTTACAAAAATTTACTAAATAAAATAAAGTCATGGATTTAAAAAAGACGAATGCTCCTGTAAATACAATAACTTACAATAAAACAGTTATTGAAGAGCCAACAGGAAATGTGTATGAAGCAATTACCATTATGGCTAAAAGAGCAAATCAAATTAATTCTGAAATTAAAAAAGAATTAACTGAGAAATTAGAAGAGTTTGCTACTTATAATGACAGTCTTGAAGAAGTTTTTGAAAATAAAGAACAAATTGAAGTTTCTAAATTTTACGAAAAATTGCCTAAACCACACGCTTTAGCAGTTCAGGAGTGGTTAGACGGTAAAACTTACCACAGAAGTTCAAATAATAAATAATATAGTATAATGTCAGTTTTAAACGGGAAGAAAATTTTGCTGGGAGTTTCTGGCGGAATTGCAGCGTATAAAACAGCCTCATTAGTACGACTCTTTATAAAAGCAGGTGCACATATCCAAGTGATAATGACACCTGCTTCTAAGGATTTTGTAACCCCACTTACGTTATCTACGTTATCAAAAAATCCTGTACATTCTAATTTCTTTAATCAGGATGATGAAGACGCTGTTTGGAACAATCATGTTGAATTGGCACTTTGGGCTGATCTAATGTTAATTGCTCCTGCGACAGCCAATACGTTATCTAAAATGGCAACTGGAAATTGTGATAATCTTTTAATTGCAGCCTATTTATCTGCTAAATGTCCTGTTTATTTTGCTCCGGCAATGGATTTGGATATGTACAAGCATCCATCGACTTTATCTAATTTTGCTGCTTTAAAACAGTTCGGAAATGTAATGATTCCTGCTGAAAATGGAGAGTTAGCAAGTGGTTTATCCGGTGAAGGCCGAATGGCTGAACCTGAAAATATTATTGCTTTTCTTGAAGCAGATCTGGAGAGTAAATTACCCCTAAAAGGAAAAAAAATATTAATTACTGCCGGACCAACATACGAAGCAATAGATCCTGTACGTTTTGTAGGAAATCATTCTTCAGGAAAGATGGGTTTTGATATTGCTAACCAAGCCGCTAATTTAGGAGCGCAGGTTATTTTAGTATCCGGACCAACCCACTATAAAGCAAAGAATACTTTAATTCAGGTGATTGATGTAGTTTCGGCCCAGGAGATGTATGATGCCTGTCATTTATATTTTAATGACGTTGATGTTGCTATTGCAGCAGCAGCCGTAGCAGATTACCGACCTAAAGTTGTAGCTTTACAAAAGATTAAAAAAGCATCAGAAGAATTCTCGATAGAACTCGAAAAAACAAAAGATATTTTAGCATCACTCGGCACAATCAAAAAGAATCAATTTTTAATTGGATTCGCTTTAGAGACTGAAAATGAAATTGAAAATGCTAAGTTGAAAATTCAGAAAAAAAACTTAGATTTGATTGTTTTAAATTCCTTACAAGATAAAGGAGCCGGTTTTAAAAAAGAAACCAATAAAGTAACTTTTATTGATCGAAATTTTAAAATTGAACCAATGGAATTAAAAACAAAAGAATCTGTTGCAGTTGATATTTTAGAGAAAGTGATTTCGCATTTTTCGAAATCATCATGATTTAGAATAAAAACTAAAAGCAAGGATAGTAAATTCTATTGCGTGCTAAATCAAATATTATCTTTCGTATGAATAAAATAGTTACTCTTTTAGTATTTTTAATTTTTGGCTTCGCACAAGCACAACAGCTAAATTGCACAGTAACCATTAATACAGAAAGGTTGCCTAATCCTAATCAGCAAGTTTTTAAGACACTTCAGACATCATTGTCTGAATTTGTAAACAAAACAGACTGGACAGGTTCAATCCTGAAGCAAAACGAGCGAATCAATTGTTCAATGTATATAACATTGTCATCAAATAATTCAGATCAGTTTTCAGGAACAATCCAGATACAATCGTCACGATTAATTTATAATTCTACATATTCGTCCCCTGTTTTAAATTATAACGATAAAGATTTTAATTTTAGATACACAGAGTACGAACCATTATTGTTTAATCCAAGTACATTCGATTCAAACTTAGTATCTGTGATTTCTTTTTATAGTTATATGATTTTAGCTATGGATGCTGATACGTTTCAGATGACAGGAGGAAATCCGTATCTTGAAACAGCCCAAAATATTGCAAGTGTTGCCCAACAAGGCGGATCAAAAGGCTGGAGCCAGTCTGATGGAGTTCAGAATCGTTATTATTTAATAAATGATATGACCTCGCCAATGTATAGTGATTTACGTCAGACAATGTTTGAGTACCATAGAGGTTTAGATGGTATGAGTCTGGATTTAAAAGCATCCAAAGAAAAAGTGAAAGCTGCAATAATGATTCTTGGACGATTGAACTCAGTTAAGCCAAATGCCTTTTTGACAAGAGTGTTTTTTGATGCAAAATCAGACGAAATCGTTTCTATATTCTCAGCAGGCCCAAGCATTCCGGTAGGCGATTTGACAGATATGCTTAATAAAGTCTCGCCTTTAAACTCTACTAAATGGTCACAGATTAAATTTTAATTAATTTTCAGATTACTTTCTTTAATAATTTTTATACTTACACAATTCCCTTATGATAACGTCCTTGTCGATTAAAAACTATGCCCTGATTGAAAAACTCACAATCGATTTTTCAAAAGGTTTTTCTATAATTACAGGTGAAACAGGTGCAGGTAAATCTATTATATTAGGTGCAATAGGATTGGTTTTAGGAAAAAGAGCCGATTTAACTTCATTAAAAAATAAAGAGGAAAAATGTGTTATTGAAGCCCATTTTGAAATCTCTAAATACAACTTAAAAGAATTTTTTGAAGCAAATGATCTTGACTACGAAGATGACACCATTATTAGAAGAGAAATTTTACCATCAGGAAAATCTCGTGCTTTTATTAATGATAGTCCCGTAAATCTTCAGGAATTACAAGATTTGAGTTTGTTTTTGATTGATATTCACTCACAGCAGCAAACACAGGAGCTTTCTGACGAAGGTGTTCAGTTTAAGATAATTGATGCTATTGCGAATAATTTTGATACCATTCAATCTTATCAAAAAGAATTAAAATCTTATAAATCAGATAAAACAAAACTTAATGCTTTATTAAAAAAACAAAGTGATTCAGGAAAAGAACAGGAATATAACACCTTTTTATTGAATGAATTGGTTAGTGCTAAGCTGAAATCAGGAGAACAAGAAGAATTAGAGGCTGATTACGAAAAGTTAAACAACGTTGAAATTATAAAAGAAGCGATTGATAAATCAATTGTTATTGCTAATGAAGAACAATTTGGAGTTTTTCATAATCTAAATGAAATAAAAGCTTCATTGCAAAAAATCGCACCTTTTTCTCCCGAGTATCACAATATTTTTGAGAGAATTGTAAGTTTAGCAATAGAATTTGATGATGTTTCAAGAGAAATGCAAAATTCATCTGAAAAATTATTAAATGATCCAGCACAATTAGAACTAGTAAGTCAAAAATTGCAATTAATCTATAATTTACAAAAAAAGCATCAGGTAACTACTGTCGATGAATTAATTGAAATTCAGGCTAATTTAGGAAATGTGCTTCTTGAGTTAGATAATATAGAAGAAGAGATCGCGCTTTTATCAAAATCAATAGAGCAAAAAGGAATTAAGTTAGATGCTTTTTCAGCAACAATTCATCAAAACAGAACCAAAGCGATTCCAGTTCTGTCTCAAAAATTAATTTCGATTTTAGAAACTTTAGGAATGCCAAATGTTCGTTTCAATATGGAGCTTTTGCCATCAGAAACATACTTTCAAAACGGAAAAGACGAATTACAATTTTTATTCTCTGCCAATAAAGGAACTGATTTTGGATTATTGAAAAAAGTGGCATCTGGAGGAGAAATGTCTCGTATTATGTTAGCTGTTAAAGCAATTTTAGCGCAATATTCAAAATTACCAACTTTAATCTTTGATGAAATCGATACCGGTGTTTCCGGAGAAATTGCTATTAGAATGGGAGAAATCATGAAAGAAATGAGTGCAACAATGCAAATTTTTGCTATTACCCATTTACCGCAAATAGCGGCCAAAGGAGATTCTCATTTTAAAGTTTTTAAATCTACAGTTGATGATGATACCCAATCAGAATTAAAGCTTCTGTCTCAGGACGAAAGAGTTATGGAAATTGCTCAAATGTTATCAGGAGCAGTTGTTTCAGATTCGGCTTTAAATCATGCTAAAGCCTTGTTGAACTAAAGAAATAATTTATATTTGTCAACTCAAAGCTAATTAAACAAACGTAAATAAGTTAGTCATTTATCGCAACGATAAAATTAACCCAATCAACGCATAAACAATAAAAATATGATTATAGAACCTAGAATGAGAGGATTTATTTGCTTGACTGCACATCCAAAAGGCAGTGAGCAAAATGTTAAAAATCAAATAGAATATATAAAATCAAAAGGGCCAATTGCCGGTGCAAAAAAGGTATTAGTTATTGGTGCTTCAACAGGTTTTGGATTAGCTTCAAGAATAACAAGTGCTTTTGGATCTGATGCTGCAACTATTGGAGTATTTTTTGAAAAACCACCAGTTGAAGGTAAAACAGCTTCGCCAGGTTGGTATAATTCTGCTGCATTTGAAACAGAAGCTCACAAAGCAGGTTTATATGCAAAAAGTATCAATGGAGATGCTTTTTCAAATGAAATAAAAAGACAAACTCTTGATTTAATCAAGGCAGATTTAGGTCAGGTTGATCTTATAATCTATAGTTTAGCTTCACCAGTTCGTCAACATCCGGTTACAGGAGTTTTGCACCGTTCAGTTTTAAAACCAATCGGACAAACTTTTACCAATAAAACAGTAGATTTTCATACAGGAAATGTTACAGAAGTTTCTATTGCTCCCGCGACAGATGAAGATATCACTAATACTATTGCAGTAATGGGTGGTGAAGACTGGACAATGTGGATCGACGCATTAAAAGCTGAAAATTTATTAGCAGAAGGTGCTACAACAGTTGCATATTCTTATATCGGACCATCATTGACAGAAGCAGTTTACCGTAAAGGTACAATTGGTCGTGCAAAAGATGATTTAGAAGCTACAGCATTCTCAATTACTGATAGTTTGAAATCAATAGGAGGAAAAGCTTATGTTTCTGTAAACAAAGCATTAGTAACACAAGCGAGTTCTGCAATTCCTGTTATTCCTTTGTATATTTCACTTTTATATAAAATTATGAAAGAAGAAGGGATTCATGAAGGTTGTATTGAGCAAATCCAGCGTTTGTTTAAGGAAAGATTGTACTCAGGTTCAGATGTTCCTGTAGACGAAAAAGGCAGAATCAGAATCGACGATTGGGAAATGCGTGAAGATGTTCAGGCAAAAGTAGCAAAACTTTGGTTAGAAGCTACTACTGAAACATTACCTGCAATTGGAGATTTAGCAGGATATAGAAACGATTTTTTGAATCTTTTTGGATTTGAATTTGCAGGAGTGGATTACAATGCAGACACAAATGAAGTTGTTGAAATCGAAAGTATCAAATAGATAAAGAAATTATAATAAAAGAGAAAAACCATCAACCAAAAGTTGATGGTTTTTTTATGAATATAACATACCTTTGTTAAAATTTTGAAATTTAAATATTACCACTCTAATACCGCATATCCCGTTATGATTTTTTCTTTAATTATACCCGTGTATAATCGTCCGGATGAAGTTGATGAACTTTTAGAAAGTTTATCAAAATCTGACTATAATGAAGCTTTCGAAATTGTTCTTGTCGAAGACGGATCTTCAATTCCTTGCAAAGATGTTGTGATGACCTATCAGGGAAAATTGAATATTTCATATTATTTTAAAGAGAATTCAGGACCTGGAGACTCAAGAAATTTTGGAATGCAGAAAGCACGTGGTGATTATTTCATCATTTTTGATTCAGATTGTATCATTCCGCCAAATTATTTGTCAGAAGTCCGAAAAGCATTAAACGCAGATTATGTGGATTGTTTTGGAGGACCCGACAAAGCATTGGATAGTTTTTCTGATATTCAGAAAGCTATTAATTTTGCAATGACCTCCTTTCTTACCACCGGAGGAATTCGTGGTGGCTCTGAGAAGATTAATAAGTTTCAGCCCAGAAGTTTCAATATGGGAATTTCAAAAAAGGCATTCGAAGCATCAAAAGGATTTGGAAACATACATCCCGGAGAAGACCCGGATCTTTCGATACGTTTGTGGAATTTAGGTTTTGAGACCAGACTATTCCCCGAAGCATATGTATATCATAAACGCAGGATAGATTGGGAAAAATTTTCTGTTCAGGTAAATAAATTCGGAATTGCCAGGCCAATTTTAAACAGTTGGTATCCGGAACATAATAAGTTAACCTTCTTTTTTCCTTCAGTATTTATACTAGGTCTATTATTAGCTTTTTTACTATTAATTTTTAATATTGATCTGTTATTACAATTATATTTTGTATATTTCGTTATAATTTTTCTTACAGCAAGTATTCAAAATAAAAGCGTTAAAATTGGATACTTGTCAGTAATTGCAGTATGGAAGCAGTTTTATGGATATGGAACGGGATTTTTAAAATCATTCATAAAAGTTATTCTTTTAAAGAAAAAACCACAAGAGGCTTTTCCTCGTATGTTTTTTAAAGTGTAATATGACTAAAGTTATTGGCTTAACAGGCGGAATAGGAAGTGGTAAAACTACCATTGCAAAATATTTTTCAGCAATGGGAGTTCCTGTGTATATAGCTGATGATGCAGCTAAAAAAGTGATGCAGTCAGAAAGTATTATAAGTCAGATAAAAACAACCTTTGGAGATTCTCTTTTTGAAGATAAAGTTTTAAACAGAGCAAAATTGGCTGAAATTGTATTTAATAATGCCGATAAATTAGCACAACTAAATGCTATTGTACATCCCGCTGTAAAAAAAGATTTTGAATTGTGGCTGGACGAAAATAAAAAGTACAGTTACGTTCTTTATGAAGCTGCAATTTTGTTTGAAAGTGGTCGTTATAAAGAATGTGATGTAATTATAACAGTTACAGCTCCTGAAGAAATTAGAATAGAAAGAGTTGTAAAGCGGGATAATACCACACGCGAGCAAGTTTTAAGCAGGATGAAAATGCAATGGAATGATGAAAAACGCATTTCTTTAAGCAATTTTGTAATTAATAACAGTAATCTTAAAATTGCTAAAGAAGAAGTTGTTAAAATTCTTAAAATTTTAAATATAAAACAAAATCAGTCTTAAATGTTAATATTTGGTTAATGTATTATTTAGTATATTGTTAAAATATTAATTTTGTTGCGATGAATAAATTATTTTTTAGAATACTTGTTTTACTCATGAGTTTGTCCTTAATAGGGATCATTCTGGTACAGGTATATTGGTTCAATTCTTCGTTTAAAAACAACGACGAACAATTTAAATATCACGTTACACAAGTGATTGGAAACGTTGCTGATAAATTAGAACAACAAGAAGAGTATAGCTTTTATGACAAATACAATCGTATAAAAGACAGTACCGGCAAAACTCCAAAGAAAGAAGATCTGTTAGAAGTTCTTTATGTTCAAAGAAATACAAAAACCAATAAGACTATTGTATATTCTAACACACTTACATCAGAAGATTACGATATAAACGGAGCACTATTCAATAAAAAATTCAGTAGTGAGAGATTTAAAAATTTTAGTTCAAAAAGAGTAACTGAAGTTTATAATAACAACGGAATCGATAATAATGGTTTAGGACAAAGTATTATTCCCGATCTGAAAATTGAAAAATCAGGTAGTTTAGACATTCTAAATAAAGTTCAGCAGCAAATTCAATATAAGGATATTGCTTCTTTAACTCCTATAGAAGGAAGAATTACAAAAGATAAACTTCAAAAACTTCTAAAGAAGGAATTAGAAGAATATGGTGTAAATACCAAGTTTGAATTTGGCGTACTTAACAGCGGTCTTGCAACCAAAGTAAAGTCTGATGGGTTTCATTATGACAAAGATGCTAGTTATCATATACCAATTTATACTGATAATGAAGGAAATAGTAAATACGAGTTATTCATTACTTTCCCACATAAAAAGAAATTCTTATTGTCTGAGTTATTGAGTATTACAATATTATCGATAATTTTTACATTAATTATAATAGTTGCTTATACAAGTGCGTTGAATCAATTATTGCGTCAAAAACATATTTCTGAAATCAAAACTGATTTTATAAACAATATGACGCATGAGTTTAAAACTCCAATTGCAACGATAAATTTAGCACTCGATGCAATTAAGAACCCCAAAATTATTGAAGATAAAGAGAAAGTTTTTCGATATCTGCAAATGATTCGGGATGAAAACAAAAGAATGCATGCCCAGGTTGAAAATGTTCTTCGTATTTCTAAATTAGAAAAAAGAGAATTAGATATAACTAAGGAACCAACTGCAATTCATGATATAATCGATGATGCAATTGAACATGTAAATCTAATTTTAGAAGACAGGCACGGAACCGTTGTAAAGCACTATCAAGCTGCAAGAACAACGTGTTTAATTAACGAAGTGCATTTTACAAATGTGTTGGTTAATATTTTAGAAAATGCAATAAAATATTCACCGGATGTTCCTGAAATCGAGATTTTTACAGAAAATGTCAAAGACATGATTCTGATAAAAGTTAAAGATAATGGTCTTGGGATGAGTAAGATAGCTCAAAAAAGAGTTTTTGAGAAATTTTACAGAGAGCATACAGGAGATTTACATAACGTAAAAGGACACGGTTTAGGTCTTGCTTATGTAAAAAGAATAGTAGAGGATCACAATGGTCAAGTATATGTTGAAAGCGAAAAAGGAAAAGGTAGCACCTTTATAATAAAAATACCATTAATAAATTAAAATATGGAAAATAATAACAAAAGAATACTTTTAGTAGAAGATGACCTTAATTTTGGGGCAGTTCTTAAAGATTATCTAATGTTAAATGACTTTGAAGTTACTTTAGCTAAAAACGGTATGGAAGGTTTCGAGAAGTTCAAGAAAGATGTATACGATTTATGTATTCTTGACGTAATGATGCCTTATAAAGATGGTTATACTTTAGCCAAAGAAATTAGAGAAAAGAATAGCGAAGTGCCAATTATCTTCTTAACGGCAAAATCGATGAAAGAAGATGTATTAAAAGGATACAAAGCCGGTGCTGATGATTATTTGAATAAACCTTTTGATTCAGAAGTTTTATTGATGAAAATCAAAGCTATTATTCAAAGAAAATCTGCGGATACAAAAGCGGAACAAGTTCAGTTTGAATTTAACATTGGTAAATTTCACCTGAATTCTAAATTAAGATTTTTAACGTTCGAAAATGACGAACCAATAAAATTATCTCCAAAAGAGAATGAATTGCTTAAAATGTTAATTCTGCATGAAAATGATTTAATGCCAAGAGAATTAGCGTTAACTAAAATCTGGAGAGATGACAACTACTTTACTTCAAGAAGTATGGACGTTTACATCGCTAAACTTAGAAAATACCTAAAAGCAGATGAAGATGTTGAAATCCTTAACATTCACGGTGAAGGTTTCAGATTAGTTGTTAAAAGCAAAGTTGCAGAATAAACAAAATTCACAAAAACAAAAAGCACAAAGCCCTGAGTAATCAGGGCTTTTTTTATGCCTAAAAATAATTAGAATCGAAATCACACTCGTAACTAGACAAAGATTGACAATATTCTTTACGGAATTTCTTGTGTCATTTCTCCTCTATAGAAATGGCAAATATTACTAAACATTGGAATTTGTAATATTGAATTTTTAATATTTTAGGAGCTATTCCTGCTGTCCGCTATATCTTTTTCCGGCTAAAAAGCCAGAAAAAGGATGCCACTTCCATCAGGGCTATGGCTTTAGTATTCAATAAGATAGTTAGGTTTTTAAAAGTTTTAAATTAAGGTTAATTATTTTTTGCATGATTTTTCTTTAAATTAATTAGGAAAATCAAAAAAAAATTTACAATATTTGCACACGAAAAAAGTAATAACCCTTTAATAACGAAGAAAAATGTTTGTATTTACATTGTCATCTCAAAGCTTCACATCAAATAAATTTGGTGCAGCACTTCTTCGCGGCTTATTTCAATCTTAGAAATTCATTTTTAGATATATAAAAAAGCCCGAAGACATTTAGTTTCGGGCTTTTTTTATTCTAGACACTTCAAATTTTCCCGAATAATCGATTTTGTTATTTATCCGCACGGATAAAATGCTTTAGCCTGTTTTGGCTATTAATTTAATGCACTATAATTTTTTTATGGAAAATTATACAGTACAGGAGTATGCTTTGTGCTCCCGCTTTAAAAATATAAAAGCAAAGAAAAGATTAGTAAAAGAAGATTTTGAAAAACACCTGATTCACTTACGAAAGCTTGAAGTTGATCTCTGGAAAAAATACAGTGATTTACCATTAATTCTATTAGAAATACCTTATCGAAAAGGTTGGCAACGCAATTTTGTGCTAAGAGAGGATATAGCAAGATCAAATGATTCTTCTTTTTATGAAGCTCTATTAGAAAAGATAAATACCTGGCAATATGCATCTGAGAAATCTTTTAAAAGAAAGAAAAAGAGAAAGAGAAAAAATGTATATGCCGAAAAGCTTCAAACAGTAAAAGAGTTTTCAGAATCAGAATGGAAAAGTTCAAAATTAACATTGACCGAAAAAGAGAAAATGCATTTTTATAAACGGGAGCAATGGTGTCCTAATTGTAAATGTTATCATATTCATTATGTATTTAATGAGCCTTGGCGTTATGTATTACGCATTACAGCAAATATGATAACGCACACTAAAATGGTTGATGCAGTTTTGGAAAGCGAAATTAAGATTCTTAAGAATTATGTTATTAATCTTAATGTAAGACACAAAATAAACAAATTAGTAGATGGTTTTTCCTATCGCAATAGATATCATCAAAATGAGAATCCGCGAGAGAAAAACCCAATTAAAAATAGAAGTCAGCATTTATTGTATCAACAATATGTTGACGAAATGATATAAATCATGGGAAATAAATTATCCGGAAAAGACCTTATTAAATTAGGCTTTCCAAAAAATAATTCAATAAACATTGCTTTAGGGCAAATAAATAGATATAGAAAGAGAGAGAAAAAAGAATCGATTCTAACAGAGGCCAAAGACGTTTTGCTTCATCCGGAAAAGTTTGAAGGACACGGAACCTGGGGAAAAGTAGCCGAGGGATTGATAAAACCAGTTCAGGTAAGAATGCACCAATTGAAAACAACGAGAGTTCCTTTTACCATTTTTGGAGAAAATGAAATCGATGAACAAGCCAAATTTCAGTTATACGATTCTTTAAAACTGCCAATTTCAATTGCAGGAGCTTTAATGCCGGATGCGCATTCAGGTTACGGATTACCAATTGGCGGCGTTTTAGCAACAGACAATGCTGTTATACCTTACGGAGTTGGTGTTGATATTGGATGTCGAATGAGTTTATCGATTTTCGATTTGCCGGCTTCACATTTCAAGGGTAAAGAGCATCAATTGCAGGCTATTCTAAAAGACAATACCAAATTCGGGATGAATGAAACACATGCCACGAAAGCCGATCATGAAGTTTTTTATAAAAGCGAATTTAAGGATATTCCGTTATTAAAGAATCTTTTGCCAAAAGCCTATAAACAATTAGGAAGTTCTGGAGGAGGGAATCATTTTGTAGAATTTGGCATTGCTAAAATTGACAATGCTGAAAACGAATGGAAGTTAGGTGTTGGTGAGTATTTTGCTGTTTTATCACACAGTGGTTCTCGTGGTATGGGAGCTAATATTGCCAAACACTATACGTATTTAGCAACAAAACAATGCCCGTTACCAAAGAATGTGCAGCATTTGGCATGGTTGGACTTGAACACACATGACGGTCAGGAATATTGGCTAGCGATGAATCTGGCGGGAGAGTATGCAAAAGCCTGCCACGATGATATTCATAGAAGAATTGCCAAAGCCATAGGAAAGAGAGTTGTAGTAACCATTGAAAATCATCACAATTTTGCCTGGAAAGAAATAGTAAACGGGCAAGAATGCATCGTGCATCGAAAAGGAGCAACTCCTGCTGCTAAAGGTCAATTAGGGATTATTCCAGGATCGATGACAGCTCCGGGATATATAGTGAAAGGAAAGGGAAATACAGAAAGTTTAAACTCGGCTTCACATGGAGCTGGACGTTTATTTTCAAGAGCTAAATGCAAAGCTAGCTTTACTCAAAGTGAAATCAAAAAAGTATTGCAAGCTCATGATGTAACCTTAATTGGCGGGAATATTGATGAAGCGCCAATGGCCTACAAAGACATTACAAAAGTAATGGGAAATCAAACAGATTTGGTTGAAGTTCTGGGAACTTTCACACCTAAAATCGTTAGAATGGACCGATAAAAAATAAAGATCATGGAAAGATTTCAAGATGAAAATAAGTTTTTAGGAAGTTTTGCTAACGAGATTTTGGTAAAATGTCCTAAATGTGATTCTAAGTCGATGGTTAAAAAAGAACCTGTCTCAGAGTGTAAATGTGGACATTGTCATACAAAGGTTTTTGAATGCAAACATTGTTTTTATAAACTTAAAAAACCAATTTATCAATACGTTGGGTATGGAAAAGTGTATTGCAATAACTGTTTTGAAAAGTACGAATTTGAATCCCAATCATTAAAAGAAAAGCCGGAAAAGTACAAAGCAAAATGTCCGCATTGTAATTTTCAGGAAGAATGGAAACCAAAAATTGAAGAGTTTTTACAAAATTCAAAAGTTGTTGATGGTTTGGCTAAAGAGAAATATTATAATTTACCTCTTTGGTTTCAAAAAGAAGTAAATGGTGATATTTTTTGGGCATACAACGAAGAACATATTAACTATCTGGAAAGATACATTAAAGCTGATTTACGAGAAAGAAACAATAATGGAGGATATCATATGACAATGGTTTCGAGACTTCCAAAATTTGTAAAAGAAGCAAAAAGCAGAGAAAAGCTGCTAAAAATATTAGAAAAATGGAAAAAATAATTCAGATAACTGCGGGTCGGGGACCTGCAGAATGCACTTGGGTGGTTGCCCAAGTGCTTAAAAAAATTTTAGACGAAGCGCAGGAGCAAGATTTAGAAACTACTTTGCTGCAAAGAGAAGTTGGTGAGGAAAACGGAACGGTAGAGACGGCAACTATTGCAATAAAAGGAAAGAATGCAGGTCAATTTGCTGATTCCTGGATAGGAACGATTCAATGGATTGGTGAAAGTCAGTTTAGAAAAATGCACAAACGCAAAAACTGGTTTATTGGCATTTTTGAGATTCAACCGCAAAAGAATACTTCAATTTCAGAAAGTGATATTCAGTATCAGGCAATGCGCAGTTCCGGTGCGGGAGGGCAACATGTCAATAAAGTAAGTTCGGCCATTAGAGCAACACATATTCCAACAGGAATTGCCGTAGTGTCTATGGACAGCCGATCACAACACCAAAACAAAAAACTGGCAACAGAAAGATTATTAAAAAAACTAGAAGACGAAACTTTGCAACAGTTAAAAAATCATGTTGGAAAACAATGGGAAAACCAACTGAATATTCAGCGTGGGAATCCTGTTAGGGTATTTTCGGGAACTGATTTTAAAAAGAATAAAGTCGAAAAAAGCTATAAAGGAGCTCGTCAGAAATTAAAAATAGATTTACGAAATGAAAACAATTGATAAATACCTTTTTCAGGCTTTGGATAATTATCCGTATTCGCTTGAAGAAACTATTGAATCCTTAGATTATGCTTTTTCTTATGATGCAAAAAACACCATGGTTTTATGTCTATATGGAAGAATTCAGGCAGAACAATTATGGAATTATGAGGAAGCAAAATCATATTTTCAAGAAGCATTAGGAATAAATATCCATGCGCTTGAAGTATATCCGCACTATATTCAAACTTTAATTTTGAATGAGGATTACGAAGAAGCACAAAAATTAATTGATTTTGCTTTGACGATAAAGGGAATAAATAAATCTGAAATCTTTGTAAAAAAAGCCATTCTTTTTGAGGCGCAGCACCAATTTAAAAAAGCATTAAAGGAAATGAAAAACGCAAAACTGTACACGCTGCAATTTGCTTTTGATTGTGATATTAGTGAAGTCGAAAAAAGAATAAAAGGCAAAATTGATTTATTGAAAAATAAAAAGAAACCAAAGAAATCGAAATAAGATTCAAAAAAGAAATCAAATTAAATTAAAGTAAAAACGATGCAAATTTGCATCGTTTTTTTTATATTATTTTTTTTGCAACGAATTGCACGAATGTTCGCGAATTAAAGATATAACAAAATCCGTGGGCAGATAATTATTTCCAGTGCAATTCTAATGCAAAACAAGTTTTGTCACCTTTTGTAATACTAAATGTTGCCGTTGTATGATCGTCATCTTCGCTTTCATGAATTACAACCTGATCTTTTAACGAAAGCTCTTTCATGAAATTCATTTCGAAGCTTTTAACTTCTTGTTTCAAAATTCGTTTTTCATCAACATGATCTAAACACCATTCCAGATATTTTACATTATTTACGTGATTAACGATGTCTAAATCTGATAAGTAAACTGTTTTTTCGAAAACGGCTTCTTTTTCGTGATTGATGTTGATTTTAGAAAAACCTTCAGTTGTGGCCCTATTTTCCGGATATAATTCAAAATGCTCGTATGGTAAAGCCAGAGCTTCAGGACGACGTAATTGAGTATTAAAAACAGCCCAATAGGTTTCGCAGCCTACTATTTTTTCACCATTTACATACATTTCGAGCGCACGCACTGAACGAGAATTTTCTAAGCTGTTGATCCATGTTTTTACTGTTACAACATCCTGCCATTTTGGTAAAGCGCTAATTTCAACGCGCATGCGGCTTAAAACCCAGGCTTGATGGAATTCCTGCATGTCGAAAAAACTAATGCCGCCAACTTCTGAATGTGCTGCTGCCGTTAATTGTAAAATATTACATAAGTCAGTATATTTTAAAAATCCGGTAGGAGTGCATTGTGTAAAATTGATTTCCCAGTCTTTGCTTAAAACTGAAGTAAAATTTGGTGATATAGGCATTTTTATGTGATAAATAATTTATAGCTAATTTTAAATTGTTGTAGTTATTAAAAATAAAATTTTAAGAATCTTAAGTTTATATAACGAAATGAGATGATGTTTTATTTTAGTCTCCACCGCCGCCACAACCACCGCAGGAACTGCCACATGAACTGCCGCAGGAACTTCCTGATGAAGAGTCAGACGATGTTTCGCAAGAACTTCCGGATGAGCTGTCGTAATTATTATTTCTGTTTACCTCTGCGATGAGTGGCATAAATGCTGGAGTTATTACAGCAGCGCTAAATAGAAAATAGTTCCATTGCCAGTTATTTTCGACTTGTCTGACGGGTAAAATTTCTCTTTTATACAAATTTGTTATAGTGTCAACAGCAATAAGTCTGGTTAATCTGAACAGAAAAATAATTGAAGTAATACTAAAAACAATCAGAATAAATACAAGGAGACCTACAGGTTTATTTCTCGCATAGCCGGTCATTACTCTTGTATATCCAAGCATAGCAATTAGGGCAAGAACAACAAAGTTTAGATAGAATATTTTATTGAATTTCTTAGATTTAATAAAATATTTTTCAAACGCGTCCATGCAATTTGATATATTTATAAAAACAGGTTTTCTTTTCATGCGGTCCACTAATGTTGTGTAAACGCTTTTTCCAAATTCAGTCAAAGATCTCGTTATCTCAATTTGCTCATCAGTCAAAGCGACTTTGTTTTCAATAAGATTAATTATGTTATAAGGTTGTATCTCAACTATCTTCTTGTCAATTAATTCATTTACGACTCCATTAATTACATTAGAAATTTTTTGAGTTTAAAGATAAATTAGTTCGTAAGGTTCAAGGTCATAGATAAATGAATTCTTATCAAATTTACGTGCAATTTGTCGAAGTTTAGCTTTGTTGTAGAAATCCAGAATTTTAAATGTCACAACATACAAAATAATCAAACCAATCAGGAAATAGGGATTGTCGATTGTAATATAAATTGGTTTTAAAAGATAGTAGAACGGGAATGTAAGAAAAAGAAATACTATCATACCATTACTGATAAATGACCTTAATTTGATTTTTGCTTTGTCTAAATTTAAACTTTCATACATTCCGTCAAACTCCCAAATATCATTTGGCTGAATTCCAAAAGTTGATTCGTATAGTATATTGGTTTGTTCTTTTGCTTTTTTAAATTTTTGAAAATCTTGTTTGTTATGGGTTGACGGAACGTGCTGAATTTGTTTACCAAGTAATTTGCAAAATTGCTGATAAGATTGTGTGAAAATTAAGTGCAAATGCCAAACCGTATCAACTATTTCAGATGGAGAAACCATCGAATCAGAAACTGTCGCCAGATACATGAACTTTTTATATTCTAAAATCGCCTTTTTAGTAAAGTTTTTTGTCCAAAAGTTTTCTTGTGCAAGCCTTACTGAAAATCCAAATTCACTTGGTGGATCATCAAAATCGAATTGCACAATCTTATTCCAAAGTACGTTATCCATATTTTTAGTTTACAAAAAGCATTATAAAATTAAGATTATTTGATTAATTGTCCCTTAAAAAGATTTTTCGATATACGCTATGATTGTTGTTCGATTTGCTGAATAATCAAACCATTGTGTAGTTTCATTTCTTTTAAACCAGGTAAGTTGTCTTTTAGAAAAACGGCGGGTATTTTTTTTGATTTCTTCGATGGCAAATGGCAAAGAGAATTCTCCGTCAAAATAACTGAATAATTCCCTATATCCCACAGTTTGCAGTGCATTTAATGTTTTATTGGGATATAACGCTTTAGCTTCTTCAAGTAAACCTTCATTCATCATGATGTTCACACGTTGATTGATCCTGTCGTAAATGATTGGTCTGTCAGCTTCTAAACCAATCAAAATAGGAGTGAAGTTTCTATTGTTTTTCTTTTGATTTAGAAAAGAAGAATATGGTTTTTGAGTTCCAATACAAACTTCTGTAAAACGCATCATTCTTTGCGGATTTTGAAGTGTTTGTGGATTCTCTATTGTTATTTTTTGATAATACTCAGGATCTAGATTTTTCAGCTGTTCTTGCAGGTATTCGATTCCAAGTTTTTCATAATTTGAATTTACCTGAGAACGTATTTCAGGATTGATTTCAGGAAATTCATCAAATCCTTTTAAAATTGCATCAACATACAATCCTGAACCACCAATTAGAATTGCAAAATCATTGTTTTCAAATAATTCTTCTAATTTATGAAGTGCTTCTTTTTCATAATCTCCGACGGTATAATTTTCTAAAATAGATTTATTTTGAATAAAATGATGCGTCGCAGCTTGTAGTTCTTCAGGATTAGGAACAGCTGTACCAATGGTCATTTCTTTAAAAAACTGACGGCTGTCACAAGATATTATTTCGCATTTAAAATGTTGGGCCAAAGCAATACTTAAGGCTGTTTTGCCTATAGCTGTTGGTCCGACGATGGTAATTAAGTGTTTCATATTTTTTTAGCCCAGATGGAAGTGAAACCCCGGACTTATATTGGTTAGTTTTTTTTAGGATAAAAGAGCGACTTTAGAAGCTCCTTTTATACTTTTAAAAAACAACAAAGATAAGGAGGAGTTGGAATGTACAGATGGAATAGCTCCTTAAAATTAATTATTTAGATAATGTGGTTCCGCATTCATGGCAATATTTTGCGCTGTCAAAATGTAATTGCGAATTACAATTTTGGCATGTTTTTTTTGTGCTGACAGCATTATTGCGAAGGCTGCTTTTTGCGAATTCTGCAGTAACAATTCCTGTGGGAACGGCAATGATTCCATAACCCATAATCATGACAAGCGAGGCTAAAAACTGACCAAGAGGAGATGCGGGTGAAATGTCGCCATAACCAACGGTGGTTAGGGTTACGATAGCCCAATAAATGCCCATAGGAATACTTGTAAAACCGCTTTCTTTGCCTTCGACGACGTACATCAATGAACCAATAATTACAGCGCTAATAAGGACGAAGTAGATAAAAACCAGAATTTTTTCTTTGCTGGCTTCCATAGCTTCCCGAAGCTGCATTGATTGCTGCGAAATTTGTGGAATATGTAAGATCTTGAACAATCTGAAGAAACGCAGGACTCTAACGATTGTAAGAACATTTGTGGCAGGGAAAAATATAGATAAATACATGGGTAATATCGCCATTAAATCGATAATGCCGTAAAAACTGAAAACATACTTTACAGGTTTTTGTATCGAAATAATACGCAAAATATATTCAATGGTAAAGAAAACTGTGATAACCCATTCACAAATAACAAGATAAGAATGGTACTTAAGATTGATACCTTCTACAGTATCCATCATGACTAAAAGTACACTTAATAAAATAAGACCTAAAAGTACCAGATCAAACAAACGTCCTAAAATGGTATTAGTGCCATAAAGGATGATTTGGGTCTTTTGTCTAAAAATTTCGTATTTTGATTTTATTTTTTTCATCTCGGCGAAGATAATGAAAGTTTTGGATTGTTAAAAATGAAGTATTTTAAGCGATTTACTTTTGCGGATGTAATTTTGAATAATGTTTTTTACATCACGGTTGTGTTCCATTGGTATCAAGATATTTTTAAAAATATCAATATTGGTAATTTGATAATTTAAATCATAAAAAGCATAACCTTTATAAATTCCGTTTTCGATTAATATTGCGCTTCGTTCGTTTACATTTCTTCCTCTGTCAATCAGAATCATGCTTTTATTATCAAAACTATTTTCGCTTATAAATTGTTGTACTCTGGCATTGTACACTTCTGGAGTGATTTCGCCAATACAAGCGCCGTCGCATTCTTTTATTTTATATTGAAAACATTCTTTCTTTGTTTGATACAATCCAGTCAACTTTTGACACAAATGATATTTTGCAGTAAATTTGAAAAGAGCATTTTTGCCTTCTTGTAAAGTAGCAAAAGATGTAATTTCTTTTTTACGGCCATCTGCTTTTTCAAGCTTTAGGTTGATGTATCCATCAGTATCTTTCTCAGCATATAACGCATATTGAAAAATAGTTTTTCTTCCGGAGCGATTATATCTTGGTCGGTTTATTTTTATTTCCTGACTTTCTTTCAACAACGCAATTAATTCACTGCCTGTTTCATCATGAGTTATAGTAAAAACTTCGGCTTGGATTTTTTTGCTTTTGGTTGTAATTCCGGTAAAATGCTGATTGACTCTTTTTTTTATATTTTGACTTTTACCGATATAAATTAGAGTTCCACCTTCATTGTAAATGTAGTAGACACCAGTTTTTGCGGGCATTTGAGATAAAAGATCCAAAAATTTTGGCGCAATACCTTTTTCTACTTCTAATTTTATAAAATCTTTTACGATGGTTTTTTCTAAATCTTTTTCAAGAAGCATTTTGAATAACTTGGTCGTTGCCATCGCATCTCCGCTGGCACGATGTCTGTCTGCCATTGGGATTCCAAGTGCACGAACCAATTTTCCTAAACTATATGAAGGTTGTTCCGGAATTAGTTTTTTTGCCAATTCGACGGTACAAAGTGTTCTGGCTTCGAAATCGTAACCTAAACGTCTGAATTCGGTACGAAGAATTCGGTAATCAAATGAGGCATTATGTGCTACAATGATACAATCAGAAGTGATTTCGATGATTCGTTTTGCTACTTCAAAAAACTTTGGAGCAGAACGCAACATAGCATTATTGATACCGGTTAATTTCACCACAAAGGGCTGAATCGGAATTTCAGGATTAACAAGGCTAATGAACTGGTCAATTACTTCATGGCCATCAAATTTATAAATGGCGATTTCAGTAATTCCTTCTTCGTTAAACTGGCCTCCAGTAGTTTCTATGTCTAGTATTGCGTACAAATTCAGTATTCAGTATCAGTATTTAGTAATCAGTTTAAACTCTACAATCCTCAATCTAAAATCTAGAATCAGATTTTAACGACCTCCAAAAATGCTGCTTCCAATTCTTACCATTGTGCTTCCGCATTCTATGGCAAGTTGATAATCGCCGGACATTCCCATAGATATTGTTGAAAAATTATTCATTGTAGAGGCGCACTGCTGTGCGTCTTTGCGTTGTTGTATGGAATCAAAAATAGACTTTAAATGTGTGAATTCTTTTTTTATCTGATTTTGATTTTCTGTAAATGTTGCCATTCCCATTAAACCTAAGATACGAATGTTTTTCATTTTTTCGAACTCTGACGAAGATATTAATTCATTTAATTCGTTTTCATCTAAACCAAATTTTGTTTCCTCTTCTGCAATATGTATCTGAAGTAAACAATCAATAATTCTATTGTTTTTTAAAGCTTGTTTGTTAATTTCCTGTAATAATTTCAAGCTGTCAACTCCGTGAATTAAATTCACAAATGGCGCCATAAATTTGACTTTATTCGTCTGCACGTGACCAATCATATGCCATTGAATGTCTTTTGGCATTTCTTCGTACTTATCAGTCATCTCCTGGATTTTATTTTCTCCAAAAATACGCTGACCAGCTTCGTAAGCCTCCATTAAATCAGAAACAGGTTTTGTTTTAGAAACAGCAACGAGAGTTACATGTTCAGGTAAGGTTGTTTTGATAGCATTTAAATTCGATTGTATCGACATGGCATTTCTTTTTTTTACGAAAGGATAAATTGCTTAGAAATTTTCTCTGCTTTTTTACTTTCACTGTAATCATAAAATCCTTCACCGGATTTCACTCCCAATTTTCCTGCTCTAACCATATTCACCAATAGTGGGCAAGGAGCATATTTGGGGTTTTTAAAACCTTCGTACATAACATTCAGAATAGCAAGACAAACATCAAGTCCAATAAAATCAGCTAATTGAAGCGGTCCCATTGGATGTCCCATTCCTAATTTCATTACTGTGTCAATTTCATAAACACCGGCTACTTTATTATATAACGTTTCGATTGCTTCATTTAGCATAGGCATCAAAATTCTGTTTGCTACAAAACCTGGATAATCATTTACTTCAACAGGAGTTTTTCCTAATTTTTCAGATAAATCCATGATGATCTTAGTGACTTCATCGCTTGTATTGTAACCGCGAATGATTTCGACCAATTTCATGATTGGCACCGGATTCATAAAATGCATTCCTATAACACGTTCAGGATGCGCAACTACAGCTCCAATTTGGGTAATTGATATAGAAGATGTATTGGTTGCCAAAATGGTATTATGAGAACAAGCTTCATTTAATTGTTTAAAAATATTAAGCTTTAGTTCTACATTTTCTGTAGCAGCCTCAACAACTAAATCAACACCAACAACACCATCTTTAATATCAGTATACGTAATAATATTAGTAATAGTTTTTGCTACATCTTCTTGAGTTATGGTTCCTTTTGCTAACATTCGATCTAAGTTAGCAGCTATAGTCGCCATTCCTTTGTCTAAAGATTTCTCAGAAACATCAATTAGTTTTACAACAAAACCACTTTGCGCAAAAGTATGGGCAATTCCATTACCCATCGTTCCTGCACCAATTACAGCTATAGTTTTCATTTAATTTGGTATTTGAATTTTAAAAGTTAAGGTTTAAAGCTCCTTTGAAGTGCGCTTTAAACCTTAAAAATAATGAGTTTATTTTTTTTATTTATTTGTCGAAACAATCAATGATTTGATATGCCACTCTCAAAGCATCTGTAGCTTGTTCAAGCGTCACAACGGGAGTAGTATCTGTTGTGATGGCATTTGCAAATGAGTCTAATTCGTCCAGAATGGCATTATTTTGCTCCACATCAGGATTAGTAAAATAGATTTGTTTTTTTACACCTTCTGCATTTTGAAGAATCATATCAAAATCGCCCGGAATTTCAGGAGCATCCTTCATGCGGACTACTTCACATTTTTTTTCCAGAAAATCTACCGAAATATAAGCGTCTTTTTGAAAGAAGCGCGTTTTACGCATGTTCTTCATCGAAATTCTGCTTGCTGTTAGATTTGCTACACATCCATTTTCGAATTCGATTCTTGCATTAGCAATATCCGGAGTGTCGCTAATTACAGAAACTCCGCTGGCATGAATATCTTTTACTTTAGAATGCACAACGCTTAATATAGCATCAATATCATGAATCATTAAATCCAACACTACAGGAACATCAGTTCCACGCGGATTAAACTCGGCCAAACGATGTGTTTCTATAAACATTGGGTTTTCGATCATGTTTTTTGTAGCAATAAACGCAGGGTTAAAGCGTTCAACATGACCCACCTGACCTTTTACGTTATATTCATTGGCTAAAGCAATAATTTCTTCAGCTTCATCAACGGTATTGGCAATTGGTTTTTCTATAAAGATATGTTTTCCGGATTTAATGGCTACCTTAGCACATTTATAGTGAGAAAGTGTTGGTGTTACAATATCAATGACATCCACAGCATGGATTAATTTTGCAATAGTGCTGAAGTTTTTATAACCAAACTCTTTTGAAATTCTTTCGGCATTTTCTTGATTTTCGTCGTAAAATCCAACTAATTCGTATTTGTCAGATTGTTGTAATAAACGTAAATGTATTTTACCAAGATGACCAGCACCTAAAACTCCTACTTTTAACATGAGAATGTATTTTAAACAAAAATATAATTTATTTGTTGAAAGTAAAAGTGAATGCAGTAAAGATTTAGCGATTTAATAATTAAAAATCAATATTTGATTTCCTATTTACTTTCTTATTTTTGCCAAAATAAAATCTACCCATTTTGAAAGACACTGCCAAACATCAAGGACTACGTAATCAATTAGTAAGCACTTTAGAACAAAAAGGAATTACCGACAGAGCAGTTTTGGATGCGATAAAAAAAATCCCAAGACACCTTTTTTTAAATTCAAGTTTTGAAGATTATGCTTATCAGGATAAGGCTTTTCCTATAGGAGCCGGTCAAACAATATCACAGCCGTACACCGTTGCTTTTCAATCCCAATTATTAGAAGTTAAAAAAGAGCATAAAATTCTCGAAATTGGTACTGGTTCAGGTTACCAAACTGCCGTTTTATGTATGCTGGGCGCAAAAGTTTTTAGTGTCGAAAGGCAAAATGAATTGTTTAAGACAACTTCGAATTTATTTCCGAAACTAAATATTCGTCCCAAGCATTTGTCGTTTGGTGATGGCTACAAAGGGTTGCCAAGTTACGCACCATTTGATAGTATTATTGTTACAGCGGGAGCTCCATTTATTCCTCAGCCTTTAATGGCACAGCTAAAAATAGGAGGAAGGCTCGTTATACCTTTAGGAGAAGATGTTCAGATTATGACATTATTGATTCGTAAAAATGAAACGCAATTTGAGAAACATGAATTTGGAGAATTTCGATTTGTTCCTTTACTAGAAGATAAAAATTAAAAAGTAGCTATAAATTTCAAACACGGATTTCGCAAATTAGAACTAATTATTTTTAGAAATTAATTTCACAAACGTAATTGATTGTTAATTTGTGCTAATTTGTGGAATTCGTGTTTTATTTTATTGAGCGATAATACCAATATGTCGTTCCAGGTCTTCTTTTTCAATTCGAGCAACAAAGAGTAAAAAATCTTCTTTATTATTTTTTGTCTGGGCGGTTTCTAGAGTTTGATAGTATTGCATACGACTGTCATAATCTCCTTTTATGTTGGCAATTATATAGCCCTTTTGCAATAAAATTAAATTCATTATCAAACGGGAAGTACGGCCATTTCCATCAATAAAAGGGTGAATTGTTACTAGTCTTTCGTGCATTTCAGCAGCCAAAACAACGGGATGTAACTTGTTTTTATTGATTTCGTACCAAATAAAATAATCTTCCATTTCTTTGGCAACCATAAAAGGTTGTGGTGGCATGTGAGTACTTCCTTTTATCATTACTTGTACTTTTCGGTAACGACCTGCATCTTCAGGAATTATACCTCGTAGAATTAAATTATGAATAGACAAAAGATCGCGTTCGTTTAAAGAAACGTTTCTTTGCATTAAATTTTTAATAAAACCAATAGCTTCCTGATGATTAATCGCTTCTAAATGCTCACGCATACTTTTTCCGGAAATAGTCAAACCTTCGTTGATCACCATATCTGTTTCACGAAGTGTCATAGTGTTTCCTTCAATTCGATTACTTTCAAAAGTATATTCTAATTCTAAGGCCTGAGTAATTCTATAGCTGTCATATTGACGATAACTGTCTAATTTTGCTTTTAGAAGATCAATCTCTTTAAGAAGATTTTCTAGAGTTTTAGAAATTTTTAATTTTGATACCGTTTTGTTGTATTTGATTTCCTGCTCTGCTACCATTAAGGCTTTTAAGGCAAATTCATCATCTCCAATTTCGTATAGTATTTTTTCTTTAAGCCATGCAATCATTAAGGTTTCGTAATCTATCTCTAAAAGTTGAGAAAGTTTCGAAATCTGGTCTTTAGTTGGTCTTCTTGTTCCTGATTCGAATTTGCTTATTAAAGCTTGATCTATACCAAGAATTTGTGCCACTTCACGAGTTTTTAATCCTTTTTGCTCTCTTGCATTTTTAAGAAGTGTTTTCATTTATTCTAATGATTTAAATTGTCTTGACTAATTTAGTCATTTTTACCGGAATAAAAAAGCAATATTCCACAATATTGCCTTTACAAAATTATATTTTACTTTTTGGAGGAAGCGATCCGTCTTTTCTCATTTCATCGACAACTGCTTGCATGATTGCGTCTACAGTTGATCCTAAATCCGTCACATAATCGGATTTTGTAGTTCCTGTCCAGATTAGTTTATTTTCTTTTAATGAAAAAACGTTTGTTTCTACCATATAAGAAGTTGTTTCCTGATAATATCCCGGATCGTAGAAGTAAGGAGAGTACATTCCGTACCAGTTTCCAAAACCATATCCGTAAACACCGCTGTATAGACCATCGAAACCACCGTAATACATACCTGTATAACTTCCAGGAACATAGGTAGTTTCTTTTTCTGCACTTACCAGACGTAATGTAATTACGCCATCAAAATCTTCATCTTGTAATATTTTTAATTTTTGTTCCTGTGTAAGATTTTTAGTTGTTTCGTTTAAGTATTCATAAGAGGTTTTGAAGATTGGATTGCTGGCTGCAATTCTGTTTTCGGTGACTCTTCTGGATGCTTCGTCTTTTAATAGCGCAACAACTAAAACTTTTTTGAAATTTTCCTGGGCGACTGTTATTTTTGGATCTCTCCAACTATTAACTATTGCAGTATTGCTGCCACAGCTTGCAAGTACCAAAGCGACGATAAATAAAGTTAAGCATTTCTTCATATTACAAATTTTTAAATATTGTAATAAAAATACGTATAAAATATTAACAAATGCTTCTTGCGATAAAAAATAACTTTAATTGTAGGCTTTTTTTATTCGGTCTAGATCACGTTTTGTGTCCTGTTCTTTAAGAGATTCACGCTTGTCGTAGTTTTTCTTTCCTTTACAAAGTCCGATTTGTAGTTTTGCAAGCCCTTTTTCATTGGTAAACAATTTTAAAGGTACAATTGTAAGTCCTTTTGCCTGAACACTTTTGTGAAGACTTTTCAATTCCTTTTTATTCAAAAGCAATTTTCTTTCACTTCTTGATTTGTGATTGAATTGATTTCCAAATGTGTATTCTTCTATATAAGTATTAATAGCAAAAAGTTCGAGATTGCTAAATTCACAAAAACTTTCGGTAATATTGGCTTTTCCTAATCGGATAGATTTGATTTCTGTACCGGATAAAACAATTCCGGCAGTATAAGTATCGATTATCTCATAATCAAATCGAGCTCTTTTATTAAGTATATTGACTGTTTTTAACATAGATGCAAATGTAAACAAAATTGAAAAACTTTGAAGCAATCAAAGATAATTAAAGATTTTTTTTAATCTATGATTTTAATCATTTTTGAAAGATAAACTTGCTAGTAAGTTTGTTAAATAATTTATAAATAAATTCAAAAATGAAAAAAATTTTAACATTCGCTACTATTGCATTAATTAGTCTAACTGTAAAAGCACAAGATGCTAGTCAGGGTTTAAAAGGAGCTTGGTTTGTAACGTCACAATTTGGTTACCAGCAAACTAAAACCGGGGATAATAAAAATACAAATTTATCAGTAATACCAATTGTAGGAACATTCATCACGCCATCTGTAGCTGTTGGAGCGGGACTGGGTTATATTAATATGAAATCAGATGCAAGTGTAGGAGTCGCAGCAACAAAAACAGATTTATTTGTAATTCAGCCCTTGGCAAGAAAGTATTGGAATGTTGCAGGTTCTCTTTATTTCTTTGGACAAGCAGCTCTTCCAATTATTGCAGGTAAAGAAAAAGAAAGTGGTACAAAAATAAACCAGTTCGGTTTGTCTGTCTCAGGAGGTTTTGATTATTTCGTCACTAAAAACTTCTCAGTAGAGTTTTCTTATGATTTAGCGAATTTTACATCAACTACAATTGACCCTAAAAGTGGTGAAAAAACTACTGTTACTAATTTTGGATTAGCACATATGGCAAATGTTGATTCTGCTTATTTAGTAGGAGGTTCAAATTTAACAACTCCACTTGCGGTTGGATTTAAATTTATATTCTAAATAGTTCTAGGCTGATTTAGATTTCAATTTGCTAATTTTGCAAAAAAAAGACCGAACTTTTTTAGAGTACGGTCTTTTTGTATAATCTTTAAATTTATAAAATGCAAAATCAATCAAAAGATCCGTTGCACGGCATCACACTTCAAAAAATAGTAGAAGCACTAGTGAATCATTATGGTTTTGATACATTGGCAGAATTAATACCTGTCAAATGTTTTACCACAAATCCGAGTGTCAAATCAAGTTTAACTTTTTTAAGAAAAACCGATTGGGCTCGTAAAAAAGTTGAAGAGTTGTATTTGAAATCTTTATCTAAATTTACAGAATAATTACAATTTATAAGAAATCATAACACCTCCACGGTAAGGAAGCCATTCACCACTTTTGTTCCAGTTTGGAGCTTTTTCGTATCTGCCTGGAGTTCCGTCGTTATAGTATCCTTTATAAAAACCTTGATGCCAACCAGCTCCTGCAAATATATCTAGTAAAAATTTGTCGTTTAATTTGATGTTATATCCAGCTGTAATACCTAAACGATAACCAAAACCATGTTCATATTTGTTACTGTCCCAGTAATTCCATTTTTGTAATTCATAAACATCCGGACCAGCATGACCACCAACATAAAATCCGTTATATTTTTCTTTAAAATGATAACGAACTTCCGGTGTTAATGTATAAAATTTCATTGGACTGTGGCCATCAAAAGATTCCCAAAAAGAAGCCATTACATCAACACTAAAAGTTAATTTTTCTCCAATACTGGTTTCGATACCAATATTTGGAACACCAACTAAAGCTGTTGCGGCATTAAATTTAATAAAAGTTTGACTTTGGGATTGAATCGAAAAGAAAAGGACAATGAGAATTAAGTACTTTTTCATAAAAATAGTTTTCGTAGGGGTTTAGATAAGGCTTTATACCTTATTTCGCGTGCAAATATAACGCAAACCATTAATTACTATTATGTAAATGTTTTAATTTAACAAGAATGTTTTTTTATGATAATTAATATTGATTAATTAGCTTCTAGTAATGAGTAGATTACGGAATCTAAAAAGCGGCCTTCATAAAATTCGTTTTCTTTTAAATGTGCTTCTTTAACAAAACCACATTTTTGAAGCACTTTTTCAGAAGCATAATTTCCGGGGTCAATCACGGCTTCGATAGAGTGTAGTTTTAGATCTTTAAAGCCATAACTAATTAATCGATTTACGGCTTCTGGAACAATTCCTTTACCGTGAAATTCCGGCAATAAGATATATCCAATTTCAGCACGGTAATTTTGTGGCTGCATCCTGTAATATCCTATAATACCCAATAGTTTAGGGTTGCCTTTTAATGTTATTCCCCAATTGATTCCTATGTTTGTTACTATTTTATCTTCGATCATAGCAATGTGTTCAAGAGCATCCTCAGAATTTTTCGCCAATGGTCGCGGAATATATTTCATGGTTTCGGGATTCGAACGTAATTCGAAAACTTCATTTACATCATCGTTTGTTATTCTCCTTAAAAGCAAACGTTCTGTTTCTATTTCGGGAAATGGGGTGAAATTAAATTCTAACATTTTTCTTAAATTATAATAGTGTTATACTAAACTTTGAAGTAAAAGTTTGATTAGCATCTAAAGCCAAAATCCCTTCCTTCTTAAATAAATCCCCAGAATTTTCGGCTGTGTCTGAATAGCCCAACCAAGGTTCAATACAAAGAAATGGCGCTTGATCTTTTGTCCAGATCCCCAAACTTGGAAAATCTTTAAAATCAAATTTGAGATATGGTTTGGAGTTTTCAAGAATAGTTAATGAATTTGATTCTAAAGATTTAAAAATCAATGCATCGTTTTCGAATAATTTATAATTCAAAGGAACCAGATTATCAGTAGTTTCTAAAACTTCTGTTTTATTTGAAATTAAATCATTCTCTAAAATATAATATTTTAAAACTTCTTCTTTTTCAAATTCTAGAGCATAATTTTCGAAATTCTCTGGTAAAGCTATTGCCGGATGAGCTCCAATTGAAAAAGGCATTTTAGTTTTACTTTTGTTAATTACTTTATATTCGATGTTTAATGACGCTTCTTCAAGAGTGTAAATAAGTTGTAATTCAAATTCAAAAGGATATTTTTTCAAAGTTTCAACATCAGATTGTAAAGAAAAAACAGCACTGTTATCAGTCTTTTTTACTAATTGAAAATCCATATCGCGAGCAAATCCATGTCTTGGTAATTGATATTCTTCTCCGTTAATTGTATAAGTATTGTTTTTTAAAGTACCTACAATCGGAAAAAGGACAGGAGAGTGCTTTCCCCAAAAATCAGGATTCCCTTCCCATATATATTCTTTGTTTTGCTTGTTTTTTAATGAAAATAATTCAGCTCCTGAATGTTTTATAGAGGCGCTTAGTGTTGAATTTGAAATAGTTGTATTCAAAATGAGTAAGGTTGAAATGAATAAAATTTATACTGATGTAAATATATTTTATAAATTTTAGTTTTTTAAGAAAAACCTCCAAATTATTTTTTTGATAAAATTTTGCTAAAATTCAATTTATGATTCTTCTTTTCTCTGTAAATAGCTTTTTTTTTCATTAATTTGCTAGATAAACAGCTAAAAAATATGAAAATACAATCCTTAAAAGCCTTATTAACCATGGCTTTGTTTGTTGGGATTTCTTCTGTTTGGGCACAACAAACGCCTCCGACAACAGCAGTAAATCCTGTTAATAATTACAATTATCATGATGCCTTTGGACCACATTTTTATACAAAAAATGGAACTCCAACCCGTTCTGCAAGTGGACAGCCCGGAGTTGAATACTGGCAAAACAGGGCTGATTATCAGATAACGGCAAGATTGAACGCGATCACAAATGAAATTATTGGTACGGATGAAATTACCTATACTAATAATAGTCCTGATAAAATGTCATTTGTTTGGTTGAATTTAGATCAAAATTTATTCAAGGAAGATTCAAGAGGAAACGCAGTTGTGCCTTTAACGGGTAGCCGTAACGGTGCTCAAGGACAGCTTTTTGATGGTGGAAATAAAATAAAATCAGTTAAAGTAATTTCTGTTGGTAAGAAAAAAACTGAAGCTGAGGCAAAATATGTAATTACAGACACCAGAATGCAAATATTTCTTCCGGAAGAATTGGCATCAAAAGGAGCTGCTGTTAAAATTAAAATAGAATTTGCATTCACGGCGCCTTTTGAAGGATCAGACAGAATGGGAGTTTTAGAAACTAAAAATGGTAAAATTTTCACGATTGCGCAATGGTATCCTCGTATGTGTGTGTATGATGATGTAAGAGGCTGGAATACACATCCGTATTTAGGTGCTTCTGAGTTTTATCTGGAGTACGGTAATTTTGATGTAAAACTTACTGTACCTGCTAATCATTATGTAGTAGGGTCAGGTGAATTACTAAATGGTGCAGAAGTATTGCCTGCAGATGTATTTAAGCGTTATAAAGAAGCTTCATTAAGCGATAAAACAGTTATGATTCGTTCTGCTGAAGAAGTTGCTGCAACTGCAAATACAAATGCTTCCGGCGAGAAAACGTGGCATTATCAGATAAAAAATGCACGTGATTTTTCGTGGGCGTCGTCACCGGCTTTTATCTTAGACGGAGCAAAAATTAATTTGCCAAGTGGTAAAAAAGCATTGGCTTTATCTGCTTATCCGGTAGAAAGTGCCGGACAAGGTGCTTACGGACGTTCTACTGAATATGTAAAAGCAGCTATAGAACATTATTCTAAAACATGGTTCGAATATCCTTATCCGGCCGCTACAAACGTTGCAGGAAATGAAGGCGGAATGGAATATCCGGGAATTGTTTTTTGTGGATGGGAATCTAAAGGACAGGATTTATGGGGAGTTACGGATCATGAATTTGGACATATCTGGTTTCCTATGATTGTAGGATCAAACGAAAGATTGTTTGGATGGATGGATGAAGGTTTTAATACTTTTATTAATTCACTAAGTACAGCCGCATTTAATAAAGGAGAATATGTAGAAGCGCCAACAGATTTACATAAAGGAGCTGAGTCATTTACAAGAACTGATTTAGAAACCGTAATGAGTTCTCCTGATAACATGAAAGAAGCAAATATTGGTATGTTGTGTTATTTTAAGCCAAGTTCAGCTTTGATTATTTTAAGGGAACAAGTATTAGGAAAAGAGCGTTTTGATACTGCTTTCCGTACCTATATTGAGCGTTGGGCTTATAAACATCCGCAGCCGGATGATTTTTTCAGATCAATGGAAAATGTTGCGGGTGAAGATTTAAGCTGGTTCTGGAGAAGCTGGTTCGTAAACAACTGGCGTTTTGATCAAGGGATTAATTCAATTAAGTATGTAAAAAATGACCCGTCAAAAGGAGTTGTAATTACAGTTGAAAATTTCGATAAAATGCCAATGCCAATTGTTGTGGATATTAAAACAAAAAGTGGAAAAGTTACAAGAGTAAACCTTCCTGTAGAAGTTTGGCAGCGTAATACCGTATGGTCTTTTAAACATAATTCTACTGAAGAGATAGAGAGTGTTACTCTTGATCCTGATCATGTTTTTCCGGATAATAACGAAGCAAACAATGTTTGGACAGCGGGAAACGGTAAAATAGAAAAAGATATAATTTTAGACGGTTATTTAGGAAATTACTCTACTTCAAGAGCGCCTTTAAAGATCGATTTTACAGAAAAGAACAGTACGTTGAATGTTGAAATTACAAACTTCCCTAAGTTTACTGTAAGCCCTGTAGAAAACGAAAAAGATACTTTTCAGTCTAAAAGCGCAGGATTGAAATTTAAATTTAATGAAGCTAAAACAGGTTTTGACATGATTATTTTAGGTAACGGCGAAACAATTCCTTTTACTAAAAAATAAAAGTATAATAATAAAGTTTTTAAAACCCGATAGTTGTTAATCACTATCGGGTTTTCTTTTGGTTTGGCTTTTGAGTTTCAGGTTTCAAGTTTCAGGTTTATCAAATTTAGAAAAACTCAGAACCATAGCCCTTTAGAATCTTAGCGCCTTGAAAATCTAACTTTTCATTAAAAAAATGTTAGAATTTTAATTTTTTGTTTTGGAAATAAAAAAATAGTGTACTTTTGCATCGATGAATAAAATAAGTTTACATATAACTTCTTTGTCACGGACAAACTCACCTGTAACTTCTCCCGAAGTACGGATACTATCTCTATAGTATTCACAGAGTTTTTCGCCGCGTATTTATTTATATTCATTTTTCATTTTGAAATCACACAATTTGTCCATTGGACAAACATATCCTAAAAGTATATATAGTATTTTGAATTTTTTAAATCAAGTTTTTGATTTTGAGAAGGTTATTTCTATTATGTCTATTTTTGTTGGATTGATTTCAGGATTTCAAACTAAACAATACGTTTTAATTTTTAACTCTAACTTCAACTATTGAAATGAAAATCTCTATTGTTGTTACTCAGGAAGAACACTTCAAATTCGCACAGGAAATTTGCGATACGATAGAATCATCTGCCTTGCTAAGAGGTACAGGGATTGCTAAAAGAACTCCTGAATACATTCAGAAAAAAATGTCGAACGGTGATGCGATGATTGCTTTGGCAGATGGAAAATTTGCAGGTTTTTGTTATATCGAAAGTTGGCAGCACGGAAAATTCGTGGCACATTCCGGTTTAATTGTACATCCGGATTACAGAAGTTTGGGTTTGGCAAAAAAGATCAAATCAAAAGTTTTTGATTATTCCCTAAAAAGATACCCTGATGCTAAGATATTTGGTATTACAACCGGTTTGGCTGTAATGAAAATCAACTCTGATTTAGGATATAAACCAGTACCATTTTCTGAACTTACAACAGATCCAAGTTTTTGGTCAGGCTGTAAAACCTGTACGAATTACGAAATTCTAAAAAGCAAAGAAAACAAAATGTGTCTTTGTACCGGAATGTTGTATGACCCAAAAGAAAAACAAAAAGATCCGCCAAGACATCCTTTTAACGAAGCTGTTTTAAGCAGATTAAAAAAAATAAAACAAGCTTTATTCTTAAGTAAAATATTGTCTTTCGGCTTTTTATCTTAAGAATTTAAATCAAAAAAGAAATCTCAAACTTGCTATATACGAAAGTATTAGCCTAAATTATAAAAAATGAAAAAAGTTGTATTAGCTTATAGTGGAGGATTAGATACCTCGTATTGTTTGAAATATTTAAAAAATGAAAAAGGATACGAAGTCCACACCGTACTTGTAGATACAGGAGGATTTGATGCAGAAGAATTATCTGCTATCGAAAAAAGAGCTTACGAATTAGGGAGTGCACAACACGCTAACCTGACAATCGTAGATAAATATTATGATAAAGCGATTAAATATTTGATATTTGGAAACGTATTAAAAAACAATACATATCCATTATCAGTAAGTGCAGAGCGTGTTTTTCAGGCTATTGAAGCCATTAAATATGCTAAAAAAGTGGGAGCAAGCGCGATCGCACACGGAAGCACAGGTGCAGGAAATGATCAAATTCGTTTTGATTTAATTTTTCAAACCATCGCTCCGGAAATTGAAATTATTACACCAATTAGAGATCTTAAATTATCAAGACAAGAAGAAGTTGATTATTTGGCTCAAAACGGAGTTCATTATTCTTGGGAAAAAGCACAATATTCGATCAATAAAGGACTTTGGGGAACAAGCGTAGGAGGAAAAGAAACTTTAACCTCAAGTAAACCATTGCCAAGTGAAGCATATCCTTCGCAATTGCAAAAAGAAGAAGAAGAGAAAGTTACTTTACATTTTGAACAAGGAGAATTGGTTGGAGTAAATGGTAAAACAGATAAACCATCAAATAATATTGTAGCTCTTGAAAAACTGGCGAATGCATACGCAATTGGTAGAGATATTCACGTAGGTGATACTATTATTGGAATTAAAGGAAGAGTTGGTTTTGAAGCTGCTGCGCCATTAATTATTATAAAAGCACACCATTTATTAGAGAAACATACCCTTGGTAAATGGCAACAATACTGGAAAGAACAATTAGGAAACTGGTACGGAATGTTGTTTCATGAAGGCCAGTTTTTAGATCCTGTAATGAGAAATATTGAAACATTTTTGCAAGACACACAAAAAACTGTGAATGGTGTTGTAACCGTTTCGCTAAAACCATATCATTTTTCGCTTGACGGAATTGAATCTGATAATGATTTGATGAATACAGGTTTTGGTCAATACGGAGAAATGAACAATGCCTGGACATCAGACGATGCAAAAGGATTTATTAAGATTCTAGGAAATGCCCAAAACATATTTTCATCTGTAAACCACTTAGATCATGATTAATATCGGAATAATTGGTGGTTCAGGCTATACAGCCGGAGAACTTATCAGAATTTTAATGTATCATCCCAATGTAAACATCGATTTTGTTTACAGTACAACCAATGCAGGTAAACCACTTTCTGTGGCGCACCACGATTTGATGGGAGATATCGAAATGAACTTTACTGATGTGGTGAATCCGAATGTAAATGTTGTGTTTTTATGTCTTGGTCACGGAAAATCTATTTCGTTTCTTGAAGAAAATAAATTCGCAAGCCATACTAAAATCATCGATTTAGGAAACGATTTCAGATTGACAAAAGACGCTGTTTTCGAAGGAAAAGAATTTGTTTACGGATTACCGGAATTGAATAAAGCTGAAATTAAAAAAGCAAATTTTATTGCAAATCCAGGTTGTTTTGCAACTGCGATTCAATTGGCTTTATTGCCATTAGCAAAAAACAATCTGCTTAAAAATGATGTTCATATTAATGCAACAACCGGAAGCACCGGTGCGGGCGTAAGTCTTGCTGAAACTTCTCACTTTAGTTGGAGAAACAATAATATGTCTCATTATAAAGCTTTTGAACACCAGCATTTGGGAGAAATCAACCAAAGCGTGAATCAATTGCAAGCTGATTATTCAGATGAATTAATTTTTGTTCCGAATAGAGGCGATTTTACAAGAGGAATTTTTGCGACTTTATATACAGATTCTTACGAAAGCCTGGAAGATTTAGTGACCAAATACAAAGATTTCTATAAAAATGAACCTTTTGTAACTGTTACAACGACAAATATCAATATGAAACAAGTCCTTCAAACCAACAAATGTATCATTAGTTTATTGAAAAAAGGAAACCGGATTTTAATCACGTCAATCATTGACAACTTAACCAAAGGTGCTTCAGGACAAGCGATTCAAAACATGAATTTAATGTTCGGGTTAGAAGAAACCACCGGTTTACATTTGAAACCAAGCGGATTTTAGAAAAAATTTGTTTCAGGTTTAAAGTTTCAAGTTCTGTAAGGACTTGACATATAAATACTGAAGCTTAATCTAGTTTCAAGTTCCAGTTTCACGTTCTACAAACAACTTGAAACTTTAAACATGAAACAAAATAAACAAAAGACAAAATGAATTTATTCAACGTATACCCACTTTATGATATCACACCTGTAAAAGCACTAGACTGCACAATTACAGATATTAACGGAGTAGAATATTTAGACTTATATAGCGGACATGGTGTAATCTCGATTGGCCATACACAACCTGATTATGTGGCGAAATTGAAAAATCAATTGGATCATTTAGGATTTTATTCTAATGCAATTCAGAACCCTTTGCAGGTAGAATTAGCTCAGAAATTAGGGAAACTTTCAGGATTAGAAGATTACGAATTATTTTTATGCAGTTCAGGAGCTGAAGCAAACGAAAATGCTTTGAAATTAGCCTCTTTCCATAACGGGAAATCAAGAGTTATAGCTTTTCATAATTCTTTTCACGGAAGAACTTCTGCAGCTGTTGCCGTTACAGACAATAAGAAAATCGTAGCGCCAATTAATGCACAGCAAGTAGTTACTTTTTTACCGCTGAACCAAATCGAATTAGTTGAAGCTGAATTGGCTAAAGGAGATGTTTCTGCAGTAATTATCGAAGGAATTCAGGGAGTTGGAGGTTTAGATGAAGGAACAACAGAATTTTTTCAGGCATTGGAAAAAGCATGTAAAAAACACAATGTTGTTTTGATTTTAGATGAAGTACAATCAGGATATGGAAGAAGCGGAAAGTTTTTCGCGTTTCAACATCACGGGATCAACGCTGATATTATTTCAGTTGCAAAAGGAATGGGGAACGGTTTTCCGGTTGGAGCCATTTTAATTTCGCCAAAATTTGAAGCAAGTTTCGGATTATTAGGAACTACTTTCGGCGGAAGCCATTTATCATGTGCTGCAGGAATTGCAGTTCTGGATGTAATGGAGAAATTGAACTTACAAGATAATGTAAACGAAGTTTCGGCCTATTTCTCAGAGCAAATAAAGCAAGTTCCGGGAATCAAACAAGTAAAAGGAAAAGGTTTAATGCTTGGTATTGAATTTGATTTTGATGTTGCAGCTTTAAGAAAAAAACTAATCATCGAAAAACATATTTTTACAGGAAGTGCCAATAACAAAAATCTAATTAGAATTTTGCCACCACTTACAGTAAAAAAAGCTGATATCGATACATTTATTGTAGCTTTAAAAGAAAGTTTAGAAGAGCTTCAGAATTAGATTTCAATATCCTAACAGGTTTTCAAAACCTGTTAGGTATATATAAGTTTCAATCAAAAAGAAGCAACCAAAAAACAACCAACTATAAATTATGAATCCATTATCAATAGAAAAACGCAATCTGGTTTTGCACTCCATGGCAAAACTGGTAGAACAGGAGCGGAGCCAAATTATTCTTACCAATCAAGAGGATTTGCTAGCCTATGATGGCTCAGATTTAGCGATGGAAGAACGCCTGAAAGTAGATGATAAAAAAGTCGACGAGATGATTTTATCGTTAAAACAATTGGCTTCTCAGGAAGATCCTGTTGGAGTTGAGCGTTTTCATTTTGTTCATGATAACGGAATAAAAGTCATTAATAAAACGGCAGCTTTTGGTACAATTTTAATTATCTATGAATCTCGTCCAGACGTTACAATCGAAGCGGGAGGAATTGCCTTTAAATCCGGAAATAAGATTTTATTAAAGGGAGGAAAAGAGTCTTTGAGATCCAATTTAAAGATTGTTGATTTATGGCACGAGGCTTTACAGGAAAATGCAGTTTCGAAAGACTGGGTAGAGTATTTGAATTATACCCGTGCAGAAACGCAGGCTTTTTTAGAAAAACCAACTCAAAAAGTAGATTTAATTGTTCCAAGAGGAGGAGAAAAATTAATTGAGTTTGTCAAACAACACGCGACTTGCCCGGTAATTGTAAGCGGACGCGGAAATAATTTTGTTTACGTTCATAAAGATGCTGATACAGACTTGGCTTTAAAAGTAATTTTGAACGCGAAAACATCTAAAATCTCAGCTTGTAATGCAGTTGATAAAGTTTTAATAGATTCTAAATTACCAAATTTTGAAGGTTTTACAGCAATTTTAATCGAAGAATTAAAAGAGTATAATGTAGAAGTAATTGTTGATGAATCTCTGAAAAACTTTGAAGATACAGAAACACTTCAAAGCGAAGATATCTGGTACGAAGAATTTTTGGATTATAAAATTGTAATTGGAACAATTGATTCTGACGAATATGCAATTGATAAAATCAACAAATATTGCGGAGGACATTCAGCGGTAATAATTACCAGAGACGACAAAGCAGCACAGAAATTTATGGATGCTGTTGATACTGCTGCCGTTTATCAAAATGCATCGACACGTTTTACCGATGGAGGACAATTTGGTCTGGGCGGAGAATTAGCAATAAGCACCGATAAATTACATCAACGCGGACCAATTGGTTTACAGCATCTTGTAACAAACAAATGGTATGTTTACGGAGATGGGCAAATTAGGTGATTTTAGAGTTCAGATTATAGATTTACGATTTCTGATTTCTGATTATTGGAATTTAAATTTTGGAATTTATTAAAGACAAAGCTTTGCGAACTTTAGAGTTTGTAAACACAAACAATATAAAAAAACCTTGCGCACTTTGCGGTTAAAAAAACATCGGGGTTAAAATAACAACATGGGAAAAAAGCGGATTTTATTAAAAATAGGAAGTAATACCTTAACCAAAGAAACCAATCATATTTCGCGGGGAAAGATCGAGGATATTGGTATGCAGATCGCCGCTCTCAACAAAGATTACGAGTTTGTAATCGTGAGTTCAGGAGCAATCGCAGCCGCCAAGCAATTTGTGAAACTTGAAAGTAAAGGCAAAGAAATTGCGTTAAAACAAGCTTTGGCTTCGATTGGACAACCACATTTAATGAGGATCTTCCATGAAAACTTCAGCGACTTAGGCCTGTTGACTTCTCAATGTCTGCTTTCATATTCAGATTTTGAAAAAGATCAGTCGAAAGTAAATATTGTCAATACGATTAATGTGTTGGTTGAGAACAATTACATTCCGATTATAAATGAAAATGATACCGTTGCCACAGATGAGATTCGGTTTGGGGATAATGATAAATTAGCGGCTTTAACAGCAGTACTGCTAAAAGTTGATATTCTAATTATTGCGACCAATACAAACGGAATTTATACCAAAGATTCTTTCAATGATGAATACCCTGAAACGATTAGAGTAGTAAATGATCTAAAAGTATTAGAAAAAGAAATTGGAGATTCAAAATCATCACACGGAACAGGCGGAATGCAGTCGAAAATAGAAGCTGCCGGAATTGCAAAAGCAGCCAACATCGAAACCTGGATTGTCAACGGATTAAATGATAATTTTATTTTAAAAGCATTGCAAAATGAAATTGCGTTTACAAAAATAGTCTGATTATGACGCGGATGAGGCGGATTCGCTTTGCGAAAACGCGGATAAAAACGGATTTTTATATTTGTGCTTGATTAATATGTAGTGTATTTCATTCAGATTTTTGAAATTATGAAATTATTGCATCAAGAGTTAACGGATGTCATTATTAAAACTTTTTATGAAGTTTATAATGAATTAGGATATGGATTTTTAGAAAAGGTTTATTTAAATTCCCTGTACTTGGAATTAAAAAGTAAAGGTTTAAATGTTGAAGCTCAAAGAAAAATAGAAGTTTATTATAAAGGAATTGAAGTGGGAGAATATTATGCAGATTTAATTGTTGAAAATTCAGTTATTCTTGAATTAAAAGTGGCTGATAGCATTGCTCCGGCATTCGAAAACCAAATTTTAAATTATTTAAGAGGAACAAATTGCGAGGTCTGTTTACTCCTGAATTTTGGAAAGAAACCGGAATTCAAACGGAAAGTTTTTGAAAATAACAGAAAAATTAGAAAGTAAAAAAAGAAAAAATCAGTTTTTATCCGCGTCTTCGCTTTAGCGAATCAGTTTAATCCGCGTCTAAATAACACAATACAAAAAGACATGAATTATATTTCAATACAAGATATCGACTCATTATCAAAATGGGTAAAAAGTGCGTTAAAAATCAAAAA
Source organism: Flavobacterium sp. B114r (assembly GCF_056824125.1). Classification (NCBI taxonomy): domain Bacteria; kingdom Pseudomonadati; phylum Bacteroidota; class Flavobacteriia; order Flavobacteriales; family Flavobacteriaceae; genus Flavobacterium; species Flavobacterium sp. B114r. The sequence goes on from NZ_CP124858.1 coordinate 3,328,291, forward strand.
GAACCCACTTAAAAATCAAGCCTTAGGTAAAAACAAAACCTTAGGAATGTTATTTTTCAATCCTAGTTTAAGAACGCGTTTGAGTACTCAAAAAGCGGCTATAAACTTAGGGATGAATGTTATGGTGATGAACTTCACCAATGAGGGATGGACATTAGAATTCGAAGACGGAGCCATTATGGACTCCGGCGCTTCAGAACACATCAAAGAAGCTGCAGAAGTAGTATCTCAATATTGTGATATTATTGCCATTCGTGCTTTTGCAGGTTTAGTAGACAAAGAAAAAGACTATGCCGAAACGGTAATTTCAGGATTTCTGAAACATGCTACAGTGCCAATTGTAAACATGGAAAGTGCCGTTCGTCACCCAATGCAATCATTGGCAGATGCGATTACAATGGAAGAGTACAAAACGAAACACAAGCCAAAAGTAGTGCTTTCTTGGGCACCACATCCAAAAGCGTTGCCTCAGGCAGTGGCAAATTCCTTTGTAGAAATGATGCAAATGCAAAAAGACATGGATTTTGTAATCACACATCCGGAAGGTTACGAACTAAGCCCGGAAATCACAAAAGATTGCAAAATCGAATACGATCAAAATAAAGCGTTCGAAAATGCCGATTTCGTTTACGTAAAAAACTGGAGTAACTTCAACGATTACGGAAAAGTAACCAACATAGATCCAAACTGGACAGTAACAGCCGAAAAAATGGCATTGACCAATAACGGAAAATTCATGCATTGTCTTCCTGTACGTCGTAACGTAATTGTAACTGATGAAGTTATTGATAGTGAGAATTCAATCGTAATTCAGCAAGCGAATAACAGAACGTATTCAGCACAATTAGTTTTACAAAAGATTTTAAAGAAATTGTAATAAAGTCGCTAAGGTTCTGAGTTGCTAAGATGCTAAGTTTCTTAGAACCTCAGTACCTTAGAACCTTAGAACCTTAAGAAAAATGGAAGTTACCGTAATAAAAATTGGTGGAAACATAATCGATAATCCAACCGAGTTAGAACAATTCTTAACTGATTTTTCTAAAATCGAAGGCTATAAAGTTTTAGTTCACGGAGGAGGAAAGTCAGCTACAAAAATGGCTCAAAGTATTGGTTTGGTTCCTCAAATGATTGACGGACGCCGAATTACTGATGCTCCAATGCTGGATGTTGTGGTAATGATTTATGCCGGACAAATTAATAAACATATTGTGGCGCAATTGCAGGCAAAAAACAATAACGCAATTGGTTTTTCAGGAGCTGACGGAAATTTGATTCAATCGACAAAACGAAATCACCCAACGATCGATTACGGATTTGTAGGCGATGTAAAACAAGTCAATACAAGTTTACTAAAAACATTGCTTGAAGCAGGGATAATTCCTGTTTTCTGCGCCATTACACACGATAAAAACGGACAGTTATTAAATACAAATGCCGATACCATTGCAAGCGAACTATCCATTGCATTGTCTGAATTTTTTGATGTTACGCTAACATACTGTTTTGAAAAACAAGGAGTTTTGCAAGATTCAGAAGATGATAACTCTGTAATAACAGAAATCAATGAAGAACTTTATAATAAACTTAAAACCGAAAAAGTAATCCATTCCGGAATGATTCCCAAACTGGATAATTGCTTCAATAGTTTATCAAGAGGCGTTCAGAAAATCAAAATTGGGCATCACAAAATGCTTCAAAATCCAGATATTCCGCACACAACGATTACGTTATAAAAAGAGAATGCCAGAGATTAAAAGATTAAAATGATTTAGAAAAATCTGTAAAAATTCTTTTAATCTGTGGCAAAAAAATAGCCTTACGCAAGGCATTTTAAATATTAATTTAAGAAATTTGCGCAAATTTAGATGGTCGCAAAATTGATCAAAAGAATCAATAAAAAACTTTGTGACTTTGAGCCTTCGTGGCAGAGAACCTACACACTATGAAAAATATACAAACGCTTACAAAAGAAGCCATAGCATTATTAAAAAGCCTGATTGAAACCCCTTCATTTTCAAGTGAAGAAGACCAAACAGCACTTTTAATCGAAAATTGGTTCAATCAGAATGAAATTCCTTTTGAGAGGGAAAATAATAATGTGTGGGCTTTCAATAAATATTTCGACGAGAATAAACCAACACTTTTACTAAATTCTCATCACGATACTGTAAAACCAAATCAGGCCTATACAAACGATCCTTTTAAAGCTATCGAAAAAGATGGCAAATTATTCGGATTAGGAAGCAATGACGCCGGAGGATGTCTGGTTTCTTTATTGGCAACCTTTGTTCACTTTTATGAGAATCAGAATTTATCACATAATCTTGTAATTGTAGCATCGGCAGAAGAAGAAAGCAGCGGTAAAAACGGTTTAAACAGCGTTTTAAAACACTTACCTGAACTAGATTGCGCAATTGTTGGCGAACCCACTTTAATGCAATTGGCTGTGGCGGAAAAGGGTTTATTGGTTCTTGACGTAAAAGTAAAAGGAACAGCAAGCCACGCTGCACACCAAAATGAGGACAATTCGCTTTATAAATCAATTCCGGTAATGGAATGGTTTAAAAACTATAAATACGATAAAATATCAGATGTTTTAGGTCCTGTAAAAATGACCGTAACACAAATCAGCGCAGGAAAACAGCACAATGTTGTACCATCAGAATGTGATTTGGTAGTTGATATTCGTGTCAATGATTGTTATTCAAACACTGAAATCCTTGAAGTTGTAAAAGCCAATGTAAATGCCGAAGTAACGCCAAGGTCAATGCATTTAAACGCATCGTCTATTCCGGTTGCCCACGGTTTAGTACAAGCGGGAATCGCTTTAGGAAGAACAACATATGGATCGCCAACACTTTCAGATCAATCTGTTTTGAGCTGTCAGTCATTAAAGCTAGGACCAGGCGAAACCTTGCGGTCACATTCAGCAGACGAATTTATTTTTATCAACGAAATCGAAGAAGGGGTCGACTTGTATATCAAAATACTAACAGATTTCTTTAAACTATAATATTAATTAGGAGCTATTTCCCGCTATCCGTTCCAATCTTTTATTTTTTTAAAGAAAAAAATAAAAGGATTTCCACTGCTATCGGGGCTAGAAACACCATCAGTATAAACAATGACATTAGAATAAATTAGAAAATATACACTTTATAAGATTTAATAATCTAGGAAGTCTAAAAATCTAAATAATCTAAGAAGTCTAAAAATCTAAGTTATGAAACTTTGGGAAAAAGGAATACCAACAGACAAACAAATCGAGCATTTTACAGTAGGAAACGATCGTGAACTTGATTTGGTTCTCGCAAAATATGATGCTTTAGGTTCTATTGCACACGCTAAAATGCTTGGGCAAATTGGTTTATTGACTCAGGAGGAAACTACTTCTTTAGTAGATGCTTTAAACGAAATCATAGCTGATATTGTGATTGGAAATTTCGAAATCGAAGACAGTTTCGAAGACGTACATTCCAAGATAGAATATTTATTAACTGTAAAATTGGGCGATGCAGGAAAGAAAATCCATACGGCGCGTTCTCGTAACGATCAGGTCCTGGTAGATGTTCACTTATATCTTAAAGATGAATTAAAAGCTTTAAAAGAACAAGTGAAAACATTGTTTGATTTATTGATGGAATCTGCAGAGAAACATCAAAATGTTTTATTGCCGGGATATACGCATTTGCAAATTGCCATGCCATCGTCATTCGGAATGTGGTTTTCTGCTTATGCCGAAAGTTTTATCGATGATGTAACGATGTTAAACGCAGCTTTAAAAATTGTAGATCAAAACCCATTAGGTTCAGCTGCAGGATACGGAAGCTCGTTCCCAATCAACAGAACTTTTACAACCCAGGAATTAGGATTTGAAACCTTAAAATTTAATGCAGTTGCAGCTCAAATGAGTCGCGGAAAAGCAGAAAAAACAGTCGCATTTGCAATGAGCAGTGTTGCAGCAACTTTGTCAAAATTTGCTATGGATGTTTGTTTGTATATGAGTCAAAACTTTGATTTTATCAGTTTGCCGGCACATCTTACAACAGGATCCAGCATTATGCCGCACAAGAAAAATCCTGATGTATTTGAATTAATCAGAGGAAAATGCAACAAGATTCAGGCGCTTCCTTACGAAATCACCTTAATCACGAATAATTTACCAAGTGGTTACCACAGAGATTTACAGCTTTTAAAAGAAGGTTTGTTTCCAGCGCTTCAAAACCTAAAGGCTTGTTTAGATATTGCAATTTTCTCCGTAAAAGACATTACAGTAAAAGATAATATTCTAAAAGATAAAAAATACAATTATCTGTTTACAGTAGATACACTAAACGAAATGGTAGTTGCCGGGATGCCGTTTAGAGACGCATATAAAGCCGTTGCAGAACAATTGGAAGCCGGAACATATCAATCTCCTAAAGAAACCAAACACACGCACGAAGGAAGTATCAATAATTTATGTTTAGATGCTATCAAAGATAAAATGAAAGCAGCTTTTTAAAAGTATTTTCAACAACAAAAAAGCCGATTTGTACTTGATACAAATCGGCTTTTTTGTATAAATAAGTTTTAATTAGCTTTTATTATTGCAGGAACTGGATATTATACCTGCAGCACTTACCTGAAGTGTTGCCCCCGCGCCACAAGATGTATTGGCTACATATTCTTCTACTTTTCCAAGAGGAATAGTGGTGTAGCTATAATCCGGTTTATTTACTGGTGTACCAAAATCCATTGGAGCTTTACGACAATTAGAGAATGCGATTCCAACAGTTCCACCATCTGTACTGATGTAGTCTTTAAACACTTTATCTACTTGTGCAAAATCAGTACCTTCAACATAACAAGTTGCATTTTTAACACCTCCGCCTAAACCAATAGCCAAAGAGCCAGATTCTGACGTGTTATAGTAGCAATTCAGAATATGAATTTCTGCATTTCGGGCACGAGGCATTCTTTGTTTGCAGCCGTCTGCCCAGTAACAATTTTTAAAAGTGATGCTATAATGACCATCAGCCGGAAAATCATTTTTACCTGAGCCAATAAGATCACTAAATCTATGATCATCAGCTCCGCCTGAACCACCGGATTTTGGTCCTTTTAAATACGTAAATTTACACCACGAAATTGTCACATTATCTGTTTTTCCCTTATTGTCATAATTCCCGTCCTGACCATCCTGAAATTCACAATGATCTACCCAAAGATTCGTGCAATCTGCTGTCAAATTATCCTGTCCGTCAATATCATAAGCACCAGGGCCAATAAAAATTAAATTTCTTATAATGACATTATCAGAACCCGACTTCAAGTATAAAATTCCTGCTCCCGGGTTCGATTGGTTTTCATTTACAAGCCTTGCGCCCGGTAATCCTATTATTGATTTATTAGTCACTATTTGTTGGATAGGTTTTCCGCCGGGAATTGTAATTGTTCCTGAAATTAAAATTACTTCTGGTGAATTTGATTTAATTTTTGCCAGCAAATCATCGTAAGACGTCACTGTAACAGGAGTTGCAGTTCCTCCTCCGGTAGTTGCGGCACCAAAACCTTCCGGCGATTGCATACAATAGTTTTGAGCAAAAAGATTAGTTATGCTCAATAGCAGAAAGAGTAAAAAGAGATTTTTTTTCATTTTATAAGTTAGTTTTTGTGGTTTTTTTTATTTAGATAGTTAAATGTAATCGATTACACGAATTTAGTTTAATAAAGTTTATAAACAATTGTTTTGCAAAAATATTACATTGACATTTGATTAAAGTAAAATGAAACAATGTTTTAGTAAGTATATTTTTACTCTTAAGGCCCTGTTCAAACAAAAAAAAGACTATTTTTGATTTGTACGTTTACAAATATAAATATGAATAAATTTGATGATCAGGCTACTAAAGCGCTCTTGGAGAGAAATCTTATAACAGAAAATCAATATGAGGAAATAACGTCCTATCGCAATTTGAATATTTTCTCGCTAAATGCAGAATTGAAGTTGTTTCTTTATTTGTCCGTTTTATTATTTACTTCAGGAATTGGAGTTTTAATTTATAATAATATTGACAGTATTGGGCATATTGCAATTCTTTCACTATTGTTAATTGTTATCGTAGTTTGCTTTTATTTCTGTTTTAAAAATTCAAAAGGATTTCAAAAACAGGAGACTGCATTCGAACATCCGGTTTTAGAATATCTGGTTTTAGCAGCTAATATTCTAACATGTGTTTTTATAGGCTATTTGCAGTTTCAATATGAAGCTTTCGGAACTCATTATGGTTTAGCGACATTAATTCCAACTGTCGTCAGTTTCTTCTGCGCTTATTATTTTGATAATAAAAGTGTTTTAGCGATTGCAATCACTGGTTTGGCAGCCTACGTAGGACTTTCGGTTACTCCTCAGGATTTACTAAATAACAGTCGTTTTTATTCAGGACAAAGTTTAGGTTATTCTGCAGTTATGTTAGGTGGATTATTGATTTTGTGGACCATTTATAGTTCAAAAATTCAGTTAAAAACACATTTTAAGATTATCTACCTCACATTTGCATTGCATATAATAAGTATTGCGTCAATCAATAATTTAATATATTATTATTACGGTATTTGGATCGTTTTTGCATTCATTTTAGCTGGTTCTTCTTTCTACTTTTATAAAGTAAGTCATCAAATGAAGGCAATGTCATTGTATGTATTTATGATCATTTACGCTTATATTGGTCTAAATATCTTTTTGTTCAGGCTTTGCGAAGCTGTCGATTTCTCTGATTTTTGGCAATTATTAATTTTAATTCTTCCTGTATATTTTATAGGTTCTATAATAATGTTTATAAAATTGATTAAAACCTTCAATAAAGAAATTGCAGCATGATAGTATACGATAAAAATTTATTAGATAATTTGACTTTAGTCGAAGAAGCAAATTCATTAGAGGCAGCTGGATTTATCAGCAAGGAACAAAAAGTTTTTATAAAAAAAGAGTTGCCGGCTTTTAAGAGACAAAGTAATATTTTAGTTCGGATAGGATTTTTTCTCTTGGGAGCATTCTTGTACCTTTCAATATGTGGTGTAATTGCATTAATGGGATTAACAGGTTCTTCTTATTCTGAACGTACTTTTTTTAGCATATGCTGTTATCTTTTTGCTATTGTTGGCTTTGCAGGAGCAGAGTTTCTTGCCCAGCAAAAATATTACGAACATGGCTTAGACGATGCTTTTATTTTGGGAGCCCTTTTAAATGTAGGATTTGCTATTGCTATAACTACAGAGGGCTATGAAATACAAGTTGCAATTTTTGTAGCCGTAGCTTCTTTTTTTATGTACAGAAGATATTTGCATTTATTGTCTTTATTGGTTTTCTGTTTGGCGGCGTCAGCAGTTTTATTTTACGGAATGTTTGAACTGGGCAGTATCGGAGAAATGATTTTACCATTTGCAGCTATGTTAATCTCGGCAGGTTTTTACTTTTTTACTAAAAGAATACTTAACAATCTAAAAGAAAGTTATTATTACAAAGGACTTTTATTAGCCAATACCTTCTGTTTGGTATTGTTTTATCTTTCTTGTAATTATTTGGTAGTAAGAGAACTTTCTATTGATTTTTTAGGAAGTGAAGTACGTCCTGGAGAAGATATTCCTTTTTCTTTTTTCTTTTATGCTTTTACCTTTATTGTTCCGGTTTTATATTTGATTCAGGCTTTAAAGACAAAGGATAGAATCATGCTTTGGATTAGTTTTTTAGCCATAGGTTTTTCCATCTATACAATCCGATATTATTACTCTGTTTTACCAATAGAAGTAGCATTAACCCTTGGCGGATTAGTTTTATTTGCGCTGGCTTACTTTTCGATTAGAAAACTAAAAGATAATGAAGCAGGATTGACATTTAAACCGGACAGAATTAATAATTCTAATGCAATTTTAAATGCCGAAGCTTTAATTGTTGCCTCAGCATTTGGCATGAAGCCAGAAGCAAAAGCTCCAGATTCGCCTATGAATTATGGTGGTGGTGGATTTAGTGGAGGAGGTTCAGAAGGAACTTTTTAAGGAAACAAAATTTCTCACATATTTAATGATTTTAAAAACATTTTAATATGTGAGAAAAATATTATACCTTAGCTTTTAATGCCACAGCATCAATATCACTGTGAGAAACATCATAAACTGCCTTTCCATTTCTGATGAGAATTAGTTGCGGGGATTCATGATATACATTAAATCTGCTTGCAATTTCGTTCGAAATATCTCTATGTGCGATCAAATCGAGAAAATAAGCATCAACAGTATCATTTAAATCAAATTCACGTTCAAATTGTTTCAAAGCCATTCGGCTAATACTGCATCGTGTACTGTGTTTGAAAATGATAACCGGCTTTTCATTTGAAATGGCTGCAATTTCCATTAATTGTGCTATATCTGTTAATTCGGTCCAGTTTACATTACTTTTTGGAGAGTCTGTATTGTCTGAATTTCCGAAGATTGAATTTAAAAAACTCATATTTTGACGTGTTTAATGACTTTTTGGCGTTAAAAATGAGTTAAATATCAATGTTTAATGCCATTTTGTCTGTTTTTTTAGTATGGAATATAATTTGAATAATCTGAAGCAAAGTTATATCATTTTAAGTTAAAAATTTAACCCAATAAATCGTAATTTTAATGATATCAAATAGTATAACTGATAATCAACCATAAATCGTATACATATGAACATAAATAAATTTACAACCAAGTCGCAGGAAGCCATACAGCTATCACAGCAATTGGCACAACGCAACGGACAGCAGCAAATAGAAAACGAACACATTTTTAAAGCTATTTTTGAAGTAGATGAAAATGTAGCTCCTTTTATTTTGAAAAAACTAAATGTAAATGTTCCGTTGTTTTTACAAATACTAGACAGTACAATTCAGAGCTTTCCTAAAGTTTCCGGAGGTGATATTTTACTTTCCAGAGATGCAAACAAAGCGTTGAATGAAGCAGAGATTATAGCTGAAAAAATGAACGATGAATATGTTTCTATCGAACATTTAATTTTGGCAATCTTCGATTCAAAAAGTAAAGTTTCTCAGATTTTAAAAGATCAGGGAGTTACAGGAAAAGGGCTTAAAGCTACGATCGAAGAACTTCGCAAAGGTGAACGAGTTACATCAGCTTCTGCTGAAGAAAATTATAATTCATTAAATAAATACGCTAAAAACCTAAACGAATTAGCACGTACAGGAAAATTAGATCCTGTTATTGGACGAGATGAAGAAATTAGACGTGTTTTACAAATTTTGACACGTCGAACTAAGAATAACCCAATGTTAATTGGTGAGCCCGGAGTGGGTAAAACTGCAATTGCCGAAGGTTTGGCGCGAAGAATCGTTAATGGTGACGTGCCGGAAAACTTAAAGGATAAAATTGTGTTTTCGCTTGATATGGGTGCATTGATTGCGGGTGCAAAATTTAAAGGGGAATTCGAAGAACGATTAAAATCAGTTGTAAAAGAAGTTACAGCTGCCGAAGGTGATATCGTTTTGTTTATAGATGAGATTCATACACTTGTAGGTGCAGGTGGAGGAGAAGGCGCTATGGATGCTGCCAATATCCTAAAACCGGCATTGGCTCGTGGAGAGTTAAGAGCGATTGGAGCGACGACTCTGGATGAATACCAAAAGTATTTTGAGAAAGATAAAGCGCTTGAACGCCGTTTCCAGAAAATTATAATTGATGAGCCGGATACAGAAAGTGCGATTTCAATTTTACGTGGAATCAAGGAAAAGTATGAGACACACCATAAGGTTCAGATAAAAGACGAAGCGATCATTGCAGCTGTTGAGCTTTCTCAACGTTATATTACCAATCGTTTCCTACCGGATAAAGCGATTGACTTAATGGATGAAGCTGCTTCTAAATTACGTATGGAAATCAATTCAAAACCTGAGGAATTAGATGTTCTGGATAGAAAAATAATGCAACTGGAAATTGAGATTGAAGCCATAAAACGTGAGAAGGAAGAAAGCAAGCTCAAAGTTTTAGGAATGGAACTGGCTAACCTGAAAGAAGAACGAAATGAAATCTACGCGAAATGGAAATCTGAAAAAGATGTAGTAGATGGAATTCAGGCAGTAAAATTAGAACTTGAAAACTTTAAGAATGAAGCTGATCGCGCAGAACGTGATGGTGATTACGGAAAAGTAGCCGAGATTCGTTACGGAAAAATAAAAGAAGCGCAAGAGCGTCTTGAAGTTTTACAAAAACAAATACATGAATACCAATCCGGACATTCTTTGATTAAAGAAGAAGTGACCAGAGAAGATATTGCCGAAGTTGTTGCAAAATGGACAGGTATTCCTGTGATGAAAATGCTGCAGACTGAGAGAGAAAAATTATTGCATCTTGAAGATGAATTGCACAGACGTGTAGTAGGGCAGGAAGAAGCCATTGAAGCCGTAAGTGATGCCGTTCGTAGAAGTCGTGCAGGTTTGCAGGATATGAAAAAACCAGTTGGAACGTTCTTATTTTTAGGAACAACTGGAGTGGGTAAAACAGAGCTGGCAAAAGCCCTGGCCGAATATCTTTTTGATGATGAAAATTCGATGACGCGTATTGATATGAGTGAGTACCAGGAACGTCACAGTGTGAGTCGTTTAGTAGGTGCGCCTCCAGGATATGTAGGTTATGACGAAGGAGGTCAGCTGACTGAAGCCGTGCGTAGAAAACCGTATTCTGTAATCTTATTAGATGAGATCGAAAAAGCGCATCCTGATACTTTTAATATTTTATTACAAGTGCTGGATGAAGGTCGTTTGACAGATAACAAAGGTCGTCTGGCCGATTTTAAAAATACAATTATCATCATGACATCCAACATGGGAAGTCAGATTATACAAGAGAAATTTGAGAATTTAAAAGGAGGTATCGAAGCTGCAACAGAAGCTGCAAAAGCTGAAGTTTTAGGATTGTTGAAACAAACAGTTCGTCCGGAATTTATAAACCGTATCGACGAAATTGTAATGTTTACACCTTTAACAGTTGAGAATATTTCTAAAATTGTTAGTTTACAGCTTAAGAGTGTTACAAAAATGCTTGCCTTACAAGGTATTGTCATGGATGCTACACCAGAAGCTATCAAATATTTATCAGACAAAGGTTATGACCCTCAATTTGGTGCAAGACCTGTAAAACGTGTGGTACAAAGAGAAGTGCTGAATCAATTGTCGAAAGAAATTTTGGCAGGAAAGATTACTACAGACAGCATCATTTTATTAGATGCTTTTGATGGGCAATTGGTTTTCAGAAACCAGACTCATAATCATCCACATACTGAAGAATAATTTATTTGGTTTTTAATATTAAGGAAACACCAGTGGAAACACTGGTGTTTTTTTTGATCTTTATCGAAATCAAATCAGTAAATAATGAAACTTTTTTATAAAGTAATATAATTACATTCAAAGATTAAAGGATGAACTTTACTTTTGTAAATTTATATTATAAATAATTGATTAACAGTGTAAAAAAGGAGAACTATGAATAATATTTTTAGAGGATTACTAGCGGGCTACGGAGCTAAAAAATTAGGTGGAGGATGTTTTGGTACAATCTTCGTTTTTATAATTATTTGGGTACTTTTGGGACAATGCAGTTAAATTTTAGATAAAAAAGTCGACAAAAAAAGTCTTAGATTAGCGCACTTAAATAATCAAACTCGTAAAGTAAACCGGATACTCAAAGCCAGTCAATTACGTAGTTTTTAAAACCAAATAAAGTATAATGGCATCAGGTTTTTTCGTACTATTAGATGATATCGCAGCAATTATGGATGATGTTGCAGTAATGAGTAAGGTTGCAGCAAAAAAAACAGCGGGAATTCTGGGCGATGATTTGGCTGTAAATGCTGAAAAAGCTTCGGGATTTGCTTCGTCAAGAGAACTTCCGGTATTGTGGGCAATTAGTAAAGGCTCACTTCTTAACAAAGTGATTATTTTGCCTATTGCTTTTTTGCTAAGCGCCTTTTTTCCTGTTGCGATTATAATAATTTTAGTACTAGGAGGATTATTTTTAGCCTACGAAGGAGCCGAAAAAATTTATGAATTTATATTTCCGCACAAACATGAAGAGTCAGAAGGAATAACATCACAAACTTTTACGGAAGAAGAAATTCTGGAAGCTGAGAAAGGAAAAGTGAAATCGGCAATATTAACTGATTTTATTTTGTCTGTCGAGATAGTAATCATTGCATTAGGAACTGTAATAGGAAAGCCTATTTTACAGCAAATTATAGTAGTTTCAATAATAGCCGTAATTGCCACTGTTGGTGTTTATGGTATTGTTGCTCTTATTGTTAGAATGGACGAGGCGGGACTTAAACTAATTCAGATCAGCAAAAAAGAAAATAGTATTTTAAAAATCATCGGAAATATATTAGTACAGGCACTTCCTATTGTTATTAAAGGCCTAACTGTAATTGGTACAATAGCTTTAATTTTAGTAGCAGGAGGGATATTTGTTCATAATATTGATTTTTTCCACGATTTAGTACCAAACTTGCCATCAATTATAAAAGAATTTACAATAGGAATTATTTTGGGATTTATAGTTTTAGCCATTGTAAATCTTGTTAAAAGAATACTTGGAAAGAAATAGAAAATAAAATTGTCACGTAAATTTTAAAACACCAGTCGAAAGGCTGGTGTTTTTTTTTGGAGCAAAATCATCCTCTTAAACATACCATTTGTCCCGCTGTCAACTGTATCTTTTTATCAGCAAAAAGCAGATAAAAAGGATGCCGTTTGTATCGGGGCTATACGGAAAATTATAATTTTTATAAGAAATAACTGTTGTTGCTTAAAAAATATTATTTAATTAATGTTTTGGTATACAGTTGTTTAATGTTTTTGTTGAATTATTTAACATTTTTAGTAAGCAACCAAAGCAACCCATCTGCATCTTCATAGTAATTAACAATTAATTATTATTTTATATGAAAAATTTTAGATTTAAATCAGCTTTAGTAGTATTATTTTTATCAACTGCATTAATTTCATGCAGCAATGACGATGACAAACCAAGTGTTCCTGATGCTACAACAAAAGTGGCGCTAGTAACAGAAGTTAAAGGACCTGAAACCGGAAAAGTAAATGAAGAGCTTAGTTATGATGTAACTTTTATCGTAGATAATGCTTGTGGAGAATTTAGTAAAATTAGTGACGCTACAATTGGAACAGAAAAAGGATTGCAAGTTGAAGCAAAATATCCAACAGGAGTTTGTACACTACAAGTTCCGGATCCAAAGAAAACAGTTTACAAATTTAAATCAGCAACAAAAGGAACTTTTGAAATCAAATTCAAAAAGTCAGATAAGGAATTCATAACGACAAAAGTGGTTATTGAATAATTAGGTTTTAGGTTATAAATTAGGTTAGAAGCCATTTTGCAAATGTTTGAAATATTTGTAGAATGGCTTTCTTTTTTTATGAAAGTTAGATCTGCAGGAATTTTATAATTAACTAAATAAAAAAATGAGTCAAAATAGCTATCTTTGAATTATTAAAAGATTATAATTATGGGTGCTTTAGAATTAAGAGATAGTGTTTTAGAATATATAAATGCTGCAGACGAACGTCTTTTAAAAGTTGTTAAAGCGGTTATTGAAAGCTATCAGGAAGAAGAAATAGTTGTTTTTTCTGTTGAGGGAAAACCAATTACAAGAGCTGTTTATAAAGAAGAATTAGCTACTGCAAAATTAGATATTAAAAAGGATAATGTGATTTCGCAGGAAGATTTAGAAATAGAATCTGAGAATTGGTAATGAGTGAAGTTAAAAAGATAATTTGGACAAATTCAGCAAAAGATCAGTTTAAAAAATATTTTTAATTATTACAAAGAAAAATCAGTTCAAAGCGCCCACAATATAAAAAATGATATTTTAAAAATTACAAAGGATATTCATTTTACGGAACAATATCAAAAAGATGAAATTGAACCAGAATACCGAGAATGAAGTTGTTTGTATTGTTAGGGTATTTCTGACAAAAAAGTGATTTTGTAAAACAAATATGAAGAGCTTAATAAGCTCTTTTTTTATAATAGTAAGTAAAGAAACACTCTTTGTCATTCCTCCAAAAATTACTATTTTTGCAGTCTAAATTTTATGTCATGCCGAAAAGAAAATATAAAATCGCCGTTATACAATTAAATCTTAACGACGTTGCCGAAAATAATCTTAAAAAATGTATCAGTTGGGTAAAAGACGCTGCCAATAAAGGAGCAGAAGTAATCTTGTTACCGGAATTATATAGCAGTCATTATTTTTGCCAAAGTGAAGATGTCGATAATTTTGCTTTAGCAGAACCACTTTACAGTACTTCATTTATTGCTTTTAGCGAATTGGCAAAAGAATTGGGAGTTGTAATAATTGTTCCTTTTTTCGAAAAAAGAATGGCTGGAGTTTACCACAACAGTGCTTATATTATTGATACAGATGGTACAGAAGCCGGTTTATACCGTAAAATGCATATTCCGGATGATCCTCATTTCTACGAAAAATTCTATTTTACACCTGGTGATTTAGGTTTTAAAGCAATTGAAACTAAAAAAGGAAAAATAGGAACACTTATTTGTTGGGATCAATGGTATCCTGAAGCTGCACGTATTACAGCTTTAAAAGGAGCCGAAGTATTGTTTTACCCTACAGCTATTGGATGGCATCCAAAAGAGAAAGAACAGTACGGAGAAAACCAATATGGGGCCTGGATGAATGTAATGAAAGGTCATGCGGTTGCAAATGGAGTTTTTGTTGCTGCAGCAAATAGAATTGGTTTAGAAAAATATATCGAAGGTACCGAAGGAATTCAGTTTTGGGGAGCGTCGTTTATTGCAGGTCCTCAAGGCGAGATTTTAGCACAGGCTTCTCATGATCAGGAAGAAATTTTGATTGCTGAGGTTGATTTAGATCTTCAGGAAAATGTACGTCAGAACTGGCCATTTTTCAGAGACAGAAGAATCGATGCTTTCGGTGATATTACAAAAAGAGCAATTGACTAATTCAGTTAATTAATATATAATAGAAAAAGGACGAAATATAATTTCGTCCTTTTTTTTATTTCCTGCAGTAAAAAAAAGTCCGCTCCAAATATTTTGAAGCGGACTTTTTACTATTATTTATAAAAAGATTATTTTACCTGGAAAGTAACTCTTCTTACGATTTGACGAGCTTCTTTAGATTTTTTGTTCACAGAAGTGTCTTCACCATTAGCGATTACATTCAGTCTTGAAGAATCAATTCCAGCATTTTCAGCTACTTTTTTCACAGCTTCAGCTCTTTTTCTTGATAATTCAGTGTTATAACTAGAACTTCCAATTTCGTCAGCATATCCTATGATATCTGCAGATTTACCTGGATTGTTTTTCAAGTATTTCACTAAGAAATCAACACCTGATAACGAAGCATTTGTTGGTTTAGAAGAGTTAAAGTCAAAATATACATTCACATAACCACCGTTAATCAATTCTTCAACAGTATTGTTTGTAGTTGTACTTTCGCTTCCTTTTTTAACATAAGTTTTGTCTAGGTAACTTTCTAATTCATCCGGAACACCATTTTGATTGTTGTCAATAGATTGTCCTTTTGTATTTACAGCAACTCCGGAAACAGTATTAGGTTCTAAGTCGTATAAATCAGCAACACCATCTTTGTCAGTATCAATAAGATTAGTTTCAATAGTAGTAACTCTGTTTTCTAATTGATTTAATCTTTCATTTTCTTCTGAATACCAATCAGCATGTTTAGTATTTTTACCTAAGTAAAAAGTCAAACCAACAGAAGCATTCAATAATACACCGTCTAATGAACCAGTAGTAGTTGTTGCCTGACCATCAAAGTTATGGTTTTGTCTTCCGTTAACAATACCGGTAAGATCTCCAGTAATTGCAATTCTGTCACTTACTCTAATTTGTCCTGTTAAACCAGCGATTCCATGAGCCATGTAATCTTTTCCGTCAAAACCTTTGTCGGAGCTTAATTGAGAAACACCAAAACCACCATGTGCTAATAAACCGAAAGTATTGGTCCAGGTTTCAAAGTTTAAAGCTCTACCAAGGTTAACAACCCCTTGTAAACTCGCTCTGTAATATTTACTATCAAATTCAGGAGTGTCATCACGTTCTTGAAATTGATCATAACCAACATCCAATTTCAAACCAAATTTAGGATTAAACATATATCTTACACCTAAATCTGCGTGAAACAGGTTAAGAGATTCAGTAGAATAACCAGGAGTTATTGCTCTAAGTGGTTTGTTTACCCCGCCATTCAATTCAACAGACCATTTATTGTATTCAGGTTTGTCAATTGATGGCTGAGTCGAAGTCGTTGCCATATTTTGCGCGCCTGCAGCGAATGTTAGTAGTAAAAGCGAGACTGAAGCTAATTTCTTTTTCATGATATCCAATTTTTATTTAATTGTTATTATTTAAGAGTTTTTCGTTTTAAACTCATTGACAAAATTATAGCAGGAGTTTTAATTTGTGTTCTATTTGGTGTTACATAATTCCCACCTTTTGGGTTTTATTTATGTAAATACGTTAAAACAATCAAAATATTTGGGCAAAAAAAGGGGCTAAATTTATATTTAGCCCCTTTTGGAATTTGTAAATGTGAAAGTTATTTTAAATCTGGTTGGTATATTTTTATTGTGCCATCTCCCTCACTACTAACAACTAACAAACTTCTTTTTGTTGGACTTTTAGAAGCTGGGATGAATAAAATCCCTTCAGGGGCATCTCCGGTTTTTACAGTTTGCAAATATTGTGGCGAATTTGGATTGGTTACATCATAAGTCATAAAAGCATCTGATCTTTCCAGGCCAACAAACAGAATATTCTGACTTCCCATCTTAACAGCTACCACAGCTTCCGGTTCTGAGCCTTTATCATCGCTGCGTTTGTCATCATAAGTACCAAGTTCATTCGTTTTTTTGTCAACATCATTTTTGCTGTCGTAAACAATTTTTCCGGTATTTCCGTTCCAGATTGAGAAAGAACGAGCTCCAAAAGCAACTAGTTCGTCAAGGTCTCCATCTCCATCAGTATCTCCCATATCCGCAATAAGATTTAATCTTCCCAGATTTGTTTCTAGTTTTAAAGTTGCGGCATCAGGAAAAGCAGTTGCATCAAGTTTCATGTCTTTCATTCTTTTAATATCAGAATAAGCGGTATATTCTCTTGCATCACCTTCGTTTGCCGTTACAAAATAAGGAACGTTATTAGCAGAAAAGTGGCTAATACCATCAGGCATATACATCCCTTTTACTTTCCAGGGATTAAAAGCTATTTTATCATCCTTGTCGCTAACATCAATAGCATTTTCTGCAGTATTGAAATTTTTAAATCCTAACGGGTAAATTGCGGTAATAGTTTTAGAAGTCAAATCTACTTTTGCAACACCATTATTTTCTTGTAATGTTACCCAGGCCGTTTTCGAATCATCAGAAATTGTAACATATTCTGGTTCGATATCCTGTGCGAAACTTTTTGCGAACTTCGAAATTCTGAAACCTTCTTTCTGCAAAGCAGCCGCCTGACTGCTGAAAGAACTAAAATCTAAAGTCGTAACGGCATAATTGTTAGCAACCTCAATGATAGAAATAGTACCGTTTGGATCTTGCGAATAATCAGTATTTGGTTCTCCTTCGTTAGCTGTCATAATATATTTTCCGTCAGGCGAGAAAGTAACCATATCCGGCAATGCGCCTACAGTAATTTGTTTGATTAGGCTATAATCAGTAGTATTAAAGATTACCACCTTTCCATTTCCTTGTTTGTTTACAGTTGATTCTAAGGCAACGGCTAATTTTCCGTCATAAACAGCAACACTATTAGATGCTCCTTCATATGGAGTCAGGTCTATTTTACCAATTTTGACTGGTTTTGTCGGATCAGTTAAATCAATTACATCAATTTGGTTTGTTCCGCTATTATTTACTGCAAAAAGTTTCTTTGTTTTTTCGTCGTAAGCCGTTATTTCTGCTGCGCCTTCGCCACCTATTGTGATAGAGCCTATTTCTTTAAAAGTTCCCGGGTTTTCATTGACAACAACTTCAGGTACTCCGTTGTTTGAATTTTCGTCATTATTACAGCTTATCATAATCGATAAAGCTGCTAATAAGGACATACTTAGTTTTTTCATTTTTTGTGTTTTTAGTTTTGCCAAATGTAATTAGGAGATCCTGAGTGTATATTAAGGCTGTATTATTTAATCTTTAACTTAATTTTTATCAGATAATTTATATAAATACGATATGATTTTAGTTGTACTATTTTATAATCCTTTTGAATGATTATCTTTGTACTCTTTCAAATTTAGAACCTCTTTATGTCAACAAATAATAGAAGATTTCCAGCAGAATGGGAAAAACAACAAGGAATCGTATTGTGTTTTCCGCATAATGGCAACGACTGGCCAGGTAAATACGAGGCTGTTCAATGGGCTTTTGTAGAATTTATTAAAAAAGTAGCCACTTTTGAAACTGTTTTTTTGGTCGTAGCCGATGAAAAACTAAAAGAAAAAGTAGCCGAAATGTTAGAAAGAGCCCATGTAAATGTTGCAAACGTCTCTTTTATCATTCATAAAACCAACAGAAGCTGGATGCGTGATTCAGGACCAATTATTGTAAAAAATGGTTCGAAAAGAGAAGCATTAAACTTCAATTTTAATGGTTGGGCAAAATATAAAAATTATCAGTTAGACAAATTTGTTCCGTCTAAAATTGCTGAATTTATTGATGTTCCCTTAACACAAGTGGTATATAAAGGAAAGCCGGTAATTGTAGAAGGTGGTGCGATTGATGTAAACGGACTAGGAACTTTATTGACTTCTGAAGAATGTTTGATGCATCCATCTATACAGGTTCGAAATAAGAATTTTACGAAGGAAGATTACGAAGCTGTTTTCAAGGAATACTTAGGGGTTACAAATGTAATTTGGTTAGGAGATGGAATAGAAGGGGATGATACGCACGGTCATATCGACGATTTATGCCGATTCGTAAACGAAGATACGATTGTAACAATTGTAGAAACAGATAAAAATGATGCCAATTACAAACCATTACAGGATAATTTGAAGCGTTTGCAAAATGCAAAATTAGAAGATGGAAAATTTCCAATTATTGTAGCATTGCCAATGCCAAAACGAGTAGATTTTGAAGATTTAAGATTACCGGCAAGTTATGCCAACTTCTTAATTTTGAATAATTGTGTTTTGGTTCCTACCTTTAATGATAGCAATGACAGAGTTGCGCTAAATATATTAGCAGAATGTTTCCCTGACAGAGAAGTAATCGGAATAAGTTGTGTTGATTTTATCTGGGGATTTGGGACATTGCATTGCTTGAGCCAACAGATTCCGGTTTAGGTTTAACCACGAAGGCACGAAGTTGCTACGTTTTTTTTTGTATGCTTGTGAAGCTGATCGATCCCAAAGTTTTTGGAGAAACCTCACAAAGTTTTGTATAATAATTTTAGTCTCACAAACCCGACAGGTTTTAAAAACCTCTGGGGTATAACGCCAGAATTTGTCAATTTCGACCAAAGGGAGAAATCACACAAGGAACTCCGCAAAGGAAGTTAATCTTTGTCGATTCATGAATGTGATTTCTCCCTTTGGTCGAAATGACATAAAATGAGAAAAAATCATTTTAATCCTTTAATCTGTGGTGAAAGAATAAACAAAAAGCCTCGGAAAATCACTTTCGAGGCTTTATATTTTTTATATCTCTTCAGATAATTTATCTGCTCTTCATGGCCTGATAAATGGAGGTAAAAGCTGGCTCGCAACTTCTCCAAAACCAAGACGTACTTCAGCATTTTCGCAGAAACCTCTAATAATTACTGTATCATTATCTTCGATAAATTTACGCTCGCTGCCATCTTTTAATTTGATCGGATTTTGTCCTCCCCAAGTCAATTCTAACATAGAACCAAAACTATCAGGAGTTGGGCCTGAAATAGTTCCTGAACCCATCATATCACCAGAATTTACACGACAACCGTTTGAGGTATGATGTGCTAATTGCTGACTCATTGACCAATATAAATATTTAAAATTTGATTTAGAAACGATAGTTTCTTCAGCTTCTTCAGGTTTGATTGAAACTTCTAAATGAATATCAAAAGCTTTTTTACCTTTAGTTTGTAAGTAAGGAAGCGGCGACGGATCTTGTTTAGGACCTTTAGTTCTAAAAGGTTCAAGAGCATCCATAGTCACAATCCATGGAGAAATTGATGTAGCAAAGTTTTTGGCTAAGAATGGTCCAAGAGGCACATATTCCCATTTCTGAATATCGCGCGCGCTCCAGTCATTCAGTAAAACCATTCCGAAAATGTAATCTTCGGCTTCATACGTTGGGATATTTTCTCCCATTATATTAACATCAGTCGTAATAAAAGCAGTTTCTAATTCGAAATCTACTAAACGAGACGGACCAAAAACAGGGTATTTTTCTCCAGCCGGTAAAGTTTGTCCCATTGGTCTGTGCACCGGAATTCCGGACGGAACAATTGTAGAGCTTCTTCCATGATACCCAACCGGAATATGCAGCCAGTTTGGTAATAAAGCATTTTCAGGATCACGAAACATTTTTCCAACGTTCGTAGCGTGCTCTTTACTGGAGTAAAAGTCAGTGTAATCGCCTATTAACACAGGCAATTGCATTTCGACATCATCAATTTTAAAAATAACAATATCTCGATCTTTTGTTGAATCTCTTAGTTGAGGATTAGTCTCGTCGAAAATATCAGCGATGCGATTTCGAACTAAACGCCATGTTTTTTTTCCATCAGAAATAAAATCATTAAGCGTATCCTGCATGAACATATCATCTGTTAAATCTATTCCTGAGAAATAGTTTAATTGTTGTAAAGCTCCTAAATCTATAGCGTAATCGCCAATTCGTGTTCCTACTGTAACGACATTTTCTTTGGTAAGAAATACACCGAAAGGAATATTTTGAATAGGGAAGTCGCTATTTTCTGGCACTTCTAACCATGATTTTCTTTTGGTATCGTTAGCGGTTATTGGCATGTGAATGTTAATTATTTGTTGAAAAATTCTATGTCAAATATATCATAATCTAGCAGTTTGACAAACGTTTTTTTGTATTTTTGCAGGAAATTAACGAAAAACGAAAAAATGCAACGCGACGAACAAATTTTTGACCTTATACTAGAGGAACAAGACAGACAAATTCACGGATTAGAACTTATCGCTTCAGAGAATTTTGTAAGTGATGAAGTAATGGAAGCAGCTGGTTCTGTTTTAACTAACAAATATGCTGAAGGATATCCTGGCAAAAGATACTACGGAGGTTGCGAAGTAGTTGACGTTATTGAGCAAATTGCAATAGACAGAGCTAAAGAATTATTTGGTGCTGAATATGCAAACGTGCAGCCACACTCAGGATCTCAGGCAAATGCTTCAGTATATCATGCTTGTTTACAGCCAGGGGATAAAATATTAGGTTTCGATTTATCTCACGGTGGCCACTTAACCCACGGATCTCCTGTAAATTTTTCAGGACGTGTTTATGTTCCTGTTTTTTACGGAGTAGATAAAGAAACTGGTCGTTTAGATTATGATAAAATTCAGGAAATAGCAACAAAAGAACAGCCAAAATTAATCATCGCAGGAGCTTCGGCTTATTCTCGTGATATGGATTTTGAGCGTTTCAGAGTAATTGCTGACAGTGTAGGAGCAATCTTGTTTGCTGATATTTCGCACCCTGCAGGTCTTATTGCAAAAGGATTATTGAACGACCCAATTCCACATTGTCATATTGTTTCTACAACAACACACAAAACATTACGTGGACCACGTGGAGGTTTGATCCTGATGGGGAAAGATTTTCCAAATCCAATGGGATTAACAAATCCAAAAGGAGAAATCAGAATGATGTCTGCTTTATTAGATCTTGCTGTTTTCCCTGGAAATCAAGGAGGACCTTTAATGCACATTATCGCTGCTAAAGCTGTAGCTTTTGGCGAAGCATTAAAAGATGAATTCTTTACTTATGCTTTGCAATTGCAAAAAAATGCAAATGCTATGGCAGATGCTTTCGTAAAAAGAGGATACAACATTATTTCTGGCGGAACTGATAACCACATGATGCTTATTGACTTAAGAAATAAAAACATTTCTGGTAAAGAAGCTGAAAACGCGTTAGTAAAAGCAGAAATTACAGTAAATAAAAATATGGTTCCATTTGATGATAAATCACCATTTGTAACTTCAGGAATTCGTGTTGGAACAGCTGCAATCACAACTCGTGGTTTAGTTGAAGAAGATATGGAAACTATCGTAGCTTTAATCGATAAAGTTCTTGCTGATCACACAAATGAAGCAGTTATCGAAGAAGTAGCAAACGAAGTAAATGAAATGATGAGCGAAAGACCAATTTTCGTATACTAAAAAATAAAATTTGAAACTTAATTGTTTCAAGTTTCAGGTTTCAAGTTTAAAGTTTTGTGACGCGTAAAACATGCGCATAACAAAACTTTAAACTTTTTTCGTTCTTAAAACAACTTGAAACAAAGAAAACTTGAAACAAAATAAAACAAAATAAGAGACCATGGGCGTACTAAGATTACAATTGCCAACAGATCCTAGATGGGTAAATATTGTAGAAAAAAATATTGAAGAAATCCTGACAGATCACGCTTGGTGCGAGCAAAAAGCAGCAACAAACGCGATCACGATTATTACTAATAACTCAGAACATCAGGATTTGGTAAAAGATTTATTGGCTTTAGCCAAAGAAGAAATCGACCATTTTGAGCAAGTTCATAATATCATCATCAAAAGAGGATTGAAACTAGGACGCGAACGCAAAGACGATTACGTAAACGAATTGTATTTGTACATGAAGAAAAGCGGAGACGGAAGCAGAGTTTCTGGTCTTGTTGAAAGATTACTTTTTTCGGCAATGATCGAAGCCAGAAGCTGCGAACGTTTCAAAGTTTTGTCTGAAAATATCAAAGACGAAGAATTATCTGTTTTCTACAGAGATTTGATGGAGAGTGAAGCCGGACATTATGTTACTTTTATTACCTATGCCAGAAAATACGGAGTAGGAATCGACGTTGAAAAACGATGGAGGGAATGGCTTGCTTACGAAGAATCAATTATTACCAACTACGGAAAAGGGGAAACGATTCACGGGTAGGGTTTTAGTTTTTAGTCTCAGTCTCGGTTTTCAGTTTTCACGTTTGTCACGTTGAGCGGAGTCGAAACGCGTTCCAATGAGAAAGTTTTCAGTCTCAGTCTTAGTTTTTGCGCTTGTCACGTTGAGCGAAGTCGAAACACGTTGCTATTGAAACCTTTTACGTAAAGTCTAAATAAAAAAATCCGTTTAAAATCCATGTTTTCGCGAAGCGAATCCGTGTCATCCGCGAGCCAACCAATCGCAAAGTTTTAATAATCTAAAATTTCTTATATTTGGGAGTAACGAAAATTTAAAACCATGAGAATAGAAACTGATTTGAAATTAGGGTTTAAAGACGTGATGATTAGGCCTAAAAGATCTACATTAAAAAGCAGGTCAGAAGTCTCGTTAGAGCAAAATTTTAAATTTTTGCACAGTACTGCAACCTGGACAGGAATTCCTATTATGGCCGCTAATATGGATACTGTGGGGACTTTTGAAATGGCTCAGGTTTTAGCCGGAGAAAAACTTTTTACCGCTATTCATAAGCATTACACACTTCAGCAATGGAATGATTTTCTACAAAATGTTACACCTGATTTCTACAATTATATAGCGATTAGTACAGGAACAGGACAAGAAGATTTTGCTAAAATTGGTCATGTTATCACAGCCAATCCGTTACTTAAATTTATTTGTATTGATGTTGCAAACGGGTATTCAGAACATTTTGTTCAGTTTTTAAAACAAACGAGACTACAATATCCAGACAAAGTCATTATTGCCGGAAATGTAGTTACCGGCGAAATGGTTGAGGAGTTATTACTGGCCGGAGCAGATATTGTAAAAGTTGGCATTGGTCCCGGTTCTGTTTGTACAACTCGTGTAAAAACAGGTGTTGGATATCCACAACTTTCAGCTATTATAGAATGTGCCGATGCGGCTCACGGTTTGGGCGGGCACATTATAAGCGATGGCGGATGTAAAACTCCGGGAGATGTTGCCAAAGCTTTTGGCGCAGGTTCAGATTTTGTAATGTTGGGAGGAATGCTTGCCGGACATGATGAAAGCGGAGGAGAATTGATCGAAGTAAATGGCGAAAAATTCAAACAATTTTACGGAATGAGTTCGACAACAGCAATGGATAAATATGTTGGAGGAGTGGCAGAATACAGGGCAAGTGAGGGTAAAACAGTTCAGGTTCCGTTTAAAGGGCAGGTTATCAATACAGTATTGGATATTTTGGGAGGTTTAAGAAGTACGTGTACTTATGTTGGAGCTTCCAGATTAAAAGAACTTACAAAGCGAACCACCTTTATAAGAGTAAGCGAACAGGAAAATCAAATTTTTACAAAATAATAAAACATTTTAGATACAACATGATCACGATTTCAGAAGCAACTATAAACGACATTAAACAAATTCAAAATATAGTAAACATTACATGGCCAATTACTTATGGTGAGATTCTGTCAAAAGAACAATTAGATTATATGTTGGGGCTTTTTTATTCTACGGAAGCTTTAACGGAACAGTACAATAAAAAAGTACAGTTGTTTTATATGATTGATGAGGATGAAGCTAATATTGGGTTTATCGGAATAGAACATAATTATAACGGACAAGCAGCAACTAAAATTCATAAAATATATCTTTTACCAGAAACGCAAGGAAAAGGAATTGGTAAAAAAGTGGTCGATGAGATTGAAAAATTAGCTAAAAATAACAATTCAAAAGCATTATTGTTAAACGTAAACCGATTTAATACCGCTTTAGGTTTCTATAAAAAAATAGGTTTTGAAGTTGCTCAAGAAGTAGATATTGAAATCGGAAATGGTTACCTGATGGAAGATTATGTTATGGAGAAGAAGTTGTAATAAAGTAAACACGAATTTCACGAATTATCACTAATTCTTAATGTCTGGTTTATTTTTTGAAATTAATTTTCACTAAATAATTCGTAACAATTCGTGACTCAAGACAGAAAGTTGAACAGACGAAGTAAATTCGTGTACGATTTTTGCTCTTAACTCACAACAACATCATGCTTAAACAATAAGCCTTTTACCTCTTTCAAAGAAAAAACAGCTTTCTTCAGTTTAGTTTTTGATGGATCAATAGTATAATTGTAACTTGTTTTAAAATCGGCTTTATTAGCGATCGCTTTATCAAATTCTGAGCGATACAAGTCACAATTATCAAAAAGAACGCTTGTAAGAT
Organism: Flavobacterium sp. B114r; assembly: GCF_056824125.1. NCBI lineage: Bacteria > Pseudomonadati > Bacteroidota > Flavobacteriia > Flavobacteriales > Flavobacteriaceae > Flavobacterium > Flavobacterium sp. B114r. Next base: position 3,353,688 of record NZ_CP124858.1, read on the forward strand.
CTGTTGCCATAAAATCTACGGCAATCAAACTACAATTAGTAAATGTAGTCCCTTTTATTTTTAAGGTATAAAACTTCGAAAAATCTAAAATACAATCATAAAAATTTACTTCGAAGATGAGTTTGTCGCACATGGCAAAATTCACTTCTTTGATTTCACATCTATTAAAAGTAGCTGTTCTAAAAGCCACGTAATTTATTTTGGCTTCGTTAAAAATGCAATCATTAAAAACGCAGTCAATAAAAGTTACTGCTAAGAAAGTACAGGCAGAGAAATTACAATTATTAAAGACGCAGCATTCAAAATCCTTGAAATTCGCATCATCTCTGTTATAAGTAATAGTATTGTATTCTTTATCAAGAAAATATTCGGACTCTTTTTTCAAGGTAATTTTTCATAATTATTTAAGAGCGAAAAGATAATAATTACGTTGCAAAAACAGAGCACTAAACTGCATTAATTTTTACACTTTCTAAAATTGGTTTTTCTTGATAAAATAAGCACATTGGTCATGTAATTTTATAAATCAAGACGTTTTTTTTATGCCTATTTTTTATGAATATGATATTTTTAAAGCCTTAAAATGATAAGTGTTTAATTTTTAAGCTTTATATTTATAAAAATTTATTAATATTTAATTTAAAATGTTTTATTATAATATTAATTTGCTGTAGCTTTACACTGATTTTTAAGTTAAAACGTAACACTTATATTATATGGGATCAACAAGAAAAGAACATGATTTTTTAGGGGAATTAGATATTCCTAATCATTTATATTATGGTATCCAAACTTTCAGAGCTGTAGAGAATTTCAATATTACCGGAATTCCAATTTCAAAAGAACCTTTATTTATTAAGGCTTTGGGATATGTAAAAAAAGCAGCAGCTTTAGCAAATAAAGATTGTGGAGCACTTGACCCAAAAATTGCCGAGGCAATCTGTTACGGAAGTGATCAGGTTATTGCAGGTAAATTTGACCAGGAATTTGTAAGCGATTTAATTCAGGGTGGAGCCGGAACATCGGTAAATATGAATGCAAATGAAGTTATTGCTAATATTGGTCTGGAATATCTGGGGCATAAAAAAGGTGAATATAACTTTTTGCATCCAAACAATCATGTAAACTGTTCTCAATCTACAAACGATGCTTATCCATCGGCTTTTAGAATAGCACTTTACATGAAAATGGAAAGTTTTATTAAAACATTAGAAGGTTTAGAAGTTGCTTTTGCAGCAAAAGGAGAAGAGTTCAAAAGTGTTTTAAAAATGGGAAGAACGCAATTGCAAGATGCGGTTCCTATGACTTTAGGACAAGAATTCAGATCTTATGCTACTACTATAGGAGAAGATGTTAAAAGGTTGAAAGAAGCTCAAAGCCTGGTTTTAGAAATTAACATGGGAGCTACTGCAATTGGAACAAGAGTAAACGCACCGGAAGGATATCCTGAAATTTGTGTGAACTATTTAGCCAAAGAAGTAGGTATTCCGTTAACGCTTTCACCAGATTTAATTGAAGCTACTGTTGATACCGGAGCTTATGTTCAGATTATGGGAACATTGAAAAGAACAGCGGTAAAAGTATCTAAAATCTGTAACGATTTAAGATTATTGAGTTCAGGGCCAAGAACTGGTTTCAATGAAATCAATTTGCCTGCACGCCAGCCGGGATCTTCGATCATGCCTGGAAAAGTTAATCCTGTAATCCCGGAAGTAGTAAACCAGACTTGTTTTTATGTAATTGGTCAGGATTTAACAGTTACAATGGCTGCTGAAGCAGGACAATTGCAATTGAATGTAATGGAACCTGTAATTGCTTTTGCAATGTTTACATCATTAGATTATCTTTCAAATGCAATTCAGACTTTAATAGATAAATGTATCGTTGGGATTACTGCAAATGTAGATCATTGCTACAATATGGTAATGAACAGTATTGGAATTGTAACACAATTGAACCCTATTTTGGGTTACGAAGTAAGTGCCAGTATTGCGGGAGAAGCTTTAAAAATGAATAAAAGCGTACATGAAATTGTAGTGGTAGAAAGAAAATTAATCACACAGGAAAAATGGGATGAAATTTATTCATTAGAAAACTTAATTAATCCTAAGTTTATCACGAAATAAAAGTATTATTTTAAAATATATTTCAAAAGCCGCCAGTTTTTTTATTGGCGGCTTTTTTATTGGGTAAAATCTAATGTTGTTTTTGTTAAAGTGTTGAAAATAAGGCATATATTTACATGTGGATTAAAGGTTTTTTCGGAAAATTAAAACTTTAAAATGGTAGAATTTTTAAAAAATATTTACTTTAATCAATATAAAATCTTAGGGTTGCTTTTCTTTATTTCTCTTAATTCAACAGGACAAACAGAAAGTACTACTTCAGAATTATGTTCGCCTAAAACTATTCTCGAAATTTTCAAAAAGAAAGATTCAGTATACGCTGTTAAACCTACAAAAAACAATTTTTTCCTTATTATTCCCGCAATTGGATCTCAGCCCGCAACCGGATTCTTTTTTGGCGGAGTCGCGCAATATACTTTCAAAGGGAAACAAGCATCAGATAAATATTCTATCGCCAATTTAGGCATAACATATACTACGAAAAAGCAATGGCTCGTAAACGTAAAAAATAATATTCTGCTCAACAACAACAAGATTTTCCTGAGCGGGGATTATCGATTGTATATTTTTTCGCAGCCTAATTACGGCTTGGGAACCGATATAATTCCGCATCACAGCAAGCAAAATCATTTTAACGTCGATTCTATTGCACAACCTATGGATTATGATTATTTCAAATTTCATCAGACAGTATCTTTTGAAGTCGCCAAAAACTTTTATGTTGGAGGAGGAATAAATCTAGATTGGTATTCGAGTATTAATGATAAGAATTTAGATGTCGAAAATGCAAAATATACGTATCATTATACCTACAGTCAGGAACATGGATTTAATAATTTAGAATATTTTTTAAGCGGAATGAGTCTTAATTTGGTATATGATTCAAGAGACAATCAGGTAAATTCGACCCACGGATGGTTTGCCAATATCAATTATCGTTTTAATCCTGTTTTGTTTAATAATCAGCAGTATAGTAATGTTTTGTATGCAGAATATCGACATTTTATTCCTGTCTCAGCTAAAAATGAAAGATATATTTTAGCAATTTGGGCTTACGGACAATTTGTAACGCGCGGAAAAGTACCATATTTAAACTTACCCGCAATTGGCTGGGATCAACGCAGCCGAAGCGGAGAAGGGTATACGCAAGGATTGTTTAGAGGAGATGGTTTAATATATCTTTCAACAGAATTCAGGTTTCCAATTACTTGCGATCAGATGTTTAGCGGCACTGTTTTTACCAATTTTGTAACAGCGAGTAATATAGATAACAAAGTTTCGCTTTTTAATTCTGTTCAGCCTTCTGCCGGAATTGGTTTGCGCATTTTAATTGATAAAAAAACAAGAACAAACTTAATTGTAGATTATGCGTGGGGTAATAATTCGAAAGGTTTTTATCTGAATGCAGGTGAAACGTTTTGAATTGTATAATGTTGTTTGCAACAAAGAAAGCATTCGCCGTCGACGAATGCTTTTTTTTTGATGTTACCAATGATAATTGTTCTTAATTAAATCATAATTTATGTCTATGTAATTTCTAATTTTAAACTCAATCCCTATTTTTGTTATTAATCCAATTAATAAATATGAAATTACTTATAGTTGAAGATGAACCAAATCTTTTATCGATTTTACGAAAAGGGTTTGCGGAAAACAATAATGAAGTTAGTGTAGCAATGGATGGTAAAACTGCTCTTGAAATGCTCCATAATTATAATTTTGACGTTGTCATCTTAGACGTAATGTTACCTGATATTAATGGAATCGAAATTTGCAGACGACTGCGTGCCAGTAAAAATTTTGTTCCTGTATTGCTTTTGACAGCGCTTGGAACTTCAGAAAATATTGTAACCGGACTTAATGCTGGTGCAGATGATTATCTGGTTAAACCTTTTAAATTTGGAGAACTGGATGCCAGGGTAAATGCTTTGCATCGAAGAGCGCATCAGGATACAGAAAGAATAGACAGTATAACGGTAGGAGATTTAGAGATAAATGCACGAGCCAAAACAGTAAAAAGAGATGGTGAATCTATTGTTTTGACCGCTAAAGAATTTAAATTACTGTATTACCTGGCTAAAAATAGTGGACGAATCGTTTCCCGCGATCAAATATTAGATAATGTCTGGGATATTAATTTTGACATGAACACCAATGTTGTCGATGTTTATATCACGTACTTAAGAAAAAAAATAGATAAACCTTTTGCAACCAAACTTATTCATACCATGAAAGGTTTAGGTTATGTCATAAAGCCATAAAATGGATATAAGAAAAAAAATTACTTTTACATATGTAGCACTTTCTACCTTTAGTACACTGTTATTGTGTATTGTGGTTTTTGTCTTATTTCAAGAAAATAATCGTTACCATTTTCTAAAACGATTAGAAGACAGAGCAAAAATTGTGGCTTCTATTCATTTTCAAAATGATCCTGAAAAGATTAAGTATTATAAAAACCTGAAAAAGGACGGTCTTGAAGAACTTATCGAAGAAGAAGAATTTGTTCTTAAAATAAACAGCGCCAATAGTTTTGATTATAATACAAAATTAGATTTGCCAAATGAGTTTTATACAAATGTTTTAAAAACAGGAGAAGACTATTTTGAAATAAATAATAAGTATTATTTAGGGCAGGTTTTTACTGAGAACGGTCAGAGATATATTGTAATTGTTGGTGCCAGAGATCAAAAAGGTCCCACAACGACTATTTATATCATAAAGATTATGTTTTTTGGAGGTATAGCTTTTATATTTCTGGCTTTCTTTTTGGGACGTTTCCTTGCAAAAAGAGTAATTAATCCGGTAGCACGAATAACCAGAGAAGTAAATAGAATAAGCGCTTCTAATCTTCATAATAGATTGCCGGAAGTAAAAAATTCAGATGAGATTTCAGATCTTACAGCAACTTTTAATGATATGCTGGATCGTCTGGAAACTTCTTTTGAAATCCAGGCTAATTTTATAAATAATGCTTCTCACGAATTAAAAACGCCAATAACAACGATTATTGCCGAGTCTGAAATTATGCTTCTCAAAGAAAGAGAAGTTCCGGAATATATTCAGTCATTAGAAAATATTTACAGTCAGGCATCTAAATTAGGAAACCTCACAGAAAGTTTATTAAAACTAACCCAAACTGGTTACGATGGTAAGAAACAGGTATTGGATATTGCCAGAATAGACGAATTGTTGATGGATGTAAAATCAGATCTGGATAAGATTTATCCTGACAATCGTGTGAGTATCAAACTTAATTTTGCTCCAAACGATTCTAATTTACTATTAATTCCGTGCAACAAACCCCTTTTAGAGCTTGCAATCAATAATATTATTACAAACGGTGTCAAGTATTCTGATAATAATGAAGTGTTCGTAACGCTTTCAGCCAATCAGGAAATGATAAAAATTGCCATTAATGATATAGGTATTGGTATTCCGCCAGAAGATATTCCGCATTTATATGAACCTTTTTTTAGAGGCAAAATTGCAACCAAATATATAGGTTATGGTTTAGGGCTTCCGTTAGCCTCAAAAATTATTCGTATGCATGATGGTGAAATACAAGTGCAATCAGAGCAAAATAAAGGAACTATTGTAACGATTATTTTCAAGAAGTCGAAGATAAAAAAGATTAATATTAAAAATTCTAATGTTGAATCTTAGAAAGTTCTAATTTTATATTAAGACCACTCTAATTTTGGTAGAGTTATTTTGTATGTATAAACTAAACGATTATACATATGAAAAATTTCCTTATACCAACGACTCTAAAAGATGATACTATTTGTGCTGTAAAATCAGCAGTGAAACAATCAAAATCATCAGGTTGCGAAATCATTTTAATGATGGTTTCAGATACTCCAGATACTTTTTCATCTTCAGGTTATTTACGCGAAATGCGCACCGGACTAACCGCCAGTCAGGAAATAGTACTTGAAACATGTCGATATATCATCGAACATACTCCAAATTGCAAAATAAAAATACACAATCAATACGGACTTTCATCTCCGGTTTTCAAACACATTATTGATGTGTTTTCGGTAAAATTAGTAATTCTGACCCATTCTTATAAACAAGAAACAAAAAGAATTCACCAATATCTTGTTCAATTGGCAGGAAATCAAAAATGTCCTATTTTACATTTAGGTTCAGAGCAGTTCAAAGACGATTTCAATAAAGCACTTTATATTGAAAACGCTCATGCTAATATGCATGTAAAAGATGTACAGCAATTTTTGAATGATAACTTTTCATTCGAAATTGTAAGCCAAACTTCTAATTTCGACGACAACTACGAAAAATTTGCTCCTTACTTAACAGAGGCAATTTCAAAATACGACATCGATTTGCTGGTAGAAACCCGTAAAGGAGAAAAAATCAAGTTCAAAAAAACGAAAAAAGAGAATGTAAACGACAAGCTGGGACTTCCGGTCTTATCGCTGTATGAAGAATTGGTTTAAAAACTAATTACTGCTAAAAAAATACAAGTTTAATTTTTAAACCGAAAAATATGTTATTAAAGAAAAGAATTCCCATGAGGTACGTTCTCGGAAAAATTAAAGTAGAATTAGGTTTGGTAATGACTTACACTATATTGTTTGAAATTTTTCATCACTATTTCATCAATGTTTCCGTTGATATTCCAATTGCAATACCTACAATGGTAGGTACAATTATATCTTTATTATTGGCTTTCAAATCTAATCAGGCTTACGACAGATGGTGGGAAGCAAGAATTATCTGGGGATCTATTGTGAACGAATCCAGAACTTTAGTAAGGCAAATGTTGACTTTTTATAAGGATCCTGAGTTTTCGGTAGAAGCAAATGAGTTCAAAGAAAACTTTACTAAAAGACAAATTGCATGGTGTTATAGTTTAGGGCAGGCTTTGCGTAACAAAGATGCTATAAAACCAATTAAAGAATTGATTAGCGAAGAAGAAGTGAATTTTGTAAAAAATCATCAGAATATTCCAAACGCAATATTATTGTTGCACGCCAGAGATCTTAGAATTGCGAGAAAAGACAAACGACTAAATGCTTATCAACAAGTAGAAATTGATAAGACATTGACAAGATTATGTGATGCAATGGGAAAATGTGAGCGTATTAAAAATACCATTTTTCCAACAACATATAGTATGTATATCAGAATGACATTGTGTTTGTTCATTTTACTATTGCCTTTTGGTTTAATTAGTTTATTGAGTTGGTTTGCAATTCCGTTGATTACAGTAATTGCAGGAATGTTTTTTCTAATCGAAAAAATGGCAATCCATTTACAGGATCCTTTCGAAAACAGGCCAACAGATACTCCTGTAACCACTATTTCGAATACAATCGAAAAGAATCTAATGCAAATGTTAAACGAGTATCAAAGTGAATTTGACATTATCAAAGAATTTGATCTTAAACCCGAAATTAAAAAAGCGGAAAACAACGCTTACTTTGTTTTATAATTAAAATTGATTTTGGTTTCAATTTGTTAGCCGGACAATACCTTTAGAAGTATTGTCTGGCTTTTTTTATGAATAAAGTATACCATATTTACAATGCAATTTTGTCACTAGGACCAAAGGGAGAAATCACACCAGAAATGCCACAAAGAAAATTATCAATTTGTGTTGAGGTTACGTTGTGTGTATTTTATTAAATGAATTTTAGATCATCGATGAAGTAATCTTCCTAAAATTTGAATGGATTCCCTTAATTCATTTGTCCACGGTAAACCAAAACTCAGCCGCATACAATTCGAAAACTGATCCTGAAAAGAAAAAATTCTTCCTGGTGCAATACTAATATTGTGCTGCATTGCCAAATGGTAAAAAGCAGCTGTATCAATACTTTTATCAAGTTCTATCCAAAGAAAAAAACCACCCTGAGGCTGACTCACTTTTGTTCCTTTTGGGAAAGATTCCAGAATCGTATTGATATAATTATTGCAATTGTGATTCAATATCTGTCGTATTTTCCTGAGATGATTTTCGTATCGTCCATTTTTAAGAAAATCACCCACAACCTGATGTGTAATAGTAGGAGAGGAGAGCGAATGATAAATCTTGTTCCGCAATATTTGTTTTTTGAATTTCCCCGGAGAAACCCAACCAACGCGATATCCCGGAGCCAATGTTTTAGAGACAGAGCTGCAGCAAAGAACAATTCCGCTTTCGTCATAAGTTTTGCAATTCGTTGGCCGGCTCGCGCCAAAATACAAATCACCGTGAATATCATCTTCAATCAGCGGAATATTATAAAATTCCATCAATCTCACTACTTCTATTTTATGTTCGGCCGGCATCATACTTCCGGACGGATTACTGAAATTACTCATCAATAAGCAAAGCTTCACCTTTTTAGACGAAAGTGCTTTTTTTAGCGCGTCCAATTCTATTCCCGTAGTCATATTTGTAGGCAACTCCATGATGTACAATCCTAATGATTTTGCCAATTGAAGAATTCCAAAATACGCAGGACTTTCTGTAATGATCGTATCTCCGGGTTTTGTCAAAGTCATCAGACAATGTGATATAGCACTTGTACAGCCCGGCATTGTAATAATGTCTTCTTCGGTTAATGATCCTCCCCAGGTAAACGACCATCGGGCAATTTCACGTCTTAAATTTGGATTGCCTTTTACTTGTTCATAACCCGTTCCGCTATTAGGGAGATTCCGCATTGCCTGAATCATTCCTTTGTTTAATTTGGCGATAGGAAGAAGCTCGTTTGACGGAAAACCCAAAGAAAGCATCGTAATATTAGAATCAGTCATATTACCATAAACCTGATCGATCAGATCCTCCCTGTCAATATTAAGGCATTTTAAAACAGGACTGCTTGGTGAAGGTTCAGGAATTGTCCTTGCCGAAATATTACTTACATAATAACCGGATTGTGGTCGGGATTCAATCAATGATCGGCTTTCGATTTCGTAATATGCTTTGCTGACCGTACTCATACTATATCCTGTTTCGGCACATACTTCACGTATCGAAGGGAGTTTGTCACCAACATTTAAAACGCCTGATTTTATTTGCTTTTCGATCCGGTCAGCAAACTGCAGATACAAGTAATTTGAGTTTTTCATCCAGAAATAATATTTGTTTTTTTAATAGAATGTGGTATCGTTTATTTCAGTTTATAATTTATAATCTTGAAGATTTCAAAAAAAAACTGTTATGGTGCAATTTACTAAAACTGTATCTGTATTGCTGTTTTATTTTTTAGAAATTTGCGTTGATAAGAAAATCAAAAACAATATTCGTGAAAACAACAAAATACTATATAGCTGCCATAACTTGTTTCGTAATCTGGGGATTTTTCAGTTTGGTTTTAAAGCCTATACATGAATATGCTTCGTTAGATATTTTATTCTATCGTGTTTTCAGCTGTAGTGCTCTAATGTTGCTTATAGCTTTTGCTTTTAAAAGAAAAAAAATAAAAGAAGCCATTCAAACTTTTAAGGAATTGCCAAAAGCAGAGAAACGCAAAACTATTTTGTTGAATATAGGAGGAAGCCTTTTTATAATGACAAATTGGTTTACATTTATTTACGTGATGAACCATGTTAGCGTAAAAGCCACATCTTTGGCTTATTTGGTTTGTCCTATTTTAACCACATTGTTAGCTTATTTCATTTTGCATGAAAAACTAAGTAAAACACAATGGATTGCCGTTGGTTTAAGCATTTCCGGATGTGTTCTTTTATCTTATGCTAATATTACAGACATGCTTTTTAGTGTAATTATAGGTTTTTCCTATGCTTGTTATTTAGTAAGTCAGAGAGTAAATAAAGGTTTCGATAAATTTTTAGTCCTTACATTTCATATAACTCTGATCGCTTTGTTTTTGCTGCCCTTTTTTCCATCATACAGCGGACCTGTTCCCACAGAATTTAAGTTTTATTTCTGTATCGAAACCATTGCAATTCTGTTTACAATTTTTCCATTGTTCCTTAATTTATATGCCCTTTCAGGAATTAATTCTTCAACGGTTGGAATGCTTTTAAATATTAACCCAATGATTGCTTTTCTTTTGGCTATGTTTCTCTATAAAGAACAATTTGGACTGATACAAATTATAGCATACGGAATTGTTTTTATGGCAGTTTTGGTTTTTAATTCACATCATATTTTTGCAATCAAGCAAAAGTTTGCCACAATATCCAAAGATTCTAAATAACATGAGTTTTTTATATTTTTTAGTGGTTTTTAAAATATAAATTGCGAGAATCGTGAGGATATGTTAAACAGGAATGAATTTTTTATTCCTGTTTTTTTTATGTAGAGGTTTTTGCCGCGAATTACAGTAATTTACACGAATTATTTTATCTGACTGATCTGCAAAATCTGTGTAAATTTTTTTGCCGCATCTAAGCGAAGCTTCATTATTTACGTTTAATTTCTAAAGTTAATTAAGAAAAAAATTCGCGTAAATTACTGTAATTCGTGGTAAACTTTTTTTTGTTTTTCAATAGCTGGAATTAAAATTACCACAATCTTAACAGGATATTTAAATAGGAATGACTATTTTCATTTCTTGCTTTTTTGCGCAATAAACGTTGGCAAGAAAAAATATAAACTGAACAACTATATTGATATGAAAAATACCAAACTTCAAGCCTTTATTCCTTTATTTTATTTAGTATGGTCAGATGATTTGCTGACCCAGAAAGAGTTTACAACCATTCAGAAATTTATTACTGATTTAAGTTGGCTTTCGCCCGAAGAAAAACAAGAATTGCTTTCAAGATTAGACATATCGAATCCGCCTTCGCGAAATGAACTCACACAATGGAAATTGGATATTGAAAAAAGCATTCAGAATAAAACAGATATAAAATCTATTTTTGATATTGCAGTAGCACTTTCAGAAAAAGATGTAGATATTTCGACCTTACAATCCAGTTTTATAAAATTAGAGAATGATCTTGGAATTTTAGGTGAAGAAGCACTTCAGAACTTCAAAACAAAAGCCAGTTCGTTTACGGCAAATTCCCAAGCCAATGCTGATTTTGATATTCAAAAAATAACAGCCATTTTAAACGGTAAAGAAGCTGCAATAATCAACAAAGTAAAGTCCGTTATTTCAAGACCCGAATTTGCTTACGAAACCTCCACAGATATTAATGTCTATCGCCAAACAGTTTATAATTGGTGTAAGATCTTAGCAGATGAAAATCTTGGAAATATGGCATATCCAAAGCAACATGGCGGAGGAGAAAACATAGCCGATTATTTTGCGATTATGGAAACCTTAAGCTATCATGATTTAAGTCTCGTGATAAAATTTGGTGTTCAGTTTGGATTATGGGGTATGAGCGTTCAGTCATTAGGAACTGAAAAACATTATGCTAAATATCTAAAAGATATTGGTTCCCTTAAAATTCCTGGTTGTTTTGCCATGACCGAGACTCATCACGGATCAAACGTAAAAGGGCTGGAAACGACGGCTACTTATAATCATAATGAGCAAACGTTTACAATTCATACACCAAATAAAAATGCCCAAAAGGAATATATTGGTAATGCCGCAGTTCACGGACAAATGGCAACTGTTTTTGCTAAATTGGTTATCGACGGACATGATTATGGAGTGAATGCATTTATAGTTCCGCTAAGAGATACAAAGGGAAACACCTTAAACGGAATCACTATTGGTGATTGCGGACATAAAATGGGATTAAACGGAGTGGATAACGGAACAATTAGTTTCGATAACGTATTGATTCCGAAAGAAAATATGCTGGATCGTTTCGCTTCTGTAAATGATAAAGGAGAATTCGAAAGCCCGATTCCAAGTGATAACAGACGTTTTTTTACTATGTTAGGAACTTTAGTCGGAGGACGAATCGGGATTCCGCGTTCTGCTTTGGCTGCAGCCAAATCCGGATTAACAATTGCCATTCGTTACAGCGATCAAAGAAGACAATTTGGTCCTGAAGGCGGATCAGAAGTTCCGATTTTAAATTACAGAATGCACCAACGCCGATTAATTCCGCCATTAGCGAAAACTTACGCCGTTCATTTTGCTTTGCAATACCTTACAAATCGTTTCCTGAATAAAACCGAAGACGAAATGCAGGAAATCGAAGCTCTCGCAGCCGGAATGAAATCTTATTCGACCTGGAGTACAAGGGATATTCTACAAGAATGTCGTGAAGCTTGTGGCGGAAAAGGATATTTATCTGAAAATAGAATTGATGCCCTAAAAAACGATACCGAAATATACACGACTTTTGAAGGTGATAATACCGTTTTGATGCAATTAGTAGCTAAAAACCGTTTATCAGAATTCAGAAAATCTTTTGGTGAAATGGGAGCTGCAGGAATTATTAATTATGTGTATGAAAATGCAAAAACGGCCATTACAGAAAAAAATCCAATTGCAACCCGCAAAACAGACGATGAACATTTATTAGACGAAGGGTTTCATTTGCAGGCTTTTATTCATAGAGAAAAAACAATTCTTGCATCTGCCGCAAGACGTATAAAAAAATTAGTTGACGGTGGTTTAGAACCTTACGACGCTTTTAATGTTGTACAGCACCAGATGATCGATGTAGCTCAGGCATATTTAGAAAGAGTCGTTCTCGAACAATTTCAGTTAGCAATAAAAGAAGTCGAAGACATTAAATCGAAAGAAATATTAACAAAACTGAATCATTTATATGCACTTTCGCAAATAGAAAAAAACAAAGCCTGGTATCTTGAAGATGGTTATATGGAAGCCGTAAAAACCAAAGCGATTCGCAAAATGGTCAATCAATTGTGTTGGGATATTCGACCAGATGCCGTTTCATTAGTCAATGCGTTTGATATTCCTGAGAGTTGTTTAGCGGCTCCAATTGCTGTTAGTTAGATTTTAGAATAAAGATTTTAGAATAAAGATTTTAGAATAAAGAGAATAGAATAAAGAGAATAGAATAAAGAGGATAGAATAATAGAACAGATCTTTATTGGGGCTTTGTCAAAGTTTTAAACCAAGGGTGTGAGGAACTTTATCGAAGCCTAAGCTCAAAGTTGATATAGGCATTTTTTGTCAATTTCGACCGAAGGGAGAAATCACATAAAATAGCTCGGCAACAGTGCGTTGTCCCCGCGTGTGATTTACTTCGTCTGTTCGCTATCTCTAGTTTCCCTTCGGTCGAAAAGACAATTGTTGTGCTTATTTTACGTGAAATCACTTTTAATCTTTAATCTGTGGCAATAAATTCGTTACTGCTTATGACAAACTCGAGTTGTCATTTTTTAGATCATAGTTTTATTAAAATAACTCGCTTTTTCAAAATCTTTTATATTAATCGAAATTACCGGAATTTCAGGAAGTACTTCATTCAGCTTAATAACAATTGCCTTAGAGAGTTTTGCTTTTTGATCTGTATTTCGGCCTTCCATAATGTACGCAAAAACGTGAATAAAATCGTTTAAGGAATTGCCGTTGTTATAATACGCAAAGGGATTAATACGTACTTTAATTTCAGACTCCGTAAAAAGATCAGTTGATAATGCAGCGTTAAAAACATCCTGCATGATGTCTTCTGCAGATTTTAGACGAATTACATTTTCTGAGCAATCAATGATAAAATGAGGCATTTGTAGATGTATTTTTAGATTATAGAAATTGAGTACAATCAAATTTACAAAAATCCAATTGGTGTAAGGAGGTTTCTTTGTGTTTGTTTTTTTAAAGTCTCTTTTACTTGTTACGAAATTTAAAATTTGCGACTTATAAAAAAATCATTTTTTGTATTCACACTTTCTTATATTTGTGAAATCTCATTATATCTCAAATTGGTTTGAAAAATTATCTGTTGCTTTGTTTTTTAGTTCTATTGGCAAATCCTGTTTATTCATCGGATAGTACAGATACTATTTTGGCAAAACTAAATGATGCATTGAGAAATAAAGACAATTATGTTCGTCTAAAAGAAGAACGTATTTTGAATTTTAAAAAAATAAAGTCAGAAAATCTAACCAAGGAGCAAGAGTATAATTACAACAAAACTCTTTATACAGAATATCAAAAATTCAATTCAGATTCGGCTATTTTTTATGTAAAAAAGAACCTTAAAATCGCCAATGAACTTCATGATCAGGAATTACTAAATTTAGCGAACCTGCAACTCGTAACACTTTATTCTTCTTCTGGAAAATACCGTGAATCTGAAGCATTGTTAAAAAGCATAGATAAAAAAACACTTTCAAAATCCCTGCTTCAAAATTATTACGTAGCATATCGGGAGTTTTTCGAACATTACGCTGCTAATAGTTATGATGTAAAGTACATTCAGCAAATACGAAAATACCGTGATTCATTATTGACAGTTTTAGAACCTAATACACTAAACTATCAGATCACAAAGATTCAACAAGTCATGTCTCAGAAAAAGCTTGCCATTGCTGAGAAGCAATTGTTGCAATTATTCAATACCATCAAAGAAGATAATCCGCAATATGCTATGGTTACCTATCTTTTGGGAAGCATCTATGAAGAAAGACATCAGCTCGAGCCAAGAAAAAAATATTATGCACTTTCAGCCACTTCAGATTTAAAAAATGCCAATAAAGACAATGCATCGCTTCAGGAATTAGCACAGGTTTTTTATGAAATTGGCGATGTTGATATGGCATATAAATTAACGCAATCAGCTGTCGAAGATGCACTGTACTGCAATGTTCAGTTTCGTACGCTTTTAATGTCACAGGTTTATTCGATTATCAATACCGTATATTTAGAAAGAGAAGCACAGCGAAAAACCGAACTTCAATTGTATCTTTTATGCATTAGTCTGCTTTCGGCATTTTTGATCGTAGCCGTTATCTACGTTTACAAACAAATGAAAAAAGTTTCTAAAATAAGAGGAGAACTTTATGAAACCAGTCAGAAATTAGCCGAATTAAATAAAGATATTACAGAAACAAATAATCAGCTGCAGGAACGTAATGCGCAATTATCAGAATCCAATCATATTAAGGAAGAGTATATAGCGCACTTTTTCAGCCTTTGTTCCACTTACATCAATAAGTTGGAAAATTATCGCATTATTTTAAATAAAAAGGCGAATGCAAAACAATTTGATGAGATTTATAAAATGCTAAAATCAACTACTTTGGTTGATAATGAACTCGAAGAATTGTATAAAAATTTTGATATTATCTTTCTGAATTTATATCCCACTTTCGTCAAAGATTTCAATGCACTTTTAATTAAGGAAGAACAGATCGTTTTAAAGCAGGGCGAATTACTCAACACTGAACTTCGGATTTTTGCTTTGATTAGATTAGGAATTAATGACAGCGTAAAGATCGCAGCCTTTCTTCGTTACTCTTTAAGCACAATTTATAATTATCGTACTAGAGCCCGAAATAAAGCTGCAGTTTCGAGAAATGATTTTGAAGAAATGGTCATTAAAATTGGTTTAATATCATTAAAAGTGTAGTTTTTTATTTTAAAATCACTACTTTTTTCGGGGCATATTTTTAATTAAATATCTGTAAATCAAATACTTGATTTTTTGTTTTACTACTTTTTTTCGTTTAAAAATTCAAAACGAACTATAACGTTTTAGCTTTACGGTATTATTAAAAGGGTTATACGTTTTTATAATCCCTTTTATATTGTATATTAAATGCTTTAATAAATTAATAGTTATGTTTAAAAACGTTAAAACAATTGTTGTTTTACTTTTGTTGAGCTCTATCGGTGTGAATGCACAGAATAAAGTTCCGGTTTATCTAGATGATAAAAAGCCAATTAATGAGCGTGTAGAAGATGCTCTTAAAAGAATGACAACCGACGAGAAAATTGCCATGATTCATGCGCAGTCAAAATTCAGTTCACCAGGTGTACCACGTTTAGGGATTCCTGAAAACTGGATGACTGACGGACCACACGGAATTCGTACTGAAGTAAAATGGGACGAATGGGATCAGGCTGGCTGGACAAATGATTCTTGTATTGCATTTCCGGCTCTTACAGCACTTTCTGCAACCTGGAACAAAGAGTTATCAGCTTTATATGGTAAATCGATTGGAGAAGAAGCTCGTTATCGTAACAAAAACGTATTGTTAGGGCCAGGAGTTAATATCTACAGAACGCCATTAAACGGACGTAACTTCGAATACATGGGCGAGGATCCTTTCTTAGCTGCAAAAATGGTTGTTCCTTATATTAAAGGTGTTCAGGCCAATGGAGTTGCTGCATGTGTAAAACATTTCGCTTTAAACAATCAGGAAACAAAACGTAACTCAGTAAATGTAATTGTTGATGATCGTGCGTTATACGAAATATATTTACCGGCTTTTAAAGCTGCCGTTCAGGAAGGTGATGCGTGGGCTATTATGGGTTCATACAACAAATACAAAGGACAGCAATGTTGCCACAACGAATTTTTATTGAATGATATTCTTCGCGGAGAATGGGGTTTCAAAGGAGTTGTAGTGTCAGATTGGGGAGGAGTTAATGATACAAAACAAGCAATTCATAACGGTTTGGACATGGAGTTTGGTTCATGGACAAACGGACTTACTGAAGGTGCGAGCAATGCTTACGACAGTTATTACCTGGCAAAACCATATTCTAATATGATCGCCAGAGGTCAGGTTGGAACTAAAGAATTAGACGAAAAAGTACGTCGTATTTTACGTTTGTCTTTCTTAACTACAATGGACAGAAACAGACCTTTTGGTTCTTTTGGAACACAAGAGCATGCAGATGCTGGCCGTAAAATAGCCGAAGAAGGAATTGTATTGCTACAAAACAACAATAATATTTTACCAATTAACCTTTCTAAAACAAAGAAAATCGCAGTTATTGGTGAAAATGCAATCAAAATGATGACTGTAGGTGGAGGAAGTTCTTCGCTTAAAGCAAGATATGAAATTACGCCACTTGAAGGATTAAAGAAAAGAATTGGAAACCAGGCTGAAATCGTTTACGCTCGTGGTTATGTTGGAGATCCAACAAGTGAGTATAATGGAGTAATAGCAAAAGTAAGTTTAGAAGAAAAACGTTCTCCTGCAGAATTATCTGCTGAGGCTTTAAAAATAGCTAAAGACGCTGATATTGTTCTTTTTATTGGAGGTTTGAATAAAAGTGATAATCAGGATGCAGAAGGACATGATCGTAAAGAACTGGGTTTACCATACGGTCAGGATAAATTAATTGCTGACTTGGTTAAAGTAAATAAAAATGTGGTTTTTGTAAATATTTCAGGAAATGCTGTGGCGATGCCGTGGGTAAAAGAAGTTCCGGGAATTGTACAAGGATGGTTTTTAGGTACAGAAGCAGGAAGTGCGTTGGCTAATGTTTTGGTTGGAGATGTAAATCCTTCAGGAAAATTATCTTTTACTTTTCCTGTAAAATTAGCAGATAACGGAGCTCATGCATTAGGAGAATTTCCTGGTGGAGACGAAGTAAAATACAATGAAAGCATTTTTGTTGGATACCGTTGGGCAGACAAACAAAAAGCTAAACCATTATTCTCTTTTGGTCATGGTTTAAGTTATACGACTTTTGAATATGGAAAAGTAACTGCAGACAAAAAACAAATGACTGTTGGAGATCAAATTACATTCTCTGTTAAAGTAAAAAATACAGGATCAAGAGAAGGTTCAGAAGTAGTACAGCTTTATATCAGTGATTTAAAATCTTCATTACCACGTCCGATAAAAGAATTAAAAGGATTTGAGAAAATTGCGCTTAAAGCAGGAGAAGAAAAAACAGTAACTTTTACAGTAGATAAAACAGCATTAAGCTTTTTTGATGATAAAAAACACGACTGGGTTGCTGAACCGGGAGCTTTTGAAGCAATCGTTGGGGCATCTTCTACAGATATAAAATCTAAAGTGGGGTTCTCACTTAAATAATTTCATTATTTCTAAATTGGTTGGTTGTAAAGCTGCAAGTGTAAAAATTTGCAGCTTTACTTTTAAAATGATTTTACCATTAAGAGATTAAGAAAATTAAGCTTTATGGTTACTGGACTAAAAAAGTATGTATCATTAAGATTTTAAGTTTCATTAAGCTTTGTGGTTACTAAGCTTAAAAAAAGCATTAAGACATTCTGAACGATTAAGCATTGTAACTTAATTTTCTTAATCTCTTAATGGTTCAAAAAAGATATTAATTGTTAAATTAATTTAAATGAGAAAAATTGTACTTAGCGTTATGACCTTGTTTTTGGCGCAAAATCTTTCGGCGCAGACTTTAAATAAAATGCAATGGTTTAATGAACCTGAAAAATGGGAAATTAAAAATAATGCTTTAATCATGAATGTCACAGCCAACAGTGACTATTGGCGTATTTCACATTACGGATTTACCGTAGATGATGCCCCATTTTATTTTGCGACTTATGGAGGGGAATTTGAAGCTAAAGTAAAATTAACCGGCAACTATATTGCCCGTTTTGACCAAATGGGATTAATGCTTCGTATCGATGAAAAAAACTACATTAAAACGGGAGTTGAATTTGTTGATGGAAAATTTAATATCAGTACAGTTGTGACGCATGATAAAAGCGATTGGAGTGTGACTACTTTAGAAAAAGCACCGCCATTTGTATGGATAAAAGTCGTGAGAAGATTAGATGCCGTTGAGGTTTTCTTTTCTTATGATGACAAAAATTATATTATGACCAGAAATGCGCCGTTGCAGGACAACACACCAGTTATGGTTGGTTTAATGGCCGCATCACCAGACGGAAAAGGTTTCGAAGCTAAATTCGAAAATTTTAAGGTAACACATTTACCGGATCAACGCAGATTAGAATGGCTTAAAAGTCATCAGTAATTGAGCAAATAGATGATGAGATTATTTTATACTTTGTTTAAAATTCTTCCTTACATTTTTTCGCAAAAAACGTTGTGAACTTTGCAGTTAATCTATCTTAACAAAACTGAGATTGTTTAGAAAATATATTATTTTAGCTAATACCAAAAAAACAACTAACCTTTAACCACAAAAAAAAACATGAGTTCAATTTCTGTTGATATTAAACCAAAAAAACATTATGAAATTTTAGACGGTTTGCGGGGAGTAGCTGCTATCTTAGTAGTTGTCTTTCATATTTTAGAAGCCTTTAATGAAGGAAGCCGATTTAAACAAATTATTAATCACGGTTACCTGGCTGTCGATTTCTTTTTTCTCTTATCCGGATTTGTTGTAGCATATGCTTATGATGATCGCTGGGGAAAGTTAACCCAATGGGAATTTTATAAAAGACGTTTAATTCGTTTGCAGCCAATGGTCATTATGGGAATGATTATTGGAGCCATTTTCTACTATTTTCAGGCATCAGATGTTTTTCCGCAAATTGCAGGAATGGCACCTTGGAAAGTGATTTTAACAATGATAATTGGGTTTACATTACTGCCAATTCCGCCATCGATGGAAATCAGAGGCTGGGGCGAAATGCATCCGCTCAACGGACCTGCATGGTCACTTTTTTTCGAATATATTGCTAATATTTTGTATGCCTTGTTCTTTCGTAAATTCTCGAATAAGGTTTTAGGAATCTTTGTTTTTATATTCGCAGCAATGCTGGTTAATTATACCGTTTTTGGACCAAAAGGAGATGTTATTGGCGGCTGGTCTTTAAACTTAGAGCAAATGAATGTTGGTTTTACCCGTTTATTATATCCATTTTTTGCAGGAGTTTTGCTTTCACGTTTAGGAAAGTTAATTCATATAAAAGGAGCTTTCTGGGTTTGCAGTATTTTAATTGTAGTTCTTTTTTCGATACCAAGAATTGGAGACGAAAACACTTTATGGATGAATGGTTTATATGAATCAATTGTGATTATTTTCTTTTTCCCATTAATTGTTGCCATTGGAGCAGGAGGCGAAATAAAAAATGCAGTTTCGGTTAAAATATGCAAAGCATTGGGAGATATTTCATATCCAATTTATATCATACATTACCCACTAATTTACTGGTATACAGCTTGGGTAATCGATAATAAAGTTCCTCTAAAAGACGGTTACCTGATTGGAATTGGAGTTTTAATTTCCAGTATCACAATAGCGTATTTATGTTTGAAATTCTACGATGAACCAGTGCGTAATTGGCTTCAGAATAAATTTCAAAAAAGAAAAATTTCTTAAAATAAAGTTCAGAGGTTCAATGGCTCAGAGGTTCAAAGGAAAAACTTCGTCTCTTTGAACTACAGAAAGATCTTGAATTTCTAAAATTTTGTTAGTTATAGATATTCAGAAAAGGGATGAACTTTCATGTTTTCATCCCTTTTGTATTTATAGTTTCATGTAGAAATAAACAATTTAAAAAAAGTAGACAATTGTAGATATGTATAATCGTAGAGATGCACAGCAGTGCATCTACGCAAGGTATATCGACAAACAAAAAATAAAACTAAGAGTTTAAGAGCATTTTTTGCCACAGATTACAAAGATTAGAAAGATTTTGGAAGCATTTGAAGAAATGAGGAAAAGAACTTCTTATTATTTGTATTTATTAATGTTTTAAATTTATTTGCAAAAAAAAAAATGTCAAATCCAGACAACACTGATAGAATACCAATTTATATAAAGGCAGAACAAATTTTTAAACTTACAGAAGGACTTGTCCAGATTATTCCACCGGATAATGAATTTTTACAAGAAACAACTGTCCAGTTTATGCGTGAAAATGCAATGATTATTCCTGTAAAAATTGCCGGTGCAGAAGCAGCAGATGTATAGGATCTAAGAATGGAAAATGCGGCTATTATTCGAAAGGCCGCAAGAGAATTATATGTTCAGGCAGGTAGTTTACGTTTTGAAGAAGGCATTACAGATAATGATTATATCGATTTGTTGAGAAGCACTATTGATGAATTTCGCTTACTGTTTATTGATTGGGTTGCCAGTTTTGATCAATGGAATTATATTAAAGACAGTTAGGGATTATTCAATCCGCCAGGTGTAAATGCGCACGACAAAGATCCCGATGATGATATTCCTTTTGATCCAAATGATTTTTTTGAATCAGACGATAAAGATGATTTTGAATAAGTGTTTCATCCGTACAACCCGTTTTATCTGTGGGCAATTTGCGTATACAGACAGAAGTAGGCCTGTAAGATATAGATACCGAAAAGTTTGTGTAAAATAAAAGGGATAAACAATTAAGCTTATCCCTTTTTATATTTTAGTTCAATCAGAAAAACTTTGTCCCTCTGTTCCTTTGAACCTTTTTTAAAAACTTATTCTAACACTAAAGCTCCCAAAGCCTCTTTGCTAAAACCTTTCAATTCATCTGTTTTACCGGCTTTAATTTTAGCCACCCAGTTAGGATCAGATAAAAGAGGTCTTCCAACGGCAACTAAATCAAAATCACCTCTGTCAAAACGTCTGTTTAATTCTTCAAGAGATGTTGGTTGAGAACTTTCTCCTGCAAATGCACCAAAGAAATCTCCCGAGAGACCAACAGAACCTACAGTAATAGTTGGTGCCCCTGTAACTTTTTTAGCCCAACCAGCAAAGTTCAAATCAGATTCTTCAAATTCAGGCTCCCAGAATCTACGTTGAGAACAGTGCAAAATGTCAACCCCGGCATCAACAAGCGGCGTAAGCCAGGCTTCTAATTCTTGTGGATTTTTAGCTAGTTTATAGTTGTAGTCAGAAGGTTTGAATTGAGAAAATCGCATAATTAAAGCGAAATCATTCCCAACCTGTTTTCTGATTTCTTTAATTACTTCAATAGCAAAACGATTACGTTCCGGCAGCGTTTTCCCACCATAAATATCATCACGTAAATTAGTTTCAGCTCTAAAGAACTGATCGATTAAATAACCATGTGCTCCGTGAATTTCGATCGTATCAAAACCTAGTCTTTTAGCATCAGCAGCAGCTTTTCCGAAAGCAATAATAGTGTCTTCAATATCTTTTTCAGACATAGTAACACCATTTCTAAAATCAGGTCGGTTTAATCCGGAAGGTCCTTCAAAAGGAACTGGTGGAACCCATCCTGAATGGTGATTGTCCATAATTCCCATATGCCAGATTTGTGGTCCCATTTGACCTCCGGCAGCATGAACTTCATAGATCACTTTTTTCCATCCATTTAAAGCAGCTTCGCCGTAAAAATGAGGAACATTAGCGTCGTTTGATGAAGAAGCTCTGTCAATAACAGTTCCTTCAGATAATATTAATCCAACTTCACCTTCAGCTCTTTTTTGGTAGTAAGAAGCTACATCATCAGTTGGAACTCCGTTTGGAGAAAATGAGCGCGTCATTGGCGCCATTACGATTCTATTTTTAAGATTTAACGTTTTTAAGTTAAATGGCGAAAACAGGTTGTTTGTACTCATAGTAATTTACAAATTAGATTGAATTAATTTACTGAGTGCTTCAAAGGCACCTTCGTTGCGTTTATAGTAAGTCCATTGACCAACGCGTTTAGATTCTATAAATCCTGCACGTTGTAGAATAGACAGGTATTCAGAAACTGTCGATTGCGTTAAGCCGGCTTTGGCTTGTATTTGTCCCACACAAACTCCGTGCTCAAATCCTGCATGCTGCAATTGATCCGGAAAGTTTATTTCAGGTTCCTTTAGCCATTCCAACATTTGCAATCTGGACTTATTAGAGAGTGCTTTAAAAATTTCTAGATGTTCCATGGTGTAAATATATCGACTTTTCCCGATATGTCAATTTAAAGAAAGATATTTAGCAAAAATTTAAGATCAAGGAGAAGGAAGTTGTATGAAACAGTGGAGGATTTTAATAAAGAAAATTTATATTTGCTTGTGAAGAATTAATCTCGCAATACTGATGTCCATCGGGATTACAAGACTAAAATGCCCCCAAATAAATAACTTTAACCCAACTATGAAAAAAACTTTACTTATTCTAGGATTTTTATTTTGTATAACAACAACTTCAACGGCCCAGGTCGTAGGAACTGATGTTGGTAATATTGCTCCTGAAATAGATTTGCCCGATACAAAAGGAAATAATGTGGCGCTTTCTTCTCTCAGAGGAGATTTAGTTTTAATTGACTTTTGGGCTTCATGGTGCGGACCTTGTATTAAGGAACAACCGGAATTGATAAAACTAAACAATACCTATACAGGTAAGTTCTCTGTCTACAGCGTTTCGATGGATACTAAAAAGTCACTTTGGTTAGCTACAATCGCAAAACAAAAATTGACGTGGACACATGTTAGTGACTTGAAATATTGGAATTCTCCTGTTGTAGGGGATTATAAACTTCAATCAGTACCATTAAACTTTTTGATCGACAAAAACGGAATTATCTTAGCTAAAAACATTCATGGTAATGCATTGAATGAAAAGATTAAAAGTTTGTTAGAGGCACAATAAAGTTGAAATAGAGTTATAATAAGTTGATACAATTGCAAGAGAGGATTTAGAATCTGAAAAACTATGGAAGAAAAATTAAAGAGTTACGAAAGGACAATTAAAAGAAAGCATAGCTTTAACTGGACGCCCAAGTATAGAGAAGAATTTCGTACCTCTTTGAGTAAAATTGTTTTTATTCCTATTGTAGAAAAGGCAGTTTTAAAATTGGGATGGGATGTGGTTTTTAAAGATGACAATTCAGTTGAAGCAAAAAGAAAAGAACTGGCATTAGGAATTGAAAAGTGGACTGAAGCAATTACAATTACTTTTAATCATGGAAATGTAGTGGTGCAAAGTCAATCCTTAGGAAATGAAATCTGGGATAATGGGAGGAATTCTAAAAGAGTAGGACTCTTTATTCATGTTTTTAAAGAGACGGAAAAAGAGTTTGATCGGGAAGCTTTAAATGAACTGGAGAGAGAAACTGAAAAGAAGAATAATTGGGATGATTATATCATTCCTGAAAAACTGGCAGAGCCAACTACGCCCAGAAATAAAAATTTCTCAATTTTGGTTATTGGAGGCCTTTTAATATCTTTAGGACTTGGTTTTGTTATTGCAGAAATTTCTGTGTACGGAATTTATTTGATTGGATTGTTTGAGGTATTAGTAGGATTGGCAATTGCTTTTTCATTAAAGTATCTGATTCAATGGTCAAATTTTACAGAGTTGGCTAAAATTCGCTTTTTATTGTATGGAATGGTTTTTTTAACCTATTTTTCGAATCAATATTTTCAATATGAAATTATTTTAAGGGAAAACAGCTTAGAAGGAATTAATTTTTTACAATTTATAGAAATTAGGCTTTTGCAAGGATTGACCATTAAAACCTTAAATACAGGTTGGATAGGATTGGTTTTAAGCTGGGGCTTACAGTTAGTATTAACTTATTTTGTAGCCTACTTAAAGCTAATTTCAATAATAGCATCTTATCAATTAAGGAAAATTCCGACTGAAGTTTTAGATTTTTGTAATTATCATTTTATAAAGGGGAAAACCGGAGAAGAAGTACGATCTGAACTTTCGAAAAAAGGCTGGACGCAAACCGAAAATCAAAATGAAGTTTTTGAAGCGATGGGAGCTGTTTATGGCTCAATGGAATTGCGTAGATCCAAATAAAAGAGAAAATCTAATAAATATGTTTTCGAACAAAATGTAATAAATTAAATATTAAAAATAAATCATGATTCAAAAATCGATACTATTATTCTTTATACTGTTTTCGTTCAATTGTAATGCGCAAACAATGGAAACAGTCAGTATATTGAAAACTTCTTATCAGAAATGTCTGGACAGCGGAAACGGAATGAAGAATTGTGCCATTGAGTATTACAATGATTCAGATAGTTTGCTGAATGTTTCCTATAAGAACCTAAAACTTAAATTAAGTTCTAAAGAGCAATCAAAATTAAAAAAAGAACAATTAGACTGGATAAAGAAACGTGATCTGTATTTCGAAAAGGTATATTCTGATACTAAAAAAGAAGGACATTTTGTAGAAGGAAGCGGCGATTTTGATATGGTTGTTTTTGACGAAAAAGCCAATTATATTCTTTCAAGAGTAAAAGAACTCATTAAAAAAATGTAACATTGCTTTCAAAATAAAATGGCTCAATGGAATCAAGGCTCAGTTTATCTGAATTTAGAACAAGATTAAAGGATAATACAGAAATAGGTTCTCTAAAAGCAGAATTAAATTTGCTTAGAATATTTCCCCGATTTGGCGGAACAAAGCCTTTTTATGGACTTTTTGATGATAAAAGTTTTCGTCTGACTTTAAATTCACCAACATCACCAACTTATTTTATAATAAGAGGAAAATACAAGAATGTCAATAATGTGCTTAAAATAAGCTATGTTATTGAACCTAACAGCAAGTTTCAGTTGCTTTGGGTAAGATTTTCTCCAGTAGTTTTTCTGATAGCACTAAATGTATTTTTCCTTTTTTTTGGAAGAGGACTTAGAAAGGCAACTACAATTGTAAGTTTGTTTATGCTTATAATTATTTTCTATTCGAGATGGAAAGAGGAAAGAAAGTGGAAGAAATTAGAGCAAAAATTTGTCAGGATTTTTGAAATTAAAATAGACTAGGATTAGGAATCTTTGTCAAAATTTTAAATTTTGACAAAGATGATCAACAAGAAAAACGAGATACAAACCAATAACCTCAGTTTAGTCTGTCTGAATGATCCCGAACACCGCCAAAAGTTGTTTTCAGCATTTCTCTAATCTGAAATTGCGTTTTATTTCGGGTAACATTTTTCCATTCATTAAAATCGAAAACATGAATTTCCTGTGCATTCGGATTTGTGACGAAAGAAAGTCTTGCAATCGAATATTTGTAATATTTTAATTCGTGCGATATATGGCGATCCGGAACGACAATAAGTATAGTCTCCCATTCGAGGAAATTTTTAGGAATATCCTCTCTTTCTGTTAAACCCAGAGCTTCAAAAAAGGCAATGATCTTTTGATCATTAAGTTTGTCGATTTTTTGATCGACACGTTTAATGGTGCTAATAAGTTTATTTTCATCTTTAATAACACTCATAATTGTAATATTTTTTTTGTTTAAGTTAATTTTCAATATAAAATTACATCAAAACAAAATAATTTAATAAAAGAGAGGCATTAGAATGATTCTAAATTTTAACAAAGCAATTTATTTGCTTGTAATTCAATTAGTAAAAGAGAAAAATTAGAAGAATATTTAAGGTGAAAATAATACGTTCTATTTTCAAAAAAGACTTGGTAATGATACAACTGACGATCAGATTTTGATAAAAGTCTATTAATTTATTTCGTTTAAAAGACATATTTTTATCGCACTATCTAATTGCATTACTTATGAAAACTATTTCTCACAAAGAAACTTTTTTGTATTTTATTCTATTAGTCACTTTTAGTTCATTGGCTCAAAATAAATCAGATAGAGAATTGATTTTAATCGACAAAGATTGGCATTTTTCATTAGGACATTTATACGATACACAAAAAAAGGAAAGTGAAATGAAGTAGCTTTATCGGCTTCCGCGAAAGGATTAAAGTCTGGTATTTTGAATGTTAATCAGAAGAAATAGTTTGTAAAATTTATGTCGCTCCGCTGGAGCTTTAACGAAATGCTGTATCTGTTTCTATAAATATATCGCTCCTCTGGAGCTTTAATAAGAATATTTGCTGATTTCTATAAATATGTTGTTCCGCTGGAGCTTTAACGAAATGCTGTATCTGTTTTCTGTAAATATATCGCTCCTCTGGAGCTTTGATAAGCATATTTGCTGATTTCTATAAATATGTTGCTCCGCTGAAGCTTTAACGAAATGCTGCATCTGTTTTCTATAAATATATCGCTCCTCTGGAGCTTTGATAAGAATATTTGCTGTTTTCTATAAATATGTTGCTCCGCTGGAGCTTTAACGAAATGCTGTATCTGTTTTCTATAAATATATCGCTCCTCTGGAATTTTAATATAGATTATGATATTTTTCTATTAATATGATACTCCTGGAAGTTCTGCCAATACTAACGATTAATTTATTGTCAATATAATGCTTCGTTACCATTAATATAAAGGGCAAGTAAATCCCAGCGGGATGTCATATTTATAGAAAATTAGTAGTTAGGTTCCATAAAACCCCAGCGGGGTGACATCTGTTACAATCTTTAATTTATATTTTTATGTGTTTAAATAATTTAATGATCTGAAATAATCATATTCGTTTTTGGTTTTTTCGATTTGTTCATTACAAATAAAAGGAGCGGTAATGGCACCACAAAAAACAATCCAATAAAAAAGAAAGCATCCCTGTAATTCAATAAAGAAGATTGTTTTAGAACGACATTTTCCATTAATATGATAATCCTAGAAGTTCTGCCAATACTAACGATTAATTTATTGTCAATATAATGCTTCGTTATCATTAATAGACAGGGCAAATAAATCCCAGCGGGATGTCATATTTATAGAAAAATATTAATTAGGTTCCATAAAACCCCAGCGGGGTGACATCTATTACAATCTTTAATTTATATTTTTATGTGTTTAAATAATTTAATGATCTGAAATAATCATATTCGTTTTTGGTTTTTTCGATTTGCTCATTACAAATAAAAGGAGCGGTAATGTCACCACAAAAAACAACCCAACAAGAAAAAAGGCATCTCTGTAACTCAATAAAGAAGATTGTTTCAGTACGACATTTTCCATTAATTTAAGTGCTTTTAGTTTTGCTTCATTATAAGCAAAACCTTTGTTTTGAAAGTATTTTGTATAGGCATTTATTCTATCCACGGCGGTTATATTATAGGACGTAATATTTGAAACAAGTTCATTTCGATGTGCATAAAATCGGTGCGCAACATAGGTATTAATGATCGAAACGCCAAAAGAACCGCCCAATTGTCGCATCATATTGTTAAGTGCTGCACCCTGACCGACATCTTTGTCATCAAGAGACGAAACAGCCAGCATTGTAAGCGGAACAGTTAGTAACGCCATACCTAAGGCACGAAAAATAAGAGAAGTTGCCACCTCAGAAGCACTTGTGTTTAAAGTCATTCCGGACATTCTCCAATTAAAATAAATAAACAATAGAAATCCCGTAGCAATAATTAAAACAGGAGAAACTCCTTTTTGTAATAATGTACCACATAATTTTAAAGCCAGTAAAGCCATTAAAGCTCCCGGAAGTAAAAGCAATCCGGTTTGATAAGGAGAAAAACTCAAAAGGCGTTGTGCCACAACCGGAGTGATATATATCGAAATAAACATACCAAATCCCGTTACAAAGGTTAGAATTGCTGCTATACTTAAGGACTTGCTTTTTAGCACCCTAAGATTCACAACCGGCTTTTCGATTGTCAGTTCCCAATAAATGAACGTTAATAATGTAGAAATTGCGATAATAGTCAGTGCAATAATGTATCTGGTTTCGAACCAATCTTCGACTTCGCCTCTTTCTAAAACAGTTTGTAATGCGCCAACTCCAATTGCTAATAAAGCAATTCCAGTCCAGTCGACTTTGGTTATTTCAGGTTTAACAGCAGGTTCTCTTAATAGAAAATAACAAGAAATCATTACAAGAATCCCAATTGGCACATTGATCAAAAAGATCCACGGCCAATC
This sequence comes from Flavobacterium sp. B114r, assembly GCF_056824125.1. Classification (NCBI taxonomy): domain Bacteria; kingdom Pseudomonadati; phylum Bacteroidota; class Flavobacteriia; order Flavobacteriales; family Flavobacteriaceae; genus Flavobacterium; species Flavobacterium sp. B114r. Next base: position 3,382,307 of record NZ_CP124858.1, read on the forward strand.
ATAGTTTTCGGTAATATAACCACCAAGAGTAGGTCCTATTGTGGGGCCTATGAAAATTCCTGCTCCAAATAATGCTCCTGCTGTCGATTGTTTCTCTTTTGGAAAAAGCTCGAAAACTACAACCTGAGATATTGACAATAAGGCACCACCGCCAATTCCCTGAAAAAACCTGAAAAATACCAGCATCCAGATATTCGAAGAATGTCCGCACATAAAAGAACAGAAAGTAAAGAGAATAACAGATCCAATATAATAATTTCGTCGACCAAGGTTGGCACTCAAAAAGCTTGTAATAGGTATAATAATTACGTTTGCAATAGCATAAGCAGTAATTACCCAAGAAGTATCTTCCAGCGTTGCGCCTAGGTTTCCGCTCATGTGAGACAACGCTACGTTTACGATCGATATATCAATCAATTCCATAATCGCAGCCAGAATGACTGTGAAAATAAGTAGTTTTCGGTGTAATGGTGTCATAATAATTTTTTTATACCGATTGGTATATTTTTAATAAAAAAAAAATATTTAAATATTAGGCAGTAATGCGTAAAATTTTAAACACATAGAAACATAGGTTATATAGAAATAAAGAGGTGTCAAAAAGAAATACGTTTCTTTCACATAGCTATGTGAATTGATGTAAAGTGAAACGCCTTTTTTTAAGTTTACAAAATCTATGTTTGTATGTGTTTAAAAATCACAGCTACTGATTTTAAAAATCTGCTTAATCTGCGTAAAAAATTATTCACTCATAGATTTATATGAAAACCGACAGAATTTGTGTTATAAATATTTACAATTCTTTTTTGATAATATTGGTTTTAAGAAGATTAGAAGTTGCTCTTGCAATTAATCTGGTTTGATCTTTGTTCCAGATTTCACATTGTGCATTTACGATTTGTTTTCCTTTTCTAATGATCGCTGTTTTGGCAATAATCGTATCACCAACAAAAGCAGGAGCAAAATAATCAACAACAAGATTAATTGTAGTATAAAAAGTTTCTTCATGAAGAGAAAACATCGTAGCTCCAATGCAATCATCAGCAATTGCAGCCGTTACGCCGCCATGCAAACTCTTGACAGGATTAGACATTTCTTCGCGAACCAAATATTTAAAAGTAACTGTACCTTCTTCGGCAGCAACTACTATAGGTTTCATCCAGAGCATAAAGGGCGACGGTGACGCAGTAAATTCTCCGTCAATGTGATCTTGTAATACTTGTAATCTTGTTTTTGTTTCCATTTTGTTTTGATCTATATTAGATTATTTATTATACCAATTGGTATATTTTATTGTGAAAAAATGTTATTCCAGATCATCAATAATCCTATTAAGCGAAAGCATAATAGTAGATAAATTAGATAAGTTGCCGGTTATTTTAGAAATCATTACAGCTCCTTCGATAATAGCAATTATAGTCAATGCCGTTTTTTCAGGATCGATCTCTTTGGCTTTAAATTCTCCTGCAATAATTCCCTGTTCAATAAAGTAGACTAATTTATTTTTCCAGGCCAGAATAGTGTTTTCGACTTTTTTTCTAAGAACAGGATGAGTATCATCAGCTTCTGTGGCTGTATTAATAATTGGGCAGCCTCCCTGTGTTAATCTTAAATCAGAATAATCAGAATAGAGTCGGGGATAAACCAGTAATTTATCTTTAAAAGTAGTTTGCTTTTCAATTTCTCTTGCAAAAGTATCCTGAAGTTTTTTTACATTAAACTTAAAGGCGGCGATAGCAACTTCATCTTTATTTTCGAAATTACCATAAATACTCCCTTTTGTAAGCCCTGTAGCGGTGGTAATGTCGCTCATCGAAGTTCCGCTGTATCCTTTCATATTAAAAAGAGGGGCAGTTTTTTCGATAATAAATTGCTTTGTTTTTTCAGCTTTACTCATGATTGGTAAATTTAAATGCAAATATATACCGATTGGTATAATTAAACAATTTTTTACGGGTTTATTTTGTTTCAGGTTTTCTATACATTGCCGTGAAACTTAAAGCATATTATTTTTACCACAGAAGTTACACAAAGTCTTTTTTAATCGCGCAAAGACTCAAAGTCTTATACTATTTTTACAATTTTAAAATAGAAAGTTAGCTAAGTTAATTGACAAAGCTTTGCGTTCTTTGTGTTTGTCAAGACAATCTACTATAGAAAACTTTGTGTAACTCTATGGTTAATTTTTTATTCTCATTTCAAACCTGAAACCTGAAACCTGAAACTAAAAAAACTTGAAACCTGAAACGATATTGTTTGTTTGATTTTCATAACTTTGCAATATGAAAGATCAATTAGAATCTCAGGCTGCGGAACTTGGTATTAACGATTTAAAACTGAAAGGCTTTAAAGTGTACGAAGTAAATGAAGATATAAGTAAAATTCCGACCTATAATCGTAGGGATTTCTACAAGATTTGCATTAACACGAGTAAAAGTTTGATTCATTATGCAGATCGTGGTATAGAAACTGATGGCACAATATTATTCTTTGGAAATCCACATATTCCATATTCCTGGGAAATTATTTCATCGGTTTTTCACGGATATGCATGCGTTTTTACCGAAGAGTTTTTAAAAGCTAATGATCGTTCTGAAAGTCTACATGAATCTCCTTTGTTTAAAATTGGCGGAACACCAATTTTTGCCTTATCAACTGATCAGAAAGTGTTTATAGATTCATTGTTCAGGAAAATGATAGAAGAACAAGAAACCGATTATGTTTTTAAGGATGACTTAATCCGTAATTATATCAATTTGATTTTGCATGAATCGATGAAAATGCAACCTACAGAAAATTTCTTTAAACATAAAAATGCTTCTTCCAGAATTACCTCTTTATTTCTTGAATTATTGGAAAGACAATTTCCAATAGAAACAAAAAATGAGCCTTTAGTATTAAAAACGCCTCAGGATTATGCACAAAGTCTTGCTGTACATGTAAATCATTTAAACCGTTCAGTAAAAGAAATTACAGGAAAATCTACCACGGCACATATTACCGAAAGAATCATTGGCGAAGCCAAAGCATTGCTGCAACATACTGATTGGAGTATTGCAGATATAGGATATTCACTGGGTTTTGAATATCCAAGCTATTTTAATAATTATTTCAAAAGACTTACCGGAACAATTCCCAAATCGTTAAGAATGTAAAATTGTTTCATATTCTTAATTTTTTGTTTGATTATCGTTATTTCTGATTGTCATTGCTAAAGTAATTTTGCCGTGAAATAATTAGTATTAACTACTTATCGGTTTTTCGCTAACTAAATACAACTTCTATAAAGCGCATTCTAGCTTTCTAATTTAGTTTCTGGCACTGATATTAAAAACAAATAATTATGAAAGCAACAAAAAATCAATTAAACGAAACCATTTTCCCAAAAGGAGATTTAGCATCGGCAGATTACTTTACAGGAAAAGCGTGGGTAAAAATGCTCGTTCCCAATGATCCCGTTTTAAATACTGCTGTTGGTAATGTAGTTTTCGAAGCCGGAGCAAGAAATAATTGGCATACACATCCCGGCGGACAAATCCTGATCGTAACACAAGGAACAGGATATTATCAGGAAGATGGAAAACCAATTCAATTACTGCAAGAGGGCGATGTAGTCAATATTCAGCCTGAAGTAAAACATTGGCATGGAGCTTCTCCAGAAAGTGAATTTACTCATATTGCTATAAGTACCAATACCGAAAAAGGTATTGTAGACTGGCTTGAACCAGTAACAGACGAACAATACAATAACTTTAAATAATTACAGTAGTAGTGTTGTCTGGCGAGATCTAAGTATTAATTAACGGTTTTATTAGATCTTATTTAAATAAAAATCCAATCTCAAAAAATCTATTTTATGTCAACACTTTATACTTCTGCTATTGAAGAGGGAAAAATCCCGAATACCTTCATGACTGGTGATGTTTCTTATAAAAAACAAACCAGCAATATTCATCCGGACAATACGGTTATTAAAGAAATTTCTTTTGAGCCCGGTTCGAGATGCAAGTGGCATATTAATGCAAGTTTACAATTATTTATCGCTACTGACGGAATAGGTTATTTTCAGGAAAAAGGCGCTACAATTCGTCTGCTTCATAAAGATGAGGTAATTACAATTTTACCTGGCATAGAACATTGGTATGGTGCAACACCTTTTAGCCGATTCTCGCACATTAGCATAATTACAGAAATCGACAAAGGAAAAGGAATCTGGTTAGAGAGTGTAACAGATGAAGAGTATTTTAGTTTTGGAAAATAGATTTTTTAAGTTTCTAAGTTACTAAGTTAAAAACTCAAAACTTAAAAGTGTATTATTAAAAGAAAACTTTGCGCCTTTGCGAGAATTATTTTTTTTCACGCAGATTTAAACAGATTTGAGCAGATATTATTTAATTAAAATCTACCTAAATCATATTAAATCTGCGTGAAATTAACCCAAAGAAAGCAAAAAAACGTCATTTTAAATATAACAAAAACCTTCGTGTCTTAGCGCCTTCGTGGCATTTTTCAAATCTAAAAACAAAGAAAACCTGAAACTTTAAACAAATATTTTTAAATGGAAACAAAAAACATAAAAGCCTTTGGCACAGAAGCTGCCGAAGCACCGTTACAAACATTAGACATACAACGCAGAACGGTATTATCACACGATGTCGAAATTGAGATTTTATATTGCGGAATTTGCCATTCAGATTTGCATTCTGCCAGAAACGAATGGCACGGAACGGTTTATCCAATAGTTCCGGGACATGAAATTGTAGGTAGAGTAACAAAAATTGGCGATCACGTAAAGCATTTTAAAGTTGGCGATTTGGCCGGAGTAGGCTGTATGGTTGATTCTTGTAGAGAATGTGAGCATTGCAAAAATGATTTAGAGCAATTCTGCGATGAAGGAAGTACTTTAACATTCAATTCTCCTGACGTTCATTTAGGCGGTCAGACTTTTGGTGGATATTCTCAAAGTATTGTAGTCGATGAAAATTATGTATTGCATATTTCAGACAAACTTGATCTTGCCGGAGTTGCACCTTTATTATGTGCAGGAATCACAACTTATTCTCCTTTAAAGCACTGGAATGTTGGTCCCGGACAAAAAGTAGGAATCGTTGGTATTGGCGGTTTAGGACATATGGGAATCAAATTGGCGAAAGCAATGGGCGCTCATGTGGTAGTTTTTACAACTTCATTATCTAAAACCGAAGATGCAAAACGTTTGGGTGCAGACGAAGTAGTTTTGTCTACAGATCCTGAACAAATGGCAAAATATGCAAAATCGTTAAACTTTATCTTAGATTGTGTATCTGCAGAACATAATATCGATTCTTATCTAAACTTACTTAAAGTAGACGGAACTCTTACTTTAGTTGGTGCGCCTATGGAACCGCTTCCTGTAACTTCGTTCAGTCTAATATTAGGAAGAAGAAGTTTTGCAGGTTCTGCAATTGGCGGAATTGCTGAAACTCAGGAAATGCTGGACTTTTGTGCAGAACACAACATTACCGCAGATATCGAATTAATTGGCGTTGATGAGGTAAACCATGCTTACGAAAGATTATTAAAAGGAGATATTAAATACCGTTTTGTAATTGATATGGCTTCTTTGAAGTAACAAAGGTTCAAAGGTTTTTTACTTTGCTCCCGATAGATTTCAGGATTGCGCGAGCTAAAAAAACAAGCATAAACAATAAAAAAAAGGTTTGACTTGAAAATAGTCAGACCTTTTTTTATTGTTTTAAAAAACGGAGACGATTTAATTATTAATTTTGAAAGTGAACAATCAACCACTTTTTTCTTTGCAAAAATATTCGATTCCTATTTTATCCGTTGGCAATATACTTGGAGAAGAAACTTTAGGTATTACCTTATTTCGCCATAGTGTCAAGGGACGAAACGAATTCGAACAGCCTCATAAACACGACTTTTATCTTGTGTTTTTTGTAGAGAAAGGCTCAGGTGTTCATAATGTCGATTTTACACAATATAAAGTAGACGATTATCAGGTTTATTTTATAAGGCCCGGTCAGGTACATAACTGGTCGCTCGATGTTGATACTTCAGGGTTTCAATTAATGGTTTCGGCAGATGTAATTACTATTTTTTCGAATTTAGGAGCATTTCCATTTTTTGAGCAAAGTGTTCCGTCTTGTATTTCTTTAACTCAAAAAGAATTTGAGGAATTTAAAGATCATTTACATGAAATAGAAGTAGTACTTTCTAATAATGATTTGCTAAACAGAGAAATAGTTTTGCTGCGTTTGCATTTACTGCTGAAATTATTGCAAAAAGAATATTTGGTTCAATATCCGGAACACGATTCTTCGACCAAACCGGAGAAAATAATAAAAGGATTTCATGCTTTAATTGATGATCATTATAATGTGGAATCATCAGTGAATTTTTATGCTGACAAATTAAATATTACACCTAATTACCTTAATATTCTTTCGCAGAAATATTTAAAGATACCAGCAAGCGATGTGATAAAACAAAGAACCATTCTCGAAGCCAAACGGTTACTAACCAGTACCCATTTATCTATTAAAGAAATTGGCTATCAGCTTGGTTTTAATGACAATACCTATTTTACTAAAGTATTTAAAAAATATACAGGAAAAACTCCCGGTGATTTCAAAAAGTTATAATTTTTACCATCCTTATCCGCAATATTACCGTTCCTGTTTTAAGTTTATAACGATTTTTGCAATGTAATATATTCTAATTTTATTAGAATGGTATTGCAAAAACACATAACAAACTCAAAGAAGGTAAAATATAATTTATGGAAGAGCATAAAATTAGCAGAAAAAAATTCTTAGGATTAGGAGCCGCAGCAACCGGTGCAGCTTTGTTTTCAGGAATTGGCGGCAATGCAGTTGCGCAAGTATTGCCACAAGAAAATAAAACAGCTTTAAACGAATATCTTTTGATTAATGTGCGATTAGAAGATGGTTTTGAATACAACGAAAAAAATGAAGTAATTGCTACTAAAACAGCACTTTATACAATTCATGTTGCCAATGGAAAAATTAAAAGTATCACGACAGGAAAGTCTGCTTTGAAGTTGAAAACAGTTGACGCCAAAGGACTTTTGATGCTTCCAGGATTGCGTGATATGCACATTCATATTGATAAAACCTATTATGGAAACGGGACCTGGAATGCAGCGCCAAGAAAAGGATATACGGTAAAAGATATGATTACGCTGGAGCAAAAGTTGATTCCGCAATTATTACCCGATTCTCAGCATAAAGCAGAAGAAGCTATTAAACTCATGCAAAGTCAGGGAAGTTATTTTGCACGTTGCCAATGTAATATCGATCCTGTAAGCGGATTGAAGAGTTTAGAACATTTACTTGCCGCATTAGATAAAAACAAAGATAGTTTTGGGTGGGAAATTGTTGCTTTCCCGCAACACGGAATCTTATACTCGCAATCTGAATCTCTATTAAGGGAATCAGCCAGTATGGGAATTGATTTTATTGGCGGACTTGATCCAACCAATGTCGATGGTAATATGGAGAAATCATTAGATACTATGTTTCAAATTGCAATCGATACGAATAAAGGAATAGATATTCATTTGCATGAATCTCCACCATCAGGGAAATCTGCGATTGAATATATCATTAAAAAAACAGAAGAAAATAAACAACTTCAAGGAAAGACCTATATAAGTCACGGTTTTGCTCTTGCCAAAATGGATCCGAAAGATCTGGAAAAAATAGCAGAGCAAATGGCAAATCTGGGAATAGGAGTAGTCTCCGGAATTCCGATTGGGAAAACCATAATGCCAATTCCAACCTTGAAAAAGTACGGTGTAAAACTCATGACAGGAACAGATAGTATTGTCGATCACTGGCAGCCTTTTGGGACGTGCGATATGCTCGAAAAAGCAAAATTATGCGCACAATTATATGGCTGGACAGACGAATACAATTTAAGCAGAGCTTTGCACATTGCAACAAAAGATGAAATTTTGCCACTTAATGATTCAGGAGTACGAGTTTGGCCAGCAGTTGACAACGAAGCTAACTTTATTCTGGTAAAAGCAAGCTGTTCTGCCGAAGCCGTTGCGCGTTTGCCTAAAAGAGAAGGCGTTTTTTATAAAGGAAAAATTATTGCGGGCGATATTTCTTAAGCTACTAAGTTACTAAGGTTCTGAGTTGCTAAGTTTTAACCTTTAATGTTTTAACAGATTAACATTTTATACGATTTGATTAAGAATTAAACTTAAAAAAGATGCACTGTAACGCATCTCCTACGGTAAATTGATCGTCTTTTTTAAGTCTAAGAAAAAAGACTTAGAACCTTAGCAACTTAGCACCTCAGAACCTAAAAAAGAAAAACCCCTTAAGCAATTCAACTCTTAAGGGGTTTTTTTGAAAATAAATAATAACCAATTAAATTTATTTCTTTTTATCTAAGTCTTGTTTTAGCAATTTCGCATGCTCCAAATGAGCTGTTAGCGGTGCTATACTATTTGATGCCCAAAGCTTAACATCTTGATCTTTTGCATCTTTAGCTGCTTTTTGCAATTTGTCAATTGCTTTTTCGTGTCCGTCGATCATCATATCAGCGAACTTTTTATCAAAGTCAAGACCAGATTTTTCGTTTAGTTTGTTGTATTCCTCTTTTCCATCTTCGGTAATCGAAGTAGGTAAAGTGAAGTTTTTAGTTTTTGCCAAAGCACTTACTTCAGAAGCTGATTTGGTATGCTCATCAACAAGCATTTTTCCAAATTTCTTAACCTCAGGATTTGTACTTTTTGTTTGCGCCAGTTTTCCAATTTCGATTTCAGCAAGATTTACTTCCGCTTGATCTACTAAAAATTGAGAGTCATCTTCTTTATTATTAATAGTGTCGAATTTTTCTTCGTTTGCATCTTCTGCAACTTCTTTTGGATCTTCTTGTTTTGTTTCATTTTTACAAGAATTCAGGGATACTAATAATAATCCTGCTCCTAAAATTACTTTTCCGGCTAATAGTAGTTTTTTCATGATTTAATAGTTTAAATGTTATAATGTAAAATTATTCAGATTGTGTGAAGAATGCCTTACAGGATTTTTGAATAATGTTATATGATTTGGATTTATCAAAAATTAATATGTAATACAAATAGTATTATATTCGCAATGCTAAATAATCAAGCCAATATAAAACGAACCTGACATTATATGAATGTAATAACCCCCAAGGTCACACAGAAAATTTTGACAGCATTACTTTTTTTAGTTTCCCTTGACTTAGCTGCTCAAATATCTTATACAGGATTTATAGATAAGTATCCAATAGAATTTATAACAGATCTTAACTCCGAGGGATCAGGAAATGCCATTTATGCCTATTCTAATTATGATACTCCTATCGAAATAAAGGGAATTTTAAAGCAGAAAATATTAACGTTCTATGAAAAAGATAAAACAGGCAAGAACACTGCTAAAATGACTTTTGAAAATTTTAATCCCAAAAGCAAGAAGTTAGAAGGAGTATGGACGGATCTGAATACAAAAAAAGAGCTTGAGATTACCTTATCAAAAACATTCGAAGTTGAATATGGAGATGCAGCAGAATGGAAAAACATAGAAATTTTGCAACCGGTTTCTTTAAAAGGTAAATACTTTAAGCTCATTATTTCGAAAATTAAAGGTGGATATGCGAAAGTAACCGGAGTTAAAATTCTGGAGAAAAAGACCGACAAGCTAATTCAGCAAATTGCTTTAGAATGCGAGCTTTGGGGACTAAACAATATAAATACCGGAGATTATAACTTCGATGGTATCGAAGATTTCTCTGTCTTCGAATCAAGTTATGCGGGGCCTAATACTTCAAGATTGTATTTTTTATATAACCCAAAGACCGGCAAATATTTCGAAAGCAGTTTTAGTGGTACTTCATTACAGTTTGACAGTAAAACCAAAAGAATTGAAGAGCGTAATCAGTGTTGTGCAGGTCGAAGTGTTACTACTGCAAAGTATAAAGTGGTAAATGATAAGATGGTTTTAATAAAACAAACCTGCCTTGAATACGATGACAAAACGGGAGATTATAAAAAGGTAAAATGCGATTAAGTTTATTTTAATATTCATGAGAAGAAATGTATTGATGTATTTCGCTTTTATTTTCTTTTTTTCATGTAACCAGATAAAGGAAAACCAAAGTAATGCTAAAGAGAATCTGATCAAAACAGAGTCAGTAACAGAAAAGAAAAGTTCAAAATCTTCAACTAAAATTGTTTTAGGAGTTGACAAAGACGAAATAAATGCTTTAGTAAAAAATATTTACGAAATAAATGGTGAGGTGTTTATTGATCTTGATTTTGTTCAGATAAAATTTAAAAATGTTGATGAAAGAGTCGTTATTAATGAAAACCCAAAAATAAGAACTTATAAAATTGACTCAGAATCACTTATTTATTCAAAGGATTGTAAAACTTTAAACCTAAAAGAATTAATTAGAAGTAAAAGCAAAATTTTGCAAGACAAGACTATTATTTTAGTTGGAGAAGCAAAAGGTGGAAGAATGCAAAGCTTAAATTTTGGTTGTTATGGTTGATTTATAGCGGTAGATAGTTTTTATATTAGATACGGAAACATTGTTTAGATAATAAAAAAGAAAAAAATGCAACACTTATGATAAAACCATTACAAATACTCTTATCATTGACTGTAGTAATCTTTTTAGGTTGCGAGAAGAAAGTAAGTGATTTAGAATATGAGAAAGATGTAATGACGGCTCTTTTTCCTGATTTAATAGATGAGATTTGTATTGATTCAAGAATGTTTGGCCCGCCGCCTCTTTTTGATTCAATAAAAAGTATTGAAGAAAATAAGCGAAAGAAAATAGAGTGGGAGAATACCCAGAAAGCAATTGAAAAAGATACTTGTAAACTAATTGTAGCATTTAATCCGCAAATAGAAAATAGCTCGAAAGATTTAAAAGAATACCTGGAAAAACATTTCAAGGGTACCAAAATTTTTTATCCAAAAATAGAAGCTGACACAGTTTATACTATAGATTTTAAAAATATACCGCTTAAAGGTAAATTCCAGCTTAGAAATATTTCTGAATTTCCAAAAGACAGATATGAGTTTTGGCGTACCAAATATGATTTTGTTTTTTCAGGAGTAGTTTATTTTTCACGAATACAATTTGACAAAACTAAAAAGTTTGGAGTGTTAAATGCAGGATTTACCTGCGAAAGACATTGTGGTAATGGTTTTAGGATTTATATCAAAAACATAAAAGACAAATGGGTTATCGATGAGATTGAGGGCACTTGGGTTTCATAAAGAGAAATCGGATTTGATGTAACGGTAATTATTAAAAACAACCTTAAAGATTCATGAAAATAGTAAAAAAATATCCGGTATTTGTTTATTTATAGCCACATTAGTATTGTCATTTGCCACATTAGTTACTTTCCTGAGAGCTATTTTAGACACTATAAAAGAAATTAAGAGTGATGTATGGGAAGGAATAGGTTACGCTTTTGGATGTTTACTTGTAATAGTATTATTGATCGTAATAATAAGGTTTATGTTTAAATGGAGTTTAAAATTAATTAGAACAAAAGAACAGCCAGAGGATTCTATAGATGAAATTGGATTGTAGAATAAGTAATGACATAAATTTATAAATGAAACTTTTATATATCAATAAAAACAATAATGATAAAGGACAAAATGATTTATTTCTTGGTATTCGTGATCATTTTATTAGGTTATTTGAACTATTTTTCAACCTATGTTATGCCTTGGCAAAAAGAAGAAGCAATTAAGTCTGCTTTACTTTGGGGTGGATTAAAAGAAATTCCTAAAAATGCTAAAATTATTAATCTTGAAAAGCACGGAAGTTCTTTTACAAAACAGTTCATAATTGAATTTACAAGTTCAAAATCTGAATTAGAACAATGGATACGTAAAAGCAAACGATTAAAAAACAATATTCCAAAAATTCAATTAAACATTAGGACTTATGAAATTCATCCTGGAGAAATTAATTCTTATGGAGGAAGAGTAAAAATTAAACAAGATACAGTTTCGATTAATATGAGTTGGAGTTAAAGATGATCTCAATATTAGAGTCTTTATGCGCATGAGGAAATACATAATTGATCAAAACATAAAGCTGTAAAACGTTATTATATTTTAAAGAAAATAATTAATCAATTATTAAGAACAAAAAACATTACAATAAAAAAATAACATGCAAATTAACTCAGAATTTAGAAAAGCATTAGGAAGAAGAATAATATTTGGTTGTCTGCTTTTCATTATAACCTTAATCTATATTTTATATGCTTTTTTGGGGAATAAAGTGCAAATTCCGGTTATATTGATCACCCCATTCCGTTTTAAAGTGAGCACCTGATTCCAGTTCAAAATGACCACCTAATTCCGGAGCAAAATGACCACCTCCGTTTTTGATTAAAAACTATATTTTTTCATCTGTTAATTAGTATTCAAATATAATAAAATATCATTCTTTGTTTATTCCTCTTTTCTTTCTCATCGATTCTCCATGTAATTCAAGCCTATGAGATTGGTGTATAAGTCTGTCTAATATTGCATCGGCTATCGTTTTTTCTCCGATTATGTCATACCAGCCTTGAACTGGGATTTGTGATGTCACGATTATAGAGCCGTTATTATGCCTGTCCTCTATGATCTCCAAAAGAGTAATTCGGTTATGGCTGTCAAGTGCCTGGAGTCCAAAATCATCAAGTATTATAACATCCTGTCTTTGTATTTTTGTAAGTTCCCGCAGATAAGTGCCATCTGCTTTAGCCATTTTTAGTCTAGCAAACAATTTTGAAGTATTAAAATAACTTACCTTAAAACCCTGTATACAGGCTTGATAGCCTAATGCTGTACCTAAATAACTTTTACCGACCCCGGTACTTCCAGTGATTAAAATGTTTTCATTTTTCTCTATAAATTCGCATTCTGCCAGACGCAGTACCATGTTTCTGTCCAGATTACGTGATACATCAAAATTGATACTTTCAATATTTGATTTGTAATGGAATTTGGCATTAGTGATACTTCGTTCAATACGACGATTGTACCTTTCATCCCATTCTGCATCAATAATCATCGATACAAACTGGTCAAGGGTATAATGATCTGTTTTTCCGCTTTCAATGGCTGTTTTAAAAGCATTAAACATGCCATAAAGCTTCATTTGTTTCATTTTGGTTACTGTGGATTCATTCATTTTTCAAGATTTAATTTAGTTATAATAGTGTTTTCCTCTTATGTTACTATGATCAGGAAGTTCCTGCTCAGGTTCTTGATCAAAATCAATATGATCCAAGTTGTTTTCTAAAATATTTTGTATGGTCTTAAAATTGTAAATTTTAAAATCAAGTGCCCGCCTGCAGGCATTTATTAATCGCTGTCTGCCTACCTTTTTTTCAAAATTCAGTATTCCTAAACAGCTTTTATAAGCCTGTTCCGGATGATTTCTGCTTTCGATTATCTGCATTATATATTCTCCTACTGACTCATCAATATTATTAGCCCATTCAATGAAGCGGGCAGCACTCCATTGGGCTACAAATTGATGTGTACTGGCTAAATGCTCAGGAGTTGTTGTATAGACATAAGGTTTGTAGTTTCTTGGATGTACAGCTATTCGATTGTATTTATAATAAATCTCTACTGTTGATTTGGTATATAACAGCTTGGCTTTCTTCTTTACATATTGATACGGAACGCTGTAATAGTTTTTGTCCTGGCTTAATTGAACATGACCGTTTTGCATTACTGTTGCAAAAGACTGGTATTTAATTTCAAAACGATCTTGTGGGAGTGGACGCAGTTTTTCTTTCTCGTCTTCTAAAAATAATTCAAAGCGGGAATAAGGGCGTCCTGTCAGTTTTCTGTTATTGTGAGAGTCAAGTAAATCCCAGATCTGCTGGTTTAATTCTTCCAGAGAAAAGAACTTAATTTCTTTTATGGTTACATAAATCCTTCGATATAATATCTTAACAGCTCCTTCAACTAATGATTTGTCCCTGGGCCTGTAAGCTCTGGCAGGTAAAATTGTAGTTTCGTAATGTTCTGCTAAATCAGCCAGGGTTTCATTGATTGTCGGTTCAAAACGACTGCTTTTTATTACTGCAGATTTTAAATTATCCGGAACAATGGCGGCAGGAGTGCCTTCAAAAAAGCGCATGGCATTTTCTACCGAGTCAACAAAGTTTTCCTTTTGCTGGCTCATGGAAGCTTCAGCATACGTGTATTGGCTAGCGCCCAATATTGCTACAAAAAATTGTACTTCTTTGACTTCTCCAGTATCTATATCAATAATTGAGAGTGTCTTTCCAGCATAATCGACATACATTTTATCACCAGCCTTATGGTTCATGTGCATGACCGGATTAACTCGTTTGCCCCATATATTGTAATGATAATGAAATTGTGAAGTTCGATAACCATCCGGATTTACAGTAATATATTGTTCCCACATATGCTGTACGGTAACGCCAACTTTTTTTAGTTCACGTTCCATTTTAGGAAAAAAATCATAAAGTGTCTGTAATCTCGGGCTAATGGCCTCTACACTAGTCTGGGAGAATAAAAGTTCCAGCTCTGCATCGGTTTTTTGGTCGATTAATTCAAAGCTTAATCCGAGAACTTCGAATAAAGAAATATATTTCTTTACCGTATTTCTTGAAAGGGATAAGTAGCTACTTATAAATAACTTACTCTTTCCATTACAATAGAATTTAATTACTTTTCTAATTTTACTCATGTCTGTTATTTTGTTTGCCATAATCCGTATATTTTTAACGAATGTATGGTTCTAACAACATGAAAAAATCAATAGTTTTTAATCATTAATTAACCACAAAACTTGGTGGTCAATTTGCTCCGGAATTAGGTGGTCAGTTTGCTCCGGAACGGGTGGTCAATTTACTCCGGAATTAGGTGGTCAAATTGACCGGTTTTTCCAATAAAGAGTCACCAATAAATCCTCTTACGGTTATAGTTTTTATGGTATTTGCATTTTTAATTTATGCATCACCAGACCTTTTTAAAATTTGTAAATTAACGATTACCGAAACCGGAATCGAAAAAACAATGGCAATTACAGGTCAAAAGAAATTTATTCCTTTTGAAACTATTTATATGATCAAGAAAGGAAAAATTAAACTTCAAAACAGGGGAGGAGCTGCTATATCTGATGGTTTTTATTTTAGTACACTTATCCTCGATAATAAGGAGAACATAATCATTTCGCCAGATCATTATGAAAATTATAAGGAGATCATAATGACTATTAAAAATAGAGCAGGTTTTGAAGATTAAAATTTAATAATTGTTCTCTTTTTTAAAGCGTTTCGAAGATTTATGGAGTTTCGCTCGTGAGCACAATCAAATTAATTTAAATCTAAATTTAAAAAAAAGATAGATAATAATGCAGATTAAATCAAAATTCAGGAAATTATTCTGGGTAAGAATAGCAATCGCTTTTCTGGTTTTTATTGCTACATTGTACTTATTCCTAAACAGTATTTCGCAATATTCACAACTTCGTAAAAATCCTGTATTTATTGTATCGTCTGTGTTTTTATTACTATTTCTTTGTGCAGCGTGGGATTTGTTTAAGGTTTTTAAATTAATTGTTACAGATCAGGGAATTGAAAAAGTCTTATTAATTTCTGGTCGAAAACAGTATATTCCTTTTACAAGTATAATTGGTCTAAAGAAAAGGAAAATTACAAAACAAGGTAAAGCCGGACAATTAACGGATGGTTATACTATAAGTATTCTGGAATTAGAAAATAATAAGACTTTAGTTATTTCGCCTGATGTTTTTGAAAACTACAATGAGATTATATTAGTTGTTAAAAATAATGTATGGCCTTAAAGTATATCAGAAAAAAATGAAAAGTAGTAAAGAGCGATGGAAAAACAATATAGACGAGGAAAATATGCCACATATATAGATCAACAGTATGAACTTTATGAAACAGACGAAGACAATATCTGTGAATTAGTTGACAGAAATTCTAGATTTGAAGAATTAAGGAAGTTTGGTTTTGTGAAATCAAATGAAGTAAAAAGCTATCTAAAAATCGAAAAAAAATTAATACAAGATGCTTTTCTTGTAGAAACATACGTAAGGTATAGTGGTTTTAAATTCTTTTTGGAAAATGTTTTTGAAAAGAAATATATTTTGCGTCCGTTAGATGATGCAATGAATCATTTTAAAGACTTTCCTAAACATGGTTACGATCCAATATATGAAATAGAAGAATATCAAATAGAGGAAATTTGGGAAGAAAGAAAAGCATTAGATGAATTTGTTTTTGATACAGAACCAATTGTTTATAGTAAAACAAAAATTGATTTGTAGAATTGATCTTGCTCTTTTCGAAATCTGCTCTAAAAAACCCTTAGGACTAGCATGGTGAAAAGCACTATGAATTAGAAACGATTGCTGTATTAGCTATGTAAGGACAAAAGCCTAATCGTAAAAACCTTCATTAGATTATATTGTTATTTTCTGACAAAGTTATTTTTTCTTATAATCGATGTTGTTTATTTGCTTTTGTCCTTTCAGGGCAATGATCTCACTTAATTTAGTTTCGTACTGCATTGAATTACGCTAATTTTTTTTAGGCTTTCAGCCCGTTTTTTAAGGCTTCGTACGCTTTTGTGATTACTCTTGAATACAAGTTTTTGGCAATATAAAACAATCAAAAGCAGGAGATTGACAGTTCTTCAGTAAAAAGATATTTTCAAAAATTATATCAAACGTTTTGTTCAATATTATATATTTATAAAAAACTAAACATGTAATAACCAAAATAGTGAGGAATGATTAATATAGATTTTAAAAAAGAGAAAGGAAAAATTGATGGAATTATAAATAAAGCGTTAACAGATTATCAAAACGAAATAGATCTGATTAATATTGATGACTGGACATTAAAATCTAAGGAACTATTTATTGATAAATCCTATAATGGTTATAGTTCTCAAAGTACGCAATTCATTAATAACAGTTTTCCGGATATTAGTCGTTCTGTAGACAGTAATGCCAGATTGATATTATATTTATACACATCAGAAAGAGATTCTGAATTTGATTTGATCAAAGAAAAATTAGTTGCAAAAATTGGCAGATCTATATAGTAATAATAGAGAATAAAAAAAGCCTTGATTTTTTAAGGAGGGCACTGAAAAACATCCCTTATTTTTGATCAGGTTTATTTTTTAGACAATAAAAAACGCTTATAACAGGATTTAAAAATATCCGTTATAAGCGTTTTTCGTTTTATAACTGTTTTTTATTTGCGGTTACATAAGTCTGTTTTTGACTTATAGAGAGGTGTTTTGAGTAATCATGTTTGGGTTGTAATTTCTTTATATCAATTTCAGTATTCTTTTTAAATTGACCGTAAAAATAGCCATTGCACCTTGCATACTATCCCATAAGATGTTGCTCTGTCTTTAGCAAGAAAAAGATTGGAAGGACAGCGGGAAATAGCTTCAAAAAAATCTAATAAAACTTTATCTCTGCAAATCTTCTCGTATAGAGTTAATTATGAAAATATATCGCAGAATTGTATAACGACTAATTTATGGTTTTTGAGGAATTTTGATATAACAAATTTCTAAGTTATTAACCTCAAAATTTTTCAGTCATGCCAGATGCAAGAATTAAAAACGAAAAACAATATCAAGCACTTTTAGAAATTGGGTATAGTAAAGAAAAAGCAGCCCGAATTGCCAATACGCCAGATTCTGGCGAAAAGGGCGGAAGAGCAAAACCATATGACGAATGGACAAAAGCTGAATTATACGAACAAGCCAAAAAAGTTGGAATCGCAGGACGCTCGTATATGAGCAAAAAGAATCTGATTCATTCGTTGCAAAATAACTAAAGAAGGTTTACAAAAAAAAAAACATTTTTTTTACATCAAGCACTATGCGTTTTTTAGATAAGTGAAACGACTTTTTTTTAAGCAAACAAAAGATATGGTTTTATGTATTTAAAGATGTTTGAATAATCGAAACCAACATTAGTAAAATAGAGTTTAAAAATATAAATGCCACAATAAACAAACAAAACGATCATGAATGCAGCTGCAAAAACCGAAAAACTAATGAATCAATTGATCAAAACACCGCATTTGGTAATTGATAAATTAGATTTAGTTTATGTAAACAATCAAAAGTTGCCTATAGAACGATGCAAATGCGATGATGGATTTGTTTATAAAAAGAATGGACGGTGTATTAAACAAAAAAGCGAACTGAAACGCTTTAGCAGTTTGGTGCTTCCGCCGGCTTGGGTAAATGTTCAGATTTCGGATTTGCCAAACGGACATTTGCAAGCAGTGGGTTTAGATGTGAAAAATCGAAAACAATACAGATATCATCCTAAATGGAATTTGATCCGCAATCAGACCAAATTTTATAAAATAGCCGAATTTGGAACTAAGTTGCCTTTGATTCGAAAACAAGTCGATGAAGATCTTGAAAAGAAAGAATGGTCTAAAGAGAAAGTGGTTGCTCTTGTGATTCGATTGATGGAGGAAACACACATTAGAATTGGAAACGAGAAATATGCCAAAGACAATAAATCATACGGATTGTCGACTTTGCGAAAACGCCATATCAATATCAATAAAAATACGCTTCGGTTTGAATTTACAGGAAAAAAAGGGGTACAGCATACAATTACGACCCGAAATAAAAAATTAGTAAAATTAGTTAGTCGCTGCGAGGAAATTCCGGGTTGGGAAGTTTTTAAGTATTATGATAAAAACGGCGAAAGAAAAGTGCTCGACAGCCGTATGGTCAACGAATATTTGCATGAAATCTCAGGAGAATATTTCAGCGCCAAAGATTTTAGAACCTGGGCAGCATCGATTGTGTTTTTTGAAACTTTGATGGAGATAGGAACTACAACAGACGAAAAAGAAATTAAAAAAAATATTTTATCTGCCTTTGATACAACGGCCAAAGCCTTGGGAAATACCAGAAATGTATGCAAGAATTACTATGTTCATCCGTTATTGGTTTCGACCTACGAAGATGGTTCGATCCAGCAATATTTTGATCGGGCAAAAAAATGCCGAAGCACGAAGGAACATTTTTCGCATAGCGAAATTGCGTTTTCAGAACTTATTCAGAACTATCAGATCAATTTATTGTAAATCAGGTTTGATAGCACTAAAAAAATAATGTTTAGAGTTAATACATCTCTTTAAAAAGTATGAAATTTGAGTAACAAACAAAATCATTATCAACTAAAAAACACAAGCTTATGTTACGTTATACAGTCATTTTTATTATTCTTGCGATCATCGCCGGAATATTTGGTTTTGGAGGAATTGCTGCAGGAGCCGCAAGTATTGCCAAAGTTTTATTCTTCATATTTTTAGTCTTATTTATTATATCACTAATTAGCGGAAGAAAAAGAATTTAGTCAGCAAATAAATAACAATTAAAAAACGACACATATATCTCGGTAAATGTGTCGTTTGCATTTAAAAAATAAATATTATGGGAACTAAAAGTGGTGCTTATCAGGATGTCTACATAAAAAGAGACAGTGAAATGGTGAGTTTAAAAAACGATGTAACAGATTTTTGCGAGAAATATATAAAACCTGTACATCCTGAAAATTGGGATTGGTCGACACGTGATTTCGAAAATCCTGACAATGATCCTACAATTGCCGAAGCAAGGGCGATAGGAAATGTCGTTTTTAACGATTTAAGCGATCAAAAAGAAACAGATGTTGATTTGTCTACCATGAACAATGTTGAGTCGATTAAGGCTTATTTAAATCCAAAAAGCAAATACCACGCTTTTAATATGGAAGAATTTGCTTTTGCGTTGAAAGTAGAACTCGAACACGGAAAAATTAAGGATGTTAATGTAACCAATAATCATCCGTTTTTAACAGCAATGATAGCATTGGCGCATATGACCGAAAGTCTGACGTACTACAAAAGACTGAAAGTAATGGAGGCAGAAGGTGAAATTTATGAAATCATGCGTAAAATCGATAAAGTCACAACAGGAAAAGATAAACTACTGGAAGAACTAATTAAAGCCGAAGAAGAACTAAAAGAGGCAAGGGCAGGACTGGCAGAACGCCTGGAAAAAATGGACGATATCCCGGTTCTTGAAATTATTGGGGATTAGTTTTTTTTAGGTTCAAAATCACAAAGGTTCAAAGCAGCAAAAGACAAAGTATAGAAACTTTGAACCTTTGCGACTTTGAACCTTTGTTCCTTTTTAATTTTTTGAAAAAAAATTAAAACTTCCTCGGATATTCTACATCTTCTTCCTGAACATCATCTTCGATGTATTCATCCTCTTCTTCATCCTCGTCGTCATCGATATCGTCCAGATCATCTTCGGTTTCATTTAAGTCTTCCTCTTCTCTTTCCAGAGATGCCTCAGACGGATTATCAAGTTCGTCATTTACATCATCGACATTGTTGCCGTTCTGATCCAGTTTTTCTTTGTATAAATCATCGCTATCATGCTTTAGATCATCTTCGTCATGAAAGTCATCGTTCAGGTCTTCTTCGTCATCAAGTTCATCTGGATTTGGTTTATCGGGATTATGACCATTTCTAACGGTATAACCACGTTCAGCGATTTCTTTGTTACTATCATCGCCTTCTTTCATTTCATCGATATTATACATTTCTTCGTTCATAAGTGTATTTTTATCTGTCGTATCTGGATTCTGATTTCTAGGATCTCTATTTCCTTTAATCATGCTGTTTTTTTGATCTGTAGTATTCATGATTTCTGTGTTTTAATATTTTTATATTACAAATCTATAACGAAACCCACCGATTGTATTATAAAATTATGTGATGTAATTGTATAATTAACAGATGGTTATATTTTATTTAAGTTTACAACAAAAAAAAGACCGATATGTAAATAACAGTCTTTTGTGTTTAGTATGTTCAGAAACATTAGTTATCGTTTCTTTCTAAATCATCATCATCAAAATGATCTTCGTCTTCGATATGTTCTTCGTCATCCAGATTGTCAACATCAATAATTTCAAATTCTTCGTCCTGATTATTGTTGATGTAGTCGTCCTCATTTACTGCCTGTTCTTCATTTGGGATATTTTCATTTCTTGCAATATTGTCTTTCTTAAGAAGATTGTCAATCGCATTATCAATTAAAATAGCCGTATCAACATCTAAATGTCCCCTTTGATATTTTTGTTGAAAGTAAAGTTCAGCTTCCTGATAGGTATAGTCTGTATATGTTTTCATTGTAATATGTTTTTTTAATATTGATACTACAAATCTATCTCTCAAAGCAAAAAAATGTCTTACAGAATTCTAAAATCTAATTGTATAATATACAGGTGCTTAGAATGAAATTTTAACTTATAATAGTATAACCGGCCTGATAATCAAGATGGTAATTTTATCAAATATTAATTAGCAAAAATTATTACCATGAAAAGTACAGATAGCAAAAAAGAGACAGCTTCTAAACCAGAAGTAAAAAAAGGAGCTACAAAAGCAAAGTCAGATGCAGCGTCAGGACTGACAGAATTATTTGAAGATGGATTAAAAGACATTTACTGGGCCGAAAAGGCTTTGACCAAGGCAATACCTCTCATGACCAAAAACGCAACGTCAGAAGAGCTAATAGACGCTTTAAACAATCATTTGATCGAAACCGAAGAACATGTAACAAGATTAGAGAAGGTTTTTGCGCTAATTGGTAAAAAAGCTTCGGCAAAAAAATGCGATGCGATGGCCGGCTTAATCGAAGAAGGGAAAGGCATTATTGAAGAAACAGAAATTGGAGTTGTGCGTGATGCAGGTATTATCGCGGCAGCACAAAAAATAGAACATTACGAAATTGCTACATACGGAACTTTAAGACAATTTGCAGAAACTCTTGGTTTGCCTGAAGCTGCCACAATCTTAGAACAAACACTTGACGAAGAAAAAGGAGCTGATAAAAAACTTACAGAAGTGGCTGTAAATGCCGTAAATCTTGAAGCTGCAGAAGCAGATTAATTCACAACATAAATATCCTGAAAAGTGCGACCGCCAGGTTGCACTTTTTTTAGTTTATAAATTTAAAATTGATATTATGCCAGAAGGTCCGTCTATAATAATTCTAAAAGAAGAAGTACAGCAATTCGCGGGACAAAAAATAATCGAAGTTGATGGAAATAGTTCTATTGACATTGAACGTCTCAAAGACAAAACAATTCTTGATTTTAAAACATGGGGAAAACATTTTTTAATTTGTTTTGATGATTTCACCGTTAAGATTCATTTGCTCATGTTTGGAACATATCGAATAAACGAACGCAAAGAAACCAAGCCAAGATTGAGTATGATTTTTTCTAACGGAGAATTGAATTTTTATACATGCTCAGTTAAAATTCTCGAAGGCGATATTAATCTTTATTACAATTGGAGCGAAGATGTAATGAATGAAAAATGGAATCCCAAAAAAGCAAAAAAAAGTTTAGATAAAATTCCGGACGAAATGATTTGTGATGCAATCCTGGATCAGAATATTTTTTCGGGAGTAGGGAACATTATTAAAAATGAAGTTTTGTACCGATGTAAAATTCACCCCGAATCTTTGATTGGAAAAATCCCGTCTAAAGATTTAAAAAATATTATCAACGAATGTTCGATTTATAGTTTTGAATTTCTGGATTGGAAGAAAAACTATGAATTAAAAAAACATTGGCTCGCTTACACCAAAAGTGTTTGCTTGCGATGCAATCTTCCCATTCACAGGAAACACACAGGGAAGAGAAATCGCAGAAGTTTCTTTTGTACCAACTGTCAAAAACTACACGTATGAAAAATCAGGTTTTAATAGGCTGCTCAAGTTTCAATAATCGCTTTTGGAGAGGGATTTTCTATCCTGACAACTTGTCATCTTCTAGATGGTTTGAGTTTTATTGCCAGTACTTTAGCACGTATGAGTTCAACGGAAGCTTTTATAAGTTTCCAACAGTTAGAATATTTGAAAACTGGTACAAAAAAACACCCGAAAATTTCATTTTTTCCGTAAAAGCACCAAAAGAAATTACGCATATTAAGAAATTTTCTGATTGTCAGGACCGTATAAATGAGTTCTATAATGTATGCAAAACAGGTCTGAAAGAGAAATTAGGCTGTATTTTATTCCAATTTCCTCCCAGTTACCAATTTAGCACCGAAAAGCTCCATCAAATCATCTCTAATTTAGATTTAAACTTTCAAAACGTGATCGAATTTCGTCATGAAAGTTGGTGGAATGAAGAAGTTTGGAATGCATTTCGAGAAAATAATATTACGTTCTGCAGCGTCAGTCATCCGCAATTACCGAGCACTATTTTTAAAGATTTTCCGCTAATTTTTATTAGATTACATGGAAAACCCAAAATGTTTTACTCCAGTTATCTGCCTAAAGAGTTGCTTTATATAAAGGAAGTAATACATTTAAAATCAGCATTTGTGTATTTTAATAATACTGCAAGTGAGGCAGGGGTCCTGAATGCTTTAGAACTAAAACATATGTTGGAATGATGTTTTTGAGTATTTGAAAAATTTAACTGTAAAATACTATGGTATTCGATCAGAATTTATCAATTTATGAACAAGAGAATCGTATTTAGCATTCGAAGTATAGTATTTTAATCAGGTGCAATTCTCACTTCTGTCAATACGATAAAAAAAACACAATCTTGGTCATTTCTACAAAGGAGAAATCGCATCTAATATTCGACAAAAAACGCAATCTCTGTCATTTCGATGCAGGAGAAATCGCATCCAATATTCGACAAAAATGCTTCAATCTAGTGTGATCTCTCCTCTATCGAGATGACAAAAAAACGCAATCTGTGTCCTTTCGACGAAGGAGAAATCACATCCAATATTCGACAAAAATGCTTCTAATCGAATGCATTTTTTTCTTGATTGCGATCATGAAAACACAATCTGTGACATTTCGACGAAGGAGAAATCGCATCCAATATTCGACAAAAAATGCTTCCAATCTAGTGTGATCTCTCCTTGGTCGAGATGACAAAAAAACACAAAAAAAAGATCGGTAGTTTCTATTTTAGAAACTACCGATCTTTTTTTTACTTTTTAAATACTACAATTTCAAAGTGCCTTCAATCCCGTCGTCCATGGTTTTTCCGGTTACAAAAGCAGTTGCCATTTTTGCTATGGCGACCATTTTTCCGTTTTTATTGTTCCAGTAATAACCATCTTCCGGAACTACCTTAATAACACTTAAGTTGGGATCATCTTCGCCTTCGGGCATCCAAACTTTTACAATTGGATCGTACAATTCTTTAATTGTTTCCCTATCATATGATATACTTGCGCTCCCATGCAGTGTCAGGAATTTATCGTGTGGCTCAGAGAAAAACAGTTCGACTTGCGGGTTAAGGCTTATCTCTGCATTTACGTTGCTATTTCTGTCAGATAAGAACCAGAGCTGACCTAAATCGTCAATTTTCTGGACTGACATTGGGCGTGATTGCAGTCTGTATTCATTATATGTACAAAACATACACGTTTTTATGTTTTCTGCAAGATTTTTTATTTTATCTACAGCAAATTCGTTTGTAAGGTCTTTATGATCTCCCATGACTTTATTTTTTATAATTTATAACTGATTAATTTGTTAATACGCTCATTTTATGAGTAATATGTGTGTGATTTTTGTTTAACACTACATACTAACAAAATTCAGATTTTTGCAGCTTTTGAGCTTACACAATTAGATTTAAAAATTATGAGATTTCAATTACTAAATTTTTATTTGTTACTCTAAAAGCAATTGATTTTTCTATAAATTTGGTTATCTTTGAGGGAGAAAACACCCAATTTACAAATAACACATGACTGATTTTACTATATTTTATACTGATGATGATGAAGATGATTTGAGCATTTTTACAGATGCAGTAGAGTCATTGCCAAAAAAAATTACACTTCAAACATATAGTGGGGGAGAAAAATTATTAGATGCTATTTATAATCCGCCACCTACGCCGCATGTAGTTTTTTTAGATTTGAATATGCCAGGAAAAAACGGATTCGATGTTTTGACTGAGCTTAGAAATTCTGAAATAAAAAATGATATTCCGGTTATTATCTTCTCGACTTCAAATGAACCAAGTATAATAGAAAGATGTCGCATTTTAGGCGCTAATTACTTCATTACAAAGCCCGTTTTGATGAAAGATATTATAAAGTCTATTAATCACGCCTTAGAGATCGATTGGAAAAAATTTAATCCAACAGATAAAGACTTCGTTTATAAGTTATAATAAACCTACTGTAATTCAGGAATGTAAATATCAAAAGTGGCGCCTTTATTCTTTTCGCCACTTGCTGTGATAATTCCTTTATGGTTTTCTACAATCTTTTTTACAATAGCCAGGCCTATTCCTGTGCCTGCAAACTCAGTATCAGTGTTTAAACGTTTGAATACTTCAAAAATACGTTCCTTGTATTCGGCGTCAAAACCAATTCCGTTGTCCGAAATCTTAAGATGATAATACATTTTATCAGGGAAATCGACAAGTTGTTTTATCTTATTACCTTTAATTCTGTTAGCTTTAATTTCTATGATTGGAGATATGCCTTTTTTAGAAAACTTAAGGGCATTTCCAATTAAATTGTGAAGCAATTGTCTGAATTGAAACGGAATAATTGTAGCTTCTCCTAATGGATTAAAAATAACCTGAGCATTTTTTTCTTCAATACGTTCTGAGAAATCACTTATTATTTCTTCGGCAATATCATCAAGATTCACTTTTACAAAGACTCTTTCGGCGGAGTTTGTTCTCGAATATTCTAAAAGGTCCTGAATTAGAGTCTGCATCCTTTTTGCTGCAACTTCAATTCGGCTGAGGTAAGTTTTGGCTTTCGCCGAAATATTCTGCTCATCTAAATCTGATAATCGGCTTGCGAAGGTTTGAATTTTTCGGAGTGGTTCCTGCAAATCATGACTCGAAATATAGGCAAAAGACTGCAGTTCAATATTCATATTGATTAAATCCCTGTTTTTAATTTCTAACTGTTCCGTGCGTTCAGAAACTTGTTTCTCAAGCTGGTTTGTAAAATTCTTTTGATCCTGAATGTCAGTACTTGTACCTACCCACATCTGAATTTTTCCTGTGTTATCTTTTTGAGCAATTGCACGGCTTAACTGCCATCTGTATTCGCCATCATGACGAAGAAAACGATGTTCTAATAAAAAATCATTTCCTGTTTTTATAGCCTCTATCCAGGCATTTACATTTGCTTCCCGATCTTCAGGATGTACAATCTGAAGCCAGCCTTTTTTTACAATTTCGTCAACAGGAATTCCGGAATAGGTATAAACAGATTGATTAAAATAATTTAGATTCCCCAACGAATCACTTGTCCAGATATGCTGTGGCATAGAGTCGGCGAGGAGTCTGAATTTTTCCTCACTTTTTATCAATGTCTCCTGATTGTTTTTTTCATCCGTGATATCTATAATAGTCCCCAGCATTTTTACGGGTTTTTTGTTCTCGTCAAAAAATATCTTCCCATGTGCTTTTATCCAGCAAATAGAATTATCCGGTTTTATAACGCGTGATTCGTATTTGTAAATACTTGTTTTCAGTGCTAAATTATAGGCGTTTTCAAGAATAATCTGATCATCAGGATGAACCTGAGCTTTAATCTGTGCGCGGGTTATTTTAGATACTTTATCATGTCCAAAAATAGTTGCGAGATTTTCTGAGTAAATTAAATCCTGAGTTACAATATTTAAATCCCAAGTTGCAATTTCGGCAATTTCAACAGCTAATCTGGCACGTTCCTCGGCAACTTCTACCTTTTTTCGGGCTTCTACTTTTGATGTTATATCAGTTACAGTTACCATCACTCCTGAGGCTTTCCCTTCTTTTTCTAATAATGGAGTGTATTGATAATCAAGATAAAACTTTTTAAGTTCTCCTTTTATGTCTATGTATGCAATTGCTTCGTTTTCGCGAATAATTTTTTTATTCAAAACAACCTGATCGAGGAGTTCCGGGTATTTTTGTTCTGATAATTCCGGGAAAACTTCCAGAATGGGCTTACCTATAGTTTCCTTTTTCTTTCTTTGCCAGATGGTCTTCATCATGGTATTGTTGGCCATCTCGATAATGTGATCTTTCCCTCTAAAAATTGCCATTGCAATAGGAGAATCCATTACTAAATTTCTAAAAGCTTTTTCACTTTCAGTTAAAAGATGCTTTGCTTTTACAGCTTCAGTAACTTCGTGAGCCACAATAATAACTCCTTCAATATTGTTGTTTTCTTCTCTTAAAGGATGAAAAACTAAATTAAAGTAACAAACTTCCTGTTTGCCGTAACGATTTAGAGTAACTTCTAATTCATCCGAATAATAGGGAATGCCTTCCTGATAAACCTTAGAGAGTAACGGATAAACAGTCTCTTTTGCTTCAGGAACTGATTGAAATATGGGTTTGTTTAAAACATAGTCTTCAGTTTTATCAATGATCTGAAGATAAGTACTATTAGCCATTTCAACCATCAGATCGGGACCTTTAAGAATCGCTATTCCAAGCGGAAGCTGTTTTACAGTATTCCTGAAACGTTTTTCACTTTCCTCAACCGCTGTTCTGGCAATAACCTGTATAGTAACATCATTGGCTATTGCAACAATGCCGGAAATGGTTCCGTCCGGTTCTTTTAATGCTTCATAAACGACATTGATAAAAGTATTTTCGATTTTACCTTTTCGGGTTAACTTAACGGGTAATTCGTATGCTGTAAATCGTTCTCCTGTAGTATATACGTTTAGTAAAACATCCTCAAGTCCTTGACCTGTAACCTCGGGCAATGCTTTAAAAATGGGCTGATTGATTACTTCTTCTATCTTTCGTTCCCAAATTTCAAGCATTAATTCGTTCGCAATTTCAACAACATAATCGTTGCCCCTAAAAATGCACATCGCATTAGGAGTCTGAAGAATATTATTGCGATAGCGTTCGTTGTTATCTTCTAAATTTTTAAGGATTTTTACCTTATCAGTTGTTTCATTGCAAATAACCAGAACTCCATCTACTTTTCCATCATCATTATTTACGGGACTATAGCTAAAAGTCCAGTAAACATCTTCCATTTTCCCGTTTCTGTATATAGGCAAATATTGGTCTTCATGCCATGTGGCTTCACCCAAAGTAAGAACCTGATCGATTAATGGTTTAATAAAATCCCAGATTTCCGGCCAGAACTCAGCTCCTTTTTGTCCCAGTATTGCAGGATGTTTTCCGTCATTTCCCAGACTTGGGCGATAAGCATCATTATAAAAACAAATTTGTTCCGGTCCCCAAAACAAAAACATTGGAAATTTTGAGTTTAAAAGAATTCCTAAAGTAGTACGCAAACTTTGCGGCCATGAATCAATAGCGCCAATTGGAGATTTTGTCCAGTCTTTTGCACGCATTAATGCGCCCATTTCGCCTCCGTTAGTAAGGAAATTGTGATTTAAAGTACTCATTAAAAGTTGTTTCGTTTTGGTGAACACAATATAGTAAACTTAATAAATAACATTGTTTGCAAATATTGTATATAGATAATTGTTAAAATTAGTAAAATATTTATTGATTTGATTTTGATTTTTTGAATGAGCTAATTTTTAAATCAATTGAGTTAATTTAATTTGAATTGAATGATGAAATTTGATTTAACAACAGATTTGAAAAAATCTTAAACTCAATCGAATCATGAAAAAAGAGCAAAAACACGAAACTGACTATATAAAAAAGTACCAGGACGAAGGTTATACTTCTAATTTTTTATTTACAGATGGTACCTTACTAGATTCGGAGACAAAATATGCATATGCACCAAATGAGATTTTTATTGTAGCACATCACCGTTACGAAGGAATGAGTGACCCTGATGATATGTCTATTTTGTATATAATCGAAACAAAGGATCAGATAAAAGGAACACATTTAATAGGATATGGTCCAACTGCTGATCTGGAAGAAGCTGAATTTTTTAAAGATATCCCAAAGGCAAATTATGCTAAGAATGCGGATATCAATGAACTTACATAAAATAAAATAGAGAGTATTTTTTATTTTGCTGGGGAGCAGTTGTTTCAGATTTATCTGGAGCAGCTGCTTTTGTTGTGTGCCCAGCATGGGCGGTAACTCTAGGGTGTAAGTCCCGAACACGCCTTTACAGTGGGAAGTGTTAGCTGAATGCAAGGGTGTCCATCGCGAGGTGGAATCTGAAGGAAGCAGTAGGCAAACTCTTGACCTGACGAACAGAAACTATATAATAGGCCAAAGATGTTGGATAAGGTTGCAACACAAACTGAAGTCCAAAACTGTACGGAAACATGATGGTAAATATAGCAGGTATATGAGAGGAAAGTTGTCGTTCTTACCTGGGGAGGTCTTATAGACATAGGGGGAGTTTTTTTTTTAAGAAAAGCACTTATGGATAACAATTGCTATAAGAAGTCAGCAGAGGTCATAGTAGGTACTGTAAATGAGTACCGAAGGACTGAACTTAATTAAGTGAGTAGTAAATGAATGTTACCTATGAAGGCACGAATGCAGAAAATATCAAGTAATTTGATAACTACCTTGGGAAGGATAGGACGGAATCCGACAGCTACCAAGGAGTGCAGACCTTTATTGGGATAACTGAAAATAACCTCACGGAAGTACTTTAGGTTAGGTATCTATCTTAAAATGTATCGTAAATTAAGAACCGCCTTGGTACGGATCCGTATGCCGGGTGGTGTGGAAGGTCGCCTAGGGAATTAATCCCTAGGCTCCTATCCGATTTTTACAAGGTGTTTTTTATTCTTGCCATGAAGGGTTTTCTGCCACGAAGGCGCTAAGGCACAAAGTTTATTCAGGAGGATTGTTAAAATCTCGGCAAAGTGTAGAGGCGTAAGTTTTTTGCCACGAAGGATTTTCTGCCACGAAGACACTAAGGCACAAAGTTTCTTCAACAGAATTGTTAAAATCTCGCAGAGGCGCAAAGTTTTTTTGTCACGATTGGTTTTTCTGCGAGAAGGAGTAAAGCACAATGTTTTACTTTTTTTTCTTTGGGACTTAGCGCCTTTGCGCGATTATAAATATTTACCATAAACCATCATACTTCAATTTAAACTTTGTGCCTTAGTGTCTTCGTGGCAAAATCACCTCACTTTGCGCGATTTTAAATATTTACCATAAACCAGCGTACTTCAATTTAAACCTTGCGCCTTAGCGCCTTCGTGGCAAAATTACGTCACTTTGGGTGATTATAAGATTTACCATAAACCAGCGTACTTCAATTTAAACTTTGTGTCTTAGTGTCTTCGTGGCAAAATCACCTCACTTTGCGCGATTATAAATATTTACCATAAACCAGCGTACTTCAATTTAAACTTTGCGCCTTAGTGTCTTCGTGGCAAAATTACGTCACTTTGGGTGATTATAAGATTTACCATAAACCATCATACTTCAATTTAAACTTCGTGCTTTTGTGTCTTCGTGGCAAAAATATGGGTGTTTGTAGTTTGTTTTTACGTTTCCTTTAATTATGAAATATCTGACTGAAATTGTATAAGGCTTTGATTAACAATATTTATGAAATTTGAATTATCAAAAAAGAAATAAAACCAAAGTTGAGTTTTGTACGTAAATAATTACGGACTAATTTATAAAAACCAAACCATTATGAAAAAACTATACTTAAATGCAGGAGGATTTGATGCTATTTTTAATGATCTTAAAGATAGTTTTAACGGTGATTTGATTCTCAATAATAACGAATACAATTTAGTTATTAAATCAAAATGGGCAAAAGGGACTATTACCGGAGTTTGTCTGGATAATAAAATGTCGCATTTGAGTTTTGATCTTGTATTGAATCAGGATGTCAGTTTAAGTATAGAATCATTTCAATCAGCGCCTATATTTTTCGCGTATTGCGAAGACGGACGATTGACACATAGTTTTGGTGCGAATGGAGAGAAAAAAAGCATTAAAAAGAATCAAACCGGTATTTTGAGTAATACATCAGTTATAAATAGTGTTTTGTATTTGGAAAGTCATAAACACATTCAGTTTTCATTAATAGGAATGCCAACGAATGTATCAGCTGAAGGACAGAATGCTGAAACGATTTCTCAATTAAAGAAAAGATTCATGAGCGAATCAGGCAATTATTTTTATGCAGGAAGCCAAAGTTTGAAAACTGCTCAGAAATGGCAAGAACTTAAAACGCTTCCTCAAAAAGGAATTGTTAGAAATTTGCTTAAAAAAATAATATTAAAAGAAATTATTGAGATAGAGATAGCTCAACATAGTTATAATTATATCAAAACATTTGAACCTATTTTAAATTTGGCCGTAAAGCAAATTAATGAAATTAAAAGAATTTCGAATATGAATATAACTGAAGTAATTATTGCTGCAGGATTAGCGAGCCGACACTATTTGCCACGTATTTTTAAAGAAAAATACCATTTATCATATAAGCCATTCAATCAGAAATTAGCTAGCTAACAAGCATCATATATTACTTCTTTTACGAAAAAAACAGCTTAAACGAGCTGTTTTTTTTAGTTAAGAATGTTGCTAAAATAGCGCGCGGATGACGCTGATTCGCTTTGCGAAAACGCTGATTGACGCGGATTTTTTATTTTGTAATGAAATTTTAGTGTGTGTCATTGCGGTGAAATTGCCCACGGATGACACGGATTCGCTTTGCGAAAACGCTGATTTGCGCAGGTTTTTTATTTTGATGATTGCTTGTTTTTTGTCGTTCTGACGTAATTTATTACCTTATAATTAATAAAAACTTAGCATCTTCGTGGCGGAAAACTACTGTCTTCGCAGTATAAAAACTTTGTGTCTTAGTGTCTTTGCGGCAAAAAAACTAATGTATTTGCTGTCAAAAACCTTTGTGTCTTCATGACAAAAAAAACGTAATACACAAGTCTCATTCTTTCTCATAATAAATAATAAAATAAACCATAATCAAATTCAGGCATAACGAGACGCTATTGGTAATTATTATGGGTAAATCATTTTTTAAAATGCCGTAAATAATCCAAACCAGGATTCCGAAAGTTAGAATTCCAAAGGTTTTAAGCGAGATTTGTTTCACTTTTTTGGTTTTCCAGACTTTTAGAATCTGCGGAATCACTGATATCGTAACACAGGTTCCGGCGAAGAGTCCGATAACGTCTATTAAATTCATTTTTTTTGAGTTGCTAAGGTTCTGAGATACTAAGTTGCTGAGTTTTTTAATCTCGCAAAGGCGCAATGTTTTTTTTAGTTACTAAGTTTCTAAATGGCTAAGTTTTTTAATCTCGCAAAGACGCAAAGGCGCTAATTTTTTTTTTGAGTTACTTAAATAAGCTCACGCAAATTAACTTCGCATCTTTGCGCGATTAAACTATACACAATAAAAAACTTTGAACCTTTGTCCCTTTGCGCCTTTGAACCTTTAAAAAAATCTATCCGCCAATCATTTCTCCACCATTGACATGAATGAATTGTCCGGTGATATAGCTACTGTCTTCGCAGGCAAGAAATACATAAGCAGGTGCAACTTCTGAGGGTTGACCGGCTCTTTCCATTGGATTGTCTTTACCAAAATCAGATAATTTATCAAAAGTAGCCACAATCAAAGGTGTCCAGATTGGTCCAGGCGCAACGCCGTTTACACGTATTTGCTTTTTGGCCAGCATAGTCGATAATGATCTTGTAAAACTAACAATGGCACCTTTTGTACTCGCATAATCCGCAAGATGTTCGCTGCCGCGATACGCCGTAACAGAACTCGTATTAATAATAGTATCGCCTTGCTTCAAAAATGGCAATGCCGCTTTTGTAATATAAAAGTAAGGATAGATATTGGTTTCGAATGTCTTATGGAGCTGTGCAGCGGTTATTTTTTCCAATTCGGTTTGAGGAAATTGTACAGCTGCATTATTAACCACAATATTTATTTTTTTAAATAAGGTACGGCACTTTTTTACAGCACTTTTACAAAATTTCTCATCTTTCAAATCGCCACTAATAATCAGGCATTGTTGGCCTTCTTTCTCAATTAATGCCTTTGTCTCTTTAGCGTCTTTGTCTTCTTTTAAGTAAACTATGGCAATATCCGCACCTTCTCTGGCAAAATGAACGGCAACACTACGGCCAATACCACTGTCGCCACCGGTTATAAAAGCAACTTTTTTGAGGAGTTTACCGCTTCCAACATAATTTTCTCTTATAATTTCCGGTTCAGGGTTCATTTTATGTTCGTTCCCCGGAAGATTTTGTTTTTGTTCAGGAAATGTCTTTGTCTTTTTCATAATACTTTAATTTTAGAGCAATTAATCTGACTCTAAAATAGTTAGCAGATTATTAAAAGCTTAACTGAAATAAATTTAAGATTACCTCAATAAATTACATCTAAAATTTAAAGCCCAAACATGGGAATTATGTAACTAATTTGCTTTTCGATAAAAAGGCAATATGCTTTTTTTTTATAAATTTGAAGGTTTGACTGCCGTTATTTAAAAATAGGATCAGCTATTTTGAATAGCATTTTTCAAAGCGATTTTCAAATTAAAAACAAATTTATTCATTACAACTTTACTCCCCCAATACAGTATGGTATTAATCGTCGACGATATAAAGGCAAATATAATTGCCTTGAAGAAAACATTAGAACTACATGATATTGATGTGGACACGGCTGAGTCCGGCGAAGAAGCCCTGAAGAAAATCCTAAAAACAGATTATTGCCTGATTATTATGGATGTTCAGATGCCGGGACTTGATGGTTTCGAAGTAGTAAAAATCCTCTCAGGTAATAAACGCACCAAAGACATTCCGGTGATCTTTCTTTCGGCACTAAATATCGAAAAGAAATACATTTTTAAAGGATATGAAACCGGTGCAGTCGAATACATTACCAAACCTGTAGACAGTGATTTGCTGATGTTAAAAGTAAAAACTTTCCTGAAACTTTATGAGCAGCAAAGAGAATTAAAAGGTATAAAAGAACTCCTTTCTAAAGAAATCATAATAAGGAAAGAAGCTCAGGACAATCTCGAAATTAAAATCGCGGAAAGAACTAAAGAACTGGTTTTGAAAAACGAAGAATTAGAGATGAAAAATCACGAACTGCAACAATTCTCCTGGGTAGTTTCGCACGATTTAAATGAGCCCATCCGTAAAATTCAGATTTTTATAAAAATCATCAAAGAGCTTTATTTGGCTGATGATGTAAAAGCAATTGATTACGTAAATCGTACAATTAAATCAGCAGAACGAATGCAGACTTTAATTACTGATTTACTAGCATACTCAAGATTGTCGTCGCAGGTAAAACCTGAATCAACCGATCTGAATGAGGTTTTGCAGGAAGTACTTTCAGATTTTGATTATTTGATCGAAAGGAAAAATGCGACTATAAAAACAAATGAACTCCCAACAATAGACAGCATTCCGAGTCAGCTGAGGCAGGTCTTTCAGAATTTGATAGGAAATGCACTCAAGTTTTCCGGAAATTCCCAACATCCTTTGATCGAAATTACATCTGAATTAATTTCAGATAAATCTTTTGAAAGTCCTGTTGCTGCAGATGGTAAATTTTGCAGGATTACAGTAAAAGATAACGGAATTGGTTTTGATGAAATTTACCTCGATCGGATATTTATCATTTTCCAGAGCTTAAACGATCGACAGTCGTATGAAGGAACCGGAATTGGATTGGCGATTGCCAAAAAAATCATAGAAAAACACAACGGATTAATCACAGCAAAAAGTCAGGTAGGCAAGGGCGCAAGCTTCATTATTGTTCTTCCTTTAAAATACGAATAAATATAACCAAAAACATGAAGAATAACTTTAAAAGGAATTTATTAATAAGTTCGATGATCTCGTTACTGGTTCTGATG
This sequence comes from Flavobacterium sp. B114r, assembly GCF_056824125.1. Taxonomy (NCBI): domain Bacteria; kingdom Pseudomonadati; phylum Bacteroidota; class Flavobacteriia; order Flavobacteriales; family Flavobacteriaceae; genus Flavobacterium; species Flavobacterium sp. B114r. The sequence continues at coordinate 3,417,256 of NZ_CP124858.1, forward strand.
ATCAGTTCTACGGCCTCATTTGTAAGTATAAAGAGCTTACTGAACAGTAATTTTTGGGTCAACCATACTCAGGATGTAATTTATAATCTGAACGAAGGTTCTGCGATAATTACCGAAGCGCAAACCAGTATGCGTGGTTTTTTGATTACCGGTGACGAACAATTTATAGAACGATATAATGATGCCGAAGCAAAATCAAATAATTATTTTGAAAAAGTATTAGAGCTTACGGTTGATAATCCATCTCAGCAAGCACAATTAAAGGAATTAACCACACTTCGTTCTAACTTTTTTAAGTACCTGAACAATCAAATCGTAAAAAAGCGCCTCGGAAAAAACGCGGCTACTTTTGATCTCACTGAGGGCAGAAATATGATGAATGATTTGCGTGCTAAAATTAAAACAGTTGAAAATACAGAGCAGAATCTTTTAAAAGAACGCAATGAAAACTCAGAACGTTATGGTACTTACAGTATCATTTTGATAATCGTTGCTTTTATAATTGCCTTTATTATTTCGATTGTATTTTTGATCAGGATTCTAAAAGATTTTAATGAACGTGCGCTGCTTCAGGCTGAACTAGAGAAAAAAGATCGTGAAACAGCTCAAAGAATCGAAGCAATAAGTTCTATTGCCAGTAATATTTCGAACGGAAATTATGACATTCGTGTAGATGATACAAAGGCTGATGCATTAGGAAGCGTGGGCGAATCCTTGAATAGTATGGGAGTTTCCCTGAAAAATTCTTTCGATTTATTGTCTCAAAAAGAATGGCTTCAAACCGGTATTGCGAATCTCAATAATGTAATGCTGGGTGATAAATCAATGCAAAAATTATCAAAAGATGTTATTGAATTTGTGTGCCAATATACCAATAGCAGTGCCGGAGTTTTATATGTTTTAGAAGAAAATGAACTTTTTGTTGCAGGCGGTTACAGCTATATACCAAGTAAAAATCGAGAACGCATTCAAAAAGGAGAAGGTTTAATTGGACAGGCCATTGTTTCAGGAAAAATTCTACAATTAAAAGCATTATCGCCAGATGATATCCAGATTAATTATGCTTTAGGTCAGATAAAACCAACCCATATTGTGGCTATTCCGTTGTTGGATACTAAAATTGAGGGAGCTATTGAATTGGCGAGTATTTACGGGTTTTCGGATTTGCATTTAGAGTTTTTGAAGAATGTTTCTAACAATATTGGAATTGCAGTTAAATCTACTCAAAATAGAAAAAGAGTAATGGAATTGCTGGAAGAAACGAAAGCTCAATCTGAAGAGTTACAAGTACAACACAGCGAACTTGAAGCAATAAATGCCGAATTAGAAGCACAAACTGAGAAACTTCAGGCTTCTGAAGAAGAACTGAGAGTACAACAGGAAGAATTGGAGCAAACTAATGAAGAGTTGTCTGAAAGAAGTGTTTTATTGGAAGAAAAAAACAACGAGATCCAAAAGAAATCTGAAGCTTTAGAGTTAACAACTCGTTATAAATCAGAGTTTTTGGCAAATATGTCACACGAATTAAGAACGCCTTTGAATTCGATTTTGCTCTTGAGCCGTTTGTTATCTGAGAATAATAACAAAAGCATGGTCGAGGAAGAAATTGAGTTTGCAAAAGTAATTCAGAGTTCCGGAAACAGTTTGTTAGGATTGATCGACGAAATTCTGGATTTATCCAAAATTGAAGCGGGTAAAATGGAACTTGAATTTCTGGATGTTTCTACTAAAGAAATCACGGATACTTTATGGAATTTATTCAATCAGGTAGCAAAAGAAAAGGGAATTAAGTTGGAAATTCTTTCGAATGATGCACCAATTGTCATTAAAACGGACAAGATGCGTTTGGAGCAGATCCTGAAAAACCTGATTTCGAACGCCATTAAATTTACTGAAAAAGGTACTGTAAGCTTAGAAATTAAAATTAATGAAGACGATGATAAAATCATTTGCTTTATTGTAAAAGATACCGGAATTGGAATCCCGTTAGAAAAACAGCCACTGGTTTTTGAAGCTTTCCAACAAGCGGATGGCTCGACAAAACGTAAATACGGAGGAACAGGTTTAGGATTATCGATCAGCAGGGAATTAGCAAAATTACTTCGCGGTGAAATAATCTTGCATAGTAAAGTTCAGGAAGGCAGTACGTTTACCTTGTGCCTTCCGGTTTTTGGATCTGCAATTGGTAGAATTAATGTCGAAAAAATTCCACCAACAGAATTTACAGAAGTAGTAGAGACAGAGAAAGCCCCTGTAAAAAATAAATATTTAAGCGCGACGATTCCGGACGAGATTGAAGATGACAGAAATTCAATTTTGCCAAACGATAAAGTAATCCTGATTGTTGAGGATGATATTAATTTTGCGAAATCCCTTTTAACTTTTACGAGAAAAAAAGGATATAAAGGAGTCGTTTCTGTTCGTGGGGATTATGCTTTGAACTTTACTTTGTTGTATAAACCTGTTGGCGTTTTATTAGATATTGAGCTGCCAATAAAAAGCGGTTGGGAAGTTCTGGAAGAATTAAAAAATCATAACGAAACCAAACATATCCCGGTTCATATTATGTCATCGCACAAATTAAAACAGGAAAGTTTACTAAAAGGAGCCGTGGATTTCTTAGACAAACCGGTGGCTTTTGAGAAGATTCCGGATGTGTTTTTGCGAATTGAGCACATCATTAATAAAGAAGCGCAAAAGGTTTTAATTATTGAGGACAATCCAAAGCATGCAAAGGCACTGGCTTATTTCTTAGAAACCTATAATATTAATTCTGAAATAAAAAGCGAAGTTTCGCAAGGACTGGAGGCTTTGAATAAAACCGAAATTGATTGTGTTATTCTCGATATGGGAATTCCGGACAAATATGCTTACCAGATTTTAGACGGGGTAAAAAAATCGCCTGGATTGGAGAACTTACCTGTAATTGTTTTTACAGGAAAAAGTTTATCGATGAAGGAAGAAGTAAAGATTAAAAAATATGCCGATTCTATTATTGTAAAAACAGCGCATTCTTACCAAAGGATGCTTGATGAAGTTTCGTTATTCCTTCATTTAGTTGAAGATAAAAAAGACGGAAATGACAAGAAAGAAAGCTATAAAAAGCTAAATTTACTAAACAATATTCTTCATGAGAAAAAGGTATTGATTGTAGACGATGATGTTCGTAATATTTATTCATTGACAAAAGCACTTGAAGTTTTTAAAATGAATGTGATTACTGCTTTTGATGGTAAGGAAGCGATCAAGATATTAGCAGAACATCCGGATACTGATGTTGTTTTATTAGACATGATGATGCCTAATATGGACGGTTATGAAACGGCTGAAAAAATTCGTGCTAATCCTAAATTTTTAAATTTACCGGTAATTGCCGTGACAGCCAAGGCCATGACAGGCGACAGAGAAAAATGTATCAAAGCAGGAGCGTCAGATTATATTACCAAACCGGTAGATATCGATCAGCTGCTTTCGTTATTGAGAGTATGGCTTTACGATAAAATATAAAAAAGTTAGCCACAGATTAAAAAGATTCTCAGATAATTTTTGATAAAGAAATCATTTTAAATCCTTTAATCTGTGGCAAAAAGACAAGAATTTTTAAGGATTCATTGTTTAAATAATTTTTGAAATTTGTGCTAATTCGCAATTCGTAGCGAAAAAAACTTCGCAAAAAAATAATTCGTGACAAAAATAAACCAAATAAAAGTGGACGAAATGAATAAAAAAAGACTTTTGATTATTGATGATGATTCTAGAAATATTTTTGCTTTAGAACACACTTTACGTGCAAAATCATTTGATTGCTTGTCTTGTTTAAGTGCCGAAGAAGCTTTGAAAATATTAAGCTCTGATGAAGTTATCGATGGGATTCTGATCGATATGATGATGCCGGAAATGGATGGTTATGAAGCAATCCCGTTAATAAAAGCACTTCCTAACAGAAGATCAGCTTATATTGTGGCGGTAACTGCTCAGGCAATGATAGGCGACAAAGAAAAATGTTTAGAGGCTGGGGCAGATGCCTATATTTCAAAACCGGTAGATGTAGATAAATTACTGCTTATCTTGGGCAAAATTTGAGAGTATTATGATTGAGGATATCGAACTAGAAACACTTATTAATGACGTTTATGAATATTACGGTTTCGATTTTGGCAGCTATTCAAGAGCTTCATTAAAAAGACGTGTAAACAGAGTAATGCATTTAGATGGATTTACGCATTTTCATGAATTTCTCTCCAGAGTTCGGTATGATCCGGAGTATTATAAAAGAATGGTCGATGAGATCACCGTCAACGTAACAGAGATGTTTCGGGATCCGGCTTTTTATGCCGTTGTGCGAAAAGAAATTTTACCTTTATTAGGTACAAAACCCTTTATTAGATTATGGCACGCCGGCTGTTCTACAGGCGAAGAAGTATATTCTATGGCTATAATGCTAAAAGAAGCCGGTTTACTTCATAAATCATTAATTTATGCGACAGACATTAATGCGACGGTTTTAGAAACAGCCAAAAAAGGGATTTTTCCTTTGCGAATGATGAAAGAATATTCAGAGAATTATCGCGATGCAGGCGGGCAGGAAGATTTTTCCAGTTACTATATCGCCAATTATGGGATTGCTAAGTTTAATGAAGAATTAGCCGAAAAGATGGTTTTCTCACAGCATAATTTAGTATCAGATACCTCGTTTAATGAATTTGATATGATCTTATGCCGTAATGTTTTAATTTATTTTGATAACGATCTCCAAAAAAGAGTCATTAATTTATTCGATGAAAGTCTGGCAGTTTTAGGGTTTTTAGCCTTAGGAACAAAAGAAACTATTAAATATTCTATTGCTCCTAACAAATACAAACAGCTGGATAAAGAAAAAATATGGAGGAAGGTAAAATAATATCAGACTGTAAAGTGGTTATCATAGGCGGATCTGCAGGAAGCTTAAATGCTTTAATGCAAATTTTGCCGGAATTAACTAAATTAAATGGCTTTGCAATTGTAATTGTGGTACATAGAAAAAGTACAGACGATCAGACTTTAGAGGAACTGATTGCTTTAAAATCAAATATTTTAGTAAAATCTGTCGAGGATAAAGTACCTCTTGTACCGGGTTTTATTTATATAGCGCCGTCTAATTATCATTTGTTATTTGAAAAAAACGAGACGCTTTCGCTTGATATTTCTGAGAAAATAAATTATAGCCGACCTAGTATTGATGTGTCATTTGAATCTGCTGCAGAAATTTATGGGAAATCACTGGTAGGAATTTTATTGTCCGGCTCAAATACTGACGGAACCTACGGTCTAAAAAGTATTCATGCTGCAGGAGGAACAATAGTAGTTCAAAATCCGCTTGCTGCTGATATGCCTTTTATGCCTCACAATGCGATTTTGAATACTAATCCTGATTTTGTTCTGGATAATAATGAATTGTTAGACTTTATTAGTACGATAAATGGTTAGCTATTTTTGAGGTTTCGCTTCATCCTCCGGAAGGACAATTTTATTTAGTTCAGCTTCTTTTTCAGCCCTTCTTTGAGCTGCTTTCCCTTTTCCAATAGGGAGACCTGCAGTTACATACAAAGATCTGTTGTATACATTTGGGCCGTCACCTTTCATTACAGGAACCAACCCGTAATAATATTGAACCGTTACGTTCAAACCATTTCCAATTTTCATATGATAACCTGCTCCCAGCGCAATTCCCGCATCGATAACCCGTATTTGGTCCCGGATATTTTTTTTATAAACCACATCATCCTTATTCACTTCTCTGGTAAACTCATCAAAAGCTTTGGCTAATAAACCAAACTGAGGTCCAGTTTTAAGATAAATATTATTCCTGAACTGATATTTAATTAAAATAGGAACATTAAAGTATCTTATTTCGCGATTTACACTTCCGCCTGCAAAAGTATTGTCAAGAGTAGCGTCGTTTAGAGAATACACCGGTATTCCGTGTGCGCCCATTGGAGATTTTACAATTACTCCGGTATTAATCATCCAGGCCGGATTTTGTTTAGATCGAATATCAAAATAAAATCCAAGATTAAAACCCAAATTGGTTCCCGAAGTATCAAGGTCAGAAATTGTCGAGAAATTCACGCCGCCTTCTAAACCAAACTCCAAAAAAGGAGAATTCAGTTTGTCTCCAAAAATTAAGGAAATTAAAACTTGAGAGCGTGCCGGAACAATACAAAACAATGCGATAAGTAATAATAATCCTTTTTTCATATAATTTGGTTTAAAGTCCAAAACGATACTGAAGCCCGCCTAAAACCTGCGTTCTGGTTCCTAAAAAACCTGCTTCTACTCTAAACATAATATGTTTACTATATTGAAATTGAGATCCTACAATAAAATTCCACATATCTTTTGGCGCTTTATGCAATGAATATTGAACCGTTGATGATTCAGCCGTGCTTAAAGCACCATCTAATGTAGTCAGAAAAGTTCCTGCTGACTCCAGCGCCCTGTCTGCCGTATTATGCTTCGCAACATTTGCAGGATTTTTTTGCTGAGATGGCGTTAATCCGTCCCACCAAGTGTCAACCTTAGTTTGATTATCAGAGACTTTAGTCAATCCGTCAGCTACTTTTTGTTCAGCACTGTTGAGATCTAAAACATCACTCAAAGAGATAGTTCCGTTAGTATTGCCAGAGATATGAACCCTAAATCCACCAACCCAAAGAGCAATATTTCTGTCCGGTTTATGCAGTTTAAATGTTTTACCCAATCGTGGACCAAAAATATAAGAAAAAGCAGGTTTGTCAAGAGAACTAATATCAGTCCACGCCATATTCATATCAAGGGCAAGCCAGCCGCCGCCAATACCAATAGTAGGTGTCATCCCGAATCCGAATGTTGTGGCATCAAAATTAGCACTTGTATTAATAGAGGTAATTTGAGTCCAGTTATTATCGGCATCCGGAATCCATATTCCGGCATTTATTTTTATAGTGGTTTTAGACTGGCCAAAAATTCCATATACATTTAAGAATGGCAGCAGCCAGATATCAGGTCGGATCGTAACAGAACTCGTTACTACAGAAGATTTATCAAAACGAACGATTTCATCTAAATTATATAAAGGGCCATTATTAAAGCCAACTTCTAAATCTTTTATGGTAATATCAGAATCCTGCCAGAAATAATTTATGGAAAGTCCTGCGGAATAAGGTAATTTATATCCTTTTTGAGCTACTTTTTCTCCCCAGATGGGTAAAGCATAAGGGTATTTTTCTATTGCAAGGCTGTCTTTTAGCTGCTGATTTTTTTCTCCTACGATTTTTTCGGTATAGACCTGACCGTAAATTTGCATGCTAAAGAATAATGATGATAAGGCTAATATTAATGTATTATATTTCATTGATTTTCGTGTTTATAATTGTTAATTAATAGAACTGCGTAAAAGAAATATGCACTAAATGTATTCTTATGAGGGTGTAGATGTATCTTTTTGGTTTATAGGAGAATATGAATTGAAGGCTTATAAGGATGAACTCAAAACATATGTTAATTATTGTTAAATTTAACTAAATTTTTTTATCATTAATCATATTTTTTTAAGAAAATGCAATTTTTTAGGGAAACGAAACTCCAAGTAAATTTTAGAGAATTAATCCTTTTTCTCTAACATTTTCAACTAATTAAGTTTACAATAGAAATAAATAGTATTTTTGCAACGTGAAATGGATAACTATTATATTATCACTTTATTTAATGGCGCTTTCAAATATGCCTTGTGCAGATATGGAAGTAAATAGTGCTGCTCATAAAATTGCCCAATTTTCATCAGATGCAAATCATTCACACGATAAACAAAACGATTTATGCTCTCCGTTCTGCGCTTGTAATTGCTGTGGAGCACAAGTATTAAGTTATCAGACTGCCATAAGTTTTGATTTTCCTGTGTCTTATTCTATTATTGCAATACAATTACCTAATTATACCTCAGTTTTTGCTTCCAATTTCTATGGAAGTATTTGGCAGCCACCTCAAATAGCATAATGATGCCCGATTAAGTTCGGGTTAGAGAGTTGTGGATTTTCCACAGTATTTAAATAGACAGACCTTGTCTAATTTCTCACATCATTATACCATTAAAATGTTAGATAAAATCATACAGTTTAGTATAAAGAACAAGTTCGTTATACTGCTATTTACCCTTGTATTAATAGCTTGGGGAAGCTATTCGCTTAAACAATTACCATTAGATGCTTTGCCGGACATTACCAATAATCAGGTGCAAATCATTACGGCTGCGCCAACCTTGGCAAGTCAGGAAGTCGAGCAATTAATCACTTATCCGCTGGAACAGGCAGTAAAAACGGTTCCCGATATTATAGAACTCCGCAGTATTTCCCGTTTCGGATTATCAGTTGTTACTGTTGTTTTCGAGGACGATGTTGATATTTACTGGGCAAGAGAACAAATATTTCAACGCTTAAAACAAGCCGAGGAAAATATCCCGGCCTATGCAGGTTCGCCAGAATTAGCACCAATTTCTACAGGATTAGGAGAAATTTACCAATATGATGTTTATGCCAAAAAAGGTTATGAAAACAAATACGATGCAGTAAAATTAAGAACCATTCAGGATTGGATTATTATTCCGCAGCTGCAAGGTGTTAAAGGTGTTGCAGATGTAAGTACCTGGGGCGGAAAATTAAAACAATACGAAATTGCCGTTAATCCCAATACACTGAACAGTCTTGGAGTTACAATTACCGAAATTTTTGAAGCCTTAGAAAAAAACAATCAGAACACAGGTGGTGCTTATATTGAAAAAGATCAATATGCCTATTTTATTCGTGGTGTTGGAATGGCAAAAGGTGTAAAAGACCTGGGAAATGTGGTGGTTAAAAACCGAAATGGTTCGCCTGTTTTAGTTCGTGATGTTGCCGAAGTACGCGAAGGAGTTGCATTACGTTACGGAGCATCGACCAAAGATGGAAAAGGTGAAATTGTTTCCGGAATGGTTTTAATGTTAAAAGGCGAAAACTCGAGTGCAGTTGTAAACAGAATCAAGGAAAGAATGATTCAGATTAATAAAAGTTTGCCAGAAGGCGTAGTGGCAGAAGCTTTTATCGACAGAGGAAAATTAGTCGATAATGCAATGGGAACGGTTACAAAAAATTTACTGGAAGGAGCTTTAATCGTGATTTTTGTACTGATTTTGTTTCTGGGAAATCTTCGTGCCGGTTTAATTGTTGCTTCGGTTATTCCGCTTGCGATGCTGTTTGCCGTTATTTTGATGAATGCTTTTGGCGTAAGCGGAAACTTGATGAGTTTAGGGGCAATCGATTTTGGAATTATTGTCGATGGAGCCGTAATTATCGTCGAAGCCACGATGCATCATTTACAAAAACTCAAGCGCAAGAAAGAATTAACGCAGGACGAAATGGATGCGGAAGTTTATAACTCAGCTTCAAAAATTAGAAATAGTGCTGCTTTTGGAGAAATCATCATCTTAATCGTTTATCTGCCAATTCTGGCTTTAGTAGGAACAGAAGGAAAAATGTTTAAACCTATGGCAATGACCGTTGGTTTTGCAGTTGCAGGAGCATTTGTACTTTCATTGACGTATGTACCCATGATGAGTGCTTTGTTTTTATCGAAAAATACAGAACACAAAGAGAATTTCAGCGACAGGATGATGGCTTGGTTAGAGTCGATTTATACGCCATTTTTAGAGAAAGCCTTACAGTTTAAAAAGTTGGTTTTAGGGATTTCGCTGGGTTTATTTACTGTGGGATTACTTGTTTTTAATAGTATGGGAGGAGAGTTTATCCCAACCATAGAAGAAGGCGATTTAGCAATAAATGCCACTATCATGACAGGAAGTTCGCTGACCCAGATGATAGAAACAACTACGAAGTACGAACAAATACTAAAAGCCAAATTTCCTGAGATTAAAACTATCGTAACCAAGATAGGAAGCGGGGAAATCCCGACAGATCCGATGCCAATTGAAAGCGGCGATTTGATTATTGTCTTAAAAGACAAAAAAGAATGGGGCAAAAAATACCGCAATTGGGAAGAATTGGCCAATGCAATGAAAGAAGAAATGGAAGTGATTCCGGGCGCTAATATTGAGATTTCTCAGCCTATCCAGATGCGTTTTAATGAATTGATGACCGGAAGCCGAAGCGATATTGCTATTAAAATTTTTGGCGATGATTTAGAAATTCTTGATGCAAAAGCAGCGGAGTTAATTTCGAAAATAAAAGGGATCGAAGGAATTGGGGATTTAAAAGCTGATAAAGTAACGGGATTGCCACAAATCACGATAAAATACGATTATAATAAAATTGCTTTATACGGATTGAACATTTCGGACATTAACCAAATAATCCGATCTTCATTTGCGGGAGAAAGTGCAGGAAAAATCTACGACGAAAGCAAAAGATTTGATGTTGTAGTCCGTATGAACGAAGACAATCGTGCGGATATTACAGATGTTAGTAATTTATTTATTCCGTTGCCAAATGGTCAGCAAGTGCCGCTTTCGCAAGTGGCGACAGTCGATTATGAACAAGGTCCCGTACAAGTTACCCGCGAAGACGGAAAGAGAAGAATTACCGTTGGATTAAACGTTCGTGGTCGTGATATAAAAAGTGTAGTTGAAGAGATTCAGCAAAAACTTGATAAAGACCTGAAACTTCCTGCTGGTTATTATGTAACGTATGGCGGTCAGTTCGAAAATCTGATCGAAGCAACCAAACGACTTTCGGTAGCATTGCCAATCGCTTTGGGATTAATATTAGTCTTGCTTTATTTTACTTTTAAAAGTTTCAAACAGGCAGGATTGATTTTTACAGCTATTCCACTTTCAGCAATTGGAGGTGTTTTTGCACTCTGGATGCGCGGAATGCCGTTTAGTATTTCGGCAGGAATTGGTTTTATTGCTTTATTTGGAATCGCAGTTCTGAACGGAATCGTATTGATTTCATATTTCAATCAACTGAAAAAAGAGGGAGTTTTAGATCCGCTGCAAAGGATTTTAATAGGAACCAAAACCAGATTACGTCCCGTTTTAATGACTGCGGCTGTTGCCTCTTTAGGATTTTTGCCAATGGCATTATCAACCAGCGGCGGTGCAGAGGTACAAAAACCTTTGGCAACCGTTGTTATTGGAGGTTTATTCTCAGCAACATTATTGACATTGATCGTTTTACCGATTCTTTATTTGTTGCTAGAAAAGAAGTTTAAGAATAAAGAGACAGAATAGTAAGTTTTTTTTGCCACAGATTAAAGGGATTAAAATGATTTTGTTTAACGCAGATTTTAAAATGATTTAAGCAGATAGGCGCAGATTTTTAATCCTACGAACTTTATAAAATTAAATCTGCCAAAATCTGCAGAATCTTCGTGAAACTAAAAATTAAGGCAAAAAAATTAAAACATTAAAAAAATGAATTCAATATATAAAATCAATGTAACAGCCTTTGTGAACTTTGCGAATGTTCCTTTGCGAGCTTTGCGGTTAAATAGGTTTCTATTGGCACATAAAACATTGTGGTTAATAGCATTTCTATTAATAAGTACACTAACATCGGCACAGGAAAAAATCAGTCTTGAAAAAGCAATTGAACTTGCGAAATCAAACAATATTGATTTAAAAATTGCTGATAAAGAAATAGAAAGACAAACCGTTCTTAAAAAGACAGCCTTTCAGCCGGAACCGCTTCAGGTACAATATCAGGGCGGACAATTTAATAGCGTCGATTTTGATCATAACGTTTCGATTCAGCAGTTTTTCTCGATAGGAAACATTACAAAAGCCAATCGACAATTACAGGAAGAATTGGTGAAACTAGCCGAAAAACGCAAAGCTTTATCCTCTTACGAAATAGAAAAAGCGGTAACATTGGCATATTATCAATATTTGTACGGAGTTTCTATTCAGAAGTTAAACTCAGAATTAAATGAGATTTATATCAAATTCCTTAAAAATGCAGAACTGCGTTTTCAAACCGGAGAAAGCGGAAATATCGAAGTAATTAGCGCTAAAGCCAAAGTAAAAGAAATTGAAACGCAAAAAGCGCAATTAGAATATGATTTGGCTATTTATCAAAAGCAATTGCAATTTTTTGTTCAGACCGACGAAAATATAGTTCCGGATGAAAATACGTCTTTGCAATATGCTGTTCTAAAAGAAGAAGGAAATTCGAAAGCAGAAGGATTAATGACAGATTATTATCAGCAGCAGATTTCGGTTTATCAAAAAGAAGCCAATACCTATAAAGCGATGCGAACGCCTAAATTAGGATTGGGATATTTTGCCCAAACGATCAATACAGAATCACTTTTTCAGGGTTTTACAGCCGGATTACAGATTCCGTTGTTTGGCGGTGTAAATACGGCAAAAGCTCAGGCTTCGGCAATAAGTATTTCGCAATCGCAATTGGCTTTAGATAAAAATAAATTAACGCTGAACCTGCAAAAACAGGAGTTGCAAAACAACTTTGCCAAACAGCAAAAAGCATTAGACTATTATCAGAAAGAAGGACTGCAATATGCAGATCAGATTATAACGACGGCGCAAAAAAGTTATGCCAATGGCGATATGAGCTATTGGGCATACATTAGTTTTTTAAATCAGGCAATTGATATTAAAAAACAATATACTGAGGCCACTCATACTTTTAATCAAAGTGCTATCGAACTTCAATTTCCAACTATCAAAAACAATTAGAATGAAAAATATAAATAATTTAACCGCAAATAGTGTAACCACAAAGAATGTAAAGAGTTTTTGGCAAAGAACGCAAAGTTTAATTTCATTGTGTGCTTTGCGTTTTTCTCTCTTTGCGTGCTTTGCGGTTATATTTTTCGGCTGTAATGAAAAGAAAGCTGAAGAAAAACCTGAAGAAGAAAAATCGCAAACAGAAGTGGCTTTAAATGAATCCCAATACAAAACAGTTGGGATCGAAACGGGATTTGTAGAAAACAGAAACCTGAACAAAGTCATAAAGGCAAATGGTTATACAACAGTTCCGCCGCAAAACTCTGCAGAAGTTTCTACTTTAATAGGAGGAACCGTTAAGGACATTTTTGTTTTAGAAGGTACGTATGTCAATAAGGGAAAAGTTTTGGCAACAATCCAGAATCTGGAAGTTATCGAAATGCAGGAAGACTATCATTCGGCTACAGCCAATATCGAATACCTGCAATTAGAATACAACCGTCAGAAAACTTTAAGCGATGAAAATGTAAATCCCAGAAAAGTTTTTCAGGAAGTAAAATCTAAACTGGCAGCCGAAAGAGCGCGTGCACAAGCAGCAAAAAATAAGCTGGAAGCTTTGCATGTCAGCACAAAAGGAAGCACTTCGTTAGTACCAATTGTAGCACCAATTAGTGGTTATGTGGGCAAAATAAGCATTGCAAAAGGAGCTTATGCACAAACTGGTGTAGCATTGTTTGAAGTAGTCGACAATAGCCAGATGCATTTAGATCTAAATGTGTATGAGAAAGATTTAGGTTCAATTTCGATTGGTCAGGTAATTGATTTTGTCCTTACAAATCAGTCGAATAAATCTATCAAAGGAAAAATCTTCGGGATTAATAAATCATTTTCTAATGAAAGTAAAACAGTTGCCGTACATGCCAAAATAGAACCTGCTGATGCGAAGGGGTTAATTCCCGGAATGTACGTTTCGGCAAATATTAACATCACAAATGCCACAGTTCCGGCTGTACCAAAAGATGCGGTGGTTCGAAATGCAGATAAGTATTTTGTATATATTCAGGAAGAGGAACATGAAGAGCATGGCGAACATGAAGAAAGCGATAAAAAGAAAACAGAATCAGGAACACCGCACGAAAACGAAATTCATTTTAAAGCAGTTGAAGTCATTCCCGGAACTACAGATTTAGGTTTTACAGAAATAAAATTTGTAAATGACGTTCCTGCCCACGCAAAAATTGTTACAAAAGGAGCTTTCTATTTACTTTCTGCAATGAAAGGCGGAGGAGAGCATGGGCATTAAAAGGGTTTCAGGTTTCTTTGTTTCAGGTTCTTGAACTTGCGAACTTTGCGTAAATTTTTGCTCCCGATGACTATCGGGATTGCAGTTAAACTTACTTGAAACATACAGTTCAGCTCCTGATAGTTAATGGGTGGGTGAGAGATTAAAATAGTTCAACTTAAAACAATTGCAACAAAATCCGTAATTTTAGACGAAGTTTAAACTTAAAACCTGAAACAAAGAAAACCTGACACAATAAAATTAAAAACTTGAAACTCATTCTATGGAACATATACATAAAGAAGAAAAAGTAATAAAAAAGAAAATTAACCAATCCGGATGTTGTTCCGTGCATGAAGATAAAGGTCTTTCAGATGATGACGGACACGATCACGATCACAGCCATAATGCTGATGGTGGTGTTTTTCAAATGTTTTTACCTGCGATAATCTCATTTGTTTTATTGCTTATCGGGATTGGTTTTGATAACTATTATCCGCAAACCTGGTTTTCAGGTTATGTAAGGATTGCATGGTACGTTATAGCCTATTTACCGGTTGGATTACCCGTTTTGAAAGAAGCTTACGAAAGCATTATAAAAGGAGACGTCTTCTCTGAATTTTTCCTGATGTGTATTGCTACAATTGGTGCCTTTGCAATAGGAGAATTTCCAGAAGGAGTTGCTGTAATGTTGTTTTATACCATTGGAGAAAACTTTCAGGGATTGGCAGTTAGCAGGGCAAAGTCTAATATTAAAAGTTTATTAGATCAGCGTCCTGATGAAGTAAGCATTTTAGAAAACAATATTGCGGTAATAATAAAAGCGGCTGATGCTAAAATAGGTTCGATTATTCAGCTTAAAGCCGGAGAAAAATTAGGTCTCGACGGCGAATTGTTATCAGAAACTGCGTCGTTCAATACTGCGGCATTAACAGGTGAAAGCAAACCCGACACAAAAGTAAAAGGACAAACTGTTCTTGCCGGAATGATCAACGGGAATACAATTGCTTTAGTAAAAATAACGACTGCATATAAGGACAGTAAACTTTCTAAAATTTTAGAAATGGTACAAAATGCCACGACTAAAAAAGCCCCTGCCGAATTGTTTATTAGAAAATTTGCTAAAATATATACACCAATTGTTGTTTATCTGGCAATTGCCATTTGTGTATTGCCATGGCTTTTTGTCGACAATTATGTTTTTAGCGATTGGTTGTACAGAGCTTTGGTTTTCCTTGTAATTTCATGTCCATGTGCTTTGGTAATTAGTATTCCGTTAGGTTATTTTGGCGGAATTGGAGCTGCGAGTAAAAACGGAATTCTTTTTAAAGGCAGTAACTTTCTGGATAGTATTTCGACCATACAGAATGTGGTGATGGATAAAACCGGAACCATGACAGAAGGTGTTTTTAAAGTTCAGGAAGTTATTATTGGCGATGAATTTGATAAAGAAGAAATCCTGAAATTTGTCAATGTTCTCGAAAGCCAGAGTACACATCCTGTCGCGACTGCGATTCATAATCACGTTGGCAAAATTGATCCTTTGATTAAATTGAAAAATGTGGAAGAAATTTCCGGACATGGCTTAAAAGCAGAGATTAACGGAAAACAATTGCACGTTGGGAATTTTAAATTGATGGATAAATTCAATATTAAATATAATGTTGATCCCAATGCAGTAGTTTATACCACAATTGCAATTGCATACGATAATAAGTTCGCAGGGTATTTGACGATTGCAGATGAAATTAAAGAAGATGCCCAGGAAGCCGTAAACAAGTTAAAAGCATTAGGTGTTAAAGTAACCATGTTGAGCGGAGATAAAACCAACGTTGTACAATTTGTTGCTGATAAACTTGGAATCTCAAATGCTTTTGGAGATTTGCTTCCCGAAGATAAAGTGAATAAGCTAAACGAAATAAAAGCCAAAAACGAAACTGTAGCTTTTGTTGGTGATGGTGTAAATGATGCTCCGGTTATTGCGTTAAGCACGGTAGGAATTGCGATGGGAGGTTTAGGAAGTGATGCCACAATCGAAACGGCAGATGTTGTCATTCAGGACGATAAACCAAGCAAAATCCCGATGGCAATAAATATTGGGAAACAAACCAAGAAAATCGTCTGGCAGAATATTACACTGGCTTTTGTTGTAAAAGCTTTTGTATTGATTCTTGGCGCTGGCGGATTAGCCACAATGTGGGAAGCTGTTTTTGCCGATGTTGGAGTGGCGCTGTTGGCAATATTAAATGCCGTGAGAATTCAGAAAATGAAGTTTTAATTCATCATCATATTAAATTACAAAATCCCAATTCATTAGTTTGAATTGGGATTTGTTTTTATAAATCTATTTTTTCAAATGCTTTGGTTCCTGAATTTCTCCATTACCAAAAGACCAATTTTCTAAACCATTATTTTCTAATAAAACAATGATCACATTATTGATCAAAATTGCTGTTGAGGTCGAAATTCTGGTTGCAATCTCATGGTATAACTTCTTCTTTTGTTCTAAAGTTCGCCCTTGTCCTGCCGTAATCTGAACATAAACGATATCTTCAGAATGTGAAATACTAAGATAACTTTCAGGATATTTGATCTGATGAGGTTCGAGTTCTTCAATTACATGAAAATAATCATCCTTCGGAATATGAAATTCCTGAATTAAAGATTCATGGATTGATTCTGAAATAGTATTTTTTGTTTCTAATGAAAGTTTCTTCGGTAAACTGATTCGGACAAATGGCATTTTTTTTACTTTAAATTTTTATAAAAATAAGCATTATTGAGTGCAAGAAATAAAAACGGTATTAAAATTTTAATTCAATTTCACTTCCCTTATTTTCTATTCTAACTTCAGTTCGGTTACTTTCAGACGGTGTTTGCGTAGGATACCAGTTTCGGTTTGGCTGTACGATAATCAGTAAACCTTCGTCATCACCAATTGCGGAGAAAAGCTCGCTATTCGCATTTTTAGAAAAGAATTCTAATCCATGCTTAGTTTTTAATAAGTTTCCCAATTCTAATGGATTTTCATTTACGATTCCAATCTCGCTTATATTCAAAATAGATTTAGAACTAAATGCTGTAGTTTGGGCATTGTTGAGATCATGTCTGGCAATAAATTCTAATAAATTACCATTATTGTCATAGAAATAAACCGCGTTGGCTTTCCAGTTTTCAAAATTAGTAATGAGTTTTTCATCTTCAATAAAAATCAAATCAACTTTGTTTTTACACCAGTCGATAGCTTCGTCTAATTTGTTCTCAGGAATGTTAAAAGCAAAATGATAAATAGAGTGAAATTGAGGATTGTCTACAAATTTTAGAATAGAGTTTCCGGTCTGAATGCTAACTGATTTTGAGTTACTTTCTATAATTGGAAGATCAAGAATATCTTTATAAAAAGCGTTAGTTTTTTGTATATCGTTTGTCTGAATTTGGATGTGTTCTAACTTCATGGTGGTATTTTTTATAAAAGAAGAAAGCTTCTTTTCGTTTCAGACAAATTTAGGAAAAGATGGAAGGATTGTGATAGACAAGCTATTTTATACTTCAATGAAGAGATAGTAAATTGTTATGAAAGTTTCTTTTATTAAAGGCGTAATTTTTTTTAATACTGCTATGAGATTTATCCGTAGTGAAACGTGTTCTACATTTTAGTTGAACTATGTTTCTATGTGTTTAAAAATATAAAAGCCCGTTTCATAAAAGAAACAGGCTTTACAGATTTGAAATTTTTTGGCGCAATTTGCAAATTAGTTTATTTCGGCATTGTTGGCGTCATAATTCTTCGTGTTGGCGTGCTCAGTGTTTCGATAAAAGCCAAAAGATCACCGATTTCATCTTTACTTAAATCTAATTTTTTAAGCATCGGATCTACTTTTGGAATCAAAGTATCTCTGGCAGTTCCCAGATATTTTTTCTGAACAGGCGATGGGTTTCCTAAATTATACAATTCTACAACATCCAATAACGACGGAAAATGTCCGTGATGCATCCAGGGTTTTGTATTGGCCACTTCACGCAATGTTGGCGTTCTGAATTTTCCGATATCGTCTTTGTTTTTAGTAACATTATAACGTCCGAAATCTTCATTTTTTGTCCCAAATAAAGTCTGGCCGTCATTATGAAACTCATTGTCGCTAAAATAAGGCGTATTATGGCAATTGATGCATTGTGCTTTGGTTCTGAACAAATGCAAACCTTTTACCTGAGAATCTGTATAAACATCAGATTTTCCGCTAATGAAGTTATCAAATTTGCTTTTAGGACTATTGATCGATCTTTCGAAAGTGGCAATCGCATATTGTATTCTTTGTAATGACACTTTTTTATCTCCAAAAGCAGCTGTAAACAATTGATTATACCCTTTAATTTTGGCAATTTTATCAACGGCAATCGTCAGTTTTTCATTCATTTCAAGCGGATCTCCAATCGGGAATTGTGCCTGATCCTCGAGACTTGAAGCGCGTCCGTCCCAAAATAAGGAGGTAGCATACGCCGAGTTTAATATTGTCATCGAATTACGTTTTCCGGTTTGGCGATCGTGACCAAAAGAGCGCGTTAGATTATCTGTCCATCCCAATTCAGGATTATGGCAGGAAGCGCAGGCAATTTGTCCGCTAACAGATAATCTTGGATCAAAAAATAATATTTTACCCAGACTTTCTTTTTCCTTCGAATACGGATTATATGCCGGATAGGGAACAGCAGGTAAAACTCCAATATCCTGAAATTTAGATTTATCTATACTTTCATGTAATTCCGCAGCAGGCCATTTTGCAGCATCGCCGCCGGAATATAATTTTCGTAATTCCTGAATATCGATATAATCCGGTTGTTCGACACTTTTGTAAGCTGTTAAACTCAAGAGGAACAGGATAGGGAATATTAGCTTTTTCAATTCTTTTGTTTTTTGTTTTTTATTTGATTTGTTTCAGTCTCGATTTTCGTTTTCAGAAAACTTTGTCAAAGTTTAAAACCAAGAGTGTAAGGAACTTTCTTTCATGTATTGAATGTTTCTAATTTACTAGGATCCCCACCACAATGTATTACTACTTGTTGAATGATTTCATTTTGTAATTGATTACAAAATGAAATTTTGGGGATCTTATATCCTTTTAAGCCATTGAGTTTTATGTAACTCAAAAGTAAAATGGATGCAATTAGAATAATATATATCATTACTTGAATTCCATTCCATTGTCTTGAAAAATAGTGTTTAAAATTAAGTTCTTGTTTTATAAATCTAAAGAAACGCTCAATATCCCAGCGCTTTTTGTAAATTTTTGCTATTTGATCTGCCGTAAATTCTTCTTCGGGCAAGTTGCTTAAAAATAATATTTTTTCTCCATCAGATTTCAATATCCCTTCTACTAATCTAAAAACTATTTTAGTCTTTTTTTGATTGGCATAAAGATGAACTTTACTGTGTTTTATCAACTTAATAGTTTCATCTTCAAAATCCAACGGTATAACTTTACTGCCTTTTTCTATTTCATACTTAGATGATTTGTAAATTCGAGTAACAAAATATTTATCCTTATTGGAGAGCTCAACCATTGTTTTTCTTTCCTTCATTCCTCGATCAAAAACCGCAATATCTTTTTTATTACTTATGTGTTCTTGAAGAATATTACCCAAAGCCAAATCTTCACTAATCATTTTTTGATCTTTGTGAAAATTTACATTAAATGGCAATTCACTAAAACCAATTGTAAATTTTATACTGTTTTTACCTTGCTCTCCTTTTTTATTTTTCTGTCCATTTTGCATTCCAAAACTTAATAAAGAAGCAGATAAACTTGTAATTGTTGAGTCGTATAAGCTTAATTTTGCTTTATCTTTCTGTTCAAGTTTATCCTGAAAAACAGTAACAGTATACTGATATAGTTTCTCGAAATATTCCACGTTGATTTTTCCAATTCTCTCTGCAATACTGCTATGACTAACACTTTTATCTTTAGGAATCTGAGCATATTTACAAAAAAAATGATTCTCGTAAAAATTCTCAAACACTCTGGAACTGGCTCTGGTTTCATTAAGATACCAAAAATACAAAGTTTAAATAATTCCTTACCTTTTAATTTTTTAGCATTCCAATCAACCATTGTTTGCTGAGCAAAAAAATCAAGTTGATCTTCTGAAATATAATTTAATATTTCTTTTACTTCTGTTCTGATTTGCATTTTCTGATATTTATTGACATACAGAAAATAAAAATAATAGTTTTTTACAAAAGTTCCTTACACTCTTGGTTTTAAACTTTGACAAAGTTAGTGCGACTAAAAACTTAAAGCGTAACTTCTTTCGGACAAGGAATACTTAAAGCCGCTGGTTTTGGATAAACCCGGTTATTATACATTCGATATTGTGTCGAAACGGTTCCTCCAAAGAGTTTGTCGTTTGTGAGTTTTAATTCAAATGAAATTTCATATAAACCTGCACTGATTTCCTTGTACGTTCCTTCTCCTGAAATAGAAATAATATGGGTGTTTGACGCACTGGATCCAATCGTTAAATCTTGCGGAATTACCAGAACCGTTCCCTGTGTTTTGCTGTTTCCGTTTTCCGGGAAAAACTCTAAAGCAGAAGTAATATTAAATCCCGGAGATACGGCCGCAGCGTTGCTTTCGTTAGAAAACCATCTTTTTAAACCAAAAGAGTTTACTGTATTTGCCCCCGTAGAAACGTTAAAACCAATTTTAAAGGCATCGTGATATACATCGTCATTAGGGTTTGCTGTTCCTTTGTCGCTATAAAGTATGGCATTTTCATTATCCTTAGTAACCACAACAGGAAAGGTTAAAGCATTAAAGGTCTGCCATGTGCAAGTGCCATTATTGTTAAACCAGTGTTCCCCGTAGGTCAAATAAAATGCATTTGTAGGATCTGTAAATTTTGAAGCTGGATATGCCTGTAAATCTCTGGGTGATTTTGTTGGTTTTACAATCGTCAGGTTAAGGTTTCCGGTTGCATTGTAATTCGGAATATTTACTAAGCTTATTTTGGATTCGTAACGGGCATCGTCATTCTGAAGATCCTCTAAAAGAGTCAGATGATAGGTTATTGAACTTCTGTTGTCGCCATAATCATCATGTGTTAAAGAATATTCAAAACCATTTTGAAATTTAAAAATAGCAGCCTTTTCTATTTCAGAAGGAAAAAATCCGTTTGGGAAGTTAACTTTAAAATCAATTGTTTCGCCAACTTCGCCTTTTATCACATATTGGGTAACCGGAAAAGTATAATTGGTAGTAATGGTTCCCAGATCAATCTTAAAGGTATCATTAGGATAAGTTGAATTTAGATTTCCAATATGGATCTCCGGATCAGATACAGTTTCTAATTTTAAAGTAATACTTTGATTGGCAGTCCATCTTTTATCAAAAGAAACAAAAATAGTATCCGTTACTTTGCTTCCTTCAAAGACTAACTGATTGACCGGATTTACTGTAAAACTATCGTTATCACCAGTTGTTGATACTGCACTGAAGTGAGCCGTTACAGCACCTTTTAAAGGATTAGCTGTTAAAGCAACCGGAATTTTCAAAGTTTTTACCGAACTATTTTTGTAAGTAGATTGAGGGATTAGAATTCCGCTTACTGTCGGATATTCTAATGGAACATTATTACTGTTTACCATGAAGTTAAATCTTAAATAAGGATCTATTTTTGAACCTAATTTATAATCGTCTTTTGAGCATGATGCCAATAGCAATGCTATGCCAAATATGCTGAATATCTTAATAAGATTCATTTTGTTGTAAGTTTGAATTAAGATTAATATTGGATTGTGGTATTGGTAATACGAATTTCAGAGACGGATAAGCCATACCGCAATTTGTCGAAATACAGCCATCATTTCTTGTAATTCCTTTATGGTTGCGAACAAGATCAAAGAATAAATGCCCTTCAAAACAAAGTTCTTTTCTTCTTTCTAAAAAGATATCCTCTTTCAGGTTGGCAGTATTCGTTAATAAAGCGGCATTGGCGCGTGCACGAATGGTATTAACATCGGCCATTGCAAGTGCTGGCTGATTGTTTTCGAGAGCGGCTTCGGCACGAATTAAATACAATTCACTTAGTCTAAAAGCCACATATCCGGCATTATCCTGAAATTTACGCGTAAAATTGTACGGAACAGCCGTTAAAACTCCGTTTACTAAAGTCTGAAGATGTACAGTAATAAATAATTGTTTCCTTATATCATTACTTTCATAAAGATCAACAAGGTCGTTTGAAGCTACATAATGGGCATAAGTGCTTGAAGTAACACCAAAATAATTTGACATTGATGTTGATACGATACTTTCTGAATCCTTTGATACTGAAAATTCTAGCAAAGCTTCAGAAACAGGAAGATCTGGCTGTGCC
Organism: Flavobacterium sp. B114r; assembly: GCF_056824125.1. Classification (NCBI taxonomy): domain Bacteria; kingdom Pseudomonadati; phylum Bacteroidota; class Flavobacteriia; order Flavobacteriales; family Flavobacteriaceae; genus Flavobacterium; species Flavobacterium sp. B114r. The sequence goes on from NZ_CP124858.1 coordinate 3,439,605, forward strand.
CATTGGGAAACTAAATCAGTAGCATTTACTAATTTAAATCCGGAATTTGCAATTACGTCATTTGCAGTTTGGTAGGCATTAGCCCAATCTTTTTTGTACAGATATACTCTTGCCAGCAACGCTTTTGCATTATTTTTATTGAAATAAGAATAAATGGGGCCCGCCATGGCAGCAGTTTCAGAATAATTCTCTATGGCTGTTTTTAAATCAGTAATGATTAAGGAATAAGTATTTGTAAGAGTTTCCCTTTTAGGATATTTAAGTCCCGATTTTATCGATTCAGTATTATAGACAATTCCTAAATGCGAAGCATCAGGCGTGTATTCATAATCCTGGCAATAAATCTGTGATAAAACAAAATGGGCATAAGCTCTAATGGTTAAGGCTTCTGCTTGTATCTGCTTTTTTTCGGTTTCAGTAGCATCTTTAAGCTTTGGCGTATATTCTAAAATCAAGTTAGCCTGATTAATAATGCTGTAATTACCACTGTAAAATGATGCAAAATTGCTTGTCTCGGCCATATCTTCAAAAGAATATGCTTCCCTAAGATTAACTCCCGGTGTAATCTGTCCTAAACTGTTTCCTGAAGAAGTGGGTGTAAATTTGATATTTCCGCCTTGTAAATCAGAATAAACAGAAAAACGTTCTTCTCTTACCGTACCTTCTACATTGCGATAAAGACCTTTTAAAGCTATTAAGACACCTTCCTTATTTTGTAGAAGTTCGTCTATAGAAGTTTGTGTTCCGGGTTCCTGCTCCAGAAAATCACTGCAGCTTTGCAATGTAAAAATCAGGAAAGCTATTGTGATATATTTTAAATAATTCATCGTCTTAAAATTTTGCATTTACACCAAGTGAAATTGTTCTTGCCTGTGGATAAGTGTAGCTAAACTCCCGTATTCCGTTCATTCCTTTCGGACTTTTGTCTTTGTACCAGTACAACACATTTGTAGCATCTGCAAAAACAGAAAGTGTATCCAAGAAAATATTTTTTACAGGCACATTATAACTAAGATTAATGTTGCTTAATCGTACATAAGTAGCGTCATAAACATACTTGCTTAAATTTGCCGTAACCGGTACAATTGTTACCGCTGAATACGGTACAATATCTCCTGGATTTCTCCAGTGATTAGCAGCATTTACAGAAAGATTTCTGTTGGATGTATTCGAGTATTTGTCAATTATAGCATCAGATGCAAAGAAATCGCCACCCAATTGGAAATCTCCTCTTAGTGATAAAATTAAATTGCTGAAAAAGGTAAAACTATTATTGAAACCACCATATGCTTTAGCCTGCGTGTCGCCAATAGGTTCCCAGTCTGCTATTGTAAATAGCGTTTTATAAGTGGCTAGGTCATATACCTGTCCGTTTTTAGTAACCAGGTCTCTGCCGGTAGCGGGATCAACACCCACCCATTTTATTCCCCAGACTGAGGTAGTGCTGTAACCAATTTTTTGTGCCAAAGCAAGTTCTGCTGTAGAGAATTCGCTTCCTAAACCTTTTAAATCAGTTACTTTACTATCTACGGTAGAAATATTAAAAGAAGTAGTCCATTTAAAATTTGTGTTGGTAATCCATTTAATTCTAGTCTGAAATTCAAACCCCTGATTGTACATGCTTGCCGCATTCAACAACATAGAACTATAACCGGTTTCAGTAGGAATATTTCGGGTTGTAATTAAATCACTTTTGTCATCACGATAATATTCTACAGAAAACTCGACGCGATTGAAGATATTAAAATCGATTCCGGCATTAAACTTCGTGTTTTTTTCCCAGCTTAACCTTCCATTTGGAGCAGAGCCCGGAGTAGCACCAGTTCCGCCATTATAATTATTTTGTTGATAATTGTATAAACCCTTTGATCGGTAAGAACCAATTCTCGAGTTTCCTGTTGTACCGTAACTCGTTTTTATTTTTAAAAAGTTAATCCACGAATTGTTATTAAGGAAGTTTTCATTACTAATAATCCAACTGGCTCCAAGGCCGCCATTATTAGCCACATCAGTATCATCTCCGAACACAGAACTTTGATCGCGACGGAAATTGGCTAATACATAATATCGTTTTTTATAATTATAATTTAGCTGAGAAAATAAAGATACTCGCGAGTTATAACTAATTTCCTTTCCAATTACCTGATTACTTGTAGATTCATCCACATCAGGAGTTAATGGATTATCATCTTTTATAGCATTAAAGATCGGATTGATAACATTAGGATTTACAAAACCAGTTCCGGACTGATAATCAAAATCAGTTTTATCCTCAGAAAGTTCAAAACCAACAACACCATCAATAGCATGATTTTTAGTAAGCTGTTTGTTAAATAAAGCTTGTCCTTGCCAGTTCCATTTAGTCGTGTTTCTTTGGTTTAAAAGTCGGCGCCCCCATCTTTTATAAGTGGTATCGTCTAAAACAAAAGTTCCGGGAAACTGACCGCTTTCATTTTCAGCCGAAAAATATCGATCCTGATCTTTATCAGTATAGTCCATACCAAACAGCGTAGAGAATTTTATAGCATTACTTAGTTTATAAGAAAGACTTAAACTACCTAAAATACCATACGTTTTTGCTTCATTTTTGTTTTGCTCTATCGCTGCCAACGGATTTCCTCTCATCATGCCACTAACGCCTAATAATGAGTACGATCCATCCTCATTATAAGGAGAAAGAGTAGGCAGGTAAGCAAAAGAATAAAAGATATTGGGTGCAGTCTTCTGAGTATAACTTGGATTAAGCATTAAGCTGATATCTAGTTTACCGGAACTGTAACCTAAATTGATCCCCGCGTTCAATTGTTTGGTATTGTTACCCATTTGCGGTTCATCAATTTTTGTATAGCTAATATTGGTGCGATATGAAATTTTTGATGTTGAGCCGGAAACATTAAAATTATATTTATTGAAAATTCCTGATTGATTCAATAGACCAAACCAATCTGTATTGACACCATTATAGGGAGTCAGGACGGCTCCCGGAGTAGTATTTTTTACAAATTCGTTCCTAAGCTCATTGTATTGCTCTCCGTTAAGATATTTAATCTGATTGATGGCTGATGAAACCCCAAGCTGATTGGAGAAACCAAATTGTGTTTTTCCTTTTTTTCCTTTTTTGGTCGTGATCAAAATAACACCATTTGCACCGTCAGCACCGTAAATACCTACAGCCGCTGCATCTTTAAGAACTGAAATGCTTTCAATATTTTCGGGAGCGATTTTCATCAGCGGATTACCAAAACTTTCTGTAAAATCTCCGTTTCCGCTAAAATATGCGCTGTCTATTCCGTACTCTTCTCCCATGATTACGCCATCAATAATGATCAGTGGCTGACTTGAAGTTCCCGTTCGTGCACCGGTAAAAGAAGATAAAGTTCCCTGTCCGCGAATATTAATTTTTACCGGACCACCAACACCAGAAGTATTTTCGACCAATACACCGGCGATTTGACCAGTAATCATTTTATCGACACTTTCTGAAGCTTGCTCAACGGCTATATCTTTGGCATATAGGGTAGAAATACTCCCAACGATTTCCTCTTTTAGTTTTGTAGTACCGTAAGACGAAGTAATTACGACAGGATTTAATTCGTCCGTCGCTTCTTTAAGATAAAAAACAAACTGTTTTTTGTCATTTGTTTTTTGCGATTGAGATTCCATTCCTAAAAATCCAACTTCAAGAATCGTATTAGCAATATCATTCCCTTTTAACTCATAAACAAATTTCCCGTTAAAATCAGTTATAGCGCCCATTCCTGTATCTTTTATGCGAATGGTTGCTCCGGGAAGCGGTTGTTTGTCTTTTGCACTATAAACTGTTCCGCTAATGAATCTCTCTTTTTCATCAGAAGATATAGTAGATGTTGGAGCAGGAGCAGCGTTCGTTAATAAAACCTGTTTTTTCTGGATATAAAACGAAATGTTTTTACCGGCTAACAATTGTGTCAGCGCCATTTCTAAAGTGGCATTCTGAACATTAATATCTGCTAACTGATCAGCATCTATTTTTCTGGCGTTGTAAATAATCCTAAAATCAGTTTGTTCTTCAATAGCTTTAATAATCAAACTAATAGGTTTGTTTTTGAGCTGTAAAGTGATGCTTTTATTCTGAGAAAAACCTTTGAAACTGGATAAAAGCAGGGCTAGGAAAAATAGAATTTTCCTTAAATCGGGTATCGTAAAAGTCATGTTTATTTAGTTATGGAAGGTTGGTAATGGTTATTGTATTTCCTTTAATGGAATAATTAAAAGGCGTGTCACGTTTTAGAAGTTCTAAAATGTTTTCGACACTGGATTCGCTAATTTTAATAGTACCGGTAAAATTCTGTCTGGCCAAAACAGTATTTTCATTGATAATTTCGACGTCGTAAGTACGCTGAATTATTTTAGCGATGGTAGAAAATGGAGTGTCTTTAAAAGCAAGTTCACCTTTTGTCCAGGCAGAATAGAAAGCAGGATCAACTTCTTTTGTTGTAATTTTTTTAGAGTTGTTTTGCCAGGTTGCCATTTGGTTAGGCTTTAACAAAATAACATTTTGTTTGTTTTCGACTTCATACATCTGAATACTTCCTTCGACCAGAGTACTGTTGACCGTTGGGTTTTCAGGATACGCACTAACGTTAAATTTTGTTCCCAGAACTTCAACATCAACCTGATTGGCGCTGACAATAAAAGGATGTTCTTTGTCTTTGGCCACTTCAAAAAAAGCTTCACCGGTTAAATACACATTTCTTTTTCCGTTGATGCCAAATTGCTCCGGATATCTTAATGTTGTTCCTGAATTTAAACTCACCACCGTTCCGTCTGAAAGCGTCAATTTGAATCTTTTTCCGTAAGGAACTTTCAATGTATTGTAAACCAATTGCTGATCCTGAACTTTTCCAAAGTAAATGATTTGGTTTGGAAACTTCTTAGCAATTAGATCGCCTTTAGCGTTTACCAATTTTGTATGGTTGTCTTTCGTAATATATTCAGAACGTCCATCAGCTAATTCTAAAACAATTTCTTTTGCTGATTTTGTTTTTTCATTCAAATTGAACGCTAATTTGCTTAATCCGATCAGGACAATAAATACCGCGGCATATTTCAGATAATGAATTATTTTATTTTTTGGTCGAATTAAAACTACAGGAACACTATCGCTTGAAAGATTTTCAGAAAGTGCCGTTAACGCCCAGGTTTTCTTTAAAGTTATAAAATGCTTTTTATTTTCTTCCGAGGCTTCAATCCATTCAAAAAGAATTTGAACTTCTTGTTCTGAAGCTTCATTAGAAAGGTATTTATAAATGATTTCTGATGTCATATTTGAGTTTTTAAACTTCTCGCTGTAGTAAGTACACTTCAGAATTAAAATACCCTACCTTTTATTTTTAATTATTACAAATAAGGATAAAAATAAGAAATAAATAATCCGATAATTTCGTTTTTAAAATCTTCAAAGCCTTTGTCATATGGGCTTCTACAGCTTTTAAGGTCACTTGCATTTCTTCGGCGATTTCTGCATTTTTTTTATCTTCGTAACGTTTTTTTATAAAAACCTCGCGGGTTTTGGGAGGAAGTTCACTAATCGATTCCTGAATTAAACGTTCTAATTCCGTTAATTCTAAAGTATCAAACTGAACCGAATTTAAGATTTCGATATCCAGTTCCCTTTCTTTCTGATTTAAAATCTCACTTTTAAATTTATCTTTCACCTTATTGTGCCGGATCATATTCAGACATTTCGATTTGGCATAAGTATACAGGAAGGATTGAATACCATTTACAGATTCAACAGTTTCTCTGTTTTGCCATAAATGAACAAATGCCTCTTGCGCAAAATTCTCAGCTTCGTCTTTATCATAAATAAACTGAACGCTGAACGCTGTAATTCGGCGAAAGTATTTGTCGTAAAAATAAGTGAAAGCAGTTTCGTCTCCTTCTTTGAAAGATTCAAAAAGATGTAATTCGAAACTGGTAGTATTGTTCATTATAAAAGGATCACTTTTTTAGAAAGCAATATAGGTAATTTATCCAAAAGACCTTTTTTGCCTGGAAATCGGCAAATATAAAAGTTTATTTATATTAATTCTAAATAAAATTTAAATAAAGATCGTTTTAAAAAATATTATTCAGAATAAGTGTAAAAAATGCCTTTATTTTATACGTTATAATTAAGTTTAGTATTGCTGTGTGTTTTTTGAACCATATAAGTTATAGAATCTCGATGTTTTTTTGAATTGTAAAAATCATATAAGGAAGTCTAATATGAACTTATACGTTAGAACCATTTTAATTATACGAACCAATTTTAATATGAACTTATATAGTGAAGCATTTTTATTAAAAAACAAAAATTGTGCGAAACAACTTTAATAGGTACTTATATAATGTATCAGGTAAAAAATTTCATACTCAAATATTGGTAACTAAATTTTAATTTGTATCATTGTAGTATAGAATAGTATAATAACTTAAAAATTTATTGAATGAGACAATATCCTTTCCTACTAAAGAGCCTGTTTCTGTCCGTTTTATTAACGGCATTTTTTTGCAATCCGGCTTTTGCACAAAATGATATCAAAATGACTTTTGGCAAAAACGGTACTATTACTTATGATGCAAAACAAAAAACAATTGCAGTAAGTCAATCCGGCAAAACTATATTTAGCGGAGCAAAAGCTTCAGTAGTTGTAAATGGTAAAACAATTTCAATAAGTTCTTATCCGAAAGCTGTTTTTGCAAAAGAAACTCTTAATGATGATTTAGGAAAAGGTCTAAAATATACGCTTACTTATAAAGATAAAAGTAAAGCGACGGTAGTTCAGAGTTTTTATACGTATAACGATCAGGACTATTTTATTACTCAATTAGAAATTTTGGGTAACGGGCAACAAATCGCAACCAACTATATTGCTCCATTAGATTTAGGAAAAATTGCTTTTGACAAAATAGAAAATCTGCAAACGGTTTTTGTTCCTTATGATAATGATGCCTTCATTAGTTATAACTCTAAAAAGTTAGATACCATTTCTTATAATACAAGTGCCGAAGTTGGAATCATATTTAATAATACTTCCCGTAACGGTTTTATCGTAGGTTCTCTTGAACATACAATCTGGAAAAGTGCCGTAAAAACGATCAATCAAAACAAACAACCTTTGTTTTCTGCCTGGGCAGGATATTCAGAAAAAGAGAACACACGTGATAGTATTGCCCACGGGATTGTAAAAGCGGATAAAGTTGCTTCTCCAAAATTTTTCGTAGGATACTATTCAGATTGGAGAAACGGTATGGAACAATATGCGAAAACAAATCGCATTGTAGAAAAGCCTTTTGTTTTTGCATGGGACAAACCAACTCCGGTAGGCTGGAACAGTTGGGGAGTTTTGATGGAGAAAATTAATTTTGAGAACACGACTAAAGTGGCTGATTTCTTTGCTAATTCAGTTCCGGAATTTCGTGTTGGCAATACCGCTTATATTGATCTTGATTCGTTTTGGGACAATATGGTTAAAGGTGGTTTTACCGGTGATTTTAGTAAACTAAAAGAATTTGCAGATTATTGCAAAAAGAAAGGTTTAGAGCCGGGAGCATACTGGGCGCCATTTACAGATTGGGGATGGAAAGATGGCCCAAACCGCAAAGCCGAAGGAAGTGATTATACGTTTGGAGAATTGTGGACAAAAACCGGAAACACTTATTTTGATTTTGATGGCGCGAGAGCGATAGATCCTACACATCCGGGAACGCTTAAACGTGTTGATTATGTGATTAATAAACTGAAAGAGTGTGGTTTTAAGATGATTAAAATCGACTTTTTAGGTCACGCAGCTGCCGAATCGACTTCGTTTTATGATAAAAATGTAACTACAGGAATGCGGGCTTATAAAGTAGGTATGGAACATTTAGTAAATGCGCTGGATGGCCAAATGCTTATTTATGCAGCAATTTCTCCAAACATGGCTACATCTCGTTATGCGCACATTCGCCGTATTGCATGTGATGCCTGGAAAACAATCGAGCAAACACAATATACCTTAAATAGTGTAAACTACGGTTGGTGGCAAACGTATTCATACGATTATATAGATGCAGATCACGTTGTTTTTGCTGATGTTACAGAAGGAGAGAACCGTGCGAGATTAATTTCGTCCGTTATTACAGGAACTTTAATTACGGGTGACGATTATAGCAAAGACGGAATCTGGAGCAAACGCGCAAAAGAATGGCTTCAGAATAAAGAAATACTTAAGATTGTAGAAAATGGTGTAGCGTTCCGTCCGGTAGAAGGGAACACAGGAAAGTTGACTACTGAAGTTTTTGAACAAAAAATAGGTAACGATTGGTACATCAGTATTTTGAATTACGGAAATACGAGTAAAACATATGCGCTTCCTTTAGAACGATTAGGCATAAAAAACGGAAATTATAAATTACACGATGTTTTTACTGCAGAAAATATTGAAGTAAAAAACAACACTATAAATCTAAGTCTTGGGGCTAAAGATGCTCGTTTATTTAAAATTGTAAAATAAATTACCGGCATGAATAAATACCTCTTAAGAAAAGCGATACTTGTATGGGTACTCTTTAGTGCATTCAATACAGCCAATGCTGCGGTAATATTGCCGTCATTCTTTACCGATAATATGGTGCTGCAACAAAAAAGTGCAGTTCCGTTTTGGGGAGAAAGCGACGCAAAATCAGTAAACATTAAAACTTCCTGGGATAAAAAATCATATACAGGCAAAGTAGTGAACGGCAAATGGAATGTAGTTTTGAAAACCCCAATTTATGGAGGACCTTATACGATTACCATAAATGACGGAACGATTAAAACGCTAAAGAATGTTTTGATTGGCGAAGTTTGGTTGTGTTCCGGACAGAGTAATATGGAAATGCCATTAAAAGGCTGGGGAAAAATTGATCATTATAAAGAAGAAATATCCAATGCCAATTATCCTCAAATACGATTATTACAGGCCGAACATATAGAAAGTACGCTACCATTAAATACACTAAAAGTACAACACGGCGGATGGAATGTTTGCAGCCCTGAAACCGTAGCTGATTTTAGCGCAACGGCTTATTTTTTTGCCAGAAAGATTTACAAAGAAAAAAATATCCCAATAGGGTTAATTCATTCTTCCTGGGGAGGAACACTAATTGAAGCATGGACAAGTTCCGGAGCGTTAACCACTATTCATGATTTTGATACCGAAATTCAGGCAATGAAATCGGAGGTTGATGCAGCAGCATTATTAAAAAAGTATAATGCTGATATGGAGGATTGGGAAATGAAATTAAGAGGTTCAGATCAAGGATTTGAGACTGGAAAAATAATTTGGGCAACACCCAATTTTGATGATTCATCCTGGAAAACAATGACATTGCCTTCATTTTTTGACAGCAACGGATTAGGCAATTTTGATGGTATTGTTTGGTTTAGAAAAAAGGTAACACTTTCAGAAAATAGTATAAAAAAAGACCTGATCATCAGTTATTATGCAGATGATGATGATATGATTTGGGTAAACGGAAATTATATTGGTGAAACCAAGGGATATAATGTAAAACGTCATTACACAATCCCCTCTCAATTTCTAAGAAAAGGCGAAAACACCATAACCATCAGGGTTTTTGACGGATCAGGAAATGGTGGAATTTACGGAGACGAAAACTTTGCTGCAAAATCAGAAAAAGAAACCATTTCGTTAGCCGGAGACTGGAAATATAATATTGGTGCAGATAGTAAAAATTTGCCTGCTAAACCGTATTTGGCTCAAGGCCAAAACAGACCAAGCGCCATATACAACGCAATGATCGCACCTTTGACAGATTATAAAATAAAAGGAGTAATCTGGTATCAGGGAGAAAGCAATGCAGAAAGAGCATACCAATATCAAAAGTTATTTCAGTTGTTGATAAACGATTGGAGGGATAAATTTAAAGATAAAAATTTGCCTTTTTTCTTTGTTCAGTTAGCCAATTACAAACAACAAAAACAAGAACCGGGAGAGTCAGATTGGGCAGAGTTGAGAGAAGCACAGTTTAAGGCTTTAAAGTTGCCAAACACCGGAATGGCGGTTACAACTGATATTGGGAACGGAGAAGATATTCATCCAAAAAACAAACAAGATGTTGGAGGTCGTTTGGCCAGTATAGCTTTGGCAAAAGTATACAATACCAAAATTGATTATTCCGGACCATTGTATAAATCCTATAGCATAAAAGGAAATACAGCTACAATAGATTTTGACTTTAATAAAAATATAAAAGCGCGAGACGATGCACTTAAAGGATTTAGTATAGCAGGATCAGACCAGAAATTTTATTGGGCAGATGCTAAAGTAGTCAAGGGAAAAGTTGAGGTATATTCTCAGGAAGTACCAAATCCGGTGTCTGTTCGCTACAATTGGGCTGATAATCCTATTGGGAATTTAACGAATGCATCAGGATTACCGGCATCATCGTTTAGAACAGATATTTGGGCAGGAATTACACAAGAAAAGAAATAGAAATAAAAATATAGTAAAAATGAAAAAACATATTACCACTTTAAGGCAATCTTTTGGGATAGCATTTTTTATGCTGGCGAGTTATTGCAGCCCGGTTACGGCGCAACAAATTATCTCAGTAAAAACAAAAAGTAATGCGCTTGTTTTGCAGGTAACTCCCGGAAAAGAATTGAACACCATTTATTTAGGAGAAAAACTGGCAAATGATTTTGAGTACGTAAAAATACAAGCTCAGTTCAAACAGGGAGTAGATTATTCGGGGATTTATAATGCAGCTTATACACCATCGGGTTCTAAAAACTTACTGGAGCCGGCAATTGCAGTAACGCATGCTGACGGAAATAATTCATTGGATTTATTATATGTAGAGCATAAAACAACAACAATAAGTACAGGGGTTTCTCAAACAGAAATTACATTAAAAGATAATGTATATCCGGTTGAGGTTCATATGTTTATTCAGTCCTACTATGATACTGATGTTATCGAGCAATGGACAACAATTAAACACACAGAGAAAAGTAACATTACTTTGAACAAATATGCTTCGGCTAATTTGTATCTGAAAGGATACAACAACTTTTATCTGAATCAATATCACGGAGACTGGGTAAAAGAAATGCAGCCTGAAGAAACAAAACTGACTCACGGTATCAAAGTATTGGATTCTAAATTAGGATCGCGTGCCAATTTGTTTCAGCCGTCGGTTTTTATGGTTTCTCTGGATAAACCGGCAACCGAGGATGAGGGGAAAGTTTTGTTTGCAGGTTTAGAATGGTCAGGAAATTTCCGTACAGATTTAGAATTGGATCCATTGAATAATCTTCGTGTTATTTCAGGGATTAATAATGCAGCGGCAGCTTATTCTTTGGCAAAAAACACAGTATTTACAACGCCTAAATTTTGGTATACATTATCTTCTAAAGGAAGAGGAAATGCAAGTCGTAATTTGCACGACTGGTCAAGGAATTATAAAATTTTAGACGGAAAAGGAAGTCGTTTGACATTGCTGAACAACTGGGAAGCTACTTATTTTAACTTTGATGAAGATAAACTAAAAGTACTTATTGCTGATAGTAAAAAACTGGGCGTTGATATGTTTTTATTAGACGACGGATGGTTCGGAAATAATTATCCTCGTAATAATGACGATGCAGCTCTTGGAGATTGGGATGTAAACAAAAAGAAATTACCAAACGGAATTGGAACTTTGGTAAAAACAGCCAAAGACAATCAGGTAAAATTCGGAATCTGGATCGAGCCTGAAATGGTAAGTCCAGCGAGTGATTTGTACAAAAAACATCCGGAATGGGTTATCAAACAACCAGGAAGAGCAGAACATTATTTCCGTAACCAATTGGTATTGGATTTATCAAACCCAAAAGTACAGGATTTTGTTTATGGAATTGTGGACAATCTTTTTACCGAAAATCCGGAATTAGCCTATATCAAATGGGATTGTAATGCAGTAATTTACAATGCGTACTCGAGCAATCTAAAAGACAAACAAAATAATTTTTATACAGATTATGTAACGGGATTGTATAATGTTTTGGAACGTATTCGTGCCAAATATCCTAAAGTACCTATGATGTTATGCTCCGGTGGTGGAGGAAGAGTGGATTATGCAGCATTAAAATACTTTACGGAGTTCTGGCCAAGTGATAATACAGATCCTCTGGAGCGCGTATTTATGCAATGGGAATACTCTTATTTCTATCCTGCTTTGACCATTGCTGCACACGTAACAGATTGGGGAAAACAACCCATAAAATACCGTACAGATGTTGCGATGATGGGAAGATTAGGTTTTGATATTGTAGTGAAAGACCTGAATGAAAAAGATTTGGCTTTTGTTCAACTAGCGATTAAAAATTATGGTGCATTGAGCAACACCATCTGGCAAGGAGATCAATATCGTTTGCAAAATCCTCTTGGTAATGATGCAGCAGCAGTGATGTTTGTAAATAAAAATGGTAACGAAGCAGTAGTATTTGGTTATTCAGTTAATTCTAGATACGAAGCGGGAACACATCTTCCGATAAAACTAAAAGGATTACAAGCAGGACAAAATTATAAAGTAGAAGAAATCAACGTATATCCGGATAAAAAGCCAGTTGTAGAGACTGCAACTTATTCAGGTGATTTTTTAATGCAGGTTGGAATTAATCCAAATGTGAATTCTTCGAATACAAGTGTTGTTTTAAAAATTACAAAGGCCTAAATCTCAAACATTAGTATATATTTGTATTATCATTTCTAAATAAATACCTATTAAAAACGTTTTATGAAGCAAATTATTCAGCAGATAAAAAATCTTGAATCTATAAATTCCTTCTCTAAACATGAACAATTGGTTCAGGGAATAATTAATTCTATTGATGAAAAAGTAGTAACCAAAGGAGATTTACTTCCGTCTGTAAATACTTTTATAAACGAGTTGGGGTTTGCGAGAGAAACCATTGCGAAGGCTTATAAAGAACTTGTTCATAGAGGCATAATCGAATCTAAAAACCGATTAGGGTATTTTGTTGCTACCAATGATGTGAAACAAGAATTAAAAGTCGCATTGCTGATATTTGCATTTGATATTTTTCAGGAAACGTTTTATGAGAATTTCAGAAAAGGTCTTGGAAAAAATATTCAGTTGGATATCTTTTTTCACCATAATAATTTTGATACGTTCGAAAGTATTGTTCAGAATATAAAAGGAAAATACGGAATGTTTGTTATTGCTCCAATTCCGAGTAAAAAAACGCCGGCTGTTTTAAAACAATTGCCTACCAACAGAGTATTACTGGTAGACCGTTTTATAGAAACAGATGAAGATTACAATTATGTTGCACAAGAGTTTGGAGATTCGTCTTACAATGCTTTTGTGCAGCTTAAAGATAAAATTAAAAAGTACGACGAAATCATTTTCTTTTTCAAACCATCGTCTGCAGAGCCTGATGAAATCTTAAATTCGTTTAAAAGATTCATGAAGGATTATGATATCAAAGGTGTTATAAAAGAAGAGTATGTGTCCGGTTCTCTGGAGAAAGGAAAAGTATATTTTACGATTCACAATCTCGAGCTTTGGGAAATGCTCAAAGACTCCAAAATAAAAGGACTCAAAATAGGTTCAGATATTGGTTTTATATCCCACAATGATGATATCGTAAAAGAAATCATCTTTGATGGCGTTACCACATTCTCAACTGATTTCTCTGAAATGGGAAAAAAAGCAGCTAATTTTGTTCTGAACCGTAAAAAAATTCAGGAGATTATTCCAACCATTTTAGTTGATAGAAATTCGTTGTAGTTTATGAGTGTATTGTCCATTGTTAGTTTTTTACTAATTACCGGTTTTATAGCCTTATTTTCAGCTTTAAAAACACGCACAAAAAAAGTACAAACCACGAACGGGCTTTTTTTTGCAGATCATAATAACAATTTTTTTATAGTAGGAGGAGCACTATTATTAAGTAATATTAGTGCAAATCAATTTATAGGCGAAAACGAATCCATATACACCAACAATATGAGCGTTATAGCATGGGGGGTAAGCTCTGTGTTTGCGATGTTGCTTGTGGCGGAGTTCTTTTTGCCTATTTATTTTCGTACCGGAGCCATGACAATTCCCGATTATCTGGGAAAACGTTACGATAATTCGACCAAAAAACTGGTGTCAATTGTATTCCTGTGCAGTTATATAGTAAATTTATTGCCAGCCGTTTTATATGGTGGTGCAGTTGCTCTTACCGGAATGTTCAATTTTTTACTGCCTTTGCAATTAACCTATTGGCAAAATATCTGGATTATGGTTTGGGTTATTGGCCTGACAGGATGTGCATATTCAGTTCTGGGAGGATTAAGGGCGATCTCTATAAGTGATACTATTTTAAGTGTTGGATTATTGACGATTGGAATTGCTTTTCCATACTTCGGATTTAAATTTTTAGGCAATGGCGATTGGTCAAAAGGATTCCATATTTTGCTTTCTCAAAATATAGAGCACTTAAATGCTATTGGAGGCGCTCATGATGAAATTCCTTTGAGTACCATTTTTACAGGTATGTTTATAATGAACCTTTATTATTGGGGAATGGAACAGTTTATCGTTCAGCAAGCGCTTTCGGCAAAAAGTTTATCACACAGTCAAAAAGGCATGGGATTAGCTTGTCTAGGCAAATTGCTTTGTCCTTTTATTATTAATATTCCCGGATTGATAGGCGTTCACCTTTATAAAAATCTTGAAAACACTGCTGAGGTTTTTCCTTTGGTTGTAAAAGATACATTGCCGGCTATTATGATTGGATTAACTGCTGCCGTTGTTTTAGGAGCAGCAATTAGTACTTTTAATGCAGGATTGAACAGTAGTAGTACACTTTTTGTCCTTAGCCTTTATAAACCCTGGTTAGAGAAAAGAAACAAAGAAGTTACAGAGAAACATTTGGTATATACAGGACGTAAATTCGAGATCATTGTTTCTGCTTTGGCCATGTTTTCGGCGCCTTTTATAATGTTTAGTAAAGCAGGTTTTTATACTTATCTGCAACAGCTTGGCGGAATGTTTTGTCTGCCAATTTTTACTATTATTCTGGTTGGTTTTGTTTCGAAAAAAGTCCCGCCGCAAGCCGCTAAAATCGGAATGATATTTTTTATATTTAGTTACATCATCTTTAATTATATATTGAATATTCAGTTGCATTATTTGCATATGCTCGCAATATTATTTGTTTTCACTACAATATGTATGTTGGCAGTTTCTAAGTTTTATCCTAATTATCATTATACCGAAATCAAACTTGAATCTGTTAAACTGTCTCCATGGAAAAACCGTTACTGGTATTTTGGCGCATTGTTGATAGGTATGATAAGTATATTCGTTTTGTTTTCGAAATGGGGAATAGCTTAGGAAAGGATCAGAGGAGCAAAGGGATAAAGGAACAAAAGGTTTTCTTGTAGAGACGTACAGTTTTTTGTACGTCTTTTTTTGTTCGGTACAACCCCAACAGGATTTTAAAACCTGTCGGGTTTAAGAGCGTAAAAATCTTCGGCGATAAAGGTTTTCTTGTAGAGATGCTTTTGCGTCTTTTTTTGTGTTCAATACAAACCCGACAGGGTTTTAAAACCTGTCGGGTTTAACAGCATAAAATTCTTCGGCGATAAATAATCTCTCTTATTTCTGGGATGCATAGGTATGGCAGCGTTCCTAAATATTGTCTTTTATAAGATAAAAGTTTAATTTTTTGGTAACAGAAAGATATTGTAGCGTATTATAAAGTGTTAAATACATTAAAAATTATGTGCTAAAATTCACAAATTAGTCTCTTTGTCAGATTATTAAGAATGGTTTTGAGGCTTTTATCGCTGTTTTTTTTGTGTTTTGTTTAACATTGTGCAAAATGTAATTTGTAAGTTTTGAATTACGAGATAATCTTCATTATCACTTTTTTATAAGAGATGGTGCTTATTTATGCCTGAGATTTCTCTATTTATTCCTTGGTTTATTTATTTTTTTCTTTTTAAAGTTTAAAATTTATACTAAAGCCGAAAAAAAAACTCGAAAAAAATATCAATTTCCTAAAACATAAATTTGGATGTTATGAAAATATTTGTATGTTTGTAATGTTGTAGTATAGTATAGTATAAGTCAATTCGTTTTCTCATATTTTAAATGCTCAATATTCAAAAAACCAAACAAAAGATTTTATTAACTAAAAACCAAATCATTATGAGAATTGCAATAAGATACTTATGCTTCTTAGTAGTTATGATGTCCGCCGGTACACTTTATTCCCAAACCATCACCGGTAAAGTTACAGATAATGAAAATTTACCACTGCCCGGTGCCACAGTACTTGTAAAAGGCACACAAAACTCAACCGTAACTGATATTGACGGAAGTTACAAAATTACAAATGTTAAATCAGGATCTTCTTTAGAATTTAGTTTTATTGGATTCAATTCACAAAGTGTTTCTGCCAATAATGCAGTTGTAAATGTTGCATTAAAACCAAGCTCACAGGAACTAAATGAAATTGTTATTGTAGGTGCAAAGGTAAAACGTAGCGATCTTACGGGTGCTGTGGGAAATGTTTCGGGCGATAAATTGACTGAAACACCAACGGCCAACGTTGTACAGGCATTGCAAGGACGTGCGGCTGGGGTTTATGTAACACAAAGTGGTAAACCCGGAGATAGTGGTGATATTAAAATTAGAGGAAATAACTCGATACAATATGGTACAAAGCCAATATTTGTAGTCGATGGTCTTATTATAGAAGGTGGATTCGAATCGATCAACCCGAATGATATTGCTAACGTTGATATTTTAAAGGATGCATCTTCTACAGCTATTTACGGAGCCAGAGGAGCAAACGGAGTTGTTGTAATTACGACCAAAAAAGGAACAAAAGGAGAAGGTAAAGTAAACTTTGATACCTGGGTTGGATTGTCTGAGTTTAGTAAAATGTTACCATTGATGAACGGTCAGCAATTATTTGATCTTAGAGTTGACGCTTTTGCGAATCAATACATGGATCAGAACCCAACAGGAGATCGTGCTGCTTATATCAACCAAATTAAATCTGACGGTTCTAAGGTATTTGCTCCTTATGAATTAGACTCTTATAGAAATGGTAAAAGTTATAATTGGTTAGATGAGATCAAGCGTACAGGTGTACAGACGAATTATAATCTTTCATTTTCTGGAGGCGGAGACAAAGGTTCCTACTTTATGAGTTTCAGTTATGCTGATCAGGATGGTTTACTTAAAAATTCTTCCTTTAAAAGATATAATGGTAAAATCAACCTGACACAAGATGTAAAAACATGGTTGCAGGTAGGTACAAATACTACTTTTTCAAATAGCAAAGCTACTTACATTAATGATAGTGCTTTTCCTAATGCTTTAGGAGCGAATCCTTTATTGCCAATTGATCCTAATGCAACGTATTTGAAATACGGAGATGCTTTAAATTCAGATGCTTACAATCCTATAAGAAGTTTAACTATAGATGATAATAGTACAAAGAACCGCTTGATGTCAAGTAATTACGTAAATATTAAAGCAGCTGAAGGATTAAATTTCAGGACTACTTTTTCTGTAGATGTTCTTGATCAGGCTAACTTTAAATATTATCCATCAGATACAGGACAATCGATAAGAAATTCTGCAAGCGGAGAAGCAAATCACTATAGATATAGTGAGTTAAACTACCAATGGGACAATACGGTAACCTATAATAAAACAATTGGTAAACATGATTTAAATGCGCTTGGAGCTTTCTCAATTCAAAAAAACACAAATAACAACTCTGAAGTTACTGCAAGAGGATTTGCATCTGATGATTTTACTTATATGTATTTGGATGGTGCTTCGCAAAAAAATAATTTCACACTTAAATCTGATTTTATAACGACAACATTAATGTCATATACAGGAAGATTAAATTATTCTTACGATAAAAAATATTTCGCAACCGTTACAACACGTTTAGATGGTTCTTCTCGTTTTGGAGGTAACAATAAGTGGGGAACTTTCCCTTCTGTGGCTTTAGGCTGGGATGTTGCTAAAGAATTTTTACAATCTGTAGAAGCTATCAAATTATTAAAACTTCGTGCAAGTTACGGTATTGCAGGTAACCAAAACATTCCTAATTATGCATATGTGAGTCAATACAGACCACAATATACTAATGGAACAGCAATATTAAGATCAGATGGTCGTTTGGGAAATCCTGATTTACAGTGGGAAAAACAAAAGCAATTTGATTTAGGTTTAGACTTTGCCTCGGCGAATAATAGATTGTCTATAACTGTAGATTATTTTAATACAACAAATGATAATTTATTAATGGAAAGAACATTATCAACCGTTACCGGATTCAAGAATATGATAGATAATGTTGGTACAATGGTAAATAAAGGAATTGAATTTGGTGCCACTTATAAAATCTTAAAACAAAATGATTTGAGTTGGGATGTTTCAGGAAATATTTCATCTGCTAAAAATAAAATTACAAAATTATATGGCGGAGCAGATGTAATTTACAAAAAGGGCGGTTGGACTGGTGTCGAAATTCAAAGAGAAGGAAATTTATTTGTGGGTAAATCAATCAATTCTATTTACGTTTATCAGTTTGATAAAATTGCTCAAACAGCTGATATGGCTGAAATCAGTAAAATTGATTTTGGAGGAAGAACAGTTAAACCTGGGGATCTTGTTCCTGTTGACAGAAACAAAGATGGTAAAATCGATGATAATGACCGCTATGTAGTAGGAAATACAGATCCTGATTTTTACGGAGGATTTGCAACTGATTTTACTTACAGAGGTTTTGGATTGAATGCTGTATTTGCTTACTCTTATGGAGGAAAAAAAATCAGTTCAGCTTACGAAAGTTATATGAATTCAGGCGGAATGAGCGCTGCTCATACAGATCTTTTAGATCGTTGGACACCGGAAAATACAAATACAAATGTGCCAAGAGCGTATTATGGTGGCGGAAGATTCAATACTTACGAAACATCACTGGCCATCCAGAATTCATCTTTCTTACGTTTGAATGCACTTACATTATCTTATAATTTACCAAGTCTGTTTTTAGAAAAAGTATATCTTCAAAATCTACGTCTGTATGTTACAGGATCTAATTTATTTACGATCACAAAATACAAAGGTTACGATCCGGAAGGTGGAGATGCATATCCTAATTCAAGAATGTTTGTTTTAGGCTTGAATGTTTCATTATAACAATTGTTTTGGCAATAATTAAAAATACAATTATGAAAATAAAAATTTTAACAGCAATGGCATTCGTAATGCTTTTTGCTTCCTGTTCAGATTTTTTAGAGCAGGATCCAAATACTTCTCTTACAGAAGAACAGGCTTTTTCGACATTAAAAAATATAGACCCAATTGTTTTAGGAATGTATATCTCATGGAGAAATATACAAAAAGACAGGGGAGGCTTGATGTTTCAATTAGGAACAGATGAAACACAACAAGGTGCACTTCAGGTAATGACTACTCCCGGGCAAGCAGGATTAGATTATTATAATGGGTTTCTTTCTAAAGAGAATACCGCATTGGCAGAACAATGGGATTCTCGTTGGCCGGTGGTAAGTACTGCTGCAAAAGCCATATTTGCATTAAACAAGAATACAGAAGCTGATATTGAAAAAAGAAAAATATTATTAGGAGAAGCTAGTTTTATTAGAGCTACCATAATGTTTGAGTTAACACAGTATTGGGGAGAAATCCCAATTCTTGATGAAACACATAGCAAAGAATTAGGTCACGGAAGACAACCTTTGAAAGATGTCTATGCCTTTATTATAAATGACCTTAAGGTAGCTGAAGAAAACTTACCTCTTACACAAAAAAATCCATCTTTTCCTGTAAAATATCTGGCACAGGCACTATTGGGTAAAGTATACTTATATGCTCCTGAAGCATCTGGTGCACACGATTATACCCTGGCTAAAGAAGCATTTGCTAAGGTTATAAATTCCGGTAAATATAATCTGTTAGCAACTTATGCGGATGTTTTTAGCCCAGATCACGCTAATTCTTCAGAATCACTTTATGAGTTTCAGTTTACCAATGATTATCCGGATAACAACCAAATACAATGGCAAACAGGATCCAGAGCATTAGCAAACATAGATCAGTACGCTTATTTTGGAGGATACGATTTGTTGTTGCCTACAAAGTATTGTTATAATGATAAAACGAGCGGCGGAATTTGGGAATCTGGTGATAAGCGTAAAGATGCCAGTATCCGTTATGATTTTACTTATAAAGGTATTGTACCAACAATTCCGTCAGGTTTTGGAGGAGATGAACTAGATCCACACATAAAAAAGTATGAGGATATTCGTATCGATGGGAAACAATCGTTCTGGAATTCAGGTAAAAATAAACCTTACATCCGTTATTCAGATGTATTGCTTTGCTATGCAGAGTGTTTGAATGAATTAGGAAATACTCCTGACGCAGAAGGATTTGTAAATCAGGTTCGTAAACGTGGTTTTGGAGGATCATTACCTGCAGGAATGGAGTGGAGCGGACTTTCGAAAGAACAATTTAAAGAGCAGATGCTTGATGAGCGTATGCGCGAATTAGCTTTTGAAGGGTGGAGAAGAATGGATCTTATTCGTTCCGGAAAATTGGTACAGTACGTAAAAGCACGCAACAAATGGACTGCTGAAAGCGGTACCATTGCAGAATTCCACAATAGATATCCAATTCCTTTGGTAGAGATTCAGCTAAACGATGACATAAGCGATGCTGATCAGAATCCAGGTTATTAATATCAATTAAGACAGTTTTAATGTAATTTTTTATTTTTTGGTCTTGTGATTTTGGTTAGTCACAGTTTTGATTTGTAATGCCATTTTGGATTTAGGTAATAACAGTACTTAGGGAGTTTTCTGTTAGAAAAAACTTATTCCAAAATGGCATTCATTTTTTAATGTTTACAATTCGTAAACCAAGCAAGTAACAATATGAAGTTTAACACTATTCAGATTTATATATTTTTATTGGTTTTTACTATTTTATCATTTAGTATTTATGCTCAAAACAAAGTGAGTCTAAACTCTACTGATATTGTTTGGAAAGTCAAACCACAAGTAGAAGTAGGGCAGGACAGTCTTAAAATGCTTACATCAAATTATGCAGCTACAAATTGGGTAAATGCTGTTGTTCCCGGTACAATTTTTAATTCATATGTAGTAAGCGGATTAGAGAAAGATCCCAACTTTGGAGATAATATCTATCAGGTTGATAAAGCAAAATACGATCGCAGTTTTTGGTATCGCACGGAATTTAGCATTCCTGAAAATTTTACGAAAGATATTATCTGGCTTAATTTTGAAGGAATCAATCGTGAAGGAGATATTTACCTTAACGGAAAAAAGCTGGCGACTTTAAGCGGCATGATGCAACGTGGGAAATTTGATATTACCAAATTGATACATCGCAAAGAAAAAAACGTATTGGCAGTTTTGGTAAGTATTCCAAAAACACCTTTGAATAATTACGGAAGTCCAACTTATATTTCAAGCGCAGGCTGGGATTGGATGCCTTATGTACCGGGATTAAATTCAGGAATTACAGATGATGTTTATCTTACTAATACAAACAAAATAACCATTGCAGATCCTTGGATTCATACTAATCTGCCTTCAAACGCACGTGCCGATTTGGAAGTAAAAGTAGATCTTAAAAACTCATCTGCACAAAATCAGGAAGGAGTCCTAACAGGCGTTATAATGCCGGGAAACATTACTTTTTCTAAAAAAATCAATTTAGAGGCTAATGGGATTACCAGTATAAATTTAAGCAAAGAACAGTTTCCTGAACTTTCGATTCAGAACCCTAAATTATGGTGGCCAAATGGCTACGGAGATCCTAATTTATATACCTGTCAGTTTACTTTTAAAATAGGCGATGTCGTTTCAGATGCTCAAAAAATAACCTTCGGAATCAAAAAATACACTTACGATACGGAAGGCGGCGTTTTGCATGTTTCGATCAACGGAAAACGCGTTTTTCTTAAAGGAGGAAACTGGGGAATGAGCGAATATATGCTTCGTTGCAGAGGAGATGAATACGATCTTAAAGTGAAGCTCCATAAAGAAATGAATTATAATATCATCCGTAACTGGTTAGGTTCTACTACAGATGATGAATTTTACCAGGCTTGCGATAAATACGGTATTATGGTTTGGGATGATTTTTGGCTCAATGCAAATCCTAACTTACCCTTAGATATTCACGTTTTTAACAGCAATGTTATTGAGAAAATAAAACGTGTTAGAAATCACGCCAGTATAGCAGTTTGGTGTGGTAATAACGAAGGTTTGCCACAGCCTCCGCTTAACGGCTGGATCGCTGAAAATATCAAAACTTTTGATAATGATGATCGTTATTACCAGCCTTGTTCCAACACAGGAAACCTAAGCGGTAGCGGACTTTGGGGGAATAAAGATCCGAGGTTTTATTTTACAAAATATCCTGCAGCTTACGTGGGCACGGGAGATGGACCAAGTTGGGGTTTAAGAACCGAAATTGGTACAGCCGTTTTTCCAAACATCGAAAGTTTTAAGAAATTTATTCCTGAAAAAGACTGGTGGCCAAGAAACGAGATGTGGGACAAACATTTCTTTGGAGAAAAAGCCTTTAATGCTTCGCCGGATAATTATGATAAAAGTATCAATGAACGTTACGGAAAACCAAATAATCTCGAAGAATATACCTCAAAAGCCCAATTACTAAATATCGAAACCAACAAAGCCATGTACGAAGGCTGGTTGGATCATATGTGGGAGGATGCTTCAGGGATTATGATCTGGATGAGTCAGTCTTCATACCCTAGTATGGTTTGGCAGACGTATGATTATTATTACGACTTGACAGGAGCGTATTGGGGCGTAAAATCAGCTTGTGAGCCCATGCACATTCAATGGAATTCGGTAAATAATTCGGTTAAAGTAATCAATACAACAGGAACTGATTTCAAGAATTTAAAAGCTGAGGCCGAAGTTTATAATATGGATGGAAAACCGGTATCAAAATTCAAACAAAATGCGATTGTAGATTCGTATTCGAATACTGCGACAGAAAGTTTTGTGATTCCGTTTTATTCAAATCAAAAAAATCTTGCTTTTCAGAAAAATACGACAGCTTCTTCGACAGATGGAGGAAATACGAGAGACATTACAGACGGAGATTCTAATAGCCGCTGGGCAAGTAAAGCAACAGATGACGAATGGGTTTACGTAGATCTTGAAAATGAATACACCGTAAATCGAGTAGTTTTGAATTGGGAAAATGCATATGGGAAAGAATATAAAATTCAGGTAAGCACAGACGCTAAAAACTGGATAGATGCAAGTGTGATAAAAGAAGGAAAGCAAGGACTGGAAACCATTTCTTTTGATGAAGTAAAAGCACGTTATGTTAGAATGTTAGGTATAAAACGCGGTTCAGGCTGGGGATATTCACTGTATGATTTCAAGGTTTTTGGTGCTGATGCCAACACATCAGATTTGAGTCCGGTACATTTTATCAGATTAAAATTAAAAGACGCCCAAAACAAATTAGTGAGTGAAAACTTTTATTGGAGAGGAATCAACATGAAAAATTTTACGGATTTGAATAAACTCCCAAAAGCAAACGTAAATGTTTCAAATAAAGTGGTAAAACAAAATGGGAAATATGTTATAAAATCAAAAGTTTCAAGTCCGTCAGGGATTGCTTTTGGAGTTCACATACAAGTATTGAATGATAAAACCGAAGCCCAGATTTTGCCGGCAATTATAAGCGATAGTTATTTTACTTTACTAAAAGGAGAAAGCAAAGAAGTAACTGTAGAATTTGATGAAACACTTTTGAAAAATGGTGAAAAACCAGTTATAAAAGCAATTCCATACAATAAATAATAAGATTTGTATCCTAACAGGTTTCCAAAACCTGTTAGGTATGATTATGAAGACTTAAGAACATAATTTTAAACCTACAAGGTTTTGAAAACCTTACAGGATGCATAAAAACAATAAAAAACGACAATTATGAATATCAGAAAATTAAAAACACTGCTTTTTATACTATTGCCTCTCTTAGGCTATTCGCAAACCAATCCGTTAGAATTGTGGTACAACAAACCCGCCTCACAATGGGAAGAAACATTGCCACTAGGAAATGGACGTCTAGGTATCATGCCTGATGGCGGGGTTACAACCGAAAAATTAGTTCTGAACGAAATTACCTTGTGGAGCGGATCTTCGCAAGATGCCAACAATTATAAAGCCTATTCTTTTTTACCTCAGATCAGAGAATTGTTATTAGCCAATAAAAACAAAGAAGCCCAAAAACTGATCGATGAGCATTTTATATGCACAGGAGCTGGTTCAGGAAGCGGAAATGGAGCTGATGTACCATTTGGAGCATATCAGGTTTTGGGAAATATGACACTGAAATTTGATTACAAAACCCAATCAAAACCGGTAAATTACAGCAGGAATCTGGATATTCAAACCGCAGTTGCCGGAACTCAGTTTACGATTGACGGCGTAACGTATAAACGTGAATATTTTACAGGATTTGGAGATGATGCAGGTTTTGTAAGATTGACAGCAAGCAAAAAAGGAAAATTGAATTTCACTGTTCAATTAGACCGTCCGGAGCGTTTTAAAACCGTAAACGGTACCGATAATTCTCTTGTAATGACAGGACAGTTAAACAACGGAACTGACGGAAAAGGAATGAAATATAAAGCTAAGATAAAATCGCAGCTAATTGATGGAAATGCATCCTATACCAATAACGCAATTGAAATAAAAAACGCAACCGAAGTAATATTGTTTATCTCTGCCGGAACAGATTATAAAGATAAAAACTTCGAATCATCTGTAGATAAAATTCTGGATGCAGCAATGCAGAAAAAGTATGCCGATCAGAAGAAAAAACATATTGAAAATTATCAAAAGCTGTTCAATCGTGTGGTGCTGAACATCGGAAAAACGGCAAAAAACACATTGCCTACAAATGAGCGTTTAGATACTTTTATAAAACAGCCAGATTCAGACACGGGACTTCCGGTTTTATTTTATCAATACGGACGTTATTTAAGTATTAGCAGCACTAGACTAGGATTGTTGCCTCCAAATTTGCAGGGATTATGGGCGAAAGATGTACAAACGCCATGGAACGCAGATTATCATTTAGACGTAAATGTTCAGATGAATCACTGGGCATTGGAAACAGCCAATTTATCAGAATTGAATCTTCCATTAAAAGATTTGACTAAAGATCTTGTACCAAATGGAGAAAAAACAGCAAAAGCTTATTACAATGCTGATGGTTGGGTAGCACATGTTATTACAAACGTTTGGGGTTTTACAGAACCGGGAGAAAGTGCTTCATGGGGAATCACAAAATCGGGTTCAGGCTGGTTGTGCAACAATTTGTGGAGCCATTATTTGTACACCAATGATCAGCCATATTTGGCTGAAATTTATCCTATTTTGAAAGGAGCTGCACAATTTTATAAAAATATGTTAGTAAAAGATCCTGAAACGGGCTGGTTAGTAACATCGCCATCTGTATCACCGGAGAACTCATTTTTGTTACCAAACGGAGATGCATCTCATGTTTGTATGGGACCTACAATCGACAATCAGATTATTCGCGAATTGTTTAATAACGTGATAATCGCCTCTAAAAAACTTGGTTTAGATAATGATTTGAGTCTTGAACTAGACAAACAATTAAAATTATTACCGCCCCCGGGAGTTGTTAGTCCTGACGGAAGAATTATGGAATGGTTGAAAGATTATAAAGAAGAAGATCCTCAACACCGTCATATTTCTCATTTATATGGTTTATACCCAGGATCTTTGATTACTCCTGAAAACAAACCAGAATTGGTTGACGCAATTAAAAAAACACTTGAAGTAAGAGGAGATGATGGAACAAGTTGGTCAATTGCATACAAAATGCTGTTTTGGGCTCGTTTAAAAGATGGAAACAGAGCTTACAAATTATTAAAGACAATACTTAGGCAAACACACGATACCAATATTAATTACGGACCAGGCGGAGGTGTATATCCTAATTTACTTTCTGCAGGACCACCATTTCAAATTGATGGTAATTTTGGAGCAGCAGCAGGAATTGGCGAAATGCTGATTCAAAGTCATGCAGGGTTTATTGAATTATTACCTGCAATGCCGGATGCTTGGTTAAACGAAGGTGAAGTAAAAGGACTAAAAGCCGAAGGAAACTTTACGATAAACATCAAATGGGAAAAAGGTAAAGTAACAAAGTATGAAGTTTTATCTCCTATACCTACAAAAGTAAAAGTGAAGGTGAATGGAGAAATGAAAGAAGTTACTTCTACAAAATTATAAAATACACTTTTTAGACAATTAAGATTAAAAAAAATCGCGCCAAGCCGTAAAGCCGTCAAGTTTACACACATTTTTCTTTGCGACTCTGCGACTTTGCGCGAGATTTATTTGGCAAAGTCCCAAAGTTTAGGGATAGATATTTCCTTAATTTAATGACATTGCAAAAATGAAATTATGTTTCATAAATTCCCATCTTAAATCATGAATTTTACTAAAATAATACTCTTTGGAACATTATTATGTTCGATAGTTCTGGGAGCGCAAACCACAGAAAAAATAACCTCGCACGTAAACCCGTTTATAGGTACAGGAGCAGCTCATGGATCACCACTTTCAGGAAATAATTATCCCGGAGCAACAGTTCCGTTTGGAATGGTACAATTGAGTCCTGATACCCGTAACACACCAGATTGGAGCGTTGCAAGCGGTTATAATTATAATGATAATACGATTGCAGGTTTCAGCCACACTCATTTAAGCGGAACTGGTGTAGCTGAATTATTCGACGTGATGTTAATGCCTTTTAGTGGTACAATAGTAAAAGAAGAAGCAGGACAAAATGCGTATCAATCTAAATTTTCTCATGAAAAAGAAACTGCAAAACCGGGTTATTACAGTGTCGAACTTTTAGATTATCAGATAAAAGCCGAGCTTACGGCAACGACACACGCAGGTTTTCATAAATACAGTTTTCCAAAAAACAAAGAAGCTCATATCGTGATTGATCTGGATCATTCGATGAAAAAGTCCGATTGGAATACGCGCATTATTGCATCGCAATTGTCATTTCCTAATGATCATACGGTCGAAGGTTATCGCATTATTACGGGTTGGGCGCCAATGCGAAAGGTGTTTTTTCATGCCGAATTTTCACAACCTATAATTCGTAATCATGTTACGGATGGCGGAAATGTTTATGATAATCCCAGAATAGTCAATGGGAATGCCATTCGTGCGATACTGGATTTTGATACTTCAAAACAACAAGAAGTTTTGGTAAAAGTGGGTATCTCGGCAACTAGTATCGAAAATGCACGTCTGAATGTACAATCTGAAATTCCTGCCTGGGATTTTGATGGAACTGTAAATACTGCTGATGCTGTTTGGGAAAAAGAACTCAGTAAAATAAAAATTGAAGGTACAGCAGAACAAAAACAAATTTTTTATACGGCTTTGTATCACACTTTTATTCAGCCCAATACTTTATCAGATGTAAGCGGAGATTATCCATCAGCTGATTTTACAACCAGAAAATCATCAAAACCCTATTATTCAACATTCTCTTTGTGGGATACGTACCGTGGTGCGCACCCTTTGTACACCATTTTGCAGCCGGAACGTTCTATTGATTTTGTAAATAGTATGTTGGAATACTACAAAGTCTTTGGTTATTTACCAATATGGCAATTATGGGGACAGGAAAATTACTGTATGATAGGCAATCATGCTATTCCGGTCGTGGTTGATGCTGTGCTGAAAAATTTACCTGGCATTGATTTAGATTTGGCATTCGAAGCCGTTAAAAATTCTGCAACTCGTGAACATCCCGGATCTCCGTTTGGTATTTGGGAAAAGTACGGATACATTCCTGAGAACTTAAAATCACAGTCGGTTTCATTGACGCTTGAAATGGCTTACGACGATTGGTGTGTGGCTGAATTAGCGAAGAAGTTAGGTAAAATGGAGGATTACAATCATTTTACAAAACGTTCTCAATTCTATAGAAATCTATATGACAAGGAAATAGGTTTCTTTAGGGCCAAAGATGACAAAGGCAATTGGATTGGTCCTTTCGATCCATTGAAATATGGCGCAAATGGAGGATATCCGTTTACAGAAGGAAATGGTTGGCAATACTTTTGGTATGTTCCACAAGACGTAAAAGCATTAGTAAATTTAGTAGGAGGAGATCATCTTTTTACCAAAAAACTAGATGCTTTTTTTACATTAGAAGACAAACCCGAAGAAGTAAATGACAATGCTTCAGGATTTATTGGACAATATGCTCACGGGAACGAACCAAGTCATCATATTGCGTATTTATATAATTACGCAGGTCAGCCTTGGAAAACCCAGCAATATGTCGCAGAGATTTTGAAGAAAATGTACAACACAACTTCGTCCGGTTATTCCGGTAATGATGATTGCGGAGAACTTTCGGCTTGGTATGTCTTTAGTGCTATTGGTTTTTATCCTGTTAATCCTGCGAGTAGTGTTTATGTTATTGGATCACCAATAGTTAAAGAAGCTTCTATTGAGTTAAAAGGAGGAAAGACATTTAAAGTTATCGCAAAAAATGTTTCTGATAAAAATATTTATATCCAAAGTGCCAAATTGAATGGTAAAACCTATACCAAAACTTTTATTCATCAATCAGATATTGATAATGGTGGAGTTTTAGAATTTATTATGGGATCAAAACCAAATAAAAAATGGGGAAGTAAATTAGAGGATAGACCAGTTAATTAGATTTAAAATTATAAAATTGCCCACGGATTATGCGGGTTGAACGGATTTTCGCAGATTTTAATTTTATTATTAGAAAGCAATCTTGTCATCTCGACAGAGGAGAGATCACACAAGAAACTCCACAACTAAAAGAGCTGATCTTTGTCGATCTGCTGGTGTGATCCTTCGTTCCTCAGGATGACAAGATTGCGGAAATTGTATTAGTATAAAACCTGCTAGGTCTAATACTTGAATTGCCTCCGCAAGAAGCTAACATGATCTTGTCATCTCGACAGAGGAGAGATCACACAAGAAACTCCGCAACTAAAAGAGCCAATCTTTGTCGATCTTATAGTGTGATCCTTCGTTCCGCAAGATGACAAGATTGTGTCAGTTTTATTGTTTTAAAACCTGTTAGGTATAATATTTGAATTGCTTCCGCAAGAAGCTAACACAATCTTGTCATCTCGACAGAGGAGAGATCACACAAGAAACTCCACAAAAAATAGAGCGAATCTTTGTCGATCTTCTATTGTGATCCTTCGTTCCTCAGGATGAAGATTGTGTTTATCCATTGTGAGCAAAATAAAAAAATCCGTTTTTATCCGCGTTTTCGTGAAGCGAATCAGTGCGATCCGCGTGCTATATTCAATTCTCAGGATGACAAGATTATGATAAAAAAAACAAAAAGGTTTGATGAAATTAATCATCAAACCTTTTTTTGTTACTGAAGAACCAAAGTTTTCAAAACCTGTCAGGACTACATATTTAAACTACTAACTTAAACAGAAACTGATTCCTCATTCTTCAATAAAGACAAATGAATCGTAACGCCTGAATGACTTTTTTCTTCAGATAAAACACTTTCAAAAATTTCCTCAGCTTCTGCTTTTTTATCCAGACCCAGAAGTCCTAATCCCTGCATATACAAACAGTGAATTTTATTACGTTTGTCTAGATCATCTTCCCAAATCATAAGATCCGGAAGCGATACAGCAAAATAATCGATGGTAACATGATCGTTCAGATGTTTTTTTGCGTAAGCGACTAACTTCTCAAAACGTTTATCAGCTTCAGATTGTTGGTTTAATTTTAAGAAAGCCAATCCCTGATAGAAAATTTTATCCGGTTGCTGATCGTTATAGAAAATAGCAGCCGTTGGTTTGTCTAATCCCTGAGTTGCTTTATGCCACCAACTATTCGCTTGTTCTAAGTTGTTTTTCTTTTCGAAAGCAACACCCAGCCAATAATGAATGTCATTTTCCTGCGCTCCGGGTAATTTTCCTTCGCCTAAATTATCAGGATAAAATTGAGCTTGTTCCAGATTTTCGATTGCGTTATCGTAATTTCCTTCTGAGATTTGTTGTTTGGCAATTTCTGTTAAACTCGTAAGATATTGCCCGCTTACTTTTCCTTCACCGCCTTCCCACGGGTGAAAAATTCGGTTTTGTAATAAGGTTAGCGCTTTATCGTGTTTACCTAAAAGGTTGTACAAAGACACTCTTTCTAAGTAAACATCATCACGCTGAATCACCAATTCTAAATGTTTTTCTAAGAAAGCCAGTCTGAAAACCAAATCTCTATTCAAACGTTTGTACAATTGATCCAATTCCATTAGAATTCTCGAATCTTGTAAATCCAATGAAAATGCTTTTTCTAAACTGGAGAGTGCTTTTTCCGGATTGTTTAATTTATTGTAATACGCCAAAGCCAAATTACGATGTACAGTTGGGAAAGTATCATCGATAGCGACAGATTGTTCCCAACAGGATATAGCATCATCATAAAATTTTGAAGCATACCAAAAGTTTCCTAAATAATACAATGCTTTTGCGTCATTGGTTTGTTTCTGAATTACATTTTGAAGTAATAAAGCAGCTTCAATCTGATTTGGGAAACAGTAATCTGGTTTTGCCTGAGACGCCATTTTGAAGCATTTTTCGGCTTGACCTAAATCATTTAATTTTTCATAAAAAGAACCTGCGTAATACCACGCCATAGGGTAGGTTTCTTCGTCCTTAAGACCTTCACTCAATAAACCAATAGCTTGATTATATAAACCAGCCAAAGCATAATCTAAGGCATATTCTATATACGTATGAATGTTATTTCTGATCAATGAATTGAAATAATCCAACTCTTTTTTGTCATTGCTTAAAAGATATTTCTCATAAAGCAATCCGAAGTTGAAACAATCATTTTCAAGATAAGTATTCGCCAGTTTTAAAGCTTTTTCCTGTTGTCCTAATTTTCTAAGGAATGCAACCTGCAAATGTAACGCTTTGTGATCTTCGGTATTTTTAGAAATTGCCTTTTTGATATGCGTTAATGCCAATTCATAATCGCCATTTAATGCATCCAGTTGTGCAACATAGAAATAACCCTGATTTTGCCAGGCCGCATTCCACGTTGATTTGTAGAAAGCGTCGTATGCTTCTTTATTTTTATTCTGATATTTAAGACATAATCCTAAATTAAAATAAGCTTCGCCTTCATACGGATTTGGGTTTCTTTGGGTGAGCGTTTTTATAGCAGCTCTAAAATAAGGCTCGGCTTCTTCAAACTTCGCTCTTCGCATCAACCATAACCCCATCGCATTATTCGAACGAATATCTCCGGCATCACGTCTAATAGCTTCTTCGTAATAGGGAATCGGACTATAAGTGGCGTGTCTGTATTGTTCAAGATGCTGTGCGGTCAGGAACAATTGTTCGTTGTTTTCGATATCTTCAGGAGCAAGGGCAGGTTTTGCAGCTTCCGGGATTTCGTCTTCATTTGGTCCTTCGTACGTCCAGTCTACCAAAACTTTATTATCACCATCGGTTACAGAAATCGATAATCCTTCTAAAGATGTAGTATCAAAATTAATAGTTTCTTCGAATGAATTGTACGGAGAAGCATCATATTGTTTTTGAAATAAAATAGTATCGTTATTCTTTAAAGTAACCGTTGTATTTGGATAAACACCCGTTGTATAAGCTTTAATCACTAATTTATTATCGATGCTTTCGAGATTTACCATTGCATTTTTAGTCGCATTTTTCACGATACCTAGATCACGATACGGCATAAAATACTGCGTAAAATCCTTTTGTTCCCCCGGCATAATCCACGAGAAATCAGGCTGATTATCGGTGTAAACGCCACACATTAATTCGATATAAGGACCATCTTCGTCGGTAAGGTTACGATCCCACGCACGACCAAAATCTCCGTGACCCCAAGTCCATTGTTTTTTTCCGGGCGAAACATGATGATTGGCTACGTGCAATAATCCGCCTTTTGAATCATTTTCGTATCCGCCCACAAAATTATATTTAGACGCAATTGCCATATACGATGTTGGAACAGGGATGTTTTTATAACGCGAAATATCAGTTCCCGGAGAATAATCTACTTTATAATACGTTCCTTTTGCAATAGGGAAAGACGATACATCACGTTTTCCATGATCAAAAACAGCATTTACATCCGGCGGAAAAACCGATTGATAATCGTCATTTACCTTCACAGCAGGATTTGCCCACCATAAAAATGTTTGAGGAAACGAAGTTCTGTTATACAATTGTGCTTTAATTTCCAGATACGCTTTATCAGGATATAAACGGAAACCTGCCATACCTTTGGTTCTGAACATGCGCTCGACTTCGCTGCACCAAACCGTTGCGCTTCCGTCTTCGTGTTCTTCTATGTTAAAATCAACGGGATCAAAAGTGGTTGGTCTGTGGTGTTGTGGCCAGTTAAATTCGATTCCGCCAGAAATCCACGGACCTGTAAGACCTACCAAAGCCGGTTTTACAACCTGATTGTAATACACAAAATGGCGTTCTTTAGTTTTATCATATGCCATATGAACGCGTCCGCCAAGTTCAGGTAAGATCATTATTTTAACAAACTCATTTTCAAGATAAACGGCCTGATATTCTTTGTCGACTTTTTCGTCTGCGATTTTTTCAATAACCGGATAAGGATATACAGATCCGTTACTTCCCTGATACACTCTTTTCTCAATAAATACAGGATTTTTTTCAGGTTTACCCACCTCATAGGTTGGCAGGATTATTTTTTCCTTCCAAACATTTACTTTTTGCATGATGTAATGAAATTTAAATTATTGAATATTCTTTGATTTTTTATCAGCAACCATTAGTTCCTCAATCTCTTCAAGACTTTTGTTTTTGGTTTCAGGAAGTTTTTTGAATACAAACACAAATCCTAAGGCGCAGATAATACCGTACAACCAGAAAGTGCCTGATGTACCTAAGTATTCGTTAAAAATAGGGAATGTTTGCACCAATAATGCAGAGGCGATCCAGAGCGCAAATGTGGCTACAGACATCGCAACACCTCTGATTCTGTTAGGAAAAATTTCAGATAAAATCACCCATGTTATTGGAGCAAGGGACATTGCATAGATTGCAATGGCTAATAATACCAATAATAATAAAGGCAATCCGGTAACATTGGTATAATAAAAATATCCTAATAAAGCATAAATTACGGCAAGTGCACCGGAACCAAAAAGCATTAGTTTTTTACGGCCAATTTTGTCTACAGTTCCCATCGCAACCAAAGTAAAAATAAGATTGATACTTCCGGTAATGACAATATTCATGAACAAATCATTGATACTATAACCCGCCGAAACGAAGATTTCCTGCGCATAATTGAAAATGATATTAATACCGCACCATTGCTGGAAGGCTGCCAACACAATCCCGATTGTTAGAATGGGTAAAGCTTTTTTGTCCAGCAACATTCTGAAATCGGTTTTCTCGGTTTCGTGTGAGAAGGTTTCTTTTATTTTTACAATGGCATCTTTGGCATAGACCAATCCACCGATTTTAGTAAGTGTTTCTTCAGCAGTAGAATGATTTCCTTTTTTAGCCAGATATCTAGGACTTTCAGGAATTAAAAACATTAGGATAAAGAAGAGAACTGCCGGAAAAAATCCTGCCCAAAACATCCATCTCCAGCCCATTTGCCCATTCCATGAAGCCAAAATTTCGGCATGAGAATAACCTGCCGGAATAACCTCTGTAATCACCATATTGGTAATTTGTGCGGCAAGAATACCAATAACCACAGTAAGTTGGTTGATTGAGACAAAAAGCCCTCGTGTTTCCTGCGGCGCGATTTCGGCAATATATAAAGGGGAAATAGTCGATGCGATCCCAATTCCGATTCCTCCAATAATGCGCCAGATGATGAATATCGTAAAAGTTTCTGACGCTCCTGTACCAAGTGCAGATATAGAGAATAATACTGCGGCAACGATTAACATAGGGCGTCTGCCATAAGTATCGGCCAGTTTTCCTGCAACGGCGGCACCCGCAACACAGCCAACAAGCGCGCTGCTCATTGCCCAGCCTTGTAAAGCGGGAGAATCTGAAATGCCAAAATAAATTTCGTAAAATGGTTTTGCACCACCTATTACAACCCAGTCGTATCCAAAGAGTAGACCACCCAATGCTGCAACAAGGCTAATTGATAGTAAAAAGGTATAATTATAGTTTTTCATAAAAAGGTTTTAATAGCTTTTGTAAAATTAGCGGAATAGGAACCTTTGATTTATGGATATTTTTTTTGAATAGATGGATTATAATCTGATTTTTTAGGCATATATACTAAAATACGAAAACAATTGCGTTACTGCTTGTATTCGGTGCGATATTGTATGGGCGAAGCACTCATTACTTTTTTGAAAAGACGAGAAAAATACAGTGGATCATTAAAGCCCAGTGCAAAGCTTATTTCCTTTATACTCATAGTGGTAAAGCTTAGATACTGACAGGCTTTTTGCATTTTTAAATAGTTGAAATAATGAATAGGAGAGTAGCCTGTTTGCTTCTTAAATAATGTAAAAAAGTGTGATGAAGAGTAATTAAAATAAGTTGCTACATCATTGATTTTTAAAGACAAATCAAGATGCTTTTTCATATAGTCAATAGCAGACTCTATAGTATTATCCTCTGAAAATATCCTGTTTTTTTTGATAAAAAATCGTTCATATAAAAAAGCATTCAGTAATTGCCACAAAGAGAGATTGGCATATTCAAGATTACTGGCACTATAACCGTCTTCCATAATATCTAGTATGTTTTCAAAAAGTTCGATACGTCTTTCTTCGAGTGATAATTGTGGAGCCGTTTCTGGATATTCAGTGATGAATTTTTCATAAAAATGTGGGGCTTGTGGTCCGGTAAAGTGGATCCAGTAAATACTCCACGGATTTTGTTTTAAAGCATAATAATCATGTGCCACTTCCGGCGGTATAATATAGAAGGTATTGGCTTTGAGTGTTATCGTTTTATTTTCTTTACTAATAATGCCTTCGCCTTTATAACAATAAATCAGGATGTATTGTTTACTTCCGTGTTTTCGTTTCATCGAGTGATGACTTGCATTTGGGAAAACACCAATATCAGTAAAATATAAACTGGATATAAGAGCATTCTTCTTAATGCTTGAAAGTATGTTTTTAGGAATCACAATCATGCGTTGGCCTAAAAAACCTTCTTTAACTTTTATTTTTTCCTTTTGTGATGCATTCTTCATTTTGATGATACTATTTTTCAAATATCGTAATTTAATCCATGCTTTTAAAAAAAATGTCCATTTTGATGATAATAATCAAAGGTACTTTTGAAATACTATTATAACCCGTTGGGTGTAATTATTTTTAACACATAGAAACATAGATTTTTTCTTAAATAGAATAAGACGTTTCACTTATTTAAAAGACACAAAGTTGGCTGTGTGATAGAAACGTGTTTCCTTTTGTATTCTTTGTTACACATAAATTCTATGTTTCTATGTGTTTAAGTGAATATTTACAAATTACGCTCAATGGGTTACTATAAAAATAGTGTTTTTTTAATCATTTTTTTTAAACAATATGAATCCTATTAATAAGATTACATACGAACCTTTTGGGGTTTGTAATGGAAAAGAAATCTTTAAATTTCAACTTACAAATAGTCACGGAAACTACGTTGAGCTTCTTAATTATGGTGCCATAGTAAAGTCCATAATAGTGCCGGATAAAAACGGAATTAAAGAGAATGTAGTTTTAGGATTTCCAACTTTAGAAGATTATCTAAAAGATACCTCTTATATAGGTGCAACAATTGGACGTTTTGCCAACAGAATCAATAATGCCGAATTTTCTATTGAAAATGAAACATATTATCTCGATAAAAACGATGGAAAAAACAACAATCATAGTGGGTCGGCAGGATTTAACAACAAAGTATTTGATTTTATAATAAAAGAAGATACTGTCATTTTTATACTTGAAAGTAAAAGTGGAGAAGGTGGTTTTCCCGGAAACCTAATGACCAAAGTCGTGTATAACTGGACGGATAAAAATGAACTGAAAATTAAATATTTGGCTTTAGCCGATGAACCAACTCCGTTAAATTTTACCAATCATTCTTATTTTAATTTATCGGCTTGTAAGGAAAAAATATACCAGCACAATCTTACGATTAAGGCAAAAAGTATAGTAGAAAGTTCTCAGGATTATATTCCGACAGGAAAAATTATAAATGCGGATTCTTATTTGTTTATAAACTACAAGTTAGCAGATGTTATGCATAATAGTGGACTTAACATCTATTACATCTTTAATAATGATAATATACATTCTGATTTTACATGTGAATTATTCGAAGAAAAATCAGGAAGAATTATGCGTGTGTTTACATCATATCCCGGCGTGCAATTATACACAGGAGACTTTTTAAACAGTACAACTATCGGAGAACATAGCAAGTTTTACGAACCTTTTGACGGACTTTGTTTAGAATGCCAATATTATCCGGATAGCCCCAATCACAGGCAATTTCCTAATACTATATTCGAAGCGGGGCAGGTTTATAATGAAACGATTACGTATGCTTTTGATGTTAAAAATTAAAAAAACATGCCACAGATTACACAGATAAAAAAGATTTTTTTAGCCACTAATTTCACAAATTTTCACAAATTAATTCGTGCTCATTCGTGCAATTTTTGGCTAAAAAACTTTGCGAACTAATAAAATTGAAACTAATCTCTAAAAACCATATAAATGAAAAAAATGTTTATTAATCGATCTTTAATTTTACTGATACCTGCAATGTTTTTTGTACAGGTCAGCAGTAAAGCACAAAATGAAGGACTTTTTCTAAAGTCTAAGGACAATCTAAACAAAATTGAATTGTCGTTAGCTAAAGATGGAAAGTTGTCTTATGAAGTTACGCGTCGCGATAAAAAGATAATTTTAGATTCTCCGCTTGGTCTAACTTTCGAAAATAATGATTTTACATCTGGTTTATCAGTTGTAAAAGTGTCGCCTGTTGAAGAAAAGCGTGAAAAGTATGAACTTAAAGTTGCTAATAATAAAGTCGCTGACCACGTTTTTAAAAGTAAAAGCATAATCTTTAAAAACAAACAAGGTGCTTTAATGACCATAGATTTAATTGCGGGAGAAGAAGGGGTTGCTTTTCGATATAAGTTTACTGAAAAAGAAAATCAATCCAGAGTTCTTAAAAATGAATTGACAGGATTTCATATTGAGCAAAATGCAAAAGGATGGTTACAGCCTTACAACAAAGCCGGAGATTATACTCCCGGTTATGAGGATTTTTATGTTGATGTAAAGTCTGGCGATCCAATAAGTGGGGCACGAAATGAATCAGTTGGTTGGTGTATGCCGGCTCTTTTTAATGTAAATGATACTAAAAACTGGGTTTTAATTGCAGAATCAGGAGCAGACGGAACATTTCCGGGTTGTCATTTACAACCTGACTCTAAGGGAGGAATTTACAGCATAGCATTTGCAAAAAAAGACGAGAAATTTACGTTGCCTTTACCGGATAAAGAAAACGCATATCCTGAGTCAAATTTACCATGGACAATGCCGTGGAGAGTGATTATGATAGGAGATAAAGCGGGAGATATATTATTGTCGACCATGATTACAGATTTGGCTCCGGCATCAAAAATCGCGGATGCTTCATGGATTGTTCCGGGAAAAGCAGCCTGGTCATGGTGGTCACATCCTGAGGATTTTACGCCTGAAATGTATAATAAATTTACAGATGTTTCAGCTTCATTTGGTTTTAGATATACGCTTTTTGATGCAGGATGGGAAAAAGCCAATAAAGAAGGCAAAATTATTGATTATGCTTTATCAAAACGAGTTCAGCCATTGGTGTGGGGTTATTCGGCAGAATATTATGATGCAGAAAAAAGAAAGAAGAGATTTAAGGAGTTGGCTGACATGGGAGTAAAAGGGGTTAAAATCGATTTTTGGTGCTCAGACAGACAAGAAGTTATAGCAGCACTTCAGGGAGTTTTTGAAGATGCAGCAAAAGAACATTTACTGGTAAATCTGCACGGTACAACAGTACCAAGAGGATGGCACAGAACATGGCCAAATTTTGTAACGGCAGAAGCTATTTTAGGAACAGAAAGTTATTTTTACGAACCAAGATTTCCTGAGAAAGCAGCAGAACAAAATACAGTACTGCCCTTTACAAGAAATGTGGCAGGACCTGCTGATTATACACCATTTGCGCTAACTTTTAGAAAATACACGCGTTTAAACACGGCAACGCATGAGTTGGCTATGGCTATGATTTACACATCAGGTATTATCCACTTTGCCGATTCAGAAGAGGTTTTTAATTCACTTCCTGATGCACTTAAAAATTTATTAAAAGAAATGCCGGCTACCTGGGATAAGACAGAATATGTGATTGCAGATCCGGGTAAAGCAATAGTTTTAGCGCGTCAAAAAGACAATCTTTCTTACATCGTAGGGATAAATGGTACTAATACAGCATTGCCAGTTGCAATAGATCTTAAAAAATACAGCAAAGGCTTTTCGAAATTCAGGATTATCTCCGAAGGCAAAGACCCATTAATGGAATTTAATGTGCAGACTTATCCTGTAACTTCAAACTGGAAGCATAATCTAGCTCCTAAAGGTGGGTTTATTATTCAGTTTATAAAGTAATAAGACTTTTAACCTGAGTGTCTTTTTAACCGTAAAGCACGAAAAAGTCTTGTTTTATAGGGTTTTATAAAAATAAAAGTTCGCAAAGCTATATGTTGAAATAGCTTTGCGAACTTTGCGCGCTTTTCGGTTAAAAAAACTTCGAGTTTAAATTATTTCTACTATTAAAATTCCTCCATCCAAAGCCAATTAGTAATAAATTTAAAATTAATAAAGGCAAGAATGCTTTTACAAAGTTTATTTTTGATGGATCGTTAAATGTTTGAACTTTAAATTTCGACCAGTTTTCTTTGCTAACATCTGCATTATCGAATATTTTTGGATAGAAATACAAACGCATTTTTTCGTGAAATAGCTTCGTTTCTTGCAAAAACAAAAGCTGGTTTTCTAAGTCAGATTGGGCAATTTCGTTCAACTTAATCTGAGTATGCAAAGTAGGAATAAATTGCGCGATCAATTGACTTGCTTGATTTCTTTGTTTTAGTTTGTTCTCTAGTTCATGAGATTGTTGTGCCGAATCATCATCACCTGCTTGTTGCATGGCATAATACCAAAGCCAGCTAAATTCAGTATTTGGCAAAGGATAATGCGCAAATTGCGGATAGTGCTGATAGAATGTATCCATTGTAATTTTTTTATCCATATCCCATTTTTCATGATAGGCATTTCGCTGTTTAACGGTCAATTCCAAAGCTTCGGGAATTGGATATTTATTTACTATATAGGTATTAATTGTTGCAGGTAAAATAATGATAAGAAATAGCCAGATTGTCAATAAAATAACAGCATTAAAGTTTGAATTTTTCTGTAATGAAACAATGAAAAAACTGATAGCAAACCAAAAAAGAATGTATAAAATTCCGAGCCCGTAAAAAGTAAAAAGTAACGAATTTAATGGAATATTCAGAAGCAATGCGGCGGCGAAAAGTACAATAGTTAATAATGCAATAAGACTTAGAATCCTGATGTAGAATAACTTCAGAATGTATAAAAAAGTGTTTTGACTTTGTGTTGCAACAATTTTCCAGGTACCGCTTTCTTTTTCTTTCGAAACCAAATTGTAAGAGAATGCAATAATTAAAAGCGGAAAAAGATAAATCAGTACAAAACTAAAATCCATATTTCCTGATAATAAATTATTAGGATTATTGAGTTCGGCATCGTATTTCTGAGCTTCCAGACCCCGAATTGTAACACTTTGTATCGACGGATTTACATCGCGCTGACCAATTGCCAAACTGTTTATGGGCAGTGTTTTATTTACCAATGAGAACTTGATGTAATAGAGCAGGAGTCCTATTTCATCTTTATGAAAAGCGGCATTTCTCGCAATGTGTTCCTTTTGATAAATTGCTGCTTCTTTAATATTATTTTGTTGTTTCTGCTGAAATTGCAGTCCAATTAAAAGACTTATAAAACAAATGATTAAAAGAAATAGCAATCCAATTTTGGTGCCCTTAGATCGTATGAAATTTTTAAAAAGTAATGCTAACATATTAGATGGCTTTAAGGTTTTTAGCTGCAATTCGAATAACAATAAACAGCATTATAATCCAGAGAGTTATAGAAATTACAGAGATAATTTCGGATTTTAAAACGTCCCAAATTCCTTTAGGTTCATAATGAAATTCGGCTACATCAGCCCAATGTTCTTTATTAATAGTCGAAGGTTTGTCGTTTGGTCCCGGTTTTTTATTACTAATGTATTTTACCTGCAATGCATTCATTTTTTGCGCCATAGTATAGCGATAAGCTTCGGCTTGTTTCTGGAAATCGATATATGAATCATAATCCGTATTCGATAATCCCATCGATAGGTTTTTGATTGCGATATACGGATTTATAAGAGAAATCATCTTAGAAAAACTGTTTTGTTTTTCATAGACATGAAGTAAGGTTTCTAAATGTTGATTGTATATTTTAGAACTTATTTTCTCGCCTTCGCTCATTATAAATCCTGAATAATTGAAAGGAAGTTTTTGTACGGAATCGACTTTGTGTACACTCAAAAGCGAATCTTTGATGGCTTTATAATGCAAATCATTTGGATTGTGACTATCTCCTTGTTTTAGAATGTCTTTTTCGATATCGCTCTGAAATTGAATTTTAGAGGGAGCTTCGTACATATATGCCCCAATTGCCTGCGTGGTTCTTGGGAGAATAATGGTGAAAACCAACCAAATTCCAATCAATGAAATCAAAGCTTTTTTAGATGTTTTGCTCGTGGTAGAAACTAAAACTGCAATCACACAAAAGAAAATCAGATAAATAAAATGAAACAGAATAAACAAAAACATTTTAATGGTTTCATCAGCAGAAATCGAGAAATTCTGAAGCAATAACCAGATAAAAACAAGTACAATAATGGTTGGGACAAAAAGAAGCATGATAACGCTGACGATTCCCAGTATTTTACCCCTTAATAATTGTTTCCAGCTAATTCCCTGACTCAAAAGCAGTTTTAAAGTTCCGTTTTCACTTTCGGCCGCGACCGCATTAAATCCCAGGAAAAAGATCAATAAAGGCAATAAAATTTGTAAAACCATCGCAATACTGATTTCACCAAACCGAAGCAGACTGTTCGAAAATCCGGCTTCAGAGAAATTGGCAGTATTTTGTTTGTGCGCTTCCAGAAAAATGGCATTCCCAAAAAACGGTTCCATTCCAAATTCAAAAATACTTAAAGGTGTACTTTTTCTGAATGCAAAATTTCCGTAATGCGCCATTCGGTGCGGGTTTTTGTCAGGATTTTTAAGCCAGTCTTCCCTGGATTCATGTTGGTATTTTTCGCTGGTTTCGTTTTGATTGGTATAATTCTCCCAGCCAGAAAACGCAGCATAAAGTAAAACAATCCCAATAAAAAGGGTAATGATAAAGACAGCCGTATTCTTAAAAACGGAATTCTTTAAATGTCCGGCGATTAAAATTTCAGTATGTAATGATTTCATCCCAATTAGAATTTATAAGTTACGGTCAGGCTAAAATTTCTGGGAGCTCCCGGAAATAGTCTCAAGTAATTCTGAGCACCTAACCAATAGGTTTTGTTGAATAAATTACCCGCATTTAGGGCAATTTGCATATT
Organism: Flavobacterium sp. B114r; assembly: GCF_056824125.1. Taxonomy (NCBI): domain Bacteria; kingdom Pseudomonadati; phylum Bacteroidota; class Flavobacteriia; order Flavobacteriales; family Flavobacteriaceae; genus Flavobacterium; species Flavobacterium sp. B114r. The sequence continues at coordinate 3,481,552 of NZ_CP124858.1, forward strand.
GCTTTTGTTTGGTTTGTAATACAATGCAGCATCAAAAATCATAAAATCAGGAAGTGTGAAAGCCCTTGTAAACCAAGGCACTTTGCTGCTTTGATATTGCATCCCGAAACCAACGCCCAAATCTTTTAAAGACGAATCAGAATTGAAATTATAACGGGTCCATAAATTGGCACTGTTTTTTGGCGTATTTTGTTTTCTGGCACCAATTAACGACACATCACGATCGTTGGTAATTTGAGCGTCAATATAACTGTACGAAGCGTTTATTTGCCAGTCTGCCGTGATATAACCTGCCAGATCACACTCAAAACCTCGGCTTCTTTCAGCACCTCTGGTTACCAATAAATCAGGATTTGCCGGATCATTGGCATTCATTAAAATATTACGCTGATTGATTTCGTAGATTGCCGCATTAAAACTCATCGAATTATTAAAGAAGGTCGCTTTTACACCCACTTCTTTCAAGTTACTTTTGAGAGGATCGAACAAACTTCCGGGAGATAAACTTCCTGTTTGCGGCATTAAGGTCACCGTATTTGATTGTGGCTGATAGCCTTCAAGATATGTCGTATAGACATTAATTTCATTGTTTACGGCATAAGTCAAACCTACACGAGGCAACAAAGCCGATTTTTTTACCGTTATTTCATTATTAGATTTGTAATTGGTAATGTCCTCAAACCATTCGTTACGCACACCCAGTAAAAAAGTAAATTTTTCCCACTGAACCTGATCCTGAATATATATAGCATTTGTAGTTGTCAATGCTGATGGTAATGCATTCCTGACGTTCAGTGTATAATCATTGGCAGTTGTTATGGTGTAAGTTGGGTTGTTTAAATTAAAATAATTGACGTTTGGTTTTGGCAAAACTACTCCTTCAATCGTTGTGGTTTGATAATTTACAGCATTTGCAGGAACAAAAGCACTAGCGACAGTTCCGTCTTTTAGTAAATAACCTCTTGCAGCATTTTGTCCTCCGCCTTTAGTTTTGTTCCAACTGCTTAAATCATAGCCAGCCAATAATTTATGCCTGATTTTTCCGGTTTTTAAATCGAAATTAAAATACGTACTTAAATTGTCAATGTCCCAATATTGCTGGCGTTGAACAAATTGCATCATCGCTAAATTTGTTACCGGCTGATTGTTCATATCAACAGCAAAACCATTTGTTGTTCTGTGTTCCTGAAGATTCTCTGTCCAGGTTTGTTTCATGTACTGCGCATTAAAACCAATTTTAGAGCTGAATTTATGAGCCAAACTGGTAGTGAAAATCATTTCTTTCGATTTAAAAAAGTCACCAGGAGCACCTAAATTCAAACTTATTGGTGTTTTATTTAAGCTCGTAACTCCGGCAACAGCACCAAATATAGGTTGACCGCGGTCCAGAATTCCTGTCATATCGCTCAAAATCAATTCAGTATTGATAGCGGTTTTTTCATTTGGGATATAACTGAAGGAAGGAGAAATCAAAAACGATTTATTACTAACGAGATCACGAAACGATTTCGCTTCCTGATACGCTCCGTTTACACGGTACAAAAGTGTTTTAGAATCATTTAAGGGTCCTGTAAAATCCAAAGTTCCACGTAAAGTGCTAAAACTTGCAACACTTAAACTGATTTCCTTTCGATCAACAGCCAAAGGTTTTTTGGTAACAAGATTAATACTCCCGCCAGGATCTACAGATGAAAATGTCGCACTCGACGGACCTTTTATTACTTCTATCCGTTCGATATTATTAGTCAAAGGCTGTAGAAAATAATATTGACGTGTTCGCATTCCGTTGATAATCTGACCTTCTTCGTTTTGACTAATGCCCCGAATTGTGTATTGATTGTAGTAACTGGACGGAATTACGCCACTTGCCATTTTTACTGCATCGGCAAGATAAAATGCGCCTTTATCAGCAATTAATTCTTTTGTTATTGTCGATATTGATTGCGGAATATCTTTGTTGAGTGCTGCAGTTTTTGTGGCTGCAAATGAATAATCGCTATTGTATTTTTTTGATGAACGGCCAACAATTTCTACGGTTTGCAATTCGTTTTTTGCTATTTTAGTGGAATCCTGTGTAATAGTGTCCGTTGTTTTTTTATTAATTGTTTGAGATTTCACGCAGTGCGTCCCAATTATTAAAAATAAAAAAGGATATATATGTTTCATTTTAATGAGGATGGAATTATTCTTCCTTTTATACTGTTTGTAAATACAAATTCTCGAGTTCATTTGCTGATATCTTGTTAGCTTCGATTACCGTTACTAAGTTTCCTTCTTTCATGATGCCAATATGCGAAGCCACTTCTCTTGCTCTGAAAATATCGTGCGTAGCCATTAAAATTGCAGTTCCATCTGCGGAAAGTTCTTTTAAAATTTGAGAGAATTCATTTGAAGCTTTTGGATCTAATCCGCTTGTCGGTTCATCAAGCAGCAGTACTTTTGCCTTTTTGGCAATTGCAATGGCAATACCTACTTTTTGTCGCATTCCTTTAGAATATCCACCAAGATTTTGATCATGTGCGGCAACCTGCAAACCGGCTTTTGATAGAAAATAAGCCAGTTCTCCTTTAGAATATTTAAATCCGGCAAGAGAAGAGAAGAATTTTAAGTTTTCTAAACCAGTAAGATTGGGGTATAACATTACTGTTTCAGGAATATACGCGACATATTTTTTAGTTTCCTGAGCATTTTCTACAACTGATATATCATTGATTTTGAGATCTCCGCCAGTTGGTTCTATAAAACCTAAGAAAAGATTGATAGTCGTTGTTTTTCCGGCACCATTCTGACCTAAAAGCGCAAAGATTTCGCCTTTATTAATGGTTAGATTTAATTTATTTAAAGCGATAGTATTGCCATATTTCTTGGTCAGATTTTCAGCTATAAGCATAGTTTTTATGTATTTGGAATGATTATTAATTTTTAGTCGCAGTCGCATTGACAGTCATAGTCGTAGTGACAGTCGCTGTTAGAGAATTAAATTGTGAGGACAGGGATAGTTTACTACTGTTTCTGTAGAAAGAAATTAATTAGTATTTGAAAATAAGAATGACATTTTGCCTCTTTTTCAACACGATTTCTTGTGGGAATAGAATGCGTCAAATGAAAATGCAGTCATTTTCCTTTTACCAATTGAGAACAGGTAAGAGGGAGTAATTTTCGAAAATAAAAATGTAGTAAGCTAAATTAGGACAGGAGGTGCTCTAAGAGCAAAAAGGCTGCCTTTAAAAAATGTAGATGTATCTCTTGTATAAAAGTATACATAAGATGTTTCAGGATTTACTTTATGAAAGTATAAAGTCTCAAATGAATTTGGAATAAAAGTACTAAAAGCAAAGTGACAAACGTGACAATGAATATCAACAGAATGGGTGTGTGTTATTTGCTTTTGACCATCAACATATTGATGATCACAAGGTTTATCCGTTAATTGTTTGTAAATGTGTTCGTAAGAATGTATCGTCTGAAACAGCATTGCGAACAATACGGTTAAAGACATAAAAAGATTAATTAGGAGAATTTTCTTTTTCATTCTTGTTTTGGAAATCCTTTGTTTATTGCGAATATGTGGGTTATTAACTAACGCAACTTAGTTGCAAATATAAGTATCTTAATTAAAAAAATACTGGAATTGAATAATAATTTAAAATTATGAATAGAAAATTTTACAATATGAAACATCAAATTACTTATCTAATACTTCTTGAAATGTAGGTTTTGAAGTTTTTTTTTTTTTTAAACTTAACGTATAATCCTCAACGTATAGAAAAAAAATCTTTTTCTGATGCTTCGGTTCGAGAAATTGACACTATTATTCCTGTTAACAAGGTTCTTTTTTGTTACAAATCTCAATAATCTTTAGTGTGACCGTTATAATATTTCTATTTTTACTAATAGAGTATCATTATCAGCTTAGATAATAATTGAATTTTTGATTTGGCATTAGCTTCATAAAATGCCAATTTTCGCTAACGGGCTTTCTGCTCAATAAAAAATAAATTATGAAAATAGGATTAATCGGATTTGGAAAGACTGGAAAATCAGTAGCATCAATACTACTTGAAAATAAAAAATTTTGTTTAGAATGGGTTTTAAGACAAAGTACTGTTTTAGAACACAGATCTGTTCCCGAATTTTTTGGAATTCAGTCAGACGAACCCGGATTAATTTATTCAAGCTCTAAAACTACTATGGAAGAATTACTGGATAAACATCCAGTTGATGTGATTATCGATTTTTCGTCTAATGAAGGTATTTATACTTATGGTGAACTTGCTGCAAGCAGAAACATTAAAATTATCTCAGCAATTTCCCATTATAAAGATAAAGAATTGCAGTTATTAAAGAAATTAGCACATAAAACGACTGTATTTTGGTCTCCAAATATTACACTTGGGGTGAATTATCTACTTTTTGCGGCTAAGTTTTTAAAGAAAATTGCACCGTGGGTTGATATTGAAGTCAATGAGGAGCATTTTAAAACAAAACAAGGAACTTCCGGAACAGCTGTAAAAATTGCCGAAGCTTTAGATATCGATAAAGAAAACATCAATTCAGTCAGGGCAGGAGGAATCGTTGGAAAACATGAAGTTATATTTGGATTCCCATATCAAACAGTACGTTTAATTCATGAATCGATTTCAAGAGAAGCTTTTGGAAATGGAGTTGTTTTTGTAGCTGAGAACTTAGAACACAAACAAAAAGGATTATATAATTTTGAAGATATATTGACGCCTTATTTTGCTGTTTAGCTTACTTTGTGGTTTACCACGAAGACGCTAAGGCACAAAGTTTTTCTTTTTTAAGTTTTTAACCTTAGCGTCTTTGCGATTTTGCGCGAAATTCTCGTTGAAATAACAAAAAAACAATACCCGACAAGTTTTTAAAACCTGTCGGGTTTATTTGTATGCGCTAATTTTATATAATTAATTTAAATATACTTGATATATCAAATAAATAATTATATTTGACATATCAAATACATTTAAAGATAAAGAGTTTAATATGATTCAGAAAACCCCAACAGGAACAGTTTTATATACCATAGAACAGACCATTAAAGAATATCGGAAAATTTGCCAAAGGAATATACAGAAGATCGCAGATGACATTACAGTTGATCAATGTTTAGTACTTATTATTCTAAATGATAATACGACGATTTCTCAGATAGATATTGCAAAATTAATATTTAAGGATAATGCATCGGTTACAAGGATAATTGAGTTAATGGTTAAAAAAGATTACTTGACCAGAGAAACGGATGAATTAGATAAAAGGAAATCTAAACTGATCATAACTGAAAAAGGTAAAAAAACAATTGTCTTATTGGCACCTGTTTTTAAACTTAACCGCAAAACAGCTCTTAACGGATTATCGCTTGATGAAATCGAATTACTGGACAAAATCCTCCACAAAATAATTTCAAACTGTAAAACTTCGTAAATATGAAACACCTTTTAACTTTACTATTGCTGTCAATATCAATGATTTCGGTTGCACAAAATGATATAAAAGAAGAACATAATCTTACTGAATTAAGTAAAAAACAAATTATCGATTCGCTGACCAAACAACTTGAGGAGTTTTATATACGACCAAATGCAGTTGGAGAGATTAAAAAGAAACTGAATGAGAAATATAAAAAAGGTGTTTACAGAGATATTGTAAAACCAAATGAATTTGCGGGTAAACTAAGCTCAGATCTTATAGAGGCTAGCAAAGATTTACATTTTGGAGTTGTGTATGATCCGGAATGGACGGAAAATCATCTAAGAAAAGAGAATAAAGAGGTACAGAAAAAAATTAAGGCCGAGGAATTAGCAGAAGCTAAAAAGAAAAATTTCGGTTTTCAACAAACACGAATTTTAGAAGGAAATATAGGCTATCTAAAGTTCGATTATTTTGAAGATCCTGCAATAGCAAGTGAAACTGCAGCATCGGCGATGCAATTTTTAAGCAGTACAGATGCGCTAATTATCGATTTACGCCAAAATAATGGAGGGGCTATGGAGATGGGACAGTTTTTAAGCAGTTATTTTTATTCAGGGAAAGAGTTACCTCTTTATAAATATTATTATACCGAAAAAAACAGAAAAAAAGTCGAAAGAGAAATGTGGTTATTACCGTCTGTACCAGGAAAACGTATGGAGGATGTTGATATTTATATTTTGACAAGCAACACTACTTTTTCTGCTGCTGAATGGATGAGTTACTCGCTTCAAAATTTAAAACGTGTTACTATAGTTGGTGAAAGAACGGCTGGAGGTGCGCATCCAATTGATAGAAAGGTATTACCAAATGGTTTTTTTGTAAATATCCCTTTTGGAGAAGTCAACGACCCTATTACAAATACAGATTTTGAAGGAAAAGGCGTGATGCCCGATGTTTTGTGCAAAAGCGAAGAAGCTATAAATACATCTCATATACTGGCTTTGCAAAAGCTTTCATCAAAAAGCAAAGATTTAGAAAACAATCTCGATTGGTATATTCCTATCATTAAAAACAGACAAAAAAAGGCAAGTGTTACTGATGAAATTTTAAAATCTTACCAAGGAAAGTATGGGAAAGTCGAACTGAAATTTGAAAACAACAATTTGTATTACAAATGGAATAATATAGCAACTTTATTACTGATTCCTTTGGATCAGGATTTATTTCTGCTGGATGGAATAGATGATTTCCGTATACAAATTGTTTCTGAAAATGGTGTAGTAACAGGGTTTAAAAGAATTTATCAGGTTGGGCAGGATAAGTTCTATAAAAAAGAGTAGCGATTAGTGTCTATTGACTAGTAATTATAATAATTATAGAAAAAGGCTTTAGCCAAAAAACGACATTTGGCTAAAGCCTTTCCAATGACCTTTATTAAACTCCAGCTAAAGCTGGAGTCTATTCAAAACTTTGCGACTTTTCGACTTTGCTAGATTCTTTTTTTTAAGTACAAATCACTTTCTAAAAATCAAAGCCTTAGTATATTCCGCATTCATTTTGGCGATCGAAAGGATAGAAATTCCTTGCGGACATTCGATTTCGCATGCCCTTGTATCAGAACAATTTCCAAAACCTTCAGCATCCATTTGCTGAACCATTGTTAAAACCCGTTTTGATGCTTCTATTTTTCCTTGCGGAAGTAAAGCCAAGTGTGTTATTTTAGCACCAACAAACAAGGCAGCACTGGCATTTTTACAAGTTGCCACGCAAGCACCACAACCAATACAAGCCGCAGCATCAAAAGAAGCTTCAGCAGTTTCGTAAGAGATAGGAATACTATTTGCTTCCGGTGCCTGACCAGTTGAAGCGCCAATAAAACCTCCGGATTCAATAATAGAATCAAAAGCAGAACGATCAATTTTTAAATCTCTTAAAATAGGAAATGCTTTTGCACGAAAGGGTTCAATATAAATAGTATCTCCATCTTTAAAACTCCGCATATGAAGCTGGCATGTTGTTGTGTTCTTTAATGGTCCGTGAGCTCTTCCGTCAATCATAACGCCACATTGTCCGCAAATACCTTCTCTGCAATCATGATCAAATTCAATGACACGTTCTTTTTTCTGAATGAGCGATTCGTTCAAAAGATCGAGCATTTCCAGAAAAGACATATGTTCAGAAACCCCGTCAATTTCGTAGTTTACCATTTCTCCTTTAGAAGAAGTATTGAGTTGTCGCCATATTTTAAGATATAGTTTCATATTCTTAAGCTTTTGATTATTTGTAACTTCTAACTGCCAGTTCAACCGATTCGAATACGAGCGGTTCTTTGTGTAATTCAGGTTTTTGTGCAGCGCCTTTCCATTCCCAAGCCGATACGTAACAAAAATCAGCATCATTTCGAACAGCCTCACCATCCGGAGTTTGATATTCTTCTCTAAAATGGGCACCACAGGATTCTTCTCTTTGCAGAGCGTCATGGCACATTAGTGCAGCCAATTCGATATAATCAGCAATGCGTCCGGCTTTTTCAAGTTCACTGTTTAAAGTATCATCTCCTGTTATGAGCAAGTCTTTTTCAAAAGAAGTTTTTAGAAGTTTGATTTCATCTAACGCTTCTTCGAGTTTTTCCTTACTTCTCGAAAGTCCACATTTTTCATAAAGCAATCGTCCTATTTTTTTATGAAAGTGATCTGTTGAAAGTGTTCCTTTACTGTTCAGGAATTTATCTAATTGTGCTCTTACAGCTTTTTCGGCTTCATCAAAAGCAGGATGGGCAATTGTATTTTTAGGAGCATTTAATTCTCCTGCCAGATAATTCGGAATCGTGTAAGGAGCAATAAAATAGCCATCTACACAAGCCTGAAGCAATGAGTTGGCACCCAGTCGATTTGCGCCATGATCAGCAAAGTTTGCTTCTCCCAAAGCAAATAAACCCGGAATTGTAGTCATTAATTCATAATCTACCCAAAGTCCGCCCATTGTAAAATGTGCCGATGGAGATATTAACATGGGTTCTTTGTAAGCATTGATCCCTGTAATTTTTTCGTACATCGCAAAAAGATTACTGTATTTAGCTTCAATATTATCTTTTCCCTGGGTTTTAATGGCATCCGAAAAATCAAGATAAATAGCATTTTTCATTGGTCCAACGCCATGTCCGGCATCAATTTGTTCTTTTGCCGCTCTTGACGAAATATCGCGTGGAGCCAGATTGCCAAAAGAAGGATATTTACGTTCTAAATAATAATCTCTTTCTTCTTCAGGAATTGTATTTGGGTTTCTGTCGTCTGCGGCGGCTTTTGGCACCCAAATTCGCCCGTCGTTACGAAGCGATTCTGACATTAAGGTAAGTTTTGATTGATTTTCTCCATGTTGCGGAAGCGAAGTAGGGTGAAACTGAATCCAGCTTACACCTGCCATATAAGCGCCTTTTTTATGTGCCCGCCAAATTGCTGAACTATTACAGCCCATGGCAAGTGTAGAAAGATAATATACTTTTCCGTAACCTCCTGAAGCTAAAACCACAGCATCTGCAATATGACGTTCGAGTTCTCCGGTTTCAAGATTTCGGGCAATAATACCTTTAGCTTTCCCGTCTATAACTACCAATTCCAGCATTTCGTGACGTGTATGCATAGTCACTTTTCCTAAAGAAACCTGACGCAATAAACCTTGATAAGCACCCAGTAAAAGTTGTTGTCCGGTTTGTCCACGTGCGTAGAACGTTCTTGAAACCTGAACACCACCAAACGACCTGTTATTAAGATATCCGGCATATTCCCTGGCAAAAGGAACACCCTGAGCAACAGCATGATCGATTAAAGCGGCAGAGCATTCCGCCAGACGGTAAACATTTGCTTCACGAGATCTGAAATCGCCGCCTTTTATAGTATCATAAAACATTCTGTACGTGCTGTCACCATCATTTTTGTAGTTTTTTGCAGCATTGACTCCACCTTGTGCAGCTACAGAATGTGCTCTTCTTGCAGAATCCTGAAAACAAAATGACTGAATATTATAGCCTTGTTCAGCCAATGATGCGGCACAAGAAGCTCCTGCAAGACCAGTTCCTACAACTATAATGTTCAGTTTTTTTCTGTTGGCAGGATTTACAAGTTTAGCTTTTGCCTTATAATTATTCCATTTTTCTGCAAGCGGGCCTTCAGGTATTTTTGAGTCTGTCATTTTTGTTTGTTTAAAATGAAACTTATCTTAAGAAGCTGTAATTTACTACAAAAAAATGAATGAAATCAGAGTGAATGTCTTTAAATTCAAGGATAAATGAAAAAAAAGTTAACAAATAGATGCATAGATTTAAAATTGAAAGAGGAAGCAGGTTGCTGCAAAATCATCATTTCTTAAACCTGGGCTTCATAATAGCGAATATAGATTTCGAACTCCGTGGTTCTCTATCGTTAAAAATTAAATCCAACTGTCCCAAACCTTCAGGATAAAAACCAGGATTTTAATTTGAACATAATTATCTAATGCCCAATGATTTCTTTTCTGTGCAAAGTTCCCCATTCATTTAATGCTCCGATAACATTGTATAAAGTGTGGCTGTGTTCTGTTCTTGCATATTCAACAGTTGGCGGAAACGTGTCATAAACAGTTCTGGTAACCAGTTTATTTACCTCAAGATCTTTAAGTTCTTTTGAAAGCATTTTATCAGTAATTCCGTTTACATCTTTAGAAATTTCCTTAAATCGTTTTGGCCTGTTTGATAATGCAATCAAAATTGGCAGCTTCCATCTGCCGCTTAAAACTTCCAGAGCATCCCTTACAGGCAGTAATGCTGCCAGACATTCCTCTGGTTCGCCACAGCGTACTTTTTTTGTGAATTGGTTCTTTGTTTCCATAAGTTGATGTTGAAATTGATTTCACGCAGATTGATTTAAAAATCTGTGTAAACCTCTTATTTAAATGTCATTTTGTCTAATACTATCCTCAAGGATAGCGCTATCCTTGAGGATAGTACTATAAAAGAGATAGCAAATGTAGATAAGTTTGTATCATAAAACAAAATAGTAATAAAATGAGCAAAAAGATTCTGAATATAGTAACAAGCATCAAAGGAGATGCTTCATTTAGTAACCAATTATCCACTGCAGTTCTGGAAAAATTGTCAAGAGAATATCCGGGAAGTAACGTACAAACTTTTGATCTTTCTAAAACACCTTTACCTTATTTAAACGAATTGCAGCTTAATGCATTTTATACTCCTGAAGAAGCGTATACAGAAGCTCAGGTAGATTTTGTTAAACTTTCTGATGAAGCTATAAACGATTTATTGGAAGCTGATATTATCGTTATCGGAGTTCCTATATACAATTTTGGAATTCCGGCATTATTAAAAGGATGGATTGATCAGGTGGCAAGGCCAGGAAAGACTTTTAGTTATGGTGAGAGTGGACCAAAAGGATTGATAACGGGTAAAAAAGTATTCTTGTCTGTTGCGTCCGGTGCTGTATTTTCTGACGGTCCCTATAAAAGTTATGATTTTGCGGAACCGTATTTGCGTGTAGTTTTAAGTTTTTTAGGAATTACTGATGTAACGACTTTTAGGGTAGAAGGGACTGCAATTCCTGATTTTGCAGAAAGCGCCTTGCCAAATGCTTTGGCTGCCGTAGAAGAATTCACTTTTTAAATTGAAAATAAAAGTACGATAGTTGGACATTTTCGTATTTAGTAAACGCGACAGGTTTTTGAAACCTGTCACGTTTGTCGTAAAATATCTTAAGATTTAAAATAAGATAAACATTTATAGCCAGCTCCATAGGAGCGACATATTTATAGATATTGAGAACAGGTTATTGAAATAAAGCTCCAGAGGAGCGATATAGCCATTTTTATTGACAACTTAATATACCACCCCGTTGGGTTCTATTGTATGAATTTTTAATTTTCTATAATTATATCGTCCCGCCGGGACTTAATATAAATTACATCAGATTAGTAAACCCGAAAGGTTTTGAAACCTGTCTAGTTTGTCTTAAAACGAGAATTTTGATCGTTGAATCTTTGTCAAAGTTTTTAAATTTTGACAAAGATAGTTGCGCATAATAAACCTATTTGGTTTGATGTAGTTAAGAATTGCGTTTAATTATTATTTCTCAATAATCATTGTAATTCCTTGTCCACCGGCAGCGCAAATGGATATAAATCCTCTTCCTGAGCCTTTTTGGTTTAATAATTTTGCCATAACACCAATTATTCTTCCTCCGGTAGCGGCAAATGGATGTGCTGCGGCTAAACTGCTTCCTTTTACGTTTAATTTTTCCCTGTCAATTGCCCCTAAGGCTTTCTTTAAGCCCAATTGTGTGCTTAATTCCGGACTTTCCCAAATTTTTAAGGTGGCTAAAACCTGAGCGGCAAAAGCTTCGTGAATTTCATAATAATCAAAATCCTGCAAAGTCAATCCTGCTTTATCGAGCATTCTGCTTGCAGCAAATAGTGGCGCTAACAAGAGGTTTTGCTGATTTTTGACGTATTCTATAGCTGCAACTTCGGCAAAAGTAATATAAGCCAAAACAGGGAGATTATTTTCTTTTGCCCATTCTTCGCTTGCCAAAAGTATACATGAGGCACCATCTGTAAGTGGCGTTGAATTTCCGGCGGTAAGTGTGCCGTTTGTTTTGTCGAAGGCAGGATTTAATTTAGCTAATTTTTCAAGAGTGCTGTCTTTTCTAAGATTATTATCTTTGTCAAGTCCGTTAAAAGGAGTAATCATATCATCAAAAAAACCTTCATCATAAGCTTTTGCCATGTTCAAATGACTTTTTAGCGCTAAGTTATCCTGATCTTCGCGAGAGATTTTATAATGTTTTGCCGTAATTTCTGTATGTCCTCCCATCGAAAGTCCGGTTTGGGATTCTTCGTTACGCGGAACTAAAGGCGTCAGATCTTTTGGACGTAATTTTAGAAATAGTTTTATTTTCTCGCCCAATGATTTTGCTTTTCTGGCATTGAGCAAAATCTTTCTCAGTTTTTCGCTCACGGCAATTGGCATATCACTTATTGAATCGACACCGCCGGCAATTCCGGATTCTATTTGTCCAAGAGCAATTTTATTGGCAATATATATAGCGCTTTCTATTCCGGTGTCACAAGCTTGTTGCAAATCACACGCAGGAGTTGCCGGATCAAGAGACGTTTTCATAACACATTCCCTAATCAAATTACTGTCATAAGTATGTTTGATTACAGCTCCTCCGGCAACTTCGCCTAATAATTTTCCTGTTAGATTGTATTTGTTTATCAGGCCGTTTAAGGCAGCAGTCATCATTTCTGTATTTCCAACTTCGGCATATGCGGTATTGGCTCTCGCAAACGGAATCCGATTATAGCCAACGATGGCAACTTTTCTAATTGTGGTGGTATTGTTCATAACTAGTTGTTTTCGAAAGATTTTAGACTTAAAGATAAGCAGACTTTTGTAATTAGATATTTTCAGATGATGATATTTTATTTTTTTAGGATGTTTATCATAATTAATATTAAATGTTATATTTATTTAGAATGATTAAAAATAATTTGGATTACAGGTTTTTAGCTATTACTTTTGCCAGCGAAATCAAAACCAAATAAAATGAATAACATGACCATAAAAAAAGTTTTATTTAGCCTGATGTTTTTAAGTTCACTATCTATGATGAGCCAGGAACTGGGAAAAATAACGGGAAAAGTCTCTTTAAGCGGTAACGTATCTGCAGAGAATGTTTCTGTCGTTCTTAAAGGAACAAAATATACCGCAATTACAAATGAACATGGACAATATGAGATTAAAAATGTTAAAACCGCGAGTTATATCATTAGTATTAGTGCTGTAGGGATTCATCCAGTCGAGGATAGGATTACGGTTACAGCGAAACAAACTACAATTAAAAACTTTATGCTTTCTGAAAGCCAGGAAGATCTTGATGAAGTGGTGATTACCAAAAACAAGTACAAGCAAGATAAGCCTTCGTTGTCATTGCGTCTTCAGACTCCTATCCTTGAGATTCCTCAGAACATCCAGATTGTTAGTGCTCAGACTTTGAAAGACCAACAAATTATTAGTATGAGTGACGGTGTGATCAGAAACGTGAGTGGTGCGGTACGTTCAGAGCATTGGGGAGATTTGTATACGAATATTAAAATGCGTGGTTCTCAAATTCAGGCTTTCCGTAATGGTTTTAATGTGGTTTCATCTTTTTGGGGACCTCTTACTGAAGATATGAGTTTTGTAGATCATATCGAGTTTGTAAAAGGACCGGCAGGATTCATGCTTTCAAGTGGGGATTCAAGCGGACTTTATAATGTGGTGACTAAAAAACCAACGGGAATTACTAAAGGTGAAGCTACTGTGATGGCAGGAAGTTATGACTTTTACAGAGCAAGTGTTGATCTTGACGGGAAACTGGATAAAAAAGGGAAATTATTGTACCGTTTTAATGCGGCAGCACAGAAAAAAGGTTCACATCGCCCTTTTGAACACAATGACCGTTATGTAATTGCTCCTGTGATCAGTTACCAATTTGATGACAAAACAAAAATTACGGCTGAATATAATTTTCAGTATGCTAATATGACTGAGATTGGTTCTTTCTACGTATTTGGTCCCGGATCTGACGGATATGCAACATTGCCTGTTGGATTTACGATGACGCAGCCAGGATTGCCGGATACGAATATACAGGATCACAGCGGATACTTGACTTTTGAGCATAAGTTTGATGATAACTGGAAATTGACGGCACAAACGTCTTATTTTAAGTATCTGCAAGAAGGATATAGTTCATGGCCAAGCGCAGTGGGTCCGGATGATAATATCGCAAAAGGAAAAGTGATTAGAAGAGTTGGTATTTGGGATGCAGATAGTAATATGTATTTAGGTCAAATATTTTTGAACGGAAAATTCAATACCGGATCAGTTACTCATAAAATATTGGCGGGTGTAGATTTAGGAAGCAAAGATTATATGGCAGATTGGGGACAAGGACATAATCTTGATACCGTAGACAGTCCATTTGATTTATACAACCCAAATTACGGAACACCATCTAATGGATTGCCTAATTTTGACCATACAACACCACTTTCTATAAGAGCAAAAGCTGCCGGTGGTTTAATGAATACGAATTATGCTGCAGGATATATTCAGGATGAACTTGGTTTTTTCGAAAACAAATTAAGATTGACTCTTGCTGCAAGATATACCTGGATTAGTCAGGCGAGTTGGGGTGATCCTGCAATAGCAGACAGCCATATTACGCCACGTGTAGGTTTAAGTTATTCTATTACAGATAGTTTTGCTGTTTACGGATTATACGATCAGGCTTTTATACCACAATCCGGTGTGATTTTAAGTGGAGAAAAAGTAAAACCTCTTACTGGTAATAATACGGAATTAGGTATTAAAAAAGATTGGTTTGACGGAGCCTGGAGTACTACATTTTCTGCTTACAGTATCTTAAAACAAAACGAACTTACATCTGATCCTCTAAACCAGCCCGGACAAATGTATAGTGTGGTTTTAGGCGAAAAAAGAGCAAGAGGTGTTGAACTTGATTTGCGAGGAAAGATTTTTGACGGCCTTAATATAATTGCTAATTATGCTTTTACAGAATCTGTGGTGTTAGAAATTGATCCTTTAGTTTCTGAGACCAGTAAAATATATAAAGGCGATATAGTTCCCGGATATGCTAAACATACAGCAAATGCATGGTTGAATTATAGTATTCAATACGGTACTTTCAAAGGTTTTGGCGCTTCTATTGGAGGGACTTATCTTGCAGGGCGTCTAACAGATAACTGGGGTACAGGTCTTGAAAAATTACCAAATTATTTTAAATTAGACGGAGGTTTATCTTATGATACTAAAAAGTTCAAAATTACTGCAAACGTATTTAATATCTTAAACGAATATCTTTACAGCGGTTCTTATGCTACTTTTCTTAAATCATATTACTGGCAAACAGAACAACCTATAAATTTTAGAGTAGGTGTAACGTATAAATTCTAATTGTTTTATACCCCAGATGACGCAGATATAAACGGTTTTTACTGGTTTTTTATTGTAGTAATTTGTAGGTCAAAAAAAAGCATCCGTCGATATGGCGGATGCTTTTTTATTTAAGGTTAAAATCCTTTTTTTACTGAGTTTTTAGCCGGCGGATTTTAACGGATTAAACTGGTATTTGCAGGTTTTTTATTAGAAAATTTTAAAAATCCGTGTTAATCCATTTAACCCGCATCATCCGTGGGCTAAATTCGCGTATTTTATCCTTGATGAATCAACGGGATTACTTTTGAGCCTATAAGTTCTATAGCATTCATTAACTGAGTGTGCGTTAATCCTGCATTATCCATTTGGAATGTAAATCTCGAAATTCCGCCAAGAGATTCACTGTGGCGTAAAATTTTCTCAGCAATTCGTTCCGGATCACCAACAACAAGAACACCCTGATCATCGATAAGCCCGTCAAACTTGTCCTTTGTTACCGGTGGCCAACCACGTTCCCTGCCTAATTTAGTCCAAAGTTCTGCATATCCCGGATAATATTCTTCTATCGCTTTTTGAGTTGTGCTTCCTACAAAACCTGGTGAATGCAAACCTACTTTAAGTTCTTCGGGTTGGTAACCAGCAGCTTTTCCGGCTTCACGATACAGATCGACTAATGGTTTAAAACGATGTGTTTGTCCGCCAATAACGGCAACCATCAAAGGCAAGCCTAAAGATCCTGCGCGAACGAAGGATTCAGGAGTTCCGCCAACGCCTAACCAGATAGGGAGTTTTTCCTGTAATGCTCTTGGGTATATTGGGAGATTGTTTAAAGCCGGACGAAATTTCCCTGACCAGGTTACAAATTCATTGTCTCTAATTTGTAATAGCAGATCTAATTTTTCACTAAAAAGGGCATCATAATCATTCAGATTAAATCCGAAAAGGGGATATGCTTCAATAGAAGATCCACGGCCTACAACAATTTCAGCCCTTCCTTTCGAAATCAGGTCGAGTGTAGCAAAACTTTGATATACCCTGACAGGATCAGCAGCGCTTAAAACCGAAACGGCACTCGATAATCGAATACGCTTGGTTCGTGCTGCGGCAGCGCTTAAAATAACGACCGTAGCCGAATCTAAAAACTCTTTTTTATGATGTTCTCCAATTCCAAAAACGTCAAGTCCGGCTTGATCTGCCAGCTCAATTCTTTGCAGTAATTGTTCCATCGCATCGACACTACTCAAAGTGTTGTTGTCTCCGTA
The DNA here is from genome assembly GCF_056824125.1 of Flavobacterium sp. B114r. Lineage (NCBI taxonomy): Bacteria > Pseudomonadati > Bacteroidota > Flavobacteriia > Flavobacteriales > Flavobacteriaceae > Flavobacterium > Flavobacterium sp. B114r. Next base: position 3,498,235 of record NZ_CP124858.1, read on the forward strand.
CATCGCCGAAGCAAAACTGTCAATCCCTATTTCTATCATATAGTAAAGATATTAAATTTTATTTTTGCTCTTTCTTAAATAAAATCTAATTCAGTAAATGCAACGCGAGTTTAGTTTTTAATATTCAAATAGGCAGTGGTGAAGAATAATGGATTCACTAGAAAAATATCGGTTCTGTTTTTTTGGATTACAGGCATATCATGACCCGGAAATACAATTAATTCAGGACTTTTTAGTTCCAGATTTCTAATATTATTTCTGTTTTGTGCCGCTTTTTCAGGTTGGGTTGGCAATCTTTCAACATCAGTCGATTGAAGCCAGTCAGCATGTACAACCGCATCTCCTGTTAGTAAAACAGGACCTTTGTCTAAATTTACAAGAATCATTAAATCACTATCTGTATGTCCCGGTTTTTCTATTAATTGCAGGGTTCCGTCACCAAACAAATCGTACGACTTTCCTACTACCGAGGCACTTTCTTTGAACGCGGAAGCAGCTTTAAATTCAGGAAGACTTCCTTCTTTTGGTTTTGATTCGCCATTCATGATCAATTGCGCATTTTTAAAAGCATCAACAGTTCCTATATGGTCATCATGAAGATGCGAAATAGCCAGATATTTAATTTCATCAGGATTTACACCAAACCTTTTCAGCTGATTAAAAGACAGCATTTCTGGTTTTGATTTACTTTCAAACAAAAAAGACATTGGAAATCCTAAACCACTTTGACCTTCAAGAGCTACTTTTTCTGATATTCCGGAATCAAATAAAATATAACCAAACTTAGGATGTTTAATCAGATAGATAGGGCAGGGCCTCCATTTTTTGTAAGTAGGACTCAATGCTTTTGCCATTCGGTTGAATCCGGTATTAAAAACATACAATTCGATACCGGAATTTTTAGCAAAATCTTCATTTTGAATCTCCGGATTTTCGCCTACAATATTTGTTGGCTGGTATTTGATTGCAAACGAAATTGCAAACGAAATAAGAATCAAAACAATTGCAATTATTTTTACAGTGATAGAATACCATTTGGTTTTAGAATCAGTTTTTTCAGTTTGCTGATTATTCGAACTTAATATCAAAATACAAATAAGAAGTGTTATTACAGCAGCAAGCGGAATGTCTTGACACAGAATTAGAAAGAATAAGGTTAATGGTATTGGAACCAAATAAAAGTATTTTTTAAAGTTTGAAGAACTTTGTTCTTTTGATTTATAGACCATCAAAGTAAAGAATAGAAGTAAAATTACTATTGCCGGAACTTCAATATAATCAAAGAATATTTTTCGGGCGTAAATCGTTAAATATTCGCTTGTCCAATAAATTAATACATTGCCACTTAAAGCAATCGCAATAAATAGTATTGCACCATTTTTAAAAAATTGTTGACGAACAAAACGACTGCTCCAAATTGCTATCAGTAAAGAAAAATAAATAATTACAAAATAATGCCCATACTTTACGGGTTGATCCGGCACTGCATCTTCAGCCATAAATTTTGCTATTTCAGAACCCTGATTGTTCCAAATTGGGATTAAAAATAAATATAAAAGAATTCCAATCGCGCTTGCAGCAATTGCGATCCTATCCGGGCTTTTTTTTAAGAACTTAAATAATCGTTTCATCTTTTTGTCATTTTAATTTTAAAATTATTAGACAAAATAACAATGATAAAAGAACCCTTGCATTTACATATGTAAAGGATTATGTACTATTTGCAAATATGTAATTTCAGGTTCTTAAAAAATATACACAATAGGAAACTGTACCCTTAAATTAAATGATTTTTGTATCTGTGTCTCATCTCTTTTACCCATTAATTTTGTTAAAAAATTAAATAAGTATAAAGATGAAAACTAATAATACCACCAACATTCAGTTTGATCAGATCAATATATCGTCTTTAAAATCAATTGTAAATATGTATCAAAATAAAATTAATGATACTGTTAATTCTGAAGCAAGATCCTTGCAATTAGAAAATAATTTTGGGCTTCCTTTGAGCGTCGCTTCTTTTGAAAACCGTGTAGTTGGTTATGCTTTTGTTGTAATTAATAAAGTGGGAGAAACTGAAATAAATTCCTATTGGGAAAAGGATTTTTATAGTATCGAAGTAGAAAAGGATTTAAAGTTTCATGCGGAAAATACTTTTAATACGACTTTTAAAGATCCGGAATTTCGAAATATAAAACTTCAAAATGCGACGCAAAGATTATTCAATTGGTTGAATTATTGTAATTAATATTATAAAGGATACAGATTAAATTTTTGTAAATTTATCAGGTACAGATAAAGCTTAAAAAAAATGGCTAAAGAGATTTTATATTTAAAAATCGCAAATACTATTCAGGAACAAATTTTCTCTGAAACTTTAAAAATAGGAGATAAACTTCCGTCGATTCGTGCTTTGCAAAAACTGCATAATGTAAGTCTGAATACTATAAAACAGGCATTTTTAGAATTAGAAAGTAAATCGTTGATTGAGTCACGACCAAAATCTGGTTTTTATATCAGTAAAACATCAAACAGAAAGTTATCGATTCCTACTATGAACAAGTTCAAATTATCAGGAAAACAAATTACCTCTGATGATTTGATTACGAAGGTTTTTGAGAGTTTGAAAGATAAAAGCGTCACGAGATTTTCGATAGGAGTTCCTGACCCGAGTTTGTTGCCTATTGCAAAACTCAATAAGGGACTTATGAAAGTGGTACGAAATCTGGAAGAAAGCGGTACCAGTTATGAACCGGTTCAGGGAAATGTAAATTTGAGACGAAATGTTGCAAAATGGGCTCTTGTATTAGAAGGAAAACTTACAGAAGATGATCTTGTAACAACTTTGGGCGCGATGAACGCTATTTACAATTGTTTGCTTGCAGTTACTAAAAGAGGGGACACGATTGCGATAGAAAGTCCGGTTTATTTTGGAATCATTCAGATTGCACAAAATATGGGACTTAATATTATCGAATTGCCTACGCATCCTACAACGGGTGTAGATTTAGAAGCTTTAAAAAAGGTTATTCATAAAATTGATGTTTGCTGCTTCATGAGTAATTTCAGTAATCCTTTGGGAAGTCTGATGCCGGATGAAAATAAAATGGAACTGGTAAAAATGCTGACGTATCATAATATTCCTTTAATTGAAGATGATTTGTATGGCAACTTGTACTTTGGTGCAACAAGGCCTAAACCCTGTAAATATTATGACGAAGCCGGTATCGTAATGTGGTGCGGATCAGTATCTAAAACTCTTGCACCGGGATATCGTGTGGGATGGGTTGCACCGGGAAAATTTAAAGATAAAATTATTAAGCAAAAATTAGCTCAGACAATTTGTTTGCCTTCTTTATATCAGGAAGTTATTGCTGATTTTTTGGAACATGGCAGATACGATCACCATTTACGAAATTTCAGAAGTACATTGTATACTAATTCACTTCATTTTCAGCGTACGATTGAAGACCATTTTCCTGAAAATACTAAGATTTCGCAACCACAAGGTGGTTCTTTTCTTTGGTTGGAATTAGATAAAAAGATCGATACAGCAGTTTTATATGATAAAGCAATCAATCAGAAAATAGGTTTCGCTCCAGGCAAAATTTTTACGCAACACGATCAATATAACAATTGTATGCGTCTTAATTTTGGTTTAGAATGGAAAGAAAAAGTAGAACTTGATCTAAAACGTTTAGGGCAACTGGTAAAAAACAATCTTTAAATCGCATTGTATTTTATACAATGTAAATTTTTCTTAAAAGCAAAGAAACATAGATTTTTTTAAAGACAAAATCTATGTTTCTGTGTATTGTATAGCTATAAGGAACAGTTTATAATTGTTTGAAGATGAAATCTTATTATTTTTTTAATGCGAAAACCCAAAGGAAACACTTATCAGGATAATCACAATAACGATTAGTGTAATTACTACATAGAGATAATCTTTCTCTAAAAGAAAAGAAAATAAGGATAGTAAAACACGCAATACAGGCGTTAGAAAAAGTAAAATAATCCCAACGAATATTAAAGATTCTCCATTTCCCTGAATCGCACCATTATATATAGCTGAAATTACTTCGAAGATATTGCGGTCATTTTCTTTAAAAACAGAATAGTTTTCGATATCGTTGCTATGTCCCATTAAGTACACAATTCCGCCAATAAAAGCAACAGATAATGAGATCCAGACACCGTAGCGCAATAAATTACCAATGATGGTTTGAAAATCTTTTTCACCAAATTTTTCGTGTTGCATAGCTTTAGATTTTTCCATTAAGTCCGTTATATATCATGTTAACAGCAAGCACAAAAATTAGGCATGCAAAAAAGATTCTTAGTTTTTTAGGATTTGTTTTTACCAGTACTTTTGCTCCGGCCATAGCGCCAAACAAAACACCAATAACAACCGGCATACAAATTCCCGGTTCGATATATCCTTTTTGAATATAGATTACAGAACTTGCCATTGCTGTAACACCCATCATAAAATTACTGGTTGTAGTAGAAACCTTAAACGGGATTCTCATAATATTGTCCATCGCAATAACTTTAAAAGCACCGGAACCAATACCGAGTAATCCTGACATCATTCCTGCGATTCCCATCATGCTGAATCCACCAATAACATTTTTGGTTCCGTAGCTAATAACCTCTCCGTCGTGCGAAGGATAAGTTCCTGCTAATCGAAGTTTTTTGGCTAAAGGAGATGATTCCAAAACAATATGTTCTTCTTTTTTTCGAAGCGAATTTATAGCCGAGAAAATTAAGGTAAGTCCAAATAATACAGCAATGAATGAAGTAGGAGCAATGGTAGAAAGTAAAGCTCCGCAAACAGCTCCTATAGTTGTGGCAATTTCGAGAAAGATACCCAGTCGCATATTTGTGATTCCTTCCCTGACGTATGCTGCAGCTGAACCTGAGGAAGTTGCGATTACAGAAACTAAAGCCGCACCAATTGCATAATGAATATCAACGCCAAGAATGACTGTTAAAAGGGGAATTATGATAATTCCGCCGCCTAGACCTGATAATGAACCAATAAAACCTGCTAAAAAAGCACCAAGAATCATAATCAGGGTAAATGTAAGTACTGTCATTCGGATAAATTTTGTTGGTGCTAATTTACGAATTGATATTTATTCGGGAAGATTTTAGGAGCTTAAATAAAGCTTAAAAAAGCGAAAACGTTATTTTGGTAAGATTTTGGTTTCTTAATAAAGTGATTTTCTTTCCTGAACCTTCAACCTCATTTTAGTAGGCAGATGACCAAAAATCCTTTACAGCAATACTAAAATTCGACACATTGGTACCCAGAAAGAAAGCTGATTTCCTGAATAGAAAGCGTTGTATATAGTACCCAAGAGAAATCTCCTGTAAGGACTATATATAGTTTTTAAGTGTCTTATATTTATTTGGTAACAAACTATATAAAATTGGTTTTGCTCTTAATGAAGTTCCAGATACTCTGGTTTTTTTATTTTGACTCAGGTTTTATTTGTGTTGTTTACAAAGTTATCTGCAAATTAAGCCCATAAAAAGAGGCTGTCCGAAAAGTAATTTCGGGCAGTTTTTTTTTGTTTTACACATTGATTTTTCTTATATTTAAGTACTAAAATCAATGATTATGCAGCCAGTTTTTAAGCCTCATTCGGTTCACCAGCAAGATCTTTTTCCATTGAATTTAAATGATCTGATCCCAGAGAATCATTCTGCCCGATTAATAGACAGTGTTGTTGAACAGTTGGAAATTTCCGAGATTATATCACAGTTTAAAGGCGGTGGAAGATCCAGCTACCATCCTAAGATGTTATTGAAAATATTGTTTTACGGATATCTCAATAATACCTATTCCAGCCGAAAGCTGGCTAGAGCCGTGAAGGAGAATATATATTTTATGTGGCTCTCGGGAGGACTTCAGCCGGATTTTAGAACTATCAATGACTTTAGAGGAAAAAAATTAAAAGGGAATATCGAAAAACTTTTCAGCCAGGTCGTTCTGATGATGGTAGATTTAGAGCTCATTAGCCTGGAGAGACAATTTATTGATGGTACTAAAATAGAAGCCAACGCACATAAATACAGCTTTGTGTGGAAGAAAGCAGTTGAAAAACATAAAGACAGGCTTCAGGGAAAAATCGATGCTGTTCTGGCAGATATTGGTCAGGCTATCGAGTCAGACATTATGCATACTGATAACCAAACTGATACCAAGGTAGATAGTAAGAAATTAGAAGAAAAAATACACGAGATCAACCAAAGTGAAAAAAAGCAGAAGCTGAGTAAACAGCAGAACAAATCACTTCAAAAACTCGAGAAAGAACAGCTTGTAAAACTTAAAGAATATGAGAAACATCTCGAAATTCTGGGGGATAGAAACAGTTATTCGAAAACCGATACCGATGCTACTTTTATGCGCATGAAAGAAGATCATATGGGCAACGGACAATTAAAAGCGGGTTATAATATTCAGATTTCTACAGAAAATCAAATTATTACACATTACTCCACCCACCAGACTTCTACTGATTTTACCACATTAAAGACTCACTTAGAAGGATTCAAAAGCAACTACGGCAAACAATCTGCAAAAGTTATAGCCGATGCGGGCTATGGAAGTGAGGAAAATTATCAACTCCTTGAAGACAAAGAAATTGATTTTTTTGTTCCCTACAACATGTACCGTATCGAAGAGACCCGTAAGCATAAAAACAATTTATTCCACGCACAAAACCTGTTTCATAATAATGAGCAAGACTTTTTGGTTTGTCCAATGGGGCAGCAAATGCCTCGTATCTTTACTAAGAAATCAAAAACTACAACTGGTTTTGAACAGTATCATTCGGTATATGAGGCTTTAAATTGCGCAGGATGTCCTCTGCGGGGGCAATGCTTTAAAGCTAAGGGGAACAGACGGATAGAAATTAATCACAATCTTCAAAGACTGAAATTCAAGGCAAGAGAGAATTTAGAAAGTGAATTGGGCAGGGAAATTTATAGTAAAAGATGTATTGAACCAGAGCCGGTTTTTGGTAACATCAAGCAAAACAAAGGATTTAAAAGATTTACACTTACCAAAACAGCCACAGTAAATACTGAATTTGGCCTGATTGCTATTGCTCACAACTTTTCTAAATGGATCGCTAAAATCCGTTTGGGCAATTTTAACCTCATTTTTGATCTCGTAGAAGCTTTAGAAAAGTTTATAGAAGACCCCATTTTAGCCCAAATTTACATTTTTCAAGAAACACTCTGTAAATCTACTAGTATAATAAAAGAAAGAGGTCGTCTTTTCAGACAACCTCTTTATAAAAATAAGGATTACCATTCCTGAATTAGAATCACAATCTATTTTTTAGTTTTCGTGGCTGTGTCTCTTTTTACAGTTGCTGTATCAACAATTGCAGATGTAGTATCTACAGTGGCATCTACACTATCAACGGCTGTTTCTGTTGAATCAACATAAGTACTATCGGCTGGAATCGTGTCATTTTTCTTGCATGAAAATGAAAGTCCGATTAAAATAAAAAGAAATGCCATTTTTGATTTGAATGATGTTTTCATAATTTTATTTATTTCGTTAATAATTTAATTATTTCAAATTTAAACCTTCAGGATTTCAATCACTTACATGATTTGTTCTTTTAATTTATAAAATATTCATTATTAGGATTTTAAATCTGTTTTTCTCTTTGTTTAAATGAGACAAAACTTTTTATGAAAAGAAGGGATTCTATTTATTGTCAACTGCAAATAAAGTTTTGTCAATGGCAGAAAGCAATAAAGCTGCTGCGGCACTTGTTAATACAGAATAATCAAATGGTGCTTTTACCGAAACTGAAATCGCCATGCTAATCGCAAAAAGTAACATTAAACCTGATGTTCCCAAAGCTACAAGTCGCGTTTTGAATCCGATGATTAAAGATATACCAAATCCGATTTCGCAGATAGTGGCTATTGCGCCCAATATTCCGGCTACAGATTTGCTGGCAAAAGAATTTAAGGTTTGCGTATAAGCGATAAAGTTTTCCCAGTTTCCCCATGCAATTCCCGGTGCACCGGGAGCGCCCCAAAGTCCAAAGCGATCTGCAACTGCAGATAACATTGTGATTCCTAAAACAACTCGTAGTATTAAACCCGCTTGTGGTATTGTTATATTTTTCATTTGGATAAATTTTTATGTAAAAGTATAAAGATGTTGGGTAACTTTGTGTACCAATTTTTATAAAAACCACAGCCCAGATGTTACCCTATAAATCTCTAATACAAATTGACCGCGAATCTTCGGTAACACTTTATATACAAGTGTGTAATATTTTTATCTCGCTGATTACCAACGGAACCTTAAAATCGTCTGATGCATTGCCCAGTTCGCGAATTCTGGCCGAACTAATTGGTGTAAACAGAAACACGGTAAAACTGGCCTATGAAGAATTAATGAGTCAGGGATGGGCTGAATCTGTCGATAGAAAGGGGATCTTTGTACTCTCAAAATTGCCTTTAATTATTAGAACTACTGCTCCGGAATCTATTAAAAGTATTAAATCTCAGATAGGTTTTGAGTGGACGAATAAATTGGGCACTGAAATTATTCATTCAGGCAGGAGCAATCACAAACAGCCAATTGTGATGGATGACGGTTTTCCGGATGTTCGTTTGGCGCCTATAGATCAGCTAATGCGCGAATATCGAAGTTTGTCGAGAAAATTTTACGGAAAAAACTTTCTGAAATATGGCAGCACGATGGGATCTGAAAATCTGCGAATTGCAATTAGCAGTTATCTTTCCAATACCAGAGGTTTGACGGTTTTGCCCGATAATATTATTATTACAAAAGGAAGTCAAATGGGGATTTATCTGGCGGCACAATTGCTGCTGAATCCGAATGATACAATTGCGGTTGGAAACTCTAATTTTTTTTCTGCAGATGATACTTTTAAATATGCTGGTGCTAACTTAGAAAGAATTCCTGTGGATTGTAACGGAATGGACGTTGATTATCTGGAAGAAATCCTGAAGCACAAAAAGATAAAAGTAGTATATATAATTCCGCATCATCATTGCCCAACTGGTGTAACAATGACTATGGAGCGCCGGTTAAAACTCTTACATCTGGCAAAAGAATTTCGCTTTGCTATTATTGAAGACGATTATGATTTTGATTTTCATTATGATAACAAGCCTTATTTGCCTCTGGCAAGTATCGATCATAACCAGAATGTGATTTATATTGGCTCTATTTCTAAAACTTTTGCACCTGCTTTGCGAATTGGTTTTATGGTGGGACCTGCAAAATTTATTGAAGCTGCTGCGTCTTTGCGAAAGTTAATAGACAGGCAGGGCGATACTCTTTTAGAAGAAGCTTTTGCACTGATGTTTGAAAATGGGGAAATGGAAAGGCATTTTAGAAAATCATTGAAAATATACAAACAGCGCAGAAATCACTTTTGCGAAATCCTGAAAACTGATTTTAAAGATGAAATAGAATTTAGAACTCCGGAAGGCGGACTGGCAGTTTGGGCCAATTTTAATGAAAGGATCAATTTGATTAAAATGTCTGATGAAGCTTCGAAAAATGGTCTTTATATAGGAAACGGCAATTTTTATAAAAATGAAGCTTTTTCATCAAACGGGCAACGAATGGGATTTGCTTCGCTGGATGAAAATGAAATCGAAAAGGCTTTGGGAATTCTAAAAAAGATTTTGCAGTAAAAGTTTCTGGACTACTATTGATTTTAAAATTGGGTCGTTTTGACTACTGGTGAATATCATAATTTTGAAAAAAAAAGAATTATGGAAACTGTTTATGAAATCAAAAAAATTGAAACCGAATTAGAAATTGAGCAATGCTGGGATGTTGCTTTTTTGCTAAGACCACATTTGGATAAAAATAAATGGAATGCTACTATTGCCGAAATGATGCAAAATGAAAAGTATAGCATCGCCGGAATTATCGACAATAATAAGGTTGTCGCTTTTGCAGGATATCGCAAAATGACGTCCTTGCATAGCGGAAACATTATTTACATAGACGATTTATGTACGCTTGAATTGTACAGAGGCAAAGGTTTTGCTACTCAATTATTAGATCATGTCAAAGAAATTGCCCTTTTATTGCATAAGGATGCTGTTGTGCTTGACACGGCTTTTACTAACAATACAGCGCAAAAAGTATATCTGAAAAACGGATTTGAATTGGTTGCCGTTCACTTGACAAAGCGATTAAAATAGAAGTTTTTAAAACGCTTAAAACATAAAAAGTCTTCGAACAGAAGACTTTTTTATGTTTTATAAAATTAATTTAATTCCTTTTCGATCAGGTCTTTTATTGCCTGATGTGAAGATTTTATAGATTCCTGATATTTTTCGGGATCAAAGCTTTCTCCGTTTACCGCAACCACATGAATATTGGTAACGCCTATAATATTGAAAACGGTTTTTAGATAATTGCTCTGAAAATTCATATGTTCATTGTATTCTCCTTTTTCATAACCCTGCGCACCTCTTGAAAGTAAAAGAAACAACGTTTTGTTTTTGAGTAAACCAAAATATGGATTCTCAAAATTATCCGGATTAAGTTTCCAGGTTTCGTTAACCCTTAAAATTTGATCTATATAAGCTTTGAATGTACTTGGTATTGACCAATTGTACATGGGCGCACCAATTACAATAACATCAGCTTCCTGTAACTCTGCGATGTAAGTATTGCTTGTTGTTAATGCTTCTATTTCTTCTGGAGATCTTGAAGCTTTCGGCTTAAAAGCTGCGGCTATCCATGCTTCATCAATGTGAGGAACTTGGCTATCCGCTAAATCACGATAATGAATAACGGGATTATTATGGATGTTTTTCCAATGATCTGTAAATACCTCTGTAAGTTTTCTGCTTTTAGAGTTAAGCTTTCTTGCACTTGAATTCAGGACTAATACTTTCTTCATTTTGATAAATTTTTATACAAAAGTATTGTTGTCATGGACTCATTTTCTATACCAATTTTGATAAAAACCACAGCCCAGATTCAGCAGGAATTAATTCAATTATAACCATTGCTTTTTATGGTACCATAAAGAATTAATGTTTTTGAAAACCATTGTCTTTATCCTTAAAAGCCCAACTTGCCATAGCTTCAATAACAGGCATTAAACCATTTCCTGAATCGCTGAGTCTGTAAGTTACGAAAGGCGGCACAACAGGTTTTGCTTCTCTAATGACAAGATTATCAGCTTCTAACTGTTTTAAATGCTGAATGAGCATTTTTTCGGTTACGGCAGGAATTGCCCTTTTTAGTTCGCTGTAACGCAAAGCCCCGCTCGAAAGATGATAAATAATAATGGGTTTCCAATAGCCACCTATTTTCTCCATTACATACGTTACAGGACATTTTTCTAAGGCATATTGCTTATTTTCCTGAATTGTCGACGATTCTTTAATTGCTGTCATTGTGCATACTTTAGGGTAAGTACTTGTATAAAAGTAAGTACAAATATACCTTTGTTACAGATAATAAAAAAATAATTTAGATATGAAAATTACAATTTCAGGTTCATTAGGAAATATAGGAAAACCTTTAACCACAAAATTAGTTGCTGCAGGGCACGAAGTAACTGTAATTACGAGTAATAATGACAGAGTTGAAGCTATTGAAAATTTAGGAGCAAAAGCGGCAATAGGATCTGTAAGCGATGCAAAATTTCTTAAAAATACGTTTGTAGATGCTGATGCGGTTTTTGCCATGACACCGCCAAATATGGGAAGAGTTAATATTATTGCCAATACTACGGCTGCCGGACAGGCTTTTGCTACAGCAATTAAAGAAACAGGAGTAAAGCGCGTTGTGATGCTGAGCAGTATTGGTGCTGACTTATCACACGGAAATGGTCCCATTGCAGGGCTTCACAATATCGAAAAAATATACAAAACACTAGAAAACGTGTCACTAACTTTTTTGCGCGCCGGATTTTTCTATACTAATTTGTATAATGATGTTCCTATGATTAAAGGAGCGGGAATTATTGGATCGAATTATGGAGCGACAACAAAAATTCCGTTTGTACATCCGGAGGATATTGCAATTGCCGTTGCTGAAGAATTACAAAAAATCGAATCAGGTATCAATATTAGATATATTGTTAGCGATGTTCGCACCCCAAACGATGTGGCTCAAACTTTGGGTCTTGCAATTGGTAAACCTGAATTGCCGTGGATTGAATTTACAGATGAACAAGCTCTTGTTGGAATGAAGGAAGCGGGTTTGCCATTAGAAATGGCTGAGTTATATGCAGAAATGGGTTCAGGTTTAAGAAGTGGAAAAATTCAGGAAGATTTTTTAAGTAATAAAATTGCTATTGACGGAAAGATTAAGTTGGAGGATTTTGCAAAAGAATTTGCTGTAAAATTTTAAGTCATATAAGGAGAGCTGATTTTAGGATCAGCTTTTTTTTAACAAAAATAAATTTTGATAAACATGTACAAATATACTATCAAGTTATACCATTCTTAGAATTCAGTATGCTATTATCTTTGTAATACTATTACAATTTAAAAAATATAAAGATGAAAGCTATAGGATTTAAAACATCATTACCCATAACTGAAAAAGAGAGTTTTATAGAATTTGAAACTCCAAAACCAATTCCGGGAGCACGAGATTTATTAGTAAAAATTAGTGCTGTATCCGTGAATCCGGTTGATTTTAAAATACGCCAGAATAGTGCAAAAGATACGGTATTAGAAACGCCTAAAATTATTGGTTGGGATGCTGTTGGTATTGTGGAAGCAATTGGAGAAAAAGTTTCTTTATTTAATATTGGCGATGAAGTATTTTATGCGGGTGATATAACGAGACAAGGAAGCAATGCCGAATATCAGATTATTGATGAACGAATTGTGGGTAGAAAACCAAAATCACTGAGCATTGAAGAAGCTGTTGTTATGCCTTTGACTGGTGTAACAGCGTGGGAAATATTGTTTGACCGTATTAGAATAAATCCTGAGAAAGATAAGGGAAAATCTATTTTAATAATAGGTGGTGCCGGCGGAGTAGGTTCGATTGCGATTCAACTGGCTAAAAAAATTGCTGGTTTAACGGTTATTGCAACGGCATCAAGACCGGAAACTATTGCATGGTGCAAAGAACAAGGTGCTGATTTTGTGGTAAACCATAAAGATTTAATAGCTTCGGTTCACGAAGCGGGATTTCAATATGTAGATTTTATTTTAGATTTTGTAGATACTAATTCATATTGGGATATCATGGTCGAGTTGATTAAGCCGCAAGGTCATATCGCTTCGATTACAGGAAGTAATGATCCTGTTGCCCTGAATAAATTAAAAAACAAAAGTGTCTCATTTTCATGGGAGTTAATGTACACTCGTTCTATGTTTGAAACGGAAGATATGCAGGAACAACACAATATCCTGAATAAAATAGCTGATCTGCTGGATAATGGAACTATAAAATCAACGCTTAATGAAACTCTTACGGGACTAACAGCGGATAATTTCAAGAAAGCACACAAATTATTGGAATCGGGTAAAACAATTGGAAAAATTGCGATTAAATATTAAATAATATAGTGTATTAAGCTGTTCTGTAATGTAAAATAGCTTCTTGATTTTTTATCAGGAAGCTATTTTTTTTCTTTTATATTTATTCAATCAATGAAAGGATACTTTTAGGAATTTCATCAAAACCTTCTATCGAATATGGTTTAATGAGGTATGCTTTTATACCAAGCAAATCACATTTTTCTTTATAGACAGGATTGATGCTTGTTGAATAAACAAAGCAGGGTATTTTTTTTAGTTCAGTAGTATTCAGGATTTCCTGTAGTGCTTCGATACCATCTACGATAGGCATGTTGATATCAGTCAGGATGACGTCCGGAATTTTGTTTGAAGAATTTTTTAAGTAATTCAAAAGTTCTTCACCATTGGTGACAAGGTTTACTTTTTCGAAATTAGTATTTTTAGTAAAAGCTTCAAAAATAATGTCTGCATCATCACTGTCGTCTTCGGCAATAAGAATATGTAAATTGTTTAAGTTTTGCATTTTTATGAGAGTGGGAAAAAAAGGTTAAAGATGGTGCCTTCATTCGGTTTACTTTCAACAGTAATATTTCCTGAATGATTTTCCATGATTTTTTTGCAAATTGCAAGACCAATTCCGTTTCCGGAATATTCATTTTTGGCGTGCAATCTCTGAAATATAGTAAAAATTTTGATAAGATGGGTTGTTTCCATTCCAATACCATTGTCTTTTATCTGAATTTTTATGAATTGCTCTGTTTGGTTTGGAATTTTAGATTCAGCATTGTCGATTTGGGAAATCTGAATAAGTGGAGAAAAATCTGTTTTGCTATATTTTATGGCATTTGAAATAAGATTAGAAAAAAGTTGACGCATTTGTACTTTAGAGGCATATATTGTAGGCAATTGACCAATTTGTATCCTGGCTTTTTTGTCATTAATTATAATTTCCAAATCATCGGTTACTTCAGAGATTATTTCAACTAAATTGACTTCGGTACGTTCTTCCTGTGCGGTATGAGATGAATATTTTACCAAATCATCAACAAGTGAGTTGAGCCGCAATGCAGATACTTTCATGACATTCATTGACTTATTATCTGCCTCTGAAAGATGAGCAGCATCTATTCTGCCATTGTACATTACGATTTTTCTTAATGGTTCTTTCAGATCGTGCGATATCACATGAATAAATTCTTCGAGATTAGCATTCGTTTTGTTTAATTCGTTGATTTTTTCCTCGAGATCTTTTTGATGTTTTATTAAGGCGTCTTCATGTTTTTTCTTCTCTGTAAGGTCCGTAATGATGATACCTATTCCCTGAACGGCAGGTTCAAGGTCTGTGAGGGAAATATAGGCGGGAAAAGTTTTGTTTTCATCCTCAGTATTAAAAAGAATCTCATGTGTAGCAACTCCATATTTTAGCGCTTCAATGACAGGAACAAAATGTTCTGCATTATTAAAGTATTCGTAGAGATAGTTACCAATTATTTTCTCGGATGGAATCCCTACTAGTTTAGAAAAATAATCATTGCAATAGAGTATGAGCCCATTTCTTGAAATACTCAAGGCACCTTGTCTGAATTTCTCAATGAGAAGTCTAAAAGTATAGTCAGCAGTTTCTAGTGAGTACAGCTGCGGAACTCCGTTATTATTTACTACTAATGCATCGACATCCCCGTCTTTTATAGCATTGACAATACTATTAGATTCATAAAGTTTTTCCTTTAATGATGCTATTTCGGCTAATAAGAATTCGATATTTGTATTGTTGTCCTGCAAATTATTCTCTTATATTTAATATTCTCAATACCTTTTCTTTGTCTGACAGATCACCTAAGATAATTCTTCTTGGTGCAGGATTTACTTTGATCAATGTAGGGATTGCTACAATTTGATGAATTACGGCCTGTTCGCTATCGCGACTGATATCAATAATTTCTAGTTCGTAGTTATTTTCGAGATATTTATCGCATATCTTGCGTAGATTTTCGATTGCATGCCCTGATTTTACAGACATACCCGAAACAAAAAGCATAAACTTATGTTTGGTTGTACTTGTTTCATCAGATGAAATATCCATTTTTTTAAGAGTTTAAGGGTTTGATATTAAGCCCCACAAGTACTCTTTCTTCATTAGAAAGATCGCCAATAATTTTGCGAATAGGTTCAGGAAATTTTCTCACCAATGTAGGTACAGCAAATATCTGATCGCCTTCTGCCAATTGAGGATTTTTTAGCAAATCGACAATTTCAATGCTGTAAATCCCTTTCAGATGTTCCTCGGCGTATTTTTTTATATTTTCAAGCGCAGTAATAGACTTGGGGGTTTGACCCGCTATATAAAGTCTTAATTGCCACTCTGCTACAACTTCTTTTTTCATTTTATTTTGTTTTTTTAGAAGTTAGTTTTTCCTGCAATTCTTCTGTTGCTTTAAGGATACTTAACTCTTCTTCGGCAGATTCAAATTCATTTTTGAGTGCCTCAATATTGGCTTCCAGAACACGGCGTTTACGCTCAATTTCTCTGTCTTTTCTATTAATCTCATTTTGAAGTTTAATATCCGAGATTGTTTTCTTGAACTGATGAGATTTTCTGGCGGCACCCGTAAGTATTCCTTGTGGTCCTAATTCTACATCAAGCAATTCTATACCGTTGTTTGTAATAACAAATTCCCTTACCTGGTTAGAATGTCCCATTCCTCTGGATTTTACAATAAAAATCCCGCGGTTTCTTTCGCCAATTCCCTCCATATCCCGTACGGTAATCCAGGTATCTACTAATGATGACACAGACTCTTCGGCAAGATCAGGCCTGAAATTATCCGTTTGTTTGTTTAACGAGGTAAAAAGTGCTGTAATATTATTCGCTTTCAGCATGTCTATAAGCCTTACCAGCATTGAGCGTACTTCATGTTCGCTTCCTACAGAAATTAAATTACTAATAGGATCTATAATAATCGTAGTAGGTTTAAATTCCTTAATAAATTTTCTAAGTGTAAGCAAATGCAGTTCAAGACCATTTAAAGAAGGTCGTGATGAATGAATTAGCAAATTACCATTATCAATATGTTTTTGAAGGTCGACACCTATTGATTTCATATTACGAACCAATTGTTGTGGCGATTCCTCAAAAGCAAAATAGATTGTTTTTTCGTTGTTCTCGCATTGTTGACTGGCAAAATAACATGCCAAAGTTGTTTTAGCCGTACCAGCCGTTCCTGAAACCAATATATTGCTTCCGCGATAAAAACCTCCACCCTCAAACATTTCATTTAATCCCGATAATCCCGTAGGAACAATATCTGAAGAAACTTCGTTGTTTAGTTTTAAAGAAGTAATAGGAAGTACCGAAATACCGTCTTCATCAATAAGAAACGGATATTCGTTTGTACCATGTGTTGATCCTCTGTATTTTACAATACGAAGTCTTCTTGTAGAAACCTGCTCGATTACACGATGATCCAGCACAATGACACAATCAGAAACATATTCTTCTAATCCCTGACGTGTTAAAGTAGCTTCGCCGCGTTCTCCTGTAATAATCGCTGTTACACCTTTGGTTTTGAGCCAATGAAATAATCTGCGTAATTCTGCCCTGAGAATCGCCTGATTGTCGAGTCCTGCAAAAAGTGATTCTATGGTATCAAGTACAACACGTTTCGCTTTTATTGAATCTATGGCATGTCCCAACCTGATGAACAAACCATCAAGATCATATTCGCCGGCTTCTTCAATCTCAGATCTTTCAACCCTGACATGATCGACTACGAGCTTTTTATCAGCTTTGAGCTGCTCCAGATCGAAACCAAGTGATTTTACATTTAAAGTAAGATCATCCGAAGGTTCTTCAAAAGACATGAAAACTCCGGGTTCGTTATATTCTGTAATACCTTTAATAAGGAATTGCATGGATAACAATGTTTTTCCGCAGCCGGCACCACCGCAGATTAAAGTTGGTCGCCCTTGAGGGAATCCACCATCAGTAATCTCATCAAGGCCGTCAACTCCTGTAGGAGTTTTGGGAAATATAAAACTATGTGATTTTGTTTGTTCTTGCACGATATTTAAATTCTATTGACTCAAATATACGTTTTCCTAGAATATTAACAATTAATATTTATTAAAGATTTAACAGCTGTTTAGTAATAATTCAAACATATCAAAAACGCTTTACGGTAAAACATGGGAATAATGTAAAATAATAGTAAAATTGTAGAAAAAATATTTTATTGTATTTTATGACCAATATTTTTAAGTGCTCATTTTTGTATTGCAAATAATCTTTTGGAGGTTTCTTTCTTTGTCAGAATGAGAAGATTACGCAGATAAATAAACAAAGTCTGTATAAAGTTTGCTTTCTTGAGAAAAGGCAAAAATCAGGTTGCTGCTTTAACGAATGATAAAGAGATTACTGCGGTTTTTTATCTGTAGCTTTTTTTCTATGTATTTTAAATAAAAGGAAGCGCAAAGTATTAAGAGTCCAGCCAGTTCTTGAAATTGTTGATTTCTTTTTTGCTTAGAATAATTGGTTCTGTATCAGGAACGGCAACATTTAAAAGGATTTCTATTTTCTGGCTGGAATGTTTGATAATTTCCTGAATATGATGGCGATTGATGATGTATTTTCGATTTATTTTAAAGAAAATTACAGGATTAAGTTTACCAATAAGATCCTTGAGATTGCTATTGTACAAATAACTACTGCCGGAATTGGTGTAGATAAACATATGTTTGCCCGTGGCGTAAAAATAGGAAATAGAGGTATCGTTTATAGAAATTAGCTTATCTCTGTGATTCACCAAAAAGTGATGCTGGACTGTGCTTTGATTTTCAATTTCGACCAAAGATTCAACAATTAAATTGGTGTTAAACGTTTCTTTGATGTTTTTGTATTTGAGTAAAGCTTCGTGTAATTCGTCTTCTTCGTAAGGTTTTAGAAGATAATCTATAGTAAAATGTTTGAACACTTTTACGGCATAAGAGTCATAAGCGGTAATAAAAATAACGGGACATGAAACAGGTGCCTGCTCAAAAATGTCAAGACTTTTGCCATCTCCTAAATGAATATCCATAAAGGCAAGATCAACAGTATTTACTTTAAAAAAAGCAACGGCATCTTTTACAGATTTTACTACCGTTATTTCGCTGATCGAAATGATACTTTGCTGTTCTAAAATGGATTTGAGATAGCTTGAAGCCAAATGTTCGTCTTCAATAATAACTATTTTCATTACGTTTAATTTTCTGTAAAGTTAAAAAAAAAGCTCCGTTAAAAACGGAGCTAATTTTATTACAATTCAGGATTATTTAAACGGGCATCCAGAGGAAATGGAAGCGTATAACGCGGATCATTTTCTATTAGTGTATAATTTTGACCGGCAAATGTATGTATGATTTGTTTTTGAGTAGTTCTTCGCAAATCAAACCAGCGGTGACCTTCTACAGCAAACTCACGTTGTCTTTCCTGAGCTATAAAATCAAGAATCTGAGTTTGTGTCATGGCAGCAATCGATGTACTTAATGCGTTAAAAGCGGTAGCAGTATATCTGTTTTTGATAAAAGCGATTACAGTTGTTCTTGCCGTTGGAAGATCGTTTAATTGTGCCGATGCTTCTGCTTTTGTCAAGTATAATTCTGATGTTCTAAAAGTGCATTTTTGAGCAATATCACCACCTTTTCTAAACCTGAACCTGCTTCCGCTTGCCTGATAATACAAAGCAAAACGTAAGTCGTTTGTTTTATCATAAGCACCTGTTAAGGTTGGCGAAGCATATGACGTACCTTTTAAAAGATTGATAAAAGGATCCTCCAGCGCTAATATAGATTCCGGTCCGTTGTAAAGGTTCGGTAAAGCAGCTGTAGTGTTCAGGTTGATTAAAGCACTTTTATAAGTCATTGCTTTATCTGCAGCTTCAATGGCTTTGGCCCATTCTTTTCTGTAAAGAAAAATACGAGATTCCATAGCATATAATGCAGCCTTAGAAAAACGGTAGTTTATACCTGCTGTCTGAGTGTCTAAATTCAATAATTTTCGGGCCTCTTCATTATCAGATAAAATCTGATCGTAAATAACAGCGACACTTTGAGGAATATAAGCTTGTTCTAAATCTATTTTTAGAGCCAACGGAACACCTCTGTCTGTTGCAGCTGTTGCAGCATTAAAAGGTTTACTGAAGATGTTCAGTAAGTCAAAATAAGTTAAGGCTCTTAGTGCATATGCTTCTCCAATTAGCTGATCTTTCTCTGCAGAAGGCGCTAATTTTACGCTCGCATCATTGATGATCACATTCGTATAGAAAATTCTGTTGTACAAAGCCGCATAAGGAAAACTGTTTGTAGTTTTATCAGGATTGGCAT
This sequence comes from Flavobacterium sp. B114r, assembly GCF_056824125.1. Classification (NCBI taxonomy): domain Bacteria; kingdom Pseudomonadati; phylum Bacteroidota; class Flavobacteriia; order Flavobacteriales; family Flavobacteriaceae; genus Flavobacterium; species Flavobacterium sp. B114r. Next base: position 3,518,125 of record NZ_CP124858.1, read on the forward strand.
CTTTCCAGATATAATGGTCTCTGTAGAAAGTGGCATTATCATTAAATTCATCTAAAATTAATTCGTCTGCCCTGATAGCAGATAATGCTTTATGAATAGCAGTTATAGAATAGCCGGTTGTGATTACTGCTCTGTAATCAGTTAAGGTTTCCGGAATTACTTTACCTACAGGCTCAACATCAAGATAATGATCACAGCTTACAGTAGTAATGGCTACGCCGGCAAAGAATACGTATTTTAATATATTTTTCATTTTAAATCAGATTAAAAAGTTAGGTTACATCCTAAAGATATTGATCTTGGGATTGGTTGTGCATAGATATTTCCGTACGTTTCAGGGTCAAAGTAACCTTTGTAATCAGAGCTGATTACGAATAAGTTTCTACCTTCGATACTAAATCTAACGTTATCCATATACAACGTTTTTGTTGCTTTTTTAGGCAATGAATATCCCAAACGAACACTGCTCAAACGCATATAGCTCATTTCATGAACCCAGGTATCTAAATAATTGTAAACATTAAGTGGCGCTCCTCCTGGAGAAAACCATTGGTAAGCCATCCAGGAATCTCCTGTTCCTGAAGTTTCACCGTTGATTCCGGGTATATTTGAACCTGTATTAGTAGGCGACCAGGCATTAAGAACATCTGTAGTATAGTTTTGACCACGATCTAAAGCTGTACCATTAAAATTAGGTTTTTCTACAACAGTTTGCTTAAGATTGAAAGTAGTGGCAATAGTAAGATCAAAATTATGAATTTTGAAAGTATTGATAAAACCACCGGTAAATTTAGGATCTGCATCTCCTACATAACTAAACAAATCTCTTGTTTCTTCATCTGTAAGTTTCGACTGAGATAAAACTCCCGGGAAGAAATCTGCATAAGGGTCAAAAAGACCAAAAAGGGTTTGTGTGTTTACAGTTTCTCCTTTTTTATTTACAAATAGAGGGTAACCGTTTTCATCAATTCCTGCAGTTTTTAATGCAAATACTGCATTAACAGGTAATCCTTGTCTTGATGGTAAATAAGTGTTAGATCTTGTTTGGATACGATCGACATTGCTTTTATTATGAGCAAAATTAATTGTACTATTCCACTTAAAGTTCGGACGATCAATGTTTCGTGTAGACAAAGAAATCTCGTATCCTTTATTGGTTACCTGCGCCCAGTTAGCGTTTGTAAACTCAAATCCGTTTTCAACAGGAAGCGATTGTAAACCAATTAAATCGGTACTTTTTCTTCCGTAAACATCAGTTACAATGCTAATACGATTGTTGAATAAACCAAGATCCATCCCAAAGTTGGTATTCGCTGTCTTTTCCCATCTTAATTTATCATTTGGAGGAGAAGTTATAGTAATAACAGGTTCTGATTGTCCCGGTAAAATAACTGTTGTATTGTTGATTCCAACTACATACGGAGAAGTATTTTTGTCAATATTTCCTTGTAAACCGTAAGATGCACGTAATCTTAAATTAGAAATTACTTCACTGCCTTTTAAGAAATTTTCTTCAGATACTGCCCATGAACCGGAAACAGCCCATAATGGCAAGTATTTGTATTTAGGGTCTACACCAAATAAATCTGAACCGTCGTAACGAACACTTCCAAAGAAAGTATATTTTCTGTCATAGGTATAGGATGCTGTTGCAAAAAAGGATGCAAATGCATTTTCATTTTCATTTTTCAAATAAGTTCTCCAGTTTGCATTATTGGCATAATTTGCATTTGGGAAAATGATTTGTGTTGTAGTCAATGTTTTAGGATCGAAACCAAAACCTTTTGTATTGATAGCAGTACTTTTGTTTTTTCTTAATTCATTACCCACCATAACTTCTATCTCATGTTTTCCGCCAAGAGTAGTGCTGTAGTTTACCATCGTTTTCCAGTTGTACTGAAAAAAGTCTGTGTTTGAATTTTGAATAATTCCGCCAACAGGAAGGAAATAAGTATCAGCTCCGTTTACAAATACACTTGATTTTTCTCTTTCTTTTCTTGTAAAATAAGTGTCTTTACCGGCATATTTTTCAGAAGCATTGTTATCAAACTGTAAACCAATTTGCGTACTTGCTTTTAAGCCTTTCGTAATATTGTAATCAACATCAAGTAATGCTTTTATAGATCTTGTAGTTAATTCATAGTTGGTATTTTCTCTTTCTTCTAAGTAATTAAAAGGAATATACACACTTCCATTTCCATATCCAGTCATATCTTTATCATAATTATAACTTCCGTCAGCTTTTAACGGAGTTAGATATGGGTTTACGTTTCTGGAGTAATTAGCAGGATTTGTAAAAGTGTCTGAATCTGTAATGTAAGATGATTTCTTGCTTTGGGTACCAAAAATTCCAACGCCAACATGCAATTTATCCGTTACATCAAAATTGTTTTTTAAGGTAAGGTTGTATCGGTCAAAACCAGTTCCTATCGTAGCACCTTCTTCATTGTAAGCACCTAAAGAGAAATAGTAATCTGATTTTTCTCCACCACCGGATAAACTTAATGTATATTGTTTGTTGATCGCACTTCTATACAATAAATCACCCCAGTTGGTATTGTTGTTTCTTAAAGCATTAATAGAGTTTTGCGTTGTTGGACTTAGAGACGAAAAACCTCCCGATCTATAGGCTCCTAATTCATTAGCCTGATTAAGAATACGGGAAATTTCTCCATTACCGTCTCTGTAAGTCAAATCTTCTCTTGAAGCCAGTGAAAGTTCAAAATCTACTTTTTGAGAAGCATCCATAAGGTTTAATTTAGAAAAATCAGGTTTTTGAGTTACGAAAGTATTCACATTCAAATCTACTTTCATACTTCCTTTCTTTCCTTTTTTTGTTGTTACCACAATAACCCCGTTTGCAGCTCTTGCCCCATAAATGGCAGTTGCAGCAGCATCTTTTAGTATGGTAATATCTTTAATATCTTCAGGATTTAAGCCTGCAATAGAAAAATTGTTTAAAACATCGATATTATCTTTGTCGTAATTTTGAGGAACATCATTTCCTTCAAGAGGCAAACCATCTAAAACCCATAACGGATCCTGAGCACCAGAAAGTGATGCAGTACCACGAATTCTGATTTTTGAGATTGTTCCCGGAGCTCCCGTTTGTTGTGTTACGGCAACACCAGCAACCTGACCAATTAACATTTGATCTAAACTCGCCACACCCGCTTGTTTGATATCTGCCATTTCAACTTTTGCAACAGCTGATGTCAGTTTTCTTTTTTCGATTTTTTGGTAACCCGTTACTACGATTTCTTTTAGTTCGCTAACATCTGATTTTAAAGAAATATTGTATTGGTTTTTGTCTGTAATATCAATTGTATAAGGTTGGTATCCCATATAGGTTACTCTTAAACTCTTGATGTTACTGTTGATTTTAAGCTCAAATGCCCCGTCAAAATCACTTACGGTACCTAAGCTTGCACTTGTAATAATTCCTTTTTGTTCTGTGTTGTTTGATACGGAACTGTTTTCTACAGAAATAGTAACTCCCGGTATCGGCAGTCCGTCTTTGGCATCAAGTACCCTTCCTTTAATAGTCCTTTCCTGCGCAAACCCGGATAGGGTAAGTAGGAAACTCAGCATGTAAAATAAATTCTTCATTGGGTTGTTTTTGGATTGTGTTAATTTATAGTGTGTTGTTTAAAGCCTTTTCAATACGTTGAATCAAATCGAAATAATGGTTTTTGGTTTCCTGATTTCCAATATTTCTCTTTGTTTTCAATAATTGTAAAATTTGATTCAATTCTCCTTTTTTATCAGAGGTAACTTCAGAAACCCTTTTTAGAGAAGACTGATTGATGTTACGTGCCATTTTTGATTCATCTAAATAATCGCATAAATGTGGCATACTTAAAGTCTCTTCTAATTGAGTGATTTTCTTTGCATCTGTTTTCTCAAAAAGTTTATTGGTAGAAACAATCAGTACATCGACATAATTTTTCTGAGTCATACGCTCCATAATGTTAAGCGATTTATTTTGGATAGTAGGAGCAAAGATGCTTTGGTGAATTGTTTTGAATAATTGTGTTACCGTGAACACATTTTCTTTAGCTTCATTACGTTGAAACAATTCGTTTTCTGTAATTCTCAATAAACGATCATCGCTCAATAAATTATATAAAACTCCGTATTGTAATTCTCTTGCAAGAGTATACGGCGTGTATTCGTAAGGCCCAAGAGGAGAATCCTTCAGCGGATTTGTTTTATCCAAAATTGGATTGAAAAACAACCATTCCGGAAGTTTAATACTATTGTTTAATAAATAAGAAACGGCTCTTTTCTGGATTGCTGCAGGAACTGCAACATAACTTGGTTTGTTATCACCGTGAACTGTTGTATTCAGATAAATACCTCCAACATTCGTTAATACATGATAGTTGTACAGATTCCATTGGCCAATTGCACCAATATATAGTTTACCCGTTTCATAATAAGATTCGTCCTTGTCATACGTCCATTCCAGGATTTTGGCAACAACTCTTTTTAAGTTTTTAAGTCCGTATTCACTCGCTTTCATGGCATCATCACCCAAATCCTCAGATTGAGAACGCGGATCGATAGTAGCATTCCCATCTTGTTGTTCTCCGTAGAAATAAACAGGATCATCCTTGTGTTTTGCAATCAATGCGTTCAAAGCATTATGCTCTTCAGTTGGCTCAGCATACCATCTGTAACCCCATTCGATAGCATATTTATCATACTCACCAATTTTTGGCGTAATTGCTTCTACATGATCTTCTGGCTGCGCAATATAATTGTAACGGGCATAATCCATGATTGACGGAGCTGTTCCGCCCATTTTTGCTGTAAAAGATGGAGATCGCAGTGATTCTACCGGATAAGCAAATGAAGCTCCCATATTGTGTTTTAGACCAAAAGTGTGACCTACTTCGTGAGACGATACAAAACGAATTGCTTCTCCCATATGTTCGTCACTAAATTTGTTTCCTCTTGCTTTTGGGTCAATTGCACCTGTCTGAATACGCATCCAGCTGTGTAACGATGTCATAACATTGTGCCACCAGATAATATCAGATTCAATAATTTCACCACTTCTTGGGTCAACAACCGCAGGTCCCATAGCGTTCGATTTTTGCGATGCCACATACGTAATTACGGAGTAGCGAACATCATCGATATCAAAATCAGTATCTTCGGCAGTAGGTTCTTTTGCGATCACGGCATTTTTAAATCCTGCTCTTTCAAAAGCAACCTCCCAATCACGAACACCTTCTATAATATAAGGACGCCATTGTTTAGGTGTCGATGGATCGATATAATAAACGATAGGTTTTTTAGGTTCTACTAATTCACCTTTTTTATATTTTTCAATATCTTCTTTTTTAGGTTCCAATCTCCAGCGCGTGATCAGTTCTTTTTCCAGCACAGCATGTTGGCTGTCGCTAAAATACCAATGCTCTTCAGAAAAATAACCTATACGTTTGTCTGCAAAACGCGGTTTCATTGGTACTTTGTCTAATAAAATAATATTAGAAGTAACACCAATTGTAACGGAAAGGGCAGGACCGCCTTCGGCTACAGAAGTTGTCAGTTGCGATTTAACGACGATGTTTTTAGGAAATGTCTTCACACTTTCTATATACGAAAGTTCAGATTTTACAGATCCGCCAAAGCTAATATTACTCAAAACATCATTGAAACTTTTTTGCTTTCCGTCAAAAACTTTATTGGCTTTGATTACTACAGAAGTAGAATCACTATTTTTTGTCTCAATATCAAAAACTTCGATAATAGATTCTGAGAAATTACTATTTACAGAAGTTGTAATAGCATCTCCAACAGGCGATGAAACTTTTGGTACAGATGATTTTACCCAAACTTTTTTAGCAACAAGATCTTTATGAAAAGTGATGATCTTATTCTCATAATTCATTCCTTTATTTAAACCTGCATCATTAACCGGTAAAGGAACATTTGAAATTTTATTAACGACTAAAAATTCTCTTTGAAAAAGGGAGTCATTAATCTCCAGATAAAGATCTGTTTTTACCTGAATGGTATTGAATAATCCTTTTTTGAAAGTTCCCTGCTTGATCAGATCAGCATATTTTTTCGTTTTAGGATTTTTTAATGAATCTTTAACTTGTTCTGTTTTGTCTTCTTTGCTCTTTTTGTTCTTTTTTTGAGAAACTACAGTACTAGTACTTAATATCATTACTATTAAAGCGATACTTTTTAGATTTCTCAACAATGCCTTTTCTCTCATCGAAAGTTAAGTTTAGGTTAATTTTTGGCTAAAAATATTGCATGGATTACGTTAAAAAAAGCAAAATAGAGTGAGTGGCTTTTTTTTGGGAGTGAATGTTTTTTTTTATCCGATTAAAGGTAAAATGCAAGTAAAATCGCCGTCTTTTTTAAAGGCCTTAAAACCGTTTGTCGAGTAGTATTTATAGATACTTTCTAAGTATTTGTGACCAAATTTAGATTCTTTCTCGAAGTTTTGCTTTTCGTTTAAATTATTAGTAATAATTACAACGTTTTCGTTAATGTCAATTGTTATCCTTAACGGAGTTTCATCTGAAGCAATATTGTGTTTTATGGCATTTTCTACAGCAATCTGAAATGCTAAATAAGGAACCTTTTTTGCCAAGAAGTTTTCGTCTTGAATAGTAACAGTAAAGACAAATTCTTCTGTAAAACGGGTTTGCTGCAGAAATATATATTTTTCTATAAAAAGTAATTCTTCCTGAACCGTAACAATATTGTTAACCGGAGGATTAATAAGGTATCTGTAAATTTTAGAAAGATTTAAAGTAAACTTTCGTGCAACTCCCGTATTGCTTTCAATTAGCATATAAAGAGAATTCAATGAATTGAATAGAAAATGCGGATTAATTTGCTCTTTTAAATGATGCAGCTGGATCAATGCTTTTTCTTTATTGATCTTTTCGTTTTCTAAAAGCAGCTTGTTTTTTTCCTCAGCAAGCACTTCTTTCTCCTGGAAGGTTCTACGCGTAAAAATGGTAAATAGATAAAAGAACACAATTAGAATTGCAGTTGTAATGATGTAAATTAAAGAAGCATATTTTTTTACCTCGTTTACATCTTCATTCGAAATTTCTCTTGGAAAATTTACCGCTATATACCAATGCGTTCCCTTTACGTTCAGTCGTTTAGTATATCGTACAATATCTAATAATAAAAATTCTGATGGAGCGATTCTTTTGCTAAAACCTTCTTTTTTGGCAAAAGTAGTATCCTGTGGCGCTATATTGGTAATATTAAAAATGTTCTTTTTTAATAATTTTATTTCAGGATGATATAATATAGTTCCTTTTTTATCAAATACAAAAGCATAATTGGGTGCCTTTTGGTCAATAGTCGAAAAGTAAGATTGAAGACTTTGCAAATCTATATCATATCCGTATCGCACCACAGTACCATTTGCTGCGATATATTTATAGTAAATACGCCAAAAAAAGTTTTCCTGATCCTCAACAATAGTATTAGATTGTGTAAGGTCCTTGTTTTTAGCAGCAAAATTTTTTATAGAATTTTCAAGTTCAGGACTGATTTTAGAAGTACTAAATTCTATTTGCTGATCATTAATTCCAAACCAGTTATTTCTAACCAGACTATCATTAGCATGAATGTTACTTAAAACTTTTAAGTTATTAGATAAGTTTTTAGCATTACTAATGTCTACAATACGTTTTAGTTCATTTTTAGTTTCTAAAAAGCGTGATAATTCCTGCGCGATAACTTCCTGTTTTTTTACAAAACTTCGTTGCGAGCTTTCTGCATTCGATTTTTCGGTAATTTGAGTCATTAAACCACTCAAAATATAAACCGAAAGCAGTGTAAGGATAATAAAAATGATTCCTAAAATGAAGAAGTTCCTGCCGGAAAAGGTATTTTTTAATGTAAATTTCAAAAGTGTAATAAAAAAAAATAAGGAGTATTTAAGTCCTTATTGTAATAGGGTAATAATTTTTTTTCGTGTGCAAATATAAAACTTTTTGCCTGATACACTTTTAGTTATGAAATCTTAACACAATTTTCATGCAGTCGATTAGTAAAAATCTTGTTAAGGAGAAAATTTGGTTTTAAATTGTTTCAGGTTTCAGGTTTGGCTTGTGTAGATTTAACCGCAAAGAGCACAATTTTTTTTATTTTAGGTACGTTTATAAAAACGCAAAGTTCGCAAAGCTTTGAATTTAAACTTTGCGGACTTTTAGTAAATCTTTGCGATTTATAGTTGTGTTGATTTTTACCGCAAAGAGCGCTAAGATTTTTATTTTACAGTACGTTTAAAAAACACAAAGTTCGCAAAGTTGGTTCAATACAAAGCTTTGCGAACTTTGTGTTTTTATAAAACTTTGCTAATTAAAACCTTTGCGCTCTTTGCGGTAAAATGACACAGAAATTCTATGCTCATTTCAAACCTGAAACTTTAAACTTGAAACAAATCAGGAAATCTGTAAATGCTCCAGAGTTTTCCCCACTAAAGTTTTTACTCCAACCGGTTTAAAACCTAATTTAAGATACAATTTCTTCGCACCCGGATTTCCTTCTTCAACCAATAAACCCAAAGTCTGTTTATTTTTGGTTACATATTCTTCAATCAAAAACTGCAGTATTTTAGATCCAATTCCTTTTCCCTGATGATTTGGATTTACACCTAATGAATCAATATAATATTCGCCGCTTTGGGTTTCGTTTTCAGGACTAAAATCAGGATTAAAATTCAGGCGGACATAATCAACAATTGGTTTTCTAAGTTCCTGCAATTTGCCTCCGTCATAAACAGAAACTGCCCCAATAATTTCATTGTTTTCTTCGGCCACAAAACAATTCTCATAAGAGTATTGATTGTTTTCTGATTCGACAAAATGAAGCAGGAAATAGTAGGCTGTTTTAGGATCTTTTTCTGCGATGAATTTATAGATAATTTCTTCTATGGCCAACAGCAAATGTGCTGCAATACTTTCTGAATCTTCTATAGTTGCTTTTCTAATGATCATGACTTTTCTTTTTAAGAGTACAAAATTACGGTAACTTTTAAATATTAGTCCTTTTGATTGAGATAATGCTGTAAATAGTTCAGTTTTTTAGTTTTTTAATAAAATATTAAAATAGAATTAATTTTATTTTTATAAGTTAATCTATTTTAATTCAGTTAGTTATTGGTTTTATAAACTTTAAAAGTACGTTATAAAGAGTAAAATATTTTAAGTTTCGAAATTGTAAAATAGGGCTTTGTTATTTTTTGCAAACGAACATTTTTGTATTAAAAATATTACTTTTATGAATATGATTGTTGATAACTGTTTTTTGGGAGGGTAGTTTGCGAGGGCATTTTTATGTTGATAACTTTATTTAGATTCTGTATAAATAGCTGATGTTTCGAGGGTTATGAAATAGTATAATCCTGTTGATAAAACTAAATTTCCTGTCACTTTTCGTTGCTTCTGACCTGTTGATAATTGAGTGGTTTTTTAACATCAAAATTAGGTCAAAAGACGAACTGTGGGTTAATTTTGTAATTAGAGAAATGACGTTTAACCCCCAAATAAACAAATCATTTTATTCTGGTTACGTCACCAATTTAATACTTATATATATGTCTATTTTCGATAAAAGAATCAATTATAAACCTTTTGAATATCCAGAGGTCCTACAATTTACTGATGCCATAAATAAAGCATATTGGGTTCATAGCGAAGTCGATTTTACTGCAGATACACAGGATTTTCATTCCCATTTAAATCTGGCTGAAAAAACAGCAATCAAAAACAGTTTACTGGCAATTGCACAGATAGAAGTAGCTGTAAAAAGTTTTTGGGGGAATATTTATGAGCATTTCCCAAAACCGGAGTTTAACGGTTTAGGAAGTACTTTTGCTGAATGTGAATTCAGGCATTCTGAGGCATATTCTCGTCTTTTAGAAGTTTTAGGATATAATAATGAATTCGAAAAACTGATGGAGATTCCGGTAATCCGCAAACGTGTCGATTATTTATCGAATGTTTTAAAAGATACCAAGTCTCAGGACAATAAAAAATATGTGGTTTCGCTGATATTGTTCAGTATTCTGATCGAGAATGTATCACTTTTTAGTCAGTTTGCGATTTTATTGTCGTTTACGAGATTCAAAGGATATATGAAAAATGTAAGCAACATTATTGCGTGGACTTCTATCGACGAACAGATTCATGCAAATGGTGGCATTTATATCATCAATAAAATCAAAGAAGAATTTCCGGATTATTTAGATGAGGAAACTTTAGTGCTTATAAGAGAAACAGTTAAGGATTCGATTGGTGTAGAAGCAGATATATTAGACTGGATATTTGAAGAAGGTGAAATCGAAAGTATCAAAAAAGAAGATTTAGTGAATTTCATGAAATTTAGATTAGATGAAAGTCTGACCCAAATTGGCATCGAAACAATATTCAATGTTCCAGCCGATGATTATAAAGCGATGGCGTGGTTCGAAGAAGAAGTTTTTGCAAATAGTCTTGATGATTTCTTTGCGAAAAGACCTGTAGAATATACAAAACATGACAAAAGTATTACCGCAAACGACCTTTTCTAAAAAAGCAAATTACAATTATGAATACAATAGATACAATTTCAGGAAATAGTGCTCCGTTAAGCGAAGCAGACAATAAAATGTGGTGGAAAAACTCTGAAAGTGAGCAAATTTTAAATCGTGGCTATCTTTTAAAAGGTGAAACTGTAGAGGGGGCAATTGACAGAATTTGTACCGCTGCAGCAAAAAGATTGTACAAACCCGAGTTAAAAGAGTCTTTTGTTGAAATGATCGAACGTGGTTGGATGAGTATTAGTTCGCCTGTTTGGGCAAATATGGGAACAGAACGTGGTTTGCCAATTTCTTGTTTTAATGTTCACGTTCCTGACGAAATCGAAGGGATTACACATAAATTGGGTGAAGTAATCATGCAAACCAAAATTGGTGGCGGAACTTCAGGATATTTTGGCGAATTACGCGAAAGAGGAAGTGCCGTAACTGATAACGGAAAGAGTAGTGGAGCAGTGAGTTTCATGAAACTTTTTGATACTACAATGGATACGATTTCTCAAGGTGGTGTTCGTCGTGGTGCTTTTGCAGCATATCTAGATGTAGATCATCCGGATATCGAAGAATTTTTGAAGATAAAAAGCATCGGAAACCCAATTCAGAATTTGTTTACCGGAATTTGTGTACCTGATTACTGGATGCAGGAAATGATTGATGGCGATGCAGATAAAAGACAAATTTGGGCAAAAGTATTAGAAAGCCGTCAGCAAAAAGGATTGCCTTATATCTTTTTTAGTGACAACGTAAATAAAAACAAACCACAAGTTTATAAAGACAAAAACCTGCGCATTAATGCAAGTAATCTTTGTAGCGAAATCATGTTGCCGTCAAGCCTTGATGAATCATTTATTTGTTGTCTTTCGTCAATGAACCTGGAACTTTATGAGGAATGGAAAGATACTGAAGCAGTAAAACTGGCGATCTTTTTCCTGGATGCCGTTTTGCAGGAATTCATAGAAAAAACAGAAGGAAACTATTATCTGGCAGCAGCGAATCGTTTTGCAAAAAGACACCGCGCACTTGGACTTGGGGTTTTAGGATGGCATTCGTATCTGCAAAAAAATATGATTCCGTTTGAAGGACTTGAAGCCAAAATGAAAACGACAGAAATATTCAAACATATTAGTGACAAAGCTGATAAAGCAACTCAGGATCTGGCAAGAATATATGGAGAACCAGAATTGCTAAAAGGATACGGAAGACGTAACACGACAACAATGGCAATTGCGCCAACGACATCATCATCGGCTATTCTGGGACAAACTTCGCCGGGAATCGAACCTTTTAGCAGTAATTATTATAAAGCTGGTTTGAGCAAAGGTAATTTTATGCGTAAAAACAAATACCTTAAAACATTATTAGAAGAAAAAGGTCTTGATAATGAAGAGGTTTGGAGAGAAATTATGCTTAATGGCGGCAGCGTTCAGCACATGAGCCAATTGAGCCAAAATGAGAAAGATGTCTTTAAAACATTTAAGGAAATCAGTCAGTTAGAGATTGTACAGCAAGCATCAATCCGTCAGAAATATGTCGATCAGGGACAAAGTATCAACTTAAATATCCCATCGGATTTGCCAATCAAAGAAGTAAACCGTTTATTGATCGAAGCATGGCAATTAGGAATCAAAAGTTTGTATTACCAACGTAGTCAAAGTGTATCTAAAGAGCTTGTTACAAGTCTTGTTACTTGTAGCAGTTGTGAGTCATAATATAAACAGGCTGTCTTTTGGACAGCCTGTTTTTTTTGTTGTGTGCCCAGCATGGGCGATAACTCTAGGGTGTAAGTCCCGAACACGCCTTTACAGTGGGAAGTGTTAGCTGAATGCAAGGGTGTCCATCGCGAGGTGGAATCTGAAGGAAGCAGTAGGCAAACTCTTGACCTGACGAACAGAAACTATATAAAAGGCCAAAGATGTTGGATAAGGTTGCAACACAAACTGAAGTCCAAAACTGTACGGAAACATCATGGTAAATATAGCAGGTATATGAGAGGAAAGTTGTCGTTCTTACCTGGGGAGGTCTTATAGACATAGGGGGAGTTTTTTTTTTTAAGAAAAGCACTTATGGATAACAATTGCTATAAGAAGTCAGCAGAGGTCATAGTAGGTACTGTAAATGAGTACCGAAGGACTGAACTTAATTAAGTGAGTAGTAAATGAATGTTACCTATGAAGGCACGAATGCAGAAAATATCAAGTAATTTGATAACTACCTTGGAAAGGATAGGACGGAATCCGACAGCTACCAGGGAGTGCAGACCTTTATTGGGATAACTGAAAACAACCTCACGGAAGTACTTTAGGTTAGGTATCTATCTTAAAATGTATCGTAAATTAAGAACCGCCTTGGTACGGATCCGTATGCCGGGTGGTGTGGAAGGTCGCCTAGGGAATTAATCCCTAGGCTCCTATCCGATTTCTACCAACTGACTAGGCTTGATCTGTTAAAATTTAGATTTTAACCTGCTCAAAGTTTCCTGCGAAATATTTATGTACGAAGCGACTATTTTATTGGGTAATCGTTTTACGATCGCCGGATTTATTTTTAGTAATAACTGATATCTTTCTAAGGCATCCATGGTGGTAAACGACATCAGTCTATTGGTATTATTGACATAAGCTCTCTCTAAATAGCGACAATAAAATTGCATCCATTGTGGAATAGTTTTAATCAAATGATCAAAATCTTCGTGACTGATATACAATAATTCCGATTTTTCGATTACCTGAATATATTCCTCTGACGGCAATTTGGTTATAAAACTCACTAACGCCGTAGCAATCTGATTTTCGAAAGCAATATATCGCGTAACATCTTTTCCTTCTTCGTTGATGAAATAGATTCTCAAACATCCTTTGCCCACAAAATACGTATTCTGACTGGTTTGTCCTGCCGAAAGCAACAACTCATTTTTGCCTTGTTTTAAAGGTTTGAAATGCGACAAAATCGTATTGAGGTCCTCATCAGAAACCTCAATACGATTTTTTATATAATCACCAAGTTGCTCGTATACCATTGTTTATTTATAATCTCGCACAAATTTGCGGTAATAGATAATATCTTCTATAGATAAAACTATCAAATCGTGTTGTTCTGCAAAGCTAATGATTTTGTCAAGTTTTGCCATACTGCCATCTTCATTCATTAATTCGCATAAAACAGCTTCCGGTTTTAAGCCCGCCAATTTCATAAGATCAACGCTGCCTTCAGTGTGACCATTTCGTTCAAGAACCCCGTTGTTTCTGGTGCGTAAAGGAAAAACATGACCGGGTCTGGCTAAATCTGATGCCTTTGCGTTTACAGCACTTGCAGTTTTAATGGTTGTAACGCGATCAGCTGCCGAAACTCCAGTTGTAACACCTTTTTTTGCTTCGATCGTGATGGTAAAAGGAGTTTGAAAACTACTGGTATTTTCCTGAGCCATATAAGGCAATTCCAGTTGATCTGCTTTTTCATTGGTCAGGCAAAGACAAACAATTCCGCTGCATTCGCGAATCATCATAGCCATATCAGGTACGCTTATATGTTGTGCAGAAAAAATCAAATCACCTTCGTTTTCACGATTTTTATCATCAGTTAATAAAATTCCTTTTCCGTTTTGCAAATGGTTTAAAGCATTTTCTACACGTTTTATGCTGGTTGTACCAAACTTCTCTACCGGATATGTTAGTGTGCTGATCATTTGTTTTTGGTTTAAATTAATAAGCAGCAAATCTAGAATTGTTTAAGATGCAAAAGTTTGATGTAAGTCAATAAAATGATTTGTTTGCCACGAATTTCTTTTGAGAAAAGGAGGTAGCCACGAATTTCACGAATTTGCACTAATTATTATACAGAAAGTGGTTAACCACAAAGTACACAAATTTCCGCTAATTTCTTTTTGTATGCTTATGGTTTAAAAAGGTTGCCATGAATTTTACGAATTTTCGTAAATTATTTTTTCTACAATTGCGGATAAACATAAATTGAAATTAATGTATCTATCTGTAAACTATGATTTTTATCTTTTTTATGTTCAAAGATTGTAAAAGAAATTAGCGAAAATTCGTGAAATTCGTGGCAACTTTTAATTCGTAGCAAAAAAAAACTCTTAAACTAATTCTAAAAGTCTTTCAGTATCCATAACTTCTGCAAATTCCTTATGTAAACTCGCCAAAGATATTTGATGTACCAGTTCAGAATCATATTTTTCTCCATTAATGCCAATTCGGTCAAAAGTTGCTGTAGCATCAGAAACTAAATAGACATCAAAGCCAAAATTCCCTGCCATTCTTGTAGTGGTCGAAACGCAATGATTCGTCGTAAGACCTGTGATCACAAGAGTTTTGATCTTAAGATCGTCAAGTCTTTCTTTCAGATTAGTACCGATAAAAGCACTATTAACATTTTTTGTAATTACTGGTTCACCTGCAATTGGTTTTGCTGCATCTTTGATTTCGAATCCCGGATGTGATGCGTGTAATTTTGATTTAGGTTCTAATGAACTGTGAACGATATGAAAAACAGGAAGTTTCAGCGTTCTCCATTGTTCCAGAAGCTGAGCGATATTTGTTTCAGCACTTTTATTGTTTCGGTTTCCGCCCCAATATTCTTCATCATCAAAACCTTTTTGAACATCAATTATAATCAAGGCAGTATTTAAGTCTTTAAGCGTCATTATTTTATAAATTAGATTATTAGATACAAATGTATCCTTATCGTCAATATCAAAAAAGGACAAAGAATAGTCGTTTTAAGACCACTTATTTTTAATTTCCGTAGGCAATGCATCAAGATGGGTTTCGAGAACAATTCGTAATTGTTTAGAAGTTTTGTAACCGCATAAATTCGCGATGTATTGTATTTTATAATTAGAATTGGTAAGCAGGCTTTTGGCTTTTTCGATTCTTAATTTCGTACGATATTCGGCGATCGTGATGCCGGTTTGTTTCTTGAAAATACGGGTTAAGTTTCTGGGACCAATGTGAATCAATTCGGCTAAAAAATCGATTGTTGATGTTTTTTCCAAATTCGAGATAATCCAATCCTGAATGATATGAATTTTTTCATCATGATGGTTTCGGTTTTGCAAATAGACACTTTCCTGTTCGTCATTGCCGTTTCTTCTTTTGTAAACCACCAATTCTTTAGCAATTGCAGCAGCGGTTTCTTTGCCATTTCTTGCTTCGATAATGTGCAAAGCCAGATCAATTCCCGTTATGATTCCGGCGCTGGTGTAAAGCCTTCCGGATTGGGTAAACAAGGTATTCTTTTGAGTTTTTACAAGCGGAAAATCGTTTTGAAGTTTGTCAACCAATTTCCAATGCGTAGTACATTCTTTATGATCTAAAAGTCCGGCTTTCGCCAAAATAAAAGCACCCGAACAAATACTGCAAATCGTGGTTTGATTTTCATTTACTTTCAAAAGCCATTTAAAAAACAAAGCATCTTCAGCATTCAGATCAATTTGATTCGTGCTGCTTCCGGCAATAAAAACAAGATCATTTTCCTGAGGATTTGTTTTAGAAAAATGGGTGAGTGCCGACAATTCTAATCCCGAAGAAGAAATAATAGAAAATTGACTGCTAATATATTGAAGTTCATATTCAAGACCTAAGCCAATAGCTTCCTGAAAAACTTCGACAACGCCGCTTAAATCAAGAAGTGTAACTTGTTTAGGAATATAAAAATAGACTGTTGTTTTTGTCATTAGCAGAATGTGTTAAGCACTCATTTTGAATGATACAAAAGTATGTGATTAATTTTATTTCTAATGTTTGCAGTCGAAGAAGTAATATTCCTTTGGCATTTAATAAAAAAAAAGTTAGGACAAATCACTTATGTAGTCAAAAGACTACTTATTATTTCAGGACATTAAAATAAATTTAATAGAAGTAAAATAGGAGTTATCAATGGTATACCTGTTTTTTTTTTCGTTTTTAAGAGATAAATACAATCCTCATGATAAAAGAACAAGTAAATTATTTTCAATTCCCTATTCCCATTTATTTAAGTGTACATTTGAGATAAAACCAACTTCATAATGTATAAAATAAAGGATATAAGGATTTTGCTCACTGATGACGATGAAGACGACAGAGATTTTTTTGCCGAAGCTTTAGCTGATTTACAACTCAAAAATCCCATCGAATTTTGTAAAAATGGTGTAGAACTTCTGGACCGTCTTTATGATGCGAATTTAGTTATTCCCGATATCATTTTTTTAGATCTTAACATGCCTATATTATCAGGATTCGAAACCTTACAACAAATAAAAGAAGATATTAAATTCAAAAATATTCCATTGATCGCTATTTACTCAACTTCTGCAGCTGAAGATGGTGTAAAAAACACTTTTGAATTAGGTGCTAATGCTTACGTCGTAAAACCATTAGTTTTTAGTGATTTAAAAAAAGTACTAATAAAAGTTATTGAAACCGATTGGAAAGAAAAGCTGCAGGATCTAAGGATTGAATCTTTTGTTATTACGGTTTAATTTCAAACATCTATAATTGTACTATCATGTATATGCAGAAAATCATATTATTTTACCTGTGTAATCTATTTTAGGATATAAATTTACTTATTAATTTAGCTATGCTTAATAAGAAAACCTTCAAAATGATGTAGCCGAAATCCTAAAGTTACATTATCTCTTTTTTGATATTTACTGAATTTCAGTAACAGCAATTATAGCCCCTTAATAAAAATCATTACTTACATTTACTTGCCATGACAACAAATCCAGGTTTAAACACACTGATTGATTTTTTAGATAAACTAAAAAAACAAACTGCCGACGCACACAAAAATCTTGAAAAATTATCAGTTTCAGCTTCCATACTTTCTCCCAATCTGCAAATTGAAGACTATTGCCATTATCTGGCGCTGATGCATGCTGTGCATAAAAGCACCCAGGAACATATTTTCCCATTATTATCAGGTGTTTTTCCTGATTTGGAAGAAAGAAAAAAAACGCAATGGATTGAAAATGATCTTGCTTTTTTGAATTATAAAATTACAGAATCAAATTCGGTTTTTAGATATCACGATATCAGCATTCCGTTTGCAATAGGAATATTATATGTTGTAGAGGGATCCTCTCTGGGCGGAAGGTTTATTCTGAAAAATGTTGAAACCATTCCGGTTTTAAGTAACCAAAGCGGTACTTCTTATTTTGCAGGATATGGTAATAAAACAGGCAGTTATTGGAAACAGTTTTTAAGTGCACTTACAGAGTATCAACAGAAGTATAATTGCGAAGACGAAATTATCGAAGGTGCTGTTTATGCATTCGATTGCATTCACAATCATTTTATGAATACGGTCAAAAATGAAAATTAAAGATATTGTTAATCGTGATTTAGTTACATTGACTAATTGTGAGCACGAACCCATACATATTCCGGGAAGTATTCAGCCACATGGTTTTTTATTGGGCGTAACCTTAGATTGGAAAATTGATTTCTGTACAGCCAATATTTCAGATTTTGTAGCTTTGGTTTTTGATCAGATACTTGGACAAAAATTTGATGCAGTTTTTGGCGTAAAAGCTCAAAAAGAATTGCATGATTATATACATGACAGTAAAGTACCGCTTGTTTTTCCGCTTGAAATAACACTAATAAATGAAAATTTTCAGGTAACGATTCATAAAAGTAATTCCATTTATATTCTGGAGGCTGAACCACAATCTGCAGGAAAAGAACAGCTTGCTAATATATATGCACAAACGATTCAGTTTGTGTCTGATATGAACAATACGCGGACCCTGAAAGATTTATGTGCACTTGTTGCCGAAGGAACACGCGAAATAACCGGTTACGATCGTGTTATGATTTATAGATTTGATGCTGACTATAATGGCGAAATTTTTGCTGAAAGCAGGAGGGAAGATTTAGAACCTTTTTTGGGACTTCATTATCCTCACACAGATATTCCGGTACAGGCGAGAGAATTGTATATGAAAAATCAGCTGCGATTAATAGTTGATATAGGCTATAAACCGGTTCCTGTTTTTACGATTGATGATCAGGAAAATAAAAACCTCGATCTAAGTCTTTCTGTTCTTAGAAGTACATCGCCCATTCATGTCGAATATTTAAAAAATATGGGAGTTGGGGCTACCTTAACCATTTCGCTTATTCATCATAATCGTTTATGGGGGCTGATTGCCTGTCATCATTATTCGCCTAAAAATATCTCTCCTGAGATTAGGCTTGCAGCCAAACTGCAGGGACAGTTTATTACCTCTCAAATCGATTTGCGACAATCTAATGATGAATACGAAATTGCCCGTAAAACCAGCAGGGCACTCGAAAGGTTAACTGCCTTAAATCTTCCGTTATCACATGAATCGTTTAAAATCCTTTGTCAGCATCCGGAATTATTAAAGCTTTGTAACGCTGCCGGAGTTTCGATCTCTATTGGTAAAAAAATGTATAAAAGCGGGCTTACCCCATCAGACGAAAAAATAAAGAGGATTATTTCGGGCATACGTGCTTATGAGTATACCACAACATTCACCACTAATAAACTCAGTGATTTTGTTCCGGATTTAGACGGCTACGAAGATGTTTCGGGCATTATTTATCACTCATTGGGTAATGGAAATACTATTATTTGGTACAAGCCAGAAACTATTGCCGAAATAAGCTGGGCAGGAGATCCTGAGAAAGCCATAATTATCGACAGCAAAGGATTGCATCCTAGAAATTCGTTTCATTTATGGAAACAAATTATAAAAAATCAAAGCAGTATCTGGTTAGATCCCGAAATCAATGCCGCTGCAAGTTATGCACATGCGCTGCACAATCAGATCATAATGCTGTTGCTGAGCGAGGAAGAAGAGAAATACCGAAGTTTGAGTGAAGTATTAAAAGAAACCAATTCAGAGCTTGAAAACATCAACTGGATCAGTACGCACGACTTACAGGAACCTTTACGTAAAATTCAGTTTATCACTTCAAAAGTGTTGTCTGATACCAATGAGATTCCATCTGTAGCAGTTATAGATTCCTTGCAGCGCGTGACTAAATCTGCCAACAGAATGCAAAATTTGTTGATTGATATCCTGAAATACACCCGAATAAAACATACCAAAGAATCTGTTCGAAAGGTTAGCCTGAATTATATTCTGGAAGAAACCCTGCAGGAAATGAAGGAAATAATTATCGAGAATAAAGCAGTTTTTGAATGTGAAAGCCTGCCGGATGTGCATGCGATTCCGTTTTTGATGAAACAGCTGTTTTCTAATATCCTGCACAATTCACTAAAATACGCCTCAATAGACCGATTGCCAGTCATTAAGATAACAAGTTCAAAAGAACCGGAAATAAACGAATACTCCAATAAAGTATATTGCCATTGGGTTACTTTTTCAGACAACGGAATTGGTTTTGAACAAGAATATGCCGAGTCAATTTTTAAAATCTTTTCAAGACTGCATACTCTAGAAAAATACGACGGATCAGGCGTTGGACTGGCACTCTGCAAAAAAATAATGCAGACCTGCAATGGCAATATCCGCGCAGTAGGAAAGCTGAATAAAGGTACAGATATTACAATTTATTTTCCGTGTGATCCTTTAGATTCATTGGGTTGATATAATTTTATACGATTGAAACAAAAGACGATATGCTCGAAGTATATCGTCTTTTTTGTTTTTATGATGGTTTGTAAAAGGGGTATTTATACTTGGTGATTGGTTTTTATTTAGTGGTATACTTGTTTGAAATAAATTTTAGTGGATTATGGATTTCGGTAAAATGGGGAGTTAGTGAATGCTGATATTTGTATGCCTTAGATATAGAAAGAATATTTATTTTTTAAAAGTTATCTTTCATCTTTATTTATTATCTAATAGTCTAGTAAATTACGTACGAAAAATAAGCTCTAAATAAATTAAAAATTAAGATATATATAATTCGATTAAATAGATATGGAAAATAGAAAGTTAGAAGTTTATACCTTTATAGCACATCCTAATAGAAAACCAACCGAAAATTTAATTTTAGAAGATGTTTTTGGTAATGATTTGTATGTGAAATTAAAAAAAGGATTTCCCAATTTTGTTGATACATTTCCTCATTCACAAATAGATGGAAAAACTGCAAAAATTGAAAAAGGATTAATTGATAGCACAAGACGCACATCAAACTTCGGTTACAATTAAATATTCGCCTATTAATGTGGCTCTCATTTTAGAAATGGTTTTAGAGATGTTTCCTTTGGATGAATTTGAATTGATAACAGAAATTAATGAGATTCTTTTTGGTGATGCTAATGTTAATGAATAAATAAAAGTGTTTTTTCCTCATGCTACAAAGTCAGGAGACTTTTTAGCACGAGGAATATATCTAATTATTATATCAAGATTTGTCCTTACTTTTTTATGCACCAATTTTCGTGTGGGTTTCTATACAATACTATTTCAAATTTTCGACATTCCGGACATTCAATACATCTTTCGCCTCCCATATTGATTGCATTGGTATTAAAAGCAATATCTAGGACTGTAAGATTTTCCTTTTCACAATTGGGACATTTTACAATTGAATGTATATCTATTCTAAAACTTTCTGCAGCATCCAGCCATTTCTTTCGTTGTTTCATGTTTAGTTATGTACGTAAGATGATTTATATCAAACGAATAAAGTTTGAAAACGCGATCATTAAAATTCAAGTTTAGAATTTTTAAAGTATTTATAAATCCTTGATACAAGGAACAATAAAAATAAAATACCTAGAATCTTAAAAATTCCGGAGTACAAATAATTTATTGGGGTAAACTTAAAATCTTTAGTGGTTAGAAAAGACTGTTTTCCATCAGGTTTGTACAAAATAGGATAATAATCTTTAATTTTAACTTCGTTTTCTAATCCTAAATACACAGAGGTTTTAATATTCTCAACATAACCATTGGCGTATAAATGCGGACTTCCGTATGAATCTGCACCAATTCGTGTCACTTTCATTTTTCCGGATGTGTAGTTGTTCCTATTGTTGTATATTGAAAAATCAGAAATCACATCGATTGTAAGTGTTATCAAAAAAAAGAAGATCACCAAAGTCACTACGACTAAACTTAATCTAATAGTTATTTCCCGTATTATTTTTTTCTGGTTCTCCATGAATTTTATTTAATTCTAAATCAGATTTACATTTTAAATTAAATCTATTATACGGTTACAATAATAGGAATTTTTAGGTTATAATTTTGTAGTAATTTTTGTGCTGCTTCTTCTGCAAAAACAAATTACTAGCGCAGAAAAGAACGGCATCCTTTTATTTTTTTCTTTAGAAAAATAAAAGATAGAGTCCCAAAGCTTCGGGAGCTGGATAAAGCCTTGATAAAACCCATAAGAATTTTGTATCTTAGTTTGTAGTAACCAAATTTGAATTTTGATCGCGAATTTTTCCTAATCAAAGTTGAAATTGTAAAATAAGATAAAATGCCTTGGAATCCGGAAATATATAATAAGTTCAAAAATATTCGTTATCAGCCTTTTTATGATCTGATTGATTTTATCAAACCAGTAAAAGGTATGAAAGCCATTGATTTAGGTTGTGGCACGGGAGAACAAACAGCAATCCTGGCCGATAAATTCAAAGAAGCTGATTTTCTGGGTGTTGATTCTTCGGCAGAAATGCTGGAGCGATCAAAGGCTTTAGAAACGGATCATTTGAATTTTAGAAAAGCAACTACCGAAGAAACATTAGCCTCTGGCGAAAAATGGGATTTAATTTTTAGTAATGCGGCTTTACAATGGTCAAACGATCATGAAACTTTATTTCCAAGATTATTGGAACACCTTAATTCAAAAGGTCAATTTGCAGTACAAATGCCTGTTCAGCCTGAAAATAAACTCAATAAAATCTTGCTGGATTTGGTAAACGAAGAACCTTTTAAATCCTTCCTGAAAGGTTACAAAAGAGATTCCCCGGTTTTGAGTATCGACGATTATGCGCAAATACTTTTTGATGGCGGATTGGAAGATATTCAGATCCTGCAAAAAGTATATCCTATTATTGCAAACGATCATGAAACGCTTTATAATTTTATAGCAGGTTCGGCTTTGATTCCGTACATAGAACGTGTGGATGGCGAAGAAAAAGAGCTTTTTATTAAAACTTATAAAGAGAGAATTGCGGAGCATTTTCATAAACTTCCGGCGATATATTCGTTCAAGAGACTTTTGCTTTATGGTAGGAAAAGGGTAGCTGTCTAATCTTTGGTTTTTATTTAAACACATAGAGGCATAGCTTTTAGGATTGCTTAAAAAAGACGTTTCAGCTTGAATATTAAGACATAGCTTGGTTTTAGTGCTATGTGTTTAAAAAATTTTCACGCAGATTTTAGAAAGATTTTGGCAGATATGCGCGGATGATTATCAAAAAAAATCTTTGGTTTTATTTAAACACATAGAGACATAGCTTTTAGGATTGCTCAAAAAAGACGTTTCAGCTTGAATATTAAGACATAGCTTGGTTTTAATGCTATGTGTTTAAAAAATTTTCACGCAGATTTTGGAAAGATTTAAGCAGATATGCGCAGATGATTATCTTAAAGTAAATTTGCTATAATCTTATTTTGGTTTGTAAAAAGTAAATGCTTTATCGAATAAAATGCCTTTTAAACTTTTTAGAGGATTAGTGTTTTTCTGGCGTTTCATTAGGCCAATTTTTAGCGTAAGCCATGATAAACTGGGATGTTCATGATGAACATCATGATTACCAATACCAAAACCCATTGGAAACCAATAAGTATTAGTTTTGCGGTCTAATGAAGTTCCCATATGTTCGCACCAGTTTCTTACTACTGAAATAAGATTTAAAAGTAAAAGTGTAAACAAAATAAAATAAAATGGAGGTTGTAAAATAATAAACCAAATTATGCTAAGACCAATAGAGAGTATAAAGTAGATTTTATTAATCTGGAGGGCATTGGTTACTTTCTGTGCATTTTTGTTTTTATTAAAATCAAAGATGAGATAAGAAGAATATAAGACAGGAATAGATTCCATAAGAATGTATAAGTATCTGTTTTTATGGTATAAATTTTTTAATATAGGAGAAGCAAGCGGATCTAATTCTGTATTTGTATAGCCATGATGTATTAAATGATATTTTCTGTAATGCTCGCCATAGAATGGTATAAAGATTAAAGCAGCACTTACATTTACAATAAGACGGTCGTATTTTGTTTTTGTAATTGCTTTGTGCGAGCCATCATGAACTGTAACTATTAAGAAGGAGTGTGCGCAAAAACCTGCAGGAATAAAGGCCCAATAAAAGCCTTGCTGAAACAAATGCATGCAATAACCAATGCCAAGTAATAAAATTGATGCACAGAAGATTGTCGTGAATGGTATTAAGAAAGTTTTTTTTCTAAGCTTTTTTTCAATAGAAATTTCATTTATCGGTTGTGTGTTGTTCCTCATAATTAGTAAACTATTGCAATTGTTTCTGTAATTCTGTCCGCTTTTTTTAATTGACAGATTTGAAAATTATGCGCAAACGTAGTGAAAGTTAAAGAAGGAAACATCCTCCTAAAATTTAAAAATGAAAAAATAAGACATTTTTTATAATTACAATTTTAAATTAAACATATAGAGTATAATTTTAGAGCACTTAACAAAGGTGTTTTTGATTTTTTTGAGATTGTCTTAAATTGGAGATTATAATCTATGTTTCTATGTGTTTAAAAAATTTTTACGCAGATTTTAGAAAGATTTAAGCAGCTATGTACAGATTATTTGCTAAAAATAATCTTTGGCTATTATTTAAACAAATAGAGACATAGCTTTTAGGATTGCTTAAAAAAGACGTTTCACTTTGAATATTACCACATAGCTTGGTTTTAATGCTATGTGTTTGAAAATATTTCACGCAGATTTCAGAAAGATTTAGGCAGATATGCGCGGATTCTTGTCTAAAAAAATCTGCTAAATCTGCATGATCTGCGAGAGAAAAAAAATCTAATCTTTGGTTTTATTTAAACACATAGAGACATAGCTTTTAGGATTGCTCAAAAAAGGACGTTTCACTTTGAATAGTAACATATAGCTTGGTTTTAATGCTATGTGCGGAAATCTGGATTTTTTAAAACTTCCTTAAATTAGAGAGATTGTAATCTATGTTTCTATGTGTGTAAAAATATTTCACGCAGATTTTGGAAAGATTTAGGCAGATATGTGCGGATGATTATCTTCTGCGAGAGAAAAAAATCTAATCTTTGGTTTTATTTAAACACATAGAGACATAGCTTTTGGGATTGTTCAAAAAAGACGTTTCACTTTGAATATTAGCACATAGATTGGTTTTAATGCTATGTGCGGAAATCTGGATTTTTTAAAACTTCCTTAAATTAGAGATTGTAATCTATACTTCTATGTGTTGAAAAAAAAATTTACGCAGATTTTAGAAAGATTTAAGCAGATATGGGCAGATTATTATCTAAAAAATAAATCTGCTATAATGTTAAGATTACATGAAAAATTATTTTAATCAGTGGTTTTGATAAATCTATTTCTGCAGTATAGTCGATGGTGTAATTCCATATTTTTTCTTGAATGCAAACGAAAAATGAGAGAGATCCTCGAAACCAAGATCGAGATAAATATCCGATGGTTTTTTTCCTTTTTTCTCCAATAAAAAATAGCCTTCCTGAAGTCTTCTTTGTATGAGCCAGTGACTTGGCGTATCTGAAAAAATGACTGCAAAATCTCGTTTGAAAGCTGAAATACTTCTTCCTGTAAGATAGGCGAAACGCTCTATACTGATATTAAATTTATAATTGCGATTCATATAGGCTTCTAAATCGATCTTTTCAGGCGGTGCAAAATCAAAGAGAATATCTATTAGTTTTGAGTTTTCTTTGAGAAGAATCAAAAGCAGTTCCTCGCGTTTAATGTTAGAAAACGTATCATCGATCTCGCCGCCATCATTATAATATGGCATCAACGAAAGAACGAAATTAGGCACTAAATCACTTTTCTTTATTTGCACAAATGATGCCTCACTGGCATAATTTTGTGCAGTAATTTTGTGTTTTGCAGCAAATTTTTTAAGGAATTCAGTATCAAGAATTACAACGACTTTTTCAAATTCACCGTCTTGCTTTTGCTTGTTGTATCGTGCCAGGTGATTTTTGCGAACCAGACAATATTCACCTGCTTTAAGATGGTATTTGTTCACGCTGTCATAACCTTCTATTGTGCCTTTTGCGAGGTACAAAAAGAAATGTTCCACAATAAATTGTTCCGGTGATATTTCGGGACCAATGTAGCAGCTTTTAATATCGGTATATCTCATGGTATTATGCGTAATTGTTCCGTTTATTTATTGGGAGCGGCAGGATTTTCTTTCCACCATTGCTTAAAAACTTTGTGTTGATCAAAAATAACAATTTCTCCCATAACAGGTGTAATCAAAGGAATTTGATATTTTGCATTCAATCGGGTAAGTTCGTTCAATGGTTCATTCCAGGTATGTTTGGCGAGGGCAAATTTAGAATTATGTACAGGAACCATACTTTTGGCTTTCAGATCACGTGCTGCCTGCAAAGTTTCTTCAGGCAGCATATGAATATAATGCCAGGCTTTATCATATTGCCCGTTCTCCATAATTGCAACATCAATAGGACCAAATTGCTTCCCAATTTCTGCAAAATGCGTGTCGTAACCGCCATCGCCGCTATAATAAACCTTTAGCGTAGGCGAACTAATTAAGAAAGACGCCCATAACGATTGGTTTTGTTTTAAGCCACGTCCGGATTTATGTCTTGCCGGTAAAGTATAAATGGTAAAGTTATTTTCAACTACCACGTCATCGTTCCAGTCTTGCTCAATAATTTTTTCTTTTGGATATCCCCAACGTTCAAAATGGGCTCCAACTCCCAAACCACAAATCACAGTTTTTACTTTGTTCTTAAGTGCCAAAATTGTTTCGTAATCCAGGTGATCATAATGATCGTGCGAAATGAGTAAATAATCTATTTCAGGTAAATCCTGTACGTGATAGGTATTAGTTCCGTCAAAAACTTTTACAGTATTGGGTAAAGGAGAAGCATTGTCGCTGAAAATGGGATCTATTAAAATTTTCTTTCCGTCTATTTGCAATAAACAGGACGAATGCCCAAACCAAACCAATAAATTTTGATCTGAAGGTAAATGCTTTAGATCTGTTTTTACAGAAGGAATTCGGTTCGACGGTTCAGTAGGAACGGTTTTATCAAAAAACTGTTTTTTTATTTCGCCCCAAAAACTATAACCCGGAGCCAGTGTTGGTGTATAAAGTGTATTCTGAAATTCTCCATCTTTATAATGTGGCGATTTCTGAATTTGCACCATGTTTTTTCCTGACGGCAAACTGCCAAAAGTCGCCTTTTGCATATAAAGCCATGTACAAATACCAAGAACCAGTAGGATTGCAAGAAAGATGATTGTGATTCGTGTGATAATTTTCAGGATTCGCTTTTTCATTTTAAGTTGGCTGCTTTTTTAATATCAATGGCTTCTAGGATATTTTTAGAATACCCAATTTGTGTTACCGAAATCATTGCGCAACCAATTTCTCTGGTGGTGCAACCAGTAAAAAACAAGCCCATAATAGGGTAGAGCAACGTAATGTATTTATTGAATCCTTTTAAGTGAACTTGTGTTTGATCAGGTTTCATTAATCCCGGACGAAAATTGTATTGCGCCTTAAAAGGTAAGGCTTTCAATGCATTTTCGGTTTTTCCTTTTACGCGCGCCCACATTACTTTTCCGTTCTCAGAACTATCTGTATGCAATCCTGAAATAAAATTGAAGGTAAGATTTGGGTTTTGTGCTAAAAGTATTTTGGCAAAATGCAAGGTTGTATCATACGTAATATGCGTGTATTGCGCTTCATCCATGCCAACGCTGGTGATTCCGGCGCAATAAAAACAAGCATCGTAGCCAGTAAGTGTAAGATTATCTGATTTTAGTGAAAGAAAATCTGAAATTAGATATTCCGTCAATTTAGGATGCGATTTTCCGCTTGGTTTTCTTCCTATATACAAAATTTGTTCTACCTGACTATTATCCAGACATTCGATTAAAACTCCTTCGCCAACCATTCCGGTAGCACCTGTTACAATTACTTTCATATTTATATTTTAAGAGATTTCCATTTGATTAGACTAATTACGGTTGCCATAATCGCTTCTTCGTTAGTGCGGGGTTTCCAGCCTAATATGGTTTTGGCTTTTTGGTTGCTGGCTTTGCGATAAATACCAACCAATGGCAAGATGGCTTTTGCCTTATCGTTAAACAATGCTGTTAAGCGTATTATAAAGGTAGGCAAAGATTTTGTAGCTGCTTTTCTGGCTGCGTATGGCATTTTTACTTTTATAAGTTTAACAATTTCCAGTAATGACATTGTACCTCCGCCTAAAGCAAGAAAACGTTGTCCTTTGGCTTCGGGGTTTTCCATTGCGAGAATGTGTAATTCGGCAACATCCCTTACGTCGACGATTCCTAAACTAATATCAGGAATTGCTTTCATAGAACCGTCTAATAGTTTTTTTAGCATTTCGAAACCGCTTGATAAGTCCGCACTTAGCGCAGGACCAAAGATTCCCATTGGGTTAATGACCGAAAGTTCTAATGTTCCTCCTTGATTATTCATAAATTCCCAGGCGGCTTTTTCAGCAAGAACCTTGGATTTATTATATGTCGAAAGTCCCTTTTCGTCTGGATTTGTCCAACTTTCCTCCGTGATAAGGGTATTTTTGTCTTTATGACTGTATCCAACAGCACCAAAGTTCGAAGTCATTACCACACGTTTTACACCGGCTTCTCGTGCTGCTTTCAAGACTCGTAAAGTTCCGTCTACAGCGGGACGAATCATTTCATCTTCGTTTTTGGGTAATCTTAAAAATATAGGCGAGGCGATGTGCAATACATAGTCGCAATCAATCATAGCTTCATTCCAATTTTTATCAGAGGTAAGATCAGCTTCGATGAAATCTAATTTACTAAAGTCTGTAAGACCGCCATTTCTAAGCATTTCAAAAATCTTGTTCCGGCTTTTGAACGAACGAATGGTTGTTCTGACTTCATAACCACGATTTAATAATTGTAAAATACTATGTATGGCCAGAAAACCTGTTCCGCCAGTTACTAGTACTTTTTGATCTGTATGTATCATTGATTGCATTTTTACAGTACAAAGATCTAAAGAAAGGGCAGAAGTAACTTTGTTGAAAAGCCCAAAGTTGCTTTGTTGAGAGGTTCAGGAAAAATGAGATAATTTGGAAATGAGGTATGGCACGCTGATGAAACTGATTCGCTAATGCGAAAACACGGATTTTACGGATTTTTTATAATACATTTTGTTATTTGCGCATGTCAGATTGAGCGAAGTCGAAGTCCCGTAATGTGAGTATTCGTAATTATTGTTTTGATTGCTGTAAATATAGCGAACGGTTTCAACCGTTTGGTGTAATACAGGATTACAATATATACACAAGATACGATGCCAATATTTTATGATAATCTGAATCCCGGAGTTTAAACCTTTGTCAAAGTTGAAAACTTTGACAAAGGTTAGAAACCTGAAACCTGAAACCTGAAACCTGAAACCTGAAACCTGAAACCTGAAACCTGAAACCTGAAACCTGAAACCTGAAACCTGAAACCTGAAACCTGAAACCTGAAACCTGAAACCTGAAACCTGAAACCTGAAACCTGAAACCTGAAACCTGAAACCTGAAACCTGAAACCTGAAACCTGAAACCTGAAACCTGAAACCTGAAACCTGAAACCTGAAACCTGAAACCTCAATGTCTTTCTTACCAAAAAAATCCTTTAAGTAATACAATTCTTAATCACTTGTTTTAGTGTTATTTCGACATTTATTTTAATGAAATTTTCTAGAAAAAATTGCCTAGTTGCAGTTGATAGATAAGAAAAAATATTGTTCATTTGCGTCATAATTTAGAATTGGTTTAAATAACAATAACATGGCTACAAAAACAGCATCAACTTCCTGTGTAATAATAATTTCAGGTAAAAAGATACAAAATTTTATTTTCGTCTTAATGATGTTTTTACTGGAGGGCGGAGGGTTTCTTCAGGCTCAAACGGAATCAAACGGGCAAATAAGGGGTACAATTATAACTAATGACGGAAATGCAAGTCAGGGTGTTATCGTAAAATTAATTGAAATTAATAAGAGTGCTGTAACTAATGCATCGGGTAATTTTGAGTTTAAAAAAGTGCCTTTTGGAACCTATACTTTAGAAGTTACAATGTCAGGTTATGCTTCTTCTACAGAAACGGCTCAGATTACAGAACAAGCGCCATCTGCGACAGTAGATATCAGGGTAAATTCGTCTGTACAGAATCTTGAAGATGTTGTAATTCGTACAGGAGGAAATCGTTTTGCGAAAAAAGAGAGTATGGATGTGGCGAAAATGCCTTTAAAAAACATCGAAAATTCACAGGTTTACATTATCGTAAGCAAGGAATTAATGAAGGAACAAGTAATAACGGATTATAATAGTGCGTTTAAAAATGTTCCCGGAGCAGGTATTGCCGAGGTAAGAAATCAAGGTCGTACAACTTCTATCTCAAGAGGTTTTGCTACGCCGCAATTGGTTAGAAATGGTGTTGGTAGTTTTACTTATACAACAGTTGACCCTTCAAATTTAGAACGTATCGAGGTTATTAAAGGGCCATCGGCTACACTTTTTGGAAGTACATTATCATCTTTTGGCGGATTGTTTAATCGTGTTACCAAAAAACCTTTTGACAGTTTTAAAGGCGAAATATCCTATTCAGCAGCAAGTTGGGACCTTAATCGATTAACAGCTGATATCAATACACCAATAAATGAAGATAAAACGGCTTTGTTGAGAATTAATACGGCTTTTCATAGCGAAAGAAGTTTTCAGGATGCGGGATTTAATAGAAATTTTTCTTTTGCTCCAAGTTTTTCTTATGAAATAAATGATCGTTTAACGCTTTTGATCGATGCCGAATTTAGTACGTATAAGGCAACTTCTCCAACAAGACTTTTGCCATTTGCTGTAAAAAATACAGTAAGCAGTATCGAAGCACTTGATATTCCGTACAAATTATCTTTTGCGAATAATACTATCAATTATACAAGCCAACAGTATAATGTTTTTGTACAGTTAAAGTATAAAATGTCTGACGAATGGACGTCTCAAACTATCTTGTCCAGAACAAGATCATCATCTGATGGTTATGTGGTGTTATTACAAATGATGTCTCCAACTACATTGAGACAACAAGTTACGTATCAGGAATCTCCTTTTTACGGAACTGATATTCAGCAGAATTTTATTGGTGTTTTTAAAATAGGACAATTGAAAAATAGAGTTGTAGCCGGCTTAGATTTTTATAGTCTGCGTGCCACACGTAACGATGCTATTGTAAATATGCCCGCAATGGATTATAAAAAACCAGGTGACGCTTATAACAACTTTAACCTGGATAAAGTGGCTCCGCTGTTTCTTGATCCTAAGATAAAATTCAACAATTTTGTATCTAATAATGAAAACACCTATAGCGCATATGTTTCTGATGTTTTGAATGTTACGGACCAATTGTTGGTTATGGGAGGTATTCGTATGGATCGTTACGAAAATAAAGGAACGTATTATCCTAGTAAAGATTCTATTGCCGGAAACTACAATCAAACAGCATTTTCGCCAAAAGTAGGATTGGTATATCAAATTGTAAAGGATAAAGTTTCTGTTTTTGGTAATTATATGAATGGTTTCAGCAATGTTTCAGGTTCTGATTTTAACGGAAATACGTTCAAACCAAACCAGGCAAATCAATATGAAGGAGGTTTTAAATTTGATTTGAATAAAATATCAGCAACACTTAGTTATTATGATATTCAGGTTACAAATATCACGCGTGATGATCCTGATCATGCTAATTTTTCTATTCAGGACGGAACTCAGGTAAGTAAAGGTTTTGAAGCTGAGTTGATTGCGAATCCTATTTCAGGATTAAATATTGTGGCGGGTTATACTTATAATGACAGTAAATATGAAAAAAGTAATGCCAGTGTTCAGGGTTTGCGGCCAACAACGGCAGGATCACCAAGAACGGCAAATTTATGGGCGAGTTATAGGATCGTAAATGGTCCTGCGCAAGGTCTGGGATTTGGTTTTGGAGGTATTTATGGCAGCGAATATTACCAGACGAATACGACAAGTTTCAAATTTTCTATTCCGTCCTATACGGTTTTAGATGCTTCACTTTTTTATGATCAGCCCAAATACAGATTGGGTCTTAAAGTAGATAATTTGACAAATGAAAAATACTGGTCGTACAGGCTTGCGGCTCAAAACCCAACTCGTGTTACGGCAAATGTTACTTTTAAATTTTAAATTTTTAAGAGTTTTAAAATAATAAAAAGGGGAATATTTCAAAAATGAAATATTCCCCTTTTCTATTTTGAATTTAATATTTTACAGAGATGCGATTTTTTTTATATAGTTTAATTACTTAGTAAAGAATTACTTAAATGTAATATTGCATTTCGACGCAGGAGAAATCTCCGCGAGAAGCTCGACAATAATTTTGGTTATTATTGCGAAGAATGTATTAAAATCCACCCCTGTAATATGTTTTGTTTCTCCGGAACTCTTTCTAAAATTCCGGAGGAATGGGTTATTTTGCAGCAACCGATTTATTCGCCATAACATTATGGATTTTTCTTTTTTTCAATTAATCCAAAAAATCTTATTGAAGTTTTGTAATCTCCGCCCATAATCGTGTAAGATTTCTGATTCGTTCTTGAATTAATTTTAATCCTCTGTAAAAGAATTTATTAGAACAACAATTCAAACTATAATCATTATGATACATAAAATAGAAACTGCGAATAATTTAATTGCTTTTAGAGCACTTGGTCAGGTTACAACAGCTGATTTTAAACGTGTTGTACTATCTGAAATTGAGGGATTATCGAAACAATCCAATGAAATTAATTTTTTGTTTGCGTTGGATACAGATAATCAGAATTTTACTGAAAGTTCGTGGTTGAATGATGCTGTGCTTGGATTAAAACAATTTCAAAACTGGAATAGGGTGGCGATTGTTTCTGATTCTGAAGAAATGAATTTTAGCGACGGATTTACTTTTAATACTACCGGAGAATTTCGTGGTTTTAAAAAGCTAGCGTTTAATAAAGCCCTGAAATGGGTTGGGGGAAGTTCAAATTTATAAATTATTGAGTTATGAGAGCAATATGGACAGGATCAATTAGTTTTGGGTTAATTAATATTCCCATCAGAATATTTTCTGCCGTGCAGGAAAGCAGTATCGATATGGATATGCTGGATGAAAAGGATCATGCAAACATCAAGTTTAAAAGGGTAAACGAAAATACGGGAAAAGAGGTTGCGTATGCCAATATCGTGAAGGGATATAAAATTGATGATCAATATGTAATTCTGGAAGATGCTGATTTTGAAGCCGCAGATGCGGAGAAAACCAAAACGATTGACATTCAGAGTTTTGCTTTCGAGAAAGAAATAAACAGCATTTATTATGAGCAGCCTTATTATCTGGAACCTGATAAAGGGGTGATGAATGCTTATGCTTTGCTTCGTGATGCACTTGAAGCATCTGGAAAAGTAGGAGTAACGAGTTTTGTTTTGCGAAATAAAGAAAGTCTGGCGATTTTAAAACCGTATAAAAATGTTATTCTTTTAAACCGAATACGTTTTGAGCAGGAAATCAGGGATACTTCAGAATTGAAACTTCCGCCGGCTTCTAAAAAAGCGACAAAAGAAATGGATATGGCTGAAAAATTAATCGATCAGCTGACTGAAAAATTCGATATCAGCGCTTATAAAGATGAATATACGGCTAAGCTTTTGGAGATTATTAAAAATAAAGCCAAAGGCAAAAAACAAGCGGCGCCAAAATTAAAAGTCGTTCACAAACAAAGCGACGATTTAATGGCAATGTTAAAAGCAAGTCTGGATAAGAAGAAATCTTCTTAATCCGGACTTTTGTTGTGTGCCCAGCATGGGCGATAACTCTAGGGTGTAAGTCCCGAACACGCCTTTACAGTGGGAAGTGTTAGCTGAATGCAAGGGTGTCCATCGCGAGGTGGAATCTGAAGGAAGCAGTAGGCAAACTCTTGACCTGACGAACAGAAACTATATAAAAGGCCAAAGATGTTGGATAAGGTTGCAACACAAACTGAAGTCCAAAACTGTACGGAAACATCATGGTAAATATAGCAGGTATATGAGAGGAAAGTTGTCGTTCTTACCTGGGGAGGTCTTATAGACATAGGGGGAGTTTTTTTTTTAAGAAAAGCACTTATGGATAACAATTGCTATAAGAAGTCAGCAGAGGTCATAGTAGGTACTGTAAATGAGTACCGAAGGACTGAACTTAATTAAGTGAGTAGTAAATGAATGTTACCTATGAAGGCACGAATGCAGAAAATATCAAGTAATTTGATAACTACCTTGGAAAGGATAGGACGGAATCCGACAGCTACCAGGGAGTGCAGACCTTTATTGGGATAACTGAAAACAACCTCACGGAAGTACTTTAGGTTAGGTATCTATCTTAAAATGTATCGTAAATTAAGAACCGCCTTGGTACGGATCCGTATGCCGGGTGGTGTGGAAGGTCGCCTAGGGAATTAATCCCTAGGCTCCTATCCGATTTCCAGTTTATGCAATATCTTTTTGATATTTGCCCCTTTTCCTAATACAGGCTTCCACAAATCTCCTTTTTTCTCGAAACGGTTCAGAACATTTTTAATGGTAAATTGTGATGGACTTAGTTTCGAATTTACTTCGCTCCATTCTAATGGGGTCGAAACTGTTGCGCCCGGTTTAGGTCTTACGGAATATGGCGCTGCCAATGTTTGCCCGCGTCGGTTTTGCAAGTAATCGACATAAATTTTATGGTTTCTTTTCTTGATACTTCGTTCCAGCGAGGTTGTTTCAGGCGAACGTGAATGTATTTCCCTGGCCAGTAATTCGCTCAGGATTTTGATTGAATCATAATCGTATTGTGCTCCAAGCGGAATGTAAACATGTAATCCCGTAGCTCCTGATGTTTTGCAATAACAATCGGTTTCAAGTTCATCAAGAACCTCTTTTACTATTAAAGCTGTTTTTACAACTTCTTCAAAATTGTCTTTTTCAGGATCAATATCAATTACGAGCCAATCCGGATTTTCGATATGTTTTATGGTAGAATTCCACGGATTCATGTCAATGCAGCCTAAGTTTGCCATATATAGCAAAGTTGCCTTGTCGTTGCAAATCAGATAATTTAAATATTCCTCATTCGATTCTGAGAATACTTTTTTTGTTTTAAGCCAAGATGGAATTTTGTCCACATCGACATCTTTTTGATAAAATCCCGGCGCGTTAATTCCGTTAGGAAAACGATTCATAGATTGCGGACGATCTTTAAGATAAGGTAATATTAAGTCGGCAACTTCATTATAATACTGTACAATTTCGCCTTTTGTTATGCCATCATCAGGAAAATATATTTTGTTTTGGTTGGTAAGGTGCAAAGTCGTTTTGCCAATTTTTAAGTCATAATCATTTTCTGTGGTGTGAGTTGGTTTTTCTTTCATTGTATCTTCTTTTACTTTCGTTTTGGTTGTAGCATTCGATTTAATATTAGAGGGTACAAAAACTTCTGCTGGTTTCTTGTCAATTCTTAAACCCAGATAAACGGGATGTCTTAAGTGTTTGTCATTTGTCCATTCTGAGAATTTTACCTGGCAGACCAATTTTGGTTTTACCCATTGAATTTCATCTCTAATTCCAATTTTTTCGCTCAGTGGAGATTCATCAACAAAATAGGGTTCTAGCTTTGCATACAATTCCTTTAGCGAAGAGTCTGTAAAACCCGTTCCGCATTTGCCTATAAACTCCAGTCTTTTTCCATAATATTGACCAAGTAAAATGGCTCCAAAATATTTTCTCGATTTCTTTGGTTGCGTGATTCCAATAATAATTGCTTCTTCTTCATTTGAGATTTTAATTTTGAGCCAGTAATTGCTTCGTTTATCGGGAGTATAGGTACTATCGGCTTTTTTTGCAATAATACCTTCTCCTTTATTTTTTATCGAAAGGTTAAACTGGTCAAGACCTTTTTCTATGGTATGTTCTGAATAAAAAACATTGGTAAAATCGTACTTATTAAATAAAATCTTCAGCAGTTCTTTTCTTTCGAGCAAAGACAGTTCTGTGATGCTGTTTCCATCCAGATTAAGAAGATCAAAAACGTAATATTTTAAAGTGCCTAAACCGGTTTTAAGATAGTTTTGAAGGAGTTGAAAATTTGCCTTTCCATTTTCGTCTTCAACAACAATTTCACCATCTAAAACTGCAATATGATCTATTTTTTGTAATTCATTTGCGATGGGTTTAAAACTGGAATTAAAAGATAGTCTATTTCTGCTAAATAATTGTACATCAGAAGGATTAATTACAGAAATAGCTCTGTAACCGTCATATTTATTTTCAAAAACCCAGTCAGCATCATCAAAAGCTTTTTCTTTTGTATTGGCAAGCATTGGTTTGATAAAAACAGCAGGTGTTTGGGCTGAATGATTACTTTTTTTTGAACTTTTCTTTTGATTATTGACTTCAGCTGTTTTTTTTGAATTTTTTTCCAATTCTTCGAGGGCTCTCTGAGAAATCACTGATTTATTTTTATTCAGAATATCGCTTTCCGTAGCATACGGATCTTGTTTTTTTATCAGTAACCACGCATTTTCCTGTTTCCCTTTTAGTTTTATCAAGGAGAATTCCCCTTTTAGTTTTTTTCCTTTTAGAATAAAGCTTAAATGCCCTTTATGAAGATTTGCCAATAATGTCTTTTCGGGATTTGATGAAGGTTCATCAGGGGTGTAAGTACCATTATCCCAAACAATAACATTTCCTGCGCCATAATTTCCTTCAGGAATTGTTCCTTCAAAATCTTTATAGCTGTACGGATGATCTTCGACCATCATTGCCAGGCGTTTATCGTCAGGATTCATAGAGGGACCTTTAGGAACCGCCCAACTTTTTAGCACGCCATCCATTTCTAATCTAAAATCATAATGCAAGTGCGATGCAGCATGTTTTTGCACAACAAAAACCAATTCCTTAGCTGATTTTTCTCTTTTGCCTTTTGGTTCCTGAGTTTGTTTAAAATCTCTTTTTTGATTGTATTTAGACAGTGACATAAGCTTTTGTTAGGATTAAAAAAGTGGAGGAAAGGGAGTATGTAGCGGTTGCAACTAATCCGAAAATAATATGGGCAAGAAGGAGCTGAAAATAATATCCTTTAAAATCGATAGGAGGTTGATGATTGCTCATTTTAAACATAATCATCCAGCCCAGAATACCAATAATACCGCTAATAAAACCTAGTAGGAAGGCGCTCAAAAACGAAACAGGCAAAATATTTTTTATCCATAATAAATGATACGCCAGTACAAACAGAAAACCAATAAAATAGTGCAGCAACCAGGCTAGTGTAGCTTTTGATTTTGCTGGTAATTCAATATTTAACCTGGTTAACATAAATGTGAGTAAAACAGGTTCTTTGTACAGTTCGCGAAAGCTTGCAGATGCTGCATAACTAAATAATGTCATGGCTGATGTTGCTGCGATTGAAACTATTATTAATTGAAAAAAAATATAGATATCCATAATGCGTTTTTTAGTTGTTCGTCAGGAATTCAAATAAAAAAATCATGTACTTCAAATTGGTTTCTTTTTAAATCAACAATTTGAAGTACATGACTTGTTAGCTATTTCCTTTAAGATCATTTTCAGCATTCTCTTCTGTTTTTAGAGCATTAGAACCTGATAATTTTTTATAACCTCCTAAGGCCAAAAGCGGTAATGCCCATTTTCCTATTGAAGAAGCTGTTTTTCGTTTCCCCGCTATTTTTAGCGTTAAGCCCAGAAGTAAAGAACCTGCGGCTGCGTATAATATTTTATTGGCTGATATTCCATCAGGTTTTTCTTTTATGCCATAACCAATATTTTCACGGATTTTTGGATTAAAAATATTTTCCATGATTTCGATTTTATAATTAAACATTTTTATACGGATCACTTTTAGGATCAGGATATTTGTTTCTAAATAATGTATGAAACTAAAATTCTCGTGGACTATTTACTGGATCTTTTTCTTCAAGATCCTGATCAATGTCGTATTCCTGATCGAGTTCATCTTGTTTTAAATTATTTGTGGAAAAATTGTCTATTTCACGATCATTTTCGTCATAATCTTCTGTTAGATCATCGTCTAAATCGCTTTCGTCAAGATCTTCTTCTTCTTCTTCTTCTTCTTCAAAATAATCTTCGTCGTCATCGTCTCTGTCAAGTGCGTTAGAGAAATCGTCATCTAAATCTTCTTGATCTTCTTCCTGATTTAGGATGTGGTCCTGATCTGAAAATTCTTCGTCGTTGTTTTTTTGATATTCATCGACATAGCTTTCGTCATTGTTATGGCTAATAGCATAGAGATTATTTTCTATTTTTTCAGATTCGATACGCATATCGTCTTCCGGATGATAAAAATTACGGTCATCCCGACCGTAATTCTCGTTGTTTCCTGTTATCATATTGTCAGTGATTTTAAAGAGTTATTTTTTTGTCGTTGGAGACTTTTTTGAATCGGCAGATTTTGTTGTACTTTTTGAAGTGCCCATTTTTTTATCTGTTGATTTTGCACTCGTAGTGCTGCTGTTTTTGTGATTTGAAGTGTTCATGATATTTAATATTAAATTAATAGATAAATAAAAAACCTTTTTCATTTGATTGAATTCTAAAAGGTTAAGTCAAAATTAGGTGGAAGTGATTTTATATACTTATAAAATTTAAACTAGTAATTATATAATTTTCAGCACTTTATATTTCGTAAAAAATGTTCTTGGTTAAAAATGCTCTAAATGAAAATTATATAAGGAGAAATGAATATTTTGTAAGTTATTTATTCTTATTTTTAAAATATTTACATAGAATTTTGTGCATAAACAGGAGCACATTTCTAAATAAGAATCTAAAGGTTTTGATTATGAATAAAAAAGGACCCATTGTAGTAATAGAGAATAAACAGGAAGACCGTAAATTATTTATAGAGGTTTTTAGCGAACTTAACTACGCCAACCAAATTATATATTTTAATACTGCCGAAACGGCTTGCAATTATATGCTTCGTCATCAAATTAAACCTTTTATGGTTTTCTCTGATATTGTGTTACTGAATGTCATGAATTATAAGGTGATGGAAACAAATCCTGATAATAATGGGGTAGGGACTATATTTAATTGTCCGTATTTATTTTTTACGACTTTGTTTGAGCAGAGTTTCATCATTGATCCGTATTCTTTGCCTACACATAGTTATTTTGTTAAGCCTTATAATTACGAAAAATTTAAACAGGTTATAAAGACGATAATCGAATATTGGCGTAAATCAAAATCGATTGCCCAATACAATAAGAAGGAGACTAAAACAACGAGTCAGATTAAATAGTTATAAAAAAAAGATCCATTCGCCGCAGCAAATGGATCTTTTTGTGAATTTAAGAATGGTTTTTTAATTCCAGGATTAATAATGTTTACCGAATCGCATATCTTAGTTTTAATCCATAAGAAACCAATCTGATATTTGAATCTGAAGAATCAAGTATGCTGTTGTATTGCAGCTGTACAGGTAATTCAGGCGCATATTGTACCAGATTTTTGTTTTCTTTGTCCTTATAGATATTATTTAATCCGTAATCTAAATAAACGCCTATATAAATAGCGCTTCTGTCACCAAGATTTTGCTTTAATCCGGTTTCGAAAGTAGCAGAATAGGATACGTCTGTATTCAAATCCTGTTTACTTGTTTTTAGATTGTTTACATTTTCAAAACCTGCGAAAGCCGGATTAAATAACTCAACATTATAATGCGGATAATAACCACTTGTTGTAAGGTTTTGCATGGTGGTTTCGTACGTTCCACTGGTTGCAAAACCTATTTTGGCTCCTGCTGCAAGATATAATTTTGTTGTTCCGGGCGTTTCAAATTGGATACCTATTGGAATATTAACGTACCCTAATTTTTGTGTTTCTCTTAGACCAGTTGCTTTATATCTAAACTGGAAAGCTTCATTTTCAGCATCAACAGCATTATATTGTCCGCCAATAAACTGATATTTTGCATCAGATTTATAGGTTTGATATTCCGCACCAATGCCAATACTAAGACCTTCACTTAGATAATAAGAATATCGTATTTCTGCATTTATACCATTTCCAGGCACTATATCTCCGGTGTTGCTTTTGAGAAATGAAAATGGTCCTCCAAAGGCAATTGATAATTCCTGTTTTTTATCCTGTCCATAACTATTTAGACCGCAACCTAAAAGTAGAGTAACAATTGATATGGATGTTATATAGTTTCGTATATATTTTTTCATCTTATTTTTTTTTATGCCAGTGCTGTTTTTAAATAGCACTGGCAGATTTTATTTATTTACAATTACTTTTAGTGTTTTCTTGATATTGGCAGTTTCAATAACAACCACATACATATTACTTTCTGCATCTGGCAACTGAACTTCAGTTAATACTGATGAAGATTTCAGCGTTTTTATCAATTGTCCGGAAACAGAATAGAGGCTTATTTGCATGTTTGCCAGTTCCTCTTTAGGAAAATCAGCCTCAACAGTAATCACTTTTCCTGCCTGAATTGGGTTAGGATAAAGCTTAGCTGCTACTGATTTTTGTGTAGTGATTTTAGCGCTACATGTAGCAAGGACTTTTCCGTCTTTAGTCGTCATTTTCGCGCTATAATCAGCTGATGGATCTAATGTATTTCCCTCGGAATCTCCTGCTGTATAATATTGACCGGTTCCTATTTGTTGTCCATTTTTAAACCATTGGTAAGAAACAAATTCGTACCCACCGTTGGTTTGCGGATTGTTGTTGACAATAAGAACGTTATTGAATTTTTGACGAACGATGTCATAAAAACCAAATGGCTTTTCTACAGTTAAAGTATAATTGGCCGTTGCAGTACCATCCTGAGAAGTAACTACTACATTTTGAGTGTATATTCCCGGTTTTGGTGTAGTAATGGTGAAATTGGCAGAAGGCGTGATAATTGCACTTGTTTCGTTTAGAATGGCAACATTTACGTTGTTTTCATCACAACTCATAACATACGTGATTTCCTTGGCAGGATTTTGGTAATCCTTGTTTCCAATAATAATTTTCGCAATAGTTATATCGTTATTCTTGATAACAAGAAGCTGATCGACAGCCTGAGCAGCTAAAAAGTTATCATTACCATCCTGATGTGCTGTAATTAATAAGTCACCAGATCTTAACATATTAACTAACCCAATTGCTGAAACATTAGCAGGCGGCAGGGCAGAAGTGTATGTAAAAGAGTAACGAATTGGCAAACCTGAATTGGCCGTAGCTTCTAAATTGAAGTCTT
The DNA here is from genome assembly GCF_056824125.1 of Flavobacterium sp. B114r. NCBI lineage: Bacteria > Pseudomonadati > Bacteroidota > Flavobacteriia > Flavobacteriales > Flavobacteriaceae > Flavobacterium > Flavobacterium sp. B114r. Next base: position 3,559,177 of record NZ_CP124858.1, read on the forward strand.
TGATCGCTCCAAGAATTTTTGCAGGTATTGCGTCAAAAGTAATTTGTTGTGCAGCCTTATTGATCGTAAGTTGAGCAGTAAGTGTAACCGCAGAACAATTAGGCGTACTTGCTAGGGGAGATACGATTGCGGTAACAGTATAAACACCAGCATTAGTTGCTCCGTTTTCACTACTTGCAGTTGGTGTAACAGAATATGTTACGTTAGCTCCAACAGGAAAATTTGCGACTTTTAATTCATGAATATTTCCATCATAAGTAAAGGCTGAATCACTAAAAGTTACCTGGCTTAATGGAGATGCTATTACATTAATTGTTTGATTCTGAGTCGAAATGTTTCCCTGACCGTCATCATAACTCCATTTGATGATGTAGCTTCCTACATCATTGTAGTTTAAAGGGGCAGTGGTTGTACCATTTATAATTCCTGCACAGTTATCAGTAGCTGTTGGCACTGGAATCTGAGAAGATAAAATCGAACAAGTACTCGTAATGTCTGGTAGATTTGTTACATCAGGAACGGGTGCCGTAACATCCGGGGTTGTTATTATAGTAACAGAATTTGTTATTTGACATCCGTTAGCGTCAGTAATTGTTGCTGTATAATTTCCTGCAGCAAGTCCTGTCGCTGTAGCTGCAGTTCCTCCGGATGGTGACCATGCGTAAGAATAAGTACCAGTTCCGCCTGTTGCAGTAACAGTTGCAGATCCGTCAGCTGAGCCAATACAAGTTACATTTGTTTGCGTAACCGCAGCAGTTAATTGAGCTGGTTCAGTTATAGAAGCGTTTTCAGTTGTACTACAGTTATTTGCATCCGTAATTGTTACGGTATAATTACCGGGAGACAATCCTGTTGCTGTATCTGCAGATCCTCCTGAAGGCGACCATAAATAAGTATAAGCTCCGGTTCCTCCGGTTGCAGTTACGGTTGCAGCACCATTATTTGCTCCGTTACAATTTACGTTTGTTGTTGTTGTAGTAGCAGTAAGTGCAGCAGATTCTGTTATGGTAAAAGTTTGTGTCGTTTGACATAAGTTTTCATCTTTTACCGTTACAGTATAAGTTCCGGCACTTAGTCCTGTTGCAAAAGGAGCAGTACCTCCGGTTGGTGCCCATAAATAAGTATATGCACCAGTTCCTCCACTTACAGTTACAGAAGCTGATCCGTTTGTTCCGCCATTGCAAGTAACATTAATTTCACTTCCTATAGAAGCAATTAATTGATCTGGTTCAGCAATAGTAAAGTTTTGAGTTGTACTACAACCATTGGTATCCATTACAGTTACGGTATAATTTCCGGGACTAAGTCCTGAAGCTGTATCTGCACTTCCTCCTGATGGAGCCCATGCATATGTATAAGCACCAGTTCCTCCGGTAACGTTAACTGTTGCAGATCCGTTATTTGCTCCGTTGCAGGAAACATCAGTTTGAGATCCAACAGATGCTGTTAATTGAGCTGGTTCAGTTATAGAAACGTTTTCACTTGTACTACAGTTATTTGCATCTGTAATTGTTACGGTATAATTACCGGGAGACAATCCTGTTGTTGTATCTGCAGATCCTCCTGTAGGCGACCATAAATAAGTATAAGCTCCGGTTCCTCCGGTTGCAGTTACGGTTGCAGCACCATTATTTGCTCCGTTACAATTTACGTTTGTTGATATAACTGAAGCCGTAAGTGCAGCAGGTTCTGTAATAGTAATACTTTGCGTTGTCTGACATAAATTGGCATCTTTTATTGTTACCGTATAGGTTCCTGCACTTAGTCCTGTTGCAATAGAGGCAGTACCTCCGGTTGGTGCCCATAAATAAGTATAAGCTCCGGTTCCTCCGGTTACAATTACAGAAGCTGATCCGTTAGTTCCGCCATTGCAAATTAGATTGGTTTGAGCTGGAGTAACTACAAGTGGCGTTGGTTCAGTAATAGTAAAGTTTTTTACAATTGAACAACCATTAGCAGATGTTATCGTTACACTATAATTACCAGCAGTTAAATTGCTGGCTGTTGCTGCATTGCCTCCTGAAGGTGACCATACATAGGTAAAAGCACCCGGGGCACTTGACGGCACTACGGTAGCAGAGCCTGTATTTGCTCCGTTGCATAAAACATCAGTCTGTAATGTTGTAGCAACTAGCGTATTTGTTGTGTCGATTGTAATATTTTGAGCTGTTGTACAACCGTTACCATCTGTAATTGTAACTGTATAATCGCCTGCAGATAATCCTGTTGCGGTTGCTGCGGTACCTCCAGATGGTGCCCACAAATACTCATATGGTAATGTACCACCAGTAACACTTGCTGTTGCCCGACCTCCTAAGATACAAGTTGCATTTGTTTTGGTCGTTGTAGCAGATAAGACTGAAGGTTGAAAAATAGTAAAATTCTCAGTCACAGAACATCCATTAGCATCTGTAACTAGACAGCTATAGTTTCCCGCTGTTAATCCCGTTGCTTTTGCTGTATTACCTCCTGAAGGCGACCATGAATAGGTGTATCCTGCTGTTCCACCACTAATTGTTACGGTAGCAGTTCCGGTAGCTCCACCATTACATGAAACGTTTGTTTTAGAAGATATTGCTGCTAAAACTGCAGGCTCACCTATAGTAACAGTTGCTGTAGTCTGACATGTGTTACGATCTTTAACAGTTACGGTATACGTTCCGGCAGCAAGCCCTGTTGCAGTTGCTGCAGTTCCGCCACTTGGAGCCCATGAATATGTGTATCCTGATGTTCCTCCTAATGCGATAACTGTTGCTGTACCATTAGTTCCTCCATTACAGGAAACATTTGTTTTAGAAGTTGTTACAGATAATTGCGAAGGAGTCGAAATTGTTATGGTTTTAACCAATGTACATCCGTTAGCATCAGTAATCGTACAGGTGTAATCTCCTGCTGGTCTGCCTGAAATAGAAGCTGTGAAACCTCCCATTGGAAACCATGAATAGGTGTATGTTGGAGTTCCTCCCGAAACTGTTACGCTTGCAGTTCCGTTACTTCCTCCAAAACAACTAACTCCTGATGAAGCTGTGACTGCAGAAAGAGCTGCTGTCGGTTGTGTAATTGTAAAGCTTTGAGTCGTCGTACATAAGTTACCATCCGTAACGGTTACAGTATAAGTTCCTGCCGTTAGGCCTGAGGCTGTCGCCGCAGTACCTCCGGATGGAGCCCATGAGTAGGTGTATAAACCTGTTCCGCCTGTTACATTTACAGTAGCAGATCCTGTAGCACCACCATTGCAAAGTATATTAGTAGTTGATCCCGGCGTTGCGAGTAGTCGCGAAGGTTCTGATAAAGTAAAAGGTATGGCTACTGAGCATGTGTTCTGATCCGTAATTGTAACGATATAATTTCCTGCCGTTAGTCCTGAAGCCGTTGCAGCAGTGCCACCTGTAGGTGACCATGAGTAAGAGTAGTTGCCTGCTCCACCTGTTACATTTACAATTGCAACTCCCGTTGCAGCTCCATTACACGATATGTTTGTTTGTCCTGTTGTTACAACAAATCGTGCAGGTTCCGTAATAGTAAAACTTTGTGTAGTTTGGCACAGATTGGCATCTTTAACGGTTACTATATAAGTACCCTGTGTAAGACCACTTGCTGTAGCACCTGTACCTCCAGATGGCGCCCATGAATAAGTATAAAGCCCAGTTCCTCCGGAAACAGCAACACTCGCGGATCCATTAGATCCTCCATTACAACTTACATTATTAATAGTTCCTTGAGAAGCTGTTAATACAGTAGGTTGTGTTATGTTGAAATTTTGTGTAAGTGGACAAGAATTGGTATCTGTAATAGTAACACTATAATTTCCCTGAGTAAGACCAGTAACAAAACTTGTTGTAGCACCGTTTGACCAAAGATAAGTATAAGATCCTGCACCTCCTGTGGGTGCAACAGTTGCTGATCCGTTAGAACCTCCATTACAACTAACATTTGTTTGTGTAGCGTTAGGATTAATTACTGTTGGTTGTGTTACTGCAATGTTGCCTGTAATGTAAGAACAAGTTTTAGCATCAGTAATAGTAACACTATAATTTCCTGCTGTTAGTCCGGTTATAGTAGCTGTTGTAGCTCCATTAGACCATAAGTATGTATAGTTAGGTGTTCCTCCTGTAGGTGTAACAGTAGCAGTACCGTTAGACCCTCCGTTACAGCTAACAGGTGTTGTAGCAAAAGTACCGTTAAGAGTAGCTGAAGGCCCGCCTACAATAATGCTTCTAGTTGATGTACAAGAATTAGCATCTGTTATAGTTACATTATAAGTTCCTGCTGTAAGTCCTGATGCTGTTGCTCCTGTACCTCCGGATGGAGACCATGAGTACGTATATCCGGGTGTACCTCCTGTTGCTGTAACAGTAGCTGTACCATTAGACCCCCCAAAACAGGAAACCGGAGTAGAAGAAGTAGTTCCGTTAAGAACAATAGTAGGTCCTCCTACAATAATATTGTTTATAGTTCTTGTACAGGAATTCGCATCCGTAATAGTCACGCTGTAAGTTCCTGCTGTTAATCCTGATGCAGTAGCTAATGTAGACCCATTAGACCATAAATAAGAATAAGTAGGCGAACCTCCTGTGGCTGTTACTGTGGCTGTACCGTTCGATCCTCCAAAACAGGACACTGGTGTAGTAGTTCCTGTAGCGCTTAGTACTGCTAAAGGTTGCGTAATAGTAACAGTTTGTGTTTTAGTACATAAAATATTATCTGTAACGGTAACTGTATAGGTTCCCGCTGCTAATCCGGATGCTGTTGCTGCTGTACCTCCCGTAGGAGACCATGAATAAGTATAAGGAGCTATCCCTCCGGAAGCAGAAAGAGTAGCTGAACCATTGCTGCCCCCAAAACAGCTAACATTTATTTGTTGGGTGATGCTGGTAGTTACGTTAGAAATGGTCAATATTCCTCCATTTGATGTTGCACTTGGCGAACATGGTCCTGAGGCTACAAACCTATAGGTATAACCACTCATTCCGGCCGTAGCTCCCGTAATGGTTAAAGTAGTAGTAGTAGCGTTAGAATAAACTCCTCCGTTGGTTATATTAGTATAAGCACTTCCTGTATTAACCTGCCATTGATACGTAACAGCATTTACAGCAGTAGCACTAAATGTTGTATTAGATCCGGTACAAATGGTTCTGTTAGGCGGATTTCCGATAATGCTTATAATACTTCCTGAGGCCTGGTCAATTATAAAGCTTTTTGATATTGATGTTCCCTCATTATCCGTAATCAAAGCAGTATAAGTTCCTGCAGTAAGACCTGTAACAGAAGCTGTTGTTGCTCCTGTAGTCCATGAATAGGTATAAGGTGTTGCGCCTCCTGACGGCGTTACGGTTGCGGTTCCGTCACTCCCTTCAAGACAGGTTACATTTGTTTGAGACTGAGTAGCTGTAAGAGGTGCTCCGGTAGTAAAAGTCATGTTGGCACCATAAGAAGTACCCGCGGAGTTTATAGCGTAAGCCCTATAATTTATTGTTGTTCCTGATGGAAAAGAAGAAAGAGCGCTGAATACTCCACTGCCTGTCCCAATTTGTATTTTATTTCCTGATGTTGTCGGATTAGCAGTTAATCCCCAAACGATACCACGTTCAGTTACGGTCCCTCCACCGTCTGTAGTTACATTACCACCTACTGTAGCTTTTAATGCACCAACATTTGTAGCTGCAGTTGTTGTAACTGTTGGAGCTGTTGCCACAACATTAGTCCACCCAAAATTGTCAATAGCGAAATAATCGTAATTGCTGCTCAATTGAATTTCAAGCTGATCAATGCTGAAGTTAGTATTATCTACGCCTCCTTCAGTAGCAAAATTAATTAGGAAGAATCCATTGCCTGGCAGAGCTAATCCTGTATTAGTACCCGTTGTATTTTTTACAACAGTAAATTGTGTAGCGCCCGCAAGTTTACCTCTGAAAGTAATTGATCCTGCTCCTCCGCCATTGGTAACTCCAGGACTTGCACTAGCGTTTCCGGATACAAAAAACCATAAGTTGTTGAGTTTGAAATTACCGCTTGCCGCGTTAATAGTTCCAGTTTGGCCATAAGATCCTGCCGGATTTGCCACCTGTATAAATTTACTACTTTGGTTATATCCCAAGGCTGAAAAAGTAACGACTGTGAAGCCAAATGGTGAACTCAAATTAAAGGTTTTCCCACTACTTGTAAAAGTCGGCAGATTTGGAGTGAAACTCTCAAATGTTTCAAGTGTTTGTGCAGCTAGTTGCTGCATCGTAAAAAACAGAAGAATGAATAGTACGTAAAGTTTTTTCATAATGTACTGATATTAGATTTATCATTTTTGTATTCTTGCATTTATTTTTAGTTTATATTTCTAACTTCAAAAGCTATACTTAAAGTTGAATATTATGCATAAACAAGAACTTAAAATTATTGTTCAATCTATCATTGCATCAAATACTGTTGATGAACATGTAAAATGCGCCCAAAATCTTTCCGGCTTTTATAGCAAAATTGCTGTAATTAACCGTGATGAAAACAACGAAACTTTTATAAAAGGAGGCGTTGCTTTATCCAGTTCAGGTGCCGCAGACTGTGTAGACGACTATTTGCGTACTATATATTATATAAAGGGTATTTATAAAGCTTTAATAAAACTGAGTAACGATTTTCCTGAGAGAAGTATCAATGTTCTTTATGCAGGTTGTGGCCCTTATGCAACATTAATTCTTCCTTTACTTACCTTGTTTAATAAAGATAGAATTAATGCTATTTTATTAGATATCAATATTTCTTCAATAGCATCTGTACGTCAAATTTTATCAGTTACAGGCCTTAATGATTATTCATTACAATTAATAGAAGCTGATGCCGTCACTTATATCAAACCTCAGGAGTTTACAATAGATTTAGCAATTTCCGAAACGATGCATTACGGTCTTACCCGTGAACCACAAGTAGCGATCACACGAAACATTGTTTCGCAATTACCTGCTCATGGAATATTAATTCCGGAAGAGATAAGAATTGATTTCGCATATACTTTCTTTGATTATGAGCCATCGCTCAGTACTAAAAATAAGGTAAAGGGCTACAATCAAATGCAGCCCTATCCTCATAAGGTATTTGTTGATAGATTATTTACAATAAGCAAAGAACTTTTTGCTGACAGACAACATGATTTAAAATTGGAAAGCAACTTCTATAATCTGCCAGCTGACTTTAGCAATTATCCTGATGTTTGTATTTTTACTGAAATCAAGATATTTGAAGACATCGAATTAAAAACGGCTGAGTCCTATATAACAAACCCTTATTGCGTAGTTTCTATTTACAGTCTTGCGGAATATGCTGAAATTCAATTAATTTACGACTTTAGCGATATGCCAAAGTGGTCGTATGATGTAAAGATGGCTACCAATTAATTTCTTGTAGGAAAAACACCTTCTAAGCAAATTATATATGATAAAGCAACATATGGCTGCATTACTGATATAGGAATGTTGCTACCTGTTAAACCAGTGGTAATATTACTTGTTAAATCGACACTTGGAGTGGCAGTTGCATATCCTAATGTTGGAGTAAAAACTCTGGATATTATTGATCCGGGAACAGCTATTGATGCTCCGGTGACAGGTGTTGCATCTGTTGCATTCGATGCGCTCACAGAGATTTTACCAGGTCCCGCGTGAACGTGCGCAGGTAAGTTGCTCGTTAAAATAGAAACATTTGGTGTACCTGCAGCTTGTCCCAGAACGTAGGTTGCCCCACTACCAGTTCCAGCTCCAACAGCTGTTGCACCCTGAAGATTAGGCAATGCAAAAGTCGTTTGACCATTACCTCCATAAGTTGTTCCCAAAATAGCAAATAAAGCTTGATTTGTTGTAATAGACAATAATTGTCCGTTACAAAAAGCCCAGCCTCTAGGCGCAAAATTTCCTGCAAAAAGTTTTACAATTCCAATGAACTCGTCCATAATTTAAAGTGTTAAAGTAGTTAATGATTAGATTTGGTTTTTGTATTCAGCCTATTTGTATTACAAAACAGGTTATGACAGTTTTTAATATAATGCTAAGTTATTTTATATAAGATATTAGTGTATAGGTATTTATCTGTTTTTAATACCTGTGAAAAATTTTAAAATAAAAACTATCAAAAAACGAAAATCCCACAACATTAGATACTATGGTCAGACCACAATACTATCAGGTAACAACTCACTTTTTCATTTTTGGTTATTTAGTTTTTGCAATATGATTTAAAAGTATAGATCTATTGGCAAAGACAAGAAAGAGATGTTATGAAAGGGCTTTTTCTTGTCATGAAATCACTTTTTAGTGTCAGATTAATTTTAATTGATGATGTTTGAATAAGCTTCCCATTTTTCAATCAGATTGAGAACTTTATAGAGAATTTTAGTTTGAAGGATGTCTTTAAGGCTTGTAGTGAGATATGCTTTATTTATTTGACAGAATAAATTTACGTAAAAATATAATGCAACTATCTGTAAGACAGTGTTTTTGTTAAAGTTTATTCTTGTTTTTAACTGATTTGTAAAAAGAGAGTGAGCAAACAGGAACTCTTTAAGCCCGTATGCATTCGTTTTGCGACTATAATCTTAAATTTTGTACAGGACTAAAAGAATATAAAATGTATAGATAAAAGTATCACTAAAAAAAAGTGCCAAATCGTTTTAGATTTGACACTTTTCAAGAAATGACTTATTTGCTTTTCTTCATATAGAATTTCTACTCCCGATATACATCCGGTTCGATATGAATAAGGATATGACCTAACTCAGGTATGTTTTGATGTAAGGCATCCTGAAGTCGATGTGCAAGATCATGTCCTTCAGTTACTGAGATAGTACCATCTACAATGGCATGAAGATCAACGTGATATTTCATACCGGCTTTCCTAATAAAACATTTCTCAGTACCCAGAATCCCTTTTACTTTTAGAGATTCAACCCTAATTACTTCCACTAAATCATCATAGACATATTCATCCATGATTTCGCCCAGTGCGGGCCTGAAAATTTTGTAACTGTTGTATAAAATAAAACCGGCGGCAAATAAAGCTGCCCAGTCATCTGCAAATTCGTATCCTTTGCCCATAATTAAAGCAATTGAGATCCCTATAAATGCAGCAACTGATGTAATAGCGTCGCTTCTATGGTGCCAGGCATCTGCTTTTAGAGAAGAACTATTAGTTTCAATCGCTTTTTTCATCACCATTCTAAAAGAGATTTCTTTCCATACAATTAATGCAGCCAATAGAATCAGTGTCCACGATTTTGGTAATTCGTGTGGTGTACCAATATTGTCAATACTTTCGTAGGCTATAATGGTTGCCGATATAATCAAAAATCCCACTACCATAAAAGTAACTAAAGGTTCGGCTCTTCCGTGTCCGTACGGATGGTTTTTATCTGCGGGTCTGTTGGCATATTTTATTCCAAAAAGAACCAGACAAGAAGAAAATATATCGGCAGTAGATTCGATGGCATCTGCAATTAAGGCATAAGAATTACCCAAAACACCCGCTATTCCTTTTATTATAGCAAGTATAATATTGCTAATGATACTAAAATAAGTAGCCTTTACTGCTGTTTGTTCATTTGTCATTGTTTATTTTTTATAACATTTGTATTCTGGTGTTGTCTTACTTTTCAAATTCATGGCAATCAGCAGAAGGTTTATAAGTTCCAGCTCCTTGCTGATACACTATAGAAGCACCTAAGTGACCTGTATAGAGTAAAGCACAACCTCCCATTAAAAGCAGGATTGAGGTGATTACTCTTAAATAATTTATGAAAACTAAATTGAAGTACTTTTTAATAAGTAAGATTAATAATGCAAATGTAAAGATTATTATAGAAACATAACTCCACCATTGATGACTTTGAAGCGGTTGAGGATCACATATTTTCCTTACTTCAATATTATAGGCCAATTGCCCTGTGTAAATAGCAAGCCATCCGCCTAAGACGCCCAGTAGCAGCATTACAAAAGTGATTTGTTTTAAAAATAAGGCATGAACCGTCGATTTTATTATAAATAATTGTAATAACCCTGCCGCTGTTGCCAGCAGTAGGGTTACAATTGGTAAATGAACCATGAGCGGATGCCAAAGTTCAGTTCTCCAAAGTGATGGTAGCTCATTCATCTTATTACAGAATACTAACCGAAATTGGCTCTAGTTTGTTTCCTTTTTTCTCTACCGTAACTTCAACCTGACCACCTTGTTTTAATTCATCAAATTCGGCCGGAGCCCCTGCTTTTGTCAGTGTTGTTTTATCGGTAAAGTACAATTCAAGTAATTTATTGTCAGGAGTTCTAACGTAAATTTCCTTTTCGTCTTTGTCGACTTCTTCTGCAGTACCTTTATAAGTTCCGGATTCAACAATATCTGTTTTCTTGTTTTCGCCACAAGAGGTTAAAATAGCCGATGCCATAAATGCGAATAATACAATTGCTTTTTTCATAATGTAAAAATTTAGTAATTAATATATAGAAAATATCGCTCTTACAACTGCGGTAGTCGAGTTGTAAAAGTCTTGTAATAAATAATTTGATGTGTTCTTAAAATATAATGTATTAGAATAAACTACTTTACTTCATCTAATAAAAAAGAAGTAAGAAGCTATTATAATAATTAAGCAGTCACGGAAAGTGGTGGTCTGAATACCATTTTTAAATGAGCAACTGAATACAGATTTTTAATCTTCGAGCTCATTTTTTCGATATGAATATAAGGTACTGAAAATAATGCCGTAGTTTCTTGGGGAATAACGAATGTAAAGGCAATTGTGTGATGAAATTTTATAGATTTAAATGGAAGCTGACTATCTCTAAGGTCATCATTATCCTTGATATCCTTACCTAAATAGTGCATGGATAAAAAATCCAAGATTCCAATTTGCTCATCATTTTGTTTGTGTTCCGTGTAATGCTGAAATAAAACCGGAAGTTTGATAAGTTGCTGGAAAAAAAGATTATTTACATTAAGTAGCAGTATTAATATGTAAATTAAAAATTTGCTCATTTACAAATATAACTAAAATAGTACCGAATTATTACAGTATGAATTTATTAGAATTTATTTAATTACCATGTTTACGATTGCAGTAATCAAACAAAAATAAAGACTTACCAGCATTTCAATCACAACTGGATTAATACTTGTAAAATATAAAATCAGTCATAAATAAAAAAAGTACTGTTAAAAATAATTTCAAAATTAACAAGACTTCAGTATTTTATAATAATTAATGGGTTAAATTAAATTTCTATTTGTTTATTGCTGCAAAATGACAAAACTTCCTTAGATATTGCTTAGGATAAGGGATTATTTTATGACATCGACTAAATTTGTGAAGTGCGAAAAGGTATTATCTACATATTCATTTTTCTAATCGTATCCAATATTGGGTTCTTTCAGCAGTTTTATAAATTGCCAATATTAATTGAGCATTATAATGAACATCAGCAAAGGCAAAACGTGAGTTTTATCGATTTTCTGGAGATGCATTATTGGGGAGAAGATTTAAATGATAATGATACAGATCGCGATATGCAGCTTCCTTTTAAGCATATTTCAAGTGCCTCGTTTCAACTTGTTTTTGTACCTGCAGACAAACCTGCATTTTATATCCCTTTCAATATCGGATTTTCTGAGTTTAGGATTATTCCCTATACATCTAATTTGTATTCAAATCCCGCATTATTTTCGGTATTCAGACCTCCTATAGCATAATTTAATTTTCTAAAATTTTTATTGTGATCATGGCATTTGTATGTTTTGATCATGACATTATAATTTCAAAAAAATTAAATCATATTATGCTTAATAAGATCATTCAGTTCTCAGTTAAAAATAAACTGGTAATTGGCGTTTTCACCTTGCTTTGGATCATCTATGGCGTGTTTGAAGTTACCCGTTTACCAATTGATGCCGTTCCTGACATCACCAACAATCAGGTTCAGATTATTACAACGGCTCCGTCTCTGGGAGCAGAAGATGTAGAACGTTTAATCACTTTCCCGATAGAACAGGCGATTAGCAATATCCCACAACTTAAGGAAAGCCGCAGTATTTCTCGTTTTGGACTTTCGCTTGTCACTATTGTTTTTGCAGATGATACAGATGTGTATTGGGCACGTCAGCAAGTATCAGAACGTTTGCAAAAAGTAGAAATCGCAGAAAATGCCAGTATTCCTGAAATGGCGCCGGCAACTACAGGATTAGGCGAAATTTATCAATATGTGCTAAAACCACAGCCGGGCTATGAAACTAAATATTCTCTGGAAGATCTTCGTACGATTCAAGACTGGACGATTCGAAGACAGCTTTTGGGAACTCCCGGAATTGCTGATGTAGCCACTTTTGGCGGAAAGCTAAAACAATATGAAATTGCCGTAAATCCGTCACGATTAAAAGCGCAAAACCTTACCATAAAAGAGGTTTTTACAGCATTAAGCAGTAATAACGAAAATACCGGAGGTGCTTATATAGAAAAAGGACCAACCGTACTATATATCCGAAGTGTAGGATTGACCCGAAACATTAAGGACATCCAGAATATTATCGTAAAAAATACCCAGGCAGGAACACCAATCCTGATCAAAGATATCGCTGAGGTAAAAATGTCTTCGGCTATACGTTACGGAGCTTTAACGACGGATGATATTGGCGAATCTGTTGGTGGAATCGTAATGATGCTGAAGGGTGAAAATGCCAATAATGTTATTGTAAATGTCAAAAAACGTGTTGCCGAAATAGAAAAGATCTTACCAAAAGGTCTAAAAATAGAACCATTTCTGGATCGTACCAAAATGGTTGATAATGCCATTGGCACCGTACAGAAAAACCTGATCGAAGGTGCCTTGATTGTGGTTTTGGTATTAGTGCTTTTTCTTGGTAATTTAAGAGCCGGATTTATCGTGGCTTCTGTCATTCCGTTAGCGATGTTGTTTGCTATTATTATGATGAACACTTTTGGCGTAAGCGGAAACCTGATGAGTCTTGGAGCCCTTGATTTTGGGTTGATAGTCGATGGCGCCGTCATTATTGTCGAAGCCATATTGCACCATCTTCACAGTGCCAAAAAATACAAAGGAATTGATACTATTTCGCAAGACGAAATGGATAAAGAAGTTACAGGTTCAGCTGGCCGAATGATGAACGCTGCTGTTTTTGGACAAATCATTATCCTGATCGTGTATCTTCCGATATTATCATTAGAAGGAATCGAAGGTAAAATGTTCAAACCAATGGCGCAAACTGTTGCCTTTGCCATTTTAGGAGCTTTCATTTTATCGCTTACTTATGTGCCAATGGTAAGTTCTTTATTCATCAGTAAAAAAGTGAACCATAAGCCGAATATTTCGGACAGAATTATGGCCAAATTAGAATTCTATTATGAAATCTGGTTGTCTAAAGCATTAAAAGTCAGAAAAGGGATTGTTATTTCGGCATTTGTTTTATTCGGAATTGCCTCTTTATTATTCAGTCAAATGGGAGGTGAGTTTATTCCACAACTCGAAGAAGGAGATTTTGCAGTAGAAACCCGTTTGTTGTTAGGAACCAATCTTTCGACTACAACAGAAACAATTCAGAAAATTTCATCAGCCCTTAAGAGTAAATATCCTGAAGTCGAAAAAATAGTTTCGAGAATTGGTAGTGCCGAGATTCCTACTGATCCAATGCCTATTGAAGGCGGTGATATGATTATTGTTCTAAAGGATAAATCTGAATGGACAAGTGCTTCATCTTTTCCGGAACTGGCGGATAAAATGACTGAAACGGTAAAAGAAGTGGCTCCGGGAGTTACAACCGGTTTTCAGTTTCCGGTGCAAATGCGTTTTAATGAATTGATGACGGGAGCAAAACAGGATTTAGTTTGTAAAATTTACGGAGAAGATCTTGATAAATTAGCCCAATATGCAGAGCAATTAGGCGCAATAAGTAAAACCGTCGAAGGTGCAACCGATCTGTATGTAGAAAAAGTAACCGGAATGCCCCAAATCGTAATTGATTATGATTGGGCCGAAATGGCGAAATACGGTATTTATGTCTCTGATATCAACCAAACCGTAAATGCTGCTTTTGCCGGAGCCGTGGCAGGAAGTATTTACGAAGGAGAAAAACGCTTTGATATGGTGGTAAGGGTAGAAGCAAGTGGACGAAAAGATATTTCTGATGTTCGTAATCTCTTAATCTCAACCCGTTCCGGAATGCAGATTCCGCTTTATCAGGTTGCCTCTGTAAAAGAAATAGAAGGCCCCAACCAAATTCAGCGTGAAGATGCCAAACGAAGAATTATTGTTGGTTTTAATGTCAGAGGACGCGATGTAGAATCGATTGTCGAAGAATTACAGAAAAAGGTCAACAGTCAGATCAAGTTCGATCCGGGATATTATATTACTTATGGAGGTACTTTCGAAAATCTTCAACAAGCAAAAGCACGTCTTGGTGTTGCCGTTCCCGCAGCTTTACTCATGATTCTGGCATTATTGTACTTTGCTTTCAGGTCTCTTAAGGAAGGAATTATCATTTTTACCGCAATTCCGTTATCAGCAATTGGTGGTGTTTTTGGACTTGCCTTACGTGATATGCCTTTTAGTATTTCTGCCGGAGTTGGTTTTATTGCACTGTTTGGTGTAGCGGTTTTAAACGGAATTGTTTTAATATCTGAATTCAACCGAATACAGAAACACGGAGAAATTACAGATCCACTGCAAATTATTATTACAGGAACAAAAAACAGGCTTCGTCCTGTATTAATGACTGCTGCCGTAGCCTCGTTAGGATTTTTGCCAATGGCTTTGAGTAACGGAGCAGGAGCAGAGGTACAGCGCCCACTGGCAACAGTAGTGATTGGCGGATTGATAACAGCAACTTTGCTAACCTTATTTGTACTTCCGGCGATTTATTTAATGACGTACCATACTAAAGTATTTTCGAAACAAATTAAAAAACATAATATGGATAAACTGACTTTATTGCTTGTTGCTTTATTTATCACTGCTTCAGCCCAGGCACAACAAACGTCGATATCTCTTGATGAATCGTTATCGATAGCCATTCAGAATAATAAAAGGGTAAAATCTGCCCGACTGAACGAACAATCAAAAGAACAATTGCAAAAATCAGCTTATGACATTCCCAAATTAGCTATAGATGCTGATTATGGTCAGTTTAACAGCGGGGTCAATGATACCCGTTTTGGCGTGAGCCAGACTTTTGCTTTTCCAACTTTGTATAGCAATCAGAAGAAAGCTTTGCAGGAAAACTATAATGCCGCAAAAGCAGTATCGCAATTAACGGCACAACAGATCAAGTCAAATGTAAGAAACCTGTTTTATTATTATATCTGGCTCAACAGTAAAAAAGAATTGTTGGCTTACGCCGATTCTATCTACAGATTAATGGAGCAAAAATCAGATTTGCGTTACAAGGCAGGAGAAACAAATGTATTAGAGAAAAGCGCTTCGCAATCAGCAAGGCAATTTTATACCAATCAGCTTACAATGGTCAATAAAGACATTGCTATTACGCTGAAGTCCTTTAATACCATTCTTCAGGATAGTATAATTCACGTTCCGTCAGCGAGCAATATCAAGAACGATTTTACTCTTTCGTTAAACGAAAAGGCAAATACTGCTGAGCTTCCTCAGATACAACTTTCTAATCATGAAGCCGAAGCTGCCAAATGGAAGTGGAAAACTGAACAGGCCAAAATGATGCCGGACATTACTGTAGGATATAACAACCTGAGTATTATTGGAGCGCAAACCAGTTCGACCGGACAAGAAGTTTATTATGGCAGCAGCCACAGGTTTAGTTATGTAAATCTTGGAGTATCAGTTCCGTTGTTTTTTTCGAGTCAGTCATCCCGTAACAAAGCCGCCAAAATTGAATATGAGAATTATAAAATGATGACAGAAACGACGAAAATCGAAATGACAACAGAAATTGAAAATGCTGTAAGCGAAGTCGAAAAATATAAAGAAAGCCTGAATTATTATGAAAACGAGGGACTCAAAAACGCATCGGTTATTATCGATGCCGCCAACAGTCAATTAGAAAACGGAGATATAGATTATCTGCAATGGGTGTTGGTAGTCAATCAGGCCATTACCATCAAAAATGAATATCTGGACAGGGTTAATGATTACAACAAAGCAATCATAAGTCTGCAAACCCTTAATAATTTATAATATAATGAAAACATATATCATCACAATTTTAGGTCTTTTACTTCTGGTTTCCTGTAAAGCAGATAAAAAAGAACAAGAAAGTAAAACAGAAACAAAACAACAAGAAAGTATCCAGTTAAGCCCTGAGCAGGTCAGGAATGCAGGACTGATTGTGGGTAATCCCGAAGAACGAAATGTAAAAGGAATATTGCAGCTTCAGGGAACGGTAACGGTACCGCCAAAAAGCGTAGTTACAGTTAGTATTCCGCTTGGCGGCTATATCAGAAAAACTGATTTAATGGCTGGAATGCATGTTAAAAAAGGTCAGTTATTGGCTGTACTTGAGGACATGCAGTACATACAACTGCAACAGGATTATCTTACGGCGAAAGAGAAATTTCAATTGGCTAAAAGCGAATACGACAGGCAAAAAGAACTGAATGCAAAAAAAGCAAGCAGTGACAAATTGTTTGAGCAGACAGCAACAGAAATGCAGACTCAACGTATTTATATGTCATCATTGGCACAGAAATTAGCCTTACTGAATATTAATGTAAAAACGCTTACAGCTTCGAACATTAGTAAAACGGTTGCTATCGTTTCGCCTATAAATGGGTTGGTTTCTAAAGTAAATGTAAACGTTGGTAAATATATGGCACCAACAGATATGCTTTTTGAATTGATGGATATGAGCGACATTGTTCTTGTAATGAATGCTTTCGAGAAAGACATTCATTTGCTTTCGGTTGGACAAACTGTAACTGCTTTTTCTAATGCCAATCCCAAAAAGAGATATAGCGCAAAGATTTCTTATATCAACAAGAGCCTTAACGATGATCGTGCGGCAGAAGTTATTTGTAGGGTAAATAAATACGACAGCTCATTAATTCCGGGGCTTTTTATCAATGCTGAAGCAGAAATTGAAAATGAAAAAGCCATTACAGTTCCGGAAGATGCAGTGGTAAGATGGCAAGGCAAGTTTTTTGTTTTTGCTGCGACCGGGAATAATAATTATAAAATGGTGGCAGTAGAACCCGGAACGGCAAGCGAAGGGTACCGTCAGATAAAATCTTCATTGATAAATGCATCATCAAAAATTGTAACAAAAAATGCTTACACACTTTTGATGACTTTTATGAACGGTGGAGATCAATAAAAGTTTAGTTTAGTTAATTGTGAAAGGGGGAATAGTTTTAATGCTATTCCCTTTTTTGTATCTCTTTATTTTTGAATCGTTCTCAACGCTTTTTTTAGAATATAAGCGGTTTCCTTCGTAGGACTTTTTCCTTGCCATTCAGCACAAATATCCAAAACAAATTGAGGTTTGGTTTTGCTGGCATCATTAAGCCAGTTGGCTACACTGTTTTGTACATACTTTGAGCTGTCAGATTTTAAGGGTTCCAAAATAGGCAAACCTAATTCCGGATATTGTTTTAATTTCTCGATATGTTCACTCCAAACTCCTCTTGGGCGTGTTGCTTCACTTGCAAAACGTCTGATGTTTTCGTCTGAATGACTGGTCCACTTTGCTAGGATTACTAAGCTTTTATCCAGATTTTTGATTAAGGCAGATCGAATGGCGAGCCAGCATATTTCTCTCACCCCAAAATGTTTGTCGGCAGCAAAAGGCTGAATCTGAATCAGTATTTCTTCAATCGATAACTTGGTATTTCTGCCAATAGTATAAGTGGCCCAACAACGCACCAGATCTGATCGATGTGATTGTATTAAGATTAAAATTTCAGCATCATTTTCTTGTATTGCCAATTCCAGAAGACCGTTTCCTATAGTTTCATTTATGGTATTGACAGTTTGTTTTTTTAATGAGTCAATGCTTTCCAGAATAGGTTTTAAATAAACAGTTCGTTTACATTGCCGAAGCAGGTTTTCAAGCAATAATTTCTGATCAACAGATAACCATTCTGTTAGATTAGCAGTTTCAATTTCTCCTTTGTTCAATTGATTTAGAATGACTGCCGGAATATCCTTTGCAGAGCGCGATCCTTTACGTTTTGTTTCACTCATAATGATTGTAATAATTCATCAATATCAAGTCTGTTTCTATAATCTGCATCAGCATATTTATAGCATATCGACCCATCACAATCTATTACAAAAACGGCAGGAACGGGTAAGGTATTTTCTTTGTTTTTATTGAAATCTTCCAGGTTTATTCCCATTGCCTGATACGTTGGCAAAGCAAATTCCTGCAATTCAAAACTTATTCCCAGTTGTTTGGCCAGCATGTTATTTTTATCCGTTAGAACATCAAAAGTCAAAAGATGTTTTTCAATAATCTTCATACTTTCATCTGTACTTTGTGGTGAAACAGCTAAAAGAGTGACGTTTTTATTGGTGATTTTTGAAAGGTTTTCTTGCAGTGCCCTAAGTTCTAAATTGCAATACGGACACCAGCTTCCGCGATAAAAAGCAAGGATCATTTTGCCATTTTCAAGAATGTCTTTAGAATGAATCAAATGATTAGATGCGTTTGGCAACGAAAAAGGAATTATTTTATCGCCAATTTGCGCCATTTTATTTTTAATATTTTGAGTTTTTAAAGCTGCAATTGATCTTTCGAATATTTCTAATACCGCTACAGGTACCTGTTGGGCCAATTCATTATTAAGGCTTTCTATTTGCTTTGCCAGAGTATTCATGTCTTTTTAATTTGTTTATTTTTGTAAAGGTTTAAAATAGATTCAACATGAGCAATACCGCACAATTTTGTCTCATAGGGATAAAAAAGTCACTATTATGAAAACACAGGAGAAAGCAGCCGAAAATAAAGTTTGTCCATTAGAGATTGCAGTAAATTCTATCAGCGGAAAATGGAAAATTCCTATTGTCTGGCAAATAAACGAAGGAAAAAAACGCCCCAGCGAATTTTTGCGCGGTATTGGCAAAGTAGACAGGCGTGTTTTGAACCAACAACTGAAGGAAATGGAGCAAGACGGGATTTTGACTAAAGAATCTTTCAACGAACTTCCGCCAAGGGTAGAGTATTCTCTTACGGATATTGGAAAAAAATTAGTAAATGTTTTATGGTTGTTAAATGACTGGGGTAAATTATTGATTGACAATGAAAAGGTGTAGTTTTCCAGAACTAAAAGATTTATTTTTGTGCTTAGACCAACATCATATTAAAATTCGCATTCACGTAAATCTATGAAGTTCGTTATTTTAAGCATAGACGGCGTAATTATTGATCCTTAAAATATAAGTTTAGTCAATTATAAAATGGAAAGTTTTAAGAAGAAGAAGAATTGGATATTCCTTTTATTGCCTGAAAAGTATAAAAATCTAGAATCCCTAACTCAAGCTGAAATCAGTTATTAATACATTATAATGTTCAATTTTTTGCCACTGGATCCAAAAACAGTTTTCTTGCTTTATTTTTGGGGAAACCTGTTTATTTGTGTACTTATATTTAGTTATTCGTTTTCGTATGCTACGATTGAGAATAAAAAGAAGTTAAACATTTTTGGATATGGAAAAATAGCACTTACGATAGGTTGGGTACTAATTTTTTTAAGAAATATAATTCCTGATTTCATTTCTATCAGTCTTGCTAATTCTATTATTTTGTGCGGATGCTGCTATGAAACCATGGCGATGATATCGATGCTCAAAACGAGATCAAAGAGACGTACTCGTTTGCAAATAGGGTTAACAATTGCGGCTATTGCAGTTTTTAATATTGCAACATTCTTAGACAGCCCGATAAATACTCGCATCTTGATTATGTCGATGGGAATATTTACGATTTTTTTACCCCCAACAATCAGTTATTTTAGAGAAAAAGGAAATAATCTTTTCCGAATGTTTTATTTGCTTTGCTACGCCGCGTTCGAAGTTTTACTTTTTCTACGCGGAGTTTACACTTATATCAACCCACAGGAATATTTTTTTTCGTATCGCTTTTTTGATAGTTTGTATAGTATTGGCTTGTTCTTGCTTACATTAATAGGAACAGTAGGATTTTTATTGTTGGTAAAAGAAAAACAGGACCTTAAAATCAAAAAACTTTTAAACGATAAAAATTTATTCTTTTCTATTATTGCCCATGATCTTAAAGGTCCATTAGGATCATCAGTTGCATTGTCAGAAATATTGGCTGAAGAAATTGAAGTATACAGCCGTGAAGAAATCAAGGAAATTACCAGAATGCTCCATGAGTCGAACAAAAATATTTATAAGTTACTTGAAAATCTTTTAGACTGGTCACGCGTACAAACGGGAATGATTGAGTATAGCCCGGAAAAAGTGATATTGAATAAATTGATCGAAGAAAATGTGGCACTTAATAGAAACACGGCATTAAATAAAAATATAACTATTAAGTTCGACTGGAATGAAATAATTGAAGTTGAACTGGATAAATATATGATTGATACGGTGTTGCGAAATTTACTGACCAATGCAATTAAATTTACAGAACAACAAGGCGAAATTAGAGTAACGATACAAAAGAAAAATCAAAAAGTAGAGGTATCTATCACGGACAATGGAATTGGAATTCCGGATAACATAAAAGAAAAACTGTTTAAGATTAATGCAAAAGTGATTCAAAAAGGAACAGAAAATGAAAGCGGAAATGGATTGGGATTATTGCTTTGCAGTGAATTTATAAAAAAACATGAGGGCGAAATTTGGGCTGAAAGCGAATTTGGAAAAGGCAGTACTTTCAAGTTTATCTTGCCGTTGGCGCGTATAAAAAGATAAACTCGAATTAAACCTTAGTCTTATTCAGAACGAGAATTCTTATGGTCTTGTTTAAGCAGTCTGAACTCCAAAAATATAACCTACCAATGCTGATGTTGCCATTGCAAAAGTACCCCAGATACAAATACGCAATACCGCTTTTATCGTTTTTGATCCTCCTGCTTTAGCGGCCAAAATTCCGGATAGTGCCAGAAAAAGTATCGAAAAACCATATTGATAGAACACCATATCTTTGATAGGAGCAAAAAAGGCTACCAGAACCGGTAGCAATCCTCCGGTAATAAAAGACGTCGCCGATGCAAAAGCGGCCATTAGAGGATTAGCCTGTGTGATTTCGTTTATTCCCAGTTCATCTCTTGCATGAGCTTCAAGCGCATCGTGTGCCATTAGTGCTTCAGCAACCTGTTTTGCTAATACTGTATTTAATCCTCTTTGGATATAAATATCCCTTAGTTCCTCGAGCTCCTCTTTCGGCATAGTCTCCAGTGCTATTCTTTCTCTTTTTAAATCGGCTGTTTCAACATCAGATTGTGAACTTACGGATACATATTCGCCCGCAGCCATAGAAAGTGCACCTGCAACCAAACCGGCTACTGCTGCAAGTAAAATAGGTTCTCTGGAAGCACTGGCAGCGGCAACACCAATAACCAAACTGGTTGTCGATAAAATTCCGTCATTGGCACCCAGAACAGCTGCCCGTAGCCAACCACTTCTATTGATATAATGATTTTCTGCCTGCATAGTTTTATTTTTTAATGTTGTCGACTCTGAATTCTCCTAATGAAATTTACTTCAAAATAGCTTTGGTTATCAAAAGAAGAGCAATAGAATGATTCTAAATTTTGTAAAACGTTTTGAAGACTAATTTTAGTTAGCACTAAATCTCAGAATGTAAATCGAACGGGAAATATATCGAAATATAAAATACAGGTATAAAAAAAGTCCCCCAGTTTCATAAGGGTTGAAACTGGGGGACAATAAAAAAAATAAAACACAATCTTCTAGAACGAATATCTCAATCCAAGCTGCCCTTGGAATCTTGAGGCTAATTGATCTACAGTATAAGGTGTAGCCGTAGGTTTCTGGAAAGTATATGTTGGATCGCCAGTAGCAACTCCGCCTAAATTTCCTGATTTTGTTAATCCTAAGTTGGCTGTTGAATTGTAAGTGTTTGGAACGAAATAACTTCTTCCCCAGTCTTTATTGATAAGATTTCCAACATTAGCCATGCTAAATGAGATTTGGAATGTACCCACTTTTGAAACTTTTATTTCATCCATTAATTTCAAATCTGCCTGAATGTTCCAAGGCGTAGTATCACCATTTCTTTGAGTGAATGTTCCTCTTCTTGTTTTCAAATAATCATTTCCATTAATAAAAGCTTCGTAATCTGCTACTTGTTGCGCTGCTGTTGCAGATCGAACACCAGTAGAACTTACCCCAATATATTTAGCCGCTTCTGCTGCATCTTTAAAGATATAAGCCAATCCTGCTGCTTGTCCTGTTCCTGCAATGGTTGAGTTTACAAATCCCCATGAAAACGGATTTCCTGATTGCGCATTAAAATACACGTTTGCAGAGAAAGTATTGTTTTCAGCCAGTTTTACAGCATATCCTACATTAGAAACGATTCTGTGTTTGATATTAAAGTTAGAAGTTGCCAATTGAGGATCATTAGGAGTCAATGACTGATTCATCTGGAAGTTACTTTCCATAGAGTTACGAATTCCGTTTGTAACATCTCTTGAATCTCCGTACGTATAAGCCGCCATAAAGCTAAGACCAAAATCGTATGTTTTAGAAACCATCTCCGTAATACTATATCTGTATCCTTTGCTTGTATTTGACAATAAATAAGCATTAGAAAAAGCAGGATTGATATTAGCGGCGTAAATTGGCATTTGGTGATTCGTATCATAAGAAAAATAAGTAGGGTTATCAGTCTTATTTACTTGTTGAAATTCAAGATCACGAATCACTTTAGTATAAATACCTTCTGTTGTAAATTTATATCCGTTAATGATTTTATCAATTGCAAGAGAGTTTCTTAAAACAGCCGGCATTTTAAATTTATTGTCAACTAAATCTGCCTGTACCTTTGGTGTTGCATCATGATATCCGTTTAATCCGTTGTTGGCCAAAGGATCACCAGCTGCTGCAACCTGAGCAGGAGTAAGGTTGTTTTTATCGTAACTTCCGTAACCTACACCGTCATTATAATACGCATATCCTAACCATGCAAACGGAATTCTGCCTGTAAATACTCCTGAACCACCTCGTATAACAAGAGTTTTATCTTCGTCTACATTATAAGTAAATCCTATTCTTGGCGAAATTAGTGCTGTGCTAAAAAAGTTGTTACTAATCTGGCTTAATGGCGTATAACTATATGTTGTGCCATAATTAGGGTCAGCCGGCGAGTTTTGTACTTGTGGACTTAATTTTGGCTTATTTGGCAAATCAGTATAATCAACTCTCACACCAGGCGTAACTTTTAGTTTGTTGCCAATTCTAATCTCATCCTGTACATAAAAACTGTAAAGGTTTACTTTAAATTTAGCGTATGGATTATTAAAAATCTCATCTCTTGTAGAACCGTCAAAAGGATACGTTCCGCGAACACGAGTTGGAGTTTTGCTGTAGAAATCTGCCAGTGATTTGTATGAAACCCTTCCATTAAGAGCATTTACAAAACCGTAATTAATGTCGTAAAATTCGTTGTGAGTACCAAATAATAAAGTATGGTTTCCTGTTTTATAAGTAAGGTTGTCTGTGATTTCGGCTGTATTTTGTTTCATATTAAAAACAGTTGCTTCACGATCATTTCCTAAGAAAATTGTTCCTCCGTTATATCCAATTTCTGCCTGAGGAAACATAGCATTTCCTGATTTTGGATCACGATAATCTTTAATAGCTGAATAACTTGCAAGGAATGAGTTAGACCATTGACTGTTAAAATGACTTTTTAATTCTAAGACAGTACTGCTGGATTGGTTTTTTTGTGTAAAATCCATGCTTGAAAATCTAAAGTTTGCTGCGTCACGCTCTAAATTTGATGCCTGAGAAATTACAGTGTTGTTTCTTAACGAAAGAGAGTGTTTGTCATTAATTTTCCAATCTAATTTGTTGAAGAATTTTTGGCTTTTTGCAAAGTTGTTGTAGGCACCATAACTTCCAGGATCAAATCCGTAGTTTGACTTAACGAAATTCGAAATTTGTTCTGCTGTAGTATTATCAACCAATGAAGTTAATTTTCCGTCAGAGTTTGTTTGTCCGGCATTGTAAAATAAAGGATCCGTTCTCTCTGCATATTCCATATTAGTAAAGAAGAATAATTTATCCTTAATAATTGGCAGGCCTAATCTGAAACCAATTTGATAATCACCAAAAGATTTTGGCATTTTAGAACCGTCACCTGCATTATTAGGACCTGTCATAGCTGCATTTCTGCCATAGCTATATATAGATCCGGTCACTTCGTTTGTACCGCTGCGTGTAACGGCATTGACGCTTCCGCCTAAAAAGTTTCCTAATTTAATGTCATAAGGAGCAATATAAACCTGAATGTCCTGTATTGCATCAAGACTTATAGAATTTGATCGTGTACTGCTTCCAGGCATTCCTGATGTTCCTGACTGACCACCCAAAGACGGGCTAAAACCAATTGCATCATTGTTTATAGAACCATCGATCGTAACGTTGTTGTATCTAAAATTGGTTCCGGCAAAAGAGTTGTTAGAACTCTGAGGAACTAATTTTGTAACGTCCTGAATTCCTCTGTTGATTAACGGTAAACCATTAATTTTTTTCTCATTAATACTTGTCCCATTATTTTTTGAAGAAGGTTTTGAACCTGTAATAACCACTTCTTCTAATACATTATTATCTGTTTTACCAACCACAATAGCAGGTAAATCATTATCGCCTAATGCTAAATTTATTTGTGCATTAGAATAATCTTTGGTACCTGAACTTTTAATTTCTAATTCGTAAGGTCCGCCGGCATTTAAATTTTCGAAACTAAATCTACCTTGTTTATCCGTTACAGCTCTGTAAACTGCATTAGTAGGTAAATGTGTTAATGTAACCTCAGCACCAGTAAGTGGACTTGTACCATCGCTAACTTTTGCAGATAAGGATGAGGTTGTAATTTGGGCAAAAATGTTTCCCATAACGAGAAGCATTAAAGCCGAAAAAAAGAGTTTTAGTTTTGTCATTGTTTTTTAGTTTTTATTTGACAAAGAAACTCTGTTTGTTTCGATCTGATTTAAGCTTTTTGTTAACTTAAAATCATAAAACAATTCATTGTTAACTAAGGATTATGAACGTGTTATTTTTTTAAATTCGCTTTAACGCTTTAGAATCAACGCTTTGTGTAAAAATCTAAAAATAAGTAGATTAGATTTGAGTTTAAAGTAGATTAGAAAAAGATTAGAGTGTTAAGCAAATGTTAGCGATCGGTAAAATTGATAACTTTAGATATTACTATTCTAATGTAAAAATGTAAATATTTTGATATATTAAGACAATGATAATTTCAAATGAGCATAAAATTGAATAGCGTCCAGCTTTAGCGGGATGTCATTAAGTTCAGGGGAAATCTATAAAATTACTTTACAGTTTAATCAAGAAAGTAATTGGAAAAATCCGTTTTTATCAGCGTTTTCGCTTTAGCGAATCAGTAAAATCAGCGTCTAATTTTGACGCGGATATAATAGATTTACTTCGTAAATACGCGGATAAAAACGGATTTGGTTTGCAATAATTTTATTTTTAAAAGCTTAACTTAATGACATTGGGCTTCGGGATAGTGTGAACCCTCGTTTCTCGGGATGACAAGATTGTGCGTAATCAAAATTTACTATTAAAAATCCGCATCAATCCGTGCTTTCGCATTAGCGAATCCGTGTCATCCGCATGCCATTGCGCAAACTTATGGCAACGAGGGATCACACAAGCAGCTCGACAGAGATTAGCGATTTTGCTTGCGGAGTTTCTTGCGGAGATCCCTCGTTCCTCGGGATGACAATAATTATGGTTACTTTGGTTCTGCACAATCTGCGAGAAAAAAAAAATAATTCTTTAAGGAAATACCAACGAAAACGAAGTGCCTTTTCCGAGTTCAGAATCTACTGTCAAATTTATATTATGAAGTTTAAGAATTTGCATGGTAATGTAAAGACCCAAACCCTGACCCTGAATATGGCGTGTATTATCACTTCTGAAAAAAAGATCAAAAATAGATTGTTTATCCTCTTCTGAAATTCCCGGACCCTGATCTGTAATTTTTATCATAAGTTTTCCTTCGTTTAAAAGGGCAAACACTTCTACCGGAGCAGGAGAGGAGAATTTAACAGCATTATCCAATATATTGTATAAGGCAATAAAAAGCATGTGTTTATTGGCGTGAACAGAAAGTAAATGTTCATGATCAGCAATAGCATTTACATCTACAGAAACCTTAGATTCAGGATATTCAATGGCTTTCTTTTCCAGAACATTCCATAATATCTCGTCTATTCGTACCGTTTCCATTTGTTGAGGTTCAGACAATTCAAGTCCTGATAATACAAGAAGTCCCTCCAGAGTAGCTTTAAGGTGCAGAGTATCTTTTCTTAAAGATTTTAGTATTTCCTCATATTGCTTGTTAGTTCTGGGTTGTTGCAGTGAGACATCAATATCACCAATAATAATAGTAAGAGGAGTTTTTAATTCGTGTGAAGCATTTTTCAGGAAATTATTCTGAATCATTATGCCACTCTCCAGTCTTTCCAGAAGATAATTAAAAGTGGTAGCCAATTCTTTAATTTCATTTTTACCGTTAGTTTGTGGTATTTCTAATCTCGAATGAAGATTTTCTGTTGTTATCGTATTTACTTTGGCTATAACTTCCGTAAAGGGACGAAAAGTTTGTCTTGCCAGAAATGTTCCCAAAAGATAATTTAAAGGGATTCCCACCAGATAAAATAAAATAAACATTAAGCCCAGTATCTCTACTTGTTTATTACCTGCACGATCAATTCCTGAAACTACAATGATAAAATCTCCCTGATTGTCAGTATAAAAAAGAGCTACAAATTGTCTTTTACCTCTCGTAAAAGTAAACAGTTTTTCTTTTTTGATATTCTCTAAGTCCTTATCGCTTAATTGAAAGTCAATTGTATCTTTTATATAAATTTTGTTGGTCTTAGCATCGTAAATACGAATAGACTCATTGTTTATTCGTTTGTACTGAAGTTCAATTTGTTGATAACGGGCGCTGTTCATCTCTTTTATTTCATCTTTTTCAAAATAAAAAAGTGCGGCAGTCATCGCATGATCTTCAAGATTATCAAAATAAAGATCTTTCATATGACTTCTAAACAAGAGGAAAGATCCGGCCATAAGAAGCCCGACTATAAAAGCAAAAAGCAAAGTAGAATTGACCGCTAATTTATTTTTAAGATTCATGACTCTTTTGTTTGAGCATATATCCTGTTCCTTTTATAGTATGAATTAAAGGGGTAGGGAAGTTCTTGTCTATTTTATTGCGCAAATAATTAATATAAACATCGACAGTATTTGATGTAGTATCAAAATCAATATTCCAGACCGCTTGTGCAATTGCAATTCTGGACAATGCTTTCTCACGGTTTTTCATAAAAAAAATCAAAAGCTTCAATTCCCTCGAAGACAAATTCAGTTCTTTCCCGTCCCTGGAAGCACTTTGTTCTTTCATATTAATTTCAACTCCGGCATAGGACTGAAAATCTAAAATTCCGGTGCTGAATTCAGCACGGCGAAGCTGCGCATTTATTCTTGCCAGCAATTCCTCGAACAAAAAAGGTTTTGCCAGATAATCATCAGCTCCGGCTTGTAAACCTTTTACTTTTTCGTGTGGCGTATCAAGCGCACTTAAAATAAGTATTGGCACAATAATTTTTCGGCTTCTTAAAACTTCGCAAACTTCAAATCCCGTAATATCAGGCAACATAATGTCGAGAATAATAATATTATAAGTATTCTCCATTACCTCTTTTATGGCATCAAAACCTTTTGTAATTGTTTTTACCTCATAGAGATGTTCCTCAAGTCCTCTTGTTATAAAGGAGGCAACTCTTGGATCGTCTTCGACTAATAATACTTTATTCATAACTTGAAATAATTGGCGTGTGTAATAGTATAAATTAAGTAATACAATAGAGATTTTGATTTTGTATTGGTCTTACTTTTTTGTCGTTTAATTCTAACAGCGTGTTCTCTATCATTTGAGCCATTGTATCCAGTGCGAGATCGTTAGGCTGTAATCCAAACGGATTTTCTAATTCATCGGCAATTGCCTCAAGCGCAACAAAAGTATATGCAATAAAAACAATTATAAAAGGAGTAATCCAACCCATTGTTTCTACAAAACCAAATGATAATAAAAAACAATAAATATAAACTGTTCTATGCAGCAAGACACTATAGGTATAAGGAATTGGAGTGCTGGCAATTCTTTCGCATCCGCCTATAATATCGGAGAGTTTATTCAGGTTTTCTTCAAAAGCCAATTGCGTAACACTGTCTATTTTGTTTTCTGATTTAGCAGTTTTCACCCAAATTCCCAACTGCCTCAAAATAATAATTGGTTTATATTGTACCGTTTTGAGCTGTTCAATAAAATTTTTCGGCAGCAATCGGTTCAGGTCCTCCTCCGGATCAGTTTCCCTAAGCTGATGCTTCAGGCTATATACAAATGCAATTAATAAATTAGTAAAATTATCACGTTTAGCTTCATATGCGGGATCATTAATAAGAGTGATACTTTGTCTGGCAAGCGATCTGGTATCATTTAGTAATGCTCCCCAAAGTTTTCTCCCTTCCCAGAACCGGTCATAACTTACACTGTTTCTAAAACCAAGGAAAATAGCAAGAGCAATCCCAAAAAGCGTAAAAATAGCCGGATTAATATGCAGATTGTATTTTATTAAATAAGGTTTAAAATAAACTACCAAAAGAGAAAACAGCAATAATAACAAAAGCCTGGGAAGCAATTGTGGCAAAACAGACCCTTTCCATTCAAAAAGCATTTTAAACCAGGTATTCTTTTTCTTGATAATCATTGGCAGTGACTAGATTTGTTGCTATAAAAGTAATTAAAAAGTAGAACCTCCTGCAAAAAATCAGTAAAGAATAGAATGAAAAGAGATATTAATTATTTCGACCCGTCTATTGCCAGCCAATCTTCAGTCCATTGATGTAAATTCTTTATTGTAGTTTTTAAATCTTTTCCTTTTTCGGTTAATGAATATTCAACAGTGGGAGGAACTGTTGCAAAAGCTTCGCGAATAAGAATTTTATGTTCTTCGAGACTTTTTAGTTCCTTAACCAACATTCGGGTATTGATTCCTGTAACAGAACGTTCGAGTTCTTTAAAACGTTTTTTTCCGTCGAGTAAAGTATAAATGATCAAAAAAGTCCATTTTCCTCCCAAAATTGCAAGAGCAGTTTGTATATCGCAAATTTTTTCAATTTCTTTTTTCTTCGTCTCCCTTGTGTCCATCGTATTGCTTTATATTATGTCTATAGTGTACATAAAGTGTACCTACTTGCAAAAGTAAAGTAATGGAGGTAATTTAGCAAGATCTTTTTAATAAAAAGAGATTTTTCAGCATTTTAAAAAGCTGTTTTTAAATACGTACAATTAAATATTTATAAAAAAAATGAAACTTTTAGAACCAATTACATTAGGGGCAATATACTTAAAAAACCGTATGGTCATGGCTCCAATGACCAGAAGCAGGGCAGATAATGAGGGTAATGTTGTACCATTAATGTCGCTCTATTATCAACAAAGAGCTTCGGCAGGATTAATTATATCTGAAGGTCTGAATATTTCAAAACAGGCCATTGGGATGCCTTTTACACCGGGATTGTATACCAATGAACATATAAAAGGCTGGACAGAAATTACCAAAACGGTTCATGAAGCCGGCGGAAAAATAATCGCGCAATTATGGCATAACGGTCGTGCAGCACATTCTGCGAATAAGAATGGCGAAAGACCTGTAGCACCTTCTGCAATTCGTATAGAAAATCAGAAAGCTTATACCGGTTTTGGATGGTCAGAATTTGAAACGCCTGATGAATTAACACATGCAGAAGTAAAACAAGTTATAGCAGATTATAAACAATCAGCAATTAATGCACTCGAAGCCGGTTTTGATGGGGTAGAATTGCACGCAGCCTTTGGTTATCTCCCCAATCAGTTTTTATCAGAATCATCCAATAAAAGAACAGATGAGTATGGAGGAAGCATAGAAGACCGTAGTCGTTTTATACTTGAAGTAATGAAAGAATTAATTGCGATCACAGGACCAGATCGTGCAGGCATAAAATTATCGCCAAGTATTCTCTATCATGGTATGTTTGATGAAAATCCTGTAGAATTATATGCTTATTTGCTGAAAGAACTCAATAAATTACCAATAGCTTATGTGCATTTAATGCAGCCCATGTTTCCGATAGATGAATTTGCTCAATATCCTAAAGATGTCGTCGAAGCTTTTGGAGATTTAATTCATAAGCCACTGATCATAAATGCAGGTTATACGCGTGATACTGCAGAGCAAATAGTTAAAGATGGTAAAGCCCAACTGGTTTCGTTTGGGGCTTTGTTTTTGGCTAATCCTGATTTGCCGGAAAGATTTCGTGTAAACGCAGATTTGAATAAACCTGATCCTGAAAAAATGTACGCTGGCGGCGACGAAAAAGGCTAGACAGATTATCCTTTTTTAAAATAATAAACTTTACAATTAAACAAAATGAAATACAAAATACTGTTTTTGTTGATAGTACTGCTATCATTTAATATTACAAAAGCTCAAAAACCAAATAACAAAACGCATTATCAATCAAAAGATAAAGCTTCTAATAAAATTGCTACTGATACTTTATTCGCAGATCAGTATACGCAGGTAAACGGAATTAAATTGCATTATGTTACTTGCGGGTCTGGGCCTGCAGCAGACAAGGTGCAATGAAAGCAGGATTTATGTAATACGCAACGATTCTTGGAGACGGAAAAACAAATCGAGCTAATTTTAAAGGAAAATTAAATATTCCTGTTCTTGCTATTAATGGAGAAAAAGGCATACCCTACAAGCAAACATTTGATTGTATTAGAGAAGTAGCCAATAATGTAACAACTGATTTAGTTCCGGACAGCGGACACGCTTTGGGAGAGGATAATCCGAAATGGTTTACGAACAGATTAATTGAATTTTTTAGAAGTAAGTAAATATATTAGAATTAATTTACGATTTCATTCTTTGTAGTAATGAAGAAATATGTATCTTTCATTTTAATTTTTAAGAGAACATTTATTTTAATTACATTTATGAAGCTATTTTTTACTAAAGTACTATTACTTTTAATGTTCTTTACTATTTTTTCCTGTGAAACCAAAAAGCAAAAAGCTGATCCTAAACCATATAAAGCAGGTGTGATTTTATCTTTTGATGATGCTTATGTCGATGAATGGTATGAAGCTGATCAGGCTTTGAAAAAATACGGATGGAAAGCTACCTTTAATGTTTGCAGAATAGATTCTATTGGAGCGCCACAGATTAAAAAACTGCTCGAAATGCAAAAAGAAGGCCATGAAATTGCTGCACATGGATATCATCATTACAATGCTGTTAAGTTCGTTCAGAAAAATGGCATAGACGAATATATGAAGCAGGAAATTGATCCTATGATCATTTCAATGAAAAGGTTGGGATTTAATGTAAGTACTTTTGCATATCCTTACGGAGAAAGATCTGATGCCCTTGATAAAGCTTTATCTGATGATTATAAAATAATAAGAGGAAGAGCTTTTGGTGGTGAAGCTCCGGAGAAACAAGACAGTTTTTTTAATAATTCAAAAATTGTATTTGCCTTTGATATCGATAACAGCCACATTCATTTTAGTATTCCGTATGTTTTAGAATTATTGGATTACGCCAAAAAGCACAATAAAATTTTGCTTTTATGTGGACACAAACCCGTTAAAAACGTAACCGAAAATTATCAGACAAAAATAGAAACCTTAGAGTTCATCTGTAAATACATGAAACTTAATGATCTTAAATTCTATAAAACATCTGATTTAGATGATCTACTTCCGGAATAGTACAAAGGATGTCGCCAAAGTATATCACTAAAGATTGTCACAAAGGTTTACAACAAAGGTCTATAACAAAGTTTATCCGCAAAGTTTGTCATTTCGACCGAAGGGAGAAATCACACTCGATAATCGACAAAGATTAGCGACTTTTATGACGGAGTCTCTTGTGTGATTTCTCCTCTGTCGAAATTGACAAACCGGGTAAAACACTTTTGCTATTCGCTATAGGGTATAGGAGTAGCTAATTTTGTAACCTAAGGCTTTATCACTTTTGTCAAAATTCGCGGAATCTGGATTAGGTCATAATCATCAGTAAAAACAATATATTGATTGTGCCAGGAAGGAGAGAATTTATCCTTAAAATCCCGAAGACCCTTATAATGCGAAAATGATTTGACTTTTTCATATGCATATTTCATTGATTTTTCCTGTATGGTTTGCGGGTTTTCGATTCCGCTCATTGGTGCCAGACCAAGATCTGCATAAATAATATCTTTCGATTTAAGATAATCAAAAAGTGCCACCATCATAAAATCGATAATTCCATTAGGAGCATCATTTGTTTTGCGGATCAAATCATACGTGCCTTCATTTTTTGCATAATCCGGAATTATATTTAAGAAAGCAAGAATTTTACCTTCACTATTTTGAACAGTAATAATGGTTTGATTTTTTAGTTCTTCCCATAAAAAAATACCCTGAGAAAAAAGCAACTCTTTTCTCGAAGTTTCTTCAAGCCATTGGTCGCTTACAGCTTTAATTTGCTGCAGTAAACCATCCTTTATAGGGGGCTGGTTAATAATGGGCTGTAAACCAAGATCACTAATTTTTTTCAGGGAATTGCGGAGTGATTTTCTATTCTGACCCTCGAGATGAAATTCCCGCAGATCAACAACAGCTGCCTGCCCGAGGAAAAAATATTTTTTACCCAATTCAGTATACGTTTTTAAATTTGCTTCAGGTATACGATAATAAATGCTTCTTAATCCAAATTCATAGCAAAACTGGTCAAATTCTGTGATGCAAAGGGAGGTTTCCTGAGTATTACTGCCAACAGGATTTTCTAAAACAACTGCAAAATTTCCGGACAATCGATAAGAAATAAAGGCATTTTTACTTTTAGAAATAAAAATCAATTTATCGAAATACGTTTTAAAATAATCCAGGCTTGAGTTTCCGTAGCTGTTAACCAATTCAGTCGCAATTTCTTTTTCTTGCGGACTAACCGTATTCTTTATTATGGAAGGCTTTACCAGTGTATAAATTAGAAAACCGAAAGAAAGGAATCCGCTAATTTTGAGAGAGAGTAAAAAGTGCTCGGCAAAAGTTCCCGTTGGATGAAGATTGTCACTCCCAAACAGAAAATAATTCTGAAACGTATAACGGATAGATTCACTTAAACTAAAATCGATATTAAAGTGCTTTTTATCAAAGAAATAAAACCCTAATACACCATAAATCAAAACCGCCAGAATACTTAACAATGAGGTTTGCAAACCTATAATACCAAGCCTTGGATTGGTCTTGACGTAATATTCTTTTCTGGTTGCGATTAGAACACAAAGAACCAGAAAAGCAACGGTCGATTCTTCAAAATCTATGGCTTTGGTAAGATTACCTATTATAGAAATCACAGATAAAATCAGGGCAAACCACCAAGTCATTCGAAGTCCTTTTAGCATAAAAGCTGCTGTTACCAATAAAAATAATCCGGTGGTCAATACAAGATAATTTGATGCATGTATTGCTTCAAGAGGCAGGAAATCTTTAAGGAGAATAAGTCGGCTATTTATTGCAGGCGTCAAAACAGATATGATATTAATAATACCAAGAACCAGTAGAAGCAAAGCAGGCACAACACGAAGAAGCAGTTTTTGAATCTTTGAAATAAATAAAATAACGCCGGCAAACAGAGGAAGCCAAAATTCGAAAACACGATAAAAAAGTGTTAAGGCAACGGCTTCCATATTACTAAAACCATATTGTATTAACAGGTATCCCATAGAAACTTCGACAGCGCCTAAACCTCTCAAAAATGGAGAGATTATTAAAAAAATAACAGCAACAACATACGCCATTGCCGCAGCAAAAAGTGATGGTTCGAATTGAAGCGCTTTCATGGCAATATAAATATGTACAATACCAATAATATCAATAATCAAAGAGCATAATACGATCTTTAAAAATTTAGTTCTGTTTATTTTATGTTCTTGTAAATCAATTATAAAAGGTTCAATTTTAGGGAAACTTTTTAAGAGTAATCTATACAGTTTTCCTTTCTGAATTAAAGAATTAAACGAAAGTACCAGTAAAGGAATAATAACGATTACAAGACCCAAAACAATCCATTCATTGGCACTAACACTTCCTTCTAATAATGAAAAAAGAAAAAGTGGTATTGCCAGCAGGATTACCGATACGATACCCACAAAGCCGTAAATCGCTGATGCTAAATGAACATCTGTTTTTGTAGTTCCTTTTTTTAACAGCGTATCCGTAAAAAAGAACAGTGAGGTAATGCCGCCGGCAGGAATAAATACACTTATAAAATTGCGCTTTAAGAATAAGATATTTGCATCTTTCCAGGTGATTTTTGCACCAATAGCATCAAATGAAACGACGTACATTAATCCTTGAAGAAAAATATATATAAAGGTTACCAGAAAAGCGATAATGACCCATTGTGGCTGGGCTTCGGTAATACTGTTTTTTATTTGATAAAGCTCGTTATGTTCTTCTTTGATGAACCAAATACCGACAAAAATAAAAAAAAATGTCAAAATAACCTGGCCTGATAATTTTCCCTTTTTAGAGAAAAAAGTCAGCGCTTTTTTTTTGAGTAAACTTAAAGTGCTATTGGTGTTTTTTGTTTCTGTCATCGTAATATCACTTATTTGCTTTGATATAAAAATACTATATAAATTAATAGAGAAAGTAATTTTATTGATTAAAGATTAAAAAAAAGTAAGATATTTACCGGATTAATTGAAGCTTCAGACTTTTTTGAAGACGATCTTGTATTTCGTTTATACCTCAAATTATAAAAGATAATAACAATGAATTGAAAAAGGAGCGATTTTTCTACGATTAATAAACAGATCATTATAGAAGTCTAAATTGAATTAAATCAGATTTTTGACTTAAATTTATACAGTATTTAATTAAAATTATGGACAATAAAAAACAAGTATTTCAAACGCAAACTAAATTGCGTTGGAGAACTTTTCAATGGTCAACCAGATTGATTATTTTTCTCCTCTTAATGTTGATTCCGGTTTTTATTATTACGCTCCAGAGAGGATTAAAACCTTCATTGCCAATATTAGGGAACGATACTTCGACACAAAAACTGGTAAATCCAAGTACACCAGTAGAACTTACTGCGAAGGAACTGATAAAATACAAAGGTTTTAATAGTTTTTTGAGATCAAAATCAAAAATGGAAAAGCTAAAAAAGCAAAGCGTAGGAATTGATTTTCCGGAAATTCGTGCTGCTTTTTATGTTGATTGGGATCCGCAAAGTTTCTTTTCACTTCAAAAGAATATTGGTAAACTCAATATGGTAATTCCGGAATGGTTTTTTTTAGATCCAAAAACAGATTTACTGCGGGTAGAAATTGATACGGCAGCTTTGAAAGTCATGAAAAAAGCAGGAATAAAAATAGTTCCTCTTATAAATAATATCAATGAATCTAAAGGCGAAGGAGAGTTTGACGGCGATATGGTTCATAGAATATTGCATGACAACGTAAAGAAAGAAAGGCTGATTAACGATATCGTTAAAAATCTTAAAAAATATAATCTTCAGGGAATTAATATTGATTTTGAGGAATTTAAAGAAAATAGCGACGAGCCTATAATTGCTTTTCAAAAAGAACTTTATGAAAAATTGCATCCCATGGGATTTCTTGTTACCCAGGATATCATGGCCAATGATGATGATTTTAATATAAAGGCATTATCTCAATATAATGATTATATGTTTTTAATGGCATATGACGAACATTATAGCGGTAGTGTGCCGGGAGCAATAAGCAGTCAAAAATGGACAGAAAGAATTCTGGATCAGGTTGCAAAAGAGATTCCGTCTAATAAAATTATTCTCTGTTTTGCCGGTTATGGTTATGATTGGGAAAAAAATAAAGAAGCTGTAACCGTTACATACGACGAGGCATTATCGCTGGCCAAACAATATGGTGCGAAAATTACCTTTAATGATAACAGTTATAATAACTCGTTTAATTATACTGACGGAAGAGGGAATAAACATCAGGTTTATTTTACTGATGCCGCAACTAAT
This sequence comes from Flavobacterium sp. B114r, assembly GCF_056824125.1. NCBI lineage: Bacteria > Pseudomonadati > Bacteroidota > Flavobacteriia > Flavobacteriales > Flavobacteriaceae > Flavobacterium > Flavobacterium sp. B114r. The sequence continues at coordinate 3,595,493 of NZ_CP124858.1, forward strand.
TTTAATACCATCAGGTTTGCAGATGAATATGGTACTGCCGGAACCGCATTATGGCGATTAGGTAGTGAAGACAGCAGGTTATGGCATTATTATAACAGAAGCCTGACGAATAAAAGCATAGCCAAAACCCCATTTGATTTTAAAACATTAGAGAAAGTGCATATGAGTTTCTCGACGCCTGATTATATCGGTGAAGGAGAAATTCTGAATGTGCTTACGGATCCTCAGCCGGGAAAAATTAATCTGCAGACAGATCCAAATGAATCAATTATTACAGAACAAAAATATGTAGAACTGCCTACAAAATATGTTATAAGCAAATTTGGGAATGTACATAAAGAGGTTATTCTAACTTTTGATGATGGTCCTGATCCTACTTATACGCCACAAATTTTAGATATATTAAAGCGTGAAAAAATTCATGCCGCATTTTTTGTAGTCGGACTTCAGGGAGAAAACAATATCCCGCTTCTGCAGAGAATTTATACAGAAGGGCATGAGATAGGCAATCATACTTTTACACATCCTAATATTGCAGTGGTCAGTAAAGAAAGAGCTTCTGCCGAAATGGAAACGACCCGATTATTAATCGAAGCGGTTACGGGAAGAAGTACCGTGCTTTTTAGAGCGCCTTATAATGCTGATGCTGAACCAACAACAGAAGCAGAGCTGCGACCTGTTGCATTAAGTAAATTGCAAAACTATTATACTGTAGGAGAAAGTATCGACCCTAACGATTGGGAAAAAGGCGTTGTTGCTGACAGTATTTATAACAGGGTAATCAGAGGATATGAAGCTGATCCGACTAAAGGAATTATTCTGCTTCATGATGCCGGTGGCAACAGACAGGCAACTGTAGAAGCTTTGCCCAGAATCATAAAATATTTTAAAGACAAAGGAATTCAGTTTACAACCGTTTCTAAGTTATTAGGAAAGACTAAAGATGAAATTATGCCAAAGGCAAAAGGAAATTTGGTAACCCTTGATAACATCATTTTTGATCTTGGATATTGGTTTGGTAATTTTATTACAGCCCTTTTTTGGATCGCTATTTTTTTAGGATTCATCCGTATTTTATTAATGGCAATTATGGCTTTCCTGAAAAAATGGAAAGATTATAAATATCCGTTAAGTTATACTATAGCAGGAGAACGTTACCCAAAAGTAAGTATCATTGTACCTGCTTATAATGAAGAGGTAAATGCCGTAAAAACACTTCATAACTTGCTTCGACAGGATTATCCTAACTTTGATATTATTTTTGTCGATGATGGTTCAAAAGACACTACATTCAGTCAGGTAGATACAGCGTTTAAAAATCATGATATTGTAAAAGTACATACCAAAGTAAATGGTGGTAAAGCCTCAGCACTTAACCACGGAATTGCGATAACTCAGAATGATTTTGTAGTTTGTATTGATGCAGACACCCAATTAAAAACAGATGCACTTTCACAATTAATGAAGTGTTTTACCCTACAGTTTAAAAACAATCAGATAGTAGGTGCCGTTGCCGGAAATGTAAAAGTAGGAAACGAAAATACCATGCTTGCCAAATGGCAGAGCATCGAATATACTACTGCTCAAAATTTTGACAGAAGGGCTTTTGATTTGATTAACGGAATCACGGTGGTGCCGGGAGCTATTGGCGCTTTTAGGAAAGAAGCGATCGAAACAGCAGGAGGTTTTACAACTGATACTCTTGCCGAAGATTGTGATTTGACGATAAGAATTCTACGAAACAACTACCGAATCGTTAATTGTGTTCAAGCCGTTGCCGTTACAGAAGCACCTGAAACTTTGAATGAATTCATGAAACAGCGTTTCCGTTGGAGTTATGGTATTATGCAGGCATTCTGGAAAAATCGTGACGCCTGTTTTAATCCAAAGTATAAAGGACTCGGAATGGTGTCATTGCCTAACGTATTAATTTTTCAGATCGTGCTTCCCATTTTTGCTCCGTTGGCAGATTTAATTCTGATCGTCAGTCTGATCTGGAATCATAATAATCCCGACAGTCTTCATAAAATTGGAATTTATTATCTTGTATTTATGCTGGTAGATATGCTGGTAAGCGTAATTGCTTTTATTTTCGAAAAAGAAAAATTAAGCAAACTCATCTGGCTGATTCCGCAACGATTTGTCTACCGTCAGTTAATGTATGTGATATTATTCAGAGCAATCAGAAGAGCTATAAAAGGAGAAAGCCAGAGTTGGGGAGTACTAAAGAGAACCGGAAATGTGGGGTCTTTGGATGGGTAGAATTCCCAGTCCTGAAGAGTTATAATAAAAAATTGCGCAAATGTCTCTGACTTTGCGCAATTTTTTTTGTTTTACGGTAAGTTGTAAACTTGATAAAAGTCTCCTGACTTTTTATAAATTATCATAAATGGTTAATAGGAAAGATAAATCACTTAATTTTAAATTAAAAGAATAACCTACAACAATCTTTCTATCTTAAAATAAGCTATTTCTTCCTCATCTCTTATTAAATTATTCAATCGTTCAAATCCTGCTTTTTGCAATACATTTTGTGATCCACTATTGTTGAGATCAGTTATCGCTACGACTTCATTCGTATTTGTATGGGCAAAACTATATTGAGTTAGAGCTTTACAAACCTCTGTCGCAATACCTTTTCCCCAATATTGCCTGCTGAGTACATATCCAATTTCTATTTGGCTTGTATTGGGTACAAAAACACGGGCAACGCACATTCCTATAAAATTATTATTTGTAGTATCGAAAATCGCCCATCGACTAAGTTTTTTCTTTTCATAATTCTCCAGCAACTCATTAAACATCTCAGCATATCTTTCTGGCGAAGCCTCAGGAAGGTATTGTGTAACCTGATCATCTTTAAAAAGATTTAAAAATGTCTGTTGTTCGTGTGGTAAAAATTCTCGAATAATTATTCTTGGGCTTTGATATAAAGTAGACATTAACTATAATAGTATTAAGGTAAATGATTTGAGTTCTTTTTTAGTTTTTGCTGAAATGTAGAGCAGGATTTTCTTTTGTAAATACAGCCGAATTTAGAGAAAATAAATAATAGAGCAAAATTAATATGCTGCCCCGTTGTGCAGTATCATTATATTAAATTGTTATCTGGTTGTTTTGTAAAGGAACTTAGCTATTTTTGCACTTGAATTGTATTTATATTTTAGAAAATTTTAATCGTAAAAAGAGTATTTTATTTGTAGAACAAGTTCTACATGCGGTTTTATATTGTTCTACACAATGTTAATCCTGAGCAAGCTACTTTTGCAACTAATTAAAAGCATAAAAATAAATATATATTCAAAATATAATTGAAAATATGTAAATTGTTTATAGCATATTTAATGAATTAAAAGAATCCCCAAGTCTCTTTTAAATATTTGTTGCCGTTATAATTAGTGCTGATTTTGCTGCCGGATAAGCTTTGCTGTTTTTATTTAAGCCAGGTTTATTTTTAAGCGAACAACAACTTTTACCGGCATTAGATTTTAATCAGTAATACTGATTGAAATCCAATAAATAATATTTATTCAAAATGTAGTACATCATTCATGATAATACTTCAGATACCTAATTAAAACAATTGAATGAGTTATTGATTTTCTTCTTTACTCATTATTTTTTTATCATTTTAAAAATATAAATTTTGATTAGAAAGCATTTATTGAATGATACATTTAGTTTATTGAAACTAAAATTCAAACACAGAAAAATAATTCATTACTCGCTAATAGCTTTTGTTATTTTGTTGCAGTTAATAGTTGTAATTATTTGGTACAATGAAACATCAAATGAATCTGAAATGTCTAAGGCTTTGGATTCTATGACTTCTTTGAATAAAATATCGCAATATACGGGTAGAATAAATCATTCATTTATTGATTCTCAAAAGAATTTTAATGCTTATAAAAGTCAAAAAGATCAGGCTTCACTAGACAAATACAATGTTTCATTAAACGAAATAAGCCGTTTGGTAGACAGCCTGAGTTTGATTACTACAGATAATAAGGCATTTATGAAGATTCTGATGGAAAAGAATCGATCAGCATATACCATTGAATCCTTAAAAGCAGATATTGATTCTATTATCGAAACCCAGATTAATCCGTCTAAAAATAACACTTCGAAATCTTTCAAACTCAATAAATTTGAATATAAAAAGATTTTGGATAGTATTAAAACGGATTCTTATATACAAGTTGACAGTGTGTCAAAAAAAGGATTATTTACAAGATTAGGTAATGCTTTGGCCGGAAAAATGGATGTGCAAAAAGAACAGCTTAAGATTACGGTTACCATGAAATACAATGATAAAATGGTATCCGGAAGCATCGAAGATCAATTTGCAAATTTGTTTAAAACTACCAATAATTACTACGAAAATCAATTTCAGAATTTAAAAAAGTCATTTGCAAGTTTAAAGGATCAGGATTCAAAATTAACGGAGCTTAATAATAAACTGCTGAATTTAGAAGCAGAGATAATGCCTCATTATAATAAATCGTTAAACACGCTGCAAGACGACACCCAAAAACAGTTGCAGAATCAATACAATTCTAATAAAATAGTGAGAAGTTACACTATTGCAGTCCTGATAATATTGATGTTTATTATATCGATTGTACTTTTTAGTTTTACCAGAATGGCTTTTCAATATGAGAAAAGACTAACCATTGCACAAATTAAAATACGCGAAAGCTTAAATTTTAAAAATAGGATTATGGGAATGGTCAGTCATGAAATTAGATCGCCGCTTAGTATCATCTCTATTTACAGCAAAATGATAAGTTCATCGATAAAAGATCCTGAGATAAAAGATACTTTTAAATCGATTCAGTTTACCACAAACTCGTTGCTTCTTTTGGCAAATCAGATATTGGAATATTCTAAAGATGAAAATTATTTACCAAAATTAAACAACAAAAACTTCCATTTAAACGAAGAAATCAATCAGATCATTTACGCGATGACTTCATTGGTAGAAAGTAAAGGCAATAAAATTGAGTTTCGTTCTAATTTGGTTTCAGATCTTGAAGTTTATTCAGATCCTACAAAAATACACCAGCTTTTTTATAATATTATTGGTAATGCCAATAAGTTTACAAAAGACGGATTGATAGCAATTACGATTGATCCTGATAAGATTTCAGGTAAAAAAATTAATCTAAATGTTGAAATTCAGGACAACGGAATTGGTATTGCGGAAAATGATTTAAAGAATATATTCGAACTCTATTATCAAGGAACTGTTTCAGGAAAAGTGAATGATCTTGGAGTTGGTTTAGGACTTAATTTATGTAAAGAAATAGTCGAGTTATTTGGTGGAGAAATTAGTGTTCAAAGTCAGCAGGGTAAAGGCACAACGATTAAGTTCAATCTTATAATAAGTTTGGTTTAAAATTCAAAACAGAACGTTTATATTTTTGTACTTTACAATATCAAATAGTAATAAGAAGGGAAGAGCGCCGCAACAATTTTAATTTATGCAAATGAAAATGAAATCAACATCCAACAACTATAGTTTTTTAGTTGCTGATGACCACAGCGTGGTAAGACAAGGCGTTTCTCTGATCATAAAAGAGTTATTTTTGAATGCCACAATTTATAAAGCAGGAAATTTTAAAGAAACATTTGATATTCTAAAAGAGGTAAAAGTCAACTTATTAATTTTGGATGTGAATTTTCCTGATGGTAATAGCATAAATGTCATTTCAGAAATTAAAGCAATTCAGCCCGATGTCAAAATATTAATATTTTCGGCCTATGATGAAAATATTTATGCGATGCGCTATTTAAATGCTGGCGCTTCGGGATATTTGAACAAAGAAACGACAGAAGATGAAATGAAAAATGCAATCAATACCATGATTGCATCAGGAAAATATATTACCCAGAATATAAAAGACAAAATTTTAGATTCTTATATTTCAAAAAAGCCCACAAATCCGCTGGATCTTTTATCGAACAGAGAAATTGAAGTAGCACAGCTATTAATTAAAGGATATGGTAATCTGGAAATATTAGAACTTTTAAACATAAAAAAAACAACCGTTAGTACTTATAAAAACAGGATTTTCGAAAAGTTAGAGATTGACAATCTGGCTGATTTAATAAAGTTCTTTCAGCTCTATTATGACGAATAGTTCTCTCTGATTATCGCATTAACTGTTATCGCACAGTTTGTTATCGAATATTTATCAAAAACAGGAATCTGCCAGGTTCCTGTTTTTTTATGCCATAAATTTTTAGAATTGTAAGTTATTTTCTGTAGAAATAGTTCTACACAACTCCGTGCATTGTTCTATAAAGTATTGATTTTATTGAGAGTATTTTTGTAACGTCAGGAAGAATAAGCAATTAAGAATTTAAAGAAAGAGATATATTTAATTACCTGTTAATGCCAAATTTTCCTGATATAAGAATAATCTTTTTGTTGTCGCAGACGGCTTTTGTTTGTGTTTTTGGACTTTATACAATGCAGGTCAATTTTATTTTTTGAGGGTGGCCGTCTGATCAACAAATAATCATTTTTAGAGCTTAGAAAAAGATAGAATTATAAGAATGATTTAAAGGAGAGAGAATATATGCCAGATTGAGATTTTATTAAAAGTAGGTTTAATAAAAAAATAAAGAAATCTCTCCTTTACTTATTCTGTAATACTTAGAAATTAAGGAATGTTATTTTTAAAAGATGAGGATATGGAATTCGATTTTTATAAAACCAAAAAAAATAAGACAGTAGATAAATTGAAATCTATACTATTGGACGAAATTCAGGACGCTTTTTTTGTTTTAACGATTTCAGCGCACAATGATTACGATATGCCATTTATAAGCAATTCGGCTTATGATATGTTTGAAATCCAGCATGAGGATATGTTTACCAATACAATACTTTCTGCCTGCAATCAAATTCATCATGAAGATAAGACCTTAGTCAAGCAATCATTGATTGATTCGATTAAAAAAAGGAAAAGCTGGAATACTATTTTCAGGGTATTATTGCCTGAAAAAGGTTCTTGCTGGTTCAAAATTACATCAAAAAGAAAAGTAAATAATGATGGAAGTATTGAACTGTACGGAAGAGTAACTGATATTACAGAGTTAAAGGAACAGGAATTAAAGTTTCAAATTTCAGAAGAACGTTTTAAGTTCGTTATGGAAACTTCAGTGTCAGGTATTTGGGATTGGAATATGAAAACGAATACTATTTATTATTCACCACAATCTTTTAAAATATTAGAATCAGATACTGCCGAAGTTTTTAATTCTCCTGAACAATGGAAAGAAATTGTTCACCCTGATGATCTGAAAAAATACTGCGAGGCTCTTGATAATCATTTTGAAAATAAAACACCTTTCTACGAAAATTTTCATCGCATACTTACATCTGGTAATAAATACAAATGGATTTTAAACAGAGGGAAAGTAATAGAACGCGATATCGATGGCAAACCATCAAAGATAATAGGAACTCATACTGAGGTTTCATCTCAAAAAGAGAAAGAGTTGGAGCTAATGAAAAAAATGGAGTTTTACAGTGAAAAAAATAACAGGCTTTTGAATTTTTCTCACATTGTATCTCATAATTTAAACTCGCATGCTGGAAATTTTAAATTGCTTCTGGACATGATTGACCTCGAAGAAAATTTCGCTGATAAGCGCGAAACGATGAAATACCTGAGAACGGTTTCTAATGATCTTAACAAGACAATAGAAGATTTATCGCAAATAGTGAATATTCAGAATAATGATAAAATTATTGTTGAACCGCTGAACCTAAATGCTTATTTAGGCAGGGTTCTCAATATCGTTAGTGCTTATAGCCATAGAAATAATGCTACAATTATAAACAATATTCCTGCAGAAGCAACTATTAATTTTAATCCGGCTTATCTCGAAAGTGTCTTGCAAAATTTATGTACAAATGCAATAAAATATGCGCATCCGGAAAAATTTTTGATAATTGAATTCAATTTTTTTCTGGAAAATGAAAAGAAGGTATTGACCATAAAAGACAACGGACTGGGAATTGATCTCGAAAAATACGGGCATTTGCTATTTGGGATGTACAAGACATTTCATAATCATGAAAAATCGAACGGTATAGGTTTATACATTACAAAAAACCAGATTGAGTCCATGAACGGGAGCGTTACAGTAGAAAGCAAGGTTGGAAAAGGGACAACGTTTAAAATCATTTTTAATGATTAAGTGTTTTTACGATTTAGAATCGAAATTTAATATAAGGTTACACAAAAAATAATTTTTAAAATGGAAAAATTTGTAATTACTATAAATGCAAATGGAGAATATCAATTTGATTTTATAAACAATAATAACGAAGTTATTCTGAGTAGTGGAGAATACACCAGAAAATTTATGTGCATAAAAGGGATTGAATCTGTAAAAAACAATTCGCAGGACAATACAAAATTTAACAGAAAAACATCTCAAACCAATAAAAGATATTTCAATATAAAAGCATTCAACGGAAAAATTATTGCCATCAGTAAAATGTTCGATGACAAGAACTTATGCGATTTAGAAATGGAATCATTTAGAACAAAAGCGCCAAATACTTTAATAGAAGACAGATCAAATAGCAGAAAAGAGCCAAAAATTTACAGAAGGGCAGCAGTTGAAATGACGATTTAATAAATAAGTCCAAAACTTTAATTCAGCTGGAAAGAGTCCTGAATTTATACAATTTCATTTTTCTGGTCTTTAATAACTAAAGCATAAAAGTCTTATTATGGGGTTTTTATGTCCTATTATGACATTAATTGCGTTTATTTAAAAATACTTTTGTGCTTGTTTTTCAATAGCAGGTTTTTTGAAAAATAACATAAAGGAGTAAAATATGGCAATAGAAAAGATAAAAGTTTTAGTAGATGATGATAAAGGACATTTCTTAAAAATGTTCAGTAAAGAACTGACGGATGAATTTGAGTTTATGACAAACTCTTTTGCAGTTGACAGTCAAGTTGAGACTTTGTCTTTTGATCGTTTTATATCTGTTGTTTACAATAAATTGGAATTAATCGATTTTTTGGCATTAGAAAAAAAAGGATCAAATATTCTGGTATGTTTATTTAATAAACGCTTATATAGCAATACACCATTTATAGAAGAAATTAATGATTTGATTGTATTGGGCGGTTACAAAACGAAAAAAACAATTATTAAGGATTTAAAATCACATCTTAAAGAAAGTTATGATTCTAAAAACCAATCAAATAAAGTATTAACATCTGATTCGTATAAAAACCAGATACAATTTCATAGTTTTTTTAAAACGGTATTTTTTTTAATATAATCAGGGAGAAGAAATTCTCATTAAAACATAAAAAAACCAGTAAAGCCAACTTTACTGGTTTTTTTATATACAACTATTTCAGAAACAAAATATTAACTGACAATGTCATTCAAAGCCTGAAAAATATTCAAAGGATATTCGGCAATTCTATTGCACAAATACAAATACCATTCTTTACCATAAACAAAGTATAATTTTGTTGGATGACCTTGCTCTTTTAATTGGGCTAATTGCTCATTCTGAATGCCGTATAAACTTTCAAATTCATATAATTCTTTGCTCGGTTTGTATTTTTCAAGCATCGCAACTACTTCTTTCTGAATTAAATCATGATGCGTTGCTATGGCACATTTATAATTTCTTGACAATAATTGATCTACATAATATAAATAGCGTTCATCAAGTGCTGCTCCTCTTGGAATAGAAAAGCCCTCGGGAGTTTCAAAAGCCCCTTTGACCATTCTTATCCTTCCGTTTTGCTGGATTAAATCTTCAAAATCATCTTTTGATCGATGTAAATAAGCCTGAAGCGTAATGGAAACATTTTTATATTTTTGAGAAGCTGTTTTGTAGACATCAATTACAGCATCGGTTATTTCAATATTTTCTGCACTGATTGTTACTTCAATATTATCTTTTTCAGCCTCCTGGCATATTAAGTCTAAATTGTTTAAGCATAAATCTTTTGATAATGCTAAACCAATATGCGAAAGATCAAGAGAAAAAGTCGAGTTTAATTGTTGTTGTTTTATCTCTTGCGCTATCCTGATAAATTCATTAGATGCCTCGGTCGCTTCTTTTTCAGTTAGCGTATTTTCGCCCATGAACTCTATAGAAGTTTTAAAACCTTGCTTATTTTGTTCCTTGACCTTGACAATAGTTTCTTCTAATGTTTCGCCGCCAATATATCGATCAGCAGCTTTTTTAATTGTTTTGAATAAGATTTCATTTGAAAGAATATACTCTTTTGCTTTCTCATTTAGGGCGGCTTTTCGTAAAGCACTAGCACCCATTAGTAATAAATCCTGTTCCATGTTTATTTAGTTTGATATAATAAAAGTTAATAACAAAAGATGTTTGTTATGAGATAATTAATTGCAAATTTTCAGAGAGGATATTGTTGGTAATCATATAATACAATATCGTTAAATTGTGATTGTCGATTGCTATAAACAAATTTTACGCAGAACACATTCTCGTGATTGTCGCAAAGCAAAAAAAATATTTGATTTTGGGACATTTAAGCAGAAGAAAAAACATTAGATAAAGCTGCTTATTTTGATAATGTTCACGTCACAAATATAAAAACGTCCTATCAAAATACATCGCTTTTAGTTTTTTTATTTACATCCATTATTATTGATAAAGGATGAAAAAATCGATTTGTTTAAGAATGTAAATATAACAACATTTAGCGTTTTTGAGGACTATGTTTCTTACAATTTAGGATTTAAATGTTAAGAATCTTGTTATTTTTTTTGTGAGTTTGGGTCAGACTGCCCGATTTTTTGTATCTTAAAAATTCTAACAAATAAAAACAATGAAGACAAAATTACGAATTTCATTAATCAACATACACGGACTCTTAAAAGGTTCGGGTCTGGAGATTGGTAGAGATGCTGATAATGGAGGACAAACTAAATACGTTTATGAACTTGCCGAGTTTTTATCGCAACATGAAGATGTAGAGCATGTTCATATTTTTACAAGGTTAATCGATGACAAAAATCTATCGCCGGAATATGCAGTACCTATCGAAATCATTAATGAAAAATTAGACATAAGAAGAATTCCTTTTTTAGGAAAAAAATACAAACCAAAAGAGCAATTATGGGACGGTTTGGACACTTTTGTAAATGGAATTGTCCAGCATATTAAACTTCATGATATATTCCCAAATTGGATACATTCTCATTACGGAGACGCCGGATATGTCGCCAGTGAATTATCGACCATCTTAAATATCCCTTTTGCTCATACCGGGCATTCATTAGGTTTTCATAAAAAGAATAAACTACTTGAAAGCGGTTTGAGTGAAGAAGAAATCGAAAAGAAATTTAAGTTCACACAGAGAATTGCCGCAGAAGAAAAAACATTAGAATTATCTGAATTTATTGTCACTTCTACAGAGCAGGAAATTGAAACCTATAAACCCTACGTAAATTTTGAATTAGGAAAATACCATGCTATTTCTCCCGGAATTGATACCAGTAAATTTGTACCCTATTATCACAGAGAACAGGATTCTGATAAACAAATGGAAGAGGAGCAAAGGAAATACTGGGTTGCTGAAACGATTTCGAAGTTTTTAATAAATCCACACAAACCATTTATTTTAGCGCTGTCAAGACCTGATCGCCATAAAAATCTTCACACCTTAATCGAGGTTTACGGTAAGGATAAAGAACTGCAGAGTATTGCTAATTTGGTCATTTTTGCCGGAATTAGAAAAGACATTTCGCAAATGCCGGAATCTGAAAAAGATGTTTTGACAGATCTTTTGCTTTTGATGGATAAGTACGATTTGTACGGAAAAATGGCAATTCCAAAGAAACATGACGTAGAAAATGAGGTTTCGATTATTTATCGTTATGCTGCCGAAAAAAGAGGTGTTTTTGTGAATTTAGCTTTACATGAAAACTTCGGATTAACTGTAATTGAATCCGCTAGTTCCGGTCTTCCGGTTGTGGTAACTAAAAATGGTGGACCATCAGAAATTATTCCTACTTGCCAGAACGGAGAATTGGTAGATCCGTTGAATGAAAATGAAATCAAAAAAGCTTTACGAAATATCTTAACCAATGAAAGTCAATGGAAATATTACTCTAATAACGGAGCAATTAATATTCAAAAACATTATAGCTGGTTAAGTCATGTTAACCAATATGTTGAACTGGTCAATGAAAATTTATCACTGTCGTCCGGTTCAGGAATCAAAAAACAGCACTATCCTAACATAAATATCGAAAGACTTAAAAGAAAGGTAGAACATTTATTTGTTTCAGATATAGACGGAACACTTATTGAACCAAAATTAAATAATCCCGGTCTAAAAGAATTAAAGGAACATTTGATTAACCGGACTGAAAAGATGGCTTTTGCACTCGCCTCCGGAAGAAACCTGGCGCTGGTAAAAAAAGTAATGGAAGAAGAACAATTTCCTTTACCGGATTTTATTATTTGTTCTGTTGGGACCGAAATTTATTACACAAATGGTAAAGATTATATTCTGGACAAAGGATGGGCAAAATTTTTAGCCGGTCGCTGGAAAAGAGAAGATATTGTAAACCGTTTAAAAGAGATTCCGTGGTTGCGATTACAAGAACCAGAAGCCCAAAATCCATACAAAATCTCTTATTATTATGATAAAGAAAAATACAATCACGATCAACTAATCGAAGTTTTAGGCACAGGATGGTACAAAGTAAATATTATCCCAAGTCATGGCGAGTTTCTTGATTTTATTCCTAAAAGAGCTTCGAAAGGAAATGCGATTAAATTTTTATGTCGCAAATGGTCGATTCCACTCACAAATGTAATTGCTGCAGGAGATTCAGGAAACGATATTGACATGTTCAGAGGCGCTGTAAAAGGAATTATCGTGGGAAACAGAAGTTTAGAATTAGCCAAATATGAAACTACCAAAAGTATTTATGTGGCAAAAAGTTCCGCATCTGAAGGTATTTTGGAAGGATTAAAACATTACAAAATAATTAAATAAAATATGGTTGAGTTTGCGCCCTGTCCACATGATATTCAACAAAGATTGGAGATTTTTTTATGGTGATTCTTATTTCGTAAGAATGACAATGGCAGCTGCACTCGGCAAATTAAATAAAAGTATAGAATATGTATTCAGGTTCAGGTTTTAGTAATTGGGAAATAGGAGATGTCGATGTATTTATAGATGATAGCGGCGTGCATCATTTGTTTCATTTAATTATTCCTAATCACGATTATATTGCACATGCAGTATCAAAAGATGGTCTTTCGTGGAAAAGAGTAAAAAACGCTTTGTTCGTGGGAGATCCCGGAGAATGGGATGATGATATGCTTTGGACAATGCATGTTAGTAAAAACTCTGAAGGAGAAGGTTACGAAATGTATTATACAGGCTTAAAACGTCAGGACAAAGGAATTACGCAAAAGGTAGGGCGTGCAGTTTCTCCAGATCTAATTCACTGGACAAAAGATAATCAATATGGTTTGCCGCTTAGAAGTAATGCGCCTTATTATGAAAGCAGGGATAATAACCCGCGGGAATGGCTCAGCTTCAGAGATCCTTTTAAATACCAGTTTGAAGGAGAAGACTATTTATTAATTTGTGCCCGCAGCGCAGTAGGACCAACATACAGAAGAGGTTGCATTGGTGTGGCAAAACGAGGAGAGAAAGGTTTTGTTCTTCAAAAACCGCTGCATGTAGCATATGTTTATGATGATATTGAATGTCCTTGTGTGGTCGAAATAAAAGGAATGCACTATTTATTAGGTTCGATTCGCGAAGATATAAAAGTTCGTTATTGGTTCTCTCCGGATTTTAAAGGAGAATACCACGCTTTTCATAACAATGTATTAATGCCACAAGGCAATTATGCAGCACGAATTGTAAAAGAAGGAGATTATTATTTGATTTATAACTTTTACTTTGTTGGCGGGAATGTCAACACACTTCGCGTTATTCCGCCACCAAAACAATTAGATGTTGACAGTAACGGCAGATTATTATTAAAAACATATCACCATTGGAGAACGCTTTATCAAAGAACAATTTATCAGAGAAACTTACCAATTCCTGTTCCAATTTTGGGAAACCCATCGGCTAATTTTGTTGTGGAAAATGAAAATAAATGGCGAATTGGCTGCAGAAGTGGTTATGAAGTTTTTTGTTTTGAAAAACCTTCGGAAAACTTTGTTTGGGAAGGTACACTGGCTGTTGAAGGAATGGGAAAAACAGGTTTTGTTATCGAATGTGATGAGCAGGGAACAGCCTATTATATATCAATTGATTTTGTAAATGGCTTTGTGCAATTTAGGGCATGGGGATTTAATGAAAAGGATGTAAAGAATAATTTTGTTTTTGAAAACATTCAAACCAATCAATTTGAGATAGTAGAAAACAAAGAAATTTATTTTAAAATTATCCGCTACGGAAATTATTATGAGCTTTCTATCAACGAAATAGTCAAGTTAACGTTATTGGATTTTAAATATAGCGAAGGCAAAATAGGAGTATACGTTTGTTCTGCAATTGTATCTTTAAGTGATTCAAAAATTCATGTAATTCCGGAACCCGAAAACGAATATGCAACGGCAGATCCTAATAAATCTCTGGAAGAATTTAATAAAATAACGCAAAATGCATAATTTTAAAAAAAGTAATTCTCATTAATTTTTAATGAGAATTGCTATCTATAATGCTTTGCACACTTTGAATAAAAGTTTCGGTATTGTGTATTTCATTCTTAATGTAGATGTCATAATGCGATAGTTTAAATTGTTCGAGCATATCTTTTTTTAGAAATTTTATCATTGATTCAATAGTTCTGGTATCGTTTTCATGATTTCTTTTTAATTCGCGTTGTTTGCTTTCCAGATAAGCCAAAGTCTTTTTTAATCTTTGTACATTAATTTTGTCCACAGTTAAATCTTCTTAAATTTAATAAATAACGATAATCAGGAATAAGATAAAATTCAATATTTTTCCAAAAACGTAATAGTGAATTGAATTTATCTCATTACAAGACTATCGTTTCTGATAATTACGTTATAATTGACTTTTTAGTTTGAAATATAATTCAAAAAAGTTAAATATTTTCCTGTGAAACTTATTTTTTAATGACCTAACAGTTTGAATTTCTTTTGTTTAAGGGTAGAATAGAATAGCTTTTGTTTTCTATTTTATTTTGAAAAACAGCTGTAAAATAAGATCCTTCCGGATTTTTGAAGAACAATATTAGTAGTGTACTAATTAGAAAAGGAGATCAAAAATATTTTTTATACAAATAAGCCGTTTTTTCTTAAGTAAGAAAAAACGGCTTATCTTGTTAATTTGGATCAGTTATTTTACAACCGTAGCCTCCAGTTCAACCTTCAGTGTTTCAAAAAGGCTTTTTACCTCCAATAGAGTAGTGGCTTGCTTAATGCCGTGTTTGGCTACCCAATCCTGAACGATAGCAAAGTGCGGCCAAAGTTCAGATGTAGAAGTCGTGTAGATGTTTAGTCTCACAATTCCTTTACATTCATAACCGGCTTTGGTGATTACTTCTTCCAGATTTTTTAGAGCCAGAATTATTTGGGATTCCATGTTTTCATCACTTGAAATTCCATCCGCACTTATTGCCGTCTGACCGGAAACATACAATGTTCCTTCTGGATTTTTTACTTCAACAGCTTGCACGTAACTACGTTCATTCTGCCATTTCCACGGATTAATTACTCTCATTTCCATTTGTTTAGCTTTTTTTGTTTGCGCCAATACCGGCGTAATAGTTAATAATAGTAAGGCTAAAAATTTTGATGTTTTTTTCACGATTACAGTTTAAAATTGTACTGTAAAATTGTGAATAACATCAGGAATAGAGTCTTGATATTTCTCACGAATATGATGTGAGAAATGTCACATTAAGAAGATAATCTGCTCAGGGTTTCACGCGAAACTCCCAGATAAGATGCGATAAGACTTTTGGGAACGCGCTGAAATAGTGAAGGATATTGTTTTAAAAGCTGTTCGTAACGTTCTCTTGAGTTAGAAGTTTGCCACGATATTATGCGGCGTTGTGATCCGAGGAAACCAAAAGTAGATTTTTCGAGAAAAAAACGTTCCATTTTTTGCAATCCATCCCGTAGTTTTTTATAATCATCAAATGAACAGCAAAGAACCTCAGTATCTTCAAGACATTGTAGTGACATTGTAGCTTCTGTTTGTGTATAAAAAGCATAATAATCACTTTCCCACCAATCTTCCATAGCAAAAGAAACAATGTGTTCTTTTCCTGTCGCATCAGTATGAACTAATTTTAAAAGTCCCGAAATTACAAAGTAAGAATACTTTACAGGATCACCTTCCTGAATAAGGAATTGATGTTTTTTAAAATTTTTTGGGATAAAATGAGCAGAGACAAAGGAAAATTCCTCATCTGTAAGCGGTATTATTTTTTCAATATGTTCTCTAAGGTTTGCTCGCATAATCAGAGTTCAAAGTTATTGAAATTTTGGTTTATTAATCTAGTTAAAATTACTGAAAAATCAAATTGATATTTTAGTAAATTAATAACAATTTCTTAACCTAATGTTTATTAGTATGTTGATAAATAATATTTTATGGAGCAATTTCATGAATATTCGTAACTAATTAATATTTATATTTGAGAATGAAACTAAGTCAGTTAATTTAAAAATATGTACAATGGATAAAGCTATAAAACTAAAGGTTCGTAAGGAGTTGGATAGTCAACAACAGTTGAATATAATTAAATTAAAAGGTAGTTTAATTTCCAAAGGATATACCGAAATTATACACATCCTTGATCAGGATGATGAGTTTCATATTAATTCTTTTGCTACACCATCTGAAACTAATAATGAAGTTCAGGAATTCATTAAAGCATTTATCTGCAAAGAAAATCTAACAGATACCATCACAATTTTTAGATAGTATTTTACATGCTCATATGATCAATTTTTGAATAGAATCTTAATAAAACGGAAAAAAATAATAAGCTATTATAAAGTGTGTTTTTATTATATATTCAACTGATTTGTTGTGTTTTAAATTGGGAGAACTATAGTGAGTTAGTAACTTAAAAATACCCATCCCGCTTTTTGATCTCCATTTTCAGATGAAATAATATAATAATAGGTTCCGGTTGGCAACATATTTCCCTCTTTCCATTGTCCGTACCATTGTTTGTCATATTTGCCAACATAGTCATATACCTTTCTTCCCCATCGATTGTATATTTCAATGTTAGTTACATTAAAATCAGTAAGATCGAAAGTATCATTGACTCCATCACCATTAGGAGAAACTGCATTGGGAACACCGCATAAATTATTTGACACTTCGATTACTTCTTCAACCTCGCAAGATCCATCATTGACAGCAACTTTAAATTGCAACGGAAACTGTAATAATCCGTTATAATTTTCGCTGTATTCTGAAAAATCAAAAGTCGCATTATCTGATCCTACCGGATTCCCTTTGTCGTCAACCCAGGAATAACTATAATTAGTAGAAGAAGATGTGGTTTCGACCTTTATAAGATATCGATTGTTTACACATTCTTTTGTTATTGAATACGCGGGCGACGTAAAAGTTACTTCTACGGAAGCTGTTGTTGCGCATTGACCAGGAATAGGAGTAAAGGTATAATTACCACTATTGTTAGTAGTTGATGAACTCCAGGTTCCCCTAATTCCATTTGGAGATGTTGTCTGCACAATTGGAGTAGTTCCGTCGCAGAAATTAAGCTTAGCAGGAAAATCAGGCACGATTGCAGGTGTAATGGTAACGATCAAAGTTACAATAGAAGCACATTGCCCCAAATTTGAAGTAAAAATATAATTGCCACTTGTAGTTGTGTTAATTACCGCAGGATTCCATGTACCCGAAATTCCGTTAGGAGAAGTCAAAGCCAGAATTGGTGGAATATCACTACTACACAATGTCAAAGTTGTACCAAAATCAGGTATTATTTGCGGATTTATGGTAACGGCTAAACTAGCAAATGTCGCACATTGTCCTGCATTTGGAGTAAAAATATAATTGCCATCTGTTGTTGTGCTGACTACCGCAGGACTCCAGGTTCCCGTAATTCCGTTTGGGGAGGTTAGAGCTAAAGTTGGAGCAGTATCATTGCTACACAACGGTAAACTCGTAGCAAAATCAGGAGTTATTTGTTGATTTATGGCAACGGCTAAACTAGCAGTTGTAGCGCATTGTCCTGCATTAGGCGTAAAAATATAATTGCCACTTGTTGTAGTATTGATTACCGCAGGACTCCAGGTTCCCGTAATTCCGTTTGGAGAAGTTAAAGCCAAAGTTGCCGCAGTATCGCCATTACACAATGTCAAAGTTGTAGTAAAATCAGGAGTTATTTGTTGATTTATGGCAACGGCTAAACTAGCTGTTGTCGCACATTGTCCTGCATTAGGCGTAAAAATATAATTGCTACTTGTTGTAGTATTGATTACCGCAGGACTCCAGGTTCCCGTTATTCCGTTAGGAGAAGTCAAAGCCAAAGTTGGTGGAATATCACTACTACACAAAGTCAAAGTCGTAGCAAAATCAGGTATTATTTGTTGATTTATGGTAACGGCTAAACTAGCAGTTGTCGCACATTGTCCTGCATTAGGCGTAAAAATATAATTGCCACTTGTTGTAGTATTGATTACCGCAGGACTCCAGGTTCCCGTAATTCCGTTTGGGGAGGTTAAAGCCAAAGTTGGTGCAGTATCACTGCTACACAACGGTAAACTCGTAGTAAAATCAGGAGTTATTTGTTGATTTATGGTAACGGCTAAAGTAGCAGTTGTCGCACATTGTCCCGCATTAGGCGTAAAAATATAATTGCCACTTGTTGTAGTATTGATTACCGCAGGATTCCAGGTTCCCGTAATTCCGTTTGGAGAGGTGAGGGCTAAAGTTGGCGCAGTATCGCTATTACATAATGTCAAAGTTGTATCAAAATCAGGTATTATTTGTTGATTTATGGTAACGGCTAAAGTTGCAGTTGTCGCGCATTGTCCTGCATTTGGCGTAAAAATATAATTGCCACTTGTTGTAGTATTGATTACCGCAGGACTCCAGGTTCCCGTAATTCCGTTTGGGGAGGTTAGAGCCAAAGTTGGTGCAGTATCACTACTACACAACGGTAAACTCGTATCAAAATCAGGTATTATTTGTTGATTTATGGTAACGGCTAAAGTTGCAGTTGTTGCACACAATCCTGCATTAGGCGTAAAAGTATAGTTGCCACTTGTTGTTGTGCTGACTACCGCAGGATTCCAGGTTCCCGTAATTCCGTTTGGGGAGGTTAGAGCCAAAGTTGGCGCAGTATCGCTGTTACATAATGTCAAAGTTGTACCAAAATCAGGGATTGTTTGTTGATTTATGGTAACGGCTAAAGTAGCAGTTGTCGCACATTGTCCCGCATTTGGCGTAAAAATATAATTGCCACTTGTTGTAGTATTGATTACCGCAGGACTCCAGGTTCCCGTAATTCCGTTTGGGGAGGTTAGAGCCAAAGTTGGTGCAGTATCACTACTACACAACGGTAAACTCGTATCAAAATCAGGTATTATTTGTTGATTTATGGTAACGGCTAAACTAGCAGTTGTTGCGCATTGTCCTGCATTAGGCGTAAAAATATAATTGCCACTTGTAGTTGTGCTGACTACCGCAGGACTCCAGGTTCCCGTAATTCCGTTTGGGGAGGTTAAAGCCAAAGTTGGTGCAGTATCACTGCTACACAACGGTAAACTCGTAGTAAAATCAGGAGTTATTTGTTGATTTATGGTAACGGCTAAACTAGCAGTGGTCGAACATTGTCCCACATTTGGCGTAAAAATATAATTGCCACTTGTTGTAGTATTGATTACCGAAGGAGTCCAGGTTCCCGTAATTCCGTTTGGAGAGGTGAGGGCTAAAGTTGGCGCAGTATCGCTATTACATAATGTCAAAGTTGTATCAAAATCAGGTATTATTTGTTGATTTATGGTAACGGCTAAAGTTGCAGTTGTCGCACATTGTCCCGCAGTTGGAGTAAAAATATAATTGCCACTTGTTGTTGTACTGATTACCGCAGGACTCCAGGTTCCTGTGATTCCGTTTGGGGAGGTTAAAGCCAAAGTTGGCGCAGTATCGCTGCTACACAACGGTAAACTCGTAGCAAAATCAGGTATTATTTGTTGATTTATGGTAACGGCTAAACTAGCAGTTGTTGCGCATTGTCCCGCATTTGGCGTAAAAATATAATTGCCACTTGTTGTAGTATTGATTACCGAAGGACTCCAGGTTCCTGTGATTCCGTTTGGGGAGGTTAAAGCCAAAGTTGGCGCAGTATCGCTGCTACACAACGGTAAACTCGTAGCAAAATCAGGAGTTATTTGTTGATTTATGGTAACGGCTAAACTAGTAGTTGTCGCACACAATCCCGCAGTTGGAGTAAAAATATAATTGCCACTTGTTGTAGTATTGACTACTGCAGGATTCCAAGTTCCCGTAATTCCGTTTGGAGAAGTCAGAGCCAAAGTTGGTGCAGTATCGCCATTACACAATGTCAAAGTTGTAGCAAAATCAGGAATTGTTGGTGGAGTTATGGTCACTGCAAGAGTTGCGGTTGTGCCGCATTGTCCTGTATTTGGAGTAAAAGTATAGTTGCCACTTGTTGCAGTGTCAATAATGTTTGGACTCCATGTTCCTGTGATTCCGTTTGGAGAAGTCAGAGCCAAAGTTGGTGCAGTATCACTACTACACAAAGTCAAAGTTGTTGCAAAGTTTGGTGTTGTGTTGGACGTTACTAATAAATTAATAGTATCAGTAATATCTAGCCCACAACTATTAGTAGCTTTTAGCGTCAATACTATAGTTGTTCCACCCGCTGCAGTCGGAACTGTATAATCGGTTGTAGTTGTAGTTGATGGAGAAAAAGAACCCGACGACGCAGACCAGGCAACTGAAGTTTGCCCTACTGCAGTACCATTCAAAGTAATTGTTGCTCCTGCACAAGCCGTTAAGGTAGGAGGTCCGGCATCAACTGTAAAAGGTGGTACAGGTGCTTTACAACCGTTATTGGTGTAAGTGGCAAGTCCGGCTGGGGTAAAATTTACTGTAGCACCGTCAGCGGGAGTATTTGCCCCACTTGTATTAGTCAACATTGATTTGTCATAGGTAACAGTATCCAAACAACCACTAAAATTCATCACAAGCGTTCTCCCATTAGGAGGTGCGATAGATTGGTTGGCAAAGTGCCCAACAGTAGTTGTAGCATCTTGAAAAACCATATATATATTTTCGGATAAAGGACCAAATGAATTATCACTAGTAACCATCAGATAACTAGTAACTAATATAGCGGTTGCATTAGCAGGTAATATTCCTCCGGGAGGTTCTAGTATTTGTCCGCATCCGCCTGCAGCACTTATATCAGTATTTAATTGAGCGACAACAGCTGCCGTTGTCAAATCCTGAACAATGCCCTGCCAAGCATTATTGGGCCATGTTACTGTTAAGGTATTTATGTTTAATGGAGCACTACCAACTTTAAAGCGTACCATTTCGTTACGCCCTTCTTGGACCCCACAAGCATCAACCAAGATACTCTGGATTTCAAAACATTGAGAAAAAACGTTTGAATTACAGAAAAAAAACAATACAAATAAATAGAAATAAGGGGAGTGTAGAGATCTTAAATTCATATCAAAATTGGATTTAGTTGATAGTAATTTTAAAACAATAGTTAAATTTAATTTTTTTTAATTAATTATTAACAAGAATAAGTGTTAATTTATTGATTGTTAGTGGTTTTTGTGATTTTATGACATGAATTTAAGGTGTTGATCAATTATCTATATAATTTGTTAACGTCCGAAGTTTAGTACTGGTCAATTAACTTTTTAATGTGATATTGTATTTAATTCTTCATTTATTGCGATAAACATAAATTGCATTTGATAATACCTCTTCTTTATAAAGATAATTCTATCTTTGCACCAGATTTTGGTCTATTTTTTTAGTTTTTAAGAAAATAGTTAAAAGGGAATCAGGTGCAAATCCTGAACAGACCCGCTACTGTAAGTTCTACACAAGTCTTTAAACGTTACTAATGCCATTGTTCGCTGAGCCGGATGAGAAGGTTGTTTAAAGATGGAACAAGTCAGGAGACCTGCCACAAATCACATAGTTTAAGACTTTCGTGGAATAAAGTCAAACAACAAGAACTGACCTGTTATTTATAATGGGATTCTCTCTTATTGCTTTTGATTATTATTCTGGAGTTTATTTAATTAAATCAGTGATGTATAATACAAAAAAAATACTCTTTTTCATTTTTATATTGTTTGCTCCGTTTTTGCTTCATTCACAAGTATCAAATGATAGTTTGCGGGTTTTAAAAGAAGTAATATTAAAAGGAAAACCTTATCAGGAAGTAATTCCGGTACAGTCCCTTTCAGGAAAATTGCTCGAAAATTTGGCAAGTCACAACGTTGCAGATGCTCTTCGGTATTTTGCGGGAACTCAAATTAAGGATTATGGTGGTCTTGGCGGACTCAAAACAGTAGATGTCCGTAATATGGGAACACATCATGTAGGTGTTTTTTATGATGGGATACAATTAGGAAATGCTCAGAATGGCGTAACAGATTTGGGAAAATACTCCTTAGATGATATGGAATCACTGACGATGTATAACGGACAGAAAAGTGAAATTTTCCAATCTGCCAAAGATTTTGCCGCTGCTTCTACTATTTATTTAAGGACAAAACGTCCTGTTTTTGTTGGTACAAAAAAAACAAATTTATTAGTAAGATATAAAACAATGTCTATCAATTATATTGATCCTTCATTTAGGTGGGAGCAAAAATTGAGCGACAAAGTAAGTATGAGTGTAAGCTCTGAATACATTAAATCTAATGGTGAATACAAATACAGGTACAAAAGAAACAATCTAGACGGATCTGTTGCATATGATACGACTGCCACCAGACATAACAGCGATATAGAAGCACTACGATTTGAATCCGGGCTTTACGGAAAAATAAATAATGGTTCCTGGGATGCTAAAGTATATTATTACGATTCAGATCGAGGAGCACCGGGAGCGATTGTCGAGAATAAGTTTTCTGACGGCTTTAGACAGTACGATAAGAATTTTTTCGCACAAGGTACCCTAGTGAAAGATTTTACAGATAAATATAAATTTCAGGCAAAGGCAAAATATGCTTACGATTACACGCATTATGTGGCCAGAGACACTACCAATATATTAGGTGAAACGGTTACCGAAGGCGCACAATCAGACGACAGCTATTATCAACAGGAATATTATTTCTCAGCAGTAAATATGTACAGCATATTACCAACCTGGGATGTTTCGCTGTCTACAGATTTTCAGTACAACAAGTTAAACGCAACAAGAAGAGGGATACAAACCCAATTTTCATTTCCACAGCGATATACAGCGTTATTTTCTCTCGCAAGTTCTTACAGATTTGGAGGATTTAAAGTTTTGGGAAATGTTGTAGGCACTTATGTTCAGGAAGAAGTGCGATACAATGCAAAAGCTCCCGACAAACAAGAGTTTACGCCTGCATTATTTATAGGTTACACACCGTTTAAGCAATATGATTTTACTGTAAGAGCATTTGCAAAACGTATTTTCAGAATGCCCACTTTCAATGATTTGTATTATACAATGGTTGGTTCCAGTACTTTAAAACCGGAATACATGAATCAGTATGATGTTGGTTTTACTTATAATTTGCCAATAGAAAAAGGTTTTTTCGATAAATTATCTTTTCAGGTTGATGGTTATTATACCAATACCAAAGACAAAATAGTAGCAGCCCCAACCGGAAACTTATTCCGATGGATGATGACCAATATAGGGCAGGTAAAAGGACAAGGAATAGAATCTGTAGTGAATATGGGAATACATTTTGGTCAGGTAAATCTAGCCACAAATCTTACTTATACGTATTCACAAAGTAGGGATTATACAAAATTCGCAGGTTTAGAATTATCATCTTATGGAGATCAGATTCCATATACACCCTGGCACAGCGGATCCGGAATATTAAACGCTGATTATAAAACCTGGAATTTCAATTATAGTTTTATATATGTAGGAAAGCGATACAATGGTAATGTCAACAATATAAAAGTAAATGAAGTTCAGCCTTGGTACACCCACGATTTAGCGGTACAAAAATCTTTTGCATTTCAACAGTATAAAATGAAAGGATCAGTAGAACTTAATAATGTCCTCAATCAGCAATACGAGGTAATTTATAATTATCCAATGCCGGGCCGTACATTAAAATTTACAATCAGTATTGAGCTATGAAAAAGATAACAACAAAATTAGTCCTTAGTTTATTTATAGCCGTTGCTTTTGTTTCCTGCAGAGAAGAAGAAACAGTTTTTCCATCCTCAGATAAAAGCGTTGCTGCACCCAGAAGCGGTGGTAAAGTCGAAGGTTTTTATCTTCTTAACGAGGGTAATATGGGAATGAATCGTGCCAGTATTGATGTATTCAATTACAGAACCGGAAATTATACCACAGATATTTATTCAGAACGCAATCCTACAGTTGTCAAAGAACTGGGAGATGTGGGTAATGATATAAAAATATACGGCAATAAAGTGTATGCAGTAATCAATTGCTCAAACAAAGTTGAGGTTATAGACAAATGGACAGCAAAACGAATCAAGAAAATAGACATTCCCAATTGTAGATATGTAGCCTTTTATAAAGACAAAGCTTATATCAGTTCTTACGCAGGTCCTGTAGCCATTGATCCCAATGCTGAGATAGGTTTTGTTGCTGAAATTGATACAACATCATTAGAAATAAAACGAAAAGTAACAGTTGGATATCAACCTGAACAAATGGTAATACGTAACGGCAAACTTTATGTAGCAAATTCAGGAGGTTACAGAGTTCCTAATTACGACAGAACAGTTTCCGTTATTGATCTGGAAACCTTTACCGAAACTAAAAAAATAGATGTGGGAATCAATCTCTATGGTATGCAAATAGACAGCAGAGGAGATATTTATGTAAGTTCAAGAGGAGATTATTACAATACACCTTCTAATCTTTTTGTGATAGACAGCCAGACAGATGAGAAAAAAATGCAGCTTGATATTCCAGTTTCAGGAATGTGCCTTGTAGATGATCTGCTTTATTTTTATAGTGTTTCCTGGAGTTATCTCACCAATAGTAATAAAGTTACGTACGGAATTTTAGATACCAAAACAAAAAAAGTAATTAGTGATAAAGTAATCACAGACGGTACAGACAAAAAAATAATGATTCCGTATGGACTTCAGGTAAATCCCGAAACAAAAGAAATATACATTACCGATGCACAAAATTATGTAGTAACAGGTTATATCTATTGTTTTACTCCCGATGGAAAATTAAAATGGAAAACTACAGCAGGAAACATTCCGGCACATATCGCTTTTATAACCACAAATTAGAACAATAAAAACCACATTTTTTTAATCCTTTCCTATTACGTGCAATTGCATTTGTAATAAATACCCAATTTAAATACTATGAAAAAAAAACACTTTAAAATTTTAAAAGCCACATTGTCTTTAACTCTCTTACTGGGATTTATTGCATGTGGAACTGATAGAGAAGATGATCTGGGAATTATAGATCCCACCGTTATACTCAAAGAATCATATACAATTGATCGTTTTAAAGTACTAAATATTGTCCCGAAAGTTCCTGCCAACTCTCAATTGACATGGAGTGTAAATGATTCAGTAATTTCACAAAATGCCGAGTTGGATTTTATCACTCCTTATCTAAAGAATTATCCACTGACATTAAAGGTCACGACAAATGGAGCAGTAAAAACATATTCATCTTTAATAAATGTAACAAAAGAGCCGGGAAATTATAGCAAATACATATCAAATGTATTTGATTTTCGCCCTGCAATAGGTCAGTTTACTAATGGAATTCCGGAATATTTACCAGGAAATACCGAAGCAAATCTTATCAGCGCAGCAAAAAAAGCAATCGTTGGACCAAATAGCAGTATGATATCTTTAGGAGGTTTTGGCGGATATGTCGTATTTGGTTTTGACCATACGATCCCAAATTTGGATGGCAGGGATTTTAAGATTTTAGGTAATGCGTTTTTTGGAAGTGAAGCAAATGAGGAGCGTTTTGGATCTTGTGAACCCGGAATTATTCTGGTGGCTTATGATAAAAACAAAAACGGAAAACCCGATGAAGATGAATGGTATGAAATTGCAGGAAGTGAATATTTTAAAAATACAACAGTAAAGAATTACAGCATCACATACTTTAAACCCGATCCCAATAAACTACCCGTTGCAGGAGATGAGTTTTGGCAGACGAATATAGAATATATTAAATGGCAGGATAATCAGGGTGCTTCAGGATATAAAACACAAAATGCATTTCACGATCAAAGCTATTATCCATTATGGATTGCTGAAGCCTCGTACAGTTTAAAGGGAACAAAAATAAAAGACAATTTTTACGATCAGAGCGGTACAGGAAATTATTGGGTAGGTAAATCTTTTGATTTTGGATATGCTGATAACGCTCCAAATAATGATGAAGCATCTAATATCGATATTTCGTGGGCAGTAGATAAAAACGGAAAATACGTTAAACTTCCTGGAATAGATTTTATAAAAGTATATACCGGAATCAATCAGGAAGCCGGATGGTTAGGAGAAGTTTCTACAGAAGTTTCAGGAGCTTATGACCTATATTTTAAATAATCGAAGAGGCTGTCCGAAAAGTAATTTCGGGCAGTTTTTTTTTGTTTTACACATTGATTTTTCTTATATTTAAGTACTAAAATCAATGATTATGCAGCCAGTTTTTAAGCCTCATTCGGTTCACCAGCAAGATCTTTTTCCATTGAATTTAAATGATCTGATCCCAGAGAATCATTCTGCCCGATTAATAGACAGTGTTGTTGAACAGTTGGAAATTTCCGAGATTATATCACAGTTTAAAGGCGGTGGAAGATCCAGCTACCATCCTAAGATGTTATTGAAAATATTGTTTTACGGATATCTCAATAATACCTATTCCAGCCGAAAGCTGGCTAGAGCCGTGAAGGAGAATATATATTTTATGTGGCTCTCGGGAGGACTTCAGCCGGATTTTAGAACTATCAATGACTTTAGAGGAAAAAAATTAAAAGGGAATATCGAAAAACTTTTCAGCCAGGTCGTTCTGATGATGGTAGATTTAGAGCTCATTAGCCTGGAGAGACAATTTATTGATGGTACTAAAATAGAAGCCAACGCACATAAATACAGCTTTGTGTGGAAGAAAGCAGTTGAAAAACATAAAGACAGGCTTCAGGGAAAAATCGATGCTGTTCTGGCAGATATTGGTCAGGCTATCGAGTCAGACATTATGCATACTGATAACCAAACTGATACCAAGGTAGACAGTAAGAAATTAGAAGAAAAAATACACGAGATCAACCAAAGTGAAAAAAAGCAGAAGCTGAGTAAACAGCAGAACAAATCACTTCAAAAACTCGAGAAAGAACAGCTTGTAAAACTTAAAGAATATGAGAAACATCTCGAAATTCTGGGGGATAGAAACAGTTATTCGAAAACCGATACCGATGCTACTTTTATGCGCATGAAAGAAGATCATATGGGCAACGGACAATTAAAAGCGGGTTATAATATTCAGATTTCTACAGAAAATCAAATTATTACACATTACTCCACCCACCAGACTTCTACTGATTTTACCACATTAAAGACTCACTTAGAAGGATTCAAAAGCAACTACGGCAAACAATCTGCAAAAGTTATAGCCGATGCGGGCTATGGAAGTGAGGAAAATTATCAACTCCTTGAAGACAAAGAAATTGATTTTTTTGTTCCCTACAACATGTACCGTATCGAAGAGACCCGTAAGCATAAAAACAATTTATTCCACGCACAAAACCTGTTTCATAATAATGAGCAAGACTTTTTGGTTTGTCCAATGGGGCAGCAAATGCCTCGTATCTTTACTAAGAAATCAAAAACTACAACTGGTTTTGAACAGTATCATTCGGTATATGAGGCTTTAAATTGCGCAGGATGTCCTCTGCGGGGGCAATGCTTTAAAGCTAAGGGGAACAGACGGATAGAAATTAATCACAATCTTCAAAGACTGAAATTCAAGGCAAGAGAGAATTTAGAAAGTGAATTGGGCAGGGAAATTTATAGTAAAAGATGTATTGAACCAGAGCCGGTTTTTGGTAACATCAAGCAAAACAAAGGATTTAAAAGATTTACACTTACCAAAACAGCCAAAGTAAATACTGAATTTGGCCTGATTGCTATTGCTCACAACTTTTCTAAATGGATCGCTAAAATCCGTTTGGGCAATTTTAACCTCATTTTTGATCTCGTAGAAGCTTTAGAAAAGTTTATAGAAGACCATTTTAGCCCAAATTTACATTTTTCAAGAAACACTCTGTAAATCTACTAGTATAATAAAAGAAAGAGGTCGTCTTTTCAGACAACCTCTTTATATTAAAAGAAGGATCATTATAATTAATTAAAGTTGCTAATTTAACAATTCAGCAAATGAACTGACTTTAAAAGATATTTAAGTATAATCCCTGCAGGCAATGTCACTAAGTTAAGCTTTTTTGATCATAATTTTTACTTCAAAGTTGCAAAGTTTAAACACAATCTTATCATCTCGACGAAGGAGATCACACTAGTATTTCCGTTCAGATATTCGCCAATCTTTGTCGAGTTTCTTTTGCGACCTCTCCTTCGTCGAGATGACAATCTAGCGGATTCTGATAGAGTTATTGATATAGAAATAGTTAATCCGTATTCAGAAATCTTTTAACTTAATATTGTTGCCTGTAGGACTACACATGATTAACGAGCAACTTGAATTAATTATTTTATAGAGATTCAAGAAAAGAAAGATACTCTTGCGTGCTTTTTTCAATTCTTTGAGGAGAAGCATCATGCTCCGCACCATAAAAAGCAAACAAAGGTTTATAAGCCGCTTTGATATAATCAAAAGTAACTTCAAACGGAGTCGTAAGTTGTTCTAAAGTGTATTTGTATCTTCCGGTTTCGCTATAATCTTCCTTGTTAATACCGGCAGAAATGGCCAATGCAATTTTTTTTGCAGCAACCTTATAACCGCTTTTACTACCATAAGCCCATCCATGCGTTAGAACTTCATCCAGCCATTTTTTTAGTAAAGGCGGACTATTGAACCAGTAAAACGGAAACTGAAATACAATCGTATCATGGTTTTCTATTAATTGCTGTTCCTTTTCAATATCAATCTTTTCATCCCGATATAAGGCATATAAATCATGTATAGTGTATTGGTCAGGATATTGGTTCAATTCTTCGATCCATCTTTTGTTTATTAATGAGTTTTCAAGGTTTGGATGAATTATAATGATAAGAGTTTTCATTTTATAAGTATTAAAATTTAGAGATGCAAAGGTCGGGCTGATAAACAAATACAACAATAAGGGGCGAATTAATCATACAGTGATAAATTAATCACCATAATGAATCTACAGGAAAACTCTTTTTTGTCTTTACTTTTGTATTTCTAAAAGAGATAAAAGATGTATCAGCGAAAAATACCAATTGATTATAATTGCGGACTCAATGTAGCTATGGAAGTAGTAGGTTCTAAATGGAAATTTTGTTTACTGGATGAAATTTCAAAAGGGACAAAACGCCCCAAAGACCTTGTTAACGCTGTAAATGGAATTACAAAACGAGTATTGCAAAATCAATTAAAAGAACTGGAATTTCACGGACTTTTAGGAAAAACAATCTATACAGAAATTCCTTTGCGGGTAGAATATTTTCTAACAGCATCCGGAGAATCTCTTATGCCCTTGATTGTCGCTATTGATAAATGGGGATTAGAATTTGCACCTCAGTTAAAAAAGATTTTAGAAACAGAAGATTAAAAGATTAAATCCCTTCGAATAGCAGAGCTTATTATTTTTAAATAGTAGTAAGTTATTGATTACCTTTATATAAAACATATAATAAAACGTTTTATGGAAAGTAATTCTGACTCCGAAAATAGTTTTTGGAATTTAAGTATTGATGATGCTTATCGTAAGTTAGCAGCAAACTCAAAAGGACTGGATGATACAGAAGTTGCCCGAAGATTAAAGCAATACGGTCCCAATACCTTAAAAAATAATGCAAATACCTCCATGTTTATTCTGTTTCTTTCGCAGTTTAAAAGTCCAATTACCATTCTGCTTATTGTTGCAGCCATTTTATCAGCAGGTTTAGGAGATATTTCAGATACAGTAATTATTCTCTGTATCATAATATTAAGCAGTCTTCTTGGTTTTTGGCAGGAAAAAGGAGCAGCCAATGCAGTAAAAGAATTATTGAAAATGGTTACCTTAAAATGTCGGGTAATCAGAAACGGAACTTCAAAAGAAATTGCTGTCGAAGAAGTTGTTCCCGGAGACATTGTTACTTTATCAGCCGGAGATATTATTCCCGGTGATTGTCTTTTATTAGATTCCAAAGAATTATTTGTTGATGAAGCCGCTTTTACCGGAGAAACCTTTCCTGTAGAAAAGGAGAGTGGCGATCCGCTTCCGGCAAATACAGTACTTTCTAAAAGAAGCAATACCTTGTTTATGGGATCCAGTGTCATAAGCGGAAAAGCAACAGCACTTGTAATGGCAACCGGAAAACAAACAGAATTCGGTAAAATATCCACTACACTTCAGTCAAAAGCACCCGAAACAGATTTTGAACTCGGAATTCGCAAGTTTGGCTATTTGTTGATGGAAGTAACATTAGTTCTGGTCATTATTATTTTTGGTGTCAATGTATTTCTTAATAAACCTATTCTTGATTCCTTCTTATTTTCTCTCGCACTTGCTGTAGGTTTGACACCACAATTACTTCCCGCTATCATCAGTGTCAATCTTTCGACAGGAGCAAAAAGAATGGCAAAATTACAGGTTATTGTAAAACGTCTTTCTTCTATAGAAAACATTGGCAGCATGAACATTCTTTGTTCAGATAAAACAGGTACAATTACCGCAGGAAAAGTAAACTTAAAAGATACATTAGACATCAACGGAAACCATAATGATAAAGTATTAGAATATGCCTGGCTAAATGCTTCCCTTCAGCAAGGGTTTAAAAATCCTATAGACGAGGCCATAGTTTTGGCTTATAAAGAAACAGCGAAAACTTTTACGGTACAATCAGAGATCCCGTATGATTTTATCCGAAAACGTCTTACCATAGTAGTCAAAGGAGAAAAAGAAAATCTGGCGATTACCAAAGGCGCTTTGAACTCTATAGTATCAATTTGCAGTCAGGCTGAATTGGCCGAAGGAAAATTATCCAATATTGCAGATTCTAAAGCATCAATCCAGGCGCAATATGAAAAATTAAGCGAAGCCGGTTTTAGAACTTTAGGTGTCGCATACAAACCCGTTAAAGATGCAGGTGATTTTAATCGCGACGACGAAAAAGATATGATTTTCTTAGGATTCATCACATTATTTGATCCTCCAAAACCAAATGTCGAAGCGATAATCAACAAACTGAATACACTAGGCGTAAAGCTTAAAATTATTACAGGAGATAATGCCCTGGTAGCAAAAAGCCTGGCGTTGCAGGTAGGGATTAAAGATCCAAAAATAGTAACTGGTGCCGAATTGCAAAAAATGACCAAAGCCGCATTAATGCATCAGGCGATTCATACCGATATTTTTGCAGAAGTAGAACCCAACCAAAAAGAACGTATTATTTCGATCCTGAAAAGCGGAGGTAATGTAGTAGGTTTTATGGGGGACGGGATCAATGATGCTCCGGCGCTGCATACCGCAGATGTGGGTATATCTGTAGATACAGCAGTAGATGTGGCCAAAGAAGCCGCAGATATTGTATTGCTAAGCCAGGATCTTGATGTTTTGACAAATGGTATCGTCGAAGGCCGAAAAACGTTTACCAACACCATGAAATATATTTTTATGGCAACAAGCGCCAATTTCGGAAATATGTTCAGTATGGCAGGAGCTTCGTTATTTCTTCCTTTTTTACCATTATTACCCAAACAAATTCTATTGACAAATTTGTTGACTGATTTTCCTGAAATGGCAATCGCAACAGATCGTGTCGATGATCTTAATATACAAGAACCGCAACGTTGGGATATTTCTTTTATCAGAAAATTTATGGTTGTTTTTGGATTATTAAGTTCTGTATTTGATTTTCTGATGTTTGGTGTTTTATTGTTTATTTTTCATGCCAAAGAAAAAGAATTTCAGACCGCATGGTTTATAGAATCAGTAATTTCAGCAACCTTAATCGTACTTGTTGTTAGAACCAGATTACCATTTTTTAAGAGCTTGCCCGGTAAATATTTGTCAATCGCAACAGCAATAATTGTATTGTTTGTTCTGGCATTGCCTTTTACACCATTTGCAGGATGGTTTGATTTTGTAAAATTACCCTTTATGCTTTATGTGTGGATGTTCTTATTAATAGCAACCTATATCGTATCTGCCGAGCTTGTAAAGCATAAGTTCTATAAAGTAATGATGAAAAAACATCGAAAACATCGATAAAGATTTTTGTGTCCTGACAGGTTTCCAAAACCTGTTAGGTATCCCATATCAAATTAACCAAATTTTATTACATTAGATTATCCCAACAGGTTTCCAAAACCTGTTAGGTATTCGTATATCGCAGTCTCAACGTTTAACTGATATTAAGTAATTAATAAGGGCCAATTTTCTTAGTATTTTAAAAATCGATTCAATACCTGACAGGTTTTGGAAACCTGTTAGGATCACCGGGTTTTATGAAATAATTTATCTTTTATTTATGATTAAAATAAGGTTTGCTTCGGTAAAAGCGTTAAAATAATCGTTATATTTGATATACTTATTCGTTTTAGCTACCATTACTATGAATAACGTATCAAATCCCCTTTATACAAATCCACAATACGCATAAAGCATTTTTTGTTGTCTAATACTCACGTTACAATTTATTTTTTTAATTTAAATTAAATTCAGGTATGAGATCATTTATGATAAATACTTTAATGGTGGTTTTTATTGTTCATTCAGTTTATGTTTCTGCACAAACGATTGAACAAAATAAGCTGCCAACAGTATGGAGTCTTGAACAATGTATTGCCTATTCAAAAGAGCAAAACATTCAAATTAACACATTGCGTTTAACAACAAAATCTACAGAACAGGATTTATTGTTATCAAAAGCCGCTAAATTCCCTAATCTTCTTGGGAGTGCGTCGCAAACATTTACTAATGCCAAAAATGCAGATGTAGTTGTGGGTGGTTTTCAGACACAAGCAAGTTTTGCAGGTAATTATGCTTTAAATTCCTCGATGGTTTTATACAACGGAGGGTATCTGAATAATGACATAAAACAGAAAGAACTTTTTATTAAATCAGCACAATTTAATGCCGAAGCTGCTGAGAATGATGTTACGGTGTTGATCACACAATCGTACTTAACCATTCTTTTAGCCAAAGAAAACAGTGTTTATTTGAGTGAGATTTTAGAAACTTCTAAAGCACAGCTCAAATTAGGAGAATTAAAATACAACGCCGGAAGTATTGCCAAAAAAGATTTTGTTTTATTAAAAGCACAAGTCGCAACAGACAATTATAATCTGATTGCTTCTCAGAACACCGAGCGCCAGAATATTTTGACCTTAAAACAGTTACTACAGCTGCCGTCAGGATATAATTTGAATATTCAGAAACCGGGAACTTTAGAAACTACTTTACCGGTTGTAAATTTAGAAGATGCTCAAAAAATAGCTTTAGAACAAAGACCGGAAATAAAAAGCAGTCAATTAGAAAAAGAAGCTGCTGATCTGGAATTACGAAAAGCAAAAGCAGGTTTTTTACCTACACTTGCAGCAAGCGGAACTCTGGCATCAGGATATTCGGATAATCAGAACACGCCATATCCTACACAGATCGACAATAATTTTTACCAGCGTTTGGGGCTTTCACTGACCATTCCGGTATTTAATAACCGAATAGCCAAAACCGGTGTCGAAAAATCGAAGATCGCAATTGATCAGTCCAAACTCGATCTTACCAATACACAAACCATACTTTCTCAAAAAGTAGAGCAAGCGTATATAAATGTATTGAATGCGCAATCTCAGTTTACGGCTGCTGAAGAGCAACTCGATGCGAACACAGAAAATTACCGAATCGCAAACGAACAATTAAGGTTAGGCGGAATCAGTACTGTAGATTATCTGCTGGAAAAGAATCTGTACATTCAGGCATTTCAAAATTTTATACAATCGAAATACAATGCGATCGTGAGTTTAAAAATATACGATTTCTTTAAAGGAGATCCAATCAAACTATAAAAAGAGCAAAATGAAAAAAAATAAATTAATAATCATTATCATCATTGGGTTGTTAGTTATAGGAGGTATAGGATACTTTATTTTTCATAAAGAGGGTAATAAAGTAGAATTGGTTACCGAAAACCCTCATTATGGAGATATCGCGACCAGTGTAACAGCCACAGGAAAAATTCAGCCCGTAGATACTGTCGCAGTAGGAACACAAGTTTCAGGTACAATACAAAAGGTATTTGTAGATTTTAATTCCGTTGTAAAAAAAGGGCAATTATTAGCCCAGATAGATCAATCATTATTGATGGCACAAGTAGAGCAAATTGCAGCCAATTTACAATTATCAAAAAATAACCTGAGGTACCAGCAATCTAATTTCAACAGACAGAGTGAATTATACAAAGCAGGAGGAATCAGCAGAGCCGATTATGAAACAGCAAGAAACCTATATGAAGTGGCAAAAGACAATGTAAACAGCGTTGCCGCACAATTAAAATCAGTACAAAAAAGCCTTTCGTTTACCAATATTTTTTCGCCAATAGACGGTACTGTTTTATCGCGAAAAGTAAGCGAAGGACAAACTGTAGCAGCAAGTTTAAATACGCCAACATTATTTAGTATCGCCAAAGATTTAACCAAGATGCAGGTTCAGGCATCTGTAGATGAAGCTGACGTTGGAAACGTAAAGGTGGGAGAAAATGCAAGTTTTACCGTAGATGCCTTTCCGGATGATGTGTTTAAAGGGACCGTGATCGAAGTGCGTTTGCAACCCACGATTTCATCAAATGTTGTGACGTATACCACTATTATCAACGCTCCAAATGATGATTTAAAGCTCAAACCCGGAATGACGGCCAATATCATTATTTACACCAATGTAGTAAAAAACACCTTGCTGATTTCTGCAAAAGCAGTGGCATTTCAGCCTGATTCTACTTTAGGAAAGCAATTTAAAATCAGAAAATTGTCTTTAGGAAATGATAAAGGAAAACACAAAGGAAACCATAACGGTGGGAATGGAAATAAATATGGAAGTAACTCACAATCCAATAATAAAGCTCCGGATACTATCGATCATAAAAAGGCGATTGTCTGGAAAAGGGTAGGAGATTCTATAATTCCCAAACATATCAGAATAGGATTGGATGATGACATCAATGTGCAGGTTATTAAAGGAATAACAGCACAAGATGAAATTGTTACCGGAGTCAATTCCTTAAAACAATCCAAAAGCACCAAAGCAACAGAATCAAGTCCGTTTATGCCAAAACGTGGTGGAGGCGGCGGAAAAAGATAAATTATAATAGATTTTTATTTATAAAATCTATGTTTCTATGTGTTAAAATAATTATGCCCAAAGTATTAAATACATTGAGAAAAAATAAATTGTAATGGGAAAAAAGATTCTTGAAATACAAGACCTGAAAAGAGAATTCACGATGGGATCTGAAACCGTCAGAGCACTAAAAGGGATTTCTTTTGATGTTATGGAAGGCGAATTCCTGACCATTATGGGAAGTAGCGGTTCCGGAAAAACGACTTTGCTTAATATTTTAGGCTGTTTGGATAAACCATCAGACGGGAATTATTTATTAGACGGAGTCAACGTTAAATCATTATCTAAAAATGAATTGGCGGCACTACGTAATACCAAGATTGGTTTTATTTTTCAATCGTATAATCTTTTGGCGCGTACCTCTGCAATAGAAAATGTAGAACTGCCTTTACTGTATAATCCCAGTGTTTCTACAAAAGAAAGACGAGAAAAAGCCATTCATGCCTTAGAAGCCGTCAAGTTAGCAGATCGTCTGGATCACTTTCCCAATCAGCTTTCCGGAGGACAGCAACAGCGGGTAGCAATTGCGCGAGCATTAGTAAACGATCCGGTTATGATCCTTGCCGATGAAGCTACGGGAAACCTGGATACCAGAACTTCTTATGAAATCATGGCGTTGATCCAGGAATTGAATACACAGGGAAAAACAATCATTTTTGTAACCCATGAACCTGATATCGCTGCTTTTAGCAATAGAACTGTGACACTGAGAGACGGAAGAATAATGAAAGATTTTAATAACCAAAGCATAAAATCTGCCAAACAAATGCTCGCAGATTTTCATGTAGATGAAGATTATAAATATGAAAATAGCTAATCTTTTTCTCATCGCCTTAAAGGCTTTACGCCGTAATAAGCTTCGTGCATTACTAACCATGCTCGGAATCATTATTGGTGTAGCATCTGTAATTGCAATGGTTGCCATAGGTCAGGGTTCTAAAAAAAGCATTCAGGATCAACTATCAAGTATGGGATCTAATATGATCACCATTCGTCCAAACAGTAATGTTACTGCCGGAGCGCGTCTGGATATTTCGAGCGTACAAACGCTGACACTTAGTGATGTAGAAGCCCTGAAAAAAGAATCGGTACATCTTAATGCGATTTCTCCTGCCGTTTCCAGTAAAGGGCAAGCGATTAATGGTGCTTTGAACTGGCCAACAAGTATGCAGGGCGTAAGTGTTGATTACCTCAAAATTAGAGATTGGCCACTAAAAGAAGGGATCGCTTTTCGAGAATCAGATGTGCATACGGCAAATAAAGTGTGTTTGATTGGTCAGACCGTAGTCGATAATATTTTTCCGTATGGCGTAGATCCAATCGGGCAGATTATTAGGTTTAATAAAATTCCGTTTAGGATTATTGGGGTTTTAGAATCAAAAGGAGAAAATGCGTTTGGACAAGATCAGGATGATATCATTATTGCTCCTTACAGCACCGTACAAAAAAGGATAACCAACTCAATTTATCTTCAAAACATTTATGCCTCGACAGTCGATGAAAGTCAGACACAACTGGCAACAGATGAAATTGAGCAAATTATGCGCACAGCACATCGATTGAAAGCAAAAGATGAAGACGATTTCTCCGTACGAACACAAGCCGAATTAATCAATACTTTTAGTTCTACCAGTCAGTTATTGACCGTATTGTTAACCGCTATTTCAGGAATTTCGCTATTGATTGGCGGAATCGGCATTATGAATATTATGTATGTTTCGGTTACAGAACGAACCAAAGAAATAGGATTGCGTATGTCGATAGGCGCAAACGGAAGAGATATTTTATTGCAATTTTTAGTCGAAGCCATATTAATCAGCCTTACCGGAGGATTAATCGGGATTGTATTAGGAATAGTAGCTTCTGAGTTAATACAATTCTTTTTGCATTGGCCTACTTTGATTTCAGAATCTTCGGTGATACTATCTTTTCTGGTTTGTGCGATAACCGGTATTTTCTTTGGATATTATCCGGCATTAAAAGCATCCAAACTAGATCCAATTGAAGCTTTGCATTTTGAATAATGCTGAAAATTCTTATATTTGTTGTTTTGAATAAGCTCATTGAGAGTAAAGAAATAACACATAAAAACATAGATTTTTTTCTATTTTGAATAAAGATCAAAATAAGCAAATATTTGCTTCACATTGCTATGTGGTAATATTGAAAGTGAAACGGTCTTTTACAGGATTCTAAAAGCTATGTTTCTATGTGTTAAAATGATTACCAACAACAATTTGTATTTCTTTATTAAAAAAAGGGAATAAGAATATTTAATAATATAAAACAATAATTTTGAGTACAACAGAATTTTTTACCCGACTTATAATCGCTTTATTCGCAGGCTTAATTATAGGTTTTGAGAGACAATGGCATCATAAAGAAGCCGGATTAAAAACCAATATGCTGGTAGCAACAGGAGCAGCTACTTTTGTATTATTGTCTATAAAAGTTGCCGCAACAGAACCCAATATAGATGTTACACGTATTACGGCCCAAGTAGTTATGGGAGTTGGTTTTCTGGGAGCGGGAGTTATTTTTAGAGAAGGACCCAATGTACACGGCCTAAATTCTGCCGCCACAATATGGTGCAGTGCCGCAATTGGCTGTATTGCTGCATCAGGTTATTTTATTGAAGCTTTGATTTGTACTTTTTTAGTAACAACTGTGAATACTGTTTTAGAACCTGTAGATAAATGGTTGAGAAATAGGAAGTAGAGAATGGAGAATAGAATAAAGATTATAGAATAAAGATTATAGAATAAAGATTATAGAATAAAGATTATAGAATAAAGATTATAGAATAAAGAGGAAAGAATAAAGAGGAAAGAATAAAGAGGATAGAATAAAGATTATAGAATAAAGAGGATAGTTTTATCTGGTAGGTGTTTTGTTACCAATATGTAAATCCTGAGGGATTATCTCTTATTGGTAATGTTTACGGAAGCACTTTTTAAGACAAACAAGTATTTGGTAAAATTTTTAAAATTATTTCCCCTTAAAAAGCTTCTCCAATACGGAAATAAAGTCCCCAATCTCCTTTTCCTACTGCGGCATCTAATCCTATATTGAATTTTTCGGTTTTAAAAGCCCTGTAGCGATATCCTACACCAGCTCCGGGATATAAACCCCAGTTAAAACTTGATGTGTCAGAACCGTAAATTGTCGCTACTCCTGCAAATCCAACCAATCCCATTTTTTTATTAAAATTATATCGGTATTCGCCTTGTATCGCCATAAGTCCGTCGCCACGATATTTCCCTTCAGAATATCCCCTGATATCTTCATTACCAATCGTAACCTGTTGTTCGAAAGCAATATTTCCTAAGCCAAATTTACCTGAAAATCTTGCGGCCAGTACATCTGTTCCGTGTCGCATTGGGAAATACGTATTGTACTCAGAAAGAATTTTATTGGCATTCACATCATTGCCAAACCATTCCGGATACGTAAGCCATCGCAGCTTTATTTTATCACCTTTGGTAGGATAATAAACAGCATCACGGGTATCATACATCAAATTAAATTGCAGGCCATTTGTGTGAGTCACAGAAGAGGGTTTTATGTCATCTTCATATTTTGTGTCATAATGCGCATACGCATAACCAATACCGGCGTATAAGGATTTTATAACCTTACGCTGCAGGATAAAGTTTACCATCGACGCTTTAGTTCCATAATCGTAAAAATCAGGTACGTCGATATCATCTACATAAAATTGTGCGTTTTGATTGCCTGTTGCGAAAAAAAGTTGTGCCCTCCAGCTATCTTCCTTAATGTACCATTTATTAAAAGAGGCAATAAAATAAGATTTGTTGGTACTATAAACGGCAGAAATACCGGATAACGATTTAGGCGAAATTGTATCTGCTTTGTTCACCTTGTACATCATCATTGGGATCGCACCAAACATAAATTCCAGAGTTCTGTTGTAATTAAGGTAAGGCATTATATTGAAATCAATATTTTTGACCTTTGGTTTAGGTGTCGTTGCTGTGCTATCAGCCAATTTTGTTTGAGACCATGCCAGAGAACAGCATAAGAATAGAAATATAAAAAATGAATTTTTCTGCATTGTGGATTTAT
Organism: Flavobacterium sp. B114r; assembly: GCF_056824125.1. Classification (NCBI taxonomy): domain Bacteria; kingdom Pseudomonadati; phylum Bacteroidota; class Flavobacteriia; order Flavobacteriales; family Flavobacteriaceae; genus Flavobacterium; species Flavobacterium sp. B114r. Next base: position 3,635,367 of record NZ_CP124858.1, read on the forward strand.
TTTTAAGTTATGCATTATAAACCGGTAAATGTATTCTCAGAATGTATGTCAAAAAATAATACTGCTATGGTAAATTTTTTTAATGTATTGCTTTTACGCGATGCATTTTTTTAGGGTATGCCTTAAAAAAGTAAATAAAAAACAGGATTTCTTTCGCTTTCTCTATTTGTATAATTACATTTTGTAGTACTTAAAGAAAAAAAAAAATTTGTTAATATGACAAAAGGGTAGAAGTGCATAACAAGAAAAGCAGTTTTTAATATCGTTTTATTTCTTCTTTAGACGACTTTTAGATATGGCTTTATTAAGAAATAACGTGGTATTACCGGATGAAATTATTAGCGAAAAGTAAATTTTTGTAATCTTTTTTTTGCTTTGAATTCAGCTTTTAAAAATTAAATAAAAAAATATATAAAGCTACAAAAGTATGTATCTGTAAAAAAAAATAACGTATTGTAGTGTTGTAATGTTTTGATTTTGTGTGTTTTATTTGTTTTTTAAGAGCATTTATTTTTAACTGTATAAAGGGAGATTGCAACTAATTTTACTGCTTATTAAGTTCTGTTTTCTAAAAAATAAATTTAAACTCTACTAATTATATAGAATTTATATATATATTTGCAGAGTAGAAAAAATCTACGTGAACTTATCCAGAAAGACTGAGGGATTAGGCCCGATGATGTCTTAGCAACCTGTTACTCAATAAGGTGCTAAATCCTTCCGCTGCGGTGGACAGATAAGAAAGATTTCTTTAGAAAATCTGAGTAAGATCATTATTATTAAAGTCATTTATTTTTTAGAATGAAAACGCAACTAATATTACACGCCCAATCAGAACAACCTGAATTTTCGAAAGAGGAGAACCATGTCCACGTTTTCCGAATGCAATACACTTAGCTTTTAATTAACCAATCTCCTGTTTTTTATCAATAAAATGATAGGCCATTCTAAGAGTGGTCCGGGAATTTCTATGTCCAATTTTTAATTAACCCAACCAAAATGAAAAAAATCTTACTCAGCTTAATTTTTTTGTTTAGCATACTTCCCAGTGTGTTACACGCACAGGACCGAACGATCAGTGGTACCGTCAGAGGTTCTGATACCGGAGAACCGTTACCCGGAGTTACAATCATTGCCACAGAAAGTGGTAAATCTACTATTAGTGACGGAAACGGAAAATTTTCTCTTTCGATAACGCCACAAGACAATACAGTTTCTATCAATTATGTTGGTTATGAAACACTCGAAAAAAGAGCCGGTTCATCCTTTAGCAACATTCGGCTTAATCCCTCTAATACTGCTTTAAAAGAAGTTTTAGTCGTAGGTTACGGAACTCAAAGTAAAAAAGAATTTACAGGATCAGCCGCAAGAATAACCTCGAAAACAATTAAGGACATTCCCGTGCAAAGTTTTGAGCAGGCACTTATTGGTAAAGCTTCCGGAGTAAATGTTTCTACGCCAAGTGGGGTATTAAACGATCCTCCGGTAATTAGAATTCGAGGGGTAAATTCAATTTCGTTAAGTACTTCTCCATTAATTGTTATTGACGGGATACCGGTTAATTCCGGTGATGTTTCTACAACAAATTCAGTAGCCAATAATCCGTTATCCGATATTAATCCATCAGATATTGAATCGATAGATATTTTGAAAGATGCAGCGTCTACCTCAATTTATGGCTCACGTGCAGCTGGTGGAGTAATCTTAGTAACTACTAAAAAAGGAAAAGCAGGAAAAGCTAAAGTAAATTATGATGCCTGGGTAGGGATTACAAGAGCCACCAGATTACCTGACCTTTTAAACAATACACAATACGAAGACATTAAAAATGAAGCCGTACTGAATAGCAAAATATTAAGCGGAAATGAAAATAATCCTGCTGTAGCCTCAGCACTTTTCTTTCCGTCTTTCAACGCAGATGGTACACGTGTCAATACAAAATGGAAGGATCAGGTATATCGCGACGCGGTTTCTCAAAATCATAACCTAAGTATTTCCGGCGGAACAGACAAAACAAGGTATTTTTTCTCTACCAATTATTCTAAACAGGAAGGAATTACAAAAGATAATGAGTTCGAAAGAAAAGGAGCAAGGTTTAATATCGATCACGATGTAAACAGCTGGTTGAAACTGGGAGGAAATCTATCGTATAACAATACTTTCAATCAGGCTCAAAATACAGGATCATTAAGCAGCAGCGGTTTGTTATTGATTGGTGCAGCACGTCTTGCATTGGTATTGCCTCCAAACGTTGCAGCTTATAATGCTGATGGTTCTTATAATTTAAGTTCGACAGGAACTGCAAGTTCGGGAAATAACTTATTTACCAATACATTATGGCATCCCGGCGCCTTGTTTGAAAACAGTAAATATACCAGTTCAAACGATCATATGGTAGGGAATATTCATGCTACGATTACCTTTTTCGACGGATTTAAATTCGACAGTAATTACGGAATCGACAGATTAAGAGCCGAGAATATTACCTATTTAAGTCCTAATCTTGGATCTTCTGCATTTTCTACAGGTGGTTCTGCAACTAATATTGCTGCACTAAGAAACAATTACAATTTTACCAACAGTTTTACTTTCGACAGGCGTTTTGGAGCCAAACATCACATTGCAGCATTGGCAGGATATGATGTTCAGAAATATGAAAACTCTTCGTGGGGAGCCAATCAAACCAACGTTTCTGATCCTTTCTTTGAATACTATCAGGGAACATGGGGAACAATCAGGTCTTCCGGAAACAGCTTGTCAGAAAGACTTTTTCTTTCCTCTTTTTTTAGATTATCGTATGATTATGGTGGAAAATATTTCATTACAGGAAATTTCAGAAAAGACGGAAATTCAGCTTTAGGTTTAAATAATAAATACGGAAATTTTGGAGGTATCTCTGCCGGATGGTCCATAAGTGAAGAATCTTTTTTTAAAGACAGTCAAATTACAGATTATGTAAGTTCACTTAAACTAAAAGGAAGCTGGGGAAGAGTAGGTAACGGAAACCTTTCATCAGCGTATGCTTCACAAAATCTTTACGGCGCATCCATTTATGGATCAGCATCGACCTGGGCAATTTCTCAGGCAGGAAATGAGAATCTGGGTTGGGAAACCAGCGATCAGACCAACATTGGACTTGAAGCAGGATTTTTTAAAGACAGATTGCAATTTACCGCTGATTATTTCAATAATAATGTAAACGGATTGATCTTAAGTACTCCTCAATCACCTTCAAAAGGAATTCCCGGAGACGCCATTCTTTCTAACGTTGGATCAATGTACAACAGAGGAATCGAACTTGGACTTACCGCGACAATTGCAAATACGGAAGATTTTCAATGGAAAGCGTCCTTCAATTACACACACGTAAAGAATGAAGTTACAGCACTTGCCGAAGGAAACACAGACATTATTGGTTACACGCAGGTAACTACAGAAGCCAATAATATTACCAGAGTAGGATATTCTGCCGGAAGTCTTTACGGAGCAGTAAGCGGAGGCGTAAATCCGGACAACGGGCGCAGAATTTTCATCAATAAAAATGGAGAAAAAGTACAATACAGTGCCGCAGTGCCATCAGGGCAAAGCAACTGGACGTATTTAGACGGAAGAACTGCGGCGGCCATTACAGTTGCAGATTATCAAGTTTTGGGTAATGCATTACCGGTTTGGTACGGAGGTTTAACAAATGTATTTCAATACAAAGCATTTGACTTTACGGTTGGTTTCACGTATTCAGGAGGTAATAAAGTAATGAATAATACCAGAGGAACACTTTTAGACCAGCGTTTTTACAACAACTCTACGGATGTTCTGAACCGTTGGACAACTCCGGGGCAGGTAACTGATATTCCTAAATTAGTTTATAACGACGTTATTTCGAATGGTTCAAGTGGTTTTGCAATTTCTGAGAATGCCGAAAAAGCAGATTTCTTAAGATTACAGCAATTGGCGGTTGGTTTTTCACTTCCCAAAAAAATCCTTGAAAAAGCACAATTATCTTCTATCAGGGTTTATGCGCAGGCAACCAATCTTTTCCTGATTACTTCTTATACGGGATCAGATCCGGAAACCTCCTCAAACGGAGCATCAACAACTTCTATGGGAGTCGAGAAAAATTCTGTAGGGCAGGGAAGAACGTTCACATTTGGTCTTAACGTCGGGTTTTAATCATTAATAAAAAACAAAATGAAAACATATTTTAAATTATATAAAAAACTAGTTGTTGCCTTATTACTGCTTTCAGGGATTGCTTTTACTTCTTGTGAAAATAACGAAGACCTGAACATAGCACCGGAAACAACCGTTTCTGATAAGGATATTTTTAAAACTCCGGCAAGAATTGAAGGTTTGGTAAACGGAATTTATAAAGCTTTTAAAGGCGCCAGTTTATACGGAGGACGTTTCCTTTTGTATCAGGATCAGCGCGGAGAAGATTTTATCAATATTACAGCCAACAACTTTACAGGATACGAAAGCTGGAATAACTCATACAGTTCAGGTTCAAATGATATTAATAACCTTTGGGGATCAGCTTATTCAGCAATTAATAATGCTAATATTTTGATTGAAGGACTGGCGATAAACCAAGGTGTAATTACAGAAGAAAAAGCAAAGCAATACATTGGCGAGGCCAAATTGGTTCGTGCGCTTTCTTATTACAGTCTGATCATCAGCTACGGACAGCCTTATAATAAAGATGCCGGAGCCTCAAAAGGAGTTCCGCTTCGTTTAAAAGCAGAAACAGGAGCAGCCAATAATAATCTCGCAAGAAGTTCTGTTGCAGAAATTTACAAGCAGATATTGAAAGACTTAGATGAAGCTGAAGCTGCATTGCCGCAAAGTTATGCAACGGCAGATCTTAATACCACCAGAGCACACGTAAGTACCGCAATTGCCCTAAAAACAAGAGTATATCTGACCATGAACAACTGGACAAAAGTAATTGAAGAAGCTGTAAAATTAGCCCCTCAGGCACAAGCACCATTTTCTACTACTGCAAGTGATGTAAAACACACTTTACAGCCGGATATTACGGTTTTATTTTCTTCGAATTATGCAACGGTCGAATCTATTTTCAGTATTCCGATGAGTTCTTTAGATTCCTATACAGGGCAATCTTCCATCGCTTACATCTACAATACCAATTTAGAGTATTATCTAAATCCAACAGGTATTTTGGGAGATGCGCAATGGAGAACAACTGATAAACGCCGCGACTTAACCAGAACAGTTTCAGGAAAACAATATTTTAAAAAGTACGCAAAACCATCGCCATTCCTGGATTATATTCCAGTAATTAGATATTCTGAAGTATTATTGAATTACGCCGAAGCTGCTGCAAAAACCGGAAACCTGGCCCTTTCGGCTAATCTCCTTAAAGGGGTTCACCAGCGTTCAGATGCTTCGTATGCTTTTGCTCCCACAGTACTTTCAGATCCAAACCAGTTAATTGATGCCATCTTGAAAGAACGAAGAATCGAATTATTGGGAGAAGGTTTCCGTGGACCGGATTTGCTAAGAAATCTGCAGACACTTCCTGCCAAAGGCGACAGTAAATTACAAACTCCCGCAGTAACACCTTCTGATGCTAATTATATATTTCCGCCGGCAAATACAGAGTTGGCAACCAATAAATTATATTAAAAAAATCATTCATAATAATCAACCGTGGGCTTTGTCAAAGTTCAAAACCAAGAGTGTAAGGAACTTTTGTAAAAAACTATTATTTTTATTTTCTGTATTTATAAATCTATCAGAAAATGCAAATCAGAACAGAAGTAAAAGAAATATTAAATTATATTTCAGAAGATCAACTTGATTTTTTTGCTCAGCAAACTATGGTTGACTGGAATGCTAAAAAACTAAAAGGCAAGGAATTATTTAAACTTTGTGTTTTTGGAGTCTTAAATGAAAATAGAGCCAGCTCTAGAGTATTTGAGAATTTTTATGAGAATCATTTTTTTTGTAAATATGCTCAAATTCCCAAAGATAAAAGTGTAAGTCACAGCAGTATTGCAGAGAGAATAGGAAAAATAAACGTTGAGTATTTCGAAAAACTTTATCAGCACACCGTTACTGTTTTTCAGGATAAACTCAATGATAAAGATAAGATCAAATTAAGTTTGTATGATTCCACAATTACAAGCTTATCTGCTTCTTTGTTAAGTTTCGGGATGCGAAATGGGCAGAAAAACAAAAAAGGAGAACAGGGCAAAAATAGTATAAAATTTACAATTGGTTTTAATGAATTGCCCTTTAATGTAAAGTTTCACAAGGATCAAAAAATGATTAGTGAAGATTTGGCTTTGGGCAATATTCTAGAAGAGCACATAGCCAACAAAAAAGATATTGCCGTTTTTGATCGTGGAATGAAGAATAGAAAAACAATGGTTGATCTCTCTACTGATGATAAATATTTTGTAACCCGAATTTATAAATCATCTAAATATGAAGTAGAGAAAGGCAGTAAGGTCACTCCATTGGATTTTGAAAATGATATTCTTAAATTAACAAAACATAGCAGGGTTTATCTTTACTCGAATCAAAAAAAGACTAAAATAGTTTTTAGATTAGTGGAAGGGATATTAAAATCTGATGGAGAGAAGATCTTGTTTTTAAGCAATTTGCCAGAAGAAGAATTTACGGCAGATCAAATAGCAGAAATTTATAAAAAGCGTTGGGACATTGAGCGTTTCTTTAGATTTATAAAGCAAGAAATGAATTTTAAGCACTATTTTTCAAGACAGTGGAATGGAATTCAGGTAATGATATATATTATTTTAATTGCATCAATCTTGCTCTTGAGTTATATAAAACTAAATGAATTAAAAGGATATAAGATCCCCAAAATTTCATTTTGTAATCAATTACAAAATGAAATCATTCAACAAATAGTAATACATTGTGGTGGGGATCCTGCTAAAATAGAGACATTCAATGCATAAAATAAAGTTCCTTACACTCTTGGTTCAAAACTTTGACAAAGTTTTACTTAAACTCAAATAAAATGAAAAAAATACTATTATTTCTTACGCTTTGCCTTGGAGCAACAGCGACTCAGGCGCAAGAAGCCAATGTGCAGCTAAAAGGAACAGTTGTAGATACTGTCGCCCAATATGTTTACTTGCAGAAATTCCATAACAAGATGTTTACCACTATAGACTCAGTAAAAGTGGTTAATGGAAATTTTAGTTTTAAAACAAAAGTAAAACTTCCTGAATTGTACGGATTAAGCGTTAATACAGCGAATACCCCACTTTATATATTCCTTGAAAAAGCACCGATCACCGTAAAATTGAGTCCTGCCAAATATTACAGCAATTCAGTTGTATCAGGCTCCGCATCTCAGGATTTGTTCGATGTGTACAAGAAAACACAAAATGTTGATATAAGTAAATTTATCACAGAACATCCCAGCTCTATAGTTTCAGCTTATGTATTATATAGAAACTGGTCGTACCGATTGACTCCGGAGCAAATTTTACAGAATATTGCACTATTAGATAAAAGTCAGCAAAATTCTACTTACGTAAAAGAATTAAAGGAATTGGTAACCGTGCTAAACGGATTACAAGTCGGAAAAAAAGCACCGGATTTTACGTCTAAAGATCCTGATGGAAAATCAGTTCGTTTTTCAGAAAATCTAAAAGGATATACGTTAGTTGATTTTTGGGCTTCGTGGTGTGCGCCATGCCGAAAAGAAAACCCGAATATCGTAGCAGCCTATAAAGAATATCACGATAAAGGATTTAACATCATCGGAATCTCTCTGGATAAAAAGAAAGAAAACTGGATCAAAGGGATTAAAGACGATCACTTAGACTGGTTACAAGTTTCAGAATTAATTTACTGGAATAGCGAAATCGCCAAATTATATGGCGTGAGAGCCATTCCTGCAAACTATTTAGTAGATTCTAAAGGAATAATCGTAGCCAGAAATCTTCGTGGAGAAGAATTACAATCGACTCTTAAATCACTTTTGAATCAGAATAATTAGTTTGGGAGAGTGGAAAGTGGAAAAGAATATAGAGTATAGAGCAAAGAGTATAGAGGGAAAGGATTGTTCATAAAGTAACCGTACAGTTTGTCATCCCGAGGAACGAGGGATCACACGAGAAACTCAGCAAAGGAAAGAACAAATCTTTGTTGATTAGAGAGTGTGATTTGCTTCGCCTGTTCGCTATCGCTTGAGTCTCCTCCGTCGAAATGACAAAAACACAATCTTGTCATCCCGAGGAACGAGGGATCACACTAGAAACTCCACAAAGAAAAGAACAAATCTTTGTCGATCAGCGAGTGTGATTTCTCCTCCGTCGAAATGACAAAAACACAATCTTGTCATCCCGAGGAACGAGGGATCACACGAGAAACTCCACAAAGAAAGGAACAAGTCTTTGTCGATCAGCGAGTGTGATTTGCTTCGCCTGTTCTCTATCGCTTGAGTCTCCTCCGTCGAAATGACAAACATAGCTTGGTAGTTTTTCACAAATAGCGATGTGGCTTTAAATAAAAGCCTTTACAAACAAAGAAAAGCTATGTTTCTATGTGTTAAAATAATTATGCGGAAAATATTAAAATACAAAACAGTCATAGTCTCTATTTCAAAATAAATACAAAACAACAAGAAAAATGAAAACGAAATTATTTTTTTCAGCTGCTGTGTTACTAGCTATTTCAGCGAATGCACAAGTCAAAGGCGGCTTTAAGGGGCAAGATCCTATTACGGCGGTTTCGACCGTAACATGTCCGGTTGAGAAACAATGGAAAGGAGTTTTTGATAAAACGGGTGATGAGGTTTTTTTCGGAAATGATTTTACCGGAGCGCGATTAAACGGAGTAGTCAAAATTGATGATACAACGTTCAGCGTTTTGATTACGCCTGAAAATACGCCCATTAACGGAAGTCCTTGGTATGCTTTTAAAGTTTGGTCTAAAACTAATAAGGAAATTAAAATAAGATTTGATTATCCGCCCAATGTAAAACATCGCTATAATGCGAAAATCAGCGGAGATGGAAAAAAATGGATCGCTTCTGAAAACGGAACTTTTGTAAAAACAGAAAAAGATTCTAATTATGTTTTAAAAGTTAATGTAAGCAAAGACACCACTTGGATCGCTGCGCAGGAACTTAAAACCTCTAAAGATATAAACGAATGGATTTCGACATTAAAAAATAAAAATAATACTGCAGAAACGTCTATCGGATTAACTGCTGAAGGTCGAAAAATACCTGTGTTTAGTATCGGAAATTCTTCTTCCAAAAATAAAATCCTGATTTCGGGACGCAATCATCCACCGGAAGTTACAGGACATTATGCGCTGGAAGCTTTTGTTGCATCGTTAACAGCAGATACTCCGCTGGCAAAAAAATTCAGGAGCAAATTTCAGGTATATGTTATTCCGTTATTAAATCCTGACGGAGTTGATGGAGGGTTTTGGAGGCATAATTCGGGAGGAATCGATTTAAACAGGGATTATAATGAATTCAATCAACCCGAAACCCGAGCAGTTCGTGATTTTTTGAAACGTGAAATCAAAGATTCAAATAAGCTATTGTTTTCAATTGATTTTCACTCTACTCATGATGATATTTATTATACAGTTGATCCAAATTTAAAAGGAAATATTCCCGGTTTTGTACCCAACTGGCTAAATAAAGTCAAAGATGGAATTCCGGGTTATACGCCTCACGTAAAACCTTTGTATTTCAAACCTCCAACTTTTACCTTGTTCAGTTATTTGTTTGAAACCTATAAAACAGAAGCATTGGTATTTGAAATTGGAGACAATACACCAAAGGATTTTATCAAAAAGAAAGGAGAAGTTTCCGGAGAAGAATTTATGAAACTAATATTGGCAACTGTCAAATAATTTTATAATTATATAGAGATGAACAAAATCAAAAATAGAATTTACATTGTTTTAGCGCTGATTGCTTCTGTCTGTTGTTTCAGTCAGCAAAAAAAAGAGTCCATTCAGGTTACTGATCTTCTAAAAATCAAAACAGTTGGAGATGTAGAATTAACGAAAGATGGAAAAACAGCCGTATTTACGGTAAAAAGCATCATCAAAAATGCTGAAAATTCATTGGATTATGATTACGATACGCAACTTTGGTTAGCAAAAACTTTAGATAAAAGTGCACCAAGACAACTAACTTTCGGAAAAGAAGGATCGGGTTCTCCTGTTTTTAGCCCTGACGGAAAACAGATTGCCTTTACGAGAAATGTAAAAGGAAAATCGCAAGTATTTCTTTTAAAGGTAGATGAAGGTGGAGAAGCCGTTCAGTTAACCGATTCAAAATACGGCGCATCAAACCCAAAATGGAGTCCGGATGGTAAGCAGCTTTTGTTTACTGCCTCAATTCTAATCAACGAATTAGTTAAGGATTCGGTTTTAAATCCTAAAAAAGAATTGCCAATCTGGAGTTTCGAAAAACCCGGTTTTGCTGCGAACGAAAACCTGAAAGTAAACAAAATAAAAGCAGATCCTAACGGAAACCTTGAAGCGATTAGGGCTTATCTTGAAATTAACGAAAAAGATAAAAAGGCAAAAGTAATAGATAAGTTACAGTTTCAAACTGAAACCGGACTTACCAGCGAACTGAGGTTTTCTTATGTCTTCATTATAGATGCCAAACCCGGAGTCAAAGAATACGCCATTTCAAAAGGGTTTTACTCGTACACAAATCCTTATTTCGTAAGCAATACCAAAATTGCTTTCAACGGAAATCTTAATGAAAAAAGACATCCCGACAGAATTTTAGAAACTAAAATTTACACGATTAATACTGACGGAACAAATGTAACGGAGTTGCTGGGCGCAGAAAATTTGGTGTTTCAGCTTTTAGCGGTTTCTCCTTCGGGAAAACAATTGGCGTATCAGGAAAGTACCATTAATAATTTGTCTGTTCCGGTACTAAAAATTTTCAACTTAGAAAATCTTTCAGCCAAAACTAAAGTAATTGATTACGATCGAAATAATACCAATGTAAGGTTTTCTAAAGACGAGAAACAGCTTTATTTCATCTCGTCAAGTAACGGAGGATATGTTCTCGTAAACGTTTCTCTAAACACACTTAAACCAGAAATATTGAGTTCTGTCGATCAGGGAATAACAGATTATGATGTTAATAATGGAGTAGTGGCTTTCGCTAAAACAGATGTCAAAAATCCATCTGAATTATATGTGTCTGATCTCAAGTTGAAAGCACCAAGATTAGTCTCTGATTTTAATACATTCTGGCTTAAAAATAAAGAAATCAGCTTTCCTGAAAAAGGCACTTTTATAAACGATAAAGGTCTTGAAGTAGAATACTGGATTATGAAACCCATCAATTTTGAACAAGGAAAAAAATATCCGTTACTAACTGAAATTCATGGTGGACCCGCTTCAATGTTTGGTCCTGGCGATGGTAGTATGTGGTTGGAATATCAGTTTTTCTGTGCTCAGGGATATGGTGTAGTCTATAGTAATCCGAGAGGATCATCAGGTTATGGCGAAAAATTCCTGAGATCTAACATCAACGATTGGGGTACAGGACCAGCCAGCGATGTATTGATAGCATTAGATAAAACGGTTGCACAGGGATGGGCAGATACCAGCAGATTGTTTATTACAGGAGGATCTTATGCCGGTTATTTAACCACATGGATTATCAGTCACGATCAACGATTTAAAGCTGCTTCAAGTCAGCGTGGTGTTTATGATTTTGGGACTTTCTTTGGAGAAGCCAATGTTTGGCGCATGATTCCAAGATATTTTGGAGGATATCCGTGGGAAGAAAAAACAAAAGCAATTCTGGAACGTGAATCCCCAATTAATTACGTAGAAAATATCAACATTCCGTTTTTAATCATTCATGGTGATAATGATAATCGTACAGGAGTTTCGCAAAGCCAGATGCTTTACAAAAGCCTGAAAGTGCTTGGTAAACCTGTCGAATATGTAAGACAACCCGGCGCAAGCCATGAAATTACCAGAAGTGGTGATAACCGACAAAGAATAGATCAACTGCTTCGAACTTTTGAATTCTTTGAAAGATTCAATTATTAGTAAAAATGAGTAAACAAGATACGCATTGAATGTATTTATTTTTTAAGTACCAGTCGGACAACATGTTTATAGAAAATTATTTAAGAAAACCCATCTGATGTCTTATTTAGTTATAAATAAAAAACGTTATGTCGCTCCGCTGGGGCTTTGCGTTGGTGTTTTAAGTTAATTGACTATAAATATGTCGTTTTGGCTATAAATATGTCGCCACGTTGGAGATTTATGTTGGTTTATTGGGTCAATTGGCTATAAATATGGCGCCCCTCCGTAACTTTGTTCTGATTTTCCGGCGCAATTGGCTATGTGAATTATAAAAAGTGAAATACCTTCTTAAGGTTCAAAAGCTATGTTTCTATGTGCCTGGAAAAAATGTTCTTATCAGTTAAATGAATCGTTTATATTCAAAAATAAAATTATGTTATTCAAAAAATCAATAGAAAGATTAGTCTCTGAGAATGAGCAAAGTGAAGGAGCTGGACTAAAACGTTCCCTTGGCCCAATAAATCTTGTCGCACTTGGAATAGGTGCAATAGTTGGAGCGGGAATATTTTCTCTTACAGGAATTGTAGCGGCAGAAAATGCTGGACCTGCGGTTATTCTGTCGTTTATTCTGGCCGCTGTTGCCTGCGCTTTTTGTGCTTTATGTTATGCCGAATATGCTTCGATGATTCCTGTTGCAGGCTCAGCTTATACGTATACTTACGCCACAATGGGAGAATTTATGGCCTGGATCATCGGTTGGGATTTAGTTCTTGAATATGCGCTTGCTTCTGCTACGGTTGCGGTAAGCTGGTCGAGTTATGCCACAAAATTACTGGCACAGCTTCATATCAATTTACCTCCGGAATTAACAAGTTCTCCATTTGATCCGGTAAAGCTCGCTGACGGATCAACTTTAGCGGGAGGTATCGTCAATTTGCCTGCAATAGTTATTGTGGCGTTGCTTTCGCTTGTGCTTGCAAAAGGAACAAAGGAATCTGCTACAATGAATAATTTATTGGTATTGCTAAAACTGAGCGTAATTGTTCTTTTTATTGTTTTAGGCTGGTCTTTTATTCAGGACGAAAACTATCATCCGTTTATACCTGAAAACACGGGAGAATTTGGATATTTTGGATGGTCAGGAATTGTTAGGGGAGCCGCAGTAGTTTTCTTTGGTTTTATAGGTTTTGATGCCGTTTCGACAGCAGCTCAGGAATCTAAGAATCCTCAGAAAGATATGCCAATCGGGATCATAGGATCACTTCTGGTTGCTACCGTTTTGTATGTTGCATTCTCTTACGTGATGACCGGAATGGTTTCGTATAAAACTTTTATAGGAGATGCCAGTCCCGCTGCAACAGCTTTTGCTGTAACAGGGTATCATTTTCTGAATAGTGCGCTGATTATTGCGATTTTGGCAGGTTATACTTCTGTAATTCTTGTGATGTTAATGGGGCAATCCAGAGTTTTTTACAGCATGTCTAAAGACGGACTTTTGCCTTCTTTTTTCAGCGATATACACAGCAAGTTTAAAACCCCATGGAAAAGCAACCTTTTCTTTATGGTATTTGTGAGTATTCTGGCCGGATTTGTACCCATTTCAGATTTAGGACATATGGTAAGTATCGGAACATTATTTGCTTTTTCGCTTGTTGCATTGGGGATCATTATTCTGAGAAAAACAAGTCCTGAGATAAAAAGGGGATTTAGAGTCCCGTTCGTGCCTTTTGTACCCATTTTAGGTATTGGAGTATGTGTATTCCTAATGACGGGACTTCCTCTTGAAAGTTGGGAACGATTGTTTATCTGGATGGCAATAGGTATCGTGTTCTATTTTTTATACGGAAAACGACATAGTAAATTAAGAAAAGAAAATGAGGAATTAAAGAAATAATTAAAGATAAGGAAATGAATGCAGTTGAAAAGAAAACGAAACCAAGTCAATTAGAATACTATTTTTCTAAGTTTAGAGGAAATACAATTGGAGTAAATCATACATTCGAATCGGCATACGGAGAACAAAAACTGTTATATGCTGATTGGGTCGCAAGCGGAAGATTATATCTGCCTATTGAGGATATTATGCTCAATAAAATAGGCCCAATGATTGCGAATACACATTCTTTTTCAAGCGAAACAGGCAAAGCATCGACTTATGCTTATAATCATGCCAGACAAGTGATTAAAAAACATGTCAATGCCAATGAATCAGATGTTTTAGTAACCACAGGAACAGGAATGACGGCTGCTTTATCAAAATTACAGCGTTATATAGGATTGCGTGCTGCTGATAATAAATCTAAAGCTCAGTTTGATAATATTGATAAACCGGTAGTTTTTATCACTCATATGGAGCATCACTCGAATCAGGTTTCCTGGTACGAAACCAATGCCGATGTGGTAGTTTTACCGCCTGATGAAAACAATTTAGTAAATCCGAAAAAGCTTTCTGAATTACTTGAAAAATACAAAGACAGAACATTGAAAATTGGTTCGTTTTCGGCTTGTTCAAATGTTACGGGAATTATTTCGCCTTATCATAAACTGGCTAAAATTATGCATCAGAACAATGGATTTTGCTTTGTTGATTTCGCTGCATCTGCACCATATGTACAAATCGATATGCATCCGGAAGATCCTGAAGAACGATTGGATGCTATTTTCTTTTCTCCGCATAAATTTTTAGGCGGACCCGGAAGTTGCGGTGTTTTGGTCTTTAATGAAAATTTGTACAAAAGCGATGTTCCGGACAATCCGGGTGGAGGAAATGTAAAATACACAAATCCTTGGGGTAGTTATTCTTATAGTGAATCAATTGAAGTAAAGGAAGATGGCGGAACTCCGGGTTTCTTGCAAGTAATAAGAACAGCTTTATCCCTGAAATTGAAAGATCAGATGGCAATTGAAAACATCAGAAAAAGAGAAAAAGAATTGCTGGACCTGTGTTATTCAGAGTTTAAAAAAATTCCGGGTTTATCTATTTTAGGAGATCTTGAAACAGATCGAATTGGTTGCGTTTCTTTTATAATTAAGGATATTCATTATAATTTAATTGTCCGACTTCTGAACGATCGTTTCGGAATTCAGGTTCGTGGTGGTTGGTCGTGTGCAAGTACATATGCCCATTATTTGTTTGATATTGACGAAGCGGAATCTAATGTTATAACAGAAGAGCTTTTGCAAAAAAATCAGAGTAATAAACCGGGATGGGTGCGTTTGTCGTTGCATCCTATCATGACTAATGAAGAACTTCTGTTTATTTGTGATGCGATACAACAAGTAGTTTTAAATTATAAAAACTGGCAGGGAGATTACGAGCACAATAGCGCTACAAACGAATACGAAAGTATTGTAACAGAATCAAGTATCGAGAGGGATGTAAAGGAATGGTTTTGGTTAGAATAGGTTTGGTTTATAATAAACACGAACCACTTCGTCTGTTCGGCTTCAGTTTAGATTCACGAATTTGCACTAATTTTTAATGATGTAGCCAAGTTTGTGTAATTAATTTCACAAACGAATTAGTTCAAATTCGTGAAATTCGTGTTTGCCCATTCTGTTTCCTTGATGCGATTAATTAATTTGCCATTGCGCCAGACCAGATAGAATATCTTCAAGCGATCTTCCTTTTTTAGTTAATGAATAACAGACTGATTCATGTTTTTTCTCTTTAATGATCAAAAAATCATTCGTTAATTGTTTGAGATGAAGTGCCAGCATTCGATCGCTTATAGACGGCAGAAGTTGTTTAAAATCAGAAAATGTTCTGGAATCATGTTCCAATAAGCAAAAAAGTAAAGAAAGCTTCCATCGCCCTGAAATAAGCAGTAGGGTTTTAGAAGCATTGCAGAAATCAGTAAGAGTTTGTTGATTTTCAAAGTTGGTTGAACTTTCTTTTCGCATCGCTAACAATTTTGTAAGGTGGCCATGTCACAGCCATTAGAAACTATATTTGTATCACAAAAGTAATCATAATGAATAATAACATAATAGGATTTCATCATTTTGCCATTAAGGCACAGGATTTTGAAAAAACAGTACAATTCTACGAAACACTTAATTTTGAAGCGGTGCATGGTTGGAGTTTACCGGAATTTAATTTAGAAAAGTGTGTAATGCTCAAGAATAAAGCATTTGACTGCCATATCGAAATATGCGACAGCAATGCTGATTTCCCTACACAGGGACGCAAAAGAAAACAAGGAGATCCTTATGTCGAAAATTCTCTTTTGCATATTTGTTTTACAGTTCGAGATGCCAAAAAAGCATACGATGAAGCGATAGAAAATGGTGCAAAACCTTTGTCTCCCAAAGAAACGTTAGAATTAAGAGATCAAATAAAAACGGTAACCGTTAGCAATAGTCTGGTTTATAGCCCGAATGGGGAAGTTATTGAATTTCTGGAATCTGTTGCTTTTTAGGAATCTTATAAACTTTGCCTAAATCTTGACACATTTTGCCGTAAAATCTTTTATAGTGCCACAAAATGCTAAAAAAAAGCCATTCCGAATAATTATCAGAATGGCTTTTTTGTATTATAAAGTACTTCTATTGTCCTAATAAATAGTAATTGCAGCGGTGGCGTTTACTATTAAATTTCACTTGTTTGTATTCACCTGAAACGGGTTCGATCCAATCTTGTCGAATGATATACAAACCTTTCATCGTAGTATAAAATACGGCTTCACCATTTTTATCAAGCACAATTTCTTTTTCCCAGTTTTCAGGATTAAAAACACGAAGTTTAGTTCCTGCTTTTGACGCTTTACCTTGAAAAAAAGCTTTAACCGTTACTTTTTTTTCCTCGACAATAGTTATGATATCAAGTGTCTGCAAAGAATTGTTGTTGGTTTCAATCAAAGTACCAACATTATAAACTGATGCTATATAATCAATAGGGAGAACATTTTCGCCTTTTGATGCAGAGCGATCAATTACAGGATGTTTGTCATTTATTCCTAGAATCCTGTACTGACCTTCGCTTTTAGGTGTGAAAACAGCCAGCCAATGATCCTTTTGCATAATAAGTTCAAGTAGTTGCTGGTTGCCTTTTGGATCAATAATCCTAATCTGAAAATCACCTGTTAGTTCAAGTTCTTTACCTGCATCTCTGCGTCTCACCCCAAATTCATCCATACTGCCATAACATAATTCGATGTTTACAGGCTCATTTATCTTGCCGGAACCTTTTACATTGATCCAGTAAGCGCTTGCCATTGCAGGAACAGAAGAAAGCAGGCACAAGCAAAATGTGATATAAAATTGGGTTAAAGATTTGTTTTTCATAAAGACATTCTCTTTTTATTATTTTTGATCTGATACCGTTTTGTTCTTAAATAAAAGGTTTTAAAATCTCAGTGCAAAACTACCTAAAAATTGAGCAGGCATTTGAGGAGTAAGTCTCACGTTCCAGGCTTTTTCACTAGTTAGGTTATTTACTTTCAAGCTTATTCTGTATTTAGGCTGATCATAGTATAAAGCAGCATCAAGCATCGTATATTCAGGAATAGTAACTTTAGTAGTTTGAGTATTGATAACATAGGACATAGTACCATAATTACCACCAAAACCAGCGCCTAAACCTTGATACTTACCTTCAGGAATACGATAACTCAACCAGAAATTTACTGTAGTTGCCGGACCAGAAAGAGCAGGGCGTAAGCCATTGACAGTTGGGTCAGCTTTTGTATACTTACTATCATTATAAGCATATCCCGCTACCACATTGAAACCTGAGAAAGGATTTGCGGTAAATTCAGCTTCAAAACCACGGCTTTGTTGCGTTCCGTCTTGTATCGAATAATTTGTATCTGTTGGATCCGGTCTTAATGAGTTAGCCACTTGTATGTCATAATAACTAAGTGTTCCCACAAGACGATGGTTAAATACGTCACCTTTTACACCAAATTCCAACTGATTGGCATGCTCCGGTTTAAACGCCGTACCATCAAGCGCTTGTCCGCTTTTGTTAAGAAAACCATTCATATAATTCGTAAACAATGACAAATGGTCTTTGCTTAATTCGTAAACAGCACCAAGTTTTTGCGATAGCGAAGTTTGGTTATAAGGTCCTGCTGATGTACCATTAGCGCCAATTCCGCCACCGGTTACACCTGTTGCAATATTATAAACACCAAGATATTCGTAACGATCTACACGTAAACTTACCATAGTCAATAAGCGATCTGTGATATTAAAAACATCAGATACATAAGCAGCATATGTATTGTCCCTGTTTTTCTCCTTGCGTAATACTCCTTTTCCTGCTTGTGCAAGAGAATTTACGGTTTGTAAGTTTGCGCCAGAGTTTGCGGGTGGATTTATGAAATCAAAAGCATCTGTAGTGATTGTAAGTCGGTCAAAATCATTATAATTGTTATAATAATCTAAGCCCACAACCATACGGTTTCTAAATCTTCCTATTTTAAAATCACCAATAAAATTCTGTTGAATATCAGTAGCAATAAAGTTTGTGTTTCCTGATATAACCTGAACACGGGCAGTGGTATCGCTCAAAGCGTTTATTGCGGTGATGTTACCATCGATCGTAGAACGTGCTCTTGAGAAAATAGTCTGAGACGTCCATTCTTCGGATATTTTATAATTAATTTGTCCAAATATATTCAACATCTGAGTGTTGTAAACCAGGTCATTACTCATAAAAGTCCTTTTGTAAGGAAAAGCGATATCTACAATAGATCTTGTTGTATTGCTTTTGTTATACGGATTAAAACGTACAACAGATGTTCCTTCTTCCTGACCAAATTCAACATCAAGCAAAAGTGATAACTTGTCAGTAATCTGATAAGAGAAACTTGGTGCTATACTGATGTTTTTTGAGAAGCCAAGATCCTGAAAGCTTTTTTGTTGCGTTGTGGCTCCGTTTAGTCGGAATAAAGCTGTTTTGTCTTCGTTTACAGGAGTATTAACATCTACTGTAAGACGATTAAAGTTGTAACTTCCGCCAACATAGGCTATTTCGCCGCCAAAATCGTTATAAGGTTTTTTGGTCACACGATTATAAACTCCGCCATAACTGCTTGCGACACTTGCTCCAAACAATGTTGCCGAGGGACCTTTGATAGCTTCAACACGCTCCAGATTAACAGGGTCGATAGAAGAAAAAGCTTGTCCGGCTACACCATTTCGTGCATTTGGTTCTGTCTCAAAACCGCGGGAACGAAAAGTTACACGTCCCTGATTGGCAATCATCGGGATACCGGCACCAGGTACATTCTTAGAGACGCTTCCAAGGTCAACAACAGATTGTTCTTGTATAAGTTCTTTTGATACAGTATTGTAGACCTGTGGGTTTTCCAGATTTTTAAGAGGTAAACGAGCGACATATTTACTTTCTTTTTTAGAAAACCTATTTACATTTCCTGAAACAGTAACTTCTTGCAATGCCATAACGTTTTCTTTAGGCAATTGGTAATCTGCTGTTGTAATTTGTCCTGAAACTACAGTGACTTCAATAATTTTTTCTGCAGAACCCAAAACCTGTATCATGATACGATAGTTTGCAGGTGGAATGTTTTTAAAACTATAATTTCCTTCTTCATCTGTAAGAGTAGATTTGTTTAGTTCTGTAATAGAAACCGAAGCAGAGGCAAATGGTTGTCCGTCAACAAGTTTTATCTGACCATAAATTGTACCCGTAGTTTGGGCGTAAGCAGTATTTAGGTTTGCCAGTACAATCATTACCAGAAAACAACGTAAAAAATGGTGCATAAATTTAAAATAAGGTGTTTATTTAATGGGCGCAAAAATAAACAATTATTTAGAATTAGTCTTGATAAAGGTTTCTAAATACTAATTCATCAAAAGATTTAACATTCATCTGTTGTTGAAAGTTAGAAGCAAAGGAGAGATTGTTAGAAAATATTCAAGTATAATAAAGAAGACAAAATAAAAATGAAAAGCAGTGACAATCGATTTGATTTTATCACAAAAAAAATGCCTTAAGTTCTTTCGATGAGAGAAAACTTAAGGCATTGGAAAAATTTCTAAAAGTGCTGCACAATAGATTGTGCAGGAGGGTACTGTATTTGAAACAGCTCCAAATTTATTCTTTATACAAGATAATTGTAGCTTTATATCCGGTTCCAACATTCCATTGACTGGATTTAATAACCGCTCCTTTATCATCAAAAACCTGAAATTCAGCTGTATTTGGTGAAGCGGAACCTTCGTTTAACGCTTCAAAATCAATTTTATTAATTCCTTTAACCAAATCTATTTTAAAACCCTGAAACGCACTTTCTAAAGTGACTTCTGTTTCAATAACTTTATCATTCAGGTAAACCCTGATTTTATCCCCGTCTACAAAAGCTGCATCACGATAACGCACTGTAGAAGTGGCTGTATTGGTTACATAACTTCCTAAGTATTCATTTCTTCTGTAAAAAATTCCCTCGACATTGGCCTCCGGTTTATACAGAATGTTATTTTTATAAAGATCATCCGGATTGATTTTTAAAACCGTCCCGTCTTTCAGAGGTGGCGTTTCCGGGTTTGGTGGCGTCTCTGGTGGCGGCAGACTTTCTTTGGTTTCAGAATTTTTGGATGGGATAGGCTTGTATTTATCCTTCAATTCTTTTTGTGCATATCCTTGCAGAGCAGTGCTCATTATAATAATCAGAAATAATATCCTTTTCATAAACTTTAAATGTTTTAATATATAAAAGCAATCAATCCTTAAATTTAAACAGATTAATTCTTACATACAAACATTTAATTCAATCATTTATTGTCTCGCCTAAAATTTATTTAAGAGTATTACGGAACTGTTGATTTTATCTGAAGTGTCAGTAATAAAAAACCTGATTTTCATTGTTCTTGAAAATCAGGTTCTTATGTCATTGTTGGAATTTATTGTTTAATGAACTTCAAATATTGTATCGTATTTCCGGTTTCGGAAACCTTTACCATATAGATTCCTTTAGGCAAGCTGTTTACAGGTACTTCTGAACTCGTCATGTCCTGAACTACAGTAATGGTTTTTAATACTTCTTTCCCGAAAATGTTATAAACCCCAATTGCGACAGATCCGTTTATAGGGTGATCAAATTTTATCCTGAAGGTTGATGATGCAGGATTCGGAAAAATATAATTGGTTGGTGTATTCCAGTTACAGAACGGAATATTGAATTTTGATCCTTGCGATATGGCATACAAAGCCGCATCAGCTTTAGGCAGTTGTACATTTAGCGTTCCTTGTGTTGAACTTGTAGTACCGGAATACAATTCTTTGACTGTATAATTTCCGGAACCTAATCCAAGCCGACTTAAACTGATCGTATTTGTACTTGCATTATCACTGTAGTTAAACACTGCTACATAGGTGACATTGTTATGCGTGGCGGAGAAAATGTTGGCTGCATTGTAACCCGTATTTCCATCAGCAGGAATAAAATGCATATCTGCACGGGCAACATTCATAACATCATTATTTTGTAAAAGGTTTTGTGATTTAGCTTTCCAGGCTCCTTCCACAGAAAAATCGTCACCGCTTGTGATAGTACCCGTTACGACGCTGCTTAGTAGTCGGGCACGATTTTCTCCTATAGAAGCGTTGCCAAAAACCACGTGATCAGCATCGAGATAATCATATATTTGGTTTTGCCACCAACCATAAGTTGTACTATTTAGTGTATAATCTGTTTCACTAATACTACTGTAAGCATCGCAGGCAACCCGACGTACATGTACAAACGGTCCTGTTGCCAGATTAGGCGATATGGCTGCCTGAACCAGCATTGTCCCATTAATCTCATCGATCAAAAACTTCATTCCTTCCTGATACGCTTCCATACCGGTATGCAGTTGATTGTTCGCAAAACCATCTGCTTCGATACTCGCATGAGTCAAAAAGTCGATTTTTACCATTTCGAATCCTGCCGCTTTAAAACGGTTTATAAAATATTTTATTCTGGACTTCGTTCCCGGACTTGTAGGATCCATGGCATAGGCGCCATCAAGTTCAAAAGGATTCCCGTTGACCTTTGTCCAACACTGATCATAATTGTAAGAGCTTCCTTCGACCTGGCGGTTGTATTTGCCCCAATCTACAAAAGGCGCCCAGTAAATACCCGCTTTAAATCCTTTGCTTTTTGCATAGTTAACGAACTGTGCCAGCTGGGCATCCGTCATATTATCCCAATACGAGTCGAGGTCAATAAATAGTGTGTTGTCTTCGGTTTTATACGCCGGGCAATCATCATGAAAGAAATCTACAACAGCATTGGCCTTAGACAGAGTAATATTAGACTGCATGGCGCCCCAGCTGTTCCATCCGATAGGTTTAGGAGCAGTCCAGTCAAAAATGTATTTAGGTTGCATGGCAGCGTTGGCTTGCGCGAATTCCTCGAAACCTGTTCGCCAGTCCTGAGTTGCATTTATCATTACTTTCGGCGAAGGACAGCTTGTTTGTCCAACATTTACCCAACCATGATCACGGGTATCTCGGGTAACATCTTTCTTTGTCCATCCTGCAACTACCGAAACGTAGGCTGATGATGTGCCGCCGCCACTTACTGTAACGCCGGTTTTCCATTTTGTATGTTCCAGCGAGCCAATAACCAGACCTTTACGATTGTTATTATTATAAATATTCGTCACCTCAGATGCCGTAAAATCGGCTGATTTAAGGGGAAAGGCATTGTAGCGAATCCAGGCATCATTGTCATAAGGTACAAAAAGAGCCCTGGTGTCTCCGCTGCCAAAGTTGGGTGTAACCTGGTAACTCGTCAATGGAGACATTTTATAGCAGTTAGCTCCGTTTCCTGTAAGGACAACCTGTATAGCCAGATAATTTTTATTGGTATAGGTATAAAAAATTTGCTGCATACCCAATGTGTAATTTCCACTTAAAGTAAAAATATGCTTAGTTCCACTGCCAATATTATCCGTAAAAGATTCTGAGGTGTAAGTTGCCGAGGCGAAGTTACCACTCGCATATTTTTGATCGCTATAAGCATATGCTGACGCATTGGTAATTACCGTACTGCCATTGAATTTTATGTTGTACGTTTTATTGCTAAAGTTATAGACAATAGCATTATTATTACCAAAAGGCACTGTTTTTAGATTGGAAGAACCCATTGGTGTTAAAACAAATTTGTCCAGATTTGGAGCCCATGAACTCGTATTGTCCCAGAGAAGGGTAGTGGTTCCGCTGTTAAGATAAACACTTATATTTTTTGAAGCAGCAGTACTCCATCCGCCACTTGGTTCACACGGAATAGCAATGGTTGTAGCTGATCCGGCTGTTAAGCGAATAGTTCTGGGGTCGCCCGTGCAATAGAATAATTGCAGATTGTGCCAGCCTTTCGCCGTAACATTCACGTTTACCGAAACACTGCTTGTACCGCCCAAATTGCCTACTATTTTGCCTGAACAGGAATCACAGTTTTGTATATCGGCACTATTAGTGCGGACACCATTTTCGAATTCATAAGTTTGAGCAGAGCCATATATTGCGAATAACAGCAATAATGTGGTAAGGAAGATTTTAAATGATAATTTTTCTTTTGTAATTTTTTCTTGCATAATAATTCATTTTAATTAGTTAAGATGCAGTACTATTCTATACTGTGCTACAATTATAAGAAAAATATTAATATAACGTTAAAAAATAATCGATTTAATTATTTTGAATCGGTTTGTTTGATTTTTGTGTTTATTATTTATGGAAATTTTGATGAAAATAAAATTATTGTTTTGTCATTTTAAATTGTGACAGGCTGTGAAATCAGTCAGAAGTAGCTTTCAAACTTTAAAACAAGACAATTTGTTGTAGCCTGACAGGTACAAGATTGTAATTTTTGATACATATTCTATCAGGTTATATCTTTAGAGTAAGGATTGTAGAGTTGAACTTTGTTATCATTACCAAATACGTACGCGTTCCTCCGGTGACAAATAAAGTTTGTCTTCCGGTTTTATATTAAAAGCCTTGTACCAGGCATCAACATTACGAACAACACCATTTACACGATAATCTGCAGGTGCGTGATAATCCTGCGATAACGTTATACGATATGCTTCCGGAGTATAAAGACTGCGATTGGTTTGGGCAAAAGATAAAAAGTAGCGTTGGTCATCTGTGTAGCCATTCAAAACTGAGGGAATATTTTGATGATCGGCACGATAAAGTTGGCAAGCCTCATAAGCAACGACTACTCCGGTCAGATCGCCAATGTTTTCTCCAAGCGTTTGTTTTCCGTTAATATGAATTCCATCAGACGAAAAAGCGTTATATTGATCAACAAGTTTCGTGGTACGTTCTTCAAATGATTTTCGGGTTTGTGGAGTCCACCAGTCACGCATTATACCATTACCATCAAACTTAGAGCCTTCGTCATCAAAACAATGCCCTAATTCATGTCCGATTATTGCACCTATCGCACCAAAGTTTACTGCAGGATCAGCAAACGGATCAAAGAATGGAGCCTGCAAAATACCAGCAGGAAATTCGATCGAATTGTATAGTTTACTGCTTGTCGCATCTACAGTTTGTGGAACCTGATACCAATTTTTACTAGTGTAAACCTTTTGCAGCATCGAGCGTTCATTCTCCCAGTTCGATTGTGCAATAAGCTGCTCATTACCAATAGGGTTTTTGATATCAAATTTTAATGAGGAGTAATCGCGCCAAACTTCAGGATATCCTATTCTTACCGTCACAGCGTCTAGTTTTGCTATTGCTTCTTTTCTGCTGCTGTCGTCCAGCCAGTCCAGTTTTTGCAGTCTGATAGAAAATGCCTTTCGGATGTAATCGACCAAATCCTTAATATTTTTCAGGTATTCAGAAGAAAAGTATTTTTCGACATAGAGCTTCCCAACGACTTGTCCCAGACGATTGTTTACGTATAAAATTGATTTTTTTTCTCTTGAAGCATCATTTGTAATTCCACTTAAAGTACCGGAATAAAAATCAAATTGATTTTTGCGGAATTGCTCGGGTAAAAGAGTAGAATGATTCACAATCCAGTGAAACGCAAGATAAGAGGACCAAATGTCTGTTGATGTATCTGCAAATAAGGCCGCCTTTGCCTTTATTGCGGAGTCGGCCTGCAAGATTATTTCACTTACGTGGTCTACCTGTCTGCTGGCCAAAAAAACTTTCCAGGGAAAACCCGGAGCATAAGTAGAGAGTTCTGATGTGGGCAACAAACGTGAATTAATCTTGCTGTCACGCATTTGTGCAGGTGTCCATTGTACTGCTGCCAACTTAGTTTCAATTTCAAGAATATCATTAGCGCGTTTTTCAGCATTAGAAATACCGGCAAGTTCAAAAGTACGTGCAATATATTCTTTATATGCCTTGCGATATCCTGGATAAAGACCATCTTGCTTTTCGTACCATTGCGGCGAGGGAAGTCCTATACCGCTATCACCCAATGCAACAAGAAATCGGCTTCTGTTATTAATATCAGGAGCTGTGTGAATAGAGATAATCGAAAAAGACTTTGGATTTGCCATCCACTTTGCAACGCCTTCGTAACTTTTTAAAGCAAGTATTTGTTCTAAATCCTGCTGAATTGGTTTAAGTCCAAGTTTTTCGATGTTGTCAGTATCGGTATAACCCAGATAAAGCGCTCCTACTTGTTTTATTGCACCTTTGCTCGTCTTGATTTTGGCTGCGCCGTCATGAATAATATAAGCTATTCTTTCGTCAATTCTATTTTTAGCTTCGCTATAATTACTAAATCCTGAAGCACCTGCCGGGATCGTTTTAGACTCCAGCCAGCCTTCGTTAACGTATTTATAAAAATCATTTCCCGGCAATACTTTCTTACTGATAAACTGAGTTTCGATTCCCCAATCTCCAAAAGTTGCTTTACCATTTGTATTATCTGTTGTTTGGGCTTTTATAGTATACGGATTAGAAAAAAGCAAGACAATGACACTAAATTTCCCTATCAGTTTTATAGCTGGAGTTTTTTGGAATTTAGATGCAGTAAACAATTTTAAAAATTTGGTCTTATATTTCATTTTACGATTTTTAACGCGCCAAAGCTAGCTTTCGATTTTGAATTATGATTGTATAAATGCGAATAGATTTTTTTTAATTAACTAATCTATTGTATTGAAAGCCTGAAATTGAACTTACGACTGATGTAAAAATATTATTTTAAAGTTAATAATGTTATAACTGATTGAAAATGATAGTGATTTCAAAAGTATGAGGCAAGGCGGTATAGGCTAATAATCACAAAAAGCTGAAAAATAAATATCTTACATTTGTTTATTATAGTAATCAATTAGACAATATCCCGTATGTACGATATACTTTTCAAACATCTTGAAGAAAAAGTGAGCTTAACTTCAGGCGAAAAAGAACTTGTAGCCAGCTTCTTTATGCCTAAAAAACTAAAAAGGAGACAATTTTTGGTTGTGGAAGGGCATGTTTGCAAATATTTAAGTTTTGTTACAAAAGGTCTTTTAAAAGCGTATAATACGGATGAAAAAGGCAATGAGCACATCAATCAGTTTACGCCTGAAGGTTGGTGGACATCAGATATGAATAGTTTTTTCAGGGGAGAAATTTCATTTTACAGTATTGATGCAATGGAGGATTCAGAAGTGCTGGTGATCACCAGTGAAGATTTTGAGAACCTAACGTTGCAGGTTCCTGTCATGGACCGGTATTTCCGCTTGCTTTTTCAAAACAGCTTAATTACAAAAGAAAGAAGGTTAATAAGTTCTCATACACATACTGCCGAAGAGAAATACAAGCATATGGCAGAAAAGAATCCCGATCTGATCAGGCGTGTACCACAAAATTTACTGGCTTCTTATCTGGGACTTTCTCCTGAAACCTTAAGCCGTTTAAAAAAGAATGTAATGTAGGGACAACAATAATTGATTTAGATCAATCGAATTTCTTGTTTTAGGTCATCTTTCCGAGCGTTGTTTTAGAAGTAATTTTGATAAAAATTTAAATTATGAATACTCAAAAATTAGCTACACCTTCTACAGATGACAACATAGCCCTGGTAGTTGGAGCAACCGGAATTGCAGGAAGTAATCTTGCCTCAAAATTGATAGAAAAAGGATGGAAAGTTTATGGTCTTGCCAGAAATCCAAAAAGTGATATTGAGGAATTATCCCCAATCGCCGCTGACCTATTGGATAGTAACTCATTATCTTCAGCATTAAAAGATGTTTTTCCTACACATATATTTTTTACTACGTGGATGCGAAATGATACTGAAGAAGAAAATATCAGGGTAAATAGTGCCATGATTCGTAACTTATTACAAGTTTTATCTGCTAAAAAATGTATTAAACATGTTTCGCTGGTAACGGGCTTAAAACATTATCTGGGACCTTTTGATTCTTATGCTAAAGGAACTTTGCCGGAAACACCGCTAAGAGAGGAAATGCCCCGATTGGACCTTGAAAATTTTTACTATGCTCAGGAAGACGAAGTTTATGAAGCCGCTGCATTGTACGGTTTTACCTGGAATGTACATCGCCCACATACTATTATTGGTAAAACTGTAGGGAATGCGATGAATATGGGGACTACACTCGCGGTGTATGCAAGTATTTGCAAGCGTGAAGGTTTACCCTTGATCTGGCCGGGATCTGCTGAACAATGGAACGGAATCTCAGATGTTACGGATGCTAAAATTTTGGCAGAACAGCTAATATGGGCAGCAACAACACCCGAAGCGCACAATGAGGCATTTAATATAACAAATGGAGATGTTTTTCGCTGGAAATGGTTGTGGCCACAAATAGCGCAATGGTTCGAAATTGATTTTGAAGGTTACAATGGAACCATAAGGCCGCTTGAAAGTGTATTGAATGATAAACAATCAATCTGGACAGAAATTGTGCAAGAGAATGAATTAACGGAAAAAAATCTGAATAAGTTAGCCTCTGCATGGCATACCGATCTTGATCTGGGACGTCCGTTAGAAGTTATGACAGATATGTCGAAAAGCCGAAAACTTGGATTTACAGCCTATAAAAGTACAAAAGATTCGTTTTTTGAGTTGTTTACACAATTAAGAAACGATAAAATCATACCGTAAATTTTAAATACAAAACGCTCCACAATATGGAGCGTTTCGTATTTAAAATTATAAAAAAACAAAAAAACTACTTTTCTAAAAGAAACACTTTTTCAAGCGCTTTGTCTGTAAAACCATTGCTTGAGTAAAAACTAGCATAAAGAGCTGTACGTTCTTTCGGGTAATTTATTTCATAGTTGGCAGGAATACCAATGCCTTCGTAGCTTTTGTTCTTACTATCTGAATAGACTTCATTAGACAAACTGAATTCCCAGCCGTTAGGAAGTTCTTTCCATAATAACTCTGAAAATATTCCTGCTGTCGGAGAGCCAATACGCAAGATTTCAGGATAACTTAAAGTACCCAGTGTAAAGATTTCTGCTGCGCTGGCCGTATTATGACTTGTTAATACATATACTTTTTTACGGTAAGGATTTTGCGCAGGAACTAAATTATAGTGCTGACTGGCGGAGAAACCCAGACGAGTTTTTGCTTTTACTGAAAGTATGGTTTTGTTGTCCAAAACAAAATGACCTAATAGTTTAAGCGCAACAGTTTCATATCCACCACCATTAAATCTAAGATCAATAACCACCGATTCTGTATTTTTTAAATCATCAAGAATAATGTTCATTATTTTTTCGACACCATTAAGTTCATCTTCAAACATTTTCAAGGGAACTTTAGTTGCGCTAATTGCTTCGTATTTTTTGATAAAGTCTTTAGAATTTTGTTCTGAAGCAGGAACATAATCTGCAAAATTATTCATGTCGTTAATGATTATATATCCTGTCTTACTACTCTTCAAAAATCCCCATTGTATAACTCCATCATTATAGGATTTCATATTCTCAGCATATTTTTGCTGTAAATCTGCAATGACTTCTTTCTTGGATTTTGAAGGTTTGGTAACGGTCTGGGTAACTTTTGGATTTAAGGCTTTCGGGATTTCAAGACGAATATGTCCGTCATTCATCTCCTGGACAATTTCACGAAGTATTGCAGCAAACTTCTGTTCTGTTTCAACTTTTTCAACTTTTGGTAAATAGTCTTTGTAAACCTCTTGCCATTTGATATTTCTCTCTTTAAAAAAGGCATAATTGTCATTGAAAGTAAGCCAGAAAATTTTAAAGTTTTTTTCGAACGAAGGGTCTTTTACTGCAGTTTCTGTACAAAGAGCAGGCAGTTTGCTAATACGTTTAAAACGATAATCTACAATGCCGCCCGGATTTAGCACCAACAAGCTGTCTGTTACAGAAACAACGGAAAATCTACCGGCAAAATTTCCTTCAACAAATGCTTTGCAGTTTGCATTGTCGATATTATAATAAGCATAATCGGCATCTTTTATGGTCAGGGTACGATCGTAACCTTCTTGCAGCCAGAAACTATTTTGTACAACATTGATTTGCTGTGAAAATCCGGAAACTCCGCATAATAAAGTAGAAATAGCTAAAATTCTTTTGAAATAGGACATAGATTCTTTTTTGATTATTAGATGATTACTATTTTATTAAAATCACAAGAAAAACGAAAGAGTAATATCATCGTGATTTGAAAAAAGTAATTGAATATTCTTTTTTAAAGAGACATAAAATAAAAGAAGATGTTACAGTAAAGAAAAATTTAGCTTCAATTATAGACAAGTTTCAAAAACAACTTTAAATGATTGGATTATTTAAATGTTTAATTTTAACTCAATTTTTTTAATAAAAATGAATTATTTTAAATTTAACTAGGAATAAATTATATAGTACGCAATTATTCGAGAATAAACAAATGATATTTTGTAAGATTTTGCGGTATTTTTTTTATATTTGTGTGATCAGTGATTTTATAAAATAAATTCTAATACTAGAAATTATATGAATAAGATATCATTTTATCGGCAGTTTTCATTAGTCTTCGCTAATCGTTTAGTAATGGAAATAAAATTCATTCCTTTTGAATGTATTAAATCTTCGGTCAGCATTCGTATTAGATTCTTCGTACCGCGTGACATCTACACTTCTACGATTCTAATAATTTAATCTTTATAAGCTTCATACTGCGTCATATTCTGAATTTGCAGTGACGTTATAATTACCATCAATTTCAGTAAGCTGTCATTTAATCTATTTCTTCAATTTTTATTGATTATGAAACAAAACAAAATTTTACTGTTGATCATTTTTTGTTCCTGCATCTTATTATCCAATACTGTTAATGCGCAATTAATGGCGGTTGAATCTAAAGATACGCTGAATGGAAAACCAAAAGTTACAGCAAGACTTATAGGCAGGCTTAAACTAAATGGTATTTACGATATTAAGGGAAGTCTGAATGGTAATAGTTCTTTTCTTATTCATAAAAACGATGTTTCCGGTCTTGATATACCTGCTTTTAGTATGGATATGAGACAATCGCAATTGCGTTTTGTAAGCACTATACAATTAAGTAACGGTAAAGAATTAAAATCAATGTTAGAAGCTGATTTTGAGGGTGCAAACAATACTTCTCAGTTTAGGCTTCGTCACGCCTGGATTCAGTACGATCATTGGATGATTGGTCAGAACTGGTCAAATTTTGGGGATTATTCATTATGGCCGGCATCATTATTAGACTGGGACGGACCTACGGGAATGGTACTTTCCAGAAGGATTCAGGTTCGATATACGGCAAATTTCAGGAAAAATGGTCATACTTCTTTTGAACTTTCGGCGGAGTACATGGAACCGCGACGTTTGTATGATTATACTTTGAGCCCAGGTTACGGGGTAGATTATGCACCTTCAAGGGCGCCTGATGCTGTAGCAGGGATACGATATACTTTTGATAATGGTGGATTTATGAAACTTGCGGGACTTTATCGCAGTGTAGCTTATGATTCGCAGAATATTGCCACAGGAGAAACTGATTTTGATTTTGCTTCTAAAAACGGTGGTGGGGTTACCGCTATTACGAGTATATTTTTTAGAAAAAAATCAGGTTTAGTAAATAATCTACAAGCACAATGGACGATTGGTAAGGGGATAAGTGACTACTTTCTAGCCGTAGGAGGTTCGGGTCTGGATGGTTTCGCAAAATCTGATTTTTCAGGAAAACTGAATCTTCTGCCGGTACATGCGGGATTTATTTCTTATCAGAAATATTGGAATACAAAGTTTCACTCAATGATAATGACATCTTATAATCATTTTTATGAAGGAGCAGGTACTCAGGCGGGTTGGGATCAAATGACCAACTACCAATTTACACTTAATGCCTCTTATGATTTCTTTGATTATCTCACGATAGGGCTGGAGCCGCAAATTGGCTACAAAGAACTGCAGTATGATAATGGCAGCACGCAGGGAGCGAATGCTGTCCGGATCAATTTTGGAATACTTTTTAATTTCTAATAACAGGATTAACTTTATAAATATTGAAAAAATGAAAAAATTACTACTTGTATTTTTGTTGTGTATTGCAACATCTCTGGTTTTTGCACAACAAAAGCCAAGAATTATAATTCTTGCAACGGGCGGAACTATTGCCGGCGAAGGAAAATCTTCGGATAGAGCGGGATACACAGCTGGTAAAATTCCTGTGTCAGATCTTATAGGCAGTATCCCAAGCGTAAATGCTATTGCAGATATTAGCGGGGAACAAATATCATCTGTAGGCAGTCAGGATATGAGTCTTGAAATTTGGAAAAAACTAGCTGTACGTATTAATGAAATATTTAGTAAAAATGAGGCCGATGGTGTTGTTATAACTCATGGTACAGATACTCAGGAAGAAAGTGCTTATTTTCTTGATTTGGTTTTACCGCATGAATTGCCTGTAGTAATTACAGGTTCTATGCGCCCTGCAACAGCTATTAGTGCAGATGGGCCTAAAAATCTTTTTGATGCCATTACGGTTGCTGCTGATCCTAAAAGTAAAGGACGTGGCGTATTAGTATCTTTTAATGAATCTATTTATGATTCGAGAGAAGTTACCAAAACGAGCACTACAAAAGTAAATGCTTTTAAGTCTCCGGATTCTGGCCCGCTTGGTGAGGTATATGACGGACGTGTGGTATATTATAAATCATCAGTGAGAGAAATTGCTAAAGAAGGACCTTTTGGGGTAAATGCAAGTACAAAATTGCCTAAAGTAGAAATCGTTTATATGTATGCTGATGCATCTCCTGCTTATATTGATTATCTGGTGAAACAAAAAGTTGACGGTATTGTAATTGCTGGTGTTGGCAACGGAAATTTTTCGAAAGCTTTTACTGAAGCTATAAAAAAAGCCACTAAAGCGAATATTGCAGTATGTCGTGCGAGTCGTTGTATCGAAGGCAGAGTGGTGCTGGATGGCGAAACGAATGACAATGAATTAGGAACTGTAGTTTCAGACAATCTAAGTCCGCAGAAAGCAAGAATATTACTGATGCTTGGGCTTACCAAAACAAAAAATCAAAAAGAGATACAAGATTATTTCTTCCGTTTTTAATCATTTAATAAATAACAATGGAGTAAATATTGTAAACAAAATGACTTTTCTGAATACAGGCCAAAGAGGTTTTAAGTACAATTGGCAGTAGTACAGCATCAGCAACTTTACTTATTTAGCCTATAAAAAAAGCGTATTAATCCTAAATTATCACTTCATGATACTATTACAGTTTGCAATACTTATGGCAATGATCCTTATTGGGTCGCGACTTAAAGGAATAGGTTTGGGGGTTATGGGAATGGTAGGGTTGCTTATTTTTGTTTTGTTTTTTCATATGCGTCCGGCAGAGCCGCCTATAGCAGTATTACTTATTATTTTAGCCATTGTTACCACAGCCGCTACATTGCAGGCTGCAGGCGGTTTGGATTATTTGGTGAGCATTGCCGAAAAAATTATTCGTCGCAATCCTAAGTATATCACATTTATAGCGCCTTTTACGGTTTATTTTTTATGTTTATTTGCGGGTACGGCACACATTGTATATTCGCTGCTTCCTATCATTGCCGAAGTATCTGCCAAGAAACGAATACGACCGGAACGACCGTTGAGCATATCTGTTATTGCATCTCATATGGCGCTTACAGGAAGTCCTATGAGCGCAGCAACAGCATCATTGGCTGCGATACTTGCTTATTCTACAGCTGTTGTAGATATAATGAAAATATGTATTCCTGCTTGTTTGATAGGAATAATTGCCGGTGTAATTTCTGTATGGAAGAAAGGCAGGGAGCTTGATGAAGATCCGGGATTTATCGAAAAAATGAAGGATCCTGAATTTGCAGAAAGTATAGACAAAACATCAGAATCAAACAGGGAATTAAAACCCGGGGCCAAAACGGCTGTTTTTATTTTTGCGGGCGCCATATTACTAATTATATTTTTTGGCGGTTTTCCGCAATTTCTTCCAAATGTTGGTCCAGGCGCAGCAGGATTTGCAGTAGGAGCAGATGGCGCAATTAATCTTACGGCATTAATAATAATTATTACACTTTCAGCTTCGGCATTGATAATGATTATAACAAAAACATCTGCTGTATTAGTATCAAAAATGAGCTTGTTTACCTCAATGGCTACCGCAATTGTATCCGTGCTTGGTGTCGTATGGATGAGTGCTACTTTTATGGGCGCGAATGAAGCTTTGATAGAAAGTACTTTCAGGGATATTACATCAGAGTATCCTTTTACTTTTACCTTTGCATTAGTTATTATGGGCGCATTGACTTTTAGTCAGGCCGCTACTACGAGGATCATGATGCCAATAGGATTGTCTTTGGGAATTGGACAGCCACATCTTATCGCAATGTTTCCTGCTGTTAATTCAGATTTTATTTTACCGGGTTATCCTACTTTGGTTGCTGCCATGGACTTTGATCGTACAGGTACAACCCGTATTGGCAAATATGTAGTGAATCATAGTTTCATGATTCCCGGTATTGTTACTGTTGCTGTTACAATTGCTTCAGGTTTTTTTCTAAGTATGTTTTTATAATATCAATTAATAATTTGTTTTCCTGAATTGAACTGTAAATTTCAGGAGAACAAATTATTATTGTTTGTGATTTAATTACTTGCTTTTTTTCAAAGCATCGATAAGATCCACCATATCGACTATAGCATAAGTAGAGGAATAATCAGATACGGCATAAGGTAATATCAAGCTGTTATTATGAATAATGGCACCACAGGAATAGACGACATTAGGCACATAACCTTCTCGTTCATCTTCCAGCGGTGAAAGCAACGGTTCTTCAAGTCTTCCAATTTCTTTAGACGGATCGTCAAGATCAAACAATGATGCACCAATACAATAACGTCTCATTGTACCCACACCATGAGTAATAACGAGCCATCCTTCTGTGGTCCAGAGTGGAGATCCGCAGTTTCCTATTTGTGTAAACTCCCAGGTATAACGTGGTTCTTGCAGAAGAATTGGCGTATTCCATTGGGTAACTCTGTCAGAGTACATAATATAATTGTTTACGCCATCGATTCTGGCAAGCATGGCATATTTGCCTTTTATTTTTCGGGGAAACAAAGCAAGATTTTTATTTTGTGCACCAATACCATGTAATGGCATGACTCTAAAGGTGTAAAAATCTTCGGTAGAAATAAGTTTGGGTAATATTGTATGACCATTATAAGCCGTATAGGTCGCCATAATACGAGACGAATTATCATCATCTGTAAAACGTACAAAACGGGCATCTTCGATACCACGGCTTTCAGAGTCTGATATCGGAAAAATAACACGTTCTGTAATATCAGAATCATGTTTGAATTGCAGGTCATAAAAAGAATCGGCTAACCAGATGATTTCTTCGAGCGCCGTTCTTCTTTCCTGACGAATCGATGGATCGCTTAGTGTTGTATTGACCATACTTTTTAATACTGCAAACTCAAATTCATCGGGAAGATCTTGCATGATTTGTGCGATGTATTTATCCTGAGTATGCATTTCAGACAATTTCAATAGAAATCGCTCTTTATTAAATAAGGTTTTATGCTCAATCTCGGCCTTATCAATGTTATGACCAATTTTCATTACCTGAAGGTTATTGTCTTTATCAAGAATCCCTCTTCTAAAAACAATTGATGAGATATGACCTTCTCCGGTTGCACGAAACGAAATTATAACGCGTTTTTCTCCCAATTCTAAACCAGACTGATCAAAATCTTCTATAATAGAAGGATTAAAAATTGCAGCAGATTCTATTGCATATTCCATTGTACAATAAGAACCAATCAGCATTTTTCGATCCAGAGAAATGGCTTCATAATCTATTTGCATTCCTTCTATTACAGGTCTTATTTTTTCGCAGTGTCTAAAAAATATAGCCGAAATATTTCGATGGCGTCTCGCAAACTCGCGTAGAGTTTGTTCCAGTGTTTCTAATACCTGCTTTTCATCAAGCATCATTATTCGGGCAACCATTTGTTGGGTTCGCTCATCACCATTTATAAAATATCGGGCAACAACTCTTTTGGAATCTGGGGTAAATTTTATATTTTTTCGGATGACCGGTACTCGCATAATAAGTATATTTTTTATGTGTTAGAAAAAGTTACTTCAGGAATTTTATGTTATGTTCTTTTTAGAAAAACGCACATTATTACCTGTTTAGTGTAGGATTAAGGTTGTATTTTAATTCTAATTCTATACAAGTTAGTGATTTTTGTTAACGAAAAAAAAACTTTTTATTTTTAGTCACTCAAATAATTACTTGCTTTAAATCACTAAATACCAACGATACCGGTCTTTTAATTGTATTTTGATGTAGACTATGACAAGAATTATAATACAATATTTGTCAGTAATCTAACCATAATTTAAAAGCTGGAGCTTTTGTTCTGCTCACAATAATATCTTCTTCTTTATTATGTTTTATTTTGAGTTTTAATTTTCCATTAAAAAAATTATGTACATTTTCTATCGAATTTACATGTATAATATACTGGCGATTTGCCCTGAAGAAATTTTTCGGGTCTAATTCCTGTTCCAGCGTTTCTAAGGTTTGTGACACGACAACTTCTTCATTGTTAAACAGTTTTGCATAATTAATATTCATATTCGAATAAAAATAAGCGACATCTTCTGTATTAATTTTTCTGTAACCATCGCGATAAGGAATCAAAAAGCGTTTTCGATATTCTTTTGGCTGTATATAAGCAAGAAGCTCTTCTATTTGTGGTTGCTGGCTTGCAGGTTTCTTTAAGGAATTTTCGAATTTGATTATAGCAGTTTCAAGTTCTTCTTTTTCAATAGGTTTAAGGAGATAATCTATGCTGTTGTACTTAAATGCTTTAATGGCATATTCATCATAAGCTGTAGTAAATATAACAGGACAAGTAACTTCAGCGAGATTAAAAATCTCAAAGCACAAACCATCTGCCAACTGTACATCCATCAGGATCAGGTCCGGACATTTGTTTTCAGACAACCAGGATACTGTCTTTTTGACGCTTGGCAAAACATCAAGAATTTCTGTATCAGGTCTTATTTTGAGAATCAAACGTTTTATTCTTTCTGAGTTTAATTTTTCGTCCTCAAGGATCAGTATTTTTTTTATTGTATTCATTATATGAGGGGTACCTTTACAGTGAAAGTTTGATCGTTCTCTTCTACTGAGACTTTCCTGTCACTTAATAAAGCATAGCGACTGATAATGTTTTTGAGTCCAATTCCTGTAGAAGGTGCTTTTTTTATACGTGGCAAAAGGTTATTAGAGACTACTAACTCATCATTCTCATTAGAAAAGACATGAACAATCAATGGATTTTCTTCTTCTGTGCGGTTATGTTTTAAAGCATTTTCGATAAAAAGCTGAAGCGTAATAGGAGGGATCGACATATTAAGTTTCGATTTATCAATATCAATCAGGAAAGTACATCCGTCACCAATTCGGTTTTTTATTAGAAAGAGATATGCATCCAGAAATTGAAGTTCTTCGTGTAGTTGTACCAGTTGCTTTTTTGAATTGACCAATAGATAACGATAAACTTTTGCGAAGTTTTCTGTAAAATCATATCCTAATTGTTGGTCTTTTAGGATCAATTCAGAAAGGACACTCAGATTATTGAAAACAAAATGAGGATCAAGCTGTAATTTAAGGGATTGCAATTCAATTTCGGCGGCTAACTGCTTATTTTCGGCAGCATTTACTTTGTATTCAGCAGCTTTTATGGTGGCATTTTTCCAGTTTCTTAATAAAAAATCACCTGTATTCAAGGCACTTATCATCAAGGACCAAAGGATGATCGAAATCATTGTATATAAGGCTTGTCGAAGCCCTACGTTCGCATGTGGTGTGACTGAAGGTTTTCCTAATAGATAATATATTACAGCCAGACTAATAATAATAAATAAGGCACCTAAGATTTGAAAAATTATTTGAATCAATAAACGTCTTAGAGGATGTATCATCCATGATATTTTTTTTTCCAGGATTCTGTCGATAAAAAGACTTAACATCAATATGGTGACACAAAAAAAGAGATTCGCCAATATATCTATAATGATATTTTGATGTGGCATATTTATGTAAGCATTCCAGTATGAAGAAGGATATATGATAAATATACTGGCATAAGAGCCTATAAAGACAAACGTAATTAATAATAGCGTTTTTAGTTTACTCTTTTTTACCTGAACAGTTATTTCTTCGGGACGATTCACAAGATTTGTTTTTTATTGGATACCAAGTATTGGTTCTATTTCTTTTTGAGGGTACAAATAAAAGAATTTTGAAGCAGTTTTAATTAAAATTGGGTAAGTTTTATAAAATCTAATTTTTATTTATTTCTATGTGAACGTGCTATTTATAAGGGGTTTTAGTAAAAACAGCCAATGCAAATTCAGTTCAATACCTCAAATTGACAATTCACCATACAGATTCGTCGCTTCACTGAATAATTTCTCTGCAAAAGAGATGTTAACAATAATTTTGCGCCATAATAATAACAAATACTATATCTAAAAATGGAAAAAACAAAAGTAATGGCACGGACAGATTTTAATAATTCGAAAACAAATAATGAAGCACAGAATAGAACAAATACATTGATTCTTTTCTTTTTGGTGCTATTTACAGCTACTGTTTCTGCACAGAAATCGAAGGTAATGGATGCTTTTTTTAAATACGGAATCGATTCTGGTATTCTTAATCCTGAAAAAACTAAAAGACCGGATAACTATGCATTCGATTTTAAGCAAACTATAATAACCAGCGCAAGTGAGGCGGTTACAATTGCTAAATTCGACCCTGCTAATTCAGGAGCAGAACGCTGGACGGTTGTTTCAGTAGACGGAAAAAATCCTTCTAAATCTGCCGTAAATACTTTTAGAAAGAACCAGAGTAAAGAGTCTCCAGCTTTGAAGGCAGAGGATGCAAGTTTTAGAATAGAAAAGGAGACTGCAGATCAACTTGTTATTAGTTACAAACTCGATCCTTCGTCACTTAATAAGGAAAATGGTTTTATAAAAGATTGCCGATTTTATATGACAATTAATGTTAAATCTAAAAAAATGGATCAAATACAAACGCTTAACGAGAAACCGGTAAAAGTGGCTATTCTTACCGCTGATAAGTTTGATCTTGTTGTAAAATACAAATGGGATGATCAGGCAAAACAATACCTTCCTGTGCATGAAAAACTTACAATGGAAGCTAAATTTATTGGGCAGGCTGCCAATGTAGAAACGATTACTGAATATTCTAATTATACTAAAAAATAATCACTGACTTCTTGCAAAGTAGTGGGTTACTAAAACCCGCTGTTTGCATAAAAAAAGAATATTTAGTTTAAAATTAAAAATTAAAAACATGAAAAAAATAATTGTTATAGCAGCGCTATGTATGTCTGTGTTTGGTTATAGTCAGGTACATATTGGGGCAAAAGCAGGGGTTAATATGAATAAACTTGATGGTGAAAATTTTAATAGTAAT
The DNA here is from genome assembly GCF_056824125.1 of Flavobacterium sp. B114r. NCBI lineage: Bacteria > Pseudomonadati > Bacteroidota > Flavobacteriia > Flavobacteriales > Flavobacteriaceae > Flavobacterium > Flavobacterium sp. B114r. The sequence continues at coordinate 3,674,341 of NZ_CP124858.1, forward strand.
TTCGAATTGGGTTATCAGTTGGGTGGTTTCGCATATGTGAACTTTAGTGATTTTTTAGGTGTTCAGGGAGAAGTGTTGTTCAATCAGACTAATACTAAAATTGCTGACAGCTATAAAGATATTTTTGATAATGCTTTCAAAAAAAATAAAACCCTGAATTATGTAAGTGTGCCAGTATTGCTTCGTTTGAACAGTGAGGGATTGATTACAGTTGTTGCAGGGCCGCAGTTCAGTTTTTTAACCAGTGGAAACCAGAGTGTTCTTGAGAATGGTAAAAAATTGTTCAAAAAGACTGATTTTGCTTTTGTGGCTGGTACCGAAGTTAATTTAAGACCGGTGACACTTTATGCGAGATATGTTTGGGGATTCTCTGATGTGACTGATTTTGGATCGAAGGCTAACAGTCATCAAATTCAGGCAGGACTAGGTCTTCGTTTGTTTTAGTAGCGGTAATGAACAGCTGTAAAATAATAAAAGGATTGCTTATTACCCTGGTGATCCTGATTTTATCTCTTTGTATGCTGATTGGCAGAGGACTTCATTTTGTTCTGAAAATGAGAACGACATTAAACGAGAATATAACTTGTCTGGTTTTATACTAAGAATGATACTTTAATAGTGTAATGTTTTGGATTTTTTATAAGTTGCCAAAAAGCAAAACCTCCGGAATCTTTTGATACCGGAGGTTTTCTCATTCTTAAAAGTAAGCGTTTTTATATCATTTGCTTAATTCCATATTTCATTCATTTCTGTTAATATGATGGGTTTGCCATCAGTAACAACAATAGTATGCTCATGTTGCGCCATATAACCACCCTTGTTACCCACCATTGTCCAGCCGTCTTGCAAGGTTTCTGCAATTGTAGAAGTAGTTGAAATAAAGGTTTCAATCGCTACTACAGAGTTCTTTTTGAATCTTGTCTGATTGAATTTATCTCTGTAATTCGCTATTTCATGTGGTGCTTCGTGAAGACTTTTTCCAATACCGTGACCTGTTAAGTTTTTAATGACTTTGTAACCTCTTTTTTTAGCTTCGGTTTCAATTAGATAACCAATGTCAGAAATACGAACACCGCCTTTAATATTATGTATTGCTTTATGCAAAATTTGTTTCGAAGCCTCAATAAGTTTTTGGTGTTGGTTCACATCAGTTCCAATAACAAATGATCCGCCGTTGTCTGACCAAAATCCATCCAGCTCTGCCGAAACGTCAATATTAATTAAATCACCTTCTTTTAGTATTCTTTTGTCTGATGGTATGCCGTGACAAAATTCATTATTTACACTTATGCAAGTCCATCCCGGAAAACCATAAGTTAAATAAGGAGCCGATTTTGCGCCTAAATCATTCAGGATTTGTCCGCCAAAGTCGTCTAATTCCTTTGTGGTCATACCAGCCTTGGCAAAGTTTCTCATTTCTTTTAAAGTAAAGGCAACAGCTTCGCTAGCCTTTTTCATTCCAATTAATTCGGATTCAGTTGTGATAGACATTTTTCTTTTTTCTTTAAATTAAAGTTTTATATTTTTTAGTCTGACCGCTAACGAACTTCCCACAGCCTTATGAAGTTGCCGGAATTTGGCAACTAAGAAGTATTTAGAGTGACGGAACGAAGTTATGAAATATTTTTTTTATGGATAAACTGACTGGATATTTATTTATAAATCTTGAAAAAACGATACCGTGATTTGATAATCAGTACTAATAAAATACGTTCAGTGAACTCAATTAGTTCTAAATGTTTCACTTAAATTTTTTAGTGTTTTTTCTTTCAAATAAAAGGGTTAACTTGCAGAAAATTAAATGCATTTATAATAATGACTATTTCAAATTTTTATTTAACTAATAATCACTTGATGCGCCTTATAGGCACGTTGTTATATTTGCATGACGATACTTTCTTAAAAAGTTCGAAAGAGTTTATTAATTAAGCCCTGTCAAAACTCTGGACAGGGATTCTTTTTATTCAGGCAGCTCATTTATTTAATCTTCAATTTTCATTTAGGATTAGGATATCATTGAATTTACCATACACATGAGCTATAAAATGTTCAATGATGAGTTTATATCATACCTATGAAAACGGAGCAAACAGAAAGTTATGTCACAGTCACAAAATATTATTTTAACAACAGGAATATACGATTTAATTAAAGATCACGTAAGAAGAAAAAAAGTAACAGTTGAAGAAGAAGTATTATTGCTTCATGAACTTAAAAAAGCCACACAGGTACTAAGAAGAGATTTACCGGAAGATATCGTTTCTGTAAATAGAAGAGTAACTTATAAAGATTGTGCAACCAATGAAGAAAAAACAGTTGTGTTTGTAGGTCCTGAAAAAAACAAAGTAAGTAAAAACAGAATTTCTATACTTTCTGATGAAGGTATAGCGATGGTAGGATATAAAGAAGGTAATGTTGTAGAATGGCCTGCTAAAAAAGGAAATCTAAAACTGGAAATCTTAAAAGTAGAAGAAGTTGCATAACGAGCTTCTTTAAATGTAAAAACATCCCATAAAGAATTTTTCTTTATGGGATGTTTTTTTATAATTTAAGCGAAAGGATTAATTATCACAGAAAGATCCTATTTGTTTTAAATGTCTTTCGGTCTGGTATTTATTAAAGTTGTCCCATTGTGGAGGAGAACTTGTTTTTTGTCCGTACATAGCATCCAGACAAACATTGTTGTCTTTGTATTTGTCATGTAATACAGCTAATATTTTAAAGAAGAATTGATCTAACATTACGATAGCTTCAAATTCAGATTTAAGAGTACTGTAATTACTGTCTGATGGATTTAGTATTTGCAGTAACTCTAAAACTTCATTCTTTTCGTCTTCCTCTATTTCAGTTAGATAACCCATTTTTAAAGTTTTAAAAACAAGATTATTCCAGGCTTTGCTGTCATGTCCCCATTGAACATCAGGGAGATTTAAAGAGTGCTCACAGATTAAAATAATAGAAAAAAGAACATCATTCAGGTATTCTGCCGGAAACTCATCAAAGCTTCTGAATTCAAAACCGCTTTGGTACATTTTTTCCTGGTTAAAATCAAGACCTACTTCTGATAACATTTCATATTCCATGTCAGCTTCAATCTGATCGCGCCACCAAATGTTTTCCTCTTTTTCGAATTTCAGCAATTTTCTAAATTCATCTACATTATAGGTAAGGATCTTACCTTTTGGCATTGCTTTATTATAAGTTCCAACGCCTATGTAGCGGGACATGGCATTTCGCATTGAACCTAAAGTAAATTTTTTGTCTAAAGTGAATTTATCACTAATAACACCCATAATATCAGGGCTGCCAAGAGTAGCTATAAAAAAAGGCTCAAACCATTGCAATAAATAGATGGCATTGGCATGTGTTTTTTCAAAATCATTATAATCAACAATTCTGCTGTCTTCAGTTAGAGAAGGCAAAGTAATGTGAAAATGGTACGTTCCGTTGTTAAACAAAACCAGGTTTTCCTGATTGGTCATAAACATGTTAAGACCATTATTGTAATCCGGAAAATTTAATTTTTCGTTTAGAACTGAAGATTCATTGATTTTATCAAGGAATAATTTTTTGGTCGCTTTTAGTTCTTTACAAGAATCAGCTATTGTTCTGTTTTCAAAATATTTGGTTACAAATTCGATAGAATCCCCATCAAAATGTACAGAACCCATTGTTTTGTTTCTTTGGGTAATCATACTTTGAATGTTGTAGGGCTGATCCTCAAGGAAAAGTTCCATGATCGATTTTCCAAGATATTCAGGATTTTCAAGCGGTTGTGCAGTTACTTCACCATTTTCTGTATCAATCAATGGTTTTATTGGTGATAATGTCTTGTGCTGATAGTTGATGTCCAGTTTTTCAAGTGAGTGACTGTTCATCATTCGGCTTACTTTATAGTTTTCCGTCAAGCCAAAAGCTTTTTTCAAAACAGGCGCTAAGCTTTCTGGTTTGTAACATTTTCTATAGTCAATACTGTATTTTTCAAAACCAATCTTTTCTTGTATAAATTCACCAGAGACTATTAAGGGATCTTCAAATTGTAAGTAAGTTTCGTTTTCTAATCCTATTCCCCAATAATACTTTTTTGTCTGATTGTCTTTCATTTATACTAATTTTCTTTTTATGGTTTATTAAAATATTTAAAGCTTGTTTTTTATTCGGATGTAATTCCAGTGTGTTAAAATAGGAGACAGGAAGCCTCATAACGGATTAAGCATATTTTGCCTCCATTATAAAAGTTCTTGTTTACTTTTAAAAATATAGGAATTTATATTTTAGGAATTTTGCACTTGTATCGACTAGAAGACCAATTAAGTAGTAAAATTTTATAATGAAGTTATAAAATCACTATCGCTATTAATCGCTTTTGCATCAATAATTTAAGCAAGGGAATAGCTAAATCACAACTTTTGCTATTCTTGTTTTTTCCAAGTTGCAAAAGTAATTCTTTTTTATGTTATTTCCAAGTACTTAATGTATTGGAAATCAATAATAATTTTGAAGACTGAACAATCGGCGTTGTTGTTTTTATTTATTCGTGGTAATAGAGCACGTAGGAGGAATATAACTCATCATTCCACCAATCTTTTCTCACTTCTGCAAAGTAATTATAATTTAACTTTCCTGCTTGTGACTGTAGTGGATATACTACAATGTCATTTTCACGATACGCTTTATGTGTATCAGTTTCGGGAACAACAGGAACAATATGTCCGGAAAGCCCTTTTTCTTTTCTTTTGGCACAAATTATTCCAATTCCGCCATTAGCATTTACTTTATTCTGCATTTCGTCAACAGAAAACATTCTTTTCCATCCAAAACTTGCTCCCCATTCTAAAAACCAATCGTGTAGTGCGCTGGAATAAATGCGATCAACAGTTTGTTCGAAAATAACTTCTACTTCCTGTCCCTGCAAAACTTTTTCCAGAGATTCCGGTGTCCACCAAACTGTTGGCAGATATACTTTAGAGAAATAGCAATAATCATAAGAGTATACATTGCAGTAGGTATCTTCTACAGTTCTTTGGTATCTCAGATTATTTTCAACATCCAATTTATCAATAAGTCGCCCAATGCTTTCTTTTTTACTCGCAACATTTGTCAAATCCCTAAAAGGAATACTGGAATCCATAAGAGGTTTTTCTTTCATTTCCATAGAATCCAAACGGGATTCGGGATCCGGTAATAAATCTACTTTCGTTATTTGACTATTCGGTATTGGATTATCTTCCAGAGGTAACGATGCTACTGATAGGGTATGTTTTTCCATTTTGACTGCTTAAAATTAATTGGCCTAACGCTATAGTAACTGATTATTCGTACAACGTAATTCTATTAACCAAAACGTAAATATATTTTAAACTTTCGAAAGAGCTATAGAAAAAGAGAAAATTTAGAGAAAATTTACAATTAGTTGCGTTGTTAATTGATCATGTTTAGTCGTTGTAGGCAATGTTATTGAATTAAAAAATAACTAATAGGGAGAAAAAAAACACAAAGATTATCCTCTCGACGAAGAGATCTTCGTAAGAGAATTTAATCTTTGTTGAGTTTCGCGTGTGATCTCTCCCTCTGGTCGAGATGACAAGATTGCGGCGACTTATTGAAGCGTAAATCTTTGTCAAAGTTTTGAACCAAGAGTGTAAGGAACTTTTGTAAAAAACTATTATTTTTATTTTCTGTATGTCAATAAATATCAGAAAATGCAAATCAGAACAGAAGTAAAAGAAATATTAAATTATATTTCAGAAGATCAACTTGATTTTTTTGCTCAGCAAACAATGGTTGATTGGAATGCTAAAAAATTAAAAGGTAAGGAATTATTTAAACTTTGTATTTTTGGTATCTTAAATGAAAAAAGAGCCAGTTCCAGAGTGTTTGAGATAAAGCAAAATTAAGCTTATACGACTCAACAATTACAAGTTTATCTGCTTCTTTATTAAGTTTTGGAATGCAAAATGGACAGAAAAATAAAAAAGGAGAGCAAGGTAAAAACAGTATAAAATTCACAATTGGTTTTAGTGAATTGCCATTTAATGTAAATTTTCACAAAGATCAAAAAATGATTAGTGAAGATTTGGCTTTGGGTAATATTCTTCAAGAACACATAAGTAATAAAAAAGATATTGCGGTTTTTGATCGAGGAATGAAGGAAAGAAAAACAATGGTTGAGCTCTCCAATAAGGATAAATATTTTGTTACTCGAATTTACAAATCATCTAAGTATGAAATAGAAAAAGGCAGTAAAGTTATACCGTTGGATTTTGAAGATGAAACTATTAAGTTGATAAAACACAGTAAAGTTCATCTTTATGCCAATCAAAAAAGACTAAAATAGTTTTTAGATTAGTAGAAGGGATATTGAAATCTGATGGAGAAAAAATATTATTTTTAAGCAACTTGCCCGAAGAAGAATTTACAGCAGATCAAATAGCAAAAATTTACAAAAAGCGCTGGGATATTGAGCGTTTCTTTAGATTTATAAAACAAGAACTTAATTTTAAACACTATTTTTCAAGACAGTGGAATGGAATTCAGGTAATGATATATATTATTTTAATTGCATCAATCTTGCTCTTGAGTTACATAAAACTCAATGGCTTAAAAGGATATAAGATCCCCAAAATTTCATTTTGTAATGAATTACAAAATGAAATCATTCAACAAGTAGTAATACATTGTGGTGGGGATCCTAGTAAATTAGAAACATTCAATACATGAAAGAAAGTTCCTTACACTCTTGGTTTTGAACTTTGACAAAGATGATCATACTCTCAATTTTTGTCATTTCCGAAGAAGCGATTCCACTAGTATTTCCGTTTGGATATGCACCAATATTTTTCGGTTTTCCTGTAAAAAAACAAAAAGAGGAACTCTCAGGGTATTGAGAGTTCCTCTTTTATAACTTCAAATTTAATTAAAAAAAAGTGCTTTTGAAGCAATCTTAATCGTTTAATTTATTCCTCCTCCTAAAGCTTTGTACAGTAAAACCTGCGAGTCGGCATTCTTTAATTGTATCTCAACAAAATCAAGTTCAGCCTGAAGTTTGTTTTTCTGGGCACTAATTATTTCGAGATAATTGGCGTAACCGCTCAAATACAAATCATTTGAAACATTTACTGCTATTTCAAGATGTTCGATCTCTTTTGATTTATGCGCTAATACATTCTGAAATGCTTCTGTTCGATGCAACAAAGCACTTAGTTCATTATAAGCAATTGTGATCGTATTTTGATACTGAAGAAATGTAATCTGCTGTTTTTTGTTAGCGATAAAAAACTCTTGTTTGATTTGTCCTTTGTTAAAAATTGGTGCAGAAAGACCTCCAAGCATTTGCCAGGCGAGCGATTTGGGTTCAAAAAAGGTAGAAAAAGAAAAAGAGTTAAGTCCACCGTAAGCTCCAAGATTCAGACTTGGGAAAAAAGCAGCACGCGCCGCTTTGGCATCTGCATTTGTGGCCGATAATTCAAAATAAGCTTCAGACACATCAGGCCTGTTATGGATGATGGAATCTACACTAATTTTTTGATTTAATACTTCGAGATGTCCTGATAAAAAATCAGTACTTCTTTCGATATTACCGCCATATTCTCCCAGAAGGTTCAATAAAGCTTTTTCAGTCTGGTCTATGCTCAGGTACAATTGATCAGCTTCGGCAAGGATATTATTATTTTGCGCATTAAATTGCTGTACGGCTAATTCTGTTGCTTTACCAACTGATCTTTGGGCCGAAATAATATCAAGGGCGTGTTGCTGGGTGACTAGGTTTTTTTTATAAATAATCGCCTGCTTATCGAGCGCAACAAGTTTATAGTAAAGCTCTGCAATGTCTGTTAAGAGTTTGGTTTGCAATAACCTCATTCCTTCTTTTGATGCAAAATACCTCTGACGTGCTGCTTTTTTGCGGTTGCTTAATTTTCCCCATATATCCGCTTCCCAGGATACTTTTCCTGCCAGAAATAAGTTTGGGGTTACATCTGTGGCAATCCTTTGTTTATCGGTTATATTTTGCGAAAGATTGGTATCAAAATTTCCTACGCCATCCATTGTATATTTACCATAACGTGTTCCTGACAAATCTGCCTGAATGTCAAATGAAGGTAATAAAGCAAGTTTAGCCACTTTTAGATGTGAATTGGCAATTGCTATTCTTTCCTGCATGATGAGATAGTCAGGATTTTGAGCAACGGCTTTATCGAGTAATTTTTTTAATTTGGGATCTTTAAAATAGGTATCTGTTTTTAAAGGAATAAAGGCTTCAAGACTGTCTGCTCTTTTTTTATTTTTGGCATCAAAGTTTGCAGGCAGTGCTTTTGCCTTTTGCTGTTCTGCCACTTTAGGGGCAGAACAGGCTAATAAAAGCATGAAGGATGTTAGTATTAAAAAATAATTTAAGTTCTCTTTAGTACGTACCAAAGGTCTTATCATTGTGAGGGATCTATTGATTGAATTTTTCATTGTTTATGTTTATTTTTTCATAGCTTTTTCCATTTTAGCAAACAGGATATAAAGTCCCGGGATAATAATAAGCCCAAAAACAGTTCCTATGAACATTCCTCCGGCTGCGGCGGTACCAATAGAACGGTTACCAATTGCACCTGCTCCTGAAGCGATACACAAAGGAATAAGCCCGGAGATAAAAGCAAATGAAGTCATTAAAATAGGTCTGAAACGAAGTCTCGCGCCTTCTATTGCAGCCTCAGTAATGCCTTGACCTTCTTTGTTCTGAGCCATTGCAAACTCAACAATAAGAATTGCATTTTTGGCCAGCAGTCCTATAAGCATTACCAGTGCGACCTGAGCATAAATATTATTGTCTAATCCCACGATGACAAGGGCGAGATAAGAACCAAAAACACCCACAGGAAGAGATAAAAGTACAGGAAACGGAAGTAATAAACTTTCGTATTGGGCGGCAAGCAATAAGTAGACAAAAAGCAGACACAATGCAAAAATGTATATGGTCTGGTTTCCTGACAGAATTTCTTCGCGTGTCATACCGGACCATTCGAGTTCGAACTTATTTGGGAGTTTTTCTGCGGCAAGTTTCTCAACAGCTGCAATGGCATCTCCTGAGCTATAACCTGCAGCCGGTTCACCATTAATCATGGCAGACATGTACATATTATAACGAGTAAGCACTTCAGGACCATAAACGCGTTCGAGTTTTACGAAGGTCGAGAACGGAACCATTTCTCCGGAATCATTTTTAAGATACATGTCCAGGATACTTTCGGGATTTTTTCGAAACTGAGGACTCGCTTGCACCATTACTTTATACATTTGAGAAAAACGGATAAAGTTTGTCGCATAAAAGGAACCTAACATAGTTTGTAAAGTTGACATGGCATTGTCTACAGAAATTCCTTTTTTGGCGGCCTGATCATAATCAATATGTATGAGATATTGAGGAAAAGTGGCATCAAAACTTGTAAATGAGTTTTGTATTTCCGGAGACGCATTTAATTCTTTTATAAAGTTTCTCGTTACCTCATCTGTGTTACTGATTGGACCACCTGATTTATCAAGCAAACGCAATTCAAAACCACTGGTATTACCAAATCCGGGAACTGTAGGAGGGGCAAAAACCTCGATCTGCGCATCAGAAATTCCTTTTGTTTTCTGGGTTAGTTTGGTAATGAATTCATTTACAGATATATTTCTGTCACTCCAGTCTTTCAGGTTGATCATTCCCATACCATAAGAAGCTCCTGCAATTTCTGTTACAATGCTGTAACCGGCAAGTGTTGTGACATTATCTACACCTTCGATTTCTTTTGCAATACGTGTTACCTCATCAAGTACTTTTTCTGTACGTTCTACTGTTGCGCCTTGCGGAGTAGTAACATTCACATAGACCATTCCCTGATCTTCTGACGGGATAAATCCTGAAGGCAAAAATACAGATGTTCCCCAGGTAAGCGCGCAGAATAAAACCAAAAGACCTATGGTTATAGAACTGCGATCTGCAAATTTTGAAAGTACTCTGATGTATTGTGAAGTGATTTTGTCGAACCATTTATTAAATCGGGCAAAGAAACGATCCAATAGAGACGTTTTCGGTTTATTAGGATCATGCGGCCTAAGCATTATGGCACATAAAGCAGGGGTAAGAGTAAGGGCATTAATACCAGAAATTACAATACTAATCGCCATTGTCAGCGAAAATTGCCTATAGAAAACCCCAACTGGACCGCTCAGGAAAGCTACAGGTATAAATACGGCAGCCATAACAATGGTAATTGCAATAACAGCACCCGTGATTTCTTTCATGGCGCTTATGGTGGCCGGCAACGGATCCATATGTTCTTCGGTAATTTTAACGTGAACGGCTTCAACTACCACGATGGCATTGTCGACGACGATTCCTATCGATAGTACCAAGGCAAAAAGTGTCAAAAGGTTGATAGAAAATCCCATCATTGACATAAAAGTAAAAGAACCAATTAATGCCACAGGTACGGCCAATACAGGAATAAGCGTAGAACGCCAGTCTTGCAGGAATATAAAAACCACAAAGGCTACAAGAATAAAAGCTTCTATAAGTGTTTTTAAAACTTCGTCGATAGAAGCATCAAGAAAACGGGATACATCATAAGCAATATTATAATTCATTCCCGGAGGAAAAGAAGTTCCTTTTAGTTCTGCCATTTTCGCTTTTACGCTTGCAATTACTTCAGAGGCATTAGAGCCCGGGCGCTGTTTTAGCATGATCGAAGCAGAAGGTTTTCCGTCAGTTTTTGAAACCATTCCGTAACTCATAGATCCTAATTCGATCTTTGAGATATCTTTTAATTTTAAAACCGTACCATCTGAATTTGCTCTAAGTGGTATTTCTTCATACTGTTTTGGCTCATAGAATTTTCCGCCATATTTGATTACATATTGCAGCTGACTGTCCAATTGTCCTGATCCTTCACCCACTTTACCGGGAGCAGCAGAGATGTTTTGCTTTTGCAGTGAACTTATAACTTCATTTGCAGAGATATTATACGAAAGCATTTTTTGAGGATCAAGCCATACCCTCATCGAGTACTCTTTTTGTCCCATTATTTCGGCACGTCCTACACCATCAATACGCTTTAGTTCCTGAAGAATGTTGATATCTGTGAAATTAAAAATAAACTGTTCGTCCTGAATGTCATCCGTACTGGTAATATTCAGGTACATCAACATACTGTTTACTTCTTTTTCTGTAGTTACTCCGGCCCGAATCACTTCTTCGGGAAGTTCATCGAGTATGGTCGTTACCCTGTTTTGTACGTTTACCGCAGCCAGATCAGGATCAGTTCCTACTTCAAAAAACACCTGTATAAGGGTGAGACCATCATTTGATGTTACAGTAGACATATACGTCATTCCCGGCACACCGTTTATGGCGCGCTCTAGAGGTAATGCAACGGCATTGACGGATACTTCGGCATTGGCTCCGGTATATTTTGCTGTTACGGTTACTGACGGGGGAACAATATCCGGAAATTGTGTTATAGGCAATTGGAACAAGGCTAATATTCCGAGGAGAACTATCATAACCGAAATGATTAATGATAATATTTTTCTCCTGATAAATAACTCTATCATTTTATATCTTTTTAATTGTAATTAATTACAAGCTTACGCTTTGCATTTGTTTCATGTTTATTTTGTCGCCGTCTCTTAGTGATTGTGTTCCTTCCTGAACAATAAGGTCATCTTTTTTCAAACCTTTGTTTAGAATGTAGACATCATCAAGAGTGCTTGCAATGGTTATATTGGTCATCTTTACGATGCCTTCTTTGTTGACAACGAAGACAAATTGCTTGTCCTGAATAGAAAAAACAGCTTTGTGAGGTATTAAAACAACATTAGTTCTTGGTTCTGAAATAATTAAATTTCCGGATGTTCCGTGTTTTATAAATCCTTGTGGATTACTGAATTTAGCTTTGTATTGAATAGAACCGGTTTGTCTGTCAATATCTCCATCGGCAGTTTTCAGTTCTCCTTTATGATCGTATACTTTTCCGTTTGGCAATACCAGTTTGATATCTCCATTGGTATTAAGGCTTTTGTCTGCCATCATTTCGAAATAAGTATTTTCAGGGATAGAGAAATAGGCATATACGTCGTCTAGCTGCGAAAGTGTTGTAAGGAGCGAACCGTTTTCGACAAGACTTCCTTCCTTAAACGGAATACGGTCTATTGTTCCTTCGAAAGGAGCACGTATTGTAGTAAAACTTATTTGCTGATTGATCGATTTTTTTTCTGCGGCAGCATGAGCCACTTTAGCTGATGCGGCATCGTGTTTTGCTTTGGATAATTCTAATTCCTGACTCGCAATTACTTTTTTATTGTACAGCGTTTGTGCCTGTTCAAGTTCTACAGTTGCAATTCGAAGATCGGCCATTGTGTTTTTATACACTGCCTGAGCTTTTAGAAGCTGTATTTGGAGTTCTGCGTCGCTGATTTTAAAAAGAAGTTGCCCTTTTTTTACTTTTTGACCTTCGCTGATAAAAACTTTATCCAGCAATCCCGGTATGCGCACATGGATTTCGACATTGTTTTTTGCATGAACATCAGCAACAAACTTGTTTGAAACTATAGTGTCTGTTAAGGTAATTTTATATACTGGCAGTGTTTTTATATTGTCGGAATCTTTTTTTGTTTTATCCCCGCAAGAGATTAGAACTAAGAATGATAAACTGTACAAGAGACTTTGATTTTTACTAATGATCATAATTGATTTTTAAAATTTTATATAAATATATCGCCTCCCTTATAATGATTTACAGGGAGTCGTAGTGAACTGAATTTTGAAAATGGAAAGCGCGCCGGATGCTGCCTTTACAGGCAGTACGGTTCTTGAAAACTATTTTTAGAGCTTACATATTCTTTAAAAATAAAGAACATAAAATGCCATTACAGAAAGGATTCTATAGCTAAAAACAGGAAATAATAAAATTCTAGAAAAGTTGATACAGATGGAGGTGGGTGTGTTGCTGACACTGGTATATTGAGGTAATACCGTAGATCAGACCATTTTTTAAGATCTTAAAGTGAACTAACTTGTTGTTGTAAAAGTTTTTTAAGATGCAGCTTACTGAGCTTCCATTACGATTTTTAAGGTTTTTCTTTACTACAAAATGAATGTCCAGATCGCTGGATAATGAGATTGTAGAAGATTCTACCTGAGGAATATCAGAAGCCATAAAAAGATCCTGTGACTGATTGTAATGCAGTTCAGAAGGATATTGATAATATTCTATGCAGCCAACAAATGTAAGCACGAATACTAAAATAAGAGATATGAACTTAAGATGTTTCATAGTTGAACGGGCATTCTTTGCTTTTGGATATCTAAATAGATGTGCTTATAGGTAATATGGCGCCAAATATAGTAATTTGGGAATTGAATGTTTATTAAATTTTCTTTAAAAAATCACAATTAGAAAGATGATAATATTAAATTAACTTATTTATAGCATCTTAACGTTTTCTTTAATTTTGATAGTTTTCTCTTTTTGTAGTCCAATTTTTTAGTTCATAGGATAATTTTTTATTTTTTATTGGTTCTCTATATTTTAGGCTTCAAATTTTATGCAGTACAATTTTGTTTGGCAGGCAAGTATATGTAGGAATTTTAATTTTCTAATATGTTAAAGAATATCTTAAATATAATATTGTGTGCCTGTATTTTATAATACAGAGAATAAAACAGTTATAATGACGTTCTTAAACAAAACGATATTATGGGTTTATTTGATTTTATGATGGCGGAGATAGCGATGGATTTGGGTACTGCTAACACTTTAATAATATATGACGGAAAGATAGTAGTAGACAGCCCTTCGATCGTCGCAAGAGATATTAGAAACGGAAAAATTATTGCGGTAGGCAAAGAGGCAAGTTTAATGCAGGGAAAAACGCATGAAAATATAAAAACAATCCGACCGCTTAAAGATGGGGTTATTGCAGATTTTGATGCTTCGGAGAAAATGATCAGCTGGTTTATAAAAAACATACCTGAATTAAAGAAGAACTTTTTTACTCCCGCATTGCGAATGGTAGTCTGTATTCCAAGTGGTATTACTGAGGTAGAAATGAGAGCCGTAAAGGAATCTTGCGAACGGGTAAACGGGAAAGAAGTCTTTTTAATTCATGAACCTATGGCGGCTGCGATTGGGATTGGTCTGGATGTAATGCTGCCTAAAGGAAATCTTATTGTTGATATTGGCGGGGGAACTACAGAAATTGCAGTGATTGCGCTTGGCGGAATAATTTGCGATAAGTCGATAAAAATTGCAGGTGATGTTTTTACTAATGATATTTTGTATTACATGAGAACGCAGCACAATTTGTATATTGGAGATGCTTCTGCAGAGATGATAAAGATTCAGGTTGGTTCTGCAATGGAAGAACTGGAACACGCCCCTGATGACATGACGGTTCGCGGAAGGGATTTGCTTACCGGAAAACCTAAAGAGATTAAGGTTACTTACAGAGAAATTGCAAGAGCGCTGGATAAGTCAATACAAAGAATTGAAGATGCTATTATGGTAACGCTTTCTTTGACGCCACCGGAATTATCAGCGGATATTTATAATACGGGATTGTATCTCGCAGGCGGAGGAGCAATGTTACGAGGCCTTGACAAAAGATTATCACAAAAAACAGATTTACCGGTTTATATTGCCGAAGATCCTTTAAGGGCTGTAGTTGTTGGTACTGGAATTGTCCTGAAAAATATAGCGAAGTATAAAAGTGTACTGATAAAATAAATGCAAGTGTATGAGTTTTAAAAAAAACACTGCCTGCATATAAATTGAACACGAATTTCAAGAATTTTCACAAACTGGGTTAATCCACAGTAAATTAGTGATAATTAGTGAAATTCGTGTTTAATTTATACTCATTGGCAAAAGCAATCAATTATCCTTAAACCTGTATCCGAGTGTAACAGAGAAGCTTTCATTATAAATTTTCCATTGTTGTTGGGTATCGGCATTTTCTAGTATGGGGACAAAGCCGCGAATAAATCTTCCTCCAATAGTGATTCCGTTTGATAATTCATAATTAATACCAGTTACAAATCCGGCATCCATTTTCTGGCTGTAATTTTCTGAAGCTGTGCCATTGCCATAAATAGATTTATCGGTATAGGTATTTCCATCGGCATCTTTATACTGTACCGACGCATTTAATAACAATCCTAGATAAGGTCCTGCATAAATTTGTAACCCTCTGTAATAAAAAGTGGGGCTAACGGGAAAGATATCAATATACTGACGTTTAAATTTGCTTGAAAACTCAGGATTTATCCCATCATCAATTTTGATTGTCATCAATTGCCGACTATAGAATAGTTCATGTTTTAAACCAAAATATTTGGATGTTTTATTATCGATTGTAATTCCTATAATCTGTCCTGTTATACTTTTTTGAGAACCATTACTGGATAAATTATCTATATTTTTCCCCGTCAAAGAAGTTCGGTTAATACCGCCACTT
Organism: Flavobacterium sp. B114r; assembly: GCF_056824125.1. Lineage (NCBI taxonomy): Bacteria > Pseudomonadati > Bacteroidota > Flavobacteriia > Flavobacteriales > Flavobacteriaceae > Flavobacterium > Flavobacterium sp. B114r. Next base: position 3,689,824 of record NZ_CP124858.1, read on the forward strand.
ATTCCAAAAGTTAACCCTTCTTGTTGCGCGCTGATTTTTAGTATAAAAAAGAGCATAAAGCAGATTGTATATGTGTTTTTCATTATTTCTATATTTTTCTAAAAATTAATATCCCAAATTCCAGCTGTTTTTTCGAGTTCAACCAGTGCAGCAGCATAATTGTAGAGAGTTTCATAATAATTAAGTTGTGTTTCATTATAAGTTCGTTGGGCATTTAAAACTTCGAGTAAACTGGTTTCTCCACGTTTGTAACTGTATATTTTTCCATCAAGGAGGCGTTGCGCATCGGCCAGTAAGCCGGTATTAAATTGTCGGACTTGTTTTTGTGTAGTGAGATAATTTAACCATGCCTTTCGAACTTCTGTCTGAATCTGCAATTCAGTTTGTTGGTACAAAATCTCGGCTTGTTGTACCGTATATTCGGCTGCTTTTAATTCTCCTTTATTCCGATTAGAAAATTTAAGAGGAATAGAAATACCGGCAGAAACTGCATTCGTAGATGGAGTAGGAGCTACAACATTAGTAACTACAGAAGTACTTTCAACACCCATATTTACGCCGAGGTCCAGCATTCTGTTTGCTTTAGTTAGTTTTAAAACATCCTGCGATACGTTTTTGTTTTTAAGTGCTGCCAATAGATCAGTTCGATTGTTTTTGGCAGAAATAATAAGCTCGTTCAAATTAAATAAGCGATCAAAATTTGTTAAATCCCCAATGGGAGAATACAGCGTGTCTGCTTTTTGATTCCCCGTCAAAGTAGCAAGTTCGAGTAAAGCAGTTTTCCAATCCGCTTCACTTTGGTACACATCATTAAGCATAGTATGGGCTTCGAGTTTACTTTGGCGCGCATCTATTTCGGCTATACTTCCCAACTTAAATCGAATACTATCTGCTACAGCAATGTTTTTAAGAATAGTATAGGAGTTTAATTGCACCTTGAATATTTCTATTTGTTTTAAGCTGGTTAAGTATTCTAAAGTAGCATCGGCACGCAGGTTACGAAAATAATCTTCCAGTAAAGCTTTGGTCAGTTCGTTGGTACTTTTTGCAACGTTTATTCGGGCTTTGCGTTTTCCGCCCAGTTCTAATGTCCAAGTTATTTCAGTGGAAAAGCCATAACCCATTTGCATTCTTCGCTGCCCGTTATCACTAGCGCCTATGGCCAGTTCAGGATCAGGGAATACTTTTGAGGCCTCGATATTCGCTTCGGCAATATTGACATTAAATTTTTCGGCAGCATATCCTAAATTATTTTTATTTACTAAGGATAAGAACTCGGGATAATTCATTTTTACTCGTATAAATGTGGTGTCAATCTGAGCATTTGACACAGTCGAAATAGTGAGTAATACCGAAAGTATCACCCATTTGGTTTTTATATTTTTAATCATAATATATTATTTTTCTGATTGTCGATTTTATTTTCTAATACTTCGTTTTCCTGACCAAATTTCTTCTCGATGAGGTAATAAAGAGCGGGTAAAACAAATAGTGTCAGGATTGTAGAGAATAATAATCCGTATACAATTACGGTTGCCAAAGGTCTTTGTACATCACTGCCGATGCCTGTTGCTAATGATGCAGGTAATAATCCTAATACGGCAACAGTTGCTGTCATCAATACGGGACGAAAGCGTTGTTTTGCTCCATTTGTTACGGCGATGAGTAAAGCCATTCCGTTTTTTCGAAGCTGATTGATGTGTGAAATCATAATAACCCCATTTTGGATTGCAACGCCAAACAAAGCAATAAAACCAACTGCCGATGATACATTAAGGGTCATACCTCGAATATTAAGTGCTAACATTCCGCCAAATAATGCCAAAGGAACAATACTCATTAGCAATCCTGCCTGACGAAATTTCCCAAAAGCCCCATACAATAACACAAACATTAAGGCAAGTGCCAGCGGTACAATAACTGCCAGATGACTGTAAGCCCGTTCCTGATTTTCAAATTGTCCGCCCCATTTTATTTTATAGTGTTCGTGATCATATTTTACATTCTTTTCGATTTTATCTTGTGCTTCGCTGAGGAAAGAACTTAAATCGGCACCTCTTAAGTTCAACCGAACCGTAAGATGACGTTTGTTCATTTCTCTGGCAATAGTACTTTCTCCTGTATTGAGTTTGATATCGCATACCTGAGATAACGGAATTTTAATACCCTCGGAATTCGTCAACATCAGGTTTCCAATTTTTTCAGGAGTGTTCCGGCTTTCTTCATTGTAGCGTGTGATGATATCGTAGACTTTATTGCCTACAAAAATCTGAGAAACCGCTTTTCCGCCCATTGCTACTTCTATTAATTCTGATACATCGTCTACATTCAATCCGTATTGTGCGATTTTCTGGCGATCGGCAATAACTTGTATTTGCGGTAAAGGAGGTTCCTGATCGATAGCAAGGTCAACGGCCCCTTTTACACTTTCCAGCGTTTTGATGACATCTTCGGCAATTCGACGGGTTTCTTTATAATCTTCCCCGTATATTTTTACCACCAATTCGCTGTGTGCTCCGGAGATTTTATCCATTACACCATCAATCATAGGTTGCGAGAAACCAACATTGTATCCTGGCATAGCCGCATATTCAGCAGCAAGCTCTTTGATTAAATCTGCTTTGGTTTTACCTGATTTCCATTCCCTATAAGGTTTTAATCCAATACTGCATTCGAAATGAGAAGGTGTCCAGGCATCAGTTCCATCATCATTGCGTCCTGATTGTACCATCATATAAGTCACTTCTTCATGTTTTAAAGTCCTATGACGAAGTGTATCACTCATTTCTTTTGATTTCTCTAAAGTTATCCCCGGCGGCAACGAAACCTGTAACCAGACGGAACCTTCATCGAGTGGCGGTAAAAAATCTTTTCCTACCATTACGGTAAGAATAAAGGCAAGAGTCAGTACTGCAATCAAAGGAGCAAAAACTTTTTTTGGAGCCTGCATTATTTTTAAAATTCCGTTGTGATAAGAAACGGTAAGTTTATCCAGCCATTTATTATGATACATTTTTTGTGGCTTACGATAGATAAAATAAGCCAGTCCCGGAATTAGTAGTAATGCAGCCAATAAAGCACCAAAAAGGGCGTAGCCAACGGTAAATGCCATGGGTGTAAATAACTTTTTCTCTACCCGCTCAAAAGCAAACAATGGCAGGTAAGCTGTTATGATAATCAAGGTGGCAAAAAAGATAGGCCGCGCAACGCTTTTTACACTAAAGGCTACGCTTTTTTCGGTGAGTTCTTCCTTTTCATTGTCTTCCCGTTTTTTCAGGATGGTTTCCATCATTACAATAGCTCCATCTACAATAATTCCAAAGTCAATAGCTCCAAGTGAAAGCAAGTTGGCGGGAATATTGGTAAGTTTCATAAGGATAAAAGCAATTAAAAGCGAAATAGGGATTGTAATTGCAACTAATAATGCACCTCTCCAGCTGCCTAGAAAAATAATTAATACGATGATTACCAAAGCCATTCCTTCTAATAAAGTATGAGAAACGGTGGTAAGTGTAGTATCTACTAAATCAGTTCTGTCTAAAAAGGCATGAATCTGAACCCCTTCAGGAAGATAATTTTTGTTTAAATCATCAACAGCTTCGTTTACACCTTTCAGCACTACTGATGGATTTTGGTTTTTTAGCAAAAGCACAATCCCTTCGATATTATCCGAATAATCTGCACCGCGTTTGTCTGTATATCCCAAGGCGCCTTTACGCTCCAGATTGCCGTATTTTAATTTCCCCAGATCATTTAAATAAACAGGAACACCATTTACTGATTTTACTACAATACGACCGATATCGTCCAGATTTTTTACTAAACCAATTCCGCGTACTACATACGACTGATCACCACGATCGATGACACTTCCGCCAACATTGGCATTGTTTTTTTCGATAGTTTCCGTTATTTCACTTAGCGATAAACCGTATTGTTCTATTTTTCGAGGATCCAATTCAATTTGATATTGAGTTGTGATCCCTCCAAAATTAGTAACATCGGCAATGCCTGAAACCTGTTTTATTCTTGGAATAATAGTATATTCTTGTAACTCGCTTAATTTACGTAAGTCATGGCTTTTACTTTCAATGATGTAACGATATATTTCTCCTGTAGGAGAGGTAAGCGGGTCTAAACCAGGCTTTGCTCCATAAGGTAATTCGACATCGTTCAAACGTTCCTGAATTCTGGTTCGGGCGAAGTAATCCTCGATTCCATCATCAAAAACGATAGTTACCATAGATAGGCCAAAAGTGCTTTTGCTTCGCATCACATGCATGCCCGGTAAACCATTTATAGCGCGTTCTATTGGAATCGTGATTTGTTGTTCTATCTCTTCCGCAGCTAAACCCGGGACCTGTGTGACTACTTGCGAGGTTACATCGCCAATATCCGGGTAAGCTTCTACAGAGAGCTTTGTCCAGGAATAGTAGCCAAATAGGGATAGAAGTAAAAACAAAGCCAGAATGAGCCAGCGTTTTGCTATTGTTGTTTCAAATATATTTTTTTTCATACGAGTGTTTGTTAAGTTGCTAAGGTTCTAAGTTGTTGATTTGCTGAGTTGCTAAGTTTTTGAGACTGTGACTGAGCACTGAACACTGAGCACTGCGACTGAATACTTTTTAGTCTATTTCGCTTCCAGCAGATAAAAAGCACCTTCGCTTATGATGGTTTCATTTGGTTGTAATCCGGATAAGATTGCTATTTTTCCTTTGTCAGAAATTCCTGTTTCGACATAACGTCTCATATATTTTCCTTTTGCAATCTGAACAAAAACAAAGCTTTTGTCATTAAACTGTAATACAGCTTTAGCAGGAACAAAGAGCGTATTCACGGGTGTGTCGATAAATTTTACGGTTACATACATTCCCGGTTTCAGGGTGTGATCATTATTAATACATTCGATTAAAACCTGTACGCTTCGGGTAGCTTCGTCCACAATTTCTTCTACATGGTATACCTTTCCTGTAATTTTTTTATTAGGGTAAGAAGCGACCTGAATTTCTGCACCATCTAATTCGTGAATAAAACGGATGTCTTTTTCTTTAACCTGACCCACAACCCAAACTTTTTTTAAATTGGCGACTTTAGCTTTCGGGGCATCATCATCTTTTATGTATTGTCCCATTACGACTTCATTTGTTATAATTTCTCCGGCAATAGGAGAGGTGATTACAAGTGATTGACCAAAAACAAGTTTATCGATATTGACTCCAAATATTTTTAAGCTTGCTATCGCATTTTGATATTCTTTTTCACTCACCTCAAAATTTGTTTCTGCTTCTTCAAGATCTTTTTGAGAACCAACACCATTGGTCTTTAAATCCTGTTGGCGTTTTAATGAAAGTTTAGCAATTTGATAAGCAGATTTTGACTGAAAAAAGTTTTTTTGAGCATCAATAAAATCGGGGGAAACCATCTCAAAAAGAGGCGTTCCGGGTTGTGTTTTCATTCCCAGTTTTAAATAAATTTTTGTAACCCTGCCGGAAAATGGAGGCGCGATTTCGGCATAAGAATTTGGAATTGCTTTTACTGTTCCGGCTGTTATTAATTCTAATTGAAAGGGTTCGTTTTTAACAGTTTCTAGTTTTATTTTAGGAGCAATTATCGAGGTTACAGGAATAGTAATGGTATCTTTTTGTAAAGAAAAATTTTCAGTTCCTTTTGTTTCCGTTTTGTTGCCACAAGCTGTAAAAGCGGTTGCAGTAATTAAGATTAATAAAATTTTTTGGTATCCAAATTTTAGATTTTGGATTTTTGTTCTCTGTATTCTACAGCTGGTTTTTCTTTTATTTGTCATAATAGTATTGATTTAAATAATATGTTCTGCGATTGTTGTTATTAGGCAATAACAAGACTATATCTTATAAAATGCTGAGGTACAAGTCTCATTAAGGATTGAATTTTGTGGTTTTTTCTGCTAATATTTAATCAGCATTTCGTTTGTGGAGGAATTTAAAAAAAGGATTTCGACATGATTTTTTTTGGTTTTAATTCGCTGCTGCGAAAAAGTCAATGACATGTCTGCAGAAGTGAAATTTATATTTTTTGTTTACCGGGAAGAGGAGGGATATCCATTTTTTTAATTTTTTGTTTCGTAAAATATTTTCCGTTTATGATGGTGCAAAAATAGAACAAGCCCCGAAGAGGAGCCATTAGAGATGTTTTAGAAAAAAATTAGAATTTTATTAGAGACCGATATAATCCATTCAGAAATTTCCGATACGTTTAAAGTAAATTGGAATAATAGTAATGTTTATGTTTTTAAGTTATTGATTCCAAAGTCCCGGCGGGACAATATGTTTATAGCATTTTTTTGCCCATTTAAAGTGTTAGGGAATATATATATATGATAATGTGCGGAATTTGTGGTAAAAAAAATGGCAACAATTCTTTTGATCAATGGAGAAAAAAATATCTAACAGGTTTTAGAAACCTGTTAGCATAGCGTAATAAATATTACAGAATAAATTCGTGAAAATTCGAGGAATTTGTGGCTAAAAAAATGAAAACAATTCTTTTGACCAATGGAGAAAAAAATACCTAACAGGTTTTAGAAACCAGTTAGGATATTGTAATAATATAACAGAATAAATTAGTGAAAATTCGAGGAATTCGTGGCTAAAAAAATGAGAAATAATTCTTTTGATTAATGCAGAAAAAATACCTAACAGGTTTCTAAAACCTGTTAGGATAGCGTAATAAATACCACAGAATAATTAGTGAAAATTCGAGGAATTCGTGGCTAAAAAAACAAAAAAAAAGAGTTTTATACGATGGTATTATTGATACCATGATAAAGTTCAACCGTAAATATGGTTCCTAATTTTTTATCTGATGCAACAGAAATGTTTCCATGATGCAGAAAGATGATTTTTTGGGTCAGTGATAATCCAATGCCATTTCCGTCAGCATAGATTCTATTTAATCCTCTGTAGAATGGCCTGAAAATATGTTTTAAATCCTCTTCCAGTATACCAATACCATTATCGATAAATTGCAAAATAATTTTCTCTTTTTTTAATGATACTATAACTTTACTCTGTTTGTTTTCTGAGAATTTACAGCCATTTTCAAACAAGTTGACAAAAGCGACTTTTAGCAGATATTCATTCCCATTAATTGTAATTTGATCATCGTCTTCAAAATCCTCTTCAAAATGTATTGTGATGGTATAATTTGCATTTGACTTTTGAACTTGTTGTCTGGCATCTAACAAAATTTCGTCGACACGAACTTGTTTGAATGCAATCTCCGAAGGATCATAATTAGCTTTGGCAAAATCAAGTAAACCATTCGACAATTTTGCGAGTTTTTTAGCATCTTGCAAAGTGTTAAGAATAGCAACTTTATATTCTTCATTATTGCGTTCCTTGTTAGTCGATAGTTCCAGTTCTGTAATAATTGCAGAAAGCGGCGTGCGCAATTCGTGAGAAATATTAGAAACAAATTGTTTTTGCGAATCAAAAGAGTTTTCTAATCGATTCAGCATTTTATTAAAAGTAGTTGCCAGTTCAGAAATCTCGTCTTTGCTTTCGTTGGTATACAATCGTAAATCAAGATTTGTAGCCGAAATAGTTTTTGCTTTATCCGTCATTCTCACAATAGGTTCAAATGTTTTTTTAGAAAAAAACCAACCTGCAATATAGAGAAATAAAATAGAGATAATAAAAACAATAATACAGGTTTTGAGCAAGTTATGTAGTTTTATGTATCCAAAACCATCGTAAGCTGCTGCTGTTACCACATATTCTTTGCCCTGAAATTTATATTTCATGCCTATAACCTGCCAATCATCCTGATAAAATTTGATTTCATTTTTCTGCTCGATTTCATCAATCATTGATTTTGTTTCCTTTACAACGTCAATATCAACAGCATCGTGGTATAATAACTGAAAAGAACTGGTATAAATTGCGACTTCAACTTCATTTAAGGTAGCGCGATTGTTTCTGTATATGTTTTGTAAAGTTTTGCTGTCTACTTTGGCATTAAAAAACAGATTCGCTTTAGTAATGGCTTCTTTTTTGAGTAAGGTGTAGAACTCTTTTTCTCTGTTTTTGTTAGCAGAAATCAGGATAATAGCAGCAAATATTAGTAAAATAGTAGCTGTTGTAAGTGTAAACAATATGGTTAATCGTGTTCTTATTTTCATTCCGCTTTCAAAATAAATCCCATTCCAGATCGGGTATGAATAAGTTTTTTGTCAAAATCTTTGTCGACTTTTTTTCTTAGGTAATTAATATATACGTCGATAAAATTTGTACCAGTATCAAAATGAGTGTCCCATACTTTTTCTGCAATTTCGGTTCGTGATAAAACACGATCAGAGTTTTGAAGCATATACTCTAAAAGTTTAAATTCTTTAGGAGTAAGATTTATTTCAGTATCGTTTCTCTTTACATTTTTGGTTTGCATATTCATTTCAAGATCGTCATATTTTAAAATGAATCCGGTATTGTTTACAGCACCATTCGTTCGTTTCAATAAAGCCCTGATGCGAACCAAAAGTTCACGCATTTCAAAAGGTTTGGTAAGATAATCATCTGCACCGGCATCAAAACCTTCTACTTTATCATCTGTAGTGCCTAGCGCAGTCAACATTATAATGGGTAAGTCCGGTTTTACCTGGCGTATTTCCCTGCACAAATCAAGACCATCAAGCTTTGGTAAAATAATATCAGTAATAACCAGATCATACGGATTATTAAGAATCAATTTTTTTCCGGAGACTCCGTCATAGGCCATCGTTGGAATAAAACCGTGCTCATTTAGTCCCCGTTGTATTAATTCAGCTACCCTTTGGTCGTCTTCTATTATTAAAATTTTCATCGATACAAAGTTATAATATTGAAAGTAGATTAGGGGAAAATTAATAAATAATAATATTTACCATCATAAAACATTATAAAATCAAATTTAATGGAATGCGTTGATTTTTATAATTTGACAACATTAAGACCTGTTTTTAAGATTTTTCAACTCAAATGAAGATTATAAAACACTATTCTCTTTTTTCAGACTTAGAAAGGATGTTCGGTATTATTTTCGGTAGCTTAAAACTACGGTTGAGCATTAAAAAATGATCTTACAGTACTTTTTATAAGAGACCGAAATTATTAATTAATCAATTTTACGAGAATAATTGCTTAATTGATACTTTATGACTTTAACTCCTACCATTATAGCAGCAACTAATTTTTCTGCTATTGCAAATAATGCGGTGAATTATGCTGCCGGACTTGCAAAAAGCGCAAATGCTAAACTTATACTTTTCAATTCCTTTTCGTTAAGTGTTCACAGTGCCAATTCGCAAATTACAGCCCACGGTCTGCAAAAGCAGCTGGATCAGGCTACAGAGAAGCTCAATGCTTTAGGAAAAGATCTTTCTGCACTTTTTAATATCGAAGTAAGCTGTGTTTGCAGTTATTCTTTTTTAGAAGATGAGCTTGCTGTTTTAATTGATACTACCAAAGCTGAACTTATTGTTATGGGTATGGCAGAACGCTCTTTTGAACAGGAGTTGCTGGGTAATTCAACTACGTCTGTGATAAAGAATTTGCATACACCGGTATTGGCTGTTCCTTTGAATGCCCGTTTTCAAAATATCAAAAAAATACTATATGCCTGCGACACTTTAAGCTTTTCTTCTATTAAAAGATTTAGCTGGTTAAGAGACATGGTTGGGAACATTGGAGCGGAGGTAGAATTTTTTAGTGTAAATGAAAAAATAGACGATCTAAAGCAGGAACAAGAGCGTTTATTATTGAATTCTACACTCGAAGAAGAGTTTCAAGAGGTCAAATACCTGTATAAGACGGTAAAATCGAATTCAGTCATTAATGAGATAAAGAAAGAAATTAACAATTATGATGCGGATATCTTAGTAATGGTGCCACAAAAATATGGTTTTTGGGATTCTTTGGTGCATAAAAGTAAAACTAGAATTATGGCTGCAGGTTTAAGCGTTCCATTGTTGTCTTTTCCAAATTTCTGACGTTATTTTGCAGTATCTTTTTTATTATATAAAAAACAGCAAAAAAAGAAAATCAAAATAACAAAAACAAAAACAATGAAGGCAACAATTACAGCTATAGGTGGCTTCGTACCAAGTTCTATACTTAGTAATGAGATGATTTCAAGAATGGTTGATACAACCGGAGAATGGATTGAAAAAAGAACCGGAATAAAGGAACGAAGAATAGCTACTGATGAAAATCTGTCGACTTCGGATCTTGCAAGTGCAGCAATTGAAAACTTATTAGATACATATGAAGTTGATCGTTTAGAAATAGATGGCTTAGTATTAGCTACTGCAACGCCTGATCATCTTCTTACCCCAACAGCCAGTAAAGTATGTGAAAAGAACGGATTTGCAAATGCATTTGGTTTCGACTTAAACGGTGCCTGCAGCGGATTTTTATATGCGTTGGAAATGGCGACTACAATGATCGAAAGCGGACGCTACAAAAAGGTTATCGTTGTGGGAGCAGATACAATGAGTTCTATCGTAGATTATGAAGATAGAAATACTTGTATTCTTTTTGGTGACGGAGCAGGAGCAGTTCTTTTAGAAAAAACAGAATCTGAATACGGGGTAATGAAAAGCATCCTGAGAACTGACGGTAGTGGTACATCATCACTATTAGTGCCTGCAGGCGGTTCTAAAGTACCATCCAGTATGCAAAGTATTTTGCATAGAGAGCATTTTATCAAACAAGAAGGTTCATTTGTATTTAAAAAAGCAGTTGAATCTATGACAAGCGTTTCACAAGATGCTTTGTTAAGTAATGGTTTAAGTGTAGAAGATGTTGACTGGGTTGTGCCACATCAGGCTAATCTTAGAATTATCAAGTCTGTAAGCGAGCATTTGAATATTAGTATTGAAAAGGTAAAAGTAAATATCGAAAAATACGGGAATACAACATCAGCAACTATTCCGTTATGTTTATGGGATTTTGCAGCTGATTTTAAGGAAGGTCAAAACGTATTGATTACTACTTTTGGAGCTGGATTTTCATGGGGAGCAACTTGTGTAAAATGGGGAGTTATGCGTGAACTTAAAGCTGTAAAAGAATCTAAAAATGACAACTTACTAGAGCACGATTTGATGTATCAATAGAAAAGCATTTTTGCCTTGATCATCTTAATTTACCAACTGTCATTATAGTAGCCTATGAATTCAAATACGCCAAATAAAACTGCTGGTAAGAATTTTTTCTATAAGTATTATAGAATTATAGTGATACCGGTTGTCTTTTTGCTCTATCTCTCCTCGTATTATTTTTTGAATCCTTATCAGGATTTTGAACAGAATACTTTGTTAGTTTTAGATTGGACAGTCGATATTTTTATAATTTTAATGTATTGCGCGGTACTTACGGAATTAAGTCTTTTTGTTGGCCGTAGTTTGAATCATTGGATAAGTTGGGATCAAAAGCCTATTTTCAGGGCCTTTGCACAATTTGTATGTCTTATTGTAGGGAATATTCTTTTAAATTATTTCTTTTCATGGTTGTGGCATTTTTTCTATTCCTGGACACCACTAAAAGAGAGTGAACTTGTACAAATATGGCAGTCAAATTTAATGGCTGCTATATTGTCTCTTTTTATAAGCTTTATCCACACCAGTATATTTTTACTTAATCGTTGGCGCGTTACTTCTGAAGAAGCCGCTGAATTAAAAATTCAGGCCTCTCAATTACAGCAAGCTGTAATGCGCTCAGAATTAGATTCTTTGAAGTTGCAGCTTGATCCGCATTTTGTATTTAATAATTTCAGCACCCTGACAGAATTAATTCATGAAGACCAGCAATCAGCAGCTTCATTTCTCGAGAATATTACACGGGTTTACCGTTACATGATTTCAAATCTTGATAAGGATACCATTACTGTAAGGGAAGAAATAGAATTTTTGAATGCTTATTTTTATCTTCTAAAAAAGCGTCTTGGCGAAAAGGTAGAATTGAAACTACAAGTAGATATGGGATGTTTAGATTTTCATTTGCCGCCTTTAACATTGCAATTGCTGGTAGAAAATGCTGTAAAACACAATAGTGCAACATTGTCAAATCCACTTATTATTGCGATTTATTCAGATGTTGGAGATCTTGTTGTTCGTAATAATTTGCAATCAACATCCGGCAAAAGCTTTGTGTCTACTGGAGTTGGTAATAAAAATATCGAGTTTAGATATAAGATTTTGTTTGACAGAATGCCTGTTTTTTCTGAGTCCAATGGTTTTTATTGTGTACGTCTGCCCTTAATATAATACTATGAAAATTTTAATTGTAGAAGATGAAAGTATCAACGCCAACCGTCTTAAAAGACTGTTGGAAGAACTAGAGCCTGAGTGCGAGATCTTAGGAATAATAGATACTGTTCACGAAACTGTAAAATGGCTGAATAGCAATGAAATGCCGGATTTAATCACAATGGATATCAGGCTGGCAGATGGTATAAGCTTTTCGATTTTTGAAGAAGCAAAGATCAGCTGTCCTGTAATATTTACTACAGCGTATGACGAGTATGCGGTAAGGGCTTTTAAGGTAAACAGTATTGATTATTTGATGAAACCAATCGAGAAAAATGAACTCGAACAGGCACTTACCAAATTTAAATCTTTAGCAAAAGTTAAAAATGATACTGATGATATTGCCGGAATATTAAAAGGTTTCATGAATAAACCTTCTTTTAGATTGCGTTTTTTAGTAACCTATCGTGATGGTTATAAAAGCGTTGATGTTGCAGATATTGATTTTGTATATTCAGAATTTAAAACCTCGCACCTTTTTCTGAAAAATGAAACCATAATACCAATTCCTCAAACCATGGAGGAACTTGAAGAAGAACTTGATCCCGATGTTTTTTTTCGAGCCAACAGACAATTTTTTATTCGCGCCGAAAGCATAAAATCAATTGCCAATTATTTTAATGCCAAACTTAAAATTCAGCTTCAGGCAGATCCCGAGCGCGAGGTTATTATAAGCAGAGAAAAAGCCCCTTTTTTTAAGCAATGGATGGATCGCTAAAACAGTGATTAAAATTCATTTTAGAAGACGTAACCTACTATTGGGTTCATATAATCGCTGTTTGGGTAAGACTTACCTGAATTTACAGATACACTCGTTTTAATTTTGTTGTTATATCATTTTCTGACCTAATGTTTATTGTTCAGGATTGATTGCATCAAAATTATTAATAATGAAATACTCCGTCAGGACATTTTTAAGACTTAAACAGTGCTTGCAATTTATTGCGCTTTGGGTCACTGCTTTTTTTTTCTATGTCTTTATCAGCTATAGCATAATCGATGATTCTTATTTTCTAAATCAACAGCTTACTACGGCAGATTTTTTAGTATCAGAACTTTCCAGAGCTTTATCGACAGGAGTATTCATGGGGTTTGTTTTTTATCTTTTACAAGAATATATCTATCCTCGTTTTTTTCATGGTTACGGTATTCTGATGGCCAGTTTACTCCAAAGTCTCTTGTTTATAATGGTCTGTTATATTGTATTTATAATTGTTCTTCAGCTTAGTAAAGTGCATTATATCAGAATCAATAATTTAATTGCATTACGGTTTAATGCAAAGTGGCTCACATGTTTTACCATTTATTGTTTGATAGTTCACCTCTTCATTACACTGGTACAGGCTTTTCGCCAAAGGTTAGGCGGTAATTACTGTAAAAGTCTGCTGCACGGCAATTATATGAGTCCGGTTATAGAATATCGGATTTTTATGTTCCTCGATATGTATCCTTCAAGAACAATAGCAGAAGTTGAACATTATCAATACAGTCACTTATTGCAGGAATGTTTTATTGATTTATCCGAAATAGTGACAGAACAGAATGCAGAAGTATATCAATATGTTAATGATGGAGTAATCCTGACATGGAAAGTCAAACAAGGATTTGAAAGAAAGCAATGCATAGCCCTCTATACTATTTTTTCTTCCAGACTATTAGAAAAGAAAGATTTATATCAAAAGAAATTTGGTTTAGTTCCCAAATTCAAAGCTTCAATTAATGAGGGGCTTGTAACTGTTGCCGAAATAGGCCAGATAAAAACAGAAATTGCTTATCATGGTGATGTATTAAGTACGACAGCAAGTGTTCGTGATTTGTGCCGCGATCAGGGAAATCTTCTCATTACGCAGGCATTTTTTAAACAATTATCATTTTTGGAGCAGGATAACTTCACGGAGATTGAAACAACTGTTTTACGCGGCAAAAAAAGACCCGTTGTTATCTATAAATCCAACGGATAAAAAATATAATTCTACTTCTTAAATAGAGGCAAGTGTGCTGTTTTTCTCAGTTGTGCTATTGTTCGTTTCAGTATCAAAATAATACGTTTGGGTAAAGTTCCAAAAATTAAAAAGGCATTTGAGTTGTTATTTTGCCGTCAAATTCGATGTATTCATTAAAATGAAATAAAATGACAAAACAGTTTTTCCAGAATAATAAGACACTTAGCAATATGGTAGTTTTATTAATTATAATTAGCTTTTCTTCATGTGGCAAAAGCGGACCAGGCGCAGAAGCTTTTGCACCTCCAAAACCAGAAGTAGATTTTTTTCAGGCTGCAATCATTACAGGTGAAGTAGAAAAAAAATATCCGGGAATTATTGAAGGTTCAGTAAACGTTGACATCAAACCTCAGGTGTCAGGATATCTTGAAGCAATTTATGTAAAAGAGGGCGATTATGTCAACAAAGGGCAATCGTTGTTTAAAATCAAGGCAGATGTTTTTAAAGAGCAAGTAAACAACAGTCAGGCAGCTTATAAAAATGCCCTGGCAAATCTTGCAAATGCCAAGTTAGAAATCGAAAAGATCAAACCGCTTGTTGATGCAAAAGTATATTCTGACATGCAGCTAAAAACGGCACAGGCAAATTATGAAGCAGCATCTGCACAGGCAGCACAAGCAAAAGCAGCACTGGGATCATCACAGATCAATGCCGATTTTTCTTTGATAAAAGCTCCCGTAAGCGGTTATATCAGCAGAATTCCTAATCGCGTAGGTAATCTTGTTACGCCAACAGATCCTGTTCCGTTGACTATTCTTTCTGAGATTAATACTGTATTTGTTTATTTCTCATTAAGTGAAGCCGATTATCTGTCTTTCTTAAAAGACTCAAAATCAAACCAAACAGTTAGTCTGATTCTGGCTGACGATAGTGTATACGAGCATCAGGGAAAATTAGAAGTTGCGAGTGGTAATATTGATCGTACGACAGGAACCATAGCTTTAAAAGCCATTTTTCCAAACCCTAAAAAACAATTGCGTTCAGGAGGTTCAGCGCGAGTAGTATTAAACAATAGTCTGAACTCAGTAATTACAGTTCCAATGGCAAGTGTAAAGGATATTCAGGACAAATTTTTTGTTTACGTTCTAAAAACGGGCAACAAAGTAGGGATGGTTCCTATTGAAATTGCCGGTAGCACCGGAACGGATTATTTTGTAAAAAGTGGTGTAAAATCAGGTGACAAGATCGCATTGAACAGTATTGATTTGCTGTACGATAATGTCGAAGTAGTTCCTAAAATTGCTGCGAAAGCACTCAGCAATAAATAATTTTTTGGTTTTAATATTAAATAACATTTTCCATGTTAAAAAAAATAATAGACAGGCCTGTATTGGCTACGGTTATCTCCATTGTTTTGGTGATATTAGGTATCATAGGTCTTACAAGATTATCGGTAACGAGGTTTCCTGATATTTCGCCGCCAACCGTAATGGTAAGTGGTTCTTATCCCGGAGGAAATAGTGAGACCGTTATTCGTTCTGTGGTAACACCTCTCGAGGAGCAGATTAATGGTGTTGAAAACATGCAGTATATAAAATCTACAGCCAGTAATGACGGATCTTTTTCGATCAGTGTCATTTTTAAACAAGGTGTAGATCCGGATCAGGCTGCGGTAAACGTTCAGAACAGAGTACAGCAAGCGACGCCAAAACTACCTCAGGAAGTTGTAAGAATGGGACTTACAACTTCGAAGCAGCAAAATAGTATGATTGTTGTTTTTAATCTTTATACAGATGACAACAATAAATACGATGAGTTGTTTTTGCAAAATTATGCCAACATCAATCTTGTTCCCCAAATTAAGCGTGTTCCCGGTGTAGGACAGGTACAAATTTTTGGACAGAAAGATTATGCAATGCGAGTATGGCTTGATCCTCGAAAAATGGCCAATGCCGGACTTGTACCTTTAGATGTAACGCAGGCAATTGCCAGTCAAAGTTTAGAGTCAGCTCCGGGAAAACTGGGCGAAGAATCAAAAGCAGCATTAGAGTACGTTATCCGATATAAAGGAAAGAAAAACAAACCGGAACAATATGAAAACATTGTTGTTAAAAACGATGGTAATAATATCTTAAGGCTTAAAGATGTTGCAAGAGTAGAGTTTGGTTCTATTTCATACAGTGGAGATAATAAATCCAGCGGTAAAAATGCCGTAACAATGGCAATCTTACAAACTTCAGGTTCGAATGCAAATGATATCGAGATAGGTATTAATCAGGAAGTAGAAAGATTGTCTAAATCTTTTCCTCCCGGTATCAAGTACGTTAACGTAATGAGTACCAAAGAGCGGCTTGATGAAGCCACGGGACAGGTAAAATCTACTTTGATGGAAGCATTCGTTCTGGTTTTTATAGTAGTTTTTATTTTCCTTCAGGACATTCGATCTACAATTATTCCGGCAATTGCAGTTCCTGTTGCTATTATAGGAACATTTTTCTTCCTGCTCGTATTTGGATTTACCATAAATATCCTAACGCTTTTTGCCTTGGTACTTGCCATTGGGATTGTCGTCGATGATGCTATTGTGGTCGTCGAAGCTGTGCACAGTAAAATGGAAGAAGATTCCGGTCTTACTGCTAAAGAGGCGACTCATAGCGCGATGACAGAAATTACGGGAGCAGTTATCTCGATAACCTTAGTAATGTCAGCTGTATTTATTCCAATTGGTTTTATGACAGGATCATCAGGTATTTTCTATAAGCAATTTGCCTATACACTTGCGATTGCAATTATTATTTCGGCAGTAAATGCACTTACCCTTACGCCGGCATTATGTGCGCTTTTGCTAAAGAACAATCATAATGGAGAACATAAAGACAATAGTCATAAAACAGGATTTAAAGAACGTTTTTTTATAGGTTTTAATACAAGCTTCAATAACTTAACAGGAAAGTATATCAAAGGAGTTCGTTTTCTAATTGGCAGAAAATGGCTTGCAGGAGGATTAGTTGTAGGAATCAGTGCGATTGCTATCATGATGATGATATCTACTCCTAAAAGTTTTGTACCTCTTGAAGATGATGGTTTTATGATTTACAGTTTATCGATGCCACCTGGTACAGCATTAGATCGTACTACAGAAGTGGTAAAGAAAATGGAGAAAGAACTTTCTACAGTAGAAGCAATTGCGAACAATACCAGTATTACAGGTTTTAACATTTTGAGTAATAGTGCCAGTACTGCCTACGGATTAGGATTTATAAAATTAAAACCTAAAAAAGAAAGAGGAGAAGTAAAGGATATCGAAACGATCCTGAATAACGTAAGCGGTAAATTATCGAAGATAAAAGAAGGTTCTATAATGGTGCTTAGAATGCCTCCCGTTGAAGGATTTGGTGTTACAAGTGGAGCAGAAATAGTGCTTCAGGATAGAACAGCACGTGATCCGGCAACATTAAAAGCGATGGCTGATAAAGTAATAGGGCAAATAATGCAACAGCCCGGAGTGCAATATGCTTATACGACTTTCAGGGCAGATTATCCGCAGTTTGAACTTGAAGTAGATGAGGAAAAAGCGAGCCAAATGGGAATCAATGTTCGAGATCTCCTGAATAATATTCAGACTTATTTTGCCGGAGACCAGTCAGCAGATTTTTCAAGATTTGGAAAATTTTACAGAGTAAATGTTAAGGCCGATGGTGTTTTTAGAACTGATCAGGATGCCTTTAACGAAATCTTTGTTCGTAATGCCAAAATGGAAATGGTTCCTGTAAAATCCCTGGTAAAACTTCGTAAAGTTTACGGACCGGAATCTGTTAATCGTTATAATCTTTATAATTCGGTTAATATTACGGCGGTAGCATTACCGGGATTTAGTAACGGACAAATTATGGGAAATCTTGAAACGGTTCTGGATAAACTTCCATCTGATTACAGCTACGAATGGACAGGATTGAGTCTTGAAGAAAAAGCAGGAGGAAACCAGACTATTGCCATTTTTGGATTATGTCTTCTTTTTGTGTTCTTTTTACTGGCAGCCCAGTACGAAAGTTATTTATTGCCGCTTGCAGTTTTACTTTCTATCCCAACCGGAATATTAGGTGCTTTTGCAGGAGTCAAAGCGGTGGGACTTGACAATAATATTTATGTTCAGGTAGGATTAATCATGCTTGTAGGTCTTCTGGCAAAGAACGCCATTCTTATTGTAGAGTTTGCCCTTCAGAGGCGTAACGCCGGTTTGTCAATAACCGAAGCCGCCATAGAAGGAGCAAAGTCAAGATTAAGACCTATTATAATGACATCCCTGGCATTTATTGCAGGTATGATTCCTTTGATGTTTGCCTCTGGAGGTACAGCAATTGGAAACAGATCTATTAGTGTAAGTGCTGCTATTGGAATGTTTAGCGGAGTAGTTTTGGGAGTTTTTGTAATTCCGTTACTTTTTATACTCTTCCAATATCTACAAGAAAAAGTATCCGGTAAAAAGAGTGTAATTCAACCTATAAAAGAAGAATAATGAGAGTACTATTTAAAATTGGAGTTTCTTTATTTACGGGTGTTTTGCTAACATCATGTGTGGTAGGGAAAAAATATGCTCGCACAGATTTAAATGCACCTGAAAAATATCGTGAAGAAGTCGCATTAACCGGAGATACAGTTTTGCATCCCTGGAAAAGTTATTATAAAGATCCGCTACTGGTTGATTTGATCGAAAAAGCCCTCGTTAAAAACAACGAGGTGCTTATCGCCATGAAAAGTATGGAACAGCTTGATCTTACTTACAAACAGGCAAAATTATCGTTATTGCCAACGCTTGATTTTGATGCAGGTGCGAGCCGTAGTTATCAGTCTAAAAATTCGCTTAATGGTTCTTTGAGTGCACAATTTATTGGCAAGGATTATATGGACGATTACAGTGCAAATCTTAGATTATCCTGGGAAGCTGATATATGGGGAAAAGCGGCCATGCAAAAAAGAGATGCCAAAGCAGGTTATTTTGCTCAGAAAGAAAATCTTTCGGCCCTAAAAACAAGAATTATAGTGCAGGTTGCCCAATCTTATTATAACCTTTTAGGATTAGACGAACAGCTTAAAATAGCGCAGAAAAATATTGATTTGAGTAATAATACTTTAAGTATGATGCAAATGCAATATAAATCCGGTATGATAAGTTCATTGGCAGTTTACCAAACGGAGGCACAAAAGAAAACAGCGGAATTGTTGGTTCCTTTAGCAAAGGCAAATATAGCGGTTCAGGAAAATGCATTGCAAATTTTATGTGGTGAATATCCTAACAGTATTACACGAACAGGAAATCTTGATGTAGCAGAATTTGCTGTTGCTTTGCCGTCAGGAATTCCCGTATCACTTTTAAGCCGAAGACCAGATGTCAAGGCTGCTGAGTATGCCGTTATGTCTGCCAATGCTAAAACAGGTTTGGCAAAAGCAACCATGTATCCAACGTTGAGTCTTAGTCCATCTATTGGAGTGAATTCTTTTGAATTTGATACCTGGTTTAATTTCCCGGGTTCAGTTACAAAAACCATTGCGGCAAATTTGGTACAGCCTATCTTTAAAAAACGTGCTTTAAGAACAGCTTATGAAATTGCTGTTTTAGAACAAGAGAAAGCCGTTGTTCAGTTCAAACAATCATTTATTGTAGCTGTAGGAGAAGTTTCAGACGCGATGTCAAGATTAAAAAATGCTGATGAACGTATAGGACTTGCTACAGAAAAATCAGTTTCATTAGATAAGGCAACCAGCGATGCCAATTTACTTTATAAGAGCGGAATGGTAACTTATCTGGATGTTATTGTAGCACAAAATGGTGCTTTGCAAAATGATCTTGATGTTGTGACCATCAAATTAGAAAAATTGAATGCAGCAATAAATTTATATCGTGCTTTAGGCGGCGGGGTAGAGTAAGCTTACTATTTTAGAAAAAAATCCATCATCTGTTTTTTATAGGTGATGG
Organism: Flavobacterium sp. B114r; assembly: GCF_056824125.1. NCBI lineage: Bacteria > Pseudomonadati > Bacteroidota > Flavobacteriia > Flavobacteriales > Flavobacteriaceae > Flavobacterium > Flavobacterium sp. B114r. Next base: position 3,710,057 of record NZ_CP124858.1, read on the forward strand.
ATTTTTTATGAGTTGTAATTAATGAAAAAGCGGTTGACAGGGATACTTTTCACTATTTAAAAGTGAATTTATTTTATTATAATTTAAATGTTTGTTTTTACATTTAAAGAATAAATAGCAATAATGTTGTGGTGATTTTTTTTAAGAATCTAAAAAGTGAATTAATACCAAGACCATTATTTAATTTTAATGATTATCTCATGAAAAAAAGTGTAGTTATCTTTTCTTTATTTTTTGTTATTGGCTGCCAAAACTATCATTCTGCAGTAGTAAGTCAGGAAAAGACAAATGAAATCATGTCGATTGATAAGAAAGATATTATTTCTTCAGATATCTTAACGTCTGAACAACAGGCAAAACTTACTCCCATTGAAGTATTGGAACGATTAAAAAGCGGTAACAAAGCTTTTGTCGAAGATAATCTTACGATTCTTAATACTACAGAAAGAGTCAGGAAAGCATCTTTAGGGCAGTATCCAAAAGCAGTAATTCTTTCTTGGCTGGATTCTCGTGTTCCTGTCGAAGATGTTTTTCATAGCGGTATCGGAAATCTATTTGTTGCGAGAGTAGCAGGAAATATCGTAAACGATGATATTTTAGGAAGTTTGGAATATGCGTGCAAAGTTTCAGGAGCAAAAGTAGTTTTAGTTTTAGGCCATGAATATTGCGGTGCTATCAACTCTGCTATAAGTGATTTGAAATTAGGTAATATAACTACTTTGCGTTTGTAGAAGCGGTATGTGATGCAAATGTTTTATTGGATATCGATCAAATTCGTGAGAGAAGCAGTATTCTAAAGGAAATGGAACAAAAAGGCGAAATATTAATAGTTGGCGCTGTTTACAATATGCAAACAGGAGAAGTACAGTTTTTTGATGCTGATAAAACTGTTCATAGAAGGTAAAGCTATAAACGAATGATTATTTTTATGAATGTCAAGCCATTATAAATTTAAAAAGAGTTTTGAAAAACCAGTTTGTGAATACTAGTATAAAAGAAACACGAATTTCACTAATTAGCACAAATTGTAAGTGGTTAATTTAGTTTGTGAAATTTGGGTTCAAAATTGTTCTCTAATATTTGTGCACACAGACTGGGTTTTCAAAGCTCTTTTTTTAATTATGCGAAGGGATTTCATTGATTAATCCCGGGAAAATCATTCTAATTAAAACTCCCATCTCACAAAAGCTTCCATAGCAGCATAACGGGATAACCCCAATTGATTGTAGAGTTCAGCAGTTTCGCTGTTTCTGTCTTCGGCTCTTTGCCAAAATTCCCTTGCATCTGTTCCCTGAAAAACAACACCATCTTTTTGCGATTGATGTTTGAAAATTTCGTGACGTTTTGCCAGAACCTGATCCGGACTCATTGGTACCGCCATTTCAACCTCGCCAATTCCCCATTCCTGCCAGGCACCTCGATACAACCAAACCCAGCAATCGTTCATAAATGGTTTTGGTTTTAATGTTTTTACAGTTTCAAAAATTGCATCCAGACAAACTTTGTGAGTTCCGTGCGGATCTGCCAAATCTCCGGCTGCATAGATTTGGTGTGGTTTTATTTTTTCGATTAAATCCATCGTCAATTGAATGTCTTCCTGACCTAAAGATTTTTCTCAATAGTTCCGGTTTCTAAGTTAATAGCGGCAAAACTTGATTATCGATTTTTGCTTCCTGCGCAAAAGTGTTTTGAGCAAGAAGTATGATAAATACAAAAATAAATGTGGTTTTTTATAATTTTCATCTCAGTTGGCTAAATTACGATTTCTGCGAGAAATCAATTTTTTTGATTGTAGCGTATCTTTTTAAAGCTTCCAGATAGTAATAATCAGCGTAACCAAGTGGTGTATCAATCTCTGAATTGTATAAAAAAGCACCTACGCTATGTTTTAATAAAAAGAAGCTATTCTCACCCGGTTTTGCTAAATAAGCATCTGATGATAGCGATTTTAATATATCCTCGGCATAGTTTGCGTACTTTTTTCCGTCTTTTGCCTGAGTACTCAAATCTAATAAAGCGGATGCTATTACAGCAGCAGCAGACGCATCTCTTGGCGCACGTTCAGCAATATCTAAGGCATTGTGTACATCAAAATCCCAAACGGGAACTTTATCTTTTGGCATTCGCGGATGGTTCATAATAAAAGAGGCAATATGTTCTGCTTGTTCCAGAAACTTTGGATTTTTAGTATTGGCATAACACAAGGTATACCCATATAATCCCCAAGCCTGACCACGCGCCCAAGCCGATTCGTCTGTAACACCCTGATGTGTTGCTTTGCGCAATACTTTGCCTGTTTTGGGATCATAATCAACCAAATGATAAGAACTGTAATCTTTTCTAAAATGGTTTTTCATAGTGGTTAAAGCGTGCGTAGTAGCGGCATCAGTATATTCGGGTTTGTTAAACTGATTGGCACTCCAATATAAATATTCGAGGTTCATCATATTATCGATAATTACAGGATAATGCCACCATGCAAAGTCCCAGGAACGAATTTTACCCACTGTTGGACTAAAACGGGCATAAAGTTTTGCAGCGCCATCTGCCAAAACGGGAAGTTAAATTTTGTCTCCCATAATTCTGTATGCATTTCCGTAAGAACAAAAAAGCATGAAACCCACATCATGGGTATTTTTTATATTTCGAATAGAATCCAATGCGAGCGTAAACTTTTTTGCTTCGTTTTCTAATGTTTTGTCTCCTGTAAGTTCATATCCGTACCAAAGACTTCCGGGAAAGAAACCCGTTGTCCAATCGGTTAAGCCGGCTAATCTTACCGTTCAGTCGGGATTTACAGAACGCGGATTTTTTCCCGGTTTATAAGTTTGTGCCGCTTTGTTTAATTGAAACTGAATTACCCCAGTTGTTTTTTTAAACCAAGCCAAAGAAGGATCATCAGGACTGGGCTGGGCAAAAGCACTTAAGGTAACGGTGAAAATGGCAAGAAATAGGTTAAAGGTTTTTTTCATAGTTGAATCGTTTATATCTGTACTCTTTTTGTTTGAATATTTTATAAAGCGAAGTTAAACGGGAGGTTGAAAAAGGACTTTCAGTTTTTATTATAAATGTTTTGAATTTGTGTAAATCTTGTCTCCGGAGGATTTTAAGAGACGAAATCCCAGTTATTGAGCAAAAATTGTTTTGTTATCAAAATGAGAAGATTTTATCATTTTGATAGCTGCATTAATCGTCTATAAAACATTGTTTATTTTTTAAGTGCTTGATATTCAGTAGCTAATTTGTGTGATTTGTTTAGGATGTTGTATTTGGTATCTAATTTGAATATAAGATGCTGTATTTCTAATAAATTCAATACTTAACATTATTAATAAAACGGGAAATACGTTAAGCCAAATATGAAAACCCAACAGAATATTATAGATTTTGCAGGCAAGGATTTCCTGCTATCAGAGCCATTTTTAAATAAAACAACTTTACTAAGCAACAATCAGATCGCTGAAAAGCTACTCGATTTTACGATTGAAGCAACGAATGCGAGTCACGTTTTGTGGATCAAAGAAATAAGCGATATGACATTAGCATCTGCTTTAGCTCGCGGAACTGGTATCTCCGGCCGTTCTGCGGAATTGCTTCAGGAAAAAATTAAAAAAGGCGAAGCAATTATCGCTTTTGCAACAGATGGGCGATGGGCAGGTTTTTCTTTTATCTCTTCCTGGGATAATGGTCAGTTTGTTTCTAATTCCGGATTGATTGTAGCGCCTGAATTTAGACACACAGGTCTGGCAAAAAAGATTAAAAGAAAGATTTTTGAGTTAAGCCGCCAGAAATATCCTGACGCAAGGATATTTAGTCTGACTACCGGGCTGGCAGTTATGAAAATGAACCATGAACTGGGTTTTGAACCCGCTACTTATTCAGAGTTAACTACTGATGATGTTTTTTGGGAAGGATGTAAGTCTTGTATCAATTGCCCGATATTAATGAGTAAAGAGAGAAAAAACTGTTTGTGTACAGCGATGGTTTATAATCCTAAACATACTATCTAAGACGAAAGAAACAAATTGCAGGCACAAATATTCAGGATTGCTGCTCTTTGATTTGCTGGTTATTCATTGAATTTTGTGTCGGAGTGAGAGAATAAAATTCAGAAGGCATAAAAAAGTCCGTTTTTTTACGAAATCCTGATTGGGAAATTTGTGAAAAGACGGACTTTTTAGAATTTGAATTCTATTCTGGTAAATTAAAATCCTGAACAGATGATTTCTATTGGTATATTTATTTTATCGAAGTTTTTTTAGAATTGTAGTGACTTCAATGATTTCATTATGCAAAATATTGATCTTATCAAGGGTTTCAGAACTAAATTGCCCGCGGAATGCTTCTTTCTCAATAATAGATACATAATTACTTAAATCCTTAAGCAGGAATATATCAAGACTTGACTTCATGTTATGCGAAAGCCTTTTAACGGTATCTATATCATTATTATTAATTGCCAATCCTAAAAGGGTTATTTCATTGGGGATTTTTTCTAAAAAAAGGTCAATCATTTCTTGTCTAAAGCCTAAATCACCAAAGGATACTTCTTCTAAGAAAGAAAGATCTATTTTTCTTTTCAATACAAGGGTAACATCTTTGCTCAACGCCATTTTTATAGCCTCTAAAAGCGCTTCCTGTTTAAAAGGTTTTGGCACATAAGCATTCATTCCTTCATTATAACAGCGTTCCTGTTCGCCAACAAGAGAGTGCGCGGTCATGGCAATAATAGGAATGTTTAATTTCATTGTATTCCTGATGTACTGTGTAGTTTGATAACCATCTTTGACAGGCATCTGAAGATCCATTAGAATTAGATCATATTTATTTTTTGATAAAAATTCTAATCCTATTTCTCCATTTCCTGCAATATCCAATTCAAAACCAAAATTACGGATAACGTTTTTTACCAGTTTTTGATTTAAAAAATTGTCTTCGCAAAGAAGTATTTTTAGTTTTCCTAAATTATAATCTGATAACGGCAGGTTTACTGTCTCAATATAATTTGCTTTTTTATAGTTAAGCACAAAGAAAAATTCAGAACCGCGTCCAGGTTTGCTTTTTACCTGAATTTCGCCATTTTGCAATTCAATTAATTGTTTTACAATATTAAGGCCAAGTCCTGTACCGCCAAATCTTCTGGTAGTACTTTCTTCTGCCTGGGTAAATCGTTCAAAAATATGCTCAAGCTTTTGCTCCGGTATTCCAATACCGGTATCTTTTATAGAGAATTTAAGCGAATAATATTCGGCAGTTTCTTCGATATTTTTTACGGAAACAGTTACTTCGCCTTCTTCAGTAAATTTAAGGGCATTGCCGGTTAGGTTTACTAAAATCTGGTTAAGTCTTCCCTGATCACCAATAACGATTTCAGGCATATCAGCATCAAGAAAGAGATTAAATTCGACCGCTGCAGGCACTTTTACTTTTAGTAAATTATAGATATGTTTAAGCGAGTTTTTTAGATTGAAGGGTTGTTCATCAATCGTTAAATTACCAGATTCGATTTTCGAAAGATCAAGAATATCATTTACTATTAAGAGTAAGTTTTCCTGTGCAATTTGCATACTTTCAATATAATCGCGCTGAACAGCATTTAGATTTGTTTGGTCTAAAAGATCTGTAAAACCCATTATTGCATTAAGTGGCGTCCTGATCTCGTGACTCATATTAGCTAAAAAACTATCTTTTGCCAATACAGCACGTTGGACAATTTTTTTCTGAGCAGCTAATTCAAGGTTCTTAGTTCTTAGTTCCAGTTGGTTGATCACATGCTTTGCAACAATAGAGAGCGCATTGAGCTGGTTTTCGCTCAGCTCTTTAGAAACATGGTCAATAGCACAAATAGTTCCAATGTTATAGCCATCAGGCGTGGTAAGCGGAATACCTGCATAAAATCTGACTTTGAGCCCGTCAACAACATTTGGATCATTTTTAAAACGTTCGTTTAAATACGTATCACGAATTTCAACCGTTTTTGATTCCATAATTGTATATCGGCAGAAAGTAATTTCGCGTGGTACCTCTGATGCACCAAGTCCAATTTCAGATTTAAACCATTGTCTGTTTTTATCTATAAAAGAAATATGCGCAATAGGAACATTACAGATGTAGGCAACCAGTTTAGTTGCATCATCAAAAGCATATTCAGGAAGCGTATCAAGGATATTGTATCGCTTTAATGCTGCCAGACGTTCTGACTCATTATGCGGTAGGGGACTTTCAGGATTATTCATTATTTGGGGCGGTAAAATACAAAAATAGAAATAATATTGATATTTTCTTTAAATCTCGCATGAAATGGCTTGTAAAGGAAAAACTTAACATGTATTTATCTTTCAAAAAACAGTAAGGCTTTATTTTTACCAGCCGGATCAGCCGCTGCTTTTTAATATTATTGTGCTGATTTGCTATTTTTGAAAAAAGTTAAGAACTGAAAAAACAATTATCGGTTGATTTTTATAGATTTGTAAAATCTGTACATTCCCAAAAACCGATTGGGAAACAATTATAAAATTTAAAGACAATGAAATCTGTTACTTCAATTTTTTTATTTTTAATGTTTGTCCATTCAAATTCATATGCACAACTGAGTTCAGATAAAATATTCGAAAGCTTTAAACAAGGAGAACGCACAAACTGTTCGTCGATTGCTTTTATCAAGGCTGCTCTAAATGTTTACGGATTAAACGATCTTTTTATAGTTGAAAAGATAAACGACAGTTTAAATAAAATAACACTAAAGAATGACGCATCATTTAATTTGAAAAATGATGAAATCAATAGAGCTAAAATTTCTGCCGGTTTTGTATTTATAAAGGACAATTGCGAGAGTGAAAAAATAACAGATTATGCAATATTGACTTATGCTGTGATGGCAAAATATAAGCAAATTATCGACAAGGAGGCTACTTTTAATAAGGCATTAGAGGATCTTGAGGATGGTGCAGTATATACACCGACTATTTATAAATATTTAGGATTTAAAATAGGCAAACAAATAGAAAAACTAAAACGACAATCAGGCAGTGAGTTTTGCGGCGTTGTTGCCTGGTCTACAGCACACGCAGTTTTTGTTTGTGAAGAGTTTATGGATTATTATGGAAACAAAAAAAGTATATGGATAAAATATCCTGGACGTTTTAGAATAATCAAGTCCTAGTAATCATTTTTTAAACCTGTAGATCGTATCTTATTTACGCAGGCTGACGGAATAGGGCAATAGCAATTCTTTAAATTTAAAAAAAAAGAATTTAATACAGTTGTATTTTAAGTTAATTTATATATTTTTGTTTTTATCAACAACCAATTACACAAAAAAAATGAAGAGTAAGATTATTTTACTAGGTGTCCTTTTCTTCCTGACAACTGGCGCTATTTCAGCACAAGCAAAAAATGCTCCAAGAAGTATTATCAGTACAACAGCTCTAATTCGCAAATATCATGATCAAAAAGAATTGAGTGGTATGCAAAAAGGAGAACTTTTAGAATTATACATTGAGCGTATTAAAGTTTTAGTAAAAACCCTGCCTTATATTGCTTTGGTTACTAAACCGGGTGTTACAATGGCAGACTTAGGTATTCCGGACGATGGTGTACACAAAAAGATATTAGAATCTCAGGCAGCCGGAACTACGACTTTCTTAGATACTACAGTAGAATTTCAGAGAAAGATGATGCCATATTCTGATAAAGGAAATCTTATCGCAGCCATCTTATTTTATGAAAATACATTAAAATCTTTGCACGAGTTCAATGAATTGAATGAAATGTAATTAAGCTATAGAAATAAAAGAAAAACAAAAATCCCATTTCGTTTGAAATGGGATTTTTGCTTTTATATAATAAATAAACCCTGAATCCGTTATTCCTTTTGTTAGTTCATAATTAATAAGATACAATTGTGTATTTAAGCCTGACAGCCATTTTTTCTGATATTTGTTTTATTTTTATATTCAGATGTTTGCATATAAAATCCGAGTATCTTTGGGCATGATTAAAATAAGAATATTACCGGCTCTTCTTTTTATAATTCAGAATTTTCATTTTGATTCAACACATTATCATAAACAAAATTTAATGAATTAATAATCTTCATTATTAGTTCAAACCCCTTATTAGGCTTTAATTAGTTCCACACTCAACCTTAACAACTGTACACTATATGACATTGATATCCAAAGAAAAATTTTCTGAAATTGCTGGTCTCTCTAAAATTCCTATTCCGGGATTACCTTCTTATTTAATGAAAGTAATGAAAATAAACAATCTCAATACGATTGTAAAAGAGGCAGGAAATCTTGAAGGTGCAGATTTTGCTAATCATGTCTTAGAGAAAATTGGTGTAGAAGTGCAGTTAGATGCCACCGAATTATTAAATATTCCCACCGAAGGAGCTTTTATAGTAGTTGCAAACCATCCTTACGGAGGTATAGAATCATTGGCATTATTAAGTACTCTTGCAAAAATACGTCCTGACACAATGTACATGGGGAATTTCTTATTGAAGAAAATTCCAAATCTTGAAAAATGTATTATTGCAGTAAATCCGTTTGAAAACGTGCAAAATTCTGCAAGTATTACAGGACTTAAAATGACACTGAAAGCTCTTGGAGAAGGAACTCCGGTTGCCATATTTCCTGCAGGAGAAGTTTCTTCGTATAATTTTAAAACGAGTCAGATTACAGATCCGGAATGGCATCCTGTAGTTGGCAAAATTATAAGTAAAGCCAATGTGCCTATTTTACCTATATATTTTCATGGTAACAATGGCTTTTTCTTTAGTATGCTAAAGTCAATTCATCCTATGCTGCAGACTTCAAAATTAATCTCTGAACTTTTTAATAAGCAAGGGCATATTTTGAAAATTACAATAGGCGAAAAGATTTTTTTAAATGAAGGAAAAGGTAAAGCGTTTGATCCTTTATTATTAAATAATCTTAGAAGCAAGCTGTACGCACTTAAAAATCAATTGCACAATTAATTGATTCTGGATTTTTATGCCGGTATTTATAAATAACGGCAAGGAAAATTGAGATCGATTTAGAAGATAAAAACATCAAAATAAACAAATCTCCAAAGTCATTTGATTAGGAGGTTTTTTTTGTTTTAAAGAATACCTAGAATAATTCCAGTTGATTACTAGGGTTAGCAGGTTTCTTTTTGGGAGGTTTAGCATCTCCAAAAATAGTTCTTCCGCCATATTTGTGCGATTCATCGCGTTCTCTCTGAATCAATGCATCAAAGTTAGTGTTGGGCGTAAAGCTTTCTTCCGCTTTTCTTGATATTTCAGATAGTTTCTGAATGGCTTGTATTTTGTCACTGTTTCCTATTTTAGCACGATTAATTGCTCTTTGTAAAGTGTCTATTGTTTCATCATAGATTTTTACAGGAACAGGAAACGGATGTCCGTCTTTTCCTCCGTGCGCAAATGAAAAACGAGCAGGATCATCAAATCGGGTAGGAGTACCGTAAATTATTTCACTAACCAATGCTAATGACTGCAAGGCTCTTGGTCCCATTCCTTTTAAAAGTAATAGTTCTTCAAAATCCTCCGGTTTATTTTCATGTGTTGCCCAAAGCATGGCACCAAGTCTTTTCATATTTACATCTTCCATCCTGACATCGTGATGCGCCGGCATAGAAAGATATTGCATCTCCTTGATAATTTTTGTTGGAGATTCTTTTGATAATTCTAAGATACCTTCTCTGGATTTTGTGGCAGCATGAGCAGTAAGATTTAAAATAGTGCCTTGATTTTCGCCATAAATAAAGGTATGTGGTTCATTTATAAAAGATTTTAAATCTTGCGAATGCCAATGGTATCTCCTGGCTGTTTGTGAGTTGGGATTCATTCCTTGCTGAATAACGGCCCATTGCCCTTTATTGTCGACAATAAAATTATGCTGGTACAATTGAAATCCGTCCTGAATGGCTGTATTATCAACTTTGGCAGTTAACCTGCTGCAATTTGCGAGATTATTACCATCAAGTCCGGTTTTTTCGCCTACAAATAAAAGTTCCTGAGGTGTTAGCAGAGAATTTTTGCCTTTGCCCCCGCAAATGTATATTCCAAGTTCTTTTGAATGTGGATTTACTGATTTTTTTAGTGCTCCAAGTACAGATGTTGTAATCCCGGACGAATGCCAGTCCATGCCCATTACAGCACCAAAACTCTGAAACCAGAAGGGATTACTTAGTTTGCTGATTACCTCAGAAGTAGAAAATTCCATAGCAATTGTTTCTACAATAGCCAAACCAAGTTTAGACATACGCTCAGCAAGCCATAACGGAACGTGTCCATAATGTAAGGGAAGATCTGCTGTACCGGAACGTTTCATCTGATGGGATTTGTATTGGTACAAAAATAAGCAAAAATATTGCTAAATAATTAATGCATTGTACATTGATTATTTAGCAATAGCTGTAGCAATTCTTTTTTGTCACTTGAAAAGCAGCAATTAAGAATCTTATTTTTAGCAATAGATAGAAATAAAAAGTGATGCGGATATTTTCTAAAAAGCATACAAATAGTTAATAAAAAATACTTGGTCTTATATCAGTTTTATAACTGTATAATTACCAATTCAGGTCACTTACTTTCCAGACCCTTTCATTCGGTTTTGACTTCTCATTAAGCTGTAATCACAAACCCCGTTTACAGTATATTCTATTTTGTATTCGGACAGAAGTTGCGTAATTATTTCCATTGTAGCATTTTCATCCAGACCAATTTGTATACCAAGATCAATAACATTATGATGTCCGTTACTTTTTATTAAAGCTTCCAGAAATTTATCCTTATCTCTCATCCGTTTTATTTTTTTTTGAAATGCAGTTGTTATTTTTACAAAACTATACATTAAATGTTTACCGTTCATGGTTGATATTTTATGAATTGCCATTTACAGGAAAAATATTTTCGTATGCTAATTCCGGATTGTGATGCTCATCTCTCCTAATATCAACAAACTTGCTCCACATGCTATTTGTTTCCTCTTTTACAGATTCACGAATTACGCTGCCTTGTGTTTGTTGGCAAAAAGCTTTTTGACAAATGGCAAGGATTATTAATAAAAGGTATAATAAAAATTTTGTGATCATAATTAGAGTTTATTAAATGCTTAGTTAAGAATCATTATTATGAATACTGAAGGAGAGACTGTATATCGTTGTAAATATTGCCCGAATAATTATTGATTATTCTTTAACCATTCTAAACGTCTTTGGTCCGGAAGATGGGTAATTTTAAAATCTTCAAAAATAGCAGTAAAACCTTTTCCGTCAGGGCTTGCCGCCATCATACCAACTTGTACGGTTTTATATTCCGGAAAATATACTGTGTTTGTCATCGTATAGTTGATTCCGTCGATTGAATAAAAAATTTCAACCGCATCAAGTCGGCGTACCGCTTTCATCCATACGTTTTTAGGTTTTTCTTTTAATCCCATTACACTCCAGGAACTTTTATCGATCGTATGAACGGTACTGATATTATAAACACCGTCTACATATTCGACCCCTGTTTTGATATAATTGTTTTCATCTATTCGTAACATCAGGCAAACCTGGTCGAATCTGGTTTTATAAACGCCGCTCATTTTTACAACTACTTCAAATTCGCCGCTTCTTTCTGTATAACGAAATGGTCCGTCGTAAACTGTGAATCCGTAATGGCTTTTGTTCCAGTAATCAGATTGCGGCGTAACCTGCATGGTAAGCTTATTGTCTTTTATTTCCCACTCAGCCGGCTCATTGAGCCAGTTCATTGATTTTAATTTTTGAGCATTTACTTTTACAGCCATAATGCCTATAAAGATTAAAACTAAGTGCATTCTGTTCATGATTTCTTAAATTTGAATTTTATTAATAATTTACAAAGTAGGGGATTCGTTATTTTTCTAACAATAGTTATTTATAACCATTTTACGTCAGAACGAAATATTTTTCTATTTTTAACGATCTTTATAGTAATTCGATACTATTAGAAAATAAATGAATTACTATTATGAATCCCATCTCGAAATTAGAAGATAATTTTTCTTTTGAATTTATTGACAGCCCGGATACGCGAAGAGAAGCGCTGGAAGAAGCTATTAATACAATGAAGGAATATGTAAAAATAGATCATTCAGTAGCTGTACTATCTGATTTGGCAGATAACAAAAGTTACATTTTTACGGGTGATTTTGGAAGTTTTTTTGAAATGGATACTTCGGGATTTTTAACTATTGATTCTATTTGGGAAGAGGATATTTATCAGCGCATTCATCCTGAAGATCTTTTTGAGAGACATCTTTTAGAATTGGAGTTTTTTAATTTCTTAAAAACGGTAGCGCCTGAAGAGAGATTGGCTTATGCTACTAAATGTAAAATCAGGACTTTGAATGCAAAAAAGGAATACCAGCGTATTTTGCATCGTAGTTTTTATCTAAAAAACAGTTCAGAAGGCGGTTTGTGGCTTGCGGTTTGTCTCTACAATTATTTATTTGAAAAAAATGGATCTGCAACCGGCATTGACGGGAAGATCGTGAATACCAAAACAGGGGAAAGTTTTCATGTTGACACGTATATAAACTGTATTAATTTGCTGACACTGCGTGAAAAAGAAATTTTATCATTGATTAGTAAAGGCGAAATCAGCAAGGAAATTGCGGCTCAGTTGAATATAAGTATCAATACTGTAAACAGGCACAGACAGAATATATTAGAAAAACTTCAGGTAAATAATTCTATTGAAGCGGTACGAACTGCAGATGCTTTGAATTTGTTACAGATTTAGTTTTGTTGTCTTCTTTGATCCGGAGAATATAATTGCAAGTGCTAATATTCCTAAAATTGATCCTGCTACAATTAATACTATATTGTGCGCGCCCTGGAAAGCGATCATTGCCGCATTTTTCATTTCCTGTTGTTTGGCAGCGTCAAGGTTATTGGCTATAATAAGTACATCGCTAATTGAATTATATGACTTATTACCAATCTCTGATAATAAATCTTTGCTTATAGAGAATTTTCTAATAAAAACCTGTGATAGTACGATTCCAAAAAAGGCAATTCCTAAACCTGTACCCAGCTCATATGCAATTGATTCCATAGAACCTGCAGTTCCGGCTTTGTCTATTGGTGCAGTCGCCATGATTGAATTTGTAGCGGCCATTAAAATCATTCCCAGACTAAAACCTAAAACAACCAGCCAGCCAAATACGGGAATGGTCAAAGAGCTGAAATTTAGAGTACTCAGCATAAAAAACGAAAATGAGGATATGAAAAGCACCGTAATAATTAGTTTTCGAAAACCTATTTTACCAATTAAATAACCGGTTAAGGGTCCTGCCAAAGCTGAAGAAAAAGCAAAAGGAATCATGAATAATCCTGCGTTTATGGGGCTAAACTTATGTACAAACTGCAATTCTTGTGCTAATAAAAATTCGAATCCAACAATAACAGCCATCGGTACAAAACACAATAACATAGCAAACAAAATCTGCTTGTTTTGCAGTAAGGATATATTGATCATTGCGGTATCTGTATTCTTTTGTTTTTTGAAGAACCATCTTAATAATAAAAAACCAAATAATCCGGCTATCGCAGAAACATATAAAGACTGATTTTCTTTAAAAATACTTTTTAGTGCGTACACGAAAACAATCACGCCAATTAATAACAAACAGGCATCTTTAAAAATCCAGGGTTTTTTAGGATCTGAAATGCCATTGGGAACACCAAACCAAATTAACGGAATAACGATTAACAATAACGGAATATTAATAAGAAATACGGCTTCCCATGAATAATACTCTACAAGTATCCCGCCAATTAACGGTCCTATTGCGGCTCCCATAGTTCCTACAGCAGCCCAAATTCCTAAAGCACGGCCACATTTTTCCTGGTCCGGAAAAGTCTGACGGATAATAGCGAGTGTTACGGGCATAATCATTGAACCTCCCAATGCTAGTAATGCGCGGGATAAAATTAAATAGAGAGGCTGGGTAGATAAGCCGGCAAATAAAGAGGCTAAAGCAAATATACTGACTCCAAAAATCAAGATTTTTTTATGACCAATTTTATCTCCCAATACACCCATTGGCAAAAGTAAACCTGCCATTATTAAGGGATATGTATCTATAATCCAGATTACTTCATTGCCTGTTGCGCCTAAAGAAAGCGTAAGTGAAGGAATCGCTATATGCAAAATAGTTGCATCTATGGTTACGGGAATAAGCGCAAGAATAATAATTGCAAGTATCAGCCATTCGTTTATTTTAGCTTTTTGCTTTGGCGATCCAATTAATTTATTCATAATCCTGCTCTCTTTATATTATAAATACAAAGTAAGGTTAAAATAAAGGGAACAGGTTATTAAAAACACCAAAATCACTAGCTCCAAAAGAGATTTGGTTCTTTTTGAACTATTCGTAAAACTTCACTTTTCCTGTTTCTACGTCATAAAGTGCCCCAATTATTTTAATTTTTTCCTGTTGCTCTAATTCAGCAATAATAGGACTTTCTTTTCTTACTCTTTCGATAGTAAGATGTACGTTGATTTCAGTAACATTTTTTACAAAATCTGCATTCGAACCATCTCTGTTTTCTTTTGTAGTTTTTTCGTTTAAAATGGCTGGTTGTATCTTATGGAGTAAAGTCGTTAAATTTCCCATTTCAACATGATTACAAGCGCCGGTAATAGCACCACAATTAGTATGGCCCAGTATTATTAAAACCTTAGTACCTGCCATTTTTGTGGCAAATTCCATACTGCCCAAAATGTCTTCGTTGAGGATGTTTCCTGCGATACGAATGCTGAAAATATCCCCTAATCCCTGATCAAAAATAAGTTCGGCAGAAGTCCTGCTGTCGATACAGCTTAAAATAGTGGCAAAAGGAAATTGCCCGTTAGAAGTTTCATTTACCTGCTGTAATAAATTACGGTTTGCTTTTAGATTGTTTACAAATCTTTCGTTACCCAGTTTTAAAAAATCGAGGGCGGCTGTTGGGGTTAAGTTGCTTTGAGTTTCTTTGGAATGTGTATACATAATTTTAATTATCTTATTTTTATATAAGTGTAGATTTTAATTAAAGTACAAATTTATAAATTATCCAGCCATTTTTAATTGAATACAGAAATTGAATGGAAAATAAACTCAGGCAATGCTAAAATTACTTGTTTAATAAAAAATCACCATAGAAATCAGGGATATCACTTTTGTAAATCTGTTGGGCCACTTCGTTTATATTGTAGTCTACTTTTACTATTTCTGCTTCAATTCCTTTTTCGGTAATAGTCAATATACAATAGGTGGCTTTTCTGTCGGTTTCTCTGCTTCGTCCTACAGAACCTGAATTAACAAATAATACATTCGAATGGTTTTGTATGTAAGAAAGATGTGTGTGCCCCATTATAACTGCATCTATACCTTTATCCTTTAATTCTTTTGCAGTATCATTTTTTAAATCTGATTCATAAATATAAGTATCATTACTGAGCAGACCTGCATGTACGAGAAGTATTTTTTTTGTTACCTCATTGATCCTGTATGTCAGTTCTAAATTATAAGGCAATGAAGCCAGCCAATTTTTATTTGCTGCAGCAATTTCGGTTTTACTGTGATTAATAGCGATGAGTCTGTTGGCGGTTTCTTTTTGGTCGTGATGAACTAACGGCACGATAGGAATATCAAAAGCGATTCTTTCGTCGTGATTCCCTAATAAACAGGGGATTCCTTTATTTTTAATTTTTTCAATAACTTCATTTCCCCATGGGGCAAAATCAACCAGGTCGCCAAGGCAATAAGTCTGGTGTATTGACCTGTTTTTAATATCATTTAATACCTCGTTCAGCGCGATAAGATTGGCGTGAATATCACTTATTATTGCAATTTGTATCATTTGTTTTAAGTTTTTAATAAGAGATCAAAACAGCATCTAATGTTGATTTTAGATCTGTTTATTTTTAAAGTTTATTTTTACTGGAAAGCCATACAATTGCAGCTGCGATTATACTCCATAATAACATTTGCAGCAATGCAAAGTGCCAGCCGCCTAAAGTCCAGCTAATTAATCCGAAAAATGTTCCTATTCCTGCACCAATAAAGTAGGTGGTCATATATACAGTATTCAAACGACTATGTGCTTCTTCGTCTAAGGCATAAATTCTTGTAAAGTTTGTGATTTGTGTTGCCTGAACACCAATATCCAAAAAGAAGATTGCGCCAATTAATACCGCAACAGATTCAGGAAACAGGATCATGGCAATAATGCTGCCCATAATAAGGCCAATAGTAAGGGCGAGATTTTTGAAAATTTGTCCTTTGTCCGCTAATTTTCCAAAATAAGGAGCAACTAAAGCGCCGCCAATTGCGATGACTCCAAAAAGCCCAATAGTTGACGATGAATACTTAAACGGAGTACCGCTTAAATGAAATGTCAAGGTGGTCCAGAACGAGCAGAATATTCCAAAAGAAAAAGCACCCAATAATGCTGCTTGTCTTAATATTTTATACCGCTTTACCAATTGCATGGTTGAGCGTAAGAGGTTGAGATAACTTCCTTTAAATTTAACGGGTACTTCGGGCAGGAATAACCATAACAATACAATACTGATTGTGACTAGCAAAGCAGAGAACCAATAAACACTTTGCCACCCCCAAATATCAGTAAGCCAACCGCTTATTAAACGTGATCCAAGGATACCACATAAAATACCGCTAAACACAACGCCTACGTTTTTCCCACGGTTTTCTTTATTTAAAGAGGCTGCCATTGGAAGAATAATTTGTGCGGGAGTAGAAAAAATACCGGCAAAGAAACTAAGGACCAATAGGGATTCAAGGTGAGAGGTATTGGCGATGAGTATTAATGTAAGTACTAATAAAAAACAGATTCCGATAATTAATCGTTTTCTGTTCATTTTATCTCCTAACGGCAACAAAAAAAACATTCCTACACCATAACCAATCTGAGCAAGCATGGCAATCTTGCCAACAGCATTTTCTGACTTGTGCAATGCTCCTGCGATATTTTGGAGAATGGGCTGACTGTAATAAACATTTGCGACAATTGTGCCGGCTGAAAAAGCCATAACCGGAATGGCGTATTTACTTTTATCTTTGATTAACATATTTATTCTTGTATTAATAATGCAAACTTAGGTAGTTGAAAATGTACAAAATGGTATAATGCGATAAACAATTTGTATATTTTGCCGATATTTGCAAAATGAAATTAGTTCAGTTTGAGCCGCTCTTTATAAGGTATTTCAGCACATCAGTATGGCCTTTTCCTTTGCACAATCACAATCATTATGAGTTTATGTTTGTAGCAGGAGGAAGCGGTACGCATGAACTGAATAAAATAAGCACTGAATATAAGGGAGATACAATGTTTTTTCTGGCTCCTGAAGATCATCACGATTTTTATATTGCAGAAGAATGCCAATTTAGCGTGATCAAATTCCTGCCCGGTGTATTAAAAGCAGGTATTAATTCGAGTACTACAGATTATTGGGATAATCTCTTAACCAGTTTAACGAGAAAGTGGCATTTATATGCCGTGGAGATCAATAATGACGTACAGTTTTTAAACAAGATCAGTACTATTATGCAACTTATGATTTCTGAATGGCAGGATAACAATCAGCAAGTGACAGAAATTCACACTAACCTTTTGAGAAGTTTGTTGTTGCTGATTGATAAAAGAATGAAAAATGCCAACGATACGACGGCTCAATATGGCATGACGCAGATCGAGAGAATCCAAAATTATATTCATTCACATATTCATTTTCCAGAAAAATTAACGGTGAAAAATTTAAGCAATACTTTTAGACTTTCTGAATCAGGTTTAAGGGGCATTTTTAAAAAGAATATGGAGATGTCTCTTGGTACCTATATCAGTTCTCTGAAGATTGAAATGATCAAAAACAGAATCAGGAACAGTGAGTGTTCATTATCTGAAATTGCATTGGAATTTGGTTTTACGGATTCAAGTCATTTTAATAAATTTTTTCAAAAACATACAGCTATAAATCCGTTAGGTTATCGAAAAGAAACTAAAGTAAACCCATTATAGGATTGTATATTTTATGAAAAGTAATGCTAAATACTTATAAGAAAATAGCGCAGCAAACCATATAGAAGACTGATTAGTATGAGGTATACCATGTTTAATTTATATCTTATAAGTAAAAACAAAGAGAACAAAACCCATCCCAGTGCCAGCCAATTTATATTGGGTAATGAAATCATTTTACCCAAAAATAAAATGCTTTCTCCTAGGTAAAATGCAAGATTAACAATAACCCCAACAACAGAGGCGGTAACGAGTGATAGAATAGCCTGAACTGTTTGATTTTTTTGAGATTTTTCAATTAAAGGAGCTCCTGTAAAAATCATAATAAAATTAGGAAGAAATGTAAAATAACTGGCTGTCAAAAGTCCCAGAGTTCCCATTAAAAGTGAACCGTTAAAATGGTTTAATCCCGCCATAAAGCCAACATACGATAAAACAATGACAAGTGGCCCCGGAGTAGTTTCAGCCAGGGCAAAACCGTCTACCATCTGGGTTTTTGAGAGCCAGGCCAATTTGCTTGTGACCAAACCGGCAACGTATGGAATTACAGTATACGATCCGCCAATTGTTAAAAATGCAGATTTTGTAAAAAGCAGGGAGAGTTTTTGCCAAAATAAGCTATCTGCAAGAAAATAGGTAACTCCTAAAAAAGGAATAAGCCAAAGGAGCGCAAAAACTGAGAGCTGTTTTATTATTGTTTTTGCAGGTGTTTTATGGGGAGCCGTATTACTATTAACGTAGTATGAATTTTCGTGATTGTCGATTTCATTTTTTCTCTTTTTTAAGATCATAAGACCAGGAGATACAAGGCTAATTATAATAGAAAAAAAGATTACGCTGATAATGATCCATGGTGTTGGAACGTTTAGAAACCACGAACAGATAAACGAGGAAAAAGCGACAAAATAATGTAAAAAACTCAGGAGTGATTTTTGGCTTACTTTCCAGGTAGCAAATATGATAATAGCCAAAACTGCAGGCTTTAATCCATCAAATACTGAAGTTAGTATTGGAGTGTTCCCATAAAGAGCATAAATAATGCTAAGGCATAAGAGGATAAAAATAGAAGGCAAAATAAAGAACAAACCAGATATAATACCACCTTTTATTCCGTGAAGTTTCCATCCCAGATAAATGGCCAGCTGATGCGCTTCAGGTCCCGGCAGGATCATACAGGCATTAAGCGCAGAGAAAAATTTACTGTTGCTTACCCATTTCTTTTTTTCGACAAGAAAATCGTGCATAATTGTTACGTGTCCTGTTGTACCTCCAAAACTAATCCAGCCTAATATAAACCAAAAACGAAATGCCTCTGAAAATTTAGGTTGCTGAATTTTATTCTCTTTAATTGTATGCATGAATGATTGTCTCTTCTAATTGGGCTTCTTAAGTGACTCTATTATCAGAAGTTGTTTTGTTTTATTAAGTTGGATTATAACTGATTCAGAGTAGGGATTTCTTAGTTGCTAAATTAAAAAATAGTAGGGGTAAAACCTAAAATGAAACTTATAAAATTTGATTTTTTAATTAAAAAGAAGGAGTGTATTACAGGATTGTTTCTAAGTTTTTATGTTAGGGTATTAGATGTGTTACACAAAAAAAAAAAGATATAAAAAGATGTAATTGGATATTAAAGCAAATTTGAAAATTCTGCTTTTCCTTGTCTCTATGTTTGTTCCCATTTTTCTTATTGGGCAATAGTATAGCTGTTTTAATATTTTTGTAGTCCAATTCTTTAGTTGCCAAAAAGTGCTCAAAAGCATAAAAAAATCCCATTTATTGAGAGGTGGCATTTTTATTACTTATTGGTTAGTCGTATGAATAAGTTTTAAGGTTAGACATGATGCTAATCTGGTAAAAATAAAAGAAAAAAAGGGTGTGAATTCTAATTAATTATTTCGATTATATAATCCCATTTTTATTTTTATTCTAAATCTAAATTTTATTTAATTGGCGATAATAACAGATGTATAGAAGAAGTGTATAAAAAAACATTTATTTTTGTTAGTAAGAATTATACCAAAAAACATTTTAATTTAAGAATGAAAAAAATTACGCATCATTACGGAGTAGAATTGGATTGGGTTGAACCATTAACTTTAGAACTTGAAGGAAAGGTTGAAGGCAATTTTATTGTAGTGCCGGATCATATTCATACCGGAGACAGATATTTTTTAGGTCTGGGTTCAAGTATCTCGGTTATGTATATAGACGTTGTGTACAATTCAGAAATTCATTTAAGGCAAGAAAACAAAACAGATGATTTTATTGGGCTTTATTACAATCTTACAGAAGGAGAAGCTGTTTTATTATCTGATGATGTAGCGAATCCGATTGGGAGATGGAATTACAATTTGGCAATTTTAGACAGTACTTTATCTTCAGATTATATTGTTAAAGCAGGCAGTAAAACTTTTGCTCTTTGCATTTTTATAAAAAAGGATCTGATAAAAGAATATTTTCAGGATAATCCCTCTCTAAAAGAACATGCTGACGAAATTCTTAACCCTGAACTAAATACTATCGTTAAGTTTACGAGAATGAGTAACGACAGTTATAATCTTTTAACGAATTTGAGAAGTCATGAAGTTGGAGGAACAGTTTTTGACTTATATTTAAGAGGAACGGTTCAAAATTTATTAGCGGAGTACATCGAAAAAATGACTTTTGAAGAAATTGTAATTGATAAGATCAATGAAAATGATTTATCGGTTATTATAAAGTCTCAATCTTATTTAGTAGAAAATCTGAATCAACTATTTCCCAGTATCGAATTTCTGTCGCAACAGGCGAATATGTCTGAGTCTAAATATAAAAGTCTGTTTAAAAAAATTACCGGAATGACGCCAAATTCATTCTTCTTAAACAATAAACTTGTTGAAGCAAAACGGCTTTTGCAAGAGAGACAACTAAATATTGCAGAGGTTTCTGATAGCTTAAGTTTTACGAATAGTTCCTACTTTGCTGTAAAGTTCAGAGAATTTTTCGGAATGTCACCAAAGGATTTTGTCAAACAACTTGAATAATGAAAGAGGTTCGTCATATATATTCTCTCACTTCTGAATGGCTCTACGATAATGTAGAACAGCTAGGAGAAGGAGCGGAGGTAATTGACGGAAGATTAACAATAATGCCAGAACTGGCTGAAGGTGGCTTTTTCTTTACACAAGTTTCACCCGGTCTTTCGGCTGTGCTTTTAGATTTAACTTTTAAGGAACCTATTCAAATCAGAAGACTTCGATCAGATAATGATTTATATATCATACATTATGATTTTAGCGATGAAATAAATCTAATTCATATCGATGGCGTAAAACACAAAATAGGATATAAGGCTAATCTGGGATTAGGAGTTGTAGATAATGCTATCGAAAATATTTTTCAGCCCGTTGTTGGTGAGCGCGTTTTTGCGTTACGTTTATTGGTGACTAAAGAGTTATTAAGTGTTTCGATCAACAATAAAAACAAAAAAAGCGATAATAAACGTAAAATTAAAAGTGATAAAAATACACTGTTTTTTTATGATCATATCGATAGTAAAAGCAAGCTCATAATGCACGCTATAAAAAACAAATCTTTTTTAGATCCTGCGTTCGAAATTTATTTACAGGGAGTTAGTTTGAGATTGTTGGCGAAGTTTATTGATCGATATTCTAATCTTGCTCAAATGCTGCATCATATACCTGAAAAAGAAGTTACAGCTTTAGACCTGACAAAGAATTTTATGCTGGGCAATTTGCTTCACGGATTTCCCGGAGTAGATATGTTGGCAGAGATGTCAGGAATGTCAGTTACAAAATATAAGTATTTATTTAGAAAAATTTTTACCACCACACCCAACCATTTTTTTACAAGACAAAAAATGATTTTGGCCAATGAGTTTCTTAAAAGCGAAAATTTTAATGATATATCAGAGATTGCCCATAAATTAAATTATGTCAAAGTAAGCAAGTTCTCTTTTACATATTCCCGGCAATTTGGGAGAAAACCTGCGGATGATTTTTTAAAATCAGAATTTTAATATTGCATATAAGTTTTTATTTGTATCAAGTCCTTTTCAATTCATTAAAGGATATTTCGGCTGTTAATCTAAACAGCAAACACTTCACATTTATTTTTACAGTAGTCTTAAAAATGTCTTATTATGATATTTATATGACGTATTCAGGCTAAAAGTTTACTTCTATTTGCATCATAATTATTTAGTAAGATTAAGGTCGAAAATACCTTCTGAAAATTTATTTACAATTGAGTTATAGAATGTTTTTATTGAAATTATTATGTTCCGGTAATTTTGGTAAGATTTTAAATTTGAATATGATTTTATGTTATTTCCATCAATAGCAAATCATTTTCATACCTCAATTTTCCTTTTTTTCTTCTGGATAATTTACCCATTAAAGCTGTACAATAAACTATTGTCCCGCTTTCTCATACTTTAATTTATTAGCAATAGTCCTGTTTTTTTATGGGCTGTAAGATTCTTTAAATGTCTTGAGAAATCTTTATTAAACATTTAAAATGATGATTGAAATTAACCACAGATACTCTTTATCCTCAGAATGGCTAAGGGAACTTGCAGGGCAATTTGGAGTAGAATTAATTGATGAAAAATTACTGATTATACCAAAAGAATTTGCCGATGGCGGATTTTTTTTCACAACAATAACGCCCGGACTTTCGGTTGTGCTTTTAGATATAACATTTAATCAAAATATTCATTTAAGAAGACTTAAATCAGATAATAATTTATTCATTATACATTATGATTTTAGCGATGAGATGAATCTGATCTATATTGATGGTGTCAAACACAGTATTGGATATAAAGCCAATCTGGGACTTGGGGTTTTTGATAATGCGATCGAAAATGTTTTTCAGCCCGTAATTGGTGAGCGTGTTTTTGCAATGAGGCTAATGGTTACCAAAGATTTATTAAGTACATCGATTGCTAATGCAGATGAAGAAAACAGTGTTAAACGAAAAATAAAAAGTGACAAAAATACGCTGTTTTTTTACGATCATATCGATAGTAAAAGCAAGTTGATTATGCATGCGATAAAAAACAAATCATTCTTAGATCCTGCATTCGAAATTTATTTAAAAGGAGTAAGTTTAAGATTGCTTGCAAAGTTTATTGATCGATATTCTAACCTTACTCCAATGCTTCATCACATTTCCGAAAAAGAAGTTGAGGCTTTAAATCTGGCTAAGGAATATTTATTGAATAATTTATTTAGTGCATTTCCCGGAGTTGTGTTTTTGGCCGAAATTGCTGGAATGTCAGTTACAAAGTTTAAATTTTTATTTAAAAAGATGTTTGTTAGTACTCCTAAACACTTTTTTTTGAGAGAAAAAATGATTTTAGCCAACGAGCTCCTTAAAAGCGAAAATTTTGAAAAAATATCAGATATAGCAAGGGAATTAGGGTATACAAAGACAAGTTTACTTACTATGGTGTACTTTCAACAGTTTAAAAGAAAACCGTGTGAAGATTTTATAAGCTCAAATTATTGAAAATTGAGAAAAACCAATTAAAATCTGAATAATAATGTGTCTTAATATGGTATTTATATGACCTCGATGGATAAAAAAATCACCTTACTTTGTTATCTGTTTAATCGAAATTATAACCTAAACAAGTATTCCTTATTATGAATTAAAAAGTGTTGCTATTATTGTTCTTGAGATTTTTGGAGAAATCAACAAAACCTAATAACTAAATAAATTTAGCTATTAGGTTTTTTCTGTTAAGGTAAAATGATAGAAGTTTAGAGATAAGAATAATACTTTAATTTTTTTGTCAGGTGATTGAAACGACAAGTTTTTTGTTTTTTTGTCTTGTATGTCAATGATTTGTATAAGTAGCCTATGGTGGTTTTACTGATTTTCTACTGCTAATTGTATTTTTTAGAAAAAAGAAATAGCAAAATATAAAGCCTTCTAATGTGCTTTTCTTTTTCTGCTAGACATACTATAGGTAATACTTGTTTATAATGTTAAAATGGTAAATAATTCACATTTTACAAATGCTGCTTTTCTTTTCGGTTAGCAATTATCTATCATAAACTGTAATTATGTCTTAATGTGTTATTTTTTTGACGTTTAGTGGATAGCGGATTAATTTCCTTTGTACCATAAATTATTTATGTTATGCATTAAAGCTAAGTATGTTATAAATATCTATCATTTCTTTAACGATTTTGAAGGTATTAAGTGCTTTAACATATTGGTTTTGAGAATTAATATTTCATTTTAATAATTAATGGCTAATACTATGCAAATAAGAAATCCTGGAGTTGATGGTACAAATGGTCTTGATGGAAAAGATTTTAAGTATGAAGATTTTACACCAGAACAATTAGTTGGTTTAACAGGACCACAAGGTCTAACCGGAACTGACGGATCAAATGGAACAAACGGTCTTGATGGAAAAGATTTTAAATATGAAGATTTTACACCAGAACAATTAGTTGGATTAACGGGACCACAAGGAATCTCGGGAACAAATGGTCTTGATGGAGCTGTAGGACCTCAAGGAATTGCAGGAACAAATGGTATTGATGGAGCTACAGGATCTCAGGGATTACCCGGAGTTGACGGAACAAATGGTATTGATGGAGCTGCAGGACCACAAGGAATCGCAGGAACAGATGGAGCAGTTGGACCGCAAGGTCTAGCCGGAGTTGACGGATCAAGTGGAACAAACGGTATTGATGGAAAAGATTTTAAGTATGAGGATTTTACACCAGAACAATTAGTTGGATTAACTGGACCGCAGGGAATTGCAGGAACAAATGGAGTTGATGGAGCTACAGGACCACAAGGAATTGCAGGAACAAATGGAGTTGATGGAGCTACAGGATCTCAGGGATTACCCGGAGTTGACGGAACAAATGGTATTGATGGAGCTGCAGGACCTCAGGGAATTGCAGGAACTGACGGATCAAATGGCGCAAATGGTCTTGATGGAAAAGATTTTAAATATGAAGATTTTACACCAGAACAATTAGTTGGATTAACGGGACCTCAAGGAATTGCAGGAACAAATGGTATTGATGGAGCTGCAGGACCACAAGGAATCGCAGGAACAGATGGAGCAGTTGGACCGCAAGGTCTAGCCGGAGTTGACGGATCAAGTGGAACAAACGGTCTTGATGGAAAAGATTTTAAGTATGAAGATTTTACACCAGAACAATTAGTTGGTTTAACGGGACCACAAGGAATTGCAGGAACAAATGGTATTGATGGAGCAGTTGGACCTCAGGGAATTGCAGGAACAAATGGTATTGATGGAGCGAGAGGATCTCAGGGATTACCTGGAGTTGACGGAACAAATGGAGTTGATGGAGTTGCAGGACCACAAGGAATCGCAGGAACAGATGGAGCACAAGGTGTAGCTGGATCAAATGGAACAAACGGTCTTGATGGAAAAGATTTCAAATATGAAGATTTTACACCAGAACAATTAGTTGGTTTAACAGGACCACAAGGAATTGCAGGAACAAATGGTATTGATGGAGCGAGAGGATCTCAAGGATTAGCAGGAGTTGACGGAACAAATGGTATTGATGGAGTTGCAGGACCACAAGGAATCGCAGGAACAGATGGGGCAGTTGGACCACAAGGTCTAGCCGGAGTTGACGGATCAAATGGAACAAACGGTATTGATGGAAAAGATTTTAAGTATGAAGATTTTACACCAGAACAATTAGTTGGATTAACTGGACCGCAGGGAATTGCAGGAACAAATGGAGTTGATGGAGCTACAGGATCTCAGGGATTACCTGGAGTTGACGGAACAAATGGTATTGATGGGGCAGTTGGACCTCAAGGAATTGCTGGAACAGATGGAGCAGTTGGACCGCAAGGAATTGCAGGAACAAATGGTATTGATGGAGCTGCAGGACCTCAAGGAATTGCAGGAACAGATGGAGCAGTTGGACCACAAGGTCTAGCCGGAACTGACGGATCAAATGGTATTGATGGAAAAGATTTTAAATATGAAGATTTTACACCAGAACAATTAGTTGGATTAACTGGACCACAAGGAATTGCAGGAACAAATGGTATTGATGGGGCAGTTGGACCGCAGGGAATTGCAGGAACAAATGGAGTTGATGGAGCTACAGGATCTCAGGGATTACCTGGAGTTGACGGAACAAATGGTATTGATGGGGCAGTTGGACCTCAAGGAATTGCTGGAACAGATGGAGCAGTTGGACCACAAGGTCTAGCCGGAACTGACGGAGTTGCAGGCCCAAAAGGTGATGTTGGAGCTACCGGAACTCAAGGTCCAATAGGATTGACAGGAGCCGCTGGTCCCAAAGGAGATGTTGGCGCGACAGGATTAGCTGGAACTGCAGGAGCACAAGGTCCCAAAGGAGATGTTGGCGCGACAGGATTAGCTGGAACTGCAGGAGCTCAAGGTCCCAAAGGAGATGTTGGTGCAACAGGATTACCTGGAACTGCAGGAGCTCAAGGTCCAATAGGAGATGTTGGCGCAACAGGATTACCTGGAACTACCGGAACTCAAGGTCCAATAGGATTGACAGGAGCCGCTGGTCCCAAAGGAGATGTTGGTGCGACAGGATTAGCCGGAACTACTGGAACTCAAGGTCCCAAAGGAGATGTTGGTGCAACAGGATTACCTGGAACTACCGGAACTCAAGGTCCAATAGGATTGACAGGAGCCGCTGGTCCCAAAGGAGATGTTGGTGCGACAGGATTAGCCGGAACTACTGGAACTCAAGGTCCCAAAGGAGATGTTGGTGCTATAGGATTAACTGGTCCGGCAGGAGCAAAAGGAGACGCTGGTAATTCTGCGCCGGTTTATACAGCCGGAACAGGTATAGTCGTTGACAATACAAATCATGTAATATCAGCTCAAAACACAACAAATCTATGGAATGCGAATCAATTACAAGGCAGACCAATAAATACAGCCGCTCCAACTTCTAATCAGGTTTTAGCGTGGAATGGTACAAATTGGTCGCCTGCAACTATAGCACTTAACGAACCATGGAGGGTAGCCGGAACTATAAATGAAGCCAACGCAAATACTCAAAGTATATATCAAATGGGGAATATCGGTATCGGAACTACTGCTGCATCGACCTATAGATTAAATGTTTCTGGTGGTAATCAATTAATCGGAGGATCAGTTACACCAACATTGAATTTTCTTAGCAATGGTACAGGTAATACAAATGCTAATGCGCAAGGAGCAATCAGTTTTTGGGAAGCTGGAGCAGAAAATACCTGGGGAGGCGGATTGGAATTTAATAGCCCCGCAGCATCAGGTAATAACAGATTAGATATATATGGAGTAACTGCCGGCGTAAAAAGTACTATTGCAACTTTTGACGTGCAAAGTGGCAGATTAGGAATTGGGACAACCACTCCAGGAAAAGAATTATCTGTAGTAGGAAGTGGTTTGTTTTCGAATACGTTACAAATTGATGGTACAGCCACAGGAGACGGAACCGTAAGAACAGGATTGTTTTTTGGACCTGGTACCTCCGGAGAAGGTATAACTTCTAACAGAACAACTTCTGCTAATGGTAATGTAAGCGGATTAGATTTCTGGGCTGGAAATAATAAACGTGTGTCTGTACTTAATAATGGTAATGTAGGTATTGGCAGGCTCGATGCAGGTCAAAAATTAGACGTTGCAGGAGTAATTAGAGGAACTGTTATGCATATTAATAGTGGAAGCATATCAGGAAATTACGGTGGAACAACTGAATTAAACTTTATTCGAAGTGCAGCAAATGACAGATGGGTTATGGGATCATCACTTAATGGAAGAGGCAATGATTTTTTCGAACTGGCTCACATAAGTGGTGGAGGTATTTTTACCAATAGAGTCCTTGTTTATAACAGGACTAATAATAGTATGGCAATTAATCAGGCAGATACAAATGATTCATATAGATTTTATGTAAACGGCGCTGCGGGCGGAACATCTGCCTGGAATTCCACTTCTGACAGAAGATATAAAAAAGATATAACGCCAATTGTAAATGCGTTAGATAAAATCATGAAAATAAATGGAGTTGGTTATAACTGGAGAGCTGATGAATTTAAAGATATGACTTTTGATAACAAACACCAATTGGGTGTTATTGCTCAGGATATTGAAACAGTTTTACCAGAGGCAGTAACAGTCGATGATAAAGGATATTACTCAGTTTCGTATACAACTCTTATCCCTGTACTTGTTGAAGCTGTTAAAGAACAGCAGAATGAAATCTTGCTAAAAGATAAAAAAATGCAGGAATTAGAACAAGTACAAAAGAATCAGCAAATAGAATTAGAAAATTTAAAAAATGCTGTAAAACAATTATTATCTAAAAAATAAAAGGATTTAAGTACAGTCTTTATTAAAAGGCTGTGCTTAATTTTTGCGTGTCATTAATAGTGTAAAGTGTTGTTAATCTTGTTTTTAATTTCTGTTTACTTGGTTAATACCAATATCTTTTTTTTTATTTAGATAATAAGCACGTGGCAAAAAAATGTCTTAATCTGATGTTTTTTTGACTTATTAAGGACAATGCTTTTTGTCTCTTTGCAATGTAAATAATGCTATCCAATTAAATCTTTCAATGTATTACAATCTTAGATATGCAGACGATGCTATTTATTTAACCTGTATCGATACAGTAAACTGATTTTATATGAAAAAAAAATACCACATTATAAAAACAACAACAATTTTTTGCTTTCTTTTTTATTGCTCTTTAGCTAATCTACAGGCTCAATTGTTGAATCCGGATCAAATTAAAGTAGCACCCGGAACTATAGTTTCGGTATATTTTGATTTTAAAAACACTTCTGGCGGAGAATTTATAAACGACGGTCAGGTACATATTTTTAACCACTGGACTAACGACGGAAAAGTTTATTTTACGCCTTCTCAACAAGGAACTACTTATTTTACAGGAAACGAAGAACAAATTATTGACGGCGATTTACCTTCACCTGCCGTATATACCCGTTTAAAAAATGTTGTTTTCAATAATAACTCTGGGGCATCACCTTTTTTATTGGCTACAGATATTTCTGTTTCCGGTAATTCAAATTTTCAAAAAGGAATTATTGATGCTGACAGTTATAACGGAAAAGTAATTTTCGAAAGTAATGCTGTACATTCTAATACAAGTAATAATAGCTTTGTTGATGGCAGAGTTACAAAACTTGGAACAGCAGCTTTTGAATATCCTGTTGGAGATGCCAATTATTATCGTCCTTCTATACATGCAAATTCGGCAGATAATTTAGACAGCTATACTTCACATTATTTTTTACAAAATTCAGATCCTGCTTATCCGCATAATAGTAAGCAAGATAATATTCGATTAATAGATGATAAAGAATATTGGGAAATTACTAAAGATAGCGGACTTACTAAAATTGTTCTTTCTCTTACTTTAAATCCGGAGACTACGCCATCATACATCTACGGAGAAAGTAATGACACACAAATACAAATTGTAAGATGGGATCCTGCCACAGCAAAATGGATATCAGAAGGTGGTGTTGCAGATGTGGCACAAACAATGGTTACTGCACAGGTTTCAGGTTATGGCATTTTTACAGTAGCCAGAGTAGTTAAAATTCCAGAGGAAAAAGATGATTTGATTGTTTATAATGCTGTCTCACCAAACGGAGATGATAAAAATGATTTCTTCATTATAAAAGGCATTGATAAATACCCTGATAATACTGTTGAAATTTATAATCGATGGGGCGTTTTAGTTTATCAAACCAATGGTTATAACGAAAGTGATCGTGTTTTTAGAGGATTCTCAGACGGACGTGCAACCGTAAACAGAGGCGCTGGTCTGCCAACAGGAACTTACTTCTATATTCTAAAATATAAAACAGTAACTAACGTCAAAGAGAGAACAGGCTATCTGCACCTAAATCAAGATAATTAAAAAACGAATTTATAAGTAGTGTTTTAACAGCTATTAATAAGCACTGCAATTATTCTTCCAAAAAAAAATAAAATGAATATAAAGAACATAAGATTATTGATCATAATTGTGCTCACCAGTAATTATATGAGCGCACAACAAGACGCACAATATACACAGTATATGTACAATCCAACTGTTGTAAATCCCGCATATGCCGGTTCTCGTGATGTCATGAGTATTTTTGGGCTCTATCGGACCCAATGGGTTGGATTAGAGGGAGCGCCAAAAACAGGAACACTTTCCATGCATACCCCAATAGAAAATTCGAGATTAGGCCTTGGTTTCTCGCTGGTTAATGATCGCATAGGCCCATCAGACGAAACAAATTTATCGCTGGATATATCCTATACAATTGATGTTTCTTACCAATACAAATTAGCATTTGGAGTAAAAGGAAGTGCGAATCTAATAAACGTTGATTATACGAAACTAGATATTTATGATCCCTCAGATGCAAGATTTCAGCAGAATATAGATAATAAATTCTCGCCCAATGTAGGGGCAGGAATTTACCTGTATTCAGACAATACTTATATAGGACTTTCGGCTCCGGCATTATTGCAGACAAAACATTTTGACGGATCCGTGAACTACAATGATTCCGCTACATTTTTTGCAGGAGAACAAGTTCATTATTACCTAATGGCAGGACATGTTTTTGATTTAGATTATAATTTAAAATTTAAACCATCGGCATTGGTTAAAATGACCGAAGGAGCTCCGCTGCAGGTTGACTTATCTGCTAATTTTTTATTTAACGAAAAATTTACTGCCGGCGTAGCTTATCGCTGGAGTGCGGCATTAAGCGCATTAGTAGGCTTTCAGGTAAGCGACGGATTATTTATAGGATATGCCTATGATGCCGAAACAACAAAATTAGCCAATTATAATTCAGGCTCACATGAAATTTTCCTGCGCTTTGAAATGTTCAAAAAATACAACAAGATTGTTTCTCCAAGATTCTTCTAAACAGATATTTAATATGAAATCAAAAATACTATTGAGTGCCTTAATTTTAGTCGTTGGATTAGAAAGTTATGCTCAAAATAACAAAATTAAGAAAGCAGAAAAGCAATATGAACAACTCGCTTATATTGATGCTATAAAAATTTACGAAAACGTAGCGGATAAAGGATATAAATCAGTTGATTTGTTCCGGAAATTAGGAAATGCCTATTATTTTAATGGCCAGTTACAACAGGCAAACAAATGGTATACAGAACTTTTTTTGCTCGATCAAACCCTTGATCCCGAGTATTATTACCGTTATTCGCAAACCCTTAAATCAGTAGGCGATTATAATAATGCCAACAAAATACTGGATGCCTTTAATACATTAAATGGCAATGATTCAAGAGCGAAATTGTATGAATCAAACAAAGATTATTATGCTGAAATCAAAGAAAATTCAGGACGTTATGTCATAGAAAATATCGATATAAATTCTGAATTATCAGATTACGGAACTTCGTTTTTAGGAGATAACATTGTATTCGCAAGTACCCGCGAACAAAGGGGAATTTCAAAAAACATACAAAAATGGACCAATCAGGCTTTTTCTACTTTGTATACAGCAAGAGTAAATGAAAATGGCACTTTAGATAAAGTACAGAATTTTAAGAATATTGTTGATTCTAAATTTAATGAAGCTACTCCTGTTTTTACCAAAGATGGACAAACAATGTATTTTACCCGTAACAATTATAATGATGGAAAAAAGGGAAAAGATGCACAAGGAACCACTTTACTAAAGCTGTACAAAGCAACTTTTGAGAATGGAAGATGGTCGAATGTAAAAGAACTTCCTTTTAATAGTGACTTATACAGTACAGCACATCCTGCATTAAGTCCTGATGAAAAAACACTATATTTTGCTTCTAACAGACCCGGAACCCTGGGAGAATCTGATATTTTTAAAGTAGCCATTTACAACAATGACCTTTATGGAACACTTGAAAATCTGGGAAACACAATCAATACAGAAGGCAAGGAAACTTTTCCGTTTGTATCTGCCCAAAATGAGCTCTATTTTTCCTCAAACGGACACCCGGGATTAGGAGGTTTAGACGTTTTTGTAAGTAAAATCAATTCAAACGGAAGTTTTGAAAAAGTTTCTAATGTAGGAACTCCAATAAACGGACCAATGGATGATTTTGCTTTCGTAATAAACACCACTGCCAATACAGGATATTTCTCTTCTAATCGTGATGGAGGAAAAGGCTTTGATGACATCTACCGATTTACTGAAACCAGAAAATTGTCTTGTGAACAATTAATTTCAGGAACAGTTACAGACAAAAAAAAACAATCTCTTCTGGCTGGAGCCAAAGTAATAATACTCGATGAACATATGAATGTTGTTAAAGAACTTTCTACTGATGACAAAGGAAGTTTTAGTTATGACAGTGCAGAATGTGGAAAAGTATATTACATACGAGTACTGAAAGAAGAATATCTGACCGCCGAAAAAAAGTTGGCATTACCAGTCAAAAAAGAAAAAACAGAGGTAAATATTGCTTTAGAAAAGAATGTCGAAAAAATTACAGTCGGAACAGATTTAGCCAAAATATTTGCAATCGAGATGATTTATTTTGATTTGGATAAATCAAATATTCGTCCTGATGCCGCCTTAGATATTACCAAAGTTGTAGAGGTAATGAAACAATATCCTACCATGAAAGTTGAGGTTGCATCGCACACTGATAGTCGTGCCTCTAAATCGTACAATCTTATACTATCGCAAAAAAGAGCACAATCTACCTTAGATTTTATGGTAAAATCCGGAATTGACAAAAGTAGATTAGTTGCTAAAGGATATGGAGAAGCCCATTTAGTAAATAAATGTGCTGATGGTGTAGAATGTTCTGAAGAAGAGCACCAACAAAACAGAAGAAGCCAGTTTGTTATTACAGCAATGTAATCTGGAAATAAATTTATCAGAAGTCATTTTATTGGTAAACAATAAAGCTCATCCTTTTAGGATTGGGGAAAAAGGATGAGCAGGCTTCTCTTGAATAAAAATGTGAATTAGATGATTATGAAAAAGGGAAAAGCGCTTGTATACGACAGTCAGCACTGTTTTTCAAGATTTTTGAAGTACGAGTTTAAAAAAGATCTGGCATTTGATGCCTACAAAAATTTTAAAAAATTCGATAATGTAATTGACCACTATACAATTATGTTGTTTGTCATTAATTCAGACAAGGAATTATACGATCTGCTACGGATTTATAAAAGAGGCGTGCCCTTGATTGTCTGCACATTTGATAAAGAGATAAAAACAAAACTGGAAATCATAGAAGATATTCTGTTACTGGATCTTTCCAAAGTAAAATCAGAAATGAGATCACAGTTAAAGTTCTTTATAAATGTTACTTCTAAGTAATAAAAAAATCAAGAATTAGAACATCCCCGGACATAATTCTTTGTTGCAAAAAATTTCCGTTAATGAATTTGTAGTTGGAAGTAAAGATGTCCCAAGCTATCCTATTTACCAAAAACAAATAAATCTAAATTATGAAAAATATAAAATTACTATTACTTTTTTTTGTCTTCCTACCCTTAACAGCAATCGCACAAGGGCTCGATTTTACCACAGTAACCACGCCTGTGTTTTGTGTAAATGATGGTTCGATTACCGTAACGGCTACTAATACAACAGGACGGGTACAATATGAACTGGTAAATTATAAGGCAACAAAAAGATCCGTAATAGGCGTTCCTCAGGATGACCCTGTTTTTCTAAACTTAGCTCCGGGTACTTATACCGTTGGAGTATATGATGATAATAATGCAGCAATCCCAGTCACAAAAGAAGTTATAGTACCAGATTACGGATCCGGAAGTACATTAACCATAAGCAGTATTTATTCTAATCAATTGGCGTATTGTGCTACTGATACAGATCCCGGTTCAAGATTAACAGTTGTTCCCAATGGAGGTAGTACACCTTATACCATAACAGTATTGGATACTAATGATGTTGTCGTGCGAGAAGAAAGCTCATATAGTAGTTATAGTTTTCAGGCAATGTCTCCGGGTACCTATAAAATAAGAGTAAAAGACAATTGCGGAACTGTTGTAAACAGTAATAGCCCTCATGTTATAGCAAGAAATATAGTATATAATTTTACAGTTTCTACACCTATGTATTGGTATTGGGACAATAATGTTAAAGTCACTCATAGCGGTGCAGGAACCATCTGTGATCCTGTTACAGATGCTTATTATGATTTTAGCTATTCGGGAGGAATTCCAGTCATTAAGGGTAATGATGCATTTCCGATATCTCAGGCGCCGGGAATAACCAGAATGTATGCAGTAGAATATGATGGTGTCAAAACACCTTATATGACATATAGCGAGCTTCAGGCCTATAAACAACCTTTGCCATTAGATATAAATACATGGAAACCAATGACTTTATGGGTTTCAATTTGTGGAGTTGAAAAGTCTACTATTTATGATTTTCCTTATCGAAAAAATGAATTTTTACCAAAACTTATTGCAAATGCAGGGTTAACATTTTATTTAGCTGATGATGCCGCAAGTACACTTTGTACTCCAACAGGGTATGTAAAATTATCGAGGTTGTCACTATTTTCGGGTTTTTGTGATCCGCTTACGTTAACCATTACCGAAAAAAATGGTGCAGTGCCTCCACAGCAATATACGATAACAGGAGCAAACCAAAATGACTTTGAGGCTCAGTTAATCATTGGAAATACCTATACCTTAAAGCTTACGGATATAAACGGAAGTGAATTAAACAGGTTTTCCTATGTAAATGTGACAAGAGGTCAATGGATAAATTTGAATTCAAGGACAGAAGTGTTTATAGATCCAGCTAGCTTTCGTTACTATAATCAGGATGAATTACCACTCGAATTAGCCAGCATGGCCGATTTTAATAATTTTGGAAAAAGTCAGCTTGGTATCAAAGCAGATTATTTTATGCCAATGCCTTATAGTGTAGCAGTTACAGGACCCAATGGGTTTTATATGGAGAAAACCTTCACAAAGCTTAATTATAGTGGTGCATTTATTAGCGATAATCTGGAAGTAGGGGATTATTCGGTTCATGTTACTTCGGCAACAGGATGTTATGACAGGACTTTTACCACTACCTTAGACAGGGTAATAAATAGTATTTCTGTTACTTCAACTATTACCCCAGATCCAATTGCTTGCGATCGTTATGTAAAAACGTTTAATTATACAATCAGTAATCAAGGATTATTAAGACCGTATCCCAGCACCAGTTTTGAATCGATGTTTAATGTCCCTCAAATAAGCTTTAAAGTAATTGACGGACCTTCAGGTTATACGCA
Source organism: Flavobacterium sp. B114r (assembly GCF_056824125.1). NCBI lineage: Bacteria > Pseudomonadati > Bacteroidota > Flavobacteriia > Flavobacteriales > Flavobacteriaceae > Flavobacterium > Flavobacterium sp. B114r. Next base: position 3,745,440 of record NZ_CP124858.1, read on the forward strand.
AACCAATGCAGTAATAGATGGTACTTATAGCTGGTTGATGTCATTTCGTTCAACAGCGACAGCAGTTTTTAAAGGAGATATTACAGGACTTTATAAAATAAATCTTGTAGATTATAATACGCCAGCAAAAGTATTTGGCGGACCATGGGAATTAGATGTAAAATCAGAGTTTCCGGTGTTTGATATGAATGGTTCAGGAGGTGCAATTTGTGCCGGATCTACAACCGGAACATTGAGTATTGTAGTTAAAAATGCCACATCTCCGGTGTATTACCTAAAAAAAGCAACTGATACCAATTATCCTGCAACAGGACAAAGTTCGCCTGATTTCCCTAATCTTACCGCGGGTGATTATATGGTAAAAGTAGAAACAGCGTGTTATCCAACAGCTTTAGAAGCTTCTTTTAAGATGGACTACATCAGCAACATAGGAAGTGTTATAACAGGAACTAATGTTTTATGTGATACAGATTCACTAAATTTATCTATTAAATCAATAGGTCCAATAGCAAACGCAATATGGACATTGCCTGATGGAAGTACTCAAACTTCAAATAATTTGGTAGTAACTAATCCTCAAGCCGGAGAATATTCGGTAAATGTTACCACACGTTCGGGTTGTACCGTTACAGATAAGATTGAAGTAAAAGTAAAGCGACGATCAGTAGCAGCAGATCAGATGCCGATGCATCCTAAGACATGTAATTTAGGAAATGAAATGTTATTATCAGCTTTTAAATATCCTAATCCAACTACAGGTAAAATGTACAATTGGTACAGTTCACCTGAATTAGGAGCAGAGAATTTGATTTATAGCGGAAATTCATATTACAGATTTACTCCCACAGAAATTAAAACCTATACATTTTATGTTACCGTAACAGATGACGAAGCGTGCGAAAACTTACCGGGTACAGCTGCAGAAGTTACTCTGATGGTTATTCCGGAGCCTCCTGTACCTAACGGAGATGCGATTCAGAAATTCTGTAAAGAAACAACTCCTCTTGTATCTGATTTGGTAACTGATGCACTCGTAGATATAGCCTGGTATGCCACTCCAACAATAGGAGACGCGCCAATTCCTATGAATACGCCTCTAGTCGACGGGCAATTGTATTATGCAGGTACTTTGTATGGAGGGGAATATTCCTTTGGTTGCGAAGGAAAAACACGATTAGAAGTAATGGCACAATTAAATGACAGAGCCACTGCTGCTGACATTACAGGCCTTAGCCAGTCAATTTGTAAAGGACAAAGTGCTGATATCTTTGTTATGTCAAGTGTTGTAAATCCTGTATTTACATGGTATAGTGACGCTGCTTTGACAAACGTAATTGCCACAGGAGAAAATTATGGTGTAACCCCAACCGAAACAACAACATATTATGTTACTGTACAAGGAGATGATGCCTGCGAAAATCTACCGGGTACGGCCAAAGAAATAATTATATCAGTAAACCCCTCACCAATGATACCAACAGGACCTGACACTCAGGAATTTTGTGCAAGTGCAAACGCAACGGTTGGTGACTTAATGACTAACGAAACGGGTGTAGTTTGGTATACAACACCCTCAGGAGGTATAGCTTTACCAGCTATTACAGCTTTAACCAGCAGAATATACTACGGTGAATTACAAAATGGTACATGTGTAAGCGATTCACGACTCGAAGTAACAGTCAATATTAATCGAAATGCTGTTGCAGCAGATATTACAGGTGTATCTGGTTTAACTTTATGTCCTGGAACATCTGCTGAAATGATAGCTCAAACTACAATAAGTAATCCGGTTTTTACCTGGTATGATGATGATGCCCTGACGAATGTTATAGGTACTACTGATTATATTATCTTAGGACCATTGGTTACAACAAGCTATTATGTTACGGTGAGTGGAGATGGTATCTGTGCTAATACACCAGCTACAGCCAAAAAAATTACACTTACTGTAAATCCGAATCCGGAGACACCTACAGGAGATACAAATCAATCTTTTTGCGGAGCAGCTACTGTTGCAGATTTAGTGGTATATGGGACTAATATTCAATGGTATGATAGTGCAGAATTCGGAAGGTCTATTTCACTAAATACACCGTTGGTTAATGGAACAACTTATTACGCAGCATCACATGTTTATCCGTTTTGCGAAAGTGAAATTCGTCTTGCTGTAACAGCAGGAATCTATCCTCCTCTGATTGTAACACCACCGGCTCCACAAATAGCAGGTAATCAATGTACTTTTCCAGGTATTAATTTTGATAGTAATAGTCCGGGAACTACTTATGTCTGGAGGGTTGATGATTGGAGTATTGGTTTAACAGATAATTGGACTTCAAGTCCTAATATGCCTTCTTTTAAAGCAGTTAATACAGGAACAGCACCGGTAACTGCAATCGTAACAGTATATCCAATTGGAACCGTATGCGGAGCAGGATCATTTACGTTTACTATTACGGTAAATCCTGATATAATTTTGACACAACCGGATGATAAAAAGGTTTGTAACAATAAGACGGTTTCAGAAATTATTTTTGAAAGTAACATAATAGGAACAACCTATAGTTGGACTAATGACAATCCTAAAATTGGATTATCTGCTATTGGTACAGGAAACATACCTGCTTTTATAGCGACTAACGATGGGAATGTTACAGAAATTGCGACTATTACAGTAACACCTTTTGCAGATGGCTGTACAGGTACGCCTGTTGTATTTACTATTGAGGTAAATCCCGAGGGAGCTATAAATAGGATCGAAAATCAAACAATTTGTTTGGGAGAAACAGCTTCATTAAATGCCAGTAGTTCTAATGTAATCAATCCTGTATTTACCTGGTACAGTGATGCCGCTTTGAAAGATGTTTTAGCTGTTGGTGCAACTTATAATGTCTGGCCTTTAGTAACAAGTGTATATTATGTAACCATTAAAAGTGATCATATATGTGAAGGTGCAGGTATGCCAGTAACGGTGATTGTAAATGAAACAGTACCACCAACAGGAAATCCTTCGCAAGAATTTTGTTCAGATGAAAATGCTACAATTGCCAGTTTAATTACCAACGAAAACAATGTTATTTGGCACGATGCAGCAAACGCAGGAAATATAATTCCATCAGGAACAGCTTTGGTAAACGGAACAATTTATTACGGATCTTTAAAAGTGGGATCATGTGAGAGTACAACACGTTTGGCAGTAACAGCAGTAATAAATAATACGGAAACGCCAACAGGAAATTCTTCGCAAGAATTTTGTTCAGATGAAAATGCTACAATTGCCAGTTTAATTACCAATGAAAATAATGTTATTTGGTATGATGCTGCAAATGCAGGAAATATAATTTCATCAGGAACAGCTTTGGTAAACGGAACAATTTATTACGGATCTTTAAAAGTGGGATCATGTGAGAGTACAACACGTTTGGCAGTAACAGCAGTAATAAATAATGCGGAAACCCCAACAGGAAATTCTTCGCAAGAATTTTGTTCAGATGAAAATGCTACAATTGCCAGTTTAACTACCAATGAAAATAATGTTATTTGGTATGATGCTGCAAATGCAGGAAGTATAATTCCATCAGGAACAGCTTTGGTAAACGGAGCAATTTATTACGGATCTTTAAAATTGGGAACTTGCGAAAGTACAACACGTTTGGCAGTAACAGCAGTAATAAATAATGCGGAAACGCCAACAGGAAATCCTTCGCAAGAATTTTGTTCAGATGAAAATGCTACAATTGCCAGTTTAACTACCAACGAAAATAACGTTATTTGGTATGATGCACCAAACGCAGGAAATATAATTCCATCAGGAACAGCTTTGGTAAACGGAACAATCTATTACGGATCTTTAAAAGTGGGATCATGTGAGAGTATAACACGTTTGGCAGTAACAGCAGTATTAAATAATGCGGAAACCCCAACAGGAAATCTTTCGCAAGAATTTTGTTCAGCTGAAAATGCTACAATTGCCAGTTTAATTACCAATGAAAACAATGTTATCTGGTATGATGCAGCAAACGCAGGAAATATAATTCCATCAGGAACAGCTTTGGTAAACGGAATAATTTATTACGGATCTTTAAAAGCTGGAACTTGCGAAAGTACAACACGTTTGGCAGTAACAGCATTTGTTAAAACTGATTTACCGGGAGAAACTATTGGTTGGAATACCACAGCATGTGCGGGAGATGAGGTAACGTATAGAACCACAGCGATTATGTCTCATTATAACTGGATTGTTATAGGAGGTCTAATTAAATCAGGAGGACAATTAAATGATGATTTTGTAACGGTTACATGGACAACAGCAGGAAATGGTTCAGTAGGAGTAGAGTTTATCAATGCTTCTAATTGCAATCCAATTGTAACGATTCATTTTCCAATAGCAATAACAGTTTGTTCAGATATCGCGATAGGGAAAGCAGTGAACAATCCGACACCAACGATTGGAGAGCCCGTAATTTTTACTATAACAGCTACTAATATCGGAACGAGTGATTTTCAAAATATAAGTATTAATGAAATGCTGCCATCAGGATATAGTTATGTAATAGCAACCACAACATCCGGTAATTATAATAATACGACTGGTGTCTGGAATCTTCCGGTTTTAAATGCAGGAAAAACTGAAACGTTGACACTAACAGCAAAAGTATTAGAAACAGGAGATTATCTTAATATAGCTTTTTTAAGTTCATCTACCCCTGTAGATCCTAATCCGGACAACAATCGTGCAGAAGCAACTGTTGTTCCTACGGAAATAGTGATTTATAACGCAGTTTCTGCCAATGGAGACGGATTAAATGATTACTTTAAAATAGAAGGATTACAGCATTATCCGGAAAATACAGTAGAGATATATAATCGCTGGGGAGTTAAAATCTATGAAGCCAATGGATACGGATTAAATAATAACGTTTTTCGAGGTATATCTGATGGAAGAACAACAATAAAAAAAGGAGAAGTAGTACCAGAAGGAACCTATTTTTATATCCTGCGATATAAAACAAATACAGGATCAGGAATAGAAAAAAGTGGTTATTTATATGTTAATTAAAAAGTGATATAATTAAATCATCAAATAAAAACTGTCCGGAGAATAATTTCCGGACAGTTTTTTTATCTAATATTCTTTTCCACAGAACCTATAATCAAGAATTATTTTAAATGTCTTAATTCAATACTTTTTAAACGTTTTTAAATAAAAAGAATGTGTTTATTTGTACAAAACAGTGATAATTAAATTTGATAAAATGAAATTGAGGAGAAAACCAAAGATGACATTAAAATATTTTTTCGAAAAAAACTTTAATGACGAACAGTTATGGAAATCTAAAATAGAAAATATAGAGTTGCTGGTAGAATTGGTAAATTTAATTCGTCCTAAAAAGCCAAAAAAAATAACAGAAGTCGATTTGTCCCAACTGATTTATCTGCTTCAGGAAAATCCAAATTATCGTGACGGATTAATGGATTGTATCCGTACTAATTTAGAAAATAAAAAGTTTAATAAAATCCTTTCTGACGCAGGTATTCTCCAGGATGCAAATTTCTTTTTTGAAGTGCGCAAGAGAATTTTTGCCAAATTAATTCCAGAGCAGCCGGAAAAAGATACATTGCAATTTATTCTAAATCAGGTATTTTTTTCTAATACAGATTTGTTATGGATCAGTAAAATACCTCAGGAGCAAGTCCTCCAATTATTTTCTCTCTTAAAATTTCATTCTATTTATGGAGTCAGAGACGAAAATTCAGCATTTAATGAACTGGTTTTTGCCATGGAAGTTATTACTTACCGCATTTGCGGATCTGCGATGGAAACAGATGTAATACGAATGGTACCAGAATATGAAAACCTCGAAAGTCCTTTTATTGCCTTTCAGCGTGAATTGTTGCTAATGAATGAGAAACTGATGGCGTCAGCGGATAATGCCATCAATGAAGAAGATTTAGGATATAAACAACTGATTATCCTGCACAAACAATGCACAGATTATATCGAAACAGCCTTTAAAAACAGTAATAAATTCGGGATTTCGCTGCATGTAAACCAAAGTTTGTTGCGAATTCGCCAACAGCTTAACCGCCTAAGATCCCTATTACCGCTTTTAATACAAGGTAATGAGGAAGACGCCAAAAGAAACACGATTTACCTCTCTTATAAACTGATTAAGTACAACTGCGATAAAAACAATATCCAGAAACTAATTAATGAGAGTACCCAGCTTTTATCTTACGAGATTACCCAACATACAGCCAATACAGGAGAACATTACATTACAAACAGCCGAAAAGAATATTATAAAATGTTTTTTTCAGCAGCCGGTGGTGGTTTTATTGTTGGGATACTTTGTATTATCAAACTCCTTTTAGGAAAAGTACACGCCAGTGGTTTTGGTCATATGTTTTTGTACAGTATGAATTATTCGATAGGCTTCATCATCATTTATATTCTTGGGTTTACACTGGCAACAAAACAGCCGGCAATGACAGCTTCTGCATTGGTAAGAGCTTTGCAGGAAGGTTTCAAGCAAAAAGTGCAGGACAAAAAAGAATACAAGTACAAAGAGTTTGCTATATTTTTTGCAAGGGTATTCCGCTCCCAGTTTATCGCCTTTGTAGGTAACGTAATCATTGCCTTTCCGGTTTCATTATTCGGAATCTGGGCTATTGATCAAATTTTTCACTATAATATTGCTCAGGAAAAATCCGCAACTTTAATCAATGATCTGAATCCTATTTATTCTCCTGCAATTTTGCATGCCGCTATAGCCGGGGTTTTTCTGTTTTTATCAGGAATCATTGCAGGTAGTATCGCCAATCGTGACAAACACAACCATATTTACTATCGTATTCAGGAACATCCATTACTTAAATTGAGTTTAGGAAAAAAGTGGACGAAAAAATTGGCTTCACTGTATGAAAAAAAATGGGCAGGGATTATTTCTAACTTTTGGTTTGGTGTTTTTATGGGAAGTACCGTTTTTATTGGGATTTTCTTTGGATTAAATATTGACATCAGGCACATTACTTTTGCCAGTGGTAACTTTGCTATGGGTTTATATGGCGCCGATCTTTATGTTACCAGAGATGTGTTTTTATGGTCAGTTTTAGGTATTGGACTTATTGGTTTAGTCAATTTCACGGTTAGTTTTAGTTTATCACTTGGGCTTGCATTTCGTTCCAGAAATATTCCGCTCTCAGAGTTAAGACAAGTGGCAAGAGCAATTTGTAGATATTTTAGAAGTAAACCGTTGCAGTTCTTTTTTCCGCCTAAGAATAATGCTGTATAAGTAATAACATTTATTGTTTTATTTATAATGTAATGCTTGGTAAAGATTTAATATGTGCCTTTAGGTACTAAATATCGGTAGGCATTAATTTCAAGTGCCGTAGGTACGTAAAAAAACGACAGCTATTGCATATGCACGGCACGCTAAATTAATTACAATGAGCAAGACAAAATAAATTGTCATTCCCATCAGATGAATCAGTTTTAAAAAACTGTATATTTGATTTTAAGATAGTAAAAAAAACACTTTTGTTCTATGAATTTGGATAATCAACTAATGTTCTTTTTTAGTGCTTTAGGAGCTTTTAATGGTCTTTTGCTCGCTGTATATTTTGCATTTTTTGCGCAAAAGAAACAATTTTCAAATTACTTTTTAGCGCTATTGTTATTTACATTAAGTATTAGAATCATTAAATCTGTATTTTTTTATTTCAATCCAAATCTGTCCGGCATTTTTATTCAAATTGGTCTTTCAGGCTGTATTCTAATAGGGCCGTTTCTCTATTTATACCTGAGAAATTGTATAACAAACAATGCAAGAAGATGGGGATTTCATATTTTTCCGTTTCTGTTGAGCATTACGATTTTGGGAATTATTTATCCTTATGTTGAGCACAGCGCGGTATGGAGCAAATATATAGTGTGCGGTATTTATGTACAATGGCTCCTTTATATCATTGGATCTTTTAGATTTGTAAAACCTGCATTTCAAAAACTTATTCAGAAGAAAGAAAAACTGACCAGTATCGATATCTGGTTATTGAGTATTTTCGTTGGCGTATTTTTAATTTGGCTTGCCTATAATATTGCTTCTTACACTTCTTATATTGTGGGAGCGATTTCTTTTTCTTTCGTACTTTATCTAATGATATTGCTTTTTGTTTTGAAAATTAAAAAAAACACTTCATTTTTTGAAGAAAAAGAAAAGTATAAAAATAAAGCAATAGATCACACGACTATTGAACAGATTACCCAAAAAATAAATATCATAAAAGACAAAGAACTCTATCTAAATCCAAACCTGAAACTTTCTGATACCGCAAAAGAATTAGAAGTTTCCCAACACAACTTATCCCAATTTTTAAATAATAATTTAAACATATCCTTTACGTTATTTATTAACGAATTAAGAATCGAGAAAGCCAAAGAATTATTGTCACATCCTAATTTATATACTATCGAAGCTATAGGATATGAAAGTGGCTTTAAGTCGAAATCTACTTTTTTTACAGCATTCAAAAAAATAACCAGCCAGACCCCTTTAGAATTTCAAAAAACAAAAAGATAAGTTCAGTATTATAAATCAGAACTTATCTGGTGTGTTTTAAGACATCCAGGCTTAATGAATTATGCATATTTGCTTGAAATTTAAAAGTAAAATATGCACAAATCAAAGATCAATCGTTTATTATTTATTGTATTTATCTTAAGTAATACAGTAGCTGCACAGATCAAATTTTCAGGAAAAGTTACTACATCTGAAAAGAGTCCTTTAGAATATGCAGAAGTTATCCTTTTTTCAGAAAATTCTATCGCCCTTATTAATCGTCTAACAAATGAAAAAGGGGAGTTTGTTATAGAATATCAAAAAGGAAAGTACAAATTAGAAATACGTCAGTTCAAGGAAATTTTTTATACAAAAGAGATAGAACTGACTTCAGATTTTGATGTGGGTGCAATAATCGTGAATGTTGCAAACGTGTTAGAAACCGTTGTAATTTCTAAAAAGAAAGAAGTCGTAGAAAGAAAAGTAGACCGACTGGTTTTTAATCTGGAAAATACGATTAGTGCTGCCGGAGGTGATGCACTCGATGCACTAAAAGTTACGCCGGGACTACAAGTCCGGAATGAAAGCATCACCATGATCGGCAAAAGTTCCATCAGGGTTTTGATAGATGGTAAAATGCTTGAAGTGGGAGAAGAGGAACTGGCTAATTTACTGAGATCCATTTCAGCTGATAACATCAAAAGCATCGAGGTAATCACAACGCCACCAGCCAAATATGAAGCCAGTGGAAGCAGCGGATTAATTAATATTAATTTAAAAAAAGCTAAAAAAGATTCCTGGAGCCTTTCCTTAGGGAGTGGTTATTTACATCGATCCGAAGATGGAGAAGGAGCAATGACGAGTAATTTTGTGTACAACAAAAATAAGCTTGCACTGTCCTCTTCATTGAATTACAGAGAGGGTGGCGAATCTTTTGATTATCAGGACGACATCTATTTTCCGGATCAATTATGGAGGACTGGTCAGGAATTTAAAAGAAATTACAAAAGGATAAATACGATTCTTGGGCTTCAGTATCTGGCAACATCCAAATGGGCTTTTGGTTTTCAATACATGGGTAATTTTAATAAAACAAGTGGTGACAGAGAGACGAAATCAACAGTTTATGAGAACAATGCAAGTACAAGTTTTAATGATATAATAGCGTTTACAAATTCTTCGCAAAAGCCGGAATTTAATTCAATGAACTTCTTTAATGAGATTAAACTTGATTCTGTTGGAAAGAAAATAGTTTTGAATCTGGATTATTTTAAATATTCGAATACGGATACAAGACCTTATGAAGGAACTTCGGAAATAATCAGACCGTACGATTTTAAGTACTTTAAAGGAATTAATAATAACAATCAGAAAACTAATAATTTTTCAGGTAAGATAGATGTTGACTTGCCTGCAAAGTTTATAAATTGGAGTGTGGGAGGAAAAATTTCAGTTTCGAAGACCAATAATGATATTTCTTCTTTCAATAGCGGACTGGTTTATAACCCGGTGACAGATCTTCTGCTAACGACTAATAAATTCGATTATAATGAATATATTCAGGCCTTTTATTTTTCAGGAAATAAAAAATTTGAAAATAATATTGAAGTTCAATTTGGGACAAGATTAGAAGCCACTCAGACAAAATCTTATGACGGAAGTTTAAAGCAAACCGTAAGTAACAATTACACGAAATTTTTCCCCTCAATTAATATTTCATATTCCCCTCAGGAAAATTCAACATTTAGATTTGGTTACAGCAAGAGAATAGGCAGACCTAATTTTATGGAATTGAACCCGAATGTAACTTACGTTAATCCGTTTCTAACTGTTGAAGGCAATCCTTTTTTGAGACCTTATTTTATAGATAATTTCGAATTAATTTATTCCTATAAAAAACTCGAAAGCAAGCTTTATTATAGCATAGAAAACAATATGTACAATCAAATAGGCCTGCCGGATTCAACAACTTATCTTGTTCGTCTGACCAATAGAAACATGTTTAATGTAAAAAGATACGGAATCTCAGAACTTTATATTTTCGATAAATTTGACTGGTGGACGAGTAACAATGTGTTTGTTTTGAATTATTTAACTTCAGAAACTATCGATATACCGGCAAAAGGCGTAGACGGTTTTTATTCGACCTTTTCAACCAATAATGACTTTGTTTTAAACAAAACCAAAACGCTCTTGTTTAATTTTAATTTCGTGGTAATGCCTGTTGGGACTTATGGAGTAAACAGACTCGAATCATCAAGTTCGACCGCACTTTCTGTTCAATATTTAGTATTGAATAAAGATTTAAGAATTACACTAAAAGCAAATGATATTTTCAAAACAGACAAAATGAGATTCAACTCAACGGTAAACGGTGTTTATCGGGATTCTAATTATTATTTTGATTCCAGATACATACAATTGTCCTTGAATTACAGATTTGGCAACAAAAATGTAAATGTAGGAAAAAGAGAAGCCGGTAATGTTGATGAAAGAACAAGAACAGGAAATTAATTAAAAAAATTAAGAGATATAAAGAGGTTGTCTGAAAAGACGACCTCTTTCTTTTATTATACTAGTAGATTTACAGAGTGTTTCTTGAAAAATGTAAATTTGGGCTAAAATGGTCTTCTATAAACTTTTCTAAAGCTTCTACGAGATCAAAAATGAGGTTAAAATTGCCCAAACGGATTTTAGCGATCCATTTAGAAAAGTTGTGAGCAATAGCAATCAGGCCAAATTCAGTATTTACTTTGGCTGTTTTGGTAAGTGTAAATCTTTTAAATCCTTTGTTTTGCTTGATGTTACCAAAAACCGGCTCTGGTTCAATACATCTTTTACTATAAATTTCCCTGCCCAATTCACTTTCTAAATTCTCTCTTGCCTTGAATTTCAGTCTTTGAAGATTGTGATTAATTTCTATCCGTCTGTTCCCCTTAGCTTTAAAGCATTGCCCCCGCAGAGGACATCCTGCGCAATTTAAAGCCTCATATACCGAATGATACTGTTCAAAACCAGTTGTAGTTTTTGATTTCTTAGTAAAGATACGAGGCATTTGCTGCCCCATTGGACAAACCAAAAAGTCTTGCTCATTATTATGAAACAGGTTTTGTGCGTGGAATAAATTGTTTTTATGCTTACGGGTCTCTTCGATACGGTACATGTTGTAGGGAACAAAAAAATCAATTTCTTTGTCTTCAAGGAGTTGATAATTTTCCTCACTTCCATAGCCCGCATCGGCTATAACTTTTGCAGATTGTTTGCCGTAGTTGCTTTTGAATCCTTCTAAGTGAGTCTTTAATGTGGTAAAATCAGTAGAAGTCTGGTGGGTGGAGTAATGTGTAATAATTTGATTTTCTGTAGAAATCTGAATATTATAACCCGCTTTTAATTGTCCGTTGCCCATATGATCTTCTTTCATGCGCATAAAAGTAGCATCGGTATCGGTTTTCGAATAACTGTTTCTATCCCCCAGAATTTCGAGATGTTTCTCATATTCTTTAAGTTTTACAAGCTGTTCTTTCTCGAGTTTTTGAAGTGATTTGTTCTGCTGTTTACTCAGCTTCTGCTTTTTTTCACTTTGGTTGATCTCGTGTATTTTTTCTTCTAATTTCTTACTGTCTACCTTGGTATCAGTTTGGTTATCAGTATGCATAATGTCTGACTCGATAGCCTGACCAATATCTGCCAGAACAGCATCGATTTTTCCCTGAAGCCTGTCTTTATGTTTTTCAACTGCTTTCTTCCACACAAAGCTGTATTTATGTGCGTTGGCTTCTATTTTAGTACCATCAATAAATTGTCTCTCCAGGCTAATGAGCTCTAAATCTACCATCATCAGAACGACCTGGCTGAAAAGTTTTTCGATATTCCCTTTTAATTTTTTTCCTCTAAAGTCATTGATAGTTCTAAAATCCGGCTGAAGTCCTCCCGAGAGCCACATAAAATATATATTCTCCTTCACGGCTCTAGCCAGCTTTCGGCTGGAATAGGTATTATTGAGATATCCGTAAAACAATATTTTCAATAACATCTTAGGATGGTAGCTGGATCTTCCACCGCCTTTAAACTGTGATATAATCTCGGAAATTTCCAACTGTTCAACAACACTGTCTATTAATCGGGCAGAATGATTCTCTGGGATCAGATCATTTAAATTCAATGGAAAAAGATCTTGCTGGTGAACCGAATGAGGCTTAAAAACTGGCTGCATAATCATTGATTTTAGTACTTAAATATAAGAAAAATCAATGTGTAAAACAAAAAAAAACTGCCCGAAATTACTTTTCGGACAGCCTCTTATTGCTCGTTAAAAACATCAGTATAGTTTAATTCATACCGTTTTTTCAATCGCTGTTTGGCTTTTTTTACGGCCTCCAGAGTAATACCCAGTATTTGTGCTGTTTCCAGATTTTTCAACCCAATTTTTTGCAATAGTATGATTCGTAAATTGGCTTCTGTCAGATTAGGGAACTTCTCGATTAAGTAGTGGTAATAATCAGGCTGTTCTTCAATAAAAATAGCTTTAAAACGCAGCCAATTTTCCTGAGTCATTAAATGAGATTCCAAAAGTTCTTGCAGGTTTTTTTCTTTTACCCGTGAAGAAGCTGGTTTTGAAAGATTTTTGAGTTTCTTTATTTCTCGTTCTAACTTTGTTAGCTGGTCATTTTTTTCAGACAAATAAATTTTATAAGAGCTTAAGGAGGCATGAGTTTCATGGAGTTTTTTCTCTGATTGAATTTTAGCCAACTGAGCAGATAAAATATTTTTCTCAAAGGCAATTCCCTGAAGTTTTAACTTTCGATTGTATACGACATAAATTAGAATCAATATGATGAGTAATAAAACACTTATAGTAATCCAGGTCCATTGTAATAGTGAGGCTTTCTCCAATTTGGTTTGCTCAATTTCTAATTGTGATTTAATTCGCTCCTTTTGTGCCTGTAAATTCAATCTGTCGATAGCAGGGTCTCCATCAGTTAAGGCAACTACTTTATTCAGAGAGTCTAAGGATCTGCGAAAGTGTAGTTCGCTTATTAAGTCTTTTTTATGTAGGGCAATCGCAAGTAATAATTCTGTTATTTCATATTCAAAACTTGCAAGATGAGCTTTGGTTCTCACGTAATTTCTTGCTTCTTTTAGTACACTATCTGCATTGTCAGGATCTTTTTGTGATACATACAGTTTACCCAATTGAATTTGGGCATACATGGTATTTCGATCGCTATTGTTTTGTTTTGAGAGGGCAATATCTTCCAGTAAAAGCCTTTGCGCCATTGAGAAATCATTTCGAAGTACATAAATTTTGGACAATTCTCCTAAAGCTTTGGCATAACGAACTTCTTGTTTATTCTGTAATGCTAGATCGCGGGTCTGTATAAAGTATTGCTCTGCCTTATCAGCTTGGTTTTGTTTTAGATAAGACATTCCTAAATTATTGAGTATCTCCGTGTAATTTTCAGAATTTGGAGTAGAGAATTTTAAGGCCTCTTTAAGGTATATTTCTTCTACTTTATAATCTTCAATAGAGCCAAAATAATAGGCATTTTTTTTTAGTACAATTTCGGCTTCGAGCAAATCACCTTTAGATTCATTTTCTATTTTTTGAAAAGTCTCCAGGAAATAGGGCAATGCCTGAATAGGATTATTGTATTTGTAATAATAAAAACCAAAGTGAGTTTCAGTCCAAATGATTAAGTCTTCACGCTTTAATTTTTTTGCGAGTGTTACAGCTTTTCGATATAAAATCTCGCTTTTATTATTTTTATGATCAATTTGCAAAGATTGTTTCTCAGCGCTCAAGGCGAGGTAAAGCACTTCTAAGACTTCCGGATTTTCGTTAGGGTACTTATGTTTAAAATCTGTGAATTTTAATTCTAAACAGTCTAAATCACAGTTGCGATAAGATCGAATAATTTTATTTAAAGGTTCGGCAGCATTATTGGCCTCAACAGATAATGTAAAAACTAGATGAAGACAAATAACAAAAAAGAAGCGCAACAGACCCAAAGATTTTTGCATTTGAAGGAGAGTTAAAGTAGGGCTAAAGGTAATAATATTAGTATTTTTTAAAAATAGTTTTATTCTAAATTTTCTAAGAAAGAGCTAAATAAGAACTACGAAAGTAAAATTATTTATTGAAAATTATAGATTTCTACCTGTTTTCTATAATAGATCTGAGTACAGATATATGAAATTGTTATAACTTAATTTTTGTTTCAATTTAATTAAGATTTTATGTAATTGGTTTTTAGTTGTTTATAGGTATTGTTTTTTTTGGATAACGTTTTAAATGTCCACCCTAATGTCCACCCCGGTTTTTCAAATAAAAATGGTAAGTAGTCTAATTTTGGATTCTTACGGAAAAGACAAATTGATAAAACTACTTTCTCTTTGGTTACGACTATGTTCTTTCAATTGCGTAAATGCACAGGATTATGTACATATGGGAATCAGTTCAGGTTTCAATGCCGCTTTCATCTGGTGTTGGATTACCAGTGAATAGATCAATCAAGGTGGTTAATAATACGAGTTTAAGCTTTCAGTTAAATCCGTATTCTCAGGCAATTCGCTGCGATTGACCAATATGGTAGATTCGGGAAATATAGTTTTTTCAAATCAGGAATAAGCCACTAAATTAGTAGTATTGACAGCGTCAGCCGATGCTCGTCGCCACCATATCAGCAAAATTAATCGGTTCGCCCCAAATTTCTTTATTCCAGGCAGGATGTTTTTTTTTGATCATTATTCTTGAAAATGAATGAATCATTCTGGTTCTAAAAGCATACTGATAACCGTCTAGATTTATTTCTAATGCATTCCTGCGTGTTACATGCGTCCAGAAATCCAAAGTATCTGTTATCCTAAGTGATTAACCAGACAAGTAAATCTTACTTGTTTGGTTGTTTAACCTAAAAATACGAAAAAAATAATTAGAGATTCGATCTAATTAAACATGCTTTTGGATTGTTTTTTTATAACACCCAGCCGCCCTGAGTATTTTGCTGATAGTTACTTTTTGAATGTTCATAAGCTTTGACGCCTTTTTCAAGTAAAACGTTATATTTTTTATGTTCTTTCCAAAACAAAAGATTCGTCATTTTTAAGTTGGGTAATTTTAATGCGATATCAAATAGTTGGTCTAATAATAAATTTCGATCCAATGCTTTAAAATTTTCAGGAAATATAAATAACAGTTCCTCGAGATTTTCAAGATTTTCAATTTCCTTTATATTTTCCAGCTTTGATAAATTATCAATTTGTAATTTTTTTAAATTTTTCACTCCTGCAAGACTTGGTAAAGAATGCATAGTTGATAAACCTTCAAAGTGTAAAAATTTTAAACTACTAAGTCCTTCCAGAAAATCATAATTGTCTATTTGTCGCACTCTGCTAACACCTAGATACTCTAAATTCCTTAATTCTGCTAAAGATTCTAATGATTGATAACTGCCAAACATTAGCTTCAAGAGTTTCAATTCTTTTAAACTGCTAATCCAATTTAAATTTTTAAGTTTAATCCCCCTTAAATTCAGTGAAGTAATTTTTGTCAAATACTGAATGTTTTCAATTCCCTTTTTCATCCCATCTATATTAAGAATTTCTAAATCCTTAAAATTTTTGATGAAATCGATATTAATTGCAATTGATTTTGTTTCGCCTAAATGAAGTTTAGTAAGCTCCAGGGTTTCAATTGGCTTAAAGTCTTTTGTTAGATATGATTTTACACTAAAATTTCTAACATTTGGAATTTTACTTAGAAATTCAAAGTCAATGATAGCATGCCATAATAACGTCAATCCGATTTGAGGGGATTTCTTGTAAAATTTATTTAAAGTTTCCCAAGTTTCTGTTGAGGGATTTTCAAAAGTATAGAACTGTAACGAATGTATTTCTTTCTCCTGAATTAGTTTTTCAATATCTGATTCGACCAGATTTTGATAGATATTAATATTACCACCAAAATTTCCCCACTTGGTTTCCTTCTTAAAACTTGGATTCATAGATTGAAATTATAAAATGAAATACAACTCGTCTATACAAGCCATAAAATGAGATTAAATCAACGTTTTTTAAGTTGACGTCTAATAAACAGACATTTCTTTGAGCGAATATAAGAAATATTTTTACTACAATTTACAACTTTTTTGAAATTGAAATAAGAACAATTTCGTACACCTATTTCAACTAATGTTTCATCGAATTGTATAAAAAATGATGTGTTAATGCATTTTTAATGATAACCAAAAATAAAAAACCTCCAAAGTCGTTAGATATTGAAGGTTTTTTTTTGAGATAAAGGATAAATTGTTGCCTTTTACTTTACAAGTGCTTAATTTATCAGCACTAATAATGCAAAGACGATTTGATCTTTTACTTAAACTTACCCGTGTAAAAGTTTAAATACAGATACATTTGCTTTATTTTTTTGAGGTTTTTTTAGAGATAATTTGAAGGTAATAATTTAAATGATAAACAAGAGATTCTATTTATAATCCAAAGTAAAAAGTTCACTTTTTTTTGCGCCAATAATTTTTACTAATTTATCAAGTTTAGATAATTTTAAATCTACATTTTCTGTTTCAATTTTGCTGTATTGACTTAAAGACATCTCCATTTGAATGGCAACATACTCTCTGCTTAACTTATTGCGTTCTCTAATTTCCTTAATTTTTAGACCAACCATAATTACTTAAATGAATTAAAAAATTAATACTTAAATTATTGTTTAAAACAATTTAGAGCAAATCTATTTATTAAAAATAGTATCAAAAAACACTCAGATTAAGTACTTTGTTTTAAATTAAAATTTTTAAATTTTTAGCATGTTTTCTAAAATTAAAAACTGTTAATTGAAATGATAAAAATCAGGTTTTAAAGTTATGAAAAAAAAAATAATGATCGTAAAAAACAAACAATTGATTTTCAGTATTTTATTTGTCCATTTTTAAGGAATTAATTAGATTGAAAAGTCATTATATTATCAAAATATTAACGAGCTGTAGATTTATGTTTAAATATATATTTTTTAAATTTACACCATCATCTAATTACTCTTTTTTGTGGAAATCCATCTGATTCTTCTTTTATTTATTGCTGGAATATTTGGAACAACGGTTTCATCAATCATACTTAAAAATTATAAATCCAACCAAGCCATAAATATCTATTTTGTTTTATTTATGATGTTAATCTCTTTCACTCAATTGGGAATGGGATTAAATCTTCTTTTTTTTAAAAAGGCAATCCTTACTAATTTTTATTTTGAATCAAGTGTTTCGGTTCTGATATTACCTATAATTTATCTCTATTTTAAAAACTTGTCTAACAAGAAAAGTAAAGTAGGGACGAATAAAATTGTATTGCATAGTATTTTTCCATTAGTTTATTTTCTGGTTTTAGTATTTAAAAACACCCTTCAAAACAAGTTCCCGCATTTTTGCCTTAGTGATATTATTTACTATTTCTTTAGTGCCTTTATATTGACTTATATTTATCTCTGTTCTGTCATTTTATACAGAAGTATATGGGATAAAAAACAGGAAAACTCTAATTCGTTGAAAAATACATTGTTGTCTAAATGGACAAGATTTATTTATCTGGAAATCATGATTATAACTTTTGCCCCACTAATACTGTATTGGTTCAAGGATCTAAAAGAAACAGATTCAATATACCAGCCTGTAAGCTGTATAATGTTATTGATAATGTGTTGTAAAATAGTATGCTGTCCTGAGATATTCTACGGTTATACACACCTGAAAAGTAAAATCAATGAAGTGGAGAATAATCCTTTAAAATTCCGCACCATTTGGATTCTTTCAGATAAAACTAACCCAACCGGCATTCAGGACCAGCTTTTGAAAAGAAAAATAGATCCAAGTCTGTCAACTTATATTGCTCAAATTGAGCTGCTTATTCATAACGATAACTTTTTTTTTCGATCAGATATAAAAATTGAAAATTTATCAAGTGAATTAAAAATCCCAAAAAGCCATCTAAATTATATATTTAAATACCATTCGAGCGTCTCCTTTGTAGAGTTCAAAAAAATGATAAAAATACATTATGCGACTATTCTGATAAAAAATAATTATTTACAAACGAACACGCTTAATTATTTAAGCAAGGAAGTAGGATTTGCTTCTTATGATCCTTTCTACAGGAGTTTTAAAAAACACACAGGCAATACGCCTTTAGACTATCATAACTTATTGAGAGCTAAAATTAGCCAAAACGAAAGCGAATAAAAAGAGTTTTTTTTCTTTTTAAAGAACTTTTGTTATCAGGTAATTCTGTTTTTCTAAATTATAAAAATTGAGTTTTCTGTAAATACTTGTTTTTTCTACATGATATGATAGCTCTTGAGCGTATGCGTGTTTTTATATTCTATATACTATATATTAAGTATTAGATTGGGGGAAATAACTTGCAGATAGTTCTTTAAAAAAGGTCTTTTTTTCTATTCGTTCTATTTTCAAAGAAAAGTGAAACATCAAATCTAAATATAAACTCAATTGACACATCAAGTACTTCTGCAATTTTTTCTAATTTGGATACAGTCAAATCGACTTCTCCACGTTCAATTTTTCCATAACCACTAGTGCTCATTTTAAGCTCATCGGCAACATGGTCGCGGGTTAGGTTTTTTAATTCTCTTATTTTTTTTATATTCTTGTACACAGCATGATTCATCTTATAAAACTTGTAATTAACTTACTTTAGCTACATTAGTTCCAAAAGTAGATATTTCGTTTTTTTTTTTTCGTTGCAACTGTAACTTTAATTCCTTAAAAAGGACATTTTAACACTTAGTAAGGACCAAATACATAAAAAAAAGGTTTTTATTACAAAATCAATTATAAGGAGATCTATGTAAAAAAAAACAGAATAATCGGTGTACTTTTTGCTAATAAGAAAATATATTTCATAAAATCCGAATGAATAAATAGTACGTTTATTACAAAAAAACAAACTAATATTTGATTACCAGAATTATAGATATATTGTTAAAAATGTAATTTTTTATTTTGTATTTATAAAAAAAAAAATCAAATTTTCGGCTCATAAAAATTATTACATTTTAACGGTAATAAATTTTGTTACATTTAAAAAAAAATCAAATTTCATTCAAAAAAACGATACTAAAAAATGCTGATTAACCTTTTTTATCTATTTTCAGGATTACTTGGTTTAATCTGTTTTATAATTATAATAATGCAGTTTAAATACAATAAATTATTAAATATTTATTTATTGCTTTCTTTTAAGCTTTTAGCCTTAAATTTTTTATTCATAGGTCTGGATGGTTTTGATATTTTGCGCTTATCTCAAAAAGGACATTACCCATATTATCCTTTTCTAATTGTTATTATTCCGGCAATGTATTTGTATTTTGTCAATATAGATAAGGACAGTAAAAAATTCAACTATAAGGAGCTGACGCATTTTATTCTTCCCATATTTTTAGTACTATTGAATTTAGCTGCAAAGCGGTTTCTTATTGTAATGATTCCGCCGTTTTGGATTAAGTTGTTTTTTTCTATTATGTTTGAAGCTTACATTATTTATTATAATACGATTTCGTATAGTTTCCTGAAAAACAAAATATGGAATAGAGAACCGGATCTTATCAATATCAAACAGAATAGGATATTAAAACAGTGGTCGTTTTTTATTTTTTATTTATACTGTTTAATTGTTTTTCATCTCATTGTGGTTATTACGATGAATTTGAAATCTCCAAATAATAGTGAATTAAACAGCTATAAATTTTTTCCTGCATTATTACTCAACATCCTGTATTTTAAAATCTTGTTTACGCCTGAAATATTGTATGGCTACAACGTGATGCACGATAAAATAAAGCAACATAATAAATCTACTTTTATTCTAAAAGATTTATGGATACTGGATTCTTCAGATGAAATAAGTAATGTTCAGGACAGGGCCCTGAGTAAAAAAATTGCAGAATATACAAGCAGCTATATTCACGATATTGAGAAACTGGTTTTTAAATATGAAATTTTTAGAAACCCAAATGCATCTATCAATGATATTGCCAATAAACTTAAAATACCAAAAAGCCATCTAACATTTGTTTTTAAGTACGTGTCGAAGGTAAGTTTTACAGAATTCAAGAAAATAGTGCGAATACATGATGCATTACAACTAATAGAAAAAGATTATTTAAAGTCAAATACTATAGAATCTTTGGCAAGTAAAGTAGGATTCTCGTCCTATAGTCCGTTTTATACCACTTTTAAAGAAGTTACAGGAATCTCGCCTCAGGTTTATATTAAAAAGAAAGTGAAGTGATACTATTGTAGAGATTCAATTTGAAATAAAATCACTTAAACCGTATTACTGATAAAAGCCATAAATCTTATTTTATAAAGATTTATGGCTTTTGTTTTTATGAAAGTAGTGTTTACTATCTTCCAAAATCATCCTGTAACCGTACAATGTCATCTTCATCAGATGGGTTATCCGGATCAGTGTGTTGCCAGATTTCAGCGACAATTCCCCAGGAATCCAATCCTGTCAGGCGGTGGCGTTCTCCTTTGTTCATCTGTATAAATTGACCATCATCAAGTATCTGAAGTTCTTGTTCTTCATCAGTCTCACTGGTTTTTACACCAACAGGACCAGAGAGGATCGTCCAGATTTCGGCCCTTCTAAAGTGATATTGCCAGGACAATCGTTTATTTGGTGCGACAATCAAAATCTTTGGACTCAATTTATTGGTAATCTGAATTTCTGACATTTGCAAATGTGGAAAAAATTGTGAGGCAAATGCTTGTGCTTGTTTTTCATCAATTACAAAAAAGCCTCCCCAGGGTCTTGTCGCATCCTGTTGTACTATTTCAAAATTTTGATCTTTCAAAAACGAAGCAATCTTTATGAATACTGTTTCCTTGTCTGTTTCTTTAGATAAATTAAAATCCATTTTATTTATTGTTTATTAGTTCCTCGTTTAATTTTCTTCAGGTTTGTGCTTCATTTTCAATACACAACCCAGAGATTCTAAAATAAGGACATAGTGAGAATTGGTTACTTCCTTGATCACTGCATCATGATTTAAGAAAGGACCTGAATTTACTTTAATGGTTTCGCCTACATTATATTGGGTAATACTAATATCTGCATCTTTAGCAAGCCATTCTTTTATCGTGTCGATTTCTTTGTCTTTTACAATGGCATGTTTTCCTAACCAATATAAATAACGGACAGCACCACGGGACAAAAAAACTAAATTTCTGTCTTTTTCATCCAGTTGAACAAATATATAGTTAGTAAAAAGAGGCACTTCGACCTTTTTCTTTCTGTCTGAATATTGCTTTATTGTTTTTATAACAGGACAATAGCAGTTTACGCCCAATTGCATCAATTGGTCAGCCACTCTTTTCTCCCATTTTGGTTTTGTATATACAACGTACCAGTTCATTATTATATATTGTTTATGAATTTTACAAGATGATTTTTAGTCTTTTCCCAACTCCTTGGATGTAATTTAAATAATAATAAAACACATAGAAACATAGATTTTATGCGTAAAAAAGAACCTTGAAAGAAATACATTTCTTCATATAGTAACTTTGTGTATTATAACTAAATGAAACGCCTTTTTTTAGTCATCAACAGCTATGTTCTGTGTTTTTACAAATTACACCCAACTTTTTTTTGCTATAAAATACTAGGAACCAATTGCCTGATAAATGAACCCAATAGATTCCAGATCCGTTTTGTTCAAAATATTTCTGCCATCAAATACAAAAGCAGGTTTTAGCATCGAGTCGTATATTTTTTGCCAGTCATACGTCGTAAATTCATCCCATTCTGTCAAAACTGCAACAGCATGCGATTCCTGACAAGCCTCATACGGATTCTCGTAAGAAACCAAACTTGCTGTGTTTTCTTCCTGCGATCTGGTTTTTAAGTAATCTAAATCTGCCAGTATTTTTTCTCTGCTTACTTTAGGATCATAAACGGCAATTTTAGCTTGTTCTGCAATTAGATCATCTGCGACATAAATAGCAGCCGATTCTCTGGTATCATTGGTATCTTTTTTGAAAGCCCAGCCAAAAAACGTTATTTTTTTATCAGCAACCGTATTATATAAGGTCTGCGTTATTTTGGTCGAAAATCTTTTTTTCTGATAATCATTCATAATAATAACCTGTTCCCAATAATCAGCCACTTCATCCAGTCCGTATGATTTTGCGATATAAACTAAATTTAAAATGTCTTTTTGAAAACAAGAACCTCCAAATCCCACAGATGCTTTTAGAAATTTAGGCCCAATTCTACTATCCATTCCAATTGCCTTTGCCACTTCATTTACATCAGCACCGGTTTTTTCGCAAAGTTCAGACAAAGCGTTTATCGAAGAAATTCGCTGTGCCAGGAAAGCATTAGCAGTTAACTTAGACAATTCTGATGACCATACATTTGTAGTCAGTATTTTTTCTTCAGGAACCCAATTGCTATAAACATCAACCAATGCCTGTATCGCTTCTTGTCCTTCCGGAGTAGTTTCGCCGCCAATCAGGATTCTGTCTGGATTCAGTAAATCAGTTACAGCAGTTCCTTCTGCCAGAAATTCAGGATTAGATAAAATCTGAAATTGTACGCCGTTTCCGGTGTTGTCCAGAATACTCTTGATTGCCTCCGCTGTTCGTACCGGCAAAGTTGATTTCTCTACTACAATTTTATCATCTTTTGAAATTTTTGCAATTTGTCTGGCGCAAAGTTCAATATATTTTAAGTCAGCCGCTTTTCCTTTTCCTTTTCCGTAAGTTTTCGTTGGCGTATTTACAGAGATAAAAATAATCTGGGCTTCTTCTATTGCTTTTTCAACATCAGTAGAAAAAAATAAGTTTCTTCCTCTGGCTTCTTCTACGATTGCACTAAGTCCTGGTTCGTAAATCGGAATGTTTGCTACATCTTTATCATTCCATGCCGCAATGCGTTCTGTATTTAAGTCAACAACCGTTACTTGTATGTGTGGACATTTTTTAGCAATTACTGCCATCGTTGGCCCGCCAACATAACCAGCACCGATACAGCAAATTTTGGTAATTTTAGTTTTCATAGTATTTTATCTGTTCTTCTTTGTATGTTAAATTGATATGTATTGATACTTGACTTTTCTTAAAATACACATTACTATATAAAGGTGTATTATATCTGATAAATGACTTATTGTAAGCTGAATAAATATTCTGTTTTGCTCAATAAATTCTGAAAAACAGCTTCTTTTTTGTTCTGACTGCGTTTAATATATGGGTACGTGAAATTAATTCTGTTTTCTTGCTTTTCGCGTTCTTTTCAATTGTAATTATTCCTTATTAAGACTTTTAAACCACCAAATTGAGTTTCGATTTTTCTGAGTCTGCCTTATTTTTGCCCTGTTGGGAGTCGTTTTTTTGTAGTCGCTTTCCAGCTTTTTTCCAAACATAATAAGTCATAAAAATAATAAGCTTTATTTTTTTTTGAGGGATAGTAAAATGTAACTATTCACGGGGAACCCTTGTTCATTTTTGAAATTTTTGTTCAAAAATCTTTTATATCCCGACTTATTTATTGCACTCATTTATATCAGCAAAAACCAATATTTAGTTATTATGAAAACAGGAATAACCTTTAGTGCTTTTGATTTATTGCATGCAGGTCATGTGAAAATGCTTGAAGAAGCGAAATTACATTGTGATTATTTGATTGTTGGATTACAAACTGATCCAACTATTGACAGACCTACAAAAAACAAACCCACACAGACAGTTGTAGAACGTTACATTCAATTGAAGGCCTGTAAGTTTGTTGATGAAATTGTGCCTTATACCACAGAACAGGATTTAGAAGATATATTAAAAGCTTTTCAGATCGATGTGCGTATTGTGGGCGATGAATATAAGGAAAGGGATTTTACAGGCAGAAACTATTGCGAAGAGAAAGGAATCGTGCTTTATTTTAATACGAGAGACCATCGTTTTTCAAGTTCTAATTTACGCAGAGAGGTTTTTCAGATTGAATTATTAAATGAGAAAATATGAGTTCAGCGAATAAAATTATACATGTTGTTCTAACGGGAGGAGTAGGAAGCAGGTTATGGCCTTTGTCGCGTAAAAACCAGCCAAAACAGTATTTGGATTTATTTGAAGGTAAATCTTTATTTGAATTGACTTTAGAACGAAATGCAGCGGTAGCAGATGATGTTGTGGTAGTTGGCAACAGGGATAATAGTCATTTGACAGAGAATGTCATGAAAAAACTGGCTATTCCTTTTACACATATTATCGAAGCTACGCCAAGAAATACAGCAGCAGCAATCGCTTTTGCAGCATTTAATGCACATCCGGACGATATTTTGATCGTAACACCATCTGATCATATCATAGAAGGAGAAAAACAATATAAAGCCGGATTGGATCAGGCAATAGCATTGGCAAAAAACAATTTTCTGGTCACTTTTGGGATTCAGCCTTTAAGACCGGAAACGGGCTATGGGTACATTGAATTTGATGGCGATACAGTATTGGCATTTCATGAAAAACCAAACTTAGAAAAGGCAATATCTTTTACAGAAAGCGGAAGATTTTTATGGAACAGCGGTTTATTCTGTTTCAAAGCAGGTTTCTTTTTAGAAGAATTAAAAGTGCAGGAGCCGGAACTTTATAAAAGTGCCCAACTGGTTTGGCAAGATAATGTCGACGGCTTGCTGAATTATGAATTATCTCTTAAAATTCCTTCTATCAGTGTTGACTATGCTGTAATGGAACGCAGTAAAAATATAAAAGTAGTCGCTACGCATTTCGAATGGTCTGATCTTGGATCTTTTGAGGCTGTTTATGATTATTTGATGCAAAACGGACATTCAGCAGATGTGAACGGAAATATTGTGATTGGTTCTGATGTGCATACGGCTTTTGTAGGTTTAGAAGATTGCCTTCTGGTGCATACTCCTGACGCACTTTTGGTTTTGCAAAAAAAGCATTCGCAAGGGGTTAAAGAGGTATATCAGCAACTGGAATTATCAGGTTCTTGTCTCATCTAGGAGATTAGTCCCAATTGATGATGAGACTAGATTAAGTAAAAGGCAAAATTCATCTGTACTAAAGATGAAAAGTAAAAATCAAAATAAAATAATAGATAAATAATTATGGCTAAAGTAGCACTAATAACAGGGGTAACTGGTCAGGATGGCGCTTATTTAAGTGAGTTTTTATTAAAGAAAGGGTACATCGTTCATGGTGTAAAACGCAGAAGTTCTTTATTTAATACTGATCGTATAGACCATTTATACCAGGATCCACACGTAAACAATCAAAGTTTTATACTGCATTATGGCGATATGACGGATAGTACGAATCTAATTCGTTTGATTCAGCAAATTCAGCCCGATGAGATTTATAATCTGGCAGCAATGAGCCACGTTCAGGTTTCTTTTGAGATTCCGGAATATACAGGAAACGCTGATGGTTTAGGGACACTTCGTGTTTTAGACGCAGTTCGTTTGTTGGGATTAGAAAAGAAAACCCGTATTTATCAGGCTTCTACATCTGAGTTATACGGAAAAGTACAAGAAGTTCCTCAGTCAGAAACAACGCCTTTTTATCCTCGTTCCCCGTATGCAGTTGCAAAAATGTATGCATACTGGATCACAGTAAACTACAGAGAAGCTTACGGAATGTATGCCTGTAATGGGATCTTATTCAATCATGAATCTCCTATTCGTGGAGAAACGTTTGTAACCAGAAAAATTACACGTGCGGTTTCCAGAATTGCATTAGGATTACAGGATAAGTTTTATCTGGGTAATCTTGATGCCCAAAGAGACTGGGGACACGCCAAGGATTATGTGCGTATGATGTGGATGATTCTTCAGGCTGATGAGGCAGAAGATTGGGTTATTGCAACAGGTACTACAACTCCGGTTCGTGAATTTGTCAAAATGAGTTTTGCACACGTTGGGGTAGAATTAGAGTTTACAGGTACTGGTGTAGACGAAAAGGCTTATGTGGCAGTTTGCCGTAATCCGGATTATCAAATTGAAATAGGAAAAGAAGTTTTAGCTGTAAATCCGCGTTATTTCCGTCCAACAGAAGTCGAATTGCTAATTGGTGATGCAACCAAAGCGAATACTAAATTAGGCTGGATTCCGGAATATGATTTACAGGATTTAGTAACTGACATGATGGAATCAGATGTGAAACTGATGAAAAAAGACCATCATCTGGAAGAAGCGGGATATCAAACAATGAACTATTACGAATAAAAATGGGTTTAGATAAAACAGCAAAAATATATATTGCCGGACATCGTGGTATGGTAGGTTCAGCAGTTTGGAGAGCATTAGAAAAGAAAGGATATTTGAATCTGATTGGTCAGTCAAGTCAGGAATTAGACTTGCGCAATCAGGAAGCTGTCAGAACATTTATAGCCAAAGAAAAACCGGATGCCATTATCGATGCGGCAGCAAAAGTAGGAGGGATCCTGGCAAACAAAGATTACCCATATCAATTTATTATGGAGAATATGCAGATCCAGAACAACCTTATTGATACTGCCTTACATGCAGGAATAGAGAAGTTTGTTTTTTTAGGAAGTTCTTGTATCTATCCTAAAATGGCACCGCAGCCCTTGTTAGAAGAATATCTACTGACAGATTCCCTTGAACCAACTAATGAATGGTATGCTTTAGCCAAGATTTCAGGGATTAAATCTTGTGAAGCTATCCGAAAACAATTTGGAAAAGATTACGTGAGTTTGATGCCAACGAATCTCTACGGAATTCACGATAATTTTGACCTTACGAGCTCGCACGTTTTACCTGCTATGATACGCAAATTTCATGAGGCTAAAGAAAACGATCATTCGCCTGTAACCCTTTGGGGAACAGGAACGCCAATGAGGGAGTTTCTTTTTGTAGATGATATGGCACAGGCGGTTGTGTTTGCTTTAGAAAATCAACTTCCTGATTATCTCTACAATGTAGGAACGGGTGAGGATTTGAGTATTGAAAAACTGGCCTGGACAATACAGCAAATTGTAGGACACAGGGGACAAATTATATGGGATACCACAAAACCGGACGGAACACCAAGAAAGCTAATGGATAGTTCTAAAATGAACCAATTAGGATGGAAACATCAGATCGCCTTAGAAGAAGGAATTGAGGAAACGTACAACTGGTTTTTGGCCAATGTAGACAACGTAAAAAAAGTTTCTTTTTAGTCTGATTTCAAAAATGTCAAGAAGTAAATAATTCTGAATTTTTATTTTTCATCTTAAGAAAAGCAGTTGAAGTAGTAATAATAGTTTCAAATATTTTTAATGAAACATTAATTTTTAAAATTAAAAAATATGGATCAAAGTAAAGTATTGGTTTTTGATGACTTTCATTATTTTTCGAGATTTTTAAAATATGAATTCAAAGACATCAAATTTCTCACGGGCAATAAAAAGGCGATTATTTATGGAAATGAAATAAACACAGAGCTTTCGCTGATTGTTTTTGTGTTTTATTCTGAAGATGATCTGATCGATTTGTTAAGGTTATACACACACGGAATTCAGTTATTAATTTGCAATCACTGTCCTAAATTCGTCAATAAGTTTGGGAATATAAAAAACGTCGGAGTATTGGACTGTCTCGAAACAAAAAGGGGATATAGAGATGATTTACGGGTGTATTTTGATGAAACATTTAATTTAGTTAATTGATCAATGTACTAAAAAATACTCCCGTATTAAGTTTCAAAATCCCGTCTCAATATTACAAAAAACCACAATAACCATAGCTGATTACAGCATCAGACAGAACAAACAAAGACCCATTGACTGCGGAATCTCTTATCATTGACACAAAAGATCAATCTTCTTAATAGTAGTATCTAATTTTCTTTTAATTGTTTTGGGGTATAATTAAAACCGTGTTAATGCTTGCAGCTGATGTACTTATAGTAAGATGTAAGTACACCGTATTCTTTGGGTCTGCTTGTTCTTTTCTGACTGTATAGGAACATTTTATTTCAGCTACTCTCATCTATTAAAATCTTAAAATTATGTACAATTATGTCAGTCTATGAGTCAATAGTAAAAAATTTCGCAGCAAGTATATTCGGGATGGGGGTTAGTTTTATGAACCAGATCGCCATGGTTCCTTTATTTATTATGTACTGGGGAATCGATAAATATGCTGATTGGATCTTAATTACGGCGCTTTCTTCGTTTTTTGCGATGACTGATATGGGGCTCAACCGGGCAAGTAATAATGAATTCGTGATCAAATACAACCAAAAGGATTACGATACTTGCTTAAAATTACAAACCAATGCTTTCTTATTTGTTTTAGCTGTATTTGGCGTATTTATTTTAATTTCTGGTTTGATCTATGCGCTTTGGGGCTTCAAAGGAATGCTTGGTGTAGAACATTTTACTGAAAAAGAAACCTCTGTTGCCTTTGTTTTACTTTTGTGCGAAGTTTTTGCCATGATGTACGGCAGAGTGTATCACGGTATCTTCAGGGCTACATCGCGAACCCATGTTGTCATAGTCGCTGATAACCTGATACGTATGGCGGAGTTGGTGATACTTTTTTGCGGGATCTTTTTTAAAATGGATATCATTTTAATGCTTACCATATACCTGATTCCTTCTTTAGCAGGAATTTTGTTCAAGCATTTGAGTTCCAGAAAAACATTTGCATCAGGGCTTTACCTGCGCAATTTTGACGGAGCAGTTTTCAAATCGATTATGAAACCGTCTCTTGCCTTTATGTTTTTTCCGTTGGGGCAGGCCGTTTCCAGTCAGGGGATGGTATTTGTAGTTAATATACTTTTAGGAGGTGCTTTTTTAGTTGTTTTTACTACAACAAGAACGCTGGTTAATTTTCTTCGTCAGATGATGAATATGTTATCGACATCGATCAATCCTGAAATATGTGCAGCTTACGGCAGAAAAGATTATAAAACGATATTGAATATCTACAACAAATCACTGGTAATAACATTTGTAGCCACTTTGTTCTGTATTGTTATACTGCTGTTTACAGGAAAAACTATTTATCTCGAGTGGACAAAACATGCGATAGTATTCAATGAGGTTTTCTTTATCGGGATGTTGTTTGTACTCCTGATTTCGTGCCTTTCAGGATTGTCAAGTGTGATTCCGCTTTCTACCAACACACACGTTCGCTTTACGATCGTATTTCTGCTCTCTCAGATTGCCGGAGTAGTATTGTGTTATGTGTTTCTTAAAATAGAACCCAATATGAACTTGATTCCTTTGGCGCTTGTACTCACAGAATTTGCTCTTTTTGTGTATACACTCAGGAACAATAATAAGTTCCTTAATATTAGCTTCAAAGAAATGTACGCAGGATTATGGGATCAGGCAAAATTTATTCTAAAAAAAAGTAAAGCAACTTTTACTGCGAATTAATTGCAGGAAAAGAAGCGAATTAAAATACCCTTAAAAATGTCAATCAAAAAGAGATACAGGCTTTTAGTAAATAAGTACGATTTATTTACCAGGTTACAGATCTGGAGAACCGGAAAAAAATATACGACAAAAACATTAAACGACAATTACGCCACAGCAACGCCCACTATTCATTTTATACACCGCTATATTACAAATAATACAGGAGATAAGGTTTGTGGTTATTATCAGTATTTTCTTCAGGAATTTGACCATTACAAATGTGTCGTTCACGATGTCAATAAAGTTGATTTTGCATTGATCAAAGAAAATGATGTTATACTTGTAGGTGGCGGCGGATTGCTAAACGCTATGGCTGAGTGGAATTACAACATCAATAAAGCAGCAAAAATTGCAGGAAAAGCAGTGGTATGGTCCGCAGGATTCAACTCAAATTCAAAACAGAACCTCAATAAAAAAGTTGACTTTAAAGCTTTTGATCTGGTGGCGGTTCGTGATTTCGAATACCAGGATTTCCGTTATGTGCCTTGTGCGACTTGTGCCTTACCGGAATTAAACGAAGATTATCCCATCAAAAGAAATATTGGAGTAGTGGCACATAAAGATGTTCCGCACCATCTTCCTCAGGAAATACATCAGTTTGATAAAATTACCAACAGTGCCTCATTAAAGGAAATGATTGAATTTATTGGGAGTTCTGAAGTTGTTTTAACCAATAGTTACCATGCCGTTTATTGGAGTATTTTAATGAAAAAGAAATGTGTACTGTTTGCCCCAAGATCAGAGAAGTACGATTTTTATAAATATCCGCCGGTTTTGTTCTCAGGAGATTTGGCTAAAGATATCTCTCAGGCAGTAGTTTATCCTGATGCATTAGAAGAAAGTAAGGCTTTGACTGATGAATTTGTTCGCGATATAAAATTTTTAATAGAAGAAAAGAAAGCACGAAGCAACTGAAAACCGCTACTCAAAACTGATTCCCTTCTATCGATAGGTAAGTAGTTGTAAAACATAAAATAAAGTGAAGATATTATCTATAGGAACCATGTCAGGCTTGTCGAATACTTGCTTGCACCGTCATTGGGCATTAGAAAAGATTTCAGACGAAATTGATGTGGTCAATACACGTATAAAACCCATTTCGATCTGGTTTCGAATTGCTTATCGGTTGTTTCAATATGGTCTGCCGATCAGATTACCGGATAACTCATCTGCCAACAAAAAAATAAAAGAGTTTATAAGTAAGGCAGTCAAATCTCCTTATGACATTGTATGGATAGACAAAGGAGTTACGATAAACAGCAAAACATTGAGGTATATCAGGAAGTTATCGCCCAATGCAAAGATTGTTAGTTATTCGCCGGATAATATGGCATTACGACACAATCAGAGTCAAAATTATCTCAATTGTATTCCGCTTTATGACATACACTTTACCACAAAATCCTATATTCTTCAGGATATGCAGCGTCTTGGCGCCAGAAAAACAGCATTTACGAACAAGCATTACGAACAAACGTTTCATTATCCGCGAAATCTTAGCGAAAATGAAATTCAGCGATTAGGCGGCGATGTTGGATTTATTGGTGCGTGGGAAAAGGAGCGTTGCGATAGTATTTTGTATTTAGCAAAGAATGGAATAAAAGTTAAGGTTTTTGGTGATAAAAAATGGAATGACTATAAAACTGAAAATCTCGAAATAGCACCGGGAATTTATTCAGAAGATTATTCTAAGGCATTGCAGGCATTTAAAATATCCCTGTGCTTTTTAAGAAAAATGAATTCTGATACGCAAACTTCCCGAACAATGGAAATTCCTGCCTGTGGCGGTTTTATGCTGGCAGAGAGAACAACGGAACATCTGGATTTGTTTAGCGAAAATAAAGAAGCCGTTTTTTTCTCTAATGATGAGGAACTGTTAGAAAAATGCCGCTATTATCTGATTAATGAAGAAGAACGCAAACGAATAGTCGAAGGTGGAATACTGAGGTGTAAAACTTCTGGATATTCTAACGAAGAATCAATAAAAAGAATGTTGAAAATTGTAGTAAATAATGACTGATAACACAGAAACACGAAGGAAAGGAACTGCTTTGAAATCAGTGAGTAAATATATTGATGTTATAGTATTACTTTCTATAATTGGCGAAATATTTTTCTTTCCGTCATGGCATAATTTTTCGGGTTGTGTTATGACAGTAATAGTCTGGCTTATCTTTCGTAATTTTTTCTTTAAAAAGAGAATCATACTCGAACATCCATTTTCTTTTTTGGCATTTTCGTCTATTTTTCTGGCAAGCTTTATTCCTTTGCCGGCAACATTGATCGAGTCAAAACCCATAACATATGGTTTTCAGAATCCTTATGAAACTTTCTTTTATCAGACACTGATTTTTATGGTTGCTTCATTAGCGTTTTATGCTGTTGTTTACAAAAAGAGAAGGACTAATAATATCATACAGCGTACTTTATACAAACTTAATTTTTTCGAAACAGAACCTTCTACATTATGGATTTTGGGATTAATAGGCTTATTGGCAAGGATAAAAAGTCTTGCTGTAGTCAACGAAGTGCAATATGGAGACGCGGGAAACAAGTTTCTCGAAGGATTAGTCTATCTGCAATATGCTCCTATAATTATGTTTTTCCCCACATTATCGGGACTTCCATACAATAAACTCCGCAGTAATCTTGTGGTCATTTATGCTTCGTTAACGTTTGTACTGAGTTTTGCGGCAAACAGCCGTCAGCAGATGATTTATCCCATCTTTACGATGCTGTTATTGTTTATACTTTACCTCTTAAAGGATAATATTTCTATTTTCAGCCTTCTTTCGCCCTGGAAAATTGGAACAATCGTCTTTTTTATATTTTTTGGATTAGGATTTTTATCTGATGTTTCCTTAGCGATGCTTGCCAACAGAAAAATTCGTAATGACGTTAGTCGGAGTGAACTTCTGGACAACACAATTGAGACCATGCAAAATGACAAGCTGATGGAAAAGCTTAGAAATACCTCGATAGAAGTACAGGACAATGTTTTTAGCTATAGCAGGGGCTGGGACGAAACCTATTTGAATAATTTTATGATTAACAGATATGGGAATGCAAGGGTTGTCGATCAGACCTTATATTATGCGAATAAGATTGGATATAACAATAAGAAAATGCAAAAGAGTTTTTTCGAAAAGACACTGGCTATTTATCCGCTTCCATTTTTATCCGCGTTGGGAATTGCTGTTGATAAAGAAGAACTGCAATATTCTCCGGGCGATAAACTTTATTTTACCGGTACACATACGCCTTCTGCGTTAGGCGGATTCCGCGTTACAAGTCTGGTAGGAGATGGCTTAGCAACATTTGGTTATTGGTGTTTCCCAATTGTGTTTGTGTTATTATTTGCCTCCTTTACCTTGATGGATAGCCTCGTGTTGTTCAAAAATGGCGCAATATTATTCTCTACACTCGGTCTAATAAATATATTTGGTTTCCTGGGCATTTTCCGGAATTCTATTAGTTGCATTGTTCCGCTGGCATATATATTACGAGGATTTTGGCAGCAATGTTTTACTTTTTGGATATTGGTTTTCATGATTAAACTGATACAAATACCTAAAAAAAGAAAAAGAGAATTATATCAGAGACCGTTTTAAGTGATCAAATATTTGCGCAATGCAATTGGTTTAAACACATGAGACATAGCTGTTGCTAGACGAAAAAAGCGTTTCACTCAGATAAAATATACAAAGTTACTATGCGAAGAAATCTCTATGTGTTTAAGTAAAACTTGTATGCTCAGAATAAAATAAAAAGCCGTAGTAAATAATCAAAGTATTAAAGTACTCCATAATAATTCATTAAATCTTTGCTTTAAGAAATTGGTTTTAACCCATATAAAAATAGCTATTTACAACTAAATAAAGCTATAGACAATATCATCATGAAAATAGTGTTATTTACCCATCCTGCTTTTGTCGGATCACAAAGTATGCCCAGATATGCAAAAATGCTAGCCGATGGTATGCAGCAAAAAGGCTACGAAGTACTGACCTGGAAACCGGAGCCTTTCTTTTATAAATTGCCATTTTCTCCCATTAAAAAATGGCTAGGTTATATAGATCAGTATCTTGTTTTTCCTTTAAAGGTAAAATCGAGATTAAAGAAATGTTCTAAGGATACAATTTTTGTCTTTGCAGATCAGGCTTTAGGTCCATGGGTACCATTAGTAAAAACAAAGCCGCATATTATTCATTGCCATGATTTTTTGGCACTGAATTCAGCTTTAGGGAATGTTCCGGAAAATCCTACTAGTGGAACCGGAAAAATCTATCAGGATTTTATTAGGAAAGGATTTTCTAAAGGAAAGCACTTTATATCCATATCAAAAAAAACTCAGGATGATCTGCATGAACTCCACGAAGGCAGTATTACATCATCAGTAGTTTGTTATAATGGTTTAAACAGAGAGTTTAAAGTCTTAGACGCCCATTCGTCCCGTAATTCTCTGGACAATTTTTTGAATATTGATTTATCTGCAGGTTATGTTCTGCACGTTGGCGGCAATCAGTTTTATAAAAACAGGATAGGTGTAATTGAAATTTACGATGCCTGGAGAGCCACTACAGATGTCGTTTTACCACTTTTATTGGTAGGCGCAAAACCTGTGGACAAGCTAAAAGTAGCATATGAAAAATCTTTGTACAAAAAAGACATTCATTTCGTAACAGGGCTCGAGGATCAATATATTAATGCGGCTTATTCAGGAGCAACTTGCTTATTGTTTCCGTCTCTCGATGAAGGCTTTGGCTGGCCAATAGCAGAAGCAATGGCATGCGGCTGTCCGGTAATAACCACCAACAGAGCGCCAATGAAAGAGATTCTGGGTTCTGCTGATTTTTTTCTAGTCGAAAGACGCCCTTTTGAGTGGGTTTTAGCTGAAGAATGGAGTGCAAAAGCCTCGAATCAAATTACCAGAATAGTAAATCTTTCAGATGCCGAAAGACAGGAATGTATTACCACAGGATTAGAATCGATTAAGAAATTTGATACTGATTTGTTTTTGAATCAATTAGAAAAACAATATCAGAATATATTAAAGTAATACAATATATAAATGTTTATAAAATGCTTTATTAGTGATAATTAAGGTGTGTAAAATTTATAGTATTGATATAAACCAAAGAACCATAAACCAGAAATGAAAGTACTCAGAGTTATCACCTCCATGAATCCAAAAAGTGGAGGTCCGTGTCAGGGAATACGTAATGTAAATCCTTTTATTGAGCAATTAGGCACAGAAGTCGAAGTAGTATGTTTGGATGATGCAGAGGAAGAATACACCACAAAAGATGATTTTATTATTCATAAAATAGGAAAAGGGAAAACGTCTTATCAATATCAGCCTTTGTTGTACGATTGGCTCATAAAAAATGCTTTAGGTTACGATGTTGTAATGGTTCATGGACTTTGGCAGCATTATAATTTAATGGTTTACAAGGCGATTAATACTTTAAAGAAGTCTTACAAAAAAGCTCCAAAAGTGATTATTATGCCGCATGGTATGCTAGACCCTTATTTTCAGACAGCGGCCGACAGAAAATGGAAGGCATTACGCAACGAGTTGGTTTGGTTTTTTATAGAAAAAAAATGTATTAATCAGGCAGATGCCATTTTTTATACCTGTCAGGAAGAATTACAGCTGGCAGCAACAACTTTTGAAGGATATAACCCTAAAAAGGCTATTAATGTGAGCTACGGAATTCAGGCGCCACCAGTTAGAAAGCCAGAATTTAGTACTGCTTTTTATAAAAAATGCCCTGAATTATTACAAAAGGAATATTGGCTTTTCCTAAGCAGGATTCACGAAAAAAAAGGAGTCGATTTGTTAATTCAGGCTTACAACGAACTTTCTGTAAATAATCCCGCTCTTCCGGAATTAGTAATTGCAGGACCAAATGAGTCTGCCTACGCACAGGAAATGATAAAAATGGCAGCCGATAATCCGAAAATTCATTTCTCGGGAATGTTGCAGGGAGATGAAAAATGGGGCGCTTTCTACAATTGTCAGGCGTATTTACTACCAAGTCATCAGGAGAATTTTGGTATTGCAATTGTCGAAGCACTGGCTTGCGAAAAAGCAGTTTTAATTACGGATAAGGTTAATATTTACAGAGAGATCGAAGATGGCGGTGGAGGATTTGTAAGTGCCGATACCTTTAACGGTGTTCTTGGAGTATTAAAAAAATGGGAGGCATTGAGCAAAAACGAAAAAACAGAAATGGGCAAAAATGCATTTTTACTCTATCAAAAACATTTTGATGTAAAAAGCACTGCCCAAAGATTAAACCAAGTTTTAAAATCACTTATTTAAATGATTTATCAGGATTTAAAAGAATTTTCAGTACCCAAAACATTTCGCGGAAAATCTAAAATTACAGTACAATTATGGTGGATTGTACAAGGAACATTGTTTGCATTATCTCCTCAGTTTTTTTACGGATGGCGCCGTTTTCTTCTTCGGATGTTTGGCGCAAAAATAGGAAAAGGGGTATTACTAAGAGCTACTGTTAAGGTTACGTATCCGTGGAATATTGAGATTGGAGATTATAGCTGGATAGGCGAGGATAATGTTTTGTACAGTCTAGGCAAAATAAAAATAGGAAGTCATGTTGCCTTAGCACATAAAGTCTATATCAATACAGGAGGACACGAATATGATAAAGTTTCTTTTGATATTTTTTCAGAACCGGTAGTCATCGAAGACGAATGCTGGCTTACCAACGATGTTTATGTTGCTCCGGGCGTAACCATAGGCAAAGGATCTATAATTGCCGCCCGAAGTTCAGTATTAAAAAGTATGCCTGGTGGTAAAATTTGTGTAGGAACCCCTGCTATTGCGATAAAAGACAGAATATAAAAATATAAAAATGGCCAAATTTTTAAT
Organism: Flavobacterium sp. B114r; assembly: GCF_056824125.1. Lineage (NCBI taxonomy): Bacteria > Pseudomonadati > Bacteroidota > Flavobacteriia > Flavobacteriales > Flavobacteriaceae > Flavobacterium > Flavobacterium sp. B114r. The sequence continues at coordinate 3,782,385 of NZ_CP124858.1, forward strand.
TACCGGAGGATCAGGATTTATAGGGACGAATTTGATTACTAAATTACTGAACGATAATCATCAGGTAGTAAGTATTGATAGTAAAGAACCTAAGCTAAAGGAACATAATAAGATTTATCAAAAGGTAAATTTATGCAATAGGGAAGAGTTAGAAAGTGTCATACTTTCCTATGATCCGGCGTATGTAATTCATTTAGGAGCCAGAACAGATCTAAACGGTAAAACATTAGAAGATTATGATGCTAATATTGGTGGTGTAGAAAACCTGCTTTATGTTTTAGATAAATTAAAAAATCTAAAAAAAGTAATCTTTGCTTCGTCTATGTATGTTTGCCGACCGGGATATGTACCTCAGGACTTTAATGATTTTGCCCCTCATACGATTTACGGAGAAAGTAAAGTGCTGACGGAGAAAACTATAACCAACTGGAATCCTGAATATACCTGGACTATTGTAAGGCCAACTTCTATTTGGGGACGCTATTTTGACGAACCTTACAATCTGTTTTTTAAAATAGTGCTTTCCGGAAAGTACTTTCATATGGGCAGTAAAGCGTGCAAAAAAACATATGGTTACATCGATAATTTTATTTATCAATTACTGTCAATTATTACTTCAGAGAAAGATCACGTAGACCAGAAAATATTTTATCTAGGCGATTATGAACCGTATGATATTACGTCCTGGGCAGATGAAATTGCGGCTACTAAAAGTATAAAAATCCATAATGTACCCTATACTGTTTTTGTAATGACCGCTTTGTTTGGTGATTGCCTGAAATTAATCGGAATTAAATTTCCCATGACCAGCTTTCGATTGAAAAACATGACAACAGATAATTTTTTTGACTTATCTGAGATTAAAAAGTTAGCTCCTCATTTGCCTGTATCCAGAAGTAAAGGCACTAAGATAACAGTAGACTGGATGGTTGAGAGTAATAGTCTGTAACTGTTTTTATTGCTTAATTCATTTCTGATTATGTGCTATAATAATAGCAACCAACACGTTAATAATAATATAATTTATGAAAGTTTCTATAATCACGATTTGTTACAATAGAAAAAAAACTATTGCCCAATGTATAGAAAGTGTTCTGAATCAGAACTATACTAATATCGAATACATCGTAATCGACGGAAATTCGACTGATGGTACAAAAGGTATTATTCAGGCATATTCGGATAAAATCAGTCAATATATTTCAGAACCGGATAAAGGTATGTATGACGCTATCAATAAAGGTTTGAAAATGGCTACAGGAGATATTATAGGCTTAATGCACTCTGATGATGAGTTTTATGATACTGTTGTGGTGAATAAAATTGTAGATGCTTTTGAGAGTAATACACAAATTGAAGGAGTTTATGGAGACGGTATATACGTTAGTAACGATGCCGAGGAAAAAGTGGTCCGTAACAGGATAGGAGGAGAGTATGATTTTGAAAAACTAAAAACAGGCTGGCTGCCTTTGCACCCAACGGTGTATTTCAGGAAATCTGTAATCGATAAATTAGGAAGCTACGATCTAAACTTTAAAATAGCTTCAGATACAGAATTTCTGCTTCGCTATTTGTTTGTAAACAAGATCAAATTAGATTACCTCAGAACCTATGTTGTAAAAATGAGAATGGGCGGATTAAGCACTTCTTATAAAAGAGCTTTCGAGGTATTACATGAAGATTATAGAATCTATAAACACCATGGTTTATCAGCATTCAGAGCTGTTTTTCTAAAGAAATTATTAGCCCTTAAACAGTATATCAACTAATTTTTCAATTACCCGATTAACATAGAATGAAAACAAAAAATGTATGGAAAAAAAGTACCATTATTATTTTTTTGCTGGGATGTATTGGTAGTATTTTTTATTACTCATGGATTCATAATCCGGGCTTGGAAACCGAAACGTATTTACCGCTCTGGATCAGGGAATGGAGCAATGAGTACTATAATTTGCGAACAGCGGTTCCTTTTGTAGTCCTGGGCTTTTTATTAGAAGTATGGCAAAGACTTTCTACTGTTTCCGGTTCTGTAAACAGATCTCCTTTTCGATTGAAAACCTTAATAATAATTACTCTGGTGGTTTGTCTGGCAGAGGGTGGGCAATTTTTTATAGCAACGCGCCAACCTGATTTCATGGATATTTTCTTTGGAATTTCAGGAGGCATTTTGGGTTGCTTCGTGTATCATTTAATTCAAAAATTCAACTTATTATTTAGTAAAAATGCGTAACAGACATAAATTTACTTTTATTTTTTGCAGTATCCTATCTGATTTTTTTGCGATAATCGGAGGGATCTTTCTCTTTTTCAATTTTACAGAAGAAGCTTCTGTACAATGGAATCTTTTTGTTGTTGAAAACAGCTATCTTTTTGCTATAGTGGGCTGGTTATTAGCAGCGTTGTATTTTAATTTGTACCGGCTCGATACTATTTTTAGCCTGACTACTTTTTATCGCAACAGCTGGCGTGTATTTCTAAGTCAGTGTATCTTATGGCAGGTTTATCTTCTTGTTTTTCAGGGCGCCAGTGAGTATCGATTGGCAATAGGTGCTAATTTATTACAATTCAGCTATTTACTTCTTTATCTGTTTGTGTCCAGAATTATTTTTACGCTGGTTTTAAATAACATTAAAAAATTCATAAAAAAGCCTTTTATAGTAGCCATTTGGGGGTTTAATACCACAAGTATACAATTAGCCTCAAAACTGGAGAGCAACGCTTATTTTTATGATTTTCCCGGAATTATCAATGACATCAACGAAGAGAGTTTTACAGATAAATCAACTTTTGGAGAAGCGCTTTCAAATGCTATTCTGCGAGCTTCAGGAAACGGTATTCAGGAGTTGTATATTGTTGTAAAACCACAATTTATAAATGACCTGAACAGCTATTTTGAATTGGCAGACAGATATTGTCTGCGATTGAAATTTGTTCCTGATCTGTCTACGATTTCAAAGTCCTCTTTTAGCAGTTCTAATTTCGAAAACTTTCATGTTATACGTCCCCGACACGAACCCTTGCAAAACGCATACAATCGATTAGTCAAACGCATATTTGATATCTTTTTTAGTTTTTCAGTACTGGTTTTTATATTGTCATGGCTATATCCGCTAATGGCGATCATAATCAAAAAGCAAAGCAAAGGCCCTGTTTTATTCAAACAGCTTCGAACAGGAAAAAAGAATGAAGCTTTTTGGTGTTACAAATTCAGAAGCATGACTGTCAATACTCAAAGTGATAGTTTGCAGGCACAGAAAGAAGACGCAAGAGTTACTCCCATAGGAAAATTTATTAGACGGACTAGTATTGATGAACTGCCTCAGTTTTTTAATGTTTTATTAGGAAACATGAGTGTAGTAGGACCTCGTCCTCATATGCTCAAGCATACACAGGACTACAACGAACAGATTAACAATTTTATGGTGCGCCATTTTGTAAAACCCGGAATTACCGGTTTGGCCCAGGTTTCAGGTTATAGAGGAGAAACCAAAAAGGTCTCAGATATGCAGCGAAGAGTAAAGGCTGATATCGATTATTTGCAAAATTGGAGCCTCATAAAAGACATTAAGATTTGTGTATTAACCGTGATTGTAACCCTGAAAGGGGATGAAAATGCTTTTTAAACTTAAAAAAAAATGTTATGAATATTACCATTACCTCTTATTTAGCCGGTTTTATTTCCGGCGTTTCTATTGCCGGTTTCTTTATTGGCAAAGAATTATATCGCTTTTATGTAAAAGACAAAGTGCAGAAAAAACAGCTGCATCGATTGTCTAAATTGAATGATAACATGAAAGCGAAACAAAAATTCCAGTTAGAATCCAATTAGAGATTAGTTCATTCTAATCAATTGATTCTATGCTTATCTAAGTATTGTGAAACCGCAATACTAGTTCTGTCTTTTTTAACCCCATAATTTAAAATATGAATCGTTTACCCCACATTTTATTTCTTATCGTTATTCTGTTTTCTTCCTGTGCCACGAGAAAAGATATTATCTATTTTCAGGACGCTAATAATTACGCTTCGGTTGCGACCTCTGTAAAGAGTGTTTTAGTACAGCCAAATGATATTTTGAGCATTCGAATTGGTGCTCTTGTACCTGAAACTGCTTTACCGTATAACATACAAACAGGAAACACAGCAACCAATTCTACATTAGACCTGCTAAAAGTTCAGGGATACCTGATTACTCCTGAGGAAACAGTGGTATTGCCAATTTTAGGATCTGTAAGCACAGCAGGATTATCTGTAACTGATTTAGAAACAAAAATTAAACTAGAACTCGAAAAAGGAGGACATTTAGTAAATCCTACTGTTGCGATTCGAATTCTGAATGCTAAAGTAACGGTTCTGGGCGAAGTAAAATCACCGGGTACTTATACCTTTTTAGAGCAATCACTCTCTGTTCCGCAAGCTTTAGGATATGCAGGAGATTTAACGATAAGTGCCAGGCGAAATGATATTTTATTGATTAGGGAGTCGGGTGGTAAGAGAATAATGATGAATGTTGATTTGACAACTGCAAACTGGATGAATAATCCGCAATATCAGATTCGCCAGAATGATGTATTAATTGTGAACCCGAATGACGCAAAAGTAAAGACAGCAGGATATATAGGCAGTACAGGAACCGTACTTACAATTGCGTCTTTGATATTAAGTTCTATTATATTATTAACCAGATAAAAAGCTCATGCACACAGATAAAAATGAATATTTTGACTCAATGGAAGAAGAAAATTCTATTCAGTTAAAACAAATGATGAATAAATATTTAAGGTATTGGCCCTGGTTTTTAATCACGATTTTAATAGCACTTTTTACCGTTTTTGCGTATTTGAGATATGCTGATGTTATCTACAGATCAGAAGCAAAAGTAAAATTATTACTGGATAAGGAAAGTTCGAATTTTACATTAGATGTGACGAAATTATTTAATAAATCAAACATCAATTTAGAAAATGAAATCGCTTTGTTCAAATCCGTTCACCTTTCTGAACAAGTGGTTAAAAATTTAAAACTGAATGTAGAATATTATTATAATTCGACAGTAAAATCCAAACAAATATTCAATGCGCCATTTGTAGTCAGCTACAATGATAATATAACAAAGCTAAAAGATGCCGTACAATACACCATCAAAGTAACCCCAACGGGATATACTATTTTGGATGTCTTGTCCGGACAAAAGTTTGATATAAAAGGATATACTTCTACAAAAAAAATTCCTAATTTACCTATAAATATAAAACCGGCTTTAGGAGCAATAATTACAAAAAGTATAGACCTGAGCTATAATGTGGTGCTAAAACCGCTTAATAAAACTGCACTGGAACTTAGTAATGCATTTGAAGTCGATGCCGAGGGAAAAGACAGTGACATTCTTTCTATCTCATTAGAAGGAACTAATGGTCCTCAGTCAGAAGCGATTATCAATAACTTGATTCATGTTTTTGAGGCCGATGGTATTACGGATAAACAAGAGGTTTCGCGCCGAACAATTAATTTTGTCGACGATCGATTTGTCTACTTAAGAAAAGAACTGGATTCTATAGAAAGTTCTAAAAAAGAATACAAAAGAAGCAATAATCTGAGTTTTATTCAGGAAGATGCCGGTTCAAGTATTGTACAGAAAACAGCAAAAGAACAAGCTTCATTTGATATAGAATCTCAATTATTATTAGCAGATTTGCTTAAAAAAAGCATCGAATCCCAGAAAGCATTTGAGCTTTTACCGGCAGATATAGGCATACAAAATCCTACGATCAATCAATTGGTAGCAGATTATAATACAGCCGTTTTATCTTATCAGAAACTGCAGACCAGCGCAGGAAGCAACAATCCTTCTATTCAGCTTTTGGTAAGCACACTGGTAAGTTTAAAAAACAATATTATCAATTCTGTAAAAGGGTTCAGGCAACAATTAAAAACAACCCTCGTTCAGAGCGAAACAGCCCAAAAAGCAGCTGATGGTAGTTTTGCCTCCATTCCTGAAAAAGAAAAAGTATTGCGAAGTATCGAACGTCAGCAAAACCTAAAAGAAAGTTTGTACCTGTTGTTGCTTCAAAAACGAGAAGAAGCCTCTATCAATTTAGCTGTTACCGTAGCCAATACTAAAATTATAGACTATGCTATAACAGATATTTATCCGGTTTCTCCTCAAAGAAGCAAGATTGTTCTGATCGCTTTATTTTTAGGAATGGTCATTCCGTTTACAATTTTATTTATCATTTTTAAATTAGATAATAAAATATACACAGCAACAGATGTTGAAAACATAGCAGGAAATGTACCTATTTTAGTAGAGCTGCCTTCGCTAAAAGAAGACAAGGATTCTTATGTTCAAAATTTAGAAGCCTTTCGAACTTTAGCGCACAATACTAATTTTATTACCCCTTATACTGAAGATCAGAAAGGCAAAGTAATATTTGTGACTTCCTCTATAAAGGCAGAAGGAAAAACTTTCGTTTCTTATAATTTGGCTACTGCCTATTCACATCTGGACAAAAAGGTCATTGTTATAGGCGCTGATTTTAGAAATCCGCAATTGCACAGGCATTTGGATAATGTAAGTAAAGACACCAAAGGATTTAGTAATTATTTGCACGATGGCACACTGCAATGGAGAGACTTATTGCACAGTAACGACGACAAGGAATTTCCATTTGATCTTTTCTTATCCGGAATTATACCTCCAAATCCAACCCTGTTATTATCTAATCAGCGTTTTGAAAAGTTTATTAATGAGGTAAAAGAAGAGTATGACATTATTATATTCGATACACCGCCAACCTTATTGGTTAGTGATACCCTTATGATTTCTAAGTATGCTGATACGAGCTTATTTGTACTGCGTTCCGGAGTAACAGAAAAGAACCTGATTTCGTATTCTAAAAAGCTATTCAAGGATAAAAAAATCATTAATATGGGATATGTACTCAATGATATTGATTTTACTTCAAGTTATGGTTACGGATACAACTACGGTTATGGCTATGGGTACGGAAAAGAAGTAGTGAAGAAATCATGGTTTCAAAAATGGAAAAGAAATAAATAATTGAACGTAATCCAAATGAATTTAGCAATAGGTATTTTAAAAGAAGCACAAGAATGGTTAACGCCTGTTTTTGATAAAGAAACACAGGATAAAGTAAGTGAAATGATGGCTTCATCTCCGAAAGAATTAAAAGAAAGTTTTTATAAAAATCTTGAATTTGGTACAGGCGGAATGCGCGGCGTAATGGGAGTTGGAAACAATCGTATCAACAAATATACGTTAGGAAAAAGTACTCAGGGATTGTCGAATTATTTGTATAAAGTATTTCCGAATCAAAAACTTAAAGCAGTTATTGCCTATGATTGCCGCCATAATAGTGATACACTGGCAAAAACTGTCGCTGATGTTTTCTCAGCAAATGGCATTCAGGTCTATTTATTTTCGAGTCTTAGACCTACACCAGAATTGTCTTTTGCCTTAAAATACCTCAACTGTCAATGTGGGATTGTACTAACAGCATCTCACAATCCGCCGGAATACAATGGGTATAAAGTGTATTGGGAAGATGGCGGTCAAATTGTCCCTCCTCAAGATGCTGAAATTATTAAAGCCATTGAAGATTTAAAATACGACCAAATTAAGTTTGAAGCAAATGAAGATTTAATTGAATATATCGATACTGAAATTGATCAGGCTTTTGTGAAATCATCGGTTCAAAATGCAAGTTTTAATACCTCTAAAGAGGCCAAAGATGATCTGAATATTGTTTTTACGTCATTGCACGGGACTTCGATTACGGTTGTACCCGATACATTAGCGTTGGCGGGATATAAAAACGTACATATTGTCGAAGAGCAAAGAGTACCAAATGGAGATTTCCCCACGGTAAAATCTCCAAATCCGGAAGAACCAGAAGCCTTAACAATGGCTTTGGCATTAGCAGAAAAAACCAACGCCGACATTGTTATTGGCACCGATCCTGATTGTGATCGTTTAGGAGTAGCAGTTCGTGATAATCAAGGAAAAATGGTTTTACTAAACGGAAATCAATCCATGATTTTAATGACTGCCTTTTTGTTGGAACAATGGAAAAAAGCAGGAAAAATAAACGGCAAACAATTTATTGGTTCCACTATTGTTTCGACTCCAATGATTATGAAACTGGCAAACGCTTATGACGTTGCATACAAAAGTGGTTTGACAGGTTTTAAATGGATTGCCAAGATGATCAAAGATTTTCCTGAACTCGAATTTATTGGCGGAGGAGAAGAAAGCTTTGGGTATATGGTAGGAGACAGCGTTCGCGATAAAGACGCAGTTGCTGCAAGTTTATTAATTTGCGAAGTGGCTGCCCAGGCTAAAGCAAATAACAGTTCTGTGTACAAAGCATTATTGCAGCATTATGTAGATTTTGGTTTTTATAAAGAACATTTGATCTCTATTACAAAAAAAGGAATCGACGGATTGGCTGAAATCAATGCGATGATGGTGAATTTAAGAGAAAATCCTTTAAAGGAAATTAACAATCAAAAAGTAGTGAAGGTTGAGGATTATAAATCATCGTTATCACTTAATTTACTGAACAACGAATCAGAAATTATAAACATGCCCAAAGCCGATGTCCTGATTTATTATACAGAAGATGGTTCTGTAATTTGCGCCAGACCAAGCGGAACTGAACCAAAAATTAAATTCTACATCAGCGTGAATGAAGAATTAGATACAATAGAAAATTTTAAGGGCATTGAAGACATACTGAATGAAAGAATAAAAAACATAAGTACTTCAATGCAATTATAAAAAACAAACTGATTCTAAAAAAAGCTCAACAGATTTATTAATTCAAGAGTTAGTTTGATATTTAAAGTTGCAGATTGTTGGTCAAAATTGAAATGCGATTTAATTATTGTTAGTAAAAAGCTGTTCGATCGAACAGCTTTTTTTGTATCCTGGCTTTTTTATTAATTTTTGAGGACTATTAAGACTTTTATATTTTGCCGTAGGAGCTAGAGAAAAATTGTATTGTTTTCCAGCAAACGATCCATTTTCTTTTTGTCCGGAATCTGAAGAGGTACGGTTTTAAATTGAGTAATTTCAGTTGCACTATGAATGTCTGATCCCGTAAAATCATATAAATCATTTTTAAACAATTCTATTGCCTGTCTTTGAATGCTTTTGCCATAATACCCCGTTAGCGATAATAAGTTCAATTGAAAAAAGACACCGTATTCTTTTAGTTTCTGATATTTACCAATAGAATTATGAAAATAAAGATACCGTTCAGGATGCGCTATAATGACTTTATAATTTTTTGTTTTTAACTCAAACAGCATTTCATACAGGTTCAAAGGATTATTAAACAAATTGAATTCTATCAGAATATAATTTTTCGATAATCCAAGCAATTTTTCTTCCCTGCTTTTTTCTATTAAAGTATTGTCCAGCATATATTCGCTTGCATACCCTTTTAAAAACATTCTATTGTCATCGTTTTTTAGCGCTATTTCATAAGCCTGTCTTATACTTTCAGAAGTATTATTCCAGAGCCCGTTAAAAGTGTGCGGTGTAGCAAAAGCGGCCTTAATATTTAGCGCTTTCATTTGCGCTATTAGATAATTTGTTTCTTCCGGTGTTTTGGCACCATCATCAATTCCTGCCAATATATGGTTATGAATATCAATATAGCCATCAGGTAGTATTTCTTTTAGATAAAATTTTGATTTGAATATTGAAAACATAAAATTGATTTTTGCTTCAAATTTATTTAAGCACCGCCTTAAAACAATTGCCAATCAAGGACAATAAAGTCTTAATCAGGACATTTAAATCTTTCCTGATTAATTATTTTCCTGTTTGTATAGTGACATTTACAGCCTGAAATTATCCGTTCTTTTAATATCTCAAACCTATAATGTTCCAACTTTTACCATTAGATTCAAATAGCATTTATATATTATATTTTTTTGGAAATTTATTTATAAGTATCCTTATTTTCAGTTATTCATTTTCGTATGCGACAAGTAAGAGCAGGAAAATTTTGAACGGTTTAGGCATTTCAAAATTATTATTAACCGTAGGCTGGGTGCTGATTCTTTTAAGGAACGTCATCTCAGATTTTATTTCAGTCAATATTGCCGTTACAATCATTTTTATAGCCTGTTGTTACGAAACGACTGCAATGTTGCCATTTTCGAATTTAAAACCAAAGAAAAGTTACCAATTACAAATAGCGATAACCAGTATTGCATCCGTTATATTCAACGTTGCAGTACTACTTGAAGCTACAATTAATACGCGCATCCTAATTATTCTAATGGGAATATTTGCTGTTTATTTACCTACCACGATCAGTCATTTCAATCAAAACAAGCATAATTTTTCCCGAAATTTTTATCCGCTTTGTTACGCCGGATTTGAAATTCTGCTATTGATACGCATACTTTATATCTTTTTTAATCCTAAAAATGTATTTTTTTTCAATCCCACATTAGACAGTTTGTACAATATAAGCTCGTTTTTGTTGGCTTTCACAGGTACAATTGGATTTTTATTATTGATAAAGAAAAAACAAGATCTTAAAATTCAGAAACTGTTAGACGATAAAAATATATTTTTTTCTATAATCGCCCATGATTTGAGAGGACCATTGGGATCATCAGTAGCGCTTTCGAAACTATTGATAGAAGATATCAAAGAAGGCAACCACGGAGAAATCAGGGAAATTGCAAAAGTGCTGCATCAATCAAACGAAAACACGTATAAATTACTGGACAATCTCTTAGGGTGGTCCGGGGCACAAACAGGAATGATGGAATACAGTCCTGAAAAAATCACACTAAACAAATTGATTAACGAAAATATAGAACTCAATCAGAATGCAGCACTCAACAAAAACATTGATCTTTTGTTCGAATCAACTGAACAAATAGAAGTCGAGGCAGACAAAAAAATGATTGATACCATTGTACGTAACTTATTGAACAATGCGATTAAATTTACGGATACAAATGGTAAAATCGCAGTCAGGGTACAAAGGAAACAGCAGAATGCAGAAATATCAATTACAGATAACGGCATTGGAATTCCGGACCTGATAAAAGAAAAATTATTTAAGATTAACGGAAAAGTGATTCAACGAGACACGGACAACGAAATGGGAAACGGAATGGGATTACTGCTTTGCAGTGAACTTATAAACAGACACCAAGGTAAAATCTGGGCAGAAAGTGAACCGGGAAAGGGAAGTACCTTTAAATTTTCGGTACCACTAGAAGCGTTTAGAAATTAGAAAGACAGTATAATTTCAAACCAAATACCCAAGCCGGAAGACAGGATATTTTATTTTTTTTGCGCTGCCCAAAAAATAGAGTTTCTGAGTAATGTAGTATATGCTTCATTATCGAATAACTCCGGAGCATGCCCCATAAAAATATATACATTTCGGGCAGTAAAATGAGGATTGGTCCAAATCACGGGATGATCGCCCATTTTTATTGCTGAAGAAGGTTCATAAGTAGCTTCATCTACTGAAGCCATTACATGAACATTTTGTCTGGGACTTTTATTATAAATATACCATTCTTCCTTTTTTACAAAAAAACTGGCAGGAACACCTTTCATTATAGGATGCGACGTGTCTTCAATATTTACTTTGGCAGTCGCAAAAGCCGGAATGTAATCCTTAAATTGTATCCCGCCCATAAAATCAGAGAACCATTGCCAGATTGGATATCCGTCAAACTCACCAAGTAAAGTCGCGTGGTGCAGCCCAATCCATCCGCCTTTACCATCATTCATATATTTCTGAAAAGCCTTCATAGATTCCTCACTCCAGGTATATGGCGGGTAATCTAATTGTATAAAAACCTGATATTTTTTTAAAAGAGCCTCATTAATTGTTTTAGTATTCTCGATATAATCAATGGTAAAACTGCTGTCAATTGCCAGTTTATTGAGCCATGGTTTTGCAGCGGTTGTAAAAGGCAAATGATGTCCGCCGTTCTCATACAAAACCAAGGCTTTGAATCTTGACTTTTTTGATGTCTGAGCCATACAAGACGTTTGAAATAAAAAAACCACCAGTACTAAATTGACTACTATAAATATGTTTTTCACGTATTATCTTCTATTAGAATAACTGCAATTTTTTATAAGGGCAAATTACGAAAAGTAAATAGTTATTACGATAAAAACAATTGCCTAAAGTTGTCAAGTTTTTAGTATTGACCAGCCTCCTGCTTTAGGTGAGCGTATTTAATAACTGGAATAATAAGGCTTTAGCCAAATCAACATTTATAGGGTAGTTTTTTTAAGTTAGGAATATGGCATTTCGGTTCTTCAAAACACACATACTCTAAAGTTACAGTTATTTATACGCTCAGGAAAAACGGAATTTAGGGATAGCAATAATGAATTTAGGGATGCAGATTATCCTACAGGTACTCTTAACTTTGAGTAAATCAAAAAATAGATTAGTTATGAGTTCTACCACTTCAAAATTCGAAAAAATATTAAAGGCTTCAAAAGAGTATGGAAATGTGAACCATCAACCTGACTCCAGTAAAGAGATTCAAATTAATACACCTGAAAAAACAATGCCTTTTTCAGATCAAATAGGGAATTATCAGCGCAATAAAGCGATTCCAACAAAATCGTACAAAGACAGCAAAATTTATATTGTAGGCAGTGGTATCGCAGGAATGGCTGCAGCCTATTATTTAATTCGTGACGCTCATGTTCCGGGGGAGAATATTATTTTTCTGGATCAGCTGCACGTTGATGGCGGATCCCTGGATGGTGCCGGAAATACGACCGACGGTTACATTATTCGTGGTGGCCGTGAGATGGATATGACGTATGAAAATCTTTGGGATATATTTCAGGATATTCCCGCTCTGGAGCTGCCGGCTCCTTATAGCGTATTAGACGAATATCGTCTGGTAAATGATAATGATCCTAATTACTCAAAAGCCAGACTAATTCATAAGAAAGGTCAGATTAAAGATTTTAGTAAATTTGGACTGGATAAAAAAGATCAGCTTGCCATCATTAAGCTTTTGCTTAAAAGGAAAGAAGATCTTGATGATATTACTATCGAAGACTATTTTAGCAAATCTTTTCTTGAAAGTAACTTTTGGTTTTTCTGGCGTACGATGTTTGCCTTCGAAAACTGGCACAGTTTATTAGAATGTAAATTATATATGCACCGTTTCCTGCATGCTATAGACGGAATGAAAGACCTTTCGTGTCTGGTTTTCCCTAAATACAATCAATACGATACATTTGTTACGCCTCTTAGAAAGTTTTTACAAAGCAAAGGGGTACAAATTGACCTTAATACACTCGTAAAAGATTTAGATATTCATAGTGATGTCAATGGCAAAGTTGTCGAAGCCATCATTATAGAAAAAGACGGTAAAGAAGAAAGAATTCCTGTAGGCAAAGAAAATTACGTAATTGCTACAACAGGCTCAATGACAGAGGATACTTTTTATGGTGATAATGTAACTGCACCGGCTATTAAATTAGATAAAAATAATAGCGGACAAAGTGCCGGATGGAAACTGTGGAAAAACCTGGCTGCGAAATCGCCTGTTTTTGGAAATCCTGAAAAATTCTGTGGCAATATCGAAAAATCTTCCTGGGAATCTGCTACACTTACCTGCAAACCTTCAGCTTTTACAGAGAAAGTAAAAGAGTTATGCGTAAACGATCCTTACTCAGGCAAGACTGCAACTGGAGGAATTGTTACGATTAGTGATTCAAACTGGTTAATGAGCTTTACCTGTAACAGACAACCACATTTCCCGGATCAGCCGGATGATATTTTAGTGATTTGGATTTATGCCCTTTTTATGGATAAAGAAGGTGATTATGTCAAAAAAACAATGCCGGAATGTACAGGTAATGAGCTTTTGGCAGAATTGGCACATCATTTAGGGATTATTGACCAACTCGATAATATTGTAGAAAATACAATCGTCCGCAGTTCCTTTATGCCCTATATCACTTCTATGTTTATGCCAAGAGCAAAAGGCGATCGTCCGCAAGTTGTTCCTGAAGGCTGTAAAAATCTAGGTTTAGTGGGACAATTTGTAGAAACCAATAATGATATTGTATTTACGATGGAAAGTTCAGTACGAACTGCCAGAATAGCGGTTTATGAGTTGTTGAATTTAAACAAACAGGTACCCGATATTAATCCGTTACAATATGATATTCGCCACTTACTTAAAGCAGCACAATCACTAAACGATTATGAGCCAATAGTAGGAGAGGGGCTTTTAAGAAAATTTCTAAAAGGAACGTACTACGAACATCTGCTTGTCGAAAACGAAGATTCGCAGGATCATGAGTCTTTCTTTACAGAACAACTTAATAAATTGAAACATTGGATAGGTGGAATTAGAGACTAAAATCTAAACAGGACCCATCTACTTTTTACAGGATAATATTCTAAAAAAAATGACACCTCAACTCTTTGTTTTGGTGTCATTTTTATATTATTTAAACTGTAATCTGATTTAAAATTGATGGTAATTTATAGAGCGTCATAAACCATAATTGCTTATTTTTATGCTAAAATTAGTTTTCCAAAACAATTTGAAGCAACATTTATGCAGGAAGATAAACTTTACGATAAAATAAGCGACACACTGGCTTACTTTGAGGTCGACAACTGTTTGCCTTATTATGTCTCTTCCGGTAAAAAGCAATTAGAATATCCTCAGAAACCTTTTCGGATGGATTATTACTCATTATGTCTTTGTCTCGAAGGTGATATTACGATTGTAATTGACGGGCAACAGCATTATATTCGTCAATTTAGTTTATTACTTGCGAGACCGGCAACCATTATTGCTTTTCAAAATAATAGTGAAGACTTTCGAATGAAATTGCTCTTTTTTGAAAAAGAGTTTCTTCTTAAAAATTTATCAGATCCGTTTATCATCGAAAGACTTACTTTTTTTAAGGATAAGTCATATGAGATAATGTGCCTCAGGGAACAAGAAGCTAAAAGGCTGTTTAAGCTGATGAAATATCTTGAAAACAAAATTAAAGCAACGCTCAAATTCAAGGATGAAATCATCAGGACTATAATATTCAACCTGCTATTAGAAACAGCTGAATTTTTACCTGAGGAAAAAGAGGATAACGTTTTGGTTTTAAACAATCCAAAGGAAATTTATTTTCAGTTTCTTGATCTCGTTATGAATAATATTAGCCAGCATAAAGGCGTAAATTATTATGCACAAAAACTGCATATCTCAAATAAATACCTCATTCATATTGTAAAAAAGGCTGTTGATAAAACACCTCACCAAATTATTGATGCCCATTTACTAAAAGAAGCAGTCGTTTTACTAGGTAATCCGGCAATTAATATCAGTGATATTGCTTATCGATTGCGTTTTAACTCCGTTTCTGCCTTTGGACGCTTTTTCAAGAAACATTCTTCTATCTCACCTACAGATTACCGACGACTGCAAAATCTGTCGCACTAGTTACAAAGCTCAATAATGATGCGTATATTTGAATTAGTAAATAATAATCATGCTATCTATGAAGAAAATAGGATTTTTATCGTTTGGGCATTGGGCAGATCATCCTTCCTATAAAGCCCGTACGGCAAGTGATACACTGCTTCAGTCTATAGATTTAGCTGTTGCCGCAGAAGAAATTGGTGTGGATGGCGCTTATTTCAGGGTACATCATTTTGCAAAACAACTAGCATCACCTTTTCCTTTACTTTCGGCTATCGGCGCTAAGACAAGTAAAATAGAAATTGGTACAGGCGTTATCGATATGCGGTATGAAAACCCTCTGTATATGGTTGAGGATGCCGGTGCTGCTGACTTAATTTCAGGAGGACGTTTGCAATTAGGAATTAGCAGGGGATCACCGGAGCAGGTTGTTGATGGATGGCGTGCTTTTGGTTACCAACCTGATGAAGGCGAAACAGATGCCGATATGGGGCGTAAAAAAGCTTTAGAGTTTTTAGACAAACTTAACGGTGTAGGATTTGCACAGCCAAATCCTAATCCAATGTTTCCCAATCCGCCTGGTTTATTGCGTCTTGAACCGCACTCAGAAGGATTAAGAGATCGTATCTGGTGGGGAGCCGCATCTAATGCTACGGCTATTTGGGCTGCTGAAAACGGGATGCACCTGCAAAGTTCTACCCTGAAGTATGACGAAAACGGGAAACCTTTCCATATTCAACAAGCAGAACAGATCAGGATATATAAAGAAGCCTGGAAAAAAGCAGGACATAAACATGAACCTCGAGTTTCAGTAAGCCGTTCGATTTTTGCACTGGTCAACGATCAGGACAAATACTACTTTGGAAATCAAGGAAAAGGGGCTGATAGTTTTGGCAATATAGAAAGTGATAAACGCGCAATCTTCGGAAAGAGTTATGCAGCTGAGCCGGATAAACTAATTGCTGAGCTGGCTCAGGATGAAGCTATTCAGGAAGCGGATACATTATTGCTGACGATACCCAACACATTAGGAGTTGAGTACAATGTTCATATACTATCGACGATACTAAAATATATTGCCCCGGAGCTGGGCTGGCGTTAATTTTTTTCAAAATAAATACTTAATGCCATGACATTAAAAAAAAGCACATTTCGTAAGGAATGTGCTTTTTGCTTTTAATAATTACGGACTTTTCCCTGGCTTTCCTGTTATGGCAACAGGTGGCACAAGTATATTAAGTATTCAGGAATCTATATCTTCAGGGTCTAAAGCAATTGTTCTTTCTCCACCTTCCAATAAAGATTTATTCAAAATAATGATGGATAAATATAGAAAAAGTGTCAAGTATTCCTAAGCAAAAAGTCAATTAAAATCCATTCTTAGATTAGAATTTGATTAGTAATGTAAAAATTAAATGACATTAAATTATTAAATTTGAAAGTGACAATAAAACAAACAATTAAAAAACAGTATATGGATTTGAATAATAAAGCAATACTGGAAATGGCAAATAAAGCGCTTACTGCAGGAAATAATGAGGGCTTTTTGTCTTTTTGCACTGACGACACGCATTGGACTTTTGTAGGTGATAAAACCCTGAAAGGAAAGGAAGCTGTTAGAGAGTATATGGCAAAAGAATATTTAGAGCCCCCACAATTCATAGTCGAAAATTTAATAGCTGAAAATGATTTCGTTACGGCAGTCGGCAAAATCTCCCTGAAAGACGAAAACGGAAATGAGACTCACTATTCATATTGCGATGTCTGGCATTTTCGAGAAGGCAAAATGTCTGAATTAAAAGCTTTTGTAATATCGATATAGAGAAGAACGAAAGTAATAGAGATACGATTTTTATTTACCGTAGATTTCATTAAATTTATATAAAAAAATGCAGACAATATTAGGGGCAAACGGAATAATTGGAGAAGAACTGGCTAAAGTATTACGCCTTAACTATACCAATAAAATAAAGCTCGTTGGACGAAACCCAAAGAAAGTTCATGAAGAAGATATTTTATTCAAATGTGATTTGCTGGATCCGCAAAGTGTAAACGCTGCGCTGGCAGATACTGATATTGCTTACCTTACTGTAGGCCTGCCATATGAGTCTGAATTATGGCTCAGGCAATGGCCTGTTATAATGACCAATGTAATTTTGGGCTGTAAAGAACATGGATGTAAACTTGTTTATTTTGACAATACCTACGCTTATCCGCAAGGGAGTAAAATTCAAAACGAAAACACTCCTTTGGAACCTGGCGGTAAAAAAGGAATGGCAAAAAAAATAGCTGCTGAATTGTTATTAGATGCTATTGAGAAAAAGGAAATTAACGCTGTTATTTGTCGGGCACCTGAATTTTATGGACCGGGCAAAACTAAGGGAATTACAAATGATCTTGTATTTGGAAATTTGCAAAAGCATAAAAAACCAAAATTTTTGCTGAATGACAATGTAAAGAGAACCTTAATTTTTACTCCTGATGCCAGTAGGGCAATGGCCCAAATTGGTAATACGGATAATGCTTATTCACAGACATGGCATTTACCATGTGATGATGACCGATTAACATTCAAAGAATTTATGGAAGAAATATCCAAACAATTAGGACGAAAAATCAGTTACGGTAAATTAGGCGCATTCATTTTAAAAATTGCAGCGGTTTTCAATCCTTTCGTCAAAGAAACTTTGGAATTATTGCCACGATATGCGATTGACAATATTTTTGATTCCTCTAAATTTAAAAAACGATTTCCTGACTTCAGGGTAACAACCTACCAAGAGGGTATTAAAATTATTTTGAAAGATTATAAAATCGAATAAAGCTAATTATCATTTATGCTTTAGTTTCTGAGTTGAAAAAGATAGATTTTTATATAATACAATAGTTTTCGAGTTTTGGTTTTGAACATCCACAATCTTTCAGCAAACTATTTAAAATAAAAACCAATCAGTCTCCGTTGGAGTTTCGACAGTCCTTTAACTAATTTGTATACAGAATGAATATTTTGAATATTTAAGATAATGGAAGATATAGTGGATTGAAAATATAAAAAAGCCCATTTCGTTAAGAAATGGGCTTTTCTGTTCATGATTAAAACATTAAAGTTGCCTTTCAGATTCATCTACTGGGAATTGTGTAACATCCTGCTGAAATTAAATATTTCTTAAACTCAACTCATTTGTATCTTTAATAGGATATTAAAACTATTTATATAATCAAAAAAAAAAATGAGTTATGGCAGAAATTAAAATTGAGAAAAAGAAGCCAGTATGGCCATGGATTGTAGCAGTCCTGTTGATCGCAGCACTTATATACTACATCTTTTTGAAAGATAACGTGACGCAAAGTGATAACAGTGTAGAAATTGAAAATACTACAAGTACAGACAATACGACAAATTAACTAGAAGAAATGCAGCGATGAAAACAGCTTTTTCTTCACGAAATAAACTTTGTTATAATTATCCTCTACATTTTTTTGACATTGGTTTATAAAGGTATTTCGTGAATTTGTTTTCCATGATAAAACAAGGTAGACTTAAAAAGTAAAAGTATCCTGCAGCCAGACTAGCGAAAAATAATTTTTAATACTAAAAAAATATTTATGGAAAATAAAGATAAAAATTTATACAGATTGGATGAACTTTCTGATTATAAAATTGCTTCGAACTATCCTGATGTACGAGGATGGAAAATAGTAGACGCTGACAACCGCACTATAGGCACAATTGATAATCTTTGGGTTAATAAAGATATGAAGCGTGTTGTATATCTAGATGTGAAAGTAGATAAAGCATTAATTGAAGATAGCCGTAATGAAGTTCATAATGCTATAGCGAGCGAGAACGAAAAGGAGTTTACCTACAAAGACGGCGACAACCATGTTATAATACCTATTGGATCGGTTAATATCAATAAAGACACAAAAATTGTTATGGCTAGCAACATAGGATATGATACATTTAGAAACACAAGCAGATATAACAGGGAATACAATTTTAACAGGGAGTATGAAAGAAGAGTAATGAAGTCTTATTATCCTGAAAACGATCCTAACTCTGTTTATTATAGTGATGATGATTCTTTTTACAACCGCAGAGAATTTGACAACAAATAGCGGTTCTTCATATAATTTGCATCAGGAAGCCAACATTTGATATACTAATCGCTTTGCACTAAAAGTGCAGGGGTTTGTTTTGCGAGGGACTTTCAGTCCCTCTTTTTTTTATTGAAGAATGAAGTTTGAGTTGTTACATACTTAATATTGGTATGTTTTCAAGTCAATTTATGAAGATAATTATTTTATTAAGAACATATTTTTTTCAAAGTGAATATTTAGTTTACTTACAATTATTAGTTGCTGAAGTATAATTTTATTTATCATTTTTCAGCTAACATTGGCATTTTTCGATTATAAGTTTCAGTATATAAATTATCAATAAAAAATTTAGCAAGTAGTTTACGGCTCATCCGGCACGGTCTTAGTTTGTGGTCATAGGTAATGTCTAATTTTCCTAAAGTTTCATTTTCGTTTAAGCCAACAGGTCTGGCTATAGTCCAGTTTATTGCAGACTTCTGGATCAAAAATTCCTGTGCATTATGGTCATCAAAAATAATCTTAAAATTTGTCATCCTGATCAATAGCTTTACATACCGAAGCAGAACTATCCCAGTAATAATTGTGATCAATTTTAAGTCTATTTTTTATAAATTAAGAACAGTATTAGTCTCAGATATTAAAACTTCATTATTAGTTTTCTTTCTATACAGATTTGGAGTGATTTTCTTTTTTTAATAATTAGACAAATGACTTTCATCCGTAAAACCAACTACTTGAGCAATTTGTTCTAAGGTAATTTATTTTCTTCCAATTCGTCAATAACTAATGTATCAAATTGTCGCAATCATTTTGTGATGGAAATTTACAAGTATTTGATGGAAATTTACAAGAAAATATTTAATTTAAATGAAGAACTTTGTCATAATAAACTAAGCTTATGCTGAGAATAGGCTATTTATTATTTCTGAGGTCAGGAAAATTAGAAAAGATTTTATAATGCTTTGCAGTAGGTATGGTTTTAAAAATAATTTGGAATAGATTAATGAATGCCTTTAAAAAAAACACTAATAAAAAATAAAATTATGGAATATAGACAATTGGGCGATTCAGGATTACAAGTTCCTGTATTGAGTTTTGGTACAGCCACCTTTGGCGGAGGAAATGATTTTTTTAAGGAATGGGGCAGTACTCAGGTTGAGGAAGCTAAGAAACTTGTAAATATATGTTTAGAGTCAGGAGTTAATCTCTTTGATACGGCAGATATTTATTCAGATGGTTTGGCAGAAGAGGTATTAGGCAAAGCAATTGCAGATCACCAAAGAGATCAATTGCTGATATCAACAAAAGCTACATTCACATTTGGCCAGGGACCTAACAATCAGGGATCATCCAGGTATCATTTATTAAAACAAATAGAAGGCAGTCTTAAAAGGCTGGGTACAGATTATATTGATATTTACCATATGCATGGTTTTGATGGAAATACACCTGTTGATGAAACTTTACGCACATTAGACGATCTGGTTCAAAGTGGAAAAGTACGTTATATAGCAGCTTCCAATTTTTCAGGATGGCATTTAATGAAATCTCAGGCATTATCTGAAAAGTATGGCTGGAATCGTTATATAGGCCATCAGGTATATTATTCGCTTGTTAATCGTGAGTATGAATGGGAGTTAATGCCATTGGGATTAGATCAAAAAGTGGGAGGTATTATCTGGAGTCCGTTAGCAGGAGGGAGACTGGGCGGTAAATTTAGCAGAACAAAAGACTGGCCCAATACAGGTCGTGTCGCAGGAGGAGGAAGTCCCGTACCAGAATCAGGAATAGAGAAAGAACATCTTTTTAAAATTACGGATGCTTTAGAAGTTATTGCCGGCGAGACTGGAAAATCAATATCGCAAGTAGCTTTAAATTGGCTTTTGCAGCGCCCTACTGTATCGACGATAATAATAGGAGCAAGAAACGAGGAACAGTTAAGACAAAATCTTGGTGCTATAGGCTGGAATCTTAGTCTTGATCAAATCAAGAGGCTCGATGAAGCAAGTGAAGTTAATCCAATTTATCCTTATTGGCATCAAAGACAGAATCTTACATTAAATCCGATACCTAATTTTTACAAATAATCAGGATGAAATTTAAATTAAAGCGAGGTAATTTTACTTCGCTTTTTTATTCTGAATTTCTGTTGAATAGATTTTAACTATCAAAGAACAAATAATTATTATGTATACTGATAACAATCTTTTCATTTAGTTTGTAAATTAGTATCAAATTAAAATTTTGAATTATGGAGGATAAATCGAACGACATCAGCAAATGCCCTTTTCATAATGGCAGCATGGACAATCAAGCCGCGAGAGGTACAAAAAACAATGACTGGTGGCCAAAGCAACTCAGGGTAAATATACTGAGACAGAATTCAGCCTTATCAAATCCAATGGATAAGGACTTTAATTATGCCGAAGCTTTTAAGAGTCTTGATCTCGAAGCAGTAAAGAAAGATTTGCACGAGCTTATGACAGATTCGCAAGATTGGTGGCCTGCAGATTTTGGTCATTACGGAGGTCTTTTTATCAGAATGGCATGGCACAGCGCAGGAACATACCGCGTTGAAGATGGTCGCGGTGGTGCAGGCGCAGGACAACAGCGTTTCGCCCCTCTTAACAGCTGGCCGGACAATGTAAGCCTTGATAAAGCCCGCAGATTGTTGTGGCCTATTAAACAAAAGTATGGGCGAAAAATTTCATGGGCAGATTTAATGATATTGACAGGAAATATTGCCTTAGAATCGATGGGGTTCAAAACATTTGGTTTTGCTGGAGGACGTGCTGATGTGTGGGAACCGGATGAATCAGTTTATTGGGGATCTGAAACCACATGGCTGGGAGGAGATGAGCGTTACAAAGATGGTTCAGAAGGTGTGCCGAAGGATCACGGTGTGGTTTCATCTGATGACGATGCTGATGGTCATATTCATTCCAGAAACTTAGAAAAACCTTTGGCAGCTGTACAAATGGGACTTATCTATGTAAATCCTGAAGGTCCTGATGGTAATCCGGATCCTATCGCAGCAGCTAAAGACATCAGAGATACTTTTGGACGAATGGCAATGGATGATGAAGAAACTGTAGCCTTAATTGCAGGAGGACACACCTTTGGTAAAACTCATGGTGCAGCTCCTTCTGACCATGTGGGCAAAGAACCAGAAGCGGCAGACCTCGAAGATCAGGGATTTGGCTGGAAAAATAGTTTTGGTTCCGGTAAAGGTCCTGATGCTATTACCAGCGGACTTGAAGTGATCTGGACCAAAACACCAACACAGTGGAGCAATAACTTTTTCGAAAATTTATTTGGTTTTGAATGGGAACTTTCAAAAAGTCCTGCCGGTGCTCATCAATGGGTAGCTAAAAACGCTGAACCTATTATTCCGGATGCTTTTGATCCTGCTAAAAAGCATTTACCAACGATGCTTACCACAGATTTATCTTTACGATTAGATCCTGCGTACGAGAAAATATCACGCCGATTTTTTGAAAATCCTGACCAGTTCGCAGATGCTTTTTCTCGTGCATGGTTTAAACTGACACATCGTGATATGGGACCGGTTTCCCGTTATTTAGGACCTGATGTTCCTCAGGAAGAACTTTTATGGCAGGATCCGATTCCTGAAGTAAATCATTCTTTAATAGAAGAAAATGACATCAATCAATTAAAAGAAAAAATAGAAAATTCAGGCTTAAGTATTTCACAATTAGTTGCAACGGCGTGGGCTTCGGCTTCGACTTTTAGAGGATCTGATAAGCGTGGTGGCGCAAATGGTGCGCGTATCAGACTAGCTCCGCAAAAAGACTGGGAAGTGAATAATCCTGCACAGCTGAAACAAGTTCTGGAAAAACTGGAAAATCTTCAGAATGAATTTAATAATGCACAGAGTACCGGAAAAAAAGTATCACTTGCAGATACAATAGTTTTAGCAGGTACAGTTGGGGTAGAGAAAGCAATAAAAGCTGCAGGTTTTAGCATTAAAGTGCCGTTCTCTCAGGGGCGTATGGATGCTTCTGCACAACAAACCGATGTGGAATCTTTTGGATATCTTGAGCCTAAAGCGGATGGGTTCCGTAACTTTCGAAAAACAAAATCTACAGTAACTACAGAGGAACTATTAATCGATAAAGCCAATTTACTAACCTTAACCGCACCAGAATTAACAGTGCTTTTAGGCGGACTTCGCGTGTTGGACATTAATACTGATGGTACCAAAAATGGTGTTTTTACACATCGTCCCGGACAGCTGACAAACGATTTTTTTGTAAATCTTCTTGATATGAGTACCCAGTGGCAGGCAGTTTCAAATGATAAAGAACTTTATACAGGAAACGATCGCAAAACAGGGCAGCCTAAATGGATAGCAACAAGAGCAGATCTTGTTTTTGGTTCTAATGCAGAATTAAGAGCAATTGCCGAAGTATATGCAAGTACTGACTCACATGAAAAATTTATAAATGACTTTGTCGCCATTTGGAACAAAGTAATGAATCTGGACAGGTTTGATTTAAAAAGATAAAATTTAAATAAAAAACAATTGAAAAAGAGATGCAATCTAATCAGCATCTCTTTTTTTTTGTCATAGGCAGAACTTTCTAAACTGATGTTTTTTTGACTGCATATACCAGCTATTTTTTTTAGTCGTTATATAAAATAAATTATTCAAATAAAATGCGAATTTGCATATATTTGCATGATTCCAAAAAAATTTTGGAGTATCATAATTTAAATCAAAGGTTTTGTTTAAGAAAAGTATAATCTCCATTTTATTAATTTTATTTGTCACTCTTTGTTTTGGAAATGTAAACGATTCATTACGTCTTAAACTTGACTTTGCCATACAGCATAAAGCGGATTATTCTGCCCTTAAAGACAAAAGAACATCGAAATTAAGAAAAGCTCTAAAAGAAAACAATTCACTCGAGAATCAGTATTTGCTGAATCAAAAATTGTACACAGAATACCGGAAATATAAAATTGATTCTGCTTTATATTTTGTTATGAAAAATGTAAAGCTCTCTGATTCCTTTAATGAAGCAGATTTTAGGACAAATGCTGTCCTGCACCTAGCCAATGTATATTCTGCAAGCGGACGTTTTTTAGAATCTGAGAAACTGCTTAAATCAATTCAAACCAGTACGCTTTCAAAGGATCAAAAAAAGACTTATTTCGAATTTTATATTGAATTTTTTGAGCAATACGCTACTAATAATCCCAGTAAATACTACACTAAACAAATAGATGTTTATAGAGATTCATTACTCTCTGTTTTAGATTCTCAATCCTCAGAATACAAAGTAAATTTAGCCCTGCGTTCAATTAATAAACAGGATTATAGTGCAGCCAAACAGAATCTGGAAGAATTGTTTTATTCTCAGGACCTTAAAAAATCTCAGTATGCAATGTGTGCCTATATTCTGGGCAATATCAGTATGCGCAATAAACAATACGCAGAAGGAATCGATTATTATACGCTGGCAGCAATAACAGATATAGAAACAGCAACAAAAGATCAGGGAGCGATCCAGAATCTTGCGATATACAATTACTATAATGGCAAAATTGATTTGGCTTATAAGTATGCAAAATCAGCTCTTGAAGATGCAGTATTCTGCAATGTAAAATTTAGAACACTAATGATGTCAGAGTTTTATTCGATTATTAATGCGGCATATCAGAAAAAAGCAGAGAAAAATAAAAAGCAGCTTCAAATTTATATTGCCTCTGTAAGTGTTCTCAGTGTTTTTTTAATTGGTTTAATTTTTTACATCTACCGTCAGATGAGACGTTTGTCGAGAGTAAAAAAAGCACTTTCAGACTCGGCACAAGAACTTCAGGAGCTTAATTCTGAATTTCAGGCTGCAAATGAGCAACTCAAAGTATTCAATGAGCAGCTCAACGAATCCAATAATATAAAAGAAGAATATATAGCACAGTTTTTTGATATCTGCTCGTCTTATATTAACAAAATGGAAGATTACAGACGCAAACTTTATAAAAAAGCTGTTAGCAGGCAATTTGTTGATTTGACTAATATTTTAAAATCAAATGATACAATAGATCAGGAACTTCTTGAATTGTATCAAAAATTTGACAGTGTTTTTATTAAGCTTTACCCTGAATTTACCATAGATTTTAATGCACTCCTTGCAGACGGAGAGAAAATTACTCTTAAAGAAGGAGAAATACTTACTACAGAACTCCGCATTTTTGCTCTTGAAAGACTTGGTATTAAAGACAGCGATAAAATTGCTTCCTTTTTAAGGCTTTCTATGAGTACTATTTATAATTACCGAACTAAAATTCGCAATAAAACGAGCTATTCGAAAGAAGAGTTCACTAAAAGACTGGAGAAAACCGGCAGCAGGTCGAATGGGCTTTAAGACCAATCTTTATCTCGCGACATTCCTGTCTTTTCAATACCTAACAAAACCTAAGTCTAAACCTGTATAGGGAATGATGTAGTATTTTGACCGCGTTTTTTTTCTTTTTTCAACTACATTTTTAAGGCGTGGCGACTACTTTTTAAAACATGATACATTGTTTAGTTTATTGATAATGAGTATTTTGAGTGTTTTTGATTTCTACATTTTTATTTTACAATGCCGCATGCGTACTATATCGTTATAGTTTTACAACATCAAGGTTTATCACTATTAAAAATAAACCTGAAGTCGATAAATTATAAATAGATATGAAAAAAAAATTAGCAGCAGTGTTGTTTCTGGCAGCAGCATTTCAAATGAATGCCCAGCAGCAAAAAGATCAAAAAATGGAGGCGTTCGTCAGCGAATTGATGAACCGGATGACCTTAGAAGAAAAAATAGGACAAATGAACCTGCCTAGTGAGGGAGATATAATAACAGGATTGGGCAGCAATACCAATATTGCAGCAAAGATTCGTAAAGGTCTTGTAGGAGGAATGTTCAACATCAAGGGAGTTAAGAAAATCAAAGAGATTCAGAAAATTGCTGTTGAAGAAAGCAGAATGAAAATACCGCTGCTTTTTGGTATGGATGTTATTCATGGTTACGAAACCGTTTTTCCAATTCCTCTTGGATTGGCTTGTACCTGGGATATGAAAATTATAGAGGAATCTGCAAGAATTGCTGCCAAAGAAGCCAGTGCCGATGGTATTAGCTGGACATTTAGCCCTATGGTTGATATTGCCAGAGATCCAAGATGGGGACGTGTTTCTGAAGGAAGTGGTGAAGATCCGTACTTAGGCGGACAAATTGCAAAGGCAATGATCAGAGGATATCAGGGAAAGGATAATACATTTTCAGAAAAATTTAATATTCTGGCCTGCGTTAAACATTTTGCATTGTATGGAGCGGGAGAAGCCGGAAGAGATTACAACACTGCAGACATGAGCCATATTCGTATGTATAATGAATATTTTTATCCCTACAAAGCTGCAGTAGAGCAAGGAGTGGCAAGTGTTATGGCATCTTTTAATGTGGTAGATGCTGTTCCTGCCCATGCTAATAAATGGCTGTTGACCGATGTACTTCGTACACAATGGGGGTTTGATGGGTTTACAGTAGCTGATTATGGGGGAGTAGGTGAAATTGTGAATCACGGACTTGGCAATTTAAAAAACGTATCAGCCGCTGCACTCAATGCGGGACTGGATATGGATATGGTTTCAGAAGGATTCTTAAATACACTTCCTGCTTCAATAAAAGAAGGAAAGGTTGATGTTGCAAAAATAAATCAGGCTTGCAAACGTGTTCTTGAAGCCAAGTATAAATTGGGATTATTTAAAGATCCTTATAAGTTTTGTGATACTAAAAGAGCGCAGAAAGAAATATATACAAATGAAAACAGGGCAGCAGCGCGCAAAACGGCTTCTGAAAGTTTTGTTCTTTTAAAAAATCAAGGAAATATTCTGCCTTTATCCAAAGCAAAAACAATTGCAGTAGTTGGACCAATGGGAGACACAAAGTCAAATATGGTAGGTACCTGGAGTGTTGCCGCGAAACTTGATCAACCGCTTAGTCTGGTTGAAGGATTGCGCGAGACTGTGGGTAATAAAGCTACTGTTTTATATGCGAAAGGTTCTAATCTATTAAGTGATAAGGGAATGCAAAAAGATGCCACAATGTTTGGCAGAGACATTCCGTGGGACAACAGAACAGAAGATGAGCTTATTGCAGAGGCACTTAATGCGGCTTCAAAAGCAGATGTAATTATAGCAGCAATGGGTGAGTCGTCTGAAATGAGCGGAGAATCAAGCAGCCGCACAGATATTGGAATTCCAGCTGTACAAAAAAGAGTTTTGGAGAAACTTTTAGCGACAGGAAAACCGGTAGTGCTGGTTTTATTTGCCGGAAGACCTATGACACTTGTTTGGGAACAGGAAAATGTGCCTGCAATTTTGAATGTTTGGTTTGGCGGAAGCGAATCGGCCAAAGCGATAGGTGATGTACTTTTTGGTGATGTAAACCCGAGCGGAAAATTGGTATCGACTTTTCCAAGAAGTGTGGCTCAAATTCCACTTTATTATAATCATTTAAATACTGGAAGACCAGCATCTGATAAGGGCTTTGAGAAATTTAGGAGCAATTATATGGACGAAAAGAATGCTCCCTTGTATCCATTTGGTTTCGGATTAAGTTATACTACATTTCAATACAGTCCCATAACGTTGAGCGCAACTGAAATGAGCGCTGACGGAACACTTACAGCTTCAGTAAATGTAAAGAACACCGGAGTAAAGGATGGAGCAGAAACTGTACAGCTCTACATCAGAGATATGGAAGCCAGTATCTCAAGACCTGTAAAAGAGCTTAAAGGATTTGATAAAATTTTTCTTAAAGCCGGAGAGTCAAAAATAGTGAAGTTTATAATCACTCAGGAGATGCTTAAATTCTATAACAGCGCACTTGACTTTGTAAGCGAACCTGGTGAGTTTCAAATCATGATAGGAACCAGCAGTAATGATGTACAAACTGCTTCGATTACTTTAAAATAAAAAACCACAATCCGAAAAACTAAAAAACTATGTTATATAAATTATTTACTGCTTTTATAATGCTGTCCGTTTTGAATGTCACGGCCCAGAAGGCATTACCAATATATCTTGATGATTCAAAACCTGTAGAACAGCGTATTGAAGATGCGCTTTCGAAGATGACATTAGAAGAAAAAATTGCCATGGTGCATGCACAATCTAAATTTAGTTCTCCCGGAGTACCTCGTCTAGGAATTCCGGAGAATTGGATGACTGATGGTCCTCACGGAATTCGTCCTGAAGTAAAATGGGATGAATGGCAGCAGGCAGAATGGACTAATGATTCTTGTATTGCTTTTCCGGCTCTTACTGCATTATCTGCTACCTGGAATAGAAATATGTCGCTTTTGTATGGAAAAAGTCTTGGAGAAGAAGCACGTTACAGAAATAAAAATGTAATTCTGGGTCCCGGAATTAATATTTATCGCAGCCCTCTAAACGGAAGAAATTTCGAGTACATGGGCGAAGATCCTTTTCTTGCCGGCCAAATGGTTGTACCTTACATTCGCGGGGTTCAGTCAAATGGAGTAGCGGCTTGTGTGAAGCATTTTGCATTAAACAATCAGGAAACCAATCGCCATGGGGTAAATGTAATTGTAGATGACCGTGCACTTTATGAAATCTATCTTCCGGCTTTTAAAGCAGCCGTTCAGGAAGGAGATGTTTGGGCAGTTATGGGATCATACAATAAATACAAAGGATTGCAAGGATGTCATAATAATTTTTTGCTGCAGGATATCCTTAGAAAAGAGTGGTCTTTTGATGGCGCTGTAGTGGCAGACTGGGGAGGTGTTCACAATACCAAAGAATCTATTTATAATGGTCTTGATATGGAATTTGGAACCTGGACAGATGGCCTTACATGGGGTGCAAGTAATGCTTATGATAATTATTATCTGGCAAAACCTTATCTTGATTTGATAAAGTCCGGCGAAGTTGGTACTAAAGAACTTGATGAAAAAATTAGAAACATAATGCGTCTTATCTTCAGGACCAATATGGACAGGAACAGACCGTGGGGATCTTTTGGTACACCAGAACATGCCGCTGCAGCACGAAGTATTGCAGAAGAAGGGATTGTACTTTTGAAAAATAAGGGAGCAATATTGCCTCTGGATATAAAAAAATATAAAAAAATAGCGGTTATTGGAGAAAATGCTATCAAGATGATGACAGTAGGAGGAGGAAGCTCTTCGCTTAAAGCCAAATACGAGATTTCGCCTCTTAAAGGACTTCAGGCAAGAATTGGCAATGAAGCTCAGGTAACGTATGCAAGAGGATATGTAGGAGATGCCAGCGGAAATTATAATGGCGTAGTTTCCGGACAAAACCTTACAGAAAACCGAAGTGCCGAAGAACTTAAAAATGAAGCGCTGAAATTAGCAAAAGAAGCTGATGTAGTTCTATTTATGGGAGGTCTGAATAAAAGTGATTTCCAAGATAGTGAAGGCAATGATCGAAAAGAACTCGAACTTCCATATGGTCAGAATGAACTAATAAGTGCACTGGCAAAAGTCAATCCAAATTTAATTTATATCAATATTTCCGGTAATGCTGTAGCGATGCCTTGGGAGAAAGAGGTTCCGGCTATTGTTCAGGGATGGTTTCTTGGATCTGAATCTGGTACTGCTTTGGCGGCAGTATTGCTAGGTGATGTCAATCCATCAGGGAAACTAACATTTACTTTTCCCGTTGCATTAAAAGATAATGCTGCACACGCTTTTAACTCATATCCTGGTGGAGACGAGGTTACTTACAAAGAAAGTATTTTTGTGGGGTACAGATGGCATGAGAAAGAAAAAATAAAACCACTTTTCCCTTTTGGATACGGACTTAGTTATACTTCATTTCAATATAGCGACATAAAAGCTGACAAAATAAATATTACTCAGGATGATAAAATTTCTTTCTCTGTTAAGGTAAAAAATACAGGTAAACGTGATGGGGCAGAGGTTGTTCAGTTATACATTTCTGATATTAAGTCTTCACTACCAAGACCTGTAAAAGAACTTAAAGGTTTTGATAAAGTTTTTCTAAAAGCGGGTGAAGAAAAAACAATCACTTTCACGATCGAAAAAGACGCTTTGAGTTTTTTCAATGACAAAGAACATCAATGGATAGCAGAACCTGGAGATTTTCAGGCATTGATTGGAGCTTCATCAGCAGATATTAGAGCTAAAATTAATTTCCGTTTAAAATAATTCAATTAATATAAATCAAAAACAAAAAATAAATGGAAGTTATTTCTTCACAGGGAACCGTTTTCAAGGATTCTAAAAAACATTATGAGATTCTTGACGGGCTTCGGGGTGTAGCCGCTATTCTTGTGGTTGCCTTTCATATTCTTGAGGTTTTCTCAGGTGGCGATCATACTAAACAGCTTATCAATCACGGCTATCTTGCAGTTGATTTTTTCTTTCTTCTTTCTGGTTTTGTAATAGCACACGCTTATGATGACAGATGGAATACAATGTCTCTTACAGGATTTTTAAAAAGAAGACTCATACGTTTGCACCCCATGATAATTGTAGGGATGACACTCGGGGCAGTGTGTTTTTACTTTGCAGCCGGTGCAATGTTTCCCGCAATAGAAGGAACCCCTTTTTGGAAACTTATTTTGGTAATGGTGTTCGGTTGGTTTCTAATACCTGTACCTGGGTCATTAGATATTAGAGGTTGGTCAGAAATGTATCCTTTAAATGGCCCTGCATGGTCTTTGTTCTTTGAATATATTGCCAATATTTTTTATGCACTGATACTACGCAAGGTTTCAAATACAATAATGTGGATTTTGGTTGTTATTGCAGCAATTGCGTTGATACATTTAGCCGTATTTAGTCCGCATGGAGATATTATTGGAGGCTGGTCACTTGATTTTGAGCAATTGCGTATTGGATTTACCAGATTAGCTTTTCCTTTTCTGGCGGGAATACTGCTTCGAAGATTATTTAAATCCGGAAACATTAAAAATGCATTTTTATGGAGTAGTCTTCTTATTGTTGCAATTATGTCATTCCCAAGAGTAGGAGGTTCTGAACACTTATGGTGGAATGGTATTTATGATTCGCTTACAATTATAGTATTGTTTCCTTTAGTTGTATATATAGGTGCCAGCGGAAGTATTAAGAGTGCAGTATCAAAACGTTTGTGCAGTTTTCTGGGCGATATATCTTATCCTATCTACATTACGCACTTTCCAATTTTGTATGTATATTATGCATGGGTATCCAATAACAATATTCAATTAGAAAATTCGCTTGGAGTTGCGTTAGCAGTTTTGATATTCTGCATCATAATTTCTTATGTTTTTCTCAAATTATATGATATACCAGTTAGAAAATGGCTTTCAAAAAAACATCAATAATATATTATAATCCCTTGTTCAATGAGGTTGTCTGAAAAGACGACCTCTTTCTTTTATTATACTAGTAAATTTACAGAGTGTTTCTTGAAAAATGTAAATTTGGGCTAAAATGGTCTTCTATAAACTTTTCTAAAGCTTCTACGAGATCAAAAATGAGGTTAAAATTGCCCAAACGGATTTTAGCGATCCATTTAGAAAAGTTGTGAGCAATAGCAATCAGGCCAAATTCAGTATTTACTTTGGCTGTTTTGGTAAGTGTAAATCTTTTAAATCCTTTGTTTTGCTTGATGTTACCAAAAACCGGCTCTGGTTCAATACATCTTTTACTATAAATTTCCCTGCCCAATTCACTTTCTAAATTCTCTCTTGCCTTGAATTTCAGTCTTTGAAGATTGTGATTAATTTCTATCCGTCTGTTCCCCTTAGCTTTAAAGCATTGCCCCCGCAGAGGACATCCTGCGCAATTTAAAGCCTCATATACCGAATGATACTGTTCAAAACCAGTTGTAGTTTTTGATTTCTTAGTAAAGATACGAGGCATTTGCTGCCCCATTGGACAAACCAAAAAGTCTTGCTCATTATTATGAAACAGGTTTTGTGCGTGGAATAAATTGTTTTTATGCTTACGGGTCTCTTCGATACGGTACATGTTGTAGGGAACAAAAAAATCAATTTCTTTGTCTTCAAGGAGTTGATAATTTTCCTCACTTCCATAGCCCGCATCGGCTATAACTTTTGCAGATTGTTTGCCGTAGTTGCTTTTGAATCCTTCTAAGTGAGTCTTTAATGTGGTAAAATCAGTAGAAGTCTGGTGGGTGGAGTAATGTGTAATAATTTGATTTTCTGTAGAAATCTGAATATTATAACCCGCTTTTAATTGTCCGTTGCCCATATGATCTTCTTTCATGCGCATAAAAGTAGCATCGGTATCGGTTTTCGAATAACTGTTTCTATCCCCCAGAATTTCGAGATGTTTCTCATATTCTTTAAGTTTTACAAGCTGTTCTTTCTCGAGTTTTTGAAGTGATTTGTTCTGCTGTTTACTCAGCTTCTGCTTTTTTTCACTTTGGTTGATCTCGTGTATTTTTTCTTCTAATTTCTTACTATCTACCTTGGTATCAGTTTGGTTATCAGTATGCATAATGTCTGACTCGATAGCCTGACCAATATCTGCCAGAACAGCATCGATTTTTCCCTGAAGCCTGTCTTTATGTTTTTCAACTGCTTTCTTCCACACAAAGCTGTATTTATGTGCGTTGGCTTCTATTTTAGTACCATCAATAAATTGTCTCTCCAGGCTAATGAGCTCTAAATCTACCATCATCAGAACGACCTGGCTGAAAAGTTTTTCGATATTCCCTTTTAATTTTTTTCCTCTAAAGTCATTGATAGTTCTAAAATCCGGCTGAAGTCCTCCCGAGAGCCACATAAAATATATATTCTCCTTCACGGCTCTAGCCAGCTTTCGGCTGGAATAGGTATTATTGAGATATCCGTAAAACAATATTTTCAATAACATCTTAGGATGGTAGCTGGATCTTCCACCGCCTTTAAACTGTGATATAATCTCGGAAATTTCCAACTGTTCAACAACACTGTCTATTAATCGGGCAGAATGATTCTCTGGGATCAGATCATTTAAATTCAATGGAAAAAGATCTTGCTGGTGAACCGAATGAGGCTTAAAAACTGGCTGCATAATCATTGATTTTAGTACTTAAATATAAGAAAAATCAATGTGTAAAACAAAAAAAAACTGCCCGAAATTACTTTTCGGACAGCCTCATTTTTTATATGATTATTTTATACTTAAAAAAATTATACAATTTTAATCCCGCTATTTCTGTACGAATTTAATTTAGAATCAGTACTGGGAAGTTCTGTGATTAATACCGCTACTTCATCCATAGAACAAATTCGAAAAGTCTCTGATGTATTTAGTTTTTCTTCCACAGCAAGAGCCAGCGTTTTTTTTGCAAATTTATGCATGGCTGTTTTTACATCAGCATCACCAGGAAAAGTTGCAGTAACACCAAATGTACTGTCAATTGCGCAGGTTCCCAGAAAATAGCTGTCTGCAATATAAGTACTGATTTCATTACAGGCTTTTGCACCTTCGGTAGTATGAGTTTGAGTATTATATAAACCTCCTAAAAGTATGAGTTTTATATTTTTATGGTTTTCTAAGACCGGAATAAGTGATGTATTATTGGTTATAATAGTAAGTTTTGATTTAATGGGCAGTTTTGCCGCAATACTGCAGTTGGTAGTTCCTCCATCCATAAATATGGTTTGGCCATCCTCAATAAACTGCTGTGCTTTTAATGCAATAACTTCTTTCTTGCCTGTTACATAAGCAGCTCTGTCTACAAAACTCAAAGGGTTTTTGATCACCGGAATAGCGCCTCCGCGAACCTTAGAAAGAAGCCCGTTATTATGCAGTGCTTCAATATCTCTGCGAATCGTATCTTCAGAGACTTCCAATAATATTGCGAGAGCATCAAAGTGAACCCTGCCATCTTTTGAGAGTGTTTCCAGAATCTTTGCAAAACGTTCTTCTTTCAACATAAATGATAATATATGACTGCAAAGATACATTTTTTACCTAAACGATATATTCTATAGAAAGCCCTGTATACCGATCAGATTGATACAGTAGTGCAATAAAATATCTCTTTGGTATAACGTATGCTTTGTACGATTCTTTTTTTAAGTTATCTTCGCCTCTTATATATTTTTGAGTACATATTTACTCAGTTAAAATTCTAATTTGTGAAAAAAAACCATGAAGACGTAGAAGAGAATCAGCTTAAACGTGGGCTGACTAACCGTCACATTCAGTTAATTGCCTTAGGCGGATCAATAGGAACAGGTCTTTTTCTGGGCATTGGTCCAGCGGCTGTATTAGCAGGGCCATCTGTTATTTTAGGATATGCTGTTGCCGGAATTATCGCTTTTTTTATTATGAGACAACTTGGCGAAATGGTTGTCGAAGAGCCTGTATCAGGAAGCTTTAGTCACTTTGCCTATAAATATTGTGGTTCTTTTGCAGGTTTTGCATCTGGTTGGAATTATTGGATATTATATATTTTAGTTTCTATGGCTGAGCTTACAGCCATTGGTGTTTATGTACAGTTTTGGTGGCCTGAAATTCCGCTTTGGGCATCCAGTTTATTTTTCTTCCTGATTGTTAATGCTTTAAATTTTGCCTCGGTAAAAGTGTACGGAGAAACTGAATTTTGGTTTTCGATCATAAAAGTGGTTGCAATTATTGCAATGATCCTCTTTGGTACTTACTTGCTAATAAGTGGTACAGGAGGTGAACACGCTACAATTCATAATTTATATAACGATGGAGGATTTTTTCCTAAAGGTTTCTTCGAAAAAACTACAACTGGTAATTTTCAGGGTTTATTAGCTGCAATGGCGCTAATTATGTTTTCCTTTGGTGGTTTAGAACTAATTGGTATTACAGCTGCCGAAGCAGAAAACCCGGAAAAAAACATTCCAAAAGCAACCAATCAGGTCATCTATAGAATCCTTATCTTTTATGTTGGTGCATTGGTAATTTTATTTGCTTTGTCGCCATGGCAACTAATTACAACAGATAGTAGTCCGTTTGTAATGGTTTTTCAAAACTTAAACGGAATGGAATTTGAGTTGTTTGGCAAAAAAATATTTTTCACAAGCCTTATTGCTAATGTGCTTAATTTAATTGTATTAACTGCAGCTTTATCAGTTTATAATAGTAGCGTATACAGCAACTCCCGTATGTTATATGGTTTAGCAGATCAGGGCAATGCGCCTAAGTTTTTAATGAAGCTAAACAAACAATCAGTACCAATTAATGCCATTTTAATATCTTCCTGTTTTGCAGCGATTTGTATTTTAATAAATAAGATAATTCCAAAAGAGGCTTTTAGTATTTTAATGTCTTTAGTAGTGTCTTGTCTAGTTATTAACTGGGTTATGATTTCTTATACGCATCTAAAATTTAGGCGCGCGAAAGACAAGGAAAACACAAAAACTAAATTTCCTTCGATATTTTATCCACTAAGTAATTACATCTGTTTCCTGTTTTTGTTGGGTATTTTATGCATCATGTGGATCACTAATATGAAGTTATCCGTAGAATTAATTCCTATTTGGCTGGGTATTCTTTTTGTATGTTATAAAGTTTTAAAAACAAAAAAATAACTGGATTTTACTGCATCGTTCTATTTTATAACCCGTTGCGTGTAATTAATTCAAGTTGCTGTTTGTTTGGTATCAAGAGCAAATGTTTTGGAGAAAACGAATTTTTAACGCAGATTTTGATGATTATGCAGATTTAATTTTGATTATAAATAAATCCGCGTACATATCTAAAATCTTTTAAAATCTGCTTGAAACAAAACTAAGCTCTTCTAAATTTGAAGGTTTTCAGCTTATTAAATCCGCAACTTGAATTAATAAAAAATCGTTTAACACATAGAAATATAGAATATAACTTCTCGAAAAAAGGCTTTTTACTTAGTTAAAATACATCGCGAAGCTTCGGGGAAATGGCACTAAGTTATCGAATTAGTAAATAGATAAATAAGTAACCACAAAGTTTGTCATCTCGATGCTGGAGAGATCACACTAGTATTTTAGTTCAAATATTTGCTAATCTTGGTCGAGTTCTTATGTGATCTCTCCTGCGTCGAGATGATAAGATTACAGATTCTGATAGCGTTACTGATACAACAAGTTAATCCACATTCAAAAAACGCTTAATTTAATGACATTGAGCTTCGGGACTTGCTATGTGAGAGAAATGGGTTTCTATGTGTTTAAAAAATAATTTACAATTAATCGTTTATTACATAATTTTGTAAAACATGAAGCAAGTCGCTTCTTACTATTATACTATGAGCAATACATTTTCTGACAACAGCCAAATAGGAGTGGTAGCTACTTTCTCTGATCTTATACATACCAGTTTCAAGGAAGAAATGAATGCACTGTGTTGGTTCAGAAATTTAGATGGCGATTTTAATGAGATTGTATCTCAATTATCATTAAAAGAAAACATAACCGAAGTTTTTCCTGAAGATCTACTCGCACTAAAACTATCAGAAAAGGGAAATATTGCAAGGGAAACAATCCTAAATGATGTACAATTATTAACTGATTTTGGTGCTTCTCCGGCTCTTAATTTATTGAAGTGTTATGATCGTGATGATGAATTTGATTTCATCTCGACAGATGTGTATTCGTTTCATGTTGATCGTTCGCCCATTGCAACAGATGCTTTTTTATGTACGTATCACGGAGCGGCAAGTGATATTATTGCTAATTCGCAAGCCGAGCAAAAAATCCTGATTCCGGAAATCCGAGCCAAGCTAAAAGACCTGCATGAAGGACCAGAAGAAGAATTCGAAGACTTTCTGAAGGAAAATTATTTTGATTTGCATTATCAGGTAAATCCCGATGCAAAACCTGTTAATCTAGGATTAGGACATCTGTGGCGCCTTGCCGTAGATCATCCAAAACAACAAGTATTGCCTTGTATTCATAGAGCACCAATAGAAAATGAAGGCGAATATAGGTTGTTGCTGATTTGTTGAGTGTAAAGAAGTTAATCTAGTTGCAGATAACTTTGTTATTTACCAAAATTAGCCCTTTTAAACTTATTGTACTTTCATCAGAACTTGAATTTAAAAAGATATACCCCTCGTTATTCAAAAGTAGTAAAGCATCTAATACTCTTGCTTGTTTTTCCTTCTCATGAGATATAGTGTCTCTCGCTGGCGTATAAGCATTAAAAACAGTAGTTAAGAGACTTGTCAGTTCTTCTAAAGTGCAACTCATGCCATATCTTTCGGCAAGCACCTGCAAAATTTTTATAAGAAATATTGGTAATGTTTCCATGACAGCAGCTTTTACTTATATATACGAAAACAGACTCAAAATAGATTTTGTAAAAGATTTAAATTGTTATAAGTGTTTGATTAATAATATTTACTAATTGATCTCCCGCTGTGCGAATAATTTTCATGAGAAGCTGTGCAAATGTTTGTGACTTTGCGCAATTTTTTTGTTCCTTAGAAATTATAAACCTGATAGAAGTCTCTCGACTCTTTATCAGATGAACAAAAAGAATTCTGTTTTATGGAAAGTCGTAATTTTTATGTTTTTTTTTGCGTAGTATTGTTAAATATTATTTTACATTATGTAGCGCATATCCTCGCTGGCGCGAGCGCAATGTCATTAAGTTAAGCTTTTTTAAGGACAATTATGGCTAAAAAAATTCGCGCAAAGTCGCAAAGAAAACGGATGTAAACTTGGCGGCTTTGCGACTTTGCGCGAGATCAATTAGACAAAAGCATTATAGATTTTCCTTAACTTAATGACATTGCGCTCGCGCCAGCGTGGGAAAATTATTTCGACTTGCATTATCAGGTTTATCCGGATACAGCGCCTGTTAATTTAGGGTTGGGCCATCTTTGGCGACTGGCTGTAGATCATCCAAAACAGCAAGTATTGCCATGTATTCACAGAGCGCCAATAGAAAATGAAGGCGAATATAGATTGCTGCTGATTTGTTAAGGAATTTTTCGCAAGATTAACTTAGCAGAACATACAAATCACTCATATTAGAATAGTGTATAAAGTTTGAATTAGATAATAATTATATAGCTATAAAATCAATACTTTTATAAAAAAATATTCGATAATCTAATCAATTCCACATAAAAAAAACAACCGTTTAAAACTATGAAAAATAGATTCCTTTTAATTCTTTTATTATCCTCTATCTTTTGCCTGGCTCAGAGCTCACAAGCAGAAACCATTAATATTAAAACCTTAATCGATAGTGCAGCAAATAGAATGATTAAAAAACCTTTAATTCATTCTACTTCAATCGCAATAGTTTATCAGGGAAAAGAATTCATAGGTCATTATGGAGAATTAGAAGAAGGAAAAAATAATTGCCCTGATAATGAAACAATTTATGAAATAGGTTCTTTAAGTAAAACATTTGCAGGAACACTTGCAGCAAAAGCAGTCTGCGAAAAGAAATTGAATATTGCAGATGAAGTCCAGAAGTATTTACCGGAAAATTATCCAAATCTAAAGTATGGAAAACAGCCTATTCTTATAAAACACTTGCTTTCACATACAAGCGGATTTTCAAATATGCTGCCATTTGAAGCAAATATAATTCTGCAGAATTTCATAAATCACGATACTCCTGCAAAAATCAATGAACTTTATAAAAACTATGAACAAAAAGATTTTTTAAGAGATCTTCATAAAGTCAAAATTGATACCGTTCCAGGGTATAAATATTCTTATTCGAGTGCAGGCAGCGAACTTATAGCTTTTATTTTAGAGAAAGTTTATAAAAAAAAGTATGAAAAACTATTAACAGATTACTTGACTAAAAACATTGCAATGCAGAACACAAAAATCACCCTTTCTAATCAGGAAGCCAAAAAGCTTGCAGTAGGTTATCACAGTGATAATAGTGTAATCACGCCGCCAATGCCGAAACTGCCTTGGGGGGGCATCCGGTAATATGAAATCAATAATACCAGATATGGTTAAGTATATTAAGTTTCAGTTGAAAAATAATGAAATCGTTGCTGAATCACATAAAACAATTGTAAAATTTGACAATGAGTTTAGTATTGGTTATTTTTGGAATATCGCTACAGATGATAAAAAGTTGGGCACTTTTTATATACATCACGGTGGAGTGCCACGTTCTCAATGTTATATTTATATAGTTCCAAAATACGATCTAGGTGCGTTTATTATTACTAATCAAAGTGGCACGGATACAGCCAAAGTTATGGAAGATGCACTAAATGAAATATTCGAAAAAATAACAATACTTTAAAAAAGGGACTAAAATTGTTACTGTCTTAAGCCATAATAGATTAAAACTTTTTGTTTCAATGTAGTTGTAACCCACGAAGAATCTTTTTATGCTATTTAACCACTTAAGCAGAAAATTAAACTATAAATTATGACAATGAAATATTTAACCATTATTTTATTTTTTGCATTACTCGGGTGTAAAAGTCCTCAGCAAATCAATAAACAAAATGTTGAAAACGCGATTACAAAAAATGCTCTTCAATTATTAGAAGACAAAAGATTTCATTCGGTTTCGGTTGTAGTGTTTAAAGATGGAGAATCTACAATAAAACATTTTGGAGAATTAACTATTGAACAAGGAAACAAACCAAACGATTCTACACTTTATGAATTAGCTTCTGTAACCAAAACTTTTACAGGTTATGTAGCCGCTAAAGCAGTACTTGATAAAAAAATAAATTTAGATGATGATATTAGAATCTATCTTGACGAACCTTATCCCAATTTAGAATTTAAGGGCGAACCTATTAAAATCAAACACCTCATTACACATACAAGTGGATTCCCTAATTTTCCTATAAAAAGTGAAAATAAAAAGGCCTTTTTTGAAGGATTAAAACTAATCAAAATCGAAACGAAACCGGGAGAAATATATTCCTATTCAAACACAGCTCCGGAGTTGACAGCTTATATACTTGAAAAAGTGTATGAAAAACCTTTTGAAGAATTGGTAATTGA
This sequence comes from Flavobacterium sp. B114r, assembly GCF_056824125.1. Classification (NCBI taxonomy): domain Bacteria; kingdom Pseudomonadati; phylum Bacteroidota; class Flavobacteriia; order Flavobacteriales; family Flavobacteriaceae; genus Flavobacterium; species Flavobacterium sp. B114r. The sequence continues at coordinate 3,822,950 of NZ_CP124858.1, forward strand.
ATTTGTTTTGAAGCCAAATAAAATGAACCAAACTAAGTTTACACTAAATGAAAATGATAAAACAAAATTGGTAAAAGGCTATAACGATAAAAATGAGTTAATGCCTAATTTCAATAGAACTTTATGGGGTGGAATTTCAGGATTGCACTCTACAACTACAGATTTAGTGAAATATATGAAATTGCAACTTGACAAGTCAAATCCTGTTGTAAAAGAATCTCATAAAAAATTATATAAAGAAGGTTCTGATTTTTGGGAAGGCTATCATTGGTATATAATAGAAAATGATAACGAATTAATTTACAGACATCACGGAGGTATATACGGAATGCAGAATTGGTTTGTGATTTATCCTAAACAAAATATGGGGATATCGATATTGACAAACACGAGCTTTAATGAAACAGGAGAAATTTTAGAAAAAGTAGTTGATAACTTGTATGATGATATAAACAGGAATAACAAATAAAGCCGATCATCGATGAGTTCTTGTAGAAAGCTGTTGCTAATATCTTCTGACTTCGCGTCCAAAGTCAAAAAGAACATATAAAAATCCCATTTCGTTAGAAATGGGATTTTGATTTTGTGAACTCGAAAGTATAAGTTTTACCTATCGAATAGCAAACCTTAACTTAAGACCATAAGAAACCAATGTCATTTTATTTGTATTGGCAGCATTAAGAACGGTATTGTATTGCAATTTCACAGGTAAAATTTCGTTGTTATATTGAATAATGTTCTGATCTTTTTTATCATAAATATTATTCAGTCCATAATCAAAATAAGCACCAAGATATAAAGCACTTTTTTTGCCAATAAGCTGTTTTACACCAGTTTCAAAGGTAGCGGAGTAAGATATTTTGGTATCAAGATCCTGTTTGTTTTCTTTGACATTGTCTGCGCTTGCAAATCCTGCAAATGCAGGAGTGGGTAATTCGATATTATATTGCGGATAATAACCTGTTGTAGTAAGATTACCAATTTTAGCTTCATAAGATCCGCTGGCTGCAAATCCTATTTTGGCGCCGGCAGCAAGGTATAGTTTTGTCGTTCCTGGAGTTTCGAATTGAATTGCAATGGGAATATTAATATAGGCTATTTTTTGTTCCTCTCTCAAGTCTGTTGCTCTGTATTTAAATTCAAATGATTCATCTTCAATATCAGTAGTTGTATATTGACCTGAAACAGATTCAAAAGAAACGGCAGATTTATACAATTGATATTCGGCACCAATGCCAAGACTCAATCCTTCATTTAAATAATAAGAATAACGTATTCCTGCACTAAATCCATTTCCCGGGGTTAGTTGCCCTGCAGGTAAATCGTACTGCATAAAAGAAGATACGCCACCAAGTACAAAAGAAAATTCATGTTTTCTTTCCTGACTATAACTACTAAGGCTTAGCCCTAAAAATGTTACAATAAAAGGTATAGATGCTATAGAATTGGTTATATGTTTTTTCATCTTTAATTTTATTTAATGCCAGTATTATTTAAGGATAATACTGGCAGTTTTTTATTTTTATTTATTTACAATTACTTTGAATGATTTCTTAGTATCGCTAGTTTCGAGAATCACAATATAGGTTCCGTTTTGTAAGGAAGGAGGTAATTGCATTTGAGTTTTTGCAGTAGATGACTCTATTGTTTGTATTAAACTTCCTGAAATAGAGTAGATGCTTATGTGCATTTTTTCCAATTCCTGTACAGAATAATCGGCATCAATAGTGATAGTTTGTCCTGCCTGAATTGGATTTGGATAAAGTTTGGCCTGAAATGAATTAAGTTTTTGAATTACAGCACTGCAGGTTTGCAGTACCAATCCGTCTTTAGTAGTCATTTTTACGCTATAATTAGCCGTAGCATCGAGAGTATCGGTAATATTATTTCCTGCAGAGTAAGACTGACCTGTACTTATCAATTGACCGTCTTTAAACCATTTGTAGGAAACAAACTCATATCCGCCATTTGTTTGTGGATTGTTGTTTACAAGGAGCACATTATTGAATTTCTGTTGAACAATATCAAAGAAATTAAAACGTCTTTCTACAATTATTACATAATTCTTGCTAATCGTCCCGTCTTGCGAAGTAACCGTTACATCTTGTTTGTAAACCCCAACTTTGGGAGTTTGAATCGTGAATGTACTAGCAGGAAAAACAAGAGATGAATTGTTTTCTGTCTGGATAGTAATAGTTGGATTGCTTTGTCCGCAATCCAGTAAATGATTTATTTGCTGTTGTGGATTTTCAAAGCTTTGATTACCAATCGTAATTTGTGCTATTGAGGCACTACCGTTTGTAATTACAAGAATTTGAGAAACAGTATTGGCAGACAGATAATTATCATTACCATCCTGATGCGCCACAATCGTAATTTCTCCTGACTGAAGTAGCGTTACCAATCCTGAAGAAGAAATAGTTGCAGGAGCAAGGGCAGAGGTATAATTAAAAGTATAAGATACAGGAAGGCCTGAATTTGATTTTCCTTCTAATTGAAAACTATTGTCTTTGCCTATATTTTTAGTGGGCAAATCGTCAAAAGTAATTTGCTGAGCAGCTTTATTAATCTTAATCTCTGCAGTAAGAACTATTGGAGTACAATTAGACATTTGCCAAGCAGGCGTTATCGTAGCAGTAACGGTATAAGTACCACTATTTGTTGCACTATTAGCACTTCCTGTTGCAGGAGTTGTGGTATAAGTTACGGTTGCTCCAGCAGGAAGATTGTCTATTTGAATGGCATGCGGGTTTCCGTCATAGCTAAATTCTTTATTACTAAAGCTAACTTGTTTAAGGGGCGAAGCAATTACATTTATCGTTTGAGTTTGTGTAGTGTTATTATTGCTGGCATCGGTATACTTCCAGGTAATTGTATAACTGCCTTCTGTAGTATAGCTTAAGGGATCATTTGTTGTAGCATTGATTACTCCGTTACAATTATCAGTAGCAGTAGGAATAGCGATATCAGTTGCTAAAACCGCACAATAATTAGTAATATTTGGTAAATTTGTTACATCAGGAACCGGTACAATTACATCAGTAATCGTTGTTATAGTTACAGATCGCGTAATTGTACATAAGTTGGCATCGGTAATAGTTACTGTGTATATACCGTCAGTTAAACCTGTTGCTGTTGCACCTGTACCTCCGGCGGGCAACCATAGATAGGTATAATCTCCTGTGCCACCTGTTACGTTTACAGTAGCCGAACCATTGTTACCTCCATTGCAGGAAACATTATTTTGGGTTGTTGTAGCGCTAAGTGCAAATAATGGCTGAGATATTGTAAAATCCTGTTTAGTTGTACAAAGATTAGCATCTTGAACAGTCACAACATAATTACCTATAGAAAGACCAGTTGCTGTAGCTTCATTACCTCCTGATGGCGACCAAGTATAAGTGTATGGAGAAACTCCACCTGTTATATGTACTGTTGCAGATCCATTGGTTCCCCCATTACAAGAAACATCTATTTGTGAACCAGCTGTAGCAACTAGTGCAGAAGGTTCGCTTATAAGAATATCTTCTAAAGTAAAAGTACAGTTATTATTATCGGTAACCTCTACGCTGTAAGTACCCCCGGCAAGTCCTGATATTCTTTGTGTTGTAGCATCTCCGGCATTTTTGGACCATTTGTAGGTGTATGGAAAAGCACCACCTGCTGCATTAACTGTAACAGATCCATTAGCTGCTCCGGCACAAGATATGTTTTCTTTTGTAGCCACTTTAATTGTTAAAGCTTCTGGCTCTTCAATATGAATATCTGATACAGAACTAGTACACCCATTACTATCTGTAACGGTTACCTCATATGTTCCGGCCGTTAGCCCCGTTGCCGTAGCATTTGTTCCGCCAGAGGGTAACCATGAGTATTTATAGTCTCCCGTACCGCCTGTTACGTTTACAGAAGCCGAACCATTTGTTCCTGCATTACAAGATACATTGGTTTTGGGACCAGCTGTTACAACTAGTGGAGAGGTAGGTTGTGTTATCGTAAAGTTTTCTGTAATTGTACAATCTTTTGCATCTTTTACAACTACGCTATAATCACCCTCAGTTAGTCCTGTTGCCGTAGCTTCTGTTCCGCCAGATGGCAACCATGAATAAGTATAATCTCCTGTACCGCCAGTTACGCTTACTGTAGCCGTACCGGTAGCATCTCCGTAGCACAATACTTCTGTTTGCGTTTTTGTCGCTTTTAAAGCGTCTGGCCCTGTTATCACAAACGATTTTGTGACTTGATTACCATTATCATCTGTCACTTTAACAGTATAAGTGCCTTTTGCAAGTCCAGAGACTTTATCTGATTGATCTTCATCTGAATCATTATCGTTTGATGACCATTCGTAGTAAAGAGATTCATGATCTCCTGTTACTCTCACAGTTGCTGATCCATTATGATCACCAAAACAAGATACATTTTCCTGATCGACAGTTACAACCATGTTATATTGCATTACAGTCAATTTATTTTCTTTTGTAGCATCTGCATATGCCATAAAAGGTATACCAAACTCCGAAACAACCAAAGTAGGAAAAGAGGTCGCGCCTTCTGAGAAACTACTGCTACCTACATTTTCCCAGTTTCCGTTAATAAGTCTCTTAACTGTCGTTTTAAGATTGTCGTTATAATCATTATACCCAATAAAAGGAGTACCGGATCTGTCAAGTACAAAAGAAAGCTGCTGAATTTTGGCTGCCGGAAGAGTATTTCCTACATTTTCCCAGATTGTACCATTCAATCTTTTTACATTAATTTTCGGATTATTATTAGAGTCGCTATCTTGGTACACCACATAAGGTATACTTGCAGCATCGATTGCTAATGAAATATTATCAGCTTTATTATCTGAAAAACCGGAGTTTCCAACGTCTGTCCAATTTGTTCCATCAAATTTTTTCACTGTAATTTTTCCATCATTATCGGCATCTTGATACGCAACGGATGGAATGCCCCCAGCATCAATAGCCAAAGAAATATTTTTTACTTCATTATTGGTAAAACCTGAATCACCTATTCTTTCCCAACTTGATCCATTAAACTTTTTAATAGTTACTTTGTTACCATTACTTGAATCTGCGTAGGCAACAAAAGGAACGCCATTAGAACCAACCGCAGATGTAATAGAACTAATTGCTCCGTTTGAGAAACCGGCATCACCTACATTTTTCCAACTTGTACCATCGTATTTTACGACTGAAGCTTTATTTCCTAAAACTACATCTTGATAAGCCATATAAGGTTTACCAAATAAGTCAGATTTTATACTGGGAAAATTGGCATGACTTGTAGCAGTTGTTTCTCCCAGAGTCTCCCAAGTTGTATTTTCAAATTTTTGAACTAAAATTTTGCCTCCGGCATTAAGATCTGCATATCCTACAATAAGACTGCCCGATAACCCGAAAGTCATTGATGGTGCATCGTTTAATGATGCATTCGAGAAACCTTGAGTACCTACAACGTGCCATTCTCGGGTAGTATTATATTCGGGTGATTCAACATTTAGAACAACAGCTTTTGAGATTACTTCGATTCCATTATTTGCAACTAATCTATATTGATAATTATTCATAGAAACCGGAGCATTATTAATATACATTCTTGCTTTTGTAACATCTCTGTATGTAGCACCATCAACTATAGATGTAAATGTATTTCCGCCATCTGTACTCACTTGCCATTGGTAAGTAAGAGAACTTCCCGTTACAGTAGCACTAAAGCTTGCGGCCTGACCGCCTGTAACCATGCTATTAAGAGGCTGAGAGGTTATAACGGGAATATCAAGATCATATTTCACGACATGAGCCTTGCCTGTTGTTCTGTCATCATAGACTATATAAGGCATTCCCTCTGGATTAAAGGCAAGTGAACCATTTGAAAGAGATAAAATATTATCTGTTTTAATTTTTTGCCAATCTGTACCATCAAATTTAAATAGTAAGTTTTTAAAATCTGAAGTATAGGCATGTATATACGGTGTACCTGTCGGGTCTAAAACTAAACGAGAATATTGCGTTACAATATCAGAAACAAATGCAGCACCTACTGGTATCCAGTCTGTACCATTAAACTTTACTACTTTTATCTTATTACCATTTACTTCATCTCTATAAGACAAGTAAACAGTATTTGCCGCATCAATCGCAACAGTAGTAGAGTGAACAATGCCTACAGAAATTTCTGGTGTACCCACATTTTGCCAGTTTGTACCATTAAATTTTATTACTCTTGCTTTACCACCATTACCTCCATCTCGATATGCAACGTATTCTGTATTAAATGAATCAAATGCGGTAGAAAAATAGATTGCACTACCATTTGAGAAAATAGGAGATCCAACCTGAACCCAACTTGTACCATTAAATTTCTTGGCAGTTCCGTTAAAATTCAATTGAGTATCATAATATACGGCATGAGGCGTATCAAAATTATCAAAAGAAAAGGATATAAAACCTGCTTCTCCTCCTGAAAAACTAGCATTTCCTAATGTTTCCCAATCTACACCATTAAATTTTTTTACAATTCCTCTATAACCTAAGAGATTAGAATAGGAAAGATAAGGCACGCCTGAAGAATTAGTAGCTATAACAGGTTGATTTACCCAATCTGTTGTTAAGCCATCTGTAGGCAGAGTTTCCCAAGTTGTGCCGTTAAATTTCTTTACGACAGCAAAATATTGCTGGTATTCATTTCTTCTATATGATATGTATGGGGTACCTGCAGGATCTATAGCAATAGAGGTAGATTGAACTCCAAGCTCAGAAATGTTTGCTGCTCCAACAAATTTCCAATCACGATTGCCTTCAAGAGAAGGTACACTAACTGCTAACGTTGCAGTGTTTGATAGTTCTATACCAATACTTGCACCAGATAATAGTACCTTATACTGATAACCGTTCATTGAGACAGGAGCTTTACTGATGTTTAAAGTCGCTGTGTTTACCCCACTGTAAACCCCACCATTTGATAACGCAGTAAATGAATTTCCGCCATTGGTTGAAACTTGCCAAAAGTAGCTAAATGAGCCGTTACCAAGCGTCGTAATACTAAAACTGGTAGGCTTTCCTGCGCTAACCGTATGAGATATGGGCTGAGTCCCGATGACTTGCGCTACGGCCGGAACTGCCGTAAAACACAAAAAGAGCAGCATAAGTCCCGTTTTAAAATAAGTTAGTAAGTAATTGTTTTTCATAATTCCTAAAATTGGATTAAAAATGAGTTATAATTTTCATTACAAAACTGAACTATAATAAACCAAAATCATACAGGGGGAAACCCTCATATTTTAGGATATGCTTTTTTATCTCATATAAAAAGATACTTTTGTTCAAAAGAAAAATCCATGTCAGTAAAAAAATATATAATACAATTTCGTATCCTTTTCTTCTTATGTTTATTGATTTTGGGAGCATGTAATAAGCAAAAAGAGGAGACAATTATATATAAAAAACCACTGAAGCTAAATTTTGATGCTACCTGCACCTGGTTAAATGATGTAGAGAATTACAATAAAAAAAATTATCTCTCTGTCTTTTATACATATTATAACCAAAAAATTAAGGAAGGAAAATTTATTGAAGCCAGCAGGGCGATGGAAATTGTAAGCTTAAAAAAATCTTCGCATGTTTCATTTGACAAGCCGTTTATGAATACCATTAACTTTTATTCTAAAAATTATAGAAATAAGGTTCCTGCAATCAATGCTTCTTTTGTAGAAAGCTATTTAGGGGATTATTATACTGATAAAGGCGAATTTGCAAAGGCAATTAGCTATTATACTAAGAATACACTTATTCCGGTTAACGATTATAAAAGCTGTTATAAAAAAGGAGATGCCTATAGTACTATTAGTTGGTGTTATCAATGTATTGGAGATCAAAAATCTGCTTTGGCAGCTAATTATAAGGCATTAGATTATTTTAAACAGACAGATCAAACCAATATTCTACAGACACTTTATGACAATTTTGGAGGAATTTATGAAGCGATGCATGATTATGATAATGCTTTAAAAAATAACAGTCTGGCGATTAAGTATACCAGAGGAGAGAAATACTCGAATGTTTACACCTATTTGTTTAACAGAATCAATATTTACGATCATGCCGGGCAGTATGATAAGATGTATGCATTGAGCGATTCTACCTATCATTCTTTTAAAAAAAGTGGTGAAGTCAATACCTGGATTGAAGTTCCTTTAACACAATATTATATCAAAAAACTCTACCATGAAGGTAAATTCGAAGAATCAAAAAATTTACTGGATGAATTGAAACCTGAGGTAATAGCGCTAAATTCTAATATCACGAATTTAGAATACGATGTTTTAGTAGCTGAATATGAAATAAAAAAGAATAAAGGAATAAAAGACACCAAATTGATTAAAAAAAGTATTCCGATACTTTTGGAGAATCGTCATTTTGGAAAATTACGAGATTGTTATAGCGTCTTATTAGACGATGCTGTTGCAAAAAAAGATTATAAAAATGCTCATTTGTATGCAGTAGAAGGGGCAAAAATCCAGGATAGTATAGCCAGTATGGAAATGGCAAATGCCGTAATTGAATTTGATGTAAAATATAAAACGAAGAAAAAAGAACAGCAAATAGCACTTCAGGAAAATACGATACAAAATAAAAACACCACAATAGCTTTACTGGTTTCGGTTTTAATTGGGCTTGGACTTATTGGTGTGGCACTTGTACTTTTGCAAAAGCAGAGAAAATTAAAAAAAGAAAAACAAAACACACAATTATATACCAAGCAGCTCTTAGAAAAAACAGAAGAAGAACGCAAACGTATTGCAAGTGATTTGCATGATAGTGTGAGCCATGAGTTGTTGAGTTTGAAAAATACTTTTGAAGAAAATGCAGAAAGTACCAATAAGAAAATAGACGGTATTATTAATGATATTCGAAGTATTAGCCGAAATCTTCATCCTATAATGTTTGATAAAGTGGGATTGAAAGCGACTATTAATCAAATGGTAGAACGAACTCAGAATGTTAATGATTTTATGGTTACTGCCGAAATAGATTATAAGGGTTCTTTGAGCTCTGTGGTCGAATTGCAAATCTATCGTATCATACAAGAAGCATTGTCTAATATCATTAAATATGCTGATGCAGTTGCAGCAAGAATTAGTGTGATTGAGTATAAAAGTACTATTGTCATTGAAATAAAAGACAACGGAAAAGGGTTTAATGTTCAGGAAACCTTAAACAATAATCATTCATTTGGTCTGCACAACATTATCGAAAGGAGCAGGGCAATAGGAGGAGAGGCAAAAATTGTTTCAGACCCTAATGGAACAATTATAACTATTGAAATAAAAAAACACCTATGAATGTATTAATAGCCGACGATCATCCCTTTACCTTACAAGGCACCAAAAGTTTTGTAGAAGCATATGGTTATAAAGTAGCAGATACTTGTTCAAACGGAGTGGCAGCCTTAAATTTAATCAAATTGCACCATCCGGATATTGCCATTTTAGATATTAATATGCCGGGTCTCGATGGCTTAGATGTGAGCCTGAAAGTGCAGGAAAGTAAATTAAGGACTAAAATTATTTTACTCACGATGCACAAAGAAATGACTATTTATAAAAAAGCTATAGAATACGGTATTTATGGATATATCTTAAAAGAGCATGCACAAACAGAACTGGAAAAATGTCTTGAGGAAGTTGCAAAAGGAAACCGTTATGTTAGTACTTTTTTAGAAGATGATTTGTTTCAGGATCATTCAAACGATGATAATCTGTTATCTAAATTAACATTATCTGAAAGAAAAATTATTGAACTTATAGCACAACAAAAAACAAGCAAACAAATAGCAGGATTATTATTCCTGTCTGAAAAAACTGTGGAAGGACATCGAAGTAATATCATTGAAAAACTAGGATTGCCAAAAGAAAAAAATATTTTGTTAAAATGGGTTATTCTAAATAGAATATAGATTCCTGAAATATGTAATTAGGCTGAACAATTAGTTTTAGGACAATCTGCCAGCTGAAAAGATGCGGAGTGCAATAGGTACGAGTAGGGAAGCAGAGAGCAACCATTATACAGGCTGCACAGCCAACAGTTTACAATTAATTTTTATATTTGAGGATTAAATAAATAAAATGAGCGAAAAAACGAAACCATATGCCTTAATAACTGGCGCCAGCAAAGGCATTGGAAAATCTATTGCTTATGAAATGGCGAAACTAGGTTATTCGCTATTGCTTGTTGCAAGAAGCGAAGAGGAATTAAAAGCACTATCTGATGATCTTCAAGCTAAATACGGTATCAATGCTGCTATTTTATCGATTGATCTTTCGATAAATAGTGCATCGCTAAAAGTAACCGATTGGATAAAAACGAATAATTATCGAGTTGGCTTTTTAGTTAACAATGCCGGTTATGGTGTGTGGGGCAATTTCAGCCAGTCTTCTCTAACAGATCAGCTTGGCATGATGCAACTTAACATGAATGTAGTGGTAGAACTTTCGCATTTATTAGTACCCATACTTTCACAAGAAAAACAAGCCTACATTTTAAACATATCGAGTACAGCTGCCTACCAGGCTGTACCTACACTAGCCGTTTATTCAGCCACAAAGGCTTTTGTTTTATCGTTTACACGGGCCTTGCGTTTCGAACTTGCCCCAACTTCAATTTCTGTAACCTGTTTTAGTCCGGGGCCGGTTGATACTGGTTTTGCTGAAAGAGCTGGTTTAAACACTTTTAGCAAAATGGCAGAAAAGTTTAATATGCAACCTGATGAAGTTGCAAAAATGGCAGTAAAAGCCATGTTCAGCAAAAAATCTGAAGTGATTCCGGGTTTTACAAATATCATTTCGGTTTATGCTAACCGCATACTACCAAAGGCTTTTATCGAAAAAACTGCCGCCGGAATCTATAAAATTTAATTTTTTCGAAAAAAAAATAAAAAAATATCCTTTGCAAAAGAGAAATTATATTACATTTGTTTTAATATCTACTAATACTATAGAGTATGTCAAATAAAAGAAATAAGTTTAATTTTCCTAAAGACCAAATGCACGCCAATATGCGAATGTGTTGTTGCTGTTGTTGCTGCTAATCTTTTAGATAAAATTATTAAACTTTATTATTTCATTTATTAAATCTATATTATCATGATATCTTCTTATAAAACTTTTACCCTTACTGAGCAATTAACTGCCGAGCAAATTGACTTTTTTAACCAATATGGCTTTATCCATTTCAAAAAATTTATAAATCCTGAAACTGTTTCATCCATCATTGATGCCTCGAAACAAGTACAGCAAAAATGGATTGACAATGACCTTCAAAAAATAAATGGTGTTCCTATTAAATATGGAAAAGATTTAGATGGTTCTCCTATTGTACAGCGTTTTGCTTTTATCAATCAACATCATCAAACCTTAAGCGGCCTTTTACTTGATCCAAGATTTAATAGTTTATTACCATTGGCAGGCGATGAGGCTAGATTAGGCACTGAAGAAAAAGACGGAATGGTTTTCAATCATTATATCAATGGGCCAGAAAGTAAGTTTACTAAAATGGGATGGCATACAGATGGTTTGAGAGATATTTTTTATGGTGCAAAATTAAACCCTATGCTAAATGTGGGTATCCATTTAAGCACTTTACAACCTGAAAATGGCGGTCTTAAGATCATTCCGGGTACTCACAAGCAAAATATTTATCAAATGCTTTTCCGTAAAAAATACTTTTTAGACAATAAAGCTGATCCAGAAGAAGTTTCCATAAATCCGGAGGCCGGAGATTTAACCATTCACGATGGCCGTTTGTGGCACAGAGTGGCAGAATCCTCTATCCGTGGCGAAGAAAGTAGAAGAAGAGTTATTTATATTCCGATTATAGCAGGAAAATATGCTCCTAAAAACGAGAACAGTCCAACGGTTTTCTATCAACGTTTTGCGGGAATTGTTAAATAATATGCTGATTGCCCTCGCATTTAGTTATCTGATCAGATCAGGTAAGCTAAAAAGAACCACTGATTTTTTTAAAAATACCCATAGAAAAATAAAATTAAAGCTAGAATTGGCTATACTATCAGGCTTGCAAATATTGCGTTATTGATGGGACAAGAAACACAAATTGAAGGTTATAGTGCAATTGTGCAAAGAACATTTTCAGACCGTAAGCGAACTAATATTCTAAAAAGGGCAGAACAGTTAACGATTGTATTTTTGCTTCCAAAAGTGCCTAAATTCATTTCGCCAAACGTACTCACTTTAATTGGTACACTTGGCTCAGGATTAGTTTTTTTAGCTTTTGTTTTAGGTACTTACATAGCAAATTGGTATTTGCTTTTGGGTATTATCGGTTTGGTTATAAATTGGTTAGGCGATTCTTTAGATGGAAGATTGGCGTATTATAGAAATATTCAACGCCGTTGGTATGGTTTTGCACTCGATATTATTGCCGATTGGATTGGTATTGTACTCATAGGTTTTGGCTACTACATTTATGCTAAAAATGGCACACAAATAATAGCCTTTACTTTTGTCGCATTGTATGGTTGGTCTATCATCATCAGCCAGTTACGCTACAAAATTACAAATGAATACCGTATAGATTCTGGCTTTGTTGGACCAACAGAACTTAGATTTATTATTGCCTTAATTTTAATTATTGAAGTTTTATTTCAGGGATCAATTGCATATTTGGCTGGTTTAATTACTATTATATTGCTTATAATCAATACTGCTGATAGCTTGAAACTTTTAAAGTTGGGCGATTTAAAGGATAAAACCCACGACTGATATGTTTAGGAAAAAATCCATTATTACTTTTCTGCGAGCACAAGTTGCAGCATTTTTGGGTGGTATTACAGATTATGGCTTGATGATTTTATTGACAGAAGTATTCAAATTGCATTTTACCTTTTCTATTTTAATCTCCGGGACCGTTGGCGCAATTATCAATTTCAGTATCAATAGATTTTGGGTATTTAAAAATCAATCTGGTTATAGCAGCCACATTAATAGTCAGCTTTTTAAATTTGCGTTGGTGGTTTTGGGAAGCATCTCCTTAAAATCATGTGGTACGCTTATTTTGCAAAAAGTATTTCAAATCGATTATAGAATAGGAAGATTAATCACAGATACTTTTGTTTCTTATGGATTTAATTATCCGCTGATTAAATATTGGGTTTTTAGGGCAAACAAAAAACAGATTAATCCAGAAAGTAATTAGGGAAATCCGTTTTTATCAGCGTTTTTGCTTTAGCGAATCAGTAAAATCAGCGTCTAATTTTGACGCGGATAAAACAGATTTACTTCGTAAAAACGCGGATAAAAACGGATTTGATCTGTAATAATTTAAAAGCTTAACTTAATGAGATTGCACGATCCTATCCCGATCCCGAAACTTCGGGACGGGATAGATTTTATGTGTAAAAGAAGAAAACAAAAAGAAACTTAGTTTACATAGCCAACTATGTTTGTTTTAAACAAGTGAAACGCCTTTCTTAAGCGTCCTAAAGCTATGTTTCTATGTGTTAGAATAATTATACCCCAAAGGTTATATAAAAATTTCATTTATGAATAAACTACCATTTAAAAATTTCACAAAATCACTAATCATTATAACGATCTTCGTAAATATGTGTTCTGAAAACCTATTGGCACAATCCAAAAATCCATCGCCATTAAATTTTCCAACGCCCAAAAATATAGATAATATGCTGTTTTATATTCAGCGGGACCCAAATGTAAACACGGCGATATATGCTATAAACTACCAGGAAGATGGAAAAATAGACAAAAGCAATCCCATAAAAGCGTACTGGATTCGATATGCAGAGAAGGGAGAAAAAAAAGATTTAACTTATATGCAACGTAAATTTGCATACGGAATAGAAAGTAAAACGGTAAATAATGAGGAGTTTGAGCTTCAATTTGTATCGTACAAAAAGTTATCCTTAACCTTAAAAAAGATAGATTCAGATCAAAAATACCATGTTTTTGTAAATGTAAATCAGAAAAAAATTCAGGTAGAAAAAATATTTGTGCGCATTGAAGGCGGTTCTTTCTGGTTACCAAATGTAAAGTATGCCGAAGTCACCGGAATTGATGCTTCTTCAAATAAAACAATCACGGAAAGAATGGTATTATAATAAGATATCGGAACAACTATTTATATTTAAATGTAAGTACTTATAAATAACATAGAATAGACATAAAAAAAAGTAGCTGTCTCAAAACTGAGTCAGCTACTTTTTTTTAGTTTGTATTTTCATTAACAATTTTGTAAATTTAATCAGTGTTAAGTAACTGATTATATATGAGATTCAAACATTATAACCAACAACAAACGGTACTTTTGCCTTATTCGTTTGATGATTTAATTCCAGAGAAACATCCGGTTCGAGTAGTTGATCAGATTGTCGAGTCAATAAATATCCAGCCTCTTTTACAAGCCTACAGTAAAGAGGGCAATCCTGGTTATCATCCAAAGATGTTACTCAAAGTGATGTTGTATGCTTATATGACTAATATTTACTCTTCGCGAAAGATAGAACTTGCACTTCGCGAGAATATTAATTTTATGTGGCTTACTTCTATGACTATTGTTGATCACAATACAATTAATAGATTTAGAAGTGACAAACTCAAAGAGAGTTTTAAAGAAATCTTCAAGCAGGTAGTTTTAATGCTGGCATCAGAAGGGCTGGTAAACCTAAAACAAATTTATACAGATGGCACAAAAATAGAAGCTCAGGCTGGTAGGTACACTTTTGTGTGGGGCAACAGCATTAAAACCAACAAAGCTAAAATGCTGACTCAGTTGGAAGAATTATGGAAATATGCCCAAAGCATCAATAATGAAGAGGATCCAAACCCGGAACCAACAGAATTCAAAGAAATCAGTAAAGAGATAATTCAGAAAACTGTAGCTAAAATAGATGCAAAACTCTCCGGTAATGAAAAGGCAAGTTCTAAAGCAAAAGCAAAATTACGCTATATAAAAAATAATTTTACTGCTAATCTTGAAAAGTATGAAAAGCAAGAAGCTATTCTAGGGGAAAGAAATAGTTACAGCAAAACCGACACCCAGGCTACTTTTATGCGCATGAAAGAAGATCATATGCTAAACGGGCAGCTCAAGCCAGCTTATAATACCCAGATATCTACACAAAATCAGATCATCGTTCATTATACCATCCACCAAAATCCGACCGATACCAAAACCCTCAAACCTCATTTAGAAAATTTGGAACAAACCTTCGGCAAGAAAATATTTAAAAAGATAAAAGAGATAACTACTGACGCAGGTTATGGAAGTGAAGAAAACTATGATTATCTGGAGCAAAAGAAGCTCAAAGCTTTTGTGAAATATAATACTTTTGAAAAAGAACAAGATCAAAACTACCAAAAGAAACACAAGGCTTTTAGCAAAGAAAATCTACATTACAACGAGCAAGAAGATTATTATGTATGCCCAATGGGACAAAAAATGCATAAAACACATCAAAACCAGAAAACAACAGCTGCAGGATACACCCAAACCTTATCTCATTATCAGGCCAAAAACTGTGAAGGCTGTTCACTTCGAGGTCAATGTTTTAAAGCTCAGGGAAACAGAAGTATAGAGCGAAACCATAACCTTGAAAGGCATAAACAAAGGACAAGGGAATTACTGCTAAGTGAAATAGGAATACAAAGAAGAAAGCAACGCTCTGCCGATGTAGAGCCTGTGTTTGCCCAACTCAAGCATAATAACGGATTTAGACGATTTTCTTTAAAAGGACTTCAAAAAGTTGAATTAGAGTTCGGATTAATGGCTTTAGGTCACAACTTAAGGAAGAAAATTGCAGCATAAGGGCAATTTTTGCCTCCACTCAAAATTAACCCAATAAAAATCAAAACATCATCAAATAAAAAACCGTCTCAAATTATATGTTTTGAGACGGCTTCTTTTAATTTTGTGACCATTAAGGAAAAAAATTTCAGATATTTTACGGAAAACTTAAAAAAGATTGCCTTGCTATAAGTAGTGGCTGTCTTTGTATGTCTTCAGCATTTTGGTTTGGACGGTGCTTTTAGGGATTAAAGGAAATAGTTCTTTGATTGCAAGCAAAAGTTATGGAATAATTTATTCGAAATAGAACAAACCGCCATAACTTTTTGCACAAAATTTGAAATCGACTCCAGACTGAAGTTTTTTTTTAACCAAATTATCATTTTTAATAGATTTTAGTTGTATCCCAAAAAAGAGTAAAACATTAAAAAAATCTTTTTTTTATGCACTTGATTTTGGTGTATACTAATTAGCCAAGAAACGCAATAGCAATTAAAAAAAAGGGCTCTCTGTATTTTAATATCAGCTATAAGGCTGAATTTGTTAGTGTTTTGCTTCAAAATGTCCCCCAATTTGTCCCCCCTTCTTTTTTTACGGAGGGGTTAATTAAGTACTATTTTTGGCACTTTAGGGATCACATACTTAAAATTAACTTTAAGTTAGAAATATCTAAGATGTCTTTCCAAAGTAGTAATCCTAATTAACCTATTTACGAAACTAGATTTTTCCTTAACTATTATATCCTGACGACAAATAAAAGTTTTAGAGCCATTAATATCAAATTAACTTTATGAAAAAAATTCTACTATTATTTTTTTATTTATCCTTTTATACTTTATACGCTCAAATTCATATTGGTGCATCAGGAGGCACTAGTACCGATTTTGTATTTCCTTGTTATGATGGGTTAGGCTATAGTTATACACAACAAATTGTTCTGGCAAGTGAATATCAGGCAGAGGATGGAACAACTGGACCCATCACGCAAATTAAATGGAAAATTACTGGCGGAGCTGTAAACGCATCTAATTTTAATAATTGGTCGGTTTATTTAGGTCATACAAACAAAACATCATTTTCTTCAGCTTCTGATTTTATTCCTGTAGCTGATCTTACGTCAGTTTATTCTGGAATAGTGACTATTACACAAGATAATCAATGGATAACCATTGATTTACCTACAAGTTTTAATTACAATACCTCTGACAATTTGGTCGTTGCTGTTTTACAAAATGCAGCAGGATCATCGACCCCTTATTTTTCAGCTTATACACCCACAACTATAGGAAACAGGGGAATATTGGCTTATGGTGCTGCGACAGTGAATATTAACAATTTGACAGCTAGTAATATTATTCTTATGCAAACAATTGCTCAAATTCAGTTTACCGGGGCGCTAAAAGATTGCCATAAACCTCAAAATCTAATAGTATCAAATAGTATAAATGGAAATGTAACTTTAAACTGGAGTAACCAACAAAATGCTTTAGATGGTTATTTATATGAATTACGGACTTCAGGGTTACCTGGGAACGGCGGCTCCGGTTTGGTAGAATCCGGAAACATTGCTGCGGGAGTTGTAAGTAAAACATGCAGCAATCCTCCTTTGAATACGAAATTAACCTATTACATTAAGGCTTTGTGTAGTACTAATGAGGAAAGTAATTGGAGTAAAGTTGTCTTTACAATAATTGCACCTCCACAAGCAGCAGCTAATCAAGATTTTTGTATCAATTTTAATGTTAGGTTAAACAATCTTTCTGTACAAGGGGAAAATATAAAGTGGTATGGTGCTGCAACAGGCGGAAATGCTTTGATAAATACAACTGTTTTGACCAATAATACTACTTATTACGCAAGTCAAACCGTAAATGGAGTAGAAAGTATTGAAAGAGTTCCTGTTCAGGTTACATTAAATACTCTTCCTAATTCACCTGTAATTGCTTCACCGTACGTTTATACCAATATAAATGCAACTTTAGCCACCTTAATAACAAGTGCCGCTAATCCTAAATGGTATGTCAGTAATAGTGCTGCTTTTCCTTTATCATCCGGCACCGTCTTAAACAATGGGCAAACCTATTATGTAAGTGAAAACGATGGTGTGTGCGAATCACCACGAACAGCCGTAAAGGTTCAGCTGGATCCAAATAATAATCCGTGTGCTAATTGGGGTACCGGTCCTAATCAGGATTATGATTGTGATGGCGTAATTAACAGCGTCGATTTAGACAATGATAATGATGGTATTTTAGACGATGAAGAACGCGATGTATCTACAACCGCTACTGTATTTAATTTATTCGCACCACCAGCTGAAGATGGTATGATAAAACAATGGAACATTAACATTTCTGGGGCTGCAGGTACAGAGATTAATTTCAGAAATAATTTTTATACAATACCAAATTCTGGTGCATTAACGATTAATGTACCACAAACAGGAATTCCTATAATGCAATTGAATACAGTAGAAAATAATAAAAGTTATATATTGAGCGCAACAGGACCAGTGACTATTGTTCAGGAGTTAACAACCAGTCGTCCTGCAAGTGATTCTTGGATCGTCCTACCAGAAAAGCTTTGGGGAACCGAATACAGATTGTTTACAGATACACAAAGAGGTAATTATCAATACGCAGCTATTTATAGTAATATTGATAATAATCAGATTATAATAAAAAATAAGGAAGGACTCCTTCAAAAAACTTTTACTCTAAATATTGGACAAACTTATTTGCAAGGAGGTAATAAATTGGATATGACTGGTTGGACTATCAGTTCAACCCAACCTTTAGGAGTTATTATGGGAGTCGATGTTGCCTGGACCCCATCTGGTGGAGGTGAGAACCTGAACATAATGTTGTTGCCAACTAATCAGTTAGGTACAAAACATTACATCCCAAATAATAATCCGAATACTACTTACGTAATGGCTGAAGAGCCCAATACTGAGGTAAGAATCGATGGTGTTTTGATTAAAACATTGCTAGATGCGGGTGATGTTTATAATTTTAACGTAGCTCTTACTGATCTTAAAATACTTGAAACAAGTAAAAAAGTTACTGTTTGGCAAGTAACACCCAATAATAATGACCCTTCATGGTTAAATGTTTTGGATGCAAATAAAGCAGTTACCAGCTTTAATTTTACTACACCAAGTTCTATGATTTATTCAAATGTTTTAGCTTTAATAGTAAATACAGCGAGTACTTCTTTAATTCGTGTCAATGGAGCAGCGATTACAGGTTGGGTACCTTTTCCTTCTGATCCATCATCGTCTCTTGTAAAAATAACAAATATCGTCGCAGGTCAATCAATAACGGTTAATTCAACTACGAATCAAGTGCCTATTTTGTCTGCATATACTGGTATAGGAGATGTTATATCCAATGCAACATCACCATCAATAGGTAATTTTAATATTGAGACGGGAAGTTTAGTTATTGAAAATTCATTGGACACTGATAATGATGGAATACCAGATTATTTGGATCTTGATAGTGATAACGACGGCTGTAGCGATGCCAATGAAGCATATAATAGTAAAACTGCCGAAGGCTCAGATGGAAATATGATGTATGGTGACGGAAATCCTCCAGCAGTTGATTCAGACGGAAAGGTAATTGGGGCTAATTATTCAGGAACGAATCCAAATGTTAGAAAACCAGGAAAGAGTAGTAGTATTACGGCACAACCCGAAGATGCTGTTTCAGATGTATCAGGAAGTGTAAGTTATAATGTAAGTATAATGGCTGGTTCTGGCACAACTTTATACCAATGGCAATATAGTGCTGACAAAGGAATTACCTGGAATGATTTAGTCGACACACCAGTCTATTCAGGTACAACAACGCCAACTTTAGTCTTAACTAATATCCCTTCATCTCATCATAATTACGGTTATCGTATAGTGATTAACCAGTCTGATTTTATTTGTGGTGAAGTTTTTTCTGATGCAGCTAATTTATGTCTTGTAACTACATCTCAAGCTCAAATTGTTAATGATAAGTGTGCCATTATAGAAATTGCAGGAAATATTCCTGTACTAGGTACCGGAAGTTGGAGTATTGTAAGTGGTTCTGGAGGGACAATTACTAATGTTAATGAGGCAGAAACTTTCTTTAGCGGAATTCCAGGAACTACCTATGTGCTAAGATGGACAATAACAAACGGAAGTTGTAGCAATTCTAGTGATGTAACAATATCTAATATTCAAACAGCATTAAACAGTGTTCCAACACAGGCAGATGCATTATGTCAAGGTTCAGCAACTGGTTCAGCAACAGCAACTATTACAGGCGGTGTAGCTCCCTACAGTTTTGTCTGGAACAATGGTATTACATCAACAACCAATGAAGCGGTTAATCTAAATGAAGGAACCTATGAAGTAACTGCAACCGATGATAATGGATGTGTCATTAAACAAAAATTTATAATTGTAGTAGCACCAGATATCATCAGCCCAACAGTTGTGACTCAAAATATAGCGGTTCAGTTAGACGCCACAGGAAAAGCAGTTATTATAGCTTCTCAAATCGATAATGGTTCTACTGATAATTGTACTATTGCTACAATAGCTTTAGATAAAACCACTTTTGATTGCACGAATATTGGCGGCAATTCAGTGATATTGAAAATAACAGATGCCTCAGGAAATTCGGATACAGCTACTGCCACAGTTACTGTCGAAGATAAAATTAATCCAACAGCTGTGGCTCAAAATATAACGGTTCAGTTAGACACCACAGGAAAAGCAGTTATAACGGCTTCTCAAATCGATAATACTTCTACTGATAATTGTGCTATTGCTACAATAGCTTTAGATAAAACCACTTTTGATTGCACAAATATTGGCAACAATTCAGTAATACTGACAGTAACGGATGCCTCAGGCAATTCGGATACAGCCACTGCCACAGTTACTGTCGAAGATAAAATCAAACCAACTGTTGTAGCTCAGGATATTACCGTTCAGTTGGATGTCACAGGAAAAGCAGTTATTATAGCTTCTCAAATTGATAATGGTTCTACTGATAATTGTACTATTGCTACAATGACTTTAGATAAAACCACTTTTGATTGCACGAATATTGGCGGCAATTCAGTGATATTGAAAATAACAGATGCCTCAGGAAATTCGGATACAGCGACTGCCACAGTTACTGTCGAAGATAAAATTAATCCAACAGCTGTGGCTCAAAATATAACGGTTCAGTTAGACACCACAGGAAAAGCAGTTATAACGGCTTCTCAAATCGATAATACTTCTACTGATAATTGTGCTATTGCTACAATAGCTTTAGATAAAACCACTTTTGATTGCACGAATATTGGTAGCAATTCAGTAATACTGACAGTAACGGATGCCTCAGGAAATTCGGATACAGTGACTGCCACAGTTACTATCGAAGATAAAATCAAACCAACTGTTGTAGCTCAGGATATTACCGTTCAGTTGGATGTCACAGGAAAAGCAGCTATTATAGCTTCTCAAATTGATAATGGTTCTACTGATAATTGTGCTATTGCTACAATGACTATAGACAAAACCACTTTTAATTGCACGAATATTGGCAACAATTCAGTGACACTCACAGTAACGGATGTTAATGGAAATTCAGATACAGCGACTGCCACAGTTACTATCGAAGATAAAATTAAACCAGCAGTTGTAACAAAAAATATAACGGTTCAATTAGACGCCACAGGAAAAGCAGTTATTATAGCTTCTCAAATCGATAATGGTTCTACTGATAATTGCGCTATTGCTACAATGACTTTAGATAAAACTACTTTTGATTGCACGAATATTGGTAGCAATTCAGTGATACTGACAGTAACAGATGTTAATGGGAATTCAGATACAGCCACTGCCACAGTTACTGTCGAAGATAAAATGAAACCAACAGTTCTAATAAAAAATATAACGGTTCAACTGGATGCCACAGGAAAAGCAGTTGTAACGGCTTCTCAAATCGATAACGGTTCTACTGATAATTGTGCTATTGCTAGAATGACTTTAGACAAAACCACTTTTGATTGCACGAATATTGGAAGCAATTCAGTGGTACTGACAGTAACTGATGTTAATGGAAATTCGGATACCGCCACCGCCACAGTTACTGTACAGGACAAAATCAAACCAACAGTTGTGGCTCAGAATATAACGATTCAGTTAGACGCCACAGGAAAAGCAGTTATAACCGCTTCTCAAATCGATAATGGTTCTACGGATAATTGTGCTATTGCAACAATGACTATAGACAAAACCACTTTTAATTGCACAAATATTGGCAACAATTCAGTGGTACTGACAGTAACAGATGTTAATGGAAATTCAGATACAGCGACTGCCACAGTTACTGTCGAAGATAAAATCAAACCAACAGTTGTGACTCACAATATAACGGTTCAGCTGGATATCACAGGAAAAGCAGTTGTAACGGCTTCTCAAATCGATAATGGTTCTACTGATAATTGTACTATTGCTAGAATGACTTTAGACAAAACCACTTTTGATTGCACAAATATCGGCGGCAATTCAGTGATACTGACAGTAACAGATGTTAATGGGAATTCAGATACAGCCACTGCCACAGTTACTGTCGAAGATAAAATGAAACCAACAGTTCTAATAAAAAATATAACGGTTCAACTGGATGCCACAGGAAAAGCAGTTGTAACGGCTTCTCAAATCGATAACGGTTCTACTGATAATTGTGCTATTGCTAGAATGACTTTAGACAAAACCACTTTTGATTGCACGAATATTGGAAGCAATTCAGTGGTACTGACAGTAACTGATGTTAATGGAAATTCGGATACCGCCACCGCCACAGTTACTGTACAGGACAAAATCAAACCAACAGTTGTAGCTCAAAATATAACGATTCAGTTAGACGCCACAGGAAAAGCAGTTGTAATAGCTTCTCAAATCGATAACGGTTCTACTGATAATTGTGCTATTGCTAGAATGACTTTAGATAAAACCACTTTTAATTGCACAAATATCGGCAACAATTCAGTGGTACTGACAGTAACAGATGTTAATGGAAATTCAGATACAGCCACTGCCACAGTTACTGTCGAAGATAAAATCAAACCAACAGTTGTGACTCACAATATAACGGTTCAGCTGGATATCACAGGAAAAGCAGTTGTAACGGCTTCTCAAATCGATAATGGTTCTACTGATAATTGTACTATTGCAACAATGACTATAGATAAAACCACTTTTGATTGCACAAATATTGGCAGCAATTCAGTGATACTGACAGTAACAGATGTTAATGGGAATTCAGATACAGCCACTGCCACAGTTACTGTCGAAGATAAAATGAAACCAACAGTTCTAATAAAAAATATAACGGTTCAACTGGATGCCACAGGAAAAGCAGTTGTAACGGCTTCTCAAATCGATAACGGTTCTACTGATAATTGTGCTATTGCTAGAATGACTTTAGACAAAACCACTTTTGATTGCACGAATATTGGAAGCAATTCAGTGGTACTGACAGTAACTGATGTTAATGGAAATTCGGATACCGCCACCGCCACAGTTACTGTACAGGACAAAATCAAACCAACAGTTGTAGCTCAAAATATAACGATTCAGTTAGACGCCACAGGAAAAGCAGTTATAACAGCTTATCAAATCGATAATGGTTCTATTGATAATTGTGCTATTGCAACAATGACTTTAGATAAAACCACTTTTGATTGCACAAATATTGGCGGCAATTCAGTGATACTGACAGTAACGGATGTTAATGGAAATTCAGATACAGCGACTGCCACAGTTACTGTCGAAGATAAAATCAAACCAACAGTAGTAGTTCAAAATATAACGGTTCAGTTGGATATCACAGGAAAAGCATTTATAACGGCTTCTCAAATCGATAATGGTTCTACTGATAATTGTACTATTGCAACAATGACTATAGATAAAACCACTTTTGATTGCACAAATATTGGCAGCAATTCAGTGATACTGACAGTAACGGATATCTCAGGAAATTCGGATACCAAAGCAGTAATTGTTACAATAGAAAAAGCGCCATCTCCAAATACTCTCAATTTATTGCAGAAATTTTGCGCAATTGATAAACCATTAGTTTCAGATATTTCAATACCGTATAACGTTTTAAATTGGTTTGCAGATCCATTGTCAACACCGGCGCTTTTATCTCAGGAGGTTTTACGTTCAGGAATTTATTATGCAGAAGTCTCAATTAATGCCTGTAACACCAACCGTATTCCTGTTACTATAATAGTGAATGATGAGGCTGCTCCAAGCGGAAACGCAATACAATATTTCTGCAGAGAGAAAGAGACAGCAATTTCAGATCTTATCACCAATGAAAAAGAAATACTTTGGTACGATACCGCCTCTGGAGGAGTTCCATTAGATAGTGATACATTATTAGAAGATAAACATAAATATTATGCGTCTTACTTTGGTGCAGAGTGTGAAAGCACCAAAAGATTTGAGGTTGAAGTTATTTTTAATTATTGCGATGTCATCATAAAGAATGGAATATCAGCAAATGGAGATGGAAAGAATGACTATCTCGCTATTGAAGGAGTACTAACATTTGCCGACAATCAACTTGAAATTTTTAATACTTCAGGTAGTTTAGTTTATAGCATTACTCATTACGGACAAGGAGATAATTTATTTAGAGGTTTTGCCAATAAAGGTTTAGGTCGCGGAAAAGGATTACTTCCTTTTGGAACGTACTACTACATATTTAGTTTTACGAATAATGAAAATAAACGAGTTACCAAAAAAGGGTTTTTACACCTTAATCCTTAAATCTAAAACCGAATAACAAAATGAAATGCAATTCTATAATAATTTTACTGAACTTATTATTCTCATTTTTAGCAAATGCGCAACAAAACGCCCAATTTTCAGATTACAAGATCAACATGTCCAGCTTTAACCCTGCCTTTGCCGGCTATTATGACGGAAGTATTCTTTTAATACACAGATCACAATTTACAGGAATTGAAGGCGCTCCTGAAACTCAAAACCTGAATATTAATGTACCAATTTCTATATATATGGGAACTGGTTTTAATCTGATAAACGAAAATCTTGGAGTAACTCAAAAGCTGATAGCAACAGCAGATTATTCGTATACAATTTATACTAATGATTACAATATGATAACCTTTGGTTTAAAAGGAGGTATAAGTAACCTTAATGTAAATTACTCCAGGCTTGATCTTGGGCAAGGTAATGACGTGAGTTTCGAAAATAATATTAATAATTTGATCAGACCCCGAATTGGAGTTGGTTTTTTATACAATGCACCCAGTTGGTTTGTTGGACTATCAACTCCCAATTTTATAAAAGAAATTGACGATCCAAGCATCAAAAGCACACCGTTAACAACAAATTCAGAGTTTTATCTGATCACCGGATTTCTAACAACAATTAATAATAATTTGTTGTTTAAACCGTCTATTTTGGCTAAAAAAGCTAAAAACGAACCATTTGTGATTGATCTTGCACTTAATTTTGAATTGCAGGGGAACTTTAGATTTGGAGTTTCGTATCGTTGGGATAATGCAATAACGGCAACGGTAGGCATTAATTTTATGGAAAACTTTCAGGCAGGTTTTACCTATGATCGTAATATAAATGGTTTGGGCGCATATGCTCCCTCATCAAATCAGTTTTATTTAAAATACGTCTTTAAACATGCTAAAGATATTCGTAGAGATAATTTTAGTTTTACGAGTCCAACCAATAACATTGGTTTTTAATGTAAGAATGATTTAAGTTTTTCCGTGTATGTGAAAATTTCTAGGCCTGTCGCATCTGGGAATAACTTTTATCTTTAAAATTTTAAACCAATGGAAAAATGCATATAAAATGTGATTGCTATTATAATAAAGGCTGCATATTTTAAGCCTTAATTAAGATATTTTAATAAGATATAAAAAAGAGGCTGTCCGAAAAGTAATTTCGGGCAGTTTTTTTTTGTTTTACACATTGATTTTTCTTATATTTAAGTACTAAAATCAATGATTATGCAGCCAGTTTTTAAGCCTCATTCGGTTCACCAGCAAGATCTTTTTCCATTGAATTTAAATGATCTGATCCCAGAGAATCATTCTGCCCGATTAATAGACAGTGTTGTTGAACAGTTGGAAATTTCCGAGATTATATCACAGTTTAAAGGCGGTGGAAGATCCAGCTACCATCCTAAGATGTTATTGAAAATATTGTTTTACGGATATCTCAATAATACCTATTCCAGCCGAAAGCTGGCTAGAGCCGTGAAGGAGAATATATATTTTATGTGGCTCTCGGGAGGACTTCAGCCGGATTTTAGAACTATCAATGACTTTAGAGGAAAAAAATTAAAAGGGAATATCGAAAAACTTTTCAGCCAGGTCGTTCTGATGATGGTAGATTTAGAGCTCATTAGCCTGGAGAGACAATTTATTGATGGTACTAAAATAGAAGCCAACGCACATAAATACAGCTTTGTGTGGAAGAAAGCAGTTGAAAAACATAAAGACAGGCTTCAGGGAAAAATCGATGCTGTTCTGGCAGATATTGGTCAGGCTATCGAGTCAGATATTATGCATACTGATAACCAAACTGATACCAAGGTAGACAGTAAGAAATTAGAAGAAAAAATACACGAGATCAACCAAAGTGAAAAAAAGCAGAAGCTGAGTAAACAGCAGAACAAATCACTTCAAAAACTCGAGAAAGAACAGCTTGTAAAACTTAAAGAATATGAGAAACATCTCGAAATTCTGGGGGATAGAAACAGTTATTCGAAAACCGATACCGATGCTACTTTTATGCGCATGAAAGAAGATCATATGGGCAACGGACAATTAAAAGCGGGTTATAATATTCAGATTTCTACAGAAAATCAAATTATTACACATTACTCCACCCACCAGACTTCTACTGATTTTACCACATTAAAGACTCACTTAGAAGGATTCAAAAGCAACTACGGCAAACAATCTGCAAAAGTTATAGCCGATGCGGGCTATGGAAGTGAGGAAAATTATCAACTCCTTGAAGACAAAGAAATTGATTTTTTTGTTCCCTACAACATGTACCGTATCGAAGAGACCCGTAAGCATAAAAACAATTTATTCCACGCACAAAACCTGTTTCATAATAATGAGCAAGACTTTTTGGTTTGTCCAATGGGGCAGCAAATGCCTCGTATCTTTACTAAGAAATCAAAAACTACAACTGGTTTTGAACAGTATCATTCGGTATATGAGGCTTTAAATTGCGCAGGATGTCCTCTGCGGGGGCAATGCTTTAAAGCTAAGGGGAACAGACGGATAGAAATTAATCACAATCTTCAAAGACTGAAATTCAAGGCAAGAGAGAATTTAGAAAGTGAATTGGGCAGGGAAATTTATAGTAAAAGATGTATTGAACCAGAGCCGGTTTTTGGTAACATCAAGCAAAACAAAGGATTTAAAAGATTTACACTTACCAAAACAGCCAAAGTAAATACTGAATTTGGCCTGATTGCTATTGCTCACAACTTTTCTAAATGGATCGCTAAAATCCGTTTGGGCAATTTTAACCTCATTTTTGATCTCGTAGAAGCTTTAGAAAAGTTTATAGAAGACCATTTTAGCCCAAATTTACATTTTTCAAGAAACACTCTGTAAATCTACTAGTATAATAAAAGAAAGAGGTCGTCTTTTCAGACAACCTCTTTTTCTTGTGTGCCCAGCATGGGCGATAACTCTAGGGTGTAAGTCCCGAACACACCTTTACAGTGGGAAGTGTTAGCTGAATGCAAGGGTGTCCATCGCGAGGTGGAATCTGAAGGAAGCAATAGGCAAACTCTTGGCCTGACGGAGAGAAACTATATACAAGGCCAGAAATGTTGGATAAAGTTGCAAGCCAAACTGAAGTCCCAAACTGTACGGAAGCATGATGGTAAATATAGCAGGCATATGAGAGGAAAGTTATCGTTCTTACCTGGGGAGGTCTTATAGACATAGGGAAGTTTTTTTTTACAGCACTATGGATTAACAATTGCTATAAGAAGTCAGCAGAGGTCATAGTAGGTACTGGAAATGAGTACTGAAGGACTGAACTTAATTAAGTGAGTAGTAAATGAATGTTACCCATGAAGGAACGAATGCAGAAAATATCAAAGAATTTTGATAACTGTCTTGGGAAGGATAGGACGGAATCCGACAGCTACCAGGGAGTGCAGACCTTTATTGGGATAGCTGAAAACAACCTCACAGAAGTACATTTAGGTCAGGGGAAACTCTTAGAGCTAATCCTAAGTTCCCCCAATATGAATCTGGCTTATAAAAGAGTCAGATCCAATAAAGGAAGTTTTGGAATAGACAAGTTGTCCACTGAGAATTTATTAGAATGGCTCTTAGAACATAAAGAGTCGTTGATTGAATCGCTAGAGAACGGGAAATACAAACCTCAGGCCGTTCGAAGAGTTGAGATACCTAAAGAGGGAGGTAAAACAAGGTCACTTGGTATCCCTAGTGTTGTAGACCGCCTAGTCCAACAAAGTATTGCCCAAATCCTAACCCCTATTTACGAACAAGAATTCCTTACAAGCAGCCATGGCTTTAGACCTAAAAGAGGGTGCCATACTGCTTTGAAAGAAGTAGAAAATCACCTCAATGATAAGTACAGTTATGTAGTGGATCTAGACTTAGAGAAATTCTTTGACACTGTGAATCACAGTAGGCTTATAGAACTACTATCAAAGAAAGTCAAAGACCCACGAGTGATATCACTTATCCATAAATATCTCAGAGCTGGTGTTGTTGTGGGGAACAAATTCGAAGAAAGTGTACTGGGTGTTCCTCAAGGCGGTCCATTAAGTCCATTGTTGAGCAATATAATGCTTCACGAATTGGATAAAGAGCTGGCTAGACGCGGACATCGATTTGTACGTTATGCAGATGATTGCTTAATCTTCTGTAAAAGCAAGAGAGCATGTCTTGGTGTCAAAGAAAGTATAACTGCGTTTATTGAAAGCGTATTATACTTAAGGGTAAACAAGGAGAAAACTACGGTTGGGTATATAAAAGGAAAGAAATTCCTTGGATATAGCTTCTATAACAAAAGTAAAGGGAAATGGGGGCTATGTGTACATCCAAAGAGTTATAGTAAACTCAAAGACAGGTTAAAGGAAATTACTAACCGCAGTAATGGTATGGGGTATCAAAAGACCAAAGAACTCTTACGATATTACTTGCAGGGTTGGGTATCCTATTTTAAACTAGCCGATATGTCAGGCAAGATTAAACGTATAGATGAATGGCTTCGATTTAGAATACGAATGTTGATATGGAAAAGCTGGAAGAAGATAAGTACTAAATACAACAATCTTCGAAAGATTGGAGTTAAAGACAATCAGGCTTATCAATGGGCTAATACTCGAAAGGGATATTGTCGAACTGCGCTGAGTCCAATTCTACAAACAACTCTATCAACACGAACACTAAGCAAAGCAGGATATACGTTCCTGACTGACATGTACCTAAAATGTATCGTAAATTAAGAACCGCCTTGGTACGGATCCGTATGCCAGGTGGTGTGGAAGGTCACCTAGGGAACTAATCCCTAGGTTCCTATCCGATTGGTGATGTTTACTTCACAATTTGCAAATCATTTTTATGAACGATTTAAAGAAATTGGCGTACTTCTAAGTTAATTTATCATAATGCAATAAACCATGATTCTGTCACAAAACTTATGCGGGATAAAAACTGTATTATTTGCCTTAGCCCTTTATAGCAGAGAAGGTATCAAGTCCACAAAGTTGAACGTATACTTTTTCCATAATCATTAACATATTAATATACTTTCGTTATCATTTCATCTATTGGCAGACGAACTTTTTTCATAGTTGCCATGTAGTCTTTTTCCAAATCACGGTATCCTAATGCAAGGATAACTGCAGCATGCAGCCCTTTTTCTTTCAAGCCCAAAACTTCATCGATAGTGGCGGCATTAAATCCTTCGATAGGAGTGGCATCCACTTTCAATTCTGCCGCAGCAATAAGTGCTGTTCCTAGTGCAATATAAGCCTGTTTGGCAGCCCAAAGTGCTTTTTGTTCTGCGTTAATAGCGCTAAAATAGGAATGCAATCCATTTCTAAATCCTGATAAGGCACCAGCATCAAGACCTCTTTGCTTTTCTGTCATTGCCATGTAATCGTCAATATAAGTCGAAGACATATCATTGAATGCAGCAAAAACCAACAAATGAGAGCATGAGGTAATCTGTCCGTTATACGAATCAGTACCTAATTTTTTTTGGATTTCCAGGTTGCTTACAACAAAAACGCGGTAAGATTGCAGACCGCAAGAAGATGCTGAAAGATTTATAGCCTCTAAGATCTGATCGATCTTCTCTTCTGTTACTTTAATGTTATTGTACGCTTTTGCGGCGTAGCGCCATTTTAAATTTTCTATCAAATTCATTACTATGTCAATCTTAAATTTTGGCAAATATAAATGATATTATTTTCTTTTTCGAGTTTTTGAAGCGCTCTGGGAAACTCCAAGTCAATCATCTTAGGCTACTAAAGAATATTTATCTGTTTTACTTCATTATTATATTTGTTTAAAGATTAATAATCTTTAATAATTTATGTAAAAAGAATAATTAACTGATTTTATGTATAAATAAAAATATTTAATCTTTTATATTCAAATTTGCAGGGTAAAAAAACTAAATATCACCATCAAATGAAAGCGAACATACAAGAAGATAGGGGAATAAACGAAAAGCAGAATATTGAAAACACCCAGAATACAATCCAGAATGATTTTGCATTCACACTAAAGAGCACTTGTTTAGATGAAAACTATCATCCCTCAAGTCAAACGCGTTTGACAACCAATTTTGCAAACCTGGCCAGAGGAGGTAATCGCCAACAAAACTTACGTAATGCATTAAATATGATTAACAATCGATTCAATGCATTGGCTCACGTGGACAATCCAAAAGCTGATCGTTACCTTGTAGAACTTGAAATCATCACAGTAACGATGAGTATTGATGATAAGAATGGTATTAAGAATCTGCCGTTGATTGAAGTTTTAAAAACGAATATTTTTGACCACAAGACTAGTCAGCGTATCGAAGGTATTGCCGGAAATAATTTTTCTTCTTATGTTCGTGATTATGATTTCAGTATTTTATTGATCGAGCACAATAAAAATAAATCTAATTTTTGTCTTCCTGAAAATTTTGGTGATTTGCATGGAAAACTGTATAAGTGCTTTGTCAGTTCAGCCACTTATAAAGAGCACTTCAAGATGTCACCGATCATTTGTCTAAGTGTATCGAGCAATAAAACTTATACTCGAACTGAGTATCAGCATCCGGTTCTGGGTTTTGAGTATCTGCAGGATCAGTATTCTATCACTGATGAATATTTCTCTAAAATGGGATTAAAAGTTCGTTTTTTCATGCCTCAGAATAGTGTGGCACCGATGTCTTTTTATCATTCCGGAGATCTGCTTGCTGATTATACTGATCTTGGACTAATCAGCTCAATCAGCACGATGGAGACTTTCCAGAAAATTTATCGCCCTGAAATCTACAATGCAAATTCAGTGGCTGGGAAAATCTATCAACCTAATCTTAAACACGAAGATTATTCATTGACCCGCGTGGTTTATGACCGCGAAGAGCGCAGCCAATTGGCTGTTGAACAGGGTAAATATGCAGAAGAACATTTCATTAAGCCTTATAAAAGTCTCCTGGAACAATGGTCTGCTAATTTTACCCTTTAATTGATTACAACACATTAAAATTATACTATTATGAAGAAATTATTATTACCCACCTCAATTGTTGGAAGTTTACCCAAACCTGCCTGGCTTGCACCACCCGAAAAACTTTGGTCACCATGGAAATTAGATGGCGATCAGCTATTTGAAGGGAAACAAGATGCTTTACGCATTTCTCTGCACGAACAACAATTGGCAGATCTGGATATCATTTCTGACGGTGAGCAGACACGTCAGCATTTTGTAACGACTTTTATCGAGCATTTAAGCGGTGTAGATTTTGAAAATCGTAAAACAGTAAAAATCCGTAACCGTTATGACGCGAGTGTTCCAGTGGTGGTAGGTGAGGTTGCACGTCAAAAAGCAGTTTTTGTTGAAGATGCTAAATTTTTACGTAAACAGACTAACAAGCCTATAAAATGGGCATTGCCAGGTCCGCTGACAATGGTAGATACCTTGTACGACGACCATTATAAAAGCCGGGAAAAATTGGCATGGGAATTTGCGATAGCACTCAATGAAGAAGCAAGAGAACTTCAAGACGCAGGGGTAGATATTATCCAGTTTGATGAACCTGCATTTAATGTGTTCTTTGATGAAGTAAACGATTGGGGAATGGCAGCATTAGAAAGAGCCATTGAAGGTTTACACTGTCAAACTGCGGTTCATATTTGCTATGGTTATGGAATACAGGCAAATACTGATTGGAAAAAGACATTAGGTTCAGAGTGGCGACAATACGAAGAAATTTTCCCGAAAATTCAAAAATCTAAAATTGATGTGGTGTCTTTAGAATGTCACAACTCTAATGTACCTTTAAATTTAATGGAACTTGTTCGAGGTAAAAAAGTAATGGTAGGTGCCATTGATGTAGCAAGCAACACTATCGAAACACCAGAAGAAGTAGCTGATACGCTGCGTAAAGCTCTTGAGTTTGTAGATGCCGAAAATCTTTACCCTTCTACAAACTGCGGTATGGCCCCACTATCTCGAAACGTAGCCAGAGGCAAGTTAAGTGCTTTAAGCGCAGGGGCAGAAATTATACGTAAAGAACTTGGGATTTAGTCTCAATTTATTAATTAGAATAGGATTTCCTTGCCTCATGCGTGCTGTCCGTAGAATTTAGCAGAGCGAGTCTGCGGACAGACTAATGAATCTAGAGAATCCACGTTTATCTGCGTAAGACATTTTTGTAATCTTGACTCTACGGACGAATAATATTTAAAACACATTGAAGAAATTATTAGAAGTATTAAAAAAAGTAGGTTTCGACGGTTTCCTGTTAATGATAGCCACCATGATTCTGATGGCTTATTTTTTGCCAAAGCCAGGCATGATCAAAGAACCTGTTTCGCTGGAGGAGATTGCCAATGCTGGTGTTTCCTTGATTTTTTTGTTTTATGGCATGCGACTGAGTGTTGAGAAACTAAAAGCCGGACTTTCTAACTGGAAAATGCACATTGTCGTCCAGTTGACCACCTTTTTATTTTTTCCGCTCATTGTTTTGGCATTTCGCCCGTTGTTTGTCAATAACGGCTTCGAGCTGCTTTGGCTTGGTGTATTTTTTCTGGCAGCATTGCCATCCACAGTTTCCTCTTCGGTGGTGATGGTTTCCATCGCTAAGGGAAACATTCCCGCAGCCATTTTCAATGCTAGCATTTCCAGTTTGATTGGAGTAGTCGTTACGCCTATCTGGGTTGGGCTTTTTATAGCTTCTGCGACAGGCAATTTTGATGTTACTCATATCGTCATAAAGTTGATTCTTCAAGTCTTGCTGCCTGTCATCATTGGCATAAGCCTCAATTCCCGTTTGGGTGCCATTGCCGAAAAATACAAGAAACAGCTCAAATATTTCGATCAGGCAGTTATTCTAACGATTATTTACACGTCGTTTTGCAAGTCATTTTCCGAACATCTTTTTGAAGGCTTCACCGCCCTTGAACTTGCCGGACTCGCTGCAGGGATGATGGCGTTGTTTTTTGCTGTATTCTTTTGTGTCGGATTACTCAGCCGCTTGCTTGGTTTTTCAGATGAAGACCGTATTACTGTCTTATTCTGCGGGTCTAAAAAGTCATTGGTACACGGCACCGTTATGTCAAAAGTACTTTTTCAGCACAGCACCATCACTGGCATCATATTGCTGCCGCTCATGCTTTACCATGCCTTGCAATTGATTGCCGCTAGTATCATCGCTCAGGGTATGGCTCGACGAAAAGAAGTATAATTTTATTTATGACGTGGCCTTTTATCTTTTTTCGATCAAGGGCATCAAGGATAACTCTCCCTGCTATAAAATAATGCCTTTTAGATTTTTATACTGTGAAGATCAATGCTGCAGTATGTTATGTTTTTAACTTGTGTAAAATAAGATTTTTGTATTGTTTTTGGTTATATTTGAAGAATTTTATTCTGTTTTAGAAATAAATTAAACCTGTTTAAAGTAAAATATTCTATGGAACAAATAGATGATATTGATCTTCAATTATTAAATATACTGCATGATAATTCTAAGTATACAGTAAAAGAGCTTGCTAAGATGGTAAATCTTTCGGCATCGCCTGTTTTTGAGCGAATTAAAAGATTAGAAAACAGTGGCTATATTAAGAAGTATATAGCACTCCTTGATGCAGAAAAATTAAACAGGGGATTCATCGTTTTCTGTAATATCAAACTTAAACAGCACGATCGTAATATCGGAAATCAGTTTGTTAGTGATATTATGAAAATAGAAGAAGTTGTGGAATGTTACAATATCTCTGGTGATTACGATTTTTTAATGAAAGTTTCTGCTAAAGACATGAAGCATTATCAGGATTTTGTTTTTAATAAATTGGGATCAGTTGAAAGTATAGGGAGTACTCAAAGTACCTTTGTTATGTCGGAGATAAAAAATATGTATGGATAGTTCTGCGATGGCTTATTTATTTGAAATTCGTTTCCTGACTTCGTGTCCGTAAATAATGTTCTAAAACAAAAAAGAGACTTTCAAAGTCTCTTTAATAGAATTAATATATATTGACAAATAATTATTTATTAATCAATTTTTCAAGCCTCACCATCATCTCATCTTTTTCTTTCAGCATACGCTCGTATAACTCAATTTTTTCATCATATAATTGAACAATTTTGTCAACAGGATTGAAAGAGGGTTGGTAGCTAAATCCAGAGGCGACAGCGTTATCCTTAAAATCTTGGAATGAATAAGTATTTGCAATTACATTCACCGCTTGTTATTCATCAAAATTCTAAATAGCTTCAACAGGAATTTTTAATGCATCAGAGATTTTATTAAGTATACACTAGTATTAAGTATTCCGATTTTTTTAGTTTCTAAAGTGTCTTTAAGGTCTGAATTCTAAAATTAACAATTGTGACAATCTTTTAATCCAGTGGCAAAACTATCCTGTCCTTAATTTTAGATGACCATTGAACCTGCCACATACGTCCATCAAGCTGATCAATCAAAATGAAATTATATATATTCGTCGTTGGATAAAGAAAGAATCTGCCATTTTTTTCTTCTTCGGCTGAAACACGAGGTGTTAAAAATAAAGGAGATTCAAATTTTCCTTTTCCCGCATCCCATTGCACCTGCCACATTTGCCCATTTTTTGTGTTTAACTTAATAAATGTCCCAATATTATAGGTTGAAAAAAGGCGATACACAATATCGTTATCAGGCGAAACGATAGGAGTTGTGGTTGTTTGATTTTGTGCAAAGACAGTCATTGCTGTCAAACTAATAATTAGAGAAAATAGCATTTTATTCATATCGTCATTTCTATTTATTCGATTATTATTTAGCTCCTTGTTTTAAACTTGCGTTACGTTCTTCATTAATCGCGAATACCATTCAGTATCTTAGCGAGGCCAGTAAGTACGGAGCCTATTATGTTTTGTAAAGATAAAATTTCTTAACAAACGTAAACATTTTTGATTATAAAAAAGCATAAGACAATTTTTGTCGTGGTGTTTTTACAATGCTTTAATTTATTTTATTTGCCTGAGAACTGTCACCGTTTGCTTTCCAAATTTCAATCGATTTACCTTCTCCTTTAGGAAAGATGAGTTTCAAAGACTTTTCAGGAATTAAAAATTGATTTTCGGCAATGGGGATTAGCTGGTATCTGTCTGAGTTGATCAGTACAAAAAGCTTATCATCCTCTTTTGTAATTATCAAAAAATTTCCTTCCCAGTCAAACTGACCTGTAAATTGCTTTAATGACTTAATATCAATTGAGACTGCATCATAGAATTCGGGACGGAAATAATCCCATTTATATTCCTCGGCTACTGCACGCTGGATACAATCAAATAGATCCTGAGTATTTTCACCATTGCTCATCACGATAACAGCCTGATCATTATCAACTGATCCAAATATAAAGGAAGTAAAGCCATGACTGTGTCCATTATGCCTGAATACGATATCATTTTTATAGGTCCAAAGTGAAAATGCAAGTTTATCTTTATCTTCTCCTTTGTTAAAAACGTTTTTGCTCATTTCCTCAGATAATAGGATGTGCGACTCTGTTTTATAGTCTTTTATTAAAGAAATAACGAATTTTCCCAGATCATCGGGTGTTGTCCAGATTGCGCCTGCCGCTCCAAACGGATATATTTTACGCGGGAACGGACGTAGATTTCCGGAATATCCAGTTGCTACCCTGTTTCTTAACTGCTCAGGAAGTGACTGCTGAAAAGTACTGTTTTTCATCCCGCACGCGTTAAACACAAGCTGATCTACAGCATTGGCAAAGGATTGGCCACTTGCATCTGCAATCAGTTCTCCAACAATTAAGTAACCGGTGTTAGAATATTTACGGGTCTTTCCTGGCTCATTAAAAAAACGAAGTCCCGGATCAACAGAGGGGTTTTTACCATTCAGCATCTGTTCAAAGGTTGGAATAGAGTCCTTTTCCATATATTCTGACCAAAGTTGTCGGTCCAGACCAGAAGTGTGTGACAGTAATCTTCTTAAGGTTACTTTTTGTGTTTTTGTAAACTCGTTTTCGGGCATCTTCCATTCGACCAGTTTTTCATTTATATTTTTATCTAAATCCAGTTTACCTTTTTCCACAAGATTTAAAGCAGCAACTGCTGCAACAGGTTTGGCCAGAGAGGCTCCCGCAAATACCGTGTTGACATTTACCTTTATTTTTTTTTCAATATCGGCATATCCATAATCTGCAGACCACGCCATTTTGCCCTTATCAATAAAAATAATTCTTAACCCGGGGATGTTGTCGCGCTTTAAAAAATCAGAGATTGACATTTTTTTAGTCTGTCCTTTAATGGAATAAATTGGAATCAGATTGTTTTCTATATTTTTAAAATGCTTAAGATCTGTTTCTTTTCCGGACACATTATTCTGGGCTTTTGCAGTCCAAAATAAAACACACAATATTAATGATGCTAAAAATCGAGTTTTCATAATTATATTTTTCCGTTAATGATGATTGAAGTTATTAATAAGACAGTTAAATACTGTTTTTGTTACATCAAAATGATTTATAAGTAGGTTCTAAGGTCAAAAAAAAATAAAACTCCGAAGTTATTTGATTTTGGAGTTTTACAATTTGGTTTGGATACCCTGTTAGGCAATATCATTAAGTTAAGTTTTTAAAAGTAAAATTATTGTAACTCAAACCCGTTTTTATCCGCGTCAAAATTAGACGCTGATTTGAGAGTTAGATTATAAGATCTTAAACAAGTTTGAATTTCTTAACTTTACATAATGAAACAGAAGATAATAAGAGAAGTTTCCAAGTTTAATAATGAACTGAAACTGCAGGGGTTTAAAGCATTCCAGATAGAAGATGATGGTGCTGAAACCAGAACTTACAGCAGAAAAGAATTCTTTAAGATCTGCTTAACTACAGGGAAAAGTAAGATTCATTATTCGGATAAGACCTATGAGCAGGAGGGTACGATTCTCTTCTTTGGGAATCCACACATTCCATATTCCTGGGAAACAATCTCCACGACTTATATTGGTTACACTATTTTATTCTCGGAAGAGTTTTTTAAAAACTCCGAGCGTTCTGAAAGTCTGCAGCAATCGTCTTTTTTTAAAATTGGAGGAACACCTGTTTTGAAAATAACAGAAGAGCAAAGAGGCTTTCTTAATACTATTTTTCATAAAATGATTACGGAACAAGAAAGTGATTATCAATTTAAAGATGAATTGATTCGCAATTACATCAGCCTCATTATACACGAATCTCTAAAGATGGAACCTTCTGAAAATTTCGAACAAAATAAGAATGCATCTTCCAGATTGTCATCTGTGTTTTTGGAATTATTAGAAAGACAATTTCCAATTGAAACCACTTCGGATCCACTTCAATTAAGAACAGCACAACATTATGCACAACATTTGAATGTGCATGTCAATTACCTGAACAGGGCTGTAAAAGAAGTTACAGGAAAACCGACAACGACTCACATTGCCGAGCGGATTATTACAGAAGCCAAAGCGCTCTTGCTCCATACTGATTGGAGTGTTTCGGAAATCGGTTACGCACTTGGGTTTGATTATCCAACTTACTTCAATAATTACTTCAAAAAAAATACCGGCACTAATCCCTCTACATTTCGTTTGTCAGAAGTTTGAATTTCTTAATCTTTGGTTTGATAATCATTACCGCCTTGCTTAAAGGCGGTCTTACCTTTGTATTGATTATTTAATTCAAATATTATGTCAGATACAAACCCAATTTCCAATGCCGCACCATTTCAAAAAGATATTTTTGAGAGACTTTTAGCTGGTGAAACCATATTTCCCGACGATTCGCAAATAGGCAGATTGAGAGATGAAGCATTTGCTTTGAAAGCGCTGCTTAATCAGATGAATAATGCTGTAAATCCTGAAGAAATCACGCAGATACTAAGCAGAATTATAGATAAAGAAGTTCAGGATGTTTCCGTATTTACACCTCTTTATATCAATTACGGAAAACATATTACAATTGGTAAAAATGTATTTATCAATTTTGACTGTACCTTTTTAGCATTGGGTGGAATTATTATTGAAGACGATGTTTTAATTGGTCCGAAAGTCAGTCTTATTACCGAAAATCATCCATTAGATCCTGAGGAAAGAAAAGGACTAACAGGTAAACCAATTCTCATTAAAAAAAATGCATGGATTGGTGCCAATGCTACGATTTTATCCGGCGTAACAATTGGAGAAAATGCAGTTGTTGCAGCAGGAGCAGTCGTATCTAAAGATGTTCCGGATAATACTGTCGTTGGTGGGATTCCTGCAAGATTCATTAAAAATATTCAACTTTAAAAGATATAATTATGAAACTGAAATTTTTATTGACAGTTATCGCTATTCTTTTTGCTTTTTCTTTTTGTAATGCGAGCTGCAAAAGTAACAATGAAAGAACACCAAGACACAATAATAATAGTAAAATGAAAATTACAATTGGTACAGCAGTTTTTACAGCAACATTGTACAAAAAACCAAGTGCAGCTGCATTGAAAGTAATGCTTCCAATTACCGTAGATATGACTGAACTGAATGGTAATGAAATCTATTGCGATTTACCTGGTCGGCTTCCAATAAATTCTTCAGTTGGAGGAGATATAAAAGTGGGTGATCTAATGCTTTACGGAAACAATGTGCTGGTGCTTTTTTATAAAAGTTTCAACACTTCCTATAGTTATACAAAACTCGGATCTATAGACAATCCTGCAGGACTAGCTTCTACATTGGGTGCCGGAAATGTAGTTGTGAAATTTGAAAATAATTAAAATCATTATGAAAAATATAAAATTGAAAACAATTCAGAATAAAATAAAAAAAACATTCGCCATCGCAATATTATTCCTGATATCAGGGCAATTATTGGCACAAAAAGAAAAATCAAATTCAGAAAAAATGGATACATCAAAAGAACATTATACATTCCGGCTTAGTGACAAAGTAACACGTCAAAAAGTGAACTTCAAAAACCGTTACGGAATTACATTAAGCGGCGATTTGTACCTTCCGAAAAATGCAGGAAACGAAAAATTGTCTGCATTAGCAATCAGCGGACCGTTTGGAGCTGTGAAACAACAATCATCTGGACTATATGCTAACCAAATGGCAGAACGTGGTTTTATAGCTTTGGCTTTTGACCCATCCTATACAGGTGAAAGTGAAGGGGAACCACGAAATTTAGCATCTCCGGAAATCAATACAGAAGATTTCAGTGCTGCGATTGATTTTTTAGGATTACAAAAAATGGTGGATAGAAATAAAATTGGAATCATAGGGATTTGTGGTTTTGGAGGTTTTGCTTTAAACGCAACAGCTATTGATAAACGAGTAAAAGCCGTTGCTGCGACAAGTTTGTATGATATGACCAGAGTGATATCAAAAGGATACAATGATTCAGTAACATTAGAACAAAGAACCCAAACACTGGAAGCTTTGGGTGAGCAGCGTTGGAAAGATGCTGCGAAAGGAAAACCGGCAGATGGTCCAAGAAATTTACCGGAAAAATTGAAAGGCGACGAACCACAATTCGTAAAAGAATATTTTGATTATTACAGAACTCCGCGTGGTTTTCAAGTTAATTCTGTAAATTCAAATGGAGCTTGGCTCTTAACCAATGCGATATCTTTTATGAATATGCCAATATTGGCTTATGTAAAAGAAATTTCGCCAAGACCAATACTTTTAATCGCAGGAGAAAGTGCGCACTCAAGATATTTTAGCGAAGATATTTTTAAAGTAGCAAATGAACCAAAAGAATTAATAATTATCCCAAATGCAGTTCACATTGATTTATATGACAAAGTAAATGTAATCCCTTTCGATAAGTTAAAAAGTTTCTTTAATGATAATTTGAAGTAATATATCCGATGGCGATTTGACACAAACTCAAACAGGGTGGATAAAGCAAATTGATAACCTCTAAAAGCCATTTTTGATTTTGGAGGTTTTTTTGCATTCAAAAAAAAAAAATTACGGGACAGATTTCTGCTTCCTTTAGTTCTCGTCTTGATTCAAACTAACTTTATTATTTGGGTGAAAAAAAGGCAACAATTGTCTTCAATTGGCATCTTTTGTCTGTGGTGACAAAAAACTATAATTATCTATTCGAAGTTTTACGAAATGAAGATAAAATAATTTTTGAAGCTCGTATAATTATTACAAAGACGATTGAAGATAAATAATATTAATTTTTTGTAAGCTGGTTTAATTTTTACTAACGACCAGTTTGGAAACATCTTACCCCAATTTGGAAACAGATCGTATGGCTTAGTTTATGGAAATTTGCAGTGTAATTTAAAATACTATAAAAATGCAAAAAACAATTTTCATTACAGGAGCTTCTTCAGGTTTAGGAAAAGCTGCTGCTAAATTATTTCAGTCAAAAGGATGGAATGTAATCGCTACTATGCGTAATCCGGAAAAAGAAACAGGACTCAATCAATTGCAAAATATTACAACTGGTTGCCCTTGATGTTACCAATCCTGAACAAATTCAAACCACAATAAATAAAATTAACGCTGTATATAATGTCGATGTTGTGTTTAATAATGCGGGGTACGGATTAATGGGCGCACTGGAAGCTTTTACCGATGAGCAGATCTTAAAACAGCTCAATACAAATCTTCTGGGTGTAATCCGGGTTACTAAGGCATTTATTCCTAATTTTAGAGAAAAGAAAAGCGGCTTGTTTATCAGCACAACTTCAATGGGTGGTTTTTTGGCATTTCCATTGCATTCTATTTATCATGCATCCAAATTTGCTGTTGAAGGATGGTATGAGGAAATGTCCTTTGAATTAGTAAGCAATTTAGCTAAGACTAAAAAGAGCTGTTTGCCGACAGCTCTTTTAAATATAAATAAATTTTAGAATGACTTTTTTAATTTTTATAGGTTTTACCTGTAAGTCAGTATTTTTGAAATTTGATTTCTTACTCGATCTTTTTTCAGATTTTTTGGTGCCATTTTAATAAATTAGAATTCATTTGAAATGGACAGCATTTAAATTTTTTATTCAAACACTCAGAAATGCAAAAAGTAGGTGTTTGAAGGACAAACACCTACTTTTTGCATTTAATTAAACTATTTTATGCTTTAACAGACGCTCGGTTTAACTCAGTGAGTGCATTGAAGATCATAAAAAACTTTGATACTTATTTTTTTTCAGCCTGAAAAAGATCATCTGAATTATCTGTAATAGGAATATATAATCGTTCCCAAACATCACTATCGACCATATCCCAGCTATGGCCTTTTCCTTTAATGTCTTCCGCGAGCAGCACTACACCAGGTTCTATTATAAAAGTACTTCCATCTGATACCTTAAATTTAATTTTACCTTTTACAGTTATTACATATTGTTTTCTTGGTGCTGGATGTGCATTTTTTTCCCACGCTTCGGTTTTATTACTGTACCAGAATGAAGCAGTATTCATATGCTTTAATGATGGTATAGAACCTTTTTCGAAGGAACAGGTGCCATCAGGATTATTGATAAGGCGGTAAGCAGGAATTTCCGACGCTTCTTCAAGAGCTTTTACCTGAACTTTTTTGTGATCTTGTGCATAATTGCTGTTTGCTGACATAAAGGCTACAGTTAGGATAAATCCTTTTAATAAGTTTTTCATTTTGATATTAAATTTAAAAGTAATAATTATTTTGTTATTGATTGATTGTATACAGAATCGTGAACCATCATTTTATTAAAGAATGGTTTGTATTTTGCCACCAGAGCAAGATGTCCGTCAAGCTTACCATACGTTTCTAAGTCTTCAAGAGAGTCAAATTCCATTGAGGCATTGTAGGTAAATGAATTGTCCATGACAGGTCTGGGAGTCGAGTTTGCAGGTCCGCCATAACGTACGTTTTTTACATAAGGCAGTTTTTTAAGCCCTTCAAAAAAGTTTTGAAACTCTTTTACCTGCGCCTCTGTAAGTTCTGGCTTAAGCCAAAATAGGAGGTAATGAAAATAAATTGTCTTAGGCTGAGGCTCTGTTTCATTTGTGTTATTTGCCAATACTTTTCCTCCTATAAGCGAAAGTGCTCCGGCACTCGCTGATGTGATAATAAAATTTCTTCGTTGCATACTATTTAGCTTTTAATTAAAATCGATTCTGTATTTCAAAACAAACTGCCATTTTCGGTCTGATACATCGGCTAGACCGGCATTGTTCAAAGTATAAATGGGACGGTTCTGAGCATCAACCGTAAGTCGTGATGACATGCCATTCATTAATAATGATACACCAGCATCATAAGTCAATGCTTTGTCGTGAAGACCGTCAAGATCTGAAAGCATCACACTTGCAGCCGGCTGCAGCTGCAGATTGTTTTTGTCTTTGTTGAAGTAGGGGAGTGTACCGCCAATTTGTACGTAATACGTATTACCGGTTCCTATCACAGGCGAATTATTTCCTGCACCATTAAGACTGCTTGCAGCTGTATTTACGCCGCTTGCAGGATTACTTACACCCGAGTAACGTACATAATTTGGACCATAATTATTATTCATAGCCATGGCGTAAGCACTAAAAGAGGTACCTCGGTCTTTGTTGATAGGCGTATCGTAGAAAAGGTCAACGGCAAAACTTTTTTCGTCATCATTGATGGTGCTTTTCGTTTGGTCTAAATGCCATAGTGCATTGTGCATGTATTCAAATCCTGTACCCAGTG
The DNA here is from genome assembly GCF_056824125.1 of Flavobacterium sp. B114r. Taxonomy (NCBI): domain Bacteria; kingdom Pseudomonadati; phylum Bacteroidota; class Flavobacteriia; order Flavobacteriales; family Flavobacteriaceae; genus Flavobacterium; species Flavobacterium sp. B114r. The sequence continues at coordinate 3,866,235 of NZ_CP124858.1, forward strand.
CAAGTACTTTCTTTTTACCGCTGTAGGTTCCGGAGTGAAATGGTGAAGAATTGTTTTCTGATTCAAAGAATTCATATTTAAAATACCCTGAATAATCTTTATTAGGACTCGTTTTACTAAATGCGGCAACATTGTATTGCGGATCTGTACTTACATTAGTATACGGATCTGCGATTACCAAACGGTAATCTAATTTGCCTATTTGTCCTTTTGCATAAATACTTAATTCCCGAACTGTTTCATCAGATATTCCGGCATTTCCCGTAGCATAAGACGGTAGATCGTATAATAAAGTATTCAAAGGGCCGGTAGTAAATCTTGATAATCCTCTCCAGGTAGACCTACCTGCACCGGCAGCAATTATATCGCTGAATTTGTATTCTGCATAAGCATCCAGAAGCTCAAATGCAGGTGTTGTTTTAGAGGCAACATTTACGTTAGTTAAACCACCCTGCAATACAAAGGTAAAATTCTCAGTAGGCTGGTAAGCCATTTTTACCCTTACCCTTCTTAGTGATAAATCTGAAATACTATTGACCTGTTCACCATTTACCAAACTTCCGGGGTTAAGCTCTGCGTAACGCGCCCATATCTCTGCGTAACCGCTAAAGGAGATCGATCGTGTTTTTTCGTCGTTTAGATAATGTGTAAGTGTAGGGTTTCCAAAATCGTTCTTTTTTTGGGCACTTACCGTATTGATTGCCCCTGCAAGCAGAGAGAAACAGATCCCAATTTTTAAATAACTTGTTTTCATGTATCGTTAAAATTTACATTTTGTTTGGTAGTGATCACTACTTGTTTTTGACATGACAAAGGTAGATTCAGCATAGTCTTTGGGTTATTAGAAAAGTATTAGAAAGGCTATAGAATGTTATTAGAAAATTAGTTGATTTGATATTAAGTTGTTTAAATTCAAGCGTTTAAGTTTGTGGTTTACAGGGCTTGCAGTTAGTAGTCTTTTAGAAAAAGAAAATATTGTCGTAAATTTGATCTCGATTTTAAAATCAACGAATACAGATGAAGATATTGATAGTTGAAGATAACAGTCGGGTTTCTGCCCTTCTTAAACGAGGGCTCGAAAGTCAGGGTTATCAGGTATATATTGCAGAAGAAGCAGAGGAAGGTCTTGTACTTTTAGAAAAGATTGATTTTGAATTGATTATCACAGATATTATGCTGGGAATAATGGATGGGATAACGTTTTGTAAAAAAATACGTAATTCAGGAAAAAAAGTCCCAATAATCATGCTTACGGCACTCGGAACCATTGACGAAAAGATTGAAGGATTTGATGCGGGCGCGGATGATTATCTCGTTAAGCCTTTTGAAATACGTGAACTTTATGCAAGAGTTAAGGCTTTACTGCATCGCAAGCACGATTCAGGAAATACTTTAGAAGAAGCATCACAACTAATTTATAATGATCTTGTTATGGATAAACGGACCAAGGTTATCTGTAGAGAAGGACAGACTATCAATCTTACTCCAAAAGAGTTCAATCTCCTGCATTTTATGATGCAAAATCCGGAAAGACTTCTCACGCGTGATGAAATAGCAGATAATGTCTGGGGCAATAATTTTGATACCGGAACCAACTACATCGACGTTTATATAGCCTATCTCAGAAAAAAAATCGACAAAGGTTTTGATCAAAAACTAATTCATACCAAAGTAGGGATGGGATTTATTTTAAGCAATAAAATATGAAATTAGTAACCCGTACCGCTCTTGCTTATGCTATTCTAACGGCTTTTATACTTTTTGTTTTTGCCTACAGCGTGTATTTTGTATCTGAAAAAAACAGAAAAGATGAATTTTTTGACCGGCTTGATTATAAAATCATCTGGCGCGCAGAGTTTATATTTGACGCCCAAATCAATAAAAACCTGATAAAGTTTTTGCACATTAAAAACAAGAAAGTGCTTAATGAGGCAGATATAAGCGTGTACGACAGCTACTTTCATCTTTATTTTTCAGATAATATGCCGCCGCTTGGTAATCAAAAGATATTAGAATCTATAAAAAAGAAGCAGTCTTTAAACTGGTCGGATGATAAATACCAATATCGAGGTGTTTTATATATAGATAATAATAGGGAATTTTATGTAATAGGCAGGGCGGTAGATATTTCTGGTCTCAATCATATCAATGCTTTCAAAGAGAACCTGCTTTATGTCTATTTTACCTCTATAATCCTGATCTTTATAATTGGTTTTGGGTTTTCTTACTATACCTTAAAACCTTTAAAAGATATTATTTTCCAAATTAGAGATATATCAGAGCATAATCTGAATAAACGCATCGTAGTACCAAAAGCAAAAGATGAACTTTATGAGCTCACTCAGACTTTTAATGCGACTTTTAACCGGTTAGAGAAATCCTTTAATAACCATCGAAATTTTGTAACCACAATATCGCACGAATTCCGTACACCTCTGTCTATTTTGATAGCAGAAATTGAACTTGGAAAAGAACTCAATCAAACTGTTGAGGACTACAAAATATCATTAGATAATGCTTTAGAAGAAGCAAATCATGTTTCTCAGCTTTCAACTGCCCTTCTTGATTTTGCACGTGCTAACTATGACAGGTCTCAAATAAAAATGTCGGATATCAGAATAGATGAAATCCTGGTTGATGCCAAGCTTAATCTTTTAAATAAGAAAGATGTCAAATACAAAATAAGCATAAGTTATAGCACCTTAGACTATACTGATGAGAATTTTTACAACTATTTCGGTAATCCATACTTGTTGCAATCAGCCTTTTCGAATATAATGGAAAATGGATGTAAATATTCTGCAGATCATTCCTGCCACGTAGACATTAGCGGTGCTGCAGATGAAATTGTCCTGACTTTTTCTGATAACGGAATTGGTATTCCTGAGGGAGATTTAGAACAGATCTATGATTTGTTTTACAGGGGAAAAAACAAAAGTTATGAAAACGGTTATGGCGTGGGGCTCTCTATTGTTAAACAAATTATTAACCTACATAACGGTTCAATCGATGTGAGTTCAACTGTTGGAAAAGGAACAAAATTTACAGTTACGCTTCCTATATAGTTATGATAACAAGAGTGACATTTATAGTTATCATGTTTCTACTTTTGAATTAATTTACTTTGAGCACTACTGTAATGTATCTCATTAAAGAAAGATTAACCAATTCGTTTTTAAAATCCATGATAATTGTTTACTTTGCTTTGAGAGATTCGACTAGGAATTGGTGACTTATAAAAATTGCTATAATTTATTGAGTTTATTTACCAGATAACTTATCGTTTGTGCAATACTTTCAGCAGGAATAGAGAAATCATTTTCGATCCAATTTTTGATGACAGCAATACTTCCTTTTTCGCCAAATTGGTATGCCATTTCAGTAAAAGGCTTTACTTCGGCAGTAAGTTCTATTTGATTTTCAACTGGAAAATTATTGCGAACACTTCTCAGGATCCGCGACAGAATTCCGCTTCCATCCGCTTTGGTAAACACAATTTTACTCATCTGCTTATCGCTTTCCAGTAACTGGCAGCTGAGCAGTATCACATCATCCATATTGGTGCTTGTACGCAAAACCGCTGAGAGTTTTTCAAAAACATCATCTTCTATTTCAAGCAGTATATCCAGCGGAATATTATAATGCCTATAAAATGTATTGCGGTTGACATCGGCTGTTTTACACAGTTCGGTTATGGTAATTTCGCTCAATTCCCTCTCGTGCAGCAAACTAAATAATGCCTCGCGCAATATTTTTTTAGTATACTGAACCCTTCTGTCTTTTCTTAAATCCATCACAAATTATTTTATATACGCTACAAAAGCATTAGTCTTTGTTCGCTAATGTACAGTTGCATCCTTTTTTGAAACAACAAATACATTCTTCTTTAATAGTTTTACGTAGTAATTAAAAAGAACACAACGTTAAATATTGAACATATTGTATAACAAATATAGCTTTTTCATCAAAATTTAAGCGGATTGAAAAGGACAATGTTAAATTTAAAAAAAATGGAAAATAAGATATCACGAAAAAAAATACTGCTGACCGGTGCATCTGGAACTGTAGGATTTGAAACCTTGCAGCATCTGGTTCAGCATACGGATTATGAAATAACGGTTTTTGATGTAAAAACCCAAAATTCGGTAAAAAAACTGGCTCCCTTTCGATCTCGGGTAGAGATTATGTATGGCGACATCAGCAATAGAGATGAAGTGCTAAAAGTTGCAAAAAATAAGGATGTAGCGATCCATTTGGCAGCAGTCATTCCACCTCTTGCAGATATAGATCCAGAGATGGCTTACAGTGTCAATGTGAAAGGGACCGAAAATCTTATTTACGCCTTAGAGAAGAATTCACCGGATTGTTATCTGATTTTTAGTTCCAGTATTTCAGTTTATGGTGACCGGATGAAGAATCCCCAGATAAGTAGCACTGATATTTTGCAGCCCAGTCCCGGTGATCAGTATGGAGAAACAAAGGTGTTGTGTGAGTCGTTGATTGTGAAATCCAAACTATCATGGAGTATTTTTCGTCTGGCTGCAATTATGGGGAACCATAAGATATCGAAATTGATGTTTCATATGCCGCTAGATACACCAATGGAAATCTGCACGCCAAAAGATACGGGAAGAGCTTTTGCTAAAGCAATTGAAAACCAAAAAAAACTAGAGAAGCAAATATTCAACTTAGGAGGGGGAGAGGATTGTGTTATTACTTATAGATCTTTTCTGGACAAAATGTTTGCTGAATTTGGCTTAGGCGAAGCTGATTTTCCTGAAAAGGCGTTTGCAGAGAAAAATTTTCACTGCGGGATTTTAAAAGATGGTGAAGATTTAGATAATATTCTAGGTTTTCGACAGCAAAATTTGAATGATTATTTCGAGATGGTACGCCAGAAAATTCATCCTCTCCAAAAAAAGATCACCTTTATATTTAAAAGTATTATAAAAAAATGGCTGCTCTCACAATCAGAACCCTATCAGGCGTTTAAAAAAGGGAGCGTTAAAAAAATGAATCACTTTTTTAACCAATTAGAGAAAGAGAAGTTAGAAAAGGTTCTATTGTAAATCCTAAATAATATTACTTATGAAAATTAAAATGATAAGCTTGATAGTACTTTTAATAGTTAATTCAGCACTGTTTGCACAACATAATTTCAGCGTTGAAGTGTCAGGCATAGAACCCGGCAAAGGATCTGTTTTTTTTGGATTGTATGATAAAGAGAAAGGCTTTCTTGATAATGAGTCACAGATTGCCACCGCAAAAGTAAAAGCTACAGAAAATAAAGTGGTCTACACGTTCAAAAACCTACCGGATGGCGATTATGCTATTGCTGTTTATCAAGACTTGAATAATAACGGAAAATGTGATAGAAATATGATTGGTTATCCGATAGAAGGATTTGGATTTTCTAAAAATTATAAACCAAAACTCTCAGCACCTAATTTTGATGAAGTAAAAATTGCAATTAACCAGTATGCTAAAACCAGTATTGCATTGATTGTAAAATAGAAGATCGTTGCTTAGTTATGGGAATTACATATTGTTATACTCTGCTGCTCATGACTACATTAATATCTATACAGGCGGGCTTTAAATTTTCTTTTAGGAATTGCAAAGGGTGAGCCCCGTCGCATAAACGTAAGTTTTTAGTTACGTGATTAAGTGTAAAAAAAAGGCGCCAATTGTCTTCAATTGGCGCCTTCTGGTTTTTGTGACCTCGACGGGACAAATTTCTATAAATTTTATGGATGATTTGAAGAAATTGGCTTACTATATGTAGTACCTGTCTTTCATTGTCTTTGTAAATTTGGTTTAGATGTCCTGTTGGGGATTGATGTAAAATATTTTTAAACATTGATGCACTTGTTAAAATAATAACCTCCTAAGTCATTTGATTTTGGAGGTTTTTTTGATTCAATAAGTATTTCGATTTTGTTATAAGATATATAACCCTGAATTTACAGAGATTCTGATTCTAATCCTCAAGAATTAATAGGTGTTTGTTTTCTATAATCTTTTCTAAATGTTTAGGGTAATTTTTTAAATCTTTAGCAATATCTCCATCTTTAAATATATCAAAACAGTTATAACCTTTTAAAATTTCTACACCGCAAAAACGATAATTGCTTGTAATATTTAAAAATAAATCTTCGGTTCCTTTCCCTTGCATTAAAGATTGTAAAGGATTGTCAAAACTTTCAGCGGGTGCATTGAAAGTAGCAGAAATCATAAATTTTTTTCCCTGCATTTTTCCACCTGTCCCGTATTGCTTGGTTAAGTCTTCTCTGGTTCTTCCGTCGCCTGACAGAAACTTTTGACTGTGTAATCCGCTGTTAAAAACTTCATCTACATATTTTTTATATATCCACGGTGCACCAAACCAATTGACTGGTGTTTGAAGAATGACAATATCAGCTTGGAGATGTTTTTCTACTTCTTCATCTGCGTCGTAGCCGTCTTCTACTTTCGTTTCTATAATTTCAAAATCTTTTGATTCAAAAAAATCTTTAGCTTTTTGGTTGAAAGCATCGTTTAATAATCCTTCTGACCAATTGGGATACGTTAAATGTGTATTGATTAATAATACCTTTTTCATCTTTATTATAATTTCCTGATTTTGTAATTAAATAGTATAATCTATTGAACTCATATGTGCTTCGCCCATACGATCGCCATATATTGGGAATTTTGTAAAACAGATTTCTATACTTTGAATATCTTCTTTTGTTAAATGAATTTTTGACGCGCCAAGATTTTCCAATAAATGTTCCTCAGTACGGGTACCAGGAATTGGAACGATATTCGGACTTTTAGCAAGTAACCACGCCAGGGCAATCTGAGATGGAGTTGCATTCTTTTTTTTAGCATACTCTTTTAACCACTCTATCATTGGCATGTTCAGTGGTAAAAATTCTTTTGAAAAACGAGGAAAACCCGAACGGAAATCTGATTCTTTATCGTATTTAGTGGTTGTGTCGTATTTACCAGTCAAAAAACCCGCACCAACAGGAGCCCACGCGACAAATCCGATACCTAAATCTTCACAGGTTTTAAGCACTCCATTTAATTCGACATTACGTGTCCATAATGAATATTCCGACTGAACAGCGGATACTTTTTGAACGGCATGTGCACGCTGAATTGTTTTTGCACTTGCTTCAGAGAGTCCAAAATGCAAAACTTTGCCCTGTTGAATAAGCTCCTTAATAGTGCCTGCAACTTCTTCGATTGGCACGTTAGGATCAACTCGATGTTGGTAATATAAATCAATATGATCGGTTCGGAGACGTGTAAGTGATTCTTCAACAACTTTTTTGATTCGTTCAGGTCTGCTGTCTAATCCTGCAGTACCATCAATTGCGAACCCGAATTTTGTGGCAATCTTGACTTCATTACGAAAAGGCTCAAGTGCTTCGCCAACAAGTTTTTCATCTGTATAAGGACCATATACTTCTGCTGTGTCGAAAAACCTTACTCCATTTTCAAACGCCGTACGTATGGTTTTAATAGATTGTTGATGATTTGCAGGTGGGTTGTAATTTCCGACCATATTCATGCATCCAAGACCAATTTCTGAAACTTCCAGAGTTCCTAGTTTTCTTGTTTTCATATTGTTTGTTTTTTTATCGTTGATTTGTTTTGAATATGATGAAGTATTTGTTGCAGACAATAAGTTTGGTGCAATTAGCAAACCCGCACCAACAACTGCTGTTTGCTGAATAAATTTCCTTCTTGAATTTTCTTCGCTTTTCATATTGTATTTTTTAATGATACAAATTTAGATTTAGCGTAAGGAAGCAAAGGAAACCGATCACTAATAAAAAGGAAACAAATTACGGATAACAAAAAAAAACACCATCTTACGAAGGCGTTTTAGTATTAATTTGGACAAGTTGCAGTCGGTATTCTTTTGGCGTGAGATTGACCTGCTTTTTGAAGAATTTTGAAAAATAATTGGGATATTCAAAACCTAATTCATAAGCTACTTCTGCGGTTTTCATTTGAGGATTTTGTTCCAAAAGCTCCTTCGCTTTTTTGATAACAAATTCATGAATAGTTTCAAGTGTAGACTTTTGAGTAAAATGTTTTACAATATCACCCAAATAATTAGCGGTTAGTCCCAATTTATCAGCAAAATATTGAACATTTGGAATTTGAGGGACAGGTTGATTGTAATAATCAATTAAACTTTGTTGAAAATCAGATATGATGTGATTGTATTGTTTAGGATCGGTTAAAAACTGTCTTTTGTAAAATGCTTCAACTAACGAAATCAAAACATTAACGTAGGAAAGTAGAACCGAAAAATGTTTTTTATCGCTTTCGTAATATTTTATCATTAATTTAAAAACCAGACTAATCTCTTGTATTTCTTCTTCTGTTAAATATAATGCCTCGTGTTGTCCGTAGTCTAAATAAGTCTTAAATAAAAAACGGTTTTCCTCAATTATTTTTTTGGATAGCTGTAAATACATTCCAGTATATGTTGGTTCAACATCCCAGCCTGTAGTCAAAACTAACTCAGGACTATTAAAAAATACAGCATTAATTGGTTTCTCTGTGGGTGTAATTTTACTCTTAAAATTTATTTTGATTGAAATTCTGTAAAAATCAACCATTACCGCTTCTGATTTTAAAAGCATGTTTGGCGGGTCATAATAGCCAACGTCAATGTCATTGTCCAATGGTTTGTCCAACCCTATGTAATCATTGTACGATTTGAAGTCTTTGAAAAGTTTCATTTGTAGTTTGTTTTTGATTCTGATGAAAACTTCAGATCAATTGATTGTAGACATTAAAATTGCAGTAATGAAACAATTATTATGTCTTTATGCAAAAAATTAGTTTCTTATGAGGCTAATATAAGAAATATCTTTGCGATAATTGGTTTCTGGTCTAAAGGTGGGTAGATGTTTAATAAAATTATTTTTTTTAAATTTTCTTCAAATCCTGCGAAAAATGTTTTGTAAACATGTTTGTAAGTTCCAAAATAATTTTAGAAATCTTTAAGTTAATTGGATGAAGCGCGTTTGTTTTATGAAAGCGCATAAGGGGCTATTAAATAATAGAAAAGGCATAAAAAAATCCCATTTCGTTAGAAATGGGATTTTAATTTGGGACCTCGACTGGACAAATTTCTATAAATTTTATGGAAGATTTAAAGAGATTGGCTTACTACTGGTAGGGGATGTCTTTGTACGGCATCATAAGTTTGGTTTGGATGTCCTGTTGGGGATTGAGACAAAAATGTATTTAGTTTTATATATGATTTTGTCACAAAATGTAATCTGATGTTTTTATTTAAAGTAAAAAAATAAAAACTTAATTTTTTGTGGTAAAAAAGTAATCCACTCCATATTGTATTTGCATTTTGAATTGCATTATAATAAAAGTGCCAATGCAAGTAAGGCTATAAAAAACACCTGCCATGGATGATATAAAACGGAAAGTTCGAAAGAACTGGATACTAGGCAACAAACTCGACTATAATTAAATTAAAGTTTAATTTCTAAGAATATATTCAAAATTATACGTATTTTGGATCAGGATGATACTATATCAGTTTTTTTGAAATACCAGTTAAAACCACTGGCGAATTACAAGAGTTTATTGCAGCATTTAGCAATAAAGAAAATCTGCCAGATGCTATTACTTTTTTAGCAAATAATTAAGATCAATCGATCGTTTATCTGTGACACCATTTTTTTGCTGATGGTTTATATCTTACTTAGTTTAAGTGGAATCTTATCGTTCACGAATAATTATAATTTTAAGGATCGTAAAATACTAAAATACAATGTTCAAACATCAGGGAAACAAAAGAAATCTAAGACATAATCTTAAAATAGCCTCTTTATTATCATTTGTTGCAGGACTGGTAAATGTAGCGGGTTTTTTGGCAGTTCAAAAATTAACAACCAATGTTACAGGACACTTTGCTTTTTTTGTAGATGAGATTTTTAAACTTAATTTCAAGCAGGGATTTATTTACTTTCTCTATATCTTCTTTTTTTTCCTGGGATCTTTTTTTTCAAGTTTACTCGTTGAGTTTCTCTTGCGAAAAAATGAAAAATACACTTATGTAATTCCAACAGCAATTGAAAGCATAATTTTGTTCGGGATTGCTGTCTTTGGAGAGCATTTAATTATACAGAATCCTGACTTTATAGCCTATACCTTATTATTTGCAATGGGTTTACAGAATTCTCTGGTCACAAAAATATCTAATGCTACTGTAAGAACAACACACCTGACAGGGCTTTTTACAGATTTGGGAATCGAATTATCCCAACTGTTTTTTTATCATGAAGATTCCTTTAGAAAAAAGCTGTTTGTCTCGATAAAATTACGAATGACCATTATTAGCTTTTTTTTTACAGGAGGAATAACAGGTGGAATTTTTTATTCTAATATGGGATTACATGTTTTATTAATAGGAGTTATGGCTTTGCTTTTAGGACTCTTATATGACAGGATCAGGTTTAGTGCTTTTTTATTGCAAAGGAAGTACAGAAGACGTATAATGCAGTTTAAAAGCAAATAGCTTTAGGTTACAGCAGCTGGTTTAATGCTACTTGATTAAAAAATCAGTCTATTTTGACTTGCAATAATTGCTCTAATTGCTTTTTGTCTTTGATATAAATATTCCTTTTATCTATTTCGATACAGCCTAGTTCCTTGAATTGTTTTAGGCTTCTGCCCAGGCTTTCTTGTGATGTTCCGATAAGGTTCGCCAGATCATCACGCGTCAGGTCTATGCCTTTTACTATTGGGGAGTTTCGATTGAACCTGTTTTCCAAAAGGAGTAAAAACAGCGCCAAACGTGCATTCTGGTTCTTTTGTGCCAGTACAGCAATGATGTTGGCCAGAACACCAAATTCGTGACCGATGTTTTTAATGAGTTTTTGCTGCAAGGCAGGAATTTCATTAAGCAGTCTAAGGAAATCTTCCTTAGCTATAAAATTTACTTTTAAATCTTCGAGAGCCTCGCACGAGTCCTGATATCGTTCCTGTCCAAGCAGGGCATGATAACCCAGTACATCTTCCTGGGTATAAATGTAAAATATTTGTTCCTCACCGCTAAAACCCCGTTTGAATTTTTTGGCTTTGCCTTGCTTTATCTGATAGATACCAGTAGGGATGCCCCCTTCATAAAAAAGCATACTGCCCTTTTTTATAACAAGAGGTTCCATAACGTTTTGAACAGCCTGATTTTCTGACTCCGTTAGGTCTTCAAAGAGCAGGTTACTCTGGAAATCAAATTGGGAAAAGAAATCTTTCATAAAACAAATATAACATTTATTAATTAAATACATAACATTTGTTATATATTTGTAAAAATTAGCTGTGCTTCTTACGTTTAATTAAGTAAGTCAATAGCGAAGGTTAAATAACGAAAATAAAGTTGAACCAAGGAAAGTCTGCGTGGAACTTTTTTTCAAAAATTTACAGTATGATGAACGAAAATAAAATAAGTATTCAAAACGGCAGACTCGTCGTGCCTTCCCATCCTATAATTCCTTTTATTGAGGGAGACGGCATAGGGGCGGATATTTGGAAAGCTTCAAGATTGGTTTTCGATGCTGCAGTTCAAAAAGCCTACGGGAGCAGCAGAAAGATCCAGTGGAAGGAAATATATGCCGGTGAAAAAGCTTTTGAAAAAACAGGAAACTGGCTTCCGGACCAGACTATTAAAGATATTGAGGAATTTCTGGTGGCCATTAAAGGGCCCTTGACCACTCCGCTTGGCGGCGGTATGCGATCACTGAATGTTGCGCTGAGACAAAAACTGGATTTATATGCCTGTGTACGACCTGTAAAATGGTTCAAAGGGGTACCTTCTCCGGTAAAAGCGCCCGAAAAAGTTGATATGATTATCTTTAGGGAAAATACCGAAGATATTTATGCCGGCATCGAATGGATGGCAGGAACTTCGGAGCTGGAAAAGGTAAAAAACTTTCTTATTGATGATATGGGGGTTAAAAACATTCGGTTTCCCAATACAGTATCCATTGGTATTAAACCAGTTTCCAAAGAAGGAAGTGAGCGCCTGATAAGAGCAGCTCTCAAGCATGCCATTGATTTCAGGAAGGACTCTGTGACTATCGTGCATAAAGGAAACATTATGAAATTTACCGAAGGACAGTTCAAAGAATGGGGCTATCAGTTGGCTAAAGACGAGTTTGGAGCCAAAGAGTATGAGGGAGGTCCGTGGCTTATTATGGAAAAATACGGACATAAAGTAATTATAAAAGATGTAATAGCAGATGCGTTTTTACAGCAGATCATCTTAAGGCCTGAGCAGTATGATGTGATTGCTACACTGAATCTTAACGGTGATTACATCTCTGATGCCCTGGCCGCTATTGTAGGAGGAATAGGGATAGCGCCCGGAGCCAATATCAATTACGCCTCAGGGGTTTCTATTTTTGAAGCCACGCATGGTACGGCGCCTAAGTATAAGGATCTTGACAAGGTAAATCCGTCTTCTGAAATCCTTTCAGGGGTCATGATGCTCGAGTATATGGGCTGGCAGGATGCGGCCGATCTTATCGTAAAGGGACTAAAAGGCGCAATCGGCAATAAAATCGTTACGTATGATTTTGAGCGTTTGATGCAAGGGGCAACCCTTGTGAAATGTTCTGAATTCGGCCAGGCAGTTGTCGATAATATGTAGTATGTTTCATTAGCTGCTTAATCCAGACAGCTCTTAATTGGGCTCTCTGGATTAAATTATAATAACTTACCTGACCCATGAGAGAAATAACAAAATTATACAACATTTTTGCATTAAAATGCCCTCGATGTTATAAGGGGAATTTATTTACCAGACCGGGGCTTTTTGTTTTTAAGTCCATTTTAAAAATGCCCGAGAGGTGCGGGCACTGTCATCAGGATTTCAGGATTGAGCCCGGATTTTATTCGGCTTCGCTATGGATCAGTTATCCCATAGTTTTAATCCTTTTTGTGCCCATGATTTTTTTTGGGTTTCTTTTGAAAGAGGCATACTCCCTTTCTTTGGAAATGATGCTGGGATTTTTTATCATCATTTGTTTTGGACTTCAGATTCCAATAATGCGTATTTCAAGGGCCCTCTTGCTTCATTTTACCATCCATTATGTGGGCAGCGGCAATAAATAAGTTTCCTTAATCTTTTTTGCATTATTTGCAATTTATAGCTACTCCAAGACTGAACATATTGCCTCTAAAGCCCCGGGGATAACAGTAGTAAACAACAGATTAATTGTTCATTTCAATTACAAAAAAAAAATAGCATAAAAAATTAAATTGACTTGTATTTTTTATTCCATATTTTGGTTTTCAATACAAACATTTTCATCGTTAATTTCTTGTTTTTTTAGGCTCCGCTCTTACTTTGGTGGCTTATCTTTTTACGAAAATATAACTTGTCAATTATAAAGTACATTTCATAATTATTCTTTGTCATTTATTTCAAATTCTTTCTCATGAGGGTCTGAATATCGACCTAAATCCTTTTGGTATGCTTTTCTGGTCTTTGCAATCTCTATGAATATAAAGACTATCATTACCAATAGTACAACCCCTGTAAGGGATAAAGCGATCCAGATTTCTAGCATGATTTTATTTTTTTAAGTATGTTTTTATGTGATATTTATTGTCACAAATTTGCTTGGTATTTATTGGTTATATAGTGATAGATCTCACTTACACAAGTGACTTTTAACATGTCTTTATTGTAATGGCTGTAGAGAATTGGATCAACTTTAGAATTTAAGAGCGGTTTTACCAAATCCGTTTAAGTTCCATAAGTTTTAATAGAACAAATCGTATCAAGATTAATTGTAAGCGGCCTGACAAGCTTGCTGGGGAATTAGCGCTATATTGTTGCTGTATTTTGTGTTAAAGGCAGGGTAACAATGAATTCTGCTCCATTATCTTTTTCACCGGTAGCCGTAATGTTACCGTTATGTCTTTTGGCTATTTTTCTGCAAAGTGCCAAACCAAGCCCGTTGCCTTCGTACTGGTCTTTGGAATGCAGTCTTTCAAAGGCATTAAAGATCTTCTCGGCATGAATAATATCGAGTCCAATACCATTGTCCTTAATTGTTATTTTGGCCAGGTCAATACCCTGATTATTTACCACAGCAAATGATATAATAACCCTCGGGGGCTCGTCTGCTTTTGAGAATTTCAGTGCATTATGGATCAGGTTGTAGAAAAGCTGCTGGATCAGTATAGGAGCCCCTTCTATATCGGGAAGCTCGCTTGTAATTAGTATGGCCCCCTTTTCCTTTATGATGAGTTCTAGATCTGTTTTGATACTTTCGATCAGCTCATTTAGATTTATCTTTTCAATGGGCTGTGTTTTTTTATCCAGGGTAGAGTAAGCGAGAATGCCCTCTATGATGTTCTGCATCCTCTGCGCGGACTGTTCTACCTTTTGCAGGAATCTTTTTGAGTTTTCATTAAAATCAGACTTGTATTCATTTATTAAAAGACTATTGAAAGTCTTGATTTTTCTAATAGGTTCTTTCAGGTCATGACTCACTACATTGGCAAAATGCAGCAGATCATCATTGGATCTGCGAAGCTCCTGTGTTCTCTCGGCGACCTGTTTTTTTAGTTCCTCTTCAAATTGTTTCTGCTCGTGGATATCCTGTATAATCCCGATAAGAGTGCCGGGAGTTCCATTTTCGTCCTTGATGATTTTACCATTAATCTTAACCCACTTAATGGTCTGGTCGTCATTTATGATTCGGGCCTGATAGCACATTTTTCCGGTAATTAGGGATTCCTGATGTGCTTTCTCGCGCAGGGACTGATCCTCGGGATGCAGTTTGGCTATAAGCTCTTCATTGGCTATTTCCCTGTCGATGGACCAGATGGCATTGAAATTTCCTGACGTTTTGATTTCCCTAGTGGCAAGATCTATTTCATAGGTGCCCATTCCCGAGGATTCAATGGCCATTCTAAGCCTTTCCTCGGCCCTTTGGGTCTGTTGTTTTGCCAGATGCAGGTCAGTGACGTCCGATCCTGTATTCATGACGGCATAGATTTTTCCCTGTTGATCAAAAAGAGGGATAAAGCTGTAATTAAAATAGTACGTTCTTAAAGCCCCGTCAATCATTAAATCGACCTGTTTGTCTTTTGCGTGGAAAGCAGTTCCGGTTTTAAGTACGCCTAATGCCTGCTGAAAAAACGGCTGGTTTTGAATTTCAGGAAGGACATCCATATAGTTTTTGCCAATTACCTGATCTCCTTTGCCCCAAGCCTGCATCATAGCGGGGTTGGCTAATTCTATTTTTAATTCTTCTCCTGTGTATACAGCGGTAGGCAGAGGGGTATTATCCACAATGTCCTTCAAAAGCAATAGGTTATCATACATTAGTGGCGGGATTTATTTTTACGAATGTATTATAGATTCTCACTTTTTTAGTTACACTATTTTAACAAAATTTTTCATTATTCTAATATAGTATTTTTATTAAAATTTATTTTAATGATTATGTCTTGATCTCAGACATGCTTCTTGATGCATCATAGAATAAGCAGGATTCATTATTGAGGTAAACCCTGACGCAGGGCCGCATCAATTATAAAAATGAAATAAAAAACTCAAATTCAGTCAGTTCTAATTTAAATAAAGGTACATTTGAACAATTAAATACATTAAAATGCAAGAAGGTACAGTAAAATTTTTCAATGAAGAAAAAGGATTCGGATTTATAACTCCTAATAATGGAGGTGCCGAAGTTTTTGTTCATGCTTCAGGTCTATCAGAAAACATCCGTCAGGACGATGAAGTACGATATGACGTAGAAGAAGGCCGTAAAGGTCCAAACGCAGTAAACGTAGTTGTAGCATAACCATACTATCACAGTGAGTTTTTAAAGGCACCTCTAATCAGGTGCCTTTTTATTTGTACCGGGGATCAGTTTGGGCTATAAAAACTGCTTAAACCTGGTAAACAAAGGCATTAATATTCATCCCTGCACCAACAGACGCAAACAGAATAATATCTCCGGTTTTTATTTCATGTCCGGGCAGTTCCCCTTTTGAAATTAAATCATACAGGGTAGGGATTGTGGCAACACTGCTGTTTCCCAGAAATTTAATAATCATGGGCATAACATCTTTCGGAGGTGTTTTTCCATAGAGCTTATAAAATCTGTTGGCGATGGCCTCATCCATCTTTTCATTGGCCTGATGTATTAATATCTTTTTGATCTGATCGATCTCAATTCCTGCTTTCTCTAGGCAGCTTTTCATTGCCTGGGGCACTTGGTTTAGTGCAAACTCATATATTTTTCTTCCATGCATCTTAATATACCTTACATCCTGATCTTCGGCGGGGTCAAAGGAGCTGCCAAAGTAGAGGTAGTCTGTCTGTTCAAGGGTAAAACTCGCACTGCTGTGAGACAGTAAACCTTTATGGGTGTCTGATAATTCAACAATTGCCGCCCCGGCGCCGTCTGCATATATCATGGAGTCCCTGTCATGTTTGTCTACAACACGCGAAAGGCATTCGGCGCCGATAACCAGACATCTTTTGGCTATCCCCGACTGCATGTAAGCATTAGCGTGAATCATGCCCTCAATCCAGCCCGGGCATCCAAAAATGATATCCAAAGCAATACAGGCGGGATTTTGAATCTTTAACTTGTTTTTGACCCGGGACGCCAAGCTGGGCAGCATATCGGACTGTATGGTATTATAACGCACATCCCCAAAATTATGTGCCAATATAATGTAGTTGATACTCTCCGGGTCAATTCCGGCGGTATCAATAGCCTTTTGGGCGGCTATAAAAGCCAGGTCAGATGCAGCATAATGCCCGGGCGCATAACGGCGCTCCTCAATTCCTGTAATGGCAGTAAATTTCTCGATACTGCGTTCTCTGGAAGAATTCAATGACCTGCCATTTTCATCCAGAAAATGGTGGTTCTCAAAGTATTTATTAGAGACTCTGATTTCGGGAATACAACTGCCGGAACCTATAATTCTCATATTCATATTTCCAAAATTTAGTCTGCGAATTTATTAAACAGAACTATTTTTCAAAAATGTTTTTTCTTTTTTTTTTAATTTGGAATCTAGAGGCGAGCAGGCGCTTGAATACCTGATCCAGAGCACCATCACTCAAGGCAATAAGTAACTATTAATGTGCCAAGCCTCTTATGAAACCCCAATAGCGGGCTTGTTATTATCAAAAGGCTGTCATTACTATTCCCAGCCGTTGTGGTATCTGTTGTAAAGTCAATGATCTTTCCCACAGAAATAAAAAAAATCCCTAGTGCTTTTGTTTGTTGGCAAAATTGCCGCCCATTTATTATTTGCCACTGCGCTTTATATCTAAATTTGCTAATGATTATAAGATTATTGATTTGTAGCAAATTTTATTATATAATATATAGTATTTTTGACCATTCTAACCCCCTTCAAGATGATAAGTTCTGAAAATCCAGCCCTAACCCCTAATGACTCAGAAGAAAAGGAGCCGGTAAAGATTATATTGGCCGAAGATGATAAAGACGACCAGGAATTATTTATCGATGCCCTGGATGCGGCTGATGTCCCTTCTGAGGTAACTACCGTTGAAAACGGGCAGCAGCTCTTGGACGCCTTAAAAGATAAGTCCCAGCCCGATCCGGATATTATTTTTATCGATATCAATATGCCCGTTAAAGGGGGCAGACAGGCGCTCGCTGAAATAAAGGGCGATAAAGAGCTTAGGGACATTCCCACCGTTATGCTCTCCACCTGGGACCATCCTTCGGATATTGAAGATACCTTTGATAAGGGGGCGGACCTCTATGTCCAGAAGCCAAATTCTTTTGCCGGCTTTGTGCTGGTGCTAAAGAAAGTCTTCTTTCTCCACTGGGCCAAAGCTTTATTGAGACCAGTTATAAGTTTATTTTTTGTTTCTGAAAAGAATATATCTCACAAGGATTAAATAATCCGCTTTTCTCTCTGCATATTTTAATTCGGACTTTATCCTTGCAATAGCTATAATTGATTGTGTAATTGGAATGGGTATGTAATACTATAAAGCCAGTATGGAGTAATTATAAAAAAGTATTCCAATTTCGAATTCCCTCTTGACTGGATTATCCTCTTCCGGTTCAATGGTTTCAAAGGCTGCGCTTTGAGCCTCATCGCTCTTTTGGGTATCCATATCAGTTTCAAACCCCTTAGAAGGGTCATTCTCTATAAGGTCCTTTTCTATGTCCTTCCCGGTTATGTCTTTGGGGTCGCTGTCGGGTTCCTTACGGGGGCTCTCCGAGTCATAGGGGTTGCTGTCATGACCTGTGCTTTTTGGGTCTTTGTTTTGGTTTTGAGAATTACGGTTGTCCTTGTCATAATTTTTCGTTGTATCTTTTTTGGTTTGATATTATTTTTTTGGAGCTTTTTCCCGCTATCCGTTCCAATCTTTTGTGCCGAACCCCGGCACAAAAGGATTTCCACTGCTATCGGGGCTAGGGAGTATTGCACAATGCTATTATAGCAGTTTGGGACTAAATTAGGATCTATTATTGGATTTTCCACCTGAAATATCAAACAGGTGAAGCACGGAGCTTTAGGCAATAGGCGAAGTAAATTATCTCAAATTTTAAAATAAACTTTCTATAAAGCCAATTGTCCAAATCCGTTGTAGCATCTATGTAAAAGCATAACTTAGAGTTACTAAAAACGAAGATTATGCCATTACAAGATGCCTTAATAAAACCAAAGATATTCATTGGTTTAGATATTCACAAAAAAAGCTGGAGCGTTTCCATTCAAACTGATCTCTTTTTTCACAAAACCTACTCGATGCCTTCTGTTGCCGAGGATTTATTTCAATATGTGGAGCAGACATTTCCTAATCACGATGTGGATCTAGTTTACGAAGCAGGTTGTTGCGGGTTTTCTGCAGCCCGCTATTTTTTAAACTTAGGTTGGCACGTTTTGGTAGTCAATCCATCCGATATCAAAACAGGAGACAAGGAAAGATATCAAAAAACAGACGCGTTAGATTCCAGAAATCTGTCCAATCAATTAAAGGCAGGGGTTCTCAGGGGAGTTTATATTCCTACGGAAGAACACGAACAGTTTACGACTTTGGCTCGCCATAGAACCCAAGTCACCAAGAAACTCCGACAAAGCAAATTGCATATCAAAAGTATGTTGCTCTTTCATGGGATAGCGATACCTACAGAATTTGATAATTCAAATTGGACCAAAGATTTTATGGTATTTAATAGACCACAATGGAATAAACTTTTACTGAATCTGAAAAAACAGAAAAACACAACTGATCTGGTCTTGTTTACCAAATGGGATCGTTTCAGCAGAAACGCCGGAGATGCCTATCAGATGATAAGTTTATTAAGAAAGTTAGGTGTAGAACCTCAAGCGATTGAGCAACCTCTTGATTTGGCAATTCCAGAAAATAAAATGATGTTAGCTTTTTACTTAGCGGCTCCTGAAGTTGAAAACGATCGTAGGGCTTTAAATACCTTTCATGGAATGAGAAGGGCGAAAAAAGAAGGTAGATATATGGGTATTGCACCGTTTGGATATGCTAATAAATCCAAAGAAGACGGAAGTAAATATATAGCACTTGTTGAACCTGCCGCTTCTGTTATGCGCTGGATATTTGAAGAATTGGCTAAAGGAATATTCAATACAGAGCAAATATATCATATGGCTTGCAGAAGAGGATTTAAAAGAACTAAAAATAACATGTGGGGCCTAATAAGAAATCCTGTTTATTGTGGTAAAATATTTATACCAAAATATAAAGATGAAGAAAGCAGATTTGTTACAGGGCAGCATGAGCCACTTATTTCTGAAGGCCTTTTTTATAATGTACAAGATATCTTAGATGGAAAATCACGCCTTTACAGACCTAAAATTAAAACTGTCGTTGATTTTCCGTTAAGAGGCTTTTTTATCTGTCCAAAGTGCCAAAAGAAGCTGCAAGGAAGTAAATGTAAAGGAAGACACAAATACTATCATTATTACCACTGTGAAGCGCAATGTAAGTTTAGAATTAACTCAGAAATCGCCAATGAACTTTTTATTGAAGATCTTAATAAGTATCAGCCTATAGCTGAAGTTAAGAAATTATACAGCTCGATTTTATATGAAACACATCGTGATCTCGCAAATAATGCCGGCGAACAGAAAAGAAGACTTGTAGAACAGATAAAAGATTTTGAACTCAGATTAAGCAATGCAAGAGATCTTCTCCTTACATCAAAAATTGAAGCTGATGATTATAAGGGATGAAGCGCAAAGCTTGGGGAGGAAATGTCAAAATAAAATAAGAACTTTGTAATCTAAGAATTTTATATGACCCCTATAGAACTTTTGAAGTTTATGCTTCCTGATTTTTTAGTAGAACATTTTGAAGTAGTTTCATCTACTAATAGCGAAGAAATATTACACCTCTATTTTGAAGAGCATGCTAAACCTCCAGAAGAGTTTAGTGATCTTCAATTAGTCTCAAAGGGTTTTCAAGATGAGATTACCATACAGGACTTTCCTCTGAGGGGTAAGTTCGTGTATTTACATATCAAAAGACGTCGCTGGACTAATAAAAATACAGGTGAGATCGTTAAAAGAGATTGGAATTTAGTAGCTAAAGGAACCCGCATGACTCAAGAGTTTGCGGCTTTTTTAAAAGAAATTAATAGATAAAACTGCTATTGACTGTCGTACCATTGGAGGTTTCTTTGGAGTCAATGGGAAAAAATTACAAAGACAATACAAAAAATTTTTAAGCTCCTTTAGTACGTGGGCTCCACGTGAACATGCACATGAGTGGATTATTTATCCTGAAAATATAGGTACTCACTTGTCAATTGATGAAGTAGCCTTGTCTCAGGGTGAGCTTTTTACTATTGTAACCAATAAGGAAGCTAGAGGTAAAAAAGGATGCCTAGTTGCTATTATTGAAGGGACAAAGGCAGATCAGGTCATTGAACATATTTGTAAAATTAATTACAAAAAAAGAAGTTGGGTTCAAGAAATAACACTTGACATGGCTAATTCCATGAAATTGATTTCCAAAAAATGTTTTCCAAAAGCGGTACAGGTTACCGATAGATTTCATGTTCAAAAATTAGCTCTAGAAGCATTACAGGAGATTAGAATAAAATATCGTTGGGAAGCTATGGATACTGAGAATCGATTGATATTACAAGCGAAAAGAGAAAACAAAACTTATCTGCCAGATCTTTTATCTAATGGAGACTCTGTAAAACAGTTGCTCGCCAGAAGTAGATATGTTCTTTATAAATCCCGCGATAAATGGACCGAAAGACAAAACGAACGAGCCCAATTGTTATTTGGCTTATATCCAGATATTAAAAAAGCATACAGTTTAACCCAACAACTACGAGGTATTTACAACAATAATAACAATAAACACATTGCGATGACCAAACTGGCACATTGGTACAGGAATGTAGAGGAGTCAGGGTTTAAAAATTTTAATATTCTTTTAAATACCATAACGGTTAATTACCAGTCAATCTTAAACTATTTTGACAATAGAAGTACAAATGCTTCAGCAGAATCTTTTAATGCCAAAGTAAAAGCATTTAGAAGTCAATTTAGAGGAGTACGAAAAGTAGATTTTTTCTTATTCAGATTATCCAATCTTTTTGCGTAATCCCCAACTTTTGCGTTTGATCCATTATAAGCTAATGAAAGATGACTATGGTGCACGAATTGCAAACCTTGAACGTGAGCTATCAACAGTCACTAAAGATAAGCATAGTATTGAAGAGCTACTGATAAAGGGGGTTGACAACCTTATCAAGCTTAGTGATTCATATTTGAAAAGGGATTTATCTGATGCAAGAAGCCTAATTGGTTTAGTTTACCCCGAAAATTTCACAATTCACGAAAATAAAGTACAAACCACTAGAGTGAACAAAATAGTGGAGTCTATTTATCTCATTAACAAACTGTTAAAAGCAAAAAAAAACGGGACAAAAGATGATTTTTATCTTTTGTCCCGAGAAGTGACCTCGACTGGATTCAAACCAGTAACCTCTTGAGCCGTAATCAAGTGCGCTATTCAGTTGCGCCACGAGGCCTTTTTTGTTTGCAATAAGCTTATTTTTTGTACCTTTATTGTGCCCTTATTGCGGGTGCAAAGATAGGAATAAATGTGAGATATCCAAGCATAAAATAACATAAAAATGAAAAAAAATGAAGATTGAAAATTATATACGTGATATTCAGGGATTTCCAAAAAAAGAAATTTTGTTTAAAGACATCACTCCGTTACTAAATGATGCGATAGCCAGAAAAGAGGCGCTTTCTATTTTAGTAGGATCGCTAAACGGACAAAATATAGATAAGGTTGTAGGAGCAGAGAGCCGGGGTTTTTTCTTTGGTATATTATTGGCTCAGGAATTAAATGCAGGTTTTGTTCCTGTGAGAAAACCCAAAAAACTTCCTTATGAAATAATATCGGCTTCTTATGAACTGGAATACGGTATAGATAGTTTAGAGATGCACACAGACGCAATAAAAAAAGGCGACAGGGTTTTGATTCATGATGATGTTTTAGCGACAGGAGGGACAGCGAAGGCTGTTTGTGAACTTGTAGAAAAATTAGGAGGTGAAATTGTACAATGCAATTTCCTGATGGAACTTAGTTTTTTAAACGGAAGAGAAAAAATTAAGGAACATCCAATTTTTGCTGCTATTACCTATTAAGGATAGAAATTGTCAAAAATAAAAAATCCCAATTCTGAAATAATTCAAAATTGGGATTCTTATGTTTTGTAGAAAACGATCTTATCTCAAAGTAGCTCCAAGTTCCGTCTCGAAAGTTTGTTGCAATTTAGACATGATTTTGTCAATTTGAGCGTCAGTAAGCGTTTTTGTATTGTCCTGAATGGTAAAGCTCAAAGCGTATGATTTTTTTCCTTCCGGAAGCTTTTCACCTTCATAAACATCAAATAAATTGACATCTTTCAAAAGTGACTTTTCAGTTTGCTTCGCCAGATTAAAAATACTTTCATAAGTGGTGCTTTTATCAATCAATAAAGCAAGATCTCTACGAACTTCTGGATACTTAGGAATTTCAGTATATTTAATTTTTCCCGTGATGATTTTCAATACCAAATCCCAATTAAAATCAGCAAAATATACATCCTGTTTGATTCCGAAATGTTTTAGTATTGATTTTTTTACAACACCCATTTCTACTAATGTGTCATTGTTGTAGCAAATCGCAGTTCCTTCTGAAAATATATCGGTTTGCACCGGCGCATTAGAAATTTTGTCAATTCCCAAACGGGCAAGAATTCCTTTTACATATCCTTTTAATAAAAAGAAATCAGTAGTTTTTTGTGGGTTTGTCCAGCTTTCTCTATTTCTGTTTCCGGAAACCAATAAAGTCAGATGTTTGTGTTCTTCGTATCCGTTAAGATATTTATGATATGACTTACCGTATTCGAATAATTTTAAATCAGAATTTTTTCTGTTGATGTTATATGAAATAGCCTCTAAACCAGAAAACAATAATGACTGGCGCATGGTAGCCAAATCACTGCTTAAAGGATTTAGCATAGTAACATTATGCTCTTCTTTTAATA
Organism: Flavobacterium sp. B114r; assembly: GCF_056824125.1. Lineage (NCBI taxonomy): Bacteria > Pseudomonadati > Bacteroidota > Flavobacteriia > Flavobacteriales > Flavobacteriaceae > Flavobacterium > Flavobacterium sp. B114r. The sequence continues at coordinate 3,889,826 of NZ_CP124858.1, forward strand.
CGGTTGATAATTTAGCATAAGCTGCTGTAGTCAACGAATTGGCCATCATTTCATGAAAACCTTGCGAGTTTAATTGAGACGCAATTACATTTTGTACTTTATAATCTTCAGTTCTAGGCGAATTAGAAACTGTTGCATTGAATTTTTTTGAAAAGTTAATGTTGTTATAACCGTAAACTCTCAGGATTTCTTCAATTACGTCAATTTCTCGTTGTACATCTACACGATAAGCCGGTATTGTTAAACCTAAACCAGAATCAGAAACGCTGTTTACTTTAATATCTAAAGAAACTAATATCTTTTTGATTGTATCTTTTGGAATTTCCTGACCAATAATTTTAGAAACATGACTAAAGTTTAGTAAAACAGAAACATCTTCTGCTTTTTTAGGATATACTTCTACAACATCAGATGTCAATTTACCGCCAGCGACCTCTAAAATTAATAGAGCAGCACGTTTCAATGCATATTCAGTGATAGTTGGATCAATTCCTCTTTCAAATCTAAAAGAAGCATCCGTATTCAATTGATGTCTTTTAGCTGTTTTACGAATACTTACAGCATCAAAATAAGCACTTTCTAAAAATATAGTAGTTGTACCTTCAGTTACACCTGATTTTTTTCCACCAAAAACACCTGCAATACAAAGAGGACCTTTTTCGTCACAAATCATTAGATCCTCTTTATGCAATGTTCTTTCAACATCGTCTAAAGTGACAAATTTTGTACCTTCAGGAACCGTTTTTACAATTATTTTTCCGTTAATTTTTGCAGCATCAAACGCGTGAAGAGGTTGACCTAATTCGTGTAAAACATAATTAGTAACGTCAACAATGTTATTTTTTGGAGTTAGTCCAATAGCTTTTAAGCGATCCTGTAACCATGCAGGAGATTCTTTTACAGAAATCCCTGAGATTGTTACTCCGCAATATCTTGGTGCTAGAAGTGGCTCTTCTACATTTACATCAATTTTCAAAGTACGCATGTCAACCCTGAAGTTACTTACAGACGGAGTAATTAATTCGATATTGACACCGCGTTGCAACATTCCGGCTCTTAAATCACGTGCTGTTCCAAAATGACTCATTGCATCTGCACGATTAGGAGTTAATCCTATTTCGAAAACTTCATCATTTACAACTTGAAATACTTCTGATACTGCTGTTCCGGGTGCCAATGCAGCATCCAGAACCATGATTCCGTCGTGACTTGTGCCCAATCCTAGTTCATCCTCAGCACAAATCATTCCGTGACTTTCATGTCCGCGAATTTTTCCTTTTTTAATAGTAAATTCAACACCATCTTTATCATATAAAACAGTTCCAATAGTAGCTACCGGTACTTTTTGTCCTGCTGCAACATTCGCCGCTCCACAAACAATTTGTATAGGAGATTCTAAACCAATATTTACAGTAGTAATCTTTAATCTGTCTGCATCAGGATGTTTCTCACAAGTAAGTACGTGCCCTACAACAACACCTATTAAACCGCCTTTAACCGATTGGTATTTTTCGACCACTTCTACTTCAAGACCTAAATCTGTTAATAGTTCTGAAGTTTGCTCAGAAGTCCAGTCTGTTTTAATAAATTGTTTTAACCAGTTATAAGATATTTTCATGTTAACTTTTTTATTCTTTGTATAAGGATACAAATATAAGGATTGCGTGTGGTAGTAAGAAACAATTTATTTGGTTTTTTCGAGCTGTTTTTATTCAGTATTAAAGTTTCTGTTATTGAGTATTCTACATATTTACTGCTAATATTTTATTAATTTATAATTAAATATTAGTTATAAAAACGAATGTGAAATATTTGTGCTACTATGTGAATGAATAGTGCTATTCTGTTAAGAAGTATGAAGGTAAATTTGAAATGAATCAAAAACATAATATCATGAGCAATACCATCCAAAGACCTGAATTTAAGGCGAAATATGACAATTACATAAACGGCAAATTTACCGCACCGGTTAAAGGCGAATATTATGATGTTCTTTCTCCTATTGATGGAAAAGTATTTACAAAGGCCGCACATTCAGGCAAAGAAGATTTAGAATTAGCTGTAGATGCCGCATACGAAGCATTTAAAACCTGGGGAAAAACATCAGTTACAGAGCGTAGTATTTTATTAAATAAGATTGCACAAAAAATAGAAGATAACCTAGAGTATATTGCTACAGTAGAGACTATTGATAACGGAAAACCAATTCGCGAAACACTTGCTGCAGATATTCCGTTGGCAATTGATCACTTTAGGTATTTTGCAGGCGTAATTCGTGCTGAAGAAAGTTCAATTGCAGAACTTGATTCTCAGACAGTTTCTATTGCTTTAAGCGAACCATTAGGTGTTGTTGCCCAGATAATTCCATGGAATTTCCCAATTCTGATGGCAGTCTGGAAAATTGCTCCGGCATTGGCCGCAGGAAATACAATTGTTTTAAAACCCGCAGAAAGTACTCCAATTTCTATTTTAGTACTAATGGAATTAATAGGAGATATTCTGCCTCCCGGAGTTTTGAATATCGTAAATGGCTTTGGTGCAGAATTAGGCCGTCCGTTAGTGACCAACAAAAAAGTTTCTAAAGCCGCTTTTACTGGTTCTACCACTACAGGACGTTTGGTGATGCAATATGCTACAGAAAATATTATTCCGGTTACTCTGGAACTTGGTGGTAAATCTCCAAATATATTCTTTCCGTCAGTAGCAGATCATGATGATGACTTTTTTGACAAAGCAATCGAAGGCGCTGTTTTATTTGCCTTAAATCAAGGTGAAATATGTACTTGTCCGTCAAGACTATTAATTCATGAGGATATCTACGAAAAGTTCATTGCAAAAGTTATCGAACGTACGGAAGCAATTATTGCAGGAAATCCGTTAGATAAATCAACAATGATTGGTGCGCAGACTTCATTAGTGCAGAAACAAAAAATCATGTCCTACATTAAACTTGGCAAAGAAGAAGGTGCAGAATTGTTGACAGGAGGAGATGAAAATCATTTAGGAGGAGACCTTGAAGGCGGTTATTATATCAAACCAACTTTGTTTAAAGGGAATAATAAAATGAGAATTTTTCAGGAAGAGATTTTTGGACCAGTACTCGCAGTAACAACATTTAAAACTACTGAAGAAGCTATAGAAATCGCCAATGATACTATGTATGGTTTGGGAGCAGGAGTATGGACACGTGATGCACATGAAATTTATCAGGTTCCAAGAGCGATCCAATCAGGTCGTGTATGGATCAATCAGTATCATTCTTACCCAGCGGGAGCACCTTTTGGAGGTTATAAACAATCCGGAATTGGTCGTGAAAATCATAAAATGATGTTAGGACAATACCGTCAAACCAAGAATATGCTGATTTCATACGATAAAAAGAAATTAGGTTTCTTCTAAAAATAAATTACAACCCCTATATAAATTAGAGAGCAATATGTTAAACAAAAGTGTATTGTTCTCGCTAATAAATCATCTATATGCTACCTAAAACTATGAAAGCCGCAGTTATTAGAGAATTTGGTTCTCTTTTACAAATTGAAGAAGTCGAAGTTAAACGCCCGGGAAGAAATGAAATTCTTGTAAAAGTAATTGCAAGTGGAGTTTGTCATACTGATTTACACGCAATTGAAGGAGATTGGCCGGTTAAACCGAAAATGCCATTAATTCCGGGTCATGAAGCTGTAGGATATGTAGTTGCTTTAGGGCAGGACGTAAAAAATGTTAAAGAAGGAGATGCAGTTGGTGTGCCATGGCTTTATAGTGCATGTGGTGGTTGTGATCAATGCATAACGGGTTGGGAAACATTATGCGATACACAGCAAAATGGAGGTTATAGTGTAGATGGAGGATTTGCAGAATATGTAATTGCAGATGCAAGATATGTTGGGATTTTACCATCTAATGTGAATTTTATGGAAATGGCACCAATACTTTGCGCAGGAGTAACCGTGTACAAAGGACTTAAAGAAACCGAAGTAAAACCTGGTGAATGGGTTGCAATTTCAGGAATTGGAGGTCTTGGACATGTTGCTGTACAATACGCAAAAGCAATGGGAATGCATGTTGCAGCAATTGATGTTGCCGATGATAAACTTGATTTGGCTAAAAGACTTGGAGCAGATTTAGTAGTAAACGCAAAAAATCAAAATCCTGGAGAATTCTTAAAGAAAGAAGTCGGTGGAATGCACGGGGCATTGATTACCGCAGTTTCTCCTATTGCTTTCAAGCAAGGTCTTGAAACATTAAGAAGAAAGGGTACAATGGCACTCAACGGACTTCCTCCGGGAAATTTTGATTTATCAATTTTTGATACTGTTTTAAACAGGATTACAATTCGAGGTTCAATTGTAGGAACTCGTAAAGACATGAAAGAAGCAATTGAATTTGCTGTTGAAGGAAAAGTCAAAGCTACCGTTACGCCAGCAAAACTGGAAAATATTAACGAAGTTTTTGACAAAATGAAAAAGGGGCAAATTGAAGGACGAGTCGTTCTTGAAATTGCAAAAGCATAATTAAAATCATAAAAGTAACAAGCTTATAGTATTATAAGTTTGTTACTTTTTTAAATTATTAGAATCATGATAAAAAGACTTGACGCCACACAAAAAGCTATTGATTTAATAAAAGTTCTAAAAGAAAAACACGGTAATTTAATGTTTTACCAGGCTGGAGGCTGTTGTGAAGGTACACAACCACAATGTTTTGAAAAAGGCGGATATTATCAGCGTATGGGAGATGTTTGTATAGGAACTATTGAAGATACTGAATTTTGGGTCGACAAGGATTTATTCGAATATTGGAAACATGCGCATTTTACATTAACGGTAATAGACGCTTTTGGAGTAGGGGGCTTTTCACTGGAAACTCCTTTAAAAAAAACATTTCAAATTGAATATCGAATTTTTACTGAAGAAGAAGAGAAAGATCTTGAACCGGTTAAGTTTATTGATTAAAGAGCAGTTCAAAGAAACGGAGTTGTAAATTAATAAAGTTTTTTTGTCCATTATATTCACTAAAAAATGATAAAAAATAACATTTAAATCGTTTCGAAAAATGAGTTATTTCTATTATGTTCAAGAGGCTGTCCGAAAAGTAATTTCGGGCAGTTTTTTTTTGTTTTACACATTGATTTTTCTTATATTTAAGTACTAAAATCAATGATTATGCAGCCAGTTTTTAAGCCTCATTCGGTTCACCAGCAAGATCTTTTTCCATTGAATTTAAATGATCTGATCCCAGAGAATCATTCTGCCCGATTAATAGACAGTGTTGTTGAACAGTTGGAAATTTCCGAGATTATATCACAGTTTAAAGGCGGTGGAAGATCCAGCTACCATCCTAAGATGTTATTGAAAATATTGTTTTACGGATATCTCAATAATACCTATTCCAGCCGAAAGCTGGCTAGAGCCGTGAAGGAGAATATATATTTTATGTGGCTCTCGGGAGGACTTCAGCCGGATTTTAGAACTATCAATGACTTTAGAGGAAAAAAATTAAAAGGGAATATCGAAAAACTTTTCAGCCAGGTCGTTCTGATGATGGTAGATTTAGAGCTCATTAGCCTGGAGAGACAATTTATTGATGGTACTAAAATAGAAGCCAACGCACATAAATACAGCTTTGTGTGGAAGAAAGCAGTTGAAAAACATAAAGACAGGCTTCAGGGAAAAATCGATGCTGTTCTGGCAGATATTGGTCAGGCTATCGAGTCAGACATTATGCATACTGATAACCAAACTGATACCAAGGTAGACAGTAAGAAATTAGAAGAAAAAATACACGAGATCAACCAAAGTGAAAAAAAGCAGAAGCTGAGTAAACAGCAGAACAAATCACTTCAAAAACTCGAGAAAGAACAGCTTGTAAAACTTAAAGAATATGAGAAACATCTCGAAATTCTGGGGGATAGAAACAGTTATTCGAAAACCGATACCGATGCTACTTTTATGCGCATGAAAGAAGATCATATGGGCAACGGACAATTAAAAGCGGGTTATAATATTCAGATTTCTACAGAAAATCAAATTATTACACATTACTCCACCCACCAGACTTCTACTGATTTTACCACATTAAAGACTCACTTAGAAGGATTCAAAAGCAACTACGGCAAACAATCTGCAAAAGTTATAGCCGATGCGGGCTATGGAAGTGAGGAAAATTATCAACTCCTTGAAGACAAAGAAATTGATTTTTTTGTTCCCTACAACATGTACCGTATCGAAGAGACCCGTAAGCATAAAAACAATTTATTCCACGCACAAAACCTGTTTCATAATAATGAGCAAGACTTTTTGGTTTGTCCAATGGGGCAGCAAATGCCTCGTATCTTTACTAAGAAATCAAAAACTACAACTGGTTTTGAACAGTATCATTCGGTATATGAGGCTTTAAATTGCGCAGGATGTCCTCTGCGGGGGCAATGCTTTAAAGCTAAGGGGAACAGACGGATAGAAATTAATCACAATCTTCAAAGACTGAAATTCAAGGCAAGAGAGAATTTAGAAAGTGAATTGGGCAGGGAAATTTATAGTAAAAGATGTATTGAACCAGAGCCGGTTTTTGGTAACATCAAGCAAAACAAAGGATTTAAAAGATTTACACTTACCAAAACAGCCAAAGTAAATACTGAATTTGGCCTGATTGCTATTGCTCACAACTTTTCTAAATGGATCGCTAAAATCCGTTTGGGCAATTTTAACCTCATTTTTGATCTCGTAGAAGCTTTAGAAAAGTTTATAGAAGACCATTTTAGCCCAAATTTACATTTTTCAAGAAACACTCTGTAAATTTACTAGTATAATAAAAGAAAGAGGTCGTCTTTTCAGACAACCTCTACTATGTGTAACGGTTAGTAAAGCTTCTATGAGAATCTAAAAAGGACTCCAATTTATTACCAAAGGCAAAATGCCATAATCGACTGCGAGAAATCTTTGACACTTGGCAGTTCTGGATCCTTGTGCCTTTTAAAGAAAATTAATTAACATACAGTAATTGATATTGCTTAGGAGTAATTCCCTCGTGTTTTTTAAACAACCTGATAAAATAATTTGCGTCTTCAAAACCGGATAAGTAGCAAACTTCATTTATTTGAATTGCAGGGTTTCGAAGTAATTTTTTAGCTTGTTTTATTTTTTCATTCAAAATATACTCAATCGGACTCATGCCTAACTCTCGTTTAAAGAACCGATAGAAAGATGCTGTGCTCATACAAGCTTTGTCACTCAGGTTTTTAAGGTTTATATTTTCTTTTAAATTGAGTTTAATAAATTCAGTTACTTCAAAAATCGGATTGTTGGATTGAATTGCAATTCCATCATCAATCGATTTTATCGTTTGTGTTTGTATAATTCGGATTAGTAATTCCTGCAAAGTCAAGTCAGCAAGAGCGTCTTTGGTAATAGAAGTTCCCATGCATTCCTTAATCAGTTTATTGATTGTTGAAGCAAGATCTACATTATTGTAAAAGAAATAGTTTTGATAATTTAATTGCCAATAAGCATCAGCACCTTCTTTTGGATAACGCTCGTTTAGAAAGTTTAATGTCTCTGTTATTTTAGGTTTGTCTATTGCTAATGCAAGGCATTGGGTGGGATTTTCTCTGGAAGCTTCAGGAAAATCAATTTTCATTTCTACGTTCGACGGAATAACCACTGTTTCGCCTGGCAGATAATCAAATCCGGGTTCATCAAAAAGATGCATTACTTTTTTACCTCTTAACATACTGGTTACCACAAAATCATTGAATTTTAAAGGAACCAGGTTCGAAGATTCGTAGGTTTCGAAAATATTTAGTTCACAATGGTTTAGTGTATAAACGGTCCTGTTTTCGATAAGAGTTTTTAATGATTTTTTATTTGATAATTGCGGAGGATTGATTAAAGCACGTTGGTTATTCATTGTGATTAAATTTTAAGTAAAGACTTTAAATTTAATAAAAATTTTAATAGAAAACTTACATTTAACGTTTAATTAAATGAGTTCTTCAACATGTTTTTTTATGTTTTCTGCAATTTTTTTGGTAGGCAAATCATTTTCATCGTCACCAAAAGGATCTTCAATTTCTTCAGCGATAAGCTCTAAACTAGCCAATACATAAAAAATGAAAACAACGACCGGAGCAACAAAATAACCCAGACTAATAGAATAACCAAAAGGTAATGTCATGGTGTAAAAGAAAATGAATTTTTTTATAAAAGCGCTGTAAGAATAGGGGATAGGAGTGTTTTTTATTCTCTCGCACGCTCCGCAGATATCAGTAAAAGATTGTAATTCTTCATTTAAAATAATAAGTTGATCCCCTGTGATTTTTTTAGCATCATATAAATCGTTGATCTTATGAAACATCATTCTTTTTACCTGATTCGGTTTATGTTTATGATGATCAATTTCAAGATCTACATCTTCAAAAAGTTGTTTGCTCGTTTCAGAATCATGCAAATGTTTGTGTAAAATTGAAGCATAAGTGGGAATGAATTTTCTGAAAAACTTTCGATCGTTTTCATCTTTAAGCATTGCCGAAAGTTTGATAGCCAGATTACGGCTATTATTCACGAGACCTCCCCATAATTTCCGACCTTCCCACCAACGATCATACGCTGTATTGGTTCTGAAAACAAGCAATAACGAAATTACAAATCCTAACATTCCGTGCATAATTGGAATGTTGTGGATGTAATCGTTTTTACCAAATTTAAAATACGCGATTTCAAGATATCCGATAATACAGGAATAAATTCCGATAGCGATCATAATCGGAAACAGCTTTCTTACGGTATCTGATTTATGAACATGGAATATAAAAGTAAACCAATCTTTTGTATTATATGAGATCATTGATGTTTGTTTTGAAACAAATTTACTTTAAAAATTAATATTTCCAGCCAATTCTTTTAAGGCAATTTCGGATAGTTTCGCTTCATATTGTGCATTACTGTAACGTACTTTTGCGTTAACATAATTTAATTGAGCTGTTCTGAAATCCAGAGTTGTAATGGTTCCAATTCTAAATTTGTCCAGCGTGATGTCTAAATTTTGTTTTGCAATTGCTTCGTTATCTTCTTCAAGACCAATTAATTCCAGATTGGTCAAGTACGTTTGAAAAGCAGTGCTTAATTGTGTATTTAGAATCATATTTTGCTGCTCAATCGCAATTTGAGAATTTTCGATTTCCAGTTTTGCTACCTTTTCATTTCGGTGTTGGTTAAAACCATCAAATATATTCAGAGTAGCGTTAAAACCATAATTAAAACCTTTTGACGAAGCTTCACTTGTAAAACCTAAACTAGATTGCGTTTCAGAAAAATTGTAACCGGATGTTAAGTTTACTATCGGATATCGATTTGCTTTTACCTGTTTTAGCTGTAATTCGGCAATTCTTTTGTTGATGATTTGCGATTCTAAAGCCGGGTTCTGTTTCCGTGCTAATTCCATTAAATCAATCAAAACCAATTTATTATCAACTTTTACCAAATCAGTTACAGTAAAGTTAATTTTAGGGTCACGGGCTAAATATTGATTCAGTAATATTTTGGCATTCGCATAAGATTCCTTTTGTCTTAACAAGGCTACCTGATCTGAATTTAAATCTACCTGAGCATTTAATACCTCAAGTTTCGATGCTTTTCCAATGCTGAAACGATTCTTGGCTAATGTTAATCTTTGTTTTGAGATTACAATTGTAGTATCTAAAGCAGATAATTGCTGTTGTTGCTGTACTAAATCATAATAAGCCGAGTTTACCTGACCAATTTTCATTAAAATGGTTCTTTTTAATTCCGCATCGCCTAATTTTTGCAACTCTTTTAACTGGTCTAATCTGGCAAACATTTTCATACCGTCAAAAACAGTCCATCCTAAACTTACACCATAATTTAAACTATTGTTTTTAGCATTGTTTAAGGATGTCGAAGTTCCATCCTGACGTGTTTGTGATGAATTTGTGACACTGTTATTGTCTGTAACAGATGCTGTAGCTGTTGGTAGCATACCTGCGTTTCCAACAGTTACATTGGTTTCTGTGATTTTCGTATTGTTTTTGGCGATCTTAATTTCAAAATTATTTTCCAAAGCTATTTTCATAGCGTCTTCAATAGTCAGGACATCCTGAGCGCTGCTTTTTGCTATGCAAAACAAAAATAAAACGATACTTATTAATGTTGTTTTAGTTTTCATGTGATGAATTGTTGGCTGCGAATTAAGCTTTAAGACGAAATTCGCTGTCTATATTTTTTCAAATTTTTAATATCTATTTAATGCTCTCTCTTTCATATTCTTCGATATGATCAAACTCAGGATAATGTTTTCGGGCTTTAGACCACATTAAGTAAATCGCCGGAATTACAAAAAGGGTCAATGCCAATGAGAAAATAGTTCCTCCAACAATAACAACTCCCATTCCGATTCTACTTGTAGACGCTGCCCCAAGAGACATTGCAATAGGTAATGCTCCTAAGGCAATTGCTAAACTGGTCATCAAAATTGGACGTAAACGCGCTTCTGATGCTTCAAGAATTGCTTCGAGTTTTGGTTTTCCCTGTTCTCGTAACTGATTTGCAAATTCTACAATCAAAATACCATTCTTGGTCACCAAACCAATAAGCATTACGGTACCAATCTGACTGAATATATTCCAGGTTTGATTGAACAGCCATAAGGAAAATAAAGCTCCTGCAACTGCCATTGGTACTGTAAGGATGATAATTAAGGGATCAATGAAACTTTCAAATTGTGCCGCCAAAATCAAAAATATTAATAATAACGCTAATCCAAAAGCAAAAGAAGTGTTAGAGCTGCTTTCGACAAAATCTCTTGATTCTCCACTTAAATCTGTTGTAAAACTTTCGTCCAGCACTTTTGCTTTTATTTTATCCATTTCCTTAATACCATCGCTTATACTTTTTCCCGGTGCCAAACCTGCTGAAACAGTTGCTGACATATAGCGGTTGTTGTGATACAATTGCGGTGGATTACTTTGTTCTTCCACATTTACAACATTATCCATCTGGATTAGTTCTCCTTTTTTATTCTTAACAAACATCGAAGTTAAATCCAAAGGTTTAGAGCGGTCTTTTTGATCAAATTGACCAATAACCTGATATTGTTTTCCGTTTTTAATGAAATAACCAAAACGTTGTCCGCTTAATGAAAGTTGCAAAGTCTGAGCGATATCAATAATTGAGATTCCTAGGCTTTCTGCTTTTTCACGATCGATGCTCACATTGATTTCAGGTTTATTAAATTTAAGGTTAACATCAGTGACAGAGAAAACATCACTTTTGCCCACTTCATCCATAAAAACAGGAATCTTCTCTCTTAATTTTTCAAAATTAGGAGCCTGGATTATATATTGAATCGGTAAACCTCCACGTCTGTTAACGGCAATTGTAGGTTGCTGAATAACCGATGTTTTAGCATCCGGATATCTCTTGGTCATTTTTGTTAACTGATCTGCGATTTCTTTTTGAGACCTGTTTCTTTCGTCCGGTTCTTTTAGCGACAACCTGACAAAACCGCTATTCGTTGACGAAGATCCGTAACCAGGCGAAGTAATTACCAAACTTACTTTTTTCTCAGGAATCGAATCATCTACCAATTTAGAGATTTCCTGCATAAAACGATCCGTATATTCGTATGATGAACCTTCAGGAGTTGTCATTCGCATGGTAACAGAACTACGGTCATCATAAGGAGCAGTTTCTTTTGGGAGTATTGTAAAGAATAAATAAATGATTCCAAAACAAGCAATAAGAATAGGGAAGGAGATCCATTTTTTTTCCATGAATTTACTTAATGCACTTGCGTAACCACTATTTAATTTTTCGAAAAATGGTTCAGTTCTAACATAGAATTTTGATTTTTTCTGTTCTCCGCCTTTCATTAAATAAGCATTTAGCATTGGCGTCAAAGTCAGGGATACAAAGGCAGAAATTAATACCGCGGCACCAATAACGACTCCAAATTCCCGAAAGAGTCGACCTACGAAACCTTCCAGAAAAATTACAGGCAAAAATACTGCAGCAAGCGTTACCGAAATAGAAATTACAGCATAGAAAATTTCGTTAGAGCCTTTGATTGCAGCTTCAATTGGCGACATTCCTTCTTCGACTTTTTTGAAGATGTTTTCAGTAACAACGATTCCATCATCAACAACAAGACCCGTTGCCAAAACAATAGCCAATAAAGTCAATACGTTGATTGAAAACCCAAAAAGCCACATGATAAAAAAGGTAGCAATCAAGGAAACCGGAATATCAATCAATGGCCTGAAAGCAATTGCCCAGTCTCTAAAAAACAAGTAAATAATAATGATTACCAAAATAATCGAAATTCCTAAAGTCTCTGCAACTTCAAGTACAGATTTCTTTACGAAAATAGTATTATCAAGCGCAATATTTAGTTTAATATCTTTTGGAAGATCTTTTTTTAAGGCGTCATATTTTTTGTAGAATTCAGATGAAATATCAAGATAGTTGGCTCCCGGCATTGGCACAATAGCCAGACCAATCATAGGTAGTCCGGATTGACTTAATTTTGTTTCGATATTTTCAGGACCTAATTCTGCACCTCCAATATCGCTTAAACGAACAATTTTGTCTCCGTCCGTACGGATAATAATATTGTTGAACTCTTCCGGTTTAGAAAGATTACCAACCGTTTTTACCGTTAGCTCCGTATTATTTCCGGTTAGTTTTCCTGAAGGCAATTCGACATTTTGCGCGTTTAATGCATTACGGACTTCGGCTACAGTACAGCCATAAGCAGTTAATTTTACAGGATCAATCCACAAACGCATTGCATAACGTTTTTGTCCCCAAATTTGCACACCGCTTACACCGGGAATAGTTTCTAATCGTTGCGAAATGACATTTTCGGCGTAATCACTTAATTCTAATGCACTTCTGGTATCACTTTGAACCGTCATTGAAATGATTGCATCACTGTCAGCATCAGCTTTTGATACGACCGGCGGAGCATCTATATCCTGCGGTAAACTCCTGATCGCTTGCGAAACTTTATCACGAACATCATTTGCAGCTTCTTCCAGGTTTTTATCCAGATTAAATTCGATAGTTATATTGCTGCTTCCCTGATTACTCGATGATGTAATATTTCGGATTCCGTCGATAGCATTTACAGCCTTTTCGAGAGGTTCAGTAATTTGCGATTCGATAATGTCAGAATTGGCTCCTGTATAATTGGTTCTAATAGAAACCTGTGCGGGGTCAATTGAAGGAAATTCCCTGACACCCAAAAAAGTATAACCAATGAAACCGAATAAAATAATCAAAAGATTCAGTACAATAGTTAAAACAGGTCTTTTTATACTTGTTGTTGATAAACTCATTATGAAGTAATATTTTAGATTTTAGAGTTGAGATTTTAGAATAAAGAAAATAGAGTACAGATTATAGATTTAAAATTTAAACTCATAATTCATAACTTATAACTCAAAACTATTCTTTGACTTTAACTTTTATAGGTGCATCATTTTTTAAGGACATAACACCACTAGTAATCACTGTATCTCCGGCTTTTAATCCTGATAAAATCAAAATAGAAGCATCTGTTCTCGTAGTGGCATCTACCATAACTTCTTTGGCTTTGCCCATATTAGCAATGTATACTTTTTTACCGTTTTGCACTGGTACTATTGCTTCTGTAGGAACAACAATTGCATCTTTAATAATATTTAAAGGTAATTTGACATCAGCGAATGTTCCCGGAAAAAGCTTTCCGTCAATATTGTCAGCAATGGCACGAATTTGCAAAGTACGTGTTGCAACTGCTACTTCTGGTTCGATGGCATAAATCTTTGCAGTATAAACTTTATCTGAACCGGAAACCTTAAACTCAATTGATGATCCGGTTTTTACTTGTGAAGCGTATTTTTCAGGTATAGAAAATGTAATTTTTAATTTTCCGGTATTAACTAATTTGGCAACTAAAATTGTTGGCGTAATATAGGTACCCGGAGAAATAGAGCGCAAACCAATTTTTCCTGAAAAAGGAGCCTTTACAGAAGTTTTGGCAATTTGAGCCCTGATTAATTGACTTTGCGCTTGTGCTGATGCGTGATCTGCTCTTGCTACATCAAGTTCTTCCTGACTAATCGCTTCCTTTTGAAGTAATAATTTGGCTCTTCTTTCGTTTTCTGCAGCCAAACCTTCTCTGGTTACAGCCTGTCTTAATTGTGCTTTAAGTTCAAGATCATTAACCTTAAAAAGGACCTGACCTTTATTGACATTACTGCCTTCATTAAAGTAAATTCCTTCGACTATTCCAGAAACTTCGCTATGAATTTCTATCTGCTCGTTAGCCTCAATAGACCCTGAAAGTGATAAGTTATTATCGAAAGTAGCTGTTTTAACAACTATTCCGGTTACCGAAGTAGGTTTGTCTTTGTCTCCAAAATTTTTAGACTCTTCGTTTTTCTTTTTGTTAGAAACTATTCTGTAGGTTATAAATCCTCCGATGCATATAATCAGTAAGGCGTAAACAAGGTTTTTTACTTTCATAAAATTGAGTAAATGTTTTTTTTGGGTGTGTTTTTAGTAAGCTTGCAAATTTAACTTTTTGAAACGAAAACGAAAGATGTTAGGTTTTATTTAACACTTGATTAATGTTAATTTTAAATGTCTTTTAACAGCTATTTATTTTAAGTTTTTGTAATTGGACATAGTTTTTAGGAAAAGGTTTAAAATGAATTCGATTTATTTTGGAAATAATTAGAGAATCAGATTCAAATTGAAAACTATCAAACTTTTTATGTGTTTTTACCTATGTTTTTTTACTGCAATGAAGTGTCTTTTTTAAGCTTTGTAGTTACTAAGTCGTTAGGTTTTTGAGTTTGTGATTCTAAATCCTGAAATGGTGCACTTTGCTGAAATAAGATTTTAGTATTTAATCTTTTTTTATTTAGAACCTTTGTAGCTTAACTAATATAATTCCAGATGTTTTTCTTTTTTGTCAATTCAATAAAAATAGCTTTCAGTATAGCATGTTCCGGTTTTTGTAATGGCGCATCTTCTTTAAGAATTTTCAAGGCGTAGTTTCGGGCAAGACCCAAAATGTCCCGGTCACGAACAATATCCGCAATTTGAAGGTTTAAAACACCACTTTGTTGCGTTCCCATTAAGTCACCCGGACCCCGGAGTTTAAGATCGACTTCGGCAATTTCGAAACCATCATTCGTCTGAACCATAGTATCCATTCGGGTTTTACTGTCAGAACTTAATTTATAGCTCGTCATTAAAATACAATAACTTTGTTCAGCTCCACGGCCAACACGGCCACGTAACTGATGCAATTGTGATAACCCGAAACGTTCTGCACTTTCGATAATCATAACACTTGCATTAGGTACATTTACCCCAACTTCTATTACGGTTGTGGCGACCATTATGTTCGTTTTACCTTCAGAAAAGCGTTTCATTTCAGCATCTTTATCTGCCGGTTTCATTTTTCCGTGCAATATCGAAATTGAATATTGAGGTAACGGAAAATCACGCGAAATACTTTCGTAACCGTCCATTAGATCCTTAAAATCCATTTTTTCAGATTCCTGGATCAAAGGATAAACGATATATATTTGTCTTCCCAGAGCAATTTCGTCTCTTAAGAATTTCCATACTTTAAGGCGGTTACTGTCAAATCTGTGTACAGTTTGAATTGGTTTTCTGCCGGGAGGTAATTCATCAATGACCGAAATATCTAAATCCCCGTACAAACTCATAGCTAATGTCCTTGGAATTGGAGTAGCTGTCATCACGAGAACATGTGGCGGAATCTCGTTCTTTTTCCACAGTTTTGATCTCTGTTCAACTCCAAAACGATGTTGCTCATCAATTACAGCCAACCCAAGGTTTTGAAACTTTACCTTATCCTCCAGTAAAGCATGCGTGCCAATTAAAATATGCAGACTTCCGTTTTCAAGTTCTTCATGGATGATTCTTCGGGCTGCAATTTTAGTCGAGCCTGTAAGGATTTTTATATTGATGTTTAATGTATTGGCCAGTTCTGATAATCCTATAAAATGCTGATTTGCCAGGATTTCTGTTGGGGCCATCAGGCAAGCCTGAAAACCATTGTCAATTGCCAGAAGCATGCTTAAAAAAGCAACAATAGTTTTTCCGGAACCCACGTCACCTTGCAATAATCGGTTCATTTGGGCATTACTTCCCATGTCTGAACGGATTTCTTTAACTACTCTTTTTTGCGCATTTGTAAGCTGAAAAGGCAGATGATTCTGGTAAAATTCATTAAAAAATTCACCCACTTTTGTAAATGGATGTCCTTTTATTTTATGTTTCCTAATCAGATTTTTAGTAATTAATTGCAATTGAATAAAGAACAATTCTTCAAATTTTAATCTAAATTGTGCTTTTGCCAAAGCTTCAGTACTTTTAGGAAAATGTATATTGAATAAAGCGGCTCTCTTTGAAATCAGCTTTAACTCTTCGACTAAATAAGGCGGAAAAGTTTCTGTAAACAAAGCCTGTGTTTCAATAAACAATTGCTCCATCATTTTATTGATAGTGCGGTTTGAAATACCTCTGTTGGTCAGGGTTTCAGTCGAAGGATAAACAGCTTGCATGGCTGAACGAAGACTTTTTTCATGCTCGCTTAGCAATTCAATTTCCGGATGCGCCATACTAAACTGACTTCCGTAGAGAGAACATTTTCCAAAAATTACGCAAACTTCATTTAGTTTCAAACTTTCACGTATCCATTTATGTCCCTGAAACCAATTCAGGTCTATTTGTCCTGTATCATCCACGAAAGTGGCCACCAGACGCTTTTTGTTTTTAGCAAACTCAACAGTTTTGACATTGATGATTTTACCTATAATCTGAACTTCAGCACCTGTATTTTGAAGTTCATTAATTTTGTAATAACGGGTTCTGTCAATATATCTATTCGGAAAAAAATTAACTAAATCTCGATATTTATGAATACCCAGTTCCTTACGAAGCAATTGGCCACGATTGGGACCAACACCTTTTAAGTATTCAATTGGGGTTTCAAGGAGATTATTAAACATTAATTTATTTTAGATTATTGATTTAAGAATATGGAAAAAAGATTTTGATCTGTTTTCTATGCTCTATTTTCTATTCTCTTTTAGTAAGCGAAGATAGATTTTAATTAGGAAATTTAAAAGTGTTATCAGATCTCAAAAATAAAAATCTGAAAATTATAATGATGATTTTTTAGTCTTATTGTAGTTTTTGATTTAATCGAAAAGCCTTTAGTAATAAGGTACAAAAAAAATTAATAATATATAAGCGTTATTTTTTTATTAAACGAAGCAACCATTTAACACAATAAGAATCTATTAAATATACAAAGTCTTAAAAACTAAAATAAATGAAAAAAATAGGGATTGCAGTCATTCTAATGTTAATTTTCATTTCTTGTTCAAATGAAAAAGCAAAATCACCAAAGGTATCTGATTATCATGGAAAATGGGAACTAATTGAAGTGACAGGTTTTAGACCGGCCAATATTATCTTTGATAAGTTAGGCTGGCAGGAATCTTATGTTTTTAATACTGATGAAACATTCACAAAGACAAGAACAAAAGACAACAAAACAACTACTGCCACAGGTAAATTTGCAGTTAAAAAGCTCGATAATGAAACACATTTTGAATTAACTTATGAAGAAAACAATGATATTATAGGGACTTGCACTGGAAATTTAATCGAGGATCTTTCTATTAATAAAGAAGGATTACTGGTAAATTCATGGCAAATGTGCGACGGCCCGGGATTGATATATAAAAAGTCGAAATAAAAAGCTGTAAGTTTGCAGGGATATAAAAGAGTATTTAATTTTAAGTTATTGAATGCTCTTTATTTTTTTTATTTTAATTTTTAGAAATGACAACACATTTAGCGCTTTTAAGAGGAATCAACGTTTCCGGCCACAATATGATGAAAATGGAAGCCTTGAAAACCATGTTAGAAAATATTGGTTTTCAAAATGTGCGAACCTATTTACAATCCGGAAATGTCTTTGTTGACACCGACGAAGAAAGTGCTTCGAAAGTGGGTTTTATGATCAAACAGGAAATTTTTAAGGTTTTTGGACATGAAGTTCCTACAATTGTCATTACCAAACAAGATCTGGAATTGTGTTTTAAGAATAGTCCATTTTTAAAAGAAAAAGAACTGGACATGAAAAAACTTTATGTCGCTTTTGTCTCTGTAGCTCTAAAAAGTGAAAATATAAATGACTTAAAAATCAGCCAGTTTAAACCTGATGAAGCGAGTATTGACGGAAACAGGATTTTTATTAAATACGCTGTTGGAGCAGGAAAAACAAGATTCGATCAAAAATATATTGAGAAAAAACTAAATGTTACAGCGACTATTAGAAACTGGAATACGGTTACTAATTTGTTGGCGATGTATTCTGAATGAGAAAATAAAATAGTTTTGCTGCGTATTTCATGAAGTTCGACAAATCTAGATTTGCAAAAAAAAAGTAAAATTAGCAGCATTTTTTTTAAACTATCAAATCACAATACCAAAATCCAAAATCAAAAGGATTACTTGTATTAGCATCACAAGCAGTATTAGAAGAATCTTGAATTTTAGGTTTTTCGTATTTGCGATAAACGATTTCTCCTATTTCAAATTTTATTGGTTCTGAAAAAATAGGACCGTCAAAAGTAAAGGTATGAAATTCGCCATTTTCACCACAAACATCTACATTTTTAGGTAAATCGTTTATGAATTCCTGATCGATAATTCGGCCAGCAAAACTTTTATCCAGATATTGTTCATTTACGCAAACTACAATTGTTTTAAAACCGAGTGATATAAATTCCTGAATTAAGTCTTTGGTTGGGATTTTCCAAAGAGGAAAAACACCTTCAAAACTAATTTTACCCAATTGATCTTCGCGGTATTTACGTAAATCTTCCAGAAAAATATCTCCAAAAATTGAATGTGTAATTCCTTGATTTTTAAGCTCTATTAAAGTTTCGGTCAGTACGTTCTCATAAACTTCCATCGTGGGCATTTCCGGAATCTGCAAAATCTTTAATGGCAATCCGATACTTTTTGCTTGCGCTTCAAGTAATTCAATACGAACACCATGCATAGAAATTCGTTGAAATTCCTGATTGACACTCGTTAATAAATATTCGATTTTATAATCAGGATCCTGTATTATTTTATATAAAGCCAAAGCAGAATCTTTTCCGCTGCTCCAGTTAAATAAGGCTTTTTTTGGTGTTGACACTTCGTAATAATTTTCTATTGTAAACATACAAATTTCATTCGATTTGTTAGCGAAACCTTTGTAACTTTGGGATTTTGCCTTCAAATTCATTTCAATGAAATACATCTTTTTATTTATTACCAGTTTCGTTTTTGCGCAACAAACTAAATTCGTTGATTTTAAATCGGTTAACGGACAATTAAAATTAAACGCAACCGAAAAATCCGTTTCAGGAACGGTTGTTTATCAATTTGATATTCTAAACCCTATTGATACGATTAAAATCGATGCTAAAAACATGGAATTTTCTCATGTTCAAATTGATAATAAAGACGTGCTTTTTATCAATACAGGCAAAGAATTGCAAATCATCAGTAATTTTCAAAAAGGAGAGAAGCATCTTACTTTTGAATACTCAGCAAAACCTAAGCAAGCTTTGTATTTTGTAAACATTGAAAATTCTGAAGTTCAAATCTGGACACAAGGACAAGGAAGATATACGAGTAACTGGTTTCCGAGTTTTGATGATGTCAAAGAAAAAGTGATTTTTAGTTTGGGAATTACATATGACAAGGATTATCAGGTAGTTTCTAACGGAATTTTAAGCGAAAAGAAATCAAACGGAAATTCAATTCATTGGCAATATCGCATGGAAAATCCAATGAGTTCCTATTTATTGATGCTTGCTATTGGCAAATACGACAAGAAAGAATTTAGGGCAAAATCTAAAATTCCGTTAGAATATTATCTTGAAAATAAGGATACCAATCGCTTTGAACCAACCTACAGATATTCAAAACGTATTTTTGATTTTTTAGAAAAAGAAATAGGAGTGAAGTATCCGTGGCAAGTTTATAGAGAAATTCCGGTTCGTGATTTCTTGTATGCCGGAATGGAAAACACCACTACCACACTTTTTGCAACTCGTTATGTAGTGGATTCAATAGGTTTTGAAGATCGTAATTATACAAATGTTGATGCTCACGAATTGGCACATCACTGGTTTGGCGATCTAATAACGGCAGAGAACAGTACACATCACTGGCTTCAGGAAGGTTTTGCAACTTATTATGCTGCATTGGCTGAACGGGAGATTTATGGCGACGATTTTTTCTATTCAAAATTATATCAGACAGCGCAGCAGATAAAATTTGCTTCGAGATCTGATACTATTCCGGTTTTGAATGCTAAGGCAAGTTCATTGACTTTCTATGAAAAAGGAGCGTGGGCACTATTTGTTTTGCACGAGTCTATTGGAGATAAAGCCTTCAAAAAAGCCATAAAAAGTTATCTGAAAAAGTACGCTTATCAAACTGTTAATACACAAAATTTCTTTGATGAAATTAGAAAAGTATCCAATTTTGATTTGGAAAAATTTCAGAAAACCTGGTTGGAATCTACCGCTTTTGATACCCCGGCGGCGAATGCTCTATTGAGTAAAAACAAAGCAATTCAGGTTCGGTTAGAAGTTGATAAGCTAAAGAAAACGCCATTGGTCGAGAAACAGGATTTTTTAAGAAAGACTTTAGAATCGGATGTTTATGAGTCTGTAAAAGAATCGATTGTAAGTCAAATAGAAAGTGAGAAATACGAAGATAAAAAAGAATTATTACAGGTCGCTTTGCAAACTAACAATATACAAGTTCGTCAGGCTGTTGCTGCTTCGTTGAGTAAAATTCCCGAAGGCTTTAGAATTGAATACGAAACTTTGCTGAACGACAAATCATATCAGACCCAAGAAGTTGTCCTGTATTATTTATGGAAAAATTTTCCTGATCATCGCACAGAATATCTGAACAAATCAAAAAACTGGATTGGTTTCAACGATTATAATCTTCGAACTTTATGGCTTTCATTGGCTTTGTCGACACCAAATTATAGTGATAATCCAGAAGATTTAGTTTCGGAGTTAATTGCTTTTTCTTCCACAAAGTACGAAGCTACAACGAGGCAAAATGCACTTGAGAAACTTCTTTCTTTCAAAATTATAAACGATCAGGTATTATCAAATTTGGTAAATGCAACTACACATCATATGTGGCAATTTTCTAAATTCGGAAGAGACTCCATTAGGTTTTTATTAAAAAATTCCGAAATGCGTGCTTCGTTTGAAAGAATTTTGTCTAATTTGAACCCCGATGAACAATTTCAGCTGAATCGTTTGTTGAAAGAATAAGGAACAAAGAATATAGAATAAAGAATATAGAGAATAGAACAAAGAATATAGAATATAGAACAAAGAATATAGAATATATAGAATAGAAGTAAGAGGATAAGTAATCAATTAGAGCGCATAGAAAATCTTTGCTCTATATTCTATTCTCTAATCTATTTTCTAAATAATTACAAAACCTACAATATATTTATGAAAGCATTGGTTATTTCTGGCGGAGGAAGTAAAGGAGCGTTTGCTGGTGGCGTAGCGCAGTATTTAATAGAGGAAAAAAAACATGAATATGATTTGTTTATAGGAACTTCTACAGGAAGTTTACTTATTCCGCATCTGGCGCTTGGTCAGATAAAAAAAATTCACTCCGTTTATACTAATGTTACAATGAGCGGAATCTTTAATATTTGCCCATTTGTAGTTAAAGTTAAAGATGGAGTTGATATTGTTACAATCAATCACTTCAATGTTTTACGTCAGTTTTTTAAAGGAAAAAGAACTTTTGGAGAAAGCAAAGGACTGCAGAAATACATTAAAGCAAACTTCTCGTTATCAGATTTTAACAAGCTGAAAAAACAGCATTGCGATGTTGTTATTACAGTAACCAATTTTACTAAAAACGAATCGGAATATAAGTCTATAAAAGATTGCACATATGATGAGTTTTGCGATTGGTCATGGATTTCGAGTAATTATGTTCCGTTCATGAGTTTGGTAGAAAAAAATAACTACGAATACGGAGATGGCGGATTTTCTAGTTTAGTTCCTATTCGTGAAGCTATTAATCGTGGTGCAACAGAAATTGACGTAATCATTCTGGAAACGGAAGTTAATATGACCAAAACGGTTATTGGTAAAAATCCGTTTTCTTTAATGATCGATTTGTTCCGAATTGCCTTAGATCAGGTTGAAAAACACGATATTGCTATAGGAAAACTAATGGCAAACAATAAGAATGTAAAGCTTAACTTATATTACACACCAACCAGACTCACTGATAATGCACTTATTTTTAATAAGGAAGTAATGAAAGAATGGTGGGAACAAGGCTATGAATATGCTCAGAATAAGTCTGAGGTAATGAGTGATAACAGGTAATTTATTTAATTGTAAAAAAAAAAAACAGATTCAATAAAAATGAGTGAATTTAGACATAGTGTTTGCGAACCAACAAAGCCAAAAATTATTGAAAAGGGAAAGATTGATTCTTCGGAAATAATAAAAACATTTCAAAATTTTCCATGGAAATTACATCTGGAAGAGATGGAAAATGCAAAGAACGTATATCATTCACCTTCGCTTGAGTTTGAAAATTCAGGCAATAGAAATGCCCTGTCAATATCTGCTGTTGGTAAACCTGATAAATATGAATTTTATGTATTTTTTAAAAGAGCTAAAATTCAAAAAACCTGGTTTGGCTTAAGTGAAAAACTCAACAAAAATTTCATTTCTGAATTGACAGATCAAAATGAAGAAAAAACAACAGAAATATTAAAAGCTTTGGCTGATAATGATTTGGCTTTTTTAGAACAAAATTTTCAATAATAACCTGTTTTTAGAATTCAGATTGACATTCAATACGTGTTTTAAAATGAAAAATATAACCTTACTTCTGTACTTCTTGTTTTCTTTAAATACATTCAGTCAGGACAATTTATGCAGAACTTCGATCTGGAATAATGCAGCACTGTTTCAAAAAAACGAACTAAACAAATACACAAATAATGATTTTTCTGTTTTATGGAATAAAACAGAAAACAAGTATGTCTACGGCGTTATTGGTGACAATTACCAGAGAATATTAATAAAATTTATTTCGATTAAAAGAAATGATAAAAATAAAAATGAATACATTGTTAATGGCAAATCGCAGGTTAAATCAAATATATGTGATTTTGCTGGGACAATAACAATTACAAAGATACAAGAACTTAAAAAAGTGAAATTCGGACTTGATGATGAATATAAAAATTCAGGTATAAAAAGCCAGGGATTATTGGTGGCCAATTATAAGTTTGTTGAAAATAAAAATCAAAAAAACACAGGAGAATTTCAAGGAAAGCTAGCAACTATATTTTATGTAGATAAAAATGGTTTTATTAAATACGATGATATTGAAATTCATAAAGATAGCTATTTCAATAATGCATTTGTAGGCACTTGGAAATCTAATAATTCCGGCAAAGAAAAAGTATGCAATTGGGGAGATTATCGTGTACCTAATACAAATTGCGATTTTGATATAGGAGCAGGGGAATTAAGTATATCAAAAAAATACATAAAAAATGGCTGGGTAGATGAACCACATCAAAAATGGTGGAAATAAAAATTTGACAAGATAAATAAAATCATAATCAATCTTGTCAAACTGCAATTTTACCACAATCCGGCAACTTCATTCTTAATATAGCCTAAAGCAGCATTACTTGGAGATTGTTTCTCTAATAAATCATTCAAAAGTTTCTCACGCAACTTATCTGCATTTTCTACACGATCGCTCATAGCTGCTTTACGGATAATTTGGATAGTCGAATTTTTGGCAGTTGTAATAATTGTCCAACATTCGTCAGACATATATATTTGCTGTGTCAGATTGTGTTCAAATTCATGCTCGATCTGATCGATTAGAAAGTTTTCGTAATCATGCTTTTCGTTAGAAATTGGCGCAATTCTTATAAGTAATTTCGTCAGGTTAATACGCTCTAAAAACAATGTCATTCGCTCATAAGCCTGCAAGCGTATTGGTAAAGATTCTTTATGCGCTTCCTTGTTCAATAAAAAATTGTGCTTTTTATCATTGTTTTTTATATGTAATTCAAAAAAACTGTAAGCAACAAATCCTGTAACAATAGCTGGTAAAGTATAACTGGCCAATTCTATAATTCTTGTAAAATCCATTTGGTTCAAATTTTCAACAAAAATATAATTTTTAGGGAGAAATCCACTTTAAATTAATTGTAATAAACAAAACGGAAGTCTACTTTTGTACATTACTTTCAAAACTGCCTGAAATACAATATTAATGGATTCATATATTATAATTTTACTTTGCTTGGCTGCTTTCGCTGCGGGATTTATTGATGCAATTGTTGGCGGTGGTGGATTGATACAGACACCAATGGGATTAATTTTATTACCCAATTTACCAGTTTCAACAGTTATTGGAACGTTAAAAATTCCGGCTTTTAGCGGAACTGCTTTTGCCGCATTTCAATATATGAAAAAAGTTGTGATTCAGTGGAGGTTGCTGTTGATCATGATGTGTTTAGCCGTTCCGTCGGCATTTTTAGGTTCAACTTTGCTAACGATGGTAAGTAATGATTTTATGAAGCCGCTTTTGCTGGTAGTATTGTCTTTATTATTTGTTTATACCTATGCAAAGAAAAATTTTGGGCAGCATGTTGCAAAAGATCATTCTCCTGCAACACAAATATTTTATGCCGTTATTATTAGTATAATTGTTGGTTTCTATGACGGATTTATTGGTCCCGGAACCGGTAGTTTTTTTGTAGTGGCTTTTATTGCTCTTTTAGGCTTTGATTTTTTGCATGCTTCAGCAAATGCCAAAATGGTCAATCTGGCTACTAATTTTGGATCTATATGTTTGTTTATGATAAAAGGAAAGATCATTTGGTCAATTGCAATTCCTATGGCAATTAGCAACGGACTTGGAGGATGGCTTGGTGCTAAATTAGCAATTAATAAAGGAAATGGCTTTATTAGGATTTTCTTTTTAATTGTAGTAATCGGTACATTGATACGATTTGCCTATGATGTATTTTATAAATAATTTTTGGTCTAAATAATTGATGTAAGGCATTATAACTTATAGCTCAAATAAATATTTTAAATTTGATTTAGAGAAGTATTACAAGTAATACAGATTAAATGGACTTATATTACTTATATGGTTTAAAAAAACAGCATCCCTTTTAGAACCTTAATAACTTAGTAGCTATTTCAATCAATAATTCTTATTTTTGCACTAATTATGGAGAAAAATTTCATGCAAAAGTACATTGACCAACTCAATGAAGCACAAAGACAGCCTGTTTTAAAGAAAGACGGGCCAATGATTATTATTGCTGGTGCAGGTTCAGGAAAAACTCGTGTTTTAACAATTAGAATTGCTTATTTGATGGCTCAGGGCGTTGATGCATTCAACATTTTGTCGCTTACTTTTACCAATAAGGCCGCCCGTGAGATGAAACACAGGATATCTGATATTGTAGGAGCAACGGAGGCAAAAAACCTTTGGATGGGAACTTTTCACTCGATTTTTGCACGTATTCTTCGTGCGGAATCAGATCATTTAGGTTACCCATCGAATTTTACGATTTATGATTCTCAGGATTCGGCAAGACTAATTTCTTCTATTATAAAAGAGATGCAGCTTGATCGCGACGTCTATAAACCAAAACAGATTCTGGGCAGAATTTCAAATTATAAAAATAGTTTGATTACAGTAAAAGCATATTTTAACGATCCTGAATTGGTCGAGGCTGATGCAATGGCAAAAAGACCAAGATTGGGAGAGATTTATCAGCACTATGTAGATCGTTGTTTTAAAGCAGGAGCAATGGATTTTGATGATTTATTGCTGAAAACCAATGAGCTATTAACTCGTTTTCCAGAAGTATTATCCAAATACCAAAACCGTTTTCGCTATATATTGGTTGATGAGTATCAGGATACAAATCACTCACAGTATTTGATTGTAAGAGCGTTGTCAGATAAATTTCAGAATATTTGTGTTGTTGGCGATGATGCGCAGAGTATTTATGCTTTCCGTGGAGCGAATATTAATAATATTTTGAATTTCCAGAAAGATTATGAAGGCGTAATAATGTTCCGTTTAGAGCAAAATTACCGTTCAACGCGAAATATAGTTGAAGCGGCAAATACTGTAATGGAGCACAATAAAACCAAACTTGATAAAATAGTCTGGACTGCAAATGATTTTGGTCAAAAAATTAAAGTCCACAGAAGTTTAACAGATGCTGAAGAAGGTCGATTTGTAGCGAGTACGATTTTTGAACAAAAAATGCAGAACCAGCTTCATAACGGTTCATTTGCGATTTTATATCGTACCAATGCACAATCCCGTGCAATGGAGGACGCTTTAAGAAAACGTGATATCCCGTATCGAATTTATGGCGGATTGTCATTCTATCAACGTAAAGAGATTAAAGATGTTTTGTGTTATTTACGTTTGGTAATTAATCCAAAAGATGAAGAGGCATTGGTTCGAGTAATCAATTATCCGGCACGTGGAATTGGTGATACGACTGTTGAAAAACTGACAATTGCTGCCAACCACTACAAACGTTCGATTTGGGAAGTGATGGTGAATATTGATAAAATTGACTTGAAATTAAACACAGGAACGAAAAATAAAATCAATGATTTCGTGACGATGATCCAGAATTTTCAGGTGATTGATCAAAATCAGGATGCTTTTTATATTACTGATTATGTTGCCAAGAAAACAGGATTAGTTCAGGAGCTTAAAAAAGATGCTACACCAGAAGGTATGGCAAAAATTCAAAACATAGAAGAGCTTCTAAATGGTTTAAAAGATTTTACTGAAGGACAAAAAGAAATTGATGGTGCGAGAGGGGCTTTGTCTGAATTTATGGAAGATGTAGCGCTTGCGACTGATTTAGACAAAGATACATCAGACGAAGATCGTGTTGCGCTGATGACAATTCACTTAGCAAAAGGACTTGAATTTCCTCATGTTTTTGTGGTTGGTATGGAGGAAGATTTGTTTCCTAGTGCAATGAGTATGAGTACGAGAAGCGAATTAGAAGAAGAACGTCGTTTATTTTATGTAGCTTTAACTCGTGCAGAACATCAAGCATATTTAACTTATGCACAATCGCGTTACCGTTGGGGAAAATTAACAGATAGTGAACCTTCACGTTTTATTGAAGAAATTGACGGACAATATCTTGAATATCTGACTCCTGCAGAAAGTAATTACCGATATAAATCGCCAATTGATGGGGATATCTTCGGAGATGTAGATAAATCAAAATTACGTTTGGCAAAACCCATTGGATCAACTCCACCTGTGAAGCACAATGGAAATAGCGAACCCAAAGCGGATCTTAATATTCGAAAATTGAAACCGGTTGCCAGTAATAATCAGAATAGTTCAGCACCTAATTTGTTTGATAATAGTTTAACTATCGGCAATGTTGTAATGCACGAACGTTTTGGGAAAGGTGAAGTTGTGAATTTAGAAGGGGTAGGTGCCGACAAAAAAGCGGAAATAAAATTTGAAGTTGGAGGAATCAAGAAATTGTTGCTAAGATTTGCTAAATTAGATGTCGTAGGATAAGAAAAGAATATAGAAAAAAAATGGAAATATATTTTAAAAAGTCAATTTTCGATCATCAGATTTGATTTTTCAGCTTAATAATTTTTCGTAATTTTTCAAAAGAATAAATATCTTTTTAGTTTAAGATTAAATCTATTTTCAATTGGAATTTTGTTATTTACTTAAAAAAAATAAAAGGAATAAAGAGTAGTCTTTATTCCATAATCTAACATCTTTATTTTAAAAAATGGCTGAGTTCATAAAAATATACCCCGATAAACCTAGTGAAGCTGCAATTGCCAAAGTGGTAAAAGTGCTTCAAAACGGAGGTTTAATAATTTATCCAACAGATACCGTTTACGGTTTAGGTTGTGATATTACCAATTCTCGTGCTTTAGAAAAAATAGCGAAAATAAAAGGAGTTAAATTAGAGAAAGCTAATTTCTCCTTTATCTGCCACGATTTAAGCAATCTCTCTGATTATGTTCGTCAGATTGATACATCTACTTTTAAGATTTTGAAAAGAGCATTGCCTGGACCTTATACTTTTATTTTGCCAGGAAATAACAATTTACCTAAAGAGTTTAAAAAGAAAACTACTGTAGGTATTCGTGTGCCGGATAATAATATTGCGCTAGAAATTGTTCGACAATTAGGAAACCCAATTGTATCGACTTCTATTCGTGATGAAGATGATGTAATTGAGTATACTACAGATCCGGAATTAATTTTTGAAAAATGGCAAAATCTAGTTGATCTCGTTATCGATGGAGGTTATGGTGATAATGTGGGTTCTACAATTATAGATTTATCAGAGCATGAACCAGTTATTATTAGAGAAGGAAAAGGAGATATTGATATTTTGTAGTAAACAACTATATAAGAATAGCTAAATAAGGATTTTGTAAAAAAATACTGAAATTGTATAATAATCTAAAATAAATAACTAACTTTAGATTAGTTAAAATTTAGTTAGTTTAAAGATAATGCTATTCTTAATTTATATTTAATTGGTTATTAAAAAAGTTAAGGATACATAAAAGCAGGTCAATTGACCTGCTTTTTCTATTTAATAAAGTATGTAAAAAACGTAGATTATTTCGATTGTTTTTTCATTTCTTTTTCAATCATATCATAAAATTGATCGATTTTTGGCATAACAACAATACGAGTTCTTCTGTTACGAGCTCTGTCGTCCGGAGTATCATTAGCTACTAATGGTACATAAGAACTTCTACCAGCTGCGATTAATTTAGCAGGGTTAACTCCAAGATCATTTGTTAATACACGAACAATAGAAGTAGAACGTTTAACACTTAAATCCCAGTTGTCTAACAAAACTCCGTTGCTTTTGTAAGGAACGTTATCTGTGTGACCTTCAACCATACATTCAAAATCAGGTTTGTCATTTACTACTTTTGCAACTTTAGCTAAAACACTTTTCGCTTTATCAGTTACATCATAGCTACCACTTTTAAATAATAATTTATCTGCGATAGAAATAAATACTACACCTTTTTCAACATTGATTTCGATATCCGGATCGTTGATTCCAACAGCCCCTTTTAAACTTGTAACTAATGCTAATGTTACACTGTCTTTCTTAGTTAATGCATCTTGCAATCTAGATATTTTTAAATCTTTTTCTTTTAAACTTTCTAAAGATTTTTCAAGATTCTCTGCTCCTTTAGTAGTCAATACTGTTAAGTCCTTAGAAGTACTTATTAAGTCTTGATTATGTGCTTTATAGCTTTCAGCTGTAGCTGCCAATCCTGCTTTTTCCTCTAAACAAGAATTTAGTTTTACGGTGCAAGAGTTTAATAAATCTTGGGTTTCTTTGTTCTTAGCTTCTAATGCTGCGTACTGCTTTTTCGATACACACGAAGTTAAGGCCATTAATACTGATAGTGCGATTACTATTTTTCTCATAGGTATTATATTTAATTAAACGTTGATTACAAATTTAGTTCTTAATATTTTGATTACTGTTAAAGATTTCTTTAAAAACGAGCAATTTCTTTATGTAATACAAGTAAACGGCACTTTTTACGGTATAGTATTTTTGTATTTGAAAATCTTTGCGTTCCCTCAGATATTTTAAAGATATACAATAAAATGAAAAATGCGCTTTTAGGATTGCGAAAGTATGTTTGAATTTTCCTTGTGTAAGAAAACGGATACCTGCGATACCATCTAAAACCATTCTGAAGAAAATAACAAAAAACAAACCTTTTTTAGGCAAATTTTTGACAAGCATCAATAATGAATTTCTAAAATTCAAATATGTTTTTTTAGGATTTCCGTGTTGTAGGGTTGCACCTCCAACATGATAAACAGTCGATCCTGAGTTGTATTTGATGATATGCCCCTCGTTTGATGCGCGCCAGCATAAATCGATTTCTTCCTGATGCGCAAAAAAGCTTTCATCAAAACCTCCTAATTCACGATATACTTCACTTCTAATAAAAAAGCAAGCGCCTGAAGCCCAGAAGAGCTCACAATTATCATTGTATTGACCATTGTCCTTTTCAATAGTATCAAAAACACGACCGCGGCAAAACGGAAAACCATACTTATCTATAAATCCTCCGGCAGCACCGGCATATTCAAAGTATTCCTTATTTTTAAAATCAAGAATTTTAGGCTGAATTATAGCAGTTTGTTTTTCACTATCAAAAGTTTCAATAATGGGTTTCAGCCAGTTTTCAGTTACTTCAATATCTGAATTTACCAAGGCATAAATTTCAGCATCAATATGTTGTAAAGCATCATTATAGCCTTTTGCAAAGCCATGATTACCAGTGTTTACAACTATTTTAATGGTAGGAAAATTTAATTTGATAAAGTTTATAGAATCGTCTGTCGAAGCATTATCAGCGACATAGATTTGGGCACCTTCTGAAAACTGAACAATTGAGGGTAAAAATTGTTCCAGCAATTTTACTCCATTCCAATTTAAAATGACAACAGCTATTTTATTCAAAAGTAATTTTATTAATTTTTAGTATTATTTTATTCGTTATAATCTGGTAAATTTCTTAAAAAGAGATATTTTTCATTTTCAAAATCCATTTGACAATAAAAATGATTCAGACCGTTTGTAACATGCAAAAATCGTGCCTGCATTGTCATATTATAACGGGCAATCTGATCAAAAGTTGCCTGAGAAATTTTTACACTAGGCGCTTTACATTCTACCAATATATGTATAGAGCCATCAGTATTAAAGACTACAACATCGTATCTTTTTCTTAATCCGTTGACTGTTAAAACTTTTTCGACGTTGATTAAGGATTTAGGGTACTTTTTTTCGTCAATTAAATAATGAACGACATGCTGACGCACCCATTCCTCCGGAGTAAGAATGATAAATTTTTTCCTGATTTCATCAAAAATAGACACTTTATTTTCGCTATTTTTGAATCGGAAAGTATAAGAAGGAAAATTTAATTGCTGCATAGCGCAAAAATATAAAATAGTTTGAGGTTTCAAATTAAAGTTTTAACTAATTGAAGCCAGAATGTGAAACCCCAAACTTGAAATAAGATTATTGAATGGACGAAGTTGTAAAAATTGTTAATGATATCAAGGCCGGAAATATAAAACCAATTTATTTTTTAATGGGTGAGGAACCTTATTACATAGATAAATTATCAGAGTATATTGAGCAGAACGTACTTTCGGAAGAAGAAAAAGGATTCAATCAAACGGTATTATACGGAAGAGATGTTTCTGTAGAAGATATCGTTTCAACGGCTAAGCGCTATCCTATGATGTCTGATCGCCAGGTTGTTATTGTAAAAGAAGCACAGGATTTATCGAGAACAATTGATAAAATAGAATCGTATGTAAATAATCCAATGGAATCTACGGTTTTGGTTTTTTGCTACAAATACAAGACACTTGATAAACGTAAAAAAGTAACCAAACTACTAGCTCAAAAAGGAATCGTTTACGAAAGTAAAAAATTATACGAAAACCAGGTTGGTGACTGGATAAAGCGTGTTCTTGCTGGTAAAAAATATACAATCGATCCCAAGGCAAACGCTATGTTGGTTGAATTTTTAGGTACAGATTTAAGTAAAATTAATAATGAACTGGAGAAATTACAGATTATTTTACCTCAGGGAACTGTAATTACACCACAACATATCGAGGAAAATATTGGTTTCAGTAAGGATTATAATGTGTTCGAACTTCGAAAAGCAATTGGCGAACGCAATCAGCTTAAAGCATATAAAATAGCAGAAAATTTTGCACATAATCCTAAAGAATATCCATTAGTGATGACAACCGGATTGGTCTTTGGTTTTTTTATTCAGCTTTTAAAATATCATGGACTCAAGGATAAAAACCCCAAAAATGTAGCCACAGTTATTGGTGTAAATCCATATTTTTTAAAAGAATATGATTTAGCCATAAAAAACTACCCAATGCGAAAAGTGAGTCAGATTATAGGAGCTTTGCGTGATGTCGATGTGAAAAGTAAAGGAGTGGGAGCAAATGCTTTGTCCCAAGGAGATTTATTAAAAGAAATGCTGTATAAAATATTTAATTAAGCCGTGAAAATTCACGATATTTGCATCTCTGAAAAAATTACTACTTTAAAATAATAATTACACAATTATGGGAATGAATAAAAATACCGTTTTAGGATGGGCTACTTTTATAATGGTACTTATGGGATTGTTACTTATAGGTCTTGGTGCTTTTAGATATAGAGACGTATCTGGTTGGGGATTTGTAGCAGTTGGTGTTGGTTTCTTTGCTAATGCCTGGGTTTTTAATGCTTTAAAAGGTAGAGTTTAATCAAGTTTCAATTGCAATACAGATCAAATAGAAAATAAATAATTAAAAATTAAAAATAAATAGAATGTCAGACGATAAGAAAGTAATTTTCTCAATGCAAAAATTGAGCAAAACCTATCAGGGAGCAGATAAGCCAGTGCTTAAAAACATTTACTTGAGCTTCTTTTATGGTGCTAAAATTGGTATTCTTGGACTTAATGGTTCAGGAAAATCTTCTTTATTAAAGATTATCGCAGGAGTTGATAAAAATTATCAGGGAGATGTTGTTTTTCAACCTGGATATACTGTAGGTTATTTAGAGCAAGAACCAATTCTTGATGATTCTAAAACTGTAATCGAAATTGTTCGTGAAGGAGCTGCCGAAACTATCGCAGTTTTAGAAGAATACAATCAAATAAATGATTTATTTGGTCTTCCTGAAAATTACGAAGATCAGGATAAAATGGATAAATTGATGGACCGTCAAGCGGCGTTACAAGACAAAATTGATGCTCTTGGTGCTTGGGAAATCGATACTAAACTTGAAATTGCAATGGATGCGTTGCGTACTCCGGAAGGTGATACGCCTATTAAAAACCTTTCAGGAGGTGAGCGCCGTCGTGTAGCTTTATGTCGTTTGTTATTGCAACAACCGGATGTATTATTGCTTGATGAGCCTACCAACCACCTTGATGCTGAATCTGTTCTTTGGTTAGAGCAACACTTGGCACAATATGCAGGAACTGTTATTGCTGTAACACACGATAGATACTTCCTTGATAATGTGGCAGGTTGGATTTTAGAGCTTGACAGAGGAGAAGGTATTCCGTGGAAAGGAAATTATTCTTCCTGGTTAGACCAAAAATCAAGCCGTATGGCGCAAGAAGAAAAAGTAGCTTCTAAACGTAGAAAAACTTTAGAACGTGAGTTGGACTGGGTTCGTCAAGGAGCAAAAGGCCGTCAAACAAAGCAAAAAGCACGTTTACAGAATTACGATAAATTATTAAATGAAGACCAAAAACAATTGGATGAAAACTTGGAAATCTACATTCCAAATGGTCCACGTTTAGGAACAAATGTTATAGAAGCTAAAAATGTTGCCAAAGCTTTTGGAGATAAATTATTATATGATAATTTGAATTTTACTTTGCCACAAGCTGGAATTGTTGGAATTATCGGACCAAACGGTGCTGGTAAATCTACGATTTTCAGAATGATTATGGGAGAAGAAAAAACAGATAGCGGAGAATTTTCAGTTGGTGAAACTGTAAAAATCGCTTATGTGGATCAATCACACTCTAACATTGATCCAAATAAATCTATTTGGGAAAACTTTGCCGATGGTCAGGAATTAGTAATGATGGGCGGAAAACAAGTTAACTCAAGAGCTTATTTGTCACGTTTCAACTTTGGTGGAGGCGAGCAAAATAAAAAAGTGTCAATGTTATCTGGTGGAGAACGTAACCGTTTACACCTAGCAATGACATTAAAAGAAGAAGGAAACGTACTTTTACTGGATGAGCCTACGAATGATCTGGACGTAAACACACTTCGTGCACTAGAAGAAGGTTTAGAGAATTTTGCAGGTTGTGCCGTAATTATTTCGCACGATAGATGGTTCTTAGACAGAATTTGTACGCACATTTTAGCTTTCGAAGGAGATTCTGAAGTGTACTATTTCGAAGGAGGTTTCTCTGAATATGAAGAAAACAAAAAGAAACGTTTAGGTGGTGATTTAACTCCAAAACGTTTGAAATACAGAAAGTTGATTAGATAATAATTTCTGATTAAAAGTATAAGCCTCAAGTTCTTAGAATTTGAGGCTTTTTTTTATTTTAATGATTTATTGGAAAAGTAATGTCCGTAATATTTTACAAAGAATTAGGAGCTATTTCCTGCTATTCACTACAATCTTTTTATTTTTAAAGAAAAAACAAAAAGGATTTTCGTTTCTATCAGGGCTAGGGCAGTCGTTTCAAAAGAAATTTTATTTTTTTTACAATTCTGTCAGACTGAACAAAGTCAAAGTTCCGCAAAGTAAATCATAAAGTGAATTTTATCATCGAATCACTAACTAAGCTTTCTCGTTCGAGATCACAAAAAACAAAAGACCTGTGCAAAACCTGTTCAACCCGTAAAATCCGTGTGCCAACTTTTTATAAAAATTTAGCCTTCAATTCCGGAGTAGGAATCATGCAGCTTTCTTTTTTGCCATACCATTTGTATCGATTTTTAGCAATACAATCATAAATATAATTTCGGAAACTTTCTGGGAAAATTTTAAAAACAAACATCAGATTATAAAAACCTCCTAAGTTTTTCGCAATTTCTAAAACTGCTGAAGATTTGTAATAATAAGCTACTCCGGGATTGTATAAAATAATACTATCAATTTTTTTTTGATCAACACCAATATAATTGGAAATTTCAATTCCTAATTCTGATTGCAAAGCCACAAATCTAAAAATATCCTTTTTGTCATTTTTTATAATAAACTGGACCGCGCCGTTGCATAAATTACAAACACCGTCGAATAGGATTATTTTTTTATTTTTTGGAAGATTGTTCTGCATTTGGAAAATTTCAAGGTTTCAAGTTTTTTAGCTTTGTCAAAGTTTTGAACTTTGACAAAGCTTTCCGTATAGTTTATCATTTCGAGGAATGAGAAATTATACGTGTACCTCTAAAAAGATTAGCAATTCTCTTTACGGAGTTTTATGTGTAATTTCTCCATGGTCGAGATGACAACGATTGTTATAATTGTAATCTTTAATTAGTTTTTATTAGATCTGTTTTATTTATCGATAAAATAAAATCCATAATTTTTATCAATCACAAACGGCTTTCATAAATTATTTTTAAGCGCTTTTTTAAAAATATCCATCTTCATAATTGCCTTTTTGAAAATGTTTGCTAAAATCGCGTTATTTTAATTTTTGATGTTTTATTACGTTTTTAGTAACTGAAAACTGCTACTAAAAACTGAAAACTTATTTCTTTGCAGCTTCAACCAATTCCAATTCATCCAAACTTACCTTTGAAGTAAAAATTCCATAATTGACAGTTGCCTTATTTTTTTCAATCGAATCAATACTTCCAACAGATCTTCCGTCGAGCATTCTTACTCTGTCGCCAACTTTTAAAATTGGCTTTGGTTTTTCGATTACAGGTTTAAGTTTTTTCTCTTTTTTCTCTTTTCGAATTTCTTCCACCTGAACAGAAACTTCTGCGATAACTTCTTTTTTCTTCTCGGTTATGGCTTTGGCTTCTTTTGGAGTTGCTTTTTTGCGTTTTGAATTTTCAATTTCTATAATTTTCAAAAATTCTCCAAGCAATTCTTTTTTATTTTTATTGTTGAAATATTTCTCTGAGATATCTTCTATTTTCTGACCAATGTAAATTGTCTTTTGATTACTATCATATAATTCCTGATAGCTTTCTAATTTCTGTTTGATTTTTACATTGATGTTTTCCATCTTTTTGCTTTCCTCTCGCGCCCTGGTTTCTTCTTCTTTTAAATTGATCGAAGTTTTTTCAAGCTTAGAACGCTCTTTCTGAAGTGTTGCAATCGTTTTATCAAAACGGACTTTTCCAACTTCAATTTTCTTTTTGGCACGATTAATCAAACCAAACGGAATGCCATTTTTTAAGGCAACTTCAAATGTAAACGAACTACCAGCTTGACCTAAAGCAAGTTTGTACATTGGTTCAAGCGATTTTTCATCAAACATCATATTCGCATTTGTGGCAAAAGGCAATTCATTTGCCAGAATTTTCAAATTGGAATAATGTGTTGTGATAATTCCAAAAGCTTCACGATGGTAAAATTCTTCCAGGAAAATCTCAGCCAAAGCACCACCTAATTCCGGATCAGAACCTGTACCAAATTCATCAATCAAAAACATGGTTTTCTTGTTGCATTTCTTCAGGAAATAATTCATGTTTTTTAATCGGTAACTATAAGTACTCAGATGATTTTCAATAGATTGATTGTCACCAATATCTGTTAGAATTCTGTCGAACAAGAAAGTTTCACTTCGTTCATGCACCGGAATCAACATTCCTGATTGCAGCATCAATTGTAATAAACCAACTGTTTTAAGCGAAATTGTTTTTCCTCCAGCATTTGGTCCTGAAATTACAATGATTCGATTATCTTGTTTTAATTCAATAGTTTGCGGATGTGTAATTTCGTTTTTTTGCTTGTTGTTCAAATACAAAATAGGGTGATAAGCTTCTCTAAAGAATAATCTGCGTTCTTCTGTAATTGTTGGTAATATTCCGTTGATTCTGTTGGCGTATTTTGCTTTTCCGGCAACTACATCAATGTCACTCAAAAACTCCTGATACTCAATTAATATTGGTAAAAACGGACGAATAGCATTCGATAATTGCTTTAAAATTCTCGTGATTTCTTCCTTTTCCTCGTATTCTAAATTGCTTAGTTCACGAGAATATTGAAGTGTAGTTTCGGGTTCGATATAAGCAATACTTCCAGTTTTAGAACTTCCTAAAATAGAACCTTTTACTTTACGGCGATACATGGCCAGGACTGCCAAAACCCTACGGTTTTGAACAAAGCTTTCTTTGATGTCATCAAGATATCCAAGGCTGTTATATTGCGTTAATGCGACCCCAAAGCTTTGATTGACCTTGCCGCGAACGATATTCATATTCTGGCGAATACTCAGTAAAGCGGGTGAAGCGTTGTCTTTGATTTCTCCGTATTTATCAACAATAGCGTCAATTAAAGTAACGATGTCTTTGGTATACTCAACTCTCGAAGCTCTTGCATTTAGATTTGGGTAATAATCGTCGAATTTTTTAAAAAAAGTCAACAACACATTTGCAGTTGATGAAAGAGTAGCTATTTTTCTAAAGCTGCCTACTTCCAGAAAACTATCTTCTATTGCAAGGAATTTGATTTCGTGAGTAATCGCGTCAAACCCATGATTGGGAATGGCGTTATTATTTTCAAAAGACGAAACATACTCAGATGTTTGCATCAAAGCCTGCATCAAAGTTTCTTTATCTCTGAAAGGAGTTATTTTTAAAGCTTTTTCTTTTCCTATGTCAGTATTACAGCCTGCCGAAATGGTTTCGAGCACTGTTGGGAATTGTAAATCTTGTAATGTTTTTTCGGTAATAGATATCATTTATATCGTAAGTTGTAAAGGTTCAAAGTTACAAAGTTTTAGAACGAAATGATACTATTAATTAGTACTTTGAAAAAAACTTTGCGTAATTTGTAATAAATTGTATTGAAAATGAAAATTAATCTTTCTCCTGAATGGCAAGTTGTTTTGTCAGATGAAATTGAAAAACCTTATTTTAAAGATTTGCTTTTGTCATTAGAAGACGAATGCAAGAAACATATTTGTTATCCGCCATTAGATTTAATCTTTTCGGCGTTCAATCATTGTTCGTTCAATGATGTAAAGGTTGTTATTATTGGTCAGGATCCTTATCACGGAGTAGGAGAAGCAAATGGTTTAAGCTTTTCGGTTAATGATAATGTGAAAATCCCACCTTCTTTGCGTAATATTTTTAGGGAAATAAATAGTGATCTGGATTCTGTATTTATGCCAACCTCAGGAAATCTGGAAAAATGGGCAGATCAAGGCGTTCTGCTTTTAAATGCTTCTTTAACAGTTAGGAAAGATACTCCTAATAGTCACAAACATCTCAAATGGAACTTATTTACTGATGCAGTTATTCAGGCTATCTCTGATAAAAAGGAAAATGTCGTGTTCTTATTATGGGGTAATTTTGCACAGAAAAAAGGACTTAAAATTGATCGCTCAAAACATTTCGTTTTAGAATCGGGACATCCATCTCCAATGAGCGCGAACCAGAGAAAATGGTTCGGAAACAAACATTTTAGTAAAACGAATGAATTTTTAAAATCTAAGGGAATTAAAGAAATTGAGTGGTTTTGAAACCAATTTAAAACTTTAATTTCTACAATATTACTATTTAAGCCTGAGGAAAAATCATAGTAGTAATTCCGTACAAACGTCATTAATTTTTCTCAAGTTTCATGTGTGATTTCTCCTTAGTCGAAGTGAAAAGAAAGTTCGATTAATTTAGATTTTAAGAACTATTTTTCTAAAGGCTTTTTTATAATTTCATCCAGAACAGCTTTGTTCTCGTAATTAATTACTTTAAGAATAATTTCCTGATTTTTTACTGTTTTTCCTTCAATGATATATAGTTTTCCTTTTTTGAAAGGCACATTGCTCTGATCAAAATCAACGTCTCCAAATTTTAATGTATTTTTGATATCAGCTGTATCAACCCATTTTTCATTCAGAACCTGAATTGCTTTTTCAGAATACTGAAAAGGTTTTGTGCGCAAAGTATTTAAAACTCGGGCATTCGGGAAATAGTTGCAACGGGTATCTTTTCCGCTAAAAACAAGGGCTACAAAAAAGCATCCCATAACTAAACCAACTAAATAATAAGCGAAACGGTGTGCGAACTTCATGAAATAAAATT
The DNA here is from genome assembly GCF_056824125.1 of Flavobacterium sp. B114r. Lineage (NCBI taxonomy): Bacteria > Pseudomonadati > Bacteroidota > Flavobacteriia > Flavobacteriales > Flavobacteriaceae > Flavobacterium > Flavobacterium sp. B114r. The sequence continues at coordinate 3,928,840 of NZ_CP124858.1, forward strand.
TTTGCAAAGGTACATTAAAGTTCTCTTAAAATACAAGTAAATTGATGTCGTTATCCGGTAAATCAAACCATTCGCCAATTGCTTTGTTCGTTAAAATTCCGTGATATAAGTAAATTCCGTTTTTTAAACCTTTATTACATCTAATAGCACTTTCTAATCCGCCGTCTTCAGCTATTTGAAGTAAATACGGAGTTAAAATATTACTTATTGATAATGAGGCAGTTTTAGAATATCTCGAAGGAATATTTGGAACGCAATAATGCAAAACATTGCTTTTTATAAAAGTTGGTTTTTCGTGGGTCGTAACTTCAGAGGTTTCAAAACAACCTCCGGTATCAATACTCACATCGACTATTACGGCACCTTTTTTCATGTGCTCAACCATAGTTTCTGTAACTATAATAGGACAACGTTCTTTGCCGCGCATGGCACCAATAGCGACATCGCAACGACGTAAAGCTTTTAATAAGGCTTTTTGCTGCACTGTAGAAGTAAAGATTCTTTGATTTAAATTATTTTGTAAACGACGTAATTTTGTAATCGAATTGTCAAAAACTTTCACGTTTGCACCTAAACCAATAGCGGTTTTAGCCGCAAATTCGCCAACAGTTCCAGCGCCTAGAATCACAACTTCAGTAGGAGGTACGCCAGTAATGTTTCCAAATAAAAGTCCTTTTCCAAACTCGTCAGTAATCATTAATTCGGCAGCAATGAGTATAGAAGCTGTTCCGGCAATTTCACTTAATGATTTTACAGCAGGATAAGATCCGTCTTCATCTTTAATATATTCAAAAGCAAGTGCTGTGATTTTTTTTTGAGCCAGAGCTTCAAAATATTCTTTCTTCTTGGTTTTTAACTGTATAGCCGAAATGATAATTGTTTCAGGATTAATCATTTTGATCTCGGCAAGCGTTGGAGGTTCAACCTTTAATAGCAGCGGACATCCAAAAACTTTTTTAGTATCTTTTGTTACTTCAGCTCCTGCATCAGAATATTCTTTATCAGAGTAACTTGAACTCTCTCCGGCACCAGATTCAATCATGACGCGATGACCTTCATAAGTAAGCGAATTTACAGCATCTGGCGTCAGGCAAATGCGACGTTCCTGATAACTTGTTTCTTTGGGAATCCCTATAAAAAGTTCGCTTTTGAATCGGCCAATTTCAAGTTTTTCTTCTTGTGGCAACAATTGTTGCTTCGTAAATGGAGTTAAAGTAATTGACATGGGTGGTGCAAAAATTAAGAGTACAAATTACGTAAAAAGTTTTAGAATCAATGTAAAAATTCTGCTAATACTACAAGATGAAATTATGGTATATTTTTCTCCATTTTAATGTCAGCTCTTTCATAGCTCACATCACCTAAAGGGATTTGGGTAAAACCAAATTTTTCATACAGATGAATTGCCGGAAGTAACTTTCGATTTGAATATAGAAATAGTTTCCTGATGTTATTTTCTTTAGCTACAGCCATGCAGTGAACTAATAATTTATTTCCAATTCCTAGACCTTGCGCTTTATCTGAAACCGCCATTTTACTCAATTCAAAAGTCACATCATCTTCTTTGAGTAAAGATACAGTTCCAAGAATTTCATTATTATATCTGGCATAATAAATAAATCCGCCTTTATCAATAATTTCTTCCTGAGGATTCGAGAGTACAATCTCGTCATTTTCTTCAACTCTGAAATATTTTTGAAGCCATTCCTTATTTAAGGTTTTAATTGGCTCTTTTAGGGCTGGAGAGAAAGGGATTATTTCTACTGTGTTTTCGAGGTTCATTTATATATATATGTTATTTCACAGAAATTAATGAAGAAGTTCTACAAGGGGCCGCAAATTTTTGTTAGAAAGACCTTTGTGTTTCTCTATTAAATCTTGACAAATCTCTATAGAATTAAACTAGTACTAATTTTCTTTTTCCATCAGCCATTAGCTCAATTGTAACTACGGAATGTTCTTCGGGAATAAGATTTTTAATTTTTTCTGACCATTCGATAAAACACCAGTTTCCGGAATATAAATAATCATCAACTCCCATATCGAGCGCTTCTGTTTCTTTGTTTAATCGGTAAAAATCAAAATGGTAAACAATCTGATTATTAGTCGTGTAATATTCGTTAACTAAAGAAAAGGTTGGGCTGCTTGTAGCTTCTTCGACGTCGAGACTTTTGCATAATTGTTTGATTAAAGTAGTTTTTCCAACGCCCATTTCTCCATTAAAAAGTATGATTTTTTTTGGATTTGACGCTAAAATTTTTTCTGCTACTTCCTGAATTTGATCTAATGAAAAAACGATATTCATTGTACTGTATTTAATGTGACTGCCTGCTAAAGCAGACTATTTTTTGCCACAAATTTCACAAATTTTCACAAATTAAAAATTAAATAAGAGTATTTATTAAAAAAAATAATTTGTGAAAATTTGCGAAATTTGTGGCAACTTTTCTTTACTGCAAACTGAGACTGAAAACTCTTTTTTACTATTTAGGATTAAATACCAGAAACGGAATAATCATTTCTTCTAGTGAGATTCCGCCATGTTGATATGTATTTCTATAATAACTTACATAATGATTGTAGTTATTTACATAAGCCAAAAAGAAATCATTTTTAGCAAATATAAACGAGCTGCTCATATTTATGGCTGGCAAACCAATATCCTTTGGTTCTTTTACAACATAAACATCTTTTTGCTCGTATGTTAAACTACGACCAGTTTTATAACGCAAATTTAGACTTGTATTTTTATCTCCAACTACTTTCGATGGATTTTTTACATTAATTGTTCCGTGATCGGTGGTAAGAATTAATTTAAAACCTAGAAGTTGAGCTTGTTGTATAATCTCTAAAAGCGGAGAGTTCTTAAACCAGCTCAACGTCAAAGAGCGATACGCTTTATCATCTGATGCAAGTTCTTTTACTACATCCATTTCGGTTTTGGCGTGCGACAACATGTCAACAAAATTATACACTACCGTTACCAAATCATTGCCTTTTAGGGCTTTAAAGTTTTCGGCTAATTTTTTTCCACCGGCATAATTGGTGATTTTAAAATAGTCTTCTTTAATATTTAATCCTAAACGTTTTAATTGTGCACTTAAAAACTCTGCTTCATACAGGTTTTTTCCACCTTCTTCAACGTCGTTTTTCCAGTATTGCGGAAATTGTTTTTCCATTTCTGTAGGCAATAGACCAGAGAAAATAGCATTTCTGGCATATTGTGTTGCAGTTGGAAGTATAGAAAAGTAAGGAACTTCTTTTTCTAGTTTATAATAATTAGCTACAACAGTCTCAAATGATTTCCATTGGTCGTAACGCAAATTGTCAATTACAACAAACAAAATCGGCTTATCTTTCTTTTTGATTTCAGGAACTACTAATTCTTTGAATAAAGTATGAGATTGAATTGGTTTTTCGGCTTTTGGAGCAAACCAGTCTTCGTAATTTCTTTCGATAAATTTACCGAATTGCGAATTGGCTTCTACTTTCTGAGACTCAAGAATCTCAATCATTCCCTGATCATTGATGTTTTCTAATTCTAATTCCCAGAATATTAGTTTTTTATATAGTTCTACCCAATCTTCATAAGAATTGACCATTGCCATTTCCATCGAAATTTTTCTAAATTCTTTTTGGTAATCTAAAGTTGTTTTTTCAGAAATTAACCTTGAATGATCCAGGTTTTTCTTTAAACTCAATAAAATCTGGTTGGGATTTACTGGTTTTATCAAATAATCGGCGATTTTAGAACCAATAGCCTCTTCCATTATGTATTCTTCCTCACTTTTAGTGATCATAATCATCGGAGTAGCTGATTTTTTTTCCTTCATTTCCGAAAGGGTTTCCAGACCGCTCATTCCTGGCATGTTTTCATCTAAAAAGACAATGTCAAAATTACCTTCTTCAAATAAGGTAATAGCATCCAAACCATTATTACAAGTGGTTACAGCGTAGTTTTTTTTCTCGAGAAATAATATGTGGGGCTTTAAAAGATCGATTTCATCATCGACCCAAAGTATTTTTATCTTATCCATAAACGTGTTTAATTTTAATGCAATTTAGATGTATAGAACTTAAAAAGTATTAAAAATAGTATAAATTTCCGTATCACAAATGATGTTTTTTTTATAAAAACTTATTTCAAATTAAGTATTCCCTTGAAAATCACAACAATTTAATGTTGATTTTTAAATGAAAAACGCAAAGCTGTTTATGGTTATTTACTTATATTTGTTGACCTAAAAATAACCAAATAGTGACTCATATCAATAAGTTAAAAATATTCAACGACCCTATCTACGGGTTTATTTCTATCCCGAACGAACTTATTTACGACTTAATCCAGCATCCGTATTTTCAGCGTTTACGCCGTATTTCGCAAATGGGAATGTCGTATTTGGTTTATCCCGGAGCGAATCATACGCGTTTTCATCATGCATTGGGCTGCATGCATTTAATGCAAAAAGCAGTTGAAACACTTCGTTTTAAAGGTGTTGCAATTTCATCTGAAGAAGAAAATGCTTTGTTTATTGCTATCTTACTCCACGACATTGGTCACGGGCCATTTTCGCACGCTATGGAAAAAAGTATCGTGGAAGATGTGAATCACGAGGCAATTTCATTATTGTTTATGAATCAGCTAAATGACGAGTTTGACGGAAAATTAAGTTTAGCAATTCAGGTTTTTAAAGGTGATTATCATAGAAAATTCATGTTGCAGCTGATCTCGAGTCAGTTGGATATGGATCGAATGGATTATCTAAAACGTGATAGTTTTTATACTGGAGTCGCAGAAGGTAACGTTAATTCTGAGCGTCTGATCCAGATGATGAACGTTGTTGACGGAACTTTGGTTATTGAAGAAAAAGGAATCTATTCTGTTGAGAAATTCTTACTTTCGAGAAGATTAATGTACTGGCAGGCTTATTTACATAAAACAAGTTTGGTAGCAGAGTTAATTTTGATGAATGTTCTAAAAAGAGCGAAAGAATTAACATTAAAAGGAATTAGTTTGCCTTGCAGCGAGCCGCTTTTGTATTTTATGCAAAATAAGGTGACTTTGGAGGATTTTGATACTGAGAAGTTGGATTTATTTGCTCAACTAGATGATTTTGATATTATTAGCGCCTTGAAAGCATGGCAAAAGCAAGATGATTTTATATTGTCTACTTTGAGTAAGATGTTGATTAATAGAGATTTATTAAAGATTAAATTAAGCGCTGAGAAAATTTCGGCGGAAGAGTCTCAATCTTTAAAAGAAGATTTTGCTAATAAGCATAATATCACGCAGTTAGAGGCTGGTTATTTTATTTTTAGAGGAAAAATAAAAAATCAGGCCTATAGTAAAGAAGCTGAACCGATACGAATTTTGAAAAAAGATAAAACAATTGAGGATGTCGTAGAAGCATCTGATCAGCTGAATTTGAAATCGTTATCTAAATTGGTAACAAAATATTACATCTGTTTTCCAAAACAACTTATCTAAAATTAACATTTAAAATCTATTTTTTATATTTTTGTCGCAATGAAATTTACAGCAGAACAAATAGCGGGGATTTTAGAGGGAGAGGTTGTTGGGAATCCCAATGCGGAAGTTTCTCGGCTCTCTAAGATAGAAGAAGGGGAGGAAGGATCTCTTACTTTTTTGGCTAATCCAAAATATATCAATTACATATATACTACAAAAGCTTCAGTAACGATTGTTAATGACAGCTTTATACCTGAACAGGAAATTACCACAACTTTAATTAAAGTAGAAGATGCTTATGCTTCGTTTTCTAAGCTTTTACAATTTTACAATCAGGTAAAATTGAATAAAAACGGAATAGAAGCACATTCTTTTATGTCTGAAGGAACTAAATATGGAGAGAATTTATATTTAGGAAGCTTTAGTTATATAGGACAAAATGTTGTGCTGGGTGATAATGTAAAAATTTATCCTAACAGTTTTATTGGCGATAATGTTGTTATTGGTGATAATGTGTATATTTTTGCAGGTGCTAAAATTTATTCTGAAACTATTATTGGTAACAATTGTACGATTCATTCAGGAACTATTATTGGTGCAGACGGATTTGGTTTTGTTCCGGATGAAGAAGGAGTGTATAGCAAAGTTCCTCAAATTGGGAACGTTGTTATAGAGGATAATGTTGATATTGGAGCAAATACTACAATAGATCGCGCAACTCTTGGTTCTACAATAATTAGAAAAGGAGTTAAATTAGACAATCAAATTCAGATTGCCCATAATGTAGAAATTGGTAAAAACACTGTAATTGCAGCGCAATCCGGTGTGGCTGGTTCTACAAAAATAGGCGAAAACTGTATGATTGGCGGGCAAGTAGGTATTGCAGGTCACTTAATAATAGGTAATAATGTCAGACTGCAGGCTCAATCCGGAGTAGCAAGAAATATTAAAGATGATGAAACGCTTCAAGGGACACCGTCTCTTGCTTATACTGATTTTAATAAATCGTATGTGCATTTTAGAAATCTACCTAAAATTGTAGCCGAAATTGATGAATTAAAAAAACAAATAATAAACCCAAAAAATGGAAATAATGGTTAAACAGAAGACCATCAAAAATGAAATTTCACTAACAGGCGTTGGATTACACACTGGAAAAGAAGTTACAATGACTTTTAAACCGGCTCCAATTAATAATGGTTTCACTTTTGTTAGAGTAGATTTGCAAGGTCATCCCGTGATCGAAGCAGATGCTAATTATGTTGTTAATACGCAAAGAGGTACTAATTTAGAAAAATTAGGTGTAAAAATTCAAACCCCTGAACACGTTTTAGCGGCACTAGTTGGTTGCGATTTGGATAACGTTATTATAGAATTGAACGCGTCTGAACTTCCTATCATGGATGGTTCTTCGAAATATTTTGTTGAAGCGATTGAAAATGCCGGTATTGAAGAACAAAATGCTAAACGTAACGTTTATGTAGTAAAAGAAGTTATTTCGTTTACTGATGAAACTACCGGAAGCGAGATTTTAGTAATGCCAAGCGATGATTATCAGGTAACTGCAATGGTTGATTTTGGTACTAAAGTTTTGGGTACTCAAAATGCAACTATGAAAAGCATAGCTGACTTTAAAGAGGAAATTGCTAATTCAAGAACTTTTAGTTTTTTACATGAGTTAGAGTCTCTTTTAGAGAACGGACTTATAAAAGGTGGAGATTTAAACAATGCCATTGTATATGTAGATAAAGAAATTTCTGACGCTACAATGGAGAATTTAAAGAAAGCGTTTGGTAAAGACAAAATTTCTGTTAAACCAAATGGTGTTTTAGATAATCTTACTTTACACTATCCAAATGAAGCTGCAAGACATAAATTATTAGATGTTGTTGGAGATTTATCTTTGATTGGAGTTAGAATTCAGGGGAAAATTATAGCTAATAAACCTGGACACTATGTAAACACTCAGTTTGCTAAAAAACTGGCTAAAATCATCAAAATTGAACAAAGAAATCATGTTCCTGTTTATGACTTAAATTTGGAACCATTGATGGATATTCATAAAATTATGGCCGTGTTGCCGCACAGACCTCCATTTTTATTAATTGACAGAATTATAGAAATGTCTGATAGTCATGTGGTAGGAATGAAAAATGTTACAATGAATGAAAATTTCTTTGTTGGACATTTTCCTGAAGCTCCGGTTATGCCGGGTGTTTTAATTGTGGAAGCAATGGCACAAACAGGAGGGATTTTGGTATTAAGTACTGTTCCTGACCCTGAAAATTACTTGACATACTTCATGAAAATTGACAATGTTAAGTTCAAGCATAAAGTATTGCCTGGTGATACCTTAATTTTTAAATGCGAATTAATTTCTCCTATCAGAAGAGGAATTTGTCACATGCAGGCAAATGCATACGCAAATGGAAAATTGGTAACAGAGGCAGAATTAATGGCTCAAATTGCAAGAAAACAATAATAATTAATCATTTTTATTGTTTACGTTTGTTGCCCAAATTAGACTATTTTAATATAAAATATAAAACTTACAGATGAATCAACCATTAGCATATGTTCATCCCGGCGCTAAAATCGCTAAAAATGTTGTAATTGAGCCTTTTACAACAATTCACAATAATGTTATTATTGGTGACGGTACTTGGATTGGTTCAAATGTAACCATCATGGAAGGTGCCCGAATTGGTAAAAATTGTAATATTTTTCCAGGTGCAGTAATTTCAGCCGTACCACAAGATTTAAAATTTGGAGGAGAAGATTCTTTAGCTATTATAGGTGATAACTGTACTATTAGAGAGTGTGTAACGATCAATAGAGGTACAGTTGCTTCAGGACAAACAATTTTAGGTAATAATTGTTTAATTATGGCTTATGCTCACATTGCACACGATTGTGAGATTGGTAATAATGCAATTATTGTAAATGGTGTTGCATTGGCAGGTCACGTTGTTGTTGGTAATTATGCCGTTATTGGAGGTTTGGCAGCCATACATCAATTTATTCATATTGGTGATCATGCTATGATTTCTGGTGGATCTTTGGTCAGAAAAGATGTTCCGCCATATACAAAAGCAGCAAAAGAACCGTTATCCTACGTAGGAATCAATTCAGTAGGTTTAAGAAGAAGAGGATTTAGTACTGAAAAAATTAGAGAAATTCAGGAAATTTACAGAATTTTATACCAGAAGAACTACAATACAACGCAAGCTTTAAGTATTATTGAAGCCGAAATGGAAGCTACTCCTGAGAGAGATGAGATTTTAGATTTTATCAGAAATTCATCAAGAGGAATTATGAAAGGTTATTCAGGAAATTATTAGATAAAAGTTGAATCGTTTATTTGTGAATCGTTAAATCGAAAACAGATAAACGATTTAACGATTCAACAAAATATTAAATAAAACAAAACAAAATGGCATCTACATCAGATATTAGAAACGGATTGTGTATTAAGTTCAATCACGATATTTATAAAATCGTTGAATTTCTTCACGTAAAACCTGGAAAAGGACCTGCTTTCGTAAGAACAAAATTAAGAAGTTTAACTACAGGAAGAGTATTGGACAATACATTTTCGGCAGGACACAAAATAGAGGATGTACGTGTTGAGACACATACTTATCAGTTTTTATATGCTGAAGGAGATGAGTTTCATTTTATGAATACAGAATCTTTTGAGCAAATTTCTTTGAATAAAGCAATTTTGGATGCTCCGGGATTGTTAAAAGAAGGAACAAATGTTATGGTTCAGGTTAATACTGAAACTGATTTGCCTTTATCTGTAGATATGCCTGCTTCTGTAATTCTGGAAATTACTTATGCTGAGCCAGGAGTTAAAGGAAATACAGCTACAAATGCTACAAAATCTGCTACGGTAGAAACTGGCGCAACTGTAAATGTTCCTTTGTTTATCAATGAAGGTGATAAAATTAAAATCGATACAGCTTCAGGGAATTACATGGAGCGTGTAAAAGAGTAGTTTCTTAATTGGATAATTTGTCAATGAGTCAATTAGAAAATTAGTGAATCATCACAATTTTGAGTATTCATTTTCTGATTGACACATTTTCTAATTGGCACATTTTCTAATTGACAAATTTTCTAATTTAAATATATGAAATTTCCAAAGATTCATTCTTTACAAGAAATTGCAAATTTGCTTCAATGCGAATTTATAGGTGATCAAAACTTTCCGGTTTCTGGCATGAACGAAATACATGTCGTTGAACCTGGAGATATTGTTTTTGTCGACCACCCAAAATATTATGACAAAGCTTTACAATCAGCAGCTACTATTGTTTTAATAAATAAAAAAGTAGATTGTCCGGAAGGTAAAGCTCTTTTAATTTCTGATGATCCTTTCAGAGATTTTAATACCCTGACCAAGCATTTTAGACCTTTTCAAGCTACGACTGTTTCTATTGCTCTTTCTGCAACTATTGGAGAAGGAACAGTAATTCAGCCTAATTGTTTTGTTGGGAACAATGTTACAATTGGTAAAAACTGTTTGATACATCCTAATGTTACAATTTATGATCATACAGTAATTGGTGATAATGTAATCATTCATGCCGGAACTATTTTAGGAGCTGATGCGTTCTATTATAAAAAACGTCCTGATGGTTTCGATCAGTTACTTTCAGGAGGAAGAGTTGTGATTCAGGATAATGTGGGTATAGGTGCGCTTTGCACAATCGATAAAGGGGTTACTGGTGATACCACTATTGGCGAAGGAACAAAACTCGATAATCAGGTACACGTTGGGCATGATACTGTAATTGGTAAAAAATGTCTAATCGCGTCACAAACTGGTATTGCAGGTTGTGTTATCATCGAAGACGAAGTTACAATTTGGGGTCAAGTTGGTACTACCAGCGGCATCACAATAGGAGCTAAGGCTGTTATTATGGGACAGACCGGAGTAACTAAGTCAGTAGAAGGAGGTAAATCATATTTTGGAACTCCAATCGAAGAATCAAGAGAAAAGTTAAAACAATTGGCCAATATCAAAAAGATTCCTGAAATTTTAAATAAATTGAAGTAATATGTCTATTAAAGAATTTGTTCAGAAATTTTACAAGTCAGATGCCTTAATTGATAGCGAAATCATGAAAACCTATTTGCATCCCGATGTAAAGTTAGATTGGAATAGCACGAAAGGATTAATTGAGATGGATCATAATTCGATGCTAGATATGGCGAATGAGCTAAGTCGTGCTTATGTACGATCAAAAGTAAGAATAAGCCATATTTTAGCCGAAGACGACTTGGTTTCAGTTCGATATTCTCATTTTGTGAAAACGATTGAAAACCCAAGAGAAGAGATGTTATTGGCACATTTTGCTATAATTTGGCAAATAAAAGATGATAAATTATATCGAGGTTATCAAATGAGTCAATTTTCTTAATTTTTTTGAAGACAAAAAGGTTAAAATACGTTACAAAACCTTACTTTTGCATCACAATTTTAAAAACTACATAAAATATATATCATGAGTGTTTTAGTTAATAAAGATTCCAAAATAATTGTTCAAGGATTTACAGGAAGCGAAGGAACTTTCCACGCTTCTCAAATGATTGAGTACGGTACTAATGTTGTTGGTGGTGTTACTCCGGGTAAAGGAGGAACGAGCCATTTAGATCGTCCGGTTTTTAATACAGTAAAAGATGCTGTTGAGCAAGCTGGAGCTGATACATCTATCATTTTTGTACCACCAGCTTTTGCTGCTGATGCAATTATGGAAGCTGCTGATGCTGGAATCAAAGTAATTATTGCTATTACAGAAGGAATTCCTGTAGCAGATATGATTAAAGCAAATAATTATGTTAAAGAAAGAAATTCTAGATTAATCGGGCCAAACTGTCCGGGAGTAATCACTCCGGGTGAAGCTAAAGTTGGTATTATGCCAGGTTTCGTTTTCAAAAAAGGAACAGTTGGTATCGTTTCTAAATCGGGAACTTTAACTTATGAAGCTGCTGACCAGGTTGTAAAACAAGGTTTAGGAATTACTACAGCTATTGGTATTGGTGGAGATCCAATTATTGGAACTACAACTAAAGAAGCTGTTGAATTATTAATGAACGATCCAGAAACTGAAATTATCATCATGATTGGTGAAATTGGAGGTCAATTAGAAGCTGATGCCGCTAAATGGGTTAGAGCTGATGGTAACCGTAAACCAGTTGTTGGTTTTATCGCTGGAGAAACTGCTCCTGCTGGTAGAACAATGGGGCACGCAGGTGCTATTGTTGGTGGTTCTGATGATACAGCTGCTGCTAAAAAACAAATTATGAGAGACAACGGAATTCACGTTGTTGATTCGCCAGCTGAAATTGGTAAAAAAGTAAAAGAAATATTAGGATAATTTCTAATATTCAAAATAATAAATTCCAAAAAAAAGTCTCAATATTTTGTTGAGACTTTTTTACATTTTTAAAATGTGCGGAACAAAATTAAAAATCTCAGCAACTTAGTCCCTATATCTATCAGGATAGACTTAGAAGCTTAAAATAAGAAATATGTACAAAGAATTAGAAAAATTTAAAGTAAGCAATAGTTTTACTTTTACAACAGAAGACAGTTTAGAACAAGTTTGCAATGCTCCTGAGGCTGGCGCAGGTGTTTTTGTTGTTTATGCTGTTGGTGATGAAAAAGAGTTAATTATGGTAGGTTCTACAGGAACTGTTCAAAATGATGGAACTCTTAAAAGTAAAAATGGCGGATTGTATGATAAAATTGTAAACGGTCATCAATTTGCTAAAACCGGAAGAAAATATTCTTGGCCGGCACAAATGAAGTTAGAAGGTATCTCTACTCTTGAAGTTGTTTGGTACGAAACTTATAACGCAGATGTAAAAGGAATTCCTACTGCAGTTGAAGGTCAGGTTTTGCAAAATTTCTTAGATGAAAATGCAAAATTACCAAAATGGAATGTAGCTTTCTAAAAAGCTTTTTTTCGAATAAAAATTATCAAAAGCCTTGCTATTTATTTAGTGAGGCTTTTTTTGTTCAAAATCCTAAAATCTGTATGTTAAATTTTTTAAGGGACAAAGTATTTAATTTGTTAAAAAAAAATTTAAATTAAATGGTAATTTAATCTTACAAAAATAAACATTAACAAAAAACTAAAATATTTTTTTTATCGCTTCAATCCGCAGTAAGTCAATAAACAGTGACTGTTCCTGATGTTAGGAAACCATCTTTTTTATGTAAAAAAATTTGTTTTATATATTTGCTTTTATATATTTATCGCACAGAAATAAAGGATAATGTTAAAAAACCGTATTCTTTATGTTAAAACCAAGTGCTTATTTTTAAGAATTCTACCCAAAATTAATATGAAGGCCAAAACTTTACAATTCAAGACTTTTGATGATAATACACTTTGGAATAACTTGAAAGATGGAGATGAAAAATCATTCTCAATTTTATTTGAGAAATATTATACAGATTTAGTTCGTTACGGAAATTCACTTTCACCATTTGCAGAGAAAGTACAAGATTGTGTACAGGACGTCTTTACAGACATCTGGGTTTATCGTAACGGATTACAAAATTCGGTTGTAGTAAAAGCTTATTTATTATCAAGTGTACGTAAGCGAATTGCACGATTGCACGAACGTGATCGTATTTTTCGTAAAGCGACTAGTACAGATACAATAGCATTCCTTTTAGAGTTTTCAGTAGAAAATGACCTTGTAGATGATGATTATGCAACGAGGGAGAAAGTTGTTCATTTGAATAAATTATTAAATGATTTGCCATCGCGCCAAAAGGAGGCTTTGTATTTACGCTACCATCAAGGTTTGACAGTAGAACAAATTGCCGAAATGTTAGAAGTTAATTATCAATCAGCAAGCAACCTCTTACACCGCGGTCTGCTTACATTACGTAAGGAATGGAAGGGGAGTTTTTCGTTAATTTTTCTACTATCTTTAACTGCATGTTAAATTTGTTTTAAAAAAAATAAAAAAAAATCACAATTTAGTGAGTATATAATAAGAAAAGTGTCCTCTATGTTTTTGTAACCTTATTTTTAAATGCAAAAACGTAACAAATATACCGAAATTGAAGATTTTTTATCTGACGAATCATTCCAGTCATGGGTTTTATTTAAAACTGATGAGAATGGTTGGGAAGAATGGACTTTAGAAAGTCGCCAACGTGCTAAGTTGGTAGAAGACGCAAGATTATTATTGTTGGCTATGAAAGTGCCAGATTCAAATTTGACTGCATCTGATATCCACAATGCGTTACAAACTACATGGATTAAAATTGAAGAGAAAGAAAATCAAAACAGTTCAATTCAGGATTCGAAAATAAATTTTTTTAGAAAATATTTCCTTAGTGGTGCTGCAGCTATTTTAGTTTGTGGCCTGATATCAGTTTGGTTTTATCAAAATCAAATTGGCCCCAAAAGTAATGTAATTACGTATAAAGAACTTATAGATGAAAATAGTGAAGGATTAGTTGAGCAGACTAATAATTCAAATAAACCACAAATCATCACATTGTCTGACGGCAGTTCTGTTTTATTGCAACCAAATAGTAAATTAAGTTATCCTAAAATCTTTACCGGAAACGAAAGAAAGGTGTATTTATCCGGCGAAGGTTTCTTTGAAATTAGTAAAAATCCTAAAAAGCCTTTTTTTGTTTATGCAAACGAAATCGTTACAAAGGTAGTTGGAACTAGTTTTAGAGTTAAAGCTTATTCTGATCAGCCTGATGTAGAAGTTCTTGTGCGCACCGGTAAAGTTAGGGTAAAATCTAATGATTTATTAGCTAAATCTAATCAGAAAGAAGTGGTTTTACTACCCAACCAGGCACTCCGTTTTTTACGAAGTGATTTGAGTTTTAACAAAATTACAAACATTACCCAAGATGTCGCTTTGACTCGTAATGTTGGTAATATTGAGCAGTTGAGTTTCGAATTTACCGATATTCCTGTATCACAGATTTTTCAAACAATCGAACAAGCTTATCTGGTAGACATTGATTACCCTAAAAATAAACTAAAAGATTGTCACCTTACCACTTCACTTAGTGATCAGCCATTGACAGAAAAACTAAAAATTGTCTGTAATAGCATAGGCAATAATACCAGTTTTGAAATGAATGGAAATCAAATTATCATTACGTCTGAGGGATGTAATTAATACTACTGTATAACTGTAATTGTATAGTTGGATTTAAATAAAAAAAACAACCAAAAACTAAATTAAAACCAATAGTGAATGCCTATGTAAAAGATTATAATGCAGAAAAAAAGTGCCGAAATGCTGTAACATTACCGACACTTAAATTTATTTGAATTGCTCTCTGTAAAGAGTAATTCGTAACGTTTCTTAAAATACACTCGAATCAGTATTAATCAAAACAATCCAAAATTATGAAAAAACCAGTTGTTAAACAACGATTACTCCATCGAATCATGAAAATAACACTATTTCAGTTTGTCTTGGCGCTTGTATTTTCAAGTGTTGCCATGGCAAATAATGTAAATGGGCAAAAAAAATTAGATACAAAGGTTACTATTAATGTTGATAATTTAACATTAGACAATGCGCTATCTAAGTTGGAGAAGTCTGCCCACGTAAAATTTTCTTATAACTCAAGGTTGCCTCAGCTTGCTCAAAAGGTAAGTATAGATGCAGATCAGGAAGTGCTGTCAAGCATTCTTAACCGAATTTTAATACCTTTTAATATAACCTATACTGAAGTAAGCAATCAAATTGTTTTACAAAAAAATACCGCTGATTCTTTTACAAGTTCAGACGCCAGTAATTCACTGTTTGCAATATTAACTGCAGGTCCAATTATCAAAGGTGTGGTTACAGATGCTAATGGTAGCCCATTACCAGGAGCTACGGTTTCTGTAAAAGGTACAAAAAATGCAGTTCTTACTGATTTTGATGGTAGGTTTACTATCGAAGTACCTTCTAATAGTGATAAACTTGTAATTTCTTATGTTGGAATGGAGTCCAAAGAAATTGGAATATCGAACACTAGTCCAACTATTGTCTTAAATGATGAAGGACAAAATTTAAAAGAAGTTGTAGTAACTACAGGTTACGAAAAAACATCTAAGAGAACCTTTACTGGAGCTATCAGCAAAATTTCTGGTGCAGAATTAAAAGTTGATGGTGTAGTAGATGTAAGCAGAATGATCGAGGGTAAAGCTGCCGGTGTAACTGTGCAAAATGTAACAGGTACTTTTGGTACAGCTCCTAAAATTACAGTGCGTGGATCTTCATCTATTTTTGGGGACACAAAACCTTTATGGGTTATTGATGGAGTTGTTCAGGAAGATATCATAAATGTTTCATTTGCTGATTTGGCTTCTGGAAATTCATCAACATTATTAAGTTCATCTGTAGCGGGTTTAAATGCTAACGATATCCAAAGTATTGAAATTCTTAAAGACGCATCAGCAACATCTATCTATGGTTCAAGATCGTTAAACGGAGTTGTGGTTGTTACAACTAAACAAGGACGTAGAGATTCACCATTAAAAGTGAGTTATTCACTTGAAAACACAGTGAGAACAGTACCAAGTTATACACAATATGACATCTTGAACTCTCAGGAATCTATGAGTGTTTTTCAGGAAATGAAACAAAAAGGATATCTTGATTTAAGTTCTTCTTACACAGGAAGATTTGGAGGAGCATATAATATCCTTGCAAAAGAGATCAACCGTTATAATGAAACAAATGGTCAGTACGGTGTTAGAAATGAACAATCAAATATTAATCAGTTCTTAAAAAAATACGAACTAGCTAATACAGATTGGTTTAGTGTTTTATTTAGACCTTCGATTACTCAAAATCACTCTTTAAGCTTTTCTGGTGGTGGAAAAAATAATACATTTTATGCTTCTTTAGGTTATTATACAGATCCAGGATGGACTATTGCTGATAACGTAAAGCAGTTAACATCAAATATTAAAGGAACATTTTTTATAAATGATAGATTGAACATTACGTTATCTACGATGGGATCTATTCGTGACCAAGAAGCTCCTGGAGCTTATGATAGTAAAAAAGATGTTGTATTTGGAAAAACAGCCAGAGATTTTGATATTAATCCGTTCAACTATGTTTTAAGTACTAGCAGAACATTAAGACCTTATGATGATAATGGTAATCTGGAATATTATCAAAACAACTGGGCACCAATGAACATTGTGAATGAATTAGAAAATAACACTTTAGGAATTAAAGTAAATGATATTCGTTTTCAGGTAGATTTAGATTATAAAATCAATAAACATTTAACTTATAACCTTACCGGTTCTGCGCGTTATGCAAATACATCAAGAGAGCACAAGATTTTAGAAGGCTCGAATGTAGTAGCAGCATACAATGCAGGCGTTGGAGATAACGTAAATACACAAATACAAAAAGATAATGTATTCTTGTATCAGGATCCTACGGATTTAACTATACCAAAAGTTTCCGTATTGCCAAGTGGTGGTTTTCTAAGAAAATACACTAATGATATGACTTCTTATAACGTTAGAAATAGTGTTACTTATAGAAATATTTTTAAAGAAAAACATGAAGTAGAAGGTTTCTTTGGTACAGAATTAAGATCAGTGGATCGAAACAATGATAATTTTACAGCTGTAGGTATTCAATATGATAAAGGACTTACTTCTTTTATTGATCCTAAAATGATCGAGAAAATTGTAAATGGAGGTGATTCATATTACGAATTTGGCGCAGAAAGAGAAAGGACTGTTGGTTTCTTTGGTAAAGTTGGATATACTTATGATCGTCGTTATACAGCTTCGTTGACTGGTCGTTATGATGGATCTAACAGACAAGGAGATACAGGGTCTTCAAGATGGTTGCCTACTTACACAGTTAGTGGAAAATGGAACGTTGCTGAAGAAAAATTCATGAAAAACGTTGAGTCAATCAATACTTTAGCTTTGAGAGCTTCTTATGGACTTACAGCAACAGCTGGACCTGCAACAAATTCATTAGCAATTTATAAAAGTTTTATTACAGACCGTTTTAATCTTTCAGATAGAGAAAATGCGATAAAAATCGAAGATTTACAAAACAAAGATTTGACTTGGGAAAAACAATATGAAACTAATATTGGTTTAGATCTTGGAATGTTTAATAACAGAGTGCAGTTAACTACAGACGTTTACAGCCGTAAGGCATTTGACTTAATTGACTATGTAATTACGTCTGGTGTTGGCGGACAATCTGTCAAACAAGGTAACAATGCTGATATGGAAACTAAAGGTATTGAGTTGGGGTTTACTACTCAAAATATTGTAACTAATAACTTTAAGTGGTCAACAACATTAAACTTTTCTGTTTACAATCAAAAAATCACAAAATTAGCAAACAAACCTTCAGTTTATGATCTGGTAGATTCCAATGGAGGTAATACAGTAGGACACCCTAGAAATTCAATATATTCTTATCAGTTTACCGGATTGAATAATCAAGGATTACCTACTTTTATTTTACAGGACGGAGCAGAAAATAATATTACAAAAGCTAATTTTCAAGATACTAAAGACGTTGCAAATTACTTAAAATATGAAGGATCTATTGAACCTAATAAATCAGTTGGTTTAGCCAATACATTTTCTTATAAAAGCTGGTCGTTATATGTATTTATTGTTGGATCCGGAGGAAATAAAGTTCGTCTAAATCCTGTTTACAGTAACGAGTATAACGATTTGACAGTTTTTACAAAAGAATTTAAAAATAGGTGGATAAGTCCAGGAGATGAAAATAGTACAAACGTTCCTGTTATTGCAGATAAATTATTAAATAGAAATTATGGGGAAAGCGATTTACAAATAGCTTATAATACTTATAATTATTCTGATGTAAGAGTTGCTGATGGTGATTTTTTGCGATTAAAGAATATTTCGCTTAGTTGGGAATTTCCTAAAGATTTTAAAAGAAAGTTAGGTGTTAGTGCATTCACCTTAAAAGGTTCAGCAGTAAATCCCTGGTTGATTTATTCAGATAAAAGATTACACGGCCAGGACCCTGAGTTTCGTAATACAGGAGGAGTTGCATTTCCAATAACTTCTCAATATACATTTACTTTAAATGTTTCATTCTAATATAGTTAATTATGAAAAATATAAAAATAGCACTTTCATTAGTATTACTTGTTAGTATTAGTAGTTGTGATGAATTTCTTTCAGAAGTGCCAGATAACAGAACACAAATAAATACACCAGAAAAGATCTCAGAATTATTAGTAACCGCTTATCCTAACAGGACGTATATGGCGATTGCAGAAACAATGTCTGATAATGTATTCGATAGTGCATTACCAGGGTCAGACTTGGACAATAAACAAAGTTACAACTGGGAAATGCAGACTCAATTTGCAGAAGATACAGAGGCAGCATTTTGGAATTCTTCCTATAAGGCTATAGCAGCTGCAAATCAAGCCTTAGAAGCTATCGATCAATTGGGTAACCTAACTAGTTTGAATCCTCAAAAGGGAGAGGCATTAATAGCAAGAGCTTATTCTCATTTTATGTTGGTTCAATTATGGGCAAATAGATACAACCCTGCGACAGCTGCTACGGATTTAGGGGTTCCGTATATAACAGAGCCGGAAGGAGCTTTATTAGTAAAATACAAACGAAACACAGTTAAGGAAGTATTTGATTTTATCGAGAAAGACATTAATGAAGGATTGAAATATGTTACTAGTAATTATAAAGAACCAAAGTACCATTTTAATGTAGAGGCTACAAAAGCTTTTGCCAGTCGTTTTTATTTAGTAAAAGGAGATTGGGATAAGGTACTTGAGTTTTCAAATGGATTGGGCTCAAAACCGACTACTCTTAGAGATTATGCAGCTTTTAATGCAGTTGCTTTTGCTCAGATGCCTATTGAATATTCTAAGGTAGAGCAAGCAACAAATTTATTAGTAGCTTATCCGGAATCAATCTGGAGTAGAAGCTTTACAAATAGATTTACTCTGGCAGGAAACAAAGTAGATTTAATTTTAGGAAAAGAAACTAGTCTTTTTAATAAAGCCTGGTTAATACGTGCAGCAGGCCAATACAAAGGGGGGCAAACGGTTTTGGTACCTAAGCTTTATGAGTATTTTAAATATACAAATTTAACAGCAGGTGTTGGTGATCCTTATACCAGTACAGTTCTTTTAAGTAATGATGAGTTTTTCCTGAATAGAATTGAAGCACATGTAATGAAAAATCAAATTACAGAAGCGAATGCTGAATTAGAATACTTTTTAGCAACAAGAACTTCAGGATACAATCCAGCGACAGATAAGTTAACACAAGCAAAAGTGATAGAAAAATTTCCAGTAATAGCAGATGAGTTTACACCGTTTTATCCGCTAACTCCTGTACAGGCTTCTTATATAAAAGCTATTGCAGAAGCAAGAAGAAGAGATTTTTTGCATGAGGGTGTTAGGTGGTTTGATATCAAGCGTTTTAATCTTGTTGTAGAACACGATACTTTTGAGTTTGGGCAAGTATCAAGACATAATGTTTTAGTAAAAGATGACAAACGTAGAGCATTACAGATACCAGTTAGAGCTTCTGATAATGGAATCGAACTAAATCCTAGATAAAAATTTAATTTAATTTATTATGAAAATATTAAAAAGATATAAAACGATTTTAATGATTACAGGGACAATATTATTTATTTCTTGTGCACATGAAGATCAGCCTACAGAAAGTCAATTAGATTTTTCACAGTCTACTAAAACGGAATTAGACAAATGGATTGATACTGGTTTCTTGGATCCTTATAATATCAAAGTATATTATGAATGGAATCAAAATCTGGTAGATAATACTCGTTATTTATTTCCACCAACTATAGAAAAGGTAAAGCCAGCTCTTGAGATTGTTAAAACAATATGGATAGACAGTTACACGACTATAGGAGGTGCGAATTTTGTAAAGAAAATTGCACCAAGAGAATTTGTTTTAGTAGGAGGGGTAAACTTAAATACAACTGGTACAAGAACATTAGGTTTAGCAGAAGGAGGACAAAGAGTTACACTTTTTCAGGTAGATTATTTAAATAAAAATAGCAGACCGGATGTTACTGAGTTTATTCATACTATTCAGCACGAGTATGTGCACATTCTAAATCAAACTAAACCTTTTGATGAACAGGCCTGGTCTAAATTAACACCGTCAGGATATACTACCAGTTGGTATGTTGAAGAAATTGAAGATTCAAGAGAATTAGGTTTTATAACAAGTTATGCAAGATTAAATATTTATGAAGATTTTGCAGAAACCGCTTCTACAATATTAACAAGCTCTAAAGCAGAATATGCTGCAATTCTTGCAAGTATTACAGATCCTGCAGGTAAAGCAAGTATTCAAAAGAAAGAAGCTATTGTAGTACAATATTATAAAGATGCCTTTAATATGGATTTCTATGCTTTAAGAGATGAGGCACAAAAAAATACAGATGCAGTTCTTAAAAAGTAATTATAAATAATAATGAGCAATAATTAATAAAAATCAATATTATGAAAATAAAATATATATATAAGTATTTATTAGTTGCTTTTGCGGCAATACTACTAGGTTCTTGTACGAGTACAGAAGCTGATTCGAAATTTGATCAGAACCCTATAGATAGATTAAATGCTAGGGAAAAAGAATTAAATGATTTATTGCTTTCTTCCGCAGATGGGTGGAAAGCGGTTTATTATACAGATAGTACACAATTAGGAGGATTTACACATTTATTCAAATTTCTGCCTGACGGAAAAGTAGATATGGCATCAGATTTCGATGGAGATACCGGTGTTAAAAGAAGTCAGTATGATATTCAATTAGGAAGTACAGTAAGTTTAGTTTTCACAACAGCTAGTAGAATACATCTGTTATCAGAGTCAGATAATTATCCTACCGCGGCCCTTAGAGGTAAAGGATATTTGGGTGATTTCCAATTTTTCTATTACGGTCAGGAGAATGGAGATATTATTTTTAAAACAAACAGGAATTTTAAGGAATTAAGATTTGTAAAAGCGAAACCACAGGACTGGACAGATTTACCTAAAAACACTCCAATAATTGAAAAGATTACAGGAGGAATAACTAGCCCCTTGTTTAGATTGTTAGAAATTAATGATGGTAGTGCAGTGAAGTTATTCGATTTTGATTTCAATCCAAAAGCGCGTTTTGGTATTGCAACATCTTTAGATGCCTCTACAAATCAAATTTATAATCTGGCTCTTTCCTATACTCCAACAGGTGCTATTGTTAAACCAGCTTTAGTGGTAAAAGGACAAAAATTATCAAATTTTGTTTATGATAGTGTCAGCAATAATTTTATCGCTACAGGTACCGGAGGAGTTAGTGCTACTATTAGATTCTCAAATGCACCGCCAAGATTAACTGATGATTATAAAATATTACTCCCGGGTAAAATATTTACTAACTTTGGTTATTATGTTGGTGATTTTACGGAAAGCGCACCTACAAATTCACAATTATTTAAAAAGGAA
The DNA here is from genome assembly GCF_056824125.1 of Flavobacterium sp. B114r. NCBI lineage: Bacteria > Pseudomonadati > Bacteroidota > Flavobacteriia > Flavobacteriales > Flavobacteriaceae > Flavobacterium > Flavobacterium sp. B114r. The sequence goes on from NZ_CP124858.1 coordinate 3,950,835, forward strand.
CTTGCTGGAATTAACGCTGCTTTACCAGCAGGCGTATCAGTATCATCTATACAGATTTATACAAATCATTCCCTTGGAAATTTCATCTATTATACATTTGTAGGAAGAGCAGCTATCTTCCATTACGTAGATGTTGTAGAAGATGCGACTGGTAAAAAAATTATCCTGAAACATAAATCTTGGTCAACAGGTACAGTTCCAGCATTTCTTAAGAATTTCGATAGTTATCTAACAGATCCTAGTGGAATCTATGTAAAAAAAGAAAGTTACAAATTAACTTATTCAAATACTGTTTACACCTTTACTGGTGCTTCAAGTTCATTTAGAATGAACACTTGGCAACTTAATTAATTATTTTTGATAAAAGGCAGTTCAATTGAATTGCCTTTTTTTAAGCTAAATCATAGAAAGAAAGTTAGACGCTTAATTTGTGAAAAAAATTAAAAATAGTAATTTAATAAAATATGATGAAGAAGGTTTTTATCCCAATAAATATTGTTGTTTTTTATGAGGCTTAGCGTTGGTAACTATTTCAGGAATATATCCGGAATACAACAGATATTATTTATAGCTTTTAATTTTAGTCTTGATTTTAATAATTACTATTGATCTAAAAAAAAAGAGAAAAGAGGACAAACTTAATAATACTGAAAATTTTAAATTTTCAATGTATAGCATATTAATTTCAGCAGTTATACTTGGAATTTTATTTTTCGCCATAAGCCAAAATTAAATATTCAATTTAACATGAAAAGAAAAAGCAACTCAAAAATGAGTTGCTTTTTTCTTTTCATGTAATTAGAGTTAAATCTTATAAAAAATCATTTTAATAGATGTTTTTTCGTATTTTTATATTGAAAATCAAATAGTTGTGTTTGGTTTTTTGTCTGAAACTCAACAGATAAAAGGATTGAGTATATAAACATCAAACAATTTAATCATTATGTTAAAAACAATTTTGAATTTTAAAGGAGTAGAGATTTTGAGTCGTAACGAGCAAAAAAATATTGCAGGTGGCGGAAACACCTTAACTTATGATTGTGAAAAGGGAGACGGTGCGGTAATGGGACAATATCTAACACCCTGTATAAATCAGCCAGTACCTAAGTGCTTTGAAACAGTAGATGGAGATGGCCCACTGTGTCCATAATTTTATAAGACATTTTTAATAATTAAACCGTTTCACAATCTGAAGCGGTTTTTTTTATCTACATTATTTTTAAAGAAACTTCCAAATTCATAATTTATACTATTGTTATTTTTTTAAAAAGGGAATTATCATATATTTGACAAGTCATTCATAGCTTTGATAAATGCAATATACTTTTCTGTTTTTTAGCAAGGAAAAAAATATAGTGGATATCGAGATTAAGCTACAAATAAATATTAAATTAATTTTGAATATGAAATTACTAGAAGGAAAAGTTGCCATTATTACAGGCGCTAGTCGTGGAATTGGAAGAGGAATTGCAGAAGTTTTTGCTAAACATGGTGCAAATGTGGCGTTTACATATAGCTCATCTGTAGAATCTGCTCAGGCTCTAGAAGCTGAGTTAAACGGTTTAGGAATAAAAGCAAAAGGATACCAGTCGAATGCCGCCGATTTTAATGAATCACAAACTTTTGTTGATGCTGTTTTAGCTGATTTTGGAACAGTTGATATTTTAATTAATAACGCAGGAATTACAAAAGATAATTTATTAATGCGTATGTCTGAAGCTGATTTTGATCAGGTTATTGATGTAAACCTGAAGTCAGTATTTAATATGACAAAAGCGATTCAGAAGACTTTCCTAAAACAACGCGCAGGTTCAATCATTAATATTAGTTCTGTTGTTGGGGTTTCCGGAAACGCAGGACAAACAAATTACGCCGCTTCTAAAGCAGGTGCAATTGGTTTTACAAAATCTGTAGCATTAGAGTTAGGTTCCCGTAATATTCGTTGCAATGCAATTGCTCCTGGATTTATTGAAACTGAAATGACTGCAAAATTACCGGAAGATGTAGTAAAAGGATGGAGAGACGGAATTCCGTTAAAACGTGGCGGAACTGTTGAAGATGTTGCAAATGCATGTCTTTTCCTAGCGTCAGATATGAGTGCTTATGTTACAGGGCAAGTGCTTAATGTTTGCGGAGGAATGCTTACTTAAAAAGTTAATTGTTTATGGCTTGTTGTTTATTGTTCTGCAACCATAAACTAAAAACTATAATCTACAAACTACATAAAATATGACTACAAACACGATTCTATTATTATTACTTTCTTTAGTAATAGCGGGTGGGTTATCGTATTTTCAATATTTTTTTAAAGCCAAAAACAAATCCAATGTGATTTGGTTTTTGGCTTTTTTACGTTTTTTAGCTATTTTCGGCCTGTTGGTTTTGTTGATAAACCCAATAATGACTAAAAATTCGCTGCAAATCACTAAAACACCTTTGGCTATTGCGGTAGATAATTCGAGTTCGATTGAAGTTTTAAAATCAGATAAAAAAGTTGCCGAATTATATCAAAAACTAATTTCGAATCCTGCACTTAAGGAAAAATTTGAAATTCAATCGTATCAATTTGATGCAGATTTTAAACCTTCGGACAAATTTGATTTCAAAGGAAAACAAACAAATCTTGACGAAGTTGCCAAAAATCTAAAAAGCATCAATAAAAACCTGATTTTCCCGACGGTTATAATTACTGACGGAAATCAAACTACAGGAAACGATTACGTATATCGCTTTGATCCTGCTAATAAAGTTTATCCTTTGGTTGTGGGAGATACAACCACTTTTCTTGATTTAAAAATCAATCAGCTTAACGTTAACAAATACGCATTTCATAAAAATAAATTTCCGGTTGAAGTTTTTCTGCAATATTCCGGAGATAAAAATGTAAATGCCGATTTTACCATTACACAGGGAAATAATGTTGTTGCCAAAGAAAAAGTTTCTTTTTCAGCCTCAAAAAAAACAGCTGCTTTAAATTTGTTATTGCCTGCAGATAAAGTAGGATTACAAATTTTTAAAGCCAGTATTTCTTCTGGTTCAAAAGAAAAGAATAGTTATAATAATGTCAAAAATTTTGCTGTTGAAATTATTGATCAAAAGTCGACCATCGCCATAGTTTCTTCTATAAATCATCCTGATATCGCAGCGTTAAAACGTTCTATTGAAGTTAATGCACAGCGTAAAGTGATATTGGCTAAACCTAATGATATTAATCAGTTACAAGAAGCTTCTGTTTTAGTTTTATATCAACCAAATTCAAGTTTTAAAGCAATTTTTGATAATAATAAATTAGCAGGAACCAATACCTTTATTATTACAGGAACCAGTACTGATTTTAATTTTTTGAACCAGCAACAGAACAGTCTGGTTTTTAAAATGAGCAATCAAAGAGAAGATTATTTATGTGAGTTTCAATCGCAATTTAATCTGTTTGCGATCGATAATATTGGTTTCGAAAATTTCCCACCATTGCAAAATTTATTCGGAACGATTACTACAAACGGAAATGTCTCCGTTTTGCTTTCTTCTAAAATCAGAAATGTCGCTACCAACGCGCCTTTATTAGCTTTTACCGAAAATCAGGGCAAAAGAACTTCTTTTCTTCTAGGAGAAAACAGCTGGAAATGGCGTTTGCAAAGTCATGTTGATAATCAGTCATTTGAAAAATACGATATTTTTATAGACAAGATAATTCAGTATTTGGTTTCGACAACTTCTAAAAAATCACTCGTAGTAACACACGAAAGTTTTTATAATTCAGGAGAAGCAATTGTGATCAATGCGCAGTACTTTAATAAAAATTATGAATTTGACGAAAAAGCCAGATTGACCATTGCAGTTACAAATGCAGAAACAAAACAAGCCAAAAACTACGATTTATTAAAAGGGAATAATTCGTTCTCAGTAAATTTAGACGGATTGTCTACAGGAAAATATAATTTTACAGTAAAAGAGTTAAACACGAACACGTTATATTCAAGTCATTTTGAGATTTTAGATTTTGATATTGAAAAACAATTTGTAAATCCTGATGTTTTAAAGCTAAAACAATTGGCGCTGCAAACAAACGGAAAAGCTTTTTTCGAAGATCAGGCCGATGATTTGATTCAGCAACTTCTGGAAAATAAAGAATATAAATCGATAGAAAAAAATGTTTCAACCAAGACTCCGCTAATTGATTGGGTTTGGTTATTGATTTTAATTGCTGCGGTATTGACTACGGAATGGTTTGTTAGGAAATATAATGGAATGTTGTGATGAAATATAATCGCATTCTCTCTAGCTTTTTGTGATCTTGTGGTTATGAATTAAAAGTATAAATTATGAAAGTTAAATTCTTATTTATTGTAGTAATTTTGATGGTGATTTTTTGTTTTTTTTCATTTTCAAAGACAAACAATACTAACCAAAGCAACCTTTTGGGAAATACGATTCAGCAACGTTTTCAACCACCTCCAGGATTTGTGAGAGAAGAGGAATCTAAAACTTCGTTTGGATCTTTTTTACGAAATCTTCCATTAAAGACTTCAGGTTCAAGTGTTTTGTATTTTAACGGAACTGTAAAATCAAATCGAAACGTTTATGAAGCGGTTGTTGATTTACCCATTGGAAAACAAGATTTGCATCAATGTGCTGATGCTGTGATGCGTTTGCGAGCGGATTATTTTTATAGCCAAAAACAGTACGATAAAATACATTTTAATTTTACAAATGGTTTTCGAGTTGATTTTAGTAAATGGGCTGAAGGTTACAGAATTGCAATTAAAGGCAACAAAACCAGTTGGGTTAAAACTGCAAAGCCATCTGATAGTTATCAAACCTATTGGAAATATTTAGAGACGGTTTTTATGTATGCCGGAACTGCTTCGTTAGAAAAAGAACTGAAATCAATTAATGTTACAGACGTAAAAATTGGAGATGTCTTTATAAAAGGTGGCTTTCCAGGTCACGCTGTTATTGTGGTTGATATAGCCGTGAATCCAAAAAATAACCAAAAAATTATGCTATTAGCACAAAGCTATATGCCAGCACAGGAAATCCAAATATTAAAAAATCCAAATAATAGTTCGTTGAGTCCCTGGTATACTGTCGATTTTGGAACCACTCTGAAAACGCCTGAATGGACTTTTAGTTCTTCACAATTAAAACGTTTTTAAATGAAACGATTCCTTTTTTTAGTCCTTATATTCCAAAATGTTTTTTCGCAGGAAATCCCATTGAATGTTCAAAAATTAATTAAAGCATATCCAGATCAAGTTGTTGGTTATAAAGATAATAAAATTATTTTTAGTGATAAATCTAGTTTGATTTACGATGATTTTAAAAATAAAACGAATCAGGAATTGTTGGAAAATCCAGATATTGAAGATCAATTTAAGTTTGTTTATAATAAAGTAAATAAGAATTTAATTCCAAAGGAAGATGCAGGAAGAATTCGAAATGAAGCTTTTTTTAAGAAAATTTACGGAAATTCAAAATCAGAAGTTGAATCAAAAATGACTGAAATTATTTGGTGCCCAAAATTAGTCAATCAAAAAATAAAAGTCACAACAGTGAATGGAATTGATAAAATAGTAAAAAAACTCTCGGCAGAATTAGATAATAATCCAGAATTTAAAAAATATATTAATGCTATTGGAGGTACATTTAGTTGGAGAAAAATTTCAGGAACAAACCGATTGAGTACGCATAGTTATGGAATGACTATAGATATTAATGTCAAAAATTCCAATTATTGGCAATGGGATTGTAAATGTAAAAATGAAGAAGCTATTCTTTCGTATAGAAATCAAATTCCTGTAAAGCTAATTTCAATTTTTGAAAAATATGGCTTTATTTGGGGAGGAAATTGGAAACATTACGACACAATGCATTTTGAGTATCGACCTGAACTTTTTTTATAAATTTTAGAATATTTTATTTCAAAAAAATATTGTGGAGGAAAGTGGGTTACGAATTATAAATTTATGATTATGGATTTCAGGCTAAAAGTTTTCTACACCGTTGCGCTCCGCCTTAATTTTACTAAAGCAGCTCAGGAATTATATATATCGCAGCCGGCAGTTTCTAAACATATCCAGGAACTCGAGGAAACCTATAAAATCAAGCTTTTTGAACGTAATGGTTCTAAAATTGCATTAACTCCTGCCGGAGAAATTCTACTAAAACATACCAAAAACATCTTCGAAATCTATCGCAAGATCGACTTTGATATGAGTTCTTTTATCAACGAGCGTAAAGGTTTATTAAGATTGGGAGCCAGCACTACAATTTCGCAATATATTATTTCCCCAGTTTTGGCCCGCTTTCATCAAAAGCAAAAAGACATTAAAGTCAATTTACTAAACGGAAATACAGAACAAATAGAAAATGCTTTAATCAGCAAAGAAATAGAAATAGGAATTGTCGAAGGGCAATCTAAAAATCAGTTGATTAAATATATTCCGTTTTTAAAAGACGAATTGGTTTTGGTTTGTAATATCAAAAATCCTTTTGTAAAACAAAACGAAATTTCATTAGAAGATTTAAAAGCGATGAAATTTATAACCCGGGAGCGTGGTTCCGGAACACTTGAAGTTATTGAATTTGCTTTGAAACAAGTCAATGTAAAAATAACAGATTTACAAATCGAGATGCAGTTAGGATCTACAGAAAGCATAAAATCATATTTATTAAACTCTGATTGTTTTGCTTTTATGTCAATACACGCGGTAGGCAAGGAGCTTAAAAATAATGAATTAATAGTGTTAGACGTCACTAATCTTTCTATTGAACGTTATTTTTATATTATAACTTTATTGGGTAAATCAGATTCTTTATCAGAATTATTTATACAGAATATGTCTTCTTATTATAACTTAGAGTTATAGTCGATTGCAATTTGCGATTAGTGATTACGGTGTAAAGAGCAGACCTTTGTAGAGAAATATTAAAATTATTATTTTGAAAACAAAACAACATACATCGACACATTTATTCCAGGTCAATCTTTACATACAACAAGCTATTTTTGCTTTAATAATCCTATTGTGTTTATTTTCTATTATTTCTGCACCGGTCGCTTTATTACTGGGAGTCGTAATGGTTAATGTTTTTGGTAATCCTTTTGTCGAATTCAATCATGTCGCTATTACTTATTTATTACAATTTTCAGTAGTTGGTTTAGGTTTCGGAATGAATGCTACAGCTGCAATTTCAGCAGGAAAAGAAGGTTTTTTGCTAACTGTATTCTCGATTTTTAGTACTTTACTATTAGGTACATTTTTAGGGAAATGGCTTAAAACTGATAAAAAAACATCACACTTAATTTCTTGCGGAACTGCTATTTGCGGAGGAAGTGCTATTGCCGCGATTTCACCGGTAATTAAATCAAACGAAAATCAAACATCAATTGCTTTGGGAGTTATTTTTATCCTTAATTCAATAGCATTATTCGTTTTTCCATTTATCGGACATCAACTAGATTTGTCACAAAAAGAATTTGGCTTATGGTGCGCCATTGCTATTCATGATACCAGTTCTGTTGTAGGTGCAGCTAATAAATACGGTGCCGAAGCATTGCAAATCGCAACAACTGTAAAATTAGCACGAGCATTATGGATTATTCCTATTTCTCTCATCACGGCTGCAATTTTTAAAAATAAATCCCAAAAAATCAAGATTCCTTATTTTATAGGTTTATTTATTCTTGCAATGCTTTTTAACACCTATGTTCCCGCTACTGCAGTTATTGCGCCGTTTATTGTGAATGTAGCTAAGATTGGTCTAACAATTACCTTGTTTTTAATTGGAGCTACTTTAAACATTAATACACTACGATCAGTAGGAGTGAAGCCTTTGTTACAGGGAGTTATTCTGTGGGTATTTATTGCCGGTCTGGGTTTAGCTTCAATTTTATATTTGAATTAATCAAAATACTATTTTACGTTAGAATACTTTACAATAGGTTTGCCTACAATATTATACCATTTCCCTTTAAAAGAAAAATGTCTTTCTATTGAAAAATTAAATTGTTTTTTTGTTTTAGCCATCTCACTTACTTCTTTCGGCATATCGACTTCATATTCTTCATCTCCGCCTTTTGACTTACGGTAAAATCCCGTTGTTGTAATGACAAAATCCCTGAAATATTTTTTATCCGAATCATTTACAACTTTATATGAACTTGACCAATTTGTGCCGCCTCCGGTATTTGACAGCGCATAATTGTCTACTTCCATCAAAGGCTGATACTTTCCATTAAAACCAACTATTAAATATAGATAATCGTAATACGGTGCACCAGCACCTCCATTTGAATGTACTAATGTAAAAGCGTACTGATCATCACCAATTTCGATCAATTTAGGAGAAGGAGCTCTTGAGAAAGCACCAAAAGCAGCAATTGCCGGCTGAAAAGATCTCATTTGCCAAACATTATCATTTTTTGCAAACTTGGCAACACCCACCAAACCTCCGGAAAATCTTCCTGTTTGTCCTCCGTCCCCATCATAAACGGAGTGATTAAAAAACAACAATTTAAATTGATTGCCCTTTGAATCCGTGTAATTTATATTTTCAAGAAGTCTTGTCGCAACACCTTCTTTATAGGGAAATAGTTGATCGCCTTCAGTACCATTAACATCTTTATAAGCCACCGGTTTACAGCTTTTGCATTTCCAACTCAAAAAAGTATTGTCGTCAGAAAGCTTGTATAATTTACCGGGAAACAATTTTTGCATCGTTTTAACGCCATCAAGCTGATCAGATAATTGTAAAGTTCTCTTGGTATTGAGAATAGTATCACTGACATTTTTTAATTGTATATCATCCTGAGCGGAACAAATTGAAGTAAATAATAAAAAAAGAACACTAAAACGAATCAGAGACATATATTAATATTTTTATGTAAAACAAAAACGAATTTACAAAGAAACTTTTAATATGAACTTACTGCCGATAAGGTTCGTAAAATTAAATTATAACAATATTATCTACTATTGTTTTGAATTCACTTTAAATGAAATAAATTTGCACCTCAAACAAAAAACAAATGAAAAACTTTAGAATGAAACCAAAGTTAATCGCATTTTTTGCATTAGCTATTGGATTTTTGACATTATCATGGGGAATCGTTGGCCATGAGCGTATTAATAAAGCTGCAGTAATGGCATTGCCACGTCCGCTTCAGATCTTCTTCTACAATCACATCGATTTTATTACACAAGAAGCTTCTGTTCCGGATATTCGTAAATATGCTTTAAATTATAAAGATGAAAATCCGAGGCATTATTTTGACATGGAGAATTTTGGTGCTTTAGACAGTATTCCAAAAACTATGGAGCAAGCAAAGAAAAAATACGATGCTAAATTTCTGAATGACAATGGGATATTGCCTTGGTACATAGAAGATATGATGGTAAAGCTAACCAAAGCCTTTAAAGATAAAAACAGAGCAGAAATTTTATTTCTTGCTGCAGATTTAGGTCATTATATAGGAGATGCACATATGCCATTACACACTTCTGCCAATCATGACGGGCAATTAAGTGAGCAAAAAGGAATTCACTCTCTTTGGGAAAGCAGACTTCCTGAATTATTTGCTAAAAATTACAAATTAAATGTTCCTGAGGCACATTATTATGAAGATGTTCATAAAGCAACCTGGGACATGATAAACGATACACATAGTTTAGTTCAGCCGTTATTAGACATTGATAAAAAATTAAGAACTGCGACTCCTGAAAATCAAGTTTTTAAAATGGATGCAGACGGAAAAGTATTGAAAAGCAAATACAATTCAGCTGTTTTCTCTGATGAATATGCTAAGAAATTGCATAAAGATTTAAATGGAATGGTTGAAAATCAAATGAAAAAAGCCATTACTGCAACAGCGAGTTTCTGGTATACTGCGTGGGTAAATGCAGGAAAACCTGATTTAAGCGATCTGGATGCGCCAGCGGTTACACAAAGAAACAACCAGGCTCTAAAAGATGATTTAAAACTGTTTCAGCAAGGTGACTTGTTCGGAATGAAGAATCAGAACGACTAGAGAAAGTTTTCAGTCTCAGTTAATAGTTTACATATTTTAAGCAATAAAAAAGTCTCAAATTCATCTGAATTTGAGACTTTTTTATTTTTTAGACAATCTTCATCTCGACCAAAGGGAGAGATCGCACGCGGGGAAAACGCACTGTTGCCGGGCTACTTTATGTGATTTCTCCCTTGGGTCGAAATGACAACCATGAACTATATCCAGCGGAAATCGGCTTAAATCAGTGTCATCCACTTGCTATTATATTTTCTCTTATTTCTGATATTTCTTATGTTTCAACATGTCCGAAGCTGTTTGATAAAAAGAAATTGTTTCGTTAACCAAATCAGTTCTTTCAGTTTTCATTGGAATTTCGTTATAATCAATTTGATATTCGGGAGCAATACCTGGTTTTGTATTAATTTTCAAATCAAATTGCTTTACCTGCTGTTTAGGAGATAAAACTGTTAGAACATTATCTTTTATTAAACCTAAATCCTGATAAGTTGCAATAAAAGCTCTTGGTTTATAATCAGGTTTTAGTACATCCTGACCAAAAAACTTGCTTTCATAGCTAAAATGTAATAATCCAAAAAGCGTAGGCATCAAATCAATTTGCGACATTAACTGATTGTATTGTGTTGGTTTAGCGGTTGGATCATAAATAAAAGCAGGAATCCTGTATTTATCCAACGGAAGCTCTGTTTTTCCTGCACTTGAAGCACAATGATCAGCAACAATCACAAAAACAGTATTCTTGAACCAAGGTTGCTTACTTGCCATCTCGAAGAATTTTTTTAACGAATAATCAGTATATTTTACACCGCCATCACGAGATTTAATATCTCCCGGAATGTCAATTTTATTATTAGGATATGTAAAAGGCCTGTGGTTGCTTACTGTCATGATATGATTAAAGAAAGGCTTATTTTGTTTTGCCTCAACATTCATAATCTTAATTGCTTTATTGTACATATCTTCATCACAAACTCCCCAAACGTTTGAAAATGCAATTTCTTCAGGAGAAAAGCTTGATTTATCTACAATCTCATAACCATTACCAGAATAAAAATCCTGCATATTATCAAAGAAGGCATCTCCACCATACATAAATTTCACATTATAGCCTTTTTGTTTAAAAATTGCTCCTGTCGAAAACTTGTTTTTGTTGTCCTCTCTTTTTAAAACACTTTCTCCTGCAGTTGGAGGTAAGCACAAAGTTACAGCTTCAAGTCCGCGAACAGTTCTGTTTCCTGCTGCATATAAATTTGTAAATTGTAAACTTTGCTGAGCCAGACTGTCCAGAAAAGGAGTTATGTTTTGTTTATTCCCATATGCTTTCATGAACTCTGCACTGTAACTTTCTATTGTAATTAAAACAACATTTTTATGATTTTCAACAGAATCAGCAGTTATTGTTCGAGTAGTGGTTTGCCCCGAAATAGTTGGCAATTGCTGCTTTAAGAGTTCAAATGCCTCGCTATCCGGAAGCGTTTTGTAAAATTTGAAATAATCGAGTTTATTGTTCTGAAACGCCAAATAAAATTTATACAATCCATTTGCTTGTAATTCATTAACAAAAACATTCTTAGAATTTTCTGTCTTTGCCAATAGAGGTATAGCAATCAAAGACATAATAAACAAAAGAATATAGATTCCGCTAATTTTTATTTTTTCAACTAAAGATGGAATATTATCAATATAGTTTCTGGATTTTTTTAAAATAAAATAAGTGAAAATTCCAGTGATTAAAAACAAAGCAGAAAATATAGGAACAACAGGATAAGATTGCATGATGTTCCCGATCACTTCATTAGTATAAATTAAATAGTTTACTGCAATAAAATTGTATTTTACACCAAATTCATTCCAGAAGAAATATTCACTTAATCCATTTTGCAGAATTAATAAAACGTAAAGGAAAATTACGAAAGCAAATAACCAATATCTGATTTTATCCCTTAAACGCGGAAGAAAAAGTAAAAGCGCAAAAAGAGCCGTTTTGATTCCAATAAAAATTAATACAATATTAGGTAAAGCCCCGCCATATTCAGTAATTACACTTTTACCGAAAGCAACATAAACAAACAGAAGCAATAAAACACCCAAAATTATATATCCTGAAGGTTTATTGTATTTAGAATTAGATATAAAAATAAGATAAAGCCATAAAAAAACACTCGCTACTGTAAAAACAAAAAAGTCAGAAATGAGTCCTAAAACGAAAATTTTCAGACTTTCAAGTAAAGTAAAAGAACTTTGAGTTATAGGATGAAAAAATAAAACTATTCGTAATATAAAGCTTACGGCAAAATAAAATAAAGCAAGATTGTAAAAAGGCGACAGTTTCTTGTAAATATTCATCTAATTATTTTTTTTTAGCAAAATTACATCCAATAGATTAGTTCCTGATTAAGTTATACTTTAACCTTACTTAACTTTGTCTTAATGTTGCCTTAAGATAGTAATTTTTATTCTATTCTTACAAATCTAATTCATTTCTGACTTCAAAATTTTTATCTTTGAAAACCAATTTTCCAATTTTTAATCTTAATCCCAAAATTTAATGCACATTCTAATAGTTGAAGACGAGTTAGGTATTGTTCAGTTTTTACAACAAGGCCTGCAAGAAGAAGGATACCAGATTACTACTGCAAATGATGGATCAAAAGGTTTTGAATTGATTCAGAATCAACACTTTGATTTGATTTTACTGGACTGGATGCTGCCCAAGATTAATGGTTTGGATTTATGTAAAGCAATTCGGGTAAAAGATCAAACCACACCAATAATCTTTCTAACGGCAAAAGATACAGTTCAGGAAACTATAGAGGGATTAAAAGCAGGAGCAAACGATTATATCAAAAAGCCATTTAGTTTTGAAGAATTGGTAGAACGCATTAAAATTCATTTTAGGAATCAAAAAGAATCAGAACTTTTAACTCTGGGAACTATTAAGATCGATTTGTTGAAACATATTGTTTATAAGAACGATGAAGAAATAGCCCTTACGCAACGTGAGTTTGAATTGTTAAAATATTTAATTCAAAATAAAGGAAAAGTGTGTACCAGAAATCAAATTTTAAAAGATGTCTGGGAGATTAATTTTGAATATGACACCGGAGTTATCGATGTTTTTATGAATGCAATAAGAAAAAAACTCAATTTAAAAATTGAAGAAGATTACATTAAAACAATTCGCGGTATTGGTTATATCGCCAACGACATATAAATGATACAGCTTTCTTTTAAAAATAGAATTGCATTAAACTATATTATCACCACAGGATTGTTGATTGTAGTAGTTTTTTCAGTTATTTATTCTATTGTAAAACACACCGTTTACAGTCATATTGATGAAAAAATTAAAGTTGAGATTGAAAATCATCTTGAAGAAATCAAAGAAGTTGACGGAAAAGTAATTCTTATTGATGAAGAAGAATGGAAAGAACGCGAACATAATACCGTAGATGTAAACCCGGTATTTGTTGAATTTCTTGATGTGAATAAGAAAATTATCGAAAAAGCACCAAATCTAAAAACGGAAACACTCGTATTTAACGATTCAGTTAAAGATTTTGAGTTATTTGATACTATAATGGGGGATCATGCTATTAGGCAAATTCAGGTTCCACTTCATCTAAAAGGTAAAAAAATAGGTTATGTAATTGTAGCAATGTCTTTGGCAGATTCAAAAATGGTATTAAATAATTTGTTTGATATTATGTGCCTGTCTTTCTTGGGAATTTTGTTATTACTGTTCTTTATTGCCCGCTTTTTTGCTGGCAGAAGCATAAAACCAATAAATGCCATCATTAATACTTCGAAGATTATCACGAAGGACAATCTGAAAACACGGATTCCGCTGCCCAAAACCCGGGATGAATTGTACACACTCTCTAAGACTATCAATAATCTTTTAAATAGAATTGAAGATGCTATTGAACGTGAAAAACAATTTACGTCTGACGCTTCTCATGAATTAAGAACGCCTCTCACGGTTATCAAAGGTACTCTTGAAGTTTTGATTCGTAAACCGCGTGATAATAAAGAATATGAAGAGAAAATAAATTATTGTATAAAAGAAGTCGATCATCTCAATATGTTAGTAGATCAGCTATTATTAATGGCACGTTTCGAGAACCAAAGCAAAAATATAAAAACAGAATCAGTTTACTTAAACGCAGTAATTTTAGATGTTTTGCAATTGAATTTGGAGAAGATAAATACAAAAAGAATAAAGATTAAATTTGATACAAAAGAAGATTATTATATTCAGTCGGATAATTTTTTAGTAATTACGATTTTGAGAAATATTATTTCAAATGCGATTAAATACACCAATACTGACGGAGAAGTCAAAATTTCATTTGCTAAACAAAACGACAAAATAATCTGTAAAATTTCAGACAATGGAATTGGAATCGCAAAACAGGATTTAGAATCAATCTTTAATCCCTTTTTCAGATCCAATTCAACAGATCATCCTGAGATAAAAGGAAACGGACTAGGTTTGTCGATTGTAAAAAGAATTACAGAATTGCTGCATATTAAGTTTAAAATTGAGAGCGAAATAGAAGTAGGAACTACTGTTGTTTTAAGTTTTGATGAAAATATGAAAACCGTATTATAAATTTAAAGAATTCAATAAAAACAGGGTCCCAGTTTTTTTTCTAACAATAAACTATCGTTAAGTTAAATTAAAAATTGCTTTTTTATGAAATTAACTAGTATATTTGCAACCGAATCAAAGAATTATAAAATAAACCAAGTCATGATTTCTATTCAATTACATCATCATCATTTTCATTATTGCCCTCAAGCGATGTGTTAATGGTATGCGTGTAAATCATCATATTTTAAAACCCGTTTGAGTACATCAAGCGGGTTTTTTAATTCCAATTCTTTGTACTCAAACTATTAATCCAACAAAAACTAAAAAAATGAGTACGTTAAAAATTGCAATTCAAAAATCAGGTCGTTTAAACGAAGAAAGCATTCAAATTCTAAGAGATTGCGGTATTTCGATTAACAACGGAAACGATCAGCTAAAAGCAGAAGCTTCAAATTTTCCTTTAGAAGTTTTATACTTAAGAAATTCAGATATTCCACAATATTTGATTGATGGCGTTGTAGATCTGGCCATTGTAGGAGATAATCTTTTAGTAGAAAAAGGAAAACACATTGAAGTGATTCAGAAATTAGGATTTTCAAAATGCAAAGTATCTGTTGCAGTTCCTAAAACTTTCGAGTACAACTCTATTCAGGATTTAGCAGGTTTGCGCATCGCGACGTCTTACCCAAATACAGTTAACGAATATTTCAATTCTTTTGGCTTAAGTGTAGATATTCACCAAATCTCAGGGTCTGTAGAAATCGCTCCAAACATTGGTCTTGCAGATGCTATTGTAGATATTGTTTCAAGCGGAAGTACTTTATTCAAGAATAATTTAAGAGAAGTTGAAGTTATTCTAAAAAGTGAAGCTGTTTTAGCAGTGTCCCCAAAAGTTTCTCCTGAAATTCAAAAACACATTGATACTTTAAAATTTAGAATACAATCAGTTTTAAGAGCCAGAAATTCAAAATATATTTTGATGAATGTTCCAAACGCTAAAATTGATCAAATCGGAAAAATTTTGCCGGTTTTACGCAGCTTAACAGTTTTGCCATTGGCTCAGGAAGGTTGGAGCAGTGTACACTCCGTAATTGACAAAGATACTTTTTGGGATGTAATTGATAAACTAAAAGAAGCCGGAGCCGAAGGAATTTTAGTTTGTCCAATTGAGAAAATGGTTCTTTAAGAGCTTCGCTCGCTTTAGGCTATAAGCGCTATGCTTTACGCCAGGAAAAACACAAAGTTAAAAAGCTTAAAGCCTACAGCTTATAGCATAAAGCAGAAAACAATGAATAAAATAGACAATCCAAAACCAGATACCTGGTCAGAAATACTAAAAAGACCAACCAAAACTATCGATGATATCGAAGTTACGGTTAAAGAAATTTTTAAAGAAGTACAGAAAAAAGGAGATGAAGCTGTTGCAAAATATACTTCGATCTTTGACGGAATCGCTTTAGAAAACTATGAAGTTTCGGGAGAAGAGATTCAGGAAGCTGTTAATTCAATTTCTACAGAATTAAAAGACGCTATTCAATTAGCAAAAGCAAATATTTTAAAGTTTCATACTGCTCAAAAAACCGATAAAATTTCGATTGAAACCATTGAAGGAGTAAATTGCTGGCAGGAAAAAAGACCTATTCAAAAAATTGGGTTGTATATTCCAGGAGGAACTGCACCTTTATTCTCAACAGTTTTAATGTTAGCAGTTCCTGCCGAAATTGCAGGTTGCAAAGAAATCGTTTTGTGTTCACCACCGGATAAAACCGGAAAAATAAATCCCGCTATTTTATATGCTGCTAATTTATGTGGCGTTACAAAGATCTTAAAAGTAGGAGGGATTCAGGCTATTGCAGGAATGACATTTGGAACAAAATCGATCCCGAAAGTATATAAAATTTTCGGACCCGGAAACCAATTTGTAACTGTTGCAAAACAATTAGCAACGCAATTTGGAGTTGCAATAGATATGCCGGCCGGACCTTCAGAATTGTTGGTTGTGGCAGATGATACTGCTGTTCCCGCATTTGTAGCTTCAGATTTATTGTCGCAGGCAGAACACGGAACAGACAGTCAGGTCATTCTGGTTTCGACTTCTAAAAAGTTAATTAATGCTGTAGAAAAAGAAGTTCAAAGACAAATTGAAGAACTGCCAAGAAAAGATATTGCTAAAAAAGCCATCGAAAATTCAAAATTGATTTATGTTAAAAATGATCAGATCGCTCTGGATTTAATCAACGAATACGGACCGGAGCACTTTATCGTTTGTTCTGAATTTGATGATTTTTATTGTAATGGGGTTTTGAACGCAGGTTCGGTTTTTATTGGAAATTATACTCCGGAAAGTGCCGGGGATTATGCTTCAGGAACCAATCATACTTTGCCAACAAATGGTTATGCAAAGAATTACAGCGGAGTAAATCTGGATAGTTTTTTGAAATCAATGACATTTCAGAAAATATCTGAAAAAGGAATTCAGAATATAGGAAAAGCGATTGAAATTATGGCTGATGCCGAAGGTTTGCAAGCACATAAAAATGCTGTGACTTTGAGATTGGCTAGTTTAGAGAAAAGAAAATAGAATAAAGAGAATAGAGAAAAGAATATAGATTGTAGAAAAACGGTAAAAATCTTTCTAATTAAGGTTAAGTCTATGCTCTATTTTCTATAATCTATACTCTTCTAAAAATTAAGATAATGAAATTCGATATAAATAACATAATCCGGGAAAACGTAAAAACATTAAAACCGTATTCTTCGGCTCGTGATGAGTTTGAAGATTTTGATACGGCTCAAATGATTTTTTTGGATGCTAATGAAAACCCTTTTCAAAATGGAGTAAATCGTTATCCGGATCCGCAACAGGCTTCGGTTAAAGCGATTTTGGCGAAGAATAATAGCGTAAAACCAAGTCAGATTTTATTAGGAAATGGAAGTGATGAAGTTTTGGATTTACTTTTCAGAGCGTTCTGTGAGCCAAAATTTGATAATATTATTTCGCTGCCACCAACTTACGGAATGTACAGTGTTTTGGCAAATATTAATGCGGTCGAAAATAGAGAAGTTTTACTTTCGACAGATTTTCAGCCACAGGTAGAAAAGATTTTGGATACCGTCGACGAGAATACAAAAATCATCTTTTTATGCTCGCCAAATAATCCAACCGGAAATTCTTTTTCAGACGAAAGTGTAGTGAAGTTACTTCAAAACTTTAAGGGTCTGGTAGTGATTGACGAAGCTTATATTGACTTTTCAGACAAGGAAAGCTGGTTGACAGAAATTGATGAATATCCAAATTTGGTAATCACGCAGACACTTTCAAAAGCATATGGTCTGGCAGGAATTCGTTTAGGAATCTGTTATGGTTCGGATGCTGTGATTTCAGTTTTGAACAAAATTAAACCTCCCTATAATGTAAACGAATTAACGCAACAAAGAGCAACACTTCGTTTGAATGATTCAGACAAAATAAAACAGGAAATAGCTTCGATTATTGAGCAAAGGGAAGAATTACTTAAAGTTTTACTTGAAGTAAGCTTCGTTGAGAAAGTATATCCTACAGAAGCAAATTTTGTACTTGTAAAGGTCGATGACGCAAACAAAAGATACGATCAATTAATAGCAGAAGGAATTGTAATTCGTAACAGAACAACTCAGCCATTATGCGAAAATTGCCTGCGTTTTACAATTGGAATTCCAGAGGAAAATGCAGTTTTGATTAAGGAATTGAAGTTGTTGAAATAGAAGAAAGAATATAGAAGAAATATAAGAACTTTAGTAGTAGGATGAAAAATCTATTCTCTTTACTCTATTCTCTTTACTCTTTACTCTCAAAAAATAAAATATATGAAAAAAGTACTTTTTATCGATCGTGATGGAACGATTGTTTTAGAACCTGAAAATTATCAATTAGATGCTTTGGAGAAAGTAGAATTTTATCCAAAAGCATTTCAATATTTGGCTAAAATTGCCAGTGAATTAGATTACGAATTGGCGATGGTAACCAATCAGGATGGCTTGGGCACAGATAGCTTTCCGGAAGATACGTTTTGGCCAACGCAGAATTTTATTTTGAGAGCCTTTGAAAATGAAGGTGTTTTATTTGATGATATTTTTATCGACAGGTCTTTTCCGGAAGATAATGCACCAACGCGCAAGCCAAGAACCGGAATGTTAACTAAATACATTGATAATCCCGAGTATGATTTGGTTAATTCATTTGTTTTGGGAGATCGTCTGACAGACATTGAACTGGCTAAAAACTTAGGTGCAAAAGCAATTTTTATCAATGATAATGACGGAATAGGAAGCAATGAAATCTCGTCGAAACGTGAAGAATTAGGTGAAACAATTATTCTTCAAACGATGAGTTGGAAAGAAATTTATGAGTTTTTGAAATTAGAGGCACGTTCGGCTTCGATTACGCGCAAAACAAATGAGACTGATATCTTCATCGATTTAAATCTGGACGGAACTGGAAAAAGTAAAATCGAAACCGGAATTGCATTTTTTGATCATATGTTGGACCAAATTGCACGTCATGGTCAAATGGATTTAGAAATTCTGGTAAAAGGCGATCTTGAAGTTGATGAACATCACACGATTGAAGATACGGCAATTGCTTTGGGAGAAGTTTTTGCAAAAGCGTTAGGAAATAAATTAGGAATTGAGCGTTATGGTTTCTGTTTGCCTATGGATGATTGTCTGGCGCAGGTAGCAATTGATTTTGGCGGAAGAAACTGGTTAGTTTGGGAAACCGAATTTAAGCGTGAAATGGTGGGTAAAATGCCAACAGAAATGTTTTATCATTTCTTTAAATCCTTCTCTGATGGTGCAAAAGCCAACATCAACATTAAGGCAGAAGGAATAAACGAACACCACAAAATTGAAGCAATTTTTAAAGCTTTTGCAAAAGCCATAAAAGTAGCGGTGAAAAGAGATACAGAAAAAATGATTTTGCCTTCGACGAAAGGAATGCTTTAAGATCGTTAAAAATTGTTTCAAATTTCAGGTTTCAAGTTCTGCAGAGCAACGTGAAACCTGAAACCTGAAACTTGAAACCTGAAACAAAAAAAATGAAAATAGTAATTATAAATTACGGGGCAGGAAATATTCAGAGCATTATGTTTGCCATTGAAAGACTTGGTTTTAAAGCTGTTTTGAGTAATGATCCCGAAGAAATACAAGCTGCAGATAAAGTTATTTTTCCGGGAGTAGGGGAAGCAAGCTCTGCGATGAAAAAGCTAAAAGAAAGCGGTTTGGATAGCCTGATACCAGCTTTGAAACAACCTGTTTTAGGAATTTGCCTCGGAATGCAATTGATGTGTAATTCATCTGAAGAAGGAAATACTAAAGGTTTAGGTATTTTTGATGTAGATGTGATTAAATTTACCTCAAAAGTAAAAGTGCCACAAATGGGATGGAATCAGATTTACGATTTAAAATCAGATTTGTTTAAAGGAATTTCTGAGAATGAATTTATGTATTTAGTGCATAGTTTTTACGCTCCTAATTGCACTGAGAGCATTGCAACAACGAATTATGAATTAGAATATGCATCGGCTTTGCAAAAAGATAATTTTTACGGAACTCAGTTTCATCCTGAGAAAAGCGGCGCTGTTGGGGAGAAAATTCTTGAGAACTTTCTTAAATTAAACTCCAATTTTTAAAATTCCAAATTCCAATTGTAAAATCAATATCAATCAAAATGTCAATTTAGAGAAATCGTTTTTTAATAATCGGAACTCTAAAATCTAAAATATCAAAAAATGAGAATAATACCAGCTATAGATATCATCGACGGAAAATGTGTTCGTTTGTCAAAAGGCGATTATGATACTAAAATAATTTACAACGAAAATCCGCTTGAAGTGGCGAAATCATTTGAAGCACACGGAATAGAATATTTACATTTAGTAGATTTAGACGGAGCAAAATCGAGCAAAATTGTCAATTATAAAATCCTGGAACAGATTGCCACACAAACGAGCTTGCAAATTGATTTTGGTGGCGGTTTAAAATCAGATGAAGATTTGAAGATAGCTTTTGAAAGCGGTGCAAGCCAGATTACAGGCGGAAGTATTGCTGTAAAAAACAGAGCAATTTTCGAAAAATGGATTGCAGAGTATGGTTCCGAAAAGATTATCCTGGGTGCTGATGCAAAAGAGGAAAAAGTTGCAATTTCAGGTTGGCTAGAAGACTCAGATGAAGATTTGGTGCCGTTTATTCAGGAATATCAAACTAAAGGAATTCAGTATGTTATTTGTACTGATATTGCAAAAGACGGAATGCTTGAAGGCCCTAGTTTTGATTTGTATGCTAAAATTTTGAAAGAAGCTCATGGTGTAAAGTTAATCGCTTCCGGGGGAATTTCAACTTTTGATGAATTGCCAAAATTGGCGCATTTGGGCTGTGAAGGAACAATTATTGGAAAAGCGATTTACGAAGGAAGAATTACTTTAAAACAACTGGAAAACTATATAATTAGAAAATGAGATAATTAGATAATTTACTTGTTGTGTAAAAAAATAGCTAATTATCAAATTCCAAATAACTCATTAAAAATATGATAACTTGTCATTTAAAATATATTATAGATCCTTATCAATTAGAGGCGTTTGAAGAGTATGGTAAAAGGTGGATTAAAATCGTAAATCGATTAGGAGGACAGCATCATGGCTATTTTATGCCTTCGGAAGGAGCTAATAATATTGCATATGCATTGTTTTCTTTTCCAAGTTTAACAGCTTATGAAGATTATAGAAAACAAATGTTTTCAAAGGACGATCAGGAATGTTTAGAAGCTTTTAAAATTGCCGAAGATACAAGATGTATCGTAAGTTATGAGAGAACGTTTTTAAGTCCTGTATTTAAATAAATTAGATAATGAGAAAATTAGATAATTCTACGTATTGTGTGAAAAATTAGCTAATTCTCAAATTCTCAAATTGACACATTAAAAGAAATGTTAGCAAAAAGAATCATTCCATGTTTGGATATAAAAAACGGAAGAACCGTAAAAGGCGTTAATTTTGTGGACTTACGCGATGCGGGAGATCCTGTTGAACTGGCAGAAATTTACTCGGCTGAAGGAGCTGACGAATTGGTTTTTCTTGATATTTCAGCTACCGAAGAACGTCGCAAAACGTTAGTAAATATGGTGCGAAGTGTTGCGGGAAAAATTAACATTCCATTTACTGTTGGCGGCGGAATTTCGTCTGTTGAAGATGTTGAAATTCTCTTGAATAATGGTGCTGATAAAGTTTCGATCAATTCATCGGCAGTAAAAAATCCGCAATTAATCAATGATTTGGCTCAGAGGTTCGGAAGTCAATGCGTTGTGGTTGCTATTGACGCTAAAGAAATTAACGGACAATGGATTGTACATTTGGTTGGTGGCAAAGTTCCAACAGAACTGAATTTATTTGATTGGGCTGTAGAAGTGGCAGAGCGCGGAGCAGGAGAAATTCTATTTACATCAATGGATAACGATGGGACAAAAAATGGTTTTGCCAATGAAGCTTTAGCTAAATTGTCAGAATTGATTAATATTCCGATTATTGCTTCCGGAGGAGCTGGAAATATTCAGCATTTTGTAGATTCATTTAAAGTAGGAAAAGCAGATGCTGCTTTGGCGGCCAGTGTTTTTCACTTTAAGGAAATTGAGATTAAAGCTTTGAAACAGGAATTGAGAAATAATGGTATCGAAGTTAGACTATAAAAACTGAGTCAAGAAAAAAAACAAGATTTAATCTATAAATTAAAGATTTCGGAAAATCTAAAATCTGAAGTCAAAAAATCTAAAATAATATGGACATCAATATAAAAAGCTCACACGGATTGATTCCGGCAATTATTCAGGATTCAGAAACTAAAAATGTTCTGATGCTGGGATATATGAACGAAGAATCACTGCAAAAAACAGTAGAAACACAAAAAGTAACTTTTTTTAGCCGCTCAAAACAAAGGCTTTGGACAAAAGGCGAGGAGAGTGGGAACTTTTTAAATCTTGTAAGCATTAAAAATGATTGCGATGGCGACACACTTTTAATTCAGGCAAAACCAGAAGGACCTACATGTCACACAGGAGCAGATACTTGTTGGCAGGAAGGAAATAAAGAAAGCTATGGTTTTCTTTCAAATCTTGAAAATACAATCAAAATCAGAAGAGAAAATGCCGATTCTGAGAAGAGTTATGTTGCTTCATTATTTGAAAAAGGGATCAATAAAATTGCTCAAAAGGTTGGTGAAGAAGCTGTAGAAGTTGTGATCGAAGCCAAAGATGATAATGATGATTTGTTCTTAAGCGAAAGCGCTGATTTGTTGTTTCATTATTTGATTTTATTGCAAGCAAAAGGTTTTCAGCTGAATGATGTTGTAGATGTTTTGAAGAAACGTCAGAAATAAATAAGAATTAATTTTCGGCTCAATTGTCAGACTGAGGGAACTCGAAGTTCCGCAAAGTGATTTAGTAAACGGAACTTCGACTTCCCTCAGTCTCACAAAAATGGTATCGCGCTAAAAAATAATGCATTTATGAAATTGTTTGTTTGTCTATTTTTATTTCTAAGTCCAACTTTAAATTTCGATTTTAAGAAAAATATTTTATCATATTCGATAGTTATTTCTAAAGCAGATTTAATTGTTGACGGTACAATTTCGAATGTTTCAAAGGATAGGTATGAATTTACAATAAGTCAATTTATTAAAGGAAAATCTGATTCAAAAATTAATGTTACAATCTGGAAAGAATGGATGTGTGACGGTCGGGTTAGCGATTTGAAAAAAGGACAAAAGTTACTTCTTTTTTTAGAAAAGACCTCTAAAAGTGTTTATTATCCCATAAATGAAAGTACGGGAGAATTATTTCTTGAAAAAGATAATTCGCCTTCTCCATCAATGTACAGGTTAGAACGATTTCCAAACGGAACTGTAATAAAAAAAGGCATAAAAATGTTTCTTGAAACCTATCAGGCTTATGGGAATTTAAATGATAGATTTTTGCAAAATGTATATTTTCAATCAAACAAATCTATCTTTGAAATTTATAAAATGAAGGAAGATAATAAGTTTTTTAAATATTTAGTTGATAATGAAATGCAATATTACACCGTTAAGTAACTTGCATCGTAGCTTTTTAAAATTTAAAGCAATCAGAATTAAGTTTCTTGTGGAGATCCCTCGTTCCTTGGGATGACAAGATTGCGGATAAAAAAAAAGAAAAAATCCGCGTTAATCTGCGTTTTCGCTTTAGCGAATCCGTGTCATCCGCGTACCATCTTATCGCTATTCCAGAAACTCGAAAACAGCAAATTCTTCCGGTTGGTGAAAACCATATTTTAAGCTCTTATAATATTGTAATGCAAGATATTCGGTTGTATTACCGTAATCAATTCTAAAAGTATTTCCCCTCCATTTTGTTCCGGCTTTCGGTTTATTGAAATTGCCGTTTTTAATAGTTTCTAAACTCGAAAACGGAATCTTAATTTCAGTATCAAAACCTTCGGGCGTTATTTTACTTTTTGCTTCAAGGCCTGCGATATCAAAAGCCATAGAAGTGTTCCAGCCACCACAATCCGGCGAAATACATTTAAGCAATAAATCATAGTTAGATGAAAAAGCATTTACCCCAATTTCGATATAATTTTGACCATCTCCGTCAGGATCGATAAAAATCTCTACTAAATCATCGGTACTAAAAATTTGAGAATCTTTTTTCTGAGCTGATCCAATTATTTTAGAATCTGTTGAATGATAGGCGATATACAGGTTCTCATCATTCCACGAAAGTGAAACAAAAGTATTCTGAGTACCTTTTTTTCCTGAATCATGAATTACAAAAGGTCCAAGAAAAGGGGTTTTCCAATCGGATAAATCTCCATCAATTGTTATTTTTTCAGCTGTTTTATAAATTGGTATGCTTTGCGAATAATTTGTTATTGAGCACATGAAACATAAAACAGTAGTGATTGCACTAATTTTCATAAATAGTATAAATGAATTTGATTTGCTAAAATACAGAAGAATAAATAACTTTTAATAATAATTTTTCTGATTAGCATTTCTAAAATCATTTAAAACTTAAATCGAATGTTTACATTTGTTGAAGTTTAAGCGGGTTGAAATACCTTTCTTATTTCGGTTAAAAGAAAATATTTACTTCATATGAAAAAATACTTCGGTGGCGCTTTAATCGCCTTTTTGTTTGGTTTTACAACCAATGCCCAGGGACTTTTGAATAAGTCAGAAACGGTTTTTACACATCAGGATACTTTACGCGGAAGCATTACAAAAGAAAGAGCCTGGTGGGATTTGAAATATTATCATTTAGATGTAAAAGTAAATCCAAAAGACAAAACTATTACGGGTTCAAACACTGTTCGTTATACGGTCCTAAAGGATTATAACAAAATGCAGATTGATTTGCAGGAACCTATGCAGATTTATAAAGTAACGCAAGACGGAAAAGAATTGAAATTCGAAAGGGACGGAAATGCTTTTTTTATTCAATTAACGGCTGCTCAAAAAGTAGGCGATACAAAGGAAATTATAATTTCATTTGGAGGTAAACCTAAAGAAGCTGTAAATCCGCCTTGGGATGGTGGAATTACATGGAAAAAAGATAAAAACGGAAAGGATTTTATCGCATCATCATGTCAGGGATTGGGTGCTAGTGTTTGGTGGCCAAACAAGGATCATATGTATGATGAAGTCGAAAACATGTTGATTACTGTAAATGTTCCCGGAGATCTAACTGATGTCTCAAACGGAAGATTGAAAAGTGTTAAAAAAGAAAAAGACGGTACTAAAACCTTCAATTGGTATGTTGCCAATCCAATTAATAATTATGGTGTAAACATAAATATTGGGGATTATGTGAATTTTACAGAGAAATATAAAGGAGAAAAAGGCGATTTAGATTGCAGTTATTATGTTCTGAGAGACAATCTGGAAATTGCAAAAGAGCATTTTAAAGATGCTCCAAGAATGCTAAAAGCTTTTGAAAACTGGTTTGGACCTTATCCGTTTTACGAAGACAGCTATAAATTGGTTGAAGCACCTTATTTAGGAATGGAACACCAAAGTAGTGTGACTTACGGGAATGGTTACAAAATGGGATACCGAGGGAAAGATTTAAGCGGAACCGGATGGGGATTAAAATTCGATTTTATCATTATTCACGAATCCGGACACGAATGGTTTGCTAATAATATTACCTATAAAGATATTGCAGATATGTGGGTTCATGAAAGTTTTACGAATTATTCTGAAAGCCTTTTTGTTGAATATTATTACGGAAAAGATGCAGGTGCAGAATATGTAATTGGGTGCAGAAGAAACATTCATAATGATAAGCCTATTATTGGTAATTATGATGTCAAT
This sequence comes from Flavobacterium sp. B114r, assembly GCF_056824125.1. NCBI lineage: Bacteria > Pseudomonadati > Bacteroidota > Flavobacteriia > Flavobacteriales > Flavobacteriaceae > Flavobacterium > Flavobacterium sp. B114r. Next base: position 3,976,844 of record NZ_CP124858.1, read on the forward strand.
AATGAAGGATCTGGAGATATGTATCCAAAAGGGGCGAATATGCTGCATATGATTCGTCAGGTCATTAACGATGATGCAAAATGGAAATCTATTTTAAGAGGTTTAAACAGCACTTTTTATCACCAAACGGTTACTGGTAAACAAATTCAGGAATATATCAATACGCAATCTGGAATTAATTTCAACAGGGTTTTTACACAGTATTTAAACACAACTCAGATTCCGGTTTTTGAATATATTTTTAAAAACGGATCTTTTGGATATCACTGGACTAATTGTGTAGCTAAGTTTGATATGCCGGTTAAAGTAAAATTAAACGGTGAAGAGATATGGCTTAAACCAACCACAGAATGGAAATCAGAGAAAACAACAAACGAGAAACGTACGCTTGAAGTTGATAAAGATTTCTACGTAACAAGTTCTAATATTGTAGAATAAAGATTAAATAAATTCCAATTTTTTAAAATTCCAAATTCCAATTCCGAGGTTTCGGGAGGGATTTGGGATTTTTTTTGCGTCTAGTAAACCCGACAGGTTTTAAAAACCTGTCGGGTTTGTTGGTTGTGTGCCCAGCATGGGCGATAACTCTAGGGTGTAAGTCCCGAACACGCCTTTACAGTGGGAAGTGTTAGCTGAATGCAAGGGTGTCCATCGCGAGGTGGAATCTGAAGGAAGCAGTAGGCAAACTCTTGACCTGACGAACAGAAACTATATAAAAGGCCAAAGATGTTGGATAAGGTTGCAACACAAACTGAAGTCCAAAACTGTACGGAAACATCATGGTAAATATAGCAGGTATATGAGAGGAAAGTTGTCGTTCTTACCTGGGGAGGTCTTATAGACATAGGGGGAGTTTTTTTTTTAAGAAAAGCACTTATGGATAACAATTGCTATAAGAAGTCAGCAGAGGTCATAGTAGGTACTGTAAATGAGTACCGAAGGACTGAACTTAATTAAGTGAGTAGTAAATGAATGTTACCTATGAAGGCACGAATGCAGAAAATATCAAGTAATTTGATAACTACCTTGGAAAGGATAGGACGGAATCCGACAGCTACCAGGGAGTGCAGACCTTTATTGGGATAACTGAAAACAACCTCACGGAAGTACTTTAGGTTAGGTATCTATCTTAAAATGTATCGTAAATTAAGAACCGCCTTGGTACGGATCCGTATGCCGGGTGGTGTGGAAGGTCGCCTAGGGAATTAATCCCTAGGCTCCTATCCGATTTAAAGGGATTTTGGCAGGGCTTGTCATTTCGATCGGAGAGAGAAATCGCACTAGAAATTCGTCAAAGATTTTCGACTTAAGATTGGAGACTTTCAGGGAGGAGTTTCTTACGGAGATTTTTCCTCACGTCAGAAATGACAAAAGCGTGAAAGATCTTAATCCTTCACGCTTTTTGTCTGTACTAATCTTTGTCAAAGTTTTAAACCAAGAGTGTAAGGAACTTTATTTTATGCATTGAATGTCTCTATTTTAGCAGGATCCCCACCACAATGTATTACTATTTGTTGAATGATTTCATTTTGTAATTGATTACAAAATGAAATTTTGGGGATCTTATATCCTTTTAATTCATTTAGTTTTATATAACTCAAGAGCAAGATTGATGCAATTAAAATAATATATATCATTACCTGAATTCCATTCCACTGTCTTGAAAAATAGTGCTTAAAATTCATTTCTTGCTTTATAAATCTAAAGAAACGCTCAATGTCCCAACGCTTTTTATAAATTTCTGCTATTTGATCTGCCGTAAATTCTTCTTCTGGCAAATTGCTTAAAAACAAGATCTTCTCTCCATCAGATTTTAATATCCCTTCCACTAATCTAAAAACTATTTTAGTCTTTTTTTGATTCGAGTAAAGATAAACCCTGCTATGTTTTGTTAATTTAAGAATATCATTTTCAAAATCCAATGGAGTGACCTTACTGCCTTTCTCTACTTCATATTTAGATGATTTATAAATTCGGGTTACAAAATATTTATCATCAGTAGAGAGATCAACCATTGTTTTTCTATTCTTCATTCCACGATCAAAAACGGCAATATCTTTTTTGTTGGCTATGTGCTCTTCTAGAATATTGCCCAAAGCCAAATCTTCACTAATCATTTTTTGATCCTTGTGAAACTTTACATTAAAGGGCAATTCATTAAAACCAATTGTAAATTTTATACTATTTTTGCCCTGTTCTCCTTTTTTGTTTTTCTGCCCATTTCGCATCCCGAAACTTAACAAAGAAGCAGATAAGCTTGTAATTGTGGAATCATACAAACTTAATTTGATCTTATCTTTATCATTGAGTTTATCCTGAAAAACAGTAACGGTGTGCTGATAAAGTTTTTCGAAATACTCAACGTTTATTTTTCCTATTCTCTCTGCAATACTGCTGTGACTTACACTTTTATCTTTGGGAATTTGAGCATATTTACAAAAAAAATGATTCTCATAAAAATTCTCAAATACTCTAGAGCTGGCTCTATTTTCATTTAAGACTCCAAAAACACAAAGTTTAAATAATTCCTTGCCTTTTAGTTTTTTAGCATTCCAGTCAACCATAGTTTGCTGAGCAAAAAAATCAAGTTGATCTTCTGAAATATAATTTAATATTTCTTTTACTTCTGTTCTGATTTGCATTTTCTGATAGATTTATAAATACAGAAAATAAAAATAATAGTTTTTTACAAAAGTTCCTTACACTCTTGGTTTTAAACTTTGACAAAGACCCGTGCGCAAACCATTGGAATTTGGAATTTTAAAAAATTGAAAATTTCGTCCTTAACGGCTATTCAACTTCGCTTTTTCCTTAATTATATCAGCAATTTTGCGATTTTCAATTTTACTTTCAAGCCATGAAATGATATCCAGATATAAGAAAGCTCTTTTTTCGTAGGTATTTTTTTCAAGTTCTACAAAACGCGCATGCATTTTTTTAAATTCTTTCTTAATATCGGCTGGATAAAAGTTATTTAAGTTTCTCAGGAACTTAATAATTTCCTTTTGAACTTCGTGTAAGTCGTTCATTTTTAATAGAAACTTATAAGTGTTTTTAAGGTGGTTCTCCATGTAATAATCTTTCCCTAATTCATAATGCGCAATTAAAGACAATAGTCTCGCAAAACACATTAAGTCCTCACGCATGCTTAAATTTCTGTTATTAATAATTTTATCCAGATAAAAAATGCATTCATTATACTTCTCATTTCCAAAATAAATGGAGGCGATCTTATAGAAAAATAACATCTCGTGATGCTCATCAAGATGTTCGCTATGAATTTTTATTTTCTCTAAGATCTCGGGAATCAAATATTCGCTTTCTGCAAAAGTTCCTTCCAGGATATGATAATTCAGCTTATTATTATATAAATATAGAAATGATAGCGATGCAATGTTGTCATTTACAGGAAACTTAGGATCTTCAATTGTTTCTTCTAAAAGCGTTAAATACTTCTTGAAATTCGATTTGTACTTCAACATATATAAAGACTCCAAAAAGTAATGATTCCCTTTTAAAAAAAACACCGGATTCTGATAGATCATGTTTGGGTTGTCGTAAAATAATCTCACCCACTTATAAGCAAATTTATAACTCGCAAGAAAGTCCTGAACCAGAAAACTTCGCCATAAATTGGCGTTATAGAACCAATATTTCTCTCTGAATCCAAACTTGCTTTCGTCTAATTTAGCAATATGTTTATTGAAATAGTCATCAATATAAGTATACTCTTCATCATTTTTTACATAACCGGTCTTAAGCATGATTCCGTAAAGCTGAAGCGACAAATTAGATAACTTACTTGAAATTGTATTTCTATAGTTTAATTCTTTTGCCTGAATAACCAATTCATCGGCTCGACCCTGAATACTTCGGGTAATATATTGCGATTCGATTAGTTTTTCGAATTCTACAATCTCATACGCCATATATTTCTCATCATTTTCAAGCGCAATGATTTTTGTCTTGTCCAGAATTTTTAAACTTTGTTTATACAGTCCTTTATTGTATAAAATACCCGCAAAATCTATTTGTTCACGCAGTTGATAACGAATGTTCTGACTCGGAATATTCAACCTGATGCTGACCAGAATCTGTTTGTATAAGTATGATTTTAAATTAGATAGCTGTACTTTTTTAATGATCCCGCTTTTTAGAATAAGCTTTTCATCGTAGGTTTCAGACTTATCTAAAATATTAAATAATTCGATGAATTTCGTATTTGAACTCGTCTCTAAACGGCTTGCAAAAATCTTAAACTGTCTTTTTTCGGATTTAGAAAGCGATTTAATCAATACAAATAAGAAATCTTTTTGATGGTTAGCCATTGTAAAATATAATAATATAACTTATTGGTTTTTAATAGATTAACACGTTATAAATTGTGTTATGAACAGTATAATTTCATTAAAATGAATTTCATACTGAGGAAGTACAATATATATTTGTTATCAAGATGTGAAATTACATTAAATAAATGAATATGAATAGAGAGAAAGTTCAAATTTTTGACACCACTTTGCGCGACGGCGAACAAGTTCCAGGATGTAAGTTAGATACTAAACAAAAGTTAGTTATCGCAGAACGACTTGATAAAATGGGAGTTGACGTTATCGAAGCAGGTTTTCCTGTGTCAAGTCCGGGCGATTTTTTATCGGTCTCTGAGATTTGTAAAATTGTAGAAAACGCTACCGTCTGCGGACTGACAAGAGCTGTAAAAAACGACATTGATGTTGCCGCAGCTGCTTTAAAGCATGCTAAAAGACCTAGAATCCACACAGGAATCGGAACATCTGAATCTCACATTCTCCATAAATTAAATACCACAAGAGAAGACATTATTGCCAGAGCAAAATACGCTGTATCACACGCAAAATCTTATGTAGAAGATGTTGAGTTTTATGCAGAAGATGCCGGTAGAACTGATAACGCTTTCCTTGCAAAAGTTTGTGAAGAAGTGATCAAATCCGGAGCTACGGTATTAAATATCCCAGATACAACAGGGTATTGTTTACCAGATGAATACGGTGCAAAAATCAAATATTTAAGAGAAAACGTAAAAGGTATCGAAAATGTGATCCTTTCATGTCACTGTCATAATGATTTAGGAATGGCAACTGCAAACTCTATTGCAGGAGCTATAAATGGAGCAAGACAAATAGAATGTACTATAAATGGTATTGGTGAAAGAGCCGGAAATACGGCACTTGAAGAAGTAGTGATGATTTTTAAACAACATCCTTACCTTAATCTTGACACTAATATCAATACAAGAGAATTAAATGAAATGAGCCGATTGGTTTCTGAAAGTATGGGAATGATCGTTCAGCCAAATAAAGCTATTGTTGGTGCTAATGCCTTTGCGCACAGTTCAGGGATTCATCAGGATGGTGTAATCAAAAACAGAGCAACTTACGAAATCATGGATCCGCTTGATGTGGGTGTTAATGAATCTTCGATTATTTTGACAGCAAGAAGCGGAAGAGCTGCTTTGGCTTACCGTGCAAAAAAGGTAGGTTACGAGTTGACAAAAGTACAATTGGATATCGTATACATTGAATTTTTGAAATTTGCTGATATCAAAAAAGAAGTTATCGATGCAGATATTCACCAGATTATTGAGGCTTCGAAAATTGAAGGAGATTTAGTTAGAAGTTAGTTGGAAAGAGAATAGAATAAAGAGAATAGAATAAAGAGAAAGATAAAAGGGTTTAAATACATAAAGAACGAGGCATTATGAATTTGAAAATAGCAGTTTTACCGGGAGACGGAATCGGACCAGAGGTAATCGCACAGGCCAAAAAAGCATTATATGCTATTGGCGAAGTGTACAATCATGAATTTGTTTTTGAAGAAGCTCTCATGGGAGCAATTGCTATTGACAAAACAGGAAATCCGTTGCCGGAGCAAACACTTAATCTTTGTTTAAACACAGATGCAGTTTTGTTTGGAGCGATTGGAGATCCTAAATATGACAATAATCCTAATGCAAAAGTTCGTCCGGAGCAGGGGTTACTGAAGCTTCGTAAGGAATTAGGTTTGTTTGCTAACATTCGTCCTATAAAACCGTACAAAGCATTAATTGATTCCTCTCCTTTAAAAAGAGAGATTATTGATGGTGCTGACTTTACTATTTTCAGAGAATTAACCGGTGGTGCTTATTTTGGAGCTAAGACATTAAACGAAGAAGGTACACATGCTTCGGATTTATGTGAATATTCAGAAGAAGAAATTACCAGAATTTCACATTTAGCTTTTAAATCAGCACAAAACCGACGCAAAAAGTTAACTATGGTAGACAAAGCAAATGTTTTGGAAACCTCAAGATTATGGAGAAAAGTTGTTCAGAAAGTGAGTTTGAATTATCCTGATGTAGCGTTAGATTTTTTATTTGTGGACAATGCAGCAATGCAGATTATTCTAAATCCAAAACAATTCGACGTGATTTTAACCGAGAATTTATTTGGAGATATCTTATCTGATGAAGCAAGTGTAATTACAGGATCTATCGGGCTATTGGCTTCGGCATCTTTAGGAGAAAAAAATGCGCTTTTCGAACCAATTCACGGTTCTTATCCACAGGCAAAAGGAAAAAATATTGCCAATCCAATTGCTTCGATTTTATCTGCTGCAATGTTGTTAGAACATTTTGGCTTATTCAAAGAAGCAAATGTAATTTATCAGGCAGTCGAAAAAGCAATTGAATATAAAGTGGTTACAATTGATTTAAAAGCAGATTCAAAATTCGGTACAAATGAAGTAGGAGAGTTTGTCTCAAATTTTATTTTTAGCAAAGATGACCTATTGTATTTTAATAATGACAATGTACATATTGGTCAGTCAACAATTGTTTAAGGTTTTTATTAAAATAATGAAATAAATAACAAGAAGTATGTGAAATGTTGAGATTTTATTTTTTTAGTCCTATAAGTTTTCATACTTTTGTGACACTAAAAAATAAATGATGCAAATCTCAATTATTATTACTTCTGTCGTTGTTGTCAATGTGATTCACACATATGCATCGGGAATGGTATAAATATAATTGAAAAACTATATTACAAACCTTCCAAATACTGGAAGGTTTTTTTTTGAACAAAAATTAAAATAAAATAATACATAATGGAATTAAATAAGTACAGCAAAACCATCACTCAAGATCAAACACAACCTGCAGCGCAAGCGATGTTGTACGGGATTGGTTTAACTGAAGAAGATTTGAAGAAAGCACAAGTTGGTATTGTAAGCATGGGTTACGATGGTAACACTTGTAACATGCATCTGAATGATTTGGCAAAAGACGTCAAAAAAGGTGTTTGGGATGCAAATCTGGTCGGACTTATTTTTAATACTATTGGTGTTAGTGACGGAATTTCAAACGGTACTGAAGGAATGCGTTTTTCATTGGTTTCCCGTGATGTAATCGCAGATTCTATCGAAACAGTTGTGGGAGCACAATGGTACGATGGTATTATTGCAATTCCTGGTTGTGATAAAAATATGCCTGGAGCTTTAATCGCAATGGGAAGAGTAAATCGTCCATCGATTATGGTTTACGGAGGTTCAATTCATTCCGGAAAATGGAAAGGAGAATCATTAAATATTGTTTCTGCTTTTGAAGCTTTAGGAAAAAAGGTGAAAAACGAAATTACTCCGGAAGATTTTAAAGGTGTTATTCAAAATGCATGCCCGGGAGCTGGTGCTTGCGGCGGAATGTACACTGCAAATACAATGTCGTCTGCAATTGAAGCATTAGGAATGAGTTTGCCATACAGCTCTTCTAATCCTGCTTTGAGTCAGGATAAAAGAGACGAATGTCTTGCTGCCGGAGAAGCGATTAAAATATTATTAGAAAAAGATATTAAGCCAAGAGATATTATGACTCGTAAAGCTTTTGAAAACGCAATTACAATCGTTGCAGTTTTAGGAGGTTCTACAAATGCGGTTATGCACTTAATTGCAATGGCGCACGCTGTTGATATCGAAATCACATTAGATGATTTTCAGGCAATCAATGATAAAACACCAGTATTGGCGGATATGAAACCAAGTGGTAAATACATGATGGAGGATATTCACGAAGTTGGAGGTATTCCTTCTATAATGAAATATTTACTAAAAGTAGGATTGATTCATGGGGATTGTTTGACCGTAACCGGAAAAACTGTAGCAGAGAATTTAGCCAATACTCCGGATTTACAAGATGGACAACAGGTTATTCATGAAATACAAAAAGCATTAAAACCAACAGGAAATATTCAGGTTTTATACGGAAATCTTGCTTCTGAAGGTGCTGTTGCAAAAATTAGCGGAAAAGAAGGAGAATATTTTGAAGGTCCTGCTGTTGTTTTTGAAGGAGAATTTGAAGTAATCCCGGGACTTGAGGCCGGAAAAATTAAACCAGGTAATGTAGTAGTCATCAGGTATTGTGGACCAAAAGGTGGTCCGGGAATGCCTGAAATGCTAAAACCAACATCGGCAATTATTGGTGCCGGATTAGGCAGCAGTTGTGCTCTTATTACAGACGGTAGATTCTCTGGAGGTTCACATGGATTTGTGGTAGGTCACATAACACCAGAAGCTTATGATGGTGGTGGTATTGCTTTAGTAAAAGATGGTGATTTAATTGCTATCGATGCTGTAAATAATACAATCAACCTGAAGATATCTGACGAGGAATTTGCAACTCGTGCAGCAGCGTGGGTTCAGCCTCCGTTAAAAGTTACGAAAGGAGTTTTGCTTAAATACGCAAGATCAGTTTCAAGCGCTTCTACAGGTTGCGTTACCGATAAATAATAAAGTCAAAACCTAATATTAAAACCAACTTATTAAATAAAAAATGCTGAAAACAATTTACATGTTTTTCTTATTTGTATTGCCTTTAATTTCATTTTCGCAAAGTAGCAAAATAGAGGATCTAAAGAAAGATTATAATTTAGAGATAAAAAAAGGTGGTTTTATTCTTTTAAAAGATAAAAAAAGTGCTGATAATATTAAGATAGCGAATGCTGCCGGCGAAATTATTTATTCTTTTAAAGGAGATAACAAAAAAGGTTTTTTAAGCGGATTAAATTGCGGGAAGTTTTTCACGTCAAAAGTACGTGGCAGCGGAAATGATGGTGGCGGTTATATGATTTTTGAATATGTAGACGTTGAAATACACGATGTTAAAAATCCAGAAGTCGGAATCAAAACCAATTTCAATTTTACAAATGGATCATGGAATCAGCCTTTTGAAGTTTATAGTTTTTTTGATAATACAGAAAAGGTAGGGATTGTTAATTCTTGTGGCGAGATAATAGTGCCTGCGCAATATAATAGTATTGGTAATTTTAACAAGTCCGGACAAGCTTTAGCTTTTACTAATACAGATTTTACAGTTCTGGATACATTAGGTAAATCATTGCTCAAACAGCCATTTAAGCATGCACGCGGACAAGTATTCAAATATGATTATGATGTTTTTGTAAAAGACAATCGCGTTAGATCAAGTCTGGATGGCAAGCAGTTTGGAATTTATGACTTTAAAGAAAATAAACAATTAATACCAAACAACTATGATAAAATCTATTCATTAGATAAAATGTATTATCATGTTAAAGGAGAGAAAAAAGATGTTGCTTATTTAGCTCAAAAGAATGATATCATTGAGCTTATTGATTATTCAAATCTCAAGAATATCTTTCCTATATCAGTAGGAGCAAATGATGTTAGCTCATTGCTTGAATTTAAGGATAAATACATGGTTATTTTTTCTAAGACAAGAAAAATAATTAAACAATTAGGGGCAAATTCCAGCAGGGACGAATCAATGTATCTTAAGAATATCTATTATGATGGAAAAGTGTTATTTGATCCGAAATTAGAAATAAAAGAAATTAAGATATATAAAGATCGTTTTTTTACGCTTCAGCTTTATAATGGAGGATCAAAAATTTATGATTTTGAGAAATCCAAATTTATTGCGGATTTTCCGAATGATTTAATAGCAGTGAGCGATTATAGAACATTTTCACATGTGATTAGTAATGAGCAATACGTATATAACGGGCAAGATGGCTTTTTTAATGTAAGTATTCCTTGCAAAGGGGCCAATTGCCAAACAAGTTCATCAAGTAAAGGGGCAATTTGTGATTATAATGGAAGATTAAGGACAGATTTCCTGCAAGATGTAAGTTACACAGTTCTAAAACCTGACACGACTCAGGATAAGTTTCTTTTTTTAACTTATAGCAGACCAGATGGTTTTATGATGAATTACGATTTATACGATAATGACGGTAAACTAAAATTAGAACATTTTGAAATAAGTGATAATCAAAAGGAGTATAGATTAATTGTGAAAAACAACATATTAGTTCTTAATGAAAAAATAGAAAAGACAGCTGTTTATGGCAAAACTGCTTTTGATGTTGATGGAAAAATGATAGGAGAACGATATATGTTTATAAGCGATCCGTCTAAGAAAGAGGAAGTAAAGAGTAATTATACAAAAGAGCAGCTAGAGTCGCAAAAGAACAATAGATTTCTAAAAAAATAAAATATGAATTTGAAAATTACAATAGGATATTTTGTTATACTTTTTCTTTCTTTCAAATCCTTTTCGCAGGTAAAACCACAAAAGGTCGATTTAGATAAGTTTTCGTTTAATGTCAATTATCAAATACTGCCTAAAAAGTTTGTGCCATTAGAGAAAAGAACTTTTAGCAGTGAAGCGATTATAAACAAAGATTTTGTTTCTTTTTACCCTAATAAGGAGACTCTGAACGGTAGAATAAATGTGTATGGCTGGAAAAAAAGTGTAAGATATTCAAATATTGATGTAGAAATAAATTTGAAAAGTTTTACTATGGGGGAGCCAAAGCTTGAATCAAGAATTGATGAATCTAAAGATAAAAATGGGGTAATGGTAAAGACTACCTACTATTTTGTAATTGCGAAAATTGAAGCAAAAGGTTCGGGAGTCGTCAAGATAAAATCAGCAATAAGTGATTCAGGGAAAGATGAGGAAAACACATATGCGTTTGATGAAGACTATATTTATAAATCTAATAATGACAATGTAAATCCTGAAGCGGTAAAAGAATTGTTTAAAAAACAAAAGGATGATTTTTATAATGAAAAAATCAAAACTTATGTTGAATTAGTTCTTAATCAAACGAATCGTAAAGTCAATAAAATGTACGGTTTAGAGGCTACAAGTTATAGAGATAATTTATGGATTATTGACTCTAAAGACGAAGAAGGCGCTATTCAAAAAGAGGCGCTCGAAGCTGTTAAGGTAATTTTTTCTAAGATGACAGCGACTAGTCCAATTGATGGGATAGTAAGTGAAATGAGTCCATTAATAGAGTATTTTGATTCACTTAAAACAAAATATACAGAAAATGATAAGTCGAGTAAAAAGATAAGATATTCAGCTTATTATAATTTAGGAAGAATTTATATTCATTTAGATCAACCTGAAAAAGCTATTAAAGAAGGTGAGGGACTAATTGCTAATGATTATGATAAAAAAGACGGACAAAGAATTATTGATGATGCAAATTATGATCTGGAAGTTTTTAAAAGCACCGCATTCAAATCAAAGCATAATCCTGCATTCTATTAAAATATACATTAAAGCAGTATTTTTAAATACTAGTAATTGTTAAGTTGTAAAAATAATAAAAAATGAAAATATCAGGGGCAGAAGCCGTTATTAGATGTTTATTAGCAGAAGGAGTAGACTTGGTTTACGGATATCCGGGAGGAGCCATAATGCCAGTTTATGACGAATTATATAAATTTCAAGATCAATTACACCATGTCTTGGTACGCCACGAACAAGGTGCAACACATGCAGCGCAAGGTTATGCAAGAGCTACAGGAAAAGTTGGGGTGGCAATTGCTACTTCAGGACCCGGAGCTACAAACTTAGTTACAGGAATTGCAGATGCTCAGATCGATTCAACACCAATGGTTTGCATTACAGGACAGGTTGGGAAGCATTTACTGGGTTCTGATGCTTTTCAGGAAACAGATATTATCGGGATTTCGACTCCGGTAACCAAATGGAATTATCAGGTTACTGAAGCTTCAGAAATTCCTGAAATCATTGCTAAAGCATTTTATATTGCACGTTCAGGTCGTCCGGGTCCCGTATTGATCGATATTACTAAAAACGCTCAGTTTGATGAGTTAGATTTTAGTTATGAAAAATGTACTGCAATCAGAAGTTATGTTCCCGTTCCGAAATTAAAACTGGATAAAGTGGCTGAAGCTGCTGCCTTAATTAATAGCGCTAAGAAACCTTTTATTGTTTTTGGTCAGGGAATTATTCTTGGTCAGGCCGAAGAACAATTAAAAGCTTTAATCGAAAAAACAGGAATTCCTGCTGGCTGGACAATCTTAGGGCTTTCGGCTTTGCCAACAGATCATCCGTTAAACGTGGGTATGTTAGGTATGCACGGAAACTACGGACCAAATATGCTAACTAACCAATGTGATGTTCTAATTGCATTAGGAATGCGTTTTGATGATCGTGTTACAGGAAGTTTGAAAACTTATGCAAAACAAGCAAAAGTGATTCACTTTGAAATTGATCCTGCAGAAGTAGATAAAAACGTAAAAACTGAAGTTGCCGTTTTAGGAGATGTAAGGGAAGCGCTAGATGCGTTATTGCCTTTAATTGAGAAAAATTCTCATGAAGCATGGCATAACGAGTTCAAAGAACTACATAAAATAGAGGTAGAAACGGTTATAAACGAAGAGTTAAACCCAACAAATAATAAAGGAATTTCTATGGGTGAGACTATGGAAATGATCAACAAACACTCAAAAGGTGATGCTATTATTGTTTCAGATGTTGGACAACACCAGATGTTTGCGTGTCGTTATGCCAAGTTTAATTCTACCAAAAGCAATATTACTTCAGGAGGTTTAGGAACTATGGGATTTGCTTTGCCAGCTGCTATTGGAGCTAAAATGGGAAGACCGGATCGTGAAGTAGTGGCTATTATAGGTGATGGTGGATTCCAGATGACAATTCAGGAATTAGGAACTATTTTCCAGACAAAAGTACCAGTGAAAATTGTTATTTTGAATAATGAGTTTTTAGGAATGGTGCGTCAATGGCAGGAATTGTTTTTTGACAATAGATATGCTTCAACAAAAATGATCAATCCAAATTTTGTTGCAATCGCCGAAGGATATTATATTAAATCTAAAAAAGTAACACAAAGAGAAGATTTAGATGCAGCCGTTGCAGAAATGATGGCTTCAAAAGATTCTTATTTTCTGGAGGTTATGGTAGAAAAAGAAAACAATGTTTTCCCAATGATCCCAACAGGAGCATGTGTTTCTGAAATTAGATTAAGCTAAAGAAAAAAAAGTTTCAAGTTTTAAGTTTCACGTTGCAGAACCTGAAACTTGAAACAAGAAAAACTTTAAACAAAAATTACATGGAAGATAAAACATTTACCATATCGGTATATTCAGAAAATAACGTGGGTTTGTTAAATAGAATATCAGGAATATTCTTAAAGCGTCACATTAATATATTAAGTCTAAACGTTTCAGAATCAGAAATAGAGAATGTTTCCAGATTCATTATTGTTGTAGATACAACAGAGAAATGGGTTAAGAACATTGTAGGGCAAATTGAAAAACAAATTGAAGTAATAAAAGCTTTTTATCACACAGATGAAGAGACTATTTATTTAGAAAATGCAATATTCAAAATTGCTTCAAGTTTGTTATTTGACGAAAAACAGATTCAAAATATCATCAAAGAAAGCCAGTCGACAATTGTCACAGTTTCTCGCGACTTCTTTGTGATTTCAAAATCAGGAAGACGTTCTGAAATTGAAGAATTGTATGCAAAATTCAAACCGTACGGCATTATGCAATTTGTACGTTCAGGCAGAATATCAGTTTCTAAAGAAAAAATGGAAATTTCAACATTATTAGAAACATTCAAATAGTATCATCTTAGTTACATATTAATCAATTATTAAATTACAACACATTAAATATTAAAAACAAAATGGCAAATTATTTCAATACATTACCACTTAGATTACAATTAGAACAATTAGGAGTTTGCGAATTTATGGAGCAATCAGAATTTGCAGACGGAATTTCGGCATTAGCAGGAAAAAAAGTTGTCATCGTAGGTTGTGGTGCACAAGGTTTAAATCAAGGTTTAAACATGAGAGATTCTGGTTTAGACATTTCATATGCATTACGTGCAGATGCAATTGCTGAAAAAAGACCTTCTTATAAAAATGCTACTGAAAACGGATTTAAAGTAGGTACTTATGAAGAATTAATTCCAACTGCTGACTTAGTTTGTAACTTAACGCCAGACAAGCAACATACTGCTGTAGTTACCGCCATTATGCCATTAATGAAAAACGGTTCAACTTTATCATACTCTCACGGATTTAATATCGTAGAGGAAGGAATGCAGATTCGTAAAGATATTACAGTAATTATGTGTGCTCCTAAGTGTCCTGGTTCTGAGGTTCGTGAAGAATACAAAAGAGGATTTGGTGTTCCAACACTTATCGCTGTTCACCCGGAGAATGATCCAAACGGTTTTGGTTTAGATCAGGCAAAAGCTTACGCAGTTGCAACTGGAGGACACAAAGCGGGAGTTTTAAAATCTTCTTTCGTAGCTGAAGTAAAATCAGATTTAATGGGTGAGCAAACAATCCTTTGCGGATTATTGCAAACCGGATCTATTTTATGTTTTGATAAAATGATTGAAAAAGGAATTGATCCTGCATATGCTTCAAAATTAATTCAATATGGATGGGAAACTATCACAGAAGCTTTGAAACATGGTGGTATCACAAATATGATGGACCGTCTTTCAAATCCTGCAAAAATTGAAGCTTACGAAATCGCAGAAGAATTAAAAGACATCATGCGTCCGTTATTCCAAAAACATCAGGATGATATTATTTCTGGAGAATTCTCTAGAACTATGATGATTGACTGGGCTAATGATGATAAAAACTTATTGACTTGGAGAGCTGCTACAGGAGAAACTAATTTTGAGAAAACAGCACCACAAGATGCTCCAATTTCAGAACAAGAATATTTTGACAATGGAGTATTGATGATTGCAATGGTAAAAGCTGGTGTAGAATTAGCTTTTGAGACTATGACTGAAGCTGGAATTATTGAAGAATCAGCTTATTATGAGTCGTTACACGAATTGCCATTGATCGCCAATACAATTGCAAGAAAAAAATTATTTGAAATGAACCGTGTTATTTCGGATACAGCAGAATATGGTTGTTATTTATTCGATCATGCTTGTAAGCCGTTATTGACTGAGTACATGAAAACTGTCGAAACTAACATTATAGGAAAACCATTTTCAACTTCTAACGGAGTAGATAATGCTATTTTAATTGCAGTAAACAAAGAAATTCGTCAACATCCTATAGAAGAAGTAGGTACATGGTTGAGGGAATCTATGACTGCAATGAAAAAAATTGGATAATAAATTGGGAATTACCACACATTTGATTGTGGGATTTGCGCTGTATCTCTGTTTTATGTAATATTTTGAATTAGTAAGCACTTATTAAGAAAAATGGATATAGATGCATATTGCATTCACTTAACTTCTGCTAGTAAGTAAGTTAAGTGAAGCTAATCCCTGATGAAGGGGTATGTTTAGTGATAAACATACTTGTTGAAGTTTCATTTTGATTAATAAAGATGCTGCTATTTTCAGAATAGACCTGAGCATTGTAATGCAGAATTACAGAATTAATTGTTATTGAAATTGTTAAAAATAAAGGCATGATATTCATTTATCGTGCCTTTTTTGTGACATGCTTTTTTTTCCAAAAAAGTAAAATTTTATAGTATATATAGAAAAAGGCGATATTTTTTTTAATATGTGTTTTTTTTTGATAAAATTTATGAATTAAATAATTTTAAGAATACGCTGATATTTAATACATTTATAAAAAAATTCCAAAATCATATGAGTTATTATAAAATTGAAAATTTAGAACAATATTTTAAACATTACAATAAGTCAATAAGGGAACCGAGGAAGTTTTGGGGGAAGATAGCTGAAGAGAATTTTACCTGGTACCAACAATGGGAAAAAGTGGTTGATTTTAATATGGCTGATGCCGAAGTGAAATGGTTTACTGAAGCGAAAGTTAATATTACCAAGAATTGCATTGATAGACACTTAAGCAAAAGAGGAGAAAAAACGGCTATTATTTTTGAACCGAACGATCCTTCTGAAAGTGCTTTACATATAACGTATAACGAACTTTACGAAAGAGTTTCAAAAATGGCGAATGTGTTGCGTGAGCAAGGTGTTCGTAAAGGAGACAGAGTTTGTATTTATTTACCAATGATTCCTGAATTAGCAGTTTCTGTTTTGGCATGTGCCAGAATTGGAGCAATTCATTCCGTTATTTTTGCAGGATTCTCAGCTTCGGCAGTTTCAGCAAGAATCAATGATTGCGAATGTAAAATGGTAATTACTTCTGATGGAGGTTACAGAGGAAATAAAAACATTGATTTAAAAGGAATTGTAGATGAAGCATTAGATTCATGTCCAACAGTTTCTAAAGTATTGGTTGTAAAAAGAACCAATACTCAGATTAAAATGAAAGAAGGACGTGACGAATGGTTACAGCCTTTGTTAGATGTAGCTCTTGATAATAGTGTTGCTGAGATTATGGATGCTGAAGATCCTTTATTTATTTTATATACTTCAGGTTCAACTGGAAAACCAAAAGGAATGGTACATACCACAGCCGGTTATATGGTGTATACTGCTTATACTTTTAAAAATGTTTTTAGTCACGAAGAAAATGATATTTTTTGGTGTACTGCAGATATTGGTTGGATTACTGGTCACTCTTATATATTATACGGACCATTATTGAATGGTGGAACAACTGTAATTTTTGAAGGTGTTCCGTCTTATCCTGATTTCAGCCGTTTTTGGGAAATTATCGAAAAACACAAAGTAACCCAATTTTATACAGCACCAACAGCTATTCGTTCTTTAGCAAAAGAAAGTTTAGATTATATCCAGAAGTATCCTTTAAAATCACTTAAAGTAATTGGATCAGTAGGAGAGCCTATCAATGAAGAAGCATGGCACTGGTTCAATGATCATGTAGGAGATAAAAGATGTCCTGTTGTTGATACCTGGTGGCAAACAGAAACTGGTGGAATCATGATTTCTCCAATCGCTTTTGTTACGCCTACAAAACCAACTTATGCAACTTTGCCATTACCGGGAATTCAGCCTGTTTTAATGGATGAAAAACGTAATGAGATCGAAGGAAATCAAGTTGTAGGTAGTTTGTGTATCAAATTTCCATGGCCGGGAATTGCCAGAACTATCTGGGGAGATCACCAACGTTATAAAGACACTTATTTCTCTGCTTTTCCAGGTAAATATTTTACAGGAGATGGCGCCTTAAGAGACGAAGTAGGATATTACAGAATCACAGGTAGGGTAGATGACGTGGTTATTGTTTCAGGACATAATCTGGGAACAGCACCAATTGAAGATGCAATTAATGAGCATCCTGCTGTAGCTGAATCTGCTATTGTTGGATTCCCACATGATATTAAAGGAAATGCTTTATATGGTTTTGTAATTCTTAAAGAAACAGGAGAATATAGAGACAGAGCAAATTTGACAAAAGAAATTAATCAATATATTTCTGATCATATCGGGCCAATTGCAAAATTGGATAAAATTCAGTTTGTTTCCGGTTTACCAAAAACACGTTCAGGAAAAATTATGCGTAGAATTTTACGTAAAATAGCCGAAGGAGATTTTTCTAATTTTGGAGATACTTCAACGTTATTAAATCCTGAAGTTGTAGACGAAATTTCGAAAGAAAGAATTTCTTAATTCTTATACAGATAAAACTAAAAATGCCTCTTAAAATTTAAGAGGCATTTTTAGTTGATATCATTTTCGAATTACTGTCAGACTGAGCGAAGTCGAAGTTCTTATGCAGAATCACTTTGCGAAACTTCGACTTTATTTATAACTTATATGGTTTGAAGCTTTTCTATTTAATCCCCAATCTTGATTTTAGTTTCAAAAACAAAAGTGCAATTTTATAAGCATCTTCTGAAGATGAATTTCTATCGCTTTTTGGAATTTTAAAGATTTCACTTAAATCATCTAATGAAAATTGTTTGTCATTAATATCCATTAATTTGCGATACATCATGTCAACATCTAAAGCTTCGTTTTTCAATCTTCCACAATCAAGACGTTCTAATGCGGCATTTAGCATTTCGATGTCAAAATTTATATGATGACCAACCAGAATAGAATTTCCTATGAAGTTTACAAACGCTTCGATAGCATCTGGCTCGGGCATTTTCAACATTTTGCTTTCAATGATAAATTCATTCGAAAGTCCATTATCCTGCAAAAACTTATATTGCAGCAAAACAGCTTCGAAATTATCTTTTATAACAATTCCATCGTCAATTACAGAAAAAGCACCCAGAGATAAAATAACATCTTTATTGGGGTTTAATCCAGAAGTTTCTGTAGATAAAACTACAAAACGATTCGGTTTTGTCTCAAACTTGGTTAAGTAATCCTTCCAGAAATCCGGATACTCTTTGTTGATATTTTTAATCCAGTCTAGCATACTTATGAGAATTGTGTAAGTTGAAATTTACTCTTAATCAGTTCCTCAAGGTCTTTCATTGGGGTTAAGGCATTTTTTAACTTTTCTTTGTCTGTTTTAGACATTTCTCGCATATTAATATATTGTCCGGAATCGTCGTTCTTTAATCCTTCTATCGTTCTAAATTTTGATAAAGTTAAAAATGCATCGGCACAACTTAAGTATATCTCAGCATTTTTAGAATCTGTGATTGCTAATTGTTTGAATCTTAAGTAAGTGTTTTTTATGCCTTTTATGTTTGCATTTAAAATCAATAAACGTGCAGAATCAATTAACGGCATTAATGCGCGGGTTTTAATATCAAATGTTGTTTTATGCGGACCTTCTTCTTCAACAATAAATTTCTTAAAAAAACTTAATGGAGAATTTCTTTTTAAAGCGTCATTCCCTAAAAAATCAAAGAATAATGTGTTGTTCACAGCATTTTTAAAAATGACATTTTCTATTACTTCTTCGATTTTTGGCTCTCCAAAAACAATTTCATAATCAAAGAAAATACTACTTAAATCATTGCTGTTTTCACCTGGAGTATTCATCCAGCTGTTGTATTGTTTTGTCCAGTCTGTCAACGATTTACACCATAACATATTACTTCCCATGTGTCCGTTTGGACAATATTCGTAACCTACTTTTTCTAATATAGAAGTTGTTCGTTTTGCCAGCCTTAAAAAATAATCTTTTACTTCTCTGTATTTCTCAGGCGCAACATCTTCAAATATTAATATACTATCCTGATCAGTAAGTAATAATTGTTCTTTACGCCCTTGACTACCAATGCTTAACCATGCAAATCGAGCAGGAGGGGAGCCTAAATCTAAAATTGACAATTCGACAGCTCGCTTTATTATTGCAAGATTAATTTCACTGGCAATATTGCTAATATGTGAAATAGGAATGTTTTTCTGAATAGAGTTTTGAATCAGGTCAGACAAACGATCGCGTATTTGTTTTAAATCTTTAGGAAGTTGAGAACGTTTGATTTCTTTAATCAAAACACCTGGATTACTGGCTTGTGCCACAATTAAATCATGCTCAGAAATAATTCCCTTTACAGCAGATTTATTCGTTCCGTCTTTGGTAACACATAAATGGGTAACATTATGTTTTAACATTAACAACTGCGCCTCAGCCAGCGATACATTTTCAATTACGGTTACGACCGGCGAAGACATAATCCTGTCGATTGATTCTGTAATAGGATAGCGGCCAGTCGCAATTTTAGAAGATAAATCAGCATTTGTTACAATACCAATTGGGTTATTTTTTTCGCAGATTACAATATTATCCACCATTGCTTCCGTCATTAGGATAGCAACATCCTTAACAATCTTGTTTGATTCAGTTGTTAATGGAGAGGTATTATAGGCAAGTGATTGAATATATTGCATTTCTGACTGCTGATCGACATAGAATGCAGTATCAGAAATTAACTTACCGTTAGAATTTACATTGTCTTTTGCGTGTCTTGAATTGATGGCAAAATTTTCTAATAAAAAATTTAATACATCCGAATTATTAGCTACAAATGGTCTGAATACAGCAATAGGAATCGCATAAATAATGCTTTCTTCACGTGCTTTTGCTGTCATCATGTAGTTATTCTTGGCAAAAAACGGACGTAAACCAAAAATATCACCTTCATGACATTTGTTTATAAGCGTTTCTTCAGCATCAGCAATTGTTGTTAAATTTATGACACCAGAAGCTACAACATAAAAACTATCATGAAGTAAATCGTTGATTTGAAATAATACGGCGTGTTTTTCTAAATTGATAACACGAATATTTGTAGCAATATCAGATAATTCCTGAAAAGTTAAATTATCAAATGGTGGGTATTCTTTTAAAAAATCTGCAATATGCTCAGCGATTGTATTCATATGTTGATAATTTTTTTTAAAGTATCGAATGTAAAAATAATAAAATAAAGTCTTACAATGAAAGCATCTTTACGAGAATGTGATTATTTTAAGAAAATGTTAAAATTAACTGGTATACAGGCTTTAAAAACTATTTATTACCAGTTAACGAACATAAAAAATAGTTAAACTTCGGACAATATTGTTTAAAAAGCAAAGCTGCAAGATAGAGAATAGATCAGTAGTATTTTTCAAAACTTTTTCAACAATCATTAAATCGTTCATGAGCAGGTTTTGAAATATTCTATTTTACATAATATAAATTATAGTTCAAAATAGATATAACTAAAAAGGACCAGGATGTCGCTTTTTCAAAGCTTTGCGCTTTTGTTCTATACAAGACTTATCCAGATTACTCACATTAATTTCTTTTCTGTTTTCTACTTATCGTATTCTTTGTGAACAGTGGTTGTTGAGTTTATACAATTGAAGAATTGAATCTTCAAATATTCCATAAACCTTGAATTTTGAATTTTTAGAATATTCTTTTGCTAATTCATCAGTTATCGATATTCGGTTAAAAAAAGAATTATTTTCATTACAAGCGATTTTCCTCAAATGTCATAACATTTTATCCAATTAAAAAATAAGCTTACTTAATATTAATACAGTTTCGTGAGAATCGTTTCTTTGGGAACTAAATCGTCGCCGCTTCTTTTATTGAATTGTAGCGATTGATCGTTTGCAAAAAGAACTGCGCTTACAGAACCATTTTTAGCTTTAATACTAATTTGGGCTTTTTCGCCAAATCCGTTTACATAGCCAGTAACTTCCATAATTCCCGTAACAAATTTTTCATTGCTGCTTGTAATTTCGGCGGTTCCAAAAATTTTACTGTTAGATTGTGCTATGTTTAATTTCAAAACATATTCCTTGCTGCAATCTTTACAATTTTCAGTACTCCAGGTTCCTGTAAAGCGGTTTGTTTGTGAATGTGCTGAAAAAGAAACTAATATTAGTAAAAGAATAAATTTTTTCATTTTGATTCCAATTTTTATTAAATATATTATGGTTCAAATATAAACCAAAAAAGCATTCGCTATAGCGAATGCTTTTCTTTTGAATATAAAATTGTACTACTTGATTTTTTTTAAATAAACAGATTTTCCGTTAAGCGCAACATTTATTTCACTATTTTTTTCTGAAAAAGTGGTTCTCAAAGCATTTCCTTTAAAAATAGAAACATCTCCATAAACCTTTCCAGTTTCATCTGAAACATATTCGAACAATAATTTCTTGTTACCTGGTTCAATACCAATTTTATAACTTGAAAATTTAGACGTGTCCAGATTAAATTCCTGTTGCGTGTCGATAATTTTTCCGTCAGCGTAGAAATTAGTAACTGATTTGTTTAAAGTAATGTCCGGATAATACTGGTTTACTTTTTGAAGAAGTGCATATTGCTCAGGGCTTGCATCTTCTATTTTTGATGTAATTGTCTGTGCAAATGAAATTGTTGTAAAAATAAAGGCTAATAGTAAGGTGAATTTTTTCATAAATTTTTAAATTTTAGGATTAATATTGAAATCAGTTTTTGAAATTCAATCAAGCTTCAATTAAACGTCATTTTTATATAAAAAGGCGTTTAATTATATAACAAGGTAGTAAATATTTACCTTTGCAGGAAATGAAATGCAATTTTTTAAGAAAATGACAACAAAAAAATATATTAAGCTTATACTTATTTTAGGTTCACTAACAGCACTTGGTCCTTTTTCAATCGATATGTATTTGCCTGGATTCTCTGGTATAGCAAAAGATTTACATACGACGGTTGCAAAAGTCTCTATGAGTTTATCGAGTTATTTTATCGGAATTTCAGCAGGACAATTGCTTTACGGACCATTATTGGATCGTTTTGGACGAAAAAAACCTTTGTTCGTTGGTCTTTTAGTTTATATTTTGGCTTCTTTAGGTTGTGTTTACGTTGCTGATATTGATTCGTTTATCCTTCTGAGATTTGTTCAGGCTATTGGCAGTTGTGCTGCAACTGTAGCATCTGTGGCAATGGTTAGAGATTTGTTTCCGGTAAAAGATATTCCGAAAGTTTTCTCTTTATTAATGTTGGTTCTGGGGCTTTCGCCAATGTTGGCGCCAACAATTGGTGGTTATGTTACAGAGGATTACGGCTGGCATACTGTGTTTTTTATTTTGATGTGTATGGGGATTGCAATTTTAATTGCTGCTATGGTTGGATTGCCAAATACTTATAAACCGGACACTTCGATTTCCTTAAAACCAAAACCAATTATTGCTAACTTTTTGAAGGTGCTTAAAGAACCACAATTTTTTACTTACGCTTTTACGGGTGCTATCGCTTTTTCTGGCTTGTTTACATACGTAGCGGCCTCCCCTATAATTTTTATGGACATTTATCATGTAGACGCTAAAACTTACGGATGGATTTTTGCTTTTATGTCAGTGAGTTTTATTGGTTCCAGTCAGTTGAATTCGGTTTTATTGAAGAAATTTTCAAGTGAACAGATGATTTTCGGAGCGCTTATTACACAATCTGTAATTGCTATTGTTTTTCTAATACTTTCCCTGAACAATCTGTTAGGATTGTATGAAATTATTGCAATGCTTTTTTTATTTTTAGGATGTTTAGGGATTTCAAATCCAAATACTGCCGGACTTACGATGGCTCCATTTGCTAAGAATGCCGGAAGTGCTTCAGCTTTAATGGGTGCAATTCAATTAGGCCTGGGAGCTTTGGCCTCATTTGCTGTTGGTATATTTGTAAAAGATTCTGTAGCGCCAATGGTTCTTATTATGACCACAACTACAATTATAGCTTTTATTGTTTTAAATATAGGAAAACGTTTTATTAAAGAAAAAGTTGAAGCTTCTGCAGATGATGATGTTTTGATTGGGCACTAGAAGAAATAAAATTCCATTTTTTTTAAATTGCTTCACTTGTTTGCTATCACCCGGCTCTAAATTCCAATGATAACGAACTGAAATAAAAAAGCCAGAATTTATTAAAATTCTGGCTTTTTTATATTTAATTAAATTCTCTATCTATTTGGAATTTGGAATTTCAAAATATTTAGAATTTATTTTCATTTTAAGATCTCTTATCTGGTCTGATAATCATTCTCAATGATTGATCTCTTGCAAAATAAGCAACCATCCAATTCCAGAACGTATTTAATCTGTTTCTATAAGTAATTAGTGATATCAAGTGGATAAACAGCCAGATAACCCAGGCAAAAAATCCTTTAAAATGCCATTTTGGACTTGGTAAATCAACAACGGCTTTATTTTTTCCAATGATTGCCATAGAACCTTTATCATTATAAGCAAAAGGTTTTAATGGTTTGTTTTGCGCTAATGCTTTAAAGTTTTTTGCTAAATTTAATCCTTGCTGAATTGCAACCTGAGCAACTTGTGGGTGTCCGTCCGGAAAATTTTTATCTCCTGCAGTTATAGCTGTATCACCAATTGCATAGATATTGATAAGACCATCTACTTTATTGTATTGATCTGTTGCCATACGTCGTCCGCGACCATAACTTTCTTTTGGAATCCCTTCGAATATTTTGGCAGAAACTCCCGCGGCCCAAATTAGATTTTTTGTTTTGATGGTTTCTCCATTTTCAAAATGAACTGTATCATCAATATAATCTGTAACACGGGTGTGAAGTTTAACTACAACTCCTAATTTTGTAAGTGCCTCTAAAGTATCTTTTTGAGAAGCTTTGCTCATTGGTGCGAGAAGTGCGTCTCCCCCATCGACCAAATACACATTACTGGCTGATGTTTCTAATTCAGGATATTCTTTAAGGAGAATGTTTTTTCGCATTTCGGCAAACATTCCTGAAACCTCTACTCCTGTTGGTCCTCCTCCGGCAACAACAATCGTTAATAATTTACGGCGTTTACGGATATCTTTGGTGATAGCTGCTTTTTCAAGATTTTTAAGCAGTGTATTACGCATTTCGATGGCATCATTTAAGGTTTTCATCGGAATGGCGTTTTTCATTACGTTTTCCATACCAAAATAACTTGTTTCAGCACCTGTAGCAAAAACGAGATGATCGTACGTTAATTCGCCGTTATTGAGGATTATTTTATTTTCGGCAGGAACCACAGAAAGTAATTCGCCTAGACGAAATTGCAGGTTTTTTTTGCCTGCAAAGAATTTTCTAAAAGGATAACTGATACTAGACGGCTCTAAAAAAGCCGTAGCAACCTGATATATAAGCGGAGGGAAAAAATTATAATTATTTTTGTCTACAAGTGTTACTTGTATTTGAGGATGGTTTACAAGCTCTTTTGCAAGATTTATTCCTGCAAAACCACCTCCTATAATGACTATCTTCATATATGTTGTCTTTTAAGTAGGATTCATTAAAAAAATACCACCTAAATGTACAACATAAATTTACAATTTCAAATGCCTGAAATATTACTTTTTGAATTTTTTAACAGGTTTTTCGGTTACTTCAACTTTATTTTGAAGAACATAATTGGCCATTAGTTTTTCAATTAATTCATCTTTAGTAAGATGATGAAAAACAGTTTTTACCTTCGTTTTCAAATCATCAGAAATATCATGATTTGGTTTTGTTTTAAAGATTTGTTTCGCCCATAAAAGCGTATTATTCTCTTCTAAACTTACTACTGAAGGCTTCTGGAATTGTGTAAACTTAATTCCTAATTCTTTTTCGAATTCGGGAATTTCTACTACTTCTTCTTGTTGTAAAACGGTTAAAGAAAGTCCCTTTGCTCCTGCTCTTGCTGTTCTTCCGCTACGGTGAACGTAGTTTTCATAAGTATCCGGTAAATGATAATTGACTACATAAGAGATTTCTTTTACATCGATTCCTCTTGCAGCTAAGTCAGTTGCAACCAGAATATTGATATGTCCTTCACGAAATTGTTCCATGATTCTGTCACGAATTCCCTGAGATAAACTTCCATGAAGCGCTCCAGAAGAAAAACGATTTATGGCAAGGTTTTTTGCTAATTTATTTACTGCAGCTTTAGTTTTACAGAAGATGATTCCGCGTTCACCGTCTTTTGAATTTAAAAAATGCATTAAAACATCTAATTTTTCAATTGGGTCAACAACAATATATTCGTGATCTATTCCTTGGTTACCAACAGTTTCCATATTAGCGCTAACCTGAACTACATTTTTATCTAAGTAATTCTGGATTAGTTGTTTAATTGTTCCCGGTAAAGTAGCTGAGAATAATAAAGTTCTATGTTTTTTAGGAAGTTCAGCAACGATTTCGTCCAGGCTTTCTTTTAGGATAGAAACCATTTCATCGGCTTCATCAAGAACTAAAAACTTTGTTTGTTTTAAGTCAATAGCTTTGCGCTGAATCAAATCGATTAAACGTCCCGGAGTTGCTACAACAATATGTGTGGGTTGCGATAATCGTTCAATTTGTGGTTTTATTGGGATTCCGCCACAAGTTGCAGCTATAGAAATATTTGGAATATGTTTTCCAAAATCTTCTAAATTTCTGAATATTTGTTGTCCCAGTTCTCTCGTTGGTACTAAAATTATAGCCTGAACAATTGGCGATTCGGTATCAATCAATTGTAGTAATGGTAATCCAAAAGCGGCTGTTTTACCTGTTCCGGTTTTGGCTAGACCTACAACATCATGGCTTTCAGATAAAAGCAACGGAATTGTTTTTTGTTGAATTTCTGTTGGTTCAACAATGTTCAATTCGCTTAACGCTTTTAAAATTGGTGCTGAAATTCCTAATGCTGAGAATTGTTTAGACATCTTTATTTTTTGTTTATTTTGTTTTTATTTGTTTCAAGTTTCAGGTTGCTTTAAAAACTTAAAAATAAGTTTTTGGTAATTTGCCAAAGGAGAAATCGCAATAGAATGAATTACTCTAAAATGCGATTTCTCCTTTTAAGATTATGATTTTGTTTAGATTCCAATAAACTTGAAACTTGAAACCTGAAACTAAAAAACCTCAGAAAAATAAACTTGAAACAAGCTTTTTCTATTCATCCGGTTCGTTCATGATTTTTTCACGGTATTTTTTACCAATTAATAAAACCATTTTCAGTTTGTAATCGTCAACTAACCATTCACGGTAGTTTTTACTACATTGGCTCAAACATTTAGAATAGCGTTTGATACGGCAATCGATATCGTCATCTAGTTCTTTTCCTAATGATTTTGCTTCCTGCAGGGTTTCAGTATTGTCTACACACATTGCTGCGTGTTGCTCTAATGATTTGTCTAATACTACTTTAGAACGTAAGTTTTGTTTGATGATTAGTTTATGTTCTTCATCAACATCAAAAGTAACATCAGCAGTTTTTGGGAATTTCGCACGTAATTCCGGTGGCATACTGTATTTAAAATACAATTCGATTTCAGTATCATCACGTAAATTCTCCAAATAAAATTCAGGGGATTTAAAGATATGCTGCCAGTTAACAGGCTCACTCCATAAACCAAAACGTGCCGCATTATTACCTAAATCGATCACTGTAAACTCATCTTTACCAGGTAATTTACGAGATCCACGACCAATCATCTGATAGTATAAAGTTAGCGATTTTGTCGCTCTGTTTAAAATGATAGTTTCAACTGTTGGTTCATCAAAACCTGTAGTTAAGATTCCAACAGAAGTTAAAATAGCATCCGGTGTCTTTTTGAACCACGCCAGGATATCTTTACGTTCCTCAGAACTGCTTGTATTATCAAGGTGTCTGATGTCGTAACCGGCTTCTCTAAACGTTTCGTACACATATAATGAAGTATGAATACCGTTGTTGAAAATCAGGGTTTTTTTGCCTAAAGAGCGTTCTGTATATGCATGCAAAAGTTTTTCCTGCATGATGGTATTCGTATACAAATCATCTGACGATTTTACGGTGTAATCTCCGTTAATACCTACTTTTAGTGATGTTAATCCCACATCATAACTATAGGTTGTTGCTTTTGCCAGGAAACCTTTGTCGATCAATGAGCTAATAGTGTCTCCCACAATAAGCTCATCGTAACTCTGGTGCATTGGTAATTTTATATTCGAACTCAAAGGTGTTGCTGTTACTCCAAGAATAAAAGCATTTTTGAATGAGTTTAATAATTTTCTGAATGAATTGTAATGCGCCTCATCAATAATAACCAAACCAATGTTATCAAGATGTAATTTTTCATCATTGATACGGTTTTTTAAAGTCTCAACCATGGCAACAAAACACGAAAATTCGTTTTGGTCAGGCAATTCCTTTACTTTACTATTGATTATCTTATTAGAAACACCAAACCCTTTTAACATTTTTGAGGTTTGTTTGCAAAGTTCAATACGGTGCGTTAAAACCACTACCTTTTTATCATTATTTGCTAAATAACGACGCACGATTTCAGAAAAAATAACTGTTTTTCCACCACCTGTAGGCAATTGATATAATAAATGATGTTTCGAAGGAGCATTGTCTAAACGTTCAAAAATGGCATCGATATCGCCTTTTTGGTATGCATAAAGTTCTTTTTTCTCTTCTCTTTCTATTTCTAAAGTGTTTTGAGACATTGTTTATTTTTGGATTTTTGCAAAAATACACCGAAAAAACAGTTATTCATCTTATTTTAACGTAAAATAAATGATTTTTTTAAATAAGATTTTTTATGAGAAAAGTCTTTATAAGTCTATTTTCTCTAAAATGGCCTCAAAATCATACTTGTTTTTCCATTTTTGTTGAAGAGTTTCTTGTTGTATCGAAAAAATCCTGTCTTTGAAATCAGTTAAAATTCCATTAGAAATTACAAAATTTACTGCCTGCTCAAATGAATTGAACATGCTTTTGTAGAATAATTCCTGCTTAATAAAATTGTTTGATGAATAAGTCTGTGCTATTTCAATATTGTAAAGCATTATATCTGCAATTACAAAAGGATCTACTCCCAATACTATAAAATGTTTGATATATTTCTGAGCCACAGAGCGTCGCATTTTTGCTTTTGGACGCCATTTTGCATTGGGCTTTTTTATTGGGAAATATTCATGTGATATTTTAACTTTACATTCCTGGAGAAGTTTGTCCTCTTTTGGGTTAAATGCAAAATCATAATAGACTTTTACCGGACTAAATTTTTCGTACAACTCGATAATTTGCTCTTCGAGTTGCTCTTTGCTCAATTCGGTCAGATATTTTTTTAGATCGCGTTTACTCATTATCAAAGTTTAAGATTACAAAAGTAAATTACTTTCTTGATTCATACCGCATAAACCAACCATATTACTTAATTTTGCCTGATTAAATTTAAAAAAACATACAGATGCTCAAGATTTTCAAAGTTACCGCAATTTTAGAAGGAATTTCTTATTTAGTATTATTCGCTAATATGCTCGTTATCAAAAACAATAATCCGGAACTTTATCATACTTTATTACGTCCTTTAGGAATGGCGCACGGTGTTTTATTTATTGGTTATGTTTTGTTGGCATTTTTGCTTAGAAAACCGCAAAATTGGGATCTAAAAACTTTCGGAATCATACAAATTGCTTCTCTTGTTCCTTTTGGAACTTTTTATATCGAGAAAAAATATTTAGAAAGTAATGCATAAGCTTTTGGATAAGATATTTAATTTTTTATACCCTCTTTTTAGAGATTGGGGAATGAGCCGCAATTTTGCGTCTTACATCAGCCTCATTCTTAATATTGTCATTCTGGTGGCATTGGCTTTTGCTATTTATTATATCGCAAAATTTGTTTTGGTTACTTTGACTGCTGTATTTGCGCAAAAAACCAAAACAAAGTTTGACGATTATTTAATTCACAATAAAACTACAAAATACACAGCGTATTTAATTCCGTTTTTCTTTATCTATAAGGCTGTTCCAATTATTTTGGACAAGTATGAGTACTGGGAGTCTGTTTTTGGAAAAATAGTTGGTGTATATATCGTTTTGATTTCATTATGGATCATAAGAACGATTTTTAATGCTTTACGGGATTATTTAAAACAAAAGCCGGAATATAGCGACAAACCAATTGATAGCTTTATTCAGGTTATTATGATTGTTCTTTGGATTTTTGGTGTCGCACTTATTATTTCGACTTTATTCGGAATCAAACAAGGTGAATTACTGACTATTTTAGGAACGCTTTCGGCAATTATTATCTTGATTTTCAGGGATACCATTTTAGGTTTTGTTTCTAGTGTTCAGGTTGCGATTAACGATATGGTTCGTATTGGTGACTGGATTACAATGGATAAATTTGGTGCTGATGGTGATGTGATCGAAATTAATCTGACGACTGTAAAGGTTCGAAATTTTGACAACACAATTACCACAATTCCAACCTATGCTTTAAGTTCTGACTCGTTCCAGAACTGGCGCGGAATGCAAAAATCTGACGGAAGACGTATTAAAAGACATATTCTGATAAAAAGCAGCAGTATTCGTTTTTTGAATAATGATGATCTTAATCACATGAAACGTGTTCAGCTTATTAGTTCTTATATTGAAACGCGACAGGCTGAAATTGAAAAATATAATGATTTGCGTGAGGTCGATAAATCGCTATCGCTTAATGGTCGAAATATGACAAATCTTGGTTTGTTTAGAAAATATATTATTCAATATTTGATAACGCATCCAGGACTGAACAAAGATATGCATATGATGTGTCGTCAGCTGCAATCAACAGCACACGGAGTTCCGTTAGAGATTTATGCTTTTTCGAGTGACAAACGCTGGGCTAATTACGAATATATCCAAGCCGATATTTTTGATCATGTTATGGCTTCTGTCATTTATTTTGATCTGGAAATATTCGAATTGCCATCAACAATAGGGCCGCTTAGTTAGTTTTAAGTTTTGAGTCGCAGACAGTCTAACTAAAAACTGCGACTCAAAACTATTTACTTTTTCACCTCTTCAAAAATAAATTTTGAATTATGGTATTCTATGGGAGTTCCGGGCATAAAACACGGAAGATTGAAATAAGTTGTAATGATGCCGTTTCCTAAGATTAGTTTTTTATCTTTCTTTAATAACGCTAATGGAATCCTTTTCCAGCTTCCGCCATTTGAAATATAATGAAAATCCCCTCTTAACGTGTCTCCTTTGATATCTCCCCTAACATCGCCGGAATCTTTTCCTTGCTGATAATAAGATCTTTCATAACTCCCGTAAAAGCGTTTGTCATTTATATTTATTTTTAAAATGGCCGTGTCTTTTCCGTTTACGGCGTGATATACAATATGCTTGTATTGACTCTTTTCGTCTTTAGAATTACATGAAAAAACAAGCATAAAAACGAGAAAAAGGGGAAATAAAAGTTTTATATTCATTAGTGTTTCTTTTTAAAACCATGTAAGTGATATAAGAAAATTAAAGGTTAATTTTTAATGAACTTAATATCACTTATAGGATAGAAATTTATAATCGGTCTTTTACGAATTCTATTTGTGTCTTTCCGTGGGCTTTTGGTTTTCCGTTTTCATCTAAATTAACCATTGTGGTCTGGTCAATTGTAATGATAATTTCACGTGTCATCATGTTTCTAACGGCACAAGTCAAAACCAAAGAAGTATTGCCAAATTTCACGACGTCAATTCCAATTTCAACAATGTCCCCTTGTCTGGCTGAGCTCTTAAAATTGAT
This sequence comes from Flavobacterium sp. B114r, assembly GCF_056824125.1. Classification (NCBI taxonomy): domain Bacteria; kingdom Pseudomonadati; phylum Bacteroidota; class Flavobacteriia; order Flavobacteriales; family Flavobacteriaceae; genus Flavobacterium; species Flavobacterium sp. B114r. Next base: position 4,008,059 of record NZ_CP124858.1, read on the forward strand.
TTCTGACATGTATTTTGTCACGACTCTTGTGTTCTCTAGTTGTATTATGGTATATAACGCGAGTTCTTCGTCAATCCAGGCTAATAATTTCCCGCCAAATAAAGTTCCGTTTGGATTTAAATCTTCGGGTTTGACCCATTTTCTGGTATGAAATCTCATAATTTTAATTTAGGTAAAAGAATTTTGTATTGGAATTTTTTCTAAATTTAAAGAAAAAACATGGAAGATAGAGACGCTTTTTTAAGAGAATTCAGAGGAGAGACTTTAGGAACTGTAAGTGCTCAATCTTCGCCAGATGAATTGTTTCAAAATCAAACGATTAGACCAATTTTAAAACTTCAGAATGATTTGTTTATTGCGGTTTTTATCAATTACGTAAATAAAAACAAAGCTGATTTCTATTCGTATACTGTCGAAAAGAAATTGCAAACGATCGAAAATTCTATTCAGAAAGATATCAAATTCAGAAATTCCCTAAAAGGAATTATCATGGCGCTTTTTACCATTGAAGAATACGATATTTATATTCAGAACTCATCAAGTTTAAACAAAAGGATGATGAATTTATTGGTTGATCGCTTAAAAAGTCAGGTACAATTGTTTGAATTAGAAACTAATTAAATAAGGATTAGAAAGTTTATTTTTAATTGTTTGTGAAATTAGATAATCTGCTTTTAAATAAAAAGAGTTGTTTTAGAAGAAAGTTTTTTGGGAAGTTGGAATCAAATTTAAATTAAGATTTTTTATTTAATTAATGCTTGTAACAAAAAAGAACAACCTGAGTCTTACTCTAAAAACTTACCAATGAACCTGAAAAATATTTTACTTGCTCTTTTTGTTACAACATTTATACCCTCTGGATTTTCCCAAACTGTAAACAAAGTTCCTGATAGCCTCCTTACTAAAAATGTATTTCTCTATAAAAATGGAAATTTTGAAGGTAAAGGCTGGGATTTAATTAAAAAAGAAGTAACTAATTCACATATTGTATTTGTAGGCGAACAGCATGGTGTCGCAGAAGTTCCTGTTTTCTCTGGAAAAATTGCAGATATATTACAACCTAAAGCTTTAGTTGTTGAAATAGATCCTTATACTGCAGCCCAATTAGAAAAAACAGCTAAAAATCCGGCAGGCTACTCTGATTATTTTAAACGTAAACCTTATGATTTTGCTTTCTACAGTTGGCAGGAAGAAATGAATCTAATTCACAAAATGACACTTTCGAAGATCGCTATTTGGGGTGTTAATGAAATTAATTTTTTATCCATACCTACTTTTTTTGAAACACTTGCGGCGACTGCGAAACAAGCTTCTAATAAAAAAATTGCATTAAAAAAGGCCGATGAATTTGCTAAAAATGATTTCCCACTTTTTGGTGATTCCAATAAATACAGTGATTTTATGGCTTATCGTATGAAAGTATCCGAAGTAGATTCATTGCTGTATGATTTTAGAAATGAAAGTCAGGTCAGTCAAAAAATGTTAAGAGATCTTAAGACAAGTATTCCAATTTTCGCGAATGAAAGTTACGAAGCACGAGTAAGTCTTATGAAGAAAAATTTACTTAATTATTTGTATCCTTATATTACGGCAGATGAAATTAAAATTCCAAAACTGCTTTTTAAACTCGGAGGAAATCACGCTTCCCGAGGAAGTTTTGAAATCAGTAATCTTGCTGATAATTTAGCTGATGCTGCCGGTAAAAAATCATTGCATATTATTGTTATAGGTAAACAAGGCACTATTAACGGAATGTCTCCAGTGGATAACAGTAAGGCAATAGTGGCTTATAATGGTCTCGAAGAATTCAAAGAGTTTTTGCCTTTTTTCGAAAAAGTTGGTGAGAATGAATGGGTTGTTTATGATTTAAGACCTATAAGACGCCTTGTAAAGCAGGATAAACTAAAAATTGACGATCCTAAATTAAAAACATATGTATTGGGGTATGATTTGCTGGTACTTATTGATAAAGCCACAGGAGATAAATTTGTACAATAATCAAATAACTATATATGTTTGATCAATTCCGAAATAAATTTCCTATCGATGATGAACGCTGGAACTCCTACATTAAATGTTTTACTCGTATTGAAATTCCGACTAAGACTGTACTTTTAGAAGAAGGAGAAATTTCGAAAAAACTTTTTATAATCGAAAAGGGCTGTATCCGGGTTTGGTTCAATAATAATGGAAAAGACCTAACAACTCAATTCTTTTTTGAAAATCAAAGTGTTGCTTCTATCGAAAGTTTTATGAAAAAGTTTCCGAGTCCGGTTGTGATTGAAACGATAGAACCTTCGATTATTTGGTGGATTCATAAAGATGATCTCGATAAAATATTAGAAGAAATTAAAGAAATTACGGAATTAAGAGACCGTTTAATTAATATGCTTTTTGAGCGTACATTTGATTACATGAAACATTTTGTTTCGTTTATAAAGGACTCTCCTATTCAGCGTTATCTTAATTTAATTAAAGAAAGACCTCAGGTTATTCAGCGTGTTCCGCAACATTACATTGCATCTTATCTTGGTATAAGCACCGTTCATTTAAGCAGGATAAAAAGTAAATTAGTTCACAATAAATAGTTCTGATTGTATTTGATAACAAATGTTATCGTTGGCCGGTAAACAGCAGTCTAAATTTGCATTATAAAATTTAATAATTATGAAAGCAGCAGTAGTTTATAAAAAAGGCGAGTTACCAAAATATACAGAATTTGCAGCACCAACTGTGCAAAACGAAAACCAGGTTTTACTTTCGGTTAAGGCCGTTGCCATTACTAATCTTGATAAAGGAAAAGCCAGTGGAAAACATTATTCTTCTGAAAACGATAATCAAAATGGTTTTGTCATTGGCAGTGATGCCGTTGGTTTACTAGAAAATGGCACTAGAGTTTATGCTCGTGGAATTACGGGTACAATTGCCGAAAAAGCGATTATCGATAAAAACATACTTGTCCCATTACCTGTAGGAATTAGTGATGCAATCGCTGCTTCTTTGCCTAATGCAGTGGCAGGCTCAGCCATGGCGCTTAAATTTAAGGCCGGTATAAAATCAGGCGAGACTGTTTTAATAAATGGCGCGACAGGTTTTACCGGGCAAATGGCAATTCAGCTTGCAAAACATTACGGAGCAAAAAAGGTAATTGTTACCGGAAGAAACGAAAAAACACTTAAAAGTCTTTTTGCTTTAGGCGCTGATGAAGTTATTTCTCTAAAACAAGAGGATGAAACAATTATCGAACAGCTTAAAAAAATTCACCTAAATACTCCTATTGATATTGTTTTGGATTATTTATGGGGACATCCCGCAGAATTAATTCTTACGGCTTTAAAAGGAAACGGATCGTTTACGACCAAAGTAAGATATGTTACTATTGGAGGAATGGCGGGTGATACTATTCAGTTATCATCAGGAATTTTAAGAAGTGTGGATTTGCAATTATCAGGTTCCGGATTAGGAAGCTGGGCAAAAGAAGATGTAAAATTATTATTCTCAGAAATACTTCCTGAAATGTTTCTTTTAGCTGCTCAAAATAAGCTGAAAGTGAATATTGAAACTGTTCCTTTGATTGCTGTTGAAGAAGCCTGGACCCGAGAGGTTTCTGATGGTAAACGACTGGTGGTCATTGTTTAGAATATTAAGCTCTGATAAAACGGATTGCTAAAAGCAAAACGCGGATAAAAAACGATTTTTTCTGATTTTAAAAGCTAAAAATTAAAAAAGGTTTGATAAGAAATAATTCTCATCAAACCTTTTTTTATAAAATGTTGTTAGAGTTTACTCTTGAGACAACATCAATTCTTTAATGTATTTTACCGGAGCACTTCCAAAGCTTAAAAATTTCTCATGGAATTTTTTTAAATTGAATTTATCTCCTTCTTGTTTTTTAAGTTCTTCTCTTAAGTTGTAAATTTCTGTATATCCTGTAAAATAAGAACACAATTGAACTTGAGATAAAGTTACACGTTTCCATTTTCCATCAGCTTCTGCTTGTTGCTGAAAAGCCTCTTTCGTCAACAAATCCAAAGCTGCTTCTTTAGACATGTTTTTAGTGTGAACGCTAATGTCTAAGATTGTATTGCAAGTTGCTCTTAAATTCCATTTATAATACATTAACCACATTTCATCAGAATTTTTATAACCGCTTTCCAGCATCATTTTTTCTGCATAAACAGCCCATCCTTCAACCATTGCACCATTTCCTAAAATAGATTTGATGATACTTGGCGACTGATTACTGTAAACCAATTGTGTGTAATGTCCCGGAACGGCTTCGTGAATATTTAAAATCTGCAGAATATAATCATTGTATTCTCTTAAATAACTTTCTGCGTTTTCAGCTGTCCAGCCAGTCATGCTGCCTACATTATAATACGTATTTGCATTTTTGTCATAAGGTCCGGGCGCAGAAATAGATGCTCCTGCAACTCCGGCCATATATGCCGGTTCTTTACGAACCACTAAAGGTTTTGAAGGATCAATGTATAATAAATCTTTTGCTTTTACATAAGCTGTTAATTCCGGAATTTGTTTCTCGATTTCAGACTGAAACTTTTCAGGAGTTGTGTGCTGTAACGAGATTTTATCAATAACTTGTTTGATTAATTCGAGTTTGTTTGTTGGTTTAGCTTCATTTCCTTTGTATTTTGTCCAAAGTTTATCAGCCAGAACAAACATTTTATCGTGCAAATCTTTTTTGTGATCATTTGCAACTTTAAAAATCTCATCAGCCGTGTAGCTTGACTGAATATCAAAATTAAATTTCTTCGCATATAATGCAGCTCCTAATCTAAAAGAACGCGGGGTTTTGTTTGGAGTTGTCTTTAACCAATCAGCATAATCTGTAATTGCTTTTTTAGCCACTTTTGCTTTATCCAGGATCTCCTTTTTCTCAGCAGCACTTAATTTACTTTGTTGTAAAGCAGCAGCTAAATCAGCATCAAAAACCGATGAGCCACCAAGATTTTGCGCTATTGCAAGATCTGTATGTTCGATAGTTGGATTTTTAATGTTCTTTTTTGCCGCTTCATAATAAGCAGGAACATTGTTCAATTTAGCATTAAAGGCACGCAAACGAACATCAAGAGAATCGTACTTTCCGTTTAGAATCTCTGCAAAAGCTCCGCAAACATTATATTCAGAAGGATTCCACTCTGATGATCTTAATTCTTTTACGCTAAAAATAGTACCTTCAAGTTGATTTTTAATCATTTGAAAATCAGTCTTATTATTGTCAGACAAATTTTCAGGATTAAATTGTTTTAAAGAATCCAATTGAGCATTGGCAAAATCAAGTTGTCTCTTTTCATCATTAGCATCCGGAACAACTAAAATGCTGTCTAGTTTGTGATAGCCAACACCTGACGCCCAACCTGGATTAATTTTCCATAAATCAGTAACAAAGCCATCTTTGTACTTATCGAATTTTGCGTCTAAAGCTTTATCTTCGTTAGACTTAGTACTTTTATTGCAAGAAAAAAGTAAGGTAATTGCAAAAAATGAAACAAATAGTTTTTTCATAAGTTAATTTTTTAATGGTTTAAAGATAAAAAAAATGTTCTTTATGCAAAACTATTTGCAATTTGTAATCAATATTTCAATAATTCGAATAAAACTTCTTCAAAACGATTTTTTGGTAAAAACTGATCTTCTAGTGCTTTTGTAAACGGAATTGGGGAATCTAAACTTGCGACTCTTTTAACCGGAGCGTCAAGGTATTCAAAACATTCCTCCATAATTAAGGCCGAAATATCGCTCGCGATGCCGCCAAACAAAGTATCTTCCTGATAGATAATTACTTTTCCTGTTTTTTTAACCGAATTAAAAATTGTTTCAGTATCCAAAGGTTGTAAAGTTCTTAAATCTATTAAATCAGCACTAATTTCAGGATTCTTTGCCAAGGTTTCTAACGCCCAATGTACGGGAGCTCCAAAAGCTATGATAGTAACTTGATTTCCTTCTTTCAATACAGCTGCTTTTCCTAAAGGAATCGTATAATAATCAACGGGAACATCCTGATAAACGCTTCTGTACAATTGTTTGTGTTCAAAAAACAACACCGGATTCGGATCATTTATAGAAGTATTCAATAAACCTTTTGCATCATATGGAAAAGCCGGATAAACAACTTTTAATCCCGGAGTTTTGGTAAACCACGCTTCATTAGTCTGAGAATGAAATGGTCCCGCCTGAGTTCCTCCGCCACAAGGCATTCGAACCACAACATCGGCATTTTCGCCCCATCGATAATGCGACTTTGCTAATAAATTTATGATTGGGTTAAATCCTGTCGAAACAAAATCAGCAAACTGCATTTCTACAATTGCTTTATAACCGTTGATAGACAATCCCATTGCGGTCGAAACCACTGCGCTCTCACAGATTGGCGTATTTCGTACGCGGTTTTTTCCAAAGAGATCTACAAAACCATCTGTTATTTTAAAAGCGCCGCCATATTCTGCAATATCCTGGCCCATAATTACAAGGTTTCCATGACGTTTCATAGATTGCTCTAAACTGTATCTTATGGCGTCAATAAAGCGTATATTCTTTATTTCTTCAGTAGGATTAACTTCTTCAAATTGATAAGGTTTGTAAACATCATCTAATTCTCCGCTATAGGTAGGTACAATTTCCGGTTCTGCATTTGCTATAGCCAAATTTTCGTCAATTTCCTGCTTGATTTCAGCATGCAATTGTTGATCATATTCTGAAGTTAGAACTCCAATTTCAGTTAGGTAATTTCTATAATTGGTTACCGGATCTTTCGCTGCCCATTCGTCCATTAATTCCTGCGGAACATATTTTGTGCCACTCGCCTCTTCATGACCGCGCATTCTAAAGGTTTTAAATTCTAATAAAACCGGATGCGGATTTTCCTGCATATGTTCTTTCAGCTGAGACAATTTATTGTAAACCTCCAGAATATTATTTCCGTCAATAATATAACTGTCAATTCCGTAGCCAACACCTTTATCAGCGAGGTTTTCACAGGCGTATTGTTCGTTTACAGGAGTCGAAAGTCCGTAGCCATTGTTTTCGATAATAAACATTACTGGTAATTTCCAGACAGCAGCTATATTCAGTGCTTCATGAAAATCTCCTTCGCTTGTTGCGCCTTCTCCCGTAAAAACAGCTGTGACTTTCTTATTTTTTTGAAGTTTATCTGCCAAGGCTATTCCGTCTGCGATTCCTAATTGTGGACCCAAATGCGAAATCATTCCGATAATCTTATATTCTTGTGTTCCAAAGTGAAAACTGCGATCCCTGCCTTTTGTAAAGCCGTTTGCTTTTCCCTGCCATTGCGAAAACAATCTATGCAACGGAATATTTCTTGTAGTAAATACTCCTAGGTTTCTGTGCATTGGCAATATGTATTCAGATTCGTCTAAAACAGCGGTAACACCTACTGCGATTGCCTCCTGCCCTATTCCGGAAAACCATTTTGAAACTTTTCCCTGCCGAATTAAGATCAGCATCTTTTCTTCGATCAGGCGTGGTTTAAGTATTTTTTTATATAAATCTAATAATTGAGCATCAGTAAGGTTTTGTCTGTAAAAGATCATTTGGTTCGTTGTTTTAGTGTTTCAAATATAGAAAATTATAACAATTTTATTAATTTTTGTTATAATAATTTAATTTTAATATAACTTTTAAAATTCAAATCTAAAATATTCTCTACCTTTGTTATTGAAAGGCCTTTATACCACCTTTCATTCTTTAAATAAAAATGTAAAGTATGCAAAACATTCCTAGTGTAGACTTACGTGATTTCCTTTCGGACGACCCGAAACGTAAACAAAAATTTGTAAATGAAATCGGCAGTGCATTTGAAAACATTGGCTTCGTAGCCCTAAAAGGTCACTTTTTAGATGATCAGTTAGTAAACGAGCTTTATAGCGAAATTAGAAAATTTTTCGCTTTGCCAGTAGAAACTAAGCATAATTATGAGATTCCCGGAATTGGCGGGCAAAGAGGTTATGTATCTTTTGGAAAAGAACATGCGAAAGGACGTAAAGAAGGGGATTTGAAAGAATTTTGGCATTTTGGCCAGTATGTTGATGCTGCTTCTAAGTATGCTTCAGAATATCCTGAAAATGTAGCAGTAGCAGAATTGCCCCGTTTTAATGTTGTGGGTAAAGAAGCGTACCAAATGCTTGAAAAAACAGGTGTTTATGTATTAAGAGCTTTGGCTTTGCATTTAGGTTTAGATGAGTTTTATTTTGACAAATATGCTCATGACGGAAACTCTATTTTAAGACCAATTCATTATCCGCCAATTACTTCTGAGCCAGAAAATGCGATTCGTGCAGCTGCTCACGGAGATATTAACCTGATTACGCTTTTAATGGGCGCTCAGGGAAAAGGATTACAGGTTCAAAATCATGATGGCGAATGGATTGATGCTATCGCAGAAGACGATCAATTGGTAATTAATGTTGGGGATATGCTGTCAAGACATACCAACAATAAATTAAAATCGACGATTCATCAGGTAGTAAATCCACCAAGAGAATTATGGGGAACTTCACGTTATTCCATTCCGTTTTTTATGCACCCTGTCAGCGATATGCGTCTGGATTGTTTAGAAAACTGTATTGATGCTGAGAATCCTAAGAAATTCGAAGATATTACTGCGGGAGATTATTTATACGAACGTTTAGTAGATTTAGGTTTAATAAAAAAGTAAACTTTTAAATCTACAATTTTTAAATTCCAAATTCCAAACTATCAAATTGGGATTTGGAATTTAATTTTTTACAAACCAGAACTATTGAGATTTATTTTAGCCTAAAAATTTATGGACTTACAAGATCAATTAAAAAACTTATTCCCTGATCACATCGAATCAAATGAACCTGAAGCAGTTCAGGAAGAAGATCATGTTCTTTTTATTCAAAAAGAGCCTATGATTTGTAAATTCGAAAAACGAAAAGGAAAAGCCACAACTATTATCGAAGGTTATGAAGGATCTGACGAAGATTTTAAAATCCTGGCGAAAGAAATTAAAACGAAATTAAGCGTTGGCGGAACCTTTAAAGATGCTTCGATTATTATTCAGGGTGATTATCGGGATAAAATCATGGAAATCCTTAAAGCAAAAGGATTTAAAACGAAGCGTGTTGGTGGTTAGATTACTAAATTCCAAATTTTTTAAATTCCAAATTCCAAACTGTATAAAAATTTAACCGCAAAGAACGCAAAGAATTGTAATAATAGGTTTTTATAAAAATAAAAGATCGCAAAGCTTTGGCTTTAGGTATTTTAGATTTTTGAATTTAGATTAAAAATTTAACCGCAAAGAACGCAAAGAATTGTAATAATAGTTTTTTTATAAAAATAAAAGATAGCAAAGCTTTGGCTTTAGGTGTTTTAGCTTTTAGAATTTAGATTAAAAATTTTAACCGCAAAGAACGCAAAGAATTATAATAATAGTTTTTTTTATAAAAATAAAAGATAGCAAAGCTTTGGCTTTAGTTGTTTTAGATTTTAGATTTAAAAAAAATAACAGCAAAGAACGCGAAGAATTATAATTGTAAGTTTTAATGAAAGTGCAGAGATCGCAAAGCTTTGGCGTAATAATTAGACAAGACACTTTTATATAAACAAGGAGACGCACTGCTGTGCGCCTCTACGAAAAAAAAAAACATAGAAGCATAAAAAAATCTGTGACAATCTGTTCAATCCGTCAAATCCGTGGGCAAAAAAAGTTAGCGCCCGACAGAAAACCTCAGAACCTTAGTCACTCAGTAACTTAGAACCTAAAAAAAAATGATACAAAATTCAGAATTAATACTTAATCCGGACGGAAGCGTTTATCACTTAAATCTTCTTCCTGAACATATAGCAAACGATATAATTTTTGTTGGAGATCAAAACAGAGTAGAAAAAATCACACAGTTTTTTGATTCGATTGAATATTCGACACAGAAAAGAGAATTTAAAACTCAGACGGGAATTTATAAAGGCAAAAGAATATCTGTAATGTCAACCGGAATTGGACCTGACAATATTGATATTGTTGTAAATGAATTAGATGCTTTGGTTAACATCGATTTAAAAACACGTCAGCCAAAAGAAAACCTGACTTCATTGAATATTATCAGAATTGGAACTTCTGGTTCTCTACAAGCTGATATTCCTGTGGATAGTTTTGTAATGTCTAAATTTGGATTAGGATTAGACAATATGCTCCGCTCCTACCTGATCGATGAAGTGTCGAACGCTGCGATTGAGGATGCTTTTATCAACCACACGAATTGGGATATTAGAAAAGGAAGGCCGTATGCAATTGCTTGTTCTGAGAAATTAGAAAAAATAATAGAATCAGATAAAATGTTTAAAGGAATTACTGCAACAGCCGGAGGATTTTACGGGCCACAAGGACGCGTTTTACGTTTGAATATTCAGGATGAAGAATTAAACAGTAAAATGGATAATTTTAATTTTAATGACGAAAGAATTACTAACTTAGAAATGGAAACTGCAGCAATTTATGGGCTTTCAGCGCTTTTAGGACATAATGCATTATCATTGAATGCTATTATTGCCAATCGTGCATCCGGAACTTTTAGCGAAGATCCTTATAAGGCTGTCGATGAATTGATTGCTTATACATTGAATAAGTTGGCTCAGAAGTAATCAGGGAATTAGTCAATTTGAAAATTAGATAATTCATGCAGGACGCTATTCTTAAATTTGAAAATTTATTATTAGAAAATGTCAACTATTTTCCAACAATAGATAACGATGTTTTAGAAACTAAAGAAAATGGAAAATGGTCTAAAAAAGAGATTATAGGACATTTGGCAGATTCAGCGATTCATAATCTGATACGTTTTACAGAAATTAATTATGTAGAAAAACCTTATCAGCACAGACCCTATAATCAAATAGATTTAGTAAATTTAAATCAATATCAAACAATGGATATTGATGATCTGACACAGTTGTGGTTTGTAGTAAACAAGCAAATTATCAGGATTATGAAAAGTGTTGATGAGAATGTTTTAAACTTTAAAATTGTTTTGAGTGATGAATCTGTAATTGATTTAAAGTTTCTTATGACGGATTATGTAGCCCATTTAGAACATCATATTAATCAGATTAAATCTTAGATTATGTTTTTAAGAGTAGCCAGACATACAGATGATTTAGATAAAATTATAGATTTCTACATCAATATTTTGGGTTTTGAGCTCTTGGGAAATTTTCAGAATCATAATAATTATGATGGTGTTTTTATTGGAAAATCAGGTTTAGAATGGCATTTTGAATTCACAAAATCTGATACAAAAGCAAACCATACTTTCGATCCGGATGATGTTATAGTGCTTTATCCTAAATCAATTTTAGATTATAATATGCTATTGGATAAGATTATACACAACAACATTTCAATCATAACTGCAAGTAATCCTTTTTGGAATGAAAACGGAAAAATGTTTCTGGATCCAGACGGTTATCGTATTGTTTTGTCGCCGTTGAAGGCAATAATAGATGAAATTAATTAGTAAATTTAGTAATGCAGGAAACACATAAAAAAATATTATTTAAATATTATAGTACATACTTAGAAGAGATTGTTTCAGAAACAATGTGGGCAGAAATTGTGGATCTGGATAAAGGATATTTCAAATTAGATAATATTCCGTTTTTTGGACCTTTGATTGCCACAGACGATATTTTTCGTGCAGAATATGATGAAAATGAAAAGTTCTTCATGCATAAAGAAACAATAGAGATCTCTGGGAATTCAATTCTTCAAATATTACTATTGGAAAAAGAATTTGACAAGGAAATAATTATAGAAAAATTAAAAACAATCAATTGTATCTCCGAAAGCCTCAATGATACTTTTTTTGCTGTTGAAGTAGTTAAAAATACCGACTATTCGATTGTAAAAAGTGTATTGGCTGAATACGAATCCAATTCAATAATAGAAATTGAAGAACCTTGTCTTTCTGATAAACACAGAACTGATTTATTAAAAAACTAAACAAACAAAAAACTTAGCATACGCATCCAAACTTAACTTAAACTTAAACTAATGAAAACTGTAAAAATTGTAGGTGTTCCGGAACACTTCAATTTGCCATGGCATTTATGCATCGAAAATGGCGAATTTGAAGCTGAAAACATTGATTTGCAATGGAAAAACATTCCTGAAGGTACTGGCAAAATGTGTCAGATGCTTCGTGATGGTGAAGCTGATATTGCTGTAATTTTAACTGAAGGTATTGTAAAAGATATTGTTGCCGGTAATCCAAGTAAAATTGTTCAGATTTATGTTCAGTCTCCTTTAATTTGGGGAATTCACGTTGCTGCAGGATCCAATTTTCATACTGTAGCAGATCTTAAGGATAAAAAAGTAGCGATTTCGAGAATAGGTTCAGGATCGCAATTAATGGCTTATGTAAATGCACATGAAAATGGCTGGAAAACGGATGATCTGCAATTTGAAATCATAAATACAATCGATGGAGCTGTAGAAGCCCTGACAAAAGGTACTGCTGATTATTTTATGTGGGAACGTTTTATGACTAAACCGCTTGTTGATCAGGGTATTTTTAGACGAGTTGGCGACTGCCCTACTCCATGGCCGTCATTTGTAATTACTGTTCGCGATGAATTCCTGAAAAAGAACCCGAAAATTGTTGAAAAAATATTAGAAATAATAAACAAAACAACACGCGATTTTACCCAGATTCCCAATATAGACAAAACATTATCAGAACTTTTCAATCAAAAAATTGAAGATATTCAGGAATGGCTGAAACTTACACAATGGTCTCAAAAGAATTTGAGCGAAAAAGCATTTATTAAAATTCAAAATCAGTTATTTGATCTCGGAATTATTGATAAAAAAAGTACTTTTGTTGAAACTGTAAAAGCGCTGTGATAACTGCTTTTGAATCTTATGATAAATTTTCCTAAAATTGACTTTCCGCAATTAAAATCTAAATTACAGGTGAAATCACCCTGGGATAGGATTATTATCATGCTTTTGAGTCTTTTAATTACGATTCCGATTTTTATCATACTGCATCAAAATCTGATAGATTTAGAATGGGCTTTTAATTTAGACCGTGTATTTATCTTCATTTTTGTTTTTACAGCTATTTTCTTTCTCTTAATGTACCTGCGAACCATTATTATTTTGTGTATTGCGGTTTATTTATTGGTTCTTGTGTATGGAACTGTAATTGGTAATTATGGTTTTAGTGAAATTTCAGAAGATTATAATTCTATGATTTATACGATGTCTGATAATCCCTTTCCGCAAGATATCATTGTTGCAAAACTGCTTCCGTTTCCTAATAAGTCCAAAATTATTAATGCGATCGAATATCAGAATCCAAAGGTTCGCAATTTTGCCATAATGGCTACGTCAAAGCATTTTAAAGGAATAAAAGGATATTCAGATTACAGAACCATTATTCAGTGTTTTGCAGTCTTTAAAGAGATTAACAGTCGCTGGAATTATGTCAATGATCCTAAAGAAGGCGATTATATTGCTACAGCGAGCGAATCTTTAGAATATTTTTCAGGCGATTGCGATGATCATTCTATTTTAATGGCCGCCGCAATTCGATCTATTGGCGGAACACCAAGATTAATTCATACTAAAGGACACATTTATCCTGAGATTTTGATAGGTTCTCTAATTGATCTGGAAAAGGTCAATTATTTGATTAAAAATGTGCTTTTTGTAAAAGAAAGTTATGGCAAAAAGATTCATTATCATATCGATGAGCGTGGTCAGGTTTGGATGAATCTGGATTATACTGCCAAATATCCGGGAGGACCATTTATGTACGAAGAGATTTTGGGTGCTTTGACTTTAAAATAGTTTTTTAGCGGATAAGAATCTAAGTTACTAAGGATCTGAGGGTTTTGTTTTATACCTGAAAAATACTATTTTGCTGGTTGCGATCATTGTTTTGTGAAATTATTATTGTAAATGTTTGATATTTAGATTTTTAATCAAAAATATTTTTGTAATTTTCTAATGTCTAACTTTAATCACAAAATCATGAGAAAATCTAACTTATTTATCTTCGCAATTGCACTATTAGCAGTAGTAATGGTTTCATGTCACAAAGGCCGAAACAAACTTGTAAATTCCTGGAAAATTACTGCGGTTGAGCCAAAAACACCTCTTTCTGATTCTTTGAAAAATGTGATTCTGACTAACGGAACACTTACTTTTACAGAAGACGGACACGTTACGGGATATTTACAAAATGAAATAAATAATGGTACTTTTGCCTTGACAAAAGGTGGAAAAAGCTTAGTGATAAAAGATGAAACAGGAACTCCATATCCTTGTGAAAGCACTATAACAGATGATCAGCTGATATTAGACAGTAAAGAAATGAAAATTACGCTCAAAAAAATATAGCATACAGTAGCCTATCAACCACATTAAACCACAATGTACTAAAATACAGTGTGGTTTTTTTTATAAGTTAAAACACAATCGTATATTTGCAGTCTTAAATAAAAGCAATAATTTATGTGAAAAATAATTTCTTTCAGGCAATTTAAAGGGTAAACTACAATTGTGGTTGCGCTATTTATTCATCTTTAGAGAAAGAAATTATGCTTATTCTACAAAACATTTCATATAAACACGAGAACAGTGATCTATTGTTTGATAACATTAGTTTTACAGTAAACAATCACGAAAAAATCGCACTAATTGGTCATAACGGCGTTGGAAAATCTACGTTGCTAAAAATTATTGCAGGAGAATTACCGCCTTCAAACGGAGAGCTAAGAGCTAGTTCTGAACCTTATTACATTCCTCAGATTTTTGGGCAATACAATCATTTTACCATTGGCGAAGCATTATGCGTCAATCATAAGCTCAATGCCCTTGCAGCAATACTGAAAGGGAATGTTACAGAAGAAAATCTTACTGTGCTCAACGAGGACTGGACGATTGAGGAACGTTGTAATAACGCACTGAAATATTGGCAATTAAACGGTTTGGATTTAACACAAAAAATTGAAACCTTAAGCGGAGGCCAAAAGACAAAGGTTTTTCTGGCTGGAATTTCGATTCATGAACCTGAGCTTGTTTTATTAGACGAACCCAGTAATCACCTGGACAAAGCGGCAAGAGAATTGCTTTACAACTTTATTGTTACAGCCAATTGCAGTTTAATTGTGGTGAGTCATGACCGAAAATTGCTTCATCTTTTAAATACAGTTTGCGAAATGAGTAAACGTGGTATCACAACGTATGGTGGCAATTATGATTTTTATGCTGAACAAAAACAGCTCGAAAACAATGCATTAAACCAAGATCTGCAGAGTAAGGAAAAGGCCTTGCGAAAAGCGAAAGAGAAAGAACGTGAAACGGTTGAAAGACAGCAAAAGTTAGATGCACGGGGAAAAAAGAAACAGGAAAAGTCCGGTGTTGCCCGTATTATGATGAATACGCTGCGTAACAATGCTGAAAACAGTTCGTCTAAACTCAAAAGTGTTCACATAGAGAAAGTAGATGGTATTTCGAAAGAATTACGTGAGTTGCGCTCGTCATTGCCGGATATTGATCAGATGAAATTTGGTTTTGATCATTCGGCTTTGCATAAAGGAAAAATACTCTTTACGGCAAATGCGATTAACCATACTTACGAAGATCAGTTTCTCTGGAAAAAAGATTTAAATATCGAAATAATTAGCGGAGAAAGAATCGCTATTCAGGGTTCAAATGGATCCGGAAAAACAACTTTAATCAAAATAATACTCGGCAAAACAAAGCCAAAAAACGGGACTGTTTATATTGCAGAAAATCAATCTGTTGTTTATATCGATCAGGATTATTCGTTGATAAGCAATGCTCTTAACGTTTATGAACAAGCTCAGGCATTTAATATTTCTGGTCTTGAAGAGCATGAAATAAAAATGAGACTCAATCGGTTTTTATTCCATAAGGAATACTGGGATAAACCTTGCAATGCTTTAAGCGGCGGAGAAAAAATGCGTTTGATGCTTTGCTGTTTAACAATAAATAATCAATCTCCGGATATGATTATAGTAGACGAACCAACGAACAACCTGGATCTTCAGAATGTTGAGATTTTAACAGCAGCGATTAATGAATATCAGGGAACATTAATTGTAGTTTCGCACGATGAGTCTTTTCTGGAGCAAATTAATATTAAGAAAAATATCTTGTTGGAATAAAGTATAAAATGAAGGTAAAATGTAGCTGTAGTACTAAAGGGGAATCAGTTTACTATTGATATTATTACTATATTAGTAACACCTTGTTAAAATGGAAAGTGATACATAGCGCAGGAACAAGATTTTAGAATTTATACCGTAGTTAAGGATACTTCAAATACCATAAACTAAATATATATCCTATGAAAACAAAAATCAAAATTTTGACCCTTTCCGCTTTTCTTAGCATTGCTATTTTTAGCGAAAAAGCAATTGCATGTACCAGAGTTGTCTACGAAGGTCCGAACGGAACCATTATTACCGCCCGATCTATGGACTGGAAAACCGAAATACCTGCTAATTTATGGGTTTTTCCAAGAGGAATTGACCGAAATGGAGAAGCTGGGAATAATTCGGTAAAATGGAAATCTAAATTCGGAAGTGTTATTACCAGTTCCTGGGATATCGCTTCTTCTGACGGAATGAATGAGAAAGGTTTGGTTGGTAATCTTTTATGGCTGGCGGAATCTAATTATCCTAAATTCGAAAAGAATGGAAATCAAAAAGGATTGGCAGTTTCGCTTTGGCTGCAATATGTACTTGATAATTTTGCAACAGTTGCTGAAGTTGTAAATGCATTAGAGAAAAATGATTTTTTAGTGGTTTCTTCTCATATTCCGGGTACAGCTATTTTTGCAACGGTACATTTATCTGTTTCGGATAATACTGGCGATAATGCTATTTTTGAATATATCAATGGTAAATTAGTTATTCATCATGACAGAAAATTTGTTGCCATGACTAACTCTCCTACTTTTGATGAGCAATTGTCAATAAATAGTTATTGGAAAGGAATTCCGGGAACTATTATGCTGCCGGGAACTAACAGAGCTGCTGATCGTTTTGTAAGAGCGTCCTATTATATTGATGCAATTCCTAAAACAGACAATACAAGAACAGCAATTGCCAGTGTTTTTGGCGTTATTAGAAATTGTTCCGTGCCATTAGGTATTTCGTCTGTAGCCGAACCTAATATTTCCTCTACACGCTGGCGAACTGTAGCTGATCAAAAAAATCTAATTTATTATTTTGATAATGTTGTAAATCCTAACGTAGTTTGGGTTGAATTTGGTAAACTTGATTTTAGTGAAAAAGGTAAAATAAGAAAACTTAGTTTGGCAAATAATGAGAATTATTCCGGAGAATCTTCGATGAATTTTAAAGTGACGACACCTTTTCAATTTGCAGGATTAGATTAAATTTTGTTACGTTTGCCATGTCCTAAAATTATAAAAAATCATGAATAACCATAAAACCAAGTTGTCACCTGAGCAACAAGAAGAATTACTTCGTGTTTTAGAAGTTCGCTTTGAAAAAAATAGGCAACGTCATAAAGGCATTGAATGGAATAAAGTACGAGCAAAACTAATGGCAAATCCTGATAAAATATGGTCACTGGATGAAATGGAAAGAACTGAAGGGGAACCGGACGTAACAGGCTATGACAAGAAAACAGATGAATATATTTTTTGTGATTGTTCAGCAGAAAGTCCCAAAGGACGCAGAAGTTTGTGTTATGATCATGAAGCACTAGAGAAAAGAAAAGAAAACAAACCTGCAGACAGCGCTCTTAATAGGGCTGCCGAAATGGGAATTGAAATTTTGAATGAGCAACAATATAGGGAGCTTCAGAAATTAGGTAAATTTGATAGTAAAACATCAAGTTGGATTGAAACACCATCTGATATCAGAAAACTAGGTGGTGCTTTATTTTGTGATTTTCGTTATGATACTGTTTTTGTATATCATAACGGAGCTGAATCGTATTATGCCGCAAGAGGGTTTCGTGGGGCGCTAAGAGTTTAATCCGGAACAAATAAGATTATGAATCCTAAGGTTGATTTTTATTTTGATAAAGCCCAAAAATGGCAAAAAGAACAAGCGGAATTAAGGCAAATTGTATTGGATTGCCAACTAACAGAAGAGCTAAAATGGGGGGTTCCCTGCTATACTTTTCAAAATAGTAATATTGTTTTAATACACGCTTTTAAGGACTATTGTGCACTTTTGTTTTTTAAAGGAGCTTTACTTAGTGATACGGATGGAATTCTGATTCAGCAATCTAAAAATGTTCAGGCTGCACGACAAATTAGATTTACGGACCTTAATGAAATTGTTGATCAGAAAAAAATCTTAAAAAACTACATTTACGAAGCTGTAGAAATTGAAAAAGCAGGTCTTAAAGTAGTATTAAAGAAAACGGAAGAATTTAAGATTACAGAAGAATTTCAAAAGAAACTGGACGAAAATCCAAAATTACATACTGCATTCAAAGCTTTATCTCCTGGTAGACAAAGAGCTTATTTACTTCATTTTTCGTCTCCAAAACAATCTAAAACCAGAGAATCAAGAATAGAGAAAGTTATAGGTCTAATTTTGGAAGGAAAAGGATTAAATAATTAATGTTTATAAAGAATAAAAGAGAATAAAAGAAAGTACGTTATCAAAAAAGAATTTATACTGTTGTAGAAATAGGTTTATATTCGCTTTCGGGAAAACTAAATCAGAAATACACTAATGAATACCACAGAGCAAGAAGCTAAAACCGGAACTTTCAATACTAGTGATCTTTATTTGGCAAATTATATTAGAGACAAAGAATAAATCAAATTACATCATATAAATTAAACAATTTTAAAAATAAATAATAATACTAGCCTTTGACACGTATTACTTTGATGGAAAAGCAAAAACGGTTTGCCTTGAATTTACAGAATGGAATCAAAGTGAAAACTTTAAAGTTCATACCGAAATTATCGGGAATGTTGAGGAATATATTCCCGGAGAATTTTACAGAAGAGAATTGCCTTGCATTATTAGTTTGCTGAATCAGTTTGATTTAAAAGATATTGATTTCATTATCGTCGACGGATTTGTTTATCTGGATGATGAAATGAAATATGGTTTAGGAGGTTATTTATATGAAAAACTCAATAAAGAAATTCCAATCATTGGCGTTGCAAAAACCAATTTTGCATCTATCGAAAAAAATAAAAGAATTTTATTGAGAGGCGACAGCAAAAAACCATTGTTTGTAACTGCTATTGGTATTGATCTGGATGATGCATTTGAGAAAGTAGAAAGTATGGCAGGAGAATTTAGAATGCCAACTTTGCTTAAGGAAATGGATAGACTGACGAAGGAATTGTAAATACTAAATCTTGATTACTCTAAAAATAAAATACACGCAAAATATTGCTGGTAGTATGACGCCAAATAAATCTCGCAAATAAAAATTAATGAATAGTTTAAAAATATTTGATCAGACATTTACTGATGATACGAATTTTGTTTTTGTAGTTCTGTTTGATTTACTAAACAACAGTGATCTTGAAGTCTTATTACCAAAAGAATACAATATTCTATTAAACGAATTTAATCAAAATATAGAATTTGCCAGTTTTAAAAAATTAGACTTAAATATTGTTCTAAATGACGAAAATAAAGAATCTCTTATAAAAATTTTCGAATCGATTTATTCTAATAGGTTTAGATCGATCCCAAAGGATGAAAATAATGTTTTAAAATCAAAGTTATTTCTAAACGGCGATTTAAAGAAAATTGGAAAAATTATTTACAAACAGCTAGATAACAGAATAAACGAAACGGACATTTATAATACAATTTTAAATGGTTTGAAATGTGGAACTTTTTATGAGCTAAGTATCTTGAATCCAGAAGAATTAGAAGGAAACTGGACTTCGATAAAAGAATCAGGGGCGTTGCGAATCAATTATAATATGACCGATTGGACGCCTTTGGGATCAAAAATAGAATTGAAAATTGAGAAGTTTCATTCTGGAATGTATAAATTTATATGTTCGACAAAAGTGATGGATTATAACACAAGAAATGTGTTTTTAATCGATGTCTACGAATCAAATGTTGAGATTAAAGATGGTTTCTTCTATCATTATAATTTTGAATCTAATAAGCTTATTTACAAAATGCCCATTTATGAATTTGAAAATGAAACTTTTAAAACACAAATAGCTGATTTTGAATTTGTTCTTCAAAGAAATAAAACCATTAAATAGTAGCATTTTGGAAGTTAATTTAGTAACGTAATAAACATTCAAACAAGATGGAAAATAATGATTATGAACAATTACTGAAAAATATTGCTTCTCCTTTAGATTATTCTGAAGGTTTGTATTTAGTATACGTTGAATTGTTTCATACAAATGCTGAGATGTACAACATAATTTCAGAACACGTTACGATAATTAAAGAACTGGAATTTGGGTATTTATGCGAGGCGCATATGCAGGCTATCCGGAAATAGCACGTTCGTTATCCTTAAAGAATCATGCCGTTTATCAAATAGTGAGGTTGGTAAAACTTACTAAGAGCTCAAATAATGAGCCTGTTTAGAATAGCTATAACAGACTAACCGGATAAAACCTTATAGCTTCTGGTATAAAAAGTTCTCCCTGATGTGTTGAAAACTACAAACGTCTCAATTTTTAAAGTCCGGTAAAATATACTTTGCCATAATTTCGAACGCTTGTTTGGCTTTGAAAGATCCGTAATTACCCTGAGTAAAAACAACAGTTAAATTTAAACTTTCTATTATAAAAATATATTGCCCGCCATTGCCGGATGCAAAAAGCAAATTTTGCTCCAGATCCTTTGTCTTTATAGTCTCTCGATACCAATAAAAACCATAAAAAGCAGGTTGTGGAAATCCAATTTTAGTTCTGCTGGATTTCATAAATGAAAAATCAGGAATTGCAATATCACAAAGAGTAGATTGTGCAATCCATTTTTTTGAAATGATTTGTTTACGTTCCCAAACGCCTTTATCCTTTACAAGTTGTCCTATTTTAAGCATGTCTACTGGCCTGATATAGAAGGATCCTCCCGTCATACCATTTCCGCTTGGATCTATTGTCCATTTATAAGCTGAGATTCCCAGCGGATCAAATAGGTATTTTTTTGCAAAATCCAAAATAGACATATTTGTCGCTTTGCGTATTACTCCGCTCAGGATTACCGGATCTACTGATGTATATGACCATACTTCGCCAGGCTTATCTTTCATTGGGAGATTGAGTGAATATTCGACCCAGTTTTTGCTTGAACTCATTTCTTCTTCGCAATCTTTCGTATCGTTAAACTCTTCGCAATCAAAACCTGATTTCATTTCAAGTAGATTTTTTATGGTAAGATGTTTTTTTAATTCATCTGTTTTCAGAGCTGGATATTCAGGAAAAAATTCATAAACTTTCTGGTTTACATTCTTTATAAATCCTTTATCAATCGCTATTCCAACCAGTAAACTTGTAATCGATTTAAAAGAAGATCGCGAATCATGAAGTGAATCTCGCTTATAGCCATTAAAGTATAGTTCGTATACCAATTGTTTATCTCTTAAAATAAGTACACTATGAACTCCGGAATAGTGATTACTGACAATAGAGTCTGTCATTTCACGCAAAAGAGAATCATAATTTTTAGAGTCAGTTTGCGCTGATACAGTAAAAACATTTATAAAGAGGAGTATATAAAAAAAGTATTTTTTTTTCATGGTTATATGTTGGTCTTTACTTAAAAAAGATGACAAATTTTAAAAAACAAGAAAGTATCAGATGCTAAAGATAACATTATCTCACTTGTTTTTTTAGGTATTGATCTTATTGGCAATGATCATAAGAATTATTTAATGCTTAGAATTCAGTCATAAAAATAATATTAGAAATAACGAAGTCTTTTGTGTTTTATTGCAGACGAGTTTTTGAATTGTGCATTCAGAACATTTTGAAAAAAAGAATGAAATTAGCTGTTTTTAAGCATGAATCTGTTAGTATATCGTTAAACATGCCCCTGTTTACTTGCTATTTCTGGTAAAAATGCCTATATTACGGAAAATTAAAAATGCCGGTTTTTATTATAAAAACTAACGGCAAAAATATTTATATATGAAACAATTACTTCAGTGGACAATTATTATTCCAGCACTTGCCTGGATTCTTTTTTTTAGCGGATTAGTAGATAACAGCAGTTTCTTTCAGGTTGTTGCAAGTATATTGCTTATTCTTAGTGTTATGTCAGCAGTGCACCATTCAGAAATAATAGCAGAACGAGTTGGAGAACCTTATGGAACCATTATTCTGGCCATATCGATAACTGTTATTGAAGTTTCGATTATTGTATCCTTAATGCTGTCAGAAGGCTCTGAGGCAGCTTCATTGGCAAGAGATACTGTATATGCCGCTACAATGCTTATTTTAAATGGTATTATTGGATTGTGTCTTTTAATTGGAGGTTTGAAACATTACGAACAAAATTTTTCCGTTTCTTCTGTTACCATTGGTTTGGTATCATTAGTTTCGATCATAGTATTTACACTGGTCTTCCCTACTTTTACCGAAAGCGTTAAGGGATCTTACTATTCGTTGCCGCAACTTGTTTTTGCTTCAATTGCCTGTCTTGTTATTTATGGCTCTTTTCTATTTGCACAAACCAGCAGGTACAGACAATATTTTCTTACTGTTGGAGATGATGAAAATGAAGACGTAGTTGAGCCAATACCCATCAATAATAAGACTTTTTATACAAGCTTGATTTTTCTAATTATAAGT
The DNA here is from genome assembly GCF_056824125.1 of Flavobacterium sp. B114r. Taxonomy (NCBI): domain Bacteria; kingdom Pseudomonadati; phylum Bacteroidota; class Flavobacteriia; order Flavobacteriales; family Flavobacteriaceae; genus Flavobacterium; species Flavobacterium sp. B114r. Next base: position 4,030,885 of record NZ_CP124858.1, read on the forward strand.
TTGGGAATTGTAGTATTATTGGCTAAAACCCTCTCTCCTACTATAGAAAGTATCATTGTTAGCTATCATTTGCCAAAAACTTTAGTTGGGGTTGTAATTGCAGCGATAATTTTATTGCCTGAAGCTATCGCTGCTATTATAGCGGCAAGAAAAAACAGGCTTCAAACCAGTATCAATTTAGCTTTAGGTTCAGCATTGGCAAGTATTGGGTTAACTATTCCTAGTGTTGCAGTAGTTTGTATTATGATGGATATGCCTATTATTTTGGGACTTGACATTAAATCTATCGTGCTGCTTGCATTATCTGTATTTACTGTAATGCTGTCATTAAGTAAAGGAAAATCGAATATTGTTTATGGAGTCGTACTTTTAGTCAATTTATTTGCGTTTGTATTCCTTATGATCTATCCGTGATAGTAAAACTGATATAAAAAATAAACACAAAGCTCCATTAGAAATAATGGAGCTTTTTTATGCGTTCACAAATAATTTTTATGAATTATTACGGACAAGAAATGTAAATATTTTAGAAAAAAAAAGTTAATAAATCTGTTTTTAATTAAAATTAATCGATTCATTTTGAATAAAGATATTCTTATATTCGCACCATATAATGTTAATTTAATACATAAATTACTTATGATTTAGGAGTAATACAGCCGTTTTTGACAAAAAAATTAACTAAAACACCATAACCTTAAAATTATCATCACTATGAAAAAAGGAACTATTCGTTTAGCCTCCCTACTTTTTATTTGTTTAGCCTCTACAACAATGCTGGCTCAGTTAACATCTCCAAAAATTGATTCATTGATGGAGGATGCTTTGAAAAAGTTTAAAGTAGCGGGTGCGTCAATTGCTATTGTTAAAGATGGAAAAGTAATTCACCAAAAAGGATATGGTGTTACTTCTATAGCGACTAATACACCTGTAAACGAAAATACCAATTTTCAGATTGCGTCAAATAGTAAAGCATTCACAGCTGCTGCGCTCTCCATTTTAGAGGATGAAGGTAAATTGAAATGGACAGATAAAGTAAGAGGTTATATTCCTGAATTCAAGATGTATAACGATTATGTAACTGAAAATTTTAATATCCAGGATTTATTAACGCACAGAAGCGGATTAGGATTAGGTGTTGGCGATCTAATGTTTTTTCCTGATGGATCGAACTATACTGTTAAGGATATTGTAACCAGCTTTCAGTATTTTAAACCGGTTTCTCCATTTCGAACTAAATTTGATTATGACAATTTACTGTATGTAGTGGCAGGTGAAGTAATTGCACGAGTAAGCGGTATGAGTTATGAGGCATTTGTACAAAAACGAATTATTGATCCGTTGCAAATGAAAAATAGTTTTGCTGGTGCTAGTTTGATTACTGATAAAAGCAATTATGCAACACCACATTCATCAGATTCAGGAACGATAAAAACAATTGATGCTTTTAATGTGCAAATGAATAGCGCAGCAGGTGGAATATTTTCTAATGCAGCAGATATGTCAAAATGGATGATAGTATCTTTGAATAAAGGTCAGTATGGTCCAGATTTAAAAACAACGTTGTTTTCTGAAAAAAATCACAAAGAGATGTGGCGCATACATACGGTTTTAGGTGCTGACCCGAATCCAAGATACAATTCTCATTTTAGCGGTTATGGGTTAGGTTGGGGAATATCTGACGAGAAAGGAAGTTTGAAAATATCACATACCGGAGGTTTGCCCGGAATGCTTTCGATTGTAACCATGTACCCCGATTTAAACTTAGGTATTGTAATTTTAACCAATACTGAAAGTGGCGGAGCCGGACTTTTTACAGCAGTTACAAATACGATTTCTGATAGTTATTTAGGGTTGGAAGATTTTGGCTGGACAAATAAAGTAGTCGAATGGATGAAAGAAGGTAAAAACACCAGTGATGATGTAACTAAAAAAGTTTGGGAAAAAGTGCAATTATCCAAAAAACAAAAAGTAAAAAATGAAGATTTTATAGGAGTTTATGCAGACAATTGGTTTGGAGAAATAGAAGTGTTTGAAAAAGACAAACAATTGTGGTTCAAATCATATCGTTCACCTAAACTAAACGGGCCAATGGCTTTTTATAATGCCAATACATTTGCTATAAAATGGGAATATCAAGCCATGAATTGTGATGCTTTTGCCATGTTTTCACTGGATGAAACTGGAAAAGCTCAAACTATCAAAATGAAAGGTATTTCGCCAAATATTGATTTTAGTTTTGACTTTCAGGATTTAGATTTAAAAAGAGTTCAAAAATAAAAAGTTATAATCATAAAAAATGCTATTAGAAATAATGGCATTTTTTGTGATTTTATGAATCTTTTCCTAAAACTATTTTAATAAAATTAAAAGAAGTTTTTATAATCAAACTGAGTCATAAATATTCAGCGTTAATTAGTTGTATAAAAATGTTTATGTATATTAGCAAATCAGGCTCTTTAAAAAATTCGACACTTATGAAATTTTTCAAATCTTATTTCTCTATATTAGGCCTGCTCCTATTAACAGGATGCGTAGGAAACATGAATCCTACAGGCGGAAATTCTTCGCCAAATTACCCTTATTTTATTACTGCAGAACCATTGGAAGTAAAAAAGATAATGGTCCCAAAGGGAACAAAACTAGTTTACGAAGAGCAATTCTTCAAAGAAGGAAAACAAGATAAAATGTTAAGCGAGGAAAAACTAATTACTATAGAGTTTCCCACTGGCCAACCCATAATTTGGGGCGGTGTTCCTGTAACTTCGATCAACAAATTTTTTAATTCAGAAATGCATGGATTTACAGTTTATGCGGATTTTGAAAAATTAAGTGCCGATAAAAAAACTAAATTTTCGCAGCTATGGCAAAGTTGCAGTAATGATTTAGGAATTACAGTCAAGAATATTGGAGATTGGTCTTTTAATACCGAAAACATTTCTGATGTTGACGACTGTAGTGTGCTTTATCAACGCTATTTTAAGAACAATAAAAGACAACAGGATTTTTTGGATGAAATTTATTCTGAAATGCTAAAAGTTGGTTCAAAATAAAATATAGTATCTTCTTTTGTTTCTCTGGTGAAATTGAAATCAGTAATAATTTAATGATATTCGTTTAGTAATGACAGGAAACTGATTATGTAAATATTTCCAGAATCAAAAATCAAAAAAAACAATGAGAAAAATAATTCTTCCAATTTTTTATATTTTATTGCTAATATCTTGCAGGGAAAATGAGCATCAGAAAGAAAAAACTACAATATCTGCGACTTCTAAAATTAATTTAGCAAAGGAAAGCGCTAATAGTGAGAAAAAAAATATAAATCATTTATTTGTTGCCAATGGCGGTTCTGTTTTATACATGAAAAATGGAGAAAGGAGATCTCAGGCCAGATTTGACACAGATGGTAACTTTGTAGACGAATTGCTGAAAGTTGCACGTGAGGATGGCAAATACAAAGATTATGACAATTATTTAATGGAAGAAAAGGACACTCTTAATTTTTTTGAAGACTTTGGAAGAATTAAATCCGATTGGCTAATTTTGAAAGGAAACGAAATAACAAATAAGCAGCAAGTAGTTTCTTTTACAAGTCCAAAAAATAAAAATTCGCAAGATGTCAGGACTGTAGAATCAACTCAGTTAATTCTATTTAATCCCGAAATTAAACATTTTAATGATGAAAATTCTGTTGAAGCTGAATCCTATTTTACAGCAATGGACGATTGGGCATATTACTCAAACGAATTGAGGGAGTTTTTTAAGAAAAAAGGTGTAAAGTCTTCTTATAATGAAAAGAGATATTTAGAATTTAAAATCGAAAATAATAAGACAATACTAATTGATACAAAAAGTAAAATAAACAATTATACTCCAAATGCTTTATTATATAAAAAAGGAAAAACACCCATTATCTTGCATTTGATAGCGAGTGATAATGATCCTGATGAAATTCAAAGCTATCTGAAATAATAAAAACTATCCAATAAACCATAAAACACAACAATTATGAAAAACAAAATTTATTTTATAACACTCCTATTCGTCGGCATTTTATTATTTTCCTGCTCATCCGATGACAATATGGATCATCAGAATGATTTTGAAAAGAGTCAAAAAGCCTGGCTTGATTTTAAAGAATCCTCAAATAATTCGTATAAATATGTTGTGTACGGAGGATCTGTATTTACCGCATATGGTTGGGAAACAACACTAACAATATCAAGCGGAAAAATAATTCAACGAGATTTTAAATACACCGGTAAAACGGAAAATATTCCTGAAAATAAATTATCATGGACAGAAAATGAGAAAGAAATAAATAGTCATGAACTTTCAGCTGCTGCAAGTCCTTTAACGTTAGATGAAATTTACGAAAAAGCTAAAACACAATGGCTGGTTAAAAGGAAAAATGCAAACACTTATTTTGAATCAGAAAACAACGGTTTAATTTCTAAATGCGGATATGTAGAAAACGGTTGCATGGATGATTGTTTTGCAGGAATTTCAATTAAAAACATTGTAGCTTTAAAATAAAACTTTACCCAGAAAATAAAAGAGGTTGTCTGAAAAGACGACCTCTTTCTTTTATTATACTAGTAAATTTACAGAGTGTTTCTTGAAAAATGTAAATTTGGGCTAAAATGGTCTTCTATAAACTTTTCTAAAGCTTCTACGAGATCAAAAATGAGGTTAAAATTGCCCAAACGGATTTTAGCGATCCATTTAGAAAAGTTGTGAGCAATAGCAATCAGGCCAAATTCAGTATTTACTTTGGCTGTTTTGGTAAGTGTAAATCTTTTAAATCCTTTGTTTTGCTTGATGTTACCAAAAACCGGCTCTGGTTCAATACATCTTTTACTATAAATTTCCCTGCCCAATTCACTTTCTAAATTCTCTCTTGCCTTGAATTTCAGTCTTTGAAGATTGTGATTAATTTCTATCCGTCTGTTCCCCTTAGCTTTAAAGCATTGCCCCCGCAGAGGACATCCTGCGCAATTTAAAGCCTCATATACCGAATGATACTGTTCAAAACCAGTTGTAGTTTTTGATTTCTTAGTAAAGATACGAGGCATTTGCTGCCCCATTGGACAAACCAAAAAGTCTTGCTCATTATTATGAAACAGGTTTTGTGCGTGGAATAAATTGTTTTTATGCTTACGGGTCTCTTCGATACGGTACATGTTGTAGGGAACAAAAAAATCAATTTCTTTGTCTTCAAGGAGTTGATAATTTTCCTCACTTCCATAGCCCGCATCGGCTATAACTTTTGCAGATTGTTTGCCGTAGTTGCTTTTGAATCCTTCTAAGTGAGTCTTTAATGTGGTAAAATCAGTAGAAGTCTGGTGGGTGGAGTAATGTGTAATAATTTGATTTTCTGTAGAAATCTGAATATTATAACCCGCTTTTAATTGTCCGTTGCCCATATGATCTTCTTTCATGCGCATAAAAGTAGCATCGGTATCGGTTTTCGAATAACTGTTTCTATCCCCCAGAATTTCGAGATGTTTCTCATATTCTTTAAGTTTTACAAGCTGTTCTTTCTCGAGTTTTTGAAGTGATTTGTTCTGCTGTTTACTCAGCTTCTGCTTTTTTTCACTTTGGTTGATCTCGTGTATTTTTTCTTCTAATTTCTTACTGTCTACCTTGGTATCAGTTTGGTTATCAGTATGCATAATGTCTGACTCGATAGCCTGACCAATATCTGCCAGAACAGCATCGATTTTTCCCTGAAGCCTGTCTTTATGTTTTTCAACTGCTTTCTTCCACACAAAGCTGTATTTATGTGCGTTGGCTTCTATTTTAGTACCATCAATAAATTGTCTCTCCAGGCTAATGAGCTCTAAATCTACCATCATCAGAACGACCTGGCTGAAAAGTTTTTCGATATTCCCTTTTAATTTTTTTCCTCTAAAGTCATTGATAGTTCTAAAATCCGGCTGAAGTCCTCCCGAGAGCCACATAAAATATATATTCTCCTTCACGGCTCTAGCCAGCTTTCGGCTGGAATAGGTATTATTGAGATATCCGTAAAACAATATTTTCAATAACATCTTAGGATGGTAGCTGGATCTTCCACCGCCTTTAAACTGTGATATAATCTCGGAAATTTCCAACTGTTCAACAACACTGTCTATTAATCGGGCAGAATGATTCTCTGGGATCAGATCATTTAAATTCAATGGAAAAAGATCTTGCTGGTGAACCGAATGAGGCTTAAAAACTGGCTGCATAATCATTGATTTTAGTACTTAAATATAAGAAAAATCAATGTGTAAAACAAAAAAAAACTGCCCGAAATTACTTTTCGGACAGCCTCTTTTTTGTGATCTTTAAAAATCTGCGTACAAACCATTCTTAAAGGCTTTAGACAAACATTCTCTAAAAAATTACTCTTTTTTCTTTTTCTTTATTATTTTATTGGCCACTGTGTAAAGTGCTATTAATACTAGAAAATGTATTAAATAAGATTTAGATTCTCCTTTTCCGTTTACTACAGAAAAAACTCGATTCCATCTTACTTTGTTTATACCGCTTCCGTCCTTGTCCCAGCTAAACCAGATAAAAACTGGTTTTCCTATAACATGATCAAAAGGAACATACCCCCAAAATCTTGCGTCTAATGAGTTTTGGCGATTATCACCCATCATCCAGTAGTAATCTTGTTTAAAAGTATAAGTGGTACTGGTTTTTCCGTTTATTGCAATGTCATTTCCATGAACTTTTAAATCATTGTGTTCATATTCTTGGATAATTCGCTTATAAAAAGGAAGTGTTTTTACATCTAATTTTATAGTTGCTCCTTTTTTAGGAATATAAATAGGTCCAAAATTATCTATATTCCAGCCTAAAGAAGGAATATTAGGAAATACACCTCCGTCTTTTCCTTTTGGTTCCAAATATTTTTTTACACCTTTTACTACTGGATTGTTTGCTAATGCAGCGGCCTCCTTATCTGTTAATGTCAAATAATACTGTCCCTCATTTGTAAGTGCAAAATTTCCGTTTTCGTACTTCATACCTTCTCTGGCTCCATATCTGTGCACAAGAGCATCCTGACTAATAGTTGCTCCTTGAGTATCTATAATAAAATTATATTGGGTCTCTGCACTTTCCGGTAATTGTGGTATTTTGCCATTGATATAAACGTTTCCTTCACGGATTTCTAAAGAATCGCCGGGTATTCCGACACATCGTTTTACTAAATTTGTTTTTTTATCAATTGGCTTGTAATAATTTCTATCCGGATGAAAGTTATCCATATCACGCAAAGTATCCGCAGGCTGATTAAAAACTACAATTTCATTACGTTTAATCTTTTCTATTGCAGGAAATCTAAAATAAGGCAATTGAAATTTGTTTAATAAAGACGTTTCTTTTTTTGTCGCATCATCACTAAATAGATATGATTTTACACCCGTTAGAGGGATTGAGTCGTGTACCATAGGCAATGCAACTGAAGTCATTGGAGTTCTTGCTCCAAAATTAATTTTGCTTACAAACAAAAAATCACCAATTAGCAATGTTTTTTCCATTGAGGAAGACGGAATCGTAAAGGGCTGTACAACATAAGTATGCACCAATGTAGCCACGATTATAGCAAATAAAAGAGAACTTATAGTATCTTCGGTTTTAGTACCTGGTTTTAAATCTCTATTCTCAATATAGGTCAGTTTGTCACTGGTATAGTTTAAAAAAGTAATATAAAATCCTAATGTCAGCAAGACTAACGCAGTATCTAATCTTGAATTTTTACCAAAACTTCTAATGGTTTCGATCCATACGACAGGAATTACCAAAAGATTAATAATGGGAATAAAAAGCAACACAACCCACCAACGCGGACGATTTATGATTTTCATTAAAATGATTAAATTATAAATGGGTATAAAGGATTCAACAGGCCTTCTCCCCGCTTTTAAATAAAGTTTCCATGTAGATAATCCATGAACAAGCTGCAGGATTAAAATAAAAACGAGCCATTCTGATACATTCATAATTTTTTTGATTTTTATAAGTTGCTTTTATCTGTAACCATTCTATAAGTAGTCTTTTAACTAAATTGTTACACATCGTCTAAGTTAAAAATCAGTTAAGACTTCTGATCTTTTGATTTTTGTTAAAAAGACGTGTCTTTTATACGATCTGTAAAAGATTTAAACAAGATAACTTCTGGTCTATTTGATGCTATTCTCAATAAAAATCAACTAATTATAGTGTATATATTTCTTATATTCGCTTTGAATAAAAACCATTCAGGAAATAGAAAGCAAATAAGACTTTTCCAGATGCAACACTAATGAACTTGGGCATTTGAGAAAGTTTTGTAATTATTATTTGCAAGATAGATGGAAATAAAACAATCAACATAAATGGAAATATTAATAATAACCGGACCGCCTTATTCAGGAAAAGGAACGCAGTGCAATGTATTAAAAGAACTTCTTGATTTTGAACATATTTCTACAGGAGACAGATGCAGGGAAGAAAAACATAATAAGACCGAAATAGGAAAGATAATATCTGAATACGAAGAAAAAGGAGATTTAGTTCCTGACGCTATAATAAAAGATCTTTTTGATAAGATATTGGAGGAAAACAAAACAAAACCTGGAATAATTTTAGACGGTTATCCCAGAACCAAACCTCAGGTAGACGATTTAATTGGGCTGGTGAATTCAAAAAATATGAAAATTGGAAAAGTTCTAAATATCGATGTTCCAAAATCTGAATTATTGGTCAGAGCTAAAAAAAGAGCCGAAACGTCTGATCGCAAAGATGACAAAGACCCTCAAATTCATATAAAGAGAATTGAGATTTTTGAAGAATCCACAAGACCCGCAATTGAATATATGAAATCAAAAATGAAAGTACTTACTTTTGATGGCCTTGGAACGATTGAAGAAATTACGGAAAGAATCAAAGCGAGTTTGTAATAGCTATTATTTACAATAAATACATTTTTTTTTTGAGAGACAAACGAAAACAAAAAAGCAGAGAAAAAACATCTTTAAAGAACAAGGAGAAAAAAACAGAACGATTACATTATCGCCTTTTAATATTTGCTATGATTTTTTGTATAGTAAATTTAACTTTTATTGAAAATAAAACTATTGGGCACGATCCCAGGTATCAAATTTATGTTTTTTGGTTGCCAACAATTATCGGAATACTATTTTTTGGAATTTATAGAAGAAAATTTTTAATTAGAAAATACCAAAGCTTTAAAGAAGTATACCTTAAAATATATGTGATTGGATTTTATTTGTTACAAGGGATTTTAGTTTCGTATTTAAGTTTTGGTCAAATCGCAGGTATAGTCTGGAATTATATAAATAAAAAGGAAGCAGAAAAAAATCCGACTGAAATAGTAATTTGCAATGTTAAAGGATTTTACACTAAAAAAAATCCAGATATAAGTTTTACTTTTAAAGATAAAATCGAAGTTTTTTCGATTACTTCTGAAATGAACCGCGAAAATTATAATCGTAATCCGAAAGATTTTGCATTAGAAGTAATAGTACAAGAAGGAATCTGGAATTACTATATTGTTAAACATTGGAGTTTAAAGAGGATCAATTAACGATCTGTTACAGTTCGATTTTTGCCATATTATATAATAATAATAAATCAATGTTTACATACATTATAATAGTTTGTAAAAAACAATTATAAAAAAAAAGCTGTCAGGTTTAGACAGCTTTTTTTTCTTATCGAATTAGTTTCACAAATGCATTATAAACATCATCCTTAATAGAGGTTCGCAAATAAACTTCATTTTCATCCTTTGTCTTAAATTCAAATTGAATTAAAGCAGCGTCAGAATAATAAAACAAGGATTCATCCTCTGCAAATTCAAGATTTGAAATAGGTTTCGTTGTTAGTTTTACTTCAAATGCAATTTCACCATTTGCTAAATCTATTTGAAAAAGTTTCGCTTTATGCGTATATCCCCAAATGTTGTCGCTTTCTTCAATGATATAGACGATATTATCACCTTTAAAGTCGGTTTTCCAGATCTGAGTTCCTGTTTTTGAATCCAAAGCATATATCGAAGAGGTCTCTGCTCCTTGTGCTGCAAAATATATTTTTTTGTCTTTACAGAAGATACGTTCCTTGATGCTGTATTGATTTTCATCTAACTTAAATTGCCATAAAACATCAAGTTTATTAGGGCTTAAAGCAAAAAGTGTATTCTTATCATTTGCTACAAATATATTTTCGCCATCTGTTACAGGTTTTCCGGACATATTTTCCTCAAACGTTTTTTGATTAAGGAGTTTTCCTGTATTTGCTTCAAAACTATAGAGATTCTTCGCAGTCTGGGCAAAAACTTTGTTATCAAAAAAGAGAACCGGAATGTCATTTTGTGAAGAATCCAGCTTGTAGTTCCATATTAAACTTCCGTTTTTTATGTCAAGAGCGTAAATGTTATTATTTGGACTTTGTGTAGTTATATATAGTTTTCCATCATTTATAACAGGAACTTGATTTTTTAATATAATTTGATCTGTAATATTGCCTAACCTTGATTTCCAGAAAAGTTTACCGGTCTGGTTATCAATTGCGAAGATTTCACCATTAATAAAAGGAACGTACAAAACTCCGTCTTGCAATGTTATTTGATTGGCGCACATCTCAGTATTAGAGTCTGATGCTTTTACAGTCCAGTTAAGTGATTCAGAATCCATATTAAATGAAAAAAGAGAACCGTCGTAATCATAAACCAGGATCGAATTTTTATCTAATGGAACTTTTTTAAGCGGATTTACAGATGTATTAAAAACCATATCATCAAGCGTTAAAATCTGATTATTTGAATAATTAGTTTTACTAGATTTTGAGATGGTTGGCATTTGCGCAAACATATTTATGACAGTAAACAGGAATAAAAAAGTTATTAGTTTATTTTTCATTTTAAGATTTGGGTTTGATAAAATATCTAAATCAAATATAGTAAAAAATTAAAACTAAATTTTAAAAGAAAATACGCTACATAAAACACATGTTAAGACATTGGAAAGTTTAATCGAATTACCATTTTTTATCGTATTTTCGTTTCCTTTAAAATGCTCTTTTTCTTATTTTGTAAGCGTATAAAAGCTTTAGAATATTGCTGTAATTTTGAAAAATCACAAAGTGTTCAATCAAATAACAGAAAAAAAATAAAACTTAAGCAATTAGAATTTGCTTGTTTATTTAAAACAAATATAACTATCAAATGAAATTTAAGTCGGCTCTCATTTTATTCATTTTAATTGTCAATGTTTCATGTATGAACGAAAGTGATTATTATAATAGAGGAATAGAAAAAAGTAAATTGGGAGATCATCAGGGAGCAATATCAGACTTTTCAAAAGCAATAGCGTTAGACAAAACTTTTGCGGAAGCTTATCGAAGAAGAGGAAGTGAAAAAGCCTATGTAGCAGATTATAGTGAAGCTATAGAAGATTATTCTAAAGCGATCGAACTTAATCCTGAAAACTCTTCTTCTTATTATGGCAGAGGATTAGTAAAAATTGATTTAGCGAATTATCAAGGTGCTATACAGGATTTTACAAAAGATATAAAACTGCATCCTACTTCCTGGCCTGCCTATACCGATAGAGCTTTGGCTAAATATTATTTAAAAAATTATCAAGGTGCAATCGATGATTGTACAAAAGCAATAGAAATACACCAGTATATGGCGGCAGAAGCTTATTACAACAGAGCACTTGCTAAATTGAAACTAGGAGATAAAACCGGGGCTTGTTTTGACTTGAAAAAAGCTGACGAGCATAATTTAATAGACGGACAAAGATGTCGCGATACATTAGAAAAATATTGTAAATAGCTTAAGTTATACTATAAAACTCCTTAGTTTCTTAAGGCGTTTTTTAAATTAGTTTCACAAATGTATTATAAACATCATCCTTAATAGAGGTTCGCAAATAAACTTCATTTCATCCTTTGTCTTAAATTTAAATTAAAGCAGCGTCAGAATAATAGAACAAGGATTCATCCTCTGCAAATTCAAGATTTGAAATAGGTTTTGTTGTTGGTTTTACTTCAAATGCAATTTCAACCTTTTTACTAATTAGATATGAAATTTATTAAGAATTTTAATAAAAAGAATGATCCCAAATGATTTCTACTTACCTTAAAAAAGGTTACTGTTTTGTAGTAAAAATATTTCTTATATTCGCTTCGAAAAAACTCAAATACTATTTAAAAATCAGTAAAGAAAGTGATGCATCTACCACTTTTACGTTAATTATTACTGATTTATGCTACATTCTATAAAAATGCATTTAAAAATTTTAATTATGAAGTCAAACTTTGTTATCACAACACTTTTTATTGTTTTTTCTAATTTTCTCTTCGCACAAAGTAATTTCTCAGACAATCCCTTAGATGCAGTTTTTGAAACAAAAGATTCGAAAATTTTTTGGGAAGCATTTGACAAAATGCAGAAATCAGGACAAAATCCATTTATTGAATATATGCAAAAAGGCTCTCCGGGTGTTAAGGGATTTACTGAAAACAGAATAATCAATGCAGACTCTCTTTTTGCTGTTGTGAAGAAAAGAAAATCAGACTATGAGCTTTCAAGAAATGTTCTTGACGGTATATCTTCCAAAGAAAAAAGAATAAGGGCTATTTATAGCGCATTAAAATATTGGTATCCGGATGCAAAATTTCCTCCTGTTTACTTTGTTTATGGCAGATTTAACTCGGGAGGCACTACTTCTCCCGATGGAATTATTATTGGAATCGAAATGCTTAAAAATCTCGATGGAGTTTCAGGTTTAATTGCGCACGAACTCATCCATTATCAACAAAATATAAAAGGTCAGGATATGCTCTTGAAGTGGTGTTTGCTTGAAGGAGGTGCAGACTTTATTGGCGAACTTATTTCTGGAGAATCTATAAATCAGTTTTCATATAAATACGGACAGCAAAACCTGGATAAATTAGCTCAGGAATTTGTAATGAGATTAAAAAATGTTGATTACCAAGATTGGCTATATGGAACCTCTAAGAAAGATGATCGGCCAAATGATCTAGGATATTGGATGGGCTATAAAATAACCGAATCTTATTTTAACAAACAGAAAGATAAGCAAAAAGCAATTGAAGAAATATTAAATATAAAAGATCCATTGCTGTTTTTAAAACAAAGCGGTTTTTTAGATGCGTATATTGAAAAGTACCAAAAATCAAAAAAAAAAAGTTATGATGATTTTTTCTTGAAAAACTAAAGGTTAGCTTATTTCGCGACGTTAAACAAAGCAAAACTTGAGTTAGAACAATTTTACCTTAATTAATATTCAAATGAAAATCAAAAGAAACACAAACATATGAAATTATCATATCAAATACTTTTAACGACCAATCCAATGGGATTTGCAATCAGTGCCCGCAACAATAGGACATAAAAAAACTCCTTAATTTCTTAAGGAGTTTCTTGGTGGGCGATGAGGGGTTCGAACCCCCGACCCCCTCGGTGTAAACGAGGTGCTCTGAACCAGCTGAGCTAATCGCCCTATTTTACTAGGCTGCTATCGTTATGTGATTGCGAGTGCAAATATACAGCTAGATTTTGTATTTGCAAGCCTTTTTTGAAAAAAAATAAAACATTTTTATATAGTATTATTTATCAGTCTTATATGCGAATTCAAAATGCTTTTGTAATTTTCGTAAGAAATGTAAAATCTAAAACAACAAACTAAAGCATGAAAAACGCCTTAATTTCTTAAGGAGTTTCTTGGTGGAACGTTAGGGATAGTAATCAAACACTTAACTCCAATTTTTGATTTTTTTTCAAAAAATATAATCAAATTTTTGGTAAATTTGCCTTTGTGCTTGTTCTAATATTTTCTTTCAAAAGAAATACCATTAAATCGATATACACCACTTGGACTTGCTCCTCCAAACCACAATTCTCCTTGTTTGGTTTTATATATAGTCCAAATATGTTTACTCTTGACCCCATCCTTTTTAGTGTAATTTTTTACGGATTTGCCATCATATCTCCACACACCAGATTCTAAAGTCCCAAACCAGATGTTTCCCAATTTATCCTCTCCAATAGAAAAGACTCTTTCAAGAGAATTTCCCTTACTGTCTTCCTTTTTTAGTTTTTGTTGCTCTGTAAAATTGATTGCTTTTATTCCTTCATATTTCAAGACGCCAATTCCATTATTCCCAATCCAAAGATTCCCTTTGCTATCCTCCATGATACTACGAATATGTAAATGTCCTGTTTCGTCATTTAATCCCAAAGAAGCATCGTTTATTATTTTAAAATTAGAACCATTATAGCCAATCACAGCACCGAAAGTCCCAAACCAAAGCATTCCATTTTTACTTTTGACAAAAGTTGTTGAAATTGAATAATGATTCTCCTGCCCTGACTTTGTTTTAACTGTCAATGCGCGATACGAAAGCTTTTTTCCGTCATACTGATAAACACCTGGATTTCCTTCCTGTTTGTTGTAAGACTCTATTTCATTACCTTTAAACCAAAGGTCACTGTCATTTAATTTCCACTTGTTTTTTGAATTATAATCTTTTTCTTTAAAAATAGTCATTTGGCCCCCATCATAAGTACTTAATCCTTTGCCACATTCAAACTAGACAATGCCATTCCTGTCTTCATAAATATTTCTGACCTGATTATGACTTAATCCATTTTCTGTCGTGAAATATTGGAGGTTTCCATTTTGAAGTAAACACACTCCTTCGTTGTAACTGCCAAACCAAATATTTCCTTTGCTATCTTCTAAAATTGAACGAATTCCTGTAGTGTATTTCAATCTTATGGTGTTGTTCTTATTCTCAACAGGTTGATTACTTTTTTTAGTTTGATTAGTACAAGAGATTGTTGCAAAAATCAGAAATATGCAGCAAAGGTTAAATATATATTGACTATCTAATTTTAGTTTCATCTTAATGTTTTATTCGTGGCTCACAATTTGTACATACCGTTTCAGAACGATATCTTACTATTATGTTCATAAGGCAATTTACTATAAAGTTTCAAAAATGCCTCTGCAGAATCATTTAATGCTAAAAAAAAGCATTTACATCAAAATTCAGATGTTTCAGTAATATAGAATACCTTTTTGGACTAACTAATATTTACGCTTAATTTTTAATGCTCCACAGGTTTTCGTGTTGATCTACTTATGCTTAATTTTTACGGATCAATCCATATAAACAATAAAACTCATAAAAGTATAAAACAAAAAAAACTCCAAAATCAAGTGACTTTGGAGTTTTTATAATTTTGTGGGCGATGAGGGGTTCGAACCCCCGACCCCCTCGGTGTAAACGAGGTGCTCTGAACCAGCTGAGCTAATCGCCCTGTTTTACCAGGTTGCTATCGTTATGTGATTGCGAGTGCAAACATACAGCTAGATTTTGTATTTTCAAGCTTTTTTAGAAAAAAAATGAAATAAATTTTAGCTTTTTTATTTACTAATCTATTTTTCAAGTTTTTAAAAAATAAATAAAAATTGATAAATCTTTATATTTAGTTAAAAACACAAATCCCTTGCCCTAATTTATAATATTACTTTGTGTTCACTTGCTATAGTCCTATATTTGCATACCTTAATTGTATACTCAAATGGCAAGATTTAAAGAAAATGATTTACCAAAATCAAAAATTACCGCTACTTCACTCAACAAAGCAACAATAATATTCAAATACGCCGGAAACCACCAATGGAAATTTTATGTTGGATTGGTTTTTCTTTTGCTTACAGGAGCCACTGCCCTCGCCTTTCCTAAATTAATGGGAATGTTGATTGACTGCGTAAAAAACAAAAATAACGATCAGGCCAATCAAATCGCATTGGGATTAATTGTTATTTTATTTCTTCAGTCCTTCTGTTCGTTTTTCAGATTGTCATTGTTTGTCAATTTTACCGAAAACACATTGGCAAACCTGCGTTTGTCTTTATATACGAATTTAGTAAAACTGCCAATGACCTTCTTCTCTCAAAAAAGAGTTGGAGAATTAAACAGTCGAATCAGTGCTGATATTACTCAGATACAAGATACATTAACGTCGACAATCGCAGAATTTTTGCGTCAGTTTATACTAATTATTGGTGGGGTTATTTTATTGGCTACAGAAAGTTTTAAATTGACTTTATTAATGTTAGCCGTAGTTCCGTTAGTAGCTGTCGCTGCTGTAATCTTTGGTCGTTTTATTAGAAAATATTCTAAACAAGTACAAGATCAGGTTGCCGAAAGCCAGGTTATTGTCGAAGAAACAATGCAAGGAATCAGCATTGTAAAAGCATTTGCAAACGAATGGTATGAAGTTGCCCGTTATAAAGGAAAAATTAGCGAAGTTGTAAAATTGGCTATAAAGGGCGGAAAATACCGTGGTTATTTTGCATCATTTATCATATTCTGTTTATTTGGTGCCATCGTTGCGGTAGTTTGGTACGGCGTACGTTTGAGCATCGCCGGAGAAATGAGCGTGGGTCAATTGATCTCATTTGTATTGTATTCTACATTTGTAGGTGCTTCATTTGGAGGAATTGCCGAACTATATGCGCAAATTCAAAAAGCAATTGGTGCTACAGAGAGGGTTTTTGAATTATTAGAAGAAACTCCAGAGAAAATAAGCGCTACACAAAACGGAGCTTCTTTAGAAAAAATCAAAGGAAATGTTTCTTTCAAAAACGTAGCTTTTAGTTACCCTTCAAGAAAAGAAGTTCAGGTTTTAAAAGATGTAAACTTTACGGCTGAATTCGGGCAAAAAATCGCCATTGTTGGTCCTAGTGGAGCAGGAAAATCAACCATTTCTTCCTTACTTCTGCGTTTTTACGATATTGAGTCCGGAGAGATTACAGTTGACGGAAAAAACATCTACGATTATGATTTAGAGAATCTTCGTGGTAATATGAGTATTGTTCCTCAGGACGTAATTTTATTTGGAGGAACTATCAAAGAAAATATTGCTTATGGAAAACCTGATGCTACAGACGAAGAAATTATGTTGGCTGCTAAACAAGCCAATGCTTTGAATTTTGTAGAAGGTTTCCCTGAAAAATTTGAAACAGTTGTTGGAGAACGCGGTGTAAAACTATCAGGCGGCCAACGTCAGCGTATTGCGATTGCAAGAGCATTGCTGAAAAATCCAAGTATTTTAATATTAGATGAAGCGACATCATCTTTAGATAGTGAAAGTGAAAAATTAGTACAAGAAGCGTTAGAACTGTTGATGGAAGGAAGAACAAGTATTATTATTGCTCACCGACTTTCGACTATTAGAAATGCGGATAAAATTTTAGTTTTAGACAATGGAAAAATAACAGAAGAAGGTACACACCAGGAATTGATCAATCTTGAAAATGGTACTTATAAAAATTTAAGCAATCTTCAGTTTAGTAACTATTAAAGAGACGAAAACACTATTAACTATTTTAAATTAAAAAAATGCCACACCTTAGAATCGTTTTAATCCTACTATTTATTATTATAAACACAATTAATGTCCTGGCTCAGGAAAAACCTTTTAACGTTGTAAATATCACTCCTGACGGATCAAAATACATCAAATTTGGAATGAACCTTCAGGTTTGGGGAAGATATTCTGAATTGAATCCTAACAGTAAAATAGGAATAAATGAAGTCGACGAAACTTTTGATGTTGTTATCAGGCGTCTGCGTTTGCAGGCAATGGGAATGCTGACAGACAATATATTTTTTCATCTTCAGTTAGGTCAGAACAATATTAATTTTACACAGAATAACGGACCTTCAAATGCACCACTTTCTGTTATGGATGCTTTGGGGGAATATCATTTTAGCGATAAACTTCATATTGGTGGTGGTTTGACAAGTTGGGGATCCGGTACAACACGTTATTCCTCAAATAGTTCGTCAGCCCAACTGACTTTAGATACACCAATGTACCAACAAATTGCAAATATATCCTCTACTTTTGGCAATCGTAACTTGAGTATTTATGCAAAGGGGTATCTTGGAGATTTTAGCTATAGAATTGCGGTTACTAACCCTTACAGAAATACTACGAACAATATCGGTTTTAATTCTACTGTTAGTCCGGAAACACCAAGAGCACAATATGCAGGGATTTTAACCTATCATTTTTTAGAAAAAGAACAAAATCTTGAAGCTTATAACAGAGGAACTTATCTAGGAACTAAAAAGGTTTTTAATGTTGGATTAGGCTATATGACGCAAGCCAATGCAATGTGGCGTTTAGATACTGATGGTTCAGGTTTGGTTCATCACGATGATATGAAAGTATTAGGATTAGATGTTTTTTATGATAGTCCAATTGGAAATAATGGTTCCGCAATTACAGCTTACGCAGCCTTTAATAACAATAATTACGGAAAGAATTATATACAATCTATCTCAATCCCTAATCCTGCGATTGCTGATCCTTCATTAATAAATGGTTCAGGAAGCGGTTTTATAGGTGTAGGAACAGGAAATATCTATTATGCACAAGTTGGTTATTTATTTAAAAATTCAGATAATGACGCAAAAAAAGGTCGTTTTCAACCTTATTTAGCCGCACAAATAGCTGATTTAGACGCTTTGAATACGCCAATGAGCATGTATGAAATTGGTGCTAATTATTATACGACAGGAACTTTTGGGCCAAAATTCAGTTTGAATTATCAAAACAGAGCCGTTTATGATAAGGCCTTATTAAATCCTAAATACACTCAGGCAGACCGTTTAGGCATGGTCGTTTTACAATGTCAGGTTTCTTTCTAAATAAAAAAATACAAGCGCAAAAAAAGCTCCAACGAAAGTTGGAGCTTTTTTTATGTAAACTATAAACTATAAACTATAAACTGCAAACTGAGACTAAAAACTATTTCCCCTTTCTACGTTTACGTTCTGCTTTTATCATTGATAATTCGCGACTTGTTTGTCCTGCTACAGAAGTATTTTCTTCTGCACGACGAATCAGGTAAGGCATAACATCTTTGACAGGACCAAACGGCAGGTATTTTGCAACATTATAACCGTTTTCAGCCAAATTATAACTGATATTATCACTCATTCCGTACAATTGTCCGAACCAGATTTTATTATCGTTTTTAGCAATTCCGCTTTCTGACATCATTTCCATCAATTTATAAGAACTCGACTCGTTGTGAGTTCCTGCAAAAATTGACATTATCTCTAAATGCTCTAACATATAATGTACAGCAGCATCATAATTAATATCTGTTGCTTCTTTAGAAACACAAATTGGCGAAACATAATTTTTCTCTTCCGCTCTTTTGTTTTCTTTTTCCATATAGGCACCGCGAACCAGTTTCATTCCAATAAAAAAGCCTTCTTTCTTAGCGGTTTCGTGCAGGTTTTTCAAATAATCCAAACGGTCCCAACGATACATCTGCAAAGTATTAAAAACAATCGTTTTTTCTTTATTGTATTTGCGCATCATTTCAGTAACGAGATCATCGGCAGCATCCTGCATCCAGCTTTCTTCACCATCAATTAATAAAGCAACATCTTTTTTATGTGCTTCACTGCATATTTTGTCAAAACGAGCAACTACCCTATTCCACTCTTCCTGTTCAGCCGGATTCAAAGTTTGTTTTTCGCCCAGTTTCTCGTACAGTTCAAAACGCCCTAAACCAGTTGGTTTAAATACAGCAAAAGGAATTGCAAGGCGTTCTTTGGCAAAATCAACTGTTCTTAAAGTCATTTCTAATGCCGCATCAAACTGTTCTTCCTCTTCTTTTCCTTCTACAGAATAATCCAATACAGACGAAACCCCTTTGGTAAACATTTTGTCTACTACACTAAGGCAGTCATTTTCGTTTATACCACCACAAAAATGGTCGAAAACAGTTGCACGAATTAATCCTTCTACCGGAAGATTTGCTTTTATGGCAAAATTGGTAACAGCAGTTCCTATTCTTACTAAGGGCTGGCTGTCGATCATTTTAAAAAGAAAATAAGCTCTGTCAAGTTCCGTATCGCTTTTTAACGAAAATGCAACTTGAGTGTTATCGAATATTTTTTCCATTAAGGTCAGTTTTTTGTGCAAATATAGACAGAGTTTTAAATATTATTTACCAAAACATCGCATATTTTTCAATATCGTTAATAACATTATTAAAAATATTACATAATTAAGCATAGGTTTCTTGCCGCAATAGGATTTTAGTTTACTGAAAAATAAAATAAACCGTCTAAAACTCAAATAAAATCGTTCGTTTTAAAACAAATTAGAACAAAACTTTGAATATTATTTAGTTAAAAATGCCTTATTTTGCGTTTTCAATTAACTACAGAAATATGCAATCTATTCAAGCCAATAATTATCTCGTTCATTTTAATCAAAATGCATACGAAGCACTAAATAATCACTTAAAAGAAAATAAATACTCTAATTTGTTTATTATAGTTGATAATGATACAAATGAGTATTGTTTGCCAAAGTTTTTGCCCTTACTTGAAACTGATTTAACAATCGAAATTATTGAATTTGAATCAGGAGAAATCAATAAAAATATTGAAACTTGTATCGAAATCTGGAAAGTATTAACAGAACTAGGTGCAGATAGAAAATCTCTTGTGATAAACCTTGGCGGAGGTGTTGTAACAGATTTAGGTGGTTTTGTTGCTTCAACTTTCAAACGTGGAGTTGATTTTATAAACATTCCAACAACCCTATTGTCAATGGTAGATGCTTCTGTTGGAGGAAAAACGGGAGTTGATTTAGGGAATCTTAAAAACCAAATAGGTGTAATTAACGTACCTCAAATGGTATTAATTGACACTCAGTATCTTGAAACCTTACCACAAAGCGAAATGCGATCCGGTCTTGCAGAAATGTTAAAACACGGACTTATATATGATGCTGGTTACTGGAAAAAGTTTTTAGATTTAAAAGCAATTGACTTTGCTGATTTTGATGAATTAATTTATCGTTCTGTTGAAATTAAGAATGATATCGTTATACAAGATCCAACTGAAAAAAATATTCGTAAAGCATTAAATTTCGGACACACATTAGGTCATGCAATCGAAAGTTATTTTCTGGAAAGCGAAACTAAAAAAACATTGTTACACGGTGAAGCCATTGCTATTGGAATGATTTTGGAAAGTTACATCTCATTGCATAAAAACTTGATCACAGCAGAAGAATACGCTGAAATAAAAACGGCCATTAAAAGCATTTATGATGATGTTATTATAGAGGAAAATGATATCGATCCGATCCTGGAATTACTGATTCACGACAAAAAAAATGAGTACGGTTTAATTCAATTTGCATTAATTGAAGGAATCGGAAAAATAAAAATTAATCAATCCGTTGAAAATAAATTGATTCTAGACGCGTTTCAGGATTATAAATCTTAAACTTTTTTTAATAAAAAGCTTTGCATTAGGTATAGATTATTTTTTACATTTGCCACGATGAAAACAAACAATAAACAAAGACAATTCAGTTCTTATAGAAACCGTCTCAATAGTTCCTTGCTAAGGATGTTGAACCGTTTTTATAATAGTAAAAGTCCGTTCTATTGCGATGTTTTTTTATACTCGAAAGCAGAACATGAAAAACTGCAAATTGTATTTGCGAATATTAGGGTTTGAATTTTAGATTTAGCACAGTTTTCTAAATTAAAAAATACATTTCTAAATATCAAAAAATACAATGAATACAAAATATTCTGATCTAATAAATCAAACGTACTATTTTCCACAAACGGAATTTAAATTAAACAAAGACAATCTGCAATTTCACAATATCGATTTGATGAAGTTAGTGGAGCAATACGGTACGCCATTAAAATTTACTTATTTACCACAGATTTCCGAGAACATCAATAAGGCAAAAGCCTGGTTCAGAAAATCAATGGAAAAGAATAAATACGATGCAAAATATTACTATTGTTATTGTACAAAAAGCTCTCATTTTGAATATATTATGAATGAAGCTTTCAAGAATAACATTCACATAGAAACATCATCAGCATTTGATGTTAATATTGTAGAAAACTTGCTTGAAAATGGCAAAATCAACAAAAGTACTTATGTTATTTGTAATGGTTTTAAAAGAGACGAATACATTACCAATATTGCACGATTAATCAATAGCGGACATAAAAATACTATTCCAATTATTGATAATTATGAAGAATTAGATTTACTTCAGGCTGAAATTAAAGGAAAATTCAAAATTGGAATCCGTATCGCAGCTGAAGAAGAGCCTAAATTTGAGTTTTATACCTCTAGATTAGGTATTGGATACAAGAACATAGTTTCTTTTTATAAAAAACAAATCCAGGAAAATGACCGATTAGAGCTTAAAATGCTTCACTTTTTCATTAATACCGGAATAAACGATACTTCTTACTACTGGAATGAGTTAGTAAAATGTATTAAAGTATATATTGCGCTTAAAAAGGAATGCCCTACTCTTGATGGTCTTAACATTGGAGGTGGTTTCCCTATTAAAAACTCTCTTGCATTTGAGTACGATTATCAATATATGATTGATGAAATTATCAATCAGATTAAAATAGCTTGCGATGAAGCCGAAGTTGATGTTCCAAACATCTTTACTGAATTTGGATCATTTACTGTAGGTGAAAGCGGTGGCGCAATCTATCAGATTTTGTATCAAAAACAACAAAATGATAGAGAAAAATGGAATATGATTGATTCGTCATTCATTACCACTTTGCCGGATACTTGGGCGATAAACAAACGATTTATCATGCTGGCGGTTAACCGCTGGAACGATACTTACGAACGGGTTTTATTAGGAGGTTTGACTTGCGATAGTGACGATTATTACAATTCAGAGCAAAATATGAATGCCATTTATTTGCCTAAATACAGCAAAGAAAAACCATTATATATTGGTTTCTTTAATACTGGTGCGTATCAGGAAACCATTGGAGGTTACGGAGGTTTACACCACTGTTTGATTCCACAGCCTAAACATATTTTAATAGATCGTGACGAAAACGGCATTTTAGCCACTGAAGTTTTCTCAGAACAGCAAACTTCTGATGATGTATTGAAAATTTTAGGATATACTAAAAAAGTATAAAAAAAAACCTGCAAATTAAAAGTTGATATCTATAAAATTATTAATTTGCAGTATCATCCAAAAAGGTTAAACTTTTAATTCAAAAACAAAAAAAAACAAAAAAAAAATGAAAGGACCAATCAGTCAGTTTATTGAAAAACATTACTTACACTTTAATTCCGCTTCTTTGGTTGATGCTGCAAAAGCATACGAACAACAATTGGCAAATGGTGCTAAGATGATGGTAAGTATGGCTGGCGCTATGAGTACAGCAGAAATTGGTAAAATTTTTGCTGAAATAATCAGACAGGACAAAGTTCAGATTATTTCATGTACAGGAGCCAATCTAGAAGAAGACATCATGAATTTAGTGGCACACTCTCACTACGAAAGGGTACCAAACTATCGTGATTTAACTCCGGAAGACGAATGGGCTTTGCTTGAAAGAGGACTAAATCGTGTTACTGACACTTGTATTCCTGAGCATGAAGCATTTCGTCGTTTACAAAAACACATTTACAAAATCTGGAAAGATGCAGATGACAAAGGAGAACGTTATTTTCCTCATGAATTTATGTATAAAATGTTGTTATCCGGTGTATTAGAAGAATATTACGAAATAGATTTAAAAGATAGCTGGATGTATGCAGCTGCAGAGAAAAACTTACCTATTATTGTACCAGGTTGGGAAGATAGTACGATGGGGAATATCTTTGCGTCATACGTGATAAAAGGAGATTTGAAAGCTTCTACAATGAAGTCAGGAATCGAATACATGGTTTTCCTTTCAGACTGGTATCCAAAAAACAGTACTAACGGAATTGGATTTTTTCAAATTGGTGGTGGTATTGCAGGAGATTTTCCTATTTGTGTGGTGCCAATGTTGTATCAGGATATGGAAATGCATGATATTCCGTTCTGGAGTTATTTCTGTCAGATTTCAGATTCGACAACTAGTTACGGATCTTATTCAGGAGCCGTTCCAAACGAGAAAATCACTTGGGGTAAATTAGATATTAAAACCCCAAAATTCATTATTGAGTCGGATGCAACCATTGTTGCCCCGTTAATTTTTGCTTACTTATTAGATTTATAGGATATTTATGAAAAGAGTTATAGTAGACTACGCTAAACTTACCAACGAAATTTTGAACCTTTTGGTAGAAAAATTTCCTGATGGTTATGATGATTCGGATGTTATCCGTTTTAGAAATGCTAAAAACGAATTAATCGAAGCTGTTGAAGTTCGTACTGAAGACACTATTTATTTAGTAAAAATTAGTACTAAACTTGCTGATAGAATTGAGAATTACGACGAAGATGACGACATCGATCTTGATGTTGACACAATCGAACCGGTAAAAGGTCTTGATCTTGATGATGATAGTGATGATGACGAAGACGATGATGCAATTGATAAACCAGATACTGATGGCGCAGATGATGATGACGATGAGGATAGAGATCCGGATGATATTGCTGACGAAGATGATGAAGAAGATGAAGATTAATCTACATCTTTCAAAATAAACTAAAGGAACTCTATTGGGTTCCTTTTTTTATTAAATAACAAAAAAAATAATTAAATATAAGAAAATTACTATAGTTGGTATTTTTTGCTATATTTAACGATCGATAAATATCAGCTCAATGACTTCAGAAGTTTTACACGCCAAATTAAAAGAAAATTTTGGATTTGAAAAATTCAGGCCCAATCAGGAAACGATAATAAATACTATACTTTCCGGCCAGGATACTTTAGCTATTATGCCAACAGGCGGCGGAAAATCAATTTGTTTTCAGTTGCCCGCTTTAGTTTTACCCGGAATCACAATTGTTATTTCTCCTTTAATCGCCTTGATGAAAGATCAGGTTGATAGTTTAAAGACCAACGGAATCAATGCCTGTTATATAAATAGCAGTCAATCGAGTGAAGAACAGCAATTTTATATAGACAACTTAAAATCAAATAAATTTAAGCTTGTTTATATTGCGCCTGAAAGTTTATCTTATTTAGATGTTGTTTTTAACGAATTGGTTGTCAGTCTAATTGCAATTGATGAAGCGCATTGTATTTCGTCCTGGGGACACGACTTTCGTCCGGCATATACGAATTTGGGATATTTAAAAAGCCGCTTCCCTTCTACTCCGGTACTTGCTTTGACGGCAACAGCAGATAAGGCAACTCGTACAGATATTACAAAACAGCTAAATTTAAGAAATCCAAAAACTTTTGTGGCTTCTTTTGACAGGATAAATTTAAGCTTAGAAGTGCGTCCGGCACTGGATCGTGTTAAGCAAATTATTGATTTTGTCGAAAACAAACCCAACGAATCCGGTATTATTTACTGCCTGAGTCGAAAAACAACAGAAGAACTTGCTTTAAAACTTCAAAAAAATGGAGTTAAAGCAAAAGCCTATCACGCTGGTTTAGAAAATAAACTTCGCGCAAAAACACAAGACGAATTTATAAACGACGACTGCCAGGTCGTTTGTGCAACGATTGCTTTTGGAATGGGAATCGATAAATCAAATGTTCGTTGGGTAATTCATTATAATCTTCCCAAAAATATCGAAGGGTATTATCAGGAAATTGGTCGTGCCGGTCGTGATGGATTACCAGCAGAAACAGTTTTATTTGAAAGTTATGCAGATGTGATTCAGCTTCAGAAATTTGCTTCTGAAGGATTGAACTCAGATGTTCAGCTGGCAAAACTGGAAAGAATGAAACAATATGCCGATGCTTTGAGCTGCAGGCGAAAAATCCTGCTTTCTTATTTCGGTGAATTAGTAAAAGAGAATTGCGGTAACTGCGATATTTGCAAAAATCCTCCAACTTTTTTCGATGGTACGATTCTCGCGCAAAAAGCACTGTCGGCTATAAGCCGTTTACAGGAATCTGAGCCTTTGGCTGTGATTGTTGATTTTCTGCGTGGTTCTAAAAATGCATATATCTACGAAAAAAATTATCAAGACTTAAAAACGTACGGAATTGGCGATGACATATCATGGTACGATTGGAATCAATATCTTATTCAGTTAATAAATCTTGGGTATTGCGAAATTGCATTTCATCAGCATAATAAAATTTTGCTGACTCCTTTTGCGAAGAAAGTGTTATTTGAAGGTGAAAAAGTCAAGTTGAATACTGTCGTCAAAAAAGTAATTGACAAAAGTGAAATCAAGGAAACAAAAACTAGAGCAGCCAAAAATTCTCTTTTTGAAATTCTGCGAAAATTACGTTATGAAATTTCTAAGGATGAAGAAGTTCCCGCTTATGTAATTTTTAGTGATGCCGCTTTAAGACAAATGGAAACTTTGCGCCCAATGAGCGATGAAGAGTTCCTTGCAATCGATGGTGTTGGTAAAGCAAAACTTGAAAAATATGGTCAGGAGTTTATAGATGCCATTGTTTATTACGAGAATGCAAAAAAGACAAAAATTAAATCTAAAAAAGAAGGTAACACATATAAAACAACTTTAGAGTTGTTCCAAAATGGAGTTTCTGTAAAAGAAATTGCTGAGCAGCGAAATTTAGGATACACAACTATTATTTCGCATTTAGCAAAATTATATGTAGACGGAAGTGATATTGATTTAAGTTCGTTTGTTTCAGAAAAAGAAGTGATGCAGTTGCATAAAGCCCAAATTGAACTTGAATATCCAACGGCATTAAAACCATATTTTGATCACTTTGAAGAAAAACTTTCTTATGATAAAATTAGGTTAGGTCTTGCTGTGGTGGAGAGAAATAAATAATTTTTAATGAATTATTCTTTTTCGTATCAAATCACCAACTTTACTCAAGCTTATTAAAAGCGACAAATCCGACAGATTTTTAAAACCTGTCGGGTTTACTTTTCCGTGTGATTCTGTCATTTCGAACGAAGAGATACCCGAGCGATAGCGAACAGACGAAGTAAATCACGCTAGAAACTCCGTACAGAATATCGTCATTTTTTTTGATCAGCTTACGCGACTTCTCTCCCGAAGTTTCGTCAGTAAGAAATGACATAAAATTGAGCTAAACAAAAAAATCCTGTAAAGAATAAACTTCACAGGATTTTTTTATTTTTAAAAAGTAAACTTATAAATACCGCTCTTCAAAAACTTTTTGATGGTGCTTTTGATGTCCGATAATCACAAACCCTAAAGCACCGGCAGAAATATGAAACGTTGATGCGGTTCCTATTCTCCTAAATTGTTCCTGAGATAAGCTTTTGTAAAACAACAAAGTTGAATGCCTTAAAGCGGAAAATTCAGTCAGTAAATCCTGAAGACTTCTTTTGTTTGCATCTGTATTATCTACATAATCATTTTCTTCAAATCCCGGTAATGCAGTTTTATCATTTCTTGAAAACCGCAGAGCTCGATAAGCAAAAATGCGTTCGCAATCAATTAAATGTTGAATAATTTCCTTAATCGTCCATTTGCCTTCGGCATAGCGATAATCGAATTTATCCATTGGAATATTTTGCACAAATCTGATAAAATCATGAAGAGAAATTTCAAGCTCTTCAATCAAATTTATTTCTCCGGCTTCAAGAACATAATTGGCAAAAGGACCGGAATATTCTGTTTCTAATAATTGACTTGAATTCATTTTTTACAATTTTTAATATCCTTAAACTCTTTCAATCCGAATCTTTATGCTGAGTTTCTACTCGCATTCGTGTTCCCGAAAAGTGATCTTGTTACAATTTTTTCATACACTTTTACAAGCTCTTCATTTACTATTTCTTCTTTGTTCAATTCATTAATTCTTAACAAAGCATATTGTTGTATTGTTAACAGTGGCAATACAATACGTTCTCTTACCTGAATAGATGCTATACCATCAGGGTAATTTTCCATAAGCGTTTTATGTCCTGCAATTTTAAGCAACAAACGTTTTGTTTCCTGAAATTCATCATAGATAATTTGCCAGAATTCGCCAAACTCAGGATCGTTTCTCATATATGCCGTTAGTGGTAAAAATGATTTTGCCAATGACATCATACTGTTTTCAAGTAACGTTTTAAAGAATAAAGAATTGTGATACAAATCATGTACTTTATCCCACTGATTGGTTTCTTCAAAATGTTTTAATGCAGATCCTACACCAAAAAATCCTGGTACATTTTGTTTTAACTGACTCCATGATCCTACGAAAGGAATTGCTCTTAAATCAGCAAAATCCAATGATTCAGATTTACTTCTTTTAGATGGACGGCTTCCAATATTTGTTTTAGAATAATACTTAAGCGTACTCATCTTTTCTAAATACGGAATGAACTTAGGGTGATTTTTAAAACTTAAATATTTTTCATATCCTAAATCTGCCAATTGAGTTAAAATCTGAGTTTCTTCAGAACTTAATTCATTTTTTCCTTTACTGAAAACCTGATTTGTAACACCGGCACTTAGTAAATTCTCGATATTGTAACGACAAGAATCTAAAGTTCCAAAATTTGAACTAATAGTTTGTCCCTGAACAGTAATTTGAATTTCGTTATTTTCGATTTTTGGCCCTAAAGACGCATAAAACTTATGAGTTTTTCCACCACCACGAGCCGGAGGTCCGCCACGTCCGTCGAAGAAAATAGCTTTTATACCATATTTTCTCGAGATTTCAGTAAGAGCAATTTTTGCCTGATAAATACTCCAGTTTGCCATTAAGTAACCGCCATCTTTAGTTCCGTCAGAGAAACCTAACATGATAGTTTGCTTATTGCCTCTTGCCTGCAAGTGTTTTGAATATTCAGGATTAGTATACAATTGCTCCATTATTTGATGTGCATTTTGCAAATCGTCAACAGATTCAAAAAGCGGAATGATATCTACAGTTGGGTTTTCCCAATTATTTAATCTGATCATTGCAAAAGTTTCCATTACATTCAGGGCGCTTTCATTATTACTAATGATATAGCGGTTCGCACCAAATTCTCCGTTTGCTTTTTGAATAGTTTTGATAGCCTGAACTGATTCAAGGGTAGATCTTGTAATTTCATCAGCGAAATCGGCAGGATTTAAATCTCCTTTTACCTTAGATAAAACTATAAGTTTTTCGTCTTCTGACAATTCAAAATAATTGGCAGGAAATATTTCTGAACCGGAATTCAGATAATGATTAACGACATCATTAAAAACGGCATCGTGAATTTTACTATTCTGACGAATGTCTAATGTTGCAAAATGAAAACCAAAAAGATTGATTTTTACCAAAAACGCTTCCAGCTCATCTAAGTATAATGACTGATGTTTTTCGATAATTATATCTCTTATAAGATTTAATTGAGATAATAACTCTTCTAAAGTAATGTAAATTTCACCTTTAGAATAAAATACAGAACGATAAAGTTTATGTTCAAGATCAGCTACCAAAGTATCTACGCCGGAGAAAGTTAACTTACGTTTTAAACTTCTCATTTCGATATAATAACATTTCAAAATTGAAGTACGAAGACGGTCTGCAACTTTCAAAGTGATTTCGGTAGTTACGAAAGGATTTCCATCGCGATCTCCTCCCGGCCAAAATCCAAGTTTGATTAATTGATTTTTAATGGCGCTTCCCTGAAGAATATTTTTTTGCAAATAATGAACAATTTCTCCTGAAGTAGCATAAAATACATTTTCCAGATACCAGATCAAACTAACCGCTTCATCATAAGGATTCGGTTTTTCATTTTGGATAAAAGGTGTTTTTCCTAACTGCGCCAATAGTTCTTTTATTTTTAATAAATCATTTGAACGAATTGCTTCAGTCAAATCATTTATAATCCCTAAAACCGGTCCAGGGTAAAACTGCGTTGGATGCGCTGTTAAAACGGTTCTGACATTAAATTCTTCCAGGAATTGGATCAATTCATCGTCTTTCTCCTTAGCATCTGATTTTTCTTTGATATCACGCAAAGAACCTCTTCCTTCCATATTGTTAACCTCAGGAAAGGCAGCGTCTTCAATGGCATCAAACAATACAATCTGACGCTCTATGTATTGAATAAATCGAAACATAAGATCGATTTTTTCTGTTTCAGAAGCTTCGTTTATATACCTGTTAGAAAAGAAATTAAAAATCTCTTTAGGTGTTTCATTCTTTTTAAATCCCGTTTCGCATGTCTCAGTAAATAAAGGAAGTAAAACTCCGGTATTATCTATTGAATCAAAAGGCAATGTTATAAATACACTATTATAAATGTGGTATTTGGAGAGAACGTCTTGATTAAAACGTTCTATTTTAGGCAACGTATACATAATTCTGTTGTAGTTGGTTGGTTAATTAGTCATAAAAAAACCCCAAGAATAAACTTGAGGTTATATTTTAATATAGCATTCAAGAAAAAATTACATATTTTTAAAAATAGTATGCATCAAACGCTTCTTATCGTTTATACTTTCTTCTAATGAAATCATAGTTTCTGTTCTGTAAACACCATCAATATCGTCTATCATAAAGATAACCTCTTTTGCGTGCTTAGTATCTTTTGCTCTAATTTTGCAAAAAATATTGAATTTCCCAGTCGTTACAGAAGCTACTGTTACGAACGGAATTTGATTGATTCGCTCTAATACAAATTTAGTTTGCGACGTATTGTTAAGAAACACACCTACATAAGCAATAAATGAATATCCTAATTTATCGTAATCTAAAGCCAATGAAGACCCCATTATTATCCCTGCGTCTTCCATTTTCTTTACCCTAACATGCACTGTACCAGCAGATATCAATAGTTTTTTTGCAATGTCAGTAAACGGAACTCTCGTATTGTCTATTAACATATCTAAAATCTGGTGATCTACTTCATCTAAACGAAATTTACTCATAATTCTTTAATTAATATTACTAATTGCTATTACAAAGTATAAAAATATATATAAAAAACAACAAATTCACATAAAAATTAACTTTTTATCAATCCGTTAACAAATTTAACATTTTTATTTAAATAAAAATTTGCTTTTTGATTCAATTTGGGAAAATTAGTAAAGTCATCGGAATAAACTGCTCCTTTTGCATCATATTCATAATGTCCGAAATAATTTTCTAACTCACCTACTTCAACTATATAAGCATTAAAGTGAATCTTATTTTCAATCAATTCTTCTTTGTATTGTGCGACAAAATTCGTAATAATTTCGATACCATCATAATTTATTTTGATATTTTTATACATAAAATCATAAAAAACCACTTTATTTTGTGAAATATTCAAATAATCATTAATTCTATTGTCAACTAAATCGTTTTCGCAAATTAGCTCAAAGCTTGATAAAAGTGAGAAAAATATGAATTTTCGGGTGATCTCACGTTCGTAATCATTAGGAAAATGACCTGCTTCAAACAAAATAGTTGGTACTCCCATAAACTGAAAAGTATCTCCTATACAATTGATATTAAAAGAATCATCAAAACGACCAACCTGTCCGGGGATATATTCCTGCAAGACATCATTTATCCCGGCAATGATGTTAATTGCTTTCAATCTGGTCTCATTTACATCTCTTTCTTCATTATAAGAAGGAGCTAAAAATGATACTGTAGCTGGTTTTCCCGTTGTTCCTGCTCCAAAAATAGTACGCTGATCATGAAGATTGAAACAAAAATGAGGTTTAAACGCTTCAAATGTCTCTCTTAAAATTTTACTTTCCGGCTGTGTCAGATTTTGAGAGTCACGATTCAAATCTACTTTATTGGCATTTTCACGTGTATAAAGTCTGGCTCCATCAGGATTTAGGATAGGAATTGCATAAAACGTAAAGGTTCTAAGCATTTTTTTGGCAAATTCTGATCCACTGTTTAGTACATTAATATAGTCAAATAATGCTTTTGTTGTTGTGCTTTCATTTCCGTGCATCTGCGACCACAGATAAATACGAATGTTTCCCGTACCAATTTTATAACTATAAATAGGTTCGTCTAAAACTGATCTTCCAATTATTTGAACTTGGTTATTAGTATTTAGTTTATCTAATAAAGGTTGAATATGATCTAAAGTCAAGTAGCGACCTTCTATTGATTTTTCTTTGTACTGGCTGAATAATTCTTCTAAATTCATTGTCTTTTGATTAGTTTACAAAAGTAAACATCTTTATTTTTACAATTGTAAACAAGTAAAAAACCGAGTAATTTATAATTGTAAACATGATTTTGTTCAATATTTAGCGCTGTGTCTGAATTAGAGTTAACAAATGTTATTACTTTAAATAAAACAAAAATAGTTATTGTATATTAGATAGTTATGCTATATTAATTAATGTTATAGTTTATATATTAAAGTCTGCTTTTTATAATTTACAACTGTAAAATTGCTTTATCAACTTCTTTTAGTTACATTTGTAAACAACGATTCAAATAACAATAATTTACAATGGTAAACATCGATGATTTTGTAAAACGTCTTGAAATCATACTTGAGTATTATACTCTAAACGCCTCTTCTTTCGCAGATAAAATTGGTGTGCAACGTTCAAGTATGTCTCACCTGCTTTCAGGAAGAAACAAACCCAGTTTAGATTTTGTGATGAAAATTTTGGAAGTTTTTCCGGATGTAGACTTGTATTGGATTCTAAATGGTACAGGAAGTTTTCCGAAAAATAATGAAGAAAAATCAGAAAATATAAAAACCCCGCCTCTCTCCTCTGTGAAAGAAAATTTAGCAGGCGGCGATTTATTTTCTGAGATTTATTATAAGCAAGCTGAAAAATCAGAAAGTAAATCTTCTCCGGAAATTAAAAGTCAAAATTTAAATACCGAAGAAGGTGAAATTGAGAAAATAGTAATTTTTTATAAAAACGGAAAATTTAAGGCATATAACCCTTAACGTGGAAAACTCGCATATTTCAAAAATTTTTAAAATAATTTTGATTTAAGGGATTCTCGCGTAATCTAAAAAACATAGAAAAATTAAAGCTGAAATCCATTTTTTGGAATTTTTCCTATAACTCCATCATAATGTTTTTTCAAGACTAATAAGTCGGCTTCATAATTTCCAGTAGGAAAAAAGGGTTTTCCTAAATTGACTTCTTTTTTGCTCCAATCAAAAGCAACCGGCACTATCGGTACATTTGCTTTAAGTGCAATATAATAAAAGCCACTTTTAATCTCAGTAACTTTTTTGCGCGTACCTTCAGGAGCAACAGCTAATCGAAAAACTTCTTTCCTTTTAAAAATAGCTGCAATCGAATCTACTTTATTCAATCCGCCGGAGCGATCTAATGGCTCACCTCCTACACTTCTAAAATAATAGCCAAAAGGAAATTTAAACAATTCTTTCTTTCCAACCCAGTTCATCTCTAATCCGGAGATTCCTCGGGTAAATATTCCTAAATAAAAATCATGATTACTTGTATGGGGCATCACCATCATTACACATTTTTTCACTTCCGCATTTTCAATACCTACTATTTTCCAGCCCATTAGCTTAAAAAAGATGAATTTATAGAATTGTTTCTTCATTAAAATTTATTTTTTGTTGCAAAATAAAAGATTTAAAGTGGTAAATTTGAGTAAAAGCATTTAAAATGATCCAAAAATTATTCAGTTATATCATTCCAATAAAAATATTTAAAAAAAAATCAGAAAGAAGTAAGATTATAGAAATTACGTGGTCAAATGGAGAATTGGTTCTGGATTCTGAGAACACCAATTATTCATACGGAAGTTTGCAGCGTATATTAAGGTACGGACTTAGGAATATTGGTTATGAGGCCATTCTTAAAATGGATCACATTTTATTATTAGGAGTTGCGGGCGGAAGTGTTATCAAAACATTAGTAGACGAAATTGATTATAAAGGAAAAATTACTGGTGTCGAAATTGATCCGGATATGATTCAGATAGCAAATCAGTATTTTAACCTTGATCAAATTAAACAATTGGAAATTATTATTGATGATGCTTTTGAATTTGTTTTAAAGACAAAAAATAAATACGATCTAATTATTATTGATATTTTTGAAGATATCAAAATGCCAAATTTTTTATTTGAAAGTTTTTTTAGCGGACGCATTTGTTCTCTTTTGCAAAATCAGGGTTTCGTTCTTTTTAACACTATGATTCTTGATGAAGCGCACAATGTTCGAAACCGAAAATATATTTCTGAAATAAATTCTGAATTATTTTCTTCAAAAATGCTGCCCAGGATAGAAGTGCATAATGAATTAATAATTATTGAAAAAGTTGCCTAAATTTTAAAATTGTATGAAACCTCTCGTCTCCATATTAAAAGCCTTACCACCTACTAAGATTATTGATGCTGATATTGATATTTCAAAATATATTCCGCTTGATTTATCAGTGACCAATCAGGAGCTGGTTCAGGTTAAACCTGAAAGTGCTGCCGAATTTGAAAATTTCATTTCAAATTATTTAGAAAAGAATAATGCCGAAGTAGCATTTGGCGGCTATATCGAAGGCCGGACATTGTATAAACGAAGTACAATCTTTAAAAATGATGCCATCCCTGAACGCAATATTCATATAGGTCTGGATTTATGGGCAAAAGAAAATACGTCAGTTTTGGCACCAATAAACGGAATAGTGCACAGCTTTAAGAATAATATTGGTTTAGGAGATTATGGTCCAACAATAATTTTAGAGCACATTATCGAAAATGAAAAATTTTATACTTTATACGGGCATTTATCGTTAGAAAGTATAGAAAACCTTAGTGTTGGAAAAGTTTTTAATAGAGGTGAAATCATTGGAACCTTAGGAAACTCTACAGTTAATGGCGATTACGCACCACATTTGCATTTTCAGATTATAAAAAATATTGAAGCATATTATGGTGATTATCCCGGAGTTTGTAATACAAATGATTTGAATTTCTATATAGAAAACTGCCCCGACCCCAACTTATTATTAAAAATTACTTAAATAGTTATGAAGAAAGCAGGATTGATTATATGTTTGTTGTTGTTAATTGGATGTAAATCGAAAACAATTAGTAGAGATACTGAAGATTTGAAGATTAAGAAAATTTCCAGTTCAGAAATTAATTCCAACCAACAGCAAAAAGCGTACGAATTAGGAAAAAGAGTTTTAGAAACTTGCAATACCTCTAAGTTTAAACCTTTTAATGAAACTGAAGTTACGGCATCGGTTAGGGAAAACACAACTGAGGAACGTCTGACCAAAACATGTCAGCGTTTTAGACAATATTACGGAAGTTTTATAGACTTAAAATTAGATGGCGTTTACAAAACTAAACAAGAGATTGTTTACCGTTATCGCGCCTTATACACAAAAAAAATAGCCAATAAAGAATTGCGCGTTTTTGTAAATGAAGATAATTTGGTTTCTTCCATTAAATCAATGGATTGGGACGAAAAATTTGATTCAAAACTAACTGAACAATAAAGTAACACTATGAATTTAAAATTGCCTTTTTTAATATTACTGTTAATTTCAACATTTGCAAATGCTCAGCAAACAATGAGTATAAAAGGATCAAAACCTTATCCTGCGACTGAGAATTATACTTTCATAGTCGAAAAATATGTTTATACAGGCGAAGCTAATGTTCAGATTGCAAAAACAGAAAAAGGAGGCGTTTTAAAATTAACCATTAAGACTACGGATGATAAAACCAGAATTTCCGGAGGTTTATACGTTGATTTGGCCAATGCCGATGTAATACCTTGTGTTGACAAAAATACCAATGAAAATGCCGATGGCACAACATCAACATATTATTATTTTACACCGGCCGAAATGGCAAAATTAAAAAAGAATGATATTAGAGGCATTAGATTTATCCTAAAAGGAAGCTCTAATGCATTTGGAGATCAAACCGGATATTTTACCGCCTTAAATAAAATGACATATTTTTCTACGGCTTTCGATAAATCTAAAAAATCATTTGATACTGCAGCAGCGATTAGCGCTTTGTAAATAAATTATTTTGATCTAATAAATCCTATATTTATACTTTTAATTTATTCCTTATGGATGCTAACGAAGCTTTGATCACAAAATTTTATACTGCTTTTGCAAATAGCGATGCTAAAACTATGAGTGAATGTTACCATCCTAAAATTCATTTTACAGATCCTGCTTTTGGTTTGCTAAAAGAAAATCAGGTTTCTAAAATGTGGGAAATGCTAATTTTAAAAAGCAAAGGAAATATTAAAATAGAGTTTTCAGATATAAAAGCAGATGATTTTTCAGGCTCAGCGAAATGGGTTGCTTCCTATAATTTTAGTAAAACCAATAGAAACGTAGTCAATAAAATCACGGCAAAGTTTACTTTTCAAGACGGATTAATCATCACGCATATTGATAGTTTTGATGTTTGGAAATGGTCTAAACAGGCTTTTGGTCCTATGGGTTATTTGTTAGGCTGGACAGGCTTTTTTCAGAAGAAAATTCAGCAACAAGCCTTATTGTCACTCAAAAAATTTCAGGAATCCAAATAATTTCTATAACTTAGAAATTCAAAAATACGCACATTAGCTAAAATATATTTTTAGTCTTTATCAATATATCTGCCACTCTTAAGAATTTGCTTGCTTGTTACTAGTTTTGTTGAGTTAATCGTGTTTTAATCTTGAATTACTATGAAAGAACTTGTACACAAAAAATTAAACCAGCTGCAGGCAACAGCAATTTGCGGAAATGATATTAGCTCTTCTTGTTTGTATGTTTCAGCATTAACTATTTTATATGCAGGTCAGTATGCCTGGATTTCTTTATTAATTGTTGCAATTGTTTTATTCTTATTCAGAAAAATTTATGGAGAAGTTGTTGGTGCAATTCCTTTAAACGGTGGTGCTTACAATGTTTTATTAAATACATCGACAAAACGATTGGCATCATTGGCTGCAACATTAACCGTTTTGTCTTATATGGCAACAGCAGTAATTTCGGCATCAGAAGGAATGCATTATCTGCACGGAATTTTTCAAAGTTTAGATGTAACCATTGCAACAGTTGTTGTTTTAATTCTGTTTACCGGACTTGCAATTTTAGGAATTGGCGAATCTGCATTTGTTGCGGTTATTATTTTTATAACCCATCTGGCAACTTTAAGTTTACTTGTTCTGGCATCGTTGTGGTTTGTCCTGAATAATGGTTTAGAAACTTTTTATATCAATTGGCAAGCCCCCATTGCATACGGAAATATAAAAACTGCGCTTTTTCTGGGATTTTCGGCAGCAATGCTTGGAATCTCAGGTTTTGAAAGTTCAGCCAATTTTGTTGAAGAACAAGAGCATGGGGTTTTTCCAAAAACACTGCGAAATATGTGGGCGATCGTAAGTTTCTTCAATCCTGTAATAGCTATTCTATTAATAAGTATCATTCCGCTTGCAGAAGTTGGCGAAAACAAACAAGCACTCCTTGCCTATTTAGGACAAACAACCGGCGGATCCTGGTTGGCATGGTTAATTTCTATCGATGCCGTTTTAGTATTATGCGGAGCTGTACTTACTTCCTTTGTTGGGGTTTCCGGATTATTAAACCGAATGACATTGGATAGAATTCTTCCCAATTATTTCCTGAAACAAAATAAAAGAGGTTCGCATTATCGAATCGTTATCAGTTTTTTAGTCCTTTGTATTTCTGTGCTTTTTGCTACCAGCGGACACTTAGAATCATTAGCCGGTGTTTATACATTTTCATTTTTGGCTGTAATGGCATTATTCGGAATTGGAAATTTATTACTTAAATTTAAGCGTAAAAAATTACCAAGACCTCAGCGCGCGCGCGGGATTGCAGTAGTTGTAGCAGTTTCATTTATTATCGCCGCTTTTATCGGGAACATGAAATTGAATATCAATTCATTTTATACATTTCTAAAATACATGGTTCCCTCTTTGATTTTTATCGGAATCATGCTCAATCGTGTCATTTTAATTCGGCTATTAATTCAAGCTTTAGAATATTTCTATCAGCCTTTACGAAAAATGGTAATTCTAAGTAATCGTTATTTACAAAAACTTAGTGTCGAAATAAATTCGCAGGAATTTGTTTTTTTTACCAAAGGCGATGATATTGCTATTTTAAATAAAGTGCTTCAAT
Organism: Flavobacterium sp. B114r; assembly: GCF_056824125.1. NCBI lineage: Bacteria > Pseudomonadati > Bacteroidota > Flavobacteriia > Flavobacteriales > Flavobacteriaceae > Flavobacterium > Flavobacterium sp. B114r. The sequence goes on from NZ_CP124858.1 coordinate 4,068,939, forward strand.
ATGTTCAGGGAAACGAAACGACAAATAAATTAAAGATCGTATATGTAACAAACAATACTTCAAGAAACGAAGCTTTAATAAAAGATCTCGAAGTTCTTGATCGCGCTTACGACGAAATAGATTTGGAATATCTCGAAATACAAGGTGTTTTTGGTCCTGAAATAATAGACGAATTATCCAAAAAATGGAAAATCCCAAAGAACTTTATGTTTATAGGTTCGCCCGGAAATAAATTCTCTTACAGAGTTTCTGATTTAGGCGGAGTTCGTTTGATTATGTAATTGTATATGTTCCGTAGCAGATAAATCAGGTTTTCAAGACTTTTAGTCCCGCTTTCGCCTTTATCTTTGTTCGTTCCTCTCAAAGGATACCGCCAATATCCTACCGTCTGGACACAAGCACAAAACAAACACGAATTTCACTAATTGACACTAATTTAGTTTGTGGAATTAATTTCACAAACTAAATTAACCTATTAAAATTTGTGCAAATTCGTGACCCGAGACTGAAAGTCGAACAGGCGAAGCAAATTCGTGTTCAAAATTGATTAATAATATATTTGTATCCAGACAGTAGGGCTCTATCTGGGCTAATCCAAAAATTTATTATTCATAAGAACCAAAAAAAAGGAGTTTGCAAACTAGATTGATTTTTAACCTGCAATTTTATGAAAAAGATCCTTTTTACCACAAAGATCTCAAAGCTTTTAAATTAAGCACTTTTATAAAAACACAAAGTTCGCAAAGCTTTGTATTAAATTAGCTTTGCGAACTTTGCGAAAAATCTTAGCACCCTTTGCGGTTAAATTTAAGTTCCTAAAATAAAAACTTTAAGATTAAAAAACATTACGAATTAAACCAACCAGCAACCAATTCATCCTCAAATGAATTTGCGTTTTTATGAATAAACTCGTTCGTGTTTTTATTATACGAATAATCCAAAGCCCATAATTCATGGTTTTGAGCTAAATCTTTAATGCTTTCGCAAACAAAAGCAATTTCTTTATCAGTCGTAGTTGGGTGAATTGACATTCTGATCCATCCCGGTTTTTTGATTAAATCGCCAATAGTAATTTCATCAACCAATTTATTTGAAGTTTCCTGATCTACATGCAGTAAAAAATGTCCATACGTTCCCGCGCAGCTGCATCCTCCCCTGGTTTGAATTCCAAATTTGTCGTTCAGTAATTTTACTCCCAGATTAAAATGTAGATTTTCTACAAAAAACGAAATTACACCTAAACGATTCTGGTGCTGTCCTGCCAAAATTTTAATATTAGAAACAGGATTCAATTCGTTAAAAACGTAATCAACAATTTCATGCTCACGCTGCAGAATATTTTCGATCCCCATTTCTTCTTTCAGCTCGATGGCCAGTGCAGTTTTAATAACCTGCAGGAAACCTGGAGTTCCACCGTCTTCACGATCCTCGATATTATCGATATATTTATGTTCTCCCCAAGGATTTGTCCAGCTTACCGTTCCTCCGCCCGGACAATCAGGAATCATATTATTGTATAGTTTTTTATTAAAGATCAAAACGCCTGAAGTTCCCGGGCCTCCCAAAAATTTATGAGGAGAAAAGAAAATAGCATCAAGATAAGATTCAGGATCTTCAGGATGCATATCAATTTCGACATAAGGTCCTGAACAAGCAAAATCTACAAAACAAACTCCGTGATGTTTGTGCATTAATTTTGCAGCTTCATGAAAAGGAGTTTTTAATCCCGTAACATTTGAGCATGACGTAATCGAAGCAATTTTGATTGTTCTGTCAGCATATTTTTCTAATAATAAAGCTAAATTATCCAAACAAAAAAGCCCTTTTTCACAAGACGGAATAATCTCAACATCAGCAATCGTCTCTAACCATGAGGTTTGGTTAGAATGATGTTCCATATGCGAAATAAAAACAATTGGCTTTTTTTCTGCCGGAACATTAATAAAGTCTTTTAAATTCTCAGGGATTTTAAGACCTAAAATACGTTGAAATTTATTAACAACACCCGTCATTCCGGTTCCGTCTGTAATTAAAACATCATCATTATTGGCATTTGTATGACGTTTGATGATATTTCTGGCATGATGGTATGCTTTTGTCATGGCAGTACCTGACACAGTTGTTTCTGTATGTGTATTGGCTACAAAAGGCCCAAAATCATTCAGAAGTTTATCTTCAATAGGGCGATATAACCTTCCGCTGGCAGTCCAATCAGTATAAATGATCTTTTTTTTGCCATAAGGTGAAGTAAATTCCTGCTCAATTCCAACAATATGTTGTCTAAAATCCTGAAAATAAGTTTCTAAAGTGATGGTACTATTTTTGCTATTCATTAGTGTGCCTGTGTTTGATTGCAAATATATTGCTTTTTAATAGAATTGCGAATTTATCAATTGTAAACTTCAAATATTAAATAACCAATTGATATATTTAATTAAACAGCTTATTTATTAGCAATTTATCATAATATTCTATCGGATTAATAGGGCAATAGAAACTTAACAATACTATTTTATGGAAAATTTATCAATAGCTACTTTTGGTGGTGGATGTTTTTGGTGTATTGAGGCTGTCATTCAGCGTTTAAAAGGAATAGAATCCTTGAAGTCAGGATACTCCGGAGGTTTTATTAAGAATCCGCCTTATCGCGAAGTTTGTACTGGCAGAACCGGTCATGCCGAAGTGATACAAGTTACTTTTAACCCTGACATAATTTCATATCATGATCTCATTTTCATATTCATGACAAGTCACGATCCTACTACCCTTAATCGTCAGGGAGCTGATGCAGGAACGCAATATCGTTCTGTCGTATTATATCATGATGCTGAACAAAAGGAAATAGCTGAAAAAGTTTTTGAAGAAGTTACACCTTTATACGAAGATCCAATCGTAACTGAATTGATCCCTCTTGAGGTATTTTATGAAGCCGAAGAAGATCATCAAAACTATTACAATAACAATCAGGACGCCCGTTATTGCCAGATCGTAATTGATCCGAAAGTACAGAAATTAAAAAAAATGTACGCAGATAAATTGGTTGACTAATAAAAGTTTTTGCTGCAGATTAGAAAGATTGCAATGATTTTCCTTACTTACTTTTAAATCTATCAAAGATTTAAAAAGAATCATTTTAATCTGTATAATCTGTGGCTTAAAAAATTATCCAGATGAAAAATTTAAAAATAAATAACAGATTTACTGCCGAATTACCTGCAGATCCAAACGAAACCAATGAAACTCGTCAGGTTTCTAATGCGGTTTTTTCTTATGTAAATCCAACAAAACCGTCTAATCCTAAACTTATTCATGCTTCTAAAGAAGTAGCTGAACTGGTAGGTATTTCTAAAGATGAAATTAAGTCTGAAGCTTTTTTGAATACTTTTTCCGGAAAAGAAATTCTTCCTGAAACACGTCCGTATGCTATGTGTTATGCTGGGCATCAATTTGGGAACTGGGCTGGACAATTGGGCGATGGCCGGGCTATTAATTTAACCGAAGTCGAACATAATAACGATTTTTTTACACTTCAATTAAAAGGAGCAGGAAAAACACCGTATTCCAGAACTGCTGATGGTTTAGCGGTTTTGCGCTCTTCTGTCAGAGAATACCTTTGTGCTGAAGCAATGTATCATTTAGGAGTTCCTACTACCCGATCGCTTTCGCTGATGTTATCAGGTGATCTAGTTTTACGTGATATTTTATACAACGGAAATCCAGCATACGAAAAAGGTGCAATTGTTTGTCGTGTTGCTCCTTCTTTTATTCGTTTTGGAAGTTTCGAAATGCTGACAGCCAGAAATGAACTCAAAAATTTAAAAGATTTTACAGAATACAATATCAAACATTATTTTCCGGAAATTAAAGGTGAACCTAAAGAACAGTATTTGCAGTTTTTTAAAACAGTAGCTGACAAGACCCGCGAAATGATTCTACATTGGCAGCGTGTTGGTTTTGTACATGGTGTTATGAATACAGATAACATGTCGATTCACGGTGTTACAATTGATTATGGTCCTTATGGCTGGCTGGAAAACTATGACCCAAATTGGACGCCAAATACTACGGACAGTCAAAATAGAAGATACCGTTTTGGAAATCAGCCTCAAATTGCTCAATGGAATTTATATCAATTAGCAAATGCTCTTTATCCGTTAATTAACGAAGCTGAGCCTTTAGAAAAAATATTGGAATCATTTTTTACTGATTTTGAATCTGATTATAAAACAATGTTTTTAAGCAAATTAGGTGTTTTTACTTTAAGTAAAAATGACGATAAATTAATTACTGCTTTAGAAACAGTTTTACAATTATCTGAAACTGATATGACAATCTTTTTTAGAAATTTAAGCACAATTCAAAAGATAGATTCAGTCGAAACTGCAATAGAAAAAATTAAGAATTCCTTTTATATTCCTGAAGAAATTTCAGGAGATATTCTCGATTCCTGGAAAAAATGGTTTGCTGTTTATCTCGAAAGATTAAAAACCGAAGAGTTGTCAGATGAAAATCGTTCAGAAAAAATGAATGCAATAAATCCAAAATATGTACTGAGAAATTATATGTCTCAATTGGCAATTGATGCCGCTGATCAAGGCGATTATTCTTTGATAGACGAATTGTATTTATTATTGCAAAAACCATACGATGAACAGCCGGAATATGAAAAATGGTTTGCAAAACGACCGGATTGGGCACGATCTAAAGTGGGCTGTTCTATGCTTTCTTGTAGTTCATAAGCTGACGAGTATTTCGAATTTGCTTGAAGCCAGTAAGATTTCTTTTTGCCACGAATTCAACGAATTAGCACTAATTGATTCAGTAAGATTGTCTCATTGAGCGAAGTCGAAATGCGTAAAGTGTTCTCTGCTTCGCTTGAAATGACAGTAATATCATTTTTTTTGCCACGAATTTCACGAATTCGTACTAATTTTTTATTTGAATTACTAAAAAATAATTCACTTGTTCGTTATCGCGAAACTCATGGCAAACTTTTTTTACTCATAAGTAATGTAATCCACGATCATATTGGCATGAATACGGGAATTTTCTATGAACCATTTATGCGTCTGCATTCCGCCGCAAACAACTCCTGCCAAAAACAAACCTTTTATATTTGTTTCCATTGTTTCAGGATTGTACATTGGCGTTTTTAATTCATCATCTGATAATTGAATCCCCATTTTCTCAAGAAAAGTCAAGTCTGGTTTATATCCTGTAAGTGCTAAAACAAAATCATTTTCTATCGTAATTTTTCCATTTGGAGTTTCTATCTCTACTTCCTTTTCCCTGATTTCAGAAATATTAGATTCGAAATAAGCTGTAATACTACCTTCTGCAATTCGGTTTTCGATATCAGGTTTTACCCAGTATTTTACCCGATTGTTGATTTCGTTTTTGCGAATAACCATCGTCACATTTGCTCCTTTTCTCCAGCACTCCAAAGCGGCATCAACTGATGAATTATTTGCGCCAACAACTAAAATATTTCTAAAAGCATATTCATGAGCTTCCTTATAATAATGGCGCACTTTTGGTAATTCTTCTCCTTTTATATTCATTAAGATCGGAAGATCATAGAAACCTATTGCTATTACAACATTCTTTGCTTCATAGGAAGATTTATTTGTTGTAATTTTAAAAAGTAAATTCTCTAATTTTTTAACCTGAGTTACTTTTTCAAACAAATGAATTGAAAATTTAAAATAACGATGAATGTTTCTGTAATATTCTAAAGCTTCTTGTCTACCAGGTTTTGGTGCGAGACAATTAAACGGAATATCCCCGATCTCCAGTCTTTCAGCTGTTGAAAAAAAGGTCATATACAAAGGATAGTTGAAAATACTATTTACAATTGCTCCTTTTTCGATAATTAAGTAACGTAAGTTTTTCTTTTGAGCCTCGATTGCACAAGCTAATCCAATAGGACCGCCTCCAACAATGATCAAATCATATTGTTCTGTCATAACTCTTTATTTTCCCCATTGTTTAAAAGGATTTTTACTCAAATAAGCATTGTAATATCTTTCGTCATTTGTTACTTCTTCTCCCAGCCATTCCGGTTTTTCGAATATTTCGTCTTCAGATGCTAATTCAATTTCTGCCATAATTAAACCTTCGTTTTCTCCGTAAAATTCATCGACTTCAATAATATGATTTCCTGATTTTATTTCAAAACGGGTTTTTTCTATTTTGCCTTTTTCGCATAATTTAAGCAGCTCTTGTGCTTCGTCAAGAGGTATTTCATTCTCCCATTCAAAACGTGACATTCCACCTTGCTGACTAATTCCTTTTATCGTAATAAAGCCTTTATTGCCTTTAATTCTAACTCTGACAGTTCTTTCAGGAACGGAACTTAAATATCCCTGCGCTATTTTATTTTGAGTAAAAGACTGCTCTTTAAAATCAGCTGATTTTACGAGAAATTTTCTTTCTATTTCGACCATTTCGCTTCCTTATATTAATTTTTTATGCAAGTTACTCAATTTAGTTCAGTCCTAAAATGGAGATTTATTAATATATCATGTTTTTAAGTCACACTTGTAAACAACTCAAAATTAAATAGATAAGTTGAAAATATCTGATTATTAATGTATTCTGTATTTATTTTTTTGTTAAATTTGATAGAATCTTAACTTCATTCCTTATGTCTAAAAAAGCACTTTATCTATTAGGCATTGCAATAACAATCATTTTGGGTACTTTTTTGTATGTGAAATTTTGTTGCAATTGTACTATGAAAACACCAACAGTTGATACCGAAAAAGTACCGGTTGTTGTGGCTCAGGACGCTATTTTTGTCCCTTTTATTCTAAATGGTTCAGGAATTGATTATCATACCAATGATAATATCAAGTTCCTTAAAAACAGTTTTGCAGTAGTTCTGCCTGTTAGTGATTCTATATCAATTGGAATTGAAAATCTTAAAACATTTTTAATTGCAAATCCAAAGCAAAAAATAACCATAACGGGTTATGCTACATCTGACGAAAAAAACACGACAAGTTTTGAGAATCTCGGTCTTGCGAGGGCAAATGATATTAAAAAATATTTTGTCTCTAAAGGTTTATTAGCTTCTCAGTTTGATACAAAAGGAACAATAACGGACAAATGGAAAACAAGTTCTGATACACTATTAGGACCTGCGGAATACAAATTTGAAGCTTTAGAAGCTGCTCCCGCCGTATCAACTGATGAATGGGTGATTTTGAAGGATAAAATTAATGGTGATCCGCTAATTCTGCATTTCAACACTAATAAATCAAGTGATAAATTAACTGATGTTGAGAAACAAAAAGTGGCAGATTTAGTAAAATATATGGAACACGTAAAAGATGCGCTTATTTTAGCTGTTGGACATACTGATGATGTTGGTAATCGCGATTCTAATGTTGCTCTTGGTCAAAAACGTGCGGAATTTTCTAAAAATTACTTATCTAAAAAAGGTATTGACGGCGCTCGTATCACAACAGAATCAAAAGGTCCGGATGAACCAATTGGCGAAAATACAACTAAAGAAGGTAAAGCAAACAACAGAAGAACTGTAATTACTATCAAATAATTAATCAAAAATGTACTATTATGAATATACCTTGTATCTTAATACCTGCACTAGTGGGGTTAATCTGTGGAATTTTAGGTTACTTACTGGGAAAAATGAATTCGAAAGGAGATGATTCTCTTGCATTGTCATTACAAGCTGATTTAGATGCGTGCAAAGCAAACACAAGAAGTTTAAATGCTAAAATTTCTTCACTCGAAGCTGATTTGGCATCAAAAGCTTCTGTTAGTACACCTACACAATCTTTTGCCTCTAATGTTGCCACTGGAATATTATTCGATGGTGCTTTGGCAGCAACTGTTTATGGCAAAAAAATAAAAGAAAATGATCTGAAGGTTGTCGAAGGAATTGGTCCTAAAATCGAAGCATTATTTAATACTGCAGGAATTACCACCTGGCGTGAATTATCAGAAACTCCAACTGAAAAACTACAATCAATTTTAGATGCCGGCGGCGAAAACTTTGCAATTCACAATCCAAGTACCTGGGCAAAACAAGCCTTGTTGGCGTATCAGGGAAAATGGCAGGAATTAAAAGACTGGCAACAAAATTTACTTGGAGGAAAAGAGTAAAAAAATAATTTTAAAGGTTCAAAGGTGCAGATTTACAAAGGTTCAAAGGCTTTGTACTCTGTACCTTTTTTAATATGGAATTTTCAGCTTGTTTTTTATGAATTTTCCAAAAAAGAAGCGTCCCATTTTTTACTTGTATTGTACCATAATTTCCCTTGTAAAACTTCAAGTGGGCAATCAAAATTATTGGTATAAAGTGCTCCGGTTCCCAAGCCTTGCGGCATTTTTGAATTTTGAGTGAATGTCCATTGTGCAATCGCATTTAGTCCAATATTACTTTCTAATGCTGAAGTAATCCACCATCCTATTTTAAATTTTTCTGCTAAATCAATCCATTCTTTTGTCCCTTTGAAACCACCAACAAAACTTGGTTTAAGAATGATGTATTGAGGCTTAATTTCCTGTAGCAATTTTTCCTTTTCCTCCAGGGAGAAAACACCAATTAATTCTTCATCCAAAGCGATAGGAAATGGAGTATTTTTACACAAACTTGCCATTGCATCAATATTTCCTTTTTTTATAGGTTGCTCTATACTATGTAATTGAAATTGATTTAATTGATTCAGTTTTTCTAAAGCTTCACTTAAAGCAAAAGCGCCATTGGCGTCCACTCTTATTTCTATTTGATCTGCGGAAAAATGGGATCTTATAAAACGTAATAATTCTAACTCTTTATCGAAATCTATAGCACCAATTTTAAGTTTAATACAATTAAAACCATCTGCTAATTTTTCTTCGATTTGCTGTTTCATATACGCCTCCTCGCCCATCCAGACTAAACCATTTATGGTAATTGATTTAGAATTATTAGTAAAATCAGATGGAAACAATAGGAATGGATTTTTACTGTTAAGGGATAAAAAAGCCATTTCGATTCCGAATTGTATCGACGGAAATTCTAATAATGCTTCCCAAAGAGCTGTTTCTCCCAAATGTATATTCTGGCAAGTCCAATTGAGTTTTGCTTCGTAATCGTCGCGATCATCGGCACTTAAACCACGGAGAATTCCGCACTCGCCTATTCCTTTTTTTCCGTTTTCCTCAAGGACAATAAACCATGTTTCTTTTTCGGTCATAACACCCCTGGAAGTTCCGGAAGGGCGTTTAAACTCTAACATGTATTTGTGGTAAGTTGCTTTCAAAATATCTTATTTTTTGGCCACAGATTGCACAGATTAATTTTTTTTTTTAAACATTAGATGTTTTATTTTTTTTACCATTAAGAGATTAAGAAAATTAAGAAGAAATGCTTAATTTTCTTAATGGCTTAATGGCTCGTTTAAAATAATTATATTTAATATTTCGTTACTCTTTTTAATCTGTGTAATCAGTGGCGAAATTTTTATTAATTGTATAATTTTAAAACTCTTTCAAAATCTTTTGATGGCAGACCTGCTTTCTCAAAAACTGTGAAGTCTTGTTTTGTTTTTTCTTTCCAGCTTAAACTGTCTGTAACATTTTGTGTCTGGTATTTTTTATAGATTGCTTTTGCTTCACTGTAATCATCACTCACTAAATAAACATGTGCCAGATTTAATTTTACCAATAACTCTGTGTCATCTAACTTTTCGCCTTCTTTTAGAAATTTTATTGCTTTTGCGTATTGCCTGGTCAAAATATAGCAATATCCAATAGAGCTATAATCGATCGCAGTTGCTTTTCCGTCATTAATAATGACATTCAGCTTTTGAATCGCTTCGTTGTATTTTTGCAGTTTTATTAAAATCGAAACCTGAGTTCTTAAGTCGTTGTAAACGTTTTTAGAAATATCAGCATCTTTATAACAGTTGTTTCCAAAGTCTTTATAAGCTTTATTTTTTTCTATTGGCAATAATTTCTGAAACTCGGAATAACGGTATTGTTTGCTGATTTTATCAAGTATACAAACACAAAAATCATCAGAATTGGCCATTTTCTGAGCCATCGTAGAAGTTTTACAAAGACTTATAATCTCATTTTTATTGTCCTGATTCCATCCTCGATTTAATTTTGTGTCTACCCATGGCACAACTTCTAAGACAATTTTTTGATTTAAAAGCCAGTTTTTGCTATGAAAACCAAACCAGATTGTATTGATGTCTTGTCCTAAACAAGATGATTTATCGAGAGATAATCGTTTAGCATCTTTACTCAGTGCAACTTCCTGAGCATAACATGCCTTATCAGTTTTACCATCTGCAACGTATTTCTTTGCATTTTCATTTGAAGTAAAAAGTGCATATGTACAGGTATCGTCGCCAGAAATTTTAGACATTAAAAAAACTGCTCCCGCAGATCCCTGGCTAATTCCGGTGGGATCGGGAATTGACTTTAATATTGAAACCAAACTATTTGACATTTGTTGATTTTCGTCTAAAAGTGTAATTCTATATACGATTTCTGTAGTGCCAACTGGTAGATCTTCTGTTTTTAGAAGAATTCTGTCTCGTGCCGAAACTATAATTTCCTTTGTTGTAGCGCGCTCTTTGTCCCAATAACCATCTTTTTGAGCGAAAGAATTGTATGATGATACAACGAAAAGAAATAAAAATATTTTCTTGAAATTCATTTTCTATAAATTTTAAAACCTAATTTGCTTTCAATATGTTTTCTGTAAATCTAACCCAATCATAATCCTTAATAGTTTTATCAATGTAAAAATCTGGCTGAATACCTTTTTGATCAACTTCCATATCTGGAATTCTTAAACTTTTTGAAAGCGAATATCCCAGTTTTAAATCTTTGCACGGAAAATCAACAAAATGCATGTTAGAAATATCCAAAACACCTTCTGTTGTAGTTCCAAAAAGTTTTACTTTTTTACTTTGCCTGGCTATCAACAAGAACTCTTCTGCTGTGCTTCCATTATTTTCATTGATAATAATACCAATGTTTTTTGGATTTTTATAAACGATATCTAACTTGCTTTCCTCAACTGCGCTATCGTCCAGATTTACAAATTTACCCATATTAGCATTTAATTTCTCTAATCCTTTTCTTGCCCACTCTTTATCTTCGGGAGACCATTCAGGATTTGCTATAAATTCGTCCATCCTTTTATTATTCTGGACTGTAGATAAATATTCTGTACCAACCGTTCTGATTGGATTTGTGTATAGATATGGGATTATTTCTCTGAAAGTAGCGTCAGACCCTCCTCCATTATTCCTTACATCAATTATTAAATTTTCTTTTGACAAAATTACTTTTTGGTTTGCTGCAAGTATACTGTCAATGGCTTTTTTATTGGAATAATTAAATGACGGTATACGTAATAAAACTGTCGAACTTGATATTTCTTTAAGAAATGGTTTTTGGGTCATTAGTGACTCAATATAATTGGTTATTTCCATGTTGTTCTCCTGATAATCAGGAAAACTTCTATTTAACGAGACAAAGCCCATTTTTAAAAAATTATTTCCAATAAGCTTAGCTTCATTAAATTGTTGAGCGGAATAATCTCCTAAATAGTATACCGCACTATATTTCTTGTCAGGACTTTCTTTTATTTTAAATTTTACCTGATATTGCTCCCATTTTGTGCCTTTTGCATCTAGAATATAGCCAATATATTCGTTACTTCTTTTTACAATTCCGATAGTATAAGGTGCAGAAATCCAGATACCTTCAAATCCGGGTTGTGACATATTTGATAGATTCTTTTTTAATTCATCTTCAGTTATTTCTACTTTCTCCCATTTTTTTTCAGATTCAGTATTGGTTTTAGGAAGTGATTTGTTTACAAGATCCTGGTTTATCGTTAAAGATAAATGTCCTGGTCGGAAAAATAACATCCAATCAAATAATACATTTCTGCAATCGTTCAAATCTTTTATCTTTTTTACTTTTTTGCTAAAAAGATTATTATGATTTTGATACTCAGTCAATCCCTTTTTGTCAATTACATATTGAAAACCGGCATCGTTTTCTTCGAAGTTTTTTTTGAGCCAGTTAAAATTATCTTCACATGAGCATTTTTGTGCAAAAGCGGCATTTGAAACAATAATAAAAACAAACAAGAAAACTGTCCTTAAATTCATACCTATGTAATTTGATTGGTTGATTGCATCATGCTTTTAATCCTTTTTTGGGCTTCTTCTTTTGTAATACCATCATAATAATCTTTTACAAAGGGATGCTCGGAATCTTTATGGGGGAAAATTTCAGGTCTGTCATTACCGGATTTTGTAACAACTGTTGTTGGAATGCTTTCAGGAAATTCATATTCTGGAATATAACTCGAGAGCCAGCCAAAATATTGTGTTTCATGGTTTTCATTATCGAAGTTTTCAAGATAATCGTCAAAACTTTTTTCGCTTAATGAAACCCAAAAACCATATTCCAGGTTTTCGCAATGATCTTTTACTTTTTGAACTAGAACGACTCTTATAAATCGGTCAATGTCATTATCAGCATATTTAACGACACAAAAATCCTGATCAATTACTGCAATCTCTTCTTTTTCCTGAGGGGAAAGATTACTATAACTATAAGGGGAATTATAAGTTATTGCGGGCCAGCTTTCATGTTCTTTGCCGCAACAATCGCAAATGAATTTAATCGTATCGTTCATGTAAATTTCTTATGAAAACTAAAATTATAGCCCCGATAGAGGTGGTATCCTTTTTTGAGAAGATTTTTTATCTTCTCAAAAAAGATATAGCCGAAAGCGGGAAACAGCTCCTTAAAAAATTCTAAAAAGCCTGCCACGATCTTAATTATTACAATTCAATTGATTCTCCTATTTCAAGAAGCATCAAGTCTTTTCCTTTATCAAAAAATTGACGAATAGCATCTTCATGATTGATTTCGATGTAACCAAAAGTATCAAAATGATATCCAAGGATTTTGTCGCATTCAATAAAGTCTGAAGCAATAATAGCGTCTTCGACATCCATTGTAAAGTTATTTCCTATTGGCAGAATTGCCAAATCTAATTTTGTTCGCAACGGAATCAGTTTCATATCGAAGGTTAGCGCTGTATCTCCTGCGATGTAGATATTTTTATGTTCGCTTTCGATCACAAAACCACCGGGATTTCCTCCATAAGTTCCATCTGAGAAGGAGCTTGAGTGAATTGCGTTTACGTATCTTACTTTTCCAAAATCGAAATTCCAGCTTCCACCGTGATTCATTGGGTGCGCTTTTAATTCTCTTTGAGCGTAGTAACTTGTAATTTCGGCATTAGAAACAATCGTTGCATTGGTACGTTTTGCAATAGCTTCAACGTCCAGAACGTGATCGCCATGTGCATGTGTAAGCAAAATATAATCTGCTTTTAGTGTATTTATATCAATTGCCGAAGCCTTTGGGTTTCCTGTAATAAAAGGATCAACAAGAATGTGTTTCCCTCCCACTTCAATGCCTAATGATGCGTGTCCGTAAAATGTAATTTTCATTTTGTTTAAATTTTAAAGTTGAACTTTTGTTTTATCTTCCGCCTAAGAAAAGGTTAACAATAATGTCTGAAATCAACGAAATCATACATACTGTGAGTAAAATCGAAAGTAAAAATGTACTCAATGCGAGTATTTTTAATTCCGGATCTAAAAGCTTAGGATCTTGATTTTTATAAACGGTAATTAAATGTTTGGTTAAAGGTATATAAGCTAATAAAAATAAATACTGATCGAAATTATAATCGCTTAAAATGGCAAAAAGCACCACTGCTACCATAGCGGTAATGATAAGCGTAAAATGATATATTTTGGCTTTTGCCCCGCCCATTTTAACAACGATTGTGTTTTTTCCTGATTTTCGATCTGATTCTTCATCACGCATATTATTAAGATTTAAAACCCCTACGCTTAATAAACCAATGGCAACTGCAGGAAGAATTAAAAGCGGATCAATTTCTTTAGAATATAAAAAGTTCACTCCTAAAGTACTTACTAATCCGAAGAATACGAAAACAAACACATCGCCTAATCCTTTATATCCGTAAGCAGAATTACCTACTGTATAGCGAATTGCTGAAACGATGGCAGCTATTCCCAGCAATAAAAAGAAAATTGAATAACCGAAATTGGTTTCGCCAAAGGCAAAATAAATTAAGGTAATGGCAGACAATAAAGTCAATACAGCTGTAATTGTTATCGCTTTTTTCATGGCCTGAGGTGTAATAACTCCACTCTGAATAGCACGCTTTGGCCCTACTCTGTCTTCGTTATCTGTACCTTTTACACCATCTCCGTAATCATTGGCAAAATTGGATAAAACCTGTAAACCTAATGTTGTTAATAATGCAAAACCAAAAATTTTCCAGCTGAATACTTCTGTCGGTGTATCAATGGTTGCGGTTGGATTTGAAAGCGCGTAAATACTTCCAACTATAATTCCGGAAACTGATAAAGGCAATGTGCGCAATCGTGCGGCTTCAATCCAATGTTTCATGCGTATTTTTTGTTAAATTTATTTTCAGGTTTCAAATTACGAAACCTGGAACTTGGAACTATTTTATTTTTTTATGGCAACCATTTGTTTTCGCCAAAGTTTGGTTTTCTTTTTTCTAAGAAAGCATTTCTTCCTTCTTTTGCTTCTTCTGTCATATAAGCAAGACGGGTTGCTTCTCCGGCAAAAACCTGTTGACCAACCATTCCGTCGTCGGTTAAATTCATTGCAAATTTTAGCATTTTGATCGAAGTTGGTGATTTTTGAAGAATTTCCTGCGCCCATTCGTATGCAGTATCTTCTAACTCATCGTGTGGAATAACAGCATTTACCATTCCCATATCCATAGCTTCCTGCGCTGAATAGTTTCTCCCTAAAAAGAAAATCTCACGTGCTTTTTTCTGACCTACCATTTTTGCCAGATAAGCAGATCCGTAACCACCGTCGAAACTAGTTACATCAGCATCTGTTTGTTTAAAAATGGCGTGTTCTTTACTGGCCAATGTCATGTCGCAAACTACGTGTAAACTATGTCCGCCGCCAACTGCCCAACCCGGCACAACTGCAATGACTACTTTTGGCATAAAGCGAATTAAACGCTGCACTTCAAGTATATTCAAACGATGTTGTCCGTCTTCGCCAACGTAACCCTGATGTCCGCGAGCATTTTGATCGCCTCCGCTGCAAAAAGAATAAACACCATCTTTAGTCGATGGCCCTTCTGCCGAAAGCAACACTACTCCTATCGAAGTATCTTCTTGTGCATCGTAAAAAGCCTGGTATAATTCTGAAGTTGTTTTAGGACGAAAAGCATTTCTAACATTTGGTCTGTTGAAAGCAATTCTTGCAACCCCGTTACATTTTTTATAAGTTATATCTTCAAATTCTCTGGCAGTTATCCAATCCATTTCTATTTGTTTTATTTTAAATAATTATAGTGTAAAAATAAAGCATTTTTATATTTTTACCTACTCAATTTAATTTAAGTCTGTGAGAAAATGACTTCTAATGTTAACAATTGGTGCCTGCCGACAAAAAATAACATTTTTTAACATTAGTTTCGAAAAATAATAAGTAATTTTACACCCTAGAAATCAATGAGATACATTTTATTTCGTCGATTTTAGATTGATTTTCTTTCACTGATTTATTAACCTAAAAAATGATTTTTTTGAGAAAATTTAAAAAATTTGTCGCTCATTTTTTTACGGTTTTTATTAGTAAACCCTTAAATAATGAGCAAATGATTTATTCATTTGTTGAAACTTCGAAAAGGAGAAAGTAACACCTAAGGTTAAATGCTGGAATTGTTTAGTAATTAGTATATAATTGATTACGAAAAGAGGAAAAAATGCTAACTAAAACTTTCTATAAGTTATTTTATCAAACCAAATGGACAACCGTGAACTTGATGTTTCGCTTTTAATATGAATGTATAGATTGTTTAAAGACATACCGATTCAGGAAGTAATTTCTAAAATTTTTAAAGCTGTTATTTTTTGAATGGATTCGAATTTATTTTATTTCTGTTTTTTTTTAATTACAATTTTTTTTTAAAACTAGAATAAAAAGGGAAAGGCTACTTGTAATGAGTAGCCTTTCCTGTTATTAGTTAAAACTCCAAATTCCAATATGAACGTTTATATTGGAATTTGATTTCAAATACTAGTTACTCTGATTAAGCAAACCTCGCTTAATCTTTTTCTCAGCAAATAGCGAACGGTTTCAACCATTTGGACACAATATTTTAGCACAACCCGTCCCCAAGGTTGAAACCTCGGGCTATGATTTAAATAAATTCCAAATTTTTTAAATTCCAAATTCCAATGTAAGCGTTAATATTGGAATTTGAGATAAAGTACTAGTTAAACTGATCAAGTAAATATCATTTAATGTTTTTATCAGCAAATACAACATAGCGAACGGTTTCAACCGTTTGAACATAATATCTTAGCATAACCCGTCCCCAAGGTTGAAACCTCGGGCTATGTTTTAAATAAATTCCAAATTTTTTAAATTCCAAATTCCAATGTAAGCGTTAATATTGGGATTTGTGTTCAAATACTAGTTAAACTGGTCAAGTAAATCTTGTTGAATATTTTTTGGGTATTTCGGTCGGACCGTGCCACCCATTTCGGTTGAAATGGTGCCACTTTGAAAGAGATTACAATAATACAAAAAAGTTTGTTCAGTTTAAAAATTTGCTTTTCTCATAGACTCGCCTTGCAGATTTATTCTATGAGAAGAATTTACAATACGATCTAGGACTGCGTCAGCAATTGTCGAGTTCCCAATTATATCATGCCATGCAGATACAGGTATTTGAGAAGACAGTATTATTGATGCTTGATTGTACCTTTGGTCAACAATGTCCAATAATGCTTCCCGGGATTGGTTATCGAATGGTTGTAAGCCAAAGTCATCCAGAATAAGTAGATCTGATTTTAGTATCTTTTTCATTTCCCTTAGGTATGTCCCGTCTAATTTACTTATTTTTAATAAATTAAAAAGATTAGCAGTGTTATAATATAAGACTTTATAATCCATCAAACAGGCTTGGTATCCCAGAGCCTGAGCAAGATAACTTTTTCCAACTCCGCTGGAACCAGTTAATATTACATTCTGTTTTTTGAGAATAAAATCCAATGTTCCTAGACGGGTAAACATATTTTTATCTAGATCTCTGTTTTGAGTATAATTCACATCTGGC
Organism: Flavobacterium sp. B114r; assembly: GCF_056824125.1. Lineage (NCBI taxonomy): Bacteria > Pseudomonadati > Bacteroidota > Flavobacteriia > Flavobacteriales > Flavobacteriaceae > Flavobacterium > Flavobacterium sp. B114r. The sequence goes on from NZ_CP124858.1 coordinate 4,086,151, forward strand.
ATACTTGCACTTTGTCTAAATTCAGCCTGTTTAATTAGCCTTTCTATTTTTCTATTTTGTCTATTTTCATACTCGTGATCCGTCAATAAACCAATGTACTCATCAATAGTAAATGAGGTCATTGTGTTGTTTTTAATGTGACTGTGATGTAGCTGTGCCATGTCGTTAAGTCTCATGGTCTTTAGCTTTTCGATAGTTTGATTGTTGTCCATATTATAATATTTAAGATTAATATTTATTGATACGCTGAGGCTCCTCTGATGTTTTGATGTACTGGGATGTGATTAGTGTTAGCGTCTAGTTCTTGGAACATAGCTTCTTTGAGATCCATATTATGACGCAGGATGTTTTTGATATGGGTGTAGGTTGCAACATTAGCATTCAATGCAATCTCACAAGCTTTATCCAGTCTTTGTGATCCATAACTCTTGTGTAGTTGTATTAAGCCAATCACCCTCTTGTATCCAATCTCATGGTAATCGACATTACACAGAATCTTCTCTACGCATTTGACTAAATGAACACCATGTGGAGCTGCTTGATTTTTAAAATACTCAGGACTCCAACTGGTATAGCTTTGATGCGTACTGGATAAATGTTCCTTAATTGTATTGTAATTCCCTTTTTTCGGGTTTCGTTTATGTATTGCAATGCGTAAATGATTATAATAGATCTCTACTGAAGTATTGGTGTAGTGAATCATTGTATGATGGCCTATGTAGCGATAAGGAACGCTATAATAACTCTTGTCAGGTGAGAAATACACATAACCTATCTTCTGAACTTTAGCTCTTTTATAATCCTTTATTTGATAAGTAGTACAGGGTAATGCTTTTAAATATTGTCTTTCCACAGATTGAAAGAGCTCTACACGACTTGCTTCTTTACGTTGAAAAAGTAATTGGTTGTAAGTGATTAGCATACGTCGTAGCTCTGCATTGAGCTCTTCTAAAGAGAAGAAAGTCATCTCCCTGATTGGGTAGTAAATTCTTTGGTAGACAAGATGTACTGCGTTCTCCACTAACGCCTTATCTTGGGGAGCATAAATACGAGTTGGATTGACTATTCAGTTATAGTGGCTAGCAAAGTCTTTAAAGCTTCTGTTTATTTGTGATTCATATTTACTTGCGCGAGATACAGCTGATTTTAAGTTATCGGAGACTATTGCCAAGGGAACACCTCCATAAAAGTTTAGCGCATTAGTACAGCATATAATAAGATCTTCTGTCTTCTGACTCGGACAGGCTTGCACATAGGTATATTGGCTATTAGGAAGTATAGCCACAAAAACTTCTACAGATATAATTTCTCCTGTGTTTTGATCAATATATGAGAGTTTTTTACCTGCAAAATCAATGTACATCTCTTTACCAGGTTCATGCTCTAACTTCATAGAGCCTTTTACTTCTTTATATTTCCGGTTATAATGCTCCATAAACTGTGTGTAGCTGTAGGGATTAGCTACTGTCTGAGCATATTGAGCATAATGATATAGAAAAGTAAATCCAGGATGATTCCGAGCTTTATTAACCGTCTCAAAATAGAGCATTAAAGAGTTATGTCTTTGAGTGTCTACTGTCGTAAAGCTAGAAAAGAGCTCTGATAGTTGTTCAATATCCAACGTCAGCAACTGTTCTAAAGAGTATTTAGAGCCTTCGAAAAGCTGCATATAAGTATTTACAGTATTGCGAGAAATACCTAATGTACTTCCAATTTTACGATTGCTATAACCGTCCAAATGTAAAGTAATGATTTGTTTTAAGTCCATAGGATCAAGTTTATTAGCCATATCGTATTGCTTTAGATAACAACAAGATAGTAGCTGATTTTGATCTTTCAAAGTGGCACAAATCGAACCGGAAAACTATGACTTATTAACCGAGTGGCACAAATTGAACCGAAATAGTGGCACTATTCAAACCGAAATAGTGGCACAAATTCACCGAAATGGGTGGCACGGTCCGACCGAAATCACTGGCACAAATCGAACCGAAATATCCATTTTTCTGAACAAATACAAACATAGCGAACGGTTTCAACCGTTTGGACACAATATTTTAGCATAACCCGTTCCCAAGGTTGAAACCTCGGGCTATGTTTTAAATGTGATGCAAATAAATTCCAAAATAAAAAATTTCCAAATTCCAATATAATCGTTAATATTGGAATTTGATCTTAAATACTAGTTACTCTGATCAAGCAAACCTCGCTTAATCTTTTTCTCAGTAAATACAAACATAGCGAACGGTTTCAACCGTTTGGACACAATATTTTAGCACAACCCGTCCCCAAGGTTGAAACCTCAGGCTATGTTCTAAATGTGATGCAAATAAATTCCAATATAAAAAATTCCAAATTCAATATAACCGTTAATATTGGAATTTGATCTCAACTACTAGTTAAACTGTTCAAGCAAATCTTGTTTAATCTTTTTCTCAGTAAATACAAGCATAGCGAACGGTTTAAAGCGTTTGGACAATATTTTATCATAACCCGTTCCCAAGGTTGAAACCTCGGGCTATGTTTTAAATGTGATGCAAATAAATTCCAAAATAAAAAAATTCCAAATTCCATATGTACGTCTCGTATTGGAATTTGGAATTTTTTTATTTTGGAATTTTAATCTTTTTAATTGTTTTCTTTTACAAGATAAATCCCATCGTCTTTAATTTCAATGAGTTTGTCTTTATATAAAGCTCCAATCGCTTTTTTGAAAGTCTTTTTACTCATTTTCAGAACTGTTTTTATATCTTCCGGGTGCGAAGCGTCATTTAGACGTAAAAAACCGCGATTGGCTCTTAATTCATCTAGTATCTTCTCTGCGTTTGGTTCAATACTCTGATAACCTTGTACTTGCAAAGCCACATCTATTTTATTGTCAGGACGAATATTTTTTATAAATCCTATCATTCTGTCTCCGGTTCTGATCGCGTCATCGTAAACTTCGTCTTTGTACAACAATCCTTTGTGCTGCTCATTGATAATCACATTGATACCTAATTCGGTAATATGCGAAACGATCAAATCAACTTCTTCTCCTTTTTCAACCGTCAGGTTTTCATTGCTTAAAAATTGATTCAATTTACTTGAAGCTACCAAACGATTGGTTTTTTCGTCCATGTAAAGGTAAACGAGGTAACGTTTTCCTTTTTCCATAGGGCGGGCTTGTTCCTTGAACGGAACGAGAATATCTTTTTCCATTCCCCAGTCCATAAAAGCACCAACCTGATTGGTGTAATTCACTCTTAAAAGAGCAAATTCATTCAATAAAATATAAGGTTCAAGTGTTGTTGCGACCGGGCGTTGTTCGTGGTCCAAATAAACAAAGACAATTAATTCCTCGCCTATTTCAAATTCATTGGGAACGTATTTATTGGGTAATAAAATATCGTTAATCCCTTCCGGATCTTCTTCAGGATTTCCTAAAAATAAACCAACTTTGGTATCACGTAATATAGTAAGGGTATTGTATTTTCCTATTTCAATCATATTCTTGAGATTCTAAGCTAAAAAGTAGCTGAGTTTTTAAAGTGCAAATGTACGAAGTTTGAAAATGGTACGACGAAAAATGTTTTGCATAAATAATGAAGAAAGATCTTTTTTCGGATTTCTCTTTTTTTAATTAAATTTGAGCATCTAAAATTAATTCCAAATCAATGAAAAAACCTCTTTTTTATTCTGTTTTTGCTTTTCTGTTTTTTACTCAGATTGCCCTTTCTCAAGTTGCCGAAGATCCGGAGATAAAAAAAATGATAACCGAAATTAAAGCCGAAAATCTGGAAGCGACTGTTCGTAAGCTAGTCTCTTTTGGAACAAGGCATACACTAAGTGATACTAAAAGTAAAACTAAAGGAATTGGCGCCGCACAGCAATGGGTGAAATCTGAGTTTGACAAATATGCTTTAGAGTCTAACGGAAGATTAACTGCTACAATTGATTATTTTACTGTAAAAGCAGATGGAAAACGTATCAATAAAGACAGTGAGCTTGGTAATGTAATGGCAACCTTAAAAGGAACTGATCCAAATGACAATCGTGTCCTTATTATAAGCGGACATCTTGATTCCAGGGTTTCAGACGTTATGAATATAAAATCAGATGCTCCGGGTGCAAATGATGATGCGTCAGGAGTTGCTGCTGTAATGGAACTGGCTAAAGTAATGAGTAAAAGAGCATTTTCTGCTACGATTATCTTTGTTGCTGTAGTCGGTGAAGAACAAGGTCTTATTGGTGCTCGTCATCTTGCAGAAACAGCCAAAGCAGCAAATTGGAATGTCATTGCAATGCTAAACAATGATATGATTGGAAATAGTCTGTCAAGCGGAACAAATTTGAGAGATAACACGCAAATAAGAGTTTTTAGTGAGACAATTCCGTTCATAGAGACTGAAGAGGAGGCTAAAATGCGTAAAGCAACAAATCGTGATAATGATAGTCCGTCGAGATTATTGGCGCGTTATATCAAAACTGCTACAGAACAATATGTAGATCAATTGACTGTGAAATTAGTATATAGAAATGACCGTTTTTTGCGTGGTGGCGATCATACACCATTCAGCCAGAATGGTTTCACAGCGGTTCGTTTTTGTGAAATGAATGAAAATTTCGATCATCAGCATCAGGATCTAAGAACAGAAAACGGCATTAAATATGGTGATCTCGTTGAATTTATGGATTTTGATTATCTAAGAAAAAACACCTGTTCTAATTTAGCCACTTTAGCCAACTTAGCATCGTCACCAAAAGCACCGATTAATGTAGGTATAGAAGTTAAAAACCTTTCTAATTCTTCGACTCTGTCCTGGAATGCTCCTGATGAAAAAGCACAATTTGGCTATCAAATTTTGATGAGAGAAACGGCATCGTCTCATTGGGAAAAAACTTTTTTTGTAAAAGATACAAAGGCAGAAATACCCTATTCTAAAGATAATTACTTTTTTGCTGTTCAAGCGGTTGATGCTTTAGGACACGCAAGTTTACCTGTATTCCCTATTCCAATTCGTTAAGTATAAAATATGAGGCTGTCCGAAAAGTAATTTCGGGCAGTTTTTTTTTGTTTTACACATTGATTTTTCTTATATTTAAGTACTAAAATCAATGATTATGCAGCCAGTTTTTAAGCCTCATTCGGTTCACCAGCAAGATCTTTTTCCATTGAATTTAAATGATCTGATCCCAGAGAATCATTCTGCCCGATTAATAGACAGTGTTGTTGAACAGTTGGAAATTTCCGAGATTATATCACAGTTTAAAGGCGGTGGAAGATCCAGCTACCATCCTAAGATGTTATTGAAAATATTGTTTTACGGATATCTCAATAATACCTATTCCAGCCGAAAGCTGGCTAGAGCCGTGAAGGAGAATATATATTTTATGTGGCTCTCGGGAGGACTTCAGCCGGATTTTAGAACTATCAATGACTTTAGAGGAAAAAAATTAAAAGGGAATATCGAAAAACTTTTCAGCCAGGTCGTTCTGATGATGGTAGATTTAGAGCTCATTAGCCTGGAGAGACAATTTATTGATGGTACTAAAATAGAAGCCAACGCACATAAATACAGCTTTGTGTGGAAGAAAGCAGTTGAAAAACATAAAGACAGGCTTCAGGGAAAAATCGATGCTGTTCTGGCAGATATTGGTCAGGCTATCGAGTCAGACATTATGCATACTGATAACCAAACTGATACCAAGGTAGACAGTAAGAAATTAGAAGAAAAAATACACGAGATCAACCAAAGTGAAAAAAAGCAGAAGCTGAGTAAACAGCAGAACAAATCACTTCAAAAACTCGAGAAAGAACAGCTTGTAAAACTTAAAGAATATGAGAAACATCTCGAAATTCTGGGGGATAGAAACAGTTATTCGAAAACCGATACCGATGCTACTTTTATGCGCATGAAAGAAGATCATATGGGCAACGGACAATTAAAAGCGGGTTATAATATTCAGATTTCTACAGAAAATCAAATTATTACACATTACTCCACCCACCAGACTTCTACTGATTTTACCACATTAAAGACTCACTTAGAAGGATTCAAAAGCAACTACGGCAAACAATCTGCAAAAGTTATAGCCGATGCGGGCTATGGAAGTGAGGAAAATTATCAACTCCTTGAAGACAAAGAAATTGATTTTTTTGTTCCCTACAACATGTACCGTATCGAAGAGACCCGTAAGCATAAAAACAATTTATTCCACGCACAAAACCTGTTTCATAATAATGAGCAAGACTTTTTGGTTTGTCCAATGGGGCAGCAAATGCCTCGTATCTTTACTAAGAAATCAAAAACTACAACTGGTTTTGAACAGTATCATTCGGTATATGAGGCTTTAAATTGCGCAGGATGTCCTCTGCGGGGGCAATGCTTTAAAGCTAAGGGGAACAGACGGATAGAAATTAATCACAATCTTCAAAGACTGAAATTCAAGGCAAGAGAGAATTTAGAAAGTGAATTGGGCAGGGAAATTTATAGTAAAAGATGTATTGAACCAGAGCCGGTTTTTGGTAACATCAAGCAAAACAAAGGATTTAAAAGATTTACACTTACCAAAACAGCCAAAGTAAATACTGAATTTGGCCTGATTGCTATTGCTCACAACTTTTCTAAATGGATCGCTAAAATCCGTTTGGGCAATTTTAACCTCATTTTTGATCTCGTAGAAGCTTTAGAAAAGTTTATAGAAGACCATTTTAGCCCAAATTTACATTTTTCAAGAAACACTCTGTAAATTTACTAGTATAATAAAAGAAAGAGGTCGTCTTTTCAGACAACCTCTTTATTATAGAAATATACTCTGATATTTTCTGTATTGTAATATAAAATCTTACGTTAGCTCTTTAAAATATTGTTTTAGAACAACATCATTTTCAAAAGTTGGTGTAAAAATTTCTAAGATACACGGTTTATCATTCGCTTCGTATAACGCTTCGATATTCCTGGTTAGAGAATCTTCATTAGTTGCCGAAAAATAATTCATCTGATACATCTTAGCCAAATGTTCAGCTGTTAAGTTATGAGAAGTTTCGAAAAAAGTATTAAAAACGGGCTTCTCTTCATGTCCCGGAAGAATTCTAAAAATGCCTCCTCCTCCATTATTAATTAAAATAATTTTGAAATTTTCAGGAATATAAGAATTCCACAAGGCATTGCTGTCGTAGAGAAAACCAATATCTCCGGTAATAAATACAGTTTGTTTTCCACTTCCAACGGCTGAGCCAATTGCGGTCGATGTACTTCCGTCAATACCACTTGTTCCTCTGTTGCAAAAAACTTCTATAGACGGATCGATATCTATTAATTGAGCGTAACGAATTGCAGAACTATTGCTAATTTGCAATTGACTTTGTGTTGGCAAACTCTCAATTACTTTTTCGAAAACTTTGAAGTCTGAAAACTGAATTTTACTAAGATATTCGTTTCTTCGAATTTTTCTTAACTCATAAATTTTATCTGTTTCGGCAAAATAAGTACTTTCTGTAAAAGCGGTTTTAGCAAGCAATTCTTTGAAAAAATCATTGGGCTGCATCACAAAATGCTGCGTTAAAGCACTAAAAGTGTCATATGCACGCAAAGTATCAATATGCCAATGTTCTTTTGGTTTGTATTTTCGTAAAAATGCCTTGATTCGTTTAGAAACGATCATTCCGCCAAAAGTAATTAAAATTTCCGGCTGAAAAGCCTTAAAATCAGCATCATCAAATGGAGTAATTAAAGTATCTATACTATTAATAAAACCTGGATGATGCAAATTTGATGTTGTTTCTGTCAATACAACAATTGACGGATCATGGGCTAAGTTATCTATTGTTTCCTGATCAATACTATTTGCTTCATCAACGCCAACAAGAACAAGCTTTCTTTTTGCAGAATTCCAAAGTGAAGTAAAATCTTTTAAATTTTCGATAATTTTTGTACCTATAATTTCCTCAGAATGTGTGATTTTTGATTGTACAGAAAGTGTATCAACCATTTCGTATAATGGTTCTTCGAATGGAGCATTAATATGAACCGGACCTTTTTGAAGAATAGCGGTTTCGATTGCTTTATTGATTTTTAAATCATTTTCAACAGAAGCATCTTCGGTCAAATTAGCATTGAAAACAGAATGGTTCTGAAAAACATTCTCCTGACGAATCGTTTGCCCGTCGCCAATATCAATCTTGCTTTGAGGACGATCTGCAGAAATCACGATTAATGGTATCTGACTGTAAAATGCTTCGGCTACAGCAGGATAATAGTTCAACAATGCAGATCCTGACGTACAAACAATTGCAGTTGGCAATTTGGTTTGTTGTGCAATTCCCAGTGCAAAAAAAGCTGCACAGCGCTCGTCAGCGATGCTGTAACATTTAAAATCAGGATTTTGAGCAAATCCTATCGTTAAAGGTGCGTTTCTTGATCCCGGAGAAATTATAATATTGGTGATTCCTTTTGCTGAACAAATTTCGATAATGCTTTGAGCAAGCGCTATTTTGGGGTAAATCATTATTATGTCGTATTACTATTGTAAAGAAATCTAAAAGTCAAAGATTTCTTTTTGATATTACAAAGTTACAAACTTCGCGGTGGATTTAACTTATAAATAGGAAGATATTAAGGCTGTTTTTAGAAAAAGGGGATATATTTGTAAAACAGATTTTTTAATAAAATAAACTCGATATGCGTTTCTTCTACCTATTTTTTCTTTGTCTTTCTTTGCAAATCGCAAACTCTCAAAATCAGTTTGTTCCAGTTGATGTACCGTATAAAACAGCGATAGAAAATGCAAAAATTCAGGGAAAACCTCTTTTTGTAATGCTTTATGCTGATTGGTGCCCACATTGTAACCAAATGAAAAAAGAAGTATTTAGTGATCCTGCAGTAATGGATTTTTTAAATAAAAATTACGTTTGCGTTTGGAAAAATGTAGAAAAAGAAGAAGGAATTGCGCTTAAAGATAAGTACAATACTAAATCATTGCCTACATTTTTATTTATAGATCCAAAAACTGAAACGCTTTTATATGCTTTAAAAGGAGAATCTAAAAAAGCAGATTTTCTGACCGAAGCTAATTATGCTTTGAATTCAAGAATGCAATTGCCTTATTTAGAAAAAGAATTTCTTGCAGATCCAGGTAATTCAAACAAATTTTTCGCCTATTTAAATACATTAAAAAAAGGAAAAGACCGTACTGATTTGTCTATTCCAACTCATATTTACCTAAATACGCAATCAGATGCTCAGTTGGTTAGCGAATTGAACTGGCGCGTGATTGCAAACGGAGTCACGGATATTAAATCAAGAGAATTTCAATATGTTTTGAATCACCAAAAGGATTTTGCGGCGGTAGCTTCTCAAAATCGTATTGATCGCAAAATCGAAAGTATCGTTAATGAGTCGCTTCGTCCTTATGTTGATAATTTAGATACGATAAACTATTATAAACAAAGAGAAATAGTAAAATCTATTCGCTTGCAAAAAACAGATTCTCTCGTTTTTAAGTTTGATTTAACTTTAGCAGAAAGAACTGAAAAATGGGATTTTTATAAAAAAGTGACGCTGGAAAATACAGAAAAGTTAGTTTGGAATGATGCCAGTTTCCTTAAGGATATCGGACAAACGTATTTGAAACATATTTCAGATGCTGAAGCATTGAAAAAGGCAATTTCGTGGGTAAAACACTCTATAGAGTTAAACGATTCTTATGATGGGAATTTACTTTTGGCAAGACTTTACAATAAGATAAAAGATAAAAAATCAGCTTTAAAGTATGCCAAAGATGCTAAGGTTATTGGTGCCGAAATGGGCTGGGGCACTAAAGATGCAGATGATTTATTAGCAGAACTCAATAAGAAATAGGATTGAATTTCAATAATTATCCCAAAGCGTACTGTGCCAAGTAAAATTTAAAAAAAACAACAATTAAAATAGCCATGAATACACGAATTAATTTTGCTAACTAATTTGTGTATTCGCAGCAAAAAACTATCAAAAAAACCATGAACGTAATACTTAGACCGGCAACAACTAACGACTTAGAAAAAATCTTAGAAATTGTAAATCATTCAATTTTACATACAACTGCAAATTATAATTATGACATTCAAACTCTTGATATACAAACAAAATGGTTTGAAGATAAAACAGCTAAAAATCTTCCCGTTGTCGTTGCTGAGTTAGATAAAGAAGTGGTTGGTTTTGGGAGTTATGGTCAATTTCGTGAAAAAATTGGTTATCAATACACAATCGAACATTCCGTTTATGTAGTTGATAATATCATAGGAAAAGGTATTGGGTCGAAACTATTGACGGAATTGATTCGTCTGGCAAAAGAACAAGGTTATCACGTAATGATTGGCGCTATCGACGCTGATAATGCAGGCAGTATCGCTTTTCACGAAAGATTTGGTTTTGTTGCAACAGGAACTATTCGTGAGGTTGGTTATAAATTTGATCACTGGCTTGACTTAGTCTTCATGCAATTGATATTGAGATAGTAGGATGGCACGCGGATGATACGGATTCGCTTATACGAAAATACTGATGGACGCGGGTTTTATTCTCATTTTTAATACAAGAAACTCTATCTCCAAAAACGCTAATCTTTATCGATCAGCTAGTATGATTTACTGCGTCTGTTCGCTATCACGCAGGTCTCCTTCGTAGAAATGACAAGATTATGATAAAATCTATATAAATACATTATTGTAAATGCGCAATGGAGTTCGCAAAACTAAGTTAATACAAAGCTTTGTGAACTTTACAATTTTATAAAAGCCCAGAGTAAAAAAACTTAGCGTTCTTTGCGGTAAATTTTTTCCTCTCCACAGGTTTTCATATTGATTCATCTTAAATATGCTAAAAAATTAGCATAACTAAAAAAAATCCACAAACTTGAAAATTCAAATTTGTGGATTTTTTGGTTGAGATAGTTATTAATTAACTTTTTATCCAATTGATTACTTCAGGTTCTGTAACTAAAGTTCTTGGTTTAATTACTTTAACCAATTCGCCCTTTTCGTTGATTAGGTATTTCTGAAAGTTCCATTCAACTTCAGAATCCTGTAAACCATTTTTAGATTTTTGCGTCAGGAATTTATATACTTCGCACATATCATCTCCTTTTACAGAAACTTTATCCATCATTGGGAATGTTACACCGTAATTTTGCTGGCAGAATGTTTCGATTTCTTTGTTTGTTCCCGGTTCTTGCGAGGCAAAATTATTAGCAGGAAAACCTACAATTACAAAACCTTTGTCCTTGTATTCTTTGTAAATTGCTTCAAGATCTTTGTATTGAGGTGTTAAACCGCATTTTGAAGCTGTGTTTACAATCATTACTTTTTTACCTTTTAAAGAAGCGAAATCGAATGTATCTCCTGATAAATCCTGAACCTTAAATTGGTAGATGTTTTCTTTTGCCATGACCTTATCTGTTTTAGATACTTTATTTTTACTCGTTTGAGCCTGAAGTTGCGAGCTTAACAATAAGACTGCCCCAAAAGCTATTAATGCTATTTTTTTCATCGTTTAATTTTTTATAAAATTAGTTAAAATCCGTTTTCTTTAAATACTTTGATTGCTTTATTTTTATTAAACAAAAGTTAAATAAAAAATTGAAGCCTAGCGTTAATCAGACGCTAGGCTTCCCCCCATACAAACAAATCAAACCATGAATTAATTGTTGTTTTTTATTTTATTCTGTTAGTTAAAATTATAGTTGATGTCTCTCTGTTTATACTGAAAATTATTTTTAGAATCATATAACCTTAATATATATCTTATCTAATCTTTTTTATTGGCGTTTATTATTATGAGTGTAAATTGGGCATTTAATATTCTATTCATTTTCAGTTTGGAAGTCCGGAGACACCAACTATTTTTTTATTTTAACCTACCTGATTAAAATTTGAATATTTATTTTTTACAATATTATTTTTGAAATCATTACCAGTAAAGCTTGTTAATGCAAGAACGGTCGTTAAACCAACAACCAATATTTTTAAATTATTTATCTTAGTCATGACGCTGAAATTTTATTTATTGAGATTTGTTTTACTTTTTTATTATCTGATTGATAATAAATTTTATGCTCTCTCATCATGATAAACACCTCCATATTTTAAAATTTGAGGTTGTTTTCTTTCCTTCTGCTATTTTTCAAAATTATTATGTGATGTTATAATAGCATTTACGTAACTGGACTACTTTTGGTTTTCAAAAAATGAAAAAAAAGCAATATTTATTTTAAATGCTTTATTTTCCTAGGTTTAAGCCTGTTAAAAAAATTCTATTTTTCAAGAAAAAATAAATTATCTTTATCTCAGGTTACACATTATATACTTGAAAATTTTGTTTAAGCTTAAAAATCCACATCTATGAGTCAGGAAGAATTATTAGTTTTAATTTACAAGAAAGACGAAAGAGCTTTTACCCATTTGTACGATATGTACTCAAAAAGTTTGTTTTCGGTCATCAATGTTCTTATAAAAAACCGTGAAGAGGCAGAAGATGTTTTGCAGGAAGTTTTTGTCAAAATCTGGAAAAACATTGATTCTTATAACGAGAGTAAAGGTCGATTTTATACCTGGATCCTTAATATTGCCCGAAATACGTCTATCGATAAATTAAGATCTAAAAATTTTAATAACAGTCAAAAAAACCTTTCTTCAGATAATTTCGTAAATCTGTTAGACGACAGTAATAAACTTACTAATAGAATTGATACAATTGGAATTCAGGAATTTGTAAAAAAATTGAAACCAAAATGTATTGAGATTATTGATTTATTATTTTTTAAAGGATATACCCAACAAGAAGCTTCAGAAGAATTGGCAATGCCATTGGGAACTATCAAAACGCAAAACAGAAACTGTATTAACGATTTACGTAATTATTTAAAAATATAATGGAAGCACAAGAATATATAGAATCAGGAATTCTGGAATTATATGTTTACGGTTTATTGACCGAAACTGAAAATCTGGAAATAGCCGAAGTAGCTAAAAAGAATGTTGAAGTTGATCAGGAAATTATTTCGATAGAAAAAGCGATTGTCGCTTTATCGTCAAGTTTTTCGCCTTTTCATTCGGTAGCTAATTTCGAAAAGATAAAAGCTCGTTTAGAACTCAAACATGGCAAGGTTGTCGATATGAAACCAGCATCAAACTGGTCTCAATATGTGGGTTGGGCTGCGGCTGTATTGTTGCTTTTAGGCCTTGGATATCAGACATTAGAGCTTACAAAAACAAAAGAAGTGATCAGTGCTGTTGGTACGGAGAAAAATAAAATCGAGAGAGAATATGCTTTCTTAGACCAGCAAAATAAGGAAACGGAAAAAAACTTAACAATTGTTAGAGACATTAAAAATACTGGCGTAACACTTGGTGGTCAGGCAGTTTCTCCTAATTCATTTGCAAAAGTATATTGGAACAAGGAGACGAAAACCACTTATATTGATGCGGCGGGTTTACCAACACCTCCAAAAGGAATGGTATATCAGGTTTGGTCTTTAAAATTAAGTCCTGTTCTTACGCCAACAAGTATTGGTTTACTGGATAATTTTGAAGGAAATAATCAAAAAATATTTGCAGTAAGCCAAACAGATTCAGCAGAAGCTTTTGGGATTACTCTTGAACCTGCAGGAGGAAGTTTAACTCCTACAATGACACAATTGTACACATTAGGAAAAGTTTAAAACTAAATTTAGCATAAATATCTGAGCGCATATTAATTTATTTTAATATGCGCTTTTTTATTATTTTTAATACACATAACTACCACTAAACCAAAACCAGTTAAATCATGAACGGAACTTTGATTTTACGACTTGCAGTTGCTATTATTCTTCTCTCCCACTCTGTTTTGGGGATATTTAATAACGGAATTAATGATTTTGGGAATTTATATCTCAATCAGATTGGTTTTGCTCCTTTTGGTGTTCTTATCGCCTGGCTAATTAAATTGTCGCATATTATAGCTGCAATACTTTTAGTTTTGAATAAATATATTAAGCTTGCCGGATTTGTAACTATTTTTGTACTGATAATGGGAATTATACTCGTTCATTTTCAAGAAGGATGGTTTGTTGTTGGCGGCGGAAGAAACGGTATGGAATATAATTTTTTACTCATTATTGTTTTACTTGCGATTATGTATCCTCAAGGATTTGCAAAAAGCACAATCAAATAAAATATAACTGAGAATGGAGATCATCTGTAAAAATTGCCATCAAACTTACAAAGGGCATTATTGTAATAATTGTGGTCAGCCTGCAGAAACGCATAAAATAAATGGGCATTTTTTATGGCATGATATACAGCATGGCTTATTGTATTTTGACAAAGGGATTCTTTATTCTTTAAAGCAATTATTTACAAGGCCCGGAAATTCTGTAAGGGAATTTATCGAAGGAAAAAGAGTGAATCACTTTAAACCTTTGTCTCTGGTAGTGATTTTAGCCACTCTTTACGGTGTTCTGTATCACTACTTTAATATTAATTTATTATCAAATACAGCAAATAATGATTTTAATTATAATAAATTCAACGAATGGATGTCTACGCATTTTTCATGGATAACAATTGCTATAATTCCTTTGTTTACCATAGGAACTTATATTTGTTTTAGAAAGCAAGGCTATAATTTTGTCGAACTTTTTGTTCTGAATACTTTTAAGGCTTCTCAAAAGCTTTTTTCACATCTCTTATTATTTCCGTTGCTGATCTATTATAATGGAACACCTGAAATTCAAAAGGCTACAAGTTTTATTTATGCAATTGATATTGTCCTGACAATGTGGACTAATATTCAATTTTTTAATAAAATATCAAAAATCAAAGCATTCTTTTTATCGGTATTAAGTCACATCATTTTTTTAATTTGTTTTTTAATAATCATGGCTATTATACTGATAGTGACCGGTAGACTTTTTTAAAATATTCTTAAATAACAAAATTATAACATTTTTTTTCTTTTTTTACTTCAATCTATATCGTAATATTGCAATATAAAAATAAAACGATGGGGGCTACAAAATCAGATCACTTTACAGAGAAACAAAACGAGTTGGCTATTTTGACCAAAGCATTGGGGCATCCGGCAAGAATTGCCATTATAGAATATTTGCTTAAGGTAAATACCTGTATTTGCGGCGATATCGTAAACGAATTACCGCTTTCGCAGCCAACAGTTTCTCAGCATTTAAAAGAATTAAAGAATGCAGGACTCATAAAAGGAAATATTGAAGGAAATGCGATATGTTACTGCATTAACGAAGTTGGCTTTGAAAAAATCAAAGTTTTCTTTACGCAAATAGACCTTCATTTAGAAAAAAGAAAAAACGAATGTTGTTAACCATTAAAATAAATTATTATGAAACTTTCAGAAATTAAAAACATACTTACTACTGTTGAAGCAGTAAATTTTCAATTACCGGATGGAAACTTTGTTCCGGAATATTTTCACGTAACCGAAGTAGGTTTGGTGACCAAAAACTTTATCGATTGTGGCGGAGTTGTACGTAAAGAAACTGTAGTGAACTTTCAGCTTTGGGATGCAAACGATTACGAACATCGTTTAAAACCTAAAAAATTAGTACATATTATAGAACTGTCTGAAAAAGTTTTGGGAATTGAAGATTTTGAAATAGAAGTCGAATATCAGAATAATACCATTGGCAAATATGATCTGGGTTTTAACGGAAAGGATTTTCTGTTATTAAATAAAACTACAGCTTGTCTGGCTATGGATCAATGCGGAATTCCGTCTGAAAAACCAAAACTTAAACTGACTCAATTAAATACGGATGATGCTAATTCCTGCACACCTGGAGGAAGTTGTTGTTAAATTTTAAAAGATTATAAAATGCAGGATCAGAACCCTTTATTTCCAAAAATTCAATCTTTAGTTTTGTCTTTTGATTTTACAGTAATTTCTAAAGATCGTAAAGATACATTGCAGCCACTTGTTGAGTTTGTTCAGTCGAAATTTGACTATCAACAAGAAATCAGGTTGAATTTAATTTGTACACATAATTCGAGAAGAAGCCACTTAGCACAAGTTTGGGCGCAAACCGCGGCTCATTATTACGGAATTGGAAATATTTTTTGCTATTCTGGCGGAACCGAAGCTACTGCGTTATTTCCTAAAGTTACTGAAACATTAGAAAAATCAGGTTTTAAAATTAAGGTGCTTTCTGAAGGAAATAATCCTGTTTACATGATAAAGTTCTCTGAAAATGAAATTCCGGTTATAGTTTTTTCCAAAACTTATGATGATGATTTTAATCCTCAAAATAGATTTGCCGCTATCATGACCTGTTCTCAGGCTGATGGCGGCTGTCCTTTTATAACTGGGGCAGAAAAAAGAATTGCGATTACTTATGAAGATCCAAAAGATTTTGATAATACTATTGAACAAACCGAAAAATATCAGGAACGCAGTTTGCAAATTGCCACTGAAATGTTTTATGTTTTCTCTCAAATAAAAAAATAATATGACTGTTAATCATTGCTATCCTGTAGCGGAAAGAAAAAAATTAAGTTTTCTTGATCGTTTTCTAACGCTTTGGATTTTTATCGCCATGGCTATTGGTGTTTCGATTGGTTACTTTTTTCCATCAAGCGGAAATTTCATTAATTCGTTTTCCAACGGTACAACTAATATTCCGTTGGCTATTGGACTAATTTTGATGATGTATCCTCCATTAGCAAAAGTGAAGTACGAAAAAATGGGAGAAGTTTTTAAAAATACGAAAGTATTGGGTGCTTCTTTATTTTTAAACTGGATTATTGGACCAATTTTAATGTTTGCTTTAGCGCTCTTATTTTTAAAAGATTATCCTGAATATATGATCGGGTTAATCTTGATTGGCTTAGCGCGTTGTATTGCAATGGTTGTAGTCTGGAATGATTTAGCAGATGGAAACCGGGAATATGCTGCCGGCTTAATTGCTTTAAACAGTATTTTTCAGGTTTTACTTTATAGTGTTTACGCTTATATATTTATCACTGTCCTGCCACCCTATTTTGGATATACAGGTTTCAATGTTACTATTAGCATTTTTCAGATCGCAGAAAGTGTTGGAATTTATTTAGGGATTCCGTTTGCACTTGGAATTATAAGCCGTTACGGATTAATAAAACTTAAAGGTGAAAATTGGTTTCAAAATAAATACATTCCATTTATTTCTCCTGTTACTTTAATTGCATTATTATTTACTATTGTTCTCATGTTTAGTTTAAAAGGAGAATTAATTGTTGAGATTCCGATGGACGTGATTCGGATTGCAATTCCATTAATGCTCTATTTTGGATTAATGTTTGTGATTAGCTTTTTTACCGGAAAGTATTTTGGTGCTGATTATTCTAAAAGTACTGCAATTGCTTTTACGGCTACCGGAAATAATTTTGAATTGGCAATTGCCGTTGCTATTGGTGTTTTTGGTATTAATAGTGGTCAGGCATTCGCAGGTGTTATTGGTCCTTTAGTCGAAGTTCCTGCTTTGATAGCTTTGGTAAATGTTGCTTATTGGTTTAGGAAGAGATATTTTTTGTAAGAGATTCTAAGGCTCTGAGAGTTTAAGTTGCTAAGTTTTTTTTTAGATTTTGGTTCTTTCGTATTCAACTATTGCCCAATGTCATTAGGTTAGGCTTTTTAGTAAATAAAATTAATCGCACAAAGGCGCAAAGTTTAAACACAATCTTTCATTCGGCCGATAGAGCCGAGCGATAGTGAACAGACGCAGTAAATCACACTCGTAACTCTATAAAGATTGGCGAATATCTGAAAGCAAATACTAGTGCGATCTCTCCTTGGTCGAGATGACAAACTTTGCTATTACTTCTCTGTCTTTTTACTAATTCCTTAACTTAATGACATTGAACTATAGTCCGAGGTTTCAAAAGGATGCGGATTATGATAATGTAATTTATTATTATGTGTTATTCATATAATACCTTCAAACGGTTAAAACCGTTTGCTATGTTCAAAAGATGGCATTTTTATTTTTAATCAGTATTAGCTACTGGCTTTATTTTACAGGTTTTGTTTTATTTCTTTACTTTTAATATGGTATTATAAAAACGAATATCCTAGCCCTGATAGTAGTGGAAATCCTTTTGCTTTTTTCTTTAAAAAGCAAAAGATTGGAACGAATAGCAGGAAATAGCTCCTAATGTGAAAGTTTCAAATTTCTATTGATAAAAACGACAAAGGTTCAACTTGACAGCTGAACCTTTTATTATTATTAACCCGTTGGGTGTAATTAAAAAAACATATATTTCGACGCGGATTTGACGGATTCGTTATCACGAAGACACGGATTTAAACGGATCTTTTTTAAATTCTATATAAAAATCTGCGAAAATCTGCGTTTTGCAAAGCAAATCTGTTTTATCCGCGTTCTAATTTATACGGTTTGTATTTTTAACTTAATTGCACCCAACGGGTTATTATTATTATTATTTAATCCAGGTCAGAAAAACCAAATTCTTCTTCCATTTCCAATAAATCTGATTTTGTTGGAATAGAAACAAACAAAGGATAATCTTCAGATAAATTTCCCTGATTGTCAGTATAGTACCATATTAATTTTCTGTTATTCTCATAGATAATCCAATTATTATGGTCCACGACTTTTTGCCAGTCTTTTGTTTTTATTTCTTCCAAAAATTCTAATAATTCATCCTGATCCATATCATAGATCGCTCCTGAAAATTCATATCCTCCTTCTGCACATTGGCCGTATAAGATCATTTCTATGAAATGAGAAAGTAAAATTTCCTCAGAGTGCCATTTAGCATCTTCTGCATTTTGAATTTGAAAAACTAAAGGATTCCCGTCCGGGCTTTCTAAACTAATCCCCCAATAACATACCCCTTGATTTTCTTCTAAAAAAGACTAATTTTTCATCTTCAAAAAATAAATCTTCAGGTTGAATAAAACGTTGAAATGAAGACATGAAAATATCCAGTTTTCCCACAGCCAGATAAAACTCTTTTAAGGCAACTGGAATTTTTTGCCCTAATTTAATTTCTGTTTTATGGATTGTGTCGCTATCAAAACCATCTTTATTGGTTAGTGAGCGTCCTAATAATTTTTCTGCGATATCTTTTATCATAACTTTAATGACTTTTAAATCATAGGATCAAAAATAACAAATCCTAAATGTTTTCTTATTTTATAAGAGGCAAATTTTAATCTAAAAAAAAGGTTCAACCGTTAAGTTGAACCTTTTTTACGAATTAATAAAACTCCTTATTTACTTATTTTTTCTTTTTATAATACTTGCGGTATTTTGGATAGGTCAGGATTCCAATAAGCGAAATAGTTCCTAATGAATACCAGGTCCAGCTCAATGAATGTGCGTCTCCACTTGCATATGAGTGTAATCCTACCAAGTGAAAGTTTACTCCGTAATAGGTAAACAAAATTGAAACAAAAGCGTACATACTCATTAAATTAAAGAACCATTGTCCTCTTAACGAAGGAACAAAACGAGCGTGAATTACAAAGGCATACACCATAATCGAAATTAAAGCCCATGTTTCTTTTGGATCCCATCCCCAGTAACGTCCCCAACTTTCGTTGGCCCATTGTCCTCCAAGAAAGTTACCAATAGACAACATGATCAGACCAATCGTCAAGGCCATCTCGTTGATGTACGTAATTTCTTTGATATTCAAATCCATTTTGGCTTTGTTTTTCTCGTTGGTAAAGAAGATCAGTATCAACGATACAAAACCTAAAATCATTCCCAATGCAAATGGTCCGTAACTTGCTACAATTACTGCTACGTGAATCATTAACCAATAAGAGTTCAAAACCGGCTGCAGGTTTGCGATTTCAGGATCGATCCAGTTTGCGTTTGCTGCCATGAAGATCATAGAAGTAACAAATGCTGCTGATGCAACGGTAAGTTTTGATTTTCTGTCGAAAGCTAACCCAAAGAACATCGTTGCCCATGCTACATACACAATTGCTTCGTAAGCATTACTCCAAGGTGCGTGACCTGAAATGTACCAGCGGGCTATTAATGCGACTGTATGAAATGCAAATATTATCCCGATTAATACATGAAAACCGTTTACTGTTATGCGTAAAAACTTTTTATCGAAGAAAACATTAAACAAGGTAAAAATCAACATAAAAATTCCGGCAAGAGAATACCAATAGAACATCTTTGGTAAAATGTTATACGTATTATAAGCAATCTCAAGATCGATTTTTTTATCGCTTGGACGTACTTTACTTCCAAATTTCTTCTGAAAACCATTAATACTTTCTACCAAATGATCAGCAGTTTTAAAATCTCTTGAAATAGATCCGTTGTTCAAAGCACTAAAATACATTGGTAAAATCTGCTTGACATAAGTAGAATCCATTCCTTTTAATCCTGCATTTTGCAGTTCTAAATAAGAAATCCATTTATTGTTTGGATCGTTTGGAATCGGGAAAATTTTAAGAATACTTCCGCTTAATGCAGATTCCATTAAATTTACTTTTTTATCAGTTTCGATAAAATCTTTTTCAAAACTGTTTGGATTCCCTGCTTTGTAAGCCGCGTCTAAATAAGGAGATAATTTGTAATTTCCGTTTTCATCAAAGAATTTTACAAATGGTACCAGTTTTGCTTTTCTGTCTACGCCAATGATTTTACGAATACTATCATCTTTTGTATTTAAATAAATAAGCGGAACCTGGATCCAAACCTGAGCGTATTGCGTCATCGACAAGAAAACCTGATCAGAATTCATTCCGTTATACGTATCGCTCTGGCTTACTTTTCTCAACAATTCAGATGAGAAAGTGTTAATAGGTTTCATTCTACCACCGGCATCCTGAATAATCAGGCGGCCAAATTTAGCGGCATGTTCTACCGGAGCTTTGTAAATCGTCAACAGTGAATCTATTTGTTTCTGGCTTGGCGCTGCAGTTACATGATTGGCATGATCGTTAGGATCTGCAGGCGCATGATTATGATTGTGATCATGATCATCACCTGGTGTGTGAACGTGTGGCGCCTGAGCAAAACCACTAAAACTTAGCATTAAAATCAGGATCGTAATTAGTTTCTTCTTTTTTACATTCTCTAATTTGCGTTTTAGATCAGCAAAACGTGAATGTTTGGTAAACATAATCGCCATCAAACCAAAGTATAACATAAAATATCCTAAATAAGTAATAGAAGTTCCCCAGAAATCGTGATTTACAGACAATACTGTTCCTTTTTCGTCCGGATCAAATGAAGATTGAAAAAATCTGTATCCTTTATAATCTAAAACGTGGTTCATATAAATGTCAGCATCAAAAGTTTCGGTTGAATCCTGAACAGTTACTTTACTTTCAAAAGCGGAATAGCTTTTCTCTGTTCCTGGATATTTTGTTGCAATAAAATCATTTAATTTTATTTTAAAAGGCAGGATATATGTTTTACTTCCGTAGAACAAGCTATACTCTACTTTACCAATTTTTACAGTTTGTGGCTCCCCTACACTACCTTTAGAACCTAAAAGTCTTACTTCTTTTTCCTGACCGTCCGCTTTAATTTTTACAATTAAGGCATCGTGATGCGTTTTTGCTTTAAAGTCATTGTTCGATTCATAATCTACAACTCCTCTTACTGCAGGATCCGGGAAAACAATTCTAATATCTCCAATACTATATAAAGAACGCATCATAAGTGGCTGTACATTGTCTTTGGTAACAGCACCTTTTAATTTATCAGCCATTCTCATAAACTCTCCTTCAAAAGGAGTCTGAATAGTATATTTATCACCAGTGGTATTAATGTTGATTGCGCCATCAGTTGGTTTATTCAAAGCAAATAATACATTATGAATATTCTGAACTTCTCCTTCTTTCAGGAAATGCTCTTCACGTCCGCCAGCACCCGCTTCAACAAGTTTAAGGTATAAAGTCCCTTTTGGGTCCGGTTTTATCGTTTCTTTTGCTCCCATAATATAATTAACATAACTCACTTCAAAAGGAGTTTCGTCAAATTTACCTGAAAGTGTAAAATTGTTATTTGTTACAGGTGAAAACAATAACGCTTTATCAAAAGATCTGCGTTTCATTTCGCCTTTATATTCTCCGTCTGCAAAAACAGTTAAGAATGTTTTGTCTGAGTACACTTGGTTTTCGGCAGCACCTTCACGAATTGGCATCATGCCTTCGTAGCTGATGTAACGCGTAATAAATGCTCCTAAAAGAATAAAAATAAAGGCAAGATGCAGTATAAGCGTTGCCCATTTTTCTTTTTTATGCAATTGGTAGCGTTTGATGTTTCCGAAGAAATTGATCATAAAAAACACCATTATCGCTTCAAACCACCAGGTATTATAAATTAAAATTCGGGCTGTATCTGTATTGTACTTACTTTCGATAAAAGTACCAACACCCATTGCGATTGCAAATGTTAAAAAAAGAACAGACATTAATCGTGTAGAAAACAAAAAAGAGAATATTTTTTTATCCATTTTTGAGGAATTACATTGTATAAAAGTGGCACAAAAGTACTTAAAAATGTTGAGTTCCAATATTTGAACTTTGTTAATAAAAACTAAAAAACAAATCGGCATTACAGTTAAATTCGCAAAAATGTACGCTTAATTTTACAAACCAATATTGAGTGATATTTATTAGAGACTTTGTTATTAGATGAAGATTTATAAGTTCTTTATAATAGAACGCTGTTTCATCACGTTATGAAATCAAAGCTTAATTACTATCTGGCTCTGTAACAGTGTTTGCATATCGTTAACAAAATAATATCGGGTCAAAATACATTTAATCTGCGCAAACTGTGGCTAAACTTTACTATGACTATTCTCTTTAAAAAAAATAATGCTAATTTTGCGCTATGATTCGAATAACGTTAATTGGTTCCGGGAATGTTGCCCAACATTTGATAAAAACTTTCACTAAAAGTGAACTTGTTGAAATTGTACAGGTATTTTCGAGAAAGAAGGAAACACTGGCTTCCCTGATAGAATTCGATAAAATTGTAAACGATTTTGAAGATCTAAAAGAGGCTGATTTATACATTATTGCTGTTTCTGATAAAGCTATTGCAGACGTTTCGAAACAATTACCTTTTCAAAACCGAATTGTCGTCCATACTTCGGGTGCGGCTTCGCTTGATGTTTTGGATTCAAAAAACAGGAAAGGTGTTTTTTATCCACTTCAGACATTTTCTAAAAGTAAAGAAATTGATTTCTCAACAGTTCCGCTTTGTTTAGAGGCTGAAAACACTTTTGATTTTCGCGTTTTAGAAACTGTTGCAAAAAGTATTTCGAATGCTGTTTTTGCAATTAATTCAGATCAGAGAAAAGCGTTGCACGTTGCGGCGGTTTTTGTCAATAATTTCACGAATCATTTATATCAAATAGGACAGGAAATTTGTGAAGAACATCAGGTTCCGTTTGAAGTTTTGAAACCTTTAATTAAGGAAACTGCAGAGAAAATAAATACACTCGATCCCGTTGATGCTCAAACAGGACCTGCAAAACGTCATGATTCTAATACAATAGAAGCGCATTTGGAGTATTTAACCAAAGAAAATCAAAAAAATATTTATAAAATACTAACACAATCTATACAAGATAATGGCAAAACATTTTAAAGAGATAATGAACGACATCACAACTTTTGTTTTTGATGTTGATGGCGTACTTACAGACAGTTCGGTTTTTGTAACCAACGAAGGAGAAATGCTTCGTACCATGAATATTCGTGATGGTTATGCGATGAAAGCAGCTGTTGAAAGTGGTTTTAACGTATGTATTATTTCCGGAGGAAGCAATGAAGGTGTGCGTGTTAGATTAAAAAACTTAGGAATTACAGACATTCATTTAGGAACTCCTGACAAAGTAAAAACCTTTAAGGAATACACTGATTTATATAACATTAAACCTGAGCAGGTTTTGTATATGGGCGACGATATTCCTGATTTTCATGTAATGAAATTAGTAGGATTGCCAACTTGTCCGCAAGATGCAAGTCCTGAAATCAAGAACATTTGCCGTTATGTATCTCACGTAAAAGGTGGCAGAGGTGCCGCGCGTGACGTAATTGAACAAGTCATGAAAGTACAAGGAAAATGGATGGAATATTTTAACGGGCAGCACGATTAAGTTAATATTGTTTCGGGTTTCAGGTTTGAAATTACACAAACTGTTTGTGGATCAGTAAAACCTTAAGCGAAGAAAACCTAAAAAAAACTTTGTAACTCTGCCTCTTTTAACCTTTTTTATCTTTTAAAAAAAAACTTAGTCCATTACCAACTTAGCCACCCAGAACCTCAAAAAAAATGAAATTCCTAAAACTCATTCGATATAGAAACTTAATACTGCTTGCTTTTATGCAGGCATTATTTCGTTATGCATTTTTAAAAGAGCAAAATATACCTCTTGCTTTAAACGACTGGCAATTCGGATTATTGATTTTGAGTACGGTTTTACTGGCGGCAGCGGGTTATGTTATTAATAGTATTTATTGTGTTGCAGCTGATACGATCAATAAACCCGAAGATGTAGTAATTAACAAAGGTATTTCTGAAACGGCAGCTTATAATATTTACATAGGACTTAATATTACTGGTGTTGCCATTGGTTTTATTTTATCGAACATTATCATGAAGCCCAGCTTCGCTTCTCTTTTTATTCTAATTGCTTCTCTTCTTTATTTTTATGCTACTACCCTAAAGCAAATCATGATTTTAGGTAATTTTGTAGTGGCATTATTGCTTGCATTGAGTATTCTTATCATTGGTGTTTTTGATATTTTTCCGGTAATTAATCATGAAAATCAGGCACAAATGGCAAGTTTATTTTCCATCTTAACTGATTATGCGATATTTGCTTTTCTGATTAATTTTCTTCGCGAAATTATTAAAGATATAGAAGATGTAAATGGCGATTATAATCAAGGAATGAATACGTTGCCAATTGCAATAGGAATTAGCAGAACATCAAAAATTGCTATTGGTCTTGCTGTTATTCCGTTTCTTTTATGTTTGCTTTATATCAATAAATATTTCGTTCAGAACAAGCTTAATATTGCTACATTTTATGCCTTTGCTTTTGTTTTGGCACCACTTTTATATTTTATTGTAAAAATATTTTCAGCAAAATCTAAAAACGATTTTCATCATTTGAGTACCATCCTCAAACTGATTTTGTTTTTCGGAATCTTAACTATTTTAATTGTCCCCCTAAACATCAAGTACAATGCTTAAAGAAAAACTAAAACAATATACCTTAATTCTTGCTTCAGGATCACCTCGCAGACAGCAGTTTTTTAAAGACCTTGATCTTGATTTCGAAATTAGATTAAAAGAAATAGAAGAAATATATCCGCCGGAACTGGAAGCGGTTGAAATAACGGATTATTTAGCAGCGCTAAAAGCCAGTGCTTTTGATGGGGAATTAAAAGAAAATGAAATTTTAATAACCAGCGATACAATTGTCTGGCATCAAAACAAGGCTTTAGGTAAACCAAAAAGTCCCGAAGAAGCTTTTGAAATGATCAAATCTATGTCTGGTGCCACACATGAAGTTTTTACTTCAGTATGCTTTAGAACAAGCTTTACTTCGACTGTTATCAATGACGTTACTAAAGTTACTTTTAATGATTTATCAGACGAATCTATTTTATATTACATAGAAAACTACAAACCTTATGATAAAGCCGGTGCTTATGGTATTCAAGAATGGTTTGGTTTTATGGCAGTTGCAAAAGTCGAAGGCTCTTATACAAATGTTATGGGCTTGCCAACAGCTAAAGTTTACGAATATTTGAGTACTTTAGTTTAAAAAAAATATTTATGTTTTCCTTAAAAGAATATAGTCACGAAATATTAACTACGATAGTGCTACTTTTTGCTTTAGCGGCATTAAGAGTCATTATCGCAAAATTAATTCGTCGTTACGCCAGTACAAGCCAATTATTAGAGCATCGAACAAATCTCGTTATCAAGTATATTCATATCCTGATGAACATATTGGTAACGATTAGCCTGATTGTAATTTGGGGAGTCGAAACAAAAGATATCTTTATAACAGTTTCTTCTATTGCAACCGTAATTGGAGTCGCAATGTTTGCACAATGGTCGATTTTAAGCAATATTACTTCAGGAATGATTTTGTTTTTTTCTTTTCCTTTTAGAATTGGTGATACTATTAAAATTCATGATAAGGACTTTCCTATCGAAGCAGAAATTGAGGATATCAGTGCTTTTCACGTTAATCTAAAGACAAAAGAAGGAGAAAAAATCATTTTTCCAAACAACCTGCTGCTTCAAAAAGGTATTTCGATAATGCCAGCGCATTACGAGGACAAAGAGTTTTATGATTAAATTATAATGGGAATTTTATAAACTAATACTAAAAAGCTAAAACGATATTTTTTAAATAAAATATAATATTTGTTTTACCAATTACTAGTTTATTAAATCACCCAACAAAATGATTCATTCCATAAAATTACCATTTTATGCTAAACTTGCCTTAGTTTTAGTTAGCTTAATCAGTTTCGCTTTTATTTTTTGTATCGGAAAAGATATTATTACCCCCGTGCTAATGGCATTTTTATTTGCTGTATTATTAGTACCGATTTTTACTTTTTTGCATACCAGATTAAAATTTCCAAGACATCTTGCAGCTGCTTGCTGTATCTTGATTTTTGCCCTTTTTATTATTGGCATATTAGTTTTTATATCCTATCAGGTAAGCGATATTGCAAACGATTTTGAAACAATAAAGAAAAATGCCAATTCTTTTATAACAGACATCCATAATTTTATAAAAGATAAATTTCATGTCAGCATCGGGGAACAGAAAAAATATCTTGATACCGTAACCAAAGATTCCGTACAGAACGGAAAAGCCACAATTGGCTCTGCAATATTATCTATCAGCGATCTGCTTTTAGATTGCACTATTATCCCAATTTATACTTTCTTATTCCTTTTATATAAAGATCATTTTATATTATTTCTGGCTAAACTGATTAATAAAGAAGATCATTCTGCTTTAAAAGATATTTTATCTCAGATAAAAGTTTCAATCAACAATTATATTCTAAGTTTAATTTTTGAAATGATCGTAGTTTCCATTTTAACCGGTTTAGGACTTTGGATTATTGGCGTAAAATACTTTGTTTTATTAGGGTTGATTACCGGAATCCTGAATATGATTCCGTACATTGGTATTTTAATTGCAGGAATCATTACAGTCATGGCTTCTCTTACAGGAACTCCGGAAACATCTATTATCCTGGGTATTCTAATTGTAAATATTATTGTTCAGTTTATAGATAATAATATCCTTGTACCATTAATTATAAATTCTAAAGTAGAAATTAATGCTTTTGTTTCTATTATGGGAATTATCGTTGGAGGAGCGGCTGCCGGAATTTCGGGAATGTTTTTAGCCATTCCGCTTTTAGCCATTCTAAAAATTATATTTGACAGAATTGAATCTTTAGAGCCTTGGGGGT
Organism: Flavobacterium sp. B114r; assembly: GCF_056824125.1. Classification (NCBI taxonomy): domain Bacteria; kingdom Pseudomonadati; phylum Bacteroidota; class Flavobacteriia; order Flavobacteriales; family Flavobacteriaceae; genus Flavobacterium; species Flavobacterium sp. B114r. The sequence goes on from NZ_CP124858.1 coordinate 4,113,633, forward strand.
ATCTTATGGGTAATCATATGCCTAAAAGATTTACATGGAGAATCCGAAAACTAAAAGCTGAAAACTAAATAGTGGTTAAATATTAAAAATAATCCGACAAATTTCTTATATTCATATCAAAATCAACTTTTAAGCCATCATCAATTATCTAATGTCTGTAAACAAAAAAATAGTAGTTTTCATTTTATTATGCTTCTGCTTACCAAATGCCTATGCCCAGACAGATAAGGTAAGAGATGCTCATGATAAAAAAGACAGTATTCAAGTATATAACAAGATTAAGAATTATTCTAAAAAAAATAAATTCACACAAACTCTGCATAAATTATTTTTTCGCGGAAGCAAAACCAGAAAAAAAGAAATCCTGGTACAAAATGACACTACAGATTTTAGCGGAAAAATTATTCGTAATATCAATATTGTAACCCTGGACCCCTTTGGACATTCTGTTAATGACACCACTCAAATGCCGAGAAACTGGGGAGAAAGAACAGGAAACAGGTTACACTTAAAAACAAAAAAGATTGCAATACTTAATTTGTTATTGTTTAAAAGAAATGCTGTTTACGACACATATAAAGTACAGGAATCTGAACGTTTAATTCGTTCTCAGAAATATGTAACAGCAGTGAGAATAACCAATAAAGTTGTTGGTGTAGCCTCAGATTCTGTCGACGTGACCATTCGGGTTTTAGATTCATGGAGTACTATTCCTAAATTTTCAATTTCCAGTAATCAGGTTTCTCTGGGGGTAAAAGAAAAAGACTTCTTTGGTTCAGGCCAGCAACTAGAATATCAATTTACGAATAGGTTTGATGATGGACGAAATGCTAATGAAGTTACCTATACTATACCTAATATCAAGAATACTTATATTGCAACTACTTTATTTTATAAAATGGATCTCGACAATAATTATACTAAAAGTATAAACGTCGAACGCCTTTTTTACTCTCCTTTAACCAAATGGGCTGGTGGTGTATATGTAGGTCAGAATTTTAGGAGAGATACTTTGCAGGCGCCGGATATGTCTTATGCGTATCAGCCTTTCAAAAACAACTTTCAGGATTTATGGGCAGGACATGCTTCAAAAGTATTTGAAGATGAAAGCGGTATAACAAATTTAGTAGCAAGCGCACGTTTTCTGAATATAAATTATAGTGAATCTCCATCTGATCTCTACGACCCTACGCGATTCTACTCTGACGAGAAATTTATCTTGTCCGGAATTGGACTTAACAGGCGTAAATTTATCAAAGACAGCTACATTTTTAGAAACGGACAAACTGAAGATGTACCTATTGGACGCATTTACGGAATTACATTAGGATATCAATATAAAAATACGTTTTGGCGGCCTTATGTTGGTGCACAATTCTCTTTTGGAAATTACTATCGATTAGGTTTTTTGAGTATGAATTTTGAAGCCGGAACATTTTTCCATCAGGGTAAAACTTATCAGACGGCATTTTCGATGGAAACCAATTATTTTACAAAACTTTACAGCATAGGAACATGGAAACTAAGACAGTTCGTGAACCCACAAGTTGTTATTGGTATAAATCGTGAAGATATTATTGGTGATCAACTGAATATAAATAATCAGAATGGTTTGGCAGGTTTTAATAGTGCTGTTTACGGTACCAATAAAATGCTTTTATCACTACAAACACAAACATACTCACCTCATGCCCTTTGGGGATTTCGTATGAATCCGTTTTTTAATTATGCAGTAGCAGTATTAGGAGCTCCAAAGAATGCGATGGGAAGAAACAAAGCATATCAAAAAGTGACTTTAGGCTTATTGATCAGTAATGACTATTTAGTATTCAGTTCATTTCAACTTTCAATTTCATATTATCCCACAATCCCTTATCAGGGAGACAATGTATTTAAAACAAATACTTTTGAAACTACTGATTTTGGTTTACAAAGTTTTGAGTTGGCAAAACCAAGAACTGTCGAATATAAATAATAAAAAAATACGATTCTTAACCAAATCTTAAGACGACAGAATCTTTTAAAAATCAAAACTTTACAATACAACCAGCAATATTCAATCGTTAAAATGCATACTTTCTCCGACGAAATACACTGAGTTTTCATTTTTTGGCACAGTATATGAATATTCATAAACAGAATAACATTAATATTAAAACTAAACAAAATGAAAACAATAAAAATAGCAATTGCGGGATTATTCCTTTTGGTTGCAAGTACCACACAAGCTCAGGTATCAATAAATGTTAACATAGGATCACCGCCTGCCTGGGGACCTGCAGGATATGCTCAAATGGAATATTATTACTTGCCGGATATCGAAGCTTATTATGATGTTAGAGCTTCTCAGTTTATTTATTTTGGAGGAGGAAGATGGGTAAGAGCGAGTCGCCTGCCAAGACAATACAGTAATTATGATTTGTACGGAGGTTATAAAGTAGTTCTTAACGATTACCACGGAAGAACACCATATACATACTTCGATCGTCACAAAGTAAGATATTATAAAGGATATCACGGAGCTCCTCAAAGACCCTACAGACCAAGAGAAGTTTATGGTTACAACGATCGTCGTAATGATCACAGAGATTATAAGCATTATGATAACAAACACTACGACAAACACGACAAACACGATAAACACGACAGACGTGATGATGATCACAGACATGGTTCAGGAAGAAGATAATCAATATCTAAATAAATTTTCGACACAAAAAGAGTATCAAATAAATTGATGCTCTTTTTTTTTGAATCAAATTTTCTTAAAAAAGAAAATCAATAACCAAACATTAACATTTCATTTAAATACGGTTCAAAGATATAATTAGTATTTTTGAAGCAGTTTCAAAACACTAAAAGACATTATGCGAAAAATCCAGATACGAATTCTTCTTGTTTTTTTAACAGGGATTTCCCTTTCTTTTGCACAACAACCACAAAAATTAAACTCTGTAGAAATTTATAATCAAATAAAAAAATTGAACTTTTTAGGTTCCGTTTTGTATTTGGCAGCACATCCGGACGACGAAAACACCCGTTTAATTTCTTATATTGCAAATGAGATGAATGCGCGAACAGGATACTTATCCTTAACTCGTGGCGATGGAGGTCAGAATTTAATTGGTCCGCAATTGCGTGAATTATTAGGAGTTATAAGAACTCAGGAGCTAATCGAAGCCCGAAAAATCGATGGTGGCGAACAGTTTTTTTCACGTGCCAATGATTTTGGTTATTCAAAAAACCCTGATGAAACTTTAGAAATCTGGGATAAAGATAAAGTACTTGCTGACGTGGTATGGACTATTAGAAAATTTCAGCCAGATGTAATCATAAATCGATTCGATCACCGCTCACCCGGAACAACACATGGACATCATACATCATCAGCGATGTTAAGTGTTGAAAGTTTCAAGCTTACAAATGACCCAAAAATATATCCTGAACAACTAAAACATGTAAAACCGTGGCAGGTAAAACGATTGTTTTTTAATCCTTCGTGGTGGTTTTACGGAAGTCAGGAAAAATTTGATGCCGCCAATAAATCAAAATTCACTAAACTGGAAACCGGTGTATATTATACAGGAATTGGAAAATCGAATCAGGAAATTGCGGCGTTAAGCCGAAGCAGACACCAATCACAAGGTTTTGGAAGCACAGGTGTTCGTGGCGAAGAAACTGAATATCTGGAACTTATAAACGGTGACAATTCTAAAGAACGTGATAATATATTCGAGGGAATTGATACTTCATGGAATCGTGTTAAAAACGGAAAACCAGTTGGCGATTTGATCACTGCTATTATTGCAAAATATGATTTTAGCAATCCATCAGCAAGCGTTCCGGATTTAGTTAAAGCCTACACTATGATCGAAGCACTAGAAGATGATCATTGGAAAACTATAAAATCAGCGGCAATAAAAAATATAATTGCATCGTGCTCAGGATTGTATTTAGAAGCAGTTGCCAGTGAGCAGGAAGCAACGCCGGGAAGTGCGATAAGATTAAGCCTCGAAGCGATTAACAGATCTTCTGTAGAAATGCAATTGATGAGCGTTACTTCATTACCGGATAATAAAAGTACGATTCAGAATATTCAATTAAAAAATAACGACGATCAGAAAATAAACTTACAAATTCAGCTTCCAGACAATATTGAATACACACAACCTTACTGGCTTAAAGAAAAGGCAAGTGTTGGAATGTACACGGTTTCTAATCAGGAAAACATAGGTATTCCGGACATTATCAGACAGGTAAAAGTCGTTTTTAATATTAAAATAAATAGTATTGAAATTCCGTTTGAACGCACTGTTGTATATAAATATAATGATGGCGTAAAAGGCGAAATGTATAACTTTCTGGATATTGTTCCCGAAGTTACGACTTCGATACTGGAAAAAGTGCTGATTTTTGGAAGTACCGCCAGTAAAATGATCCCTGTAAAAGTACGAGCAGGAAAAGATGGCATCAAGGGAAACTTACAATTAGAATTGCCTAAAAGCTGGAATATTTCTCCAAAAGAAATCCCTTTTACTTTAGATAAAAAAGGAAACGAGCAAATCTTTTATTTTGAAGTTACCCCGCCCGTAAATCCGGAAGAAGCAATTGCTAAAAGTGTTGCAATTGTTGATAATAAACGTTTTGATAAAGATCAGACTATTATTGATTATAGTCATATTACCAAACAAATGGTTTTAAAACCGGCTGAATCAAAATGCATTCGAATTGACTTAAAAACAAACGGCGATGCGATAGCTTATATTATGGGAGCCGGTGATGAAGTACCTGAAAGTTTAGCTCAAATGGGATATAAAGTGAGCATAATAAAACCGGAAGAAATCACACCGGAAAAACTGGATTCATTTAATGTTGTAATCACCGGAGTTCGTGCTTATAATACCGTAAATGCTTTAGCTAACAAACAAAATATCCTTTTCAATTTTGTAAAAAGCGGTAAAAATATGATCGTACAGTACAATACTTATGGAAAAACTGTAACAGATCAGATTGCGCCATATCCTTTAAAAATATCAAATGACCGTGTGACTGAGGAAAATGCCAAAGTAACTTTTCTGGCGCCCAATCATCCTGTATTAAATACGCCAAATAAAATCAGTTCTAAAGATTTTGAAGGCTGGACACAAGAGCAGGGTTTATATTATCCTAATCAATACGATCCCGCCTTTACTCCTATTTTATCGTCTCACGACAAAGGCGAATCGCCTAAAGATGGCGCCTTATTGGTGGCACCGTACGGAAAAGGATATTATATTTACACAGGATTAAGCTTTTTTAGAGAATTACCTGAAGGTGTGGCCGGTGCATATCGATTATTATCGAATATGATTTCGTTAAAACAGCCAGTAGAAGCTCCAAAACAAGAATTAAAGCAATAAAACATTCAAAAATGGAAGCTAAAAAAACAAAAAAATGGAAGAAAAGCTACACCTATGTTTTGGTAGCGAATGCAATTTACATTCTTATTTTTTTCTTAATCATGCAATTATACTCATAACCTATGCAACTATTTGACTGGATCGTACTTATTGTTACACTTTTATTTATTGTTGGTTATGGATCCTGGAAAACCAAAGGAAGTAAAAATGTAGAGGATTTTATTCTGGGCAATAACGAAACACCCTGGTATACAGTAGGACTTTCTGTAATGGCGACGCAAGCCAGCGCTATTACGTTTTTATCTACTCCGGGACAAGCGTATCATGACGGAATGGGTTTTATACAATTCTATTTTGGGTTGCCAATTGCTATGATTGTTATTTGTGTAACCTTTATTCCGTTATATCATAAGAACAAAGTATTTACCGCTTATGAGTTTTTAGAGAAACGATTCGATTTAAAAACCCGTTCACTTGCTGCTATTCTGTTTTTAGTTCAAAGAGGTTTAGGAACAGGTCTTACCATTTATGCACCAGCCATTATTTTGTCAGCTCTTTTGGGGTGGAATTTAACATTGATGAACATCATGATTGGTGTTCTCGTAATTATTTATACTTTTTCAGGAGGGACAAAAGCGGTAAACGTAACACAGAAACAACAAATGTTCGTGATTATGTCCGGGATGTTTATTACGTTTTTCCTGATTTTGCATTATTTGCCAAACGACATGACTTTTACAAGTGCATTGCATATTGCAGGTGCAAATGATAAAATGAATATCGTAGATTTCTCGTTTAATCCTGAGGAAAAATATACTTTCTGGAGCGGAATAACAGGTGGTTTTTTTCTGGCTCTTGCCTATTTTGGAACTGATCAGTCACAGGTAGGACGTTACTTGTCTGGAAAATCGGTTCGCGAAAGTCAAATGGGATTGATTATGAATGGTCTTTTAAAAGTACCAATGCAATTTTTTATTCTGCTGACAGGAGTTATGGTTTTTGTGTTTTTTCAATTCAATCCCGTTCCTTTAAATTTTAATCCGAATAATAAAATTGTAATCGAAAAATCAGCATATAAAGAGGAATATCATGGTTTAGAGAAAAAATTAAGCACACTTTCTGAAGATAAAAAAGTAATTAATTTATTGTACATCGATCAGTTGAATCAGGATTTTGACAATCCAATTTTGCGAAAGGAATTAGTGACTATATCCAATAAAGAAAAAGACCTCAGGGATCGTGCCAAAGAAATCATCTTGAGAGCAGACCCAAATAGTGAAACCAATGATAAAGACTATGTGTTTTTTCACTTTATCCTGCATTATTTACCTAAAGGTCTTATCGGTTTATTACTAGCTGTAATTCTTTCAGCAGCAATGTCGTCAACGGCCTCAGGATTAAATGCTTTGGCATCTACAACGGCAATTGATATTTATAAACGTAATCTGAAAACCGAAAAATCGGATAAGCATTATTTATATGCAACAAAGTTCTTCACTTTATTCTGGGGAATTGTAGCGATACTTTTTGCCTGCGTTGGTACTTTGTTTGAGAATTTAATTCAATTGGTAAATATCATTGGTTCTATTTTCTACGGAACTGTTTTAGGAATCTTTTTAGTTGGATTTTATTTAAACAGAGTAAAAGCAAAAGCAATGTTTATTAGTGCTATTATCAGTCAAATTACTATATTCATCATTTACTATTTTATGATCGCAATTTACCCAAGTGGTCAGGAAAAGTTAGGCTATTTATGGCTGAATTTTATTGGAGCAATGTTGACGATAATATTATCTCTTGTGCTTCAGTTTCTGTTTTTCAGAAAAGAACCCGATAATGAGGAAGTGGTTTTGGAATAAGAAATTTTTTATTGAATTATGATCGAAAAATTTCTTTCCCTACTATTACTAATTTTATGCTCTCAGGTAAAAAGTCAAAATGCTACTGCTCAGAGTCGCGAAATTGAAGACAATTCGATCTCATATCAACTTTTTACAAAATGTTTTGATAATTTGAATCAGGGTTCTGAGATTTTAGAGAAGTATCCTGCTCTTAAAGATGCAAAACTTTGTTCTCTTTTGTATTGCATGCATCTTTTAGCATATCCTGAGAAAGATATACAATTTGCAGCTGAAAATAGACTAATAGGAATTGCAACACAACTTTATAATGAAAATACTCCCGCTATATTGATTATGGGTTTGGATAGTTCCAGAACTGCTAAGGAGAGAAATAAAAATCTGGAGGACGATAACAATATTGTTTACATCAGTTACGGAGAATGTACAAATCCGGCGTTTTTAAGAGAAGGTGCTGACATTGTAAACAAGCAGACAATGCAATTGATTAATAAAAACTCTCTTAGATAAATTTTCTTTTAAAAAGAGATTCCCTAGCCCAGATAGAAGCGGTATCCTTTTTCTTGCTCCTTTAGCAAGGAAAAGATACAAGTGAATAGCTGGAAATTGCTCCCGAAAATTATAATCCTAAAATACCATACTCTGTTTATTGACGTTCAACATATCTTCGCTAAACTTTAAAACTTTACCAAAGATTGTAAAAGCTAAAACATTTTGATTCTACCCCAAAAATTATATCTTTGAGAAACTAAGTATTTACAAATTAGCAAAAACACATCACTATGAAGGACCTGAAGAGATATAGCAATAAAACTAAGGCCGCTTTTATTTTACTTATTGTGATGCTGATCATTTTGCTGGGGAATTTTAATACACTGCAAAATTCAAAAAACGTAAACAAAAATATTAATGAAATTTATAACGACCGATTGGTTGTAGCGCACTATATTTTTCAATATTCAAAAGAGCTTCATTTCATAAAAGCCGAAGCGGAAAAACTCGATTTAAGCGATAATATCAAAAAGGACGAGATCATTCATACTTTGAGTATTATTCATAATATTGATGATTTATACGCAAAGACTGTACTGACCAATAAAGAAAAACAATATTTCGATATTCTCTTAAGTACGTGTAAAGAAATTGACAAACAAGTGGTTAACAAAGACTGGAGCAAGATTGCCAACCTAAGTCATTATGCTTTAACGACTTTAGAATCTTTATCGCAAATCCAGATCCAGGAAGGAAAGGCAAAATTGGCAAGCGCTAATGCTATGTATAGTAAAAATAACAGTCTGGGTCAATTGCAAATTGCGTTGCTTATAATTTTGGGCGGAATCACTTTTTATCTGTTAATCGTAAAAAAAATTAAGAGAAGTATCAAAATTCCGGAGCCGCCAAGTATGAACTAATTCACTTTTTTCGGTTTTGTATCTTCTCCCTTAATTACAAGATCGTTTATACTGGAAAATCACCAAAAAAAAATCCAAATTCCAAACTTCAACAAGTTTAGAATTTGGATTTTTAATATTTAGATTTTAATAATTCAAAGAATTATTATCTGCTCCATTCAGCAATACTGTCTTTATTCAATTTTACGTAATCCTGATTATTAGCAGCTTCAGCAGCAGCAAGAGAAGCTTTTGCAGTTTCAACAGCTCCTTTTTTATCACCTTGTTTTGCCTGGATCTGTGCTTTTAATCTTAGTATAAAGTATGGTTTCTCAGTACTCATATCTAATGATTTATCTACGTAAGTTCTGGCTGTTTCGATGTTTCCATTAGATTGAAACAAATATGTCGCTGCAGCAAAATAGTCGTTAGATGTTGGTCCTGCTAATGTTTTTTCGATACTTGCCGTTGCAATTTTTGCAGTAGGAACTTCAAATTTTAAGGCTACATGAGAGTTTTCCCAAGCCATGTCCAGATATCCAAAGTTTGGATCTAAACCATTAATTCCAATCGTAAAAGTCTCAAGAGGTGTTGATAAAGCATCTTCTTTTACCGTAGTTCTCAAAGCTACATACGAATCGCTCCAATTTTCAGGCAATCCCCAGTTGTCAGTAGAAAGGTAAAAAATCACTTCCCAGCTTTCTATTTTCGGAATTGTATAAATTGCATATTTTCCTTTCTTCAATGTTTTGCCATCGATCACAACATCATCACTAAAATTAATGATTGTGTTTTCGTTAGCTCCGGTTCTCCATAATTTACCAAACGGAACTAAATTTCCAAATACCGCTCTACCTCTGGCGCCTGGTCTGGAATATGTAACTTCGACATCAGTTAATCCTACAGTTTGCTTAATATAACCTTTCGGACTCGCTTGTGGTGTTTTTATTTGTGCTTCTGTAGCAAATGGAGCCAAAACAATGGCCAATGCAATAAGTAGTTTTTTCATGTTTGAGTATATTTTGTTTGTTCAAATTTACAACTTCAAATACTGAACAAATGTTAAATTTTCTATAATTCAGCCCTGTAACTGTGATATTTTTTGAGCATTTAACTCGTTAAAATTATTTATAATTATATCTGCCTCAGATAGATCCTGCAATTTAGAATGATGGCTGTTATAACCAACACAAAAGATACCTGCCGCTTTTGCCGCTTTTACCCCATTTGTACTGTCCTCAATGATGATACACTCTTCTTTTGGAGCTATTGATAATGAAGCGGCGTGCAAAAAAATGGCCGGATTTGGTTTTGACTGCGGAAAATCTTCCCCACTCACAATATCCGTAAAATACTGATGTAAATTGAATCTCGTAAAAACACGTTCAATGGTTACTTTTGAAGCTGATGAAGCTAAAATCAATTGTATTCCGCTCGCATATAAATCTTTAATAAGATTTTCGACACCTTCTAATAAATACAAATCTTCTTTAGTATCAAAAGCATCATTAAATATGCTTCTCTTTCTTTGTATCAGATCTTCTACCTCGTGCTGTATCGTTGGAAAAAATCCTTTTAGGGTCTGAAACGTATTACGAGTCGAAAATCCGGTAAACGAAGTATACATTTCTTCGGTTACTTCTATTTCTAATTCAGAAAATTGTTTGTAATAGGCATAACGGTGAACAGGCTCAGTGTCAACAATTACACCATCCATATCAAAAATTACTGTTTTTATCATTTTTTTTAAGTTACTAAGGTTCTGAGTTGCGAAGGCTCTAAGTTTTTTTGTTTCAGGTTTCTCCCTTGTGATATCCTTGTTAAAGTTTAAAACTTTGACAAAAATTGCCGTGTTCAGAACTTGAAACAAATAAAACCTGAAACCTAAAATAAATCTATTCTTTCTTCAACAAATATCTGATCACAGTTTCGGCAGCATACAGGCCAAATAATCCTGGCATATAACTGTTGGTTCCATAAAACGATTTTTTAAAGTTTTTCCCGTCAGTCAGTTTTAGGCTTTTTTCGTCTTGGATTTCAGAAGAGAAAACCACTTTCAATTTATTAATATTTTCTCCTTTTAATCGTTTTCTAATGGCTTTAGAAAGAAAGCAATTCATAGTTTTAGAAATATCACTCACTTTTACTTTAGACGCTAACATTTTTCCACCAGCGCCCATACTGCTAATGATTTTAACCCTTTTACGTTTTGCTCCAATGATTAAATTCAATTTTGGAGTTACACTGTCAATACAATCCAGTACATAATCAAAATCAGGTGAAATGATTTCAAAAGCTCTTTCCGGAGATAAAAATTCCTGCACGCGTGTTAGTTTCAATTCAGGATTAATATCCATCAAACGGTCTCCAACAATGGTTATTTTAGGTTGCCCAACTGTAGAATTTAGTGCCGGTAATTGTCGGTTAATATTCGTGATATCCACTACATCTCCATCTACAATAGTCATGCTCCCTACTCCTGCTCTTGCCAAAAATTCAGCAGCAAATGATCCAACTCCTCCTAATCCGACTACCAAAACATTCGAGTTTTGCAAGTTATGTAATCCCTCTTTTGTAAATAAAAGCTCGGCTCTTTCTGTCCACTCTGCCATATGTTATTTTGTTATTTTTTACTTGTTTTAAAATTTTGCTTCAAGTTAAGATTCGCCAGCTTTCAACAAACCCAACAGCTAATCTTGCTTCTTTCTTCTATTCTCTATTCTCTTTTCTTTATATTCTATTCTCTATTCTCTATATTCTCCTTGTCAAACACTTTTCTATATTTAGACTCGCCAGCTTTCAACAAACCCAACAGCTAATCTTGCTTCTTTCTTCTATTCTCTATTATCTATTCTCTTTTCTCTATATTCTCCTTCTCAAACACTTTTCTATATTTAGATTCGCCAACTTTCAACAAACCCAATAGCTAATCTTGCTTCTTTCTTCTATTCTTTATTATCTTTTCTCTATATTCTCCTTCTCAAACACTTTTCTATAATTACTTGAGATAATCTCTTGTAATTCATTAATTGTTATATTTTTATATTCTGATGCTACATTATAAACTTCGCTAATTCCTTCTTCGATCGTATCCGTTTCAAGAAAAAACCGATCGTTTGGAATATCCTGAAAAACAGTTTTTAAATCTGGTTTTTTAAGTAAATATTTCCCAAACGAAATATAAAAGCCATCTTTAATGAGTTGATTCGCAATTTGACTATTTTTAGAAAAACCATGAATAATCATCGGAACAGAGATATTCAGCTTCTTTTTAATCGCAATTACTTCCTGAAAGGCAGCGACACAATGTATTACTACAGGTTTACTATATTTTTCAGCCAAAGCTAATTGCTTTTCGAAAACTATAATTTGTTTCTCTAACGGAATTTCAATTCGTTTGTCTAAACCACATTCACCAATTGCCAGACAATTTTCAGTTTGTAATTTTTCTTCTATAATTCTCAAATCCTCATCAATTCTCTCATCTTTAATATACCACGGATGAATTCCTATGGAATAAAAAGGAATCGAAACATCAAACTCATTTGGATATTGATTTACTAATTCCAAAATATGAGCTTCATTCGTGAATTGATGTGTATGACAATTAAAAAATTCCATTAGTGAAATGTTTTTACACCTGCATTAATTGCTACACTCAAATCATTTTCTAAAGGAACTAAAGGACATGAATATTTATGATTATAAGCACAATACGGATTGTACGCCTGATTAAAATCGACTGCGATCGTATTCCCTTTCGGTATTTTCAAATCGATATATCTTCCTCCAATATAACTTTCCTTACCACTGGTTAAATCTGAGAAAGGAAGGAACAAATGATCTTTATATTCTTTCTTTTTCGAAAGCTCAATATTTCTATAGACATTCAGTTTAAGAGCAACACCATCTATCGTAAAATACAAAGTTCCGTATTTTATATATTTTGGTGTTCTCGTTCCTGTAGTTTTCATTTCAAAAACCTTTTCGTCCTTTGCCTTTTCAAATTTTGCATTCACGAAGTAGTTGGAATTTACAGGAAAAAAATCCAGCGATTTAAAAGTTTTTAAATCTTCTTCCATTAACGGACTTTCTTTAGGATCAGCATATTCTGAGTTTATCTTCTTTTGAAATTTTTCAGTTTCTTTCTGATCAAATTTATTCTGGCCAAAACAGAAATTTACAAGTAACAATACAAGAAAAGCAATAACATTTTTCATCTTCGAAATTTTGAGCAAAAATAGTTTAAAAGTAACAAAGCAGCAACGGATGATCTCTACAAAGTTTCTTAACTTTGTTGCAAATAACATATTTGTAATGCTCAAAACCGCTTTTAGTCACTATATCAATAATTTTAAAGGATTTTCAAGAGAAATTTGGATACTCGCAATTGTTACATTTATAAATCGTGCCGGAACGATGGTACTTCCTTTTCTGTCAAAATATTTAAAAGAAGACCTTCATTTTACTTATAATCAAGTTGGTTGGATTATGGTTGCGTTTGGTCTTGGGTCAATGTTAGGTTCGTGGCTGGGTGGAAAATTATCTGATAAAATTGGTTTTTATAAAATCATGATTTTTAGTTTGTTTACGAGCGGAGTTTCACTTTTCTTTATTCAATATATCACTACTTTTTGGACTTTATGTTTCGCAATGTTTTGTTTAATGACTATTGCAGATATGTTCAGGCCGGCGATGTTTGTTTCTTTGGGTGCGTATGCAAAACCCGAAAACAGAACCCGTGCTTTGACTTTGGTACGTTTAGCGGTAAATCTGGGTTTTGCTGCAGGACCTGCTTTAGGAGGTTTAATTATTATGGGAATTGGATATTCAGGATTGTTCTGGATTGATGGTGCATCGTGTATTGTTTCGATTTCGATTTTTGCCTTATTAGTTAAGGAGAAGAAAAAAACGGTGCATGAAGATAAAGCGGAAAGTGCAGCAGATATAAAATCAGTTTTTCATGATAAAATCTTTTGGGTTTTCTTATTCGTGAGTTTTGTGACGGCTATGATTTTCTTTCAGCTTTTTACTACGTTACCTTTATATCACAATGAAAAATTTGGCTTAACCGAATTTCAAACGGGTTTATTGATGACTTTAAACGGACTTTTAATATTTGCTCTCGAAATGCCAACAGTTGGTTATATGGAGAGAAAAGGTTTTCCTAAAATAAGAATAATTATTCTGGGGTCTTTTGTTATGGCTTCGAGCTTCTTTTTATTATTAATAAATGTTTGGGCCGGAATTCTTGTTATTAGTATGATTTGTATCTCGATTGGAGAGATCCTGACTTTTCCGTTTTCTAATGCTTTTGCATTAAGCCGTGCGCCACGTGGACAGGAAGGACGTTATATGGCGCTTTATACAATGAGTTTTAGTTTAGCACATATTATTAGTTCTAAAGTTGGTTTCGAGATTATCTCTCGATTAGGTTACCAAATCAATTGGCTTTTTATGGCCTGCATTGGAGTTATTGCAACGCTGTGTTGCTTTTGGATCAAAAAAGAATTGCTCAGAGAAAAAATCTCTTAAAACTAAATTTTACCACACAGGTCTATAAGATTTTATCCGGAATAATCTTGACAGCTCAAAGTTTGCAAAGCTTTTATCAAATGTAGCTTTGCGAACTTTGCGTTTTTATAAAACTACTTAATTTTAAAATCTTCGCGCGTTTTGCGGTTATTTTTTTCACTCCTATTTCAACCTCCGGATTTACAAGGCTAAAGCACTATTTTCTATACTTTAAAATCAGACCAAACGTCTTTTTTAGTTAAATAACTATATTTATAGTTGCGTAACTATAAATATAGTTGTACGTTTGAATTAAAATTAGAAAACATGCAAAAGTTAACAAACAAAGAAGAGGAAATCATGCAGATTTTATGGAAGCTCAAAAAAGCATTCGTAAAAGAAATTCAGGCAGAAATCACTGAAGACCAGCCACATTATAATACACTTTCGACTATTGTGCGTAATCTTGAAGAAAAAGGTTTTGTTGCTCATAACGCTTTTGGAAACACGCACCAGTATTATCCTGTAATAACATTGGAGGCTTACAGCAAAAAATATATGAATACTGCCATTGATAACTATTTTAATAGCTCATATAAAAACATGGTTTCATTTTTTGCTAAAGAAGAAAAAATTTCAGCAGCCGAATTACGTGAAATCCTGGCCATGATTGAAAATCCTAACGAAGAAAAATAATCCCTTATGGAAACACTTTTCATATTTATCGGAAAATCAAGTGCATTACTGGCTTTGTTTTATTGCGCTTATTATTTTTTATTGCGCAAAGAGACTTTTTTCAATAATAACAGATGGTTTTTATTGTCCGGTTTATTTACTTCGATAATCTTACCATTCATAGTTTATACTAAAATTGTCTGGGTTGCTCCTGCTCCAATTTCCAATATAAACTTTTCTGAAATTAATGAAGTGCAAAATATTGAAAATAGTGTTTTGCAAATTAATCTCAATGTAGTTTTGCTTTCCCTTTACAGTATTGGATTCCTCGCGTTATTAATAAAATTCGCTATCGATTTCTATAGTTTAAATACTGTTTTAAAAGGTAAAAAAGTAAAACAACAAGCTGATTTTAAATTCATTGATACAAATCAAAATATTGCGCCTTTTTCTTATTTCGACTATATCGTGTACAACTCATCACTGTATACTGCAATAGAATTAGAAAGTATTATTGAACATGAAAAAGTGCATAGTGAGCAAAATCATACTATCGACGTGTTAATATCAAGAATCTTTTGTGTCTTATTCTGGTTTAATCCTATAGTTTGGCTTTACAAAAAAGCGATCCTGCAAAATCTTGAATTCATTGCAGATAATGAAGCTGCACAAAAAATATCCGATAAAAAAGCATATCAATACACGCTTTTAAAAATAACAACACATGAAAACTGTGTTGCCATTACCAATCATTTTTATCAATCATTAATCAAAAAACGAATCATTATGTTAAACAAAAATCAATCAAAAAAGAGAAATTCATGGAAATTTTGTGTTGTAATTCCAGCACTTGCAGCTTTTGTACTTTTATTTCAAATTGAAGTTATTGCAAAAGAGAGACAGCAAATTATAAAAGAGCTTTCTGGAAAAATTAAATCTGTGGACGTTTATAAAATCAAAAAGAATTCTACCGATGCTGAATTAAAAGAAATCAAAGAGAAATTAAAAACAATTCATAATGTTGACTTTGAAGCTTCTGAAATTAAGAGAAATTCTTTAAGCGATTTAACATCACTTAAAATTGATATCAAAAACGGAAATCAGCAAACACAATCTATTCAGACTGGAGGAAATAAAACGATCCAGGATTTTGGAATAATTGTTACAACAGACAACGATGGCAGCAAAAAAGTAGGTATTCGTACGGCTGATGAAACAGATAAAGATCAAAAAATTGTTGCTCGCAAAAACCTGAAAAATGTTGTAAACACAAGCGATAACACTAATTCAACCACTACAAAAACCAATTCTAATTCTGATAACAATGTTAAAGCTAATTCTAATACTAATAAAAATGTTAGTGCAAACACTAGTACAACTAATGTAAATACTGATGCAAGTACAAATGTCGATAGTTCAGTCACTGTAAATGTGAATGATGATGCTAAATCAGGAACTACAGTTAAGATATCTTCTAAAAAATCAGGGTCTCAGAAAAATTTAGATCAATTAGTAATTGTAGATGGTGTCGTTATTAATGAAAAAGTAACAACTGACGATCTTCAGGAGCTAAATATAAAAAGCATGGAAATTTATAAAGGAATTGACGCAATTGTAAAGTATGGCGAACAAGGAAAAAATGGCGTTATTATAATTGAAACCAGAAAATAGTTTCAGTTTAAAAAAATCCGGATCACACGGTAAATAACCAATTATAGAAGAAGAAATAATCCAATTTTTATGGAAGCACTTTTTATTTTTATCATAAAATCGAGCGCGCTATTAGTGTTGTTTTATTGTGCTTACTATTTTTTATTAGACAAAGAAACCTTCTTCAATAGCAACAGGTGGTTTTTATTAGCCGGCTTATTCACATCATTGATTTTACCTTTTGTAGTTTTCACTAAAATAGTCTGGATCGATCCGGCGCCTGTTTCGATTTTAAATACAAATGCAATTTCAGTTCTAAACAAATCTCAGATTTCTTTCTATCGCAGTGCCCAAATAGAATCTTTCGATATTAATTGGAGTTACATTTTACTAGCCATTTACAGCATAGGATTTTTAACCTTATTAGTAAAATTTGCTATTGATTTCTATAGTTTAAATTCTGTTTTAAAAGATAAAAAAGTACAACAACAGGCAGATTTTAAATTCGTAGATATTAAAGAAAATATCGCTCCATTTTCTTATTTTGATTATATCGTGTACAACTCATCAATGTTTACGGCCTCAGAATTAGAAAATATTATCGAACACGAAAAAGTACATAGCGATCAAAATCATACTGTAGATGTTTTAGTTTCAAGAATATTCTGTATACTATTTTGGTTCAACCCGATAATTTGGATGTACAAAAAAGCGATTTTACAAAATCTTGAGTTCATTGCAGATAATGAAGCTGCGAAGAAAATATCAGACAAAAAAGCGTACCAATACACGCTTTTAAAAATAACAACACATGAAAGTTGTGTTGCAATCACCAATCATTTTTATCAATCATTAATCAAAAAACGAATCGTCATGTTAAACAAAAATCAATCAAAAAAACGAAATTGCTGGAAATACTATACTATTATTCCAGTACTTATAGCTTTTGTGCTTTTATTTCAAATCAGGACAATAGCACAAGAAAAAGAGAGAAAAGATCTTAAAGAGAATACTCAAAATGAGACTCCGGTTTATGTTTTAAAAATTCGAAAAAACACGACCGATCAAGAACTAAAGGAGATGGCCGAAAAATTAAAGAAAGATCATAATATTGATATGGTGGTATCAAATGTAAAACGAAACACTCAAAATGAGCTAACAGCTATTAAAGTTGATATCAATAAAGAGACAGAAAATGCTCAGAGCATTGAGGTAGAAGGAGATGAAGCGATTAAAAATTGTGGAATTATAGTTACAACTAAAGATGGTTTAAAAAATATTAATTTGCTTACTGATGGTTTAATTGATGAACCAGCGACTATTAGAAAACGTATTGCAGAAATAAGCCAGACGAATGGTTCTAATCTTCTTCCAGCTTCTCCTGTGTCCCCAACTCCTCCAGCTCTTCCTGCTTTCCCTACCGAACCAATACCTCAAGCTCCAAATGCTGATATATCTAAAATGCCAAATCCCCCAATAGCGCCTGCAGATCGTAAAGATAAAGTAGCAATGGCTAAATTTGAAATAGAAATGGCTGAGTTTGAGAAAAAGATGGAAACTTTTCAGCCTGATATGTCAGCTTACGAAAAACAAGTAGAAGAAATCATGTCGCAAAGAGAAGCTGCGTACGAAAAAGAAATGGCAAAATACAATCTTGCCATGGACAAGTTTAGTAGTGATATGGACAAGCTCAATATTGAGATGGAACAAAAATATGGAAAGGATTCTAAAATATACGAAACCAGCATGAAACAACGGAACCTGGAAATGAGGAGACTGGAGATAAACAAAAGACAACACGAGAAAGATGTCCTGCTTCATGAAAGGGAACTTCAGAAAATAGAAAGACAAAATAATAGATTTTAATTTTAAACCCTCATAAATCTTAATTAAATACTCAAAAAACAGAATAAATTCCTGCGTAACATACTAGGAAAAACTCCAAGAAAGACTTTGCCCAACCGCAAAGTCTTTTTTTATATCTTTGAGGAAAATTAACCTTCCATGTATAAAATTTTAGCCAAAATAAATAAAATCCTTCTGCCCAGTTTTACCAAACAAGGTCTGGACATCTCTAAAGCCAAAAAATGGCAAATGGCTATTATTGGTTATCGTGCTTATGTTACAAAACGTGCTTTAGAATAATACAAACCTTATAGGTAAACAGTTGATTTTAAGCTCAAAAAACACTTTTTTAAGAAATAAGAAATAGCTTACTCTAAATACATTTCTTATTTCATTACATCTTTCTCATGAAAAATAAAGAATTCAATATCCCTCCTATTTACGCCGTACTTTTAGCTATTGTCAGTGTGCAATGTGGAGCCGCAATTGCTAAAAGCCTTTTTCCTGCAATTGGTGCTGCGGGAACAGCATCAATTCGAATTGGGGTTTCGGCAATAATTTTATTAATAGCCTATAGACCAAACCTAAAAGCCATTACGCCAAAACAATGGAAAATTGTAGTTCCGTACGGTTTGTCTTTAGGCGCCATGAATTTGATCTTTTATCTCGCAATAGAAAGAATTCCAATTGGTTTAGCCGTTACATTAGAATTTATAGGTCCTTTGTTAGTAGCCATTATTGGATCAAGGCGTTTAATAGATTATTGTTGGGTTTTGCTTGCAGCAACTGGAATTGTCTTAATAGCCCCCTGGTCAAATGATCGGGTCGATATATTAGGGGTTGCTTTTGCACTCTTAGCCGGTGCTTTTTGGGCAGCATATATTATTTTAGGAGGTAAAGTTTCTCAGATTATGAATGGAGGACAAGCAGTATCAACCGGAATGTTGTTTGCTGCTATTTTAATTCTTCCTGTTGGTTTTTATGAAAACGGATTGGTCAATCTTACTCCAAAACTTTTTGGTATGGGCGTTGCATTGGCATTGCTGTCAAGCGCTATTCCGTTTACGCTTGAAATGAAAGCCCTGGGTCAACTTCCTCCACGAACTTTTAGTATTTTAATGAGCTTAGAGCCTGCAGCGGCTTCTATTTGTGCCTTTTTATTTCTACAGGAAAAACTGGACCTTTATGAAGTTCTGGCTGTGTTTTGTGTGGTTGTAGCTTCTGCCGGATCAACATTGACAGCTAAAAGATAAAACTTAAAAAGATTAAAAATCAAAAATTCCAAATTCCAATTTAAAAGTTGGGATTTGGAATTTTTAATTATTGCAATTTTTATTAATACAGCTATTATTTTTTTGGCAATAATACAGTATCAACTACATGAATTACACCGTTAGACTGATTTACATCTGCAATCGTAACTTTAGCATTATTTCCGCTTTCGTCAGTGATGTATAAATCTTTTCCTTTCATCCAGGCAGTAAGAGTTCCACCGCTAACAGTTTTGAAAGTAGCTTTTCCTTTTCCTGCTTTAATTGCTTTTGCAATATCAGAAGCATTCATTTTTCCTGCAACAACATGATAGGTCAGGATTGTTTGCAACATTTTTTTGTTTTCAGGTTTCAATAATGTTTCAACAGTACCTTTTGGTAATTTATCAAACGCTGCATTTGTTGGGGCAAAAACGGTGAATGGTCCTTTGCCTTCTAGTGTTTCAACTAATCCGGCAGCTTTTACAGCAGCTACTAATGTCGTGTGGTCTTTTGAGTTTACGGCATTTTCAATAATATTTTTGTTTGGGTACATTGCAGCTCCGCCAACCATTACAGTTTTCTGTGCAAATGAAGTAAATCCAAATCCTAATGCTAAAATTGCTACGGCTAAAAATTTTCTAGTTTTCATGATTAAATATTTTAAGTTATAAGCTCATTTACGGGGTAATAATTGTTTTGGTTTTATTAAATATCTAAAAAAGATAAAAAAAAGTTAAAAAATTCACAAAGAAGGCTGTAAAACAAGCCTTTAATCCCTAAAATTATTTTTGATTATTTTTAAATTCAGAAGGGCTTTCGTCTTTTTATTATTACTAATTTTAAGTATAAAATTTAATTTTAATGGAAAATCAAAACCAATCCGATCACGGAACTAAACATATTATACAAAGTTTACTCGTAAATGTTGTCATTGCAGTATCAAAAGGATTTGCTGCATTTATGACCGGATCCGGTGCAATGCTTGCTGAAACTATTCACTCTACCGCAGATTGTGCTAATCAGCTTTTACTATTGCTTGGGGTAAAACAAGCTAAAAAAGATGCCGACTCTGAACATCCGTTCGGATATGGAAAATCAGTTTATTTTTGGTCTTTTATGGTAGCCATGCTGTTATTTTCTATTGGTGGAATGTTTTCTGTCTATGAAGGTGTGCATAAATACAACAATCCCGAACCGGTACACAATATTGGCTGGGCGATTGGAATTATTATTTTTTCAATTTTAATGGAAGGTTATGCTTTAATTTCTAACATTAAAGAAATCCAAAAACGCAAAAAAGCAATTTCATTTTTTCGTTATCTCCATGTTACAAAAGACAGCGATTTGATTATTATATTTGGAGAAAATGCGGCAGCTGTTTTAGGATTATTCCTCGCTTTAATTGCACTTTTGGTATCACATTATACAGGTGACAGCCGCTATGATGCTATTGGCTCTCTTTGTATTGGCCTTGTATTGATTGCCGTTGCAATCTTTCTCGCAAGTGAAGTAAAGTCATTATTGATTGGAGAAAGTGCTGATCCTGAAATCTTAGAAATGATACATGAAATAGCCAAGGCAGAAAATAATATCACCGAAGTATTAAATTGCAGAACGGTTCAGCAAGGCCCGGGAGAAGTTTTGGTATGCATTAAAATAAAAATTGTTCCGGATCTCAATACTCAAAGTATTAGCTTACTAATTAATGATTTCGAAGAAAAGTTACGAACAAAACGACCTGATGTAAAATGGCTCTATATTGAACCTGATTTTCAGGAATGGAAAACAATTTGAAATTAAATGTCATTTCTATATTAAAATTATTATATTTATTTAACATTTTTAGTAAAAACAGTTCTGTTCTTAATTTATTTAAAATTTGATTTATTATGATACCAAATAAAGTTAGAAGTAAAAAGTTAAGTACAAGGGTTGATTTAACCGCAATGGTCAGCGTTTCTTTTTTGTTGATTATATTTTTTATGGTTGCAACTGAATTAAGGAAACCTAAAACCGCTGATTTAAGTTTGCCTCCAAAAGATTTGGATGAAGAATGGAGTCGTGTAATTAGTTGTGGTGGAGATGCAAGCCGCATTATAACAGTTTTACTAGATGATAATGATAAAGTAATTAGTTATTCCGGACTTTTATTTACTCCAATAACAGGCCCAAAAGAATTAAGTTATGGAAAGAATGGAATCCGTAAAGAACTTTTTAGCAGAAGTAAAACTATTCATGAATATTCGGCAGCACTTGGAAAACCAAGAAACGGTCCGATTGTAATTATAAAACCAAGCAAAAAATCAAACTTTAAAAATTTAGTTGATATTCTTGACGAAATGGCGATTGCTAAAATTGAAACTTATGCGATTGTAAATGATTACACTCCTGAAGAATCAAAATTATTGGCTTCAAAATAAATATCTTTTGAAAACAAATGCCCTAGCCCTGATTGAAGTGGAAATCCTTTTTATTTTTTCCTTTAAAAAATAAAAAGATTGAAGCGCAAAGCAGGAAACAGCTCCTGATTAAACAAAAATTAATTCCTAAATTTCTAATCTCAATGCTTAAATATTGCTTTCTAATAGAAATGCACTTCTCCCGAAGCCTCGGGACACTGAGCGTGACAACTTGAAACTTAAAACAAACAAAACCTGAAACAAAATAACATAAAAAAAGTCCCACATTGCTGTGGGACTTTCTATTTAGAGGAAACTAAGAATTATTTTTTCTCAGTTTTTTCCATTTTAGCTTTCAATGCAGCTAATACATCATTGTTATCTCCTAAAGTTGCAGCTGGTGCATTTGTAGATGAGTTAGATGAAGTATTTTCAGTTTGAGTTTTTACATTTTTCTCTTCTTCTTCACGGAAGATAGCAGTGTGAGATGCAACTACTCTTTTGAATTCTTTGTTAAATTCGATTACTTTGAAATCAGCAGTATCACCTTTTTTCAATTTCTTTCCGTCTTCTTTTTCAAGGTGACGAGTAGGAATGAAAGCAACGATATCATCTCCGAATTCTACAGTAGCTCCTTTGTCAACGATTTCAGAAATTTCACCATTGTGGATAGTTCCTACAGCGAAAGAATCTTCGTATTGATCCCAAGGATTAGCAGTAGTTTGTTTGTGACCTAAAGATAATTTACGTCCTTCAACATCTAATTCTAATACTACTACATCAAGTTTCTCACCAACATTTACAAATTCAGATGGGTGTTTGATTTTCTTAGTCCAAGATAAGTCAGAGATGTAAATTAATCCATCAATTCCTTCTTCTAATTCTACGAAAATACCAAAGTTTGTAAAGTTTCTAACGATACCTGTATGTTTAGAACCTACTGGGTATTTAGAAGTAATGTCAGTCCATGGATCCTGAGTCAATTGTTTGATACCTAATGACATTTTACGGTCATCTCTATCTAATGTTAAGATAACAGCTTCAACAACATCTCCAACTTTTACGAAATCCTGAGCAGAACGTAAATGAGTTGACCATGACATTTCAGAAACGTGGATTAAACCTTCAACACCTTCAGCAACTTCGATAAATGCACCGTAATCAGCGATTACAACTACTTTACCTTTTACTTTATCACCAATGTTTAAGTTAGCATCTAAAGCGTCCCATGGGTGAGCGTTTAATTGTTTCAATCCTAATTGAATTCTTGTTTTCTCATCATCGAAATCAAGGATTACAACGTTTAATTTTTGGTCTAATTCAAGAACTTCACTTGGGTGGTTGATTCTACTCCAAGAAAGGTCAGTAATGTGAATTAATCCATCAACACCACCTAAGTCAATAAACACACCATAAGAAGTAATGTTTTTAACAACACCTTCTAATACTTGTCCTTTTTGTAATTGACCGATGATTTCTTTTTTCTGTACTTCGATATCAGCTTCGATAAGCGCTTTATGAGATACAACAACGTTTTTGAATTCGTGGTTAATTTTTACCACTTTGAATTCCATCATTTTGTTTACGTATACATCGTAGTCTCTAATTGGCTTAACGTCAATTTGAGAACCAGGTAAGAAAGCTTCAATTCCAAAAACGTCAACGATCATACCACCTTTAGTTCTGCATTTTACAAAACCATTAACGATTTCTCCTGTTTCGTTTGCAGAAATAACTCTATCCCAAGATTTGATAGTACGTGCTTTTCTGTGAGATAATACTAATTGACCAGTTTTATCCTCACGGATGTCGATTAATACTTCTACTTTGTCACCTACTTTTAGGTTTGGGTTGTAACGGAATTCGTTTAAAGAAATAACACCTTCCGATTTTGCATTGATATCAACGATAACGTCTCTATCTGTAATTCTAACAACTACACCTTCTACTACTTCTTCTTGATCTGTAGCGATGAAAGTTTTTGATACTAAGTCTTCGAATTCTTGTAAGTTTTTCTCATCTACTGCATCGATACCTTCTTCGAAGTTATGCCAGTTAAAATTTGCTAAAAACTCTTCTTGTGATTTTAATTGTTCAGACATGCTGATAAAAAATTTGTATTCTGCTTTTCTTGAGTTTCATAAAGCGATAGAAAAAACAGAAGTTGTTTTACATAAATAGTTGATACCTAATGGAAACTCTTCTCTGCCAAAAGGTTTGCAAAATTAATACATTTTTCTGTAATAGCAAAACAATTCTAAATGATTATCACTCTATTGTTCAGGAGCAGCAAATTTAAGGGTTTTCAAGGCCTGAAGTCCCGCTCTCGCTCCTATCTTTTTCTGTCTAAAGAAGCCAGAAAAAGGATACCCGCTCTATCGGGGCTAGATTAGAGGTTTTGTGGTTTTAAGAAACTATAAATTATTAGGAATTTAAACTATTTAATAACGCAAAAATAAAAATATTATAATTTACTCCCTTGTCTCCCATTCTTACTAATTTGCTTCCAAACTTCTGCGTTTGAAAATACTTGCTTCTTAAAAAACAATTGTACATTAGGAAACTCATCATAAAAACGCTCAGTCCCCATATCAAAACTTATTGTAAAATAAGATGATGAAAAAGCTTTATCGTAATCTGATGACCAAGATAAAGTGAGTGTTGAAAAATGAATTCCTTTAATTTTTTTCAAAATATTTTTTTCTACAAACACTCTTTTTTTTTTGCACATTATATCAATTGAAGTGCAATTTTCCCCATCAAATTTAACATTTACTACTTCTCCTGTTTTATAAGTTACATACGCTTCAGTTAATTTCCTTTTTCCGGAAATTATTTCATCACAAATATTTCCTAATCTCGAATCATCGTAATTCAAGACTAAAGGCTCTTTGTCATCAAAAATAAATTTAACGCTTTTTGGATACTCTCCTCTATCCTTATGAGCATATATAGAAGCAAAAGCCAACAATGAAAAAATCAAAAAAAACACTTTTAAATTTCTCATAAATATTTTTATTTTTTACAATTCTTTATTCATCAAAGTAAGTAGGCTAATTTATGCAATAAGTTTTAATTACTTACTTTTACTTTATGACCATGACACTCGACCAAATAAAACTAAAAATTGAAACTTTCCATCAAAACGGACAAGTCATCAACGCCGTTTATTGGCTTTTAAAAAAGTACAACCTCAAAAACAAGAATTTAAAAAGATTTGAGTTTAGAGAAAAAGCAAAACCTGACTTTATCCTAATGACAACTGAAGGTGAATTTGGCGAACCACAAATTATCAGAATCCCAGAAAACACTTTTGAGTTTCCACTAGAACTAATGCTGATTCTTATTGTGCATGAAATGGTTCATGTCAATCAAAAAACAGCAAAACCATACGTATTGGATAAAAACGAGCGGGAGTGGCAAGCGTATTATGAAATGAACTTTCGCAATTTATTTCCGCAAGTTCCTCAAATATCTAACTTTCATAAGAAATTCTTCGCTCAAAAAGGCTTAGAATATTACAACCGAATGGGCGAAGGTTCTGAACTACAAAAAAAATACGCCATACAGAAAAAACAAGTCGAAGATTTGATTGAGTCATTGCCATAATTTTTTTAGACGCCAAACTTCAACAGGTTTTAAAAATCAATAGAACTCACTATATGTAAAGATCTGTTAATAAATAAGTTTAAAACCAAATAGAGTTAATTACATAAGAATTTTATGTCTTATTTTGATAGTTTTGAGATTATTTAAACCGTTTCGGGACAAATGCGTGATAAATAAAATTATATTTTGCCTCCTATTTAAATATAAAAGCAAAAACAATGAAAAAAAACATTTTTCTCCACTCTATTCACAATGATTATCTTATCAGTTAATGCACAAAAATCAACAGTGAAAATCCTAAAATATTCGGATCATGAACCACTCGGCGGAATGCGAACCCGATTCATAAAAGAAGTTTTCTTTCCTGCAATTGAAAAAGAATCAAAAGGACGCTTAAAAATAGATGATCATTGGGGAAGCGAAATTGCAACTGGCTACGATGCTTTACAAGCAACGGGGAAAGATAATACTACAGACATGTCTATTGTCGTTCCTGAATATGTAGCAAATAATCTGCCCTTACATCAAATCTTTAAAAGTTTTCCAAAAGGTCCAACCGGAGATAATCAAGTAAAATTCTTTCGTCAAGTAAATGAGAAAATTCCAGCTTTTCCGGAAGAATTAGAAAAACAAAACGTAGTCAACGTATTTTTTGCAACTGGATTTCCAGTAGCTTTCTTAAGTACAAAACCATTAAATAATCTCCAGGACATTAAGGGCGAAAAGTGGCGATCTGCCAGTTTTTGGCACAAAGATTTTCTACAAAATGCAGGAGCTATTCCTGTTACGATGCCATGGGCAAAGGAGTTTATGGTGCTTTGAAAGAAGGCACTTTAGACGGGCTTATGGTAAACATTGATAGCGGACATGATATAAATGCTCATGAAGTCGCTCCTAATGTTGTCGCTTCAAAAGAATTATGGCTAGGACACGTTTATCTTCTGGTCATGAATAAAGATACATGGAACAGTCTTGCAAAAGAAGACCAACAAGCCATTCAACGCGCTGCTGAAAGTGCATATAAAACTTTAGGTGCTGTAATGGATAAAATCTTTACTGCTATGATAAAAAGCATGAAAAATGATGGTGTAAATATCCGAATTTTAAAATCTAAAGAAGTTAAAGAATGGCAAGACATGACTCGTTATAAAGAAGTCCAACGCAATTGGGCAAAAGAACAAGAATCAAAAAACATTAAAGACGCCAGTACTATTGTTGAAAAAGTCAGCGTTATTTTAAATGATTTCACTAAGTAAAATTTCCAAAAAACAAAAATCCCGTTTTCAATAAATCGAAAACGGGATTTTTATATATTATAAAGTCATTAATGACTTAAATTTTCTATTTCCTTTGGGTCATGTTTATGCTTGAATAAAACAGCAAAAGCAATTGCGATCACCAAAGCATAAGCCGCAAACGACAACCAGATTGTATGCCAGTCTTTCATTAAGATTGGATTTGTGAAAATTCCGTCTGTCGAAATTGAGTTTCCTTGTCCTTTTACAAATTCCAGCATTTTAGAATTCGTGCTGTCTGTTTGTAAAAAACCTGCTAATTCAGTTGTATTAGTAAATGATTTTGTAAAGAAACGATCAATAGCCCAACCTGAAGTTAAACTTCCTAAAACCGCTCCTACTCCATTGGTCATCATCATAAATAACCCTTGTGCTGATGAACGTATTTTAGAATCGGTATTACTTTCTACGAATAATGAACCGGAGATATTAAAGAAATCAAATGCCATACCGTAGACAATACAAGACATAATAATCATCCACAAACCACCTACAGGATCTCCAAAAGCGAATAATCCGAAACGCAAGACCCACGCCAGCATACTAATTAGCATTACTTGTTTGATACCAAAACGTCTTAAGAAAAACGGAATTGCCAAAATAAACAAAGTTTCAGAAACCTGAGAGATCGACATAATAATAGTCGAATATTGAATTACAAAAGAATCTGCATATTTAGGAAAATGTTTGAATTCATCCAGAAATACATCTCCATAAGCATTTGTCAATTGTAATGCGCCTCCCAAAAACATAGAAAACACAAAAAATAAAGCCATTTTATAATTTCCAAATAGCTTAAAAGCTTCCAGACCTAAAGTTTCTACTAACGTAGCATCTTCTTTAGTCAATCGCTGTGGTGCACATTTTGGCAATGTAAAAGCATAAACCCCAAGAATTAACGCACCAACTCCGGCAATATAAAACTGATATTCAGTTGCTTTACTTCCACTTAAATTAGTAATCCACATTGCAGCAATAAAACCAATAGTTCCCCAAACACGAATAGGCGGAAAATCTTTTACTATGTTTTTATTATTTAATTTTAGTGAAGTATACGAAATTGAATTACTCAAAGCAATTGTTGGCATATAACAGCACATTGCAGCAAACATTACGTATATAAAATTATCCGGTGTAGTAACTTGAGCAATGCCAAATAAAACCAATGCATAGATTATATGTAAAAAACCATATAACTTTTCTGCGTTTATCCATCTATCTGCAATAATTCCGGTAAGAGTGGGCATAAATAAGGAAGCGATTCCCATGGTTCCAAAAACAAGACCAAATTGGGTTCCTTCCCAATTTTTAGTTCCAAACCAATAATTTCCAATTGTTATAAGCCAGGCTCCCCAAACAAAAAATTGAAGAAAGCTCATTATAATCAACCTGTTTTTAATTCCCATATGATGAAATTGTCTTTTTTAATAAATGAAGCGGTAAAACTACCATTAAAATAAATATCTACAAAAATTTAATTCGTTTTAACAACATCATTTATCAATTCTAAAACAGCTGAAAATTGCTCTTCTCTATTTAAGTAGGAATTATCTATTTCTATTGCATCATCAGCAATTATTAAAGGCGAATCTTCACGGTGTGTATCTATATAATCTCTCTCGACTACATTTTTTAAAACATCCTCATAAGACACATCATCTCCTTTTTCCTGTAACTCATCAAAACGTCTTTGTGCACGGGTTTCAGCACTTGCAGTCATGAAAATTTTAAGTTCGGCATTCGGAAAAACAACCGTTCCTATATCCCTGCCATCCATAACTATTCCTTTGTTTTTTCCCATTTCTTTTTGTTGCTCTACCAATTTAGAACGCACTTCAGAAACTTCTGCTACTTTACTGACAAAACTGGAAACCTCTATAGTTCTAATTTGCTTTTCGACGTTTTCACCATTCAGGTACATTTCGCCAAATCCTAAATCAGCATTGAATTTAAACTCTAATTGAATTTTTGGCAAAGCATCAACCAGGGCTTTTTTGTCAAAAGAATCAGTACCTATAAAGTGATTTTGCATTGCAAAGTAAGCAACGGCGCGATACATTGCTCCAGTATCGACATAAACATACTCCAACTCTTTTGCTAATTGTTTTGCTAAAGTGCTTTTTCCTGTTGATGAAAATCCATCAATAGCAACCGTAATTTTTTTCAATGTTTTATTTTTTAAAGTTTAAACAGTTATGGCTCTTAATAATAAATACTCATAACAATATGTGATTTTGAGTTATCGATTATTTGAGCGATTCGGTCAAAATATTTTTTATTTACCATAGGACAACCGTAACTGTTGCAAATATAGTTATCCTGTTCTTTATATGGAACATCAAAATAATAATGAAATACAATATCACGACTAAATGCATTACTATTTGTCGCGTCTAATCCGTGTAGTCTGTAAGATTTCCCAAACTTCCCGTAATACCGATTTCCTATAGAATATGTGCCTAATGAAGTACTTAGTGAATTTGGGATATTACTAAATTTAAGCTTTCCTTTGATTCCCGTTTCAGAACCGGAACCATGCGCAACGATTCCTCTGTCGATTATTTTATTATTTTTTAAATCATAAACAAAAAAACGAAACTTACCTGAGTGCACTTTCATATCAATAAAAAAAACAAAATTTTTATTATACTTTGCGCTACTGTTTACGATCTTTTTAACAGCATCGATCTGAGCTATGTCAATACTTTTCGTATTAAGCAAAGAGAAATCTTTCTTTTTAAAAATAATTACATATCCAATAAAAAGCGATAACATTAAAAGAAAAACAAAAAAAATCTTCTTCATATTATGCTTACAGTTAATTTATTAAAGATTTTAAAAAGACCAATTGCCAGAAATAAGCACTCACTATTGAGAACTATCTCAATAGCAAACCAAGCACAAGAATATAAGTTGTGTGAAGTATTTAATAGTAAATATCCAAAACGATATTTGACTTAGAAGTATCTATTATTTTTTCGATTCTCTTAAAGAATTGCTCGTTAACCATTGGGCACCCATGGCTATTACTGATATAATAATCCTGCTCCTCATATGGAACTGCTGAATAATAATGCAAAACAATAGCTCTCGACAAAGCATTGTCATTAGTTTGATCCAAACCGCTTAATTTATAAGCTTTGCCAAATCCTCCCTTATAACATTTTCCTATAGCATATCTACCTAATGCTGTGCAATTTGAATTGGGTGTATTACTAAATCTCAGACTTCCTTTTACTCCCGTTTCAGATCCGGAACCGTGAGCAACAAGGCCTTGATCTATTATCTTATTGTTTACAAGGTCATAAACAAAAAAGCGATTTTTGCCTGATGGTATTCTCATGTCAACAAAAAAAGCAATCTTAGTATTGTACTTAGGATCAATACTAATCATGTTTCGTATTTCGCTCACTCTGGTATTCATTCTTTCTACTTCCACAGTAGTCATCACATCATCTTCTTTAAAGTAATGTTTTGAGGCCGTAAAAAACCCTACAGTCACAAATAAAAACAAACTGATTATTTTCATATAACTATTGAAAATTTAAGATTAGACTAAAAAGACTTGTGTTAGTTGCCAATATATATCTTGAATACGAATAATTAAACTTTAACTTTTTCACTTTTAAACCAAAACTGATGAAACTCCTGAGGATCAGGAATTACCAGCGCCAAATTTACATAATTTTTTTTTAATTTTATATAAAAACCACAAATCAATTACTTTGCCAATACAATTATAACTTTCTAATGCTGAATACGCTACCTCTAATCTCACTCTTTATAAGGCGACTTGCAAGCGTGAGAAACCGTTACACAAGCAATTATTCTATAATACCACCTCAGAATTTAGATTCTATGTTTAAATAGCAATTAATTGAAATCTTTATCATAATTTATTGTATTTCCCCTCTTATACACCGCTAGTTTAACGTAACAAATCGTTTTTTAGGATGTTTTACATATGGAAATAACGCAATTATAAATATAAAATTATATAACTTCAGAAAATAATAAAAAAAAAATCCAAATCCCATTGAACAATTAGTCCTGGAATTTGGATTTTTAAGTTTATGATTTTAACTGAAACTATTTTAACTGCTTCGCGTTTTTAACATTCTGATCTGTTATTGCTAAAGCTAAAACTTCACTCATTTCTTTTACATAATGAAAAGTTAAGCCTTCTAAATATTCTGCTTTAATTTCATCGATGTCGCTTTTGTTCTCGTGACATAAAATGATCTCTTTAATATTAGCTCTTTTTGCTGCTAAGATTTTTTCTTTGATCCCTCCTACTGGTAAAACTTTTCCTCGAAGAGTTATTTCGCCGGTCATAGCTAAGCTTTTCTTTACTTTCTTTTGTGTTAGCAACGAAACCAAAGAAGTCAGCATGGCAATACCCGCGCTTGGTCCGTCTTTTGGTGTTGCACCTTCCGGAACGTGTAAATGGATATTATATTTTTGGAACAGCTCTACACTTAATCCTAATTTTTTAGCATTGGCTTTAATGTATTCTAAAGCAATCGTGGCAGATTCTTTCATTACATTACCCAGATTTCCGGTAATCGTCAAAGAACCTTTTCCTTCAGAGATCAATGATTCAATAAACAAAATATCACCACCAACACTTGTCCAGGCCAAACCTGTAACAACTCCGGCAACATCATTGTTTTCGTATTTATCACGTTCTAATCTTGGCACGCCTAAAACCTTAAGAATATCTTCGTCAGTCACTTTTTTATTGTACTCCTCGTCCATTGCAACTGATTTTGCTGCATTACGAATAACCTGAGCAATTTTAGTTTCCAGGTTACGTACACCAGATTCACGTGTATATCCTTCTACGATTTTCTCTAATTGTTTTTTACCAATTGTCAACTCCTTAGTTGTTAATCCGTGAGCTTCTAATTGTTTCGGAAAGAGATGCCTTTTAGCAATTTCTACTTTTTCTTCAATTGTATAACCTGACATTTTAATCACTTCC
Organism: Flavobacterium sp. B114r; assembly: GCF_056824125.1. Lineage (NCBI taxonomy): Bacteria > Pseudomonadati > Bacteroidota > Flavobacteriia > Flavobacteriales > Flavobacteriaceae > Flavobacterium > Flavobacterium sp. B114r. The sequence goes on from NZ_CP124858.1 coordinate 4,145,506, forward strand.
ATTCTGTCACGCAAAGCGGGCTGAATTGAGCTCATATTATTTGAGGTAGCGATAAACATAACTTTAGACAAGTCGTATCCCATTTCAAGGAAATTATCATAGAAAGCATTGTTTTGTTCCGGATCCAACACTTCTAACAAAGCAGAAGAAGGATCTCCGCTATTACCGCTGGAAAGTTTATCTATTTCATCTAAAATAAATACAGGATTTGATGTTCCCGCTTTTTTCAAACTCTGGATAATTCTACCCGGCATTGCACCAATATAAGTCTTTCTGTGTCCGCGAATTTCAGCTTCGTCACGTAAACCACCCAACGAAATACGCACATATTCACGACCTAAAGCTTCGGCCACTGAACGGCCAATCGAAGTTTTACCAACTCCCGGAGGTCCTGTCAAACATATAATTGGCGATTTCATATCGTTACGAAGTTTCAATACGGCCAAATGTTCGATCATTCTTTTCTTAACTTCTTCAAGTCCAAAATGATCTTTATCTAATATTTTCTGAGCGTATTTTAAATCGAATTTATCTTTAGAATATTCGCCCCATGGCAACTCTAAAAACAATTCTAAATAATTACGCTGAATTCCGAAATCAGGCGATTGCGGATTCATTCTACGCATTTTAGACAATTCTTTTTCGAAATGCTTTTGCGTTTTTTCATCCCATTTTTTAGTTTTTGCCTTCAGACCCATTTCGTCCATTTCTTCCTCTTGCGAAACGCCTCCCAATTCTTCCTGAATGGTTTTCATTTGCTGATGAAGGAAATATTCACGTTGCTGCTGATCTAAATCAAAACGAACTTTTGACTGGATGTCATTTTTCAATTCTAATTTTTGCAACTCCACGTTCATATAACGTAAAGTCTCAAGCGCCCTTTCTTTTAATCCGTTTATCGATAACAAACCTTGCTTCTCTTTTACGGATAAATTCATGTTTGAAGAAACAAAATTGATCAAAAACGATTGGCTTTCAATGTTTTTAATAGCAAAAGTTGCTTCTGATGGAATGTTTGGGCTTTCTTTTATAATTTGAATCGCCAATTCTTTTACTGAATCTAAAATAGCTGTAAATTCAGTATCATTCTCTTCCGGACGTTCTTCTGAAACTTCTTTGATAGTTGCATTAATATAAGGATCCTCTGAAACGATCTCATCTATTTCAAAACGTTTTTTTCCTTGTAGAATAACGGTAACATTTCCGTCAGGCATTTTTAAAACACGCAGAATTCTTGCTACAGTACCTATTTTATGAATATCATCTTTTGACGGATCTTCATCTTCTTCATTAATTTGAGAAACAACTCCAATTATTTTACCGCCTGCGTTTGCATCGTTTATTAATTTAATCGATTTATCTCTTCCCGCAGAAATTGGAATTACAACTCCCGGAAATAAAACAGTATTACGTAATGGTAAAATAGGTAACGAAAGCGGAAGCTCTTCATTGTTCATTTCCTCTTCGTCTTCTGGAGTTAATAATGGAATCAATTCTGCTTCTGAATCAAATTCCTGAAGTGACAGATTGTCAATAGTAAGTATTTTATGGTCTGACATAATAGTATATAAGTCGTTTTGTCATTAAATTTTTAATCCTAACTTCAAATGTAGTCTTAGATTCATTAATATGTAATAAAAACATACTAAGCGTCTCATTTACAAGATAGATCTTTAAAAGAGACAATCACTGTGCCAAAATGGATAATATATTATCTATTTAGCGAGCCAATCTAGTAAAATCAAATTGTTTTACCAAAAAAAAATCCACCCAAAGGTGGATTCTTTTTTGCATAGTTACTAATTCAGGTCTACTATACTAATGTCAAAGGATCCTGTGATTGACTTTTTATTAATTTTATCAAAATCACTAACAACAAAACTATAACTGCCTTTCATGCGTGTTGCAGATTTCGAAGTAATAATAACCGAACCTGATTCTAAATTATACAGAGTACCGTTTATCCTGCAATAAGCACTCGCAACATGTACAGTATTCTCTCCGCCATTTAGTAAAACACTAGAAGCTGGATAAGTTCCAACTGAGTATGAGTGATCTATACTAACACCTATACTGTCTGCATTGTCGCCTTTCTTTTTCCCTACAATACTGTAATAAGGATAAGCTCCCAGGGAACTTATGCTGGCCACATCAATTTTGTCTTCAATAAACTCAACTCCGTCTATTTTTGCGGTAAGAAAATGATCAGGTTCTTCAATTGGTAAATTTTGTGTGTAAAATATATTCGTAAATGAATTATTAGTAATTACTTTTGTTTCTGTCCTATTTATTGCTCAACTCTCTAAATCCTGTAAACTGAAAGGTGCCTGAAATAGTTTTTTTGTCTTTGTCTACATCTGTAATTTTAACTATTGCTGTATCTGTATATCCCTGAATTTCAAAAAGTGCCGCGTCCTCCTCTGATATACTTGCAAATGCATCTCCTCCAATTTCTAAAGCATAAGCCAATATAAAATTTTCAGCATCTTCGTTACTGTTTTTCCATGTATATGTTCCTACTTTATTACTTGGCAGAATTATTTGAATTAAATCGCCTTTAGAAGATCTAATACCCTCAATTGCCACATAATCATCAGTTACAATAGCTTGTACCTGATCTCCCACAAAAGCATGTCCTCCCACTGTTGCAGTAAAGATTCCTGTATTAATTGAAGGGTTTCCGTTACCATTTCCGTTCCCGTTATTATAATTTAACCCATCCTCAAAGTCTTTGGTACAAGAATTAAAAGAGATTCCTAAAACAAAAAGTAAAAGGAATAAAATTTATTTTTTTTTCATAAATAATTTATTGTAAGGTTAAAATATTATACCGCTCAAAACTAAGTAAAAAATCTTACAATAAGTATGATTTGCAACTGTAAATTTTATCATATCTAAATTATTAAAGCTATTATCAAAAAAAATACATTTATTTTTATCCAAAGTGTAACAAATCAAAAAAAGCAAAGTCATTATTAAAAACTAGCAATCATTACTTGAATATAACTAACCAAAATATCGAAGAATTAATCGCGCTTTGTAAAGAAAACAATCAAAAGGCACAATTCGAAGTTTACAATCGTTACAGTAAAGCCATGTATAATGTGGCCTACCGTATTGTAAAAGATGAACATTTTGCACAAGACGTCATGCAAGAAGGTTTTCTTAAGGCTTTTACAAAAATTAATGATTACAGACAAGAAGTAGCTTTTGGAGCATGGTTAAAAAAAATAATTGTCAATTATAGTATTGACTTTTATAAAAAAAATAATGCGTTTCAGGTCGAAGACCTAAGTAAAACATTATATAAAATAGAAGAAAACGACAGCTTCTTTTCTGAAAATATAGATTTGAATTCACTTAAAGTGAAACAGGTCTTGGATTCAATTTTAAGTTTAAAAGACAATTACAGGATGGTGTTAACGCTCTTTTACATTGAAGGTTATGATCAGGAGGAGATTTGCGAAATTTTAAATATTTCCTATGCCAATTGCCGGACTACATTGAGCAGGGCGAAAGAAAGTTTGCGAAAAAAATTAGAGGAGATATGAGATTGCTGAAAACAAAAAGTTTGTGCGCACAAATGATTAAAAAAGCGATAGCAGATTCACCATTAAAAAATAAATTTTAGATATATGAAAAAGGAAAATGACGATTTAGATCAATTATTTGAAAAATTCGAGAATCAATGGGATGTTAAAAGAATGAATGCTGACCATCAGGTTGATTTCTTACACAAATTAAACAAAAAGAAACAACCTAAGAAAAAAAATAATGCCGTTTGGGCAATAGCTGCGTCGATTGTAGTATTGCTTGGGATCTCTTTGTTCTATAACAATAATGAAAAACCAAAGGAATTTAAATTCGCATCGAAAGAAACGCAAAGAACAGATTCGATCTTCAGTATTTTAATTGATAATGAGTTGGTTAAATTAAAAGAAAAAAGTTCGCCGGAAAATGAACAAATTATAAATGACGCGTTAAAGCAAATGAAAGTTTTTGATGCTGATTATACAAAAATTATAAAAGAAGTTCAGAAAAATGGCGAAAACAAACAGATTATTTACGCTATGATTAGCAACCTTCAAACCCGAATATCTTTTTTACAAACGGTATTACAGAGAATTGAAGAAAATGAAAAATTTAAAAATACTACAACACATGAAAAAACATTATAGCATACTAATCTTATTTCTTTTGATTCCTTTATTAGGATTTTCAAATGATGACAGCTTTATTTCTAAACAAAAAAACATCAAAAAAACCTATATCGTCAATTCCAATGCAGGAATAGACATCGATAATAAATATGGGAACATCACAGTAAGTACATGGGATGAAGACAAAATCGATGTTGACATTACAATAAAAGTTTCGGGAGGAAATGAAAATTGGGTCAATGAACGGTTAAATAGTATTGATGTTGATATTACTGCTCTTAAACATTTAGTTTCTGCGGTAACAAATCTTGGTAATTCCTCCTTAAAAAGCCGAGGAAGCAGCAACAGTTTTGAAATTAATTATGTAATTAAAATTCCTAAAAACGGAACTGTAAAACTTAATAATAAATACGGGAACATTACAACTCTCAATTTAGAATCTACTGCGGATATTTCTTGTAAATATGGTAAGATCATACTTGGCAAACTTAATGGCGACAGCAATAGAATCGAAATTGGATACAGCCAAAACTCGAGTATTGATTACATTAAAAACGGAAACATTGAAGCACGTTATTCAGGAATAAAAATAAATGAATCCGGAAATTTAAATGTCGATGCAAATTATACTGACGTCTCAATAATGGAGGGGCAAAACATTAAATTCAAAGGGAATTACGGCAGTTTTAAATTTCAAAAAATAAATTCACTCGTTGGCAGCAGTAATTATGTAACAATATCTATTGCAGAGATTTCGAGCAACCTGAATATCGATGCAACTTATTCTAAGATAAATGTAGAATCGCTTAATGAGAAATCAAAAAATGTAAATATCAATACAGGATATACAAACGTATCGCTGGGATACAATGCAAACTTTGCTTTTGATTTTGATATAAATACAAAGTACGGCAGCATAAAAAGTGATAGTTCTTTAGAAGTTTTCGTTAGTGAAATTAAAAATAATGCAAAAAGATTAAGTGGGTACAATAAGAAAAAAGGGCAAAATAAAGTCATTGTAAATTCTAATTATGGTAATGTAATATTAACCAAAAGGCAATAGTTTCGAAAATCAGTCAAAAAATAAAAATCAAAAAAATGAAAAAATCAATTCAATTATTAGTGTGTGGAGCGTTTTTAATAACTTTTATTGCAAATGCACAATGGTCATCTAACGATAAAAAGAAAGGAAATGGTAACATCGTTACTGAGACAAGAACAACAGCTGATTATGATGCTATAAAAATATCGGGCTCTTTTGATGTAGATTTAGTAGCAGGAAAAGAAGGAAAGATCATCATTAAAGGGGAAGAGAACTTAATATCAGCCATAAAAGTTGAAGTTGAAGGAGATGTATTGAAAATTTACACCGAAAAAGGCATAAATATCAGGCCTAGCATGGGTAAAAAGATCCAGGTAACTATACCATTTGAAAAAATATCTGAAGTGACTTTATCTGGTTCAGGAAACGTTCAGTCAAAAGATGTTATTAAAAATGATAAGCTTCTTGCTAAATTATCCGGTTCAGGAAATTTTTATCTTGCTGTTGATTCCAATACTTTAGAATTAAATCTAAGCGGTTCAGGAAATGTACGATTAAAAGGAAATGCAGACAGTTTTACTACAAAACTTTCAGGATCTGGCGATATTGACACTACCGATTTGCAATCAAAAATTGTTGATGTAAACGTTTCAGGGTCTGGAAACAGCAAAATTAACTGCAAGGAAAGTTTAACTGCACGAGTTTCTGGTTCAGGAAATATTAAATACACAGGGAATCCTGAAAAACGTGATGTAAAAGTTTCGGGCTCAGGAAATATCTCAAAAGTATAATTATCTAAAAAAAAACATCATCAATCAAACTATACAGCTTTGTCGTGTTTCATGACAACTTAAATCCCCGAAAGGCACTTTAATTAATTTAAAGTGCCTTTTTTGGTATTCTTCTCAATAGAAAAATGGCTGTGACAAAGAATATTCCCAAAATAACAATCGCAGAACGGGAACTTCCTGTAATTTGGTCTATAATTCCGTAAACACACATTCCTATTACGATTCCTATTTTTTCAGCAACATCATAAAAACTAAAAAAGGAAGCTGTATCTTCTGTTTCAGGTAATAACTTTGAATATGTAGAACGCGACAGTGCCTGAATTCCCCCCATTACAAATCCTGCAATAGTTGCGGCAATATAAAAGTGGATTGGCAAATAAATAAAATAAACAATCACACAAAATACTACCCAAATAGCGTTAATCACGATCAGGGTTGGAATATTTCCAAATTTAGCCGAGGCTTTTGAGGTTAATATTGCTCCGGCAACAGCTATTATTTGTATCAGTAAAATACTAACAATCAAACCAATTGTAGATTCTTCTTTAGACTCCCATTGAATTTCCTGGGCTCCAAAATAGGTGGCTACCAATAATACAGTCTGTACTGCCATACTTGAAACAAAAAAACCTCCCAAATAACGTTTTAGCGGAATGTTTTGTTTTAATAATGCCCAAACCTTCTTTAATTCATTAAAGCCATTAAAGATAGTTGATCTTGTTAATTTTTCATTATTGTTTTTTCTTCCATTCGGCAAGTAATAATAAGTATACTGACTGAATACGATCCACCAGACACCAACCATTACAAACGAATAACGCATTGCTTTCATTGCTGCTTCCCCGTCTGATCCCGTAATTCCAAAAAGCTTTGGTTTCATAATCATTGCCAGGTTGATGATCAATAAAATAACACTTCCAATATATCCTAACGAATATCCTTTAGCGCTAATACTATCTTGTTGCTCTTCAAAAGCGATGTCCGGTAAGTAAGAATTGTAAAAAACCAAACTTCCCCAAAAACCAATTAATCCTAAAAAATAAAAAGCCAATCCGATATAAATATTATCAAGGTCAAACCAATATAATCCGATACAAGATGTAGCTCCCAGATAGCAGAAAAACTTCATGAAAGATTTTTTATTTCCTACATAATCAGCAACTCCTGATAATAATGGGGACATAAAAGAAACAAACAAAAATGCCATCGCTGTAATAAAACTGATCAAAGCCGAGTTTTTCAAATGCATGCCAAAAACATCAATATAATGATCGCGCTTCGCAAATAAGGCTTCGTAAAAAATAGGAAATACTGCAGATGCAATTGTAAGGGTATAAACTGAATTTGCCCAATCATAAAAGGCCCAGGCGTTTAGCAGTTTTTTATCTCCTTTTTGTAAGTTTTTCATAGACATGGTTTTGTTAACAGGCTACGAATTTATCCAATTTTTATTATAATCAGGTAGAATTTTGATAAATCGTACATTAATAAATTATAAACAATTTTTACAAAAAAAAAGCTACTCTTAAAAGAATAGCTTTAATAACTTGTATTGAATAATGTAATATTTTTTATTTTATAACTCCTACTTTTAGTGCTGTTGCTTTTGCTTCCGGAATTAGCGATCTTATATTTGCAATTCTTGTTGCGTCAGAGGGGTGTGTACTCATGAATTCAGGTGTACCTCCAGCCCCAGATTTAGCAGACATTCTAGTCCAGAATACAATTGCATCATCCGGATTATATCCTGCAATTGCCATTAAGGTTAATCCTATTTTATCAGCTTCAGTTTCATTACTTCTGCTAAACGGAAGCATCACTCCTACTTCAGAACCAACACCGTAAGCTTGAGCAAATATTTGTCTGGTTACCTCAGATTTTGTGCTTGTTGCAGCATCTAATGCGGCGCTGCCAATTTGTTGCAATTGTGCGGCACTCATTCTTTGTGCTCCGTGGTTGGCTAATGCGTGCGAAACTTCGTGACCCATAACTGTGGCTAAACCTGCATCATTTTGAGTAATAGGTAAAATTCCTGAATACACAACAATTTTTCCACCAGGCATACACCAGGCATTCACTTCTTTACTGTCAACTAATTTATACTCCCATCGATAATCTTTTAAGTATTGCGACTGTCCTAAAAATGTCAGGTATTTTTCTGCAGCAGCTTTAATTCTCATTCCAACTGCTTCTACTCTTTTTGCATCTGCAGTACCTGTTATAACTTTATTTTCTGTTATAAAAGTATTATACTGTTGAAAAGAGGACGGAAACAATTCACTGTTTGAAACGAAATTTAGGTTTTTCTTTCCTGTAACAGGATTTGTAGCGCAACCAACTATCAAAACAGCTGTAAAAATTCCCAATATTAATTGTTTTTTCATGATCGATATATTTTTAAAACACACAAAAATACAATTATTATTACTTTATGATTTACATAATTAATCAGGAAAATACCAAAATTTACTTACTCTCCAATAATATGAAGTTCATTGAACTCTTTATCAACCAGTAAGAAATGATTCTCTTCAAAAGCGATGGCGTCAAATGCAACCTTTTCATTGTCGATTTCAATTTCTGTTACTTTAAATGGCAATCCAATTAAATTGATTTTATATTTTGAGTAAGGTGTATCGTATTTTCCTTCTTTATGAAGTTGAATTATAAGTTCTTTTTCTTTACCAATAGTTCGAAAAGACAAGAAGCTGTATCTACCTTTTTTATAGTCGTAACCATCTTGGGCATCTTCATAAACTACTGATTTTTCTTTACCGTTTTTAAAGTATAAATCAAGTGTTAATTCATCAAATTCAAATTCGCCAACATATTGCTGAACAGGATATTTTGGTATTATTGCACCTGCTTTTACAAATAGTGGAATTTCGTCAAATTTTGTATCTACCCATACTTCTCTTCCTCCTGTAGAAAACTCATTTGTCCAATAGTTATACCATTCACCTCTTGGGATATACATACGTCTACCTACAGCATTAGGTTCAAGAATTGGGCATACTAATATTTGATTTCCAAAAATGAATTCATCGTTACGATAATGCGTTTGCGTATCGTCCTGATCATAATATACCAATGGTTTCAACATTGGAATTCCTTCTTCAATATATTGCCAGAACATGGTATACAAATAAGGCAATAATTGATAGCGAAGACTAACGAACTTTCTGGTAATATTAATCACTTCTTCATCAAAAGCCCAAGGTTCCTGATTGCCATGGTCCCCGGATGAATGTGTTCTGCAAAAAGGATGAAATACTCCTAACTGAATCCATCGTGCGTATAATTCTCCGGTTGGCTGCTCAGCAAAACCTCCAATATCTGAACCTGTAAATCCCATTCCGGAAATACACATTCTTTGTACCTGAATATTAGCAAGCCACAAATGTTCCCAGGTTGCGACATTATCTCCTGTCCACGACGAAGTATAACGTTGTGCTCCTGAATATGCAGATCTCGTTATTACAAAAGGACGTTTAGGATATGCAAAGCGCTTCACGCCATGATAGGTCGCTCTTGCCATTTGTGTACCATAAATATTATGTGCTTTTCTATGGCTACAAGGATTTCCGTCGTAATCGTGGCGAACATCCATTGGAAATGTTTTATTTGGCACCTCCATAACTGCAGGCTCATTCATATCGTTCCAAACTCCTTTTACACCAATATCTGAAATTAATTCTTTAAATAATCCCGCCCACCATTCTCTAACTACGGGATTTGTATAATCTGGAAAATTACATTCTCCCGGCCATACTTTTCCTTTCATATAAGGTCCATCGGCTCTTTTACAGAAATAATCTTTTTCTAAAGCTTCCTGATAAACCCAGTAATCCTTATCTATTTTGATTCCCGGATCGATAATTACGACAGTTTTAAAACCATCTTCCGCTAATTCAGCCACCATTCGTTTTGGATCAGGAAAATAATCTTTATTCCATGTAAAACATCGAAACCCTTCCATATAATCAATATCCAGATAAATGGCATCGCAAGGAATTTTTAATTCTCTAAATTTTGACGTAATTTCTTTTACTTTACTTTCAGGATAATAACTCCATTTGCATTGATGATATCCCAAAACCCAAAGTGGCGGTAATTCAGGCTTACCCGTTAAGTCTGTGTATGTCGTAACAACATCTTGCATTTGAGGACCGTAAACAAAATAATAATTCATTTCGCCACCTTCTGCCCAAAAGCTGGTAACATTTCTTCTTTCCTGACAAAAATCAAAAAAAGTTCTAAAGGTATTGTCGAAGAAAATACCGTAAGATTGTTTGTTTTGCAGTCCTATATAAAAAGGAACTACTTTATATAAAGGATCTTGTTCTTTTTGATAAGCATATTGATCTGTGGCAAAATTTTCAAGTCTTTTGCCTTTTAAATTCATTTGCGTGGCTTTATCTCCTAATCCGTAAAAACATTCTCCGTCTTTAGAAGATTTACTCATTTTTACGATATTTCCACCGTATTCATAACTCTCTTCCCAATGAAAGCCAAGTTCGTCCTCCAGGATTAAAAGATCATTTAAATCATAAATAGACAAACGAAGATCGATTTTCTGAATTTTACATTTTACTTTACTTGTTCTGATCTGGAAATAAGTTTCTTCTTCTGTAAGTTCTAAAAAATTATAACCATGTAACTGCGATTTATCAATTGCATATGAAAAATCGTTACTGAAATAGCCTTTTGTAGTAAAACGAAAACGGATCAAACTGTCCCTTAGAATTGTAACTTTTAATATTACTTTATTGTGTGTATTAAAAAATATAGAATCTCCTTCATGTTCAAACGAAACAATTTTTGAGGGATATAAATCGCCTTTATATTCTAATGATGTATTTGTAATCATATCGCTAAATGAATTAATTATTCTGACTCTGTCTCTCTTTCAAACATACAAAAAAACCTCTTAAACGGCTATCAATAAAAGGTTTATTCACGAAAACGTTTTTTCTGAATGAGTCTCTAATTATTACTTAAAAAATAAACAATTCGATAATTTTAAATCGTAAAACTAACAAATTGGTACTTTAAAAAAACTCCTTATCTTTTTACGAATAAGAATAAACGGTAACACTTAATGGAGGTAAAATTAATTCGACAGAATAATCCCTGCCATCATAAGCTATAGCTTCAGTTTTTAAGGTTTTGGCATTTCCAACACCGCTGCCGCCGTAAATGACAGCATCACTGTTAAAAATCTCTTTTAACTTGCCTTTTTTAGGTATTCCTATTCTGTAATTTTCCCTAATTACCTGGGTAAAATTGCAAACCACAATTATGTTTTCTTCCGGATTATTTCCTTTTCGGATATAAGACAAAACAGCATTTTGATGATCCGAATAATTAATCCATTCAAAACCTTCTCCCGAAAATTGTTTTTCATACAGCGCAGGACGAGATTTATACAATTGATTGAGATCTGTAATCAGCTTTTTTATTCCGGAATGGTAATCGTATTGCAGTAAATGCCAGTCTAAACTTTTTTCAAAGTTCCATTCATCGCTTTGCCCAAATTCAGAACCCATAAATAATAATTTAGTTCCTGGATGAGTAAACATATAACCGTATAATAATCTCAAATTAGCAAATTTTTGCCATTCGTCGCCGGGCATTTTATTCGCTATTGATTTTTTTCCATAAACAACTTCGTCATGAGAAAACGGAAGCATAAAATTTTCAGTAAAGGCGTACGTCATCGAAAATGTCAAATCATTCTGATGGTATTTTCTATAAACAGTTTCTTTCTGAAAATACTTTAATGTATCGTGCATCCATCCCATCATCCATTTCATTCCAAAGCCCAAACCACCTGTAAAAGTTGGTCTTGAAACCATAGGAAACGAAGTGCTTTCTTCAGCAATAGTTTGAACTCCATCGAAGTTAGCGTAGATAACTTCATTAAATTCTTTAAGAAAACTAATGGTATCCAGATTTTCTCTACCACCGTAAATATTGGGTTCCCATTCTCCTTCATTTCTTGAATAATCAAGATATAACATCGAAGCTACGGCATCGACGCGTAAACCATCAACATGATAATGTTGGAGCCAGAAAACAGCATTACTTATTAAAAATGCGCGAACTTCATTACGTCCATAATTAAAAACCAAACTTTTCCAATCAGGATGATATCCTTTTTTGCGATCAGGATGTTCGTATAGATGCGATCCGTCAAAGAACCCTAAGCCGTGTGCGTCATCTGGAAAATGTGACGGAACCCAGTCTAAAATCACTCCAATTCCTGCCTGATGCAGTTTATCAACCAGAACCATAAAATCCTGTGGCTTCCCAAAACGAGACGTGGGGGCAAAATATCCAGTCAATTGATATCCCCACGACGGATCATAAGGATACTCCATTATTGGCATAAATTCGACGTGTGTAAAACCTGTTTCTTTTACGTAGTTTACCAAATCATCAGCAAGTTCAAGATAAGTCAAAAAACGGTTATTGTCACCACGTTTCCACGATCCCAAATGTACTTCATAAACAGAATAAGGTTTATCTAAACCATTTATTTCCGGACGCGATTGCATCCATTTTTCATCTTTCCATTTATAATCCAGATCCCATACAACAGAAGCCGTATGAGGTGGTTTTTCACAATACAAAGAAAAAGGATCAGCTTTCTCAGTGACAATTCCATTAATGCTAGATTCAATTTTATACTTATACACCGCACCTTTTACAACATCAGGAATAAAACCTTCCCAAATTCCGGAAGAATCCCAACGTACCTGCAGCAAATGCTCGCCTTGGGTCCAATAATTAAAATCCCCCACAACAGAAACAGATTGAGCTGTTGGAGCCCAAACCGCAAAATAAACGCCTTTTATTCCGTTAACTTCAACTAAATGCGCTCCTAATTTTTCGTATAATTTGAAGTGTTTTCCCGCTTTGAATAAATCAATATCAAAATCAGTAAACAAAGAATGCGTGACAACTTTACTCATATTTGGTTTTTATGGCAATAATTAATTTTAATAGTTTTATTCGATTCTAAAATTATCCGAGAGTACAACCCCTTTTTTAATTACTACGATACCATCTTTTATACTGTACAATTCATTAGTAAAATTGTCTAAATGTTTTCCGCCGTTAATATGAACATTGTTTCCTATTCGCACATTTTTGTCGATCAGGGCGTTCTTTATAAAACAATTTTCACCTATACCTACATGAATCTTATTAATAGTACTTTCATTATTCATCTCATCTAGGTCCTGATAAAAATCGTTCCCCATTACGTAACAATTTTCCAATACAGTACCTACCCCAATTCTGGATCGAATACCAATCACAGAACTTTTTATCTCCTTAGCGTTAATTATACAGCCTTCAGAGATTAATGACTGATTTATGATAGAATTTCTAAATTTAGATGGAGGTAATAATCTTGGTCTGGTAAAAATCTTATTCTCGTTGTCAAACAAATTAAATTCAGGAATATCCGCAGTTAAACCAATATTAGCCTCAAAAAATGATTCAATATTCCCAATATCTGTCCAATATCCTTCATATTGATAGCTCAAAATTTTATGTTTACCTACAGCTTGCGGAATGATTTCCTTACCAAAATCTTTTGTATCCGGATTCGCCATTAATTCTTCAAGCAATGGCTTGTTAAAAATATAGATTCCCATCGAAGCCAGGTATTTTTTGCCTTTTTCTTCCATATGCTCGCTTACCTCAGATTCCCATTGCGGTAATAATGACGCATCTGGTTTTTCGATAAAAGCTTCGACACAATTCTCATGATTTGTTTTTAGAATTCCAAACTCCGGAGCGTCTTTAGCATTTACCGGTAAAGTTGCAATAGAAATTTCTGCATTTGCCGCAATATGCGCTTCCAGCATTTCGTTAAAATCCATTTGATATAATTGGTCACCTGAAAGAATCAAAGCGTGATCGAAATCGTGTTTTAAAAAATGTGACATACATTGTCGAACAGCATCTGCAGTTCCTTGAAACCACGTTGGATTATCCGGGGTTTGTTCTGCTGCTAAAATGTCAACAAATGACTGACTGAAAATACTAAAATTGAATGTGTTTTTAATATGTGCATTTAAAGATGCCGAGTTAAATTGTGTCAAAACAAATATTTTGAAAATATCAGAATTGATACAATTTGAAATAGGAATATCGACCAATCGGTATTTCCCTCCAATTGGAACTGCCGGTTTTGATCTGGTTTCTGTTAATGGATACAAACGTGATCCTTGTCCTCCTCCTAAAATAATGGCAACTACATTTTTCTTTTTAAACTTCATTTTTCTCAATTATTAAGGTGTATATCTCGATATATTCTTGGCAAACTCGCTCCCAGGAATGGTCAATTTCCATTCCCATTTTTCTTATTTTATAAAAACTTATTTTATCATTGTATAATTTCACAGCACGATTGACCGAATAACAAATATCTCCAACCGAAGCCTGATCATGACATATTCCGTTTCCGTTATCGCCAAAATCAATTACTGTATCTCGCAAACCTCCTGTTCTTCTCACAATTGGAATCGTTCCATAACGCAAAGCATACATTTGGTTTAAACCACAAGGTTCTACTCTTGAAGGCATTAAAATATAATCTGAACCTGCATAAATCAAATGCGCTAATTCTTCATTATAACCTATAAAAACATTATAATTGCCATTATAATCATTTCGCAACTGCAGTAATTGTTCTTCTATTGCTGAATTTCCCGATCCTAAAATCAGAATATTAATATTTTCGAAATTTTCAGATAAGGCCAATGCTGATGCCTGAGGCAATAAATCGCCTCCCTTTTCTTCAAATAAACGGCCAATAAAACTAAACAGTGGTTTTGTAGCATCTAATTCAAATTGCTCGCATAGTTTTTCCTTGTTTTTTTGTTTTCCTGTTTCAGAAGTTTCAATCGCATAGTTTTCAGCAATCATTTGATCTTTAGACGGATTCCATACTTCAAAATCGATTCCGTTTAAAATTCCTTTTGATTTTTCCCTAACCGACCTAAACAATGTTTCTAATCCATTTGCAGAAATATTTATTTCATTCAGATAGCTGGGAGAAACAGTGGTAACAGCATGTGCGCATTTAATTCCGACTGCCAATGAGTTAATGGAATTGTTCCACTCTAAGAATCCAACATGAGTTAAATCAAATTCTGGTAAATAACGTAATTTATCAAAACCGAACCAACCTTGGTATAAAGCATTATGAATCGTAATAACTGTTCTCACAGTCCTTAAACTTTCATATTTATAACCATATTTAACCAGGAATGGAATTAATCCTGTATGATGGTCATGACAATTAATAATATTAGGTACCGTATTTCTCGTCAAAATCCAATCTAAAGCAGCTATTTGAAATGATAAAAATCGTTCTATATCGTCGTCATAGCCGTAAATATTATCACGATTAAACAATTCACTAATTTCTATCAGATACAATTCATAACCTAACTTATCCGTTGTCTCCTTTAATACTCTAAACGGAAAATCAAAATCTCCCAGAGATATGCTTCCCTGATGAACACAATCAAAATCATTTTCATTTTTGAACTTTGTGTTATAACACGGAACAACAACCCGAACCTGATGACCTGCATTCTTTTGATATTTTGGTAATGCCCCAACAACATCCGCCAAACCACCTACTTTTGCCATAGGATAGCACTCGGCGCTAATATGAAATATTTCCATGTAGAATTTATAATCGTATTAATAAAACTAATTTCTAAATTATTTTTTTTAGTAAGCATTCATTTATATCTTACTTTTATGTTTCCTAAATTTAGGAAAAAATAAGCATAATTAAGGCTTCAGACAAAAATTATTAATATGGCAAAAAAGGTTACTAATCCTACTCAATCCTTAAAAATTCCACAGGTTATTATACTTTCCGGTAAATTACTCGCTTTTATCTCACCAAAGCTGGCTACAAAATTTGCGGCAAAGCTTTTTACAACTCCCATAAAACATAAAACTCCCAAACGAGAGTTTGAGATGGATGACAAAAGTATCAAGAATAGAATTTTCGTTCCGGCAATTAACAAAAGTATCGTTACATATAAGTATGGAAAAAGTGACCAGAAAATTTTGTTAGTTCACGGTTGGTCCGGTCGCGGTACACAGTTATTCAAAATAGCCGATGAACTTGTTCAAAAAGGTTACTCCACTATAAGTTTTGATGCGCCCGCTCATGGAAAATCTGAGGGAACAACAACAATAATGTCTGAATTTATTGATTCTATTCTGGAAATAGAAAAGCAATATGGTCCCTTTGAAATTGCAATTGGGCATTCACTTGGCGGAATGTCTGTTCTAAACGCAATTAAAGATGGTTTAAAAGTAAAAAAAGCTATCGTTATTGGAAGCGGAGATATTGTGCAGGATATTTTAGATGAATTTATTTTGAAGCTTGGATTAAAACAAAAATTTAGCGAGCGTCTTCGTTTTCTCTTTGAAGATAAATACCAAGTAAAAATGGATGATTTTTCAGCTTATCGGGCGGGACAAAAAATTCAGATTCCTGTTCTGGTAATTCACGATAAAGATGATCCGGAAGTTCCTGTAGAAGCAGGAATTCACATTCACAAACATCTGAAAAATGGAAGTTTATTCTTAACTGAAGGCTTAGGACACAGAAAAATCCTTGGCAATCAAAATGTTATAAAAAAAATTCTTGATTTCATCAAAAGTACCTAATTTTGTGATAGTTATACTTTTATTGTTTAATCTAAAAACTGCATTACGATGAATTTATTTGGAGAAACATCAGATTGGGAAACTAAGTTAAAACCTATTTTAAAAAAATATAAAGGAAAAAAACATCCCTTAGAATATAAAAATACTTACCAGCTATTAGTTATGGTAGTTTTATCTGCTCAGGATTCTGACGCAAATATTAATACTATTGCGCCTGATTTATTTGCTAAATTTCCAACACTAAAAAGTTTATCTGAAGCTGATTCAGAAACTTTTATTCCATATATAAGCAAGATTCGAAATTATCCGACAAAAGCACAATGGCTTCTCGAAATTGCCAAAACTATAAAAAATGATCAGGATATTCCCTTGACAATGCAAGGATTGACTGCGTTAAAGGGTATTGGTCGAAAATCTGCAAATGTTATCTTAAGAGAAACTCACAAACCTGCCGAAGGTATTATAGCAGATTTGCACGTAATTCGCGTAGCTCCCCGAATTGGAATAATAAAAGAAAGCAAAGACGGAAATAAGGTCGAAAAAGATCTAATGCAGGTATTGCCAAAATCAATTTGGTCAGAGATTGGAATGGCAATTTCATTCTTAGGAAGAGAGACTTGCCGACCAAAACCAAAATGCGAAGAATGTTTGCTTACAGATGTATGTCATTACTATTTGACAGAAGTAATTTAAACCTAGTTTTTTAGTCTGTTGGATAATATTTAATGATATAAATTATTGAAGTAATAATTATCTTTATGGCGTTTCCCTCCGGGTCGGGCTGTTCGCTAAATCTTTTGCCTAAGATATTTTGTTTTTTTAGAAGTATGGTTTTTCGCAAAAGGATACCGCTGCCATCCCTAACGCGATCTATGGTTAACTACAAAATTTATTTTTAAAAGAAATTCCAAATTTTAAAAATCCAAATTTCAAAGTTTTTTTACGTTTAGCCTTTGCGAGCTTTGCATTCACAAAGAATTTAAACTACTTTGCGTCCTTTGCGGTTAAACCATACCTGATTTTCAGAAAAAATCCAAAACATTACCCATGCATCTTTGCGAACTTTGTATTTACAAAGAATTTAAAACTACTTTGCGCGCTTTGCGGTTAAACCAAACTTGATTTTCAGAAAAATCCAAAACATTACCCATCCAGCTTCGCGAACTTTGTATTTACAAAGAATTTAAAACTACTTTGCGCACTTTGCGGTTAAACCACACTTGATTTCCAGAAAAAATCTAAAACAAAACAACTTTCCACAATTGCATTTGGTCACAAAATATCATCGGATCCAGCTTTGCGAACTTAACAATTACAAACTTTCCTTGCGCACTTTGCGGTTAAACTACAAAGCATTATAAAACATTACCCCAGTATTTTGTAAAACAAAAAACCCTGTTTCGCTAGAAACAGGGTTTTCAAAAGAAAGGCGACGACATACTCTCCCACATAACTGCAGTACCATCTGCGCAGGCGGGCTTAACTACTCTGTTCGGGATGGGAAGAGGTGAGCCCCGCCGCAATAACCACCTTAAGAAGTTATAATTGCTTTGGGCAATTTGTTCTTCAATTTTTAATTTTTAATTCAAAATCTATAATTGAAGTAATATCTTAACATACTGAGATAAAGAAAAAAGTATTGATTTAGAAAGTTTCTTCTCCCACCTTACGGTGGGAGAAAAGGGTGTACATAAGCTTACGGATTATTAGTACTACTCGACTATGACATTACTGCCTTTACATCTATAGCCTATCAACGTGGTCATCTCCCACGATCCTTAAAAGAAATCTCATCTTGTGGTGGGTTTCGCGCTTATATGCTTTCAGCGCTTATCCCTTCCAAACGTAGCTACTCTGCGATGCTCCTGGCGGAACAACAGATACACTAGAGGTTTGTCCAATTCGGTCCTCTCGTACTAGAATCAGATCCACT
Source organism: Flavobacterium sp. B114r (assembly GCF_056824125.1). Lineage (NCBI taxonomy): Bacteria > Pseudomonadati > Bacteroidota > Flavobacteriia > Flavobacteriales > Flavobacteriaceae > Flavobacterium > Flavobacterium sp. B114r. The sequence goes on from NZ_CP124858.1 coordinate 4,164,148, forward strand.
CAAATTTCTAACGCCCACAGTAGATAGAGACCGAACTGTCTCACGACGTTCTGAACCCAGCTCGCGTGCCACTTTAATGGGCGAACAGCCCAACCCTTGGGACCTTCTCCAGCCCCAGGATGTGACGAGCCGACATCGAGGTGCCAAACCCCCCCGTCGATATGAGCTCTTGGGGGAGATCAGCCTGTTATCCCCGGCGTACCTTTTATCCTTTGAGCGATGGCCCTTCCATGCGGAACCACCGGATCACTATGCTCTACTTTCGTACCTGATCGACCTGTATGTCTCTCAGTCAAGCTCCCTTATGCCATTGCACTCTACGCACGGTTACCAAGCGTACTGAGGGAACCTTTAGAAGCCTCCGTTACTCTTTTGGAGGCGACCACCCCAGTCAAACTACCCACCAAGCAATGTCCCCCGCAAAACGGGGTTAGGCCTCAGATAAACAAAGGGTTGTATTTCAACAATGACTCCACAACGCCTGGCGACGCCACTTCACAGTCTCCAACCTATCCTACACATCATTTATCCAAGGTCAATACTAAGCTATAGTAAAGGTGCACAGGGTCTTTTCGTCCCACTGCGGGTAAACGGCATCTTCACCGTTACTACAATTTCACCGAGCTCATGGCTGAGACAGTGTCCAGATCGTTACACCATTCGTGCAGGTCGGAACTTACCCGACAAGGAATTTCGCTACCTTAGGACCGTTATAGTTACGGCCGCCGTTTACTGGGGCTTCAATTCAATGCTTCTCCGAAGATAACATCTCCTCTTAACCTTCCAGCACCGGGCAGGTGTCAGGCCCTATACTTCATCTTACGATTTTGCAGAGCCCTGTGTTTTTGATAAACAGTCGCCTGGACCTCTTCACTGCGGCCCTGATTACTCAGGGCGACCCTTCTCCCGAAGTTACGGGTCTATTTTGCCTAATTCCTTAGCCATGAATCTCTCGAGCACCTTAGGATTCTCTCCTCAACTACCTGTGTCGGTTTACGGTACTGGTACTAATTACCTGAAGTTTAGAGGTTTTTCTTGGAAGCCCTTAGGCGCACTATCTCTTTGTCCGAAGACTCCGAGTACTATCGTATTTCCCCAAAACCCGTGGATTTGCCTGCGGGTCTTATAGGTAGGTACTTCAACGAACTATTCCGTCAGTTCGCGGCGCTTTCATCACTCCGTCACCCCATCACAGTAATTAGTAGTACGGGAATATTAACCCGTTAGCCATCGACTGTCCCTTTCGGGTTCGCCTTAGGACCAGACTAACCCACAGCTGATTAGCATAGCTGTGGAAACCTTAGTTTTTCGGTGTGCGGGTTTCTCGCCCGCATTATCGTTACTTATGCCTACATTTTCTTTTCTAACCAGTCCAGCATACCTTACGATACACCTTCAACCCTGTTAGAATGCTCCCCTACCACTTACAATTGCTTGTAAATCCATAGCTTCGGTAATATACTTATGCCCGATTATTATCCATGCTCGTCCGCTCGACTAGTGAGCTGTTACGCACTCTTTAAATGAATGGCTGCTTCCAAGCCAACATCCTAGCTGTCTGGGCAGACAAACCTCGTTCTTTCAACTTAGTATATATTTGGGGACCTTAGCTGATGGTCTGGGTTCTTTCCCTCTCGGACTTGGACCTTAGCACCCAAGCCCTCACTGTTAGTGAACATTATATAGCATTCGGAGTTTGTCAGGAATTGGTAGGCGGTGAAGCCCCCGCATCCAATCAGTAGCTCTACCTCTATATAACTTTATAACTAACGCTGCACCTAAATGCATTTCGGGGAGTACGAGCTATTTCCGAGTTTGATTGGCCTTTCACCCCTACCCACAGGTCATCCGAAGACTTTTCAACGTCAACCGGTTCGGTCCTCCACTGTGTGTTACCACAGCTTCAACCTGCCCATGGGTAGATCACACGGTTTCGCGTCTAACACTACTGACTAAAGCGCCCTATTCAGACTCGCTTTCGCTACGGATCCGTGGCTTAACCACTTAACCTTGCCAGCAACGTTAACTCGTAGGCTCATTATGCAAAAGGCACGCCGTCACCCCACGAAAGGGCTCCGACCGCTTGTAAGCGTATGGTTTCAGGATCTATTTCACTCCGTTATTCACGGTTCTTTTCACCTTTCCCTCACGGTACTGGTTCACTATCGGTCTCTCAGGAGTATTTAGCCTTAGCGGATGGTCCCGCCAAATTCAGACAGGGTTTCACGTGCCCCGCCCTACTCAGGATACCACTATCTATTATACTCGTTACCCATACGGGACTATCACCCTCTATGGTGTCACTTTCCAGTAACTTCCGGTTCCTTGTACATAAAATATCGTGGTCCTACAACCCCAATCTTGCCGTAACAACATTGGTTTGGGCTAATCCGCGTTCGCTCGCCACTACTTACGGAATCACTTTTGTTTTCTTCTCCTCCGCCTACTTAGATGTTTCAGTTCAGCGGGTTTGCCCACCTATCGGTGTACTATGTCTTCAACATAGTGGGTTGCCCCATTCAGGTATCTACGGATCAATCGGTGTGTGCCCGTCCCCGTAGCTTTTCGCAGCTTATCACGCCTTTCATCGCCTCTGAGAGCCAAGGCATCCCCCATACGCCCTTATTTTGCTTATTGTACCAATCATAAATTAATATGACCGTTTTTTTTTGTCTTTTACAATAAAATTGTAAAAAACGCTTTCTACTTTTTATTATTTTCTTATCTCAATATGTCAATGAACTTTTTCTTTTTCAGAATAAAGAACATAGAGAATAGATAATAGACCAAGTCTATATTCTTTTTTCTATATTCTATCTTCTTAAAGATAGTGGAGAATAACGGAGTCGAACCGTTGACCTCCTGCGTGCAAGGCAGGCGCTCTAGCCAGCTGAGCTAATCCCCCTTTTTAATTAAAAATTAAAAATCGTGAATTAAAAATTATGAACTATGTGATCCTTAATCTTTCAACTTCTAAAATTTCCTTCTTTTTAAGAGTAAAATAGTTGTCTCGGACAGACTCGAACTGTCGACCCCTACATTATCAGTGTAGTACTCTAACCAGCTGAGCTACGAGACACTCTTATTCTTAAAATTTATTATTTGAACTAACAGCAAGAGTAAAATAGTCTTAAAATCAAAACCTATAAAGCTTCTTCTTTTTTCCTCAGCGTGTTGATAAATCAACTAACACTTGAGGCTCTAGAAAGGAGGTGTTCCAGCCGCACCTTCCGGTACGGCTACCTTGTTACGACTTAGCCCTAGTTACCAGTTTTACCCTAGGCAGCTCCTTGCGGTCACCGACTTCAGGCACCCCCAGCTTCCATGGCTTGACGGGCGGTGTGTACAAGGCCCGGGAACGTATTCACCGGATCATGGCTGATATCCGATTACTAGCGATTCCAGCTTCACGGAGTCGAGTTGCAGACTCCGATCCGAACTGTGACCGGTTTTATAGATTCGCTCCTGGTCGCCCAGTGGCTGCTCTCTGTACCGGCCATTGTAGCACGTGTGTAGCCCAAGGCGTAAGGGCCGTGATGATTTGACGTCATCCCCACCTTCCTCACAGTTTGCACTGGCAGTCTTGTTAGAGTTCCCGACATGACTCGCTGGCAACTAACAACAGGGGTTGCGCTCGTTATAGGACTTAACCTGACACCTCACGGCACGAGCTGACGACAACCATGCAGCACCTTGTAAATTGTCTTGCGAAAGATCTGTTTCCAAACCGGTCAATCTACATTTAAGCCTTGGTAAGGTTCCTCGCGTATCATCGAATTAAACCACATGCTCCACCGCTTGTGCGGGCCCCCGTCAATTCCTTTGAGTTTCATTCTTGCGAACGTACTCCCCAGGTGGGATACTTATCACTTTCGCTTAGCCACTGAGATTGCTCCCAACAGCTAGTATCCATCGTTTACGGCGTGGACTACCAGGGTATCTAATCCTGTTCGCTACCCACGCTTTCGTCCATCAGCGTCAATCCATTAGTAGTAACCTGCCTTCGCAATTGGTATTCCATGTAATCTCTAAGCATTTCACCGCTACACTACATATTCTAGTTACTTCCTAATAATTCAAGTCTAACAGTATCAATGGCCGTTCCACCGTTGAGCGATGGGCTTTCACCACTGACTTATTAAACCGCCTACGGACCCTTTAAACCCAATGATTCCGGATAACGCTTGGATCCTCCGTATTACCGCGGCTGCTGGCACGGAGTTAGCCGATCCTTATTCTTACGATACCGTCAAGCTACTTCACGAAGTAGTGTTTCTTCTCGTATAAAAGCAGTTTACAATCCATAGGACCGTCATCCTGCACGCGGCATGGCTGGATCAGGCTTGCGCCCATTGTCCAATATTCCTCACTGCTGCCTCCCGTAGGAGTCTGGTCCGTGTCTCAGTACCAGTGTGGGGGATCTCCCTCTCAGGACCCCTACCCATCGTAGCCTTGGTAAGCCGTTACCTTACCAACTAGCTAATGGGACGCATGCTCATCTTTTACCGTTGTGACTTTAATTATAAAATGATGCCATTTCATAATACTATGAGGTATTAATCCAAATTTCTCTGGGCTATCCCTCTGTAAAAGGTAGATTGCATACGCGTTACGCACCCGTGCGCCGGTCTCTAGTTCCGAAGAACTATACCCCTCGACTTGCATGTGTTAAGCCTGCCGCTAGCGTTCATCCTGAGCCAGGATCAAACTCTTCATCGTATATTGTTGATCTAATCACTTAGATCGTATTGTTATTCGAATCAGTCTCTATCGGTTCTTTTTCAATCTCTCGATTATCTTACTCTTTATTCTTTTGTTTTAACATCTCTGTTAAAACGGCTGTCAATTCAATATGTCTACGAACGTGTCTTCTTAATTTTGTGTTTCGCTTGTTTCTCAAAGCGGGTGCAAAAGTAGAAAATTTATTTTCAACTGGCAAGTAAATTTTGAAGTTTTTTTTTGGAAATTTTCATTTCCTTTTCTTCTCATTTCCTAACCAATCTATCAATGAACTTCCGTTGTTTTGCGGGGTGCAAAAGTACATAATATTTCTGCATAAACAATACTTTTGAGCTTACTTTTTTTGAATATTTTTCCCTAAATAAACCTAACAAACTGACAATGTAAAAACTAAGCTTTAGCCTTTTTTTCTTTTTGAATGAATTTTCCTTGCATCAAAGCTTTTTACATTATTCTTATTCTAAGAATTGTGTTTTCAGCAACTTTACATGACTATTTAAACTCAAACATCACCTATATATAATAGGTGTCAAATAATCTCTACCTAATATGATATGCTATAAATCTTATACATCGTCTATTAAATAACTTTTACTAATTAGACATTCACGTTCATAAAAAGCTGTTAACTGATTTATTCACGTAAGATCAGAAACATATCCACTTACCTGGTTCTCATTTTAACTTCAAATGAATTGATCAAAATAGTACGTATAAGAATAACTATAGTAAAAAGATTGAAAATGATAACTTCTAAATATATTGTTATGAATAAATACTAAGCAATACGATTCTGGAAAATATTCAATTTTACTAATTATCAAAAAAAAACACAAATCGGATAGGAGCCTAGGGATTAATTCCCTAGGCGACCTTCCACACCACCCGGCATACGGATCCGTACCAAGGCGGTTCTTAATTTACGATACATTTTAAGATAGATACCTAACCTAAAGTACTTCCGTGAGGTTGTTTTCAGTTATCCCAATAAAGGTCTGCACTCCCTGGTAGCTGTCGGATTCCGTCCTATCCTTTCCAAGGTAGTTATCAAATTACTTGATATTTTCTGCATTCGTGCCTTCATAGGTAACATTCATTTACTACTCACTTAATTAAGTTCAGTCCTTCGGTACTCATTTACAGTACCTACTATGACCTCTGCTGACTTCTTATAGCAATTGTTATCCATAAGTGCTTTTCTTAAAAAAAAAAACTCCCCCTATGTCTATAAGACCTCCCCAGGTAAGAACGACAACTTTCCTCTCATATACCTGCTATATTTACCATGATGTTTCCGTACAGTTTTGGACTTCAGTTTGTGTTGCAACCTTATCCAACATCTTTGGCCTTTTATATAGTTTCTGTTCGTCAGGTCAAGAGTTTGCCTACTGCTTCCTTCAGATTCCACCTCGCGATGGACACCCTTGCATTCAGCTAACACTTCCCACTGTAAAGGCGTGTTCGGGACTTACACCCTAGAGTTATCGCCCATGCTGGGCACACAACAAATAAGACCGCTAAAAAGCGGTCTTAACTATAAAGAAATTAGAAAAAATATTGAACTAATTATTGAAATGCTTTTTTAATATTTATAACGCCATAATTATAAATTGGCTTCGTCTATTCATTTGATGCTGCTCTTCACTACAATCTACTCCATCTGAACATCCGTTGATAAGCTCAGTTTCTCCATAGCCTTTTCCTGTTAGTCTGTTTGGTGCAATACCATTTTTAACCAGCCATTGTATTGTAGATTGAGCTCTTCTTTCTGATAACTGCTCATTATATGCATGTGTTTGACGACTGTCTGTATGCGAACGAATGTCCAATTTCATTGTGGGATATTGTTTTAATACGTCAAGTATTTTTTCTAAATCTAAAGCTGCTTCAGCGCGAATGTTAGATTTGTCCAGATCAAAATAAATCATACTAATACCAAAACACTTCCCTAAATCATCCCCTATTGTAACCTGACAACCAGATTTATCTAAAGCAATCGGCAAATAAGTTTTACCATTTTCAGATGCAATAGTAATACTAGTTTCTCTTGTGGTATAATCACTTTTTTCTGCTCTTACATTATAAAACTTCCCACATTCAACAGGAAAAATATAGAATCCTTTCTGGTCTGTAATAGTAGAACCTTTTAATATCATTTGATCGTCATAAAGAGAAACCTTCGCTCCTGGTAAAATAGCTCCTGTTACTGCATCTGTAATAACTCCGCTTAATTCCTGAATGCATTTTAGTTTTCTTTTTTCTAAAAATTTATAAATATCATCTGAACCCTGGCCTCCTTTTTTATTTGAGGAAAAAAAACCTCTTCTTGATTTAGTATCTATTATATAAGCAAAATCATCGTTTGGCGAATTAATATCAGCTCCTACATTTTGAATGTTACTTACTCCATTCTTAGTTATTTCGCCAACAAATACATCTAACCCGCCAAGTCCGGGATGTCCGTCTGAGGCAAAATAAATTTCGTTTTCATCTGTTATAAACGGAAATGTTTCTTTTCCTTCGGTATTAATTGTTGATCCTAAATTTTCTGGAGATCCATATCCTCCATTGCCGTTGATTGATACTTTATAAATATCCGATTGGCCAATTGTCCCTGGCATATCTGATGCAAAATACAATGTTTTCTCATCAGGACTAAGGGCAGGATGTGCCGTGCTATAACTGTCACTATCAAAAGGGAGTTCTGTTATATTACTCCATTGGTTATTTTCAAGAGTGGCTTTGTATATTTTTATTAATGTAGTTTTATTTTCATCTTTTCCTTTTTTACCTTCAATATAATTATTTCGTGTAAAATAAACTGTCTTTCCGTCTTTTGTGAATACAGGAGTCGATTCGTGAAATTTAGAATTGATTTTTGATTCGAATTTTTTAACGGTACCGGGATTCAAATTTTCATCCATATCTGCCTGATACAAATTAGTAAAATGCTCTCCGGTCCATTTGTGTTTTCTCTGATTAAAATTTCCTGTATCTCTGGCCGAAGCAAAGACTATTTTGTTTAAATAAAAAGCAGGTCCGTAATCAGAATATTTGCTGTTTATACCCGCATTTTCAATATTGTAACGTCCCGAATTGGCTTTAATTAAATCCAGATAATTTTTATTACTTTCATATAGTTTTCCCCTAGTATCTATTTTTACTTTTTGATTGAATAAATCAAGCATCTGATTCGCTTTGGCTGTCTCCCCGGTTGATTTTAATGATTGTGCGTATCGATAATAATACTCTGGTTCAACTTCGGTATTCATCGCAAATAATTCGCCGTACCATTTAGCCGCTTTGTCAAATTCAGAATTGAAATAAAACGAATTGGCCAATTTTTTAAACATATCTGCAGATTTGTATCCTTTTTCGGCTACACGCTCATAGGTTTTAATCGCATCGATATAGGCGTAATCATCGTATTTTTTATCACCTGAAGCAATCTTTTTTTGTTGTGAATAACTGTTAATTGAAAAAGCACTTATTATTGTTATGTAGAGGAGTATAATTTTTTTCATAATAAATATTTTAGAAGAAACGAGGAGTTGTTATTTTTCCGTTATTTTTAAAGAATTCATATCGGAGAAATATCTCATGTGATCCTGAATTGTAATTATTTAAATGTGTTGTTTCACGATCATACGCATATCCCAGATATAGTCCGTCACTTATTTGAAATCCAACCAAGGCGCTCAATGAAGCACTCCATCTGTAAGCAGCACCAATTACGAATTTATCGTTGAACATAAAATTTGCCGAAACATCTACTTGTAATGGAGCTCCTTCTACCATTTTTGCCAGTAGGGCCGGTTTGAATTTTACATACTGATATTTATCTAAGTCGAATACATAACCTGCTATTAAATAGTAATTGATTTTATCTTTATAAATGGCTACATCATTATCATTATAACGATTTGTTTCAATGAAGTTTGGTACTGATAAACCTAGATAAGCTTTGTTAGAATGCCAATAAACCCCTGCTCCTACATTTGGAGAAAACTTACTATTTAAGTCCTGAAATTGTGGATCACCCTGATCGGCCGGATTTAACTTACTGATATCTAAATTGAATAAATTGGCTGTACCTTTTATACCAAACGAAAGTTTAAAATCTGCTGATGTCTGTATGGTATAAGAAAGATCTGCTGATAAAGTATTTTCATTCGTGGGCCCAATTTTATCATTGATTAACGAAACACCTACTCCAAGATTACTATTATTGATTGGCGAGTTGACTGAAAAACTACTTGTTTCCGGAGCGCCATCGAGCCCAACCCATTGTGTACGATATAAACCAAAAACACTTAACGCACCGCGAGATCCCGCATAAGCCGGATTAATATTTATTGTATTGTACATGTATTGCGAAAACTGAGCGTCTTGTTGTGCGGTACATAGAAACCCTGTTAACATAATAATTATTGTCAAAAAATTTATTCTCATGTTTTTATTTTTAATAATTTACCATTATCCAGTAGTAACATTATTAGGAATGCTTTTGTGAAATTTTGGTTTTTTATAATTATTTATTGAAATTTCCAGTCTTTCAAAACAAATTAATCTCTGCTTAAATACAGATATCCTGCTTTTTTTATCGTTTGTGATTTAGTGCCTGAATATTTGATGTTTAAAATATAGAAATATGTTCCTGTTGGTAAAAGCCGATCTCCTGATATGGTTACTCTGCCTTCAGAAAAACCTTTGAAAACATTTCCGTTAGAGTCATAATTATTGGTTTCAAAAACTTTTACTCCCCAACGATTATAAATTTCTACTGTATTATCTGTAGAACATTCTGATAAGCCATCAATTTTGAAATAGTCATTTTTGTTGTCTCCATTTGGTGATACTGCATTATGAACTATCAAAGTACTGCATGCCAAAATGATACCTCCATCAACTCTGGCAGTTGTAAACACATTATAACCTGAAACATTGATAGGCGTAGTAACTGTTTTTTTATCACTATCTACAATTCCGCCCTCATCGATCCACAGTTTTTTTGATGCATCCCAGCGAACAATGTGTATTTCGCTTTGCGGAGAAACTAAAATATCTGCTGGTGTAGTTGATGTTTCATCCCAACTCAAAGTCAGCATAACATCAGAATTTCCTGCTGTTTTATCTAAAGTCCAATATTCCTGATTGTTTATAATCTGTATTCCCTCTGCCTTATCATTGTGTGGATAAAGCACATTTGAGTTTTCATAAAAATATTTAGCGGTAAAACTGCTTAAGATTTCCTGCGGTGCCGAAATACCTGCAAATCGATATTTATTCTTATCTCCTATTGGATAAATAAATGCATCCTTTCCGTTTTTTTGTACTTTACCGTCTACAAAACTGTTATCACTGACATTTGTAGCTTCGGCTCCTTTTTCAAAAACTAATAATCCTCCATAATTGTCATCATCGACTATTCCTTTTTGAAAATCTGCTTTTCCGAAAATATTAACTTCATTGGATAAATAAAATGCTGGCTGTACATTACTATTTTTAAACTCGGCATTATACCATTCAATAGGAGCGCTACCTGAAATTTCCTGAGATCCTGACAGGCCTCTCATTCTGGTAATCCCTTTGGTTGAACCTGTAGAAAAAGTAACAAGACCATCATTATTATAATGACTGTAAACAAAAAAATCTCCGTCATTAAATAAATTACCACTGCTCTTATTATCGACGGCTCCAACGGAAGACATAATTGTACCTTCCGTTATATATAAATCGCCGGTATTGATCGTCTGCGCTGTTAACCCTAGGCTAAGCAACGATAAAAGAGTTAAAAAAATATTTTGTTTTTTTGATTTCATAGTCTACTATTATTAGGTAAAACTTATAAATTACATTGAGCTCAAATGGCCAGTAATTAATATAACTATTCAAACATCTTATAAAAATTAACAACTAAACCGGACTGATTTGTTCTTGTTGCAGCATTTGTTGTTGCTCCGGCACCATGTCTCAATAATACTTTTACTGTTTGTTGACTAGCTAATTGAAACACAAAAGAATATCGGTATCCTTGTACACTATTTGCACCATAAGTAGAAACACTTGATACTGTTTTTAAATCCGTTAACATTGTTAAACTCGATACAGTAGAACTTCCGGTAACAATAGCCGCCTCTAATACAAACAAATGCGATTGATTAACTAAAAAGTCACTATTTGGAGCATCAGGAGCTAAACAATCAAAAGACAGATCTACTTTATAAGTTCCAGCCGGTAATGTAATATCAGTACCTGTTGGGTTTGCGCTTCCAAGAGTATTGATATACTGTGTTTCATTGGCAGTACTAAAACTGACGAAGTTATTCGTTGTTCCTGCCGGTATCAATTCTTTAGACAAATCTCCTGAACCGCTCGTGTAGGTCCCTGAAATTTTTAAATTTAAAATTTGATCCATCTCGCTATTTACAATCATCCTGTTCCATTTTTCTCCATCCCAATAATAATATCCCCGGGCAAAAGTTCCTCCCAGATTAAAAATTAAGGAACCTTTCTGTGGAGCAGCAACTGCAATAGCATTATCTGTTAAACTCGTTAATGTATATTGTGGAGTCACTATACCTCGATCTGTGGCCGTAACATCCAAAGCCGCTGACGCATCTGGCGTTCTTGTATTAATTCCTGTTTGAGCAAATGCACCAAAACTAAATAAGCCAAATACTAAAATTATAACTGTTCTGATCATGGTAATGATTTTTCGATATTTATAAATGCATTATCTATACTTATAGTTCCTGTATATGTTCCGCCATTTCTTCTTGCCAATTGAAATTGAAAAGAGTCCGATGTGGTCAATTCAAAAGAAAAAACAAATGTTACTGCATGCTTTTTAGTTCCTGATGTATTTGAAATTTCATTTAATTGAATTTCCGGACCAAGCATTTTACTTCCGTTCCATAATCTGCCTGAATAAAAGTGAGCTTGTGTTTTAATAGTGGTACCAATACCGTTTGTTGTGGTTTCGTTTGTAGAGATATTAAAACTAACATTTGCTACATATTTACCTGGTTGTAATGTTATTGTACTGTTTTCATCATCTGAAATACCAATTCCTGAATTATTAAAAAATTTTGTAAATCCAGTAACATTAGAATAGGCTGTAGATATTGTTTTTACTTCTGAAGGTGTTTTAGTAAAAATAGCATTTACTACAGAATTTTCTCTGGTTGCCATCAGGTTCCAAACACCATTATCGAATATATAATAACCCGGTAATTGTGTTGTTCCAATATTATATACAATTAACCCGGCAGCAGGAGATGTTATTGGATTGACTTTATCAGTCAAAGTACTTAAAACAACTCTTGGTGGTAAAAATGCTCTCTTAGCTGTATTGTTTGATAGGTCTAAAACCGCTGAAGCATGACCTGTCTGGGCATTAACAACTGCTGCTCCTTGTGCAAAATTCAGCTCAGGAATTGCAAATATGATCAATACTATTAATATTTTTATAGTTGCTTTCATTATTTCAGTTTTGTTAATTTATAATAAGAACCACTAGGAATAATGTAAACCAAATCATTGTGTGATGATCCCGACCTTCTGCCCAGTGCTACTGTTAGACTAGAAACTGGATTAGTCACATTATCTGGTAGTGTGAAAGTAGTATTGAAGGTTACTCTATGATTTTGATTGGCCTGAGACAATACTGCTCTTTCTACTCTTGCACTATTTGTTACAGTACCAGTAGCGTCTATACTAGTCTTAATATCTGTATAATAACCCATATTATAATAGTTCGACCCGGTTAAAACTGATCCTCTTCCTGAATCTGGCACAGGTGCTGTAATTAAAAAAGAAATTTCAATCATATAAACACCAGATCCTAAATTGACTGTAAGCCCGTTTGTTGAGTTGTTTACAACATCAAGATTGGGCATATAACCTGAGCTTTGAATAACTAAAGTGTTACCATTACTATTGTTAATTAATGTGCTCGCTCCTGGATTCAAATTATCTAATGCTGCAAAATTTGAACCTGCCATACCAATCACTGCTGTTTTTGGTGTTTCCTTAAAAAACAAATGAGAGTTCCAGTTTCCTGCACCTGAGTTAGCTAAAGCATCCCAATGAAATAATGTTTTTTTTGTTACTGTATTTGTATTATAAATTAATAAACCATCTTTTGGAGCAACTGCTACCGGAGTTTTTACTGTTATATCAGCTATACTTAAACGAGGGATTAACAAACCTTTATTACTGGAAGATATTTCCATGTTTGCAGAAGCATCCGGATTTCTTGTATTTACTCCAGTTTGAGCATTTGATTTAAATGCAGCAATAAGAAATACTAAAGAAATGGTAATTATTTTTTTCATGATAATCATTTTGTAAATGAGAATTATAGGAGGAATACCTCCCATAATTCATTTTTATTTATTTCTCAAGCAACAACTTTTCTAACATTTCTAAACGATCAGTGATCAGTTTTGAAGCTTTTTTAAGATCTTCTATTTCTGCTTGCTGTTGATCTATCTTGTCTTTTTGCTCAATAGTATGCAAGTATAATTCTTCTATTTTCTCTAAACTTTGTATGGATAGTTTTGTCATATCAAACGTATAACCGTTCTCTGCTTTCCTTAATTCGTCTATTGAAGCAACCCCTGGTAAATGGTGGTTTACTTTAATGAATTCTTTTACATAACTTAATGATCTGAATTCATATTCAGGATTGATTACTGACTGGCCTATAAAGTACTTTTCGAAAACATAATCGGCATAAACACTATTAGCTGTCCAGATCTTGCCTGTCGTAGAAATATCGCCTGCTACATGGAATTTAGGAGTAATAGTTGCTGTTCCTACTGTAAAAGAAGGAATTACGCTTACACCAATGGCTACTGATCCTGTTTGATAAATATTTTGAGCATTAGTTGACGCTTTTATTACGCCTCCTTGTACTTGCCAAGGTTCTAAAGTTGTAATATCTAAACCTGCTGTTGATTCTACACCATTAACTGTTGAAAAAAGATTATTACCACTTAGACGTAAAGTATTACTATTAATAATATTAGCTGTTGGGCTTAAACTATTAACGGTACTGGTAAGTATGTTACCGACTGAACTTAATGAATGTACAATGGTTTGAGGTGTAGAGGCTCCCGTATCGCCTTTTGGACCTTGTAATCCTACGGCACCAGTATCACCTTTTGCTCCTTGCGAACCTGTAGTTCCTGTTAATCCAATTGGTCCCTGAACTCCGTCTTTTCCAATTGGCCCTTGTGGACCTACCGATCCGGTATCTCCTTTTGCTCCTTGCGAACCTGTATTTCCTGTTAAACCAATTGGTCCCTGAACTCCGTCTTTTCCAATTGGACCTTGTGGACCTACCGATCCGGTATCTCCTTTTGCTCCCTGCGCACCTGTATTTCCTGTTAATCCCTGAAGTCCATCTTTTCCAATTGGCCCTTGTGGACCTGCAGCACCAGTATCACCTTTTGCTCCTTGCGAACCTGTATTTCCTGTTAAACCAATTGGTCCCTGAACTCCGTCCTTTCCAATTGGCCCTTGTGGACCTACCGATCCAGTATCTCCTTTTGCTCCTTGCGAACCTGTATTTCCTGTTAAACCAATTGGTCCCTGAACTCCATCTTTTCCAATTAGACCTTGTGGACCTGCAGCACCGGTATCACCTTTTGCTCCTTGCGAACCTGTATTTCCTGTTAAACCAATTGGTCCCTGAACTCCGTCCTTTCCAATTGTCCCTTGTGGACCTACCGATCCAGTATCTCCTTTTGCTCCTTGCGAACCTGTATTTCCTGTTAAACCAATTGGTCCCTGAACTCCATCTTTTCCATCATCTCCTTTTGGTCCTTTAATATTTCCTGTTGTTACCCAAGTATCACCTTGTTTTACATAAACATCTCCTGTACTATTATCTACATAAGTGTCTCCGTCTTTTCCTGGGGTTGTAGTGCCGGGTGCGCCGATACCTCCGGTAATTGATTTTCCATCAGCACCATCTTTTCCATCATCTCCTTTTGGTCCTTTGATATTTCCTGTTGTTACCCAGGTATCTCCTTGTTTTACATAAACATATCCTGTACTATTATCTACATAAGTGTCTCCGTCTTTTCCTGGGGTTGTTGCGCCGGGTGCTCCTGTACCTCCGGTAATTGATTTTCCATCTTTTCCATCATCTCCTTTTGGTCCTTTAATATTTCCTGTAGTAACCCAAGTATCACCTTGTTTCACATAAACATCTCCTGTACTATTATCTACATAAGTATCTCCATCTTTTCCTGGGGTTGTTGCTCCGGGTGCGCCGGTACCGCCGGTAATTGATTTTCCATCTTTTCCATCATCTCCTTTTGGTCCTTTGATATTTCCTGTAGTTACCCAGGTATCTCCCTGTTTCACATAAACATCTCCTGTACTATTATCTACATAAGTATCTCCATCTTTTCCTGGGGTTGTTGCTCCGGGTGCGCCGGTACCTCCGGTAATTGATTTTCCATCAGCACCATTTTTTCCATCATCTCCTTTTGGTCCTTTTATATTTCCTGTAGTTACCCAGGTATCACCTTGTTTTACATAAACATCTCCTGTACTATTATCTACATAAGTATCTCCATCTTTTCCTGGGGTTGTTGCGCCTGGTGCTCCAGTACCGCCGGTAATTGATTTTCCATCAGCACCATCTTTTCCATCATCTCCTTTTGGTCCTTTAATATTTCCTGTAGTTACCCAGGTATCTCCCTGTTTCACATAAACATCTCCTGTACTATTGTCTACATAAGTATCTCCATCTTTTCCTGGAGTTGTTGCGCCGGGTGCTCCGGTACCGCCGGTAATTGATTTTCCATCAATTCCATCATCTCCTTTTGGTCCTTTGATATTTCCTGTAGTTACCCAGGTATCTCCCTGTTTCACATAAACATCTCCTGTACTATTATCTACATAAGTATCTCCATCTTTTCCTGGGGTTGTTGCTCCGGGTGCGCCGGTACCGCCGGTAATTGATTTTCCATCAGCACCATCTTTTCCATCATCTCCTTTTGCTCCTTTGATATTTCCTGTAGTTACCCAGGTATCACCTTGTTTTACATAAACATCTCCTGTACTATTATCTACATAAGTATCTCCATCTTTTCCTGGGGTTGTTGCGCCTGGTGCTCCGGTACCGCCGGTAATTGATTTTCCATCAGCACCATCTTTTCCATCATCTCCTTTTGGTCCTTTGATATTTCCTGTAGTTACCCAGGTATCTCCCTGTTTCACATAAACATCTCCTGTACTATTATCTACATAAGTATCTCCATCTTTTCCTGGGGTTGTTGCGCCTGGTGCTCCGGTACCGCCGGTAATTGATTTTCCATCAGCACCATCTTTTCCATCATCTCCTTTTGGTCCTTTGATATTTCCTGTAGTTACCCAGGTATCACCTTGTTTTACATAAACATCTCCTGTACTATTGTCTACATAAGTATCTCCATCTTTTCCTGGAGTTGTTGCGCCGGGTGCTCCGGTACCTCCGGTAATTGATTTTCCATCAGCACCATCTTTTCCATCATCTCCTTTTGCTCCTTTGATATTTCCTGTAGTTACCCAGGTATCTCCCTGTTTCACATAAACATCTCCTGTACTATTATCTACATAAGTGTCTCCGTCTTTTCCTGGGGTAGTTCCGCCGGGTGCTCCGGCACCTCCGGTAATTGATTTTCCATCAACTCCATCTTTTCCATCATCTCCTTTTGCTCCTTTGATATTTCCTGTTGTTACCCAGGTATCGCCTTGTTTTACATAAACATCTCCTGTACTATTATCTACATAAGTGTCTCCGTCTTTTCCTGGGGTAGTTGCGCCGGGTGCTCCGGTACCTCCGGTAATTGATTTTCCGTCAATTCCCGGAATGCCTTGAAGTCCTCGCAAACCTGCAGCCAGATTAATTATTACTGATGTGCCACTCTCATTTGTATAAGTAACAGTTCCATTATTATTATCTACTAACGTTGTTATAGTTTCCGTTCCAGCAGTCCCTATACGGTACCACTTATCGACATACCAGTAATAATATCCTGGTGTAATATCTTTAATTGTTTGTGTATTAAAAACTAGAAGACTATTTACATTTCCCTCAACAATAGTTACTTTATCTATTGTACTTGTTAATGCAACTCTTGGTATAAGTATACCTTTATTCGAAGCCACAACATCAAGCTGGCTTGATGCATTAGGCAATTGAGTTCCAATACCTACCTGTGCATGACCCAAAAAACCAAATCCCGTTAAAAGGAATAATAAGTAATAATTTTTCATAAAAAAAGTTTTAAAAAAATAATAATTTTAATAAGAATTAAATCCAATGGAAAAACTTAGAAAAAGATCAATCCTCATTTTTTCAGAACACGGTTAGTTAAGTTTTTTTAGATTTGGGATCTGTAAAAAAAATATTTTTGCTGCTACAATTAATCAGTCAGCAAATCTAACATCCTTAAAATCATAAATATGTAGAATAAAAAACCATGTTATGTAGAACTTTTTCTACAAAACAAGTCAGCTGAAAAACATTTGTTTTAATAGTTGAAAAAAGTGCGATAATGAAAATAGCTTCAAAAAAAAGAAATGGTATTGTGCTTTACAATCTTTTAATTTTTAGAAATAAGATTGTAAAAGCATAACATTATTAAGTAAGTCTTTAGAAAATTTAAGGAAATCAATTTGAGCAAAAACAAATAGAAGTGTATAATCAAGAATTTAAAACGTCTTGTACCTATCCATTTTTTCAAATTATTACATTTAATAAATAAAACAAATAAATTTTTGCCTCGTGTTTTGCTCCATATTCCATTGAAGTTTTAGAAGATTTGTTGTTTTGTAAAAAATGAAGATTAAAATACCTGCAATAACAGTCACGATGTGTAAACGATCAATAATAAAAGCTTTTAATTATCAGAAGCAAATGGTATTTGAACATCGAGTATTCTTTCATTAAAATAAAAACCCAGTTGGTTCAATATTTCTGATCTGATTTTTGAAGTATCCAATAAAAATAAATTTTCTAAATCCATCAAAAAATCTAATACTCTTTTATTGAAAGAACAGACTACCAGAGGAATTTCACTTCTGTATATCTTAAAAAAATCAAATAAATCTTCTTCTGCATAGATTACTAACACTATCACTGAATAAGTATCTAATTCTTCTTTAAGATCTCTAAAATTTTTACATACATCAAAAACCAATACATCCTGAAATTTAGATTTTAAGTATTTCGAAAAGCATTTTTGATTTCCATATATAAGTACTTTCTTTTTCATCATCTCTGTAGTATAATTTACAATGAACTTCATTTTTAAAATTTAATCAGGTTAAAAAAAAGGATTAAGCACACCTTTATACTTAGAAAACAAAATCTTTGGATGTATTAAAAAAGGGAAAACTTTATAGCACTTATTACTTTAACTAAATTCAACTTAATGATAATCCCAATACTAATCATTTCACTTTCTATTGTATTATTCTGCCAAGACTTTTAAATTCTTAAACAATATTTTATTGGTCAGGCGGCTTAATTTAACTGTTTTGTGTAAAGTTTAAAATCACAAACAAAAGCCGCCTGCAACAACAAAAGAAAATTCTAAAAATTAGAAATTCAGAAATAATAATAACATGTAGAGTACAAAAATTATTCGCTATTTGTAAAACATAAAGCTCTTTCTGATTCTGAAAACAAAAGTACTGCCATTAAAATCAAAGCTTTATAGAATAATGCTCAGCCTCATGTAGAATTTTTTCTACAATGAGCATTTTATCTCTTTCTAACTGTGTTCTAAAAAAAAAAGAAATTCCCTAAATGATGGAAACAATCTAAAAAATGAATCAGAAAAATCCGGAAATAAAATTAGTTGGACATTACATAACCAATATTTATCTCATCAAAACTTTTTCGTTTTTACACGACCAATTATTAGTTATACAAGTGATAGATTTTTTTTAATTCTTTCAAGAAAATTAGTTTGTTTACAGTGGTATCAATTACCCATAAATACAAAAAACTTTCTTTTTATAATAGAAATTTAATTTATTGCAAAAAGCAATGGTTTTAAGAACAAACAAACAACTAATTAAAAATCAACTACATAAATTAAAAATCACATAAAAAATCTCTTTTATTAGCCTCTTAAAAGACAACTTTAAAACAATAATTACAGCGTAAATTGCCCTAATTTTTTACTGCTCATTTTTTTTATCAAAAATTGCCTTCTAGTTTTGCGCAAAAATTTAAACAATAATAAAAATGAAAAATTTAATACTTACTTTCGCTTTTGCCAGTGCAATAACAACGTTAAGTGCTCAAAACAAAACTGAAAAAAGTTCAAAAACTGATTTTAACAAATTTTCTATTGAATTTGCGGGAGGAGTTAACAAACCACAAAGACCAATGTCTTCCGGTTATTTTACATCAACACCAAGTCCTTATGTTCTTGATTTGGGAGTTAGGTACATGTTTAACAATAAGTTTGGTTTAAAAGCTGACTTTGGTTACAATAGCTTTACCGGAAAAAATAATTCTATAGATTTTGATACTAAATATTACAGAGCAGACATTCAGGCTGTGGCTAACTTAGCAAGGATTATGAATTTTGAAACCTGGACCAATACTATCGGTTTATTAGGTCATGCCGGTTTTGGTTTAGCGCAACTGGAAGATCAAAATTCGTCAATAAAAGACAGAATGGGTAATTTTATGGCTGGTGTAACGGGACAAATTAAATTATCTAACAGTATCGTTTTGACGGGAGATTTCACAACTATTCTGAATACTAATCAAAATCAGGCTTTCGATGCTGCCAGCGCAGCTAATACAAGAGGTTTCTCAGGAATTCTTTTTAATGGAACGGTAGGTTTAACTGTTTACTTAGGTAAGAACGAAAAACATGCTGACTGGGTTATTGATAACGGAGGAGAAATCGATGACTTGAAAAAAAGAATTACTGATATTGAAACTTCAATGTTAGATACTGATAAAGATGGTGTTCCTGATTATTTAGATGAAGAACCAAATACTATTTCGGGTGTTATGGTGAACACAAAAGGAAAATCAATTGACTTAAATAA
Organism: Flavobacterium sp. B114r; assembly: GCF_056824125.1. Classification (NCBI taxonomy): domain Bacteria; kingdom Pseudomonadati; phylum Bacteroidota; class Flavobacteriia; order Flavobacteriales; family Flavobacteriaceae; genus Flavobacterium; species Flavobacterium sp. B114r. Next base: position 4,183,969 of record NZ_CP124858.1, read on the forward strand.
CAATAACGTTCCTGATGAATTAGAAAATTATTTATTAAAAACTTACGGAAGTACTACTGATAAATCACCTGTTTTAAGTAACAATGAATTGATTAAAAACCTAATTAATGGTGGTTACGTGTGTACTTATTTTGATTTTAGTAAATCTACTCCAACAAATGTTTCGACAGAAGGGATCGACTTTATCTTAAATTATCTAAGAAACAATCCTTCGGCGTCAGTTGATATTATTGGTCACGCTGATGAAATAGGTAAATCTGCATACAACGATAAATTATCAACTGCAAGAGCGAATAGTGTGAAAAATGTGTTGGTAAAAGCAAACATTAATCCTTCAAGGTTAAATGTTATTGCAGCTGGCGAAGACACTTCTGTAGACAAAGACTCAGACGCTGCTAGAAAACTAGTTAGAAAAGTAAGTTTTAGAGTTAAATAATACATACTCTTATAATTCAACGAGTGTATTAAAGCATGAATTAGTTTTTAGTTAGAATACAAATTAAGCCCTGTGAACCTTTTGGTTTTACAGGGTTTTGTCATTATAAGATCAGGACATGACAGTCAAGTAATTAACTTCTTTAACTTTAAGAACGTGGTTTGGGTAAGTTTCTGTCGTACATAATAATACTTCCTGCCACTGCAACGTTTAAGCTTTTCTCTGATTTGAATTTTATTAAATTATGGCATTTATCCATTACTTTTCTGGACAAACCATGGTCTTCTGCTCCTAATAAATAGACACAACGTCGCGGATGTTCAAAGGTTTCTAAATCTGAAGCTTGCTCATCTAATTCAACACCAACTAATCGCGCTCCTTTTGGTAAGTTATCAAAAAAAGCTTCGAAAGTATCATAATGAAAATATGGTATTGCTTTTACTGCATCATGAGTGTCGCAGGCTTGTTTGGCATATCGATTGCCAATAGTAAATATAAAAGTAGCTCCTAAATTCTGAGCTGTTCGCCACAAAACTCCTAAATTTTCAGGCGTCTTACCATTTTGGATTCCTATGCCGAAATATTCATTTATAAAATTATCATTCATAAAGGCAAAAGTACAAACTGTAAGTACATAAGTCAATTTTTTATTGGGATGAAGACTTATTATTGGTGTGTTTTTTTTAGGCATCACGGTACTGATTCCATGTTATTTCCACAGTTTGTTGCAGAATATCTAATGTGCGGATATAAATTAAAGCTCATTAATAATGAAAAATAAAAAATATCTGTTTAGTGAAATGAAATTTTTGTTGAAGAAATCTATTTTATCGTATTTTAGCCTGACCTCGATATCGTTTTTATACATCACAAATTAAAAAACAATTAAAAACGTGAGAGTTAAGTTTATAAAAAATAACAAAGAGCATTACAGTAATTAAATATACAACGAATTATGGAAGCCTATTTCTGGAATATCTTTATGATTTTAATGGGAACGATAGCGATTATCTTTTCTTTTTTGACACATAGAATTCAGTCAAGACTTAAAAGAAACGGACTGCTTGAAGAAGCTAAAATGATTTACTTTTCTACTGAAAAGTCGACTGGTGATTCACCTTCTTTGACAATTCCCGTTTTTACTTTTTCTCATAAAGATCAAAATGGCATTAAAACTTATACTGTAAAAGGTAAAAGCAATTCTTTATGCAAAATTGGAGAAGTGACACCAATATATTACAATCCTGAAAATCCTGAAAAAGAATATTTTTTACCCAAAAAAGACTTTCTGGTAAAGTATCTCATGTTTTTTATAGGAATGTTCTTTGTGTGCTTAGGGGTTCTGTATTTGATGAAAAATTTAAATTATCCTACTGAAAACTATTTTCTTTACCTTATTATTGGTTTATTTTCAGGAACCTTCTTATTATTTAGTATCGGAAAAATAGCTGATGCAATAAATCGAAAGTAAAATTTACTTTCCGTGATCAATAATTCCCTCTATTTTATTAAATTAAAGATTTACTTCACACACTTCTGCCCTATTAAAATATTATATAAAGACTAACAAATGACAATACAAGATCTAACTGGAAGTTATTCTATCACCGGAAGTAATCAGGATGAGAATCCGGAAACAACTTACAAAGGTATTTTGAATTTATCTCTGGATGAAAACAATCGAATTATTGCGCAATGGATTATTAATAATACTCAGCAACAAAAGGGACACGGTTTTTTTAAAGACAATATTTTGGTAATCAATTTTAGCTATAAGGGAGATGATACTAAAACTTATAAAGGAGTTGCCGTTTACCGCTGTATTACTAAAGATGTCCTGGAAGGTTTTTGGTCTGAGAAACATGGAGATCCGCTCTATCTTGGAGCTGAGCATTGTTTAAGAATAACAAGCACTGAAAGACTTAACTAGCTTATATTGTAAAACCGTACAAAAAGGCCAACCAATAATTAAGTAATTTTTTGGCACAAAAAAACACCTGCCATTGGCAGGTGTTCTTTTGTGCTTTTTCTTAGTAGATTAAGCTACTACAACGTTTACTGCATTTGGTCCTTTTTTACCTTCTGCGATGTCATAACGTACTTCGTCATTCTCACGAATATTTTCTGATAAACCTGAAACATGAACGAAAATTTCACTTCCACCATTCTTTGGTGTTATAAATCCAAAACCTTTTTCTTCATTGAAGAATTTTACTGTACCTTCTTGCATCTTAATAATTATTTATTGGTGGTAAATATAGTAAAATTAACAGTACAACTCTGAAAAATAAGTACTTATATCGAAAATTTATATAAGAACTTCTAAATCAGACAACTTTCCCTGTTTCTAATTTGTATTTGACCTTATAGATATCCGTAATTTTAACCTGCTCATATTATGCTTCATATTCTTTAGTTGTATTGAATATCAATATATTTCGTGTCAATAAAATCTCCGATAATAAAAAACACTGCAATATTACCCTTGTTATTTTTATTACATTTAATATATTTGTATTTATCTTAATTAAGTCTAAATAAGCGATGTTAAAATTTTCTATCCTACTATTGGTGTTCTTCTCAATAAGTTCACTTTCTGCACAACAAATTACCAAAACAAATACGAATAAAGAAAAAAACAAAAACACTAAAATTCAGGACAGTATCTTGCCTGATAAATCATCAGCAGATAATGAATTGCAGGAAATTGTGGTCTCTGCATCAAGGCAGGCAGAAAGCTTAAATGAAGTTCCTTCTTCTGTCACTATAGTATCAAAAAAACAACTACAGCAACAATTAAGTATTAGCTCTAACCTTAGTGATATCTTAGGTGCATCAGTTCCTGGTTTGGGTTTTAGCACGAACAGAACTCAAAATTTGGGTCAGACTTTACGCGGTCGCCGTGTATTAGTTATGATTGATGGTATCCCGCAATCTACGCCTTTGAGAGATGGGGCTAAAGACATGCGCTCTCTTGATCCTACTGTCTTAGATCGTGTAGAGGTTATCAAGGGTGCAACTGCTATTTACGGAAATGGTGCCGATGGTGGTCTTATCAATTACATCACTAAACGAGCAAATCAGGACAAGGCAATTAGCGGATCAACAGAAGCCGGGACAGCATTTTCTCTCATTAAACCTAAAGGAACGGCTGGTTTTTTTGTATCTCAATTATTGAGCGGTAAAATAAACAAGATCGATTATGTTGTGAGTGGACGTTATGAAGAGACGGGACTTTATCGTGATGCAAAAGGCCGTGTACTTTCTCCGGAATACGGAATGAATGATCTTCGAAACTGGAATGCTTTTGCTAAAATTGGCTATGACATAAATCAAAATAATCGGTTAGAATTAATGTATAATTATTTCGAAAGCACGCAACATACGGATTACATTGCTAAGGCTGGAGTTTATGGCAATTTTGATTCGCCAACTATCGGTATAAGAGGACAGCGCCCAGGAGAGCCGGAAGGAACTCCTTATAATCATAACGCAAGTTTAAGTTATATAGGAAAGAATTTCATTGGAAATACGGATGTGAATGCTACGCTGTATTTTCAAGATTATCTTACTTTAATTAATTATAGTGACTTTTTTGAAAATAATGGGCAGCCTGCTACACAAAGCAAAAAGCTGGGTTTTCGTTTGAATTTTAGTACTCCTTACGAATTCAGTCCTTTGTTATCCGGCGATCTGATTTACGGATTGGATATTCTTTCTGATATAACAGATACGCATCTTACTGATGGAAGATCAGTAATTCCTGAAATGAAAATGAACAATTTGGCACCGTATTTTCAGCTTAAAAATATGTTTGGTCCAAATTTAGTTTTAAAAACGGGTTTAAGGCTTGAAAATGTCAACATCGATGTGCCTGATTATACCACTATTGGTATTCGCAATTATGTAAACGGAACTTATGTGGGTGGCGGAATTGCTGTTAATGGCGGAGCATTAGATTTTAATGCACTAATGTTTAATGCCGGATTACGTTATACAAAATGGAATTTATTTAAACCTTTTGTCAGTTTTTCACAGAGTTTCAGTGTTGCTGATTTAGGTTTGGTTCTGCGTGCTGCAAAAGAAAACACAGTAAGTAATACTTCGATAAAAGCGGTTACGGCAAATAATTATGAATTTGGTTTTTCAGGATCTTTCGATAAACTTTCTTATGAAGGTGCCGTTTATTACAGCACTTCAAAATTAGGCGCTTCTTATGTATATGTTGATGGTAATCCACAAATTTCAAGATCTCCCGAAAAAATTTATGGCTTTGAAGTGTCGGCAAAATATCGTCTTCATCCAAAAATTGATATTGGAGCTAATTATTCTTTTACAGAAGGAAAACGTGAAGTTGCTGATAAAAAAGTATACTTAGGAGGTGATCGTATCAATCCGCCTAAAATAGTAGCTTATACCGTTTTTAGACCTCTTGAGGCTTGGTCAATATTTTTGCAAATGATCAATACTTCTGGTAGAGATCGATTTGAATCTATCAATGGTGCTTATACTTATGGTACAGGACCTATCAAATCTTTCACGGCTTTCAACCTTTCTTCCAGCTATACATTTAGAGAAAAAAGTACTGTTCGTTTTGGTATAGAGAATTTATTTAACAAGGATTATTATAGCGTTATTTCTCAATGGCAATCTAATAATATGAATTATGTAAAAGAAAATGGGACCCGTTTAACAATCAGCTTTGTGCAGGCATTTTAGCCTTTTCGAATTAAGTTAAGCTTTTTTTAAGGACAATTATAGCTAAAAGATTTCGCGCGAAGTCGTAGAGTCGCAAAGAAAATGAATGTAAACGTGGCGGCTTTGCACCTTTTTCCAGATCATTCGGCAAAGTCCCGAAGCTTCGGGATAGAAAGCGTACTAGAGGCTCGGCAAAGATTGGTTATTTTCTATGTGCAATAGCTAGCGCGATTTCTCCCCTTCTGAAAATGAAAAACTTATATGTTTTTTTGAGCCATTCCTGGAGATTTATTCGTCATAGCATTCGTTTTTATACACTTCATAACATTCTCCGAGGAACCACATATGATTAACCCGGCAGCTTGAATTGATCAAAACAAACCTACACTTATAGAAATAAAAAAAGCTAAATCTTTCGATTTAGCTTTTTTGTTTTATAAAGATAAGTATCCTTTTAGGAGTCTGATTTATTTTACATCAAACCATAGTTTTGTCGTAAGCAAGTCTTTTCCTTGTTCAGATACTGCGGCACGGTAACTAGTTCCGTTCAACGATTGTTCTGTACCCGGGTAAAAGAAACGAGAAGGAATCTGTCCATTCAAGACAGTAGACGGACCGGCAGTCAATACAGGATAATCAAGTCTTCTCCACTCTACAAAAGCATCCAGACCTTGTCCAAAAAATGCGATCCATTTTTGTGTACCTATAGATTTGGCATAATTGGTTGCATCATACTTCACAGATGTCTGATTAAGATATTTCGTAATAGCTGTCGCATCTGTAATCCCAAATTGATTGAATGATGCCGTAATTGCACTTTTGTAAAGCTGCTCAGCATCTCCGGCAATAAAACCACGAGCTACTGCTTCAGAAAGATTGAATAACGTTTCTGAATAAGAAACAATTACAGCTGGAGATGTGGAAGTCAAAAAGTATGTTCCCGGTTTTGATGTTTTAGCAAAACCCTGACTGTTGGCATCACTGTTTGATAATCCATTAGCACCACCTAAATATTTACCTACCGTTGCATCCGTTGGTAATTGAGCATAAACTGGCAAACGCGGATCAGCTAACTCGTTTAGCTTATCAACCAAAGTTTTTGAAATACGGAAATCATCACGAGTTTCAAACCAGGCCGAAGCTGGATTTTGCTGAGGCGAACTGATGTAAGTAAACTTAAAGGTATCGCTGTTGCTGCTCAATACTCCTGCAGCATCAGTTGTTGCATCAATTGCAGCTTGTTTTGCTAAAGCAGGTTCTTTATCAGAAATTCTCAAAGCAATACGCAAACGAAGCGAGTTTACAAGTTTTTTCCATTTTGAGATGTCGCCTTTATAAGCTAAATCACCTGTAACGGTACCATTTGTTGCACTCAACAAAGACTGAGCTTGTTTTAAATCTTCCAATAATCCGATATATACTTCTTTTTGAGTATTATATGCCGGCGTTACTTTTAGACCTGCTTCTTTATAAGGAATGCTTCCGTAAGCATCTGTTAATAATAAGAAAGTCCATGAACGAAGAGTTAATGCAATCCCTTTATAATTTGAATTTGCCTGCTGATCTGAAAATTTCAAAATCGTGTTCAAATCCGTGATTAAAGTTGCATATCCTGTATTCCATAAAGTAGTGAATGAAGTATTAGATACATCATATCTGTCCGGTTCAGTATATTGAATTTTAGCCCAGTGCTGAACAAATAACAAAGATGAATTAAAGTTATTATCTGATCCCCAATAGATATCAGCTCCTTGTTTTAATGATCCTGTTAACAAATAAGGTGCTAAAGGCGTTTCGGTAGCATTTGGATTTTTATTAATTTCATCCAGACTGTCGCTGCAAGAGACCAGTGATACTGCAAACAGCGTTATATAAGCTAGTTTTTTTAGCATGATTTCGTGTTTTTAAAATTTAAGATTAACATTAAGGCTAAAACTTCTGGTACTTGGCAATGCCAAACTTTCCAATCCTTGCCCGTTTCCTGTATTAAAAGCTGATTCAGGATCTATATTTGGTACGTCTTTGTAGATAAAAAACAAGTTACGACCTACAGCAGTGATACTAGCTGCCTGAAAACCTAGTCTCTTAGCAAATGTTTTATTGAAATTATACGCTAGTTTTACTTCTCTTAGTTTTACAAAAGTTGAACTGTAGATATAAGCTTCACTAATATTGTATGACGCTTTGTAATATTCCTGTGCGCTAATTACCTGATTGTTTGGCGTTCCGTCAGCGTGTACACCATTAAAGATCATACCATCATCATATACTACAGCTCCGTTTGGAGCAGTACCACCATTCAATAAAGTTTTCGTAGTACCTGTTATATAATAATTTAATCCTCCATTTGCAGCATCACGACCTGGCATCGTTTGATCTAATACACCAGTATAAGTACCTGTTCTGTTCGTTCCTGAAAAAAGTTCTCCACCTACACGGGCATCCACAAGAAATGAAAGTTCAAGATTCTTGTATGTCAATGTATTTGTAATACCACCTAAAAAGTCCGGAGTATAATGTCCTAATACTTTCTTTGTTGGATCAGCTTGCGGTAAACCGTTTGCCCCTACTACTATATTTCCATTTGTGTCGCGCAAATAAGCTGTACCATAAAGTGCACCGTAAGCTTGTCCTACAGATGCCAATACATCAACACCACCTGAGGAAGCAATTGTGTAATTTTGAATCTGTTTTTCATAGTCAAGAACATCTACTTTACTAATATTTCTTGAATAATTTACACCCACATTCCATTTAAAATCACGCGTTTGAATAGGGCTTCCGTCCAATTGAATTTCTATACCATGGTTGTTTATTTTACCGGCATTGATTAATTGTGAATTATAACCACTCGCATTAGTTGTTTTTATCTCCAGAATCTGGTCGAAACTATTTGTGTTATAATAAGCAACATCAAGATGCAATCTGTTTTTCCAGAAAGAAGATTCAAGACCTACCTCAGTAGAACGTGTTGTCTCTGGTTTCAGGTTCTCATTAAGTTTCTTTTTAGAAGAAGTTTGAATTGGATTTCCGTCAAATGCAGTTTGAAAATCGTAAACTGTAGCCAATTGATACGGATCTGCATCGTTACCTACTTCAGACCAGCCACCACGCAGTTTTAAGAAGTCAAGTGTATTGCTTTTTAAATTCAATGCATCAGACAATACTAAACTACCACTAACAGAAGGATAAAAATAAGAACGGTTGTTACTTGGCAATGTCGATGACCAGTCATTACGTCCGGTTACATTCAAAAACGCATAGTTTTTATAACCTACCTGGGCAGAAGCATATACACTATATACTTTTAATTCTGAGAAATAATTTGATGAAGTCAACGGATCACGTGAATTGGTTAATGTGTACAAATCAGGTACAGCAAGACGTGGCGCCTTTTGATAATTGTTGGCATCACTGTGGTTACGTTCGTTGAATCCGGCAAGGGCATCTATAGTAAAATCGTCATTTACTTTTTTCGTATACGTAAAAATACCCTCTGTATTTCTTTCGTCTACTGTGTAAGCATCTTCAGCATAAGATCCAAAAGGAGTTCCGTTTGTACCATATTTAATCTCGTATTTTCTACGATCGTTATAATAGTCAACTCCGGTACGGAATTTAAAAAGAAGTCCGTCTGCAAGTTTTGCTTCTAAATGGATATCTCCTATAAAACGATTACGTTGTTGGCTTGTAGTATTGTAATAAGCATTCCAATACGGATTGCTATAATAGCTATTGTTCCAGTTAACATCTCTATTGTCTCTAAGTGCATCTGTATCTACCTGACGTCCGAACCAAAGAAACTGTAACATTACACCTGCAGCACGGTTACCTGTTGGTCCACCCGGTAAAGTTGGAGCAGTTGTAACAATATAGTTCGCTGTTACCCCTACCTTTATACTTTTGGATATTTGGTAATTCGTGTTAACCGTAAAGTTTGTTTTGTTTATTTCACTATTAGGTACTGTTCCTAATTGTTTTTGATTGTTTACTCCTAAACGGAAATCTGATTTTTCATCTGATTTTGCTATCGAAATACTGTTGTCATAAGTAAGACCAGTATTAAAAAAGTTTTTCACATTATCAGGATGCGCCACAAAAGGAACTGCTACCCCGTTAGAATTGAACTGAGGAATAAGGCGTCCGTCCATTTTAGGTCCCCAGCTTTCATCAACACCATCATTAATTCCTCCACCTTTACCATCTACGTAACTAAACTTTCCGTTTGATCCCTGTCCAAAAGAATTTTGAAATCTTGGTAAAGTAGCAACTTGAGAAACGGTAATACCTGAACTAAAGCTTATGCCTAATCCTTGTTGACCTCTTCCTGATTTTGTAGTAATAAGAACAACACCATGCGCTGCACGCGAACCGTAAAGAGCAGCCGCATTAGGTCCTTTTAATACTGTTAATGTTTCGATATCCTGAGGATTCAAATCGGCAATTGCATTTCTAAAATCACGAGAAGCAGCAGCTCCACCAACAGAGCTCAATTGTGAGTTGTCTACCGGAACTCCATCTACCACAAATAACGGCTGGTTGTTTCCGGATATAGAAGTTTCTCCACGAATAATGATACGTGAAGATCCCATATCTCCTTGCGAATTAGTAATACGTACTCCGGCTAATTTACCGCTAAGACCATTTAAAAAATTCGTTTCTTTTGTTTCTGACAACTCTTTTCCTTTAAGCGCCTGAGTAGTATATCCTAAAGATTTCTTTTCTTTTGTAATACCAAGTGCAGTAACTACAACTTCAGACAAAGCATTTTGTTCCTCAGTAAGAGAAACGGTAACGGGATTTGAATTGGCTACAATTTCAGCTTTTTTATATCCCAGGTAACTTACTATTAATGTATAAGGAAGTTTTTGCCCGGTTTGAAAGTAAAACTTCCCGTCAAAATCTGTTACAGCCCCGTGTGTAGTCCCTTTAATGTTTATCGAAGCACCAATAATTGGTTCTTTTGTAACAGCGTCGATTACTGTTCCTTCAAGTCTGGACTGAATTAATGGCTTGGTCTCCTGAGCTTTAACTCCTATGGAAATCAATAAAATACATAACCATATATGTCTGTTTAATTTTCTTTTCATTACTTTCGTTTTGGTTTAATAAATAAGGCGACCCGAAAAAAGATTTACTCCACTTTCGTTTTCCTTATAGAGATGAACAATTTCTTTAAGCTTCACCATTTCTGCTGCAACAGAAATGGTATTTTTTTTATCAGCTATGCATTCGTTTTTTCATTTTTAATTTATTTTAGATTACTATTCGTTACATTGACCAATAGAAAATTTAACCCTAAAAACCAGAGTTCCTTTTTATTAAAAATTTGTATAAATTAGGGATTTAAGAATTTTGACTGTAGGCAACCTATCGCGAATGACTAAATGGTTCCTTGCTCAAAAACAACATTTTTTATTTGATAATCTTTAATCTTTGGTATTTAACTTATTTTTAAATTCTACTAATTTGGTAGAACAAAGGTAAATTAAAAATCTTAGTGCCAAAATTTTAATTGTTTTTTTTATAAAAAAAATGTTAACGAAATCGATTCATTAATTTTAATTAATTAATAATAAGAAAGTTAACTTTTTGTCTTTTTTGATTTGTTGTGTAAGAATTTTTCTAAAACCATATTAATTACTTCACAAAATCTCTTATAATACTGTAACAGACATCAAATATATTTAAAGATCTATTTTCTAAAATATTGTTAAAATCAGGAAAATTTGTGGGCGTTTTATAGAAATTATTCGAGTTTAAAAGTCTAAAAAATTACCTTAAAAGATATATAATCAATATTTTATATCGATTATCTGTTTATACATTTGTTTGGGTTAAATGGTTTTAAGATTCCCATTTAAAAAGATATTCTTCAATTTAAATAGTGAAATATTATGTTTGGTTTTACTTTTCCTTTTATAACTTCGTATCGCACAAAATTTTCTAAGCATCAAGCTTTAAAAAGGAAAGTTTTAATAAAAATGACACACTAATAATACAATATTATGGGAATTATTCACTTGGAAACATTTATACTGGCCGTTATCATATTTGCACTTACACCGGGAGTAGACACAATCTATATTCTGAACAGAACTATATCTCAGGGATGGAAAGCTGGCATTTATTCTTCTTTAGGAATATTGTCTGGTGTATTATTTCATATTACGCTCGCTGTTTTAGGACTGTCTATCATTTTGGCAGAATCAGCACTTGCATTCTCTATTGTAAAATATTTGGGTGCAGCCTATTTAATTTATCTTGGAATCATGAGTTTATTATCTAAAAAAGGAGGCGTTACAAAACTAGAAGCAGATAAAAAGGACTCGATGCTCAAAATTTATGTTTCTGGCGTCGTTACCAATGTTTTTAATCCTAAAGTTGCCTTATTCTTCTTAGCTTTTTTTCCACAATTCATAGATCCAAATTATAAGGGGATTATTAACCCTTTTCTTTCATTGGGCATTATTTACATACTTATTGATCTTGTGTGGTGTGTTCTTATTACATTTAGCGCCTCTTTCTTTACAAAAAAGGTGTTACAAAATCCAAAAATAAGTCTTTGGATGAGTCGCGTTTCCGGATTGGTATATATCGCACTTGGAATTAAAATAGCCCTTAGCAAACGTATTGTGCAATAGTTTCAGCAGGTATATTCAAAGATTATTTCGCGTTATCTTTACTTTAAAATAAGAATTGAATATAATAAAGCTGTATAATTGCAGTTTATAGCATGGATAAAAAGCGATAATGATTCCTATTTTCTAAAATGAAAAAATTTCAAATTAAAAAAACGCTACGCGACAGCTGGATTGTTTCGCATAATGAATTTCCCAAATTTACCTGCGTTTTCGAAGACAAAAAATTTAATATCAGCAGGACAATAAATGGGCTGGAAGATCCTATGGGTAAACCAAAAGAAGTTCAGCTGCTTCAAAAAATGGAAAAATGGCTTCTCCAATACCATAAAGACAAAATGAATGATTGGGGTTTCTATAAATGACTTGCTGCAGAGGGATTTATAGGGATTAACGCTAAATAAAAATAGCCTAATTATTTTTTACCGCAAAGCTCCCAAAGATTTTTGTCTAAGAAGGGTTATAAAAGTATAAAAAAGTTCGCAATCCCGAAGCTTCAGCTAATATCATTAAGTTAAAGAAAAATATATAATTCTTTTGCCGAATGGATTTCGCGCAAAGCCGCCAAGTTTACATCCATTTTCTTTGCGACTTTGCCGAATTTTTTCAACCATAATTGTTTTAAAAAAGCTCAAACTAAAAAAAGACTTTACGTTCTCTGCGGTAATTTTTTTACTCTCCACAGATTTTTTTACAGTAACTTTCTTCTGATCTTGCTTAAAAATTCATGCGAAATACCCAGATAAGCTGCAATTTGATGCTGAGGAATTCTTTGTTCAAGTGTTGGATATTTATTTTTAAATTCTACATAACGTTTATCGGCAGTTTTATTGAGCATACTAATCATACGCAATTGAATTGACTCGAGGGCTTTTTGATTCATGAGTCGAAAAAGTCTTTCGGTTTTTGGTATTTCCTGATATAATCTTTCTTTTTGCTCTTTACTAATCATGATAACCTTTGAATCTTCTAAAGCCTGAATATTTAGTTTTGAAGGTGTTCCTGACACAAAACTGCCAATATCCAAAACCCACCAATCTTCGACCGCAAAATATAAGATATGCTCTTTTATATTGTCTTCCTGATAAAAAATCTTAAAACAACCCTCTAATATATATCCTTCAAAATTACAAATTTCTCCTTCAGAAAGTATCATTTGGTTCTTTTGTATTTCTTCAATATGATAAAACGAGCTAAGTTTTGCAAACTCACTTTCAGAAAAAGCTACATGCTTCTTTATATTTTCGTAAAATAGATTATGCTCTGTCATTTGATAACTGAACTAAATTTACTTCTATAGTTTCTCATTTTATATATCGTATAATATAGTAAACAATCGTTTTCTTCTCAGTAATCTAATTTAGAAAAAAATACGGGTTATTACGCCGGACTCTATTATAAAAAATGATACTTTTTAATAAATTATTCTAAAATCTCCTCTTCAAAGCATTTGGTGAACTAGTTCAACGTCGATATTTTTTGCTTCACAATACCTTTGAAAAAAAAATGAGAGATGACAAATAATAAAAAATGATAAAAATTACAACCACGTTTTGATGCCAATATAATAACTCAATTTCGAACACGAATTACACCAATTTGCACCAATTTCAATGTGTCTATTTAGTTTGCGAAATTAATTACACTAACAAATTAATACAATTAATAACCTAATAATGAAAGACGAAGCAAATTCATACTTGTCTTATACTTGTTCACAAGTCGGAAGAATTTAATCTTATAAATACCATAGATACGCACCCTTAATCAAATTTTAAAACTTAAAAACAAATAACAAAATGAAATAACAGCTGCAATACTATTGCTAATCGCTACTACAATAGCCTGCAATAAAAAAAACGATTTACCTCAACAAAATAATACGCAAAACACAAAAGAAATGGAAAACACAAAAACAGAAAAAACGGCATTAATTATCATTGATATCCAAAATGATTATTTCCCTGGTGGAACTATGGAACTTGTAGATGCTGAAAAAGCGGCACTTAAAGCAAAAGAGTTATTATCATATTTCAGAGCAAACAAAATGCCTGTAATACACATACAGCACATCGCGCTACAAGAAGGCGCTACCTTTTTTCTACCGGACACAAAGGGTGCCGAAATTAATAAAATAGTTTCCCCGCTTGCCGATGAAAAGGTAATTACAAAAAACTATCCTAATAGTTTTAGAGATACTAAATTATTAGAGTATCTGCAGGAAAATAAAATTACCAATTTAGTTTTTGCAGGTATGATGACAGATGTTTGTATCGATGCTACAGTGAGAGCCTCTATGGATAATGGTTTTAAGAACATCTTAATTAGTGATGCCGTTGCTACGAGAGATCGTGAATTAAATGGCGAAACAGTTTCTGCAAAACAAATAAACACTGCTTACTTAGCCGGATTAAATGCTCTTGACGGCTTATATGCTAAAGTTGAATCAAGTAATGAGTTTCTTTTGGCAAAAAAATAAAAAGAGAATCTCTAAAACAAAACCTCTAAAATCAAATGACTTTAGAGGTTTTGCTGTTTTGTTTAAACTGAAACCAAACATATCCCAGGGCTAAGAAAACCATTGCTGCACTGCCATACATCAGCATTGGAATTTTTGCAATCACATCCTGATACACCCATCCGGCAAAAAGTGCCCCAAGGCCTATCCCTGCTTCCAGGGCAATATACATTGTGGCCATGGCTTTGCCACGGTGTTCAGCAAAACTCATATCGACAGTCCAGGCATTTAAAGCCGGAGAGACAATTCCGGTAGAAACGCCATAGAGTGCGGCTCCTGCCAAAAATCCGGTAATTGATGTCGAAAATCCAACAATTACCAGTGATATAATCAATAAGAAAAGTCCAATACCTATCAAATTAAGACGACCGTACTTATCAGAAGCTTTTCCGGCGCCAAAACGAATCATAACTGAAGTGATCGTGAAGACCATAAAAAATAAGCCTTTGTTGGCAATCCCTAAATGCTGGCTCCAGTCAGGAATTAACGTTAGGATCACACCATAAGCCATATAAGAAAGAAAAGTCACGATAGCTGCCGGAAGTACTTCGAGGGCAATAATATCTTTTCTTGAAATTTTTAAAATACGAAGGCTAAAACGCTGCTTGTGTTTCAGGGTTTCTTTCATGTTCATTAAAATAACAATAGAAAGAAGTGCAAAAACAGAAGAGGCATAAAAAAGCATGTTCATAGAAGAATACAATTTAATCGAACTCCCAATAGCGGGTCCAAGAGCCATACCTATCGAAAAACACAATCCGTGTAAACCTAAAGCTTCGCCCCAGCGCTCTCTTGGAACAATATCTGCAACATAAGCTGCAGTTGCCGTAGGTTTGAATCCGGTAGAAAATCCGTGAATTAACCTTAGAAATAAAAACCCGGAAACTGTTCCTAAAACGGGATATAAAATACCGCAGACAAAACAAACAATAGAACCAACTGCCATAACAGGTACTCTACCCAATGTATCAGTCAGCCTGCCGCTAAAAGGTCTTGAGATTCCTGCTGTTAATGTAAAAAGTGCAATGATTAATCCTTTGTATTCTGCTCCGCCCATATTGCTCAGGTATTCCGGAAGTTCAGGAATCAGCATATTAAAACTGGCAGAAAAAAGTAAGGAACTTAAACAGACTAATCCAAATTGCAGATTATAAATAGGATTGATGGCTTTTACAGGGGAATTCATGAGGATTTTTTAGAAGTGCAAAAATACTGAAAACTCCAGTTTAAAACTAATAACCTGCCTAAATTAGCCAGTCGTTTTTTTGCCAAAATAATTGTGTTGGCTAAATGCAGTAAAAGCAGCCAATTAATACATCAGCTGCCTTTACTTTATCTCAATAATTTAATGATTTACAATAGCGTCATTAAGTTCCTCTTCTCGTGAATGACTATTTTGTGTCTTTGTGAAAAGTTTAAAATCTGATATTTCATATTCAGGACATGCTCCTTCTTTTGATGTTATATAGGCGCCTAAGCTTACTGCCTGTTTCATTATATCGTCTATTGAGGCTGCTTTTTCAAGTCTTTTAGATAAGAAACCTGCTAAAAAGGCATCTCCGCTTCCTACGGTATCGGCCACTACGATATCTACAGCCGGATACAGGTAAAAATTACCATCGCTGGCATAAAGTGCGCCTTTACTTCCTTTTGATACTATAACTTCGGGCAATTTGAAAGTATCTTGCAAATAGCTGACAATATCTTCTTCTGAATCGTATTTCTTTCCTAAAAATTCTCTTAGCAGCAATAATTCCGCTTTATTGAATTTGGCAAGGTGAGATTTATGCAAAAGGTCTTTAATGACACTTAAATCATAATGTGGCTTCCTTAGGTTTATGTCAAAAACATTAAACGTACTGTTTTCAAGCAAGGTAAAAAGTGTGTTTTTAGATTGCGGACTTCTTGTTGCAAGTGAGCCAAAAACAAGAGCATCTTCATTTCTAATCAGCTCTATATCCTGAGGTGTTGCTTCAATAAAATCCCAGGCTACATTGGTCACAATATCATAATGTGCTTCCTTGTGCTCATCAAATGTGGCAACGACAGTACTGGTTGAATAATTCTTGTTCAGTTGTATGCTCTTAACCGGCATGTTCCAACTGTCTATTTTTTTTATAATTTCCCTCCCCGGATCATCATCTCCTACACTACTGATCATTCGGGAATCAATCCCCATTTTAAAAAGATTGTAAGCAACGTTAAAAGGTGCTCCTCCGGCACTTTTCTCTTTCCCCGGAAAAAGGTCCCATAACACTTCGCCAAAACAGGCTACTTTGATTTTATTTGAATTTGTCATTTTTGTATTCTTTATACTTTAGAATAACACATTGCAATGCATTATTATATCGCGTCCCGCCGGAACTTAAAATTAAGTACATGCGACGGTTTTAATTGTTTATATAATATCTTTTTCTCTGGGCTGTGATCCAACTAAAGCGTATAACAATATCAGTAATTCGCACACCAGGGTAAGACACCATGTCCAGCGCCATGAACCAAAAAGGTCTGCCATTGCACCTTGAAGCAGGGTAAAAACTGCCCCACCAAATACTGCTGAGATAAAAACTCCCGAAGCCTTCGAGGTATATTGTTTTAAACCTTTTATAGAAAGCGAATAAATACAGCTCCACATAGATGAATGCAGTAAACCTATCGCAACCAAAAACCAGATATTTTGAAAAACCATGGCAATTACAGCAAAAATCGCCGCTATAATGGTGGTAGTAATTAATTGCTGACGTGCTGAAACCTTGCTAAGAAAACTGGATATCACGCGCCCAACCAGAAAACCACCCCAATAAAGCGTAGAAAGCAAAGCGTGTATTCCAAGATCCATCCCGCCAATAATAATGTCTGTCTTTCCGAAAAAAGAAACGGGATTTCCGAGTTCTTCCAATTCGAATGCATACAAATTAATATTGGCACCAATAGCTACTTCTGTACCTACATAAAAGAAAATGGCCAATACTCCCAATGCAAAATGCCTAAAAGACCAAATACTCTTTTCGAGTTTTTCTCCTACTTTGGCACGGGTATGTGCGATATCAGGAATATCAAGTTTTCGTACCAAAAGTGCGACTGCAGCAATACAGAGTATCAGCAGTAAAAGCGGTGTGATTAGCTGTTTGATTTCGATATTATCAATAGAAATTCCCCTGAACATTACCAGCGTCACAAAAAAGGGCGCTGAAGTAGTTCCTATAGAATTAATACCTGTTGTAATACTCAAACGCTGAACGGGCTGTGTACCGGGTAAATCATAAGAAGCCACATACGGATTTACTACAACTTGTATTATCGCAGCAGAGGTTCCCATTAGGTAAGAACCCAATAAGAAAATAATATATCCGTACGGAATAATTGCTCCGCCTGCCGCAAAATGAAAATCAGGGAACTTATACCCTATCTCTACGGCAAACAAATACATTACCAATCCGGATATGATAAAGAAAAT
The DNA here is from genome assembly GCF_056824125.1 of Flavobacterium sp. B114r. Classification (NCBI taxonomy): domain Bacteria; kingdom Pseudomonadati; phylum Bacteroidota; class Flavobacteriia; order Flavobacteriales; family Flavobacteriaceae; genus Flavobacterium; species Flavobacterium sp. B114r. The sequence goes on from NZ_CP124858.1 coordinate 4,201,719, forward strand.
ACCGCGAATTATGGTTTTCTTGTATCCAAACCTGTTGACCCACTTACTTCCTAATGTACCATTTATAAGATATCCCAGAAAAAAGAAAAAAGAAATCAAGGTGGTCAGCGTATTTTTATAAGCTCCAGCCTCAGATAAAAATGTAAATTTAAGAGGTGCCTGAAGCTGCTCGTTTACAGTGGTAAGAAATCCCACAATAAAGTAAATAAAAGTAACTACCACATACGGCAATATTCGATTTTGAGATTTTAGTTTCATATTTGTTGTATTAACAGAATGACCGTTACGCTACTATTGTTGTTAACACGGCCACTATTCCGTCTTGTTTTATAGCGGTAACAAAATGAATATAAGCTGTTGTGAATTGCTCTGAACTGCTAAGATCACAACTTTTAAAAGGGGCTAACTTTAGAAAACCCAGAGGATCATTGCTTTCTATAAGTTCACTGTCGACTGTATCCAGCCAAGGTTCCGCTATATCATATTGTAATCCGTTACTATCTGTTTTGTATTTTAAATAATGCCTGTAAGAAGCGATAAGAAAAGCCATTCTTGAGAGATCCTTATCGTCTTTTATCATCTTGCCAAGATTAGGCATAATGTAAACGGGAAATTTCGAAATACCATCATAACACAATCTGCTCAGCTGATCGCTTACTGCATGATTGGCAAAACGCTCCAGAAGTGTCTTTTTATATCGTTCGAGATCTATCCCTTTTGGTGCAGGAACATAAGGTGTAATATCGATATTCATAAAATCTTTTAGCAGATTAACAAAAAGCGGATCGTGCATCGCAACATCAACTTTACGGTAACCGGCTAAAAATGCAGGATAAGACAAAAGTGTGTGGGATGCATTTAAAAGACTTAGCTTCATGTTTTCGAAAACAGCAACATCTTTTACAAACTCAACTCCTACTCTTTCCCATGCTGGTCTTCCTGCAATAAAATTATCCTCAATAACCCACTGAATAAAGTCTTCGCAATACACAGGGGCTTTATCATCGATCCCGCTATTCTTGTTCAGGCGTATTATATCGTCCGGTGTTGTAGCGGGCGTAATTCGATCTACCATACTATTAGGAAACGTAACATGTTCTGCTACCCAAATAGCCAGTTCGGCATCTTGTGCTTCTATAAATGCTGTAAATGCTTTTCTTGCCGTATCTCCGTTATGTTGCAGGTTGTCGCACGAAAGAATAGTGATACCGCCATTTCCCATTTGCTTGCGGGCACGTAAACCTTCGGCTATAAACCCGAAAACTGTAGCAGGTGATTTTGGATTCTGAATATCATGTTTGATTTTTTCATCCTCAAGCCTGAAATTCCCTGTTTCCTTATCCAAATTATATCCGCCTTCAGTAATTGTCAGTGAGATAATCTTTATGTTACTTTCGGCAATCTTATCAATTACAGCTTTTGGATTTTCATAACCTGCAATAATTTCCTGAATTGCACCAATTTTATAAACTTCGTCTTGCCCATTTCGGCCACATACAGTTACAGTATAGTCAAAATCCTGTGACTTTAAGTTTTCTACATTTTTCTTATCAGCAATCAATAAGCTCACACCGCATATTCCCCATTCGCTTTGGTCCTTATGGGCCAATAATTCATTTGTATAAAATGCCTCATGTGCTCTGTGAAAGTTGCCAACCCCAATATGTACTATACCCTGACTAATATCTTTGGCATTATATTGATACTCTATAGTTTTCATTTTTTAAATTTATTTGGTAATAATTTGTCGATATTTTTATCAAACTTATAACATTCACTTACTATTTACATCGTTTTCGTAAAAAAACCATTATGGGAACGTTCCCAATATCTTGGGAACGTTCCCAGAGTATCAAATTGTATTCTTTGACCTCTCCTGTTATTAAAATTAACCCATAGACATGCAGGCTTTTCACCTAATAATAAAGCGTTTAACTTCTTAAAATTACAAAAAAATATTGCTGCAAAATAAATAGGTTTCTTTCTCAATGTATAATCTATGTTTTTATGTGTTAGATTATTATTATTTTTGAATAAATTAAGCATGATGAAACGAACTACCATAAAAGATCTTGCACAGTATCTGTCCTTATCCACTTCTACCATTTCGAGAGCGTTGCTTAATGATAAAAACATACATGCCGATACAAAAAACAGGGTAATAGAAGCTGCACAAAAATTGGGTTATAAACCCAATGTAACGGCTTTGAACTTAAAATACGGTAAAACAAAAAGTATAGGATTTGTTGTTCCGGAAATGACAACACCTTTTTCATCAAAAGTGCTGCAAGGTGTTCACAATATTCTTTATCCTTTGGGATATAAAGTTATAATTCTACAATCAGATGAAGATCCTTTGCGCGAAAGGGAGAATCTGCTTTTGCTCGAAAGTTTCAATGTTGACGGAATTATAATCAATCTCTGCCATGAAACACACAATCAGGAAATCTATCAGGAAATAATACAAAGAGGAACTCCGCTTGTATTCTTCGACAGGATACCTCAAAATACACTCGATGTCTCAAAAGTTCTGGTCGATGATCACATTAAAGCTTCTTTGATGATCGAACATCTAATCAGTTGTGGCCGAACCAAAATAGTGCATCTAATGGGACCTTCGACTGTTCGTAATTCTGTAGAACGCGCCGGAGGTTACCAGCGTATTTTAACCAAACACAATCTTTATGATGCTCAATTGATGGTCAAAACAAATGGAGTGGGATTTGACGATGGAAGAATTGCTGCTAAAAAATTACTGGACAACAAAGTACAATTTGACAGTATCTTTGCTTTTACTGATACACTGGCTATTGGTGCGATGAACTATTTACAGGAACAAGGTATAAAGGTTCCCGAAGAAATTGCCATTGCAAGTTTTTCAGGAACAGAATTCTCTGTCAATGTGTTCCCGCAATTAACGAGTGTAGAACAGCCTTTGACAAAAATGGGAGAAAGTGCAGCGACACTTTTAATCGAAAAGATAAAAGATGATTCATCACCAAGCCGAACGATAATTCTGGATGCTAAACTGGTATACCGAGCCTCTACATTAGGGAAAGCTTTATAAAAAAAATTAGCACGGCATTATCAGGAAATTACATAAAGACAATTGGGTTCAGCCTGATTAAAGTAAAAAAAAATAAAGGAGTGGGAAAAATGGAAAATGAAAAGACAAACTGGATTATTTGTCCGGAGTGTCAGGGACAAGGCAAAAAAAGTCAGCGGCTCAGTAAGAAAGTGAGACTCCAATACCAGACTGCGTTAGATCAATTCGAAAAAGCAAATAATGAAGGAATAACACCGGTACGTCCTAAAGCCCACCTCAACTCCTGCCTGAACTGTTCCGGATCCGGATTGATTACTTCCATAAACCCTGTTTTGCCAGATAAAGAAAATTATCCGCATGTCGCTATTATTGGTGCGGGCATAGGCGGAGTCGCTCTGGCGGTTGCTTGTTTGCACCGCAGGATTCCTTTTACTCTTTATGAACGCGACAACAATTTCGATTCGCGTTCTCAGGGCTACGGGCTGACTTTGCAACAAGCCAGTAAAGCAATCGAGGGATTGGGTATTTTCTCCTTAGACGATGGCGTTGTTTCAACACGGCATTTGGTTCACACTACAGAAGGAAAAGTAATTGGGGAATGGGGCGTGAGAAAATGGGTGTCATCTGATGCAAAAACATTTCAAAAACGCTCCAATATACATATTGCACGACAATCTTTGCGACTGGAGCTGCTGGAGCAGCTTGGCGGACAGGAAAAAGTAAATTGGGATCACCAATTAATGGATTTTAAAAAATGCGAAGATGAAAGTTTTACGCTGAGCTTTCAGGTAAACGGAGCAATAAAAAATTGCAAGGCAGACCTTGTGGTTGGTGCTGATGGTATTCGCAGTTCAGTTCGGAAAATGCTGATTGGCGAAGATATTACACCTTTACGTTATCTGGGTTGTATTGTGATATTGGGGATTTGCCCTCTAAAATCTCTTGAAGGTCTTAATAGTTCCTTATTAGACTCGGCTACTGTTTTTCAAACTGCCAATGGCAATGAACGAATTTACATCATGCCTTATAAATCAGATTCGGTTATGTGGCAGCTTAGTTTCCCAATGCCGGAAGAAGAGGCAAAAGCATTAAGTGCTCAGGGACTTAAAGCTCTTAAAGAAGAAGCGTGTCGCAGAACGCAGTGGCACAGTCCTGTTCCTGAAATTTTAGAAGCAACACCAGAAGCGCAGATTTCCGGTTATCCGGTCTATGATCGGGAATTACTCGAATCTGAATTGTTGAATAAAGGCGGACAAATAACGCTGATCGGAGATGCAGCTCACCCAATGAGCCCGTTTAAGGGACAAGGTGCGAACCAGGCGCTGTTAGATGCGCTCACGCTCGCCCGAATGATATTTAAAGGATGTAAATCTTTATCTCACTGGAAAAAAGTGGGTCTAAGAGAAAGTGTCCTGAATGAGTTTGAAAAAGAAATGCTGGAACGCAGTGCTGTCAAGGTAAAAGATTCTGCAGACGCCGCGGAGTTCCTGCATTCTGAAATTGTACTTCATGAAGGAGACGAACCAAGAGGACGCCGTTTAAAGAAAAAAGACAGATAACAAACATGTTTAAATAAATAAGAGCCATTCTTTCGATGGCTCTTATTGTATCTGATATTTTCAAATAATTTTATTCTATTCTTCTTACTGATAATTTATCCAAACAGAAATAAGCTGCGGTATTTATTCCGTACACTAAATCGAAGTCTGTTGAAGACATTTGAAAAACAAGGTATTTTACTTCTCCTAAACTCTGAAGACCACTTGTGCTTACATTCGCCCAGCCTGTAGGCATAACTAACGAAGATCCTGTATGATTTGCTAATGTATGACTAATAGGGTTCGTAATAGTTCCGTCTTCGGTTACTCCGTAAATCAACAATTTGAAAGAATCACCCGAGGTAAACGCTCTTGCGAATCCATCTCCGTACAAACAACCGTAATAAGGCCATGGATGCATGTTGATTTTTAATCCTTCGACTTTGTATAATCCAGAGTTTCCTATTTTAATCCAGTTAGAAAAACCGCTTTCGCTAAAAGTAGTTCCTTGTGGATTTTTAGGATCTAAATAACTTGACCAATACGCAACAATATAAGGATCTCCAGGTGTCCCGGGTGTTCCCGGAGCTACTGAAGAAGAAGTTCCAAAACCACTTCCCGCCATAGTTCCCCATTGATGAGCCACCCAGCCATCAGATCCGCCAGGTGCAGCACCAGAACCGTAATCTTTAACATCATTTACATTTGATACCGTAAAACCATCCCAGTAATTATAACCGGCAGAAGTTGCTGTATGCGAAAATGTAAAAATGTCAACATTAAGATTGGTACCTGAAACATAGGTGTTTTCCCAGTATTTACCTCCTGCTGTAGTCGTTCCGCTTGCTAATAATGCACTCGTTAGATTAAGCGTTGACAGGGTTCCAATTGCAGGATCTGTTACCGTTTTTTTTGTTTTGCTACTTGTGCTTTTTGCTGTTGCACTGGCGCTTTCGTTACTTAAAGGAGCGTCGTCATTATTACAGGATGAAAGACCTAAGAAAAGACCGACTGTCAAAAAATAAAGTACTTTTTTCATAATTTATAAAATTTAGGGTTATTATTCGTCTTTAATTACTTTAGAAAAAGTATTCCTGCTTACTTGCTTTTAGAAAAATTCAAATCTTCGGCTTGTACAAAGTGGCTGGTTACCAAATCTGTACCACCTGCCTCTGCAAATGTTGACACGAATACTTTGACAAAATCAATTCCCGGCAAATGAACTTTCTTTCCGTTATTGTCTACAGCCCAACTAATATCTATTGACGGATCTTTGATACCTCCGTAACCCCACTCAAAAGTTCCTACATTATAGACTGTTCCCTCTCCATCACTTACATCTTTTATGGGCAGATATATTTTTGTTCCTTTTACTGTATAAGATTCTCCCATCCATTGTGGATAATAATTATATCGTCTCCATTTTTTTGTTTTTGTAATAAAACCGGAAGCATTTTTATTATCTGTCCATTTAAGATATTCTTTATCAAATTGCCAGTCTTTTGTGCCTGTTACAGCTGCTTTAGCCGGATTAGGTTTGTTGTATGTAATTTCATAATTTTTAACAGTCGTCGATTTATTATGTTCGCTGCCCGCAATTTCATACCATTCGTTTTCGTCTGCAATACCATTTTTATTTGCATCGTAGGCAACATATATACTTACAGGCGAAAATTTTAAACTACCGCTGTTCTGGGTCATTAAAACCGTAAAGTCGCGTTTGCCATACGTATTTATTACAGTATGATCAAATTTTGTAACGATCGATCCTCCAAAAGTTCCTAATGCAATATCATTTCCTTCTATAAGATCTGACTGAATTTGTTCCATAACATCAGCTTTGGCAGTAAATGGAGTATTATCACTATTATAGCTGGGTGCAAGTAAATAATCGATAAGCAATAATGCTTTTGAAGTATAGGTTTTACCTGTTTCTGAAACAGCAACTTTTGTAGACGCTTGTTTTGTCATTTTGCCTAACGTTACGGTTAAATCTACTGCATAACTGGCAGCTTTGGGCGCTATGAACTGTAATGTCTTTGTGTCTGCAATAACAGAATCTTTTACAGCTCCATTGGTACCGGTTACTTTTACTGTCCATTTGTATTTTGCAAGAGCGGGATCGCCATTTTCAATAAGCACTTCCGGATCAACGCTAACTGTATTGTACCTGCTTACTGTAAATTCTGAAACTAATTTTAATGAAATTGAAGCTTCTTTTACAGGTTGTATTTGAGGATCTTGTTCTTTTGAATCGTCATTGCTACAGCAATAAAAAGTGCCAATAGCGACAAGAAACAAACTATGTTTTAAATACTTTTTCATATTCTGATTATTTTACTTTTTTTAAATTGTATTTTTTTAATAGTTGAAGATCGGCTGCACCTGCAAATCGGGTAGCCATTGAAGACTGTTGATGGCAAAGTCCCATTGGTTCGCTCACACAGTTCACTACTTTTATAAAATTGATTCCCGGTAGATTGGCTTTATTTCCGTTTTTATCTACTGCCCAGTCGATATCAATATCAGGGTTTACAGCATTTGCATATCCCCATTGCGGAGGAGTAAAATTCCATAAGGTAGTTTGTCCGGGACGTGCCGTAATAAAATCTACATTCAGTCTTGTACCTTGATAAGTAACTGCAGTCTGAGAAGACCACAAAGGATAATATTCTTTTTTAGTCTTAGATCTTGGCATATAATAAGACTCTGCCGAGTTGTTTTCGCAAAAGATGTGCTCACGATCTGTAAACATATCATTAGGTCCTCCTACAACTACAGGCGCTCCTGCTGCTTTTTTATGATAAGTAATTTTAAAATTCTTTATAGTATTTGCTTTCGCATGCTGACTTCCTATGATTTCATACCATTCGTCTTCGTCCGGTTTTCCGTTTCCGTTTTTATCATAAGCAACATAGATCAATCCCGGTGCCGGCGGATTAGCCTTATCGCTCAAATCTCCTCCATATATTTTAAAATCACTTTGTCCCGGAACATTCACAACAGTATGATCAAAACCCACAATAATAGAACCTCCAAAACCTCCTAAGTCAAGTTCATATCCTACACTGGTTTCATTGATTCTGCCCAATGCAGTTCGTGCCATGTCTTCTTTTTTAAATCCGTCTTTATATAAATCGTTGGCAAACATTCCCGGTGCCGGATCAAAATCAAAGATACTTGTGATGTACGGACTGAAATTTTTGGCTTCATTCGTTACATTCACTATTGTTTTTTTACTTCCCTTTTTGTCTCCTGAAGTAACATTTAAAGTAAGTTCGTAACTACCTGCGTAAATGGCTGCAAAACGTAGGTCTTTTGTATTTCCTACGATAGAATCAGTCGTTTGGTTCACAGGATTTTTTGTCAAAATCCATTCATAAACAGGACTGGTTATTTCGGCAGAAGACGTTATGTTTAAAATGCTAAATGTTGGAGCTTCATATTTTTCCTGAAGTGTAATTGCGATCAATTTTTGTTCAGGGTTATCATCATTACTGCTGCATCCTGTAAAGACGGCTGCAAAGGCAATTAATAATAAATGGGTAAAGTTTTTTTTCATAGTTTTTGATATAATAATTTTAATTTAATACGTTATTCAATTGATTATCGGGTTGGGATATTTTCTCCTAAAAGATGCAAATCTGTTGCTCCCATAACCTCCGTCGAAGTTTCACCCAGCCATCCTGCCTGCTGATTAAGACCATTGTAGACTTTGACAAAATCGATTCCGGGAAGCTTAATTTTATTTCCGCTTTTGTCAATTGCCCAATCAATATCAATCGCAGAATCATCGTCATTATTAGGTGCATTATCTGCGTATCCGTATAAAAAGGCATACTGTACAAAATAACTTCCCGTTCCGCTTTCATCGACTGCATTATCCGGTAATCTTGTTCCTTTAAAAGTGATACTTGGCTGGTCTTTTAGCCATTTTGGCCAGTATTCAAGAGAATGATTATAGGCATTGTTTTGTACCAGATAACCGTCTTTGCCCTGATTGTCTTTCCAATAGATATATTCCGTATCTGTAAAATTTACTGTTCCTGTGCCGCCACCGGGAACGGGTTTTTTATTAGGATCAGGTCTGTAATACGTTATCTCATAATTATGAATCGTTTTTTCCATTTTATGTCCGGCACCTTCAATTTCATACCATTCATCATCCGGAAGTCCGTTTTTATTTTTATCATAAGACACCATTATTACTCCTGCTTCACTGCTACCGCCACGCATAGTGCTGTTAGGGTTAGGATTGGCTTCTGCCCAAAATGCATTACCCAATACCCTGAAATCACGTTTGCCTTTGATATTTACAATAGTGTGGTCAAAACCAAAAACAACATAACCTCCAAAAGCGCCAAGAGAAATCAAGTCCCCGTTTTTCTTGGCGAGGTAAGTATTGGTTCTCGTCAAAATTCTTTCTGTTGTATCGCCATCATTGGCTGCCGGCAAATCGTTTATGAATTGTCCCGGGGCAGGTTTGAATTCAAAAACTTTAGCTATAAAAGTTTTAAACTCTTTTGTTTCTTTACTAACCGTTATCACAATTTTCTGGTTCTGAATGGCGCCCTTATCGTTTATAGTCACTGTCAGGTTATAAGTGCCAACTTCTGTTGCTGCAAACAGGGCTTCTTTTGTCGTTGTATTGACCAACGAATAATTCTGTGTTGGAGCATTCGTGACCGTCCAGCTGTAGGTTGCATCTGCGCTCACAACAATATTGGGACTTATGGCAAGTATGGTAAATCTTGGTACATTATAAGGGATATCCTGACCGGCTATGGGAGGAATATTTTCATCGTTCGTTCCGCCATTATCTGAACAATTGGTCAGCAAAAGTGCTGCAGCCAAAAGAAGTACTGATCTGAAATAGGACAAGGATTTTTTATACATATCTATTATTTTTTGATTCTGATTAAAAGTGATATTTATTAAAGTTTTTATTTAATTAACTATACTTATTGATTTGTTTATATATAAAATACAAGAGCTAAAATGACTAATGAAAATTTGGTGTGAGGTCATGCAGAATCCTTTGATTTTGAAATTTAACAAAAGAGGTAAATAAGAATTTTTCTAAATTTGGGTTTGAAACATAATAGGTATTATGCTTCTTGAGAATTTGTAATATTTTTTTGGAAAGGTTTTTTTTGGGAACTAAATACAGATGAAGTTTAGACTTTAATATCTCGGGATTTAAAAAACAAAAACGAGTTTCAGGCTCCTTGAAATAAACCAGGGAAGCAGAAATTATAAAATGAAATAAAAGTTTTTTTCCGGTATTGTACATCACTCATTTAATTAAATAAACTCCGGAATGTATGAATGAAAAGCAATAAGAGAGAATCCCGTTATACAATAACAGGTCAATTCTTGTTGTTCAACTTTATTCCACGAAAGTTTTACACTATGTGATTGTGGCAGGTCTCCTGACTTGTTCCATCTTTAAACAGCCTTCTCATCCGCAAAGCGGGACAATGGCATTAGTAACGTTTAAAGACTTATATAGAACTTACAGTAGCGGGTCTGTTCAGGATTTGCACCTGATTCCCTTTTAACTGTTTTTTCTTAAGAAAAAACAGACCAAAATCTGAGGGTAAATATATAATTATCTTTATAAAAATCCACTACTTTTTATCATTAAATTAAATTTATCACAATTTATATAAAAAATGTAATGGTTAAACTTCTAAATATTTGAATAAAATATCATTTCCTTAAGAAAAAGCTTTTTTGATTTTTTAATGAATGCTTTTAAAGATTTTAATATAAACCAATGTGGTCTGTATCAATAAATCAGCAACTTTATTTTAATGAAGAATGTGTATCTTTACTATAAAAAAGCTTACAATACTTTTTTTAGCATACTGGGCGATGTAGTAATACAGGCAGTAAAAATTACAAATTTTGTTCTTAATCACATTCTTGGCAACTGTAAAATATTACTTTAATAAAACTGGTTGAGCTATTGGGCTTTTATGCAACTAGCAAATGTGCACTGAATTTATATAACTTAAAAAAACTATTACATATGTCATTTGATTATATACCGATAGAAAGGGTTGAAAAGCTTACAAAAAAAGAGTTTATAGAAAATTATTACAAACCTCAGAAACCTGTTGTAATTACCAATCAAATAGAAGACTGGCCTGCGTTTAGCAAATGGCATTTTAATTTTATAAGGGAAGTTGCCGGTGAGAAAATGGTTCCTTTATATGACAGCCGTAAAACCGATTATACCAAAAAAGTGAATGAGCCGGATTTTACAATGACTATGTCTGAGTATATCGATATTCTTGAAAAGGGTCCAACAGATCTTCGGATATTCTTGTACAATCTTATGAAAGAGGTTCCTGTAATGAAGGCTGATATGCATTGGCCGCGTCTGGGAATCCGCCTGCTTAAAAACCTGCCTCTTGTTTTCTTTGGCGGTCAGGATGCGAAGGTTTTCATGCATTATGATATTGATTTTCCCAATATTTTTCATGTTCATTTTGAAGGTAAAAAACAATGTGTCCTGGTTGATCCCAAAGAAACAAAATATATGTACCGCCTACCCTATTCGTGGTTGTGTAATGAGGATATTGATTTTGATAATCCTGATTATGAACGATTTCCGGCACTTAGAAAAGTAAGGCCTTATATTACGGAGCTGAACCACGGAGAAATGCTTTATATGCCGGAAGGCTGGTGGCATTATATGAAATACCTTTCACCGGGATTCTCGCTTAGCCTGCGTTCTCTTGCCGGACGCCCATCTAACTTATGGAAGGGTTTTGCTAACGTTGCAATCATTCGTTATTATGATAACTGGATGCGCAAAAGAAAGGGTCAGGAATGGCTGGATTATAAGGATGCAGAATCTATACGCAGGACTAATGCTACTTTAGAAGCTGCCAAATAATACAATAAATGAGTTAAAACATAAAAAAAGCTCCAAAATCAATTGACTTTGGGGCTTTTTTAATTCTATGAGACTTAAAATCAATTGGCTAAAAAATCACGTCAAATCAATTTAATTCCTAAACTTCTGTAAGCATCAAGTTTACTGTCATCGCTTGATAAATCTGTAATAAGTGCGTTTATATCTTTAAGATCACAAACCTTAAAGGATTCTGTATTATTTATTTTTTCGATATTTCCTAAAACAATTATTTGTTTAGCATTGGCTAGCATAATGCGTTTTATTTCTGCTTCATCATTAAAAGTTGACGTTATCCCAAATTTACTCTGTATGGCACATGCACCCATAAAATAAACATCAGCGATATAATTTCTGATCTCCTCACGGCTTTTTGCTCCTAAATTCGTTTCTGTATGTCTGTTGTAAACACCTCCTAAAACAATAATTTCAATGTTTTTAAATTTTGAAAGAATTGGTACTAAGGCCACATTATTAGTTACAATCCTTAAACTTGAATTAAGCGGAAGATGAGCTGCAATTGCGCATACAGTCGTACCGCCATCCATAAAAACTGTTTGTCCGTTTTTAATAAATTGCCGGGCTTTTAACGCAATTGTCTTTTTACCATCTGAAAGATAAGACGCGCGATCCTGAAAATTCAAAGGATTCTTTGATATCGGGATTGCGCCTCCCCTGACTTTAGATAATAATCCGTTATTGTGAAGAAGTTCGATATCCCGTCTAATTGTATCTTCAGAAACTTCAAGATCAACTGCCAGCATATCATAGGTTACTTTGTCTTTTTGTTTTAATAATCTAAGTATATGGTCAAAACGTTCTTCTTTTATCATCAAATTTTATTATTAATCCTTTGGGTATAATTAGTTATAAAACATACTGTTTCCCTTTCGAAAAGTCATTTCATTTAATAAATAATGCAGAAATCAATCCTGCAGAAAACTGTATTTTATGCATTACCCAATACAAAATATTAAATATTATAGCTTAAAGAATTTTTAAAAAGTTTGATAATTCTTTAATTTCTTCGAAAACAATTGCGCCTGTCTCTCTCATTTCGTTTTCATTGAATCCATTAGAAAGTCCATACACATTAAAACCTTCCTCTACCGCATTTTTCAGTCCAACAATGCTGTCGGCAATCACAAAGCATTCCTCTGGTTGATATCCTATAGTTGTTGCAACATTCGAATATAACGCAGTGTCTGGATTTTGCTTCTCTATTTCAGAAGTGGTCAATATTTTCTCTGGCGTAAAAAGATTAAGTAGATTAGTCAACTTTAGATTGAATTCAATTTCTTCCTGGGGAACATTGGACAATACGAAAAATGGCATTTCAGGTATTTCCAGTATTCTTCTTACTCCTTCTTTAACATCAAGTCCACTCCTTAATTCTTCATAGATTTTTTTTCTTACTTCTTCTTCAAAATCATTTGCAACATTGATCACTATAAGATCTTTAAGTTGTTTTATATTCTCTTCGATTCCTTTTTCGCTAAAAAGACTCAAGGCATCATCAAGCTCTATGTTTAATCCGTACTCCTCGGCTTTATCTAACAGGATCGAAATTATTATTGTTTCTGCATTGAGTAAAATTGTATCACTATTAAATATAATACATGCAATTACGGGAGCGGCCTTTTCTTGTTTCATTCCTTTTGTTAATCTGTAAAATATTTTATTCCTGTTTTCTTACCTTATAAACTGTTGCTACTACTACCAACAAAATCCCACAGCTGCCTAAGGCTATTGGCAAAGAGAATGCTTGTGCAAGCAATCCAAGTAAAGCAGGTCCTGCCAATTGTCCCGCATATCCCATTGTGGTAACTGCCGGAATAGCAATTGATGCTGATATGTTCTTTAGTCGTCCGGCTTCGCTTAAAAAAACAGGAACAATATTAGCAGCGCCTAATCCTAAAAGAATAAACCCAATCAATGCTGTTATGGTCCACGGAGTCAATACTGCCAGAAACAATCCTGAAGCAGCGATAAGACTTCCTGCTACAACAACTTTTTTACTATTAAAACGTGACACTATTTTATCGCCAACAAGTCGCATTGTAGCCATAGCAATTGAAAACATGGCATATCCTATTCCGGTAAACGCTTCATTGACACCTCGGTTTTCGTGCAGGAATAATGCGCTCCAATCTAACATTGCTCCTTCAGAAAGAAATACTATAAAACACATAATTCCGAGGAAAATCACGCTTCTCTTAAGCCAGGAGAAAGATTTTTGTCCAACTTCCTTATCTGGAGAAAAACTCTCTAGTGCAGCTTTTTCTGTGCCTGCATCAAATAGAAAACGGTATTGGGAGGTTACAATTAAAATAAGCAATATTGCTATACTTACTGCTGCTGTTATAGGTTCTAAGCCAAATTTCATTAAAAAGCCCAAGCCCAGAGAACCAAAAAGTCCGCCTACGCTAAAAAGACCGTGAAGGGATGACATTATAGGTTTACCAAATAAATTCTGAACCTGAACACCGTGAGAATTCATGGCGACATCTACCGTTCCTACTGCTGCGCCAAAGACAAATAATGCAATACCCATTGCTACTGCAGTGTTCAAAATTAAAAGCAACGGCAACGTGAACGCCATCAATAATGTAGCGCAAAGAATAACAATCCTGTTACCATATTTATGTCCCAGATAACCGCTAACAGGCATCATGGTGATTGCGCCACAACCCAACATTAATAGTAACAAACCCAAATTGGCGTCATCAAGGTTCAATCGTTGTTTTGCATAAGGAACCATTGGCGCCCAACTTGCTATTCCTAATCCGCATATTAAAAACATTGTTTTTGTTGCAGTTTTAGCCTTAACCACTTTATTAATCATATTTCATCATTTAAATATTATTTGCAAATTAATGCAAATTTGCATTAATTTGCAAATAATATTATAGAATTAAAATTTAGAAGTCAAAATAATGAGATCTTCTTATCGAAAATTCTCTCAAAAAATGAACTATTAAAAATAATTAAAATGAAAAAAAGACTAATTGTAGATATCGATGGTGTCATTGCTGACATTTACGGACAGTTTAGAAAATTTGAATTGGAGGATTTTGGTACTAATCAGGATTACTCTGAAATTACCGGAAAACTGGAAGAAGAGGCTTTTGTGAATGGGGAAATCTATATGGCGACCAAGGGATTTTTTAGAAATGCTTCTGTTATTCCAGGCAGCGTCGAGGCATTAAAAAAATTAAATAAGACTCATGATTTGTATATTGTTTCTGCTGCTACAAAATTCCCTAATAGTATGGCAGAAAAACAGGAATGGCTTCTGGAAAACTTTCCGTTTATAACATGGCAGCAGATTGTATTTTGCGGAACAAAAGAGATTGTGAAAGGTGATATAATGATTGATGATCATTTTAAAAATCTGGATAAATTCTATGGTCAGACAATATTGTTTAGCCAGCCTCACAATCTTAACCGTGTCGAAAATGGTCATAACAGGGTTGCAAACTGGGACGAAATTAGCCAATTGCTTTTATAGATTTTGGAATTCAGCCCGATCTAAAAAAATTGCAAATCAGGCTGAAATAGAAAACTCCTCAATAATTAAAATGAGGAGTTTTTTATATCTAATAAAGTATTGAAATTTATCTATTACGATTCACTTACTAAAAGCTATACTTTAAACAATATTAATTTGATCAGCATATCAATTATTGCTGTTGCGTATACTTAGATTATTCTAAAATAGCTTTTGGCTCTAAGTATTCTTCTAAACCAAAAATGCCGTATTCCCTGCCAATTCCTGATTGTTTAAATCCGCCAAAAGGAGCTTTTGAATCGTGCGAAATACCATTGATACAAATTCTGCCTGCATCAATTTGAGAAGCTACGTGATAAGCTCTCTCTTTACTGGCAGAACTTACATAAGCAGCTAATCCGTAACTGGTGTCATTTGCTATTGCAATAGCATCTTCTTCGTCTTTGTACGGGATAATTGATAATACCGGACCAAAAATTTCTTCCTGAGCAATACGCATATCATTTTTTACATTAGTAAAAATGGTTGCTTTTACATAGTTTCCGTCTTCTAATCCTTCTGGTTTTCCTTCGCCGCCAACTAATAATGTTGCTCCTTCCTGCTGACCAATCCTGATATAGTCCTGCACACGTTCGTATTGTTTTTTATTTACCATTGGTCCCACAACAGTATCGACATCTTTAGGATTACCCACTTTTATATTTTGAATCACAGCTTTTGCTATTGCATTTACTTCTTCTAGTTTGCTTTCAGGAACGAGTAAACGGGTCGCCGCTGCACAAGCCTGACCGCTATTTAAGTATGCCGCAAAAATTGCAGTTGGAATCTCTTCCTGTAAATTAGCATCGTCTAAGATAACATTAGGAGATTTTCCTCCCAGTTCGAGGGTAACTCTTTTCATTGAATCAACGGCGCCTTTTGCAATTATTTTCCCTACTGCTGTTGAACCTGTAAAAGCAATTTTCGAAACATTTATATTACCGGTAAGTTCTGCACCAACTACATCACCCAGACCATTTACAAAATTTATAACGCCTTTTGGTAAACCAGCCTCATGAAAACATTCAGCAATAATTTGTGTTTGCTGTGTACTCATTTCACTTGGTTTTACAACAACTGTACAACCTGCGGCAATAGCAGTAGAAAGTTTGGTAACAATGAATCCGTTACTCATATTCCAGGGGATAATAATCCCTACAACTCCTACCGGCTGTAAATAAACTTTTGAATTCCCTACAGTTTGTTCGAAATCGAAATTCTTCAATACATCAATCATCGCGCTAAAATCACTTACCATATTTTGCGAAACCATCGAGCAAAACTGAAATGTTCCACCATATTCTTCTACCATTACATTCGTCAGGTCTTTTTCACGTCTGCTTACGATAGCACGCAACTTTTCAAGATAGCTAATACGCTCTTCTTTGGTGGTTTTCGAGAATGTTTTATAAGCATCTTTTGCTGCAGCAATAGCATTTTGGGTATCGACCTCATCTCCTAAAACTGCCTCACCTGTTTTTTGATTTGTAACAGGGCTAATAAGGTCAAATCTTTGTGTACCATGTGGTGTTACAAATTCTCCGTTGATATAAACTTTATCAATTGTCGTCATAATAAGTCTTTTTTTGTTACTGTAAAGGTCAGTAATCATACTGCGAAAAGACTTTCTCTAAAGCTCAAAGATAATTTGCTATAGGGCTCATTTGTACTGATTTTGTATAAAAAAACCACCTGAAAGCTCAGGTGGTTACTTTTTATGATAATTCAATTTCTTATCTGTTTTCGATCCAGTCTACCATCAATTTACGTTCAGCAAAAAACCATTGATTATTTTGTTTCACAAATTTGTCATGGTATTTAATATAAGCGATCATTAATTTCTGAACTCCATCTTTGATCGTCTGATGATGCGCGATGCAATACGCAAGGCCAGTTGCGGAATCTCCATCTAATTGTATACTTTTTTGCCCGTTAAAGTGCATTGTGGCATTATAAGAATTTAGATTATCAAACACAGGAAAAAGGTCATTTCGCTTGCTGATAACCATTGTTGGTTCAGGAGCCTTTGCATCCATAAATACCACAAAATTAGTATCTTCTGTAAATAACGCCATTTGCCCTTTTGCATCACGGGTATCAGCGCAAAATGCATATTTGTCTATTAATTCGCTAATGGCCAATCGATCTGCAGTTTGCTGTAATTGTTCTTCGGTATTCATTGTTTTTTAATTTTATGTTATTAAATACTGGCAGGTGTCACGCCAAACTTCTGCTTGAAAGCGGTGTAAAAATGAGAGAGGTTTTCGAAACCTAATTCTAAATAAATCTCAATAGGCTTTTGCTTTTTTTCCTGAATAAGCTGATAGGCTACTGTCAATCGTTTTTCCTGTAACCATTTGCGTGGCGAGGTTTTGAAAATTTGACTAAAATCTCTTTTAAAAGAGGCCAGACTTCTTCCTGTAAGTTTAGCAAATTGCTCAACTGATACATTATAATGATAGTTTTGAAGCATAAATTTTTCGAGATCAATTTTATAAGGTTCTGAAAAATCAAATAAAAAGGACTTCAAAGAGGGATTTAGATGTAACAATAATGCCAGGGCTTCATTTGTTTTGATCATGGCTAATTTTTTGCTTACATCTTCTGACTGTTCTATATAAGCCAATAAGGATTGAAAATAGCCTTTCATCAACGCATCCGGTTTCAGTAACATCACTTTGTCTCCCCTATATGGTTTACTTTCATAAATGCCATTGTTTATTGCGTATTCACGCAGGACATCATCTGTAATAATTATAGAAATGCTTTTATAAACCTCATCTCCAACAGGAAACTTCATCGATTTTGCCAATTGATTTTTCTGCACCAACAGCATTTGGTTCTTTTTTAGAACCAATTTTTCACTTTGATACTGAACACGTGTTTCTCCGGAAAACTGAAATGCCAATACATGATGCGGTACAAATTGATCATAACCACGTTCGTCCTTAAACAAACACGAATACACAAAGCTGTCTTCTAAAACTTTGGTTTTGGGTTGTACTTCTTCGTTCATTGTTGCTGAGATAAGAGGTATTGATTATATACTGTATTTCTTGCATCAGTATTGCTGTCGATAAACATCAGCAAGGTCATCAATGCTATAGTGGTAATACCAATGGCCCGCCATAAAGGCGTATTGAGAAACACAATCAACAATGCTGCTGCAATAATAATCAGCGGAAGTACCTTGAAAACCATTGCAAGTTCACTTTGCGATTTTGCAGTACGTGCTGTTTCTGTAGTAATAAAGGCTTTTGCATCTGTTCTATAAGCAGTTTCGAATTGTGCAATTCTGGGTTTATTGGTAAAATACAAACCTGCCGAAATTACGAGGATCAAAACGCCTGATACTAATATAGGCCACACAAATGCTTTTGCCATAGGCGTTTTACCAAGCTGCCAAAATCCAAAGGCTATTATAAAAAACAATAAACCAAATAGCAAAGTTATTTTAGAAGAAAAAACCTCCGCTTTAGCCCAATCTGTACTTACTTTTAAAATATCCATCTTGTTATAATTTTATATTACAAATTTACAGCGTTTTATTGAATGAAGTATTTTCTATATGGTTCAATTATTATTTGGTATATGGCTCATTTTTATTTTATTATGGCAGAGATGTTTTTCATCTTATGGAAGATTATACACTCCTGAACATGATTATAAATAATATTTATAACTGCAAAAAATTATTAATTTGATTAATAACAAGACCTGTCCTAAATTTGTCCTGTCAAATCAGAACAAATGATTTGTAGTAACAAAAAATAACTATTAAAATTTAAGATCATGAAATTTACAAGAAGAGCAAACGCAAACTGGAAAGGTACAGGAATGGAAGGAAAAGGAACTATTACTACACAAAGTACAACCTTGAATGAGGCACAATTATCTTTTAAAACCCGTTTTGAAGAAGGTGTAGGTACTAATCCTGAAGAATTAATTGCAGCAGCCCATTCCGGTTGTTTTACCATGCAATTAAGCTTTTTACTTACTGAAGCCGGTTTTACTCCGGAAGATTTGAATACTGAAGCCAAAGTTACTTTTGAAGATGGCACCATTACATTGATTCAATTAATCCTGAATGGGAAAGTTCCCGGAATTTCTGAAGATGATTTCCAGAAGGCAGCGCAAAAAGCAAAAGAGATTTGCCCTATTTCAAAATTATTGAATACTGAAATTACTTTGTCAGCGACACTAATTGCATAATGCAAAACAGCTTTTTATAATTGATATATCACAAAGCCTGACGTCTCTTCGTCAGGCTTTCTTATTATTACATGAATTTACTTACTGATTTTACAAAATAAGGAGAATCGTTCCATCGTATTTTGCGATAAACAAAGTCTTTTTGAAGTGATTCCGGAAGACAATTCCAGATCGCTTCATTCATTTTTTCAAGCAGTAGTTTTTTCGAAAAAGAATCAGAAACTACTAAGCTGATTTCTCGTACCGGCTTAGGTTCTTTAAAGGGTTTAAAAAGTTTCATATCCTTTTCGTTAAGAACAGAAAGTTCCGGTATAATTGCGAATCCTAATTGCGCACGAACTAAATTCTTTAAAGTTTCGATAGAACTGATATCATAAGTAAACTGCTCTTTTATTTTTGCGGGTGTTTTGATACCGCAGATATCAAGCAATTGTGCATTGTAACAAAACTCACTATGAAGCAGTAATAATTCTGTTTTATCTCCCGGCTGAATCTCATAAAATTCGTCATTTGCCATTGGGTGAAGCTCATTTAAATAGGCTACAAAAGGTTCTTTGAAGATTGGATGTTCTATTAAATTTGAATTTCCTGTTGGTGTAGCCATAATTACCACATCCAGCGCGCCTGATTCAAGATCCTTCATTAACTGTCCTGTATTGGCTTCTTTTATAATAAAATGTACTTTGGGAGTAGCTTCTTTCATTGCCTTAATAAACAATGGAATGAGATATGGAGACAAGGTTGAAATTATTCCTAATCGGATTTCGCCTTCTAACACGTTTTTTTCGTTTACTACAAAATCGCGAATCTCATCTGCTTCTTTCAGGATCTTTCTTGCCCTGTTTATAATTTCCTTTCCCAGTGTTGTAGGTGTCAGTGGAACTTTATTGTGATCAAAGATTTTAATGCCTATTTCTTCCTCAAGATTTTTTAACTGAATTGTAAGTCCGGGTTGTGAAACCATACACGCCTCTGCTGCTCTTGCAAAATGACGTTCATCATCTAATGCTACAATATACTTTAATTGCTGTATGGTCATGATTATAAATTTATTTTATAAAGATAAAAAATAATACAATTTTTGATATAACAAAATCAGAATAAAAATTACTACTGTTTTATATTGTCTCATCATAAAAAAACTCCAAAATCATAAAATTTTGGAGTTTTAAAATTAAAGAAGTGTTTCTGATATTAAATAGTTAAAGGCTCAGCCTTAAAACCTTTGCTTTTGATGATGGCAATTATTTCGTCCTCTGTAGCTCCTTCTGATGCAACGGTAAGGATTTTATCATTATTGTTGGTGTCTACACTCCAATCGCCGATACCTTCGGCACTATCTAAATCAGATTTTACTTTGGCTACACATCCACCGCAATTAAGGGTTGTTTTGAATTGAAGATCTTTCTTTTCCATATTATTTAATGCTTATTATTGTTATTTTTATAAAGCAAATTTCCGCCATTTATGCTTCAATTTCTTTGCACTATTCCTTATTTGATTTGTGACATTTACTGATTTATATTTTATCTGATTGTTCCTCAATAATAGCCAACTTATCGCGTCTTATTTGTTTATAGTAGGAAGAAGTAAATCCGGTATATTTCTTTAATTGATTCGATAAATGTGCGGGACTGCTATAGCCTAAAGTATGTGTGATTTGAGACATTGACTGATTAGTATAAACCAGAAGTTCTTTTATTTTTTCAATTTTTCTTAAAATGATATATTTTTCAAGTGTTTCTCCTTCTATAGAAGAAAACAAAGCACTGAGCGCATCGTAACTCTTATTCAGTTTATTGCTTATTAATAAAGAGAACCTAACTGGTATTCCGGAATCTAATTGCATCGTAATCCCGGTTTCTACGAGCTCTTTGATCTTTTCTACAGTTTCCTGGGTTTTACTAAAAAGCAATTCAAATCCATACTTTTCCAACATGGATTTAATTGTGCTCAAATGCATGGTAAGATCTTCTGTATCTTTTAGTACGATGCGCCCTAATTCAATATCAATGATTTCGAACCTTAATTTTAAAAATTCCTGTTCAAGTACATAAATGCATCTGTTACACACCATCCCTTTAATTAATAATATCATAAAATTGCTTTTGAAATCTTAGCTGTAAGACTCTTTGAAAATGAAAGAAAATAAAAAACGGCGGCCAAAAAATATGAAACCGCCGTTTGGCAAACGCATCAAGGAGTTTTCTACAACTAAAATTATTTCTTTAATCTATTGGGTTTAACATATAAAACTTCTGTTAGACCCAATAGATTGCTTTATTTGATGACAGGAGGATTATAGTCTGATAAACTTGTTACTCTTACGGTGTCTATTCCTTGTAAAGACCAGGTTATAGGCATCATTGTCATGTAATTGCACTTAGGGCATTTGTCTCCTTTTGAGCCTATCATTTCTTTGTGTGACGGGCAACCTGTTATAAATTTTCCGTTTTTATCAAGTGCCTGACCCAATTCATTTTCGTACTTGTTTGTTTTTTCTACCGTGTCTTTTTTTTCTGCATCTTCAGCATTATTGTGGAGATTATCGGTATTATCAGTATCGTTTATTTTCTTAGTATCACTTCCGCACGACGAAGCAAATACTGTTATTGAAGCCAATATTATTATCACAAATTTATTTAGTTTCATCTTGATCACTATTTATTGTTCTTTGAGAATCTGAGTTTATTTTTTCCATTTCAAACGCAGGCTGTTGCTTACCACACTAACACTGCTCAAAGCCATTGCGGCTCCAGCTATCATTGGGTTGAGCAAGAATCCGTTTATTGGATATAATATACCCGCCGCAAGCGGAATACCGATAAGATTGTATATAAATGCCCAGAATAAGTTTTGTTTGATAGTGGCGACGGTTTGCTTCGACAAGCGGATGGCCTGAGGAATCTTGGTAAGATCTGATGAAATAATAGTCATCTTCGCTACATCCATTGCAATGTCGCTTCCTTTACCCATGGCGATACTTACATCAGCGGTTGCCAAAGCAGTACTGTCATTAATACCATCGCCTACCATGGCAACAACTTTGCCTTGTTTTTGTAATTCTTTTACAAAATCTGCTTTGTGCTGTGGCATTACTTCTGCTTTGTAATGTTTGATTCCTGTTTGTCCGGCAATGGCTTTTGCAGTAGCTTCATTATCTCCGGTAAGCATATACAATTCAATGCCCATTTCCTGCATTTGTCTAATGGCTTCTACAGATGTTTCTTTTATCTTATCAGAAATAGCAATAACAGAAAGTGCCTGCTTACTATTGGCAAACCAAATTACGGTTTTTGATTCTCTGCCCCATTCTTCTGCTTGTTTCAATAATGAATCGGCAATAACAATGTTATTCTCTGTCAATAATTTCCTGTTCCCTACAAAATAAGTTTCAGCCTGATAATCTGCTTTTGCGCCTTTACCTGTAATACTATCAAAATTGGATAAAACCACACTTTGTGCGCTTTTCAAATTTTTTACTACGGCTTCCGCCAAAGGATGTTCTGATTGCTTTTCGATGCTGATTAAGATGTCTTTTGTCGCGTCTTGATTATCTAACCATTTTATACCGGTAACTTCTGGTCTTCCTTCTGTAATCGTTCCGGTTTTATCCAGGACGATAGCAGTAACTTTTCTTGCCAGTTCCAGGCTTTCGGCATCTTTGATTAAGATTCCATTTTCAGCACCTTTACCCACTCCTACCATAATTGCTGTAGGCGTAGCAAGTCCTAAAGCACACGGACAAGCAATAACCAATACGGTAACCGCTGCCAGCAATGCTTGTGCAACTGCATTTTCTCCTCCCAGAAAGAACCAAAGAAGGAATGTAATAATAGTAATACCAATAACAATTGGTACAAAAATACCCGCAATTTTATCTACCAATTTTTGCACGGGGGCTTTGCTTCCCTGAGCATCCTGCACCATTTTTATAATTTGGGCAAGCATGGTTTCCTTTCCTATCCTGACAGCTTTGAACCTGAAACTTCCTTTTTGATTTATAGTTCCGGCATAGACCTTTTCCTTTTCTGTTTTTAGTACAGGCACAGGTTCACCGCTCAGCATGCTTTCATCTACATAGGAATGACCGGAAGTAACCATGCCGTCAACTGCAATTTTCTCACCGGGTTTTACAAGAATAATCGCATCAACACTTACGTCTTCAATAGCTACTTGTTTTTCTGTTCCGTCAGGTTGAATGACTATTACGGTTTTTGGCTGTAATCCCATTAACTTTTTAATAGCTGATGAGGTATTGCCTTTTGCTTTTTCTTCTAATAATTTACCAAGAAGTATAAATGCGATAACTACAGCTGCTGCTTCAAAATAAACATGGGCGTGTAATCCGCGTTGGTGCCAGAAATCCATGAAAAGCATATTGAAAACACTGAACAAATAAGCAATTCCCGTACTTAAAGCTACCAGAGTATCCATATTGGCAGAACGGTGTTTCGTCTGTTTCCATGCATTGATAAAGAAATCTTTACCGAGCCAAAGCACTACCGGTGTCGAAAAGAACCACATGATTTCGTTACCATAAGGCATATCCATAAAGAACATACCAATAGTTACTACCGGCAACGACAAAATAACGGCCCAAATGGTTTTGGCTTTTAATTTTTTAAATTTTTCTTCATGAATCGCTTCAAGAGATTCCTGCTGTTTTGTTTCGTCAACAATAAGCAAGTCGTAACCAACAGCCTGAACTGCTTTTTGTAGTTTAACAGCATCTGTTAGATTAGGAAGATATTCTACCGTTAGATTTCCGGTTGCAAAGTTTACCGAAGCTCCCACTACTCCTAACTCATACGTTACGATGCTTTCTGCACTTCCCGCACATGAAGCACAAGTCATGCCCAGAACCGGAAAGGTATTTCTGACTGTTGGCACACCATAACCCAGATCCTTAATTGCCTTTACGGCATTAGCAACGGTCTCATTTCCTTTGACAGTAATGGCCGCTCTGCGGTTGTTTATTTCTACTTTGTGGGTTTCAACACCTGCAACCTGTGCTAATCCTTTTTCTACGATTAATGCACAGTGCTCGCTCTCTACGTCTTCAAGAGGGATATAAATTGTTTCCTTTATTGTATTTGTCGCCATAATTCGCTTGTTGTATTTTACATGCAAAGTTGGCAACTATACACATGAATTCTATTGCGCAATTATGGATTTGATTTGTAACATTTACTTAAACCTTATCCAGTGGTTTTCTTTTTTCTTCTCGAATTTGTTTGAAATGACTTGGCGTTAATCCCGTTACTTTTTTGAACTGATTGCTGAGGTAAGCAACACTTGAATAATTAAGGCGCAGCGCAATCTCGCTTAACGATAACTCATCATAAACCAAAAGTTCTTTTACTTTTTCGACCTTTTGGGCGATAAAATATTTTTCTATCGTGGTGCCTTCCACATCAGAAAAAAGATTAGAAAGATAATTGTAATCGTGGTTGAGTTTTTCACTCAGCAGGTCAGATAAATTGCTTTTTGTATCATTATCCTGATGGTGTACAAGATCGATGATGCTATTTTTTATTTTCTCGATGATTCTGCTTTTTTTATCATCTATCACTTCAAAACCTAAGGGAATCAATGCTGCTTCGAGTGCATTACGCTTATCAGGATTGAGCTCTTTTGCCAGGGTGACTTCGCCTAACGTGATATTTGTAAAGTCTAAATCAAGTTTTTCAAGCTCATTCTCAACTACCATTATACAACGGTTGCAGACCATATTTTTAATAAATAGTATGCTCATATCTTTATTCAATCCCATTTTTATATTTTATATAATAGGCAAACTTACTATTAAAATTCTATTAACGATTATTTTTTAAAATGACTCTCTTTGATCTGTATTCTTAAACGCATTATAAACAATCGTTGTTTTTATTGGCGTTTTAAAACAAGATTTAATTGTTATGATCTTTAAATAAGACACTTATTAAATTTAAATTACTCCTGAATATTTCCCTACATTTGTTAGAATACAGCTGTCTTTTAATCTTATATATTAATAAATAAAAAGTAATAATGATTATTGAATATTTAGATAAACATAACCATATTATCACGATAAAAAGCATTGGTGAAATGCCGAAAGACTTGAGTTCTATATCCAGTTTACAGCTTATTGATTATTCGAAAGATGATGTTATAGAAATTGAAAAGCTTTTTGATATCGATACTTCGATATTGAGCAACAGTGACGATATTGAAATAAGTTCTCACTATGCGGAAAATGAAAACCAGCTGGCTTTTAATTTTTCATTTCCTTACTATTCTGATCAGAATAAGATCGAAGAGATGATTGTGTCTTTTATATTAAAAGAAAATATAATGTTTTCG
The DNA here is from genome assembly GCF_056824125.1 of Flavobacterium sp. B114r. Classification (NCBI taxonomy): domain Bacteria; kingdom Pseudomonadati; phylum Bacteroidota; class Flavobacteriia; order Flavobacteriales; family Flavobacteriaceae; genus Flavobacterium; species Flavobacterium sp. B114r. The sequence continues at coordinate 4,227,338 of NZ_CP124858.1, forward strand.
TTTATGGCAGTAAATTTTGAGCAATTTATCTCCGAAACTAAAAAACATGAATATTTTGAAAACATGAAAAATTTCCCGCTCACTTTAGATTCATTTCTTCGAATGCTGATTGGGATCGTTCCGGATTATTTTGCAGATTTAACTGAAGTAATTTCAAAAAACATTAAAAACACGTATTACAATTCCCAGAAGCGAAAAGCTTTTTCAGAAAAAGAACTGGATGAATTAACGGCCCTGAAATTCGATAATTATCTTATTAGGGAATCGCTGAATGAATTTAGAAGAATTTTACTGCTATTGAAAAAGAGCAACAAATTAAGTCCCGAAATAAAGGAAGCAATTATTTTTGAACTTGAGGATCTAACAGTAATCAACGAATATGTAGTGAACAATTTTGAACGACTCGAAGATCTTAAAGATTATGTAAGCAATAAAATAGACCTGGAACAAAACCGAATCTTCAAAACATTAACGATTATCACCACTTGTATTTCCTTGCCTATGCTTATTGCCGGAATTTATGGTATGAATTTTAAATACATGCCTGAACTCGAATGGAAATACGGCTATGTGTATGCTGCAATACTATTACTGCTTTGTTTTGTTGTCCCGTTATTGTGGTTCAAACGAAAAAAATGGCTGTAATTGATTTGCTTTTTTTTTAATTTAATCCCAATCACCCCGGCTACTTAAAGTCAATTTTGTTGATTAATTCATCGTTTTTAAAATAATAGGCTTCATAAGATTTTGAACGGATTCCGTAAACAGCTTCAATGATTATTTCGTCAGCGTTTTCTTTTTTATCCATTACTAACTTTTGCTGCTCTGTTGTTAGATCTGTAATTGGGATCATTTGTTCAAATTCAAATCCTTCATCATAACTAAATTCAAGGGCGTATCTGGCGTTTTCCCATCTCATTTTAGTCTCTAATCCTTTGGTTTTTTCATTAATGGTAAAACCAATATTTTGAGTTGTCAGCAACTCTGAACCTGATTGTGTCAACATCATAAGACCTGAAATAACCATAGCAAAGTAACCTATTTTCTTAAACACAAGTTCGCTGATCCTTGGCAATAAAAACTTCATAGACCAGGTCGACAATACGGCGGCAACAGCGACTACAATACCAACATAAATAACCTTTAGGGAAATTAGCCCAAAAAGCGTGTAGAGAACAATTTTTACTAAATGCAGGATTATTTCATTGGCAGCTCGTGTGGCTATAATGCCTTCTTTTGTTAACCAGTAACGCAAATAAAACTTATTAAAAAGTAATCCCACGGCGCCTGTAAGTCCGGATAAAAAACCTGCCGTAAAACCAATTGCTCCCAATGCCAGATTACTTGGTTTATCTACTGTATTGATCTGTTTTGATTTTTTGAACAAAAACGGAATGTTTCCTACTAAGAATAATCCCATTGCGATTTCTAAGTAAACGGGATTTACAAATTTCAGTAACCATGCTCCTAACCAAACTGCGGGTAATGCTGCCGGCACAAAATATTTTACGATATGCCAGCAAATATGTTTCCTGAAAACGATTAACCGTGAGGCAGAACTCGTAAAAGTTCCTATAGATAATGCTGCGGGAACCTGGCTTATTGGCAAAAGCCTGCCTAAAACCGGAATTAATAATAATCCTGCTCCGCCACCACAAATAGCACTTATTGAAAAGGCAAGAAAACTGCAAATAAAAATTATTAAAAGTGTTGTAATCATTGCCGTTTTCTAATTATTGTTATAGTTGATGGTGCTTATTATGAACCAATTGAAAGTAAGTGCAAAAATAATTCTATTTAATTTTTTGAGCGTAACCAATTAAATTAAGATATCCTTAAAATACGCTCTGATCGCTTGAAAAATAGAACTCCTAAAATCTTATTTTTTAGTAAACTATTATAAAAAAGACACAAAAAAACCTATTCCGTTATGAAATAGGTCTGCATTTTTGATTGAAACTAAGCGATGATTAAAACCCAACAAGGTAATAAGGTTATACATCTGACACTTGTTGTTTTAATGCCAGATGTATTTACAAATCAACCTCCAATTAAATTCTTATTTTACTGTATAAATAATATGGTTTGCTTCACAAAGTCTGAAATAGCCTAGTGCAAAATTATTAGTATCAGTTGTATTGATTATATTTCCTCTGATATTAGCCGGTACCGAACCAAAAGGATTCGAACTTGAAGCCTGTAAAATTAAATTCATGTAATTAAAAAAGTTTTTAGAAATACCACGATGTGTGATATCAAGAACTTTTCCCGGTTTTAGATCCGTATCTGCATATTTTTCAACTATTTCATTCCCATTAACAAATTCATCACTTGATGGTGAATAATCCGGATAAGCAAGAAAATCAGTTTTATAATCCGTTAGATAATAATTGATCTGATCAGCCGGGTCTTTATAATAAAATGATACTACAATAAGATCAGGACCAGTTATATCTGCCATAAACTCCTGATCTACTCTTTCTATTGGCGGCACAGCAACTAATTTTTCTGTAGCCGTTAAAGTCTGTCCGTCTACTTGTACAAATAATTTATATTCCATATCAATTGCAGGCACAAAATTAGTACACTTATATAAGCCAGGTTCAGATTCATTAAACGTAAAAATAACTCCATCACTATTTTCAACTCTTACCTGTGCTCCTGAAACTTTTGGTGTCGTTGGACTGTAATAAGGTGCCATTCTGCTTATTTTTATGGTCTGTTCACTTCCGCTGGTTCCTTTCTCCCAAATTATTTCGGCGTCGATCACTATTTTGGGATCTCCTGTTTCCAGATCAAGTTCAACCACTTTGTCACAGGACAAAAAAAGTAAAACAAAAAGAAGGCTAAATAAAGTAAATGCTTTACTTTTTAAATTGTATTTTTTTAATCTTAGCATGCTATTAAAATTTAAAATTATATGTAACACCAGGTATTAATCCGTAAATAGATAACTGTCTGGACTCATTCGTTCCTGTATTATCATTTTGTGAAAAAGTCATCGATGCAGCATTTTGCCTGTTGTAAAGATTGTAGATACTAAATACCCAATAGCTTTGCCATCCTTTCTTTTTATCCGGTTTAGGAGTGTAGGTCGCACCAATATCCAAGTGATGATAGGCAGGAAGTCTGTTGGCATTTCTCAATGTATAGTTGGCTACATTTATACCGCCAAATTCATAATAACCGTTTGGATATGTTACCGGCTGACCTGATTGTAAACTAAAATTAGCATTAAACGACCATTTACGATTGAATTCGTAATTTGCAGTAACATTCAAATTATGCAGTTTATCGTATCCGGACAAATACCAATCTCCGTTGGCGATACCCGGTTCGCTTGGTGTTCTTCCGGGTGTTCTTTGTTCTGCCCTGGACAAAGTATAAGCAACCCATCCTGTAAAACGCCCTGTGTTTTTTCTGAACAATAACTCCATACCATATGATCTTGCTTCCCCGTTCAGGATATCTTGTTCGATATTATTGTTCCCTAATAGATTTGCACCATCGATGTAATCGATACGGTTTTTAATTTTTTTATAAAACAATTCTCCTTCAAATGAATATTCACGTTCTTTCAAATTTTTAAAATATCCTACTGCATATTGGTCCAGCATTTGCGGTTTTGTAAAAGGTCCGCTTGGTGTCCAGATCGTCATAGGCAACGGTGCACGGGTATTCGACAACATATGAATGTATTGCGCCATTCTGTTATAACTCGCCTTTACCGAAGTTTCATCATTAAAAGCATATGATAATGCCAATCGCGGTTCAAGATTATCAAACTTGCTGATGGTTTTTCCTTTTCCGTAATAAGTACTTCCAGTTGGCGTTCCTTCTTCATAAATATGATATAACGGATTGTAAACTACTGCTTGTCCATTTTCATAGGTACTTATATTTTCATCACCTAAACGTAAAAATGTACTATAACGAAGACCATAACGAAGGTTCAGTTTTTCTGTCACCTGATTTTCAACATCAAGATAAGCAGACGTTTCTAAAGCATATTTTTTATCTAACTGATTGTAATTAAACTGTGAACCAATACCTTGAGGCTGTATAGTTCCAGGATTAAAATCATAATACAAACCATCAATACCATAGTTCAGTTTAAAATTGTCTGATATGGTGTGATTCCAATTGTATTTAAGCCCGTAGTTGGTAATTTTACTATCCCATTCAAATTTTTGAAATGGTATTTCCAGATTAAACTTATAATCACTGTAAAAAACAGAAAGATTCGTATTTAAATTGTCTGAAAATTTATGTTTCCAGCTAAACGTTCCCATAGTATTACCATAAGTAGTGTTGAAAAAATTGTTGATATTAAATAAATCATTTCCCGTATAACCGGAAAAAGCTATTGTATTATTGGCTCCCAAACGATAATTAAACTTAGCATTAATATCATAAAACATGAGCGAACTCTTGATATCAGTAAGTTTTAAAAATAAATGCGCGTAAGAAGCACGTCCTGCAATAATAAATGACCCAACATCTTTCTTTATAGGACCCTGTACCAAAAGTCGGCTTGATATAAGACCGATACCTCCGTTTACTTTATATTCATTAAGATCTCCAGTTTGCTGACTTACGTCAAGAACTGAAGAAACGCGTCCTCCAAATTTAGACGGAATCCCTCCTTTGTATAAATCTAATCCGCTAACAATATCTGCATTAAAAATAGAAAATAAACCAAACATATGAGAATCCCCGTATACCGGAGCACCATCTAAAAGAATCAAATTCTGGTCAGCAGCACCCCCACGTACATTAAAACCTGACGAAGCTTCTCCGGCACTTGTAACCCCAGGCAAAGTTAGTAATGATTTTAAGGGATCCGGTTCCCCCATAGCAGTCGGCAGTCTTTTAATCTCAGCCATCGAAAGCTTGTTTACACTCATTTGAGTATTCTTTACGTCAACGGCCTTGCTTGTCGTGATAATCACCTGCTCTAATTGCTGACTGTCAGAATCCATTATAAATTTCATTCTTGCATCATCAGTTATTTCAACCTTTCTTTCCTTATTGGTTAGCCCTATATAACTAACCGCAACAGTATAAGTTCCGTTATCAAGCTCTATAGAAAACATTCCGTTTTTGTCCGTTATCACACCGGTTTCTACTTCTTTGACATAGACATTTGCTCCAATAATAGGTTCATTACCATCATCAAGAACCTGTCCTGTCAGCTTGTTTTTTTTTTTAGCTGTAGTTGATTTAGACGTTTTTTTCTTCACAAAAATATTATTCCCTACTATCGAAAATTGAATAGATGCACTTGTATTCAAGTCGTTTACAAGATCTTCTATTTTGATATTTTTATAGCTGTGCTTTTTTGTAAAGTATTTTTGTTCTGTATTAATCTGATCTGTAAAAGCAAATTTAAAGTCGGTTTGATTCTCAATTTCCTTAAAAAATTCTTTTAATGTAACCGTTTGATCTACCGTAACGGTAATGTTCTGGGAGAACACAGACAAACTGAATAAAAAAAAGCATGCTGAAATTATATGCTTCATGAAATTTTGTATTTTTGAATATTATTAAATGGGATAGTTTTATACTACCCTGACTATAAGGAAGGATGTTTAGTTTCGCGGCTAGTGCATCCTTTTCTTTTCTATTGAAAAGTAATCTGTTTTAAATCTTCATTTATTTCAAAGTTTAGGTTATACATTTCTGATATTAATTCGACAATTGTTTTTAAATCTTCTTTTTTATTTATTCTTACTGTAATTCGCTGGTTGTAATATTCTTGTGGTATAATTACTTTATAACCGTAATGCGCCTCAATATAAGCACTCACAACCATCAGTTTTTCATTCTCAAAATCCGTAAACCTGTTAAATTCTACGACCGATACAATTGAGTTTGCATAAGTAAACTTATCACCCGGTTTCAGTATCCATTTTTTATCCTGATCTTTTACACTCATCTGCACACTTCCTTCAAAAAGTTGCACTACTACACCTTTTCCATCTTGCCCTAATACAGTAAAAGAAGTTCCTAAAACCGTAGTTGTAGTTTCATTGCAAAAAACCTGAAAAGGATGCTTTTTATCTTTTTTTACTTTAAAATAAGCCTCACCCTCCATGTCAATTTTTCTATTGATCTCAAAATTATTGGCATAAGCAATTTTAGAATTTGGGCTTAATTCTACTTTCGAACTATCCGGCAAGAAAATAGTTTTTACTTTTGAAGTCCGGTTTTCAATTACATTCGAAGCAAATTGAATTGCCTTTTCTGCAGGATTACTATTAAAGTAAATTCTGGTACCAACAAAAATTAAAACTGCTGCTGCCGCTGCATAATAAAACCAAGCCTTAGATTTCTTCTTTTCTGAAGCAAATGCCTTTGCCTGAAACTGTTCCCAGGAAATCTCTTTTTCATTATCAGAATGTGAAACAGGAGTTTCGTCCCACACTTTTTTCAATTCTTCTTCTATTTTTTTTTCATCCATGTCTTTGAAGCTTTATATTTTTTGACAGTAAAATCCCTGTTTATTAAAAACACCATAAACCATTTCTTTTATATCCCTGTTGGTTTCGATTCTTAGAATAAGATCGTGATTCTCTTTGTCAAAATTCATTATGCAATCAGAAATAATAAACTGCAGAAGCACGACAATAAATTTTGCGTCTTCCTTTGTTTTTACATCCGTTTTATAAGATTCAATATACATTTTATGTTTCCGTTTATAGATATAACAAACGAGAACACAAAAGTTCCTAATGCTCTTCGATTTTTTTTCGAATAAATTTACTGGCAAGATAAATATGATTGGCAATTGTCTTTTCAGAAAGATCTGTCATTGCTGCAATCTCCTTATAGCTAAGGTTTTCCAGTTTGTGTAAAGTAAATATTTTTTGTTGCTGCTCCGGAAGAAGATTAATAAAATTATACAGTTTTTCTCTTCTTTCTTCAAAAATTATTGTTTCTGTATCTTCGGGTTCCATTTTTTCGAACTCCGGATCAAGCTGAATTATCTTATTTTCTCTATTAACGTGATTGAGAATGATATTCTTGCAGATCGTAAACAATTGTTTGTCGAATAAAACCTCTTCATTAAGCAATTCTCTTTTATTGTATAATCGTAAGAAAGTTTCCTGAACAAAATCCTGTGGGGTCAGAACGGTAAAATCAAAACGTCTGGCAATACTTATCAGTTTATCATAGTAATTAAGGTAAGCTTCTTTGAAGGAAGCCTCATTACCTTTTTTTAAACTTAATATAAACTTCTTGTTGTCCATAAACGCAAATACGATGATTAGTCTTAACTTAAATTACCTAATAATATTGTACTTTAAATTGGTCGCTAAGACTTATACTTTGTTACTTTTTTAGTAAAATTTAATCTACAAAGAACAGAAAATTTATTCTAAAATTTTCTGACAAAAAAAATATAGTATCAAAAAACGTAAACTTAACTTTTCATTAAGAAAACCTGGTCGTTTTTGATTGTTCAAAATATATCAGATTATAAACCTCAAATAAAAAACAAAAGCCGGAAGAATAAACTCCCGGCTTTTTACAAAAACTAACGATAACCACTTATATGAAATGCCGTAATAATGCTTTATTTAAAATTTCCTTCTCGATAAATCATCGCAATCTTGTCATTTCGAAGAATGAGAAATCGCAATCGTAACTTCATTCCTAAAAACACCAATCTTTGCTGAATTTTCAGTACGATTTCTCTCCCTAAGTTTCGGAATCGAAATAACAATCTTTATTCATAACCCGGATTCTGATACGCTGCTTTCTCTGAAGGCGTCATGACCATTCCGTCGAGTTGAGCCTGCGGAATAGGGCGCAAATAATGATGTTTGTCTATTGTTCTCGTTACAGTTACAGGAGTGTGATCGCCGTAATTACTTCCGCAAATTTGATAAGAGCCTGCTAATTCTTCCCATTTTTGGGTACGCACTAAATCAAACCAACGGTATCCTTCAGCATAATATTCTCGTGAACGCTCTGCCAAAATATAATTAAGATCAATAATTGCTGGAGTAGCCGCTGTTAGAGCAGTACTGTTGTCTGCTACTTTTGCAGTATTTCCGTTATTATCCCATCTCCATTTTCCGGCACGTGCACGAATCACATTAATCAATTCTCTGGCGCTTTTTCCTCCTTTTGGTGATGCTCCTTTTACAGCTGCTTCAGCTGCAATAAAATACAACTCAGAGAACTTGGCGATATTAAAAGGGCGTGTACTTGCTGCATTAGGCTGTCCTAATCCCGTTCCGTTATCCGTGCGATAAACGCCTAATTTCCATAGACCCGGATACACAATTCTGCTAATTCCACTTGGGTTAATAACAAAATCTGATCTTCCTGCCAACAATCCTGCGCCAATGTTTCCTGTAGCCGTCGCATATACAACACCCGGATTATCCGTGTTCAGGAAAGTTAGAATTGCACCACCCGGACTAACCGGTAAACCATTTGCATTGATAAGTGTTGCAGCAGTATTTCCTGCTTTATTCCAGTTACCACGATATACCGTCGTAAAAGTACCATCGTAGCGTGAGTCATTTGTTTTGTCAGCAAAAGTGTTTGTTATTACACCAATTGTTGGACACATACGTACCCAGGGACGCCCTAATGGTTGTGAGGCTTCACGCTGAATAGAACTGACACCTGCACTTCTGATATTCGTGTAATTCCAGGTCATCATCCATCCTGAAAAATTCTCGGGTGCGGCACCATTAGAATACGTAAGACTGCTCGCGTTATAAAATTCACTTGTTTCTGTATGATCTGCATATAACAGTATTTCGCTATTACGATCATTTACGCCTACATTAACATCATAATATGTATTTTGTAAATTAAAAGGTCCGGGATTGTCAATACCTTCTGTTGCTATATCATATGCTTTTTGAAAATACCACTGCGCATCATGTCCATCAGGATCTGTTCTGTCAGCAGCAGGATAAGTTGGGATATTATTAGGATTTTGAAGCCACCATGCATAAGTTAAATATGCTTTAGACAAATACAATCTTGCAACTGTTTTAGTCACTCCCCCCTTTACTCTACCCAGTGCTGGCAAATCATTTATTGCCGTTAATAAATCAGGAAATATCCCTTTGGTATATACCTCAGGAACCGTATTACGAGTTGAAGTCCTCACAGGGTTTGTATTGAATTTTAACTCTCCTGCACCCAAATCTAAAGGCACACCGCCAAAAGTCTGCACTAAAAGAAAATAATCAAAAGCGCGAAAAAACCTTGCTTCCGCAATCAGACCCTCAGAGATCGTTCCTACTGCCGCCGCATTTTCTATAATACCACTTGCCGTATTAATATTAGGAAATGTAGAAGTCCATAATCCATCTGTACGACTGCTTGTTGACGTGACAGAACCTACTCCGGACAAATCCATATCCTTAAAGTTATTGTCAGCACTTTGTCCGTAGGTAGCTTCGTCTGTACCTGTTACCAATGTATTGTAATAATAAGCAGGTCCGTAAATATAACGCAAGTGAGCATACATGGAAGTTAATCCTCCGTAAACCCCTTTTTCTGTCTTAAAAAATCCGGGCTCGTAAATGCTTCTTGGCTGTTCATCTAAAATTTCGTTGCACGACCCTAAAAACAACATCATAATCGTTGTTGCTATAAAAGTTCTTATTTGTATACGTTTCATTTTTTTCTTTTTTAAAATGTTAAATTAAAACCAATCAAGAAGTTACGTGTTGCCGGAGTATTCGTTCCTAAAGTCAGTAAACGTTTTTTATACTCAGTGGTTACCGCAGCGTTCTCATCACCGTATGAGTTTGTTTCAGGATCCATTCCTGACTCTTTGTGGTAAGGCGAAAACATAACAAATGGATTTTGTATGGTACAGTAAATACGGAATTTTTGCAATCCTGCATCTTCAATAAATTTCTGTTTGAAATTATAACCCAACGAAATGGTACGAATTTTTAAATACGACGCATCAAAATATCCTAAAGTAGAACCGTATTTCGGATTATCACCGCTTGCAATACCACCCGGTTTTGGATATTTGGCATCTGTATTTTCCGGTGTCCAGTAATCTACATCAACATTTCCTCTGCGCCCACTCAACATATTAAGATAACCAGACGAAGAATAAAGTGTACTGATTAAAATACCTCCGCTCTGGAAAGCTCCAACTGCTGTTAAATCGAATCCTTTGTACGCTACACGAGTATTAAAACCGCCCTGAAAATCAGGATCAACTTTCATTACCTGTCTGTCCTCTGGTCCTATTTGTCTTGTTGGACTTCCATCTGCATTAAAATCTCCCGTATATTTTACTTTAATCATTCCCGCATTTCCTCCCGGTTCGTATTTTGTTAAGTTAGCATCTCCTTGCTGCCAAAGTCCAATTTTTTCATAATCATAAATTACATTGATTGGCTTGCCCACAAACCACCAGTTGCTTTCGTCCCTGTCTTGTCCTGAAGCCAATGCTACTAATTTGTTTTTATTAGAATAGAAATTAACTCCCGCTTCCCAAGTCCAGCCACCGGCATTGTCTAATATGACACCGTTTAATGAAAATTCGATACCTTTATTCTGAGACTGTCCTATATTTCCTGTATAACTTGTTACCCCGGATGTACTTGGAAGATTAACAGCCAGCAAAATATCTTTTGTATCTGTTACATAATACTCTACAGTCGCTGACAAACGATTTTTTAAGATAGAAAAATCCAGTCCGTAGTTCCATGTCGAAGAATATTCCCAACCTAAATTCGGGTTAGGCAATTCAGACACATAATATCCAACAGCGTAATCAGTACCAAAATTGTATGGTCTAGTGCTCAAACGTCCAAGTGTTGCATAAGGATTAATCGATTGGTTTGACGTTTCTCCATAACCCACACGAAGTTTTAAGGCGTCCAGAAATCCAACATCCTTTAAGAACGATTCGTTTTTAACATTCCATCCCACCGATACTGCCGGATAAGTATTCCATTTATGCCCGTCTGCCAACCTCGAAGAAGCATCAGAACGTACCGTAGCCGTTATCATATAGCGGTTGTCATACGAATACATCGCGCGCGCCATCCAGGACATCAAGCCACTTTTGTAATAATTTTGATCGTTGGGGTTAATTGTGATTTCACCTGCTGCATGTCCTAAGTTATAAAATTGAAAAGCATCTGAAGGAATATCTCTTGCCGATACAGACGAACTGTTGAAAGAAGTTTGTTCTGCAGAATACAATCCAACCACATTTATTTTGTGTTTTTCTGAGAAAGTACGATCATATGTCAATAGATTTTCAAGCACCCAGTTAGTAGTTAGTGAATGTCCTATATTAGCAGTTGAAGGCGTAGTTGGCGTTGCACTAAAAACACCTTCGCCCGTGTAACTTCCCGAATCCGTCATGCGGAAATTAAGACCTACATTGGCACGGTATTTTAAACCTTCTACTCCGGGAATCTTCACCTCGCCATAGATATTATTATAAGAACCGAACGCTCTGGTCTGGTTGATCCATTTATCTCCCAGATTCTCTACACTTTCTCTGGTATAAACCCATTGCTGGTCCAACGGCATCTCAATTACTCTTTTTAAAGAGCCATCCGGATTGTAAGGATTCGCTATTGGCGAACTGTTCAGTACACCATACATTGACAAATTACTTCCGTTGGTAATCGAATAATTATTATTTGTAGTAATACCAAAGCGAAAAGACCTGCCTATTTCCTGATCTACAGAAGCACGCAGCGAAATACGCTCGTAATCCTGACCCGGAATAACTGCTTCGTCTTTATAATGTCCGATACCAAAATTATAAGAACCGTTTTCTGTTCCGCCGGACACTCCAAAATCATTACTTGTAACCATACCCGTTCCGTAAAATAAATCCTGCCAGTCTGTATTTGTAGTATTAGATTCGTCTAAACCATTGGTATAAATTCCTGCGGCTGTACGAAGCTTTACAAATTTCTCGCCGTCCATCATTGGGTAGCGGGCAAATACACTTTTCAAACCGTAATAATTATCAAAAGTAAATCTTGCCTTTTGTCCTTTTTTACCTTTATTGGTGGTTACTAATATAACCCCATTTGCCCCACGAGATCCGTAAATAGCTGTTGCCGAAGCATCCTTAAGGATGTCAACGCTTTTAATATCCGTTGGATTAATATCACCAATTGATCCCGCAAAAGGAATACCGTCAAGAACTACCAGCGGATCATTGCTCGCATTAAGTGAGCGCGTACCACGAATTCTGATTTGCATTGAAGCACCCGGTTTTGATGAGGTTTGTGTCATTTCGACCCCCGCAATTCTCCCTTGCAAAGCCTGCGTAATATTGGCTCCCGGAACTTCCCTCAAATCATCTCCGGTTATAGAAGCAACAGAACCCGTTACAGCTTCTTTGCGCTGTGCACCGTACCCTATCACAACCACTTCCTGAAGATTGCTTAAGTTTTCTTCGAGCACCACATTGATATTATTTTTGCCCTGAACAGCAATTTCTTTATTCGTTAAACCTAAAAAACTAAAAATTAAAACAGCATTATTAGGCACATTTGCAATAGAATAATTCCCGTCAAAACCTGTAATGACACCCGTTTTAGTGCCTTTAATACTCACATTAGCTCCCGGTATAGGACCGTTGCTGTCAGAAACGATTCCAGTTACTGTGGTTTGTGCCGAGGTGTTTTGCGAAAACAAAAACATCAGGCATAAAAACCCAAAACAATTTAAGAGTTTTGTTTTTTTAATAATAAAAAAGTTAATCATAGAAATTAATTTAGTTGGTTAATACTTTGGTTAGTAAGTTTCATTAAACAATAAGAACATCTTTTTTCGATAGTCAGTTCCTACTAAAATTCTAACGAACGAAACAAAAGTAAATAAATTTAAATAATACGCAATCGGTTGTGTTGTTTATTTTTACATATTACAAAAAAATCGACCCATAATAATACACTATACTTATTTTTAAAGTTAAAAAAATAAGTATTATTCTAAAAATTAAACAAATAAGATAATTATTTTTTTGATTTAACAGGCAATTTAGAAAAACAGTAAAAAAAACATAAAAGAAAGCATTTCATAATTATTTTAAATTTACAGCTCTTAAAAAATTAAAAATGAGAAGAAAAACGTGCTAAAAATACAATACGAGTTTGAAAAACATTATATATAACAAATTTATTCCCCATTTATAAAGAATAAAACAATAGTCAGGAGAACGCTTAAAAAAAACAATCGGTTGTCCAAAACAAGACGTTTTACAGGGCTTATTCGCTTTTTAGCTTTGTATCTTAATGTAGTTAAAACACAATTCTAACTTTGGAAATAGTTATTGCAAACAGGCTTGTTGTACGGGATTTAAGGACCTGTTAGTATTGAAGTTATTACTATAGGATTTAATCTGTTCTGATAAATTGAAAAGAATTAGGCATTGCACATTTCTGAAACAATAAGGCACAAAAAAAACAGAACAATTATACTTAACCGTTCTGTTTTCTAATTTTGCAATGCTTAATATCGCTATTTAAGTTGGTCTAAAAGATACAAGTATGGAGGAAAAGAATGATGTATCATTAAATCTTTACTGTCATTAGGGAATTTTTTATAATAATTCTCGTCATTGTCATTTGGATAAAGTACAATAGTAGTACCTGTTCGAACATAATTATTGCTATTATAAAATTTAGGAGGAACAAATTCCGGTAGAATTTTTTGTACTCTTTTTGCCATTTCCTGCCCTAATAATTTTTGATATGTCTTAACCGTTTTAAGTGATGGATTAGTGAGTTTGCCGTATACCATATTTAAGAACATTCTTTTAAAAAAAGATTGTTTTTTTATTGTTTCTTCCAGCATTGCCACTGGACTTACAACGGGTAAATCGTCCGGCATTTCGACTGAAAAAGGAGTTTGAGGAACCCAATCTACAGCACTCACAACATTGTATGCCCAGCCATTTTGGGTCTTGTTTTCGTAATCATAGGCAAAATATAAATTTCCGGGTTTAGGAGCTGCACTACAATAGGTTTTAAAACGAATATCAGCCGGTAAAACTCCTTTGCTTTGCAAATTATAAAAATGAGCCGTCAGCAAATAACTTATGCCTCCACCCTGACTATGTCCCATAATTATGAAATTCTTAATTCCTGCTTTGTAACAGGAATCAATTTTTGGAACCATTTCTTTAGAAATAAAAGCGGTACTTAAAAGATATCCAGTATGAACGGCCGCATTTTTATTGTCTGACAATTCATATTTAAAAGTATCGGTATTAGATATTTTCAATTCTCCTTTTGCCGGAGTCATTGCCGCATAAAGATTCGCAAGCCAGCTTTCGCTTTTTTCAGTAGTTCCTCTGGTGCATAACACAGCTGTATTACCATCTTTGAGCCATAATTCCCATAGATTGTCTAAGCCAATTGGTTTGCTTCTGTATATTAGTTTTGAGTGTTCAGGTTGAGGGATTGTCTTAGCTTTTTCCGGAGATTCCGTCGATTGAGCAGCGATATAAATCAACTCCCTATATTCTTCTTTATCAAACCCGGGTTTTAAATCCTGCGCATTACTATAGGCCATAGAAAATAAAAAACATACGATTACTAATAATAATTTAAAAAATTTCATAACTACTAAGTTGTTAATTGATTATTACTGGCTACTTAAAATATAACTTTAAACGATATTTATACTAGATATCCCCTGGATTAGTACTGGTTATAGGTAAATTAATCCTACAATAAATATAATCATTATTATAGTACAACCGCGTAATTTCTGAAATGGTACATTTTCCTAATGGCATAATCGCTATAATTCGACAAAAAATATATTGAATCAAAATAAAGGATAACTGACTTTATTCTACTAAAAAAACAGTTTTCTATATTCCTTCGTAAATCCGCAGATTCCGTTTCTCTCTTTCTAATTCGGAAGCATAACCGGAACTTTGATGGTGTTAACATTATAAAAAAAGTGGCGTAAGTGTTTTTTAAATACTATTTTTATAAAATGAAATTAAAAACCCCAACTCTTTTCCTTGGTTATTTCAAGCAGCTTTTGCTGGTTGTGGGTTTGATCTACGCTTTTTCTCATTGCCATGTCAAAAAATCTGTCCTGCATCTTGCGGGAATCGAATCTGTAGAAATTTCTCAAAAAAGTCTTACCTCCTTGCCTGTTCAGGGATCTTGTAGCGTTCATATAATTCAGAAAAGCACTGTTTACAAAAAATCCTTTTCGATACCTCAGTCACCAGTAATTCCGGGATTGCAAGTATTTCGTTTTCAAATACAGGAAAACTTACTTTCCTATTCATTACAAATTCATCCTGGATTCGAATTCGAAAAGAGTTCTATTCATTATCCTGCTCTTTTTATAGTCTTTAAAAATCTAAAAATTGCCCCGCCGGTTGCTTCATGCCTTGCTTAAAACAATTATTATTTTTTAAAATTTTATAAAATGCAACATCAAAAAACTTTTAATGCCGCTTCTATAGCTGCTTTAGCCTTGCGTCTGGTTGTGGGCTGGACTTATTTTTCTGCCTTTTGGAGGCGACTTGTTCTCGAAAATAAATTAATTCAGGACGAAGCTGGTTATATTGGAGAAAAATTCAATCATTTTTTACCTAATGCTCTTGGAATAAAACCAGTCATAGAATATTTAGTCACACATCCTGATGCTTTATGGATCAATATGGTAGCTTTTACTATTATTGAAGGGATTGTTGGTCTGGCAATGATTCTGGGGCTTTTTACCCGACTTATGAGTATTGGAATTTTCTTATTGGCATTTGGTATTTTACTGGCTTCGGGCTGGATCGGAACTACCTGTCTGGACGAATGGCAAATTGGGATTTTAGGACTGGCTTCAGGATTTACTTTGTTCTTAACGGGCAGCAGTTACCTTTCTCTGGATGCTTATTTTATGCAAAAGAATCTTCGTTTTACACAAACAAAATGGTTTAAAATATTGGGTTCGGGAGAATTGAATTTATTGCCTTATAAACGAATTCTTCTGGCGGTAGTTGTTTTTATTATAGGGCTTACTTTATTTACCAACCAATATTTTCATGGTGGTGTTTTTGGCACTCTTCATAATAAATCAGTAAAACCTAAACTTGAAATCAGCAACTTAAAAATAGATAGAAATGAAATAAGCTTTGAGGTTTTTCGTGTAGAAGGCGTTGATGTGTATGGCTCGTTCCTGATTGGAATTTCTCTACAGGATGCTGCCGATAACTATCTTTTGCAATTGAACGGAAGTGATTTAGCCAAACTATCTCCTAAAACGATAAACAATCACTATGTAGCAAAAATAAAACCTGGAGCACATAGTTTAATTATTCCGCTTGGAGCAAAAGCAACAATTCGGATTCCGATATTTGGTCAGCCCAACCTTCAAAACGGGCATTATACACTAACACTAACAGATATAAGTGGTCTTGTCTGGACCGCGCATTTATAATTAAACAAAAAACGGGAACGCTTCTGCTTCCCGTTTTTTTATTTTAAGACAGTAATTCTATAAGCATCAAAGAAAATTATGTAATTCAGGAAACTGCTCAGTTTATGATCTTTGTAGTAAATAATTATTCACAAACATATTTTTTTACTAAGAAATCAAGGTAATTTTAACAATATGTATATACTATTTGAGATATAATAGCTAAATTGCTTAGTATGAGAACAAATTCAGATGTAGTAATTATAGGCGGTGGTCTTGCCGGTTTAGCAAGTGCTCTACATCTATCTCAGAAAGGATTGTCAGTGACATTAATAGAAAAATCATCTTATCCTCGCCATAAAGTATGTGGTGAATATGTCTCTAACGAAATTCTGCCTTATCTTAAATGGCTTGATATCGAGATCTCTAAATTACACCCTGCAAACATCAGCAAATTTGAGTTTAGTACCTCAAAGGGAAAAGTCGCCTCGGCAAATCTTCCGTTAGGCGGTTTTGGCATTAGCAGATATCAACTGGATAATTTTTTATATCAAAAAGCAATCTCAAACGGCTGTGTCATTATTAAAGAAATGGTAAATGACGTTTCTTTCGATAATGATTTGTTTACCATTACAACTCCTGACCAAGTTTTATCATCAAAAATAGTATTAGGTGCTTTTGGGAAACGCTCTAATATAGATCAGGTATTATCCCGTGATTTTTTTATAAAAAAATCGCCGTGGTTAGCCGTTAAAGCACATTACTACAGCGAATTCCCTAATGATGTGGTGGCGCTGCATAATTTTAAAGGTGGTTATTGCGGTGTTTCTAAGGTAGAAAATAACATTATAAACATTTGTTATCTCGCCGATTATGCCACTTTTAAACAATACAAAAATATTGAAGAATATCAGCTTAATGTACTTTATAAAAACAAACATCTTAAGGCTATTTTAGAAAACAGTACGCTTCTTTTTGATAAACCATTAACGATAAGTCAAATTTCTTTTGATAAAAAACAAGCTGTAGAAAACCACATATTGATGATTGGCGATACCGCTGGACTTATTCACCCTTTATGTGGTAACGGAATGGCAATGGCGATTCATAGTGCAAAAATAGCTTCAGAACAGGTGCTTGATTATTACTCCGGTAAGATACAATCGAGAGAAGCATTAGAAAATGGTTATAGAGAACAATGGAAAAAACATTTTGGCAAACGTTTATTTATGGGGAGAATCCTGGCAAAAGTATTAAGAAACAAAACGATCACAAATGCCCTGGTTGCCATTACGGTAGCTTTGCCTGCACTATTACCCACGATCATTAAACAAACACACGGCAAATCAATAGTAATCAATTAAATGGCTGTAGATACAAAATATAGAACACAGGAAACGGAGATCATGGATGATTTTTTTCTTCAGGGAAAAGAATTACGTGATGCATTGGATAAAATCGCCAGCATTAATCGATTATTAGGCGGTAATAAACTTACGCTTCACGGAATAAAACGATTACTAAAAATTGCCAATACAAGACAGCCAATAGTAATTGCTGACATTGGTTGCGGCAATGGCGATATGTTGCGCATGCTGGCGAAATACGGACAGAAAAATAATCTAAATTTTAAGCTTATTGGTATAGATGCAAATGCTTATACGGTGAATTATGCTAAAACATTGTCGACTGAATTTCCTAATATCGAATATCAATGTTTCGATATTTTTAATGATGATTTTCGTACTCTGAAATATGATATTGTTTTATGTACTCTAACCCTGCACCATTTTACTAATGAGCAAATAATAGATATAATTACTACCTTTAATAGCAATGCTCAAGTTGGCGTAATCATTAATGACCTGCATCGCAGTAAATTAGCATACCGCCTTTTTGAAAAAGTATGTGCTGTTTTTAATTTAAACAGGATGTCTCGTGAAGATGGACTTGTGTCTATTTTGAGAGGATTCAAGAAAAAAGAACTGGAAGACTTCTCTAAAAAACTGAATTTAAAAAACTATACCATAAACTGGAAATGGGCTTTTCGTTACCAATGGATAATTGCTAAAAAATGAGTGTAAAAATTATTACTGTTGCAAAGCAACTACCCAAATATTCGCGTACCACGGCAGATATACTTCCGTTACTGGATGGATGGCTGCACGGTCAGGACGAACGTTTTATAAAAAAAGTGAAGAAAATTTTTGAAGGTGCTGCCGTAGAAAAACGCTACTCTATCATGGATCCGGCGGAAGTTTTTACAGCAACATCCTTTGAAGACAAAAACGATATTTACAGCCGGGAAGTTATTATTCTGGGCGAGCAGGTATTGGAAAAAGCACTTGCTAAGGCAAACTGGGATCCGCAGACAATCGACTATATTATTACGGTAAGCTGTACCGGAATTATGATTCCGTCTTTAGATGCTTATTTAATCAACAAAATGAAATTAAGACAGGATATTGTCCGGCTTCCTGTAACCGAAATGGGTTGTGCGGCGGGAATATCAGGAATTATATATGCTAAAAATTTCCTTAAGGCAAATCCGGGTAAACGTGCTGCAGTTATCGCGGTCGAATCGCCAACGGCAACTTTTCAGCTCAATGATTTTTCGATGCCTAATATTGTAAGTGCCGCCATTTTTGGTGACGGAGCTGCCTGCTGTCTTTTGTCATCTCATGAAGAAGATAACGGTCCTGAAATAATAGCCGAGGAAATGTATCATTTTTATGATGCAGAACATATGATGGGATTTAAACTTACCAACACAGGTTTACAAATGGTATTAGACATTGAAGTTCCGGATACTATTGCATCACATTTTGAAGATATTATTCATCCTTTCCTGCAAAAAAACAATTTAGGGATTAGCGATATTGACCATATGATTTTTCATCCCGGCGGAAAAAAAATAGTTACAACTGTTGAGTCACTTTTCTCAGGATTAGGTAAAAACATAGAAGCAACTAAAGAAGTACTTAAACAGTATGGCAATATGTCTAGTGCAACGGTGTTGTATGTTTTGGAACGTATTATGAATGAAAAACCAAAGTCGGGAGAAAGAGGATTGATGCTTAGTTTTGGACCTGGATTTTCGGCACAACGCGTTTTATTACAATGGTAATATTAACTAATTGATTTTGGAATTTGATTATTGTTATATAAAATTAGACGTGAATTTTTCTGATTCGCCAGACGAAGATGCACATCAAAACGGATTTAAAAAAAAATTGAAATTTCGTTTGCTTCAAATTAGGAAAAGAAATCTGTTTTTATCCGCGTCTTTACGAAGTAAATCCGTTTTATTTGCGTTCAATTAAACATCAACTTATTAAACGAAACAAACTATGACTTTAAAAAATATTTTAGCAAAGCTGCCTTACAGTAAACCTTTTCTTTTTGTAGATGAGCTATTGCAAGTCGATGAAAACGGAATAACCGGAACGTATACTTTTAATGAAGATCTTGATTTTTATAAAGGTCATTTTAAAGATAATCCTGTAACTCCGGGCGTAATTTTAACTGAGACTATGGCTCAGATTGGTATGGTTTGCCTGGGAATCTATTTACTGGGAGAAAAATTTAGTAAGGATACAGTAATTGCTTTTACATCTGCAGATATGCAATTTTTAAAACCGGTTTATCCTAACGAAAAAGTAACGGTTACGTCTCAAAAATCTTTTTTTAGATTTGGTAAATTAAAGTGTGATGTAATTATGACAAACGAAGCCGGACAAGAAGTCTGCAAAGGCATTTTGGCGGGTATGATTACCACAAAACTATGAACAAAAGAGTTGTAATAACAGGTCTGGGTGTAGCAGCTCCAAACGGGGTTGGAATTCCTGCGTTTACACATTCCTTAAAAAATGGTATTTCGGGAATTCGGCACGATGCACAATTGCAGGAATTGCAATTCTCTTGTCAGATCGCAGGTCAGCCACAAATTTCAGAGGAATTAAAATCAGCGTATTTTACAGAACTTGAATTGCGGGGGTTTAACAGTACGGGTATTTTATACGGCGTAATTGCCGGAATAGAAGCTTGGAAAAATGCCGGATTATCAACTGAAGTTAATGAAGATCCTGATTGGGACAGCGGAACAATTTTTGGATCCGGAACATCAGGAATTGATAAGTTTCGCGAAAGTATTTATAAAATAGACGAATTACAAGTTCGAAGACTTGGCAGTACCGTAGTGGCACAAACGATGAACAGTGGCATTAGCGCTTATCTTGGCGGTAAATTAGGACTTGGCAATCAGGTCACAACCAATTCCTCTGCTTGTGCAACAGGAACAGAAGCTATTATGATGGCCTATGACCGCATACAATCCGGACAGGCAAAACGAATACTGGCAGGAAGTACTGGCGATAGCGGTCCGTATATTTGGGCTGGATTTGATGCTTTGCGTGTGTGCAGTTCTAAATATAATGAAGATCCGGAAAGCGGTTCCCGTCCCATGAGTGCTTCGGCAGCAGGATTTGTACCCGGTAGTGGCGCAGGAGCATTAGTAATAGAAGATTTAGATACTGCCATAGAAAGAGGCGCAACCATTTATGCCGAAATACTGGGAGGTAATGTAAACTCCGGAGGACAGCGCGGCACCGGAAGCATGACTGCTCCTAACAGCAAAGCTGTACAAGAATGCATTATGAGCGCATTGAGAAATGCAGGTATTGCAGCAAATGATATTGATGCCATAAACGGTCATCTTACAGCAACGACAAAAGACAGTCTGGAAATAGAAAACTGGACGAAAGCATTAAATCGAAAAGGGGATAATTTTCCGTACATTAATTCCTTAAAAAGTATGACCGGGCATTGTCTTAGTGCCGCCGGAAGCATAGAAAGCGTAGCTACCGTTTTGCAGCTTCATGAAGGTTTTTTATTTGGTAACCTGAATTGCGAAGATCTGAATCCGGAAATTACAACACTAATTGATTCTTCGAAAGTTCCGTTAAAAACAATAAACACGAATCTAAATATAATTGCTAAAGCCAGCTTTGGTTTTGGTGATGTAAATGCCTGTATTATCTTTAAAAAATTTAAAAACTAATTATGAATAAAGACGAACTTATTGCGAAACTAAAAGTTATTATCAAGCCCTATACTACCAATACAGAGGCTTTTGATAATCTAACAGAAAATACTGATTTCATAAACGATCTTAGTATAAATTCAGCCAATCTGGTTGATATTGTACTGGATATCGAAGAAGCATTTGATATTGTTATTGATAATACTGATATGGAACGAATGCTGGATGTAAAAACTGCAGTAGAAATTATCGAAACAAAGCTTGCCGAAAAATGATAGGCAATGATGTTATAGATATCGTGCAATCCCGCAAGGAAAGCAATTGGCAACGCAAAGGTCTTGCGCAAAAACTCTTTACCATTGACGAACAGTTGCTTATAACACATGATCCGGAACCGGAGATGATGTTATGGATACTTTGGAGCATGAAAGAAGCTGCCTATAAAATCTATAACAGACAAACAAAAATTAGGGAATATATCCCTAAAAAATTAGCCTGTACAATTGGCTCAAAAGAGCCTAATTATTGTACAGGAAAAGTTATTTGTGAGCAAAATATCTATTACACAAAAACTATTATTACTCCCGATGTTTTGCATACTATTGCGGTTACTTGTCCGGACAATTTGAACAATGTAATTGAGATCGTGAGAAAAGATATTGTAAAAGACAGTAACGGAATACCTTATCTGTCCCATTCTACATCGAATATACTTCAGGATGTTTCTATCAGTCATCACGGGCGTTATGAAAAAGTGGTTACGCTTAGTTATAAATAATAAGCAGGAAAGAGCCTTTCAATAAAGTAATTTTGAGCTTCTCACGAAAACAGTATAGGCAAATTTTACTGATCTTTGTACTGTAAACAAGTAGTGATGAAAGAAACATTTTTACATACCGACCAACTTCCCGGAATCGTCTATTCTTATTATGAAACACAAAAGGTTATTGGCGAACAGTTTATTATCGAACATGGATTATCGTATATTATTTCCGGAAATCTAAAAGTTACAGACGCGGGACAAACAAGATTTTTTGGTGCAGGTGATTTACTTTTTTACAGAAAAAATTTTCTTTCAAAGTTCACCAAGATTCCCAACGAAAAAGAACCGTTCAAATCAATTGCAATTATTTTTGACAGGGATACTTTGCAGAAATTCAGTCAGCAATATCATGTTGTCTATGATAAACCTTATCTCTTAAAAGAGGCAGTTTTGCAACTGAAAGAGAATGCTTTACTTAAAAATTTCTACGATACGCTACTTACCTATTTCGATTCGAAAATTCCGGAGCACTTAATTGCATTAAAAAAACAAGAAGCTTTACTCCTGTTGCTCGAAATAAATCCTGATTTAAAAAATATCCTTTTCGATTTTAATCAGCCCGGAAAAATAGATCTGGAAGCTTTTATGCAACAAAACTTTAAGTTTAATATTGACTTAAAAAAACTGGCTTTTTTAACCGGTAGAAGTCTGGCTACTTTTAAGAGAGATTTTGAAAAAATCTTTCAGATGTCACCCAATCGCTGGTTACAGAAAAGACGCCTCGAAGAAGCTCATTATCTTATCAAAGAAAAAAAGAAACGCCCTTCTGACGTGTATCACGAGGTGGGATTTGAAAGTATTTCTCATTTTTCTTATTCCTTTAAAAAACTATTTGGCGTTAATCCATCTGCAATTTGACGCTGTTTACTTTGAAATAATCTAATAAACATAAATACTCTTACTATGAAAAAAGTAATCTTTGTTACCGGAGCTTCCTCCGGTCTGGGAAAAGCTACGTCTTTATTTTTTGCTCAACAAGGCTGGAATGTTATTGCTACTATGCGAAATCCTGAAAAAGAAACCGAACTAAAAAACCTTTCAAATGTTTTTGTAACACGACTTGACGTGTCTGATTTGCCATCTATTACAACAGCAATTAGTGAGGGAATAGAGAAATTTGGACATATTGACGCGTTGATTAATAATGCCGGTTATGGACAGCAAGGCTTGTTTGAAGCTATTTCGGCAGAGAAAATCCGTGAACAGTTTGAGGTAAATGTATTTGGCTTAATGGATGTTACGCGTGCTATTTTACCTCATTTCAGAAACCGAAAACAAGGTACGATTGTAAATGTTACTTCTGGTGTAGGACGCATAACGGTTCCTTTGGTTTCTGTATATGCTGCTTCAAAATTTGCTATAGAAGGTTTCTCTGAATCACTTTCTTATGAACTGGAATCCCAAAACATCAAAGTCAAAATTATAGAGCCTGGATATGTGCCAACCTCTTTCCACGAAAGGGCTGCTACTGATTTTGCTTTCGATCCGGCTTTAGAAGATTACAAACCTTTTCAGGATGAAATGAATTCATTATTCTCCTCTTTTGAAAACGAAAATATTGCCACGCCTTCTGATGTTGCTAAAATTATTTATGGCGCCGTAACGGATCAAAGTCATACTTTGCGCTACATTGCAGGACCGGATTTAGAACCTATGATTGCTTTAAGAAACAGCAAATCAGATCAGGAATATATGAAAATTTTCAGAAATCAATTTATGCCTGAATATTTTAAATAAAAATGCAAATGGTTCTAAAAATAACATCACATATCTTGTCAAATTCAATTTCTAATAATTCAGGACCTTTCCAGTATATGTAACAGAAATTTGAAGAGCAGTAAATATAATGAAAGAATAAAAATATAAAAGCAGCAAAGCTAAAACCCTTACGTCTTAATAATCAAACGTTTTACTGGTTTTGCTTTAAATTTTAGATTTTTTTTGAAAAAAAACTTGACTTTACACCCAACCTTTTCCAATAATTGCTCTCTTAGAGATAAAGGAGAAGTTACAAACGGGACATTTCATTGCCCTTTTATTTCTATTGCGAAATAGAAACATAAAATTAGAATGGCTGTATTGGTTTTGTACTTTTTTTAAAAAATTAACTTCCAATGAATAAATTACAATAAAAAATCAAAAGAAGTTAGTAAATATAATCGCTCATTTTTGATGCGAATTCGATTAATAATCTTTAAATTTATGTTTTAAAATCTTATTTTATGAAAAATTACGTACTACTATTCGTTTCTGTTTTAGCATTATCTTTTAATTCCTGTACAACGATGAAAGACAAAACAAGCTCTGCTGATCTTTATAATACAATTTGGGAACTGGAATATATTACCGGACCACGTATTGCTTTTGAAGGTTTATTTCCTGATAAAAAACCGTTTATTAAGTTTGATGAAGCGACTAAACAAGTCTCTGGAAATGCTGGTTGCAATGGTTATAGTGCTCCATTTACAGTAAAAGGAAAATCCCTTACTTTTGGAGAACAAGGTCCTGCAACTTTAATGTATTGCGAAGGTGGCGGAGAACAGGTTTTTACAAAAACTATTAAAGATATTGATAGTTACTCTATTGATAAAGACGGAAAATTGAATTTGATCATGAAGGACATCCCAATGATGAGATTCAAAAAAGTAATTAAATAATTATGATTGCTTTACATCAAGACAATTAAAAAAACAGAATCCCTCAATTTCAAATGTTGAGGGATTTTTTTTTGGATTGTTGTTTCTTAAAAACATAAAAAAGGTTCCTGACAAAAAAGATCGCCAGAAACCTCCAATAAAAAAACAAAAAATATTTTTTTAAATTCTACTTTTTAGAAACTATAACCAAGTGCTAAATTGAACCTTGAACCGTTTCCTCTGGTATAATTAGCATTAGTGCCATAAAACTGAGATGTTGTGGTATAATAATCTGTATTAAAAAGATTTTCGATTCCTAGTTTTACCCTGATCTGTTCTGTAACTCTGTAAGCCGTAGCTACATTCCATAAATTAAATGATTTTATTGGTCCTTCACCAATTGCATAAGCTCCTTTGGCATTAGGTTGAAAAACGTCACGATCACCAACCATCATCCAGTACAATTCTACATTTAATCTCTTATCGCCATATTTTGCATAACCTGT
Source organism: Flavobacterium sp. B114r (assembly GCF_056824125.1). NCBI lineage: Bacteria > Pseudomonadati > Bacteroidota > Flavobacteriia > Flavobacteriales > Flavobacteriaceae > Flavobacterium > Flavobacterium sp. B114r. The sequence goes on from NZ_CP124858.1 coordinate 4,252,757, forward strand.
TACTTTAGACGGCGGGATTCTGTTTGATTTTAGATAAATATCTGTTGGTCCGTAAAAATGTCCGTCAGAATCTTTGTCACCCCTACCCTGTACATAAGCATAATTTCCTCCCACTGTCAATTGTTTTATAATCTGATAATCTGCCTGAACTTCATAACCCCAAACTCTTTCCGGTAAACGTTCAGCTACTAAATAACCATCGACCTGAACCAGATTCGTTCCTAGTTTTGAAGTACTGAAATAATACGCAGCATTCAAATTGAATTTCCCTAACTGACTGCTAAAACCTCCTTCATAATTATTAACGATGATAGGCTTTGTCTGTAGTTTTGATATCGCATCTTCTTTAGCATTCGTGAGTACACGCCCCAGATCAAATACAGAAAAAGACTGAGAAAAACTCACGAAAGGATTGAAGAATTTAAATTTTGAATATCTAAGGCCCGTATTAAAAACAAAGGCATCATAAGTAAGATCTCCTCCTTTGACAGCAATACTTCCTGCTCCGTTTGCACCTGTTGCCAATGTGTTATAATCATCAATATTGATTTTAATATTTTCTGCACGTAATCCTGCTTTTACATTAAAATCACCAAAAATTTGTGTCGATATTTGTGCATAAGGCGCTAAATTGACCATATTGATATTAGGTACCCAAACACGTCCGTCAACCAGTTTTTGATTGGTTTTATCATTAAGTAAATCAAATCCATAAGTTACATCTCCTGTAAAATTGGAAGAAACTGTAAAAGGAGAATTCAAGTAAACTCTCAAACCTTTTTTAGCAGATGCCGTTTGAGATTGTCCGCTTCCGTAGAAAAAGGCAGAGTTAGAAAATATCGTCAGGAAATCCTGAAAATACAAATTAGCCGTTAATGATGTACTTCTAAAAATCTGCTTGTTTACATATTGAAGATTTGCATTGTGATTGTAACGTGTTCCTTCGTCTACTCCTGGTCTGTTCCCGAGAACACCAATTGCCGGACTTACGCCGTAAACACCATTTTTTAGGATAAAATCAGAATCCTGATTGGAACTAAAATAATTGTACATTAATTCAATTCTTTGCTTGTCAGTTAGATTATAACCTGCCTTAGTAAAAATATTATACGTTTTAGTTTCTCCCAAACCATATTCAGGAGATATAACCTGTCCTTCACCATCTCTAAATACGCCTGTCTTTTCGTAAGTTCCGGCTACCATATAATTGAATTTATTGATTTTTCCGTAAAACTGTTGGTTAAACCTGTATCCTGCCGTACTATCTCCTTTTATATTTCCTGTAGTTCCGGCTTCACTGTACCCGGCAAATCTCTTTTGAGTTTTACCCGATTTCGTAATGTAATTAATCAATCCACCATCGGCTCCATTACCATATATAGCTGTTGCTCCCTTGATAACCTCAATACGCTCAATTACAGAAGGATCAATAGAACGCATTTCTCGTCCGGCTGATTTCAATGGCGTTGACTGCGGAATTCCGTCGATTAATACAAGTGGATTTCTACCTCTTAGGGTTTGCCCGTAATTCCCTGTATTATTGGTTGCTGATCCTAAACCCGGAACCGCAAAAGCCACGATGTTTGCAATGTTTGGACTCACAATAGATAAATCTTCGATATCCTTAGCATTGATAACCGTAACAGAAGATGGTGTTTTTGATAGCGTTTCTACCTTTCTGCTGGCTGAAACAATAATTTCGTCAAGCTGAGAACCGCTTTTTTCTGAAATTTCATTGTTTTGTGCCTCATCCGTTTTCCCTGAAAACTTCAATTGAAGATTAACAATAGTCTTTTCATTATTTACAACCGTAATTTGTTGTTCGATTGTTTCATAACCTGCTAAAGAAACCTGTATCGTATAAATATTTTCTGCAACATTATTCAATCTAAAACTGCCGTCATTAGTTGCAGTTGTTTTATACTTTGAGTTTTTAAGAGTAATGATTGCTCCCGAAGCCGATTTTCCGTTGGAAGTTGTTATTTCTCCTTTTATTTTTCCGCCGGTTTGTTGTGCAAAAGATAAAAAGACTGAAAATAGAAGGCAAATAATAAGTAAAAACTTAGATGTTCTTAAATTAAGATTGTTCATTGATTTTGGTATTTGGTTAGGTTTAGTTTTTATTTAGAATAAATAAAAACAGCGCAAAAGTAAATATTAATAATCGTTTACGCAGTACTATTTCTGCTTATTCTGTTAATTTTTTATGCAACAAAAAATTAATCAATTAAAAATCAATTACTTAGAACATATACGAGTGACTCTAAATTTCGCAATACAATAGTTATTACTTATTATTACAAAAAATAATAGGTAACGTTTCATTATTATTCTCTTTTCTTCTTTCCTATCCCATCCAATAGCATCACTTTAACTGTCTTTAAATCATAATTATTTTTCTAAAGATGCTGTAGAATTAGTCTAAATAAGTATAAATTTGTCGCTGAATTTTAGAATATAGAAATAGTATGAAGAAAGGATTAAAAAAAACTGTTGGTATGATCCACTTATGGCTGGGGCTTGGTTCTGGTTTAATTGTTTTTATTGCTGCATTAACAGGAAGTCTTTTAGTTTTTGAAAAGGAAATCGACACTGCCATACATCCTGAATTTTATAATGTTACAACTATAGGTACCACAAAAAAAACCATTGATTACTGTACGGATATACTACAGAAACACTATGATATAAAGAAAATAACGCGTATTTACACTTTTAATGATCCTGCGCGTACAATGCAAATCTTAGGGAAGGATACAAAGAAAAAAGCCCAATTTTTTTCTATTGATCCCTATACTGGAAAAGTTCTGGCAACAACACCTCAGGAAAAAAGATTTTTTGTTTTTCTTCTTTCTTTGCACAGACAACTATTGATGGTCGATGTTGGAAAAATTATTATGGGAACTTCCTGCCTGATCTTTGTATTCATGCTTATCTCAGGTATTGTTTTATGGTGGCCAAAAAAGATTAAAAACATGAAACAAAGATTAACTGTAAAATGGGGCGCTTCTTTTAAAAGGGTGAATTGGGATTTTCATTCGACTTTTGGTTTCTACAGCTTTTTAATTTTATTGATTATTTCCCTAACCGGATTATCCTTTGCTTTTTCCTGGTTTCAGGACGGAGTTTATTTTCTGGCTGACGGCACAACAAAGAGACCTTCTGCGAAAGTAAAAAATCCAACAAAAATAGATCCTAAACTAAACAATACGGCCTTTTATCAAAGCATTTACAATAAAGCAGACAGTATTTTTCCGTATACCGGAAACATTCAAATCAGGATGCCTGTTGATACAATCAATAGCATTTTGGTATTGAAAGAAAATTTAGAAAAAACAATTCCCAATCAATCCAGTGCTGCTTATTTTGATAAATATACGGCTAAGGAAATTGAAGCAAGACCTTACGAATCTTTTTCAAACGGAGATAAAATAAAACGTCTGAACTACCCTATTCATACCGGAAGCATTTATGGTTTACCAACCAAAATACTTGCTTTTTTAGTTTCTCTTTTTGCTTTGACATTACCTATTACGGGTTTATTAATCTGGTTAGGAAAGAAGAAAAAAACAGCTAAATAATAATATTACAGCAAACCCGACAAGTTTTTAAAACTTGTCGGGTTTAATATGTGAGACAAAGAATCTCCACTTTTATATATTTGAATCAGACTATCCTTTCAGATCATTAAAATAAGCCGTAGTTTCTTCAATCAAAGAGTTCATTAATGCTACAGCTTTGGTATGCTTTAAAATAGGTGCAATTTGTCCACCCCAAAATAAGATCATATCCCATTTTTGCTGATCAAGAGCTGCTTTTCGCAATGGCGATATAAGCGTAGTTTGTAACGGAAAGGGAAGAATACTTTCTTCTTTACCTAAAATTTCTTCAGCTAATCTGCTCGTTAATCCTCGACCTAAACGTCCTGTGTACGCACGGGATAAAGTGGTGTATTTTGCGGCATCAGAGAATAACATTTGCCTGTGAATTGGTAAAGCATTCGATTCATCACAGGCTAAAAATGCGGTACCAATCTGGGCAGCGTCTGCTCCTAAAGCTAATGCTGCGGCAACACCTTTTCCGTTTGCAATTCCGCCTGCAGCGATAACAGGAATTTTTACTTTTTCACGAATAAGCTGTAATAATACAAAAGTTCCCGTTAAGGATGATTCGGCGGAAGCCAAAAATGAAGGCCGGTGTCCGCCAGCTTCAAAACCCGATGCAATAATCATATCTGCACCTGAATTTTCGAGAAAAATAGCCTCATCTAATGTAGTTGCTGCGCCAACGGTTATAATTCCTAACCTTTTACATTGTTCTAAAACATCTGCAGAAAGTGCCCCAAACATAAAACTGAATACTTTAGGTTTGACATCCAAAATTACTTCTAACTGATTCTCAAATCGGGATTGAAACGGAACCGGTTTTTCCGGTATCGGAATTCCAACTTCATCAAAATAAGGCTTATATAATGCTTTCGTGTTGTTGTATTGCTCGTCTGTAAGACCTGATTGTGGAATATCATGATCAGAAACCCATAGGTTGATATTATAAGGTTTATTGGTAGCAGCTTTTAATTGTTTGTCTGCATCAAAAATTTCCTGAGGAGACATTGTATAAGCTCCGTATCCGCCAAGTCCGCCTGCGTTTGATACCGCGGCAGTCAGTTCTACCGTTGATAAATTACCGCCAAATGGTCCCTGCATGATAGGATAATCAATGCCTAATAATTTTGTAGCTTTTGTATTGTACCACATTGCTATTTTATTTAAAGTTTAATTGCTTGTATCCGTCAGCATTTTATTGACGATAAGCCATTTTCCGTTAATCTTATGGAAAGATAAAAAATCCCGATAATTAAAATCGTACATTTTTACATTAATTTCGGCCATAGCAATCGAGTTCACTACAGAAATTTTCAGAATTTCCCCTTTGAAAGGTTTTCCTGAATCCCTGGGACTTTGCCTGTTCTTTACACCACTTAAATAAAGATCCACCGTTTTAAAATAAGGCTGGCCTTGTACGTCTCCAAAAAGTAAAGCGCCTTCATAAAAAATGCTCCCCAAACGTATTTCGTCTCCTTCGTAGATTCCTTTAAAATAATAATTATCTAATGCATCAGTAATAGCTGATACGTCTGCCTGATTTTCCATTTTGGTATTATTTTGAGCTTTTATGCCTTGTAAGGTACAAAGCATAAAAGCCATTAATAAAATATTTTTCAACTTAATTTAAATGATGCCCCGCTCCTTTACCGCCATCAACATTGATGATTGAACCGGTAATAAAGCTACTTTTTGCAACGGTATACACCATTTCGGCTACGTCATCGACCTCTCCTACTCTGTTTAAAAGATGTAATCCCGCACTTTGATCAGCATTAGCGCCGTGCATTGGCGTACGAATAACGCCCGGAGCAACAGTATTTACACGAATATTTTGTTTCCCGAATTCAGCTGCTAACTGAAGCGTCAAAGCATGAATTGCACCTTTACTGGCAATTGGTGCCGAAGCTGGCCAACCGCCTAATCCGTGGTTTACTATAGGTGTTCCAATATTAATTACAACTCCGTCTTGTTGCTTCAGCATTTGCGGAATCACTGATTGTGTAGTGAAATAAGTTCCTTTTAGGTTTGTTTTCAAAAATTTATCCAGATATGCTTCATCCACTTCCAGGAATGGTTTGCTTTCGAAGATACCGGCATTGTTAACCAATACATCTACAGAACCAAATTTGTCTAAAGCAATTTTTACCAATTGTTCGCCCGTTTCTTTATTGCTCACATCTCCGGCAAACATTGCCAGATTATTGCCCGCTCCCAATTCATTATAAGCACTTTCTAAAGAAGATGCTGTAAACGAGTTGATGATCACATTATCGCCTCTGTCCAGAAAATATTTCGCGATTCCTTTTCCTATCCCAGATGATGCTCCGGTAACAATTATAGTTTGTTTTTTCATGATGCTTATTTTTTATTGGCTGTAATGCCTTTTTCCCTTAATATTGATACTTGTTCTCCTGCGTAACCCCAATCGTCTAATTCTATTTCCTGAATTACAACTTGAGTTAAATGCGGATCCTTGTTCAATACATCAGTAATCAAATTGGTGATTCCGCTTATTAATTGCTGTTTTTGTTCGCGGGTTACGCCTTCACGTGTCAATTCTAGTTTTACGTATGGCATGGCTTCAGTTTTTAGATTCTGATGAAAATGAAGCTTCGGCAGTGATATTAAAATCTAAATCGAAGTCATTGTAAATCAAGGTATCTCCTAAATCAACAAAGAAGTTTCCTGAACGGAATTTGATATTGTATTTGGTACGATCAATTACCAGTTTACCATTAAGGGAAATGGTATTTCTATTATTTTCTATTATTACATTAAACCCAACCAAATGTGTGATTCCTTTTATGGTAAGATTTCCTTCAAGAAAATAGCTGTTATCTGATTGCTCCTTTGCATCTATAATATCAAAATTTGCAAAAGGAAATTTTTCTGTAGCAAAAAAATCATCCGATGCCAAATGTCCGGCAAATTGTGCGTTTGTTGCAGAATCCGTAACATCGAGTATTTGTATTGAAGCTGTATTGATTACAATATTTCCGCCTTTTATTTTGCCGTCAATCAGGATAAAATGACCTTCTTCGATACCAATTGTACCATTATGCGAACCGGTAACTTTTCGGCCAGTCCAATCGATTTTGCTATTTGAGCTTATGATTTTAAAATTTATTGTTTCCATATTTATTGTATTTAAAAGTACAATACAAAGGAACGGCGGGTATGAAAATTGGTTACGTGATGTAGATCACAATCTTTTTTTAAGGTGCAAAGTGTTTTGTTTTACGTAGATTTTCATTCTCATTTTTGTCATCTCGACGAAGGACAGATCACATATAGCTCGACAAAGATTGTCACTTTATTTGCGGAGTTTCTGGTGTGATCTCTCCTTCGTCGAGATGACAAGCAAACCGGAAAATAGAAATTAAATAAATCATCTCCTAAAATCTCCCAAAATCTGCATAAAAAAAATCACGCGTTAAGTCGGCTTAGGGTTTCTCTCGAAACGCCAAGATAAGCAGCAATTAAATGTTTAGGAACTAAGTTGTAAAGTTGGGGATATAATACCATAAGTTCTTCGTAACGAGTTTTGACATTATTATTCATAAAAGATAAAAGTCGTTTTTGAGAAGCGATATATCCTTTGTTGGTTCTCCAACGGAAAAAATGCTCGATTTGATGAAATTCATTACATAATTTCTCACGGTCGTTATTAGAAAGGCAAAGTAATTCGACATCTGAAATGCAATCTACATTTATGGTTGCGGCAGTTTGATTATATAAAGCATCATAATCTGATGTCCACCAGGTTGGCATGGCAAATTGCAGAATATACATTTTGATCTCGTCGTTGATAAAAAAAGCTTTCAAACAACCTGAAATCACAAAATACTCGCACTCTACTTTGTCGCCTTCGCTGATTATAGTTTGCCCTTTTTTGAAAGATAAAGGCTTAAAATGCGAAAAGAAATAATCAAATTGCTCCTCTGTCAATGAAGCAGTTTTGGCGATATGTTGCTGTAGTATTTCTTTGGTATTCATAAAAAAAGTAGAAAGGTTCAGAGTGGGCAAAGGTACAAAGGTTTTTTTTATAAGATGCAAAGGCTCAAATGGACAAAGCTTTTTTCTTCCTATCATAGTTAGGTATTCGTTTTCGAAAAAAAAAGTATAAATCACAAACTTCCGACAACAAAGAAGACGCACTGCTGTGCGCCTCTACAATAAAAACTTACTCTTTATTCTATACTCTCTATTCTCTATTCTCTATTCTCTTTACTCTATTCTCTTTACTCTATTCTCTTTACTCTATTCTTTACTCCAAACTCTTCAACTGTAACGCTCTTTGTAAAAAACTCTGCTGTTTTATTTTGTTTTCGGCTTCGTTAATCGCCTGAAGTAAATTGTTTTGATTGTCTGCTATTTCTTTAAGGACGTTCGACATTACATCCCAAACTGGTTTCATTTTCAGAATCAATTCCTGGCCTTTTGGCGTAAGCAAAATCAATCTTTTACGTTCGTCGACTTTGTCTTTTTTTGAACGGATTAGTTTTTGTTTTTCGAGCTCTTTTAATAAACTAATGGTCGAAGGATGAGTATAACCAATTTCGTTTGCAATTTCGACAACGCTCAAAACCTCTTTATGATGTAAAGTGTAAATGACAGGAAACCATTTGGGCTCAAAATCGATGCCGTATGATTTATAAAATAACGCACCATCTTTTCGCAATTGCTCGCTCAGACGCTGTAATCGGGTTGAAATGGCTAAAATTCCTGATTCATCAATTATATTCATCGTTACTTTTTTAGTTTTAAATGACAAAATACATTGTCGGCACTCATGACAGGAAATGTATTTGGAAGTGCTTCTTTTTCGATTCTTATAAAATGGTTTCTTTCATAAAAACGCAAAGCAGCTTCTAATACCGTTATGGTTCCCAAATATAAATCATCAATTTGATTTTCATTGCAATAATCGAGTAAAGTGTCTAATAATTTCTGGGCAATCGAAAACTCTTTTCCACGAAATTCTTTCTTAACAAACATTTTTCTAATCGCAGCTTCTTTGTCAGCAAATTTTACTAAAGCAATTGTGCCTACTAATTCATTATTTATAAAAGCACCCCAGAAATGACCTCCTCCATTATAATAGAAGTTCTTTATATTTAATAAATCCGGTTGGTCTTCGATCGTAATGGCGACATTAAATTCCTTTTGCTGTATGTTTAAAATTAACTCTACAATTTCGTTAGAGTATTTATTTTCGATAGGAATAATTTGTGATTTCATTTCTTTTACAATTTACAATGCAAAACTACGTAGTTAAATACGTAAATAAAAATATTTGATTAAAAATTGTTATTTTTTGTTTCACGCAGATTTAAAAAAGATTTAAGCAGATATTGAAGATTATTTTTTATTTCTTTATTATGTCAGCATTTAAATTAAAAAATCTGCTTAAATCTGCCTAATCTGCGTGAAATAAACTTGCGCTTTTTGTGAGATTCGCACAATTAATGCAGCTATGAAATGTGAAACTTATCACAAAAAATTAAAACAATTTGCATAAATGACCAATCGGTCATATATTTGTACCCGTAAATGAAAACTATCATGACAAAGGGAGAAGAAACCAGACAATTCATTCTAGAGAAAGCAGCCCCAATCTTTAACACAAAAGGGATTGCCGCTACTTCTATGAGTGATATTATGGAGGCTACCAAATTGTCTAAGGGAAGCATGTACGTTCATTTCGAAAATAAAGATGTCCTTGCTTGCGCCGCTGTAGATCATAATATGAAGGTATTGGGTGATAAACTTTTATCTGAAGTGAGTAAAAGTAAAACGGCCAAAGAAGAGCTTTTTGCTTATATAGATTTTTTTAGCAATGCCGTAAATCCTCCGCTTACAGGCGGTTGTCCGTTATTGAATTTCGGGACAGAGGCAGATGATACCAACCCCGTTGTTAAAGCAAAAATAAATAAAGGCTGTAACTCTAATCAACAGCTATTGGCTAATAGTGTAAATAAGGGAATTGCCAATGGAGAGTTTGAACCGGAATGGGATGCTGAGGAATTTGCAGTCGTTATGTTTGCCATGATGGAAGGTGGTCACCTTATATCAAGAGTCTCAGGCAGTAATGACAAAATGAGAATTATAACCAAAACCCTAAGAAAAATAATAGAGGAAAACACACTTTAATTTTTTTTTCTTATAAAAATGACCGAACGGTCACTAAAATAATTACAAATATCAATATCATTAATAATTCACCACTAACAATTAATAATTTAAGATCATGTCAAAAACAATTTTAATTTCAGGAGCATCAAAAGGATTTGGAAGAGCCTGGACAGAAGCACTTTTAGCAAAAGGATATAATGTAGCTGCAACAGCGCGAAATATCGATACCCTTGCCGACTTAAAAGCACAATACGGAGACGCAATTTTGCCTTTAACATTAGACGTAAATAAACGCGAAGATTCATTTGCATTAGTAGAAAAGGTAAAACAACATTTTGGTACAATTGATATCCTGATCAATAATGCAGGTTATGCACTAAACGGAGCTGTTGAAGAAGCCAGCGAAACAGAAGCAAGAGCACAATTTGAAACGAACTTCTTTGGAACTCTTTGGTTAACTCAGGCAGTTTTACCAATTATGAGAAATCAAAAAAGCGGTCATATTATACAAGTTTCTTCTATTTTAGGAATTGCCACTTTACCCAATTTAGGTCTTTATAATGCGTCTAAATTCGCCGTAGAAGGTCTTACTGAAACTCTGGCTCAGGAAGTAAAACAATTTGGTATCAATGTTACTTTGGTTGAACCAAACGGTTATTTTACTGATATCTGGGGTAACGGTTTCAATAGTAAAAGTATTGATGCTTATGACGGACTTAGAAAAGCAATAGCAGAAGGACATGATCCTGACAATTTCGGAAAAACAAGTGCTACAGTTCCTGCAATCATCAAACTGGTTGAAGCAGAAAATCCACCACTACGCCTATTCTTAGGAAGAATAGCGTTGCCATTTGCAAAACAAACTTACGAGCAAAAATTAGCAACCTGGGAAGAATGGGCTGATGTTTCTGTAGCTGCTCATGGTTGATTAAAATAATTTTCAATAAAACTAAAACCTCCAAAATCAATGACTTTGGAGGTTTTATTATTTAGAAATCACATTCGATAATCCGTTTTTCGATTAATAAAACTCTCCGTTTTTTTTGATTAAAGCATCCAATCTTCCGCATTTTTAGCAAAATCCTGCATATCATTAATCAGCTTACTGGTGTGATATCCATCAGCAACCGCATGGTTTACAAATACTGCAACCGGAATTAATATTCTGTCATCTTGCTTAAAGTATTTTCCAAAACGAATTAGCGGAAACATGAAATTAGATTCCTGATATGTATCTTGAGAAAAATTTGTAAAACTTAACCAAGGTAAAGCCGAAATAGAACAAAAATTTGCAGGACGATCTAAGCGTGCTTTTATACCTTTAACATCCTTGTATTTTTCTATATCGCCTACTATTGTTTCATAGAAAAACTTAAAATCTTCATGATATTCACTCCAAACATCTGAAAAAGTTTTATCATCTTCATGAAAAATCGTGTATGAAGGAACAACGTAATTCCAATAACCTAATTGATATTGATCATTATAACTCATCCTAAATTCTTTGTTCTGATTTACAGAACGCATAATTACGTAAAGAAATGACGGGAAAAACTTTAATTTCCTTCCTTTTGATACTTGGAGCAATTCTGTAATGTCAACATTCGCATTGATTGTGTATTTGCATTTTATAATATTATTAAAATAATCAAAATAAGGTTGTCGTTCCCAACTTTCGGGATCAACGGGTTCAAAAAAATTTTCCATAGTTTATTATTAAATCTATTCTTGTTTTAGTCTTAGGAGTTTGATTTATTACAAAAATAAAATATCAATTCTCTAATTAGCCCTAAATATCAGGTAGAAAACTTTATATCAAAAATAAATTAACAACTCTTTAATAAATAACTTCCGTATTTTTTAAGATTTATTCGTATTTTAAGTATTTTAAAATATCAGTTTTGGTTGCTATATAAGCTCTTGACAATACAATTATTAAAGTCAGAATTAATAAGACTACAAAGCCTAAAATGAAATGAATTAGCGACATTTCTATTCGATAAGCAAAGTTCTCTAGCCATTTATTCAGCAAATAATATACTGGAAAAATGGCGATTAAAAATCCTATTACGCAGTACAGGATGTATTGTTTTGATAATTCTTTTAGTAAAGTATTTGTTTCTGCTCCTAGCGTTTTTCTTATTGCAATTTCTTTCATACGCCTTTGTATGGAATAAGATGCAAGTGCAAATAATCCAAAAAGAGCAATTAAAACAACAACAATATTGAGCAGTGAAAACAAGTTTTTTTGTTTTGTGTAAGCTTCATAAGTTCTCGCATATTCTTTATCTACGAAATCATATTGAAATGGATATTCGGTATCAACTTTCGACCATAATTTTTCGATATTGGCAATCGTGTTTTCCATATCATCCCGTTTTAGTTTTGCATAAACTTTGTTGATGTTATGTGTCATACCAAACATTTTGATATTGTAAAAAGCAATTGGCGGTACTTTTGATTCAGGACTTAATAAGTTAAAATCCTGAACAATACCAATTATTTTTAATTTTTGTTCCCGAATTAAAAGTTCCTTGCCAAGAGGATCTTTAAGATTCATTAATTTTGATGCACTTTCGTTTATGATCACAGAATTTATAGTGTCTGAAGCCCGTTTTCTATCAAAATTTCTTCCCTTAATTATTTTGATGTTCAACATTTCAAACATGCCAAAATCTAAAGGAATAATGCGTTGTTTAAAAAGTTCATCATTGTATAAAACCGCATTTATAGAATTATCTGAACCATCAAACGCAATAAGGCCCGTCGAGATTTGTTCAACGCCTTTAATCTTGTTGAGCTGCTGTTTTATGATATTGTATTTGTTGTAAATATTTTGCGCTGCATTTTCTCCCTGGTAATCGACCGATGGAAAATTTAAAGAAACCGAAATTACCTTATCGCCCTTAAAACCCAAATCTTTATTCTGTAAATATTTAATTTGTTGGTATACTATATTTGAGCCAATAATAAAAAAGGCCGCAATGGCAAACTGAAAAATAAGCATTCCGTTACGCAGCCAAATACCGTTTTTGCTTCTTTCGAAATTTCCTTTCAAAACTTTAAAAGTTTCGAAATTGGATATATAAATAGCCGGAAATAATCCTGCCGTCAAAATTGTAATGATAAAAATCAATATCAATTGTATGTAAAACTGACTGGCAAGAAGTACAATGTTTTTGTTTAAAAAATTGTTGTAATACGGCAAAGTCAGCTCTACAATTACTAACGCCAGTAAAATAGAAAAACTCGTGGTTAAAACCGTTTCAAAGAGAAACTGACTAATAATATCGCCTTTTGATGCACCCGAAATTTTACGTACTCCAACTTCTTTCGCCCGCTTTACGGCATTAGCGGTTGCGAGATTGATGTAATTAACAATCGACAAAATGAGAATTAAAAGAGATAACCCCATCATGATCATTAAAAATTGATAATTCCCTCGTGTTTCAGGATAACCATCTGTTATCGAATGTAATCTGGCTTTTGATAATGGTTCAAGAATAACCGTAAAATGACCTACTTTTTTAGCCATAACTTCGGGCGTAAAACCTGCTTCTTTGGCAAGTTGCGCAATAAAATTATGGTTGTAAATTCTTTCGAGTTTCTGTCTTGTCAGATCAACTTTTGACGGATCTTTTACTTTTAATAATAACTTTAAAATAAACGGATTTGTCTTTCCTGAAGTGGTCAGTTTCTTCATTTTATTGATGATGGCATTTGGCGCAATCGAAGAATTTCCGGGAATATGATAAACAGCCCGTACAGAAAACAGCTGGTCAAAGCATTTTATTTGTTGCCCAATGGGGTTTTCATTTCCAAAAACCCTTTTAGCTGTAAGATCTGAAATAGCAATGCTGGAATCATCTTTTATAGCTGAAATTGCATCGCCCTGAATAATTTTGAAAGGAAAAAAAGAAAATAAATTTTGTTCGACATTGATAATTTTATCTACAAATTCCTTTTTTCCTTTGTAAATAATTTTATCCTTTTGATACCAGTAATCAGAATCAGCATATAATGTAGATTCGATATTTGGATCTTCGTCTAAAGCCGGTTTCAGGAATAAGGCACAATCTGACCAGGCAGGCATATCGCTTAGTTGAACCAAAACCTGGTATACTTTTTCTTTTTCAGGATTCCAGGCATTGTAATTTTGTTCGTCGTTCCAGTAAAGTAGTGCAAAAATCAGCCCGGAAATTCCTATTGACAATCCTAGAATATTCAGAAAAGAGAAAAGCTTGTTGTGCTTTAAGCGGTAAATAAATATGTTGATATAGTTTAGTATCATAGTTATAGTTAGTGGTTAAATAGAATAAAGACATTTACTCTTTTATTCGTACTTTAAATATTTCAGAACGTCAATTTTAGTGACCTGATATGCTTTTGCAAGCACAATAGTTAATGTCAAAAATATCAAAACAACAAAAGCTACAAGAAAGGGAATGATGGGAATATCAATTCTAAAGGCGAAATCCTCTAACCATTTTTGCAATAAAAGATATGCCGGAATAATTCCTATCAAAAAACCAATCGCACAAAAAATCACATATTGTTTGGATAAATCTTTAAGCAGAACATTTGTATCAGCGCCTAGTGTTTTCCTGATAGCAATCTCACGCAACCTCCTTTCCATAGAAAAAGAAGCTAAAGCGAACAATCCAAAAATGGCAATTAGAATCACAATTCCGTTTAACAGAGAAAATAATTCACTTTGACTTTCATAATTTTTATAAGTACGTGCAAAACTTCTGTCTACAAAATTGTATTCAAAAGGATATTCGGCATCTACCTTTGTTCTCCAGAATTTATCAATTGCAGCAATTGTTTCAGGCATATCTTTTGGCTGAATTTTAACCGAAATATTAGACATGTCCCTAGACATCCAGTCAAAGGCTTTGATATGCATGAAAATCATTGGCGAAATGTTATTTTCAAGTCCAAAATAATTGAAGTCTTTTACGATCCCTACTACTTTTAATTTTTTACCTTCCCAAATAACTTCTTTATTAAGAGGATCTTTTTCCTGTAATGTCTTAGCGGCAGCTTCATTAAGCAAAACGTTGTTAATAGTGTCAGAAGCAAATTTACTTGTCAGATCCCTTCCTTTAGCTATCTTAATTCCCAGAAGATCCAGCATTCCAAAATCAATTGGCATTTGCTGTGTTATGACTTCCTTATTGTCTTTATAATGCAATCCTGACCATGAATTAACATCATTTCCTATAGAAAATACTCCAGCTGAAACGGCCTGAACCCCTTTTATTTTCAAAAGTTCCTGTTGTATTATTTTGTACCGTTCAAATTGATTTTTTTCTTTTTTGGGTTTAAAAGAAATATCCATTACCTGAGCTCCTTTAAAACCTAAATCTTTATTGGCCATATAGTTGACCTGCTGATATACTATAAAAGAACCAATTATAAAAAAAGTTGCGATCGCAAATTGCAAAACCAGCATACCATTTCTAAGCCAGATTCCGTTTTTACTGCGGGAAAAATTTCCTTTTAGAACCTTTAAAGGCTCAAAATTAGAAACATAAATAGCGGGTAAAACTCCGGAAACCAAAATGACAATTACAAAAATGACTATTAACTGTAAATAAAACTGAGAACTTTCAAGGATTAAATTTGTGCCTATAAGTGAATTATAAAAAGGAAGTGAAAGTTCGACAATTACCAATGCTAACAAGAGCGAAAAAAGCGTAATTAATGTGGTTTCAAATACAAATTGAGTGATAATTTGTGACTTTGCAGCACCAACGATCTTTCTTACACCAACCTCTTTAGCACGTTTAGCCGCATTTGCAGTAGCAAGATTAATGTAATTTACAATTGATAATACTAAAATAAGAATCGATAATCCCATTAAAATTTTTAAAAACTGAAGATTTCCGGTTCCTTCCGGAAAAGGGCAGTTTCCCTGATGAAGCCTCGACTTTGAAAATGCCAGTAATTTTGGCTTTGTCAGTTCGCCATAGAGCTTTAAGTAAGCATCAAAGGTTATTCCTTCAGCTTTTGCCTGTTTTTTATAACAATTTTCAATATAAATAGTATTCAGCCTTTTAAGGACAGCAGTCGTATCGCTTTGTTTGTTTAATTTTAGAATTAATCCAAAATTTAATCCCCAGTTATCTTTCTTCTTTTCCAGATTTTCCTCTATTATACTAGTAACTGCAGCAGGCATTACCGAAGATTTTTTGGATAAGCTGTATATACCGCGAACGACATAATAATTTTCAGCATATTTAACCTGTTTTCCCATTGGGTTTTCATTCTTAAACAAACGGGCAGCTGTCTCTTCAGAAAACGCGATACTATTACGGTCATGAAGAGCGTCTTTTTTATTACCTCTAATAAATTCGAAGGGAAAAAAAGAAAAGAAATTGCCCTGAGCAGAAAAAATCTTATCGACCAATTCTATTTTCCCATTGTACTGTATGGTTTCCTTTTCGTAATTACTTGAAAAATAACAATAATCCTGTACATCTGCAGTTGATTTTAAGAGCGGTCCCGGTACAGGAGAATTGACAGCCCAAACATTACCACCGCCAATATCATTTAGAACAGCGTAAATTTTATCTTTTTCAGGATTCCACTGATCATACGAATGTTCATCATTCCAATACAAAGTGGCAAAAATTAATCCCGCAATTCCAATACTCAAACCCAAAATATTCAGAGCTGTAAAAAGCTTATTGTTTTTGATGTGATATATAAATATGTTGGTCCAGTTCTTTAGCATCTTATTCGTATTTTAAATATTTTAAAACATCAATTTTTGTTGCCTGATACGCTCTTGTAAGTACAACTAATAATGTTAATATCAATAAAGCACTGAACCCAATTATAAACGGATAAACAGAAATACTAATTCGGTAAGCAAAATTCTCTAACCACTTATCCAATAAATAATAAACCGGAAACAAAGCCATTAAAAAACCTACTATACTAAAGATGACATATTGTTTGCAAAGTTCTTTTAATAAAACATTTGTTTCTGCGCCTAGGGTTTTTCGAATCGCAATTTCTTTCATACGTCGTTCTATAGAGTACGAAGCGAGAGCAAATAACCCGAAGAGTGCAATTACAATAACAACAATATTCAATAAAGAGAAAAGATTTTTTTGCTTTACATAACTGCTATACGACTTCTTATATTCTTTATCTACGAAATCATATACAAATGGATATTCTGTATCTACCTTTTTTGTCCACAGATTTTCTATATCACCTATGGTTTGTTGCATAGTTTTAGGATCAGCGGTAATGTAAATATTGTTCAAAAGTCCTGAAAACCAAGGAACGCTTTTAAAATGGAAAAAAGACATTGGAGGTATTGCATCTCCCGGATTTCCTATATTAAAATCTTTTACAACTCCCACAATAATGGCATCTTGTCCGTTCCAACTCAGTTTTTTACCTATCGGATTTTTTTCACTTAATAGCTTTAAGGCAGTTTCATTAATTAGCAT
Source organism: Flavobacterium sp. B114r (assembly GCF_056824125.1). Lineage (NCBI taxonomy): Bacteria > Pseudomonadati > Bacteroidota > Flavobacteriia > Flavobacteriales > Flavobacteriaceae > Flavobacterium > Flavobacterium sp. B114r. The sequence goes on from NZ_CP124858.1 coordinate 4,269,972, forward strand.
CGAAGTAACGGTATCCTGTGCAAATTTCGGACTCAAATAACGTCCTTTTACAACTTTTATTTTCATCATTTCCAGCAGTCCAAAATCTATTGGTACATTACTTCCGTCAATTTTTATATACTTGTAATGATATGTTATTACAGATTTTACACCTTTTCCAAAAACAAAACCACCTCCTGCAACTTGCTGCACTCCTTTTATGTGCTTTAATTGGTTTTGAATAATACTATATCGTTCAAAACGGTCTTTATCAGTTATTGCGTCGCCATAGATATTTCGGTATGAAACATTAAGGATTTGTTTTCCGCTAAAACCCAAATCTTTTGCATTCATAAGCTCTATTTGCTCATAAACAATATAAGATCCTACAATAAAGAAAGCAGCTACAGCAAACTGAAAAATGAGCATCCCGTTTCTAAGCCACACACCGCTTTTACTTCTTCCAAAATTTCCTTTTAATACTTTTAATGGTTCAAAATTAGCAACATACACAGCCGGAAATATTCCTGCCAATATTACAGTTATGAAAAATATAGCAACAAGCTGGATATAAAACTGTCCGCTTTGCAATACGAGTGATTTATCTAAAAAAGCATTATAATACGGTAAAGAGATCTCGACAATGACCAATGATATTAAAATTGAAAACAACGAAATGATGGCAGTTTCAAAAATAAATTGTTGAATTATAGAAAATTTAGAAGCTCCTATGATTTTGCGAACTCCCACTTCTTTCGCTCTCTTTACAGCATTTGCCGTAGCTGAGTTAACATAATTTACAATAGATAGCGTTAGGATTAAAACAGATAATCCAACCATGATAAGCAAAAATTGAAGATTGCCGTTTGCTTCTACCACACCACCGGTTTTTGTATGTAATCGAATAGATGATAATGACTCTAAACCTGGTTTTACCTCGCCATATTTCTTAATAAATTCTTCAGGTTTAATACCTTGCTCTTTTGCAAAACGAGTTGTCATGTTTGCAAAATATATTTTCTGAAGATTTTGAGTCACTTGCTTTTGGTCATTGGGATTTTTTAATTTTAATAACAGAACAAATTGAAAATTACCCCATTGCTGAATGGTTTCTTTAATTCTTGTATCTATAAAATTAACCACGCACGAAGGATTGTAAACTGATTTTTTATCGAGTTTATAAACACCTCTTACTATTAGGTTTTTACCCTGGAGTACGATTTGTTTCCCTACGGCAGGTTGGTTTCCAAAAAGCTGAATGGCCAAATCCTGTGACAAACAAATACTGTTTACATCTGGTAATGCATTTTTTGAACTTCCTTCAATAAATTGATATGGAAAATAATCAAAGAAGTTTTTTTGTGCTGCAATTATTCTGTCAGACTGCACTTTTTTATTATTAACGCGAATAATATCATTTTCATAATTGCCGTTCAAATAACAGTAAGATGCTACTTCAGGGCTTGCTTCTTTTATTGCAGATCCTATTGGTGCTGAACTTGAAGCCCAATAGGTAGTCGCATCCATTTGATTGGCGACTAAAAATACGTTATCTTTATTAGGATTCCACTGATCGTATGAATGCTCATCATTCCAATATAAAATAGCGAAAATTAATCCCGCGATTCCAATACTCAAACCCAAAACATTCAAAGCCGTAAAAAGCTTATTGTTTTTGATGTGGTAAATAAATATGTTGATCCAGTTCTTTAGCATTATCTTAGTTATTTAAGTTTGCTGCAAAAACATCGACATTTCTATTGTTCATTTTCTCAGAAAGTATTACCCCATCTTTCATCAAAATAGTTTTTTGCGAAAACGAGGCATCATAATCAGAATGTGTTACCATCAATATTGTGGCACCGCTGGCGTGAAGATCCGTTAATAACTCCATCACTTCATTACCATTTTTACTGTCAAGATTTCCCGTTGGTTCATCGGCAAGAATAATTTTCGGGTCATTGATCAAAGCCCTCGCAACGGCTACACGCTGTTGTTGTCCTCCTGAAAGTTGTTGCGGATAATGTTTTAAACGATGCGAAATACCTAATATCTTAGCGATATCCTCTACTTTTTTCTTTCTCTCTGATGACGGAACATTATTGTAAATCAGCGGCAATTCGATATTATCATAAACCGATAATTCATCTATTAAATTGAAATTCTGAAATATAAACCCAATGTTTTCTTTTCTGGCTTTCGATTTTGATTTTTCTTTTAGGCCAATCATCTCCTGTCCCAGCAATTTATAACTTCCCCCTGAAGCACTGTCCAATAATCCAATGATATTTAATAAAGTTGACTTTCCGCTTCCGGAAGGCCCCATGATCGACACAAAATCCCCCTGGTTAATCGTTAGCGAAATTTCACTTAAAGCTTTTGTTTCAACTTCTTCAGTTCTAAAAATTTTTGAAAGTTTGGTAATACTGATCATAATAATTTGTTTTTGATGTTTGATTTTCTTTTTGAGAATTTTAAGTGCTGAAGTAAAAAACAGATCCTAAATTAAGATAATAGATAACATAATCTATAAATATCTATTTTTGTTACATTTACCGGTAATAATGATTCTCATACTTGATGATTTGCTAACCTTAATGTGATTTTCATGCCAAAAATTTAAAGATTGTAACTGCCTTATTTTTAAATTCTTATTTATTTAAGAAATTCAAAAGTGTCCACTATTGGACAGCTTTCGTCCAAAACCGAACAAAAATGAAAAAGACAAATGCCTCAATTTTAATCATAGACGATCAAGAAGACATCCTTTTTGCGTCGAAAGTATTCTTGAAAAAGTATTTTGAAGACATTTATACACTTAATAATCCTAAAAATATTGTCGAATTATTGTCAAAAAAAAGCATCGATGTTGTTTTACTTGACATGAATTATCGAATTGGTTTTGAAGACGGAAAAGAAGGTTTGTATTTATTGAAAGAGATAAAGACACTTTCTCCCAAAACTGTTGTGATATTAATGACTGCTTTTGGCAAAGTTGAAACTGCTGTTGAAGGATTAAAAAATGGTGCATTTGATTATATCCTAAAACCGTGGGAAAACAAAAAATTACTCGAATCTGTAAAACAAGCCGTTGATAAAGCACGAAAAGATCAGAAAAAGGAAAAGAAGATTGAAATCGAAAACAACTTTTTTATTGGTACTTCTGAAATTATAAAAAAAGCTTATTCCTTCGCAGACAAAGTAGCTAAAACTGATGCTAATGTTTTAATTCTGGGCGAAAATGGAACTGGAAAATTTGTTCTGGCGCATCATATCTTCAGTCAGTCTGATAGAAAAAATGGCCCTTTTATGACCGTTGATTTAGGTTCTTTGAATTCGAATATTTTCGAAAGTGAATTATTCGGATATGCAAAAGGTGCTTTTACAGATGCAAAAACCGATACTCCGGGACGTTTTGAAATGGCACAAAACGGAACTATATTTTTGGATGAAATTGGGAATGTTCCACTGCATCTACAATCTAAATTATTGCAGGTTATCCAGACAAAAACCGTAACCAGATTAGGAGAAACGAAAGCAAGACCATTGAATGTACGTATTATTACGGCAACGAACTTAAACCTGAAACTGGAAGTTACCGATAAAAATTTCAGGGAAGATTTGTATTATCGCATCAATACTATGGAAATTGTATTGCCTCCTTTGCGCGAACGAAACGAAGATAAAATTCCGTTGGCCGAATATCTATTGGATAAAATGATCGAAAAATACAGCAGGGACAGGATTACTTTTGATAAAAAAGTTCTCGAACAAATCGAAAAACATGCCTGGAATGGAAACATCAGGGAAATGGAAAATAAGATAGAACGTGCCGTTATTCTTTGTGAAAACAATAAAATTACCGTTGCTGATTTAGATCTGGAAATTATCACCGCTTATGAAGAAAACGTGGATGACATTCAGCTTTCTGCTGTCGAAAAAACTGCCGTTGAAAAAGCGTTAATCAAAAACAATAATAATATCAGTAAAACTGCCGAAGAATTGGGTTTGTCACGCGGTTCATTATATAGACGTTTAGAAAAATATAATATTAACATCAAAACAGATGGTCTCTAATTTATTTTAACACATAGAAACATAGTATTACATAGTGTTGAAAGGCGTTTTACTTAAAATAAATCGCATAGCTATGAGATAAATAATGGTTTCAAAAAATTAAATTTTAATTCTCAATTTTTAATTATTAAAACATGTTTCAATCCATCAAGACATACAAACTTCTTTTTTTAAGATTAATTCTAATTGTTGCGGGAATCGAAGTTTCTATTTTTTTCTTTAAAAAAGAATTGCTTTTTACTGGAATATTTGGACTTTTTATCGTTTTTCTGCTTCTAAGGGAAATGTATTTTTATGTTCGTAATTTTGTTTTGATTTATAGCAAAACCATAGCTTCGATATTACAAAATGATTTTAGTTCCGATTTTTCGAAACATAAATTCAACAAGAATTATAATGACTTATTTCATTTATACGATATCTTAAAAAACAAACAAAAAGAACAGGTTTCACGAGACATCATATATCGTTCTATCTTGAATAATATTGAAACGGGAATTATCATTTTGCAAAAACAGGATAATGACTGGAATATTTTTTTAATGAACGATTACTTTTCGACGCACTTTAATGTTCCTAAAGTATCCAAATGGAAATACCTAAAAAACCAATTGCCTTCTTTGTGTGAAATCCTTGAAGAAGATAATTTTCAAGAGATTAAAACATCGGTAGAAATCCGGGTAAACGAACAAAACATGCAGACATTTGTTTTGCAGGCTTCCAGAACAGAAATTTTTGAACAGGATTATTTTATTGTTTTACTCGATTCAATTCAAAATGTTGTCGAGAAAAAAGAGAAAGAAGCGTGGGTAAATTTGATGAAGGTGATTTCTCATGAACTATTAAATTCTATTACGCCTATTCGTTCTATTTGCCAGAATTTACAAGATTTGGTCGAACAGGATTCAATGTCGGCAGAAGATCTTGAGGATGTCAAAAATAGTGTTGAAACCATGTTGAGACGAAGCGATCATTTACAAAAATTTGTCGAAGGCTATCGAAAACTAGCCATGTTGCCTACTCCAAAAAAAGAAAAAGTAGAACTACAATATTTAATCGATAACTGTCTTCAGATTATGAATCCGCTATTCAGGGACAATGCTGTTAAAGTAGTAAACGCAATAACACTTAAACGCTTCATTAATATTGATGCGCAACAAATAGAACAGGTTTTAATTAATCTTTTAACGAATTGCATTTATGCGTTGAAAGATACATTTGATAAGCAGATTTATATTTCGGCGGAAGCAAAAGAAAACCGAATCTTTATAAAAATTATTGACAACGGAAACGGCATTGAAAAAGAAATAGAAAATAAAATATTCCTGCCTTTTTTCACCACAAGACAAGAAGGTGCCGGAATTGGATTAACCTTATCCAAAAATATTATTGAAGCTCATGGCGGTTATATCGCACATAAAACCGAAGATCATAAAACTGTTTTTGAAATTTGTTTCATCGAAGATTAAACATCTATATTATGTAACATCCTTATAAAATTATATAACCGCAAGTTCCGGATTTTAAAATAATTTCATAAAATGAAAAATACAGTAATTTTATTAGTGGACGACGACGAAGATGATTGCGAACTTTTTATCGCAGCCATTGCTTCTTTGAACAAAAATATACTGACTACGATTTCTAATAATTCATTAGAAGCTCTAAACAATTTAAAAGTAGCAACAGTTTTACCTGACTTTATATTTTTGGATATGCAAATGCCTTACCTAAGCGGAGCAGAATTTATTCAAGAACTACGACAAATTCCTAAACTTAGTCCAATTAAGATTGTGGTTTACTCCTCGCACTCTCATGATACACTAAAAAAATTAACCAATGAATTTGATTCTGTTCAAATATTTACAAAACCTAATAATTTTCAGGAATTAGTTAGCACACTGGATGGTATCTTGTAATACTTATAATCTCATACATTATAAAATTGAAACCTTAGGCTATTACGAAAAACATCGCGAACGGTTTCAACCATTTGGATATAATATATATCGCAATAGATTTCATCTTAAATCCCACTAACATACGCTGGATGTTCCAGAGGTTGAAACCTCCAGCTATGCGGAAATATGAAGAAATTAATGATTTTAAATACTAAAAAACATCGCGAACGGTTTCAACTGTTTGGACGTGATATATATCGCAATAGATTTCAAACCTGCATTGGACTAATATTCTCCGGGTGTTCCCAAGGTCGAAACCTCGGGCTATGCGGAAATATGAAGAAATTAAATGGTTTTAGATACTAAAAAACATGGCGAACGGTTTCAACCGTTTGGAAACGTGATATCATACGCATCAAGTTTCAAAAAGAAATCATATAACATTTACGAAAAAAAGTATAAATTCTAAACTTGCCTCACGAAGTAACTTTGAGAAAGTAATTTTACCACTAATACCTTAATTGTTATGCTACTACAATTTATCTCACAACTATTCGAAAGCGACGAAACGGATCATAATGAATACGATATTGTGATTCAGATAAATGATAAGGTTTCTCCTTTAGACAAAAGAAATCTTTATCTTCTTCCTTTAAATGAATTATTATTAGAAAAAAATTATGGTGAAATTTCAGGCGGTGGAATTCTTAAAGAAGAACCGGGTGAAATTATTTTTTGCGATATCCATATCAAACTTTTTGATGAAAAAATTGCTCCAAATATTTTAAAAAATATTAAGACTTGCCTTGAAGATTGTGGTGCTCCAAAAGGATCAAAAATAATTATAGAAAATACCCATCAGGAAATTCCGTTTGGTAAAAACGAAGGAATTGCCATATATCTTGATGAAGAAAATGCTGAAGAAAAAGAAGAACAATATAATTTGGATTTTGTTCAATCTGAGATTTCAAGAAGAACCAATACCTCTCAAACTACAGAGAGATATTGGAAAGGAAATTCGACTACAGGATTATACTTTTACGGACAATCATATGAGAAAATGAAAGACGAAGTATCTCATTTCATGACGGCAAATCCGTTGTACAAAACAGCAAGAATTGCACAAATAGCTTAATTAAAATTATGAAAACCCCACTATTAGCCTTCAACGATAAAGGAATATATTGCCAGCAGGCCGATGTATATCTTGATCCATGGCGTCCGGTTACAAATGCTATTATCACACACGGACATGCAGATCATGCACGTTGGGGGCATAAAAATTACATTACACATTATGAAAATGTGCCTATTATAAAACACCGTTTGGGCGATATTAATGTTACCGGAAAAGACTGGAACGAAACTTTTACCGTAAATGGTGTACAATTTTCCCTCCACCCTGCCGGACACGTTATTGGTTCTGCTCAGATACGCGTAGAATACAAAGGCGAAGTCTGGGTTTTTACGGGAGATTATAAAACCGAAGATGACGGAGTTTCCACTCCTTATGAAGTGGTAAAATGCGATGCTTTTATCACCGAATGTACGTTTGGATTACCCGCTTTTAAATGGACACCTCAAGCCGAGGTTATGACGGATATCAACAATTGGTGGGCAGAAAATCGAGCCGAAGGCAAAACGTCAGTCCTTTTTGGATATTCGTTAGGAAAAGCACAACGTTTACTAAAATATCTGGATACTGATATTGGAAAAATATATACCCATGGAGCCATCGAAAACATGACCGAAGTATTGCGTCCGTTAGTAGATTTTCCGCCCACAACGAGAGTAACTTCTGAAACTAAAAAAGAAGATTTACTGGGAAGTATTGTCCTCGCTCCGCCAAGCGCTCACGGAAGTACATGGATCAGGAAAATGACTCCGTTTATTACAGGTTCTGCAAGTGGCTGGATGACCTTTCGAGGTGCCAGACGCAGACGCGCCGTAGACAGGGGTTTTGTTCTAAGCGATCATTGTGACTGGACAGGTTTACTGGAAAGCATTAAAGCAACAGGAGCCGAAAAGATAATTTGTACACACGGCTACTCAGATATTTTCTCAAAATATCTTCAGGAAATTGGTTATGATGCTCGAACCGCTCACACACAATACGAAGGAGAATTGGGAGAAATGGATTCAAAGAAAGATGTTGAGGAAGAAATAGAAACTGAGAAAATAGAACAAAGAGAATAGAATATAGACTATTGCTTAAATTTTTGAAACATATAGAAACATAGGATTTGTTTAATGCTTAAAAAGGATACAAAAAGAAATACATTTCTTTCACATAGCAAATACGCAAAGTACTATGTAATTTAAAATAAGTGAAATGCCTATTTTTTAAGTTAAAAAAGCTATGTCTCTATGTGTTTAAATTTAAAAATTAAGCCCCACGACACCTAATTAATAACCACAACAAAAATGAAAAACTTTGCCGAACTTATTAAAGCGCTTGACAGTTCTAATAAAACGTCGGTAAAAGTGGATGCTTTGACCAATTATTTCATCAATGCCAGTAACGAAGATAAAGTCTGGACGATTGCAATACTTTCGCATCGTCGGCCGCCAAGACCCGTTAATACTACATTATTGAGAATATGGGCGAATGAACTGGCAAATATTCCGCTTTGGTTGTTTGAGGAAAGTTATCATATTGTAGGCGATCTTGCCGAGACAATTGCATTGGTGATTCCTACTACAAAAGAACATTCGGATAAAAGTCTGACTGAATATCTTCAGGAAATTATTGCGCTGAAAAAGAAAACCGATATTGAGAAAAAAGAATATCTGCACGAAAACTGGCTGGCTTTAAATTACTACGAACGTTTTGTTTTTACCAAATTAATTACTGGAAGTTTCAGAATCGGCGTAAGCCAAAAATTGATGACGCGTGCACTTTCTAAAGCCGAAAACATTGATGAAGATGCTTTGGCACACAAATTAATGGGCGACTGGAATCCTAATACGATCACGTTTCAGGAATTAATTCTGGATGAAAAAAATAGCGATTATTTATCAAAACCATATCCGTTTTATCTCGCGTATCCTATCGAAGGCGAACCATCAAATCTTGGAAATCCCGAAGATTGGAGCGCTGAACACAAATGGGACGGAATAAGATCGCAAACCATAATACGTGATAATGAAATCTTTATATGGAGTCGTGGCGAAGAATTGGTTACGGATAAATATCCTGAATTTGCTTCGTTTATTGGAATCATCCCGGACGGAACCGTAATTGATGGTGAAATTCTGCCTTACATAAATAATGAAATTGGGACTTTTAATGATCTTCAAACCAGAATCGGGCGTAAAACAGTTTCGGCTGCAATCCTTAAAAAATCTCCTGTAATTATAAAAGCCTATGATCTTTTAGAATGGAAAGGGATTGATATTCGAAATCTTCCTTTTGAAGAAAGACGTATCTTATTAGAACAATTATATGAAGATATCAAACACCACGATATTCCGTTGCAACTTTCTGAACGGGTAAAATTTTCAACTTGGGAAGAATTGACGGAGGAAAGATTGCGCTCCCGCGAAATGAAAAGCGAAGGTTTGATGATAAAGCGAAAAGATTCTGCTTATCTTGTAGGAAGAAAAAAAGGCGATTGGTGGAAATGGAAAATTGAACCTCTTGTTATTGATGCGGTTCTTACCTACGCCATGCGCGGGCACGGAAGACGCTCGAATTTATTTACGGATTATACGTTTGCCTTATGGCAGAATAACGAAAATAACGAACGTGAACTGGTGACTTTTGCAAAAGCATATTCTGGTTTAACCGATGCTGAATTCAGAATGGTGGACGACTGGATTAAGAAAAATACACTGGAACGATTTGGTCCCGTTCGAAGCGTAACACCACAATTGGTTTTTGAAATTGGTTTTGAAGGAATTGCACTTTCGAAAAGACATAAAAGTGGCATTGCAACACGGTTTCCGAGAATTTTAAGATGGCGGCACGATAAAAAAATAGATGAAGCGAATTCTATTGATGATTTGAAAAGTATGATTATATAGCATGAGCAGAATGGCACGCGGATGACACGGATTCGCTATCGCGAAAACGCGGATTAAAAACGGATTTTTTATTTTTTATTTTTTGTTTTTAAATTTTTCTAATTTCTATTCGCTTTTTTTGTCATTACGCATTTTTTTTGTCATTTCGACCGAAGGGAGTAATCACACTAGAAACTCGTCAGAGAAGTAAAAATTTTCGAATACGAGTTTGATTTCTCCTCTATTGAAATGACAAAATTGTGGTTAATATAGTTTTTCAAAGCTCTAGCGGAGCGATATATAATTGGTTTCGAATAATATCATCATATATTATGTCACCCCTCTGGGGTTCTGTTACATAAATTTTTATCATTTGAATTTAATATTAATTAAAAAACATATTCCCTTGATTTTCTTTAATAACTCAAAACTTAATGAATCTTAATATCTTAATGGTTTAAAAAAATCTTAATGATAAAAAAACAATAACAAGAACAAATGAACAGAGAGCAACTTTTTGCGGTAGCAAATGAATGGTTTCAGCATCAGGGATGGAAACCATTTCCGTTTCAGACGCAAACCTGGACTGCTTTTTTACAGGGAAAAAATGGTTTGCTGAACGCTCCTACAGGCAGCGGAAAAACCTATGCGCTCTGGTTACCTATTGTTTTGAATTACATAAAAGACAATCCTAATTATAAAACCAAACATACTCCGGGACTTAAAGCAATTTGGATTACGCCTTTGCGCTCATTATCGGTGGAAATCAAACAAGCTGCAGAAAGAGTTGTTAATGATTTAGGAACAAAAATGACCGTCGGGATTCGTTCCGGAGATACATCGGCAAGTGAGCGAGCCAAGCAAAAAGGAAAAATGCCGGATTTATTGGTCACAACGCCGGAAAGTTTACAATTGCTCTTGGCAACAAAAGGTTATGACAAAATATTTGCCAATTGTACCGCAATTGTCATTGACGAATGGCACGAATTATTAGGTACAAAACGAGGCGTACAAACAGAACTTGGTTTGTCCCGACTAAAAGCGATTGCGCCTAAAATGCGTATTTGGGGAATTTCGGCTACAATCGGGAATCTGCAGCAAGCTCAGGAAGTTTTATTGGGAGTTGATTCAGATGCGTATCATAATTCAGTTTTGATAAAGGCTCAAATTCACAAAAAAATAAAAGTCATTTCGATTATTCCCGATAAAATGGAAACCTATCCGTGGCGCGGACATATGGGTTTGCATCTTATTGATGAAGTGGCTAAAATTGTAAAAGCCAGCAAAACGACTTTGATATTTACCAATGTACGGTCGGCTTGCGAAATTTGGTTTCAGCGATTACTCGAGAAATATCCTGAGTTTGCGGGAGAAATGGCGATGCATCACGGAAGCATTAACAGAGAAACGCGACTTTGGGTCGAACAAGCGATTAGAGACGAAGAATTAAAAGTCGTTGTTTGTACTTCAAGTCTGGATTTGGGCGTCGATTTTGCGCCTGTAGAAACCATTATTCAAGTTGGCGGACCTAAAGGTGTCGCGCGCTTTTTGCAAAGAGCGGGACGAAGCGGACATCAACCCGGGAAAGAAAGTGTGATTTATTTTCTTGCCACGCATGCGATTGAACTAATCGAAGCTTCGGCATTAAAAAAAGCAGTTGAAGAAAATGTAATCGAAGATCGCGTTCCGTATTTGAACAGTTGGGATGTTTTGGTACAATATTTAAATACTTTGGCAGTTTCGGACGGATTTCTTCCTGATGAAATTTTTAAAGAAGTCAAAGGAACGTTTTGTTATCAGGCAATGACGGAGGAAAACTGGAACTGGATTCTGAATTTTATTTCTAACGGAAGCCAAAGTTTACAGGCTTATGACGAATATAAAAAAGTAGAAATTGAGGAAGACGGACGCTTTAAAATCAATAGTAGATTAATTGCAATGCATCACCGCATGCAAATTGGTACCATTGTAGGCGATGCCGTGGTGAACGTAAAATTCATGAGCGGCGGTTATATTGGGACTATTGAGGAATGGTTTGTTTCGAAACTAAAACCGGGAGATACTTTTATCTTTGCGGGTAAACAACTCGAATTGTTCAGAATACGAAATATGCAGGTTTTAGTTCGAAAGGCAGATCCTAAAAAGAAATCAAAAGTAGTAAGCTGGATGGGTGGCCGAATGGCACTTTCGGCACAAATGAGTGAATTGCTGCGACATGAATTGTATCGTGCCAACACTGATGATTTATCGCCGGAATTAAAAGCTCTAAAACCACTATTTACAAGACAAAGAAAGGAATCTATTGTTCCCGGTGATAATCAGTTTTTGATTGAAACTTTTAAAACCAGAGAAGGTTATCATGCCATTTTTTATCCTTTTGAAGGTCGTTTTGTACATGAAGCTTTGGCTAGTTTATTGGCTTACCGAATTAGTTTATTATTGCCCATTAGTTTTTCGCTTGCGTATAATGATTACGGATTCGAATTATTATCAGATCAGGAAATTGATATGCAGAATGTTTTAGATAATAATCTATTTTCGACGGAATATGTACATCATGATTTACAAAAAAGTTTGAATGCTACCGAAATGGCAAGGCGTAAATTCAGGGATATTGCCGTAATTGCAGGTTTGGTTTTTACTGGTTTTCCTGGTAAGATGGTGAAGACAAAACATTTGCAAAGCGGTTCGCAATTGTTATTTGAGGTTTTTAGGGATTATGAACCTGATAATTTATTGTTTCAACAGGCTTATCGTGAAACCTTTGAGCATCAGCTTGAAGAAGGCCGTTTGATTATGGCTTTGGAACGAATTGAGAAACAAGAAATTGTCTGGAAACAATGTTTAAAACCTACGCCTTTTAGTTTTCCCTTAATTACAGATCGATTACGCGAAAAATTGTCGAGTGAGACTTTGGCAGAACGAATTAAAAAAATGACGGCTTCGTATATGAAGTAGCTACTTATGACAATTACTATACAAAATCAAACGTTTATTTTACATCCCAGCGGTGCTTTATTTTGGGAAACCAGAAATTTGCTTCTGATCTCTGATGTGCATTTGGGTAAAGTCTCGCATTTCAGAAAACATGGCGTCGCGATTCCGAATAATGTAGTTTCGGAAAATTTTAAACGTTTGACTGATATTGTCGAAAATTTTAAACCTGAAAAAATTATTTTCCTCGGAGATTTATTCCATAGTTCTAAAAATTCTGAATGGGATTTATTCCAGCAATGGGTAGATTGCTGTACAAACAAAATTATCCTGATTGCAGGAAATCACGATATTATTGACAAAAAGCATTACATAAAACTCGATATCGATGTTGTCGAATTTCTTGAAATCGATGATTTTTTATTGACTCATCATCCTTCCATAAAAGAAGGTTTTTTTAATTTTTCAGGGCATATTCATCCGGGAATTATTCTTCGTGGCTTTGGTGATCAATCTCTGAAATTATCTTGCTTTTTCAGAAAAGAAAACCAAATGATTCTGGCTGCTTTTGGAGAATTTACAGGAAAGCATGTTTTAAAACCGCAACAAAATGATATTGTGTATGCCATTGCAAATGATGAAGTAGTCAAAATAAAACTAAACTGATTTCTTAAAATAAAGTTGTTTTTGATTGGTATCCCGATTCACATCATTTTCATAATTAAATTCTACGTATCCCAAAGACTTCAATGTTTCTATTAAAACTGTATCTATCTCAAAGGCTTTTGCCCAAATTAAATCGTGTTTTCTTTGTAAAGCTACTTCTTGAGCACGTTTAAAAAGTATCAAAATATCTTCTTGATTAAAGTAAACAATATGATCAACACCAATCGCTTTATTAGCGCCAAGATTTTGATTTGAAAGTCGGGACGAATTCAGTTTCATAAAAGACAACGGATTTTCGCCTTCGTAAGCCATCAACATTTCAACCGAAAAGTCATTTTGTATTTTGAATAATTTCTGACTTGACAAATTTTCATTTGCATACTTCTCTCCTATTTCTTTTGAATCAACGAATAAATCTGAATAGAATTTCATTGCTTTTTCTTCCATCCAAATTACATTATCATTTATGATTACTACGAATCTTGCTATTTTAGACATGTCTTTTATTTTTAAAATTTTGAATTATCTTAAGTGCAAAGTTGAGATGATTTGATGGATGAGGAAAGAGCTAAATGTCTTTTGTTTTGTTCAAAAAGTCGGTGAATTTATTTTAAACACATAGAAAAATAGCTTAACATAATGTTTAAAAAAAGGCATTTCACTTTTAATAAAACACATAGAATAAGGCATTCCTAAAGCTTCAAATACAGACTAAAATATTTTTTTTCTTATTCTATGTCCTTTCGACGAAGGGGAAATCACAATAGAAACTCCTCACAGAATGTCCTCAATCTTTGTCGAATTACTTGTGTGATTTCTACTTCCGTCGAAATGACAAACTTGAAATAAATGACCTTATATTTCGTAATAACCTTACATTCCCCAAGGGGTGAAACCTCGGGCTATGTTTAAAATGTGATATGATTTGATATTTTGTTAGATATTTTTCTTACGATATTCTAAAGGCGAAATTCCCGTGGCATTTTTAAAGAATCTACCAAAAGTGGATTGATTCTGGAAGTTTAATGTATCACTGATTTGGTTGATTGTGATATCTTTGTTTTGAAGTAATACTTTGGCTTCGAGAATTACAATATCTTCGATCCAGTTGCTGGCTGTTTTACCGCTGTTATTTTTGATTACTTCTGATAAATATTTACGAGTTACATTTAGAGTATCGGCATAATACTGAACTGATCTTTGGCTTGAAAAATCTTTGGAAAGGATATCCTTAAATTTTTCAAACAATGGATTCTGTGAATTCTCATTAATAATTGTTTGCTTTATAAAATCAAGTTCGTAAATCAAAATATACAGATATCCTCTTAAAATAGAGGGCTGATGGTCTGAATTAGTATCAAGGGATTGTTTTAGCAATGAAAATATTTGTTCGAACTTTTCTTCGTTGTTTTTCTCTAAATTAAAAACATGCATGTCGCTATTTTCAAAAAACTCATATTGCGAAAGAAAAAAAACATTGGCCTGATTGTGAAGAAAAAATTGTGATTTGAAGAAAATAATATCAATTAGAATTTCATCGCTGTCTTTTGTAAAACTTCTAATTACTGACGGTCCTAATGTGATTATTGCCGGCGCATGAATTACGACTTTCTTCAATTTGGTTTGCATAACAATACTGCCTTTTCTTAGAAATTCTATTGCATAACTTTCTGCGCGGTAAGGTTCGCTGATATAAGGATGATCTTTGGCCTGAATATAAAAGTACTCTTTCGTATTATCAACATCGGCAAACAAACTCTTATGATGTGCGAGTGAATATGTTGTAATTTTATTCTTCAATTGTTTTTGGTTTAATGGCAATTCAAATATACTTAACCGTTTTGCGCATAACAAATAATGGCGCCAAATAGCGCCATTATTTTGTTCTTAGAAAAGAACATATGTTGAAACTTATTTTTTATCAATTTTATAAAGTCTTCCACCATCCGTAACAGCATATAATGCGCCGTCATTTCCTTGCGTGACATCTCTAAAACGTTGATTTTCGGATGCAAGAAGTCTTTCTTCACCAATTACTTTATTGTCTTTTATGGCAAGACGAATGATATGCATTCCGCTTAAAGCGCCTATGAAAAGATTATTTTGCCATTCCGGAACACGATTTCCGGTATAAAATGTCATTCCGCTTGGCGAAACTACAGGATCCCAATAATAAACGGGCTGTTCTAAACCATCTTGCTGCTGAATTCCCGCTCCTACTTTTTCTCCGCTATATTCAATTCCGTAAGTAATTGTTGGCCATCCGTAATTCGAACCTGCTTTTAGGCGATTTATTTCATCACCTCCACGTGGTCCGTGTTCTGCTAACCAAATTTCATTAGTAACAGGATTAAGCGCCAAACCTTGCGGATTTCTGTGTCCAATAGTATATAATTCCGGTAAAGCTCCCGTTCCTGTAAAAGTTGGATTTCCGGTTGCGGGTTGACCTTCTTTTGTGATTCTGACTACTTTTCCTAAACCTGAAGTCACAGATTGTGCTAATGGACGTGTTTCTAAAACAGAACGCTCTCCGGTACTTACAACTAAGAAACCAGCTTTATCAAAAAGAATTCTTCCGCCATAATGAAGCGTACTTGCGTTCGCTGGTTTTGCTCTGTAAATAACGGCTGCTCCTTCGATAGTTTTTTCGTCTGCTGAAAGTTTTCCTTTCGCTACAGCGGTATTATTTCCGCCATTTGTAGCTTCGGCAAAAACCCAGTAAATCATTCGGTTTGTCGTAAAATCAGGATCAATAGCCAAACCTAATAAACCACCTTGACTAGCAGGATTAACAGCAGGAATACCTGTAATTGGAGCACTCAAAACGCCGGCTGTTGTAGCAATACGCATGGTTCCTGTTTTTTCCGTAATCAATAATCGGCCATCAGGAAGCGTTTTTATTCCCCACGGACTTGTTAATGTTGTAGCAATAACAACTCCTTCATAGGGTGTATTGGTCTGGATACCACTGATTCTTGTTTGCCCTTCGAATGCCGGTTTATATGTTGTATTGGCAGCACCACCTTCGACAGGATTGGTAATTGTGCCGGGATCTACATTCGTTTCTTTATCATTTGAGCAGCTTAATAAGGTAATTAGCACACTAGAAACAATAGCAATCTGGTTAATATTTCTCATAGTTTTGGGATTTTAATGATTAAAAAAAGTTGTAAATGGTATTGCTTTAATTTGTAACCAAGTAAAAATCTTAAATTAAAAATAAAAACAGTTATATAATTTATAGGAAAATTTACATAATTAATTAAAAGGTTTTTTATTTTAAACGTAGAGAACACAAAGATTTTCACAGAGAAATAAAACCTTTGTCAACTCTGTCTGCTCTTTCTTTGTGTTCTCTGCGGTAAAAAGACTTTGCCATTAAAATTTTTAAGCTCTTGCCGTTATTTAAAATATTTTCATACATTTGCAATCATCAGATGATATGACAACTAAATTATGACTTTAATCAATAAAAAATCTCTCGCAGAAGAAGTTGCTTCAAAATTACAGGAGCAAATAGCTCTGGGTCACTATAAGATCAATGAGAAGCTACCAATTGAAGCGGAGTTGATGAAAAGTTTTGGTGTTGGAAGATCCTCTATAAGAGAGGCAATGAAGCTATTGGCTAATTCCGGGTTACTTCGTATTCAGCAAGGTGTTGGTACATTTGTTCAGGAAGTTACCAATACACGTGAGCCAATGGACCAACGTTTTAAACGTGCAAGTCTGGAGGATTTAGATGAAGTAAGACAATTGCTTGAATTGAAAATTGCTGAAAAAGCAGCACTTAACAGAACAGAAGATGATATAATTGCTATGAAACAACATTTGGCTGATCGTATGAAAGCGGCCAATGAAGGTTTAATAGAAGAATGTGTTGAAGCTGACATACAATTTCATATTGCTATTGCAGAAGCATCAAAAAATGAGATCCTTGCCGATTTATACAAATCCGTTTCTAAACATCTAAAAAAGGAATTTCTTACTCTTTATCCGGACACTATAGTATTTCAGGAAACATATGCTATACACGAACAGCTTCTAAAAAGCATTATTGCAAAAGATCAAAAAAAGACATGGAATATTGTCGCAAAAATCACAGGACATATTAATTACTAATTTTTTACCCAAATTCATCAGATGATCTGATTTTAAATTTATGACAACAAATACCACTTCCAATTCAAAACAGTTAGTCCAAAAGACAGTGTTTTCTATTTTATTCACCATTAGTTTTACTCATTTAATTAATGATATGCTACAGGCCGTCGTTCCTGCGGTATATCCAATTATAAAAGACAAATTTCATCTTACCTTTACTGAGATAGGATTGATTACGCTGACTTATCAACTTACAGCATCTATCCTGCAGCCTTTTGTTGGATTTTATACCGATAGAAAGCCACGTCCTTATTCTTTGGCCGTTTCAATGGTTTTTACAATGCTTGGCCTGGCCGCTGTTGCTTACGCTTCCAGTTTTGTCAATATATTACTTGCTGTTAGTTTAATAGGAATTGGATCTTCTATTTTTCATCCTGAAGCTTCGAGGGTTGCGCATATGGCATCTGGAGGAAAAAGAGGTTTAGCCCAATCGATTTTTCAATTAGGTGGAAATGCAGGAAGTGCCATAGGACCTTTGCTTGCGGCAATAATTGTGGTGCCTTACGGACAATCTAATATTATCTGGTTTTGTATTGCTGCTGTGCTGGGAATTATAATTCTTTCAGGAATCGCAAAATGGTATCAGGAACATTTAAACCTTAAAGCTTTAAACAAATCAGCTTCTGTTGAAGAGGTTCATCATTCGCTTTCTAAACAAAAAGTAATATTATCATTGGCTATTTTGATGGTGCTTATTTTTTCTAAGTATTTTTATATGGCCAGCATGACGAGTTATTATACTTTTTATCTTATCGATAAGTTTCATGTGTCTGTACAGGAATCTCAGGTTTATCTTTTTACCTTTATGGGGGCTGTAGCTGCAGGAACATTATTTGGCGGACCATTAGGAGACCGTTTTGGAAGAAAATATATCATTTGGATCTCGATACTTGGTGTTGCTCCTTTTACTCTACTATTGCCTTATGTTTCTCTTTTCTGGACCGGAATTTTATCTGTAATCATTGGTTTAATCATCTCATCGGCTTTTTCTGCAATTTTGGTTTATGCAACTGAGCTTGTTACGGGAAAAGTAGGTTTAATAGCGGGGCTTTTCTTTGGATTTGCTTTTGGTATGGGTGGATTAGGTTCTGCAATTTTAGGAAAATTAGCTGATGCTACAAGTATTGAATACGTTTTTAAAGTATGTGCTTTTCTACCATTGATTGGAGTTTTGACAACCTTTCTTCCCAATATTGAGGGAAAGAAAAAAACTCAAAAAAGTTAAGTACTCAATATTAAATTGTTTTTACTAATTCGAATTATTATAAAAAAAAGCGCTGAATGTACTGGTTCAGCGCTTTTTGCTTGTAATAAAACAAGCTCATCTATTTTTAAAATTAAGGAATTAAAACAGCGCGTCCTTTAATTTTTCCCTGACGTAATTTATCGTATACTTCAAGTGCCTGATCCAGATTGTATTTTTCAATTTCGATGTGAATTTTCTTTTGAATCGCCAGACCTATTACTTCCATTAATTCTGTTCTGGATCCCCAATACGGATTTGTCATGCTTACACCAAAAGGCAATCCATTCATATTGTATTCAAATTTTCCTCCGCCTAACCCTACAATGGTTAAGTCTCCATCTAAGCCGATAATTTTTGTTCCTAAATCTATTGTCGAAGTTGCTCCCACAAAATCAAGTACAACTTTGGCTTTTTTTATTCCGGTGATTTTTTTGATTTGTTCGGCAGCATTTTTATCCGTAGAATTTATCGCATGAGCTGCGCCAAGTGATTTGGCAAATTCAAGTCTTTCTGGTGTTATATCGCACGCAATAATGGTTGATCCGCACATTTCGGATAAAATTTGAAGTGCCACATGTCCAAGTCCACCAACTCCAATAACCACCACATATTCATCCGGCATTAATTTATGCAACGAACGTTTTATGGCGGAATAAGGTGTTAGGGCAGCATCTGTAAGTGGAGCTGCAATTACAGGATCTAAATCGTGAATAGGTACCAATAAACGAGAAGAAGGTACAAGCATATAATCAGCCATTCCGCCATTTAATCCTAATCCTCCGCCATAAGCTTGTTCAGATTGGTGATCACAATAATTTTCGTTCGAATGTTGGCAGGGTTTGCAATGTCCGCAACCCCAGGGACCGTAAACTAAAACGGCATCTCCTTTTTTAAAACCTTTTACATCCTGTCCCACTTCTTCTACCCAACCTGCATTTTCATGTCCTAAAGTAAATGTCGTTCCTACAACTGTTCCTTCATCAATAATGTGCAAATCTGAATGACATACTCCTGCTCCACCAATTTTTAATAAAACTTCATCGCCTGAAGGTTTAGGTTTTTCTAAATCATTTATAATCCTAACATCTTTGTGTCCATAATATCGTACTGCTTTCATAAGAATATATTTATAGTTTGATATTATAAATTTACTAAAACCCCGTGTAGGACAAAAGTTAATATACCCTAAATAAAGCTTATGATACGTTAAAAAAACAGGCTGAAATAGCTTTAATTTTAACGCACAGGTTAATTGCGGTTCTGTTTTTAATGCTTATGTCGAAAGTTATTTTTGATTCCCTTTTCATCTATTTCCGCATACTTTCCTTAATTCTTTCCCTATGTTGCTCGCCCCATGCGCTAAGTTCACGGATCACACTTTTTAAACTTTGACTGTAGTCCGTAGCTTGATAAATGATGCTTACCGGAGTTGTAGGATACACATTTCGTTTGATAAATTCGTTCAATTCTAAATCCTTGAGTTCGTTGGCTAAAACTTTTGGCGAAATTCCTGTGACTTCTTTCTGAATCTCATTAAAACGTTTGGGTGATTGTATAAGGCTAAGAATTAAAGCTATCTTCCATTTGCCGTTTAAAACATAGAGCGCATCGAGTATGTTCTTAAGCGATCCGGTGCATTCGTCCTTTGTAGGAAGTATTTCATCTTCAAATATTTTCATGCTGCAAAGATAGGCACTTTCCTAAAAGTAACCGCTTTCCTTTGGGTAAGTACTCACTTTTGCATAGTTGGTAATTGTAGCTTTGCTTCATACAAAAATCTAACATTAATAATTTTCGTTATGAAACACATTCTTCATTTAATTTCAAGCATACAAGGCAATGAATCCTACAGCATTAAATTGGGTAAAGCTATAATTGAAAAAATTCAGGATAAATATCCGAACAGTACGGTTGAAGAATTGAATCTGACCGATGTCAAAATTCCACATCTTGATCCTGACGTTCTTCGCACTTTTTTTATTCCGGAAGATCAGCTGACACAACAAGACAAAGAATCTATTGGTTTTTCTAATCAGGTTGTAAATCAATTATTGGCTGCAGATATTATCGTTATCGGCGCACCTCTTTATAACTTTACTATACCTTCATCATTAAAAGCCTGGATTGATCATATCACCAGAGCAGGAATAACTTTTGGGTATGGAGAAAATGGCCCAATTGGAAAAGTAACAGGCAAAAAAGTTTACGTAGCAATGAGCTCCGGTGGTATATTTTCTGAAGGTCCCGGCAAAGCCAATGACTTTGTAGTTCCTTATCTAAAAGCATTTCTGGGGTTTCTGGGCATGACAGATCTTACGGCATTTCGTGCTGAAGGGCTTAAAGTACCGGAAGTAAAAGAGAATGCAATGAAAAAAGCAATTGAAAGTATAGAGATTGACTAACCAATAGTTGGTTTAGTAAGAATTGAAAATGCATTTAGTTTTTTAATTCCTGCCTCAATCAGTCTTTTGCAAATTTAAGTCAGCACTTTATTGTATGCAGGGCAATTGCAGCACATTAGCATTTAAGGGCTGCTCAATTTTTCGTTCCAGTTTTTCTGTATTCACTGTAATGTAAACCTCCATAGAACCTGTGCCAACTTTTAAGGCAAGAATGTGTCCGCCATATGCACTAAATTTATCATCGGTTGCCACGCCATGAATGTGTAATGAAGGTTTGTCTCCATTCCAGGCGATAGAACCCGTGAGGCTTCCCATTTCGACTTTATTATAGGTTTTTGGATTAAATTTCTTGAGATTAAAATCATAAAAACCAAAAGTAACCTCTTGTGCAAAGCCAATTCCTGTAAAGTTTCCGGAAGGAATTTTTTCTTCCCGAACGAGCTTTTCAATCGATTCGATAACATTATCTGACTCCCGTAAAACCATTAAATAACCTGCAGCAGTTTTAACATAACGGCATTTTGAAGCGCCCTCTTTTTGTTGAGCCTGTGCAGCAGTAACTCCAAAACAAAGCAAGAGTGAAGCAATAATGTTTTTTGTTTGAAAATTCATTGGATTGATTTTTAGAATAAATATACCGATTGAAAAATAAATCAATTCAGCGTGTTTGTTAATGGATTCGATTTTAGGAATTGTAAATAAGCAGCATAAAGGTAACGATTTCATTTTGCTTTTTTTCTTCCATAAAATGATTCTTATGATTTATTTAATATTTTTTTTTTAAATCGGATAGGAGCCTAGGGATTAATTCCCTAGGCGACCTTCCACACCACCCGGCATACGGATCCGTACCAAGGCGGTTCTTAATTTACGATACATTTTAAGATAGATACCTAACCTAAAGTACTTCCGTGAGGTTGTTTTCAGTTATCCCAATAAAGGTCTGCACTCCCTGGTAGCTGTCGGATTCCGTCCTATCCTTCCCAAGGTAGTTATCAAATTACTTGATATTTTCTGCATTCGTGCCTTCATAGGTAACATTCATTTACTACTCACTTAATTAAGTTCAGTCCTTCGGTACTCATTTACAGTACCTACTATGACCTCTGCTGACTTCTTATAGCAATTGTTATCCATAAGTGCTTTTCTTTAAAAAAAAAAAAAAAAAAAAAAAAACTCCCCCTATGTCTATAAGACCTCCCCAGGTAAGAACGACAACTTTCCTCTCATATACCTGCTATATTTACCATGATGTTTCCGTACAGTTTTGGACTTCAGTTTGTGTTGCAACCTTATCCAACATCTTTGGCCTTTTATATAGTTTCTGTTCGTCAGGTCAAGAGTTTGCCTACTGCTTCCTTCAGATTCCACCTCGCGATGGACACCCTTGCATTCAGCTAACACTTCCCACTGTAAAGGCGTGTTCGGGACTTACACCCTAGAGTTATCGCCCATGCTGGGCACACAACCAAAGAAGCGCTAAATCTACTGATCCAGCGCTTCTTTTTTATATCAAAAAGATACTCATTTTTATTACCAGCCTTTTACAGCACCGCCTTTAAATTCTTTCAGAGCGGCCTGCTCAACTTCTGCAGATTGAAAAGCCTGTAAAAACTGTTTTACTTTTTCTTCGTTTTTATTGTCTTCACGACTTACTACCAAGTTTACATAAGGAGAGTCTTTATCCTCAACAAACAAAGCATCACGCGAAGGAATAAGTCCTGCCTGAGAAGCAAAAGTATTGTTGATAATCGCAATTGTTACGTTCTCATCATCCAGAGCTCTTGGCAATTGAGGTGCTTCCAGTTCTAATATTTTAAGTTTTTTAGGATTACTTACAATATCCGTTACTTTAGGCAATAAGCCAATTCCTGCTTTAAGCTTCAACAATCCGTTTTTCTCTAAAAGCAATAAAGAACGTCCACCGTTTGTTGGATCATTTGGAATAATAATTGTGCTTTCGTCCTTTAATTCCGAAAGGTTTTTGATTTTTTTAGAATACGCTGCAATCGGATAAATAAATGTTTTACCAATGATTGCTAATTTATAACCGCGTTGTTTCGATTGTTCATCAAGATATGGTTTGTGCTGAAAAGCATTTACATCAATATCTCCCTGACTCAAAGCTTCATTTGGAATCACATAATCATTAAAAGAAATTAACTCTACTTCTAATCCGTATTTTTCTTTTGCTACTTTTTTAGCCGCTTCTGCCACTTTATATTCCGGTCCCGTTGCAACTCCTACTTTAATATGATGTGGATCATTATTTTTACTTTTTCCGCAATTTGCTACTACAAATGCTAATGCTATAATTCCGGCTGTTTTTAAAAATTTATTTTTAGTAATCATCTCGTATTTTTTAATTTTTAATTCTTAATTTATGTGTAATATGTGTTTTTTACCGCAAAGGTTTTACCGCAGAGAACACAAAGGTTTTTCGCAAAGTTCACTAAGATTGAAGTTTGTAAACACAATTTAAGTTCACAAAAGCTTTGTAGTTAAATCTCAAAATATACACAAAGCTTTGCGAACTTTGTGTTTTTATAAAACCGCTTAATTAAAAAACTTCGCGCACTTTGCGGTAAAATGTCAAAGTATTCACAAAGCATAAAAAAAACTTCACGCTCGTTGCGGTAAAATCGCAAAGTATTATCTATGGTCAAATCGCTTTGATAAAAAGTCACCCGCAAATTGAATAATAAATACCAAAAGTACCAATAATGCCAAAACCGAATTCATCGTTACGGCATCATAACCAATATATCCGTATTGATACCCAACTTGTCCCAATCCGCCTGCACCAACTGCTCCACCCATTGCAGAATAACCTACAAGTGTGATTAACGTGATCGATGCGGCATTTATTAATGATGGCAAAGCTTCCGGAAGCAATACTTTATATACAATTTGTAATGGTGTTGCACCCAAAGCTCTTGCGGCTTCGATTAATCCTGAAGGCAAACCAAGAAGACTATTCTCAACAAGTCGTGCTATAAATGGCGCCGCGCCAATACTTAACGGAACCAAAGCGGCACTCACACCAATAGAAGTTCCTACCAAAGCACGCGTAAACGGAATCATCCAGACAATTAGTATAATGAACGGAATAGAACGAAAAATGTTTACTAAAATCGATAAAGTTCTGTTTAAAATTGGTTGCTCCAGAATTTGATTTTTTCGGGTAAGAAAAAGCAATACACCTGTTGGAAGTCCTAATACAAAACCAAAAAAGCCAGACACAAATGTCATCACGATGGTTTCCCAGGTTCCTTTTAATAATAAGTCAATAATAGAATCAGACATAACCTATAATTTCTGTTTTAATATGTTTAGAAATAAAATATTCAATTGCAGCTTCGTAATTTTCACGTTTACCTGATAATTCAATCAGCATTACGCCAAAATTTACATCTCCGGCCTGATCCATTTGTGCGCTGACAATTTTAAAGTTGGTATCAAATAATCTCGAAACTTCAGAAATAACAGGTTCATTTACTGATTTCCCAGTCATTTCTAATCTCAATAACGGACTCAAACCTTCGCCATCTACCTTTTGTAATCTTTCCTGATATACTCTCGGAATGTCAAGATGTAAGGAAGAAGCAATAAATTCCTTGGTTAATTCATGTTTAGGATCAGCAAAAATTTCGCCTACACTTCCTTGTTCTATCAGTTTTCCGTGGCTGATTACAGCAACTTCATCACAAATTGATTTAACAACTTCCATCTGATGGGTAATCAATAAAATCGTAATGTTTAAACGACGATTAATATCTTTCAATAAATTCAAAATCGATCTTGTCGTTGCCGGATCCAATGCGCTTGTCGCTTCATCGCACAAAAGTACTTTTGGATTATTTGCTAAAGTTCTCGCAATAGCAACCCTTTGTTTTTGACCTCCTGAAAGGCTTGCAGGATAATCATTGGCTTTTTCGGCTAAACCTACCAATTCCAATAATTCTAAAACACGAGTCTGGATCTCTCCTTTTGATGCACCAGCCAATTCTAATGGAAAAGCTACATTCTCGAAAACCGTTCTCGAGGAAAGTAAATTAAAATGCTGAAAAATCATTCCGATTTGTCTTCTTTCAATCGCCAGTTGTGCATTCGTTAATTGCATTAACCACTTTCCGTCTACGATAATTTCTCCAAAAGTTGGTCTTTCCAACAAATTTACACATCGAATTAAGGTACTTTTTCCAGCTCCCGAAGTTCCAATTACGCCAAAGATTTTCCCTGGAGGAACTTTAAGAGAAACATCTGATAAAGCCGAAACAATTCGGTTTTTCTGATGAAAATTCTTCGTTACATTTTTTAATTCAATCATTTTTATAATTCAAGTTAAACCTGCTAAATCCACAGACATAAATACTTAACGCTTCTGAAATTCTAAAATTAAAAATCAAAAAGCCTTTCAATTGATTATGAAAGGCTTCAGGAATAAATAATTTTACTATTATATATAAGCCAGTTCATACCATCGCATAGCATCACAACACATCGTGTTGCAGTTGTAATGAATTGTATACTGGTTATTGTTTTTCATTGCTGCGGCAAATTTAAAGAGATAATTTGAATTTTAATACAAAACCTGAAACTTTTTTTATCCTATCAATTTAATAGACTTGTTTCAGGGTTGGGTGTTTTTATGACACACGGATTTATGCGGATTTAAACAGATTTGCGCGGATTTCTTTTTTTGCTTTACAACGGATTAAAATCCGTTGTAAAGCAAAATAAATCATTCCTCCGATTTTTAAAGAACGTTCCGGAGGAACAAAAACATATTGTAGGGAAGGATTTTAATCCATCATAGGTAATCAAAACCGTCAATCAGAATCACTAATTTTTGACGAGCTTCTCGCGGAGATTTCTCTTTGCGTCGAAAAACAAAAATGAGGCTAAAACTAAGTAAAATTCATAAAAAATCCGTGCAAATCCGTGTTTTCGCGATAGCGAATCCGTGTCATCCGTGGGCCATAAATTCAACAACCTTATTTCTCTGCATCCAATAATATCGCCAATTGAATACAAGGCAAATCAGATTGATTGCTCCACGCATGATTGGTTCCTCTTTGCACGACAATATCTCCGGCTTGCAATAAAGTTTCGCCTTCATCAACAATAAGCCAGATTTCACCGGAAAGAATTACGATATAATCTAAAGTTTCAGTTTGATGCATCAACGGATGTGGCTGACCTTTGGGCGTCACAATTCCAAGATCCTTATCGGGTGGTATTTGAACATACCTGAAATAACTTCCTTTTTTGGGTGTATGTGGGAAAGCAGTATTTTCGATCACTTTTTCTTCTTCTAATTTTACAGGCATAGAATCTGTCGACCAGATATCTGATATAATTAATCCAGGAAAATGTTCTGAAACATTTGATACAATTGCATCTTTTTCAATTATTGATTTTCCGTTTTTTATTCCCGTAATGATCCTTCTCGGAATTGGTTTCATAATTGGTTTATTTGCATGATTAATTTCTTTCCGTTCGTTTTATTTTCGCGGAGTATTGTGTGTGCTTTTAATACTGTCGAAACTTCTAAATCCCCCATTATTTCTATACTTGGTGGCATAATAGATTTATTTTCGAGTAAACTTCTCAATTGGTCAAGACCTGCTTTATAATAATCGTATCGTTTCTCCAACCCATATGCATAATTGGATATGTTGAGAATCGTTGCACCTTTACTAAAAAGGGTTTCGCGTGAATCAGGGGTAGAAAAATTAGTAACATCAACATACGTTCCGTTTGTTTTTAGAAGTTTTGCAGCTGTAACTGCCATCTCATTCCCTACTAAATCAACGACAAAATCAAAGTTTTCGCCATTATTTAATGCTAAAGCCGTTTCGTAAACTTTATCCTTTTTATAATTTATAATCTGATTTTGTTTTATGCCAAGATCTAATAATGATACGATACTCTTTTCGTTTCCTGCCGTCACAATAAAATTATTATACCCGTTTGCAAGAAGCAATTTCAAGAGCATATTCCCTACTCCGCCAGCAGCTCCTGTTATAAAAATAGAATCATCTTTATTGACTTTCATTCTCTTTATAATTTGTAATGCTGTCAATCCCACAGAAGGTAATGCGGCTCCTTCTTCTAAAGAAATATTCTTGGGCAAATGCATCAGGATCGCTGCGGGAACACAAATATATTTGGCATATGTACCGTTTGATCCCATACTTCCGGACCCACAAAAAACAGCATCTCCTATTTTAAAATCAGTAATTTTTTTGCCAATCGCAGATACAATACCGGAAAATTCCCTGCCTAATATAGTTGAATGCAATAACTTGCGTTCCATCGCATTTTCGGTCATTTGGTAATCTATCGGGTTAAAACCTGCCGCCACTATTTTTACCTGAACCTGATCGTGTATTGGTTCCGGTGTATCAACTTCTTCCAGTTTAAAATCCCCATTCTGATGTAAAATGATTGCTTTCATTTTTATATTTTTTATGGTACAAAATTATCATACAAATACTTTATTTTTGCTATTGGTTAACCCGAGGTTACCAGTTACCAATGAGAAACTACTATGGCAAAAATTAATGATAACGGAATACTACGTGAAGCAAATTGTTCAGAAGAACTTATGGCAATGCGTGATAGTCTGGACATATTAGGAGGGAAATGGAAATTGATGATCCTGCGTTTTTTAACAAACCGAACACATCAGGTAATTAACTTCAAAAAAATGCAACGGGAAATCGAAGGAATTTCTGCCAAGATGCTCAGTAAAGAGCTAAAAGAGCTGGAAATTAATTTGCTTGTTTCCAGAACACAACAACAAACAAAACCTATTACGGTCGTTTATGCTATTACAGAATACGGAAAATCTGTTCTTCCGGTAACTGAAACTTTGGTAAACTGGGGATTAAGCCATCGCGAAAAGATTATTGAAACGATTAATAAATAGTAATAAATCTTCAGAAAGAATCGGTACTGGGAATTGAATTTATTCTTCAAATTATAACTTATAATAATCTACAGTACAACATTCTAATCTCCTTTTTTTTTTCAGGTATATACAAACAAAAACCAAGAATCTTGTCATTTCCCTGCCTTTTTCTTATTATTTAAAATCTTAAAAATTGATTAAAATTCGAGTTTATTCCTTAAATAAATTGATTTACTAATATTAATTTTTACATTTGTGTTATTTTTAATTATTCTAAATAGATTGAAGGTCTTATTTGAATTTTACAATACAAAGAAATATCCTTAAACCAATTTAAACAATAAATATCTCCATATGAAAAAGAATATTTTTATCTCTTTTGCATTAGCCGCTACTTTATTTGTTAGTGCCCAACAAAAAAATAGCTTATTAGAACAATCTTTTTGGAAAAATGCACCTGATACAAACACAGTTAAAGCTGAAATTGCAAAAGGAAACAATCCTGCTGAAGCAAATGCAAATGCTTTTGACCCTACAGTTCTTGCTATTAACAATGATGCACCTTTAGCGACTATTAAATTTTTATTGGACCAACCCGGAAACGAAGTAGGTAAAATGACGCATGATAATCGTATTTATTTGCATTGGGCGGCTTACAGAGGAAATACTGAACTGGTAGAATATCTGATTGCAAAAGGTTCTGATATTAATCTGGAAGACAGCCACGGCACTACTCCAATTGTATTTGCTGCATCTAACGGACAAACTAATACAGCTTTGTACGATGCTTTTTTTAAGGCAGGAATAAGCCCTAAGAAAAAATATAAAAGTGGAGAAAACTTATTGCTTTTAGCTATTGCAGCAGACAAAAACCTAACACTTACTGATTATTTTATCACTAAAGGAATGTCTTTGAAAGATGTTGATAGTGATGGAAATACTGCATTTAACTATGCTGCAAGATCCGGAAATATTCCATTTCTGAAAAAGCTTTTAGAAAAAGGAGTTAAATATACTGACAATGCACTTATTATTGCTTCTCAGGGTAGCCGCAGAGAAACGAATACACTTGAAACATATAAATATTTAGTAGAAGAAGTAAAAATCAAACCTACTGTAACTACTAAAGATGGAGAAAATGTACTTCACTTTCTAGCTGCAAAACCTAATCAAACTGAAATTATCAACTATTTTTTATCTAAAGGTGTAGATGCCAATAAAACTGATAAGGAAGGAAATACTCCCCTGATGGTAGCGGCCAGAGCAAAAGATACTGCTGTTTTGGAACTACTATTACCAAAAGTAAAAAACATCAATACACAAAACCTAAAAGGAGAATCGGCTTTGACAGTTGCGGTTAAATCAGGAACTCCTGAAGCAGTTGCAACCTTGCTAAACAAAGGTGCTGACGTAAATGTAAAAGACAAAGACGGAAACAATTTAGGCGTTTATTTGGTACAATCCTACAGACCAACGGGACGTGGTGAAGCTAACGCTGCTAAAGATCCGTTTGATGCTAAAGTAAAATTACTTCAGGACAAAGGATTAAACCTTAGTACGCCGCAAAAAGACGGAAGCACATTATACCACTTTGCTGCAGCCAAGAATGATTTGAACCTGGTAAAGAAATTATCCTCTTTAAATATTGATGTGAATGCTAAAAACAAAGATGGTATAACAGCTTTGCATAAAGCAGCAATGGTTGCCAAAGATGATACTATCATGAAATATTTAGTATCAATTGGGGCTAAAAAAGACGTTACTACTGAATTCGACGAAAGTGCTTATGCTTTGGCCAAAGAAAATGAGTCCCTAACTAAAAACAACGTATCTGTTGAGTTTTTAAAATAGAATAAAAAATTATGAATTATGGGGTTGAGTTATAAGTCAAAACGAAACTCAAACCCATAATTTATAACCAATAACTAATAACTCACAATTTACAATTCATAATTAATTAACATGAAATCAATATTTAAAATAGCGTTAACAGGCGCACTAATCTGTCTTATCTCTTTTCAGGCAAATGCACAGGCGAGCAAATACAAATGTATGCTTCAAATGGCAAATTACATGGGAGAAGGAGCTTACATCGTAGTTTCGCTTATTAACCCGACCGGTGGTTATGAGAAAACGCTTTATGTAATGGGCGACGATAAAAAATGGTACAAATCATTGAAGGAGTGGAATAAATTTCAAACTCAAAAACCTGCTGATATCAGTGCAAAAACCGGAGCATCAGTTACTGGTGGAGATCGCAGTATTACAACCATAGAAATTGAAGATTCTAAAATTAACAAAGGATATAAACTAAGATTCGAATCTGCTGTTGAAGATCAGAAATACTATGTAAGTGATCTTGAAATTCCTTTAACTACTGAAGGATTAGCTGATAAAACAGAAGGAAAAGGATATATTAGATACGTGAGATTAAACAAGATTTAATAGTTTACCGTTTCTAACAAACTTTGTCAAAGTTTTGAACTTTGACAAAGTTGACACATTAAAAAGATTAACAATTATATTTTACCATCCGGAAGAAAATCTTTTTAATCTGTGGCAAACCAATTCTCAGTTACATTTGATTACACTATAGATTACATTCAATGACTCTTTCCTTTTGGCGTTACTCACACCTGGCTCTGGCTCTTTTCTCTTCTTTGTTTTTAGTTTTGGCTTCAGCAACCGGTATTATTCTGGCAGTTGATGCGATGCAGGAAAAAACACTTCCGTATCATACAGAAAACTTTGGCAAGATCACCTTAGGCGAAACTTTGCCAATACTAAAAAAGGCCTATCCGGAAATAACAGAACTAAGCGTAGATCATAATCAATTTGTAGCTTTACAGGCAATTGATCAGGATGGTAATGATATCAATGCCTATATTGATGCCAAAACCGGAAAAGCTTTAGGAAAGCCAATCAAAAAAAGTGAATTCATACAATGGGTCACCGGTTTTCATCGTTCGTTATTTCTTCATGAAACCGGACGTTTTTTTGTGGGTGTAATCTCTTTTTTATTAGTCTTAATCGCGATCTCAGGCTTTGCTCTTGTTCTGAACAGACAAAGAGGCATTCGTAATTTCTTTTCGAAAGTAGTCAAAGAATATTTCACTCAATATTATCATGTTGTTTTAGGCAGACTGGCTTTAATTCCAATTCTGATTATTGCACTTACCGGAACGTATTTATCTTTAGAAAGGTTTAACTTTTTTATGGGTAAAGAAAAAAATCAAAAAGAAAAAATAGAGGTTGTATCAACTCCAAAAGGTAAAACTCCATCCGTCTTTACAACTACCCTTTTGGCCGATGTAAAGAAAATCGAATTTCCGTTTACAGACGATCCTGAAGAATATTATATCATTCAGTTAAACGATCGTGAAATCGAAGTCAATCAGGTTACAGGTGCTGTTGTGACTGAAAAACGTTCCCCAATGACGGTTCAGTTATCTGATTTAAGCCTTAATCTTCATACCGGAAAAACCAATGCAATCTGGGCTTTTATATTAGCCATTGCAAGTATAAATATTCTCTTTTTTATCTATTCAGGTTTTGCAATTACTTTAAAAAGAAGAGCAAGCCGTATTAAAAACAAATTCAAAGCCGGCGAAAGTAAAATCATTCTTTTAATTGGTTCAGAAAACGGAAGCTCATTGCGGTTCGCTAATGCTATTCTCAAGCAATTAATCGCTCATGGAGAAAAAGCTTTTATTACTGAATTGAATAGTTTTACTGTTTTTCCGAAGGCAGAACATATTATTATTTTTTCGTCTACTCACGGATTAGGAGATGCTCCGTCTAATGGAAATAAATTTATTTCACTTTTAAAGAAATATCCCCAACAACAAAAAATCAATTATTCTGTTGTCGGTTTTGGCTCGAAAGCGTATCCCGATTTTTGTGGATTTGCATACGAAATTGACAAACAACTGGAAAATCAGAATTGGGCAGAACGTTTTCTGGAAGTTCAAACAGTTAATGATAAATCTGCTGCAGAATTTGTAGAATGGATAAAATTATGGAGTACTAAAAACGAAATTCCATTATCAACAACACCTTCTCTATACAATCATGTTCCTCAGGGTTTACAAAAAATAATGGTATTGGATAAAACGTTAGTTTCTGAAAATGAGCCAACTTTTATCCTTACTCTAAGAGCCAATTTAAGATCAAGGTTTAATTCTGGAGATTTACTTGCTATTTATCCGGCAGACGATACGAGGGAACGCCTCTACTCTATTGGAAAACATACCGGAAATATTCAATTGGTTGTAAAACTACACCAACATGGTTTAGGTTCTGAATTCTTAAATAGTCTGGTGCCGGGAAATATTATCAAAGCAAGGATTATCAATAATAAAGCCTTTCATTTTCCTCAAAAAGTTTCTAAAATAGCATTAATTTCTAACGGAACGGGTATTGCTCCTTTCCTTGGAATGATTGAACAAAATAAAGCAAAAACAGAAACACATTTGTATGCGGGATTCAGAATGGAAACTGAAACTGTTTCAGAATATAAGAAGTTTACATCAGAAATGATCCAAAAGCAAAAACTTCAAAGTTTTCATCTGGCTTTATCACGCGAAGCAGAACATTTTTATGTAATGGACCTGATAAAACGTGATGCTGACTTCTTTATTGATCTGTTGCTGCAAGGTGGTGTAATCATGATTTGCGGTTCGCTTGCGATGCAAAAAGATGTTGAAGCCATTCTGGATAAATTGTGTCTTGCCGGAGAAATGAAGAGCATTTCATATTATAAAGATAATGGTCAGTTACTTAGTGATTGTTACTAAACACGAATTTTACTAATTTACACAAATTCTTTCGTGCAATTAATTTCATAACGAGAGTACTAAATATTGGTAGAAAATTATAAATTCAAAAAAAAAGAGCCCCGGCGGGGTGATATATATTTAAACAGTTGCTTTTAGCTTGCAGTAGACGCAATAGCAATCATTTTGTTGCATACCTATGGCACGCTAACAAATTTCGAATAAATAACTACCAATATTTTGTATCTAAAGTCACATTTGAAATCTTACTAAAAACAGTCTTTAAAAACGATTCTCATGCATAAATCAACCTTATATACCTTCCTGTTTTTTTCTGTAATCTTATGCAGCTTATCCGGCAATGCACAAATTCTAAGAAAAAGAACAACCTTGCTTATGGGCGGACGATTTGATATTACAATTGTTGCTAAAGATTCTCTTTCGGCTGAACAAAATATCGATGAAGTCATTGCGGAAATTACACGAATAGAAAATCTAATTTCCGACTGGAAACCAGATTCGCAAGTATCACAAGTCAATCAAAATGCCGGAATCAAACCTATAAAAGTAGATCGCGAAGTATTTGAATTAACACAAAGAGCCATACAGTTTTCTAAAGCTACAAATGGTGGCTTTGATGTGAGCTTTGCTGCAATGGACAGAATTTGGAAATTTGACGGATCAATGACCGGGATGCCTTCGGCAGAAGCCATAAAAAAATCGGTAGAAAAAGTAGGTTATAAAAACATCATTTTAGATTCAGTTCAATCTACTATATTCCTAAAATTAAAAGGAATGAAGATAGGTTTTGGTGCTTTAGGAGAAGGATATGCGACTGACAAATGCCGAAACATGATGCTCGCAAAAGGCATTAAAGCCGGAATCGTAAACGGATCCGGAGATATGACGGCATGGGGAAAACAACCCAATGGCAAAGACTGGAATATTGGTATGACCAATCCGTTTCATCCGGATACCTTATTTGCAGTAGTTCCATTAAATAATGGCGCCGTAACCACCTCAGGAAGCTACGAAAAGTTTGTTGTTTTTAATGGTAAACGATATTCTCATATCATAAATCCAGCAACAGGTTATCCTGCCACAGGATTGTGCAGCGTATCTGTTTTTGGTCCAAATGCCGAAACGGCTAATGGTCTTAGTACCTCACTCATGGTTTTAGGACAAAAAGAAGGTCTGCTTTTCCTTAAGAAATATCCAGAATACAGTTGCGTAATGATTACCGATAATGGAAAACTGGTAAAATCAAAAAACTTCTCTATCAAAAAATTCAGGGCAAAACTTTAATGCATTTTCATACAAGAGACTAAACTCAATTTTTTTATCACGCAAAAAAAACATTAAACCCCACGCTTTGGGCAATGTTATTAAGTTAAGGAAAATCTATAATGCTTTTACCGAATGGATCTCGCGCAAAGGCGCAAATTCGCCAAGTTTACATCCGTTTTCTTTGCGCATTTGCGCCTTTATGCAAATTTTTATAACCATAATTTTCTTTAAAAAACATTAGCTTAATGACATTATGCTTTGTGATAAAAACCTGCCGGGTTTTCTTCTAATATTAGACCTGCCGATCTCCACTTAAAAACACAAAATCTCCTTATCCCTGTTCTTAAATCATTCTTATTCAAGTTCTAAAAATATCAAAATCCCAACATTAGAATTTCTAATGTAATTCTAATGATTTTCTAATGTATTTATTTAGATTAAATATAAACAATATTATAAGTTTGCGTTTCTATTGATATGTAAACTAATTATGAGATTTATATTATTTGTTCTTTTGCTTGCCAATTTTTCTGCTTGGTCACAAAATGGAAAAATTACCGGAAAAGTAAGTTTCCCTCACCATCAGCCAACTTCAGGGGCTTCGGTACTTGTTTTAGGAACACAAAAATTTGTTATTGCTGACAATCAAGGTCAATTTGAAATAGAAGGATTGGCTTATGGAAATTATACTTTAGAAATTTCTTCGTTAGAAGCCAAAACTAAAACTGTTGACATTCATATAAATCGTCCTTCTTTTCATATTACTATTTCAATAGAAAAAAATGATCCTAAGAACCTTAAAGAAGTTGTCATTCAGAAAAAATCCATAAAAAAGGAGATTACAGAAAAAGGTTTCTCGGTAAATGTCATTGACACCAAAGATGCAGCTACCAGAAACCTTCAGACAAACGATTTACTGGATCGCTCTGCAGGAGTTCGAATCAGGCAAAATGGTGGTTTAGGATCTAGCGTTGATTATAATGTAAACGGAATGACGGGAAATTCTATACGAGTATTTATAGACGGGATTCCAATTTCTACCTATGGCTCATCATTCAATTTAAACAGTATTCCACCCGCATTAATCGAACGCATAGAAGTTTACAAAGGCGTTACCCCTGCTCATTTGGCAGATGATGCATTAGGTGGAGCCATAAATGTAGTGTTGAAAAAAGGAGCTAAAAATACCTTGAATGCTTCTGTTTCTTATGGTTCTTTTAATACAGTTCAGTCTAATTTTAATACTACATACCGCGACAAATCCGGTTTTACAGTAAAAGGATCCGGGTTCTATAATTACTCTGATAATGATTATGAGGTATGGGGGAAATTTGTTTACAATATCCTGCCAGACGGACGCTACGATTATGTTAGAGCCAAACGTTTTGAAAACAGATACCGTTCATATGGAGGAAGATTTGAGGCTGGTTTTACAGATGTTAAATGGGCAGATAACTTTTTAATAGGTGTAAATGTTTCTGAAGACCACAATCAGATTCAGCATGGTCAATATATGACAAGACCTTATAAAGGCCGTTTTACAGAAGCGGATGCGACAGCAATAAGCTTGAATTATGCTAAAAAAGATTTCCTTGCAAAAGGACTTGACTTTACCTTAAACGCAGTTTACAGCCAAAGAAACGAAACATTAAATGACACTGTAAAATGGACTTACAATTGGTTTGGCGAAAAAGCACTGGGATTATATGGTAAACCTATTTTATCTACTTACGGAGCGCAACAAGCCGGGCCAACTATTAATACTATCGCAAGTAATATCCTTACGTCACGAATGGGATTAAACTATAACATAAATGAGAAGAACAGAATTGTGTTTAGCAATATGTTTTATATGGTTGACAGAAATGACAATGACCTGATAAAACCAGAATTTCAGAACAATTTTGAGGCAACACGCGATTTACAAAAAACAGTTTCTTCATTAGCATATGAAATGGAAGCTTTTGATTCCCGTTTAAGAACCAATGTTTTTGCTAAATTCTATGAACAGAAGTTAAATGAAATAAAACCTGAACTCCTTTCTCAAAATGGTCAAAATACCGTTATTGAAAAAATAACTAAAAACACAAATTCATTTTTCGGATACGGTTTAGCCACTTCTTATTTTGTTACCCCTAAAACAATGGTTTCATTATCTGCAGAAAAAGCGATTAGACTGCCTTCTGAAGATGAAGTATTCGGGAGACCGGGAGAAAATATAATAGGAAATTCTGAACTAAAACCTGAACAAAGTAAAAATGTAAACGCAGGAATTAAATTTGGTCCTTATGATTTTAACCAACACAGAATCTCTTTTTCCGGATCCGGATTCTGGAGAAATTCTACAGACAAAATTGTACGTGCCATTAGTATCCGTTTGAATGAAGCGGTACAATCAACACCTTTTGCGAATCTTGGAAAAGCACAATCTTTGGGTTTCGAAGCCTCATTTGATTATGTATACAATAAGAGATTATTCGTATCCATGAACATGTCGAAATTTAATTCATTATATAAAAGTAAATACGACAAAAACGGAAATGTGCTCCTGTACTATAATAAACAATTACCTAATGAGCCGTACTTCACCGTAAACGGAAGTCTTCAGTATAATTTTAAAGATATTTTACAAAAGAATTCTGAACTGAACTTGTATTACAATTTTGGTTATGTGGGAGAATTTTATACGTCATGGCTTGAAATAGATAAAACAACAACTCAATTCCCCCAAGACTTAGGATTGAGTTACGCTTTTCCTAACAAAAAAATAATAGTAAGCTTTGATGCCCGAAATATTCTAAACGAACAGGTATATGACAATTTTGCTGTACAAAAACCAGGAAGGGCTTTTTATTTAAAATTAAACTACACACTCAATAAATTCTAATACTCTATATAATTAATTTTTTTAAATCCATGAATATGAAAAAAAGTACATTTAAATTACTTGCATGTGGTCTGGTTTTTACAACATTTGCCCTAACAACAAGTTGTAGCAGTAACGACAATAACGATAATACCCCACCTACATTACCTGAAACTCCGGGACGTTGGATTACTCTTGCCGGTGCATTGATGCAAACAGAACCAGGAGACGGAAACGGTGGAACAAAAGTATTTTCTGTTTCTAAGGTAGATGCAAGAAATCCTAATTTTTCTATTGATGTATACGGAAAAGGATCTCCTGTTCAGTCAAGCAGAACCGCTCGTTTACAATCATCTGTAGATGGAAGCACTCTTTTTAATATTACTTACACAGGTGCAAACGGTGGTGAATTTATGACTTATAAAGTAAACGGAGCTGCTAACTTTGCGCAGTCCGGAGCTACAGTAAATATCTCTCAATATGCCGGAACATCACCAAGATGGAACAAACTTTTTGACGGTGATAAAACAGGTGTAGCTGTAAATGTAGCGACCCCGGTAGTGGTTACTAATACTGACAAAAGTTACAAACATACCAGAGGACTTGCAACTGTTGTATCATTGAACATGCAACAAACTTTAATTTCGGCATATAAACAATACGAAATTGCATTAACTGCTCAGGAAGAAGCACAAGGACATCACCTTTTCCGTTTGGATGCTCCAACACTTAACAAAGCCGGAAATAAATTAATCATTGGTACATGGATGCGTAAAACAAATCCTGAGACCGGACAAAACGAAGCTACATTTGACCGTTTAGGTTCAAAATCTGTAATTGTTGATTACCCTTCTTTAGAGAATCCACAGGTGATTACTTCTACAGTAGCTTTTGGAGATACAAGTGGTTTCCGTAGTTTTAATAGCTTTTTAGCAACTGACGGTAATATTTACCAAGCGACTCAAAGAGACACAAAAAATGGTTCTTACATCTTAAGAATTAACCAAAGCAATCAATACGACAACTCTTATAACTTTAGCCTAGATACGGCTCTTGGAGTAAAAGGATCTTATATCGACGCATGGAGATATGCAGGAAACGGAATTGCTTATGTACTTTATACTCATGCAGATGCAGGAGAACAAGGTTTTGTTGCAAGAGTTGACCTGAATGCAAAAACAGCTAAAAAAGTAGAAGACATAGCTTATGACCCGGCTTTAGATTTTGGTCAGTACCAAGGTTTTGTAGTTGACGGAAATGATTTATACATCGCGGTTACTCCAGTTGGAAAAGACGGAAACCTTTATATTATCGACATTCCTACCGGAGCTGTAACTAAAGGGGCTAAATTGATCAACAATCCTGGAAACCATTATATTGGTGTATTCTAAAAAGATACAAACACAGCAACATAATCTGTAAAGATAATAACTTGAATTTTTTTTTTAATTAGAACATTCCGCTTCATTTTTTGGGGCGGAATGTTTGTTTTTAATAGCGTAATAAAAAATTAACCGCAAAGAACGCAAAGTTTTTTTGCCTAATATTACGTTGATAAATAAAGAGTTCGCAAAGCTGTTTCAATACCAAGCTTTGGGAACTTTAATTCTTAGAAAATCGCATTAATATAACTTTGCGCGCTTTGCGGTAAAATTCTCTGTTTCAGATCGCTATAGGGATTGCAATAAAATTAATTAGTAAATTCTAGGTATCGCAAGTAACACTATCCCAATCCTGCTCCATATAATTAACAAGCCAGTTTAAAGCATATTGTCTTTCATAAACGATCCCCGGATTAATTCCTTCTATTTCCCTGCCATTAATTCTTTCATCTACGCAAGCCCAATTAAATCTGTAATACAAATCATTGACATCCAAAATTTCACTTTTAGATCTTGTTGAAACGATTGCATCAATAAAAAAATTTGGGTCTTTATCCTGACCAACAGGATAATCATCAGGATCTAAGTTTTCTAAATCACAAAATTCATTCGGAAAATCCAGTGTTTCAACTTTGTTTAATGCCCACATCAAAACCCAGATTCCTTCGCATTTCCAGCTTTCGTTTGCTTTTTTATCGTCTGTAGGATTCGCCAGAAATTCCTTTTCATTCTCAGTTACAAAATTCCACAGCTTATAATTTTGCAAATACTCAGTGGCTTCCTCGGGAGAAATACTATTAAATGCAACCAAATTTACTACCGCCAAAACGCTAACACGTTGTGCAATTTCTTTTGGGGTTCTTAAAGTAGTTTCGCTTTCAGATTCTATACAAGGAAGATTTCTGTTGATTTTGATCGTATAATTCTCAAGAATTTTTTCGTTATTTTCTTTTCTGAGTTTCTGATCTTCTTCTAAAGCATTTTGATCTTCATCAAAATAAAGGGAATCGATTTTGACATCTAAAGTATCAATTTCACAATTTCCTTCGATATCAATAATAAGGTTCAGATTTTTGTCCAAAAAGTGCTGTCCACCAGATCTGCTGATAATACTATCTGGCTGCACAAATAAAACAGCATCAAGTTCCAGTGCTAAATTTGCTATTATCTTCTTTAAATCTTTGACTTCGCCCTCTTCCTGAATTACTGTAAACTCACAATTCAGGGTCTGGATTTTACGCAGAAACAAATCTTTGACTTTCTCGTCGACAGTTGGCAATGAATTTACGAATCCGTAAAATCCTTTTAGATTTGCTGTAAAAGTCGAATCGTTGATTTCAGGAATTTGATAATACGGCTCGAGTCTTTCACGATACAAAATTTCTATCTTTCCCCAGGAATTCAAAGGCCCTTCTTTAATTTCAATTTCGATGACATCACATTCATCTTCTTTGTTTATTGAAACTTCCCCTTTTGGGAAATTCAATAAGATTATTTCTTTAATATTTTCGAAACCAGTTTGGTGCGAGTAAATGGTACAAATCATTTCGTTATTTTCTATTTGCGATTAAATATTCAGGCTTATAAATCTGTTTGTTTACGCTAATATAGAATTATTTTACTACAAAGAACAAACATAATTAGATCAAATAATATTGAAATAACCACAAAAAAGACTGTTTCACGCAGATTTTACAGATGAGAACAAATTTAAAATTTGCTATAATTTACTTTCAAATAAATCTGCGATTATCTGCTTAAATCTTTAAAATCTGCGCGAAATAATTAAAATTATTGCACCTTAACTTCAATAGATGAAATTGGAATTTCCTTTCCCCCTGAAGCTTTCAATTGAATAGCCTCGTTCTTCCCATTCGACTGAATAATTACAATACATTTTCCATTAAACAATTTGCAGGAACTGGCTTTAAAAGAATCCAAATTGGCCTGATATCCATTATCAACGCCAACTAATTTTCCTCCACCCAAAACTTCAAAATTAATTAAATCATTAGCGTTAGGAAGTAAATTTCCATCCTTGTCTACAATAGAAACCGTTACATAAACCAAATCATAAGTATCATTTTTGATCGTCGTTTTATCAGCTTTTAAATCAATTTTAGAAGCTTCTCCGGCTGTATGAATTGCTGCCTCTAAAACTACTTTCCCATCTTTTCTAGATACTGCTTTTATCGCTCCGGGTTCAAATTTTACACGCCATGAAATATGTAAGTCATCATTCTGTTTTGATTTTTTCCCAAGTGATTTTCCGTTAAGGAATAATTCAACTTCATCAGCATTGTTGTAATACGCCCAAACATCGACTTCCTGTCCTGCTTTCCAGTTCCAGTGCGGAAAAATATATAGCACAGGTTTCGTTGTCCATTCGCTTTTATACATATAATACACATCTTTTGGAAGTCCGGCCAAATCGATGATTCCGAAATAAGAACTTCTTGCCGGATATGGATACGGATCCGGTTCGCCAATATAATCGAATCCAGTCCAGATAAAAGTTCCCGCCATGAAATCCTGTTTCTTAATAGTTTTCCAATTTTCTTCGTGCGTAGCTCCCCAATATGATTTTACCTGATCATAGGCCGAAACCGTCCAATCTGCATTTCCATCAAACGCAGCACCGTGCTTTGTTGGCCAGGCTTTAATTCCATCTGGAAAATCATAATGTCCACGCGTTTCCAACGCCGAAACACTTTCAGAAGCTAATATTTTCTGTCCCTTAAAACGTTCAGGAAAATCTTTGTAATCTTCGTGTTTGTAGTTGAAACCCAAAAGATCCAAAGCACCGGATTGATAAATAAAATTTTTCTCGATTATATTCTCTGTCAAAGCCGCAGTTACGGGACGAGTAGTATCTAACGATTTTACAATCTTGGCTAATTCTCTTGTAATGGCAATTCCGGTACTGTCGAATTGTTCCCTGATTTCGTTACCAATACTCCACATCATTACAGATGGATGATTGCGGTCTCTTTTGATAAAATCTTCCAGATCCTGTTTGTGCCATGCATCCCAGTCTTTATGGTAATCGTTGGTTACTTTTTTCTTCTTCCAAACATCAAAAGCTTCATCCTGAACAATAAATCCCATTTCATCACACAGCTGCATCATTTCCAGAGAGTGCGGATTATGCGACATTCTAATCGCATTGGTTCCCATTTCTTTCAAGATTTTAAGCTTTCTTCTCACGGCATGAATATTTTCTACAGCGCCCAATGCGCCATTATCGTGATGCAGGCAAACGCCCAATATTTTGGTTGGTTTCCCGTTTAATGAAAAACCTTTTTCAGCATCAAAATCAAAAAATCGGAAACCAAGAGGTGTTTCATAATCATCCACCAATTTAGATCCTTCATAAACTTTAGTTACCACTTTATACAAATAGGGATTCTCTGTGCTCCATAGTTTTGGCTGATTTAAAACCAAATCGTGAATCTTTTTCTCTGATGTTTTTGCTCTTATTTTTTCAGTTGAAGTAAAACTAGCCACTTCTTTATTTTCAGCATTTAAAATTGAAGTAACCAATTTAAATTCTTTTGCAATACCATTGTCATTATCAATCGTGACTTCTAAATGTATTTTTGATTTTGCCGCAGCAACTTCCGGCGTTGTTACAAAAGTTCCCCACTTCCCTACGTGCAGTTTCTCGCTCGCAACTAAACGTACATTCCTGTAAATTCCGGACCCCGTGTACCATCTTGAATTAGGTTGCGCATCGTTATCGACTTTTACAGCAATTACATTTTCCTTTTTGTCAAAATTCAAATATTTTGACAAATCGAACCCAAAGGAAATATACCCATTAGGACGAATTCCTAATGAATGTCCATTAATAAATACTTCGCTATTTTTAAAAACACCGTCAAATTCTATCGAAACCGATTT
Organism: Flavobacterium sp. B114r; assembly: GCF_056824125.1. NCBI lineage: Bacteria > Pseudomonadati > Bacteroidota > Flavobacteriia > Flavobacteriales > Flavobacteriaceae > Flavobacterium > Flavobacterium sp. B114r. The sequence goes on from NZ_CP124858.1 coordinate 4,312,475, forward strand.
GTTTTTCCAATTTGCAGGAACAGTAAATACTTTACGATACCAACCTTTCCCGGCAGGTAAAAATCCTTGTGCCTGTTTTGTTTTACTGTCTTTGTCAAAAGCCCCTTCGATACTCCAATCGTGTGGCAATTGAAGCGTTCTCCAATCGGTAGTTTTAAAATCAGACTGAATTGCCGTTGGATAATCTCCTAGTTTGAAGTTCCAGTTTTTATTGAAGTCTTCGATGATTCTGGCTTTTTTTTCTTGTGAAAAACCAATTGTTGAGAGCAATAATAATGATATTGCAATTACTGTTTTTTGTAAATTTTTTTTATGTTTAATCATAATTATATTTTTTATTCTAATCTAAAATATACCCCCTATTTGTCAGACTGAGCGAAGTCCAACCCAATATTCCGTAATCCTTAAATGGATTTCGCGCAAAGGTGCCAAGCCGCCAAGTTTACATCCATTTTCTTTGCGACTTTGCGCGAATTTTTTTAGCCATAATTGTCTTTAAAAAAGCTTAACCTAATGACATTCAGCTTCGGCAGATAAATCACACACGTAACTCGACAAAGAATAACACTATTCTATTCGGAATTTCTAATGTGATCCCTCGTTCCTCGGGATGACAAAAATGAGGCGAAACTCTCTTTGCGTAGCTTCGACTTAGCTCAGCCTGACAATTGGAACGTAGACGCACTGCTGTGCGCCTCTACAATAAAAATCTTTATTAAACCTTCGCGCCTTTGTGTCTTCGTGGCTAATTATACACACTACTAATCTTTATTAAACCTTTGCGTCTTTGTGCCTTCGTGGCAAAACCACTATTGAAATTCAAAATTATCCAACATCAATCCTTTTAAATCCTCCGCTTCCAGCGTAATTTTATACGTACCTGCATTAATATATCCTCCAGAAGTGGTATTCAAAACCTTCCATTTTTCCGGTGAAGGAAAGAACTCTATCGTATCATTTCGCATCAAAATTCCGTAAGCGTCTTCCATTTTGAAATTTACTTTTAATGGTGTTTCGTTTCGATTCATGAATTTAAAACGCATCAAATAAATTCCGGCAACTCCTGGTTTTACTTCAAACTCAATACTATTATGTGTCTTTTTTGTAAACTCGATATAATCCGCTTTTTTGAAATTTCCTTTTACAATATCGGTTCCTGTGGTTTTTGTATTTTCTGCTTCGATAACTACTACAGGTCTTGAATCGTCCTTTTCGCCCATATCATAATTTGGAACGACAATAATAGAACTCAAAACTTCTGAATTATCAAAAGATACTTTTTCTCCTTTTTTTACCTTTTTAGAAAAAATACTAAATTCAACATTATTACTGTTTTTTGCAATTTCTTCTGATTTTTTATAATCTGATAACCACGCAAATTTTGTTTTTATTTTATTGTCAATCAAAAGATATAAATCTGAGTTTTCTTTTAATGTAAAAGAACCTTTAATCTTAGACTGAGATAAAAACTGCAAATAATCAGCTCCAAAAACTTCCGAAGGTAACTGGGTAAAAACAACATCTGAATCTGAATATTGTTTTGAATTGATATCCAGCCACGAAGCAATTTTTGATTCATTTTGGATTTGAGAACTTAGAACAACATTCTCAATATTTTTTGGCGATGCATTTGCAGGCTTAACCTTCTTGTTTTTGGTCGCAATGGCAATGGCAGAAATAATCGCTTGTCCCGCTTTTACATTTGGGAAAGAAATATTGATTTTTCCGTTTTTGCTTTTTACAGTAAATGTTTTCTTCAAGGCTTTGTCGTGTCCTGTTTCTGACCAGATATCAAAGTCTTTTAAAACTACATTGTCATTGATCGCAACATCAAATAAACGCCAGCCTTTGCAATCTAATCCTCCGCCAGTTCCGTACCAAGGTTCTGTAAAGTATAATTCGACTAAATATTCTCCGTCCGGTGCAGGAAATTCGTAATTTAATTTATCAACTCCGTATCTGAAACTTTGAAACAATACAGGGTCTTTTGTGCCCATTACAGGATCAAAAGTGCTACGCTGACTCGCATAAAAGTCCGGAAGTTTTTCGAATTTATCTGTCCATGATAATGAACCCCAGGTATTTTGAACGCTTTTGTGTGTGTCAGTTAACCAAATATTTCCGGAGCTGTCTGTCAGTTCAGAACCTCCACAATTGACTCTGTAAATATAATTGTATCCTTTTTTTGATTCTAAAATATCTGCCTTATCTGTGTATAATTCGGCTAGATTTGGCGCTTTAGGAAGTGTGTTCAAAACAATATAGTCTTTGGCTACAGCCACACCATTTACATAACCAACAGCATACAAAACATTGTACTGAATATTGACATTATTCCATTGAAAATGCTGACCTAAGCCTGGATTTTTTAATTTTCCTAATGATGTTTTATTAACTTCATTAAACAATTCGACTTCATCACAATTCGAATAAACATCGATTCCGTTTTTTATTCCCACCGAATCCCAACGGCTTGGCCAGGTGTGCGAAACGATATATACCATTGGGTTGGTTTTATTCGAAACGTAATTGGCACGGTACATATAATACGCATCCTGAGGTTCTCCCCAAATGGTAAAAAGTCCTTTATAATTAACTGGTCCAACTTTGTCAATGTCTCTAAAACCTTCTCCGTTCTGAACGCGTCCCGGATTTTCATGCGAAGCAAAAAGCCAGTTGAATTGTCCCGCAATTTTATCTTTTACCGATTCGGCTTCACGGATTTTAATCTCCATTAATTGGGAAAATCTGTTTTCACTCAAAATTCCTTTTTGATCAAACTCACCTTCAGTATGCAAATCTGCTGTACGCCATGCACCGTATTCACCGTTTAATAACTGGGTGGTCATTTCAAGATGGTATTTTAACGGATCGCCTCCATACGTTCCTGACCAGTTTTGTACAACATTCCAATCTGTTCCTTCACCTCCATTACAAGTCGTGACAATACGTTGCGAAGCTGACATCGGGTCCATTTCTCGGATTATTTTAGTACATTCTTCAGCAAATTCCATTGGGATTGTACTTTCGTTTTGTAATCCCCACATGACAACCGACGGACTGTTTCTACGTTCTTTAATCCATTCTCGCAACAGGGTTTTGAAATTCTCTTTAAACTCTGGCGTGTCGTACCAGATATGTGCCGAAAACTGACTCCAAAACAGAATTCCGTTTTCGTCCAGTTCTTTTTGGTACAATAAATTATGGGGCTGATGTGCTTCTCTAAACGCATTAAATCCAGCCGCTTTTATTTGTTCGATTCTGGAATGAATCTGTTCGTCTGAAAACGAATGGCTGTTCCCAATTAAATGTTCGTATTCGCAGGTTCCGTTGATGAATAAAGGTTGATCGTTGATAAAAAACCGATTGTCTTTTCCGTCTCTGCTAACCGGCCAACTCACCCAACGGATTCCGTAAGGCGTTTTTAGTTCGTCAATTTTTTTTCCGTTTTCATAAACAGACGTAACCAATTCGTATAGATATGAATTTGATGGCGACCACAATTTAGGCTGAAGAATCTCAGGCAGTGTTTGCGCTATTTCTTTTATTTCATTAGAATTAATGGCTACCTTACTTTTTACTGAAACTACTTTTTCTCCGTCTTTATCAAAAAGGATATTTTCTACAGTTAAATTTTGTTTTAAAACACCATAATTTTTGATTTCGGTTGTCATGTGAAGAATTGCTTTTTCTTTAGAAGTCGAAGCATCATTCCAGATATGAACGCCAAAAGGTTCAATTCTGATTTCGTTTGTAATTATTAAAGAAACTGGTCTGAAAATCCCCATAGGCTGGGATCCTTCAGAGAACCCCCATTCGCCGGAACATCCTCCGCAAACCCACGGCAAATCAGCAATAAAAGATGGATGTGCCGCTTTTACCAGAATCTTATTTTCTTTTCCTAAAACTACTAATTGGGTAATGTCGATTGTAAAAGTAGTTCTTCCGCCTTTGTGTTCTCCGGCTTTTTTACCATTTACCCAAACGGTCGCATAGGAACTTACACCTTCAAAATAAAGGAAAAGTCTTTTTCCTTTAACCAATTTATCCAGTTTTAATGATTTTTGATACCAGGCAGTTCCGTGCAAATTACCATGTTTTGTTCTTCTGAATCCGTAATACTGATCCCAATTGTGTGGTACATTTACGCGTTGCCATTGTGCATCGGTTTTGGGATCATTGACAAAAGCATCTTCTTGTTTTGGAAGCTGGTCTAAAACAATAGTAGCCCAAGCGGAGTTCAGCGAAATTTCCTGACGAAATTTTACTGAACTATTGCCCTGACTCCAAACAAGGCAACTACTTGAGCAAAAACAAAAAATAAAAAAAACTATTTTCTTCATATTTTTTTGAACCTTATATTTTTATTAAACCATATAAGCGATATAAGGTTATTTCAGTGTTTTTGTTATTTCGAAGGAGAAATGACATATACTGAATCCTCACCGTTCGTTGCTCTCTGGATGTGATCTCTCCTTCGTCGAGATGACAAGATTGTGTTTATATTCTTAATCACAGACATCGAATTTACTGAATCCTCAGAGTTCGTTGTTCTCTGGATGTGATCTCTCCTTCGTCGATATGACAAGATTGTGTTTATATTCTCAATCACAGACATCGAATTTGCTGAATCCTCACAGTTCGTTGCTTTCTGGATGTGATCTCTCCTTCGTCGAGGGTGACAAGATTGTGTTTATATCTTAAGTTAGACTTGACAGGTTTTTAAAACCTGTCAGGTCTCGATGACGTTTGGATTGCGTTAGGGATAGAAGCGATATCCTTTTTATTTTTTCTTTAAAAATAAAAAGATATCGCGGATAGTCCGTTCGCCGCGGCGAATACGCCCAAATTAGAAACTTTATTCTCAATACTATTAATAAAACAACCAGTCTATCGCGCCTTTTTCTCCTGCATCGATATAACCCACATCTCGTGGTGTTATGGTTTGATTGGCATCTATAAATCCTAAAATTAATACTCTTCCTTTGCCTAAATCGAGTTTGTTTTCGCCAGGCTGAAAAGTATAGGTATGAATATTTACACGTGGTAATTCTTTAAGATTCATGGCACTTGCTAAGATCACTTCGGCCTGACCGTGAGCATTTCCGGCTGCGTCTGTCTCTAAACTTGGCGGAAATAAAAATCTCTTCTGATCTGAATTGAAATAACCTACAACCAGTTTCACGGCTTTGGTGTTTTTGAATTTCAGCTGCGTTCCGTTCTCGTTTTGAGAAGTTTCATCGAATGTAATTCCTTTCAGGTTTTGCAATTCCGGAGCTACTTTTGTAAGCTCAGAAATTGGTGTTCCGTATACTTTTGTTCCGTTTTTTACTGCATAAGTCCCTTTGCTTTCACTTAATAAAGTGACTTCTGCAGTTTGCCATGGTTTGCCTTCTGTGGTTGCTATCTTACCATCCTTTGATGATTTTAATAGCCCTAAGTTTCTTTTAAAATTAACCAATTCACGTTCGTAATGTGGCAATAATTCCTTCCATGTTTTGTTGTTTCCGTCGTCTCCACCAATCGGAATACGGCGTTGTGCAGTTTGCATACTGTTAGCATAGTAATATGTGTCCTTTGTAAGATCAACCAATAACTCATAATATTCGATACTTTTTTCTAAATGCGGAAGCGCTTTGTCAAGATCTGAAATATCATTTGAGTAACTGTATCGCAAAACCAATAATGCTGCTTTTACTTTTTCTGAAAAGAAATCGGCGAAAGCTTTATAGGCATGCATATCGTTTTTAAGGCGTAAAAACTCTTCTTTGTCTTTTGTCACTTTTGGTTCCGCTTTGTCAATGGCTTCAACCGCTAATCTACCGTGTTCAGTGATTTCGGCAATAATTTGAGTTGGCAGTTCACCAGAATGCGGTTCTTTATTCCACTCTTTTTTAGCGTATTCTAAAAGCAATTCGCCGGCAGGTCCGCACGATTCATGAAAACCAGGATAAACACGCCATTTTGCAGGATTTACCAATTGGCTTTCGAACATTCCTAGTAATAAAGTCTGACGGTTTCCTTCGGTAATTCCAAAACGTCTTAACGTCTTTGGCGCAATTTCTCCGGTTTCTTCGTAGGCTTTTAAGATGTTATTGGCGGCTTCTGTATCTGTTCCGTATTTCGCCGCCAGATCTGTATCCCAAAATTTAACTTCCTGATTTCGATCTCTTTTACTGTCCCATGCATATCTTGCCCACGCTTTGTACCAAATCCAGTCACGATCCATTTCGAGAATTCGTTCGCCCGTTTTTGTTTTATCTGCTGAATAAGGCCAATCCCAATAAGATGCCTGAGGATACAAATGCAATGCATTGGCACCGTGAACACTGTGCATGGCTTTTACTGTTTTCTGGATAAAATCAGGTGAACCGTATCTGAAAGGTTCTAAATTGGCCAGAATATGTACGTTCTCGATATGAATCGATTTTAAAGCACTTAACTGTTTATGTGTTTCTCCCCAAGGTCCGCCTGGTGTATAAGTCGTGAGGGATTCTCCGGTATATTTACTTTCTGTGTAGAGATTTTTATATAAGGGAAGCGATTTTTCCATAACCAAAGGTCCATCGGTATCGTGCGAACGCAAAATAATTGGCGGTTCATCTGTTCTTCCCAACGCTTTTAAACCATCCTGAACTCCGGGAATAATCGTTTTGGTAAACCATTCTACGTCATCATCGATGGTGTTTATGGCTTCTCCCAAACAAACTAATAAACCAACATTTGGATATTTCTCGATAAAAGCGGCAATTGATTTTCTTGTGTAATCTGAAAGCAAAGGTGTAATTGGACGCGAACGATCCTGTGTTTTAATATTATAATGTTCTGCAAAAGGTTTGGAAACAATGATATTGTAAAACATCTGAATCACCCAAATTCCTCTTTTATTGGCTTCTTCGGTCAGGAAATTATAGATCTCTTCGTTCTTTTTGAAATCTTCCTCACTTACTTCTAAAGCAAACGGATAATCTTTAAGTTTTACCAATGAAGCAAACGGATGTCCGTTCCATAAATACAAGGAATTCATTCTGTTATCAACCAGCATATCCAGATACTTTGTCCATAATTTTTTATCGTAAAACCACGGAAAAGTTTCCGGCGTATACGGATATTCATAAACATCTCTGCCCGGCAGATAAGTTGTTTTCTGCATACCGATACAAGCTCCCCTTAAAACCATTTCAGGACTGTCTTCGATATTTATTTCTGTTGGAATCTTACCTGAAGTTTTAATACGATCCACCAATTCCATAGCGCCGTATAAAGCTCCTGATGCATCTGTTCCTTCTATATAAATGATGTTTTTTTGGCTACGAATCTGGAAGCCTTCTTTTTTGATGAGTTTACTATCATCTATTTTGGCATTCTTTGCATTCTGTTTCCAGAAATCAGTTCCCTTTTCTCCAATAACAATCAACTGGTCTTTTGAGCTTTTGATTTTATTTGCAGAGGTGATTTTGAAACCTTTAGAAGTAAGTGTTTCTGATAGTTTTCCGGCACCGAATTTAGCTCTGGGCGAATTGACATCATTAACTATGGTAATGTTTTGCGCTGTTGCAATAGTGACGTAAAAACCTAAAAAAAGTAAACTTAAATATTTCATGGTATTGGAATTTTATTCTTGAAAATTTCTGTTTAGTTTGTCATTTCGACGAAAGAGAAATCACATCCAATATTCAGCAACAGTGAGAATGAAGTTTGTGTGATCTCTTCTTCGTTGAGATGACAAAAAATGAGAATAAATCTGCTTAATCTGCAAAATCTACGTCAAAAATTAACACTCGCAGATTTTGCAGATCTGGCAGATTCCTCTTTATTTAATTCTGAAAAACACGTTTTAAGTACGCAACGTTTGCGCCATAATTCGCTTTTACATTATGAACCTGTGTAACATCTCTGGAACGTTCTACGATTAGCCAGCCACTCCATTTCATTTTGTCCAGCGCTTGTTTTATTTTTGGCATATCGATCGCGGTATCGTTTTCAAGCCAGACTTTGTCTGTATTTGAAGCATGAATTTGTGCCAGATGTTTTTTACCCAAAATATTTAATTCGGTTACAATATCTCTTCCGTTATCTACGGCGTTCGCAAAATTGAAAGAACTTTTGACATATTTAGAACCTATTTCTTCTAATAGTTTTTTTTCTTCGGTAGCGTCTAATGATGTTTCAATTGCTATAACTCCACCAATTTTGCCTACTTGTTTTCCCGCCCATTTTAATCTTTCGATAATTACAGGACGTAATTCAGGATTTTTCACCAAATCACTTTCCGTCCCTAAAGGAAGATAAGCGACTTTGACCTTCATGTCTTTCATTGCTTTTACACAATCTTCGATCATGGGCGCGATAGTTTCTCTTTTTGCAAAAGACTGCGCGTAAAATCCGGACATGGCTATCGAACTGATTCCGACATTCAATTCTTTGGATTTATCCAGAAACTTTTGTCTTTCGATTGGATCTCCTAATTTACTGTCAAAGGTTGGGCGGTTTCCTAAACCTCCCATATCCAGTTCTATTCCGTCAGCTTTTATTTCAGCTGCGAGAGCAAAAGAGCCTAATTTTTGTCTTTTTAAAATCATCCAGTCGCAAACCGCAACTTTATAGCGCTGTTTGTTATTTGATGACTGAGCCGTTGCACAACTATTGAAACTAGTGCACAAAACAGCAAAAAATAAAATAATAATATTTTTTTTTAAATAAATTGACTTCATATTTTTGTTTTTTACCATTAAGAAAGTTAAGCTTAATGAAACTTAATATCTTAATGGTTAAATTTAAATTCTTACTCTTCTTCAGCTTTTACAGCCGTTACTACTTTGTTCTCATCTCCGGGCCAGATTCCGTTTTTGATTTGAATCGTTTTTAGTTTGCTTGGATCAATTTTTACATATTTCAATTTTTCCCTTCTCCATGTGTAAACGATATGTACCATTCCGTCAGAACTCTGGATCATGGATGGATACGAATATTGACTAATTTTTGAATCTTCTAATACTAACGCTGCATCCCAGTGAATTCCGTCTTTAGAAACTGAAACATTCAATGGCGTTCTTGGACCTTTTGCTTCTGTTCCCGGAGGTAAGACATGATTGTAAACTAACAAATGTCTTCCGTCTTTAAGCGTTACCGCATCTGTTCCTGAGTTATTATTTGGCAGACCAATTAATTCTATATCAGACCATGTTTTTCCGTTGTCTTTAGAAAAAGTACTAAAAATAGCTCTGTTTCTCGTTCTTCCAATCGCCTGTATACTTCCGTCTTTATGAAAAAGAATACTTGGCTGAATTGCATTTATCTTTTGTTTTCCTCGCGATAAAGTATCGCCCATTACCCATGTTTTTCCAAAATCAGGAGTAGATTCCATGCGAAGTCTCCAGCCGTCGCCTTCGATACTTGAAGGGCACAATAAAGTTCCGTTGCTTAATAAAACCGGTTTGTTTTTGATTGGTCCTAAGAAACCTTCCGGCATTTTTTTCGCCTCAGACCAGGTTTTTCCGTTATCAGATGAAGTTCTGATTACACCCCACCATTCAGATGGTTTTGGACCAATTTTATAGAAAAGCATTAAATCGCCACCAGGAATTTGATATAAAACAGGATTCCATGTTGGTAATCTCGGGCCTTCTTTCATCGCGCCGTCAGCCACTTTAATGCCTTCGCTCCATTTATCGCTTCCTTTTGGTTTTATACTTACATAAATACAAACATCCGGATGTCTTTCGTGCGTTCCTCCAAACCAGGATGAAACTAAATCCCCATTTGAAGCTTCAACAATTGTAACAGCGTGGCAAGACGGATAAGGTGCTTTATCATATATAAATTCATCTACTAAAATTCCTTCTTTCCAGGTCTTATTTTGTAAAGTTGGTTTGCAACTTCCCAAGAGTAAAAGACCCAATAACACAAATGTTACTTTTATTATCTTCATTATTATTTTTTATTTTGAATTAAAATTTTTGCTTTTAAATGCATTCCTGATAATTTTTCGCACAAAATTATTTATTAAGTGTAAAAATGACACTAAAATTCTAAAGATCCATCCTGTACTGTCCCGAATTTTTTTTAAATGGGATACTTTTTGCGTTTTTTAACAATGGCAGACCAGACAATAGCAAAAATCTTTGTCAAAATTTTAAACTTTGACAAAGATCTGAAGCAAGATTATATGCGCTTAAGTGCTGCTATTACTATTTTACATTTAAAACATAAGAACCAGAAGGCAATATCAGAATAAGTTTATTGTTTTCTACTTTATAAGATACCGCAGTTTTATCTAACTTTTTATTGTCTAAAGTTACAGCTGAAACTTTCGTTGAAGGCAAATAAACTATTGCCGAAGTATTGGCAGGAATCGTAATATTCCATTGCAAATTATTTTTAGTTTTCTTCCAGTTACTCTTTATCGTTCCGTGAATCGATTCGTAAGAAGCATTCACAAAGGTTAATCCGGTTTCGAAATCTGGTTTCATGATGATTTGTTTGAACCCCGGAGTTTCAGGATTGCTCTTGATTCCGGCAATATTCTCGTAATACCAAATCAGTAAATCGCCTAATAACATCACATGATTTTGAGAATTCATTTTAGGATCAGCAGTATTTCCATTCCACAATTCCCAGATTGTTGTTGCACCATTCTTTGCCATATAACCCCAACTTGGGTAAGTATCATTCGAAGCCAGTTTATAGCTCAAATCTGGTCTTCCGTACTCAGATAAGGTTCGCATTAAAAACTGAGTCCCAATAACTCCGGTACTAATATGACCATTATAGGTTACTTCGACTTCATGAACAATATTTTCAAATACTTTCGACTGAAGATTTTCAGGAACCATTCCAAAAGCTAATGGAAGCAAATTTGCTGTTACCGTATTGTTGGCATAATTGTTTTTAGAAGCATTGAAAAACTTCACATTAAAAGCCGTTTTCACTCTCTCAGAAAGTGAATCATAATATTGAATATCATCTGAATTATTTCCATTTATAGTAGCAAACTTTTTCATTTTTTGCAGTAAATGATAATAAAAAGCACTGGCAATTAATTCGCCATTGGTAGTTCTTGCTGAATCCTTCGAGTGAATTAATTCTAATGATTCCGGCGGAACGCACCAATCTCCATATTTATCTTTGGTCATTAAATCCTTAACCAAATAATTCTGTTCCATATACACCACCCATTTTTTCATCGACGGATAATGTTTTTCAATTACTTTTTTATCGCCAAATTGCTGGTACAGCATTTCAGCAACCGTAATATAAGTTCCGGGCCAGGTTACATTATCGCCATAATACCGCCAGAAAGCCGGTGCAACATCCGGAATTCCGCCATCTGCCGTTTGTGCATTTTTAATATCATCCAGCCATTTTGCGTATAAAGTTTGGTTATCGAATAAAAAACTTTCGCCATAAGCTCCGGTTGTTCTGTCGCCAAGCCAGGGCTGACGCTCATTTCGCTGCGGACAATCGATTGGCATCCCTTTATAATTGCCACTTATTCCCCAATAGGCATTCTTGAAAATCTGATTCATCACAGCGTCTGAAGATTCAAAAGTTCCGGTCGTTTTAATATCGTCGTAAACTACTTTTCCAACAAAATTATCCAGCGTTGGTTTCGTCGGAAATCCTGAAACTTCGACAAATCTAAAACCGTGAAAAACAAAAGTTGGTTCCCAAATTTCTTCGCCTTCGCCTTTTAAAGTATAAACATCTGTTGTTCTGGCGTCACGTAAATTTTCGATATACAAAGAACCATCTGCTTGCAAGGATTCGGCAAATTTCAAAATCACTTTGTCGCCACTTTTACCTTTTACCTTCAATTGCAGCCAACCTACCATATTCTGTCCCATATCCAAGATATAAGTTCCTTTAGGCGTTTGTTTGATCGAAATTGGTTTTACCTCACCCATAATTTTCATATTAGGTGTCATTTGCGCCTCATAAAAACCGCCCGGTTCCTGAACATATTCTGCCTGAAACCAATTTTTATCATCAAAATTGGTGGTGTTCCAATTTTTCAATTCCTTGCGGGCATCGTATTCCTCTCCATCATATTCATTATTAGATAAAATGGGTCCATTTGTGGTTACTTTCCAGGTATCATCCGTTCTGATTACTTCTTTTGTTCCATCTGTATATTCAACATACAATTGCAAAGCCATTTTTGGATAACCAAAAGTTTTGATTTTATACGGTTTAAAATCCTGACGCATCGTAAAAAAACGTCCATTTCCTAAAATCGTTCCTAACATATTTTTACCTTCTTTAAGTTGAGAAGTCACATCAAAAACATTATATTTTACATTCTTTGTATAATCCGTAGGAACAGGCGCCAAAACCTGATCACCAATTTTATTTCCGTTAATGTACAACTCATATAATCCCATTCCCATGATGTAGACTTTGGCACTTTTAACTTGTTTTTTTAAGTTGATTTCTTTTCGAAGATATCTTGCTGATAATTTAGAATATTGAGATATACTATCTCCTGCAGAAGCTTTTTCGTACCCAATCCAGCGTGTTGATTTCCAGTCAGCATAATTCATGATACCCATACTAAAATGAGCTTTATCTACTGATTGAATTTCACCTTTATTCGTCCAGAGAATCACTTTCCAAAAAGCATTTTGACGGTTTTCCAGTCGTTTTCCGTTATAAATAATATTGACAGATGCGTTGCTTTGTACTTTTCCAGTATCCCATAAATCACCTTTATTCGCGTTCAGATTCTCTAAAGTCGAAGACACAATAATCTGATATGCGGTCTGTTTTACATCACTAACATTCGCATTTATTTGCCAGCTCAATCGTGGCTGAACGACATCAATTCCTTCCGGATTGCTGAGCATTTCGCATTGCAAATTTGTAACGCCGATTTTGTTTTGGGCTTTCGCCGAAATTGAAATCAGGGTTAAAATGATGAATGTTGTATGTAAAAAAAACCTTTTCATAAGTTGTATTTTAGTATGTAATGCGTTGATTCTTTGCCTGCAGATTTTAACCGATCAAACAGATTATTGCGAATTTTATTTTATTTTCGATTTGGTTTGTCATTTAGATGAACGAGAAATCTCTGAGAGCAATGACACAAAATGAGAATAAAACCTGTGTCAATCTGCTTAATTCATTAAACCCGTTCGCCAATATTTATTCAGAAACCAATTTCTCCAACTTCTCAGAAACCGCAATTTCCTTCCCGTTTTTAAAGATCCTGAAACCTTTTCCTTTTTTATACTTTTCTCCTGTTTTATCCCAAAGAATCGTAACAATATTGCCATGATATAAAACATTATCCAGACAAAACCAATCCCATTTGTCTTGTGGAATCAACGGATTTACTTCAATTTTTTCATCTGCTCTTGGTCGTAAACCTACCAATCCTGTAATCATCAAATCATTAAAAGTCGAATGATTGTAATAACGACTTCTTTCTTTGTCACCCATTAACCAATATCCAGTCGTTTCGTCCAGATATTCGCCCAAATAAGGTCTTCCGCGATAATATTGCGATTCTACATACAGATTCATTTGTTTGAAATAATCCGGCTTAGCAACAAAATTCTGATCGTAATTATTCAAGACATTCGCCAATGCTGTTAAAGTCTGAGAACTCGCAAAAGGCCAGATCGCACCATCCCATTCACAAGTTCCTGTTCCGTGTGATCTAAAACGCGGACTTCTTCTCTCCGCGGTTGTTAATCCAAACGGTGCCGAAAATCCTTTTTCGTCCTTAATTTGTTCCCAAGCTTTTTCAAATCCTTTGTCTTTCTGTGGCAGATTAAAATACCACGGAATAAACCCAATCGCTTCTCTAACCTGTGCCAAAGTATCTTTTTCTGTAAACGTTTCGAAGAATTCACTTTTAGCATTCCACAGTTTTGTTTCTACCAATTTTTGTAATGTATCGGCTTTTGCCTCAAAATAATTCTCTTGTTTAGTGTCTCCTTTCAGCTTGGCTATTTTAGCCAAAGCTGCAGCATTTCCAAACATATAACTGTTGATCGTTGGGCGTGCATTTCTAAATTTTCTGGCTCCGCTCAATGATTCTTCCATACCGTCCTTAACATCAAACTGCCAGAACAAACCGTCTTTACGTTTTCTATCACCTTCCCAAGCGGCATATTCGGCAACCAGATCAGGATACATATCCAATAAAAATTTATCATCTTTATTCACTAAATAGCGATTGTACAAAGCATCCGCCGTCCAACTGCTAAAAGTTCTGAGTTTTTTCATGGGTTTACCATCATTTCCCCTAAACCATAAATGTACATCCTGCTCCAAATATTCCGGATTGTGTAACCATCTGAATTCGTTAATGTGATGCCCCAAAGCACAACTAATCATATTGTATTTATCAGCATACGAACGATCTACCAAAAATTCTGTAATCGCATATCCCTGAGGTGTTTTCTTGATGTGTTTTCGTGCACTCCACCATCTAAAATAATAAATCTCCTCAAAATTTTGCTGCGGACACTCAAACAACGGGATATTTTTCTCCATCCAACCCCAGGCACTGTTATTCGGAATCGCAAATTTTAAATTCTCATCTTCCATTGTATTGAAATAATCAACGTAATGTTTGAAATTTGCGGGATTCAAAACCACCGAAGTTCCTTTTTGAGACTGATTTACGCCTGATTTACAACCTATATTTAAGGCTGAAATCAAGATTAGGAAAGCTATTATTTTGTATTTGAAATGGTGTAACATATTCTAATTATTATTTAAAAACTTATTCTTTGGGTGTGTTTCGCTGCGGCGAATCGGGCTGTTTGTTCTTCACACAACTAATGCCTATTCCCATTGTTTTGTCATTTCGACCGGAGGGAGAAATCACACTACAAACTACACTATCAATCTATACCTAACAGGTTTTAAAAACCTGTTAGGATAATTCTAATTCCCGTAAAAGGTATACGTCTGTCCTGCTTTTGTCTGAACATCATATATATTATATTTTGGTAAAACCACTTTCTTCAAATTCGCATGATCTGATATAATTGGTTTCTTTACTTCGACATCATAAAATAATTGATTAGGATTTTTTCCCTTTGCTTTTTTAATATAAATTCCTTTATCTGCTTTTAGTATATTTTCTAATTTCAATCTGCAGTTCCCTCCTAGTTTTGAGTAAATTTTTAAAGTCGAAATTTTATTGTTTTTCCAACTCATATCGATTACAAAACCGCCTCTGGTCACCAGACCTTTTATACTACCGTCTTTCCAGACACTTGGTAAAGCCGGTAATAAGAGGATCGCATCTTCCTGACTTTGCATTAGCATTTCGGCAATTCCGGCTGTGCATCCAAAATTTCCATCAATTTGAAACGGTTGGTGCGCATCTAACATATTCGGATACGTTCCGCCGCCTTTTCTTTGTTCTGCCGTAACCAGATGCAATTGATCCTGTAATAGTTTATAAGCATGATCTCCGTCTAACAATCTTGCCCATAAATTGACTTTCCATCCCATTGACCAACCTGTAGATTCGTCTCCTCTGTAATTCAGTGAATTCTTTGCAGCTTCAAACAGTTCCGGTGTTTCAATTGGCGAAATCTGATTGCTTGGAAACAAACCGTACAAATGCGAAACGTGCCTGTGTTTGTCCTCCGGATTGTCCCAATCTTCCTGCCATTCTTGTAACTGACTGTGCTTTCCTACTTTCATTGGAGGCATTTTAGCCAAAGCTTCACTTACTTTTTTGGCGTAAGCTTCATCTGGAGCAACCAATTTTGAAGCTTCGATAACGTGCGTAAACAAATCAAAAATCAACTGATTGTCCATCGTGGTTCCCGATGCAATTGTTGCTTTTCCTGTTCCGCCAGCATGCGTGTTTTCAGGAGAACTTGAAGGAACAACCACCAGATAACCTGTATTGGGATCGATAATCATGAAATCTAAAAAGAAATCTGCTGCGCCTTTTATTATCGGATAAATCTCCTTTAAATAATTTTTATCTCCTGTGTATAAATATCTTTCCCATAAATCCTGACTTACCCATGCACCACCTGTTGGCCACATTCCGGATGCAGCATAATCAACCGGAGCAGTTACACGCCAAATATCAGTATTATGATGCAAAACCCAACCCTTTGCATTGTACATTATTTTTGCTGTTTCGGCTCCTGTCACGCTTAACTCTTTTGCCATTTGAATAAACGGTTCATGCATTTCTGAAAGGTTCGTTACTTCTGCCGGCCAGTAATTCATCTCAGCATTTATGTTTGTGGTGTACTTACTGTCCCATGGAGGCGTTACCATATCGTTCCAAATCCCTTGTAAATTAGCTGGCTGACCGCCAGGTTGTGAACTCGAAATCAAAAGATAACGACCAAACTGAAAATATAAACTCGCCAATTGCGGATCAAATTGTTTTGAGAAATCCCTGATTCTTTCGTTTGTTGGTTTCTTCGCCGCTTCGTTTGTTCCTAAATCGAAAGAAACTCTATTGAAGAATTTCTGATAATAGGAAACATGATCTTTTTTAATAGTGGCAAAATCTTTTACTTCGGCTTTAGCCAAATAGTCTTTGCTTTTCGCAATTTCATCACCGCTGATATCCTGATAATTTTTAAAATTTGTTGCAATCGAAATATAAAGCGTCACTTCATCTGCTTTGTTGATACTAATGATTCCGTTGCTGGCTGAAACTTCTCCGCCTTTATTTTTGGCAATTAAACGTCCCTGAAATTTCACTTTCCCTTTTACACCTTCGAAATTGCTTCCAATTCCGGATAATAAAATTTGATCGCCTTCTGTTCCCGAAACCGTTTTATCAAGCGGACTGTTCATAAAAACATTCGCTGTAATCTGACCCGGCTGACTTGCCAAAAGTTTCACCACAATTACCTGATCAGAAAATGAGGTTAGAATTTCTCTGGTAAATTCAACGCCATTCACCGTGTATTTTACTTTTGCAGTAGCATTTGCAATATCTAAATCTCTGTAGTAATTCGAATATTTTTGATGTCCCGGAAACGAAATATAAACGCTCCCAAAAGTTTGATAAGGCATTCCGTCATTGGTTTGCGACATAATATCCTGAGTAGCTAATTCCTGCGCTTCATCAAATTTTCCGTCAAAAATTAACTGTCTTACAATTGGTAAAGCTTTTAATGATTTCGAATGGGCGTTGCTGTTTGGAGAACCCGCCCAAATCGTTTCTTCGTTCAATTGTAAACGTTCAACCGCAGGATCGCCGAAGACCATTGCCCCTAAACGACCATTACCCAAAGGCAAAGCTTCGTTCCAGATTGCAGCAGGTTTATCGTACCAAAGTTTTAGGTCGCTGTTGTTTTGCGCTGTTGCAGCAAACGAAAAAATTCCAACACAAATCGAGGTAATTTTATTTCTTAACTTCATATAAATTTTTTTTTTCGCCACGAATTACACTAATTCACACTATCATTATTAGCCACAGATTAAAAGGATTATTTGGATTTATTATTTAAAGAATCGCGTAAATCTTTTTTAATCTGTGTCAAAAATTTTAATTCGTGTTAATTCGTGAAATTCGTGGCAACTTTCTTTTATTTCTTAACCTCGTAAATTTTATTATTCTTCTCCCCAAACATCTCATACAATTTGTTGATGTCTTTTAAAGCATTGGCTGGAAATTTTTCGCCTTTATCTCCAAAAACAAACATTTTTTCTTTGGGTTCAATTACACAAGTCGATTCGTCGATTTCGCCTTTTTCATTTTTTACCTTATTCAAATCCAATCCTAAATATTTTGCCATAAACGGATACAAAGCCATACGTTTTGAAACTCCAAAATCATGTCCTTCTTTAGCAAAATGAGCATTTTCTACAAGATCTTTCTTTCCGTATAATTCGTACGTTCGCTGAATAAAAGGAAATTCAAGTTCCGGAACTGCCAATGTCCAGTCTTTTCCGTCAGAAACTATTAATTGTGGTTTTGGTGCCATCATTGCAGAGATTTCGGCATTATTGGTTCCGTTTCCACAAAGGTGAATACCACGACCACTTTCGCACGGACAACCGCCAGAAAAGTGCGAAGAAACCATCACCACCGGAGCCGAAACTGTAATTCGATCGTCTAAAGCTGCCAAAAACATGGTATGCGAACCTCCACCAGAACCTCCGGTCACGCCAACTCTTGACATATCAGCATTTTTTGTTGTTGCCAAATAATCCAATAATCTGATTCCGCTTAAAACCTGAACGGTTGAAGCGATACTATTTCTATGTGTTTCTTCGGGAAATTGAAGCAATGATTCTCCCCAGGCAAACAAATCATAACTCACTACAATGGCACCCATTTTTGCCATAATTGCACAACGATATTGTTCGTCTTTTCGATACCTTCCGTCACCAAAATGTCCGTCAGGCGTTAAGATAATCGGAGCTTTTTTATTGAAAGGATAAGGTCTGTAAATCGAGCCTGTAACGTAAACACCCGGTAGGATTTCTAAACCAATATTTTCGATACTATAATCTTTATAAATTCTTTTTGGAGTCAGAATAGGTTTTGATTTTGGCATCGGTGGTGCTTTATCCAAACCAAAAGACGTTATCATACACGCTTTTATTTCTTTTTTACGTGCTTCCCATTCAGTTACATTCGAATATAAAGTGGTTAAATAAGCCAGACGTTCTTTTCCTTTATCAACCGATACTTTGTGATTTTCATATTTTCTAATGATGTAAGTTCCATCCGGTTGTTTGAAGTACATCAATTCAAAAGGAGCCAGAATATTGGTGAGTGAAATTGCCAGATTTCCCGGTTCGATTCTCCAATCGGCATAGTCCAGTTCTTTTCCTTTTAGTAAACCTCGGTCGTCGTTTATCGTAACGTGAAAAGCTGTTTCGATTTTTTTTAATGTTTCTGAAACGGGTTTTCTAAAGTTCTCATCAGATGTTATTTGTGCATTTGAAATTGTCAATGCAAAAATTGAAACTAATATATAAATATGTTTTATTTTCATGGTTGTATTGTGTATTAACTAACATAGATTTGAACATGGATACCACGGATTTACTTCGTAAAAACGCAGATAAAAATGGATTTTTTATTCAGCTTGCCATATTTAAAAATTAAAAAATCGGTTTTTATCCGCTTCTTCGCTTTAGCGAATCCCTGTCATCCGTGTGCCATTTATATTTTGTATTCTATTGTATATTTTCCTGATCCAAAATTTAAATTCTTTGTCAATTTTCCATTTACTTTTATTTCTGAATTTTTATCAACCGGCAATTTTACTGTTGCCGAAGTATTGACAGGAATTTCAATTTTCAAAATCAACTTCCCATCTTTTTTCTCCCAGGCTGATGTAATAACTCCGTAAATAGATTGGTACGTTGCTTTTACAAAAGTCATATCGCCTACAATTTCAGGCTGAATATAGAAATGTTTGAAACCCGGTTTTTCCGGATCAGCAACAATTCCGGCTAAACTCTGATAGAACCATTCTTCAATTTGTCCCAGCATAAAATGATTCCATGAATTTCCTTTTCTTGGATCCCATTGCTCGGTTAAAGTGGTTAAACCAAATTTTATCTGAAAACCATAACCCGGCGCATCATAATGATTGTTCATTTTATACATCGTTTCGTTTTCTCCATTTTGAGCCAAAGCCTGAAATAAATAACGGTTTCCAACATCTCCTGTTGTCAATCGGTCGCCTTTTGCTTTTATATCACTTAATAAATTCTGCATTACAGCAGCTTTATATTGCGGTTCTACGATATCCATATAAACGGGAACGGCATTACTAAACTGACTATTTGTTCCGTATTGTTTGGTTTCAACATTGAAAAATTCCTTGTTGAAAGCATTTTTTATATCAGAAGTCAGTGTTTCGTATGTAGCGATATCATCTGTTTTATTTAATAATTTCGCTGCTTTTGCTACCAAATTTGCTCCATAGAAATAATGAGAAGTTGCAGAAAGGGCAATAGGACTATTTTTAGAATACCCTGCAGCATGAGTTCCGTAATCGTACCAATCGCCTAAACCGTGCGAAACAATATGATTAGTTGCTTTTGTCCCTAAATAATCGACATATTTTTTCATTACAGGATAATATTTCTCAATTAGCGAAGCATCACCGTAATATTGATAATATATCCATGGCAGAATTACTCCCGATACACCCCATTCCGGAGAATCAGTAAAATCGCCACCAAAAACAACATATTCTGGAACAATACTTGGAATTAAACCATTTTCTCTTTGCGAATCTGAGATGTTTTGCATCATTGCCGGAATATAACTTTCAAGATTATAATTGAACATTAATCCCGGTCCGTTTAAATGAATTTCTTCTAACCAACCCAATTTCTCTCGTTGCGGACAATCAGTAAAAACACTTTGAAAATTACTTTTTATGGAGTTGTTTATCAATTCATGTGTTTTATTAAAAATGGCATTCGAAGATTCAAAAGTTCCTGCTTCTCCTGCCGAATTATAAATAAATTTCGATTTTAAATCTACTAATGTCGGTAGATTTTGATCTTTGGTCTTTTTATAATTGATATTCTCAATTTGCACATATTGAAAACCGTAATAGCTAAATTTTGGCTGCCATTCTTCTATTCCTCCACCCTTTAAAGTATAGTCATAATAATAAGGTTTTCCGGATCTTCCCTGTCCTACAGTTCCATCATCATTTAAGCTTTCGCCTACCCAAACACGAACGGTTTGACCTTTCTTTCCTTTTACTTTTATAGTGGTAAATCCTGAAAGATTTTGACCCATGTTAAAAACATAAAAGTTAGGTTTCAATTCTTTTGCAGATGCAACATTATATTGTTTCTGTATCGTAATTGGCGGTGCTGTTTGTGCTCTTAAAATTCCTTTTGGTGCTTCCTGAACAACTACTTTCTTCCAACTAGAATCATTGAATCCGGTTTCGTTCCAGCCTTTTTGTTCTAAATTGGCATTATAATCTTCTCCCCCAAAAATACTATTGTACGTTATTGGGCTTTTGCTGTATTTCCAGCTTTCATCAGATTTAATAATATCTTCGGTACCGTCTTTGTAAACCACTTTCATTTTCAAAAATAAAGTTGGCGGACCAAAACTTACAAAAAACTTGGTATATCGTTCAGCAAGTGTATTGTACATTCCATTTCCCAGAAGAACACCAATTACATTTTCGCCATTTTTTAGTTCTTTCGCGTTTAACTCATACGTATTATAATTAACAGTTTTGTCGTAATCTGTCCATAAAGGAGCAAACTCACTATTGCCTATTTTCTTTCCGTTAATCGTTAATTCATAATGTCCCAGACCGGAAATATACACTACCGCTTCCTTAATTTCTTTAGCAACTGTAAATGGTTTTCGAAGCATAATACTTCTGCGCGACAAAGAATCTGAAGCATTAATTATAGCATCTTTTTTTTGTCTGTTAAACGTGGCCGTATGAAAATTTCTTCCTTCCGGTAAATGGCTGTTGGCCTTTGTAATGGCTCCAATCCAGGTTGGATTTAATGTTTCGTCTAAAGGGGCAATTCTAAAAGATGCGGTTGAACTCCATTTAGAAATTTTGCCTGCCTGATTCCATACTTTAACCTTCCAAAAATATTTGGTTTCAGCTTTTAAAAGGCTTCCACCATAAACTATCTGTAAATTTTTATTAGAATTTACTCTTCCACTATTCCAGATATCTCCTTGGTCAATTTTTAGTTTTTCTTCTGATGAAGCAACCAAAATTTGATAGCCTATTTGTGATGCATCGGATTCTTTTGAAACCAACTGCCAGCTTAATCGTTGCTGATTTTGAACCACCGCTACTGGATTCTGAGCCATTTCTGTTGTTAGATGTACTGGCAAAATTTGCCCTTTAGAAACCAGGGTTACTAAAAGACAAATTGCTACTATTATATTTTTGAAATTCTTCATTTTTTATTGTTGAGATTTTTAAACGCGGATAACACGGATTTACTTCGTAAAGACGCAGATAAAAACAGATTTTTTTATTTGCTTTATTGTCTTCTCTTTAGCAGGTCTCTTTTATCAGAATTCTTTTTTTGCCACGAATTACACCAATTTCCCGAATTTTAAAATCTGCAAAAAAAATCATTTATGCAAATTCGTGTAATTTGTGGCTATATTTTTTTTAATTTTTAATTCTCAATTTTTAATTTCTTTTTGTAATCAACGATTGGATATTAAATACCGCTTCGGGAATTAATTTTCCGGTTTGTGGCAGATCATCATAATCGTCTGTGTCCGGTGCCGTATCAGGATTTGGTGTATATCTCTGTTCACCTGTTCGAAACATAATTCGTTCAAAACCTTCTACCGGAGCGTAAAAAATTCTGGTTGATTCTTTCTCGTTATTTACTTTTATAGTGTATGAACGTGTTTTGACATTCAGCTTCAATGTTACTTTATATTCTTTTCCTGCTTCGTATTTTGCAATGGTATTCGAGCGGGCTCCGTTTTTTGTTTTTAATTGTCCATCTGAATCAAAAGTCAGTCTTACAGCCGGTAATCCTTGCTTGTTTTGAAATTCAATCTGTAATAAACCGTGATTGTTTTGTTCTGGTTTAACGATAAAAGTTACTTCCATTTTTTCAGCAAACGGAACAACGCGTTCTGCACGGGAATAATCAAAATAATCCTGATCTCTTAAAGTCAGCCATTTTTTACCGTCTGCTTTCTTCTCTATTTTGGTTGAAGCCCAGGATAAATCGTAGGTATTCCACAGTTTTAATTCTTGTCCGTCAGGAAGTTCATTAAAAATATCATTTACGTCTTCTGTAACTTTAGCAACAACCGGAACCGGAATCGAAGCTACCCAAATATCTTCTTTATTGACACTATAACTTACCCACAATTTTCCGTCAGGCGGAGTTCCGTCGCCTTCAGAAATTCCTCTTACATATTGCGGGCCGGCAGATTTGTAGTTTCCACCGTAACGCATCGGACTTATTTCGCCGTGAACCAGTAATAAATCTTTGTAATTTAATCCATCATCACTGGTTGAAATCGCTAAAGGCCAGCGATATTCTGATGGATTATAAACGGTTGCATAACGGTTATCTGATGTTTTTTGTCCCCAGATTTTCGCGTTGCTGTTCACAAAACCAGGAGCGCGAACGGGCATATATTCCCAGGATTTTCCACCATCTTTACTGATTGAAGTTAAAGCATGTTTCCATAAACCTACTACGTCTCCGTTTGGCAAATGATAAGAACTTAAAGCTTTATAAGGTTTCTTTAACGGAATTAATTCGTCATCACGATCCGCTTCTTCAACCCATTGCTGCAGTATTAAAGGATCTGAAAGAATTTCTTCGCAGGCTTTTTTAAGTCCTTTGTCTTTTGCCTGTGTGTAAAATGGAAAAGCTGATTTTGATTTATCCCATGATTTATTGTATCTGATAAAATAAATTTCACCAAAACTTCCGTCTTTTTTGATTTCACGAATGACACGTCCAATTCCTTTTCCATCATTCGGATCGTCTTTTTCATCCATTGCAATTCCGTAATAGGCAAGAGCAAAAAGTCGTTTATCTTTGGAGGTATAAAAACCCATTCTTTGATGCATAATCGCATCCAGATTTTTGGCAACACCTTCTACACCGTCTTTTTTCCATCCATCCGGAATATGATAAATAGGAAAAATAACTCTTGGCATTTTCCACGTCACACCATCTTTTGAAGTCATGATCACGGTCTGACTTGGCGGAATATGTTCTCCTGCAGGATCACTCAGATACTGAAGATAAAAGGTATTATTCCAATACGCCATTGTTGGCTGGTGATTGTAGGTCCAGCCAAAACCATCTGCTTTTTCAGGATGTTCACGGCTGGCGCGCATAATTTGCGTGGCGTGAACTCCAACAGCCGGACTTAATTGACCGTGATGATAATCGATATTTGAAAGTGTTTTACCCACATAACGCACGGTATCATTCTGGGCATTTACAGCGGCACAAATCAATAGAATTGTGGCTGTGGTTACGAGGTTGGTTTTTATATTTTGGAAAGCAATCATTGTTTATATTTTTTATTTCACGCAGATTTTACAGATTTTAGCTGATTCTTGCAGATCATTTTTTAACCTGCTTTTATTTTATTTAATCAGATTGAAAATTAAAAATGTGCCTGATCTGCCTTAATCCATTTAAATCTGCATGAAATTTATTTTCTAATTATTTCTTTTCAACTAGTCCTTTTAAAACTTCTTCAGAAATCGTGGTAATCGTTCCGTGTTTGTGCCCTTCCGGAAGACTTATTTTTGATGATACATCTTCAAAATGAACAAAATCTGAAGTACTTAATGCTTTATAATTTTTTGAGCCGTAATTATCATAATACAACAACCATTTTTCCGCCACTTTAACCACTGTCGGGCCTTCTGATAGATACTCTGTCAGGGGTTCTGATCTTTTACTGAATGGTCCTAAAGGTGATTTTCCAAATGCTACTTCAATTTTACGCATTGGTCTTGTATTATCTTTTAAAACCAAAACATAATCTTTCTTTCCTTTCTTTACAATCACACAATCTATGACGCTAAAACCCGGATCATAATATAATTTGGCTTCTGAAAAAGTCTTAAAATCTTTTGTAGTTACATAATACATTCGGTGATTATTTTTCTCTTCTTCTATTCCTTTTTCAAATCGGAACGGAATTGTAGATGCCCAAATAATGATGTATTCTTTTTTGACATCGTCATAGAAAATTTCCGGTGCCCAAACGTTTACTACTTCCGGCTCGTTTTTCATCACGGGAATATATTCCTGTTTTGACCAATGGATCAAGTCTTTAGAACTGGCATATCCAAAACCGTTTCCGCCTTTCCAGTCTGTTGTCCAAACCATGTGGTACGTATTATCTCCGCCTCTTACTATCGAAGGGTCGCGCATTATTTTGCTGGCTCCAATTTCGGGTTTCAAAAATGATCCTTCAAGACCTTTCCAGTTGTAACCGTCTTCACTATAAGCCAAATACAAACCTGCTGTTGCCGGTTCTCTAAACGATGTAAAAAGATAAATGTCTTTCTTTTTCTGTGAATAACTTATCGCAAAAACAAAAAGGGTTATGATGAAGGCTATTTTTTTCATGTTGTATCTCGTTTAAACTTTGTCAAAGTTCGAAAATTTGACAAAATTGACTCTCCAATTTTTATTCTGTAATGGCTTTTTTATCCAGATCTTTTCCTTTTTTTACAATTGTATTTACATTATTAAACACATTATTTTTCAGGAAAATATTTTTTGTTTCTTTTCCGTTTGCTTCAATGAAAACATCCGTTGCATTAAACGGAAAATTATTATTGATCATCATATTAGATACATTATCTAACTTAATTACCGGAACTCCTTTTAGTGGTGTTGATGAACCTACATTGTCTAAAATGATATTTTTGGAATCGGATATTTTAAAAGAAGAACCAATTGAAGCATTTACTTTTACATCATGAAATTCAACATCTGTTGCTGTGCTTACTGTAAAACCTTCTTTTCCGTCCATATTAATATTAGAAAAAGTGATATTTTGAATTGGCATTTCGGTAATTCCTAAAATTTGTCCGGCTTTGTTTACGTTCGAACCCGTAATATTACTCATGTGAATATTTCTGAAAATAGGGGTTTTCTCAGTTACGGGTTCTACTTTGGTATCTTTATCATAGAAAAGACTCAACACAATGGCTTCTTCTTTGATGTTTTTCATGACAATATTATCAACACGAATATCTTCTACAACACCACCACGACCACGAGCGGCTTTGATACGGATTCCTCGATCTGTTCCGTCAAAAACACAATTAGAAATCGTTACCTTTTTGATTCCACCCGACATTTCGCTTCCAATAACAACACCACCGTGACCACTTAACATCGTACAATTGGTAATCGTAACATTCTCCGTTGGTCTGTTGTATTTACGACCATCTTCGTCTCTTCCTGATTTGATCGTAATACAATCGTCCCCAACGCTGATATGACAATTCGAAATGTGAACGTTTTTACAAGAAGAAGGATTGATTCCGTCTGTATTTGGAGAATGTGGATTAAAAATTGAAATCCCTGTAACGGTTACATTATCACAAAACTCCGGGTTTATAGTCCAAAAAGGAGAATTTTGAAATGTAACGCCTTCGATTAAAATATTTTTGCAATTATAGGCCTGAAAGAAAGAAGGTCTGAAAAACTTTTTGTCGATCGTTCTTTTATAATAATCAGAATAAACAATTCCTTTGTTTTGTTCTTCCCACATTTTCTGGTATTTCGTTAACGGAATTGGTCCTTTAGCCGTTTCAATTCGGTACACCTCATTCCACCACGCTTTACCTTGTCCGTCGATTACGCCTCTTCCTTTAATAGTGATATTCTCTACATCTTTCGCATAAAATAATGGAGAAAAAGACTGCATTACAATTCCTTCGTAACGCATTTCTACATAAGGTAAAAAATCATCAAAATTGTCTGAGAATTTCAAAAGTGCTCCTGAATCTAAATGAATGGTAATATTGCTTTTTAATTTTAAAGCTCCTGTCAAATATTCTCCGGCAGGAAAAAAGATGGTTCCACCGCCATTTTTAGATGCTTTTTCGATAGCATTCTGAATGGCTTCTGTACATTTTACTCCTTTGTTATTTCCTCCTTCGTTTAGGATGTTTAACCAGCCGTCATTTGCGAAAGTGGTGTTAAGTCCGGTAATGAAGAAGAGTATTATTAGTATATTTTTCATTGTTTATGTTTTTTAGTTTCACACAGATTTTGCTGATTTTGGCAGATCTATAATTAAAAATCTTTGGGAGCTGCTTAAATCTTTTTTAAATCTGAGTGCAATATTTTTTCTCGCAGATTGAGCAGATCCCTCGTCCCTCGGGAGACAAGATCGTGGTTATTACTTAATGGTCAACCTTTGTCGAATTTCGTGTGTGATCCCTCGTTCCTCGGTATGACAAGATTGTGGTTACTTTGATCTTAAAATAAGCACCCAGTCATTACCATCTTTTTTATCTCCCAATGGCTGAAATTCCTGGATTCCTTTATTTTCTACGATTCCAATTTTTGTTTCTTTTCCATTTCTTGGATTGTACCAGCTTGCAGTTACTTTATCTCCGGTAATCTTTGCCATGTTAAGCGCAATTTTTCTACCGGTGTATGTGTAAATCAGTGCATAATTATTTGCTCTTGTTGCAATTAGATAATCATATTTTTCTCCTTGATTGGCAATTAATGATTGATCCGGAACTCTTTCTAAATACGGAAAACCTAACATTAATTTCTTAATGTATATCATTTGTTTTGCTCCGCGCGCATTAACCGCAGATGTCCATAATTCTTTATTTCCGTAAGCTGGTTTATCTCCTTTTCTGAACATTTGCATTACGGCATTGTGTCCGTAAGTATATCCTGCAGCTCCTGCAAAAACTGACCAATAACCGTAACGTCTTACATCATTATCTGTCCATTTTGGTTGTAGCGTATCGTGTAAACCATGTGGAATTCCTTCATAAGACGGTTCTCCATCAAGTGTTGGTTTTATGGGTTTTAGGGTTAAATCTCTTTGAACGAATTTATAATTGTCTTCTTTGAAACTATTTGGTAAAGTATCCTGATCGTAACGACGATGTCCTGACTGAAACATGTTGAAATCTAACCATTTTGCATTATGGTAATTTTCAGATGAATCTGTTCTTCCAAAAGGATGAAATGTTACTAACTGATCCGGATTATTGGTTTTTAAAGTACTCCCGATCGCATTCCAAATGTCCATAAATTCGTTTCCGTGCGTATCACCTCCGTTTAACCAGATAATATTGGTTCTGTTTTTATATCGATTGGCTAAAAACTTCGCATATTCTGTAGCTTGTTCTTTGCTTACTTTATTTCCTTTTGCAACGTTTGTTCCCCAAACCGGAACCATGGCAACATAAATGCCATTTTTCTGAGCTACCTCTAAAGTATAATCAACATGATCCCAATAATCATATTCCTGTGGATTTTTGAAGTTATTTCCGGCAGTAATCAAAGGCTTAGAAACGTCTTCGTTAATCAAAGCCATATCGCCGTAAACATTTGTCACATTGAGAGTATGCAAAACCATTACCTGAACTACATTAAATCCTTTCTCTTTTCTGTCTTTAAAGTACTTATCTACTCCCGCTCTGTCTAATTTTCCAAAAGTTAACCAACCTGTATCTCCTAACCAGAAAAATGGTTTTTCATCTCCGGTTACAAAATAATGTTGATTCTTAGATACTTTAAGCTGCGGCAGATTTTTAGATTGAGAATGTCCGATTTGTGCTGTCAACAAAAAGAATATACTTAGGGCGTATAAATATTTAATTTTCAGATTCATTTTGGTTTGTTTTTGAATTGTGTTGTTATTTTTTTGCCACAGATTTCACTGATTTAATGGATTTTCCAAGCTTTGTCTTTAAATTCTCTCGCAGATTTATTTTTAATTTTTAATCTTTTTAATATGCAAAATCTGTGGCTATCTCTTCTTCACTATAAGAAGTACTTTTTCTTTGATTTCGGCTTGTGGAATTGTTACTTGTTTTCCTCCGTTTATATTTGCTTTTTTAATGAAAGTTCCCTTTGTAGCATTAATTTCATATACTTCGAAAGTACCTTTGTAACCTGACAAATCAATTGAAATATCTTGTGGATTCTTCGCATAAAAAAGATAACTTTTTCCCTTATTTTCTAATGTCCATAGCTTGTCTGAAAACGTATTTCCTTCTACTAATTTCATTTCGCTTAAAGCGGAATAAAATGCAGGCAGTTCTATTTTTGGAATATTAGGTAAAGAGGCTCCTCCCATCAATGCCGGCCATCCAAATTTTGGAGATCCATCTGTTGAATACAAAATCACTTTTTCAGGATATTTTTCGCGATATTCACGAACAGCGCGATAGACCTGATCGTCTGTTTCTTTTCCGGTTTTTAATTTTCTGGCGTGTTGTCTTGGTGCTAAATTCAGACCTCCTTGCGGTGCATATGCTGTTCCGTCTTCTTTATAATACCAATAACGAATATCAATTGCATCTACTGTTTTTACTCTTTTGGCATCATTCAAAATTGCATCCTGAACATCTTTTGTAGCGCTTAAACCAATGATTGCTTTTTTACCTGTTTCGTCTTTCCATTTTTGAACTTCATCTAACCAAAATTGCATAAAATGAAGTGGTCCTGTAAATTCTGCACTTGTCAGCTGAATTACGTTGCTGTTTTCTTGAAAATTCTCCAACGATTTTCTGATGAACCCCTCGTGCAATTTTCTTCTAACAGGATTTGTAACATCATAAAACTGTTCTGCCATAAAAATACGTTTGTCTCCTGCGTAAGGCGGCGGTTCCGGAAAACCTGTATTGTTTATGTTGTTTGCTGAACGCCATGGTGAACTTGACCAATGTGCTCCGGCTTCTATAATATTATGCTGAAAATATTGTTGGTTGACTAACAATTGTCCTTTCGCCTCTGCTAAATCAGCAAAAAGTGCGAGACGATCCCAATACCAACTATTAAATTTTGTCAGATCGTATTTGCTCAATTGATCCCAGGCTAAATCTTGTCCGCTTCGTGCAAATGGCTGCTCATAAAATGGTGGCCAAACATCAGCATCAAAACGGCGAACGCGTTCGTGATCGTCCATTCTTCTTTCGTACCATAAACCATAATTATGTTCTAAGGCGACCATATTATTAGCACTTAAATAACCTACAACTTCGTTGATATTATCTGTAAATCCTGTACCAGTTCTACCGGGAACAAATCTTGTAATATCCGGTAATGACTTAGAAATATCACTATCTCTCAGGCTTCCTCGCCACCATGGCACGCTTAATCTATTTCCGGCAATTACTTTGTTGTCATAAGTAAGCCAGCCGTTTTTTGTAACTACTTTATTATCTGAAGTACTATTTTGTACCGAATTTATTTTTAAATCATTTGCATTTTTAAGTCCTGAATTGTTGATGTCAATTGGATTCGATTTTGAAACTTCTGCAATCCATTCTACTAAATTTTCTTTTGGAGCTACTGAATTTTTAGTCAATTCCTGCGCCACTTCTACTGTAGGACTTGATGAGGGTTCTGAACCTAAATCATAAATGTGAGGATTTACAGGAAGTTTTTCCAATCTGTTTTCTAATTGTGCATAGAATAAACTTCTTGGCGAAATATGATTGTTTACATCTTTCCAGTGACCGTCGCCAGCCATGATTCCGCCCCAGACTCCAAAAGCCCAGTTTTGTACTGTTGGCGGATTATAACATTCTATTTTAGATGCCGAAGTTTCCCAAATAACACTATTGGCAGCCGTCCATCCCGCTCCTCTGCCGTTTTGTTCTCTGTTGTTATAACTTAAAGCGTGACCGTCTACATAAGAAACATCAAATAATACGCCTGTCGCCCAACTACCAATTGCTCCGCTATTATTGAAGGGCATAAACGATTCACACTGAATAAACACATTTGGACCTGTTGTTCCAAATCCGCCTACTGCAAAATCGTGGTAACCATTTTCTGAGTAACAACGCTGAAACAAAGTTTGTTGGCCTTCTGTATAAAAAGTATGTCGTCTAAAACCTGCGATTTCAGAAATGGGTTCCGTTGCAATACAATCTTCAACTGTAATTTGCTGTGCCGATTTTAATAACGAAACTGCACCTCCCGCAAAATGCTTGAAATTAACTTGTCTTACCCAGGCATTTCTTGTGTTTTCGATGCTAATTCCGAACCATCTGTGTTCTTCGTCTTTTGGATTTGACTGATCATAAGTCGATTTCATCAGGATATTTTCGATTCCGATTTGTTCGATTCTTCCTGTCCAGGAATAAGACGTTGCTTTTGCTGTTCCGTAAACATCATCTAAAGTCATGGTCAACGGAGCATTTAATGTTACTACATTACCACTGATTTTGGTTACAACTCTGCTCCACGAAATATCCCAATCGTCTTTTTTCCATCCAATCCAACCTGTTTCTGCTCCAAAATCATCCATTTTTAATTCCTTAATCCAATTTGCAGTTAAGGGTTTAGTGATGATAATTTCATCTGATGTTTTTAATTTTGAGGTGTTTTTTAATTGAATTATTTTTGTCCCGAGTGGCGTATAATTTGTATTAAATTCGAAAGTTTCACCGAGCTTTTTATCATCAACTCCTAAAACCCGAATTACGGCTTCTCGTTTCAATCCGGTTCCTAAAAAAATAGTTCCGTTTTCAGTATTTCCGCTTCCTCGTAAAACAACTCCTGATTTTCTGATATATAAAGTCCCACTGATTTTAAAAGTTGCTTTGTCTAAAAGTACGGCGCCTCGAAAACCAGATTTATTTGGTTTAAGATTACTTACATAATCTATCGCTGCCTGAATTCTTTGGGTAGCATCTTCTTCTTGTTTTGGTACAAAAATTTTATTCTCAAGATTTGGGATCGCTTTTTCAGATGCCATGTATCCTGCATAAGAAAAATCAGGAATTTGGTTTCCTTTATTGTCAGTGGTAAAAGAAAGTTTTCCTTCTTTGGTTTTGATGATATCCGGGAACGAGGTTTGTGCTGTTCCTATATTTGCAATTAAAAACAAAACGAAACAGAACAAAAACAGTTTGTCCTTTTGAAGAGAATTTATTTTTTGTCGTTTGCTGAAATTCACTTTAAAATATTTTTTGTTGTAATTTATCCTAACAGGTTTCCAAAAACCTGTTGGGTATTAGTTCTCGATCTTATATTGTCGAAATTCATTCTAACCTACTTTCTTTTATTCTTTGAATACCTAACAGGTTTTGAAAAACCTGTTAGACGTTGAAATAATATTGTCAACGGAATAAATTTAAAACATTATTGTACTAATCCTTTTAGTTTAGCCAATGTATCTGTATTATTTTCAGGTTTTGTCCAGTCAGTTTTACTTTTTGGATCGATTCCGTTAAAATATTTCTCAATGTTGGTATAACCATCGCCGTTTGCATCTTTATTGGCGTCTGAAGCATCATTTGGATTTAAACCAAACTTTTTCTCCCATGCATCCGGAATCCCATCATTATCAGAATCTTTATAGGCTTTTCCTTTGTATACCGGATAACCGCCAACCTGATCCGGGTGTGTTATAATTCCTTTTTTATAAGAGTCCGCAGGTAATCTTCTTTTTATATATTCTTTGCCAATTGCATTTTCTAATCCGTCCTTAGCATCTATTTTCCCGGTACGTACTTGTTTTATGATTCTTTCGTCGACAATATCTCTTTTAGGAAAAGTTGCTCCAACATTATTCAATACAAACTCATATGCTTGTTCTGCCGTCATAATAGTAAACTTGGGCATCGAAAAGGGTTTAGTCTGTTTGATTAATTCCAGATATGATTTCTTTTGTTCATCTGGCATATCTTCTAATTGTATCCCACCATTCCAGTTGTCTGCCGTAACTTCCGGCGAACCATCGATATAGTTTCCTGCAACATACGCTCTTCCGTAAGTTTTTGGTACCATATATCCTGATTCCGGTTTTAGAATTCTATAGCGAATTGGCTGATCTGTTGGTGTTATTGGTCCCGGTTTATAATAATTATTAATGATATTAAACATCGAGCGATAATCTCCACCATCAACAGATCTGTTCCACCAATTGAAGATTACATTATTTACGAAATTAAAATCTCCGTACATTCCAACAGAAGCATTTCTTGAAATATTATCTGCCCATAAATTTCTCATAAACGTACTATTCAATCCACCAATTGTACTTCCAAAAGCATGATTATAAGTATCTAATCCTTCAGATGAAATCGTGTTTTGAATGGTAATATTACAAGCCGGCAATTTCTCTAATTTAGATTTATCATTGACTTGAAATTGGTGTCTGTACAACGAAATATTCTCGTCTAATCCCCAACTTACAGAGCAGTGATCAACGATTATATTTCCCATCGGGTTTCCTCCAAGCGCATCGTCTCTACGGGTAACATCTGTGGCGCCTCTGCGAAAACGCATGTGTCTGATGATAACGTCGTGTGTATCTATTTCTAATGTTTCGCCTGCAATGCAAATTCCGTCACCAGGAGCAGTTTGTCCCGCAATGGTTACGTAAGGTGCACGCATGCTGATTCGTTTTTTTAACTGAATAATTCCGGAAACGTTGAATACAATTGTTCTTGCCCCAACGGCTTCACAGGCTTCACGAAATGTTCCTTTTCCGCTGTCTTCTAAACTTGTGACAACAAATATTTTTCCTCTTCTTCCTCCCTGTGTAAAAGCTCCTCCTCCTTCGGCTCCCGGAAAAGCGGGAATATCTGCCAGAACAAAATCTTTAGGGTAAGAAGCCCAAGGCAAATACGGTTTTCCTTGTTTTGCTTCGGACTGAATGATATTATAATTGGAAGTCCAAATTTCGTTTAACCTTTTTTCTTCATCTGCTAAAATTGCATCGGCTTTTTCCTGAACCGGTTTCGGAATTACAGGATATTGTGCGTATGCAGATGAAACCACTGAACAAAATGAAGCGATCATCATTGTTCGTTTTAAAATACTATTTGAGGAATTATTTTGCATGAGAATTATGATCTGAAGTTTATGACTTTCGAAATAGACCTAGCAGGTTTTTAAATCTTGTGAGGTCTTAGCGGAATCTATTTATTTGCTTTATTCTTTTCTCTTTCTTCAACACGTTTATGCCAGTCGGCACTTTCTTTGTTTAAATCGTAACCTTCTTTAGATAAATAATTATTGATTCTTCCTTTGTATTTTCCAAACCAACCGTGTTTTTCTTTAGATGATCCACCATCCATGGCGTGTTCTCTTGCTTCTACTAAAGCTTTATAGATATATTCTTTTTGCGCTTCTGTCAAAGCCGGCAACATATCCTGATATCCTGCGTAGGTAATAGGCAAAACTCCGTAGGTCATTCCGTCTTTTACCTCAGTAATTTTATCTTCTGATAATTGTTTTCCTAATTTTTTAAGATAAGCTGTATGCAATTTTTCGATAGACTGATCTGCTTTTGACTTTAGTTTATCAATCTTTTCGTTTTGCTTTTCTTTTGATAAACCGGCATCTTCTTTTGCTTTTTTGATTTCAGCATCTCTTGGATCCTGAATAGCAGTTAAATCCCTGAATTGCTGTGCTACAATATCTGTAACGGCTTTTTCTTTTTCAGGATTTTTCAATCCTAATTTTTCAACAATTTTAGCCGCTCTTTCGTTGGTTACTTTGATGTATTCCGGATCTAAATGCTGTTGTGCCACACTGGTAACGAATATCAGTAACAGCATTAGAACACTTATGTTTTTTATCGATTTCATTTTAAAAAAGGTTATGAATTACAATGATTTTATAAAATCTGCCTCATCTGTGGGCTATTTTTTCTCACAGATTAGGCAGACTTTTTTACTTACTTTCTCTCTGGATTATTCTTGTATGGACTTTGTTAAGGTCTCATGATTGTTACTTAAATCTTTCCAGTCTGTTTTTTGATTTGGATCTGTTCCGTTAAGATATTCTTCGATATTAGAATATCCGTCATTATCAGTATCTAATTTAGCATCTGAAGGATCATTTGGATTTAATCCTTGTTTCTTTTCCCATTTGTCCGGCATACCGTCTTTGTCTGTGTCAACATAAGGTTTTCCTTTGTATTCTGGATATCCTCCAACTTGAGAGATATCCGTGATAATTCCTTTTTTATAAGAATCCATCGGTAAACGTCTGTGTTCGAACTGGTAGAATGTTTTTTTCTCCAATCCTTTTGCATATTCAGGAACTCCTGTTTTTACTGTTCTTACGATTCTTTCGTCTACTTTATCTCTGATTGGTAATGTTGCTCCTACGTTTTTAAGTACAAAATCATAAGACTCTTCTGCAGTCATAAATTTATTGAACCAAGGCATCGGAAATGGTCTGTCGCTTTTCATTTTAGCAAAAAAATCTTTAGCTTCGTCATACGCCATTAATTCACCTTTTTTATTTTCGATCTGAATTCCACCGTCCCAGTTGTCTTTTGTAACTTTTTCGTTGTTGTTAACGACGTTACCGTTTACATACGCTCTACCAAAAACCATATATGGCAATTTGCTTCTTCCTGATTCCGGTTTTAAAATTCTGTAGCTAATTGGCTGAGTCAAATCAGTTACAGGACCTGGCTTATAAAAGTTATTGATGATATTATAATTTGCTGTATAATCTCCTCCGTCTGTTGATCTGTTGTACCAGTTGAAAACGACGTTGTTTACAAAATTGAAAATACCATTCCATCCAATCGAAGGATTTCTACCGGCATTGTTTGCCCACATGTTTCTAACAAAAGCACAATTTTCTCCTCCTAAAGTACTTCCAAAAGCATGATTATAAGTATCTAATGCTTCTCCAAATAAACTATTTTGAATCGTAATATTTACTGTAGGTTTCTTTTCGTCCGGATAACCTGCACCAGGACTGTACATATGTCTGTAAATTGACATATTCTCGTCTAATCCCCAAGTTGCTGATACGTGATCGATCATAATGTTCCCCACCGGATTTCCTCCAATAGCATCATCACGACGGCCTACAAAAGTTTCTCCACGACGGAAACGCATATGTCTGATAATTACGTCATGCGTATCGATCCAAACAGATTCTCCTGCAATACAAATTCCATCACCCGGAGCAGTTTGTCCTGCAATTGTAATATAAGGTGCACGAATGATTAACGGGCTTTTGATTTTGATAATTCCGGCAACATTAAAAACGATGATTCTTGCTCCTCCTTTTTCACAGGCTTCACGCAAAGTTCCCGGTCCTCTGTCTTCCAGACTTGTTACTGTATAAACATTTCCACCACGACCTCCATAAGTAAACATTCCTCCACCTTCGGCTCCCGGAAATGCAGGAATCTCTGCTTGTGGTAAATCATTTGGTCTTGATGCCCACGGAATATATGGTTTTCCGTGCTTAGCTTCTTCTTCGATAATTACGAGTGCTTTTTCCCACGCTTCGTCAGAAAGTCTTGAAGCTTCGTCTTTAATTGCCTTTTCTTGTTCCTGAACTTCTTTACTTAGTTTTGGATATTGAGCGAAACACTTTGCACTTCCTAAAAAAAGCAGAGTTGCGATAAATAATACGGAATTTTTCATGTTAATTTTTACTTTTGGTAATTCTTTTTAAACAAATCACCTGTATTAAAAAGAATACAGGTGACCGTTTTTATGTGTGTTTTTATGTTTATTCTTGATAATTTAGGGTTCCACTTCCACCATTAGCATCATTCCATCCAATAGTTTGAAGCAACCATGTATTTTGTGTTAATGCCGTACTATTCAATCCGTTTATGTAATAATTTGGATTAAACTTAATTTTGACCGCAGCACCATTAAAATTATCCATAGGTGTAACTAAAGGTGTACGTGTAAAATTAGTATTATAAAAAGTTGCTAATGTTGCCAATTGAGCCTGAAAATTAGCGGCATCTGGATCTGCAACTACATTTGCACGTGCTGCTGCCAAAGGATCAGTCGATATTGATGCGGCTGTATTTTTATACTGTAAAAAGTTCCCTGTACGTTGTGTACCATTAATGGGTGCTAAACCTAACTTACTAACTGTACCACCAGTAACTCCGGGAAGCGTCTCATTATCATAAAGCATCCAACGCTGTACATCCCAAAAACGTTTTCCTTCATAAGCCAATTCGATTCTGCGTTCGTATAATACAGCTTCTATCGCACTGTATTTATCAGATAATGTTCCGATTCCGTAATTATTTGCAGAAGGTATTCCTACACGGTTTCTAATTCTTCCTAAATACGCTACAGTATTTCCTGTTTGTCCTAATGCTGCATAACATTCAGCAATGTTCAATAGTAATTCTGCATAACGATATTCAAAAATATCAGTTGGCGAATACTGGTAATTACTAGAATTAGAGGCTGTCAAATTCGTCATTTTTCTAACAAAAGCTGGGCTTGATGCTGAACTGTTTCCATCTGCGTAACCAATTTTACTTGATGCATCTAACCAACGGTATGTCCAAAGAACAGCAGTCGTATTTTCTTTGTATGCCCATCTCGCTCCGGAGAAAGCGAATGTTCTGTAAAACCTTGGATCACGATTTACGAAGAACGTAAAATCATTATATCCATTTGCAGCTGTAGGTCTTCTACCATCTCCCATTGGGAATAAATCTATCATTTCTTTAGGCGCAGGTGTACCACCTCCAACACCACCCTGACCTTGCAAACGAATTGCTCTTTCCCAAGAGTTATTCATAGTTTGAGCATTATTATCAGACTTAGTAAATTGTACTGTAATTGCTTCCGGACAAAAAGCATTATCAACAAGAAACATTTGCTCCCATTGTTTAGCACTATTTCCAACTAATCCATAACCATCTGCTGTTAATTGAGCCTCTGCTGCTAATCCTGCTTTCAAGGCGGCATCCCAGCGGTCATTAGAACCATCCCAGTTTTTATTGAATAATGGACTTGCATAGGTCAATAATACACGTGCTTTTTGAGCCATAGCTGCACCTTTTGTAACACGTCCGTAGTTTGTGGATGCCGAAGCCCAGGTTCCAGGCAGTAAACTTGCCGCCATATCAAAATCTTTCACAATCTGATCTACAACTTCAGAAACTTTTGCTCTTGGTAATTGAATTTCAGGATTATCTGCTGCTGCTGCCTGAACTGTCGTTACAAGGGGAACCCCTCCATAAGTACGCATTAAATCAAAATATTGCAAAGCACGCAAATAATACATTTGTCCTTTTGCCTGATCGCGAAATGTTTTATCAAGGGTGGCTCCTTTTACATCGATATCTTCTAATAAATTATTACACTCTCTAATTCTATTATAAGGACTATTGGTAATACCTGTTCCAATTTTAGCCCCATAATACGCACTGGCATCAGCTGCATTTATTAGGGTTTTATTTGGATTGATATAATCCTGTGTACCTCCTAATTCTTCAGTAAGTTTTGAATTTGTGTCTGTGTAAGATCCCACTACGCTTTGTATTGGTGATTTAAAAGCACTAAAAAAGTCATAATACTGATTATCGACATAAGCTTGTGTACGTTCCTGACTTTGATAAAAAGTATCATCATATGAACCGTAATTTTTCTTTTCTTTAAGAAAATCATCACTACAGGAAACACCTAAAATAAGTGTAAGTGTTACTGCAATATATATATTAAATTTTGTTTTCATAATTGTCTTCAAATTAGAATTAGAATGAGATGTTGAAATTAAGCGACCATGTTCTAAGTGTAGGATATCCTACAGAAGAGTTGTCATACATATTACGGTAACGATTTGGATAAGGATTGTATAAATCCCAAAGGTTTGTACCTGTTACACCTAATGTTATAGCTGCAATTTTAGTATCTGCAAAAACTTTTTTAGGGATATCATAACCAATACTTAAATTTCTAACGAAGCAACGGAAAGTGTTTAGTTGCCAAAAATCTGAAGGCCCTGACATATATGCCCATTGTGCCATATTAGGATATTTTCCGTTTGGATTATCATCTCCGTACATATCATTCCAGAAAGTTTCATGCGACCACATACTTGCTGCACTAGAAGTTCCTTGTTGTACTAAATCAACAAAAGTAGCACCTCCCCATGAAGTTGATATTTGAGTTCTGAAGTAAAATCCTTTTGCTTTAAAACCTAAGTTTGTAGTAAAACCCCAAGTTCTACTGCTATTAGCCAATTTTACGTAATCATTCTCTTTCATAATCTGACCGTCTGGTGCTCCTAAAGTTCCATCAGGATTAAGTTGTCCTGCAACATCCTGATACGCTAATGATCCTTTTCTGATTCCTGAAGCAGAATTGATGTCAAAATATCTTGGTACCGTACCAGCTGCAGTAGCACGCTCAGTCAAATAAGACCAATAATTAGCAATATCAGCATCTGTACGTAAAATACCATCTCCTGTAGAAGTTCCCTTCCATGTTGCAAATCCCCAAACAGGATTAAATCCTATCGATTGTCCTTCTCTAACAGCGTTATTAGATGGAGCTACAACTGCCTGAGTTGGATATTTTTTTACCTCGTTATTGGCATAACTAAAGTTTATACCTATATTATAACTAACATCACTTTTTATTTTATCACTCCAATTAAGGCTAAACTCTGATCCCCAAGCATCAACAGCTGCATAGTTTTGTTCTGCAAATGCCCCACCAATAGAAATTGGCACACCAGCAGCACTACTCATATCTGTTAACATATTTGAAGTTTTATCATAATAAAAATCAGCTGTAAAATTTAATCTGTTATTTAACACATTAAGATCAAAACCAAGATTATTTTTTATTGTAGTATCCCAGGTTGCATCTCTGTTTGGATTTACTCTAGGTGTCAAACCTGCACCATTTAATCCTCCTTTATCTCCAAATTGGAAACCTTTGTCCACAATAACATCATAAAACTGAACCCACTTCCAAGGCTGAAGATTATCTTTTCCGGTTTTACCAATAGAGTAACGAATTTTAAAGAAATCGACCCACGGTATGTTATTAGAAAACCACTCTTCTTTAGACATTACCCAACCAACCTGAAGTGATGGAAAATATCCCCAGTAGTGTTCCGGAGCAAATTTAGTCGAGGCATCACTACGGAAAAGAAATTGTGCTAAATATTTTGATTTATAACTATAGTTAATACGCCCAAAATAAGAAAGTGTTCCTCCCTCTACTTTTGTTGCAATACTATTTGAAGCATTAAGGGTTCCAGCTGTGGCATAATTTCCCAAATAATCTTTAGAGGTCTGTTCGTAAGCCAATCTGGTAGTTGTATTATAAATTTCAGAAGCTTCACCACCTACCATTGCACCAATCTGATGCTCACCAAAAGTTCTTTCATAGTTGATCATAAAATCTCCCTGAGTACTCTTACTGTTACTATTGTTATAGTATACTCTTGAGTTTCTGATATTTGTTTCTAAAAGGTAATCACCTTGAGGATTAGTAGTTTGATTATAAAAACTTGGATCAGCTGCGCTTGCAAGGTGATTATCCTGTGTTTCATAATTTCTAATTCTTACCAGGTCATACGGTAATTGAATTTGTTCTGTATAGTTAGAACTTTGTGTCCTTGAATAGGTCACTTTAGCAGAAAGTCCTTTTACAGCAGCGACTTTATAATTCAGCGAAGCATTTACGTTAGTCGAATTGTCTTCACTAATTTGATGTGAGCCATTATTTAAATTCGCAAAATAGTTCCATCCCGCAATTGTATTATTTGCATTTGCACTTCCTAAATTTTTATTTGAATTAGGAAACGGCGATACATAATACTGTTGCCCCCCAATTGTTGTCTGCCATGGTACGTGTTGTGGCATGTGTAGCAAGAACCCATAATCAGCCTGTTCTCCTCCCGTAGAAGAAGCAAAACTACCATCGCTAATATTTGCAGATGCTTTACTAAAAGTTTTATCAATAGTTCCTGTAGTCCCTGAAATAGAAGCAGATAATTCTAAATTTTTTGCAATTTTGGCATTAAGTCCTGTACGATAATTCCATTTATCATATTTTTGGTATCCTAAATTGGCATCCTGAGTAAAATATGTTGCTCCTGCAAAATAGGTAATATCTTCACCACCTCCACTCACATTGAAGGAATGTTTTTGTTGAATAGCTGGTTTCCATGCTTCTTTTAGCCAATCATAATCCAATCCTTTCATTTGTTCCAATTCAGCTGCAGAATACAATTTAATTGGATCAATAGTTGGTGTTTGATTCGTTAGAAATCTATTACTAAAAACTCCAAATTCGTAAGCATTCATCGTTTTACTATGACTCACAGCATCATTTACTGCAAACTGACTGTTATAGGAGAATTTTGCTTTACCTGCTTTACCACGTTTCGTTTTTACAACAATCGCTCCTTGTGATGCGCGAGCTCCGTAAATTGCAGCAGACGCATCTTTTAAAACCGTAATACTTTCGATCTCTGAGGCATCTAATCTATTGAATTGCTCTAATGTTGGTTTACCATTCATTGGATCTACCTGAATCATATCATCAATGATTACTAAAGGTATTGTTGAATTTCCATCTTTTGAGAAACCAAAAGATTGTCGGATTTGAATACTTGAAGCATCTCCTGGTCGCCCTGAACCTCCTGAAACAGAAAGACCCGGAACCAATCCTTTTAGAGCATCAGATAAATTAGCTACAGGCAAATCCATCAAATCATCTGCTTTTATCGTAGCGATAGCACCTGTAAGTTCTTTTTTCTTCTGGGTACCATAACCTACCACAACAATATTCTCTAATTGGTTAGAATCTTCGGTTAATTTTGCATTAAGAATATTACGTCCGTTTAATGGTAATTCTGATTTCTTCATTCCAATGAAAGAAAAAACCAGAGTCGATCCAGTCTTTACTTTTATTGTATACTGCCCGTTAAAATCTGTAGTTACTGTATTTTTTGAAGATTTTTCAGTTACGTTAACTCCGGGTAACTGGCCTCCTAAATTATCGGTAACAGTTCCTGTTACAGTTACAGTAGTGTAAGTGGTTGAGTTTTGAGCATAACTCATCACTGTCATTAATGTAAACAAAAGAAAACTACATCTTTTTATAAGTGCTTGTTTCATAAATGTTTTTTTTTGGTTAGGTTAGTAATTGTTTAAGTGTTTGCCATGTTTAATATGTTTTATTAATAAACAAAATCTAAATAAATCCTAAATCGTTTATTAAATGTCCAAAACACATTTATTAATTTTGATCCAAAAATATAACGATTGCGTATTACAACCGTCCTGTGCTATCCTGTTAAAATAGTATTATCCCAAAAAATTACACTTAAAAAAACAATATTAATAAAAAAAAGAAAAAAACAATATGTGTATCAGAAAAAATAAAGAAAATGTTTGACTATAATCCAATACAAAAACCTGTTTTATAGAAAAAGAAGAAAAAAAAGCAGTAAAAGTAATTGTAAGCTGTTTAATTCGTAAAACTCATAATTTGTATGTTGATACAGAATCAATTAAATAAGATATGTCTTTAATCTCTATTTTAGTTTTCATGTAAAAAACACACTTGTTAATTAATAAAAAACCTACAGTAGCTATTAAAAACACTAATAAAAACTTACTATAGATTTTTTTTAAAATTTTATTTTTTTAAACGTAAATTCTGACCAATTAAATTTGGCAAGATGTTTACAGTATAAAAAAACCTTTTTTGTTTAACGATATTAAGGGATTATCAAATTTTTAAAAGAAAAAAAAGTGAAGGATCCTACCGTCTGGACGCAAGTTTAAGAATAATACGAATGTCACGAATTGCCACGGGATTTGTTTGTGACACTAATTTCATATAGGTGAAGAACTATTCTTTTTTCATGGCATCAAACACTAATCTTGCGACTTCTATCCCTCCGGCAGTTTGAAAATGTGTATTATCTTTTTGTCCGTTAGGGTAAGCAGGAAATACACCACCCTCAAAATTCATGAAGTAATTTGTCGTAACAAAATCCTGTCCTTTAGAAGAAAAAAACTTCATAGACAATTCGTTTAAATCTATTAGCCTAACGTTCAATTCTTTTGCCACATCTTTTACCGCTTGCGGATATTCGCCATGAACGTTTGTTAACTTCACTTCTTTCCATGGATAGTTTCTCGCAACCGGAGTCAAAAGTATGGGTGTCGCTCCTTTTTCTCTGGTTTGATTGATGAAAAGGCGTAAAAATTCTTTATAACCTTCAATGTTTACATAACGTTCTGTTTTTTCAACCGATGCATCATTATGTCCAAACTGCATCATTACCATATCGCCCTTTTGAAGTGATTTATAAACAGCAGCCCAACGTCCTTCCTGAAAAAAGGTTCTGGTACTTCTTCCTCC
The DNA here is from genome assembly GCF_056824125.1 of Flavobacterium sp. B114r. NCBI lineage: Bacteria > Pseudomonadati > Bacteroidota > Flavobacteriia > Flavobacteriales > Flavobacteriaceae > Flavobacterium > Flavobacterium sp. B114r. The sequence goes on from NZ_CP124858.1 coordinate 4,355,254, forward strand.
TTTGGCACGATCATCGATTTTTACTTCGGTAGCATTTCCTATACTACTTTTTACAAGTTTCAAACTGTCTTTCTCGAAAAAGGGCTGAAACATTTGCCCCCAGCCTACCTGAGGAAATTTCTTGGTTTGATAGTCTTCTTCCAGCGAATAATCTGCAACTGTTGAATCTCCTATTAAATAAATTGTCATGGTTTTAGATTTAAAACTAAAAGCGCTCAATATTAAAATTGAGCTTATTGTAATGATAGCGATTTTGAAATTTTTCATGAGCGTCTATTTGTTATTTATTCGGATTCCATCCATTAAAAACTAATTCTCTTTTGTATTTATTGATATCTGCCTTTTTAAGCTGATGTGACCATGAAACTCTTTGAGCTACGTTTTTGGTACTTTGTCCTTTACTACCATATTCTGCATAATAAGCCGTTTTATCTTTATCAGGAAATCTTGTATCAATCCAGGCATTCCAGCCTTCAGGTACAATATGCGAACCTATGTCTGTATTTATAAAAACAGTTTGTGCATAAGGTCTCCATGGTCTTCCCAGATAGACTTTATCAACTGTATTGTCTTTTGCTGTAAGCCTGCAATCAGTAAAAACAAAACCATAAGGCTGATCTTTAGGAGTCGAAGCAGCTGTAATATAGGAATTACTTAAACTTTCTATAGTACATTTATAAAAATAGGCTGTCGCGGCTCCAAAAATAAAATCTGTTGTACCATTTATAAAACAGTTTTCAAAATAGCTGCGTGTATTGCCTTCGGATAAATATAGCGTATCCTGATTTCCTAAAATATTGCAGTTTTTTACTATAACCCTATCACTTTTGATATGCAGTGCCACTGCCTGCCCTACTTTTCCTGCGGTATTTTCGACCGTTAGATTTTCGAGTGTACAATCATTTCCCTGTATTAAAAACGAATAGGAAGTTGAAGTACCAAATTCTTTCTTGCCAGATGCATCTATTTCTCTAACTGGTTTTCCCGAGTAATCATCAAATGAAATAATAGTTTTATCTCTGTCAGTTCCTTTTAAAGTAATAAAATTTTTAGAGGCGGGAATAACCAATTTTTCCTTATAAACTCCGGGTTTTATTGTTATTACCACGTGTTTATCTGCATTATCTCTAACATTATTAATGGCTTCCTGAATGGTTTTAAAATCCCCGGATCCATCTTTTGCAACGGTTAGTTCTAACCGATTATCAAGGGTTTGTGCGCGTACAAAAGGGATTGCTAATAAAAATAAAGCTAGAATATATTTCATGATTTTTTAATTTAATTGATCTCAATATCTTTGTCAAAGTATAAAACTTTGACAAAGATTATATATGTTATTTTTTAGTGTGACATCCAAACGGTCATCTCCCCTTTTCCTTTATTTCCCCATGCAAAATACGGAATCAATTTTATAGTTACCGATTTTCCGTCTTTTGCCGAAATTGGCTTGTAAAGTGAATACTTCCATGAATTGTCCTGCGCTATAAAAGACGTCGCCTCAATCGTCATCAATTTTCTGTTCTTTAATTCTGTAAAGTCAATTTTGAAATCTGAATTAAGATTTAAAACGACATCATTTACACTCGAATTCACAGGAAGCTGATCTGATTCTAAGCAATATACTAAAGGTCCTCTTTTTACAGCGACCTGATTTTTAACTTCTTCTACTAAAGGATTGGCTTCCATCAACTCTACTGGCATAGGCAGATTTAATTCGATTACATCTCCTTTTTTCCATTTTTGATTTACTTTGAAATAGGTGCCTGAAATAATTTTATCCTGAATTTTAGAATTGTTTACAGCAACTTCAGCACCACTGCTCCAACCCGGAATTCTTAAAAAGAAAGTATACTTATCCTTTGGTGCTTTTACAATTTTCAATGTTATTTTTCCGTCCCATGGATAATTAGTTTGCTGTTCTATTTCTAATGATTCTCCGCTTAATGTTTTTGTATTTAAAGTATTGCTTCCGTATAAATTTACAATTAAACCTTCTTTCGAAAGATTATAAGCGTAATTTCCAACTTCAGCAATGGTTCTTGTGACATTTGGTGCGCAGCAATTGGATAATTTAATGTAGCCTTCGCGTTCATTTCCCCATCTTTGATGAAATGGTAAATCATCAGAAACATTCAACGGATTGTTGTAACAGAATTTATCTCCTTCGAGATTAACGCCTGATAAAACGCTGTTGTATAGTGCTAACTCGACAATGTCAGCATATTTTGCTTCTCCTGTAATTTGCAGCATTCTCCAATTCCAAAGGACATTTCCAATATTGGCACAAGTTTCTGTATGCGCCGTAGCATTTGGCAATTGAAATGGTCGTCCATAAGCCTGATGAATTTTTTGAACGACAGTAGGATCATAAGAAGTTCCGTCTGGCGAAACTCCATCGTATAAAGCCCCACATGCTCCGGTAATATACATTTTTCGATAGGTAACATCATCCCAAATCGATTCGAGATTGTCCAGTAATTTCTTTTCTCCGGTCTCTGCATACAAATCAGCAACGCCAGCGTAAAGATAATTGGCTCTTACAGCATGCCCCGTTGCAGTAGTTTGCTGCCTGAACGGAACTCTGTCCTGATTGTCATCAGTTCCGTCTTCTGTCGTTCCTCTAATATCTATTAAATTATTGGCAAGCTCTAAATATTTTGGATTTTTGGTGGTTCGGTACATTTCGACAATTCCCATATAATGTGATGGACAAATAGCATTTCGCGCCAATTCCGGTGATGCTTTTTTATAAAAATCATATAAATAATCAGCAACTCCTTTTGCTATATTCAGAAAATTTATTTTTCCGGTAGCACGATAATGAATACAGGCAGCCGTCATCAAATGTCCCATATTGTATTTCTCAAAACCCAATTGTTTTTTTACTTCTTCCGGACCTAAAGTTCCCCAACGTTCATCGATTAAAACCGGAGTATGAATGTAACCGTCTTTGCGCTGTACTTTTGCAAAAAGTGCAATCGCTTTATCCATCTGCTGATCCAGTTTTTTATCTTTTGTTACCGCATAAGTGGCCGCCATTCCTTCAAAAATTTTATAAAAATCTCCATCATGGAAAGAAGGTCCGCTGAATTTTCCTTTCATCAATCCTGCTGCAATTTCGAAGTTTTTATAAGCATGTGAAACCGAATCGTTATGATACAAATTCCACATATATGGCAACGTATTTTTAGTTTCTACATCAAATTGTTCTTTCCAGAAACCGTTTGTCCATTTTACATCTTGAAGACCAACACTTTGTAATTTAGAATATGGGCTTTCAGAATTGGCTACTAATCCTTTGTTCTGTGCCAAAAAGGAAGTAGAAAAAAGTATTGTCGATAATAAGATTATATGCTTTTTCATTTTGAATATGTTCTTGGTATTGTGGTTGTAACGCTGATGACACGGATTGCTAAAGCAAAACACGGATTATTACGGATTTTTTTTATCCGCTCATATAAGTAAAATCTGTGTGCTGTTTTTTCACGCAGATTTAAAAAGATTTGAGCAGATTATATTTTAATTGTATTATTAAAAAAATCTGCGTGAATCCGTTTAGATCTGCTTCATCTGTGTGCTGTTTTTTCGCCACGAATTCCACAAATTAGCACTAATTTTTTTGATAATTAATTCGTGGAAATTAGTGTAATTAGTGGCAAACTTTTTTATTTGACAAAGAAATTAATCACACGGCTCATTGAGTCTCCATCAGCATCTTTTACTGAAATGATGAAAGATGCAAAACCTTTATTGGTTGCAGTAAACTGAACTTCTTTTCCTTTTAAAGTAACTTTCCCATTTTTTACTTCAGAGAATGTATAAACCGGTTTCTTCTCATATCCTTTGAAATAATCCTGCACTGAAAAAGCCACTTTTCCTCCGGAATTAATAAAATAATGAGGCGTTGCCAGCCAATCTAAATAATTTTCTAATTGCGTAAAACCATCTTTATCTGTGTCTGAATTGGCATCCGAAAAATCTCCTGCTTTAGAATTTTCGTTTAAGCCAAATGCTTTTTCCCACCAATTTGGTAATCCGTCATGATCGGTATCAAAATCAGCTGGGCGGGTTTCTGTGGCAAAATTGGGCCATCCTCCGGCATCCGCTTCATTATCGATCATTCCGCCTAAACCACTTTTGCTGCCTTTATAAGTATAAGTTCCTTTTAAAGTTTCATCGACAATTCGGTTATCGTGTTTGTCAAAGAAAGGCTGATTCGCACCCACATCTGAAAGTACATCTTTATAAGCCGCTCTAGCCGACTGAGTAGTCACAAATGATGGAAAAAATGGCTTATCGACGAAAGTTTCATAATTGACCATCTCTCTATTTGATACGGTCATTTTTCTTCCTTTTTCCTGAGATTTCTCATCGAAATAACCCGGCATCACATTCCCATTAAAATAATAACGCTGCATTCCTTTTCCAACTCCCTCATGCTGCGCATTTAACGCTACAAAAATATTCGTTGAAGCTCCGGGCTTGTAAAAATTATTGACAAAATTAACTTCATTTGCACCGCCATCAGTTGTACGATGTCCCCAGTTGTATACTACATTATTGGTGATATCTAACCTGCCGGAATAGAAACCATCTCCGTTTAAGCCTCCGCCAATACTCCAGTTACGACCGTAATTGTGCGCCAATAAATTGTGATGAAAACTACCTATATCACCGCCAATTGTTGCTGCATAACCGTGCATTTTTCCAGCTTCGTATTTATCGTGTCCTGCCACATTTAATGCTTCAGAAATTAGTGTTCTTTGTAACGTAATGTGATGCGCACCACGAGAACTAAACGATTCGTCAATTGTCCAGCTAATCGAGCAATGATCAATAATACTATAATTTGCACCCGTTAATCCCATTCCGTCAAAAGTTGTACCTCCGCCAATTCTCACTTTCAAAAATCGAACAATACCGTCATTTCCGGTAAGCCCAATTGGAGCTCTGCTCAATGTAATTCCTTCACCAGGAGCAGTTTGTCCTGCGATTGTAATATAAGGCTGATTTACTACTAATCTTGATGCCAGTTTTATATTTCCGGATACATTAAAAACAATCGTTCTTGGACCAATTTCCTGATTTACAGCATCACGTAAACTTCCGGGACCATCGTCATTTAAATTGGTAACTTCTACCACTTTTCCACCTCTTCCTCCTACTGCATAACGTCCGTATCCTTCAGCTCCGCGGAAAGCCAATTGTGCCGGTTTAAATGACCATACATTTCCCAAAGTCACTTCTCCTTTATGATCTACTTCATCAACTCTCCAGTAATAGGTTGTACCGCTGTATAAATCAGAAACTGAAAAAGATTTATCAGTTAATTTTCCTTTAAATTCTTTTGAAGATTCTGTCGCATTGCTCACACCAGTTTCATCTTCTCCGAAATACAATTTATGGGCTGCAACGCTTTTTGGAGCATCCCATTTTAAGATCAGAGTTTTAGTTACTTCAACATGCTCGTCTCTGTTTTTAGGTTCCGGAGTACGCGCTTGATTCATTAAATTTGGTGTGTCAATCTCAAAACCATTGATCACAATTTGTTTTACCACATCAGGATTTGTGGTTGGATCTATTCCAAATCGAATGATCACATCCTTAGATTTCTCAGCATTAAAAATAAGATATACCATTGCAGCATCAATCTTAGCATTCGCTCTTTGACTTGCATTGACAGTTTCTGCTAATTTTCCGTTTACATAAATTTTGATGGGTGAAAAAGTCTTTCCTGTAATCACATCAAAAGCGTTATGAAAAGTCAGCATAGTATGTTTCCCTTCTTTTAATCCGCTTATTTTTAGTTCTAAATTTTCAGCAGTAACCAGACCGTCACTTCCTAATCTGTTATAAAAAGGCGCATTCATACCTACTTTATACCATTTTGATGTAAAGTTTCCTTTTAGTTTAAAGGTTACATTATTAAAGGATTTCTCCGCTTCTTTTGCATCGGTGATTACCCAGGAATCATAACTGGGATCGTGAACTTCTTCTAATCTTCTTTGAAAAAAATCAAAATCGACTTTAACGATTTGTTTTTCAGATTGTGCTTGTCCGTTTGCAGCAAAAAGTAATGCTAAAGCAAAGGAACTAACTAATTTTTGTATCATGTTTTTTTAATTTATTTTTATTTTTTCTTCTACCGTTTTGTCCAGCAGATTTATCACATCTTTTTTTCTTTCTTCCGGAATCACTTTTAAAACTTTTAATTCGCCATTTATAAGTTCAGCTTCAACAGTTGTATTTTGTTTTGCATGTAGTTTGAAATGAACGTTCCACTCTTTTGGCCAGGCCGGAAAAAGATAAATCTTCCCGTTGTTTTCCTGCAACAACATTTCCTGCATTCCTATCATTCCTGATCCGCCCCAATTATGATCCGGAACCCAATCGAAACCCGGACCCCAAAATGCCGGAAATCTTCGGTCTGAATTGGCCATTTTAAACACATTATATTTTGCTGCTTCATTGGTTAATCCTAATCTTGCTGCAAAAATATTATCCTGTTTCCAGCCCACATGACTTCTGAATTTTACCGCATCAGTATCATATTTCCATGTATTTAAGGCTGTTTCTAAATCCGGTTTCCCGATTCCGTAAATTCCCCACGGATAAACCGGATATAATTGTGGAACTTCAGAATTGTTAATTCGCTCCCATGTTTTTGCAGGAACTAATACTTTTTTATTGTTTATCTCTCCGAAATTCAAAGGCGGAATCCTGGTTTGAAATCCTTTCAGGTATTCTAGATCTTCTTTGGGTAATTCTTTTTGTGAAAGGTTTAAAAGCTGCTCTGTAATTACTTGCAAAGCCGAAATCGTGCTATTGGCATTATACGTCATCTTATACGTTTCTGCTGCTGAACCGGGATAAAGAACCAAATGTCCATTACCATCCAACGCTTTTCGACCTCTTTGTTTGGCTAAATATTGATAGTGTTCATCAAAAAAACGAAGACAACTAATAATAAATTGATTGTACTTCTGAATGTCTTCTCCTGCATATTCTTTTTGTTGCAACATCATTTGGCAAAACTCAAAAACCGTGTCCCATTCGTATTCTAACCACGCGTTATATTCCATTCCTGGATCGTAATCTGCGGGGCGTTTCCAATCGTATTCAGCAGGATTTGGCAAACCAAAATTTTCTAATTGCTCTGTAAAAGATGCACCGTTATGTTTCCAATAAACCTGACTTCTTAATTCGGCATTTTTTTGCAGGCTCAGGTAATAATCCAACTGCGATTTCATCATATCAAAATCACCGCTTTTTATCATCGGAAAATAAACCAATCTTTGATTCTGTGCTGTCATCGTTCCACCACCCCAATTCCTAAAATCAGGTGTAAAATTCAAATCGGGATTTGTAAAAACAGGATCAACCGTAAAAAGTCCGCCATTGAATTTCGTTGGATATTTTCCGTACGCATTGCAGCCTAACATATAGCGAAATAATTGATAGTTTTGCCCAATCTGATAGACAGAATCCTTTGCTATAGAATTGCTTTTTTGTGTATAAATAAAGCTTCTGTTCCAGAAATTATTCCACCATTTGATCGTGTTTTTTTCTGCTTGTTTTACAGTATTTTTATTTGATGAAATTTGATTTTTTAAATCCGTATTCCAAGTCTGAATATCTTTTTGGCTTGTATTTAAATAAAGTGCTAGCGAATGCTTTTTTGAAGGTTTTATACTTGAAAGACTAAATCCTTTAAAATCTGTATTTTGATACATTCCGGTATAACTTCCGTCCGGTTTTAAATTATTTCCGGTCATGAATCCGCCAAAAGTAAGATTCGCCAAAGGATTCAGCATTTGATCCTTTACGGATTCCATTTTTTGTTGTTTTACCGCAACATCAAAAATAGTTTGTTCTCGATTTCTGTGATAGAATTTTACGCCATTATTTTCAAATGAAACAGAATCTTTGTACGTGATAATATCTCCCTGAGGTGCCCATTTATAAGAATTGGCATTATTTGCTTTTCCTTTCGAATCTCTGTTTTTATAACGCCAGCTTTCATAAGAAGCGGTCATTTTGAGGGGCATTTTACTTTCTAAATCCAGATGAATTACAGGTTTAAAGACATCTACCCAAACCTTGATTTTGGTACTATTTTGAGCAATCAGAACATAACCGTCTTTCAATACCAATTCCTGATAAAAACCTTTATCATCCTTGAACGGATTTGGTGTTAAAGTCACTTTTACGCGACCTAATTTCAATAAAGTATTATGTTCATCAAAAGTTCCGCTGCGCGAAAAATAAAAATACAAATCTCCTTTTTCTACCCAAACATTCAAGCCAATATCACCACCGCCTAAGGGCATTGATTCTGACGCATTATTGCTTTGCGTATTCCAGATTTGATTGTAGTTATTGAGCGCGGGAATTTGCGCTTTACTAAAAAGCGTTATAAAGAAAAGTATAAATAGTATATTATTTCTCATCGTTTTCTTTTCTGAAAGGTTTCAAAAACCTTGTAGGTATCTAAATTTTAATTTTCTATCGCAGATTGAGCAGATTAATTCTTATATTTTTTTCATTTCTTGTCATTTCTCGCTCGAAACTTCGCGAGAGAAATAATACTAGATGCTCCATTCAGAATATTTTCAATCTTTGTCGAATTACGAGTGTGATTTACTTCGTCTGTTCGCTATGGCTCGAGTCTCCCTTCGGTCGAAATGATAAACCAGGCGTCGAACTCTTAACCTATACCTCATAACTCTTAACTCTTAACTCTTAACTAAAATCCTACCACTCATCTGTTCTGAAAGACGAAACAGGCAAACCTCCTGCACTAAACAATTCTGCTTTGGCAAAATCTTTAAACAAATATCTTACTGCAACTGGTTTCGCTACTTTATCAGAAGTCAAAACCACTGATTTTCTTCTTACTACGGTTTTTGCGGGATAAAACACTTTGTCTTCTCCTGCCAATTCAAAACCGGTAACTTCTTTATCATATGCTGTAATTCCGTTGGCGACATCATCAAAAGAAACTGTAACCGAACCGTCTTTTATTTCCATCGATTTGTATTTCGGACTTTCGAATTCGAAACCTTCAATTCCGTAAGTTCTGGCCAAAGCCTGAAAAGCCAGTCGGTTTCCGCCTTTTTCCTTGTCCATTGGGTGAATACTATTTTCTTCTCCAATATCCATTAAAACTACCATTCCTGAATTCGGGATTTCCTTTGTCGCTTTCAATTGTGCTTCTCTTAAATAAGCCGAATTGTATTTTTCCAGATAGTCTTTTGGATGAAATGTAGCATAATTAAATGGTGCGATCTGAGCGTAATAAAAAGGGAAATCGCCTTGTTTCCATAACGTTCTCCAACTGCTCACCATTTTCTTCATTAATGCTGCGTATTCATTAGCTTTTTCATAATTCGATTCGCCCTGATACCAGATACAGCCTTTGATTCCGTAGCCAATAACAGGCGAAAGCATTCCGTTAAACAAAGTTGTCGGAACACGATTTGGATCTTTCGCTAATTCTTCTTTTTTTGTTGGGATTTTAGCGCTTGCGAAATCTTTCAGCATTTCCTGATTCATCCACGCTTCCATGCTTGATCCTCCGTAAGAAACGTGAATTAAACCAACAGGAACATCTAAAACTTCTTGCAAAAGTGAACCAAAATACCAGGCTGTTGCACTAAAATTAGCTGTTGATTTTGGAGAAGCAACTTCCCATTGACCTTCAAAATTATCCAATGGTTCGAGAACTGTTGCTCTTGGAATCGTAATCAAACGAATGTTTTTCTTGGTTGATCTTACAATGATTTCATTTCCGTTTTTCACAGGTTGCCCTTGAAAACCTTTCAAAGGCATTTCCATATTCGATTGTCCTGAGCATAGCCAGACTTCACCAATCAATACGTTTTTTACGATTACTTTTTCAGTTCCTTCCGTCACTTCTATCGTAAAAGGCCCTCCCGCAATTGGGGTTTGCAAGGCCACTTTCCATTTGCCCAGATTGTCTGCTTTTGCTTTGTAAATCTTGGAATTCCAGGATGTTTTTATGGTAATGTTTCCATTCTTTTCTGCCCACCCCCACATTGGTGCATTCGACTTTTGCTGCAGCATCATATTGTCCGAAAACAATGCAGGTAATTTGATTTTTGCATGGATTTGAAAGCTTGCAAAAAGCAATAGAAGTGCAATAATTAAATTTTTAAAATGTATCATTTCTTAAGTTTTTTTTAGCCACGAATTTTATATTATAATCTTTCTACAATCATTCGTGAATTTCGAGGCTTTTTTTATTTTAAATTACAACGCATTAAAATCCGTTGTTCCAATCTGATCGTCCATCGGGTTAAAACCCGACGCTACAATATGAATCGTTCCTCCGGAACTTTTAAGTTACGCAAAAGAGCCATCGGTTCAAAACATATTATAGAGCTGGACTTTAGTCCAGTCCATAGGGTTAAAAACCCCACGCTATAATGTAAATCGTTCCTCAAAACTTTTACGTTACGCAAAAGAGCCATCGGCTCGAAACATATTATAGGGCTGGACTTTAGTCCAGTCTACAAGGCAAAAACATTTATTTTTCTTTCAAAATCACAACCGGCCCTAACAACCCTGCTTTTAATAAAGGCTCTCCCTCCAATCTAAAAGGCGCTGTTGTCCAGGTTAATCTTTCTTCTTTTGGTAATTTCTCATCACCAATTAGTCGGTTTGCCCATGTATTGGTAATTTTGATTTCGATTGTATTTTTTCCTTTTTTCAAGGCTTCAGAAATAGCAACTTTATAAGGGAAAGTCCAAATTGTCCCACACTCTTTTCCGTTAATGGTTACTTCTGCGAGATTAGCAATTGTCCCCAGATCCAACCAGATTTTATCAGTATTTTTTCCTTTCCAGTTAACCTCCTTTTTATAAATTACTGTTCCGGAATAATATTTAATCTGATCATTTTGAGATGTACTCCAGTCAAAAAGTTTGTTCGTTTTTACCACTTCTTTCGGACCTTTAAATTCAGGATCAAATTGCAATTCCCACTTTTCATCTAAAGTCTGAACCGTTTCAAATTCGGCTGCTTTATTATAATCCTTTGCAACGACTTCTTTTGTGTTTTCTTTAAAAATCACAAAACCGGACTCGTTTTTATCTAAAGTCAAAAGCACAATTGTACGTCCGTTTTCGATTTTCCAATTTACTAAAGATGAAGTTTTATCTGTTACAGGATTGTACCATTCCGGTCTTTTTCCGGCAACACGAAATGAAGCTTCAAACTCTCTTTTTTCTTCTTTCTGATTGGATATAAAGTAAATATCTTCCGTTGAAGATTTTCGATGTGTCCAGGCAATCGTTTGGGAATCATCTCTATTTAATTTTGGAAAATAAATATCCTGCTCAATTCCAATTGAAGTGAAGTCCTTTCCTTGATAAGGCAATTTAATTACTGTTCCTTTTCCTATTTTCCATGAAGAAACATTCTGTTTATTATTCCAGATTTCATCTAAAACACTCTGCCATTTTTGATGATTCTCTTTGGATTGTATTCCGGGTTGCAAATCTGGTTTTTCATGAATAAAAACGGTTGCTCCTTCTTTTATCAACTGAAGCATTTTTTCGGCTACAGCCAAAGAAATCAATTTATTTGGAGCCATTTTATGACTTCCCGGAAACAATAAAGCGCCGTACTCGATACTATTACTAAAGATTACTTTTCCGTTTTCTACTTTCGTATTATTCAATAAAACATCGGAGTTGAACGAATCATATTGATAACCATTCATGGCATTGATCCATTGCGATAAATCCGTAGAATTTTTAGTAGACGTTACTTCTTTTGGGATTTTAATACTTGGCTGACCTTCATTTTTTAATCTAATGGTTTCACTTTCAACTCTTGCTGCGCCAAAAACATTCGGAATAAAAGGTACCAATCGATCCGGAAGTACTGAACGCGATGGCAAATCTTCACCAATAAAAATGGCCAAATCAACAACAGGTTTTCCTTTTTGCAATTGAAACTGAACTCTCTGACAATAATCAAACCAGGCTTTTCCGGGTTTCCACCACGTTTGGTCTCTCTGAAAATAAGTTCCTATATCGTTTAAAGTCATTCCCGGTTTACGATCTATCCACGGATTATGAACGAAAACATGATAGAAAAGACGGTTAATTCCAAGAGCGTAATTTCGATCTGCTAAAGTTTTTAAATTTCCCGGATGTTCGTCCCAATCCATTCGTAACGCTGTAAAAGCTTCTGCCTGAATAATGTCTTTTCCGTAAATATGTCCGCCCGAAATAGCATCCAGCATATCGTTTGGTTTATCATGTGTTGGGCTTTTTAACCAAAATTCACCACTAGGATAATCGATATGTTTAAAATGTAAAAGTCCGTCGCTCATCATCGTTGGTGCCACATTCTCTGAACTGAATTTCACGTTTGCTTTTTTAGCTTCATCAGCTAATGTTGCAAAAAAGTTATCCGCAACCAATTCTGAAATCGTCTTTCTAACATCGTACAACACTTTCTCTGAAGTCTGAATATCTTTCACTGGAATTCCCGCCATAACCGGCAAATAATCTACTATATCATAACCTCTTCTCTTTTTAAACTCCTCTCTAAAAACGGGCGACCAGTTCTGGCTGCCGCATTCCCAGCTATCAATATGTAATATTTTGACCACTTTTGAAGCTAATTCAGGACCCGCAGTTCTAAGCATTTCGCCAAACCAATGATCCAATTGAAAACGAATGGCTTCAGGATTAAACTTATCTACTTCCAGACCTCTTCCTGCTCCTGCCGTCGCGTTTTCATGCCCTGTCGATGTATATCCAAAACGGATAATTCGCCAATTTTCTTTTGATGCAGCTTTCCAGTTTAGAATTCCTTTCTGATCCACAAACTTCGAGATATTAATCATTTTTGATGGATCAATACAATCAGCTCTACTGATTTCTTTGTCTGTTATTTGTGGACTCAAACGCCAAATGGCTCCCGACTTTCCCTGATAATTATCGATCAAGGGTTCATTCGACAAGAGTATTTTTGCGACTTTCAAACCCTGATTCCATTTTGCGGGATCAAGATCTTCTGCGCCTGGTTCTGTTCCTTCCGGATCATAAATGAACCTGAAATATTTGGCTTTTGTTGGTACAATACTATGGGTGTAAAAAGCATCAACATCCTGCCAGCCGTGACGCGGGGTTATCAATCGACCAAGGCTTTTAAAGTTTTTGCCATCATCACTAAATTCAATGATTAAACGATGCGCCTGATAATTATTTCCTTTGGTTTCTATCTGAATCGATTTGCATAAAAACGGCTCATTAAATTCATATTGTATCCAGCCTTTTTCCTTTAACCTAAATTGATCGTCTTTACTACTATCACTTAAAAATGATGCATCGAAATTAGGAACAGTAGATGTAATTCTTGGGCGATTTTGATTTGATGTTGTATATGCTTCTTTAACCGGAACAGCAAATGTGGCAATATCTTTATAATAGTCTTTGTAATGATTTGGCGTTGGTAATTGCAGTTTTTTGAAACTATAGCCGTTTACCGTAATATCAGCCCAAACTACTTTTTGCATCGACATTTCGGGTGTAATCCAGGGACCTCCGGCAACGGCAAAACCATCAGCGGGATGAAAAGCGATTTTTACGCCTAAACGGTCTGCTTCTGTCAAAGCCCAACGTACCAAAGTCCAGAATTCAGGACTTAGTTGTAAAACCGGCGGATTGATCAATGGCGGACTTGCCGGTCCTTTAATGGTCATTAAATAGGCACCCCCAATTCCGGCTTGTTTCATCGCTTCGAGATCAGCTGTGATCCCCTCTTTTGAGTAAGCACTTTGCATCCAATACCAATATACCCAAGGTCTTGAGGATTCGATTGTGGGCTGAAACGGATTATTTTCTTTTTTATGGATTTGCTGCGCGGAAATGAGTCCCGTGAAAAATAATACATAAAAGAAGATTGTTTTTTGGAACATTATTATTGTTTTTTTCATTCGTTTGGCAAACCCGACAGGTTTTAAAAACTTGTCGGGTTCAATACATACTATTTTATTCACATTTTTGTCATTTCGACGAAGGAGAAATCACACGCGAAATTCCGTAAAGAACTTCGATAATCTTTGTCGAGCTACTAGTGTGATTTACTTCGTCTGTTCGCTATCGGCTCGAGTATCTTTTCGATGGAAATAACAAAATATATCTTTAATCTCTAAGCTTCTAAACAGAAATACCTAACAGGTTTTAGAAACCTGTTAGGATAGATCATAACTTAATACTTAAATTTTTTCAAACTTTCATCCAGGCCATTTTTTGAACCTGAAAAAGGAACGAGATAAAAACTATATTGATAATCTCCGGACTTAATTTGATATTGTTCTAAAGGTTGGGCTACTAAAGTCCAACTGTCGTTTCCTCCCACTCCCATCTGAATCAAATCGATATTTACCGTTAAAAATCCCGGATCTTTCAGATCAAAAGTATGTTTGGCGGCGCTTAGATTTTCCTGCGTATATGGCCACGCGCTCATGCTTAAAACTTTGGAATCATCGACAACCAATAAACCTTTATTTTTTTGAGGTGTTCTAAAAGCCATCCATCTTACTTCTGTTCTGTTTGCGTTTTCCTGAGGTTTCACATAATGCTCCAGAAAATCATTAATTGGCAACGAATATTTCCCTACAAACGATCCAAAACTTCTGTCAATGTAATTCTCTAATTCTCCTTTTCCGTACCACGAAATCTGATCGAATTTTCTTTGTACTCCCATTTGCATTCCAATTTTTGGAATGTTTGGTAATTTGTTTGTTGCTTTCAAACTATAATCCACTTTTATAATTCCGTTTTTATTGATTTTATAAACAACCTGAACTTTCGCACTGTCTTTTATGACTTCATATTCACTCGTAATTGTTGTTCCGTCAATTGCAATCGCCATTTTTGTACTTACCACTTTTGGTTTTGCCTGATACCACGGTTTTAAAAGTTTGTGCGATTTCCAGCCTCTTTTGTCATTATCCGTAAGTGGTCTTACAAAATTAGGCAGCAGCGGTGCAAAAACCTGCTCTTCGCCATTGAAAACATAAGAACTCAAAGCTCCGTTTGCCTTGCTAATATTGATCTCAAATGATTTTCCTTTTATTTTAAAATCTGTTTCAGTTTCTGTTGTTTTAAACTTAGAATCTTTCTCTTTAAAATCAATTGTTACGTCTTGCTTTTTCAACAAAAACTGATCCTCTGCAACTGTATAACCTTTAGAAGCCCATAATTCCTCTTTTGAAAGCTGGAACTCGATATTCAGAAAATATTCGGCATCTTTTTTCAGTTTAGGCAGATATTGTTTTACATCTAAAATTGTAGATTGTCCTGCTTCTAAATTGAAAGGTTTTAATACCTGAGTTTTAATCACATTTCCGTTTTCTAATATTTTCAAAACCGGAATATAATCAGCTAAAGATTTTACGGCCTGACGATTTTTAATTTCTAATTGAAAATTATCTTTTAATGTACTTGTCGCCGGTTGGTAAATCCATTTGTTCTCATAAATAGAACCTTTTGGTTTTCCGTTAGAATCGACAATTCCTTTTGTATTGAAGTTTCCGTCATGGTATTTTTCGCCAAAATCTCCGCCATGAGCAAAAAATTCCTGACCCGTTGCCGGATCTTTTTTCAATAATCCCTGATCTTTAAACTCCCAGATGCAACCTCCAATAACTCTTGGAAGCGAACGGAATTCATCCCATAATTCTTTTAAATTTCCAACTGAATTTCCCATTGCATGAGAATATTCAACGAAAATAATTGGTCGTGTGTCTTTCTTCTGATCTACCAGAAACTTTGGTGTAAAAACTCCCGGATAGAATCGGCTGACCATATCAACGTACGGCTCGTCTTGCGGATTTTCGAATCTGTACGCGTGATCGATTGTTTTAGGATATCTTGGATCAAGTGGATCAATATAACCTTCTAATCTCGGGTTTCCTTGTGCGGGTTCATAATGTACAGGACGTGTAATATCAAAATCGTGAACCCAACCTGCCATTGCAGCATGATTTGGTCCTTTTCCGCCTTCATTACCTAAACTCCAAAACACAACTGACGGATGATTTTTATCTCTTTCGACCATTCTCGTCATACGTTCTAAATACGCATTTGTCCATTTTGGGTCATTGCTTAGTTTTCCGCCAATACCATGAGTTTCCTGATTGGCTTCGTCCATCACCATGATTCCGTATTGATCACATAAATCATAGAAATAAGGATCGTTAGGATAATGGCTGGTTCGGATAAAGTTGAAATTGAACTTTTTAATGGTGGTAATATCTTCCTTAATATCTTCTCTTGTAACTGCTTTTCCTCTGGTTGGATGCTGATCGTGACGGTTTACACCATAAACATAAGTCTCTTTTCCGTTGATAAGCATTTTTCCGTTTTCCTTGGAGAATTCAACTGAACGAAAACCAACTTTACAGCTTTTTGCTTCTGTAATATTTCCGTTTGCATCTTTTATCGACATTACCAAAGTGTACAAATTAGGCTCTTCTGAACTCCATTTTTTTGGATTAGTGATATTTTCCTTAAACATTCCAAAACGTACATTATCCAGACGAGGATAACTTTCGTTGATCATATCGATCACCGGTTTTTTAAGTGGTTCTTTGAATAAAGCTACATTATTGGCATCGTATAATTGTGCCTGAAAAGTATAATCCTTGATTTTTTCGCCTGTCAGGTTTTCAACTTTTGGTCGCAGTTGAAAAGAAGCGTCTTTGTATTCTTTGTCTAATTTGGTTTGATAAAAGAAATCCTGAATGCGTAATTTTGGCTCTGCCATAATAAAAACTTCACGCTGGATTCCGCTTACGCGCCAATGATCCTGATCTTCAAGATATGAACCGTCTGTCCAACGAATTACCTGAACCGAAACTACATTTTCGCCTTCTTTTAAATACGGCGTAATATCAAATTCCGAAGGCAAAAAACTATCTTCTCCATATCCTAAAAATTCTCCGTTCAGCCAAACCTGAAATCCGGAACTTACAGCTCCAAAATGCAAAGTTACTGTCATATCTTTCCAATTTTCAGGAACGGTAAAACTGCGTTGATAGGACCCAACTCCGTTATAATCTTTAGGAATAAAAGGTGGATTTATAGGTCGAAACGGATAAACGGCACTTTTGTAAATTGGAATATCATAACCTTTTAATTCCCAATTTGACGGGACTTCTATTTTTTTCCAGCCATTGACTTTTCCTTTATAAAAATCTCTAGAAGCTTCTTTAAGATTAGATGCATATTTAAAATCCCAATCTCCAGTAAGCATTTTAAGTCGGCTTTTTGTTCTGTCTCCTTTTAAGGCATCTTCGATATTTGTGTATGAATATGCCGTTGCTCTTGATGGTTGTCTGTTGATACTCGTAACCGTTGGATCTTCCCAAGGAGCAAATTCGTACTTTTTAGGTATTTCGGGAATTCCCGCAGGTTCTCCTGTTACGGATTGGGCATTTCCCATAACCGTAAAAAGTAAGATGCAAAATGTGAAATATAATTTATTAATCGAAAATTCAAAATTGAAAAATTGACGAATATAAATTGACATTGATTTTAATTCATTCATTATTAACTTATTATATTATGTAGTCCCTACGGGACAAAACTTATTTGCAAATGTTTTTTTTTGCTTCCAACATTTAATTCCTAACGTAATATTTCGCAGATATTAAATATTGATTTCTACCTTCTTAATACTACCAATATTAAATTCCTAACGGAATATCTAGTAGTGATTAAATATTGATAGCAACATCGGCAGCTAATGTAAAAATGTCGCGTAGGGACTATACCTATTGGCAATTCAAACTGAGACTGAAAACTATTTCTTCTTCTCTGGCGGCGCCACAAAATTCGTTTCGCTTTTGCCTAAATCTTTAGAAGTTGCTACTGCAATTCCTCTTTGTTCTGCTTTATTTACGGCGCAATAAAAATGATATACTATTCCGTTGTGTTTTACTACAAATGATTTGTGTGCAAACAAATCGTCATAAGGTTCAGATGATTTGATTAAATCTTCGCCTTTCCAATCGTTCCAGTGAATCAAATCATTCGAAACCGCAAAACGGTTAAAAGCTCCGGGTTTCCAGAAAGCACCAAAATAAAACATCACCCAGGTATCGTTAATTCTCTGAATGTATGGATCGCCTGTAATTCCTTTATGATTGTTCAATATTGGATCTTTACCAAAACGTTTCCAGCTTTTCATATCGTTAGAGACTGCCATTCCAATTCTTTCTGCTCCTTTTGCTGGTTTCAAACTATCGCCACGGGCATTGTAATACATGATGAAATTATGTCCGGTTTGTTTTTCTGTATCTCTGATTACGGTATTTTTATACATCGTGCTGTTATCCCACCAGCTTACGTCCTTATCTTTTGGAGTCAGAACAGGTTTGTCCAGACGATCAAATTCATGCGCTTTTGTTGGTGATTCTTTGGTATAAGCCATTCCAATAGACAATACTCCGGCTTCGTAACCTTTGCTGTCTCCGCCAAAATAACTCATCCAGTATTTGTCATCGTATTTTTCCCATTCGTAACTTCCTCCCCATGTTGGATCCTGCAACGAAATATATCCTGCTTTTTGGTTGACATCCCAATGTTGTTCATTTTCAGAAAAAGACATTACTTTTCCTAAATGTTTCCAATGCAATAAATCATCACTTTCTGCCAGCCAGGTTTCGTAACCTCTTCCGCCATAGATTAAATACGTCATGAACCATTTTCCGTCTTTTCTAAACACACTCGGACAATCCATTTTATAGGAGTTGTCTGTGGGAACCATGACCAAACCATATTTGTAAGGCGTTTTGATCTCGTTGTAAATCTCCTGCATTACGGTTTCGTTGATTTCTCTTTTCTTGTATTTTGTTGCACAACTTGTTATGGCAAGTACTGTTAAGGCGATTAATAAATATTTAATTTTCATTTTATGTTATTTTTGCCACGAAGGCGCTAAGTCGCTAAGTTTTTTATTTGTTTGCGAACAATTTAATCTCGCAAAGACGCAGAGTCGCAAAGTTTCTATATTCTTTACTCTATACTCTATATTCTATTCTTTAAAATCTTGTTTCTTATATCTTTTTTCTATTTCTTCAATTCTTCTAAACGGGATTCCATTACGTCTTTGTTTAATTTTACTTTAACCATTCCCATTGGGTGAAATCTTCTTTTTAGGTCGATTGCGGCGTAAACAATGGTGTAAACGTCATTTCCTTCTGGAATTAGACATAATGGCGTTCTCATAATATCCCACCATTTATCGACTTTTGTTTCTATGGGAAGATATCTTGCTTCTCCCCAATTTTTACCATCTTTTGATACTGAATAGGCGATCATATTAGGCAAATGATGTCCCCAACCGTCCGGTCCTCCATCAAAAATGGCAATATATAAACCGTTTGGTAGCTGACTCACAATTGGATTTTCTACAAAAAACGGATGCATTGTCTTTATCGGATTATTGCCCTCTTTTATTCTTGACCATGGACCTTCTAAACTTTTTGATTCGGCTAAAGCCACAAACCAGCCTTTTCCTGATTTCTTTGGATAATCTGCCCAGGAATTAAAAGGATATGCTCCGCTGTAAAAACCAAAATACTTATCGCCTACTTTATAAGGAAAAAATGAAGCCACGCCCTGACGCCCCTCCCAAGGTTCTGAGTCTAATCCCGGTTCCATAATGATTCCCATATCCTTGTACGGACCACCAATTCCGTTGATACCGTCTACTGTCGATTCACATCTCCAAATTCTTCCAAATGAATGATTTGGTTCTATTTCTTTACTCACTGTATAGGCTAAATAATAGCCGTACCATTTGTTTGCCTTTTCGTTAAAAACCGGCATATACGACCAAATTGCGGCACGGCGATCATTCATTGGGTTATCGTCTTCGGTTACGGCGTATGTACCGCTTGCCTGATATATAGTAGATTCTCTTTTCCAGTGAATAGCATCTTTACTGCTCCAGTGTCCGATTCTTGTTTTTACGCGATCATAATAATAATCTACTCCTTTTTCTCCGGCTCTTTCGGTTGGAAACATATGATACGTATCGCCTACTTTTACCACGCGTCCGCCTTCAAAACCGCCTTGAATTCCTTCGGTTCCGGGCATTCCTTCTTCTACAACAGGTTTATTTTCTCCTCCAATAATTTCGAAAAGGGGTTTCTCGTCTGAAAATCCTTCAACGATAAACGTTGGATTCCATAATTTACCGTTCGGAAGTTCTGCGTTTCTTAAGGTTAATTTTTGACTGCTTTTCACAACACCCAAAAGGGCGAACAATCCTTTTCCCGGATTTATAGTCTGGGTTCCTTTAGGATAAGAAATCGCATAAATATTTATTGGCGGTAAACCTGTAATGGTTACTGCATTTTCTAAAACTAATTTTGAATTTGCATTATTATTTAATTGAAGATATTCCTGATTATTTTCTTGAAAAACCCCAATCAAAACCTGAACCGGTTCTTTGAATTTTAATTGCAAAGGAGTGTTTGTTCCTTTTTTATATGCTTCTAAAGGAAGTTCTACACCTTGCAAACCTTTCAATTCCGGGGCTAAACGAACAATATTATGTTTGCTTCCTGAAAATACGTGTGCGTACTGTGTTGTTTTGAATGTTTTGTAGTTTGATTTTATAACTTCAAAAGAAGCGGGTTTTAATCTCTGGCTCTGTGCCAGAACTGAAAATTGAAGACAAACTGAAAACAATACCAGAAAAACTGTATTTAATTTGAAATTGTATTTTGTATTTTTTGAAAACATTGTTTTTTTATTTTTTGAGTTTTTTTGTCATTCCAATGAAGGAGCCCGAGCGATAGCGGACAGACGCAGTAAATCGCATTAGAAATTCCCTACTTATAATCGACAATCTTTGTGGTTACGCGTGTGATTTCTCCTTCGTCGAAATGACGCACTAGACGTTTACAAACTGTGGACTAAAAACTAATTGCTTTATAACTCACTTTATATTCAATATTAGGTTTTACAATCAATTGATATTTATTTTTAGCTAATGCTGTAATTATTCCTGAATTTGTTTTAGGCTTAGCTGAACTTTCAAAAATCAATTTCCCTTCGCCTTCAGCCGCTTTTACTGTGATTTCTTTGGTACTGCAATACAATTCTACTTCTCCGTTTGGCGTTGGTACTTTTCCCTGTATCCATTTTAAACCTCCTAAATTAGGTTTGATTTCGTATTCTGAATATCCTGGTAAAGTTGGTTTTACGCCCAAATAATATTTCCCTAACAAATAAATTGGGCTTGCTCCCCAAGCGTGGCAAAGGCTTTTACCGTAAGGGCGTCCGTACATGGTTAAATGTTCTGCTCCTTTTTTGTTTGGGTTATACTCTTCCCAGAAAGATGTTGCGCCCTCTTTTAGCATTCCGCCCCAATAATCTTTCATTTCTTTTAATACGTAATCCTGTTCGCCCATAGCACACAAAGCTTCTAACTCGTAAAAACGCATGTATGGCGTTGTGATTTTAAGAATATCATTATTGAGCAGTACCTTATTTTTTATACTTTGTTTTTGCTCTTCATTAAAGTAATTGAAAAAAATACCGAACATATTAGCGTATCTCGTTACAATATCTTCTACTTTGCCGTTTATACGCTGATGCTTCATAACGTTTTGTTTTTTATCCCAAAACACATCAAATAATTTTGTCTTTAAATCATCAGCTAATTTTTTATACTCTTTTTGGTCTTCCTTTTCACCTGCAATTTCAGCACTAACCGCCATCGCTTCTAAACTTCTTGCTAAAAGCATTTGCTCAAAACTAACCTCGCCTGTTTTTGGTAATCCGTCTGCCCAATCAATAAAAACCCAATCGCCTTCTAGTGGTTCCAGGAATCCGCTTGTGTTTCTTCTTTTTAAACAGAATTCCATAAGTGACTTCATTCGCGGATAAAAAGTTGTGATAAATTTTGTATCGCCTGTGTGTAAGTAATAATCGTAAACACCCACAAACCAATAGAGCGAATAATCCATTATGATATTAACGTGAGCCGTCACAGGTTCTTTTCCACGAAGCGCTAACATCGTTCGTTCTACAGAAGCCGAATCAAAGAATAAATAATAATTCATTAAATAACTTTGATATGCGTCGCCAGACCAAATCCAACGGTCGCGTTTAATTCCGTCTATAAAAAATTCGCGGGACGTTAGATGCATTGTGTAAGCGGACACATCCCAAATTTGATTCAATAATTGGTCTGAAGATCTGAATGCACCACGATAGTCTAATGGCAAATATTCATAAAGCATCGAAATAGAATCATATTTTACCGTTGCATCTGCCTGAACCTGAACGTAGCGGAACGCTTTGGATCCATTATGTGTGTATGTTGCAGGCTGATTTCCATCAAAAGATAAATGATCTAAGGTTTCGCATCTTGCAGAATCCAGCGCTTCTTCACGAGATTCACCATAATAAAGTGCTACTTTACCTTTTCCCTTTAAACCATGAATTTTAATGTAACCAAAAGTTTCTTTACCGAAATCTACTAATTGACCAGTCCCTATTTTTTCTGCTTTTTTAGCATTCATAGGCTTGGTAGTCAGTTTAAATCCTGAAGGTTTATTCTCTGGTGCATCAAAATTCCAGGAACCAACAGGCACCCATGGTGTACCGGATTGTTGTGCTTTTCCTGTTTCATCAATCCAAAGTTTATCTTCGTTGGTCACTTTCCAGGAGGCGTCAGATTTAACATATTTACCATCGATATAAATTGTCGGCAATACTTCCTGATTATAAACTTTGAAGGAAATTTTGTGTTTTCCGGCGGGAATAGTTATTGATTTTGGCTGCCCATAAACCTGAATACCATCTAAAAGTAATTGGAAAGGTCCTTCTGAATAAATTTTTACTTCGTCTGGTGTTGGAATATCTACTTCTGTTTGAAAAGTTACCAGCGCATAAGGACTATAATATTGCCAAAGCGGCGGAAATACCGCTTCGCGTTCTGTACGTTTTACCTGCATTTTATTGCTTAACCAAACTTCAAAATCTCCTGGATACCAGATCCATGTCGCTTCTTTTGATTTTTCCTGCGCAAACAGAAAAACCGAAGAACAAAAAATAAGACAAACAAGCAAAAATCTGGAAATTGAAAATTGGTTCTGCATATAACAATAATTTAAGGCTAAAGATAAACGTTATTTTTACATTTCATACCCTGCACTGTCCTGTTTACGCGGAATAATTAACCTTTTTTATACCATGACCGTAATTTTAGTCCCTTTTTTTTATTTAATTCTTTAAATTTTATTTGATTTTTTTTCAAATAGATAATGGGTTGTGAGATTTATCACTCAGGCTTCTTAAAAACTATCATAAAAAAAAATGCTTCAGGGATTCTGAAGCACTTTTTTTATTATTCTTTAAAGTTGATCTGAGTTTAATATCCATTAAAAATATAAATAATCAATACTTTGTGATCTTTTCAATCTTAGTATTTGCCATGATGATAATTATATCTTTTTCATGTCGAACTGTTACAGATCGCCCGTATTCGAAACCGATATCTTTTAATTGTCGTTTTCCTGATCGCTTTATTTAAGTTTTTACTTTCATTAAAGAAAATATAGTAAAAATTTTATTAAAAACAATAACTAAATATATTAAAATTATAATTTTACAGCACTTTTGAATAATTTTATTATACTTTTCATTATATTTAAAATACATCATATTTGCATAAAAAAGCAATAAATCAACATTATGTCGAAACTTAAGTTAAATAAAATAAAAGTTGTTTTAGTTGAAAACAATAGAAGTAATAAGGAATTAGCTAAACATTTAGGTAAAACTGTATCCACTGTTTCTCGCTGGTGTACTAATGAATATCAGCCTTCTATTGAAACACTTTATGAAATTTCTAAATTTTTGAAAGTTGATGTTCGAGAGTTGTTGGTTTCTACTCTACCAAAATAAAATATAAAAAATCTTTTTAACCAGTACAACAATCGCAATATTGTCATTTAGACAAAAGGGAGAAATCACACAAGAAACTCCGCATAGAAATTAGTCAATCTTTATCGAAAATTGAATGCGATTTACTTCGTCTGTTCGCTATCGCTCGAGTCTCCCTTTGGTCGAAATGACAAATAGTACGCAAAAAAACAAAAAAAGACTGCCTTTTTGAGACAGTCTTTCGTTTTTATTAGAAGTTTGTTTTTATATAGTTTCAATTCCCATTAAAAACAAAATACAAAGCCAAAATAGTTAATCCCAACAAACCAAACAACAGCTTAACTTTCATACTAGTTTTAGGAATATCAACTTCAACTGAAAAATTGGTTTCAGGGCTTTTATCTAATAATGAGATTATAACTGCTGCGACTAATAATACGGCAAAAATGTAAAATGAAATCAATAAAAAGTGTGGCCAAATTGCATATTTATCGGCAGGAAATATCCATAGATATAAAACTCCCACAAATAAACTAAATGCAGAACCCCAGGATAATGTAACGTTTACAGCTTTTTTTGTAGTTGGTTTCCAAAAAATACTTAACAGAAAAACGACAGATAATGAAGGTGCTAAAAAGCCCAAAACCGCTTGAAATATATTGAATAAATTTTGTCCTTTTATATTATCGATTGCAATGGCAATCAGAATTGCAAACAAACATCCGGCTGCAATGGTGATTCTTCCAATCTTAATCTGTTCTTTTATAGTAGCTGTCGGGTTGATTTTCTTGACATAAATATCATTCGTAAAAACGGTACTTAACGCATTTAGCGACGAACCAATTGTTCCTACCAAAACGGCAATCATCACACAAATAACCAAACCGTTCATTCCGCTTGGGAACAGATTTGTGACCATTGTCATATAAGCCAAATCAGAGTTTTTGCCTAATTCAGGATATAAGGCGTAACAAAGGATTCCCGGTAAAATAAACAAAGGCAACGCCATAACTTTTAGCCAGCCAATGAAATTTACTCCCAATTGTCCCTGTTCCAGATTTTTGGCTCCTAAAACACTCTGCACCATTGATTGATCTGTACAAAAGAAAGCCACAGCAGCAACAGGATATCCTAATAAAATGGCGGGCCATGGATAATGCGCATCGTTTGCCGGCTGTACTAAATTCCAGAAATTAGAAGGTGTTTTTGCAATTAAAACATCAATTCCTCCCAATTTTTGTAAACCTAAATAAGATAAGGTTAATGAAACGACAATCAATAAAATCATCTGAAAAACATTGACTTTCGCAATGGCTTTTAATCCTCCGGCAAAAGTAAAAATTCCTGAAAAAATTACTAAAACTGTCACACTTTGCCACATTGGGATTCCAAGAATCTGACGTACTAAAACACCTCCGCTGAATAATCCTAATGATAACCAACTTACCAAAATTTTGACTAAAGCATACCAAGCTAAGATATTTTGTGTGCTGTCGCCATAGCGTTTTCCCATATATTCCGGCATTGTACTTACTTTGCTCGCAATATAACGCGGTGCAAAAACCATTGCCAAAAGCAGTAAAAAAACAAAGGCGTACCACTCAAAATTTCCTGCTACAATTCCGGTTGCGTAACCAATACTCGCAAACGCCAATAACGAAGACGGACCAACATTTGTTCCCCACATATTGAACCCAATGCTGTACCAGTTTAATGAATTTCCAGCCAGAAAAAGGGTTTCGTTTTTCTTGCTTTGCTTGACGCTAACAACCCAGCCAATAATTAATAAAGCTACCAGATAAACGGCAACAATTATAAAATCGAGCGTTGTTAATTTATCGTAGATGCTGTTCATAGCCCGTATTCATTAAGAACGTCAGCTAATTTTACTGGCAATCCGGTTTGTAGTGATTTATCCATCGCTTGTAGTAAAGCTACGGTTCCTATGCCTTCTTCCATATCCGGATACGCCGTAAATTTGAGCTCGATGCTGTCTACAAAATATTCCAGATAATTTTGATATTCTCCTGCGTGATGGCTTTGCCCTTCAAAACGGAAATAATGTTTTAAGGTTGAATCTCCCCACGTAATTACTTTTTCTTCGCCGGTTTTGTCTGTAACAGCATAACGCAATTCATGGTAATCTGCCTGACTTGCGCCTTCAGTTGCTCTTAAAATCGTACTCATTCCGCTATCACGTTGCGCAGGTTGTGTTGGCGAAGTATACACACCACTTACTCTGGCAATTCTTCCGTCTGTGGCTTTAAATATAAAATGCATCGTATCTTCATTTTTCAAACCCGCAGCACTTCCGTTACTGCTGATCATTCCATAACCCATTACTTCTTCGATATTAGGTAAATACCATCTGATAAAATCTACTGGATGACTTAAACCACCGTACAGCCATCTGAAAGACTGCAACAACGACCATTCTTTCTCTAAAAACCATCTGTGATCAGCGTGATACTGCGCTTCGATAGTAATTAAATCTCCTATTAATCCTTCTTCATAATCTTTTCGCTGTCTTTTTGCAGGTTCAAAAAATCTTGAACTCTGACCTATAAAAACCTTTTTACCTGTTTTTTTACTGAGTTCTAAAAGTGCTGCAGCATCAGAAAGATCATCAATAAAAGGTTTGGTACAAACTACATGTTTCCCGTGTAATAAAGCTTGTTTTATATGTTCAGCATGCAAATGATCAGGTGTATAAATGGCGATGATATCAATGGAATCATCTTTTAGTAAATCATCATAATTGGTTGTGTAGGAATGGAAATCAAATTCCCTTGCTCTCTTTTTACACAATTCTTCGTTTCTGTCGCATACTTTTACGAGTTCTAATTTTGAACTTCCTAAAGCTGCAGACATGGTGCTTCGGCCTTCTCCGAGTCCTAAAATGGCTATTTTTAACATTGGTTTTTTGGTTTTCTATAGTTTGTAAAGTATACTGACAGGTTTTTAAAACCTGTTAGGTATCATCATTTTTTTTTCACAGATTAAAAAGATTCAAATGATTTTAATCTGTCTAATCTTTTTATCCCGATAGCTATCGGAAGTAGCTTACTTTCTTATTGGCTAAACATACCTAACAGGTTTTGGAAACCTGTTAGGATAAATAATGTGTTATTATTTCGATTCTACTTTATTTAGAAAGATCCAGGTTTCGTCTGGTTTTGCTCCTTCGATTCCGGTTTGGTATTTTTTCATTAAAGTATTCCATTCGTCAACACGCGGATTATTTTGGGTTGTTTTTGGATTCAGTTTATCCAAATTTTCTCCTTTAGGAATACTGATAATTAGCATGAGTTGTTTTTCGTTTTTGAAAACCTGCAATTGCTGGAAATCGGCATTACAGAAACCTTTTGCGATTTCAGGCCATTTTTCGAATTGCGTCGTATGATAATCAACATACTCCTTTTGCATTTTTGAATCATCGACCAAATTGGCTGTCAAAACAATATTCTCCCATTCTGATGCCGGTTTTGAATCTTTGCATCTGTCAAAATTTTGGAAATCATAAATCGGATTTTCATAGATTTTAATTTGAATAGATGGAAAAGCCAAAGCCAACTTTCGTTTGGTTCTTTCGGGCTGATTCATCTTGCCATAAATCACCAAATGATTTTTCCATTGGTACAACGATTCGCCTACAATTCGAAATCCTTTTATAGTTGATTTTATTTTTTCGATATCAAAATCAGATCCTGTTAATTCTATCGCAACTGATTTTGGCAATTCTTGTAATCCCCAGCTTTCATCAATAAAAACCTCTTTTGTTAAATCCGTATAGGGTGCTCTGATTCCGGCGGCATCTTTGATTTTAGTAATTACATAAGGATTATTATCCTGCCAAATATTGCCTTCAGGACCGTTATTGTTTTTTAGGATTTTCTCCGTTGCAATCCAATTATTTTTGATCGTAAATCCCTGACTTCCTTCATCAGTATACAAATACAACCATAAAAACGGATCATGAGAATAAGGACTGTTGTAAACTTTATCGATATAATTCTCTTCGATTCTGCTGTTTGGTTGTGATGAAAGGGTATAAATGCCCGAAACATCATGGAGATGTTTGGCGTAATGATGAATTTTATTTCCAAGGATTTTATTGTTTTTCATCACATTTGACGTGTGTGTCCAACCCCAGCCCATTGCAATTCCGGAGTAGGATACATCTGAAATTTCGTTGTGTTCAATCGTAATATTGCGAACAAAACCAGCGCTGATTCCCAGCGTTCCCCAATCTTCAGTGGTAACGTTTGTAATCAAATTATCCGCAATTAATTCATCAGAGCAAATTTCTCTTTCGTCTTTTACATTCAATGGTAAATGGGCTTCAAAAGCTTCTTCAGAAAATACTCCAACGTTTATAGCGCTTCCGCCAATGTCTTTGAATAAATTTCCTTTTACGATATTATGATTTGTACCTTTATTTAAATCTAATCCTGTTGAGGCCAAATGCTCAAAACGACAGGATTCAAACTGAATATTATTAGCATAATTTACTTCTACCGCCGCTCTTGGTCTTCCTACCCACGCCTGATTTTCTAAACTGGCCTGATTGGGAGTTCCCGGAATTTTTAATTTATAAGCATCAAGCAAATACAAACCAGATTGCAACGGAACGTGACCTTGCTGCGAAGGACGAAGCCAATTGCTGTATTGAAACGATATTCCTTTAAATCTAAAATCGTGTACCGGAGCATCGATAGTTCCTTTTACTTCTAGTAAATTTTCTAAAACAGGAATCGTTACTTTAGCCGAATTCATATTTTCTCCGGCTCTTGGGATATAATAGACTTTGGCATTTTTCTTATCCAAATACCATTCTCCGGCTTCATTCAGCATCGAAATTCCGTTGTTTAAAAAGAAAGCTGAATTTCCGTTGTTTTTCGAAATCCATGGTGCTGGCCACGGATGTTCGCTTTGAATACGGCTTTCCGGCTGTTCAAACGAAAGTCTTGCGCTGTCTTTTTGAACTTCGATATTTTTGATTCGAAGATTGGCAACAGACCACCATTGTGTGATAAACATTTCCATTCCCGCTTCAAACTTAACAGACTTGTCTTTAAACGGAATCCAACACGTTTGCGATTCATGATCCCAGGACAAAATACGGTCCATAGTGTTTCCGGAAGTGCTCTTAGCCCTGACTGCTTTTTTATCATTTACCCATAACTGACGGTAATTAATAATTTCACCTGCAATTTTAGGCGCATCAGCGACCCAGACATTGGCTTTTTTTATGCCGTTTATTGTTGTGGCTTTTTTCCAGTTTTTAATTTCAAATCCACCACTTATTATTGGTTTTGCATTTAGATCTGCCACAATTGTTGTTGGACTTTCCGGAGTTCCTGAATCTTCAGGTCTTACAAACAATGGTTCGTTTAAATAATACGTACCGTTCATTACGATAATCTGAATCCCGCCTTTTATAGATGGATCATTTAATCGGCGTAGTTCTCTGGCTTTTCGCATTGCCATTTGTACCGTTGCCACAGGATTTGCTTTTGTGCCTGCATTGGTATCTTTTCCGTTTGGAGCAACCCAAATCTCAGCAGCGTTGACTGAAAAGACGGTACAGAAAATAAAAAAAACAATGAAAATTTTACGAAAGGAATTTGAATGCATTATTTTGAATTTTTAAACTTTTTTTGGTATTAAAATTATTGGGGAAATAATTTAAAGTAATAAAAACTTTACATCAGTAGATATTTTAACATTTACCTTAAATATATGGCACAATTTAAAAGAACATAAAAATATAAGTATCCTGTACACTCCTGCTATTATTGAAATTAAGACAGTGAAAAGATATTTTCTTAACTTTTACTATTTCTTTTGTGGCAATCTTTCGATTAAAGAGAATATTTAGAATAATTTTTTATAGATTTGTGTAATCGATTACATTTAAGTTTTATGATTAATAGTATTCCATTTTTTCTATATCAATAAAAAAACAAAGGTCATTAAACAGATTTAGCAAATAAACGC
The DNA here is from genome assembly GCF_056824125.1 of Flavobacterium sp. B114r. Taxonomy (NCBI): domain Bacteria; kingdom Pseudomonadati; phylum Bacteroidota; class Flavobacteriia; order Flavobacteriales; family Flavobacteriaceae; genus Flavobacterium; species Flavobacterium sp. B114r. The sequence continues at coordinate 4,385,208 of NZ_CP124858.1, forward strand.
TTTCGACTCAGATTTAAATTTTAACCATAATACATTATCAATGAAAACTAACCCAATTAACTTTTTACGTATTGCTTTGGCAATTATGATTGCAAGTTGTTCGCAGAACATTGTCTCCCAGAATTCGCAATCTTACGACACTTACAAGAACATTGAGTTTAAAATGGCAAAGGTCAAAGAACCTGTAATTCCAAAAAACAGTGTAAACATAAAAGACTTTGGCGCTGTAAATGGCGGGTATGTTTTAAACACAAAGGCTTTCGCAGATGCTATAGACGCGGTTTCAAAAAAAGGCGGTGGAAAGGTAATTATCCCTCCGGGAATCTGGCTTACTGGCCCTATTATTTTAAAAAGCAATCTCGAATTGCACGCTGAAACCGGAGCACTGATCAAATTTTCTCCTGATAAGAGTTTGTATCCCATTATCGAAACGAGTTTTGAAGGGCTTAATACATGGCGTTGCATCTCTCCTATTTATGGCAAAAACCTTGAAAACATTGCTTTTACCGGCAATGGTGTCTGGGATGGTTCAGGTGAAGTTTGGAGACAGGTTAAAAAGAGTAAATTAACTGAGGGGCAATGGAAAAAATTTGTTGCTTCAGGCGGCGTTCTTAATAAAGACAAAACGAGCTGGTATCCTTCAGAAGTTTTTATGAATGCTTCTAAAGGTGCGGATCAAAATGTACGTCCTGACTTAAAAACGAAAGAGGATTTTGAAAAAATTCATGACTTTTTGCGTCCGGTACTGGTAAGTATTCAAAACAGTAAAAGAGTTTTATTTGACGGACCTGTGTTTCAGAATTCTCCAGCATGGAACATTCACCCTTTAATGGTTGAAGATTTGATTGTGCGCAATATAACGGTTCGTAATCCTTGGTATTCTCAAAATGGAGATGGCCTTGATGTAGAATCGTGCAAAAATGTGATCATCGAAAATTCTAGTTTTGATGTGGGTGACGATGCGATTTGTATTAAATCAGGAAAAGATAAAGATGGACGTGATCGTGGTGTTCCTTGCGAGAATATCATCATAAAAAACAATATCGTATATCACGGACACGGAGGTGTAACCGTAGGAAGCGAAATGTCCGGTGGTGTAAAAAACATGCATGTTTCAAACTGCACTTTTATGGGAACTGATGTTGGATTACGTTTTAAAAGTAACCGCGGACGTGGCGGTGTGGTTGAAAACATTTATATCTCAGATATTTTTATGACTGATATTCCTTCTCAGGCGATTTCTTTCAACCTTTATTACGGAGGAAAATCAATAGCAGAAACATTAGAAGAAGGTGGAGATAAAATCATCAATAAAGCAATGCCTGTGAATGTTGAAACGCCACAATTTAAAAACATTTCGATCAAAAATGTAACGATTAAAGGTGCTCAGCAAGCAGTATTTTTACAAGGTTTGCCTGAAATGAATTTAGAGAATATCGAAATCTCGAACTTAATCGCTACGGCAGAAAAAGGTTTTTCGATTATTGATGCTAACGGAATCAAAATCACTAATGCAAAGCTGGATATCGCAGACAGTACTATTTTCGAAATTTACAATGCTAAAAATTTGTCTTTGAAAAATGTGGAATTCAATTCGACATCAGCAAAAGCAATTTCCATTAATGGAGAAGCTTCTCAGAATATTGAATTTACTTCATCAACTAATTTTAATTTTGCAAAGAAAACTACTATTGGGGAGACTGTTCCTAAAGGGGCTGTGAAGTTTTAATTATAGAGTATAGAGTATAGAGTATAGAGTATAGAGTATAGAGTATAGAGTATAGAGTATAGAGTAATAAAAAAGCAGGCTTTCCCATGGAAAGCCTGCTTTTTTATTGAATTTCTTTTTGATTTCGAAATAAAAATCTTCGTACGTACCACGACAATCGATCTAGATCTTTGCGGAATTTCTTGTGTGATTTCTCATTCTTCGAAATGACAAACTTTATGGTCATTTACTGCCATTTTATTCGCAATCTTTTCATCCTGAGGAACGAAGGATCATGCTCGTGAATCGACAACGTATTTTATAATCCTTTGTGGAGTTTCCTGCGGAGATTTCTCTTTCGCAAAGGTGACAAGATTATGATATACAACATCAAACCTGACAGGTTTTAAAAACCTGTCGCGTTTCTTTGTGTAAAATCAGGATGAAATATTGTGCGGTTATTTATAACTTATAAAAAGAACTCGCATTCTCAAACCAAATCTTATTCTGATCTTCTGTAGAAAGTTGTGACATATAATCTTCTAAGGTTTGTACTACTTCAGAATAATCGGAGGCGACATTCAAAACTGGCCAATCTGATCCGAACATTAATTTATTGGCAGTGAAATTTTCGAAAATAACATCTAGATACGGTTTTAGATCAGATGGTTTCCAGGAGTTCCAATGAGCTTCTGTGACCATTCCTGAGATTTTACAGCTTACATTTTCGTATTTTACAATTTCCTCAATTCCTTTCTTCCATGATGCAATATCACCTGATTTTATATCCGGTTTTGCGATATGATCGATTACAAAAGGCTGATCGGGAAAATGTTTTACCAAATTTATTGCAGCGGATAATTGACGATGAAAAATTAAAATATCGTAGGTATAATTGAACATTTTTAAAGCTGAAATTCCGTTACGAAAATCTTCTCTAAACATAAAATCATCGGCTTCGCCCTGAACAACATGACGAAATCCTTTTATGTTTTTAAAAGAAGAAAAATAATTTAGTCGTTCTTCGATATTTGAAGCTCTTAAATCAACCCAACCCACGATTCCTTTTATAAAATCATTTTTTGAAGCTAAATCTAAAAGAAACTCAGTTTCCTCTTCAGACTGACTAGCCTGAACGGCTACGCAACCTGAAAATTGATTTTGTTGCAATAAAGGCAAAAGATCTTCAGGCAAAAAATCTCTTTGGATCTTTTGCATCGAATCGTCAATCCAGCTGTCTCTTACGGGATCAAATTTCCAAAAATGCTGATGTGAATCAATTCGGTTTCCCATCTTATACTAATTTACATCGCTAATTAGTGCACGATCTAAATGAACGTAACCACCATCAACAAAAACAAATTGTCCTGTAGTATGCGACGAACGATCTGAAATGATAAAAAGTGCTGTATCTGCAATTTCTTCTGTCTTGGTCATTCGGCTTTCAAACGGAATACTTTTGTTGATTTTATTCAAAACAGTTTCGCCATCCGGAAGTGTTTTCAACCAATCATCATAAGCCGGCGTAAAACTTTCTGCTATAATAATGGCATTCGAACGAATTCCAAATTCGATCAAATCGACTGCCCATTCTCTGGTTAATCCTAAAACTCCACCTTTGGCAGCAGCGTAACCAGAAGTTCCGCCCTGTCCTGTTAAAGCTACTTTTGAACCAATATTTAAGATATTTCCTCTCGATTCTTTTAGGTATGGAAGCGCATATTTTGTCAATAAAAAATAACTCACCACATTCAGTTTCAACGAATTCATGAAATCATCATAACTCGAATCTAAACCAGCTCCGTCATTCACGCCCACGTTATTGATAACAACATCAATTCTACCGTATTTTGCAACGATTTTTTTAACAGCATTTTCCATTTCAACAGGATCGGTAACATCTGTTTTGACGAATAATGAATCTATATTTCTTTTTTGAAGTTCTTCGGCATAACCAAAACCTCTGTCATTTCTATCAACAAGTACCGGAATTGCACCTTCATCTGCCAATCTCTTGATAATCGTTTCTCCTATACTTCCTTCTTTGCCCGCCGAACCGGACACGACAACAATTTTACCTTTTAAATTTAAATCCATTTTTTGCGGTTATTTGAGGTTTATCAGTAGTTATAAATTTTAAAACACATAGAAACACAGCTTTCATAGTCTAGAAAAGTCGTTTCCTTCAAATAAATCTCATAGATTTCGCCAGGTGAAAAAAGCTCGATTTTCTAAAAAATATCTTAACTAATAATTTTAAAATCTATATCTCTATGTGTTTAAATAATATCCGTAAAGAATTAATCTATTTCTATTAATGCTTTAATGACATTATTTTTCGTGTCAATTAATTGTCCAAAATTTTCAATCATATCACTAAAACTGGTTCTATGAGTAATGTACTTTTTAGGATCTATTTTGCCATTTTTAAGACATTCCATTACATATTCAAAATCCTGAATCGTTGCATTTCTGCTGCTCATCAAAGTCGATTCTCTTTTATGAAAATCAGGATGACTGAACGTTAATTCGCCTTTTTGAAGTCCAACCAAAACAAATCTTCCACCATGCGAAATGTAATTGAAAGCATCATTCATGACATTCCTGTTTCCTGTGGCATCAATAACCACATTGGCCATATCGCCATTGGTAATTTCGGCCAGTTTTGCAGTAACATTTTCGTTTAACGGATTTATCGTTGCATCGGCATTTAGTTCATTTTTACAAAAACCCAATCGGTATTCGTTGATATCCATTACGATCACTTTTGCTCCTGCAATTTTAGCAAACTGAATCAATCCAATTCCAATTGGTCCCGCGCCCATTACCAAAACAGTATCATTGGGTCCTACGGCCGCTCTTCGAACTCCGTGTGCCGCAATTGCCAAGGGTTCAACCAAAGCCAACTGATCGTAATCTAATCCCTGACCGTGCAATAAATACTGCTCCGGAATTGTCACATATTCGGCCATTCCGCCATCAATATGTACTCCAAATACTTTAATGTTGACACAACAATTGGTTAAGCCATTTCTGCAAGCCACACATTTCCCACAATTGAAATATGGGATAAAAGTAACTTTATCACCTGGTTCAAAACCTTTGGCATTTCCTTTAATGTATTCTGCAGCCAGTTCATGACCTAAAATTCTTGGATATTCAAAATAAGGCTGGGTTCCGCCAAAAGCATGAATATCAGTTCCGCAAATCCCTATTCTTTTTATTTTTAATAATACTTCGCCTTCTTTTGGTTCGGGTATTTCTTTCTCTTTTAATTTGAATTCCTGTGGTTTCTCACATACAATAAATTTCATCTTCAATTTTGTTTTTAGATTACTTTTTGTATGCCACAGCAGTTTGTTTACTACTTCCCAATCCTTCGATTCCAAGCTCGACAACATCACCCGGTTTAAGGTAAACAGGATCCGGTTTAATTCCTAATCCAACTCCCGGAGGCGTTCCTGTACTGATGATATCGCCGGGAAGCAAGGTCATAAACTGGCTTAAATAATGTAATAAATAAGGGATTTTGAAAACCAGATTTAACGTGTTACTATCCTGAAACTTTTTACCGTTTACGCTCAGCCACATCGACAAATTATCGACATCTTTTACTTCGTTTTTTGTTGCCAAAAAGGGTCCAAGAGGCGCAAATGTATCACAGCCTTTTCCTTTAGCCCATTGTCCGCCACGCTCAATCTGATATTCTCTTTCGCTATAATCATTCAACACAGCATATCCGGCAACATAGTCAAGAGCATCAGCTTCTTCGACATAACTTGCTTTTTTACCTACAACAAATGCTAACTCTACTTCCCAATCTGTTTTTACACTATTTTTAGGAATAATAACATCATCATCAGGACCGCATAAAGAAGTGGTTGATTTAAAAAAGATGATAGGTTCTGTTGGAATTGGTGCGCCGGTTTCTACGCAGTGATCTACATAATTTAAACCAATACATATTATTTTTGATGGTCTTGCCACCGGAGATCCTAAACGTACATTCGCATCCACTTCTGGTAAAGTTGGATTGCTGTCTAATGCTTTTTGTAATTTTTCTAAACCGTTTTCTTCAAAAAAACTTTCGTTAAAGTCTGAAACAATCGACGAAACATCATATCTTTTTTCACCAATTAAAACTCCAGGTTTTTCTTTTCCGATTTCTCCAAAACGTATTAATTTCATATTTTTTTTTTTTAGCCGCTAAGGCACAAAGTCGTTAAGTTTCTGAGTTTTTTTTAGAGTCTTAGAGACTTAGCATCTAGCTGCTTTGTTAATTATTTATTTTAAAGTTGTTAACTTGCTGTCTGGTTATTTATGAACTAATCTACTAAAAATAAAAACCTTAGCAACTTAGCATCTCAGAACCTTAGCACCTTACCTAGTTATTTAATTTAATAAATCCTCCGTCGATTGGGTAATCGCTTCCTGTTATAAATCCTGCTTCGTCACTGCATAAATACAAAGCCAAAGCGGCAATTTCGTCCGGTTTTCCCATACGTCCAATAGGCTGTGATTGCGATAATTTTTCGAACATTTCGGCTTCTTTTCCAGCGTAGTTTTTCGAGATAAAACCATCTACAAATGGCGTATGAACCCTTGCAGGCGAAATAGAATTGCAACGAATATTATCTTTGATATAATCTTTTGCAACAGATAAAGTCATGGCCATAACAGCGCCTTTAGCGGTAGAATAAGCAAATCGATCCGGAATACCCACCCACGCGGCAATTGATGCCATATTGATAATAACTCCGCCTTTTGAAAGCCTGAATTGTGGAATAGCTGCGAACAAACAATTGTAAACTCCTTTTACATTGACCTCCATCACACGATCAAAATCAGCTTCTGATGTTGTGTCAACTTTACCAACATGAGCAATTCCGGCATTATTGATCAGAATATGAATATTGCCAATGGCTTCAAATGTTGCCAGAACTTCTTTTTGACTCGCCACATTACAAGCATGCGAAAAAATATTACCACCTAAATTCCTGATGTCATCAACTGCTTCCTGAGCACTTTCGATCGTGAGATCTATGATATGTACTTCTGCTCCTTGTTTAGCAAAAAGGGTTGCTATGGCTCTGCCAATTCCGCTACCTCCTCCTGTTACTACAGCTTTTTTATTTTGTAATGAAAACATGTTTTATTCGTATTAAGTCCTTATTTATATCGATATAGTGTTCTAAAATTAATAAATGTAAAAAACACAATTACAAATGTAATTTTTAATCTCAATAATCTGATAAATATTTTCTTTAATTCCTCAAAAAATGATCATAGTCTAAGATATTATAACATTTTTTATCTGATTTGTAAAAAAATAAGGCAACAGATTCACATACTGCAAAAAACGACTGTTAATAAATGCATCATTCATTGCGCAATTCAATCTTATTTCTATTTTTGTAATTGTATTTTTTACATTTATTATTCTTCAATCAAAATCATCACCATTAAATTATAACAAAATGACGATACTAAAAGGGATAACCTGGAATCACACGAGAGGTTTATTACCAATGGTTGCTACAGCACAACGTTTTACAGAACTACATCCGAATATTGAAATTACGTGGGAGAAAAGAAGTCTACAAGAATTTGCTGATGCTTCGATTGAAGATTTGGCAAAAAGATTCGACTTATTGGTTATCGATCATCCCTGGACAGGTTTTGGAGCGCACACAAACGCTATCCTACCTCTCTCCGATCACCTTTCTGCTGACTATATAAAAGATCAGGAACTTAATACCGTCGGACGTTCTTACGGAAGTTATGTTTTTGGCCATAAATTATGGGCTTTACCTATTGATGCAGCGACTCCGGTTGCAGCTGCCCGTCTGGATATTCTTGAAAAACAAGGTCTAAAAGTACCACAGACTTATGATGATGTATTGGCTTTGGCAAAAAAAGGATTGGTCGCTTTCGCAGGAATTCCGGTTGATGTTTTAATGAGTTTTTATATGTATTGCTGTAGTTTGGGTGAAGCTCCGTTTCAGTCTGATGAAAAAGTAATCTCAGTAGAAATAGGAAAAAAGGCTTTGCAGATGTTTCGTGAATTAGCACAATTAATCGATCCGGCGAATTTTAACAGAAATCCAATTCAGGTTTACGAAGCTATGGTCAATTCTGATGAGATTGCGTACTGCCCTTTTGCTTACGGATATTCGAATTATTCGAGAACGGGTTACAGCAAAAATTTACTTCATTTTTATGATTTGGTTCGTTTGAATAATAACCCGATGATTAGTTCGCTGGGCGGAACCGGTTTAGCCGTTTCTTCTTTTAGCAAACATATTCCGGAAGCAATTGCCTATGCTGAATTTACCGGATCGTCGTACGTTCAACAAAATATATTTGCTGATAATGGCGGACAACCGGGACATTTACAAGCCTGGAAAAGTGACCGAATTAATGCTGTAACGCATGATTATTTCAAGAATACTTTACCTGCTTTAGAACGTGCTTTTTTACGCCCAAGATATTCCGGACATATGTATTTTCAAGATCATGCAGGCGATGTCGTTCGTGATTATCTGATGAATGGCGGAGATGAAGAATTGGTTTTAGAAGTCATGAATTCGCTTTATACAAAATCTTTAAACCTGCAAACAACATGAGACCACTTGAAGGATTAGTTGTATTGGAATTCTGCCAGTTTTTGGCAGGGCCTTCAGCGGGATTAAAATTGGCCGATTTAGGTGCAAGAGTCATCAAAATCGAACGTCCTGTAAAAGGCGAAGCGTGCAGACAATTAAGTATCAAAGATCTTTTTGTTGATGATAGCAGTTTGTTATTTCATACCATTAACCGAAATAAAGAATCTTTTGCAGCAGATCTTAAAAACCCTGAAGATTTAACTTTAATCAAAAAACTGATCGCCCAGGCTGATATTATGACACATAATTTCAGACCTGGCGTGATGGAGAAAATTGGATTGGACTTTACTGAAACATTAGCAATCAACCCAAAAATAATTTACGGAACTATAACGGGTTATGGGAATATTGGTCCGTGGGCAAAAAAACCGGGACAAGATTTATTATTGCAATCCTTATCCGGATTGAGTTGGTTAAGCGGTCGAAAAAGTCAGGAACCTGTTCCGTTTGGTTTGGCTGTAGCAGATTTGATGTGCGGTAATCATTTTGTACAGGGAATTTTGGCAGCATTACTTAAAAGAGCCAAAACCGGAAAAGGGGTTTTGGTCGAAGTAAGTTTGTTAGAATCGGTTTTGGATGTACAGTTTGAAGCCATTACTTCTTTCATGAATGATGGCGGACAATTACCGGAAAGAGGCGATATCAAAGGAAGTGCACATGCATTTCTCAGTGCTCCTTATGGTGTCTATCAAACTCAGGACGGTTTTCTTTCTTTGGCCATGGGCGATTTGCTTTTTATTGGAAATGCGTTAGGATTAGACTTAAATAAGTACGCAGACAAACCACATTGGTTTACACATAGGGATGAAATCAGAACTTTATTAAGTGAAAAATTAGCCACTCAAACAGCTGATTATTGGCTGAAAGTACTTCAAAAAGAAGGAATCTGGTGCGGAAAAGTATTCAATTATGAAGAACTCGACAGTCAGCCTTTTGTAAAGGAATTGAAATTGAAACAAACCGTAAAAAATTCAGATGGAGAAACTATGGTCACAACAAGAAGTCCAATTCAGCTTGACGGAAAAATTTTAGTAAGCTCAAAAGCAGCTCCAAAAGTTGGAGAAGACAATTTAAAAATACACGAACAATTTTTACACAACGCATGAAACCATTAGAAGATTATTTAATAGTAGATTTTAGCCAGTTTCTATCTGGTCCTTCTGCAAGTTTGCGGTTGGCTGATCTGGGTGCACGCGTGATAAAAATTGAAAAACCGGGAACAGGCGATATTTGCAGAACCTTATACACATCAGACTTGATCATGAACGGTGAATCTTCTGTTTTTCATACCATTAACAGGAACAAAGAGTCGTTTACCATTGATTTCAAAGAACCTGAGGAACTTGAAAAATTAAAAAAACTATTGGCTAAAGCCGATGTCGTGATGCATAATTTCAGACCCGGAGTTATGGAACGCATTGGTTTAAGTTATGACGATGTTAAAGCGATAAATCCGAATGTTGTTTATGCCTCAATTTCAGGTTTTGGCGATCATCCGGATTTAAAAGATTTACCAGGACAGGATTTGCTATTACAATCCTTAACGGCTTTAACGTGGCTAAGCGGCAATCAGGATGATGGTCCCGTACCAATGGGTTTATCGATTGTCGATATGTTGGCAGGTGCACATTTGGCTCAGGGAATTTTGGCGGCTTTGTATAGAAAAGCAACTCATACTATTGGCGCTTCGGTTCAGGTCAGCATGTTAGAATCGGCTTTTGATTTTCAGTTTGAAACGATTACTACTTATTTTAATGATGGCGGTGAATTACCTGTTCGAACTAAAACGAATAATGCTCACGCTTATTTAGGCGCACCTTATGGAATTTACAAAACCAATAATGGCTTTCTGGCATTGGCAATGGGATCTATTCCGGTTCTCGCTTCACTTTTAAAATGCGATGCGCTTTTGGCATTTCCTGAAAATAAATTCACTTTAAGAGATGAAATAAAAAATATTCTCGCAACACATTTACAAACTCAGGATACTAATTTTTGGTTGAATATTTTAGAACCAGCAGATATTTGGTGTGCCGGAGTTTTAAATTATCAGGAGCTTTTTGCAGAAGAAGGATTTAAGGTTTTAGACTTTACGCAAAAAGTAACAATGCTCGACGGTTATTCGTATGAAACGACAAGATGTCCTATTAAAATTGACGGAGAGTATTTAGTTTCAGGCAAAGGTTCTCCAAAATTAGGACAGGATAACGAACAAATTATTAAAGAATTTATAGCAATATAATGGAGAAAATAAGAATCGCTGTCCGCAAATTTGATCCTTTCGAAAGTACGCTGCAAAAACTATGGGATTTGTTTTGCATCAAAAATAATGTTCAGATTGAAGCTGAAATGATTCCACTGGAATTGCATGATCTTTATGAAGAAACCATTACAAATCAAGGTCTGAAAAACGGAAAATGGGATATTGCGCACCTGAATACTGATTGGATTTTTGATGCTGCCAATGAAAAAGCGGTTCTGGATTTAACTTCCTCTATCAATCACAACCCACCTCAGGATTATCCTGAAGGCTGGTCGCAATCTTTATTGAATTTACAGCAAGTTAATAACGGAATTTACGGTTTACCATTTCATGACGGTCCTGAATGTTTGATTTTTAGAAAAGATCTATTCGAAAATAATATTGAGAAAGAAAACTTCAAAAAGCAATTGGGTTATGAATTAAATCCACCCAAAACATGGCAACAATTTGTAGAAATAGCCACGTTTTTTAACCGTCCCGAACAAAATCTGTACGGCTGTATTTTTGCCAATTATCCAGACGGTCACAATATGGTTTTTGATTTCTGCCTGCAGTTGTGGACTCGTGGCGAATCTTTATTAAACGATCAAAATCAAATTAACATCAATAATCCGGTGGCAATTGAAGCTTTAGATTTTTATCGAAAAATTGTAAACAATAAAAATGCCGTTCATCCCAAGTCGAAAGAATTTGGCTCGGTTGAAGCAGGAATGGCTTTCGCCGAAGGGCAAGCCGCAATGGCCATCAACTGGTTTGGATTTGCTTCGATGTGTGAAGTGATCGATGAATCGAAAGTAAAAGGCAAAGTTGATATTACGGAATTACCTTCTGACCTTAACCATAAAACGGCTTCTTTGAATGTGTATTGGTTGTATACCATTGGTTCCGGAAGTAAACATCAAAAACTGGCTTACGACTTTTTGAGATTTGCTACTTCACCGGAAAGTGATAAACTATTGACTACAGAAGGCGGAATTGGCTGTAGAAAATCAACATGGAATGACCCTGAAATCAACAATATCATTCCGTTTTATCATAAGCTTGAGATGTTACATGAAAATGCTTTGACTTTACCTCAAACCCCTATTTGGCCTAAAGTAACCGGGTTAATAGATCAAATGGTTTTGAAAGCGATTGAAAGTGATATTTCCTCAGAAAAACTATTAGAAGAAACTCAGCATATGATTGAAAAATTAACGCATTGAATACGTTGCTACAACTTTGACAAAGTTTAACAAGGATGCTAAAATCTTAGCAACTCAGTCCCTTAGCAGCTTAGAACCTTTAAATTAAAAATTATGAATATTCCATATCAACCAAAATTACCTGAAACGAACCAACCGATTATCATCATCGGAGCAAGCGGAATCGTTAAAGATGCGCATTTACCTGCTTATGAAATGGCCGGTTTTACTGTTTTTGGTATTACCAACAGAACGATTTCTAAAGCGCATGATCTGGCGAAACAATTTAAGATTAGCCATGTTTTTGAAAATGTAGCTGATGCAGTTAAAAACGCGCCATCAAATGCTGTTTATGACATTACAGTCCTGCCTGATCAATACATCGAAATATTAGAACAATTACCTGATGGCGCTGCAGTTTTGATTCAGAAACCTATGGGAAATGATCTCGCTCAGGCACGTGAAATTGTTGCGGTTTGCGAACGAAAAAATCTGGTCGCGGCAATTAATTTTCAATTGCGTTTTGCGTCATTCGTAAGCACTGCAAGACATTTAATCAACGAAGGAATTATTGGCGACTTGTATGATTTTGAATTTAAAGTTACTGTAAACACACCTTGGGAGTTGTTTCCGCTGATTAAGGAACATCCCAGATTAGAAATTCTTTTTCATAGTGTTCACTATATCGATTGCATCAGATCGTTTTTGGGAAATCCGAAGAGTGTCATGGCAAAAACGGCCAAACATCCGCTAAAAAAACTATCCTCTTCTCGTTCTACCATCATTTTAGATTATGGAGAAGACAAACATGTTGTGATTAATACAAATCACGATCATCATTTTGGCCCTAAACATGAGGAAAGCTACATCAAATGGGAAGGAACAAAAGGTGCGATAAAAGCTAAAATGGGATTATTAATGAATTATCCCGATGGTTTGCCTGATGAATTTGAATATGCTTTAGCAAACGAAAAAGGGCAATACGAATGGAAAAAAATCGAACTCGAGGGTTCGTGGTTTCCCGAAGCTTTCATAGGAACAATGTCCAACCTAATGCGTTTTAAAGAAGGTTCTGATACTAAACTTTTAACCAGTGTTCAGGATGTTCTCGACACGATGAAGGTCGTTGAAGCCTGTTATATCAGTAACAAAAATGGAGGGGTTGCTCTTAGCGAATTATAAATTAATCGAAAGTCATAAAATCAAAAGTGATTGACTTTTGACTTTATCACTTTGAAACTTTCAAACAAAAAATATATGTATTTCAAATCAACATTTTTCGAAGATTATCACATTGGCGATAAACGCGTCACTTTTAGCAGAACGATTACCGAAACCGATTTTGTGGTTCACGCGGGTCATACAGGCGACTTTTTCCCGCATCATATGGATGAGGAATGGTGCAAAACACAACCTTTTGGTCAACGTATCGCGCACGGAACTATGGTTTTTAGCATTGGCATTGGCCTGACCGCATCTGAAATTAATCCGGAAGCTTTTTCTAAAGGATATGACAGAATGCGATTTGTAAAACCTGTGCACATTGGCGATACCATCCATTCTGAAATCACGATCTCAGAAAAAGGCGAAGCCAAAAAACCGGATATGGGAACTGTAACTGAACACGTAGAAATTCTCAATCAAAAAGGTGAAGTCGTTCTCGTTTGTGATCACCTATTATTGGTGAAAAAAAATATTTTATGAGGTAGAAAGGTTTCTATACTTTGAATATAAAACGAAAACCTTTGGACCTCTGTCTCTTGCCTCTTTGAACCTATTAACTAAAAAAAACTATGCAAATAACCAACCAAACTGGCGACCAACACGAAGTCGCTACAGAAAAAGGAACAGCAACAAAATACCTTTTGCCTTTTATATTAATTACAAGTTTATTTTTCCTTTGGGGAATGGCTCACAATCTGGATTCTATTTTAATTCCGCACTTAAAAAAGGCTTGTGAATTAAACAATCGTCAATCGACTTTGATTGATACGGCAGTATTTTTCGCCTATTTTATTATGGCAATTCCTGCCGGAATGTTAATCAAACGCTTTGGTTACAAAAACAGTATTATTACCGGCTTATTGGTTTTCGCGGCAGGCGCTTTTCTATTTGTTCCTGCAGCAAACACCAGAACTTACGAATTGTTTTTGTTTGCTTTATTTGTAATTGGCTGCGGGCTAACTATTCTGGAAACCAGCGCAAATCCGTATGCTGCGATTTTAGGACCTCCGGAATCCTCATCAAAACGATTGAACTTAGCAGCTTCTTTTAATGGTTTGGCTGCGATGGTCGCACCAATTGTGGGTTCTTTATTTATTCTTTCGGGAACCAATCATACACCGGAACAAATGGCTGCAATGCCAGATGCAACAAAGGCTGCTTATTTATTAGAAGAAGCTTCATCTGTAAAGTTACCTTATATTATTTTGGGAACTGTACTTGTTTTGGTGGCAATCTTATTCTATTTCATGCATTTGCCTTCGATGAAAGCACAACATGCAGAGGTTGAAGTAAAACCGGGATTCTTCTCTGTATTAAAATTTCGTCATTTAAGCTGGGCAGTTGTAGCTCAGTTTTTCTATGTTGGAGCACAAGTTTGTATCACAAGTTTCTTTATTAGAATTGCGCAGCAAGGCGCAGGATTAGACGAAAAAACAGCGGGATATTACCTTGGTATTTATGGTTTTCTGTTTATGGCAGGACGTTTTATTGGGACATTCTTTCTAAAATTCGTTAAAGATTATGTCTTGCTTTCGATCTATTGCGTTTGCAGTATTTTATTGTGTATGGTAGCCATTTACGGAACAGGAATATATGTAATTTATGCGCTTGGCGGAATCGGATTCTTTATGTCGATTATGTTTCCAACGATATTCTCTTTGGGTATTGTGGGCTTAAAATCAAATACAGAAACAGGTTCTTCATGGTTAGTAATGTCGATTGTTGGCGGAGCAATCCTGCCATACGGAATGGGAACTCTAATCGATATGAAACATGATGATATTCAATCCGGATATATTATTCCCTTGTTGTGTTTTGTTATCATTCTATCATTTGGAATCTACGGACATAAAGTAAAAGCTTTGAAATAATTTTATAAAAAAGGTTTGAATCAAAAACATCTGATTCAAACCTTTGTCAATTTTACTTCTATTTGCAGTTTGCTGGCTTAAAGCATAAATGTATCCCGTAACAATTTCCCCCTTTTTAAATTGAAATTGTATCTGAATACGTTTGTAATAATCTTCTTCAAAATCATACAAATGTTTGATTAGTGGAGTTTTTTTTTAAACACATAGAAACATAGATTTCCTTTTCTTAAAAAAGGCGTTTCATTTTATATTAATTCACATAGCGATGTGCAATAAACGCGTTTATTTATTCTTCAATCCACTCTAAATTTATCCTCTTTCTTCTATACTCTATACTCTTTATTCTTTATTCTTTATTCTTTATTCTATACTCTTTATTCTATACTCTTTATTCTATACTCTATACTCTATACTCTATACTCTATACTCTATACTCTATACTCTATACTCTACAAAACTAAAACTCCAACACCGGCACTTTCATATCATGATACAAAAGCACTTTCCAATGCTGTTCTTTGGCTTCCTGTTCCCATTTTTTTCTCGATTCCATAGCACGTTTACCATTGTAATCTGTTTTGTAAGCAACATGAAGTTTTAAATAAGTTTCTTGTGGCAAATCATCAGCGCCGTAAAAAGTAATCTCATTGTTTTCCCTAATCCAGAAAACCTGATGAAATGGTGAATGTCCGGCAGAAACTTTATAGAAAATTTCGTCCGTTATTTGCCCTTTATCGTATTGCAGCATTTCAACATTAGAAAATTGTTTTATTTGATTTAATATACTTAAATTATAAGAGGGATGTTGTTGTTCGAGAGCAAATTCAAGCTCTCTTTTTTGCAGATAAATGGTTGCATCTGGAAAATTTTGAATAAAAGTTTCTCCGTCAAAATAACCAATTCCTTCGATATGATCTTTATGGAAATGCGAAATCAGGACTTTTGTAATTTGTTCGGGCAGAATGTTATGACTTTCCAGTAAATGATGAATCAAAGGTTTTCCGTTTTTATTCACTCCTAACCCCAGATCTAAAAGGATATAATCATTTTCAGTAACAACCAAAAAAGGCTGAATTGCCATTTTAAGTCCTGAATCTGACGGGAACTCATTAATAAGTTTAAACTCCTTATCCTTGTTTACAACGTAATTCCCTTCTTGTAATGGTATTATTTTCATTTTACTACAATCATTATTTGTTACAAAGGTCTAAAGAATTTCTATATTTGTAAAACCTTATTTTTCGATAGCATCAATCGATAAAACCGATTTACAAAAATGGAACTCAGACAACTTAGATATTTTCTAAAAGCAAAAGAATTGCTCAACTTTACTGAAGCGGCTAATAGTTTAAATATTAGCCAAAGTACTTTATCGCAACAAATTAAACAACTTGAAGACGAATTACAAATTCCACTTTTTAACCGAATAGGAAAACGAATTACATTAACAGAAGCCGGAGAATTATTCTCTGTTTATGCCTTGCAAAGCACGAGTAAAGCAAATGAAGGTCTTCAGTTATTAAAAGACCTGAACAACCTGAATACCGGAAAAATTGCGATTGGCGTTACCTATGCATTACGGGATATCGTGACTCAAACCCTCGTTAAATTCAATGATCAATATCCTAAAATCGAATTCGAAATTGTTTTTGGAACTTCTAAGGAATTAATAGAAAAATTAAACCATTTTGAATTGGATATCATTCTTACTTTTGAAGAGATTCTTACCGAAAATCATTTTAAGTATCAAACTCTTTTTACGTCTCCAATGACGCTCGTAACTTCAACAAATTCAGATTTAAAAAGCAGGAAATCGATATCTTTAAAAGAAATTAGCAAACTCTCTCTTGCGCTTCCCGCCAAAGGGTATAGCACAACTCAATTTATTAATGATGCTTTTAATAAAAACAATCTGCATCCAAAAGTCGCTATCGAAATCAATGACATTCCTACTTTATTAGAACTCGTGAAAAGCGGTAAATGGTACACGATTCTTACCCAGACTACGATTAAAAATGAAAAAGAGATAGTATGTATTCCAATTGAGGGTAAGAATATGACACGAACTGCTATGCTAATTTCTATAAAAGAAGTATACGAAAAGAAAGCGGTAAAGGTGTTTTTGGATATTTTAAAATCGTTAGTTTAAGGTATGAAAAAATCTTCAACAAATTTATTAAAAGAATAAAAGCCTCTCCTAACCTATTTACAGCATCGGTTTTAGATCGTTTATTGTTCACACTTTGCAATAAACAAAGGTTTTTCTGTTGGTTTATTAAATTCTGTTTTTTCGACTTTTACAGGATTTAGCATCTCAACTTCTACCCCTTTTCTCATAAGATCATTAATTTGCCAGGGCATCAAGGCAGCCTTTATTTTTGTAATCATCTCCTCTGCAATATCATCCCGATCCGTTACAATTGGTTTCCCTCCCTTTGTGTCCTGAATGATATATTTTTCGTTTTGTTTTATAATTTCAATTTTAAATGGGGCTTTTACATTTGGATCAATAAAGATTCTATAGTTCGAAAACTTGTCTGATAATTGAAAAGTGTAGACATTTGACGCAACCGGATATTTTATATTATCTGAAAAATCAATTGCTTTTTCCGGAGAAACTAACTTTAATTCAGCCTTTTTGTCCGCAATATTTGTTTCGAAATCCCGATCTAAACAACCCCACTTTTCATCAAACAAAGGCTGGTAAACGGGTTGTTTTAATTTATTTTTTGAAACAGAAACATAAAGATTTATTTGACCTGAAGGACTAAATTGAACATTTTTATTGGTCGGATTACCCTTAATTGCATACACACTAAAAATTGATTTGTTCTCCGTATTAATTTCTAATTTGATCTTATCCTTTGACTCTTCCGTCCAATTTCCTTGTAGCGGAGTTCCGCCGGCATAAAATACAATAAAGGTATGGTCCGGTAAAACAAATAAACTGGAACTCTGAATATCTACTCCTCCATCTTTAAGAGAATAACTGCCTACAAATTGCGCATTGATATTGGTAATGGCAGCAATAAATAAAATAAATGCACTTGTAAATAATTTCATATTTCCTTTTTTTGATTTAATTTCTGGACATTTAGCTAATATAAACAATAATCGATTAGTAATAAGGATGTTTTATATTCCATACAATAATTTAAAAATGTTTCTATAATTAAAAAAAACAATATAAAATACAAAAAAAAAGCCTTCCAAAAACATGAGTTCCGGAAGGCTTTTTTACAAACAACGATTAACTAAAACTTACGGTTTAAGTTCTGTAAACTTTGAATCTAACTCAAAAGCTTTCTTTACTTTTTCGACCGTAATTTCTTTTGCTACTGAAAATTCTGCTGTCTTTTTGATATCTAATGACGAAGCTCCAACCAAAACTTTATACGTTCCGGCTTCTGCAATCCAGGCACTTTTATTTTCTAAAAATGAAGCAAGATCTTTTGCAGATAAAGTCAATTTTAGTGTTTCGCTTTCTCCCGGTTTTAATTCTTTGGTTTTACCAAAAGCTTTCAATTCTTCTTTTGGTTTATCAATAGACTTTGATGGTGCAGCAAGATAAATTTGTACTACTTCTTTTCCGGCTGTTTTTCCTGTATTTTTTACAGTAACTGAAACCGTTAATTTATCATTGAATGTTGGTGAACTCAATTTCACATCTGAAAAATCAAAATTAGTATACGAACTTCCAAAGCCAAATTCATAAGATGGTTTGACATTAAAAGTATTATAATAACGATACCCAACATAAACTCCTTCTTCATACGTCACTTCTTTTGGATTATTAGCAGGAAATCCCGGGAAGTTTTTAGCTGAAGGTGTATCAGAATATTTCACTGGGAAAGTCATAGTAAGTTTTCCGGATGGATTTATTTTCCCCGAAACTACATCTGCAACAGAGTGTCCGCCTTCCTGACCTGGCTGCCAGGCTAACAAAATAGCATCTACTTTATCTTTCCATGAAGCTGTTTCGATTACACCGCCTATATTTAGAATAACCACTACTTTTTTTCCTTTTGCATGAAAAGCTTTTGAAATTTTATCCAGCATTTCAATTTCTTCATTTGCGAGATTAAAATCATTGTCCACAACTCTGTCTCCTCCTTCTCCGGAGTTTCTCCCTAAAGTCACAAAAGCGATTTCAGAACTTGCTGCTTTTTTAGCAATAAAAGCATCGTCCATTTTCATTTCAGGAAGTCTTTCAGGCAAAGCCAAAATTCCTTTTATTTTTCTTCGCTCTTTTTCAGCAACAAGTTCTTTTTCTGCGTGAGGTGTGTATAAATCAACCACTTCTTTGTCTAATTTATAACCCGCAGCATTCAAACCTTCTAAAAGCGAAACTGTATGTTTATTATTCACACTTCCGCTTCCTGTTCCGCCTGTAATCCAGGCATAAGAAGTAACACCAAATAAAGAAACTTCTTTTTGTTTTTCAGCAAAAGGCAATGCTTTATTTGTGTTTTTAAGCAAAACCATTCCTTCTGCCGCAGCATTTCTTGTTACCTCGGCATTCTTAGTCAAGTTCGGTTTATCGCTGTATTTATATTTTGTGAAAGTTGGTGTGCGAAAAATATATTCTAAAATTCTTTTTGCATTTGTATTGGCCACTTCCTGAGATATTTTTCCCGAGTTCAAAGCTTCTAATAATGCTTTTTTCTGAACTGGAATTCCTGGCATCAAAAGATCGTTTCCGGCGATCATTTGTTGTACTACATCAGAACTTGAACCATTCTGTATCGATTCAAAACCTGCAAAACCTCCAAACCAGTCCGTCATCACAATTCCTTTAAAGCCCCATTCGTTTCTCAAAACCTGGGTTAGCAAATCTTTACGTTCAGAAGTATAAGTGCCATTCAATTTGTTGTAGGAGGACATTACCGTCCAGGGCTGAGATTCTTTTACCGTGATTTCAAAACCTTTTAAATATATCTCTCGAATAGCTCTTTCAGAAACGTGCGCATTGATTGTTAATCGGTTGGTTTCTTCATTATTAACTGCAAAGTGTTTGATCGAAGTTCCTACGCCTTGCGACTGAATTCCGTTTACTATTGCCGCCGCCGTTTTTCCAGAAATCAAAGGATCTTCAGAATAGTATTCGAAATTTCTTCCGTTCAAAGGATTTCTTTGAATGTTCAGTGCCGGTGCTAATAAAACGTCAACGCCATATTCTTTTACCTCATTACCCATTGCTTTTCCAACCTCTTCTAAAAGCGTTTTATTCCAGGTCGATGCCAAAGCTGTACCTACAGGAAATGCGGTTGCATAATACGTTTTTGAATCATTTTCTCTTGTCGGTTCAATTCTTAAACCTGCAGGTCCATCAGCAACAACAGTCGCAGGAATTCCAAATCGCTCAAAAGAAGCCGTTCCTCCGGCAGCTCCGGGAACCAAACCTTGCTTAGAATCTCCAACAGGACCTGTCAAAACTTCTATTCCGGGCATTCCTGTTCCTATAAGCAGTTCTACCTTTTCGGCATTGGTCATTTGTTTGATAATTGAATCAATTCGCTGATCAACAGAAAGGCGTGTGTCTTCCCAAATGTCTAATTTCCCATTTCTGTTAGAATCAACAAATGTAAATCCCTTAATGGTTAAAAGCGGTGGGTTGTTTTCATCGTTTGGAATGGTTTTCCATGATAAATTTGAAAGTACTAAAGCAGTCAAAAGTGATACTCTGGCAGTTTTGGTAAAGCTTGGTTTCATAGTTAGAAATATTAAATTGTTTTGGAAAAAATAGTAAAGCTTTTACTGGTGATATTTCATTGCTTCATATAGAAGCAATATTAAACACTTTTTTTTACATCAACAAATAAATCAGCTTAAAATTTCGTTCATCTCAATTATAAATATCTAAAAATGAGTCATTCCCAATAATTACGGTTTATCATTAAGAACGACAACAGAAAAGTACTTTATAGATTTATTCCTTTTTTTTGTTAAAAAGGAAGTTTAGATTTTTTAATTTGATTTATAGTTTACAAAAACTGTAAATTTGAAAATAAATCAATGCAATGGAATTTAAAAAAATACTTGAAAAACAATCTGAAGAATCGTGGAAAACATACATTCCGACACTTTCTATTGATTGTGTTATTTTTAGTTTTCATGAAACTACTCTTCAGGTTTTAACCGTTAAGATGAAAGATCAGGATCTATGGGGGCTTCCGGGTGGTTATGTTCAAAAAGAAGAAAATGTCGATGATGCTGCAATTCGTATCCTGAAAGACAGAACGGGAACGGAAAATATCTATCTGCAGCAATTTTATACTTTTGGAAATTTAAATCGCTCTGAAAGTGCGTTTGAAAAATATGATGATAATTTATGGTACAAGCAACGTTTTGTTTCGATAGGTTACTACGCTTTAGCAGAACATTCAAAAGTCAATCTGATCGTCGATGAGTATTCTTCGGCTTGTGAGTGGAAATCTATCGAAGATTTACCTCCGTTTATGATGGATCACAGAACAATTTTCGATAAAGCATTGCTTACCTTACGCGAACAATTAAACAATCATCCAATTGGGTACAATCTTTTGCCTGAGAAATTTACGATGCCGGAACTTCAAAAATTATATGAAGCTATTTTGAGCAAAAAACTAAATCGAGGTAATTTTTATCGTAAAATACTAAGATATGATATTTTAACTAAACTGGATGAATCCAGAAAAGGAGGCGCTCATAAAGCTCCGGATTTATATCGTTTTGATTTAGATAAATATGATGTTGCCTTAAAAGAAGGCCTAAAAGGAAACTGGTAAAATAAGATTATTACAAGATAACAGGTTTAAACAAATGCAGTTCAGCAATTGTAAAGACCTCAATATAAAGTACATTATTGTAAAACAAAAACGCCTCGTAATTTGAGGCGTTTTTGTTTATTCATATTTTAATTAATGGTGATTATCATGCGAATGATTCTGATCTTTATTAGAATTTCCTTTACCGTGATTTGAATTATTATTTTTTGAATTCCCGTTATAATTTTTCTGACTGTTATTTTGTTTATTACTCTTATCCGGTTTATTCCCTCTATTTTTTTGAGGAGGTCCCTGATAACCTTTTGGATAATTGTTTCTGTGTTTTTTATGATATGTATATGGAGCATCTCCCTTATAATCATTAACCACTACTTTATAACCTCCATATAGATCATAATTTCTGTATCTTGAAGGCAATCTGTTCTCTCTAATCCATTTACCGTTATTATCATAAATAAACTGACTTTGGTTTACATCATAATAAACATCAATATCCGGTAAATAGTAATATCTGCTATTGTCATAACCTTGCGGGCCCCAATTTGGCGGTGTACCAATATTTACATTGATCGAAACTTGCGCATGTGCAAAAACACTCATCAAAAGTATTAGTGCGATTCCTAATTTTTTCATTTTTGTAGTATTAAGTTATTTGATTTGAAACAAAGCGAAAGTAATGCCATTTATTAGCCTTTATCCTATTGATTATACGAAAGGGCAAAACCAATCGACGAATAGTAACTCACAACCGATAAAAAGTTAAAATAAAAAAGGCTGTATAAAAATTTCATACAGCCCTCTAAACCAATTAATTAATTTGTTTATTTCCATCCTCCCCCTAAAGCTCGGTATAAATCAACTACAGCTTGTAATTTCTGTAAATTATCATTTACACCGCTCAATTGAGCTGCTAAAAGGTTTTGTTCTGATGTTAATACATCTGTATAATTAGTAGAAGAACTATATTCTAAAAGCTGTTGTGTATAATCAACGGCTTTCTCTAAAGCTTCGATTTGTTTCTCTCTGGAATCTTCTTTGGCTACCGCCATTTCATACGCATACATGGCATTAGAAACTTCCTGACCTGCAACCAAAAGACTTTGTTGGAAATTATTAAAAGCCTGCACTTGTCTTGATTGTGCGTTTGTCAATCTGGCTTTATTAAGTCCCTGATTAAAGATAGGCTGAGTTAATCCTCCTATTATAGAATAAAAAATAGACTGATCGAAGAAATTCCTTAATTGCAAAGTCGACAAACCACCACTTGCTGTAAGTGTTAAACTTGGATAAAAATAAGTTTTAGCCAGATTAGTAGTCTCAAAAGCGGTTCTGAAATCAAATTCAGCCTGACGAACATCCGGACGGTTTTCTAACAATTGAGCTGGTAAACCTATCGCAAGTTTTTCAGGAATTACCTGATCTCCTATGGTTCCTCTTTCAATTGGTCCTGAAGCTTGTCCTAATAAAATATTAAGCGCATTTTCAGTTTCACGAATACTTCTTTTCAAATCGGGGATCAAAACTTCTGCTGCATGCTGGTTGGCCTCACTTTGTACAACAGACGCTCCTGTAACAATTGCTCCTTCTTTTAAAGCTTTTATAACTTCAACATTTTTAATACGGCTTTCTAACGTTGCTTTTGTAATTTCTAATTGCCTGTCATAAGAAAGTAATAAAAAATAATTATTTGCAATATCTGATATCAATTGTGTCTGAACCGCTTGTTTGGCTGCATCTGTAGAAAGATACGTTGCTAAAGCTGCTCTTTTAGAACTACTTAATTTTCCCCAAATATCAGCTTCCCACGAGGTACTTAAACCTAATTTATAGGTCGTTGTGAGTGTATTGATATTAATTCCTGCCGGAAAGTTTAATGCTGCTTTAGACTGCTTATTGCGTGTTGCATTTGCATCAAAATCCAGAGTTGGATAATACGCCAGTTTCGTTTGACGCAAGGTCGCACGTGCCTGAACAATATTTTCGATCGCATTCTTTAAATTCAGGTTTTGATCTAATCCTTTTTGAATTAAAGCATTCAGTTTTTGATCTTTAAAAACTGTCTGCCAAGGCATATTTGCAATCGTAGTCGAATCGGCAGAGACCTGATCACGATACAACTTATCTGTAGAAATAGCTGTGGGGCGTTCGTACTTTTTAGCAACGCAGCCACTTAAAAGTGTGACTGCGACTACCATTAGAATATATTTATTTGTACTATGAGTCATTTTTTCTTAATTAAATTATTACTCTTTATGAGCTTCGATTAGCTGTACTTCCTCGTCATCATCTCCATCGTCATACCCCTCTCTTGCCGGACCACTAATTTTTTCCTGTAAAGTCTGGAAAATGATAAACAATATCGGAATAACAAATACTCCTAAAACTGTTCCAATTAACATACCTCCGACAGCTCCTGTACCAATTGATTTGTTTCCTACAGCTCCTGCTCCCGACGCAAACATTAAAGGAACAAGTCCTAAAATAAAGGCGAAAGAAGTCATCAAGATTGGTCGCAAACGTGCTACGGCTCCTTCGACTGCTGCTTGTACGATTGGCATTCCTTTACGCCTTCTTTCCAAGGCAAATTCGACAATCAAAATACCGTTCTTCGCCAACAATCCAATCAACATGATTAAGGAAATCTGTAAATAAATGTTACTGTTTAATTTGAATATAATCGAGAACAAATAAGCTCCTGCTAAACCAAACGGAATGGATAATAATACTGCAAATGGTAAAATATAACTCTCATATTGTGCACTTAACAAGAAGTAAACAAAGACAAGACATAAGATAAAGATAAAAACAGTTTCACTTCCTGATGCTAATTCCTCACGTGTTAAACCGGAGAACTCATAACCATAACCTGTAGGCAGCTCTTGTGCAGCAACTTCCTGAATGGCTTTAATTGCATCTCCTGAACTAAAACCAGGATTTGGTGCTCCTGTAATCGAAATAGAAGAGAAAAGGTTAAACCTTGAAATTGATTCCGGTCCAAATACTCTGGTCATTTTTACAAACTCAGTAATTGGTGCCATATTTCCTGCTACATTTCGAACAAAAATCTTGTTTAGTCCTTCTGTATTGGTACGGAATTCCGGCGAAGCCTGAATCATAACACGATATTGTTTTCCAAATTTATTAAAATTCGAAGCATACAAACCTCCATAATAACCCTGCATCGTAGACAAAATCGTATTAATAGAAACTCCTGCATCTTTTGCTTTTGCCAAATTAATATCCATCATATATTGAGGGAAACCTGGATTAAAAGGTGTTGTTGCATATTGTATTTCAGGACGTTTTGATAATTTTTCTAAAAAATCCTGATTTACTTTAAAGAATTCTGCTGTCGTATGACCACCTTTGTCCTGCAACTGAAATTCGAATCCACCACTTTGTCCAAATCCTGAAATTGTTGGTGGTGAGATAAAGAATATATTGGCTTCACGAATACCACTAGTTTTGGCAAAAAGCTGACCAATTACATCATTTACACTTAAATCACGTTTTTCCCATGTTTCAAGTCTTACAATTACCATACTGTATGCGCTTCCCGCTCCGGCTGTAAAGTTTTGTCCTACAATACGTAGTGTGTTTTTTACCCCGGGAATGGTATGTGCAATACTGTCTACTTTTTTCGCTATTACATCAGAACGTTCCATAGAAGCTGATGGCGGTAAACTAATATTAGCAAAAACAACTCCTTGATCTTCCGCAGGAACGAAAGCTGACGGTGTGGTTTTCATCATATAAAATAACGCTGAACCTGCAATTATAATCGCCGCCAATACGATCCATTTTTTTACTGAAAGAAATTGAACCGAACGTTTGTATTTGCCCGTAACATTATCAAATGCAACGTTAAACGATGTATAAAATCTTTGAATAAAACTTTTATGTTTGTGATCATCAGCGTGTGGCTTTAAAAGCAAAGCACACAATGCCGGACTTAAAGTCAATGCATTAATCGCCGAAAGTATAATCGCCACGGCTAATGTAATACCAAATTGTTTATAGAAAACCCCGGTAGAACCTGTAATGAAAGTAACCGGAATAAATACGGCAGACATTACCAGTGTGATGGATATAATTGCTCCGGAAATTTCATCCATTGCATCAATGGTTGCTTTTTTAGAAGATTTATAACCGTGATCCAGTTTAGCATGCACCGCCTCGACGACGACAATGGCATCATCGACCACAATACCAATGGCAAGAACCATCGCGAAAAGCGTTAATAAGTTGATTGTAAATCCGAATAAATTCAGGAAGAAGAACGTTCCTACGATCGCTACCGGAACTGCGATAGCCGGAATTAATGTTGATCTAAAATCTTGAAGAAAAATAAATACTACGATAAAAACCAGGATAAAGGCTTCGACCAAAGTATGGATTACTTTTTCGATAGAAGCATCCAAGTTTTCATTAACGTCAACAAGAATAGTATATTTTACTCCTTTTGGGAAGTTCTTGGCAGCGTCTTCAATAAGTGCTTTAGAGTTGTTGATTACATCACGTGCATTTGATCCGGGAGTCTGGCTAATTGCCATTGCCGCAGATTCTACACCGTTTGTTTTAATTGTTGAGGAATAACTCAAAGATCCTAACTCAACTTTAGCAACATCTTTTAATCGCAACATTTGTCCGTTACCAACAGACTTGATAACAATGTCTCCAAATTCCTGTGAACTGGTTAAACGACCTTTATATTTTATTACATATTGAAATGCCTGATCTCCATTTTCACCAAATTTACCAGGTGCAGCTTCTATGTTTTGCTCTGCTAAAACAGCCGAAATATCACTTGGAATCAGTTTGTATTGTTGCATGATGTCTGGTTTTAACCAGATTCTCATAGAATAATCTTTTGCACCAAAAACGGTTACATCTCCTACCCCAACTACACGCTGAATTTGAGGAACAAGGTTAATCTTAGCATAATTTTGAAGAAAGGTCTGATCATAAGCCGGATCATCACTATATAAAGAGAAAATCAATAAGTTACTACTCTGACTCTTTGTTACTGTTACACCAGCCTGAGTTACCTCTACAGGCAATAAACTTGTTGCTCTGGAAACTCTGTTCTGAACGTTTACCGCCGCTAAATCTGGATTTGTTCCTACTTTAAAGAAAATTTTAATAGAAGCATTTCCATCATTCGTTGCTGTAGAAGTCATGTAAGTCATGTTTTCTACACCGTTAATTTGTTCTTCAAGCGGAATTACGATACTTTTTAGTACAACATCTGCATTTGCACCTGTATAACTTGCTGCTACGTTTACTGTAGGCGGAGCAATATCGGGATACTGAGAAATAGGCAGCTCAACGAGGCCTAAAATACCTAAAATGACAATAATAACAGATATTACTGTCGAAAGTACAGGTCTTTGTATGAATATTTTAAACATTTTTTTTTATTTTAAGTCAGCGTAAACCGTTTCTGGATTCTGATTGTCAATTTTAATTTCGCTTCCGTCTTTTAGAGAAGCTACTCCTTCTAATACGATTTGATCTCCTGCTTTTAAACCACTTTTTACTACATAATAAGTTTTGGCTGTATTGTCCATCACGGTAATATTGACATTTTTCGTTTTACCGTCTTTCCCTACTGTAACTGCAAACATTTTATCCTGCAATTCAAATGTAGCACTCTGCGGAATTAATATTCCGTCTTTTACTTCATTCGGAATTCTTATCGTTGTGCTGCTTCCACTTCTAATAATTCCTTTTGGATTTGCGAAACGAGCTCTAATATTAACCGAACCTGTTTCTGTATTAATTAATCCATTTACGGTTTCAATACGCCCTTTTTCAGGATAAGTTGAACCATCTGAAAGTACTAATAAAACTTCCGGTAATTTTTTGATTTTTTCTGCTAATGTCGTTCCGGGAGTGTTTTTGGTAAACTCCAAAAGTACTTTTTCATTCATGGCAAAATACGCGTAAACGTTGCCAATACTCGAAACTGTTGTTAACGGATCAGCTGTGTTAGAACTCACTAAACTTCCTAAACGAAACGGGATTGACCCCACAACACCATTAACTGGACTTATTACTGTAGTATATCCTAAATTAACTTTAGCATTTACTAAAGCTGCATTTGCCTGTGCAAGCGTAGCCACAGCAGATTCATATGTATACTGTGCTGATTCAAGATCATATTTACTGATAATTCCTTTCTCTACAAGCGGTTTTACTTTATTTACAGCTAATTTTGCTGCGCTTAAATCTGCCTGAGCACTTTTTATACTTGCCGCTGCAGTACGAACTTGTTGTTCATATTCAGGAGCACTGATTTTAAATAATGGCTGACCTGCTTTTACAACAGCACCTTCATCAACAAATATCTTATCAATATAGCCTTCTACTCTTGGGCGGATTTCTATATTTTCCTGTCCCTGAATACTTGCAGGATAGTCTGTATATAATGTTGCTGATTGTGGCTGTAAAGTCACAGTTTTGTACTCTTTAACTTGTGGTGCACCTCCAGCCTGAGCTGATTTGTCATTTTTATTACCACACGATGCGATAATAACAGATGCTGCGAGAATGCTTAAAAAGGATTGCTTATTCATTGTGAAAAATGTGTAATTATCAATTTATATAGAAACAAAAGAACTAAAATATTACAAACAAAAAATTACCAATAGACGAAGCCCTAGAGATAATCGATAGATATAACGTGAGAACCGATAGAAGTTAATCCATTGCAATTAGGCACGTACAAATAAACTCATCGGCTCTAAATTGGTTTTTAAAGGTTCTGATTCTATTTTTGCCGATTGCTTTTATATCTTTTATAAATATAGTGTAATATTGTCATAAAATCCAAAAATAAAATGTCTCCAACCTTTTTTAAACCATACATATTCACCGGATTACATATCCTTGCCTGGTTATTATTAGGGTTTACCCTACTGTTTTACATACCTTTAACATGGAATATTGTGCTGCCAACAATCTTCTGGTTATGGCAATCTATTGTGCTGTTTTTTATGATTGTTATTTTTTATTCTAATGCACAGCTTATAGTTCCAAGAACAATTATAAGAGATAACATAAGTCCGTTTTTGTTATGGGCACTTTTTATCATTTTTGCCATGCAGTTTATCGCTTATATCTACAATTACAATACTGATTTGCATAGTAAACTGGCGGAAATTTTAGGTTTTAAAAAATATAGAAATGATTATTTTGACAACTATGTTTTCACAATTAGTCTCTTAGTTTTAGGTATTAGCACCAGTTGGGCGATGTTGCATCATTGGCAAAAAGCAGCTCAACACAAGCAAAAACTGGAACAGGATAAAACAATGGCTGAACTTGCTATGCTAAAGGCGCAGATCAATCCTCACTTTTTCTTTAATTCGCTTAACAGTATTTATTCACTTACTTATACCAATATCGAAGATTCTCGTGGTGCACTACACACCTTGAGCCGTATGATGCGATATTTGCTTTATAGTACAGAAGGCGAAAGAACTACTTTATTAAAAGAAGCAGATTTTATGAAAGATTTTATAGCTTTGATGAAGCTTCGCGCCAATAGTAAATTAACCATAACGACAGACATTCCGGAAAAAATAATCGATTATCCAATTGTTCCTATGTTGTTATTGCCTTTAGTCGAAAATGCTTTTAAACATGGCGTACATGCTACTGATAAGAGTGAAATACATATTAAACTGAGACAAAATGAAACTAATCTTGAATTTGAAGTGGAAAACACTTTCTTTGAGAAAACTTCTACTACGGATCAAGGCGGAATTGGATTAACAAACACCAAACGAAGATTGCACTTAATCTATCCTCATAAACACATTTTGACCTGCGGTGTCGATCAAAATGGCAAATACAGAGTAAATCTGCAAATAACTTTAGAACAATGATTGTATTAAAATGTATAGCAGTAGATGATGAACCACTCGCATTGAGACTTGTGGAGACTTTTATAGAACAAACTCCTTTTTTAGAATTAGCCTGCAGTTGTGATAATGCCGTTGAAGCTATGAGTTTAATACGAGAGCAGCAACCGGACATTGTTTTTTTAGACATTAATATGCCCAATTTAACGGGTATGGAACTTGCCCGACTTTTACAGGAACAGCCGGGACCATTGCCCAAAATTATCTTTACGACAGCCTATAATCATTATGCTATTGAAGGTTATAAAGTAAATGCCGTAGATTATCTTCTAAAACCGTTTAGTTACGAAGAGTTTTTGCGTGCGGCTAATAAAGTCCTGCAAATGTCTGAAGAAGCATCTAATCACTTTCAGTCTATAACGGCAGATGATGAATTTATCTTTTTGAAGGTAGAATATCAATGGGTCAGGATTTCTTTGAAAGATATTTTATATATCGAAAGCCTGAAAGATTATGTAAAAGTGCATCTCGAAGATTCGCAAAAATCAGTAATGTCCTTAATCTCTCTAAAAGCGCTGGAAGAAAAATTACCTGCATCAAAGTTCATGAGAATCAACCGTTCTTTTATTGTTGCATTAGAAAAAATAAATTCGATAAGTAAAAATTCAATATTCGTTAATAAAACCGAAATAACTGTTGGTGAACAGTATAAAGAGACTTTTAAAACCATTGTAGAAAAATGGTTGAAATAATTATAATATTAAAGTAACATGGAAAAAAGATCAAACAAATATTATCTTACGTTAAGTTTAAAAGAATACGCAAACGGCGAAACTGAGCCGGCAAAAGAACTTGGAATACAATTTGACAATCATGACGAAGTTTTCAGTATTATAGAAAAAATAAAAGATAAAAATATTTTTGAAGATCCTAATGATGCAACTCAATTTGCACTTGGATTAAAACTATTTAGTGAAGTGAAATTAAAGCATCGTAAAAACCCACTTTTTGATGAACTGAATGAAGTTTTTCCTGTTTTTATGAAAAAGCTGAAAAGTTTGTAATGAATAAACGTGATCTTGTCATTTAGGCGAATGAGAATTTTTCTGTATTCATAAACATAATCTTGTCATTATCGAAGAGAGAAATCACATTATAAATTCCTGTAACGAAAATCGATAATCTTTGTTGAGTTACTTGTGCGATTTCTCTCTTCGATCGAAATGAACAAAACGATAAATTCCTGTAACGAAAATCGAAAATCTTTGTCGAGTTACTTGTGTGATTTCTCTCTTTGATCGAAATGACAAAACATTATATAATAAAAAATGCCTCATGTATTGAGGCATTTTTTATTATTGAAAAAGAAATACAACTTAAGCTTTTGCTTTTCTTTTTACGGTACAACCAATTTCTTTTGTTTCGGTAATAGCTGGTTTTTGATTGCTTTTTAATGATGCAATCACATCTTCAGCATATTTTATTTTTTCTGTTTTAGTTCCTTCAGGATCATTATCGATTGCTCCTACATACTCTACAATATTTCCTTTAGCTGTTTTAGAAACAATATAAAGATGCGGCGTATGTTTTGCTCCGTATTGGTCTGTTACTACTTGTCCCTGATCAAATAAATAAGGGAATGGATATTTTTTATCTTTTGCTAATTTTTGCATTTTATCAAAAGAATCTGCTTTCGAAGCTTCCGGATCATTCGGGTTAATCGCAATTACGGGATATCCTTGTGACTTGAATTTTTTATCAAGCTCAATTATTCTTTGTTCGTAAGCCACTGCATAAGGACAAGTGTTACAAGTAAAAACAACAATAAATCCTTTTGCTTTTGGGTAACTTTCAAAAGATACTTCTTTACCATCAACATTTTTTAATTTGAAATCCGGTGCTGTTTGTCCTGCTTTTAATGTCGCAGTTTGTGCCTGAGCAAATAAGATACTAAATACTAGTACCGTGACTGTAGTAATGAACTTTTGCATAATTTATAGTTTTTTATATTCAGTTAATAATTGTTCGTAGGTAAATTCAGTTTCAACAAATTTTCTTTTATCTCCTTTGATGAAGAGTGTTGCCGGAATACTTCCTGACCAGTTTTTGTCGATTCGGTCAATATATTCCTGAGGACTGCTTTCGTTTAACAGAAAAACTTCGCTTTTCATGTTTTTTCTCTTCACAAAGGGAATTACTGCCGAATTTAATTTTGATTTAAAATCAACACTGACTAATAACACAGCCAGTTTTTCTGATTTATATTCTGCGCCCACTTTTTCAAAATGAGGTAATTCCTTAATACATGGTGCACACCACGTTGCCCAAAAATTGACAACATAAGTACTGTCTTTTCCGTTTTTTATCCTTTCGTTGAGCTGATCAATGTTTAGCAACTTTACATTTTGACTGTATCCTGCTATCGAAAAAGCAAAGAATAATAAAGTACATATTTTAAAAGCGTGGATTTTCATATTCGTCATTGCTAAAATTAATTTTGCCTTACAAATATAATTTAATGACAAGTTACTTTTTGTTAATAAAAGTTTAATGCATTTAAATTTAGCCATTAAGGCGCTAAGACACGAAGCTTATTTTTTAGTATAGCTTCTTTTTGCTGCCAATTACAAATTCACATTGTCAGAAATTCAGAATATTCTGTTGTTAATCTTCTATTTTTTTGATTATCTAATCATCTAGATTTCATGTAAATCTTATGATTTTACGACATTACAGAGTTCTATCCTGCCACATTCATCTTTATAAATTTAAGTTTATCTTTTTGCCACTCAAATTCCCACCAGAAAGAGTATTCATCACTAAATTCGCTCGGATATATGGATTCGCCAATTTCGGTACCTCCTCTACTGCTGTATTGTATCGTTATATTATTTTTATCAATTTTTAATTCATACGCCATAACATAATCTCCGTTATCGATAGTTACTGAATACAAACCTCTATTTTTCGACCAGTTTATATCTTCAAGATTTATCTTTGTCAAGGCTTCGGTTATATTCTTGTATTGTTCGTTTTGGGTAGAGAACGAATATCTATTCTTAAGGATCGTTTTATCATTAGAAAGTACAAACGATTTAAATGCTTTAAGCTCATTTATTAACTTGTCCCGTTCTGCTTTAAGTGCAGCGATTTTTTGCTGAAACATTTGTATATTTTGCTTCTCAATAGTGATCAATACAATTTTGTCATTGTTATCTAAAGACCTATACCAGTTCATATTAGAATAATAACTATCTATATCTCCCGTTTTGAATCTATATCCTTTTCTGGCATACAAATCATTTGAGAGAAAACGCAATTCATCAATACTTAGGTTTTCGATTTGTTCTGGTTTGATGTTTTTAGATAAACAGGTGGCACAATTTTTAATTAACTGTGCCTGTGCCGTACTGGAAAATACTAATATTGCAAGTACTATTTGTAGTTGTCTCATTCTTCTCAATTAATAAATTAAAGACGCAACGCTAAAGAATCGAACCTTTTATGCTCCTGTTCTATCATTTTTTTTAAAGGTTTAATTTTACTATAATGTATTGAATCCTGCTCGCCATTAATAAGTTTATGTTCCTTATCATCATTTATGACAATTACAATATCCGAACCATCATATTGAATACGGCGTTCGCTACTACTAATTTGGTCAAAATCTTCCAGATTTATAATACCTACTATTTTATTCCATGTTTTGGGTAAAGTTGCTTCTGAGCGTGTCTTTGTTTCCTTATAATTGGCCCATACATATTTTGTTGAATCTTTTGAAATCGTAATACTTGAACTTGCAGCGCCTTTACCTCCATTTTCGATACTATATGAAATGGAGGAAATCGGATTCACACTTTTTTGCGTACAGGAACTAAGTATTGCCAAAAACAGAGTCATTAAGAATGATAACTTAATTTTGTTATACATAAGGTATTTTAAAAATTTTTACGAATCAGGTTTTTAGGTTGTTAACAAACTTCAGAGATTCCATATTATCCATTTTAGTAAGAGACAAAATGCCGTTTTTATTCTCATTGATACTATTAATTCTAAAACAAAATTCATTTCCATCTTTGCCCATTAAAGTAATAAATTCAATAGTATCATCTGAACTGTTTCCACAGTTGTGCGAAACTGTATAACGATACATTACCTTAAAAATATCCTTGTCATAGTTATAAACTTTTCCATCCTGACTGAAAATCCATTTTGTATTTCGGTTTGCATCAACATACCAGGTTCCAATAATTTTTTTTGAAGAAGGATCTTGATTTTGGTTTTGCCCGAAGATTGTAGCAATCTGCAAAAGCAATAACATCACTAAAAATAGTTTTTTCATGATTTTTTATTGTTTAATGTTCTGTTTGAGTTTCACACTTAATATTTTGTTGCTCAGAGAAAAACTCCAATTGCCTAAAAACAGGAATCAACGATTTCCCTTTTTCAGATAAATTATATTCGATGTGAAGCGGTTTCAGTTTGATAATATTTTTATCTAAAATTTCAAAATCCTCAAGTTCACGAAGTGCAACTGCTATAGATTGTTTATTAGCCCCTTTAATATCTCTTAAAAGTCCGTTGAAACGTAAAGGTCCGCTTACTGCCAATAAAAAAATCTGTGGTTTCCATTTTCCGGACAGCAATTTTAGAAGTCCTTCTGCAGGACATTCATTTTCTTTTTCTAATTTATTTTCTGTAGTCATATTTTTTAGACTAATTGACTTATGATTAAAGATGAGCGAACTTTGCAGTAAAATTATAAAAATTAAAACCTAAGCGTAAATTTAAAACAGTTATTTATGAAAAGGTTGTTACTATTATTAATTCTGATTTTCGGTTTAAGCTGTCAATCGCAAATAACTTCAAAAATGAACGAAAACAAAACTAATCTGTTATTATGCGATCCTGTCACCGGAACATGCGAAATGCCTGGCGATGAAAAATTAAGTAAAAGTGTCTCTATTAAAACAGACAATAAACCTGTAAAAATAGTCTATTACACAGATCCTATTTGTTCGTCATGCTGGGGGATTGAGCCACAACTAAGAAAACTAAAACTAGAATATGGTAAATATATTGATATTGATTATCGAATGGGTGGTTTATTGCCTGATTGGTCTTATAACAGTGGCGGGATAAGCAAACCGTCAGATGTTGCCCATCATTGGGATGAAGCAAGTTTGCATTATGAGATGCCAATTGACGGAAATGTGTGGATTGAAGATCCTCTTGATTCTTCTTATCCGTCTTGTATTGCGATGAAAGCAGCGCAAATGCAGAGCAAGGATAAGGCGGTCTTATTTATGAGAATTCTTCGTGAGAAACTGTATCTGGAAAAGAAAAATATTGCAAAATGGGAAAATATTGCAGAAGCCGCTCAACTTACCGGCCTTGATGTGAACAAATTAAAAATTGATTACGAAAATAATGCGAAGATTCTATTTCAGGAAGATTTGAATTATGCAAAAACACTTGGCGTAAGAGGCTTTCCTACTTTGCTTTTTTATGATGGGAGTAATAATCGGTTAACGGTTTATGGTTCTAAACCTTATGCTTTTTATGAAAACGCCTTATTGGCTTTATTTCCAGATGCAAAAAAGAATCAATTTGAAGATCAAAATCCGTTATCTCTTTTTGAAATTTATCCTACTTTAACTCCAAAAGAATATGCTGTAATTCTGGATAAAACTTATGCTGAGGCGATAACTATTTTAGAAAATTTATTCGAAAAAGGAGAACTGAATAAACAATCTATCAGAAATGGTTCTCTTTATAGTAGAAAATAATCTAAAATTAAAAGTCGTGGAGACCACACTCTTCGGCTTTTAATTATAATGGAATTTTTTGAATCTCTTCCAGAATCAATTCTGCTGTAGCATCAATTGCTTTTTCAACGATATTTTCCGGTTTCCCTTTAAAGTTAAAACGTCTCGCTATTTCTTTATTGGGCAAAATAATATGAACGAAGATCGTACCTACAGGTTTACTTGCTGTTTCACTTCCGCCGGGAGTTGTTAATCCGGTTAAGGCAACACATATTTCCGATGGAACATATCGATGAAAATTCTGTGCCATTAACTTGGTAACCATAGCTGATTCTGCAGTATGTTTTTTAATGGTTCCGTGCGGAATCAGCAGTAAATCTTCTTTCATAGAATGATGATAACAAACCATTCCTCCTATTAAAATTTTACCTGAATTTATAACGGTTGAAAACTCATAACTTAATCTTCCTGCAGAGGCACTTTCGACAAAAGTTATAGTCAGTTTTTTTTCTATCAAAGCCTGGCAACATTCAATTACCTTTTCAGAAGCCATATTATTATATATTAAATTACTTGATTTTATTCTCCTGTTTCGCTATGTGGCGCATCTACAGGTTTGGATTGTGAAGATCCTTTTTGTCGTAAAAATATTGATAACACAATGATTGCAAAAATTGACAGAAACTCGCTTTGCCAGTTTTGAAAAGATTCGAACCAAAAACGAGATTGTCCTAAATAATCCGCTAAAGAAACCTGCTGATCTCCTTTTAAAACATTCATTGTATTTTCATCTTTAAAACTTCCGTAAAAATGAAGAAAAAAAGAAACGATAAACAGCAGGAATAAACTTATGGTGAGCGAATTTTTATAAAGAGATAACGAAATTCCGCCTTTTTTTACTGGCCATGGCGCATCTTTTCGCTGTGGAGAAGGTTCGCGATCAACTTCTTCCTCCCCATCAAAACCTTTAGATTCTGATGAACCTTTCTGCCTTAAAAAAATAGTTAGCCAAACTAACAAACCCATTTGCAAAAACTCACTTTCCCAATTCTCAAAAGTAGCTTCAAAGAAATGTCCGGTGGTCAGATAATTACTCATTGTAATTGCATGACCACCGTTTTCTATAAGCTCTTTATTATATTCTTCGATACCAAAATAAAGCTGACCTAAAAATGCTCCTATAAAAAGTAACAAAAACACAATCGAAAGACTGTTTTGATATATAATTTTTTTCATTTTTTGCTTATTAGAAAATACATTTCAAAATTTATTGTTGTTTAATAATTGCTTCACGTTCCCAGAAACGGTGTCTTCCCATTGCTTTTATAAAAGAAGTTGCCAAAGCCTTATCGCCTGTTTTTTCGCTGGTTAAAATTCCCGCATCTTTATGCAAATCATCTTTTAGAGGAAGTACCTGAACTCCCTGACCCTCGGCAGCAATAAACTTGCAGTGATGGTAAGAATCTTTTATAAACTCAGCTACTTCTTTCTTGTTTTTAAGAGTCAGAATTCCTTTTCCGGCAGGAATAAACACAGCATCAAATAATACTGAAGCTGCAATAAGATAACTTTGATCTACTGGAATTTCTAAACCTTCTTCTGAAACAATTGTCCCCAGATGCGGTGCAATAATTACGGCCTTTGCTCCGGCTTCTTTCAACGCCGCTTTCATCGTTTTTATCGAATTGGCATTTACACCTTCGGCACATAAAAAAGCAACTTGTCTGGTGGCAATTGTATTAGATATCGTTGGGTTTTTCAACATACTTAAAGCATCTGAATTCTCAATGGATTGTTTTATTTCTTTAGGTTCTTGTTTTCCCTCATCATCTGCTCCTACTCCGTGATTAATTGGTTTTTCTGGCGTTGCCGGTACATTTAATCCTAATGCTTTGCCGACTTTTGCAGCCAGATTTTTATCAATTTGAGATAACAATCCTAACATACACGTTCTAATTGCAATAGTTTCTACTTTGCCTAATTCAAAAGACAAGGCATCTCCAATATGATTTTGTTCAATTGGCGTTTGGCTGTTATAAAAAAGTTTTGCCTGACTGAAATGATCAGAGAAACTTTCGCTTCTTTCGCGGATTTTATGAGCATCGATTCGCTCATTAAAACTGCTAAAACCACCCTCGTCTATTTTTGCCTGAAACGGACACCCGCCTCCTAATGAATTTGGATGATAACTTACACGTCCGGTTGGAATTTCCTGGCGCATATGACCGTCCCGCTGATTATTATGCATTGGTGCAACGGTACGGTTGATTGGGATTTCATGAAAATTAGGACTTCCTAATCGTGATAATTGTGTATCTGTGTAGGAAAACAATCGCCCTTGTAATAACGGATCATTTGAGAAATCGATTCCGGGAACAACATGTCCGGGATGAAAGGCAACCTGTTCTGTCTCTGCAAAGAAATTATCCGGATTTTTGTTGAGCACCATTTTACCAATGATTTGTACCGGAACTAATTCTTCAGGAATTAATTTGGTTGGGTCCAAAAGATCAAATTCAAATTTATGTTCGTCAGCTTCCGGGATAATCTGCACTCCTAATTCCCATTCAGGAAAATTTCCGCCATCGATTGCTTCCCATAAATCCTGCTTGTGAAAATCAGAATTTTTACCCGATATTTTTTGTGCTTCGTCCCAAGCTACACCATGAGTTCCTAATTTAGGTTTCCAATGAAATTTCACAAAATGAGATTCATTGTTTTTATTGATAAATCTAAAAGTATGAACTCCAAAACCTTCCATCATTCTTAAACTTCTCGGGATCGCTCTGTCGCTCATCACCCACATAATCATGTGCATAGACTCTGGCATTAGCGAAATAAAATCCCAAAAAGTATCGTGTGCAGATGCTGCTTGTGGCATTTCATGATGTGGTTCCGGTTTTACGGCATGTATTAAATCGGGAAATTTCATGGCATCCTGAATAAAAAACACCGGCATATTATTCCCTACTAAATCATAGTTTCCTTCCTGCGTATAAAATTTAACCGAAAATCCACGTACATCACGCGCTAAATCTGTCGAACCTCTTGAACCTGCAACAGTAGAAAAACGTACAAAAACTGGCGTTTTGATACTTTTATTATTTAGGAATTCTGCTTTAGTATATTTTTCCATAGATTCATACAATTCAAAATATCCATGAGCCGCAGAACCTCTCGCATGAACGATTCTTTCCGGAATTCGTTCGTGGTCAAAATGGGTTATTTTCTCTCTTAAAATAAAATCTTCTAATAGCGAAGGTCCTCTTTCGCCAGCTTTAAGGGAATTATTATTGTCATTAATTTTTACTCCCTGATTTGTCGTCATGAATTGATTGTCGGCATTTGATTTATTAAATTCTAAATCTCTTTGCTTTTCATCCGCATGATCCTGACTTGGTTTTTTTGAATTTTTCATGTTAAAAGTTGTTTGTTTTTTTTAAATAAATTTTAAAAACAGCTTCTTTTAAATCTCTCTTTAATGTCGTTAATAAGCGATTATAAGATGGACAAGCTCTAAATAAGTAAGACAAATTTAGTTTACTATACAACCAAGTATTTACATGATTATGGACAAAATTTACATTTTTTAAATATTTGGTAATCAACAACTAAACAATAATACCTTATTAAAAGTAAATTTCTATTTAGGTAAAAAACAGACTCTCTCTATCACAAAACAATTATAGTAATAAGTCTAAACATTACATTATAAAATACTGTTAACTATATAATTAGATTTTATTTTTATGTAATATGTTTTTTACGTTTGTGAAGTAGATTTGTAGTATAACAATAATTAAAAAATTAAATATCATGAATGCAAAAGACAAAAAAAACAGCAGCACTGAAACATCAGGTGCTAAGTCGATGGATAAAAAAATAGACAAAAAGGAAACCTCTCCAAAAAGAGAAGTGCAACACAATCCTAAAGACGATAAAAAACCGTCGACTACAAAAAAGTAATTAATTCTAAAGTATATAAATATGGAAAATGGAAGCAACCAAAATTACGGTAGAGAAAATCGTGATTTTAATCAGGACTTAGATACTCTTATCGACAAAGAGAATAACTATCAGGATAAGAAATATGAAAATCATGACGAATATATAGATGATGTTAATCATCAGACTAACGATTATAATCGAAATGAAAACAATCCCGGCGAAGAACCAATTCTTAATGGCGAAGATCAAATTACAAACGATCAGGATCCGGAAGATTTAGACGATTCGCTGGAGAAAGATGGTGATCTTGATGATGATGATTCAGATGAAGATGATGACGATTTAGATCTGGATGAAGTTTCACACGATCCATTTCCGAGCACTAATCCGGAAAATTTCTAGACATTATGACATATTTTAGTTAGAGAACCGTTAAGGATTTGAACTTAACGGTTATTTTTTGTAAATTAGAATTTGATATGGAATTCTATAATAAAAAAGTATAACTATATAATGGTAATGGATTGAATTGCAGTAATTTTAATTTTTATAATTTGAATAAATTAAAATCGACTTAGAAAATGCTTTTTTATCATGGAGATCACAATTCAAATCATCTGGTTATTTGTTCTGGCTATTCCGATAGCCTGCATTAGTTGGACTGTAACGCATGAAGAAATTTTTAAGGAACCTCGTGAATGGTGCATAAAACATTCGAAAAACGACAGGACTCTTTTGTCCAGAAAGGTTTTTTATCTTTTTACGTGCGAATATTGTTTTAGTCATTATGTCACAATTGCTTTTTTGATCTTTTGTAATTATAAACTTTTACTAAATGATTGGCGTGGCTACATTCTGGCAGGATTTTCGCTTGTTTTTATAGCGAACGTCTATATGAGTCTTTTTGCTTTGCTAAGACAGGCTATTAAAAAAGAAAAAGTCGAAATTGAAAAAATTGAAAACGAAACTGATGGCGAAAAGCTATCTACATAAAAAGTATAACTAAATAAATTGAAAACTCATGGAAAATTTAAATTTTATAGATCCATTATTACACGGAATAACGCCTGAAAAAACAAGCAACGCAATACCAAACCTTTCTGCGAAACAATTAGTTTGTGCCGGAGTAAGCTCATTATTAATAGGTGCAGTTCTAAAAAAAGTTGGACAAAATAATGCTGCTGCTGTTATTGGCGGTCTTGCATTGCCATTATTAGCTTCAGCATGTTACAAACAATTTACTAAAGTTGCAAAAGCAAAAAGAGAAATTAATGACAGTAGTGGTATTGAATATAATCACTAATCTTTGTTGAAACTCTATACTAATGAATAAAAGAAATATTTGTTGGCCACCAATTCACGAATTATGCTACATCATCAGCTATAAAGATTCGCGAATTCGTGGCCTATTTTTTTGATCTGAATAGAAGGATAATTTCCTAAACTGACGAAAAAAAAGGCTGCCTTTTTCCGGCAACCTTTAGAATCGTAAAAAAATATCCTGACTATTTTTTAATTGGATTTTTTATGGTATCCAAGTGAACAGGATTTGCTGTAGGATCTGATATTATTTTTGTTGTATTGGATTGTTGTTTTTTACCGGTTCCTACTTTTTGTGCCGTACTTTTTTTAGAAGCTCCAGGATTTTTTACAGTATCTAAACGTACAGGATTAGCGGTTGGATCAGATACTATTTTTGTCGTATTTGCTTCTTGTTTCTTTCCGGTTCCCACTTTATGCGAACTATTTTTCTTAGCAACTACTTTACTTTTTACTGTATCAATACGAATAGGATTCGCAGTGGGATCTGATACTATTTTTGTAGTGCTCTTTTTTTTGTGACGTTTGCTGCGCCATTGCCGTTCCTGAAAACAAGATCATTGCAAAG
The DNA here is from genome assembly GCF_056824125.1 of Flavobacterium sp. B114r. Taxonomy (NCBI): domain Bacteria; kingdom Pseudomonadati; phylum Bacteroidota; class Flavobacteriia; order Flavobacteriales; family Flavobacteriaceae; genus Flavobacterium; species Flavobacterium sp. B114r. Next base: position 4,426,362 of record NZ_CP124858.1, read on the forward strand.
GCTAAAAGTAAATTTTTCATAATGTTGATTTTTTTAATTAAAATGGGGTAATATATAAACCAATCTCAATTTAAAGCCGACATCTGAATTAAGTTACTTCAATCAAAATCAATCTATAAGCGCATACCAAACTAACAGGATTATTTGACCTGTATATTTCCTTCGGCCCAATTGAGGGCTTTATTAAAATCTAGCTTTTTAAAACCTTTAAATTCTCCAGGAACTACATAACTAAATCCGTTTGTGAAAGTAATTATCTCATCAGAATCTGTAACTATTGCTGCCCTATTCCATTTTCCCAGATGTTTTAATCCTAACAAAGCATCTTCTAACCATGCGCCAGCGGTAAAATTCTTAATGTCTGTATCGAGCACCAGCAAAAAGTTGATTTCATTGGTTTGTTTTACTAAATGTTCTACAGCCGGAACAACGGCAGATAGAAAATCTTCTTTAGTTACTTCTGCTAATGCTCTAAAAGCTACAATATTGTCTGTTGTATCAATTTGATGTATCATTTTATTTTATTTTTGAATTGTGTTATGTATACTTTTTACTCTCTGTAATTTTCACTTCAGAATATGAGAATTACTCTCAAATTTAGTTATAGAATGCCTTTCGACTCTTATAATATCTCATTCAATTTTTACATTATAACTATCTAAGCATCAATACAAAATGAAACAAAAAAAAAAAAAAAACACAAAAGACAAAGCTGGCAATTATGATTGTTAAGAATAATTTTTTCGTTTTACATTTTAACCACAATATTGTCTTTCCGAGCGAAGGAAAAATCACAAAGCTGAAGATAATGATTTTTAAGTACTACTATTTCTTCATAAAAAAAACCTGTCTCTTTCGAAACAGGCTCTTTGTAAAAAAAAAATAAACTAACACAAAACTTTAATTGTAACCTTGATTTTGTTTGAAAAACTTTTGATCGATAACCGTTTGTGGAATTGGAAATACTCTTCTAAAGGGTTGAGAAGCAGATTTTGCAGTTCCTGGTAAATCAAATTTTCCAAAACGTATACTTTGTGGTCTTCTTTGTAATTCCCAGTACAATTCGAAACCTAATTCTTTATACAATTGCTGTGAGTCTAATGAAGTAAGTGCTTTTCCTGTAGCGCTTCCGAATAATGATTCTCTTTTTCTGCTTGTACGCAGTTTATTAAGATCGATCATAGCAAGACCACCGTTTCCTTTTCTAAAATAGGCCTCAGCTCTCATGGCATAAATTCCTCCTAAACGGAACAACGGAATGTCGACATTACTGTTACCATTTCCTCCTTCAGGATCAAATTCATATTTAAAAACACGAGCTCCCTGATTGATTTCGTTTTGAGCAAATACAGATTTAGTTGGATCTGCAAATGTCAATGATGGCGTAAAATTCATTCTTGTACCCGTACTTTTTTCCATAACTAATGGAGAAACTTTGATACGGTTACCTATCATTTCAAGAGATCCTGAAGGCAATAATATTGGTCCGTATTGAAGTCCGGCCTGAATTCCTCTATTAAAATGGAACCAAGGCAGTGCCGGGCTGCTTTTAGGTATAATGTCTGTTGCAGGAACACTTACATCTGTGCCATCATTCATAAACCAAGTACCATCAGCATATTGATAATGCTGCTCGAATCTTGGATCATCGTGATTACCGTCCCAGGTTGCGTAAAATTCAGGAGTTGTACAGGCAGCATTTGTCCCTCTGTTTGCAGCAGATGTTCTCTGGTTACGCTCCATACACACATAAGCAAAACTGTTAGAACCGTTACGGATATAATCTATTTTTTGAGAAATTGCGAAAATAAGTTCTTTACCATTATCGTTGTCTCTTGCAAAGTTTTTGAAAAAATCACTTTCTAAACTATATTTTCCTGAATCGATTAGTAGTGATGTATAATAAATAACACGATCCATATCTGTTCCTGTGCTTCCGGTAACAGCCGGTTCATTAAAATTGAAACTGGATGCAGCATTATAACGGTCTTTAAAAACAGCACGATTTAGATACATTGTGCTTAAAAAAGCATAAGCCGCTTGTTTGGTAAATCTTCCGTGGTGTGTTCTTTGTGTACCAATATCAGCCAAGTTTGGTATTAAAGCTTCAACATCCGTAATTAATTTGTCGATCTCAGTCTCTGCTTTCAAAATTTGCAAAGGCGCATCTACATTCAACGGATCTCTGGATGGAGCTTGTCCGTACAAATCTAATGTCGTGTATGTATAATAAGCTAAAAGCGCTTTTGATTCAGCCAAAAATAATGCCTTTTCAGGAAAAGTACTTTCTTGTGCAGACTTAATTGCAGTTAAAGAACGAGTAATTCCGTTTGTCAATAAATTCCAGTTATCCACTATGATCGCATTACTTGAAGTCCATGTAAATTCATGCATGTCCCTCCATTTTCCACCATCTCCCCAGTCGCTTCCGCGAGTTGGTAAAATAGCTTCATCTGTAGTATATTCCTGCATGGCAAAAATAGCGCCGTGATCTACAAAAGTTCCGTCTCCAAGTCTGTCATAAGCCGCAGCAAGGGCACCGGCAGGATCTGTAGCGTCAGTTCCCAGTTTTTCATCCAACACAACTTCATTAAGATCTGTACAGCTGTTTAAGAGAAAAATAAAAGAGAATATTGTTATGATTTTTATGCTGAAAAATGTCTTTGTCTTCATTATTTATAATTTTAAAGTTGCTCCGAAACTGAACGTTCTGGAAGTTGGGTAACTAGCGTAATCAATACCAATAGATTGGTTTCCTCCACTTGATTTTGGGCTGTTGATTAATGGGTCGTAACCTGTATAGTTTGTAATTGTAATTAAGTTTTGGCCTGTAATATAAAGAGTCAATCCATTTAACCAGTTCACTCCTTTTAGATCAAAATTATAACCAATACGCGCTGTATTCAATCTGATAAAATCTGATTTCTCTAAGAATAATGTCGATAAAATTGGAGAGTTTGCTGCATTTGCTCCAGACTCATAATAACCTGTAGCTACATTTCGGTCAGATGCCAAGTTATTTATGTTTAATGCATTAAGTCCTGTATTATTCAACAAATAACCTCCTGTTTGACCAATAATAGAGAATGAGAATGTAAAGTTCTTGTATCTCATATCGCTATTGAAACCATAATAAAAAGTTGGCAATGCTCCTTCGATAATAATTCTGTCGCTGTTGTCGATTTTACCATCTCCGTTTTGATCTTTAAAAATATTTCCGCCTTTACTGTCAAAACCAATATGCTCTAACAAATAAAACGAACCTGCCGCATAACCACTTTTGTAAATGTTAGCATTTACTCCGGATTGTCCGGGCCCTGAAATCGTTCCTGTTAAGATTTCTGAAACCGGCAAATCTTCGATTTTATTTTTTAATGTTGCACCGTTCATATCGATGTTCCAGCTAAAGTTTTTAGTATCTACTAACTTTGAGCCTAACATAAACTCAAAACCTTTGTTCACAATTTTTCCATCGATATTCGTCCATACAGTCGTTGTAGGTTTCAAAGGACTTGACGGAACGTTTAAGATCGCATCTGTAGTTGTTTTGTTGAAATAATCAAGAGTTCCGTACAACTTATCACCCCATAAATTAAAATCTAAACCTAAATTGTATTGTGTAACTACTTCCCATTTTAAATCAGGATTTGCTGTTCTGGTTACAGAAACTCCGTTTACAAGATTCAAATCATCATATAAATAATATCCATCCGGACCTGATAAGGAATAACTTGCTTTAGTAAGTTTGTTCTGAACTTCTTGATTTCCAGTCTGTCCCCAACTTGCTCTTAACTTTAAGTTGTTTATTGCAGCTACATTTTCTAAGAAACTTTCTCTGGAAATATTCCATCCTAACGCAGCTGATGGGAAGTAACCGTATTTGTTATTATCACCAAAACGAGTCGAACCATCTGCTCTCATCGAAGCTGTAAGAAGGTATTTATTGTTGAATGTATAGTTGATTCTTCCAAAATAAGATTGTAACTCATTTTCCTGAGCATATCCGGTAGTTCCAGACTGTATTCCAGCAAAACCAGGATTAATAGATGGCTTAATGCCAGCTCCCTGCGCAGCGATTCCGTCAATACTGAAACTTGTACCTGATCTTTCAAATTTTTGATAAGAGAAACCTCCCAAAACTTCAAATTTCTGTTTATCCAAAGCCAGATTATACGTTAAATAGTGCTCGATCAGAGAGTTCTTAGAATCTAAATTATTCTGAACGTATTTTCCTTTTGGATTTAAATCGGTTACGTTTGGATAAATTGTTGTGTTTCTTTCAGCCGTAGAACGATCGATACCAATGTTTAGTTTATATTCTAATCCGTCAACAATTCTTAACGAAGCCTCAAGATTTCCTAAAACTCTCAACGTACGTGTTTGATCCTCATAGATGCTTAATAAATAAGCAGGATTATAATGCGCATTCATGTTAAAGTTGGTAAACTTTCCGTTAGCATCATAAACTGATCGTGTTGGGTTTGCCATTAAAGTATGTACAATCAACTGACCGTTTGAACCACCGTCATCACTAGTAGGAACACCATCATCTTTGGTTTCACTAGCCGTAAGATTTACTTTTACTTTCAAACGTTTGTTATCAAGAAAAGATTCGGCAGCATTAATTCTACCCGACATACGTTTGAAATTACTATTTCGGATAATACCTTCCTGATCCATTTGAGCCACAGAAGCATAATAATTTCCTGACTCTGTTTGCTTAGAGAAAGACAGTGCGTTGTTTTTTGTAACTGCCGTTCTGTAAATTACGTCCTGCCAATCAGTGTTTCCGCCATGATCAAAAGCAGGTTCTTTAATAGCGCCTCTATATTGACTTGCACTTAAAACATCCAGTTTATTAGCTACAGTCGAAAGTCCTGTATAGGTATCAAATGTCAAAGTTCCCTCGCCTTTAGATCCTTTTTTAGTCGTTACCAAAACAACTCCGTTAGATCCTCTTGCACCGTAAATTGCTGCTGCAGACGCATCTTTAAGAACGGTAATCGATTCGATATCACTGCTGTTCAAAAAGTTCAAAGGATTTTTTGCAGATGAAGATCCAAAACCAACATTACTTCCTGAAGGGCTCACATCATCATTTGCCAACGGAACACCATCTACAACAAACAAAGGTGTGCTTCCGCTTCTGATCGATCCAACTCCACGAATCGTAACGTTTACTCCTGCTCCCGGTTCTCCACTTGTACTTACTACACGAACTCCGGCCACTTTTCCCTGTAATAAATTATCAGGCGAAATGGTAACTCCTTGCTTAAAATTTGCTGCTTCAAGTTGTGTAACAGCTCCAGTAACATCTTTTTTAGATTGCTTACCATAACCTACAACCAAAACCTCATTTAGTTCCGCCGTATTTGGCTCTAACTGAATGGTCATAAAACCTTTTTGAATTGAAACTGTCTTTGTTTTATAACCTACATACGAAACCTCGATTGTTTTTCCTTCGCCAACCGTAATTTCAAATATTCCGTCGAAATCAGAAACAACTGAATTAGAAGAACTAGTTTCCATAACGTTGGCACCAGGAATTGGCACTTTATTTTCGTCAACAATTTTTCCCTTTATCTTGATTCTTTCAACTGCATTATTAACAATTGTTTTAAGGGCTATTGTTTTTTGAATTAAAACTAATTTGCCATTTATATTATAATTAAAATTAGCTTTTTTAGAAAGATCACTTAAAATTAAAGCAATAGATTCATTTGTGTAATTTACTGTGTAAGTGGCATTATCAGCAATAATAGCCTGTCCGTAACTGAATTTATAATCCGTTTGGGCGCTCAGTTTTGAAAAAATAGAAACAAGTGTTGCTTTTTCTATTTTATTTTTTACATTTGATTCTTCAGGGAAATTAGTTTTACTGTAACCACTTTGCACGGCCAGTAACGCTAGTACTAAAAAGACGATTCTCCTTAGATTTAAATAGGTAAGTTTAAAATACATGATTTAAGTTATTGGTTTTTTTACGATACTTAATTATAAATGGCAGTTGTTCTCAGCAACTGCTTTTTTTGTTTTTAATTTACTTTTACTATTTCGCCATAAACTTTGAATTTTAGGTTTGTGATGTAATTAATTTGTTCTAAAACATTCTCTAATGATGCGTCCTTCTTGATGAACACCGTTAACGGCGTTGCTAATACATGTTCATTATTGTACTGAAATGAAACTCCGTATTTATATTGTAAAATCGTGATAACTTGCTTTAATGTAGTTTGATTCAGCGTCACATCTGTATTGTACCAATTGACCAAAAATGATTTATCAGCCATTTGCTTACTTAGTTTTTGTGCTGTAAACAAAGCTTCTTCATTTGGAACTACATCGACACTTTGCCCTTTTCCTGAAACATTGACTTTTCCGGTTACAACTATAACCTCGCATTTTGATTTTGAAAGCTGAATGTGAAATGAAGTTCCCACCACTCTCGTTTTGATTTCGCCGGAACTAATTATAAAAGGATGCTTTTTGTCTTTGGCAACTTCAAAAAATGCATTTCCTTTTAGTAGTGAAACTTTTCTTTCTCCGCCTTGAAATTTTTCAGGATACTGAAATAATGAATTTGCTGCCAGATAAATTTTCGAGCCGTCACTTAATTCGATAGATTTGGGGATATCTGACGTTTTAAATGATAATTGCTTTTCGGCCGTAACGTTTGGCTTATAGAAAATTCCTAAACCAACAAGAAAAAGAATGCTGGCAGCTGCCATATATTTCACATAAGGATTGAAGCTTTTCTTCTTCCCTATTCTAAGTTGAATATTTTCATATATGTTTTGAGAAACCTGATTCGAATTTCCCATCGAAGTTTCATCCCAATCTGAATTTTGATATTCGTTTAAAGCAAAACTATTCAGTAAATTTTCTTCTGCTTCAGATGTTTTGTTTCGACTGCTTTTATCGACAAGATATTCTAAACTATGCTTGATTCTTTTTATCATAATACTTCTTATTACAAGTAAGTACCAGAAATGTAAAATCGTACTATCGGGAAATATTATGAAACCGTTAACACAAAGTTATCTTAAAACTTTTGATGTAAAATAATGAATGGAGCAAGCCAGGCAAGGTCTTTCAGGCCTTCTCGCAATTGCTTTAAGGCCGAAGAAATTTGATTTTTAACAGTTTGTTTCGAAATTCCAAGTTCCTCAGCAATCTGATCAATTGACATATCCTGAAATTTGTACATAAGTAAAACTTCTTTTCGTTTCTCCGGAAGCTGATCTAATAAGGAATAAAGCACATCCATTAATTCAGGATCAATCGAACTGATATTATCAATAATATAATCTTCGAATTTATCTTCCAGAATCGTCTTATCGAACCTGTTATTTTGGTAATGTTTGAAGACCTGGTTTTTTACTGCTCTGAACAAGTAAGGTTCGATGGCATTAATATTCAAATCGTCTTTTCGTTCCCATAAATCAATAAAGACATCCTGAACAATGTTCTGCGCCAAGTCTTTATCCTGAGTCATCGTATACGAAAAGGCATTGAGCTTTTTCCAGTAATCAGTATACGTTTTTTCAAAAATTTCAGGGTTTTTCATAGCTTATTTTGGAACTGTTTGGTGATGTAAAATAATAAAATGTTATACCAAACTTTTTTGTCTGAAGGTTATCTTTAAATTAAATAAAGAATTATTTTGATGTAGAAATACTACTATTTTCGGGCAATGATCACAATCAGGTTGCGATTTCTTGCTTTTTTAATAACATAAAAATCAAACACAACTCCTAATTTAGTTTCCGCTAAAATACCGTTTGGATATAAGTATAAAACATAACACGAATTGCACTATTTGTCACTAATTCGTTCCTGAAATTAATTTCACAAACAAGGTTTACCTGTTCAAATTCGTGCAATTCGTGTTCAGATTTTATAATGCTTCCGTCCACATGGTGACTAAAAAGGTAATTTTCTTATGCTGCGTCCACAGTATTAATAAAAATTACACTCTCAAAATCATGAAACAAATTCTGTTTACCTTATTTATTGCCGGCACAATACATTGCAACAGTCAGATACAAAATGACCATCTAAAAATCAATCAACTGCAAGTAATCGGATCCCATAATAGTTACCGCCAGAATATCGAACCGGATCTCTACAATCTCATTCAGGCAAAAGATACTTCGCGTTCACTAAAGGGGTTGCAATACACCCATATTCCGCTTACAGAACAATTGAATAAAGGTTTAAGAAATCTTGAAATTGATGTTCAGGGAGATACAAAAGGCGGAAGATATGCACATCCAAAGGGATTGGACATTGCAAAATCTGACGAACCTTATGATCCAAATGGAGAGATGAAAAAACCTGGTTTTAAAGTTTTTCATATGATCGATATTGATTTTAGAACTTCATCTTACACTTTACAAAGTTGTCTTGCAGAATTAAAAAAATGGTCTGACGCAAACCCTGATCACATTCCGATTTTTATTACGCTGGAACCAAAAGATGATGATAGTTATTTAGGTACAAAAGCCGAGAAATTTACGCCTCAATTGTTCGATGCTTTAGACAAAGAACTTCGTAAAGGTTTAGGGAATAAACTAATCACGCCGGATATGGTTCGTGGAAAATACAAAACCTTAGAAGAAGCTGTTTTAAACAATAATTGGCCAACATTGAAAAAAGCAAAAGGTAAATTTTTATTTATCTTGGATAATAATGGAGAAAAAAGAGATTTGTATGCCCTGAATCATCCTTCCTTAAAAGGACGTGCTGTTTTTATCAATGCTGATCCCGGAAAACCCGAAGCAGCCACTTTATTCCGCAACAACTCTGAAGATCCTGAAATCACAAACTTGGTTAAAAAAGGATACATCATAAGAACCCGTGCAGATTCTGATACTAAAGAAGCTCGCGCCAATGATTACAAACATTTTGAAGCTGCTAAAAAATCCGGCGCTCAGGTAATTACAACAGATTATTATTTGCCAAGTACTCTTTTTAATTCTCCTTACCAGATAAAATACGATGATGGCAGTTATGTGAGAGTTAATCCTGTGAATGGAGTTGAATAAGTTTTCAGTCTCAGTCCCAGTTTTCAGGTTGGGATGAATAAAATTTAACCGCAAGGTACGCAAAGATTTTTTATCTCATTTTAATGCATAGAAAACGCAAAGTTCGCAAAGCTGATCGTTAATATAGCTTTGCGAACTTTGCGTTTTTAATAGATAAATCCGTTTAAATCCGCGTTTTCGCTTTAGCGAATCCGTATCATTCGCGTACTTCATAACCACAATCCCTTTCCGATCTCAAAGCAAAGCGAACCAAATCAAATCTTAGCGAACTTTGCGCAAAATCTTAACGCCCTTTGCGGTAAAATCTACGCCTACCTTAAACTCATTTCAAACTTGAAACCTGAAACAAAATAAACCTGAAACTATTTTTCACTCTTAATCTCCCCCGTTTTCAAATTTACACTAAAATGATCCGCCGAAACTTCGTGCATGAATTTATTGAAGATGATCAGAAACAACCGCATTTGGTTTTGCAATTCATTTTCTTTTGATGCATCCTCCCTATGATTCTCGAAATATAACTGAGATAAGACTTTATATTGTTTCGCTCTTGCGGTTCCAACATCGACCAAAGCCAATTCATCGGCGCTTCTGAAACGGTAAAAATCGACCAGAAGATCATAACCTGTCCAATTGAAATCTTGCTTTTTCAGATCGTTTTTAGCTAGAAATTGATCGGCTTTACTTTCTGCTTCCGTCCATTCTTTTTTAAAATTTTCTTTATTTTTTAAGATAACATCAAAATCTTTATCGGATTGAATATTTGCCAGAACCAACAAATCTTTTCCGGAAACATTCAGGATAAAATTCTTAAAACCTACAGGCCAATCATCTTTCAGAAAACGCAATCGAACCAACTCCTTCAAATGAAAATTAGTAAAATCGTGATAATTTTTAGTTTTCAAAATATCAATATTCCAAATATCTTTTGTGTTCTGACTTTCTAAGAATTGATACTCCGTTTTGTACAAATCAAAAAGTTCATCGTATCTCGGCACCTCATCAATTGTAATAGTCTGAATATCTACCAGATTATCTTTTTTGATCGTCAATAATTTATATGCGGGAATATAGGCTGCCAAAGAAGGCGTTTGAATATTTACTAAAGTATTTCCTTTTGCTGTGGTACGAACTCCTGTATCATTAATATGCATGTGCCCGCCAAAGTGAATCTTTAATCCCGCATCTGCAAAAACCTGTGCTACTTCTTCGACCGGAACGCGGTTCAATTGCCATTTGTTTGGCCCAAGTAATTCTTTTATTTCCGTAGAAGCGTCATCATTAAAATCAATCATCGGAAAATGACTGAAAGCGATCAATGTTTTACCTTGCATTTTGGCTTGCGCCGAAATTTCTTCTACCCATTTTATTAGGTGTTTTTTATTCGAAAGTACATTATTATATCCTGTACTCGCTTCAGCGTAACTTTTAGAATCTTTTGGATCTCCATCATTTTTCTTCGGAATATAAACATTGCCATCAATTGCCATTAACCAAAGTCCTTCGACTGGTTCAACCACATAACTCACATCCGGAACTTCAAATCCAGGTGCCACACTATAAACTCTATTGGATAATAAAGCAGCTTTCGACGCTTTTTCGAAACTATAATTCTCAGCAGTATACGTAGAAAATGGTGTTGCCCAGAATTTGCATTTTTTATTTGGATAAAAACCAAAATTTTTCAAATTGTCTGTAATTCCCAAATAACCCATTTTAGCAATATCGGCGGTCACAACAACGGGCTGTTCGATGGTTAAATTAGGCGTATATAAACCGTCTTTGCTATAAATGGGCTGACTTTTTCCGTCTTTGCCTAAAAAATCTTCTTTACCGGATTCTTGTGCAAAAGGTCCAACGGGATCGTGATTTCCTGTCGTGATGAAAAACTCGATATTGTATTTTTTTCTATATTGATCTAAGATTTTCTCTAATCCTTTTACATGTATTGGCTGACCATCATCTGTATAATCTCCGGGAAGTGCCACGTATTTTATCTTTCGTCTGGCGATATCTTCTAAAGCGGCTATAAATGCAAAATAATTCTCATTGAAGATTCGGGTCGAATGCAATTGAGAAGCCATCGTTCTCATCAAAACATATTTACCTGTGTTTGGATTCAAAATACCTTTATAATCATTATCTGAAAAGGTTCCGAATAAATCCTGTAAATGAACATCGGATAAAAAAGCAACTTGCGTTCCATCGAGATTTCTTTGTTTTTGTGCGGAAATAGTAATATTCAACAAAATAAAAAACAGAAGGGTTAAAGAAGTTTTATAAGGAGAAGTAATTTTTAAAGTCATAGCTCAGCTTTTGCAAATGGGATTTCTAAACATCAAAGAATCTGCAATTTTAGGAATTAAAAGCTGAAATACCTTTATCGTAGTGTTACGGAATGATAATATTTATGGCAATAAGGGAAATTTAATCGGTAAGTTTATTTAAACGCGAAGTCGATTTAACCGCAAGGTTCGCTAATTTTTTTTATTAAGTAGCTGTAATAAAGGAAAAGTTCGCAAAGCTTTGTATTCAACCAGCTTTGCGAACTTTTTGTTTATGAACATAATGTAGTATAAAAAACTTTACGAACCTTGCGGTTAAATTATACTCAAACTATTTTTTAATAAAACGTCTCACGGTTTTAATTCCGTCTTTCTCTACTAAAACCAAATAAATTCCGCTTTTTAAACCCGAAACATCCACACTATTATTATTCACCGTTTGTGATGAAACCGTAGCGCCTCCTTCAGAATTAATAATGTTTACGTTTGCTCCGGAGACTTCTATACTAAAGAAAAGTGCTTCTTGTGTTGGGTTTGGATAAACATTCAAATTTGCAATTCCTTCAGCTGATAATTCTGGAGAAGCTGACTTTGCTGCCAAAGCTGTTCCTGATTTTGTGATTCGGAACCAGTTGATATTAACTCCTGAACTTTGTATAAATATTCCAAAATTATACGTTCCCGCATTTACATTTACGGTTTGAGATACCGTTTGCCAGTTTTGCCAACCTCCCGTATTCGGAATATTTACAGTACCTAACTGAATCGTTCCTGCATTTAGATCTGATGAGATTCTGGCACCATTTACGGCACTTGCCACTCTATATTCGATTACATAAGAACCTGAAGTCGGAAAATTGACATTTGAATATGCCATCCAGTCACCTGTATCTGCGTAACCTACATTTAATCCTCCACCAGTATCTGTTGTTGGTTCACTTTGAATACCACTCATCGAAGAATAGTTTTCTGCTTGTATTAAAGTTCCCGTACCTGTTGGCGGCTGACTTCCTGTAATTACCTGGTTTACGGCTGTTAATAATGATTTAGCGCCAACAGCATCTTGTGATAATTCCCAAATCATAACTCCTCCTGCGTTCTGAATTGCAAAAGTTGTTTTTTGTTTGATCGTTGGAATCCCGTTATAATAAATCGTGTTTCCTACCTGATCCAGATTTTCTGCTCCCGGATATTGCGCTACGATATTAGCATAAGAAATTCCCTGATTGGCAGAAGCTCCAAAACCATATCCGTAAAACGGAAGTCCAATGATTGCTTTATTTGCCGGCAATCCTCTTCCGGTCCAGTAATTAAACTGATTTACGGCCATACTATATGGGGAATGTTGTCCCGGACTTCCGGGAGCCCAGGGACCTGTTGCATCATATGCCATAATATTAATCCAGTCGAAAGCAGCAAAAGTAGAAGACGGTACATTTGCACCACCATATCCTTCTGAAAGTGCTGCTGTAATTTGTTTTCCATTCGCGTGTAATTTGGCTGCAAGTGCTATCACAAATGCTCCGTAATCACTATTAATTGCAGGTCCTTCGAGATCCATGTCGACACCATCAAAATTATGGGCAACTACGTAATCGTATATTTTTTGGATAAAAGCCGTTCTGTTGGCGCTTTTAATCAGATTGAAATAATTGTCACGAATTGCTCCTCCTTCAGAAACTGATCCTCCACCAAGAGAAACAAAAACTTTTACGTTCTGTGAATGTGCCGCATTGATAATCGTATTAGATCCGGAATTAAAAGACAGATATCCGTTTGCATCAGGATTTTCGAAAGCAATATTTATATGGGTTAATTTGCTGTACTGAACACTACTCGAAAATGCATTGAGATCTACCCAATTGGGAATATAAGCAATCACTTTCTTCTGGGCCATTGACAAATTGAAAATTCCCAATACTAAAATGATCATCCACTTTAGTGGCATTGTTTTGTAATTGTCTTTCATAGGTTTTCGTTTAAAAGTTAATAAAAATTGTAATTAATTGGAAAAAGAAAAGACTCAAGATGATAAATTCCAATTTTTTTAAATTCCAAATTCTAATTTTTTAAAACTTCAGATTTGTAACTTCAACAAGTAAAGTCATAATTGGAATTTAGAGTTCGAAATTTGGAATTTACCATCCTGAGTCTTTTACTTCATTTAAAACTATTTCTTGATAAAACGTTTCACTGTTTTTTGACCGTTTTTTTCAAAAACTATCAAATAAACACCTCGTCTCAAATACGAAACATCTAAACTGTTATTATTTACTTTTTTCCCTGAAAATACAGTACCAGTCTGAGAATCTACAATGCTTACATTTCCTCCCGATACATCAGTTGTGATGTAAAGTGTATTTTCTACCGGACTTGGATATATAGTTAAAGCCGTAGCAGTTGTTTCTTCTTCGGCTAAAGGAGCTGAAGCCATTTTAGCTGTTAAACCAGCACCCGCTTTTGTGATTTTTATCCAGTTGATGTTCATTCCGGTATTCTGAATGTAAATTCCAAAGTTGTACGTTCCTGCATTTACGTTTACTGTTTGAGATACTGTTTGCCAGTTTTGCCATCCTCCGGTATTTGGAATATCAACACTACCTAAAACAATAGTTCCTCCGTTTAAATCAGATGATAATTTACCGCCTGTGACAGCACTTGCTACACGATATTCTATTAAGTAAGAACCTGTTGATGGGAAATTGATATTATTATACGCCAGCCAATCGCCTGTATCAGTATAGGCTACGTTAGAACCGCCTCCTGTATCTGTTGTAGCTTCCACCTGAATACCGCTCATGGAAGAATAATCTTCTGCCTGAATTAAAACCGAAGTCTGCGAACTTGTAGCCGGAACCAGTTTCCATTGTCCACAAGTTTGATTGTTGTTGTCCCATTGTTGTACAACAGCTCCGGAAGCTGTACTTGCTGCTGCAACCTCAACAATTCTACCGCTGTGTCTGGCGACAATTTTATAAAATCCATCGCCTGTAGCAACCAATACAAATTGTTGGTTGGTGGTTGCATTGTACGGATATTGCTCGACACGCGCACCATTGGCTTTATTAAAATTATTTACATCTAAAGATTGTCCGCTATGATTGGCAATAATTTTATACAAACCATCGCCTAAATGTGTGAAGGTAAATTTCTGATTGTTGCCTGAATTCAGAGCGCCCTGATTAATAGCGGCACCATTCGATAAATTAGCGTTCCAGACATCCATGTATAGATTACTGTTTCTGTTTTGAAGATAAAAAGTCTGATTCCCTAAAGTAGCCGTTCCGTTTGCGATTATACGAACAGAAGTTACTTTATCATTCCAGGTGGTATTCAAACAAGCATTATCAGAATTAATTACGGTTGAAGCTCCTGTAAAATTATCATCCTGATACAAAATCGCCTGAAATCCCTGAGTGACTTTAAGTGAAGAAATATCATCATTTAAAACTCCCAAAGAATTTAAACGCGCCAGATTATAGTCTCCAATAGTCAATCCGCCTGAAAATCCGGTATAATTACAATCTTTATACACCGTAATTACATCTGTCGTAGCAGGAACTGATGGTACTGAACCTGCGTATCCTCCAAAAGTCGCAATTACTTTAGTAGGTTGCGTTGTATGAAGCGACGGCGACTGATCTGCCACATCATCATAAGCAAATCCGTAGGCGAGATTATCAACACTTATTCCCGGTAAATGCCAGAATTTAGAATAATGATTGGTTGGATTCACCTGATAAAATTTCGATGCATCGTACCAGTTTTGTTGTCCCGGATTTGGAGTTGCCGTATTAACAACATGACGGTTAATGGCAGCTGTTAATTGTGCCTGAATTACAAGATCTAAATCTCCATCGACCAATCTTCTGTCCAGAACACCTTTTCCTTCAAGCGCTTCCTGAGTCGAAGGTCTATTTTGAACTCTTCCTGTACGACCAACAAAACCACCTGATTGTCCTACCATTTCCAATTGTTCTCCAATAACCCTTCCTTTGAAAACACCTGCATCTCCGGCATAAAATATTAAATCTTCATTTTTATATTTGTTCCAAATGGCATCAATATAAGATTTTAGATAATTGGCCTGAGCTCCAACGCTCGTTCCGCCACTACCATCTGCAAAAGCAGGAGTTTTTGATGGTGCCGTAATTTCTCCTGTTGCATCATTTACACAACCCTGAAATTCCGCTGGAACATTGGCTTTGAAAGCCGCCACAATATCTGCGTGTTTTTTTAATTCCCCCACACGTTTCTGGTAGCCATTCGCTCCAAATAATTCTAATCCCATTGGGTATTTATACGAATCGACTCTCGAAGGATTTCCAAAAAAACCGTATTGATTGTTCGTCAATTCGATTATTTCATATAAAATTCCCTGATTTGGATCTGTTGCATTGAGCGGATTTGGTGATGTATATCCAGAAGGTGCGCCGCTTGCACCAAAAAAGTAGAAATACAATTGCTGCCCTTTGGCAATAAAAACCCTACAGCCTGCAATTTGCGGCAGCGTAAAAGTCTTGTTGGGAATTTCGCTTAATTTAGTAAAACAATTGGCATATTTTGAGTTTTGTCCCGGTCCGGTATTTCCCCCAATTGTAGGTCCTGTAACTGTATTATAAGAAGCACTCATTGGCAAAACCTGACTTGTTTTGGCATTTACCCAAACGTGGTTTCCAGTATTGTAATCAATCCCCACTATGGCGACATACAATTCGTTATCATTAAATGTTGAAGTATTGCTAATGGTAAATGGTATAGGTCCCTGCCCATACATAAAGTGGCTGAGCAATGCCAGAAGCAGTGCAGTAAAAAATCTTTTTTGTAATTTAAAGTTTCTCATTGTTTAAAATTGTTTGGGTTAATAAACTTGTTTTTAATTCATTAGTAAGAAATGAGAAAATATTAAGTGATAACTCGTAGCGTATAATTAAGAAAATATATTTAAACACATAGAAACATAGATTCTATGGATCAAAAAAAGTATACAAAAAGGAAAAACATTTCTTTTGCATAGATACTGATGCATCTTTTTTATAAAATGAAATACTTTTTTTAGTAAACAAAATTTATGTTTCTATGTGCTAAAAAGAATTATACCTAACGGGTTACTTTATAAAAAGTTGGGTGTAACTATTAAGGATCATTACACCCAACCGGAAATTTTAGTTTATTGCTTAATCAATTTTTTAGACCAGCTTTTTTGATCTGATTTAAAGTTTAGGATGTAAATTCCTTTTCTAAGTTTACTCACATCTATAAATTCTCCTTTAGTATCAGAATTCAGTTTTTTCTCTATTTTCAATGTTCCTGAATCATCATAAATGGTTACGACTTTATTGTCTAATTGTTCAGGTATTGCCAATTGAACATAGTTGTTTGCCGGATTAGGATACATCGCAAAAGCAGTAGTTGTTGCTTCTGTTTCCTCGGTAGCAACCGCAGCCATTTTGGCTGTAGAAGCAAATCCGTAAGCTTCGATCTCGAATAAAGAATATCCGTATGGAGCCAAAGCTTTTGCTGTACATAAAATTCTAATGTATCTTCCTGTTCCGCTTAGAGTCAAATCATCTGTTCCTCCGTCGCTTGCCGTTTGTGTATTTACGGTTTTGCTTTCGGTAAAATTCAAATCAGATGAAATTTGTACTTTGTATTGGGTTGCAAAAGCAGCTTCCCATTTCAGCACCACACGATTGATATTGTAGTTACTTCCTAAATCAACATAAATCCATTCGCTGGCATTTACAAAACCACTTGCCCATCTTGTTCCGGCATCTCCGTCTGTGGCTTTCGCCGAAGAAAAAGTAGCATTCTCCTCTGTAGAAGCTACAGTTGGTTTTGCTAAAGCTAAATTGACATTGCTCGTTGGAGGTGTAATATTGCGAACAATAACATCGCTAAAAACTCCCGTTGCCAAAGTTCCGTTTGCATGAGACGTTACCGCCATTCCCACATAAATAGTACTTGCCATAGCAATTGTTCTTGGTGTACCAATTGGTGTCCAGGTTGTTCCGTTATCTGATGAATAAGACGTAAATACATTTCCTGCTCTTGTTACACGAAGCCATTTTGGCGTTGTTCCTGTAGCGCTCTGAGCCGTTGTGATTCCTGAAATCGCATCTCTGGATAGAAATTCTACCCCAGCTGCGGCCGTAATATCAGTCATCGCATGTTTTGAAGTTGGTGTAAGGGTTTCACGGAACATTACTCCGGCTTTAGCATAAGTGTTTGTATTCGTTAATGAATTTACTTTGGCAATAATTTCAGCATCACCCGTAATAGGTTGGTTCACAAATTGGAATTGATCACTTGATTCCCAGATATCTGTTCCTGATCCTTTAATGGTGAAAGTTCCGCTAGCATGAGTTGCTGCTCCCGCTGGCGTTACAGCACCTAAATCATTACTAACCCACGGCGCCGGTAAAGTAGCAGGAGGATTTTCTGTAGAAACTAAATTTACCGCTCTGATATTATCAAAATAATACGTGTTTCCTGAATTCGTTCCCGGTTCAAACAAGAACACAAAACGGTTGACTTCAGTATCTAATGTTGAAGCATCAGGTGCACTTGCATAAGTAAAAGTAATCGTATGCCACGTATTGCTTTGTTTTACAACTCCCTGATAAATACTATGTCTCCCCACTGGATAATTTGAAGGAACCGAAGCACTGCTTTCTGCCTGCCATGAAATTACAGATCCCACAGGAGCAGTGGTGTAAACATCCATAGCGAATTTTTTCGTTCCGCTTTTAAAATCTCCAATATTGCTTAAACTTGTATTGAATGAAAAATTATCATACAACTCTGTCGCTTTTCTAACATATTTTCCAACGTTCGAAGATGTATTAATTCCGCTCGCACTTGGATTTGGCGTATTTGCTGTATAAGTTCCAATGGCATCTCTGAATGTGATATTATGAACGGTTTGATAATCTTCGTAAACTACTCCGGGCGTAAAAGTATCCGGTAATTTGGTTGAACCAATTCTGATATTATCAAAATAATAGGTATCGTTTGTGTATGAACCTGAATTGGCTAAGATCACCATTTGGTTTACCGCAAGATTAGATGTTCCTTCATCAGGACTTGAATTGTAATAGAAAGTCAGGGTTTCCCACTGATTCTGTTTGGTTGTGATAGCAACATAATTACTATTTCTTCCTGTGGGGAAATTAGCCGGAAGCGATGTTGCACTATTCTCTAAATTCAGACTTACAACCGTACCAATTGGCGCTGTAGTATAAAGATCAATCATGATTTTATTGGTCTGATTTTTCAGTAAACCTGCGTCTTCGATATTGCCTTGTGTATTAAAGAAAAGTACATCATATTGTTCTGTAACATTACGAACATACTTCGCCACATTTGCAGACGAGTTTACCGAATTTGCTCCAGGATTCGCTACAACAGAATATACACCGGTTGTTGTTCCTTTGATAATTTTATTGATACCATCATAATTCTGAAGAACATCTGTCGCAATAATTGCTTTTTCAGGAGCGGCTTTTGTAAGCAGATTATCAAAATAATAGGTAGTGCCGGTATTTGAATTGGATTCAAAAAGAAATACTACATTATTGATTGACAATGCACTTGTATTGGCATCTATTACTTTTTCGAATTCAAATTCAATCGTTTCCCATTTGTTCTGAACCGTTGTCGTGGCTTTGTAACCGCTATGTCTTCCTGAAGGGAAATTAGTTGCTGTAGTTACCAGACTATTCTCGAGTTGCATCGAGATTTTTGTACCAACCGGCGCCGAAGTATAGATATCAAAAGAAAGTTTTTTTCTGCCATAAACGTAATCATTGGCATTGCTAATTACTACATTTTTGATATTCAGAACATCATACAATTCAGAGGAGTTACGAACATATTTCCCTACCAAAGCAGATGTATTGATTCCCGTAGCTGATGGATTTGCAACGGCTTCTGTCAAGACTCCTGTTTTAAGTCCGTACACCACATTTCTATTGGATTGAAAATCTTCGTAGATTCTTTCTACCGGTAAAGGCACTTCTGTAATTACCGCAAGTTTATAGGTATTACCGGCACATCCAGAAACTGTTGTCGCTACCGAAACATCTCCTCCTGTAGTTCCCCAATTTACCGTAATAGTGTTTGTTCCCTGTCCTGAAGTAATTGTGGCTCCGGCAGGAACTGTCCAGTTATACGTAGCTCCGGCAATTGTATTGATAGAATACGTTTTACCAGTTTGGTTTTGGTATACTTTTGCATTTCCTAATACTCCATAAGTAAAACTACCGCTGTAAACGCGAACATAATCTACTTGTAATTTTGCAGGAAAGTCAGCTGGAATTGGTTCTACCCCTGCTCCATTTACACTTGTATAAGGCGTTCCGCCACTACCAACGGCAAGATTTAAAATAATATAAAACTGTTGGTCATTAAAAGGCCATCCGCCATTTACAGTTGTCTGTGGTGTTGCGGTATGAAATAAATTGCCATCAATAAACCATTTAATGATATTTGGTCCCCATTCTACGGCATACACATGAAATTCACCAGACAAATCAGTTGGAGAACTATAACTTCTTCCTGTATAATGATATCCTCCCGCATCATAATGAATTGTTCCATCTACAGATTTTGGGTTTCTGTGTTTGGCTTCCATAATATCAATTTCGCCTGTAAAAGGCCAGTTTGAAGTCCCGGCTGGTAACATCCAGAAGGCCGGCCATGCGCCCATTCCATTAGATAATTTCATACGGGCTTCGATTCTTCCGTATTTTAAAGCATACTTGCCTTCTGTAGTTAGTTTTGCAGAAGAATACGGCTGTGAGGGAAACGAAGCATTGGGTGCGTATTTTGCCTCAATGTTCAAATAACTGTTTGTTCCTTCCTTGACAATTGTTGCCTGAGTGGGATCGTAACGTTGCGCTTCTGCATTTCCAAATCCGCAGAGTGACGGACAGCCGTTTCCTGAAATACTTTGCCATTTGGTTGCGTCGACGGTTGTACCGTTGAATTCATCTGACCAAATTAAGGTGCTGCATTGCGAGTGTACTTTTAGAAGTGGGGATAATGCCACCACTAATACCATTAAACACTTTTTTAATACATTGTAATTACTTCTCGGTGGTCGGCCGAAAAAAGAGTCTTTTTGTTTCATTTGTTTTTAGGTTATTTGTTAGTAGAGATTATTAGTGCAATAAAAATCAACTTTGTAAAAAATAGATTGTTATTTTAGTAATAAAGGAACAATATTAACAAATAAATCAGGCAAGACTTACATTTTTGAATACGGTTTGACTACGGT
The DNA here is from genome assembly GCF_056824125.1 of Flavobacterium sp. B114r. Lineage (NCBI taxonomy): Bacteria > Pseudomonadati > Bacteroidota > Flavobacteriia > Flavobacteriales > Flavobacteriaceae > Flavobacterium > Flavobacterium sp. B114r. Next base: position 4,446,974 of record NZ_CP124858.1, read on the forward strand.
GTTTGTAAAAAAATGTACTATTTAGCGGTCAAAAAGCGCAAAACTACTTAGGATTTTACTGATGATAGAAAAACTGAATTATTAGATCGTTTTCAGTATCTAAAGTCTACAAATTTCCAAATAACATGTTATGTTAGAGAAATCCCAGCTGGACGATATATTTATAGGAATTTAAATATCCATTTTTCAAAGAGCCTCATAGGGGCGACATATTTATCGATTTGATAATTTATCTATATATCGCTCCGCTGGAGCTTTTGATTATTTCATTCTTCCAATTGAGCAGATTTTCATCATTTTTAAGCTTAGTCTGTCATTTCGACCAAAGGGAGAAATCGCACTATAAACGCAACAAAGATTTGAAAGATTATTAAGCAGAGCTACTCGTGTGATCCTTCCTTCGTCAGGATGACAAAAATGAGCATATATCTGCCTGAAAAAATTTAAACAAATCCAATAACCATCAGAATAAAAATTAAAAAAATATTTCTCGCAGATTTGGCAGATTTAAATTTGATAATTATCTGTGTGTATCTGCTTAAATCTTTTTAAAATCTGCGTGAAAAAATTTAAGCCACTAGCTATGTGTGAGAACTAGTTTCTTTTTATTCTCTTTTTTCAATTTCAAAATAGCCAATGTTTCTATTTGGTTAAAAAATTATACTTTAAAAATTCAAAATAAACGCTGTAATATTTGCCTCAGATGAAAGCTGTAATTTTTTGCGAATACGATACCTCGTATCTTCTACGCCACGAACAGAAATCCCTAAAAGCGGTGCAATTTCTTTGGTATTAAAGTTCATTCGCAAATAAGCACACAATCGCATATCGCGCGGAGTCAGTTCAGGAAAACTCGTTTTTAGACGTTGCATAAAATTATCATGAAGCTGATTAAAAATCTCCTCAAACTCTTTCCAGTGCTGATCTCCTTGTAATTCATGATCAATGATCCTGTTAATTTTCTTGAGTAAACCAAAATTAGTATTGAAATCATTTTTCTTATCAATCTGACCAATAAGATCTTTTATAGAAAGCAGAATTTCATTTAAATGAATCAGATTTACGGTATTCGAAGCAACTTTGGCATTTTTAGCATTAATAGTTGTTTCCAGATTTTCCTTCATAATGGCCATATTTTCTTGTTCCAAAGCCAATTTTTGCTCGTTTAATTCGGCTCGATTTCTAAGCAATTCCTTTTCCTGATTCAGAATCAATTGTTCGCGATCACGTTCTGCAACATTCTTTTGGTATTTAATAATCGTATAAATTAAAACGCCAAAAAGGATCAAATACAAGATATAAGCCCAGGTTGTTCTGTACCAGGGCGGCAGAATTTCAAATTTGAAAGTAGCCTGCTCGCTAACGACATCATAAATATTCTTTGCCCTTACATGAAAAACATATTGGTTCTCCGGCAAATTGGTATATTCTTTTTCAGTCTGAAGATTCCAATCAGACCATTTAGGTTCAAAACCTTCAAGCCAATATTCATATTTTGTAGCATCAGGCTGATCATAACAAAGTGATGCAAACGAAAAGTGCAAAGCATTATTCGAATAGGACAAAACTGGTGAAAGTGTATTATTGGTCTGTTCCGTTTTCGTTGAAAGTACATCGTATCGGCTTGAAAACAATAAACTATCTTTAGGAAAAATACATTTAACCTCAGAAATAACTGCCTTATACTTCGATTCATATTTCTTGTTTTTAGTAGAATTATAATGAATCAAACCCTCTTGTGTTCCAAAAAACACATCTCCGTTTGCGGTAGTCTGAATATTTTCGAAACCCGGAATATATAAATACCGCAGCTTTCGAAAAGGCAATTCTTCTTTAGTAAAACTTCCCCCCGGTTTCTGGCTCATTTTTCCGGTATTCTCCCCTGAAATGTACCAGATATTGTTTTGATGATCTTCTTTAAGCAAACGAATATGGCTTTCCTGTCCAAGATATTTTTTGAAACTAACATCAGGAACCATTTTCTTCGAATGAGCATCTTGTTTGTAAATACCTTTGGTGGTTCCAAAAAGAATCTGGTTATTGATCTTGAAATTATTCAAAAACAAACTCGACGGAAAACCATTTTTATCATTGTAAAATTGAAGATTCAAAACGGTATCAAATGTTTTATTCAGTCTCATTTTGAAGATTCCTTTATACCCATGTGCAATCCAAATGTTCTCGTCTTTATCAGTGACAATTACCCTGCTGCTTTCCTCAAAACCTTTTATCTTATGCTGATAAACCCAGGAATTATTAATCTGTTTTAATAAATATAATCCGTTATAACCGCCAACAAGCAACAAATCAGGATGATTCGCAATAACTACCCCTTGCCATGCGCCATCAGTTTTGGCTAATAATTTTGCCGAATTACCCGAGATTTCGAAGACTCCGTTTTTCTCGAAAGCCAATAGAGAATTGCCAAAAACACCAATATTCCAAACGTTTTCAGACATTCCCGATATATGTTGAAAGTTTACATTGTGATGCTGACCATTTTTGTAGGCATTCCAATCCAGCCAAAAAACACCATTATCTGTAGCGATATATAATTTATTTTGATAAATCTGACTACAATATATTTTGCTTTCAGAATTTGATGCATCCAATATTTTTGATAAAGGAGAAGCAATCTGAACCATCGAAATCCCTTCTTTAAGTGTAACCCACAAATTACCTTCTCTATCAGTCTTAAGATTAGTCACATAATCGTTTTGTAATCCTGCCTGTTTATTAATATGCTGAATTAAATTTCCTTTACTATCAATAACTATCAACCCCGTTTGACGTGTTCCTATTGCGAAATATCCACCGGAAAGCAAAACTCCCGTTGAGATCTGATTCTGTTTCAATAAATGATCAGCTTCGGTTACAAAAGGTTTTAACTGATTGTTTTTACATACAAACAAACCTTGCTTTTGCGTCAATAGGATCAAACCATCTTTGGTTTCAAAGATTTTTCTAATCTTCATTCCGATAAATTCTTTACTGTTTGGAATTTCAACTAAAGCATCATTTTCTAATTTCAGCAAACCTTTTGCATTATCTGAAACATAAATCTCTTTGTTGACCTCAAAAAAATCATCAAACTTTGCTTCGGACCGTATTACATTAATTTTATTATTTTTATAAATAAATAGCTCTTCATTAGAAAAAAAAACAACTTCATTATTACGAATAACGGTATGCAGAACATCTCCAAAATTTCTAGCTGAATCCGGCAGTAATCTTACCAGAGAAGTATATTTGTATTGTCCGTTTGGTAATTGAACTGTATAGCCTACTTCACCCTGAGCACCTACATACATTTTATCGTTTTTATCAATCGCCAGAGAACGAACCATGCTTCTATTCTCCGGCTGGGCGACAATACCCCATCTCACACCGTCAAATTGCATAATTCCAAAATGATTGGCAAAAAACATCATGCCTTTAGAATCTTGCAAAAGATCCCAATTCTCTGAAGCGGCTTTATACGTTTTTGAATTATAATTGCTGATAAACGGAACTCCAATTTTTTTAATTTGGGCATTAACAATTGGATACAAAAGGGAAATGAATAGAACTAAAATTCTAAGTGCAAATTTGGTCATTTTTGTTTCTGTCTGTAGGTTAGTTGTAGCTTTTGACAACTACAATCTTAAAAATGCCCCTTTTGGGAAAAGGCATTTCTAAGCATAGAGAAACAATTTAAACAATACTTTTAAAATTATAATTTGATAATTAAAAGCATTAAAAAAAATGAATCGCTACAATCAAATATATAAAATTTTTTTTTAATGTAACAAATTACATTAAAATTAGAGATTTTGACAATGAGAAAAAGAGTATAAAAATAATTAGATAATGTAGCAATTTGATTTTATTAAAAGACAAAAGCTTTGTCAAAGTTTTGAACTTTGACAAAGCTAGCATGAACCTTAAACAAATGTCAAATCTCAGGTTTTTAAAAACTGTTAGGTAATTGTTACGCGTATCCTAACAAGTTTGCAAAACCTGTTAGGTATATTAAAATATCGAACTAAAATTTGAGACTAAATCATCTTTGAACCTAACCTGAACAAATATCAAACCCGACAGGTTTTTAAAACCTGTCGGGTTTACCCGTACTGCGTAAATCTCTCATTATAACAAACAAAAAGACTGAAAACTAAATAATCTCAGCTAACTCCTCATAACTACTAAAAAGCTCTGCTCCTTCTTTTTCTAAGTCTTCGTTATTGAATCCATTTGCAAAACCATAGACTTTGAATCCGCCTTGAATTCCGGCTATCACTCCGGCTTTGCTGTCTTCTATTACAATACAATCCTTAACCTCAAAACCCATTTCTTTTGCAGCATGAAGAAAAATCCCGGGTTCCGGTTTCCAGCTTTTAATTTGGTACGAACTGAATATTTTATCCTCGAATTTATCCAACAAACCTGCTACTTCAAGATTTAAACGAATTTTATCGACAGGACCACTCGAGGCAACACAATATGGGATTTTCAATTTATTCAGAAATTCAACGATACCCTCCATCGGTTTAACTTGTGTTTTGAAAGCTTCAAAACTTTTTTCACGATACTCACGCTCAAAACTATCGGGAAGATTTTTGCCAATTGCAGTTTCAATATGCGAAAAACATTCTTTTAAATTTCTACCGTTAAAGTCACGATAGGCATCTTCTAATTTCATTTCAAAACCATATTGTGCTGCCATTGAAAGTAAAATTCCGTTACCAATTTTTTCAGTATCTACAAGAACTCCATCACAATCGAAAATAATACACTTAACTTCCATATTCTTTATTTACATTTTTAATGATCCGTTTTGACCGGAAATGTAAATTACAAAATTATTCTTTAAGCCAATGCATCTTTTACAGAGAAGAGCTGATTTTTGAAATTATCTGAACAATAAAATCAGCCTGTGCAGGATTTATCTTTTTCAAAGCGTTTTCGGTTTGAAACCATTCGGCTTTGTCAATTTCAGGAAACGATTGTAGTTTTCCAGACTTGGGCGGCCATTCCATTTCGAATTCATTACTTTTTACCAACGTCACATCAATATCGAATTCTAATGCCCATGCAAAAATTGTTTTGCCAGATTTGAGTTTTACAGGATGAAGCGCAATAAAATCAGCTTCTGAGTCAACTTCCAATTCAAAACCGGTTTCTTCCTGAAATTCTCTCTTTGCACCTTCAAGCGGATCTTCATCACTTGTAAATTCTCCTTTAGGAATCGACCAGCTTTCCAGATCTTTATTCTTCCAAAATGGACCACCAGGATGAACCAGCAAAAAGAATATTGTCTTATCTGTGAATTTATAAAGAAGGATTCCGGCACTTTGTTTCATCTGGAGAGCTATTAGAATTGATCTTGTAAAGATAACCAACAATACATTCGTTCTCAGACTTCTGTACATATTTATACCTTTTATGTACTTCAGTTTAAAATTTGATTTGTAAATTTAAAAATTCATAAATGTCATAGAAATCAAAACTAAAACAGTATTATTTTGAAAAAACATATTTTACTTACCGCAATCCTGGCCAGCAGTTTTGCCATGCATTCACAAAATAAAATCATTACCGTAACGAACTCTCTTCCTATAGATCGTGAATTCGAAACAATAGAATTATCTAAAAAATCGCTGGGATTACCCGCTTCTGTCAAACTCGAAAATTATGCAATAAAAGAGATTGGAACGAATGCATTTATAACGACACAAACTGTAGACATTGATGGCGACGGAACAATGGATGTATTACTCTTTCAGCCCAAAATAAAAGCATCCTCAAATAAAGATTTTCAGGTTCTAGTTACCGAAAATCCATCAAAAGAAACAACAATTAGTTGTTATTCGAGATTTGTTCCGGAACGCACGGACGATTATGCCTGGGAAAATAATAAAGTTGCCTTTAGAACTTACGGGCCTGTAGCGCAAAAAATGGTCGAAGACAAGGTTGCCGGAGGAACTTTAACGAGCGGAATCGATGCCTGGCTAAAAAGAGTCGAATACCCAATTATCAATAAATGGTACGAAAAAGCAACTAACGGAACCGGAACTTACCATAAAGATACCGGTGAAGGTTTAGATAATTTTCATGTAGGCGACAGCCGTGGTGTGGGTGGAATTGCCGTAAAAGTCGATGATAAATACTATTTCTCTAAGAATTTTACCAATTGGAAAACCATCACCACAGGACCTATCAGAACGAGTTTTATCCTGACTTATGCCGATTGGGATGCAAAAGGAAACAAAATAACCGAATCAAAACTTATCAGTCTGGACTACGGAAGTTATCTTTCCCGTTTTGAAATCAACATTACAGGAACAAAATCTATTGCCGCCGGAATAACGCTTCACGATAAAAAAGGAACAATTGGAACCAATATAAAAGAAGGCTGGTTAAGCTATTGGGAACCAATCGATGATTCGGAAATTGGTATGGGAATCGTGGCGCCAAAAAATACTTTGACGAGTTTTGATAATCACATTACAAACGAAAAAGACTTGAGTAATCTATACGGAAATATTCAGGTAAAAAATAATAAAGCACTTTACTATGTTGGTTTTGGATGGAAAAAAGGAAGCCCGTTTCAAACGAAACAAGAATGGGAAAATTATTTAAGTTCGTTTGCTCAGAAGATAAATAGTCCGTTGATTGTTAAGGTGAAGAAATAGATTCTTATTACCCGCGGATTAGACGGATTTGAACGGATTTTCGCTGGTTTTTATTTTTTGTACTCAATCATCTTGTCATCTTGACAAAGGAAGGATCGCACTAGAAATTTGACAAAGAAACGGATCAATCTTTGTCGAATTTCTAGTGCGATTTCTAGTTCCTAGAAATGATAAACTTTACGTGTAAATCTAAACAAACAAACCCGACAGGTTTAAAAACCTGTCGGGTTTACTATTATAATAATGATAAAAAATCCGCGCAAATCCGTAGGCCAACTATTAAGATTTTCGCGCAGGAAAATAATTCTCTTTCAAAATAATTTCCAGCGGAATATAATGTGTATTGTCTACAGCTTCCTGCAAGACCAATTTTTTATACAAATGATTAATTCCCATATACCCCTGCTCTTCCGGTCGTTGATTAATTAAGAAATCAATTACACCTTTATTAAGATATTCAATATTCTCTATTAATAAATCATAACCAATAATCCGGACGCCTTTTATGTTATTTTGTTCTAAAAATCTGGCGACAATATATGCCCGCGAATTAGGAACAAAAACGCTATTTATTCCGGAAAACATTTCCAGATTCAATTGATCGATTCCGGAATCTTTTATGGTAACTTCTGAGAATTTAAAATTTTGAAGTTCTTCGTGATCCTTAAAAAACGAATAAAACCCATCAATGCGCTGCAAATAGACTGAAGTACTTTCTATTTCTCTGGTAATTTTAAAAATCAAAATTTGCCTTTCATTCTTTACCGCAAAACTAATAAGTCTTCCCGCCAGATAACCACTCTGAAAAGCATCCTGACCAACATAGGCATGTTCATCATTATTAGAAATATTCGAATCGATCATGACAACCGGAATATTTTTCTTTTCATATTCCTTTAGAAAACGAACCGATTCTTCATAAAAAATAGGCGCAAACAATAATCCGTCGCATTCAAATTCTAATACTTTGAGAACAGACTCCTTAAACGAAACAATATTAAAATCATAAAAGAAATAATCCAGTACAACTCCAAATTTACTAAATTCAATTGCGGCTTTTTCTATTCCTGCAATTTGACTTTTCCAATATTCCAGATTTTCATATTGCGGTAGAAATACTGCAAAATGAAACTTTTTGTTCAACGCAAGATTGCTTGCCAGGATATTTCGTTTGTAACCGTATTCTTCTATAATAGCATTTACCTTATCTACATTTTCCTGAGCAACCTGCCCGCGATTATGGATAATTCTGTCAACTGTTCCCGGAGAAACCTTAGCAAGTTCGGCAATTTTTTTTATCGTTATGATATTGATTATTTTTAAGTTAAATGATTCTTTAAACCTCTCGAAATTATTATTTTTTTTATCAAATATAAGTTGTTTTACCTAACTTTTTATATACATTTGTAAAAGCCCGTGTGCGTACACGCAAATATACACATGTGTGCTAAAAAATCACAACTTAAAAGAAAAATTATTTAGTTTTTCGCTTTTGAGGGATTTATATGCATTTGAAATAAAAACAAGAAAGCAATAAATAGTACAGAAACACAAATCAAACAGTTATTTAACAGCGAGTTGAAACTACTTATATAAAGAGATTATATAAGTAAAATAAAATTACAAAACAAACATTCTCAGTACTATAAAAACGAAAATGATTTAATTTTTGAATCGTACTAACATTATGCCTTATTATATTTAAACACCAGATAGTTGACATACATTATATAAAGTAATACTTAAATATTTTTAATTGAAGACAAAGTAATTTCAGAGGATCATTATCCCGACAGATTTATAAGATAAAAACAAATTTTAGCGCATAAAAAACACAAAAGAATAAAAACATAAAACCAAATAAAATGATTGTAGATTCATTACAAAACGCTGCAAAATATTTCAGCCTTCATCCTAATTTCAAAAAAGCATTTGATTATGTTCAGCAAACTGATATTAGTACTCTCGAAGAAGGAGCTTTTGAAATTGCAGAAGGATTAAAAGTAATTGTAATTGTTGGCGAAGGCGCAACTAAGGAAGAAAGCATAAAGGGTTTTGAATGTCATGATAAAAATATTGACATTCAGATTTCGATAATAGGACCGGAAACTTTTGCCTGGAAACCTAGAGAAAAATGTATCAGTCCCAACGGGGATTACAGCGACAAAAGAGATGTTCGTTTTTTTTACGACAAACCTGATATGTTTTTTGAGTTACAGGAAAAACAGTTTGCCATTTTATTTCCCGATGATGTTCATGCTGCCATGATAGGCGAAGGAACAATCAAAAAAATTGTTATTAAAGTAAAAATCTAAAGTTATGAGCAGTATTCAAAACAGTATTGATGTTATTGCAAAACAAGGAATACTTCCGTTGTATTTTAACACAGACGAAAACATTAGTATTGAGGTTTTAAAAACGCTTTACAAAGCAGGAATCAGAGCAGTAGAATATACCAACAGAGGTTCTGAAGCTTTATCCAACTTCAAAAAAATGGTTAAGGCCCGAAATACTGAACTTCCGGGCATGCTATTAGGCATCGGAACTATTAAAAATCTGGAACAGGCCAGGGAATTTCATGCCGCAGAAGCTGACTTTTTTATCAGCCCGGGTCTTGTACCTGAAGTAGCTGATTTCTTAAAGAGTAAAGAAGTGCTGTATGCTCCCGGTTGCATGACGCCTACAGAAATCATCGCAGCCGAAAATACCGGAATAAAACTTGTCAAGCTTTTTCCTGGAAATATTTTAGGCACGGAATTTTTAAGCAGTATAAAAGATATCTTCCCATCATTGGTTTTTATGACAACCGGCGGTGTAGAAACTACGCATGCAAGCATTGAGAGTTGGTTTTCTGCCGGAGCTTCTGCTGTTGGATTAGGAAGCAAACTAATTAGTAAAAAGCGCATGGATGAACAGGATTACGACATAATCGAAAATGAAACTAAAAAAATGCTGGAAATTGTCGGGACAATAAGAAAGTAATTAACTCTGAGTAAAATTTAAATTCTGCACATACAAGCATTGTTTTTATATCAATCTTATCTTTTTAAGATTTAAAATAATCTCTTTATCTGTTAGAAAATTATAATAATCATAAAATTCAATATGGATTCAATATTTAATCTAAAAGGAAAAATTGCACTCATTACAGGTGGTGCAGGTGTATTAGGAAGCAACTTTGCAAACGTTTTGGCAAAACAAGGCGTTACTATTGGCATTGTTTCTCAATCGATTGAAAAAGCCAATAAAACGGTCGAAACAATAGAAAAAAATGGCGGAAAAGCTTTTGCGATTCAGGCAAATGTCCTGAATAAAGAAGAACTGGAAAAAGCAAAAGATTTTATCGTAGAAAAATACGGCCGTCTGGATATTTTAATCAATGCCGCGGGCGGAAATATGCCTGGAGCGACAATTAGTCCGGATCAGGCAATTTATGATATGAAAGTGGATGATTTACAAAAAGTAGTCGACTTGAATATTATAGGTACAATGTTGCCATCGCAAGTATTTGCGGAACTTTTTGCCAAACAAAAATCAGGAAACATTATCAACATATCATCAGCATCAGCACAACGGCCTTTAACAAGAGTTGTGGGATATTCAGCTTCTAAAGCTGCAATTGATAATTTCACACAATGGCTCTCTGTTGAACTGGCTTCTAAATATGGCGAAGGAATTCGTGTAAATGCTATTTCTCCGGGATTTTTTATAGGAGAGCAAAACCGTGCTTTATTGCTGACTCCGGAAGGAAAACTTACACCAAGAGGCGAAAAAATCATCGAGCATACGCCAATGGGAAGATTTGGAACACCGGAAGATATCGATGGAGCGCTTTTATTTTTATGCAGCGACATGTCAAAATTTGTTACAGGAACTATCTTAAAAGTAGACGGAGGATTTGCCGCTACAAGTATTTAAAGATTCTATTTTACAGAGACATTTCGATTCTTTGATGGCTCATATTGTATTATCAGGCTGAGTGGAGTTCAGTAAACTCCGTTTGAAACAGATAGCGGGAAACAGCTCCTAAACATTAACTAATAATAATATCCGTAGGGTTATAAAAATCTTACAGGTAAATAAAAAAATAAATAAAAATGGAACAAACGTTAAGATGGTTCGGCCCAAACGATCCGGTTTCTTTACAAGATATTAAGCAAACCGGAGCAACCGGAATTGTAACCGCATTACACCACATTCCGAACGGGCAAGTTTGGGATATCCAAGAGATTATTAAACGAAAAGTTGAAATCGAACATGAAAATGGCGATCCTAAAAAAGGTGCATCAGGCTTAACATGGTCAGTTGTAGAAAGTATTCCCGTTCATGAAGACATTAAGAAACAAACCGGAAATTACCTTCAATATATTGAGAACTACAAAGAAAGTATTCGGAATCTGGCTTTATGCGGTATAAAATGCATTTGTTATAATTTCATGCCGGTCTTAGATTGGTCCAGAACTGATCTGGCTTATGAAACAGCAGACGGAACAAAAGCCCTTCGTTTTGATATTAATGCTTTTGCGGCTTTTGAATTGTATATTTTAAAAAGACCGGGAGCAGAAAAAGAATATTCTGAAACACAAATTCAGAAAGCAAAAACCTATTTCGAAGCCATGACAGCTGCTGATAAAGTAAAATTACAGCAAAACATTCTGGCTGGACTTCCAGGTGCTGAAGAGGCGTATTCTGTAGAAGAATTCCTGATTACTTTAAGCGGCTACAATCATATTGACAGAAAAGCACTGAAGGAAAATCTATTCTTCTTTCTAAAAGAAATTATTCCCGTTGCCGAGAGTAAAGGAGTTCTGATGGCGATTCATCCTGACGATCCTCCCTACCCTATTTTAGGTTTGCCAAGAGTTGTAAGTACCGAAGAAGATTTAATTGAACTAATGGCTGCCGCTGAATCACAATCAAACGGATTCACAATGTGTACTGGTTCTTATGGTGTAAGAGCTGATAATGATTTACCGGGAATCGTAAGGCGTCACGGTGATAAAATGAACTTTATTCACCTAAGAAGTACCGAAAGAGATGCAGAAGGAAGCTTTTACGAAGCCAATCACCTTGAAGGCGATGTTGACATGTACGAAGTGGTGAAAGCAATTATTGAAGTCGAAAAAAGAAATAACAGCCATTTGCCAATGCGCCCTGATCACGGACACCAAATGCTGGATGATTTGAATAAAAAGACCAATCCGGGATATTCAGCTATTGGCCGTTTAAGAGGTTTAGCTGAATTAAGAGGCCTTGAAATGGGAATTAAGAAATCGCTATAATAGTTTTTTTTGCCATGAAGACACTAAGACACGAAGTTTTTGTTTGACGCGGATGATACGTTTTTAGCCACGAATTCACGAATGATTGCGCTTAATTGATTAGAATAATTCATGAATTCGTGGCTGTTTTTTAAATGCCACTCCCTTTTAAAAGGTTGAAAGGTTCATCCTAAAGTCAGATTTAAAAAGATTGAAACAGATTGAAACAGATTGAAACAGATTGGGTAGATTTAATTAAAAAATAAGTAAATAAATTTGCGTGCATCTGCTTAAATCTGCACCATCTGCGTGAAACAAAAAAACCTTGTGTCTTAGTCGCAAATCTACTAACTAACCAAAATAACCACAAAACCATGAAGCATCAAACCATTCTGATCTGTTGCAGTCTTTTTGTAAATAGTATTGTATTTGGACAGCAAACTCCTAAAATACTAGCAGACAAGAAAACTAATTATTTACCGGATTTTAGTTATGCCGGTTATCATTTTGGAGAAAAAAACATTCCTGAAGTTCAGGGAAAAATAATCAACGCAACAGATTATGGCGTAAAAGCAAATGATGGTCTTGATGATTCGAAAGCGTTATTGAAAGCCGTAAGAGCAGCAAATGCTGTCGATGGAAATGTAATCCTGCAATTACCCGCCGGACGTATTATTCTGAGTGATTTTTTGTATATCCAAAGAAGCAATTTTGTACTTCGCGGTGCAGGTTCTGGCGAAACAGGAACAGAAATTTATTGCCCGAGACCAATGATGTATTTCAAAGATCCGGAATCGTTAGCAGAACTTAGGGAATATCTGACCACATTTGATAAAAGACAACGCGAACCGGAAAACAATGTCGATTTGCCTTTTTCTCAATACGCATGGTCCGGTGGAATCGTCTGGACGCAAATTCCCGGCGAGCGCGTAAAATCATATCTTGATAAATACGAACCTGTTTCAAATCCTTTGGCTAAAGTGATCTCGGGAAATATGGGCGAACATACCATCAATGTTTCTGATCTAAAAGGATTGAAAGTTGGCGATATTGTCGAATTGCAATTGTTCAATAAAGACGGTGAAAACGGCGAAATCATCAAGGATTTATATCAAGGCGCAAATGTAAAACCGGGTTCTCATCACTGGAAATTTCCAAAACTGCCTATTGTAAGGCAACAGGTTGAAATAACTAAAATTTCAAACTCAAAAATAACGATTAAAACACCTTTGACAATTGCGATAAAACCAAGTTATCAGGCGCAATTGGTCGAATGGAAACATTTGACTGAAGTTGGAATCGAACATCTTCGTTTTACTTTTCCGGATATTCCAAGGGTCGCACATCATGTCGAACCGGGAAATAATGCCATATTTCTGACACGTGTTTTTAATAGCTGGGTCAAGGATGTTACCATCACCAACGCTGATAGCGGAATTCTAGGCGAAGAAATCTCAAATGTAACTGTTCAGGATATCACCACAGATGGGCCTCATATGGCACATTATACAGTTACTTTGGGTGGCGTGCATAACGTATTGGTAAAAAATTTGAAAATCTATAACAAAGCAGTCCATCCTTTAAGTTTCAACACTTTTGCTACTAAAAATGTGTATCAGAATTGCGAGATTTTTGCTGATGCACTTTTAGATCAGCATTCTGGGGCGAATCATCAAAACTTATTCGATCATATAACAGTGCATATAACACCTGATAAAAACAATAGTTATTACCTGTTTGGCGGTGGTGGAGCTGATTACTGGAAACCTTCACACGGACCATTCAGCACATTTTGGAACCTGAATGTTCAGGTGGAGAAACCAGCCGAAATCACAAAACCAGTTTTATTGTATGGAATGAAAGACGGACCATTAGCAAGAATAATTGGTGTGAATGGCAACGCCAAATTCGAAGTGAAATATGAACCTGACCCTTATATTGAATTTCTAAATACACCAATGGATAAAATTCCTTCGTTGTATGATTATCAATTGCAAAGGCGCTTGAAGTAATTTATGCCACGAAGGCGCAAAGTTTTTTTTAATAAATTAATCGCACAAAGGCGCAAAGGCGCAAAGTTTTGTAAGTAACTATTAATCGTAGTGTTTGTCATTTCGACGAAGGAGAAATCACAATAGTAATTCGACAAAGATTGGCGATTTTCTATGCGGAGTTTCGTGTTTGATTCTGTTCGCTATCGCTCGGGTCTCCTTTATCGAAATGACAAATAAAACTTAAAAAATTTTGTGCCTTTGCGGCTTTGTGGCCAAAACCTTGAAGCTATGAAATACAAAATAGCCTTACTCCTAATCATATCTGTTTTCGGAAATATATTTTCCCAAAATAAATATCGTCTCAAAAATATCTCTACTACAGATGGGCTTTCGCAAAGTTCTGTCATTGCTATTCATCAGGATAAATTTGGTCAGATGTGGTTTGGTACGCGTGATGGACTTAATAAATATGACGGAAGTAAATTCACAATTTTCAGAAATGATGTTACCAATAAACATTCGATCAGCAACAATGATATTTTATCTATAGAAGAAGATAATACAGGAAAAATCTGGGTTGGGACCTACAACGGACTTAATTGTTATGATCCTGTAACGAACAATTTTACCCGATTCCTACACACCAAAACCAATCACACCATAAGCAGCAATGCCATTTGGTCGATTAAGGAAATTGGCAATGAAATGTGGTTTGGTACTTCAAAAGGATTAACGGTTTATAATAAAAAAACAAAACTTTTTACCTCTGTATTTCATTCAGATACAGATACTAAAACAGTTCCTAGCAACAATATTATTACCATTCTAAAAACCAAAAAAGGAGAAATCTGGATTGGTACAACCAAAGGTTTATGCCAGCTTACAGATCGAAAAAATGGAAAATTATCCTTTAAAAATTATCCGCTAAACAATATTGACCTTCTCAACGTTCAGGCGATTATTGAAGATGCTTCTGGAAATTTATGGGTGGGAACAAAAAACAAAGGTCTTTTGAAATTCGACAAAACATCTAATGCTTTTGTTTCTTTTTTGCCTGATGATAAATACCGTGAAATCAATACAGATATTCGCTCTTTGGCTATTGACAGTCAGGGTTCTTTATGGATTGGAGCTTATGACGGAATCTATATTTTAGGAAAAGACAATAGCATTCAAAAAATAAACAATAGCAACAACAGCAACGGAATTGATAAAGTAAAATCAGTTTATATGGATCGAAAAGGTTCTGTATGGATTGGCTGTTATTACAAAGGCGTTAATATTTGGGATATTTCGAATGTGAATTTTTCCAATTACAATCAGAATTCAAAAAAGATTCCAATGAGTTTTGATGTTGTGAGTTCTATTATAGCTGATAAAAACCACAATATTTATTTTGGAACTGAAGGTGGCGGAATTACGATTTACAATAAGAATACCGAAGCAATAAGCTACATCAACAGTAAAAGCGGTCAAACCGTTAAAAATGATATTAAATCGATGTGTCTTTCGGGAGATATTTTATGGATTGGGACTTTCCTAAAAGGATTATCGGCTTATAATACCATTACAAAAAGAATTGAGGACAATAGAATTACTCCGGATTTGAATGCTTTGCTAAAAGAATCCGGCGTTTATTCTATCAAAGCAGAAGGAAATGAGATCATCTGGATTGGTACTTTTGGCAAAGGACTTATTCGGTACAACACCCTTTCTAAAACCTTTGAAACTATCGAAAATGATAATACAAAAGCCAATTATCTCAGTAATACAATTGTCCGTACTATTTTGGTCGATCAAAAAAAAGGCATTTGGGTAGGAACACAAAATGGATTGAATTATATCCCACTGAACAATTTTAATCCGGATAAATATGCAATTCAACATTACTTCTTTGATTCGGCATCTTTATCAGGAGATGATATTCTGACATTGTTTCAGGACACGCAAAAGAAAATCTGGGTGGGAACAAAAGCAAAAGGTTTGCATTATTTTGATGGAAAAAAATTCAACAAAATAAATCTAAAAGTAGGAAACACAGTCATTACCTCTATACATTCTATTCTTGAAGATGATGATAAAAACCTATGGATCAGTACCAATCAGGGAATTATAAAATACAGTACAACACAAAAGACCGTTGTGATATACGATCAAAAAGATGGTTTGGCGAGTAATGAATTTAATGATAATGCAGCTTTAAAACTTGATTCGAATAAATTCTATTTCGGAAGTCCCTCCGGAGCAACCTATTTCGATGCAAAGAAAATCTCGCTGAACAGATATGCCCCACAAGTATTAATTACTAATCTAAAAATTAAAAACCTAACCATTCAGCCTAATGATTCGATTGGGATTTTAGAAAAAAGCATTGGGTATACCAAAACGATTACATTGGATTATGATAAGGCAAATTTCTCCATAGATTTTGCAATTCCCAATTATATTCGATCCAAAAACAATCAATACAGCTATCGTTTGGTTGGATTAGAGAATAACTGGACGACGACCAAAAGTACCGAAGCTATTTTTGCCATTCAGAACCCCGGAACGTATACTTTTGAAGTTCGTGGCGCCAACAATGACGGCGTTTGGAATAAAGTACCAACAACATTGACTGTTATCGTAAAACCAGCTCCCTGGCGCAGTATCTGGGCGTTTTTATTGTACGGAATCGTAATTGGTTTAGGATTGTACGGCTTGATCTGGATCATGAAATCAAAAGCCAGACTGAAACAAAAACTGGAATTAGAATATCTGGAAACCAAACGAATTGAAGAAAATAATCTCGCTAAACTGGATTTTTTCACTAATATTTCTCATGAATTCAGAACACCATTAACGTTGATATTAGGTCCTTTGCAACAAATTTTATCCAAATACAACGGAACGAATGAAATGTATAAAAAACTATTGGTGATTGAAGGAAGTGCCAATCATCTCTTAGGTCTGATCAACCGCTTAATGGATTTCAGGAAACTCGAAAATCATCAGGTACAACTGGAATCTGCTGAAGGAAACATCGTGAAATTTACTAAAGAAATCTTTTTATCTTTTATAGAATATGCCAAAGATGGCGGCTATAACTATACTTTCGAATCTTCTGAAGAAGAAATTCTCGTGTACTTTGATCGCTATAAATTAGAACGTGTTTTTTATAATCTGATTTCAAATGCTTTTAGATACACTCCAAAAGGCGGAAACATCCATCTTAAAATATCGCATGACAATGAGCATCTTTTCATTGTAATAGAAGATTCAGGAGTAGGAATTGCACCGGAACATATTGACAAAATTTTCGATCTGTTTTTTGAAGTCCCAATGCACAACAACGTCCAGAAAAATTATAATAAAGGGACTGGAATTGGACTTTCGATTGTCAAAAACATCGTAAAACTCCACAAGGGAGATATTGATGTTACTAATAAAAAAACTGAAGGTGTTGTTTTTAAAGTCATACTTCCGTTAGGCAGAGCGCATCTTTTAGACAACGAAATTATTACCGATTTTAGAATTAGTGATGATATCGATCAATATACCGCACAATTGGAAACAACTGTAATAACGGAACCGGAAGATATTGGTGATTTTGTAGTAAATGACCAAAAGCAAACCATTCTGATTGTCGAAGATCATAAAGTGCTGCGATCTTTTATGAAAAATTTACTCAAAGAAGATTACAATATTATTGAAGCCGAAAACGGAAAAATTGCCTTTGAAAAAGCATTACAGCATTTGCCAAATCTAATTATCAGCGATGTTATTATGCCGGAAATGGTAGGAACTGAGCTTTGTTCTAAAATCAAGGAAAATTTAAAAACGAGTCATATTCCCGTTATTCTATTAACATCAAGAACTTCATTAGTCTATAAATTTGAAGGATTAGAAAGTGGTGCCGATGATTACATCAGTAAACCTTTTAATCTAACTGAATTTAAACTTCGCGTTAAAAACCTGCTGAATTCGAGTGAACGTTTGAAAAACAAATTTTCAAGTGAGGATAGTTTTATTCCTTCAGAAATTACCGTTTCATCTTTAGATGAAGAACTATTGAAAAAAGCATTTAAAATTGTCGAGGAGAATATTTCAAACGAGCAATTCGATATTCCGCTTTTCTGTACAGAATTAGGTGTCAGCCGTACCATGTTGTTTCTAAAAATAAAAGCCTGGACCAATTATACGCCAAACGAATTTATTCACGAAATAAGATTAAAACGTGCGGCTCAATTATTAGAACAAAATAAATTAAACGTTTCAGAAATTAGTTATAAAGTAGGTTTCAATAATCCGAAATACTTCAGTAAATGTTTCCAGAAAAAGTACGGAGAAACACCAACACAATTTGCTGACAAGTTTTTCAAATCTTCCGTAGTTTTTTAGGAAATTCGTTATTTTAAAGGGATTAAAAAAGGGTATCTGTATTTTTAGATACCCTTTTTTGTATTTCTATATCGTTTGCGACTGTTACATTTGCCATTATGAAAGTCAAAAAAACCAAATTCATATTACTGCAAATTCTATTTGTAATAATCATAATAGGAATGAGTTTATTGATTTTTTATTTTATCTAACATTAACCTAAAACCAAAATGAATGTTCACAAACCAAAATTTCAAATCGCTTAAATGGTGTTTGCTGGTAGCTTTTTTACTGGTAAATATTGTTGTAAATGCACAGGAGAGAAAAGTCACCGGAAAAGTAACTTCCAGCGAAGACTTAATGGGACTTCCTGGTGCCAATGTTTATATCAAAGGAACTTCTGTTGGAGGATCTGCGGATATGGATGGAAACTACAGTGTCATCGTTTCAGAGAAAAACGCTGTCCTGGTATTTAATTATGTAGGATTTCAAACAGTTGAAATTCCGTTGGGAAATAAAACCGTAGTCAATGTCAGTTTAAAACCGGATACCAAAAATCTTGACGAAGTAATTGTTGTAGGTTACGGAACCCGTAAAAAGAGCGATATAACCGGTTCAGTATCTTCTGTAACGGCAAAAGAATTAACGGCATACCCAACATTAAGTGCTGAGCAGGCTTTACAAGGTCGTGCAGCGGGTGTTTCAGTACAATCAAATAATGGTGGCGAACCGGGAGCTCCTGTAAAAATCAGGGTTCGTGGCGGAACATCCATTAACGCAAGCGGAGACGCTCTTATTGTTGTTGACGGTTTTGCAGGAGTAGCAATGCCGCAACCAAGTGATATTGCTTCTATCGAGGTTCTAAAAGATGCATCAGCAACGGCAATTTACGGATCCAGAGGATCGAACGGGGTTATTATGGTGACGACCAAAAAAGGTAAACCAGGAAAACCGGTCATTGAATTCAGTAATTCAACCTCAGTACAATCTGTAAACAACAAATTAGACTTATTAAACGGGGAACAATTTGTAGCCTATAGAAAAAGTTTTACAACACATACAGATGGTGGTGCTAACACAGACTGGCAAGATGTAATTTATCGCGAAGGAATGATTTCGAACACACAATTATCATTCTCAGGAGGTTCTGATAAAATCAGGTACTATGTTTCCGGAAACTATTTCAATCAAAACGGTGTTGTAATCAATTCCGGTATCGATAAGTATACGATTGTCAGTAACCTTGAAGCTGATTTAACGGATAAGTTTAAAGTAGGACTGAATTTATTTCAAAGCAAACAAAACAAAGAAGGGATTATCAGCCAGACTGGTGCCGGAGGAACAGGTGCTGCAGGTGTAATTGCATCAGCATACCGATTTATGCCGGACAAAGGAATTTATAATGCAGACGGAAGTTATACTACAACAGCCCCAATTGGTGATGATATTGACAACCCGTATGCAACGGCGATGGAAAATATTCTTGAAACGATTTCAATCGTAAACAGAAGTAATTTCTTTGCATCGTATCAAATTACTAAAGACTTAAATTTTAAAACTACTTTAGGTTTAACCGATAATAATTCGCAAACCGGAAGATATATTCCGTCCACTTTGATAGCAGGAAAAAATATCAAAGGAGAAGCTTCTATAAACAATACCAGATTTTCCTCTTTCCTTACAGAAAATTATTTGACGTTTAAACGTGAAATTATCAACAAGGGAATCCTTACGGTTCTTGGAGGGTACTCTTATCAAAAAAATAAAAACGAGCGTGCTTATGCTGCTTCAAGAGGATTTTTGACAAATAGTAATTCCTATCATAATTTAGGCGCCGGAACGGTTTACCTGAAACCGGAATCAAGTTTGTCTGAAACAGAATTGATTTCTGCTTTTGGAAGGTTGAATTTTGATTATGATGATAAATACCTGTTTACATTTACAGCGCGTCGTGATGGTTCTTCTAGCTTTAGTGAAAACTACAAATATGGAACCTTTCCTTCCGGAGCAATTGGATGGAATATTAGCAAAGAAAACTTCTTAAAAGACAATAAAACAGTTTCTAATCTTAAACTAAGAGCGAGTTATGGTGCAACAGGAAATCCGTCTATTGATGCCTACTCTACGCTTTCTAAATTTGCTGAAGTGTATGATGTAAGTGGTGACGTTATTGTAAATGCAGTGCAACTGACTGCTATAAACAATCCGAATTTGAAATGGGAAACATCCTATCAGCAAGATTACGGAATTGATTTAGGATTATTTGATAACAGAATCAGCGTTACAGCTGATTATTATAAAACAATTACCAAAGATCTTTTGTTCAACAGACCTTTACCGGGAGTTTCAGGAATTGCTTCTCAGCTTCAAAACGTTGGAGAATTAGAAAATAAAGGCTGGGAATTGGGTATTAATACCAAGAACTTTATTGGGGCAGATTTTACATGGTCAACGAGTTTTAATATTTCTTCGAACAAGAACAAAATATTGAAATTGGCAGATAACAAAGATCTTTTAATCAACTCTACACCTGGTCATTTCCTTGCTACAGATTCTCAAATTTTAAGAGTAGGACAACCAGTTGGGTCATTCTTCGGGTTTGTGTATGATGGTGTGATTCAGCAGGGAGAAACAGTTCTTCCGGGGAATTTTGAAACCATAGCCGGAGGAGAAAAATTCAAAGATGTAAATGGTGACGGAAAATTAGATTCAAACGATAAAACAATTATCGGAAATCCAAATCCTGATTTCATTTTTGGATTGAATAATGATTTCACTTATAAAAACATCGACGTCAATATCTTCTTTCAAGGTTCAGAAGGCAACCAAATTTTAAATTATACTTTAATGGAACTGGCTTCAGGAAATAATAATGCCACTACAGAAGTACTGGATTCGTGGACACCAACTCACACAGATACAAACGTGCCTATAAATGCAGCAAGAACCAAAAGAGTTACCTCAAGATTTGTTTATGATGCAAGTTACATCCGTTTAAAAAACGTTTCTATCGGATATAGCTTAGACGACAAAGTGGTTTCAAAAATGGGATTAAGTAAAGTTCGTTTCTACATCAGTGCACAAAACATATGGACCATTACCAAATATCCGGGTTCTGATCCTGAGGTAAATTACTTAAATGATACTAATTCCAGAAGTAATACCAATTTAGGATTGGATTATGGAAGTTACCCGAATGTAAGAACTTTCACTTTTGGTTTTAATTTAAAATTCTAGTTTAAAAAATAACGTTATGAAAAAATATATAGCTTTTCTTTTCTTGGGAATATTCGCTTTTGGATGTTCAGATTTAGAAGAACATCCGGTGGGAATTATTCGTCCTGAAAACTTCTTCAAAAATACTGATGACTTACAGGCCGCTGTAAACGGAAGTTTTGCCAACATCGCCCACAATAATTATTGGGGAAGAGAATTTACAATCGCTCTAATGCTGCGTGATGACATGGCAGATATTGGCGACAGAACTACTCAGGCTGCACGTATCGATGTAAACGATATGAATATGAACGATACCAATGCACTTGTTGCCAACTTCTGGCCACAATCGTATATCATTATTGCAGCTGCAAATCAGGCAATAGCCGGTGCTAAAAAAACTCCGGGAGATCCTGCAAAAATTAATGCAATTGTAGCTCAGGCTTATTTTACGAGAGCTTTTACATACTATCATTTGGTACGTATTTTTGGCGATGTTCCCTACATTGATTTCGCCGTAAACGAAGTTTCTCAGGTCGATAAATTAAGCAGAACCAAAGAAGCAGAGATATATCCTAAAATCATTGCCGATTTAGAATTTGCAAAACAATGGCTCGAGGATAAACCTAAAGTAAAAGCTGTTCCCGGAAAAGGTACCGCGGCAGGTTATTTGGCATCTGTTTATCTGACATTAGGAAATTACCAAAAAGCGTATGAAGAATCTAAATTTGTTATTACAAACGAAGCCAAATTTGGCTTAGGTTTAGATGCTGATTTTCAGGATTTGTTCAATGCAACAAAAGCGTCGACTCTCAAAGAACCTTTGTTTACAATTGACTTTAACAATTTAGTTTCAGGAAATTACGGTCAGGATTATACGGCATTCTTTACAGGTTCCCTAAAAGATGACAGTTACAGTTACGGACAAGGATTTTCGGTTGCTGTTCCTTCTTTAAAAGTATTTAACGACTGGGACAAAAGAGATTACAGAAGAGCGGTAAGCTTTGATACTATCATCAGAAAGAAAACCGGTCCCGGAGGAGCTTTACAAATTTTCCCGTCAAGTGATAACGAGAAAGCGCCACGTCCGCATATTGCAAAGTATTTCCGTTTTCCGGGAAAAGCAGGTGCCAACGGAAGAACTTCTCAACACAACTATATTACCATGCGTTTTGCCGAAGTTCTGCTAACTGCTGCTGAGGCCTTAAACGAAATTACTCCGGGAACTACAGAAGCTGACAGTTATGTAAACCGAGTACGTGCAAGAGCCAGAAACAAAGCCGGAAAACTGGTTTCTTTTCCTGCAAATGTAACACCGGGATTATCTCAGGCTGATTTCAAAAAAATGGTTATTGATGAAAGAAGATTAGAATTGGCTTTCGAATATGTGAGATGGTACGATATCAAAAGATTGAAAAACGGTCCTGAGGTTTTTGGTCCGAATGGTTTTGAGCCGCACGCTAATTTTAATCCTGAAAAAGATTATTTATTCCCATTACCGGGAACTGAGTTAGCGATCAATCCTAATTTAAAACCGAACAACCCTGGATATTAAATAAATTAAAAATTGAGAATTAAAAATTAAAAAAAAATGAAATCGTAATTATTCTAATCACTATGTGTTTAATTTTTAATGCCATTTTATCCACATTTTTTATCATCTTGATGGAGAAGAAATCACAAAAGAATTGTCAATTTTTAATTCTCAATTTTTAATTAAAACAATTAATAAGTATGAATAAAGTTAGTTTTTTTGCTTTAATTCTTGGGTTTGCACTGCTGGCAACAGCGTGCAAATCCGGGATTAATTCTACAACAAAAAATACATCTGCAACAGCACAAGATCTTCTGGAAGCCCGATACAAAATGTTACTCGATTATCCGGTAGATTCGATGTCGATGCCAAGAAGTATGACCATCAAAACAAATGATATCAAAAAAGTTCCTTCAAGAGACTGGACCAGCGGATTCTTTGCCGGAAATCTTTGGCAATTGTACCGACTAACAGGTAATGCGGAATATAAAAAGCAAGCTGAAAAATGGACTCCTTTCAGCAAAAAAGAAAGCGCAAACAAAAATTCTCATGACGTAGGGTTCAAAGTATATTGCAGTTATGGCGAAGCTTTAAAAGTAGAAAACAAACAAGAATACAAAGACGTTATCACCAAAGGTGCTGAGACTTTATGTACTCGTTTTGATGCAAAAGTTGGTGCAATCCGTTCTTGGGATTTCAACAAAGAAATTTGGGATTATCCTGTAATTATTGATAACATGATGAATCTCGAATTGCTTTTTGAAGCAACAAAACTATCCGGTAATAAAAAGTATCAGGATATTGCGATTCAGCACGCCAACACCACTTTGAAAAATCAATTTAGAGAAGATAACAGCTGCTATCATGTGATCGATTACGATCCTAAAACCGGAGCCGTGAGAAAGAAAACTACGCTTCAGGGATACAATGATGATTCGGTTTGGGCACGTGGTCAGGGTTGGGCAGTTTACGGATTTACAATGTCGTACAGATATACCAAAGATCCGGCGTATTTGAAACAAGCTGAGGCTACTGCACAATTTTTTATAACAGACAAAAATTTGCCAGAAGACGGAATTCCATATTGGGATTTTAGAGATCCTGCTATTCCAAATTCGGCACGTGATGTATCTGCTGCAACAGTTATGGCTTCTGCTTTGTATGAATTGTACGGTTACACTAAAAACAAAACGTATCTGGCTTATGCAGATAAAGTAATCGCGACTTTAGAATCAGATAAATACATTTTAGACCCAAAAATAAACGCGCCTTTTATATTCGACCATAGTACAGGAAACTGGCCAAAACACGATGAAATCGACGAACCTATAATCTATGCCGACTATTATTTTCTGGAAGCATTATTAAGAAGAAAATAAAATGAGGTCCAAAAGTACAGAGTTACAGAGCGACAAAGGTTTTCAGCCTTTAAACCATTGAGCCTTTGCCACTTTGAACCTTAAAAAAAATAATCTATGAAGAATCGACCGTACCACAATACTACATTTTCTATTTTTGCTCTTTTTGTTTTTTTTCAAATTTGTCTGAGCAGCAGTTTTGCTCAGACAAAAATGAATATCAATGAAAATTGGCTGTATCTGGAAAATCATACACCAAATCTTGGCGAAGCGCAAAAAGCTACCAATTGGACTCCATTAAATTTACCACACACCTGGAATGCGGAAGATGCAACAGATCTCAATCCGGGTTACAGACGTGATGCAAGCTGGTATCAAAAAAAGCTGAACATCGCTCCAATAGATCAGAACAAATGTTATTACTTGTACTTTGAGGGATCGAATGTAACCACAAAAGTATATGTAAATGGTAAAGAAGCCGGCGGACATATTGGGGGTTACATTGGCTTTACGATTGATATCACGAATTTCATTAAAGAAGGAAGTAACGACATTTTTGTTCGCGTGGATAACAGTTATGACATTGAAGTTATTCCATCTCAAAAAAGTGATTTCTTTATTTATGGCGGAATAACCCGCGATGTCTGGTTAATGTCTAAATACAAAAATCATATTGAGAACCTAAAAATTACAACTCCTGAAGTTTCGGCTAAAAAAGCTTCTTTAAATATTGTAGCTTCAACAGTAAATCCTGATAATACAGCGGCCTTATCGTTAACCGTGGTTCTTAAAAATCCAAAAGGAAAAAAGATTGCCAGTAAAACGGTTCCGGTTTTGGATAAAACAACCACTATCAAATTTGACAATCTGAAAAATCCTGAATTGTGGGATACTGAGAATCCAAATTTATACAAAGTGACCGCTTTTTTATCTGAGAAAAACCAAATCAGAGACAGCGTAAACGAAAAAGTAGGTTTCAGATGGTTTGAATTCAAAGACCATGGCCCTTTTTATCTGAATGGAAAACGATTACTGATTCGCGGTACACATCGTCATGAAGAACACGCCGGAGTTGGTGCTGCGATGAGCAATGCACAACATCGTGCCGATATGGAATCAATAAAAAAAATGGGCGCTAATTTTGTGCGTCTCGCGCATTATCCGCAAGATCCTGAAATCTACAAAGCCTGTGATGAATTGGGTTTACTGGTTTGGGATGAATTGCCGTGGTGCCGTGGTGGCATTGGTGGTGAACTCTGGCAAACGAATACCAAAAATATGCTGGCCGAAATCATCAATCAAAACTACAATCATCCAAGTATCATTATCTGGTCTTTGGGTAATGAAATGAATTGGTTACCTGATTTTCCTGATGGAGACAATACTGAAAAAACAAATGTCTTCCTGACTGAGTTGAACGACATTGCCCATAAAATGGATCCAACGCGAAAAACGGCAATCAGAAAATATTACGAAGGCTCACAAATTGTCGATGTCTTCTCCCCTTCTATCTGGTCAGGTTGGTATTCAGGAAGTTACAAAAACTACCAAAAAGCAATTGACGTTTACAAAAAAGAATACAAACATTTTATTCATGCGGAATATGGTGGAGACAGTCATGTGGGACGTCACAGTGAAAACCCGATTACGGGCGAGAACATCATAAAAGCCGAAGGTTGGGAAGAAGCCATTGTGCAAACCAAAGTGGCAAATATTGCTCAGATTGGCGATTGGAGTGAGAATTATATTGTTGATTTATTCGACTGGCATTTGCATATATCCGAGAATGATCCAATGTTCGTGGGTAATGTACAATGGGCATTTAAGGATTTTGCAACACCGTTACGTCCTGAAGATGATATCCCGTATATGAATCAAAAAGGTCTTGTAGATCGTAACGGGAATCCAAAAGATGCGTATTATGTTTTTAAAAGTTATTGGAGCAATGAACCTTTTACTTACATCGAATCACATACCTGGACTGAACGTCAGGGACCTGAAAATACACCAAGAACATTGAGCGTTTTCAGTAATTGCGACAAAGTAACTTTATTTCATCAGGGGAAATCGTTGGGACAAAAACAAAGAAATCTTTCTTTATATCCTGCAAATGGCTTAACTTGGGATGTTAATTTCTTAAAAGGTGAAAATATCCTGATTGCTATTGGAGAAACCAAAAATGGTACAAAAGTATCTGATACTATAAAAGTGAATTATCGCTTTAATAAAAATGACACGGCAACATCTTTACAATTGTCATCTGAAAAATTAAAAAACGGTAATTATTTAGTAACTGCAATTGCAATTGATAATAATAATTTGCGTTGTTTAGATTATGAGGAAAGTGTTTATTTTCAATGTTTAAAAGGTGGAAAAACCATGAAAAGTCAGGGAACTCCAACGGGAAGCGAATCAATAAAAATGGCAAACGGTAAAGCTTCTATCGAAGTAGTACCCGACGGACCCGGGATTCCAATTGAAATGACAGCATTGAATCAGAGTTTTAAAGGAGAGTATTTGAAAATAGCGAATTGATTTGCTTAACGGTTTAACCGCTAAGTTCGCAAGGGTTTACGCAAGGAACGCAAAGGTTTATTATTTTATGCTCGGATGGGATTAATCGCGCAAAGGCGCAAAATTTATATACAATCTTGTCATCCTGACGAACGAAGGATCACACTTGTAACTCTACAAAGATTGGCGACATAGTTTGCGGAATTTCTAGTGTGATTTGCTTCACCTATTCGCTATCACTCGGGTCTCCTTCGTAGAAAGGACAAAAATGAGAATAAATCTACGAAATAATAAAGATTATAAATTATGAAAAATACCATCTTCTACGGAATTGCTGTATTGGCTAGTTTTACATGCAACGCACAAATAACCCTAAATGCTGACGGTCCTGATGGAGTTGGAACTTACGAATTAATTACAAATGCATTAGCACCAGGAACAAAAAACGGTGCCGTAGAAGCTCCGGATGCTATTCACCCAAGTTTTGGACGCCATATTACGGAAGTTTTCGATAACGATCTAAAAAAATACGTTTTCGAATTTAACCTTCATGTGAGCAACACACCTCCCGACAATGAACCCGTAAAGGGCAAGACGGACAGGCAACGTGTCGAAATAAAATCATTCGAACCTTCTCCTGATAATCTAAAGGGAACAAGGGGCGAAACAGTACAATACAAATGGCGTTTTAAAGTGCCTGTAGGATTTAAACCTACTTCGGCTTTTACTCATATTCATCAGATTAAAGCGGTAGATGGCGATGAAGGCAATCCTTTGTTTACGCTAACTTTGAGAAAAATGCCAAATGGTTCAAGCAAATTAGAACTCATTTATGTAAAAGACCAAGCCACAGAAATGATAAAATATCAAGCTATAGATATGTCTCTTTTTGAAGGCGTCTGGGTTGAAGCTACAGAAACTATTACAGTTGGTCTGCAAGGAACATATGCAATAACCATAAAAAAAGTGAGCGACGGGGCTGTTTTATTGGAGTATAGCAATTCTGATATTCAAACGATTCGTTCTGCCTATACTTCGAAAACGGGAACTGCCTATACAGCAAATTCTTTTATAAGACCTAAATGGGGAATTTACCGCAGTTTGAAAGATATCTCCAATATGAGAGACGAAACCATCCGGTTTTCGGATTTTAGTATACAGGAATTAGCTGCCTCATCTAAAAAAAACAAGTAGGTCTGAAAGCATAAAAATATTAAAAAATAAAATTTACCCAATGAAAAAATTAATTACTCTTTTACTATTAACAACTGTCTTTATCGGGCAGGCACAAAACCTGATTTCAAATGTTCCAAACCGAACGACAACTTCTTTAAACGGCGTTTGGAATTATATTATTGATCCTTATCAAACGGGCTTCTACAGCTTTCATCTTGATCAGTATGACAAACAAGAAAAACCATCGACTGGTGCTTTTTTCAATAATTATCATGCCGTAAACAAACAGGAATTGGTAGAATATGATTTTGATAAATCGCCTAAAATAAATATTCCTGGCGACTGGAATTCGCAGGTTCCGGAACTAAAGTATTACGAGGGAAATATTTGGTTCAAGAAATCATTTGATTATGATTTGAAGGATAAAAAACGTCTTTTTGTCTATTTTGGCGCGATTAATTATAAAGCAGATGTTTATTTAAACGGTAAAAAATTAGGAACTCACGAAGGTGGTTTTACCCCATTTAATTATGAAGTAACTTCAATAGTAAAACCAAAAGACAATTATCTGGTTATTAAAGTGGATAATACCCGTCATAAAGAAGATGTGCCAACAATTAATACCGACTGGTGGAATTACGGCGGAATCACGCGTGATGTAACTCTTATCGAGGAAAACGGATCGTTTGTTGAAGATTACAACATTCAGCTTAAAAAAGGAAATACCGCTTTGATTTCAGGTTTCGTAAAAATCAATAATTTTAATTCGACGCAAAATCAGGTAACGGTTTCTATTCCTGAATTGAAAATCAATTACAAAGGAAAAGCTGGTGCGGACGGAACTGTAAATTTTGAAATTCCGTCTAAGAAAATTTCCTTATGGTCTTCGGAAAATCCAAAATTATATGAAGTTATAATTGATTATAACGGACAAAAACTAAAGGATAATATTGGTTTTAGAACAATTGAAACACAAGGAGACAAAATTCTATTGAATGGTAAACAAATCTTTTTACGCGGTATTTCGATTCATGAAGAAAATGCAAAAGGCGGACGTGCCAATTCTGAGGAAGATGCTTTGCGCTTATTAAGCTGGGCTCAGGAATTGGGTTGCAATTATGTTCGTTTGGCCCATTACCCGCATAATGAAAACATTATCAGACTTGCCGATAAATTAGGATTAATGGTTTGGGAAGAAATTCCGGTGTACTGGACAGTTGAATTTACCAACGAAAAAACATATCAAAATGCACAGGATCAATTGACAGCTGCCATAACGAGAGACAAAAACAGAGCTTGCATTATTATCTGGTCAATGGCAAATGAAACTCCAATATCTGATGCCAGAAATACTTTTATCAAAAATTTAGTGACACATACAAAATCACTGGACAATACCCGATTAATTAGTGCTGCGTTATTGACGCACAATGTAAACGGAGTTGGAATGATTGATGACGAGATTGGAAAATCTCTTGACATTATTGCTTTCAATCAATATTTAGGCTGGTATGGTGGTAATTTAGAAAATGCCGAAAAGACGTTTTGGGATACACCTTATAACAAACCTGTAATTGTTTCTGAATTTGGCGGAGATGCCAAACAAGGATTTCACGGAGAAAAAAACGAGCGATGGACAGAGGAATATCAGGAATACTTGTATATTCAAAATCTGAAAATGATCGAAAAAATACCTCATCTTAGCGGTTTAAGCCCATGGATTCTGGTAGATTTCAGATCTCCAAAACGATTGCTTCCGGGAATTCAGGACGGATACAACAGAAAAGGACTGATCTCCAACGATGGTAATAAGAAGAAAGCTTTTTATATCATGCAGGATTGGTATGCCAAGAAGAAAAAAGAATAATAAAAATTAAGAACTGTTAGCAATTCATTAACAAAAAACAAAGTGCAATGGTATGATTTTTATTCATTATTAACTTACTTTGTAGTTATTCTAAAAATTGTAATCATATGAAAAAATTAAGTTTACTGGTAGTTACTTTATTTGCTGCCTTTACAGTTCAAGCTCAGGATGTGGTAAAATTTGCTCCACTTGATGCAAGTCCGGTTGATATTTCTTATTTCCCAAACAAGGCAGTAAAGTTCAAAAAAACCGATGCTCCAAATCCTGTTATCAAAGTTATTTATGCAAGACCTTCTGTAAAAGGGCGTACTATTTTTGGTGACTTAATTAAGTTTGGTGAAGTTTGGAGAGTTGGTGCCAATGAAAATACTGAAATCAAATTCTACAAAGCAGTTACGATTGATGGTAAAAAAGTTCCGGCTGGAACCTATAGCTTGTTTGCTATTCCTGAAAAAGACAAATGGACAATCATTATCAATAAAGAACTTGATTTATGGGGAAATTATGCCTACGATGAAACTAAAGATCTTTTGAGAGTTTCAGTTCCTGTAAAACCAGTTTCAACAGTAATCGAAGCATTATCAATTGCTTTTACAACTCAGGGATCTGTTACAAATCTTGTAATTGGATGGGATAAAACAACAGTTGAAGTTCCGATCACAATTAAATAATTGTTTAGCATAAAACATACATACCAAGAGACACTTAATCAAATTAGTGTCTCTTTTTTTATTGGTCAATTAAAAAAGATATTTCCTTAAATAGAAATAATTCCCATTACCATTGCCGTTTTTACCGCTTCGGTAGTGTTGGCCACTTTCATTTTCTCTATTATATTTTGCCTGTGACGGCGCACGGTATAAACTGAAATATTCAGCTGTGCTGCAATTTGTTCGCTGTTACTTCCTTTGGCAACAAGCCTCAGGATTTCAAGTTCTCTTTTAGTGAGTAATGTTTGCTCATAATGCTTGTATTTTTCGATTGCAATAACGTCACCGGTTTCAATGTTTACTATTTTGCCATCAATTCCCAAGCGTGGCTGAGTGTCTGCTGACGGGGCATAGAGACATAAGGCCAGCCAGATGCTCCCGTTGCTGAAACTTTTCAGGTAAATTGTGCGGTGGTTGATATAAGCACAATTCTCGATTGTATTTTGAGTTCGTATCCTGCTTGATGTACTATATTTATGACTGTCCTGAAAAGGCAGACTTTTGAGGTATTGAAAATAATTTAATTCTAAAATGTGACGTTCAATTAAATCATACGGATTAATTTTGGTAAAAATACACTCTTCAAAAGCAGAATCGATAACAGAGTTTTCAGAAGGCAATCCAAATACTTTTCCGAAATTACCTGCATAAATATAACTGCAATCTGCCTGAAAATCAGACAATACTGCCACACACTGATCAAGGCTCACATAACCTGCTACTAATTGTTTGAATTTTTCTATATCATCGCATTCTTCGATCGAAAATGTTTGTTCTAATAAAGTAGCTGATAATTGATTCCCGACGGATACATTTGACATAAATGGAACTTAAAATGGTTAATTTTACGTATTGCGGCTTTTGGAAAGCAGTAGTATTTTTGATAAACTAAAAATATAATTTTTCTATTAAAAAAAAGCCTTTTATGAAATCAAAATTTTATGGTCTCTGCATTTTATCAGGATTAACTTTGTTTCCTAGCTGCGGGAACAATAACCAAAAAGAAGCAGTATCACCAACTTCACAAAACAGTACAAAAGTAGATTCTGCCTTTGTCAATGGCAGTCCTTGCGATATTAAACTTCCTAATATTCATTTTACAAAAGCAGTAAATGGTGCAGATACGCTTGCAAAAGCAGATGCTAATGGTAAAGTAGTATTTCGCGCTGGCGAAAAGAAAGATTATTTTTCTGATCCCAACGGTGAACTATCCAATAATAGCGCTCCTATCCTACTGTCGAAAGTGGATAATACAAAACCTTTTACTTTAATATCTAAAGTAACACCTGAATTTACAGAGAAAGGATTGTACAATGCCGGTGTTTTATATATTTATGTGAATGACAATTTTTATCAGAAATTCTGTTTTGAGCAGGACGAGCGCGGCAATCATCGTGTTGTAACGGTTCGTACGATTGGAACATCTGACGATAACAATCATGATGTTGTCAAAAAACCAACGATCTATATGAAAATATCCTCCGATACCCGTACTGTAGCAAGTTATTATTCTCTGGATAAAAAAAACTGGCAAATGGTTCGCTTGTATAAAAACAACTATCCTGCAACGATCTGGATGGGAATTAGTACACAATGTCCTGTAGACAAAGGAAGTCAAAGTATTTTTGAAGAAATTACTCTGGACCAAAAAAGTGTTACCGATTTTCGAATGGGAAATTAGTTCCAATAAAAAAGAGGCTGTCTAAAAATAGACAGCCCCTAACATTAAATAAAACAAATTAATAAACATCAAAATTTAAATTGAAATGTATCACTTTATTTCAATCAATTTTGGTTCTTTTTGTTTTGCCTGTTCCTTTTTAGGAATGGTAAGATTTAAAAGCCCATTTTCATAGTGGGCATTTATATAATCTTCATCCACAACATTTGGCAATTCAAAACTTCTATGGAAAGACTGATAACTAAATTCACGACGATTGTAGCTATTATTTTCCCCTTTATCTTCTTGACTAACTGATTTCGTGCAGGAAATCGTTAGCAAATTATTATCAAGTGAGACATTAAAGTCTTTTTTATCAAGTCCCGGAGCAGCAACCTCAACCTCGTAATTATCATCTGTTTCTTTGATATTTATAGAGGGTACGGTTGTAATTGTGGAAGAAAAATTACTGTTTCCCCAATTAAAAAGCTCACGGTTCAAAAAATCTTCGAATAATCCAGGAAGTGATGGGGTATTGTTCCCGTTTTTTCTGATACTAAGCATGATTTCTACTTTTTAAACAGTTATACATTAAATTAATTTTCCTGATAACGTTATTACAAAACAAATACCAAAGCAAAAAAACTGCCATTTCTTCAGAAACAACACTCTAAGGATTAGGTAAATATGAAAAAATGTCATTTTTAATAAACACAATTTACCAAACAGATATTTCAATTTTTAGTATAAAAAAGAGTTAAAGCTTAAAAAACTTTAACTCTTTTTACTTTATTAAAAAAGCAGTTCTATTATTCATTTAATGATAATGAATAATCTAACTTCGATTTTATTTTTTCCCTTTTACTATTCAGCAAAAAAATCTTATCCGGATTATCAGCAGAGTAACCATAAAAAATTTGTTCTGATTGGGGTTTATCGTAATTCAGCACATAAATCGTTCCGTCAGGATCATTTCCTAATCCTCTTTCGAGATTGAAATTGCCTTTTTTTTCTAATTTTTTTTCAGGTGCTTTTCCTTTATAAATAGTCGACAACTCAAATTTATGGCTTTCCATCGTACCATCTCCTCTATAAATTTTTAATACTGTTTCAATTCCCTCGCAATCAGCACATGGCAACAATCCTTCGTACACAGCAACTTCATCCTTACTCTCGTCATTTGTAGTATCATTATCTACAACATTGGCGGAATGCTCAGGAGTTTCTTCCTTTTGTTTTGAATTACAAGATAATAACTGAAAAGCAACAAGGAATGCTAATATTAAATTTTTCATGATATAAACTGTTAGAACATAAATATAAGAATATTCCTGTATTAATTCTTCTCTTTAACTTTTCTTTCATACTTATATTTAAAATAAAAGTAAATAAACAAAATCCAAAATCAAATGTACTTCGTGCCTTATCTCCTTTTCTTATCTGGTTAGCAGTTCATTATTTCATTAAACTGTATGATTTATATGATGAAGTTTTGTATTTTTATCTGTAGCAAAATAAATTATAATTAACTAAAATAAAACTACATGGGAAAATTTGTAATTACTAAAAGAACCAATGGCGAATTCCAATTTAATTTGAAAGCAGGTAATGGCCAAACCATTTTAACCAGCGAAGGTTATACTACAAAAGCAGCTTGTACAAACGGAATCGATTCTGTAAAAACCAACTCTCAGGATGATGGTCGTTTTGACAGAAAAGAAGCTAAAAACGGAAAACCGTATTTTAATTTAAAAGCCAGCAATGGTCAGATTATTGGCTCAAGCGAAATGTATGAAAGTGTTTCGGCAAGAGAAAACGGAATTGAATCTGTAAAGAAAAATGCACCTGATGCCACTACAGACGATCAGACAGTATAAATAAAGTTATAGCATAAAAAAGGGCTGTTTCTTTGAATAGAAACAGCCCTTACTTTTATTGACCAAAATCAATTATTTTATTGCATTCACTCCAGTATGTGTCGGAACCACTTGTTTTATAGTTCCATCCTGATTAAACTCTAGTTTGTCTATGCAAACTTCACGATGAAAACCTCCGGCATCACCCATTTTTATTCCCGTTGGGTAGGAAAATCGATGGTAAACAATATACCATTCGTCTTTATTGGGTAATTGCAAAACTGAGTTATGTCCTGTTGCATAAATACCCTCAGCTGAATTTCCTTGTATGACGATATTGTTTTCCGGAATCTCAATTGGTCCCAAAGGCGATTTCGAAATTCCGTATCTCACTTTATAATTTGGGCTTCTGGTATCGTCTTCACTCCATAAAAAATAGTATTGCCCGTTTCTATATAGTACATATGTTCCTTCGCGATATGTCTTATCTACTTTGATCACTTTTGTACTTCCTTTTTTGATCGAAACCATATCAGGGTTCAATTCGGCTACAGCCATGTACATATTGCCCCAATACAAATAACTTTTTCCTGTTTTAGGATCTGTAAAAACATCCGGGTCAATTTCCTGACCGTCTTTTATCCCTTCAGGCCTGGTGTTTACCAAAGCTTTTCCGCTGTCTGTAAAAGGTCCGGTTGGATTATCAGATGATGCAACGCCAACTTTTTGGGCTGCTGTGAAATAATAAAAATACTTGTATTTTCCCTTTATTTTTTTCTCTGTAATGCAAGGTGCCCAGGCATTTCGATTGGCCCAGCTTACATCTTTTCTAAGATCCACGATAATTCCTTCGTCTTTCCAATCTGTTAAATTATCTGATGAGAAAGTTTTGAAATAATTTCCCGACCATCCATCAAATCCATCACTTGTTGGATAGATATAATATTTCTTCGTTTTGTTTGAATATAAAATCTCAGGATCTGCATAATAACCTTCTAAAACCGGATTATTATTTAATTTTGGAAATTTTTCAGGCATTCTCCATTTCGCAGTAAGCTTTTTTAATTCAGATCTGGTAATTGGCAAAATTGTTCCGTGACGCGGATTAAAATCCATTGAAATATCGTTGTCAATTACCGTAAAATTTTCAAGATCCTTCGTTTTTGTAAACTGATATTTTCCTTTTGTATAGACATCATACATTAAAATATAATCATCAGAGTTATTGAGTTTAAAAACACTTGAACCTTCAACTCCATCTTTTGTTTGTTGCAGGTAATTGTCATTTTCAACCCATTTTCCAGATGTTAGATCCGTTGTTGTGGCTACTTTTATTCCTGCTTTCTCCGTTTCGGTTTTATAGAAAAGATGATATACTCCATCTTTTTCAATAATATCTCCGTCAATACACGCTCTTTCAGACTTTGGTACAAATAAAAGTTTCGGAGCACTTTCTAATGCTGTGAAATCCTTATTTGCATAAGCGTAATAAATTTTATCCGGACCTCCGGCATATTGCAAACTAAAGTAGACAAGATACTTTCCTGCTTTTGCATCATAAATGGTTTGTGGTGCCCAAACTCGTTTTAAATTTTCATTTCCCGTAAAAGCCGTTTGAATGTTAACCAAACTACTCTCCCAATTGACAAGATCTGTACTTTTTAGTAAAATCATGGCTCGATTACTGTCCCAGCCTTTTGACGAAGTCATATCAGTTAAAACCATATAAAAAGTTTTACCATCATCGCCACGTAAAATATGAGGATCACGAACGCCTCCCGTTGAGCTGATCGTTTTACTATCAATAACAGGTTTATTATTGTTCAGGTGATAATAATGATATCCATCAGCACTAACGGCGTAATGTACTGCTTCTTCTTCGACATTATTTCCTGTAAAATAAACGAACAAGTAAGCGGTTAAATCTTTATCTGCAATAGCAGGCGGTGTTCCTTTTGGTGTATTCTGCGCTTGTAATAAAGTAAAAAACACTAAAAATAATCCGAGGCTAAACTGTATTTTTTTCATTATTTTTTACTTTTTAATTGGTATAAAACTGAACTGTGCGGTTTAAGTGTTGCTGAAATCGCTGCCGACGCAATATTTGATTTTTCACCCGTCCATATATTAGAAACCTGAACCGAACCCGAAATTCCAAGGTCAGAAAGATTTACTGAAATATTTTCTGTTGCAGTATCTGAGATATTGAATAATGCCAAATAAACACTGCCGTCTTTAAGATTTTTTGAGATCACGGCAATTTTTCCATCTTTCTGAAAAAGCTGTTGTACATCTGTACTTTCTTTGTGCATTTTTACCACTTCTTTATTGGTTAATAATGATAAGGTAAAAGCATCGTTGCTTGGTAAATCTCCACCAAAAAACAAAGGAGACTTAAAGATATTGAAGAAAGTAATCAGTGTATATTGTTCATCTTTGGTCAAACGGGACATTCTGTCTTCTCCACGTTCTCCTCTTAACGAGATACGCCCTA
Source organism: Flavobacterium sp. B114r (assembly GCF_056824125.1). Taxonomy (NCBI): domain Bacteria; kingdom Pseudomonadati; phylum Bacteroidota; class Flavobacteriia; order Flavobacteriales; family Flavobacteriaceae; genus Flavobacterium; species Flavobacterium sp. B114r. Next base: position 4,483,647 of record NZ_CP124858.1, read on the forward strand.
ACGGAATCATATCACAGTCCGGCCATGCTCCGGGTGCAATATAAGGGTACCATTTTTGAGCAACACTCATCAAATGTGTAATGTGTGGCCAAGTGTCCCAAACATCATCAACCATACGCCACATGTTTGCATGATTTGTTACGTGCGCAGCGGCTTCTATAGGCGTTTCTCCCGGTGATGTGCTCAGTACGATTTTACGTCCGCATTTGTCAATCGCATTTCTGATTAAGTTGATTTCTCCTTCGTGATATGGTCTTGATAAATCATCAATCTTGATAAAATCTACGCCCCATTGTGCATATAATTCAAATAATGAATCATAATATTCCTGTGCTCCGGGTTTATCGGCTACAATAGTATAATTGTCTCTTAACCATTCGCACTGCAAGGCTGTCGTATAGATTTGATCCGCTGTGATTCCGTTTGCTCCTTTTATTGGCAATTTGTCTTCAACCGCTTTTTTAGGGATTCCACGCATGATGTGAATTCCGAATTTCAATCCTTTCTTGTGAATATAATCTGCTAAAGGTTTAAATCCTTGTCCGTCTTTTGCTGATGGAAAACGATTTAGCGCAGGTAGATATCTTCCGTACTGATCCATTACATAACGCGGATCTTTCTGGTTGTATCCTCCTGCTTTGTCATTTTCTACAAACCATCTGATGTCAACCACAACATATTCCCAACCAAACTTTTTTAGGTTTTTTACCATATAATCGGCATTGGCTTTTACTTCGTGTTCTTCGACAGTCGAACCATAACAATCCCAGCTATTCCAACCCATTGGAGGCGTTTGTGCCCATTGTTTGAATTCGCCTTTTTTGAATGTTGTCGTTTGTGCCTGGGTTGAAACCGATACTAAAACAACTCCTATCGCAAGCGCAATTGTATTTTTTATTTTCATGTCAATCTGAATAAATGTGAATACTACATTTTAAATATAATAAACTTTTGAATGGTATATACAATTAACCTGTCGCTTAACAAAAAATGTGAACAGATTAATTATTTATAACATTGCATTGATTAGACCTAACAGGTTTTAAAAACCTGTTAGGTCTTCGGTTCCCATTTTCTTATTTTACATTTATCGTAACCTCAACCGGTTTTAACCATTGACTTGTAAACGTTACTTTTATCGGCTGCGCTTCTCCGGTTGCCTGAATATAGGCTGCAATATGACCGTGATACACTCTCTGAACGTTATCAGTATAATCCGTCATATCGCTGTTGTTTCCAGCTTCCAGTCCTAATAAAACTCCGGGACCGGTGATAGTACACGTTACTTCATTGTCTGAAAGCATTACCGGCAAACCATTTTGATCCTGAACCTGAACCATGATTTTAGCAACTCCTTTGTCTTTTGTAATGATGATGTTTTTATCTGCAATTGCCAATTCAACAGGTTGTTGAGTTGTTGTAATCGAATATCTGCTTACTTCCTTATCATCTTTGCTTAAACCAACCGCTTCCAATTTTCCTGCAGCAAATGGAATATCCCAATAGATAATTCCTGTTTTTTGGTCGTATGCTTTTGTCTCACCAACTACTTTTCCGTTTAATTCTAAACGGGCTTTTGCTGCATTGGTATACACTACTACTCGGATTTTTTCACCTTGAGTATAATTCCAGATGGCCCATGCATCTTTAGAAATATCTTTTACATCTTTTAATGGATAAGTTCCGACATAAGTCATTGGTTTATCTGACCAAAGTGACTGACGGAAATATCCTCTAGGTTTGATTACTCCCGCAAAATCAACCAATCCTGAATAAAATCCTCTTGAAGGCCATCTTCCTGATTCTCCTAAATAATCGATCCCTGTCCATAAGAATTGACCGAAGATATGTTTGTTGTTTTTTACCGCCAACCAAGGTTCCATATCGTGCACATTTTCACTTCCAAAAATAACTCTGTTTGGATATTTTTCGTGATCTGATTGGTATTTACTTTCGGTATAATTGTATCCTGTAATGTCTAAAACTCCTGGATATTCTGTTTCGTTCGACATCGCAACACCCGCTAAGCCTGCAGTTGTTGGACGTGATTCATCGTATTTTTTTACTGCAGCAACCAAACGTTTTGCAATTACTCCAAGACGCATCGCATCCGGAGCATCTTTTTTATAACCGCCATAAGCCGCTTGTCCAAAACCTTCTTTTCCTTTGTCCAGAACCGGATGAGAATACGGATCATTTGGATAATCTACTTCATTACCAATACTCCATGCAAAAACCGAAAGATGGTTTCTGTCACGGCGCACAAAATCTTCAAGATCTTTTTCGCCGTAGTCTGCAAAAATATCAAACGTGCCTTCGAATCCCGGAGTTCCGTAATTCCAGCCTTCCAGCCATTTACGTTTTGGGAATTCCCATTCATCATAAGCTTCGTTTAAAACCAATAATCCTAACTCATCGCAAAGTTCGTAGAAAACCGGGGCTTGCGGATTGTGGCTCGTACGAATGGCATTTACACCTATTTCTTTTAGTGTTTTCAATCTTGTTTCCCAAACTTCTCTTGGTACTGCAGATCCTAAAACTCCTGCGTCATGGTGTAAACAAACCCCTTTCATCTTCATCCATTTTCCGTTTAATGCAAAACCATTGTTGGAATCGAATTTGAAATCTCTGAAACCTGTTTTCGTAACCGTTTCATCTATTAGTTTTCCGTCTTTGAAAACAGTTGTTTTAAGCTGATATAAATTCGGATTTTCTAAATCCCATAATTGTGGATCTTTTACATTTATTTTAGTCGAGATTTTTTCGTTTTTGTTCGCAGCAACGTCTACTTTAGTAGAAGATTTTTCAACAGATTTTCCGTCTTTTGAGATCAGTTCATTGATAACGGTAAGAGTTGATTTTACAGCTGAACCATTTTCTACCTCAACCTCCACATTCAACGTTCCTCTTCCTTTTTTTACTTCAGGATAGGCATAAACTCCCCATTGTGCAATATGAACCGGATTTGAATATACCAACCAGACATCACGATAAATTCCTGATCCTGTGTACCATCTTGAATCAGCACTCTGACTGTGATCTACACGAACCGAAATGGTGTTTTCTCCACCATATTTTACATACGGCGTGGCATCATAAGCAAAAGAAATATAACCATTTGGACGTTTCCCTAATGAATGCCCGTTGATAAAAACTTCGCTTCTGTTGTACACTCCTTCAAAATATAAATATACTTTTTCGCCTGTTTTATTTTGAGGAATCGTAACCGATTTGCGGTACCAGCCAATTCCGCCGGGCAAGTAACCGGTACAACTTGCCAAAGTTGGGCTCAATTGTCCTTTTACGCTCCAGTCATGCGGTACACTTACTGATTGCCATTTGCTATCGTCGTAAGCTTGTTTTTGAGCCTCCGGAGTATCCTGAAGATTGAACTTCCAGTTGTTATTGATTTTCTTTGAATCTCCAAACGAGATCTGACTGAATGCAGACAAACACGAAAAGAGAAATACGGGTAGTAAGATCTTTTTTTTAAACATTTTTTTTTAAGGTTCTAAGTTGCTAAGCTTTTGTTATTTTTTAGTTGTTATTTTTTTGTTTCAAGTTTCAAGTTTCAAGTTTGAACTATGACTGAAAACTAATACTCCATCTCCCCCACAAAAGTCACTATCGATTTTGCGGGAATTTCGAGATTATCGATTTTCTGGCTATTTCCTCTTTTTAAATTTGAAGTATCAGAAGTTGTATAAGGCGTAAATACATCATTTTTTATTACTCCTTTCGATAAGTCAAACTTGTATTTTTGGGCTGATTTCCCACAATTTATGGCAACTACGATTAGCTTTTTGTTTTCGACATCTTTGTAAGCGGTTAACATTACATCTTTTGCAGCCTCAAGATCATTTTGGTTGGGAATATCGACTCTCAGCATTCCTGGACGTACGAACAAAGAATAATTTCCTAAAGCCCAAAGCAATTTTGAATCGTGAAATTCACCGTCATTCTTCACATAATCCGGCGCTGTTCCTCCGTTGCTTTTGCCATCGTCGAGATAAATCAAACCGTCTTTATAATCTACTCGGGTGATCGATGTCCACCATTGCCACGAAGCGGCATTGGCAACGGCAATATCATTATGAATCAAACGTGCTACAAACAAAGCGGTTTGCATTCCTAAATCCCTGCCTCCTCCTGAGCCTCCCGGAATCTCTGCTTCTCCGGGATTTTCTAAGATACAATATTCAGACTGCCAATATTTTAGTCCCGGATTTTGTTTAATGTTCGCTGCAATTAATTTTCGGCTTAAAACTTGTTTCTCGATTGGCCAGGTAGTAAAATAACTGTGTCCTAAAATAACGGTTTTTACATTCGGTAATTTTGAAACGTTTGTTTTTGTTTTTCCAAAGAAATAATCGATTTGCTTGTCGCGGTTTTCGTTATTTACATTTTCATATAAATAATCGATTTGGGCGGCTTCAGCAATGACGATTTCTGTACTCATTTTATTGGCTTTGAGTTTTCCTGAAAGTGATTTGGTCAAATCATAAATTTCCTGATTCGTAGCCGGAGTTCCTTCCTGGCTATTGGTATCGCCGTCTTTTGGCATCCACTCCCATTGTGGTTCATTAATTGGACTTATATAGTCAAATTTAATTCCTTCTTTCTTTTCCAAACCCTGAATACTTTGAACTAAAAAATCGGTAAATTTTGGAATTGCACCGTCTTTTAGATTCAGTTTATTCTTTTGACTTGCAAATGATAATCCGTTTCTGGTCATATAAACCGGCGGACTATTGGTAAAAATCAGGAATTTTTCGACACCACGTTTTTTCGCCGCTTGCAAAAACCATCTTTGTCCTTCTTGTTTATTGAAATCGTAAGTTCCGTCAGCTTGCAGAAAAGATTCACTTCTTCTCCATTGGTCTGAAACTTTACTTTTTTCGCCTTGTTCTGTGCTTCCTGATCCCAGATTAAATCTCCAGATCGAAAGCCCGATTCCTTTAGGATTTCCCTGTGCGTCAATTTCTTTACTAAAAAGCAAATCTGCCATAGCATTCTTTTTTTGATCCGGCCAATTTTTACCTACAAACTGGCATCTCCAGGCATCAGAACCACCAAAACCATCCATGGTTTGCACTACATTATCCGTGCTAATGGTTACGGTTCGCTGTGCATATGACAGCGAACCCATGACCAATAAAAGCGAGATGTATACTTTTCTCATTTATTCTTTTTGTTTTTCAACCGCTAGCGCGCTAAGTTTTTGCAAGGTTCGCAAAGTTTATTATCAGTTTTGCGAACTTTTGCGGTCTTTCTTTGTGTCCTTGCGGTTAATTTTTACTCTTATTTATAACTCCCCACATAAGTCACAATTGACCTGGCCGGAATTTCAAAATTAGTAGCCTCTACAGCAGTTCCTTTTTTCAAACTCAAGGCGTCAGAAGTTGTATAAGGCGTTAGTTTATTATCTGTTAAAGCACCACCTGAAAGATTCATTTTATAGGCTTTTCCCGATTTGCCAACGTTAACTGCTACAACTACTAATTTTTTTGTTGCGGCATCTTTGTATGCAGTTATCATTACACCATTCACCGAAGTGGCATTATCTACGCTTGGAACCTGAACTCTTACCATTCCTGGTTTTACGAAAAACGAGAAGTTTCCTAAAGCCCAAAGTGTTTTAGCATCTCTGACATAACCGTCGTTTTTGCAATAATCCGCATTTCCTGCTCCGTTGCTTGAACCGTCATCAACATGAATTAATCCGTCTTTATAATCTCCACGGCTAATCGCCGTCCACCATTGCCATGACGAAACTCCCCCAACAGCAATGTCAGTGCTAATAATACGTGCAGTCCAAAGTGCGGTCTGAATCCCAAGATCCCTTCCCGGACCTGCTCCACCCGGTAATTCAGTTGTTCCCGGAGTTTCTAAAACACAATACTCTGATGACCAAAGGCTTAAACCTGCCACTGATTGCGTTTTTGTTCCAGCCAATTGTCTTGAATATACCAATTCTGTCAAAGGCCATGCCTGCCAATAGCTGTGTCCTGAAATGGTTTTCTTTACGTTGGGTAATCCTGCAATATTTTTAGCCGAATTTACCCCAAAGAAATAATCGATTTGATTCGATCTGCTTTCTTTACCTGAAACGGTTTTATATAAATGCTCGTAAGCGGCTGTTTCTCCTACTACAATCTCAGAACTCAATCCTTTTGACTGTAATTTTGGAGATAAAACTTTTACAAAACTGTAGATATTAGTATTGGTTGCCGGCGAACCCTCTTGTCCTGAACCGTCCCATTCGTATTGTGGCTCATTAAACGGAGATACATAATCGATTGTTAAACCTTGCTCTGATTTTAGTTTATCTAAAGAAGTGGTCCAGAAATCAGCTAAATCTGACCATTTTCCATCTTTTAGATTATAAAACTCTTTAATCGATGCATGTGCTTTTCCGTTTTGTGTTAAATACACCGGCGCACTGTTGGCGAAAGCCAGCAATTTCTCTAAACCACGTTCTCTGGCTGCTTTCATAAACCAAACCTGACCGGCTTGTTTGTTCATATTATAGCTAATTCCATCAGTGGTAAAACATTCTGTACGTCGCCACTCATCTGTAATATCACTTGCTTCGCCTTGTTCTGCACTTCCTGAACCAAGATTGAAACGCCATAATGATAATCCAATTCCTTTTGGATTTCCTTCTGCATCAAGCTCCTTACTGAATAGTAAATCGGCGATTTTATTTTTTTTATCCGAAGGCCAATTTTTACCAATAAAATTACATTGCCACGCATCAGAAGCGCCAAAGCTTTCCATCGTTTGAAGATTGGCATCCAGATTAATACTCAATTCAGCTGTAGTATTCTCAGTATCTGAATTTCCGTTGTTTTCTGAATCACAGCTTACTAAAAATGAGTTAGCTAAAAGTAAGCCTGCACATAGCAGACTTACTTTATTATTGTTTATTAATCTCATTTTAATAATTAGGGTTTTGAGTTATTACTCCTCCACTTAAATCAATTTCTAACTGTGGTATTGGCCACAATAAGTGTTTTGCAGGATTAAAATTGATTCCTTTATCCTGAGGTTCCCTTAAATTGGTTGTTTCATAAGGATCTGTAGAACTTAGATTGTATTGTACAAAAGTTCCGTTAGGCCCCATTAAGGATTCGATAACCGGTCTTCCTGTATTGGGATCTTTTTCACGACGGATGTCAAACAAACGCAATCCTTCGAAAGCCAGTTCCAGACGACGTTCTTTGTAGATTTGTCGCAGTAATGTTGGTCCTGATAATCCAGTTTTAGGATCCAATTTTACACGGGCTCTGATAATATTGATATCTCCCAAAGCATCTGCTCCAGTATGATAACTTGCTTCTGCTCTAGTTAAATACATCTCTGCCAAACGAATCAACGGAATATTCAATGGTAAATGATTGTCTTTTTTATCTAACGCACGGCGCGTAGCTACAGGGATATAATATTTACGAATAATACGTCCTGATTTATTATCATTTAAACTGAATTTATGGGTCGGGTTTAAAACCTCATCACCGTAAGCGGCTTCTCCCCATTTTGTAATGGTACTTCTGCGGCGAATTATATCATTTTCAGAAAGGTAGGCATTTTCAAGATCGCTGGTTGGCATACACCATCCCCATCCATCAAGAACATCCTTGGTATCATTACTTGGAAAATTTTTCTTGTCTTCTCCTCTGGCCCCTGCCAAAGTTGGTAAAGCAGCTCCCAAATCTTTGTCTTGTACAGATGAAGATTGCGCTTCTAAAATAGATTCAACACCGTTATGATTGTTCACATTCCAGATATTAATGAAATCCGTTTCTAAAGCAAAAGGCCCTTCTGTAATTACTTTGTTGGAGTACAATCTGGCTTCTGCCCATTTTTCCTGAAATAAGGAAACACGTGCCAATAAAGCATAAGCCGCCCATTTATTGATTCTTCCGTTTCTTGCTACGGGAGTATTTTCTAATTTTGAAGCAGATTCTTTAAGATCAGCTTCAATTTGAGCGTAAACTTCTACAGCAGGACTGCGTTGGAGTTTTAAATCTGCGGTTCCAAGTGATTTTGTATACAAAGGAATCGCTCCAAAAAGGTTCACTAATTCATAATAACAATACGCACGAACAAATAAGGATTCGCCCATATACTGATTTTTCTGAGCATCAGAAATTGGCGAAACCGCCATTTTCTCTAAACCAATATTTGCCGATTGAATGGTGTAATAATGCGCTGTATAAATACTGTTCATATCTCCCATATTATCCGGTGTAATCAAATATTGCGAAGCTGGTCTGTGTGCACTATTATCCTGTCCTGTGTTTCCCATCCAGGCATCATCGGTAGACATTTCGTTGGTCACTCTTGGTGCAACCAAAGCATACCAATCCTTTGCCAGTAATAATCTTTGTGTTAATTCATTGGCATAGTTTTCACATTCCTGTGCGGTCTTAAAGTAGTTTTCTAAAGTTTGAGTTCCTCTTTGGTCTTTTTCAATAAAATCACTGCATGAAACTGCAATTAGAGAAAAAGCTAGTATTGATAATATCGTTTTTTTCATGTTGTTTTTTATTAAAATGCTACATTAAGTCCCATCAAAATGGTTGGCTGAACCGGATAATTCCATCCTCCAAAACCTGACCCTTTCACTCTGTCATCTTTTTTCTCATCACCACCTGCAACTTCAGGATCTACTCCGGTATATTTTGTCCAGGTCCATAAGTTCTGTCCTGACAATGAGATTCTCAATTTATCTAAACCAAATTTATTGTAGAATGAAAATCCAAACTGTAAATTTTTCATGCGAACAAAAGATCCATCTTCAACATAAAAAGAAGAGAATTTTGTGAAATTTTCATTGTTATCGTCTTTAGACAAACGCGGAACGTAATTGGAAGTTCCTTCGCCATGCCATGCCATTTGCTCTAATCCGCTTACTTTATTTGTTAAGCTTGCACCGTTGTATAAATCTTTAATGTTTTCGTTGACGATATCATTGCCAATACTTGAATAGAAATTCGCTACCAAATCAAATTGCTTGTAGGCAAAAGTCAGATTTAGACCAACATTATAATCTGCCCATGGAGAACCAATTTTTGTACGGTCTTTATCGTCTATTTTTCCGTCACCGTTCACATCTTTAAAACGGATATCCCCAACCTGAGCATACGGCTGTAATTTTGTTCCGTGCTCGTCTGTATGAGCATTCAATTGTGTTTGATTCTGGAATAATCCGTCCGCTACATATCCGTAAAAATATCCTGGTTGTTCCCCTTTTACGGTCAATGTTCTGTTTCCTGCTCCGTAAAGTCTTTCTCCTTCAGAGGACAATGAAAGCATTTCTACGTTTACTGTGGTAAAAGTTACATCTACTCCATAACTAAAGTCTCCTTTTTTGTCTTTATATGAAACCAACAAATCGATACCGCTGGATTGCATTGAACCTACGTTTGTCCAGATTGTCGAATAATCAGGAAAACCACTATAGGTTGGAAATTGTTTTTTGAACAACATATCATTTGTTTTCTTTTGATAGTACTCTAAAGATCCTGAAAGTTTGTTTTTCCAGAATCCAAAATCAAGTCCAAAACTGATATCTTCAACAGTTTCCCATTTAATGTCTTTGTTTGCCATTGAGGACGGGAATGAAGTATCTGCAATAATACCTCCTATTGGATAAAATCCCTGCCCTATATTCGATTGATAAACCGCTGCAGGTAAACCCTGATTACCTACTTTACCCCAACCTGCCCTGAATCTTAAATCACTTAATACCTCTTTTGCAGGTTCCATAAATCCTTCGTTTAAAATTCTCCATGAAACAGAAGCGGAAGGGAAATTTGCCCATTTGTTATTGGTCATGAATTTAGAAGAACCATCACGTCTGAAAGTCCCTGTGAAATAATATTTATTGTCATAGTTATAAGAAAAACGCGAAATGTAAGACATCAATGAATTCGACCAGCTGTTTCCCTTACTATTACGGTTTTTGGTAGCAGCATTTACTTCTCGCATCTCTTCTGAATTGTTAGGAACACCTTCTCCGTATCCCCAAAGATCATTGCCATTGTACTCTTCCATGGTGTTACCAATCATCAAAGAGGCATTGTGCTTCCCGGCAAATGATCTGGTATAAGTAGCAGTATTTTGCCATGTCCAGTCTACATTTGTCGTGTTTGTTCTTTCTACACTATTAATCTCCGCTTTTTCATGCGCTGCATCAATTACAAAATCAGGTTTGAAAATGCTTTGTGTTTTATCTCCCACTTCAATAGAAGCCTGCGTACGAATCACCAACCCTTTGATAGGCTGATATTGTAAATATCCGTTTGTATTTAAGTTGTACTGATCTGTAAAATCATCATAACGTTTTACGGCTGCAACCGGATTCCAAACATAAGACGGAGAACGTGCATAAATGCTGTATTCATTTTCTAAACCGGTTAATTGATCTGCCGGCTTATAAATTGGCGTAATTGGATCAATTTTATCAAAATCAGCCCAATTGTTAGGAGCACCCCAAGTTTCATAACGAGGATTTAAGGTAATTCCTGCGGAGAATTTATCTGAGAATTTAAAATCATTATTGATTCTCATCGTGATTCTTTCCCATCCACCAACTTCATAAATAGATTCTGAGTTATAATAGTTTAAACTTATCGAATAGGTATGTGTGTCAGAACCCCCGCTAACTCCAAGCGAAGCATTGGTTACAGGTGCACCGGACTTGATTCCCGCTTTCCACCAGTCTGTCGTTTTTCCATTGTACTGAGACGGGTTTGGCAAATAATCAGCATAACCTGAATTATTATATGCCTTATTCATAATGGTAGCGTAGCTTTGGGCATTGGCCATATTATAAGGATTGTTCATAATTTGCATACCCGAGCTCATATCAAAATTGAATCTGGTTTTTCCTGCTTTACCTTTTTTGGTCGTAATCAAAATAACTCCGTTAGAAGCACGTGAACCGTAAATAGCACTTGCAGAGGCATCTTTTAGAACCTCCATAGACTCGATTTCGTTGTTGCTTAAAAAGTTAATGCTTGTTCCCATCGGAATTCCATCAATCACATAAAGCGGATCTGTACTAAGATTTACAGTCGAGATACCGCGAATTAAAACTCTTGGCTGCGCTCCCGGACCACCTTGTCCTGTAACCTGAACCCCCGCAACTTTACCTTGCAAAGATTCGGCAACATTACCTACAGTCATCGTTTGAAGTTCTTTTCCTTTTATCGAAGAAATAGAACTGGTTACATCGCTCTTTTTTACGGCAGCATAACCTACCACAACAATCTCATCAAGAACCTGACTGGATTCCTCAAGGGTAATATTAAGAACTGTTTTGTCCCCAACAGCAACTGTTTTATTGGCAAAACCAATAAAAGAAAATTCAATCTGAGCATTATTACTAGGAACAGAGATGGTGAAATTACCATCGAAATCTGTAGCTCCTGTTGTAGCAGTTCCTTTTACTGCTACGTTCACTCCCGGAATTGGCACATTGCCTTTATCCTTAACAGTTCCTTTTACTGTTATTTGTCCAAATGTTGCGACGCTGCACAACAGGACAATAAATAACCATATAAATCTATATTTCATCTTACGATATTTTTTAATTAAATGTTATAGCACTATAACAACTATTTTTTTGTGATAAAGACTCTCTCCAATTCCGTATCCAACACTACTTTGTAAACTCCCGGAGCTGCCGGATATTTACCGTTTCCGTTTTCTCCCGGTGACATTGTAGCAATACCATTTTTGATTAATCTCCAGGACGGACTCCACCATTGACCGGTAAAAGTCGCTTCCATAGTACCTGTCAAAGTATACTCTCCAACTAATTGGTACGGGTTATTTGGGTTATTAGCCAGGTGTAATCCTGTCTGAGCCCATGCTGTCCAGGTATCCCAGTCAGCCCCCTGAATTCCGGCCCCGCAAACACTCACAAAAGGTTTTCTTTTTGCTTCTTCGTCATGCCATAATCCGTTAGCAACATCAGCCCAGACTTTGCTTGAAGGCGTATATTTGGTTGCAGTATATTTTAGGGTATTCGGATTTACTTTGATTACATAATATCCTTTGGTTGGTAAAATAATTGGTGTCGAAGCAACATCATCCACTAATTCTCCTAAAGGATTTAATCCAAAACAATGAGGGGCGAAATCAGATTCCTGACCTAAGAAATAAATTTCCTTATTGTCTTTATCCGTATAATATTTAAATTCGAAATCTTGTCCGTTTTTATCATGAAAATACATGGGTACACCCACTGCATCAGTAGTAAGGTTAGTGCCTTTTGGCTGATCGCACAGATAAATTGCCGGATATTCATTTGTAGCAACAACATTTACGTTTAATGTTCCTGTATTTGGAATCGCAAATTTGTCTTTCGCCGTAATGGTTAATACATAATTATCAGCCGTTACAGGTAATGTGTAGATTTTACTAAAGCTATACGATTGAGGCGCATCTGTTAATTGCACTTTTTCGTCGATACCTAAAGCAGCACATTGAATTTGAATATAATCGATTCCTGAATCGTCATTTACAACAAAATTCACAGGCATTTTATTACTGGTCGACAATAAAATTACGGCTCCTTCTTTTGGAGTAATCATGGTGATAGATGGTGCAGCAAATTCTCCGTCAAGACGTAAATTGATCTCTTCATCAATTGCATTACCTGACACATCGGTAATAGTCAGTTTTATTTTGAAAGCTTCTGAGGTTCCTTTGTTAGCAGGAACTTCGAAGAAATAGCTCAAATCATACTTTGTCAGTAAGGGATCTGTTGCAAAAGCAATGACTTTATCCAATGCTAATTCCGGGATTTGAATTCTCACGCTTTGTAATCCCAAATCATCAGCCAAAGCGGCTTTAATTTCAAATTTTCTACTTGGTGCTCCGTAAATTTCCTTTGTTGATACAACAACAGTAGGATTATCAGAACTTGGAAAACCAGATTCATTATTTTGACATCCAGTAAGGACAGCAAAAACAGCAAGAAAAAATAAAAATACATTTTTTTTCATTTTTTGATTTTTAAGGTTGGTTAGTTAGTTTATTCTAAAAGTGATCGTGGTATTAATCATGAAGGTTACTTTGTGTGGTTATTATTGCTTCTGCATTTAGGGAAAACAGAATAACATTGATTATCTGATTCTTTTCATATTATTGGGTTTGGTTAATGGTTTTATAATTAGTAAATGTGATAATGTCATAATGTGTCAATTAGATAATTTGATAATAAAAACTGTGCTAATTTTTTAATTGACAAATTGAACAACTACATTAATTATCTAATTGAATAACTCTTTATTTTAAACCCGCAGCCTTCACTGCGGGTTTGATAAGTATGTAGGTAAAACCAACTCTTACTAACCTATTTTAAAGAAGGCTCAATTCCTTAAAAAGACAAAACTTATCTTAAAACAAAAACACTTATTCAATGAATAGTAAACCACTTAAATGATTAACTATCACTGCAAAGAAATGTCTAATTAACACTTTTAAGGAGGGGTAAAATGGAAAAAAAAGGAGGTCAAAATTGTAATTAACTATTATTTTGGATTAAAAATTAAGGAGTACAAAAAAATAACTACTTATTTTTGAATTATATGCAATCACGAAATAAAACAGCATCTTCAATTCTAAAACGTTTGCGGTTTCTTTGAGTACCTCTTTATCATACCGAGAGTTCTGTTGTCATCTTCGATCGAAGGGAGACTCGATAGCGGACAGACAAAGTAAATCGCATTACAAATTCAGCAAAGAGAATCGTCAGTTTTTGTGGAATTACGAGTGTGATTTACTTTGTCTGTTCGCTATCGGCTCGAGTCTCTCTTCGGTCGAAATGAACAAGATTGTGATCAAATCTTGTCGAAATGAAATATTAAACGAAAACATTCTTATGAACATGATTTCCCTAGCCCCGATAGAAGTGGAAATCCTTTTGTTCCGGGTTTCGGAACAAAAGATTGGAGCAGATAGCTGGATTAGCTCCTGAAAAAAAAGATTTTGTTTTATCATAGAAATCGAAATGACAAGATTGGGTATTTGAAATGCGTAGAATGAATTAATTCATTTAAAAAAACATGAAATTGATTTTCATTATCGCTATCAAAAATGACAACATTATTATTTAATAACATTAAGATCCGAGTTGAAAGAACTCTTGTATTTTTTTATGTATTCTGAAGGTGTCATTCCAAAGAGTTTTACAAACTGCTGTCTGAAATATTTAGGATCTTCAAAGCCAACTTCGGCACTAGCCTGAGTAATATTGATATCTTCAGTAAGCATTAACATTGCCGCTCTTCGAATTCTAACCGAACGAATAAAAGCATTTAAAGTCTGTCCGGAGATGATTTTAATTTTTGTGTATAACGTTCTATGGCTCATGCCCATTTCAAGGGCAAAGTTTTTAATCGTAAAATCTCTTTTATGAATGTTGGCTTCTACAATATCAATACACTTTTTCAGGATTTCCTGATATTCCTGTGGTACTTTTTGAGTGTTTTCTTTAAGCGTTATGCTATCTAAGAAATAAGTACGCAAATTGCTTCGGTTTCTTAATAATGATTCTACCCTAGCGACTAATATATCATCATCAAAAGGTTTGGTAATATAATCATCAGCCCCGTCGTTGATTCCCTGAAGATGGGTTTCCGGATTTTTTGATGCCGTTAATAAAATAACCGGAATATGGGATAATGCATTATTTTCCTTTATTTTTCGACACAATTCCAAGCCGTCCATTTCTTCCATTGTGATGTCGCTAATAACCAAATCGGGCATGTGCTTCTTGGTGAGCCTTAAACCTTCTTCGCCGTTCTGAGCACTGTAAACAATATAAGAATCTGAAAACAGTTTGATAAGATAGGCTCTTATTTCTACATTATCATCAATAATTAAAACCGTTCGTTTTTCAGTAAGCATAATTTTCTGGAAATCCTGCTCTGAAATCGAAGTATTCGAAAGCTGAATACTCTCTTCTGAATCATCGATCATTAATTCATCAAATAATTGACTTCGTTGCGGAACTTCATTTGTAATCTCAATATTATCAAAATGACTGTCTCCTTTAAGGAATGTCAGTTTAAAAATACTTCCTTTGCCTATTTCACTGCTACAGCTTACAGTTCCTTTGTGTTTGTCTACAAAATATTTAACAATATAAAGTCCAATTCCAAAACCTGTACCTATTGAAACTTTTGATTTTACTTGCTTGAATTTTTCAAAAATTACCTCAATATCTTTTTGGTCGATTCCGTCTCCGCTATCCGAAATTTCTAAGTAAATTTCGTGATCGTTTTCCGTTAGTCTAAGATTTATTTCTCCGCCAATTGGTGTGTACTTAAAAGCATTGGACATTAAATTGAACAACGAAATTTCGATTTTTTCATAATCGCCAATGATCACAATTTCATGATCCGGAATCAGAAAATGATATCGAATACTTTTATCTTTTGCCTGATTGACAAAACATTGGTACACTTCATTGCAAAGGTTATTAACATTTATAGGTGATAATCTCAATGAATCTGCATCATTTTCGGCTTTTCTAAAAAGCAATAGCTGATCTACCAGACTCAAAAGTCTTCTGGCATTTCTATGCGCAATCGCCAAATCACTTCCCGAAGATCCGTTTTCGACACTTTCTTTCTGAACCGCTTTTTTCAAAGGATTTATAATCAACGAAAGCGGCGTTCTAAACTCATGAGAGATATAGGTAAACATAGAGGACTGTTTCTCTGCAATTTCTTTTTCTTTCTTGCTTTCGAGTTCGGCTATTTTAACTTTGTATTTTAGTTTTTCTTTGTTTTTATTGTATTGCAGATACGCAAAAACGGCTCCTATACCTGCTAATAAATACAAAGAATAGGCCCACCAGGTTCTGTACCATGGTGGTAAAACTTCAATAGTAATGAGGCTGACTTCTTTGTTCCAGCCTCCTTTAAAATTGGTTGTTTTTACTTTAAAAGTATATTTTCCTTCCGTTAATCGGGCATAATTGGCTTTTCGGGCCTGACCCACATAATTCCATTGCTCATCCCAGCCTTCTAGGTAATAGGCATAATTGATTTTGTCGGCATTATTATAGTCCAGAGCTACAAACTCAAGCGATAATGTAGTTTGATCATATGGCAGGCTCACTTTTTTAATTTTACCCGAATCCCATTCTAAGTTACTTTTGCTTTCTTCTATGGGTTGATTGTTGACATAAAAATCAGATAACAATATATTATTCTTCTGATTGAATCCTTTTATTGCTTCAGGAAAAAAGGCATTAAAACCATTTATTCCTCCAAACAAAAATTCTCCTGTAGAGAGTTTAAGTCCGGCGTTAAAACTAAACTGATTGCTTTGCAAGCCATCGTTGACAGAGAAATTACGAAATGTTTTTCTCTTTTTATCGTATCTACAAATACCATTGTAGGTACTTATCCAGAGATTTCCTTCTTTATCTTCCAGCAACCTTAATACTGTATTAGAAGGCAAGCCGTCGTCTATTGTTAACCTTTTGAAAGTAGTTGTTTTTCGGTCAAACCATAATAATCCGCCTTCCTGAGTTCCTAGCCAAAGGTTTTTATCCCTGTCTTCGTGAATATATCTTACAGGATTTCCAATGGAAATTGTACTTATTTTTCGGGTTGCTTTTTCGATAGAAAATAATGACGTATAATTTCCTGCCCACAATTTTCCGTCACTGGTTTCAGTAATACATTGCAAATTCGTAACCGACGGATCAAAAAGTGTAAAACTGTTTTTTTGCCTGTCAAAGAGATATAAGGCCCCCTCATTTGTAGCGCTTGCCCAGATATTCGCCTGTGAATCTTTGTAAACAAACCAGATATTTTTCTCTATGTGTTTTGTAGTGGGATTATAACAGGAATATGATGTTACCGAATTGTTCTTTGGATTAATTTTATTTACACCGCCTGCCCAGGTCGAAACCCAGATATCATTATTTTGATCCCGTACAATGCTGGTAATAAATTTACTGGAGAGCTTATTACTGTAATTGGTATATGTATTGTTTTTTCGGTCCCAATATTTTAATCCTGCACCATCTGTACCCACCCATACATTGTTTTTTTCGTCTTCGCAAAATGACAAAATAAAGTTTTCAACCTGATCTTTTGAGTTGTATTTTATATTTTTAAAATATTTAGGCGTATTGCTGAGCATACTTATCCCTCCGCGCAATGAGCCAAACCATTTATTACCTGATCTGTCTTCGTATAAACTCCAGACGGAGTTGCTTTTTGCAAGCTCGTTGTCTTTTATCGCATTAGCCGGAACTGCTTTTTTATTTGTACCAATAACTTTGTAAATTCCTGAACCGTCTGTTGCAATCCAGATTTCTTTCTTTCTGTCTACCAGAAGATCTGTTACATTGCATTTTGTCGAAAAATAATTCTCAGAAAGCACTCCTGATTTGGTATTAAACAGAAAAAGTCCTTCATCTGTTCCCAGTAATAAATTCCCATCAGCAGCCAGTTTCATTGCTTTTACTTCTTTAGAAAGCGGAAAAACGACTTTCAAATTTTTAGATTTATAGTTATAACTGCAAACCCCTACATTTTTAATATAGATCCAGGCATGATTATTTTTTTTATCATCCTGAATCGCTATGGCGTCATAAGCATTAACTGTGATGCGATTTCCCGGAATATTTAGCGCAATATGTTTCCCGACAAAAGAACCATTTTCGAAAGCTAATAACCCTAAGCTCTGAGAGGCAATCAAAACCAAATTATCAGAAACAGCACGCATCTGATGAATAATATCCTTTAAAATAACTGCTTTTTTATTAGAAATGGTGTATTGTACAGGATGAAATGTTGCAGTAGTTTTATTGTAAATGCAAACACCGTTTGAACCTCCTACCCATATATTATTTTTAGCATCTCCTTCGATATTATAAACTGTATTGAAGAACAGTGATTTTTTATCATTGATTCGGTTACGAAAAACTTTAAAGCTATAACCATCATAACGATTTAATCCGTCATAAGTTCCAAACCACATATAACCGTCGTTGTCCTGAAAAATTGTAGTTATAGAATTGTTCGACAAACCATCAGAAATATCAAGGAATTTGACTGGATTATCCTGAGCATAACTTAATGGAGGAAAACCAAATAGTAGTATAAAAAGAGGAACTAAATACTTCAAAATAAAAACTGTTTTTTTGATCTTGCGTTAGCAGTACAATTATAAGCTAATTTTATCTATATTTCATAACAAACAATCTACAAAAAATACTTTCAGCGCAATGCTTATAGGATTTTATCGATGCTCTTTACTTTTAATAAACTAATCCCTACGTGAAAAAAAGAAATACCACAAACGCGCAAATATTTACTTAAAAAGAATGCCACAAAGACGCTAAGACACTAAGAATTTTAACAGGTTAGATGCCACAAAGGCAGTAAGGCACAAAGATTCCCTATTTAGCTTTGGCTAAAAAAAAGTATGCCACGAAGGAACTAAGACACAAAGTCTTAAATCATAAAGATTGTAAAAAAAACTTTGTGCCTTCGCGTCTTCGTGGCAAGAAAAAAAAACTTTGTGTCCTAGTGCCTTTGTTGCAAAACCTTGCAGTAAAAAAACTTTGTGTCTTAGCGTCTTCGTGGCAAAACCTAACAATAAAAAAACTTAGTGGTTAAATCTTAACCACATTTAGAGGAACCGCAATCACTGCAAGTAAGACATCCTTCCTGATAAATAAGATTACTTGAGTTGCAATTGCTGCATTTCTGTCCGCGGGCTTCAGTTCCGTCTACGATATAGCGTTTCAGTGCACGTGATACACCATTTTTCCAGGTATTAATAGATTCACTGTCTAATTGCAAACTGCCAATTAGCTCCACCACTTTATCAATTGGCATTCCGTGTCGTAATGTACTTGATATTAGTTTGGCATAATTCCAATATTCCGGATTAAATTTATGAGAAAGCCCTTCGATAGTGGTTTTATAACCTCGGGTATTTTTATATTGAAAATCGTAACGGGTATTTCCGTCTTCATTTTTATTCTTGATAATTAGTCCCTCAGTAACCCAACGCGGAATCAAAATACCGTCTTCATCATCTACCAAACCTGTAAAAATTTCATAAGGCCTGCCTTCCAGTAATCCAATAAAAGCGATCCATTTGTCTTTACTATTTTGAAAACGAACGACATCAGCCTCTAATACCTGAGGACGCTTGGCAGAAAAAACACTTGTTTGTATTTCTGAAGTTTCTTCTTTCTTTTCTGTATTGGCAATCAAAACCCCGGAGCGTGAACCATCACGATAAACAGTAACGCCTTTACATCCTGCCTCCCATGCTTCCATATACAACTTATTCACCATTTCTTCAGGAGTTTCATTCGGAACATTAATAGTAACCGAAATAGAGTGATCGACCCATTTCTGGATTTTGCCCTGCATTCTTACTTTGCTCAGCCAATCAATATCATTACTTGTTGCTTTATAATAAGGTGATTTTTCTACCAATACATCAATTTCTTGCTGACTGTAATTTCTCGAAGTATCATATCCGTTAATAAGCATCCACTCCTTAAATCTGTGATGAAATACCACATATTCTTCCCAACTGTCTCCTACTTCGTCTACAAAATCAACGCGTGCATCTCTATCATTTGGGTTTACTTTTCTTCTGCGTTTGTAAACCGGCAGAAAAACTGGTTCTATACCTGAGGTCGTCTGGGTCATTAAACTTGTTGTACCCGTTGGCGCAATTGTTAATAAAGCAATATTTCGGCGTCCGTACTGCTGCATTTCATTATACAGCTCAGTATCAGCTTCTTTTAATCGAAGTAAAAACGGATTATTTTTTTCTCTTTTAGCATCATAAATAGCAAACATTCCCCGTTGTTTAGCCAAATTCACAGACCCACGGTAGGCTTCTATTGCGAGTGTCTTTTGTATTTTTTCAGCAAACAAAACACCTTCATCACTTCCGTAACGCAAACCTAGTGCTGCCAGCATATCTCCTTCGGCAGTAATCCCAATTCCAGTACGGCGTCCTTCATTTGCTTTATGTTTGATGTTTAACCAAAGATTTTTCTCGACTAGTTTTACTTCTTCGCTTTCCGGATCCTGATTGATTTTTTCTAAAATGGCATCAATCTTCTCGAGTTCCAGATCAATAATATCATCCATTATTCTCTGGGCCGCCGCAACGTGTTTTTTGAAAAGCTCAAAGTCAAAAGAAGCTTTTTGGGTAAACGAATCATTAACATACGAAAACAGGTTTATAGCCAGCAAACGACAAGAATCGTAAGCACAAAGCGGGATTTCGCCACACGGGTTTGTCGATAAGGTTTTATATCCTAAATCAGCATAACAGTCCGGTAATGATTCATTTATGATGGTATCCCAGAATAAAATTCCGGGTTCTGCTGATTTCCAGGCATTATGAATAATTTTATTCCAAAGTTCTTTTGCTTTAATTTCTTTGGAATACAATGGATTATCACTAAATATGGGATATTTTTGTTCGTATAAAGCATCTTGTTTTACTGCTTTCATAAACAAATCATCAATTCGAACAGATACATTGGCTCCGGTCACTTTTCCCTGCTCCATTTTGGCATCAATAAAATCGGCGGCATCGGGATGATTTACAGAAACGGAAAGCATTAAAGCACCTCGACGACCATCCTGCGCTACTTCACGTGTTGAATTGGAATAGCGTTCCATAAACGGCACCAATCCTGTAGAGGTCAATGCTGAATTTTTAACCGGCGAACCTTTCGGGCGAATGTGCGACAAATCATGACCTACTCCTCCTCTTCTTTTCATGAGCTGGACTTGTTCCTGATCTGTTTTCATAATGCCGCCATAGGAATCTGAATTGTCATTACCTATCACAAAACAATTAGACAATGATGCAACCTGAAACGGATTTCCAATACCAGTCATCGGGCTTCCCTGTGGCACCAGGTATTTAAAATCTTTGATCAGATCAAAAACTTCTTTTTCTGTAAGCGGATCTGCATATTTATTTTCGATTCGCACAATTTCTGATGCAATACGACGGTGCATATCATCAGGTGATTTTTCAAAAATATTACCCTGAGAATCTTTAAGAGCATACTTGCTTACCCAAACTGTTGCCGCCAGACTGTCTCCTTTAAAATATTCTAAAGAGGCCTGAATCGCTTCATCCTGAGTGTAAATAATTGTTTCATTTTTTGCAGCTAATAATTCATCCATGATTATAATATTTTGAAGTTTTTTACGAGTTGTAAATTTAGAACCAAATAAACTCTAAAAAAAATAAAATGTAAAAAGTTTACAAAAAACAACCACTAAAATACTAAAAATCAATTTATTAAAAATTTATAAACACATAAAAGTTAACAAATAAATACATTTCAATTTAAACATTAACAGAAAATATGACAAAAGTCATTGAATGATAAAAACCAAATTAATGCGTTAAACAAAAACATAAAAAGGTAAATTTTCTTACTTATTGTAAACATTTGCTTTTTAATTAAGAGTTTTAGCCAATCATGACTTTAATTCTTTTGGATTATTTTATTTCAAACAATAAAAAAAACCTCAATCAGCACTTCACTTTTTGAGGGTATTATAAAATCTGGCTAAAATATTTTATCTATTGCTTATTGTATTTATCAGTACGAGTTTTTTATTCTTATTTTCTAAAATACTTCTACAGGCCACCATCAGCAAGGATAATATTCCAAATCCCATTCCTGCCAATGGAACATTGCTAATGGTACTTTGCGAAATAATCCAGCCTCCAACGGCTGTACCAAGAAATACACCGAGATTTCCAAATGAGGTTGCCAGACTATTCGCAAACTCAAGAGATTTTGGTGCCGCCGAAATCATATAAGCCGATGCGTTTAAAAAACATGGCGCATAAAAAAATCCCCAAAGAGCAACAACAAGTATAGTTATCCAGACGCTGTCTGCGGAATAAATAAGTATTACCGGAATAATTACAGTTCCCAAAAGAAAAAAGGCAACTGTTTTTGTTATACTTCTCGTTAGCATTTTTCCGGAGAGCCAATTAGAGAAAACGCCAACAACGCCAAACAAAAGCAAAAGATAACTAATGGCCGCCATGTCTACTTCTCTGGTTTTTATCAAATAATCAGCAAAATAACTATAAGTAGAAAACCACGATGCAATCATGAAAAAATTCATTGCAGTACTTAAAACAAAGGATTTATCTTTTAGAATTTTAACCTGGCTTCCGTATGTTTTTTTCTCTGGTATTTCTCCCCCAGGCATAATCCTGAAAATTGTAAATAAGGCTAATGCGCTTACTATTGCCTGAACAAAAAATGAAATCTGCCACGTAAAAATACTTGCTAGATAGGTAGCAAACGGCACGGTTGTAACCATTGCCAATGCGATTCCGCCAAGAACAATTCCCATTAACTGATTCTCCTGGCTTTTTTCTCCAGACGCTACGGCGGCGGCAATTGCAGTGGCGATATAAACCGGCTGCAGAAAGGCAGGTAACATTCGAACAATCATCAAAAGCCAAAAAGGCGGTGAAAACGCAGAAACGACAGTTGATAGCAAAAAGATAAAAATAGTGGTGAGCATGATCTTTTTTCTGTCAAAACCCGAAAATAGCAAGGTCATAAACGGACCGGTAAGCGCAATAACAAGTGCAAAAGCACTCAACAGATACGCTGCCTTATCGATTGTAATTTCGTAATAAACGGCAATTTGCGGCAAAATTCCAATTATTCCAAATTCAGTCGTTATGATGCCTATCATCCCAAGGCAACCCACGTATGCAATTTTTTTATTTAGCTTCATTACTTCCAGAATTTAGAAATGAATAAATCGCGTTTTTGATTTTTTGTTGCTGAATGGGTATTTCTATTGTTGCTTTTACTATAATAAGAGAGAACGGGTATTTAAACATATTTGTAACTATTTTGATTAGGGTTGCAAAACTACATTGAGTAGCCTAATTTTGTACCGCATACATCCCAATGTAGGGTACTAACAAAAAAGTAAGTAATGGCAAAAAGAAAAGAAACATCTACAAATACAGAGAACAGAAACTATATCACCTCCTGCGACCTGACTTATGCAGTTTGCCTTGTGGGCGGGCGATGGAAACTGTTGATATTATGCAAACTTGAAAAAGGAAAATTGAGATTTGGAGAATTAAGAAACCAAATATGCAACATTACAGAGCGCATGCTTACTTTGCAATTGCGCGAATTAGAACGAGACGGAATGGTAAAACGTACTGTTTATGCCGAAGTACCGCCCAGAGTAGAATACGAACTTACTGAAATTAGCCTGAAACTAGTACCAATCTGGGGCTTAATAAGCAATTGGGGAGCCGAACACAGAGAAACGATGCTTCAAAAAAATACTGCCGAAGCAGAAAACTTAATAGAACAGCAATAAAAGAAGCGAATCTCTATAATAAAAAAACCACTCTAAAAAGAGTGGCTTTTACTTCTTTGTTCTTCAAAAAGCAATAAAGGCTAAAATAGTTATGAAACTTTAGCCATTAATTCTTCAATTTTAGATGCTGAAATTATCGGATTTGCGCCCGGAGACGAAGCTACTAAAGCGCCTATTGCGCAAGCAAAATCAATGGAGGACTGAGGATCTTTTCCTGTAAGTAACCAGCTGGTTAATGCCGCCAAAAATGAGTCGCCTGCTCCTACTGTATCGGCCACTTCTACAGGATAACCTTCGTTATCATAGAGTTTACCTTCCCACAATAACAAAGCCCCGTGTTTTCCTTTGGTTACACATATCCCAGTTGCTTTTGTTTTGTCTGCAACAAAATGCATGTTCTCTTCCAAACTGGTAAAAGGAGAATGCATAGCTACGGCTATTTCCAACAATTCTTCATCATTGAACTTTATAAAATTAGCCGAATGCATTAACTGGTCTAAGGTTTCATAGGAATAATGGGGTTTTCTTAAATTCACATCAAAAACCTTGTACACATCTGTTTGCAACAATTCTTCCAGAGATTCCCTGGAGACTTCGTCTCTGCAGACCAAACTTCCGTAAATTAAAACATCAGCATCAGCAACGACTTTTTTTGCAAAATCATTCAGCACAATTTTATCCCAGGCAGATGGATAAGCAATTTCATAGGTAGCAGAACCACGCTCGTTTAATGTTACATTTACTAATCCTGTCGGGAAATTTTCTGATTGCATAATCGCATTGGTTTCAAGTCCCATGCTTTTTACCTGATCTATTATGGCGTCTCCGTCTTGATCATTACCTACACAACTAATCATGGCTACCTCGCAACCTAAAGTTTTCATTCGTAAAGCTACGTTTAATGGTGCACCTCCAATCTTTTTTACATGATCAAAAACATCCCAAAGTACTTCTCCATAAGCTACAGCTTTAAGTTTTTTTCCGTTATTCATTCTAAAACTATTTTTACATTATTGTTATTCCGAGTGTGTAATCTCAAGGCTAGAGACAGTAAAAACTAACCTTCAGATTACTACAATCTACTTTTGTATCTTTCGCAAATGCGATTTTTTAAATTCATTTTTACGTTATTGTAAGATACAATAATACTTTTCAACCTCTTTATTGTTTCACAAAAAATTAATAACCTGGATTTTGTTTGTATACTCCCTGGCTAAAATTAATTTGCTTCAACGGAATTGGGCAATATTCCTCTTTATGCGCATCAAAAAAGGCATCCTGATAATAGGTGCGCTTTGTTTTTTCTTCGGTATAAAATTTATTCATCACTTCATCAGTTACACCCCAGCGAACTAAATCGAAGAAACGATTTCCTTCCATAGCCAATTCTAAACGGCGCTCCCAACGCAATGCTTTTCGGGCAAAATCCTGTGTCCAGTTGCAATTGTTTCCGTCAACGTAAGTATTGATTTTAAAGTTTTTTGCATACGGCAATCGTCCTGTACTTTGCGCTGCACGTTCTCTGATCTGATTAATTAATGGCAAGGCTTCTGATTGTCTTCCTAATTCAATCAAAGCTTCGGCGCGCATTAAAATCACATCGGCATAACGAATCTGAATTCTGTTTTTCGAGTTTCCATAAAACGGATCAATATTCACCACACAACTACAGCTTGGTGCTACATTTTCTTTTAATGAGGCAAAATAACCATACGTTCCCGGAGATCTAACCCAGGCTTCAACATAAAGAAATTCAGGATCGTATTTATAAGGCAATCCCGGCATCGCAACAGTATGATACAATCTTGGATCAACCGTATTGGCATCTCTGTTTTTATAATCAAAATCCTGATCGTTATAAGTATCAAATTCAGGTAAACCATTTGCTCCGGTTTTAAAGGCGTTTACTAAGTTTTGACTTGGCTTATGAAAATCGCAGCATCCTAAACCTTGTGGAGTTGAAAGTACATCGGAGAAATTTAATCTTCCGTATAAAGTTCCGTCGTTGTCTGAAAACTGAATTGAGAAGATCGATTCTGCTCCGTTTTCAAAATTACCAGGCAAGAAGTTATTGGCAAAATCAGGTTCTAAACTTGCTTTTCCAATTACTTTATCCGTAGCTGTAATTACTTCCTGTAAATGTTGTTGGTTGATTCCGGTAACTTTATACGTTTCATCTTGTGTATACGCCTGATACAAACGTGTTTTGGCTAAATAGGCATAAGCTGCTTTTTGAGTCGCACGACCTACTTGTGGCTGTGTTTCCGGCAAAGCGTCGGCTGCAGCCTGAAAATCTTCGGCAATTTTGTTCCAAAGTTCTTCGTTTGAAAGTGCTTTGTTGGAGATCGTTTTGTAATTTTCGACCGCAATATCTTCTGTAATATAAGGAACATTCCTGAACATAATTTTCAGCATAAAATAAAAATGGCCTCTCAAGAAACGCATTTCAGCCATACGTGTTTTTTTCAACGGAAAATCAGCTTCTGATATTTGTTCTAATGCTTTCAAGGCTTTATTCGTTCTGGAAACCCCAACATAACTGATGTACCAGAAATTGTCTAATTCACCAAAATCAGGTCGGATATTATTAGACACTTCGAAAAAGTGAAAATCCTGAAGATCATTAGTTCCGCTTCCGCCTTTGTAAGCATCATCAGAACGCACATTCCCAAAAGGCCATAAACTATAAGGCGAATCATAATGATCATTTCCTAATTGTGCATAGGCCGCATTCATAAATCCTTCTACTGATTGCGGTGTCACAATATCTTCTTCTGAAAGTACGCCACGAGGGTCATTCTCCAGAAAATCAGAACAGGAACCCAACATTCCAAGTACTAAAAAAGCAGTTATATATACTAATTTTTTCATGTTTTTTGATTTAAGCTTTTATTATAAAGTAAAATTAAGACCAGCCGTAAAAGTCGTTGGCTGCGGATATCCAAATCCTGCATTTTCAGGATCTACACCAGTAAAACTTTTGGCATCAATGATCAGTAAATTTTGACCGCTGATGTACAATCTAAAGCTATCGAAATTCATTTTTTTCAACAGATCTTTTGGTAAACTGTATCCTACCTGCAAGACACGAAGTTTAAGATAGTTTCCGTTTTCTACATAATAAGTCGAAAATCTTGATTCTGCATTCCTGTCTACAGTAGTTAAGGCAGGAATAGTAGAATTAGGATTATCAACAGACCAGGCGTTTAATAAACGTGTTCCTTTATTCGAACCTACATCATCAACACTCCAGAAATCAGTTTGGTATTTTGTATTATTTATGACATCAACATCACTTGCTCCTTCCCAGAAAGTGGTAAAATCCCAGTTTTTATACCCTAATCCCAAATTAAAACCATACGTCAATCCCGGATTTGGATTTCCTATCCAGGTACGGTCTTTATCTGTAATAACTCCGTCTTCGTTTAAATCTTTGTAACGAATTCTTCCTAGGCCTTTTCCTTCCTGAGTGGCCGAGTTATCTACTTCGCCCTGACTTTTAAAGAGTTCGTCAGCTACATAACCGTACATTGAGTTAATTGGACGACCTAAGATATTATCGTCAAGTCCATCTCCTCCGTAGCTATTTCGTACTTCATCAGGCAATTTTGTAATCTTGTTTTTATTGGCTGAAACATTCGCCGAAATATCATATTTAAGTCCAAATGAGGTTTCGTCATGGTATCCTAAACTAACTTCCCAGCCTTCATTCTGCATCGAAGCACCGTTTACCCAACGATTTCCGCCTTCGCCAATTACACCTAAATAAGGTGGTAAAACCAGAATATCATCTGTTTTTTTGATGTAATAATCTACAGAACCGCTTAATTTTTGTTTGAATAATCCAAAATCTAAACCTATGTTGGTTTGCGTAGTGGTTTCCCATTTTAAATTATCATTTCCTGACTGAGTGGCAATAAAACCAGACGGAAGCAAACCGTTTCCGTTTCCTGCAATATCATAAGCTGTACCGTAAGAAGTAGCCCAAGTTGGACTTCCGCCTGCATAACTTGCCAAATACAAACTGTAAACCGCAGTATTACTGATTTCCTGATTTCCGGTTTGTCCCCAACCTGCTCTTAGTTTTAAATCAGAGAAAACAGGCGCATTATTTTTAATGAAATTTTCATTGCTGATTCTCCATCCTGCCGAAACTGCTGGAAAGGTTCCAAATTGATTGTTTTTTCCAAAACGGGATGATCCGTCACGACGAATCGTACCTGAAAGTAAATAACGGTTATCAAACTCATAATCTACTTTTCCAAAATATGACAGCAAAGAATAGGTTGTCGAAGTTCCGCTGGTAAACGATTCTCCAGTTCCAGCATCTGGATACATATAATCAGGAGTTTCTATCAAAAAGTCATTTTTACGTAAAGTTGTCGTATCATAAACATCTTTGTACATCTCTGTTCCTGCCATCAAATTCAGGTTGCTTTTTCCGAAATTCAAACTGTAAATGGCAGTATTCGTCCAAGTCCATTTATCACTTACCGACTGATCAATGGTTACTGATGACTGATCGTTTTTCAGATAACCTGATTGATAACTTCTTTGCAGCGTTCGTTTTTTATAAGATCCATAATCAATACCAAAACTACTTTTGATATGCAGATTTTTGATGATCTCTAAATCAGCATACATATTTCCGAAAAGACGCAAATAATCATATTTATTGTCTTTGTTATATTCTAAAAGTCGAACAGGATTTTGCCTGTCGTTCATTCCTCCTACTGGTCCTCCCCAGCCTTTTCCGTCTACAGTACGCACCGGAATTATCGGTAAAGCACGAAGCGCAGGATCAAGAACTCCTGGATCTGTAACTTCATTGGTACGCGTCATCGAGAAATTTTCTCCAATTACCAGTTTACCGTCAAAATATTTATAAGAACCATTCATTCTGGCAGAAATCCTTTCGAAATCAGTCGTTTTTACAACACCTTCGTTCCCATAATACCCCAAAGAAAAAACATAACTTCCTTTGTCTGATGCATTAGAAACAGATAAATCATACGAATTCGCGATTCCGGTTTGCGAAATTGCATCGTACCAATCTGTATCCGAAGCTTTCAGGGTCTGATTCGCATCTAAATATTCAGGAATCAAAACTTTGTTCAATTGTGGTTTGTTGTTGTTTACAGACCAGTCAAACTGATAACGCAAATTATTGTTGTTAGGGTTCAAGCCGTCATTAATATTGGCCTGCCATAAAGCCTGCCCAAACTGATCGGCATTTAATACTTCCTGTTTTCTGGAATAATCTGAAAAAGAAGTATAAGTGCTGAAATTGATTCTCATTTTACCTTCTTTTCCTTTTTTGGTCGTGATGATAATAACTCCATTTGAAGCTCGGGAACCGTAAATACTGGCAGAAGAAGCATCTTTTAAAACCTGAATCGATTCAATATCATTTGGGTTTAGTTCGTGCATTCCGGATTTTGTTGGCATTCCGTCAATTACATAAAGAGGATCTGTGTTGTTTAAAGTTCCTATTCCACGAATCACAACTTTTGTATTGGCTCCGCTTGGAGAACCATCAGACGAAACCTTTACCCCGGCCACTCTTCCCTGCAGCGCTTTTATTGGGTTGGGTTCGGGTTGTGTCATGACTTCCTTCATGTTTACAACGGCCACGGCTCCTGTAATATCGGTTTTCTTTTGTTTGGAGTATCCCGTTACAACCACTTCATTGAGCTGGTTGTTGTCTACTTTTAAAGTAATATTGAATGTTTTTTGCCCTTTAACTTCAATCGATTGTGGGCTGTATCCGATAAAAGAAACGACAATCTTTGCATCTGAAGTTACCTCTTGAAAAGAAAAATTTCCATCAAAATCTGTTACTGTACTGGTATTGGTTCCGGCAATAAGTACCGTTGCTCCGGGAAGAGGCATTCCGTCGTCTGAAGAAATTACTGTTCCCTTAATTCCTGTTTCCTGCGCGGTCATAACCAGCATTGGAAAGAAGAAAAATAGAAAATAAATGAGTTTGGTTTTCATAGTTAGTGGTTTTGGTTTTAAGGTTAGTTTACATTTAATTGGTTAATTTCTAAGTTACTCAGCTCAACGCCATTTTTTGAAGAAACGCAAAGAGTGGTATACGGCTGGTTTGGGAAAAAGATTTCAGTAATTACTTTTTCACCATTGTTGTAAAATATTTCGATAGATGTTTTGTCCAGAATGATTTTAAAAATCCCTTCTTTTTGACTTCCGTCTAAAGCTGCTTTGGTAATTGTTGAGGCAAACTTTTCTGAGAAATCAATTTTTCCTGATTTCAAGCGATCCACAAATAAATAATGTTCTGTATTATTAATTCCGAAAGTCACCGTTTCTCCATTTGCATTTGAAAGTGTAAAAGTGTAGGTGTCCTGTTTAAGATTTCTGATATTAAAATGAAGCATCGCCTTAGTCAAATCAATTTTCCCTGCTTGAACCAACACTAATTTTCCTTTCCCTTTCAGGCTTTTCACTTTGATTGTTTTACCAATGTATTTGTTTATTTCTTTTACAGGAAAATTAATCAAAGTATAATCGTTCCCTTTTTTGATTACCTGAAGTTCACGCGCAATTGTTGTGGCGCTTCTCCAGGATTGTGTTGGAACTTGTTGTGCATAATCCCAATTCGACATCCAGCCAATAAATAATCTTCGTCCGTCAGCACTTGGAATATTATTCCAGGTCACGCCTGCATAATTATCTTTTCCGTAATCAAGCCATGCCGCTTTTTCTTGTTCTATTTTTTTAGCAAAATTAGATTCTAATGTAAAATTTGTTCCGTCGAAATCACCAATGAAATATTGTGTTCCCGATCCTCCGTTCGCGCCGCCGGGATTCAAATTCTGAATTAAAACCCATTTGGATTCATTGGTTCCTTTTACTTTTATCTCAAAGAAATCAGGGCATTCCCAAACTCCTCCGTGAGCGCCAATATTTTTTCCGAACTCTGATAAATATTTCCAGTTTTTAAGATCTTTTGAAGCGTAAAACTGAGTTCTGTCCTGTGCTGCCAAAGACATTATCCATTGTTGATGGGTTTCATCCCAATTTACTTTTGGATCACGAAAATCACGAATTCCGGGATTTTTAATCACTGGATTTCCTTGTTCAAATTTCTGCCATGTAAAACCATTGTCATTCGAATACGCAATATCCTGCTGCTCTACATCAATCTTTCCTTCTTTTTCTTTGGTCATATCATGCAGCGTATAAATCGCCACAATAGGAGCCGTTTTTCCGGTACCTAAACCCGATGTATTATGCGTATCGACAACAGCACTTCCAGAAAAAATATATTTGTCTTTTTCAGGATAGAGTGCAATTGGCTGTTCCTCCCATTTGATTAAATCTTTACTAATGGCGTGCCCCCAATGCATAGGTCCCCAAACACTTTTTTCAGGATAATGCTGGTAATACAAATGATAATAACCATCAGCATAGAACATTCCGTTAGGATCATTCATCCAGCCATTTTTTGGAGTAAAATGAAAATTAGGACGGTACATTTTTTCTTCTGTAGCAATGTTTGTTGCAACAGCAGTGGTTTGTGCAAAAGCCGAATAAGGTTTGCATCCTCCAATAGAAAGTACCATTGCACTATAAAATGCCAGCGGTAGATGTTTCTTTGATGTCATGTTTTTTGATATTTTTTTTGGTTAGATTTTCACTTAATACTTCTAAAGAGATTCCTTTAGTTTCAGGCATTATAAAAATTACGAAGAGCAACTGCAGCACCATCATCAGTGCAAAAATTAAGAATACCACATCAGGTCCGATTTCTGAAAAAAGCATCGGAATTAAAGAGGGAATAATGGCCGCTAAAACCCAGTGTACGGAACTCCCGAAAGCTTGTCCCGACGCGCGGATATGGTTAGGAAAAATTTCTGAGATGAAAACCCAGATCACGGCTCCCTGCCCAATGGCGTGTGAAGCAATAAATAAGAAAAGGAAAATTGGTACTGATAATCCTCCCCAATTGTAATAAAACGAAGCAGAGACTAATCCAAGGGAAATAATATATCCTACAGAACCAATGTACATTAACAACTTTCTTCCTAATTTGTCAATTAATGCTACTCCGATTAAGGTAAATATAAGATTGGTAATCCCAATGCCGATACTGCTCAGTAAAGCGGTATTTTGTCCTAAACCTGCTTCTTGAAAAATTCTTGGGGCGTAATATAAAAAGGCATTGATTCCTGAAAACTGATTGAAAAAGGCAATTAAAAAAGCCAACATCAACGGAAAACGATATTTTTTCATGAAGATATTCTCATGTTTGGTAACTCCGTTTTCTCTGGAATCATCCATGATATCTTTTAGATCCGCAGTGGGATCAATTTGAAACA
Source organism: Flavobacterium sp. B114r (assembly GCF_056824125.1). NCBI lineage: Bacteria > Pseudomonadati > Bacteroidota > Flavobacteriia > Flavobacteriales > Flavobacteriaceae > Flavobacterium > Flavobacterium sp. B114r. The sequence continues at coordinate 4,515,409 of NZ_CP124858.1, forward strand.
AAACTTTACGGGCTTCTTCGTCACGGTTTCTAGACAATAACCATCTTGGACTTTCTGGGATTGTAAGAATAAAAAGAATATAAATAACGGATGGAATCGCCTGAACTCCTACCATCCAGCGCCACGCATTTTCTCCGATATCCTTTAAAAAGAAATTGGATATAAAGGCAATTAGAATTCCTAATACAATATTGAACTGATACAACGCTACCAAACGTCCGCGTTTCTCTGGCGGAGCAATTTCTGATACATAAGCCGGAGCAGCAATAGTTGAGGCGCCAACACCTAAACCGCCTATAAACCTGAAAGCGGCAAATACATAAGGATCGTTTGCAAAAGCAGCACCAATGGCAGAAATAAAATATAAGATTCCGATCCAGAACAATGTCTTTTTACGTCCTATTTTATTGGTTGGAATTCCTCCAAAAATGGCTCCTATAACAGTTCCCCAAAGTGCCATTGCCATAACAACAGATCCATGAAAAGCATCAGATGAATGCCATAGAAGCTGTAATTGTTTATCAGCTCCAGAAATAACTACGGTATCAAAACCGAATAGAAAACCTGCCAGTGCAGCAGTAACAGACCAAATCAATATCTTGTTCATTGTAGATGTATTAAAAACTTATCGCTAAGATATCCGCAAAAAAAACAACTTATTTTTAATGATGTTACAATTTAATTCCTTAAATATTGATAGATTGACACAAAAGAATTAACTGTCTTATTTACAAGGTTTTATACTTATTGAAATTTAATTACGAAAACCATGTAGTTTCGATTATGTTACATTTGGTACAAAATTGATACATAAAATGGAATGCTTTTGTATTAATTAGAATTTGATGTTTTGTATTCTTTAGGAGAAATTCCAAATTTATTCTTAAAAGCTGTAGAAAAATAATTGGGAGAAGAGAATCCAAGTGAGTACGCAATCTCAGAAATATTCATCTGATTAGACTTTAAAAGCTCAGCAGCTTTCTCTAATTTGACATTATTGATATGATCACTAATATTGATTCCTATAATTGCTTTTACTTTTCGGTACAACTGAACTCTTGAAACTCCGAGCTTGTCGGCTAAATCCTCGACAGAAAACTTAGGATTTTCAACATTCTTCTTAATAATATCATTCATCTTGGTTATGAAAGTTTGTTCCTGATTGCCAAATTTAGACTCAGGTTCAACACGGTAAATATTATTGGTGTAATAATAACGAAGTTTTTCTCTGTTGAAAAGCAAACTCGAAATGGATTGTTTTAAAATAGAAAGACTAAATGGTTTTGTTAAATATTGATCAACCCCGCTCTGCAATCCTTTTAACACCGATTCTTTGTTGCTTTGCGCTGTTAGAATAATAATAGGAATATGGGAAGAGCGCAGATCTTTTTTTAATTCTCTACTAATTTCATAACCATCTTTGTCTACTAAATTGATATCGCAAATAATGATATCGGGAACAATTTCCATTGCTTTTTCAATAGCATCACTTCCATCAGAAGCGTACACCATATATTCACCGGATAATTTTGCTTTTAAAAATGATACTAGATCAATATTGTCTTCTATGATTAAAAGGGAATGTTTCTCTGATTCAGCAATTGTGTTTACTTCTTTAAAATCAGGTTCTATATCTAAATTATCTGTTATAAGATTTGGAGTAATATTGAGATTTTCTATTTCATTTACAATCTCTGAAGGCTGTAAATGACTGTTTGCTTTCAATAAAGTAATCACGAATTCACTTCCTTGTTTTGATTTGAGTTCGATCGTACCGTGATGCAAAAGCACAAATTCTTTAGACAAATGAAGTCCAATTCCTGAACTGTTTTTATTATTGTTTGAAGCTTTAAAAAATGGACTAAACACGTTGGACAATTCATTTTCAGGAATTCCAATTCCCGAATCCTTAAAGTTTATTTTTACTGTATTATCCTGATTTTCGAGAATCGAAATGGCTATTTTTCCGTTATCCGGTGTGAATTTAAAAGCATTGGAAAGCAAGTTGAAGTACACTTTATCCATAAGTCCTCTATCGATAAACAACTCCAGATTTTTATTTTTCATCGTCAGCTGAAAATCGATATTTCTGCGGGCAGCTTCGCCTTTAAAATTAGTCATTACCTCATTGGTAAAATCATAAATCTTAGTTCTAGAAGCTCTTAGGGTAAATTTTTGCTCTTCTATTTTTCTAAAATCCAGTAGCTGATTTATTAACCGCAGTAATCTGTTCGAGTTTTTATGAATAAGTTTTACCTCGTCAATAAGCGCGGTTCCTTTGATTTTTTCATTTTCGATCAGGGACTCCACATAACTCATAATCAGCGTTATTGGAGTTTTAAATTCATGGGAAAGTCCGGTAAAGAAATTCAGTTTCGCTTCGTTGCTTTTCGATGCAATCTTTGCCATTTCCTGTATTTCACTATTTTGACAGATTACGGTTTGATTGATATTTTCAAGCTGTTTTTTCTTTTTTGAAATAGAAATCGTCGAATAAATACTGTAAATGGTCAGACTCAAAATAATCACTAAGAAAAAACTCAGCAAACGTACCAGATTGTTCTGGGAAGCATACTCTTTTTCCTGTACTTTTATGGCTCCCTGCTGCGACTCAATAACCGCTTGTTGCTGATCTACCTTATCCATTTGGTTCTCGATAATTTCAGCATTGTTCTGGTCGATCACAATGGTATTTAGAATATTGTTCTTAGAAACAGGTTCTTTATGGTACATTTTTAAAGCCAGTTTCAAAGCTTCATTTCCTCCCGTAGGATATAAAATGGTTCCGTTTAAAACTCCGCTTTTAACCAGTTCAATCCCTCCGTTTACAGAATTTAATCCGTCTACACCTAAAAATTTAATTTTATTCTCTAATCCAACTGTCTTTGCCGTTTCCCAGGCGCTCAATGCCATTCGATCGTTATGGGCAAAAATGTATTCAACATCAGGATTTTGTAAAAGAATTGTTTTTAAGGGCGCATTAACAGATTCTTTTTCCCAATTGCCGTGAATGGTATTGACAATCGTAAAACGTTTATTGCCTTTAATGATCTGATCAAATCCCAGACTGCGCTCATAGGCCGGTGAAGAACCGTTTGCGCCTGTAATTTCGACTATTTTGCCTGAAGCTTTGCTGTGTGAGATGATATATCGGGCGGCAACTCTTCCAATTTCAATATTATCAGCTCCAAGATAAGCCGTGTAATTTTCGCCATCGATCTTGCGGTCTACAACAAGAACCGGAATTCCGGCTTTAATCGACTTCTCTACAACTGCAGTTAAGGGTTTGGACTGGATTGGAGATACAATAATTACATCTACTTTATTGGCTATAAATCGCTCTATATCTTCAATTTGTTTATTGACATTGTTATTGGCGTCAGTAATTTTTAAATCGACTTCAGGTCTGAGAGAAGCTTCAATTTTTATCGAACTGGTCATTTGTTTGCGCCAATCGTCTGTGGTCATTGCTTGCGAAAAACCAACTTTTATTTTATCTCCCTGTTTTTGACTGCACGAAACTAAAGTTAATGATGCTAAAAATAGCAGCAAAATATATTTTACAAATGGATACATGAAATTATGAGTTTATGTAAATGAAAATAGTTTTCAAAAAAAATACCTTACTGAACCAACAACTTGCCAAAATAATTAGGAAGGATTACTTTGCACAGACAAGCGGGAAGGATATATGATAAGGTAAAATTAAACTTTTATTTGATCTTTGCAACTTAGTATTGAAATATCTTAATCAAAAACAGCGATACTTAAAAAACGCTCTGACTTACTGATAAGGCGCGTTGTTCCTGTTAAATAAGACGATACTATACACATAGATAATTAACCTGCAAAGCTTTGTTTTGTTCCCTTCATTCTAAAACTTCTCAGGCTCATCCCTTTGTGTCTTTTAAAAAATTTATTAACATGACTTTCATCCGAAAATCCAAATTCATCTGCTATCTCATGAACTCTTTTATCGCTAAATTGTAGTCTGTGCTCTATCAGGCGGATCCTGTAAGAAGAAATATAATGCTGAATGGTTTCGCTACATTGCTTACGAAAATAACTGCCAAGATAAGTTGGCGATAACCCAAATAGATCTGCAATTACTGCTATTTTCAAGCGTTCGGGATTACGTATATGCTCTTGAATATAATCCAATATTTGCATAATACGTACATCTGCACTTGGAGAAATATTTTTTGGTTTAACCGCTGATATATTTCTTGCAGCAATAACAATAATCGCATTTACTAAGTGAGCAATCAGGTCTTGGTTATAAATATTGTCATGCTCAATAGTCTGCCCTAGCTGCCCCATAAGGATACGAACCATTTGTTTATCTTGATGGCCCGCCAAAACCGAACCTGTCAAATCAGAAGCATAATATAAAAGACATTCAATATGATCGATGCTTTTCCATTGATATTCTCTAATATAATTTTCACCAAAACGAACCACTATAAACTCACAAATACCATATAGGTCAAATTCATGGCAATCATTGGGCGTAGTCAAAAATAAGTCTCCCGACCTAAAATCTACTTTATTTCCATTTGTACAATAGCTTCCATTACCTGATATAACATAAACCATTTCAAAAAAATTAAACTGCCTGTCACGCAGTGGACATGTATCGATTTTTTCATAAAATACTTCGAGTGACTGATAAATATTTTCTCTTCCCATATGGTAAAGATACCTAAATAGGCTTGAAATATACCTGTAATAAGGCGCTTTACCGGTCTACTTTTGCCAAGCACAAATAAGGATTATAAGTTAAGGTTGTGTTGAATTATAAAAATCACTGAATATGAAAAACACCAATTTGAAGAATATAGATAGCAACCTTTGGCAGGCTATTATCAAAAGTGAGTACATGCAGATAGACTATGAAAGCTTGCTGGAGAATGATCCAGCGCAAATTAGAGCCAAGGAATTAACATTGTCATTAAAGGAAGAATCTGCTGAAATACCTGATGAGTTACATCTGGAAAATATTCAGATTCCTTCTTCTAAAAATAAACGTACCATCTCATTGAGAACATACAAACCTGCCAAAAAAGGTACCTTACCAGTATTGCTTTATTTTCATGGAGGAGCTTTTATATATGGAACTCCAGAGCAATATGATTTTTTATTTTTCAGATTGGCAATCGATATTAATGCAGTAATTGTTTCTCTCGATTACCGATTGGCGCCTGAAGATCCTTTTCCGGCTGCTCTGGAAGATGGATATGATGCGCTGCTCTGGTTGTCTGAATATGCGGGGGATATCCAAGGGGATAAAAACAACATTATCATTGGTGGAAGCAGCGCCGGAGCAACTATTGCTGCTTCTCTTGCCCATCTGGCAAGAGATAAAAAGCAAGTAGAAATTCAGCACCAGTATTTACTTTATCCAGCAATGGATCATCGCCTGAAAACCCAATCAATGCAAGACTTAGCAAATGCTCCTATGCAAAGCAAAAAAGCAGCACAATGGATGTGGAAACATTATTTACCACACCTGATCGATAAGCCGCCAAGATATGCAGTGCCGTTATTGGAAGACAATTTCAAAGATTTACCAACTGCAACAATCATAGTATGCGAATTGGATCCTCTGAGAGACGAAGGAAAAAAATATGCTGCAAAATTACAACAGGCCGGTATTGCAGTTAATCTATTGGAAATACAAGGAGCTGTGCACGCCTTTGATTTTTTTCCATGTCAATTATCTGATGCTTTTTATACACAGCAAGTTCAATTATACAATGAAATTTTAAATCCTGAAAAATGAAAAAAATAGTAGTTATAAATGGGCATCCTGATAAAGAAAATTTAAACAGTGCAATTGTAGAGACTTACATTAATTCTGCCAAACAAAACGGTTCACAAGTTCGCTATATCGCCATCGGAGCGCTCAACTTCAATGCTAATTTAGAGTTCGGTTATTCTCAAAGAATGGAATTGGAACCTGACTTGGTAAAAGCCTTGGAGGATATTAAGTGGAGTGAACATACCGTATGGATACATCCTATGTGGTGGCTGGGTATGCCAGCAATTATGAAAGGTTTTTTCGACAGGGCATTTCTTCCGGGTATTACCTTTAAGAGGGATGAGAAAGGTGTTACCCAAGGATTATTAAAAGGAAAAACAGGAAGAATTATTACAACCGCAGGAGATTTATCCCTAACTATTTACAACGAAATCTATAAGTCAAGCGGACTAGTACAATTAAAAGAAGGGATTTTAGCTTACTGTGGAATATCTCCTATCGAAAGTGATTTTATTGGACCTTTGAATGAATTAACCGAAAGTGACACATTACAATGGCTAAAGAAAATCAAACACCTAGCCTTCTTAGACTCCAAATCGATTTGAATCTTTTTTATAATTAACTCATTGGGTATAATTGCTTTTAACATATAAAAGTTATGTCTGAGCACGGAAAATTATACCCAACGATTTTTAATCCAACATAAAAACAATCAATCCTCTTGCACCATGTGCTCCAAGAACTAATGACTGCTCGATATCAGCTGTTTTTGATGGTCCTGCGATAAAAGTTCCGAAACCATACTGCTGATTGCCAATTCTTTCATAGGCCTGATGCATGGTGGCCAAAATATCCTTTTTATGAACTATAATAGCTAAATATTGTGCAATAAAAGGCGATACACGTTGTCCAAGTACATCATCTGTAACCCAAAGTGCACTATTTTCAGCTACACCAAAATGAGCTTGTATAATATTTAGTTCCACATCGGCAAGCGAATGCGGATCATCACTTGTCCAGTCTAAAGATGCAATTTCAGAAAGCTCCGCAATTGTGGTTATGATGCGTTTTTCGAGTGCATAATTTTTCTTTATATAATCAAGGATTTCAGCATAACTGGTTACTTCTACGGGATCACCTCCAATATTTTTCAGTACCGTTTTATAGGTTGCCAGCACATCAGCATTCTCTGAACTTAAAAGATTCAGATCAGGCAAGTCTGTAATAAAAGCAGGTTGATTTTGCTTTATTTTTTTTAAAATATCCGCTTTACTACTCATTGTCTTTTGCTTTTGCTTCTCTTGAATTTTTCTTGTACCATTCTCTAAAAGATTCCTCTGGAACGTCTGGCATTTCTCGCTGGTCGTACCATTTGTTCATTTTATTATTGACTAGCCCTGGAATGTTTTTCATCACAAAACGCCCTGATTTTCCTGCGATATTAAAAATCGTTGGATTAGCGAGAACTTTCGCCATGGTATTCATTGCAATTGTTTTGGATGTTGGTGTATGTCCTTCTTTTACCAAAACCTGACGCCATTTATACAATTGGTCGTGTATATCAATTTTTACAGGACAAACATTGGTACAAGAACCACAAAGTGTACTTGCAAATGGTAAGTCGGCATTTTTACTCATGTCCAGATTGGGCGCCAATATAGAACCAATTGGTCCTGCAACGGCATTGTGATAACTGTGTCCGCCACTTCGTCTGTAAACAGGGCACGTATTCATACACGCACCACAACGAATGCATTTAAGGGAATTTCTAAAATCTTCTCTTCCCAGTTGCGTACTCCTACCGTTATCGACAATCACGATATGAATTTCTTTTCCGTCCCTAGGCTTTTTGAAATGACTTGAGAATGTGGTAATAGGCTGTCCAGTTGCACTTCTGGCCAATAATCTCAGGAAAACACCTAAATGTTTGCGCTCGGGAATTAGTTTCTCAAATCCCATACTGGCAATATGAACATCGGCTAGATGTGCGCCCATGTCTGCGTTTCCTTCATTGGTACACACTACGATTTCACCCGTTTCTGCAATCGCAAAGTTAACTCCGGTCAACGCTACTTTTCTGGTTAAGAAGGTATTTCGTAAACTCAAACGAGCTGATTCGGTTAGATATTGAGGGTCAATATTACCTTTTTCTGTTCCCAGATGTTCATGAAAAGTTTCACTTACATCTTCTTTTTTTAGGTGAATGGCAGGCAAAACAATATGGCTAGGCGGTTCTTTACGAAGCTGAACAATATATTCTCCTAAGTCTGAATCAATCACTTCGATGCCTTTTTCGGCTAAATAATCATTCAAATGGCATTCTTCTGTAAGCATTGATTTTGATTTCACCATTTGCTTTACATCGTGCTTTGCCATAATCGAATGTACAATTTCGTTGTGTTGTTTTGCATCGGCCGCCCAATGTACGATGATACCATTTTTCTGCGCATTGGCTTCAAATTCAATCAAATAATCATGAATATTAGAAAGCACATTGTTTTTAATCTGTGAAGCGGTTTCGCGAAGCAATTCCCAATCTGGTATTTGATGCGCCGACTTATCACGCTTTTCACGGACAAACCAAAGTGTTTCGTCGTGCCAGTTTACGCGTTCTACATCTTTATTAAAATGCGTGGCGGCCTGGCTGTGTTCGATTATTTTTTTTGAAGACATTTTTTCTTATTTATTTCACCATTAAGAGATTAAGTTTATAAAGCTTTAACTTAAATTATTTAATCTCTTACTGGTAAAAAGAATTTTAAGTTTAATTTTAAAATCACCTAATTTCCTAGTGAATTTAAAATTTCGGCGATATGAATGGTTTTGATCGGGCTTTTTTGTCTTTTCAGAATTCCTTCTAAATGCATCAGACACGACATATCCCCACCTGTAATATAATCTACATGCTGGTTTTCATGATCCTTTATTCGGTCTTGTCCCATTTTTACAGAAACGGCTTCTTCGGTCACACAGAATGTTCCTCCAAAACCACAGCATTCATCTTTTCTGGATAACGAAACCAAGTCCAATCCTTTTATATTGTGCAATAATTGTTCTGGTTTAGAAAAAAATGGGGCATTAAGCTCTGTCATCTGCGAAAGCTTTAATCCACGCTGACCGTGACAACTTACGTGCATTCCTACTCTGTACGGGAAATTTCCGTGGATGGAATCTACTTTTAGAATATCGGTAATAAACTCTGTTAGTTCAAATACTTTCCTTCTCATCTCTGCGGCTACTTCTTCTTGATTCTGGTCATGTAAATGTTCCTTTACATGTAAAACGCAACTTCCCGATGGGCAGACAATATAATCGAATCCTGCAAAATTGGCGATAAAATTAGCATCGCAGCCTTTGGTTAAATATTGGTATCCGCTGTTTGCCATAGGTTGACCACAGCAGGTTTGTCCCATTGGAAAATGAACATCGCAATCTAATTTCTGCAAAAGTTCATAGGTGGCAATACCTACTTTTGGATAAAACTGATCTACATAACACGGTATAAATAATCCGATTTTCATTTTTTTATATTTTTTAAACCCGTGTGAGATACAAAGTCACAAAGTTTTTTTTTATCTTTTTTTTTATCTCGCAATCGTGATTGCGGAATTAATTCTATTTTTAGTGTTTGTAAAATTTCAAATCAATCAAATCATTCTGGATCGGTTTAGGATTCCAGTTTTGATGAATCGCTAGCGCAGCACCCAATGCACTTGCCTGTGCCATCGAAGCCGCATAAACTTCTATATCGGGATAAGCTTCTGCGAGTAAATTCATGAAAATTGAATTTTTACTAAAACCTCCATCCACAAAAATCTTTTTTACAGCACTATTATGAATTACTAAATTAGTCGAAAAAACCTGTTGTTCAACAAGGTCAAGCATCAATTGATGATACGCTATTTCGTAGTTTTTAAAATTCTTCAAATCTCTTTTTTGAAAAGGACATTCTTTCAGAATATCAAAATCATATTTCTTTGGATAAATGATTTGAAAGTTTATCGCTCTTAAATTTGAAACTATCTTTTTATCAAAATATACCTCTTTATAAATATCAACCGGCACATTAAAATGTGCTGCTAATCTTTTGGTCTGCACTTCATGTTCGTTCCCTGAAAACAGACGGGCTGCTTTTACAGGTTCATCAGTATATTGCATGTAACACAAACAATCTTGTTGCAATTCTTCAAAAGTCAATTGTTTGTTATTGAACGGATTCAGGGAAATACTCCATGTTCCTGTAGACAGTAAAACGAAAGGCTCTGTAAAGTTTATGGTGTAGGGAATAATCGCAGATGAACTATCGTGCAAACCAACGCCAATGGCTAATCCGTCTTGCTTTTTAATGGTATGTTTTCCGTAATGAAGCGGTGGGATTTTATCTGAAATGTTTTCGTTTTTGAGCCACTTATGATACTTCATCTTCTTGAAATTCCAAAGATTAGTGTGGCATCCAATACTTGTAATATCAGCGTAAGGCTCATTGGTTAAAAGAAAACTTAAATATTGCGGTAAATGCAAACAGTATTTTACCTGTTTGAATAGTTCCGGGTTTTCTTCTTTGAATCTGTAAATCTGCATCCCGGAATTCAGACTTCCTAAAACAGGAGAAGCTGTTTTTACTGCAAAAACCTCTTTTCCTTTGTATTTAGTATAAAAGTCATTTTTTAACTCCTCCGGATACTCTTTCAAATAATTATACAGAGGAGTTAAAACTTTTCCTTTTTCATCAATGTAGACAAAACTAGCACCATAGGTACTAAAATTGATGGCTTTTAGAACGTAATCCGTCCTGTTTTCTATTTCTGATAAACGTTCGGATATCCAGTTTTTTAGCACTTCAATATCTTCGCAGGGAAAACCATCTTCATCGACAGTTTCATCAAGATTCACTGATTTTTCCCAAACAATTTTATAATTTTCATCAAATAAAAATACCTTTTTGTTTGTTTTGCCAATGTCAAAAATTGCAACTACATTCATTTAATTAATTATGAATTATAAGTTATTAATTATGAATTACAGAATTATGATTTTTGCTCCGTCTTTTTGTTTTTACATCAAAGGATTGGTAAAAACAAAATAGTTTATGAACTTATAACTCATAATTCATAACTCTATTTATAAGCCTGTAGCCATCGTTTTTAAACCTCTTTCTCCTATTAGATTTTTTCTAACCGAAAGACTACGGTACAATTCAACTGGATTTAATGCCGCACCTGAACGTAAACGGGCCTCAGCAACTACTGCACGAACATCTGTACGGAAAGCATCCTGCAGAATTTCCTGCGCTTTTACCACATCATTTTCCTGCTGTGCAATTTCTAAAGCTTTTCTATCTACCAAAAGCGCCTGAGCATAAGCAATCATAATGGCTTCTACAGATTGTAATAAATCTTCTAAAGGATCTTTTATGTTGTGTGAAGCGTCAATCATCCAGCCTAAATCCTTCGCGTGATTCATTCCTCTGGCGTCCATTCCTTCAACTAGTTCATTAAAAATCAAGAACAATTGGTATGGTTTTAAAGCTCCAGCAGTTAAATCGTCGTCTCCGTATTTTGAATCATTAAAATGGAAACCTCCTAGTTTTTCTTCCATAAGTAATAAAGAAACGATTTGTTCGATATTGGCATTTGGCAAATGGTGTCCTAAATCAACAAGGGTTTGTGCTTTGTCTCCTAACTTTTTTACATAAGAATACGATTGTCCCCAATCTGCAACTGTAGTGGAATAAAAGTTGGGTTCAGCACATTTATATTCTAAAAATAATTTCCAGTTAGAAGGTAATGCATCATAGATTTCTTCCAGACTTTCTAATGTATTTTGGTACGCTTTTCTAAAGTTCAATTGTCCTGGAAAAGAAGAACCATCAGCCAGCCAAATTGTTAGCGATTCTGACCCTAGTTCTATTCCGTGTTTGATTACTTCTATATTGTGCGCAATGGCCTGTTTACGAACTGCTTTATTTACATTTTGTAATGATCCGAATTTATACGAATTCTCCTGACCTGCCTGATCCTGAAAGGTATTGGAGTTCATGGCATCAAATCTTAGATTGTGCTGCGCCGCAAGATTTTTGATTGCTTTATAATCCTGTGGAATATCCCACGGAATATGCAAAGAAATTGCTCCTGAAGCATTGTTTAAAGCGTGAAGCAAACCTACATCTTCGATTTTTTCTTCGATAGAGCGTGGTTCTCCACCTCCGGCAAAACGTCCGAATCTTGTTCCTCCTGTTCCTAAAGCCCAGGATGGAATTGCAATTTGAAAGTCTATTAATTTCTGAATAATTGCTTGTGTATCACCAATTTCTGAAACTGTAAAAGCAAATTTATTCTGGTGTTTTTTTAATAATTCCTCATTATGAGATGCTATATTGTCTGATCCGATTAACATATTATTTTATCTTTTAATAGAGATTACAATATATAAATTATATAAATTGAACTCTGGTTTAACGTTACTATTTTATGCTATTTTAATGGGTTTTCCAGGGCTACTATATCCTAAAAAAATCTAACGCTCGAATGCTATCGAACGTTAGATCACAAAAAACCACTTTTGCTTTAAACAAACTTAAAAAAACTTAACAATCTATCTGTAAAAGCCCATTGATACACCGCCGTCTACGTTCAGGGCATTTCCTGTTGATTTATCGAGTAAACCTCCCACAAAAGCGAAACAAGCGTTTGCAATATCATCGGGCAATATAATTTCATTGAGTAACGTACGTTTTGCATAATAAGCCGGTAATTCCTCTACTGTAATACCATATGCTTTTGCACGACCTTCTGCCCAACCTCCAGACCAAATATTCGAGTCTGAGATTACTGCATCAGGATTTACTGTGTTTACACGAATTTTGTCTGCGCCTAATTCGGCAGCCATAAGTCGTGTTAAATGTGCCTGAGCTGCTTTTGCTGAACCATATCCTGGATTATTTGGTCCTGCAACCACAGCATTTTTAGAAACAATATTTACGATGTCTCCTCCAAATCCTTGTTTGCGCATTACTTCGATTCCAGCTTTAGAAACAATAAATTGCCCTTTTACCAAAATGTTATATAATCTGTCCCATTCTTCCAGAGTATGCTCTGCAATTGATTTAGAAATACTAATTCCTGCATTGTTTACAATGATATCAGCACCACCAAAAGCCAGACAAGCTTCGTCTAATGCTTTTTCAGTACTTTTTTCATCCGTAACATTTAGTAATGTACTTGAAACAGCGTCTTTACCAAACAATTTAATAAACTCGGCTGCAGCAGTTTCCAGACGTTCCTCGTTAATATCATTAATTACTACACACGCACCTTCCTGAGCAAATTTTTTGGCAATAGCCTTACCAATTCCTCCGGCAGAACCTGTGATAACAGCGACTCTTCCTGATAATGCTTTAGGTTTGGGCATACGCTGTAATTTTGCCTCTTCCAACAGCCAATATTCGATATCAAATGCTTCCTGACGCGGTAACGAAGTATATTCAGAAACTGCCTCGGCACCTTTCATCACGTTTACTGCATTGATATAATATTCAGATGCAAGACGTGCCATCGTTTTATCTTTGGCAAACGTAAACATACCAACTCCCGGATATAAAATCACAACCGGATTTGGGTCACGCATGGCTGGTGAATTCGACTTTTTGCACGTATTGTAGTAGTCTTTATACATCTCACGATACGCCTCAAAAGCAGGTGTTAATTTTGCTTTAATCGCCTCTACATCTGATAAATCTTCGTTTGGTTCTAAAGTTAAAACCAAAGGACTGATTTTGGTACGTAAAAAGTGATCCGGACAAGAAGTTCCAAGAGGTGCCAGTTTGGATAAATCATTAGAATTAATGAATTCCAAAACTCTCGCATCATCTGTATAATGACCAATCATCTGACGCTCTGAGGAACAGAAACCTCTTAAGATTGGTGCTACTTTTGCTGCTCTTAATTTACGATCAGCTTCAAGCAGACTTTCTATTTTTTTACCTCCAAAAACAGGACGTTTTTTTCCGTAGTTATTCTCTAAGTATTCCGCACATTTCTCGATTACTTCCAACGTGTTGACATAACTTTCGTATGCTGTATCTCCCCAGGTAAATAAACCGTGAGAACCCAGCATGATCCCGCGTAATTTTTTACCATTTTTCTCTGCTTCTTCCAGACAACTTCTTAACTGAAGTCCTAAGTCAAAACCGGGACGCTGCCATCCTACCCAGCCAATTTCACCATCGAATAATTCTTCAGTAATTTTAGCTCCGTCCTTGGCTGCAGCGATTGCAATTGCTGCATCAGGATGTAAATGGTCAATATGTTTAAAAGGTAAGAAACCGTGTAAAGGTGTATCTATAGAAGGTGCTTTTGAAGCTAAGTCGAAAATACAGTGATTGAATAATTCTACCATTTCATCCTCAAACTCAATGCCTCTGTATAGATTCTCGAGATTGCGAAGCCTGTCTAAATATAGCGCTGCACAACCGGATTTTGTTAATGTACCAATGTCTCCACCAGAACCTTTAATCCACATGACTTCAGAGCTTTCTCCGGTTAGCGGGTCTTTATCAGTAATTTTTACTGAAGTGTTTCCACCACCATAGTTAGTCAGTCTTAGATCGGCCCCTAATAAATTAGAACGATAAATGAAAAGCGCTACTTCATCTCCTGCCAGTTCCTGTGCCTTAGCGTCATCCCAAAGATAGCTTACATGCTTAAAAGTCATATTTTTTATATTTATATTCGACATTGTTGTTATGTTATATTTTGTGTATTTATAATGAATTTCCAATTCCGACCAAAACAATCGACAGCATAATTAGTCCTATTCCGCATAGAAAAGTTCTGAATGTCTTTTGAGAAACACCTTTCCATTCTTTCAAATAAAATCCCCAAAGATTAGCGGTCAGAATAATAGTTGCCATGTGCAGAATCCAAGAACTGGCACCATTTCCTAATTTACTTTCTCCCATTCCGTAAAAGAAAAACTGTAAAAACCACATGGTTCCTGCCATCGCCGACCACAGTATATTTTTAGCAATTGGTGTGTTTTTATTGGTGTAATCTGAGAAAGTTTTATTTTTGAAATTAAGGTACATGCACCAGATAAAATTGGTAGTCAATCCGCCCCACATTAAAACGATATAGGTAACATTATTTTGAAATAAAGGGTTACAACCATAATCAATAGCTACTTCTGCCATTGGTTTTCCGGCTTCGATCCCATAGTTAAAAAACGAACTCAGGATACCTGAAATAACCGCTATAATTAAACCTTTTACCAAACTAAAATCTTTGTCTTTATCCTCATGCCCACTGGCAAAATCTTTTTCTTTTAAGATTCCCGCTTTTCCGGAAATGGCAATTCCTAAAAGACAAACTGCTACTCCAGCCAAAACCATTTGTCCGCCTGGATTTGAGAGCATATCACTAAATGAAATTTTACCGGCTGTTGGGTATAAATCATAATAAATAGAAGGAACCAGAGCGCCAAAAGCAGAACAGAATCCAAGAATAATAGAATTCCCTAATGACATCCCTAAGTAGCGAACGCCTAAACCATAAGTTAATCCTCCAACTCCCCAAATAAGTCCCATCGAAAATGTGAATGCTTTTATTGATGGTGCGGCGGTGGTAATAATCTCAGCAAAATTTGGAATCGTTAAATAAGCAGCAATTGGCGGTACTATTAACCAGGAAAAAAATCCGCCTACAATCCAGTAGCTTTCCCAGGCCCAATCCTTTACTTTCTTAAAAGGCATATAAAAACTACCTGAAGAGAAACCTCCGATAGAATGAAAAATAATTCCTAATAATGATTCCATTAATGATTTAGTTTTTGGTTAAATGTGATAGTTAATTTGGTTTTGTAAAATAATAGAATAGAAAAAAGAAAACTGTCCTGTACTATCCTTTATACTTTTATTATTTATGTTAAATCTGAGAATTATTACAAAGAACAATCTGATTATATTGGAAATATAAATTTAAAATTTCTATTTTAGCAATCGATTTCGTAATTATTATATCCTCAATTTGCCAAAAACAAACAAATCATCAAAAACATAAAATAAGCCTTATTTAATTGCAGAGGTTTTGTGAGAAAAATACCAGAAGGTGTTATTTTATATATTTTAGAGAAAACTTTGATTGCAGGCTATAATTCATGAATTATGTTGCAGCAAGTTGTCAATTAATATACAAGCCAGACAAAATGATTAAACTAATTAAAATAGATGAAGATTCCAGGGTTCCTAAATACAAACAAATTGTAGACTCAATCCTGCAGAATATTGCTAACGGAAATTTAAAAATAAATCAAAAAATTCCCTCAATAAATAGTTTTAGCGAAGAATTTTATATGTCGAGAGACACTGTAGAAAAGGCGTATAATATTCTGAAAGAACGAAAAATAATCTCGTCTATTCGAGGTAAAGGATACTATATTACCCGAACTAAACTTGAATCTAAAGTCAATATTTTGTTTGTACTTAATAAACTGAGTGCCTATAAAATGAAAACTTACAACTCTTTTATCAATACAATTGGAGCCAATGCGCATACTGATTTGCATATTTATCATTGCGATGAAACGCTGTTTCTAAACTTATTAGACAAGTTCGAAGGTGCTTATGATTATTATGTGATTACAACTCACTTTAAAACCGACGAATTAAAGCATTTAAGTTTTACCAATGAAGTAGCAAAAGCAATTCAGTCAATACCTGACGAAAAACTGGTTTTAATGGATAATATTAAACTGGGAATGGAAGGTGAAATCATTAAGATTTATCAGGATTTTGAGAATGATATTTATAATGCATTAAAAGAAGGTCTTTCGAAAATAAGCAAATACAATAAACTAATTCTGGTATATCCTGACAAGGCTGTTTATCCTTATCCGAGAAGAATTTTACATGGGTTTAAAAAGTTTTGTGTAGAACATGAAATCAATTTTGAAGTCCTAAGTGAAGTTTATGATGATATGATCCTTAAAAAAGGGGATTTATTTATCACGATCGAAGAATCTGATCTGGTGAATTTAATGAAACAAATTCGCGATGAAGAGTTTGTCTTGGGTAAAGATATTGGTGTGATCTCATATAATGATACACCCCTGAAAGAACTATTGGGAATAACGGTAATGTCTACCGATTTTAATGTCATGGGGGAAACCGCAGCCAGAATGATCCTGAATAAAGAAAAAGGAGATGTAAAAGTACCTTTTAATTTTATTGATCGAAATTCTATTTAGGAATTTTATTTTTTATAATGAACAAAGCTCTAGATTTCTCTGGAGCTTTTGTCTTGGTAGCCCTAACGGTACAATTCTCGAACCATTTTGTGGATGATTTAAATAAAATAAATATTTAAGTAATATTAAATTTTCGTTCAAATCCCATAATGGTCAATATAAATATTAATAAATATAGACCCTGATAGTAAAGAATTCGAACCTTTTATTGGAGGATTTGAAAGTTATAAGTGAGTTTTAAATTAAAATTATTCAGTCCTGAATAATAAAATTTTAAAAAAAAGTCAAAGTCATCTTTAAAGTTAAAATTAAGTCTCTCATTTTATGTGAATTATGATTAAATTTTTATCTTAGTGAAGAATATATATTTAGAATCTAAAATAATCATAATAATTCCAAGTGCTTTGTGAGCTTGATTCAAAAGTAATACCTTGAACTGCTCAAAGAATTCTATTTTATTATAATCCCAAGCTGAAAGAGCGAGTTTGTATGCGTATTTTTAAGATTTGATTTGTGGTCTTTCTGAGTTTTTTACTTTTTTTTTGTAGATCAGTTCAATTTCAGATACAGTCTGCCAGTTTTGATTTAAAGTTTCCATAATTTCTATATTTTAAATTAATTATGGAACATCCACCGGGAATCGCTTAGCAAGCGCAAAAAGCAACGCAATAAAGCAGGAATTTTTTGCTGCATTTATGGGGGGATTTTTTGCTAGCGCCCGTAAGCTATTCTCTAACTTTGTGACGAAATTAATTAAGATATTAAAAGAATAATGGACTCTTTGGTGTAGGTCAAAAAACATTAATTATTGCGAAAAGTATTAAGGTTCGAACCCCATCACGGTCACAATAAAAAAACAAAAGCCTGTAACCCCTTGTTTTTACAGGCTTTTGATGGTTCGACAAAATCAACGGTAAATTTCATTGATTGCTAAACCCTTGTGTTTATTGAGTTTTACGGTTCGAACCCGTAATGTTTTAAGTGTATGTTAAACTTTTGAAAGGGATTCGGTTTATCATATTATAGCTTTACGAGATTCATTAGTAGAATACTTTTTGGCTTTAATTTAGATTTTAAAAATTAAAAAAGATTCAGAATTTCATGTTTCTTTTTTTTTGAAATACCGGATTTTTTATCTGAACTTCCTTAGTTTTCCGTCATAACTTTTCTATGCAGCTGTCCCCATGAATCTAGTTCACATATAACACTTTTTAAAGTTTGACAGTACTCGGTTGCTTCATATATAATTGTGATTGGTGTCGTTGGAAAAACGTTACGTTTTATAAAATTATTTAATTCCAAATGCTTTAGTTCATTCGCTAAAACCTTAGGTGTTATAGGAATATCATTTTGAATTTCAGAAAAACGCTTTGGAGATTGAGAAATACAGAGTATTAGCGCAAGTTTCCATTTTCCATTAAGAACAAACATAGCATCAATTACATTTCTGAGTGATTGGGCGCATTCTGCCGAGTCTTGAACTACTTTTTTTTCTTGTTTTTTCATAGTCGAAAGGTAATAAACTTTCCTAAAAGGAAGCGCTTCCCTTTGGGAAAGGAGCATTATATGGTAATTTATATGCCATAACTTTGGCCCCTGAAATAAGATTATGAAATAAATATCCAATTTAAAATGAAACAAACTATTTTAACAACACAAGAAGTTGCAGCTAAATTTATAGAAATGTGCCGTCAGGATAAATTTTATGAAGTACAAACGCAATTGTATGCCGATAAATGCGTCAGCGTCGAAGCCAACGATTTTCTACTACCAAAAACTGTTGAAGGGCTGCAGGAAATTCTGAAAAAATCCCAATTATTTGAATCTTTAGTTGAGAAGGTTCATGGACGTATTATTTCAGACCCAGTGATTGCAGGCGACTACTTTACGGTGTCTTGGTCTGCCGATATGACATTTAAAGGAAAGGATAGATTCACAATGGATGAAATCTGTGTATATAAAGTACAAGAAGGCAAAATAGTTTTTGAACAGTTTTTTTATTAACTCTTGATCTTCATTGAAAAAGCCCTGAAATTTCAGGGCCTTTTTATTATTACAATTTAATTTTTAGGAAACTACATTTTTGGAAGAAGTACTGTGTCCACTACATGTATCACACCATTAGATTGATTTACATCCGAAATTGTGACTTTAGCTTTATTTCCACTTTCGTCACTGATATACAAATCTTTTCCATCCATCCACGCAGTTAAAGTTCCTCCACTTACTGTTTTTAATGTTGCTTTTCCTTTACCAGCTTTTATTGCTTTTGCAATATCTGAACTATTCATTTTACCTGCCACTACATGATACGTCAAAATAGTTTGTAATGTTTTAATATTCTCAGGTTTCAATAATGTTTCAACAGTTCCGGCTGGCAATTTACTAAATGCTTCATTTGTTGGGGCAAAAACAGTAAATGGACCTTTACCTTGTAAAGTTTCAACCAATCCAGCTGCTTTCACTGCTGCTACCAAAGTTGTATGATCCTTTGAGTTTACCGCGTTTTCTATAATATTTTTATTAGGATACATAGCCGCTCCACCAACCATTACTGTTTTTTGTGCAAATGATGTAAATCCAAATCCTAATGCCAGGATTGCTACGGCTAAAAATTTTCTAGTTTTCATGATTCTTTTTTTTTAAGTTATAAAGTCATTTACGCTTTAATATTCCTTTTGGTTTTAACAAAGTCCAGAAAGAAGAAAAAATAAAAATGGGTCAACTTAAAAAACATTGTTTGTCTGTGTTTTATATCTTTTTGTTAATCATAAAACGTTCTATAAATTTTCACCACTGCAGATTAATTGAAGTGAACTTAGGTCTTCTTTATTTTTTTTGATGGTTCATATTACCCCCAGTTTAAGTGGACAGTTCAAAGTTAAAATATTAAAATATAGTGTAAAAGTCGAGCTTAGGACTTCGGTCCATCTCCATTCTGGCATCCATGTTAACCTAGTATTTTTAGTGGCATTGTAGCGTCGTTTAGTTAAAATGTTGTCTAA
Source organism: Flavobacterium sp. B114r (assembly GCF_056824125.1). Taxonomy (NCBI): domain Bacteria; kingdom Pseudomonadati; phylum Bacteroidota; class Flavobacteriia; order Flavobacteriales; family Flavobacteriaceae; genus Flavobacterium; species Flavobacterium sp. B114r. Next base: position 4,535,416 of record NZ_CP124858.1, read on the forward strand.
ATTCCAAAGGCGAAAGGTTGGCTTTTCTTCTTAAATAAGCGAAAAAAGGCACTAAAGGATCTATTTTGTTCTTTTTGTCTTGATTTACAGGGTCATAAATAGGATAGAGGATACTTATTATAACTTTTACCAAAGAAAGCCAAAAAGGCTTAAAATCAATTTAGAAAACTTGTGGAAGTTATATTTATAAGTCCCTTCATGCTTATAATACTTTTGTCTGAATCTGAATCCAAAATAATTAATCCTTCACGATCCAGTACTATTAATGCCCTCTAAAACTTGTGCCTGATTGATAATTTCCATAGATAAATCCTGTTGTAATGATTTAGCTAAATAAGGTATAACCAAATTAGTTAAATCTTCTAAAGTATAATCCCTTTCAGGATTTTGAGCCATAATACTAAGAATCTTCTAGAAGATATTAAAAGTTGTATGCATAAAATTAATTCAATTTTAAAAACTTGTATTGACTTTAAAATTACTTGTTATTTTTGATTTATAATCCTAAAAATAAATTTTCTTAATTCGCTTTAGGCTTTTTTAAAAATATTTAATAACAAAAGATATTAGAAAGACATTGCCAATTTCAGCATTTTTCCAAAGCATGCATGTAAGAACATAAATTTAGTATGTGTTTTCCTTAAGTTCAATCATTTCTTCTGTCAAAATTGAAAAAACAAAATCTATTTCTATTTTCTAAAATTATATCCGGCAAATTAAAATGAAATGTATTTCAATTTTACGCTTCTAACAAATATAAAAAAGATTATTTTTGTTTAAAGTTATTTAATAATTGTTAAACAATATAAAATGAAATCAATTATTGCAAAGATCGATAATACTGTATTGAATGAAGTTCAAATTGACAGAATTATAGAAATGGCATGGGAAGACCGAACCCCTTTTGATGCTGTAAAATTTCAATTTGGTCTATCTGAAGCTGATGTAAAAGCTTTGATGAAGAAAGAATTAAAGTTCAGCAGTTATAAGTTATGGCGTGAAAGGATTGAAAATTGTAAAACAAAACACGCTGGAAAGAGGACTCAGGCAATTGACAGGTTTAAATGTAACAGACAAAGAGCAATTTCAAATAATAAAATCTCTAAGCGTTAATAAAAATATTAGAAGATGTCCAAAAAAGATAAACCGGATAATGTAGTGTTTTCTGATCAGTATGGTTATAATGCAAGCCTTTTGCCGTATGCTACAAGTGTGGGCGCACCGGTAATAAAAGCAGATGATGTAACCGGCTGGAAAAACATGGGCATCAATAAGGTAAACAGAGAATTTGAAAGCAAATTCAATGAACTAAAAATGCAATACCAGGATTTAATCGAAGAATTCCAGTGGAATGAACGGGTATACAATGCCAGATTTTCTTTTGAACCTATTGTGGGTGAAATATATCATTTATACAAAGATGCAGATGGTTTTGATTTTCTCTCGCTAATAGGACCCAAAGAATGGAATAAGGAACATGTAGGTACTTTGAGACTTAACAGTGATAAAAAATGGATCCTTATCGATTTGAAAAGTGCTGTTTTTTAATAAAATTTCAAACTAATGAAAAACAAAATAAATTTTAAAACCAGTGATCTGGGAAAAATGGACAAACAAACTGCCGTGCATTTAATCAATAGTTTAGGCGGTTTTAAAAGTGTAGCATTAGTAGGAACTTCTGATGGTCAGGGAAACACTAATTTATCCATTTTTAGTTCTTTTTTTCATATTGGTGCCAATCCGCCATTAATAGGGATGATTTTTCGCCCAAGTCCGCCCGAGCGTGATACTATGAGAAATATTTTAGATACACGATTTTATACCATTAATCATATCAACGAAAAGATTTATAAACAAGCACATCAGACATCAGCGAGATACAACAAAGAAATTTCAGAATTTGATGCTGCAGGACTCAGTGCAGAATATAAAAATAACTTTCCAGCTCCTTTTGTACTCGAAAGCAACATACAGTTAGGTATTGAATTTAAAGAAAAAACAGATATTTCAATCAATAATACCACTATGATTATCGGCGAAATAGTCCAGGTTTTTATTCCCGAAGATTGCTTGTCTGAAGATGGTTTTGTCAATTTAGAAAAAGCTAATACGGTTACTTGTTCGGGTCTGGACAGCTATCATAAAACAGTACAGCTGGACCGTTTAAGTTATGCAAAAGCCAATAAGGAAATTACATCAATACTTAAAAGTTGAGTAAAAAAAAGATAAATATTATGTGGTTCAAACGTGATCTGCGTTTTACAGATCACGAACCTCTTTTTATGGCGCAGCAGGAAAACATTCCGCTTCTTTTGGTTTATTTTTTTGAGCCTTCAATAATGGCCTTTGATGATTCTGATGTACGTCATTGGCGGTTTGTTTATGAATCCTTACAGGAAATGAAGTCTAAATTAAAGTCAATTGACACGCAGATTTATTATTTTCATCAAGAAGTCCAGACTGTTTTTGAACACCTATGCAGTCTTTATGATGTTCAAACCGTGTTTTCGCATCAGGAAATAGGCAACAAAGTAACTTTTGACAGGGATATTGCCATGCAGTCTTTTTTTGATGCTCATAACATTCTTTGGAAACAATCGCAACTGCACGGTGTAATCAGAAAGCTGCGATCAAGAGAGGACTGGGATAAGCGCTGGGAAAAAACGATGCGTGCAGCACCTAAAATGATTGAACTCAATACTTTTAATTTTGAAAATTTAACTCCTGATTTTTATCAAAAGCTACAAGGAAAATTACTTTGTAATGAAATAACAGAGAGAAATGAAAACTTTCAACAGGGAGGAGAATATTGGGCCTGGCGGTATTTGGAAAGTTTTGCAAAAGAGAGACATGTCAATTACAGTAAACATATTTCTAAACCCGGTTTAAGCCGAAAGGGCTGCAGCCGTTTATCTCCCTATTTAACCTACGGAAACGTTAGTATGCGAATGGTGTATCAATATACCAATCAGTTTTATGAAGCATCGTCCAACAAAAGAGCCATGCTTAATTTTGTTTCCAGGCTGCACTGGCATTGTCATTTTATGCAAAAATTTGAAAATGACTGTCAAATTGAATTTAAAAACATAAACAAAGATTACGATTCTTTGGTAAAACCCAAAAACGAAATCTATATAAAAGCGTGGCAGGAGGGTAAAACCGGAGTTCCTATTGTTGATGCCTGCATGCGATGTTTAGTTGAAACAGGTTATATCAATTTTAGAATGCGGGCGATGGTAGTTTCCTTTTTTACATTTAATTTGTGGCAGGACTGGCGGGAACTGCATTTTCTGGCCAGACAGTTTTTAGATTACGAACCCGGAATTCATTATCCGCAGATTCAGATGCAGGCGGGTACAACAACCGGCAATATTATTAGAATTTATAATCCCATAAAAAACTCTCAGCAGCACGATTCAGAAGGCCTTTTTATAAAAAAATGGCTGCCTGAACTAAAGGAAATCCCATTACAATTAATTCATGAACCATGGAAATTAAATGGTATTGAGCAGCAATTTTACAAATGCGAGATAGGTACAGATTATCCAGATCCTATAGTTGACATAGAGGAAACTCGAAAATACGCGAGTGATATTGTTTGGGGTTTTAGAAATAAACAACAAAATGCGAGGAGTTAAGAAACAAAACCTGCCCACTAAAATCTGCGTTGTCTGCCAAAGACCATTTGCATGGAGAAAAAAATGGAAAAAGGTTTGGGACAAAGTGAAATATTGCAGTGATAAATGCAGAAATAAATAACACTAGTTAGTAATAGACTATTGTTTGAGATTAGATTGCACGTAATTAATATTGTTAAAAAACATTTGATTTAATATCATTGGAATTTTGAAATAATTTAATAAATTATTGTAAAAAATAAAGTATAAAACAATACTACATTCGTAAAAAAAACTAAATCTACTGCTATTATGTACGACAACTTGCTTATTTTGAAAGGCATAGTAGAAACTGCACCATTTCCAATAGGAGTTTATGTCAGCGATGAATTAAAAATTCAAATAGCTAATCCTGCTATGATCACAACCTGGGGTAAAGGGGAAGATGTTATAGGTAAAAGTTACAAAGAAATTCTGCTAGAACTGGAAAACCAGCAAATATTTGAACAGATACTTAATGTGCTAAAAACAGGCTTTGCATTCTATGCAAAAAATGTAAGGGTAGATTTGGTAATAAGTCAGGTATTACAAACGCATTATTTTAATTATAGTTTTACACCGCTATACGATTCCAATGGAAAAATCTATGGCGTAATGAATACAGCTACAGATGTTACAGATCTTAATCTTGCACAGCAGCAGATACTGAACTCAGATGAAAGATTAAGGATGGCACTGGATTCCTCAGGTATGGGAACATATGAAATAGATCTTAAAACAAAAAAAATCAAGACATCGCGAAATTTCAATGAAATCTGGTCTGTTGAAGGAGAAATAGCCAACGAGCAGCTTATTTCAAAATTGCATCCTGATGATCAGTTAATGCGGGAAAAAGCACACAAAGAAGCTCAGATTACTGGAAAAATGTGTTATGAGGCAAGAATTTTAAATAAGGACAATTCTGTTCGATGGGTTAAAATCAATGGTAAAATTATCAAGGACGAAAAGGGTAATCCTACCACTATTATCGGAATTGTACAGGACATCAGCGAACAAAAACAGTTCTCGGATGAACTTAAAAAACAGGTTGCCGAGAATACCGAGGAGCTGCGCAAATCAAATGATGATTTGCTGCATTTTGCCAATGTAGTAAGCCATGATCTGAAAGAGCCGGTTAGGAAAATTAAATTTTTCAATGGTCTTTTAAGAAATGATATTGAAACTAATTTTTCGGAAAACTCAAAAAAATATCTTGAAAAAGTTCAACATTCTGCTGAGCGCATGCAGACAATTATAGAAGGTATTTTGTCTTACTCGACCATTAATAAAACAACTCAGCCAGTTGACAATATAAATCTCGATGCAATAATTGAAAATATAAAAATAGATCTTGAACTGATTATAAAAGAGAAAGACGCCATACTAATTGCAAGTGAGCTTCCGTATATCGAAGGAGCTCCTATACTGATCCAGCAGCTTTTTTATAACCTTATTCACAATGCATTAAAGTTTTCAAAAGCAGATCAGCCGCCCAGGGTTATAATAACATCTATTATTATAAATAGTGATGGTAAAGATTTATTGCAAATAAGCATCAAAGACAATGGTATTGGATTGGATTCAAGTCATTACGAAAGGATTTTTAATGCTTTTGAAAGACTGCATTCCAAAGATCAGTACGAAGGAAATGGTCTTGGTCTTGCACTTTGCAGAAAAATCGTAAAAAGACATAATGGAGATATCAGAGCTATTGGAGAAAAAGACAATGGAGCTGAATTTATTGTTACGCTGCCTTTAAAACAGTTTAGAACTACTATTTAGAATAAAATTGATTCTATTCTTTTTTATCTGACTTATTTAAAAGTTTTAGAAGAAACTGAAAACTATTTAAAATTCAAGCAAGGTCAGTATTAAGTTCAATAGATTCGTTACAATTTGAATAGTCAAGAAAACGGCAACCATAAAAATTAATGTTTATAAATAGCAACATTTAATTAATGATTTTTTTAATACTAATTTAAGATTAATTTTAATACCATGATAAATACTTACAATAAACTTAATATAACTATTTGATTTACAAATATTTTTACTCATGCAAAAATATAGTAAACATTATTAAACTATTTTTTCTAAACCTAGAATCAACTCGATAAAAATCTGGAAATAAGCCTTATGTATTCCACTCTTCAAAAATTCATAAAAAGCAAAACTGACATAGACGACCAATCACTTCTTAAAATTTCTTTGTACTTTAGTTTAGTAAAAACAAAGCGAAAGGAAATCCTGCTGAATTATGACCAAGTATGCCATCATTATTATTTTATAAACAAAGGCTGTGTTCGTTTGTTTACTGCGTCTAAAGATGGCTATGAAAGTTCGAGATATTTTGCTTTCGAGGGTAATTTTGTTACTGCTTTACCAAGTTTTATTGACCAAAAACCAGCAGAAGAGTACTTACAAACCATAGAAAAGTCTGAATTACTTTGTATTTCAAGAATCGATTTTTATAAATTAGTTGACGAGGTACCTCAATTTGCAAAATTATACACTGAAATTTTAGAGCTTGGGTTTATTGTAGCTCAAAAAAGAATTTATGGCTTTCAAGGTTTTGATGCTTTAGATAAAGTTAAATGGGTTATTAAACACCAACCACAATTGTTGCTACGCATATCAAATAAAATGATGGCTTCCTATTTAGGAATATCTCCTTCTACCCTAAGCAGGATAAAATCGAAATTGTAAAAACGTTGACATAGGGCAACATTTTTCAATTCTACAGCAATTAACTTTGCAGAAAAAAAATCATGAGAATTATATTTTTATTTCTGCTAATTGCAAATGCAAGTAGCGGTCAAAATAATACAGAAATCCAAAAAGCCGAATTATCAATTAATAATTATGTTACTTCTGTTGATAATTTAACTTTAGATGCAGCATTAGATATCAATAAGCGTGTTACAAAAACCGCAGCATTACTAAACCAAAAGGTCTCCATAGCACTATTAGACGCTTCAGGAACAATTATTTTAATTACCCGTGCAGATGGTGTCGGCCCGCACAATGCCGAAGCAGCGAGAAGAAAGGCTTATACGGCGCTATCTACAAAAACAGCAACGCTTACTCTACTAAGGAATGCAGAAAAAAATCCAGACACAAAAAATTTAAATACACTGCCAGAATTGTTACTCTTAAGCGGCGGGATACCAATTTGGTATAAGGGAAATATAATCGGAAGTATCGGAGTTGCTGGCGGAGGTAACCCAGAAAATGATGACTTGATAGCTAAATCTGCAGCAATTGCAGAATTAGGAATTACTACAACAAAATAATTTTAACCTTAAAAATAAAAACATGAAAAAATTAATAATAACATCCCTCTTTCTACTCTTCTCAACAGTAATTTTTGCTCAAAAAAATAACTATCAACTTTCAAGCCATATCCTGGATGTATCAAAAGGAGAACCAGTAAGAGGAGTTACAATTAAATTAGAACAATACAATGAAGAAACAAAAAAATGGTCTTTCACTGATGAAAAAAAAACAGATTCAAACGGAAGAATAACAGATTTTTTAAACTCGCAACAATCTAATTTAGGAATTTATAAACTGACTTACTTTACAGCTGATTATTTTAAAAAGAGTGGTATCGACAGTTTCTATCCCTTTATAGAAGTCGTATTTCAGATTAAGGATCAAAACCATTACCATGTTCCAATCACGCTTTCTGCTTACGGATATTCGACTTATAGAGGAAATTAATTTGGTTTAAAATGAATAGCTTAAAATAATAGTTCTATACTATTTTTTTAAGCTAAGACCAATACCATAAAACTGCCTTATTTATAATTCAATTAATTAAAAACAAATATAGTTTTTAGTTAATTGAAGTCATATCTCTCTATTGGTAGCATGTAAAATTAAAATTATGTTGAATACTAAAATTAAGCGAGGCTATCGCAAAACCCGATACATTAGTGACTAAAGCGGAAATAAAGCTAAAGTTACAATTGCGGATGTAAATCAATCGAATGGCGTTATACATGTAGTGGATACAGTGCTACTTCCAAAAATGTAATTTCCTAAAAAAATTAATTGATAAAAAAACCTGAAATTTCAGTTTTTTTTATTGCGAAATTTTGATTTGTTTTCTCTAAAGATCGAATGTTGGCTTAGATCTAAAAAAATAAAACACTACACCAGTACGTTTAATTTATTTGGAATAATTTCGGTAAATAAATAATTACTATTAAATGTAATTGTGACTAATTTTACGAAATGGCTTTTTTTAAATAATTATTTTCATTATTTAATTACTCATAAAAGTTAAATAGATAGTTTCGTGGAAATAAGTTTTACATTAAATTATCTTGTTTTACTTATTAAATTAAAACTTTTTTAGGCATGATTAAAAAATGGATACATTTATACTTGCAGCTAAAATTTGACATTTTCTCAATCTCCGATAAAAAATGTAGTAGATCTATTTAATAATAATATATTTCGTAAGCTTTCTATATGCAAAAATCGTCTGAATAATTGTAGATATCACTTATTAGGTAGCAAATTTTTTCAAGACAAAAAAACCACCTTCACAATAACTCGAAGGTGGTTCAATATTTAGAATTGTTTTGTTAAACAATAAATAAATTTGCAATATCAACAACTTGTTGGGTCGTAAGTGGTTCATCATAAGCCTCTGAACCTGCGGAAGCTCCAAATGCAGTTGAAGTATTAAATCCTGCCTGAGTAGTAACTCCTTCACCATCATAAACGGCTTGTGTTGCAGGTGGCATTCCTGCGCCTCTTTCGCTATTTGAGATCCATCCTTTTAATCCGCGTAATCGTCGTACTTCAGATGCGTGGCGTGCTTCTACAGAGTGAATTTGTAATGCGGCAGTCAATAAATCAGGTGCGCTAATTAAATTTGCTGCCTGACCTTTATAGGCTCTTACGCCTGTATCTTCAAAAGCCTGAGCCAATGCTAAAAAGGTTGGATAGTCACCAAACGGATCAAATGCTCCGCCAACTGTAAAGTCAAAAGTAGGTTTTGCAACAAAATTAGCACTTGCTGGTCCGCCGAGTCCTGCAATTAAAAATTTAACATGATTGGATTCGTGTGCTGCTATTTGTTGGAAAACTTTTAAATCTCTCCCTGAATTTTCTGATGCCGGAATTACGCCTGAATCTAATGCCATGGCATAAAATTCATTTTCCAGATATTCTAATGTTAATGCAAATTGCAAAGCTCCAATTGGAGTTGCCGGTGTTGCAGTAATATCTTTTGCGAGTGCCTTATTTGCCATAGCCGATAATCCGAATGGTATTGATGCGTATGCCAATGTTTTTCCTATGTTTCCAAACTGATTAAAACTGTCTCTTCTTGATCCAGTGCTTCTCATTAAGCTATCATCAGTAAATGTTTCTATAAATTTTAAAATATTCATAATTTCTAAGTTTTAGCTAGTTAAGATTTAAGGTAAGTATTTGGCAGTAAATTTTGTGGTAATAAAGCCTCCTGCAATTGGTAATATTTTAGAAGGATCTTTAGCAGCATCTAATCCTGTTGTTGTACTAATGATATCGTCGCCAGCAAAGTCCTTAGAATTAGGATTAATTAAACTTCTAATAGCTGATGCGTGCCTTGCTTCTACTGAAACAATTTTTCCTGCTAATAGTAAATAATCGGCACTTTTAATTAATTTTCCTGCTCCATTATAAGCTGCAACTCCAGTATCCTCTAGTGCTTTTGCAGTGGCAAGAACTTCGGTACGGCTATTAAAATTTAGTGAACCATAATTAAAAGCCAAAGTTGGAAGTAATTGAGTAGTAGGATTTGGAAGTGCTCCGGTTAAAGCAGCTTTAAAAAAATCTCTGTGAATTACTTCATGATGATATAAGTCAGTTAATACCTGACGTTCAATATCGTTAAAAGCGCTATTAAAACTTGTGGAATTTACAACTTTAGTATAAAAGTCCGCTTCCAGTTGTTCCAGAGCATAAGCATAGGTTAATACTCCAAAATCTCCTGAACCTAAATCAAAGACGCCATTTCTAACTCCTGGCAGCGATGTGTCTTCCGGCTCATTATCATCGTCATTGTTGCTACAACCAGCTATTACCAGACCCGCGCTTGCTAATGCCAAGCCACTGAGCTTAAGAAAGCTCCTTCTGTTATTCAATGAGCGGTCAACTTCATGAATTTTAACTTCATTTTTCATAATTTTAGTTTTTAAAAAAAGTTTATTAATAGTAATAATTGTAATTCCGCAAATACATATAAACGAAATCTTTGATATTGCAGTTTTTATTTTTAGCTTTTTTTTAAGATTTGTAGATTACAAGAATAAATGTACGTATTTACCTTGTAATTAAAACAAATTATGAAGTATTATTTTTCAATTTAACATCCTGTCATTCAATTAATTAATTACACAGCGTTTTTTATTGAAATCTTAAATTTTTATCAAAGATGAAGGTGAGGTAATTTATATAAGTTAATTTAAATAGAAAATTTAATGTTTGTGGAACACAATAAAGGTAGGTAATTTCTTAATACAAATAAATAGTAGATCTCTTTTTTTCAATTTCAAAGACGAATTTCTAAATAATAAAGCCTGAATTTAATTTTGAAAAAATGTCATTTAAAAACAATTTAATTTACTTTTTCAGCAAAATGAAGTGAAAAATTGGAAAATCAGCATATCGAATTTTATGGCAAAATTGGACAGTAATAGTACCCCTGCTCTAAACTCCTTAAGATTTGGGAATAATTTTTGCCATGCCGGCCTATTGAAAGTTTTAGTAGAATATTGAAAATAATTTGTAGATAAATATTATAATGCCTAAAAATAATAAGTATAAAAAAAGCTACCCTTGTGAGACCGCTTTGAATGTTTTCATAACGGAATAATCCTTATTGTGAATTGCTTCAAAATTGTATTGCAATAATACAGCAAATTCCTATTTCTTAATTATCGTTTTCTTTAAATCAATTAATTATATTTTACTTAATTTTAGAAAAAAAATTTTAGAGAAGAAAAAAATATTAGGATTAGGCTTAGGAACAACTTCTATTCGTTGGGCATATATACACGAAGCAGAAAATAATGATGAGACGTAATCAATAATAAATTCAGGTGTTCGTATTATGCCTCTTACTACTGATGAAGAATCCGACTTTTTTAGTTGGGAATTATAAGTAAAAATACAATTTTGAAAGCAATTCACAACACAACCCTAGAGCCATTGGAGAGAAAGACAATGGAGCTGAGTTTATTGTTACCCTGCCTGTAAAACAGTTTAAAACTACTATTTAGAACTAAAATATTTTCTAAAAACTAAAATTGATCCTATTTTTATATGGATTCTTTTAAAGCTTAAAAAGAAACTGAAACTGTTTAAAATTTAAACAAGGTCAATATTTATATTTTACAATATAATATAAATAATTTTCCAGCTCTATAAGTTTTGGCTTGAAATCATTGTGTAGTTTTTAATTTTATTTATTGTTCGAAACAAATCATAAATGAATACTTTATAACTTTTATCAATTTGAATTTATATGTGCTACAGATATTATTAACTGCAACACATATAAAAATAGGCTATTAAAAATCAAAAAATTAGACTTTAATTGTTTTTCCGCCGTCTATTACAAAGTCCGATCCGGTAATAAAACTAGCTGAATCACCTGACAAATAAACTACCATTTTAGCTATGTCATTTGAATCCCCCAATTTTGATATTGGATTCTCAGCAATTTGTGATGTTCTTATTGCCGAAAGAGTATTTTCGTCCAAACCAATTTTTGAAAGTAATTCAGTTTGAAATGTACCAGGACTTATATTCTCCCATTCATATTAATGATTCCAACATTCTGTAAATGCTCATGTCCTGTATAGCCTCTATCTAGTATTATTAAACCTTGAAGAGTATTTCCCGCTCCATCTTGTACTTTAATAATATTCCCCCATGCGTCAAAAACACGCTACAAGCAATTGGGTATTGGGCTTAGTTTGAAATTGGTTTTGTATTTGGAAGATTTGGCAAATCCGAATAATGGGATCAATTTAGTTCGAAAACCACTTCAGTACCGGGACGTTACGTGCAAAATCAGGCTCGAAAAGAACTAAACGGGATTCGAATCAATTTTCCTTGAAAACATTCCTAGTGTTCGTTCTTTTTAAAATTAAACAAAATTTTAGAATCACAAAAAAGCCTGAGAAATCTAGATTTCTCAGGCTTTTACTTTAAAGTAGTAGCCCTAACGTAGGACAATTCTCGAACCGTTTTGTGAATGATTTAAAAATATTGAAAGGGGAAAATGATTAATTGATAATTTTCAGATTTCCAAAAAATGATAAGTGAATATACTTATAATACAGTTAGATAAAGAGGAACAGAAAGTTCAAGAATTCTTAGAATGTTGCTCTTATGGATATTCCGCTGCAAAGGTCGCCACGATTCCGCTACAAAGTACACCACCCATTCCGCTTCAAAGTACGCCACGATTCCGCTGCAAAGGTCGCCACTTATTCCGACGCAAAGTACGCCACTTTACTTCTGATTTAAGAGTTGTAAAGGACTGACATTCCGACACAAAGCACACCACCTTTCTCAAGTCCATTATCTCACTAAGTAGAGATTTAACCGCCATTTAGCATAAGTTTGGTTTGTAATCAAAAAACCACTTGCAGTATGGCAAATAAACCACTTAGTATGATTAAGATAAGACAGATTCTTTTGTTTTTAGAGCGTGGAGTTTCACAACGGACTATTGAAAAAGAAGTCAGAATTTCTAGAAAAACAATCGCACTTTATTTGCTGAAATTTACGCAAACAGGAGTTGATTTTAAGGAATTACTAAAGCGTTCAGATCAAGAACTTGAGAACATACTAGGGCTCTTAAAGCCCGCTGTAGTAGAAGATACTGATCCGCGCAAAGTTCATTTTAATAATCTGATCGGTTACTTCAGCAAGGAACTTAATCGAACTGGTGTAACACGATTATTACTTTGGGAAGAATATATTAAAGAATATCCTGAAGGTTTTCAATATTCTAGATTTTGTGAACTCTTACAAGATCAGGAGAAGATAAACAATGCTGTGATGCATTTTGTTCATACTCCTGCAAAGCTGCTTGAAGTTGATTTTGCTGGAGACATGCTTCACTATGTTGATACTTCAACTGGAGAACTAATCGCGTGCCCTGTATATATTGCTATTCTTCCCTTTAGCGGTTATGGTTATGTGGAGGCTTTACCTGATGCAAAACTACCTCAAGTGGTAAAAGCTTTGAATCATACCATTGAATACTTTGGAGGGGTTCCCTTGACTGTTAAATCAGATAACATGAGGCAATGGGTATCTAAAAGTTGTAAATACGAACCTGTATTTACTGATATGCTCGAACAATGGGCAAACCACAATAATATTGCTCTGCTTGCAGCTCGTCCCTATAAACCAAAAGATAAGGCTTCTGTTGAGAACAATGTAAAGATTACGTATAGACGTATTTATGCCAGTCTACGTAACGATACTTTTCATAGTCTCGCAGAACTCAATAAGGCTATTAGAGAAAAGCTGGATTATCATCATCAATTGAACTTTCAAAAGAAAGTATACAGTAGGCTCGAGTTGTTTAAAAGTCAAGAGAAAACACTACTACAACCTCTTCCAGAATCCCCATACAGTATCAGACATTACACCAAAGCAAAAGTTCAGAAACATTACCATGTATTGGTGGGTGAAGACTGGCACTTTTACTCTGTTCCCTACCGCTATATTGGGAAGGAAGTACGTATTGCCTATGATCAGGATGTAGTGGAGATCTATTGCGATGCACAAAGGATTGCTGTGCATACTAGGAATTACACCAGCCATGGTTATACCAGTATCACGGAGCATATGCCTGAAAGACATCGGATCATTAAGAATCAACGTGGATGGAGTCCAGAATATTATCTCAAAAAAGCAGAAGAAAACGGCCCTAATACTTTTGAATTTTTCAAAAAAGTAATGAACAGTAAACTGATCATTGATCAATCATATACTGCTTGTCTTGGATTATTGAGACTAATGAGCTCCTATGGCAACATTCGGATGGAGGCTGCATGTAAACGGGGATTAAGAGGGCGTAAGTTTACCTACGGTGTTATCAAAAACATCCTGGTGAATAATATGGATTTACTCGAAGAGGAGTCTCCCATCGAGTTCCGCATCCCCGAACACAGTAATATCAGAGGCCCTGAAGCCTATAATTAATCAACTTATAAAACCTTAATAAATGAATACACAAAATACATTAGAACAGTTCAAAGGCCTTAAATTGACAGGCATGGCTAAAAGATATGAAGCTGCATTAGCGCTTCCGGTACATGAACAAGAGGATGTTCATTCTCTCATAGCTATGCTCACTCAGGCAGAAGTAGAATACAGAGAATACTCCAGAACACAGAAGTATCTAAAAGCAAGTAAACTCCGTTATCATGCCCTACCAGAAGATATAATTTGCAACACAGAAAGAGGTATCACAAGAGAACAGTTATTACGACTCTCTGATGGTATGTTTATAGAAAAGGGAGAGAATGTCTTGATAACTGGTGCTACTGGTTGTGGTAAATCTTTTATGGCTTGTGCTTTAGGACGCAGTGCCTGCTTGCTTGGGTATCGCACTCTGTATTTTAGCATGAACAAGTTTATAGATGCACTAACTCAAGCTAAACTTGATGGATCATATCTTAAATGGATTAAGAGTATCTCAGCATATAAGCTTTTAATATTAGATGATTTTGGGCTAAAAGCATTAAGTAATGATGCAAGGATTGCTTTACTAGATATCCTCGAAGATAGATATGGTATAGGATCAACTATGATTACTTCTCAGCTACCAGTAGACACTTGGTATAACTTTATTGAGGAGCCAACTCTTGCTGATGCTATAATGGACAGATTGTCAGCTTCTGCACACAGAATTGCATTAACAGGTAAATCGTTGAGAACTAGAAAAAATTATTAACTTTGAAAAATATCATCTTTACTAAGTGATGATAAAGGACGATTTGACTGGCGTACTTTGCGTCGGAATAAGTGGCGACCATTGTCGCGGAATCGTGGGGTACTTTCGTCGGAATATCTACTCTTACCTATAATGTTTAATGACGCTGATTTTTAAAGTGTTAAAAATAAGAAGAAACAAAGAGCATATTAAATATAATACAATCGTTGTATATTTGTGTAATGAAACCAAAAGTCAAAATAGTAGACTTGTTTCCTAAATATTTATTTTGGGATATGGATTATAATAAGCTTGATGTTGACAATGATAAAGCTATTATAATTCCAAGGGCTCTGTATGCTACTACTACCGAAACTTTTCAAGCAGATATTCAGCTTCTGGAAAGACTATATTCTTCTTCTGATATTGTAAAATATCTAAAACAGACAAAAGAAAATATAAGTAATAAAGTATGTCTGAGGGTTGCTAATCGATATCACGTGAAGCCTTTTCAGCGTTTTGTCCTGCCAATATAATATTTTTGATAAATGAATGCTGTATCTCCCGAACTATTAAACAATTTAAGGATTTATTCAAAAGAAAGGAACCAGAGCATATCCAGAGTATAAAAGATTTTGCCTAAATTGTGATATGGGAAAAATTGACAAGAATATAGATAACTTAAAAAAGCTTTGCACAATATACAATGTGGAGAAAATGTATCTATTTGGTTCTGCAGTAAATTCTAATTTTAATGACAAAAGTGATGTCGATTTACTAGTTAAATTCAAACCAATTGAACTATCACTCAATTTTGACAATTATATAAATTTCAAAGAAAAACTCGAATCTTTGTTTGGTCGTGAGGTAGATTTTCTGGAAGAACAGACTTTAAAAAATCCAGTCTTGATTAAATCAATTGACAATTCAAAAGAACTAATTTATGGATGAAAGAATTCTCAAATGGTTATTTGATATAAAAATGTCCATTGATGAAATAAATGAATTCTTCCATAACGAAGAAAAAGATTTTTTTAAATATAAAAATAACACAATGCCAAAAGAGCTGTTGAAAGAAATCTTGAAATTATTGGTCAAGCAATTAACCGAACTGTTTTGCAAATCCAACAGTATTTCCATTGCGTCATTCTTATCAAATACATTCCAATAATCTTCTAAAATCGTTTTTAGCGTCGATTTGCCTAGACCGGTTTCATAAGAATTAAGATAGGCTGATTGCTGCTCAGCATACATTGAACTAATTAACAAATAGTCTAATTGCTCACCATTTACTGCATTTTTATCGTTTAATCTTATGCTTTTAAACGCATTAAAAATCTTTGAAAATAAGTTCATAAACTTTTATGATACCTGCAGATTTGAAAACTTCTTTTGCAATTCTTTTACAAAATTTTCTCCTACTACCTGATATTTTGCTCTTGTTAATAATTGCTTGTTTAAATTTAAGATGTCTGTCGGGTCCGGAACGTAGTGTAATCTGTCGTGAATTTCAATTGACAGGGGATTACCATCTATATTGAATGTGATAATATGTGTTTTTGGCAAATATTCTTCAGAAGCTTTTGAATATACTCCTAATTGTGATTTTAAAATCCCTCCGTATTCAAGTTTTGCTTCTTCAATTCGGAAATTATCAAAAACAATATGTTCCTCTAATTCTCCAACAAAATCAGTACTGAAAAAATGTAGATCGTTACCGCTCAAAACCCAAAAACATACGGTTTCGATTCGTTGAAGTTTTAATCCTACAGCAGATAATGCTACATTTTTTATTCCGTCAGTTACAATTTCCTGAACTTTGCTTCCTTTAGACTGAGGAACAGATGCAGAGGTATACGCGTCTACTGATTTGCCTTTCATCCATTGTTTCAATTGTGGGAAATCATCTTTTAAAACTTGCTCCTTATAAAGATCATATTTTGTTCTTTCTAAATCTAAGTCAATTTCGGCTTTTGCAGATTGATGCTTTTTGTTCATATATACCATAAAAATGATACCTGCAATTACTAATACAATGGGAATGAAAAATAATGGATTCATAGTTTTTATTATTATTTAAAGGTTTATTGGTTTCACATCTTTCTTTTTGTCTTTACCCAAAAGGCCATAAATCATTAAACATAAAACTAAAAAGAGGATTATTTTTCCGCCGTATTGCGTATAAAATCCAAGTTTAAGCAGTTCTTCTTTGTTTAATTTATTTTCTGCAATTACTTTTTCAAGCTGTTCATTAGACAGTTCATAATATCTGTCTGAGTCTTTTTTAAATAAGACCAGTTTTGGCTGCTCGGTAATCCACACAGGTACCCATGCAATATTGTATTCCTGATGTAATCTGCCAAGATCTAAATGTACATTTGATTCTTCTTTTGAAAGGTATTCTTCTGTGTCCGGCAAATCTGATACGACTTCTATTTTATCTATTTTCCCAAATGGAATTTTTGCTTTGGCTGTAGCCAAATTACAGAAGCAAAAAGCAGTAATTACGGTAAAGAAAAACTTTTTAGTGTATGTCATAATTTTCGATTGTTCAGTAATTTTTCTTTTATTTAGAGTTATTTAAATACAAAATAGCTTTAGAAAACTTCCAAAAAGAAGAAACAAGTACAACTTATTTAACATTTTTTTTCAAATATATTCAAATTTTTATTACAATCAATCTTATTAAAATTATATTTTAACTTTAATCAAACCTCATAAAAAAGTCCATAATAAACAACTTCTCGGTTTAATTAACAGGTAAGGGAACCAACACAATATTAGGTTTTGGTGCAGGTTTCATGCCCGCACCCATATAAAAACCAGTATGTGGCGGCTGATTATAACCTACATTCTGCCAGGCAACACTTAATCTATACTGCGGATCATGCATCAGCGTGTATTGCCTGATTTCTGTAGGGATTGTAGTTGAATAAATCCTTAATTCAGTATTATCCTCCGATCTTAAAATTAATTCTTCGCGCCAGTCTCCCAGAATATCTGCAGAAAGTGCCGGTGTAGATTTTGTGCCATTATTAGATGCTGCTCCGGTTGCGGTAAACAATCTGCCAACATTATATTTATCGATATAATTAGAATTCAGGAGTTCTCTCGAAGAATCTCCATCCCAATAAATTAAAAAATTATTCGAAGTTGGGGCTTTTCCTATTTCGTTGCCTTTCATATCGTGCAAATAAGGCGATCCTGACCACCAGCATTGTGCTCCTTTTCTGGTTGGATCTATATTATCTGCAACACCACGACCAACATCTTCATTAAGTGAACCGGTAAACAAAACTTTTCCATCGGCAGCAGAAAATAATGTTACACCCGGACCTTTTGTTCCGTTTTCTATTTCATGGATTCCAAAGACTTCCAAACCCGGAACATCAAGATCAAGATCTGAAACATGCAATGCATCTCCGTGTCTGAAACCTGTTGTATACAATCCTTTTCCGTCATCATCGATACACATCGATCCGTAGATAATTTCGTCTTTTCCGTCATTATCAACATCAGCAACTGCAAGTCCATGATTTCCCATTCCTGAGTACGGATTTTCGGCGTCTTTACTATCAAAAATCCATCTCGAAGTGAGTTTGCCATTTTTAAAATCCCAGGCAGCCAAAACCGTTCTTCCGTAATACCCTCTGCACATGACAACACTTGGATGAACGCCATCTAAATATGCAATACAAGCTGTAAAACGATCAATCCTGTTGCCTTTGGTATCATTTCCGCCGCTGCCGCCGTGTCCGCCCCAACCTGCAAGATCACCACGTTCAGGAATATAATCAGTAGTGGTAATTAGTTTTCCGGTTCTTCCGTTAAAAACCGAAAGATATTCCGGTCCTTTTAAAATTTTGCCGAAAACCGGAGAATTTGGATCTCGTTCTACCCAGTCTTTCGAGGCATCTCCCACTACATTATTCTGGCTATCCGTCGTTCCGTCAGCCGTTTTACATACAAATTCCGAAATACCGTCACCATCTAAATCATAGACCATAAACTGGGTATAATGTGCTCCTTCACGAATATTTTTTCCTAGATTAATCTGCCATAAAAATTTTCCATCTAAGGTATACGCCTGAAATATGGGAGGATCCGTGATTCCTGTATGCGAGTTATCGTGTGCCTTTCCGGTCATATGAACAATCAGATCATATCGTCCGTCTCCGTCTAAATCACCCACCGAAAGATCATTTGGGATATATCCTTCAACTGGTTTTAGTTGTATCGCCAGATAATCTTTATCGGGACTTTGTGCAGGAATTGTAAAACTTCCTTTTTCATCGGTTTCTTTGCCCTTTAAGACTTTTTTTACAAACCAGGTATTCTCTTCCTGACTATTGGCCTTGGTATCTACAAAATTGGTCGCTCCCAAAATAGGTTTATCGTTTAATTTAACTGCTTTTTTAGTACCGCTTTTTCGATATAAATTAAACGCCAGATCATCAGGATCTGTTCCTAAAACCCGCCAACCAATAAAAAACTGTCCTTTGTCTTTTATGGCTATTACCCCCCTGTCTAAGGTTTCCATTTGCCTTTGAGCGAATGAATGTAAAGTTGATAAGAGAAATAATAGTAAAATTTTATTTTTCATAGTTGTTGTTTTTTAATGGATTGTCATGGCACACGGATTATACGGGTTTTGGCTGATTTAAACTGATTTTTTTAATCTCGTGAAAAGTCTCGAAGTCACAAAGTTTTATATTTTAATACTGAATTGTTCATTTCCAAGAATAAGAAATCACACAAGAAATTCCGTACAGAATCTTACCAAAATTTGTCGAGTTACGATTGTGATCTCTCTTTCCGAAATGACAAAACTAAAAACTTAGCAACTCAGAATCTTAGTAACTTAGAACCTTTAAAAAATCAAAACATCTTTTTAAATCCTTCACTTTGTACTCTCCAGGTTCCATCTTTTGGGAAACCCGGATTTTGCTCTGTGCTTCCATCCCAACCGGCACACATCATCGCAACGGCACTTAACAATCCTCCATTTCCTGGAAGATAAAGCGTTAATCTTTCTGACTGATAATTATGTCCGTTTTTCAAATACGTATTTGTTGTTATATTCATAAACAAGGCATCAATCGCTTTTTCTGGCATCTGCAAACGTGCTGCAGACATTGCTGTCATCGGGAAATCCCATCCCCAGGTTTTATCCCAGGACCATGTTTTCCAAACCAGATCAAAAGTGTTTTTCATGATCTTTTTATCTAAAAGCGAAGTTTCAGGAAGCATTCCAAAAGTTCCCAAAACCGATGGATGATCTGTTTTGAATTCCGGATTAGTATAAGAATCCTTTGCGCTTTCTGTTGCCAGATAAACCTGATCTGCAATTGGCAACGGAGCAAGTTTTACCAGGACTCTTTCCCACTTTTCAGGTACTTCTTGATTTAATTTTTTCTTCCAGGCGATTGCTGTTTTCAGCGCCCAGTTCCAATATGCTAATTCATAGGTAGGATTGAAAGTTTCCATCGTTTTAAAACGTTCCTGCGCCGGAATTACTCCCGGTCCTAAAACATAACGATCATTTTTTGCATCGTAATTCGCAAACGAAGCCATGAAATTAGCGGTTTCAAAAACACGCTCACTATATAAATTTAAAGTAGCTGTTGTTGGTTTTGCACGATAGATTAATTCAGCATAAGTGATGAAATGCGGTTGCTGCCAAATCAAAAAAGAACCGACTGAAGACGGACTTTCATTCCCGTCTGGATCTACCATTTTTTGCCACCTTGCGCCTTCAAAACCTTGTCTTTTGGCTATATTTTTAGCTTTATCAAAAACTTTCTGATACCACGGAAGGCTTTTTTCTAATAATTCAGGTCGGTTCCAAAGGGCAAAATGAACACCGTGCCACCAATGCATTTCCAGATGCGGTTTTCCGTACCAACTGTTATAGGTTAAACCTGTTTCTTGCGGCGGAACTTTTCCCGTACATTGCACTTTGGTAAGATATTGCGACAGGATAACTCTTCGCTCTAATTCTTTTGCACGGGGATCAGTACTTCCTGAAAAATCTACTGCGGCACCACTTTTCCAGAATTGCTCCCAGCCTTTTATACTGCTATTTTGAATATCTGTAAAAGAAGAATTTCCTGCTGACTTTTTATCTACTAAAGCAAAAAGACAGCTTAATTCTAATGTGTTTGTACTGGATGCTTCGACTACAAAATAATGATCAGAAGTCTTTTTAATCTGCGCATTTCCTTTCCAGCTTAAATTGACGTTGTATGAAATACTGTCCATAACATGTGTTACAACAGCCTCTGTTTTTGACTTTTCGACTAATGTACTTTTATATTCTTGTTTCCCTTCCCACTTTGTTCCCATATCTGCCCAATCTCCTGTTGGAAACGGAATTCTTAAACTGATCTTCAAACGCTTTTGTGCCAATAAATCTGACTTTACTTTTACACCAATTGCATCTTTTTCCTGATGCGAAACCGTCAAAACTGTAACAGGAATTCCTTCTACTTCAAAATAACTTTCGATTTCTCCTGTCCAGAGATTTAACTTTTGAGCAATCCCTTTGATGTCCTCAGGTTTTGCAATAGTTCCGTCTTTCTTTGTGATTTCAAAACCTAGATTCCCTAATTGCAATAAATGCGGATTCTGACGAAACCAATTTACTGCTTCGACTTTTCGCTTTGGTTCTTTTATTTGAACGGTATATGAAATATCTCTTCCATACTGTTTGTAATCTCTTAGCGTTTCTGAGAATTTATAATTATTGGTGTTTTTATAACTGTCCCAACCCCATTCCGACTGAGTTCCTAACGGAATTCCGTTTTCATATTTTTTAGGAAAAGTCTGCAATCCTGTAGCATCAACCGTGAAAGCAAAAGCGCCATTTCCTACAGTCAGCGAAGCCAAAGTGTCGATAGCTGTAATTTGAACATTATGCCGATTTACTAATGCTTTTCGATCAATCTTTTGCGCTGAAAGCGAAATTGATATCGAAAAGAGAAATGCTGTAATTAATTGATAGTTTTTCATTTTGATTAAATTTAGTTTCAGGTTTCAGGTTTGCTATAACTTTGTCAAAGTTTAAAATTTGACAAAGTTTGACACCGAGTTTCACATTTTCTCATTGACTCATTTTCTAATTGACTCTCATTATCATTAAATCATTCCCTCACTAATGTCAAACTCATCAAGCCAATTACAACATCATTGGCAACAGTTCTTAAAGTCAGGCTTTTTAATGTTTTATTTTTATCTAGTGGCAAATCTAAAATAGTTCCTGCGCCACCATCAACTCCGTAACTTGTGAATCCTTTAATGGTTTTGAAAGCTGCAAAATCTCTTGAAATTTCTCCCGATTTAAAGTAAATTCTGGGAGGTCTTGGAGCATCAGTCGTAAAAGCCAAACCATCAATAAAATAATCCTGTTCGATTGGCCACCAGTTTTCAGGATTTCTCAGAAATAAAATTTTCGATGTTCCATCAGTATAGTTTACTGTAATTTCTCCGTTTACTATTCGGCTTTGCATTGGGTTTGTTGTTCCTGCGAGCATAAAATACGCATGTGACGCTTTTCCGTTTAACGCAATATTGATGCTTTCCGGAAAATTATCCCACATCGATGTGAAGATGATATTTTTCTGAGTTTCATCAGAAGGTGTTTGAAACGGAATTCCGTTTGGCATCGTAATCTGATTGTTTACTTTTGCTTTTTCACGTAATCCTGTATCATCTATTTTTACTGAAATATTTGGATAACACCAATTTCCAATCCCTTGTTTTGGGAGTTGTAATGTCACCGTTTTTGGTCTTGGTGACAGATATTCATAATTGAAAATATCAGTCACTTTTGAATTAAAAAATGATGCAAGTGAAATTGTTTCTGCCCTTTTTGATTTGTCTAACGGAACATCCCAATTGGTAGCTATTTCACTAGATTGGGTTTCAGATTTCACATTTATTTCAATGGGTTTCCACCACGATAATTCGCCTTGCTTTAATTCTATAAAAAAGAGTTTATTTCCAACTGAATTCACTTTTGCCGTGAGCAAATGATCTGCTTTAGAAATTTCACTTAAAACTAATTGCGGGTCATAAACTGATATTATTTTGGCTTTAGAAGTTTTCAAATCTATAATTTCATTTAATGCATGAATTTCTTTCGTTTTAACTTCTTCCAAAACCTCTCCTTTCAATTTAACTCTAATATCATAAACAGCATTGTATGGGATTTCGATACTTATTTTTGGATTTCCGATGCTTTCCGGAACAAGGTTCCATGAAACTGGTTTTCCATTAACAACAATACTTTCTACAGCATCAAATGACGATTTTAAAACTAGTTTCAGTTTCATCTTAGCCGAAAACTTATTTTTGATACTGTATTTTTCTTCTTTGTTTTCTCTTTTAAAATCGATTGTAATATCCGGAATTTCCAGAGAAGCCTGATTCCACTTTTCAGGAAAACCGGGCTGGATCGTTAGAACTCCGATCAACGCATCGGGCTGAATTCCAAAAAGTCCTTCGACTAAGGTTCGTGAAGCCACGCCAATGGGATCAGCAAAATCCCTGTACAATTCGCCACGCATGGCATCCTGATACAGCAACTGTTCAAATCCTCCGGGCGAAGCGCCTAAATACATACTTTCGACCAAAGCACTTTCCCACATTTTAAAGGCTTTTTCAGATTGTCCGCCTTGCCAGAATGCCAGTGAAGTATGCAATTGTTCTGCTAAGGCCACATTATTTGTCGACCATGTATAAGGCTGCCAATTGGTTGTACTAATTACATAAAGATCTTTTTTATCTAATCCTTCAGCAGAAATTGGTATATGCGGAATATGATTGTTGACATAATCTAACATTTGATAACTCTCAAAAGGATTTGATAATTCTGAATCTATCGTATGATAAATACTCCAGACTCCGGGAGAATCGTGCAATAATCTATTGCCTAATGCATCTTTATATTCTGCAAAAATCCCTTTATCAGCAATCCAAAGCTGGCTGTTTGCGGCTTTTAGAATTTTGTCTGCTTCTTTTGTAAATGGATTATCATCTTCCTGAATTTTCTTTGCAATCTGTGCTACGGTTTTATTGGCATAATAATTATAGGCTGAGGAATGAATCACACCGCCACCGCTGTATTGCAAAGCATCGCTTGCCCAAATCGATGCATACGCATCGTATAATCCGTCGCCATCAGTGTCAAAATTTCTTTTTTCCCAATTTAAATGCCGTTGGATTGTTGGCCACATTTCTTTTATAAAAGAAGTATCACCCGTCCATTTAAAATGCCTCAGCATTTGATCTATAAAAACCAAATTCATGTCATAATGATGGGCAACATTATTTTTATTCGGACTTCTGCTGATATATCCGCTGCTGAACATCGAAGTTCCTATTTCTTCTTTCTGACGTGCCAGATTTCTTTCTTCATCCAGTACAATCGGGCCGCTTTCAGGGCTTGTAACCTGCGAATTACTATAACTTGTAAAATGTGTTTTTGCCCGATCGTGCCATCCCAAAGGATCAGCTGTATAAGCACCTCGCCAGGCATTTAAATACATTCTCCAGGCAATAGCTCCATGAAGATAAGCAGGACTTTCCCAAATTGCGTCAGCTGCGATTGAAAGTGCAGATCCTAAAGTATTGATATAAGGATCAGGAGTCGTAACCTTAACTCTATTCGCTAAAATTTTTGTTTGCTCAATTGATTTTATATAAAGTTGTGCTATGCTTTTTTGATTGTAATTTGTTTTGGAATCTTCTGTGAGAAACAACCAATAATCTCCGTTTTGAGAAATCGATTTTACTTTCCCTGTAATAAGTGTCAATGTTTCCAAATTCGAATCAAAAAGTTCTAATGGCTTTTTTTGCATTTTTGCATTGGCTAAATGGACAAGTGATTCCGGAAAGAATCCGGTAACCTTTTTATTATTTCCGGTTTTCTGTTTGTTACTTTCAGAGCCATACTCCAACAAAAAGGATTGTTTATTTATGGTGTATTTATTATTAATGCAATATTGCGGCTGCAAATAAAAAACCGATTCGGGATCAGCGCCTATATCTCCGTCACGACTGAACTTTTTTCCCGTTGCACCTCCGAAAGCCCATAGGATATTGGTATTTTTAGAAATATTTTCGCCATATGCTTTTACAATGAAACCTTCACTTTCTTTTAATGCCACAACTTCTATAAACAACTTTCCGTTTCCTAAAATTGCATCTTCAATCGTATACTGCATTGTACCTAAAATATAACGCGTATCAATTTTAGCAGCTTCAGTTATCCATTTGCTTTCTTTTCCGTTTATTAAACCTAGCTTAAAATTACCTCCCATGCCCGGCATATACATGGCAAATTCAGGCAAATCACCAGTTTCAATCCTAAATCCTGTATTCGAACCGTATAAGGCCCGATTGAATTTTCGGGTTCCATTTTTTAGAACAAAACTATTTCCTTCAGGTGTATAATGTATTTTACGCGGCGCTTTATTTTCCTGCCCAAAAGATACCACTGAACATAAAAAGAATAAGAGGCCCAAAGTTTGAATAGAGTACTTTTTAATTTTCATAAAACTATAAAATGAATTATTCCTAAATTCGAATAACAAAATTATTCCGGTCTAATTTTATTAATTCTGTAATGCAGATGCAATTTCTTTGTTTTTTAGTGGTATAGTATCCTGTACCTACCTGATTTTTACAATATAAAAATTTACAATATTCAATATTTTAACATCATAGTACAGGATACTATACAAAAACAGAACTCATAGTTTTGAAATAACATCAAATTAACTATGTTTTAAAAAAAGGGAACGGGAATATAAGGTTTTGTTGTTTCAGGTTTCAGGTTTTCCTGAAAATGGCTTCGACTCCGCTCAGCCTGACAAAGCGTTCTTATTACATCCAGTGTCATCCTGAGCGAAGTCGAAGGCTCGTTTAGCACGGAAAGGTCTTCGCCTCCGTTTAGCCTGACAAAGCGTTCTTATTACATCCAGTGTCATCCTGAGCGAAGTCGAAGGCTCGTTAACACGGAAAGGGCTTCGACTCCGCTCAGCCTGACAAAGTGCTCTTATTACATCCAGTGTCATCCTGAGCGGAGTCGAACGCTCGTTTTACACGGAAAGGGCTTCGACTTCGCTCAGCCTGACAAAGCGTTCTTTTGAAATGAAATGCCCTACTGAACATTGCAGACGGGTTTACTTTTTAAATAAATATCATATACATGAAATCAATTAAATTTCTTTTAATCCTTTTATTAGGTATTCTTTTTTTCAACTTCACATTAGACCAAGATCCTAAACCAACTGTTTTTATGGTGGGTGATTCGACTGTAAAAAATGGTAAAGGCGATGGCTCGGGCGGACTTTGGGGTTGGGGAGATTTTATTGGTCAATTTTTAGATACTACAAGAGTAACTATCGAAAATCATGCTTTGGGAGGTACAAGCAGCCGTACTTTTCAGGATAAAGGATTATGGGATGCTGTTTTGAATAAACTTAAAAAAGGTGATTATGTTGTGATTCAGTTTGGGCATAATGATGATGGCCCTTTAAATGATAGCCTTCGCGCACGCGGAACAATTAAAGGTATTGGAAAGGAATCTCAGGAAATCGATAATATCCTGACCAAAAAACATGAAACGGTACACAGTTACGGCTGGTATATTGAGAAAGTTGTTCGCGAAGCAAAATCAAAAGGAGCGATTCCGATTGTTTGTTCTCCGATTCCCAGAAACGACTGGAAGAATGGTAAAGTCCCCCGTAACAACCAATCCTATGGATTATGGGCAAAACAAATTGCTGATAATGAAAAGGTAACTTTTATCGATCTGAATGATAAAATGGCTCTTGAAATGGAAAAGTTGGGCGAAAATAACATTACCGAAACTTATTTCTATAAAAAAGATCACACGCATACATCAGCAAAAGGCGCTGTACTTTCGGCTTCAGTAATTATCAATCAACTAAAAGAGAGTAAAAATTCTTTAAAGAATTATATTCTAAAAGATCCAAAAATTATACTTCCTGCAAAGAAAAAAGTGTACTTAATTGGCGATTCTACAATGGCAAATAATAATGACCAAAATGCTGTAGGTTGGGGTGTTACCTTCTCTGCATACTGCGATACCACAAGAATTGAGGTCATTAATAAAGCCAGAGGCGGCCGAAGTACCAGAACTTTTGATCATGAAGGTCTTTGGGACGAAGTAAAAAACCAATTGCAACCCGGAAATTTTATCCTGATTGAGTTTGGCCATAATGATGCCGGGGCTGTTGACAAAGAGAAATTAAGGGGTTCTCTAAAAGGTACCGGAGCGGAAACACAGGAAGTAATTCTTGCTGATGGCTCAAAAGAAATTGTACATACTTTTGGCTGGTATATGACAAAGTTTATTCGTGAAGCGAAAGAAAAAGGAGCGATTCCGATTATTTTGAGTCAGACACCAAGAAATGAATGGCCAAACGATAAAGTAGAACGCAGAAATGATTCTTACGGAAAATGGTCGAAGGAAGTCGCGGATAAAGAAAATGTCTATTATATTGACTTGAATGAGATTGTTGCGTTTAAATATGAGGCTTTAGGAAAAGATAAAGTAAAAGCTTTTTTTCCAAAAGATCACACTCATACCGGTTTAGAAGGTGCGACCCTGAATGCGTTAACTGTTGCAGAAAGTATTAAAAAACTAAAAGAATGCAGTCTTAAAGATTATATTGAATTACCAAGGTAATCGCAATTAATTCAGTTAAGCCCTTTTCGATCATGATTTGTCCTCAATCTGTCCCGACATATCGGGATCTGAAGCAAAGTTTAAACATAGTAATATTAACTTGAATTAATTAAAACAACTAAATTAGAAAACTTATCGACTAGATTAAAGTCAACTTTTTCAGGTTAGACATAAAACAAAAAAAACCTCGTTTAAAATAAATTAAAAGAGGTTTTATTTTGAATAAAAAATATTATTTTTTTGATTCTTCGATAGAAACTTTTCTAAACTCTTTTAAAAGTTTTTCAATTTCTAAAGTAGATTTACGAGCTCTTGCTCCAGCAGCTTTAACACCTTTTTCTGTCAAAGATTCAGCTTCTGCTTTAAATGTTTCAATTTCGGCGTGGATTTTTCCTAATAGATCTTTCATGCTTATAAGTATTAAATTAAGGCGCAAAAATAAAAGTTTGTATGATAGATACAACATATTTCACGTTAAAATTATCATCGTTTTTTAGACTTTAATTTAACATTAAATTTACTCCATTTTTTTGTCTTTTTTCCAGAAGAACCAACACCTTACTAATCAAACACTTATTAACAAAATAATAAAATAATCTGCTTTTGTAAGCGCTAAACAGCTACTGAAAAAAAAATCGCTTTTTTTCTTCAAATCACAAAAAACAGACTAAAATTTTAACCTTTGGGTGTAAAACCGACAGAAATAAATTGAGAATATGGGTAAAAATCACTCTACTAGCTGCTTATTTACGTAAACATTTTTAAAACTAACGCCGTTTATTATGCTTTTATCAATATCTGTTTTAACAGATTCAATTTTTAAATTTTTAAATGTAAAGTTTGATAAACGAACATTTGGATCATTCTCTACACCATAAAAAGTATCACATTTAAGGTCGATATTTTTTAAGGTAATATGATCTGCGTAAGATAATGGAACATCCGGACGGCCTTTTAGATCAAAAAATTGTTTCCACGCAAAAACAGCAAGACATGTTTTTGCTTCTCCTTTTATATCTTCTACTCTGATATACTCATATCGCTGTGGCGTATCCGGTCTCATTTTTAACCATAATAATCTTGAAGCGCCATCAATTTTGCAATTACGCATAATCACATTCCTGTTATGAATCGACTCACTTCCGTTTGTTAAGGCTGAATGACAAAATCCGAAAGTACAATCTTCGATAATAATATTAGAATTGGGTCCATTGTTTTTATCCTGATCTGCATAAGGTCCTTTTCCTCCTTTTAATGCAATTGCATCATCATTTACAGACATAAAACATCCTTTTACTAAAAAATTGGTACAAATATCAATATCTATTGCGTCTGTACTTGGTGCTTTTACACCAATATGTGGCGAAAAGATATAAAGATCGAGCAGTTTTACATTGTTACATTTATAAAAATGATTGGTCCAGAAACCTGAATTAATCAGCTTTACATCCTGAAGCTGTACATTATTCGAATTCCAGACAAAAATTAATCTTGGCCTTGATACTTCGAGATTGGTACATTTTGGATTTTCTTTACGACGTTCCCAAAAGGCTTCCCAATATTTTTTCCCGTTTCCGTTAATGGTTCCTTTTCCTGAAATCGAAAAATTATCAACTCCGTAAACGTTGACCAAAGCCGGAAAATAATCCAGATTCTGACCTTCCATTCTGGATGGCATAATTGGAAAATCAGCAATATTATCAGAACCTTTTAATACAGCGCCTTCAGACACATACAAAGTAGTTTTTGGTTTAAAAAACAAAGCACCACTCAGGTAAACACCTTTGGGAATCACAATAACTCCGCCGCCATTTGCAGCCGCTTTATCAATTACTTTCTGAATGGCAATAGTTTGAATTTTGGTACTGTCCTTCCCTACTCCAAAATCTGTAATGGTGTATTTTTTACCTAAATCTTTTAATTGAATTTTAGAGTAATCCTTAAACCAATTTGTAATGGCGGTTCCATCAGGAAATTTATCATTTGCATAATTCTGTGAGAATGATACTTGTGTGAAAGCAATGAAGCAGAGTAAAATTTTAAAAATATTTTTCATTGTGATTTGTTTTAGTGTATGTTATCTTTTTTTATCATATTGTTGGTTATTTACCTTTGTTAAAGTTTAAAGCTTCGCCAAAGGTTTGCGTAATCTTATCATCCTGATGAAGAAAAAAAACTCTTTTTACGGAATCACTACTTCTGAATAATTTACATTTTTTATATTATTTTAAAAATAAACCCTGAAGCAGTTTCATATTTCCCACCTTGTGAAGCGCTAAACATATAAGTTGCTTTTCCGTTTTGAAACAATAATTGTGGACGCTCTAATCTACCATATCTATTTAAATGTTTTGGTGCTTCGGGTTGATCGATGTATTTATTTAAGGGCTGATAGGCAATTTGAGGATCGCTCCAATTTTTTCCGTCATCAGAATCCATATACAAACCGTAATCGATACCAAAAACGCCCATATCTCTTGCCAGCATTTTGAATTTCTTATTTTCGTACCATACAAAAGCATCCTCACATTGTTTATTATCTCCAAGTTTCGAAAAATCAATTACCGGATTGTATTCGTATTTTTCATAAGGTCCATGAAGTGATTTCGATATTGCCAATCCATATTTTCTATTGCCTTTTACAGGAAATTTTGGATGTTCGTAATTTTCTGTGTCCAATGATTTATAATACAGCCAGTATTCACCGTTTGGATGTTTCAAAAAAGACGGATTTGTTGTTAAAAAATCATCCCAGCAACCTTCTTTCCCAGGCAATAACAAAGGTTGATCTGGTCTTTTCCAAGGTCCGTAAAGAGAATCGGCGGTCGCTAAGCCGATACGTTTCGTATTCATTTTTCCGTTAGAATTTCCCATAAAAAAAAGGGCGTATTTTCCGTCTACGAAATGAATGCTGGGATTATGGCAAGTCGTTGCGTCCCAAAAACCCTCACCTCTGGGTGCTAAAACTGTCCCTACATATTCGTAAGGTCCTTCAGGAGTATCGGCAACAGCATGAGCAATCTCTGAACTGTTGATCCAGCCGCTCATGCCTTTTGCTTTTGGCCATCTTGAAAAAAACACATGAATCTTACCATCAGGCCCTTCTATCGGACTGTTGCACCAAACGTAATAATCTTCAAATTCTAAAGCGCGTCCGACTGGTCGAAGTCGTTTCTGGAAATCAGAAAGCTTTGGATCATCCATGAAATTTCCGGCCTCTACTGAAAATGGAAGGCACAAACCAACTACAGCCAGGGAATTTCCGATGATAAATTGTCTTCTATTCATTTTGGTTTTATTCAATTATAATTTAGTGAACTTATTACGATTTTTAAACACCGAGAAAATATAAATGCCCATTAAAATAATCGCAACTTACTTTTTCTCTGTTTTTATTTCCCAATTATCTGTTCTAAAAGGCGAAGCAGGCAAGTTTTCGTTATTAAATAAATTAGGCTCGGGAATTGCTTTCCAGGCGAAACGAACCGCAACAGGTTCTTTTACTTTTGAGGAAGAAACTACTATCGTTTTTCCTTCTATTTTCGCGTCAGCCGGATAAAAAACCTGGTCGTTTCCTGCTACTTCAAATTCTTTTAGAGTTTCTTCCTTTTTCTTCAGACCAGACTCGGCGTAATCAAAAAACAATTGTGCCTTTTGTTTTTTAATTTTCATACGATTAAAAATCGGTCCTGAATACACCAGATTATTTTCTCCATAGGTTTTAGCACGCGCAATTAAAGAGAGTCTGTATCCCACGGTCTGTTTGTCTATTGGGTGAATATTGTTTGCGTCTCCAACATCTGTTGTAACAACCATTGCGCTATTTGGGATTATTTTTAAGGATATTAATTGCGCTTCCCGTATTTCTGCATTCTGTCCTTTATGAGGCGTAATCTGAACATAATAAAACGGAAAATCTCCTTGATTCCATTCTGCTCTCCAGCTTTTTACCATGGCAGGAAATAAAGTTCTGTATAAATACGCTTTTCCAGAATTGCTTTCGCCCTGATACCAGATCGCTCCTTTTATAGTATAATTTACTATGGGGTGAAGCATGGCATTGTACAAAACATAAGAGGTTTTGTTGGATTCTTTTTTAGGTTTTTTGAATTGATCCTTTGGCGCATTTTCTGCACTTGCAATTCGTTCATTTATTAAATTCAAATAATACGTTTCGAGCTTTTCCTGATATACTTTTTCGCTTTTTGCATCTTCCTGAAGAATGGGCAAAAAGGCAACTTCTTTTTCTAAAACACTTTGAGCTGTCCATGCTTCGGCTTTTGTACCTCCCCATGAAGTTGAAATTAATCCTATTGGTACTTTTAATTTTTGATATAGATCTCTGCCAAAGAAATAGGCTACGGCAGAAAATGTTGTGATACTTTCTGGCGAACATTCTTTCCAGCTTCCTGTAACATCATTAAGTGGTGTTGGCGAGGCATTCAGTGCAACGGTAAATAATCTTATAGACGGATATGTTGCGTTTTTAATTTCTTCCTGATAGTTTTTAACTCCGGTTTTCCAGGTTTTATCTTCTCTTCCAACAGGAAAAAACATATTGGACTGACCCGAACAAAGCCATACTTCGCCAATTAAAACATTTTTTAGCACAATGGTGTTAGCTGCATTGATTGTGATATCATATGGTTTTTGGCTGCCTGCAGGAGTGTCTACTGCAATTTTCCAATTTCCATCAGCATCAGCAATCGTTTCTATCGGAAGATTATTCCATCCTAAACGAATCGATATTTTCTCGTTTGCAGATGCCCACCCCCATAAATTTACTTTGGCTTTTTGCTGTAAAACCATATTATCCCCTACCAGAGCTGGAAGTTTAACTTGTGCTGATAGTGATGAAATTGCGCTTAGAACAAATAAAAATAAAAGAAATCTTTTTAAATAAATCATTGCTATATTTTTAAATACTAAAACTTTAAATTTAAATAATTAAACATAAAAAGCATCCTGTGCTTCTCTGTTTGATCTAATCTTGTTAATGAAAAGAAGCTGCCTTTAAAAGACAGCTTCTTTCAAAAAAAAACTTGAGTAATATCAATTAATCGTAACCTGGATTCTGATCGTAAAGTCCTGGAACTGCTAAGATTTCAGACAACGGAATTGGATATAACAATGAATTATTTTCAATTGTTCTGATTTTCCCTTCAGTATCTTCTGCCGCTTTCCAGGCGTTCATAATTGCCACTGCTTTACCGGATCTGATCAGATCAAACCATCTGGTTCCTTCTGAGAAGAATTCTTTTCTTCTTTCTGTAAAGAGTTGATCCAGAGTAATATTTACAGCATCTGCCGGAACACCCGCTCTTGTTCTTACCTGATTTACAATTGCATCAACATCAGCCTGGGATCCGCCTCCGCCGTGAAGTGTACATTCGGCCATTAACATTAAAACATCTGTATAACGCGTTACCATGAAATCTACACCCCAGTCTTCACGCCCGTTTCCGTATCTTGCAGGATCAATGTACTTTTTGAAAACAGGAAGTGTATAACTCCCTTTATATGTACCTGTTTCGACTGTATAACTCGTTGCTATGCCAAATATTTTTCTTTTATCAGTGGCTGCGAACAAATTTAAAAAACCAGCCGAAATTTGCTTGGACTCTAAAGCTCCTTGTGCTGATAAATTTACTGATGCAAAATAAGGCTCGTAACCCAACTCTACCATAAAATTCCCTCCAACTGCAAGGGGAAGACTTTGTGTATATGGAATCGTTAATACATTCTCCAGATTAGCATTTCCTTCTACTTTAAAAATAGCCTCGTAATCTTCGCCAACCTTATATAATCCGCTGTTTTTAATATCGCTTAATTGTTGGTAGGCTTTATCCCATTCGTTTAAACCAAGTGTAGCACCGTCAATTCCGTTGGTTGGGCTGGAACGTGTCATGTATACAAGACCCAATAATGATTTTGCTCCATATTTTGTAACTCTTCCAAAATTGGCTGCATCATACGCCGGAAGTAAATCAGGAATGGCCAGTTCAAGATCTGAGATGATTAGTTTATAAACATCTGCAACCGGGGTTCTTTTTATCTTAGCTGCTTCTGTTGCTGTCATTGTTCTTTCCATCAAAGGAACTTTCCCAAACCATCTAATGAGATCAAAATAACAAAACGCTCTTAAAAAACGAGCTTCAGCAGTCATGGCAGCTTTATCAGCTGGATTTGTAAAAATCTGATCTCCTTTTTCGGTTATTTTCTCCAATAACTGATTGGCTTTGTTGATCGCATTATAATTACTTATATAGGCTTCTTTTACATAAGCATTAGAACTTATAGAAGTGTAAAAGCTATTAATACCTTCCCAATCTCTTGAAGCTAGTGTGGTTGCCAGCAAATTATCAGATCTTACTTCGCTTAAATTCAAAACTCTGTTGGCATAACCATAAGTTCCCATTCCGTGAAAAGCTACTGAATAAGTGGCATTTCTGGCCTGAACAAAATCACCGGGAGTAGCATAAAAATTCTCAATTGTTCCCTGAGATAACGGTAATTGATTTAATTCATCATTGCAGGATGTAAAGGCAAAGAATACCAAAGCACTTGCAGCTAAATAAATATATTTTTTCATTTTATTTTAATTAAAATTAATGTTAAGTCCTATTACTAAAGATTTTGCCAAAGGCGCTCCTCCATAATCTACCGGCACAGAAAAATCACTGTTTGAACTTGCCGATGTATTGACGGCTTCCGGATTAAAACCAACTTTATACTTGTTCCAGTAGAACCAGTTTTCTCCTGTTACATACAATCTCATATTATCAATCCTGCTCAATCCTTTAATTGCTTGCTTTAGGTTATATCCAATTGTAATGTTTCTTATACTCACGTAATCTGATTTATACAACCAATCTGAATTGGCCTGATAGCCAAAAGAAGTTCTCCAGTTTCCTCTTACTGAAGGATCTACATTTAGCGAATTCTCTACAGATCCCATTCCGGTTCTGTCAATAGCACGTCCTGTTAATCCGTAAACTGTTCCTCCGTTTTGTCCCTGAACCAAAATATTCAGATCAATATCTTTATACTTGAAAGTATTGGTGATTCCCCAGGTATATTTAGGCGTTGGATTTCCTAAATCTACACGGTCATCTGAATTGATTTTTTTATCTCCATTCTGGTCAATGTATCTTGGATCTCCTAAAACCAATTTATTACCTCCAATTGTGGTTCCTCCTGTATCAATATCAGCCTGGGTAACTACACCGTTTTGTTTGAGTCCGAAGATCGTGTACATTGGTTTTCCAACTTCTAATTTTATAAAAGGAACTCCTCCGTCGTAAGCATTACTAATTTCAATTTTAGATTGATCTGGACCCAAGGCCAAAACTTTATTTTCGTTGTGGCTGATATTGGCTGATGTTCTCCATTCAAAATTTGGAGTCTTTACATTTAAAGAGCTCAATTCAAATTCCCACCCTTGGTTTTGTACCTCACCTACATTGGTCAGATAACTTGTAAATCCGGTAGCTCCCACTATAGGCACTCTTAAAAGTAATTCGCTGTTCGTTTTTCTATAAACCTCAAATGTTCCTGAGAGTCTGTTTTTAATCACACCAAAATCCAATCCTAAATCAACACTTCGTGATTCTTCCCAGTGCAAGGAAGGATTTGGTATTGATCCTGCTCCCTGCCCTATTGCTGCTGCACCACCAATCGAATAATTGTAAGTTGCCAGGGTTGCAAAAGAAGCATAACTGCCAATATTGTTACTTCCGTTAATACCTGTACTGGCCCTAAGTTTTAAATCGCTAAGCCAGTCTACATTTTGCATAAACTCTTCTTGCTTTATTCTCCATCCCAGGGAAAGAGAAGGGAAAACTCCCCATTGTCTGTCTGATCCAAATTTTGAAGAACCATCACGTCTAACACTTGCAGATACTATGTATTTTTCTTTGTAGTTGTATTGCAATCTTGCAAAATAAGAAAGTAGCGTACTTTTTTCAGCATTAGTAGAACCTAATGATCCTGTTGGCAACGTTTCAACAGTCGAGCTGTTATAAAGTGCTCCGGAAGACAACGTTGACCTCATAATTTCATAGGAACTAAAGGATTGTCCTAAAAGCAAATTAATATTATGGTTTCCTATTGATTTATCGTAATTTAAAGTGTTTTCATTTACTAAATTTTGTCTTCTATAGGTATTATACCCTCCTCTGATACTAGCCTGAACATCATTTGGGGTATAACTTTCGGTTGTATTATCTGAGTTATCAAAGTTTAGTGTACTCTTCCAGGTAAATCCTTTAGCAAACCCATAAGTGGCATAAGTAGAAATCAAAGTTCTGTACATCGAGTTTTTTCCCGTTTTTGCCAGTGCATTGAGCATATTGGTTGTACTGCTTCCCCACATATATCTGGTGGTATATTTTTCTCCTGCCGCGTTAGAGGCGCTTTCAAAAACTGGTGTAGCGGTAAGTGCTTTAAAGAGTGTATTGTCTTTTCCTTCTACTCCCGGATCATTCTTTATAGAATAAGATGGCGCAATATTGATTCCCATTTTAAAGCTTTCTGATAATTTTACATCAACATTTGCTCTGGCAGAAAACAGGGTATAATCAGTGCCAATAATGTATCCTGTATTTTTCTGATAATTGGCAGAAACATAGTAATTGACAACATCTGTAGCTCCTGAAGCTGATAATTGATAATTATTGAATTCTCCTGTACGGAAAACTTTATCCTGCCAGTCGATATAATCCAAGCCCGGATGTCCCGGAATATCCCATCTGTCATCGTACAAATACGTATAATACCTGCTATTGGCCGTGTTAAGTGGCGCTGTTGGATTTTTTGCATTATAAGCCGCAATTCGCTCTTGAGTATTCTGGCTTGCCGAAGCGCCTGCTATCCCTGAACCTACCCATTGTGAATCAATCATGGTTTTAGCCCTGTCGATCCACCCTTGAGAAGATAACATATCGACTCTGTTGGCTTCCTTGTTTACACCACCATAAGTATTAAAAGTAAATTTTGGTTTTCCCTTTTTTCCTTTTTTTGTTGTAATTAAAACTACTCCGTTTGATGCTCTGGATCCGTAGATAGACGCTGCCGCCGCATCTTTTAAGACTTCTATAGATTCTACATCATTTGGGTTCATATTATCAAGTGGACTACCGCTGGAGAATCCGCCATTACTGTTTGAACCTTCTGTATAAATAGGGAATCCATCTACTACGTATAAAGGCTCATTTCCGGCAGTAATAGATCCTGCTCCCCTTATTTCGATACTAAAGGGCTGGCCCGGCAAACCTGAAGTTTGTTTTACACGAACACCGGCAACCTGCCCAATTAATCCCTGGTCAATTCTTGAGATTGGTCTTTCTGTAAAATTTTCTGTTTTAATTCCTGAAATAGCTCCTGTCGTTAGTTTTTTCTTTTGAGTTCCGTACCCAATTACAACGACTTCATTCAGGTTTGAACTCTCTGCATCTAAAGAAATACTATAAGTGTTTGTGGCACCTATTTTTACTTCTTTTTTAATAAATCCTATGAAAGAAAAAATTAAAGTTTCTCCCTCAGAAGCCTTGATACTAAATTTTCCGTCAAAATCAGTACTCGTTCCTCGATTTGTTCCTTTAACAATGATATTGACTCCCGGTATTGAGAGTTTAGACGGATCAGTTACTGTTCCTGTAACTATTTTTTCTTGCGCATAACCCGATGCATGTAGTAATGCAAAGAAGGCCATAATCAGCAAAAGATTCAGCTTGTTTTTCATAAAAGTTAAAATTTGGTTAGTTTAATAGTTATTCCAAATTTATCCAGAAGTAGTTCCCGCAGTATCCTGTAGTATCCTGTTATATTTCAGCAGATTATATTTATTTTTATGTTTATTTTAACACAAAAACAGTTCAACTGCCTGATTTACAATCTTTAATTAATTGCGAAATATAAAAATATCATATCCGAAATTTTATTAAAATATTTTTTAGTATTTCTTATTTATTTAAAACAATAAATAAGAATTTACAAAGGAATACCCATATTTTATAAATATTTAATTTTTGAATATAATTAATAAAAACAGGACGCTACAGGATAGCAATTTGATACACTACTGCTACTTTTACTTTGCTGCAACAAATAAAAACTAACAATGTTTCCGTTTTTTTTATGTGTGCAGTTACACTAACTAAACCTTTGAATAAATAATGAAACCAACCAGATTAAACCTCTTTATTACATTATTGTTTTGCTGTGTGTTTAGTTCTTTTGCGCAGCAAACCGTTTCTCCATGGCCGGAATTGGAAAGCATCAATAAGCCCTGGACTCGTTGGTGGTGGATGGGAAGCGCGGTTGACAAACCTAACCTGAAGAAAAGCCTGATCGATTTTTATAAGGCGGGAATTGGCGGTGTGGAAATAACGCCCATATATGGCGTAAAAGGCGAAGAGAATAATTTTATAGATTATCTGTCTCCAAAATGGATGGAAATGCTGGATTATACAATTCATGTTGCGGACAGTCTTCACATGCAGGCCGATATGGTTTTAGGAACAGGATGGCCATACGGAGGTTCTCAGGTGACTTTGCCTTATGCAGCAACCAAATTAATTGTACAAAAATATGTACTTAAGAAAAATGAAACTTTCAATAAAAACATTACAATTGACAGCAGTAAAGAAAAAATACCGGCGCAGCTTTTGTATGTTGTAGCGTACGGAAGCGATGGCAAATATATTGACCTAACAGATCAGCTAAAAAAGAACAAAACTAATTCGAAAGATAAAGGACTTGAAGGTACTCCTGTTGCCTTACCCAATCTGTCAGAACCCGATAAACTGAACTGGAAAGCTACTAAAACAGATTACACAATATACGCCGTATTTAGCGGTAAAACCGGACAACAGGTAAAAAGAGCTGCTCCGGGAGGAAAAGGATATACTTTAGATCATTATTCAAAGGAAGCTTTCAATGCTTATGTGGTTCCGTTCAATACCGTTTTTAAAGGACGTGAAGGAAAAATTCGTGCTATTTTTAATGATAGTTTTGAAGTATACGGAACTGATTTTACGCCTAATTTTTTTGAAGAATTTAAAACATTAAGGGGCTATGATTTAAAAAAGCAATTGCCTGTTTTACTCAATGAAACAGACAATGAGATTGGCAACCGCATAAGAAGTGATTACAGGCAAACTATTGGGGATTTATTACTGCATAAATTTGATGAGTCATGGACAAAGTGGGCTCATTCTAAAAACTTTAAGACTAAACTTCAGGCGCATGGCTCTCCTGGAAATCTAATTGATTTATATGCCTCTGCAGATATTCCGGAGTGTGAAACTTTTGGTTCAATGCCATTTGATATTCCGGGTTTCAGACGAGAGAAACAAGATATTCGAGAAGGCGATGCTGATCCTGTAATGCTCAAATTCTCATCCTCTGCCGCTCATATCGCGGGAAAAAATCTGGTTTCATCGGAGACTTTTACCTGGCTTAGGGAACATTTTAAAACCGCTTTATCGCAATGTAAACCAGAAGTCGAAGATTTGATGCTCAATGGTGTAAATCATGTTTTTCTGCATGGTTCTACTTACTCGCCAACGCGCGCGGCATGGCCGGGATGGCAATTTTATGCTTCTGTAAATTTTAATGCAAATAATAGTATTTGGGAAGATGCCCCTGCTCTTTTTTCATACATAGCCAACTGTCAGTCGTTATTGCAACAAGGAAAATCTGATAATGAAATCTTGCTTTACTGGCCCATTTTTGATACCTGGGATAAATATCATAAAGGAGATTTATTCTTTCAGTTCAAAATACATTCTTTATCTGAGTGGTTGTACGAGACTTCCTTTTACGATACTACTAAAAGTTTAATCAAAAAAGGATATGGTGTTGATTTTATATCTGACAATTTTATATCGGAGGCCAAAGTCATAAACGGAAAAATCATTTTACCCGGAGGAAGTTTTAAATCGCTCATTGTTCCTTCCTGCAAAAAGATGCCACTTGGAACTTTGCAAAAGCTAATCGAACTCAAAAAAGCAGGTGCTTCGATTGTTTTTAAGGGTTTGCCGGAATCGGTTCCGGGATTTAATGATTATAAAAAACAAGAAGAACAGCTACAGAATCTTTTGTCAGCAAATAAAGAACAGTTAAAACCAACTTCAGATCTCTTTAAAACCTTAGAAAATGCTCAGATATATCCCGAAACACTTGTTGATACGGGTTTAAAATATACCAGAAGAACAATCGATGGTGAGAAGATTTATTACCTAGTGAACCATACTTCAAAAACAATCGATACTTTTATTCCACTTCAGATTGGCAATAAAGAAGTTGTTATTTTCGATCCGTTGACCAGGGCATACGGGAATGCTATTGTCAATAAAAAAGCTAATAATACAATGGTTAAACTCAAAATTGAACCGGGGCAATCTTATTTTCTAAAAACAGAAAATACAATATCTCAAAAAAAATGGATTTATTACGAGTCAACCGGCAATGCAATTACTTTAAAAGGAAACTGGAAAATAACTTTTGACAAAGGCGGACCACAATTACCGGCAAGCACTACGGTTTCAAATTTAGAATCCTGGACAAAATTGAGTCCTGAGGCAGAAGCTTTTTCGGGAACAGCTACTTATACTTTAGATTTTGAGAATCCAAATCACAAAGCAGCCTTTTGGAACCTGAATCTGGGAGATGTTCGCGAAAGTGCCAAAGTCTGGATAAATGACCAATATATTGGTACTGCCTGGTCTGTTCCTTATCAATTGAACCTTAAAAAATTGAAAAGAGGAAAAAACACTTTAAAAGTTCAGGTGACTAATCTTTCTGCTAACAGGATCAGGGATATGGAACAAAAAGGTCAGGAATGGAAGATTTTCTACGAAATAAATATGGTTGATAAAGATTATAAAAAATTTGATGCCACAAAATGGAATCCTACTCCTTCGGGATTGTTAGGTCCTGTTACCATTACGCCATTAAAAGAACAAAACTAATTACTAAATAACGAGTATTAAAATGAGCAAATTACTTTTATTTTTCGCTATATGCCTTTCTTATGCTAACATAACAAATGCACAAGAGCCTTTTGACAAAAAATTGGTCCTGAAACAAATGGTGCTTGCCAATGATTATTTTATGCAAAAATGGCCTGAGACGGGCAAAACAATAATCACAAATAAAGAGCGTCCGAGCAATATCTGGACTCGTGGTGTTTATTATGAAGGACTCATGTCATTGCACGAAATTTTTCCTAAAGAAGCTTATTATAATTATGCATATGGATGGTCAGAATTTCATAAATGGGGTTTTAATGGCGGCAATACGACCCGGAATGCCGACAATTATTGCGCGGCCCAAACCTATATCGATTTATACAATTTAGAACCGGATCCAAAAAAGTTAAAAAATACAAAAGCGAATATCAATATGCTTTTAAGTACGCCTCAGCTCGATGATTGGTCCTGGATCGATGCTATACAAATGGGTATGCCTGTTTTTGCAAAATTGGGCGTTCTGGAAAAAGACAATCGCTATTTCGAGAAAATGTATGAAATGTATCTGTACTCGAGAAATAAACATGGGGATCACGGGCTTTTTAATCCTAAAGATGGCCTTTGGTGGCGTGATGCTGATTTTGATCCTCCGTATAAAGAACCAAATGGAGAAGATTGCTACTGGAGCCGGGGCAATGGCTGGGTAATTGCCGCACTGGCAAAAGTGCTTACTATTATTCCGGAGAATGCGCCACACAGGGCGCAATATGTAAAAGATTTAAAAGCGATGGCAGCAGCTTTGCTTCCCATTCAAAGAGCCGATGGTTTTTGGAATGTGAGTCTACATGATCCTACAAATTACGGAGAGAAAGAAACTTCAGGAACGGCTTTATTTGTTTACGGAATGGCCTATGGAATAAACAGTGGAATTTTGAAAAAAGAAACTTATTTGCCTGTAATACAAAAGGCGTGGAATGCAATGACTACGGAGAGTCTGCATACAAATGGTTTTTTAGGTTATTTGCAATCCACAGGAAAAGAACCGAAAGATGGTCAGCCTTTATCGTATGATAAAATTCCTGACTTTGAAGATTATGGATTAGGCTGCTTTTTACTGGCAGGTTCAGAAATCTATAAGATGAAATAGTTATAGATTAAGCTATATTTTATTATGGTGAAGAAAAAAAATTAGAATATGGCAGTGGGGTCATATTCTAATTTAACGAATTATACTTTAATGACAGGCGTTACATTGTTTTGAAGAAAAACAACTAATTCATCTATTTTTCTGTTTTTATATTTATTTGAAATTGAAACGATATATCCATTTTTGTCCTTAAAATAGAGAAAGAAAAAGTCTTTTGTTAAAATTGCCTTTTCTATATAACACCATTTATAAGTAAAGGCTCCAAGAGGGGAATCAATACAGATAAAAGAACTGGTAAATCTGAATTTATACCTATTTACAAAGCCTTCAAATTCTAGCAATTTGTTGACAAAATAAAATATCAAGCTGCAAGCTGCATTTACAATCAAATACTGAAAAAATAAAAAACACGCAACAACAAAAAAAGTCCTAATAATCCAGTGGGTTAAATCGTTGTCTGAATTAAAAAAATCAAAAAAAACACCTCCTAGCAATAAAGCGCTCAAAACAAACAGAATTCTCTTATGGTATAAACCTTTAAAATACATCTTATTAAGCTTTCGTATTTCTGATAAGTTCAATTCAAACTCTAAGAAAAAATTAGTGTTAGTCATACAATTAGCATTGTGGTATTTTGAAACATTCGCTTTAAGAATTCGCTCTTATTTTACTAAATAAAAACGCCTAGAAAACATCAATCAAAATTACTCCTATCACCCAATATCCATATGCACATTAAGCCATTAAAACAGTAGAATAAGACTTAAATCCGTAGTAAAACCTTAAGGTTGAAAGCTGCATTTTACTACGGATTATTTTCAAGCCAGTAGCT
This sequence comes from Flavobacterium sp. B114r, assembly GCF_056824125.1. Lineage (NCBI taxonomy): Bacteria > Pseudomonadati > Bacteroidota > Flavobacteriia > Flavobacteriales > Flavobacteriaceae > Flavobacterium > Flavobacterium sp. B114r. The sequence continues at coordinate 4,577,703 of NZ_CP124858.1, forward strand.
GAGCTCTTTTTTAATGGGTTATAAAATAAATACGGCTGGGTTTATTGTTCTTAAAGGAAGGCTCGTATTTTATATACCCATATTGGCTAAGCTCGCGAATGTGTTTGTGATAGGTCCCGGAGGCAGATATCTTCGCCAGTGGCATAATTTGATAGCTAAAAGCCCTAATTGGATTGGCAAACCCTTGCAAGATGCTATAGCGTAAAAGCGCTGAGAATATTCCTAAATGAGTACTACTGATACGGTAATCTTTCTCTATTGCTGAGAAAAAAAAAGAAAACGATTTTAAAATTGTCTCCTTATCAAAGAGAATTGGAGCGTTTTTGTCTTCTATTACTGGTTTGCTTGGGTAATTCATTTTGATTGTTCTCATGATGCTCAATTTTTTTTTTAGTCTCACCGACCTGTTCATAAACAACCTCGATTTGTTTGACATCCTTATAATTTCGATTGTCCATTTTTTTCATGTTATCATCATAAATACCTATGGTCTTGAATTGCGGGTTAGCCTCTATAAATAATTTAATGTGTTTGTCTTCTTTTAAAAAAGTAACCTCTTGCAGGTTCCCTCTTTGAAGTGAGCGGATAAGATCCTTCTGAAAAGTCTCGTTTTCGAGTTCCTTTATAGGATATTTACCTAGGGTTTCAAGAAGATCATAACCATAATTTTGATGGTATTGCTTTAATTTAAAACCATTCTCATCCCCTTGTTTGAAGTCTATCAAGACCCAGGCATTATAAGACGCACCTTCTTTATTTGTAAGGTCTTTATTGACTGCTCTTCCCATTAAAAGGTTGTAGGATTCTTTCATGGTAATATTACTTCCCTTACCCATATAAAAGGTATGTTCCAAGGCATCTGTAATATTCTCTTTTTGAAGTTCAACCCTATAGGAATTAAAAAAATACATATCGCTATCCTTTGCCTTGTTAAAAGTAAGAGTAGCTCTGGCCACACGATCCTCATGATAGGTTTCATGATATAATATGAAGGAGGGCTCTTGTTGTTTCATTTTCTCTTTTAACTCTATTTGCAAAGCTTCTCCAAATCCGGTGTATTTAAGCTGATCGCTTAAGTACTCAAAATTTTTCTCGTTCATGATATTAGATTTTAAAATTAGTATGTGATTATAAATTTTATAATATTTCCAAATTCATCAGATCAGTGTTTTTGATATTTAATTCAAGATGTCTGCCTGCGTTTTTCTCGGTTAGCTCCACGCTTAAGAGTTTTCTCTCTGCAATAGTGAACTTGGGTATTGCAAAAACTAAAGTTATTTCAGAATGATCTTTGATTGTAGAGAGCTCAGAAGAGCAAAAAACCGGCACTATTTCCAATTCCTGCACAGCGGTTCGTTTTGATTTATTTTGATCTCTGATAAAAAAGCGCAACTGGTCCAGATCATAATTGATTCTTGAATTGTTTGCAAGCCGCACTCTGAAGTACATCATATCATGGTGTATGAATATACCGTTTACCCTAAGGTCTACAGAAAACTTATTTGAACGGAGTCCAGACACTTTTTTTATTTTGGATAAAGCCAGCTCGGCGTAATGCCTTATCTGTTTCTGGTTTTCATTCTCTGAAGAAAAAAGCGCCTCTGTATTAAAATTCGAAACAAGTTCAGCCTTTAAGTGCAAAGTGGGGCACAGCTGATCAAAATTTAAAATAAAACCGTAGAGTTTACCATCTGCGGTAACAACAGTCAGGTTAGTCTGGGCAAAATTCTGCCTGCCTGCTTTTAAAAATAGAATATTCTCTACTCCTTTTGCCTTTTGAACCAGAATCTCAGCACTTCCTTTGTCTACACTTTTAATGGCGTAGGGAAATACAATACTTGTAGTCTTAGAATAACTCAAATTGATATTATTCACCTCACTATTAAGATCTTGTTGAGCAGATACTGAAATTGCAACTATAGAAATCCCAATACTCAACCATAATTTACTATTTTTCATCTTCGAATATTTAAGTGTTATTTGGCATTTTTTTCTTTCTGATCATAAAGCAGAACCTGATAGCCTGCTTTTAGAACCACCTTAATTAGTTTTACCTTTTTACTCATCAGACTCTTAGCAGCCTGCACACCAAGAGTTGCCGCTTGTCCTGTCCACGAATCATTCAATCCCTCAATGCCCAGACCCTGCAAGGATCTGTCTGCGGACGCTTTTGCAACATCCCTATTTATGGCTCCGGGAATAAAAATTCCATCAATTCCATCCATATCATAAACAGAGAGTTCCACAGGAAATATCGAGGTATTAAATTTTATTGTCTTTATCTTAACCTCGAGTCTCTCCCCTTTTAAAGAAGCAATTCCAAAAACAAAACTATTTCTGGGAATAAGGGTTCCATTAATAAAAACATCTGTGGTTAATCTGAGTTTTACTACCGAACCATTTACAACAGACTGCGTCTGATGCACCACCGCCTCGAGTGTGTTTTGCGCCTGGTTATCTAAAGGGTCCTGGTCTAAAGAGTAAAAAGAATTAGAATTTGGGATCCCTGGTCCACTTGTGTTTGTTTGCACGAGTGAGTAAACGGGCTCTTCCTGTGTTTTTTTACTCACTGCAAACACTTTCCCTTTTTGGCTTTTTGAAATCTGTCTTAGTTTTTCCTGCACACGCTCAGGGTGCTGAATGTCCAGAATATTCTCCAGCATTGCTCCTAGTTGGCGCAGTTCGGGATCTGGCTCAGAGGGCGCATTTATAGAAGATATCATCTCTTGTACCCCTTTTATCTGCTCTAAGGCATCATTTGAAGAATTACTGTATTCAAATTCTCTCATATCCTTCTGATTGTCTATTTTTTTTACCGGCGCTTGAATTACTTTTTGGAGCGCTTCTAATTTTTGATACATCCTTTGTTCGCTCTCCCCTTTAAGAGAACCTGTATTTAAAGCCGTTCTTGCTTTTGGAAAAATTCTCGGATCAGTTTCTAATTCCCCTGAAACCAACCCGGGATCCTCAGAGAATACTGGCCTTGAATAATTGGGATCTTTTTTGATCTGTTCCTCAAGCTTTAAAGAGTCAATTGTAGCCTTCTGATAATAACTCATCTTATCCAGCTCAGCGTCTTGCTTAAATCTCGCATTAGGAAGCGTTACATTAAATCCTCTTTTTTGCTCTGTGGCAATCTCACTAGCACTGCCTTTCCCCCCGCCTAATATCCAGAATATCATCGTTAGAAATGGAAGTGTTATAATTGGCAACACCAGTAGCATTTTGCGGTGTTTAGATTCTTTGGAACTAATTGTTTTGTTTTCCATGGATTTATTTTTTAAAATTCTTTTTTTTATATTTCTCAGCACCTAGAAAATGTCTTAATGGTCCGCTCTTTTCTCATGTAGGCTCTCAAAGCTTTTTTCTTGTTCCCTGGATTTTTTAATACTGTCCAGATAAATACTAAAGCGCACTGCGTTTTCAAATTCAGTTTTAGATAACACGGGTTGATTACTTGTACACAGTGAAGCTTTTATCTCAGTTAAATGATCAGGAGCAATTCTCGCCCTTCGCCCCTTAGGCTCTTTATTCCACAAAGCATCATATACAGTATAAAGACTTATACCTGCGTAAACCAGGACAAAGAGAATCAGATAAAATACAAGGACCTTTTTTGATAAATTCAAAGTTAATGCGCTCATTTTTTTTGCCCATTTATCCCTTACCAGCAGATAATACCTCGCACTTATTGGGATCTGCTTGTTTTTAAATAACGCGCGCATCATTTTCTGTTTTCCACTCCTAAATCCTTATTCTCAATAGTATTCCATCTTTCAATTAAAAACCCATGCGGGTTATTATCACTTCTTGATACATTTCTAAGGGTGCCCTCAGTGATCAGGTTTCTATTTAGAATACTGGTAGTTCTTATAATATTTTGCTTTGCATAACATTTAAAATCATAAGGATATTGATTGGTATTAATAGTGATGCTGTCAATTGAAATTCTCTGACTGATATTCCCCGATATAATACCCGAGTAATACCCATTCTCTTTTAAATTATCATACACCCTTTTGGCCGTATCATCAGCCAGATAAAGCGCTTTGGTTATATTGGTTTTAATTACTTTATCATCAGGGTCCAGGGTAAAGAAAAACCCATGAAAAGTTTTTACATGATCCCTGGCCTCTACAGGTACATTATCCTTTCGATCCGAGGAGTACGCCTCCAGCGCTTTGCCATTTACCAAAATATAAACCTTGTCCTGCATAAGGGTGATCGATGTAAAACTTTTATAAAGCGTATAACAGCAGATAATAGTGCTGGCCAGAATCACCAGCATGGTAAAACTCCTTACATGGCCAAAGGCTGTGTCTATATTTCTCATTTTGCTAAACATACCGGCTCTTTATTTAAATTATTTTAAATTTCCCTTGAGCTTCTCGCCCATATAACTTTGCTTATCCTGAAAATAGTCAGAGTTGCCCGAAGAGCTGGCCATGCTCTGAGACATTTTCCCCGAAGAATTTCCCATGGAATCCATTATCATTCCAGCTCCAGCGGCTGTTCTTGTTATCACCGAAGAGCTCGAGTTTGTAAAGATGCTCGTCACCCTTTGTCCCAGTGCATCTCCCCCGGCTGCATGCACAATATAGTTGGCCACAGAGGGTACTGTAAAATACCCCACTATACCGATGATCATAAAAATTAAATATCCCATATCGGTCCGGCTAAAAAAGGTATCTCCTGATGTGTTGATTTGCACTACGTCTAGTTTTAGCATCTGCTCCTGGATTTTACCGATGATACTTCCAAAAATATTGGCAACAGGCAGCCATAAATAAACATTGAGATACCGCGCGAGCCATACCGTGAGGGTATGCTGGAATCCATCAAAAACAGAGATTCCAAAAACCAAAGGTCCCAGTATGGAAAGCACAACCAATTGAAAGGTTCTCAGCGTATCGATACAAAGTGAAGAGGCCTCAAAGAGAATTCTCAGCACCTCGCTCACCCATTCTTTTACAGAATTTCTAAAACTATACGAGGCTTTCTCCATTGCAAATTTCACATCATTGCCGATACTGGAAAGTATATTCTCTTTTTCCAGATCAGAATCACCATGAGTATACTTATACCACTCTTTTCGATCACCAGCGCCCCCAACCCCTACATACATTTTCCAAGGGTCACTTTCTTTTACCGCTTTTTCTTTCTCTTTCAAAAGAACTTCAATTGCTTTGTTAGATCCTTGTACCATAGCCCCTGTGGCCATAACAGTGGGTTTCATCACTCCATTAATTAAATAAAGTACTGAAGGGAAAATCATGATGCAAAAACCAATTACAAAGGGCCGGAAAAGCGGATAAAAATCAATAGGCTCCGCGTTGGCAATATGGCGCCAAACTCGAAGGGCTATATACCAAAGGGTTGCAAATCCGGCTATACCCTGCCCTACTGCAATAAGATTGCTGCAAAGGGGCATCATCTCATCATAGAGTTGTTCTAGTACCCCGTGAAGGCTTTGAATCTCCCCTGCAGCCCCTTGCCCCTTAGTTGAAATAGGCGCAAAGAGCAATACCACTGCAGCGCCCATTGTTTTATTTAGATTTAGCATATCTACAAGAATTAATTTTTAATTTGATAATTGTAACGCGATACCCTTACATCATTTTGCTCCTTTGCGCGCTGTAATAAAAGGACCCCAGAAGAGGCGTTAAAATCCCGGAGAAATAGCACTTTTTGCTGCATATCCAAATATATTTTATCAATGGCCTCTAATCTTTCATCATCGGACATTCGCAGTGTCTCAGGTGTCAAAATCATAGTGAGCTCATCGAGATTTCTAAAACTCTCCCTGGTGAGATTAAAATATACTTTTTCAAAATAATTAATTTCCTCACGGGTAAAACTCCCGCTTTTATTAAAACGATTAACAGCCGTTTTACTCTCCTTTATAAGCTGTATCTGATAGTTTATAATATCCCCCACCCTTTTGTAGCTCTTAACCAGGGGACTTACCTGCAAAAGGGCATCAAGAAAAGTTTTATGAAGCGAAAAATTTCCCTTCGATAAGTCTTTAACCATTTTATAGCCCCCATTTAAAATATCATAGCCTTTTTTCATATCACTTAAAATCTTTTTGAACTGTGAGAGTTTCTCAATATTTAAAACCAGCTGCTGGATTTCCTCGGACTGCCCATAAGTTTTAAAAGGCGCACATACGAGCCAGAACATTACAAAAATGAATACTACCTTTTTCATGATTCTATTTTTTTACAAGCCAAGTAAAATCCGGCTTTGGTTCCTATCATTTTTCTCTCTAGATCTTGAAAGGGACATAAGGGAAATCTCTTGTGTGAAATTCTCGCAGAACAAATAGTCCTCCAGCATCGTTTTATAAAGCCCTTGGATCCGCTCTATTCGTTTACTATCTCTCATTTCTAGTTTATTATCAGTTGAAATAACCAAAACCTCCTGCAGGGTATCATTGCAGTTGTCTATTAAATGTCCAAAAGTTTTCTCTATGTAATCCAGTTCATCCCCATGAAACAAATCATCATGGTGCATATTGTCAAGAGTTTTTTTATGAATCTTTATAATTTTAAGCTGCAGGGAAATAATGCTGGCCACCTTTAGATAAGGTCCCACTTTTGGATTCACTTTTTTAAGGGAGCTAAAATAATCTTCATGAAAATTGAGTTCCCCTTTCTTTACATCCCCTATAAAATTCAGCCCGTTTTTAGCTACAGTATATCCTTTTTTAGCATAACCAATGTAAGTCTGTAGTGCGGCTATTTGCAGTAGTAGCGTCTTTCTTTGTTTGGCCTGGCCCTGAATATCGTGTGAAAACAATACCATAATGCAGAGTAGTAATAAGATCTTTTTCATGTTTTCTATTGCTTTGTGTTTACTTATGGAATTCCGTAAAATTGTTTGACTTTTTGCGCGTCACTACTAGTTTTAGCCCTTTGAAGGCTCATAAGAACATTCTGTTTATTAAACAGCATCAGACCATCATAATTCTCGTCTATCTGATCGGCAGCCTGGTTTATGATCTCGAGTCTTTTCAGATCGCTCATCTGGGTTGTAAAAGATTCGAGAATAAAGAATACCTGATCAATATTTTTCATGCTCTCCTCTAGAATTCCCTGGTAAACCCTTTGCATGTATTGCAGTTCTGAGGCGCTAAAATGACTGTCCTGTCTCAATAAATTCCAGGCTCTTTCATACTGGTTGATCAGTCTGGTTTGTTTGCTGGTAATTTCTTTTATGCGCTGATAGTAGGTAATAATGGATTTTACTTTCTGAAGTTCCTCGTAGTACCCCTTGTAGAGATCCTGTTGTTTTTTGGTCCAATTTGAAATCTCATCAAGTTTTAATTTGGAGAGTGTATTCTCAAGCTGTTTCTGAGCGTTTTGAAGCCATATGGTTTTATTTTGCAATCTCTGTATACCAAGATCAATAGCCTTAATTACTTTTTTGGTAACCGCCTTAACAATCTCAAGTATCGGAATAGCGGCATTACTCTCTAAGGGTCTTGCTGCTGTAGTGATAAAAAACAAGCACAGTGTGCAAATGATCAATTTTATTCTGCTTTTCATTTTCTGTTTTCATTTAAGTTTTATTTCTCATATCAAATGCCAGAGCGGCAATGCCTTTTTTGATATCGCCACCATATTTTTGGGCGTACGCGTTCACTTTAACTTTCTCGCTTTCTTCTGTTGTATAGGCCAGGTATTCCTCGAGTGAAACTTCGGTTCGATAGACCTTTGAAAGCATACCTCCTAGTGAAATAAAAACCTCTTTGTACTTCTTATCAGGATCATTGGACTTGTTTACAGAGAGCACCAGCGCCTTTTCTTTTTCAGTGAGCCCGAGGAGTTCCTGAATCTGATCAAATTTATTTTGATACTTACTTTGATCAAGAAGAATCTTGCAATCACTGTTATTGATAATGGCTTGTTTGACTACCGGTGAGGAGATAATATCTTCCACTTCCTGGGTCACTACAATTGCCTCTCCAAAGAATTTTCTTACAGTTTTAAATAAATACTTAATATATTCGGCCATCCCTTCCCGGGCTATGGCTTTCCAGGCCTCTTCGATCAGGATCATTTTACGAACTCCTTTAAGCTTTCTCATTTTGCTGATAAAAACTTCCATGATTATGATGGTGACCACCGGGAAAAGAATGGGGTGATCTTTTATATTATCGAGTTCAAAAACAATAAACCGCTCTTTTAAAAGATCTAAGTTCTCACTTGCATTCAAAAGGTAATCAAACTCGCCATCTTTATAATAAGGCCGAAGCACGTAGAGAAAATTATTGACATCAAAGTCTTTCTCCTTTACGTTATCTCCTTCAAGTATAGGGACAAAATCCTCTTTTAAAAATTCGTAAAAGGTGTTGAAACAAGGAAAAATATCCGGATTAACTTCTAGTTTCTCATAATACAATTGCAGAGAATTCGAAAGGGCCACATACTCGCTTCTATTAAATGTCTCATCGTCTTTTTTCCAAAGCGCCAGTAACATCGTTTTAATACTTTCCTTTTTCTCGGTATCCAGACTATCGCCCTCTCCTATATAAAAAGGATTGAACCTTATGGGGTTCTTCTCATCATAAGTAAAGTAATAACCTCCTACCATCTCGCACAATCCTTTGTAACTGTGCCCTACATCCACAAGGACAATATGTGTGCCTTGCTCGTAATAACTCCTTACCATGTGGTTGGTAAAAAAGGACTTGCCACTTCCCGAAGGGCCTAGTATAAATTTATTACGATTGGTACAAATTCCCATTCTCACAGGCTCATCGCTGATATCCACATGAACAGGTTTACCTGTGAGCCTGTCCCCGAGTCTGATTCCCATTGGACTCAGGGAAGATTTATAGCCGGTTTCCATGTTTAAAAAACATACCGCCTGTTCGGTGAAGGTATCAAAAGTGTCATTCATTGGAAAGTCAGCCGCGTTTCCTGCTATGCCTGCCCAATAAATTTGTGGCGCTCCAACGGTTTCCTGCTTCGCGGCCGCGTCCATTTGTGCAAGGGCTGAAGACACCTTGTTTTTGATCTCTTTTAATTCTTGCACATCTGAGCTCCAGGCCAGGACATTGAAATGCGCCTTAACTGGTAATCTTTGCTGGGATATGGCCTCGTTTAAAAAATCGTTTGTAGCATCTCTAGCTATTAAATTACCCCTGCTGTAAGCTGATAAGGACTGCAGGCGCAGTCTCTTGCTTTCGAGTTTTTGAATAGTTTTCTGCCCGTCCTCAATAAAGATGTACTGATTGTAGATGTGATTACACGATAATAATTGTCCAAGTGTTGAGGCAAAGCCTACACTAAATTTTGTCCTATCAGTTGAATAACGGTCATAATTTATCCTGGATCCACAGAGTCCCGGTAAATCGGCCGAGTCCCCCAAAGTAAACAATTGACAATGTTTATCGCCAACTTGTAGTCCTTGGCTGAATTTAATATCCTTGTAGACAAATGAAGTTTCACTCTCTGATAAAAAACAATATTTTTCTATAAGTCCAATGCTGCGGCTTTGGCTTTTAAGCTCGTGGTTTTCTAAACGCGTAAGCTTTACAAATCCACTGTCTTCCATGATTCTTTTAAACTGACCCGTACTGTCTATGAAATCCTGAAGCAGCTCCATTTTTAGCGTTTGCTCAGGAGCCAGCGAACTTCTAATTAAATTAGAGAATAAGGAACTTGAGTTTTTTCTTCCTTGAGGTTTCTTGGTAATCATAATATAACAGGAATGATCCAAAAAGGGTCTTTCATTAAAAAACCGCTCACTGCTTCTTTTTAGAAAACTGCTGTCATCGCTTGTAAAATCTGCCTTATAGTGTTTCTCTAAAAACCAGTCCTGTTTGTGCAATACACAAAACTTAGGGAGTATTTTAATGGCTTTGATCCAGGATTGATGAAACGTCTCATACTCCTGGTCTGAGAGGGTAAAAATCTCTGGAAGTTCGGCTTTAAAAACCACTGTTATATCTCCTTGTTTAGACAAAATACAATCGTGCTGAACATCCATAATCGGTAAAACATCATCTATCACTTTTTGCATCACACTTTGATTTAATTCTTAACGCTCTTTGACTATCAAATTTTAAAAATTCTTCTACTGTAGACTTTTATATTCTTTGGAATCTGCTTTTTAGCTATGGCTTTCATCATCCCATACTGGCCATACTTATGGCTCATTTTGTAGATTTTGAAAACCATTACACTTCCCGCGCCCCCTATAAAAACCACACAGAGAATAGAAGGAATTCCAATAAAAAACAGGATTGCAAAAACAATCATAAGTCCCACAACACCCGCGCCCAAATACCAAATATATTGGGCTTTGAGTCCTTTAAATTCGATGGATTGATTAATCCCTTTATTGATTTGATATACACTGCTACTCATTTTTCATTATCTTTAGTCTTAAACACCAAAGAAGGATTTTATCACAGTGGCCACGACAACTAAAAACACACAGCTCCCAAACCAAGCTGCGGCTACTTTTCCGGTATCAGGATCTCCGGCATTCCACTTTTGGTACACTTTCACCGCGCCAATAAGCCCCAGTAAAGCTCCTACCGCGTACATGAGTTCTGTACCGGCATCAAAATAACTTCTGACTTTTTGATTAGCCTCATTAATTCCGGCAACACCATCCTGGGCGTAGCCTTTAAAATAAATAAAAACAACTAGCATTACTACCTGAATTGATACTTTTTTTGCCTTTGAAAAACACTTTAAATCTCCTTTACATTTTTTCATCACACATCGTTTTAAAGTTTTGATTTCTTATAAAAAATAAGCGGAGGAATACTCGCCGTTACAACTCTATTTCCTTGTCACATAAAGTCCTACCACGCCAGAGAGAACAGGGATTATTCCTCCACTATAATATTAAATAGTCTCTTCCCACAAGGCATCGACCTGGGAAACAGTTAAAAGCAGTTGCGGGTATCTCTGGCAACCCGCGACAATTAAAGTATTCACCTTCTCTCGTAGCGCAGAGATTTTAACAAATGGATATTCCTTTAGTAGCAACTTTAGATAGTTCTGGAATTCTTCCAAAGAGAAGTTCCTCTCTGCGCTCTCAGTAATGGCGCCCTTTATCCGGTCAGATAGTTCCTTCGCGTCAGCAAGGGTATCAAAAGGCTCACTGCAAGATGAAAATTCCAGATTCTCAGTACTACTGTCTTTTAAAAGATTAGCGCCAGGCATTTCGTTTCTATTGCTTTTAAAACTTGTGAGATTTAGGGTTTTCTCACCGTTTAGAATTTCTTTTAGCTCAGGATAGTAAAATCTAAATCCTAAAACCAAATACCAGATAAATAAAAGTACACTAACGGCAATTATATAATTGCTCCATGAGATATTTGTAAACATAGCTTTTTCATTTAATCGTTCAACATCTTTCTTTCTCTCTATGTAAATCATAATAAAAGAGTTATGATTTATTCAACAAGTCAAAGAAACAAATACAATATAAGCCCTACAAGTACAACTTTTTTGTACCCTTTTGTACCCTTTGCAAATAGGCGGAAAATCAAGAAAGATGGCAAAAAAAAACCTTCACTAGGAGGGCTTTTTCTTTGGATATAGCTTTAGTTTAAATTCAAGCAATCTCAAAATCCCGGACATTCACAAAAGCCCATTCATTTTGAGTCAGTAAAAAATATGCTTTGCGCTCTTTTTGTGTGATTAAAGGATTGTATCTTAGGGAGACAAACATGTTATTATGCCAAATTGTTTTATAGCTAACGATTGCTTTTTTACCATCAGAGTTTTTTTTATATCTGTAATCTTATCAAACTCTTCAATACCAGTTTTACTTTTTGATTTTTATATTTCCTGTCCTTTTCCAGTGTTGGTAAAAGATAAGTTCTCACAGCTTTTTTAAAATTATTCAGTGACTCTCCCCTATCTTTCAATTCCTCGATAATGGCTCTCTTTCTTAATCAATTCAGCTGCTTTTTCAGTATGAAATTCTTGCTTGTAGATCCTACGGCAAGCCACAAATAAAATGTGATTCAGTTTTTTCATAAATTCAATTTTAAATTCATTAATAATAGTTAGAACTCTTTAATATGTTTGATCATTCTCTCGAGAGTCTGAATCGCAATCTGCTTGTCTTTTTCTTCCGCACTATAAGATTTGCTTCTCATTGAATTATAGGACAAATTTTTCTTAAGTGCAGTGGAAAGATGCGGCACAATGGTTCTGAATACTTCATTCAGGGATTTTGCTTTTAGAATTCTCGCCTCATCTCCTGCGCGTAAAATAAGGCCCATTTGATCTGTAGAAAGCGCACACTGAACTTTGTTATTTCCTATCTGCATATTTTGATCTTCTTTATGGATACTTTGGGCGCCTGCATCTAAAACTAGTTTTCGCTCCAAATATGTAATTTCTTGCCTGAACCAGTTATCCAGAACATATCTTATATTTTCCCTGGTAGGATCAAAGCTTATTTTTTCATTGAACAATAACTGGCTAAATTCTTTATAGCAAAGAAGTAGCTGATTTGTTTTGTCAACTAAAGATTCCTGTAAATCAAGTTGACTTTGTATCCGGCGTGTAAAATGACCAATATAAGGGTGATAATTAAAATTCATCTCCATTAACAACTGATCAATTCCTGAATAAAAAGTAGATTGATCTTTGGCAGCCGCCAAAACCTCTAAATACTTTAAAAGTTCTTTTTGATACAATATTTCTCTATAAGTGATTTTATGTTGCGGTTTCTCTGCAATTGAACTCGAGATAGCATTAAATACCATTTCAGTGAGGTGACCATCTAAAGCACCTTCTTCTTCTTTATTTTTGAGCGTTTCGAGCCTTAAAAATATTTCTTTTCTGGAAATTACCAGGTATTGAATAGGGACACGTTCATCCAGACTTAGGTAATTGAAATAACGGCTTTGAACAAAAGACAACAAATCATAAAGACAATTAATCACTAACTCCATTATACCTGCTAAAACTCCGGTAAAAACAATATCCTTTTTTTGATATCCAATTACCTTATCCAGCAAATAAACTAAAGAGGAGTGGTACTTTCGAACTAGTAATCGGATTTGCCTCTTTTTCTGTAAAGAAAATATCTCGTTTTTTAGTTGAACTTGAATCAGGTGCAATTCTTTTGAAAGATTGTTACCTATAAAGGCTAAATCACTCTGTGACAGATCGATGATATTTGTTTTCTTTGAATCTAAGGTGTGCAATATCAATGAGTCTATCCATTCTAGGGGATATACAGTAATCATGATAGTATTTTGTTTAGTGAACATTATGCAATGAAGCCTAAAGTTTTTTAAATTTTCCCATTGCATTATTGCGATACTGAGAAGCTGACATAGAAGTATTTCTTTTAAAAAAGTTGTCGAATTTCGAGAGACTACTGAACTCAAAATCCTCTGCTATTAGTTTTATTGATGATTGTGAATTTTCTAGCACATTTTTAATCTCTTTAATGATCGCCTGATCAATGAGGCTTTTTACAGTTTTACCTGTTACCTGCTTTACTACATTATTCAGGTAGCCCCTTGTTACAGATAAAGCGCCCGCGTAAAACTTTACGCTGTGCTGTTTTTTGCAGTGAATGGTCAGTATGGTCAGAAATTGAATCGTGAGACTCTCGGGTCTCTTAATATTAATTGGAGCTTCTTTAATAAACCTTTTAAAAATAAACTTCAGCTCATACAAAAACAGGTTAAAAGCAATACGTCGTAATTCAGAATCCTCGCTACTTTTCTTAGTATCTTTATTTACGAAATAAATCAGTTTGTAAATTAGTGACAATACCTGAAAGTCTTTATCCTCAAGGGGGATTGTGGGTAAAGATTCTCCAAGTAAAAAAGCAAAGGAGTCCACAAGTTCTTTTTTCAGGCAATTTTCAAATGCAAAATCTGATGTAAAGCAAATCAAAAAAAATTGTGGTTTCCCTTTTACTTCTAGAATTGTACAATAAGAATTTTTAGGTAAAACCATCAGATCATGCGCTTTCAGATCACTAATAAGTTCTTGTATCCTAATTTTAAACTCCCCTGATTTTATAAGGATAACACAATAATTGCGAATTAAAAATGGCTCATCCTGGGCAGTCTTAATTACATATTTCTTGATGATGCTTATACCAAGACCTTCTATTGGAAGATCCATCAGTTCTATATTGATAAGGTCTTTTAACATATTGTAGTAATTTCAAAAAAAGAATTAAAAAATATGAAACCTGGATTTCAAACTCTTATATATTATCCTTAAAAAAACTTTTCATCAATATAAAAGATAGAAAGTAGAGATTCAGAAGACATGTTACAAACAATAGATAAGCCAGCTCACGTGCATCAATAGTTTTTTTGCCGCCTGTAGTGAGGTAACCAACTATTTCATCATAGCTGAACAGTTCCATGATGAAATAAAGGCTCACAAGGTTAAAAATCACCAGCAGGGTATAAAGAATGATTCGTGGTTTCATTAAAAAAAACATTTATTACTATTTTAAAAGAAGAATCATTTAAATGTAGCCAGGAATAATATTATCGAAATAACAGCAACCTGGTTCTCTGCAAAAAAGGGTTTGGCGTTTTTGTTAGCCCCTGATTTATCCCAGTCACGATCCTTACGTTGAGTTTCCGAATAAAGTGAATAACGGGATATGGATGTGACTGTTAAAATCGTTTCACTGTCATCCTGATTCAAAGAGTTGTTTGTTATCACTGTATCTTCGTAATCAGTTATGTAATTATAACTAATGGAGAATTCGAGCTGTCGCTTCTCAATTAAAACTTGTAGAAAGTTAACCAGATTTGTTTTTGCCGAATTGCTGATTGTACTATTTTGCACGATCGTAATCATGCTATTGTCCGGATCGTCCATAATGGACTGTACAATTTCATCTGTAAAGGATATTACACTTCTATTGTTAAAAGAGTCATTTTTAAACTGCGATGCCAAAAAACTGACTTGATCAATAATCTGCGCAATAGAATTCGGATATTGATTTGCCTCCCGGTAGCTTGTTAGCGCATCATAGTACTTTTCTCCTTTGAAGTCAAAAGGATTAGCGCTATTGCCCGGATTTGGTAAATTTCTCCCGGATTTTGTTATTGCGCTTTCTTCCAATTCTAATGGATTAAAATCTGAGTCGGCAGAGCACGAAATTAAAAGACATAATAAAGAACCGCATAATAATAAATTTTTCATGATTAGGATTATTTGATGTGAATGAGAATTCCTTCTCAGTTCATTTCATCCGGATTAGCGGAACTCTTATTAGGCTCTATGCCAGATAATTTCGCTTTTGAATTCATGACAAAACTATTGCTTGGAAACATCTCCCGCAACACCACTAGTTTGGATTTATTGAATTTAAAGTATGGATTTATAATAAATCCATACTACTTTAAATTACACAAAACACTAAAAACCAAATGTTTAGATTATATTTGAATTAAATTACTGCAAAATTGGTGTGAAGGCTATTTTAAAGTGATACTGATGCACTTTACACTCTCATATAGTCCCCAAACTATCACGTTATGAATCAAAATCAAACATTTGCAATCTTCTTATTTCTTTTTCACTTAGTCCCGGCCCAACAAAAAGAGTATAAAATACCTGATTCTTTAAAAAATAAAAGTTACGATTACCTAGATGATATGGCTTATGGTCTAAAGGATAGTTCAAAGGCTACAATTTATCTATATTCCTTTTTACAAAAAGCAAAGAATGAGAAAAATTGGAAAGAAATAGCTAATGGTTATAGCAATTTATCGAATCAGTCTTCTGATAAATTGACCATAATATATGCCGATAGCACCATATATGCGGCAAAAAAAACAAATGATAATATACTAATCGGTTCTGCTTATCTATCAAAAGGTATCGCGTACTACTCACTAAAACAGCATAATTACGCATTGGACAATTATATTATTGCCCACAGTTACTTAGCTAAAACAACCGACAAGTATCTTATCTATAAACTAATGTATAATATTGCACTAGTCAAATACTACTTAGGTTATTATGATGAGGCCATTTCACTACTAAAACAGTGTGTCTCTTATTTCAAGAATGAAAATCCCAGAGCTTATTTGAATTCGCTACATTTCTTAGGAGTTTGTTATAACAAAATTGGAAATTATGGACTCAGCAGTGAAACCAATATTTTAGGAATAAAAGAATGCAAAAAATTGAACATACCTGAAATGGAAGTTTACTATATTCATTCTCAAGGAATAAATGATTACTTTAAGCAAAATTACGCCTCAGCTATCAAAAATATTGAGTATTCTATTAAGGAATTAAAAGAAAAAAAAGACTTTGGGAATGAATCTGTTGGTTATTTCTATATTGGTAAAAGTTATTGGAAGACAGAAAAATATGAAACTGCTCTACCCTATTTAAAAAAAGTAGATCAGCTTTTCAACACTAAAGGTTATCTGAGACCTGATCTTAGGGAAGTCTATGAAATTCTGATTAACTATTATAAAGCCAAAGATAATCCAGAAATTCATCTATATTATGTAGATCAATTACTCAAAGCTGATAGGATGCTAAATGAAACTTTCAAATATTTAGTTGGAAAAATAAACAAGGAATACTACACGCAGGAATTACTAATTGATAAAGAAAATTTAAAACGAGAACTCTTTATAAAAAATTATAAGTACTCTGTTCTCATTGGTTTTACTTCAATTATTTTTTCAGGCTTTATTATTGTAACTCATCGAAATTTGAGAAATAAAAAGATCTACAAAAAACGCTTTGAAGAGCTGATGTTGGAGATTAACGATTCGAAGGATAAAAGTAAGACAAAAGAAAAAAAAGAGAAACCGATAATGCTAGACATTAACAGTGAAACAGTTGCAATTATATTAAAACTGTTAGATAAATTTGAAAATGAAAAAAAATATCTCGACAGGGATTGGAAACTCTCTACTTTGTCCGCTTTTTTTAATCACAATCCAACATACCTTTCTGCTATAATTCATCATTATAAAGATAAACGCTTTAATCAATACATAAATGATCTTAAAACAGAGTATATAATATCTTTACTTTATAGCAATAAATTGGTTCGTAAATATAACAATAAGGCACTGGCGGAGGAAGTTGGTTTTAGCACTACAGAAAGATTTGCAAAAGCCTTCAAAAAGAAAACCGGAATTTCCGCAGCTTATTTTATTGAGCAAATTAAAAAAGAAGATACTACTTTAAATTAATATTTATTATTTTGCACCAAAAATAGAAGAGCTAAATTAAAGACAGTATTATAAATTAAAATTTTATAGAAAAGTCATTTTTTTTAAATCAATTATTAGTTATTCATGGTTTGAATCCAGTCGAGGTCACTTAAGGAGACAACTAGCAAATAGTTGTCTCTTTTTTTTTATACAAACATATAGATTTTTCAAGCCTTCACAGCCTAACATTTGTGGTTCGATTTTTTCACAAGAAATTCTTAGTCTGTTTGAAATAAACAGTCTTAAAGTGGCGCTATTAGAGAATTAATCGATGCTGAACAATGGTTCGAAATCCCGTTAAGGATGTAGGATTTTTTTCTCTTTTGGTTTATCGTAATTTTTTGATACTAAATACAGTAATTCCAAAATAATTTTAGCTTCCTTCTCATCTACCTGAATGCCGTTCTTGGAAAGAATAATAACGGCTTTTTCTACTGAAACATTCTTCTCAATGAAATTCATTTTTTCTATTCGTTTTTCGGTTACTTTTTTTTGATAGTATTTTTAAAAATGCTTGATTTAGATTTAAAGAAAGTGTTCCTGTTTTAAAATCAATATCAGTAGGTGGAATAAGATTTGCAAGATGCCTTTTGTCTGAGACATTAAATTCAGAAAATCTTTGAAAGATTTCGACTAACGCTTTCTCTTCTACTTGATTTTTTTTATCAATGTCTTTTAATTTAACGACAATATCATGTGCTTCCTTTTTAAGATTTTTGGTGCTGACTTGGTTCTCTTTTTTTAATTCATTATAGTCATCAATTTTTAATATTCCGGCTATAAATAATTTTCTGCCTCGAGAAAGGGTTAGTCCCTCCTCCTTTATTTTCCTCTCTAATACTTTTTGAGCGTATAAATAACTTGCCTTCTGTGTCATTATGTTCTGGTTTTCTAAAATGCCCTTAAATAGTTCAACTGTATTATTTGAGAGTATCAATTGTTGAAGTTTATTTTGATAACAATCATTAAGAAATTCTGCATCTATCCGTGTTCTGCAGCCATCACGACAATGATAATATGGATATTTTTTTGATCGTCCTTTTGAAACACTTCCGCCAAGTTTTCGATCACAAACAGGACAGGTTAAAAAACCCCTAAGAAAAAATAATGATTGTAAATCATTTCTTTTGGTAGTAATTCTTCTCTTTGTATTAATAACAGACTGAACCTGATTAAATAAAGACTCTGCTATTAAAGGTTCGTGCAATCCTTTTACTATCTGCTCTTCACTAGAATCAAGTTTGATCGTTATAAGCCCGCAATAAACCGGGTTGTGCAATATCCTGAAAAAGTGTGATCTTGAACATATTAACCCTTTATCATGAGCCATTTTCATGATTTCAGTTATTTTATGATCATTCTTGGCAACTTGATAAAAAGCCCATTTTATAATTTCGGCTTCAGGCTCTTTAGGAGCAATAGCTTTTTTGCCATCCATTGATGTCAAATTCACAAATCCTAATGGTGCCTTACTAGGATATCTCCCCATCAACTTCGCTCGACGAATGCCATTTGCAGTGTTTTGAGCTCTCCGGGTATTTTCTGCTTCCGGAACAGCTAAATATACAGCCAGCATAACTGTACTTTCAGGCACAGAGAAATCAATTGGCTGATCAATAGCCTTTGCTGTTGTTTTATATCTCCGAAGCTTTCCAATCATTTCGTAGGCATATTCAATATTACGACTGAATCGATCCCATTTGATAAATAGTATATTTTTATCTTCTCCTGATGATTTCTTTTTGATTTCTGAGAATAATTGGTTCCATTCTGGCCTATTGAAATTCTTCGCAGAGAAGTCTTCACGATAAATTCCTTTAATTTCGATATCGTAATATTTACAATACTTCAATAGTCTGTCCTCCTGTTCTGGCAAGGAGTAACCTTTTCTTTTTTGTTCGTCCGTACTTACACGAACGTATAAATAGGCTGACTTCATATAATTATATATTTGTTGGTTCTTTCATATGTATTATATTAAAACAGAATTAACCAAAGAACATTTTTTTGAGATACTAATTTACGGAAAGATTTAAACATATTATCAGCTAATTCTTTCTTAATTTGTAAATAATTAATTAAGTATACAAACTGAAAAAATTATATATTTTGGATAACAGTAACCTCTTAATATCTGAAGATGAAAGTATTTTAGATACGGCTGAGCATAAGATAGTGATATTGGCTATTTTTATCAAGCGCTTAATCTTTCTGATTGATGTTTATTTCCTAGACTGTTTACATTAAACTTGTTAACTATTTAATTAAGGAAATTTTAAAAGAACAATACACATAAATTTGTGTTTGACGAAAACCTAATACGTATTATGAAAAATATTGAAGTATTTTACCAAAATAGAGGTATTGATTTGAAAAACATGAAACATCCTATTTCAAAAATGATACATGAGATACCTTTTAAAACTAAAATAGAACAAGAAAGCAGTAAATTTTTTCTTAAGAAATTAGGCAGTGCCTTAGCGGATATCAAATCATATAATAAAAGTTTATATAAAAAATATATTTCTCGCATTGTAACTTGCTTTTATAATGATTCAATATATGACCATATAAACGCCGAACATTGTTTTTTCGAACATCCATTTACCGAGAATAAATTTGATTTTTCAAAAACTGAGTTATTAGCACAATTTAGAAAAGACAGAAAGATTCAAACTAGAAAAGGAAAAACTTTGACTGAAATTTTTCAGATTTCGGAAAAATGGCTTGAATAAATACTTCCCAAAACAACTTTTGGACGCAGTAGCAGGTCCAATCTTTTAAGCGTTCATAAATTAATGAATTATCAGAATTTTGCCTATTTTAGTACACTTAAAACCACACCAATTTAACTTATGACCACACTCCCTGTGAATAACTCCCGCTCTGATGAAAAATATTATGCTATCGAATTAAAAGAAACCAGATTCAAACATTTCAGGGATCAAAACGATACGACTGAAATTACCTTCAGGTGGGATGAAATCGTGAAGCAGGTCAACCAGACAAAAAATAATCTTACGATTCAGGTAGCCCAAAATAACCCGGATTCTTCACCCGAAGAGGTTAACGGCCTTGCCCAGGCAGTTTTTGAAACAAAAAACATTCGCGAACTGGACCGGATTTTTGGTATACAGGACCAAAGAATTGACAAGATCGGATATGTGACCGGTAAAAAGATCGAAGGCCCATCGGTAAAGCTTGATGTTAACTGGATAATGGAAAGCAGACTTGAGGAAATCGCGATTCCTGTCTTCAGGGATAATGAGCAGATTCAGCACCTAAAGGCAAAAGATTTACATGCCATAAAGCAGCTTTATGGTGATGTGATAGAGGAAGTTTACAACAGCATGCCATTTAGCAGAAACGACTGGCAGGAGCATCACACTAATGAAAGAAGTCAAATTATTCACGAACTGCTTCCCAAACAGGAACCGGGCGGAAAAGTCAGGCTTTTTTACGGTACAAACAGAAAGTCGACTGACTCTAAAAATGGCATACAGAAATATGGCAATGAAGAAGATGAACTCCAGCAGGGAATATGTGAAGTGAACATCCCAATGGGACATGTTCCCGGGGCCATGGAACGCCCAAACGATTTCTGGATTATCAAGTTTCTGGAAAATGAAGACATGCACATAATGCTTCAGAGTGCAACGCCTTTGGATAAGGAAGCCTTTATTGAGCACTTCAACGGTACTCTAAACAATACCAAGGGCAAGGATGCACTGCTTTTTGTACACGGATACAATTGCTCTTTTGAAGATGCTGCTAGAAGGACTGCACAGCTTGCCTACGACCTACCTTTTAAAGGGTTTCCGGGTTTTTTCAGCTGGGCATCCAATGCTAAAATCCCGCATTATTTCGCCGATGAAGCTATTGCTAGAAGCGCATCTCCCTGCCTTGCAAAATTCCTGGAGCAGTTCATTCTGGACACGGAATTGGAACAGCTTCATATTATTGCGCACAGTATGGGAAGCCTTGTAACGACATTATCGCTAAATCAGCTTCGAAATACCGGCACCATGGCAGCGCATCTTGATAAAATCCAGCAGCTTATCCTGGGGGCGCCCGATATTGACCAGCAAGAATTCCGAAATAGCATCCTTCCAACCTTTAAAAATATAGGAAAGAGAAGGACTATCTATGCATCAGATCATGACATTGCCTTGTTTGCTTCAAGCTTGACAAGGGCCAATCGGATCCGCCTGGGACAGGTAGGTAAAGACCTTTTTCTAGATCACGATGTGGAAACTATAGAAGCGTCCAATCTGAAAAATGTCAGTTCCCACAGCTATTTATTTGAAAGCAAACAATTGCTCACCGACCTGTTCTATCTTATTGCAAAAGATCTTGATCCTGCAGACAGAAGGCTCAGGGAAATCAACAGCAACATTCTTCCCTATTGGCTTTTTCTGGAATAAGCCCTCAAAGTCAATGCGAGCGATAATTATATAAAAAAGCGTCAATTTCAGTTAAAATTGACGCTTTTGTCTTAGTATAGTATAAGGTAAAGGCTTAATTAGGCTTTTGGTTTTCAAAGCACTAGCTTTGAGTAGCACATTGAGGTTCCTGACAATCATACCCCTGCAGCACAAATCAAAAAACAGTCCGCAGAGTCCCCATCCAAAAAGGAAATGGTATTCACAGCTGACCCTGCAGCAGCCATCGGTATGCTCAGAAAAAGAAAAGCTGTAGGCAGCACTGCTGATAGTCTTTGCCCCGGAATCAAAACCGCAGATCACCGCCGAGAAAGATGTCTCTGGCAGGTACGTATTTAATTAATAGTAGTTTAGTGCAACGTAATTATCTACAGATCAAACAGGATATTTCCGATATCGTTGAGTCGGAAATCGAGCGCTTAGTAGGAAATTTGGCTTTATCTCATTTGATTATCAAAAAGTAAAATAGAATTTAAACTTATAACGAGTTTGTTAAACTAAGTAATGCAAACTCTCAACGCTGTTGAGAGAATTTGATCCTGAAATAGCCCAATATAGCGCTGATAATTCCTCGGATAATTAAATAGAAGTTATTCCAATAAATTTTATTTAAATATTTTAAAGTCAATAGCTATTTGATTTTAAGAAAATTTATTCTCAAATGAAAACTTTTTCTAGATCTCGAAGCGATAACTTTCAGAAAAAAATCATAAAATAAATGATAATTGTGAACTAATAAAATGTAAACTTCTTCATTATTTAGAATAGGTTATTCTTTTTAAAATTTATAGCTTTACGTTTTTCGATTATATAAAATTTCCAAAAAAATAAAAATTTATTCATCTTTAATTGAAGAAAAAAAATCGTAATAAAAACTTTAAAACGTTTTAAAAAATCGTTACTGCAAAACTTACTTACAACTTGATATTAATAATTAATATTTAAATGGCTAAAAGAATTATCTCAAATCTGGATTTAAAAATTAAGCTAACCAGAGAATATTTGGAGAACGGTGGTATTCAAAAAATTCCATTTAATGGTTTACTGGAAGATTTAATTTTAGTCAAGAGTGGTCCTGATGGAAAAGTAGACCCAGAAACAGTTAGTCCAAGAGTTAATTCTATGATGTTGGCACTTCTTGGTTCCCATTCAATGCCTCCACCATATAGCTCTGAATTCCAGTCAGAATATAAGTCGACACTTCAAAAATGGAATAGCTTCGCACAAGAAAACATCGATACGGTAGAGCAATTTGATAAAATTTATGATGAATATAAAGCTAAAACAGATACACTTTTCAGAGGACAGCGTGAAGCCAAATGGCGACTTTACAGCAAACTCCAAAGGCAATGGATAGCAGAAGAATTGGAGAAGAAAGAAGTCAGCTATCAGTCACTTATTGAGCGATTAGTTGAAATAGGTAAAGAAGATTATAGCCAACCTATTAAAGAACTTTTACAAGAAAATCATATCGATACCGAAAATTCCGTTTCAATTCTAGGCTACTTACAACATCATAGTTGTCCAACGCCACTTCTCGATTGGACTTATAAATTTCAAAATGCGCTTTATTTTGCAATTGAAGGAATAACTCCTAATCCGTGTACAATTGAGATTGAAGATTATTGTAGTATTTATTTCATTGAGGAAGAATACTTTAAAGAAGGAAATTTGCGAAATATGATTGTTGATGTCATAGAAAGTATGCAAGAATCTGAAATGAATCGTTTGATGGATATTTTCTCAAATGGTGATGAAAAAAAAAGAGCAGCCATGGCAGAACATTTTAAAGGTCGACAACCATTAGATATCCAGAAGGTTAATGGTTCTGGTTTGATATCTCACATGACCAAAGTTGAAAATTTAATGACCTTTCAAATGGCATATTTTAGCGATAGAGACAAAGACACAGGAATTCTATTTTCTTTAAATAACAGTAAAAACATACTAAACCAAGAGGGTGTTTTCCTTTGGAATGCACATCCAACAAAACCCGTTGAATTAATTGGTGACGAAATGTATAAGGAATCTAAATCAGCACAAGAAGCTAGAGAATATAGTTTTTGTAGTTGCTTTAATATTCATAAAAGTCTCGAAGATCATATTCGTAAACGCTTAGAAACTGATGGCATTACCAAAGATTTTATTTATCCAACTCCTGATTTGAACACCTGGGAAGTATTTGAAAAATGTAAAACGAAATAAAATAGTATGCCAATCCATAACCTTCCTATTTTTCAATCTAATCCCAAACTATTAAAAGGCAATGTTCAAATTATTGCTTGTGCCGGTTCAGGCAAAACAGAATTTGTTTCCGAGCGTATTGCTTACCAAATTCAGCAAGGAATTGCAAAACCTTCTGAAATTGTAGCTTTAACTTTTAACGAAGCAGCTGCCAAAGAACTAAAGTTTCGTGTTAGGGATAAGATTACGGAATTAATGGGGAAACAACCAGATATTGGCGATATATATATTGGAACTATTCACGCTTTTGCTTTCAAAATTTTACAGGATTTTGTACCAAAATATCGGGGTTATGACATGTTAGATGAAAACAGCCGAAAAGCTTTTACTGTCTCACTTATGTGGAAAGAAGGTATAAACATACCGGCTCTTTACAGCTCATTAAAAAGTAGAGGCTTTACTTACAATAGTTATTTTGCAATGAATAAACCATCCTATTGGCAAAATTGGACATTAGGAACGTTTCTTTCCGATGTAGATTTTTGCAGAGAAGAAAGTGTGACTTCAGATAAAATCGCTTCTAAAACATTTCAAAATTCATTACAAGTTTATTTAGATAAATTGGATGAAAGAAAGTTTCTGGATTTTTCGGGAATACTAACATTAGCCGTAAATCATCTGGAAAATGATCCTTACATAGTCCAGAAGATTCAAAAACAGTATAAATTTTATACAATTGATGAATATCAGGATGTTAACCCTATTCAAGAAAAATTAATTCGTTTGGTTTCAGGTCAAAAAAATGTTTGTGTTGTTGGAGATGATGACCAATCAATCTATCAATGGCGTGGCGCCAATGTAAAAAATATTATTGATTTTAATATCAATTACAAGGCAGTTACACCCCATAAACTCACCATTAATAGAAGATCGCACGATAACATTATCAAATGTGCTTCAAACTTCATATCTACAAATACACTTAGAATTCCAAAACAAATTTTGCCAAATAATAAACTAACAGAGCAAGGTGACCTATATAAACTTTGTTTTGATGCACAACAAGAAGAAGTAGATTGGATAGTAGAAAAAGTACAAAACTTATATGGTAAAGAATACCTGGATAAGGGAGAACCAAGAAAATTGAAGTATTCTGATATGGTATTACTGTTCCGTCGTCGTGCCGATGCTACGCAATATAAAAATGCACTGGAAAATGCAGGAATAAATGTTATTTATTCAGGCATGGGTGGTTTAATGGAAGCTTCAGAAGTTAATACCATTTTAAGAATTCTAAAATATATTGGTGAAAGTGTAAAAGAAGATGATAACGAACCAAACGATAGTCTTGCAGACATTCACGAAGCAATTGAACTAACGTTCAAAATAGAGTTCTCTAATTTCAAAAAAGCAATTAATGAACTTATTGATTGGTGTGAAATTCAAAAAAGGTTAAGCTTTCAAGAACTTTATTACAAGCTTTTATCTAAATTAGGTTTAGACGAAATTTCATTTCACGATGATAGCGCTGATAATGTAGTGCTATACAATTTAGGACGATTTAGTCAAGCAATATCTGATTTCGAAGGTTCAAGGACATATTTGTCAAAAAACGATATTCTTCGATTTGTAGAGTTCATTGATACATTTCTTTCTAATGCTTATGACGAAGGTTCTACCAGTGCCAATGAAGGATTAATTGATGCTGTAAAAATAATGACACTTCACGGTACAAAAGGACTTGGTTTTCCCATTGTTTTTATTCCTAGTTTAAAGGCTACAAGACCAAATAATAGTTCAAAAGTTACATTTTTAGACAGTTCTCAAATTGATTTTAGCAGATATGGTGGCAGTATAGACGATGAAAGAAGATTGTATTATGTAGCAGTCACGAGAGCTAAAAAATACCTTTTTGTTACTTCACATAAAATAAAAACAGGAAACACAAGAGGTACTGAATTACATCCATTTTTCATAGAATTACAAGATAATCATTTTATTACAACACCAATTTCTGATCCGACAACTAGAAAGACTTGTAATATTGAAAGAGTTGACAGTGATTTGAGGTTTCCAACAAATTACAGTCAGCTTTCATATTATATGTCATGCAGTTATGATTATCGCATTCGTTTTATTTATGGCTTCAATCCCGAACTAGTGCAGGCATTAGGATATGGAAAACAAGTACATAATCTAATAAATCTAATGCATACTAATTACGAAAGAAATGGTAAGATCCCGACAGAGAAAGACGTTAAGAAATTGGTAAATGAACATTTCTATTTAAGATATGCAGCTACTAAACAAGAAGATATGCTTCGAAATGCTTGTTTTAATAGCTTAAGAAATTACATAAAACTGTGGAAAAAAGACTTTTCATTGGTAGTGAAGACAGAACAAAATTTCGAAATGGATTTTGAGAACAAAGCATTACTAAACGGCTCCATTGATTTGCTTTCAAGAGCAGATGGTCAACATGATGTTTTAGAAATTATCGATTTTAAAACAGGAAAGCCGCAAAGCCATTACGAAGATAAATACACGCATCAAGTTGTACTTTATACCATTGCAGCTCAAGAAGCATTGCAAAAAAATATTAGTAAAGCTTATCTACATTATTTAGATGCTGAAAAAGCCGAAAGAAAAGAAGTAATAATAACACCAAAAAAAATAGCAGAAACAAAAGCACAATTGAGTTCAGCTATTGACGGAATTGTATCAAACAAATTCCCAAGAAAACCTGAGAAACAAGTTTGTGGAAAATGCGATTGGAGTTCAATTTGCCCAAAATAAAAATAATTATGACATTCGAAGAAATATATTCCGACAGAAAATTCCTCTATGATGCTATCAAGCAAAATAAAACAGGTGTATTAAAAATAGTTACTGAACTTTATTCTGAAAGCACCCACTTTATATATGAAATTCTTCAAAATGCAGAAGATGCTGGTGCAACAAAAATTAAATTTTCACTTCATCCTGAAAAATTAGTAATTAATCATAATGGTAGATCGTTTGAAATTAAAGATATAGGGGGTATTACAAATATTGCAGAAGAAGATAGCGACAAAATAAATGATCAAGATAAAATCGGAAAATTTGGCATTGGTTTCAAATCAGTATACGCAATTACGAATATGCCTCAAATAAAATCCGGCATATACGATTTTAAGATAAAAGATTTTTTATTACCTGAATTATTGTCCGATAATAATAATTTTAAGGATACTTGTATAATATTACCATTTTACAATAATCAGAAAACAACTGAGGAAATTTATGGATTATTAGAAACAAAATTAGAGAAACTTGAATATTTCAATCTGTTATTTTTAAAAAACCTTGAAAATATTGAAATTGAAATTAATAATTCGTCAAGAAGAATATATAAAGACGAGAAAAGTTTGTCTGCAAAAAAAAACAACATTGCATATGAATGTATTATCCATTCAGACGGAAATCCCCATCATTATTTACATTTTAAAAAGGAGGTACAACATCCATCATTTGCATCATTAAAAAACAAACCAAAATTATCAATTGCCTTCAAACAAGATTTCATTGAAGGAGTGCCATCCATAAGTATTGCGGAGAGTTCCAAACTATTTGTTTTCTTTGAAACAGGGTATGAAACTTTTCTAAAATTTATGATTCATGCACCTTTTAATACGACACCATCCAGAGATAATATTAATTTTCAAGAACAAACTAATGTTGAATTATTAGATGAATTAATCCAGTTATTTAAAGATGTACTTGAATATTTAAGTATAAACAAGCTTATTGGAGTTAATTTACTTAACCACCTACCCATAGATTCTTCAAGAAATAAAAATGAAATAGTATATCAAAAATTTTATGAAATTTTAAAAGAAGAATTTCTTTCAGAAAAAAAATATTTACCTGCAAACGATAGTAATTTATTGGCCTCTCGATCTACTGTTGGTCTTATAAGAGGTAAAGAATTAAAACAGATTCTAGCTTCAAAAAATGACCTCCAAAAACTATTTAATATTGATTATTGGATTAATTCTGAAATTACAATTGACAAGACTCCCCTGCTTAGAAATTACCTAATGAGAGAACTTTCAATAAAAGAATACGGCCCTGAAGATTTTGCAAGAGTTGTAACAAAAGATTTCTTTGAATCTAAAACAAACACTTGGATTCGTTCATTTTATGGTTTTTTAAACAAACAACAATCATTATATGCAACAGGAAGAGGAAGAGACGTAGGCGTTTTGCGTAAAAAACCTATTATCAGATTAATAAATGGTAAACATACAGAGCCTTTCGATACAAATGGAAAACCTAAAGTATTTTTATCTTTAGATAAAAAAAAGGTAACTTATGATATTGTCCACCCTGAGGTAGTATCAAACAGACCTTCTTTAGAATTTATAAAAGACAAATTAGGCATCAAAGAACCAAATTATGTTGACCAAATCAGACAACAAATCATTCCATTATACAAAGTTGATCAAAAAATAAAAGTTAATATAAAAAAACACCTAGAACACATGCAGTTTATTCTGGATATTTATTCTAGAGGTTCTGAATCAGTAAAGTCTGAATTGATTGAAATGATCAGCGGCAATGACATCTATATTTTTTATGTTTATAAACTAAAAACAACTGATAATTATTGGGGCAGAGCATCTGATTTCTATATTGAAAATGAAATTTTAAAAACCTATTTCCGATATACAGAAAAGGTTTATTTTCTAAATGACAAGATATATGATACCGATTCATTAGAAACTTTGCATAATCTTGCCTTAAAATGTGGGGCAAAAAATTATCCTAGATTAGTAGAAGTTAATACAATTCTTTCGGAAGAAAAGAAAAAACAACTACGAATAGACACATATCGTTCAGATGAAATTACACAACATCACGGTGAACAAATAAAAGATTATTCCCTGTTTGGATTTGATGATTTAATTAATGAAAAAGTAATTTCAAAAAGTGACTCTTTACTTCTCTGGCAAATGTTATTAAACTTCTTAAAAGAGGATCCAAATAAAAATAAATTATTTAAAGGTAATTATTGGTGGTTTAGAAATTATGACCGAAATGCTTCATTTAATAGTCATATATTATTAAATATTAGAAATAAATCTTGGCTTTATTCTAACGAAAATGAATGTGTTAATCCTACTCAAATTACATTATCCTCGCTAGCTCCAGAATATAAATTAGATACTGAAGAAGCTGTATTACTTATTAAAAAAATACAATTTAAAGAAGAAGCTGTACAATTATTATTGAATCAGCTGTCACCTGAAAAAAAGGAATTATTCAACCAGTTTGAAACTATTCAAAAACTTTGTAATGAAAAAGGGATTGATCTTGCAACCGCTATAACTGAAATTGCAAAAGAGGCAAATCGAGAAGCAGAAAAGTTAGAAATAGAAAATGCTCCTGATATCGATGATATGGAAACTGAGGAAGATGATTTTGTGCCTTATGACGATTCAAATGTTGAGGGTAAAGAAGTAGATAATAATTCAAGCGGAAAAAGTAATAGTACTTCTCAAGAACCTCTAAAACCTAAAGTACCTTCGGGTAATCAACAAAGTCAACAAATGAAAAACGAAATTGGTGAAAGAGGAGAGTTTTTAGCTATGAAACATTTAAAAAAATTGTGGTCAAGAAAAGCAACTCTTTTCTCTGAAACGGAAACAGTTTTACAATTTGAGGATGTAAACAATCAAATCATTACAATTTCACTTCTAAATTCCGAAAATAAAAAAGGAATTGGATGTGACATCATTATTAAAAAAGGAGAAGAAGAAATTGAATTTATTGAAGTTAAGAGTACAAAAATGGAAGATAAAGACCTATTTCCAGTTAATGGTTATCAATGGTCATTAGCATATAAGAAATTCAAAGAAGGTCAAGGTAATAAATATAGTTTTTTCATTGTGAAAAATGTTTTAAGTAAAAAATCAGCTATCACAATAATTAAAAATCCAATAAAAAAATGGAAAGATGGTGAATTAAGAGCACATCCCGTTAATCTTGAAATATAAAATTAGTTGGGGAATTATCATAACCATAAGTGATGATCGTCAATTTACCGCCCATAAAAAAATTAAGGAAGATGTCAGCATGACCCATCGTGCCCCTTACCCGCAGGAGCATGAAATCAATCTGCCCAGACATCGAATGAGGCAGTAGTAATTTTATAAATAGCTAGTACACTAAACCACGTATAAATACCTGCTAATTTTACATTAAAATTTCTAAATTTGATTATTCAAAATTTTTATGTAGCCCCTTTTGATATCAAAATGTAATTATAGCTTTGAAAATTTAATGTCTTTTATCTCTAAAAGCAACTTGCATACCATACATTTAAATATTCAGAATGAAAAAGTATCATAAAAAAATTAAAGACTACGAAACAGTAAATCCTCTTAATTTATTCTATGAATTTGGGATAACTCCAGAAGAGGTTAAACAAGAAATAATCAAGACTTTTACTCCATATTTTAAAAACAAAGAATCTTTAGAAGACTTATCGATAAATTACTTAGTTGAACCTTGGCTTTCATATATAGCTGTATATCGGGACAGTCCGGAGCAATTAAAATTCATACAGACAATTTTAGATATTTTCAATGAAGCAAAGGTTAAAGATCCTGAAAACGCTTTAGGAAATTATGTCGCCTATATACCTGACTTTTCTCAAGCCATTTCCAGATTTTGGAGTTTATATAACAGTAAAACAGATATAAAAAAACTCTGTACTGAAGATTATGCAGAAGCTTCATTAAAAATTATAGGTCAAACTATTGAAGGAATGCTCAAACCGTTTCTAAAATTTTTACTCCAGCTAAATAAAATTAAACGTAATAAGATTTCCGATTTTTCATTAATTCAAAAAATAGACTTAGGGGATATTATAGCAGAATTAATAGATACATCTGAATTAAAGGATCTTCTTATTATCGGCACACAAAACATTAGACTCAATCAATGGAGAAATATTGCCTATCATCACAATTCTAAAGTTTTGAATGACGAAATATTTCTTTGGTATAAAAAACAGGACAGTAATTTTGAGTTTACTATTTCCAAAGAAGAATTATATCAAAATGTAAAACATGTGCTCCTTATTTTTAAGATAATACGCATAACTGAAATGATTTTCTGCTATGATAATTTAGAAAAAATTCAGGAGAAAAATCTTCATACGACAGATCAGGTAAATACTCGTGAAGAATCCAAAATGCTGGATTTCTTTACATCAGTAAGTTCACAAGGTTTTAAAATTACTGACTTAAAAAGTACAGATAAAATTGCAGTCTTAAAATTACAGGATATGCAGGATTATGGTCACTTTTTGAAACGTGCAATTCACTCTTCCCTGTTTTTATACAATCTGTGGCAGTTTACAAAATCCTCCACATTAGAAATTGAATACTATCTTTTTAGCGGAGAAAAATTTTTATCTTCAACAATTGAAGAATCTGATTTTAAAGACTATATAGAATCCCATACTGAAGACTTAGACATTTCAATAATACTTAAAGATGTGCGTTTCACATACCTTAACTCTGAATATGCTCAAAATTTAAACCCATTTAGCAATCTTTATATTTCAGAAGAAATTAAAAAAAGCAGTCAACAATTTTATTCCCAAGCAGGGGAAAAAATTACGATTGAGCAATTTTGCAGACAATTTGTTCTTAGTATTTTCAGTAATTATCTGGCTTTTCTATCGGAAGGAATTAATAAAGAACTTAAAATAAATATTGGCAGTGATGGTGCTATGACAATTTCCGAACAGCCAAAAGCAATAGTTCTGCATGTTCCGGCCACAATCAAAAGCAAAGAATTACAAACAATATTAATTAATCTCTTAGCCGAAGTAATTGATGCTTTTGATACTAAAAAACTAGATCATGAAATTGTTGCGGAAGCTAGAGAAAACAATAACTTTTACAATAAAAAAGCAGTAATAAAAGATCAGCTTTTACTTCCATAATACAAAATGCTCAATATAGACAAATAATCAAAAGATGGAAAAATATTTACTTGTTAATATTACATGAAATCCTTATGGTTGGAAAAATAATAATTATATAAATCCAAAAGTCGGGCATCGCTACGCAAAGACGCATGTCGGCGGAGAGTCGCTAAATTTTCATTTTAATAAAAAACAACTTGACAATGAGAAATTTGTCCACGGTTATATACAGTGGACCAATAGTCCTGTAAGATTTGAAAATGGCGAGCTGTTCTATTTTACACTACTAATACGGACGTTAATGTAGGTCAGATTGTTGGCATTTATGGACAAGTACAAATTCAAAAGCAACCAGTAATTCATAAAACTGTATTCCTAAAATGATTTTCAATATATACTGCTAATCGATGTGTAATAGGCCTTTCATGTAAATTATACGATTTAAATATTATCACATGATCTTTTTCAAAAAGTTCATCTAATGACTTCTCTAGGATTTTTTTAATTATTTCTTTTGAATACATGTAGAAACATAAAACTCAATACGTTTTTCAGTGAGTTGTTGAATAATTATTTAAAGATTCTGAATTTTCTCTAAATATATTACATTACCGCCAACTTGTTACAGGTAAAAATACCTGATTAAAAAAAACTGGTAGAATGATGAATTTATAAATAAAATATTTCAAAAATTGATAGTAAGCCTTATAGATGAATGTAAAGATTTAATTTATTAAAATGCTTAACGAAGAAGCAATGAATATTACCTTGAAAGACAATTTTATAGGAACCAATTAAAAAAATAATGCCTACCGTAGAACTTGCATATAATTACTGCATTATACACTGTCGGTTAATCTAAATTAAACTGTTCTGCTTATTTAAGTATTTTTGTATTGATTGGTATTTTCTGAAATTTAAAATCCACATATTGTGAAAAGTTTGTGGCTTCGAATTCAGAAAAAAAACTTTTAAACTCTTCCAAGTAGATCGATTGTTCTTCACTCTGTTCCTCTAGAATTCTTTTAAAGTTTTCCCAGTTATCAAATATTCTTTCTGCAAAATTACTGACAGCGAAGGTTTTCTGCTTCCAGTGTTCAGGCTCGATAAAAGCAAGTAAAAAACCATCCAAATCTTTTTTCAAGATAAAATCTATTAAAACGGCCTTTGCTTGATCAGGAAATTTTTCCTGCTTTTGATAGCTCCCTCCTCCTCCTGTCTGCACCCAAATTGTTTCTTCAGTATTATGAAATAGATCCCAGAAATGCTCATCCAATTTTTCAATGGAAAGACAATAGGACCTAAAATATCCTAAGGCGAACTGTCCCAGTTCATTCTTCTTTAATGGAAGATTATCCGAAAATTGCGCAGTTGCATACTTAATAAAATGAGATTCAAATGCATATGGGCTTTTTGGCTCTTCAAACAGGCTTCGGACAAATCCCTTTAATCTAGCTTCACCTCCTGGCTCACCATAATACTCATCAGTCAAACTGCTGTCGTGGTCATTAAGCTTGCTGAGCAGATCGCTACCGTCATAGCCAACGAGCTTTGTTGATACAACACCATTACTCGGAGTGTAATGATTAGCTAAGTAAAATATTCCGCGTATAATTTTCTCAAAATCTGATGCATTGTCAAATGATCTAACTTCGGAAAACCGGCTTTTTACCTCAAACACCAGATCATTTTTAACCCACTCGCTAATTTTTTCGTTGAATCCGTTTTGATTTAACTTCCTTGCATTGCTGAATTCCACCTCTGATAGGGATCCCTGCAATAAATTGTAAGCAAAGTATCGGTTAAATTTACTAGGAAAAGCTACAGATAAATGGGAGCGTGAATAAAGACGATTGGATATCCCCCCTGCAAAAATTCCACTTATAAAAGCAATTATTTTGCTAATTTCATTTACAGGCACCGACAATTCCCTGTTATTTTGCTGTAAATACAGCTCTAGCTCTGTATCGCAATTTTTAAAGAGCGACTCCAAGGAATCTTTCTTTTCCTTCTTCAATTTCTTAAGCTCATATCTAAAGTCTTTACCAGATTTATTGACAGGATCTAAATAAAGCTGTGTTTTAACAAACAGCAGCTCATACACGGCTGGATATTTTACCCGCAGTAATTCCAAGCGTAAAAAATCTTTGAAAGCTACTTCTCCCTGCAATTTACTAAGATTCAGAAGCAGAGTGTTCGCCAATCGCGTTACATCCCGCATGCTTGTGAGCCATTCGTTTAGATACTCTGGTACATACGCCTTTAATCCAATTAATTCTTCATCAATGGTTGAGTGAAATGATTGTGGAAATTTCTGCTTTAACTTTTCAGCCAGTTTATATCTGAAAATATCCCTATTAAAATACGGCAGTGAAATTTCAATCTGAAAAATCTTTTCCAGGAATTGTTCCTGCTTATGTGGATTATGGTCTTTCAGAGCATTTACGACATAATTTTTATCATAAGCAACTATAAAAAATGTATTGTAAAAGTTTGCAGTATTTCTAATTAGCCGAATAACTTCGACAATCTCGTCCTTATCCAGCCTGTCTAAATCATCAATATAAACAATGATCTTTTTATTTATTTTTGACAGCGCGACATTAATGCTCTCAAACAAACTATTTACTGATTCCAAGCCCGTCAGAGCTGTTACCGAAGTCTGGAAGGTCTGGGTAACGGTGTTCTCATTTAAGGAAACAAGTTTGTTGGAATAGGATATCAGAAGTCGTGAGAGCGAAGAATGGTAAGGCCTTATCGATTCTTGAACGGTCTCGAAAAAATCTTGTACAATTGCCTTGGGCAAATTACTGTTCCAAGGTTTGAAATTTATTTCAATAATGTCTTCCCCTGTTAATTCTCTTTTTACTAAATCTATAAAAGATGTTTTTCCCATACCCCATTTGCCGTTGACACCAATAGCAAAAGATTGATTAAAGTTACTTGATATTATTTTTCCCGCCAGTAGTCCAGCATAAGCTGTATAACCAAGTTCATCGTCTTTTAAATTCCCAATTGGCTCATCATCAAAAAAAGAGTTTATTCCATTACTATTTTTAACTTTTTTGTGTGTAATCAACAATAAGAAATTAGAGAATGTAAAAAATATTATAAAGTCGGCATACTTAATCAGTGGGCAAAATGAGAATGGAGTAAAATTCCATACGTCATAATAAAACCTGTAAATGATATACACAACAGTAATTAATGACAGTGTGATTAAAAAATTTGAAGACTGGTTATACTTTCTAAATCTGCAAAGCAGAAATAAGACTGTGGTAATTATTAATCCAAAAAAAATAACGTCGTTGAACCAAACTGAATCAATATAGGATAGCATGTAGTTTACTATAGTCTTATCTAATAAAATCTCTACTGGTTTGTGCAGAAGAATTAATAAAATGAAACATAGACCTAAAACTATTTTCTGTTTTTGAAAAAGCGAGTTATTGACGAATTCGAGAAATTTCATTTTATAATTTAAAATTAGGAAATACATGAAGCATGGCTGTAATTAGCAAAACAGTACATTCAACAACCATCAATTTATTTTTTGTGAAAATAATAAAAATAGAATAGGAAATAAATCAATTTTTAGCTTTTGTGGAAGAACAATAAATAAGTGGAAGATATATTTTTTATTTTCATCAAAATCAGCAGAAATAATCATCAAATTTTGACCTGAATAATCTCAAAACTATAATTTAATTTTGCTAAAAACTTATTTAAGTTATCCATTTAAATACTAAGTTATGTAGTCTCATTTACAATTATATTAATAGCTCATTTATTGAATTAACGAAATTACATTTTTCAACGTTTTTTAACATTAACCCCCTACAATTAAAGGAATCACCAAAAAAATTCCTACTTTATCTTACAATTTTGTTTTATTTTCTAATTTTTATGTCATGACCGCCTGTTGTATCTTGGCCTTTTTCAGATCCATTTCGTGGTACATATTTGCCTGTTGCGAAATCAATTTCTCCAATATGGCTTCCCTTCGCATTATGATGCTCGAATCGACCATATGCATTTTTCATATCAATAGATAAATAAGACTTTTTCTTCTGTGTCTCAGAAACAAAAATCATTCGAAGTTGTCCATTATTTTTATTTAATTTTGTTACACTTGAGTCAAATATCCAAGAATTTAGCTCTGCAATCTTTTTTCCAACTTCTTTTAATTCATATATTTTATCCTTTTTTCCATCAACACTTTGTGGAAAACCCATCTCATTAATCAAATTTTCCGTCTTCTTATTCCAAATGGGATTACTTATTGGATTCCAATCTCCCCTACCAAATTGAATATCTTTTTTTACTCCTATTAAAAAAACTGCCGCATTTCCATCTTTTAAAGCTGAACTGTTGTAGAAATTCTTTACTGTTACAACCTTTTTAACAGTATTATCCGGATATTCAATAAAAAAATCACAACTTAAATCGTCAATTTCAAATTGATTGTGAGTACAAAAACTTAATGTAGGCAGAATTAACAAGTACGAGCCCAATAATAACTGGGATTCTTGATTGTCATATTTTAATTCAATCCAATTGGCTTTTTTATTTTCAAGCTGTTCAAATATTTCTTCGTCAATTTCGTCAAGGTCAGAAATTGTTCGATTCGCTAAAAAATCATATATCAACTGCTTATTTTCTACCTCAAATTCTTCTTCTAATATTAATTCATCTATTGAAAATAAATTCCCAATTTTAATTTTTTTAAAATCATTTGGAACTTTTAATAATTCTATAGAATATTCTTCCTTAAAAATAGAAGATATTAGAATAACTTCTTTTAAAAGTGACCATGTATCATAAGACTTAGCATCAACGGGATAAGCCATTGATAAATCATTTAAATAGGCGTACATTTTTAGCTAATTAAATTTCTAAGGTTTGTCTCCCATTCATCAAAAAAACCTTTTGGCCAGCCGCTTAATTTACCAGTTGGCCCTACGGATAAAATTCTCCTTTCAGTGACATCTCCTTCATTGGTAAAAAAATGAATTTTTGCTACCTCAGGATCTATTTTCCCATACTTAGTACCTTTTACTGCGACCCTAATACCATTGAGTAAATGATCACTGTGAGTTTCAATAATTACTTGAACTCCATTTTGAGCAGCTAATGCTAAGAGAATACCTATCTTTGACTGTGCAGAAGGATGTAAATGAGCCTCAGGATTTTCAATAATTAGCAAATCTCCTGGCTTAGCAATAAGTGGAGCTACTATCACCGGCAAACTAAAACTATAACCAAAACCGACTTGCAGTGATGAGAAATCATCGCCTTGACTACCTTTTATAGAGAAAGACATTTTTACATTATCTTTGTCAATATCAGAAATTTTTGTTATGACAGTTCTCCCTAATATATCACTTAACCACGCATTAACATTACGGTATAATAAATTAGGATTATCCAATTCACTGCTTTGAACTTCTTTTAAGCTAGGGTGAATTAAAGCATCTATTCCAACGTTCATGTTTTCTGAAACCGCTCTCTGAATAAATTGTGGTGTTAATTCTCCCTGAATACCTAGAAATGTATTATAGTTTCTACTGGAATAGAATTTAGCGTATGACTTTCTTGGACCAAATCGTTCAGCGTTTAAATAAATAAAATCTTTTTTAAATATAGGCTCATTTTTATAACTTTCATCACCATCAAATTTTACCGGAGCTTCTTTCATATCAGGAATAGATGCATCAATAACCCAATGAAAAACTTTTTCATCTGAATTTTCAATACAAATTTCAACCGTTTTTGGATAGGCTTTTTTATTGCACAATTCTGCGCAATTTTCAAGATTAACAAAGTCATTCTCAAGTACTACTTTTTCTTCATTTTGCAAATTTTTACTTTCAAAACTTTGCTTTAATAATAACAGTGATTGGATAACACTTGACTTACCCATTCCATTTATACCTGTAAATAAAGTTAATGGAGCTAACTCAAATTGCTCATCTTCAAATATTTTGAAATTTTTAAGTTTTATCTGAGTTATCATGTAAAAATGTTTTTATAAATTGGTTTAAAATTGAAAATCTGGCTAAAACAGCACTTTTTGATCCTGTAGTATCATTAATTGATTTAAACAATGTCTGATTGTCATTCATAAGCTTAAAATACTTTTCTGCAAAGGTTATCTTATCATGTTCAATTCTATAAAATTCATCATCTGACAGCCCAGATAGATTCCATGAGATCATATCAAATACAGCTTTATTAGGCTGACGTCCCCATTCATTTTCAGATTTCGGACGATAAAATGCGTAAAAACCAAATATTTCATACGCTCTATGCATAGAAATTTCAAATATACTTTCTAGTTCATGTAATTCATCATCGGAACGATTATATAAATCGTATAGCGCTTCAGAAAGGAATAGATCCATCTTTCCGCTATAGTCCTCATAATTGAATACTTGAAAAGCAATAAATCGGTTGACATATTCCCTGTCTATCATTCTTCTTGAAGTAACTTTATTATTAGTTACTTTTTTAAAGATATCATTTGAAGCTAATTGTTTTAACAAATTTGCAGGGGAACCTCTAAAAATTGCATTTCTGATTTCTTGACCATTCAGTTTTAAACCTCCTGTGTTGATTCTCTGAAAAATATTATATTTTACATCTTCAGGCGTACCTGGACTTATGATATAAGCTATAATTTTTGAATCAAGAATTCTTGCTTTCAAATACCCTGCAAAATCACTATCGTTAAATTTTTTTCCCTCGCATTCTTTAACTAAATATTCGAGTGAAACTAACTTATATTCATTTTGTATAAAACCCAAAATGCTATTTAGTCTTTGCAAACCGTCTATTACCCTCCAAGGTTGTGCAGATCCATCCAAATAAAAAATTGGAATTGGTAAATTAATCATTAAAGATTCTATAAATCTGCTTTTTTGAATATCATTCCAAAGATCAGGCATCCTCTGCAAATCATCCTCAGTTCGAATATCAAGTTCTTCGTTCTCAGAATAAAAACTATAATTATTATTTTCTCCCTTTAAATATATAGTTTTATCATCTAAATCTTCTAATGCTTTTTTATCAATTAATTGAATAAGCTCGTGTACACGAAAATGCTGTAAACGTACATTTACATCATCAGGATCAAAAGATAGTTCCTTTTTATATTTGAAATTAGATCTTTTTATTTTTCTAATCATATTTTATTCAATCATTTTATTTTGTTCACACATAAAAAAACATTTTTTTTCAAAACAAGTTACTTCAAAATTTATATTTTGCCTTATAATATTATCTATTAATAGTCTGACAATTCAATTCTATCCTTTTAATTTAATTATCTCAAAATTAAAGAATTTATTGTTTTTTTTATTGGAAATCACAGTGTATAAATCAACAACTAATATAAATACAATTATTTTTTTCTTGATTTTGTCTATTTTAAATTTAACTACTCAAATTATCAACTTTAAATATAAATACATTTGAAAATTTATAAAATGGCTATAACTCTATTGGCAAATATAAAAATTAATACAAAAGCAACTTAACTAAAATCTCTATTATTTCAATGTTAACTTTTAAATTTATTGTAATAATTAGCTAATAAAAAATCTAATATTATGATTTAATTAGCAAAGATAATCCAACTATAATAAGCAAACTATTTAATTAAACTTTACTATACGTAACATTTCAATAACATAATTATTTAAACAACTAAAAAAAAGATTTTATGTTTTATCACTCATGCTACTAATTATTTACAACTGAATTTATTGACCCGATGCTTACATAGTTCTTTTATGAAAAAAGGTTCCATATAAGGAATTGATTTAATAGTGAGGCTGTTATAAAATCATCATAATAAAGCACGAATATTTTGAAGCAATAAAAGGCAAAATCAGCGAAAAAACCGAATCGTTTTTTTTCTATTTCAATATTAGCTGCAACCTTTACAACTATTTAGTTGGTTTTCTAATATCCATCTAAGGGTTTTATGTTTCGAAAAATGGGTTTTGTAGTCTTTTTAAGCTATAAGTTTACCTATAAAGGTTTCTTGAGGCGTATTTCCTTGAAGGGATAGTTGGGGCGTATGGTGTTATAAGTTAACACATCTACCACAAGAGCAGTTTCAAGTTGTTTTCTGTTGGTTAAATTTTGGGATTTGGGAATTTTGATTTTTATGGAATTGGGTAAGTTATTGTATAATCCGTTTCGGATGCAATCATTTATCAATTACGGATTTCCGTAATGACATTGAACTCTAAATAACGATATTTGATGTAATTATTTAAGTCTAAATAAAATAATCATATATATGGCTAAAAGTAGAAGTTTCTCAATTTACCTATTAAAAGATACATATAGTCCAGATAATGCATTGAAAGACGACCACAATCTGCAATTATTAGAGGAAGAGAATACAAATCTTCCTAATAATTCCATAATGTACCTATCTGATAATCCAGGAAGCCCTCCATGGTGGAAAAATTTTGGGGGAATTCGTAAAAACTTACATCAAGTCCAAAAAGGAAGCCTTATCTTTTTACCTGTTGATAATAACTGGGTAGTATTGACATTTGGCATTACTTACCATCAATTAAAAGACAATTGTTATCATTATGATTTTGGTTTAAAGACAACATTAAACGCACTATTTGGTTAAAATAAACCTATTATATTCATAAATAAACAATTAAAAAATTATATTATTTAAACTTCAGGAGGAAGCCTTATTCCGCCATATCCCCGGAGAAGTAAATTCTTCGTAGGCGTTTGGCTGTCTTATCAGAAGTATCGTTGAAATAATCTTTTAACCATTTATCAGTATCATCCAGAAACTGTGGCTTCCATTCGTCTTTCGTTCCTTCTAATTTTTCTTTATCCAGATGTCTTTTTACAGATTCACGAAAACTATAATGATTAAATAGACGCATATATTCACCAAAGTAAATATCCGAAATTCTTTTGTCCCCTTTTATAATCAACATATTTTCATCATTATCGCAAGTACTCGCCTTGCTAAAATTAGCACTGCCTCCTACTAGGATGGGTTCTTCACCCAAAGGATCAATAAGCATATATTTCGTGTGAATCCAGTATACATGAAGACTTGGAATTATACGGTCAATTTCAGCGAGCCATCTGTCAAAACTATTTGTCCAAATCCTGTTCCCGATAGCAACGACTACATTATCAAGCGATCTTATTTTTCTATTGCCTCTTCATCTTTCTCTTTTGACTTTGGACTTGAAAAAGCTTTTTCCATCAGCGCCATCTTTAGTATTTTACTTTCTTGTATACCATAAACATCTTTAAAGTTCTGGTGCATTCCGAAAGCAAATGTCATAAATAATCCTCCTTCTGCCTCGCCGGCAAGTTTTTTATAATAGCTTAATGCATCAAGATCTGTGTTCCTCGGACTAAATACTGCAGTAGTACCCTTCTGCAGAACTGCAGGAATTGAAAATGCTTCTACATTTGACTGACGATATGGTTTATCAATTTTAGGATCTTCAAACAGTCTCTCCCAATATGCGTAAAAAGATTCTGCAATGTTTTTATCCTCTACAATATGCCCAAGATTAGAATGTCCGAAAATGCCGTTCTCCGTTAGATTTGTTGAACCTGTCCATACAGATTTGAAAACGCCCTGTTTTTTTAAAATAAAAAATTTATTGTGCATCAGTTTGCCATTTGCACGCCCCTTGCAAAGGTGAGCTATTCCTGCCGTCTCTATAGCTTTCCTATTTGCTTCACGGGGTCCTTTAAGTTCTCCTTTGTTATTTATTGTTACTATATCATCAAACAGTATTTTGACTTCAGCTCCACGCATTTCAGCCTCCTTTAATGCCAGAAGAACATCACCATATTGAAAAGCATTACTGACCCCATATTGGAATTCATAAACTGCTCCAAATATAGCATCTCCACTTCCCGCCTGCTTTATAAACTTAATAAGTGCTTCTATTAGACCTCTGGAGAGCCATTCATAGGCGCCTCTTCCTGCTTTACTTGGTTTGATC
Source organism: Flavobacterium sp. B114r (assembly GCF_056824125.1). Lineage (NCBI taxonomy): Bacteria > Pseudomonadati > Bacteroidota > Flavobacteriia > Flavobacteriales > Flavobacteriaceae > Flavobacterium > Flavobacterium sp. B114r. The sequence continues at coordinate 4,619,544 of NZ_CP124858.1, forward strand.
TGCTGAAATCGTCTTGCATACTCCTGAGTCGCAACAGATCCTCTGTTAAATATCGCGGTGTGGTTTGCTCCATCTTCTATTTCAGTTTCGATGTCAACAACTGCTTTATGACGTATTTCTAACGAATCAGGTTCACCATACATTGCGTTTATAGAGTAGGTATATTTTCTACCTGGAAAGGCAGAATAGTCCGACCATTGAAATCCTTGAAACGGATGTTCAAAAGAAGAAAAAGTTTCTCGCAGTACAGGAAATGGTTTTGTTTTCTCGAAAGTTTTAAGTCCGCGCAGCCAAGTATCCTCACCGTCACTATGATCTTTTCTTTTAATTGCAAATCCTCTAAAACCTTCTTTGAGACCAGTTTCAATATCCAACCCTAAAAACACAACATAAGTTCCTGCAATAGCATTTACTGTCAAACCGTTCTCTTTTACTCTTTTTCTCATAACAAATGGATTATCTTAATACTAAAAGTTTTTTAAGCCAAATTCACATTATTAAAATCAGAATAAAAATATATCATTTTGCGAGTAAAAAAACAGGTACAAACACCTGATTTACAGACAAATGATTTTATTAAACTTTAGATAATATTCTTTTAACACGAGCAGAATCACAATAATGTAGAATGAAATAAAATAAGAGGTCTAAAACAATTATTTGATATGCGCAGATAATTTTTAGTCTGGCTGTACTTAGTTTTAAACTATTTTGTTTTATAAATTAATGATGATCGATGAGGAGTTTGAACCGTAAATTTGAATAAGTTATTTCCATTTTGCGATTAAAGTAATTTGCAATTGTCTGAATAATAAACTTTAACACATTTCTACGTAAAACTTCCAATTACATTTGGTAATTTTACGTATAGTTTTTAAATTTAAAAAAATGGCAAAAGTTCGCAGGAGCTCTCCAAAAAGAGATGGAGACCAAAATACCCAAGCAGGTCCAAAAAGACGAATCACTCCGCAAAATTCTGGTAAGGTAGAAGTAAAAGGTTTAAGAACTGCTTCAACTAGACCTTTAACAATTAAGGGGGGGCAACCTTTAAGATTAATGCCTAAAAGTTCAGTACAAATAAACACGAAATTTAATATTAATGATTCGCTTCCAAATATTAAAAACGCGATGGATGTCGTGCAATTTATAAGACACAATACTATTAATTCAGACTATTTCAATTATCTAAAAAATATTGTTACGTTTCCTGACCAAACCATCTCAGAATTGCTGCACATTAGTTCAAAGACATTTGTGTCGTATAGATCAGGAGGTACTTTACCAAAAGGAAATACTCAGGAACAAGCACTTATGATAATTTCTTTATATAAGCATGCGGAAGAAGTATTTGATACAAATGATGATTTTAGCAATTGGTTAAACACTCCTAATTTTTTCTTTGACAATCAGAAACCTATCACCGAACTAAGCACGATCTCTGGAATTAGATATATTGATGATCGTTTAACTGCTATGGAATATGGTGATAATATTTAGTTTCTACTATGATAGTATTTAGAATTGCACTTGAAAAATATGCCCTACTTACCTCTTCAGGCGCTGAAAACCGATGGAATAAAACAGGTGAATATGTTATTTATACAGGAGGAAGTAGATCACTTTCAACACTTGAATTGGTTGCTCATAGAGCTCACGTAAGCACAAGTAAAATTTATAAGGTCATGCAAATATTTTTTGATGATGATCCAACGTTAATTAATGAAATTAAAATTTCTACTTTACCCGCAGATTGGAGAAGTAGAAGTGCGTATAGTATACTTCAAAATATTGGCTCGGAGTGGTACAGTAAAAATTCATCATTAGTTTTAAAAGTTCCATCGGCTATAATTCCACAAGAATTTAATTATATAATCAATACAAAACATCCCGACTTCGCCAAAGTAAAACTTATATTAACTGAAGATTATTCATGGGACAATAGGCTTTTGTAAATTTTATTAAATAAAAATCAGTTTTGTTATTCCAACAACTTTAATTTTCGTTCAAATTCTTTATTACTTTTTAATTGACTCTGTCGCATCTGTCAAAAACAGGTAAAAATACGGGTGACGTGGTTCAAAGAATTGTTCCATCACATTTGAAAAAAAATTAAATTTCAATTTCTTAAATCATCACCAAATTTTGAACTGGATTATCCTCAAATTATAAATTAACTTTATATAGAACAAAATTCAACTTTCATATTGCTTTAAAATTCTCTTGATTTGAAAATTAATTTAAAAAATTTGCTCATTAATAAATCCGAGATTTTACGTTTTTTTAATATTTAACCCTTACGATACATACAAACCGATTACAAATAAAAAAATAAAATAATTATCTTACAAATCAATCGAAAAATAAGCCAATTTCTTTAAATCCTGCATAAAATGGTTTGTAAATTGTTCAGTAAGGGTCACCACAGCCAAATGGCGCCAATTGAAGACAATTGGCGCCATTTTTTTTATATACCCTATTAGTAGTGAGTTTTACTTATTTTTGATGTTTTTACCTCTCTTTTTAATCATATTGAAATAAAGAAAAAAATTATAAAAAAATAAGTTTTTACATGAAAAATAAGATGAATTTAAAATTAGCGTTCGATAACTTAACAGGATTCGAACCAATTGATGAAATATTATCTAATTTACAAAATGGTTTATCAATTCATCATTACATGAATTTTTCGGTTATTATATTATCAATTGTTCCTCAATTCAGACAAAAAATTGGTTCATTCCTCATTTCATCTTTCGTTTAATTTCAAGAAAAATCTACAAAAGAATATATACCAATTCCAAATCATTCTCCATAATAATTATAGCTATGGGTTTAATGATGAGTACAATCTTTCCATTGAATACCAATTTATAAATACAAAATTAAATTTAAATAAAGCCTAAAAAGCAAATGTTGTGTAAGTGTTATTGCAGATAGCGTATATTTATTAATCAACAAATTAACTATCAAGACAAAGCAAATGGTCCGCAACTCACTTCATGATCTTTTGTATTTGCATGACTTATAGTCGAAAAGTGACTAGAAAATAGCTTGGCTTCAACCGAATCAGAACCACAATATTTTTTTATCAACGGAACAATAGTTGCGGCAGCATTAACAAAAAGAGGAACAATATTAAAGAAGATACTTGACTCATCTAAATTATAATAATTACAATATTCAATAAACTGATCTGTATTAAGATACTCTTTTATCATTCTTTTTGTGTCTTGTTTTATTCGAGTTTCTTTTTCTGGTAGATTAAGCAGATTTTTAAAGTCTAACCAAGAAACATAAAGTTCAAATGTATCTGCGCCATCTTCAGTACAGGGAAAATCAACTAAAATATACTGTTCCATATTTTGTATCGATATCGCCTCTTGAGTATGATAAGTATATAACGATCTAATTCTGTTCGCTGTATTGTGATGACGTGCATTTCGAATTGTTAAGATTAAAGCTAATGGGGCAGATTTATACCAATCAATTGGAATTTCTTCTAGTTGTCTCCCTATAGCATCATACAAACTGTGAAAAGAATTTAGTACACCGCTTAATCCAGCTTCAATATTCCCTACGGCTTCAGCCCTATCAACTAGAAGCAGACCTCCTGCATGTGCAATAATATGGGATTCTAGTAATACTCGGAAGCATTGAGATAATTCTTCAAATGAATGTTCAACCATTTTATCATGTATCATATTTACTTTTTTTTGATTTTATTTTTTTATTTCGCATTAAACGACTTAGGCATTTCGAATTTCCAGACTAATAGGCCAATTTAGTTTTGCATTACTTTCTGTAATTTTGTATAATTTATTTACCCCCATCGCACAAATATTTTTATATTAACCAAATAATGGCAAATTTTGTCTTTAAATTAATTATCGACCAAAGATAACTCCAGTAGTACGCAGTTATTTTGCGCAGTTGGATAATTCTTCTTTAAATTACCAGTAAACGTACTTTTTTTTAAATTAATGTGCCTACTAGCATTTTATAAATCTTAAAAGGAAAAATATTTTAATGGCTTTTATAATAATTGCAAATACCTAAGCGAAAAGATTATCATTTAGATTTTATGAACCCTTGATTTTAAATAAAATACACAACACGTATTTATACTGTTTTTTGATTTTAGAACTTTAATTAGTTTTACTCAACAAAAAAAAGTAAGTTTTCGATTAATAACAAAGGTCATTAATGAGAACATTTAAAACCAAAAATTCTTTTTTAAAGATTTAAAATCACTTCATCATTGGGAGTCAATTGCAAATACTATCAGCATTATTAATAAGCCAATGAGATAATGTAGTTAAACTTTTCTTTAGTTTTGTTTACATATCCCATTCTAATAAAAATTAAAACTTAATATGAGTAAAATAACAAGAGTAAAATTCTATGGCCATCCTGTCCTAGGAAATTCTGAAATCAATTTAGTCAATACAGAAGAATTTAAAAATAATGAATATATTTCATTTGTTATTGGCCAAAATGGAACGGGTAAATCAAAATTGATGGAAGCAATTTCACTATTCTTAACCAACGCACATCGATTTAATAATGAAAATGCGAAATGGAATAACATTAAGTATGGGATTGAAATAGATATTTACGCTGCTGGCAAATTATATAATTTAAAATACAAAAATGGTTTTAATTTCGCCCAGGCAAATGATACCGATATAAAAACAATTTTACCCGATAACTTAATTGTTAATGTTTTTACTTTTAATGACAAATACCCTTTTATTGATAGTGAGGAGTTTTATAATTATTGTGGTCTCAGAACAGTTTCAAATAGCATATATGTCAACAAACCAACTGAAGAGTGTTTTAATAATTTAACCTCAATTCTTCTCGTGAAAGAAAAATTAAAAGTTACAAATGATATCTTCAAAGAGTTAAACTTAAAAAAAAAGATATCTGTTACATATCTTAAAATAAGCAACAAGATAGAAAAAGATAAAAATTTTATTAAAATAAAGAACGACTTTAAAAAAAATAAAAAATTCAGCAAGCAAAATATTACAGATTTTGTTTCGATAGTAAGCTCAACGTTATCAAAAAATAAAAATGAAAACTATAAGATCAAAAGGTTCGTAAATAATTTAGAAGAAATTGATATCGTATTAACTTTTCTATGTTCAACAGAAGAATTAAATAAGAGTAATGAGCTAACTTTTAGCTGGGAAGACAGTTTAGAAGATAATGAAGTGTCAAAAAATAAAGAATTTACAAATAAAATAGAATTATTCAAAATTTTAAGAGAAATTGGAATTTTACAATTTGACAAATTTCAAGTATTCAGAGATAGCTATTTCAATTTTAATGACGCGAGTTCGGGTGAATTTCATTTCCTAAATCTTTTTTCCTCTATATTAGCAAATATAAAGGAAAATTCAATAATTATTATTGATGAGCCAGAAATTAGTCTGCATCCCAACTGGCAGAATATGCTTTTATACACCTTGGATCCTTTATTTAAAGCATTTCCAAATTCTCATTTCATAATTGCTTCCCATTCCCATTTAATGGTGTCCAGTTTAAAAAAAGACAATAGCACTTTAGTAACAATCAAGAAAGGCGAAGAAGGACTTATAATTAAAAACTTAGATAAATTTGATACCTATGGCTGGTCTGCTGAACAAATTCTTTTTGACGTTTTTGATATGTTTACAGATAGAAATTATTATCTGTCAATTAAAGTTCAAGAAATAATTAATGAAATGGCATTGATAAAACCAAATGATGGAAAAATAGAAAAATTAAAATCTGAGCTACGAGAGCACAACATTGATGGTTTACATGACAATGATCCTTTTAAAAGTATAATCAAAAACATTCTAGAATGAGTTGGAAAAAAAATCAAAAAATCAAATACAGTTACGAAAAAAACATTAATATAATTCCAAATGTAAATCCACTATCAACAGATGAGTGGAAGACAAGCACCGCTCTTAAGGAATTAATTAAAACTCATTATACAATAATACAAAATGATTTGTGTGCATACTGCAGGACACCTGTAAGATTTGGTGCCTATGGTGAGCCAATAGAACATATTGTCCCAAAATCCGACAAATTAAAATGGATGTTTCATCCAAAAAACCTATGTGTCTCCTGCTACGGGTGCAATACAAAAAAAAGTACTAAAAACACTTTAATTAATATTAACGGACATGCACCAAATGATTTTTTAAATTATCCAACTAACTCAAGTGATTTTAGTATTATTCACCCACATTTTGATAATTATTCAGCACACATAGTTGAGGAGAACCTAATTTGTAAACCTAAAGATTCTAGTTCTAAAGGAGCTGCTACAATAGATATTTGTGAATTAAACAGAATGGATTTAATATATACAAGGGCAAGAATAAACAAAAAATCTAAAAAAGAAATTAATAATTTACTTACGTCAATAGTAGCAGATCCATCGAATAGAGCTGAAGAGATTGCATCAGCAAAAATAATGATTGACAACATTATATTTAGATACAATTACTACAAAGCTCTTATGAAATAAAAAAATGGTTTTTAGGAATTAATATTGTACTTGCCATTAAGTCTGGCGAGTCTAGTGTCGAATATATTAAACATTGTAAAAAGTGCACCTGACTTTTAGCAGGTGCATTTTGGACTTAATACCTATCTAGCACAAAAAATTAAGGCGAATTATATAAATGTTTCGCCAGGGTAAGTTTTAATTATTTTAAATTGTTTTCAACTGCTGTTCAAAGGCTAACAATGCTATCTCATTAAAAAAATGTTTTATCATCCTATCATTAGAAATATCTTCTTCTTTCGTTGAACTATTTTTAATCAATTCTAACCCGAATATTTTCTTTATAAATTCAGGAAGCATATTCAGAATATTTTCATCAGCAATTACTTTTTCGGGAAAAAACAACCTTGTAATTCTTTGTTTTATTAATACATCTGACAGCTCATAAACTTCTGCTAAGCGACAGAGTATATTATCTCCTCCATTCTTTCCATAAATCCCCGCCCCTACTTTTAAAGCCAGTTCGCGTAATTCCGAAGCATATTTTTTCAAATAAGCTTTACAGTTTTCTTTTATCAAAAAATAATCATCATAATCAATTTTTCCTTCTGAAAAAAGCTTATGAGCATTTAAACTTCTGTCAATTGATCTGTCCATTGCTTTTCCAATCTCACGTTTTTTAATTTGATAGTCTAGCTGTCTTCCCTTATCAATCTTTTTCAATAAATCATTGACTCTTTTACAAAAAGAAACATCAATCTTGACATCCTTAAGAAACAACTGGAAACCTGGATTAATATAGTCAGCCCTGATTCTATATTTACATTTTCCGGTACAATGATAATAATAGTATTTTTTGCTCCTTCCCTGTGAAGAACTCCCTGTTAGTGTTTTTCCACAATCAGGACAAAGAAGAATTCCCCTTAATAAATAGTTTTCATTAAGCACTCTTTTCTTTTTAACCAGTCTTGAGTTTTTTACATTGCCTAATATTTTTTGGACTCGTTCAAAAAGTGCCACAGATACAATTCCTGTGTGGAGTCCATCTATAGTCCTGCTCTTTTCATTTCCAGCTTCAGGAATTTTGATCTGCCCGCAATAAATAGGATTTCGTACTAACATGTAAAAGGCACTTCTGCTGCATTTTAAGCCTTTAGATACAGTATCCTTATATATTTCTGCTAGTGTAACTCTTTTTGCCGTAATTATTTCTTCAAACACTTCCCTAATTATAAAAGCTTCAGGAGCATATGCAGCAATATACTTTTTCCCATCTGCTGTTATTTTATTCCTATAACCTAAAGGAGCCTTATTTATCCAGCGACCTTCCAATCTTGCTTTCTGAAGACCTAAACTTACGTTCCGGCTTTTTTTATCATTTTCAACTTCAGATGTGGCGAGATATACAGCAAGTATGATCTTGCTTTCGGGTATAGAAAAATCGATCGGCTGATCTATGGCCTGGAGAGATACTCCTAATTTTTGAAGTTTCTCAAGCGTTATATAACCATCTGTGATGTTACGGCTAAACCTGTCCCAACATGTAAAAATAATAGTAGCAGGACAGTTTTTAAGAGATTTAATCTTAATCATTAATTTATTCCAAGACGGACGATTAAATGTTTTTGCCGAGCAATCCTCAAAAATAATTTCTGAAATAACGAGATTGTTATATTTACAGTAATGCAAAAGACGTTCTAACTGGCTGCGCTGGGAATATCCTTTTACAGCCTGCTCATCGGTACTTGGATATTCCGCTGCAAAGGTCGCCACGATTCCGCTACAAAGTACACCACCCATTCCGCTTCAAAGTACGCCACGATTCCGCTGCAAAGGTCGCCACTTATTCCGACGCAAAGTACGCCACTTTACTTCTGATTTAAGAGTTGTAAAGGACTGACATTCCGACACAAAGCACACCACCTTTCTCAAGTCCATTATCTCACTAAGTAGAGATTTAACCGCCATTTAGCATAAGTTTGGTTTGTAATCAAAAAACCACTTGCAGTATGGCAAATAAACCACTTAGTATGATTAAGATAAGACAGATTCTTTTGTTTTTAGAGCGTGGAGTTTCACAACGGACTATTGAAAAAGAAGTCAGAATTTCTAGAAAAACAATCGCACTTTATTTGCTGAAATTTACGCAAACAGGAGTTGATTTTAAGGAATTACTAAAGCGTTCAGATCAAGAACTTGAGAACATACTAGGGCTCTTAAAGCCCGCTGTAGTAGAAGATACTGATCCGCGCAAAGTTCATTTTAATAATCTGATCGGTTACTTCAGCAAGGAACTTAATCGAACTGGTGTAACACGATTATTACTTTGGGAAGAATATATTAAAGAATATCCTGAAGGTTTTCAATATTCTAGATTTTGTGAACTCTTACAAGATCAGGAGAAGATAAACAATGCTGTGATGCATTTTGTTCATACTCCTGCAAAGCTGCTTGAAGTTGATTTTGCTGGAGACATGCTTCACTATGTTGATACTTCAACTGGAGAACTAATCGCGTGCCCTGTATATATTGCTATTCTTCCCTTTAGCGGTTATGGTTATGTGGAGGCTTTACCTGATGCAAAACTACCTCAAGTGGTAAAAGCTTTGAATCATACCATTGAATACTTTGGAGGGGTCCCCTTGACTGTTAAATCAGATAACATGAGGCAATGGGTATCTAAAAGTTGTAAATACGAACCTGTATTTACTGATATGCTCGAACAATGGGCAAACCACAATAATATTGCTCTGCTTGCAGCTCGTCCCTATAAACCAAAAGATAAGGCTTCTGTTGAGAACAATGTAAAGATTACGTATAGACGTATTTATGCCAGTCTACGTAACGATACTTTTCATAGTCTCGCAGAACTCAATAAGGCTATTAGAGAAAAGCTGGATTATCATCATCAATTGAACTTTCAAAAGAAAGTATACAGTAGGCTCGAGTTGTTTAAAAGTCAAGAGAAAACACTACTACAACCTCTTCCAGAATCCCCATACAGTATCAGACATTACACCAAAGCAAAAGTTCAGAAACATTACCATGTATTGGTGGGTGAAGACTGGCACTTTTACTCTGTTCCCTACCGCTATATTGGGAAGGAAGTACGTATTGCCTATGATCAGGATGTAGTGGAGATCTATTGCGATGCACAAAGGATTGCTGTGCATACTAGGAATTACACCAGCCATGGTTATACCAGTATCACGGAGCATATGCCTGAAAGACATCGGATCATTAAGAATCAACGTGGATGGAGTCCAGAATATTATCTCAAAAAAGCAGAAGAAAACGGCCCTAATACTTTTGAATTTTTCAAAAAAGTAATGAACAGTAAACTGATCATTGATCAATCATATACTGCTTGTCTTGGATTATTGAGACTAATGAGCTCCTATGGCAACATTCGGATGGAGGCTGCATGTAAACGGGGATTAAGAGGGCGTAAGTTTACCTACGGTGTTATCAAAAACATCCTGGTGAATAATATGGATTTACTCGAAGAGGAGTCTCCCATCGAGTTCCGCATCCCCGAACACAGTAATATCAGAGGCCCTGAAGCCTATAATTAATCAACTTATAAAACCTTAATAAATGAATACACAAAATACATTAGAACAGTTCAAAGGCCTTAAATTGACAGGCATGGCTAAAAGATATGAAGCTGCATTAGCGCTTCCGGTACATGAACAAGAGGATGTTCATTCTCTCATAGCTATGCTCACTCAGGCAGAAGTAGAATACAGAGAATACTCCAGAACACAGAAGTATCTAAAAGCAAGTAAACTCCGTTATCATGCCCTACCAGAAGATATAATTTGCAACACAGAAAGAGGTATCACAAGAGAACAGTTATTACGACTCTCTGATGGTATGTTTATAGAAAAGGGAGAGAATGTCTTGATAACTGGTGCTACTGGTTGTGGTAAATCTTTTATGGCTTGTGCTTTAGGACGCAGTGCCTGCTTGCTTGGGTATCGCACTCTGTATTTTAGCATGAACAAGTTTATAGATGCACTAACTCAAGCTAAACTTGATGGATCATATCTTAAATGGATTAAGAGTATCTCAGTGGATATTTCGGTTCGATTTGTGCCAGTGATTTCGGTCGGACCGTGCCACCCATTTCGGTGAATTTGTGCCACTATTTCGGTTTGAATAGTGCCACTATTTCGGTTCAATTTGTGCCACTCGGTTAATAAGTCATAGTTTTCCGGTTCGATTTGTGCCACTTTGAAAGATCAAAATCAGCTACTATCTTGTTGTTATCTAAAGCAATACGATATGGCTAATAAACTTGATCCTATGGACTTAAAACAAATCATTACTTTACATTTGGACGGTTATAGCAATCGTAAAATTGGAAGTACATTAGGTATTTCTCGCAATACTGTAAATACTTATATGCAGCTTTTCGAAGGCTCTAAATACTCTTTAGAACAGTTGCTGACGTTGGATATTGAACAACTATCAGAGCTCTTTTCTAGCTTTACGACAGTAGACACTCAAAGACATAACTCTTTAATGCTCTATTTTGAGACGGTTAATAAAGCTCGGAATCATCCTGGATTTACTTTTCTATATCATTATGCTCAATATGCTCAGACAGTAGCTAATCCCTACAGCTACACACAGTTTATGGAGCATTATAACCGGAAATATAAAGAAGTAAAAGGCTCTATGAAGTTAGAGCATGAACCTGGTAAAGAGATGTACATTGATTTTGCAGGTAAAAAACTCTCATATATTGATCAAAACACAGGAGAAATTATATCTGTAGAAGTTTTTGTGGCTATACTTCCTAATAGCCAATATACCTATGTGCAAGCCTGTCCGAGTCAGAAGAAAGAAGATCTTATTATATGCTGTACTAATGCGCTAAACTTTTATGGAGGTGTTCCCTTGGCAATAGTCTCCGATAACTTAAAATCAGCTGTATCTCGCGCAAGTAAATATGAATCACAAATAAACAGAAGCTTTAAAGACTTTGCTAGCCACTATAACTGCATAGTCAATCCAACTCGTATTTATGCTCCCCAAGATAAGGCGTTAGTGGAGAACGCAGTACATCTTGTCTACCAAAGAATTTACTACCCAATCAGGGAGATGACTTTCTTCTCTTTAGAAGAGCTCAATGCAGAGCTACGACGTATGCTAATCACTTACAACCAATTACTTTTTCAACGTAAAGAAGCAAGTCGTGTAGAGCTCTTTCAATCTGTGGAAAGACAATATTTAAAAGCATTACCCTGTACTACTTATCAAATAAAGGATTATAAAAGAGCTAAAGTTCAGAAGATAGGTTATGTGTATTTCTCACCTGACAAGAGTTATTATAGCGTTCCTTATCGCTACATAGGCCATCATACAATGATTCACTACACCAATACTTCAGTAGAGATCTATTATAATCATTTACGCATTGCAATACATAAACGAAACCCGAAAAAAGGGAATTACAATACAATTAAGGAACATTTATCCAGTACGCATCAAAGCTATACCAGTTGGAGTCCTGAGTATTTTAAAAATCAAGCAGCTCCACATGGTGTTCATTTAGTCAAATGCGTAGAGAAGATTCTGTGTAATGTCGATTACCCTGAGATTGGATACAAGAGGGTGATTGGCTTAATACAACTACACAAGAGTTATGGATCACAAAGACTGGATAAAGCTTGTGAGATTGCATTGAATGCTAATGTTGCAACCTACACCCATATCAAAAACATCCTGCGTCATAATATGGATCTCAAAGAAGCTATGTTCCAAGAACTAGACGCTAACACTAATCACATCCCAGTACATCAAAACATCAGAGGAGCCTCAGCGTATCAATAAATATTAATCTTAAATATTATAATATGGACAACAATCAAACTATCGAAAAGCTAAAGACCATGAGACTTAACGACATGGCACAGCTACATCACAGTCACATTAAAAACAACACAATGACCTCATTTACTATTGATGAGTACATTGGTTTATTGACGGATCACGAGTATGAAAATAGACAAAATAGAAAAATAGAAAGGCTAATTAAACAGGCTGAATTTAGACAAAGTGCAAGTATGCCAGATGTGAATTATACTCAAAACAGAGATCTAGATAAAAATATGTTTACCCGTCTAGGAACATTGGATTTTATTCTCAAAAAACAGAATGTAATATTAACTGGTTCCAGCGGAGTTGGAAAAAGTTATCTTGCTCAGGCTCTGGGATACCAAGCCTGTTTGATGGATTATAAAGTCTTATATTATAACACTGCTAATCTTTTTAATTTATTAAAAATAAGTAAATTAGACGGGACATACCTAAGGGAAATGAAAAAGATACTAAAATCAGATCTACTTATTCTGGATGACTTTGGCTTACAACCATTCGATAACCAATCCCGGGAAGCATTATTGGACATTGTTGACCAAAGGTACAATCAAGCATCAATAATACTGTCTTCTCAAATACCTGTATCTGCATGGCATGATATAATTGGGAACTCGACAATTGCTGACGCAGTCCTAGATCGTATTGTAAATTCTTCTCATAGAATAAATCTGCAAGGCGAGTCTATGAGAAAAGCAAATTTTTAAACTGAACAAACTTTTTTGTATTATTGTAATCTCTTTCAAAGTGGCACCATTTCAACCGAAATGGGTGGCACGGTCCGACCGAAATACCCACTCAGCATATAAGCTTTTAATATTAGATGATTTTGGGCTAAAAGCATTAAGTAATGATGCAAGGATTGCTTTACTAGATATCCTCGAAGATAGATATGGTATAGGATCAACTATGATTACTTCTCAGCTACCAGTAGACACTTGGTATAACTTTATTGAGGAGCCAACTCTTGCTGATGCTATAATGGACAGATTGTCAGCTTCTGCACACAGAATTGCATTAACAGGTAAATCGTTGAGAACTAGAAAAAATTATTAACTTTGAAAAATATCATCTTTACTAAGTGATGATAAAGGACGATTTGACTGGCGTACTTTGCGTCGGAATAAGTGGCGACCATTGTCGCGGAATCGTGGGGTACTTTCGTCGGAATATCTAGTACTAACTCGTATGTACAGATAAACCACAGGCATAAGCAGGTAGATTTACAAGGAATGATTATTATTTAAAACGCAGAATTTAAATAATTATTTGATACATAGCACACTCAATATTAATCAAATTTGCGCTTAAAAGTTTATCACATATAGAAATAACACATTAACTTAAAGCCTATTAACGGAAAATCTAAAAATATTAGCAGACTCTTTTTAATATATTTTGTAATGTGAAATTAATAAAATAAGATTGTAGTTAAATACCAAAAGTGTCTCTAAATATTGTAATAGGAAATTACTTTTCTATTTCAAAAGTCAAATAATTTGATAGTATCCCAGATGGGGTTTTACTTCTTTTGTCTAGTATTTCTGTATTTGCAAAAACAATAAAATTATCCTTAGCTCTTGAAACGGCTACATTTAACATATTCGGCTTATTGTCTCTATCAAAAAACATTGTACCTGAATCGCCTTTTCCATAAACCATTGAAAACAAAATCATTGATCTTTCGGCTCCTTGAAGTGCATGAACGGTTCCTATTTTTAATTTATCAACATTAAATCCTGCATTTTTTAATGCATATCTCAAACTGTTTTTTTGACCAACAAAAGGAGTAATAATACCAAGAGAATCTTCAACTTTTCCATATCTTTCCTCTATTCTCGTTTTATTCTGAACTAACCAATTAACTATTGCCTTTACTTCATTGTCATTGTAACGACTTGAGTTTTTTACTGTCGAATTCCCTTCAACATGAACGCAATACATTGGAGGAAATAATAAATCACTTTTTGCAGGTCCTTTAAGTGGTACTAGCTTTCCATCATATGCTAATACATTGCAATAATTAATAATCTCATCAAAACAGCGTCGATGCTCAACCAAAGTAACACCTTTTTCCTTTGTGCCATGCTCTCGAATATTACTAGCATTTTGAGCCATTTTCATAACACTTCCAGTTGAAGCAAGAAAACCTTTAGGATCAAACTCTTTCTCATAAATAAGATCATCATAATTTTTAATGATACCGCATTTTTTTAAATTTCCAACATCAATTTTATTAGTAATGTTCCAAACAGGTTCAATTTGTTTGACATCACCTACTATAACTGCTTTCTTAGCAAGTGAAAATGTTGCAGTCCCCACCTCCGGTGCAACCTGGCCGGCTTCATCAACAATCAATAAATCTATAAAACTATAAAGTGGACGTGTGTCAAAAATATTTTTACCATCTTCTCCTTTTTTGAAAAACCTGAAGAAACTAAAAAATTTAGGAGCCATATAAAATGTACTAACAAAACAAGGCGTTAACATTGCTTGTCGCTGCCATCTATTTATCATTGCATCAAACCCTTTTCTATCGAAATTTTCATCTTTCAAATCCGATTCTAATTTTAATAACCATCTTCCTTCCCAATAATGCAAAGCAAGCTGAAATGCTTCATGACGAAGTGTAACATCCAACTCATCATAAAAACAATTTGGTTTAACATCATTTTTAATTTTAAAATATTCAAACTCCCAGTATTCATCTTCTGTCTTAGGTGGATTTCCATTAATGGAATTAGAAATTTTCCATTCTTTCCATTTTTTTATCGACTCAATAATTGTTTTTGCAGTTGTTATTTTATTGTCGATCTTTTCAAGTATTATACTTTTTGTGAATACAAATTCTTTAGCTTCACTTATTAATGAATCTCTCAATATGATTCTAACTTCCGATGCTCTATTCGCTAAAGCTGATTTCAATCCAAAAAAGCAAAATAGCTTTCTAAAAAACGATTCATTATTAAAATATGAAATAATTTTTTCTTCTAATTTATTTAAAATCTCAATATCAGATTGAAACTTTATTTCGTTTAAGATATTTTCAGAATAATATTTATCACGAATACTAATATCATTTAGATATCCATTTGAAAATAGTTGTTCATTTTGCAAGTAAGTTTTCCATTTATTAGATGCTTCATGCAATATTGCCTGTATATTTAAAGCTTCCTTCTGGATTTTTATTATAGCATCATTAATATTTAAAATCTTATCTTTAAAATATTTTGAACACTTTTCAATAAAATAAGGTTTAGCAATTTTTAAATATTCTTGGTTTTCAACTCTACTAAACAAGCCTTCACCGTTTTGCTTTTTATAATTTATGCCTTTCAACTCTGCCTCTGTTTTTCCATTAGCTGGTAAATAAGTAGCATAGCCATCAATTTCTGGTAACCACCTTCCTTCTAAATTCCCTGGCTTTGTATTTGATTTTGAAAAACTATCTATAATGTTTGTTACTGCTTGATTATTGGTTGAACACGCAAGGATTATAGAGGGTTCATTTCCTGCTATAGCACTTTCTACAAATTTATTAGCAACAATACTTTGTAACAAAGTTGTTTTTCCCGTTCCAGGAGGTCCATTCACTGCAAAAACTTTGTCATTTGTTTTTAAAAAGGTATTTAAACTTTTACGTTGCGATATTGAGATTGGGAAATCAAACCCCATTTGTCCTATATGCAAGAAATTTGAATCGATGAATTCAGATACATTTAATGAATTATTCTCTTTAGGATTGTTTAGCGTTATAAATGTCTTTAATAATTCAGGAATTCTGTCTTCCTTTAATATCTTTTCATACAAATGAATTATACCGATTGCGGCGTTAACATCTTCGTCCGGCAATAGAACTATTCCATTCTTTAGAGTTTCATAACCCTCTGATACATAATTCTCAATATTTTGATTTATAGCTAAAGCAAAAACTTTTTTTACGTAATCTATATATTCCTGATAATTCACATATTGTTCTCTGCCTACAGCAGTTACATTATCAATATTTTCAACAGTGCCAAATATAAATTCAGTTCTTTCATCTGCTAAGGGTTCTAAATACTTTCTTTGGAAAACTGGAAAATATTCTTCTGGGACCCGTAAACTTCCTTTTCTATCTAGTTTCGCAAAATACCAAAAAGGAAATTTAGGCTGTTTATCTTTTAAGAAAACAAGATTTTCTGTTGTGGGTTTTATTTTTATTGGAGAGATCAAGACTTCGATTTCATCTAAATTAACCCAATTCTCACTATCCTTACTTGAAACACCTTTCTTTTTATTTATGCGTCCTTCTTCAAAATTTATCAGTTTGTTTACGCTGTTCAAATCTTCTATTTGCTGCATATCAATTTCAAAACTCTCAATTTCAAAATGCTGAAGTTTATCAATATTGATATCTGCTTTTAAGGAATCCGACAAGCTTTTTTTCCAATATGTTAACCACTTTTTATATTCCATAATTTCTTAAGTGTTTTCTACAATTCTATTAATACTAAGTAAGAATTCTTGAGTTTCTTTTATATCATAAAATTTTTGCTTCATCAATCTAATCTGAAATTTTATCGGCAGAAAAACACCCCATTTAGATACCGTTAATGAGTCTGGATTTCCTTCTAATTCTTTAGTGACAATCTCATCAATAATTTCAACATTCGAAATTATAAGATTTAACTTAGACAAAAACTCTTCTCTGGAGATCATGATGTAAAACATACTCGCTTTATCATCTAACATATTTTTAATTTCTATTACATCAAAAAGCAGTTTAAGTGTCCTGTTTATTTTAGTGCCTGTAAAAGTATAGAACACGATTTTTTTCTCAGAAACCATCAGCAATTTTTCTGATTCAATATTTTGTAAATCAAAAACAGAAAATTCTCTTCTCATCTTCTCTAGCTCGTCTGAGGAGTTTTTATCTAGCTCACTAAAAATTTCATTTTGATAGATTATTTCAAGCATTTTTTTTCTGATTTCAGGATGTACAATACCTCCTTCTCCAGAAAATTTCGGTTTTTTACCATCATTGGTTGGAATTACCTCTATTTTTTTCGCTTTAAAATCTACAAACTTAATTTTCCATATTTTAGCTGCTAATAAAATATTCTCATCTTCCTTAACTTGTGGTGAAAATGGAATTTCCCCAATTTTATTACCTGCACTTACAACTTTAAAATTATCTTCAACGGTAAAAGCGCTGTAGAAATCTCTATTATTAACGATTTTTTCACCTTCAACTCCTATAATAACCTCATCTCCTAATTTTTCCAAAAAGTCTATTGCTATCAAATGATTTAAAATTTCTTCAATATCAGAAACTTGAATATCATTGAATGCAAAATTGTGATTTAAATGCTTAATCAAATCCACAAGTTTAATACCTGAATGTCCTTTTGTTATCGATAAGGCCTGATGCAATAAAATATCATAAACAAGATTCATAGGCTCGGAAGGTTCTATAAATTTCTCTTTATATAATTGCCAACATGCTAACGATTGCAATAAGCTCCATTTATCTGTAGCATATAAAAAAAGATTACTTTTTGCACCATTTTGTCTGCCACTTCTGCCAACACGCTGTATCAAAGAAGCAATGCTATTAGTAGCATCTATTTGAACGACCTCATCAACTGAACCAATATCAATTCCCAGCTCTAATGTTGAAGTACATGATATACAGAAATTTTGCCTATTATTACTTTTTGCAAAATATTCTACATATTCTCTTACTTCTTTATCAACCGACGAATGATGTGAAAAATAGTTCGTATGTCCTTTTACCTTTTCCGAAATCTTTTTAAGCTTAACTGCTACTTCTTCCGCACGCCCCCTACTATTGGGAAAAATCAGAACTTTATTATTTCTGGTTTCTAAATACAAATCCTTTAAAAGATCTAAAGGAAGTTCAATACCTTCATTTTTAAAATATCTAAACTCTGTTTCTATTTCTTTAGATGTTTTATCTAATAGCACTTTTGTGTGTAATACATCTCCAGTAAATTTCTTTGCCTCTTCATAATCTCCTATGGTTGCTGATAATCCTACTATATTAAATTTCTTTGAATTCAAATCCTGCAATCTTGACAAAATAGATTTTAATTGAGCTCCCCTTCCCGATCCTATAAAGGAATGTATCTCATCAATTACAAGATACTTAAGATTAGAAAACAGATGACTTACATGGTGTGGTCTATTAACAAACATAGCTTCCAACGACTCTGGAGTGATCAACATTATGCCACTAGGCTCTTTTATTATTTTTTCTTTCAGTGTTCTATTGGCTTCTCCATGCCATTTTGTAACTGGAACTTCAAGGTATTTACAAAGTTCTTCTATTCTATAAAACTGATCATTAATAAGAGCTATTAAAGGTGATATATATAATACTTGAATACCAGATTCATTAAAATTAACTTTTGAAAGTATAGGAAGAAAAGCAGCTTCAGTTTTACCCGAAGCTGTTCTTGAAGCCAAAATATAGTTGTCATTAGTGGAAATGATTCTTTGAATTGCAGCATCCTGGATAGGTCTCAATTCTTCCCATCTCTTGTCCCTGACATATTTTTTTATAGGATCTGAAAGTAGATTATAGGATGACATTATAATTCTTCAATACTATTGATTAAAGATAGCTCATCTGGTCTTTCATCTGATATTTCAATTTCTCCAAATAATATATTTTTATCAACGCCAGGATTCTGTCTAATAATATTAAGTATATTCAAAAAATCTCGGATAACTTCACGAGGGGTTAGAAATTCTGAAGCACCAGGTTTATTGAAAATTTCTTCCATGAATTGTTGAATATCATTATCTGAAATATCAATTTCTGTTTTATAATTATAATCGAAAATTAATTTAAGTTTTTTAAGTAAAACGAAAATTTCATTATGATTTAAAGGCATTAAACGAATGACAGGCTGTGCAAAATCCCTTACTTCCAGAGTTTCAAACTTATTTGTTTCTAAACGAGATTTTAACGCTTGATAGCTAAATAAACCTCTTCTTTCGTTTTCTAAAAATTCTCTCGTACCTGCAAAATTAAAAAACAGATTAGCTACTTTTCCCTGGAAGCAATCATTATAAATAGATAGAATTTTTTCATAATTTTTCTCTCTCATTATAGACGTTGAAATCTTATATAAATTTATTGCTTCATCTAAGTTTATCATAAATCCATTATATCCCATATTTACAAACAGCTTACAGAAATTCTTAAGCATGTCATAGTAATTAAGATCATTAATTATATCTCTTACACCTAACTCTTGTTTGGCCTCAGTTTTGGTTTTATATTCCCCTTTAAGCCACTTTAAAGCATTTCTTCTAAGCTGCTCGTCATCCTTTATGTAACCTTCATAATATTTCATTATTACGGTTCCGAAATCAAAACTACCAACTTCTGTTATTTCACTTATAGTTTTCATCAGGTTTTTTTGAATTAAACCTAAATATTGTTCATCTCGAATCAACGTTAAAGAAATATTGCTTTCTTCAGCAGTTTTAGTGATTATCTGCTCAATCCATTTTTCCAGTAAAGTTGGCAAAGCTCCACCTTCAGGTTTTGTTTGAATTGCAACATTATCCATTATTGCAGAAAAGAGCATCACACCCTTACCATCGTTTGAATACAGTCGATTATCTGGTGTAAAATCAGCATTAGCAACAACAAATTTTTGTTTTAAAGCAACTGTGTTAAGCAGATGAAGCATAAATGATTTTCCTGAACCAAAATCTCCAATCCAGAATTTTGCCATGCTATGTCCATTCTTAACATCTTCTAAAGCTGTTACAAAGGAAGCTATTTCTTCAGAACGTCCTACAGTAATGTGCTGAACTCCGATCTTAGGAACCACACCACCTATTAGTGAATTTATAATTGAAGTAGCTTCTTTGGGTTTAATGTTATCTATCATTTTGCTAAAAGTTTTTGGTAATAATCATGATTAATAGTGTAATATTCTTCGTCTTCTTCAATTAAAAGATCATCAAGATTCTCAAAACATATTTCATTAATATTTTCTATTAATTGGTTTTTAAAAGCTCCTTTAGATTTCGCGAAAATTTCAAATTCACTTTGAAGTATTGAAAAATTATTTTTTGAAAAAAATTCCAATGTTGAAGTATGAATTGGTTTAAAGACAAAATCTTTCAAATATATTGAGATCGTCTCTTCGGTTTTACTATGATCAATACTAATTTCAATTTGTTCATCTAATATTAATTTACTGTCTAGTTCTTCTGAATTTTCATCTCTTAAATATTCATTCAATAGTTCTACTGTACCAGAATGTTGCTGCTGAACTTCCTTAATTAGAGATTTATCAAGGTGAATTTTTTTGCGTTTAACAGCATATACCTGCGGAACTGAATTAAGTGCCTTCCTCAAATCCTTATCATATATAAATTCACTAACTATTCTTTCAAAATTCTCTAACTGACTATTATCTTTAAAAAGGCTTTTTTGAATAGTCTTAGTCAGTTGTTTATTATCAAAAGTTATTGACTGTAAATCATGATCAAGATAGTGTAAATATAATGACAAAGCCGTTTCCTGATCATACTTAGCAATAAATTTAGAAGCTTCAAAAAAGATATTTTCAACCGAAGGATTTTCTTTGTTTAATTTTCCTAATTCGATAATTTGGTCCAGAAACTCTTTTGAGTTTTTATTGAAACCGGAACTAATTTCTTCAAATTTAGCTTTCCATCGTGTTGTGTTCTGAAGATTGAGTTTTATTTCTGTTTCCTTATCAGGTAAATTTATTTTTGAAATTAATACTAAATGAATCTGGGCAATTTTACTAATTAGTTTTGTTTCAAATTCTTCTTTTGCATCTAAAGATGATGCATAGGGATCAATAGTTATTTTTCTTTTATGCCCAAATTTTTCTCTTACCGTATTTTCACAAAATTTAAAAATATTAGTATGAAACTCATTCTCGCAAGATTGCATGGCGTGCTTATAATTAATACTTCCTTTCCTGTATCTAAAATGTTTTCTAACTACAACATCTGCAATTTCTTCAAATTCTTTTTCTATTGACGAACCATTATCAACATATAGCTGTTTTAAATTATTCATTGTTGCCAGATAAAGTCTAATTACTTCAACACAGCAATATTCAATATTTACAAAATTATTACTCGAATACCATATTTTATCTAAAACATTCGTTTCATCTTTTGTGAGATTTAATTTTTTCTTGTATTTGTTTCTCCATTCAAATGTCGAATAATTAACTTGAGTATATTGATAATCATAATGATCTTCCCTCAATCTGGCAACGCCATCAGTATCTCCCACCTGCTCCATTTTTTTAATTAGAAAATTAATTACATAGGTTTTAGTTTTAGGATAATGATTACCTAAAATTTCTAATTGTGATTCAAGTAAGGCAATGTTTTTATGCTGGTCAAACTCATTTAACAAATCGAAAAGTAAAATAAAGGCATAATTAGTATTGCCTTCTAAATCTATAAATTGACCATTCAAAAATTGAGTTTTATAATATTGATAAAACTTTTTTTGGTTAGATGTAGCATAATTAATTTCTGAATAAGAGTAAACATAACCATGAGACCAATAAGGAACTTTTGATTCTAATCCATAATCTGAATCAATCCTGTAAGATTGTGATCCCACATCTATAATTGAATCATCAGTTTTTGAACTTGATTTAGTGACAGAGACATTTATCATATTTGTTCCATTAATAGAAGAAACCTGCTTTGTTCGTTGATTCTTTGTTATATCATAATAATTTACTTTGTTAGGCTCCGGTTTCTTTTTTCCTACCGAAACAAGAACAATTATTATAAAGATTATAATTATTATTGTCATCTTTAATTAAATTAGGTCATCTATAATATCTGAAAAATCAAATTCATGAATCATTGTAATTGTATGACCATCTTTTCTTAAACTTAAAGCTTTTTCTACTTTTCGCCCGTAACAGGAAAATGCCCAAGCTGGATTTCCATTATCTCCTACAATTAGATAATCCGTTCTTTTATTAACGCTATCCGTAGGTATTCCTCCTAGTTTTTTAATCTGATTTTGCAAGGTTTCTCTATTACCTCTTTTTAATACTCCTGTGATACAGAATGTTTTTCCATCAAAATCAACGGTTGGTTCACTTGTACAAAGACCAGAAATATTAATATCAGATGTTTCTATTTCAATTTGTTTTTGTAATTCTGAATCTTGCAGTTTTACAAATTGCTTGAAATAAGCTTTAAGAACTATTCTTTCTTCTTCATCAATTTGATTATCTGACAATATTGATAGTATTAAGCTTCTAATCTCATCGTAGGGATAATATGTATTTAGGTGTTCATTTTCAGAAAGCCAAGTATTCAATTCAAATATCTCCTTATCACTGATTTCTCCATCAGATAATATTCCATGACAAATACCTTGTAAAGTTTGAAGATCTGTAGTTACGGCGTTATAGTAATAATTATCACTTTCATATTTTTGGCATAGCCAAAATAAATCTTCAATTGTTTCCTTAGGAGGTATTTTATTTGAAATAGTTTCTTCAATGATGGTCATAAACTCATTAAAAGGATTTCTGTTTATCAACAGTTTATGCTCTGTTACCCATTTTCTAAGTTCATTAATTTCTTTTTCGTTCACTTCCTTATCTGACTGAATACCAAGCAACAATCCTTTTAAAGAGCTAATTGCTTTATCTGCTTGAGATTTTGAAGTGTAAATTTTTAACAACTCTTGATCTATGTTACTCATAATTTTTATTTCTTTTATTATTGAATTAAATACATAACCTGTTTTAAATATCTGATCTACTAAATTTTCTGGCAATTATTTAGAATAAGGGTAATTAATATGAGTAAAATGATTGTATTCATTTCCAAACTTTTGATTTAAACTCAACCAAAAACGTGATGGACTGTATTGGTGAGTTTTTGAACCATATTGAGTATCAACTGTAAACTGTTCCGATCTAACCAAAATACAACTCTTTTTTGCCCTGCTTACACAAACATAACATAATCTTTGAGCTTCAGCTAAAAGTATAGGATTCTTGATATCTAAATAGAATGGAAAGTGTCCCTCTTCCATTCCCAGTAGAATAACAGTTTCAAACTCTAAACCTTTTGCACTATGTCTAGTGGTAATAGTTATTTCATCATTAGGAACACCAAGATATGCAAATCGTTCCAAAGGCATGTCTTTTAGATTGTGATTTTTAGCTTCATCTAACAAAAGTTCAAGGTTTTTAATCTCATTTGGATACATATCTGAAAGTTCTAGAACGTTTACAAGTTCGAGATTATCTATCATTAGTGTTAGCCAGTCCAATATAGTTTCCATTTCTTTTCCCGCTTTTATAGTTTTAAGAAATTTTACTTTTAAGTCAATAGTCTCTAAATATTTACGTGAATCATTATGGTTGATAATTAAATTTTTCCAAAATTTAAAAAGACTATCAAAAGACTGTTCATTAGGATTTATAGTCAAGTGAGCACAGTCTTGAAGCCAAGTCACCGTAGCACTTTTTTCAAAATCCCATTTTGAAATATAAAAAGGAATGCCATTCTTCCTTAAAGCAGCAGCCATCAATCTGACATCAGTATTTGACCATGTTATAATACCGATTTCATTAAAAGGAACGTTATTTTGTATTAATGAAGGCACAACCTTATCAGCAACAACATCATATTGTTGATCCATCTGATGATTGCAGGTGATAAATGTAAAGTCTGGGTTCTCTTCTAATCTTCGTTTTGCAAAATATGACAAAGGAGATGATGGTTCCAATGTTTCCAATGAAGCCGCAATAATATGCTGGTTACTTCTATAATTATTGGCCAACAGTACAGAATGAATATCATCTCGATTCATAAGCTCCATAAGAAAATCCGGATAACCTCCATTAAAACCATAAATTGATTGATTCATATCTCCAACCGCAAAAAGTTTTATGTCTGCATTAAAAACAAGTTCCAATACCATTTCATGTAATGCCTTTCCTAAATCTTGATATTCATCGACCAGTAACCAGGGAAACCTACTTCGAAGTGCCATTCTCACAAAATCTTGTTCATGGATGATTTGAGCAGAAATATTAATTATACTTACAAAATCTAGATATTCAGTTTCTAAGAGTTTTTCCTCAAACTTTTTTGCAGCACTGACAACTAGATCCGTTGAATCAAAAGTGACCTGACTAGTTCCTTCTAATGAAAGGCTTCTCTGTCTATTAATTTCCATCAATTTCAATTCTTTACTAGAAACTTTAAATTCTGCAAGTACATTATTGTAGATTTTTAATTCATCTTCTTTTTTAATAATCTTTACCGGATATTTGACTCCATATTGAGGATAAAGATGTGCAAAAGGTTGAATAACATGCTGAAGAGTAAAACTGTGAACTGTTCCTATGTAATCCTTATTAGTAGGTTTATAACCATATTCTTTAAGACGTTTTTTAATTTCTCTTACAGTCTCCCTACTATAACTAATGCATGCCAGACCAGAAGGCTTTTTAATTGAGCTAGCTGCTAAGCTAGCTGCTTTTAAAGTAAGTACTCTGGTCTTACCACTTCCAGGTCCAGCAATTACCACAGTATTACTTTCAGAATTATAGGCCGTAATTTGGCTTTGGTCTCTTTTGATCAGTTCGAGATCTTCAAAAAAGATACTATTCATAATCTTCTTTTACTTCTTTAACAAAACTTTCAAGTCCGTCTTTAATATACTTAGGAATCAGGTTGGGCGTTAAATAACCAGCTAAACGCTGTGCAAATCTTCCTTTACTTATATTTGACTCTATTTTTTTTAATGCTGACCAATATTCACGGGAATCAAGCGCATCCTCAAAGTTCTTCTGCATCCTATCACCCCCTAGAATTAGTTCCGCATAAACCTTCTTAATTATACCTATTCCATCTGCATTAGTCTCATTCATCATATCAACTTCGAACGTGTATGTACCCACATGTGCTCCACTTTGTTTGAAGAATTCTTTGGCATCCAAAGGTGGTTGCGGAACATCTGTTGGTTCTACTATCTGTAGATCTATCAAAACTGCATTCACATTTTCAACACCTTTGTATCTAAAAGGACGGCCCGTAGCAACATCCATTATATGATATATCCTTTCTTCAACTATACTCCCGTCAGCTTCTGTTTTATTGCTAATTTCATAATAGTCACCGTCAGTAATAAGATGCCACGGTATATTTAAAGCTTGTAATAATTGAATATACGGCATAAAATTAGTTGAATCTATATTACAAACTACAATACCAAAATCATCCAACGGGATATTTAGTAAATCAGCGGCAGCTGGAATAATGTATTCTTCTGTTATTCCCTCAACAAGAATGACTCCCTTACCAAAATACAGTTCACCTCTTTTTGCATCAATATATCTCTCGATATCCTTTTGTTCTCTTTTGTCAATAGATAACTTTGCTGTTGAAAAAATTTTACTGGCACCTCCAATGTTCCTAACATGTACTATTGAAGATAGAGGGGCAACGGAACTAATAAAGGTAGAATGACTCGTAAATATTACCGATGTATTACTTTTATGCAAGACTTCTCTAAATATCAGCCTTTGAAGAATTGGATTTAAGTGTGCTTCAGGCTCTTCAATGGCAAGAATGGTAAATGCTTGTTGTACTCCATTGTTTTCATCCATCCAAGAATATAAAATCTCCATATCTGCATCATCTATAGAGGATCTCAATATATACTTTGATTGTGTAGTTATATCATAGTATGCATTGATCATTTGTGTTTCATCAAGCTGTAATAGTTCCTGAAATCTTTCTGCCTTGATAATAGGAGGAATAGTTCGATCTTTTAGCAAAACAAGCATCAATGTGATGTAAAGGATATTGCCAAGACCTAAACTAAGTTCCCCAACAGGCCTTTCACTCACACCAAAATAGACTTGAAGTGTATACAAAAGCCTTTCGGTATCAATATCAAAAGTACTTAGAGTAATATCGCTATCACTTTGCAAACCTGAGAGTGATGTGAACCTATCTTGTATAATATTTTTAATATGCACAATTTCATCCAATTGCAAAAGACCATCTGCTGCATCCTTCATAGATTCAGAAATTTTTTCCAAATCATCTTTTGAAATATCATATTTCTTGACCAGTTTATAAAGTGGAGAGTTTTTGTTTGCCTTTAATTCACGATCTACATCTCTGAGTGCTTTTATAACGTATATATTAATAAAACTACGATCTTCACTTGTAAATTTACTTAATTCCTTATTTCCTTTGTATATCTCATATTTATAATTAAGAATATTCCCTAAAGGTCCAATATTTGGAAAGAATCTATATGTGAATTGAAGTGTTGGTGGTGTATCATCAATGACCGCATCTATAAATTGTCCTACAAGCCTTGAGTTGTGTTCAAAACCTTTGATCTCTAAAGTAATTTCTATTGCCAATCCATTTATCATAGGATCCAATAAACTTTCATGGAAATCACTTTCTGTCAATTGGCGGTCATTATCAGAAAAGTCTTTATCTAATATCAACTGGATTGCTCTTAGAAAGTTTGTTTTTCCTATATTGTTTTCTCCAATTATAACTTGCTTGTGATCAAGG
Source organism: Flavobacterium sp. B114r (assembly GCF_056824125.1). Classification (NCBI taxonomy): domain Bacteria; kingdom Pseudomonadati; phylum Bacteroidota; class Flavobacteriia; order Flavobacteriales; family Flavobacteriaceae; genus Flavobacterium; species Flavobacterium sp. B114r. The sequence goes on from NZ_CP124858.1 coordinate 4,646,542, forward strand.
ATAACATCTACATCTAAGAAATTTCTAAAATTCTGAATTTTTACTCTTGATATATATGGATTTTTAAATTCACTCATAAAAGCTGTATTATTATATTTTTTATTAAACTCCTAAAACTTCAACCTTGCTCTTTCCGCTCTGTTGCTTACTTACCTTAATTTGCACTGGTATCCTTTCAGTCATTTCCTGAACGTGTGAGATGACACCAACCTTACGTCCTTGGTTGTGTAGCCTTTCCAATGCATCCATTGCAATATTAAGCGTGGTAGGATCTAACGAACCAAAACCTTCATCAATAAATAAAGATTCTACTTTCATGCGACTTGAGGATAAGGAAGCCAAGCCCAAAGCTAGAGCAAGTGACACTAAGAAAGATTCCCCACCGGAAAGTGAATAAACAGTTCTTACCTCATCTCCCATATCCTGATCTACTATTTGCAATCCAAGCGTAGCCGGAATACGTTCAATTTTATATCTGCTCGTGAGTTCCTGCAAATGAATATTGGCATAGCCCAGCAGAACGTCAAGTGTATATTCTTGTGCAATCTGTCTGAATTTTTTACCATCAGCAGAACCTATAATTTCGTTTAATTTACCCCAGTTTTCTGTTATATCAGCTTGTTTTGCGATATCATTGAGTAAAGAGCTTATCTGGGCTTTATTGGTTTCATTTTGTTGTAATTTAAAACCAATTTCTCCCTTTTTCTGCTTTTGTTGTTCAGCCTCGGGTTTTTTAATAGCAATCAACTCATTCAATTCATCTAATGAGCGCTCCGATAATACCGTTTGTTGATGAACGTCTAGTGATTGTTTTCTTTCATCAAGGATAGAAGTTGCTTTCGTTACTTCTTCCTCAATTAATTGCAGTGCATTGCGTTCGGCTTCTATCCAACTGTTTTGTAGTGCTAGCAGTTCATAAAGTGTTTCTGTACTTAGTAATTGATCGTTCTTGTGATTGTAATTACTCAGCCAGTTTTCTATTTTTTGTAGTGTTGATGTTACATCAATCTGCAATGTACTTATCGTATTTTCTAATTCTTCTTTTTGGGTATTGGCTTTTGTTAAATTAATACTCAGCTGTTGCAGCATTTCTTTAAACTGATCTAGTTTTTGTTGTGCGTTTTCTACAGATTGCCTCAACTCTAATTCCACTTGCTCTGCAGGTCTTCCTTCAAAAATATTAGCACGATCTTGAGTAATAACCTGATAGCTTTGATACTGTGCAGTATACATTGCGTTTTTTTTAGTAAGCTCTGCTGTAAGATTTTGAGATTGGCTTTCCAGTTCTTTCAAAGTTGCTTCAAGAACACTTTTTTGACCAATGTATTGCTCCAGATCTTCAGCATATTGTTTCCAGGTTTGTGAAAAACTCGCAATATCATTAGTAAAATTGATTGGTGCAACTTTCCATTTAGCCATCCAGTCTAAGCTTGTGAAATATGGTAAAAGTAACTCTTCTATTAAAACCAGATCGGAAGTTGCTTTGTCACGTTCTCTAGTTTTGCTACTTAGTTGTTCCTGATATATTGATAATTTGCTCTTCAGATCTTTAACTTCATTACCAAGTGTTTCAACAATTTCTTTTAAAGAATCGTTTTTATTTTTATCTACCTCCAGTTGTTGCTTTTGGCGGGCATGAACTTGTGTTTTTGAAAGTAAATCAGCCTGTTTTGCTTTAAGTTCTTGTAATTTTCCCTCTATCCATTGAGACTTTTTTTCATCGGAAAGTGTTAGAGTTTCTTTAGCAATATCAAATTGCTCCCAAACCTGCTTGTTCTTTTCCAGCTCCGACTCTTTTTCTTTAATAGTTTCTTGCTGATTCTGAATAGTTTGCTCTAAGCTTTGAAATGCTTGTTTCAAAGCATTATGTTTTCCGAAACTGTTCAGGTAAATACGCTCTTTTTCATCATAAGCATCTTTTAACACCTTCAATACATTTTCCAAATGTGGATTATGTTCAGTGTAAGGGTGAGTTTTACTACCACATACTGGACAAGGTTCATCATCAATCAATCCATTTCTAAGCGATTCTACGTTTTCTGCGGATGCCAGAATAGCTTGCTGTAATAGTTGAGATGCGGTTTCTTTTTCAGCATTTTCTACTATTAATTGTTGCGAAAGTTGTTGTAAGGTCTGCTGATTTATAGGATAATCAGACTGGTCTTTAATTTGTTTATTTTTTAAAATATCTAAGTCAGTTAAAGCACCATAAAACAGTGACCAATGAGCTTGTGCTTTTATAATATTTTCAACAGTGTTATCTATCGCAATCTTATCCAACTGCATGGTTTCAATAGGAATTAACAGCAATTCTTTTGCTTTAACAGCATAGATTTTGGTCAAATTTCCCCATTCGAATGCTTTTTTTTCCAAATTAGATTCAGCTTCATTTTTTTTAGTTTCATCTATCTTAATCTGATCTTGCAATTGATTAAGTACTGTAGTTGAAGATTGAAAAATTTCCAATAGCTTTTGAGCATCTTGCAATTTGGACAAAATAATTTCTTTATTTTCAGCTATTGGACTACGCTCTATATTTTCATTCTTCCAATCCGTTATTATATTGATATGAGCAGAGATCCCAGAAAACTCAGTTTGTTTATCCGTGAGAACCTTTTGATGTTGATTTATAGTTGCTGTGGCGTCATCTACATCTTGTTTTGCTTTTTGCAGTTGCTCTCTCTTTTCAACAATTATCGTATCCAGTTTTTTAGCTTGCTCTAAAATTGGCAGAGCATCATTCAAAGCTTTATTATTTTCAGTCAATGCAGTTCCCGAAGCTATAATCTCATCATTCAACTTTTCTTTTTTTTCTTCTAATGACTTTATAGTCTCTTTCAAAGTAATTAAGTTAGCTGTTTTTTCAGCATGTTGATTTTGTGCGTGCTTCAAAGCATCTACCCAGCTCCTGGTTTGTTGAATCGCCTCAGTAACAATCAATTTTTGTTTGCGGGGAAGTGCATTTATTTTTTCTTCATTTGCAGTTTGTAATGCGATTTGCGCATTCTGATAATTGGTTTGTAACTGGGAAAACTGTTCCTGCCAAACAATTTCTGCTGCTAAAATTTCTATCTCTTTTTCTAAACTTTTAATTTGAATCTCCAAAATTCCTTGTTCCTCCACCAAACTCTTTTGTTCTTCGTCAGTTAGAATAATAACTCCATCTTTTCGTAAATTAAGATCTCGAAGTTGTTGTTCTTCCACTTTATATTTTTCAAATATTTTTTTTGAAATTTCAGAATAGATATGGGTTCCTGTGAGTTTTTCGAGTAAAGAAGATTTTTCATCTTTATTAGCTTTCATAAAGGCAGTAAAATCACCTTGTGCCAGCAATACTGATCGGGTAAATTGTTCAAAATTTAAGCCTACCAAACGTGTAATCTCATTCAAAGTCTCTTGCTTTTTACCTGGAATGACAGTATTCGAGCTGATATTTGTCAATGTTATAGAATCTGATTGCATACTACCCTCGGCCTTATTTCGAGCACGTCTTACACTCCAAATAGCACGATAATTTTGCTCATCAATACCTCTAAAATCTACTTCAGCAAAACCCTCAGAAGTTCCGTCTCTTAAAATACCCCGAACATCACTTTGGTTCAATTTGCTTCCTTGGACATCATGAATTTCAATTCCTATTTCTTTTGCCTGTAGGTAGCGGGGGGTTTTTCCATATAAAGCAAGACATATTGCATCTAATATAGTTGATTTTCCTGCTCCCGTAGCTCCAGTGATAGCAAAAATTCCCGCAGAACACAATGGTTCGGTTGTAAAATCGATCTCTGTATTACCTTCTAAAGAAGCTAGATTTTTTATTCGAATAGCTAATATTTTCATGTTATTCGGCCGTTTGGTTAATTTCCTGCGTCACTTGCTGGAAAAGTTGCAGAATCGTATCTGGGATTTCACTATTGTAACGCTGTTGGTACACTTTATCAAATATATCTATAGGCTGTAATTCGTTCAATTTTTCTGGCGTAATAAATTCGGATACTTGCTGCGTTGATGATGGATATTTCACATCAATTTTAACTAACCTTACTTTTTTACCCATTAGTGCAGTTTCTATTTTGTGTCGTAAAGCAGGTTCAGGCCCTTCCAGTAATATACGAACTTCCAGATATGGAAAAGGTTCTTTGATATCATCCGGTTCTGATAAATTCTCTAATAATCCTATGACTTCATGCAACGGCTGAGGAGCTTGTGGAATTCTTTGAAGTGGCACAGATACCGGAATTTCTATCGATTTTAATTCGCTAATTTCCTTGTCTAGTTTAAAAACAATAACTTGATGTTTATAATTTAGTTCAGAAAAAGACATTGGTAATGGGCTTCCAGAATATCTAATATGATCTTGTCCACCTATTCTCTGTGCTTTATGAATGTGCCCTAGTGCCACATATTTTATATCTTCGTGAAATGCACTAGCTGGAATACATTCTACACCTCCCATAATAAGTCTTTCTGTTTTGTCTAAATCACTTACTTCTGCGTGATGTGTATGTAAATGCCCCATAGCAATTATGGTTTGTCCATCTTGCTTTTTTAAATTAACATATTCAAACGCCTCTTTATATAATGCAGTTACACCTTCAGTGTAAGGATTTGCACAATTTAATAATGTTGGATAGTCACCCATGCGTAAAAATGGAATCGCAAGACACCATACTTTTACCTTTTTAGAATCATCATAAATAGGTACAAGCAGCTTTTCGTAATCTATATTACCATCTATATCTTTTTCAACTACGCCTACAATATGTACATTAGATGATTCCAATAATGGTTTTGGAGCCTCTAAACGAGATGCCGAATCGTGATTACCTGCTGTAATTACTATTTGTATATCAGGATTTATTTTAATCGCATTCTTTAAAAAAGAATAAAACATTTTTATTGATGAGGCAGATGGATTTGAAATATCAAAAATATCTCCACTAACAAGTAAAACATCTATTTCTTCTGTTTGTAAAGTAGCAATTAGCCAGCTTAAAAACTGTTGATGTTCGTAAGTGCGGTCGTATTCGTGAAACAATTGGCCTATATGCCAATCTGCAGTATGTAGAATCTTCATATTTTACTTTTAGTCAATACACATTTTTCATTATCATATATAAGATAATTCAAATATCAATCTTTTGTTTTAATCTTTTTTATGGAAAACCGTAATCTCTCAAATATATCAATTCATAAAAACTAACCACCAAGTATTTATACGTGTTTCTTTATAATTTTTGCTTACCTTTTGACTTAACTTAAAAGATTACTTCTTTCTTTAATTTTGCAAGTGATTAAGGCTATGAAGTGATCTATTTTAGAACTATATTTAACACCTTTTCTCTCATAAAAAGCAAAAGGCGAATTTTAAATATTTCCTTTCACTTTAAATATGTGATTTAAAAAAAATAAGGGTGCAAAAATGCGCCCTTAACTTTATCTTCATTTTCGTTATCAAATCCATCAAACCTCAAACAGAAATTCACAGAGCCAAAGAAAGACAACTCTAATGCCCATTAATCTTTCATATATGAGAAACCATTATTACTGGCAATAGTAATTAAAGGCTGAATAGTTTCTTTAAATTTTAAATAATCCCATCCGCTATCATCTAGATCAGGAAAAATGCTAAGATATTCCTCCAAATATTTATTCTTGGAGTTATAACTTTTAACTATTTCAAAAGCTGTCTTCTGAAGAGTATAAAACTTATCAAAATATTTATCTATCAACGGGAGCCTATTGCTTTTAAACGAATTAAAATTTTTATCAATTGGAATTAGATTCCAAATTAAATCATGAGAAACAAATGCATGGGGCACAAAATGGTCTAAAGCATATTTTTTCTCATCAAAAACTAATTTTTTATTAGTAAAAATACAATCTACTGTCCCCAATTCATTAAACACAAATTTCCAATATTCGTTTGTTTGTTTAATCAATGAATTTCTTGTAACAGTCTTAAATATTTTATTTGAAATGTCTGGAACATTTGGATTTCTTTTTTGAAGAAAAAGCGACAAATTCCAATAACAAAAGTCTTTTAATATTTTTGAATTCGACTGTAAATAAGTTATCCATATAGGATTAATTTCTATATAATCTTTTTGCAAATGATACAGTGCCCCATGCTCAAAATTTTGAGAATGGGTGTATATATCATTACGTCCCCCTGAAAACCAAGATGAAATAAACCAATGCGGAACATTTTTATTAAAATGATTTAATATTTTGACAGTTTCGATCTTCTGGGTATTTTCTAAAACAGAATTTATGATGTTTTTATTTTCATTTATCTTAAGATTTTCAATCTTCATAATGGTTTTCACTGCATCTTGAATAAGATCTTGTTTACCAAAAGATACTTGAAAATAATTAACGGTATACCATGAATTACTAATCATCCTCGAGAATATTTTTCTTTTCTCAATATAAAAGATATCTTTTTCTACTAATTCGAGAATCGCTAGAAACCAATAAAATTTATAAGTGGCAGACGTACTTGAAAATACGGATGATAATTTATCTATTTGAAGATGCTGCGAAATTGGAAGATTCATAGAATTTTAAATAACCTTTTAGGTTTAATTTAGTACTTTATACAACAGATCATAGATATTCATTGTTTTTTTTGCATACTTCATTAATCTTTCAAGCTCAAAAAAACTTTCTTTTGCCAATCGATTCATTTCTTTGGTCTATTGTTCAACTATACTACGATTTTCACTTAAGTTATCCTTGTTAGGAATAAAATAATTATCTCCTACATATAGATGAATCGAACTATACTCGTTAAATTTATTTATTTTTTCAGTAAAATACCAGTAAAAAGTGACAAACCAATATATTAACTTTAAAATTTTTCTCAATCATTATGGTTGATAATTCTAAAGTACTAACATATACAAAAAGTAATTGTTTACCATTTATCATGAATCTTCTAATTAACCTCCACTAAGTAAATCTAAATATTCATTAACTTCTGATTTCATTACATAGATAATTATATAGGTAATAATCCCAATTCCTTAAGAAACTTATTATGATTTGCGGTAGCTATTTTTAGTTCTTTGCTCAAATCGTCTAATTTTTTATTCACTTTTAATAAGTCGATTTTTTCGTCGGCAACGGCTGTACTTACATAATTGGATATATTCAAATTATACTCATTTTTACACCAGTCCTTGATATTAACTAATGTATATTGTGATGGTGTACCATCTTCACGATGAAAAGTATTTCTTTCACGAAGGATTTTAGAAGCTGTAAAAACATCTGCACTAACAATTTCATCTCTTAAGCGATAAAATTCAGCATCCGTTAATCGCACCCGATTAAGAGACTCAAATTTTTCACGAAAATTAAGTTTCAAACTACTCTTATCACGTATATCATTGCGGTAAACATATTTAAGATCTTTTAATTTTTTGATTAAACTATCTTCTATTTGATTCTCTTTTGTAATTACTTTTAAAAAAAAGAAGTTTATGTTAAAAATTCTCAGTCAAAGATAACTAATAATGTTCTTTTTAAATGATTCCATTATTATCTAATAAAGTAATTTTTATATTTTTCTTCCTTATTAAACTCTAACACATCCCTTTAAAATAAGATGTCGGCTAAATTTGCGTAAATAAAAAAAGATGCCAAGCATCTTTTTTTATTTACCCTGTAGTCTTTCTTTTTCGAGTAAATCAAACTTGTTATTAATTGTTTTTTTTAGAAAGCTATAATAATCTATTTTTTCTTGTGTTAGCTTTTCTTCCAACTTAAAGGACTTATCAACAATTGTTAATAGTGTTGCTCTATTTTTCAAAACAAAAAGCTCACAATAATTGATATTCAAGTATTCACTAAGTGTTAATATTTTATCCCATCCGCTTATGCTTTCAAAGCGCTCAATTCTACCAATCATAGTTGAATTATATTCTAATATTCCAGCAAGAGTATGTTGAGATAATTTTTGGCTTAATCTAGCTAAACGGAGAATACATCCAATTTGGATATTAATTATATATACTTCTGTTTCTCCCGATTTTCTCATAAAGTAAAATTTGAGAAAAAAGATCACTTTATTCGATACAAATTTGTATCGAATAAAGTATTTTGTTATATTTGTCACAATAATTGCATCTAAAAATGTAATTTTGCGATTCTTCACATAAAATATTTGAAGCATTCGCTTTGAACCTTGCATTAAAAAACTGGAATTTTTTGAGCGCGCAAGATGATAAGTGTAAATGCTCACGTCATATAGTTGTATATTGGCGTGGGCTCACTTACATGCGCGCGGGTCGTTCCAGTACCTTTAATGCTACGTAAGTCGAGAACAACCCACGCCTCTATATTAAAGGTAAAAACTCTTCTTAAATTCTTAGCGCTTTATTTCTTTATTTGCATGGTTTCGCAGGACAATAAAAGTTTAACTTTTAACGCCTTTATTCATGTAGAAATAAAAACAAATTCATTATGACCATTAAGCAATTTACTTAATACATAAAAAATGGCCCTCTATCTCGTCGCCAAACTAACATAGAGGACCGTAGCTAATCTAACTGACGTTTCAACTAACCATTCCAATATTATGAATAATTTTTCATTTTACAAGGAGGTAAAAGCTTTTTATTGCCTAATTTTTCTGGGTTATTTCTTGTCTTTTTCACCTGTATACGCAAATTCTAAAGAACGACATAGTCTTTCTTTCTTCCAACAACATCAAATTCAAGGTACCATCAACGACGGTGCAAGTCCTTTGCCAGGAGTTACAATTGCCGTCAAAAGCAAACTTAAATTATCAACCATATCTGATTTTACCGGCCAATATTCCGTTTTGGCTTCTGCAAACGATACGCTAGTTGTTTCTTTTATCGGTTTTAAAACAGCTGTGATTCCAATTAATGGAAGAACAATAGTGAATATAAAACTTAGTTTTGACACCACTACCCTTCAGGAAGTCCGGGTGAATGCCGGGTATTATTCCACCAAGGAAAGCGAGCGTACTGGCAGCATTTCCCGGATCACCTCCAAGGATATCGAAACCCAGCCCGTCACTAATGTACTGGCCACCATGCAGGGAAGAATGGCCGGGGTGAATATCACCCAGACCACTGGGGTGCCGGGAGGAGGCTTCGAAATCAAGATTCGTGGACAGAATAGTCTGCGAGATGAAGGAAATGCGCCACTCTATATAATTGACGGGATTCCTTACTCTTCTGATCCCATTGGACATGGACAGGTTTCCACACTGTTTCCAAATCTGGCCAGCCCTCTGAACGGAATCAATCCTGACCAAATAGAAAGTATAGAGGTTTTAAAGGATGCTGATGCTACTTCCATTTATGGCTCCAGGGGAGCTAACGGTGTTGTGCTGATTACTACAAAAAAAGGCAAAAGCGGTAAAACCAAATTCACCTTGAACGCTTCAAGCGGCGCAGGCAAGGTAACAAGATTTGCCAAATTCATGGATACAGAACAGTATCTGGCCATGCGTCGCCGTGCGTATGATAATGATGGAATTACTACCTATCCAAAATCAGCCTACGATATTAACGGAACCTGGGACCAGACACGCTATACCGACTGGCAGAAGGAATTTTTTGGAGGCACTGCGGCCTTTACTGACCTGCAGGCTACCATATCAGGCGGATCACCTTCCACCACTTTTCTTCTCAGTGGAAATTACCATACTGAAACTACTGTTTTCCCTGGGGAATTTCTGTATAAAAAAGCAGGTTTCCAATCAAGTGTGAACCACGAGTCTGAAAATAAAAAATTTAAAATACAATTCTCCGCAGGCTACACCTTGCAGGACAACGATCAACCTTCTTCTGATCTCACAAGTCTCTCCAGAGGCCTTGCCCCTAATGCTCCATCCCTGTACAACATTGACGGGAGTCTGAATTGGGCAGACAACACCTGGCAAAACCCACTTCGAAACCTATCGGCCAAATTCGAATCGAAAAGCCATGATTTGCTGGCAAGTACTTTACTTTCCTATGAGCTTCTTGAAGGTCTCTGGATTAAAAGCAGTTTTGGATACAGTGATCTGGGGTATCTCGAAACCCGTACCACCCCCTCTACCATATACAATCCAGCATTTAACTACGACAGCTCATACTCGAGTCTCTCGGTCAATACAACCAACAGGAACTCCTGGATTGCAGAACCCCAGCTCAGTTGGGAAATAGAGACCACGACAGGAAAATTCTCCCTCTTGGCTGGCGCAACATTTCAAAACCAGTCTACCGGACAACTCGTGCAGACAGCAAGCGGTTTTCCCTCTAACAGCCTTATTTATAATTTAGCCTCTGCCTCCACAGTACGCGTACTGAGTGATAATGAAACGCTTTACAAATACCAGGCTTTTTTCGGCCGGATTAACTATAACTGGAAGCAGCGCTATATTCTCAACCTAACGGCCAGACGAGACGGCTCAAGCCGTTTTGGACCCGGAAACCAATTTGCAGCCTTTGGGGCAGTGGGCGCTGCCTGGCTGTTTTCCAAAGAAGCCTTCCTGCTGGATAGCCCATGGCTGTCCTTTGGAAAACTTCGCCTAAGTTATGGTACAACGGGAAGTGACCAGATCGGAGATTACAAGTTTTTGGATACCTATAGTATCTCAGGAGCCTTATATGGCGGTACAGCAGGATTGCAACCTACCGGCTTATTTAATCCTGATTTTGCATGGGAAACCAATAAAAAACTGGAACTCGCCCTGGAAACTGGATTCTTTTCTGATCGCATTTTCCTCACTGCCGCCTGGTACCGTAATGTTTCCTCTAATCAGCTTGTGGGGATACCCATGCCGGCCACTGCGGGATTCCCGTCCCTTGAATCCAATCTAAGGGCAACAGTGGAGAATTCCGGACTCGAATTCACGCTACGCACTATCAATCTTAGCTCGGGCCAATTAAAGTGGACCTCCAACCTTAACCTGAGCCTGGCGCGAAACAAACTTCTTAGCTTTCCTGGTCTGGAAGGCTCTACCTACAGCCAAAGATACCGTATTGATAAACCCCTGAATATTGTACTGTTATATGATTATACAGGTCTTGATTCACAAACCGGACTTTACCAGTTCCGCGATTTCAATAAAGATGATAAGATTTCCTCACCTGAAGAAAAACAGATTGTGGCAGACCTCAATCCGAAGTATTTCGGGGGATTTCAAAATTCTTTGAGCTACAAAGGATGTAAACTTGATTTTTTACTGCAGTTTGTAAAACAAAAAAATTATAATTATCCTTTATCATCCGCAGGTGCAATGTACAACCAACCCCAGCAAATGCAATACAGCTGGCAACAGCCAGGTGACACGGGACCTTATCAAATCTACACCACAGGTTATAATTCACAAGCCGTTGATGCCGGTTCACGCTACAGTGAGAGTTCAGCCTCTATCGGGGATGCCTCTTTTGTGCGACTCAAAAACATTTCCTTTTCCTATGCTCTTCCCTTGCCTGTTACAGGGACGCAGTGCACAGTTATACTCCAAGGCCAGAATCTTCTCACCTTCACGCCATATAAGTATGGAGATCCCGAGTTTGTAAGTTCGGGATTCCTGCCTCCTTTAAAGATAATCACCGCAGGGATCCAATTAACCTTTTAAACTATAAAATTATGAAAACCATAAACCCTAGTATAATCTCAGGCCGCTATACAATACTTATCCCCCCACTTTTACTATCTTTTTTACTCTACTGCTGCGACTCCTTTGTAGAGGTAGATCTTCCAAAGTCACAGTTGACAACAAAAACAGTTTTTGAGAATTACCATACTGCCGATGCCGCCCTAAGCGATATTTATGCCAGCATAAGAGATACCGGAATTCTAAGTGGTACGAGCTACGGGGTATCCAATCAACTAGCCTGTTATAGCGATGAGCTGACCTGGTATGGAACTCCACTGAGTACTACCGAGAGTTTTTACAGTAATGCACTACTGCCTTCTAATAGCGCAATAACAGAATACTGGAGAGCAGCTTACGTCCAGATATATGCAGCCAATGCCATACTAGAAGGTAGCAAATCATCCCTGAGCCTAACTTCTGCCAATAAAGAGCAACTTGAAGGCGAGGCGCTTTTTATCCGGGCTTTGCTGCATTTTTATCTTGTTAATCTCTATGGCGATATTCCCTATATCACCACAACAGACTACAAAGTCAATGCTGTTGTCTCTAAACTGTCCCAAAGTGATATTTACCAGCACATTGAGCTTGATCTGCAACAGGCTGCGCTACTTTTATCTTCACCTCAAAGCAATAACGAACGGGTGCGTCCCGGGAAATCTGCCGTGTATAGTTTACTGGCAAGAGTTTATCTTTACTCACAATCATGGACCAAGGCCAACAGTAGCGCCTCTGTGGTTATAAATGATACAGGGCTTTATACTCTGGAGAGTATCCAGAACGCCTTTTTGAAAGATTCCAGAGAAACCATCTGGCAACTACAACCCGCCACGCCAGGTCAAAATACCGATGAGGCTATTACTTTTATTCTCTCCAGTACCCCTCCTCTCACTACATCGCTCTCCAATAGCCTTATGGAGTCCTTTGCGGCAAATGATCTACGAAAAAAAAACTGGATCCAGGGGATTTCCAACGGGGATTTGATATGGTATTACCCTTTCAAGTATAAAATAAGCAACACAACACCTGTCTCAATGGAATATCCTATCGTGCTGCGTCTGGCCGAACAGTATCTAATTCGCGCAGAAGCAAGAGCGCAACAGGGCGATTTAAACGCAGCAGAAGAAGACCTCAACCATGTGCGTAGAAGAGCTGGCCTTGACAATAAAGAAAACCTTGACAAGCAGGCACTACTCGATGCTATCCACGATGAGAGAAGATGGGAATTCTTTACCGAATACGGCCACCGTTTCTTCGACCTTAAACGATCCGGACGCATAAATCAAGTTCTATCAGCTCTAAAACCCGGATGGGATCCCCATGACATCTTTTTACCCCTTCCACAAAGCGAGCTGGAGTTAAATCCAAAATTGCTTCCTCAGAACGATGGTTATTAACTTTAAAACTCCACCTATGAAACCTATAAACCAAAAAGAAATTCATCTCCCGCTTTCTTTGGCAGTAGTTTTAGCTTTATTTTTTATTTTTATTTTTATTTTGCCATTAGTGACCTGCCCTTTAAAGGGGCAGGTGGTGCAAAAAAAACAACTTAATTTCAAAGATTTTAACTCCCTGGGAGAACTACAGTTGCATAAAGCAACTCCAGATGCACGCTGGAGCAGTTTTTCAATGCACTATAAAAGCGGTATAGACACGCTCTTTCTACGCTCTACGTCAAATAAAAAAGAATACTTTTTCCCTTCAGGGACAAATCCCGATTTTTTATCAAACACTAATTTTCTCTACCAAAAAAATGCAGCCCTTCATCTAGTGAATCTTCACACTGGAGCAAAGCAGACTATAGAGCATGTTCTGAGTTATGCCTGCTCGATTTCCTTCGGCCAATTAATCGTGCTTACAAAACAGAATTCTCCTGCGGGGAAGACCCTTTTGGTACTAAACAAAGACGGTGTTATTATTCAGAGAATTGCAAGTGCAGAGCAATTTAAAATCAGCCCATGCTCGAGAAAAGTAGTTTTTACAACTATGGAGAACGGCTCTTATTCGCTTGGCATCATCGAGCTGACCAATCCCATTACTCCCCATTGGATCTTAAGAAAAAGTTCATATTCTTTTAAAATGCTTACCTGGGAGAAAACAGCCAGAGCCCTGTGTTTTATTGGCTCTGAGGCTTCCGGATCAAATAAAAATTCTCTTTTTTATTACATAACAAAAAGTAAGGCGCTTTTCTGTATGGATCCTGAAAAACAGATCGGGTTTCCACCCGGGCACCTACTGGATAGTCTTGGGCAATATCCTCTTAACATTAGCCAGGACCTGAAAAGAGTGTTTTTTGGACTGCTCAAAAAAACAGATCCCGATCCTTCGTTCAAAAAGTCTAACTTCGGACCTGAAGTAGAACTCTGGAACGGCAATGACAAATTGATTTATCCCATGCAACAAAGGATGGGCGACTTTAATAAAAAAACCTACCTGGCAGTCTGGACTCCCTTTAAAGAGGAGTTGGCGCAGATTTCCAACCAGGCTCTCCCCGGTGTAATGCTTGCCGGTGAGCAGCAATACGCAGTTCTCTCTAATCCACAGTCTTATGAGCCTCAACTGGAGTACAGCGGTCCTCGAGATTTTTACATCCTGGATTTAAACACAGGTAAAAAAGAGGTTTTGCTTCAAAATAAAGCCATAACCCCCACAGAGCCCATGCCGGGAAGCTCACCAGGGGGAAAGTATATCACTTACTCAAAACAAAATGATTGCTGGATTTACGATCTCAAATCAAAAACTCATCTAAACATTACCCAGTCACTGCGCGCATCATTGCCTGATAGCCTGCGTGATTTACATCAGGATTCATATTTTAGAGTTGCAGGCTGGACGCCTTACGACAAACAGATTCTGCTTTATGATACTTATGATATCTGGATTATCACCCCTGATGGCAATAGCTACAGGCGAATAACCCATGGCCGGGAGAAAAAAATACATTTTCGTATTTTTGAATCTCCTCTCTCGGACGACCTTTCCAATTATGAGGGATGGACCCACAGAACCTTTAATGCCGACAAAGGTCTTTTGCTCGAGGCAAAGGGGGATGATGGGAAAGCAGGTTATTTCAAATGGGAAGCAGCCATAGGTGAGAAGCCGATAGTATACAAAGAAGCCTATACTTCTGAACTATTTGTCTCACAGGACCAAAAAAGTTTTATATATCGTGAAGAACAGTTCAATATCTCTCCAAGGATTGTGCTTCAAAAGGGAAAAACATCGCACGTCTTTTTCCAAAGCAATCCACACCAGGCGCAATACAACTGGGGACAGAGTACTCTTATTGCCTACCAGAATTTGAAAGGCAGTAAATTACAGGCCCTATTATACTATCCCGTAAATTATGATCCTAAAAAAAAATACCCAATGATTGTAAATGTGTACGAGAAACAGTCTTCAGAGCGTTATAAGTACATTAACCCAACATTGGAAAACGAAGCAGGCTACAATCCCACAGTGCTCACCAACCAAGGCTATTTTGTGCTTTGTCCTGATATTGTTTCCGAAAAACAAAATGAGGGTCCTTCTGCATTAGACTGCACTGTGGCGGCCACAAAAGAAATCATTGCCAGAGGCCTTGTCTATCCTGATAAAATTGGTATTATTGGCCATTCCTTCGGAGGATTTGAGACTTGTTATATTATTACCCACACCAGTCTTTACGCAGCCGCAGTAGCAGGGGCAGCCATAACAGATATCAGCTCTTATTATTACACCATTAACTGGGATACTGGACGTCCCACAATGAATTATTTTCAAAGCGGACAATTAAAAATGGAACGTCCACCTTATGAAATACCTGATATCTATGACCGTAACTCTCCAATAGTTCATGCCCCTAAAGTTACAACACCCCTATTATCATATGCCGGAAAAAAAGACAATCATGTGGACTGGCACCAGAGCGTCGAATTTTATCTCGCCCTTAGAATACTTGGTAAAAAAAATGTAATGCTCCTTTATCCCCAGGAAGCCCATACCATTTTAGACCCACAAAGTCAAACAGACCTAACACAGAGAATCTCTCAGTGGTTTGCTTACTATCTAAAGGATGAAAAACATGCAGACTGGATTGAAAAAGGAACAATGTAGGGCAGTAAATAACAAAGCAGTCCCTTAGGAACTGCTTTGCAACTTTCAGTTATTCGAAAGTTTAATTACTAGGACGATAAAGAGTCTCATCACAATTGTTGTTCACTTTACCCTTAGCTTGTTCCCCTGAAGGATAACTTATTCGGCAAAGTTGGCTATTAAAATTGGTACTGCAAGATACTCGCTGATTACACGGCTTATTATTTTGGTCAGTTACATAACCGTCTTTAGGCGCCGCATTGCTGGATTTCTGCATCGAAGTGGTTAGAAATGCTCCAGCTGTCCCAATAAATAACACAAATGTAAAGGGCATCATTTTTTTAAAAAATATAGTTTTCATAATAATAAATTTAAATTAAACTTGATCTACTCTTTTCTACAGGTTTTCAATCTTTTTCCTGATACCGGCCGGTATATTTTTATGCACCATTCATTTTCTCTAATGCAATTTTCATTTCATCTCTCAATAAATCTCCAAGATCGTAAATCATCAGATCACCACCAGCAATTACATAAAAGTGT
This sequence comes from Flavobacterium sp. B114r, assembly GCF_056824125.1. Taxonomy (NCBI): domain Bacteria; kingdom Pseudomonadati; phylum Bacteroidota; class Flavobacteriia; order Flavobacteriales; family Flavobacteriaceae; genus Flavobacterium; species Flavobacterium sp. B114r. The sequence continues at coordinate 4,662,782 of NZ_CP124858.1, forward strand.
GTATCTGTAACAAAAAGATCTTGAACCTTTAAATCCGGGTTATGATAAATAACAAAGCTCATTACATAACTATTTTTTTTTAGATTGTAAACATCAATCACAGAACATCGGCTCCAATGTTTAAGATCATCATACCTGCCTGGAACTTTAGAATTCACAAAAAGAAGGTTGTTTTTGGTAGTAGTCAGCGTATTGACTTTTAAAGGAGGCGCTCCCATTTGTCTCTCTGTATTGTTTTTCAGATAAGCGACCTTTATCTTTGCGTGTCTTATAGTATCTATAGTATGCCCTGTTATTTTCAGACTACCATTTCTATCGGCTGCAATAAACTCATTACGATAAAAATAATTATACACAAAGAGTTTCATTTCTTCATTATAAATAAGCATACCATCACTATCAAAAATACCATCAATCTGTCTCTTAAGAAGATGCGGGGCAAATCGCACATGTGGTAGATTCCCTGCGTAAAAAATTCCAAGTACTGTAGTTTTGTTTTTACCTGTATTATTGCGAAAGGCTATTGTAGCGCTATCCATTGGCTGAGCTACGGTAAAGGTTGGCATACCTTTTAATTCAGTATTGATTTCCCTTTTTTGTAAATTACCTCTAAAAATACAAGGCACGGTTCCATCTAATAAATAAATATTATTATCTCTGATTAAAATTCTAATAGATCGAAATGAAAGTTCTCTATGATCGAAATGAAGTTTTAGTGTCTTTTTACTTCCTGTTTCGTCGATCGATAGCAGATGCAGAGGATCTGTATAGTTTCCCAGATAAATAGTTCGGTTACTATTACCTGCGAAATAATAGGAATTAAACTTCACATCAATAGTGCCTTGTAATATGACAGCACTTTTCGGATAGCGTCTTATAAATGGATTATTATGGTGAATAATCTGCTCTGAGAACAAATACACAATGATCATAAATAATATGCTTATTAATATTAAAAAGAAAACAAGTCCAAGATATAATTGCATCTTTATTTTCCTAACTCCTTGTTGGTAAATCTGATTTTGCAGTACTAATGCAATAATAGACAGAAGTACAAAAAAAAGATTAAAGATTAAATGTGACTCCCATGTCATTTTCTCTAAAATTCCTCCACAGGAACAGGGTACAAAAGAGCTAAAATGAAGTATAATAAAAATATAGGCTGTAAACATACTCATCAAGCTCAGTGCGGCAAACAGAGCAATAGTTCTTGTTCTACTATAAAGAATCAGTGCAGCGATAAGAAGTTCAATACCAATAACAGCCCAGGAGATCCAAGCTGCAAAAGCACTTAAGATAGGAGACTGAGAAAGCTGTACCTGAAATCTTTCAAAATCCATAATCTTGCTCACCGAAGCATAAACAAATAGCAAGGCGTAGAGTAAACAAATACATCCTATTACAATCCTTTTTATACGACCTGATAGTTTCATGACCTAAAATTTTAAATTATTGTCTGCCAGTGATAAATTTTATTACCAGAAGAATAATTAACAAATTTAGAAGTGTTTTTTATTATAATTGTTACCCAAAACAAGCCAAAAGTTTTAAAAAACGTGCCAATTTCAATTCGCATTATACCTTAAATAAGAGAGACTTAATAGAATAATCTACAGTAATATCTACATTTTCCCTCGAAAATCCTTGTAGTTTTAATTTGCTTTTACGGATTACCACATTTTTATTGATAAAATATTAGATACTTTAGCCATTCAACAAAAATCAAAATAAATACAAGCGCTACAATATATCATCATTCAGCAATAGGTAAAAAAATAGGAAAAAAACTCTGGGATGCTCCTAATAAATAATGAGCAAACTCAAAGCTTAAAATAAAGATCCTTTGGATTAATTCTATGCCAATTTGATGAACGCAATGATTGAGGTGGAATAATTAAAAAAATAAAAGTGTGAAAATGAAAATATTCTTTGGTAAAATATCTGATAAATACGATTTAAAACAAATAGAAGATGGTTACTACCAGGCTCCTAAAAATAGTACATGGTTTAATGGCATTAACGTTGGGGATTATGCATTTGTCATTGGAGGTAATCGCATTCAATTATGGAAGACCCTTCAATGGGGGCAAATGGTTGATAGCGAAAATGCTAGACTCGATTTCGAAATTATTAGTCGTGATACAGGCCTAAAAACAAAAGACTTAATTGCTTTTAAATTTTTTAAGTTAACAATCGATTTAATTGTAAAATCGACAAGGTCAACGGGAGGGGAAAGGAAAGCTTTTTTTGAATTGGAGGTAGAACCATTATTTTCAGAAACAGATTTACTAGATTCTCAAACATTTACAAATCCGCAGAACTTTAGAAATATAAAGACTTTTCTACCTGGAGAAACCATAAATCTTGATTCATATGATATTCAAATGCAATTTGATAACGGACTTCTCAAACTACATCCAATAAAAAACTGTGGAGAGAACATTATAAGTCGTTTTAAAGACAATACTGCATTTATTGGAAAAGGACAATCTCAAAAAGATAAGACACTTTCTATTTTAAAAGCAACTAATAATATTGCAAAACCTTTAAATATAACCATTAAAGATCTTTACGATTCTTGTATGTGCAAATACGTAGTTGAAAACCAAGACACAAAGTATTGGGTAGTAAATGGGTATGAGCAAGAAAAAATAAGCTATGATTTAGAAAATGATAGTTTTGTAATGTATTTTCAATATAGTGTTCAAAGACAAGGAACAGTAACACAAACACTTAATACAGCTAAAAAAATAAAGCCTGGTGATAAAGTGCTTCTTTATAACAATAACAGTTTTTTTGGGCATTCAACCTTTATTGAAACTGAAATGCAAAGCACTATAGAGACCACTCTGGGGGATGTAATTAATAAAAAAATAAAAAATGATGATGGCGAAATTGTAACTTTTACAGATGCAAAATGTATTTATGAGGACTTGACAATGGACAATGGTTTTGAAGGTGAATGGGGTCAAAGACTAAATTTACAACCTTGGGAGGATGTAAATGAGCAGGGAATAAATATTCCTGGTATCTTGGAACATGTAGGCTCGTCTTCAATTATTCAAAATACCATTATTGAATTGAAGGACAAAACATTTTTTGATTTAGTAAAAAACATCCTCTCAGGAGAATTTCAAAATAGTAAAGAATATAACAAGATGAATGCAATTATAGATCTTATTAAATATAAAAAACAAGTTATTCTTCAAGGTCCTCCAGGAACTGGAAAAACATATTCAGCAAAAAAACTGACTTTTAAACTTTTAGGAGGTGATATTCCAGAACGATATAAACTTATTCAATTCCATCCTTCCTATACATACGAAGATTTTGTTAGAGGTATTGTTTCTGAGATAAATAAAGATGGGGAAGTCTTCTACAAAGCTAAAAACAAAATTATCGCAGAATTTGCTAAAATAGCCGCAGGATCAAAAGAAAATTATGTTTTAATTATAGATGAAATCAATAGGGCGAATCTTCCCTCTGTTTTAGGAGAGTTAATTTACGCTTTAGAGTATCGTAATGAACCTGTGCAGAGTATGTATGATATTGATGGTGATAACTCCATAACGATACCGGATAATTTATTTATAATAGGAACAATGAACACAGCAGATAGAAGTGTCGGTCATATCGATTATGCAATAAAAAGACGTTTTGCATTTGTGGATGTTTTTCCAAACGCAGAAGTTATCAATTCAGAAAAAGGTAAAGAATTATTTAATTGTGTAGCGAATCTTTTTGTTCAAGTAAAAAACGGTTTAAATGTCAATTCGGTTTTTCTAGCTTCAGATTTTGATCATAAAGAAGTACAACTTGGACATAGTTATTTCATTTTGAAACAAGCAACACCGCAAGAACAAAAAGTAGAACTCGAAATGCGATTAAAGTATGAAATAATTCCAATCTTGAATGAATATGTAAAAGATGGATTGCTACTTGAAACAGCAAAAGATGAAATTGAAAAAATAGCTGGTTTTGAGTGTTAATTTACTAACCTATAAAGAGCATGACCAGAAATCATTCGTAGATGATAAACTTGTGCTAACTAAAGATTTTTTTGAGCCTCTTTTCATTAAAAGTCATAGAGGTAGAGATGCTAGTATACCATGTTTTTCTATTCAAAAATCTCAAACAGAGCTTAATTCCTATAATGTTAAAATAGGATATTTCATCGGTGTTGATTGGATTGAAACAAATCAACTAGCATTGCATGTAGGTCCAAAAGTAAATAAGTCAAACAAAGAAGTGGATTTTATTAAAATGCTTTTTTCTTCTCTTCGTCATACCGATGTAGCAAAGGAAATAAACGAACTATTTGAGGTAAAATGGGATCTACCTACTATTGAAATTCAACAAAAACAAGATTTGCTAACACCTTTTTTGATTGCAGAATTTTTAAGCTTAATCAAAACTATTGTTCGAAAAGGGTTAAAGAAGTCCTACTATAATGTAGAGCAAAATCTTCAAAGTAAAGTAAAAGGAAAAATTCTTGTGGGAAAATCGATTAAACTCAATCTGCAACAAAACAAAAAGCTTTACACGTATTGCAGCTATGATGAATTTGGTTTAAACAACAAAGAAAATCGTCTGTTGAAAAAAGCATTAACTTTCGTGAAAAGATATTTACCTAATTATTCAAATTTCACGAACAATAAAGATCTACAGGACATATTTAATTATATAAACCCAGCTTTTCACGAGGTTTCAGGTCAAATTGATTTAAAGGAAATTAAGCATACTAAAACAAATGCATTTTATCAAGAATATGAACCTGCAATTCGATTAGCGAAACTAATTTTAAAAAGATTTGGCTATAATATTTCTAATACAGAAAAGACTACAATTAAAACGCCCCCTTTTTGGATTGATATGAGTAAATTATTTGAATTGTATGCCCTGGGCTTATTGAAAGACCGATTTCATCATCAAGTACAATTTCAATATAAACACTTTGGAAATGAGCTCGATTTTTTATTGAATTCTCTTGAGTATAAAATGGTAATAGATGCTAAGTATAAAATGGTCTATATAGATGGTAGTAACGATGAAGATATTCGTCAAGTTAGTGGCTATGCACGCTTACAAAAAGTTTATAAAGATTTAGGTAAAGTTGCTGGTGAACTTATAGATTGTTTGATCATGTATCCCGATCAAGAGAATGGTTTAGAAAATTTAAAGAATGTTGAGTTAAAAGCCAATGCAATCGAGCGGTACTTTGGAGTTTATAAGTTAGGTTTAAAATTACCTCATATCAAATAATTTATGAACTACTAGTATCTAGAATGCGCTTACTATTGTATACTGTTGCATAAAATTTATTAAGTTGGAAATAAAGGCTTCGTTTTATAGACGAAGCCTCTTAAATATAGCACATTAATGCTAAGTAGGTTTCTACTATCCTCTCCTGGCTCCTACTACTTCTTTACAGATGTCATTATTTTATAAACAAAAAAATATTTTACATTTCTTGACTCATAAGTCATCGAAATTTGAATACGATTGTAGTTTTTTCCTTAAATTATCACTAAATTCCCCATTATTGTAAAGCTGTGTTTTTAATTACTAAACAGAGAATTAAAATAAGACGTATTTCATTAACAATTTTTTTAAAACGTAAAGGAATGAAAAAAATTAGTGTATTAACATTGGTCGCTGTTACTTTATTTACAACAGCATGTAAAAAATCATCAAGCGAAACAGTAACAGGCGAAGAAAAGCAGGTTGCCGAGAAAAAAGGAGAAGTATTAGCAGTAGACTTAGCAACATCTAAAGTAGACTGGAAAGCATTCCATAAAGGAGGTTTTGCGCCTCGCTGGGGAACACTTGCCATTAAATCAGGTGAAATTTCTCTGGAAGGCAATGAGCTTACTGCAGGTGATTTTGTAATAGATATGACGTCTATTAAAGTAGATCCTGCATCTGTAACTGAAAAAGACAAAAAGTATACAGAATTAGAAGCTCACTTAAAAAGCGCTGACTTTTTTGATGTTGAAAAAAATCCAACTGCTGACTTTAAAATTACTAGCGTTACTAATTTAGCCTCTCCTGTAAAAGATGCTGTAGAAGGTGCCAATAAAACGGTAAGTGGTAATCTTACCCTTAAAGGTAAAGCTGTTAATGTTACCTTCCCGGCAAAGGTTACTATAGTGGACGCTACTGTAACATTACAGGCTAAATTTACTGTTAATCGCACGGACTGGGATATTAAATTCGGAGCATCCCAAGCTGATCCCGCAGAATGGATGATCAGTAAAGATATCGAAATTGGTATCAATGTAACGGCAGGAAAATAAAAAAGTAAACCGTTAATTATTATTAAAAAAAAAGACAGCCTACTATTTATTCAGGCTGTCTTTTCTATTTTACTCTAATAACCTTTTCGTGTCATAATTCTAGAGATAGCCAATGGCTCTTTCTATCATTTATATTGCAACCACTATCTCTTCATATCTCTTCACTCTGCACTTTATAAGAAGCGCTATATTGAGTTGCTTGGAGATTAAAATTTTCTGAAATTGAACCATTTAAAACATAAAACTCTGCGCTATTGTTTTGCTTATCATAATTAAAGAGTCTATAGATGTAATAGAGATTGCTCAATAAACTTCTCTTTTTTATCAAGAACCTTTTCTTTCTTGGAGATTGTTATCTCTTGTTTGGAAATAGTTCTGGATTGCTCTTTAATAAGCTCCAAAAGTTCTTGTTTTGATAAGTTTTCTAGGTCTATTTCCATGCCGTAAATATAAGGAAAACCCCAGTATTTACAAAGGATTTACAAGTCATATCTACAAAGAAAATCGCTTTTTTTGACTGCTTTTTATAATGTCAATTCCCTCTATCATTAATACTAAATCACTCCAACTAATTCGAAGATCATTATTATTAACCATGGCAAAAGTTCCTTCTTCTAAGCGCTTGTGATAAAGCACAAAACCACCTGCTTCCCAATGAAGGAGTTTGATCTGATTCTTTTTGCGATTAACAAAAATAAAAACTTCTCCACTATGAGCTACCCGTCCTAGTTCATTAGTCACAATACCACACAAGCCATCAAAACTTTTCCTCATATCGCAAATTTGAGGATACAGCAAGAAAGTATGGGAACTGCTCAGGCTAAACATTAATACAGGTTTACTAAGGAGAAGATTTCTTTAAGATCGGTGTTCTGAACTTTTAGTATGACGCCATTTGGATAGACTATTTCATACTGACTCTTCATATCAATACTTGGATTGGCAAGCTCAATAAATCCACCAGCTAAATCGTCTTGCTGTTTACTTATTTTAATCCAATAGCTAAAAGTACCCAATTTGATTCCGGCTTTATCACAAAATGTCTGTTGACTAATACCGCTTTGTTTCCAAGCTTCCACTTGAGATAACATATATTCTTTTTTGTCCATCTTAATATTCTTTCGGACAAAACTACTATCTTACATTAGCTTATGAAATATGTGTTTGCTCGGGCGGATACGCTAAATCATCCCAATAACAAATCCAGCATTAAGCCCATTACTCACATCTATCTTTGTATATGTGATTAAAGATTTATTCTGCAAAACCATAATTTTCGTTCGTTTTTAATATCCATTTAATCTTAGAATAATTTTTTCTAAACATTTGTCTTTATCTTTATGAAAATTGGTTAAGTCAACGAAAATTGTATTTGAAAATGGCAGTTTACCTATTTCACTTCCGAGTTTATTACAATTATCATCGAGAAATTTAACATATATAGGATTGGTTGATTTTAATACCAAGATTGGAGCATTAAAATATCTTTGAGAGTTTTCAATTGCATCTTCAACTTTCGTATTTTCTTTGTATATACTTGATGTAATGCGATAAATATTTGTGATTATCTTTCCTAATTCTGTAAGTTCATTTTTTTTTGATTGTGGGCATAGATTACAAATCTGCGCTATCATTGTAAACATATCCGAGCCGTCTGGTTGTTTAATAATTGAATGCTGTACTAGTTTTTAATTTGTTTACTCTGATTATAGCCCTCTAAGATTAATCGCTCTAATTCGTCGAAAGAACAATCTAAATCCCCAGAAGTAATTATATAAGGTGTACCCATAGACTTTTCATTCATTTTAAAGAAAAGTGAGCTAATACCTTTTTCATTATTTGGAGTTTCTTTTAAAAATATTGCTATGTAATTGTTATAGTTGTATTTAATTGTTTCTATCTTACTGATTTCTTCCCATTTGATAAGCTTCTTGGTATATAAGAAAAAACCATTAAATATACCTTGTTCGTCAATTCTTAAGAAGACATCTTTTCGGAAAATACTTTTTAAGAGTAAAAATATTACCAAAGCACAAGTTATTATACCAACTATAGAAAATATAATTACGGTATTTTTTGTTGGAAGTAAAAAATAGGTGTGTTCGGAAGGATAGCATAAAAAATTCACCAATCCACATAAGACAAAAATCATCAATAGCATTATTGCAATTCTTTTGAAATAATTTTTATTTTTCTCTATTATTATTGTTTTCATTTCTCTATTATTATTGTTGTTTTCATTTGTATGTTATTCATAAGCTTTTTCAACTAAATTTCCTGCTCTTTCACTCGCATAATATCCTGCAACTCCTCCAACAATGGCTCCTGCAATTGTTCCAACAATTGGTATTGGAATAAAACTTCCAACTGCAGCTCCTGTCGCAGCTCCTGCAGCCCAACCAACCGCAATACCAGCCCCAACTTTTGCTGTGGCTACTGCTGTATTCTCACCGTTAGTATATCCTGTGTTTTGGTAGTTTTGGTAATCTCCAGCTACTCCTTGTCCAACTTCTATAGTTCCAAGAATAACGGTGGTTGCAATAGAACCTTTCTTTATTAATTTACTTACATTAAACGTCTTGATATTTGCAACACTTCCTCCAGTCCAATTAGACTTATAATATTTAAAACTAAAGTTTCGTAGGTTATAACTACCATTGTTAGTCAACCTAAATGAACCACCTTTATTACTAGTTAATGCTAAAATATCAGCACCATCTCCAATTCTATCATTAATGGAGTTTGCATCATCTACTGTGCTACTTTTTTTAGATTTTCCTTGTACAACAACTTCCTCAAGTTCTGTAATTTCACTAGCAATTTTTGTTTCTGGGTCATAAAGATATGTATTATTGGGGTCATCAATTAGCGGTTTAAATGCAGGTGTATTTGGACAGGTTGGACAAATTGCTAGACCTTCTTTATCGTTTTCAAACAGACCAGATGGGTCAGACCAATAAACAGGATTGTTAAAACCAAACCTGTAAGGATTATGCATAGGGGCTAACTCGGTTAATGGGTCAATTACATTAAACCTGCCAATAGCGGGGTCGTATTGTCGCCAGTCCATCGCTGTAACATTCAGCCCCAGTTCGTCTTGGAGTTCTTTCCCATTGTATTTATACTTATTAGCAATTGGTAAATAATCATTATATCCTTTATGTTTTAAACCAAATGGATAATAATTATTCTCTTCGATAATTTCAAGAACTTGGCTTTGCGGGTTTTTAGCATAACTAACACGAACGTTTCCTAAATGATCTTTGTACTGAAACACATATGATAAGGCTCCGTTCTCATTTTTAACATACCCTTCAGCCGTTGGAAAAAACTCTAAAACATTATCCTTGTACTGAAAACCACCCAGATAATTTGTACTGTTTACAACACTATTATCCGTTACAATTTTCTCGAGTTTCTGCCCTACTGCATTGTAAATATACTCAATCGAACCAGTTGTTCCAAAAATAATTTTCTTAGGCAAATTAAGATGGTTGTACTCTATTTTAGTAATGTTTTTGTTTTTATCACTAATCATATTACCATTAGCATCATAAGCATAATCATCGCCTGTTTTATTGGCGTCTATAAAACCAGCATTATCATTTCCGGTAAGGCCTTCTGTAACGTTTACCAATTGATTAGAATTCTCATCTAGATAACCATAAGTCAAATCATCAATCTTAAAGACAATAGAAGGCGCATCACTATCGCCATATCTTTGTAGATATTTAATATTACCATTCTTATCATAGCTTAAGCTTTCATTGTAAGCGCCCGATACAGGAATAGCATCGTTAGGTTTTCGATAAATGGCGTTCTTTAGTCGGTTAAGGTTGTCATAGTTGTATCCGTAGGAGCGCAATGCATAATCTGATGCGGTTTTCCAGAATGTTTCTGCTATGTTTCCATTGTAGAGAGCATCCACAGCTGAGTTACCGGATTGGTTGTTGTAATTAATTTTAAAGGCAAATAAGTCTACCGGATCTGAGTCGTGCTGTAAATTATCCGTATCGTTGATACCGGTAAGCCAACCCCTTATGTTATAGCTAAAATCTACTTTTTGTCTCGCATTTCCGCCACTGTCCCCTACATTTTTACTCTCCAGTTGTCCTAATTGATCATAGCTGTTTGACGTCAAGAGTTGTACAATTCCTGCATTAATCTGATGGGTATGGGTTAGTAAACGATCTTGCGGTGAATAGGTAAATTCTTCTTTTATAGTAAGCTCGTTATCGCCTGAAGTTCTTTTGTGTTTGGTGATTGTATAAAGCGCTTTTCCTGTAAAATCTAGTTTACTGTCTGTACTGGTATACCCATCAAAATGATTTTGTATTCTTGTACGGATAGGCCTTCCTTTATCATCATAAACTGTAGTTGTTGTTTCTCCTAATTGCGCCGAAGCTATCGTAACTACTCTTGTCCAGTTTCCTGTAGCCAGGCCTTTTGCGTTGGCTAAAACAGGCTGATCTTCGATAGTTGTAGGTATTGATGGCGCATTAGGATAATCATAATTATCGTAATAATTAACCGTAAGAAGTCTAAAATTGATAGGGGTAATACTATTACTGTAATTTGCAGGGATTTCATCTATAGTGGCAGAAGTTTGTTTAGTCTCGAACAAAACAGTTGCTGTATTTTGAGCATCCTGCAATGATTTTCGTATTACTGAATTCGATGATTGATTGTACCAACCCGTATAAACCGGACGACTAAAAGCATCATATTTGGTTATGAGCCAACCTTCTGCTGTTTCGTCTCTAAAAGGCGAAAACGAAGGGCCTGTGGCTACAGGGCGATCTAGTTTATCATAAACGATAAACTCCCATTGTTTTCCAGGTAATTTTTTCTCGACCAAACGGTTGCGATTGTCATATTTATATTGATAACACAAACCGTTTAAAACATCATTACTGATCGTTCCGCTTACTTTTGGAGGAAGTACATAAGTAAGGTTGCCGTAAATATCATACACATAATACGTATCGTGTTTGTCACCTGAATCATAGGTTCTTTTAAGAACTACTTGTCCTTCTTTATTTTTAAATTCTACTGTAGAGCCTGCAGATTCACTTAGGCTTGCACCTGAATTTTCATCATAAGTTACGTTTTTGTACAGCTCATTCTCTGCATAAGTTCCAGCGTCTGAAAAACTAATTTCATACAAACCCTGACCCGCTAGCCAGGTTGTATTTGCTTTATATAATTTTACTGCATCCGATGATTTATTGGTTTGATAATCGAGTTTTATTTCATGACCACTGCCCATCATCCAGGAAGTTCCCGGAGCCGCTTGTTTTAAAACCCTGTTTAAAGGCGAGGCTTCGAGTTTCTTTTCAGAAAAAGGATTTGCCGTATTTTCATATTTCTCTGTACTGTAAAAACCTTGTGCGGCAGATATCGCAGCAGTGGGATCGATCTTTGGATAGCTGTTACCGCCATTGGAAGAGGCATAAGGTAAATATTCTTTTATCTGTCTTCCAAAAGCATCGTATTCTATTGGAGTGATGATATCTTCCCCATTTGCTCCCTGCCCAATAGCAATGCTTTGTATCGGGCGTCCCAATCCGTCAAAATAAGTCACATTTTGGCTCATCTCGTCTTTGGTCAAGGTATTAAAATTCCCTGCCTGCACCGGCTTTTTAGGCGCAGCGGTATACACGAAATTGTCATCACTGAAAGTCTGGGCCGTTACACCCGAACTTGCCAATAGCAACAGAATAAATATAGGTATGTATTTTTTCATACAAATACATTTTATGTTTTTAGAATTCATAATGATTAAAATTCTTTATAGTTTTTTATTGCAGACTAAATATTGATACAACATTGACTTCGTTTGCATCTATGCAACTCTCAATTAGCAGTTACAAATAACAAGCCCGCAACTTTATTATTTTTCTTCTATTTCTCCCTGGTTACATACTCCATTTTTATCTGCATAAGGCTGTCCCAGTCGATCAATTTCGTCTTCAGCTTTTTGATTGGCATCTGCCTGAGAGATTAACGAGCTATATGTTTTTGGAGAAACCTTATACAGTACAGAGGTTCCGTTTGTTCCCCGAGGGCAATACGTCCTTCTTATCGATCTATAAATAAGCACATTATAAAACAAACACTCACCACTAGCATTGGCATTGGCTTGTCCTTCTGCATTGAGTTTAGCCAAAGCTTCACTGTTAACATGGGCCTGAGAAGTTTTTAAAACTACCGCTCCCTCTGCTAAAGCATATCCAACAAAAGAACCAACCGCCCCGCCAACACAGGTGTTTTTCTGAAATGAACCACTTACAGCGGTACTTCTAAAGGTACAATCTGCATTAGCGTTAGCATATGCCTGCCCATAAATATTGATCACTAATTCAGCAGAAGCATCAGCTGCCGCTTGAGAAATATCAGAAGCATATGCTCCGGCAGCAACAGTATACCAAACGCTATCGGGTATTCCTCCAATACTACAGTTGTTTCTGCTAATTAATCTGCTTTGAACACTGTTTCTAAACGTACATACTCCATTTGCATTGGCATAAGCTTGTCCATCTGCGTTGAATTTATTACTTCCTAAGACATTTGCTTCTGCTTGTGAATTATGAGAATACGCAACTCCAAAACCTTGATTGTAATAAACATTAGAACCAGTACCACCAGCATCACAATTATTCTTAATAAAAAGATCAATCATTGCAGGACTGTAGAACGTACAATATCCTGCTACATTTGCATAAGCCTGACCATTTGCATTAAATAGGTTTAGAGCTTGGGCATCTGCATCTGCCTGAGAACTATTTGAAGAAGCAGCTCCTTCAACCTGGCTAAAAGCTACATCTGAGCCATAACCTCCGGCATCACAATTACTCTTAGTAAATGAACCGCTTAAAGTCGCACTTTTAAAAGTACAATATCCATAAGCATTAGCATTAGCCTGACCTTCAATTTGATATTTATTCCAAGCCTGAGCATCAACATCTCCTTGTGATGTTTTTAGAGAAACTGCTCCCATAGCCAGACTATAATCTACAGGAGAACCTACTCCTCCCACTGGGCAATCATTTTTTTGGAAAGGACCACTTAATGCAGCGCTCATAAAAGTGCAATCACCATAAGTATTGGCATAAGCTTGTCCGTCTGTATAAAACTTAGCGCTTCCTAACGCATTTGCTTCTGTTTGTGAATTATGAGAATACGCAATACCAAAATCCTGACTGTAATAAACATTTGAACCCGCACCTCCTATACTACAATTATCCTTAGTAAAATAACCATTCATTGCCGGACTGTAAAACGTACAATATCCTGTAGCATTTGCATTGGCCTGGCCATTAGCATTAAAAATATTTAGAGCCTGCGCATCTGCATCTGCCTGAGAACTATTTGAAGAAGCAGTTCCTGCAACCAGGCCAAAAGGTACACTCGAGCCATAACCTGCGGTATCACAATTGTTTTTAGTAAATGATCCACTTAATGCCGTACTATAAAAAGTACATATCGAATTATCATTGGCAAATGCCTGCCCATTGTTGTCGATTTGCACTATTGCCTGAGCATCAGCGGCAGCCTGTGAAACATCAGAGCTATATATTCCTGCAGCAACTGTATACCAAACACTTGAAGGGCTACCTCCGGGCTCACAGTTGTTTCTGGCAATTAATCTACTTTGCGCCGTATTTAAAAAACTACATTTTGCATTGGCATCACTATTGGCAAATGCCTGTGCGTTGTTATCAATTTGCGTCACTGCCTGAGCATCAGCCGCTGCCTGAGAAACATCAGAGCTATACGTACCCGCAGCAACTGTATACCAAACACTTGCAGGTGAACCTCCCGGCTCACAGTTGTTTCGGGCAATTAATCTACTTTGCGCAGCATTTAAAAAAGTACATTTTGCGTTGGCATCACTATTGGCAAATGCCTGTCCGTTGTTATCAATTTGCGTAACTGCCTGAGCATCAGCCGCTACCTGAGAAACATCAGAACTGTAGGTTCCTGCGGCAACTGTATACCAGACACTTGCAGGTAAACCTCCCGGCTCACAGTTGTTTCGGGCAATTAGTCTACTTTGCGCAGTATTTAAAAAAGTACATTTTGCATTGGCATCACTATTGGCAAATGCCTGTGCGTTGTTATCTATTTCTGTTTGAGCCTGAGCATCAGCCGCAGCCTGAGAAATATCCGAGCTGTAAATTCCTGCAGCAACTGTATACCAAACACTCGAAGGGCTACCTCCCGCTTCACAGTTGTTTCGGGAAATTAATCTGCTTTGAGCAGTATTTAAAAAAGTACATTTTACCAAAGGATTTGTATCGGCATAAATTTGCCCGTCAGTATTGAATTTATCTGTTGCTTTTGCATCGGCATCTATCTGAGAAATAGTAGAAGAAGAAACTCCTTCTACCTGATTATAAACTACAGTTGCCCCTGCTCCACCTGGAGCGCAATTGGTCTTGGTAAAAGAACCGCTTCTGGCAGCACTTCTATACAAGACAATACTTGTAGACTCATTATCATTGCAATCTATTTGCTGTCCTTTATAATTGTAACAATATTTTTGAAGTACATTTAAATCTTTATCTTTAACAAATTTTAATCTGCCATAAGAATTATACTCATAATAAGAAGCAGTACCTTTAGGATCTGTTACACTAGTTACCCCTACAAGGGGATTATAAGTGTAGGTCGAAATAAAAGCATCCGGCAAAGAAGTGCGAAGTGCATTTAAACCATTTCGCAATAACTGCTCAGTACAACTCCCGGACATACAATTATCAGTATCAGCGTTCGAGAGTGTCTGCAAATTGTTAATTGTTCCTGCAGGAATTGAGCCATAAGCAAGATTCTCTATCTTGGCAATAGGTTGTGTTTTATTGTATCCCCAAATAATAGAAACCGGAATACCAGCCTCTAAAGTATATTGCAAGATATTCCCTTTCTCATCATACTTGTCAAAAGTGAGTTTTTTGTCAGTACTATTGTTTATACCCTCGATTCCTTTATTGGCGTAAATAAATCCCGGTAATAATAAATTACTGGTTTTGTCGCTTTTATCATAAACTGTTTTTTGTTCTGATAATTTTGCTCCTTGTTTTAGGGTTTGCGTATCAAGAACTTTTCCTATCATATTTTGAGCTACTAGTTCATTTCTGAATGGTTCAGATGCCATTTCAGGATCAGAAGCATAAAAATACTTTGTCTCTATATTCTCTCCTGTAGAACTCGTCGTGGTTTGCGAACTTAGTTTTTGATGAAGCGCATTATTATACTTATAAGTTGTTTGGGTTACTATAGGATTTAAGCCTTCTAAATCGTATTGGGTATTTTTTTCTGATTCTAGATAAAACCAGTACGAATTAGTTGTGTATTTACTAATATTCAAATGTTCAATATTTTTATAATCAGGACTAGTAAAAAAAAGTATTGGATTATATTTATAGTCAGTTGCTATACCTGGCACTTTCCTGGTATATTGATCTTCTAATTTATAATTGTATTCTACTATATTTAAATTAGTTAATCTTTTATCAAAAACTATTTTTTTTCTCAACAACCCATTATTCCAGCTTGAATTGATCCAGGGAAAATAAGCAAGATCGCTATTAAGACATAAATAAGGTTGCATGTCTGCAGATACATCATAAAAAAATTCTTCACCTCCATTCTTAAAACTAGTCCCACCATGACTCACAGTTACATTTTCATAAGTTGTAGAATTGTTACCCATTGACTTGTATAATGGATATACGCTATTAGCATTTACATTTAAAATGAGCGCTATACTCATTATCGTTGTAAATTGTACGTGCGGATCATCACAAATTTTCCTAAGTTCAGTATGTGTCAATAATTTTATCTTAACTCCCTCTGTACCGCTCGATACATCTGGTGTTTCTTTTTTACCATAATAGTAATGTTTTACATCTGCTGTATTGAGCCTGGTATCAAAAGATGTAATTTCTTTAATCCTTAATCCTGCGACCGGTATATTAGCTTTAGACACAATGCCGCCACCTAAACAATAAGTAAAATGTACCTTTCCTGTAGTTTTAGGCTCCGGAGAAAATACAAGAGAAACTCTATAGGTATTATTTTTTAAAAACTTATAGGAACGTGTAACCGGTATATTGTGCTGATAAGCATAAAAATTTAGACTATTCTGCATTGGATCTGTCAAATTTTCAATTGTAACAGTCATAATTAATTCTCCCTCTGGAAATACACCCGGCACTAAATCATAATCATCATAAGAAACTTTTGCTTGTACTTCCGTTTCATATTCTGATTTATTCTCAAATACAAATGTCTCTGTCTGCTCCTTTCTGCTATTTCCTTTATTGTAAAACCAACGATTTACTGTTTTAAGTTCCAATGGGCCTGTTACATCTGTCCATATTGTATTTGCCTCGTATTGAAATTCGTTATAGCCTTTTGTAGGGTATACTATTTTTTTCAGAATCCCTTTTTTTGCATAATCAACATAAGGGCGTTTATCTCCCGTCGATCTGCCCATAAGTGCATCTTTAACAATATTATTTTGTGGATAAAGATCTTTGTGGATAACAGGATCCGGATAAGTCCCGGGCTTTCCGTTATAGTATCCCCATAAATCTCTCTGATCTGATAATCTTGCTACTAAGTCATCAGGGGCTTCATATTCAAAACTATATTTTTTTGAGGTATCTTTAAAAATACATTCACTCAAAAAAATTCTTTTATTAGTTGTAAAAAGATAATTAAAATCAGCCTTTTCAATTATATTCTGTCCTGCATCAAACACTTTAATTCCACTAAGTAAATAATTCCCCATCGTATTAGGATTGTCTCTCTGTTGAAAAGTAACACTTCCAAACTGAGCCTCATTACTACTAATACTCTCTATGATTTTCCCCATAATAATTAAATGATTCTCCATCCGATTTGATGGAGCCGTCATCGATGATGGATCACATTTTAGTTCTTGTTGCACCTTTATTCCAAATGACTCACTAATAGTTGAAACAAAACTATAATTGGTGCCTTTATAGGTAAAATTAACAACATCTCCTTCTGGGTGAATGATCTTAGTGAGATACCAGCCTGTAACAACGGTCTGAGGCGCTTCAACATTCTCCCAGGTACTGTACTCAATATCATAAAATTGATATTCGACCCCGTCCTCTGTCGTTATTTTAAATCCGGATTTAATATTACTGGCAAGTTTCTCAATTTTTAAATTGTTTTGAGGTACCAATACTGCTTTACCATTGTCATCAAAAACAAATTGCCCTGAATGCCCCTGAAAATTATAAGAGTACAAATCGGGCTGCATATCTTTAAACTGATTTTTCTCTATGTATACAATAAAAGTATCTGAAAAACAATCGTCTGTAGAGATAGGAACATTTCTTTTTTCATCTGGCTGTCCCCTGACAATCCTGTTAATAATACCTCCTGTATTCAGGTTCCATCCGAGCCCTACATTGGTTTCCATCTGATCGACCTGTATGCCGTTTGAATTATAATTTAAGGCAATAGGAATTGCTATATTTTTTGTCTTATAGGTATACACAGGAACACTTATATTGGGAGTACCGGTAAAAGTACCAACATCTGCCTGACCGTATCTCCCCAGCTCATACGCCGTAGGAGAAGGCGGTATAATTTTAGGTTCATTATTATTATTACTTTGTCCATAAATTCCAAATGAGAATAGGAGGAAAAGTAAAAAACTTACTATTTTAAAATTATGCATGCTTTTATTTTCTAACATTTTACTTTACTTGTTTGATCACTTTTACAGATTCTGTCTTTACATCAGTTTTGATCTTAATGATGTAAATACCTTCTGAATATCTGCTTAGGTTTACAGGCACTGTTCTGGAGTCTATTGCAAATTCCTGTAAAACACGTCCTGTAATATCAACCACAGTGGCTGTTCCGTATTTAAAATCATACCCTATAATCACATTGGTATACGTTGTTGCAGGATTTGGAATCGCCTCGATACTAGATTTCACTTTCTCTACTTTTTGTTTGTCTTTTAGTTTTACCACCCAAAAATCATTACCTCCAATACTTCCGTTTTTATCTTTTGAAGCGCTTGAATTAGAAGTTCCCGCCATGAGGTATCCACCATCACGGGTCTCTACTAACTTTCTAAGGATATCTTCTCCGGCGCTCCCTACTGTTTTGCTCCAGATTTCTTCGCCCTTCTCATCTATTTTCAAGGCGATATAATCGTTTATTCCGTCTTTTTCTTTGTTTACCACATTCATTGCTTTTCCAACAATACCTTCTCTGGGACGTTTATTATCTCCTTGCGCGTATCCGCCTATAAGATACGTCTGGTCTCTGTTTTCTACCAAAGAGGTCAGAATATCTACTTTTCCAAAATCATAGGTTTTACTCCATAAGACTCCTCCGTCCTGATCCAGTTTCAGGATCCAGTAATCAGTTCCGTTGCTAACGATACCGCCCATGGCTGTAAGCGCATTTTTACTGTTAGAATTTCCTCCCACAATATAGCCGCCATCGAGAGTCTGATGAATGACATAAGGCTGATCGTCTCCCTCTGCTCCATAGGTGTTTTGCCACTGTATTTCGCCCGTATCATTTATTTTAATGATCCAGAAATCTCCAACTCCTTTATTGTTTGCTGTTTTATCTCCTGAAATTGGAGAATTAGAATATCCGGCTAAAACATATCCGTTATCTGTAGTTTGTTCCATACCTCTAAGCACATCAGCATATTGCCCACCGTATGTTTTTTGCCATTCGATATCACCTTGCTTGTCTAATTTGACAATCCAATAATCCATGTTACCTCTGCTTTTTTCAGATTTATTAAATAAATCAGCTTTAGTTGTAGTGAGAGATTTTCCGTCTGGTTTGGTGTTGGAGATAACCGGAGGACCGGAGCTTGAAGAACCGCCTAATATATAACCTCCGTCTTTGGTTTGAAAAGCGCATAGCAATTCATCCTGACCAGAACCTCCTATGGTTCGTTGCCATTGTTCGCCACCTGTTGCGTCCAATTTTATGACCCAATAATCGGTGATTCCTTTACAATCCTCTTTTTTTTGAAAACCAGCCATTGAACTCGATGTTCCTGCCAGAATAAAACCACCGTCTCTGGTATTCTTAACACTTTGAAGTAAATCAAAACCGCTTCCACCAAAACTTTTCTGCCAGTCAAGATCTCCTTTTTCATCCATTTTCCAGATCCAGTAATCTAAATCTCCCTGATTGTCATCTGTTTTATTTCCGGTTTTGTTAGACAGGGAACTTCCTGCCAAAATAAAACCATAATCGGCTGTTGGCTGAGCGTCAAAAAGATAATCGGCATGGGTTCCTCCATATGATTTTTCCCAAAGAATGTCTTGAGAGTAAGTAAAAAAAGGAAAAATAAAAGGAAATAATACAAAGTAAAGTTTTTTCATAAGCACACTAAATTTGGAGAATTCAATAGTGCTCGCTAAACTAAACTATTAATGAATTGTATCTTTACGGTTTTCCACATTTTTGTATTTATATTAATAAAAAAGAGTATTTTAACGTAATCTTTTAATTACATTAAAGAAGTACTGTAGCTTGTTTCAAACCGGATGATAAAAAGGAATTCTAAAATTCATTGAAGCAATTCCTTTAAACCCAGCCTACTGAAAAACGCAAGATAAATCAATGAAATTCTAGTGTTTTAAAGTAGCTGCAGCCTTGACAAACATTCGCATTTTGCTTAATTTTTCCCCATGAGTCATGAAGAAATAAAACGATACTTTGGAAGCACACCTCCACCCGAGGCAGTACAATGGAAACCTTGATCCAAAATTAGTGATTCAAAGCTTTTTTTTAACAGCTGCTACATGGCATTCACAATTGGTCCCCTTGAAATGTGTCCGGCCTGGTGGCAAAACTGAATTCTATTTTAACATTTTGGCACATTAAAAATTGATATAAAACCAAAAGCTACTATTTAAGAAAAGCTACAAAAAAATGGACAATGCTAATCCATAATTGGGGATTAATACTCAATCAGTTCTTAACTATAGTAAAAAAAGGGTTCAACTTTAATTAAAAAGCCAATCCCGTTATTTTAACCTTACACACTTTTTAAGACAGTGTCGGTTTAAAAAAGTTAAGGGTGTAAAAATATAGGAGTGGTCGGAAGAAATTCTGGCCACTCCTAAGCAATTGCCCATCCTTTAAAACTTTCTAATATTTACAAATGATCTTAGTCTACATTAAGTCCTACTATTCCCAATCATTCCATTCTGAATCTTTATTTTCTCGCCACAAACCCTTACCAACAGCCAAATTAACAGTTAGCTGCAGTGTATCATCAATTCCTAAATATTGTACCTAATGGTACTATTCTTATATCTTCTTCTTTAAATTCTGGAGCTGGACCTGAAAACACTTCCCATACATGTTCTTCCCATCTCATAAGTTCCACTAT
Source organism: Flavobacterium sp. B114r (assembly GCF_056824125.1). NCBI lineage: Bacteria > Pseudomonadati > Bacteroidota > Flavobacteriia > Flavobacteriales > Flavobacteriaceae > Flavobacterium > Flavobacterium sp. B114r. The sequence goes on from NZ_CP124858.1 coordinate 4,683,503, forward strand.
TGTTTTACCTTTTAGAGAATCAATATCGGTTATAACATAAGATTTTTTAGGACCTGAATATTCCAATCCATGTCAATCCATTTCCAAATAGGATCATTTGCAATCATTTTTATTAACATTATAATAATCATAAACACCTAGCATTAATTTCATATCAATATTTATTTCTGATTTGTTCAATATTGACATTTTGCAAAAACACCTAATCTGAAACACTACCCATTACCTATTTTATCACTAACTTTGATACATTAACAAATGTTCCAATATCAATAGTTGACTTATCATTTGCTTGATGTAACAAAAAATGAAGAGTATCTATTTTAGTATTTTGGGGGTACCTTATCATATACACTCCATTGCCAGAACCTAAATTACCAAAATGTTTTTCTCCTATTTTCCATTCTAAAAAGTATTCACTATTCTTAAACTCTTTGCTTGTTTTTTTTAATTTCAAGACAATTTGATTATTTGAAGATAATGCAACTTTTCTTTTTTCTCCTTTTATAACTTTATAATGCCAAACTTTTTCAATCCATACAGAATCAATAATATCTAAATCTCCTGTTTGTAATTTATTTGCTGTAGAGAGATAAAACCCATTTTCTTTTGAATTTGAAATTGTTGAAGATGCTTGAGGTGTCTCGTCTTGGAGTTCCTTGTCGTTGTACTTATACTTATAGGGTTCTGTAAACCTTTTTTATATAAAACAACCCCTTGCAAAAAATCTCCATATAAAGAACGTCCAGTTACATTTTCCTATAATACGAAATTAGATTTAGTTCGGTTATTTTCCTAATAAAAACATAGCCAATTTATCTCACAAAAAAAGCCCTCATTCCTGAGGGCTTTCGATTGTTATTGAAATAATATTTTATAAAGAACTAGCTTTAATTCTTACGATTTTACCGTCCTTCATTACAACTAAATCGCTGTTAGTTTTCTTTTTAGACTCAATCAATTTTTCATAAACTTTATCCATTGCGTCTATAATCTTCTTCTGAGTCGGTGTTGTTGTGTGTTCTCCCATGATTCCTTATTTTTGAGTTTATCGAACTTGATTTTATGTATAACTTCAATATCGTTACCTAATGTTTTTTGCGCAATCAATTCAGCCTTGCCAACTGTATTATCAAAAATCAATGCCTCATTAACTATCGGCAAATATATATCAAATAAATTTGTAATTCCATTTTTATAGCGTCGTTTAATAACATCGGTTTCAATATTATGCCCGCCATCCTGAACCCGAAGCTTAACCCTCTCAATAGCCAGGTCAACATTATTTAACCAGAAAAACAAAAGTACAACTTTATAATCTTTTTCCTGAGCTGTAATAACTTTCTGTTTATAGCTTTTCGTTGCTAAAGTTGTTTCAAAGGCAAACACTTCGTTATTCGCTAATAATTCATTTATTCTGTGAAGCATTATTCTTCCCGCTTCAAAAGCCACCTTTTCCGGTTGAAACGGCGAAAGTCCTTTGGCTATTTCATCAGCATTTACAAACTCCTTACAATTTAGTATCTCGGGAAGTATTGTAAAAGAAGCAGTTGTTTTACCTGCTCCATTGCAACCTGCGATTATATAAAGATTTTTACTCATTAGTACAAAGATAAGAAATTTCAAATTTAATAAATACTATTTTTAGATACTTGGAAAGTAACAATTGATCATTTCACGTTGGTGTGAACTGTTCACTTTAATATATTTTTCCGTAGTTCCCGGCCATTTATGTCCTGCCTGTTCCAGAGCCTTTTCCAAAGAAATATTATTCTCATTGAGCCAGTTGCAGATCACGCTCATTCTGATGGTCTGCGGATTGAGTTTTCGATCTGGAAATAAAGCCCTGAGCGGATCAATCATCCCATGAATACCGCCTACGGTAATAGGTTTGCCAAGCTTGGTAATAATTAGTTTCTCTGTTTTACATCGAAGCATTTGGGATCGGGTTTCCTGCAGGTAATTGAAAAACAAGATCATCTGTCTGGGTGATCAACTAAGTGATTTTGCAAAGATCAACCGTTTTACAAAACGGCTTGAACTAAATGAAAACACCAAACGAAACAGTGTACATATTTCCCTGAATTTTGATCCTTCAGAAAATCATTCCAAAGAAAAGCTGATGTCTAGTGTAAATACCTATATGGAGAAAATCGGTTTTGGAAACCAGCCTTATTTGGTTTACCAACATCACGATGCGGGACACCCGCACGTTCATTTGGTCTCTGTAAATATTGAAAGGGACGGCAAACGAATTGATATGCATCATTTAGGCATTCGAAAATCAGAACCCGCAAGAAAGGAAATCGAAGAAACTTTTGGATTGGTAAAAGCCGAAGGTCGAAAAATAAAAGAACAATTTAATTTACAGCCTATTTCAATAAGCAAAGTTAATTATGGAAAGGTTCAATCTAAAAGAGCCTTAACAAATGTTTTAAACAAGATAATCAATGAATATAAGTACTCAAGTCTTCCCGAACTTAATACAGTACTGAAACAATACAATATATTGGCTGACCGTGGTAATGAGAATTCAAAGATCTTTTTAGCAAATGGATTGGTGTACCGAATACTGGATGACCAAGGAAATCCCATTGGAGTTCCAATTAAAGCCAGTGATTTTTACTTTAAACCAACTTTGAAATTTTTAGCAGAAAAATTTAAGAACAATGAAATAAGAAAATTATCAGACAAATCAAGGGTAAAAAATAAGATAAACACGACCTTGTTTAATGAGAAAGCAATGCCTTTAGGTAAATTTGCTGAGCTATTGGGAAGAGAAGGCATTCAAACTATATTTAGACGAAGTAATGAAGGTAATCTTTATGGAATTACCTATATTGACTATACAACCAAAAATGTTTTTAATGGCAGTAGTTTAGGAAAAGAATACAGTGCCAAAGCTATTGAAGAACGCTGCGGATTGAAGATTACTGGTGAACAAAAAGAAAATCAGATTTATGAAAAACTTCCCTTTAAAGAATTATTGATCGAGGATTTACAATATCAAAAAGATACACTTACCATTCCTCATTTAGTTAGGTTATTGGATCTGATTACACGTGCTGAATATTCTTCAGATTATGTAACAAAACAATTTAAGCAAAAGAAGAAAAAAAGAATTCAAAGAAGGATTTAAAAAAATTACGGGTGTATTTATAATGCACCCTTAACTTTGTCTCCATTTTTTATTAGTACATCCCTATTAACTAATATTATCAATTGCAATTATCGAGAAACAATTGTTTTGCATTTACCTGACCCAGCATGGAAATTTCTAACCATACTTTACAGGCATTTTCCTTATCCCAGATTCAAAATATACAGCCGCTTTATTGTATAAAGCATCTATATTTTTGCGATCAAAATTATATGATTCCGTAAAATACGTAATGGACTCTGAATATCTCTTTTGTTGGTAAGCGACTAATCCTTTACTAAAGTAATCCGAAGATTTTCTTAGATCCTCCATTTTTCCTCCATAGATTCTCTCAAATTCAGTTAAATCCTCTGTAAAAAAAAGCACTGAAATTCCCCAATATCTTTTTGTGATTTCACTTTTCAGAACAAATGGAATTTCAATGGATTCATAATCCTGAAAGTCTTTTAGATTCCATTTTTCAAAGGAATGATCGATAACTTTTTTTACTGTTCTTATTCTTGATGAATCATTTTGCGTCGAAAATGTTATTTCTGTCTTTATTTTTTTTTGTGCCGGATAAATTTTTAAATTCCCCACCAATTCAAAATTTGAGTAATTATTTTTAAATGCTTTATTCAAATCTATTTCAATCGTCGCATTAGTTTTTGGCGCAAATAATTTTGAAGCGATTATATTTTTTTTGTTTTTATTCTTTTCTTTAAACTGTGCCAATACAGCTTCTTGTTTACTAAAATATAATCTTTTTAGCTTATCATCTGTTAAACCTTCAATTTTTTCACTTAATATTAGAGAATCATTACTTACTTTTTCAATGATAAATCCTGCATATTGAGATGTTTTCATTAAATCATTGATCAAGTTAAAATCTAAACAACTTTCATTAGTTCTATGAATTGGACTTGAATTAATGCATAGTCTATTTTGATCAATCCGATACTCTGCATAAGCAGAATCTTCTACAAATCTGTCAAAAAGATCACTTCCATCTTTCATTTCTACTTTGTATTTTATCCAATGCCCCTGTATTGCTGAAAGCCTAATCTGTCCATAATTATTAGTAAAAAAAAATATGGTTATGATAAAAAAAATGCTTTTCATTTTTATACTGATTAAGTATATTGTATATTTAATTTGAGAATATGTATTTAAAGGATAAACTTACCATTTTATCAATCAAGTCCAAAAGTAAATCTTTAAAATAGCCATAAAAACTACTAAACTTTTACTGAAGCAAATAGTACGTCGGTTTAGTCTTTTGAGATGAGTTCTGAGAGTCAAATTTTTCCTTTCAATATGATTTGTACCAAAACGTTTTACAGAGTGTAATTTCTCATCAATTAGATACCTGTAGTTTTTTAATCTGTCGGTAAATATCTTTTTCGGTTCTGATAATTTTAACGTATCGAGGACAAGGATCAATGTTTTATTTGTTCGTTTACCAACATTAAAACTCACAACCTTTTTAGAATTCTTTTCCAGAGCATAAACCAGCCAGATAAAATTTCGCTTATTCCTTATGTAAGTGCACATTTCATCAACTTCATACATTTTTCCTTTGCTGATAATGGGCTGATTAATACTTCTTGCAATTGAAACGATTCTTCTTAATAATGTTGTTGTTGAAATTTTTAATATTCTTGCAGTACTTCTTATTCCTAAACCTTCTTTTGTTAATTGAATGATATTTTGATTTATGCTTGAGTTGTAAGCTTGATAAGTATAATTTTTTATAAAACGGTAACAACAAATTTTACAATAGTACTGCTGTTTTTTATTTTTGGTTCGCCCATTTTTAACAACTTCTTTCTCTTTACATCTTGGACAATTTACACCATCACTAACTCTGGAACACGAGGAAATATTTTTACTCATTTTAGTTCTTTTAAGGCAATATTAAAACAAAAAAGATGAGCATTACTGCTCATCTTTAAATTATTTATTGATAACATTTACTCTATTTCAACATGTTAGAAATCTAAAATCTCGTATCACTAACTCTAAAACACTACCCAATTTGTATCCGAGCTAATATTGGCATATCCAACTCTAATCCTTGACAGGCAAATTCAGTAATAACACTGTTTAGATTTCTACAATAGGATAAATGCGTATCATAAACATAATATTGTAAAAATGTAAAAGATGGGGTTGCTGTATACCCATTCATCATCCCATATTTAGGAAGAATTTTACTTTTTGAACTTGCAATAAGACCAAATGTTTTATCGGGTTCATCATCATATTTATTTCTTACATGAGATTTCGCTAATTCAAGATCTCTTGTAACGTATATTGGATAATCTTCATTACGTAGATTCGTAATCATCCCTTTTGACTCGGCAAATTTATCGTCTAATAAATTCTGATGAATTTTATTGCAATTTGACTTGATTTGTTGAAGTAGTTGTCTGATATAATAAACTGAAAATCTATTTCCTATCAATGTAAGTGTCTTTAAACAAATGATTAGGCCTTAGGTAAACCACCTTGTTTTGAAAGTCGAGAAAAATATTAAATCTTTTCAAAACCTCATTTCCCAGAATATGGATGTTTTTTCCTTTGACAGGTTTACTGGTCGTTGTTTGCTGAACGGGAACATTTTTTAATTTAAACTTCCCAATGGTCAACATTTCCAAATTGGAGGTGATTACCGGAATTTCATTTCCCTGACCGCCTCTCATGATTACTTTTTTGATGATTTTCATATTCTGGACAGGAAATTTCTTTTCGGCTAAGAGATCATTGTCCAACATTGCTGTGCGTTGATAACCGGTATCGAATAAAAAGAGATCTTTTTCAGAAGCTTTGCCTTGTTTTATTTCACTGCTGACAAGGAAGCAATACTCCTTATAAAATTCCATCTTTAATTTTGAAAACTTCTTATTTCCCTCTATATTTTTTGGCAGTTTTGAATGGACGACCATTAAATCCTTATCATAATTCAATTCCACCACTTTATCTTTGAATAGATCCCAGCCAAACCTGCCCTCGGTGCCGTGACCTGTCAGTTCTGCATCATAAACTTTGGTTGAGTACGTATTTTTGCCGATCTGCAGATCGTAGAATTTATCATATAGTTCCACAGAAGTTTTGATCTTATTCTTTAGGGTATAGTTGGTCAAAATCAATTCTGTCATTCCCGTATCAAAGTTTAAGGCTAAAGTGTCAATTTTATTAAATACTGCCTTGACATAGATTGTGTTTTGCTCATTAATTTTCATCAGCAGACTATCCGAAATTTTTTCTGATTGCGCAAAAATACTATTTGAAATAAGTAGGGCTGAAAGGAGTAATATAATTTTCATTAATTTATTTTTATTGATGATAAGGGTAAGAACTATTTATTTCTTTACTAGTGCAGAACAAAAAGTAATTTAATTAGCTCTTTTTTCCGAAATTTTCTATCCATCTTCATTATCCTAATTAAATTCAATAGATTTTTGATACATTTTGATCGCAGAACTATTTTGTCGTTTTCTCGAAAGATCAGTATACCCAAAAGAATTTTAGGTACAACACTCCCCTCTTTTCTACAATTAAAACATTGCCATTAAATTACTTATATTCAGCTAATACAAAAAAAACACATCTAATTCTGTCTTGATATTAGGAGCTTTAAAATTGGAAACTGAAATAAAGAGCACGATCAAAATCACTATTTTTGTTCTCATATTTCATTGTCTGATTTAATTGTTTGTTAATTAGCTATGATCCAATTGCCTTACTATTTCTATTATTTCATGACTAATTTCAGGGTTGATACCTCGTTTTTCCTTTAGTAAAATAAAAACAGAAATCGTTGTATTTAAATCCGGCATATACATAACATCTGTTCCCCACCATCCACCGTGGTAGTAGCCTTTATATCCATAAAATGACGGAAAATTGTAAAGTCCCAAACAGTAATTATTATTTAACTCCCTTGGGTTAGTGTAGGTGTATAATTCGGATAAAACTTTTTTATCTTTTATTATTTTGCCTTCAAACAAATACTGAAAGAACATCGCTAAATCTTTGGTCGTAGAAGCTAATCCACCACCACCGTACAAGTCCCATGAAGGATTGATTTTCTCAGAATCCCAACCATAAGCCTTCGAATATTGGTGTGCAAGAGCCAGAGTGTTTGCTGGCTTTTTCTCTAAATCCACAAACCAGGTTTCATTTATTTTAAGCTTTTTGAAATCTAATAAGTCCCGAATTGCAGTGAAAAACAATTTGCCCGTCTCTTTTTCTATAATTTCTGATAATAACAGATAATTAATATCGCCATAAGCGAAAGCTTTTCCAGGCTCAAGAGGCTTTGCTATTTGCATTGCAAGTTCTATTTGTTCATCTCTGGTCCATTGATGATTGGGATTTTCCCCAACATAAGCGAAATAAGAATCAGTCACGTAATCCGTGATCCCGGAAGTGTGAGAAAGTAGATTCCGTACTGTTATCTGATTGAGGTTGTATCCACTTTTCAACAATACTTTTTTTGTTTTTTTAGATAAGAGATTATTAATCGGCTGATTTAATTGCAGTTTTTTATTTTCTACCAATTTTAAGATAGAAGCAGCAACATAGGTCTTGGTGTTGCTTGCAATAAGAAGTGGTTGGTCTTTATTAATTTTTTCTCTGCTATCACGATCAGAAAATCCTGTTGCATAGGTCCAAGAAATTTTATGATCTGGAACTTCCACATGAATCATTATTCCCACAGCATCCCGATTAGCATGATAAGTTGAATCTAAAATATTTCTAAACTGTAATTCAATATTTTGCGTGTAAGAAATCGACGAAATAAAGAGAAACAATGTCCCTAGATAGTTTCTTAGTTTTTGCTGTTTCATTTTTTTTTATGCTTTTCAACTATAGAAATGAATCATACTTTTTCAAATTGATCCTTGAAGTTTTTCGAAATAATTTACAATTTAATTTTTTTTTCTGATTATCAAATTTACACCGACCTATTCATTCTTAAAATGGTTAATAATAACCAATTATTAGTCAATTTCGTTTTCTAAATTTGCAAGTAAACGAAAAAATGCTACTCTATGTTCAGCATACAGCTGTTATCGAGCTATAGATCAAATTCTAAGTTCATAATATCGAATTTAATCTCTATCTCCTAACAAAATTATGAAAAAAGTTATTCTGAAATACTTTGCTCTTCTTCTTCTTCTTTTTGTATCCTGCAAGACATTACAAATCAATAATGAACCTGCTAGGTCTTTTTTACCGATGAAAATCGGAAATAAGTGGACAATTGATTCACAAAATTATACCCAAATACAAGATACAGTAAGAATAGATAATAAATTGTACTACAAATTCTATTCTTTAATAGGCGGTGATGCTGTTTCTACAGCGTATCTTCGAATCGATGAGAATAATCAATTAATGGAATCATGGCCAGATCTAAGAGGTAAGGAATATACACGAGCAAAGTTTAACAGCAAAGTTGGCGATAGTTTCTTCACCCTTAATGACGCAAGTACTAATGATTACAAAGTTACTGTAATTAAAAAAACTAATAAAAAAATAACCTTTTCTTTTGAAATGATTTACCATGATAATATGAAAGGTGAATCACATCAGGTAACCTATATTAAAGGGCAAGGTTTAGATGATGGATGGAAAAATATTAAGATTGACACGAAGATAGTAAAGTAGATATAAGGGACTTCCCTGACAAAGTAGATCTCAGTAAAATAAGCAAACAAAAACACTAATTATTTAATCCTTCTGAGATATATTCTTTTCAGAAACAAAAAATATATTTTTAACAGGATTCAGTAACGCTTTGGTCCAGTGGAGAATGAATACTTTTTTGAGAATGAGAACAAAACCGGTAAACGAACTCGGTTTTTGTATATAAAGGTTTGCTCCTTTATTAAAAGTATCCTCAATATCTACAGGGTGATTGGAAGTGGAGAGCATAACTGCAGGGATTTCCTTAAGCTTTTCATCGCTCTTTATTTCTGCCAATGCCTCCTTACCCCCTTTAATGGGCATATTTATATCGATGAAAATAATATCAGGTTTCCCTTCGGACCCCTCTTTTAAGGTGTCAACCAATTCTTTCCCGTTTTCTACAGTAGTGACCTCTGCAGGAATTTTTGTTGCACTAAGAGCTTCCATAAATAATTCCTGATCATCTTTATCATCCTCAGCCAAAACAATTTTTACCGGCGTTACTTCTTTTAAGTCTTTAGCAGAAATGCCTGAGTTTTCAGTATTTATCATGTTGGATTGGCTTTACAATATCCAAAAGTAATATAAAAACAATTAATAAAAATTTAGTTAAATAAATAATCTTCAATCATCAACAAACTTAGTATTAATTCAGGCCATAACTTTTTGTAAAAGCGTACATTTTCTCTATCAAAGCAACATTGACAAGAGAAAACATTCCTTCCTACTACCTCATCAGAACAATAGAGATGTTTTGCAGAATTGCCATATATTATGACAAGAAAAATTTTGTGCGTTGGGAATATTGGATACCACTAATAGTAATTTTATAGAATTTGTGCTGCTTGTATTTTTGTGCACAAGAGGAAATTTAAAAATCATTTCAATTTTTATGGCTTTCCAAATCAAACTAATTTTATTTTGGAATTAATCTGCACTTCACTTATTACCTCGGACGGTCTAATGCCCTGCTAGAGAGCCATGCTCGAATACATGTAAAAAATGATTACAATTCTAAGGTATTAAAGTAGTCTGAGACTTAACAAACATTCATTTCACTTACTTTTGTCCATGAATCAAGAAGAAACAAAACGCTTTTGAAACCGATCCCCGCCTGAGTGGACTGAAAACTATGGGCAAAAATTAGTAATACGAAGGTTTTTTAAAACAGCTCTTGCATAGGGATACACAATTTTAACGATTCCCTTGAGATGTGTCCCCCTGGTGGCATCTTAAGGATTTTTACCAGCACCTCAGAAGTATTCCTTGTCTTGCCGCACAAACGCAAATAAAAGTATTCCATTACATTGTAATAAATATAATATACAAATAAAAGCCCGTTAAAGATATCTTTAATGGGCTTTAGGTCTTAGGCATATAAGGCCGGATACTGGCTTTGCGCTGCATATCCTATTTTGTATCGGATTATATATTCAAATAACGTCCAAAACAATTAAATTATTATTCTTGAGATTTTCATTTGGACGGATTCTCCATCTGGCTGATAATCTTGTTGACCTCACTTTCAGTTGATTTGAGTTTGGTCTGGCAAAAAGTAATAAGCTCGGCAGCCCTCTTAACCTTTGTGGCCAGTACATCAACCGAAATGGTTTCATTCTCTATTTCCTTTGCAATTGCTTCAAGCTCTTTGTAAGCAGCTTCATAAGTCAGTGTCTCTTCCATTGTATTTTGTTTTTTGCTTGACGGTGGTTTTAAAAATTATATCAGAGAGTATCACATCAATGTTGTCCCCCACTGTTATAGTATTGGCATTACTGATGATTTGATCGTTTATTTTCACAATAGCATAGCCCTTTTTAAGGATGTTCTCCGGGGACATCATCCGAATACTCGCAGCGTAATGTCCCAAATAGCCTTTCTGGTTGCGAAGGTAGCCACTAGTGAATGTTTTCAGGTTACGGATTGTATTGTCAATATCGTTGATCCTGTTGTAAAGAATAATCTTGGGCTTTGCTGAAACTTGATGGGACAGGCTCAGCAGCATTTTGTGCTGCTGGTACAGGATGGTTTTGGAGCTGTTGATCGTGTTTTGATTAATCGTATTTAGAGCATCTTTATGCCCTGTAATAAGCTCCCTGGCACTATTGGAAATAGTACTCTTTAAACTAGAAAGGCTCTGGTAATTCACCAGAAAGAGCTGCTGTGATTTAATGACGATATTCTTCTGAAGCAAAAGGATCTTCTGTTCAAAACCGCGGTTGTGGGCAATGATAAACTCAGCGGCCTTGGTAGGAGTCTTGGTCTGGGTATGGGCCATAAGGTCGGTTATACTCACGTTTTTCTGATGCCCGATCCCTGTGATGACTGGAATTGGAAACTTGGCCACCGCCCTTCCGATATTATAATTGTCAAAGATCAGAAAATCAGACTGCGCCCCCCCGCCCCTTGTGATCACCACGGCGTCGTATTGTATTCCGGTAGTGTAGATTTCAATAAGTTTACCAAGGAAGAGCTTTGCATTATTATCTCCCTGCACGATAGTCGGGTAATCATCAATTTGAAAGACATAACCGAAATCGTTGTGCTCAAGGGTATGTCTGAAATCCTCATGACCTGCAGAATTGATTCCCGAGAGCACTGCCACCTTTTGAATAACTGCCGGTAGTCTTAACTGATTGTTGGTGGTACTATACTGCTCACCTTCCTTTGAAATAAAAACATTTTCCTGCACCAGCCTTTTAAGGGTGGCATTTCTTTGCTGTTCCAGGATACCCAAAGTAAAATTGGTATCGATATCCAGTACAATCAGCGAGAGTCCAAACAGGGGATGATAATCCACACTAACCAAGACCAACACATTAATATTATTGGTGAAGCTCTGGCCTGTATTTTTTTCAAAATCAGACAGATGCATCGACCCCGTCCCCCAGGCCTTGCCTATAATTTTGGCTACAATGCTGTTGGATGTACTCCCTTTTTCTACCAGTTCAAAGTAATGGATCCTTTTGTCGGCCTTATAGGAATGATTGGTAATATCGGCCACTACCCAAAAAGTCTGCCCCTTGAAGCGGTCCGAGAGAGCATCACTGATTTTTCTGTTGAGCTCCGAGAGTTTGATATGTTTTTCTGATCCCATAAAAAGCAGTGAACTTAAGTGTTCCTTAATTGAATTTCCCTAATGGTTTAAGATGCGGTAATGGTTTAGAATTGTAGATTTGATTTCTTTTATATTCTCCCTTTAGGTAATTATTTCGCGGTACTAACAAGGGTAATGGTATCTGCCAGGTCGTGGCTGGAAATATAATCCTGTACGAAATCTTCCGCCTCTTTTTTATGATCGGGTGAAGTGGAAAATGAATTGAGGTAAAAATCCTCATTCTCGTCGGCAATGTGAATGATGTGGGTAAATCCCTTGGAAATCAAAGTCCCTTTTAATTTTAATACCTTAAGCTCCCCGTTGTTGTCAATTGCCTTTTTCACTCTAAGCTTTATAGTTTTATCCATGGTATTGGGTATTGTGTGATTCTGTAAAACAATATACTAAAAGAAAAATTATTTTTTACGTTTTTTATGTTTTTTTTCTATTGCATTTCCATGCCTTTGCTTCTCACAGGCCAAAGGATCGTGTTAATTCACCTTCCAAAACAAGTCTCTTTCCTGATTATTTACTGCCCTAAAACTACTAAAAATCAGAACAGCACTATTGGGTTCCATCATAAAAAATAAGAACAATTAAAAAAACAGATCCTTTTCATTCAAATATTATAAGAAAAAAACCTTGTCTTTTCTGCCCGAATAGGGGACAAATTCTTGGAAACCACAGAGATTTCCCTTTCCAAAATGAAAACAACGCATTGCCTTGAGATAAAAAAAATGCCTCACCATACCATAGGACCACTTTAAATCTGATGGAAAAAAAACTGTGCCAGATCCCCTCGCGCATGAAAAAGGAAAAAATGCCATGATCCCAAGCGGAAAAGCTTAAAGAAATTTCGGTTTTTGCGTTTTTTTACCGTCGTTTTATAAAAGCGTAAAACTCATAAGGCACTGATAATTAAAGAACTCTTAGATAAAATTCTATAAGAACAAATACGCCCCTTGTTCTTAATTTTGAATTAGTCGTGGATTCAAACACTCTGAATCATGGCGCCATAATTCGGAACCTGATAATTAATAATTTTAAACAATAGGACATGATAACTGACGACAACAAAAAATACGATACAACAAACAACCACAATGCTAATCACCCAAAGCAGGAAGATACTACGGTGAATCCCGAAGAAAACTTTGATGAGAATTACAGCGAATCGGAAGATTTCGCAACTGACTGAATCCAGGGCAGACAGATCAAAATATACTATTTCACACTCTCAAATAAATTAATGATAAAAAACATACGATATGGCAACTAAATCAGCATCCAACAGCACGGCCAATGTCTCGGCATTGGAGAGAATACTAATGATTACCAGCGGGTCGTACCTGCTCTATAAAGGACTTTCACAGGAAAGCAAAAGCCTGGCTAAAATCAGCTCCGGTGGGGCGATGCTCGCCAGAGGTCTCAGCGGGTACTGCCCGGTGTACAACGCGTTGGACCACTTGAAAAATGACAAACCCTCTAATGTAAATATCCGAACCAGCGCCGTAATCAACAAGCCCATCAGCGAAGTATACGCCTTTTGGCGCAATCTGGAGAACCTGCCTAAATTCATGAACCACCTGCAGTCCGTTAAGACCATAAGTGATACCAAATCCGAGTGGACTGCCAAAGGTCCTGCCGGTATTGGCACACTTACCTGGAATGCAGATATCATTAAGGATCAAAAGGAAAAACTCCTAAGCTGGCAGTCCCTACCAGACGCCTCGGTTAAAAATTTTGGCAAGGTGCTCTTCAAAGCCAAAGGAAAAAATACCCAAATAGAAGTGACCATTTCCTATCGTGCCCCTATGGGACTTGCCGGTGAAGGTGCCGCAAAACTACTGAACCCTTATTTTGAGAAAATCGTAAAGAACGACATCGAAAACCTGAAGATCTATTTGGAATCATAGTCCCGCGAATTGGGGTCCGGACTTTATAAATAAAAAAAGCCTTTTAGATTTGGAACCTAAAAGGCTTTTTTTGAATGTACCTTTAATTGAATTTACAAACTTAAAACGATAGTCATGAAAGAATTAATCCAGCAATTCGAAGAAAAGCTAAAAAGACATCTTGAAAATACCTTTAGTGCTTCCCCCGGTACGGATAACATAAAAAGACTCAGCGAAACCGAGAAAACAGTCTATGATTTTGTGGACAATTACATTTTGGAATCCGATTTCATAGCAGCAGATCTCGAGCCATCGGTGCAATACATCCTGGATGAATTTGCAAAATCAAAAATCAATTATATTGAGTAAGTTTTTAATAGAGACAATCTGTTACTATTAATCAGGCGGCTTGTCAATACTGGCAGGCTATCTCCTGGCCTGGGCATTCATATGGTGCCTGTAGCGGCTCGAGGTTTCATAGGCAAGTTTTCTCACCCTCACGATATTTCCCAACGGGCGGTGCGCGTACAGGCAGTGAAACGGATCGAAACTCAATACATCCTCAGCATAAACCCTTCTCTGCGGACTAAAAGTGTCCTGTGGCGGGAAGGAGAGTTTGGCAACGGGGTGGTATGGGCTTTTGTCCTCGGGCCACTGTACCGATCTGTCCTCTACGGGCATAAGTTGAAGGTCCATGCAGAGTTGCACGCCAATTTCGTATTCCGCGCTATCGAGAATGATTACCTGGTAGGGAGGAAACCAACAGGAGTTCAAGAAAGTCCATCCCAACTGGCCAGTGGAACTCCTGGATATCCCAAGACGCGTCGAAGAGTAAACCCGCATCGGGTTTTACTACCCAGGATCCATCTCACCTTTTGTCAGGTATGGGAAAAATAATTCATCGTCCGGAATTTTACCTAATGCGTTCTCTACCATGACAATCCTGTAAAAATCGTATTTTATAATATAACAGTTTTGCCTGCTGGCGCGGTAACTTTGGTTAGAACCCTTAAAAGTAAAATCATGGACGATAAATCAAAAACAGGAAAAGCGGACGATTCACAAATCAATATCAATGAATCGTACGAGGTGCAGTATTGGTCTGAAAAGTTCAATGTGCCCCAGGAAGTATTAAAAACGGCCGTAAGGGCTGCAGGTACCAATGTGGAACATGTCAGGGAATACCTGGCAGAAAACAACTGATCATGCCCTGGTATGACGGGGACTATCCCCCATCTTATAAGAACCAGCCCGCGGGTGTCAGGGAAAAAGCTGTGGAAATAGCCAATTCGCTACTTCAAGACGGTGCCGAAGAAGGAATCGCAATCGCCACGGGACTCAAGCAGGCCCGTGAGCTTTTGAAAAATCACAAGGAAAAAACTTAAAACAGAAGATCATGGAAAATAGTTAGCAAAGATTCCAAAGGGATCAGGATGATACCAATCAAAATGCCAAGAGCGCCTCAGCAGGTATGCAGCCCGGGACCAGCACAGGGGAAGCCGGATGCCTGAATCATTACGATCAGCAAGGAAACTCACGATAAAACAAAGAACAAAAATAGCAATATCGGGGGAAAAAGCATCGATGAGGCCACAGATCCATCGAAGCTCTCCAGCCTTTAACTGAAAAATAACACTCTAAATTTATACATTATGTCAAGAGAAATTTTCGATACTTATGATCAGCAGGAACATACGTATCACGCACACAGCAGAAGATTCCATAATGTCTGAAACTATGGAGAAAAAGATCCCGCAATCAATCAGCACCAGGATGATTCCCGCAGCATTCACAACCATACGGATGATTCATCCCAAAGAACTGACAACAGCAGTCCGAATGCTAAGGATGATAAGCAACAATGGGTTAATGATGCCAACAGAAAGACCCTCGATGAGGAAACAGCAGATAAGGATGAAATCGAATAATCCGATGGCTTGAGTCTTTTGATCAACCGTAGAACAAAAAAAGGTCGTTATAAAGATCCCGGTTCAGGAATTGTGAAAAGAATTTTTAATGTAACTGTTACTAAATTCTTTTCAGGATTCTTTTGAGACGGGATCCGCAATTCTGAAGACCAATATGCCGGCGAAACTTTTTTTATGGACCCTGCAGTTTGGACTTTCCCTGCCACGCCTTGGAAATAATTGCATAAATTTGCAGGCAGGCCGCCAGGAAATAAACAGCTTAATAAAAATTAAAATGACCGACCCGAATTTAGAAAACCTAAATGCAAAACAGCTTCAGGCCGTTACCACAACTGAAGGGTATGTCCGCGTTATTGCGGGGGCGGGATCAGGAAAAACAAAGGCGCTGACCTCCCGTTTTGCCTATATTGTAAACAGGCTGGGAATCAATTCCTCGAATATTCTCTGCGTCACCTTTACCAATAAGGCCGCACAGGAAATGAAAAAAAGGGTAAAAGCCCTTGTCGGGGATACCCGCGATCTAAGTCTTATCACTACCTATCATGGTTTTTGCGTGCGTTTTCTGCGCGAGGAAATAAATAAAATTCATTATCCCAAAAATTTCATCATCCTTGATACCGAGGACCAGAAGACTATTCTGCGCGATGTCTTTAGCGAACTGGAGATCAACTCCCGCCACCTGACCTTCAAGCAGGTCCTTCAGTTTATCTCCAAATCAAAAAGCACGTCTGATTACCTTGCATATATACTCGGTAACAAAAGCTTTGAGGATCAGCAAACCGAAAATTTATCTCTCAGGGTCTTTCACCGGTACCTGGACAAACAGAAACGAAATTATGCCCTGGATTTTGATGACCTTATTCATTTCACGGTCTATATTTTAAACTCATTTCAGGACGTACTTTTGAAATGGCAGAAAAACATGCACTACATTCAGGTCGATGAGGCGCAGGACAGTTCCGACAGCCAGTTTGAGCTTGTCGAAATGCTCTCTCGTGTCCACCAAAATCTATTTGTGGTGGGAGATCCCGACCAGACCATCTACGAATGGCGCGGCGCCAAACCCGAATACCTGGTGGATTTTGATAAAATGTTTCCGGACTGCCAGACAATCATCATGAACCAGAACTACCGCTCGACCCCCAATATACTTCAGGTGGGCAACCACATTATAAAAAACAATACCGTAAGGGTGGCCAAGGATATGGTCACCGATAAGCCCGCCGGGTTTGAGGTGGTCCATTTTCATGGCAAAAATGATTTTGAGGAAACCCAGTGGGTCGCGGGTGAAATCAGGGAGATCCTGAAAACCGAAAAGGCCGCCTATTCTGATATTACCATCCTGTACCGTGCCAACCATATTTCCAGAAATATCGAACAGGCACTGATCAAGGCCAATATCCCCTATTCCATTTTTGGAGGCATCAAGTTCTTTGAAAGAAAGGAAATAAAGGATGTTTTGTCTTTTTTAAGGCTCATGGTCATCGGGGACAATATTTCATTTTTACGCATGTTCAACCATCCGGCAAGGGGCCTTGGCAAAAAGTTTCTCGGGCGCTTAAGCTATCTGGCCCGCGAACAGAATTTATCTTTGCTCAAGGCGCTGCAAAGGAATATTTCAGATACCGAACTGGCAAAAAAAGGCGCTGTAGAGTTTTTAAAAATCATTGAAGAACTACAAGCAATTTCCAAAACCAAATCCATCTCGGACCTGGTCAAGGACATCCTCGAGAAAAGCGGCCTGGCCGAATTGTACCGAAAAGACGGTGACCAGGACCGTCTGGAAAACATCAAGGAACTCGTAAGCTCGATGATGCTATTGGAAAAGGAAAACAATGAGGGGATTAATGTGGAAGAATACCTTCAGGAAGTATCTTTGTATACCGATCTGGACACACAGAATGAAAATCAGGACAAGGTTAAACTCATGACCATCCATATTTCCAAAGGCCTTGAATTTCCCTATGTTTTTCTCTGCGGATTTACCGAAGGGGTGATTCCCAGCGCGCTGTCGATAAAGGAAAGAAGAAAAAGGGCCATCGAGGAAGAAAGAAGGCTTACCTACGTGGCAGTTACCCGAGCGGAGAAAAGATTCTATATCACCGATTCCGAAGGGTTTAATTTCACCACAGGGCTCAATAAATATCCTTCCAGATTCCTCTTTGAAATCAAGGAGGAATTCTACGTGCGCAAGGGTAAATTAAGCCCCGAAATCATACAAAATAATCAAGCTGGCAAAACAAGTGTACCCGATGGGGATGCTCAGGCTTTCAAAGTTGGGGATACCGTTATGCACGAGGTCTTTAAAAAGGGAAAAGTCACCCAAGTCAATTTTGACAAAAATGAATACAGGATCGATTTTTTTGAAATTGGTAAAGAAAAACCCATTGATTTCTCTTTTGGCTTTTTAACCAAAATCGAAGGTGACCAGCATGCCGAAGCTCCCGCTCAGGGTGATGGGCCCGCCATGGCGGAAGATCTGAAATCCCATTTAGGCTCTTTAGGGGATCCCTTTGCGCAGCAGGATAAGCAAACAGATCCAAAAGAAGAAAAAGACATCTTGTGGCACAGCCCTGCAGCTACCCTGCCCGATAACGAAAAGAAAATTCAAAATGATAAAAAGGGAAATAAATGGTGGAAATTCGGCAATTAAATTCTGGCCTGATTACCGTCTTTTTACCACTTTCGCTTTTTAGGTACTTCGTGTAAATTTGATAACAAAATCGTTTTTTATTGTAAGACAAAACACAACTATTGCCTTAATTTTAAAGGTATTAACTAAAAAAAAACTTACCATGGGAAATACACACAATTACAGCAGTAAAGAACTTCAAAAATGCCCGTACCACAACCAGCTTCAAACCCTTTTTAATGACGGTAATCCACAACAGGATGCCAATACAGGGGACTGGGATCAGGAGCGTGAGGATGATGCCGGTATGGATCCCGACCGCAATGAGAAAGGCGGTAATAATAATTAAGGAGGTGCAGCAAGTACAGGCAGCGCATCGAGAAACAGCTAATCTTGATCACGCCGCAATCCTGCCTTGGAATAAATAGCCTTACATATTCCTCTAGCAATTTCAAGCTTAGATAAAAAAAGGCTGCAATGCTCGGTGCGCTTCCCTACCAAATACATTGCCATTAGGGTAGGCACACCAAAAAAAAGTAATTGCTGCGCACTAGATTTTTTAAAGGCTCGCACAATTGCCGTAAAGTACAGCTCTGACACCCAAAGGATTTGCCTTAATTAAAATAAAAAGGTAATGAAAACAAAAACCGTTACGCCGAAAAATAGCCATACACTACTGGAAAAAGGCATAAAAAGCAAAATGCCTTCCGCTATCAAACCTATGCTGGCCACACTGGTCAATGAACCTTTTGATGATCCCTACTGGTCGTATGAAGTCAAATGGGACGGCTACCGCGCACTGGCCTATGTCCAAAATGGCTTGGTAGCCATTGCCTCGCGCAATAACAAATCCTTTGCCGCAAAATATTACCCCATAACCGCCACCATGGAAAAATGGTCCATTGATGCAGTACTCGACGGGGAGATCTTAGTAATCGGAAGAGACGGAAAAGCCAATTTCAGCGCCCTGCAAAACTGGAGAAGTGAAGCGGACGGTCATCTCGCCTATTATGTTTTTGATCTGCTCTGGTACAACGGCAGAGATATTACCGCACTGCCATTATCCCAAAGACAGGCCATCTTAAAGGAAATACTGCCCGGTGATGACGATCGCATCCGCCTGAGCCAAGTCTTTACTTCAAATGGGCTGGACTTTTTTGACGCGGCAAAAAAAATGGGACTCGAAGGCATCATGGCCAAAAGGATGACCTCGGTTTACAGCCTCGGCGCCCGCAATAAGGAATGGCTGAAAATTAAAGTGAACCGCAGACAGGAAGTAGTAATCGCCGGATACACCAAAAATGGCAACTCCGCAAAACAGTTCAGTTCCCTGCTGCTGGGTGTATACCAGAACGGAGTACTGGAATATGTCGGAAAGGTCGGTACGGGATTCAGTGACAAGCTACAGAATGAAATGATGCAGGAATTCACTCCCCTGATTACCGATACAATACCTTTTGCCACAACTCCCGATATCAACAAACCCTCCAGATTCCGTCCCAATCCTCCACACGCCACGGCAACCTGGTTAAAGCCCTCTTTGGTCTGCGAGGTGAGTTTTGCCGAGGTGACCACAGATGGGGTTTTCCGGCACCCTTCCTTCCAGGGTATGCGCTCCGACAAAAAAGCAAAGCAAGTCGTACGGGAGACCGCATCAAAAACACAGGCCATAGTAGCTGACGGGCATTCCAACACCTCAGATGAAAATCATTTGGTCCGGTCTCCAAAGAACACTGGAAGAAAATCCCTGCTCAATCCAACGGAAGAAACGCAGGTAAAAAAAATTAAAGGCCACGAGCTGAAGTTCACCAATCTGAGCAAGGTATACTGGCCTGAGGACGGCTATACCAAACGCGATATGTTAAATTACTATTATCAGGTTGCCGACTACATCCTGCCTTATCTAAAAGACCGTCCCCTTTCGCTCAACAGGTTTCCAGGCGGTATACACTCACCGAGTTTTTACCAGAAAGATGTAAAGGGCAAAGCCCCCGACTGGGCAAGGACTTTTCCTTATACTACCAGTGAGAACCAGGACAAGGAGTTTCTTGTCGGGGGTGACCAGGCCACCCTTTTGTATATGGCCTCCCTGGGCTGTATCGAAATCAACCCGTGGTTCAGTACCATAGAGCACCCTGATAATCCCGACTATTGTGTTATTGATCTTGACCCGGATAAAAATACCTTTGATCAGGTGCTCCAGGCAGCACAGAAGGTAAAAAAAGTACTGGATGCCTTAGACATACCTGGATTTGTGAAAACCTCGGGATCAACCGGAATGCATATTTATATTCCACTTGGAGCAAAATATTCCTATGACCAGTCCCAGATGTTCGGAAAACTCATCGTGTCTGTTGTACATGAGCAGCTGCCCGATTTTACCTCAATGGAACGCCAGATCAAAAACAGACAGGGCAAAATGTACCTGGACTTTCTTCAGAACCTTCCGGGTGCCACCATTGCTTGTCCGTACTCCCTTCGTCCCAAACCCGGGGCAACTGTATCCATGCCCTTGCATTGGGAAGAAGTCAAAAAAGGGCTAACTATGCAAGATTTTACCATTAGAAACGCATTGGAACGTATCAAAAGTGAAGGGGATATTTTCAAAGGCGCCCTGCAGAAAGGTATTGATATGAAAAAAGCACTCGGCAGGGCTGAAAGTATTTTTAAGTAAGGGTAATGGATCATTTCTCCTCACTAGGCAGTTGTCCATGAATTTAAGTGTATAGTGGACTGTTGTGCCAAGGGGACACCATGGATCTTAGGATTTTTGTTTTACCGGTTTTAAAACGATTGACTAGTTACAAAAAAAAAAAAGCCTGTAGCGATATCAGGCGCTACAGGCAGAAAAAACATTAAATAATCAACCTACCAGGGCAAAATTATTTACCCTTGGTGCTTTTAGCACTGCTTATTGAATCAGTACTGACAGAAGTATTGCGTTTTTGGTAGTTCCTTCCGCGCCCAGTTTGTTATACATATTCAAACATAACAGCCTTCGAATTACCTTGGTTACACGATTCAGGCTTTTTTTTCCATAATTATAAAACACAAAACTCGCCTTGCAGACTGTTTGAAAAATAGTTTTAAATTATTATTTGTGAATTTTTTCCTATTTTCCAGTAAGAATTTATAAATTAGTAGCTTCTTTTCAAGCTGATGACAAGCAACCATAAATCGTAAAAAGAGATGGGAAAATTTGTAATTATAAGAAAAACAGCCGGTAAATTTCAGGTACAGCTAAAATCCAAGGCAGGCGCTGTGTTGCTGAGCTCCGAAGAGTACACAACCAAAATCAGCTGTAAAAAAGCAATCGAAAGTTTTCGCACCCCATGCAAAGCAGCCCGATAAATATCAAAAAAAGATAAGCACTGATTGGGAACCTTATTTCCACCTGAGATCTTCTCATGGAAAGGTCATTGCTACCAGCGCCATTTTTCCAAGTACCCTTTCAAGGGAACAGGCCATAAAAAGGGTGCAGCGAATCGCGCCAAATGCTGTTGTGGAAGACCAGTCCTAAAACAGTAAAAGTACTCCCATTTATCCTTTCGGCATAAGATAATCGTGTTAAAAATCTGCGATTTTTTCCAATTTCACAACTGAAGTTCCCTGTGGTAATTTCCATGGTGACTTGGCCAGTTTCATAGCCAACACTTCGGTGGGAAGCGGTTTGTATTTTCTTAGCAGTCCTATGGCATTAACTAGGTTAAGTACTTTGACCACAAGTTTCTCCCCTGCTCTGTCTGTGCCCCCGCGAAGAAGTGGCCCTGGTTTGAAAATAATAAATTGCCCAAAGTTCAGCCCGGCAATAGCAATTTCAAGTTCTCCCTTGATCCTGGAGTAGAAAACCATACTCTTTGCCGAAGCATCCGATGAGGAAACAAGTACAAAGGAATTTACTCTGTTTTTCCTTGCAATAGCTGCAAAAGTTGCCGGAATACCAAAATCGATCTCCCATTGTTTTTCTTTTGAACCCGCGTCCATAAGGGTCGTTCCCAAACAACTAAAAAGGACGTCTCCGCTAATATGTTCGCTGTACTGTTCTATATTGGAAAAATCGATCACATATTCTTTAAGCTTTGGATGAGATCTTCCGGTAGGTTTTCTAACAAAGATCGATACTGAACTATAGTCATCATCTTGTATCAGTTCATTCAGTAAAAATTTCCCAGTAGAGCCTGTGGCTCCTATAAGCAGTGCTCTCATAGCTTTATATTTAATTTTTGGTATGGTATACAGTATCTATTATTCAAGACATCTAATCTATGTTCTTTAAGATAATAGTAAAGAGGCTGTCTTTTAATGTTTATATTGCTTTCTGATAATGCATTTAAAAACCTGCAGTGGGTAGAAACTGCCGCAGGTTTAAAAAAAAGGCAGGATCTTACTTGCCTTTCTTATTACTTGTCGAATCAGTTTTGACTGTAGCGGTTCCTTTTTGCACAGTACCTGCGGATCCAGAACCAGTTGAACCTTCGCCCGTTGCGCCGGTTGTTCCCGCACCCCTTACGGTTGTTGTATCAGAATTTGGTCCTACAGTATCGATAGTGGTTGCAATAGAATCACTTCCTGTCTGATAAGGATCTTGGGGAGTGGGATCATTTTTTTTACAGGACACAGCCGTCACTAAAATAAGGGTAAGCAATGTATTTCTAATCAGCGTTTTCATAGTTTCTTTTTTCAGTTAATAGTATCTCAAAGATAATACTGCATGTTTGCAGAACATTATATAATTTTAACCAGTGCTTACAAATTTAAAATGTACTAACTTGTTTATCAACACATAAAGACCTTCTTATAAAAAAGATCACCACATTATTTTAACTGTACTGCCCCCCGTAATATTGTACGAAATTATTTCTGTATTTTCAGAAGTAGGAGCTATAATATTTTTGTCTACTAATGCTTTGATTTTTAATTTTACTTTGTTGGGAATTAAAATCTTTAAATTACACTCCAGAGAAGCACTTCCTAAAATTTTAAATGTGAGTGTCTTGTTTGACTTTTTTATATGGATTAACGGGTAATCTGAAAATAACAGAAATTCCTCACCTTTCACCTTATGATATTGTCTGGTTAAAACTCCAAACCCTACCCCGGCGCCGTAAACCTCCTGTCCCACTTGTCCGCTTTTTTCCCATCCGTTATAGAGATCTTCCAGGGGAATCCAAAGCTCTTTTCCTATCTCGCCGGTTTTAACTTCGTCCGATATCATTTCCTCGGGCAGCTTAGGGGGATAGTAAAAAGGAAACCTGCTTATCGCATATTTTAAAAATTCAGGTATTAAAATTTTTAAAGAAGACGGTAGATCAACCGTCGCGGATTGTAAAAGATATTCTGAAAGACCCGCGTACACCTCCATCTCTTCATACGCAGCCGTATAAGGCGCATTATTGAGGGGAAATACGGAAAAATAATTGGGGTAATTTTTACCAAATCCGTACTGGCAGTCCCAGATCTGCATATTTTTAAAAAGACATGCCAGACAGGCATAACTCAAATCAAGATACTCCTGTTTACCCGTAAGCTTGTACAATTCTAAAAGAGCCCCTGCAGAAAAAGCAGTGTTATTGGCCTGGTAAAGAATATCAAACCCACAGCCTGCCAATTTTTTTACTGATTTTTCAGCCTCCCTTAGGTAACGTTTGTTGTTGGTAAGCCGGTATATAAGCAGCATTAAATGTGCATAAGACCCCGGCACATCTTTCTCTCCGCCCTTTCCTGGCTCAGTTTCTTTTTTGATCACTTCCAATGTATCCATTTTATAAAATACCGGCCACTGGTAGTCAAAGTGATGGGCAACTTTTATGGCGAAATCAACAGATTTCAAAACGAGTTCTTCCGCTTTTTTCTCACCATTCAAAGCAAGCCTCGCAAGGTTCATAAGGGGATGGTGCAGGTACCAGGAGTCCATAACCATTTCCTGCTTTTGTTCTTCTGATTTATCGAGTTGGTGTGCAAGTTCAGGAAGCCACCGGTTCACGGTCTTCACCTTAGGATCATAAAAACCTTCTATCCCATCGAGTAATTCATTATAAATAGGATCTGTTTTTCCATACCAGTCCTTCAATTCATTTAGGGGCATAAGCACTGCCAACTGCACCATCACTTCCCCCGGCGTATCATAGTCACATAGGTACGCATTTAAATACGATTTTCCTTTTGTCTGTGTCCAGCATCCCTTGCTTTGCTGTAGATCCCTTAGGCAGCTTTGGGTAATATCCGGCCAGTTATGATAAAAGACCTCGGGATGAGGGAGTGCCATGTATACATGGGCCAAATGGTTTAAAAACTCCTGTGTTTCCTGTATCTCGTTATCTATAATTTGATCAGAAAAAATCACGTAAGCATCAGAGATGATGTAAGCCTTGTCCGCAGGCAACGCTTTCTGATTTGTAACGGGCAATTTAAAACCTATTTCAGGCCAGGCCCCTCCAACGGTATCTTCTAATGAAGTTTCTGTTGCTTCACAATACGGGCTTAAAGAACCCAGATTTTGAAAATAGAAAACAGAACCTGTTCTGGGTCTGGTAGTACTTGCAAAGAGTATACCTGATCGAGAGCCCATTTGATGCATATGCAGGTTTCCACTGGTGTTTTCGACACTTCCCTGTTTTGTAACCACAAGAATATCGCGGGGCCAAAAAGGGATCAGCAGAGGCATCTTGGCGCTAAATGATGTCGTGTAATGAAGTAATACTTCTTCACTGTCAGGGAAATTGACACAAACTTCATATTTGCCAATCCTGGTTTCCAGATTGAGAACAAGAAGTTCCCCGTCATCGAGTAAATTAGTCACTTCAAAACAGCAGTTCAACCCGAACGCAGCGCGAAATGCCATTTTGCCCCCATCAGGCCACGTGGTGAGAATCCATATGGAATCACCAGTATTAAACGCATGAAAATTATAATTCTTGAATTCCTTTTCCCAAATTACAGTGCCGTTTTCTAAATCGGCTTGCACGGTCGCAGCCCAAGGTGAAATAGTATGCATAAGTTGTCAGTTTAAAAGTTTATAATTTTTCAATATGGATGATTATTTTTTGGTTTTTGTAGTTTAAAATCAATCTGAAGTTTAAAGACAGGGCAAATAAAAACAGCTGTACAATTATATCTTTACTCGCGGATTTCCATATGTGAAGCGTCCAAGGGTTTGGACTGCAAGGAGCCGATCTTGCGTCAGATAAATGGAAAGGATCACAATAGCAAATACCCAAAAGAATTCGCTCTGCCAATTCATCTCCTTGTTTTTATTGATCAAAGATCATTACATTTAAATTCAATGAGTTACATTACTCAAGCATTAAATTACATGATTTCCGCTCTAGATTTTATCTTCGCAAACAATTTGACGATAAGCCCTTCAAGACGGTCTTGATAATCTTTGAGCAGCCACTCTTTGTAATTCCTGCTGGCATTGTCAAGACATTTCACATATTGTTTCACCCTCCACTGAATTTCAGGCTGAAGCCCTTGGGCAAGTGCAATGGCCTCGGATAGTGCATCGGCATTATCCATGCACATTTTCGCTTGCTGCCTGATCGATTCCTGTATGACTGTTTTGGGTTTTTTATCCATATCAATAGCCTCTTGATAGGACGCTTCAATATCAAAAGTCATTTCAAGGGTCTTAGGAAACTTGGCACGCAATTCGCCCGACATGCCATGAGACTGGACGGCAGAATTACCAGAGGCATGATACTGTAGCTGCTTTGCAAATACGTCCGGTTTTTCAAAAACAAACTGCCAATCTACCGGCGCATCCCATGCCCCAAAGCGCTGGATATTGTTTCCAAGATCCGTAATCCCAAAAGTTTTCTTTGAAGGAAGCCTGCGCGAGCCGCGGCCTACCATCTGATGATATAGCGTAATGGATGTAGTAGCCCTGTTAAGTATAATATGCTCTAGGGTAGGTTCGTCAAATCCGGTGGTAAGAATGGACACCGAGGTAAGCACAGCATCCTTTGTTTTCTTAAACCACTTGAGGATTTCTTTGCGCCGGTCATCAGGGGTTTTGTTATCCAGATGTCTTATCGGAATTCCTGCCTGGGTAAAAGTCTCAAATACCTCTTGTGAAGTAGCTATACCATTATTGAAAATCAATGTCTTTTTTCCCAGCGCATTTTCTCTGTACGCTTCTAGCAATAATTCCTGCATGGATGAAGAGCTATACAATTCATTGGATGAACTCACGGTATAATCACCGTGTATGCCAGTTTTTAATGTATTGAGCTCTACCTCATAAACAAAAGATTTTGGTTTGGCCAGAAATCCTTCCTTTATAAGTACAGCAATACTTTCGCCTGTTATCAGTGTATCATAATGCTGTTTCATAGGTTTGGAAATATCACTGCTAAACGGCGTTGCGGTAACTCCAATAACAACTGCATTTTTAAAGCTTCCCAGTAATTTCCTGAAGGAATTGTGATGCGCTTCATCAATAATAACAAGGCCTACAACCTGGGGCTTTATTTTTTTTGACTTTATCCTGTTGCGCAGCGTCTCAACCATGGCAACATAACAATCACAGCCTGCTTTAAAATTACCACTAGTACTGTTTATCATGCAGTTCTTTACACCAAAACTTTTTAAAACAGCAGAAGTCTGCCTGCACAATTCTTTGCGATGGGTAAGGACAACCGCCGTTTTACCGTATTGGTCTATAAATCGTCTGGCGATTTCGGAAAACACAACAGTCTTGCCTGCTCCTGTAGGCAGCTGGTACAAAAGTTTACTTTTGCTGGTTTCCCCTATTTTCTCAAAAATAGTTTCAATGTCCTTTTTCTGATAGCAATGCAAGGTCTTTGGATGTATTTTTGTATTCATTTTAAAGGTCATTAAATAATTATTAGATCGGCATAATAGTAAAACCTTCTTTTTTTATTCCTCTGCCGGCAGCAGTTGTGACTCCATAAATTTTCCCGTCACTATTGTTCCCTCTTCATCTTCCCATTGAGTAATTACATTTTCAATAAGTTCAGGCTCAAATCCAATAATTTTCATAATCTGATTGCCAAATTCCTGCTGTACATTTTGTCCTTTCTTAAACATATTCATATTATTATTGTTTAATAAATAATTTCCCTTTATCCTAAAAAGCCATTATGAAAAACATATTATAATTGCATTTCAAAAGTAAAATTAACCCAGGTAGCTTGATACCATTTTACAACTTTCCTTTTCATTATTATATTATTTTCTCATTGAGTCATAAATATTTCATAAAACACTGCAATCAAACATATTACATACTGAAAATTGTATAATGTCTTGCTGTAATTCTGTAAGTGCGGTCATTATGTTTAAAGTAAATTTGAACTGCCTGATAAATATATAAGAGCTCATCTTCATATACTCTGAAGTTGGAAATTATAGGAACTTCTGTTTCAGGCTTTGAATTGTAACCACTAAATATTACTTATATGAAAAATTTGCAGGATGAAAAGCAGAGAGATCTGTCTATCAACAAATCTGACGGCACCAATAAGTTTTTAACCACAGATCAGGGTGTCAGAATTAACGATGACAATAACACTTTAAAAGCAGGAGAAAGAGGGCCTTCTTTATTGGAGGACTTTATTTTAAGGGAAAAAATTACCCATTTTGACCACGAAAGAATCCCTGAAAGAATTGTACACGCACGAGGTTCGGGAGCACATGGTTTTTTTGAAGTAACCAACCCGATCCCGGAATTAACTAAAGCGGGATTTTTGCAGCAAGCCGGACTTAAAACTCCCGTATTTGCAAGATTCTCAACCGTTGCAGGCTCTCGTGGTTCTACCGATTTAGCACGTGATGTTCGCGGATTTTCGGTGAAATTTTACACTCAGGAAGGTATCTATGATCTGGTGGGAAATAATATTCCAGTGTTTTTCATTCAGGACGCATCAAAGTTTCCCGATCTAATTCACGCTGTAAAACCAGAACCGCACAATGAAATACCGCAGGCTGCATCTGCGCATGACACTTTTTGGGATTTTATTTCACTAATGCCCGAATCAATGCACATGATCATGTGGGTAATGTCTGATCGTGCCATTCCAAGAAGCTATCGTATGATGGAAGGGTTCGGGGTACATACCTTCAGACTTATTAATGAAGCAGGCGAATCTACTTTTGTAAAATTCCATTGGAAACCAAAATTAGGCACGCATGCTGTAGCTTGGGATGAAGCTCAAAAAATTTCAGGAAAAAATCCCGATTTTCACAGGGAAGATTTATGGGAAGCCATCGAGATGGGTAATTTCCCTGAATGGGAATTAGGAGTGCAAATAATTCCCGCTGCTGATGAAAATAAATATGAATTTGATTTACTTGACCCAACCAAGCTTGTACCCGAGGAACTGGTACCTGTAACCATTGTAGGGAGAATGGTACTGAACCGTAATCCTGATAACTTCTTTGCAGAGACAGAACAAATCGCTTTTCATCCCGGACATGTCGTTCCCGGAATTGATTTCTCTAATGACCCCTTATTACAGGGAAGATTGTTTTCTTATACCGATACGCAGTTATCCAGACTTGGAAGCCCAAACTTTCATGAAATTCCAATTAACCGAAGTGTAGCCCCTGTACACAATAATCAGCGTGAGGGACATATGCGTCAGGAAATTAACGTGGGCCGTGTGAGTTATCACCCGAATTCCCTTGGAGGCGGCTGTCCTTATCAGGCTAAGATTGCCGAAGGAGGTTTTTCAAGTTTTGAGGAACGTATCGATGCCCATAAAGTAAGAGAAAGAAGCGAAAGCTTTAACGATCATTTTGGCCAGGCCAAATTATTTTTCAATAGTCAGACCGCCACAGAAAAGAGCCATATCGTAAAGGCGCTTCGCTTTGAACTTGGAAAAGTGGAAACGACAGCTATCCGATTGAGAATGCTTGGACTTCTCTCGCAAGTTGATACAGAACTCGCAGAAAAAGTGGCCATAGGACTCGGTGCGACAGTTCCACCAGTATTGGAAACTCCATTAAATCGTGGTGTATCACCAGAAACTGAAGCAGAAGGTAAACAAGAACCTCAAACTGTGGATCAATCGGTTGCCTTCTCGGATGCTCTGACAATGCTGAAAAACCCGACTAACTCCCCTACTATTGCCTCGCGAAAAGTAGCAATTATATGCGCAGATGGAGTTTCACAGACAAGTGTCATGAATATTAAAAGTGCGCTTTTAAAACAAGATGCAAAAGGATGTATTATTGCGCCGCATCTTGGTTCGGTGCTTACAGACAACGACGGGGCCATTCATGTTGATTTTAGTTTTCTTACTGCATCTTCCGTATTATTTGACGCTGTCTATGTAGCTGATGGCTTGGGCATAAAAGTGTTAATTGACAATGATGATGTAAATGAATTCCTGAGCGATGCCTATAAACACTGCAAAGTAATTGGTGCAGATGGGCAGGCAATAACGGTCTTAAATGCAGCTCCTTTCGCATCAAAAATTACTAATGATGACCCAGGAATTATATTGGCAGGCGATGCAGGATCTGATGCATTTGCACAAGAATTTATTACAGCTATGGGGAAACACCGCATCTGGGAGCGTGAAAAAAACTTATATAACTAATACATAAAATCAAACCTTATGAAAAATTCAGAAAAACCAAATGAAATCAATGCTGCTAATAACAGCTCTAATTCGAATAAAAAAAACAGTGCTGAGATTGTAAAGCCGGCCAGTGATGCTGCCACAGAACTAAAAGAGCTATTCATTGACAGCTTAAAGGACATTTACTGGGCTGAGAATGCTTTGGTGGGGGCTTTGCCAAAAATGGCAGCCAATGCAACTTCTGCAAGTCTGGCAAGTGCTATTAAAGAACATCACGCGGTTACCCAAAACCAAGTGGCGCGTCTGGAGCAGGTCTTTGAACTTGTAGGAGAAAAGGCCGAAGGAAAAAAATGCGAAGCTATGGCAGGACTTTTAAAGGAAGGTGATAGTATCCTCGAGGAAACCGTTCCCGGAGCTGTTCGCGATGCTGGAATAATTGCTGCTTCGCAAAAAATCGAACACTATGAAATTGCTACTTACGGCACACTTGTCGCCTTTGCTAAAACACTTGGTGAGAATGATGCAGCAAAATTATTAACACAAACCCTTGCTGAAGAAAAAGAGGCTGACTGCTTACTTAACGATGTTGCATTAAATGCCGTTAATATAATCGCTGCCGAATAATTATTTTTTCACCAATTATAAAAAAATCTGCACCGTTTGGGAGGGTACTGAAAAACATCCCTTATTTTGATCAGATTTATTTTTAGACAAAA
Organism: Flavobacterium sp. B114r; assembly: GCF_056824125.1. Lineage (NCBI taxonomy): Bacteria > Pseudomonadati > Bacteroidota > Flavobacteriia > Flavobacteriales > Flavobacteriaceae > Flavobacterium > Flavobacterium sp. B114r. The sequence goes on from NZ_CP124858.1 coordinate 4,714,159, forward strand.
AAGCGCTTATAATAAGATCTAAAAAGACACGTTATAAGCGTTTTTCGCTTTATCTATATATTATATGAAGCTATATACGTCCATTTTTGATTTTATGGAAGGGCATTTGGACAATCCTTACAGATATAGTAATTCATTATATCAATTTCATCATTCTTTTTAAAATTGACCTTAAAAATAGTCATCGCTCCTTGCATGTACAGGTACGGTTCACAAATAACCGTGGAGGCTACCTTCAGGATAATATCATCCTGATTTTTGGATCTTCTACTGTATCATATTTCATGGAACAGGGTTGGTGAATAACTGCTACTTTCATGTTTTTTGTTTTTACAATTAATAGAAAAATAAGTAACTTTTATTTAAGCTATTAAATTTACAGATATCTGCTTATTCTTATAAATATTACACAAATAGAAATCCTATATAGAATTAAAATTGAAATTAATTTTAACTTGGCTTTTTTAGTATAATAGTACTTACAACTGAAGATAACCATAAATGTAATCTCTCGTTATATCTTGTGATAAATAAAGAAAGCCTGCAATTTTGAGATTGCAGGCTTTTTATAAAGAAAAATATTTTATTTATCGCCTTCAGTAGCGTCGAAATTGATAGTGTTATATGCTGCCTCGGTTAAGGTTATGTCCGCCTCTTTCTCTTCGTTTAAAGTCTGAATCAATAATGAAACAGCCTGATCTTCACCAAGGGTTTTCGCAAACGAGGCCAAGGTTCCATAAGTAGCAATTTCATAGTGTTCGATTTTTTGCGAAGCAGCAATTATTCCAGCATCGCGAACTGCACCTGGTTCAGTTTCTTCCATAATACCCTCGCCTTCTTTAATAAGTCCTTCCATAGCGTCACATTTTTTTGCAGCTGCTTTTTCTCCAATTGAAGCAAAAACTTCTTCCAATCTTGCGACCTGTCCTTGAGTAACTGCTAAGTGATCGTTGATGGCGTCAATTAAATTTTGAGAAGTAGCATTTTTTGCCATTTTTGGTAGTGCTTTTACAAGTGCTTTCTCAGCCCAGTAGATATCTTTTAATGAATCAACAAACAAATCTCTCAATCCTTCTGCGGCTGATGCCTTAGCTTTCACTGTTGTTTTAGAAGAACCTGATTTTGACTTACTATCAGCTGTTTTTTTAACAACTGTACTTTTAGAAGCTGAACTGCTTTTTGCAGACGTTACTTTTTTAGCGGACGCTTTAGTATTTGAATCTTTCATAATAGATATTTTTTAATTAGAATTTCAAATGTAGCATTGCTGGGTGCCAATTTCTTATACAATTTTCCAGCATTCTTTCATTATTTAAACCTTTAAAAATCAATACATAAGAAATTATAATTGTATAATAAAGTTCAATAATCATATAATTTTACTGTCTCTTGGCAAGCTACTTTTGGGTAAGTTAAAAAATTACAAAATTGTAAATATGATCTAATATTAAATGACTTAAACAAACTTATCGCCATGCAAAGAAATGTACAAACACAAGAGGGAAAATTACAATCAAAAGTTTCTTTCTACAATACCAGGAATCCTCAGAATTATGATATGATCGTTTTTTGCCATTTAATCAGGACTGCCAAGCCTTAAAAAAAACAGATTAAAATAAAAACAAAATGTAACATGAAAATATTCTATAGATCATTCACTTTCCTTATGCTTACTTTCTACTTTCCCTTTATGGCTTCGGCACAGCAAATGCAGACTGACCGCCCTAATGAAACCGAAAGCCCCAATGCTGTTACTTCACATCATCTGCAAGTAGAAAACGGATTTTCATTTGAAAGGCAGCAAAACGAGAAGACTTATGAAATTCCTCAAGTCGTGATGCGATACGGTATTTTTAAAAATACAGAAATTAGAGTTGAAAGTGTTTTAAAAATGAGCGATCAAAATCAACAACATGGTTTTGGTATTACGCCAGTTATAGTGGGTTTTAAATATCACATTCTCGATCATAAAGGCGTAGCTATTCCCGATATCGGTATTTTAGGTCGTGTGAGTATTCCGTGGATGGCAGACAAAGTTTTTAAAGATAAATACTACAGTCCGGAGATTCGTTTGCTGGCGCAGCATACACTTTCAAAAACTACTCATTTAGGATATAATGCAGGAGTTCACTGGCTTTCGCAATCAGCTGATCCTGAATACATCTATTCAATTTCTGCCGACCATTCCCTGAGCCAAAAATTAAAGTTATTTGTAGAAACATTTGGTACGGCCGTTTCACAGCATCATGCGCAAAACAGCGCGGATGTAGGAGTTTTGTTTTTATCCAATAAAAACCTGCAATTCGATTTTATGGCAGGAACAGGAATTATGCATGGATATAATAATAAATTTGCCGAATTGGGGGTGTCTTTCAGAATATAAAATAAGAGTACCTGTTAGCCACAATTTTTTTTATGCACTTTGCTTCAGTTGTGTTTTAAAGGGAGTATAACGGTAAATTTTGCACCTTCGCCAGTTTTTCCTTCTGCAAAAATATCTCCACTATGCTTTTGTACTATTTTTTTGCACAGTGCCAGGCCAATACCCGTTCCCCCATATTCAGTCTTATTGTGAAGTCTTTGAAAAATACTAAAAATCTGTTGGCTGTATTGTTGGCTGAATCCAATTCCATTATCAGCAATTTCAATTTTGTAATACGTGTTTCCCTCAATAAGATTTGAGTTAAAGGCAATTTCTTGTAACGTTACCTCTTTGCTGCTAATGGTAATAACTGGAAAAACATCGCTTTTACTGTATTTTAATGAATTGGAGATAATGTTTCCAAACAATTGGGCCATCTGCACAGGATCAGCCTCTATCGTTGGCAGAACTCCATGTTCAATAAAAGCCTTTTTCTGCAGGATTAAAATCTCCAGGTCAGATATGATCTCTCCAATTACATCATTGAGGTCAATAGTTGTATAAGAACTTTCCTGTTTTGCTACTTCACTGTAGCCCAGTAAATCGCGAATCAAATTAACCATCCTGTTAGAACAAATATTTATCTTGCCCAGATAAGTTCTCGAATCATCATCCATCAATCCAACTTTCTGCTCCAAAAGCTGCGAAAAAACACTTATTTTCCTTAATGGCTCCTGCAGATCATGTGATGTAATATGAGCAAATTGCTCCAGTTCTTCATTTGTTTTTTGCAATTTTAAATTTACCTCGTTAAGCTCTTTCGTTCGTGCCTCTACAATCTGTTCAATTTGTTCCTGCGCCAGCACGCGAGCTGTCACGTCAATAACTACCGCATATACTCCAGTTATAATATCATGCTCATTTCGGCAGGGCTCATAAATCAAGCTTACATATACTTTTTTCAGTTTCCCGTCCCTTGGCAGGAAAATTGGGATCTCATGTGCAACATGGGGTTTGCCGGTTTCATATACCTGCTTAAGCAATTTTTCAAACCCCTGGTCCTGGGCCTCGAATACGCCTTCGAAAATAGGTTTGTTCATTATTTCCTCAGCAGTTTTTCCCCACACTTCAATCATTTTTTCATTGGCAATATCTACAACATGGTCAGGACCGGTGAGAATGCACATTCCAATTGGTGCCTTAAGTATAGTATTGCGCAGTTCCGCTTCCTTTTCTTCTATCTGCTTTATTGCCAGTACTTTTTTAGTAGTTTCGGTACAGATCACCAAAACTCCTTCAATTTGTTTATCCAGACCGCACACAGCACTATAACCAAATGTCCAGTAAACATCCTCAATTTTTCCATTTCTGGAGATCGGAATCAGCTGGTCTTCGCTCCAGGTAGCTTCCCCCCCGGTGTATACCTGATTAATTAAAGGGCCTATCGTTTTCCAGATCTCTTCCCAGCAAGGTTCCCCTTCCTGACCAAGTGCGAGCGGATGTCTTCCCTGATCTCCAAGACTTGGGCGGTAAGCATCGTTATAAAACTGAACTTTTTTTTCTCCCCACCATAAAAACATAGGGAATTTAGAAGAAAGCATGATATCTATTGTGATATGTAGGCTTGCCGGCCAATATAATGACGATCCGATTGAGGTCTTCGACCAATCGAATGCTTTTGTCAGGCGTTCCATTTCTCCATTTCGGTGGTCAGAAATCTGGTCCCTGCTATTTATCATGTCTTTATTCTCCTTATCTAGTGTCTGCATAAATTTTACCCAATTAAAAATTTATTACATATGGCAACCAGGCCATTAAAATCCATAGGTTTAGTAATATAATCATGGGCACCCATATCTTTGGTCCGGTTTTTTAATTCATCTACTGATGAAGTAGAGAACATTATAATTGGGATATCTCTGAGTTCGATATTTTTTTTAATATGCTGCAAGAATTGTATACCATTCATCAGTGGCATATTAAAATCAAGTAAGATGACGTCAGGGACGATTATCTTCTGTTCGAGTTGTATTACTGCCGAAAGTGGATCATTGATCGCTGTGTACCCCACTTTTTCGGACACTTTTCGCAGCGCTAAAAGAAACATTTCACAATCGTCAGTATCATCATCAACATGTAAAATGTGTTGGAATTTCATCTAGCGGTTATTTGTTTGTAAGTAAATATACTCTTATTTTACGGGGTATTTCAAATTAAATTCTCTTAGTTTAAACGAATACTGAGGGTATCTGTGCTCCTGGATCTTTATTTTAATCTTTAAAAATTCAGATTTTCACTGAGAAGTACTTTAAACGAGAGAAAGTTATTTTCGCTTTTTTTGAAAAAAAAGATAATATGTCTATATGTAGGAAAAAGATATTACTGTACAATTTCTTACTTTAATTTATTCCCTGTATGCTATTTATAATACGCAATGATACCGCTTCGCAAAAATCCAGTCCGGAATAATCCGGATTATAACCTCCAATGTACGGAACTGCCATAATAAATATGTTTTCATTGTAGGCTCCGTACTGGTCAATAATTTGAAAATTATCATTTATTGCAATTCCCGATACGTTTAAAAAGTAACTTCCTGTACTGTCACTTTCTACGGAGCCGTTGCCTTCTAAAAAAGCAAGATGCCCTCTTTCACTTGATTTGAATTTTATTTTTGCAGGACTGACTGCTTTTTGTGAAAGTAAACTCTTAAAAGGGAAATCTGCGTAAGATAGATGTGGCTGACCAACACAATCAATAAAAGTTTCATAAAATACGGATTGTGGATTGTTATGCTGATCCAAGAAGTTATACCGGATTCCACCACCATTTTGCGGTTCTACGGTACTTTCTGCACCAACGGGAATAATATCCAGAACTCCTGCGTAGTGAAGCGCCAGTAACTCGATACAGGATTTTTGCGGAACAAATGCAATTACAATTGATATCAATGGCATAAGTACTTTTTGAAGTCGTTGGATATCTTCTGCCGAAAGGTATTTTGCAGGATGATTCATAGCAAAGCTCAAAACTGCCAGCATCTCTTTCCAATACACTGATTCCTGCCTTTTTATCGATTTCTCAGCCTGAATATATTCTGCTTTTAAAAGCTGAAATGGTTCAAGACGTTCTCGGAGTTCCATCATTTCCAAAACAAAATCCTCAATACTGAGATCTTTAATTCTATTGTAAAAATCAGGATCTTTATCGCGGAATATTTCTTTAAAATCTTTTTGAAATACAAAATCCAGTGAGAGAAAACCATCATTCTCTCTTCTGTGCAATTCAATTTCTTTTTCCGTCAGCAGCGAATTATTATTAAGATGAGAATCTTCGAGATGAAATCTTACTGCAGGTAGCATTCCACTTCTGGAATGCATGATCATTTTAAAATCGGGGCTTTCTACATGGCTTTGAAAACTTATATTTCCATTTTCATCTTTTTTAAATGAACCATTTTCTCTGGCAAGAGTTCTTATGGCGTCTATCGCGGTTAAAGACGACCCTTTTATAGCTACTGGGTGATTGAGTTTAAGCAAAAGCTTTGATGGCGGATATGGAGCGTCATAATACCCTTTGACCTTTCCTTCATATCGCAGTGGCCAGTTGTGTCCTGTACAAATAACTACATGGTCAAATTTATCTTTTTCAGTAATTGTTTCTACCCATACTTCATTGTCTTGTTCGTTGTAACTAATATCCACCACATTGCTTTGATAGTGAATTCGTGTTGTTATTCCAGCTTCATCTCCTTTTTGCTGTAAAAGTTTAAACTGGTCGGCGAGATAATATCCAAAAAGTAATCTTGGCACTACTTTATATTCAGTAAATTTATCAGGATCAATTTCAAATCTTTCCAGTAAATCTAATGGTACAGTCAAAATCCATTCTGAAATTGAAGTGGCAATTCCGGGCGTTTCGTTATCTGATACATTGGTTACATGTTCGTCATTTGCTCCTTCTCGACTATAAGGCATTCCTGCGCCAAGGGTAGATTTTCGTTCATAGATGTCTATTTCAAAATTTGTGCTTCCTGATTCAACCAATCTTTTATACATAAACAGTCCGCTTGGTCCTCCTCCTAAAATCGCAATTCTCTTTTTATTTTCCATCATTTTCATTACGTTTCTATTATTGTTTAACTGTAAATTTTCAATTTATAAAATACTATTCTAAAGCCATTTCTTTCTTTTAAACCATAAAAAAATTATTATAGAAACTAAAACCATTACAATTAAAGTAATTGGATATGCCCAATAATAATTAAGTTCAGGCATAAATTTGAAATTCATCCCGTAGATCCCTGCTATAAATGTAAGTGGCATAAAAAAAACAGAAAACACAGTGAGCACTTTCATAACATCGTTTGTTTTCCTGGCAGATAAAGACAAATAAATATTCAATAACTCTTTTGCATCTTCCTGAACCTGATCGTTGAGCATCAAAAGTTTAGTATGCAGATCGTGAACATCTCTAAGTGCCGGTACTTCTTCTCCTTCTGCCCTGATAGAATTTACAACTTCATTACTCAACAAAAGCAGTTTTTTGTATAATCCTGCCCTGTTTTTTAGGTAATAAATTGCCTCTATCATATCAGCAGGGATATTTTTTTTCAAAAATAATTTAGATTCATAACCGTCAATTTTATTCGATAGATTTATAGCGGGCTGTTCAAAAGAATGCAGTGCATCGCGAACAATATGAATGACAATGCCTGTGCTTGTTTTAACTTTCCCAGTATCGACATACGTTTCTTTTATAGTTGAAATTAAAGGCTGGGCTGTACGATGAACTGTAATGATAAAGGATTCGTTATAAAAAACAGCAATTTTACAACTCAGACTCTGGACGGTCTGCAATTTTTCCTTATTTTCACTGACAACTCTTATAATTAGGAAGTGGGTATTATTGTGTTCCTCAAATTTTGGAAGATGATCCGGATCCAGGCAATCTAGTAGTGCGTATGAATTAAGATGAAACTTTTCACTTATGGCTGATAATTCATGATCAGTGGGATCAACAAGATCAATCCATTCAATGTTGGTACCTTTAATACTGCATTGGGTTAAAGCCATCTACTACTTCTTTAAATATTTTATAATTTATTACTGCGCTTTATTAATAATGATAAAGCGACTAAAGATAGTACTCAGAGCATTTAAAAGATTATATAATAAAAGATGAAACTTTCAGAATTATAGTGTTTCAAAATTTTGTATAATGATAGTACAAGGATTAATTGTATAACTATATATGTGTGTAAAATAAAAGCGATTTTTCGACTGGATTTCAATTCGGCAGGGGAATATTAGTCTACTTCTTTTTTAAATGCTGAAGGATATTTCTCGAGAAAGAATTAGCCCTGGATTTAATTTCAAGACATTAATATTTATATAGCTATAAAAATTGCAGAAATAGCCTTGTGTATTTTTATCACGCAGGAAAAATTTCACAAGATTTGAATCTACTGCCTTCAATATAATAGACTTCGGGTAGCAATTGACCTTTCGTATTTATGAGTTTAAGAAATTAAAAAAGGCAAAGATAAAACGTATCCCAAATGCGACAGAACCAAAAGAAGTGGGCATAAACTTTTTATTTAAAGATGTAAAAAAAGTATATATTTGAAAAAAAATACTCTACAAGCTTTGTAATTACTAAAAGTATACTTTGATGTTCTGCACTTCCTTCTTTTGTTTTTTTTTGTATGGCACTATATCGTACCGATAAACTTTTAAAAATAATTCAAAAACATCAATAATTCCTCAGGTAGGATGCCAATTTTAACTCAAAAAAAGCCAGCAGTTTAAGTAGGCAATTCTTGCTGTTATTGTAAACATTAATAAAGTATAAACTAATTGTTATAAATTCAATTCACTCTATAATGTAGTTACAATAAAAGAAACTATTCTAACATTTTTTTTGACATCTTCTCGGATTCTTTTTATAATATAATATAGCGCAGATCCTAGTGTTGGACTGGCATTTTTTAAAATTTTAGAACAACAAATTCTACTAGATTAAAAGACTATCTTTAGTATTATTCTGCAACATATTTGAGTCTGATTTTTGAATTCAAAACCCTAGTTTTCTGGACAAAATTTTTAAATAATTAAGTTCAATTGAAATCCTTTTTAAGTTAATGCCTTGGTGTGTCGAAAATAATTCTCACAGATGTACCTACTAATACTGTACTTGCTATAATTATTCTGCAATTGATCTTTTCCGCCAGAGTCAGAACAAGTCGCAAACCAAGTCCAATGCCCTTTTCATTATTAGTTCCTCTTCTACTGCGATAATTTTGACTCAGAACAGCGTCAAGCATTTCTGTACTCATTCCTATTCCGTTATCGTTAATTATTAATTCATTCTCAAGGGCCTTTATCGAAATTAAACCATTTTCAGAGGTAAACTTAATGGCATTTGAAATGATGTTTCGCACAATAGTAGTTAGTATTTTCAAATCGTTTTCTATATCATTAAGCTTCTCTATATCAACAGCAATGGTAATACTTTTGTTCTCATATGTAGCTTTATTCACTTTTAGCGCATTATTTATTAGCTCATCAAAATCAATCCGGACTTTTCTATATTGAATATAGTTGAAATTTAGTCTGGCCCAACTAAACGTAGTATCTAATAATTGCAAAGCCTCTATAGACTCCACTTTTAGAATCTTCATCATTGAAATGAACTCCTGTTGCGAAATTTCCGATTGCTCACCTAGAGATGAGATAGAAATTAGGTTTGCAATAGGACTGCGTAAATCATGGCCTAAGATGGTAAGCATCCTGTCATTATTAAGGTTGTTTTTTCTTAATTTCTCCTGTAACATAACATCGCTATCAATATCAACAAAAGCAATAATATGTAACTCTTTTACAATGGAACTTTTAATTTCAAACCATTTTTTTTCTCCTGTTTTGCAGGTGAGATGTGCTTTAATTTTCACGTGCCCTTTACCAGTTTCTTTAATTTGCTTTTCTCGGGAAGCCCATTGCTGGGTAATTTCAGTACGCAAGAAATCATCTGGGAAAATTAATTTTAATAAATCCGTTCTTGTTGTTACTTCATCTATAGTATAACCTATTTTTTTATTAAAATTTTTATTAAAAAAAAGATAAAAAAATTCACCTCCGACTTTCTCAGAAATTATGATAGGATAGGGTAAAAAATTTACTATTTTTTTGAGCTCAATTCTTGATATCTCAACTTGTTCTTCTGTAGCCATAGTTATTCCCATTTTTATAAAAAACATTGCTTTACTTACTTTCATTTATTTACCGATTAATTATAAAAAATAATGCGTTTTCAAAAACCTGACTAGAAATACAATTGCTCTTTAATGAAAAAAACAAGAATTGATTAAAACACATTTTAAAAAAAACAGCAGTAAATAAAAATTTACTGCTGCCCAAATAAATCCATTTTATATAATCTTCCAAAATTATATACTTTCCATTTTCGCCTTATGCATGTGTTTCTCACACGCATAAGGCAGACAATCTAAATTACATTTTCCGGTATTGATTCAATATTCGATAATGTAACTTAATATCACAACTCAAAGATTAGCTTATACTCATTATTGGATTGAAACGATAATAAATTCACTTCGTCTGTTTAACTGATGCTCTGCCTCACTACAAGGGACACCATCAGAACATTTGTTTACCAGATGATTCTCTCCATAACCTTTCCCTGTCAATCTACTTGGGTCAATCCCTTTTTTAATTAACCATTGTATAGTCGATTTGACTCTTCTTTGAGATAAAGCGAGATTGTATTTAGCGGTCTGACGACTGTCAGTATAAGAACGAACATCAATTTTCATCTTTGGGTATTGGGTCATGACCACCAGGATTTTTTCCAGTTCAAAGGCTGAATCTTTTCGAATAAACGATTTGTCCAAATCAAAATAAATAATCGGAATATTAAGCGTTTTAGCCAGGTCTGTTCCTATTTCTATTGGTTTAATTCGTTTTTCTAATTGCAGCTCTAAGTTGGTTTCTCCACTTTTTCCTTCTATTCTAACTGGAATTTCCCTAGTCTCATATTCTTGTTTTACTCCCCTTAGATGATAACTTTTATTGCATTCCACATTAAATTTATAGCTTCCATCCAATCCTGTTACCACTTCGGCTATGGTTTTAAATTGTCCGTCGAGCAAGATTACTTTGGCATTCTCCAGTATTTTTTTAGTTTCAAAATCGACTACAGTCCCTTTTAATACTTGTTCACAAAGTAGTTTTCTGGTTTCGGTAAACATATAAATATCGTCGTTTCCTAGGCCTCCTTCTCTATTGGAGGAGAAGAATCCGTTTCTTGTTTTACTATCGATAATAAAAGCAAAATCGTCTTGTTTTCCATTTACAGGAGCACCAACATTTTGCACTGCCCCAAATGTACCTTCCGCATCTATTTTTGAAACAAATACATCAAGTCCACCTAATCCTGGTCTGCCGTCGCTGGCAAAATACAGTTCATTACAATCAGATATAAAAGGAAATGTTTCTCTTCCTTCGGTATTGATTGTTGCTCCTAAATTTTCGGGTATTCCAAAACTCCCATTACTACTAATCGTTACACTAAACAGATCTGATTGTCCTAATGTTCCCGGCATATCTGATGCAAAATACAGTTTCTTCTCATCCTTGCTTAATGCTGGATGTGCCGTACTGTATTGGTCACTGTTAAATGGTAATTCAGATATATTACTCCACTTTCCATTAACAAAATTTGCTTTATAGAGTTTTAATAATGTAATTTTCTTGTCGTCTTTTCCTCTTTTTCCATCCAGAAAATTGTTTCTTGTAAAATACATCGTTTTTCCATCCCTGGTAAAAACAGGTGTGGATTCATTAAATTTTGAATTGATTTTTTTTTCGAACCTCTCTGGCTTACCCACAGTTCCATCAGCTTTTAATTCTGCCCAATATAAATTTGTGAAAGATTTATTTGTCCATTTGAATGTTTTTTTAGCTACTCCTCCGGTATCTCTGGCTGAAGTAAATACAAGTTTGTTGTTGTAATAGGCACTTCCATAATCCGTTTGAGTGGAGTTAATTCCGGTATCGGTCATTTCAAATCGACCGGAATTTGACTTTATTTGCTCGAGATAGTTTTTATTGTTTTCAAACAATATCCCTCTTTTATCAGTGGCAATTTTTCTGTTGAATGCCTCTAAAATTTTATCCGCTTTGGCATAATCCCCCATAGCTTTTAAGCTTTGGGCGTAACGATAGTAATATTCTGTATCCTGCTCTTTATTCATTAGAAAAAGGGCATCATACCATTTGGCCGCCTGGGGTAATTCACCATTAAAATAATAGGAATTTGCCAATCTCTGGAACACATCTTCATTTTTATATCCTTTGTTGGCTACTCTTTCATAAATATCAATAGCATCAACATAGGCGTATTTGTTATACTCTTTGTCTGCTTTTTCCTGACTTGATGTTTGCGTATTTCCTTTTAATGTCATCAACACTAAAAAAACTGCGGAAAATAGGTGTTTAATTTTCATCTTTTGAGAGTTTTAGAAGAATCTTGGTGAAGTTATTCGGCTGTAGTTATTTAAGAATTCAAATCGGAGAAATATCTCATGTGACCCTGAATTATAATGACTTAATCTGGTAGTCTCATGATCGTAAGCATATCCGATATAAAGCCCGTCGGTAATTTGAAATCCTGCCATAGCACTCAATGCTGCACTCCATCTATAGGTTACTCCTATGACAAATTTGTTATTGAACATAAAGTTTGTCGAAAGATCTACCTGTAATGGAGCTCCTTCAACCATTTTAGTCAATACCGCTGGTTTAAATTTTAGATAAGGATCCAGATCAAATACGTAACCGGCTATTAAATAGTAATTTATTCTGTCCTTAAAAATAGCCACATCATTATCATTGTACCTATTGGTTTCAATAAAATTAGGAACTGATAATCCAATGTAGGCTTTATCAGAATGCCAATAAACCCCTGCTCCGATATTAGGTGTGACTTTGTTGTTTAGATCCTGAAACTGTGGATCTCCCTGATCCTCGGGATGTAATTTATTAACATCCAGATTAAACAAGTTAGCTGTTGCCTTGATTCCAAAAGAGAGTTTAAAGGTCTCAGATGTAGGGACGGTGTAGGATAAATCGGCAGACAACGTGTTCTCATTTGTGGGGCCTATTTTATCATTTAACAATGAAACCCCTATTCCCAAATTACTATTATTAAGTGGTGTATTTACTGAAAAACTACTGGTTTCCGGTGCTCCATCTAGTCCTACCCACTGGGTACGGTACAGTCCGAAGATGCTCATTGCTCCTCTTGATCCTGCATATGCCGGATTTATACTGATAGTATTGTACATATATTGGGTGAACTGCGAGTCTTGCTGCGCAAATCCCACTACGGAAAAAAACATAAAAAATATGGCTGATTTTCTCATTTATTTTTCTTTTAAGAATGACTTAGTTTTTTCAGGACTAAGCCATTACGAATTGTTTTAATGTTATCTATTAAGGTATAAATATCCTGCTTCCTGATGCCCATTGGAATCACTATCCTTATATTTCAAAATATAATAGTAAGTCCCTACAGGTAATCCATCAGATTTCTTAACTGTTGTTCTTCCTTCTGACATTCCTCTAAAAGCACGTTCTTCATTATTATAATGGTCACGCTCGAATACCAACACTCCCCAACGATTATAGATTTCAATAGTATTCTCAGGATAACATTCTAAGCCCTGAATATAGAAGCGTTCATTCTTAGAATCACCGTTTGGAGATATTGCATTAAATACTTTTATAATGCAACCCTCTATAGCTAAAACTGTTGGATTATCTCCGTCAATATTATTGTCATCAGATGCATCCCTTACAGTAATGCCTAAAGGATTTACTGCCGTTACAATAGCCTGATTGGAAACGTTTTTGGCATTGATATCACTTTGTTTCAGAACATAAACTCCTTTAAAAGTAGTACTGTCAGTTTCTCCCGGAGATAAAGATATTGGACCTCCAGTCATTTCAATTCCAGGAAGCGGATCTTTAATTGTAACCTCTTTAAGTCTTACATTTCCAGTATTTATCACAGTAAAACTATAACTAATGGTTTCACCTGCATCAGCACTTCCGTTATTATTTGCATCGTTGAAAATGGCTGTTTTGATTAAAGCAATACTTGATTTTTGTTCCAAAGTAGTAACCGTACATTTAGGACAGGTTGTTTCATAAAATTTATCTTTTGGAGTTAATGGCGCTTCATCCTGAGAATCATTCTCAATATCATTACCATTGGTATCTTTTCCGCTTACAAAAGCTAAATTATATACCGCTCCAAGATCAATATCAGCTTGTGTCATTGTATAACTTGCTGTATAAGTTGTTGCATCAATAACGGCTGGGGATAGCGAGGAAATTGGCCCTCCTGAAACTGCAACCATAGGATCGGATACTTTGATATTGCTGATCGTAACATTTCCTGTATTTATTACTTTGAAAATATAATCAATACGATCTCCTACATTTACAGTTCCATCTTTATCAGTATCATGGTACGTACCCATTTTGTATAATTTTAAACCAGGTTCCTGAGATAACTTTGTTTCGGTTGGATCATCATTTGAATCTGAGGTTCCTGAAGTATCACTTACTGTTGCGTTATCAGGAGCTGTTCCTGTGGCAACAGCTGAGTTGCTCACACTTCCATTATCAATATCAGACTGCTTAATGGTGTATGTAGCAGTGGCAGTACCTGTGGCTCCGGGAACTAAACTCGAAGGACTGGTAGTCAGATTGGCACTGCCCGTCATTGCATCATCAACAACTACTGCGCTAAGGGTAACATTACCTGTGTTTTTAACACTGAACGTATATGTGATTACATCACCTACCGCTCCTGTACCTCCAACACTGCTGGTTTTTACAACGGCAATCTTTGGGGTTTGGGTCAATGTCGTTTCAGTAGCATCATCATTTGAATCTGAGGTTCCTGAAGTATCATTTACTGTTGCGTTATCAGGAGCTGTTCCTGTAGCAACAGCTGAGTTGCTAACACTTCCATTATCAATATCAGACTGCTTAATGGTATAAGTAGCCGTAGCAGTACCTGTAGCACCGGGAACTAAACTCGAAGGACTGGTAGTCAGATTGGCACTGCCCGTCATTGCATCATCAACAACTACTGCGCTAAGGGTAACATTACCTGTGTTTTTAACACTGAACGTATATGTGATTACATCACCTACCGCTCCTGTACCTCCAACACTACTGGTTTTTACAAGCGCGATTTTTGGTGCTTGTCTCAGTGATGTTTCGGTTGGATCATCATTGGTATCAGAGGTTCCTGAAGTATCATTTACTGTTGCGTTATCAGGAGCTGTTCCTGTGGCAACAGCTGAGTTGCTAACACTTCCATTATCAATATCAGACTGCTTAATGGTGTATGTAGCAGTGGCGGTACCTGTAGCACCTGGAGCTAAACTTGAAGGACTGGTAGTCAGATTGGCACTGCCAGTCATTGCATCATCAACAACTACTGCGCTAAGGGTAACATTACCTGTGTTTGTGACAGTAAAACTATACGTGATCACATCACCTACTGCTCCGGTACCTCCAATAGTACTTGTTTTTACAAGCGCGATTTTTGGTGCTTGTCTCAGTGATGTTTCGGTTGGATCATCATTTGAATCTGAGGTTCCTGAAGTATCATTTACTGTTGCGTTATCAGGAGCTGTTCCTGTAGCAACGGCCGAGTTACTCACACTTCCCTTATCAAGATCAGATTGTTTGATGGTATAAGTAGCAGTGGCAGTACCTGTAGCACCTGGAGCTAAACTTGAAGGACTGGTAGTCAGATTGGCACTGCCAGTCATTGTATCATCAACAACTACTGCGCTAAGGGTAACATTACCTGTGTTTGTGACAGTAAAACTATACGTGATCACATCACCTACCGCTCCTGTACCTCCAACACTGCTGGTTTTTACAACGGCAATCTTTGGGGTTTGGGTCAATGTCGTTTCAGTAGCATCATCATTTGAATCTGAGGTTCCTGAAGTATCACTTACTTTTTTGTTATCAGGAGCTGTTCCTGTGGCAACAGCTGAGTTGCTCACACTTCCATTATCAATATCAGACTGCTTAATGGTATAAGTAGCCGTAGCAGTACCTGTGGCTCCGGGAACTAAACTCGAAGGGCTTGTGGCCAGGTTGCTGCTGCCAGTCATTGCATCATCAACAACTACTGCGCTAAGGGTAACATTACCTGTGTTTTTAACACTGAACGTATACGTGATTACATCACCTACCGCTCCTGTACCTCCAACACTGCTGGTTTTTACAACGGCAATCTTTGGGGTTTGGGTCAATGTCGTTTCAGTAGCATCATCATTTGAATCTGAGGTTCCTGAAGTATCACTTACTTTTTTGTTATCAGGAGCTGTTCCTGTGGCAACAGCTGAGTTGCTCACACTTCCATTATCAATATCAGACTGCTTAATGGTATAAGTAGCAGTGGCAGTACCTGTGGCTCCGGGAACTAAACTCGAAGGACTGGTAGTCAGATTGGCACTGCCCGTCATTGCATCATCAACAACAACTGCACTAAGGATTACATCACCCGTATTGGTCACCGTAAATGTATAGGTAATCAAATCTCCTACTGCTACTGTATTGCTAACATTACTTGTTTTTACAAGTGCAATTTTGGGTGATTGCGTTACTGTTAGTAAAGCCTGATCTGTTGTTATAACACAGCCTGCATTACTATCAGGATGGGTCGTTATTATTTTGTAAAGGTTTTTATTACTTACTAACTGTACATCTGTTAGTTCCAGTTTTGAATTGACTTCTTCCTGTAAAGCAGTAAATATAATTCCGTCATCTTTACTTACATACCATTGGTAAGTAAGCTCATTGGTGACATCTGCAACAGTCTTAGGATTTGTATAAAAATTACTTACTTTGGTTGCAGAAATAGCTGATGAAAAAATAGCGGTATCGCCAATATTTACTGTTTGATCAGGCATTAATACATTTACAGTAATTTTTAAAGCAGTGTAAACAGGCACTAAAGTACCGGTATATGTAGCCATTGGATTAAGAACTGTTCCATCAGGTTTAGTTGCTACAGGATCCGGACCTAATCCGTACTGACCTCCGTCTCCTCCGTCTGCATTTGGATCGTTATAATACTCATTAGAATCAGGACAACCATCATTATCGCTATCCAAATCAAATGCATCAATTATCCCATCACCATCTGTATCAAAAACATCGGCTATTCCATCTCCATTTACATCGGTATAATCTGTTTTAGATCCATCACCCGGACCCGGACCTTTGCTGACATCTTGAAAATTTAAAATACCATCTCCGTCTTCATCTCCAAAAATATCATATCCATGAGATTCGTCAGTATCCAAAATACCGTCATTATCTGCATCTAAATCTACTCCATCATCCTTACCATCGCCATCAGTATCCGTTACTTGAACAGGTATAGAAGCTATATTGTTTTCGTAATCACATTCTACTAAACCAGTCGATGGAAAATCTGACCCTAAATCAAAAGGCGTTTGAACTGAACCGTTATCATTAACAACTGCAAACAATTTATAGCTTTGATAAGAAGGGATTGTAATTGTAATAGTTTTTGTAGTACCCGAAGCAATCACTTCTGTTGTATAACCGGTTCCTACAATGGTTGCTGCTGTGGTAGTAGGATTACCATTGTACACTGTTACAGGGCTTCCTGCAGGTAGATCTGATGCTCCTAAAACACTCACTTCAAGTGTCAATTCACCTTTAGGAACATTATAATGTTTCACACTTTTTAATTGCACGTCTGTAGCTGCAACTGTTCCTGGTTCTAATACTAAATTTATGGGATTTAGCTGAACATTATATTGATTTAAAATTCTATATTTTGTAGAATTTACCGGCATAAAGTTCGACATTTTGGTTTCTTGCCTGGTCACGGTCAAATCATCATTGATATTTACGACACGATATCCGCGTTGGTTCCATACTTTTCTTGCCGGTTGCCAAGAAGATCCTGCGCCAGCTTTAAAAATATTTAGACGCCCCTCGCCTGAAGCAGCACGTGGAAGACCAGTAAAAGCAATTATTTCTGCCTGACCATCATTATCAATATCAGCTATCACAGGATGCTCCATCCAGGTTAGCGTCCCGGAACTAAAGGTCGCCAGATTAACAGGAGTTCTGGTGTTTCCATCAATAATACGCACTTGCGTCTCATCATTATAAACAAGTTCCTGAATAGCATCACCATTAAAGTCAAAGGATGTTATTCCTGTTTCGCCTGAACTATCGGTTGTAGCGAGTGACCAAACTACATTTCCGGGAATTTGTAAATTATAGGCAACAATCTTGTTCGTGTATCCTATCAAAATTTCAGGGAAATCTTTACTCATGCCATCATTTGCAACCTCATCATACATATACGAAATTGTAGGCATACTTTGCCTTGCAGCACTTCCTACTGTGGCTATATTTAATAAAATTTGATTCGCGACTGGATCCCAAACATACACGCGGCCACCATTCGAAAATACAATATCTAAATTTCCATCTAAGTTCAAATCCGCTACAGCTGTGGGGCCGTCAATATTTAATGCAATTGAACTGTTAATAGCATTTAAACTCCTTAGTACTGTCAGAACTCCGGTTGTCATATTAACGCCATATACCGTACCTCCCGCCACAATTTCTTTCCCGGGATTTGAAGGTAAGATATCAACTACAACTATATCAGCCCCCCAAGAACCTGTATCTTTTCCATGCGGCCTACTTGTTGGGAGAGAAGTAAATCGTTTTAAGGTTTTATTTATCAAATCAAATTTAAATATGTTGTGTCCTACAATAATTTCCGGGACACCATCTTCATCAATATCTGCTATCCGCGGAGAACCATATATGACGGTAGAAGGCAAGTCAGATTTAAATTTATAGGTTGTTGCATTACCTCCTGTATGACCGAATACGTAAACATATCCATTCACATCAACACTAATAACCTCTGCTTTTCCATCCCTGTCAATGTCAGCTATAGCAGGTTGTACAACAGTACCACTAACAGGCTGGTACAAGGATATTCTAAAATTAATACCCGCATCTACGATTGCTCCTCCAATGACATGATAGGTCATATAACCTGTAGTACTGTTTCCTAAAGGGGCTATAATTTCTGGAATACCATCTCCATCCAGATCTCCAATTGTTGGCGATATCGATACATCTAATGTGTTTGGAGGTCCCTGAAGCGCTAAATCTATTTTAAAATTTGGGGCTGGTGCGGGCACAAAACATGTAGGTGCAAGGGTCGTATAACACTGCGGATCATACTGATCAACATAACCATTGCCATTATCATCAAGCCCGTTATTACAAATTTCCTGAGCCTGCAGCGATAAATGCAATAAAAAAAGAAGCATGCAATAAATGATCTTCTTTTTGTTATTTAAAAAAAAAGTAAAGTTTTTCATAAATGTATGATTTAATTGTCTCGGGTTGTATGCTAATAATTTTTGAATTATTAAAAATGAGGAAGGGTTTTTATAGCGGTATTTTTGAATCTGGTAGCGAATTTTACAACTCGAATTTTGAATACTCACTGTCTAAAAAGGTGTTAAAAAAGGACATTAATAATTGAATAAAGTTTGTCTCTCGTTACTTTTAAATTAAAAAAAAGAAATCAGTTATTTTTTTTAGCACTATCAACTTCTAATTATTTATTTCATTACTATTTCTCTTGCTAAATTACTTTAATACTATTTTAGAATAAAGCACATAAGTATGCACTATCGTGAAAGTGGATAGGCGAATAAAAACCATTAACAATTGACTATAAGTAATTTAAACCGAAATTAACACGTTAACTTTTCTTTAACAAACAGGGCAAAAAAAGATCCTGTTTTATCTAAAAAACAGGATCTTTTTACCTATTAAAGCCAGTACTAAGTCGTTATACAGCCTTTTTTTTAACTAAATATTCCATAAAAGTAGAAGGAGACATACCTATTGTACTCTTAAAAATCGAAGCAAATTTACTATGTGATGAGAAACCGCATTCTTCTGCCAAATAGCTTATTTTATAACTTAAATATATGGGGTCACTTTCCATCTTTTTTATAATGTAGTAGATTCTAAGTGTGTTTATATAATTATAAAAATCCATTCCTTTGTGTTTGTTGATAACATAGGAAAGGTATTTACTGTTTATATCAAATTTTGACGATAAACTCGAAAGGCTGATATGGTTGTTTGTGAAAGTATTTTTCTCTTCAAATTTTTGTAATTTTTTTAATAGTAACATTTCAGTTTCTTTTGACATTAAATCTTTCTTCCCTACATCCTCTTCATCAGTCAGATAACTTATTTTCTTGGGCGTAAGAGAAACATTTTCAATTTTATGTATGATCTCTTTAAATTTTCTAATGTCTGCTATTTTTCTCCTGACTATTACAAATATGATAACTAATAATATACTTACGCCAATAATAAAAAGCATTATTATTACTTTTTGTTTCTCAAATAATTTTGTTTGTTTGTCCTGTAATCTATTAATGATATTATTGGCTCCTTCTTTATTGGCATTCATTATCTTAAATTGCACATTTTCATACAATTTACTATAATGCTTATAATTTTCTACATCGTTATTATTTTCGTAATAAACGGCAAAATTATAGTAGATCTCTTCTTGTAAATTCAAAAAATCTGAATTCACAGCCACCACAAGCGCTTTGCTATAATTGAGTTCAGCGTTTTGTAAATCTTTTTTCTCAAAATATATTCTTCCTATATCACTATATATAAAGCCGCTCAAAATTGTCCCTTCTTGTGCTGTGTTGTTCATGTTTAAAATTAGTAAAGCAGCGTCATAATATTTGCGGGCTACTTTATAATTTTTCAATCCTAAAAACGACTGCCCGAGCATATAATTATTGGTTGCAGCATTGAAAAATTTAGCTTTAGAATTCTTCATTCTATCAATATACAGACTTGATTTATCTAAATGAGAGATCGCCTCTAAATAATTTTCATCATCAATAGAATACCTAGCAATCTGCTGATTAACAATTGAATATAATTGATTTTTTGTGTTTGTTTTTTTTATTTTAACTATAATTACCAGCACTTTTTTTAACGACAAAAGACTTTGTTCCTTTAATCCTATTGTACGATATTGAGCAGATAAAAATCCTGATATCCTTACCTGCCACTCATACAGACTATTAGATTCAGCTATAGTATCTGCTGCTATTGCATAATCAATAGCTTTTTTAAAATCCCCTACATTTTTTTGTAAATCAGCCATTAACATAATTGATTTGACTTTCTGTACGGGATCAATTGAATGTGTATAAAGGGAATCTGCAGTTTGCATTGCTTTGGTACTATTTTTACTTGCCAGATCAACTGACGTATGGTAAATAATACTATCAAATGAAACTTTTTTTTGTGCCAGGCCTTTGTTCATTGTTAATGTAAATAGTATTATTACATTAAAAACAATAGGAGACCATTTCACATCTAAGCATGAGAAAATCTTATTCATTTAATAGAAAGTTAGTAGGTTACTTGTTTTTTTAGAGAATACTCAATGAGTATATTTGACAGAGAAATTCAGGAATAAATTTTCTGTACTATTGGTAGAAATAGTAATAATTATGCTAAAATACTGCTACTTATTTTGCTTCTATTAGAATAATTAACAAAAAAAAAATTATTATCAATAGTTTAGAAAAACACCGTTATTTAAGGCTTATCAATTGTATTTTTAATAATAAGCCAACAATAATACGCAGCTTTTTAAGTAGCCACAAACGCAATCAACGAACCATTATTGCGTGAATAAATAAAAATTATTGTTTTGCAAGAAATCACATACCTGAATGTACTATTTGGAAGTGTACTTTATAATTTCAATGTTAAGATTTTGGTCATTACACCATTGCGTTAAAGTGAAAATCTAAATTTTTCATTTTCATAATTTTATATTCAGATATGCCGATTAATAATTGTTTTTTTATTAAATTTTTATAGTGAGATTTCCTGTCTTATTAATTTTACAAGTCAAAACCCATATAAAATTGCCAAACTCTGTTTTGTGCTTTTTGCTGATCATATAAATCACCTAAACCTAAATGGTAACGTGCTCCTAAACTTATACCGGAATTTGTTTTAAATCCTCCGCCAAAGTTTAGTCCCCAATCAAAACTATTAGGTTCATATTCTTGAGAACTATTAAAAAAACCGTCATATTCTTCTTTGTGCGAGACTGCTAATCCAATCTGTGGGCCAGTTTCCAAAAAGAAATTTTTAGAAGGATATACCTTAAGCATTATAGGAGCGTTTATGTAATCTAATTTTTGGGTAAAAGTTCGGTTGGTATTGGTTATTTTATATCCTTGTTGAGAATAAAGCAATTCAAGCTGAATAGAAAAACTTTCACTAATAAATGACTCTCCATAAACCCCTACATGAAAACCGTGTCGTTGGCCTGTTTCTCCATCTCCATCAAAACTTACAGCTGCCAGATTATAACCTCCTTTTAAACCTCCATTTGATTTAGGAAGAGTTTTGTTTTGTGCATTTATTATGGTTATACTGAAGAATAAAGTCATTATTAAAAAAAATACTTTGATCTGTTTCATATTTATATTATTTATTAAAGGTTATTTTCCTCCATTAGCACGGAGGTCTGCAATGCATTGCGCATCTAATTGTGGTGGCGCACCACCTGTAAGCATATTAGAAATACCACTGCCTGTTTCTGAAGACCAATACATTAAACATGTTTTTTCACTACAATGCTTTTGATGTTCTGCATCTTCATGATTGCTTTGCAAGGGAGTACCAAGATTGGTTAATCCTAATACATGTCCAAATTCATGGGTGATTACTGTAGTTTCCAGCTTACTTCTGTTGGTTTGAGAAGGACTGTTACTCAAACCCTGGATCGTTTGTTCGAAAATAACAAAAGAAGTGTTTCTGTAAGCCGTTCCTAAAATAACTGATGTTCCGGTATCACTAGACGACTTACCATCTGCAAAAAATGCCCAAACTGCTATTTCATCCTGGCTGTTGTATTGTGTTCTGTTGGCATCTTCTATACTAGCAATCTTCTCATTACTATACCCTGAATTTCCAGGAGAAGCAATAGACCGTTTGATTACTCTTATGCCATTTGGTTTGTGTGCTCTTGCGGTAAGAAAGCTTACAAAGTTATTTATTGCTGCACTGCCTGGCTCAAAACCTTCTACATAGACGAGTTCTATAACGATACTTTTAAATTTTTTATCTGATAATAAATCGTTGGCAGAATTTCCTGTTGGCTGTTTGTTTGCTTTAATATTAATTGCAGTGGGATGATCAATCGCATCTTCTTCTTTAGAACAAGATGTAATGAAGAGAAACAAGCCAAGGGTTAACAAAGAAATTATATTTTTCATTAGACCTTTATTATACGTTTATATATAGAAGAGCAGCTACCTTGTGTAAAACTAGCTGCTCTTAAAAATTTACTTTCTTAAATTCTACTATATTTGTTTCAGCACTAATGTTAGGGCCGCATTTGTTTTACTTTGCATTGTGATTGTACCATTCGTAAAGCTTGTTACTTTCCAGGTATCATTTAATGCCGTAATCAAGGTATTTCCAGAAAAATTAAGTTGCATAAAAACATCTAATTGTGAGCTTAAAGCATAAGTTCCATTAAAGGTTGTGTTTACCAGATCTACAGCTTTTATGGATAGATTATTTGCAAAATTGATCGTAAAATCTTTGTAATTCGTAGCTGAATTTACTCCTGCATTTACAAATGCATCTACCTTATACTTTCCGTTTACGAGGATAGTTTCTAATTTTTTTCTGCTTTGAACCGCTACGGCAATCTCCCCTTCGATTTTTAATGAGGTATTGATCGCTGCCTGCAATTCTGCATCGCTGGAAATCATCATTTTGGTTCCGTCAGCAATTGTCAGTGCAATAGGGTACTTTACCGAAAATAATTCTGTACTGCTAACATTAGACATGTAGGTGTATAATTGTTGTTCAGACGTTATCAAAACACTTCCTGTTTGTTGTAAACTCAAATTATACGTTAAAACTGTTATCGGAAAAATAATATTTACAGAAGAAATAGCATCCTGACCAGAAGATTCAGCTGATGTACAAGCATTAAGAATCGCATTATACTCCGTTTGATTATTAACCGTTGCATCTGTATAATTGCTTAATTTAACTCTTAGCGGGAATTTTAATACAACACTGTCCTGATCATTATTAGATTCTGCCAAAATAGCAATAACTTGCTGATAGTCTAATTGGCTTAAGATCGAAACCTGAATACCATTTACTGTAGCGCTGGCAGGTAACATAATTGAGGAACATGATGCTCCATCCAAGAAATCATCAAATGAACCATCGTATTGCGATGTGCGTTTTAAATTATTTGTTGTAGCTGAATTGGCTGAATTTGTATTTGGATTTTCTCCTTGCACATCATCAACTTCACTTTGGCATGATGCAAAACCTATTATGGCTAACATAGTAATTCCTATAACAATTTTTAATTTTTTCATAATTTTCAAATTTAGTGTATTTGTGTATTCATAGACGATGTTTTAGCGCCTTTCTAACAGTAAGACAACACTATTTATTTTTACCCTACTTAAAAAATGAAAAAAAATACAAATCTTCATAAATAAAACACAAAACACTACTGCTTAACACATTGTCTTTTATTATGTTATTATAAAATGCATTTGTATTGATCTCCCCATATTTTGCGAAAAAATAGGATACATTTACAGCCTACCAAAAAGAAATAATACTCCATGAGCGACAAAAAAAGTACACTTTGCGACGAGAGTCACTTTCGGGATTTTTACTTAAGGCATGTACAATCAGCAAGTAATTTTGCTTATTATAAATGCGGTGATAATCAAGCAGCATTAGATTTAGTACAGGATGCGTTTACAAAAATATGGGAGAATTGCTCTAAAATCGATTTTAACAAAGTCAAGACCTATTTGTTTACCAGTATCAATAATTTATTTCTAAATACTATAAAGCATCAAAAAGTGGTACTAAGATATGCAAAAGACAGCCCTAACTTAGACACTAATAATCAAAGTCCTGAATACCTATTTGAAGAAGAAGAATTTAAACTTAAACTCACAAAGGCGATTGCATCATTAAGCGAAGTACAGCGCGAAGTGTTTTTATTGAATCGAATAGATGCAAAAAAATACCGCGAAATAGCTGAGTTGCTCAATATCTCTCAAAAAACTGTCGAAAAAAGAATGTCCGGGGCGCTTCAACTCTTAAAAGCTCAAATAGAAAATATATAAATAGTCTTTTTAACTATAGGGTAATCTATAAGTTAATTGTCTTATAAACATAGAGGTATAAAATGAAAAACGAAAAAGAAATCTTAAAATGGTTCAACAATGAGCTTTCAGGCAAAGAAATTGAAGATTTGAAACAATCTGAAGATTTACAAACTCTTGAAAAGATCGCTCATTATGCCACACACTTGAATGCTCCAACAGTAGATACTGATGCGGCTTTTCAAGCATTCAAGGCCAGAGGCCACTCTGAAAAGAAACTAAAAACAAGAACTTTAAACTTCACACCATTTTACAGAGCAGCTGCTATTTTAGTTGTGGCATTGACATCTGCTTATTTTCTTTTTCATGCAACTACTATTTCTTTTGAGACCAAAATAGCAGAAACAAAATCAGTTATACTACCCGATCATTCTGAAGTGATCTTAAATTCTGCTTCTAAACTAAGTTTTAATGAAAAAAAATGGCCTGAAAAAAGAGAGCTGACATTAAAGGGTGAAGCTTTTTTTAAAGTAAAAAAAGGGCAGACTTTTAGTGTAAATACAGCTGCCGGAGTAATTGAAGTTTTAGGAACACAGTTTAACGTAAAAGAACGCAAAAATTATTTTGAAGTAAAATGTTACCAAGGTTTAGTAAGTGTTACTTATCAAAATAAAACGGTAAAATTACCTCCCGGAAAAACATTTAGAGTCCTAAACGGCAATATCGAAACTGTCGACGATTTTGTCGTTCAAAAACCTTCCTGGCTGTTGCAGGAATCAAGCTTTGATAAAATTCCGTTAACTCAGGTTATTGCAGAAATGGAGCGTCAATATAATATAAGCATAAAAGTAGAAGCCGTTGATACTACAAAACTCTTTACCGGAAGCTTTACTCATACCAATAAACAAATTGCGCTTGAGTCTGTTACAATCCCGCTTCAATTAAGTTACAAGATTCAAGGAAACGTTATTATATTTTACAACTATGTTGTTAAATAAATGGGGCATTTATTTGCTGTTATGCATTGGCAATTTTTGTTACGGACAAAATACACCTCAAAAAACTCCGTTGACCGAAGTTATTATTACCGTTGAAAAGCAATTTAATATCAAATTTTCATATGCTGTTGAAGATGTTAAAGCTGTTATGATCCAGATACCTAATGCTGCTTTTACATTACAAGAAACTATAACTTATCTCAACTCGAATACACTTTTAAATTTTAAAATTTTAAATGATCGCTATATTACCATTTCAGTACTCAACAAAACAATCTCTATTTGTGGAGTCATTTTCTCTGATAAAATAAAATCTCCCTTAGTGGGAGCATCAGTATTTGTAAATAATAGTAAAAGCAGTACGATAACAGATGCAAATGGCAGGTTTTCCTTCGGCAGCATTCCAATAACAGCGACACTTACTATTTCGTATGTGGGTTTTGAATCCAGGCAGTTTTCTGCAAACGAATTATTTACTACAGCAGACAAGTGTACTGAAATAGTGCTTTATTCAAAAAATGAAGAGTTAAATCAGGTTTTAATAAATGTTTATTTAACCCCCGGAATCCAAAAATACCTGGATGGAAGCACCGTTTTAAATACTAAAAATTTTACTATTCTTCCCGGATTAATCGAACCCGACATTCTGCAGTCGATACAACTGCTACCCGGTGTTGAAAGCATTAATGAAAGCATTGCCAATCTTAACGTGCGTGGCGGAACTAACGATCAAAATTTGATGTTATGGGATAACATTAAGATGTATCATTCCGGTCATTTCTTTGGGTTAATATCAGCCTACAATCCCAATCTTACCAACAAAGTGGTCGTCAATAAAAATGGTACCAGTGCAGAATTTAGCGATGGAGTCTCGAGTACGATCAACATGTATACAAAAAATTTGCTAACCAATACCTTTTCCGGAGGTGCAGGAATTAACTCTATTAGTGCTGATGCGTTTTTGGAAATTCCAATCACTAAAAAATTAGATTTACATATTTCAGGACGCCGCTCTGTTACTGATTGGGTAAAGTCCCCTACTTATGATAAATATTTTGAACGTAGTTTTGAAGACACTGAAATTAATAAAAGTAGCTACCAACATGATACCTCTTCTGACTTTTACTTTTATGATTATACCGCTAAATTACTTTTTGATTTAAATGAAAAACATCAATTTAGAGTCAATATTATTGGTATTAATAATGCTTTGGATTACTCCGAGCGTCTCACAAATTCAAATGAAACACAATCTAAAACCAGTAATTTATTCCAAAAAAATATAGGCTACGGGGGGAATTGGAAAGCAATCTGGAATACAAAATTAAGCACTGATTTTATCTCTTACTTTTCTAAATATACTATTAATGCTAATGATTATCGGGTAGAAACAGATCAGCTTGTAAGCGAAGAAAATCAAGTATTAGATACCGGTATAAAACTAAATACACATTACAAAACAAATGAAAACCTAAATCTCTTATTTGGGTATCAGTTTAATGAAACCGGAATGTTGAACCAAACAATTGTTATAAATCCAAATTATTCCAGTACTATAAAGGGAGTTATGCTCAATCACGCTTTGTTTTCTGAAGTCGAATACCATAAAAATAACACGTATGTGAGAGTTGGGTTGCGTTTTAATTATTTCCAGAAATTTGACAAACTTTTAATCGAGCCGCGAATAAACATTCGCCAAAAATTATCGAACGAATTTGCCTTAAAATTAGAAGGAGAATTTAAAAACCAATCTTCTACACAAATCGTAGATTTTCAGGATGACTTTCTTGGTGTTGAAAAAAGACGCTGGGTTTTAGTGAATAATAAGGACATACCAATCGCTACCAGTAAACAGGTGTCTTTTGGTTTAGAATTCAACAAAAACAAAGTCAATATTGAGGCCACGGGTTTTTATAAAATTGTAGATGGCATTACAGCTTCTAATCAGGGTTTTTACAACAGCTTTCAGTATACGATTGCCAATGGCAGTTATACTGCAAAAGGGCTTGAATTTTTCGCTAATAAAACAGGTTATCAATATAGCATTTGGCTGAGTTACACTTTTAGTATCAACAACTATCAATTTAATACCCTTAAACCTTCTGAATTCCCTAATAATGTAGATATAAGACACTCCTTATCTGTTGGTTTTTATTACACTATTATTAAAAATATAAAAATAGCAGTTGGTGGGAGTTGGAGAAACGGTCAGCCTTATACAAAACCAATTGAAGGTGCACAAACAAAACAAAACGGGAATAATGTTATGGTAAACTATGGTTCTCCTAATAATGATAACCTGGATAATTTCATGCGCTTAGATGCTTCTTTAAATTACAGTTTTAATTTGTCACCGTTAATTAAAGCTTCGATTACTGCCGGTGTAATTAATGTAACCAATCAGGATAATGTTATAAACCGATATTACAAAGTCAATTCAAATGATAAGAACAATGCCCTACAAGTAGATAACAAATCACTTGGTTTAACACCAAATATTAGTTTTAGGATAAATTTCTAAAGCATATTTTGGTGAGCAAATTACTCGTAGACTTGATATTCCGTTTCATTAGTAACTTTCCAACTAAATGAACCCTTTGCAACCCCAAAACTTTTATGATAAATGATCTTATGATTATTTTGAATCAGCACCGTTCCATTGAATAGGTTCGTAACAGCATACTGATTCACCATTTTGCTGATATTGCCTTTTTTGGCATAAAATATGTGCACATAAAAAGTAAAAGTATCAAATTCAAAACATTTTTTATTTTATTAATTTTATTGAAATTCGTAATATTTTTTTCTTTAAAGTTATCCAAATCTACGTGACTACTGTTAAGGAATTTTTTGAAAAGTTAGCCAAATTAGAGTTTATACTGATTCTGTATATTTTAACCAAGGACTTTTTTACTAGAGCCGAAGTTAACCGCTCAACTTAACATCAAAGTAAAAATGTTCAATTGTAAAATCAATAAATTGTAAAAATGCCAAGGTTAAATAATTTTTCATACTAGAATAATTTTCTAATTAAATCAACTTCTGATGTATGTTTTTTTATAAAATTTTTAGTCGCTAAATTTTGATGCAGTTATTTAAGAATTATGAGTTAAATTTTCTTGTGACAATTAGATTTTTATATAGAAAATTATTTATAGTTGAAATTAACGATTTTTACATTTAATCTCTACGATACCTACTTAAATACTAAAAAAGTAATTCCGTCAATATTTAACTATAGTGTTCTTGCTAAAAACTAATCAAAATACAACACACCTCGCTTATTTTTAATCTCTATTACTATGCTTCACCTTAGCCACAGATAATGGTAAAAGTCTGGATGGCAGTTATAAATAAAGAAAATTATAACTTACCAATTTATTTAGCACTAAATTTTAATCTAGACACTTTTCCAATCTTCTTAAATCCAGTATATTTACCCCAAAATAGGCAATAGGTTCGCAGAACTAACCAATTTTGATTTTTAGAGAACTTATCTTAGCAGTAATTTTATGACTACCTTACAGACCTTGGAGAACACTCCCATTGAAAAACTTTTAGAAGTTTTCAATTTGTCATTCTCAGACTACATAGTGCCATTTTACTTAACAAAAGAACAACTCGAAGATAAAATAAAAAGCGACAGTATTAAACTTGAATTTTCAGTAGGTGCTTTCCAGGATAACCAATTGATTGCTTTTATTCTTCACGGCTATGAACTTGTTGACCAATTGAAAATTGTTTATAATGCAGGAACAGGAGTAATTCCAGCAAAAAGGGGAAATAAATTAACGGCAAAATTATACGAATATGTTTTACCCATTTTACACCAAAATAATATTGACAAGTTGTTATTGGAAGTAATAACCAAAAATGAGTGTGCAATAAAAACCTACAAGAATATAGGGTTCAAAATTATCCGGGAATTAAATTGTTATAAAGGTGTAATTAATATAACCAATAGAAAAAGTGATTTTGAAATTCGCAAATTGGAAGAATATAATTGGCAAAAACTTCAATCCTTTTGGGACATAAAACCATCGTGGCAAAATTCAATTACATCCCTTGAAAAGCTGAAAAATTTCAATATTTCTCTAGGTATATATGATAATGAAAAACTATTAGGCTACACGGTTTTTAATCCCAAACTAAAAAGAATTCACCAACTTTCAGTTGATAAAAATTACAGAGGAAAGGGAGCAGGTCGGCAACTTTTACAATACATTGCTACAAATTATGAAAAAGATGTTTCTGCTACAAATATTGAAAATGCTTCAAAAGAAACACTAAGTTTTATGAAAGACATAGGAATGAATATTTTCGTTAAACAATATGAAATGGAATTTCTTTTGAAATAAAACTATCATTTCCTAATACTATTTTATCAGAAATGGTGGACCTGTAATATGCAGAATAACTTTTTCAAATTATTTTAGCTAATCAAATCAATTTGACTTTTCCCTTTAAAATGCAGTAACAAACTCTTAAGAGAATAAGGAAATTTTAAAGGATATTGCAAACCTTTTTTTTTAACACTGCCACTTTATCAAAGATTATTTTAGGCAAGAAATACCAGCCTGATTCACAGAACACTAAATGGAGTCTATTTAAATATAAAATCTTTAAATAGACTCTCGGAAAATACGTTCTTTAAAAAATAATATCTCAATTAAATCTTACTTTTTTTTAACTTTTACTTTACTAAAAACACCAACCATTGTAGAATTGGCTTTAAGAATTATTTTGCAAATCCAATTGAAAATATACAATAAGAGAGTTGTAAAAATCTTGTATAGAATGGTCTGAAAATTATCTAGCAAGACTCCCACAACAACAAGCTTTTAATCCTAGTCTAACCCCAGCTATAATATACTGAGGATTGTACAGCATTTATATCTGAGTTATTTTCGTAGATGTATTTCTGAATGATCAACCCTATATAATATGACTATGAATTTCAGTAACGATCGTCTATCCTTAGACAACATAAAGTCATTGGATATGGTTTCTTATTTACACTCCTTAGGATTTGACCCCTCTAAGGTAGCACATGATGATTATTGGTACCTTTCGCCACTTCGCAATGAGAAGACTGCTTCTTTTAAAATCAACCGAAGAATCAATAGATGGTATGATCATGGTATTGGAAAAGGAGGTAATATTATTGACTTTGGAATACTTTTTTTTAAATGCTCCATTGGAGAATTCTTGAAAGAACATAGTGGAAATAACACCTTATATCATTCGCCAGTTCCTGACAAAGATATCTTGGAGCAAAGGCAGTCAAAAATAACCATAGTTAAAGAAGAGTCCCTTAAATCTGCCGCTCTGTTACAATATCTTAAACAAAGAAAAATTCCCCTTGGTGTTGCCTCTAATTTTTGCTCAGAGATTAGTTATAACATAAGTGATCATCATTATTACGGCATCGGTTTTAAAAACGATCTGGGAGGATTCGAAATTCGAAATCCATATTTCAAATCCAGTAGCTCTCCAAAAGGAGTAACCTCTTACGATTATAACAATAAAGTACTGGTAGTCTTTGAGGGATTCATGGATTTTTTATCCTACAAAGCTATGAATTACGGTCTGAGAGAAAAAAAAGAGAATTTTTTAATTCTAAACTCGCTTTCCTTCCTGGATAAAGCCAGGCCATTTATGGAAAAACACAAATTAGTACAATTATATCTCGATCAGGATCAGCCAGGACAAAATGCTACTAAACGCGCCCTTGATTGGGGTAGTAAATACCTTGACCACAGTTCACTTTACAAGGAGCATAAAGATCTGAATGACTGGATTATAAATTCACCGCAAACAGTTTCAAAAAAGATAAAAACGGCCCCTAAACCATAGGATAAAGTCCTTAATAAATAAATCTGATCCCTAACAAAGAAAATAGTATTGACAAAGCAAAAAATTCTATAGTCAAACACCTCACTGAAAACTTATATTTTTTTATGCTCTACCAACCTTAACCTCTAAATCAATGGCGATGCAAACTGGAGAAAACGAACAGGCACTGAGGAAAATACTAGATATGACAAGGCTCATAAGTATTGCTTTACTGTGTTTGCATTTTTACTATTATACCTATAATGCATTCTCACAATGGCATCTTGTAAACGAGTTCGCCGACACGATTCTGCGCATTATTACCCGTACGGGGTTATTTGATAATTTCCACCTCTCCAAATTGTTTTGCTTCGGCTTTTTGTTCATATCTCTTTTAGGAGCCAAAGGAAGAAAAGATGAAAAACTAGGATATAAGACTGCTTTTCTCTGGCTAGCCCTGGGGTTGCTTCTATTTTTCATGAGTTATCTCTTAATGTTTTTAAAATTACAAAGCACCGATATTGCCCTTCTCTATATTGCCATAACTGCTACGGGATTTATTTTCCTTCTCACAGCAGGTACTATTTTCTCACGTATTATAACCAAAAAGCTCAATTCAGATGATATTTTTAATGAAGAAAACGAGACTTTTCCGCAAGAGGAAAGGCTTCTGGAAAATGAGTATTCTGTGAACCTACCCGCGCAATATCATCTTAAGGACAAAGTTCGAAAAAGCTGGATCAATATTATCAATCCCTTTCGCGCTCTTTTGGTATTGGGTAGCCCTGGTTCGGGTAAATCCTATTTTGTAATTCGCCATGTCATTACCCAGCACATCCGAAAAGGTTTTGCCATGTTTGTTTATGATTTCAAATACGATGATCTTACCATAATTGCCTATAATACATGGCTTGAATATAAAGCACATTATCTAATTTGTCCAAAATTTTACAGTATCAATTTTGATGACCTCTCTCGTTCACATCGCTGTAATCCATTAGTGCCTTCAGCCATGACTGATATTACTGACTCTTCTGAGTCGGCTCGGACTATTTTACTGGGACTCAACAGAGAGTGGATTAAACGTCAAGGAGATTTTTTTGTTGAATCCCCTATTAACTTTTTAACAGCCATAATATGGTACTTAAAAAAATATAAGGAAGGTCAATACTGTACATTACCTCATGTAATTGAGCTCATGCAAATAGATTATGATGATCTCTTTACCCTTCTCAGAACAGAAAAGGAAATAGAGGTCTTGATTAATCCTTTTATCAACGCATACCTAAATGATGTAATGGAGCAACTAGAAGGTCAAATCGCCTCGGCTAAGGTAGCCATGGCAAGACTCTCCTCTCCTCAACTTTACTATGTGCTCTCAGGTAACGACTTTACTTTGGATATTAATAATCCTGAGGATCCAAAAATTATTTGCATGGGAAACAATCCTCAAAAAATACAAATTTACGGCGCAGTACTCTCCCTGTATGTAAATCGATTATTGAAATTGGTAAACCAGAAAGGAAAACAAAAGAGTAGTCTTGTCTTTGACGAATTTCCAACTATTTACCTCAACAATATTGACAGTCTTATTGCGACAGGCAGAAGCAATAAAGTGGCAACATGCTTGGGAATGCAGGATTTTAGTCAGCTACGAAAAGATTATGGTCGTGAACAGGCCGATGTGATTATGAATATCGCAGGAAATATCATAAGTGGCCAGGTTACAGGAGATACGGCCAAACAATTATCAGAGCGAGTCGGTAAAATCATGCAGGATAGGGAAAGCTTTTCAATAAACAGCGGCGATACTTCTGTGAGTCGCTCCAAACAATTGGAATTAGCTGTTCCTGCTTCCAAAATTTCATCTTTAAGCTCTGGCGAGTTCGTTGGAATGGTAGCCGATGATCCAAATTGCAAAATAAAACTCAAGACATTCCATAGTGAGATACTAAATGATCATAATGCACTTGAAAAAGAAGCCAATAATTATAAAGAAATTCCCATTGTACGCAAGTTAAATAACGAGATCATACAGAGAAACTATTTTCAAATAAAACAAGACATCCAGGATATTGTGCATTATGAAATGGATCGTCTTGTAAGTGATCCGGAATTGTCTTACATGGTTCTTAAAAAATAACAATAATCCCAGATAGCATAGCAAAAATTAAATTAAAAGGTATAAAAAACATGCGTAAATCTTTGCTTATCCATTAGGAATAAAATCACTTAAAATAAAAAGATGATGATAAAAGATGATCTAAATAGAATTCGAGGTGTTTATGTAGGCTTACCAATTAATCAATATTTTGAAATTCAAAGTCAATGCAAAAAAAGTACCTGCCATACGGTAAGTGAGTATATACGAAAACGATTATCTGATAAGCCTGTAACGATATTGTACCGAAATCAATCTTTAGATGATTTGATAGAAGAAATAGCAGCACTTAACAATCAGATCAATACCGTTAGAAATAATGCATCCCAAGTTCTGGAAAAACTAAGTCAACACCAACAAATTAATCACGATGTTGTATCAATCTCAGGACTGGAAATAGCAATAAAGAATCTTAATCAGAGAATTGAAGAAATTAAAATGCAAATTGAAAAAATTATAGACAAATGGTTACAATCATAAAAATAAATAATTCAATACACAGAACTATCACCTACAACGAAAACAAAGTCACAAAGGGAATAGCCCAGTGCATTGGCGCGGTTAATTTTCCTGTGGACCTCGAGAAGATAAACGCTGCTATAAAATTAGAACGCTTCACCAGAAGGATGAAATTGAATGAAATTGCAAAACAAAATACAGTACATATATCGCTAAATTTCTCTTCCCTGGAAGAGCATCCCAGAGAAAAACTTTTGAGCATAACCAATTGCTATATGCAAAAAATTGGTTTTGATAAACAACCTTATTTAGTATACGAACATTATGACTCCGGGCATCAACATTTACATGTGATCACTACTAATATTCAAAGAGACGGCAAGCAGATCTATATGCATAATATAGCCATTAAAAAGTCCGAACCGGCAAGAAAAGATATTGAAAAACTCTTTGATTTGGTTCCTGCTGTAAGTAAAATAAAAACAAATCAATTTACTCTGCCTTTCACAAATATTAGCAAAGCTTGTTATGGTAAAATGGAATCAAAAAAAGCCATATCAAATGTTATTAATTTTGTTTTGAATAAATACTCCTGTACAAATTTGTCCGAACTTAACGCAGTGTTAAGTCAATACAATATTATAGCTGACAGATGCAGAGAGAGTTCAATAATATTCCGCAATGGAGGATTATTATATAAAATACTAAACGAAGAGGGAAAACCTATAGGCATGCCTATTAAAGCCAGTGATATACAAAACAAACCTACATTGAAATTTCTGGAGAACAAATTTAAAATAAATACAATAAAAAGTGCCGGTCAGAGAATAAGGATTAAAAAAATTGCGGATTTGTACTCAATAAGATCCGTATCGATAAACCAACTAATTAAAATGCTACAAAAACAAGGTATTACCGTTGTTTTAGCAAAGCAACATCATAGCTCTAATTATACAATTACTTATATCGATCATAAAACAAAAAGCGTCCTAAGTGATACTACATTCCCTCAAGAATCGATTACAGAAACAATAAAAGAAAATAATGAATTAAAACAGGATTACAAAAACAATAAGATCATTAGAAAAAATTATTACTTAAATAACTTGTGATCGTTAAGATCTGAATCTCTTTTATTGTATTAATTAATGTGCCTTTTTTATAATTTTACCTGCGGAAAAAAAGAAGAATTAAGCACCAAAAAAACAATCTTTATTTGATTGCTTTTTTAAGTTTATCAAAAGAAGCATCCTTTGATTGGTTAATTTGATTGACAACAATTTGTGCAATTGCTCTGGCCCCCTTCAGTGAGAGATGCGTATCATCGGCCTTGTCTTTATCATAATAAGGATTTTCACCTGCTTTAAAGTGTAAATGCAATTGCTTTGACTTTTCAGGTCCATAGGATTCTTCGAGTAATTCGCTGTAATATTCTAGATCTATAAAAGGAACATTATACTGCTGCGCTACTAGTCTGGTCTCTAATGGATACTCTCCATGAGTGGGAACCAGTACGCCCTTTTCATTAAAATTTCGTCTGGCAATAGAGCTCAGCAATACTGGGATTGCTCCTTTTTCACGACTTTCATTTACAAACCGAATAAGATTATATCTATAGGTTGTATGGGGGTTGGTATAACGGGTTGAATCTTCTATTTTTTGATCATTATGCCCAAATTCAATAAAAACATAATCTCCTTTTTTTAGCTTTTTATAAATAGAATCCCAACGTTTTTCATTGATAAAACTCTTAGTGCTCCTACCATTTACAGCTTTATTCTCAACGGTGAAATTATCTTTAAAAAAAGGTTGCAGAACTTGCCCCCAACCGTGTTCTGGATTACGATCTGGATCTTTTTTATTTGCCATTGTTGAATCACCAATGGTATAAATAGTAGTTTTTTGAGCAAAACAACTCACTGAGATTAAGCAGATAATTAACAGGTAATATTTCATTTTTTTGATTTTTGATTTTATTATACTCTCGCATCTTTCAACTTCGTTCAGTACAATAAGTATTGTGGTTAATTTATAGTTTTTATACCTTAGGCTAAAACAGCAACCACAAACTTTTTGTAACTTTTAGTACATTTTTCAGGCTTTGTCTTTTTCAACTTTCCTTAAAAAAAACTATTTTGCAGCTGAGGGAACCGTTGCTTTTTCTCCGATAAAAACTTCGTTCAAAAGTACATTCTCTGCATTGGCGCTTGAAATCGCATTTTTGGCCCATTTGATATCAATATTGTTCAATGAGATATTGGTGACTTTTTTCTCAGCAAATCCCTGAATCACAATTCCTGATGCTGTGGCTTTATTACAGGTAATATCCCAGAATGATATATTGGATATTTCGGACTGAAAACCATTACCTTCCCCATGATAATTTGCCGTGATATACAAACAATCTTCCAGTTCATCCAGCTTGATATTTCGAACAAAAACATTTTTTATAAAACCTCCACGATCAGCATTGGTCTTTAGATAAATCCCTCTTTTCAAATACCCTACGGTTTTGCAATTCTCTACATATATGTTTTGAACCCCAGCTGACATTTCGCTTCCTATAACAACGCCGTGAAGTCCTTTGAAATTACAATTTCTGATCACTATATTCTCACTTGGTGTGGCCGCGTTTGCTCTGCCTTCGTGATCTCTTCCGGCTTTAATGGCCACGTTATCATCTGCGTTATCAAAAGTCACATTTTCTATCAAAACATCCTTAGCATATTCAGGATCAATACCGTCATTATTATGATTTAAGGATTTATAACTAATTCCACGCACAGTAATGCTTTGCGATTTTAGTAGATGCAAACACCAAAAAGGTGAATTTTCTATTCTGATATTTTCCACCAAAATGTTTTTACAGTTAAAGAACTGAATCATTTGGGGACGCAAAAAATATCCTTCTCCAAATTTTCTATCTTTTAAAGGAGTTGCATTATGATTCATGCCACGGCTTAAGTTTTTCCCTGCACCTTCTTTTGCTTTAAAGCTTTTCCAAACCTTGCCTCCTTCTCCATCAATTATACCTTCGCCGGTTATGGCAATATTAGAGCAGTCATAAGCATAAATAAGCGGACTGTAATTGTAGAGCATAGTGCCTTCCCAGCTCGTTAAAACCATTGGTAGATAATCCTTCGGATTATCACTGAATTTGATTTTGGCCCCTTTCTCTATTTTTAAATTTACATTGCTTACAAAATGAATTGGACCATTGATTTTATAAATACCTTTTGGTACCACAATAGTTCCTCCATTGTTCTTTTTACACAATGCCATCGCCTTATCAAATGCTGCTTTATTATTGGTTATAGAATCTCCTTTTGCTCCCAATTTTACCACATTAATCTGATAAGATGGAAAGACAGGAAGCTGAATTCTCTTTACAATAGAATCTACTTTTTGGGATGGAAATTGCTGATTCTGAGCAAAAGAAGTCCATGAAATCAATAGAAAAATGAGAAGTTTAAAATTCATATTTTTTGTTTTTTTTAAATCTATTTTTTTACTTTGAATACCAATTGGCAATTGAATCTTTTAAAATATTCTCGATGGTATATTCTTGAGCTTCTTTCTTTTGAAGTTGGTGTGACCAAAAGACTCTCTTGGTGGGCTGAAATCCTTCACCTTTGCAATTATATTCAGCATAGAAAGCATTCTTTTCAGCTTCGGGTTTCGACCAGTTCTCCCAGCCCTCAGGTCTTATGTGTTTTCCCATATCACAATTCATATAAACCGTTTTTGCATAAATTCGCCATGGTCTGCCTAAGTAAACCGCCGTTGCAGCGGGTTCCCCGGTAAGTTTACAATCTTTGAAAACAAACCCAAAAGCGCTATTTTGGGGAGTTGAAGCAGCCGTAATAAAAGAACTCTTAATACTGTGAATCTCGCAATTTTCAAATAAAGCAGTGGCACCTCCAAAAATAAAATCAGTTGTTCCTTCAATATAACACTCTTTAAAATATTGCTTTGCATTTTTTCCAGAGAGGTATAATGTATCCTGATTTCCAAGAATATTACAGTTTACAAGCTTTGCGCGATTTGAAACAACAGACAAAGCAATTGCCTGACCTTTATCGCCTGAGGCATTTTTAATGGTTAGATTTGAAGCTAGAAAATCATCGGCTTCAACTAAAACTGTAGACGTGTAAAAAGTACTGTTTCTTCCTAAATTGATTCTAGAGAAATTATCATCAAAAGTGATAATGGTATTCTCTTTACTCTCACCAATCAAAGATAGATGCGTATTCCACTCGGGAATTCGCACTTTTTCATTGTAAATTCCATTTTTCACAAACACCGTCACTTTCTCGTACGGAAAAGAAGGGCTTGCATTTATGGCATCCTGAATTTTGGTAAAATCACCCGAACCATCTAAAGCAACTGTAATAAAATTGTTGTTTTTCTTATCTGTTTTTTCTGCCGATGAAACTTTTACTGCGTTTTTTATGGCCCATGCAGGATATTTTTTCAGAACTTCTTTTGGAGCATCCGAATACCATGAATAACCATTTCGTCTTTCAGCACCTATTTCATCCAATGATTTTTTCTTTATTCCGTCACGATCACAAAAGAACGGTTCGTTCGTATTAAGGTCCATAAACCTCGCCCAGAGTGGTGCTGCATTTTGGGTGGGAATCATCTTTTTGTCGATGATCTTTCCGACATCATTCAAAACACGTTTCTCTTCAAGATTCGTAATTTTAGTTTTTTCAAACCATGCCTGAGCGCTTTTAACTGCCGTAATGATCTGGGTCGAAGGTTTTTCGATTCTCATTAAAAGCAATACAATTTTAGCCGATTCGTATCCGCTAAGCGATGCTAACTCAAAAGCCCTTGCATTTGCCGGCGCTAATGTAACTTCATCATGCTGGGCACACCAGGCGGTTAAAACACCATTTTGTTTGTGCTGCGTTTTCAGTATACAATCAATTCCTTTATCAAAAGATTTCTTTGCTTTTTCAACAATTTCCTTTGATGGTTTTATGCTATAAAAATCAGTTTCTTCACTTACTTGTTCCATGATATTCATAATGTTTATCATCGAATCATCATTGTAAGTAATATGGGTATAATATCCTTTTTTTAACGGATAAAACTGAGGCCATCCTCCGTTTTTATATTGGGCTTCAAATAAATAATTTAATCCTTTTAAGAAGGATTCCCTGTAGCGGTCATCCTTGATCTGTGCATACATTTTCGACATAAAAAGCATTTCCTGAGAGGTTGCTCCATTGTCTGTGGTTGTTTCTGCTGTCGTTTTTTTAAGGGCTAATAAATCCTTTTTTTGAACAGGAGTCAATTCTTGCTGCATCTGGATATTCTTTGGCCATCCTCCAATGTCTCGTTGATAAAGCAATACATTCTCAGCTATTTTTTTAGCTTGGTCGGTACCAAACCAGACAGCATCGTTTTTACGAATGATATCAGGCCAATTTTTATAGGTATTCTGAGCATTTATACTAAAACAAACACTGAAGAAAACGAGAAGTATGTATTTTTTTAATGGAATCATTATTTAAGTTTATTTTGTAATTCTAAACCAATCTACTGCCACATTTCCCGAATCATTTGTCACTTTTTCGCTCAGGGCAAAAAGTCCGACTTTTGCACCAATCCATTTACCTTCTTTGGCAACAAAATCAGTACCTATTGGCTGGTATTTTTTATCATCTGAACTATAAAAAAAACTGCAGATTCCGCCTTTTTTAATTTTAACCCGTAGATAAATTGTATTGTTCGCTACCAGAACCGGTGTTGTTTCTGTCTCTGAAATTTTCTTGTCGAAAGTTCCGGTCTTTTGATTCAAATATAACTTTCCGTTATTATTCTTAAAATTCAAATAGCTATAATCTAATCCCATGATTATAAGTCCTGTTGATTCGCTATTTAATCTTGTATTAAAAGTCAATTTGGTCGTTACAGTAAACTCTTCAGCAGGAAATTTTTGCAGCAATAAATTTGGAGCGTCAAAAATTTTCTGATTGTCTTTTAGTGTGGTTTGACAAAATAAATTCAAATAACCTAAGCTTGTCGGGAAACCCCAATTGATTTGCGAATTCGCCTGCCATTGCCATTGCAGACCTAACCGAGGCTCATTAAACTCATCTGATTCTGCGGGGGTTTCTATTGGATATTTCTTGCCTACATTTGGTTTTTTGAAAGTTGTAACAGGTTCTCCAATTCCGTTTTTATCAAAATCCTGTCCCATAACCGGCCAGTCTTTTTCCCATTTCATAGGTTGAAGATGCACAATTCTGCCGTACGCTCCTTTGTCCTGAAAATGTATGAACCAATCTTCTCCGGTTTGTGTTTGTACCCACGCGCCCTGATGCGGTCCGTTTATTGCTGTTTTACCCTGTTCGAGTACTTTCTTCTTTTCGTAAGGGCCAAACACATTTTTAGATCTTAAAATAGTCTGCCACCCTGTAGCAACTCCTCCTGCCGGAGCAAAAATGTAATAATAATTATTACGTTTATAGAATTTTGGTCCCTCAATTGTTCCTTCGCTTTCGTGTCCGTCAATGACCATTACTTGGTCATTATTGGCAACTGTTCCTTCAGCATTCATACTGCAAACCACAATCAGACTTTTTATTTGAGCACGGCTTCCCGCAAAAGCATGAACGAGATAAACTTTACCGTCATCATCCCATAACGGACTTGGATCAATAAGTCCTGTTCCTTCTTTTACTAAAAGAGGTTCTGACCAAGGTCCTTCGGCTTTTTTGGCTTTTATCATGTAAATTCCAAAATCAGGATCGGGATAATAAATATAGAATTCATTGTTATGAAAAGTAATACTTGGCGCCCAGACTCCATTTCCATGCTGCACTTTATTAAAAACCTCAAATGGTGGTTGTTTTGGCAAAGCATAACTAACAATCTTCCAGTTAACCAGATCTTTAGAATGCAAAATTGGCAATCCCGGAATACAATTGAAAGACGATGCTGTCATATAAAAATCATCTCCTACACGAACAACATCCGGATCTGAATAATCGGCATGAATTATAGGATTGGTATACGTTCCGTCTCCATTATCAGGTACCCAAACCTGCGCAAAATTCTCTTGTATCGAGAATACTGATAATAGAAAAAAGAGAGCTTTTAAATTTTTCATTTTTTTTGTAATAATTACTTTTTAATTAAACCGGACAGGTTTTAAAAAACCTGTCCGGTTTGTCTATCTAGAAGACAAACTTTAATTATCTGTTCAATTCTAAAGCGGCCAGAATAAAAGGTCCGGTTGCTTTAGGGTCGTTGTCTTTTTTTCTTTCGTTTACATAATATTCATATGAACCATCACGATAAGGTGTTCCTCCTAATCCGGCAACCTGACAGGCGTGGGTTAATGTAATTCCGCCATCAGCATCTACTTTTGTGATGAGTTGAGTTGTTAAACCATCAAAAGCTTTGTTGGCTAATTTTTTATATTTTGCCGGCAAATAACCTTTGTTTGCTCCTTTTGCAAAAGCATAAGCAAACATTGATGATCCTGAAGCTTCAAGATAATTTCCTTCCTTACCTGCTTTGTCGGTTACCTGATACCACAATCCTGATTTATCCTGATATTTTGCTAAAGCAGCACATGCATTGTTCAAATACTTTACTAATTCTTTTTGTTTTGGATGTTCTTTTGGCATATAATCCAGAACATCAACAAGTGCCATTACATACCATCCTAAGGCTCTTGACCAGAAATTTGGCGAATTACCTGTTTCCTTATTTGCCCATGGCATTTGCTTGCTTTCGTCCCAGGCATGGTACAATAATCCTGTTTTTGGATCTGTGGCATGCAATTGAATCAATTCGAATTGTTTTGCGATATCATCAAAGCTTTTCCCGTTTTCAAACGTAAGGGTATATTGCGCATAAAAAGGTTCTCCCATGTACAAACCATCTAACCACATTTGGTTTGGATAAATTTGTTTGTGCCAGAAACCTCCGCTTGCAGTTCTGGGCTGCTCTGAAATTTGCTTGCGTACTAATTGCATTGCTTTCAAATATTTTTCTTCTTTTGAGGTTGCATAAATATCAAAAAGTAAACGTCCCGGAACCACAAGGTCGATATTGTATTTGTCTAGTTCGTAGGTTTTGATCGTTCCGTCATTTTGTACCAGTTCATCTACATAACCTCTTATGTAAGATTTGTATCTGGGATCAGGATTTTTCTTGTGTAATTCTTCGATCGAGTGCAACACCAACGCGTGGACATAATCCCATTTTGGTTTTTTAGAATCATCGATCATATAAGCTTCCGGATGGCGTTTCATTAAGGTCAAAGCCATTTTATCAGACCATTTTGCATCTTTAGAAATTACGATTTCTTTTTTTTGTGGTTCTTGCGAAATTACTTTACAGCTTGTAAAAGCCATTAAACAAACTAACATCACTGACGTAAAATAACCTTGTCTTTTATTATTTTTCATTTTAAAATATATTTAATTCTACTATTTTTCTAATTCAAGTGCCGCCAAAATAAATGGCCCTAACCCATGTGAGTTATCAATTTTTATTTTCTCTCTGATATAATATTCATAAGAACCATCACGATACGGATTTCCTCCTAGTCCTGCGCTGGCACAAACCTGCGTGATATGAAGTTCTCCATCAGGATCAACAGTAATTAATTTAGTAACGATTGCATCAAAACCTTTTTCTGCCAGTTTTTTATAACTTGCCGGTAAATATCCTTTTTTTACTCCTTTTGCAAAAGCATAAACAAACATTTCTGATCCGGATGCCTCGAGATAATTTCCTTCTTTTGCTCCTGAATCAGTAACCTGATACCACAATCCTGATGGATCCTGATA
Organism: Flavobacterium sp. B114r; assembly: GCF_056824125.1. NCBI lineage: Bacteria > Pseudomonadati > Bacteroidota > Flavobacteriia > Flavobacteriales > Flavobacteriaceae > Flavobacterium > Flavobacterium sp. B114r. The sequence goes on from NZ_CP124858.1 coordinate 4,757,153, forward strand.
TTTTGCCACTGCCTTTGAGATTTCATTGAGATACTGAATTAATTCTTTTCTCTTAGGATGTTCTTTTGGCATATAATCTAAAACATCTACCAAAGCCATCATGTACCAGCCTATAGAACGTGACCAAAAATTGGGTGAAGTTCCGGTTTCTTTATTTGCCCAGGGCATTTGTTTGCTTTCGTCCCAGGCATGAAAAAGCAAACCTGTTTTTTTATCAATGGTATGCAAATGTATTTGTTCGAATTGTTTCGCCACATCATCCAGATCTTTTCCCTTATCAAATTCTACTGTATATCGGGCATAAAATGGTGTTCCCATATACAATCCGTCGAGCCACATTTGATACGGATAGATTTTTTTATGCCAAAATCCGCCTGAATTTGTTCTTGGATGTGTTGCCAATTGTTTTCTCAAGCTTTGCATCGCAATGAGATACCTATTGTCTTTTGTAGTTTTATACAAGTCAAAAAGTATCTTTCCCGCATTGATATAATCAATATTATAATCTTCGAGTTTATAGTTCATAATTTCTCCTGAACTGCTGATAACCGTTTCTGCGTATTCCTTTACGTAATTTTCATAAACAGGATTGTTTGTTTTTTTATAAAGCTGCTCAAAAGACATCGCGACGAGTCCCAACTTATAATCCCATTTAGGTTTTTCGTTATTGTCAATTTGCCATAATTTAGGATCACGTTTCATGATAGAAAGTGCCATTCGCTCTGACCATTTCAGATCCTTAGAAATAACAACTTCTTTCCTTGCGGTTTGCTGAGCTGTCATTTTACCAACTGAAAATGCAATCAGGCAAACGAGCATAACCGCAGCAGAATGATTTTTTTTTCTATTTTTTATCATATCCTGAATCCTTAATTATTTATTCAATTCGATTGCGCTTAACATAAATGCTGCCAGAGCCGGTGAACTACTGTCTTTTGCTTTACTTTTTATATAATAATCATTTGTACCGTCACGAAATGGTTTTCCTCCTAAACCAACATTCGATGATACATTTGAAATCATTACTTGTCCTTTATCATCTTTTTTGACAAATTCTTTAAGGTAGGCGTCAAATGATTTTTGAGCCACCTTTTTATAGTTTGAAGCTAAATAACCTTTATCTGCTCCTTTTGCCAACGCATAGATAATCATTGCCGAAGAGGAAGATTCAAGATAATTATCTTTCAAATCCGGTTTGTCAGCCACCTGATACCATAATCCAGAAGTACTTTTGTACTGATCTGCACTTTTTGTAATTTGATTCAGATATCCTCTCAGCACTTTATATTTTGGATGTGTCTTTGGATAATAATCTAATGTTTCTACCAGCGCCATCATGTACCAGCCAATGCCGCGTCCCCAAATTGTGGGAGAAGTTCCCGTTTCAGGATTTGCCCATGCAATTTCTTTGCTTTCATCCCAGGCCTGAAAAACCAATCCTGTTTTTTTATCTGCAAGATGATTTTGAACCAGCTCAAATTGTTTGGCAATATCATCTAAAGCTTTACCATTTTCGAACTTCACGGTATATTGCGTGTAGAATGGTTCTGCCATATACAAACCATCAATCCACATTTGGTTGGGATAAATTTGTTTGTGCCAGAATCCTCCGCTTGTGGTTCTGGGCTGAGTCTGGAGTTGGGCTCTTAATTGTTTAATAACTTTAAGATAGCGCTCATCCTTTGTTTTATCATATAGATTAAAAAGTAATTTACCCGGATTTGCACAATCGATATTGTATTCTTTTATATCGTATTTGATGATATTTCCATTTGAATCTATCAATTCATCAGCATATTCTTTGATATAATCAAAATACTTTTTATCATTTGTTTTCTGGTATAATTTTTCAAAAGCTGACAAAACCAAACCCATTTTATAATCCCATTTTGGCTTTTCTGTTCCGTCAATCCGGTACGCTTTTGGGTACTTGCTTAAAATGGTAAGTGCTGTTCTTTCTGACCATTTTAGATTATCAGCAAGAACAGCATTTTGATTCGTCTGAGCCATTATCTTACTACTAAAAATCAATAGCAGAACCATGATACTTTGGGTAAAATTGATTTTTATAAAAGTCGATTTAAACATAAAATTATATTTTAATACTGTTTTTTTATTCTAAATTATTCAAATACTCTGTCTAAAAATTGTGTGGTATAAACCACCGTTTCATCTAGCCAGGGTTTAAAAAACCAAAAAGAATGAGGCGAATTCTGAATTGTTTTTACTTCATTATAAATCTTGTTCTGATTTAAAACTGCAATCATATCGTCTCTTCCGGCATGAAACCGATCAAAACTGCTGTTGATAAACAGTGTTGGCGGTGTATTTTTATTAGCATGATTTAATGCCGATGCCTGTTTCCAGTTTTCCGGATTTTCGTCGTAGGTTCCGCTGAGCCAAAAAGCTGCCATTTGGCCTTCTTCAGATTCGGGATGTTTAAAAGCGAGAATTCCATCTACATCGATAATTGCCTGAACTTTCGAAGAAGATTTACTTTTGTGTTGTAGATCTTCAAAAGCTAAATCTTCATTTGTTGTACCAATCAAAGCTGCCATCTGACCTCCCGAAGAGCATCCCAGAACTGCAATTTTGTTTGGATCTACATTGAATTTTTTCGCATTATCTTTTATAAATTTAATCGCATTTTTTACATCATAAATCCCTTGTGGATATTTTGCCTCAAGTGATAATCTGTATTCTATTGCAAAACAAGAATAACCTTTTGATGTTATTTCTTGTGCCAAAACCTGCATTTGATCTTTATTTCCTGATCTCCATCCGCCGCCATGAATCAGGATCACGCCCGGATTTCTTTTTTTATTTTTATTAAAAAAAGCATCTAAATGTAATGCTCTGTTTTTGTCCTGACAGTAAACTATATTCTTAATATGAGTATCATTTATTGCTTTATTACCTTCAGCAATTTTTATAAAAGGATATTTCTTAATTAGTTTTGCATAGGTACTCTTTACGGTGTACGATGTATCTGTACTATAGTGACTTTGCGCTATAATACCCTTAGAAAAAAGCAATAAAACAATTAATAATCTTTTCATTTCCGGTGCACTGGTATTTCGTTAAGAAAGGAGTCCGATATGACCGAACTCCTTTTTAACTTCTTCAAAAAAACTAAACCTCAAAAATTTTAAAATTACTAATAACCAGGATTCTGAGGAAAATCCTTGTTTTGATTTAAATCAAGCGCTGTTTGTGGAATTGGTCTTAAAATTTTAAGTTTACCATCTACTCCAACAAAATTGGCTGCCTTAATTTTATAATTATAAGCCGAAGCTCTGTCTACTAATGTACCGGTACGTTTTAGATCGAACCAACGTTTGTATTCTCCTACCAGTTCTCTACCTCTTTCATCTAAGATATAATCGATATTAAACTGTCCTATAGTTGCATTTGCTACACCTGCTCTTCTTCTCACTTCGTTTAAACGATCTAAACCAGTTGTAGGATTTCCAGCTTTAAAATAAGCTTCTGCCGCAATTAAATAGGTTTCTCCCAATCTTGATACAATAATATCTCTTGTACTTACAGGACCTGTACTTGAAGGTGTTGTTGGATTTGCATCATCAAATTTCTTAACCGGGATAGTATAACAATCACGGTTGTCAATCAGGGTATGATCTGCTCCGTATTCTCCCCACGGATGGTATACAAAAGTTGTCGCTCTTCTTGCTGCATTTGCTGTCATCCAGGCTGCTTTATCTGCAGCAGTAAACCATTTTGGCTCATAAAAGTGTCTTACTTTTACTGCACTCGCATTTGCAGGTCTGTAATAAGGAAAATATAGATTTGTCTTCGCTTTACCGTCAACAGTTACTGTTTCTTCCAGAATTTCTGTCATAAAGGTAGCGTCCCATCTTTTATCTCCTTTTTCGTATAAACCTAATGCATAAGTTGTTGGGCATAAATTGTAGCTTCTTAACGGCGCTCCTGTTTCTGCACCTCCTAAGTACGAACTGAAATAGTAAAACTGATTGTTTCCTAATTTTGTAGGATCTGTACTTGTAGAATTTTTATCATACTGCACTGAGAATATTGTCTCTGCATTCAAATCATTATCGCTTGTTGCAGTAGTCACGAATAATTGATTAAAAGGAATATTTAGTGCCTGACCCGCGATTGCAGCATCAGCATAAGCCGCTGCTTTTGTAAAATCTGCAGGAGTACCAAAAGTTTCGTATCCTCTTGTTAAATATACTTTTGCCAATAAATCGTTTACAGCTCTTTTATTTACTTTTCCTGTTGCAGCATATGCACCGGTTCCTACAGCAGCTAAAGAAGCATCCAGATCTGCGATAATTTGTGTGTACACTTCTTGGGCTGTATTTCTTTTGAAAGATAAAACCGCAGAAGTAATGTTATCCAGAACAATTGGAACTCCACCATAAGTCTGAACCAATAAAAAATAAGCATTGGCTCTTAAAAATCGTGCCTCACCAACAAGAGAGTTTAAACTTGCTGTTTGCTCTGTTATTGTCGAATAGTAGACTGTTTTGTTTACAGACTGAATCTGTTGGTAACATGACGTATACAAATCATCGACGTTTGCCGCAGACGGAATCAATAATGTATATTGACTGATACCGGCTGGTTCCGGAGTTCTTCCCTCAGCATACATATCTGTACCGGATTCAAACAACCATGGATTTCCTCCATAAATTCCTTTTAGTCTCGCATAGTCTGAATTTACTAATAACTGAAATCCTGATGCTGTTTTATATGTTTCGTCGGCAGGTACATTCGAAAGACTTTCTTCTTCGATGTAGTCACTACATGAACTGAAAGCAGTAACGATTATTCCTAAAACTAATATTATTTTTTTCATTTTATATCTTATTAAAATTTAACACTTAAACCCAATTGTGTAGTAACAGATGCAGGTCGGTTGATACCAAAATTAGAACCTGCCCATTCCGGATCATATCCGTCAAAATTTGTAAATACAAATGGGTCTAAAACATTTACATAAATTCTTAAATTACTCATTTTTAATCTTTTTAGTAATTCAGAATTAAAAGTATATCCTAGAGAGATATTTTTAATTTTAACATAAGATGCATCTCTATAGTAACCAAATAAAGAAGTCCAATAAGCACCTGCACCAGTTGCAACGGGTCCTGGTCGTGGATTTGTATTGTTTGCATTCGCTTCAATACCTGTTGCGTTTGTTGGAATAAAATAATCCATTTTAATTTTTTGACGGCCTCTGTCACTTACGTCAGCAAAATTTTGATGAAAAGTACTCAATACTGTTTGTCCCTGGCTTGTGATTACAGAGAAGTTAAAATCAAATTGACCTACTGTTAATTTAGAATAAAAACTTCCTTGCCACTGCGGATTTGCGTTACCGATAACTTGTCTGTCATCAGCATTAAATTTACCGTCTCCGTTTAGATCTTTGGGTCTCGCTTGTCCCGGTGCCATACCAAAAGCTGCTGCCTGAGCTGCTTCGCTTTCCTGCCAAACACCATCATATACGTAGTTGTAATTTGGATTTATTTCTGAACCTAAAATAAGTTTGTTTCCAATATCACTTACTTTGTCCTGATTGTAGATAGACTCTAACTTGTTTACGTTTTTAGTAAAGGTAAAAGTCGTTTCCCAGTTTACATTTTTAGATTTTATATTTTTTGTAGTTAATAAAACCTCGATCCCTTTATTGCTTACAGAACCCACATTCGAGAAAGTGTTTTTCCATCCTGTTTCCAGTGGCAATTGTTGTTTGTAAATCAAATCGTCTGATAATCTGTCGTAAACATCAACACTACCTGTAATTCTGTTTTTTAAGAATCCAAAATCAATACCTAAATTGATCTCTCTGGTTTTTTCCCATGTTAAATTTTGATTGGCAAGATTTTCAGACTGCCATCCTGATACTACATTTGCTCCGTTAGCATAAAAAGTTTGCTGATTTAATAAAGCTTGTGATGTATAAGGGGCAACATTATCATTTCCTGTATATCCTAAACTCGCTCTCAATTTCAAATCAGAAATTACGGCGCTACTTGATAAAAATGATTCTTTACTAATTTTCCATCCTAAGGCTACAGATGGAAAACTTTGCCACTTATTATCTGCTGATAAAACGGACGAACCATCCCATCTGTTAGAAGCTGTTAATAAATATTTGTCTCTAAAAGTATAGTTCAAACGAACGGCATAAGAACTTAAGGTATTTTTTGCATATCCTGAAGTTATATTATAACTGGTCTGAACTCCTGAACCCATATTATTTGATCCTACATCAAAAGGTTGGTTATTAGAATACATATAAGAGTTTTCATCTGTATTAGAATAAGAACTCTGCAATAATAATAAGCTAAAATCGTGAACATCATTAAAAGTGTGTTTCAAATCAATCTGATTATCCCATGTATAATTAAAATTATTATAGGTTTTAATTGATGCTGAATTTTTTCCGTTTAATGTTACCCCTGCATTAGTCTGTGCTGTATAAGCTGTACTTGTAGTTGTATTTTGAACTCCTGCAGAAAATGTCGTTTTGAACGTTAACCATTTTAATGGCTGGTATTGCATATATGCATTTCCAACGGTCTGCCAGGTTTTTTCAAGCTGAGATGAATTGGCAATCTCCATTAACGGGTTTACAGCACTGGTTTTATTAATTGCCCATGATCCGTCAGGGTAGGTTAATTTACCCGGTAAGAAAAACAAAGAACCTACATTCTCTTTTCCGCTGGCATCTACTGACCAAGGCGACATTAAAGGGCTTAATCTAAATGCATCCTGCATGGCTAAATCACTACCAAATTGTGTATCAACATGTGCTATTGTAACATTTGCTCCTGTAGAAAATTTGTCGTTTATCTTATGGTTTAAACCTAATTTGAACGAGTATTTATCAGTACCGTCATTATCAACTAATCCTTCGTCGCTCTGAATACCGAATCCCATGTTATAACTCAATCCGGATTCTGAACGCCCTGAAATATTCAAATAATTGTTTTGGGTCATTCCCGGTTTAAGAACTGCATCGTACCAGTCAAAATTATAACCGCTATTGGCTCTTGATACCAACAGAGGACTTTGATTTCCTGCCAATGTTGCTAACTGGGCTGGTGTTTGTGTTTGTGGTGTTGCGCTCATATAAGCCACCTGGTGAAATTTCCACCATTCTGAGCCCGACATCATTTCCGGTAATCTTGCAGCAGTTTTAGTACCATAAGAAGAGTCAAAAGTTACATTGATACCTGGTTTAGCATTTATTCCGCTTTTAGTAGTCACAATGATAACCCCATTGGATCCTCTTGAACCGTAAATTGCAGCCGAAGATGCGTCTTTCAGTACATCCATTCTGGCAATATCCTGTGGATTCAAAAAGTCAATTCCGTCCATTGGCACACCATCAACTACATACAAAGGTGTTGATCCTAATACATTTGGATTGTTCGAATCTGCCAATAAGGAGTTATTACCTCTAATTACTACCTTAAATCCATCTCCCACACGTCCTGAACTGGATGAAATCTGAACTCCCGGTGTGCTTCCCTGAATTGCTTCTAATGCACTTGTCGTATTTCTTTCTGTAATTGTCGCCGCACTAATAGTACTTACTGATCCTGTAAGATCTGTTTTCTTTACAGATCCGTATCCTACGACCACAACTTCATTAAGTGAGTTGGATTGCTCTGAAAGGCTCACATTTAATCTTGATTTTCCTGCAACACTAACTTCTTGTGTCTGAAATCCTAAATAACTAAAAATTAATACTGCTTTATTATTGGTTACATTAATTTTAAAACTTCCCTCAAAGTCTGTAGAGGTACCATTTTTAGTTCCTTTTTCCTGGACATTTACACCTGGAAGCGATAATCCCGACGCGTCTGTAATTTTTCCTTCTACTACTGTTGATTGCGCATAAATTGTTGTGCTCAACAGGAAATTCAGGAAAAATAAAAATACAAGATTGTATTTTGTTTTTTTCTTTGTTAATCGTTTTAAGTTCATAGTTTGGTTAAATAGTTTGGTTAATTGATAGTTTTTAATTTTTAATTTGTGCTACTTTTTTTTCATTGATATAAGTATTAATAAAGTTTATATTCTTGACATTTTTCAATAAATAGATGGAATCTACTTTATGAATCACTACGTTTTTAAGAGTTATATTCTCTACCGGAGACTCTTTGTATCCTTCTGCCCAGACACTGTATTTTCCTCCATTTTTTACATTGATATTTTCAAGGCTGATATTTCTGATTGTGGGAATAAAATTTCCTGTTTGCGATCCGTAGACGTTATAAAACATGTTCAGTTTTAAAACACATTCTTTTACTGTGCCTACTTCAAGATTTCGAACGAAGACATTTTCAATCACTCCTCCTCTTTTAGAATTTGTTTTAATACGTATCGCACGATCAAGATTGGGACTGTCCATGATACAATTCTCTACAAAAACGTTATTTACGCCTGCAGATATTTCACTCCCAATAACCACTCCGCCATGACCATCAACCATTTTACAATTCTGGACAATAATGTTTTTACTTGGCAGTGCGACTCTTCTGCCATCTGCATCACGACCCGCTTTTATAGCAATACAATCGTCACCAGTATTAAATGTGCAGTTTTTAATGAGTACATTTTGCGAATATTCAGGATCACAACCATCATTGTTAGGTCCGTGGCTGTTTACTGTAACACCGTCGATAATTATGTTATTGGTTTTTATAGGGTGCAGGATCCAAAACGGAGAGTTGATTACTTTTACATCTTTTACCAAAACGGTATTGCACTGGAAAAACTCTATAAAATTGGGGCGCAAATAACGTCCTTCTCCAAAAATTCTTTCAGTAACCGGAACACCTCTTTCCGCCATATCAACTAAAACTTCTCTGTTTTGAGGATCATTCTGTGATGGGATTCCTTTTTTCCAACCGTAATCTTTACCTCCGGACCAAATCCACCAATTTGTGCTGTTCGCCTGTCCATTAAGAGTTCCTTTTCCGGTTATGGCAACATTGGTTTTATTTTTAGCATAAATAAGAGGAGAATAATTCATTAGTTCTGTTCCTTCCCATGAGGTATGAACGATTGGATAATCTTTTGGATTTAAACTAAAAAGTATCTCAGCATCATCCTCTAAATGTAAATTCACATTACTTTCAAGATGTATTGCGCCGGTAAGATATTTACCGTCAGGAACCAAAACTCTTCCTCCGCCATTTTCTGTACATGCTTTTATTGCTTTTTCAAAAGCTGCAGTATTGGAAGTTTTTGCGTCAGCTACAGCACCGTAATCCTTAATATTAAAAGTTTTATCAGGAAATTGTGTTTGAGGAATGCTTTTTATAATCAGTTCCATTCTTCTCCACGGATCAGAATCAGAAACATTTGTAGTTTGCTTTGCACATGAAAAAACCAATGCAGTAAACGTACTAACCATTAAAACTCTCTTCAATGCTATAATCCTGTTTGCAATCATCTTGTAGTATTTGTTATTTGGAAGTCAAATCAATACATGTATGTAATCGATTACACGAAAATAGAAAATAACTTCGAGTGCACCAAATTTATTTAGAAATAAATTATATATTTAATTTTTATTAGGAATTATATTTACATTTAATGTAAAAAAACATATAATTTATTATCATTGTAGAATCGAAAACGTTTTAATTATAAATTATGGTAATCGATAACAATTTGTTTAACATTATAAAAAAAAATGTATTTTTGTCTAAGATTAATCTGAAAAACCTTTTTTAATGAGCGAAAAAATAACCATTTACGATATTGCTGAGAAATTAAATATCACTGCCGCTACTGTTTCAAGGGCTTTAAACAATAACCCCAAGATTAAAGAGAGTACGCGTGAGTTGGTTATCAAAACGGCTGCTTCGATGAACTACAAGCAAAACAAGCTCGCTTTGGCATTAAAAAGCGGAAGAAGTAATAATATAGGAGTAATTGTCCCTCGTATCGACAGTAACTTTTTTGCATCTGTTATCAGGGGAATCGAAGAAGAGTTACATCCTCATGGTTATCAGGTAATTATTTGTCAGACACATGAAAGCCCCAAAAGAGAAAACGAAAATTTATATACACTAATAGATGCGCAAGTCGATGGTATTATAATGTCTGTTACGGATGTTACTACTGAAAATGATGGTGCTTTTCGCAACGTATTAGAAAAAAATGTCCCTCTTATATTTTTTGACAGAAGTAAACATATTGATGGTGTTAGCTCAGTAACTATCAATGATTTTAAAGGCGGATATCTTACAACGCAACATTTAATAAACGAAGGCTGTAAATCTATTGCTCACTTATCAGGGGATCAATCTCTTGAAATTTTCAAAAACAGGTTTTTAGGATACAAACAAGCTTTGCTTGATAACGGATTGACTTTTAAAGAAGAATATGTTCTTCCTGTAAAAAGTTTTGTTGATGCCGGAAAAGAGGCTGTTGACATTTTGCTACAATTAGAAACTCCGCCAGATGCCATATTCTCATCTAGTGACTTTGCTGCCCTAGGCGCAATTCAAGAACTAAGAGCGCGAAATATTAGTATTCCTAAAGATTTTTGCGTGGCGGGTTTTAGTAATGAGCCTTTTACAAAATTCATGGAATTATCGATTACTTCTGTTGATCAGTCTCCTCTTGAAATGGGAAAAATGTCTGCACGTGTTTTCCTTGAACAGGTTGACAAAACGGACACTATTAAAATTGAAAAAAAGGTGGTTCTGGCACCGGAATTACATATTCGTAAATCATCGTCGAGAAGTAACACTTAACGCTTTACACCATATACATGTAGAGACGCACAGCTGTGCGTCTTTTTTTTACCATATAATGACATAATAAAATACAAACTGGCCTGTATAAATTAGCTCATATTAGTAATTTCCGATAACTATCCGTATATAATGGTTTAAAAAAAGTTAGCCACGAATTACATTAATTATGACTAATTTTAAAATGCTAATTATCCACCATGTAAGTTATAAAATATAATAAAAACTGCATTGTAGCGACAAGCTCATATTAGTGATTTCCGATAACTATCCTGATATAATGATTTAAAAAAGTTTGCAACGAATTACACGAATTATCACGAATTTTTTATTCTCTGATTATTTAAACTAATCTTTGCAAGATTAGTTTAAGACAATTAATTCGTGGAATTCGTGGCAAAAAAACTTTTAATATTTTTAATCTGTGGCAAAAAAAAGCACCATATAAAACTTATATGATGCTTTCTCATTTTGTATCTTTTTATAATACAACTTATATTTTCTTAAGACGCACTGCTGTGCGTCTCTACATGTATATTACGACATAACCTTACAAAGAAACGCCTCTTTTCCAAGGAATAAAATCGTTTTGGTTTAAGATTGCTGCTTTGGTTTTGATTGTACCGCTAGCGACATTTATTATAAATTCTAACATTTCGTCAGCCATTTCGTCAATTGATTTTTCTCCAGTGATGATTCCACCAGTATCGATATCAATAATATCAGACATTTTATTCGCTAATTGTGTGTTTGAAGAGATTTTTACAACCGGTGCGATCGGGTTTCCTGTTGGCGTCCCTAAACCTGTTGTAAACAATACCATATTTGCTCCTGAACCTACCATTGCAGTTGTACATTCAACATCGTTTCCAGGAGTACATAACAATGTAAAGCCTGGTTCATTAATATATTCTCCATAATCGAAAACACCTGTAATTGGTGAAGTCCCTCCTTTTTTAGCAGCACCAGCAGATTTCATTGCATCTGTAATCAAACCGTCCTTGATGTTACCCGGAGATGGATTCATGTCAAATCCTGAACCTGCATCTACAACTGTTTTTTCGTACCATTGCATTAAGTCTAAGAAACGTTTTCCATCCTTATCATCTACACAGCGATTTACTAATTCCTGCTCTACTCCACATAGTTCAGGAAACTCAGAAAGAATTGTAGTTCCTCCTAAAGCAACTAAATGATCCGATAACACTCCCAATGTTGGATTAGCTGAAATTCCAGAGAATCCGTCAGATCCACCACACTCTAAACCAATTCTTAGTTTCGATAACGGAGCTGGTTCTCTTTTTATTTCATTTGCTTTTTTAATCGCTTCAAACGTATCTTTTACAACACTGCTAAGCATTGCTTCGATAGTTCCTATTTGTTGCTGATCGTAAATCAAAACAGGCTTGTTACTGTTTGGATTGATCGCATCCATTGCGTCTTTAAAGATCTGAATCTGTAAGTTCTGACATCCTAAACTCAATACAGTTGCTCCTGCCACGTTTGGATTGTTTACATAACCTGCCAATAACTTAGCCAGACTATGCGAATCCTGACGAATACCTCCACAACCACCTTGGTGCGTGATAAACTTTACTTCGATATTATTGAACAAGTTAGCATCGTTTGAAGCCGCCTCATTTCCTGCACCGCCAGTTTCAGTTTTTACCAAAGAACGAAGCAATAATTGATAATCGTTTTCCTTTGGCTTCATCAATTCTTTTTCGAAGATATCTTTTAATATCTCGATATTTCTGTTTTCACAGAATACTAAAGGAAAAAACAACCAAACATTCTCAGTTCCAACCTGTCCGTCTTCCCTGTGATAACCTTGCCATGTTCTGTCTTTCCATTTATCAATATTTGGAGCAGTCCAGCCAATTGTTTCCGTTTTACCGGTTACTTTATCGCTTTCATGTTTTACGTTTAGTGTAGAAAGCAATCCTCCTTTTTCGATTCTCGCACTTGCTTTCCCTACCAAAACACCGTACATAATAATCCTGTCTCCTACATTAAAAGGAACCATTGCGATTTTATGTTTCATTTTTACATCAGCCTCAACAGTGATATCTTCACCTTCAAAGTTAATCACTTCACCTGCTGAAAGATTCACCAAAGCTACTGCTACATTATCAGTAGGATGAACTTTTATTAATTTTTTTTGCGTTGCCATAACTAAACTTTCTGAGTTGTTGTATTTAATTGTTTTTGAAAATTGGCGAACCCATTTTCTATTCCGTTTGCATCAATTTCTTCTAATGCTATTGTAATTGCTTTTGTTAAACCTGGTACAAGAGTTAAATCTTCATCCCAGAAACTTTTATTCTGCAAAGTAAGTCTTGCTATTTTCTCATAATCATCAGATTTCCAAAGTCCATTAAAGAAAGACACAATATCTTCGCTGTCTTTAACCGGTAAACTTTGACCATTCCATGTTCCTTTGTAGAAACGAATTAAACTCGCTAATGAAAAAGTCAAATTAACAGGTAATTTTTTGTTCGCATTATAATATCCTAATAAACTAGGCAAAACCCTTACTTTGAATTTCGAGACAGAATTTAATGCAATATCCGCAAGTGCATGTTTGATAAACGGATTTTTAAATCGGTCCATTACTTCCTCAGAATAGGCCGTAATTTCATTTTTGTCCATATCAAGAGTTTCACTAATTTCGCGAATAACGCTATTGACAAATTTTCCTGTAAAATCTCCGTCAACAGTTTCCATTACTAATTTGTTTCCGTACAAAAGTGAAAAAGGAACCATTGCTGTGTGCGAACCGTTTAAAATACGAACTTTAATCATTTTAAAGGGACGTATATCATCAACGATTTTTACATTCAAATCTGTTTTATGAAAAGGCAATTTTGTTTTTAAAGCATCTCCGCCTTCAATAGCCCAAAGGAAAAAAGGTTCAGCAGCAACAATTAAATTATCCTGATAATCTAATTTATTATTGTATTCTTCAATTTCAGCTCTTGGATATCCGGGAACAATTCTGTCAACCAAAGTACTGTGATATGTACAAGCATCTGATACCCAAGTTTTAAATGCATCTTCTAACTTCCATGTATCACAATATTGCAAAATATATTTTTTCAGCGTTTCTGAGTTATAATCAATCAATTCACAAGGAATGATTGTTACTCCTTTAGAAGCATCTCCATTAAAATGTTTAAATCTTTCATACAATAAAACAGTCAGCTTTGCAGGAAATGACACTGGCGGCTGCATGTCCGGAGTATCACTTTCAATGAATTCAATTCCAGCTTCAGTAGTATTGGAAACAATAAACTGAAGTTCTTCTTCTTTGGCTAAAGCCAAATAATTTGCAAACTCAGTATATGGGTTTATCGTTTTTACAATATTAGTAATCAACTCAATATCCTGTATCTTTTCGCCTTTTTTAATTCCGTTCATAAACAAGGTATAAAGACCGTCCTGATCATTAATCATGTTTACCATACCGTCTTTCAAAGGTTGAACTATTGCAATACCGGCATTAAAATCAACTTCTTTATTTAGTTTGTGAAAAGCATAATCAACAAAAGCTCTTAAAAAGTTACCTTCTCCAAACTGAACTACCTTAATTGGATATAACTTTTCTAATCCTGTATTTATTCTATTTAATTTTTTCATTTTAAATTTTCTTTAAAGCGTTATAAATAACCACATTAAATACCTTATTCTTTTATTAGCTTTTTTTTTACATTGTAAAAGAAACATTACACTTGTGTGAGGAAAATAAATCTTGCTGTGAGGAATGACAAGATTTATTTTTCAAGTGTAATGCTCAATTACAATCTCTAAAATCTAAAAAAAACGCAATCTAAATAAGGAATTGGCATGATTAATCCTTATTTATTTTCTAATATTTTTAATGATCTCAAGAACCTGACTTACTTTGGTTTTTAAACCGTCATAATCCTTATTATCTAATATGTCTTTTGATATTAATTGCGATCCGATACCTACGCATGTTGCGCCTGCACTTAGCCATGAAGTCAAACTTTCTACCGTTGGCAAAACACCTCCTGTAGGCATGATGCTTGTCCATGGGCATGGGCCTTTTATTGCTTTTATAAATTCCGGTCCGTAAATATCCCCAGGGAATAGTTTTACAATTTCGCAACCCAATTCTTCTGCTCTTGCTATTTCTGTAAGTGTTCCGCAACCTGGCGACCATAATACCTTACGACGGTTACAGGCAATTGCGATATCTTCTCTAAAAACCGGAGTTACAATAAAATTAGCTCCTAAACTCATGTACAATGAGGCTGCAGCAGCATCAGTTATAGAACCTACACCCAACATCATTCCCGGTAGTTCAGCCAATGCATATTTGTTTAAAGCCCCAAAAACTTCATGAGCAAAATCGCCCCTGCTTGTAAACTCCATTAACCTTGCACCACCATCATAACAGGCTTTTAATACTTTTTTGCTTATTTCGATATCTGAATGAAAAAACAACGGAACCATTCCGTTTTCTTTCATTTGTAAAGCCACTTCAATTCTTGAATATTTTGCCATTTTATATTAATTATCTAGATACTAATGCAGAACCATCACCATCTATCATATTTTCAACTTCTTTTAAAGTAACCAGGTTATAATCTCCTGCAATAGTATGTTTTAAACAACAGGCAGCTACTGCAAAATCTAAAGCTCTCTGGTTATTATTCTGGTATTGCTGTAATCCGTAAATTAATCCTCCCATAAAAGCATCTCCACTGCCTACTCTGTCTACAACCGGCGTAACTTCTTTTACAGCTGCCTGATAAATTGCTTTTCCGTCAAACAAAATACCTCCAATTCGTTGGTGTGATGCGCTTACAGAATAACGTAATGTTGTTGCTACTGTTTTTAAATTCGGAATCAGATCAAACAGCTTTGTGTATAAAACCGGAAGCGATTTCTCATCCTGATAATTAGGATTTACTTTTGGGATTCCTAACATGAAATACGCAGTATCAATATCACCCAAAATAACATTGCTGTACTGTAACATTTCCGGCATAACATCACTTGGAGTTTTGCTATATTGCCATAGTTTTGATCTGTAATTCAAATCGCATGAAATCGTAATCCCTAATTTATGAGCCGCCTGAATAGCTTCTAAACAAGCTTCGGCAGCACTTTGTGAGATCGCCGGAGTAATACCGCTCCAGTGAAACCAACTTGCACCTTCCAGGACTTTCTCCCAGTCAATTGATCCTTTTTGAATAGTTGCCATTGAACTGTGTGCACGATCGTAAACAACGTTACTGCCACGTGTTCCTGCACCAGTTTCAAGAAAATAAATTCCTAAACGTTCACCTCCATAAACTATGTTTTTGGACTCTACATTCATTTTTCTCATTTCTTTTAATGCCGAAGCACCAATTTCGTTTTCAGGTAATCTTGTTACAAATTCCGCATCTAAGCCGTAATTCGCTAAAGACACACAAACATTAAATTCGCCTCCTCCATAAGAAGCGCCAAATGCTTTAGCCTGCGAAAAACGTAAATGCCTCTCTGTCGAAAGACGCAACATAATTTCTCCGAATGCAACTACTTTACTCATATTGTTTTATTGTTTTACCAGTAAATTTTTCTTTTTTTCACCATTAAGAGATTAAGCAAATTAAGCTGTGTCTTAATAGTTTTCTTTTACCATTAAGTGATTAAGAAAAATTAAGCTTTGCTTTAATATCTTAATGGTAAAATTCTTTATTCTCAATTAAAATTTGAAATATTCTTTTGCGTTGTTGTATGAAATATCAGCAACCAGTTTTCCTATCCATTCCATGTCGTTTGGCAATTCTCCGCGTTTGATTTCATCTCCAAGAAGATTACATAAAATACGTCTGAAATATTCGTGTCTTGGGAAAGACAAGAAACTTCTTGAATCTGTAAGCATTCCAACGAAACAACTAATTAATCCCATGTTTGAAAGGGCATTTAGTTGTTTGGTCATTCCGTCTTTTTGATCCAAAAACCACCAACCAGATCCAAACTGCACTTTACCTTTAATGCTTCCGTCATTGAAATTTCCAATCATGGTAGCCATCACTTCGTTATCAGCCGGATTTAAATTATAAATGATCGTTTTGGTCAATTTATCTTTACTGTCCAATGCATTTAAAAAACTTGATAATTTTTGGGCCTGTGGATAATCTCCAATAGAATCCCAACCTGTATCAGGTCCTAAAATGCTATGCATACGAGCATTATTATTGCGCAATGCACCTAAGTGAAACTGCTGTACCCAGCCAAACTGATGGTATGTTTCAGACAAGAATAACAATACTGCACTTTGAAATTTCAATGCTTCCTCGGGAGTAATAGTTTGATTTTCTCTTTTCTTTTTGAAAATTGTATTTATTTCACTCTCCGTAAAATTTTCAAAATAAATCTGATCCAAACCGTGATCACTAAGTTTGCAGCCATTTGAATTAAAAAATTCAATTCTGTTTTTTAATGCACTACATAAATCTGAGTAGGTATTAATTGCAACTCCGGACACATCCCCTAATGTGTCCAGATATGCATTATAACCATCATTAGAAATTAAGATGGCTTTATCAGGTCTGAAAGCCGTACTCATTTTAGTTCCGATAGGATTTTTTGCCAGTTTCTGGTGAAACTCTAAACTATCAATCGGATCTTCTGTAGTACAAACCAATTCAGCGTTTACTTTTTTAAGCAGGTTTTGTGTGCTGTATGCCTGAGAATTAATTTTTTCCGTAGTTTCGATATAGATTTTCTCTGCTGATTTTTCATTCAGTAAATCATAGATATCAAAATAACGTGCTAATTCTAAATGTGTCCAGTGGTACAAAGGATTACGCATGGTGTACGGAACCGTTTTTGCCCAGTTGATGAACTTATCTTTATCTGAACCATTTCCGGTTACGAATTGCTCGTTGATTCCCAACGTACGCATCGCGCGCCATTTATAATGATCTCCGTTGATCCAAACCTGTGTGATATTGTCAAAAATTTTATCTTCAGCAATAAACTGAGGATTCAAATGATTGTGATAATCGATTATAGGTTGATTTTTTGAATAGTTATGGTATAACTCTTCAGCAAATTTATTTTCAAGTAAAAAGTTATCGTTTATGAATGTTTGATTTGCGCTCATGTCTTTTTAAATATAATTTGAGAATTATTCTTCGTTTGATGGTTTACCAATTGTAGCCAAAATTCCACCATCTACATACAAAATGTGACCGTTGACAAAATCACTTGCTTTTGAAGATAAAAATATTGCTGCTCCTGCTAAATCACCCGGATCTCCCCATTTTGCAGCCGGAGTACGACTGATGATAAAATCGTTAAAAGGGTGACCATCAACACGAATAGGTTTTGTTTGTTCCGTAGCAAAATAACCCGGTCCGATTCCGTTGATCTGAACATTGTATTTTGCCCATTCTGTCGCCATGTTTTTAGTCAGCATTTTCAAGCCGCCTTTTGCAGCAGCATAAGCACCAACCGTATTACGGCCTAATTCACTCATCATCGAGCAAATGTTGATTATTTTTCCTTGTCTTCTTTCGATCATTCCTTTTGCAACATGCTTAGAGACAATAAAAGGAGAAACTAAATCGATATCAATCACTTCTTTAAAATCGGCAACTTCCATTTCGATTAACGGAATTCTTTTGATGATTCCCGCATTGTTAATCAAAATTGCAATTGGCCCTACTTCACTTTCAATTTTCTGAATTGCAGAGATCACTTCTTTTTCATCGGTTACATTAAATTTGTAACCCACCGCATTTATTCCTTCACTTTGAAGTGCTGCTACAGCATCGTCAATTTTTTGCTGAGAAGAGTTTCCGTTTACAACAATTGTTGCTCCAGCCTGACCTAATCCTTTTGCCATTGCCATACCCAGTCCGTGTGTACTTCCTGTAATCAGGGCAATTTTTCCTTTTATATCAAATAAGTCTGTCATAATTCTTATCTTAAATCTGTGATTTTACAAACATCCATATCTCCGTAATCTAAATTTTCTCCCGCCATTCCCCAGATAAAAGTATAATTACTGGTTCCTGAGCCTGAGTGAATTGACCATGGCGGAGAAATCACTGCCTGATGATTGTTCATCCAGATATGTCTTGTTTCCTGAGGTTGTCCCATAAAATGGCAAACTGCCTGATTTTCCGGAATATCCAAATAAAAGTAAACTTCCATTCTACGATCGTGAACGTGTGCCGGCATGGTATTCCAGACACTTCCCGGACGCAATTCCGTCATTCCCATTTGCAATTGGCAAGTCGTAACCACACTTCCAATAATCATTTGATTTACAGTACGGTGATTGGCTGTTTCCATCGTACCCAATTCTAATTTATTTGCTTCTGCCAAACTTACTTTTACCGTTGGGTAAGTAGTATGGGCCGGTGCAGAGTTGATATAATATTTTGCCGGATTTTTGCTGTCATTACTTCTAAAGATTACTTCTTTGTTACCGCTCCCGATATACAAAGCATCTTTAAATCCTAATTCATATGTTTTTCCTTCAACAACAATAGAACCGCTTCCTCCAACATTGATAATTCCTATTTCTCTTCTTTCTAAAAAATAGCTTGCTTTAAGCGGATCGATACTTTCTAATTTCAAATCTCCTTTTACCGGAACCGCAGAACCGGCAATGTATCTGTCGTAATGAGAATATGTTAATACAACTTCGTCCTGCTGCATTAAATCATCAATTAAGAATTCATTTCTCAATTCCTGAGTATCATATTTTTTTACAGCTTCTGGGCTTGACGCGTATCTTGAACTATATTTTGTCATAATTTTTATTTTAATGTAATCGATTGCACAAAATTAGATTTTTATTTTAAATATACATTTTTTGAAGTAATAAAATTTTCCAAAAATATTACATTCCTGTAATCGGGCTGTATTTTGGAACTAAAGCTTTCATTACTATCCAGCCCGTTAAGTAACAAACAGCACAGATGGAGAAAATGATGAAGTATCCGGCTTCAATACCGTGAAAGCCCATAAAAGACATATTGGTTTCTTTAGCATGATCAAATAATAATCCAGAACCTTTGTTGATTATCGTAGAACCAACACCTCCTGCTAAACCGCCAATTCCTGTAATGGTAGCAATTGCTTTTTTAGGAAACATATCACCAACGGTTGTAAAAATATTGGCTGACCATGATTGATGCGCTGCACCTGCAATACCAATAATAATTACGGGAATCCAGTAACTGATATACCCTAAAGGCTGCGCAATTAGAGCTAATAAAGGAAAAAATGCAAAGATTAACATTGCCCTCATTCTGCCCTCATAAGGATTCATTCCTTTTTTCTCTACAAAATAAGTTGGTAACCAACCACCAATAATAGAAAGCAGTGTTATCATGTAAAGAACAAATAACGGAAGAGCAGCCTGAGTAGAATCCATTCCGTAAACAGAACTTAAGTACGCCGGTGTCCAAAACAAAAAGAACCACCAAACACCATCTGTCATAAATTTACCAAAAGCAAAAGCCCAGGTTTGTTTGTATTTAAAGCATTCAGCAAAAGATACTTTAGTTGTAGTTTCAGGCACATAACCTACTAATTTACTATCTGCAACATCATCTTGCTGGATATATTCTAATTCAGAAGCAGATACTTTTGGATGTCTTTCCGGTTTATCATACATAAAAACCCAAAATCCCATCCAGACAAAACCTAGTGCCCCAATAATAATAAAAGCCATTTCCCAACCGAAAGATTTCGCGATAAACGGAATCGATATCGGAGCGGCTAATGCTCCTACAGTTGCACCGGCATTAAAAATACTGGTAGAAAAAGCCCTATCTTTTTTAGGAAAATATTCTGCTGTAGTTTTTATAGCTGCAGGAAAATTTCCTGCCTCTCCTACCGCCAAAACAAAGCGGGCAAAAATGAATAATGTAACACTTACATTAATAACTAATCCGGTATCTTGCACAAGATTAATAGCGTCTTTAGCCCCTTCAAAGCCTACAAACCAATTTCCTGTAATAATTCCTGCTGTTGCAATACCACAAAATGCATGCAAACAAGCTCCTAAAGACCATATTCCGATAGCCCAAAGAAACCCTCTTTTAGTATCTAACCAATCGACAAATCTTCCTGCGAATAATAATGAAACTGCATAAAAAATAGAGAATAGTGCTGTAATATTTCCGTAATCATTGTTTGTCCAATGAAATTCAGGTGCAATAAAATCACTCCATGTTAAAGAAAGTACTTGTCTGTCTAAGTAATTTATGGTCGTTGCAAAAAAGAGCAAGGCACATATACTCCAACGATAACTTCCTGTTGTTTTTTTTGTTTCATTGTTAATAACTGCATCTGGTGGTTGATTCATAGTAAAGGCTTGTTAAAAAATTGATATTTTTTTTGGTAATTTCATTTTGCTCCTTAAAACCCTGCGCACAGACCGTAAAATCAATGCATTAAATCTAATGAAACAAAACAATGTAATCGATTGCACAAATATACTTTTTAATCTTTATATTCCAAATAAATTGTATAAAAAATTATTTTAATCAAATAAATAAACATATAGAATAAAAAAATATGCTCAAAATTACAAATTAAACAATATATTTGTTAAATGATCACATGTGAAATTTGTCCTTTTTAAGGGGTAAAATTGTACCAAAATCAATACTTTCAAATCTTTTTTAGACGAACTTTCTTATTTAAGGCAAAACTTGTTTTTTTAACTTTCTTTAAAATTCATAAATCAATAAAAAGTTCTATTTTTGAATATCTTCCAATACATTATCATTGAACTAAATCACAATACAATTGAAAACTCCGAAAAAATCCCACTGGAAAAAAGCTTTTATAGTTCTTGCGCTCGTTGCAGGAATAACAAATGAAATGCAGGCACAAAATCAAATAATCCCGATTTGGAATAAAATACCGGATCAAATTAAAGCTCCGGATTACAAGGAAAACCAAAGTATCAAAGACGGAAAAGTGCAAAGCACAAGTTTAGTTTCAATTCCTACTTTGAGTATTTTTTTGCCAAAGGAAAACAAACCCAATCAAGCGGCAGTTCTTATTTTTCCCGGCGGTGGATATCAGCATTTGGCTATTGACAAAGAAGGTACTAAAGTTGCTGAATGGCTTAATACTTTAGGAATCGCTGCTTTTGTGGTAAAATACAGATTGCCAAGTGATAAAATAATGAAAAACAAAAGTGTTGGACCGCTACAGGATGCTCAGGAAGCGTTGCGTTACGTGAGACAAAATGCTATAAAATATAATATTGATCCTACCAGAATTGGAATTATGGGCTTTTCTGCCGGCGGACATTTAGCCTCGACTTTAGCGACGCATTATGATGATAAAGTTTATGATACAAGTTCTAAAGTAAGTGCGCGTCCGGATTTTGCACTTTTAATTTATCCTGTAATATCAATGGTTGAAAATATTACGCACAAAGGTTCACAAACCAGCTTAATAGGTGATCATGCTTCTCAGGATGTTCTGGACTATTTTTCGAATGAAAAAAGAGTAACAGCTCAAACTCCTCCCACTTTTTTAGTACATGCCAGCGACGATCAGACCGTTATGCCAGAAAACAGTATTAATTATTATTTGGCTTTGAAAAATAACGGAGTTCCTGCTGAATTGCATATCTATGAAAAAGGCGGACACGGTTTTGGACTAGGTGTAAAAGATACTAGCAAATTCTGGACAAGAGACTGTGAAGAATGGCTTAAAACCCGCGGATACAGCAATCAAAATTAAAGTAACACAAAAGGCGAAACTCATAAAGTTTCGCCTTTCTAACTAACATCAAAAAGTATAAAAACGGATTCTCAGTCCGTTATACTGACAATTCTTTCTCTAACACTTGCTTAGGTTTAGCGATGGGAATTGCTTTTGCCGCAACCTTTGGAGATGAAACAGTTTTTTTGCCAAATTTCTGTTTTCCCCACCAAATTAAAAATCCCGTAATGGGTAAACTTGCCGAAATCAGACTGGCAAAAAAAGCAATAATTTTTCCGGTAAGTCCAAGGACAGCGCCCACATGAATATCATAATTCATCCTGCGAATTTTATCCGGAATATTGGCTTCGATATATTTTCCTGAAAAAGGAGTTTTTATCGATATTTCTTTTAAGGTTTGCTGATCAAAACTATAGCGATCCATATTATAATAGGTGTTCTTTTGTTTGTAAACAAATGCGCCAATAGGGTCCGCTGGCTTTTCAGGAATACTAATCATAATTCCTGCAGCCTGAGGATTTTCTTTTGCTATGTTTTTTAAAACCCTGTCAACTGTAGACAATTCAAATGTTTTGACGTGCGTTGTATCAGATTTTGGAGATTCTCTATTTTCAACTAATGGTTTTCCGCCGGAAGTAACCCAATATAAGGATTTACTCCACCAGCCAAAACTCCATACCAAGCCGGTTACAGCAATAAAGAACAGAAAAATACAACTGTAAAACCCCAGCACATTATGCAAATCATAATTGACACGTTTAAAACTGGCATCTGTTTTTATTTTGAAACTTTTATTAATAATTGACTTAATCCATTTGGTTGGCCACCAAAGTACTATACCTGAAATCAATAGAATAACAAAAATTATAACCGCCACACCTACAATTGGCCTGCCAATATCATAAGGCAGCCATAAGGCACGATGACCATTTAAGATCCATCTGAAAAAATCCGGGGAATCTGTTCTTGAAACTGATTTTATATTAAGAATCTCACCTGTGTAAGGATTCATATATATACTGGTAAAAACACCACTTCTTCTCTTTTTGGGTTTTTCTTCTTTTCCTTTTCCCTTTGCTTTTCCTTTTTCTAATGTTTTTCCTTTCTCGCTATCGTTTTTAGCAATTCCTTCTTTTTTCCCTTTTCCTTCTTTGTCTTTTCCTTCTTCTTTCTTTTGGATAAAGTATCCCACAATGGCGGCATCCTCTTTTTCTCCAAAAGTTACACTGGTTGCATGTTTTCCTTTCATTGCTTTATCTGCAATTGTAACCAACTGGGAGGGCAATAAAAAAGCTTTTTCCTGAGGTTCGACAAAACGCCAGTCTTCAATAAAATCTTTAATTTCATTTTCAAAAACATAAATACAGCCCGTAATACTAACAATGACGACGATAATACCAGAAGCCAGTCCGAGCCATAAATGCAGCCAGGCCATAACACGCTTGAAAAGCGATTTTTTACTTTTTTTCTTATTTGAACTTGATTTTGATTTTGAAAAAGAAAACATATTTAATAACGTATAAGGATAAATAAAAAAACCGCAAGCCCCGAAAGGCCTACGGTTCAAAAAAAACCAATTTTAATATTTTAACTTCGCAATTGCAGTAATTTGACCACCTTCGACTTTCATACCTTTAGTAGCAACCGCAGTTGAACCATTAATAGTATAAATCCAGTTTCCTTCAGGTGTATTAATACCAATTACAGCAGAATTTCCGTCTTCTGTAGTAATATTATAACGACTTGTAGCCGAAGTTAATGTTGCGGGAACATTCGTTACCCATGTAAATGTTTGGTTGTAAACATCTGCAATAGCCAATTTAGCTGCTCCGTTGTTTTTACCCACATTACCGTACATCAACAATAAAAATTTACCTTTTGAGATATAACTTGTAGCTGAGATTTTGTACCCTCCTGATTTTTCCTGTACATTAAAAAAGTATGACTGATCAAATTCTGTAGTTCCTTTTTTAATTTTAATAATTGCAGATGGCTTTTTAGAAACCAAAACTGAATTACTTGTTGCGATTGCTCCTGAGAATCCATACGCATCACCGTTTTCATCCTGAAACAATCCATTTGTAAAATAAGCACCTAAATAACTTGTACGGTTATCTTTGATTACTTTTTCTAATTTAAGCTCCGGATAGTTGTAAACAGCCACCCAGGTACTATCCGGATTTACAGTTCCAAAATTATCAACTCCATCTCCTTTGATACTCATATACGGCATATATACTTTATCTCCAACCTGAGTCGCCCAGGTATAAAAAGCTCTTTCTCCGTTTTTTGCTAATTTTTTAGTGTCGTGTTGCGCTTCACCGGTAATTAATGATTTTTCAGCATCAATTTTATACATTGAAGCAATCGAAGCATCACCGCTTCTTGGAACTTTTATTGTTAAGATATCTTTGTTTACTGCTGCAAATACCTGTACGGTTTCAGCCTGGAAATTCGATTTTTTCACCAATTTTCCTTCTGTATTCAGATTATAAGTAGTTACTGCACCAGGGTTTCCTTGTCCGTAAAGTAAGCTAAAGAATTTATTTTGATTGGTAATATAATAACGGTACGAACCGTCTTGCTCTAATCCGTTTCCTGTTGTTGTAATAGATCCTGTAGAAATATCATCAGCCGTCAGTAAATAATCTGCAATTCCTGCTGCTCCTGTAGTAGCAGTAATAATGTATTTTGTTTTACCTGTATCTCCTCCTCCACCTGGTTCGCCTGCAGATTTGTCAGAATCACTGCTGCACGAGAATGATGTAAAAGCCACTACAGCCGATAATATCGCTAATTTGCCCATTTTTTTCATAATAGTTTATTGTTTGAATTATTAAATTTATTTATTTGATTTGGTGAAAAAATACCTGAATTTTATATTAAAAGCACGACTTGGTTTTTGCAGCGAAAAGTTGTCATACAGCTTGTTGTCTAAGACATTTTTGCACTCGAATGCGATATTGTATTTACCATCTGCAAAGGTGTAAACCGCATTTAAATCATGATTAAATTGTTGTGGTATATCAAGTTTACCATCCTTGGTACCGCGGCTTGGCCATGATAAATAATAGTCGTGTACATACAAAAAGTTGTAGCCAATAGATAAATTATTACCTTTTTTTATACAATCATAAAAAAATACTGAAGCATCCAGATTGCCAAAAAGAAAAGGAATATTAGGCACTCTGTCTTTGTACCATAACGACACAAAATTTTCGTTTGGTTCGTATTTCGTCATATTACGAAGATTTTGATACGTCATATTCATCCCCGCAGTAAATCTATTTCGGTATGAATATCTCACTTCACCATCTATACCATAATTTGTAACTCCTTTTTGGTTCACATTGGTTACCATTGTTTGATTCAGATTCAATTCAGGACGAATAAAATCAGTTGCATCCCGATACAAAAGATTTACATCGAATGTCATCGCATTGACTTTCTTAAAACTAGTCTGATAACTGAATCCAAGATTAAAATTGTTACTTGTTTCCGGCTCAAGTCCAATATTCCCCGCTATATTATTATTTACGTTTCCA
Organism: Flavobacterium sp. B114r; assembly: GCF_056824125.1. NCBI lineage: Bacteria > Pseudomonadati > Bacteroidota > Flavobacteriia > Flavobacteriales > Flavobacteriaceae > Flavobacterium > Flavobacterium sp. B114r. The sequence goes on from NZ_CP124858.1 coordinate 4,783,197, forward strand.
AATAATTCTTCAGGAGTTGGCAATCTGTAGCTTTTTTCAAAAGACCCCTTTAACTGCAGATTATGTTTTAAGTAATAACTGCTGGCGGCACCATATCCAACCAGATTTTTGTTGTTAACATGTTCTCTGTACGCAATATCACCAGTTGTACCGGAAGGGTTGTAACTTTCTGAATAAGTACTTTTTAAAGAGTAATTTTTGATAAATACAGATGTGCTCCATTTCTCATTGTAGTCAAATTTGTAACCTGCGCCCAAAACATTTTTTTGTGTTTTTTTCGGTTGCTTATATACTAATGATTCCGGAACCAACTCATCGCTTTCTTTACGATCAAAAGTATTAAACGTGTTATTTAGCATAAAAGAATGTCTTAGTCCTAAAGCATACGTAAAATTTGCTGTGGCTATACCATTATTATTTTTGAATTTACGCAGCGTACGGCTACGTTCACCACCTAATCCTACGAGTTCTCTGTAATCTCCAAACCAGTTATACCTTCTATAAACGGTATCGACATTCTGTTCTTCACCAAAATTAAAATTACCCGTAACGTTAACATTTAGCCCTTTTGTAAATAAATCTTTTACCTGATACTTTACTGTTGGCATTAAGATATTTCCTGTGCTGTACACTTTTCCAAAGACACTCGTCATTCGGGCTCCAGTTTGAATATCGGCTTTGTTTTCTCCGGCTGTAAAACCAAATAATAATTTATCAGCGTATTTTTTACCTGTTATTCCAATATTAAAAATCACCGTCTCGTTGCGATAACTATCATGAAACCTTCTCACACGGGCATTTGGAAAATATTCGCCTGTGTACAAATCGGCCGCTTCAACATTTACCCAATAATTATTATCTGAATAATTCTGAAACGCGTTAATTTCAGTAGTAAAACCACTTTTTGCCGTATATCCCGCATTGATAGTCGTACGATGTGTATTGAATGATCCAAAAGAGTACGAAGCATCCAGATAAGTGCGGGGTTTAGAATTTGTTACAATATTAACCGCACCTCCAAGAGCATCTCCGCCTAACCAGATAGGCACAACACCTTTGTAAACTTCTATTCTGTCAGCAAGATTTATTGGAATATTATTCAATTGAAAAGACGAACCAAAATTATCCATAGGCACACCATCAATAAAAAACTTTACCTGATTACCTGAAAAACCATTAATAGAAAGCTCAGATTTAGAACCTACACCACCCGATTCACGAACCCGAACACCGGAAACCCTGTCTAATGCATGCGACAAATCGAGAGTAGAATTGTGGAGCTTTTTTGCATCAATCGCCGTAACGCTATAAGCTTGTTTGTTTACTTTATCTGTTTGCGAACGGCCTAACACTGTTACAGATTCTAATTGATTCAATTCACTCTGTAACTGAACAGAAAAACTGACATTACTTGCTAAAACTTCAATGTGTTTTTTTTGAGTTGAGAAACCAATTGCCGTAATTTTTAAAACATGTTTTCCCGGCTTTACATTTTTGAAAATAAACTTTCCGTTTTCATCAGAAATAATACTTAAGTCAGTTTTTTCTATATTAATTGTGGCATAAGGAATTGTTTGCCCTGAATTTTCTGTTACCTCTCCACTTACTGAAACTCCCAGTTTTTGCTGGGAATACGATAGGATTGTAAAGAAAAAAAATATACTAAAAAATAAAAATTTGTGAGTTGTCATATCTTTAATTAGACTAATTATAAATAACTTTGGCGCAAAAGTACCATCAACAACTCTAAAAAAGATAGGGAAAAACGGATTATTATTTTGTAAAAACGGATTATATTTTGAAGATCAAATCGAAAATTTCAGGACACGAAAACTCAATTATTCAAATTGAAATTGGTGGCACTCATTATCCGAAAAATTATTTAACGGAAGAGAATGTCTACATAAAAAACAACGATTCAGAAGAAATTAAAAGCCATCATTTGATTACAGACGGAATGGTTTTACTGGATACACAAATGCTTTTTTCGACCCCACAAACTATCATTTTTGAAATTGACGAAGAATCAGTTGTCATGAATTTTATCTGCTGCAATAATGTCGAAACTCATATTGATCAATTAGAAACCGAAAAATATTCAAAAAAGAATACCCATAATATATTTTACGCTACAAAATATAAGGCAACTTTTAAAATACCTGCTTTCGAACAAACTAACCATTTCTCAATCATCCTATCAAAAGATTTTTACTACAAGATTATCAACGAAGACTGGGAACTTCATGAGAAATTTTCAAAAAATATCTTGCTTAAAAAATCCAGTTATCTGACCTCAAAATACATTCCGTTTACGCCAGCGATACAATGGGTAATTCACGAAATAAAGAATTGTAATCGTCAGGGCGCATTAAAAAAAATGTATTTGGAAACCAAAATCAAGGAACTGCTGATACATCAACTTGAAAAAATCATAACCATACCGGTACAAAAAGATCAAATTGATGAAGACGATTATAATAAATTACTGGAAGCGAAACATATATTGGATAAAGATTATGTTCATGCACCAACATTAACAGAGCTTTCAAGAACGATTTCGCTAAATGAATTTAAGCTAAAAAAAGGATTTAAAGCTTGTTTTGGAACTACTGTAAAAAGCTATATTATTAAACTCCGAATGGAACATGCCAAAGAACTATTTCAGAATAAGGCTTCGACCGTTAGCGACGTAGCATATAAATGCGGCTATAAAGATGTGTCACATTTTTCGGCAGCTTTTAAAAATTTCTATGGTTTTTCTCCCCAGAAATTCAAAATCAATTGGGACTTTATTCATATCTGGATTACCGGAATTCTAATATTCACCCAATAAAAAAAGGGTCTTTAGACTTTGTTACAAAATAACGTTATCTAAAAACCCTGTAAAATTAGACTTTTGTATGCTTGCAAACTTATACAAAGCCATCCATCATCAAATGGATATGTCAAATTTCATTGCAAAAAAAAAAAATGTTTCTCCAAAAACAGTTAACCTGTAGTATCTGTAATGTTGTTTAAAAAGGCAAAAAACATCACCTATATCGATTTCTACGCGACAAAATTACAAGCTACTTTAAAGAAAACATTACGGCTTTCCTCATTCATGCAAAATATTTTTATCCAAAAAACGCTAACACACTAATTCTCTGAGGTTATCGTTTATTTAACTCTAAAAAAAAATATCTCTTAAAAACACTTTTTTCAAGAAATTGCTAAAAACCTTACTTTCTGAATTGCTTAAATATTCAAATTAAAAACTCAGAAACTCTATTTCTTATCCTGGATTAAGTCCAAACTATTATTTTACTTCTAAATTTGCAAATAAAATATTGATTATGAAAACATATGAATTCTTAATACTCGGAAAAAACCAACCGATCCTGGAAATTTTACTACGACTGGTAAACGCTTACGAAAACTGGAATGCAATAGCTTTCAATGACGAAAAAACAGCTCAGACATATTTCTTAAACAACAAAATTGATATTGTTTTATTAAGTTCTGCGATAGAAGAACAAGTCGAAAAAGATTTTACATCGTTTTGCATCAAACACCAACCTGAAGTAGAAGTAATTGAACATTTTGGCGGAGGAAGCGGATTACTTAAATCAGAAATAGAACACAGATTGTATTTAAAGGGAAAACTTTAGGTTTCCTTATTTTTAAAGTATCGATCATACGTTTTCATTTTAAAATTTAAATTTGCATAAAATCCAATCTTAAATGGAAAAGAAATATTCAGTTGTTATTCATCCTTCAGAAGAAATTATACAAATTATCAAAACCATGAAAGAAGGTTTGGCTTCCAGAATTGGTTGGTTCAACAGCAAAAATTCAGTAGCTCACATTACAATTTGCGAATTTAAAATTGATGATTCTCAAATCGATAAATTCAAACAAAAGCTGGGTAAAATCGCTGATACGTTTACTCCTTTTCAGGTACATTCAGATCATTTCGATTCTTATCCAAATGGTGCATTCTTCATTGGTCCTGACGAAAACTCTAAAGTACAACTGAAATCTATCATGAAAAAAATTCAGGATACACTCCTGATACCTGGTAAAGACAGAAGCAGCGATCCACATATTTCTATTGCAAGAAAACTTAGTCCTGAAAATATTGCAATTGCAAACGAATTATTTACCACAATTGATGTTCGCTTTTTGTGCGATCATATAATATTACGAGAATTAGAACCTAAAAAGCAATATTTCGTAATAGATAGTTTTTCTTTTGGCAGTAATCCACAACCGGAATTAATTCAGGGAAGTTTGTTTTGATGGGGTTGCCGCAAAGGCACTAAGACACAAAGTTTATTTATTAAATACTGCTATCTTGGGATCCTTCGCTCCTCAGGATGACAAAAATGAACAAAAAAATCAGCTTAAATCCGTTTAAATCTGCTAAATCTGCGTGCTAAAAAACATAAAATTCTAAAAGCTTTGTCTTCAAGCAGCTTTGCGAACTCTTTGCGTTTACTAAGCGCAAACTAAAAAATTGCGGCCTTTGCGGTTAAATAAACACAAAGCAAAGCAACCTGAAACTTCAAACTAAAAAAACAATCTTTTAATTTTCGTATATTTGAATTTTACAATTCACTCTTATGAAATCACTAGATTCATTCTACCAGGATATTACCGAAGGCTCTTCTGTAGAACCAAGCTCATTATTACCCAACGACATTAAAAAAGAAATTGGTCATTTTAATGTTTTTGATATTAAAGAACTTTTGGAAAGAATGCAGGGAAAACCCGGGATGCCATATGATCGACGTGCTTACTACAAAATCAGTTTGATAAAAGGTAAAAATCGAGCTGAATATGCCGATAAAATAATCGAAATCAACAAACAGGGGCTTTTATTTGCTACACCAAAAATTCCTTATAATTATCTTCCGCAAGACACCAATCAATCCGGACAATTTTGTGTTTTTACAAGTGAGTTTTTATCCAAAAACAAAAGCGGAATTGACTTAGATGAACTTCCTATTTTTGCATCAGACGGATATCCTATTTTTCAGCTTACGGATGAAGAAGTTGCCGAAGTGGAATTGATTTTCAACAAAATACAAAAAGAAATTAATTCTGATTATATTTATAAATATGATTTAATCCGAAATTATGTGGCGGAGTTAATTCACTTTGGGCAAAAATTGCAGCCTATAACCGCTTTGTATTCCAAACATAATTCGGCAGCAAGAGTTTCCTCTTTATTTGCTGAATTACTGGAAAGACAATTCCCAATAGAATCACCAAATCAACGATTAGAACTGAGAACAGCCAAAGATTTCGCCGAACGATTATCCGTTCATGTGAATCATTTAAATAAAGTTTTAAAAGAAAACACCGGAAAAACCACCACTGAACTCATCAGCAGCAGATTAACCAATGAAGCAAAAGTACTCCTAAAACAAACCGATTGGAATATCTCTGAAATCGCATTTTCATTGGGTTTCGAGGAACTGGCGCATTTTTCTAACTTCTTTAAAAAACAAACAACCTATACGCCTTTAGCATTCAGGAATTGATTATAGAATATAGATCATAGAATATAGATCATAGAATATAGATTATAGAATATAGATTATAGAATATAGATTATAGAATATAGATCATAGAATATAGATCATAGAATATAGAATATAGATTTTGGAAAACTTTGTCAAAGTTTTAAACTTTGACAAAGTTGAACACCAAGTTTTGGAATTTGGAATTTATTTTTTAGAATTTATTTTTAGATTTATTTTCTTCCCTTGGTTTGAATTTCGCAAACATCGATTTGATATTTACAATTCCCTAAGCCTACTTCGCTCCTACCTTTGTCCTATCAATTTAAAAGAACGAAAAAGATGAACTTATCAAATAACAAAATTCTAATAACAGGTGGCGCAAGTGGTATTGGACTTGGCTTAACCGAAAGATTTATTCAGGAAAACAACACTGTAATTATTTGCGGCAGACGAGAGTCTGTTTTAAATGAAGTAAAGGCAAAATTCCCAGCCGTAATTACAAAAGCATGTGACTTAGCAATCGAATCTGAGCGTATAGCGCTTTACGAATGGATTGCAGAAAATCATCCTGATTTGAATGTTTTAATTAACAACGCAGGAATCCAGAAATGGGTGTCGGTTACGGATGCTGATTTCTATGAAAGTGCTAAAACAGAACTTGCTACCAATATTGAAGCTCCGTTACATTTAACGTCACTTTTTATTCAGCTAAAATCGCTTACGACCGTAATGAATGTGACTTCTGGATTGGCACTTTCGCCTTTCGCAAAAGTTCCGGTTTATTCAGCTACTAAAGCATTTTTCCGTTCGTTTACAATTTCACTTCGTCATATATTGAAATCAAAAAACATTGAAGTGATCGAAATTATTCCTCCGGCACTAAATACAGATTTGGGAGCTCCTGGTTTGCATGACGCACATCCAAGCGTAAGTGATTTTATCATCTCTATTTTTGAGCAATTGAAAGAAGGAAAAGATGAACTTACTTTTGGAACCAGTGCAACAAGAATAAACGCAAGTGTTCCGGAATTAAAAGCTTCATTTAACGCATTGCATTCTAATTAATTTGATGGAACATAATTTAATTAAACACATAGAAACATAGCTTTTAGCAACTTTAAAAAAGGCATTTCATTTATTTAAATTCACATAGCTATGTGTTAGAAACTAGTTTCTTTTACAATCTTTTTAACTCAAAATAAAATCTATGTTTCTATGTGTTTAATTTTTTTCTCGCAGATTTAAAAGATCAAGCAGATTTTATAATCTATTTAATCCTTTAATCTGTGGCATACATTTTTAATTCTCAATTTTTAATTCAATAATAAATAAAATTTAAAACATATATAAAATGGCAGTAAATACAAAAATAGCTCTTGTTACCGGTGGTAGCAGAGGTTTAGGAAAAAATATGGCAATCGCAATTGCAAAAAAAGGAATCGACGTTATCATTACGTACAACAGCAAAAAAGACGAAGCTGATGCTGTGGTAAAAGAAATTGAAGGTTTAGGACAAAAAGCAGCTTCATTACAATTGAATGTGGCGGATTCAGGAACTTTTGATGGCTTTTTTAATCAAGTTTCAGAGGCTTTAAGAAGTACTTTCCAAACAGATAAATTCGACTTTTTAGTAAATAATGCGGGAATAGGAATCCATAATTCATTTGTTGGAACAACTGAGACTGAATTTGATCAATTGACTAATATTCAGTTCAAAGGTCCATTTTTCTTAACTCAAAAAGCGTTGATCTTCTTAAATGACGGTGGCGGAATTGTGAATATTTCTACAGGTCTGGCTCGTTTTTCATTTCCTGGTTATGCTGCTTATGCCGCTATGAAAGGTGCTATTGAAACTCTGACAAGATATCAGGCAAAAGAATTAGGCACAAGAAAAATTAGAGTAAACGTAGTTGCTCCTGGTGCTATAGAAACAGATTTTGGCGGCGGGGTTGTTCGTGATAATGAACAAATGAACCAACAAATAGCATCTGTAACAGCTTTAGGAAGAGTTGGTTTACCTGATGATATTGGCGGTGTCGTTGCTTTTTTATGTACCGAAGATGCGAGATGGGTAAATGCACAGCGTATTGAAGTTTCAGGCGGAATGATGCTTTAATTAATTGTGAATTATTAATTGTTGATTGTTAATTAATCATAGTGTTAAACCCGACAGGTTTTTGAAACCTGTCGGGTTTGCTCATAATACTTAATATCCTAAAAAACAAAATCCGACAGATTGCAAAATCTGTCGGATTTGTCATTTAGAAATATATTGAGTTAGTAAGTATTCTGGTTTAATCTTTTTCGACAATCACGTCAAAACCTCCATTTTTATCAAACACAACATCATAGAATTTCAAGTCTTTTTGTATTTCTACTTCATATGTTGTCTTATTTTTATCATCTACCACAACTGCAATTTCTTTAATGGCTTTGGCAGGATAATTTTTCTTTAAGTATGCCTGAGCTTTTGCAGGAAGTTTACTCAGCGCAATCTGAGATTCAAAGGCTTTTAAAACACCCAAATTATCATAAACTGCTAATGCTTCGCTAGTCGCATTGGTTTTGAATTTGGCTTCGTAACGAATTTCATCATCATCGTCGCCAACATACTTCATTGTCCAGGTGGGCGTTTTGCCGGGATATTCTTTTTGAAAAGTATATAAAACTTTTTCCGGCGGAGTAACTGCTTTATCCGGAGAAACTCCATTTTGTCCTATTATAAAACTACTGCATAAAAAGATAATAAATAAAAAAAGATTTTTCATGATCCTGAGTTTTAAATTGACATTCGCTAAATAACGTATTAAAATTACTACTTTATTTTGAGAAAAATTAATTTATAAAAGAAATGTTAAAACAAATAGTAACATTATTCGAAATTAACCGTCTTATAACAAACCACAACCACAAAAACCATGAAATTTAGTCTTAAGAATTTCGAAAGTTCACCGCAAAATTATGCTCGTATTGCAGGAATGCTATATCTCATAATTATCATCATGGGATTCTTTGCAGAGACTTTTGTTCGAAATAAACTGTTTGTTTCAGGTGATGCTGCTGCAACAGCAAATAATATTATACATTCTCAATTTTTATGGAAAATAGGGATTACGGCTGATCTGATTATGCAAATTTGCGATTTGCCTGTAATGATCCTGCTTTATTACCTTTTAAAACCGGTAAGCAGGAAACTGGCCTTAATTAATTTGTCATTCAATTTGATACAAACAGCCGTTTTGGCTGCTAATAAATTAAATCTCTTAGCCGCATTATTCTTTCTGGGCGACGCTGATTATCTAAAATCATTTACTCCGGATCAATTGCATACTTTATCGTATCTGTCGATCAAACTGCATGATTTTGGATTTGGGGTTGGATTAATCTTTTTTGGGTTTGTTTGTCTTATTGAAGGATATTTAATTTTTAAATCAGGATACTTTCCAAAGATAATTGGCGTTTTAATGACAATAGCAGGGATCTGTTATCTGTTCAATAGTTTTGCCTTAATTCTTGTTCCGCAGCTTTCCGGCATAATTTTGTTAATGCCATGTCTGATTGCAGAATTAACATTAAGTTTATGGCTGATTTTCAAAGGAGTAAATCTACCCGTCTGGAAACAAAAATGCATATAATATATATTAAATAAAACTCAACCAGAATCTAAAAAGCCTGTCAGAAAAACATCATCACAGGCTTTATTTGAAATAATTTGAATTAGTAAGCAATCTTATTTCGAGTTTTATTTTTTTATCCGGTCGGATAATTCCCTTTTATAGGTAATCCCGACCGGTAATTTTTCATTTTTAATGACCACAAAATCTTTGTCTGTTGCTTCGATTTTATCCAGCGCTACGATATATGATTTATGAATGCGCATGAAATTTTTCTCAGGTAAACATTTTTCCAATTCGCTTGTTGTAATCGAGGCTAAATAGGTTCTTTTTATTGTGTGCAATTTTACATAATTACCAAAACTCTGCGCAAATAAAAGCTGATCAAGTTCGATATCCATAAAATAACCATCGACTTTTACATTCACAGAATTCACAACTGTTTCTTCTGTTTTTATTTTTGCGCCCTCGGTAGCAAAAAAACGATCAATTGCTTTTAAGAACCTTGGAAAATAAATAGGTTTTAAGAGATAATCTATTACACCATAATCATAACTTTCGAGCGCATATTCAGAATAAGCCGTTGTCAAAATGGTTTTAGGATGTGTTGGAATAATCTTTAGCAATTCCATTCCTGAAATCTCGGGCATATTGATATCGAGAAACATTAAATCAACAGGATTCTCACGAAGATAATCCATTGCCTCGATGCCATTATAGCCCTGAAAAACCAACTCTAATTGTGGATTTTGCTTTATATAATTCGCCAACACATAATGTGCCGCCGGTTCATCATCTACAATTATACATTTTTTGGGTTCTCTCATTCTACAAACTTTTTCAATTGCAACTTCAAATCTACAATATATGTGTTCTTATTACCATCCTGAATGTCTAATTTATAGTTTTTACCATAGATTAAATTCAAACGTTCTATTGTATTTTTCAATCCAATTTTAGTAGAAACAACATCTGTCTTTTTTGTCGGAATTGAATTGACGACATGCAAATGCAGCAAACCATTTTCTACTGTAATTATAATTCTGACATAACATTTCTCAATCGCACAAGTCCCGTGTTTAAAGGCATTTTCGATAAAAGCAATCAACAGCATCGGCGATACTTTATAGGCATTCTCGTTATCGATTTTACAATCATAAGTAATCTCGCAACGGTATCCTACCCTTTCTTTTTCGAGTTGTACGTAACTGTTTATAAACTCCAGTTCATCTTCAAGAGAAACACATTTCTTATTATTGCTTTCGAGCTGATAACGCATTAATTGCGACACTTTCATGATCAAATCCGGCGTTCTTTCGGGAAACTCCAAACTTATTCCGTAAAGTGTATTAAAGGTATTAAATAAAAAGTGTGGATTCAATTGCCCTTTTAGTGAATTGAGCTGCATTTCGTTGAACAATAAGGTTTCATCTGTTTTTTTTCTGTGAATCCTATAGAATTTAAATACGATTATAGGACTTAAAATACAAACCAGAGTTCCTAAAACACTTGCCAATTGATACGCATAACTTCGTTGATGAGAATTTTGATACAGATGACAATTACTAAACATATCGAGCATTGTAATCTCATATAAAACTACCGAAAAGACAAATACACCAAAAAGAGTTAAAATGATATAAGTTACAGGACGTTGTGTTTTGAATAAAATAGGTAAAAGAAAGAAACGATTGAATTGGGCATGCATGTATAAAACCAGATAGAAAAACACACCCATTAATATGGAAGTAAAAGAACTAAATAACATCCAGTCATTTTTTAACGTATAGATCGTAAATGAAAAGACAACAACGGCTACCTCCTGCCACCATTTGTTGTCTAATATGTTATCAAATTTTTTATTCATTTTTAATACTTAAATAGTTTACAAAGTACGCACAAATAATTAATTATTATTTCCAATAAATGACAAATTCAATTGGTCATTTATTATCGTAGTACATCATTTAACATGACATATATCAGCGCAAGAGAAATAATTTTGTTCTATCAATTTCATATCACTAATTTTATGTACTTCAGAAAAATTACTTTGTTAGTTTTCTTGATTTTTGCCTGTGGTAGTTATGCACAAACCTTGTCTTTAAAAGAAGCAGTAAAAACAGGTTTAGAAAACTACGGTTCGATCAAGGCAAAAAGCAATTACACGAATGCGTCACGCGAGACTCTCAAACAATCCAAGCGTGATTATCTGCCAAACCTTAACTTATCGGCACAACAGGATTACGGAACCATCAATGGCCAGAACGGTGTCATGTATGGTTTTAATGGTTTAGGAACAGCTTCTTCCGGACCCGCATTGCCGGATCAAAACTGGAACTCAGCTTTTGGCGCCTTGTATTTGGTCAACATGAACTGGGATTTTTTCACGTTTGGAAAAATTCAGGAGAAAATCAATTTGGCGAAAGTCGATGTTCAGGCAAAAGAAAAAGATTTGAAACAGGAAGAATTCCAACAGGAAATCAAAATTTCTGCTGCTTACCTGAACTTACTAGCGAGCCAAAGATTATTGATTTCCCAACAAAAGAATTTAAGCCGCGCAGAAGTTTTCAAAAAGACAGCTGTTGCACGGGTTAAAAATGGATTATTGGCCGGAGTCGATTCTACATTAGCTACAGCCGAAGTTTCTAAAGCTAAAATCTCTTTGAACCTGGCTAAAAACTTCGTCAAAGAACAAAATAACAAATTAGTTGATTTGATGGGAGTTGCTCCTCAGGATTTTGTAACGGACACTTTATTTGTAAATGAAATTCCGAAAGAGATTCTTCGAGGAACAGCAACTTCTGATAGTCTGCACCCTTTACTTCAATTTTACAAAACTAAAATTGATTACAGCAATCAACAAATGAAACTTTACAAACGTTTTTATTATCCAACTATGAGCGCATTTGGTGTTTTGCAAACGCGTGCTTCCGGATTTAATAGCGATTATATCACAGATCAAAATTCGTTCAACAGAAATTATTGGGATGGCGTAAATCCGGATCGTACCAATTATTTGGTGGGAATCGGAATTAGCTGGAACCTGACGACGCCTTTTAGAGCAAGCAAACAAGTAAGCGCTCAAAAATATGTTTCGCAAGGTTTACAAGAAGAATATAACCAAGCCGACAGAGAACTAAAATCGCAACTGGCATTGGCCGATGATAAAATAAAAATCACAATCGACAACTTTGCCGAAGCACCAATTCAGGTTGATGCAGCAAAAAGAGCCTATTTGCAAAAATCGACTTTATATAAAAACGGATTAACGGATTTAACGGATATAACCCAAACGCTATATACGCTGAATCGTGCCGAAATCGATCGTGATATCGTCAACAATAATGTGTGGCAATCATTCTTGCTTAAAGTAGCAGCTACTGGCAATTTTGACTTATTTATAAATGAATTTTAATTAGATCCCAATGAATTTAATACGTTTTGCACTCCGCAAACCCATCTCCATATTAGTATTGGTTGCGGGTCTATTTTTCTTCGGAATTGGTGCCATCAAGGACATTAAGGTAGATATCCTGCCAAAAATGAACTTGCCGGTTATCTATATTGCACATCCTTTTGGTGGTTATACACCGGACCAGATGGAAGCTTATTTTGCTAAGACTTATGTCAACATTTTACCGTTTGCCAATGGTGTAAAATCGGTAGAAACCAAGAATATTCAGGGGTTGATGATTATGAAATTAACCTATTATGAAAACACGAATATGGCTCAGGCTGCAGCCGAATTGAGTTCACTTTCGAACAGAATCCAGGCGGCATTTCCTCCGGGAACACAACCGCCGTTTATCATTCGTTTTGATGCTTCGTCTTTACCAATTGGTCAATTGGTTTTGAGTAGTAAAATCAGATCAAATAATGAATTACAGGATTTAGCCAACGTTTACGTTCGTGCTTCGTTTACTTCGATTCCCGGTTTATTATCTCCGGCACCTTTTGGCGGAAGCCCAAGAACTATCGAGGTCAATGTTGATCCGGATTTATTGCGTTCGCACAATATGACGCCGGATCAGGTTGTAGAAGCCATTCGTATCAACAACCAGACAGCTCCGTCAGGAAATGTGAGAATTGGTGATAAAAATTACATTACACCAACTAATAATACCATTAAAGAAGTTAAGGATTTCGAGAAAATTCCGTTGTTCAAAGGAAGCGTTCAGAACTTAACTCTTGGCGATGTGGCAACTGTAAAGGATGGTGCCGATATTACGGCAGGTTATGCTTTGGTAAACGGAAAACGTTCGGTTTATATCAGTATTGCAAAAGCAGGAGATGCTTCGACATGGGATGTAGTTCAGAAATTAAAATCAGAATTGCCAAAAATTCAAAGTACACTTCCAGAAGATGTAAAATTATCTTACGAATTTGACCAGTCGGTTTATGTAATCAACTCGGTAAAAAGTTTGATTACCGAGGGTATTATCGGGGCAGTTTTAACCGGATTAATGGTTTTACTTTTCCTTGGAGACAAACGTGCCGCTTTGATCGTAATCTTAACGATCCCAATTTCGATAATATCAGGAGTTTTATTCCTGAAATTATTCGGACAAACGATCAACTTAATGTCTTTAAGCGGATTGGCATTGGCCATTGGAATTTTGGTGGATGAAAGTACGGTAACCATCGAAAATATTCACCAGCATCTCGACATGGGCAAACCCAAGGCACTCGCCATCTGGGATGCGTGTCAGGAAATTGCGTTGCCTAAATTATTGATTTTACTTTGTATTCTGGCGGTTTTTGCTCCGGCATTTACCATGGTCGGAATTCCTGGAGCTTTGTTCCTGCCATTAGCCTTGGCAATTGGTTTCTCTATGGTTATTTCGTTTTTATTATCTCAGACTTTTGTTCCCGTAATGGCGAACTGGTTAATGAAAGGACACGAAAAACACGAACACGCACCTGGTATTACAGATGATGAAGCTGAATTTAACGATAGCGGAATTACACCGGAATCTGAGAGAGATTTGATTACTCAGAAAAAAGGTTACGTTGAAAGAGATGATACTAACAATGACGGAAAAATTGGTGCTTTCGAGCGTTTCAGAATCCGATTCATGAAGACTTTAAATAGTTTATTCCCTCATAAAAAAGCAGTTACTTTAATCTACTTAGTAGGAATTACGCTTTTGGCTGTTACCCTTCTTAATTTCATTGGAAAAGATGTTTTCCCTAAAGTAAATTCAAGTCAGTTTCAGCTAAGAATGCGTGCTCCTGATGGAACCCGTTTAGAACGTACCGAAGAAAAGGCGATTATTGTTCTGAAAGAATTACAAAAAATGGTGGGCAAAGAGCATATCGGAATTTCATCTGTATATGTAGGACAACACCCGTCGTTATTCTCGATTAACCCGATTTATTTGTTCATGGCAGGTTCGCATGAAGCAGTATTTCAGGTGAGTTTAAAAGAATATCATGTCGATATGGACGACTTTAAAGACGACTTTAGAGCCAGAATAAAAAAAGTGCTTCCCGATGTGAAACTTTCTTTTGAGCCAATCGAATTAACAGATAAAGTTTTGAGCCAGGGATCCCCTACTCCAATCGAAGTTCGTATTGCCGGAAAAGACAAAAAACGAAATGAGTTATACGCCAATCAAATTGTAGAGAAACTTAAAAAGATTGCTTATTTCAGAGACGTACAAATTGGTCAGCCAATTCATTATCCAGCCATGAATATTGATATTGACAGAACTCGTGCTGCTGAATTGGGTGTTGACATGAATGATATTTCAAGATCACTTGTGGCTTCTACCTCATCATCAAGATATACCGAGAAGAATATGTGGGTAGATGAAAGAGCAGGATTATCATACAACGTTCAGGTTCAGGTACCACTAAACCAAATGAAGAGCAAAACTGATATTGGAGAAATTCCAGTATTAAAAAATTCATTACGTCCTGTTTTAAGTGACGTTGCAAAAATTACACCCGGATTTGTAAGTGGTGAAAATGACAATTTAGGGGCTATGCCATACATTACCGTTACAGCCAACATTAGCCAGACCGATTTAGGTACGGCAGTAAAAGATGTGGATGCAACTATCAGTTCGTTGGGAGAATTACCTAGGGGGTTATTCATTACTCCTATCGGAATGAGTAAAGTATTGGTAGAAACATTAAGCAGTTTACAAGTAGGTTTATTGGTTGCCATATTTGTAATCTTCTTAATGTTAGCCGCTAATTTCCAGTCGTTCAAGGTTTCGTTGGTAATTTTAACCACAGTTCCAGCGGTAGTTTTAGGAGCATTATTAATGCTGACTATTACAGGTTCTACACTAAACTTACAATCATATATGGGAATCATTATGTCCGTTGGGGTGTCGATTGCAAATGCCGTTTTATTGGTTACGAATGCTGAACAGCTTCGAAAACGAAACGGAAATGCATTAGAATCAGCACGTGAAGCTGCAGCGTTGCGTCTTCGTCCTATTATCATGACATCTGTTGCGATGATTGCGGGAATGTTGCCTATGGCAATTGGTCATGGCGAAGGTGGCGATCAGGTTTCTCCGTTAGGTAGAGCTGTAATTGGTGGATTATTATTCTCCACTTTTGCAGTATTGCTTATCTTGCCATTGATTTTTGCATGGGCACAAGAAAAAACAACAACACAATCTGTTTCTTTAGATCCTGAGGACGAAGAAAGCATCCATTATATCTCATCATTAAATCCAAAAAATGAAAAATAACATTATACAATCGACCGCATTATTTTTTGTAGCCGTATTTTTTCTAACTAGTTGTAATTCCAAGAAAGAAGAAACTCCTGCTGCAGAAATTGAGCCTAAAACTGAAACGTTTTCTTTAGAAAAAGAAAAACTAACTACAGAATTGCGTTTACCTGCCGAATTAACCGGTTTTCAACAAGTAGACTTGTACGCAAAAGTAAGCAGTTTTGTAAAATTGCTAAAAGTAGATATTGGTACTAAAGTAAAAAAAGGACAACTTTTGATCGTTCTTGAAGCGCCGGAAATCAGTTCTCAACTAGCTGCAGCCGAATCAAGACTAAAATCGATGGAAGCTATTTATGCTACTACAAAAAGTACCTACAACCGTTTGTATGAAACGAGTAAAGTCGAAGGAACGATTTCTAAAAATGACTTAGAAATGGCCAACGGAAAGAAAAACTCAGATTACGCACAATACCAGGCAGCAGTTGCAGCCCACAAAGAAGTGTCGATTATGAGAGGTTATCTTGAAATTCGTGCTCCTTTTGACGGAGTTGTAGCAGCAAGAAATGTGAATTTAGGAACATTTGTTGGTCCTGCAGGAAAAGGATCTGATTTGCCTTTATTGACCATTCAGGAACAAAGCAAATTGCGTTTAGCAGTCTCTATTCCGGAATTGTACACAGGATATTTACACAATGGCGATGAAATGAGTTTTAATGTAAAATCATTGCCGGAAACTTTCAAAGCGAAGATCACGAGAATGTCCGGAGCATTAGACATGAAACTTCGTTCTGAACGCGTAGAAATGGATGTACACAACACAAAAGGAGATTTATTACCAGGAATGGTAGCCGAAGTTTTGTTACCGCTTAACGCGAAAGACAGTACATTTGTAATTCCAAAATCGGCTTTAGTGAATTCTGCTGAAGGATTGTTTGTGATTAAAGTAGTCAACCACAAAGCAACAAGAGTTGATGTAAAAAAAGGAAGAGAAATCGACGATAAAATTGAAATCTTCGGTGATCTAAACCAAAAAGATAAACTGGTAAAAATTGCCAGCGAAGAAACTAAAGAAGGCGATATCATAAACGAATAAACTTCGTTTAGCTTTCTTATAGTAGTTTACCAAAAACTGTACGCTTCAATGCGGCATTTTAAAATCTAATTTTAGAATGTAGATTAAAATTCACCTTTAGGGCGGTACTTGATATAGTATCGCCCTTTTTTTATGCTTTTTTGTTTTTGCCACAAAGGCGCTAAGTAGCTAAGTTTTTATTCTCATTTTTTATCATACCCTATTGTCACCCTGAGCTTAGTCGAAGGCTTATGAAATTAAAAATGAATCTAGAAATCCCGATAGCTATCAAAAGCAAAGTTTTTTATTCTCATTTTTTGTCATACCATTAAAGAATCAAATTCAATTACAAAAAAAAAGCAAGACCAAAATTGATCTTGCTTTTTTTACAACCTGATAATCTAAATAAAAATATTTTTTAAACTGTCTGGCGCTCGTGTTTTCCTTCTTTAATTTCTTCCACCATTTTTTTATTAAAAGCAGGTAAATCATTCGGGTTTCGGCTGGTTACTAATCCGTTGTCTACGACTACTTCTGAGTCTTCCCATTGTGCTCCTGCATTTTTCAAATCGTTTTTAACAGAGAAGAAAGAAGTTACTTTTCGACCTTTTAAGACATCAGCATCTACCAGAATCTGAGGACCATGACAAATCGCCGCTACTGGCTTTTTACTTTCAAAAAAGGAACGTACAAAATTTACTGCGGCTTCTTCTCTTCTCAATAAATCAGGGTTTATCACTCCTCCCGGAAGAACCAAAGCATCGTAATCTGCTTCATTTGCCTGATCTAATACTACATCAACACTATATTCCTTGCTCCAATTTCCGTCTTTCCAGGCTTTGATAGTTCCAGATTTCAAACTGATAATATCTGCGTTCCAGCCTTGCTCTTCCAGATAGGCTTTAGGCGATGATAATTCTACTTCTTCAAAACCGTCTGTGGCTAATATGGCTATATTCTTTTTCATAATTTTAAATATTAAAACGTTATTAATTTTTATTTTTATTAAAATTAATAATTTCAGACAGTCCGCTAAAACAGACCATGTTAAACCTTTCTTTAATAAAAGTTAATTAATTACATATCAATGCTTTATTAAAAACAAAATTGAAATTATATAAAATTCATGTCAATTTAGTTTGCTATTTTATAGGATAAAATCTAAAAGAATAATGCTATAAATTACTTAGTATGAAATAAAAAGAAAATCGTTTTTTTTTGTTTGAAAAAACAAGATCTATATGATGACACCAACTGCCGGAATAGTTTCTGAAAATTGAAATAATTAAATTCCTAAACATCTTCTTTTCCTACAACATTCAATTTTAACAACAATTGCGATAATTAAATGTTATTTTTGATAATTCGCTTTTCTAAATTAATATTATGCAAGAGATAAAAATCACAATATATAAAGTCAAACCTTATGAATTGTCTAATAAAGAACAAGAGATTTTAGATAGCCAAGTTCAGCTGGATAAAAATCTATATACCGATGCTGAATTGCTTTATACTGATTTAATAAAGAAATATAATTTATAAAATAAATACTTTATAAAAACGATTCATCAGGTAATTTCGCTTTAGTTCATTATCACTTCCTGATAAATTCAAAACAACTATTATAACATTAGATTTTTAAGTATGAATGTTCTGCTCATTGAGGATGATAAACGCATTAGCGAATTTATTATAAAAGGTTTAGAAGAAAACAATTTTACGGTGCATCTGGCTGAAACAGGCGAGATTGCCCGCGATCTTATTCAGCACGATACCTGGGATATTATCCTGATGGATATTATGCTTCCGGGAATTGATGGTATTCAGCTGACTAAAATGATGCGCTTTAAAAAAATTCATACTCCAATTTTAATGTTAAGCGCTCTTAGCGATACGGATGATAAAGTAAATGCGCTGGATTCCGGTGCTGATGATTATTTGGTTAAGCCTTTCCATTTTAAGGAATTGATTTCCAGAGTAAATGCTTTGACACGCCGAACCAAATTTAATTATGTCAATGAAGAAACCTTATACAAATTAGGAACTCTATCTATAAATCCTGAAGAACATAAGGTTACAGAAAATGATGCTTTGATTGATTTGTCTCCAAGAGAATATAAATTGCTTTTATTTCTATTAGAAAACAGAAATAAGGTTATGTCAAGAACGCAGATATTAAATGCAGTTTGGGGCATTAATTATGACAATAATACGAATGTTGTCGATGTCTATATTTCGTATTTAAGAAACAAAATCGAGCAGAACCATAAATTTATCCATACCATAAAAGGAACGGGATATATGCTTAAAGAAGAGTTATGAAAATACGCAACAGGTTTACCTTAATATCGTCTTTTACTTTTAGCGTTGTATTTGTCATTGCTTCTATTATAACGTATTTTTCGTTTTATAGTTATTCGGAAAAGATTATTTATAACGAACTCCAAAAAACATGTTTACTTACTGGTATTTTCTATCTTGAAAAAGATGAATTACCAGAAAAACAACATTTAATAATTGGTCAGCAATTCAGAGAGAATTCACTTGAGATCATAACTCGTGTTTACAACAAAAAAAATCAGATTGTATATGGTGACAAGGCAATTGACGCTAATATAAATGCAGAAAGGCTGGATTATATTAGAAAAAATCGAAAGCTGAATTTTAAATCGAATCATCATTTTTATTTCGGAAGTTTTTACCATGACAATGAAGGGGATTTTGTGGTATTTGTTAAGAAAAATGATCAGGAATTTAAAACCATTACCAATCGTTTACTAATTATCATGATCCTGGTTTTAATCAGCGGATTAATTACGATTTACATTGTGAGCCGTTTGCTTTCAAACCTTGCCTATAGCCCGATAAAAAACATTATCAATCAGGTCAATGAGATCGAAGCTTCGTCTTTGGATCGTCATATTACCTCTCCCAATACAAAAGATGATATTCAGGAATTGATCGAAACGTATAATAATTTATTCAAGCGACTTTCGGACACGTTTATCATCCAGAAGAACTTTATTAATTATGTTTCGCATGAATTCAAAACGCCTTTAACAGCAATATCCGGAAACCTGGAAGTATTTGCCCAAAAAGACAGATCAAGTGCTGAGTACAAAGAAATGTCTGAAAAAGTATTAGAAAACGTCTATCAGATCGAAGATACGATGAATACGCTCATGATGCTTTCCGGACTGCGGGACAATACAGAATTAAATGAAATTTTCAGGGTCGATGAACTCGTTTGGGATATTAACGATCAACTGCCGGATGTCTATCAATTAAAAGGTTCTCAGATACAAATTGCGATCGAAATTGTCAATGATAAATTGCTTTCGATAAAAGGAAACAGTAATGAAATTAAAATCGCTTTATACAATATTATAGAAAATGCCGTAAAATACTCCAACGGTAATCCTATAAAGATAAGTCTGTTGCAGCACGACAATCAGCTTAAAATTGTAATCGAAGATCACGGAACGGGTATCAGCGAAGACGACTTAAAATTTATTAAACAGACTTTTTACAGAGGTAAAAATGTAAATAATATAAAAGGTAGCGGTGTTGGACTTTCGCTTGCTAATATCATCTTTAAACAAAATAATATCTATTTTACAATTACATCTAAGAAAGACGAAGGAACAACGGTAACTTTATTATTTCCTGCGCTCTAATCGTTTTCTAATGTGACTCTAACTCCTTTCTAACAGACATCAAATTAAGGGTTAATATACCGCAGATAACTTTGCAGCATATTAAAAACAAACTTAATTTGAAACGTATACTTTTAACCCTGCTCGTTATTGTATCGCACAACGGTGTGGCGCAAATTGCCGCAATAAACGATACAATTGTTCTGTCCCGAACACAAGCCGAGGCTTTGTTTCTGGATAAGAATATTTCTCTTATTTCTGAAAAGCTAAATATCGACATTGCTGATGCGCAAGTTATTCAGGCGAAATTATGGCCCAATCCTACCCTTACTATTGGCGAGATCAATCTTTGGCACAATGCCACAGCCGAGCAATTACCTCCTTTATGGGGAAATTTTGGAACGACCTCCCAAGTGAATGCTGAACTTGAGCAACTTATCCAGACAGCCGGCAAAAGAAAAAAATTAATTGCCATGGAGAAAGTGGGAGTAGATATTGCCAAAGAATACTTTAAAACCTTTTTGCGCAACCTAAAAATTGAGTTCCGAGGCAATCTAACCGAATTGCAGTATACACAAGGACACCAAGCTGTTTATAAAAAACAAATTTCTTCGATACAAATCTTACTTAAAGCATACAGCAACCAAGTCTCACAAGGCAATATAGGAAGAGGCGAATATATAAGACTTAAAGCAACTGAGCTACAATTCTTAAAAGAAATCAGCGATTTGCAAAAAGAGAATAACTCCTTACAAAAAGAGCTTAAAGTTCTTATGAATCTGCCTGCTACAAGTTATATCAAACTTACCGAAGATGGTTTTGTTCCCAATAATAAAAATCTTGACAATATTAATTTAGGCAATCTTATGGCTTCAGCTCTAGAGAACCGACCTGATATGAAAGTCATTAAACTAGCAAATGAGTATAACAACAATAAGTACAAATACGAAAAGGCGATGCGAACACCAGATGTTACCCTTGGAGTCACCTATGACCGTGGGTCTAGTACAATGGTAGATTTTGTTGGTGTTGGTTTTGCTCTTGATCTTCCATTTTTCAATAGAAATCAGGGAAACATAAAAGCAGCTAAAATATCGGTTACCCAAGGTAAGTTATTGACCGAAGAAAAAACAATTAGCATCCAGTCTGAAGTATTACAAGCTTATGAAGATTTACTGGTAACCAAAAAATTGTATGAGAGCGTCGATGCCAATTATGAAGAAGATCTTGATAAACTTCTTGAAAGCTACCGCAAAAATTTCATGCAGCGAAATACAAGTATGTTAGAATATCTTGATTTTGTTGATGCTTATCTAGACAACAAATCTATCCTGCTAAATTCTAAAAAAGACCTTAATAAAAACCTTGAAGAACTGCGCTACATCTCAGGTCAGGAAATTAATTAATTATACTGATCCTGAATACTTAGCAAATGATCTTACAATAATAATAAACACAATGAAGAAACTTATTTTACTCCCGATACTTGGGTTAATGCTCGTTTATGGATGTGGCAAAAAGGAAGAAATCAAAGAAACAAAAGAAGAAAAATTTTGTATCGATAAAGACTTAAAAGAAAAAATCACAATCGAAGCCGCACAAAAGCGTTCCGTTACTGAGTCTATCAATCTTACCGGAAATATCACTTATAACGCAGATCATGTAGTACAATTTAATAGTCTTGTAGAAGGAATTATTACCAAAACTACTTTTTCATTGGGAGATTATGTAAAAAAAGGACAAGTTCTGGCTGAAATAAAAAGTACAGAACTGAATGGTATGCAATCTGAAAGTAAATCGTTTCAATCTCAGATAGCAGTGGCACAACGTAATTTACAATCGATCAAATCAATGTTTGATGATGGAATTGCTTCCCAAAAAGATTTAATGCAGGCGCAAAGCGAATTGGATGTTTTAAAGTCTTCTCTTGAAAATGTGAGAGCCAATCTTGCCATGTTTAGTGCCAGCAGCGAGAGATCAGTTTTTCAGATAAAAGCACCTACCGAAGGATATATCGTGGCTAAAAACATTAGCCCGGGAATGCAAATAACAGATGGCAGTGATCCTCTTTTTACTATTTCTGACTTAAAAGAAATCTGGGTATTAGTAAATGTATATACTAGTAATCTGAAAAACGTAACCGAAAATATGTTAGTAGACGTTACAACACCTGCTTATCCAGGCGAAGTTTTTAAAGGGAAAATTGCCATGCTTGCCAAAGTTTTTGATGCAGATGAACATGTATTGAAAGCCAGAATTGTGTTGGAGAACAAAAACCTGAAACTAAAACCCGGAATGACGGCAGATATCGTAATCGATAAAAGCAAAGGTGGAGAAATGTTAGTTTCTATTCCTGCAAAAGCAGTCATTTTTGATAATAATCGCGACCATATTTTGATCTACAAAGATGATTGTACAATTGAAACCAGAGAAATTAATCCGATTATAAAAAACAACAACTGGGTTTATTTTGACAAAGGAGTTAATGAAGGTGAAATGGTGATTACCAAAAATCAACTTTTGATTCACGAACGATTAAAAAACTAATTATCCCTAAAAACGGATAAATACCATACAAGAAATGAAAAAATTTGTACAAGGTCTGGTGGCTTTCTCGCTAAAAAACTCTCTTATAGTTTTTTTCCTAACAGCCGTATTACTAGTCGCGGGTATAGTGAGCTATATCCATACGCCCATCGAAGCTTTTCCTGATGTAACCAATACAAGGGCAAGAATCATTACACAATGGCCGGGAAGAAGTGCCGAAGAAGTAGAGAAATTCATCACACTTCCTATTTCAAAACAAATGAACACGATCCCGAAAAAAGCAGAAGTACGTTCTATTTCACTTTTCGGATTATCAGTTGTAACTGTATTATTTGATGATGATGTCGAGGATTTCTACGCACAGCAATATGCCTCTAATCGCCTTAACGGATTAGATCTTCCCGAAGGTGCCGATGTAGAAATTGAACCACCATCCGGAGCAACAGGCGAAATATTCAGATACATCATCAAAAGTGATTTGCCAATTAAGGAAATAAAAGCCATTCAGGATTGGGTAATCGAAAGAGAACTAATCGCTGTTCCCGGTGTTGCCGATGTGGTAAGTTTTGGCGGTGAAGAAAAAATGTTCGAAATCAAGATCAATCCAACACAATTAGAGAATTACAATCTTTCTGCATTAGATGTTTACGAAGCAGTTTCGAAAAGTAATATCAATGTTGGTGGAGATGTTATTCAGCGTGGTGATCAGGCTTATGTAGTACGTGGTGTAGGTTTGATTAATAAAGTCGAAGATATTGGTAATATCCTGATTGAAACCAAAGGATCATCACCCATTTTAGTAAAACACGTAGCTGAAGTTTCGATATCAGCCAAACCAAGATTAGGACAAGTAGGTTTAGACGGCGATGATGATGTTGTAGAAGGTATTGTAGTGATGCTTCGTGGAGAAAATCCAGGCGAAGTAATCAAGAGACTCAAAGATCGTTTGAATGAACTGAACGAAAGAGTACTGCCGGATAATGTAAAAATAGTCCCGTTTATTGACCGTACCAAATTGGTAGATACAACCGTAAAAACGGTAACAAAAAACCTTGTAGAAGGTATATTATTGGTTTCATTAATTGTATTTATTTTCCTTTACAACTGGAGAACATCATTGATTGTGGCATCTGTAATTCCGCTTTCGTTTTTGTTTGCCATTATTATGTTGAGAATTCAGGGATTGCCCGCAAATTTAATTTCGATGGGAGCGCTGGATTTCGGATTATTACTCGAAGGAACATTAGTAATTGTCGAGCAGGTCTTTGTATCGCTCGAAAAGAAAGCACATAAAGTGGGAATGGAACGCTTTAACAACATGAGTAAAATGGGACTTATCAAGAAAAGTGTTGGTAGTGTGGCTACTTATATTTTCTTTGCCTTAATCATTTTGATTGTTGCATTAATGCCAATTTTCTCTTTCACAAAAGTAGAAGGAAAAATGTTCTCTCCCCTTGCCTTTACACTAAGTTATGCCCTTTTAGGATCTTTGATTCTATCCCTTACCTATGTTCCGGCAATGTGTAAAGTGATGTTGACCAAAAATATTGTAGAGAAAGAAAATATGATTTCGCGTTTCTTCAGAGTAAATCTTTTTAAACTTTTTCAATGGAGTACCAGACATCGTAAAGCAACAATATATGCTTTCTTAGCTTTACTTGCACTTTGTTGTGCCAAATTTGCTTTTTATGGTTCAGAATTTATTCCAAAATTGAATGAAGGAGCTATTTATGTCAGAGCAACTTTGCCTAATAGTATCAATCTGGACGAAGCCGTGAGGCTTACCAAAGAAATGAAAGGCAAAATAAGGAAATTCGAAGAAGTAAAATTCGTTCTTACCCAAACCGGAAGACCAAATGACGGAACAGATCCAACAGGATTTTTTAATATCGAATTGCATATCGAATTAAAACATCAGGACGAATGGAAACGTAATATCAGCAAAGAAGAACTGATTGCTGAGATCAAGAAAGAACTCGATGTATATCCCGGAATCGGATTTGGATTTAGCCAGCCTATTCAGGATAATGTCGAAGAATATGTTGCCGGAGTAAAAAGTCCGCTTGTAATTAAGATATTTGGAAATGATCTTTTTCAATTGGAAGAAATGGCTAAAAAAGTAGCTAAATCAATCAAAGATGTAAAAGGGATCGAAGATATCAATGTCTATAAAAACATTGGTTTACCGGAATTAAGAATTCAACTTGACGACGAAAAAATGGCGCGTTACGCAGTTACAACTGCCGATGCGCAAGCTGTTATCAGAATGACAATTGGAGGTCAGGCAGCAACCAAATTCTATGATGACGAAAAGGTGTTTGATATCACTTTACGTTTTGAGAAAGAATATCGTGACTCAAAAGAAAAGATTGAAGACATTCTTATTCCGACAATGAATGGCAAAAAAGTTCCGTTGAAAGAGATTGCTACTGTAGAATATAAAACAGGTCCAACATTCATTTATCGTGAAGGAAACAGTAGATATATTGCCGTAGGTTTTAGTATTGAAGGAAGAGATTTAGGAAGTACGATTGACGAAGCTCAGAAAAAAGTAGCTGCAGAGGTAAAACTACCTAAAGAAAATGTAATGAAATGGGCAGGAGAATTTGAAAGCAAAGAAAGAGCTTCTAAACAATTAGCAATGATTGTTCCGGTTGTTTTGATTTTGATTTTATGTTTGTTGTATTTCAATTTCGGTAATTTCAAAGATACCTTAGTGGCTATAAGTGCCATGCCTTACGCTTTTATTGGTGGTTTCTTATCACTTTGGGTCACAGGAACCGTGTTCGGAATATCAGCCGGAATTGGTTTTATTATTCTCTTTGGGGTCAGCGCTATCGATAGTATTGTCCTCATTGGTATGATCCGGGAAAATATGCAAGCAGGAATGCATTTGAAAGATGCTATTTCTAATGGTATTTACAGCAGAATTCGTCCAATTGTTATGATTGCCCTTATGGGATCTTTAGGATTACTACCTGCAGCATTATCAACAGGAATGGGTTCTGAAGTTCAAAAACCATTAGCCATCATGATCGTCGGTGGATTGATAACTTGTATGTTCTTATCACTAACTGTATTACCACAAGTTTTTTATCTGGTATATCGCAAAAAAGATACAAGCAGAATAGATTCATAAACATCTTATTATATTTTAATTTTGAAGACACCTCTAGACAACTTTATGTTTAGAGGTGTATTTTTTATTATTCCTTTTTAATTGCTCATTTTTAAAAGCAGATAAATTTCATTCAACCAGAACTTTAGTTCCGCTCTACATTATATCTTTTCCTGTCTAAAGATCCAGGAAAAAGATATCATTTCGATCGGGAACATTCTAAAAAATTAAGACTTCAATCACCTTTCACATTCCTATTAAGTCCTGCCTTCATTATAAATAAAATTTAAATATGAAATTAAATTTTGAATATATGTAGTTAACTACGTATATTTGTACACGATTTATTTTCAAGTCAATCCCGCAATTATATTGAACTGATTAATAATATAATAATTTATTCGAAGCCATAAACAAGTAAAATACCAGAAATTATAATGAGCAATAACAAAACTCAGACGTATACCGAAAACACAATTGTAGTAGAAAAAGTTGAAGATCAAAAATTAATAGAAACCGCATTCTCAATTAGAAAAAAAGTATTTGTCGAAGAACAAAATGTATCTCCGCAACGCGAATCAATGGATGATGAAGATGCAGTACATTATTTGGCAACCGTAAATGGTTTCCCGGCCGGAGCAGCACGATACCGAAAAATGGAAAAAGGAGCAAAAATTGAACGAATCGCTGTCCTAAATATCTTTAGAGGGCAACGAATTGGTGAAGCCTTACTATTAAAAATATTAGACGATTTAAAAAACGAAGACAAAATTTATCTTTATGCTCAGGTAATTGCAACTCCGTTTTATATCAAAAACGGATTCAGACAAACTAATAATTATTTCCTCGATGCGGGAATTGAGCATGTAGAAATGGATTTTATAAAATAATTTTTTATTAAAAGCTCCAGCCGACCGATATATATATTTTTCTGAATTATAAATATGTCGCAAAGTCCAAAATCACAAAGATTTTGTCATCTCGACAAAGGAGAAATTACGCTAGAAGATCGACAAAGATTGGCGATTCCAGGTACGGAGTTTCGTGTGTGATTTCTCTGCTGAAGCTTCAGAATCGAAATGACAAGATTGTGTTTCAACTTTCGGCTTTGCTACAAAAATCATACTTCAAAAAAGTAACATTAAAAATAATCAAACTTATGTTGCTGAAATAATTAATGATTTTTTAAATTCAGATGGAGAGATTCCCGTACTTCTCATGATGAATTTATTAAAATGACTACTATCAATAAACCCTAAATCATTACTGATTTCTGAAAAAGTCAAATTGCTTTTACTTAATTTTTCGATAACTACTTTCAGCTTTGTTTGCTCGATATAATCTCTTAAAGTAATATTGAGATGCGTTTTAAAGTACTCACCAATATAATGGATCGAAACATTGAAATAAATCGCCATTTTTTTTTTCTTCAGCAAATGTGGATTCGCAATATTCGAACGGATATAACTTAAAATAGTATCAATCTTTAAAACCTCGTTAGTTTGAAAATTAAGACTGTTTTCGTTTATGCCGGCATTTCGTCGAATAATCTGAATTAATGACATCATCAAACTTTTAATAATGATTTCGTTTTGCCCTTTTGGTTGAGCAACTTCGTCCAGTATCTTTAAAATAACCATTTCACAAAAAGCTTTATCATCTTGCAAAAAAATCAAATTTCCATTGGTTTGATTGTGATAATAAAATAGCATTTCGATCTCTTCTATTTCTTTTTTGTTCGAAAAAAAATTGGGCAGAAAACGCAAACAGTGAAATTTTGTGGGCTCCAATGTTTTAAAGGAATGATAATCCTTGGGAGTAAGTAAATAAATATCGTGCTGTTTGTAATGATGAGCAATCGAATTTAAAATATGATTTCCTGTCCCGTATTCGATATATAATAGTTCGAAAAAATTATGTCGATGTACTTCCTTTTTCCAGGTGAGTTCTTCTACAGAATAAATTTCGAAATCTTTGTATATAAAAAAGGTATCTTTCATAATCCTTAATTTTTACAAATATAACCGATATTTTTACATCAATCATTCGTCTTAAACCTATTTACTTTGCATTGATAATTTAAAACCCAAAATACTACGATATGAACTCAGATACGATGAAAATAGGAATTCTTGGAATCGGCGGCATCGGTGGATTTGTTGGTGCTCCACTAGTCAAAAAATATAAAGACAGTACAACCAAAATTATATTCATTTGCAGAGGTGAAACCAAAAACGTAATCCAAAATAAAGGTTTAGTGTTTGAATCTAAAGGCACTAAAGAAACTATATCTCCCGATTTAGTATCAGATAATCCAACTGAAATTGGAATTCTGGATGTTTTGATCCTTACTTCTAAATCTTATTCTATAAAAGATGTATTATCTACATACAAAGATTGTATAGGTCCCGAAACGATCATAATCACTTTGCAAAATGTCGTGAATGCCAAAGAAATAATTCAAGAAAATTTACCGCAAGCCGCAAACATTATGGAAGGTTGTATTTATGTGGCTTCAAACGTAAAGCAACCAGGACATATACAGCATGTTGGGGGACCTGGGAAAATTTTCGTTGGAGGACATGAGAATAAACAATTAATAGAATTATTGGCTTCAGGAGGTTTAGACATTACATATGCAGAAAACATCAATCAGATCTTATGGACAAAATATCTTTTCGTTGCTCCCGTTGCAGGAATCACGTCGGCATATAAAATTACCTTTGGTCAACTTTTAAAAGATCAAAACCTAATGTATATTCTGGGAAATATGATGATGGAGATTCAATCACTTGCCAGTAAAAACAATATCACCCTGACAATGCAAGACATCGAAACTTCTAAAGATTTATTGACCAAATTTCCATTCGAATCCAAATCATCTCTACAATTGGATTTTGAAAACAATAATCAAACAGAGAAACGTTTCTTGGTAGATTACGTGATTGAAAATGCCAATAAATATGGAATCGAAACTCCTTTTTATAATGATGTAAATGAAAAAATAAAAACATCTTGTAATGTTTATTAATGAAACATACTCATTTTAATCTGGATTAAAATCAAGCCTTACAATATAAATCATTCCTCTGGAATTTTACAATCTATTTGGGTAAGCATAAAAATGATTAAAAAAAGAGCCATATGCTCGAACTATATTGTAAGGCTGGATTTCAATCCTGTTTAACATAAATAATTTCGTCAAAATTTTATTCGCGATTAAACCGAAAACCTCTTAAAAAAAACAGATCTTCCCCTAGTCACGATCGAAACGGCATCCTTTTATAGCGGCGTTTACCATAAATGATACAGTGAAGAGCGGGAAAAATGGTCTTGAAACACGAAAACCCATCTGCTTCTTAAAAAAGAAAAGCTGAAAATAGCCTTATAACTAAAGGCTTTCAACGTATTTCAATATTTGTCTATACAACAATAAGAAAATATTATGATAAATTTATTTCATAATCAGAAAAACCACCATACATTTGCCTAACGGTGTTAAACAATTTAATACTTAAATAAAATGGCTAGTAAAGATCGTATTTTAAGACAAAAAGAAGAGACAAGAAGTAACATTCTTGAGGCTGCTTATGCTATCGTTAAAGAAGAAGGATGGCAAGGTCTGAGCATGCGAAAAATTGCTGACAAGATTGAATATACGGCTCCGATCATTTATGAATACTTTTCGAATAAAGAAGCTATTCTTAATGAACTAACCGGAAAAGGTTTTATCAAGTTAGCAAAAGAACTTCAGGATGCCCGAGATAAATTTGAAAAACCGGAAGAACAATTAGAAGCCATGTGGATGGCCTATTGGGATTTCGCTTTTACAGATACCGAAATGTATCAGGTGATGTTTGGAGTGCAAATGAATTGTTGTTCCCAACAATGTTCAGCTCAGGAAAGACCTTATAAATTATTCACTTCGGTAATTGCTGAAATTATGAAAAACAGCAACCCTACTGATGAAGTAATCAAACAGAAGTATTTTACTTTTTTCTCTGTAATTCACGGTTTGATTGCAATTAATATCATCAATAAAAGCGAAATAATGGAAACTATCAACAATCAAATCCTAAAAGATGCGATTGGTGGAATTATAAAATCAATTCAATAAAAAAATTTCATTTTAACTTAACAGTGATAAATGATTTAATAGAGTAATTTAGCAACTATTTTTTTACTACTTTACTTAACAGTGTTAGAAAATTTAATTAGCGTAATATCAGAATTTGTTTTCCGATTTACTTAACAGTGATAAATAATTTAATCCCATTTCATAATAGATTTGGAAAGTACTGTTATTTGAATTTTTGCACAATATTACTTAACAACGTTAGATAATTTAATATAATTAAATATGAACACCGGGAATGCCAGAATGCCACAATTTTTTAACAAAGAGAATGTCCAACAAATTAAAACCAATACTAAAATGAAAAATGTAATTATAACCAGTTTTATCCTGGCACTAGTGCTAAGCAGTTGTGCAGATAAATCGCAGGCTCCAGCAGCTCCTGCTCCACCATTGTTACCCGTTCTAGCTATTACAAGCGAAAACACTACTACAGATGCTGAATATCCTGCTTCGATTCAGGGAACAGTTGATGTTGAAATTCGTCCTCAGGTAAGCGGAAACCTTGAAAGAGTTTTTGTAGACGAAGGAGCTTATGTAAATAAAGGTCAAACTTTATTCAAAATAAACGAACGTCCTTTCCGTGAGCAATTAAACAATGCATTGGCAAGTCTTCATGCTTATGAAGCGGCTTTAATAAATGCTCAGTTAGAAGTTGATAAATTAACTCCTTTAGTTCAAAACAAAGTAGTTTCTGATTATCAGTTAAAAACAGCTAAAGCTTCTCAAAAAATTGCTGCTGCAAACATCGAACAAGCAAAAGCAATGGTAGGATCTGCCAAAATTAATTTAGGATATACAAATGTTACAGCTCCAGTAAGCGGTTACATTGGTAGATTGCCTAAAAAACAAGGAAGTTTAGTTTCTGCAACTGATGTTGAGCCGTTAACAAACTTATCTGATGTTCATGAAGTTTATGCTTATTTCTCTTTAGGAGAAACTGATTTCATCAATTTTAAAGCGCAATACGCTGGAAATACACTTGGTGATAAACTAAAAAAATTACCTCCTGTAACTTTGGTTTTAGCAGATAATAACGCTTATCCTCAAACCGGAAAAATCGATATGGTAGACGGTCAATTTGATAAAACTACCGGCGCGATTACTTTAAGAGCAACTTTCCCTAATGCTGGCGGAACTTTACGTTCAGGAAACACAGGAAGAATTCGTTTAGGTCTTCAACATGATGATGCGGTTTTAGTGCCACAATCAGCTACTGTTGAGATGCAGGATAAAGTTTTTGTTTTCACAGTAAATAAAGAAAACAAGGTTACTAAAATGCCTATCACAGTTTCTGGTAAAAGCGGAACGAATTACATTATTAAAGATGGTGTAAAATCCGGTGACCAAATTGTATTAAGCGGAATCGATAAACTTCAGGACGGACAAGCAATTCAGCCGGAAAAATCATCTCCTGCAAAAGTTGCCCAAATAATTAATAAAAAATAATTTTTACGAAAATGTTCAAAATATTTATACAAAGACCTGTACTGGCAACCGTTATTTCCATTTTATTGGTCATATTAGGTATACTTGGTCTTACGAAGTTGCCCTTACAACAGTTTCCTGATATTGCACCGCCATCGGTTTTGGTAACGGCAGTTTATCCAGGAGCGAATGCAGAAACGGTTTTACGTTCTGTGGCACCATCACTTGAAGAGTCTATCAATGGTGTTGAGAACATGACTTACATGAGTTCTACGGCCAGTAATGACGGATCTCTTGCAATTACAGTGTTCTTTAAATTAGGAACTAATGCAGATCAGGCCGCGGTAAACGTGCAAAACAGAGTTGCTCAGGCAACTAGTCAGTTGCCGGCAGAGGTTGTTCAGCAAGGTGTGACTACTGCAAAACAACAAAATAGTTTCATTATGGCTATTGGTATGTTTACCGAAGATGAGTCAAAATACGATCAGACTTTTGTTGCCAATTATGCACAAATCAATATTATTCCGGAGATCAAACGTATTCCAGGAGTTGGTTCAGCCAGTATTTTTGGAGGTGTAAAAGATTACTCAATGCGTGTTTGGTTGAATCCAACGCAAATGTCTACTTACAAAGTGACACCAAACGAAATCATGAGCGCGATTCAGGATAAAAGTTTGGAAGCTGCTCCGGGTAAATTTGGAGAAAGAAGTAAAGAAGTTTTCGAATATGTAATTAAATACAAAGGAAAATTAACTAAACCGGAAGAATATGAAAATATAGCTATACGTTCTAATGCTGATGGTTCAATACTTCGTCTTAAAGATGTAGCCAGAGTTGAACTTGGTGCTTACTCTTATAACAGTTTAACACGTTTAAATGGTAAAAAAGGAGTTGTAATTGGTATTATCCAATTAGCAGGTTCTAACTCGAATGATATACAGGTTGCCATTAATAAATTGATGGAAAAATCAGCTAAAGATTTCCCTAAAGGAATAAAACATAACATTTTCTATAGTACAAAAGTTGCTTTAGATCAATCTATAGAACAAGTTCAGCATACTTTACTTGAAGCGTTTATATTAGTATTTATCGTAGTATTTATATTCCTTCAGGATTTTAGATCAACATTAATCCCGGCTATTGCTGTACCTGTAGCAATTTTAGGAACGTTCTTCTTCATGCAGTTATTCGGATTTTCGATCAACCTTTTAACGCTTTTCGCTTTAATTCTGGCGATTGGTATTGTGGTAGATGATGCGATTGTGGTCGTCGAAGCCGTGCATGCGAAAATGGAGCACAAACATTTGTCTCCAAAAGTAGCCACTCATGAAGCAATGCACGAAATAACGGGTGCTATTATCTCGATTACGCTGGTAATGGCTGCTGTATTCCTGCCGGTTGGTTTTATGGAAGGCTCAACAGGGGTTTTCTATCGTCAGTTTGCCTTTACGATGGCGATTGCAATTGTAATTTCAGCTGTTAACGCATTGACTTTAAGTCCGGCACTTGCTGCTTTATTCTTAAAAGACAATCATACAGCTCACGAAGGAGATGCTCCGTATGTTAAAAAAGGATTTAAAGAGAAATTCTTTAACGGATTCAATAAAAGTTTTGATTCCTTAACCAACCGTTATGTTGGTGGTTTGAAATTTTTAATTAGAAGAAAATGGTTAAGTTTAGGAGGTTTAGCTTTAATTACTGTAGCAACTGTAATAATGGTAAAAACTACTCCTGCAGGATTTATCCCAACTGAAGATCAAGGTTTTATTGCAATTGCAGTAAACACTCCTTCAGGAACATCTTTAGACGGAACTCAAAAAGTGATGACTGAGGCTGAAAACATTCTTAGCAAATTAGATGCATCAAGAGACGTTACCGCAATTTCAGGTTTCAACTTATTGACCAATTCTACAAGTCCATCTTCAGCTGTTGTTTTCGTATTACTTAAACCAAATGAAGATCGTGGAGATGTCAAAAATATTGACGAGATCATGAATCAGGTTCGTGGAAAATTAGGTTCAATTTCAGGCGGAAGTTTCTTCGTATTTAGTTTCCCTACTGTTCCCGGATTTAGTAACGTTGAGGCTTTAGATTTAGTACTACAGGATAAAACGGGAGGAAAACTGGATAAGTTTAGCGGAATCTCTCAAAACTTCATTGGCGAATTGATGAAACGTCCGGAAATTGCAGTAGCATTTACTTCTTTCAAAGCAGATTATCCTCAATTGCAATTGGATATCAATGATGAAAAAGCAGATCAGTTAGGCGTAAAAGTAAAAGACATTTTGCAAACCATGCAAACGTATTTTGGTAGTGCACAAGCTTCTGACTTTAATAGATTTGGTAAATACTACAGAGTTGTTGTTCAGGCAGATATCGATGACAGAGCTGATCCGTCATCAATAGACAGAGTTTTTGTAAAAAACAAAACTGGCGAAATGGTGCCAATAAATACTTTAGTAAAACTAACCCGTATTTATGGTTCAGAAACTGCTTCGAGATACAATTTGTTTAATTCGATTTCGATCAATGCAATCCCAAAACCAGGATTTAGTTCCGGAGATGCGATTAAAGCGATTCAGGAAGTAGCAGCACAACAATTACCTGCGGGTTACGGTTTTGAATTTTCAGGACAAACTCGTGAAGAGATTTCGTCCGGAGGTCAGTCAGCAACTATTTTCTTACTGTGTTTGATATTCATCTATTTCTTACTTGCTGCACAGTATGAGAGTTACATATTGCCATTGGCCGTAATCTTATCAATACCTGCAGGTATATTTGGAGTATTTGTTGCCATTGGATTAACAGGAATCGAAAACAACATTTACGTGCAAGTTGCACTGGTAATGCTTATTGGACTTCTCGCCAAGAATGCGATTCTGATTATAGAATTCGCCGTCCAGAAAAGAAAATCAGGTCAGGCACTAGTCAGAGCGGCAATCGACGCAGCGAAACTACGTTTACGACCAATCATCATGACGTCACTAGCCTTTATTGTGGGTCTAATCCCAATGATGAGCGCCACAGGACCATCAGCACAAGGTAACCACTCAATTAGTATTGGTGCCGCCGGAGGTATGATATCAGGAGTAATACTTGGGTTGTTTATCATCCCGGTTTTATTCATCATCTTCCAGCATTTACAAGAAAAGGTTTCTGGAAAACCAGTAGCCGTAATTCATAACGAAGAAAAATAAAATGGAAAACTATATAACGACAATCCTCGTGGCCATCATAATTGGCATTGGATACATATCCTATAAAATCTCAAGAGATCTTGATAACAGAAAAGATACTTGTACAGAAATTTAATGACAACATATAAAATGAAAAATTATATAACCAAAATCGTGATGATCGCCATTTTGATCACGACTATAATATCCTGTAAAGTTTCGAAGGATATTGAAACTCCAAAAGATGCATTTCCTGAAAATTTCAGGAATGCATCGGTTTCAAAAGACACCGCGAGTATTGCAGATGTGGAGTGGAAAAACTTCTTTACAGAAAAAGATATTATTCAATTGATTGATAGCGCTGTAGCAAGAAACAATGATTTGCAAATTGCAGTTAAAAATATCGAAATTGCACAATATAGATTTACACAATCAAAATGGGGAAATGTTCCTCAGGTGAGTTTGAATGTAAGTGCAAGTACAAGCAATCCTTCTGATAATAGTTTTACCGGAAAGAATTTAGGACAGGCTTTAGGCCAAAATCATATCGATGATTATTCTGCCGGAGCATCACTTTCATGGGAAGCTGATATTTGGGGGAAAATCAAAAATCAGAAAAAAGGTGCTTTTGCAAGTTACCTTCAGTCAGAAGAAGTTAAAAAGGCTTTGCAAACTACTATTGTAGCCAATGTTTCTAAAGGATATTACAATCTTTTGATGTTGGATGCACAATTGGAAATCGCGAAACAAAACTATAAATTGAATGACAGTACAACAACCATAATCAAATTAAAATACGATGCAGGTCAAGTAACTACATTAGCGATTCAGCAATCAGAGGCGCAGAAACTAGTTTCGGCACAATTGATTCCACAATTAGAACAAAACATTGCCATTCAGGAAAATGCTTTGAGCGTTTTGACAGGATCTTTTCCAAATTCAAAAAACAGAACGATTCGTTTAAGTACTCTTGAAGTAAAAAACAATAAAGCAGTTGGAATTCCATCTTCATTAGTGAGTAGAAGACCGGATGTAAAAAGTGCTGAATTAGCGCTAAAAGTTGCTAATGCAAACGTAGGAATCACAAAAGCCGATTTGTATCCGGCACTTAGGATTACAGCTCAAGGTGGTGTAAATTCATTTGAAACAAGCAATTGGTTCAACATTCCGGCTTCATTGTTTGGAACTGTTGCCGGAGGTTTGACTCAGCCTTTATTAAACAATAAAAAGGTAAGAACGCAATACAATATTGCTGTTGCCGAAAGAGAAAAAGCAGTTTTAAGCTTTAGACAATCTGTTTTGGTTGCTGTTAGCGAAGTATCTGATGCTTTGGTAAAAGTAGAGAAACTACAACAGCAAGAATTTTTCCTAAAAGAAAGAGTAAAAACATTGCAGCAAGCGATTAAAAATGCCAATTTGTTATTTAAAAATGGTATGGCTGAATACTTAGAAGTTCTTTCTGCTCAGGCAAACTTATTGCAAAGCGAGCTGGAACTTGCCAACATAAAAAGAGAACAATTTTCTGCTAATACCGAGTTATATCGTGCATTGGGCGGTGGTTGGAGATAATACCCGTTAATTATTTATTTTTTGAGATGAAAACGCTGTAAGACTTAGGTTTTGCAGCGTTTTTTATGCTTTATAATGACATGGCACGCGGATGACACAGATTTGCTTCGCGAAGCGCGGATTGACGCATATTTTTTCTCAATCTTTGTGTAATCGTACGCTGATGACGCAGATTCGCTCCGCGAAAACACGGATTTACGCAGATTTTTATTCGCAATTTATCATCCTGACGCAGGAAAGCTCACATAAGAAACCCTGCAATAATAATTACATTTGTCACATTGAGCGAAGTCGAAGAGCGGAATGTAAATAACCAATCTTTGTCGAGCTACTTGTGTGTCCTTCGAATTCGCTCACGATGACAAAAATGAGAACAACATACATAAACAGAACAAAAATCCGCGTCAATCCGCGTTTTTGCTTTAGCAAATCCGCGTTATCCGCGTGCCATTTGTCGCAAGCCATTTATTACACTTTATTTCTTTACTTTTGATAAGCCTAAAAACCTCAGGAATGTCTATCAATTACAATAAATACCTCAACGATTTAAAACTAAAATTTGAAAGCTACTCTCCTATTTCAGCAGCATCATGGCAATTGATTGAAAATATAGTTGAGATCAATTCAATAAAAAAAGGAGAATTACTTTTAAGAAACGGACAAGTTGCAAAAGAAATCCATTTTATCGCGAAAGGTGCTCTACGTGCTTTTATAACAGATGACGAAGGAAATATTTACAATAAGAATATTTTTCTCGAAGGTGATCTTGCAGGCTCAACGGCTTCTTTAATACAGCAAACTCCTTCTTATTTTGCAATAGAGGCCCTCGAAGATTCTATTTTAATCAACATCAATTACAAAAAATATCGCCAACTGATATTCCAAAATGACGATCTGAAAAACTTCTATATTGCCTATCTCGAAAGAAATTGGGTGATCGAAAAAGAGCAAAGAGAAATCTCGATAGTCATGGAAAACGCCACCGAAAGATATTTGGACCTTCTCTCTAAACATCCTGATATTTCAGAGAGAATTGCATTGCTTCATATTGCTTCACATTTAGGGATCACGCCAACGCAATTAAGCCGTATCAGAAAATCTCTTGAAAAAAAATTGTAAGTCAACATAGGTAAAGATTTTCCAAAAAAACTAAAAGTATCTTTGCTTTATATTCTGTATAATTATTATCGAAATGAAAAATACCAAGCTAATCGAAGACAACATAAACAATCTAACCGATTTATGGAAAACTGTTGGAACTCCCTTCCTATCTTATCATAAAAGCGATTCTTTTGAATATTGTAAAATCGAAAATTCAGAGTGGCCAAATAAATTGTGGTTCCGTAAAGATATTTCCAAAAATGAAGTAATAGACATTCGTAGAACCATCCAGAATAATTCAGGTTTAGTTCTACCCTATTGGGATATTTTCGGGACAAATTCATACGAAATATTTGATGCATATGGTTTTGAAATAAAAAGCAAACAAATTGCGATGGCATTGAAATTAGATCAGAAATTTACGTTTCAAAATAATCTACACTTTAAAAAAATTAACAATCAACAAGATGCCAAAATCTGGTCTGACTTATATCCAAATGCTTTTGGTTATGTAATCAGCAAAGAAACTCTGATTCATAATCATAATAATGTTCACTTTTATTTGGCTTCTCATGAAAACCAGCCAATAGGAACTTTTATGCTTTTTCAAACTCAAAACAACATCGGAATACATGGCGTTGGTGTAATTCCTGAAATGCGAAGAAAAGGATTCGCAGAAGAAATTATGAAATTTGCTCTAAATCTTTCTATAGATTTAAAAGCTGATTATGCTTTATTGCAAGCTTCTGAAATGGGAAAAGACATTTATACAAGATTAGGATTTGAAGATTTATTTGTGATTAAAAACTATATTTTGAAAGCTGAATAATGGCACGCGGATGACACGG
The DNA here is from genome assembly GCF_056824125.1 of Flavobacterium sp. B114r. Taxonomy (NCBI): domain Bacteria; kingdom Pseudomonadati; phylum Bacteroidota; class Flavobacteriia; order Flavobacteriales; family Flavobacteriaceae; genus Flavobacterium; species Flavobacterium sp. B114r. The sequence goes on from NZ_CP124858.1 coordinate 4,821,669, forward strand.
ATTCGCTTCGCAAAAGCGCGGATTTTTTTTATTCTCTTTTTTTTTATTCGTAATCTTGTCATCCTTATATAGGAAGAATCACACCAATAATTCGATAAAGATTATCGATTTTGATTGCGGAGTTTCTGGCGTGGGCTTCGACTCCGCTCAGCCTGACAAACTATACGAAAAACCCGGTGTAAAAACTACATTCTATTTCTATTACTCTTTACTCTATACTCTTTCCTCTTCATTCTTCATTCTTTCTTTTTTTTTCTTTCTTCTATACTCTTTATTCTATTCTCTTTATTCTATTCTCTTTATTCTATTCTCTTTACTCTATTCTCTATTCTCTTTACTCTATTCCCCACATTTCTTCCACTTTGTCCTAAATGACCTTAAAATAGTCGCAAATGTGTATTTACACAACAAAATAAGAATCGTAAGTTTGTAACACATTAACTGATAACCATTTAAAAATAAACCACATGAAAAAAGCAAAGATCATTTTTTGGATTACGACAATTATTATTTTTCTGTTCGAAGGTGTTATGCCGGCATTAACTTCGCAAACTGAACTTGCTAAAGAAGGAATCAAACATTTAGGTTATCCGGAGTATTTTGGAAATGCTTTAGTTGTTTTTAAAATCCTGGGCGTTTTAGTATTGGTAATTCCTCAAATTCCAAAAAATGTAAAAGAATGGGCATATGCCGGATTTGGTTTCGATTTCATTTTCGCTTCGATAAGTCATTTTTCTGTTGACGGTGTTGGTTTTCAATCCTTTTTTCCGCTAATCTTTTTAGTGATTCTCGCAATTTCATATACCTACTATCACAAAATTGAACGATATAAAAATATTGCTTTGTAATTTTAGGAAACGATGATCGAAGTTTTTAAAACAAATGTTCAGGAAGTAGAGCAATCGCAAATGATTGTTCAAAAACTTCTTGAGCATTTCCCAAACAGCGCCATTAATTTTGATTTGGAAGATTGTGACAAAATTTTACGGATTCACAGTTTATCAATTTCAAACAGAAAAATTATTGCCCTTCTTAATGCGCATGGATTTTATTGTGAAGAACTTTAAAAACCATTTACGTCATAATAAACTGATTTTTAAATTCTTAATTTAAAATTGTAAATTTATCATACTAACTATTAAAATAATAGAAATATGATTTTACCAGCAGGACATCAGGCGATAATGCCTTATTTAATTTTGAATGGTGCAGCACAATTCATCGATTTTACAAAAAAGGTTTTTGATGCAGAAGATTCTAAAGAACAAATTCTTCGTAAAGACGGCACTATTATGCATGCCGAAATTATCTTAAACGGAAGCACTCTTATGGTTACGGATGAAACTAAAGACTGGACGAAACAAACTGCCAACTTATTTGTTTATGTTCCTAATGCCGATGAAACCTACAAAAGAGCGCTCGAAAATGGCGCAACAAATCTAATGGGATTATGCGATCAGAATTACGGCAGGACTTGCGGAATTACTGATTCTTTTGGAAATGTGTGGTGGATAACCTCTGTTTAGAAACAATTTCAATTTTAAAATCAACAAAATGAAAACAGCACTTCAAAAAAATATTGTTGAAACGTTTAAAAAATTAAACGAAATCCTTTCATCTTTTTCTAATGAAGAATTAAATATTGTTCTTTACAAAGGGAGCTGGACAGCCGGACAAGTTGTACAGCATATTATTTTGGGAAATTCCGGTTATCCCGAACTGTTTAATGGAAAAACACAAAAAACAATCCGTAAATATGATGAACATGTAAAAGAGCTGGAAATTCTTTTTCTAAATTTCAATACTAAAATGAATGCGCCGGATTTCCTAAAACCAGAAATGAAAAATTACAATAAAAATGAGTTAACTTTATCCCTGCACGAAATAGAATCTGAATTATTGAATGCATCTCAAAATTATGATTTAACTTTAACCTGTGTCGATTTTAATGTCCCGGGGTTTGAAAATTTTACTATTTATGAATGGATTAATTTTGCTCTTGTTCATTCTCAGAGACATACACACCAATTGAATTCTATATTTAAGATGTTAACTAAAGTGTAATGTTTTAAGATCCAACACAAACCCATCTCTATGAAATCAAAATCAGGAACAATTTTTTTATCAGGTCTAATAGCCGGAACACTTGATATTCTGGCGGCTATTTTTGTGTATGTCATCATACTCGAAAAAACAACCACAATAAAAATTCTGCAATCTATAGCCAGTGGTATTTTCAAAAAAGAGGCATATACGGGAGGATCACAAATGATATGGTTTGGACTGGGATTTCACTACCTGATTGCTTTTGTTTTTGCCTGGTTCTATTTTAAAATTTATCCCTATTTACCATTTCTTAAAAAGAGTACTGTCATATCTGGATTTCTATACGGAATTTTCGTGTGGATTATAATGAATCTAATCGTCCTGCCAATTGTATTTCCAGTTCTGCCAGAAAAACATTTTGATTTTCCTTTACTATTATCTATCACAATATTGATGCTATTTATTGGTCTTCCAATTGCGTCTGTCACAAAAAAGTACTATTCTCCATTAGAATAAGTTTTCAGTCGCAATAGCAACCAGAAACCTAAAAACTTCAAACGATCTGAAACAAAAAGTCCCCGTATTCAAATTTGCAGCAAAAAACTGAAAATTGAATACCGGGACTCGATACTGTATAAAGTTTTGCTACACTTTTGTTCTTCCGGTAAATAATGAAATTATAAATAATACCAAAAATATAAAGAATAAAATTTTTGCAATGCTGGCTGCTCCTGCGGCAATTCCGCTAAAACCAAAAATTCCCGCTATTATAGCCAGAATTATAAATGTGACTGTCCATCGTAACATAATTATAGATTTAAATTTATAAATATGACTTTTATAAGTCGGATTTGTTTGTTACACAAAGTTTCTTAAATCTTACAAAATCCTTTAACTCAAAACGTTAATTTATTATCTCAATCAACTATAAATCAGTTTTTTGACGTACTTTTATAATTCCCCATTTTCGTTACAGAATTCCCACAGAAATGCTTTTGAGTTAATTTTTTGATTGATTGGATTAATCGGGCCTGCATCCATAAAGTAATTTTAGATAAAATTTTCAGAGATATGGAATTGGCGACAAAGCATGGTGTGATTTTAGAAAAAACCGAAAGAGCTTTCGAAGAATTAGGTGTTTTGAATCCTGCCATATATCAAGATGAAAATAATGTTCATATGTTTTACAGAGCTGCTAAAAGAGGAAACTTTTCCACAGTGGGTTATTGTCGACTTGAAGGTCCGCTAACTTTAGTAGAAAGAAGTACAGAGCCCATTTTTTCTCCTGAATATATTTACGAAATTCATGGTGTAGAGGATCCCCGAATTACAAAAATCGATGATCGCTTTTACATGACTTATGTAACTTATGATGGCATTAATGCATGTGGAGCTTTAGCAACTTCTAAAGATTTAAAAAAATTTAGAAAGAGAGGAATTATTACACCTAAATTCATTTTGAATGAATTTACTAATTTGATTAGAAAACATTTACAAAATCCGAGTATTGCAAAAATACTTGCTTTTAATCTGGAAAGAAATTATCCTTTGACAGAAACGATAAAGGATAACTTATATGTATGGGATAAAAATGTAGTCCTTTTTCCGAAAAAAATCAATGGAAAATTTGTGGCATTACACCGCTTATTTCCATCAATTCAAATCTTTACTTTCGAAAAAAAGAAAGATTTAACAGTTGAATTTTGGAAAGATTACTTGAAAAACCTTCCTGATTATATTGTAATGGAGCCTAAATATGATCACGAAACAAGCCATATTGGTCCCGGCGCTCCTCCTATCGAAACTCCTGATGGATGGTTATTAATTTACCACTCAGCAGAAAAGCGCGATAAAGGATTGGTTTATCATGCATCAGCAGTTTTACTGGATCTTGAAAATCCGCAAATCGTTTTAGCACGATTACCAAAACCAATTATTACGCCCTCAGAATATTACGAACGACACGGTTATGTAAATTATGTTGTTTTCCCAACAGGGACAGCCATTTTTGAAGACCGATTATATATTTATTACGGTGCTGCCGATGACAAGATTGCGGTAGCTTCATTGAACCTAAACGACTTATTAACAGAACTAAAACAGAATCCCAATGAAAACGATATCAAATAAATCAAAAATAGTTTTTCTATCTACATTTCCACCAACTCAATGTGGCATAGCAACATATACGCAGGATACCATAAAAGGAATTACAGAAGTTTTTGGGAAATCAATTACTTGTCAAATTTGCGAATTAGTAGATAAACCGAAAGAAAATCCAACTCAGGCTTATACTTTAAACACAAAAAATAAGCAAGAATATACCAAAGTTGCACAGGAAATCAATAAAGATAAATCTGTGAAATTGGTTCATATTCAGCATGAATTTGGTTTATTTGGAGGAAATTATGGAGACTATTTATTAGATTTTTTGAATGAAGTCAAAAAACCATTAACCTATACCTTTCATAGCGTAATTCCAAACCCGAACAACGAACTTAAAACTTTCGTGAAATTGTTACTTTCTTATAGCAATTCGGTATTTGTAATGACCAATCAGTCAAAAGAAATTTTGATAAAAGACTATGACATTAAAGAAGAGATTATCACTTACGTACCACACGGAACCCATATTGTAATTTATGAAGCTCCACAACAGGCTAAAGAAAAATTTAATATACAGGACAGAAAAGTATTATCAACTTTTGGCCTTTTAGGAGAAGGAAAAAATATCGAAACTGGTTTACAGGCATTGCCAAAAATCATTGAAAACACACCAAATGCCCTATATTTAATCATTGGCAAAACACATCCTAATTTAATTATTGATGGCGTTGACGCTTATCGTGATAAACTAGAAGGCATTGTAAACGATCTCAACCTAAAAGATCACGTTCGTTTTATAAATCAATACCTTGATACAGATGAGCTTTTAGATTACTTAAAAGCCACAGATGTATATTTATTTACATCAAAAGATCCAAATCAGGCAGTAAGCGGCACTTTTTCTTACGCGATGAGTTGCGCTTGTCCTATTGTAGCTTCAAAAATTCCACATACCAGAGAAGTTTTAACACCAGATTCAGGGATATTAGTAGATATAGGAAACGTAGATCAATTTTCTAAAGCCGCAATAAAACTACTGTCAAATGACAATTTAAGAGAAGAAATGGGGATTAACGCATTTAGAAAAACCCGCGCATCATCTTGGGAAAATGCAGCAATTACACATATGAATACTTATCAGGAACTTTTTGAAAATCAGACAGAAGTAAAATTTACATATCCTTCTATTCAATTGGCACATATCAAAAAAATGACCACTGATTTAGGAATTATACAATTCAGTAAAATCTCAATTCCTGATCTTGATTCAGGATATACATTAGATGATAATGCTCGTGCATTAATTGCTTTTTGCATGCATTTTAAACTAACTCAGGACAAAGAAGACTTAGCTTATATTTTAGTTTATTTAGATTTTATTATTCGCTGCCAACAGCCAAAAGGCGATTTTATCAATTACGTTGATCAGGAGAACCGTGAACATGTCGAACAAAATGCCGAAGTAAATTTAGAAGATTCTAATGCAAGAGCCATTTGGGCGTTAGGAACTGTTGTGGCAAATAGCGAAATATTACCTGAAGCTATTGTTAAAAAAGCGTCTAAATGTTTGTTGAACTCTCTAAAATGGGCTGAAAATATTCAATCGCCACGTTCTATTGGTTTCGCAACAAAAGGTTTGTATTTGTATCATACAGCTGTTCCTAACTTATATGTAGCGGCGATCATCAATAAACTGAATGCGAAGCTGCTTTCTAATTATGAAATTCATGCTTCAAGCGATTGGAAATGGTTTGAAAACTATTTAACTTACGGAAACGGAATCTTGCCGGAATCAATGTTATATGCTTTTCTCACCACCAACAAACCTATTTATAAAAAAGTAGCATTAGATTCTTTAGACTTTTTAATGTCGAAAATGTTTATTGATAAAAAGTTCAAGGTAATCTCTAATAATGGATGGCTGCACAGAAATTCACAAGAAGCAGTAAACCAATACGGAGAACAACCAATTGATGTGGCGTATACAATTCAGACTTTGAATTCATTTTATAGTGCATTTGGAACTCCTGAATATAAACATAAAATGAAAACGGCCTTTAATTGGTTTTTAGGAAAAAATCATCTGGGAGAAATTATGTACAACCCAATTAGCGGCGGTGGTTATGACGGACTTGAAAAAGAAAATGTAAACTTGAATCAGGGTGCTGAATCGACTGTTTGTTTTCTAACAGCAAGATTATTAATGGAAAACCTTAAATTATCTGAGATAAAAGTAATACCGCTAATGAAACCTAAAAACGGAATCGCTATTAATTCTTAGCAATAACATCCTATATTACTGACTAAATATACTATTTAACCGTAAAGGGCTGCCACAAAAGGCAGCCTTTTTTATGCTCCATTTTGTCGTTCTCGCGAAAGAGGAATCATATTATCCCACTGACAACAATTGCCCCTGCAGATACAAGTACAAGCTAAGTATGAATTTTACTAATTATTACTAATTGGTTTGTAAAATTGATTTCTCAAACCAGATTAACACAATAAACATTTGTGCAAATTCGTGCAGTTCATGTTGTTGTTGATTTATGATATTCATCTTGATACATTATCCTTAAAAGTTTCTTTGTTTTTAACAATTTCCCCATAACGTTACTATTTTCAGATTATTGTGTTTAATTATGTTAATTATATAAACTTGAAAAAAAGTTGTGTAAGATTTTTTCTGTAGTTCTAAAGTAATTTTAATCTACAATAATCAAAGGGTATGCAACCAGATCAAACCGTTGGTTTTCATGCATTTGATTTAACTTAAAAACATAGTATTTTGATACTTACTTTAAAAAATACATTCACAGAAATAGGAAATGCAACCGTGTTTGCAAAGCAGTTTTTTAAGGAGGTTTTTGTTCCGCCTTATGAAACGAAAGAGTTTTTGAAACAATGTTATGTTATTGGCTATAAATCATTGCCGCTCGTTGCCATAACCGGTTTTATAATGGGTTTGGTACTTACGCTTCAATCCAGACCAACTTTGGTGAAATTTGGGGCCGAATCGTGGTTGCCGGGAATGGTTGCGCTTTCGTTAATTAGAGAAATTGCTCCGGTAATTACAGCCTTAATTTGTGCGGGAAAAATTTCGTCAGGAATTGGTGCTGAACTAGGCTCTATGAAGGTTACCGAACAAATTGATGCAATGGAAGTTTCAGCTATTAACCCTTATAATTATTTAGTAGTTACCCGAATTTTAGCCTGTACATTAATGGTTCCTATTTTGGTGTTTTTTGCTGATGCAATAGGAATTATAGGCGGATACGTTGGTATAAATATTCACGGTGATGTTAATTTTTACCGTTACCTGACACAAATACTACAATCACTGGAATTTTTAGATCTTTTTCCGGCAACTATTAAAACATTTTTCTTCGGTTTTTTTATTGGAATGATTGGATGTTATAAAGGCTTTAATGCTGCAAATGGAACTGAAAGCGTGGGAAAAGCAGCCAACTCTGCAGTAGTTACGGCTTCGTTAACCATTTTTATTATTGATATGGTCGCTGTTCAAATAACCGATTTATTTTTTTAAGATGATTAAGGAAAAAGAAAATATAAAAAAACCTGTTTCAAAAGCTAAAAAGCAAGAGCCTATTATTGTGATAAAAGACCTTCACAAGACTTTTGGTTCTGATAACGAAGTTTTAAAAGGTGTAAATCTTACGGTAAACAAAGGAGAAGATTTAGTGATTTTAGGACGTTCAGGATCAGGAAAATCAGTTACAATAAAATGTATCGTAGGCTTAATTGAACCTGATAAAGGCGAAATAAAAGTTTTTGATGAAAACGTATTAAACCTAACTAAAACGGAACTGAATAAAATCAGGGTCAGAATTGGGTTTTTATTTCAAAGTGGTGCTTTATACGATTCAATGTCCGTACGAGAAAATCTGGCTTTTACATTAAAAAAGCATAAAAGGGATTTAACCGCAGAAGAAGTTGAAAATGAAGTAATCGAAGCGCTGGATAATGTTGGATTAAGTGATGCAATCGACAAAATGCCATCTGAATTATCTGGCGGAATGCAAAAACGTATTGGCTTAGCCAGAACTTTAATCCTAAAACCGGAAATCATTTTATACGATGAACCTACAACCGGATTAGATACCATAACATCCAGAGAAATAAGCGAGTTAATTCTCGACATCAAACATAAACGTAAAACAACTTCGATCATTATTACGCACGATATGGCTTGTGCAAAATTGACAGCTGACAGAATTATGGTTTTGAAAGATGGAGTAATACATGCCGAAGGGACATACGAAGAACTAGAAAAAGACGAAGACGAATGGGTTCGCTCTTTTTTTCAATAATACTAAAAATAAATAATTAGAAATCATGGATAAGCAATCTGGATATACTTGGAAATTAGGAATGTTTGTAACAATAGGTTTGTTGCTTTTTATAATGGCGATTTACTTTATTGGGAAACAAAAAAATCTTTTTGGTTCAACATTCCACATCTCATCAAAGTTTAAAACCGTTAGTGGTTTAGAGGTGGGAAATAATGTTCGTTTTTCAGGAATTAATATCGGAACAGTCGAAGAAATAAGATTGATTAATGATTCTTCGGTTGTGGTAAGAATGGTCATAAAAGATGAAGTTCGTGAATTCATTAAAACTGATGCTCGTGCCAGCATAGGTTCAGACGGATTAATGGGCGATAAAGTTTTGACTATTTCTCCAGGTGAAAAATCTCAAAAAGTCGTCGAAAACAACAGTGCAATTGCTTCTATTGATGGTATCGAAATGACTGACATCATGAAAAGTGTCAAAAAAAGTGTGGATAATATTGGTGTGATTTCTGATGAAATTGCCATTTTCAGCCATAGCATGAATAACGGAAATGGTGCTCTGGCACGATTAGTTCGTGATGATAAAATGGCCAATAGTGTTTCTAACACGCTTTCTAACCTAGAATCAGGTACAAAAGGTTTCAGTGATAATATGCAAGCAGCTAAAAGCAACTTCTTGTTTAGAGGTTACTACAAGAAAAAAGAGAAAGAAAAGGAAAAGAAAAAAGAAGAGCTGAAAGAGAAAAAAGAGGAACAGCAGGAAAAGGCAGCAAAAGAGAAAGAGGAGAAAGAAAAAGAGAAAGCTGACAAAGAACTAAAAGCGAAAGACGAAAAACAAAAACAGGAGAAGCAAAAAGAAGAAGACGCTAAAAAAGCTGCATCTGAAAAAGGAAAAAAATAATTGATTAAAGTCAATAATATGAAAACTTCATATAAAAATATAAGCCTGAAAATCTTAAAAGTAACGGGAATAGTAATAGCAAGTATCTTGCTGTTACTATTTTTGATTCCGCTGCTTTTTCCCGGAACTGTAGCCAGCGAAGTAAAGAAAATTGCGAACGAACGTTTAGATACCAAATTAAATTTTACGAAATCAAGACTATCATTTTTTACTCATTTTCCCTCATTAACCGTTTCATTAGATGATTTATCCCTTACCGGCTCAGCACCTTTTAGCAACGATACTTTGCTTAAAGCAGACCAAGTTGCTTTTGGGATTAACTTAAAGAGATTGATTTTTGACAATGAAGTAAAAATTAATAAATTATATGTTTCTAAAGCATTAATTAATATCATGGTCAACCAAAAAGGGCAAGCCAATTATAACATTTATGTAGCTCCTGAAGACCGCGATAAAAAACCAAATGATCCAAATGCACCTGAGGAAGGAACTGCCATTCGATTAGAACGAATTGATCTTAAGGATTGTCACGTAAAATACAACGATCGTTCTGCTAAAATTTTGGTCGATGCAAAAGGTTTTAATTATATTGGAAAAGGAAATCTGAGCGAAGATATCTTCGACTTAAATACGGATGCCAGAATTGATAATGTCGATTTCTATTATGACCAAACTGCGTATCTAAGAAAAAAAGCAGTGCGTGCTGATTTAATTACCAGAATTAATACACATGCACTTTCGTTTATTCTTCAAAAAAACGAATTAAGAATCAATAAATTACCTCTAAAATTTACCGGTTTATTTACCATTTTAAGAGATGGATATAAAATCAATATCAAAGCGGCATCAGAAAACACAACCGTCAAAGATTTGCTTTCTGTAATGCCTCCGGAATATTCTTCCTGGATGGATGAAACCGAAATTTCGGGTAATAGTGACCTCCTTTTTACTTTTAGGGGAAATTATAATGTAGCCAAAAAACAAAAACCGGATCTGGCTTTTAATCTAAAAATTGATAAAGGCGCCATAAATTATCAAAATGCCCCTGCCCCGTTAACAGATTTTCAAATGAACCTGAATGCAGTTCTGCCTTCACTTGATATCGAAAAACTCTTGATTAATCTGGACACTTTTAAATTTAAAGTTGGAGAAAAAGATTACTTCACCGCTTATTTACGAAGCAAAGGTTTTAACGAAATGACTGTAGATGCGAGCGTAAAAGGTGCATTAGATTTAGCCACAGTCGATGCTGCACTGGGTTTAACAAGCATTGATCTAAAAGGAATTTTAAAAACTAACATTCAGGCAAAAGGAATTTTTAGCACATCAAAAAAACTATTCCCTAAAACGATTGGCGGAATCGCATTACACAACGGCTGGCTAAAAACAGATTCTTATCCCAACCCTATTAAGGACATTACTTTTGTCGCTAACGTACTTAACAAAGCAGGAACGTTTCAGGATTTAATTGTTGCAGTTGCTCCCGCTTCATTTGTTTTTGAAGGCAATCCGATGTATGTAAATGCAACACTTTCTGACTTTAGTGATTTAGCTTATAATGCCAAAATAAAAGGAGAACTAAATGTTGGTCGCATTTATCAGGTTTTTTCTAAAAAAGGACTTGATGTAACTGGTTATGCAAAAGCTGATCTCTCACTTAAAGGAAAACAAAGTTACGCCACAAAAGGACAATATGAAAAACTGGACAATCGCGGTACAATTATCTTAAAAAACATTAAAACAACATCAGAACTTTTCCCTAAAGCATTTTTTATTAAACAGGGAAATTTCCGCTTTCAGAACGAAAAAATGTGGTTCGAAAGATTTGATGCTTCTTACGGAAAATCTGACTTTGCCATAAACGGATATTTACTCAATACAATCAATTACTTTCTTGAATCGCACGGAACTTTGAGCGGGAATTTTAACATGAAGTCAAAACTGATCAATGTCGATGAATTTATGGCGCTTAAAAAAGGTGAAAATACAGATCGTAATATCGAAGTAGAATATGCTAAAGAAGATCATCCAAAAATGAGCGGAGTTGTTATTGTGCCCAAAAACTTAAATGTTGCGCTTACTGCAAATGCGGATAAAGTAGAATATAACGGATTGGTCTTAAACAAACTTAACGGTAAAGTTGGAATTACTAAAAATGGTTTTTATTTAGAAAATACCACTTTTAATATTATTGACTGCCTATTGGGTGTTGATGCTACCTACAAAGATGAATCGCCAACATCTGCCCATTTCGATGCTCATTTTACGGCCAAAGACTTTAGCGTTCAAAGGGCTTACAAAGAAATCCCGATGTTTCACGATATGGTTAGTGTAGCAGAAAAAGCACAAGGAATTATTTCTGTCGATTATAAAATAAAAGGTGATTTGAATGGTAATATGGGACCTATTTACGAATCGCTTGAAGGTGGCGGAAAATTGAATTTACGTGATGTAAAAATTAAAGGATTAAAACTATTTGACGGAATCAGTTCGCAAACTGGCCAAAAAGGCCTGGATGATCCTAATCTGAAAGGAATCGAAATTAATTCGACGATCGATAATAATTTAATTCATATCGAAGACTTCACTTTTAGCGTCGCCAGTTTTAAACCTACGATTAAGGGAACAACAAGTTTCGACGGACTTCTAGATTTACGAATGCGATTAGGATTGCCGCCATTTGGTATTATAGGATTTCCAATTGTTATTACAGGAACACACGAAGCTCCTAAAATTAAAATTTTCAGTAAAACGGGTCAAAAAATTGATCCTGCTGTTTATGATGAAAAACACAATAAAGTTATTCGCGAAGAAAAAGTAAGTAAAAAAGTAGATAAACGGAAAAGGTAAATTCAAATGAAAACTAAAAAACAAAACAAAAGCAGTGCTTTCGAAAAATTCGCAACCAATGTTTCTAAAGCCGCAGGAAGTACGACCGCTTTTATTGGTGCTTTTTTAATAGTCGTTGCCTGGGCAGTTTCAGGACCAATTTTCGATTATTCAGAAACGTGGCAATTGGTTATTAATACCGGAACTACTATTATTACTTTTTTAATGGTTTTCCTTATTCAGAAAGCGCAGAATAAAGATTCACTTGCTATACAGCTAAAATTAAACGAATTAGTAGCTTCAAACGAGTATTCAAGTAACAGTTTGGTCGACATTGAAAGTATGACTGAAGAAGAGATGATTATTGTTCAAAAATATTATCATAAACTAAGCGAGCTTGCCAAAAAAGATGAAAGCATAAGAAATTCCCATTCTATTGCAGAAGCATCTGAACAGCATGAACGCAAAGACAAAAGCAGAACTAAATTACGTACCAGAAATATCACTAAAAAATGAAACTACGCTCTACTGAAACTTTCTGGCCCTTAAAAAGTGCCATGAAATACAGTTATCCGTCTATAGATTCAGATCTTAAGACGGAGATTTTAATTATTGGCGGAGGAATAACAGGGGCTTTAATCGCTTACAAGTTAATCTCTGAAGGCAAAAAAGTAATATTGGCAGATCGCCGCGACGTTGCAAACGGTAGTACGGCTGCAAGTACGGCTTTGCTTCAATATGAAATTGACGTTCCGCTGCACGAACTTATCAAAATTAGAGGATTAGAATGTGCCGTTGATAGCTATAGAAACGGAAAAAAAGCCATTTTTGATCTCCGCACTATTATTGATACAATAAAAAGTAACTGCCAGTTTGAATTCAAAAAAAGTATTTATTACTGCTCTCTAAAAAAGGATATTCCATTTTTAAGAAACGAATATAAATGCCGAAAAGAACACGGGTTTGACGTCAACTGGCTCGAAAGATGGGATCTTGAAAAAATGGGTTTAAATGCAGTTGCAGCCATAGAATCTAAAACTGCTGCTGTCATGGATCCTTATAAATTAGCGATAGATTTATTGCGTTATTGCCAAAAAAAAGGAATGCAGATTTTTGACAGAACTAATATAACATCTATTCAAAATATAAGAGGAAAGTCTATAGCGCACACTGAAAATAAATGTACCATTACGGCAGATCACGTTATTCATTGCAGTGGTTATGAAAGTACCGAAACATTAGCTGAAAAAGTAGTCGATCTAAAAAGCACTTACGTCATAGCATCAGAAAGCATAGAGGTATTGCCAACAGCTTTTAAGAATGCTATTTTTTGGGATACTTCTAAGCCTTATCTCTATTTTAGGGTCACGGCAGACAACAGAATCATTATGGGCGGTGGCGACGAAGATTTTAAAGATGCTGTAAAGCGTGATAAATTATTACCTAAAAAAGAGCAATATCTTTTAAGACATTTTAGAAGAAAATTTCCCAACATCAATTTTAAACTAGATTATTCATGGGCGGGAACTTTTGGAGAAACTAAAGACGGTTTGCCTTATTTTGGAAAACCAAATCCGGAAAAAAATGAACATTACGTTTTGGGATTTGGCGGAAACGGAATTACTTTCAGCGTGATAGGCATGAACTCAATTCTTGATTCTATTAACGGTAAACAGAATACTGATTTAGACTATTACCGCTTTGGAAGATAAAAAAGGTTAAACCTTTTTTAGGCACAAAGTAACAAAGGTTCAGAGGGACAAAGTTCTAACCTTTGCGCCTTTGCAACTTTGAACCTTTGTAACTAAATTTTTAACTCCATCTGAATATTACAACGTTTATAAGGTGTTGCTAATCCAAAAACCTTCTGGAAACCTAATTTATAATACAGGTTTATTGCAGGTTTCAGTATTGTATTGCTTTCCAGGTAAATTTTCTCAGCACCTAATTCCCTGGCACTATTTGCGATTGCCTGACCTAATAAAAAACCAATATTTTTGCCTTGTGCTTTAGGCGAAACCGCCATTTTTGCCATTTCAAAATCATAATCTGAATTGTTCATTTTGATAAGTGCACAAACGCCAACAGGCTCATCATGATACAAAGCCACCAGAATTTTTCCCCCTTTATTCAGGATATATTCATCAGGATTATCTAAAGCCTTATAATCCGCTTCTTCCATTTCGAAATAAGTCGAAATCCATTCTATGTTTAACGATCGAAAAGCGTCCAGATATTTAGGCTCAAATTCAACAATTTTTACATCCTGGCTTTCGCGTTTCTTTTTATGTTCATTTACCCTTTTTAGCAAACTTTTTTGCTCCAATAAAAATTCCCATTCTTCCAGCGCGGCCCAAAGATTATGACTCGATTCGGTTATTAAACCATCTACAGCAGCTTCAACATCTTTAAGCTGTAATTTTAACTCTTTCGAAAATTCCCACCCTTGTGGCGTGAGCACAACAATGTTTCTACGTTTGTCACTGCTCTTTTGATTTTCTTCTATCAGCCCTGCAGCAATCATTTCCTGAATAATTTTACTGACTGATGGTTGCGAATGACCAATTTCGCTCGCGATTTCAGTAATTGTCATCTCTTTTTCTTCCAGAAGAGTATAAAAAACAGGAAACCATTTGGGCATAAAATTCATACCATACGACTCATATATTCTTGCCGCATCATCTGTTATGATTGCCGTCATTAAACGTAAACGACTTCCTAAAGCCACTTTACCTACTTTATTAAAAAATTCCATATATAATCAATTACATAACTAGTTATGCAAATGTATATATTTTTTAGACACTAAGGTTCTAAGTTGCTAAGAATCTAAGTTTTTTTTTGAAATACTTATAAATTAAAATACATATCTAATGAAAACGAGTGCCATAGCCCTGATAGAAGTGGAAATCCTTTTTTGCCGGGGTTCGGCACAAAAGATTGAAACGGATAGCAGGAAACAGCTCCTAGAAAAGATGCAAATTCAGCTTGACATTCATAACGAAAGACACACTGCTACGAATCTCTACGGTAAAAATCCAGAAAACTTTGAACACAAAAAAAAGACGCACTTGATGTACGTCTTAGTATAATTTTCGCAACTTAGCAACTCAGAACCTTAGTAACTTAGCAGCTTTAATCAAGCTGTAATAGCCAAAGGATTTAAATTGAATTTATATTCTTTAGGACTGCAATGGAATTTTTGTTTGAATATTTTTGAGAAATAGCTTCTGCTTGTAAAGCCAATACAGTACACAATTTCGGATATATTTAAGTCTGAAGTTCTAATTAGAATTTCGGCTTTTAGCACACGCATATGGGTAATGTAGTCGTTTACAGTTCTGTTGTGGATCATTTTAAAACCTTCCTGAAGTTTATTGGGTGACAAACCTGATTTTTTGCTCAACGATTTTATCGTAAAAGCTTCTTCAGGATTGGCTTTTATAGCTTCAGACAGTTCTTTAATTTCTTCCATTTCGCGTAAAGTCAAACAATTTGTATCTTTTGAGAATGCACATTGATCATCAGTATGTTGTTGGATTTCCATTGCCAGAATGATTCTTAAAATTCCTTCTTTCAAAAGATTTCTAACAATTCCGGTTTGATTAATGGCATCTAATTGCTCTATTTTCTCGGCAATTTTAAGATTGTACGACCCTAAATAAAAGAAATCCTGACCTGCATTATTTTCAAAGAAAGTTTCTTTTACTTTTTGGTTTAAAGAATGCATTTGATCCTGTACAGTGTTTTGGGTTCCTACAATAATTAATGTGAATTTTGTTTTCTTGTCTTTTTCAAAAAGCAATACATTATCCTGTTTTTGTTTTGAAGTTACGATCGCAGTCTGAAAGGTTTTAAACTTTCTTTCTTCGCCGGTAACGCCAAAACTGTGCGATAAATTACCTTTAGAACAATAAGCAAAATATATAGGAGACGATTTACTGTTAATGATATCCATGCGAACATCGACTGAAAAAGTCATATCGAACTGAACGTACGAAATATTGTCATTGAAAGAGGCACCAATAATTGAACCTTTTGCAAAACTATTGTTCGTTTCAAGCGTATATTCGTTCAAATCAAATGTTACTTTTCCTCCAAAGTTTGTATTTAATTCTTCAAAAATATTTTGTGCTTTTTCTGTATTTATAGTAACTATTTTCATTTTGCAAGGATTTAGAATTCTACTTAATTTTATATAGATTTATAAAAAAGAAAAACTCCGTTTTGTAGTACTGGATTTCTAAAAATCTATAGTTCAAAGTTCGTCCACAACCAAAGCAAAAATGTTATATAATTTTTCTAAATTGTTTTATAATTACTTATGGATGATTATTTTAACTTTTAAAATCTTTACCTTGTTATATTACTAATAAAAAAATTATGAAAAGTTTTTCATTTTCCCCTATATCGAATAACGATGCTACTATTTTGATTTTAGGCACAATGCCCGGAACAAAATCCCTGGAACTGAACCAATATTATGGTCATAATCAGAATAATTTCTGGAAATTTATGTTCGCCATTTTCAAGGAAGATTTCTCGAACGATTACGAAACCAAAAAAGCTCTTTTGCAAAAAAACAAAATCGCTTTATGGGATGTGCTCCAATTTTGTGACCGAGTGGGAAGTTTAGACAGTGCAATAAAAAATGAAATTGCCAATGATTTTGAAACGTTTTTAAAACAACACCCCAATATTAAAGCGATATTATTTAACGGGCAAAAGGCAGCGGCTTTCTTCAGGAAATATGTTCACTTAAATAATGCGTATCAACTTATTACGTTACCATCAACAAGTCCCGCAAATGCGAGCAAAACATATCAATCAAAATTAGAGGAATGGCAGATTGTTGCTTCTCTTCTAAAAAACAATTAAGTTCTTAAATATTGAAATTTTAGAACTTTTCTATTTTAAAATATAACATAAATCAAACAAAGCGAGACTAATTTTACCCTAAACAAATTAAAGCCATGAAAAAGGATGATCATGCAAGTGAGGCTTTTTTAAATATTGATATTACTAAACAAACTTTAATAAGTTTAATTTATAAAGGAAACATTGGTTATGTTAGTTTATTTTTGGAAAAAAAGCTATTCTATTTTTTAGGGTAGCTTTTGTTTTTTTATGCCATACTTAAAACAAATAAATTATGAAAATTCAAACCTATTACAATCATATTCGCTATTATGCCCCACATCATTTTGTTTACTATCCAGTTTTGACAATCTTCTTAGCTGCAAGTATTTACTTTGCTTTTACAACAGACGATTCGTTAATCTGGTCGTTTATAAGCGTAGTTTTTGTGTTCCTGTTTTGTCTTGCTTTTATGTTGCGCCAACATTATGCATTAATTCTTCAAAACCGAATTGTACGATTAGAACTTCGCTATCGTTACTTTACTCTTAGCGGGAAAAGATTTGAAGATTTGGAATACAAATTAACTGATGATCAAATATTTGCCTTGCGATTTGCTCCCGACAATGAACTGTTGCCTCTTATCGATGACGCCTTAAAAAATAACCTGACGGGCGATGCTATAAAAAAAGCAATCGTACACTGGAAAGCCGATTATAACAGGGTTTAGAATAGCACTTGCAATGTCTAAATCAATAGCAATGGCAGGAATAAATATAAATGTAAAGAAGTAAAAACGCTATTTAGTCTTTTTATCTAGGCCGTTTTCTTTTATAATTAAACAAAATATAAATTAGAAACCCAAGTAGCCAGGCACCAAAAACAACACCAAAAAAGATTCCAATAATCGAGGGATGAAGATAATTGGGTTCATAAAACAATCTGTCCAAAGTTGTAAATTTTTCTTCTAATATCTTTCTGTCAAAGTTATTATTGATTCCGTTGAGCAGTTCATTATTATGATCTTTAAAATAGGCAACCTCTTTAGCAAGCTGTTTAGGAGTAATAGAACTTTGTACTCTATACTTTTTAAGCAAAGTATCCAGTTTCTGAAAATTAGCTACCAACGAATCCGGTTTATATTTATAAATCAGTTTGTATCGTTTTACCGCTGCATCATATTGCTGTTTCTCAACCGGAACTCCTTTTACAGGCTTGTACAAAGAATTGTTCTCTACAAATATGCAAATATCTACATCATATCTCGGGTCAACGGTTCTGCCCTTATAAATAATTTCAGTACTGTCTTTTATTATATTCTTCTTAATTATTCGATCCAGAAGTTCTTTTTTACCAAAACCAATGCTGTCCAATATTGTGCCCGCTGCATTCGAAACTTTATTTAAATCTGTTGTCAGCATTTTCAAAGTATCAATACTGTAATATCTATAGTCAACACTATAATAGTTACCCGAAATCAAAGTGCTGTCGACAACCTCAATAACCGGATAAGGTTTCGGATATAGAATATTAAGCGGATTAAATAATTTCTCTGAGCTATAAGATGTATAATTATACAAAAACGGATTCAGGACATTCAGCAGCATTTTGTCCTTATTGAATTTTGCTTCAGACAATTCCGATTTCAATTTTGCATTCATACCAAAACTATAACTGAGAAAAAATGAAAAACTCAAAAAAGAAACCAACAGCAATACACCGCCAATTTTAAGCAAATTTGCAAAAGAATAATTTTGTTTGGAATGATTTTTTAATAAAAAAATCAGAAAAATGAGTAGAAATAAACCGGTAACAAAAAATTGGGAAATCGAAACATCATCATAAAATTTAAACCTGTAGAACTCTGTATTGATATAGATATTTCCTATGCCATCAAACTTGAAATAGCCGTATAAAAAATACCCTAAATGAATCAACAATAGCACTACAAAAGACTTAACGAAGAATTGCTTTAATTTTTTATCCATAATTGTTTTCAGATTATACTTTCAAATATAAAGAATCAATTTTAAATATCAATAGCAATGGCAATTACAACTACAACTAAAAAAATGTGATTACAGAATCAAAGGCAAAAAATGCACTGCTGTGCGCCCATACAGAAAACCTTTTGAGACCAAAAAAATTTACTGTTGTTAGACCCGACAGGTTTTAAAAACCCGTCGGGTTTATATTGAACACAAAAAAAAGACGCACTGCTCGCTTCTACAGAAAAACTTTGAGCTTTCTTTTAAACCTTTAAACCTTTCAAAAGAAGCCCTACTTAACCTCAAATCCTTCTTTTACGATTTCTTTCTCTACTTTATTTATTAGTTTATTTGTTTTACCGGTAAGTCGCTCTTTTTTCCAATCGCCTTTTGCATAAATAAGCATTGTCACAATTGCAGTAATAACGGTTGAAACAGGGAAAGCCCACCATATTCCGACTGCTCCAAGTGAGGTATTATGCGATAAAATATAAGCCAGCGGAAATTGCAGAACCCATTGCGAAACCAATGTTAGAATCATAGGAAGCGTTGTATTTCCTACCGCTCTAAAAACACCTAACAAACACATTTGAAGTCCCAAAAATCCCCATGACAAACACGTAATTCTCAGGAAAGTTGTACCTCCCTCGATAACTGCGGGATCATTTGGTACGAAAAAAGCAATTAAATGTGGCGCAAAAGCATATGCTATTATTCCAATTCCGGTTAATAATCCAAAACCTAAATAAGCACCTAATTTTGCTATTTTTCCGGCACGAAGCATATTCCCGGCGCCAATATTTTGTCCTACCAAAGTAGCAATTGCCATAGAAAGTCCCAAGGCCGGAATCATAATCAACTGAATCAGGTTAGAGCCGGCTCCATAAGAAGCAACCGTTGTTGTGCCAAAATGTACGATCAAAAAAGTAATGGCGGTTAATCCAATCGCACGCATCGATTGTTCTATTGAAGATGGAAAACCAATTTTAAACGCTTTTCTTATATGCTTAAAATCTGGTTTAAAATCTTTTAATTGCAAATGAATACCATGTTTTCCTCTAAACAAAATGACAAAACCAATGATGATTGCCAGGCTCTGAGTAGACAAAGTTGCCAGAGCTGCGCCTTTTACCCCCATTGCAGGAATAAAATTCCATCCAAAAATAAACAACGGATCTAAGGCAAAATTTAGAATTACAGTTCCCAATACGATATATACTGGCAAAGTAACACGACCAACGCCTCGCATAACGGACTGAAAAATCATGAAACTAAAACTAAAAACCAGTCCAATAAAAGCAATCTGCATAAAGCCCAGCGCATTATTATAGACTTGTGGTGTGACTTTAAGTAAATATAAAAAATACGGACTCAGCCAATATCCAATAAAAGATAGCACTATAGATACTGTAATAACCATTAATAATGTTTGAGCAGCAACATGATTGACCATTTCCTGCTGTCCTGCACCAAAATATTGTGCGATAAGTATAGATCCGGCAATTGCCAATCCGGTTCCTAGAGCAATCATCAGAAAAATTACAGGTGTACTTACAGAAACTGCAGCAACGGCATCTCCGCCCAAACGTCCCACCCAAAAAGCATCAACCAATTGATAAGCAGCTTGTAGTAAATTAGCAATCATAATTGGCACAGCCAATTTTAATAATGAAGAAAGTATCGGACCTTCTAATAATTCAGTTTTATTCATTTTGCATTTTTTGTTTTTAATGTTTTTTTATACCACGGATTGCACAAATTTTCATGAATTGCATTTACTTCTTCTTCTGTATAAAAATTCGGGCTAATTTGTGTAACTCGTGGCGAACTTTTTTTAGAGAATAAAAAATTCCTCGAAAACCAGCCTAATTCATAAAATCATTGTACTGTTTTAAAGCGTATCCAATTTATCTGCATAACCTCTGATTGTTTCTAAAGCTTCTGTTCTTTCTTTAACTGAAAAAACGGCCAAAACCTCATCTTCTGATCGTTTCATTAAGAGCCGAATGCTTTTTGCCAGACTAATTCCTTCTTCCGTGAGGCTTACGATATTTTTACGCTTGTCTTCTTTATCTTTCTGAACGTTCACTAAAACTTTTTTTTCAAGTGCATTTATACTTCTTAAAATAGAAGATTTGTCACGCATTGTAATATCAGAAAGTTCTCTTTGAGAAAAACTCTTTCGTTGCAAAATCATAATTATCGGAAGTTGTTCTAACTGTAAATTTATTCCGGCTTCATTCATTAAGGCATTTGTATGACGAAAAATAGTTCGTTTCATTCGATGTATCTGAAAGAAAAAACTCTCTGAAATTCCATCATTAAAAGTATTAAAATCTTCTTCATTTTTTTCCATAGGACAAAATTACAAAAAAGAGTGACATGTCAACTAATTTTAACAAATCACATAATTCATTGATAATCAGTATTTTTATTCAAATAAAAAATATAAAAAATAAAAATGAGTGATTTTTTTTGTTAACTTTAAGTGTTAAAAATTTATCAATAAAATTTAAAAATAAATCCAATGAAAAACTTATTTTATTTTTTGATAGTCTCTCTTTTTTGTCTCTCGATTCAAGCTCAAACCACTTCTGAAATCCCAATCGAAAATTCCCTGCCTGCTATACAAAATGATAACTCAGAAAATCCGCAGGATTATGACGCCACAGATTTACCCTGGCATGATAGACGATTTAAAGTAACTGCCGGAGCTTTTTTTCCTGTAAATAATACTGAAATTGAAGTAGGTACAAACAATGGAAACAGAGGTACAAAAATAGATCTCGAAAATGACTTAGGATTCTCAAAATCAAGCGCTTCCTTTATGGCAACATTTGACTGGCGTATTTCAAAAAGATCGAGATTAGGTTTTGAATATTTTGCTTTAGACAGAAGTTCTACCAAAACTCTGGAAAAAGACATCACTTTTGGAGAAAATACTTACCACATAAACACAAGAGTAACCGCGTTTTTTGATGTTCAGATTGCCCGGATTGCTTACGGTTATGCCTTTTTAGTAAAACCAAAATATGAAATCGGTTTATTAATAGGTGCCCACGTACTTTTTACAGATCTGGGGCTACGCGTTGATGCCAATCAGGCTGTAACAGAATACAGAGATAGTTTTAATTTCACGGCTCCATTGCCTGATGTTGGAATCTGGGGCGAATTTGTCCTGACAAAACGTTTTGGCTTGTATGTGAATGCAAATTATCTTGCTTTGAAAATTGACGATATCGATGGGCGAATTATTAGCTATAATTTATCCCTTTTATACAATGTACACAAAAACTTTAGCCTTACCGCCGGATATACGGGACTAAATTTTAAAGTTGATGCCGTAGAAAAAAGACTAAACGGTTTTTTAAAATGGGGATATAATGGTCCTACTCTCGCAGCAGCCTATACTTTTGGCGGACACATAAAGCTTAATAAACATTAGAAAGTTAAATTACAATTGTTCATAATTTTTTCATTTTCGACCACGGGGAGAGTACTTGATTCCAAATAAAAAATCTGTTTTATCCGCGTTTTCGCAAAGCGAATCAGTCAAGTAATAGCATAAAAATCACACAATTAGAGTATTCAATTCTAGATTACCTTTGTCAAAGTTTAAAACCAAGAGTGTAAGGAACTTTATTTTATGCATTGAATGTCTCTATTTTAGCAGGATCCCCACCACAATGTATTACTATTTGTTGAATGATTTCATTTTGTAATTGATTACAAAATGAAATTTTGGGGATCTTATATCCTTTTAATTCATTTAGTTTTATATAACTCAAGAGCAAGATTGATGCAATTAAAATAATATATATCATTACCTGAATTCCATTCCACTGTCTTGAAAAATAGTGCTTAAAATTCATTTCTTGCTTTATAAATCTAAAGAAACGCTCAATGTCCCAACGCTTTTTATAAATTTCTGCTATTTGATCTGCCGTAAATTCTTCTTCTGGCAAATTGCTTAAAAACAAGATCTTCTCTCCATCAGATTTTAATATCCCTTCCACTAATCTAAAAACTATTTTAGTCTTTTTTTGATTCGAGTAAAGATAAACCCTGCTATGTTTTGTTAATTTAAGAATATCATTTTCAAAATCCAATGGAGTGACCTTACTGCCTTTCTCTACTTCATATTTAGATGATTTATAAATTCGGGTTACAAAATATTTATCATCAGTAGAGAGATCAACCATTGTTTTTCTATTCTTCATTCCACGATCAAAAACGGCAATATCTTTTTTGTTGGCTATGTGCTCTTCTAGAATATTGCCCAAAGCCAAATCTTCACTAATCATTTTTTGATCCTTGTGAAACTTTACATTAAAGGGCAATTCATTAAAACCAATTGTAAATTTTATACTATTTTTGCCCTGTTCTCCTTTTTTGTTTTTCTGCCCATTTCGCATCCCGAAACTTAACAAAGAAGCAGATAAGCTTGTAATTGTGGAATCATACAAACTTAATTTGATCTTATCTTTATCATTGAGTTTATCCTGAAAAACAGTAACGGTGTGCTGATAAAGTTTTTCGAAATACTCAACGTTTATTTTTCCTATTCTCTCTGCAATACTGCTGTGACTTACACTTTTATCTTTGGGAATTTGAGCATATTTACAAAAAAAATGATTCTCATAAAAATTCTCAAATACTCTAGAGCTGGCTCTATTTTCATTTAAGACTCCAAAAACACAAAGTTTAAATAATTCCTTGCCTTTTAGTTTTTTAGCATTCCAGTCAACCATAGTTTGCTGAGCAAAAAAATCAAGTTGATCTTCTGAAATATAATTTAATATTTCTTTTACTTCTGTTCTGATTTGCATTTTCTGATAGATTTATAAATACAGAAAATAAAAATAATAGTTTTTTACAAAAGTTCCTTACACTCTTGGTTTAAAACTTTGACAAAGGTATCAACCAAACTTATAATATCTTACCTCAACTTATATGGTAAAAAAATAAAAATAACAAACCCGATACTTTTTTTCAAAATATCGGGTTCATTGCACCAACTTAAACTTAACTCAAAATAAAATCAAACTAACTTATTTCTCGATTGGAGTAAATTTTATAGCTGTTCCTCCGCCAGCTGCCAATTTAAGATCAAATACCGTTTTGTTATTTACTTTCTGTTTTGAAATCGTGACAGGATATGGGTTTGTTTTATAATTTGCTCCCGCTCCATCAGCATAAATTTCAGCTTCATACTCTTTTTCAGCATCTAAAAACGTCAATGCTACTTTTAGATTTCTGGCATAGCTGTTTGTAATAGAGCCCAAATACCAATTTTTCTCGTCCCAGTCTTTACGCACGATTGTTGTATATTCTCCTATTCTGGAATCTAAAACTTTAGTGTCTGACCATGTACAGGGAACATCTTTGATAAACTGAAACTCCGGTTTTCCTTCGTAATTCTCCGGTAAATCTGATGCCATTTGCAACGGACTGAAAATGATAACATACAATGCCAATTGATTGGCTAAAGTTGTTTGCACTCTTGCTCCGGAAGGTGTTTTATAATCAAAATTAAAATTCCCTGGTGTATAATCAAACGGTCCTGAAAGCATTCTGGTAAAAGGCAAAGTCGTTAAATGTTCCGGAGTATTTCCGCCATCAACAGACCAGGCATTGTATTCTTGTCCTCTTCCGCCTTCTTGTGTCATAAAGTTTGGATAGGTGCGCTGCAATCCTGTTCCTTTTATAGGCTCGTGATTGTCGATCATGATATGATATTTAGCCGCTGTTTCCATTACTTTTCTGTAATGACGTGCTCCGTATTGGCTATCATGCCATTCTTTTTTATCCAGATATTTATTTACATAACCCGTTTTTACGGTATTTACGCCCATTTTCTGATACAATTTAAAAGCATCTTCTAGCTGGCTTTCGTAATGTTTTGTAGCACCTGCCGTTTCGTGGTGCCCTATTAGACGAACATTTTTTATGGCTGCATATTTTGTAATTTCTTCCAGATTAAAATCAGGATATGCTTTTACAAAACTAAAAGAAGATCCGTCAGCGGTCCAATCGCCATCCCAACCTTCGTTCCAGCCTTCTACAAGAACTCCGTCTAAATTATTTTTGGCAGCAAAATCAATATATTCTTTTGTATTTTTAGTTGTCGCACCGTGTTTTGGTCCTTGTCCCCAAGTGTATTTTTCCAGATGCATTCCCCACCAGATTCCAATATATTTTGAAGGTGTAATCCAGGAAAGATCTTCAATTTTTGAAGGTTCATTTAGATTTAGCATAATGGTCGAAGTCGCAACTTCTCCCGGATTTTTTCCTACCACAATTGTTCTCCAAGGAGTTTTAAAAGGTGTTTGGGCATATACTTTTACGCCATTTTTCCAAGGCACCAATTCGCTTTTGTATTGTTTATCATTTGTTTTCAATAATGTCATTGAAGTGAAATCCGTTAGATTGGCTTCGTGAATTGCTACAAATAATTTTTCTTTTGTTTCAAAAGTCGCCGGTGTATTGATCGTATCAGTTTTACTTGTTGGCGTTTTACGGTAGGTACTTTCATAATAACTGTTTTCACGGTGCACGGGAATCCACCAAACATCATTATTTGATTTGAAAGTAAATTGAGTAATCTCATTGGATATTTCAACTTTATTTAAATGTGGCTGTTTTGGAAATTCATATCTAAAACCAACTCCGTCATCAAAAACCCTGAAGATGATATCAACCAAACGTTCTTCTCCTTTTGACTCTTTCAAGTGAACAATTAGTTCGTTATGGTGATCTCTTACTTTTTTGAATTCTCCCCAAGGTTGTTCCCATGTTTCGTCTGCTGATTTTTCTTCGGTGGAAACCACTTCAAAACCGTCGGTCATTTTTTGGATTCCTTTAAATTCAAATCCCATTAAAGAAGGTTCTATAACTGATTTTCCGTTTGCTGTAAAACTATATTGTGGCTGACCTGTGGGGGTTAATTCAAAAACTAATTCAGTATTTTTTCCCGGAGAGCTTATTTTATATGTTTTTTTAGTACTGCATGCAACTAACAATATTGATGCTAAGGCGATTAGACAGTATCTATATTTTATGTTTTTCATTATTTAATTGTATTAATTACAACTCTTTATTTAATTTCGTTTAGTAACTGTTTTGCTTTTGCTGGCTGCATGGAAACAAAATAATTAAAAGCCTGATCTATTTTTTTCTGGGCATCGGCATTGCCTTTTTTATCCATTCGCAGATTGTACATTTTACTGATATCAGGAAAAACAGTTTCGGTACTTTTTACACCGGCAAATGCTTTTACTTTTTCGATATAAGTATAGCCAAATTCTACTGTTGGTTCGAACATTGTTCCTTCTCCAAAGTCATTCCAGGTCACCAATTGCAGGTAATTGACATTGGCATTTTTTGCCAGAGAAAGTGTTTCATCCAGAGTTGCTCCGTTATTGTGTTCTATAGTCCAGCCAATTGCTGCTCCACCGCCGCCTTCGGCATAAAAATCTTTAAAACCGGGATAAGCACTTCCCATTGCAACGCCCAATTTTGGCATTGTATTGGTGTAAAAATTTGTAAGCGTGGTACTGTTTTTATATACCCAGGCATATTCTCCTGAGGCATTGTCTCCCGCGTCTGCAGATTCGCCCCAAAGGGTTAAAAAAGTAGGTTTTACGGTTAACGTATTAAAAACATTTGTCCATTCAGCCGGTGTCTGCAATACAATTGGTCCGAAATTAAGCAACAATGGTTTTCCATTTATTTTGATATAATTTTTATCTCCAAAATAATTGGTTTGCAAATAAGCTAAGTCCGTTTTTGCTGCACCTGTAACTGAAATCGCTTTTCCTGCATTTACTACATTGGGCAAAAATCGATCTTCATAAACAATAGCATATTCTAGTCCTACTTTGTTTAACATGGCTATTAACTGTTCTGTGTTTTCCTTTACCATTCGATAATCGTTTACATCAAAAGTGCCATACCAATCGATCAAAACACCATCGATTCCTGAATATTTCATCAATAATAAATGATTTTCAATCACATTTTTATCGCCTGAATGATAGGGACCAATTAGCGGATAATAGTACGACGCAATTTCTCTGCGATTGTTTGCACCAATGTTATTTGGATTTTTGTTTGCCATTGTCCAGTGATATCCCCATTTTTTATCGGCACTACTTTCATTGGTTTCAAACCAAGACATATAATGAACATAAATTTTGGTGCTATTTGTTTTTTCAATCGCAACAGGTTCAAATGTTTCCGGTTCTGTAGGTTTATCAGAATTTTTATCATCGCTGCTACAACCTGCGGCGACTAAAATATTCATGATCCCAAAAAACAATAATGTGATAGATCTTTTCATATTGATGTGTTATTTGTTTTATTTTTTTGCCACAGATTAAAATGATTAGAAAGATTTTTTTTTAATTATTTCATGTAGATGAATTGTAATTATATCAAAACCAAATCTGCTTTAATCTGCTCAATCTGCGTGAAACTTTTTTAATCATTTTAATCTTCTAATCTGTGGCTAAAATTATTTCACGCAGATTGAGCAGATTATTTTTTTTGCCACTGATTAAAAAGGTTTCCATAGATTTTTTTAATCATTTTAATCCTCTATAATTTGTGACTAATTTTTTCTCGCAGATTTTGCAGATCTGGCAGATTTATTTTTTTTGCCAATGATTAAAAGATTTTTAATTCTCAATTTTTAATTCATAAGTTTCATTCATATAAAAATATGTCAGCCTTCCACGACTAACCAACACGGAAGACTGACATTCAAGAACCTAATACCCAGGATTCTGTACCAGGTTTTTATTTGTAGTTAAAACTGTGCTTGGAATTGGAAAAATTGCTCTGTACTTTTCAGTTGTTCCTTTTTCCCACCATGTCTTGAAGAATGTTCCAAAACGGATGTTATCTGTTCTTCTTCTTCCTTCAAAAGTAAATTCCTTAAGCAATTCTTTATCAATAAAGTCAAGATCGATCAGGGTTGGCATTTCTTCTCCGGCACGAGCTGTAATTTGTTGAACAAATGGTTTTGCCAAATCTGCAGATCCCAGACGAACATAACATTCAGCTTGCATCAATAAAATTTCGGCATAACGAATCAATACAAAATCATTATCACGTTCCCATTGATCACCTGCTTTCATTTCATATTTTCCTAAACGAACTCCTTGGTTTTCTTTGGCATCAGCAACACTGGTAACTTCTTCTGTATATGTTAACGGTTCTCCGTTATCCATTACAATAACCTGACCTGTTGCAACACTAATCTGATCTCCGGCCACCATACATTTTCTTCTTTTATCTGTCTCGGCAAAAGCAGAATATACGCCTGGTTGAGCACACATTCCGTTCGCACTCCACGGAAAATCATTTCCTGATGCCGAGATCGTCAATTTATGTAAATAATGGCACGACATTGAGCTCATATAATTACCTACTGTTCCTGCTTTTTGATCGTAAGGAATTGCGAAAATAATCTCTGGTGACTTTTCATTTTCTTTTGCAAAATTGGCAAAGAAATCGGGTGTCAAAGTATATCCGGTAACTTTCTGGCACATATTGATGCAATCCTGCCAACGGGCCGTACCTATAAAAGCTTCTGAATTTAAATACAATCTTGCCAGTAAAGAATAGGCTACATTTTTTGTCAATTTAGAATACACCACATTTGAATTTAAATATGGAATAGCATCCAGCAGCTCTTTTTCTACAAAATCATAAACTTGTTTTCTGGTAGAATTTGATGGTAAAGAAGTATCCTCAAAATTGACTACAATTGGCACATTACCAAATGCATCTAAAAGGTTGTAGTAATAATAAGCTCTCAACGATTTTAGCTCTGCATAAATTGGAGCTTTTGCTGCATCTGTCAATGGCGATTTATCTACTTGGTAAATAATCGAGTTGATTTTGGCAATTCCGGTATAATTGTAACGCCAGGCCGAAAGAATCAAACGATTATCTGCCTTCCAGGTGTGCTTTTGTATGTCCTGATATTGACCTCCATCATACCAGTTGGTTCCTCTTGTTGGAATCGTCGCTTCGTCTGAAGCTGTTTCATTCAGGAAAAATACATACTCACTTGTTGGATAATTATTTGATATTCCGTCTGCAAATCCTCTTAACGAAGAATAAGCTCCTCCCACTAATGCATCAACTTCTTTTGGAGTATTTCCAAAATTGCCGTCTTCTACTCTGTCATATAAATCTTCATTCAGATTGGTACATGATATCGTAAAAAGCACGCTCACTAATAGTGCTGCTGTTATTTTGATTTTCATTTTTTATATTTTTGAGTTAATCGCTTAGTTATTTAGCGTAAAATTTAATCCTACAGAAATCGTAGTTGGTCGGGGATAATTATTATATCTGTCAATTCCGGGAGCTGCTAATCCGGTTAAATCCATTACTCCAGTCTGATTGATTCCGTCTTGTGCATTTAATCCAATTTCAGGATCTACGCCTTTATACTTTGTAATTACAGCAAGATTTTCTCCCATAAGATAAATTCTCAATTTTGAACTTTTGTATTTCAAAGGCATAGTATACCCAACAGAAACATTTTGAAGCCTGAAGAAAGAAGCATCTTCGATCCAATAACTGGAGTATTTTGGAGCAGATGTAATGCCGCTATTTAGAAAATCATCAGGAACATTAAAACTTGGTAATCTGTTAGGATCGTTCAACATCATGTTGGTTGCATTCAATGCTTTTTGACCAAACATTCCGTATCCTGTCACACCTAAATCAAAATTTCCGTAAGCAAAATTCATTCCGATACCCATAGTCAAATCAGGCTGGATATTTCCTAAATCTCTTTTGTCACCATCTACTAAAACATTATCTAAAACTTTGTCTCCGGCAGCATTATAGTATAACATTTTTCCATCGGCACCAAGTCCTGCGCTTTGAAAGCCCCAGAAAGTTCCAACTGCATAACCTTCGGCAATAATTTGAGAATATTGTCCTGACATACCTGCTAAACCATGCAAAGATCCACTGTAAATTACATCAGTTTTATAAGTAGGATTGGATAATTTTTCTATTTTTTGAACGTTGTGACCTAAAGTCAAATTAGCGTTCCATGAAAATTTATCTCCTTTTATGATATCAGCATTCAAAGTAAGTTCAACTCCTTTGTTGGACATTTCGCCAACATTTGCCAACATTGTTCCAACTAAATAAGGAGGCTGAGGCACTTCGTAAGTATATAATAGATCATCAGTGTTTTTTATATAATACTCAAATGAACCTGTAATTCTGTTGAACAAACTAAAATCTACACCAACGTTTAATTGTCTTGTTGATTCCCATTTTAAATCAGGGTTCGGATTTTGTTTTGGTGAATATGCCAAACTCCAGGTTCCTGTCTTTGGATCGTAGTAACTATCATTACCAACTCCTAAAATCGAAAGTGATTTGTACTCTCCAATTCCGTCCTGATTACCTGTAACTCCATAACCTACTCTAACTTTAAGATTGTCTAACCACCCTTTTGTTGAGCTCATAAATTCTTCGCTTGAAACTTTCCATGCCGCAGATGCTGATGGGAAAGTTCCCCATTTATTGTTTTCTCCAAAACGGCTGGAACCATCCCTTCTTACAGTACCTGTAAGCAAATATTTACCATCGTAAGAATAATTTGCACGGGCATAAAACGAAACCAAATCTGATTTTCCTTTATAAGAATACACATCGCCCAAACGATAATTATATCCCGCTCCTAAATTGTTTGAGGTAAAAGCATCTGTTACAAAACCACTACGCTGAGCACCAAAACCTTCGTAAATATTCTCTAAGTAAGAATATCCTGCAAGAGCACCAATAGTGTGTTTATCAATTACTTTATTGTAATTTACATAAATCTCGCCTTGAGCATTTGCAAATTCTGCATATGTTTTTTGAGCATAACCGTTTTCAGTTGTCCCTTCCATAACTGCATAACTTGGTTTGTAAGTACTACCTTTTACTGCATTATGTTCGTATGAAATGTTTGCTACAGCAAGAAAGTCTTTTGCAAACTTTACTTCGGTTTTAAAATACCCTAACAATCTGTGTCTTTCGTTATCAACCGTTCTGTTGGTTAAAATCTCTACTGGATTTTCGTAAATATTTCCGGAAACAGCTGAAAATTTGCCATTAGCATCATATACCGGAATTGTTGGATTTAGATTATAAGTACGCTCAAAAATTCTATAATCCATAGGATGCCACTTATCAACATTGGCAAATAACCCCATATCGAATTTCACCTCTTTATTATCTCCTAAATATTGATAAGCATTAACGTTTCCACTTAATCTTTCTAAACCTGTTTTTTTAATAACTCCCTCATTATTCAGGTACGAAAGTGATGTTCTAAAACCACTGTCAGCTTTTCCTGAATTAATACTTAAAGTATGAGATTGTGAAATTGCAGTTTGTTCAATTGCTTTTTGCCAGTTTGTATTTCCGCCATAATCAACAGCATCTTTATTTCCTGTACTGCG
Source organism: Flavobacterium sp. B114r (assembly GCF_056824125.1). Classification (NCBI taxonomy): domain Bacteria; kingdom Pseudomonadati; phylum Bacteroidota; class Flavobacteriia; order Flavobacteriales; family Flavobacteriaceae; genus Flavobacterium; species Flavobacterium sp. B114r. Next base: position 4,853,194 of record NZ_CP124858.1, read on the forward strand.
AACATAACCTCTCCATTGATTGGCTGATAAAAGATCTAAATTATCTGTTACATAACCCACACTTGATAAACCGGTGTAGGTAACTGAAACTCCTTTTGTACCGGATTTTGTTGTAATGATAATAACTCCGTTTGCTCCTCTTGATCCGTAGATAGCTGTTGCCGAAGCATCTTTTAGAACATCTACTGATTTAATATCAGAGGGCTGAACGATATTAATATCAACTCCTGCAATACCATCAACTACAATAAGCGGACTGTTGCTTGCTGTTAATGAAGTTCCGCCACGTAAACGTATAGTAGAACCTGCTGCAGGATCTCCCGAAGGACGAATAATATTTAATCCCGCTACTTTTCCCTGCAAAACCTGCTCTGTAGAAGAAAGTGTTCCTTTTACTAAATCATCTGCCTTAAGACTTGAAATTGCTCCTGTTAAATCTGATTTCTTTTGTGTTCCGTACCCTACAGAAACTACCTGAACTTCAGCAAGCATATAACCGTCATTTTGCAAACGAACATCTAAATTTGGTTTTGTTGCTGTAGTGATCTGAACTTTCTGAGTAGTTGATCCTATAAATGAAACTTCGATAGAACCTCCTACGGCTACGGCTAAAACAAATTTTCCGTCAAAATCTGTTGTGGTTGCATTTCTGGTTCCTACCTCAATTACCGTCGCTCCCGGTAATACACTTCCCACATTATCATAAACGGTACCTGATACCTGCTTTTTTTCCTGAGCAAACATTCCTGCCGAAAGAAAAAGCATGAAAATCATGAATACCACATTTTTAGTAGTCCACATTTGATGCAGGACTATTTTTTTATTTTTACTATTCATATGTAGTTATTTATTGTTTTTATCGGTCATATGCAATTCACATAGCCATTATTGGTTTTAGACCAAATTTTAGGTTATGCTCATTTCATTAGAATTGATGTTTTAATTTGATAGTGAATTATTTGTCTAAAGTTTTAAGAGGAATCGTGGTATCCGAAATCGTTTTGTCTTTATTATCTTTTACCAAAACATGAATTTCATTTAAATTAGGAACATCCTTAAGCTCTGTAACCAGATTGACAAATCCTTTTATTTCTGCCGTTCCTCCGGCAAACTCACCCTGAATTACTTTGCTTCCGGCTGTAATTGTATAGATCAATTTGTTTACACCCGACTCATTATTTTTTCTTGACATTCCAAGAAAATCTTTTTGACTGATTTGCAACGGAAAAAATCCAAAAACTGGCGGTGGAGGTGGCACAAAAGCTCCTGCGTATAAAACCTGATCCGGAGTTGTACCTGCCCAATTATCTTTTACCATCAGGAATACTAAATTTTTCATTTCGTAACCATCCGGTGTATTGTAATAATCCTTAGGAACTAAATCCATTTTATAAAAACCGTTTCCTAAATCTTTCAATTTTGTTTTTTCGGCAATTTCTGGTTTCGATGCTTCATACATTTGCTGAACGTCCCAATCATTCAATCCGCTATGTATGTGAACACTTGTTGCTCCCGCAAATTCCGGAATTAGATTAGCATTAAACAAAATACTTACTCCTTTATCAATTGTTGGTTTGGTCGGATAAGCTCTGATCAGCTCATTAGCCGTGTAAAATGAGGAAAAATCAGTATAAGCTATATTTGCTACTTCACTTTGTTTTGATCCGTTTTTATTTTTTATACGAAGCCAAAATCCATCACTTGCAGCAATTTGAGCTGCGGTTTTAGAAAAATATTGTGTTGGAGTCAAAGTAAAACTCCAGATTTTGTCTTTGACGTGAGTCAGTTTTGCAAAATCAGAAGAATTTTCCCAATGTCCTGCATCTGGTTCTGATGGTGACCAAATCCACATGTATAATTCTTCATTTTCAGCATATGTAGTTGCCGAAAGATCAAAAAACCATGTCACCTTTTCATCATATTTGTACACGACAGGAAATGATGATATAGCACCCACAGCTCCTACAGTTTCTTGTGCCTGCATAAAATTAGGAGCCATCAAAAGGGCAAGTAAAATTGTATATATAAATTTTTTCATATTACTTTTTATTTAATAGCAGTTAATTTAAACACATAAGATAGAAACGTAGCCCCTCCGGAAGTACGCGCTAACTGTAATTCCATTTCACCACCTTTACCCGGAATCGAGGTCACTCTTAATTCATCTGTTTTCTGAGTTTTTTGCGCATCGCTATACAAATAAATCTTAACAGCAGTACCCGGCGTTGTTGGCTGAAAGTCTGAACTTAGCTGCCAATAGCCTTTTGGTGCAAAAAGTGCAGGCACATTGCCCGTAACTTCATAACTTGTTGGATTGTTTTTTTCATCTACGCTGAATTTGATTTTAAAATCCTCGTAGTTAAAATAGGTACTCAAGTTTTCTTCGCTTGGTTCGATCTTATTTGCCTTCGCAAAATCATCCACCATTTTCAAATTTGTTAATCCCCAATTTCCACTTACTTTCTCATAAATGGTAATCGGATCAACGTAGCTTCCCTCTTCAGTGTTATCACAGCCAATGGCAAATAAACACATCATAAGAGCTAACCAGTAAATACTTTTACATCTCATAAATTTTGGTTTTTGTTAGTTTTTTTATCCCTTTAAAAGGACAGTACGAAACTAGATGTTAAATAAATCTAAAAAAAAACATCTGTGAAAAATCAAGATAATATCTGAATATATTCAAACTTAAACCGTTGAAAATCAATAAACTATTACGTTTTCGTAAATTCAAAAATCAAGACTTTGTTGAGATAAAAAACGCAAATAAATTATGGTAAAAATGACAATATCCAAATTAAAACATATTATTTTTTCACTATACTTATATTTAATTGGTTTTTATTGTATAATTGCAAGTTATTAAATTACTTTTAACATTTCGAAACCACTTTCTCACTGTACTGCCACTTTATTTAATCATATATTTATACTAACTACCCTAATTATTAAAAGTTGCTAATCATCAGCTCTTAAACTATTTTTGAATTACAAAAAGATTAACCATAACTATTTTTTTTACCCTAAACCAATCCAAAAACATGCGAAGAATAGTAATTCTGTATTTTTTCATTGCGGGTTTTTCTCTATCTGCAAAAGAGACAAATCCTGTTCTAGAAGAATTAGATAAAGTACTCCTCAAAAAGGAAACATACTTAAAACAGAAGTATCGTAAAATAGAAGCTTTAAAGAAAAATGTATCCAAGTTTACTTTGAGCCAAAACAACGATCTTCTCTATGATAATTATATGCTGTTGTTTGAAGAGTATAAATCTTTTAAATACGACTCTGCTTACTACTATTTAGAACAAGCTAAAATCAAGGCAATTGTTCTAAAAGATCCCAAGTATCTGGCTAAAAGCCGCATTAAAGAAGGATTCGTATTGCTTTCGTCCGGTCTTTTTAAGGAAGCAATTGATACACTAAATGTAATCGACGATAAAAAGCTCGATCTTAAAAACAAATTCGAATTCTACTCTATAAAAGCGCGCGCTTATTATGATTTAGCCGATTATAACAGGGACCAACGCTTTAATATACATTATGTACAACAAGGAAATCATTTCCTGCAAAAGGCGTTGGCCTTAATTGGTACCAATACTAATGAGTATTGGGCGGCAGAAAGTTTAAAACGCCTGAAACAGCAAGATTGGCGTGGCGCAGAATTTGCTTTTAGTTATTGGATCAATAATTATAAATTACCTCCGGATTATTACGGTATTGCAACTTCAAGCCTGGGTTATATTTACTCTGAAAGAGGATATACAAAAAAAGCCATTCATTATCTGGCTCTTGCCGCTATTGCTGATGTTAAAAATGCGACAAAAGAAACTGTGGCATTGAGAAATTTAGCCAATGAGCTTTTTAAAATGGGCTATCTCGACAAGGCCAATGAGTATATTAATATCGCCATGGATGATGCAACGTTTTATAATGCTAGGCATCGAAAAATAGAAATTTCGTCGATATTACCTATTATCGAAAAAGCACAATTGAATAATGTAAAGGAGAAAAATGATAAACTGGAAAGAATTATTATACTATTAACGATTTTGACTTTGATTATTATTCTGTTTTCTATCATTATTTTCAAACAACTAAAAGAAAGAAATAAAGCCAGAAAAATAATGGCTTCGTCATATGCGCAACTTCAGGAAATGAACATTAGCATGAGTGAAGCAAATAAGATTAAAGAAGAATATATTACGTATTTTATTAAGGCAACTTCAGCTTTCATTAATAAAATAGATCATCTGCAAAAAAGTACATTACACAAGATCATAACTAAGAAAACAGATGAAGTTATTGCGAGTTTAAAGCGTTATAATGTTAAGGAAGAACGCGAAAATCTCTTTCATCAATTTGATGAAATCTTTTTGAAATTATTTCCCACTTTTGTGGCTGATTTTAATCATTTATTCCCAAATGACCATAAATGCATCGTTAAAAAAGGAGAACTTTTAAATACGGAACTCCGCATTTTTGCTTTGTACAGATTAGGAATTCAGGACAGCAATCAAATGGCAGAATTTCTGGAACTTTCTGTGGCTACAATTTATACGTATAAAACGAGAATCAAAAGCAAATCTGATTTTAAAGATTCTTTTGAAGAGAAGATTATGGCGATAAAAACGATTTAAATTATTTGGCCAAGGGTTAAACGGGTTAAAACAGATTTACACAGATTTTTTTTAAAATCTTTGGAAAAAAAATAGCCACGACCCGAACGATCAATGTCATTAAGTTAAACGTTTTTGGAAAATAAAATTAATCGCGCAAAGGCGCTAAGATGCAAAGTTTAAACACAATAATGTCCTCCGATTAAATCTTTGCGATTTTGCGAAAGATTTAATCGGAAAACATTATTGCTTTTTTCTTAACTTAATGACATTGCCCGAGCGAGAGCGAATAAGCCACGCTATTCACGAATTTTCACATACTGATTGTACATAATAATTCGTCAATTCGTGGCTAACTTTTTTAATCTTTATAAAAAATCTGTGATAATCCGTTTAATCCGCATAATCTGTGGGCTATTTTTTATTCTGAAACTTCTAATTGAAGGACCACGTTTTGATATCGGGTACTTAATGAAAATAGCTGCTCGGCAAAAATCATAATGGCAAGCGGAACAAAGAAAAACGAGATTAGATTTTCTTCGTATAAAAAGTAAGTCGTTACAATAAAAATGCGTCCATATTCGAGATAATATATCCATTTTCGCTGTTCTAACAAAGCACCACAATTCACTAAAGTGATCAGAATAATCAAAAGCACAAATACCTTATCAACAGCATTCAAATATTCAAAATAATACGTAAAAACGGTTAAAAACAAAGTGCAAACTCCTAACTGAATATAGAGATAATTTTTGAATCGAAGTCTCTGATGCGGATTGGCTTTGTCTTGCAGAAAACGTTTCTCTAATATTGGCCTTATATCCTGATCCATATGAGCAGGACTTCCAAAAACGGCTTTCCATTTGGCTTTAAAACCTTTAGAACGTTTCCATAATTCATAGATTTCGAAATAATAATGAAAGTGCTGCCACAGAAAACTATAACTTTTTAAAGGATGTGTCAATCCATATTTGGGTTTTTCCTCTTCTTCCTGGAAAGTTCCAAAAATACGATCCCAAAAGGTAAACATATCACCATAATTTTTATCCAAATATTTTTCGTCAGAGGCATGATGGATTCCGTGAATAGATGGTGTTACAAAAACATATTCCAGCCATTTTATACGTTCAATAAGCTGCGTGTGTGTAAAAAAAGAATACGCTCCGTGAACAATTAACATTGTAATAACCATAGACGGATGAAAACCAACAAACGGAAGTACGCACCAAAAACCTGTTCTTACTATTGCCTGAAAGGTTGTAATTCTTGCTGCTGCAGTAAAATTAAATTCTTCGCTGTGATGGTGCACGATATGCGCCGCCCAGAAAAAATTGACTTCATGCCCTAACCGATGGTACCAATACCAAACAAAATCAGTCGCAAGAATTAAGGCAAACCAAACAAAAACATTACTTGGTATGTCAAAAATTCTATAATTATCATAAATCAAATAATACAATTGATAGAAGCTTGCCGCAATAAATAAATTGATCAATCGCTCTGCAATACCAATGCTAATATTCGAAACTGAACTTTCATAATTAAAAATTTCCGGTCTCTTTTTTCGTTGCGCTAATTTATATTCTAAAAACAAGAATAGAAAAAAAGCGGGCATTGCAAAAGCTAGAAAATTAATATGTTTCATTTTAAAAATTACTTTTTTGATTTAAAAAAAACTTAATACATTTTACTATAAACACTGGGACAATTATTTTTAACACATAGAAACATAGCTTTTGCTTACTCAAAAAAAAGGACGTTTCACTTATCTAAATTCACATAGCAACTATGCGAAAGAAATGTATTTCTTTTTGTATCCTTTATTTCACATAAATTCCTATGTTTCTATGTGTTTAATAATTTTTCACGTCATACAGTGCATTACTATTAACTTAAAACAAAGATATTTTCATTGATTAATACTTCTTTTTTGAAAAAATAGTAATCAATGAAAACAGTCTTTATATTCTAAAATCTAATTTTTAATTTTGCTTAAATTTTGGTTCAGCCAACGCTACTTCTTTTACAGACTGTGTATCGGCTACTTTTTGCAAAGCAATTATATAAGCTGCAATACGCGGTGTCACATTATGCTTTGCTGCAATTCTAAAAACGGTTTCGAAACCTTTTTCCAGAATATCTTCCAAACGGGTATTAATTTGGTGAATTCTCCAGGATTCTAATAGTGAATTTTGAAGCCACTCGAAATAAGAAACAGTTACTCCCCCAGCATTTGCTAAAATATCAGGAACTACCAAAACATTATTATCATGCAATATCTGATCAGCATCAGAAGAAACTGGCCCGTTTGCACCTTCTACTATGATTTTAGCACGAATATTATTGGCGTTTTTTTGCGTGATAACATCCTCTTTAGCCGCAGGAATCAGTACATCGACATCTAATAATAATAAATCCTCATGTTTGATAGCAATTGAATTTGGATATCCTTTGATACTTTTATTATTTAGATTATAGTATAAAATTAACTCCGGAATATTTAATCCTTCAGGATTATAAAAAGCTTCAGAAACATCACTAACAGCTACTACTTTTAATCCTTTTTCGAACAAAAACAAAGCGGAGTGCAATCCTACGTTACCAAAACCCTGAATTGCAACACTCGATTTTGCTGGTCTTAATTTTAATTTTTGAAGCGCAAGCAAAGTAATAATACTTACCCCTCTTCCTGTGGCTTCTACTCTGCCTAAAGAACCGCCTGAATGCAAATGTTTTCCGGTTACAACGGCGTGAATCGTTTTGCCGTGAACTAATGAAAACTCATCCATCAACCACCCCATTTCGTCAGGGCCAGTTCCCATGTCCGGTGCAGGAACATCTTTTTCAGGTCCAAAAATATCAGCTAAAGCTTTTGTATAAGCTCTCGTAATTTTTTCTAATTCAGTTTTAGAAAGTAATTTAGGATCACAAATAATTCCGCCTTTTGCTCCTCCAAACGGAATTCCGGTTACGGCTGATTTCCAGGTCATCCAGGCTGCAAGAGCTTTTACTTCATCCAGATTTACAGCTGTATCATAACGAATCCCTCCTTTTGAAGGCCCTAAAGCTGTATTATGGATGACACGATATCCTTCGAAATTTTGTTCTTTTCCGTTGTCTAACCTAATAGAAAAATTAACAACAATTTGTTTTTCAGGTCGTTGTAGTTTTTGTCTGATCGATTCATCTAAATTAAGAATGTCAGCAGCGATATTAAAACGATCAATCATCGATTGAAAGGGATTCTGTTTTATTAATTCTGTACTCATGATATATTTTTTTTAATTTGGGTTATTTGGTATCTTTTTAAGTCTTTAAAAGCTTTTGTAATTACTCAAAAGCTATTTTATTTATTCTTCATTAATTAATGACGACATCCGCAACATGGAATTTTAATAAGACAGCATTGCATTATGATATTGGTATTTCTATTTGATCTCATTTTATTTGTTTTTTAATAGTTCTAAAAAAAGCCTTTCATGGTGCATGAAAGGCTAAAAAAAAAAATAACTAACAAGTACTTTCTCTATTAACGCCATTTCATCACGTAGTTTTGCATGCAACACATCGTGGTACTGCATTTGAACGGGATGATATATAGACTATAGTTTTTCATTGTTACTGCAAATCTATAAATATATTTCTTATATTCTATAGAATTAGTCGAGTTTATTTTCAATATAATAAAAACATAACACAAAAACACCTGTAAATTAACGATTTAAGAGTTAAAAAAAAAATTATTTAAACTGGGAGATAACAATCAAAATAATAGAAATCAAAGCCAAAAAGATTCCAATAAAATTAATTTTTGATAGTTTTTCCTTAAAGAATAACAAACCAACAAGACTTCCTAAAATGATCACTCCCATATTCATTCCGGCAAAAACTGTTGAAGGATTTTCGGCGAAAGCTTTATGTGCTTTCAAATAAAACAGAATATTTCCGAAATTAAAGACGCCAACTAAAGCTCCAAAAAGAATATTTTTAGATTTTAATTTTACCTTTTTAAAGCCAATTTCATAGACAGAAATTAAAATTGCAACGGCCAAAGCAATACAAAAAACTACAAATAAAGAGGTAGGATAAGGTAAAGTGGTATAAAGTGCTACTTGCTTAAAAAGAATGTCGATTACCCCAAAACCAACTAAAACAGCTGCGGGTAAAAACCATTTATTTTGTGTGTTTTCAGATTGTTTTCTCAGGATAAATAAAAGGGCAAGAAAACCAACAACAATTCCCACTACTTTATAAGAATTAAACTCTTCCTTAAAAATCAGCCAGGCAGCTAATATTGGTATAAATAGAGATAAACGCTGGGCTGCATCTGTTTTTACGATTCCCATGTGCTTTATTGATGCTACTAAAACCAATAAAATAAAAGGTAATAAAACGCCAATTGCAATATAGATGTTCCAAGGTGCATTTGCGTCCACTTCTGCCAGATTTGGACTAAAAGTAAAATAGCAAAGTGCTAAAGCTGTCAAATAATTAATTGCTACAATCTGAATTGGATTGCCATTGTATTTTCTGGTAATTTTGAAAATTACGCCCACAATTACACTACAAAGAATACTTAAAACAAGGAACAACATAGGATTAAATTTTGGGTACAAAAATAGTACTTAAACTCCTTTTGTTTTATTTTTTTTACCGCAAAGTCAGCAAAGTTTTTTTTTAATTAAGCAGTTTTAATAAAACACAAAGTTCCAAAAGCTTTTTGCTGAAGCTGTCTTGAGAACTTTGCTGTAAAATTTCCATTTTTTAGGTCTTTAAAAAAGTTTAATCACTCTTTAACCAACCTGTAATACTCATTCTTGTGTTTTGGGTAACCAAAACTTCATGAACCAGTTCATTACTTTTAAAGAAAACTGTCTTGCCCTGAGTTGGTGAGATTTTTTGATTATTATTTTCCTGATGGATCATTAGTTCTCCTCCATCGCTTTCCTGCCAATTGCTATTAAGATAGGTAATCATGGAATACTTACGGCTTGGATTATTTTTAAACTGATCTAAATGCTTTAGGTAAAAATCTCCTTTTTCATATAGCGAATAATGAAATTCATAACCGGTAATTCCGGTGAAGCAACTTTCATTGAGATACTGTACAAAAGCATCTATTTTATCAAAAAACTCATTTTCAAAAACATTATCATGCTTTTTATCCAACCAATATATCGAATCACTCCTGATAGCTCCATCATAAGACAGTTTCTCTGAGTTTCCGATTCCTGCTGCCTGCAGTAAGCTTTTTTGATTTAAATCAAGTAAATTTTGTTTTAAATGATTGGCTAATTCCGGGCTAAGAAAATATTCTGCAATACCTACTTTATTCTCTATATAAGAAGCAATTAAATCTTCGAAACTATCATCCATTTTGATTTTGGGAAAAACTGCAAATACAGTCAACGGAGCAAGGTAGAATAATAAAAAATGGTAATGGCATTTTTAAAAATAATAAACTTAACTGGCTTTACATAAGTAAGCTTAGTATTACAATTCACTTCTGTAACCGCAAAAATAAACCCGACAGGTTTTTTGAACCTGGCGGGTTTGACTAACAAAACGTTGAGTTACAATTTACTGATATAACTTCCGTACATATCCTTAAACTGATGTCCTTGTGCAAAACGATCTTTGCTTAATTTTTTATATTCTACCAATCCCCACAAAATAAATTCTTTCATAAAATATTGGTCTTTTTTATCTAATTGTGGCTGATATTTTTTCAATAAAGTATCCAAAGGCGTTACTTCATCTAAAATTGCCTGATAATCCTTATCTGAAGCATCATCTAATAATTCGAAACCACTTTCAGCAAAGAACCATTCAATCAAATCTGAATATGGCGTTTTTTCTCCTGGTTTTTCTAATTTTTCAATCTTAGGCAAAAGCGTTGGGAATAAAGTTCTGATCGCCGATCCAATTAAATTTTGCGCTACTGCAGCCGCTCCCTCCTGCTCTCCTTCATATACCAATTCTACTTTTCCGGTAATCGCAGGAATAATTCCAATGAAATCAGACAAACGCAAAGTAGTTTTATCTACTCCTGCTTTTAGTGCGCGACGTTCTGCCGTACTCATTAAATTCTCGAAAGCCGTGATACTCATTCTAGCACTTACACCACTTTTATTGTCGATGTATTCGCTGTCACGAGCTTCAAAACTTATTTGTTCCAAGATATCTTTGGCTAAACTTGGCACATAAACTAATTTGTGTTGGGTTTCGTCTAACTTCGCTTCTTGTTGTGTAATTGTTCTGGCAATAGCAACACTTTCCGGATAATGTGTCAGGATTTGAGAACCAATTCTATCTTTTAACGGCGTAACAATACTTCCTCTATTGGTATAATCTTCAGGATTGGCCGTAAATATAAATTGCAAATCAAGCGGCATTCTTAATTTAAATCCTCTAATCTGGATATCTCCTTCCTGCAAAATATTGAACAAAGCTACCTGAATTCTTGCCTGTAAATCTGGCAACTCATTAATAACGAAAATGCAGCGATTCGCTCTTGGGATCATCCCAAAGTGAATTACGCGATCATCAGCATATGATAATTTAAGATTTGCGGCTTTTATCGGGTCAACATCTCCAATTAAATCGGCTACGGTAACATCCGGTGTTGCTAGTTTTTCAGAGAAACGTTCGCTTCTGTGCAACCACGAAATTGGCGTTTCATCTCCTTTTTCATCAATTAGGTCTTTTGCAAAACGCGAAATTGGATTCAACGGATCATCATTGATTTCTGAACCTGCCACAAACGGAATGTATTCGTCTAACAATTCGACCATTTTACGCGCCAAACGTGTTTTTGCCTGACCACGAAGTCCTAATAAATTTATATTATGACGAGATAGAATAGCACGTTCTAATTCCGGGATTACAGTATTTTCGAAACCATGAACACCTTCAAAAACCGGTTTCCCTGATTTTATTTTCTCACGAAGATTATTTCGCAATTCGTCTTTGATACTTATGCTTTGATATCCTGCGGCTTTTAATTGTCCTAATGTGTTTATATTTTTTATTTCCATTTTTATTGAAATATGTATTTTGTTATTTATTGTTTTTGTGAAAAGAATTGTGTCTTCACTTTGAGGAGATACAGTGCTGTGCGCCTCTACGTATATTCGTTGTGCGCTTCGACTCCGCTCAGTGTGACAATTAGAAACCTTTTTCACTTTGCTTCTTTGAACCTCTGAACCTTTGTAACTTTGAACCTATTTAACGAACTCTCTTCTTCCTATTTGTTTCATAATCTTCAAAAATCATTTCTCCCAAACCTTTTAGTCCGGTGTAAAATGCTTTTCCCTGATTGGCTTCGGTAAATTGATTGACAAAACGCTGTAAATACGGATCGTTTGCAATCATAAATGTTGTAATTGGTATGTGTAACTTTCTAGCCTGCTGTGCTTGTGTGTAACATTTGTCTACGATGTATTCGTCAAGTCCGTTACTATTCATATAATACGAACCATCACGTTCGCGCACGCAACTTGGCTTTCCGTCAGTAATCATAAAAATTTGTTTATTGGTATTTCGCTTTCTTCGCAAAATATCCATTGCCAATTGCAAACCTGCAACTGTATTAGTATGATAAGGACCAACTTGTAAATACGGTAAATCTTTGATTGGAATTGTCCAGGCATCGTTTCCAAAAACCAAAATATCAAGTGTATCTTTTGGATAACGGGTTGTGATTAATTCGGCTAAAGCCATTGCTACTTTCTTGGCTGGCGTAATTCTGTCTTCACCATACAAAATCATACTATGGCTGATGTCGATCATCAAAACCGTACTCATCTGGGCTTTGTATTGCGTTTCTTCTACTACCAAATCATTTTCAGTCAGCATGAAACTTTCGACGCCATTATTAATTTGGGCATTTCGCAAACTTTCTGTCAGTGAAATTCGTTCTAAACCATCGCCAAAATTAAATTCGCGGAATTCTCCGGTATGCTCATCGCCATTTCCGGCATGTTTGGTTTTGTGATTTCCTGTTCCGGAACGCTTCAAATTTCCGAAAATCTGATCTAATGCTTGTTGTCGAATGGCGCGTTCTGTTTTAGCAGTGATTCCAAAACCACCTGTTCCATCCTCTTTAACCTCGTCTTTTATGTAACCTTTCTTTTTTAAATCTTCGATAAAATCATCGATTGTGTAGTTTTCATCAGTCAGTTTATATTCTTTGTCCAACTCCCGAAGCCAGTCTATAGCTTCATCAAAATCGCCCGAAGTATGGGTGATTAACTCTTTGAAAATGCCAAAAAGTTTTTCAAACGGAGACTGAAATGGGGCTTCGTACGTCTTAAAATAAAAACCTTTTTTAAATTCGTTTTTCATAATTCTAAAATTACGCTATTTTAGAATTATGAAAAAAGAAACGTTTACTAATTTTTAGTTAAAGTATTTCAATAAAATTAGCCGAAATTGGCAAGAAGTATATTAATTATTCAAACTTTCCATCGACATAATACCAAGCACCATTTTCGAATCTGAAGGTCGAAAATTCATAATGCACCTGAGGATGATTATTTGAATCAAGAAAATAAGCTTTGAATTCGACTGTGTTTTCAGTAGAACTCAAAATTTCCAGTTTTTGCCATTTATTGGCGGTTGCCCAATTTAGGATTTCTGTTTTTGAGTAATGCTTTCTTTCAGAAATATAAGTAGTTTCTAAAAGATAATCGGCATTATGAGTTGCATACGCCGAATACCTAGATCGCATTAAAGCTAAAGCCGTTGGTGCTTTTTGATTGTTTTCAAGATACAATTCGCAACAATCTTTAAACAATAAACCAGTATCGCAGAAACATTTATACTCCATCAACTTGCTCTTCGCCGTTAATCTTTACATGCAGCTGATTCAATAATACCTGATATCTGCTGATTTCTCTTAAATCTTCGTCTTCTTCTGCATGATCTAACATTTCGTCTAAAGTTTCATTTACTTCAAGTAATTTGTTGTTTGCTTCTCTATTATTTTTTGCAGCAATTAAATCAATAATTTCCTGTACGCTTGCTTTTAAATCTTCGAATTTCATATTTATGTGTGTTTTTTGTTTCAGGTTTCTTTTGTTTCAAGTTCTAGCAAAGTAACTTGAAACAAGGAAAATTTGAAACTTTTTTATTCTTCCTTTTTATCTTCGTTGAACTTTTTGATAATCTCTTTTAGTTTTTCCTTACGTGCAATTTCAGCCTGTTTTACTTTGTTTTGGGCTTTGTGCAATTTGTCATTGTGCTTTTTAATATTTCTTTCGTTGTTGCGTCCCATTATATTTCTCTTTTAATTTCGTCTAAAGTTTTCTCTGTGTAAATTAATTCGTTGATAATTTGCTTTCGTAAATCATCGATATCATCATAATCAAAATGTTTTGCCCATGATGTTAGTTGCTGCAAATTCCTGATTTGTTTAATGCGTTTCGTGGTTTCAAAACTGGTTCTCAGAATGGCTTTACTATTATATTTTGGATTCTTTTTATGCTGATAGGTTACTGCATTTTTATCAAAATCAGCTTCTATATAATAGAGCTTTTCTTCGGCATTATCAGGATAAAACTCATTCCATGCAGCAAAACCTATTTTAGTTTTTGATTCGGTTTCAGGTTCACGCGCTATCAAACGCCATTTACTGTTGGCTAATCTTCCCCAATGATTTGAAATGCGATACATTCCGGTTTCAGTGTAATAATAAGTACTTCCGGCTTTGCTTTCAAACTGTTTCTTTAAACCTTCGATTTCGCTTGAAAGCACTTCGTGAAAAACACAAAAGGTATTTTTGAACGAATTAGGATGTGGCTTGAAGTTTTTTTGCATGTGCAAATATACTCAGATTGACCAAAACTCCCTAAAACAAACATAAATTGATTAACTTTGTACCTTTAATTTTAAAATAAAAAAGTCATGTCTAAGGATTCACAAGAAAAAATGTTGCAAAAAGGAGTTTATACTGGCATCATGGAGAAAGATGAAAACAACAATTATTTTTGTGGTGAATATCTTTTAGATTATAAAATCGCACATGCTAATCATGCTATTGGCGATTTGATTACTATTAAATCTGTTATCGAAAATCCAAGCGATATTAGTTATGATAAATATCCAAAGAAATCAAAAAACTTCCATAAAGCGAATCAGAAACCTGAGGATAAGTAAAAATTTGTTTTTTTAGTTTAAGGTTTTCTTTGTTTCAGGTTTGAAATGAGAGTTTAACCGCTAAGAGCGCTAAGTTTTTCATTCTATTGTAGAATGTTTAAAAAATATAAAGTTCGCAAAGCTGGCTGAATACCTGGTTTTGCGAACTTTGCGTTTTAATAGAATTCATAAAAAAACTTTGCGTCTTTGCGTGATTAAATTTTAAGCATTGTTAAACTTAATTGAGAATTCACGCAAAGGCGCAAAGCTAGATTAACACAATCCCGATAGGTATCGGGCAATGTCATTAAGGAGGAATCTATTAAATTACTTAACAGTTTAATCAGAAAAGTAATTAGAAAATCCGTTTTTATCAGCGTTTTCGCTTTAGCGAATCAGTAAAATCAGCGTCTAATTTTGACGCGGATAAAACAGATTTACTTCGTAAAAACGCGGATAAAAACGGATTTGATTTGCAATATATTTTTTTTTAAAAGCGTAACTTAATAACATTGAGCTATTTGTATTGCACTTTGCGTTTCTATAAAATTGCTTGATAAAAAACTTTGTGTTCTCTGTGGTAAAAACAACCTCTTTCAAACTTTTGAAAACTAAACATTTTATGAAACCTAATGCCCTAGCCCCGATAGAAGTGAAAATCCTTTTGTGGCGGGGTTCGCCACAAAAGATTGGAACGTATAGCGGGAAATAGCTCCTCATTATAATTAAGCAAACAAGAAACCTACTTCTGCCCGTTCACAATGAATATTTTAGATATTTTTCGAATATTTTTTGCTTCAAAAGTAAAAAGTTAAAAAAAAGTGTACCTTTGCAAAAAATTTGTCTTTTGAACAATTAATTTCAATTTCAAACTAATAGACAAGTAGTTACCTTATTTATGAAAAAAATAGTTGAATACCGCAAGTTACTAAACGTAGACAAAACTGCAGAGTTAAAAGATTTAAAAACAATCTACCGTAATGCAATGAAAGAATCTCATCCTGATAAATTTCAAGGTGATGATGCTGGATTGAAAGATGCAGAAGAAAAAAGTAAAGCTATCATTGAAGCTTATCACTTTTTGGTAAGCATTAATCCTGAGACAATTAAAGCAAATTTACCTGAATATACTGAAACTATCGCAACTTCGGCAATTACTGATTATAAATTTGTTGAAGGTCGTTTGATTATCGATTTTTCTAACGGAAGTGTTTACGAATACATTAGTGTTCCTAAAGCAACTTACGTGAAAATGGTAAATGCTGATTCTCCTGGAAGATTCGCAAAAAGACACATTTTGAACTCTTTTACATGGAGAAAGAAAACTAATCAAGAATAGTTTTACACCAAAATATTTACAAAAGCACTCCCTAACAAGAGTGCTTTTTTTATGCACAAAAATCAAAAAATTATCTATTTAGATTCATAATAATAATATAATTAAGAGTTTAAAATGAAATTAAGCCCGCAAACACCCTGATTATATGCGAATTAAACCTGAAAAAACTATAACAAAATTTTAGGTTACAAAATTCTGTATGTTTTATAATTTTAGATACTTTTGTTGCACAAATCAATTAACTAATTAATTTTTTATAATGAAAAAAATACTTTTTTTACTAACCGCTTCTGTAGCGATTATTTCATGCAGCAAAGTTAAAGACGGAGAATACCTAATTACTGGAACTGCAACAGGAATTGAAAACGGAAAAACAATCATTCTTCAAGGTCAGGATCCTACTACTAAGATGGCAGTATCTCTTGATACAGTAAAAGTTGAAAACGGAAAATTCGAAATAAAAGGAAAAGTAACTGAACCAGCTTTCCATACTTTAATAGTACAAGGTGCAAACGGACCAGTTCCTTTTATATTAGAAACAGGAGAAATCACTATTGCAATTGACAAAGACAGTATTCATAAATCTAAAGTTTCTGGAACTTACAACAATGATGAGTACGTAAAATTCAACGAGGATTTGACTAAAACTCAAAAAAGTTTAATCGACTTCCAGAAAAAGAATACTCAAAAAATGCAACAAGCTCAACAAGCTCAGGATACAGCTACTGTTAATGGTTTGATGAAACAATACATGACTCTTCAAACTGAAGTACAAGCTAATTCTAAAAAGAAATATTTAGCTTACGCTGAAAGTCATCCTAAAGCTTACATCTCTGCTTTGATTATTCAAAGTATGATTTCTGATCCAAGCGCTGACATAAAAAAAACAGAAAGTTTATACAATGCTTTAGATGAGTCTGTAAAAAATACAACTCCTGGAAAAGAAATTAAAACAAAACTAGGTCAAGCAAAAATGCCTGCAGTTGGTGCGTCAGCAGCTCCTGTTGGTAGCCCTAACTGAAGATCAGATTTTTCAGCTCCTAATCCAGAAGGAAAAGTAGTTTCGCTTAAAGAAAGTTTAGGAAAAGTTACTATTGTTGATTTTTGGGCTTCATGGTGTGGACCATGCAGAAAGGAAAATCCGAATGTTGTAGCAATCTATAAAGAACTACACTCTAAAGGATTAAATATTATTGGTGTTTCTCTTGATAAAGAAGCAGCAGCATGGAAAGAAGCAATTGCTAAAGATGGTTTGACATGGACTCAGGTTTCTAATCTGAAGTTTTGGGAAGAACCAATTGCAAAACAATACGGAGTAGAATCTATTCCGGCAACTTTTATTCTTGATGCATCAGGAAAAGTGGTTGCTCAAGACTTAAGAGGTCCTGAATTAAAAGCAAAAATCTTAGAGCTTTTAGCTAAATAATACCGATATTAAGAATACAACAAAAAATCTCCCTAGTGGAGATTTTTTTTGTTTTATTGAATACCATTGAATAAAAAAAATTTAAACTAAATTATGTCAGACAGATGTATGAACTTTTAGATATAACCTGTTTGCATTAACAAACCCAATTTTCTAATCGATTTAAAGATCGTTTTGTTTAAAATCATACTTTGTTCTGCTTTTAATTAAACAAAGCAGAATAAGCTTTAAAATGAGCTAGCATAAAAAAGCTTTTTATCAGGATCGCTTTTCTATCTAAAATTTTAAAAGATGTATTTTCTAAAATTTAGAAAACAGAAATATTTAGATAATTTTATTCTTAATTCATCAGGAAAAGTAATCGCTCATAGCCTAAAAAGTTTAAAATTAAAATCAGATACAGCATAAATACACCTACGAAAATTCCTATATTTAAAAACAAATCAAAAAAAAGTTTCGATTTGATATTTTTTATTTTATTCAATTTCAACGAATTAAAAAATAACTTTAAAATTGCTTAAAATTAAGTTCCTTTTTTGTTTGTAAACATTAAAAACGTTCTTATATTTGCAACCGCTTAGCAAAACAAAGCGCATCAATACAAGCTTCGGGGAGATACTCAAGCGGCCAACGAGGGCAGACTGTAAATCTGCTGTGTGAACTTCGCAGGTTCGAATCCTGCTCTCCCCACGGAAAGGCCAAAAAGGCGGAAAACTTAAAGTTTTCAATCTTTTCAAAAAGCCTCAAAAAATGTCTGAAGACCTGCAAATTCAAGGATTTGCAGGTTTTTTTTATTTTAGGCCTGTTTTCAATATTTATAAATCCTCACAAAATTAAAGGGGATGAAGCGCAAAGCTTGGGGAGGAAATGTCAAAATAAAATAAGAACTTTGTAATCTAAGAATTTTATATGACCCCTATAGAACTTTTGAAGTTTATGCTTCCTGATTTTTTAGTAGAACATTTTGAAGTAGTTTCATCTACTAATAGCGAAGAAATATTACACCTCTATTTTGAAGAGAATGCTAAACCTCCAGAAGAGTTTAGTGATCTTCAATTAGTCTCAAAGGGTTTTCAAGATGAGATTACCATACAGGACTTTCCTCTGAGGGGTAAGTTCGTGTATTTACATATCAAAAGACGTCGCTGGACTAATAAAAATACAGGTGAGATCGTTAAAAGAGATTGGAATTTAGTAGCTAAAGGAACCCGCATGACTCAAGAGTTTGCGGCTTTTTTAAAAGAAATTAATAGATAAAACTGCTATTGACTGTCGTACCATTGGAGGTTTCTTTGGAGTCAATGGGAAAAAATTACAAAGACAATACAAAAAATTTTTAAGCTCCTTTAGTACGTGGGCTCCACGTGAACATGCGCATGAGTGGATTATTTATCCTGAAAATATAGGTACTCACTTGTCAATTGATGAAGTAGCCTTGTCTCAGGGTGAGCTTTTTACTATTGTAACCAATAAGGAAGCTACAATTGACAAGTTATATTTTCTTAAAAAAATAAGTCACCAAAGCAAGAGCAAAGCCAAAAAAACAAGAAATTAAACGTAAAAATGTTTGTACTCCAAATCAAAATATGGAATTAAAAATACCAAATCAATCTAATTTTTTAAGCTATTTTTTTGTAATTGAAATGAACAATCAATCTGTTGTCTACTAATGTTATCCCAGGAGCTTTAGAGGCAATATAACCAGCTTCTTGCTTTTGATATAAGGATGAAACAATGCCTGATAACCTGACAGTAGCCCCATCCACTTTTACCATTATATCTTTAGACCTGATTGACCAGTTTCGTGCAAGAGCCTGCTCAACGTCCCTTTGTTCAACAGTGTCGTGAAGTTTAGATTGGACTATAATATCGTTAGTGATACTTTTGACCCCCTTAATATATCCTAAAAATGCCTGAGCCGAGAACTTTTGATAAAGATATGGCACTACTCCGGTAAGGGTTACCTTTCCATTTTCTAACTTTACCTCTATACTGCTTCTGGGTATAGACCAGTTATTATCTAAGACGCTCATGATTTGTTTGAAAAGTTTGCTATGGGATTCAGGCGATGTGACATGAGTTGGAACTTCCATTTTTACAACAACATCTTTTACACCCATAACATTTTTTACTGCATTTTCTGCCTCTATTTTTTCACCAAAAGTATCAACTATTCCCGTAAGGGTCACTACGCCGCTTCTAACCCCTATCACTATTTTTGACGATTGTAATGAGGGTATCCAATTCAGGGCAGCCTGTACTTTTTTTTGTAATTCTGAATCTGTTTTCATAAGCAAAGTTTTTTATTTCTCTCAAATAATAGTCATTAGTCAATACTGTTTTTTTATGCCCAATAATAATTTGTGTGATCCGTAATTTCTTTATTTTTCGAGTTTCCAGTTTTCGGATATTAAATTCTCTATTTGCCCTGAGATGTTAATTTTCTAAATTTTAACTATCATTTTACCCTGATTGGTTCCTTCAAACAAATCCAGAAATGCCTGTGGGATATTATCAAAGCCTTCGATTATTGTTTCACTATAGATAAGCTTGCCTTCTTTAAACCATGAAGTCATTTTTTTTTGCGTCTCAGCGAAATGTTCTGTAAAATCGCTAACTATAAAACCAGTCATTGTAGCGCTCTTAGTCAATAGTAAAGGCTGTAAACGCGGTCCTGTTGCCGCGGCAGTATTATTGTAGAGTGAAATAGCACCGCACACCGGCAGTCTGGCATATTTATTAATATTGGCCAGTACAGCATCGGATATCTCTCCCCCAACATTGTCAAAGTACACATCTACACCCTGGGGGCAGTATTTTTTAACAGCCTCATTAAGATCGGTAACAGTTTTGTAATTAATGGCGTGATCAAATTTAAATTTTGATTCCAGGAGTGTTACTTTTTGGTCAGAACCTGTAATTCCCACAACTCTGCATCCAAGAAGTTTGCCTATCTGTCCCACAACACTGCCAACTGCCCCAGCGGCTCCAGATATCACCAGGGTTTCACCTGCTTTTGGCTTGCCCGCTTGTATAAGTCCCAAATAAGCTGTCAGGCCTGTCATCCCTAAAATCCCCAGATATACAGAAAGCCCACTCCCCTGATCGGTAATTTTAGTTAGGCCTTTTCCCTTAGAAACCTGATATTCTTTCCAGTCCAGATTACCTGAAACAAAGGTCCCTGTTTTAAAATCAGCATTTTTACTTTCCACAACCTCTGCTATAACAGCTGATTGTATGGGCTTATTTAATTCGAAAGGCGGCACATAAGATTTGATATCATTCATCCTTCCACGCAGGTAGGGATCTACAGAAATATATAATGATTTTAATAAGATCTCACCCTCTGAGACAACTGGTATTTGTTCTGTAATCAATTTAAAATCATTTAAAGCTGGTTTTCCAACAGGACGCTTTGCTAAAAGAATTACTTTATTCATAATATTTTTATTTATTGGTCTATTTTCTATTTTCATCTTTTACCTAAACTAAGGACGAATAATACAAGTATGAGCCCCGAAGCAAATAAATCAATATTCCAGTAAAAGAAATCGGGAGTATATGCTCCCGACCCTACGTATTAGTCGATTAGCGCATAATCATATTCCACCACCAGATTATTTTCCACACTCCATACTCCAGGGGTATCCCAGGCAATACGGGCAGCCTCATCTTTTTGGTATAAAGAGGTAACTGTACCGGTAAGGGTTATTTTTGTTCCTGATACAGATACGGTTATATCTTCTGCATTAATGGACCAATGTCTTGTAAAAGCATCCTCAACACGTTTTTTTTCAAGGGTATCATGTGCTTCTGATTTGATGTTTATATCGTTGGTTATACCTTTAACACCTGAAAGTCTGGCTACAGCACTTTTAGCTGCGTCTTTTTGGTAGTGCCATGCAAGTTCGCCATCAAGGGTAACCCATCCATCCTCTACTTTTACGTTGATCTGATTATTAGGAACAGACCTGTCATCTTTTAATGCTTTTACTACCTCGGCAGCAATTTCATTATTGGTTTTTAAAAAATTGCTGGGATATTTAACATTGATTTCTTCCACCACAGCATTAACGCCCGCTACTCCTTTGGCAGCTGTTTCTGCCTCTGTTTTTTTGTAGTATCCGTCAACAGTACCTGTTAGGGTTACTATAGCGTCTTTTACCGTTACACCAATTTCAGCAGCATGAAGGGACGGCTGCCATTTCATAGCATCCTGTACATCTTTTTGTAATTCCTGATTTGTTTTCATTATATAACTGTTAACTTTATATCATTTGAGTACCTTACTTTAAGGAGCTTTCAGATAATTTCCTAACAGCAAAGTTGTGACTTTATAATAGCCAGGGAAATGACAGTGATCATGTATCTGTGTGATTTATAGCACTATTTAACAAGCTGCCTGTTATCGATTTGCAGAATCAATAACTATTTGAAAAAAAAGATGTATAAAAAAGCAGTATACCTTTTGTTGTATATCACTAAAGTTTGAGTAGTATGAAATCCATAAAATGACTGGATAATATATTTTGTACCCTCAAAATTAAATCAAAGTTCTATATGTAAATGAGCACTGGAGTAACTATGCACTACATATAGTGAAACAGGCATCAGGGAAACTTATTTGTTGCCACTGCCTACATAATGGATGGTAAAATGAAGTAAAAGAGCCCTGGAAATACGCATTATTGGAATCTGCAGGCCAAAACAAATGATGATAAAGAATCCCAGCATCATTTCTAAAGAAAGCGAATAAGTCTCTTTCAAAAGAAATCCAAGAAAAATCATGGGCACAAAAACAATGAGTACTATAGGATAACTAATCCATAGTGCGGCGGAATAAAACCCAGGCTCGATCCTGAAATCCTGATTGCAGCACGAACATCTCTCGGGCATTTTTAAAATGGACTTAAAAACAAAAAGCCCCGGTCTGGTAAATAAATTCCCCTTATAACATCGAGGGCATTTTAATGCAAAAATGTTGTATAATTTTGTTATTTCTCTCATGGGTCAGGTAAGTTATTATAATTTAATCCAGAGAGCCCAATTAAGAGCTGTCTGGATTAAGCAGCTAATGAAACATACTACATATTATCGACAACTGCCTGGCCGAATTCAGAACATTTCACAAGGGTTGCCCCTTGCATCAAACGCTCAAAATCATACGTAACGATTTTATTGCCGATTGCGCCTTTTAGTCCCTTTACGATAAGATCGGCCGCATCCTGCCAGCCCATATACTCGAGCATCATGACCCCTGAAAGGATTTCAGAAGACGGATTTACCTTGTCAAGATCCTTATACTTAGGCGCCGTACCGTGTGTGGCTTCAAAAATAGAAACCCCTGAGGCGTAATTGATATTGGCTCCGGGCGCTATCCCTATTCCTCCCACAATAGCGGCCAGGGCATCAGAGATGTAATCTCCGTTAAGATTTAGTGTAGCAATCACATCATACTGCTCAGGCCTTAAGATGATCTGCTGTAAAAACGCATCTGCTATTACATCTTTTATAATTACTTTATGTCCGTATTTTTCCATAATAAGCCACGGACCTCCCTCATACTCTTTGGCTCCAAACTCGTCTTTAGCCAACTGATAGCCCCATTCTTTGAACTGTCCTTCGGTAAATTTCATAATGTTTCCTTTATGCACGATAGTCACAGAGTCCTTCCTGAAATCAATGGCATGCTTGAGAGCTGCTCTTATCAGGCGCTCACTTCCTTCTTTGGAAACTGGTTTAATACCAATGGATACTGTATTGGGAAACCGAATGTTTTTAACCCCCATATCATCAATAAGAAAGTTTTTTACCTTTTCCAGCTCCGAAGTTCCTGCCATCCATTCGATGCCGGCATAAATATCTTCGGTATTTTCCCTAAAGATAATCATATCAACTTTTTCGGGCGCTTTTACCGGAGAAGGTACCCCTTTGAACCACTTTACCGGTCTTACACACGCATATAAATCCAGTTTTTGTCTCAGCGCAACATTCAGTGATCGCATACCGCCTCCAACAGGAGTGGTCAAGGGCCCTTTAATAGCCACCAGAAACTCCTCAATATCTTTAATAGTCTGGTCCGGAAGCCAGTTTCCTGTTTTTTCAAAAGCTTTTTCACCGGCATATATTTCCTTCCACTGGATCTTTCTGCTGCTCCCGTAGGCTTTTTGAACTGCAGCATCGAAAACCAATCTTGAAGCTTTCCAAATATCCGCCCCTATGCCGTCTCCCTCAATAAAAGGAATTATAGGATGGGAAGGCACGACGAGTCTGCCGTTTTGAATACTTATTTTATTTTCGTTCATCATACTGTAAATTTTTGAAAAAAAGTTCCACGCAGACTTTCCTTGGTTCAACTTTATTTTCGTTATTTAACCTTCGCTATTGACTTACTTAATTAAACGTAAGAAGCACAGCTAATTTTTACAAATATATAACAAATGTTATGTATTTAATTAATAAATGTTATATTTGTTTTATGAAAGATTTCTTTTCCCAATTTGATTTCCAGAGTAACCTGCTCTTTGAAGACCTAACGGAGTCAGAAAATCAGGCTGTTCAAAACGTTATGGAACCTCTTGTTATAAAAAAGGGCAGTATGCTTTTTTATGAAGGGGGCATCCCTACTGGTATCTATCAGATAAAGCAAGGCAAAGCCAAAAAATTCAAACGGGGTTTTAGCGGTGAGGAACAAATATTTTACATTTATACCCAGGAAGATGTACTGGGTTATCATGCCCTGCTTGGACAGGAACGATATCAGGACTCGTGCGAGGCTCTCGAAGATTTAAAAGTAAATTTTATAGCTAAGGAAGATTTCCTTAGACTGCTTAATGAAATTCCTGCCTTGCAGCAAAAACTCATTAAAAACATCGGTCACGAATTTGGTGTTCTGGCCAACATCATTGCTGTACTGGCACAAAAGAACCAGAATGCACGTTTGGCGCTGTTTTTACTCCTTTTGGAAAACAGGTTCAATCGAAACTCCCCAATAGTAAAAGGCATAGACCTGACGCGTGATGATCTGGCGAACCTTATCGGCACATCACCCGAAAGCCTGGGCAGAAGCCTTAAGCAATTTAAGGAACAGGGCTACATTGAAACTGACAAAAGAAATATTTATATAAAAGACAGCCTACAGCTCGAGCAGCTCCTGCAGGTGAAAACAGACTGATTTTTACCTCCGTAAAAATAGACCAGCCGCCTATTTTAAAAAATGACGAAGATTACCTTTTGGGGTGATCTTCGTCATTTTTGTTTTTTTTACTTCCTCTTAACTTGCTCTCTGATACCTAACAACCAATACATGGAGATGCAAGTACAGAAAAAAAAAGCAGCTCTTATCGTGGCCCATCCTGATGATGAAACCCTATGGGCTGGAGGAATGCTGCTCAGTAATCCCCATTGGGAGTGCTTTATAGTATGCCTTTGCAGAAAATACGACCCTGACAGGGCTCCTAAATTTTATAGAATGCTCGAAGTACTGCAATGCACAGGTAACATGGGCAATCTGGACGACGGACCTGACCAGATACCTCAAGATAAATCAGAAATCGACCGCCTAATACTGCAATTATTACCTGCAGAACACTATGATATCATCCTTACTCACAATCCGCTAGGCGAATATACAAGGCATCTAAGACATGAAGAAACAGGCTGCTCTGTAATAGGACTCTGGGATGAAGGAAAAATTTCATGTGATGAGCTTTTGGTGTTTGCCTACGAAGACCACAATAAGCAATATTATCCCAAAGCCATGCCAAATGCTGATATTCAATTAACACTTCCATCTGAAATCTGGCAGAAGAAATATGAAATTATGACCCAAATATACGGCTTTACCACCGATAGCTGGGAAGCTCAAACGACTCCAAAAACAGAAGCATTCTGGAGATTTTCCAGCAAAAAAGACGCCCATAACTGGCTTAAAGAAACAAAACTATGAAAGTACTTGTATTATACGATTATCCGCCCACACCCGGTGGTCTTGCTACCCAGGGGGACCTGCTCTATAAAGGCCTTCTGGCCAATGGCGTGGAGGCGCATGCAGTTCATCTAGAATCAGCTCTTGAAAAGCAATGGTATTACAACTGGTTTAAACCCGATGTTGTGGTAGGCACCGGTTACTGGGGGCATACGCCACAGCTGGTGCTGCATCCTCAAAAATTCGGTATCACGGCTGTACCCTGGCTCGTGGCCGACGGCTATATTGCCAATTACCAAAATGTACTCAATGGCTTGCCGCTGATACTGGTCACTTCCAACTGGGTAAAGGAAATGTATGTAAGGGATGGCATTAGCGGTGATAATATTGAGGTCCTTCCCGTGGGCTGTGATACCGACGCCTTTAGGCCTTATGATGTAAATGATCCAAAAGTAATCGCAGCGCGCAAAGCTCTTGAAATAGATCCGCAGGATCAGCTCCTGCTGACCATTGGCGGGGACGCGGCCTCCAAAGGCGCCCGTGAGGTCATGGAAGCACTGGCTATTGCAGGGAAAGAGCTGCCACCCTGGAAGTATGTCTGCAAGGTCTGGCCACAGCCCAGAACTGCCCTTCAGAGCAATCTGGATCAAAAGCTTGCCGAACAGCTCGGGATCAGCAAAAACGTGATATTCCAGACCAGTATCATCTCAAGAAATTTTATTCCGTATCTGTTAAATGCCTGCGATATCTATGCCGCCCCATCAAGGCTCGAAGGATTTGGCATGCCCCAGGTGGAAGCAGGCGCCTGCGGCAAACCCGTAATCGGGATTAAGGCAATGGGAATGCTTGATACCCTTATAGACAACCAGACTGCCTGCCTGGCGGGTATAGGACAAAAAATAGTAGTCAATGAAGTAACCCTGGGCAACGAATCAGGTTTTGAGGAAAACAGGCGAATTGTATTTGATGAGCCCAGAACAGTAGATTACCGCGCCAATGTAGCGGATATAAAAGATGCCCTTGTCAAATTAATGAACAATAAAGACCTGCGCGGACAAATGGGAACCGCAGGGCGAAAACGGGCAGTTGAAAACTTCGACTACAGGATTGTGGCAGCGAAATTTATAAAAATCATCAATGAAAGACTCCAAATATATTAAATTCCACAGCTCATGGGCAAAAGAAACTGGACAGAAATAGAACTAGCAAAAAGTGCAGCCCTACAGGTACTGCTGCACAATGTAAAAGGTCCCTTTGAGGGGCTTCCCAGAACTGCGGCATGGGGATATCCCGAGCCTTATACGCGGGATTTAATGATTAGTATCCTTGGTGTTGCCGTATCCAAAAATGAAGAGTTAATCACAGCGATGCAGAAAACACTTCAGGTGCTTTCTAAAAATCAGTCTCTCAGGGGAAACATTCCTTCACTAGTCCACGATCCTGACAATAGAGGAGCAAGCGATACCACGCCTCTATTTTTACTGGCAGTGGGCATTTTCCGAAAATTAACAGGAGAAAAGGATTTTCTGGAAGAGGCAGTCCAAAAGGCATTAACCTGGATGGAGTACCAAAGTCCTTCTGATGATTATCTTGTGGCTCAACAGCCTACAAGTGACTGGCGTGACGAGCAATGGGTGTTAGGATATGGCTTGTATGTTAACACTTTGACCTACAGTCACCTCAAGATACTGGGGCATACGGAAAGGGCACTCGGACTGCAAAACGCAATGGAACATTTTACCATTACCACCCCTACAAATCCTACTCATCTGCATGAGGGGATGCTGATAAAACAAAAGCCCTATTACGCCTTATGGTCTTATAAAATATACAACAGTGAACGATTTGACCTCTTGGGCAACAGTCTGGCTATTCTCTCAGGACTTGCTTCTGAGCAGAGGGCAGATGAGATTGTGAAATGGATAGAAAATCAATGTGATATTATGATACAGAATAAAGATCTGGCCTTAAAACTGGCCCCGAATTTCTTCCCTTATATCCTGCCTGAAGATCCCGACTGGATCCCCAGATATGAGCAGTATAATCTTCCCGGGGATTATCACAATGGAGGTATATGGCCTTTCATTTCAGCCCTTCACATAGCAGCTCTGGTTCGGGCCGAAAAACAGGAACTGGCAAGAGAAAAATTATTCCTGCTTACCGACCTTATTAAAAAATCAAGAAACAAAGACCTCGATTATGGTTTTAATGAATGGTATAAAGCCCAGGATGGCGAGCCTATGGGGCAGGACTGGCAGAGCTGGTCGGCCTCCCTCTACCTTTACGCGGCAGAATGCGTAAAGACAAACAGCACGCCTTTTTTTGCATTCTGATGCTGTGCTTGAGCATACTTTAAAGTATTCTTTGCTCATAATAAAGGTCGCTAATCCCTTTAAAACTCTTTTGGATGAAACAGTACTATTAGCTCCTGCTCAAATCAGGAGAATAGTATGATGCTATCGGGAAGTGTCACAGATCACTTTTTCAGATGATCGGTATCATTGGCAGGGGATGAAATTTAATACAAATTTGCATCAAATCACAAATCGTATGATACCTATCAGTATGCAGATCATCTGGCTTTTTATTTTGGCAATGCCTATTGCATGCGTTGCCTGGACGGTAACCCATGAGGAAGTATTCCGGGAGCCTAGAGACTATTGCACCCGGCGCAGTAAAACAGGCATCTCTATAGCAGAGCGAAAATTCTTTTATCTCTTTACCTGCGAATATTGTTTTAGCCATTACGTCACTATTGTTGTACTTATTGCTACGGGATATAAACTTCTCATGCAAAATTGGACCGGTTATCTCGTTGCAGGTTTCGCCCTGGTCTGGATCGCTAACGTTTATATGAGGCTCTTCGGTCTGCTTCGTCAGGATATTAAAAAGGAGAAAACCCAAATCACTGAAATTGAAAAAAGCATTTCATCGAAAGAAAATCTTCCTGACTAATCCAATAGCATGTTTTTTAGATTATCAGATATATCCTTAAAAAAGTGTTTTAGATCACTTTCAAATCTGCCGGGCATCATTTGCTGCCAACTTACCTAAATAGATCTTTGCAATAAGAAAATTTCTTAAAAAAATAAAATAGATACTAATGAAAACAACTATAATAACCTTTGCAGCAAGCGTCTCCCTGATGTTTTGCAACTGTAATACGGCATCAAAAAAAGACCTGAGCGATGCAAAAGACAATATCAATAAAGCCAATCGAGAGCTGCAACAGGCTGCAAAAGATTCCCGCGATGCAGCAAAGGAAAAAACAATAAGTGAGTGGAAAACTTTTAATGATAAATCTGAAAAAGATATGGAAGCCTTAAATGACCAGATCAGGCAATTTCAAAAAAAAATAACCACGGCAGATCAAAAAGAAAATTTGAGATTAAAAAATGAACTGAGCCAGAACCACGAGAAGCTCAAAGCAATGAGGGAAAAGCTACGTGAACGTAACGCTAAATTCGAAAATGGCATGCTCAAATTTGATGATTCCATTGTATCGAAAAATGAATCTTTCCAACGGGAGTTCAGCTACGATATGGATGAACTTGACAAAGCTGTTAAAGACCTTTTTAAAAATAATGTGAAATAATCTAAAAACAAATATCATGTCAATACAAACCACTGATCCCAATACCAATAGGCTTATCAAAAGTTTTGAAGAAATGACCGATGCATCCCTTGAAACAGCTGTTGCAACTGCAGAAGAAACTTTTCTGAACTGGAGAAAAACATCCTTTACCCAGCGAATTGACTTAATGCATAAAGTGGCCTCTCTAATGCGTAAAAAAAAGCAGGAACTTGCCCGGGTCATTACCCTTGAAATGGGAAAGCTGATCTCGCAGGCAGAAGCCGAGATTGATCTTAGCGCCAATATTATCGATTACTACGCAGATAATGGAGAACAATTCCTGTCTGACAAACACCTTGATCCTGAATACGGTAAGGCCTTTATACGTTATATGCCCCTGGGTGTAGTATTTGCGGTAGAGCCATGGAACTTCCCGTTTTATCAGGTAGCCCGTTTCGCAGGCCCTAATATCATTGCCGGAAATACCGTGCTTATTAAACACGCCTCCATTGTTCCCCAATGTGCCATCGCCATCGAAGAACTCTTCAATGAAGCCGGAGCTCCAAAAGGATTGTACACCAATCTTCTAATCTCTGGAAAAAGGGCTTCAGCACTTGTTTCTGATCAGAGAATCAAAGGGGTTTCCTTAACGGGAAGTGAAGCCGCCGGTGCAAGCCTGGCCGCAGAGGCTGGCCGAAACCTTAAAAAATCGGTTTTGGAACTTGGCGGAAACGATGCCTTTATTGTACTGGAAGACGCCGATATCGAAAAAACAGTCCATTGGGCCATGGTAGGAAGAATCAATAACAACGGACAATGCTGTGTGGCTTCAAAAAGATTTATAGTTGTTGAGGCTGTGGCCGATGAATTCCTTGCCAAATTTACCCAAAAAATGGCCAGCCTGAAAGTAGGTGATCCTATGGACAGAACAACAGAATTAGGTCCATTATGCAATGAGGAAGCTGCAGTACTGCTAGCCGATCAGGTCATGAGATCCGTAGATGCAGGGGCAAAAGTCGTGCTTGGAGGCAGCCGCCTGAAACGCGAAGGAGCTTTCATGGAGCCCACTATACTAACAGACCTAAAACCCGGAATGGCCGCTTATCATGAAGAACTCTTTGGTCCTGTGGCATCATTTTACAGGGTAAAAGATGAAAAGGCCGCCATTGACCTTGCAAACGACAGCCCATTCGGACTTGGAGGTTCTGTTTTCACCAGTGACATAGAACGCGGTAAACGCGTGGCAGACCAGATTGATACCGGAATGGTATTTATCAACCATCCTACCTGGACACAAGCCGATTTGCCTTTTGGAGGAACCAAAAGATCAGGCTACGGAAGGGAATTATCTGAACTTGGAATTAATGAATTTGTGAATAAAAAACTGATCCGCGTAAGCGCGCTCTCTGATCCTTTTTAAATCGATAATACCTATAGAAATCGTTACAAGGTTTAAAAACAGTTTTCAAACAAGATAATACTACACCAATGATAACAAAGGATAAGTATGCTTTTTCACAGGATGTAAAAATACATATAGAAAAACTTCATGAGATTGTCCGCAATTCCATTGAAGCTGAAGAGCTTATTGTACACAAGCTCTCCCATCCTGATATTGAAAACCTTAGCAGGGGAGAAAGAATTTCTGATATGGTGGCACGATTTGGCGGAAGCTGGAAATTTATAATCTCATTCTTTGTCATACTAATCCTTTGGATCACCTTTAACATTCTTGCTATCGGGATTTATGAATTTGATCCTTCTCCCTTTATCCTTCTCAATCTGATTCTTTCTTGTCTTGCAGCATTGCAGGCCCCTATTATCATGATGAGCCAAAACAGGCTTGAACAAAAAGACCGGATACGCAGTGAAAATGATTACCTCATCAACCTAAAGGCAGAAATGCAGATTCGAAGCCTCAATCAAAAGGTTGACTTACTGCTGGAAGAAGAAATAAAAACGCTGTTTGACGTACAGCAGAAACAGTATGATCTGCTTCGTTCTATCAATTCAAAACTGTCCGTAAAAAAAAGTAAGTGACCAGGCTACCTTTAGTATTTAAAAAATAAAACTAATAAATTTAAAAAATATCCCCTATGAAAACGAATGAAGAATTACAAAAAGACGTACAAGATGCCATTAAATGGGAACCGCTTTTGCATGCCGCAGAAATTGGCGTAATTGTTAAAGACGGCGTTGTGACCCTTACGGGAATTGTAGACAATTATTATAAAAAGACAGAAGCCGAAAATGCCGCCAAAAAAGTAGGTGGTGTCAAGGCAGTAGTTGAAAAAATTGAGATACAGGACGCGCGGCACTTTATAAAAAATGATACTGATATCGCTTCAGATCTGGTAAAATCCTTTTCAGAAAACCTATTGCTTCCTCATAATAACCTGACAGTTAAAGTTGAGGACGGCTGGGTTACACTGGAGGGTCAGCTGGGATGGAATTATCAAAAAGAGCTGGCCAGAAAATCTGCCACCGAACTCAGGGGTGTTAAAGGTGTTATGAACAATATCACTGTTCAGTCAGAATCAAACAGTGCCATTGAGAAAAAACACGTAGAGAATGCCTTAGCGCGCCATTGGGCCATAAATGCCAAGGATATTACAGTATCGGTATCAGGAACAACGGTAACACTTACTGGCGATGTTACCTCGCTCTACCAAAAAGAAGAAGCCGCCAGAATTACCTGGAATACACCCGGGGTTGCCTTTGTGAAAAATGAATTAATAGTCGATTATGACTATGCCTTTACAGAATAAAAAATTGATACTATTTATCTAAACATTAGTACTGAATTACAAAATAACTTCCCTGAATATGCTATGCCATTCAGGGATTTTTTTTAAAATAACTTCAATAAAATGTAATGAGGGTCACTTCGCGCAATGATATCCATCATTTCTAAACGCACCATGCTATTGCATCTTTGCCTGAGGATACTACAAAGATTCAAAACTAAAACTAAAAGCATCATAAATTCAATTTTATAGCGGTCAAGAGAAGAAAATTCACCTGTTCGGAAATCAGGTCCTAACCCAGTAAAATTGTTTTTTAAACTATAACCTAAATCAAATCTTATAATGATAGCCATCGTAAAAGAGCAGCTTACACAGGCAGGAAATTTTTCATTGTTCATAGGACGTTTTTTTAAAGAAATTTTTGTCCCTCCTTTTCAAATCAATGAATTCCTTCGCCAATGTTACACCATTGGATGCAAATCACTTCCCCTTGTAAGCATAACGGGCTTTATCATGGGTCTGGTACTAACCATTCAGTCGCGGCCGACCATGACAAAATTTGGGGCAGAATCCTGGCTGCCAAGTATGGTTTCGCTTTCCCTGATCAGGGAAATAGCACCAGTGGTTACAGCACTTATCTGCGCCGGAAAAATTGCATCAGGCATAGGCGCTGAACTGGGGTCAATGAAAGTATCCTCTCAAATCGATGCCATGGAAGTCTCTGCCGTGAATCCCTATAAATATCTGGTGGTTACCCGAATATTAGCCACAACACTAATGGTGCCGCTATTGGTTATTTTTGCTGATCTGGTGGGTATTTTTGGAGGTTACATTGGCTATAATATACACAATACCATTACAATGAGTAGGTATTTTTCAGAAGTCATTGAACATCTGGATTATCTGGATCTTATGCCCGCTACGATAAAAACGTTCTTCTTTGGATTTTTTATCGGGGTCATCGGCTGTTATAAAGGTTTTAATGCCTCAAGCGGTACGGCAAGCGTGGGACTTGCTGCAAATTCAGCAGTCGTAACAGCATCACTTTCTATTTTTATTGTCGATATGCTGGCAGTTCAAATCACCGATTTATTTTTTTAAACCATGAAAGACGAACCCATCATAAAAATCAAAAACCTCTACAAAGCCTTTGGGAAGAACAAAGTGCTTAAAGGGATTAGTTTTGAGGTAAACAAAGGCGAGGATCTTGTAATCCTGGGACGCTCCGGCTCAGGGAAATCAGTGGCAATAAAATGCCTTGTCGGCCTTCTGGATCCAGATAAAGGTAAAATGGAAATCCTCGGCACAGACATGACAAAACTTACCTATAAAGAACTCAATGAAATCAGGCTCAAAATAGGTTTTATGTTTCAGGATGGAGCCTTATACGATTCCATGTCGGTTCGTGAAAACCTGACTTTTACCCTCAAACACCATACGCGCCATTTGACAGAAGAAGACATTCAGCAGCAGATTATGGAAGCCCTGGACAGCGTTGGGCTAAAAGAAGCTATTGACAAGATGCCTTCTGAATTATCAGGCGGTATGGTCAAACGTATTAGCCTGGCACGAACGATAATTATCAAGCCCGAAATCATATTTTACGATGAACCCACAGCCGGACTTGATACCATTACGGCGCAGGAAATCAGCGAACTGATCTTATCGGTACAGAAAAAATACAAAGCAACCTCCATTATCATTACCCATGATATGATCTGCGCTAAAATGACCGGAAACCGCATCATCATTATCAAAGATGGTCTGATTCATGCGCAGGGCACCTATGAGGAACTCGAAAACAGTACTGATCAGTGGGTAAGATCATTCTTTTTTGCAAACAATTAATACCCCGACAGGCCCTCGCCTGTCTATTTAAATAATACCATCATGAAGAAAAAATCAGGCTATATCTGGAAATTGGGATTGTTTGTCATTGCCGCGCTGACGATTTTTCTCGTAGCGGTTTATTTTATTGGCAAAAGCCAAAACCTGTTTGGTGACACCTTCCAATTGAAAGCAAAATTCAAAAATGTCAGCGGACTCAAAAACGGCAATAATGTACTATTGTCCGGAATTAATATTGGTACCATAAAAGACATCTCCTTTATATCCGATTCTACCGTAGTGGTCGACATGATCATCAGGGAAGAAGTGCATCAATACATTAAAACTGATGCCTGGGCCAGTATTGGCTCCGATGGGCTAATGGGCGATAAAGTACTGACAATTTCTCCTAAAAACAGCTTCGCGCAAATGGTAAAAGACGGCGATATGATTGCTTCCAATGAAGCTGTCGGGATGGAAGATCTGATTGCCGGGCTCAAAAAAAGTGTTGACAATGCTCAGATCATCACCAAACAACTTTCTGAATTCAGCTATAAAATCAATAACGGAAAAGGCGCACTCTCTAAAGTATTAACCGATGAGAATTTTGCAAACAGTATCGATGTTACGATGAAAAACCTAAAGGAGAGTTCCAACGAATTTGCTGTTTTTACCAAAAAAATTAACGATAAGGACGGAACGTTATCAAAGCTCATGACTGATCCTTATTATGCCAACAGCATTAAAAAAACACTTTCTGGTTTTGAGAAAAGTGTCTCTGATTTAAATGTTTTTACCTCAAAACTAAATACAGGAAAAGGCATCCTGCCAAAACTGATCAGTGATGAGAAATTGTCCAATTCCTTAGATTCAACCTTAACAAATTTACAGACAGGCTCTAAGAATTTAATTGAAATCGAACTGGCTGCCAAGCAAAATTTCCTGCTTAGGGGTTATTTCAAAAAAAAGAAAAAACAAGAGGCAAAAAAAGAACTGGAACTGCAAAAAGCATCCGGTGCTAATTAAAAATATAAACCCAAAGAAAAAATGAACAGACTTCAAAACAAAGTAGTATTTATCACAGGTGGTAATTCAGGAATAGGAAAAGCCTCCGCTCTGGAAGCGGCGCGCGAAGGCGCGACAGTTGTAATTGCCGATCTTCCCGGAAAAGACCATCAACAGACAATTCTGGATATTGAAGCGCTGGGCGCTCCGTGTATGTTCGTCCCAATTGACGTCAGTGATGTTCAGAGCGTTAAAAAGGCCATTACAGCCACAGTTGAGAAATACGGCAGGCTTGATGTGGCGTTTAATAATGCAGGAATCGGCGGGGTATATTCAGGAATTCACGATATGCCTGAAGCAGTATGGGATAAACTAATCGCCGTGAATCTTACCGGCCAGTTCTATTGTGTTAAATACGAATTACAGCAATTTCTCAAACAAGGCGGTGGTGTTATTGTCAACATGTCTTCCCTCGGCGGATTAAAAGCCGAGCACGGTTTAGTTCCTTATACGGTTGCCAAACATGGAGTATTGGGATTAACAAAAAATATCGCCGTTCAATATGGTGCCCAAAACATACGCGGCAACGCTATATGTCCCTATTATGTAGAAACACCTTTACTGGGCGCCGCGCCGCAAACAGTCCATCAGGCCTGGATCGATGGCACTCCGGCCAAAAGGTTATGTACGCCTGAAGAAGTAGCCAAAACATTTATTTTTCTGGCCTGTGATGATTCGAGTTATTGCAATGGTACCCAAATTATTTTGGACGGCGGCGTACTGGCTTAAAGGTCTGCTTTATTATGACTTTGGCAACAGCTATGATATTGCACTTGCCAATAAGTAACAACGCTCACTTATTGCTGCGCTTTCTATCATTTTGGTTTGGCTCTAATAGTTTCAACTTTGCTCTGAAAATAAGCAATTCAAAAAAAACGAAAATGAAAACCACTACTTCAAAAAGAGCTCATATAAGAAACCTATCGAGTAAACTCTCGAGTATTCTTTGTGATGAGTACATCCTATTAACTAAAACTCAAAGTATCAATAACAGTTTACAGTCGATTGATTTTCAGGATAAATATCTTTTTTTTACAGCCCAATCCAGCGAAATTGATAGTATAATTGAGCGCGTTGAGAAACGTGTTCATGCCTCAGGTCATTATGCTGATGCCATGCTCAAGGCTTTTTTAAAGGTGACGCGGTTCAATAAAAAAAGAAAAAAAATAAATGATCGCGCAGGTTATATCAATGAATTGCTCGGTGATCATGAAAACCTTATTACGATACTAAAAAACAATACATCCCTGCTTGAAACGACTTCTAGAGACTGTAAAACAGATGATTTTGTTACCACACTAACCGAAAGCCATGAAAAAATGGCCTGGTTCCTTCGCTCCTACTTAAAATAATGCCTTTAATAAATTAAGAACAATCATGAAAACTAAAATAAAATTCACGCTTTTACTTCTGACCATAGTCTTCTCAGGGATGAACCAGACGGTTTTGGCACAATCCCATTTCAAAATTGGTACATCCAAAGTTAATGAAATGAAGATATCGGGAACCTCCACCTTCCACGACTGGACGATGAAAACGGCTTCTTTTTCAGGAAAAGCAGCATTTAATATCGATAGTGAAAATCAAATTACAAAACTCAGCGCTATTGAGTTTAACCTGCCGGTGCTCACCCTTAAAAGCGGTCAGAAAAAATTAGACAAAAATGCGTACAAAGCCCTGAAAACGGATCAGTTTAAAGAAATCCTGTACAAACAGGTCTCCGCTGAAGTAATGAGCTTCAGCAATTCCAAATTCCATATCAAAACAGCCGGAAAGCTTACCATTTCAGGTGTTACCAAAGATGTTGTTATTGATTTGTACTGTTTTGTAAATAAAGATGGAAGCATCAGCTGTGAGGGCAATTACCCCATAAACATGAGCGACTACAATGTTGCTGCACCTGTATTTATGGGCGGAGTCATGAAAACCGGTGATGCGATCAAACTTGAATTTTCTTTCCTTTTTGAAAAATCTTAATTCAGATGAAAAATATAATATTGCTATTACTGTGCCTTTGGATAACATTGGCACAGGCACAAAAGAAACCTATGCAGTATTTTAGGTACAACGACCAAAGAGGACTCAATGTTTTTGAAACCACCAAGAAGGACAGCTCCTCTTTTGAAGGCTTCACAGTAAAAATGGGAGGGAACTTA
The DNA here is from genome assembly GCF_056824125.1 of Flavobacterium sp. B114r. Lineage (NCBI taxonomy): Bacteria > Pseudomonadati > Bacteroidota > Flavobacteriia > Flavobacteriales > Flavobacteriaceae > Flavobacterium > Flavobacterium sp. B114r. The sequence continues at coordinate 4,890,014 of NZ_CP124858.1, forward strand.
ACATTGGATTTTCAGGGACTAAACCATCAAAATACAGCAACCCCTGTACTGATTGACGCAATAAACAGCAATGAACTTATTGATATTACCAATGGGTTCAATCTGGCTATGGCCAATATGAATCTCGATACGCAACTAGATGACGGAATACGAATGAACCTTACTATATATTTGTCATCAAGACACCATGAGGAAACCTGGGTCAAGGGAGGTTATATACAGTTTGATAAACTTTCTTTTCTAAAAAGCAATTTTATAAATCAGGCAATGAAATATGTAACTCTTAAAGTAGGCGCCTACGACGTAGACTATGGGGATCAGCACTTTAGAAGGAGTGACGGAGGAAACGCCATTTACAACCCTTTTATTGAAAACTACATCATGGATGAATTTGCTACTGAAATTGGAGGTGAAGTATATTACCATGACAATTCAGGCATGATGATCATGCTGGGACTCACAAATGGCGCCCTGAACCCAACTGTGGTGGTTTCCACTAAAATAGATGCGGCAACAGGAGAATTAAACAAACCCACAGCGGCATTACATGGTAAAATAGGTTATGATAAACAATTCGACAAAGATTTACGACTAAGGCTTACCGGTTCCTTTTACCATGTAAAAAGAGCTTTGAACAATACCCTTTTTGCAGGTGACCGGACCGGTTCCCATTATTTTTATGTATTGGAGAATACAACTGCAACGGCTGTTGACAATTTCAGATCCGGACGTTACAATCCAGAATTCAGCCAAGAGGTAACCGCATTAATGTTTAATCCCTTTCTGAAATTTAAAGGATTAGAAATTTTTGGAACCTATGAAGTTGCCAAAGGAAGAAAAATTACCCAGTCAGATACCCACCAGGTTGTACAGTCTGCTATTGATCTAATTTATAGATTTCCTGCCGGAAAAGAAAATTTCTGGATTGCAGGAAGGTACAATACCCTAACTGATTCTCCGCTAAATCAAAATGACCAAAAAATCAATAGAGTCACAGCTTCTGCCGGCTGGTTCTTAACTAAAAATATCCTGATCAAAGCGGAGTACGTAAACCAGAAGTATAAAAATTTTCAGCCTAGCGATATCAGAAATGGCGGGCAATTCGACGGCTTTATGTTAGAATCAACGGTGGGATTTTAAATATGTCAAAAAGATACTTGTAAAAAGTGTCTAACATCAATTATGAAAATGAGCAGAGTCATTTTGTAAGGCTAAAGTTCTGCTCATTTTTGTATCCATATAATACCTCTGGTTTTATTTCAATAAATCAGATATCAAAGATAACATCTATAAAAATTTAAATTATGAAAGCAAATTCAAAAAAAATGGCCGCTGAAATAACAACGGCAATTACCACTGCACTAACCGCAAAATCAAACACAAAAAAGATTCTGAAAACAATTGACAATACAGCCAAAAAGATAGCTAAAAAAATCAATAAGAGAATCGTTAAAACTACTGCAGGAGTTAAAGGAAAGAAACTAAAAAAAGCTCAAAAAATAAAAAAAGGCCAAAATGGAATGCTGCCCGAGGTGAAAAAAAATAAATTACTCACAGAGATGGCGGCCGACGAAATTAAAGCCAATTAAAATATCCTGCAATTAAAGAAAACCTGAACATAACAGTACCTATTGTTATGTTCATTTTAATTAAAGACTTCCCCCTTTCAAATTATACTGTCGAAAAATCCAAGCTAATACCTCCCCGATGAAATATAAATACGCATTGATTTTCTTAATATGCGGTACCTGGCTAATGTCCCGGGCAGATTCTGTGAATCATATTCAAAAACATTTTCAGGAAAATCTTTCGCAAATCGACACCACAAAAATTGCTGCTTTTTTTGACTCCTATCCTAAATTCAGCCCGTATCAGGCTCAGGTACATCTACTCTACAAAAAACATGGCGATTATATTTGGTACAACAACAAAGGACTTGTTGAATTTGCCTATGCACTGCACAAACAGGTAGGGCAAATGAGACAAGAAGGGCTTCCTGTAGAGATACCCTATGAAACCCAATGGGAAAAAATCTTTGAACAAAATGCCAGTACAATTCCAAATTTAGAATCTGAGCTACTGATCAGCTGCATGTATTTTTTCTATACTACCAAAGTTTTTAGTGGATTTACCATAGGAAAAAGCGAAGAAACAGGATGGTATCTTCCCAGAGAAAATGCTTCCAACGTGGCATACATTGACACCCTTGTACAGGGAATTGAATCTAAAAAAGAATTCAAACACGACTATTTTAATCAATATTATCCCCTTAAAGAGGCTTTAAAAAAATATCTTGAAATTGAAAAAAACGGAGGCTGGAAAATTGTTAAATTTGAAAAAGAAATCAAATCCTTTCATCAGGGCGATTCTTCCACTACGATAAAAGAGGTCAGAAACAGACTTTTTTTAGAGGGTTTTGTCAAAGAGGATAACGCATCTCTTGTTTTTGATCAAACCATAACTGACGGCATTTTAGCTTATGGAACCAGTCAAAATCATGATTTTGAAAACAAGATCACGCCCAAACTTATTGAAATGCTTAATGTTCCTGTAGAGAGTAGGATCAAAACCATTTCGGTTAATATGGAAAGATGCCGCTGGATCAGTCCTAAAATAAATACTGCGCAGGAATATATCGCAGTAAACATACCTTCCTACAAACTGCTCTATTATCGTGATGGAAAACCAATTCTTGTTTACAAAGTGGTAGTAGGAAAGGAATTTCATAAAACCATAGTATTTAGTGGCAATATCAGTTATTTAGCTTTCAGCCCATACTGGAATGTACCCACGAGTATTCTTAAAAAAGAAATACTACCCAAGATAAAAAAGAATCCTAATTACCTTGAAAATCAGAATATGGAATGGCATGACGGACAAGTAAGGCAGAAACCTGGAGGTAGTAACGCATTGGGATATGTGAAATTTATGTTTCCAAACTCCCATAACATTTACCTTCATGATTCGCCATCAAAATCCTTTTTCAATAAAGACAAAAGGGCTTTTAGCCATGGATGCGTACGGGTTGAAAAAGCCCGTGATCTTGCAATCGCTATTATGGAAAAAGAAGCGAACTGGAGTATCAAAAAAGTGGATGAAGCCATGCATTTAGGAAAAGAAAACACCTATGTGCTCCAGGATAAAATCCCCGTCTATATTGCTTACTTTACTGCTTGGGCTGACGGCAGTGGAAATATTGCCTTTTACGATGACCTTTATAATCGGGACAATGCACTGGCCAAAGTACTTTTTGAAAATTAAGTTTATGGCCTGCCAATTTAAGAAATCCCAATGGAGTACCCATTGGGATTTTTCTGTTATATCAATTTTTCATCTTGCTTATTTTCATGTAATCCAGAATTTTCAGCTGGCTGCCTTTTTTTTCTATTAATCCTTCATTTCTAAACTCGGTTAAGGTCCTGCTCACGGTTTCTGAAGCCGTTCCTGACATCGCCGCCAGATCATCCCTTGTTACATTGATGCTATCCCCTTTTGCGGCTTCTTCCTGACGAAAGAGTCTCAGCAGGGATTCGGCAATGCGCTTTCTGACCGACTGATAGGCCAGTTGCAGCAAATGAGTGTCCTTGCTCCTTATCTCATTCGATAAGATTTTAATGAATTTTTCGGCTACATCAGGATATAGTTTTAGCAATTCTTCGAGCTGTTCTTTTGGAAAAAAACAGACCTGACTATCTTCCAGTGCTGTTGCAGTATCGGTGTAGGTATCATCAGAAAGAATTGTATTGACCCCTAAAAAATCATTGGCATGGTACATACCGGTCATCAGTTCACGACCGTCTTCAGACATCTTAACTGTTTTGATTTTACCTGAGATCACCAGGTAAAGACCTATAGCCCGATCCCCTTCATAGTGAATAATCTGGTTTTTCTTAAAGGGCCTGTGAATATGCTCCTCTATCATTTTTTTTAGCTCGGAAAGTCCTTCCCTATCCCCTACTAAACTCCCAAGCTGTCCCAGGGACTGGCTGTAAAAATCCCTTTCTGAATTCTTTTTGTTCAGCCTGCTTTCAATGGCCTGTAAAAGTTCCATATCATCAAAAGGTTTGGTCAAGTAATCATCTGCTCCCATTTCCATGGCCTTTCGCAAATCAATTCTTTCGGATTTGGCAGTTATAAAAATAAAAGGAATAGTGCTTGTTTTTGGATTTTTATTCAGCATATACAATACACCGTAACCGTCCAGTTCGGGCATCATAATATCACATAAAATAATATCGGGCAGGTTTACAACAGCAGATTCAACCCCTATTTTACCATTATTGGCCTGATAAATGGTGTAACCTGCCAAAGTAAGTATTTCGGCAATATTTTCCCTAATGTCATTATGGTCTTCAATAATCAATACTTTGCTCATGATATGGGAAATGTTAGGGTGAATAATGTTCCTTCTTGTTCATTGCTTTTAAAATCAGCTGTTCCCTTCATAAGTGAAACGTAACGGCTCACTATATTCAGACCTAGCCCAGTCCCAGGGATACTGCCGGTGTTATACGCTCTGAAAAAAGCCTGAAACAAATGTTTTTGTTCTTCCAAAGGAATACCGATTCCGTCATCATGAACTGAAATGATATAATCTAAATCATTAATTTCTGTTGTAAAATCAATACAGCAGCTGTCTCCGGAATACTTTATGGCATTTCCAATTAAATTAATGGCACAATTCTTTAACAAATTAGCATCGAGGTATATCATGGTTTGATCTCCGAGATGTTTACAAATGATATTTTGGCTGGGTTTGGCCAGAAGCTGCATTTCTTCGGTTATTTCTTCGCCAAATTTAACCAGATCAAAACAAGTGAACTCAGGCTTCATTTTGCCTATTTCCAATTTTTCAACATACAGAAAGTCATTGAGTATCGCCGTTAGGCTCTTTACCGAATTTTTGATCTTGCCAATATGTTTTCCGATAGGTTCACTTTCAAAAGGTATAGCGTATTTTTCAATTAGTGAGGCCGATAACTGCACATTGCTGAGCGGTGTGCGAAATTCATGGGAAGCCATCGATAAAAACCGGTTTTTTAATTTACTGAGCTCTTTTTCCTTTTCCAGGGAAATACTCACTTTTTCTTTTGCCTTTTCCAAGGCAAAAATAGTATCGTTGAGCGATTTTGTCCTCTCCTCGACAAGTTCCTCCAGATGAGATGCATAATCCTTATACTTTTCCTCATCTATTTTCTGCTGGGATAGATCATGAATAAAACCGGCATAAATAGTCCTGCCTGAATATTTTACCTCACTAACTCCAAGTTTCATTGGAAACAGAGCACCGCCTTTACGCATTCCTGTCAGTTCACGCCCCACACCAATTATGCTGGCTTTTCTTGTTGTTTTGTATTTACTTAAATAGTTATTGTGCCTTTCCTTATCCGGAGAAGGCATAAGCATTGAAATGTTTTTACCTATAACTTCCTCTGGCTGATAACCAAAAAGTACACAGCCGGCTGGATTAATAGTTTCGATAGTACCAATGTCATCTATGGTAATGATGCCATCCAAAGCATTTTGTACAAGAGCGTATAACAGGGCGGCATTGTCCATCATCAAATCGATCAAATTATGATGATCCTTATAAAGGTCGGCTATTTAAAAATGGGAAGTTACATTCTGCCTGAATTTCACACTATAATTAACACATTATCATTCATTTAACAACAAACAAAACTTATTCTGATAATTTTAACCGCTCCATCTACTTTTAAAAAATCTTTAATAATGGATTGACATTTTTAAATAAGTAAAATTTAATAGAGTGACCTTTTCTTATCGGTTTAATCGTTGTCTATTTTTTATTCTAAAAGTGCCCTACATCATTTTTATTGCTGATGACTGTCATTTCCAGTTCCTTGCTTCTACCTCAACTTTGTATTAGTAATAAAGAATACAATTTAAGTTTTCAGTCGAATTTTAATTTAAAGGAACAAGAACGAAAAAGAATGAAATTTTACAGAGAGATGTTCTGGATACCATAAAATGGGAACCGCAATTATCAAATAGAAAGCCCCGAATTTTCGAAACATAAAAAACAATCTCAAAGTAATTAAGAAAACCTGCAAAGAAAATACAGGATGTGTTTATAAAATAACTCATTAAAAACTATCAATATGAAAAACACAAATACATTAGTCGCCTTTTATGCCACGCATCAAAAGGCGGAAACAGCTATTAAAAAGCTCGAAAAAAGCGGATTCGATATGACCAAACTATCCATAATAGGAACAGACTACCATACTGACGAAACTGTAACAGGTTACTACACCGTAGGAGATCGAATGAAAAAATGGGGAAGTTTTGGAGCCTTTTGGGGAGGCTTCTGGGGTTTACTATTTGGATCTGCTTTCTTTTTTATTCCCGGACTTGGGCCTCTACTTGTTGCCGGGCCGCTTGTTTCAGCTATTATTGGGGCTCTAGAAGGTGCAGCCTTACTGGGTGGTACCAGTGTTATTGCAGCTGCCTTAGTTAGTTTGGGTATTCCAAACGATGAAGTGCTAAAATATGAAACAGAAATAAAGGCAGGCAAATTTATGCTCTTGGCACACGGAAACAAAATCAATATTGAAAATGCCCGAAAAGTGCTGAGGCTTCATGTCCCAAAAGAAAACGGTGTGAAAAACGAAGAATCCATTTCTGCTGAGGAAATTGAAGCCGCGGCAATGCAATAAGAAAGAAAACATTAAAACTTATACCTTAAAAAAATGAAAACTATAAATCAATTAGGAATTTACCTGGATCATGCCTCCGCCAATTTGATCGATTTTACCGATAAAGAGAGTGAGACTATAATCTCTGAATTTGATATTCAGGATAAACATGAAACCCTGCAAAGAAGCGAAAGTGAAATGCACCATAAAGAGCAGGATAAACAAAGGTCATATTTTAAGAAAATTGCGACGCTCGCCATTGGCTACAATGAAATCGTTTTATTTGGTCCTACTACGGCAAAAACTGAATTACTGCACTTCTTGCAAAAAGACAACAGTTTTATCAAAATCAAAATAGAAGCCGAAAATACGCCAAAAATGAATCTTCAGGAGCAAGAGGTTTTTGTTCACGACCATTTTAAAAAGTTTGACTTTAAAAATAGTTGAGATGGAAAATATACTTTTTAAAATAAACTGCTATACCCTGCAAAATGGAATTGTAATCAAAACCATTGCCTTATACCAGAGCATTCGATATTATCTGGGAATTGTATTTCCAATCTGATGCGTAAGCCTAACTATTACCCTGGATAAAACTTTTTCAAGGGGCATTAATTACAAAAAAATTATAAATTTTTAAATACATACATTATGAAAACCAACGAAGAATTACAAAAAGACGTTCAAAATGCTATCAAATGGGAACCGCTTTTACATGCCGCAGAAATTGGAGTAACTGTAAAAGATGGTGTCGTAACCCTTACGGGCATTGTAGACGGATATTTTAAGAAAAAGGAAGCTGAAAATGCGGCCAAAAATGTATCCGGGGTAAAGGCCGTTGTTGAGGAAATAGAAATCAAATACTCTAATACCTTTACCAAAACAGACAATGATATTGCCCATGAAGTATTAAAAGCCTTGAAAGACAATTGGGCCGTAGCTGAAGACCGTCTTAAGGTAAAAGTAGAAGACGGATGGGTTACCCTTGAGGGCGAACTAACCTGGAATTTTCAGAGACAAGATGCCAAGACTGCTATCAGCTTCCTTCCTGGAGTTAAAGGAGTGACCAATGAAATCAAAATTAAATCCGACATCAAGGATGCCATTGAAAAAAAAGATGTCGAAAAAGCGCTCGCAAGAAGCTGGTCACTTAACGCTAAAGATATTACAGTTACTGTAAATGGCACCAATGTAAAATTAACCGGTTTTGTTGATTCTGTTTACCAAAAAGATCAAGCTGAGAAAATCGTCTGGAAAACTCCGGGGATCTGGTCCATTGACAATGACCTTGTTGTGGAATATGATTATGCCTTATTATAAAGGTTAAAAAAATAGAGGGCAACGTCCTCTATTTTTATTTTAAGTTTGAGCCTGATTGACCTGTAAATTAAACAATTAGTGTCAGAAGATCCTTTAAACACTTAAATGAGCATTATGATATCAATAAAAAGAGAAGGAATTATACTAGAGAAAACCGAACTTGCATTTGAAGATGAAGGGGTAATGAATCCGGCTGTTATCAAAAAAGGAGATGCAGTTCATCTTTTTTATCGGGCCGTGAGCCATGGCAATTATTCAACTATAGGTTATTGTAAACTAGAGGGCCCCTTGCGCGTTATCCAGCGAAACACTGTGCCTATAATTACTGCTGAATTTGACTATGAAAGTCACGGATTAGAAGATCCAAGAATAGTAAACATCGAAGAAATATATTATCTCACCTATACCGCTTTTGATGGCGTAAATGCCTTGGGCTGTCTGGCCGTTTCTAAAGATTTAATCCATTTTGAAAAAAAAGGAATAATTGTGCCCACCATTACCTATGCCCAGTTTAATGAATTGACAAACGCTAAAATTTTAAACAACAGCAAATATTTCAGATACAACCAACACAATGGAATGGTCGAACAAGATGGTAAAAGAATACTCATATGGGATAAAAACGTTATTTTCTTTCCCCGGAAAATAAACGGCAAATTCTGTTTTATGCACCGCATTAAACCGGAAATCCAGATTATTGTTGCTGTTACATCACTTGAGGACCTGACAGCTGCGTTCTATAATAATTACTTCATGAATTTTAATGACCATATTTTACTCTCACCAAAATACGATCATGAATCCAGTTATGTAGGCGGCGGATGTCCGCCGATAGAAACACCAAAGGGATGGCTTATTATTTACCATGGGGTCAAGGACAGCATTGATGGATATGTATATTCAGCCTGTGCCGCTTTAGTGGATCTTGATAACCCTCAGATTGAAATAGCACGTCTGCCCTATCCTCTTTTTAGCCCAAAAAAAGATTGGGAATTGGAAGGAGCAGTAAATAATGTGTGTTTCCCCACCGGAACAGTTGTCTTTAGTGATACTTTATATATTTATTATGGTGCCGCAGATGAACAAATAGCCTGCGTATCGGTCAGCTTATCAGGTCTGGTTAATGAATTAATGCTTAATACTAAAAAAAATGATAATTAAGACTCCGCTTCGCAAAAGTATTAGCCTATGGGCAAATAAAAATAATACCATTATTTCAGAGAATCAAAAAGAATTTAAAACTCCTGAAATTTTATTTATCACATCATTTCCTGCCCGGGAATGCGGTATTGCAACCTATTCTGAAGATTTAATTGCTGCTTTAAACAATAAATTTGAGCACTCTTTTAACATAAAGGTCGCTGCTCTGGAATCTATCAATGACAGCTATACTTATGGGGATGCGGTAGATCGAATTCTTAAAACGGACTCCCCTGATTCCTATCTGAAGCTTTCTGAGCACTGCAATACCGATAAAGCAGTAAAACTAATTTTAATACAACATGAATTCGGGCTCTTTAAAAATAATGAGACAGATTTGATTAAATTCTTAAGCGCTTCGATAAAACCTGTTTTAATTGTTCTTCATACTGTTCTGCCTCACCCCAATGGAGATATGAAAAGAAATATTATCGAAATGGATACTCTTATCGACGGATTTATTGTCATGACCCAAAGATCTGCTGCATTGCTGGAGAGTGTTTATGGCATTGACAGGGGAAAAATTACGGTTATTGCCCATGGAACACATTTGGTAAAACATGGTGATAAAGAAATTTTAAAAGAAAAATACGGGCTTTCAGGAAGAAAAATCATCTCTACTTTCGGACTCTTGAGTTCTGGTAAATCGATTGAAACCACGCTGGATGCTTTACCTGTTATCGCAAGCCAAAATCCTGATATTTTATTTCTGATTATTGGCAAAACACACCCATCAGTGATTAGGCAAGAAGGTGAAAAATACAGGGATTTTCTAAAAAAAAGAGTCGAAATCTTAGGGCTGCAGGCACACGTAAAATTCATTAATGCCTATTTGCCTTTAGAGGAATTACTCGAATATCTGCAGCTTACTGATATTTATCTTTTTACTTCCAATGATCCGCATCAGGCTGTAAGCGGCACTTTTTCATATGCTATAAGCTGCGGGTGTCCTATTATATCTACCCCCATTCCGCATGCACTTGAAGTGCTTGAGGATGGAATGGGAGTTATTATAGAATTTGAAAATACGATCCAATTGGCTGAAGAAGTTCTAAGGCTTTTAAAAAATCCACAATTACGTAAAAATATTTCAGCCAATGGTATACACAAAATGGCACCAACGGCATGGGAGAATTCCGCAATTGCACATGCAGGATTATTTAAAAAAATTATAGCCGAAAAAATAGCATTGCATTATAAAATTCCTGAAATAAATCTGAGTCATTTCAAAAATTTAACCACTCCATTTGCCATGATACAATTTTCAGTAATTAACCATCCTGATATCGATACGGGTTATACTTTAGATGACAACGCACGTGCATTGGTAGCCATTTGCCAGCATTATGAATTGAAAAGAGAGCCTGAGGATTTAGAACTCATTGAAAAATATTACAGGTTTATCAAATTTTGTCTGCAGCAAAATGGGAGTTTTTTGAACTATGTCAGCAAAGAGGAAGAATTTACCAAACAAAATAGTGAAAACCTGGAGGATTCTAACGGAAGAGCAATCTGGTCTCTGGGTTTCATGCTGTCTCTTTCGAATATTTTACCTGTCGGATTTACAGCAGATGCTGCAAAGACCATGGATTTAGCTTTACAAAAAGTAAATACAATTTATTCAACAAGGGCAATGGCATTTATAATTAAAGGAGTTTATTATCGCAACAAAAATGCTGTAGATTTTGAAAATATTACACTTATAAAACTGCTTTCGAATCGATTGGTAAAAATGTACAGGCACGAATGTAAATCAAACTGGAAATGGTTTGAAAGCTACCTGACTTATGGCAACAGTATACTGCCAGAAGCACTTCTTTGTGCCTATTTAGCCACGGGCGAATATCAGTATAGGGAAGTTGCCAAAGAATCCTTTGATTTTCTTTTATCCTGTATTTTTACCGAGAATAACATCAAGGTAATATCCAATAAAGGATGGCTTGACTCGAGCAGGCAAAATAAAGAAACCATAGGCGGAGAACAACCTATTGATGTTGCCTATACTATTCTTGCCCTTGAGAGATTCAATACCGTTTTTAAAAATTCATCCTATCTGGAAAAAATAGAAACTGCCTTTACCTGGTTTTTAGGCAACAACCATTTGCACAAGATAATCTATAATCAATGCACCGGAGGATGTTATGATGGCCTGGAAGAAAATTATATTAATCTCAATCAGGGTGCAGAATCTACAGTAAGTTATTTAATGGCCCGTTTAACGATGGAAAAATTTACTGCTAAAAAAGAGGTCCTTTATGAAAATACAAGCAAAATCAAGCTTTCAGAGCCTATTGCCGTAAACATATAAATCATTATCCAAAAATAGTGGCAGGAAAACAAATCTGATCAATCTAATGATTTAAAGATACTTCACTCCCGAGAGCTCTAATTTTGTATTAAATTCATATACTCGTGGCTGACCTGTGGGGATATTTACCTTGACAATGTCAAGCGGATTGATGTTTTCAAGGTACATCATCAGGGATCTTAAACTGTTGCCATGGGCTACTATTAAAACATTTTGACCCATTTTTAATTTTGGTTCTATTTCTGTTTTATAATAAGGGACTACACGGTTGTAGGTATCGAGCAGGCTTTCTCCTCCGGGAGGACATATATCATAACTTCTTCTCCAGATATCCACCTGGGCCAAACCATACTTTTGCGCTGTTTCATCTTTGTTGAGTCCTTGCAAAGTGCCGTACATCCGCTCATTAAAAGCTTTATTTTTTACAATGGGAATCGTCACGTGCATTTCACGCAGGATAATCTGCAGGCTTTCCTGTGCCCTTATAAGCATAGAAGTATAGGCCATATCAAAAACATAACCGATCAGTTTTTGACCTGCCAGCTTCGCCTGTTCTTTTCCCAGGTCAGTGAGCGGAATATCCAGGATTCCTGTAAAACGGTTCTCTAAATTATAAAGAGATTGTCCATGTCTGACAAAGATTAATAGTGCCATTTTTTTTCTTTAAAACCAGTCTCAAAGCTAAGGTAAAAATAGCCTGAAAAAGTGTTCCAGATCACTTATTACAATGTTGATGATCATTTCACTACTGGCTGCTTTGTGTCAAATTTGCTGAACAGATTTGAAAACTAAATCTTATAAAATTTAATCTTTCTAAAATTATAATCATGAAAACAATATTCGCACTTATCGCATTGGCCGCTTTAACAGCTACTATTCTTTTGGATACTATAGGCAGAAGAGTTACACCAACTAAACCAAGTCCTAGACCTTAAACTAGTAATTTATGTGTTTTTCTGCTACAGCAAGTTTCAGTGCCGGGATTGTTCTTACAATTATTGGGGTTTCTTCCATAAAAAAAGTACAGCATCGCTCACAAAGGATGTTTGCCTTAATCCCCTTTATATTTGCCATACAGCAGTTTTCTGAAGGTTTTTTATGGCTGTCCATTCCCAATGAAAAGTGGTCCTACCTGCAAACCGGGATCACTTATTTTTATCTGATTATCGCACAAATAATCTGGCCCGTCTGGGTTCCGGTTGCCATACTGCTGTTGGAAAAAGAAAAAACAAGGAAAAAGACACAAAGACTACTTGTAGCAATTGGAATAGCGGTTTCCCTATACCTTACTTACTGTTTGCTCCATTTTAATATCAGATCTGAGATTGATTGTTATCACATAGCCTATATTCAGACTTATCCGGAACCCTTTCGGGTAATGGGTGGATTGCTTTATATCATCGCTACAATTCTTCCCCCATTCTTTTCGCACATCAGACGCATGTGGTGGTTGGGAGTTATGGTTTTAATATCCTATATCGTTACAACTGTTTTTTATGAAAGTTATCTCGTATCGGTATGGTGCTTTTTTGCTTCTGTCATTAGTTTATCGGTATACCTGATTATGTCAGAAATAAGAATCAGTCATCGTGAAGAAATATACCTAAAAAAAGCCATAGAACAGAACTAAAAAAAATAGTATGAAAGTAGCTGTATTTAGCACCAAATATTACGAAAGAGAATATCTGAACAACTACAATAAGGAAAACAGGCATCAGCTGACATTTTTTGAAATGGCACTAAATACACAAACCGTGTATCTGGTTACTGCTTTTGATGCCGTTTGCATACAGCTTACCGATATTATAGATACGGCTGTTATTGTAAAACTGTCTAAGTCCGGAATAAAACTAATCGCTCTTCGAAGTGCGGGATACGACAATGTAGATATCAAAGCAGCTTTAAAGAGTAAAATTACCATAATGCGAGTTCCTGCTTATTCTCCACAGGCTATTGCCGAGCATGCTGTAGCCCTTATTTTAACGCTGGACCGTAAAACCCACAAAGCCTACAATAGAGTGAGGGAAAATAATTTCTCTTTGCAGAACCTAATGGGTTTTAACCTTGACGGAAAAACTATAGGTGTGGTAGGTACCGGAAAAATTGGTGCCGTATTTTGCAAAATTATGCTGGGTTTTGGATGCAAAATAATAGCCTTTGATCTTATTGAATCCAAAGTCCTGATCCGCAAAGGTGTTCATTATAATACCTTTGACAAACTCCTTGAAAACTCTGATATCATTTCCATACATTGTCCCCTTACTCCAAAGACAAGACACCTTTTTAATAAAAAAGCATTCTCAAAAATGAAACCTGGTATGATGCTCATTAACACTAGCCGGGGTGCGCTCATTAACACATCAGATGCCATAATTGCTCTTAAAAAAAGAATTATTGGTTATCTGGGTATTGATGTTTATGAGGGTGAGGAAAAAATATTTTTCAAGGACTTGTCAGCTGCCGTAATAAAGGATGATCTCATTGAAAGGCTCATGTCTTTTAACAATGTACTGATTACACCTCACCAGGCCTTTTTTACATATGAAGCATTGAGTGAAATAGCGCGTATTACAATCGAAAATTTTTCCAATTTTGAAAATGATGTTCATTTGGAAAATAAAATCAACTAATACATTTCATCACGATATGTAACTACAATCAGTTTTTAGAATGTCGACGATCATTTCTAAATACTACCATTTGGCTCAACTTTGCTTCAATAAATCTATTAGCAAATGAAAACGAACGAAGAATTACAGCGAAAAGTGATAGAAGCCATCAATTGGGAACCCCTGTTATCAGCAGCAGAAATTGGAGTTGCCGCTTTCGATGGAATTGTAACCCTGACAGGTTCGGTAAATAGTTATGCCAAAAAAGAAGAAGCCGAAAGAGCTGCTAAAAATGTATCGGGCGTAAAAGTCGTAGTAGAAAAAATTGAAGTTGTACTAAACGACAAAACTCAAAAATCAGATAACGAAATTGCTGCCGAAATTATAAACGCTTTCAAATGGCATTGGGACATTCCACATGAAAGGGTTCAAGTAAAAGTCGAAAATGGCTGGGTAACCCTTACCGGATCCCTGGAATGGAACTACCAAAAAGAAGAGGCTAAAAAAGCAGTTAGCGTTCTCATTGGCGTCAAGGGGATCATCAATAACATAATGATTATCTCTTTATCCAAAGACCGAATCAACAAAAAAGATATCGAGAATGCTATAGAACGAAACAAAATTATTGGAAATATAGCTATTAAAGTTGAGGTATTGGACAATTCTGTTACTTTAAAAGGGAATGTTGAATCCTGGTTTCAAAAAAATGAAGCAAGCCGCCTGGCATGGAAAGCCCTTGGCGTACTTGAAGTTAAAAACAACTTATATGAAGACCTTGAACAATAGTCTGAAACATTCCCTGCAAAAAAAATATGAATTATGGAAAAAGTAAACATGGACAGTCTGGTCACTGTACTGGCTGAAATAGAAAACCTGGGATTTACATCCCAATTTGAAGTGAACGGAAAAAGTCTGGTTTCACTCAAGACAGATCATCACTTTACGCCTGATCAGATAAAAATAACCCATTTCTATCGTTTTGAAGGCGAATCAAATCCTGAGGACTCTTCGATCATGTATGCCATTGAAACCAATACTGATGAAAAAGGTACTCTTGTGGATGGTTACGGAACTGCAGCTGATCCTGCAACAGCAGATTTTATGTGTAGAGTAAATGACATTCATAAATAACAAATCCTATACTAAAGATGAAAAAACTGAACCCCTCCATTGCTGTCATTTTTGTAATCTCGATAAGTATCATTCTACTTAACCAATATACCCAGTTTCATATCAATGATTACCGGGTACATTTCTTTTTTTTGTTTTTTGCAGCCTCATCACTGGTCATCGCTATTGGACAATTCTTTAAAAAACTCCAAACCAACTGGTCCATTATTTCAGTGTTTTTAACCATTGGAATCCTATGCGGATTAAAAGCTTTTTTTACCTGGGGGGGAGACTGGAAAACACAAACAGTGCTTTACAGCAATATCGGGAATCCGGCTAAAACAATTAATTATCAACTTCGCGGAGACCGATTTGCATTTGGCTACAAAAAACGTGTTGTGGGCATTTACCGTTTAGCACCTTTTATGGAATGGACAACAGATATTGATACCCTTCACTTGGATAAAACAAAATGGAAAAAACTAGATCTGAAGCTTAATGAAATGAAACTAAAATAAGACAATCATCATCTAAAATTGCTGATTTTTTTTAGATAAACCTCCAAACAACGATTTCAGTTTAAAAACAAATACAATGAAAAAATTACTCGTTACTACAGACTTCTCAAATATCTCAAGGGCAGGGATACGATTTGCGATTCAATTTGCCGCTCAGACTCCCTGCGAACTCATATTCTATAGCGTAAACACCAAAACCTTTGAGGATAATATCGACAACTATTATAAAAAAACCACGCAGGATTATAAACTTAAAAAATTCATATTATCCATTTACAAAACAACCAAAAAAGAACCTGGTAAGGTGGAATTTGTAACAGAGAACCATACTCACGTAGATCAGGCCATTATAGCATATGCACAAAAATGCCATGTCGATTTTATTTGTATCAATACCTCCGGCCCAGGGATATTTAATCAATTGATAGGCACTACTGCCACAAAATTGATTACTACTTCCCCTATTCCGCTTTTGGTTATTCCTTATAACTATCGCATGAAGACAATACAGCTTTTATTATACGCCTCAGATCTTGTAAAACTAGGTGTGGAACTGCCTTTTGTTAAAAAATTTGCAGCCCTTTTTGCTGCAGATGTGGCATTGTATCATTACAACGAATTATTGGATCAGGGTAATTTCAAGGAAAATTTCAATAAGATAGCCCAAAACTACCAATCAGATAAAGTCTCTTTTAATTTTAAAAAATTAAATATCGAATATTCCCTGCTCAATCATTTAGAAGTAGATATCAGAACAATAAGACCCTCAATTGTTGTAATGTTTACCAAACAAAACCGCGACTGGTTTGAACGCCATTTTCTTTCGAGTAAAACCAAGGAATTTGGTTTTGACACCCATACTCCTATACTTGTTTTTAGAAAGTAAAAAATAGTTAAATAATGACTACAAACAAATTTAATACAGCTGGTTTAACCACTGCACAAGTACTTGCGGCCAGGAAAAAATACGGCCAAAACGTATCATCGTATAAAAAAACAAACCGTTATACGGCTGCGATGATCCGAATGATCAAGGAACCCATGATGATCCTATTATTGGTTGCATCGAGTATTTATTTTATCAGCGGAAAAACGGCCGATGGTTTCTTTTTAGCCTCAGCAATAGTTTTGATTGCAGCTATTTCATCGTATCAGAATGCGAGAAGCCGTAATGCTTTGGAGCAGTTGAAAAATTTCACCAAACCCAAATGCAAAGTCATAAGAAATGGCGATTCTGTAGAAATAAAAACAGAAGAGATAGTTATTGGTGACAGTCTTTTGGTAGAAGAAGGCGTTTTAATTGCTGCCGATGGAATCATTTTACATTCCAATGACTTTTCTGTTAATGAATCGATCCTTACCGGAGAATCCATGGCCGTCAATAAAGACAAAGAGGCCAAAGACAATACAATTTATCAGGGAACGACTGTTGTAGGCGGATTAGCCATTGCAGCGGTCACTGCCATTGGCACCGAAACCAAACTGGGTAAAATAGGCAAAAGCCTTGAGGGAATAAAAGAAGAAAAAACACCTCTGGAAATTCAGATTGGTAATTTCGTAAAAAAAATGGCTATTGCCGGAGCCGTAGTTTTTTTGATTGTATGGGGAATCAACTACTTTCATTCCTTTAAGATATTCGACAGTCTGCTAAAAGCCCTAACACTTGCCATGAGCATCCTTCCCGAAGAAATCCCGATCGCTTTTACCACCTTTATGGCTATTGGCGCCTGGCGGATGATGAAAGAAGGCATCATTGTCAAACAAATGAAAACCGTCGAAACATTAGGAAGTGCTACGGTGATTTGTATTGATAAAACAGGAACTATTACCGAAAACAAAATGAGTCTGGCTAAGATTTTTTCTTTAAAATCAGAGAAAATTACCGATTTGGAGTCTTCATTATCTGACGATGAGAAAAAGCTAATTAGCCTGTCGATGTGGGCAAGCGAACCCATAGCTTTTGACCCGATGGAAATCGCTCTTCATGAAACCTATGCAGAGATTACTGAAAAAGATCAGAGACCTTATTTTCAATTGGTACATGAGTACCCTTTGTCGGGAAAACCGCCTATGATGACGCATGTTTTTGAAAATAAATCAGGCAGTAAGATCATTGCCGCTAAAGGAGGCGCAGAAGCGTTAATGGAAATATCAGAACTTACCATAAACCAGAAAAAAATAATTCTAAAAGCAATCCAGGAATTATCCCGGGACGGTTACCGAGTTCTGGCAGTGGGCGAAACGCATCAGACTTCTGAGCATTACCCTAAAACACAACAGGAATTTAAATTTGAATTTATTGGACTATTAGCCTTTTATGATCCTCCGAAAAAAAATATTAAACTCGTTTTACAGCATTTTTATAAAGCCGGCATAGACGTAAAGATCATCACCGGTGACAATGCCCTGACTACTTCATCCATCGCAAAACAGATCGGTTTTAAGGGATACGAAAAAAGCATCTCCGGAGATGAGCTGATGAAACTTAACAAAAAAGAACTCAAAAAATGTGTCAGGGATACTACTTTATTCACCCGAATGTTTCCTGAGGCTAAACTCAAAATCATCAATGCCCTGAAATCTAATAAGGAAATTGTTGCCATGACCGGTGATGGTGTAAATGATGGGCCAGCGTTAAAAGCGGCTCATATCGGAATTGCAATGGGTAAAAAAGGAACTGAAATTGCCAAACAGGCAGCTTCACTTATTCTGGTCAATGATGATCTATCAAAAATGGTGCATGCTATTGCCATGGGAAGAAAGATTTATGCTAACATCAAAAAATCAATCCAGTTTATTATTTCAATCCATATACCGATCATATTTACCGTTTTTATTCCACTGGCGCTGGGCTGGCGATATCCAAATATATTTTCTCCCATCCATATTATCTTTTTAGAATTGGTGATGGGTCCCACCTGCTCTATTGTCTATGAGAATGAACCAATGGAAAAAAACACAATGGCACAGCAGCCAAGACCTTTTACTTCAACATTTTTCAATTGGAGGGAACTCTCTACCAGTATTGTTCAGGGATTAGTAATCACTATTGGTACACTATTTACTTATCAATATTCTATCTATAGCGGTTATGACGAGCAGCATACGCGTACTATGGTTTTTATTGTACTGGTAACCGCTAATATCTTTTTGACATTAATGAACCGCTCTTTTTATTATTCCATTTTTACCACTTTACGCTACAAAAATAATTTAGTTCCATTAATTATAAGTATTACCATTTTCATTACCGCAATGCTGCTTTACATCAAACCATTTGCAACATTCTTTGCATTTGAACGCCTTGATCTCCTTTCGCTGTGTATGGCAATTGGAGTTGGTTTTCTGGCTGTGATTTGGTACGAATTAGTTAAAGTATGGAAACGAAATTTCAAAGAATTTAAACCATGATCCTGTCACTCACTACAATGATAAAAAAGCTGCTTGTATTATTTTTAATTTTTACAGGACTATATTTTGCTAAAGATCTTCTGATGCCACTTTGCATCGGTGGTATTTTAGCAACCTTATTTCTGCCTTTGTGCAAATGGATGGAAAGCAAAAAAATGACAAGAAGTATTTCCATATTCTTTTGCCTGCTGACCTTTTTGTCGGTAATTTTTATTCTGATTGCTGTTTTAGGTTTAAAAATTTCGGAGCTTTTAACGGATATAGCTTTTATCAAGCAAAAGTCAATAGAATCTGTAGCCCATCTCCAGAAATACATTTTTAATCATCTAAACATTTCGATAGACGAGCAATTTGAAATCCTTAAAAATGAACAACCCTCCTACTCTAATATCCTGCAGGCAATTTTTGGGTCTGTAGCTTATTGTTTGACCACCTTTATTCTTGTGATGGCCTATTTTTTATTTTTACTGCTTTACAGAGATCATATCAAAAATTTTCTATTGAAAATTACACCCGCAGCGCAAAAGCCAGAAATGAAAAATATACTCTACAGCGCTGCACATATTTCCTATCAATATTTAATAGGCCTCTCCAAGATGATTGGTCTGCTTTGGATTATGTATGGCATTGCCTTTAGCATCATAGGAATTGAAAATGCTGTTT
Organism: Flavobacterium sp. B114r; assembly: GCF_056824125.1. NCBI lineage: Bacteria > Pseudomonadati > Bacteroidota > Flavobacteriia > Flavobacteriales > Flavobacteriaceae > Flavobacterium > Flavobacterium sp. B114r. The sequence goes on from NZ_CP124858.1 coordinate 4,909,812, forward strand.
TCTTTGCGGTATTATGTGGTTTGCTTGAAATCGTTCCCTACATAGGCAATATTACAGGAACTATACTGACCGTCATTTTTGCGGCTATTAATGGCGCCCACCCTATAATACTTGCTGGAATTGTACTGAGTTATGGGATCATACAACTTGTTCAAACCTGGTTCTTTGAACCCTTGATTATGGGACCACAAGTAAAAATAAATCCTCTTTTTACCATTATTGCATTGGTACTTGGAGAATTGCTCTGGGGCATACCCGGACTTGTTCTGGCTATTCCCCTTACGGCACTACTCAAAATTGTTTGTGATCATATACCTGCCTTAAAACCATACGGGTTTTTAATAGGTACCATTAAGCCTGTTGTCCATCCTAAAATTATTTGACTTTAAATTGTATGAGACGCCTGTACTTTCTTTCGAGTAAAACAGCATTAAAACGAATCCTGTCATATAAAAGTCCTAAAAGCAAAGCGACAACTCCAATGAGTAAAACATGCAATCCCATATTCGAATAAAAAATGCCGCCAATAATGCCACCAAAAAAGAAAAAGCTAATAATGGTCATTCGTAACTTGATCGATACAAACAGTTTTTTTCGAAAGAGTTCTTCGTGATAAAAAAACAGTTGGGATAATTCGATTCCAAGGTCTGTAAAAAGCCCCGTTAAGTGTGTTGTTCTCACTGTGGCATTGGAAATTTTTGTTACTAAAGAATTTTGCAGCCCCATGGCAAAGAGTAACGTATAGGCTATAAAGTCAGGATTATCTATAATTAAATTCTCCCCAAAGACTGCAATCCCAAATAAAATAGCACTTTCAATTGCTGTTGGAATTATATAACTGTATTTTTCATTTCTTCGCAAAAGAAACTCTACAAGCAGACTGGAGAAAAAAGAACCCAGAAAAAAGAAGAAAATATATAAAAAGTATATAAATCCCTGTTTGAAATTGAGCTTAAAAACCTCATCTACAAAAAAGGCAAAATGTCCTGTAACATTTGTAGTCAGTTTTTGAACTGCCAGAAAACCAGCGACATTGACCAGTCCGGCAACAAACGATAATAAAGAGGCTATTTTTAGATTGTGTCTTAAATTTCTTTTATTTCCGTGATGTTTGAACATTCTCTTTTAGTATTTTACAATCCTTTAATTCCAATTATTCTTTAACTATGCTATTGTTTTAGAAATATTTTGGTTGTATTTTATTTCTGTGACTTGAAACTTTGCGTATGTGTAATCTCCTGCTTTCAATTTCCAGACTACCTGTGCCGAAAAAGGGATTTTCACTCCATTAATTTCTTTATAATTTTCCATTTTGCAAAGCCATGGTTCCCTTTTATTGGTCATGAAGCGTTGGGTTTCCATTGTAACAATTTCACCCACAGTATTAAATGTAACGATAAAATCAAATGAGATTTCTTTATATCGGAATGATAATTTTGCCAAATTTTCATCTATGGCGATCCATGTTACATTCTCTGAAGGAAGTAAATTTGTTGGAAACCAAACGCTTTCGGCCAGCCAGCGCTGCATCTCGCCTTCACTAATTTCGCTGCCTTTGCCGTCAACCACTGTAAAAATATTGAATAATGAAACTTTTAAATTTCCCTTGTCGGCAATGAAACTGTCTCTTGCGGTAAAGATTAGCGTTGAGCCTTTCCATATAAATTGTGGTTTTTGAACAGAAAAATATTGCTCGCCCGTAATATTGATGAACCCACTTTTTAAATTGGTTTTGAATAGACCCTTATGTTTTAATCTAACTGAACTTATATAGGGCATTCCGTCTTTGAGTACATATTTAAAATAACGCTGTACTGGTATGGGCAAGCCATCTAACTGACCTATACTATAAGTTTTATCAGATATATTCAATGCATTTGAGTATAACAGCTTGACCTGATTTTTAAATTTTAAATACATCGTTATTTTTCCCAGAAGTATCACCAGCAGTAATACTCCAATAATGATTAGTAAAAGTATCATTGTTTGCTATTTTTGTTAGGTTGGCAGGTGAAGTTTTTTGTGTAATTATTTCTTGTATACGGCAATAAGGCAACAATAAGCATAGCAATGGCATACAGCATATAAAACATTTGCAACCAACCAACTCCCTGTACAAAAAAGGTTTCCACCTGTATCCAAATAATGAGCGCGAAAGCGATATAAATGCTAAAAGTCCAAGCCCAGTACATGTCTTTAAAAAGATTAAAATGTTCTGCAAACGGAATGAAAGGTCTTTTGAATAAAGCCATTACTATTAAAACTGGGAAAAAGCCTAAAACGGAAAACGGAAAACAGAATAATCCCGGGAATCAGGAAATCAGTGAATGGTGAGTTTTCTAAAATAGATAGCGGCAGTCCTCCAAGAAGTTTCCCTGATGGTGAAATAATTAATGCGCCACCACCAATCATAGCAGTAAGTCCCAAAAATAAGAGAAGTGCACGATGTGTATTTTGCGCTACTTTTTTCATCACGTTATCTCGTTTAACTGTCTTATGTTTTTATTTGTCAATACTTAAATTCCAAAACGCTTAACATTATAAAAACTTTATATCTCACTTATACCTAAGTTCAATATGATTGATTGCAAACTTTAGACAGCATATCAATCAGGCTCCACCACAAGTTCATTATCAACATACCATACCCCAGGAGTATTCCATGCTATCCTTTCTGCTTCTTCTTTCTGAAAAAGTGAACTCACAAAACCGCTAAGGAATATCGTTTTGCCATCAACTCTAACTTTAATATTGTCAATATCCAAAATCCAGCTGCGACTGAGCGCTTTCTCAACAATCTCTTGCCCTAGTTCATTTTTTACTTCCGCTTCAATCTTTATCTTATCAATTACTCCTCTCACTCCTTCCAGATAACGAATAGCGTTATCGGCAGCTTTTCTTTGAAAATTCCAATGTAAAATCCCCTCAAGAGTTACCCAGCCTTGTTCTACTTCAACTCTTAATCTATGATCGGGAACAGCCCAGTTATCCTGTAGTGCCTTGACAACTGAACTGGCAATATCTGTATCATTTTTGCTTGCTGCCGGAGATAAATCAACCTTGACATCATCGACAACTGCCTTTACCCCGGAAATGTGTTTAACGGTCTCCTCAGCTTCCCTTTTTTGAGCATAGTTCTCGATGCTTCCTTCAAGTGTCACAATACCCTCTTGTACGCTAACATCTATTTTATTGGGCTGCAAGAGAGGCTGCCATTTGATAGCCTCAATTACTTCTTTACATAAAACTTCATTACTTTTTTTCATTAGATCTTTTATTTAGGTAATGATCTGTAAAAGTCATTGGTTTACTTCTTACATTCAGTGATCAATAAGCAAAAGTGAAAAAAACAGGTCTAAAAAAAAATGATTTCTGTCAATCTAAAAAGTGATAAGAAACATTTTGACAGTTAAGAGAATACCTAACTTTATTTGATTCTTAAAATAATAACAATGAAAGAAAATACAGTTAAATTTGATAAAGTTCTAAATGCCAAAACTGAAAACAGAAATGTAAACCATGAACCTGATTCCAGTAAAGAGCAGCAGCGCAATACACCTGAAAAATCAATGCCGTTTTCGGATCAGATTGGAAACTATCAACGCAATATAGGGATTCCCCTAAAATCGTATAAAGACAGTAAAGTTTATATTATAGGCAGTGGTATCGCCGGTATGGCAACAGCTTATTACTTTATTCGCGACGGGCAGATTCCAGCCAAAAATATTATATTTCTAGAACAACTTCATATTGATGGCGGATCTCTTGATGGTGCCGGTAATGTCAAAGACGGCTATATCATAAGAGGCGGCAGGGAAATGGATATGACTTATGAAAACCTTTGGGATATGTTCCAGGATATTCCGGCCCTTGAAATGCCTGCTCCTTACAGCGTTTTGGATGAATACCGTCTTATTAATGATAATGACTCCAATTATTCCAAAGCACGCCTTATCCATAACAAAGGAGAAATAAAAGACTTCAGCAAATTTCGCCTCAACAAAAAAGACCAGTTGGCCATCATTAAACTTTTACTAAAGAAAAAGGAAGAACTGGACGATTTAACTATTGAAGATTATTTTAGTGAATCCTTTTTAAGCAGTAATTTCTGGACGTTCTGGCGTACTATGTTTGCCTTTGAAAACTGGCACAGTCTGCTTGAACTAAAATTGTATATGCACCGTTTCCTGCATGCTATTGACGGCTTGAATGATTTTTCATCTTTGGTATTTCCCAAATACAACCAATATGACACTTTTGTAACACCACTGCGTAACTTTCTACAAGAGAAGGGTGTCACCATTGAATTTAATACACTGATAAACGATTTGGATATTCTTATCAATACTGATGGGAAACTAGTGAAGGGAATTATCGCAGAAAGGGATGGCAAAGAACTAAAAATACCGATTGGAAAAGAAGATTATGTGATTGTAACTACTGGATCAATGACCGAAGACACTTTCTATGGCGACAACAAAAAAGCTCCTGTTATTACAATTGATAATCAAACCAGCGGAAAAAGCGGTGGATGGAAACTATGGAAGAATCTTGCCACTAAATCAGAGGTTTTTGGCAAACCTGAAAAATTCTGCAGCAATATCGAAAAATCATCCTGGGAATCAGTGACCTTAACCTGCAGGCCTTCCGCACTCGTGGAGAAACTTAGTGAATATTGTGTGAATGATCCTTACTCCGGAAAAACGGCTACAGGAGGAATTGTCACCATTACAGATTCAAGCTGGCTAATGAGTTTTACCTGTAACAGACAGCCCCATTTTCCTGAACAGCCGGATGATATTCTGGTACTTTGGGTATATGCATTGTTTATGGACAAAGAAGGAAATTACATTAAAAAGACAATGCCTGAGTGTACCGGAGACGAAATCCTTGCCGAATTGTGTTATCATACCGGGATCATCGATCAGTTGGATAATGTGATCCAAAACACGATTATACGTACGGCCTTCATGCCTTATATTACTTCGATGTTTATGCCAAGGGCAAAAGGTGATCGTCCAAGGGTTGTTCCTGAAGGATGCAAAAATCTGGGACTAATAGGTCAGTTTGTAGAAACAAATAATGATGTGGTTTTCACGATGGAAAGTTCGGTAAGAACTGCGAGAATAGCTGTTTATGAATTATTGAATCTCAACAAACAGGTACCTGATATCAATCCTCTGCAATATGATATCCGCCATTTGTTTAAAGCAGCAAAAACACTCAATGACAATAAGTCCTTTTTAGGAGAAGGCATATTAAGAAAAGTTCTCAAAGGAACTTACTTCGAACATATCTTACCGCCAAATGTAGAGGAAGATGAAGAACACGAGTCTTTTTTAACAGAACAGGTAAGCAAATTTAAAGATTGGCTCACAGGTGTAAAAGAGTAATACCTACTTTAAGATTTTATTTTGCAATCTTAACATTTATCAAAAACGGAAGTAGGATTTACATAATTAAGTAAATCCTACTTCCGTTTTTCATGCTAATATAACTGCTTCTCTTCTCAATCGAAAAAGATCTAGATAGGCAATATGATATGAAATTCCGCGCCAATATTTTCTTCGGCTTTAGAGAAAATAATTCCCTTGTGATTTTCTACTATTTTTTTTCCAATTGATAGTCCAATACCAGTACCTATATACACTTCATTATTGTGAAGTCTTTGAAAAATAGTGAAAATCTTATTTTCATATTGCTGATTAAATCCAATGCCATTGTCTTTTATTATGATCTCACAATATGCTAAACCTGGATCCAGATCCGGATATGTTTTAACTTGTTTTAAAGTCAGTTTTTTGGAACTTATCTCTATTTTAGAAATTGAATTGTCTTTTTTATAAAACTTAATGGCGTTACTGATTAAATTATAAAAAAGCTGATTCATTTGAAGCGGAATTGCATTGATAACGGGTAAATGACCCACTTTTATTTTAAAATTGCGTTCCTGAATCAGCAACTCAAAATCAATTAAAATATTGTCGATAACCGTATTCAAATCAGTGGCTTTAAATTGCCTATCGGGATTGTCAAGATAAGAATAGGCCAATAAATCTTTAATAAGCGTATTCATCCTAATAGATGATTTGCTGATTTTTTCAAGCAGCAAAAGAGCCGGATCAGAAATTTTTTCCTCCATTCCTAAAAGCCTGCTGATAAACATCAATATTTTACGCAATGGCTCCTGCAGGTCATGACTGGCCACATAAGCGTATTCCTGCAACTGTTCATTGGCTGTATGCAGGTTTTTTACAGAGTTTTCCAACTCCTTATTGGACGTGAGCAGGTCTACCGTACGTTCCTGAACTTTAACTTCTAAACCATCGGACATTGCCTGTAATTTCTTTTCAATCTTCCTGCGTTCGGTAATATCTTCAATAGCCAGCAGAATTAATTGTTTTTTACTGGTTTCATAAGTGACTTGTCTGGCATTTAGAAGCAGAATACTTTCGCCGTAAGGCAAAAGATTTACCGCTATCTGATAATCATCAAGTTGTGTTTTTTGCTGAAGTACTTTTTCTAGCATGGCGCGCATTTGAATATCATCAAAAAGATGATTTTGAATTTCATATATGAGCCTGTCTGCTGCCTCTTCTTTGGTAATATTATATTTTTCAGAAAATGCCCTGTTGATGTTTTTTATTCTAAGCTTGTTATCCAAAACAACTATAGGTTCACGAAGAGTTGCCACTATTGCTTCTGTATAATTTTTTGCAATATTAATTTCCTGTTGCTTGTTTAATAGTTCCTGATTGATCTGCGATAGTTCTTCATTGCTGGATTGTAATTCTTCTTTAGAAGTTTCCAATTCTTCGTTCAGGCTTTGCAATTCCTCGCTTCCGCTTAATAATTCCTCATTAGCCCTCTGCAGTTCTTCATTCGAAGCTTCCTGTTCTTCACTAATCGCATTTACGTCATTTCGTATTTTTTCCAATTCTTTTTCAAGCTGTGCGATCCTTTTTAAATTGACATCATTACGGATTTCTTCGTCCGTCATATTGTTTGGGGATATCACTGGTTGGATATTGTTTGTTTTATAAAACAATATTAGGAAATAGGGCTCTGAAGTATCTGGCAGCGGCTGTACTTCGATTGTAACTTCACTTATAACTTCTTTCCTTTTAACCTGTATTGCTTCTTTTTTTACAAGCGATCCTGTTTCTTTAGATTTATGCAAGGCATTACGAAGTTCAAAAGCCAATCCTTCTCGAACCATTTTCAGCAAATTAAAAGTAGGCTTGCCCTGTGAAAATTTAATAAAATCAGTAATATCTCCAATAATATGTAAAATATCCACCTGTTCATTTACTATGACACTTACTGGTCTATAATTCGAAAGTAAAATTAATTCTGCACTTTTTATAAAATCTTCTTTTACGATTTCTTTTTTGGGAAGTTCTGATTTAAAACTTTTCAATTTGTCACTAGTTCCTACTCCCCAGCGAGATTGCACTGATCTTGCTGAAACCTCTTTTCTTGTATATATTTTTCCGGCTTTATCAAAAGACTGAAAAAGTTCAACGGCCGGAATAGCAGTTTCTGATTTTCCTAAAAGTAAAAAACCGTTTTCTTTTAAGGCATAATGGAATGTACTTAAAGACTTTTTCTGTAAAAATGCATCCATGTAAATAAAAACATTCCTGCAGGTAATCAAATCCATTCTGGCAAATGGAGGATCTGTCAAAAAATTATGAACAGCAAAAACGCATAAATCCCTAATTTGCCGTTTAATAGTATAACCGTTGGTATTGGATGTAAAATACTTGGAAAGCGTAGCTTCAGAAACATTACGCATTTGAGATTTTCTATAAAATCCAGCCCTAGCCTTGGCAATAGCAACTTCTGAAATATCCGAAGCAAAAATCTGAATTTCTTTTCCCTGAAGATTTTCTCCCAAAAATTCATGAAGGGCAATAGCCAGCGTGTAAGCTTCTTCACCGGTAGAACATCCTGCAATCCAGATTCGTATTGCATTTCCTTCCGGTACCCTGCCCACTAATAAAGGGAAAACTTTTTCCCTCATCATCTGAAAAATTTTAACATCCCTGAAAAATTCCGTTACCGGTATAAGCAGATCGTTAAATAAATCTTCAGAGGCCAATTTATCACCTCTCAATACTTTAAGATAATCCCTCAGATTGACGATTTTATTTAATGCCATTCGTCTGGCAATACGTCTGCGTATCGTAGTTTGTTTATAATAAGCAAAATCAACCCCGCTGTGGTGACGCAGAATTTTAATAATTTCATTAAATACTGCCTCATCATTAAGTTCATTATCTTCACCGGCAATCGCTTTTGCATTACAAAGCTCAATTAATTTCGCCACTATTTTCACTGGTGATAATACGTAATCAACAACTCCGGCATTAATTGCATTTTGCGGCATTTCATTATAAGAAGCGTCAATATCCTGAGCAAAAGTTATGCCTCCGTGTTCCTTAATCGATCCCAAGCCAAGTGTCCCGTCAGATCCATTTCCCGAGAGCAATACTCCGCAGGCCAAATTAAGATGAACCTCCGCCAATGAATTAAAAAAAATATCGATTGCCTGATTTTTAGTATCTTTAAGACGTGGACTTAGTTTTAGTACTCCATCAAAAGAAGTCAGTATTTTGTTTTCCGGAATAACATAAATAGTATTTGGGGCCAAATGAATATCGTCGGTAATTTCAATAATTGGTATTCTGGCTACGCGAGATAAAAGCTCTGTAAGTATACTGTCATGCAATGGATGTAAGTGCTGAACAATGACATAGGCCATTTCTGAGTCTTCAGGGATAGCATCAATAAACTGGGTAAAAGCCTCAAGCCCTCCTGCCGAAGCTCCAATACCAACAATAGGAAAGTCCTGGCGTGTAGCCTTGGGCAAGATGTTTTTTTTATGTTGCATTACTTGTAATTTAATTCTGTTGTAATAAGTTACCTCAAAAGTGCAAGAGTTTAATTAAACCGTAATAATAAAAGATTCTAATTTGGAATATTTCAGCTGTTCTTTCCAATCCATTTCGATAACTTTTCTTATGAGTTTCTTTAACTCGTTAAAATCAGTGGGCTTCACGATATAGGCATTGGCACCTGATCCAAAAGTGTTCTTAATACCTTCTTGAGATGATGAAGTGGAATAAATGGCAATAATAGGAATGTCCTTAAATAAAATGTCTTCTCTAATTTGTTTCAGGGTTTCAAAACCTGACATAATCGGCATATTAAGGTCTAAAAATATGATGTCAGGGATAATACGATTTTTATCATAAAGATAATTTATAAGCTCAAGTCCATTTATACAAAATTCAACAGTCACATTAAGATGAAGATCCGCTACTGCATCTGCAAAAAATTCCCTGTCATCCTGATCGTCGTCAGTGAGTAAAATCCGTATATTTTCTTTATTATCCATTAGTTGTTTATCAATTATTTCAAATGTACGCTTTAATCAACGTTAAGCAGTTTATTATTGTTTTAACTGTAAATTAAAACCTAAGCAGGCACCGATCAGCGCAATTCTGTTGCTTTGCAAATCTTCGTCGATAAATCTCATTAGATTTCATATCAATCAAATTCTACAAAAAGTTTATTATCCACTTGCCATACTCCGGTTGTATTCCATGCTATCTTTTCTGCCTCTTCCTTCTGAAGAAGAGAACTAACTATACCACTAAGGAAAATCGTTTTACCATCAACTCTAACTTTAATATTACCGATATCAAGTATCCAGCTGCGCTTAAGCGCTTTCTCTACAATCAGTTTCTCCAGTTCATTATTTATTTCAGCTTCAATAATTATTTTGTCCATAACTCCTCTTACACCTTCCAGATTTCGGATGGCATTCTCTGCGGCCTTCCTTTGGAAATTCCAATGCAAAATACCATCAAGGGTTACCCATCCGTCTTGGACTGTAACTTTTAATCTGTGATTAGGTATAACCCATTTTTGCTCTAATGCTTTAATAACTGCACTGGCAATCTCTTTATCACTTTTAATTACTGAAAAAGAAAGGTCTACCCTCACGTCATCTATAATGGCCCTAACCCCTGATATATCCTTAATTGTATGTTCAGCTTCTTTTTTTTGATTATAATTATCTACAGTTCCTGCAAGAGTAACAATTCCATCTTGAACACTAACCTCTATTTTATTAGAATCTAAAATAGGTTCCCAATTTATAGCTTCCATAACTTCTTTACGTAAAACATCGTTACTTTTTTTCATTAGATTTTTCGTTAATATTTTTCAACAATAAGCATTGATATACTTGTTTTTATAAGTATAATAATCTCTATATCGGTAGGCAAAATTGAGACAAATAGAGCTGAAAAAAAATGATTTCTGTCAATCGAAAAAGTGATAAGAAACATTTAATATATTGAAGCAATAAGGACAATTATTTACTTATACCATTATTTGGTTGTATTTACAACCTGAACTTTTGTGGGCACTTTTTCTATCGAGAGAAAAGAATTCAATAAAAGAAGAACAATAGCTACAAGAATGGCAAAAGTGGTAAGACCCACTCCTTGCATGTACCTTTTACTCGCTTTTAACGTTGCTTTATTGTTTTTTATGTAAGAAACTTTGTTTGCTTCAATTTCATAAAGTAATATATCTTCATACGACTTCTTTAATAAGGCTTCATACTTGGTTACAGATAAGGCCTGATCCAATGGTTTACTTCTAAAAATACTGAGCATTAAAAGGATAGAACTGATAAAACATGCGATAGGTATAATCGTAATTAATTGAATACTTTGATTAGCCCCCTCTAAACTATTTAAGAAAAAAGGAATAAACAATACTGTAAAACCAATAATGGTACCTGCATAAGAATGCTGCTGACGATAGGAGTCTACTTGTTTTTCGATAACTTCTTTAGAATTCAGGGCTAGAAATTCTAAATATCTAATGTCTTTCTCCATTTAAAATAATTTTAAGGTTTTAAAGCTTGTAAAAAAATCCTGTTGAAAATTATTTTTCAACAGGATTTAATATATTGTTTTATGCTTGTTCCATATACTTTATCCCCTAATTATAAATAAGTTAAAAAAACTTTATAAATTTATATACCCTTAAAAATGATAAATACCGGTAATATTCTAATAATAGAAGATGATGCAGATGAAAAGGTATCAGAGATCTTTTAATAAATCTTCTAACTTATATTTTTCCTGAAGATAGTCTTCTTTTAATGAGTCAATTGTATGCTTTAGAGCTGGATCATATTTTTCAATATGAATTGCAAACCCTTTAATATATTTTACTTTTTTCTTCAATTGATCAAGATGCTGTTGAGCTTCTCCAATGCATGAATTAATATACTCACGCTCATCTGGCGGATGAGCTTCCACTTCGGTTCTCTTTTGCTTAATAGTCTGTTGTGCCAAAGCCATTATACTGTCTGATTCCCTATTCATTAAAAACCACTTCCTAACCATCCTATCACTGATGCCAGAGATTTCAGACGAATCTGTCTCCATACCACTTTCATTTGAACCTGTCCAATCCTTTTGCTGGCAAGAGTATAAAAGTATAGCCGTGACAACAAGCATACTTAACTTCTTTTTCATCTGTTTATTTGTTTAGTTATTCCTGTAAAACATAGTGTTGAAATGCTATTTATAGCCGAAGATTTTAGGTTCATCATAAAATTAATTATAAGGCCCAAACCTTGCAAAGACTTGAAAAAATACAGGATTATTTCGTGAATAAAATTAGATTAAAAAGACGTCTACGAAAATGATATTTATCAAATTAATATGTGATATACAACATATAATCCCCAACAGGACATCCAAATAAAAATACTCAAGACATCAAAATACAGCCACTACCAGTAGTAAGCCAATCTCTTCAAATCGTCCATAAAATTTACAGAAATTTGTGCATATCCTGTCACCACAGCCAAATGGCACCAATTAAAGACAATTGGCGCCTTATTTTGCTTAAAAAAATTTTAATCAATGATTAGTGATTTTTTGTTTTCATTTCCTTTTTTATAAGACATAAGAGCCAGAAAATATTTTACAAAAAAACTTTATTTTTTGCACCACCTGTAAATTAGAAATACAACAATTGAATTCAAATTTACATTTCTCCAAACGCAAAATAGGGCCTACAGCCCTTAGCCCCGATAGCAGTGGAAATCCTTTTGTGCCGGGATTCGACGCAAAAGATTGCAACGTATAGCGGGAAAAGCTCCTAAAAGTTTATGGGTGATGCTATGCAATTGGACATGAAATCCTATTAACAGCTGATAAATAAAAAATAAGGCATTTTTTAACAGTTGCTTTATTCAATGGCTAATTTAGGGTGAATTGAAGTAAAAAAACAATCAGATTTAACATTTAGAACCATTCTACTGAGTAGGAAAAAACTTCCAGTAACAACTTTATCGCCCTTTGTTTTTAAACAGCCTTTTATCTTTGTGCAGGTAAAACTTAAAAGTATTTTGGCAAGACTTAACTATTTACAACATTTCTAAACAACCAGTTACCTCAAAATATCATAAGAATATTAGTTATATTTGAATTGTGAAAAAACAACTGTCCATATTATTTTTATCTGTTTACCTGCTGTCTATAACACAGCTGGGCGAACTCATAAAACTGCCTGTAATGGCAGAACATTATATGGAACATAAAGAACAAAATCCTAATTTAACTGTTCTTGAGTTTTTATGCATTCACTACCAGGGACCAGATGTATTTGATGCCGATTATGTAAAGGATATGAAACTGCCTTTTAAATCGCACGCCAATATCAGTTCTGTTGTATTTTATCCGTTGACACAAGAATACAAAACCATGCAAAAAGTAAATTTTACGTATAAAAAACAAAATTTATATACGTATTCTTTCTCCTATTTATCTATTTCCCTTTCCTCTGTCTGGCAGCCGCCCAGAGACTGTTAATCGTTTTTTATCGGCTTAAAACTCTCACGTCTAATGGCGCGTGTTTTTGCTATTGCTTATTTTTTAAAGCGGCGATTAACAAAACAAGCTTATGCTTACTAAAATAATTGCGTTTTCCCTAAGCAATAAACTCATCGCAGGGCTTTTTACAATTGCCGCGACTGGTCTATCAAGAGCAATGCCGAGAGGAAGAAGCATCGGGCTCAGCCAGCGCATTGCCCGGATAAAATGGAAAACAAAGAAGAATAGAAAATCAATACTTTAAAACAAAACATTATGAACGGAGCGCATTATCACTTAGTATTGAACCACCTGCCTATTATTATACCCATTGTAGGTTTATTGGTTCTCATAGGTGGATTTATAGTAAAATCTGAAATTGTAAAAAGGACAGCTTGCTGTATTTTTATACTGGGGGCAATTACGGCATTTGCAGCAACAGCAACAGGGGATGGCGCCGAGCACGTGGTAAAACAAATTGAGGGAATCTCTAAAAATTTAATCCATGAACATGAAGAAAAAGCAGAGGTATTTGCTTTACTATCCTATGTACTGGGCATCGGTTCGATAGCTGCTTTATGGAGCAATTGGAAAGAGAAATCGTATGCTGATTATATTGCACTGGCTCTGATGGTGTACTCTCTGGCAGTTTTATACTCTGGCCGGCAGACAGGCACTACAGGGGGAGAAATCAGACATTCTGAAATCAGATAATATACTTTGATCCTTTCATTAAAAAAAATATTTTAAATATGGGTATCATTAGAGATCAGGCAAATCTCCAGATTATTCTAAAAAAGGCTGACTTAGATATACATAGGCTTAATGATCAAAAAATAAAAGCCTTTTTTGAATTTTTAGGATTGAAGGACCGTGAGGATATCCCTAAGAATTTTCTTGATTGGGAAAACATTCTTGTTGTAGTGCCAAATCGCGGAATGTTACATGAGATTATGAAATACAAGGATTCAATATCCCGGATTTCATTTGTTACAAACACAAATGCCAAGCAGATTCATATTTATGATATCAATGACTGGAAAAGCGCTACACAAAACAAAACAGCATTACAAATTAGACAGTTTCTAAAAACTAATTTTGGAGGTGTTCCAAAAACCTCTGAAGATCCGCATTGGATTAAACTACTATAAAATTAAAATTATGCATGTTGAAAATCATTATATCAATAGAAGCGGATGGCTCAGGGCAGCAGTTCTGGGGGCAAACGACGGAATTTTATCGACCACCAGTTTAGCCATTGGTGTGGCTGCGGCAAGTGTTACAAGAGAGCCTATTTTACTGGCTGCCGTAGCGGGTCTAACAGCAGGTGCGCTTTCTATGGCAGCAGGTGAATATGTATCGGTAAGTTCCCAGTCTGATGTAGAAACTGCAGATTTGAAAAGAGAAAAAATCGCTCTTGAAACCCTGCCGGAAGAGGAACTGGAAGAACTCACCGATATTTATATTCAAAGGGGATTAAATAAAGAACTTGCCAGGCAGGTTGCTGTGGAATTAACGGCTCATGATGCCCTTGAAGCCCATGCGAGGGACGAACTCGGAATTAATGAAATCACACAGGCCACCCCCCTTACAGCAGCTTTTGCATCGGCCATATCCTTTATTATTGGTGGTTTATTGCCGCTTTTGGTGGCCATTTTTGCCCCTATAAAAGAAATGGTATTTTATCAGTATGGTTTTTCAATACTCTTTTTGGCATTATCGGGAATGCTGGCCGCAAAAGCCGGCGGATCCCATACGCTGAAAGCGATATTGCGTATCTGCATCTGGGGCACCTTTGCCATGGCAGCCTCGGCATTTGTGGGCTATATTTTTGGTGTTCAGACTGCTTAAAAAAACAGCTTTTTATTTGGTTTAAAATTTAACCGAATCTTAAGCAAGTTTAAAAAATAAGATACCTGACAATTCGTTATTTCGTATATACCTAAAAACAAACTGAAAAATGAAACTAATTACATTATTTCTGTTATTAACAGTGCTTCCCATCAACTGGGAACCTGACTTTACTAATGCCAAAAAAACAGCAAAGGAAAAGCACGAGTTAATTCTACTGAACTTCTCCGGTTCAGACTGGTGCGGGCCTTGTATTGTAACGCGCAGAGATTATCTTGAAAGCCCGGCATTCACAGAGATGGCCAATGAGAATCTGGTACTGGTTAATGCTGATTTTCCAAGAAAAAAGAAAAACATAGGAACGCCCCAGCAGGTAAAAAGAAACGAGGATTTAGCCGAGATTTATAATAAAGAAGGAAGTTTCCCTCTAACCCTGCTTTTGGATGCTGATGGTAAAGTACTTAAAACCTGGCACGGAAAACCAGAAACTACTCCTGAGCAGTGGACTGCCGAAATAAAAGCAATCTGTGATAGCAAAAAGTAATATATTAAAAAATAAAAAATATTCGCAATCCCTAAAACTCATGGGAAACAACTTTACAATTACAGTTGTGGCTGAAAATGAGAAAATTGGGAATGAGAATATTAATCTTGCTATTGAAGAAATCAGACGGATCGAAAAACTTTTGACTACTTATAAAGATGATAGTCAGACGAACCTGATTAATGAAAATGCAGGAATTAAGCCTGTTAAAGTAGATCTTGAAGTTTTTAATCTTATCGAAAGATGTATTGGAATTTCAAGAATTACGCAAGGTGCCTTTGATATTTCATACGGAAGTATCGATAAAAGTCTTTGGAATTTTGATAAAGCCATGACCAAATTACCAGATGCCGAAACAGCACTCAAAATGGTACATCTTATTGATTATAGAAATATCATTTTAGATAAAGAAAACTCAACCGTATTTTTAAAAGAAAAGGGAATGCGAATTGGTTTTGGCGGAATCGGAAAAGGTTATGCTGCCGAGATGGCAAAACAAATACTTTTAAATCATGATGTTGAAAGCGGCATTATCAATGCCAGCGGAGATCTTTCGGCCTGGGGATTACAGCCTAATGGCAAAAAATGGACCATTGGCGTAGCAGATCCTGATGCTCCAAATGCGGCATTTTCTTATATGGAAATTTCCAATAAAGCAGTGGCAACATCCGGGAATTATGAAAAATTCGTGACCATTAACGGAAAGAAATATTCACATACTATTGACCCAAAAACAGGATTGCCTATAACAGGAATTAAAAGTGTAACCATTATTAGCGGGAACGCAGAATTTGCAGATGCAATGGCAACGCCAATAGCAGTTATGGGTATTAAAGCAGGCTTGTTTTTAATAGATCAGATAGCAGATCTATATTGTATAATAATCGACGACAACAACAAAATTTACACTTCAAAAAACATTAACCTGAAATGAAAAAGCCAAAACAAAAAGCGCTCGTACTATTTTGCAGCATTGCTTTTACGGGCATTCTACTCACCTCCTGCACATCGGTAAAAGAATACCAGAAAGGAAAAATCAACGATTCTGAAATGGTCCTTTCTAACAGAAAAATCGAAAAAACAGAACTTAGTTTTCAATCCTACCGTGAAGGAGCTTCCGGAGCAAATTCAGGAAAAAGCGGCGGTGGCTGTGGCTGTAACTAATTTTCATACTCTTAAAAAATGAAAAGAATATTCATTACAGGATTTGCCTTACTGGCATTATTTCAAACAAGAGCACAAAATGTTCCTACAGATTCTACCAGTTACAAAAGCAAAAAATTAAAACTGGAAGAAGTAAATTTAGTTTCCAGTTATTATAAGCAAAACGGAGACAATTCGGCCGTTACAGGAGGAATTGGTTCTGAACATCTTACCGATATTGCCAATACCATTGACGTAAAATTGGTAAAATATGGAGAAACCGGAATCAAACATACTTTTGATATTGAAGCTGGAATTGATCATTATACTTCTGCCTCATCAGATATGATTGATTTGAGTGCCAATTCATCTGCATCTTCTTCAGACAATCGTTTTTATCCTTCTTTGACTTATTTAAGAGAAAATGAAGCAACAGGAAGAACAATTGGTCTTGGAGTTTCATCATCCACTGAATTTGATTACCAGTCTTTTGGGGGAAACATTAGTTTTTCCCAAAAAACAAGAGACAGGAACGGAGAGTTTACAGCTAAATTTCAAACCTTTCTCGATCAGCTGAAATTAATTGAACCTGTTGAGCTTCGTACTCCGGGTCAGGAAGGCTACGGAAGTGCAAACCGAAATACTTTTGCAGGAACTTTAAGTTATTCTCAGGTGGTCAACCAGCGATTGCAGGTAATGCTTGTAGGTGATGTGATTAGCCAAAACGGGTATTTAAGTCTTCCGTTTCACAGGGTTTATTTTACTGACGGATCTGTACATCAGGAAAAAATGCCCGATACAAGACTCAAAATTCCATTGGGGATCAGGGCAAGTTATTTCCTGGGAGACAATGTAATCATTAGGGCTTATTACAGATATTATACTGATGACTGGAGCTTAAAAGCACATACTGCCGATCTTGAAATTCCTGTAAAATTAACTCAGGCCTTTTCGATAAGTCCGTTTTACAGGTATTATACTCAAACGGGAACGAAGTATTTTAAACCGTATGGCGAACATTCAGCAGCGGACGAATATTATACCAGCAATTATGATTTATCTAAGTTTGACAGCAGTTTCTTTGGGATGGGAATGAAATTCACTCCCTTAAACGGAATATTCGGTCTTAAACACTGGAATACATTGGAGATTCGTTACGGGCATTATACCAGAACGACAAATATGACTTCGGATATTATCAGCATCAATATTAAATATAAATAGAGTATAAAGTCAAATTTAATAACAAAAGCCCTATTATAGCGCTTTTGTTATTAAATATAGCTAATCATCAACTCTTGCTTTTAACTTTATTACATTATTATTATCAGAAATCTTTTAATGCATCTTCTAACTTATATTTCTCCTGAAGATAGTCTTCTGCAAATTCCGGTTATATTGATCACCCCATTCCGTTTTAAAGTGAGCACCTGATTCCAGTTCAAAATGACCACCTAATTCCGGAGCAAAATGACCACCTCCGTTTTGATTAAAAACTATATTTTTTCATCTGTTAATTAGTATTCAAATATAATAAAATATCACTCTTTGTTTATTCCTCTTTTCTTTCTCATCGATTCTCCATGTAATTCAAGCCTGTGAGATTGGTGTATCAGTCTGTCTAATATTGCATCTGCTATCGTTTTTTCTCCAATTATATCATACCATCCTTGAACTGGGATTTGTGATGTCACTATTATAGAGCCGTTATTATGCCTGTCCTCTATGATCTCCAAAAGAGTAATTCGGTTATGGCTGTCAAGTGCCTGAAGCCCAAAATCATCAAGTATTATAACATCCTGTCTTTGTATTTTGGTAAGTTCCCGCAGATAAGTACCATCTGCTTTAGCCATTTTTAGTCTAGCAAACAATTTTGAGGTATTAAAATAACTTACCTTAAAACCCTGTATACAGGCTTGATAACCTAATGCGGTACCTAAATAACTTTTACCGACCCCGGTACTTCCAGTGATTAAAATGTTTTCATTTTTCTCTATAAATTCGCATTCTGCCAGACGCAGTACCATGTTTCTGTCCAGATTACGTGATACATCAAAATTGATACTTTCAATATTTGATTTGTAATGGAATTTGGCATTAGTTATACTTCGTTCAATACGACGATTGTACCTTTCATCCCATTCTGCATCAATAATCATCGATACAAACTGGTCAAGGGTATAATGATCTGTTTTTCCGCTTTCAATGGCTGTTTTAAAAGCATTAAACATGCCATAAAGCTTCATTTGTTTCATTTTGGTTACTGTGGATTCATTCATTTTTTCAAGATTTAATTTAGTTATAATAATGTTTTCCTCTTATGTTACTGTGATCGGGAAGTTCCTGCTCAGGCTCTTGATCAAAATCAATATGATCCAAGTTGTTTTCTAAAATATTTTGTATGGTCTTAAAATTGTAAATTTTAAAATCAAGTGCCCGCCTGCAGGCATTTATTAATCGCTGTCTGCCTACCTTTTTTTCAAAATTCAGTATTCCTAAACAACTTTTATAAGCCTGTTCTGGATGATTTCTGCTTTCGATTATCTGCATTATATATTCTCCCACTGACTCATCAATATTATTAGCCCATTCAATGAAGCGGGCAGCACTCCATTGGGCTACAAATTGATGTGTACTGGCTAAATGCTCAGGGGTTGTTGTATAGACATAAGGTTTGTAGTTTCTTGGATGTACAGCTATTCGATTGTATTTATAATAAATCTCTACCGTTGATTTGGTATATAACAGCTTTGCTTTCTTTTTTACATATTGATACGGAACGCTGTAATAGTTTTTGTCCTGGCTTAATTGAACATGACCGTTTTGCATTACCGTTGCAAAAGACTGGTATTTAATTTCAAAACGATCTTGTGGCAGTGGACGCAGTTTTTCTTTTTCGTCTTCTAAAAATAATTCAAAGCGGGAATAAGGGCGTCCTGTTAGTTTTCTGTTATTATGAGAGTCAAGTAAATCCCAGATCTGCTGATTTAATTGTTCCAGAGAAAAGAACTTGGTTTCTTTTATGGTTACATAAATCCTTCGATATAATATCTTAACAGCTCCTTCAACTAATGATTTGTCCCTGGGCCTGTAAGCTCTGGCAGATAAAATTGTAGTTTCGTAGTGTTCTGCTAAATCAGCCAGGGTTTCATTGATTGTCGGTTCAAAACGACTGCTTTTTATTACTGCAGATTTTAAATTATCCGGAACAATGGCAGCAGGAGTACCTTCAAAAAAGCGCATGGCATTCTCTACTGAGTCAACAAAGTTTTCCTTTTGCTGGCTCATGGAAGCTTCAGCATACGTGTATTGGCTAGCGCCTAATATTGCTACAAAAAATTGTACTTCTTTGACTTCTCCGGTATCTATATCAATAATTGAGAGTGTCTTTCCGGCATAATCAACATACATTTTATCACCAGCCTTATGGTTCATATGCATGACCGGATTAACTCGTTTGCCCCATATATTGTAGTGATAATGAAATTGTGAAGTTCGATAACCATCAGGATTTACAGCAATATATTGTTCCCACATATGCTGTACGGTAACGCCAACTTTTTTTAGTTCACGTTCCATTTTAGGAAAAAAATCATAAAGTGTCTGTAATCTCGGGCTAATGGCCTCTACACTAGTCTGGGAGAATAAAAGTTCCAGCTCTGCATCGGTTTTTTGGTCGATTAATTCAAAGCTTAATCCGAGAACTTCAAATAAAGAAATATATTTCTTTACCGTATTTCTTGAAAGGGATAAGTAGCTACTTATAAATAACTTACTCTTTCCATTACAATAGAATTTAATTACTTTTCTAATTTTACTCATGTCTGTTATTTTGTTTGCCATAATCCGTATGTTTTTAACGAATGTATGGTTCTAACAACATGAAAAAATCAATAGTTTTTAATCGTTAATTAACCACAAAACTTGGTGGTCAATTTGCTCCGGAATTAGGTGGTCAGTTTGCTCCGGAACGGGTGGTCAATTTACTCCGGAATTAGGTGGTCAAATTGACCGGTTTTTCCAATCAATGATCAAACTCCAAATGCAATTTTAGGATCTTGGACTTGGCAAAAATCAATAGGGCAAGATGGAAATTATATCTCCACCCCAAAGACTCTGGGTCATACTAAAAAAATAGTTTTTACTCCGGACAATAAAGTTACTACCTATATGAATGATATAGAGCTAAGGATCAGCAAATATGTTATTAGCAAAGGCATAAGCGTTTATGATAATAAAGAGCATGATATGGTCATTTTTGAAGGTCTAACATATATCATTGAAAATCCTGACAGTAAAACTCTTACTCTTACAAATAATATTATAAACGGCTATAGTTCTTCGTATAAGAGGAAAAAGTAGTCTCCCAAAAAAACATACTAACAAAATTATATTTCATCAAGCTGGAGTGGATACCTCTTTCTCCATATGCGGAAATAAAATTTAAACCCTATTTAATTTCCTCAAATCATCCGCAAAATGGTTTGAGAATTTTCCCGTCAGGGCTACTAAGACAAAGCTTCAGAGAAATCTGAGGCTTTTTGTTTTAAGCGAAAACTTAAAAAGTCAAGAGACTTTTATAAGGTTTAATTTTCATAAAAATGCCCCCAAATAGTGTCTAACTTTTTGAGGGCAGTTCAGAGACATTTGCGCAGCATTATAAGTAATACTTCGGAGAGCGAGGGGAATTTCAAAAGTAGGCGAAAACAAGCAATTACTTATAGCCATTGTTGTACAGTGTTTTTTATTCAACTGGTATGCAAAAGTCAACAATAGCTTTCCCTTCAGTATGTTCATTAAAATTATTATAATAAATTTCAAAAGGCTCTCTGTCAGCTTTCTTATATCCATTTTCGTTCATCCAGACAAATAATCCAGTCCACGACTTTTCAAATTCGTTTAATCCAATTTCAAAACTTCCAACGATAAATTTTCCAGCTTCTATTGTTGTCAGTCCGATTTCTCCATTTGTTTTCACTGCCTTATCAAGTAAAATCGAAGCACTCATCCTTACTTTGTCGGCTTCAGTAACTTTAAAACTGTCGTGATAAACCGTTATCATTTTTGTTTGGTCGTTCATTAATCCTTTTGGTGTTGCCCATTGCATTAATTTTCCATAGGCATTCTCAAGGTTATGAGGACCAATACTTGATACATAAGCCAAATCTATTTTTGACATTTCTTTAATTTCAATTTTTGCGTTCATTTTTATCCAATTTTTAAGATTATTAATGACACAAATGTATTTTTTATAGTCAGGATATTCTTGTCCATTCTTGCTTTTAAGTTGACGAATCTTGCTAAATCTATTTGGATTTTGGTTTTTAAATTCAGTCGGGCTTACTCCAAAATACTTTTTAAATGCTTTGGAATAGGAAGAATTATCACTAAATCCATATTTATGTGCTATTTCAGTTGCTGTTATGTTTTTATGTAACAAATCAGATGCTGATTTTTCTATTCTTCTTCTTTTTACGTATTCATGTAGAGTTTGTTCTGTAACAAATTTGAAAACTCGATGAAAATGAAATGATGAGAAAAAAGCAATTTCCGAAACTGCATTTAACGATAAATCCGATTCCAAGTTTTTGTCAATAAATTCAAAAACTTGGTTAATTCGATTTTTATAATCAGCTTGTATTTCTTTATCAGTTACTGTCATTTCTTAAATGCTATACAACTTGTTTATATGTGTGACAAACTACACAAAGCTATCCAAATTTGGGTAACTTTATGTGATAAGTTATTAAAAAAATATCAAGATGCAATGGGATAATATTATAATAATCTTCAATTAACTGGTTAGATTTTTGAATGCGTTGCGCTACAAGTATAAAGCTTCAGAGAAATCTGAAGCTTTTTTTGTATCATAAATTTGATTAAATTTTAGGTGCGAAGTCAGATACATGCGCACAGCATTAGTTTTAATTAGAAGATATGACTCTTTTAGTTTTCTATCAAAAAATTAAGAAGTTAAACTAAATGAAGATCTCTCGGAAAATAAGTAAATTCTCTAATCGTTTTTTGGAATACTTCATTTCTGTAATTTTCTATTCTCTCTATCCAGTTTCCTTGTTCATCATATTTGTATTCATATGTCCTATCGGTTGTTTTAGTAAGATTATCATGTACATCATATTCATATAAATGATGTGTACCCATATATCCCTTTGGAAGAGAAATTTTGTTTTTTAATCAATAAATCTTTGGGTTCTGTCGCATCTGTCAGAATCAAATATAAAAATTTAAGTCATTTAAAAGTTAGCCCGCCAATTTACAGAATGATTTAAACATAGATATTCCTGGTCTAACCATCTGACTCTTTCTTAGCATATGTACAACTTCAATTCCACTCAAGGTTCGTCTGGCCGATTCAAAACTTTTAAAACCTAATCCGTTTTGTATGCGCCACTTGATAAAACGATGATCTTGTTCTACAATATTGTTGAGATATTTACACTGTCGGATTTTAATCTTTGAGAATGAACGCTTGTTATAGAATTTGATAGCGGCAGTATTTGAACCACTTTTATCAATATTTATTACTCTTGGCTTGTAGTTATTATTAATTGCTTTAATTAGAAATGACTGAGCACTCATTCTCTGTCCTTTTTCTGGTCAAAAGAAAGTCTACTGTATTGCCCAATTTATCTACCGCTCGATATAAATAACACCAAATACCTTTTACTTTAATATAGGTTTCATCCAATCTCCAACTCGCCCCCACTCTGCCTTTTCTCTTCTTAATCTCTGACTCAAGCAAAGGTGTAAACTTATAAACCCAGCGCTGAATATTAGCATGATCAACAGAAACTCCTCGCATTTTCATGATCTCTTCAACATCCCGATAGCTTAATGTAAACCTAAGCTTAAAATATACGGCCTGCAGTATAATTGACTTCGGATAGCAATGACCTTTAGTATTCATGAGTTTAAGAATTAAAAAGGCAAAGATAAAACTTAGCTTTAGATGCGACAGAACCACATCCGCCAGCCCCTGCAGTGGATTTGGGTATTTAGATTGGAACCTATAGCGGAAAGAGCTCCTAAAAAATAATCTTAAATACACTCCCGCTAATCAATCCAATTTTAAATATAGGCAAGTTTATAAAGGTCTCTTATGAGCTAAAAAAAAAACGCATGCATGGAGATTTTTTGCCAAGACCTGACAGGCCCGGCCTTGCTTTTGCCAAAGGACACGGACTACCTTTGCTCGTGAAATAAGACAAAAGCATACAGGGTCTCTGATAAAAACAAAAGGGAAGCAGTTGGGATACTGTGGATAAAGAGCACTAGGGGAGAAAAGCAGTGAGCTTGGGCATGAATTCCAAAAGATTCGCTTAAAAAAGCTTACTAATTGCACAAAGCCAACTAAAAAAAATTGTATTATTGCCATTTTATGGCTGGTATAAATTAGTTGGCAGTAATTGAAAACGAAAAAGAAATAAAAAAATGAATTTTGAAAATTGGGAGTATGATGTGATTACAACTGTTTTTATTTGTGTTTTATTACCACTATTCCTTTATTTTTCATATTGGCTATTTATCAACGGAATTATTGGGTTACATCGAATGGAAGAAAGTACGAGATGGAAATATTGCATTGGAGAAGTTAAAAACGCTGAAATAAAATATATGCAATTTTCTAACGATGGTGATACTGATTATCAATTCACGTTAAAAAAAACATATAAATATGTTGTAAACAATATTGAATATGAATCAAATCAAACTTACGCAAGTGCTTCTCTATTTGAAAAAGAACATAAAAGTTTGGATCAATTTCCAAAAATCGATGAAATCTTTTTAAAAAGTAAACAATTCATTCAAATTGAAAAAGAAAAAGAAATCCAAATAGGAAGAAAAGTAACCGTTTATTATGATAAAAACAATCCGAAAAAATCTTGCCTGATAAATAAAATCAATAAACAGATTTATTTACCAATATTTATGGGATTTTTTTTTGGATCGGGACTAACCATTTTTGCGTTGAAACTAATCGGAAGTTTAACTCAATAAAAAAATCAACTACTGCCAACACACCCTACAAGCAATTTGGGAATTTTGGCTTAATGGAAAAATTGGTTTGTATTTGGAAGATTTAGCAAATCCGAAAAATAACGATAATTTACCCCCAAACTTCTTGTAGTGCCAGAACGTCAGGCTGTGAAAAAACCTCCTTTTCTAATTAAAACCTCCAAATTTCAAGGTACTACAATTCAAATAAATCGTTATACTGAACCCCTTTTTTTTAGGCTGCCAATTTCTCTGGATAAAAATTAGTTGTTGTATGAAGCTTTAAATAACTCGTTTTTAGTAAAAACAAGACTTTTGTCTTATAGGGTGAGTTCCATTTTTGGAGTTTTGCAATAAGTTCGGGGACGCCGAGTATATTGATACTGCGTTTGATGTTATATACTAACATAATTAAGCTGTGTTCTCCGTTTACTTTTTCTAATCCTGTCAAATTGGTGTGATTGTAGCCCCATTGCCGTTTGATCGTACCAAAGATGTGTTCGTTGATTTCCTGTCGCTTACGGTAGAGTTGTGGGTTTTCCCCATAGCGTTTGTTGTTTTCTTCTACAGCATCAGCATATTGGCTGCGGTCTATTTCCCTACCTGCTGCTCTACTGGTACATAAATGTTTTACGGGACATTCTTTGCATTTGGGTGTTCGGTACTTTTTAAAATTATAGCTGTCTTTATCGGTCGTTTTTTTATGCCAACTACCCGTAGTTTTTAGTATTTCACCTTGCGGACAAGTATAAGTATCGGTAGTTTTATCGTATCGGAACCTGGCTACCAAATAATCCTTGGTGGTGCCGTTTTCGTTACTTTTTCCTTGTTCGGGTTGCGCTACAATGGTCGTTATGTTGGCTTGTTTACAGATTTCTATTTGTTTCCCGTTATGGTAGCCTTTATCTACCAAAGCGGTATAGGTTTCAATTCCTAAATTCTCTTTGGCTTCAAGGGCGATAGCAGATAAAGCGCTGCGATCGTTTTTATTTATAGTATGAGTAGCTACCACAAGATTGTGCTTAGCATCAACGGCTGCTTGTATATTAAATGATATTTCTACTACTTGTCCTTGTACTAATAATGCTCTGGCATCGCTATCGGTAGTGCTTATTTGAGGCTCGCCGCTGGCTTTTAGTTTTTTCTTCCAGCATCTCATAGCGAAGTTTGTTTTGCTTTAATCGTTCTATTTTTTGTTGGATGTTTTGAATTTCAGGTCGCTTTTCATTGGAATCATTTTCTTCCAAAGCATCAAGATATTCCTGAGTTTTGGCTTCAATATATGCTAGGTGCTTGTCAATTTTTTTTTGATTAAAATTAGCTTTTTTACTGTTGTGAGCGCGGCTCTTGGTGCCGTCAATGGCAATGGTTTCGCCACTTATCAAATCGGCATCTTTCAAGAACGAAACAAATAGTTTGAATAGTTTGTTCAAGGCGACAGGATTATCTTTTCTAAAGTCTGAAATGCTGTGGTAGTTCGGACGAATGTCTTCCAATAGCCATTGTATTTCTATATTTCTAAAACATTCTTTTGCTAATTTTCGAGAGCTTCTTATTCCATTGAGATAACCATACAAATAGATTTTAAGAAACGCCTTGGTATTATAACTCGGGCGACCCTCTTTTTTGAGCGTTTTAACTTCAAAACCAAGCTTAGATAAATCTACAAACGATACAAAAGCATCTATAAAACGAACCTGATTATCGGGACTGATAGCGTCTTCTAAACTTGAAATACGCATCTGGTGGCGGGAAATTCCTGATATAAATTGCATTCTTAAAAATACGAAAATTCCTGTTTTAGCACAACTTTTTTGTTATATTTGAGGTAATACAAACGGAAGTTTTTTCAAAGACTGTCGTTATAGGCAATGAGTGCCTCAGTATTAAAAGTGGTGAAAAACTGTAGATTTTAAACTTAAAAACATGCAAAAATATATTTTAATTTTATTGACAATATTATTTTCAAATAATTTAATCTCCCAAACTATAATTCAAGAAAACGATAGATCTAAAGCATCAGATTTAACAGGCGATTTTAAGGAAGGCTTGGCAAAAGTTAAAAAAAATAGTAAATGGGGATTTGTTAACGATAAAGGAGAAGTTGTAATTCAATTAAATTATGATTTTGTTGATGATTTTTCCGAAGGTCTGGCTCCAGTTAAACAAAATGGGAAATATGGGTATATTGATAAAACTGGAAAGGTTGTTATTCCAATAAATTTGAATTACTTATCTGTTGGACGTTTTTATGAAGAACGAGCTTTTTATCTTGATTCTAATAGGAAATTTGGATTTATTAATAAATCCGGAGATGTTGTAATACCTTCAAATTATCAATCTATAAATAATGGATTTAAATCTGGGTATTGTTTAGTTTCAAATAATGATTTGTGGGGCGCTATTGATATTGAGGGTAAAATCATTGCGCAAATTCAATATATTTTGTTTGAAAATTTTTCAGAAGGTCTTGCTGTTGTTGTAAACGAAAATGGAATGTATGGTTTCGTAGATACAAAAGGTAAAGTAATAATTCCTTTGAAATATAAAAGCGCAGAAAATTTTAAAAATGGGAAAGCAAAAGTTTCCGATAACCACAAGACATTTTTTATTAATATGAAAGATAAAAAAATATAATTTACTTTCGATTGAGATAAAAATACCAATGCTAACTTCCTATAACACCTACTACAACGGATTTGGACAATTGGCTTAGTGGAAAGTTGGCTTTGTATTTGGGATGGTTTGCTTCGCCTGTTCGCTATCGCTCGGGTGGCAAATCCGAAGAATGGACTTAATTTAGTTCCAAACCTGCTGTAGTACCCAAAGGTTAGTCCTTATATTGAGAAAGCAAAGAGTTTAAATTAATTATCTATGAACGTGTTTAATCCTGATGAATTTCCTAAAAACTTAAATGACGAGGAAATTGAAATATTATCCCAGCTAGTTATTAAAAATCCAATATCAGATTTATGGAAGCAGATTGCCAGTAAACTAACTTCTGAACAAAAAGTAAGAATCAATAAAAAAATTGACAGTAAAAAATATTCTGAATCAGAAAAACTGCCCTCATTCCATAAAAAAGCAATGGATGATCAAGAAAAGAAATAGAAAATTAGATACAGCGCCTAACAGCCGTTTGGCGATATTTTTTTTGCCTTAATGGAAAGTTGGTCTTGCATTTGGAAAATTTGTGTTTAACCGAAAAATCTCCCTCATAATTGCCAAACCCACTGTAATACCAGGACGTTGTGCGATACTACCCTAGCCCCGATTGCTTCGCCAGTTCGCTTCGTTCGTGTGCAATGAAAATCCTTTTGTGCCGTGGTTCGGCACAAAGGATCGGAACGGATAGCGGGAAAGGCTCCTAAAAACTAACAATAAACCTATACTAATATTAACTTGCAGCCATACAGTGATACTGCCCGCAGTCCCTCTCACTGGGATTAAATCAAAAAGATTTAATATTATTCTTATATTCGCAAAAATCTTACAATCGGCATACGACTAAAAAAAATCGTAGTGCTACGATTTATCGATGCTATAAACTAAGCTCCAGGCAATGCAGACGATTATAAAAAACCACATTACAAAAATACTGTTGAAATAATCTAAACTATAAATTAGAAAAATGAATAAAATCACATTAACTTTTTTAGGCCTATGTCTGACACTTTTTACTTTTGGCCAGGGAAAGAACCAGAAAAAATGGGAGAAAGTTGCTACAGAGATGACCAAAGCAAACCAGGGCGACACCATTTCCGTAAGGTCAAAAGCTATTTTGGAATGGTCTGATTTTAAAATGCCGCCTGAAGTAAACAAAGATCTGCATGTTTATCCGGAATTGACATTTGGTGTTTTTACCAAAAAAGTAAATGTCTGGACAGGAACTATTACTGTTGAATCCTATGGAGGAATCAGAAGGGATTTATCCTGGGTTGAACCCGAATATAAATCCCAGCAATTATTGGATTACCTGCAGCTGAAATATAACATTTCACATTACTTTGCAAAAAAATCAGAAAAAGAAATTAACAGCGGGAAAATAAATGCTGGAAATGTAAATAAAATTAACGCAATTATAGAGAAACATTTAGACGCGAGGGACAAAGCTATTAATGAATTTGATACAGAGTCTAGTTTTGGAAACAATGCTGAAGCTCTTAATAAGTGGAAAGAAAAACTCCGCCAAAACGAAATATAAAACGCACCGCCTGATGCAGCTGCTGCAACGGATTTGTGCAATTGGCTTAATTGAAAGCATTTCTAAAGCAGTGCTAAATAAGGATTACGGAAACGTGGCAGTCATAATCCAAACACTGTAATATTTCTTGTAAACGCGACTGCCTGTAAACAATCAAATTCTTAATTTCCTTTATGCAAAATTCTACGAAAATTCTACTTGCAATTCTCTGTTTTATTATAGGGATAGCAACTAATATTGTTACATCGGGAATGCACAATGACGCAATTTCATTAATGAGCTTTTTGATATATGTCGGAAGTTTAATATATATCTTTTATATAGCCACAAAAACCAATAAACGATAAAATATAATGCCGCTAACAGCTAATAAGCGCCATTGCATTAACAATTAAATTTTATAAGCAACACCTTTAAATTTACTATGAAAAATTTAATACTAACCTTAGCACTAATTGTAACTGTACTTAGCTACGGACAAAGTGAAGAACAGAACAAAAAAGTCTACAATGAGCTTTATCCGATTACTGTTAATGATATATTCGGTTTTATTGACAAAAAAGGAAAAATTGTAATAAAGCCCCAATTTTATATAGCCACCTATTTTAACGAAGAATTTGCAGTTATTAAAAACACTGCCGGCAAATTCGGTTATATAGATCTTTCAGGAAAAACAGCTATCATGCCTCAATTTGATTTTGCAGATAAGTTTAGCGAAGGACTTGGATTAATTAGTATAAAGGAAAAATTTGGCTTCGTTAACAAAGCAGGAAAAATAGTAATTAAACCACAATTTACTTGGGCTAATGATTTTCAGGAAGGACTTGCATGTGTTAAATATGACGACAAATATGGCTATATTGATCAAACAGGACAAATAGTCATCAAAGCGCAATTTGACTACGCAGATAAGTTTAGTGAAGGACTTGCCATGGTCATCCTTAATGGTAAATCGGGTTATATCAATAAAACAGGAGAATTAGTAATCAGCCCTCAATTTGGGATAGCGCATGACTTTAAAGAAGCACTAGCCCCTGTTACTATTAATGGTAAATTTGGTTACATCAACAAATCCGGAGAAACAGTTATAAGCCCCACATTTGATTCTGCATTTCCATTTAATGACGGGCTGGCCAGAATCATAGTGAATAAAAAACAGGGCTACATTGATAAAACAGGAAAAATAATTGTCGATCCTCAATATGAATTTGCACGGGATTTTTGTGCCGGCTTTGCACGTATTAAAAATGGTGATAAATACGGTTATCTTGACAAAACAGGACAAATAGCCATCAAAGCCCAATTTGATTATGCAGATGATTTCAGGCAAGGAATTGCAAACGTCAAATATAATGGCAAATACTCCTACATTGATGAAACAGGAGCACTTATTTATAATCCAAAAATATAAGCTAAAAATTAAATATATTGCCCATGACAGCTACTATAAAGGAGGTGGGCTATTGTCTTATTGGAAAGTTATGAATTAAAAATTAAACTGACAAGCTTTTATATTTGGATTGCCGCAAAACATTAGAACGGTCCTTCCCTAGCCCCGATTGCTTCGCCAGTTCGCTTTGCTCGTGTGCAGTGGAAATCCTTTTGTGCCGGGGTTCGGCACAAAAGATTGGAACGTATAGCGGGAAGAGCTCCCAAAAGACAGCGTTATATACAATAGAATGATGATGATTATTCAGATAAGATTCCGGTAACAATTCTTGATACAAAAATTAGAAAAATATGCCAAACAACAGGAAGGACAATCATTTATTCCCGCTGCCTACATAATGGATGGTAAAATGAAGTAAAAGAGCCCTGGAAATACGCATTATTGGAATCTGCAGGCCAAAACAGATAATGATAAAGAATCCCAGCATCATTTCCAAAGAAAGGCAGTAAGTCTCTTTCAAAAGAAATCCAAAAAAAATCATCGGCACAAAAATAATGAGTACTATGGGATAACTAATCCATAGTGCGGCGGAATAAAACCCGGGTTCAATGTGGAAATCCTGATTGCAGCGCGAACATCTCTCGGGCATTTTTAAAATGGACTTAAAAACAAAAAGCCCCGGCCTGGTAAATAAATTCCCCTTATAACATCGCGGGCATTTTAATGCAAAAATGTTGTATAATTTTGTTGTTTCTTTCATGGGTCAGATAAATTATTATAATATAATCCAGACTGCCCCGGATGGGACCGCCTGGATTAAGCAGCTAATGAAACATACTACATATTATCGACAACTGCCTGGCCGAATTCCGAACATTTGACCAGGGTTGCCCCTTGCATCAAACGCTCAAAATCATACGTAACGATTTTATTACCAATAGCTCCTTTTAGTCCCTTTACGATAAGATCGGCCGCGTCCTGCCAGCCCATATATTCGAGCATCATGACCCCAGAAAGGATTTCAGAAGAAGGATTTACCTTATCAAGATCCTTGTATTTTGGGGCTGTTCCGTGTGTTGCCTCAAAAATAGAAACCCCTGTGGCATAATTAATATTGGCTCCGGGCGCTATCCCAATTCCTCCCACTATGGCGGCCAGGGCATCTGAGATGTAATCCCCGTTAAGATTTAGCGTAGCAATCACATCATACTGCTCGGGCCTTAAAATAATCTGCTGTAAAAACGCATCGGCTATTACATCTTTTATAATTACTTTATGTCCGTATTTTTCCATAATAAGCCAAGGTCCTCCCTCATACTCTTTGGCTCCAAATTCCTCTCTGGCCAGCTGAAAACCCCATTCTTTGAACTGCCCTTCAGTGAATTTCATAATATTCCCCTTATGAACGATCGTCACGGAATCTTTCCTGAAATCAATCGCATGTTTCAAAGCCGCTCGTATCAAACGCTCACTTCCCTCTTTGGAAACCGGTTTAATACCAATGGATACCGTATTGGGAAACCTAATGTTCTTAACCCCCATCTCATCAATTAGAAAATCTTTCACCTTTTTGAGTTCCGGCGTTCCTGCCATCCATTCGATACCGGCGTAAATATCTTCTGTATTTTCCCTGAAAATAATCATATCTACTTTCTCGGGCGCTTTTACCGGAGAAGGAACTCCTTTAAACCATTTTACAGGCCTTACGCAGGCATATAAATCCAGTTTTTGTCTCAGGGCAACATTCAGTGATCTCATCCCACCCCCAACCGGGGTGGTCAAGGGCCCTTTGATGGCCACCAGAAATTCCTCAATATCTTTAATAGTCTGATCCGGTAGCCAATTCCCTGTTTTTTCAAAAGCTTTTTCGCCTGCATATATTTCCTTCCACTGGATCTTTCTGCTTGTGCCGTATGTCTTTTGAACTGCAGCATCAAAAACTAATCTGGAAGCTTTCCAAATATCCGCCCCTATTCCGTCTCCTTCAATAAAAGGGATTATAGGATGGGAAGGCACAACTAGCCTTCCGTTTTGAATACTTATTTTATTCTCATTCATCATTTTGTAAATTTTTGAAAAAAAGTTCCACGCAGACTTTCCTTGATTCAACTTTATTTTCGTTATTTAACCTTTACTATCCGGTTCTGTTTTCTATTCAAACAGAACTTACATAGCTCTACAAATATATAACATTTGTTATATATTTTATTAATAAATGTTATATATTTGTTATATGAAAGATTTCTTTGCCCAATTTGATTTCCAGAGTAACCTCCTTTTTGAAAACCTGAGCGAACCCGATAAACAGGCTGTTGAAAATGTAATGGAGTCCCTTGTTGTAAAAAAAGGCAGTATGCTTTTCTTTGAGTGCGGTATCCCTACTGGTATCTATCAAATAAAAAAGGGCAAAGCCAAAAAATTCAAACGCGGTTTTAGCGGTGAGGAGCAAATATTTTATATCTATACAACCGATGACGTACTGGGATACCATGCCCTGCTTGGACAGGAAAGATACCAAGACTCCTGTGAGGCTCTTGAAGATTTAACAGTAAATTTCATTGCCCGGGAGGATTTTCTCAGACTACTTAATGAAATCCCAGCCTTGCAGCAAAAACTCATTAAAAACATCGCTCACGAATTTGGTGTTCTGGCCAATATCATTGCTGTACTGGCACAAAAGAACCAAAATTCACGCCTGGCCTTATTTTTACTCCTTTTGGAAAACAGGTTGAATCGAAACTCCCCAACCCTAAAAGGCATTGACCTCACGCGTGACGATCTGGCGAACCTTATCGGAACATCACAGGAAAGCCTGGGCAGAAGCCTAAAACAATTCAAGGAACTAGGCTGTATCGAAATAGATAAAAGGAATATTTATATCAAAGACAAAAAGCAATTAGAGCAATTACTGCAAGTCAAAATAGACTAATTTTTTAATCAAGTAGCATTAAACCATCTGCTGTAACCTAAAGCTATTTACTTTTAAACT
Organism: Flavobacterium sp. B114r; assembly: GCF_056824125.1. Taxonomy (NCBI): domain Bacteria; kingdom Pseudomonadati; phylum Bacteroidota; class Flavobacteriia; order Flavobacteriales; family Flavobacteriaceae; genus Flavobacterium; species Flavobacterium sp. B114r. Next base: position 4,942,860 of record NZ_CP124858.1, read on the forward strand.
GCACTATACGTCTTCTGTACTTCCTTTGCAATAAAAAAGCATTAAACCTGATCCTGTCATATAAGAGCCCTAAAAGCAAAGCCATAACTCCTATTAATAAAACACGCAATCCTACATTAGAATAAAAAATTCCACCTGTTATTCCTCCTATAAAAAAAAAGCTAATAATGGTTATTCGTAATTTTATCGAGACAAACAGCTTTTTTCTAAAGGAATCTTCATGATAAAAAAACAGTTGGGATAATTCGATTCCTAAATCTGTAAAAAGCCCTGTCAGGTGTGTTGTTCTTACAGTAGCATTAGATATTTTTGTGACCAGAGAATTCTGCAGGCCCATTGCAAACAATAAGCTATAGGCTATAAAGTCAGGATTCTGTATAATTAAATGTTTTCCAAAGACAGCAATCCCGAACAAAATTATGCTTTCAATTGCTGTTGGAATTACATAACTGTATTTTTCATTTCTTCGCAAGAGAAACTCAACAAGTAAACTTGAAAAAAAAGATCCCAGGAAAAAAAAGAAGATGTAGAGAAAGTAAATAAACCCCTGCTTGAAATTAAGTTTAAAAATCTCATCTACAAAAAAAGCAAAATGTCCTGTAACATTGGTTGTTAATTTTTGAACTGCCAAAAAACCCGCTACATTTACCAGTCCTGCCACAAACGATAATAAAGAGGCAATTTTAAGATTATGTCTTAGATTTCTTTTGTTTCCATGATGTTTGAACATTGTATTTTAGTATTTTATAATTCTTAAATTATAATTATCACTGAACGGTAAGATTCCACTAAACTAAGTAAGATATACACCGTCAGCAAAAAAAATGGTGTCACAGATAAACAATCGATTGATCTTCGTTATTAGCTAAAAAAGTAATTGCATCTGGTAGATTTTCTCCATTGCTAAATACTGCAATAAACTCTTGTAATTCACAAATAGTTTTAAATGATACTTCAAAAAATTGAAATATTATCATCCTGATCCAAAATACGTATAATTTTGAATATATCGTTAAAAGTTAAGCTCTAATTTAATTATAGTTGAGTTTGTTGCCTAGTATACAGTTCCTTCGAGCTTTGTGTTTTATATCATCCATGTCAGGTGTTTTTTTATATACCTAAAAACAAATCTGTAAAATGAAATTAATTATAATCTTTGCCTAGCTTAATTTTGTCTTTAATGTACAATATAAAATAGTGGCTATATATAATACATATATATAAGTTCTCTTAAGATTGAAATGATTAAGAATAGAAGCGAGAATTCATTATCTGAAATTGCAGTAGAATTTGGTTTTATTGATTCAAGTCACTTTAATAAATTTTTCAAAAGACATACCGCTATTACTCCATTGAGCTACAAAAAAGAAATAAAATAAAAATAATATCTTAATTATCTTTTATTGAATTAAAATTAAACCGATAAGCTTTTATGCATTGGATTACAACAAAACAACAGTGATGGCCCTGCCCCATTAGCACCGATAGCAGTGAAATTCTTTTGTGCCGGGGTTCGGCACAAAAGATTGCTTCGCCAGTTCGCTGGCGCTCGGGTGGAACGGATAGCGGGAAGAGCTCCTGAAAAATAATATTATATACAATTGACGATGATGACCACTCCAAATTAATTGCCTAATTTATCTACCGCCCTATATAAATAACACCAAAACACCTTTTACTTTAATATAAGTCTCATCCCATCTCCAACTCAACCCTACTCTGCTCTTTCTCTTTTTTCATCTCTGACGCAAGCAAAGGTGCAAACTTATAAACCCAACGCTGAATCGTGGCGTGATCCACAAGCACTCCTCACATTTTCATGATCCCTTCTACTGTATATTTCTCCTAGAAGACAATTATTTACATATCAGCTTCTTCTCTTTAAACAAATAAACTTCGATAATTCTTCTGTCGAAGTGTTTAGTGATTCAGCAGATTGAATAATCAATAGTAAAACTTCTCTCAACTCATTATTTCCAAGATTTATATCTTCACACAACAATTTTGAAAGACCTAGAATATTAGCAACAGACTTTCTGACTTTGTGTGAAATCGAAAACATCATCTGTTCTAAATTGCTATTAAATTCTTCCATATCAAACTCTTTTTCCGTTTCGCGAATATTCAGATTTATAGTAGCAATTTTTAAATCGCTAGTACATTTTTCCAATTCTTCATGATTCAAAATAAGTTCTTGCTTCGCTTTTTTTAACTTATCTAATATATTATTTTGATCCATAATTTTCAATTATTAAAGTGAGATTAAAAGTACAACATTTAAAGCTACTTTAGAATGACAAGAACCATCCCTATTTTACATTAACATACTTAAAATCAATACGAATAACCCTAAAATTTAGACGTAAAAATCATTTGACAGGTATAAGTTTAAATTTAATATTGTCAATCAAAGTGCCTTCGGTACTGCTTAAAATAGTAAATTCAAATGAATTTGAATTAGTTGCTAATCCTATTTTTTCCAGCTTCTCTGTATTAATTTTTGCTGTATAATTACCCGGTAATAATCCTAAGTAAGAAAAATATCCGTCAGCCTCAGAAGTTATTTCTGTAATTTTTTTAGATTTATCATTGTAAATAGTGATTGTGATACCTGCAATTCCTTTTTCGTCCTGATTATCCACTACAAAGACACGTCCTGCAACCTCTCCAAATACAGATACAGGCACTTCAATGTTTTTTACAAAATTAGGCTCTACAACTACCGTATAGTTTTTTTTAAGCAGTCTCCAGGCTACGCGTTCAAATCCGGAAGGATCCAATTCTATATTTAAGTTTCCATAAGCTTCAAGATCTTTTATAAGTATAGAACCATCTTTGGCTGATCGTTCTGTTCGCCCTGCGTTTACCATTACTTTTAAACCTTGTACATTAGGCTCATCCTGGTCTCTCCTCTTATTACCGTTCAGATCCAGATATGGAAGCAATAGAACTGCTCCTTTGCCAATACTGGTATAATTATTAAAGTCTGTAATACCTGATCTGCCATCATGTATCAAACTTCCGTTAATACTTTGCAGTGTACGGTAAACCTCATTGGTTTTACGTACAGAGAACCTTGTCTGGGCAAAAGAAAAATCATAACGCAGACCAAATTCAACATAGCTAATCTCGCTAATGAAATTTTTCTCATAAGAAAGATTGGCGTATCCATTTATGAAAATTCTTTTTTCTAATTCTGTTTTTATGGTCATTACCTTTTTACTGCTATACTCATACTGGAGCTGCTGAGTGATGAGCATATTTCTAAAGGACCTGATCCCAACAGCGTAATTAGTATAAAGATAAGAGGCCTTGTCTGGGAAAAAAAGTCCAAAAGTATTAGCGCTGGCATTAACATTTCCTACAACAGTTGAAAGCATCCATTCTGTAGCGCTGTAACGTGTATTCTCTAAACGAATATCCTGCCATGACAAACGGGTATACGCGGCATAATGACGTCCTCTGAAGGGAAAAGAAAGAATTGCCTTGTGGTCCTCTATAAAGGTAGTATTGATCGCTGTTTGTCCTCTTTTGTACCAATAGTTGTACATCTCAAATTGCAGGCCTGAAGTTAAATTATAACTCAATACTGCCTTGGACCTCACATTAAAATCATACTCTCCTGAGATGAGTAAATTTGGTAACAAACGAAAAGAAGTATTTACATAAGGAATTTCTGTTCCCGAAGTTATAGAAGACAAGTATTCAAATCCGGCTCCTACAGTAATATTTTTGTTAAATCCGTAATTGCTACTAAATCTTGCAAACCGCGTATCTTGTCCATCTTCCACAATACCTGCACTGGCTGTATATTCGAATTCGCCTTTGGGTAAAAAATTAAAGGGAATATTTATATTTTGTTCGGTGGAGCGTTCTTCTCCAAACGGACCGTAGAATCGTAACTTTACAGCAGTATTTCCATAGACAAGAGGTACTTTAAAAGTATAAAAACCAGCCGCATCAGCTTTAATGTAATTAATAAGCACACCGTTAACGTACAATTCTACAGTCCAATTTGGCTCTGTATAATTATTTATGGTATAGGTCCCAAACGAGCGTCGGTAAGTTGTAGGAGCGTTAGTAACCTGCACACCAACTATAGGGGCATAAATAGACGAAATAGACTGTCCTCTTATTTTTCCGGCTAAAAACTGTCTGGCAAAAGTTTTGTCATTATCTACATAGCGCCACAAGTAATACTGCTGGCGATTAGAAAAAGCAATATTACTCTGATAATTCAGGATTACATTTGTTTCGCCGCCAGCTACTATACCGCCAACACCAAGACTTGCTCTGGTGTCTGTGGGAGTTTCTTTATTTCCAGCCGAAGTAACAAATGAATAATCTGCTGTCCCGAAATAAAAAGATGGATTTTTGCGTCCCACAAATTCATCTGTTTTAAAAACACCCTGCAATTTGTTTAGGTTATTTCTCATCTGTTCCAATCTCATTTCACGCATAATAGGCAGCTCTAAATCTGTGCTAATAACTACCGAAAGACTACGAAAATTAAACAGGCAATTCAACCCGAAAATCTCATAAAAATAATCAGAACGCAGATAAAGATTCGTTGTAGTTCTAATAAGACTATTGGGTTTTAGATCAAAATTCTTTCCCTGATAAACAATACGATTATTGGGCAAATCAAATAAAAATGCTGAATTTGGGTGGATGAATGTCCCGCTTAGAGCATCCAGATCCCTTACTATTATATTGATCTTTAAAAAATCAAAGAGATCAACCACAGGTATGTACGCCGTTTGATTATAGATAAGAGTCGACATTTCTGCTGTACCGATGCGCTGAATATTGAATGATACTGAAATTTCATCATAATCAGTTATCGTCTGGGCTTTACATGTCATACCCGATCCTGCCATTATGATCCACACAATGGTAATCTTAGCCCAAAAGCATGTATGTAAACTGACGTTGACTTTGTGCATGGGTTAGGGTTGAATAAATGTTACAGAAAAGGTACCGTTATAATTTCCCGGAGGATTGACTAATGGATTACCTATGGTTAATGTTCCACCTATCCTAATAAGGGTTCTTGAAGGAGAAGTGGCTGTCGCAATAAACGGGCTTGGTGGATCGGCACTACCTATACTTAGAACTATTGTACCTCCGTTACTTCCGGTAAGAGTAACATCGGGTCCGTTTACAATAGTAACCAATGTGCCAGGTTCGGCCTCTACTTCAAATATTGCAGGAGAAAAGGAAACCCCCTGACTGGTTTGTATTACACTGCCTGTTGTTGTTCTTGATCCGTTTGGATACACCATCACTGAACCTCCTGTACCTCCCTGATAAAAAGCTCCAAAATTCAATCCCTGTGCCGGATTTACATATATTACTACAGGTTTGGGAGGGTTCTCCGGACCTTGGGCACGGGCTGAAAAAGTGGCTAAAAAAGAGGCAATAGAAAAAACAATCACTATGGATATTTTACTATTGAAAAAGTATTTTATTTTATTTTTCATCTTACTTCATTTTGATAATCATTCCGGTTATCATCATTTATTTTTATTTATTGCTCAGCAGTGATTATTTTAACGGTATATTTACTACCCGAAGTAATAAAACTAACAAAGTACACTAAATTTGATGTTAGATGCCCCAGGTTATATTCACCGTTTCCACTTATTGGAGTACTTGATATTTCCTGACCCAGAATATTATGAATAAGCAATTTACCAGGCTGCTCATCTACAAGCTTAATTTTAATAAACATATCGACACCTGACCCGTAGGCCATAAAAATGTTGTCGTTATTTTCAATAACACCATCTACAGCCTTGAAAAACAAAAAGAAACGATTTTCTATAATTCCCTTTTTTAAATTTACACTGTAGACCGGATCCTTTTGCAAATCCTTACTGATACCCGTTTGAGTATCTCTTAAATAGAGGTTAAGATGTACAGGCAAATTTTCAATATCCCGAAGATTAAAACTTATTGTACCATCTCGCTCGGTTTTTATTCCAAGAGGAATTACTGTTGCCCCATCTATTGTGGAAAGTCCATTGATTACTAATTTTGAATTATCGGCTGCTATGGAGTATAAATTGGGCAGCTGATCATCTATATTCATCAGTTTTATAGCATCATAACTCTTGTCAAAATTAGAACTAGCTTCATTAGCCCTATAAACAACCAATGGATCGGCTGACTGGGTATGATCTGAAAAATTAGCACTGATTCTAATCAGAATTCTATCAGAATCAGAATTAGCTGTGCGCATCGTTGATTTATGAAAAACAGGTGAAAGATCGTCTGTTCTTGCAGTATTATTTATTGCCAGTGTTCCTGCTACCGGATATGCACCATCACTAACATGTATAAAAAATCCCTGCATAGAAGCAATAATAGGAACTGTAAGTCCATCGCTGGAAACACCATTAATATAAGAGCTGTATGCCCCTGTATACTGGCTTACTGCTCCGGAGTTAAAGAAATAAATAGCATTGTCTATGTTTGTCTTGTTCCAGCCTGTTGGCGAATCCCAATTGACAGGAGAAGGATAAGGGTTTCCAACCAGGTTAAATCCTTTGGTATAGGGTTGATTGTTGTTGTATAACGTAGTTGAAAGACTACCGTTATTTACAAGTCCGGTCATAATTACCGTTTTCTGTACTGTAGCAGATCCAAAATCTGCGGCATAGCCCTGCATTGGGTACAATGGATTTGAAGGATTGGTATATGAAGTAAATCCGCTGCTTAGCTTGTTTTCAATGTAATTATAGAAATTAGGGAAACCTGCATTTAAATCTACTGTTGATGCAAAACTGTTTACTGTAACATTCTGAAAAGGTGAGCTAAAATATTTATAGCCAAATCCTGCAACCAGATAACGCTGCATGGTAACATTTCCTGAGACTGCCCCTTGACCGCTTCCGTCAATTAGCGCTGTCTTATCCACTGTTGAAATCAGCGTAAGATTGCCTGCAGAACTTAAAGTGCCCGTGTTTACAAGTAATATTTCTGTCAGGTTTAATGGGCCTGCCAGCCCGACACCTGCCGGGTTGGCAATGGTTAAGTTTCTGATCAGATTTCCTGTAAAAGCGGATGCAGCGATTGTTTGTGGATTAGTTCCGTTCATTTCAACAGTTCCCTCATTAACAATAAAATTTCCACTGCTAGTGATGTTTCCTCCTATGGCTATAAGCCTGTCATTTATATCCAATGTACCTGCAGTAATGGTAACATTATTTTTAACTGTTAAATCATTACCTACCAAAGGAACTGTAACACCTGCATTACTCACTTGTAAATTAAAAAGCGGCCTAGTGGTATTAATACCCATTATCTGAGTTCCTGCAGTAGCAGAATTTCCCATTTGAAGCATTCCTCCGGTAAATCCCGTACCAGCTGCAGACAGGTTTTGATACCCCAGATTCTGCCCTGCAGTTCCTCCTGAATTTTGAATAACGATTGTTCCTCCTGATACATTAAAAGCATCCGTGACAACATCCATATTAAAAGGAACAATACTACTTAGTGTACTTCCAAATGTATTTACATTCATAATTCCTCCTTGCATATTAAAATTCCATGTTGCGCCAGGATTACTAATTGACGAAGCCAAATTTAATGTTCCTGCTGAAACTGAAAACTGTGCCTGATTTTTAGGAATCACTACATTGTCTGTCGCATTTCCCATATTCAGGGTTCCTCCCGTTACTTGTATGGATCCTGCAACAGTCCAATTCATAGAAGATGAATTAACTGTTCCTGCATTTACCCATAAACCGGCGCTTGAAGGAATTAAATAATGGTCACTGACAATATCTGCTGCAAATGGAGTTATATCCAAACTTGTATTATCGAGTTTAAATGTTCCATTACTTAAAGTCAAAAAACCGATTGGAACAACAAATCCGGAAGTCGTTACATCAAGTATATTGGCATTGTTATAACCTTGATTTACTATGATTTGATGGAAATCACTAATGCCTGATCCTGATATGGTTTGATTTCCATCTCTTATAAAACTCACAGTAGCCAGACTATTTGAATCAGCAGTCATATCCATTACCCCATTATTGATTATATCTCCGGCAATATTGATCGAATGTGTAGCATCTGAAGAAGGAGATATGGTTAAAGTTGCTCCGCTGGCAATAATAATATCGTCATAAACATTAATTTTATGCTCATCATTTGTACTTCCTATATGAACAGCCCCAAGACTTACACTAAAAACTTTATTGACAGTTACATCATGCAGCGTTACAATACCTGATGGATTTGAAGCGTCAAGGTTGTAATAAACCATATCTGCAATGGTTTGGTCAGAAGTACCATTATAACTAATAGTACCCGCATTGGATAATGCATCCGGGGTAATTGTACCTGCATTGATAAGGCTGCCGGTAATACGGGTAACACCTGCTGCAAAGGTTTTTATACCCGCATTATCCAGTGTAAGATTATTATAGGCAGTCGCCGCTATTGTCTGAGCTCCGTTACCATTATAACTGACAGTACTTCCCGCAACCGTATAACTGTTCACCCCTGGAGTAAATGTATTGGTAATCCCAATTATACCCGTTGATGCAAATACTCTGGTGCCAGTTGAACTGCTTACCAGATTATAATAATTATATGCCGGTATGGTTTGTGACCCCAATCCGGTAAAGCCCACAGTTCCTGCCGATACATCAACAAGGCCTGTTATTGATGGAAATGCTCCAGCCATGTTAAATGTTCCTGAGGCCAGTGTCAGATCTCCCGAAATCGAAAGTGTATTTACACCAATAGTACTTAAAACCAGATCCGGATCACTTAGTAAGAGACTCTTAGTTATGGCTGGAACATTAATGTTAATAATATAGGCACCGGTTAATTGCACATTGTCATTCACTGTAGGAACACCATCAACATTCCAGTTGGCTGCATCTCCCCAATTAATCGTTCCGGCACCACCGTCCCAGGTCTTAATAGAAATCGTTAATTGCCCAATTTGGAAATCTGCAAAATTGGTAATTCCACCAGCTGTAAGACTTGTAGCTGTTAAGGCTGTAACCATAGGATAATTCCAGGAACCACTATTGTATTCTCCTAAAACAAAAGCATTTGTAACGGCTCCCACATCCAGATCTGCTGCTAGGTAATTAAAAATAACATTAGCAGTACTAAAGATAATTCCATTGTTATTTATTGTCCAATACCTGTTTACGCTTTTATCAGGATTGATCAGTGAATTGCTTATGCTGGGCTGATCGCCTTCAATAGTAGACACTGTCAAATCTCCGGAAGTACTAATATTGGCAAAAGCCACAGAAACAGGAAGGTAGTTAGTCGAATTTCCTATTTCGAAAGTTTTGGTAATTACTCCGGTTCCTGTATTTTTCTGCAAGCTGCCATAGATCCAGCCTGTATTTTGGGCTGCTCCTAAAACTGAACCTGCGGCCGGTTGAATAACTACATAATTACCTGTTTTAATTTTCCCTGTTGTAAAACTCAGGGTATTGTTAACCGTTATATTTGTGGACATCGTAACAATTCCGCTGCTATTGTTTATGATAAGACCATATAAAGGAGAAATACAGTACAAGTCCTGAGCAGCACTTCCGTTTAAAGTAAAAATAGAAGTTCCACTATTTAAAGTACCATTATTTAATAGGTTCCCCCCAAGTAAATAATTATAAATTCCTGCATTAAATACCGATCCGTTATTAATGGTAAAATTGTTTTTAATTGTGAGATTAGAAACAGAAGTAATGCCTGCCGGATTTGTATTTGAAATGAGCACGTTTTGTAATGACACGGGATTCCCGGCAAGTGTTATAGCTCCCGTGCCGCCAAAAACCACAGTTCCTGTACTTGAAAAATTAGTTCCCATATTAAGCATCACTGCAGAGGAAGGAATAAAATTAAAAGTACCTGCACTTGTTATTATGCCATTATTGGTAAGAGTGCCCAGCAAATTATGAGTTGATATGCCTGCATTAAATGATGCACCGCTCCCTATCGTAAGGGCATAAGCAATAGTCCAGCCAACACTCGCATTAACACCTGCTGTATTATTGATATTCAGATAGCCAAATTGTGGAGCTGAGGTAGAGTTTAATACGGGAGAAACAGAACCATTAAAATTAACTGTTATAGCCACTGTTGTCACTGCATTAATAAGACTAAGGGTCTGTAGAATAGTTCCGGTAAAAGTTGTGGTACCTAAGGTATACAATGTACCACTGTTGATTAAGTCGGCATTAACAACAGTACTAATACCTGCGCCGCCGCTGAGCGATCCCGAGCTGGTTATATTTAGTAATCCATTAAAGGTGACATTATTTAAGATGGTGTAACTTCCTGTAACAGTTAGCCCATTGAATGTAGTATCACCTGTTATGGTTTTTGTCGCGCCTGTAAGCAATAGCGTACTTGCTGCAGGTACAAATGTCCCATTATTGAACCAATTCCCATTCAGAGTAATCGTATTGGCACCGGCATTAAAAATAGCGGTGCTCTCTATTGTTAAATTATTTTTGACGGTAATTGGCGTATATAATATTTTTGTTCCCGAATTTCTGAAAATTATATTTCCATAAACAACCCCTGGCAATAGTAAATGTTGTGTCCCTATTCCATTAAAAACAACACTGCTTCCGGTACTTAAAATATAGTTTGAAAAATTGTTTGGCGCATTGTCTGCTCCAATAATTAAGGTAGCATCATCATTTAATGTGGCAGTACCACCCTGTGTAATTCTATTGAAATAATATGATTGAATGTCAAGGGTTCCTGAAGTCCCGTTAAGGTTACCGTTGATCGTTACATTACCTGTTAATGTGGCAAGAGTACCTACAGGTTTATTAAAAACAAGATTATTAAAGGAGGTTGTTGATATTGTTTGTGTCCCCGTTCCATTAAAAATGACGCTGGTTCCGGAATTGTTTGATGCAAAAGAGCCATTGTTGTTCCAGTTACCTCCAACACTTACAGTACTGTTATTCTGAAAAATAGTACCGGAAGCAATATTTACATTTCCGGCAATAACACTGGCGGCATTACTATCAAATTCACCCGCCGTAATATTCAGATCACCTGCAATGGTTAAAGCACTAACAGCAATTGCATTTGCAACCGTTTTATTAATCATCAGGTTATTATAATTTACAATACCCACATTCTGATTGGAACTTCCATTGTAGGTAACTGTGCCGGATCCAGGTGTAAAAATGCCATTTACATAATTAAAATCACCTCCAATGTTCAGATTTCCTGCCCCTGTAAAGGTAATATTGGCATTGCCATTTTCGGTTAGTGCTCCAATAATGTTTAGTGTTCCAGAATCAATATTTAAATTAATAGCATGGCCGGAGGTACCATCACTCAATGCCAGGTCTCCATTAACGCTAATGGTTTGTGCATTTACATTTAGCGTATGTGTAGCATTGGTACTCCATATTCCATTCATGTTAGATGAAACGAGCGATCCTCCTGCTGCCATTGAAAGGGTTACGGATTTCTGGCTACCAAAATTTATATTTTTGACCGTTACCGCAGTGCTTATAGTAGGCTGGTTCGTAAAAGTTGCAGTACCCAAATTTACTATATCAGTAGCCGCAGGAGGTGCTGAGGCTGAGCCTTGGGTCACTGTCCAATTAGCTGCAGTGTTCCAGTCTGTACTGACACTTCCATTCCACTGTACCACATTTGAATTATCAGAGATAGTCCAACGGTTGGTGATATTCAATAGCAATGTCTGCTCCACATAATTACTTGTCGTATTATTGAATGTTTTACCACTATATCCCCACGAAGCTCCATTATAATGCCACAAAGCCATGGTACTTTCGTTACTACCGTTAAGTTCATTGTCTTCATAATGAAGTCGAAGTGTTGCATTATCATATGTTCCAGAAGGAATAGTAACAGTATAAGTACGGTTTATTGATCCATTAAATGGAAAATCGCTAACAGGGGCACTTATGGCAGTTATTGTTACACTATTAATAGCTGATGCAAGAGTAAAAGTAATGAGGTTGTTAGGTCCTTCAAAAGCATAAGACGTTCCGGATGAAAAGGCATGATTTCGGGTTATCGTTCCCAATATAATACCATTGCCTGTTCTTGTCGTTGTTATAATCAATGTATTGGTTCCTGTATGCACAGTACCACTAGTCATATTAATCGTAGCTACCGAAATATTGCTCAGCAAAGTAAGCGTTATAGCCGAACTGGTATTATTAACTGTTACAATATTAAAGGTAGTGGCTCCACTAATTACTGAATTCTGACTGCCAAGAAACTGTACTGTACTAGTTCCGGCAGTAAAAATGCCGTTATTGTACCAATTGTTATAAATAGAATGTGTAAAAGTACCAGCTATAAACGTGGTACCCAATCCTATTGTTATATCATTATTTACTGTTATTGCCCCGGCTGCTGTTTTAGTACCCGCATTACTCGTTACTAAATTATTATAGGTAATTGCATTGATACTTTGTGCCCCACTGCCATTAAAATTTATGGTGTTGGGCGTTGCACTTACATTAAGTGTACCTGCTGTAACCGTAAGTGCCCCGGCAATACCCAGATTTGCATTTGCAGATAGCTGAAAGGAAGTTCCATTGATTGTTACATTAAACAAATTAGCAATTCCGCTCAAACTAGACGTTCCTGTAAAAGTTACTGTTCCTGCTGAGGCCGTTAAACTTCCATAGACAAGTAAAACTGAAGAAATGCTAAAATTTACAGCAGTAGTAACTGTACCGGTAAGAGAAAGGATATAAAAAGTTTTAGTCCCTGACCCCGATATGGATTTAGAAGTTCCGCTCATGATAATAGTTCCCGTACTGGCAGTAAAACTTCCACTCACTGCTAAATTACCCGTTAAGATAATAGATGAGGTTGTTGTCACTGATCCACTAATAGCAAGGTTATCGACAGAGATTGAAACTCCGCTAATAGTAACACCTGTTCCGGTCATCGTCAAAGTTCCGCCAGATGCCTGAATAAATGATCCTGATCCGGTTGTGGCTAAATTTCCTGATAAAGTAAGCCCTTCTGCTGAAAAACTAACCAAAGATGCGGCCACCGTAAGACTATTGAAATTTTGAGTCCCCGGTCCGCTTACTGTAGTGCCTGAACCTGTAAAAATTACCGTACCTGTGTTACCATTAAATGTACCGTTATTGATCCAGTTCCCTCCTACATTATGAATAAAACTGCCACCATTAAAGGTCGTAGAAGCTCCTATTACAGTGTTTCCATTTATTGTAATGGCCGAACCTGCCGTAAAGATTACCGAAGTTCCGGCACCTATCGCACTGGTCAAATTACCAATTATGGTTAAGGCTGTCACGGGGAAAGTTTTTACTGCTAAACCGCCAGAGCTGCTTAATCGCAAGTTACCATAAACCTGATTGGCAACTATTTGGTTAGTACCTGAATATTCAACTGTACTGGCCGTAACCAGAGTATTAGTCGTATAATTTGAAGGATAAGTATTAGTACCTCCTATTTTTAGTGTTGCATTATTGGCCAGGGTAAGTGTACCGCCAGCTGTAGCTCTGTTTGCCGTAAAGGCTCCCAAATCAAAAGTCCCCGTATTTACCCAAAGATTTCCGGTAATACTGGCATTGACAGCAAGACTTACAGTGTTTCCAACATTTGCTATAATGAGGTTATTGAAAGTGGTTGAAAAAGTTCCTCCAATGACTTTGGCTGTTGTACTATTAAAGCTAACTGTACCTGTACCCGCTGTAAAAGCTGTACCTGATGTATTATTTGTCCAGTTCCCGGCTATACTAATATTGAAATTATTTGCATTTAGCGTACCCGCAGCAATTATTAGGTCATTATTAATCGTAATACCTAAGGGCAATAACAATCCGCTGCTATTACTGAGTGTTAGATTAAAAAATGAAGTAAGGCCTGAAAAAGTCTGCTGACCAGTTGTTCCGTTAAAATTTACAGTTCCTGTATTGGTAAAAGTGCCATTGTTTATTAAGCTGCCAGCAATATTTAAGGTACCTGAAACTGCCAATGTTAAATTTGCTCCATTATTTATGGTAAGACTTCGGCTATTTACACTGGTACTAATGTTTGGCATTCTGGCTGCACCAGCTGTAATTACCACATCTGTAGCAGCTGTAGGTAAGGTTCCGCTACACCAGTTAGCGGCATTAGCCCAATCGTTACTCACATTTCCGGTCCATTGTCCACTTGAGGTAGTAGATACAACATTTGTATAGGCCGTTGTAGTAACAGCACATCCCGCTACGTTTACCTGTACTGTGTAGGTACCTGCGTATGCTGCTGAATAAGTAAGACTTGGATTTTGCAGCAAAGAAGTAAAACCATTAGGACCTGTCCATGAATAACTAGCTCCTGATATAGAAGAAGCAGTAAGGTTAAGATTGGCTCCGGCACAAACCGGAGAATTACTTCCCGCACCATCTGGCGAATTGTACAGTACACTTACCTCTGAGGCAGATAATTCACGGTGGTATACCACCATATCATCCAAGGTTCCCTGAAAGAAATAACTTGAAGATTCATTGGGCCATGTAGAAATATCACTATATCCTAATCGCCAATATCCGGTAGTAGTTTCAGCAGCTGTTACCGTTAAATCACTTGCAGAAAGTACACCATCTATATATAACTTCATACCCCCCCCTCCAAGGGTAGCGGTAACCATATGCCAGTTCCCATCGTTGTAAGCAGTAGTGGTATTGATATATTTTTTTACTGCGCCCGGTGCTACACCAAAATATAATACTCCTGTACCAGTCATATAAACAAATCGGTCTCTGGTACCTCCTGCACCGGTTTGAAGGCTCGAAAATCCAATTAACGCTCCACCAATAGCAGAGGTAGTTTTAAACCAGGAAGAGACACTTACAGAAGCCGGATTTACATATAAATTTGTAGTAGAGATATAATTAGTCGTTCCATTAAAAGCATAAGCTTTTCCTGCATTATTGAACCGATCAACAGACGGTGTAGGTGTGCCTCCCTGCAAAGTGCCGGAATTGTTACCGGTAGCATCTGCTGCATTTCCTTCAAATTTATAATAGGAGATTAAATTTGTTACTGGTAGTTGAGATATTACAGGACCGTTACAGGTAGTTGCCTGAGTTCCATTAAGAGCGCTGCTCATTGCTCCTTCCGTAATGGCATATACTTTCCAATAGTAAGTTGTTGCTGCAGTCAGCCCTGTTTGAAGTGAAGAGGTCGCTCCGGCCGCAGTCTGACTTATAAAAGAATAGTTAACTCCATCTGTAGAACGATAAATAACAAAGCCTCTCTCGTTTGTAGAGAGGTCGTTCCAGTTGAGTGTCATCGAAGAGAGCGTTATTGCAGAGAAACTAAGATTTCCAGGGGTAATAGGTATTGGCGAGGTAAATCCGTATGTTCTGCCGGTTACCCGTTTGGTGGTAACAGTTGCAACAGTAGTAGAACTTACACTGGTACCTGCATTATTTACAGATAAAAAATTTCCCGAACCCGTAGCTGCGGTAGTTATCCCAATAGAGGCAGAAGGAGCGTTTACTGCAAAAGCATCAGAACGATAAACAAATTCAATTTTTCCAGTAGTTTCATAAAAATTTACCTGAAACGAGCATACCGCGCCTAAGGCTAAATAATTCCATTCTGTATTAAGATATTGTATTGTAAAAACTCTATTACCCACTGCTCCTGCTGTTCTATAGGTAACATTTGCCGTAGAAACAATATCAAGATCGTCCCACAAAGGGGCAATCACCGGTCTGGGTGATCCCGAAGCAGATAAATTATTGTTATAAACAAAATCAGTTGCAACAGTTCCCAAAGTCAGCCATCCATTAGTAGTTGCTCCAATAGTGGTATATCGTATACCCATATACCAAAAGTCAAACCCTATTGGGATAAGTGCAGATACTGCATCATCTGTAGACCCTGTCCATGTTGTTGTATTTCCGCCAGTAATTGGTGTAAAACCCGCCGCTGTAGTACCAACAAATGCATAATTAGTGATTGATTGACTAAAAAGCTTTGTATTAACAGAGAGTAATAAAAAAATGACAAGCATACATCTACACGATAAAGCAAAAATAATTTTTGTTTTCATGTGCTGAAGGGCTAAATTAGCAAAGATTGATTCGTTTGAAAGCTATTTCGAACTAAAGGAGATCAACTTGTGAAGAAGTGATTACTATTGGTTTTGTTTCAGATAAAGTAGTATATATAATATTGAGTTTTCCTTTACGATAATCCACCGTTGAATTCTTGTCTAAATTAAGGGTAAAATTACGTACAGAATTAGGAGTGTAAATCGCAAAACCTTTTGCAATACCAACCTGTGTAGCTCTTCCAGTTACCGAAACGTGTTCTATTTTTATATCTCCGTAGACAGAGATATTACCAGTTCTCTTAAATAACATACTCAATTGAGGTATCCCGGCTGTACTTATTGAAAACATCGGTTTTTCAAGCTTAACACTTAAAGTTAAAGCACCGCTTCTAATAATAACAGGAATAGCAATACCAAATGTGGGTACAAGTTGTACAGACATCGATTTTGGTGGCTTGAAAGCTTCTTTCTCTGCAGGCAGATTTTTTGTAACTGCCCTGAAATAAAGATGCGACCTATATTCACCTGGCTGCATTTCATTTGTATTTATTGCCTGAATTTTAATTGTTTGCGATTCATTGGGGGCAAGTGTAACAGTACGTGGAAAAAATCTAAAATTCTTATCTGCAAAATGCTGCGCCGAATCCGGTTGAGCAATCTGCTCAAAAGCACCATTTTCAAGCATTCTGTAATGTATAACAGAAATGAGATATTTTGTACTGTCAGATCCTGTATTGGCAACGGTCAATTCTTGTGTTCTTTTGTTTGCATCAAGAATTACCCTGCGTGGCATTATCATAAGATCACCCTGACCTGCACTATCATATGGGGCAACTAATTGCCCCGCTGTAAAAATAAATGATAGTACAAGAAGAGTAACCCCAACTTTCATAAAGAGGGTATTATTCATAATACGAGGATAAAGTGTTAATAATCTAAAGTTGTAACTGTTAGATTTAAATACAGTTTTTTTTTAATTCTAATAATGTATTTATTAATTGTAATTAACAGTAACTGCGAAAGGAGCTGCAGAAGTATACGATCCCTCAGCTTGTGAAGCCACCAGATTTAAGGTTGCACCAATAGTTATAGTCTCTGAACCAGAACTTAATGTTCCTATTGTTGCCGGTGTACTGGTAAAATTATCAACAGTCATTTGGTCAGTACCACTTGCAATAATTACTGATGATGGCAAAGTAATGGCATAGGTATACGAATCAGAACCAGAAACCGTAAAAGCTGCTGCAGTTACTGTACCTGAAGCTGCAGGCAAAGTTACCCCCCCTGTAATAGTCCTGCTATTATCCGGAGCTAAAACAACTGTACCAACGGTTCCATCTGTAGCTATGTTTCCAAAATTCATATCAGAAGCATTAGTAATACTTATTGGTGTGACTATTGTGGCCGAAGCTGTAGCGGTAGCTGTAGCCTGAGCAAAAACAGAAGAGGTAAACAAGATCCCTAAAAGGCATAAATTTGCTGGAGTAATTAAATTTTTCATGATGAGAGTAGGTATAAAATTATTAATATTAGATTGCGAAATTAAAATGAGGGGACAAAGAATAAACAGCTATAAAAATGACAATAAACAGCATAGGTCTATACGAAAACGAATTACCTATTTTTATATTTTATTTATATTTTTACAATTTATATTATCAAATGTATATCAAATATATCGATAAACTGAAAATTATTAAATTTATATGTTTAATTAACTGTTTTGATCTATGAGAACGGAAATTATTCTAAGTTCGTTTTTTCTAAAACAGCAACGAACTCAATGACAGTAAGATAAATTATAAATCAGACATGAAAAAGTGAATAAATATGTTAAAATTAATGACGTAGCTTATTTCTTCCTTTTTTAAATTTAGCGCATATTTTCATATGTTTTATCTATAATTCTAATCTACATCAGTCTGGCAAAAAGATGGTTTAATTAAATATCTGAGAATTCTCATTCTAGATTTAACTAACGGGTTATGAAGTTAACCGGGATGAAAAAAACTGGCAAATGAAATAGGTTTATCTGTCTTTTATCATTTTCATATATAATGAATAAAGAAAAATATTTTAAACGTATTATTTTTTGTAGGTTGGAAAAATCAGTTCAATTGACCATTACTGTCACAATGAAATTACCTTCCTAATTCGCTCTAAAAACTATCCTTTTCTGTATCATCAAAGACGGACCACCGGCTTTTCGGAAGCAAGAACCATTGCTTGCGTGTCGATAAACTCCCCATTTTAGTTAATTTGTCCTTTCAAAAGCTAATGGCGCTAATAAGATCAAAATAGTCCTCGATCTTTTGACCTTCTCAGTGCTTGAACTAAGATCCCGAACCAGTTTCCCTGCGTACAAATTCCCTGGTCTGGCGCCATGACGTTTACAGCTTTTTGCTGAGCTCCTCAATCAAATCCAATAATTCAGGTATTATCATATGTTTCTTTATCTTTCATTTTTGGTACGGCTTTAAAAACCATAGATACCGCGGGAAACGGAAATTTGCTCTCCTGTGATCCACGCAGCGTCATCGGAAGCCAGAAATACTACGGTTTTCGCAATATATGCAGGCTGTCCTCTGCGGCCAAGTGGTATTTTTTCGACAAACATCTTTTCATAATCACTGCCAACGATAACACCCGAACTGGCCACATCCTCTGTTTCCGTAGCTCCCGGCAAAATAGAATTGATACGAACGTTTTTAACACCCAACTCCTTAGATAAAACAATTGTGAAGGCATCCAGTGCAGCTTTACTTTAAGAGTACAAAGAGGCATTTTGCAGCGGATACTTACTTGCACCCAAACTGATATTGATGATATTTCCACCCTTATCACCAAAAAGTTTCAGAGATGTCTGGATAGTCAGAATTGGCCCCAGCACATTTACATTAAAAGCCAGATGAAATTTTTCTATTGAAATGAGTTCACTCGGTGAGTATCCTTGAGATAGCGCGTTATTTACTAAAATATCGAGCGTGTCGAAAGACTTCACGGTTTCTTTAAACAACCTGGTCACATCGGCTTCTTTCGATACATTGGCCTGTACCGCAATGGCTATGCTTCCATTACTAATTATCTCTTTTATGGATATTTTTAAAAAATACTAAACATTTAAATTAAAAATTATGAGAAAAGATATCCGAAAAATTCGCGATTATATAAAGGAGGAAACATTTACTTGCATTGGATTTGTTTTATCTGTCTTCTACATTTTACTTTATGTCACTGTTGTTTTAAACATAATTTTAGAATAAAAAACTTTTTACATAGAAAGACATTTCTCACAAACAAATAATTAAACTACTATTTATATATAAAATTCAAAAAAATGTAAGAAAAATTTTTATTGCTCATTGTTTTGTTCTCCTTTTATTCGTTTACTTCCAGTTCCGTTTTTAATGATCAAACTCCAAATACAATTTTAGGATCTTGGACTTGTCAAAAATCAGAAGGAGGAGAAAATGCAAATTATATCTCCACCCCAAAGACTCTGGGATATACTAAAAAAATAGTTTTTACTTCAGACAATAAAGTTATTACTTATAAGAATGATGTAGAGCTAAGGATAAGCAAATATGTGATCAGCAAAGGTATAAGCGTTTATGATAATAAAGAGCATGATGTGGTTATTTTTGAAGGTCTAACATATCTTATTGAAAATCCTGACAGTAAAACATTTGATTTACAAAGTGAATTATAACATTCATTTTAAACAAGTTGCATATTCAATATTTATAAAAACACTTAAAGATTCCGTGGCACAATCGTGGCGCAGTACATTTTGAATCCGGTTACATATATTAAAAATCCATTATATAAAGGAGGTCCTGGAGTTACAGTTCGAATCCCTCTTTCTCAAGTACTAAATTATTTCAACAAAAACTGCATTTTTCAATACCTAAGCAATACAGCTTATAAAATAATTATTAAAAAAAAGAGCAAAAACATAAAAATGGATTCAACTCTTAGCCCCGATTGCTTCGCCAGTTCGCTTCGCTCGTGTGCAGTGGAAATCCTTTTGTGCCGGAGTTCGGCACAAAAGATTGGAACGCATAGCGGGAATAGCTCCTAAAAAAAAGCATTAAGGAAGTAAAGCAACCCGCATCTGCATGAATTCCCAAAGGGCGCCGCAGGTCCGGACCAGCCCAAATGAAAGCCTGAAAAAATAAAAACAGAATCTGAAGGGATAATTTAATGAGCCTCAGTACATTTGGAACAAATGCAGGTAAAACACATAAAAACACTGACCCAGAAATTGACCCTAAGCCCTTGCCCTCTCTGCAATTTTTACCTAATTTTTGCCCCATGACCCCAGAAGAAATAAAACGCTATTTTGACACCACTCCCCCACCTGAGGAAGTGGAGTTAAAACCATGGGCGAGAATCACAGATTCCCAGCTTTTCCTTAAAAGCTGTTTCCTTACTATAAGCATACCACTGCTGATTGATAAGCCATTTCTCGATGGCTGTAAAATCTTTATCTTTCAAATGCTTTTTTAAATCGCTTAAATCCAAATCGGGACTTCCTACAACAATAAAATTTTCGGTAAGGATAGGTTCATAAACGATATGTTTATTCTCAATGGATTTTTGGCTTGCTACAACAAAATCAAGTTCCCCATCGGCTAATTGCTGTAACAAGTCCTTGGCTATGCCAAAAGTTGCATTCAGTTGAAATGGAATATTCTTCAAAAGAGGGTTTAAGAATATATCTATTCAACTTTATTATAGCGTTAACACAAACATTTTAAAAGATATTTATGAATTACGTCCGAAGTACAGCCGCCATTACAATGTCGAAAATCGAAAAAACAATTACTCTTGATTTTTAAATTAATTTTTCTTTATCGCAAAATTTTATGGTAGTAAGTTTATTTGCTATAATAAATTATCGCCATTTTTAATTTGTGGCAGAATCATGGCGCATGAAGTTTTGAAAACTAGAAGCTAAGCAAAATAAGGCGCTAAGAAGTTTAGGTTTGAAACTATTACAGTCCAACAATTCTGCCGACAGGGTCGGCAGAATTTATTTTCCATATTCAAATGTTTTCAAAATTAGATTAAATTCATTAAATTAGCAGTATGGATAAAGAAGCAGAATTAGGACTCGATTTTATAATTGACAAATTAACAAACTCAATAGAAAACGTGATTACTGGAGATCGTTTTCAGACTGAAATTTCTATTCTCCAAAATTCTGATTTAAAGTCTTTAACAAAGAAAAATGGCTGGCTTTTTAATTGGAATGAAGAATTTAAAAATCCAATTAGAGATGTTTATAAACTTACAATTTTTGGAAATTCAAAAATAATCCAAGGTCTTATAAGCTTAGAAGTTAAGTCAGATCATGTCTATATGCATCTTGTTGAAAGTGCTCCATTCAATAAAGGACAAACAAAGGTTTATGCTGGTGTAGCTGGTAATCTAGTTGCTTATGCTTGTAAATTATCTTTTCAGCGCGGTCACGATGGAAATGTTTCTTTTCTTTCAAAATCGCAATTAGTTGATCATTATGAAAAAACACTTGGAGCATTCCATTTCGGTGGTAGAATTATGATAATTGAAACAAAATCAGCTTTGAAATTAATCAATAAATATTTTCAAAATAAATAATTATGAAAACTAAAAAATTAGATTTAGATATAGACAGTATTGGTGGACTAAGTTCTCTAACATTAGCTGAAGAAAAAGCTTTAAGCGATTTTTTTCAAAAGAAAAAACTAACAAAAAAGAAAACTGAGAAAAAGAAATTAATACTTAAAAATTAGAACATAACATATCACATTTGATGTAGTTGATACTTTTTGCTTCAAAAATTTGGCAATCAGATGAATTATTATCTCAATTGTCTACATTATTGGTTTTGTGGCAGAATCGAACAGATTTAAAAAAATTAACGTGTAATCAGGCCAAATTAAAAAATTTATACAAATTTACATCAATCCCCAATGGGACATCCAAACCAAAATCATTATGCCATTCAAAGACAGCCTCTACTTCCAGAAGAAATAAAACGCTATTTTGACGCCACTCCCCCGCCCAAGGAAGTGGAGTTAAAGCCATGTGCTAAAATCACAGATTCCCAGCTTTTCTTAAAGAGCTGTTTCCTTACTATATACCATTATAAAGGAGACATTGAGAGTGCCCTGCCTGGTGGCATTTAAAAGAGTTCTATACACTTGTAAAATAATGTAAAGGAATATTTTATAGATACTC
Source organism: Flavobacterium sp. B114r (assembly GCF_056824125.1). Lineage (NCBI taxonomy): Bacteria > Pseudomonadati > Bacteroidota > Flavobacteriia > Flavobacteriales > Flavobacteriaceae > Flavobacterium > Flavobacterium sp. B114r. The sequence continues at coordinate 4,965,157 of NZ_CP124858.1, forward strand.
GTCTTACCACACAAGATAATTATAAATCAATTCTCAATTATTTCGAAATAAAATACAATTAAAAACAAGACAAATCAATCAATACAACAAACAAATATCTTATATTTACATCAAAAAGAATGATAGCAAAAAGCAGTAAGTCAATCTGTTAAAAATCAAATCATTACATACGAAAATTAACAATTTTATTTTCGTGGCAACATCGTGGCACCACAGGTTTAAAAAAATAAAAAATGCAGGAAATACGCGGGTTTCAAGCTTAAGGTTCGAATCCTGCTCTCCCCACGTAAAAAGTCCTAATGAAAATTAGGACTTTTTTTATGTATAGAATTTTAAGATAAATTCCAAATTTCTAAAATTCCAATCTAATGGAGGATCAAACGGATCAAACGCAAAAGTTGGGGATTAACCAAAAAGATTAGATAATCTGAATAAGAAGAAATCTACTTTCACTCCTCTAAATTGAGATGCCAGCGGGTCAATTGCAAAAAACCTACCAATCCTCGGGTCATGCATTCTAAAGGTGTAATCCAAAGAATTCCCTTCGCCTTTAATCTCATCATCCTTTTCCTGACCTTGGAATCCGTATCGATATTCGTTTGCATTACCTCGTCTAGTGGGCACTTGCATTCCAAAAGGGCATTACCTTATCATTGATAAGTCATCGTAAGAACATAAAACAAACATGTACAAAAAAACCGTTCAGATAGATTCTAAACGGTCATTTTTATGTAATAATAAGTTTTTTGAATTAATAAATCAACTTATAATGTGCTGTTTTGCATTTTGTTAATTTTCTCTACTTTTTCAGGAGAATCGAATGCTTTTTCAAAAAGTTTACTTTTTTCTTTAGCAAATTTCTCCACCGCTTCTAGTTCTTGGATAGTCATTTTAGGACGACCAGCCCAAAAACTAGTAGATTTTTCTATCTGCTTTTCTACTAAATCTCTTAATTCTTTTGTTCCCATAACGTTACAAATATACTATTTTTTTACTTATCCAATAATTATTGGTCGTTTTTCAGTTTAAACAAAACAAATTGATAGTCAGCTGTTTTATCTTTATTGTACTTTTCAATCTGTTTTACTACAATATCCTTTTGGAGTGATGTAAGGTCTTTTTCCCGTATCGTTCTTTCATGTTCTTTTCCTTTCCTTGTTATTGTTTGCTTTTTTTCAATAATTGTTATTTCTTCTTCTATCTTGCCTCCTGATATATCCAAATATTGTTCCAAACTACTAATATTTGAAGATATTTTCTGTTTGTAAAGCCTGTGTTTATGTAGTGTATTTCCAAAAAACAATATGGTGCAATCTCGATTAGAATTGAAAAAATGAAGAATACACATAAAAACAGTCGCTAAAACCTCATCATAATCGTTATTGTTGATTTCAGCTAAATCATTAACTCTTACTGAACCGTCATTATTTTCTAAATTTCCAAAACCTACATTATACCAATTGTGGCTTTTATCAACGGGTGAAATGGAAACTATTTTCGTTATTTCCTGTATTCCTGTACTAATGAACCTAAACTGATAAACTTCATTAGTAATACCTTCAAAATTATAATTATACGCCTTTTCTAAAAAATCCAAATCTTATCTTTTACAATTGAATTACAAATGTAAATATCATTCTCACTTAATTAGGATAATTATAGCGTTTTTAATTTCATCTCTGTTATTTTACTTCTAATTCCCAAAGCGTTCCATCGGGTGATTGTATTCGAGTTTCAATTTTTAAGTCATTAATGCTTTTAAAATCATACCGCTGAACACTGGTCACATATCGATAACCTCCCAGATACTGTGCATGCCTGAGTCCTAATTCTGTAATCCAAATCGACATTCTAGACTGCTTGAACTACTTGAAGTCCTTCACATAATGAAATTCACGTTTAAGTCGTTTCATCATTCTGGAGAGTACAGCTTCTAGTCCAATTGCTTCACCACAGTGCAATAACTGCCTTGACAATTTCTAAACTAAAAAATTTAATAAACCTTAAATTTTTCTGCTAAAAATGTATCAACTCTATAAACAATCAAAAGCCACTCCGTAATAGAAGTGGCTTTTTTTGTTTGCTTTAGATTGTGGACAGAAGTCAGAATATATTCCAACAGCATAGACAACAATTGCATATAGTCATAACAATTTTTACGAAAGCGGATAAAGTAATTTTTTCGAAATTTCATCATTCTCATCAAATGAAAAAAGATATTTATTTGAGTCTTTATCAAATGTAGAATGATAATTTGGCATTTCCACTTTATAGTAATTACAAATCCAACTTGCTATGCCAAAAAATAAACCTTCTATTTGGAAATTACAAAAGTTTAAATCAATCTCATTTATTTTAATTAAAACCTTCTTTTGTTTTGGAAAAATCTCAGAGACCCACTGTATTCCATTTTCAAGTTTTGTTTTATTGTTATGAATATATTTATTTTCATTAGATATATTCAGTTGCAAATACAAAAAATCATTTATTTTGATTAAATCATTCATTTCAAACTCCTCAGACATTTCGAGAATCTCACCTTTAAAGCCAATCAATATTCCCCATGAAGATTTAAATAACCTAAAATATGATTCATAGTCACCCATAATTATTAAAATTTTATTTGATTAAAATTACCTGATGGTCTAATTACATGGTCAAAAGTATGATTATTTGGATATGCATGAGTTTCTAACCATGCATTTGCCGCATCGTCACCAATACCTCTCATATCGAAAACTTTTAACTTTCCATAATTAGAAACTTTAAATGTTAAAACTTGTAAATCAGTATAACCAAATCCTTCTAACATAGACTTATATCTTAATGCATCTGCTTTGGTTCCAAAAGAATAAACACCTTCACCCACAAATGATTTAGTATAACCAACTGGAAAAGGAACTCCTCCATTCAAAAGTCTAGCAACATCTTCAACGCCCTGAACAGTATAAAAACTACTAGCGCTACTACCCATTGCAAAACCCTTTGGTATAAAACCAGCTAAAACAAAGAATGGAGAATCTAGTTCTTGAGGAGTTACTCTACCACTTGCTGAACCCGCCATGGCTTTATTAGCCGAATTTATTTGGCTTGCACCTATTTGCGTTAGTAATTCACGATAGTTTGCGGCCGTAGTTCTTGAAGATAAGAAATCACTTGTTTCTTGTGAAATCACATCGCTTGGTTTACCAGGATTACCAATTAAATCTTGTGCTGATTTCCAGTTACTTCCAAACTTCCAACCTTCAGATTGTGCATAATCAATAGCAAAAGAACAAAAAACTAAAGCACCGGAAGGATTCGGTCTTGTTGCAACAGATTATTTTACCGGGATCGCCTGGCTAAAAATGAGACTTCTCCCAGACGAAGACACAAATTGTGCTATTGGTGAAGTGATATTTGAACCAAATTGCAGAAACAACTGGCATACACATCCCAGTAATCAGATACTCATTGTTACAGAAGGTATCGGTTATTATCAAGAAGAAGGTTTTTCCATTCAACAAATAAAAGTGGGTGATGTTATTAATGTGTTACCTGGTATCAAACACTGGCATGGCGCTACACCAAATGGAAGGTTTATACATTATGCTGTAAGTATCAATACTGAAAAAGGTATGGTTGATTGGCTTGATCCTGTTACTGACGAACAATATAATTCTATTAAGATCCAGTAGCGTTATACAAACCGATGTCATCGATTGCTGGAAATGAGAAATTAACTCCCTGCAATTCATGCAATCTTTTAATTAACAAAATAAAATTGCTTTAAAATTTGGAGCAAACGTATTTTTATTTCTAATTTTGTATTGATCATTACAAAAATAAATAAAAAAATGAGAGGAAGGCCTACCATATACCAAGACGCTAATATTGTAAAGAAAGCACAGGAAGTTTTTTGGCAGAAAGGATATAGTGCTACCTCATTGAGTGATCTGCAAAAAGCAACTGGTGCCGGTGCCGGAAGTTTTTATAATACTTTCAAAGGGGGCAAAAAAGAGGTCTTTCAAAAAGCTATTGAAGAACGACTATTAGCTTTTGACGCCTTTAAAAAGGAATTAAGCAAAAGCGAATTTCCATTAGAATTAATTAAAGATTTTTTTAGAAGTATCGCTTCCGCAGAAGAAAATGAGCATCTTAAAGGCTGTATTATTGCCAATACGGTTGTAGAAATGACTTTTATTGATGATAATCTGGAAGCAGATGCGGTTCAGATTTTAAAAGAGGTCGAACAAATGTTTACTCAGGCAATTAAAGACGAAAAATTAAAAGGAAATTTAAAAACCCAGACTGATCCGGAAATACTTGGCAGATATCTCATAACATTTTGGTGCGGACTTAATACGCTCAGAAGAATGTATCCAGACAAAAATGTCTTAAAAAATCAAATCGAAATGCAATTAGCTGTTATCAGCTAATTTTTTTGACTATTTATGTATCAATCATTACAAAATTAAAATAATAAAAATGAATTTAAAATTAGAAGGGAAAAGAGCTTTTATTAGCGGTTCGACACAAGGTATTGGTTTTGCAATTGCCAAACAATTATTAAATGAAAAAGCCGAAATTATCATTAATGGAAGGCATGAAGAAAAAACAAATCTGGCAGTACAAAAATTAAAAAATGAATTTCCAGATGCCTTAGTTTCGGGAATTGTCTGTGATTTTGAGAAAAAAGAAGAAGTAACTGCTTTATTAACTAAATTAAACAATATTGATATTTTGATTAATAACGTCGGCATTTTCGAATTAAAAGATTTTGAAAATCTGGAAGATGGAGATTGGTATAGAATTTTTGACATTAATGTAATGAGCAGTATCAGGCTTTCTAAAAAACTTTTACCTCAAATGCTGGAGAAAAAATCAGGAAGAATTGTTTTTATCAGCAGCGAATCGGGTGCGAATATTCCAGAAAATATGATTCATTACGGAATGACAAAAGCTGCAATGACAGCAGTAAGTAATGGTTTATCTAAACTAACTAGAGGTACGGAAGTTACAGTGAATACGATTTTAGGCGGACCAACTTATTCTGACGGTGTTGCTTCAACAATTGAACATATCGCTTCTGTACAGAATATAGAGATTGAACAAATGAAAAATGCCATCATACAACAGACCAATCCGCATTCTTTATTACAGCGTTTTATTGATCCATCTGAAATTGCCTCGCTGGCAGTTTATCTTTCAAGTCCGCTTTCTATAGCAACAAATGGGGCATCGTTACGAGCAGATGGAGGTGTTTTAAAAACTATCTGATTATTCTAAAATTGAATCAATCAAAAATTATTCTTTTTGGTCAACGAAAATTGGAGATACCTCCAATTTTGCACAAAAAGCTAAGTCGGTTTTAATAAAAAGAGGTTAACGATATGTATATTTGACTCTACATTTTCCTTCAATCCCCAATAGGACATCCAAACCATATTCATAAAGCCAATAAAAGACAGACCCTACATATAACAAGCCAATCTCTTCTAATCCTCCATAAAATTTGTTGAAATTTGTCCCGCCAAGGTATCTCAACGGAACATAAAAACCGCATACTATTTACAAATAATTATTACTTAAACAGTATAAAAAAAAAATATTCCATTTATAAATGAACTTAGAATTATAAAAGTTCAATATTATTAACTACGTGCAGAAATTAAATTTCCATTTTTTAAGTGCACTAAATACATTTGAGGTATTACAAGTGGAAGAAATATAATTAGAGTAGTAAATCAATAGAATTTATTATTAAATACATTATTACCATGTACTTATATGATTCTTTACAATATCAAGGTTCTATATAGGGATTTGATCAAAAACGGGATTCTTATTATATGATCAAATAAATCACAGATACCCTGAAGTTTTAAAAATCTAATACTGGAGAAAAACCGGTATTCGATTTTCTTTTTCCAATGTTAAATTACAATCGTTATAACTATTTTTGGGTTAGTTGTTATTCTCAAGGGACGTGTGTTCCTACAAATGCATTTTGTAAACATCTAGGGATATTTATTTTCATGAAAAAGTTTGCTCCAGCTATTTTTCTTGCAATGAAAACTGTGACTATATCCTCTAATAAGTAACATTCGCCACTGGCAACTATTTTTAATCAATTAACTGACAACCTTTTATCTTGTACTGAAAATTCCAATTGAGTAATTTGATTTAAAAACAAATTAAAATTTTAATGGTTAATTTTGATTAGTTAATTTTGCTCCCTAAAAATATGCTTTATCCATCCCGTTTATATTTTTGGTCACCCATAAATAAGTTAATAAATGATTAAAAAGATTTTAAAAATTACTTCAATTTTTACAGGATCACTACTGCTGCTTTTATTGATAATCCTAACCGTTGTTCCGTATTTTTTTAAAGATGAAATAACAGCTAAAATAGAAAGTATTGCAAACGAAAAATTGGATGCAAAGATCTCTTTTGATGAAGTTGGACTTTCGGTTTTTAAACACTTTCCTGCATTAATTGTTTATGCTAAAAATATTAGTATCGATAACAAAAAAGTTCAATTTGCATCATCAAATGTGGTAAAGGCTAAAACAGCAGCAGTTGGAGTTAATTTTTATAGTTTACTAAAAGGTAAAATTATTTTAGATGCTATTTATTTAGACTCAGCAAATTTAAACTTTGAAATAGATTCGAGCGGGAATGCAAATTTTAATATTGTAAAACCCTCAGGAGCTTCAAAAGATACTACTACGACCGAATTTAAAATTAAACGTATCATTGTCAACAAAACAAACATATCCTATAACGATAAAAGCACTCCTTTAGATTTTAAAATTCAAGATCTTAATTATAAAGGAGAAGGAGATTTAAGCGCTGATATTTTTGATCTTAACTCTCATATCAAAATAAAATTGTTTGATTTTAGTGCAGACGGGGTTCATTATGTACACAATAAACCCATAAATGCGGAAATTATTACGCATATAGATGCTAAAGAACTTAAATTTAAGTTCGAGCGCAATAACATTCGGATCAAAAATTTTCCTTTCTCATTCAACGGTTATTTTGCTTTTATTAAAGGAGGATATGATTTTGATTTACACATGCAATCTAAAAACTCTACAATAGAGGAAATGCTATCGATTGTACCGCCTTCTTATGACAATTGGAAAGAACAGATGGCTATTACAGGGAATATTGATTTCAAAATTATAGCACGTGGGAAGTACATGCAGGACCAATCAGAGAAACCAATGGTTTTAGCAGATCTGCAAATTAATAGCGGTACCATTGCTTATAAAAAAATTAAAGAGCCTGTAAAAGAAATTAATATCAATGCCAGGGCTTTGGTCAAAGACTTAGATATTAACAAATTAAAATTTGATCTGGAAAACCTGTCGTTTAATCTGGATGGAAAAAAAACAGTCCTGAATTTCCATTCAGAAGGCTTTAAAAAGTTAAAAATTAAAACTGCAGTTTCTGCCCATTTAGATTTAGCAAAATTTAAAGAAGCACTAAACCTAAACCGACTTGATATTCGCGGAGACATTGCTCTTAATTTAAAAGCCGATGGTATCTTTTTACGCGATCTGGGATTTAGCCCGCGTTTAAATAAAATGGATACTATAATTAAAAGTATTCCTAAGTTTGAGTTTAATGCAAGCTTAAAAAATGGATATCTGAAAGATCTAAAGAGAAAAGATGCTATAAAAAATGTTAATCTTAATTTAAGTTTAACGGCTAAAGACAGTATTTTACGTAACATTTCAGGTAAAGTAACCAATCTGAATATAGAAGCTCTGGATAATTTTATTCGCGGAAATTTCTCTCTTCATAAATTATATCCTTTTACTGTTGATACTGAATTAGAATCTAAAATTAATTTAGCCGAGGTACATCAATTTTATCCTTTAGACAGTTTAGAAGTTAAGGGAGATTTAAATTTAAAAGTAAGTATGCACGGGGTTTTAAACCGTAAAGAAAAAAGATACCCATCCTCTAAAACGATCGTAAACATTAAAAACGGCTATTTAAAATCACTTAAATTCCCAAATATTCCGATACAAAATATAAACTTAAACGCAATTGTTACGAGCGAAAAAGGTACAGGACAAGATCTAAATGTCAAATTGCAGCCCGTCGAATTTGTTCTTGCAGGATCACCTTTTAAAATTGAAGGGGAAGTGACTAACCTTTATGATTTAGTATACAATATCAAAACTCAGGGAACTTTGGACATTGGTAAATTAACTCAGATATTCCCCATTAAAGACGTCAATGTTTCAGGAATCATCCAGACCAATCTTATCGCTAAAGGCTCTAAAAAAGATTTAGATGCCAAAAATTACGACAACATTAAAAATGGCGGAAAGCTCGAAGCTAAAAACATAGTAATTAAAAGTGCCTTATTTCCGGAAACGTTTCAAATTTCTAAGGGTACATTTAAATTTTTTAAAGATAAGATGCGTTTTGAGGATTTTAATGCTACATACGGTAAATCTGATGTTGTATTAAATGGTTATATCCATAATTTTATACGATATATGTTTAATCGCAAATACCTGCGTGACGCTAATGAAAAGCTTAAAGCAGAGATTGATCTTTCCAGCAATCATATTAATGCCAACGAGTTTTTTGATATGATTGCCAAATATACTGACGCTAAAGCTGAAGAGGAAACAGCACAAAAAATAGATTCTACTGCTATAAACACCGGCATTAAAAATGTAAATACTAAAAATAAAAACTACGTCATTAGAATTCCCAGAACAGCGGATTTAAAAATTACGGCAAAAGTGAATCTCCTTCAATTTGATTCTTATAAAATCAATAATTTTACAGGAACACTGGATATCAACGACCGCAAAGTTCAGGTAAGCCAGGCGACTTTTGATATGGCGGGTACCCAGATAGAGATGACCGGAGATTATAAAGCGCAACATCGCTTGCTAGCGAAATACAATGCCCATTTTAAAGCCAGTAATTTTGATATTCAACGTGCCTATTCAGAGATTCCTATTTTTGCAGATATGGTGAGTATGGCTAAAGATGCCTACGGTTTGGTTTCTGTTGATTACCAACTTGCCGGAAGTATTGACCAAAATATGGATATTGATTTTAAATCGATAGCCGGAGAAGGAACGTTAACACTGGAAGATATTAAATTTAAAAACTTTAAACTTTTAAATCATGTAGCTAAAAAAGCGGATGCTGCGGATTTAGAAAAAGCCTCATTTAATAAAATTGCCATTCACTCTACCATTAAAAATAATGTGATGACTATTACGCCAACAACGATGAAAATGGCAACTTTTAGAGGTAAGCTTGAAGGGCAGGTTACTATGGATGGCAAATTAAATATCGGGTTTCGATTAGGACTGCCACCAATGGGACTTATTAATGTTCCTATGAAAATTACAGGTACCGCAGACGATTTTAAAATTACTACCGGTAAATTTAAAGAAGACACTACTTTTTCAGAAGAGAGTGAACTCAATAACCTGAAGGCGCCGGAGCGACAAATCAGAGAAAGAGATACCCTAAAGTTACCTCCTGTAAATTCAAAAATTTTAGATACACTTAAATCAAGATAAAAGTTTTTGAGTTTGTGTTAATTACTAAATATCTATAATTTTGTCCCGGACACTTCAAAAAAAATATTCTACTAAAATAAGAGTGTGACTTATAAATTTTTTTACATGAATTATATAAGTCCAGACTCTACAAAACCAAGTTAACAATGCTAAATTTATTTTCTTACGGAACTTTACAAAAAGAGCAAGTGCAAATGGAAACTTTTGGCAGACTGCTAACTGGAAAAAAAGAGACTTTATTAGGGTATGCCCTAAAAATGGTTGAAATTACAGATCATGAAGTTTTACGAAAAAGTGGACAAAAATTTCATCCAATAATTGACTTTACAGGCAATTTAAATGATAAAGTTGAAGGTATGCTTTTCAAAATATCAGAAAAAGAAATACTTAACGCAGATAAATATGAAGTTGATGATTATAAAAAAATTGAAGTCGAATTTCAATCAGGTGAGAAAGGATTCATTTACGTAAAAAAGTAAAAATCAGTTCTACTAAAACAACTCAGGAGACGTTCTTTTGGCGCTTTCTCCCCTGAATAAATTACTCAGTAAATTATTAAACAGTTTTTCGTTTTTTGCTTCTTTTGCTGCATAAAAAACAAAACAGGAAATAAATACGAGATCCTGTTTTGTTATCATTTTATTCCTTCAAAACCCTTATTGCAGTAATTCTTTTGACTGAGCCAGTGTATCAGTAACCACGGGAACCATAAATAGCTGTTGAAGAAGCATCTTTAAGTATATCTATTCGCTGATTTGATGAGTTAATCAATATTTTCAATAGCTGCTTCAATTTGAATCTGGGACATATCAAAAATGTTACTATCAACAGTAGTCCAAGCCACCGATAATTCTGTACAAGCCAATACCACTGCATTATTTAAACTGTATTTTTTGATGATATCAGCATACTCCTGCATTAGCTCTTTACTTTCTGTTTCCCAATAAATATGTTTACGAACGTCCTCTATTACGACCCGTTCTGCTACTGCAGGAAGTGATACTGCAATGTTTTGATTGTTAAATGCCCATTTTAAGTAATCCGATTCCATCGTATGCAAGGAACCAAATAAAATAATCTCACTAAAACCCTCATCCTTAAGTTTGGCAATAGTGAGATGCACCGGATGAATAATTTTTGGCATTGTACTAAGCTTATCAATGGTTTCATGCAGGGTAATATTTGGAACTAAAACAGCATCTACTTGCAAATGACTCAATTCTGTCAAATAATTACTCAAGAGCACTTTAAGCTTATTTGAAGGTTTGGGGAGCAAGTTATTTAGAACATCAAAATTGGTATTCAATAATGTAAAGGGACAAGTACTGTATCCTGCTCTTTTTTTATGATAAAGGCGGTTAAGTTCCTTAATATAAAAAAGGGTAGAGCGGCTTCCTAATCCCAATATACCAAGTGATTGTATTTTCATTATAAATGCTCTAAAACGTAATTGGCAAAATACTTTTTACGATCCGTAATTCTGTCTTTGATAACAAACGCTGTCTTTTTTAGAATTTTATCTAAAATTTTATCATTGTATTTTCTTGAAATTTCAGTTAAAATTTTCTCGCCTTTAGCGAAATGAAATATCTTATTGATCTTTTTTATAAATACATCCTGTTCTTTCGTACTTACTAAAAAACTAGTCGCGATGCCCTGCTTTTCGTCATATTCCGGTTGGTGTTTAAAATTTTCAATTTCAAAATCAGCATCCAGTTCTCTATTGATTCGTTCCAGTAAATTCAGGTTAAACGCAGCGGTAACCCCTTTACTGTCATTATAGGCAGGCAAAACAATAGCTGCCGGTTTTATTAGGTCTACACCTAAAAAAAACTTATCCCCAAAATTTAAATTTTCACTCAGATTAGCAATAAAGACTTCCGCCACATCATCAGGCATATTCCCGATATTGGATCCTAAAAACAAGATCACTTTTGGATGTTGATTTTCTTTTAATGATTCTAAAACCTCGAAATAATCTCCTTGTTTGGTTTTTACCGCAATATGGGGCATTTTCTGATTGAGATCTTTTTCTAATTTTTCTAAAGCATTCTGCGAAATATCTACCGGAATGTAATCAAATTTGTAATTTTCGCGAGAGAGTTCCTGTAGCAATTCCTTAGTTTTCATACCATCACCAGCCCCAAGTTCTATCAGTTCAAAATAAGTATCCTGATCTAATGCTAATGCTTTAATTATCGAAGCGCTTTTATCTTTAAATATTTCATGCTCTGAACGCGTAACATAATATTCTGGCAAATGCATAATTTCGACAAAAAGAGCATCTCCTTTTTTATCATAAAAAAACTTTGAAGGTAACGTCTTCAAAGACTCATTTAATCCGTCATTAACTTCCTTTTTAAATTGCTCTAATGTACTTTTTTGGGATTCCTTTTTATTTAAAACGACTGTCTCTTTCATAATTAAGGCTATTGGTTATTTATTTTTAAGTTATCTTAAAAATACGATAGGAAACGATGCATGATGTTATACTATTTTCGAAAAATGTTCTGTTTAAAGAATGTTACTATACAATAAAGATACAAAAAGCTAAAAGGTAAAACCATAATAATTAAAAGATTACTGATTCCATTTAACAGTTCGCTTGTACCAAGAGCAGTAAGTCCTAATGCTGTAGCCGTAATGATAATACCCCAACCAAGTTTATGTTTTTTAGAAGGATTTTCATTGCCATTATCACTAAACATCCCTAATACAAAAATGGCTGAATCGACTGAATTAATAATAGAAATAGCGACTAAGAGACCTGCAACCAAAAAGGTAATTTCATGAAATGGAAAATGCTCTAAAAAAACAAACAAAGAACTAAACACGTTATCAAACTGTGTACTATTGCCCTTTTCTATTATCTCAAAAGCAGCATTGGCAAATATGGAAAACCAGATGATAGTGGCTAAAGTAGGTACTAAAATTGTAGCAATCAAAAATTCCTTTATGGTTCTACCTTTCGAAATGCGGGCAATAAAAATACCCGTAAAAGGAACCCACGCCAACCAGAATGCCCAATAGAAAACTGTCCAATCCTGGGTAAAAGTCCCTTTGGTTGTATAAGCTCCTGTAGCGAGACTCATTTCAAAAAAATGAATCACATACTGATAAAAAGCCGTAAAAGTCTGAGTTATATAAAGATTAAAATTTAGAAACAAGGCCACAAAAAGCATTAAAATAATGGAAAAAACAAAATCAAAATCAGCCAAAATTTTAATCATTTTTGTAATTCCCGTCAATGCGGAATAAGTAGCGATGCATCCCATTACAAACACGCTGATCAATAAAAAAGAAGTTCCAAACTCTGCCTCAAAAGTATAATTCAGTCCGCCTATTAATTGTGCCGTTCCCAATCCTAATGAAGCGATTACTCCCGTAATAGTGATTAATACGATAAAGAGAATAGCGCTAAACTTCAGTATATTATTTTTTATATCGGGAACTATGGCATGCAATAAATTAGGTGCTTTTTTTATATAAAGATTATAAGCAACTAATAAACCAAACAGGCTGTACATCGCCCAAGGCGTAAAACCCCAATGAAAAAAGGTGTATTGAAGTGCTGTTTCTTTTGCATTCGTAGTGGCAACCGGACTATTATTAAAATAATAAACAGGTTCCTGTACCGCACGAAGCAATAAACCGGAACCCATTCCGGTACTGTACAATAAGGCAATCCAACTGAAATAGGAATAAGCCGGTTTCTCTGATCCCAGTCTTTTGTTTCGAATAGGCAAAAACAGCAACACTAAAGAAGCAAGCACTATAAGAAGTCCCAATCCTAAATAATAAGTGCTAAAAACTGATAATAACTGCTTATTGATATGACTTAAAACAGACAGCAAGGTATCCGGTGCCAAAATTCCGGTTATAAAGAATACAGCACCAAAAAACATCCCGTATAAAAGTAGATTATTAGCCCGAAAATGACTGGATAGTTTTGAAATCAAAATACTTCTTATTTAGCAATTGGTTTTAAATCTTCTAACATCGTTGGGATAAGTTCACTTACCGTAGGATGAATATGTATTGAATCCCTCAAAACGGTATAAGGCTTTTTGGCATACATCAAATTCGTAATCCCATTTATGATTTCGTCCCCACCCACTCCTAAGACACAGGCACCTAAAAAGAGATTGGTTTTAGCATCGATTACTGCTTCCATAAAACCTAAAGTTTCTGCTTTTTCTTTAGCACGATTTACTTTTGTCATAGGGCGGTACCCTACCAAAATTTCATGTCCTTTTTCGAGAGCTTCTTTTTTTGTCATTCCAATTCTGCCTAGCGGTGGGTCAATAAACAATCCGTAAGTTGTGATTCTATCGCTAATTTTTCGCTCCTTTTTCTTAAAAAGAAAGCTTTCTACAATTTGAAAATCATTGTACGAAGTATGTGTAAAAGCACCTTCACCGTTACAATCCCCGATGGCAAAAATACCCTCAACATTTGTCTGACAGTAATTGTTGACTTTTATATACTTTTTGTCATCCAATTTGATTGTCGTATGCTCCAATTGCAATGTATCAGTATTAGGGGCACGACCAATGGCCAATAACAAATGTGATCCTTTTATTACTTTAATATCGGTGTTCAGGGTAATACCTTCTTTATTATTCTCTTTTACGCTAATATCTTTGGCATTAAAAACAATATCGACACCTTCTGCCTTCATGATTTCAGCTACGACATCAGTTACTGTTTTATCTTCTCTGTTGATCAATTGCTTATTACGTTCTATGATTGTGACTTCACTGCCAAATCTTCTGAAGATCTGAGCAAATTCTAAACCAATATAACTTCCGCCTATGATGATTAGATGTTTGGGAATATCCTCAATTTCCAGAATATTTTCGTTGGTATAAAAAGGAACTTCCTGATATTCCTTAGGAACTACTGCCCTTGCTCCTACATTGATAAATATTTTTTTTGCAGTCAGGATTGTGTCTCCAACTTTAACCTCATAATTGCTCAAAAAATGAGCTTCACCATTATATAAGCTAATTTTTTCATCTCTCTTAATGGCTCTTTCAATATTAGAGCGGGATTCATTGACCAACTCGTCTTTACGTGCTTTAATTTTTCTGAGATTGGCTTTTGTTCCTTTAGGAATTTCGACACCTAGGTCATCGCCATGAAAAGCATCCCAGACTCTTCGGGCACTGGCAACATAAGCTTTGGTCGGTATACAACCGTTATTGACGCACGTTCCGCCCAAAAAACTTTTTTCAATAATGGCAACGGTTCCTTCTTTTGATAAGCTAAACGCCAAAGGAATACCTGCCTGTCCGCTTCCGATAATAATATAATCAAACTTTTTCATAGTATTTTTGTTTTTAAAGACTGAGCTGATTTCAAAAAATCACTTTACCAGTCGTAATCCTGAAAACTGCCAACGCATTACAGGATGAAAAAAATTACGGTAGGTATTACGGCTATGATTCTCCGGAGTTGCTGCTGAGGCTCCCCTTAAAACCATTTGGTTCACCATAAATTTTCCGTTGTATTCTCCCAATGCTCCAGATGCTTTATTAAAATTAGGATAAGCCAGATATGCACTGTTCGTCCATTCCCAAACTTTACCCCAGGACAATTGACTACTCGCTATTTCCCATTCAAATTCTGTTGGTAATCGCATTCCCTTCCATTGCGCATAGGCAAAAGCTTCGTAATAGTTCAGGTGCATTACCGGTAAATCTGCTGCGATTTTCTGCAAGCCATTTAGATCATACACCTGCCATTCATTATCTATTTTATGCCAATACAAGGGTGCTTCGATTTCATTTTCGTTAACCCACGCCCAACCTTCATCATGCCAGTAATTAAAATTTCTGTAACCGTCGTCTTGTATAAACTGCAGATATTCTGCATTGGTTACAAGTGTATTTGAAATCTCAAAATCATCTACATACACTTTGTGCCTTCCCAATTCATTATCAAAACAAAAAGAAGATCCTGTATGTCCAATTTCATAGATACCTGCTGCAATTTTTACAAAACCAACTTCCTGTTTTTCAGAAGCTGGCAAAAAATGATTGCCATAACCAGGAAAAGTTGCCTGTGTTCCTAAGAGGTATTTTATATCATATACTAAAAGTTCCTGATGCTGTTCTTCATGATTGATTCCGATCTCAATAATATCAAGTATTTCCTGATTTAAATCGTTCTTCATAAACAATTCAACGGCGGCAGTAACATATGTCCTGTAAGCATAAACAGCTTCTACGGATGGTCTTGTCATAAATCCTCTGGAAGGACGCTGTATCCGTTTTCCAACTGTATTGTAATAACTATTAAATAAGTAGGAGAAATCAGGATGATAAACTGTGTAATCAGGGTTGTATTTCGTAAGTAGAAACTCTTCCCAAAACCAGGTGGTATGAGCCAAATGCCACTTTGGCGGAGAAGCAAAATCGCTGGGTTGTACAGAATAATCCTCTACAAGTAAAGGAGTGCAAATTTTTTCTGTTTTTTTTCTGACTTTTAAGAAACGTGCTGTCATAGTATTAAATTACTGCTGTTTGTGAGTTTGTATTATACTCTAAGTTAGTAATTTAAAAAACAGAATAAGTATTTTTAAATAAAAAATAGTATTAATTTAATAATTTCAGTCGTGAATTTACTTCTTGTTTTTGTTATTAAAAGCTTCACAGAGATAACTATAGATAGGTTACATTAGAAATTTTCAGTTCAGCATCAAACGTGTAAACTCTGGGTATTCCTGTTGCGATATTTACTTTTACAATATCAAGAGGATTGATGTTTTCAAGATACATCATCAGGGATCTCAGACTGTTGCCATGGGCTACTATTAAAACATTCTGTCCCATTTTTAGTTTTGTTTCTATTTCGGTTTTATAATAAGGAACTACGCGGTTGTAAGTATCTAACAAACTTTCCCCATCAGGAGGACATACATCATAACTTCTTCTCCAGATGTCCACCTGAGCCAGACCATATTTTTTTGCCGTTTCTTCCTTATTGAGTCCTTGTAAAGTACCGTACATTCTCTCATTAAAGGCTTTATTTTTTACGATAGGGATTGTTACCTTCATTTCATTGAGGATAATCTCTAAGCTTTCCTGAGCCCTTATCAGCATAGAAGTATAGGCAATATCGAAAACATAACCAATGAGTTTCTCTCCCGCAAGTTTTGCTTGTTCTTTTCCAATATCCGTGAGCGGAACATCAAGAATTCCTGTAAATCGATTTTCCAGATTATAAAGAGATTGTCCATGTCTGACAAAAACTAATTGTGCCATTTTTTATATTTAAAGCCATATCAAAACTATTATAAAGATAAAACAATTAATGCATTAGTTTTTAGAATTGTATAAAATCAAAATATACATCTTATGGCTCAGTTTCATATCTGTTTTTAATTTTAACAGAGCTATGATAAACATTAACAGTACGCTAAGTTTATTGAAAAATGTAAGGTGTACCTTTATAAGTATACTTTAAATAATATATTATTATGGAAAATTCAATTAAAGAGTCATCTGTTAAATCAGTCAATCCGTTTAATAACGAAATTGTAAAACAGTTTGATGTTATGAACGATAAAGAGCTTGAGTCAAAAATTTCAAAAGCAGACGCAGCTTTCAAAACCTGGAAAAAAACCGCTTTTAATGTTAGAGCCAAATTATTGCATAAAGTGGCCTCTATCATGCGCGATAGAAAAAAAGAATTAGGGGCTTTGGCAACACTGGAAATGGGTAAATTACACCGAGAAGCGATACAAGAAGTGGAATTAAGTGCCGCTATTTTTGATTATTATGCTGATAATGGCGAAAAATTTCTGGCTGATAGTCCGTTAGAAACTCCTATAGGATCTGCTTTTCTTAGTTATGAACCGTTGGGTGTTTTACTTAGTGTACAGCCCTGGAACTTTCCTTTCTATCAGATTACCCGATCAGCGGCGCCTAATATAATGGCCGGTAATACCATGCTTTTTAAACATGCTTCAAATGTACCGCAATGTGCTCAGCTTATGGAAGATATTTTTCTTGAAGCCGGTGCTCCCGAAGGTGTTTACCAAAACCTTTTTATACCGGGTGAAAAAGCGAGTGAACTAGTTTCTGATATACGTATTAAAGCGGTTACATTAACCGGAAGTGAGCCAGCCGGAGCATCGATTGCAGCGGCAGCAGGTAAATATATAAAAAAATCGACTTTGGAACTTGGCGGAAGTGATGCTTTTATTGTGCTCAATGATGCCAATATAGATGAAGCTGTTGATGCTGCTGTAAACGGTCGTATGTGGAATGCCGGACAGGTATGTACTTCTCCTAAACGAATTATTGTTGAAGAAAGCATTGCAGATTCTTTTTTAGAAAAAGTAAAAGTAAAATTTGCTTCTATTAAAGTTGGAGATCCTATGAGTCCGGAAACTACACTTGCTCCTCTGAGCAGCGAGAAAGCTGTTGAAGGTGTTATTAAACAAGTACAACAAGCCGTAAAAGAAGGTGCTACTGTATTGTTGGGTGGTAAACGAATTGATCGCAAAGGTGCTTTTATGGAACCTACCCTACTTACAAATATAGAACCTGGAAACTCTGCTTATAATGAAGAAATCTTTGGTCCGGTATTTATGTTTTATCGTGTTAAAGACGAAAATGAAGCAGTAGCTCTTGCAAATGCAACAAACTTTGGCTTAGGTGGAAGTGTATTTAGCGGAGATGAAAAAAGAGCCGTAAATGTTGCCCGACAAATAGAAACCGGGATGGTTTACATCAACCATCTGACAGGGATTACTCCAGAACTGCCTTTTGGCGGAACTAAAGGATCCGGATATGGCCGTGAACAATCTCCTGCAGGGATTTATGAATTTGTAAATGCTAAGCTTATACGAATTACTAAAGCTTCAAATCCAAATTAAATAGATTGTTTTTTTTATAAAGAGTCCGTTTCGTA
The DNA here is from genome assembly GCF_056824125.1 of Flavobacterium sp. B114r. Lineage (NCBI taxonomy): Bacteria > Pseudomonadati > Bacteroidota > Flavobacteriia > Flavobacteriales > Flavobacteriaceae > Flavobacterium > Flavobacterium sp. B114r. The sequence continues at coordinate 4,983,636 of NZ_CP124858.1, forward strand.
AAATATCGAAGCGGACTCTTTTTTTATTTTTTCATAAGGAAAATTATAAAGATGTGTAGTAGAAATATTTTATAATATTCATCAACGCCAGCCTGAAAATCATCAGAAATGTTTATAAATTGCGAAAGATTGCTCTAGTAAGATGTTAATTAAAACTTTTCTATACTTCCCACAAAGCAATTAATCCTGTACCAAATGGTCAATCAAATTATCAAATCGTTGCACTAACAGATTTTGTGTCGATAAATTCCCCTTTTTGAGCAGCAACTTGATTCCCCCACTCAGTAATGGCATTAAGCATAGGAATACAGGATCTTCCAAAATCCGTTAAACTATAAACAACTTTAATAGGAGGCTTTTTGCCATAAACCGTCCGCGATATAAGACCATCCTTTTCAAGTTGCTTTAGTTGCAGGCTAAGTGTCATTTCCGTGACAGCAGGCATTTCTTTTCTTAACTCATTATATCTTTTATCTGTATCTTTTAAGTGATATAATATAACTGCTTTCCATTTTCCGCCAACCAGATCCATAGCTATACTTACAGTGCATGGAAATAGTTTACTGTTCACCTCAATAAAATCACTTTTACATTCTAAATCCATATCATTTGTTTTTTATAAGAGCTATCTAAATAGATAGTTATTGCAAATTTACTTAACTATAAATAATTTTGCTACTATTATTTTTATAGTTTAAAATTTACTTAAAAAACACAATATGGTATTTGATCTAAAAGGACATGAATCAACGTCCAAAAAAAACAAACCGCTTATTACTATCGTAGGTATTTTGGGCAAACAAGGAGGCAGTGTTGCACGCACTCTTTTACAAAGTGGTCGCTATAGGGTACGTGGCATTACACGACGCATTGATTCACCCGATGCAATCAAGCTGATCGACCAGGGTGCTGAACTTGTTAGTATACCACTTGATCTTGGATATAAAAAAAACTTCGTTGAAGCATTTCAAGGTTCCTATGGTGTTTTCATGCTCACTCCAAATATTGCTCCGCCACAAACACATGAGTTTGAGTTAGGCAAAGAACTGGCAGACGCTGCTGTCGAGGCAGGAGTTCAGCATGTTGTCTTTAGCAGTTTGGAAAATGTAGATAAAATTACCGATGGTAAAAAGTTTGCACCCCATTTTACAGACAAGGCAAAAGTTGAAGATTATATACGTACACTGCCAGTCAAAAGCACGTTTATATATATGGCTTTCTTTTATACAAATCTGATAGAATTTTATACTCCAATTGTAAAAGACGATGTACTTGTATTTCCTATATATCTCCCAAAGGACTTCCGCGCACCATTTGTTGATCCCATTACTGCCACGGGACCGGCTGTTTTAGAAATTTTTGCACATCCGCTTAAATACGCGGGTAAATCCTTACCGGTTATTGGTGATATCATCGCTCCCCAGGAAATAATTGATACTTTTATCAGGGTCACAGGTAAGAAAGCCGAATATAGTTCAGCATTCAAACGGGAAGATTTTCTTGATCATTTCCCGGAATTTAGTTCAAATGAAACCTTATTGCAGGAGATTATCGGCATGTCTGAATATGCTGTTGAGTATGGCTATTATGGGCAAGACAAGGATTTGCTATGGAGCAGACAAATAAATCCTGACACGCTTACCTGGGAAGAATTCCTCCATCGTACAAATTGGCAAGGAGAAAAAACAAATTATTGATTGTTTAAATGCAAAAAAACTACTGCTTCATCAGAGCTAATAGAAAAAGATAATGATACAAAGCAAATTGCGCAAGTACCACTTAAATAATTGAAAAACAGAAGTATACATCATCCAAAGTTTTTATATAATTTAGCACTGAATGCGATAAACATTTAAAAGACAGCTTTTATTTCAATCTGTTCAGAAACATAAAAAAACACTAAAACCTGCAAATCTTAGGATTCGCAGGTTTTTTATTTCTAAATTATTCTCATCCCACTATCATAAACAATTCTTCACTTTATCTTTTTTCAAAACCAGATGACTAAAGATCTGCATTAGAAAGACACTATTATAATCCGAATTGTTTTTTCATGTCCGCAATAAAAACGGCATCACTTTCATTGTTCCTTTTTTCTAATAAAGCTATTGCATCAGGTGTTGCAGCATATCGCAATTGGTCAGTACCATCAGTTGCAGCTTCATAAATTTTTTGTGCCACTACCTCAGGAGGAAAACTATTTGCCCCCAGACTTTCCATTAAATCAAATAATTTTTTCATCAAGCCTTGGTATTCTGTCAGATTCTCATCATTTTTAAAATCAAAAGAACGTCCTGCAAAATCAGTTGCTGTAGCACCCGGCTCAATTATTTTGACCTTTCCGCCAAATGTAGCCACTTCAAAGTTTAACGACTCTGAAATCCCTTCTACAGCAAACTTGGTACCGTGATACAAAGCCCCGAAAGGGAATGTCAGACGTCCGCCCATAGAAGAAACATTAATTATAATTCCATCTTTATTTGCTCTGAAATGAGGCAGCACTGCTTTGGTAACATCAAGTAAACCAATTACATTAGTATTAAATTGACGGATAATACTTTCTCTTTCAAAAACTTCCAATGGCCCATAAGCGCCATAACCTGCATTATTAACCAAAACATCAATTTTACCAAAACGTTCTATACCCTCACGTACTGTTTTTTCGATGCTTTCAGGATCTAAAACATCCAATGCGGTTACTGATACATTATTCAATAATGTAAGTTCTGTTTCGTTTTGAGGTGTTCTCATTGTCGCAATAACATTCCAGCCCTGATCTGCAAAAAATATCGCTGTTGCTTTGCCAATACCACTGCTGCTGCCTGTTATTAGTACTGTCTTACTCATCTTTTTTACTTTTAAATTAATAGAACAAATTTCAGGTGTTTTTAGGAAAATTTATTTCTTGTACAGTTCAAATTCTATGTTCTGAAAAGCTCATTTATATCAATTCGAAAAACAATTCTCTGTAAGCCTCTTTTCTTTTGCATATTAATACGTTGAATAAATTATAAGAACTGACATAATCATGTGTTTTTCAAAAAACAGCAAAAGATTAGTTATATTTTTATTCCAAAAATGTCTACAAATTAAAGTGAAAATATTTCTTATATTCGCCTGGATAAAAGTCAGGTTACGGTACGATGAAAATATTACTAATTGAGGACGAACTTGAATTACAGAAAAGTATTCAGCAATACTTTGAAATGGAAGGTCATATTGTAGAAGTAGCCTCTGACTATGATAGAGCAGAGCAAAAAATAGCGCTCTACGATTATGATTGTATTCTTGTTGACATTACATTGCCTAAAGGCTGCGGTCTTGATCTGGTAAGAAAAACAAAACTAAAAAAATCCAAAGCCGGTATTATCATTATTTCTGCCAGAGATTCACTTTCAGATAAAATCTATGGTCTCGATCTTGGTGCTGATGATTATTTGCCTAAACCTTTTCACTTATCCGAATTAAATTCGAGAATAAAAGCCCTTATCAGACGAAAAGATTTCGATGGTAATTTAGAAATTACGCTCAATGAAATCCGGATTCTTCCAGCAGAGAGAAGTGTTTTTATCAATGGTCAAAACGTAATTCTGACTTCTAAAGAATACGATTTACTCCTCTATTTTATTGCCAATAAAAACCGCGTGGTGAGCAAAAATGCACTTGCAGAACACTTATGGGGAGACAATGCTGACCGATTCGATAATTTTGATTTTATTTACAACCATGTAAAAAATTTGAGAAAAAAACTTTTAGAAAATAAGTGTTGTGATTACCTCCAGACCATCTATGGCATTGGCTACAATTTTAAAATACATCAATGAAATTATTAGCTAAAACTAATCTGTATTTCGTGGTATTGAGTATTCCTGTTTTACTCTTATCGGGATTTGTTACTTATTCTTATATTATTAAGGAATTAAAAGAAAGTAATGATGATGTACTGATGGACCGGAAAGAAAGGATTGAACAATACTTAAGAGAGAATGACACTATCTCTGATTATTTGTTTACAAAAGGTAAAGAGGTTCAAATAAAAATAATTACCAAACCTGACTTTAAAAAAGTTAATAAGGATATCTTCTCAGATACTTTGATTTTTGACCGATCAGAAAAAGAGTTGGCCATAAATCAGATGATTACTTCTGTACTAAGAGTCAAAACAAAATATTATCAAATAAAAATATGGCGCAGCTCAGTCGAATTTGACGAACTCTTTGAAGGTATTTTTTCTATGCTTACCGCCATTTTATTATTACAGCTTTTAATTTCACTTGGCATCAACTTCTGGGTTACTAAAACACTGTGGCAGCCTTTTTATAAAATGATACATACCTTAAGAGTTTTTCGTGCCAGCGACAATCATGTTCCAAATCTTGAAAAAACTTCGGTAAAAGAATTTAAGGAATTGAGTCACTGTGTTAAAGAAATGATGAGTAAAATGATCACAGACTACAATAGTCAGAAGAGATTTACCGAAAACGCATCACACGAAATCCAGACGCCACTTGCCGTAATAAAATCTAAAATCGATCTCCTTATACAATCTGAAAATCTTGAGCAAAAAGACATAGAATTGATTATTGCTATTGATGACGCGAGCTCGAAACTAATCAGGCTTAACAAGTCGTTGCTATTGTTGACCAAAATCGAAAACAGGCAGTTTAAAACTACTGAAACAGTATCCGTAGAGAAAATGGTCAATGAATCATTACTGCTTTTTGAAGAACATATCAGAGAGCAAAAAATAGAAGTTCAAAAAAATGTCAAGTTTGATTTTTTAATCAAAATGAATTCTGACCTGTGCATGATCCTAATTAATAATTTATTTCAAAATGCCATTCGTCATAATATAACCGGAGGTAAAATTATCATTTTTATAAACCACAATAAGCTGTCCATTCAAAATACAGGAAAGGAAGAAGCTCTTGATGCAACTTTACTGTTTAAGAGGTTTCAGAAAATTTCTGTTTCGCATTTATCTGTTGGATTAGGAATGGCTATTGCAGACGAAATAGCAGAGGTCAGCGGATTAAAACTGAAATACAAATTCGTAGACCATCAACATCGTTTTACATTAAAAGTGCGATAACTCCTAATCCCGGAAGAATAAACGGAATCAGCAGCTAAAACTTTTTTATCGATACCAATACTGGTATACTTTCAAATAACTTACCAATTACATAAAGCCATCAATAAACATATTGTTGTGCTTGAGGATTTCTTGTGATAAAGGTCAATCTATAATTGACGGCAGAACTACTACAAAAAACTGCCATAATAAGATCTATACTAAAAAAAAAACATGACCTGACTCGTTTCCATTTTCCCTTTCTTTTTCTACAAATCTGCTATTTATTACACTTAAATAAATTTATTGTGAGGTTCCTGTTTTCTATGAAAACTTAAAAAACACTTAATAATTAAGTTCATAGCTAAAAATACAGAATTGCCACAGAATTCAGAAATAACTTCCCCGAAAATAAATGAAACACGCAGAAAGAATTAAAAACACTCTACCCAGAAAAAACTAGTGCAAAGGAAAAAATTAATTAGGTATCCCGCTTAAAAAAGTATCTTATCAAAATCGTTCACCTCCCCATAAAACCATAAATATCAGTATATCTTAAATAAATTTATGAAAGCAAATCTGTCAGGAAATAGTATAATAAACACTTATGCTATTAATAATTATTCAAAACTCAAATTATCTTTATTTTTTTTACCTCTATTTTTTTTAGTCGCAGTTGTTTTATTTCTTTATAAGCATGATGCTTTAAATACAGAGAACTATATACTGATACAAAAGGATTGTTTTCTTTTTATTAATTCAAAACTATCACAATTTCCTAATACAATCTATAACCTTACGCAGCTTGGGGATTGCTTAATTTCTTTTTCGCTCTTAACCCTTTTTATTATCTGCGCTCCTAAAATCTGGGAGTCTTTATTGAGTGCTTCACTTGTTTCCTGTGTATTTAGTACGATCCTTAAAAAACTATTTGCAGTACCAAGACCTGCTTTGGCATTTGATAATAGTCCCTTTTTTATTATTGGAAAAACATTATGCGGAAACAACAGTCTACCATCCGGGCATTCTATTACAATTTTTACAACCTTTACCGTTCTGTTGTTTTCTTTTATGCCAAAAAAACTGGATTATAAAATCTTGTGGATTTTTTTCATAATCACGACAGCGTTCTCTCTTGCTCTAACCAGAGTAGGTATTGGAGCGCATTATCCTCTTGATGTTTTTATAGGAGGCATCTTTGGATTTATTTCGGGACTTTTAGGTATTTTTATCACGAGAAAGTATAAAATTTGGGACTGGATTAGCAACAAAAAATACTATCCTGTTTTTATTGTATTATTTTTAATTTGTTGCATTTCATTAATCATTAGAATAACGCACGAAAATTTGATAATATATTATTTTTCAATTGCCAGTTTAGTTGTTTCACTATATAAAATTACCACTGTTTATGTTAAAAAATAATCTAAAAATAACTCATTTTGCCCTACTAATGAGTTGTATTAATTTCTTATTCTTCCATTTTCCATTCTTTTCCTTTGTCTTCGATAAAGTCGATTATAAGACCCTCAACGGTATTATACTCATTATAAGTTTAGTTATTATAATGTTGGTAGCAAATTATTTTGTCTTTTACCTCATATTCTTTCTGTCCCGCTTTGTTGGAAAATTTCTATTGGTAATATTTTTTGTAATCAATTCAATCGCAGTTTACTTTGTCAATACCTATGGTGCTATAATAGACGAGAGTATGATTGGTAATGTACTCAATACCAATTTTGCTGAGTCCAGTAGTTTTTTTTCTTTAAAACTAATATTGTATATCATTCTTCTGGGTGTTATTCCATCTGTGTATATTATTAAAGTCAAAATAATAAATGAAACACTAAAGAAATTTCTAATATCCTCTTCTATTATCCTGCTGTTTATTCTGGGCTTAGCATATGCTAATGCAAGTAACTGGCTCTGGATTGATAAAAATTCAAAAACTTTAGGCGGGCTTGCTATGCCCTGGTCTTATACTGTAAATACTTCTCTTTTTTATATTCACAAATACAAAAAAAATGAAAAAGAAATTCTCTTACCAAACGCTACCATAAAAGATAACAAAAAATCAGTTGTAGTCTTAGTAATAGGAGAATCTGCCAGAAGAGAGAATTTTTCTCTTTATGGCTATAAGAAAAATACAAATCCATTATTATCTAAGGTCCCAAACCTCTTTCATTTTGATGCGACCTCATGTGCCACTTACACCACTGCCGGTGTAAAATGTATTTTAGAGCATAAAAATACTGACGACTTATATGAAATCTTACCTAATTATTTATATCGAAATAATGTAGAGGTGATCTGGAGAACCACAAACTGGGGAGAACCGCCCGTTCATATCAAAGATTATCAAAATAGAGAAGTTTTAATGCCAAATTGCAAAGGCGAAAACTGCAACTACGATGAGATTCTTTTAACGGGATTAAAAGAACAGATACTAGCCAGTAAAAAAAATAAAATATTAATTGTATTGCATACCAGTACAAGTCACGGACCAACTTACAGCAAGAAATATCCACCACAATTTGAAACATTCAAACCTGTTTGTAATAGTGTTGAATTAGGAAAATGTTCGCAAACAGAACTAATCAATGCATATGACAATACGATTGTTTATACTGACTATATTCTATCTCAAGTTATCGAGGATTTAAAGCAGTTAAAGGAGTATAATAGTGCAATGATTTTTGTTTCTGACCATGGAGAATCTTTGGGAGAGAAGAATCTATATATGCATGGCGTACCTATAAGTATTGCACCTAAAGAACAATATGAGATTCCTTTTATAGTATGGTTATCTGATACTACTAAACAAGTTAAACCGAACAAAACATTAACACAGAACTATGTGTTTCATAGTGTTTTAAATTTTTTAAACATACAAAGCCCGATATATGACGAGGAAATGAATATTTTTAAATAATTTATTCAAATTAATAACCTGATACTTCGTTTCTATTAGAATCTAAAAAACCTATAATACCTTTTAATAGTGAACAATTGAGAAAAAAATTGATTCTTCTCTATTGATTTTAATTCGCACGGCGCGTAAAAAAAGTCTTAATGAAAATTAGGACTTTTTTTATGCATGCCAAAACATTCGGTAGTAATCCCTCTATCTTACCGGCATCAAACACATACAAATACAACATTTGTAGTACATAATGCTTCAAATTTGCTATTATGATTACTCGTCTAAAACTACATTTACCCTTTTTATGTTTTTATTGATTTCGGGCAAACGAGCTTGTAAAATGATATCATCCAAAATTAAAAAAGACACTCTAACGCATTCATGATTTAAAAACTTTACCATAAAACTAAAACCACAATAATGAAAAAACAAATTAGAAAATATGCCTTTTTACTCCTAATCGTTTTTGGAAACGGCTATGCTCAAACAAAAAAACATATGGATACCAAAAAGCCAATTGAAGAACGAATCTCGCTTTTGATCAAAGAAATGACATTAGAAGAAAAAGTGGGACAAATGAATCAATACAATGGTTTTTGGGATGTAACGGGACCCGCACCCAAAGGCGGAAGTGCTGAACTGAAATACGAACATCTACGTAAAGGCTGGGTTGGATCGATGTTAACCGTTCGAGGTGTAAAAGAAGTTCGTGCGGTACAGAAAATCGCAGTCGAAGAAACCCGATTGAGAATTCCTTTGATCATTGGTTTTGACGTTATTCACGGTTATAAAACTTTGAGTCCGATTCCGTTGGCAGAAGCCGCGAGTTGGGATCTGGAAGCGATAAAAAAATCGGCAGCAATTGCGGCAGATGAAGCATCGGCATCCGGTATCAACTGGACTTTTGCACCCAATGTCGATATTACAAATGATGCACGCTGGGGACGTGTGATGGAGGGTGCGGGGGAAGATCCTTATTTAGGAAGTAAAATAGGTTACGCCAGAATAAAAGGTTTTCAGGGAGAAACGATGGCAGATTTAGCCAAAGTAAATACAATTGCAGCTTGTACAAAACACTTTGCAGCATACGGTTATGTCGAGGCAGGACTAGAATATAATAGTGTAGATATGAGCAATTCTAAATTATACAATTCGGTTTTACCGCCTTTTGAGGCCACGGTACAAGCCGGAGTTCGTACGTTTATGAATTCATTTAACACCTTAAACGGTATTCCCGCAACAGGAAATGCATTTTTACAAAGAGATATCCTTAAAGGAAAATGGAAGTTTGACGGATTTGTAGTTTCAGATTATGCTTCTATTCGCGAAATGATTGCGCACGGTTATGCAAAAGACGAAGCCGATGCAACAGCAAAAGCAGTTATTGCAGGTTCTGATATGGATATGGAATCGTATTTGTACGTAGCAAAATTAGTGACTTTGGTAAAAGAAGGAAAAGTAAAAGAAGCTTTGATAGATGATGCTGTTCGCAGAATTCTTCGCGTAAAATTTGAATTGGGTTTATTTGATGATCCCTACAGATATTGCGATGAAAAACGTGAAAAAGAAGTTGTTGGCAGCAAAGCCAATAATGACGGCGTACTGGATATGGCAAAAAAATCTATCGTATTATTAAAGAATGAAAAGAATCTTTTACCACTGAAAAAATCCGGACAAAAAATTGCTTTGATCGGTGCTTTGGCAAATGATAAAAACAGTCCGCTTGGAAGCTGGAGAATTGCAGCCGATGATAATACGGCAGTTTCGGTTCTGGAAGCAATGCAACAATACAAAGACAATCAACTAACTTTTGAAAAAGGTGCAGATTTACTTTCGCAGAAAGCTACTTTCCTTACAGAAACAATTTTTAATACTACAGACAAAAGCGGTTTTGAAGCGGCAAAAACAGCTGCAAAAAATGCTGATGTTGTAGTAATGGTTTTAGGTGAATATGGATTTCAAAGTGGAGAAGCAAGAAGCAGAACCGATCTAAATTTGCCTGGAATCCAGCAAGAATTACTGGAAGAAATTTACAAAGTAAATCCTAATATCGTTTTGGTTTTAAATAACGGTCGTCCTCTGACTATTCCGTGGGCTGCCCAAAATATCCCGGCAATTGTTGAAGGCTGGCAACTGGGAACTCAAGCAGGAAATGCAATCGCTCAGGTTTTATACGGAGATTACAACCCTAGTGGTAAATTGCCAATATCTTTCCCGAGAAATGTGGGACAAGTACCTATTTATTACAACAAATACAGTACAGGAAGACCAATTGATAGTGATAAAAATGTTTTTTGGTCGCATTATATGGATGTAGAGAAAACGCCTCAATTTCCTTTTGGTTTCGGACTGAGTTATACAAAATTCGATTATAAAAATCTTAAAATAAATAAAACTACTTTTGCAAAAAGAGAAAAAATTGAAGTAAGCGTTGACGTTACCAACTCAGGAAATTATGACGGGAAAGAAGTTGTTCAATTATATATTCATGATGAATTTGCAAGCATCGTTCGCCCAATAAAAGAATTAAAAGGTTTTGAATTGGTCAACCTCAAAAAAGGAGAAACTAAAACTGTGCACTTTACTTTGACAGAAAGAGAACTTGGTTTTTATGACAATAACGGTAACTATTTAGTAGAACCGGGAGTATTTAACATCATGGTAGGTTGGAATTCTAATGAAGGACTTACCAGCAAATTTGAGTTAAAATAAACTCTATATAACCCGTTGGGTGTAATTATTTTCAAAACATTTAAACATTTCACCCAACGGGTTAGATATATTAAACACATAGAAACATAGATTTTTATAGAAAAAGAGTGATCCCAAAAAGAAACAAGTTTCTTTCACATAGTCCTGAAGCATCGGGCAACGTCATTAAGTTAAGAAATTTTTTAATGCGGATTACCTCTTTCAGAATCCGCAATCTTGTCATCTCGACGAAGGAGAGATCACATAAGAAACTCAGCAAAGATTGGCGAATAGCTGAACGGAAATACTAGTGTGATCTCTCCTGCGTCGAGATGACAAACTTTGTAGTTACTTCTCTGTCTATTTACTGATTCCTTAACTTAATGGCATTGACACATACCTATGTGAATTAATGTAAAGTAAAACGCCTTTTTTTAAGCAAACAAAAGCTATGTTTCTATGTGTTAAAACAACTACACAGCAGTTTAGTATACTTTTTAAAACAACCTTATAACCTGAGTACGATTAATCATTTCAAAATTATTAATCATGCTCATATTTTTTTGGAAATAGAATCAAATTTGCATAAAAAGTAAATTTTCTATTTAGTTTTATTAATATTGTTTATATATACTTAAAATAAAAGTTAATTTGCAAATTGAATCTCCGGAATGAAGTTGATCAATACTACTATGAAATGAAAAATATCAAATATATTCTTGCATGCTATTTTGTATTCATAAATTGCCTTTTATCTCAAGGTAAATTTGATAATTACCAATTTAGAAGCATACAGGAAACTACTTCAAAACGCGCCATAACTTCGATTATTCAGGATAAAAACGGTTTTATTTGGATAGGCACAAACGGCACGGGTTTATATCGGTATGATGGCGTAAATTATTTTGGGTACGAGTACAATAAAAAGCCCGGTTCGCTAAACAGCAACTTTATTTATGCCACCTTTCTTGATGCTGATAATAATTTATGGATTGGTACTGACGATGGGTTATGCCTGTACAACAGGGATTTAGACAATTTTACTAAAATCAATATCGAGGATGTCATTACAAAAGGCTACGACGAACCCATTACCGTAAAAACAATTATTCAGGATAATAACGGCAATTTAATCCTTGGCACCTATGGTTTTGGATTATTCAGACTTAATATAAAGACATTACAAGCTAGTTTAGTACAATCAAAGGTGCTTAAGAAATTTGATTTATTAATAAAATCTTCAGTAAAAAATAAACAGGGAATTGTTTATTTAGGAACTAATTATGGTCTTTTAGAACTTGATTTAAACGGAAAAGTCAAACAGGTTTATAAAGACAAATTCAAAAGAGAACCATTATTAGATGATATCGAAAATCTTGTTATCGATAAATATGGATATATATGGCTGGGAACAACAGAAAATGGCCTGATCAAAATTAAACCTGAAACAGATAATTACCAATTTGAAAATTATGCTATTACCAAAAACAAAATCTTATCTATTATAGAAAGCAGTCAGGATTACATCATTTGTGGTACAGAAAATGACGGATTGCTGGTTGTCAATTATAAAGGACAAGTACTGCAAAAATACCTGCACAGTAAATACAATGACTTCAGCTTAAAATCGAACTCGGTTTGGTCCTTATACGAAGACAAAGAAAAACGTCTTTGGTTAGGTTATTTTAATAAAGGACTGGGTGTATTTGATAAACCCAATAACAAATTCAATTCGCTTGAATCACTTGTAAACAATGATAATTCATTACAAACAAGTTACGTAACTTCAGTCATAAAAGATAAAAAGGGGAATCTATTAATCAGTAATGAAGGCGGCGGACTTGATATTTATAATCTTAGTAATAAAAGTTATATTCACGTAAACAAAAACAATCAAAACTACTATTCAGGTTTAGATGCTGTTGATATTCAGACCATCTTTATAGACAGCAAGCAAAATATCTGGATAGGAAGCTGGGATCGTGGTATCTACTTTTTGAAAAATGGCACTACCCGATTTGTAAACTACAATACAGTAAACACGACAGGATTAAAATCGAATCGGATTTTTAGTTTTTCAGAAGATTCAAAAGGCAGGATCTGGATTGGGACTTTTATAAAAGGACTGCATTATTTTGACAATAAAAGCAACACATTTGTGCATTGCGATTCTAAAGATTTTACAGATAATTCTATAGACAAAGCCTTTATTCGTAAAGTTTTTGTAGACTCTGATGACATTTTATGGGTTGGAACAATCCTGGGATTATACCAAGTTAGCTTAAAAGAAGAATCCGGTTTTAAAGTGACCAAAATGCGGGATGCCATGTTCAAGGACAAAACGAAGTACAACAGCATTCAGACTATTTTGTCTATTTATGAGTCTAATGATAAAACAATATGGATAGGAACAGATGGCGAAGGATTATTTAATTACAATAAAAAAACAAAGAAATTTTCAAATTATAATGACTTCCCAGGTTTTAAAGAAAAATCTGTTCGTGCGATAATTGCTGACAACAATGGCTCTTTGTGGATAAGCGGCGGATCAGGATTGACCAAACTCGATTTTAAAAATAAAAAAAGCACCAATTTCAACAAAGATGATGGTCTAGTTGATAATGATTTTAATAATAATGCGGTCTTTAAGGACGGAAACGGAGAACTGTATTTTGGCAGTTACGAAGGAGTAAATTATTTTAATCCTAACGAAATCAAAAAAGCAGAAAAAGCGCCAAGGTTATATTTTAGTGATTTCAAACTATTCAATCGATCTGTAAAACCCAATGAAGATGCTTCGCCCTTAATCAAAGTAATTGCTCAGACCAAAGAAATCACGCTCGATCATACACAATCTGTTTTTACTATTGAATATGTGGGAATTAACTATAATTATTCTAAGAAAAACCAATACGCGTATTATCTTGAAGGTTTTGAAAAAGACTGGAATTATGTAGGAAATAACAGAACGGCAACTTACACCAATCTTGCTCCCGGCAATTATGTTTTTAAAGCAAAATCAGCCAATGCAGATGGTTCCTGGAGCAATGATCAATTAGAACTAAAAATAAAAATCCTGCCGCCTTGGTGGAAAACCATTTGGGCGTACTTGTTATACACTTCTATTTTGGTGTTTCTGATTATATACTTTAATAAAATTTATCAAAATCGTTTTAAAGCGGGACAAGCCATCATTTTAGAAAAAGAAAAAAGTATCCAGTCAGAGAAACTAAACAATAAAAAATTACAGTTTTTCACGAATATCTCGCATGAATTCAGAACCCCATTAACGCTGATTATTAATCCGCTGGAAGATATTTTAAGAAGCAAAAATCTATCTCCTGAAATACATAATAAATTAAAAATTGTTCATAAAAGTTCAGATAGGCTTTCGAGGTTAATCAATGAACTTATGGATTTTAATAAATTAGAGTTTAATAAAATTTCGCTGCAAGCCAGAAAAATTGAAGTAGTAGCATTTACGCAGGGAATTATTGGCTATTTTGATGAAGAAGCCGCTGCCAGAAATATTACTATAAATTTTGAGTCCAAATTTGATGAGCTTGAAGACTGGCTAGATCCAAAAATGCTGGAAAAAATACTCTTTAATATTATTTCGAATGCCTTTAAATTTACTCCGGACAATGGTTCAATTACTATTGCTATAGATAAATCAGATCCAGATAATTCGCTGCTCATTAACGGAAATAAAGTTCCCTCATTTTCTATAACCATTACAGATACGGGTTCCGGAATTCACAAAAAAGATCTAAAAAGAATTTTTGACAGATTTTATCAGGTCAATAATGTCAATAAAGATTATTACGGCAGTACAGGAATTGGTTTAGAGGTTGTAAAAGAATTTATTGAGTTACATAAGGGGAAAATTAATGTTGAAAGTAAGATAGAAGAAGGTACAAAATTCACGGTGACATTTCCGTTAGGTAAATCTTTTTATAAGAAAAGCGAAATAGTGGATGCTGTTTTTAAAGTTGAAAAAAGTAAAAACAAATTTCTGTCTGAATCTTTTAATAATGAATCAGACGACAATGAAAGTACAAATCAAATCGCAGAAAATGATGTTGTCGAAACCACAAAACCCTACACTATTTTGATTGTTGAAGACAATCCTGAATTAAGAAATTATCTAAAACACGAACTCAGCAAATTATACAAAGTTATTGTTGCCGAAAACGGTCAAAAAGGCTATGAACTTGCTGTTCAGAAATTACCGGATTTAATCATTACAGATGTTATTATGCCCGTAATGGATGGGTTGCAATTGTGCAAAAACATCAAAGGAGATCTAAAAACAAGTCATATTCCGTTATTAATGCTCTCGGCAAAAGCAATGGTAAAAGACAGATTAGAAGGCATCGATTCCGGCGCAGATATGTATTTGAGCAAACCATTTGAACTGGATATTTTAAAATCGAGTTTGGCACAGCTTATTACAAGCAGGCAAATCATGTTTAAGAAATTTTACAGCGGAATCACAAAAGACGGGAAAGAAAAAACAACTTCGCTGGATAATGATTTCATTCAAAAAATCCTTGCATTTATAAACGAAAATATCAGCGAACCTGAATTGAGTGTAGAATTATTATCTTCTAAAATTTTCCTGAGCAGAAGTCAATTGTATCGAAAAATAAAAACATTAACAGGTGTTTCAGTCAATGAGTTTATTAGAAATGTTCGACTGGAAAAAGCCAAACAACTGATCGAGAAAGGAAACAATAATATTAATGAAATAAGCTATAAAGTTGGGTTTACTTCTCCCTCCTATTTTACGAAATGTTATAAAATTAAATACGGGTATTTGCCTACGCATGAAAAAAGAATAAAAGAATAAGACGTTAAAAAAACAATCTACTGAAAGCAAAATCCAGCTAAAAGAGCTTCAATTTTTAAAAATTGAAGCTCTTTTTTTTGTAAGTCAATTTTTTCAATAATTAGTCTTTCCTATTCAAATCAATATTCACATATAAAAAATATTCTGCTCATTTTTTGAACATAAAATATTTTTAAAGCTAAAAACTTAGCAAATACTTGACAAGCTGTTCAAATGTCATAGTAGTCTCTTTTCTTGCCAATAGTGCATTTACAGCTTTTTTTGCATCAAATGTTGTACAATATGCTTCATCCGTTCTATAATAGCAGACCGCTACATTTTACTTTCGTTAAGAAATATTTAAGAAATAATACTGCTTGTCATTCCCTCATAATTCGCTTGACAAAAGAGGTTACTATTTAATATTTTGAAATAAAAACTAACTAATTATCAAAACTTAACGACCAAATTTTATGCAGAAAAAAACATTAAAAAAACTATTGTGTTTAATAGTATGTATGTGGGGAAATTTTTTCTTCGCACAAACTGTTAAAGGAAAAGTAACATCAGGCGGAATGGGCTTGCCGGGTGTTAGTGTAATAGTACAAGGAACAAAAAATGCAACCTCCACTGATTTTGACGGTGGTTTTGTATTAAACAATGTAGAACCAAAATCTATATTGACTTTTAGTTATATCGGGTACAAAAATGTATCCCTGCCAGCGGATACAAAATCTGTAATGCAGGTTGCTATGATCAATGATCTGGAAAAACTAAATGAAGTAGTGGTTATTGGTTACGGAACTTCAAAAAGGAAAGATATTAATGGCGCCATTTCTTCTATTAAAGCATCAGAAATTCAGGACAAACCTTTTACTTCTATCGATCAGGCTCTTGTAGGTAAAGCTGCAGGTGTAAATGTAACACAAAATTCAGGTACGCCAGGAGGTGGAATCTCGGTTCAGATTAGGGGAATTACTTCGATCAATGGTAACGAACCTTTGTATGTTATTGACGGAACTCCGGTTTTTGCGGATAAAAACAATGATTCATTTTCGTTTGGCGCATTAGGCGGTGGAAACGGTCAAACAAAAAATTCAGCTTTATCCAGTTTGAATATTTCGGATATTGAATCTATTGATATCTTAAAAGATGCATCTTCTACAGCAATTTACGGGGCAAATGGTGCAAACGGTGTTGTTTTGATTACAACCAAAAAAGGAAAAAAAGGAAAATCGACTTTTGCCTATGAAACGTATTTGGGAACTCAGGAAGTGACAAATCATGTTGATGTTTTGAATTTACCACAATATGCAGCGTATCAGGCTAAAATTTTCAAACTAAATGGCGAGCCTGTTCCTTATCAATACCAAAAGCCAAATTTATTAGGTAAAGGAACCAACTGGCAGGATGAACTTTTTAGAACCGCAACAATGTACAATCATCAGTTGTCATTCTCCGGTGAAAAAGACGGAACAAGATATTATACTTCTTTGAATTATTTTGATCAGGAAGGTGTTGTTCTAAACTCCGATTTCAACAGAATGTCTATGCGATTAAATGTAGACTCGAATGTAAAATCGTGGTTAAAAATTGGCAACAATATGTCATTGAGCAGGTCCTCTCAAAAAGTAGTCCGTAACGATGATCGTGGCGGTTTAGTGATGAATTCGCTCAGACAATCTCCAGAATTACCGGTAAGATATGCTGATGGTTCTTATGCTGGTCCTGCAAGCGGTATAGGTTCCTCTGCAAATGAAGCAACAAACCCAATTGCTTTGGCCGAATACAATAATGCAAAAACAGAACGATATAAAGTCAACGGAAATTTCTTTGCTGATTTTACGCTTATAAAAGGATTGGTTTTTAGAAGTGAATTGGGATATGACTTAAATTTTGCAAAAAGCAGTTCTTTTGCACCTGCTTATACTTTAGGAACTGTATCTGAACTTTTAAATAAATCATTCAAACAACAGGATCAAAGTTATTACTGGAGCCTTAAAAATTATTTGACTTACAATAAAACCATTAACGAAAAACACAGCTTTACCTTTTTGCTAGGTCAGGAAGCGCAGGAAAGTCGCTACGAATATTTGAGCGGTTACAGAAGCGGGGATTTTTTAAGCAAAGATTTTCCTAACTTAAATATAGGTGATATTGATACCGCAGTAAACGGAAATGGTTCCGGAAGATGGTCGATGACTTCTTATATTTCGAGATTAAACTATAGTTTTTCTGATCGCTATTCTTTTTCGGCTTCTTTAAGAGCAGATGCTTCGTCAAACTTTGGACCTAATAATAAATGGGGTTATTTCCCTTCATTTGCCGCAGGTTGGACAGTGAGTAACGAAAAGTTTTTTGAGCCTTTATCAAATACTGTAAATTATTTAAAATTCAGAGCAGGTTACGGTTCAGTAGGTAACCAAAATATTCCGGCAAACAGATACCAGACCATTTTATCGCTAACGGCGTCTCCGTTTGGCGGTGTATCGCCAACGATTGATAATTTAGGGAACCCGGATATTAAATGGGAATCATTGAAATCGTTTAACGTTGGTTTTGAATTAGGAATGTTTAATAACAGGGTAAAATTAGATTTTGATTATTATGTCAAAAAATCTTCTGATTTCCTGACCAAACAAATCAATGATGAATCAAATCAAAGTGCCCTTAATTATTATTTGAATACAGGTGAAATTCAAACAAAAGGAGTTGAATTTACCTTGAATACAAGAAATATTATTACAGAGAATTTTACATGGGACAGTACGATTATTTTATCAAAATATAATAACGAACTTACTAGTTTTCAAGGAGCAGGAAAAGCTTTATTGGGCAAAGTACAGTTCGATTTATACAACGTAACCAGAACTACAGAAGGACAGCCGGTTGGTCAGTTTTACGGATATGTAACTGATGGATTATTTAAAAATGCTGCCGAGTTAGCTGCAGGACCAATTCAGGAAACAGGAACAGGAATTGGCGATATCCGTTTTAAAGATCTTAATGGCGACGGAAAAATTGATGCTAAAGATCAAACAGCTTTAGGAAGTGCAATTCCGGATTTTACGTATTCATTGACCAATAACTTCAAATACAAAAACCTTAGTTTATCTGTTGTTTTAACCGGAAGCCAAGGCAATGAAATCTACAACTTTACCCGTCATTATACTGATGGAATTTATCCCGGATTTGGAGATCGATATGCAAATGTGACCACTCAGGCTTTAAATGCTTTTGAAGCGGGAGTAAACGAAAATACAGATGTGCCAAGAATTACCCTAAACGATCCAAACGGAAACGGCAGAATCTCGAACAGATTTGTTGAAGATGGTTCTTATCTAAGAATCCAGAATGTATCGTTGAGCTACGATTTACCAAAACAAATATTCGAAAAATCAATTATTACAAAAGTGAGATTGTATGTCAATGTTCAAAACTTATATACCTGGACAAAATACTCCGGTTTTGATCCTGCTTTAGGAAATTTAGATCAAAATATAACATTGAGCGGTATTGATTTAGGAAGATATCCAGTACCAAGAACTACTTCTGTAGGTTTGAATTTAGAATTCTAAAATTGAGATAAAACACAATTAACTTAATGATTCATAGTCATTAAAATAAAAATAATAGTTATGAAAAAATTCCTAAAACTTTTTCTGATGGTAATGCTGATACCATTGCTTTCTTTGTTTTCCTGTTCTGATGAATTTTTGGATGCTCCATCTGAAAATCAATTAACACCGGCCGATTTACCGGAAGGCGTTACGGCTTTTGATGGTATTGCCGAGAGTTTATATTTTAAGCCCTGGTTTACTTTTAATGATAAATTCCTGATTGCCGTTGGCGATATGTATGCCGGAAACGCTTTTACATTCGATGGTGCTTATGCTCAGTTTAAAGATGCTCAGGTAACCTCACAAAATCCAATCCTGACAGAAGGATATGTTTCGTTGTTTTCGGTGATCGATCAATCGAATAATTTAATGAGTCTGGTTGAAGACAGAAAAAGCGAATTGCCGGAAGCATCCTATAAAAATTCGATCGCCATCTCACGATTTATGCGAGCAAATGCCTATTTCTATTTGGTAAGAACTTTTGGAGCCGTGCCAATTATTAGCAAAGCAGGAACCGCCGCTCAGCCAAAAAGAAATCTTGTTGCAGATGTTTATAAATTTATAAAACAAGATTTAGAATATGCTATCGAAAACTTGCCTGATACTTCGGTAAAAAAAGGATATGTAACTAAAACGGTGGCAATGGGAATTCTTGCAAAAGTTCATTTGACTTTAAAAGAATACACAGAATGTGCAGATTTGACCCAGAAAATTATGGGAAAACAATATTCGTTAATTCAGGATTACGGCAACTTATTTAGCAGCCCTGAAAACAATAACAGTCCCGAAAGTATGTTTGCCTTGCAATGGAAAGCTATTGCTACCGAATGGGGAACTCAAAATACAAATCAGGCCTATATCGTTCCCGGAGGTACAGGAATAACTGGCGGTGGCGACGGTTGGGGAGTTCACCTGCCTTCTATTTCATTGCAAAGTGATTTTGAACCAAAGGATACCCGAAAAAAGAGCACGATCATGACCGATGGCGACTTTTATCCTGAATTATTAAAAAATAAAGGAGGTTTCACGTATAAAAAAATCCTCTCTTCGACAGGAGCCAATTTCAGAAAATACATTGTAGGTTCTGCAGCAGAAAGAAACGATGTTTTCTTTATGAAGACTTCACAAAACACGATTATACTACGATATTCAGATGTTTTATTAATGCATGCCGAAGCGATTTTGGCCGGAGCGCCTTCTACAACTAATGCATCTGCATTAAGCGCGTTTAACGAAGTGAGAACAAGAGCAGGATTATCAACTAAAACAATACTTACCAGAGATGAGTTGTTTAAGGAAAGAAGAATTGAATTTGCCCTTGAAGGACAATATTTCTTCGATTTAAAACGCCGCGGTCTGGCCGAAGCAACAGCAATTATCTCAAATCAGGAAGTTGGTTTTTATTCTGATGATGCCAGAACCCAATTGATTTCTGTAAAGATCACTCCGGGAAGCAATTATTTTGAACTGCCATTACCGCAATCTGCTATTGATACTAATCCATCATTACTAGAACCTCCTGTTCCTTATAACTTTAATTAATTTATACTATGATTAATAAAATAAAATATACAATTATAATTCTTTTGGCATTTGCTTCTTTCACGGCTTGTCAAAACGATGACGCAGTTACCGCAAATGTAGATGCAATGGTTGCAGAACCGGGCGATTTACTCAACCAAACCTTTCCTCTAACTAAAATAAGAGTCGAAGGAACAGGATTAACAGGATTGAAAAAAATCACGCTCGATAATAAAATTGATATCAGTTTCAATCCCAACTATAACTCAGATAAAGCGTTTATTTTCACTATTCCTTTTGATGAAAAACTGGGCAGCAGATTTGGCATACAACCCATCACATTTGTAACAGCATCCGGATCAGTAACTAAAAATATTGAGATTTTACAGCCCGTTCCTACTATTACAAAAACAATTCCGGCTGTAGCAACTCCGGGGTTTCCTCTGGAAATACAAGGCACATGGTTCTATAATGTTTCTTCGATAACCTTAGGAGGTAAATCACTCAGTTATTCTGTCAATTCATCTTCATCCATTATTATTGGTTTACCTGCGGATGCAGTTTCCGGATCAGAATTAGTAATTAGTACACCAGGAGGTTCAGCAAAAAAAACAATAGAATTTGCAACATCAATTCTTGTGTCTGATTTTGACGGAGCTGGTACAAGACGCGATTGGAGTGCGTATGGTGATATGGATAGTTTTAATGCAAATACCACAGGCGGACCAACTGGTAATTATGCCGCATTATCATGGGTTGGTTCAACTGCCAATGGTTACAATGGAAGCAGTGCCGGTGGCGGAGCTAGTTTTCTAAGCGCAGCTAATAACGATGCAACAAAAGCTTTTATAGATATTGATGTAAGCGGGAATGTTGCAGGCGCTCAATTTGCCATTCAATTGAATACCATTGATGGAAAAGATTACGGTTATAATTTTAAAATAACCGATGTTAACTGGACTACAAAAACAATATCAATAGCTGATTTTAAAGACAATTATGGTTTTGGTTCGAATTCAGCCGCTACATTAGATCCTTCTAAAATCAATGAAATTAAAGTTGGAATTGCGCAAGGAGATACACCAAATCCAAGCGTAATAAAATTTGATAATATTAAAATTCGCTACCAATAATTAATGGTTTTGTGTTTTAATTTTTAAAACTAAAAAAGAGGCTGTTTTTAAAAGCAGTCTCTTTTTACTACAGTGGAGCTATGAAATATTGAACACGAATTTGCACAAATTATAAATGGGTCATTTTAGTTTGTGAAATTAAATTTCACGAACGAATTAGTGTCAATTCGTGCAATTCGTGTTTGTTTTTTACTTGTGCTCTTATATAAACTATAAATACAAGTAATTGCATGAATAATACTAATACTTTAAAATAAAAAACAATATGAAAAATAAAATTTTACTTGTACTCACCAGCCTTGTCTTTTTTTTAAACTCTTGTTCAAAAGATGACAATGTAATGGCCAATACTTTAGAATTGCCTGTTGCAAACGCACCAAAAGATGTAAACGATGCTAGTTTCAGAGCAAAATGGAATTACGTTTCTAATGCTAAAAGCTATCTTTTGGATGTTTCTACCAGCGAAAATTTCGCCACTTTTGTATCTAATTACAATGCAAAACCAGTAACTGATTTAAACGAAGTTGTCATTGGTTTAGATGGCGGCACACAATATTTTTATAGAGTCAGAGCCAAAAACGAGACAGAAATTTCGGCGTATTCAAATGTTATTTCTGTGGTAACTACAGGTACAAGCAGTATTCCTGAAGATCCTGCTTTTCTAAAAGTAAAAGCCAATAAAGTCACCAATCCGTTTTTTGTAGGTATGGCGGTAAAAGCTTCACAATTGACTGCCGGAAGTCCGTATGATGTTATTTTGAAAAATGAATTCAGCAGTATTTCTGCCGAATATGAAATGAAAATGGATCAAATTTCTACTGCAAGTGGTGTTTACAACTGGACTGTAGCAGATAAAATTGTCGCTTATGGAAATGCAAATGCTATCAATGTTCACGGTCATGCTTTGGTATGGCATAATTCGGTTCCTAAATGGTTACAGGATTTTGCAGGAACTGATGCTGAATTTACGACAGAAGTAAAAAAATACATTACAGATGTGGTTACGCATTATGCAGGAAAAGTAAAATCCTGGGATGTGGTAAATGAAGCTGCAGACGATAATGGCGGTAACATGAGAAATACTATTTTCCTTAAACGAATGGGACCTAATTACATCAAAGACTGTTTTCAATGGGCTAGAAATGCGGCAACTGCTGCAGGCGATACCAACTTGTTATTGTTTTATAATGATTATGCAACTTCAACTAATATCGCAAAACAAGACCGGGTTTTTACCATTACAGATGATTTAAAAGCAAGTAATCTTATTGATGGTCTTGGTTTTCAAATGCACAATACGTATTTAAGCCCAACCAAAGCTCAAATAGAAACTGATCTTAACAGAGCAGTAGCAAAAGGATTGAAAATTCACGTTTCTGAATTGGATATTCAAGTAAATCAATCGAATGACATTGCTGCTTTTACAAATGAAAGAAGACTGGCGCAAAAAGAAAAATACAAAGAGATCGTGAAAATTTATAATGCCCTTCCTAAAGCTAATAAATATGCTTTAACGGTTTGGGGAATGAAGGATAATGAATCCTGGATTCCGTACAGTACAGAACTAAACCACGCAGGAAATGACTGGCCTTTATTGTATGATGCAAATTTTGCCATCAAAAGCTCCCATACAGGATTTCTTGAAGGTTTAGATTAAATATAAATCTATAATGAACACGAATTTCATGAATTAACACTAATTTTTAAGGGTATTAACCTGGTTTGCGAAATTAATTTCACAAACTAATTAGTGACAATTCGTGTAATTCGTGTTTATATTAAAATCTATAAGAAACATAAATTACACGAATCAGTACTAATTTAAAAAGGTAGACCCCGTTTGTGAAATTATTTTTCACAAACCAATTAGTGATAATTCGTGCAATTCGTGTTTGTATTTTAAATAGGTCTTTTGTAGACTGTTACATCATCAACCCACATCATTACAGTTGTAAATAAGTTTATTTTATTAGGATCTATAAAATTAGAATCTTTTGATCCCACATTGACATTAAAAATAATCGAATGCTTCCCGAAATTATTTAAATTAAGGTTCGATACACCACTATTTGTATAGGTTGAAACAGTCACATTATCTACCTTGATTGTTACTGTTACTATATTATCTTTCATCTTCCAGAAAGATTCGTATAAATGCCATCCTCCATTTCCGTTAATATCAAAATTAGCAGGATAATTTCTTTCGGCTGAGTTTCCTAATTGGTTATTTCCCGTAGAAGTTCCGTAAAAAATATTCGAAGTATAACGGCTTGCGTTAGGCGCAAAAGAATATCCTTCCAGAATATCAATTTCTCCCTGTGTTGGCCAGGCATTTCCCTGAACCGACCAAAAAGCGGGCCACGCGCCATAAGTTTCTGTAAAAGACTTGTAAGTTCCACCGTCCATGGCTATTAATTTAATATTAGCAGAAAGCATATATTCCGTATTGTTTTCTGGTTTGTATTGGTAATTAGACGTAATAAAACCAGATTGATATTTGTACGTGCTTAATTTTGTGGTCTTGATTTCTAAACATTGTTTTCCATCTCGCCATTGCGTGGTGGGCACAGAACTATAATAGTCACAATACCAGGAATTGTAATCCGCTCGTTGTTCTTTTGTCCATTGTGAGAGACTGGAACCTACATCAAATGTATCTTCAAATTGTTTTACCCAGGGCGCACCGGCCACTTTGTTCGTACTGCCTTTTGTAGTTGCAGTTGCGTTTGCCAATTGATTCTCTGCTGCAGGTGTTGCATTATCTGAGCAGGATGCAAATCCTAAAACACACGTTAGTGTTAATGATAACAGACTTAATTTTTTCATCGTTTTTTGTGGTTAAATTTATAATTATAGTAAAGTATTTATTCGGATTTATGATTATAAAAGTAAGTTTATATATACAAAAAAAGTATCCCATTTGATGCAAAACATATCATAAATGATGTACGCAGGTATTAAATATTGAGAAACTGATAAGATTAGAAGAAGACACAATGGATTAATATAATCTACAATTCAATTAAAATTAAAATAAGAGTGATGTGTTTTAAAAGTGGATTTTCCCCATAAAAAAAGTCCTAATGAAAATGAGGACTTTTTAATATAATTTAAATCAGAAATATTTTAAACAATAGATTACTTCACTTTACATTCATAAACATAGCCACCACCGCACGAAAAATAAATTTATCATTCAAAATTGTTATTCCCGAAATCCCTGCTTTGCCTTTTATTTTCTTTTCAATCATCACTTCACCATTATTTTTGTTTAGAACGAATAATTCGGGTTTAACCAAGTTTGAAGCGCCTGATCCTGCCTATTGAGTTCAGCACGGTTATGCTGTTTGTAATCCTGACGCCCGCGGAATTGCACATAGTGAAGGCGATATAACCATGATTGGTTCTCAGGAAGCAGAAGATTGTTATGATCTTATAGAATGGCTGACAGTACAAGATTGGTCCAACCAAAAAACAGCCTTATCAGGAACTTCATATTAGCGTTTTCACAATGGTTTATTGCTGCAGGTCAACCACCACATCTTACTTGTATAAGTCCAACGGAAGGTTTGCAGGATGCTTATCGTGATTTAGCTTATATTGGCGGGATTCCTGATCCAAATTTCCTTCACCGTCTGCAGATAAATCATGTAAGCGCAACCGAAGCAAAACGCGAAGATATGACTGTCGAAATGGAAGCTTACCCTTTAGCAGATGCTGAATTGTGGAAAGACAAAGTTGCCGATGTTTCTAAAATTACCGTGCCTACTTATGTTGTGGCAAGTTACTCGAATACATTGCATACAATGGGAACTTTCCGCTCATGGCGTTCTATTGGTTCTAAAGAAAAATGGTTGCGTATTCATGATACTCAGGAATGCCCTGATTATTACAATGCTGAATTTACTGAGGAACTACGTAAGTTTTTTGATTATTATTTTTTAGGAAAACAAAATGGATGGGAGAAAACACCCACTGTACGTTATTCAATTTTGGATTTTCAGGCTAACAACAAAACAGGGCTTATTGCTGAAACTTTTCCTCCTAGAGAGTCCCAATTACAGCGCTATTACTTCAGCGGCAGAACAAGAACTTTACAATTAAATGCCGATGATAATGAATTGCCATTACGCTATTTTCCTGAGGCTTTGCCTTGCCGTGTATCGTTCCACACTGTTTTTGAAAAAGAAACTACTTTTATTGGTTATCCAAAAGTAAAACTCTTTATGGAAGCAGAAAACACCGATGATATGGATGTATTTGTATGGGTACAGAAAATTGACAAATTAGGCAATGTACTGAGCGAATTTGTAGTACCTAACCGCAATGCCGCTTTACAGGATTTTACTCAGGACGGAGCGTCTGCCAGACATTTAGATCCAATCCTTTCTACTGATGAAATTTCCGCATACAGTTTTGACGGATGAAGCGCAAAGCTTGGGGAGGAAATGTCAAAATAAAATAAGAACTTTGTAATCTAAGAATTTTATATGACCCCTATAGAACTTTTGAAGTTTATGCTTCCTGATTTTTTAGTAGAACATTTTGAAGTAGTTTCATCTACTAATAGCGAAGAAATATTACACCTCTATTTTGAAGAGAATGCTAAACCTCCAGAAGAGTTTAGGGATCTTCAATTAGTCTCAAAGGGTTTTCAAGATGAGATTACCATACAGGACTTTCCTCTGAGGGGTAAGTTCGTGTATTTACATATCAAAAGACGTCGCTGGACTAATAAAAATACAGGTGAGATCGTTAAAAGAGATTGGAATTTAGTAGCTAAAGGAACCCGCATGACTCAAGAGTTTGCGGCTTTTTTAAAAGAAATTAATAGATAAAACTGCTATTGACTGTCGTACCATTGGAGGTTTCTTTGGAGTCAATGGGAAAAAATTACAAAGACAATACAAAAAATTTTTAAGCTCCTTTAGTACGTGGGCTCCACGTGAACATGCACATGAGTGGATTATTTATCCTGAAAATATAGGTACTCACTTGTCAATTGATGAAGTAGCCTTGTCTCAGGGTGAGCTTTTTACTATTGTAACCAATAAGGAAGCTAGAGGTAAAAAAGGATGCCTAGTTGCTATTATTGAAGGGACAAAGGCAGATCAGGTCATTGAACATATTTGTAAAATTAATTACAAAAAAAGAAGTTGGGTTCAAGAAATAACACTTGACATGGCTAATTCCATGAAATTGATTTCCAAAAAATGTTTTCCAAAAGCGGTACAGGTTACCGATAGATTTCATGTTCAAAAATTAGCTCTAGAAGCATTACAGGAGATTAGAATAAAATATCGTTGGGAAGCTATGGATACTGAGAATCGATTGATATTACAAGCGAAAAGAGAAAACAAAACTTATCTCCCAGATCTTTTATCTAATGGAGACTCTGTAAAACAGTTGCTCGCCAGAAGTCGATATGTTCTTTATAAATCCCGCGATAAATGGACCGAAAGACAAAACGAACGAGCCCAATTGTTATTTGGCTTATATCCCGATATTAAAAAAGCATACAGTTTAACCCAACAACTACGAGGTATTTACAACAATAATAACAATAAACACATTGCGATGACCAAACTGGCACATTGGTACAGGAATGTAGAGGAGTCAGGGTTTAAAAATTTTAATATTCTTTTAAATACCATAACGGTTAATTACCAGTCAATCTTAAACTATTTTGACAATAGAAGTACAAATGCTTCAGCAGAATCTTTTAATGCCAAAGTAAAAGCATTTAGAAGTCAATTTAGAGGAGTACGAAAAGTAGATTTTTTCTTATTCAGATTATCCAATCTTTTTGCGTAATCCCCAACTTTTGCGTTTGATCCGTTTTGACCGCGCAGAAAAGCTTTCAGGAAAAGAAATCGTAGAATTGAATATTGTACTTAGTCCTATTGGTATGACATATAACGAAGGAGATACTCTGCGTGTGATGATAAGCAGTAAAGACGAAATTGGTTCTGTGATGCCGGGGACTCCAGGTTGTATCACCAATAACAAAGGCGTTCATATTTTGCACACAGGTGGCAAATATGTAGAGGAGTCAGGGTTTAAAAATTTTAATATCCTTTTAAATACTATAACAGTTAATTACCAATCAACCTTAAACTATTTTGATAATAGAAGTACAAATACTTCAGCAGAATCTTTTAATGCTAAAGTAAAAGCGTTTAGAAGTCAAATTAGAGGAGTGCGTAAAGTAGATTTCTTCTTATTCAGATTATCTAATCTTTTTGGTTAATCCCCAACTTTTGCGTTTGATCCGTTTTCGTGTTGATCCCGACAGACCCCGATAGCTATCGGGGCTCGCCTATAACCCCAGTATTTTGTAAAACAAAAAACCCTGTTTCGCTAGAAACAGGGTTTTCAAAAGAAAGGCGACGACATACTCTCCCACATAACTGCAGTACCATCTGCGCAGGCGGGCTTAACTACTCTGTTCGGGATGGGAAGAGGTGAGCCCCGCCGCAATAACCACCTTAAGAAGTTATAATTGCTTTGGGCAATTTGTTCTTCAATTTTTAATTTTTAATTCAAAATCTATAATTGAAGTAATATCTTAACATACTGAGATAAAGAAAAAAGTATTGATTTAGAAAGTTTCTTCCTCCCGATCACTCGGGAGGAAAAGGGTGTACATAAGCTTACGGATTATTAGTACTACTCGACTATGACATTACTGCCTTTACATCTATAGCCTATCAACGTGGTCATCTCCCACGATCCTTAAAAGAAATCTCATCTTGTGGTGGGTTTCGCGCTTATATGCTTTCAGCGCTTATCCCTTCCAAACGTAGCTACTCTGCGATGCTCCTGGCGGAACAACAGATACACTAGAGGTTTGTCCAATTCGGTCCTCTCGTACTAGAATCAGATCCACTCAAATTTCTAACGCCCACAGTAGATAGAGACCGAACTGTCTCACGACGTTCTGAACCCAGCTCGCGTGCCACTTTAATGGGCGAACAGCCCAACCCTTGGGACCTTCTCCAGCCCCAGGATGTGACGAGCCGACATCGAGGTGCCAAACCCCCCCGTCGATATGAGCTCTTGGGGGAGATCAGCCTGTTATCCCCGGCGTACCTTTTATCCTTTGAGCGATGGCCCTTCCATGCGGAACCACCGGATCACTATGCTCTACTTTCGTACCTGATCGACCTGTATGTCTCTCAGTCAAGCTCCCTTATGCCATTGCACTCTACGCACGGTTACCAAGCGTACTGAGGGAACCTTTAGAAGCCTCCGTTACTCTTTTGGAGGCGACCACCCCAGTCAAACTACCCACCAAGCAATGTCCCCCGTAAAACGGGGTTAGGCCTCAGATAAACAAAGGGTTGTATTTCAACAATGACTCCACAACGCCTGGCGACGCCACTTCACAGTCTCCAACCTATCCTACACATCATTTATCCAAGGTCAATACTAAGCTATAGTAAAGGTGCACAGGGTCTTTTCGTCCCACTGCGGGTAAACGGCATCTTCACCGTTACTACAATTTCACCGAGCTCATGGCTGAGACAGTGTCCAGATCGTTACACCATTCGTGCAGGTCGGAACTTACCCGACAAGGAATTTCGCTACCTTAGGACCGTTATAGTTACGGCCGCCGTTTACTGGGGCTTCAATTCAATGCTTCTCCGAAGATAACATCTCCTCTTAACCTTCCAGCACCGGGCAGGTGTCAGGCCCTATACTTCATCTTACGATTTTGCAGAGCCCTGTGTTTTTGATAAACAGTCGCCTGGACCTCTTCACTGCGGCCCTGATTACTCAGGGCGACCCTTCTCCCGAAGTTACGGGTCTATTTTGCCTAATTCCTTAGCCATGAATCTCTCGAGCACCTTAGGATTCTCTCCTCAACTACCTGTGTCGGTTTACGGTACTGGTACTAATTACCTGAAGTTTAGAGGTTTTTCTTGGAAGCCCTTAGGCGCACTATCTCTTTGTCCGAAGACTCCGAGTACTATCGTATTTCCCCAAAACCCGTGGATTTGCCTGCGGGTCTTATAGGTAGGTACTTCAACGAACTATTCCGTCAGTTCGCGGCGCTTTCATCACTCCGTCACCCCATCACAGTAATTAGTAGTACGGGAATATTAACCCGTTAGCCATCGACTGTCCCTTTCGGGTTCGCCTTAGGACCAGACTAACCCACAGCTGATTAGCATAGCTGTGGAAACCTTAGTTTTTCGGTGTGCGGGTTTCTCGCCCGCATTATCGTTACTTATGCCTACATTTTCTTTTCTAACCAGTCCAGCATACCTTACGATACACCTTCAACCCTGTTAGAATGCTCCCCTACCACTTACAGTTACCTGTAAATCCATAGCTTCGGTAATATACTTATGCCCGATTATTATCCATGCTCGTCCGCTCGACTAGTGAGCTGTTACGCACTCTTTAAATGAATGGCTGCTTCCAAGCCAACATCCTAGCTGTCTGGGCAGACAAACCTCGTTCTTTCAACTTAGTATATATTTGGGGACCTTAGCTGATGGTCTGGGTTCTTTCCCTCTCGGACTTGGACCTTAGCACCCAAGCCCTCACTGTTAGTGAACATTATATAGCATTCGGAGTTTGTCAGGAATTGGTAGGCGGTGAAGCCCCCGCATCCAATCAGTAGCTCTACCTCTATATAACTTTATAACTAACGCTGCACCTAAATGCATTTCGGGGAGTACGAGCTATTTCCGAGTTTGATTGGCCTTTCACCCCTACCCACAGGTCATCCGAAGACTTTTCAACGTCAACCGGTTCGGTCCTCCACTGTGTGTTACCACAGCTTCAACCTGCCCATGGGTAGATCACACGGTTTCGCGTCTAACACTACTGACTAAAGCGCCCTATTCAGACTCGCTTTCGCTACGGATCCGTGGCTTAACCACTTAACCTTGCCAGCAACGTTAACTCGTAGGCTCATTATGCAAAAGGCACGCCGTCACCCCACGAAAGGGCTCCGACCGCTTGTAAGCGTATGGTTTCAGGATCTATTTCACTCCGTTATTCACGGTTCTTTTCACCTTTCCCTCACGGTACTGGTTCACTATCGGTCTCTCAGGAGTATTTAGCCTTAGCGGATGGTCCCGCCAAATTCAGACAGGGTTTCACGTGCCCCGCCCTACTCAGGATACCACTATCTATTATACTCGTTACCCATACGGGACTATCACCCTCTATGGTGTCACTTTCCAGTAACTTCCGGTTCCTTGTACATAAAATATCGTGGTCCTACAACCCCAATCTTGCCGTAACAACATTGGTTTGGGCTAATCCGCGTTCGCTCGCCACTACTTACGGAATCACTTTTGTTTTCTTCTCCTCCGCCTACTTAGATGTTTCAGTTCAGCGGGTTTGCCCACCTATCGGTGTACTATGTCTTCAACATAGTGGGTTGCCCCATTCAGGTATCTACGGATCAATCGGTGTGTGCCCGTCCCCGTAGCTTTTCGCAGCTTATCACGCCTTTCATCGCCTCTGAGAGCCAAGGCATCCCCCATACGCCCTTATTTTGCTTATTGTACCAATCTTAAAATTAATTAAGACCGTTTTTTTTTGTTCTTTACAATAAATTGTAAAAAACGCTTTCTACTTTTTATTATTTTCTTATCTCAATATGTCAATGAACTTTTTCTTTTTCAGAATAAAGAACATAGAGAATAGAGAATAGACTTTGTCTATATTCTTTTTCTATATTCTATCTTCTTAAAGATAGTGGAGAATAACGGAGTCGAACCGTTGACCTCCTGCGTGCAAGGCAGGCGCTCTAGCCAGCTGAGCTAATCCCCCTTTTTAATTAAAAATTAAAAATCGTGAATTAAAAATTATGAACTATTTGATCCTTAATCTTTCAACTTCTAAAATTTCCTTCTTTTTAAGCATAAAATAGTTGTCTCGGACAGACTCGAACTGTCGACCCCTACATTATCAGTGTAGTACTCTAACCAGCTGAGCTACGAGACACTCTTATTCTTAAAATTTATTATTTGAACTAACAGCAAGAGTAAAATAGTCTTAAAATCAAAACCCATAAAGCTTCTTCTTTTTTCCTCAGCGTGTTGATAAATCAACTAACACTTGAGGCTCTAGAAAGGAGGTGTTCCAGCCGCACCTTCCGGTACGGCTACCTTGTTACGACTTAGCCCTAGTTACCAGTTTTACCCTAGGCAGCTCCTTGCGGTCACCGACTTCAGGCACCCCCAGCTTCCATGGCTTGACGGGCGGTGTGTACAAGGCCCGGGAACGTATTCACCGGATCATGGCTGATATCCGATTACTAGCGATTCCAGCTTCACGGAGTCGAGTTGCAGACTCCGATCCGAACTGTGACCGGTTTTATAGATTCGCTCCTGGTCGCCCAGTGGCTGCTCTCTGTACCGGCCATTGTAGCACGTGTGTAGCCCAAGGCGTAAGGGCCGTGATGATTTGACGTCATCCCCACCTTCCTCACAGTTTGCACTGGCAGTCTTGTTAGAGTTCCCGACACGACTCGCTGGCAACTAACAACAGGGGTTGCGCTCGTTATAGGACTTAACCTGACACCTCACGGCACGAGCTGACGACAACCATGCAGCACCTTGTAAATTGTCTTGCGAAAGATCTGTTTCCAAACCGGTCAATCTACATTTAAGCCTTGGTAAGGTTCCTCGCGTATCATCGAATTAAACCACATGCTCCACCGCTTGTGCGGGCCCCCGTCAATTCCTTTGAGTTTCATTCTTGCGAACGTACTCCCCAGGTGGGATACTTATCACTTTCGCTTAGCCACTGAGATTGCTCCCAACAGCTAGTATCCATCGTTTACGGCGTGGACTACCAGGGTATCTAATCCTGTTCGCTACCCACGCTTTCGTCCATCAGCGTCAATCCATTAGTAGTAACCTGCCTTCGCAATTGGTATTCCATGTAATCTCTAAGCATTTCACCGCTACACTACATATTCTAGTTACTTCCTAATAATTCAAGTCTAACAGTATCAATGGCCGTTCCACCGTTGAGCGATGGGCTTTCACCACTGACTTATTAAACCGCCTACGGACCCTTTAAACCCAATGATTCCGGATAACGCTTGGATCCTCCGTATTACCGCGGCTGCTGGCACGGAGTTAGCCGATCCTTATTCTTACGATACCGTCAAGCTACTTCACGAAGTAGTGTTTCTTCTCGTATAAAAGCAGTTTACAATCCATAGGACCGTCATCCTGCACGCGGCATGGCTGGATCAGGCTTGCGCCCATTGTCCAATATTCCTCACTGCTGCCTCCCGTAGGAGTCTGGTCCGTGTCTCAGTACCAGTGTGGGGGATCTCCCTCTCAGGACCCCTACCCATCGTAGCCTTGGTAAGCCGTTACCTTACCAACTAGCTAATGGGACGCATGCTCATCTTTTACCGTTGTGACTTTAATTATAAAATGATGCCATTTCATAATACTATGAGGTATTAATCCAAATTTCTCTGGGCTATCCCTCTGTAAAAGGTAGATTGCATACGCGTTACGCACCCGTGCGCCGGTCTCTAGTTCCGAAGAACTATACCCCTCGACTTGCATGTGTTAAGCCTGCCGCTAGCGTTCATCCTGAGCCAGGATCAAACTCTTCATCGTATATTGTTGATCTAATCACTTAGATCGTATTGTTATTCGAATCAGTCTCTATCGGTTCTTTTTTAATCTCTCGATTATCTTACTCTTTATTCTTTTGTTTTAACATCTCTGTTAAAACGGCTGTCAATTCAATATGTCTACGAACGTGTCTTCTTTTTTGTTTCGCTTGTTTCTCAAAGCGGGTGCAAAAGTAGAAAATTTATTTTCAACTGGCAAGTAAATTTTGAAGTTTTTTTTGGAAATTTTTATTTCCTTTTCTTCTCATTTTCCAACCAATCTATCAATGAACTTCCGTTGTTTTGCGGGGTGCAAATGTAACATCTGTTTTCAAATCTCACAAGCTTTTCGAAATCTTTTTTAGAAAATAAATTTTCGTTTTGATCAGTAAGGCTTGTCAGTATTTCAGTGAACGTCTGTCGTTGTTGCGGGTGCAAAAGTAGGTCCTTTATTTACATTTACAAGCCTTTTTGTTCTATAATTTCAATGTTTTTACAAACTTTTTCTTAACACTCTGATAACACCAACCTTAACCATTGTCCTTTTTTTGACTTTATCGGAATTTTCGTAAGCACATTGTGCTTTTCACAATAACAACACTTGAAGAACCTCCATTTTTATGAACTTTACAGACTTATGGAGGTTTTTCTATTACTTTATAATAGTAATCACATATTAGTTTCGGCTCCCTGCGCCGGGGCTTGCCTGATTATACCACGAAGACACGAAGGTTCTTTTGCTTTGCCTTTTGAATAAGACACTAGGATTTGCTCCCCATACCTATATACACTATACTTCTAATTAAGAACAACTGCCCTGGCCCCGATAGAAATGGAAATCCTTTTGCTTTTTTCTTTAAAAAGCAAAAGATTGAAATGCATAGCGGGATGAAGCTCCTAATTCATATTTCAAAAACATATTAACTAAGCTTAAACCAGGAGCCAGCCAAATAAATCTATACTTATAACAACAAACGCGACAGGCTTTAAAAACCTGTCAGGTTCAAGGCTCAAATTCTTACCTTATATATAGGAAAGAAATTTCTAATTCCAAAAATGCACTAAACAAGCTTTAACTGTACCCACCCTAGCAAACCCAATCCTTATATCTATAAATAAGAAACCCGACAGGTTGAAAAACCGCCGGGTTCAAGAACCAAATCTTACCTTATACTAGGAGGGAAATTTCAAATCCGACAAACTATAGGGACAAAAAAAATCCAGATCCAAATTTTTAAGTTGAGATCTGGATTTTATTATGTTGAATTGATATCGCTTAGTCTAAAATAAAACTCACACTAACGTTTGCAACAACTTCAATCTCTCCAATAGCTAAAGTTTCGTTTGAAGCACCGGCTGAATCCATAGCCATTGATTTCATAGCGGCATACATTGGTTGTGGACGGTAAACCTGAGTATTATCAGAAATAGTATATGCCTTACCAACTTTTTGACCTAAAACCGAAACATAATCTTCTGCTTTTAATTTAGCATCTTTTATTGCCAATTTACGAGCTTCTGTTTCAATTAGAGCCAATTTAGAAGTTTCAAAAGAAACTCTGTCAATACGGTTAATACCTTGTTGAACCAAGCCTTCCATTAATTCATCATATTTAGATAAATCTTTTAATATAATTTCTACTGTTTGTGTAGCGTTATAACTGGTTTTCTTTTTCTCATAATCGTACTGTGGATTAAGAGCTACTTGTTTTGTTTTGAAATCTGCTGTTGGAACATTCATTTTTTTTATGAATTTTAAAACTGCATCGATTTTTTCGTCATTTTGTTTTTTGACGTCTTTAGCATTATTCCCTTTTGTTTCAACAGTTGCTGAAATACAAACCTGATCAGGTGCTACTTTTACTTTTCCTTCCCCGTTCACATTGATTTGAGGAATTTGTTTGGTTTCTTGTGCGTAAGACATAGTCATAAACATGATTGTTAAAAATAATACTACTTTCTTCATTTTTGTTATATTTAAATTTGTTTGATAATCGAATTTCAAAAGTTGTGCCAATATTATAATTTACCCAATTTTGCCATTACAAAAAGTATCAAAATAGGAATTGCTAACAGAATTACCATTAAACTATGATCTACAATCAAGGATGGTTCTTTTATCAACGTAATCAAATAACCTCCTATGGCACCTCCAAAATGCGCTGTATGCCCAATATTATCATTTTTAGCTCTCATTCCGTAAATTGAATATAATAAATATAAAATTCCAAATAAATAAGCTGGCATTGGTATGACAAAAAAGATTCCCAGCATCATATCCGGCTGTAATAATATCGCAGAATACAAAACCCCTGTTACAGCTCCCGAAGCTCCTACAGCTCTATAGCTGTAATCATTTTTATGAAAAAGCATTGTAAGCAGGCTTCCAAAAATCAAACTGCCGAAATAAATCAAAACAAAAGAAAAAGTTCCTAACCATTGTATGACTACAGGAGCAAAAAACCACAACGTAAGCATATTAAAAGCTAAATGCATAATATCAGCATGCAAAAACCCGGATGAAAGCATTCTGATTTGTTCTCCGGAACGAATACTTCCTACATGAAATTCGTATTTTCTAAAAAAAGCAAGATCATTAAAACCTTTGTAACTAATTATAGCATTAGCCACTATAATCCCTACTAAAATGGTATTCATAAAAAATATTTAATGTGATTTGTAAATATAGTCATTCTTAAACATATGTTAGCTTCAAACCAAAATATCGATGTTTATTCATTTTTACTTTATATTTGTAAAAAAATATTACATGCAATTTCTCGTTTATTTACTGGCCTATCCTTTACTTTGGCTGATCTCTATACTTCCGTTTCGTTTATTTTACTGGTTATCAGATTGTGTCTATTTTATTATATATTATATCATTGGATACAGAAGAAAAGTAGTTAAGGAAAACCTTGCGCTTACTTTGCCTTACTTAAGCAAAACGGAACAAAAGCAAATCGAAAAAAAGTTCTATCACCATATGTGTGATATGTTTCTGGAAACGATTAAAACGATGAGTATTTCACCAAAAGAGATGGAAAAAAGATTTCGTGTTACCAATATTGAACTTGTAAATGAATATGCAACAAAAAACAAAAGCGTCATTCTGGTGGCGTCACATTATGCTAGCTACGAATGGCTTTTGACAATTAACCCGAAAATTGATTTTAAGGGAATTGCTGTTTATAAAAAAGTCGCCAATCCTTATTTTGATAAATTAGTACGAAGAATACGTTCAAAATATGATACGGAATTAGTAGAAACGAGAAAAGCGATTCCCACTATGGCTCAAAATCAACGTCAGGGAATTTTAAGCATGTACGGATTAGCAAGCGATCAATCTCCTAAACTGGATCGAATTTTTCATTCGATGAAATTTATGGGTATTGAAGTTCCTGTACATACAGGCGCAGAAATGCTGGCAAAAAAATACAACCTAAGTGTCATTTTTGTAAAAGTAAAAAAAGTAGCAAGAGGTTATTATGAAGCAACATTTGTACCTATTGCAGATAATCCTAACGATTATAAAAACTTCGATATTACAGAAAAATACTTAAGGGAAGTTGAAAAACAAATTTATGAAGCTCCTGAATACTATTTATGGACGCATAAAAGATGGAAACACCGAGTTGAATAATTTACAAAAAAATACCTCTTTCAAAATTAATGAAAGAGGTATTTTTTTGTGATTTGAATTGCTGAAAATTAAATTCCCGCAATTGCTTTTATTTCGTCTATAATTCGAAGTGCCAGAACATCTGCCTTTTCCTGAGATGGAGCTTCTGTATAAATTCTAATAATTGGTTCTGTATTTGATTTTCTTAAATGCACCCATTCTGTTGCAAAATCAATTTTAACTCCGTCAATTGTTGTGATATCTTCATTTTTATATTTTTCTGTCATGGCAACTAAAATCGCATCAACATCAATTTGTGGTGTTAATTCAATTTTGTTTTTGCTCATATAATATTCAGGATAAGAAGCACGCAAAGCCGAAACCGACATTTTTTTATTTGCCAAATGCGTCAAAAACAAAGCTACTCCTACCAAGCTATCACGTCCGTAATGAGATTCAGGATAAATGATTCCACCGTTTCCTTCACCGCCAATAATAGCGTTATTCTTTTTCATTAACTCTACAACATTCACTTCTCCTACGGCACTCGCTTCGTATTTTCCACCATGAGCAACCGTCACGTCACGTAAAGCACGTGATGATGACATATTAGAAACCGTATTCCCCGGAGTTTTACCTAAAACATAATCAGCACAAGCTACTAATGTATATTCTTCTCCAAACATTTCTCCATCTTCGCAAATAAAAGCCAAACGATCTACATCTGGATCAACCACTACACCTAAATCAGCTTTTTCTTTTACCACCAATTCAGAGATATCAGTTAAATGCTCTTTTAAAGGCTCCGGATTGTGAGGAAAATGTCCGTTTGGTTCGCAGTATAATTTTACTACCTCAACACCCATTAATTCCAATAACCTTGGAATAATAATTCCGCCTGATGAATTTACACCATCAACAACTACTTTGAATTTTGCAGCTTTTACTGCCTCAACATCAACCAAAGGCAAATTTAAAACCTCGTCGATATGAATATCCATATAAGCATCATTCACCGTGATTTCTCCTAAACTATCTACATCCGAAAAATCGAAAGCTTCTGCATCGGCAATTTCAAGAATTTTAGCACCTTCTGCTCCACTTAAAAATTCTCCTTTTGCATTTAATAATTTCAATGCATTCCATTGTTTCGGATTATGAGAAGCTGTTAAAATAATTCCTCCATCTGCTTTTTCTAACGGAACAGCTACTTCTACAGTTGGCGTTGTCGAAAGTCCAAGATCAATTACATTAATCCCTAAACCTATTAAAGTATTTACAACAAGATTGTGAATCATTGGTCCGGAAATCCTGGCGTCACGACCTATTACAACTGTTAATTTTTCTTTTGAAGTATTGTTTTTAAGAAAAGTACCATATGCCGATGCAAATTTTACAGCATCAACAGGAGTCAGGTTATCTCCTACTTTTCCACCAATTGTTCCACGTATTCCTGATATCGATTTTATTAAAGTCATTTTTATGAGTTATGGTTACCAGTTACAAATATAGAAAAGTTGCCAGGGTTCTTAGGTGCTTTTTTTTTAAAAGTTATTAAGGTTCTGACTAGCTAAGGTTCTTACATTTTAATAAAGGCGTGATCATTCATGAAACGATATAAAAAAGTTTTCATACTTTTACTAAAATAAACTTAGTTTCTTAACCTCTTAGCCGCGAAGCTTCGGGATAGTAACTCGAAAAATACTTTTACTAAAAATAACTTAGAGCCTTAGCGACTTAGAATCTTAGCAACTCAAAAAAAATGAATTTCCTAGCCCACATCTATTTGTCCGGAGATAATGATTTAATCAAAATTGGCAATTTTATGGCCGATGGAATTCGCGGGAAACAATTTGAGCATTTTCCTGAAGAAATTCAAAAAGGTATTATTTTGCATCGGTCAATTGATACTTATACCGATTCACATGATGTTTTCAGACAAAGTACCAAACGATTACATGAAAAATACCATCATTATGCCGGCGTAATTGTAGACATTCTTTATGATCATTTTTTAGCCAAAAACTGGGAGAAATACTCAGATGAAAAATTAGATAATTTCATTAACCGTTTTTACAGATCATTACACGAAAACTATCCCATTTTGACTGAAAAGACACAGGATTTAATGCCTTATATGGTTAAACAAAACTGGCTTTTAAGTTATCAGACCGTAGAAGGAATTCATCAGATTTTGACACAAATGGACAGAAGGTCGAAAAACATATCGAAAATGCAGTTTGCAAGTGAAGAGTTGATAGAATTTTATACTGAATTTGAACAAGAATTTACTTTGTTCTTCGAGGATCTCAAACAACACTCCAAACAAAAATTACTTACTTTATAAAATCGGTCCGGTTCTATAAAAACAAAATACAATTCTCTTTATGAAAAAGATTGCCCTTTTATTCAGCTTTATTTCATTTTATAGTTTTGCTCAGCAAACTGCAAAACCAACCGGATTAACAGCAACAAAAGCCATGGTAGTTTCGGCACGCCAGGAAGCTTCGAAAGTTGGCGCCGAGATTATACAAAAAGGCGGAAATGCTTTTGACGCAATGGTTGCTACTGAACTGGCTCTTGCAGTTGCATATCCGTACGCAGGAAATTTGGGAGGAGGAGGATTTATGGTTTACAGAAAATCAAATGGCGAAGTTGGATCTTTAGATTATCGCGAAAAAGCGCCACTTGCAGCATCAAAAGATATGTTTCTGGATAAAGACGGAAACGTCATTAAAGGTAAAAGTACTGCAACTGCTTTAGCAATTGGCGTTCCGGGAACTATTGCCGGAGTATTTGCCGTTCACAAAAAATTAGGATCGATGCCAATGTCTGAAATTTTAAAACCAGTAATTGCCTTAGCAGAAAGAGGTGTAATTGTAACTAAAAAACAAGAAAAAAGACTTCAGGATTATCACGATGCTATTGTTAAAGTAAATGGACCGAATACATTACTGGCAGGTAATTTTAAAGAAAATGATACCATCAAATATCCTGCGCTTGCCAATACTTTAAAACGAATTTCTAAGAACGGAAGAAATGAATTTTATAAAGGTGAAACAGGAAAAATTTTAGTTAAATATATTCAGAAAAAAGGTGGAATTATAACGCTTAAGGATTTGGAGAAATATGAAGCTAAATGGAGAAAACCATTACAATTTAATTATAAAGATTTAAAAATAACTTCAATGTCACCTCCAAGCAGTGGCGGAATTTGTCTGGCACAAATCATGAAAATGATTGCTCCCTATGATTTATCAAAAATGGGACATAACACTGAGGAATCTATTCAGATTATTGTAGAAGCCGAAAGAAGAGCTTATGCAGATCGAAGCCAGTTTTTAGGTGATCCGGATTTTGTAAAAATTCCAATTAACGGATTATTATCTGATGCTTATTTAAAGGACAGAATGTCAAGTTTTGATGTAAACAAAGCGAGCCTATCATCAGAAATAAAAGAAGGAAAAGTCAACTTTAACGAAAGCACAGAAACTACTCATTATTCTATTGTTGATGCGCAGGGAAATGCGGTTGCCGCAACCACAACGCTTAATGACGGTTACGGATCAAAATACTATTGCGATGAATTAGGATTTTTCTTAAACAACGAAATGGATGATTTTAGTGCGAAACCAGGATCTCCAAATATGTTTGGCTTAGTAGGAAATGAAGCTAATAGTATTGCGCCGCAAAAAAGAATGCTAAGTTCAATGACACCAACAATTGTAGAGAAAAACAGAAAACTATTTATGGTCGTTGGTTCACCAGGTGGATCTACAATTATTACAAGTGTTTTGCAGGCTATTTTAAATGTTTATGAATATAATCTAAGTATGCAGGATGCTGTAAATGCGCCACGTTTTCATCACCAATGGCTACCGGATTTAATTACGTTTGAACCCAATGCTTTTGACAAAATCACAATTGACAAATTAAAAGCAAAAGGATATTTGATTAATGAAAAAACAACGCCTGTAATCGGTAAATTAGATTGCATTTTAGTCTTACCTGACAATACTCTTGAAGGTGGGGCAGATTTTCGTGGAGATGATACTGCTGTTGGTTTTTAAGTTAAAAAATTAGATTTATCCTTAAATGTCGTACAAATTTAAATGTTAAAAGCTAAATTTGCACTACACCTAACTTTTACAACAGAATGCTAAAAAAATATTTTAGAAGACTAGAAAGCATTATTGCTTTGGCTCAATCATTAATGACACCAAAGCAATTTATTTTTTTATCAAGTGTTTTAATTGGTATCTCTTGCTCTTTGGCTGTAATTGTTCTAAAAACTTTTGCCCATAGTGTTTTTTCCTTTGCTACTTATATTAATGGTATTCTTAAATTAAGTTTTATCAATAGTATTCTTCCTATTGTCGGAATCCTTCTGACTGTTTTTGTTGTAAAACGAATTCTAAATGGAAGTATCGAAAAAGGAACCTCTCAAATTTTATATGCTGTTGCGAAAAAAGCAAGTATTATTCCCAGAAAACAAATGTACGCCCAAATTGTTACCAGTTCCTTAACAGTAGGTTTAGGAGGTTCTGCGGGTTTAGAAAGCCCTATTGTGATTACAGGCGCAGCATTTGGTTCAAATTTTGCCCAAAACTACAAATTACCTTATAAAGACAGAACATTGCTTATTGGCTGTGGTGTTGCCGCAGGTATTTCTGCCGCTTTTAACGCTCCAATTGCCGGTGTTCTTTTTGCTATTGAAGTTTTATTGGTTGATGTCAGTATTTCTGCCTTTACACCAATTATGATTTCTGCCGCTACCGGTGCGCTGGTTTCTGCAATTGTATTAGACGAAAGTATTTTATTGTCTTTTAGAAAACAAGAAGCTTTTAATTATCATAACATTCCTTTTTATGTGCTGTTAGGCATATTGACTGGTTTTATTGCCGTTTATTACGCAAGAAATTTTCAAAGAGTCGAACATTATTTTTCTAATTTAAAAGTTGGTCCTTATAAAAAAGCATTAATCGGTTCTTCGTTATTGGCACTGCTTATTTTTATATTTCCAACACTGTTTGGAGAGGGTTATGAAAGCATTAAAACGTTATCTGAAAGTGATCCCGGAAAAATATTAGACAATACTTTATTTGCTGATTTTAGAGATAATCAATGGGTTCTATTACTGTTTGTTGGATGCACAATGATGGTTAAAGTATTTGCATCAGCATTAACCCTTGGAAGTGGTGGAAATGGAGGGAATTTTGCTCCGTCTTTATTCTTAGGATCTTATTTGGGATATTTCTTTGCAAAATTTATAAGTCTTATCGGATTGTCGAAATTGCCTATCAGTAACTTTACAATGGTGGGAATGGCAGGTATTTTGAGCGGACTATTTCATGCACCTCTAACTGCAATCTTTTTAATTGCTGAGATTACGGGTGGCTATAGCCTGATGATTCCACTTATGATTGTTTCTTCAATAAGTTTTGCTATCTCTAAACGTTTCGAGAAATATTCTCTTGACGTAAAAGGTCTTGCTAAAAAAGGTCACGCATTTACAAGTAATAAAGATTCAAACATTCTTTCTACTCTTGATATTGATACTATTATTCAAACTGATTATCTGACGGTTCATCCGGAAGAGAACCTAAGCAAACTTGTTGATCTTATCTCACACTCTAACCAGGTTGTTTTTGCCGTGGTTGATAATGAGAAAGACCTCGTTGGTGTAGTTCATTTTAATGATATTCGAGAAATTATCTTCAATTCATATCAGGTAAAATATACTCTGATCAAAGATGTTATGAAAACTCCGCTGGCCATTATCTCATCAAACGACAGTATGGAAATCGTAATGAGTAAATTCGAAAAATCAAAATCAGCCTTTCTTCCGGTCTTACGAAATGACAAATACTTTGGTTTTATTTCTAAATCTATAGCACTTGAAGCCTACAGAATGAAATTACGTTCCATGACAATTGAGTAAAATTTAATTTATCCGATACCAAGAAGTGCCTTTGTGAGATTATGTGGAATATAGACTTAACATACAGAACTGAATTTCAGTCAACTTTTGACCGATTGTGCTAAAAAAGGCTTGACCTGCAAAACAGCAGACTATTGCCCAACATTGCTTTGCACAAAATTCGCGAGAGTTTATCACTAGAATGGACATACAATTCTAATGGTATCCAAGGAAATACTTTGAGTTTACGAGAAACCCAAATGGTTATTCAGGAAGGAATTACTATTAAAAGGAAATCACTGCGTGAACATTTTGAAACACATAATCATGATAAGGCAATAGATTATTTATATTCTATTGTCGATGATAGTTACAACCTTCGAAGTATTGATATTCTTTCTATTCACGGATTAGTTTTACGTTCTATTGAAGATGACTTTGCAGGACGTTTACGCAATGGAGGTGTTCGTATTTCAGGTGCTAATTTCATGCCACCAAATGCCAATAAAATTTCAGATTATCTGGATGAGCTAATCGATTTTGTTAATACAAATCCATTAGATTTAAATGACATCGAACTGGCCACAATTTATCATCATAAACTAGTCTGGATTCATCCATTCTTTGATGGGAATGGGCGTACTGTTCGTTTGAGCATGAATTTACTATTGATGCGTTGCGGTTTTCCTCCAGCAATTATCCTAAAAAACGACAGGAAAAAATATTATGAAGCACTTAATCAGGCTAATAATGATAATTATCAAAAACTAACACTTTTAATGTCTCAGGCTTTAGAACGTGCATTAAACATATACCTAAGTTCGATGCCCGGAAATGATTATGACTACCAAAAAATTTCTGATATTGTTAGCGAACCTGAAACTCCTTACGAACAGGAATATGTTAGTTTACTAGCCAGAACAGGAAAAATTGATGCATATAAAGAACGTAGAAATTGGTATACAACCAGAGAAGCTATTGAAGAATACATGGCAACCCGAAAAAGAAGAGGTTGTCTGAAAAGACGACCTCTTTCTTTTATTATACTAGTAGATTTACAGAGTGTTTCTTGAAAAATGTAAATTTGGGCTAAAATGGTCTTCTATAAACTTTTCTAAAGCTTCTACGAGATCAAAAATGAGGTTAAAATTACCCAAACGGATTTTAGCGATCCATTTAGAAAAGTTGTGAGCAATAGCAATCAGGCCAAATTCAGTATTTACTTTGGCTGTTTTGGTAAGTGTAAATCTTTTAAATCCTTTGTTTTGCTTGATGTTACCAAAAACCGGCTCTGGTTCAATACATCTTTTACTATAAATTTCCCTGCCCAATTCACTTTCTAAATTCTCTCTTGCCTTGAATTTCAGTCTTTGAAGATTGTGATTAATTTCTATCCGTCTGTTCCCCTTAGCTTTAAAGCATTGCCCCCGCAGAGGACATCCTGCGCAATTTAAAGCCTCATATACCGAATGATACTGTTCAAAACCAGTTGTAGTTTTTGATTTCTTAGTAAAGATACGAGGCATTTGCTGCCCCATTGGACAAACCAAAAAGTCTTGCTCATTATTATGAAACAGGTTTTGTGCGTGGAATAAATTGTTTTTATGCTTACGGGTCTCTTCGATACGGTACATGTTGTAGGGAACAAAAAAATCAATTTCTTTGTCTTCAAGGAGTTGATAATTTTCCTCACTTCCATAGCCCGCATCGGCTATAACTTTTGCAGATTGTTTGCCGTAGTTGCTTTTGAATCCTTCTAAGTGAGTCTTTAATGTGGTAAAATCAGTAGAAGTCTGGTGGGTGGAGTAATGTGTAATAATTTGATTTTCTGTAGAAATCTGAATATTATAACCCGCTTTTAATTGTCCGTTGCCCATATGATCTTCTTTCATGCGCATAAAAGTAGCATCGGTATCGGTTTTCGAATAACTGTTTCTATCCCCCAGAATTTCGA
This sequence comes from Flavobacterium sp. B114r, assembly GCF_056824125.1. Taxonomy (NCBI): domain Bacteria; kingdom Pseudomonadati; phylum Bacteroidota; class Flavobacteriia; order Flavobacteriales; family Flavobacteriaceae; genus Flavobacterium; species Flavobacterium sp. B114r. The sequence goes on from NZ_CP124858.1 coordinate 5,028,527, forward strand.
GATGTTTCTCATATTCTTTAAGTTTTACAAGCTGTTCTTTCTCGAGTTTTTGAAGTGATTTGTTCTGCTGTTTACTCAGCTTCTGCTTTTTTTCACTTTGGTTGATCTCGTGTATTTTTTCTTCTAATTTCTTACTGTCTACCTTGGTATCAGTTTGGTTATCAGTATGCATAATGTCTGACTCGATAGCCTGACCAATATCTGCCAGAACAGCATCGATTTTTCCCTGAAGCCTGTCTTTATGTTTTTCAACTGCTTTCTTCCACACAAAGCTGTATTTATGTGCGTTGGCTTCTATTTTAGTACCATCAATAAATTGTCTCTCCAGGCTAATGAGCTCTAAATCTACCATCATCAGAACGACCTGGCTGAAAAGTTTTTCGATATTCCCTTTTAATTTTTTTCCTCTAAAGTCATTGATAGTTCTAAAATCCGGCTGAAGTCCTCCCGAGAGCCACATAAAATATATATTCTCCTTCACGGCTCTAGCCAGCTTTCGGCTGGAATAGGTATTATTGAGATATCCGTAAAACAATATTTTCAATAACATCTTAGGATGGTAGCTGGATCTTCCACCGCCTTTAAACTGTGATATAATCTCGGAAATTTCCAACCGTTCAACAACACTGTCTATTAATCGGGCAGAATGATTCTCTGGGATCAGATCATTTAAATTCAATGGAAAAAGATCTTGCTGGTGAACCGAATGAGGCTTAAAAACTGGCTGCATAATCATTGATTTTAGTACTTAAATATAAGAAAAATCAATGTGTAAAACAAAAAAAAACTGCCCGAAATTACTTTTCGGACAGCCTCATTTTGTTACTAATTGTAACATAAAGTTTTGCTATCGAGCACAAAAAGAACAAATCAAAGTGGTAACTTTGCGTTTTGCTCAAAATTATGTTAGAAAAAGACAATACTATTGAAGTTCTTGGTGCAAGGGTTCATAATCTAAAAAATATAGACATTTCTATTCCGCGTGAAAAACTGGTTGTTATTACCGGTTTATCAGGTTCGGGAAAATCTTCTTTGGCATTTGATACCATATATGCGGAAGGACAACGTCGTTACGTTGAAACTTTTTCGGCTTATGCCAGACAGTTTCTTGGTGGCTTAGAACGTCCAGATGTTGATAAAATCGACGGACTTTCGCCGGTAATTGCTATTGAACAAAAAACAACCAGCAAAAGTCCGCGTTCGACCGTTGGTACTATTACTGAAATTTATGATTTCCTACGACTTCTTTATGCTCGTGGTGCTGACGCTTATAGTTACAACACTGGAGAGAAAATGGTTTCCTATTCTGATGAACAAATTAAAGATTTGATTATTCAGGATTTTAAAGGGAAACGAATCAATATCCTTGCTCCAATTATTAGAGCCAGAAAAGGACATTATGCCGAGTTATTCCAGCAAATTACCAAACAAGGTTTCCTTAAAGTTCGTGTAAACGGCGAAGTTCAGGATCTGGTTTCAGGAATGAAACTGGATCGTTACAAAACACACGATATCGAAATTGTAGTCGACAGAATGTTGATAGAAGATACTGAAGACAATCAAAAAAGATTATCAGAAAGCATCAATACAGCCATGCATCATGGAGAAAACGTATTAATGATTTTGGACCAGGATACAAATGAAGTACGTTATTTCAGTAGAAACTTAATGTGCCCAACAACAGGAATATCGTATCAAAACCCAGAACCAAATTTATTTTCGTTCAACTCCCCAAAAGGAGCTTGTCCGCATTGCAATGGATTAGGAACAGTGCATGAAATTAATATTAAAAAAATTATTCCTAATCCTAAATTATCCATTAAAGCCGGAGGTTTCGCTCCGCTTGGTGAATACAAATCTTCGTGGATTTTTAAACAACTAGAAGTTATTGGAGAAAAATTCAGTTTTAAGATAACAGATCCAATTGAGAAGATTCCGGAAGAAGCTATGACGATGATCCTTCATGGTGGAAAAGATAAATTTGTCGTAAATTCTAAAGATTTAGGCGTTACCCGCGATTATAAAATAGATTTTGAAGGAATCTCACATTTCATCAAAAATCAGTTTGATGAAACTTCTTCAACCACGATAAAACGTTGGGCAAAAGATTTCATGGACGAAGTAAATTGTCCGGTTTGTGACGGTTCCCGTTTGAAAAAAGAAGCATTGTTCTTTAAAATCAACGGCAAAAATATCGTTGAATTGTGTGATATGGACATCTCCGATTTGACTGTCTGGTTTCAGGATTTAAACAAACATTTATCAGACAAACAGCTTTTGATTGCATCAGAAGTCGTTAAAGAAATAAAAGACCGTTTGAACTTTTTAATGAATGTTGGTTTGAATTATCTGGCTTTAAGCCGAAGTTCAAAATCACTTTCGGGTGGTGAAGCACAGCGTATTCGTCTGGCTACACAAATTGGTTCACAACTGGTTGGTGTTTTATATATTCTCGATGAGCCAAGTATTGGTTTACACCAAAGAGACAATGAAAAACTAATTCACTCCTTAGAACAATTACGCGATATCGGGAACTCGGTTATTGTTGTAGAACACGATAAAGACATGATCGAACGTGCTGATTATGTAATTGATATTGGTCCGAAAGCAGGTAAATACGGAGGAGAAATCATCAGTATTGGAACTCCCGCAGAAACGTTGAAATCGAATACAATTACCGCTCAATATTTGAACGGTAAAATGAAATTAGAGATTCCGAAAGAGCGCCGTAAAGGAAACGGCAAATTCCTAAAACTAACCGGAGCGACAGGAAACAACCTTAAAAATGTTTCGATCGAATTACCATTAGGGAAAATGATTTGTGTAACAGGAGTTTCAGGAAGTGGAAAATCTACTTTAATAAACGAAACCCTCTATCCTATCCTGAACGCTTATTATTTTAATGGCGTAAAAAAACCACAACCATACAAAAAGATTGAAGGCCTTGAGCATATTGACAAAGTAATTGATATCGATCAAAGTCCGATTGGAAGAACACCACGCTCGAATCCAGCTACTTATACAGAGGTTTTTACTGAAATCAGAAATCTTTTTACGATGACTTCTGAAAGTATGATTCGTGGTTATAAAGCGGGTCGTTTCAGTTTTAATGTAAAAGGCGGACGCTGTGAAACCTGCGAAGGTTCCGGTGTAAGAACTATCGAAATGAACTTTCTACCGGATGTTTATGTCGAATGCGAAACGTGTCAGGGAAAACGTTTCAATAGAGAAACATTAGAAATAAGATATAAAGGGAAATCAATTTCAGATGTCTTGAATATGACCGTTGATGAAGCTGTTCCGTTCTTTGAAATGATTCCGAAGATTTATAGAAAAGTAAAAACAATTCAGGATGTTGGGTTAGGATATATTACACTTGGTCAGCAAAGTACCACACTTTCCGGTGGTGAAGCACAACGTATCAAATTAGCCGGAGAATTGTCTAAAAAAGATACCGGAAATACCTTTTATATTCTTGACGAACCTACTACAGGATTGCATTTTGAAGACATTCGTGTTTTGATGGATGTAATTAATAAACTGGTTGATAAAGGAAATACGATCCTGATTATCGAACATAATATGGATGTCATAAAACTCGCTGATTACATCATTGATATTGGTCCCGAAGGAGGAAAAGGTGGCGGACAATTAATCGCCAAAGGAACTCCTGAAGAAGTAGCGAAAAGTAAAAAAAGTTATACGGCTAAGTTCTTGAAAAAGGAATTAGAATAGAAATGCATCTTTGTCAATTTTTTTTGACAAAGATGTATTGATTTAAAAAATTAACAGTAGTAATTTTATATTTTAGCATTAAAATATAAAAGATGAAATCAATTTTGCCATTCATTATATTAGTATTACTTAGTGCAAAAAGTTTTTCCCAGTCACAAAAAGATAGCCTTAGAGATGTTGTAAAAGAAAGGATTAAAAATATTAATGAAAAACAAATTGACAACCCTTACTATTCCAGACAAGAACTCGAAGAGGAATATCTCCGTGAAAACAGCGTATTTCAATCTTTAGCTCAGCCTAGCACAGAAAGTGATTTAGCAAATCATTATAAAATTTATCTGGAACAAAAACTTCTAAAAAAAATTAATTTTAGCAAACTGAAAACATCTTCTTACTACAAAGGCATTTCTAATAAAAAATACAATTACACTATCCGACTAACCTTTGAGATAAATAAGAAGAATAAAGCTTTTAATTTTCGCATTAATACAGGAGACAGGGAGCTCAATAAAAAAGTTATCGAAATTTTTAAAAATTATCCTTTAGAAAAATTAAACTTAAATGATAATGCTAAACTTGGAAAAATTAGTGTTCAGTTATTTACAAAAGAAGACAAAAACACACTAATAAAAGCAAGTACATTTGTCCTCATAGATGAGCTTCCCGTTTTAAAAGGATGCGAAAGTATTGCCTACAATTCCGAGTTGAACAGATGCCTTTATGATCAAATATTCGAGTATATTTTAAAAAACATCTCGCTTGAAAACATTGCGAAACAAAACAAAAGAGGAGAAATCGTTATCAATCCGCGTTTTTCTATTGATTCTAATGGAAAAATTTTCCGTGTTAATTCTATTGCTCCAAACAAAATCATTAAAGATGAAATTGACCAGATTATAACATCTTTCAATCAAGTGATAATTCCAGGTAAAAGAAATGACATTCCTAAAAACACTTATTGTGAAACTTTCCGGACGATAACTATCGAAAATTTAAAATGATGGACTTTATACAAACTTAAAAATACTTTCATAATTCATTGATAATGAATTAACAGCTTAAGAGATCATTATCACTACCTTACTTTAAAATTAATAAATGCTCATTTCTGTAACAATTCTCAAAAAAAGCAGTAATTTAGTATGCCCTAATTGCCAAAATCAGAAACTTTGGCAATTTTTTATGGGCTAAAAACAATGTTTCGATTGAAAACTGGTGCCCTAGCCCTGATGGGAGCGGCATCTTTTTGTGGCGCGGTTCACCGCAAAAGATATAGCGAACAGCAGGATTAAGCTCCTCACTTCGATTACGCTCAGTGTGACAATAACTACTCTGAGAATGATAATTAAAAAAAAGACACAACTTAAATAAAAATATAAATAATTAAAATACCTAAAATGAGATTAGAAGATTTTGATAATGATGAGGACAAAGTAATTCAGGACCGTTTAAAACAAAAAACGTGGAATGAAATTAGAACAAATGACAGCTGGGCGATTTTTAAAATCATGGCCGAGTTTGTAAACGGTTACGAAAGCATGGGACGTATTGGTCCTTGTGTATCTATTTTTGGATCGGCGAGAACGAAACCGGATGATAAATACTATTTATTGGCTGAAAAAATTGCATACAAAATCAGTAAAGCTGGTTATGGTGTGATCACTGGAGGTGGTCCCGGAATCATGGAAGCTGGTAACAAAGGTGCGCATTTAGGAGGTGGAATTTCGGTTGGTTTAAACATCGAATTACCTTTTGAACAACACTTCAACCCTTATATCGACCACGATAAAAACCTGAATTTCGATTATTTCTTTGTGAGAAAAGTTATGTTCGTAAAATATTCGCAAGGTTTTGTGGTGATGCCTGGAGGTTTTGGAACTTTAGATGAAATGTTCGAAGCTATTACTTTAATTCAAACTAAGAAAATCGGAAAATTCCCAATTATATTAGTTGGTGTTGAATTCTGGTCTGGGTTGATCGAATGGGTAAAAACAGTTTTGGTTGAAAAAATGCAAACTGTAAGCCCTGAAGATTTAAACTTATTTAAAATCGTAGATACTGAAGATGAAGTTGTTGATGTATTAGATAAATTCTACAAGAAATACGATTTAAGTCCAAATTTCTAAAAATTTTTTTCAGCATATCAGTAAATAAATTGACGCTGATTTAACAGATTCGCCAAAGCAAAGACGCGGATAAAAACGGATTTTATTGGAATTTAGAATTTAAAAATTGAAATTTTATTTTTATCCTTTATATGGTGAAATCACATTAAATCTTACAAAAAATTGAAGCTGTTTTTTTTAAACAGCTTTTTTTATACTATTTTTACAATAAAACCAGAACGACTATAAGCTCGTAACTTAGATTATATCCCTTAATTTTTAAGCCATCATTGAAATCATCTTATAAAATTATATTCTTCGTTTTTGTTTTGATGAGTTCGTTAAAACAATATGCACAACATCAATCTAAGATGGAAGTGGCGGTTAATCTCGAACTGAAAACACTTAACGTAAAACAAGATATAACTTATTACAATACTTCGAATGACTCTTTGATATCGATTGTTTTAAACGACTGGAACAATGCTTTCTCTGATAAAAACACACCTTTAGCCAGAAGATTTTCTGATGAATTCTACAGGGGTTTTCATTTAGCAAAACCAACAGAAAGAGGAAACACAACAATTTTAAATTTAAGCGATTCGGATAATATGGCGCTTGAATGGGAAAGAACTGCTAAAAATCCGGATTTTATTATTGTAAAACTAAATCGAAAATTATATCCCGGGCAAAAATTAGATTTGCATTTGACTTATATTTCCAAAATCCCGAGTGATAAATTTACTCGTTATGGTTTTGATCAAAATGGCGGAATGAATTTAAAAAACTGGTTTTTGAGTCCTGCTCGTTTTGAGAATCATCGTTTTATTAAATATAACAATTTCAACTTAGATGATATCGCAAATGCCAGCACTGATTATGAAATTTCTATCAGAATACCTAACCAATATTCTATTACAACTGACCTGAATTCAGTTTCTGAAGATCTTACAAATCCTTCTTTCAGGACATATTTGTACTCCGGAAAAAACAGAACTGATTTTAATTTATTTATAGAAAAACAAAATAATTTTGTAAGCTATGAAAATGGTTCACTAGAGGTACTTACAAATCTTAAAAATAAAAAAGTCAGCGAAATTCAAAAAGCGATTATCATCAATAGGGTTGTGAATTTTGCAAGTGCTTTTATCGGGAAATATCCGCATCAAAAAATCACAGTTTCTCAGGTTGATTACGACAGAAATCCATTTTATGGCCTAAATCAGCTGCCCTCTTTTATTAGTCCGTTTCCGGATGATTTTATATTCGAAATCACCTTTCTAAAAACGTATCTCAATAATTATCTAAAAAATAGCTTACGACTGGATCCCAGAAAAGACAATTGGGTTTATGATGGTATTCAAATTTACAGCATGATGAAATTCATGGAGGAAAACCATCTGGACCAAAAGATGCTTGGACGCCTTTCAGACATGAAACTATTTAAAAGTTACAACATTGCCAATTTGACTTTTAACGAGCAATACAGCTATTACTATATGCTTATGGCCAGAAAAAATCTGGATCAGCCACTTGGTGATCCAAAACAGACTTTAATAAAATTTAACGAACAAATCGCCAGCAAATATCGTGCAGGCCTAAGTTTGAGTTACCTCGATGATTATTTAAACCATGATATCGTACCTGAAAGTGTACAGGAATTTTATGATCTCAACAAACAAGAACAAACAAATCGTTACGATTTTGAAAAAATACTAACAAAGAACAGTTCAAAAAATATTGATTGGTTTTTTAATACTATTATAGATTCACGAGATATCATCGATTATAAATTTACGAATGTTTCTAGAACGAAAGACAATATACAATTTCAGATAAAAAATAAAACGAATAATTTTGTTCCTATTCCGGTTTACGGAATCAAGAAGAATGAGGTAGTTTTCAAAAAATGGATTGAACCAAAAAATAATGATTCAATTTATGAGTTTGCCAGAGAAAAAGCGGACAAAATAGTACTGAATTATGATAATGAAGTTCCGGAATACAATTTGAGAAACAATTGGAAATCATTAAAAAGTGTCGTTATAACGAATCGCCCAATCAAATTTAATTTTGCTAAAGATCTTGAAGATCCTTATTACAACCAGATTTTATATATCCCAACACTTACCTATAATCTATACGACGGTTTTACGCCCGGAGTTCGATTTCATAATAAAACCATTCTGGACAAACCATTTACATTTGATATCAATCCTGCCTACTCTATTAAAGCTGGAACGATATCTGGTTCTTCCGCTTTTGTCTGGAATGAATATTACAGAAACAGCACATTGTATAGCGTAAGATATTCGATGAGCCAAAATTATTATCATTATGCTCCTGATGCAACTTATTTAAGATTGAATCCTATGGTTCAGTTTAGAATTCGAGAGGAGAATTTCAGAGATAATCGAAAACAGTTGATCCTTTTCAGGCAAGTTATTGTAAATCGTGAAGCCAGTAAATATATAACTGACAATTCTAAACCAAATTATTCTGTATTTAATGCCCGTTATTCGAATACTAAAACTGAATTGATTGACCATTTTAGTTTCATGAATGATCTTCAGTTTGCGGGAGATTTCGGGAAAATTGCCGGTGAGGTTGAATATCGAAGATTATTCGAAAACAATCACAAACTAAACATACGCTTGTATGCGGGAACTTTTTTATACAACACAACAAATTCAGATTATTTTAGTTTTGGTTTAGACCGTCCAACAGATTATATGTTTGATTATAATTTTTACGGAAGATCAGAAAGTACCGGATTTTTTAGCCAACAATTTGTGATGGCTGAAGGTGGTTTTAAGTCAAAACTGGAACCAGCATATGCAAATCAATGGATAACAACATTAAACGCCAGTTATTCGATCTGGAACTGGATTGAAGCTTATGGCGATATTGGATTCCTGAAAAGCAAACATCAAAGTGAGCATTTTGTTTACGACAGTGGTATTAGATTAAATTTAGTACCGGATTATTTTGAAGTTTATTTTCCAGTTTACTCTAATAATGGTTGGGAAATTTCCCAAAATAAATACAACGAAAAAATTCGATTTGTGATGACTCTTTCGCCAAAAACATTAGTTAATCTTTTTACTAGAAAATGGTTTTAATTGAATAAATTTTAAAGAAAAACATGCGTTATTATCATTAAATTACATTTTTACATAAATATAAATCAAAAAATATGCATAGTTTTTTGATTTTAAATACAAATAATTAAATTATATTTATTTTAAAGAATTATGATTATTGATTGTTTTTAAGTAATTTCGCAGTCTAACATGACCCCCTCAAGATTATGATAAAAGAAAAAAGCAATACTACACTAACATTTGAAGATTTCAAAACTGAGGTATTGAATGACTACAGAATTGCAGTTACCAGCCGCGAATGTAGTCTTTTAGGTCGTAAGGAAGTATTAACAGGAAAAGCCAAATTTGGAATATTTGGTGACGGAAAAGAGGTACCACAGCTTGCTATGGCAAAATCTTTTAAAAACGGAGATTTCCGTTCCGGATACTACCGCGATCAAACTTTTATGATGGCTATTGGAGAGTTATCTCCTAAACAATTTTTCGCAGGTTTATACGGTCACACTGATTTAGAATATGATCCAATGTCTGCCGGAAGACAAATGGGCGGACACTTTGTAACGCACAGTCTAAACGAAGACGGATCCTGGAAAGACTTAACAAAACAAAAAAATTCAAGCGCAGATATATCGCCTACAGCAGGTCAGATGCCAAGACTTTTGGGATTGGCCCAGGCATCAAAAATCTACAGGAATGTTGCCGGAATCAAAACCAAAGACAAATTCTCTGTAAACGGAAATGAAATTGCGTGGGGAACTATAGGAAATGCAAGTACATCTGAAGGTTTGTTTTTTGAAACAATAAATGCTGCCGGAGTACTGCAAGTACCCATGGTAATGAGTGTTTGGGATGATGAATACGGGATTTCGGTTCACGCCAGACATCAGACCACCAAAGAAAATATTTCTGAGATCCTGAAAGGATATCAACGTGACGAAGATTCAAACGGATATGAAATTTTCAGAGTTAAAGGCTGGGATTATGCAGAGTTGGTTTCGACTTATGAAAGAGCTGCTGCCATAGCCCGCGAGCAACACGTTCCGGTTTTAATACATGTAAACGAATTAACACAACCACAAGGCCACTCGACTTCAGGTTCTCATGAGCGTTATAAAAATGCGGAGAGACTGGCTTGGGAAAAAGATTTTGACTGTATTCGCCAGATGCGTTTATGGATGATTGCCATCAATATTGCTTCGCCGGAAGAACTGGCAGAAATTGAAGCTGAATTGAAAAAAGAAGTTCTCGAAGCTAAAAAAGAAGCATGGAACTCTTTTATTAACCCAATTATAGAAGATCAAAAAAATCTAATGATTTTATTGGAGCAGATTTCTGCTGCCAGTATCAATCACAAAGATAAAATTCAAAAATATATCTCTGAAATAAGCGTCATCAAATCTCCTTTAAAAAAGGAAATGCTGGTGATCGCAAGAAAAATATTGCGTTTTATAGAAATACCAAACAGCAAAGTATTATTGTCTAATTGGATTACCAATTACATCGAAATCACGCAGCCAAGGTTCAGCAGCAATTTATACTCTAATTCAGGTCAAAATATTTTTTCTGTAGAAAAAGTACTTCCAGAATATGCAGATAACGCAAAAGCGGATCAGGATGGACGAATGATTATTCGTGATAACTTTGATGCTCTGTTTACTAAATATCCTGAAGCACTAATCTTTGGTGAAGATGTAGGAAACATTGGCGACGTAAATCAAGGTCTTGAAGGCATGCAGGAAAAATACGGAGAACTTCGTGTTGCAGATGTTGGTATTCGTGAAGCTACCATTATAGGACAAGGAATTGGGATGGCTTTAAGAGGTTTACGCCCAATTGCCGAAATTCAGTATTTAGATTATTTATTATACGCGATTCAAATCATGAGTGATGATTTGGCAACTTTACAATACAGAACTGTTGGTAAACAAAAAGCACCATTAATTATCAGAACCCGCGGACATCGTCTTGAAGGTATCTGGCATTCTGGTTCTCCAATGGGAATGATTATTAATGCTATTCGCGGGATTCATGTATTGGTTCCAAGAAATATGACACAAGCTGCAGGTTTCTACAATACTCTTTTAGAAACTGACGAACCGGCTTTAGTAATCGAATGTTTGAATGGTTATCGATTAAAAGAAAAAACACCATTAAATTACGGTGAATTCAAAACGCCTATTGGTGTTGTCGAAACCCTAAAAGAAGGTGCTGATATTACATTAGTTTCTTATGGATCTACTTTAAGATTGGTGCAACAAGCTGCAATTGAATTATTAGATTTAGGAATTGATTGTGAAGTAATCGATATCCAGTCTTTACTTCCGTTTGACATCAATAAGGATATCGTAAAAAGTATTGCAAAAACAAACCGTCTTTTAGTAATCGACGAAGATGTTCCCGGTGGAGCTTCGGCATATATTTTACAGCAGGTTCTTGAAGAGCAAGATGCCTATATTCATTTAGACAGTAAACCGCAAACTCTTGCTGCAAAAGCGCACAGACCAGCTTATGGTACTGATGGTGATTATTTCTCTAAACCTTCTACCGAAGATATTTTTGAGAAAGTGTACAACATGATGCATGAAGTCAATCCTGCTAAATTTCCGAATTTATATCAATAATTTAGTTTGGCTTTCAATATAAAAAAAGGCTTGTAAACAATTGTTTACAAGCCTTTTTTATTAAAGTCTCGTTTGTCATCCTGAGCAAAGTCGAAGGTAAACCAATTGGAACACGGGCTTCGACTTCGCTCAGCCTGACAAAAAAAGAGCAATAAAAAATCCGTGTAAATCTGCGCTTTCGCGATAGCGAACCCGTATCATCCGCGTGCCATCTCACAATACATTCATTGCTAAACATCGGCACACCAACACAAGTAAACATAAAAATCCGCATAAATCTGCGCTTTCACGATAGCGAACCCGTGTCATCTGCGTACCATCTCGCAATACATTCATTGCAGAACATCGGCAGACCAACACAAATAAACAAAAAATCCCGTGCTATCACACAACTATTTAGCTGCTAAAATAGCGCGAGCCTTCTCTAAATCTTCGGCAGTATCAATACCAATACCAACATGATTCGTTTCGACCATTTTGATGCGTTTACCGAATTCTAAATAGCGAAGCTGCTCTAATTTTTCAGAGGCTTCTAAAGATTTCATTGGTAAACTATAAAAATCTAATAAGGCTTGTTTTCTAAAAGCATAAATCCCGATGTGTTGAAAATAACGAACTCCAACATCTCTATCTCTTGGATATGGAATTACCGAACGAGAAAAATACAAGGCAAACTGTGATTGATCTACTACAACTTTTACGTTATTCGGATTATTAATTTCGTCCTCATTTGTAATTTCACGCATCAACGAAGCCAAATCAATCTTGCGATCTTCATCATTTTTAAAAACTGATAAAACCTGTTCTAAAGGTCCCGCTTCAGTAAAAGGTTCATCGCCTTGCACATTTACCACAATATCGACATCAAGACTAAATATAGCTTCAGCAATACGATCGCTTCCGGATTCATGTTCTTTGATGCTCATGATCGCTTTACCACCGTGATTTACTATTTCATTAAAAATCAAATCTGAGTCGGTTACTACAAATACATCATCAAACAACTTTGTTGCAACAGTTGCGTCATAAGTTCTTAGAATTACCGTTTTCCCTCCAAGGTCCTGCATTAATTTTGCAGGAAAACGTGTTGATGCATATCGTGCCGGAATTACAGCTATTATTTTCATTTTATATTCTTTTAATTTTTATTTATTCAGCAAAAGCTAAAGTCTTTCTGCCTGAATATTTACAATCTCGTTTTTTATCATTTCCAACATCCCTTTCGAAAAGCCTTCTGCCACATAGTTGCTTTCGCTATTATTATCATTGTTTATGATATAAACAAAGTAAATTATACCTGATCTCGGGGCTTTTTGCTCTCTAATTTCAAATTGAATCTCATTCAAGTTAAAATCCATCTTAAATAAAATATTTCCAAGCCAATTTGTTTTCTCGAATGTCAAAAGTTTCTGATCAGCATCAATTGTAATTTTTAAAGATCCCTGAACAGCTAAAGATATCAATCCCAAAATTATCACCAAAACAATCAAAACTGCAGTCATTTCTATTTCACCCATTATGAGGAGAACAATTTCTGCAAATATTCCTCCAATAATTATTGGCCCTAAAACAACTTGTTTAGAAGATTTATATGTTTTGATATGTTTATTTGATAGATTCATATTGAAACAAATATACCGATTCGCAATTAGGTTTTAAAAATATATTCCTAACATATTTTCTAAATAATTAAATATTAATATCTTATAAAATATTTATTTTTAAAATAAAAAACTATGAAAAGATTTTCAGCCACTCTTCCACTCTATTTCTTTTTAATTGTTGTTTATTCGGCTTTAAGCCAAAATAAAAATGCTGTAATATTGAATGCCTTTTCAGATCGTATCTTTAACGGAAAAGGCTACCAACCGGTTACGAGCCTAAAATGGAAGTATAAAACTGGTGGCAAAATTTTCTCTTCGCCTATTGCTCAAAACGGAATAGTCTATATAGGCAGCGAAGATGGTTTTCTTTACGCCATCGAAGAAAAATCTGGAAATTTAAAATGGAAATTTAAAACTAATGGTGCTATCCATAGCAGTCCCAGTATATTTGAAAATATTATTTATTTTGGGAGTTTTGACGGAAATTATTACGCAATAAACACCCAAAACGGGAAACTAATTTGGAAATTTAAAACTGGTGGCGAACACTGGTTAGGAGAACTTGGAATGTGGGGCATGAAACCTGAAACACAATATATGGAAGATTTATGGGATTTTTATCTTTCATCGCCTGTGGTGTATGAGAACAGAAAAACTTCGCAGGTTTTATTTGGAAGCAGTGACGGAAACATCTATTCTCTCGACGCTAAAACGGGAATTTTAAAATGGAAATTCAAAACCAATGGTCCCGTTCACGGAAGTCCCGTGATTGATAAAGACAAAATTTACATTGGTGGTTGGGACGCCACTTTATATGCTTTAAACATCGAATCCGGAAAAGAAATCTGGCGTTTCGCAACGGGAACACAAATGGGTTTTAAGGGAATACAATCATCCGTTGCACTTTCTGATGGTAAAATTTATTTTGGAGCAAGAGAACCTTTCTTTTTTGCCTTGGGCGCTGAAACCGGAAAACAAATATGGAAATACAATGCCGAGAATTCCTGGATATTAAGTTCTGCCGTCGTAAAAGACAATACGGTTTATGTAGGCACATCAGATACTTATGCTTTATTAGCGCTGGATGCTAAAACCGGAATCGAAAAATACCGATTCAAAGCCAATGGTTATGTTTATTCATCGCCGGCGATCGCAGGAAATACAATTTATTTTGGCGATTTTACAGGTAATTTTTTTTGTTTGGATTTACTTTCAAACGGGAAAAAATCAAATTTTATAAGTACGGAAAACCGCAAACAATTTGCAACTTCTACTTTAAAAAATGATCTTTTAGATTTTGGATATGCGGCTCAAAACGAAGATCTTTCTATTTACGATAACAACAAAAAAGTAATGGCTCAATTCTATAAATTAGGTGCTATTGTTTCTTCGCCGTTCATCAGTAAAAATGCTGTTTACTTTGGAAGTGCAGATGGTTATTTATATGCTTACAATCTAAAGAAATAACCCTTTGTGTATCTCAGTGAAACCTTCGTGCCACTTTGTATAATAATTCTACCACGGAGAGTCGCAAAGGTTTCACGGAGATTCGCAGAGTTGTATTACATAATTTTTACCGACGTCATACTCAATGAACCTGCTAATAATTTGTCGTTGAATAAGTCGAGTTCTTCAGATTCTTCTTTCAGACCTAAAGTGTACAACAAAGGCAAATAATGCTCCGGAGTTGGAATCGCCAATTGAGTTGCCTTATTCATTCTTTCGAAGTCAATTAAAGGCTGGAAATTTCCATCTAATAAATAATTATTGATCGTTTCACGAGCTTCAATTGCCCAATCGAAACCATAATTGTCTTTATCAAAATTTCTGAAATCAACCAAACGGAGGTTGTGAACGATATTCCCACTTCCGATAATCAAAACTCCTTTATGGCGCAGTGATTGTAATTTCTGAGCCAACTCAAAATGATACTGACCTGACTTTGTATAATCAATACTCAACTGAATTACCGGGACATTTGCTTCAGGATATAAATGTTTGATTACGCTCCAGGCACCATGATCTAAACCCCAATGTTCGTCTAAATCTACATTTACGGGTTCTAATATTTTCTTTGTTTCTGCTGCCAGTTCAGGACTTCCTTTTGCAGGATATTGTACATCAAAAAGTGCTTGCGGAAAACCGCCAAAATCATGAATCGTTCTTGGCATTTGCATCGAAGTTACTTTGGTTCCGTTCGTAAACCAATGTGCTGAAATACATAAAATTGCATTGGGTTGCGGTAATGTTTTAGCCAGATTACGAAAACCGGCCACAAACTGATTTTCTTCAATAGCATTCATTGGGCTGCCGTGCCCTAAAAACAAAACCGGCATTTTATCTGTATTCGAAAACGCAGATGATATCGAATGTAAATCGTTTAGTGTTGTCATTGTAAATAATTATAAACACGAATTTCACAGATTTTCACTAATGCTAAATCTAAAAAAATTAATTCGTGCTAATTCGTGAAATTAGTGTTTTATTCTTCAAAACTCTCGTCTTTAAATCCTATCAAATATAATTTATTTTTGGCACGTGTCATAGCAGTATAAAGCCATCTGATGTAATCGCGATCGATTCCGTTTGGCAAGTAAGGTTGTTCTATAAAAACCGTATTCCATTGTCCACCTTGCGATTTGTGACACGTAATAGCGTAAGAGAATTTCACTTGCAAACCATTGAAATATTCGTTCTCTTTTACCTTTTGAAATTTCTTATATTTTGTAGTCTCACTTTCATAATCTTTCATCACTTCTTCATACAAACGATTCGATTCTTCGTAAGTTAATGAGGGAGATTCACTTTTTATGGTATCTAATAACAATACCGTTTCAAAAGGTTTCTGATCCGGATAATCGACCATTCTTATTTTTACTTTCGCAAAATTAAATCCATACAATTCGGTGATTCCAAATAATTCCAAAACTTCAATAATATCTCCGTTGGCAATAAATCCGGCTTCGTCAGTTTCTTTTAGCCAGAAATAATTATTCTTTACTACCATCAAAAAATCGCCTACTGAAAGTTCGCTTTCCTTAAATAAAATTCGGGTTCTGATTTGTTCATTATATTGGTTTGCACGTTTATTCGAACGCACGATAAAAGCCGTGTCTTCGATACTATAATTGCTGTAAGCAGAATTTATAGCATCCTGAATATCATAACCATCCGTAAGACGAACGATATCTTTGAATTTTTTCACATTAAATTTAAACTCTGTAATAAAACTATCTTTCAGCAATTCGCGCAATTCAGTCGCATTAAATAAGATACCGGAACTTTCTTCCTGACGCATTACTTCATCCAATTCGATATGTTCGATTTCTTTATCATAATGAATCCCAAGAGTCTGAACATCCAGTGCCGGACTAATATCTAAATTCACCGGTGGCAACTGAGCGGTATCTCCCAAAAGAATCATTTTGCAGTTCGTTCCGGAATAAACATACGATATCAAATCATCGAGAAGTGATCCGTTGTCGTACAATTTCGAATCTGAGTTGCTGTCTGATATCATCGAAGCTTCATCGACGATAAAAATGGTGTTTTTATGTTTGTTTAATTGCTTGGTAAAAGCCACGCCTCCACCAGCTGATTTTTTAGGAAAATATATTTTTTTATGAATTGTAAAAGCAGGCGTATTAGAATAATTGGCGATTACTTTTGCTGCACGACCTGTTGGTGCCAACAGGACAAACTTTTTATTGATATCACCCAAATTATTTACGATTGTCGAAATCACAGTTGTTTTTCCAGTTCCTGCGTATCCTTTTAATACGAAAATCGTATCGTTATGTGTATCTGTTAGGAAAATAGCGATTTTTTGAAAAAATATGTCCTGTTTGTAAGTTGGTGCAAAAGGAAATTTTCTCTGTAAAAGGCTGTAAAAAAGTGATGAATTCATAAGGGTAATTTGAAATGCAAAGTTCGGCTTTTTTAATGGCAATGTCAAGGTCAAAAAAATTTAAACCATATAAGTAATATAAGTTAATTGAAGCTTAGCGTTTACTTTAATACAAACAAAAAAAAAATGCAGCAAATGAATTTAGCATAATAAAGTAATAAGAACTTATATCACTTGTATGGTTCAGAAAAAACACAAAAATAACATGTTGCTAACTTTGCTTTAAAATTGTTTTTCGAAATTGCATTTGTAATTGTTCCTTTTTAATTTGTAAGTTTGTAATCGCCTTAAATTCTTTCTTGTAAAACAGGTAACGAATTGTAAATCAATATGTCATTGCAAAATACTAATATCACTTCCAAAAATTATAAAAAGCTTTCTATTCAGGTTTCATTGAATGGATTTTCATTTTGTTGTTTTGATACTTTAAATAATACTATTACAGCATTTAATGAAATCAATTTTGATACTTCTCAAAAAACATCAAAAATTGAAGAATTATACAGTGCTGCATTTAAAAATCATTCTGAATTAAAAGAGACATACGACGAAATTCTGGTAATTCACAGCAACAATCTTTCGACTTTTGTACCAAGTGCTTTATTTGATGAAAATTTCTTAGGGAGTTATTTACAGTACAATACAAAAGTTTTCGAGACTGATTTTTTTACTTTTGATAAAATTTCAAACTACGAAATGAACTCCGTTTACATTCCGTACATCAATATCAATAATTTTTTAATAGATACTGTGGGTTCATTTGACTACAAACATGTCAACAGTATTTTGGTCGAAAAAATTCTGGAGAGTTCAAAAAACAACGACGAGAAAAAAATGGTAGTGAATTTCAATCCAAATCATTTTGAAGTTATCGTGGTTCAGAATCAAAAACTATTATTATTTAATTCTTTCGAATATCAGACTCCGGAAGATTTTCTTTATTACTTGCTTTTCACAGCGGAGCAATTGAGTTTAAATCCGGAAAGCTTTCAGCTTGAATTATTAGGTACAATACATCAAAACGATGCGTTTTATGAGATTGCATACAAATACATTCGTCATGTTTCATTTCTGGATGTAAGTACATTACAACAAAAAAATAGCTTTTCAACTGCACAAAATCAAAAACATTATATTTTATTTCAATCATGAGAATCATTTCAGGAAAATACAAAGGACGCCGCATTTTTCCGCCAAAAAACCTTCCTGTAAGACCAACGACTGACATGAGTAAAGAAGCATTATTTAATGTTTTGAACAATCATTTTAGTTTTGAAGGCTTAAAGGTTTTGGATTTATTTGCCGGAACAGGAAACATAAGTTTTGAGTTCGCTTCACGCGGAAGCGCTCCAATTACATCAGTAGACGGGGATTTTGGATGCGTAAAATTTATCAAACAAGTTTCATCAGAATATGATTTTGACATCGCTGCAACTAAAAGTGATGTATATAAATTTCTTGACAATTGTAAAACTTCTTACGACATTATTTTTGCTGATCCTCCTTATGGATTAGATCAGAATGCGTTTGAAAAAATTGTTCTAACAGTTTTCGAAAGAGAATTACTAAACGAAGACGGAATGATGATTATCGAACATTCTAAATACACCAAAATGGAACATTTGAGCAATTTCTCTTTTCAGAAAAATTACGGCGGTTCATTTTTTAGTTTCTTCGAATTAAATTCAACTGATGATGAGGAAGAACTGACTATAAAATTAAATAAAGCTACAGAAGACGACGAAGGTTAATCTTTGTGTAATATATTAGGTCAAATAGAGCGAAATCGTGATTCTTCAAAGATTTCGACTTCGCTCAGGGAGACAATATTTCAGCAAATGTTATTATAATTCGAAAAAAAAATTAGCACATAGAAATATAGTGCTCTATTCGTAATAAGAAAACAAAAAGAAATACATTTCTCTCACACAGTCACTTTGTGCTTTTTAAATAAGTGAAATGCCTTTTTCCTACACAGCAAATCTATGTTTTCTATGTGTTAAAAATAATTAGACTTGCTGTTTTTTCTCTTTCTAATTTACTCTTTCGGAATTCTCCTCCATTCTTTTTCCTTTAAATTCAGTTTCCTTTACTTTTCCAAAAGAATACCTGATCGAAATTGAGATCTCATGTTCATCCACCAAATATCTTGCTTTTGAATTGATGTTATTAATTGTAAAGACCTCTTCTTCATCTATCTTTTTAAATACATTATTAAAATTCAGACTGCAATTCCAATTTTTAAAGAATGTTTTCGAAACTGCCATATCTACCATTGCTCTCGCATTCCTTTCAAAAACACCTTTGTTTTGTTTTGTAACTCCTCTCAAAGCAAGAATTGCCGTATATCCTTTTGGAAGTTTAAATTCGTTGTTTGAGTAATAATACGCATATGGTTTTGAAGATAAAAATACCGCCGAAGCATCTTCGATCTTCTCTGAAACAAAAACTAAAGAATTTGTTATGGTCCAGAATTTATAAGTAAAAGGCAATTCGAAATCGAGAACAAAAGCAGATTCCCTGTCAAAATTTTCATCTTTAAAAGTCATTATATTCAGCTCCGTATCAAAGAAGAAACTATTATAAACCGGATTTGTATTTTGATAATATGTGAATTTAACTGATTTATTATGGTACTGAAATGTCGAAGAAATTTCGTTGACAATTGTTGGATCCAAATTGATATTTCTAGCGTATAAAAAATACGGATTTATGTATGTTGTGCCCTGACTTAAAGATGAATAATTGGGTCTTGAAATACTTTTGGCATAATTTACACTAATATTTTTTGTACTGTCGATAGCAACTGAAAATTGTGCTTTAGGGAAAAAATTGGTGTAATTTTTATTTATTAAAGGCAGTTGGTCTGTCTTGAATTTTCCGTCTACGTTGGTATTTTCAACTCTAAATCCTACTGAGAAATCTACTTTTTTAATCTTTCCGGAAAGCTGACTATAACCGGCTAAATTTTGTTCCTTAAAATCATAATGGTTAATTTCACTTTTACTGTTTTCATAATCAAATATATCTGAATCAGATTTTGAATCTGCTGCTGCATACAATCCTCCTATTTCAAATTTCATTTCGTTTTTAAACTTCTTTTCTACATCTATTCTTCCTGAAAACACATTGACATTAAATTTCTGATCCCGAAGTTGTGCCAATTCAAATTGAGTATTATTATAATTATTTTCAACCTGGCTCCATAATCCCTGATCAAAATTCGAATATTGCAAACCAGCAAAAACCTGCGTATCTATTGCTTTTATTTTTTTATTATAATTCAAAAATGAATTCACAAATTTTTTTTTGCTGTCATTATCACTATAAGTCACAACGTTATTTTCTATATTTTTATTTTTATTATCTGTAATGGTATTGATCGGAAAAAGGTCTTTTTGTAATCTACTATTCACACTAAACGAAAAATAATCATCTTCATTAATTTTATAAAATAAACTGCCGCCAAAAACAAATTGTCTTTTTTTTGAGTAGGCTGTCACATCATATTTTGAAGCAATGTCAGCATCAGGAATTTGATAATCTATACTATGATTTTCCCAGGGCTGCAACTGATTGTAATTGAAATTGGCTTTCCATTCGATTTTATTCTTTTTAAAACTGGTATTAAATCCAAGATAGTTATTGTACTTTTTCCTAAAGGAAGCAACCTCAGAAACTTCGGTCCTAAAACTATCTTTTTTACTAAATTTTCTAGTAATCAAAATTACAGAACGTCCTTCGGCTTCGTATTTAGAAGATGGATTCTGAATGATTTCGATCGTTTTAATATCGGCTACAGCCAAAGCATGTAAATCATTCATCCCAACCCTTTGATTGTCGATATAGATTAGAGGATTTCCACGACCAATAACTGAAATACTTTCTTTGTCTGAACTTACCT
This sequence comes from Flavobacterium sp. B114r, assembly GCF_056824125.1. Lineage (NCBI taxonomy): Bacteria > Pseudomonadati > Bacteroidota > Flavobacteriia > Flavobacteriales > Flavobacteriaceae > Flavobacterium > Flavobacterium sp. B114r. The sequence continues at coordinate 5,049,507 of NZ_CP124858.1, forward strand.
GAATGGTTGGTAATTTTGACAATAAATCTACTGTATTGGGGATTGAGCTATAAATAGAATTAGCAACATCTACTTTTATATTTCCGTTGGTATTGGTAAAAGTCTTTTGACTCTTACTGACAACAACTTCATTAAGATCATTTGAAATACTGTCTTTTGGAGTTTTAGATTGGGCATTTCCTATTAAGGAAAGCAAGAAAAAGAGCAGAATCAGAAAAAGTTTAAAGGGCAAAAACAGATTCATTTTTGATTTGATTTAAAGTTCGAATCCCGCAAAAGTGCTTCTAAAAAAAGGTTCTGTAGGTTAATTGAAGGTTAATGCGGAGTTAATGCATTTATTATATGATAAAAGCATTATTTTTGAATTGGAAATAGCCCACGAATTTTGCGGTTTAAACAGGTTAAAAACAGGTTTTCATATTTTGTAAAACCTCCAAAAATTTTAATCTGCATTACCCATAATAGAAATCCATGTAAACCAGTTTGATCCGTGTCATCCGCGCGCCATAACATAACAACTAATGAAACAAAGAATCAATTTATTAATAGCCTTTTCTGTCGTCGCTTTGATTGTTTTATCTGCGGTACAATGCTATTTAGTAAAAACGACTTATGATTATAAAGTGGCGCAGTTTCATACTGAAATTAAGAATGAAATTGCGAAGATTTCTAATGATTACAGTGATATTGATTCAGTTATAGTTTCTAAAAAAGAGGCACTTTACAAACAATTATCTGAAAATTATCTTCAGGGAAAAAACACAAGACCTGAAGTCAAATCTTACATTCTTGACAATGAATATAACGATGTTTTAACGCAGAAAATCCAACGTAAATTTCAAAGGGATTTACCCAACATAAAAATAGATTTCGCTATTGTCCTGAACAAATTTGTACTGTACCAAAATGCTAAAAAAGCGGACACCATTTTCTCTGAAAAACCTTTTATCAAAAATAAACTCTACGGAAATCTCGCCTCTTTAAATCATGCTTTTCTCATTCGTAATTACGTTGGCACTACAAACGGAACCTACCAGAATCAGGAATACAAGCTTTTGACTGAAGATTCTATGTATGTTTCTGTAATCGACTGGGAAATGATTATTTTAAGACGAATGACGTTTGTTTTGATTTTGTCACTACTGTCGATAGTAACGATAATAACACTCTTTATCATTGCGATAAAAGCATTAATAAAGCAGAAAAAAGTAAACGATATCAAAACAGATTTCATTAATAATATTACCCACGAACTTAAAACACCTTTGACTACTTTAGGTATTTCGACCAAGATATTAGAACGAAAAGATATTCGGGATAATGACGAAAATTTTAATGCTATCATAAATACGATTTCACGCCAGAACAATCGTTTACAAAATTTAATCGATCAGGTTATGGCAAATTCATTGGCAGAAAGTGGAATCGAATTGCAAAAAGAAAAAATAGAAACGGAAGATTTTCTGTTAACAATCGTGAATGATTTTAAGATTACATATCCAAAAATCGACCTTCAAACTGATTTTCAAACACAGAAAACCATTTTAGTTTTAGATAAATTTCATCTGACAACTGCTTTTTTAAATGTTCTGGAAAATGCTGTAAAATATGGATCAAATAAGATTACGATAAAAACACGACTAGTTCAAAATCAATTTTCGATTAGTATTGAAGATGACGGAATTGGAATTGAAAAGAACAAACAATCACTTTTATTTGAAAAATTTTATCGCGTAGCACAAGGAAATCTTCACAATACAAAAGGCCTAGGTTTAGGCTTGTATTATGTTGCTCAAATTATAAAAGCGCATCAAGGCACTGTTAGCGTTGTGAGCGATTTAGGAAAAGGAACCCAATTTACTATTTTATTAAAAGTTTAATATTACATTATTTTGAAAAAATTACTTTTAGCTGAAGATGATTTTGATTTTGCCGGGATTCTAAAAAAGTATTTAGAATTGCATCAATTTGAAGTTGTCTGGGCAGAAAATGGAGAAATAGCTTTGGACTATTTCAAAAACCAATCTTTTGATATTTGCATCTTTGATGTCATGATGCCAAAATTGGACGGATTTTCACTGGCCGAAAAAATAATTACAATCAATCCTGAGATTCCATTTATTTTTCTAACCGCAAGAAAGTTACAAGAAGACAAAATCATTGGATTAAAACTGGGTGCAGACGACTATATCATAAAACCTTTTGAAGTTGACGAACTTGTTCTGCGCTTGCAGAATATTCTAAAGAGAATCGAACAAAAGAGAAGTCTTAATGGAGAGAATATAATTGAAATTGGGTCTTATATATTTGATAATCAAAGATTAACTTTAAGTAATAAAAATCATGTTCAGAAACTCACAGAAATGGAAGCTTCTCTTATTGAGTATTTATATCTGAACCACAATCAGTTATTAAAGAGGGACCACATTTTAATGTCTGTCTGGAAAAAAGATGATTATTTCTCAGGACGCAGTATGGACGTTTTTGTCAGCAGACTTAGAAAATATTTTAATTCAGATCCAAAAATAAAAATTGAAAGCACTCGAAATATTGGATTGGAATTTAAAATAGAAAAACCTTGACAAATCAAGGTTTTCTAAAATCTTATTGAGGAATTATTTTCCAATAACCCAACCTAAAGTAAAGTTTGCGACCGGAGAGAATTCAGTATCATATTTATCAAAATTAATTCCGGGACCTATATTAAAATCAAGATTAAACCTGCCTTTATAAGTACGCTGCAATCCCCAAAGAACCGCAATTGTAAAAGACGGATCTAACTCTCTGTATTTTTCGTTGCTGGAAATCGACTTAAAATTATACAACGCATTAAGCGCTAAATAATTTCCGGAATTACGAGCAGTTCTTTTTCCTTTTTGCGCTCTTTTTTCTAAATTATAATAATGACGAAATTGCTCATTAATCATTGGGAAAATATAAAAATTAGACTCATCGTAAAAACCATTATAACTATATCCCGCTCCTATGCTCAACTCAGAATATAAGGTGTTTTTCGAATCAAAACCGTATTCGTAAGCAAAGCCCGGCAATAACATATTAATCTTGAATTGATGTTTCTCAACAGCAATTGCTGCTTCATCCTGTGCTTGAACAGCATTAATAAAAAGAATCGATAAAAATAAAAACAGGTAATTTTTTTTCATATTTGGTTTTAATTAAGTTGCATCAAAAATAAGATTAAAACAATACAAACAAATTAAAAACAAAATATTTTCTTACAACAAAAATGTTTCGATAATTATAGGTCAATCAAAGGTTATTAAGATTTAGAATTCGAGACTGTAAATGATATAAGTTTTAGAATCAATTATATAACGTTATTCACAAACCGCGTAATACATTTGTAATGAAACATTTAAATCCAAACATCATGAACCTAAAAAGATTTTTCGGTGGGTTACTTACGATCCTCGGAATAGTTGGTTTGATTTACACTGCTGTTATATTCGCAGGTACTTCAGGCGAAACACGAGACATTAAATCATTAATTATTTACGGTATACTTGGTATTGTATTTTTCATGTCCGGGATTAGCTTAGTTCGCGCTACAAAAGATGAAGCATAGACTTCTAAGACAAGAATAATACATTACTTATTTTTTCATATAGAGGAGTTTTAACGCCATATTTCGCAGCTTCGTTCACTACAAATTTTGTAAGCGAATTTGCTTCTATTTTATTACCTGCTAAATAATCTCTATGCATAGATGAAGTCGCTTCTTTAGGCGATTTCTCTAGTTTTATGATAGTCTGATTTACAATATCGTCAGGTAATTTTAAACCTTTTGCTTTAGTAACAGATTCGATTTCCTTTAGTAATTCTACATATAATGCTTTTGAATCCGGATTATCTAAAATTTCGCCAATATTCTGATTCAAATAAGAAGTCACCGTAGCCAGAGCCGAAATAAAAATAAATTTCTCCCAAACGGTCTCTTCGATATTATCAACCAGATAACTTTCAATATTAGCTTTATGAAAAATACTTTGAAGCTGATTTAGTTTAGAAACTGAAGCTGTTTTTGAGCCAAAAAATAACTTTTCATAAAAACCAATTTTCCGAATTGTTCCGGGTGAAAAAATCATTGAAATAATATAAACACAACCTTGCAAAACCTCATTGTCAGGAAATAATTTCTGAATACGTTCCGGTGCATCAACACCATTATATAACGGAAGAATTATAGTTTTTGGAGAAATACATTGCTGCAATGAAAGCAAACTTTCCTCAATATCATAGGTTTTGGTAGCGCAGATCAAATAATCTAACACACCAATTTCGTTCGGATTGTTCGAAACCATTTTTGGATAAACAATTGTCTCAGAATCATCAGTAATAATTTTCAAGCCATTTTCGGCAATTGCTTTTTGGGTTTCACCGCGTGCAATAAAAATTACTTCGACATCATCAGATTTATAATATTCTTTGGCTAAAAGTCCGCCAAAATAACCACCAACTCCACCGAGTCCTAAAATTCCGATTCTTTTTTTCATAATCAATTATTAAAATAGTTTTTCATTGCCAATCTTTATCGAATTGCAACTGTGATTTCTTTCTCCGGTCGAAATCAAAAAAATGAGAGTACTATGTGAGAGAATCAGTTCAATCAGCGTTTTCGCGAAAGAGAATCCGTTTCATCGGCGTGCCATCACACAAAGCAATACATTCACAAATAGAGTTTTGATGGGTTATTCATGAAAATAGATTAGAGCGTTTCACAAATATAAAAAAAATGCAGACCTATAAGCCGGATTCTGTCTCTGATAAATCAGAGCCTTATCATTTATCTAGATCCCGCATTACTACGGGACTCAAGCTACCTACCCTTCAACAACGGACGAGAAGCCCTTAAATGCTGATATACTTGGTATTTCACCGCATAGAGTTTACCTGGTTTCACTACAGCATTACCTGTACATACTTTCTGTTGCACTTGTCCTTGCGCCATTTCTAACGCCGACGGGTATTACCCGCTATGCTTCTCTTTGGTGTCCGGACTTTCCTCCCTCCTAATAAATCAGGACGACGATAAGGCGGTCTGCGGCGCAAAAATAGGTATTTATACACTAACAATAATGATTTTAAATTTTAGTTTTTTGACTTAATTTCATAACAATTTAATTTTAAATTAGTTATCTTTAAAATCCATAATTTTAAAATTCAATTATCATGATTAGAATGTATCACTACGCAACTGTTTCAAAAGCTTTAGATCAATTGAATGAAAAAGGATTTACGTTTGATTTTAATTTAAACTCAGATATGATAAAAAAAAATCCTGAAAAATTTGAAATTGTTCATGTGTATCGATACGAGGGAAATTCAGACCCGGGCGATGAGGCAGTTGTATACGGAATTAAATCAACATCAGGCAAAAAAGGAGTTTACGTATCAGGTTTCTCTGCGGACTCAGATCAGGAAACTGCTAAGTTTTTAAGCGATTTGAGTATAAAGGGAAGGTAATTTTCAGGAGCTGTTCCCGCTGTACGCTATATCTTTTACTTGCTAAAGGAGCAAGCAAAAGGATGTCGCTACGATCAGGGCTATGGCTTTAGAATTCATAATAATATTTTGGTCTATTTTGTTATCCTGAACGAAGGATCACACTCATAACCTGACAAAGTAATTCCATAATCTTTGTCATAGCATGCGGATGACATGTGTTCGCTATTGCGAAAACGCGGATTAAAAATGGATTTTATTCTTTTTTAATTGTTCAAAATAAAGTTACCACAATCTTGTCATCCTGACCCAGGAAGGATCACACTAGTAATTCCGCAATCTTTGTCGAGCTTCTTGTGATCTTTCCTGCGTCAGGATGACAAATAGACGAAAATATTATTATGAAAATGATTGTCCCAGCCCCGGTAGAAGTGGAAATCCTTTTGTGTCCGCCGCGGCGGACACAAAAGATTGGAACGGATAGCGGGAATTAGCTCCTAAAAAAAAGATTAGGCTTTATAATAGAAATCGAATGAAAAAATGAGCATAAAAAATCCGTATAAATCAGCGTTTTCGCAATAGCGAATCCGTACCATCCGCGTGCTATCTCTCAACAATAAGCCATAAAAAAAGTCCATCATAAGACGGACTTTCAATAACAGCTCATAAATAATTATGCTGTTGGTATTTTTATTTTCCAACCCGGCTGAATCAGGCTCGGATTTTTAATAATATCTCTATTCGCTTCAAAAATCGCTTCCCAGGAAACACCATGTTCTTTCCCTATTTTAGATAATGAATCACCGCTGACAACTGTGTAATCAGTAGTTTTTCCTTCGGCAACAGTGATATTTATAACTGCATCAGCTGCTCTAAAATCAGGATCTATTTTTCCGTAGGCACTCCAGATTTTTTCTTTGTCATCTGCAGATTTTGCTGTACCATCAATATACAAAACATTATCTTGTTCTCTTACCTGCAAATTAGCTATCCCTAAATTAGTCGCCAAATCCGTTAACTCTTTGTATTTATCTTGTAAACTCATAACTTAATTATTTAATAGTTAACTTGTTTTCTACTTTTTTAGGTTTCAATTCCTGCACACTTTTAATCAAATTAGGCAATTGGTCTTTTTTGATATTCCCTGTAAGAGTTACAACTCCGTCTTTTACGGTAGCACTAACACCGTTGTACGTTTTCACTACTTCATTTACCGAAGTGTTTAAAACGCTATCAGGATTAATCTCTACAGGAGCAGGCGCAACAGTTTCCGGTGCAGCAATTTCGCAATTATTCACTACAGATTTAACTCCTTTAATTCCTTTAATAATACTTTCTGCATTTTGCTTGAAAGCATCATCTTTACAAATACCTGAAATAGTAGCAACACCATCTTTTACAGTAACTTCAACTCCTGGCAGAGCGCTCAGTTTTGCAGAAATTTCTTTTTGAATATCCGCATCTTTAGGACCACAAGCCACTAGTGCAAGAGCAAGGCTCAATCCTAGTAAAATAGATTTAATTTTCATATTAGATATTTTTTAATTAATTAAACATCTAAAGTTAATAAATTAATTATCAAGATTTTACATAATAATATTATAAAATTTATATTTTTTACAGTTTCTTAATTTCATCGTTTCAATTAAAACTTACTCGTGCTGCGTTACATCATTGCATTGCCAAAGGACATTTATTATTTTCCACTCCCCGTTAGTTTTTACAATGTGCATATAATCTATCCACGCATCAGCCAATAATTTTACTGAAGCCGTTCTTGCAGAAATATCTAACAGCTTCACTTCTTTTCTTGGTTTTTTAGGAAACTTGTCCCCTTTTGCATTATAAGTCTCAGCAAGAATAACCATGTTTTCTGCAAAGTATTCTGAGATAAAATCTTTTTGAGCAGCTTTACTTCTAAAAACCGATCTTTTTACCAATCGGGGATGTAAAGCACTTTCCATCAATTTAGGATTTGGTGTATGCTGCGCTTCAATGTATGCCAATGCCACACGTTTGATGTCAATAGTATCTTGAGCAGTTTGTGCCTGAAGCTGGAGAGAAGAGAATACAATTGTGGTTAGTAAAAGGTATATTTTCATATCATGCGGGGTTTATAAATGGAAATCTCAAATTAACTACTATTTTTAGTCACTATTTATTATACAACAGCTGGTTCTAAAATAAACAACAATGCTTCAATCTCGTGTATTGACATTTTTACTACTGATTCTATTTGAGCATTTTCAGAACTAATAACTAAAACGCCTTCATTATCTTCTTCATAACCAACTGATTTAAAAGAATAAGTTGGAGCTGAAATTACTAATTCTTTTTTACCGTCTTTAAACCATCCGTAGTTTGCTTCATAAACAACTTTGTTAGCTAATATTTCAATATTTTCTTCTCCATAAGTATTCCATAATGAAACCCTAAGCAGATAAAATCCCATTAACGAAAATAAGCCAATGCCAATAAAGTAACCGAATTGCAATCCGCTTCCCATCAACATTCCGACTATAGCTCCAAATACAGGAAAAACAAAAAATGCAAAAGCGAAAAAGAACATTACAATTCTAACTGCCAATGGCGATCTTTTAACCTTTAGATTTAAAATATTATTTTTAAAGTTATACTGGTTCATAAATTAAAATAGTTCTGTTTATATTTTTTATAAAAATACTTGTTTTTTTATTCCAAAGGCATTTAATTTTATCCTATTGGATCTCTTACTTTCTCATATTCAAACTACTCAAAATTCCTTCTAATATTTATGAATTTCAGATTTGTGAATTGGCAATTTTCAGCCTATATTTGCTATCGAATAAAAAGAATATGGAACAATTTGTAGTATCGGCCCGTAAGTATCGCCCACAAACGTTTAAGGATGTTGTAGGCCAGAAAGCTATTACCAATACTTTGCTGAATGCTATTGACAGCAATCACCTTGCTTCTGCCCTTTTATTTACAGGACCACGTGGAGTTGGTAAAACGACTTGCGCACGTATTTTGGCCCGTAAGATAAATCAGCCCGGATATGATGATCCTAACGAAGATTTTGCTTTTAATGTTTTTGAGTTAGATGCGGCTTCAAACAACTCGGTAGATGATATTCGAAGTCTGATTGATCAGGTTCGAATCCCGCCACAAACCGGACAATATAAAGTCTATATTATTGACGAGGTTCATATGTTGTCTTCGGCAGCTTTTAATGCGTTTTTGAAAACATTGGAAGAACCGCCAAAACATGCTATTTTTATTTTAGCTACAACAGAGAAACACAAGATTATTCCAACGATTTTATCTCGTTGCCAGATATTTGATTTCAAAAGAATTACTGTAAAAGATGCTAAAGAACATTTAGCAGAAGTTGCGAAAAGTCAGGGAATCAATTTTGAAGACGATGCTTTGCACATTATTGCTCAAAAGGCTGATGGCGCAATGCGTGATGCTTTATCAATTTTTGACCGTGTGGTTTCGTACTGTGGCACGAACTTAACGCGTCAGGCAGTAACCGAAAACCTGAACGTTTTAGATTATGAAACGTACATTACTATTACCGATTTACTTTTAGAAAATAAAATTCCGGATCTTTTATTGGCGTACAATGATATTCTTGCAAAAGGTTTTGACGGGCATCATTTTATTGCCGGTCTGGCTTCGCATTTCAGAGATTTATTGGTCAGCAAAACTCCTGCTACAATCGCTTTGCTTGAAGTGGGTGAACAGGCGCAACAAATGTACAATGTTCAGGCACAGAAATGCTCTCAGGAATTTTTATTGAAGGGAATAGAAATTGCAAATGACTGCGATTTAAAATATAAATTAAGTCAGAATCAACGTCTTTTGGTCGAATTATGTTTGATGCAATTGGCCTCTATCAGCTTTGATGGAGAAAAAAAAAAGTTGAGCAATTCATAATTCCTCCTACTTATTATAAGAATGGCGGTTATTCTATAGTTGAAGTTAAGACTCCAAAAGTTGAAACTGCAAATACAACTGCACCAGAAGTTGAAACTGCAAAAAATAAGGAAGTTGTTGAAGCTCCCAAAGCAGAAACACCAAAACCTGAAGTAAGCAGCGAACCTAAAATTTCTGCTTTTTCATTATCCAGTATTCGCAAGAAAAAAGAACTCGAAGCCAGCACCAGAGCTTATGTAAAACCAACTTCTGTAATGCCAACAGAAGACTTTACAGAGACTGAAATGTTAGTAGAATGGAACAAATATGCACAACGTCTGGGTGACAAAGGTTTTAAAATCATGGAGGCGTTATTATTAATTAACGACCCAACTCTGGATGGAACAAACATTACTCTTGAATTACCAAATGAAGGTTCTAAACTGGATTTCGAAAGCCAGATTAATGGTCTTTTAGGACATTTGAAAGGACATTTGCACAATCATAACATTACAATTCAAATTAATGTTAATGAAGCTATTGAAAGTAAAAGAAGTTTAAATGATCAGGATCGATACAATCGTTTGATAGAAATCAATCCAAATCTTGACCTTTTACGCTCTACATTTGGATTGGATTTAACTACTTAATCTTTTTTACAACTGCCTGATCGATATTTAACTAGCAAAGTAAGTACAACAATCAATGGCATATTTATTAATTTTACTTATTACTCAGTCCTAAATCAAAAACTTTTTTGAGCCATTTTGCTCTTTGTGTTTCATCAGCCATTTTTATAACACCAATATAAGTAACCTTCACAGGTTTTAATCCACAGAATTCCAGAGTAGATTTTTTCAATTGATTGACACTTGGCCTGCCAAAAAACAATCTGTAATACCAGCCTGGCTGATCTAATGTTGTAATAATATGAGCTGTTTTGCCCTTTAGCAATTTGTCCCACCAAACAGAATTTTCGCGGTATTGAAATGCCATTCCGGGTAAAAACAACCTATCTATAAATCCTTTAGTAATTGCAGGCAAACCTCCCCACCAAACAGGATGAATCCACACTAAATGATCCGCTCTCTTAATTTTCTCCCACGCATCTAACAAATCCGGTTCTAATTCTGTTCGTTTTTGATAACCAAATTGTAGATTCGGATTAAATTGCAATTCAGATATAGTTATGGTTTCTATCTGAGCTTTAGACTGAATTGCTCCTTTTTTATAACTATCAGTTAACGCAAAATTAAAGCTTGATGGATTTGGATGTCCGTTTATAATCAGTATTTTTTTCATGTCTTATTCGCTTATTTTAAGATTAATGGTACTATAACTATTTAAGGCTTCATAAATTTCTTGCGACGAATGCATTTGATGGCTAAAGTAAATCCCATCCGATAAAGTTTTACTCAACATCTTTTCGACATGTAAAACTGTAGAAAAAGCAGTCAATTCGGCTTGGCCTTTACTACTTTGCAAGCTAACTCTTTTTATTTTATCCAAAGTTTTAATGACTACTTCAAAAATGGTTTGATCGCCATTTCCGCTTGAGCCAAAAAGCAATTGCCTTTCTCTTAAAAACATGATATTAAAAATCTTAAGAGATTGAAAATAGCCCATTAAACTGGTTACAAACTTAGAATTATAGGTCATTTTAACTGAAACAGTTGCTATTTTTTCTATCTGGTTTAAAATAAATAAATCCGGAACATCGAGGTTATACACCTGACGTTTTCCAATTCCGAATGTGAAGTTAAATTTTTCGGAATCTAAAAAATGTTTGACATTTTGTGGTTTGTTATTTTTATAAACAACGAATGGTTTACATACATTTTCGGCTAAAAAATTAGCTGAACTTTTCCCTGCCAGATCTTTTACAGAATAATAAATATAAATATTTGCCTCCTGAATTTTATGCTTCTCCGGCTCTGTAAAATCAATCAAACTGCCTACAATACCTCCCATCCAACCAGAGCTAAAAACAATTCGGCTATTTATTTTCTGTCTGTTTGCTTTAGCTAAATTATAAGCAAGAGTCAAATCCGGAGTGGGTTTTGTAATATCGATATAATCTAATTTGCTTTTTATTGCAAACTCTAAAATCTCATTGTTACCATCTTTTGTACACAATACAATCAGGTCTATTTTATTATCTGTAATACAATCAAAAGTTGCCGGATTGTTAACATCAATAAGCAAATCATTGTTGGTCTTTCCTAATTTACGACTTCCAACAAACAGGTTAAAGTCAGGATTTCTTGTCTGAAGAATTCGCAATATGACTTTACCTACTAAACCGGTTCCTCCAATTACTAAAATATTTTTTCTCATTATTATATATTGTTTTCAGCAAAAATAATAATGAGATCTCTTTTGATAACCGGACAAATGTCCTATAAAATCGCTTTACGGATTCTGCTTAAATGCCTTGGCGTAACGCCTAAATACGAAGCTAAATATTGCAATGGAATGAGCTGAAGATATTTTTGATGGTTCTTATAAAGTTCTTCATAACGTTGTGTCCCGGATAATTTCTGAAAAGAAATCATTCTTTTTTGAAGAGCTACATATTCCATTTCAGTTAGCTTTCTCCCAATTCCCTGCCAATGAATACCTAATTTATAAAGTTTCCCCAGACTTTCACAGCTTATAACCTGTAACTCCGTATCAGCTAAAGCCTGAATGTTTTCTTCGGCTACATTTTGTGTTATGAAACTGGAGAATGAAGCCATAAATTCATTTTCGAAAGCAAAACAATTTGTGATTTCATCTCCCTGATGGTTGAAAAAATACGAACGCAAAATCCCTTTTTTGATAAAAAAGATTTCATTACAAACCTGATTTTCTTTTGATAATAATTCTCCTTTTTTAAGTTGTCGGAAAGTAATTAAATCATCTAAAAGATCTAATTCGTTTTGCGATAAATGTTGAATGGACTGAAAAACTGATTTCATTATATATTCAGAATAGATTAATTTTTAGAAGCAAAAACCTTTTCAATTCTTTTATCGGGAATAAGCCATAACAATGCTACTATGAAATAAGCAGCACCTGAAATCCATTCGCTGTAAAAGGAAAACACGATTCCTAAAATATACAAAACAGAAGATACATAACCTTTTAAATCTCTGCCAATCGCTTTTGCCAATACTGAATTTTCTCCTTCATTAACGATTATAATCCGTTGTAAAATAAAATAAGCAACTGAGGACAAAAACAATATAACCCCATACAAAGTCATCGAGGCTTTTGCAAAATTATGTTCTCCCATCCAGCCTGTTGCAAGGGGAATTAAGGATAACCAAAACAATAAATGCAAATTAGCCCAAAGGATTTTTCCATTTATTTTAGTCATTCCGTGAATTAGATAATGGTGATTGTTCCAGTAAATTCCAACATAAACAAAACTTAAAATGTAACTGAGAAACTTAGGTATAAGCGGTTTTAAATCGGCAAATTCATGTCCTTGAGGCACTTTAATTTCCAAAATCATAATCGTTATGATAATAGCTAAAACACCATCACTAAAAGCTTCGAGTCTTGTTTTGTTCATATATTATATTTTTTTTAGCAAATATTTTAAAAAAAAATGCCTCGAAGTTCACAAATTTTCGCGAATTTTTTATTCTTAATGATGAAATATTAATTCGTGCTAGTTCGTGAAATTCGTGGCAAAAAAATCTTTCTTTTATATCTTAAAAATTAAATTTTACCGTAATACATTGCTTTTACGATTCCGTCAGAAAGTCCAATTTTTGGAACGTAAATTTGGCGTGCACCACTCCATTTCATTGCATTGAGATAAATTCTTGTAGCATGGATAATAACGTCGGCACGATCTGAATTTAATCCCAATTCTGCAATCCTCTGTTCGTAAGTCAATGAATTTAAAAAAGCATATTGTGAATTGATATAAATATACGAAAGCGGCTTTTCCTGCTGCTTTCCTGACATTTTGAACAATTTATTGATGTTTCCGCCGGAACCAATCAATGTTACTTCTTCATAATCTGCCGTATTGGTTTTAATCCATTTTTCGATTTCATCCCAAACTACATCATGTACCATATTATTTAGCAAACGAACTGTTCCGGCTTTAAATGATCTGGAATTAATCAACTTACCGTCAGAAAACAAAGTAAACTCTGTACTTCCGCCGCCAACATCTACAAAAAGATAGGTTTCGTCTGTTTTTAATAAATGATGTAAATCAGTCGAAGCAATAATAGCAGCTTCTTTTTTACCATCGATAATTTCGATTTTTATGTCAGCTTTCTTCTTAATCAAAGCCACCACTTCTTTGGCATTATAAGCTTCACGCATTGCCGAAGTAGCAAATGCCATATAACGCTCTACTTTATGTACTTTCATCAAAAGATTAAATGCTTTCATTGCATCTACCATTCGATCTATATTTTCTTCTGAAATTTCTCCTACTGTAAAGGCATCTTGTCCCAAACGAATTGGCACACGAACAAGCGAACTCTTATTAAATTGAGGTTCTTTGCCTTCTTGTTCTACAACATTCGATATGAGAAGCCTCATGGCATTTGAACCAATATCTATTGCTGCAAGTTTCTTTATATTAATCATGCTCACTTATGATTTGAAAATTATTCTTTATTTTATTATTTTATTTCTGCGAAATTGCTTCTAACACTGAAACTTTATTTTGATAATATTTATAGGTTTCAAATTGAGCTCTAAATGGGGCATGATGATTTCGCGGTTTGTATTTGTTATCTAATTTATAGGAATGATACCTTACTTTAACATTTCCTTTCCAGGCAATATTAAAATTATCTATTAATTCTTTTTTTATTTCTAGATCATAAATTGGGCAGGTTACTTCGACTCTTCCATCAAGGTTTCGTGTCATAAAATCAGCTGACGAAATATATACTTCGGTCAAACCGGCATTTCCAAAAATATAAACTCTGGAATGCTCGAGGTAATTATCAACAATACTTATGGCTTCAATATTTTCGCTCATTCCCGGTATTCCAGGTATTAACGAACAAATTCCTCTTACCTGAAGCTGAATTTTCACTCCTGCATTACTGGCTTCGTATAATTTGTCGATCATTTTAAAATCTGACAAACTATTCATTTTAAGCTTTATATGCGTTTTTCTTCCGGCCAGCGCATGTAAAATTTCACGATCAATTAGTTTAATAAATTTTGTTCGTGTATAATGTGGCGATACAATTAAATGTTTGTATCTGTGTACTCTGTAATTGATATCAAAAAATTCGAAGATTTTAGAAATATCCTTCAAAATTCCCTGATGACAAGTAAATAGTGTTACATCTGTATAAATTTTCGCTGTCGATTCGTTAAAATTTCCTGTTGAAATAAATCCATATCGACGTGCTTTTCCTTCTTCAATTCTTTCTATGACACATATTTTACTGTGTACTTTTAAGCCTTTTATTCCAAAAATAAGATCAATACCTTCGGTTTGCATTTGTTCTGCATACGAGATATTCGATGCTTCATCAAAACGTGCCTGAAGTTCAATTTGAACGGTTACTTTTTTACCATTTTTTGCTGCATTAATCAACGAACTAATGATTTGCGAATTCTTTGCTAAACGGTATAAAGTGATTTTTATACTCATTACTTTAGGATCCAGTGCTGCTTCACGTAGAAACTTCGTTAAGTATGAAAAGGACTGATATGGTGCGTGTAATAAATAATCTTTTTTGCTGATTTTCTCGAGAATACTTCCTCCCAGACTTAAACCCGGAATTGGTAATGGTTCGTTTGGTTTATAAAGTAAATCGTATCTCCCAAGGTTTGGAAAGCTCATATAATCACGACGATTATGATATCTTCCGCCAGGAATAATACTATCTGTTTCTACAATTTTCATTTTATCCAAAAAGAAATGCAGTGTATCTTTTTCGATTAAATTATCGTAAATAAAACGTACCGGTTCTCCTATTCGCCTGTCTTTTACTGATGTTGCAATTTTTTCGAGCATACTTTTACTCAAATCACTATCAATATCTAACTGAGCGTCACGGGTAATTTTGATCATGTGTGCTGAAACACTTTTATAATCGAAAATATTAAATATATTTTTTAGATTATAACGTATAACATCGTCAATTAAAATGACATAATGTTTATCATCATGCGATGGAAGAACGACAAACCTATTTATCGTTTTTGGAATTTCGATAACTGCATAACGAACTTCGTCGTTTGTATTCATCTCTAAACGAACTGCCAAATAACCCAAAGTATCTTTTAGAATCGGAAATTCGGCTAAATCATTTAAGATAATCGTAACGAGTTCGGGACTTAATTTTTGAGCAAAAAAGTCTTTAAGAAAGATTTTCTGATCTTCGGTAATTTGATCTTCGTTTATGATAAAGATATTTTCGGCTTCTAACTCTGCTTCAATATTACCCAGAATACGTAAACTTTCTGATTGCTGCTGGATTACAATTTCGGTAATATCTTTAATTAACTGATGAGCAGAAACTCCTCCTAAGTATTTTTCGCCAGAAATTCCGGAAAGGCTCAATCTTCGAATTGCAGCGTAACGGACTCTAAAAAATTCATCTAAATTATTAGAAAAAATTCCAACAAAACGCAGTCTGTCTAAAAGCGGAACGGTGTTGTCTGCTGCTTCCTGAAGGACTCTCGCATTAAACGCTAACCAGCTTTTTTCTCTATCGATATATTTCTGTTCGTACACTATTCTTTATTTTAAATCTTTGGGGAAAATTGTTTTATGGGTTTTACCTTTATTTATAGTATTCCAACTTTCTGCATCAAATTGCAATGATACAAAGCCAGAAGTAGGAACATTTTCGATAAAAACATCCCCAAATTTATTAACAAAATTTGTAATAGCCTCGTTATGTCCGAAAAGAATAACGCTTTCGAAACTATTATCACATGATTTGATAATCTTTTCCAATTGTTTATCGTCAAAAGTATAAAGATCATCCTTATAAACTATACTTTCTATAGGATACGAAATGTTTTGTGCAAAAATTAATGCGGTTTCTGATGCCCGGGCGGCAGTACTACTCCACATTATATATGTTTTAGGAAGGAAATTTGAAATATTCGATGAAACTTCATGTGCATCTAATATTCCTTTTTTCATTAAAGGTCTATCAAAATCTTTAAGAGGTGCTTCCCAACTTGATTTAGCATGACGTATTAAAATTAAATTTTTCATAAGCGACAGGTTTAGAAACCTCTTAGGAGGTTAATCTTTTTTTATTGAACTTCTAATTTACAAAAGAAATATCAATCCCTCTCGTTTTTTTATTTCTGTTAACATTTAATACAAATTTTAACAAGAATAAACAATCTTCAAAAATGATAAAATCAATCACTCTAAAATTGGGCTGTTTTTACGACAAGTGTTCTTCATCTATTAAAATAAACACTTAGTCGATATTATATAAATTTGCAAAATTTTAACTAAATAGTTGATTATTAATCATTTAAACTGTTTCATATTTTAGATTTTTAGTCGAAAAAATAAAAATACAACGGTTTTTTATTTGTTAAAAATGACAAATAAAAATGCTTTTTTGGGCTTTCTATAACAAAAATTCTACACTTAAACGAGTTTTTAGGTTAGTTATGGACAAAAAAAATCAAAATTAATCACTGTCTATAACTTTGATTCTGTTAAAATTTGATAAACATCATAAACCAAAATACTAAGTTATGAGAACCAAAACTACTTTAGAAAAAGCATTGAAATTTGTTCATAATTGTAAGTTTATTTTTTCTTTTAAAAATAACATTTTTCAAAAAAACCTATTTGCAATAGTCTTTTGTTTAATCTCCAGCATTTCACTTGCTCAATCTGGTTCGTGCAACGGCACACTGGTTGTTGAAAATAATGGAAATACCAGAAGTACTCCGCCTGACGGAACTTACTACTCAATGGTACTCACCAACAACAGCTCTTCTACTGATACCTTCACCCTGAGTACTAAGAATATAAATACGTCGTGTACTAATCCTGATGAAACCAGTACAGCAGGTAATGTTACGATCAATAGTAATTTTATAGATTCTGAAAAAAATCCAGTTAACGAGATTACTGTGAACGCAGGACAATCTATTAATTTCTATATACACATTACAGTACCAGTTGGCACTTCGTTACAAAAATGGGCTTGTAATCAAATTACTGCAACTTCAACAAACTGTGCGGATTATTCTTTTAATACAGTTTTACACACTTACATCATTAACCCTGCTAATGATTAATCAAAATATACCAGGTAAGACCTTAAAATAATTTAACATGGAAAAACTATTACTCTCTTTCAGCAATTATTTACGAGACACAAAAAAAATACATTGTATTGTATTTTTCCTTCTTTCCTCTTTTATTGGCTTTGCACAAACGATAACAACTAATAAAACCGTTACTGCGAATGCCACTAATTGTGGGATTGTGAATGTAAAAGTAGATATAACAGGTTCAAATCCACCGACCAGAAATTCTGATGTAATTTTAGTTATTGATGTATCCGGAAGTATGGGCTACCCCATTGCCGGTGATACAAAAACCTCTATGGATTATGCTAAAATTGCAGCAAAAGCTTTTGTTACTCAAGCTGCTGCTGCCAGCACTAATAATCGTATTTCAGTTGTCTCCTACACAACAACTGCAAAACTGGAGATTGGTTTGACTAGCCTAACTACTACTGGTGTAAATGCTATCAATGCAAAAATTAATGCACTAAATGCTACTAATGGAACAAATATTCAAGATGGTCTTGTAAAAGCTGAAACTGAATTAGAAACCAATGGAAGATTTAATTGTGAAACTGCAAGAAGTATCATTTTACTAACTGATGGTGTAACAACGCAAACAGGAACTACAGGATCTCCAACTTGCAATAATGCCAATATAGCATCAGTGTGTGTCACATCAGCTATAGCTGCTGCCACAAATGCTAAAACTACTGTAAAATCAAATATAACATATAATAATCAAATTTTTTCAGTTGGTTTATTTGGCGGAATTTCCGGTAATATAAATACTCCCGGAAGCGATAAATATGTGGCTAAATACACTTTGGATGGCATTCAGGGAAGTTCTTCTTACATTACACCAAATGGGGCAGATTTAACTGCAATATATAACCAAATCGCAACACAAATTTCATGGGTTGCGCAAAGTCTGATTACCAAAGAGACTGTTATTCCTGGTTTTACTATAGGTTCAATTACAACGAGCAAAGGAACTACTTCGACATCAGGACAAGTGATTACATGGAATACTGATTTTTTGAATACAGAAACCATTACTTTAACTTATCAATTAACACCAACCGGAACTGCCTGCGGAAATCAAACTGTAAGTACATCGACTTTGAATTATCAGAATTCATCTTGCGCCAGTGATTTAAAAGCTATCAGTAGTCCGAGTTATTTTGTCCCTTGCACGCCGGTAATTACAGGAACTTTAACCGCTTGCGGATCAACGACATTGACAGCAACTACAAATGCAACTTCTCCAACTTATGTTTGGTACAAAGACAATAATGTGATAGCCGGACAAACAGCTGCAACACTAACCGCAACGACTAGTGGAGTCTATACTGTAAAAGTGAAGAATGGTGCTACAAACTGCGAATTAACTTCGCTTGGATCAACTGTTACAATTAGTCCTGCGGCAGCACTTACTGCACCTGCTAATACAACTATTTCAGGATGTGGTACTGCAGCAATTACTGGACTTGTGTACAGTACAGCAAGTACCAATATAAGTTTAGCTCAATTGACAGCCGCGGGAGGAACATTGCCAAACAATGCTTTAATTGGCACCTATACCATATCCTATTCTGATACTGTATCAGGCACATGCCCGATAGTAGTAACACGAACTTTTAAAGTTTCGGCAGGTTGTGGTGACATTACTGCGGTGCAAACTATTACAATTCAAGACAATACAGCTCCAACATGGACAAGTGCTCCAACAGCCCTTAACAAAACTCTTCAATGTAGTGATACTGCCGGATTGACAACAGCACAAAACCAAGCGCCGGTTGCAACCGATAATTGTAATGGAACGGTAACTTATACTAAAACTACAGGAACTTTTGTAGCAGGAACTTGTGCCAATGCAGGAACGTATACCAATACATGGATTGCCAAAGATGTGTGTTTGAATACTTCTACAGTATTTACTCAGGTAATCACCATTCAGGATAATACAGCTCCAACATGGACAACTGCTCCAACAGCCCTTAACAAAACTCTGCAATGTAGTGATACTGCCGGATTGACAACAGCACAAAACCAAGCGCCGGTTGCAACTGATAATTGTGGTGGAACAGTAACTTATACTAAAACTGAAGGAACTTTTGTAGCTTCTGCTACTTGTGCAAATGCAGGAACCTATACCAATTCATGGATTGCAAAAGATGTGTGTTTGAATACTTCTACAGTATTTACTCAGGTAATCACCATTCAGGATAATACAGCTCCAACATGGACAAATGCTGCAACGGCTTTGAACACTACCTTACAATGTAGTGATGCGACAGGATTAACAACAGCTCAGGCTCTGAATCCTGTAGCAACTGATAATTGCTCCACAGTTACCTTAACTAAAACAACAGGAACTTTTGTAGCTTCTGCTACTTGTGCCAATGCAGGAACCTATACCAATACATGGATTGCAAAAGATGTGTGTTTGAATACTTCTACAATATTTACTCAGGTAATCACCATTCAGGATACTACTGCGCCAACATGGACAAATGCTGCAACGGCTTTGAACACTACCTTACAATGTAGTGATGCGACAGGGTTAACAACAGCTCAGGCTCTGAATCCTGCAGCAACTGATAATTGCTCAACAGTTACCTTAACTAAAACAACAGGAACTTTTGTAGCTTCTGCTACTTGTGCCAATGCAGGAACCTATACCAATACATGGATTGCAAAAGATGTGTGTTTGAATACTTCTACAGTATTTACTCAGGTAATCACCATTCAGGATACTACAGCTCCAACATGGACAACTGCTCCAACAGCCCTTAACAAAACTCTGCAATGTAGTGATACTGCCGGATTGACAACAGCACAAAACCAAGCGCCGGTTGCAACTGATAATTGTGGTGGAACAGTAACTTATACTAAAACTGAAGGAACTTTTGTAGCTTCTGCTACTTGTGCAAATGCAGGAACCTATACCAATTCATGGATTGCAAAAGATGTGTGTTTGAATACTTCTACAGTATTTACTCAGGTAATCACCATTCAGGATACTACAGCTCCAACATGGACAACTGCTCCAACAGCCCTTAACAAAACTCTGCAATGTAGTGATACTGCCGGATTGACAACAGCACAAAACCAAGCGCCGGTTGCAACCGATAATTGTGGTGGAACAGTAACTTATACTAAAACTGAAGGAACTTTTGTAGCTTCTGCTACTTGTGCAAATGCAGGAACCTATACCAATTCATGGATTGCAAAAGATGTGTGTTTGAATACTTCTACAATATTTACTCAGGTAATCACCATTCAGGATACTACAGCTCCAACATGGACAACTGCTCCAACGGCTTTAAATACTACTTTACAATGTAGTGATACTGCCGGATTGACAACAGCACAAAACCAAGCGCCAGTTGCAACTGATAATTGTGGTGGAACAGTAACTTATACTAAAACTGAAGGAACTTTTGTAGCTTCTGCTACTTGTGAAAATGCAGGAACCTATACCAATACATGGATTGCAAAAGATGTGTGTTTGAATACTTCTACAGTATTTACTCAGGTAATCACCATTCAGGATACTACAGCTCCAACATGGACAAGTGCTCCAACAGCCCTTAACAAAACTCTGCAATGTAGTGATACTGCCGGATTGACAACAGCACAAAACCAAGCGCCGGTTGCAACCGATAATTGTGGTGGAACAGTAACTTATACTAAAACTGAAGGAACTTTTGTAGCTTCTGCTACTTGTGCAAATGCAGGAACCTATACCAATTCATGGATTGCAAAAGATGTGTGTTTGAATACTTCTACAATATTTACTCAGGTAATCACCATTCAGGATACTACAGCTCCAACATGGACAACTGCTCCAACGGCTTTAAATACTACTTTACAATGTAGTGATACTGCCGGATTGACAACAGCACAAAACCAAGCGCCAGTTGCAACTGATAATTGTGGTGGAACAGTAACTTATACTAAAACTGAAGGAACTTTTGTAGCTTCTGCTACTTGTGAAAATGCAGGGACCTATACCAATACATGGATTGCAAAAGATGTGTGTTTGAATACTTCTACAGTATTTACTCAGGTAATCACCATTCAGGATACTACAGCTCCAACATGGACAAGTGCTCCAACAGCCCTTAACAAAACTCTGCAATGTAGTGATACTGCCGGATTGACAACAGCACAAAACCAAGCGCCGGTTGCAACTGATAATTGTGGTGGAACAGTAACTTATACTAAAACTAGCGGACAATTTCAAAGAGGAATTTGCGGAAGTACCGGAACTTATACTAACTCCTGGACAGCAAATGATATTTGCAATAATACCTCAACCGTATTTATTCAAGTTATCACTGTTCAGGATACAACTGTTCCAACATGGATTACACAAGAAGGATCTATAAATGTTACCGTACAATGTAGTGACATTGAAGGATTAAGTAGCGCTCAAAACCAAGCTCCAAGTGCTACTGCAAATTGCTCAATAGTAACATATACTAAAACTAATGGTCTATTTGTACCATCTCCATCTTGTGCAAATGCAGGAACTTATACCAATACATGGATAGCTAAGGATGATTGCGGAAATAGTACAGATGCTTTCACTCAAGTGATTACTATTGAAGACACTACTGCTCCAACATGGTCAACTGAAGTTGCTTCTTTAAACAAAACTATAGAATGCAGCGATGCAGCGGCTTTAATTTCGGCGCAAGCATTATCACCAACGGCTTCTGATTTATGTGATACTGATGTTTCGAATATCACTAAAATAAGTGGTTTGTTTGTAGCTTCGGCTGATTGTTCGAATGCAGGAACTTACACTAACACATGGACTACTAAAGACGATTGCGGAAATATTTCTGATATTTTCACGCAAGTGATTACGATACAAGATACTTCTGCTCCAACATGGTCAACTGAAGTTGCTTCTTTAAACAAAACCATAGAATGCAGTGATGCTGCAGCCTTAATTTCGGCGCAAGCATTATCACCAACAGCTTCTGATTTATGTGATGCTGATGTTTCGAATATCACTAAAATAAGTGGTTTGTTTGTAGCCTCTGCTGGTTGTTCGAATGCTGGAACTTACACCAACACATGGACTGCTAAAGACGATTGTGGAAATATTTCTGATACTTTCACGCAAGTGATTACAATACAGGATACTTCTGCTCCAACATGGTCAACTGAAATTGCTTCTTTAAACAAAACTATCGAATGCAGCGATGCAGCGGCTTTACTTTCGGCGCAAGCATTGTTACCAACAGCTTCTGATTTATGTGATAGTGATGTTTCGGATATCACTAAAATAAGTGGTTTGTTTGTAGCTTCGGCTGATTGTTCGAATGCAGGAACTTACACCAACACATGGACTGCTAAAGACGATTGTGGAAATATTTCTGATACTTTCACGCAAGTGATCACAATACAGGATACTTCTGCTCCAACATGGTCAACTGAAATTGCTTCTTTAAACAAAACTATAGAATGCAGCGATGCAGCAGCTTTAATTTCGGTGCAAGCATTGTTACCAACAGCTTCTGATTTATGTGATGCTGATGTTTCGGATATCACTAAAGTAAGTGGTGCATTTGTAGCTTCGACTGATTGTTCGAATGCAGGAACTTACACTAACACATGGACTGTTAAGGACGATTGCGGAAATGTTTCTGATACTTTCACGCAAGTGATTACAATACAAGATACTTCTGCTCCAACATGGTCAACGGAAGTTGCTTCTTTAAACAAAACCATAGAATGCAGTGATGCAGCAGCTTTAACTTCTGCGCAAGCATTATCACCAACAGCTTCTGATTTATGTGATACTGATGTTTCGAATATCACTAAAATAAGTGGGTTGTTTGTAGCTTCGGCTGATTGTTCGAATGCTGGAACTTATACCAACACATGGACTGTTAAAGACGATTGCGGAAATATTTCTGATACTTTCACGCAAGTGATTACGATACAAGATACTTCTGCTCCAACATGGTCAACTACTGTTGCTTCTTTAAACAAAACTATCGAATGCAGTGATGCAACAGCTTTAATTTCGGCGCAAGCATTATCACCAACAGCTTCTGATTTATGTGATAGTGATGTTTCGGATATCACTAAAATAAGTGGTTTGTTTGTAGCTTCGGCTGATTGTTCGAATGCAGGAACTTACACTAACACATGGACTGCTAAAGACGATTGTGGAAATATTTCTGATACTTTCACACAAGTGATTACAATACAAGATAATTCTGCTCCAACATGGTCAACTGAAGTTGCTTCTTTAAACAAAACAATAGAATGCAGTGATACAGCGGCTTTACTTTCGGCGCAAGCATTGTTACCAACAGCTTCTGATTTATGTGATACTGATGTTTCGAATATCACTAAAGTAAGTGGTTTGTTTGTAGCTTCGGCTGATTGTTCGAATGCAGGAACTTACACCAACACATGGACTGCTAAAGATGATTGTGGAAATATTTCTGATACTTTCACGCAAGTGATTACAATACAGGATACTTCTGCCCCAACATGGTCAACTGAAGTTGCTTCTTTAAACAAAACCATAGAATGTAGTGATGCAGCAGCTTTACTTTCGGCGCAAGCATTGTTACCAACAGCTTCTGATTTATGTGATAGTGATGTTTCGGATATCACTAAAATAAGTGGTTTGTTTGTAGCTTCGGCTGATTGTTCGAATGCAGGAACTTACACCAACACATGGACTGCTAAAGACGATTGTGGAAATATTTCTGATACTTTCACGCAAGTGATTACAATACAGGATACTTCTGCTCCAACATTTATTGGTGATCTTCCTTCTGACATTACAGTTTCTTGTGATACTGTTCCTGAACCTGCAAATATGGAGGCTTCTGATAATTGCAATGGTAATTTACCAATTGTTTTCACAGAAACTAAAAGCAATATCGTAAACGAGTGTGCTTCTAATTATACTTTAACACGCAAATGGACTACTAGTGATTGTGGTGGAAATACAACATCTTACACTCAAATTGTAACCGTTAGAGACACGACTGCCCCTACAGGAACAGCTCCGTCTGATGTCGCTAATTTGCAAAGTATTGCTGACATTCCGGCTGGTAGTCCAAATGATATAAAAGATGCTCTTGATAATTGCAGCACTACTGTAAACATCACAGTAAGCGATTCTAATAATGGAGGAAATGGTTGCGATGGAAATGCGTATATATTAACCAGAACTTATACTTTAACAGATTGTGCCGGAAATAAAACGGAACTAAAACAAACGTTTACTGTCGAAAATAAAGTTTCAGTAACAGGTGTTGTTTCTAATGTAACTTGTTTTGGAGGAAAAGATGGTTTGATCTTAGTTACTAATAGTCCTGGATCTACTGTAATTATTAGAAATGAAAACAATGAAGTTGTCAGTAATTCAAATTTACCGGCAGGAAACTATACACTTACATCAACATCATCGGTAAATGCAGGAAACGAAACTTGTTCAGCAACTGCAACGGTTGTAATTACTCAACCAAGTTATACCGTTAAAATATCCGGGCAAATAATCAACAAAGATACTAATACACCAATTGCAAATGTACCCGTTACTTTAATTCCTCAAGGTGCTACCACCGGTCCTATTTTATTATGTATAACTGGTGCTGATGGACTTTATAATTTCTCAGGTATGTCTGCCGGAAGTTATGTAGTGCAGGTTCAGGATGCTAACCTTAATAGTGCACATCAATTGTATCCTGTAGATTCAAGTTTATTCTTTACAACACTGGAAGACTGTAAAATTCAACAACATAATTTTGAATATGAAAAATCAAATCTTCCCGTTTTAGGTGATTATGTTTGGTATGATACGAATGGAAACGGAGTTCAGGATGAATGGTATGATGCTAATAATGACGGCATTGTAACCAAAAACATTCCTGACAGCAATGGAGCTATTGATTACAGCCAATGGGAATGGATTGACTTAAATGGGGATGGAAGCTACACGGGACCCTCGAATGTAGGTGAATTAAATGCCGGTGGTTTCGGAAATGCTCTGAGTTCTAATGTTATTATTGATGGTCCTAACGGATATCACGAAGAAGTAATTGTAGGTCTTACCGGATACTGGAGAGACAGACCAGGTACTGCTAATCCCTATGGAGATTATACTATTAAATTAGTAAAAGATGCTAATCTGGATGCTGTTGCTTCGGCCTTAGGAGCTACAGGTTTGGTAAAAGTTCTTCCAACAATTACAGGCAAAAAAACAACAAATAAAACACAAAAGCATACTGTTTGTAGTACTACCGGAGGCGCAAGCGGATATATTGTAACAATAACACCTGAAGATTTAGTACATCTGGATGCTGACTTTGGAGTTAATTGTAAAACATATTCTGATATTGTTGCTAACGATGATACTGGTGGTCCAATTGCCAGATCGACTACTACAACATCAAATGTTTTAAATGTATTGGTAAATGACACACTTGAAGGCCTTGTTGTAACTGCTTCTGATGTTATTATTAAAACAGTAACACCTAATGAGTTTTTACAACTTAATACTGATGGTTCAGTAAATGTTTTACCAAATGCACCTACCGGTATTTTGACATTAGTATATCAAATTTGTGAGGCTGATGAGACTTCAAACTGTGATACTGCAACTGTAACTATTACTATTGTCGATCCTGCACCTCCTACTCCCGTACTTGCTGTAAATGATGTTTATAATAATATTGGCTGTAATACATTTGGGTTAGTAGGAAACGTTTTGATCAATGACTTTAAAGGTATCATCAAAGCGTCGTTAGAATTGGTAAACTTTACATTATTAAATGAAACTAATAACGGAACAAAAACAAATCCGAACATCACTTTTGATGCTTTAGGAAATGTAAATGTATCGGGTTTAACTCCAGCAGGAACTTACACTTATAGTTATCAGATTTGCGACAAATTAAATTCAGGAAATTGTTCTACAGCGACTATTACAATAACTGTCGTTCCAAATGGAATAATAAATATTGTCAGCAAAGCTTGTAATGATGATTCAACCCTTATTGACTTACTTAAACTGTTACCGGAGAACACACCAACAACAGGAGTTTGGGTTGATTCTACTAATAGCAATACCATACAAGGAAACACTTTTAATGCATTGGGCTTAGCGCTTGGTAGTTATACTTTTGAATATAGAATCGCTGATCAAAATTGTCCTAGAAGTATTGTACTTAGTATGGAAGTAAATGATGACTGTAAAGTATTAGCCTGCGGAAATGTTGTGGTAAACAATGCTTTCTCTCCTAATGGCGACGGAATAAATGATTTTTTCAAAATAGATAATATTGATGATACAACTTGTTATCCTGAAAACAATGTAGAAATATATAATCGTTGGGGAATATTGATTTTTGAAACTGATAATTATAATAATACCTCCAACGCTTTCGACGGAACATCAAGAGGCAGAACAACTGTTAAGCAATCTGACGGACTGCCAACGGGAACTTATTTCTACATTATTAATTATAAATCATTAGATGGAAATAATGTACTTCAGAACAACAAGAAAGATGGATATTTATATATATCAAAATAACAAGAATCAATAAATCACTGTATAACAAATACATAAAAATATATTTACAAATAATTAATAGAAAAAATCCTTATTTTTGAATATACAAATGAATTGACTTTTTTTAGGATTTTAATTAATAGAAAAAATCAATAGTAATAATAAAAATAATCTACTATGAGAACAAAATTATTTTTCTTCGTCATTATGTTTGTAACCATTGCCAGTTATGCACAGCAAGATGCACAATTCACGCAATACATGTACAACACCATAACCATAAATCCGGCTTATGCAGGATCGCGAGGAGCTTTGAGTATTTTTGGTTTATATCGTACCCAATGGGTTGGACTCGACGGAGCTCCCGAGACCAGCAGTTTCTCGGTTAACAGCCCAATTAACAACAGTAATCTGGGAGTTGGTATCTCATTAATCAATGATAAAATTGGTCCTACCAATGAGAACAATCTTTCGGTTGATCTTTCGTATACCGTTCAGACATCGGCAGATTTTAAACTTTCCTTTGGTATAAAAGCCACAGGTAATTTATTCAACCTCGATGTGAGTAAATTAAATCCTGCCGATCAGGGAGATCCACAATTCCAGAATCTCGATAATGTCTTCAAGCCTAATATTGGAGCCGGGGTTTACTGGCATTCTGATAAAGCCTACATCGGATTATCAGTTCCTAATTTTATCGAAACCAATCGGTATGATGATAATGATGTGGCCATTTATAAAGATAAAATCAATTATTATTTAATTGCAGGATATGTATTTGATCTTGATAAATACCAATATATCAAGTTCAAACCTGCTGTATTGGGTAAAATGGTCGAAGGGGCACCGCTTCAGGTCGATATCTCGGCCAACTTTATGTTCATCGATAAATTTGTTGTAGGTGCAGCTTACAGATGGAGCGCCGCGGTAAGTGCCATGGTAGGCTTTCAGGTCACAGATGGCTTGTACATAGGTTACGGTTACGACCGTGAAACCACCAGACTGCAAAATTATAACTCAGGATCACATGAGATATTCCTGCGTTATGAATTCTTCAAAAACAACGGTAAAATGACAACACCACGTTTCTTCTAAAAATAAATGACTATGAAAAATTATATATTCCTTTGCCTGACCCTTATAATTGTTTTTTCATTTGACAGTTATGCCCAACAATCCAAAGTAGCGGCCGGTGATAAAAAATACGACAATTATGCTTATATCGATGCCATAAAAACCTATGAACGTGTAGCTGAGAAAGGATACAAATCCGAGGACATGTTCAAAAAACTCGGAAATTCCTATTACTTCAATTCCGACTTTGACGGTGCTGCAAAATGGTACACAGAATTGTTTGCCATGAATACTTCTGTAGAACCAGAATATTATTATAGATATGCGCAATCGCTGAAATCAACCGGACAAACTGATAAGGCCAACAAAATCCTGGCAGAGTTCAATGCCAAATTCAAAAATGACAACAGGGGAAAATTATACAAAGAAGATGTCAATTACCTTGATCAGATCAAAGCAAATTCAGGACGTTATAAAATCGAAGATGCCGGGATCAACTCCAAGTATTCCGATTACGGATCCTTTGTATACGACAACAAGGTATACTTTGCCTCGGCCAGGGATACCGGAAACTTCTCGCAGCGCAAACACAAATGGACCAATGAATATTTTACCAATTTGTATTTTGCAGATGTAGATCCTGCAACAGGCACAGCCTCGAAGGTAAACAAGTTCAAAACTTCGATCAATACCAAATTCCATGAAGCTTCACCGGCTTTTACCAAAGACGGAAAAACAGTTTATTTTACCCGAAACAATTATGTAAACGGCAAAAAAGGAAAAGATGAAAACAAAATTACTTTAGTCAAAATATACAAGGCGACCCAGGAAAACGGCAAATGGACCAACATTACAGAGCTTCCTTTCGATAGTGATAATTACAGCACGGCGCATCCTGCCCTGAGTCCGGATGAAAAGACCTTGTATTTTGCATCTGATATGCCCGGAACGTTAGGACAATCTGATATTTATAAAGTCAGCATCAATAATAACGGAGGTTATGGTACTCCTGAGAATCTAGGCAATACCATCAATACCGAAGGCAAGGAAACATTTCCATATGTCACAAGCGAAAACGAAATTTATTTTGCATCAGACGGACATCCCGGACTTGGGGGACTCGATGTATTTGTGGGTAAAATTGAGGACAACGGAACCATCAGCAATATTCAGAATGTGGGAGCCGATGTGAATTCTCCCAAAGATGATTTTGCCTATATCATAGATCCGGCTTCGCGAAGAGGTTATTTCAGCTCTAATAAAGATGGGGGTCAGGGTTCTGATGATATCTACAAATTTTTGGAAACCAGAAAACTGCAATGTGTTCAGACATTAGAAGGCATTATTACAGATCTTAATACGGGCGCAATTCTAGCGGGAACAAAAGTTACTTTATACGAAGGTACAATCCTCAAAAACACCTCAATTGCTGATGCAGGCGGCTACTATACTTTTGCTGTTGAATGTGGGAAAACCTATAACGTTAGGGCCGAGAAACAAGAGTACACAACCAAGGAAGTCAGCGTGACTATTGGAAAACTAACCGGAAAAACAAGTCTTCCTATTGCTCTGGAAAAATCAACCTGCAAGGTGACCATTGGGGATGATCTGGGAAAATGTTTTGGCATCAAAATGATTTATTTCGATTTGGATAAATCAAACATAAGAACCGAAGCAGCACTCGACCTAGAGAAAATCCTCGATGTACTAAACAACAATCCAACAATGAAACTCGATATCCGTTCCCATACAGATAGCAGGGCTACACATCAGTACAATCAGGCTTTATCAGACCGAAGAGCAAAATCGACGATTGCATGGCTGATCAAAAACGGTGTGGCCAAAAACCGATTAACAGGAAAAGGATATGGAGAAACTCAACTTGTAAACGGTTGTTCTGACGGAGTACAATGTACTGAAGAAGAACACCAAATGAACAGAAGAAGCGAATTTATTATTACAGGACTTTAAAAATCTAATGTTATTAATTAAATTCCAATATTATTTAATTCCAAATTTCAATAATGTAAATGCATACATTATTGAAATTTGGAATTTTTATTTTGGGATTTTTTCTAATAAAAAAAGTCGTTGCAAATCATAGATTTACAACGACCACTAAAAACCAACCAGTCCAATAATATTTTAAATTTTAGCGAATATATTCGTATAGTATTTTTTTCCTGTTTTAGGATCAGTTGTTACTGACAAACCAAAATGAGTAAAATCTCCCTCGATATTTTCTTTATGTCCAGGACTATCTAACCATGCTCTAACAGCTGCTTCAGAAGTTTTATAATTATAAGCTACATTTTCGCCTACTTTTTTAGCTCCTAAAACACTAACAATATTATTAGAACGTGAGGTAAAATCATTATGATCAACAACATTATTTGCAATCATGTATTTATTATGCTCTTCACATTTAAACGAAATATGATTTATTTTTTCTAATGCATTCAAACCAATACTTAAACGATAGTCATTAATAAGTTTCATGGTTTCTAACTCTGAATCATTATAGGAGTAGTTTGTTATCAGAGCTTCAGTAGTAGTACTATTATTGCTTCCCTCGGCACTATCTGCAGAGCATGAGTTCATTGTAATAAATATTACAACGAACATCATGGCACACATAATCTTTTTCATAATCAATAGCAGTTAAAATTAAAGTAAATGTTGGGGCAAATTCCTTAAATTATATTTTTAAATAAATTGTCTTGTTTTTCTTATTCAAACATATTCAATTTATCGGCAAACTGCAAAATTAATCGATGAAATACATAATTATTCAATTATTAAATATAAAAATCCTACAGACTAAGAAGAAAGTCGTTCAATCTTCCAGGAGAAATCAGATTGACTTTGATAACGAATCCTGTCGTGCAACCTATTTGGTCTTCCCTGCCAAAATTCTACCTCTAATGGAGTTACTAAATAGCCGCCCCAATTTGCAGGTCTCGGGATTGGCTTTCCTTCAAATTCTTTTTCTAATTTCTTCAAATTATCTTCCAGGAAAGTCCTTGAAGGAATCACTTCGCTCTGATGCGAAACAATTGCGCCCAACTTACTTCCGTCAGGACGAGAATCAAAATATCCATCAGAAATATTCTCAGATGTTTTTTGTGCAATACCTTTTATGATCACCTGACGTTCCATTTCCTGCCAAAAGAAAGACAAACAAACGTGCGGATTTGCAGCGATTGCTTTTCCTTTCTCTGAATCATAATTGGTATAGAAAATAAAACCTTCTTCAGAAAATTTCTTTAATAAAACTACTCTTGATTTTGGGAAACTGTCCAATCCAATGGTCGAAACGGTCATGGCATTTACTTCTCCTTTTGCACCAAAATCTTCTACCTCATGAAACCATCGGTTAAAAAGATTAATAGGATCTTCCGAAATATTAGCTTCCAGTAATTCACTTTTCTCGTAAGATTTTCTATAATTGCTTAAATCATTCATGATTGCTGATTTTAGATTGTTGATTTTAGATTGTTGACTCTAACTTTTTCGAAAACTTAGTTCCAAAGCCTCAGTATAGAAACTGAGATTAAAACTCAAAACTTCTTCCATCGTCTCCTAAAAGTACATTTGGAAAGATTTCTTCGGCTTCTTCTTTAAAGCGTTCAATACCATCATATCTTGTAGAATAATGACCCAGAACCAATTGTTTTGCATTTGCTTTCAATGCAATTCTGGCTGCTTCTTTAGCTGTTGAATGCAATGTTTTTAAAGCCAGAAGAGCTTCTGATTCTAAAAAAGTTGATTCATGATACAACACGTCAACATCTTTTATAATCGGTAAAATGTCTTCATGATAAACAGTATCAGAACAAAATGCATAACTCATTTCTGGAATTGGATCGAAAGATAATTTCTCATTTTCAATTACAGTTCCGTCGTCAAGCGTAACATCTCCGCCATTCTTTATTTTTTGATAATAAGCAGTATGAATATCATATTGCTGAACTGCATCAACATTCAGTTTTCTTTCACCTGGTTTTTCCTGAAATAAAAATCCGTTCGTATATACACGATGTTTTAACGGAATAGTTTTTACAATTACTCTGTTATCTTCAAAAATAACTTCGCTTTCTTTTGATTCTAATTCATGAAAGAACAACTCATAAGTCGTCCAGGAATTGGATAATCTAAGTTGTAAAGTAATGATTTCCTTTACTCCTTTTGGACCATAAATATGAAGATCCGTAGTACGTCCTAAAAGTGCAAAAGTCGAGATGGTTCCAATTAGTCCAAAAAAGTGATCACCGTGCAAATGCGAAATAAAAATGTGATTAATTTTTGAAAATTTAATCTTGTTTTTACGCAATTGTACCTGAGTTCCTTCACCACAATCAATTAAAAACAATCTGTTCTTAATTTCTAAAACCTGCGAAGTTGGGTTGGTAATAGTTCTGGGAGTTGCGGCATAACAGCCAAGTATGGTAAGTTTCAATTTTATGTTTATTCGTTTATGTGGTTAACTGTGTAATCGTAAAATTGGTACTTGGTTGAATCGCAAATTGATTAAACAGCTGAACGATTAACCGATTAAACAGCTAAACTATTAATCATTTTTTAAAAACCGAGGTCTCTTTCAATTTCATCCATTTCAATTATATCGTGCGCCTCTAAAACCGACGGAACCACGATTAATTTTTCTGAAATAGCATTAAAGTCAAGATCAGCGACTACAATTACAAACGACTTTTTGGCTTTTTTTTGCTGTTTTACAAGTGGTAAAAAAAGTTTCAAATCTTTTTCAGTCAAACCTGCATCTGCTGATAAATCGATTATAATATTTTGTTTTTCAAAGGTTTTAAATTGCTGCGTTACTTTTTCCAGAAAAGCATTAAAATCTCCCTGTGTATCTTTAATCGTAACGGTATGTCCTTTTTGATCTACTTTCATCTTCTAATTTATAGGCGCTATTGAGAAGCTAAGGTACAATTTTTTTAGTTTTCAGTCGCAGTGTCAGTTTTCAGTTTTTTAAACTTTGTGATTTCAGTTTTCAATCGCAGTCGCTGTTTTCAGTTTTCATTCTCAATTTTGTCAGGCTGAGCGAAGTCGAAGCCCGTTCCTATTGGTGCGCCCTTCGACTTCGCTCAGGGTGACAGCCGTTTATAAGCCTGTCATTGACACTGCAGACTGAGACCGAAACTGTAAACTAAACTTACTGAATCTTAGACGCCAATAAATAAATCACCGCCATTCTGATTGCAACACCATTCTCTACCTGATTCAAAATCACTGAATGATCGGAATCTGCAACTTCAGAAGTGATCTCTACTCCTCTGTTGATTGGTCCCGGGTGCATGATGACGATTTCTTTTCCAAGAGAATCTAATAAAGGTTTATCGACTCCGTATTGTTGTGCGTATTCACGTGTTGATGGGAAGAAGTTCACATCCATACGTTCGTTTTGTACACGAAGCATATTGGCTACATCGCACCATTCCAAAGCTTTTCTTAGATTGGGTTCAACTGTAACACCAAGTGATTCGATATATCTTGGGATCAATGTTTTTGGTCCGCAAACTTTTACTTCGGCGCCTTGCATTTGCAATGCATATATATTAGATAAAGCTACTCTTGAATGTAGAATATCGCCTACAATAACTACTTTTTTTCCGGCTACATCTCCTAATTTTTCCCTAATCGAATAACTGTCTAATAAAGCCTGTGTTGGATGCTCATGTGCTCCGTCTCCGGCGTTTACAATACTTGCTTTGACATTTTTGGATAAAAAATAAGCCGCTCCGGGATTGGAGTGGCGCATTACTACCATGTCTACTTTCATGGAAAGAATATTGTTTACTGTATCGATCAGGGTTTCTCCTTTTTTAACCGAAGACTGAGCTGCCGAAAAACTGATAACATCAGCAGATAATCGTTTTTGTGCCAACTCGAACGAAAGTTTTGTTCTGGTACTATTTTCAAAGAAAATATTGGCAATGGTTATATCTCGTAATGAAGGAACTTTTTTAATCGGTCTGTTAATGACTTCTTTAAAATGATCGGCAGTTTCAAAAATCAGGTTAATATCATTCTCATTGATGTATTTTATTCCTAATAAATGATTTACGCTTAATTCTTTCATTTTTATTTCTTTAATATTTATTTGTCAAATTCATGAATTTCTGAAACACTCAGTCTTTCAATGCTTCTAAAAAGAGAAGCTGCTTATTGAACCATTCTGTCTACAACTTCACTGTAATCCTGGAGATCTCTTGCATCTTCATCAAAAATCTTTTGCCATCTGAAACCCGGAATTTCGATTTTAGTTTTAGCAGAGCCATTCCAGATTATTTTAAAATCGTTGTTTATTAAAACCTCAGCCACTACTTTCCCTACTTCTATTGTCGTTGCATCATCAGAATTATCTACTTTCTGAAAAGCGATAAACAAACTTGGATTTTCGATTGCAATTGCTCTCGCCAAATCTTGTTCGTGATAAAAACAATAACCGTCAGATTCTACTTCGTTTTCCTGCAGTTCTCTTTCTACCTCAACCACTTCATATTCACCGTCGGTTGTGGTGTAACCTGCGTTGTGAAGTGCGACGATGTTTTCATCACCCAATTCATCAAACGCTTTTATTAGCCTTTCAGTATCTGTTGGACTTTCCCATTGTTTACTTTCTGCCAGTAATTTTTGGTATTCTTCTCTTATTTTGTCAAAAGCCCACTCTTCTGAGATTTCATCTGCAAATTCGTTGTCTTCAATTTCTTCTATAATGTTCTCCTGAATCTCATCAAGGGAAAGAAATCCCATTCTGACCTGATTAAAAATTGATTCATAAATAAACGCTTCATTCTCTGTCATGTTTTTTTGTTTATTCGTTGATTGTTTAAGCGTTTATTTGTTTGATTGTTTAATTGTCTCGTTTTTGCGATTAAACAATTAACCGATTAAACTAATTCGTTATGAGGTAAACCGCATCTTCGCCTTCATTCTCTTTCCAGCTTACTTTTACTTTTTCGTCATTAATTGCATCTACCTGACGGCCGCGATAATCGGGCTGAATAGGTAAATTACGGCTAAAACGTCTGTCGATTAACACCAACAATTCGATTTCTGATGGTCGCCCAAAAGATTGAATTGCAGTCAAAGCAGAACGTATGCTTCGTCCGGTAAACAATACATCATCGATAAAAATGACTTTCTTGTTTTCGACTATAAAATTTATTTGTGTTTTATTGGCTTCCAGCGGTTTATCAGTACGACGAAAATCATCTCTAAAAAAAGTGATGTCCAGATATCCTAAAGAAATTTCAGGAACCTGATATTCGTTTTCTAATATTTGTTTTAAACGTTCAGCTAAAAAAACGCCTCTTGGCTGAATCCCAACTAAAATAGTATCCGAGAAATCAAGGTGTTTTTCGATTAACTGACAAGCCAAACGATGGAGTATAATAGTAACTTCTTTTGAACTAAGTAATACTTTTTGACTCATAATTAAGTGTAATGTTTGGTTGGGCAAATATACGAAATCAGAATTTATTTGTTGGGGTGTTGGGTGGGGAAATATTTATTTTTGATTTGGAGAAACTTTTATCGCTTAAATAAATTTCATACTATACATTGTAACTTTATAAAAAATAATATTTTTACATTTTGTTTTTAATTAATGAACTATTTTAACATAACAATACTTTTTTACTTTTAACCTATGAATAAAGATCATGATAAATTAATCACCGACTTACATCGATTTTTAAACTCACAAGATTTCAAATCAGAAAAAGATCTAAGAAAGTTTATGGAAAGTATGGATCAGCAGATCCCATCACTTCCGGAAGAAGTATTAACTTCACAAGAACAAGCACAAAACTTAGTTTATGAAGCTTACGATCTTCCAACTTTTAAAGCTAGACAAAATATAAAAAAAGCTTTGAAACTTGACAATAATTGTATTGAGGCATATGAATTTCTCGGTTCAATCGAAGATGTTGAAGAAATTGCAATTCTTTTTTTTGAAAAAGGAATTAAAATAGGCCGAGAAAATTTTAATGAAACTTTTTTTGAAAGAAATAAAGGGAAATTTTGGTACATCCATGAAACCCGGCCTTTCATGCGTTGTTTATATCACTACTCTGTTTGCCTTTACAAAATTGGAAAAACAAAAGAGGCCGTAATAATTTCAGAAGAAATAATTGCACTCAATGAAAATGACAACCAAGGAGTAAGAGATCAACTTTTACTTTATTTTATTCTGCTTGACGAGAATGAAAAATTCCAAAAATATGCTACGATGTTTAAAGATGACGATGGTACATTTTCGCTTTTTAACAGAGCCCTGTTCGCTTTCAAAACAGAAGGAGAAACGGATAATACTAATAAACAACTCCAAAAGGCAATTAAGCAAAATAAATTTGTAGCAACTAAACTTCTGTCTAAAAAACCAATTACTAACACCACTGACTATTATAGTTGGGGCGGCGCAGACGAGGCAAACTATTATGCAGAATTTGCTAAATACATTTGGGAAAATACAAATGAAGCAACTTTATGGCTAAAGAAACATACTACTAAGTCATAATAACAGTTCTCGCAAACGTGATTACCCGGTATACAAATACCAACCCAAGCAATCGTCTAAGCGCAACGATAGCGCAGAAATCTTTTCCGTGGCTGCAAAGTTTGACAACGCTATACTGTGTGGTGCATATTCAAAATTAAATACGCTGTAAATTAAACGTGGAATATATTGATGTTTTTCTTTTTTTATGCTTGTAAACTGGATTAAAATCCAGCCCTATAATACGGATGGAGCCTATGGCTCTTTTTTTCGAATATCCTTAATATTTTCAATTTGTCGTTTAGTCAAAATCATAGAACTTTTGAACCAAATTATATAACACCTTTTTTTGATGTTTGAAGTAATTTTATTCTACGATAATTAGAATAGTAGATTCTTTTTAAAACAACTAAAAACAGCAAAATCATGCAAAAGAACATTACACGTTTGTTAATGGTATTCGTAATACTATTTTCATTTACAAGTTGCGAGGCTATTGGAGACATCTTTAAAGCCGGAATGGGATTCGGGATCTTTATCGTTATCTTTATTATTGCGATAATCATCTTTATATTCGCTAAACTTTTTGGTGGTAATAAATAAACATAAAAAATCCCGATCGGTAAAACGATCGGGATTTCTTTTCTATTTAAAAGCTATGTTTTATTTAGCATACATTTTTGTTCTTAATTCCTGAACTTTTTCATCGTCAAGATATTCATCAAATGTCATATAACGATCGATTGCTCCGTTTGGTGTCAACTCTACTACTCTATTACCAACAGTTTGTGCAAACTCATGATCATGTGTGGTGAAAATTACAGATCCTTTGA
Organism: Flavobacterium sp. B114r; assembly: GCF_056824125.1. Lineage (NCBI taxonomy): Bacteria > Pseudomonadati > Bacteroidota > Flavobacteriia > Flavobacteriales > Flavobacteriaceae > Flavobacterium > Flavobacterium sp. B114r. The sequence goes on from NZ_CP124858.1 coordinate 5,087,113, forward strand.
AGTTTTTCAACGAGTTGTTAAATGCTGTAATCGACTCTAAATCTAAGTGATTCGTTGGTTCATCAAGCATTAAAATATTAGCACGTTCCATCATCATTCTCGAAAGCATACAACGTACTTTTTCTCCTCCTGATAATACACGGCTTGTTTTTAAAGCTTCTTCTCCTGAGAAAATCATTTTCCCTAAGAAACCTCTAATAAATACTTCGTCGCGCTCTTCTTCAGTTTTTGCGTATTGACGTAACCAGTCTACCAATGTCAAATCGTTTTCGAAGAAAGAATGGTTTTCAGCTGGTAAATAAGCTTGATTCGTTGTAATTCCCCAATCAAACGTTCCTGCGTCTGCTTTTTGCTGGTTGTTCAGAATTTCGTAGAATGCTGTTGTAGCACGTGAATCTTTAGAGAAAAGAACGATTTTATCGCCTTTTGCCATATTCAGATCAACTCCTTTAAATAAAAGTTCACCATCTACAGAAGCTTCTAAATTTTCTACATTCAAAATCTGATCTCCTGCCTCACGATCCTGATCAAAAATAATTGCAGGATAACGACGGCTTGAAGGTTTGATATCTGAAATATTCAATTTAGAAATCATTTTTTTACGAGAAGTCGCTTGTTTAGATTTGGCAACGTTCGCACTAAAACGACGAATAAATTCTTCTAATTCCTGTTTCTTTTCTTCGGCTTTTTTGTTTTGCTGTGCACGTTGTTTTGCCGCTAATTGGCTAGACTCGTACCAGAACGTATAGTTTCCTGAATAGTGATTGATTTTTCCAAAATCGATATCAGAAATATGTGTACAAACTGAGTCTAAAAAGTGACGGTCGTGAGATACTACGATTACTGTATTTTCATAATTGGCTAAGAAATTTTCTAACCATGAGATAGTTTCAAAATCCAAATCATTGGTAGGCTCATCCATAATAAGCAAATCCGGGTTACCAAAAAGCGCTTGCGCCAAAAGCACACGAACTTTAATTTTTCCCTCAAGATCGCCCATTAATGTATAATGATGCTCTTCGTTGATTCCTAAGTTAGACAACATCGATGCGGCATCAGAATCTGCGTTCCATCCGTTCATTTCTTCGAACTGAACCTGAAGTTCTCCAATTCTGTCTGCGTTTTTGTCGTTGTAGTCTAAATAAAGTTCATCCATTTCTTTTTTAACAGCATAAAGAACTTTATTTCCCATCAAAACAGTTTCCAAAACCGTATGCTCGTCGAACAAATTGTGATTTTGGGTTAAAACTGACATACGTTTTCCCGGTTCTAAATGAATGTGGCCAGAAGTTGGGTCAATGTCGCCTGAAATGATTTTTAGAAAAGTAGATTTTCCAGCACCATTGGCTCCAATAACTCCATAAATATTTCCGTGTGTGAATGTGGTATTTACTTCGTCAAACAAAATTCGTTTGCCAAATTGAACTGATAAATTATTGACTGTTAACATGAATGTCTTTTTAATTAATTTCGTGCAAAAGTACGGAAAAAGGTTCAGAGTTGCAAAGGTGCAAAGGCTCTAAGTTTTTACCATGCGAAGAAAATTTCTCGCAAAGACGCAAAGGCGCAAAGAAAAGAAATTTTTAAAGGCAATAAATCTCAAAATAGAAGTCGAAAGCTTATTCAAAACTAAACTTAAAAACAATCCTAATAAAAACTTTGCGACTTTGCGAGATTAATTCGACTGCAATATGCTTTCTTTTGCCAAAGCCACTTCTAAACTTTCGAAATTAGGCAGCACTTTAGCAATCATTCCTTCTTTGTTCAGGATAAAATGTGTTGGAAATGAATTGAGTTGTAAGGCTTCATTCATATACACTTTCATGCTTGGAATTACCGAATATTTTAAAGGTCTTTTGGCTAAAAATGTTTTTAATTGTTCTGGCGAATCTTCGGCGAGGCTTATAAATAGTATGTCTTTTCGGTCTTTGTATTCGTCTGCTAATTTATTTACCTGAGGAAATTCTCTTATGCATGGCGTGCAGTGAATGTACCAACATTTTATAACAATTATTTTTCCTTTCATGGATTCGTTTGTTACCAGATTTCCGTTTAAATCTTTAAAAGAGAATTTAGGGAAAGCTGTTCCTTCCATTTCGAAATTCTTATGCGCGTCAAAACCAATCTGATTGATGGTTGCTTTTATACTTGTATCTGAATTGGGCTGAATCTCGAACAGCTTATAATAGTATTTGGAATCTTCCGATTTTAATCGGATTGGGATGAAGTTGCCGTTTGCTAATTGATCTAAGAAAGATTCTTTTGAAATTTCTTTTGAAATTTCTTTTGAATTTGAATCTAATGCTGTAAAATCTCTTGAAAGCATTATGCTTTTGCTTTGGTATGCTGACCAATCTGCAAAGTTTTTTTGAATTTGAATGGGATCAACTTCTGGGGTTTCATGATTTGATTGAGCGAAACCTGAAGTAAAAATTAAAAAGACTATTATAATGTTGATTGCTTTTTGCATGAAGTTTGAATGGAATTATTGGGATTCAAAATTACTTAAAATATTGGGATTTTAACCGTTAAAGACGCTTGGGATTTTTACTAGAGTTGCAAAGAAATAGCACAGATTATACAGATTCACTATCGCAAACACGGCTTTTACTTTTTGTCTTTGCTTAAAATTACAAAAAAATAACCGTTGAGTTTTCGAGGGCACTGAAAAAGTCTTTTCACAAATAAATTGTTAATTAAAAGGAGTAGAAGCTAAAAGTTTTCTGCTCCTTTTTTTGTATCTTTTCCGTGTAATCATAAGGCTTTTTAGATGTTAATTCAACAGCAACAAATTCAGTTTAGTCCCTACTCTTCATTATATGATTTAATTGTTCCTCAGGATAATCTCCTTAGAAAAATCAACGAACTCATAGACTTTTCATTCATCTACGATGAGTTGCTAAATAAATATTGTACAAATAATGGTCGCACCGCAGAAAGCCCTGTGCGTATGTTTAAGTATTTGCTTCTAAAAACAATTTATGATGTCTCGGATGTTGATGTAGTAGAACGTTCACGTTTTGATATGTCTTTTAAGTATTTCTTAGAAATGACGCCAGAAGAGAGCGTTATTAATCCAAGTTCATTGACGAAATTTCGTAAACTTCGTCTTAAAGATACAGACTTATTAAATCTACTCATTGGTAGAACAGTGACTATAGCTGTTGAAAAGGGAATCATTAAATCCAGGTCTATTATAGTGGATGCTACACATACTTTATCCAGATCCAATCCATTTTCAGCAATTGAAGTATTAAGGGAGCGTTCTAAACTACTTCGAAAGACGGTATATCTATTTGATGACCAATTCAAAGAACATATGCCCCAGAAGAATGATACCAATGAACTAGAAAAAGAATTGGCCTATTGTAAAGATCTGGAGAGCCGTATAGAAAAAGAACCATCTTTGAGCTCTATACCGGCTGTGAAAGAAAAACTAAACTTACTAAAAGAAACAGTAGAGGATACTCAAGAAAATTTCATCTTATCAAAAGATACAGATGCTAAGACGGGGCATAAATCCGCTGACAGCTCTTTCTTTGGATATAAGACTCATTTGGCGATGACTGAGGAACGTATTATCACAGCAGCTGTAGTAACCTCAGGAGAAAAAGGAGACGGTCCAGAGTTGCCAAAACTCTTAGAGATTAGTCAAGAAAACGGAATTGATGTAGATACTATCATTGGTGATGCAGCTTATGCAGGAAAAGAAAATCTAAAGCTCACAAATGAGCAAAACATTAAAATAGTAGCAAAACTAAATACTACAATAACACAAGGTATTAGAAAAGAAGAAGATAAATTTGATTACAATAAAGATGCCGACAGATTTGTTTGTCCTGCAGGCCACATGGCTATAAGAAAAGCTCATCAGGGCAAAAAGAATGTTGGAAAAAATCAAGTAGATACATACTATTTTGATGTTGAAAAATGCAAGTCTTGTCCTTTAAAAGAAGGATGCTACAAAGAAGGATCAAAGACAAAAACATATTCGGTATCAATAAAATCAGAATTACACCAAGAACAAATTGCTTTCCAAGAAACCGACTACTATAAAGAAAAGGCCAAACACCGATACAAAATAGAAGCTAAAAACAGTGAATTAAAAAATGTGCATGGATACGATAGAGCACTATCGTATGGTATCACCAATATGCAAATGCAAGGAGCAATGGCTATTTTCACAGTCAACTTAAAAAGAATACTGAAATTGATGTAAGAAATTATAAAATAAGTATGATTATAGAAAATGCCCCTCTACAAATAAAAAATCGACACATATAACCTCAAATAAAAAACAGTTATAAAACGAAAAACGCTTACAACGGATATTTTTAAATCCTGTTATAAGCGTTTTTTTATTGTCTAAAAAATAAACCTGATCAAAATAAGGGATGTTTTTCAGTGCCCTCGAGTTTTCAACGGTTATTTTTTCTAATTATTCACCTTGGGTAAAAAGGAAATGTCCATTAAATATTCCTTTGGATTATTAGGATCAATCATAACTTTTATTTCTTCTGTTTTGATAAAGTCTGTAGGATCAAACCATATATTATCGCTCTTGAAAATATATAATTCATTTGTATTTGTATCCAGCCATTGACTGTAAATTTGAAAAGGGTTTCTGCCATTTACTGCAAAACTTGAATTGAGTTGTACGTTCTCAAATTTTGTTGAAATACGTTTGCCATTCTCCAATAGATATTTTGTGGTTTTTTGCTTTCGATAACTAAACAGAATAATGAAGAAACCAATTAAAAAGAAAATTATTCCCAAAATCCCCAAAATTAATGGTGCCAAATACAATGAAGTAAAGCCGTTAATATCTGCTTTGTATGGATTAACAGGATCGTATAGAACCTCAACCGTTTCTCCTTGATTATAACTGGGAGGATTACTACTAACAGACGAGGTAAATTCTACCTTTTTACCTGTTTTTGTCGTAAATTCAACAACTGGACGATACGTTGTTGAATTATCTGATCTTGAGCTCTGTAATTCGATAACTGTTCCTTGGGCAACTTCTGCTTTCTTTAAAAAAGCTTGCTTATTTTGATAAAGATAAAAGGCTCCAAATATTAAAGCCAAACCAATTATCGAAAAAACGTATTTAATAATTTTCATGTTTTGTTGTTTATAAATTGGGTGCAAAATACTTTAAAAATAAATAATGCACGTCCTTTTATACGTTTTTTACGTGTTTAAAATTATACGAAAGTTTCTGTTTTTTATTTGGCTAATACTTTACTTTAATAGCAAACGGATTTTGAAGATAATCGATTTGATTTTTTCCTTTGCGAGCAAGGAAGTAATCTTACTGACTGAATCAAATGGCATGCGGATAAAAAGGATTCGCTATGCGAAAACGCAGATTTATGCGGATTTTTTTTACAATCCTTTTTTGTCATATCGAGGAACGAGAAATCTACGTGAAAACTTGGACAAAGATTAGACTTTCATTGCGGAGTTACTTGCAGAGATTTCTCGTTCCTCGAAATGACATACTTTCTGGTTGCTTTAGGGTAACTTTAGTTTTTTTTATTTTAAAGTAGAAAAAAATCTCTTTTGAAAACGAATGCCCTAGCCCTGATAGAAGTGGAAATCCTTTTGTGCCGGGGTTCGGCATAAAAGATTGAAACGAATAGCATGAAATAGCTCCTAAAAAAAATCATTCCTATTTTTACTCTAATTCAAACCATAAAAAAAACCTGGCAATACAGTTGCCAGGTTCATAATGTTCTCCTCCGGGTGAAAACCAAATAACAAATCACCCAAATTCAAAGCATTTAATCGAAATAAAAATTAGATTAAAAAATAAATAACCAAACTCAATTTTAACCGTTCCAATTTTTCTATTTCTAAATTTTTCATCTTGTAACTTAGTTTAAAAAGTTCATTACTTTCAATGACTTTTTATTTCCTGCTTTGTCTGTTACTATCACTATAAATATTTGTTTCGTCGAAAAACTTTGATTGTGAATCACTACTTCTTTATTATTCTGAATATTTTTATGACTTACTAATGGTTGCCCTATCGTGTTGAATACCTCTACCTGAGTAATGTCCTGAGTTTCATTTGTAACTGATAATGCGTCATTCTTAAAATAAGCTACAGTTCCGCTATTCACTTCTATATTGTCTAATGGCAGTTTTTTTGCTGCTGATTGCGAATTAAAATATGCCGCATAAGCATTCGAGAACTGATACCCTGTACCGCAAGCTGCATCCCAATTGATTGACCAGGTCATAACTCCGCGCATATCAGGATATGGGCCACCTTTTAATGTGTATGCTCTTCCTGCGAAAGTGGTTCCGTATCTTAAATAATTGAATGCCTGAATTCCTTTCTCAGGTGTTAAATATCCTCCTGCCGGAGCTGCTCCTGCACAAGCCGGAATCGCGATTACGATTTTAGAAGGAGGCAATGGAGGAAAATAAAATCCTGTTGAAGCTACGTTGAATCCTTTCATCAACATATCTGACATAGAGACTAAAAAGTCCGGCGTCGCTTGTGAATATGCTACATTATCTAAAGCACTTATAGATCCTGTGTTGTACAATTGCACCATTAGAAGGTCTAATTCGTTACGTAAGTTGTGGATTACGGGCAAGAATGAACCTGCTCCATCTGAATAAACAGAATATCCTACTTGTACATAAAATGTTTCCGGTGCAGATGTTAAGATAAATCCGCTTCCGTAACTTGCTTTTAGTTCTTTGAAAGCATCTACAATATTCTTTAACTTTGGATAAGCTGAAATTGCTGAATAAGAAAAATCCTTAAGTGCTCCTGCTCCAAAATTCATTGATCCACCTTCGAAATCAATATCTACTCCATCAAAACTGTATTGGTCTACAATAGCTTTTAAACCGTTTACGAAAGTATTTTTCTGAGCAACGGTTTGCAATTCTACGTGACCATTTTGTCCTCCGATAGAAACAATAACCGGAATCCCTTTGTCTCTCAGAAATTTGATATCGTTCTTTAATAACTGAGGATTAAAAACTCCATTTGTCATATACCTTGGTTCGTTTACTACCAAAATTGGCGTATAACCATCTCTGTTAAGCGTTTCGATAAAAGAGTAAACAACAACATTGAATTTCTTATCTCCCATTTGATTGAAATACAAAAATGGTGCACTGGCATTATCCCATCCATGTGCGTAACCCACAATTACTTTTGCAGGCAATGGATTAAAAGCGGAACTAATAATACTAATAGTCTGATTGAATGTTTTTATTCCGCCAAGATTATCTGTTGCTTTTACTATAATTGCATAATTTTTATAGCCATTTGGTGTAAAAGTATAGTTGTAAGCATTTCCGGTTCCTTTTGTCATAGGAAAAGAAATTCCGTCGATACTAATTGAAACACTTGCAATCGTACCGTCTGCATCTGTAACATTTACGCTAACTGGAACGGGCTGAAATCCTGAAGCCTGATTAATTGATGTTGCTGCTGGTGTTATCCATGCAATTTCAGGTACTATATTTGGGCAGGAAGTTCCTGAACATTGCAAATAGAATGCTTTTGTGTTTTCGGCAGTTAGACTATTTGAAGCTGTTGCAGTTGCTTTTAAGGTGTAATTTTTATTAAAATCTGCTGCAGCTGGTGTCCAACTTGCTACATATTCAGTTCCTGTAAATGTTGCTGTAATATTTTGTCCGTTGATGTTAAATACAACCGAAGAAATAGTTACGGTAGGATCTGCAAAAGTCAAACTTGCATTTGCTTTAAGCTGAATAGCAGTTCCCGGTGCAATGGCTACAGTTGCCAGAGACGGGCTTGTAATTGTTACTTGTGGCGCAACTGAATTTGAATTGAAATTGTAAACCTGCGGTGTTGTTGGCACTGCAAAATTGGCCAGATTCGTTGGAGAATAAATAATATCATTATTCTGCCAGCCGTTCAATTTCAGGCTTGAAATAGTAGTATAACCCGCCAATACTGAATTATCAAAACTAAAATTTCCCTGAGCATCTGTTGTCGCTATAACACTTTTCCATCCGTGGGCATTATCTGTCCAGGGCACGATCAATTCTACTTTCGCTCCCGTAACCCGTGTTGAACCGCTTTTTACAGTTCCGCTAATTAGGTTTGCAACAGGCAAATTTTGCATCAAATCCAATGTTTTGTTAGCCAAAGCACGATCAGAAACTGTCTCATAAAAAGAATAATTCAAATGCGTCAACTTACTTTCATCTACCCTGGGAATATTAAAATACCGGGTATTAATAGACCATTGCGCGTCATCCCCTACTGTGTTTTTGCCATGAACCGGCTGTACGAACGCAAATAAGGAAAACAATAACAAAAAAAGCAATCTGTAATAATGTTTCATAATTAAATTAATATTGGTTAATAGAAAATAAATATTCCAATCACGATACCTTACGTACTAAAAAAGCATGTAAATACAATAACTGGCTTTCGATAAATTGCAAACAAATCACAACTCATTGGAAATTAATTCATATTACTTCTAAAAATAAATATTACTATTACTGATCTTCCATAATCACTAGTGAATAGCACTGATTGATATTTATTTAATTTTTCAAAAAATTAGGTTAAGAATAGATAAATTTGGGATTCATCAATTTTAATACTTTACTTGTTTGTCATGTTTATTTTTATTCTGTATTATTTGGTTTTAATTGTTAATAGTTCTTTTTGGCTATATATTTTATCTTTTTGATTTAATGCATTTTATACAATTTACATTACCATATTTACCTCTACCAAAAAAAATTTGGCAGAGATAAATAAATTACTAATCAGGGTAACAAAAACTTACTAAATACTAACTCAGACCAAATTCATTAAATTAATTTTTTAAGACTTGCATAAACTGATAATTCAACATCTGCATGATCCTTTGTATTACATTGCTCGATTAAATACTTTAGAGCATCTGTATTTAATGTTGATTTATTTTCTAAGACAAGCAACAATTCCTGTGATGCATCATTTAATTTTTTAGACAATGGTAAAAGCGGCTGTACTAAAGGTGCATTGACACTTAACGCTGTTAATCCTTTATTTACAGCAATCCACTTGTTGAAAAACGCTGCGACTTTTGCTTTATTTTCCGGAGATTTATTGGCTAAGTATTGTGTTACAGCATCATCAAAAGCTAAAGCATCTTTAGCATCTGGTGTACAAGCATCTGCAAAAAGTGTAAATGGAGAATACATTTGATATTCTGTTCCGCCTTTATTACGTGTATACCCTTTTAATGGCTCACATACATTTGAAAATTCTTCTAATAAATCGATTTTTTGATTGTTTGAAATATTTCTTAAAATAACTGCTTTATTACGAATATGTGTAATACCAAGTTCTTCTAATCTAAACGAAACAGCATCAAGACGTTTACGCATATTGGCTACATCTGTAATATCTTCAGCAGACCAAAGTCTTTCAGCAATTGCAGCTGTTCTTGGCCAAAGTCTTGAATCTATCGTCAAAGGCGTTACAAGTTCTGTCCACATAGTAGCTTCTCCACCTAATATTCTTGCTTTTTCTTCAGTTGTCAGGTTTGCTCCTTTTGGCATAGGATCATTCAAATAATGACTTGCAACCGGATACATTAAATCGATATAATATCCGTTTGACAAAACTGTTTTATATCCTTTTTTTACCGCATCTACTAACGATTGTCCTGCAACAACTCCTTCATTTGGACCTCTCCAGGAATGAATGATAGCATCTTTAGACATGTTTTTTGTCAAAATCTCTTCCCATCCCATCAATTGTTTACCATGTTTTTTAAGCATTGGTACTAATTGCATTGTAAAATAAGTTTGCAATTCATGATTAGTTGCTAACTTATTCTTCTTCATGAATTCCTGAATTTTTGGGTTTGAATCCCAGTCTTTACCTTCGTTTTCATCTCCCCCGATATGAAAATAAGCGCCTGGGAATAATGGACAAACCTCATCAAAAATTTCACTTAATAATTGATATGTTTTAGGATTTGAAGGATCTAATGTTGGCGAAAAAATACCAGCATTTCTTTCAATTCCATAGGTAGCAATTGCTGTACCTTCAATATTTTTTTCAGAAGTTCCACCTGTCAATTTCGTTACTTTACTTCCTATTTCAGGATAAGCCGTAAGTATCGCAGATCCGTGACCCGGAACATCTATTTCAGGAACTACTAAAATACCGCGCTCATCAGCATATTTTACGATATTTTTAATCTCCTCTTGTGTGTAATACATTCCATCTGAAGCTACATCAATTAGTTTTCGATGTTTTTTCATTTCGATTCTCCACCCCTGATCATCTACTAAATGCCAGTGAAAAACATTCATTTTCACTGCCGCCAATGCATCAATATTTCTTTTGATTACGTCGATTGGTTGAAAATGCCTTGAAACATCAATCATCAAACCTCTCCAGGTAAATCTTGGAAAATCTGAAACTTTTGAGTTTGGAAAATAAAATGAGTTATTTGTGTTTTGTAACATTTGCAATAACGTTTCAAGCCCGTGAAGTGCTCCTAAATCGCTGGTTGCATTTATTGTAATCTGGTTTTCTTTGATATCTAGATGATAACTTTCATCTTCATATAAACCAATTTTTCCGGCTTTAGTACAGTTGATCTGAAGTGTCGCATTAGGAACTTCATTTAGTTTTGTAATAAAACCCTGCTCGAAAAACATACCGGTTCTACCATCTAAGCGACGTAAAAAACGAGTTACTCCATCAAAAATTCGAGGATTTGGATTTCCGGTAATGTTTACTTTAAAAGTTTTATTTAAAGCAAAATTTCCGTCGTTTACAGCAACGCTCTGAGGCCAGGGCATAAGATTTAACTGCTCTTTTTTAATTTGAGCACTAGATGTTACACCTGCTAATAGTAGGACTAATAAATATTTCATTTTTACTGTTTTTGAAAAGATGTTATCCTGAGATAACAGTATTAAATAGATAAAAGAAACAAAATTCAGAATGACTTCTATTGAATCCTCACTCTCATAACGAAATCAATCTGAATTTTGCAATGTGATCCGCTCTCACCCGAATCTTATATTTTAATTTTAGTAATCAAAACGTTTAAAAGCTTCGATTGCTTCGTATTCTGCCAATCCTAAGTCATCGTATAGAATTGCTGTGTTTTTGTTGCGGTCTTCGGCTCTCACCCAGAATTCTCTGGAGTCATTCCCTTGAAACATTACTCTGTCTTTTTGAGACTGATGGTATAAAATGGCATGACGCTTCAATAATACTTCTGATGGAGAAAGCGGAACGGCCATATCAATTTCGTGAATGTCCCATTCGTGCCACGCACCTCTGTACAACCAAAGCCAGCAATCGTCCATGTATTTCTCCGGTTTCAATTCTTTCATTGCTGCAAAAATCGCGTTCAGACAAACTTCATGTGTTCCGTGCGGATCTGCAAGATCTCCTGCTGCAAAAACCTGATGTGGTTTTATTTTTGCAATAATGTCTTTTACAATGGCTATATCTTCAACTCCTAACGGGTTTTTCTTTACCTGTCCTGTTTCGTAAAACGGAAGATCTAGAAAGTGTGTATTGGCATCTTTTAATCCAATGTATCTTGTAGCTGCATACGATTCTCTTCTACGAATAAGTCCTTTTAATTTGCGAACTTCAAGAGAATCAATTTGGTTTTCTGATTTACTGTTTAAAAACTCAATTACCGATTTGAAGTTGATTCCGCTGCCGGCTTCGCCAACAAAATCCTTGGCAACCTCAGCAAACTTTAATGCTTCATCGTCTGTAACAGCTATATTTCCGGAGGTTTGATATACGACATGTACATCGTGACCTTGTTTTATCAATTTTGAAAAAGTTCCTCCCATAGAAATCACATCATCATCCGGATGTGGACTAAAAAGTATCACTCGTTTTTTTGCTGGATTGGCTCTTTCCGGACGATGCGAATCGTCGGTATTGGGTTTTCCACCCGGCCATCCTGTGATGGTATGCTGCAATACGTTGAACATATTGATATTAAGATCATAAGCAGAACCTTCCTGCGCCAAAAGATCAGACATTCCGTTATTGTTGTAATCTCTGTCTGTTAATTTTAATATTGATTGTTTTGTTTTTTGGCACAACCAAACAATCGCTTTGCTTTTTAATTCCTGATTCCAGATGCATTCTCCCACTAGCCATGGCGTTTTGAAACGCGTTAATTCTGATGCTGCAGACTGGTCTAATACAAATGTTGCATTAGGATGGTTTTGTAAAAATGTAGCAGGAACTTCTGAACTGATATCTCCCTGAATAGTTCTCTTGATGATATCGGCTTTGTTTTGTCCCCAGGCCATTAATACGATTCTTTTAGATCTCATGATGGTTGAAACTCCCATGGTAATCGCTCTTTTAGGAACGTTGTCGATACCATTAAAATCTGATGAAGCGTCTACTCTTGTAATATGATCCAGTGTAATAATCCTGGTTCCTGAATTGACGTGTGATCCCGGTTCGTTAAAACCTACGTGACCGGTACGGCCAATTCCTAATAATTGAAAATCAAGTCCTCCGGCATTTTTAATATTCATTTCATAGTCGATGCAATATTGATTTAATTCCTCAATATTTACAGTTCCATCAGGAATATTAACGTTCTCCTGTTTGATATCAATATGGTTAAAAAGATGCTGGTGCATGAAATAATGATAACTCTGATTGTTCTCTTTAGTCATTGGATAATATTCATCCAGATTAAAAGTGATTACATTGCTAAAACTTAATCCTTCTTCTTTGTGCATTCTCACTAATTCTTCATAAACTTTGATAGGAGAAGAACCTGTTGCTAAACCTAATACGCAAGATTTTCCTTTTTCTTGTTTAGATCTAATTAATTGCGCGATTTCCTGCGCTACAATTATAGAAGCTTCTGTAGAACTTCTGAAGATTTCATTGTGGATTTTTTCAAATCTGGTCTCTTCAAATTTTCCCGCGCTTTTATAGCTGATATCAGGTTTTATTTCTAAAGCACTTTTCATGTCTTTTTTCTTTTTTTTGTATTTACAATTTTGGTTTTTGAAATGGCACAAGCAACTCACATTGCTTATACCATTTACTAACCAAACTTAAATTCTTATAGTTCTTTGATACTTTATTTTAGAAATTTGGAGCATTCACATCCCACCAAGTTCTGGTTCCGCCATTGTCAGGACCACCTAGTTTTGCAAGTCCAGTTTGAACTCCACCAGGGTTTCCGTCTTTTTCAGTAGAAACAAAAGGCATTCTTCTTACACCAAGTTCAGTAGTAATTAAACCAGCACTTTGATTGTTAAGAATTGGCAATAATTTAGGATAACCTGTTCTACGGTGATCTGTCCAAGCTTCGTAACCATCAGGAAAATTAGCAATCCATTTTTGAGTGATAATTTTTTGCAATTTTACTTCATTACTTGCTGTATTATCCCAGGCAACAGTTACTTTGTTTACAGCAACACCACTGTTGAACGGCGCAATAGGGTCTACATAATCTTTAGCCATTTTTACATTATCTGCTATATAATCAGAAGCACCTCCGGTAGCAAGCTGATCAAAAGATGCAGTAATACCAGCTTTGTATAATGATTCCGGATCACCACCCATGTTCCAACCTCTTAAAGCTCCTTCAGCTCTTAAGAAAAAGACTTCGGCAGCATTTAACCACACTACTTGTTTATCATCTTTTATGATCTTACCAAAGTTTGAAAATTTCATGTGCAACGTTTTGTCTCCCTGAACTCCTCCAGTACGAACTCCTTTGTATTCTCCAGGAACTTGCTCAGAAGTAGCAAAGTAAACTTTCATTCTAGGATCGTTGTAACCGCCCATAATAGACTCCATATCTGCAGACATACGACTATCGTTATACTCATAAGAAGAAACTCTAAGAGGGTGTTGTGATACATCTTTAACTAAAACAAAACTATCAGCAGCAGTTTTTATAACTCCAAATTTTTGGTTAACCGCTTTTTCTGCTTCTGCCTTAGCTAATGCAGGACTAACTTTTACAACGTGCATTGCTAATCTTAAACGCAATGAGTTAGCATACATAACCCATTTTGTATAGTCTCCACCATATGTCGAACGATCAATATTTGTAAAAGAACTTTTCTCTCCAGCATCAATTCTTTTTGTTAATTCGGTTACAGCAAAGTCTAAGTCTTTAAACATAAATCCATAAGCTTCTTCTTGAGAATCATATGCAATTGTTGCATCAGTAGTACCAAATTTCGAGTACACTATTGGTCCCCAGGCATCTGCCATTTTATGCAACGTTTGTACTTTAACAATCAAAGCAAGAGCATAAAACTCATTATATTTATCTTTAGATTCTCTTTCAACTTTTAAGAAATTTGACATTACTTGTGCATAAGCAGCTTCCCAGCACCAAATATTCCAGTTATCAGATATTGCGTACGAAATATTATTAGAACCATCGAAACCAGGAGGAGCCGTATATCCTCCCCAGTTATTCGCAGATAAATCATTCGCTACCTGGTATTTCCAACCCGGAGTATTTACCATTACGTTATCAAACATGGTTTTAAAAGGACCATTAATATGGTTAAAGTCCTGTGTTGTTTCCTCATAGGTAAAACCATCAGGATTACTATTAATCTCATCGAAATTATCTGTACAACCAACTAAGGTTAAAAGACCGAAACAGATTAATGATTTTTTTATATTATTTCTTTTCATGATATTTTAAATTAGAAAGTTACATTTAAATTAAGTCCAATGCTTCTTGTTGATGGTAAACCATAAATATCAACTCCTTGCAAACCTTGTCCCGTACTTAAAGCAATGTTTGGATCAAATGGTGCATCTTTATAAAAGAAAAATAAGTTTCTTGCGATTACTGATAAAGTAGCTGTATTAACAAATGGAAGTACTTTTTTATTGAAAGTATAACCAAGTGAAACCTCTCTTAAACTTACGTTTGTAGCATCGTATACATACTCAGCAGTAGCACCATTAAGTCCTCCGACTGTTTCGTAGTATTTTTGAGGATCCATTGAAGTTACTTTTGTACCATTTGGCATAACTGCATTTACTGCAACACCACCAGCATTTCTAGCATCTCCACTTCTTTGTGATACTCCGTAAAAATCATTCATAGATTCTGTAATACTCATTACATCTCCGCCAAAACGTCCGTCGATCAAGAAATTCGCTGTAAAAGCACCAAACTTAAATGTGTTTGACCAACCTAACATAAAATCAGGGTTTGCATTACCAACTTCACGAAAATCAGACTCAACTGCTAAATTTCCTTTGTCATCTAAAACAATTTCTCCCTGAGCATTTTTAACAATACCCTTTCCTTCGATCACACCAAATGGTCTTCCTTCAGTCAAAGAATATCTGTAATTAATATTATTTACCGGAGTTAAAGGAATTGAACCTCCTAATTCTGCAGGAATCTCTTTTACTTTATTTCTATTTTGAGAATAGTTTACTGTAGTATCCCATGAAAATTTATCTCCAGTGATGATTTTTCCAGTAACAACAACTTCAAAACCTTTATTTTCTATACTACCAGCGTTAATTCCGTAAAAAGTATAACCATAAGGATTTGTTGCAGGCGCAGGAACCTGAATGTATTGATTTTTAGTTTCTGAATTGTAGTATGAAATTTCAAAACCAAATCTGTTGTTAAACATTCTCCACTCAGTACCAAATTCATATTCTGATTTCAGCTCTGGTTTTAATCCTTCACCTGGTCTTGGTCCCACAGTAGGAGGAATAAGATTACCTCCCTGAACAGTTGATCTAGGAGAAGTTACGAAAGCCGAAACGTCATTACCTACTTGTGCATAAGTTGCTCTAACTTTACCAAAGTTAATCCAATCTGGCATAGTGGCCATTTCGCTAATAATAGCAGTTGCTCCTACAGATGGATAAAAATATGATCCAGTATTTGTATTTACTAATGTAGAAGACCAGTCATTACGTCCTGTAACATCTAAATATAACATGTTTTTATAACCAAAAGTTGCAGAAGCAAAGATTGACTGAACTTCTCGTGAAGAACCTGTAGCCTGAACATTTAAGTTATCTAATCCTTTATTGCTTCCAAAATTTCCTAATGTAAATAAGTTAGCATTGATAAGTCCCGGAGTAATACCTGAGTCTAAAGTAGTAGCATGATTTGCTAATGTATTATTGATACTTGTACCTACGATAGCATTAAAACTAAAATCTTCATTGAAGTTTGTATTAATTTTAGCGATTAAATCTCCGTAACGTTGTGTACTTAATGTAGCAACATTAATATATCTACCATTTATACCAGACAATGAATTGTTTGTTGTAGCATAGATTCTTTTATCAAAATCATTTTCGATTCTATTGTAGCTATATCTTGCTGTAATACTTAACCACTTATTAGCCTTAAAGTCTAAAGCAATATTTCCGTTAAAGAAATTGTCTTTATCAACAGATTTGTTTCTATTAATTAACCAATAAGGGTTTTGAACATAAATATCAGAATCTAATGGTGTATAGAAATTTTGACCGTAAAGATTTCTTGAAGGAATAAATGATTCAAAATTATCTTTGTAATAATTAAAATCATTTGCTCTTTGAAACAAATAAACTCCTGTTAAAGGATTTGAATAAAGTCCGTTTACAGGTCTGTTGTCAATTGTTTGGCTTGTATATTTTGCATCAGCTGAAACTGTTAATCTATTATCAAAAAATTTCGCTGTCTGACGAATTCCAAAGTTGTTTTTCTTTAATCCGTTTCCTTCAATAATTCCTGAAGAAGCTGTATTAGCATAAGATAAACTTGTAGTAGAAATATCTGTTCCAGTTGTAAATGCTAAAGAAGTAATTTGTGTAACTCCAGTATTAAAAAAGTCATCAACAAAATCATTTGAAGGAACTTTTCCTCCCCAAGATTTCTGTGCATTTGCTGTTCCGTAATCATTTTGGAATTTTGGCAAAGAATGTACCGATTCAAAAGTAGTAACAGAAGAAACTGCTAAGTTTGAAGTATTTTCTTTAGTCTTTTTAGAAGAAAGCAAGATAACACCATTTGCTCCCTGAGATCCGTATAACACAGATGCTGCTGCACCTTTAAGTACAGTCATACCTTCGTAATCATCAGGATTAATCAAAGAAACAGTATCTCCACCATCACGGTTACCTCCGGCAGTGCTACCAAAAGAATCATTTGGCTGATTTGAAGAACCATTATATAAAGGAATACCATCAATAACATAAAGAGGCTGACTGTTCATGATAGAAGAGTTACCACGAATAACTACTTTAGTAGATCCTCCAGTACCACCTGAACTTTTTGTAACAGCAACACCGGCAATTTTACCAGCAATTGTATTGATAACGTTGGCATCTTTTACACGAGTTAGTTCTTCTCCTTTAAGTTCCTGAGCAGAATAAGTCAAAGATTTTCTAGTTTTCTTAAGACCTAATGAAGTTACAACAACTTCTGTTAATGCATTAGATGCTGCAGTGATCATTTTAACATTAATTGTGGCAGCATCACCTACAACAACTCTTTGTGTTTCAAGACCTACATAAGTAAAAACTAAAGTCTGTCCTTTTTGTGCTTCAATTGTGTACAAACCATCAAAATCGGTAGTAGCTCCTTTTTGACCTCCTTGTACTGCAACAGATGCCCCTGGCAATGGCATCCCCTCAGAATCTGTAATCACACCTTTGACATTTTTTACTTGTGCAAGCGAAACTTGCGCCGTAAAAACAATCATAAAGATTAAGAAAATTTTTTTCATGTTTATTTATTTTGTTAGTTATGGTGTAAATTTATTCTTAAGGGATTGTTAAAAAAAATAATTTATACAAACGACTGCAAATTTTAAACCAACGACATAAAACAATCAATAATACGTTTCACGAAAACGTTTTCAAATTACTTTATCTATCTTTTTTATCACATTTATCAAAATTTTATTCATAGAATTTACTTATTTACTAAAAAATTCACATTTACAATAAAAACCTAATAATGTGATGTTTATATGTGAATTTAAAATTAAAGAGGCTGTTTTTTTAATTATATGCAAAAAAACAATACTCCTAATCTTACTACTTTAACAAAGTATTGTATTTTCAATTTAAACGATATTCATTTTAATTTCCACATAAAGCTGTTGTTTTTACTTTTAAAGTTGTAAATGTTTTATGAATAAGATCCAGTAAAGAATATTCATTGAAAGAATCCTGAGCTAATTCCCAAATCATAATACCACCCGTATTTTCAGAAGCCAATATTACTTTTTTGGCAATTGTAGGTCTGCCATTATAATATATCTTACCTAATTCGTCCTGATCTGCAAATTGAGTTCCTGCTTCTATAATTTGAGCATATGTAGAACTTGTAGCATCAGGATAAGTAAAATTATAACCGTAAAAAGGCACACCCAGAGTAATTTTATCAATTGGAACATTTTGAAGTTTGTGCCAAAAATCAATTCCTTCTTTTGCAAAATCAAAAGAACTATGCTGTCCGGGATTATTAGGAGTCCATGGCCCTGTGCTGTCATAAGCCATTACATTAATAAAATCGAACGCATTTAATACTTCCGAATTTATATTTTCGAAACGGGTATTATTAGGCAAAGCTGCCGTTAATATTTTTTTATGTTCTGTAAGGCTCTTTTTTAATTCAATAATAAAACCACTATATCCTGAGGTCACAGCGTTCCATTCCAGATCTACATCTACCCCATTCAGATCGTGCAACTCTACAAAACTTATTATGTTCTGAATTAGACCCGGCCTGTTTTCCGGTTTGTCTATCAAAAAAGACCAATTTGATGCTTGCTCTTCTGATATCACTCCACCGGCAAGCGAAATACTTATTATAATATTAGGATTAACTGATTTGACATATTTAATAAGCGGATCAAGATCTCCGTTAAAAATTAAATTTCCATTTTTATCCGGATTTGCGAATGCGATATTAAGATGCGTCAATTTGCAAAACTGTATAGAATTCATTTTATCGAAATTCCCTGAAGATAAATAACCTACGACTCTTGCCGTTTTAGTTTTTGAATTTTCAGGATCAGATTGTTTTTCAGCTGAACAGCTGTACGCTGAAAAAAGAGAACTTAGAAAAAAAAGGATGCCTAGTAAGGCTTTATTTCTTATCATAATTTTTAATTTAAACTTGTTGTTTTTAATCTTAATTAGAATGAAAATAACACCTTATTAGGCATAACTTTATATTTGAGATTTTATTTTTAGTTTACATCCCACCAAACTTTACCTAACCAGTCATTTTTCCCTCCTAATCTTGCTACAGCTTCCTGATAATTTTTTTCGTTTTTTTGCAATTCATCACTTGGATAGTATAAACGTGTTGGCACAACCCCGCCTGTTCCGGAATCTGAATTTGTTATAGGCACTAAATGAGGATATCCTGTTCTTCTCCAGTTAGAGTATGCTTCGA
The DNA here is from genome assembly GCF_056824125.1 of Flavobacterium sp. B114r. Taxonomy (NCBI): domain Bacteria; kingdom Pseudomonadati; phylum Bacteroidota; class Flavobacteriia; order Flavobacteriales; family Flavobacteriaceae; genus Flavobacterium; species Flavobacterium sp. B114r. The sequence continues at coordinate 5,106,540 of NZ_CP124858.1, forward strand.
TACTATTGAATAAATAGGTGATCCAAATTTGTGTTCCAATTTGTTCTTTTTCTGTTCCTGCCACTAATGGCTTGGCATTTACATAAGCATCGATACTTGCCTGACTTGCAGGAGCCGCACCATAAATCTCTAATTGCTTCACACCTGCCTCAACCCCTTTTTTATAATAATCTGCTGCAGAACCTGAAACCCAGCCTCTATAAGCTGCTTCTGCCAATAATAATTCTGTCTCTGAATAACTTACATGCAAAAAAGGAGTTGTTCTTAATTTTAAATAAGACTGTATACCAGAGGCTGAATTTGATCCTCCGGCAAGCTCCCATCTAAATACTCCAGGTTTAACACCTTCATATAATGTTTCGCCCGGCTGTATAGGTGCCCAGGGAACGACACTACTACTTGTTTTGGGAGTAGCGATCATAGTCAATCTTGGATCTCCGTTATTTTTTAGATAGTCTATTAGCAGTGAACTAAAATGATCTCCCTGATCATTTCCTATAAAACCATAAGACAATCCGTTTCCTCTGTAATCCAATCTGGCAGGATCATCACTAAAAGGAAAATCTAAATGATGCATAATACAGTTGTCATCATTACTTTCAAAAACTCCATTCTGAAGTGCTGCTTTCGCTTGTTTTTCTGCTTCAGCAGGGTTTACTTCAGAAATTCTCATTGCCGCACGCAAACGCATCGTGTTGGCTAATTTTTTCCATTTTGAAACATCTCCTTTATAAAACAGATCTCCTTTTATTAGATCTTTCCCAGTATTTAACTGATTAAAAGCTTCATCTAATTCTTTAAAAAAAGAAGCATAGATATCTTCTTGTTTATCATATTTGGGTGTTACAATTCCTTTAGAAAAAGCTAAACCTGCTTCTGAATAAGGTACATCACCATAAATATCTGTCAAACGCTGTGCAACCATCACTTTCATAATTTTAGCAACAGCATTCATATTTACAGCCAAAGGATCTTTACTCGTTACATCAAGAATATCAACAACACTTTTCATTTCATGAGCATATACGTTTCTCCATAAAGCCACTGCATATTCCTCTGAATTATTAAATTTGCCACCGTAGTTTGTAACCCCCCAGGAACCAGAGTAATGCTGCACAAAACCTCCTGCATATATTAAATTAGTTCTGTGCTGATAGTATCCGTCTCCGGACATACACAATTGGGTAAATGTAAGCTGACCTGCCGGATTTGCAGATAATGCCACAGGATCTTTTTCCAGTTCGTCAAAGTTTTCTGTACAGCCAACTACCGTAAATACTGCAAGTATGGCTATTATATATTTGATTTTCATAATTTACTTTTTTAGAATGTAATTTTAATATTAAAGCCATACGATTTCCTTGATGGTAATGAACCATATTCAAAACCTTGTCCATTTCCTGAAGTATACATCGACTCCGGATCTATGTTTGGTAAATCTTTACTGAATGTCAATAGATTTCTTGCAAATACAGAAAGATAGATAGAATTTATTTTTGCTCCGCCAAAAACACTTTTAGGTATGGTATACCCTAAACTTACCTCTCTTAATTTCACAAAAGAAGCATCATAAATAAAAGGTGCAGGCGTATTATCTGTAACATCTCTCCAATAATCCTGAGGATCTACAGGTTTTGTGTTTTTTACATAAACAGGATTATCAGCCGTTCCTGTATTTACCACTCCATTTGCTACATAACCACCCGTAGGAACCCATTTAGTGATATCGAAATTAGGATCAGTCGCGGCAGCTTGCGTTCTTGCAGCAATATAAGCATCTCTTCCTTCTGTAGTAATATCTAATAATCCTCTTGCTGCAGCAACAGAGTTTGTCATAGAATACACATCCATACCAAATTTCATATCCAATAAAAACTGAAGCGTGATTCCTTTATAAGAAAATCTATTGGTTAAACCAGCAGCCCAATCCGGAAGTCCTTTTCCTAAAGCAACCTTATTATCTGTGTAAACAGGCATACCATTTGCCCCTACAATCATTTCTCCCGAAGCTGTTCTTTGAAAATCTTTCCCAATAATGGTTCCAAATTGTCCGCCAACCTGTGCTACAATTGCGGCATTAGCCCAACGCGCCTCAGAAATAGTATAAGTACTGATATCCGGATGCAAAGAAAGAATTGAGTTTTTATTCTTAGAAAAATTCAAATCAATTCCCCATTCAAAATTCTTAGTTTTAATTGGAGTACCTGATAAAAATATCTCAATACCTTCGTTACGTAATTCTCCCGCATTTACTGAAAGAAATTCATATCCTGATGTTGCAGAAGAGGCTAAATCAAGTGTCTGATCAGATGTATCCTCACGATATACCGTAATATCTGCTTTTAATCTGTTTTTAAAGAAAGCCGTTTCTAAACCAAACTCAATTCCTTTTTTTGTCTGAAAAGTCAAGTTCGCATTTGGAGCCGATGTATTCTTAACATTTACCACACTCTGTCCGTCATAAGAAGAGTAAGTTGTGTAGTTTAATGAATTTTTATAAGCTCCCGGAGCATTAGAAACTTTTGCCCATGAAGCTCTTAATTTTCCATAAGAAAAAGCATCACTCTTAATATTAAATGCATCTGAGAATACGAAACCTAATGAGGCTCCCGGATAAAAAGCATCTTTATTAATAACACTGAACCAGTCATTTCTTCCTGTAAACTCAGCATATAAATAACCTTTGTAATCCAACTTTGCAGAACCGTAAACTGAATTTGTTCTTGTTCTTGTTTCTATTGGTGCATTTATTGTCTGAGTTGAAAAATTACTAATATATTCTGTTCCCGGCTGAATAATATTGGTTCCCTGACTAGAATTTTCTGATCTCCTGAAATCCCTTCTTGTTGCTCCTAAAATTCCTGAAAAAGTCAAATCAGTAGCTAATTTGATTGCATTAAAGCTGGCGATGATATCAGTATTCATTTCAGAAACCGTAATATCATTTAATCCAAGATAACCAGTATCTCTTCCTGGCCATGTATTGCCCGGAACCATGAAATCTTTAGAATCAAAAACATAAGTATCCAAACCGGTTCTAAAAGTCAGTCCAACCCATTTTTCAAGTTGATAGGTTCCTGCAACATTCCCTGTAAAACGATTTTTCTTAGAGGAATTGTGATTCGCATCTACCGTTAAATAAGGATTCAATTGATAAATATTGTTATTCCACTTATAGATTTCTGCAGTCTGCGGGTTTCCATAATTTTTCAACCACGCCTGATCAATATTTGGTGCCAGACCACTTAAGGAATAACCAACATTGTTAGGAGAATCACCTAAGCCAGGTCGATTATTTGTTGTTTCCATCATGTAATTTACATTAGCATCTAAAGTAAATTTCTCTGATTTTAAAGTAGCGTTTAAAGTCGCATTATTTCTTTCTAATCCTGAATTTGGAATAACGTCATCATTTTTCATGTTATTAAATCCAAAACGAAGAAATGCGTTTTCACTTCCTCCAGAAAGTGCAATTCCGTTTGTTGTTGTAACACCGGTTCTGAAAAAATCCTGAATATTATTATCCACTTTAGCATAAGGACGCATAGAACCATCAAATATTTTTACCTGTTCTCCTACATGATTAGAAAATTTAGGTCCCCATGCACTAGTCGTATATCCGTAAATTTCACTAGGTGCCTTTAAAGGATCCGGCAAAATTCCGCGGCCTCCAGTACCATATTCATCTTGAAAATCATCATACTTTGCATTTACACGATCAAAACTAACACCGCTGGTCAGTTCTACTTGCAATTTTCCTTTGCTTCCTTTTTTAGTCGTAATTAGTATTACCCCGTTTAAAGCTCTCGAACCGTACAAAGCTGATGCAGCTGCACCTTTTAATACAGTCAGACTCTCAATATCATTCGGGTTAATGCTCGAAAGACCGTCACCGTTATCTCTTCCGTCAAACCATTTACTGGCTGCGGCATTGTCATTATTCAAACCTGAGTTATCAATTGGCACTCCATCTACAATATAAAGCGGCTGGTTACTCTCGCCTATACTAGAAATACCTCTAATAATAACTCTGGCACTCCCTCCTACTCCTGTCGAAGGCATCGAAACATCAACTCCGGCAATTTTACCTGAAAGCGACGATGCTACATTTGTTGTAATCACTTTATTAAGCTGATCTCCTTTAATATCCTGAACCGCATAACCCAGTTCTTTCTTCTGTCTCTTAATACCTAACGCAGTCACTACAACTTCATTTAGGTTTTGTGTATCTTCTGCCAATACAACATTTACTGTAGTTGATTCGCCTACAGTGGCAGTCTTGGTTTTAATACCGATATACGAAAACACAAGAACATCTCCTGCAGATGCTTGTATCGTATATTTTCCGTCATAATCAGATTGGGCGGTTGTTTTCCCTCCTTGAATTACAATACTTACTCCTGGCAGCGGCAATCCGTTTTGATCGCTCACTAAACCTTTGATTGTTTTTACTTGGGCAAGCGTGACCTGCGCAGTAAACACAAACATAAAGATTAACATAATTTGTTTCATTTTAACATGGTTTTGTTGGTTAAGCGATAAATCTATTGTTAAAATTAACATAAATAAAACATTTTAAACAAACAGCACAAAACCTTAAACCAACGACACAAAACAATCAATAATACGTTTTACGAAAACGATATCCCAAATAGATAATATAAATTTTACCTTTTTTTATAAAATTTTATTTAAAAGAATTGCGTTTTACCCAGTAATTGTTTAAAGTTGCACAATATTTATAAGTAAAAGAATACCTAATAACAAATTGCAAAAGTAAAGTTGACTGAAATCCAAAAATTAAAATTTGACATTAAGCTTAAAAACCACGTTTGGTTTTGGGGCAGCTATTTCACTCTTAACTTTTTACGATGGGGAGCTTACTTTAATGATTATCCTTACTCCTTCAAATCAAACCTGATTGAGTTCTCTTTGCATATCCCACTTGTCTATTTTAATCTTTTTGTTTTAGTACCACGTTATGTATTAAAGCAGAAATATATTACATATACAATTTCGCTGATCATAAGTTTATTTTGCATCTATTTACTAAAAACAGCTCTTACCTATTATATTATATCAGAAAACATCTGGCCGGAAGCCAATAGAGAATATCATCCTTTCGAAATTAACCATATTGTTGCCGTTTGCATTGGCGAATTGTACGTTCTTGCCATGGCATCATCCGTTTACCTTACACTAACGTGGTTAAGAGAGAGAGAAAGAAACAGATCTTTGAGAGAAAATCAGTTTAAAATCAAACTAAAATACCTTGAAAATCAAATCCAGCCGCATTTCTTTTTCAACACCTTAAACAATCTCTATGCATTATCATTAGAATCTTCTGATAAGGTTCCGGATGTAATTATAAAACTATCAAATTTGATGGAATATGTTTTATATGATGTAAAAGGAACCAAATTTGTTCCATTAATTAAAGAAATTGATTATATTCAAAATTATATCGAAATTGAGAAGTTACGCTTTGATAATGTAGAAGTTACGGTAAACTTAGAATCTAATATCGATGACATTATAGTACCTCCTCTCATATTCATTTCATTGGTCGAAAATGCCTTTAAACACGGGAGTATAAACAACAATAACTTAAAAATTAAAATCAATTGTAAGATTATCGATAATAAAATATTGGATTTTGAAATCTTAAATAATTTTGTAAATTCACAAAATTTAAATACCAAAGGCGGAATTGGCTTAGTAAATACAAAAAAAAGATTAAAATTAATTTACAAAAACGATTTCAGTTTAAAAAATACCACTAAATTAAACTACTATATAATCCGTTTGCAAATACCTATTAATAATGAAGATTAAATGCGTGTTGATTGATGATGAGCCATTAGCGATCAAAGTCCTGCAAAATTATTTTACAAATTTTACAGATTTTGAGGTAATTGGTACATTCAATAATTCTTTAGAAGCGCTTGATTTTATAAACAGTACTGCTGTGGATGCCGTGTTTCTGGACATTAATATGCCTATGATGACAGGTTTTGAACTTATTAGCTTAATAGAAAACAAAACAAAAGTCATTATTACCACTGCCTTCAGGGAGTTTGCAGCAGAAAGCTATGATCTTGATGTTCTGGATTATTTAGTAAAACCAATTCCATTACCGCGTTTTATAAAATGTATCAATAAAATCACTACTGAATACAATGTAAAAAACAATATCAAGGTTGAAACCACAAAAGGCGATTCTCATATTTTTATCAAAGTCGATAAAAAAATGATGAAAATTAACATTGAAGAAATCCTATTTGTTGAGGGCATGAAGGAATATATAAAAGTTGTCACGCCTGATAAAACTTACATTACCCATAAATCATTGACATCTTTGTCTGAAGAATTACCTGCAGATCGCTTTTTACGCATTCATAAATCGTATGTAATTGCACTAAATAAGGTAAAATCTATCGAAGGAAACCGTATTCAGATACAATCTTACACCATTCCTATTGGCAGAAATTACAGTAAAGAGGTAAAAAATAAAATTCTTGAATAAACTTTAACTTTTAAATTCATTTTCTAAGTCGGTAAAAATTAACACTTTGTTGAAAAAATGACGTCGTTCGTTTAAATTTAACATTATTTGTGCCTTTTTATTTTTTTTTGATATACTTAACAAATATATTTACGGTCTTCAAAAAACAATAAAATAAAAAATTAACCTCTTAAATTATGAGTTCAGAAAATGTTCAAACCAAATGGGGACAGTTTATCTCGTTGATAATTGTTTTCTTCTTTTGGGGTTTTGTTGGTTCTGCCAATGATATCCTGATTCCGGTATTCAAAAAAGTTTTTACTTTATCTCAAGTACAATCACAATTAGTAGCCTGGGCATTTTACGCCGCATACTTCGTAGGGTCTGTGATTTTCTTTTTAGTATCTACAAAAGTAGATGTTTTACAAAAATTTGGATACAAAAAAACCCTTTCTGCTGGTTTACTTCTTTCAGCAGTTGGATCATTCTTATTTATTCCTGCCGCAACAATGGAAAGCTTTCCATTCTTCTTAACAGCTTTATTTACTGTAGGTTTAGGATTTTCAATCCAGCAAATTGTAGCGAATCCACTTGCAATTAAAATGGGAAGCCCTCAAACAGGAGCTCACCGTTTGACTTTAGCAGGAGGTATTAATTCTTTTGGAACAACAATTGGAGCTATTTTATTAGGAATTGCTTTGTTTGGAATGGGAGATAACAAAAACACATCACTTTCATTAGAAGATATCAAACTACCTTTTATTATCCTTGGACTTGCTTTTATCGCAGTTGCCATTTTCATGAACTTCTCTAAAATCGAAGATCCTGCAAAAGAAGAGGAAGAAGTAGTGAAGGTAGCTCACGAAAAATTCAAAATATCTGACTACCCTCAACTATACCTGGGAATGTTAGGAATCTTCATTTACGTTGGAACTGAAGTTACAATTATCAGTAACTTACCCGCTTTATTGCATACCGCTGAATTTGGTAATGTTTTAGAAGATGCCATAGCGCCATTTATTGCACTTTATTGGGGAAGCTTAATGATAGGCCGTTGGAATGGTGGTGCAAACGTTTTCAACACTTCTAACTTAGTAAACACAGCATTAAAATTCATTGTACCGGCAGTAGCTTTTGGAGTTATTATTGGCGCCAACATTTTTGCTGCTCACGATGTTTCTGCATTCTATATTTATCCACTTTGGATTTTATTGTTTATCGCCGTAAGTTTTGTAGGTGGTAAAAATGCCGGAAAAACGTTAATGCTTTTCGGAATATCAGGATTATTAATGATGGTTGCAGGATTGGTTTGGCCAGATCCTTCAATTGCTAAATTCTTCTTTATCTCCGGAGGTTTATTCTTATCTATTATGTGGCCGTCGATCTTCGATTTAGCGATTGCAGGTTTAGGTAAAAATACAGGAAAAGCATCTTCATTTTTAATTATGATGATTCTTGGAGGAGGAGTTATTCCTTTGATTCAAGGTAGTATTTGCGACTTTGATCTTACCAGTCCAGGAGGAATCTTCGGAATCACATGGACACATTTCTCTTATGTTATTCCACTTCTTGGATTTGCTTATTTAGGATTTTACGGTTTCTATTGCCCAAAAATCTTAAAAAGACAAGGAATTGATCATAACATTCAAAGCGAAGGCGGAGGTCACTAAGCCAAATCATAAAAACAAAAAAAATCCCAAATTCCAATTTTATCGATTGGAATTTGGGATTTTTTTATTTGCAACTTTATCTTTTCCTAAACCCTACCGGTTTTTAAAACCTGTAGGGTTCCTATACGTCAAATCAAAACCTTTGAACCTTTATACCTTTGTATCTTTGAACCTCTACTTAGCATTTATAACATTTTCCAGATTCTTCTTGAAAACTGCTTTATTTTGCGCCGACAACGTATAAACAACATCTTTATCAGCATGCACTATCACTTTGTCTATATTAGCTTCTAAAAGAGCTTTTGGGTCTTTTATTTTCAAAGTGCAGGCACCATCGAAAAAACCATCATCTTCGATAATTTTTTTCGCCTCGATAATAGTTCCGTCATTTAAAACTGCTGAAATTGTCATCGTCTTATTCAGTGTATTAGAGTAAAACCCATCCATGACCAATAATAATCGATATGAATTTTTCAATTCAGGCCCTTTAAACTCATGGCGTGTAATGTTATACCGCAAACCTTTTGCCAGCGTTTGAAATTGCACAGAACAATCCAGTTCAAAACTGGCCACATCACCTGCTTCATTAACCTGTTTTACAATTTTAGCAACCTGAGCATTAGCCATCATATTTCCAATCAAAAACACGAAAATCAAAATACTTTTTTTCATATACATTTCTTTTTGAGACATATAAATGTAAAAAAAAATCGTCACCTTATTTAAAAGATGACGATTTTTAAATTTTAAATACCTGAGTATTACTTATTTCCTTTTTCGAAATCAGCTACAAATTGAGCCAATCCAATATCAGTTAATGGGTGTTTCAACAACCCGTAAATTGCAGAAAGAGGTCCCGTCATAACATCAGCACCAATTTTAGCACAATTTACAATATGCATTGTATGACGCACAGAAGCAGCTAAAATTTGAGTTTCATAACCATAGTTATCATAAATCAATCTAATTTCTTCGATCAAATTCAAACCATCAGTTGATATATCATCTAAACGACCAATAAAAGGAGAAACATAAGTAGCTCCTGCTTTTGCAGCCAATAAAGCCTGACCAGCAGAAAATACTAATGTAACGTTTGTCTTAATTCCTTTATCAGAGAAATATTTTGCAGCCATTACACCTTCTTTAGTCATAGGCAATTTAACTACGATCTGATCATGCAATTCAGCCAATTCTTCACCTTCTTTGATCATTCCATCATAATCAAGCGCATTAACTTCAGCACTAACATCTCCTTCAACAAGATTGCAAATATCAACATAGTGCTTTAAAATGTTGTTTTTTCCGGTAATTCCTTCTTTTGCCATCAATGACGGGTTAGTTGTTACACCATCTAAAACACCTAAAGCCTGTGCTTCTTTAATCTGAGCTAAATTAGCTGTGTCAATAAAAAATTTCATAATTATATCTATTTAATTGTGTTCCTCTTTTGGGCGTGTTCGCCGCGGCGAATCGGGCTTTCGCCTTTATCTTTTGTTCCGTTTCACTTCACAAAAGGATACCGCCTCTATCTCTCACGCAAAATTCCGTGCAAAATTACAATTTATAATTTCCATAAAATAAAAAACTAAAGAAAAATTCTAAATATCAAGATTCAACCACATTATTTCTATAAGATGAAACTAATTTTATTTTTTGTACTTTTAAACAATAAAATTCCCAATAAAAAAGTGCTAGAAGATAACTTCAAACAAGATATAATTAATATCGAGAACATTACAATTGTTCCTAATCTACTTAATGTTATTTGCCAAACTACCGGAATGGGTTTTGCAGCAGTAGCAAGAGTAACAGAGGATCGATGGATTACTTGCAGCGTACAGGACAATGTTAATTTTGGTTTAAACCAGGAGACGAATTAAAAATAAAAACAACGATTTGTAACGAAATCAGACAAAATCCTAAACCTGTAATAATCGATAATGTAAGCAAAGATCCTGATTATCACGATCACCATACTCCCGCAATGTACAAATTGCAAAGCTATATTTCTGTACCAATAATACGTCAGGATGGAAGCTTTTTTGGAACATTATGTGCAATTGACCCAAAACCAAACAGCTTAAAAGAATTCAAAATTAGCGAAATGTTCAATTTATTCGCTGAGCTTATTTCGTTTCACCTTACGGCAGTAGAACAGTCAGCAGAAAACAAACTGATTCTAAAAGAAAAAACACATCTTCTTGAAAAAACAGTCGATGAAAAAAAAGGCATTGAGAAAAAGCTAATCCAAAAGAATATTTCATTAGAAAAAATGAACAGCGAGCTCGAAGCTTTCAACTACATTTCAAGTCACGATTTACAAGAGCCTCTAAGAAAAATTCAGCTATTTACAGATACAATTGAGCGCGAAGAAGCCTGTAATTTATCAGAAAAAGGGAAAGCAGCATTTCACAAAATCAAGTCTTCAGCTTTTAGGATGCAAAATTTAATCAATGATCTTTTGATTTATTCTAAAACAAAATTTGATGATAGAAAGTTCGAACTAAAAGACTTAAATGTTATCGCTAAAGATGTTATTGAAGATCTTACAAATGAGTTTGAAAATAAAAATGTAACTTTTGATATACAAGAATTAGGAAAACTCTCTGTAATAGAATTTCAATTCAGGCAATTACTTTATAACCTAATCAATAATTCATTAAAATTTGCAAGTCCGGACCGCAATTTAATCATCACGGTATCAGCAAAAATTACAAACGGTGAATTAGAAAAACTTTCACCGCTTACCAAATATTATAAAATAACCATTGCAGACAACGGTATTGGATTTGATCCGTCGTACAGCGATAAAATATTTGGACTTTTCCAGGCTCTACACACAAAACCCCTGAAAAGTACCGGAATTGGGCTCACAATAGTAAAACGAATTGTAGAAAATCACAACGGATTTATCAAGGCTGAAGGGATCCTGAATCAAGGAGCAAAATTCGAGATCTTTATTCCAGTAGAATAGATTCGAATTTTGCTCTCAGATTGTATTGTTACAATTTATAATGATTCATTAACATCTTTTCATATACTTTATCAGGAAGAGCACGTTTTAAGACAATCGAAAACTTTTGCATGAAAGCCCCCACTTTATAATGCACGTTTGGCTTTTTTTGCTGCATGATCTTATAAATAAATTCAGCCATTTCAGTAGGATTACTTCCCGCATCGACATGCTCATTCATTGTTGCAAGCGTTTCTCCATATACTTTTTCGTAGGCAGAACCTTTTACAACCGGCGCGTGATAACGTCCTGATGCAATATTTGTTGCAAAATCTCCAGGCGCCACATTCGTAATTTCGATTCCAAATGACTTTACTTCCATACGCAAAGCTTCTGTAATCAATTCCAAAGCTCCTTTTGATGCAGAGTAAACACTGCGATATGGCAATCCCATATAAGCAGCAATCGAAGTAATATTAATAATCAAACCAGATTTCTGCTCACGCATTTGTGGCAAAACAGCCTTCATTACTTCAATAGGTCCAAAAAAATTAGTCTCGAAATTATTTTTAATTTCTTCCATCGGAATTTCTTCCAAAGGTCCGGTAATTCCAACACCTGCATTATTAATCACCACATCTAATCGACCTGAATTTGCAATAATTTTATTTACGGCCAACTTTATCGATTCGGCATTGCGAACATCCAAAGCAACCAACGGGAAAATTGAATTGAGTACTTTCTCAGGATTTCTGCTTGTTCCGTATACTATGAAACCTTTTTTATGTAAAAATTCTCCAATTGATTTTCCAATCCCAGAAGATCCTCCGGTTATTAAAACGACTTTGCTCATTGCAAGTTAGATGTTAAATGTTATTAGGTAAAAAATTAATGTTTTTTTTTATTGCGGTCAAATATACAAAACAATGACTATTTTTTTAAACGATAAACTACGGCCTTATTAATGATCAAGCCAATATTTAAATTCAAGTTTTGATTCTAATTCTTTTATCATTGTTGAATCCTTTACTTCTTTAGAAAAATCAACACTAATCTTATCAGGATCTATTGTTGAATATTGTACTACGAAATATTTATTTAATTTAAATGTAGAACTATCAGGACAAGCACCTGCTCTATTTCGGTATAATTTATCATTTACATAATATTTTACATACGCATCACTAGTTTTTCCTGTTGGCCTACATAAAGTATATCTACAAATAGTCTCACCAGGATATTCTCTGATTTCTTTTTTATAATTTTTTCCTTTAACAACAAGATAAATCAATCCAAAAAATAAAAAGACAAAAAATAGTTTCGAAAATTTTTCTTTCATTAATTAAAGAATTTCAGGCGTAAACGAATAATACATTATAATCTTAGAACTAATTTGTTTATAAACATTTTCCCAGGGTTAAAACCTCGGGCTAAGACTGAAATACAACAAAAATATAGAAATTAGAGCTCTATCTTCTCACATTTCACTAATAACACTTCAAATTCAAAACATCCAAAAATAAAAAAATCCTCCATAAGGAAGACTACTTTTCAATTAATTATAAAAAAAAATCCCGAAAGATCGGGAATAAAAAAAAATGGCAAGCGACCTACATCGCACCGCTCAACCACGTACCCTTGCTATGTTCCCATCCTGGGGGAGTCTGCAGGAGCTGGTCGTGTAGGACTTGCCGGTGCAAATATACAATCTTTTTATATTTTTGCAAGACCTTTGTTGCTATAAAAATATCGTCGTATATTGGCTTATTCAAATTTTTAACTATGAAAAAATATAACTTCCTAACTGTCATTTTATTAGGAATCACATTAATTGGATGTGGAGATAAAAATAAAGCTGAAAATTCTTTATTTAATATTGATGATTCTGCTTTTCCGGCTCATTTTACACAACAAGAATCAATTTCTATTGGAATTTTGAACCCAAATTCGAAAGAAATCGACAGCATTGCATACTTTGTCAACGACAAAAAAGTGGGAAGCACAAAAGGTGCTCAAAAATTTAATTTCGCATTAAAAGATCAAAAATTAGGATATCAATACTTAAAAGCTTCAGTTTATTTTGGATCTGCTTCTTCTGATGCAACCAAAAGAATCGAATTAGTTTCTAATATTGAAGCTAAACCTTTAAAATATAAAATAGTCAATACTTACCCTCACGATAAAAAATCTTTTACTGAAGGTTTAGAGTTCTATAAGGATACTTTGTATGAAAGCACAGGACAAGAAGGCGCTTCTTACTTAAGAAAATACGATTATAAAACAGGAAAAATCTACAAACAAATTGATCTTGACAAAAAATATTTTGGTGAAGGAATTACTTTTATCAACGGAAAATTGTTTCAGTTGACGTGGCAAAACAAAACCGGTTTCATTTATGATGCAAACACATTAAAATTAGAAAAAACATTTGCTTACGATAAAGACATTGAAGGCTGGGGAATGACAAATGATGGAAAATACATCTATCAGACTGATAAAACAGAGAAAATCTGGAAAATGGATCCGGCAACTCAAAAAATGGTAGATTATATCAATGTATACTCAGGAACGTCAAAAATTAAAGCAATCAATGAATTAGAATGGATTAACGGAAAGATTTACACCAATGTTTGGTTTAAAGATGCGATTGCAGTTGTAAATCCAACATCCGGAGCGGTTGAAGGAATTCTGGACATGTCAGGTTTACGCAAATTGATGCCGGATGTAACCAAAGATGATGTTTTAAACGGTATTGCTTACAATCCTAAAACAAAAACAATCTTTGTAACAGGAAAAAACTGGAGTAAAATGTTCGAAATAACAGTTTCAGAATAAAAGTTAAAAGGAAATATTCAATTTTTTTTAATTTCAAATTCCAATATTAAACACGAATTTCACAGATTTCACGGATTAGCTCGTGATAATTTGTGAAATTTGTGTTTTAATCTAATAGCTAAATATCAAAAAAGTCTTTTCTCTAATACAACTAAATTCATATAATGATTACTCTCATCAAAAACATAAAAGAATTACTTCAGGTTCGTGAAACTTCTGTCCCTAAAGTTTCAGGGGCCGAAATGGCAGTTCTTCCTTCTATAAAAAATGCATTTTTAATTATAAAAGACAATCTTATCATAGATTTTGGTTCTATGGGAAATCTTCCGGAAATCAAAGCTGACAAAGTTATTGATGCAACAGGAAGAATTGTTTTGCCTTCATGGTGCGACAGTCATACACATATTGTATATGCAGGAAATCGCGAACAGGAATTTGTAGACAGAATCAACGGATTCTCTTATGAAGAAATTGCTAATCGCGGCGGCGGAATTTTAAATTCAGCCAAGAAACTCAACGAAACTTCTGAGGAAGAAATTTATGAGCAATCAAGACTACGCTTAGAAGAAGTCATGCATTTAGGAACCGGAGCTGTCGAAATAAAGTCCGGTTACGGCTTAACAATTGAAGGCGAACTAAAAATGCTGCGTGTTATTAAAAAATTATCTAAAAATTACCCAATTTCAATAAAAGCTACCTTTTTAGGCGCTCATGCTTTTCCGCTTCATTACAAAGACAATAAAGCAGGTTATATCGAAGAAATCATCACTAAAATGCTGCCGGAAATTGCTCAAAACAAATTAGCAGATTACATTGATGTGTTTTGCGAGACTGGTTATTTTTCTGTTGAAGAAACTGAAAAAATAATGGAAGCCGGAATTAAATTCGGCTTAGAACCAAAAATCCATGTAAATCAGTTTAATTCTATTGGAGGAATACAGGCCGGAATTAAATTTAAAGCCCTTTCTGTCGATCATCTCGAAATTATGACACGAGAAGATATCAACGCTTTAAAAAACACAGAAACAATGCCTGTAGCATTACCATCATGTTCTTATTTTTTAAGTATTCCGTACACGCCAGCCAGAGAAATGATAAAAGCAGGCTTACCAATTGCTTTGGCTACAGATTTTAATCCAGGTTCTACTCCGTCCGGAAATATGAATTTTGTAGTGGCAACAGCTTGTATCAAAATGAAAATGACTCCTGAAGAAGCCATTAATGCTGCAACAATAAATGGCGCTTATGCTATGGGAATCTCTGAAACCCACGGAAGCATCACTAAAGGAAAAAAAGCCAATTTAATCCTTACGAAACCTATTTCGTCTTATTATCAGATTCCATATGCTTTTGGCAGTAATCTCATCGAAAGCGTTTTTCTTGAAGGCGAAATCTTAATGTAAAAGACTTTTCAAACAGATTCTAAAAGCAATTAAAGAGATCATCTAATTCCATAAAAAAAGGTCTGCGAAAACTTCGCAGACCTTTAATATTTTAGTGGTATTATTATTCTAAAATACTAGTTTTTACCTTAAGTTAAAACTAGTTTTAGAAACTAATTCATCATTATCAAAAACATTGATAAAATAAGTTCCTTTAGCAAAATCTTTACCTGGTAAATCTTCACTAACATTCACTGTTTTGTTTTCATACTTAACAGTAGTTTTAAAACTATAAGTTAAAGTATTATCACCAAAATTTTCTGTTTTTTTATCTCCTAAAACATTATTTTTAGCATCGATAACTTGTACATAATACGTTTTATCACCTGATTTTGCAATTTGGTTTTCAGCAACAGTAAAACTAATTTTCAAAATATCTGCACGGCTTGCTTTATCAGTTTCAATTTGTTTTCCAGAACTTCTAAGTTTGTAAGCAGAAGTTTTTGTGTTCAAAATTGATAATTTAGCCCCTTTTTCAACAGTTTTTGCTAATTCTTCGTTTTGACCAACTAATACTTCATTGTACTTTTTAGATTCTCCTAAAACTACGATTGTACTATCTCTTTGAGTTGTTAAAACACCATTTTGTTTTTTCAATTCATCATTTTCAGCAACCAGAGTTTTCATTTTACCTTGCATTGCCTGAACCTGAGATCTAAATTTAGATACATCTCCTTTTGATTTATTCAAATCATCCATTAGAGCTACTACTTTATCTCTTTCCTGAATTAATTCATCAGACATAGAAGTATTTTCAGCGATTGCAGCATCATAAGTTGTTTTTAACTCTTGCAGATCTTTCATAACAGATTCTTTCTCTGTTAGAGTTGTTGTAAGTTCAGTTTTTGTAACATCTGAATCAGACGATAATTTAAAAATATACACTAAGCTACCAATCAGTAGGACTGCTAAAACTGCGATTACCGCTTTTAGACTTGAGTTGTTGTTCTTTGGGTTTTCCATATTTAAAATAATTTTCTTTAAAACAAATTTAAGAATTAATATAAGGTTATAACGTAAGTTACTACAATTATATTATTTTTGGAAAATAAAATTTTTTCATGGAGAAATTAATTCCTTTTACTATTAATGATTTAGCAAAAGTCACAAATCATCGCAGTGGTGAAATAAAGTTCGGAGAAAAGATGATTATCATTCCGAAAGGAGTTGATAAAATTAATTTTCTGAAAGAAAGCGAAGCCAAATATGTGCTTTTGGGAATCCCCGAAGATATTGGTGTGCGCGCCAATTACGGAAGGCCCGGAGCAGCATCCGCATGGGAAAGCGCTATAAAAAGTATTGCGAACATCCAGCACAATCGCTTTGCTAAAGGCAGTCAGATTATTGTTTTAGGACAAATTAATGTCACCCAGGAAATGCGTGATGTCGAAAATCTTGATTTCAATGATATTGACGATCGCTCAAAATTGAGCCAACTTGTTGAAAAAATCGACAAGGAGGTCTCGCATATTATTTTTAATATCGTAAAAGCAGGAAAAATCCCGATCATCATTGGCGGAGGTCACAATAATGCTTACGGAAATATAAAAGGTTCTGCTCTGGCCAAAGGAAAACCAATCAATGCTATTAATTTTGATGCCCATTCAGATTTTAGGATCCTTGAAGGCCGTCATAGCGGAAACGGGTTTTCATATGCGTATGAAGAAGGTTTCTTAAAAAAATATTTCATTTTTGGCTTACATGAAAACTATACTTCAAAAAGTGTTTTGGATATCATCAAAAAACTGGAAGACAGGGTTCGATACAATACTTACGACAGTGTAAATATTCGCAAAGAAAAAGACTTTAACAGAGAAATGGCTTTAGCATTAGAATTTATCAAAACAGATTCTTTTGGTATAGAAATAGATCTGGATGCAATTCCCAATATTGCCAGTAGCGCCATGACAATCAGCGGATTTTCAGTTGAAGAATTACGCCAGTTTATTTCCTTTTTCGGACAACACAGAAACGCGACTTATTTGCATATTTGCGAAGGAGCACCCGATTTGGCAGATTCTCCTAACAATAATTTAATTGGTAAATTGATTGGTTACTTAATCACTGACTTTATAAAAGCAAACAACGAAAAAGAAAAATTGCCATGAAGGTCAACCGGCTTAAAACCTCATATTTTCCAAATAATAGAAGATTCAAATAAACGATTGGTCGAATAAACCTATCTTTGCACAGAATTTTAGTACTTAAAACTAGAATCTTAATACCTAAGATATGTTATTCGAAGATTTATCACTTTCAAAAAGTATACAAAAAGCCGTATTTGAAGAAGGCTACCTTAACCCTACTCCTATTCAGGAACAATCTATCCCGATTGTTTTGGCAGGAAGGGATTTAATTGGTTGCGCACAAACCGGTACAGGAAAAACTGCAGCATTTGCAATCCCAATCATACATCAATTACACCGAATTGTAGGCTCAACAAAAAAAGCTAAAGTAATTCGTGCTCTTATAGTTACTCCAACACGTGAATTAGCGGTTCAGATTGGACAAAGTTTTGATACTTATGCCAAATATACTAACCTGACTCAATTGACGATTTTTGGTGGGGTTTCGCAAAATCCACAGGTAGATGCGTTAAAAAATGGAGTTGATATTCTGGTTGCAACACCAGGAAGATTATTAGACTTACAAAAACAAGGTTTTCTTGATTTAGATCATTTACACACTTTAGTTTTAGACGAAGCAGATCAAATGCTGGACATGGGTTTTATAAACGATGTAAAAAAGATCGTAAAACTAACACCTAAAAACCGTCAGACTTTATTGTTTTCTGCAACAATGCCAATTGCAATTCGCGAATTAGCCGAAATGTTTTTGCAGGATCCTGCAAAAGTCGAAGTTTCTCCGGTTTCATCAACAGCAGAAAACGTTGAACAGCGTGTTTATTTTGTTGAAAAAACAGAAAAGAGAAATTTATTATACCATTTAATAAAAAACGAAGATTTATCGAATGTTTTGGTTTTCTCAAGAACAAAACACGGAGCCGATAATGTTGTAAAAGCACTGAGAAAAAATAATATCGCAGCCGAAGCAATTCACGGCGATAAATCTCAAAATGCAAGACAACGTGTTCTTGATGCTTTCAAAAATAAAGAAGTTGGTGTTCTGGTTGCTACAGATATTGCTGCCCGTGGTATTGACATTGATCAATTACCATTTGTAATCAATTTTGACTTACCAAACATTCCTGAAACTTACGTACACAGAATTGGACGTACAGGACGTGCCGGAAACGGAGGAATTGCAATTTCGTTTTGTAGTAAAGATGAACACGGATATTGGAAAGACATTCAAAAACTTATAAAAGTGGATGTTAAAACCATTACTGATCATCCGTATCAATGGCATGCAGGAAGTCCTGAAGCAGTGGCAGAGAAACCTAAAAATTCAAACCGAAGCAGTGGAGCACATAAATCCAGAAAGTCAGACGCTTCTAAGCAAAATAAAAAACGCTGGTATTAGTATTAGCATACTATTATTGTAAATAGTTCTGAACACGAATTTCACAAATTAGCACAAAGTTTAATAGTTAAAATTAGTTTGAAAAATTAATTTAACGAAAGAATTAGTGGCAATGAATGAAATTCGTGTTTATTTGTTTATACTCAACTCGTTTTTCGCCTCATTTATTAAATAGCTTATAATTTTAAACAATTTAATAGGTTCAAATGGCTTAATAATAATATCATTGATTCCAGACGAAATTGCTTCATCAGTAATTTCATCCTTGTCAAAAGCTGTCAGAGCTACAATAGGCGTTCTTATCCCTTTTAAACGAATTCTTTTAGTAGTTTCAAAACCATTCATCAAAGGCATATTAATATCCATTAAAATAAGATCAAAATCTTCTTTTTCTAATATATCCAAAGCGCCAAAACCATCGTCAACTACTTTACAGATATAATTATTTTTTTCGATGATCTTCTTTGTTACCAATTGATTTATGAGATTATCCTCTACAATTAAAATTCTATAAACTTCATGTGATGTTAAATCAACTTCGATTTCATCAATAATATTTTTTGTTCTCTGAGGATCATATTCAAAAGGAATAACAAACAAAAACGAGGTTCCTTCGCCAACATTACTTTCAAGACTTATTGTACTGCCAAAAAGCCCTAACAATCTTTTTACAATACTCAGGCCTAAACCAGTTCCCTGATAATCCTCGTCATTTCTGCCAACCTGAACAAATTTCTCAAAAATTTTCCCCTGATCTACAATTGCAATCCCAACGCCATTATCTTTTATAAGAAAATCAAGAAAATAGATCTTTCCCTCTACCTTCTGCAGCTTTACAATAATCTCAACTTCTCCATCTTTGGTAAACTTTAATGCATTACTCACTAAATTCATAAGAATTTGTGCAAGCCGCAACTTATCCCCAATTAAATATTCCGGAATCTCAGGATCTATAGTGATTGAAATCTTATTATTATTTTTTTGAGATAAAAAAGAAAGAGAATTTTTGATCATTGTAATTTCATCTGAAATATTAAATGTCAAATTTTCCAATACCACTTTATTCTCTTCAATTTTATTAATCTGGAGAATATCATTTACTAATGACAATAAATAACGCGCTGAAAATTTCAGGGAACTCAAATGCTGGCTTCGGGATAATTCTTTATGTTCTTCAAGCAACATATTAGTAATACCAACAACACCATACAAAGGAGTGCGCAATTCATGGCTTATAGTCGAAATAAACTGAGTTTTGAGCAAAGAGGCTTCTTCTGCAATTTCTTTTGCCTGAAGGAGCTCTAAATTATGTTTTTTCTTGAATTTTATATTTTTTACTAAAGTGATAATTAAAAAGAGAAGAATAAGGGAAATCAGAATAAACAGAACAACTATTATTCTTGATTTTTTAAGACTTTGGTATTGTGAATCTTTTTCATTTTCTATTTTATCTATCTGTCTTTTATATTCATCCAGTTCAAGACTAAAACCGGCACTCGAAGCTTTCTTGAGTTTTTCCTGATTGTACAATTCATCAGTAATTTTATCATATAAAGCGAGGTTTTCATAAGCTTCTTTGTGCCTTTCGTTTTTATTCAAAAACTTCGAATATTCTAAATGAGCGAATGCCAGATCTGATTTCTCTTCACTGTTTTTTCCGGCCCTTATTGCTTTCTTAAAAAAATCATTTGCTGATACATTTTCATTTTTATGACTCATGTACATCCCGTTAAGCATATTAACTACAATACCAGTAGATCTGTCACCGTATTTTTGGATATTATTGCCTACAAATTTCAAATAAGGATATCCTTCTTCGTATTTACCAATATCAAAATAGGCCCAGGCTATATTTACATTTGTAAAATAAACCTGGCTCATGTCATTAATTTTTAAACCGTAAGCAATTGATTTTTTATAGTAACTGATGCCTTTATCAAATTGTTTTTTTTCGAAACAATATATATTCCCTAAATTATTATAAAGACTGTATTTTATAGAATCGTTGTTTGTTTTATTAGCATAAAACAAACCTTTATTATAGAAGAAAATTGCTTTATCAAACTCTGATAATTCACTGTAATTACCAGCAATAATTTTGTATGATTTTGCTATTAAATAATTATTCTTGGCTGCTGTAGCATAATTTAGTGCTACTCTGGAAGTAATTAATGATTTTTCGAAATTGGCTTTCTTATAATCATTCCATGCTTTTTTTACAAGTGCTGTGATTTTCTCATCTGACATGCTTTCAGATTGCGCACTTGCCGAATTGGCGAAACAATTCAGGAGTAAAAACATCAATAAAAAATTCCGCATTTGGGGCATCAATCGGCTAATTTTATCAAATATACACTTAAAAATAAAAAAAAGCTGTATTTCATTAAAAAATACAGCTTTTCTTTATTTGCTTGCTTATTACTTAATATTTCGATATGTTTTTATTTAAAAAACATCGAATATCTTATATATTATCTGAAATAACATCCTGTCCATCCGGAATGTCATCCATATCATTATCATTTTCCCATTGCCCAACAACAGAAGTTGCCAATGCATTCCCTAATACGTTTGTAGCACTCCTGAACATATCACAAAAGTGATCTATTGGCAAAATCAGGGCAATTCCTTCTACAGGAATTTTAAACATTCCACAAGTAGCCGCTACAACTACCAAACTTGCTCTTGGTACTCCGGCAATTCCTTTACTGGTTAACATTAAAACCAGAAGCATAACCATTTGAGTTCCCAAATCTAAATGCACACCATAAAACTGAGCAATAAAAATACTTGCAAAGGTCATGTACATCATACTTCCGTCAAGATTAAATGAATATCCCAGCGGTAACATAAAAGATACAATTTTATTTTTTACACCAAAATCTTCTAATTCTTCTGTTAATTTTGGAAAAACAGCTTCACTGCTCGTTGTTCCAAAAGCAATTGCTACAGGTCCAACAATACGGCGTAACAACTCTGTCATTCTTCCTTTCAGGAAAATATAACCTACCAGAATTAAAACTACCCAAAGCGTACTTATTCCAATTAAAAACGATCCGAAAAATTTAAAATAGGTAATCAATAACTCTTCTGCATCCCGTATTGCAAATACTCCGGCAATTGCTCCAAAAACTCCAATTGGAGCGAAGTTCATCACATAATTTACCATTTTTAAAACGATATGCGATATTTTATCAAAAGCATTAATAACCGGCTTCACAGTACTTCCTAACGAAGCTGCAGCCAATCCAAAAAATATTGCGAATATAACGATCTGCAAAATCTCATTAGTCGCCATTGCCTCAAAAATACTTTTAGGAACAATGTGTTCAATAAAATTTTCAAAAGACAATATTTTTGTTTTAGCAGTTACCTCAGATGCAGCCGCCATATCTACATGATCTAATTTCAGACCAACTCCCGGCTGTAAGATATTTACATAAAACAATCCTATTAATAATGATATAAAAGAAGCTGTGAAAAACCATCCAAGAGCCTTTCCTCCAATTCTTCCTACTGTTTTTAAATCTCCAAGTTTAGCAATCCCCACAACTAAAGTTGTAAATACTAAAGGAGAAATAATCATTTGTACCAATCGGATAAAAATGGTGGCAAGCATTTTTATTTTATCACTAAATGATTGCGCTGCCTCGGCCGAAATCGAGTTGTGCAATATAATTCCTAAAGTTGCCCCAAGAACCATTGCAATTATAATTTGGCCCGTTAACCCTGAAAGAAATGATTTTTTTTTGGTTTCTTTTACTTGCATTAATTTATTTATTTAGAATTAAAATACCAAGACCCTCACTGTCTTAATTTTTATTAATATGTTTTGTTGATCAAATAAAAATCAGCCAAAACAATTGCGGCCATTGCCTCTACAATAGGCACTGCACGCGGAACAACACACGGATCATGACGGCCTTTTCCGGTCATTGGTGTGATATTACCTTTATTATCTAATGAATCCTGAGTTTGCATAATAGTCGCAACAGGTTTAAAAGCTACTCTAAAGTAGATATCCATACCGTTACTGATTCCTCCCTGAATTCCTCCGGAAAGATTTGTTTTTGTAGTTCCGTCAGGATTGTATAAATCATTATGTTCACTTCCTTTCATTTCAGAACCAGAAAATCCGCTTCCGTATTCAAAACCTTTTACAGCATTTATAGAAAGCATTGCTTTTCCCAGCTCAGCATGTAATTTATCAAAAACAGGTTCGCCTAAACCAACCGGAACATTTTGAATCACGCATGAAACTATTCCACCAACAGTATCTCCCTGTTTACGGATATCACGAATGTATTCCTCCATAATGGCTGCTGATTTTTCATCAGGACAACGAACAGGATTACTTTCTATTTTAGAAAAATCCAAATCCTGATATGGCGTATCTAAATGAATTGGCCCTACAGATGAAACATAAGCATTGATTTTAATTTCAGGTAA
This sequence comes from Flavobacterium sp. B114r, assembly GCF_056824125.1. Taxonomy (NCBI): domain Bacteria; kingdom Pseudomonadati; phylum Bacteroidota; class Flavobacteriia; order Flavobacteriales; family Flavobacteriaceae; genus Flavobacterium; species Flavobacterium sp. B114r. Next base: position 5,129,877 of record NZ_CP124858.1, read on the forward strand.
CATTTGCTTTGCAATTGCACCGGCTACTACTCTGCTTGCTGTTTCTCTCGCTGAGCTTCTTCCGCCACCGCGATAATCACGAAAACCATATTTTTGGTCGTACACATAATCAGCATGACTTGGTCTGTAATTATCTTTTATATGAGAGTAATCATCAGATTTCTGATTGGTGTTCGGGATAATAAAACCTATTGGCGTTCCAGTAGTTTTACCTTCAAAAATTCCGGATAAAAACTGAACTGCATCCGGTTCTTTTCTTTGTGTTACAATTGCTGATTGTCCTGGTTTTCTTCGGGACATTTCAACTTCAATTGCTTCTAAATCAATTTCAATTCCTGATGGACAACCATCGATAATTCCGCCCAAAGCTTCACCATGAGATTCTCCAAATGTTGTAACCTTATATAGGGTGCCGTAGCTATTTCCTGCCATTGTAATTTGTTTTGAGCAAATGTAAGTTTTATGAATTAAATTAAAAAATTTAAAATTAGTATTATTAAGTAAAGGTTAAGTAGTTTAAAAATTACAATTTAATAAAATTGTCGCCAAATTGGTAACCTTTTGATAAAATATAGCTCGCCAGAGTTTCTTTTATTTGTTAAACTTCAAAAAAAGAAAAATTGAAAAAACGAAATGTCGAACTGGTCATTCTCTCAGATGTCCATTTGGGAACTTACGGAAGTCACGCTAAAGAACTAAATAACTATCTATCAAGCATTAAACCCAAAACATTAGTCCTGAACGGGGATATTATTGATGCCTGGCAATTTAGAAAATCATACTTCCCAAAAGCACATTTAAGGGTCATTCAAAGAATAATTGGTATGGCTTCCAAGGGTACAAAAGTGTATTATATCACTGGAAATCACGATGAAATTCTTCGAAAATTTAGCGACATGAACATGGGAAATTTTGCTTTGGTCGATAAATTAGTTTTGGAATTAGACGATAAAAAAGCCTGGATTTTTCACGGAGATGTATTCGACGCGTCTGTACAGCACTCTAAATGGATTGCAAAATTGGGCGGATTGGGTTACGATTACTTAATTTTAAGCAATCGATTTGCGAACTGGTGTTTGGCAAAAATTGGGCGTGAACCTTATTCTTTTTCTAAAAAGATTAAAGCAAGCGTTAAAAAAGCAGTCAAATTTATATCAGACTTTGAAACTACTGCCACAGATTTAGCCATCGAGAAAAAATACGATTATGTGATTTGCGGACATATACATGAACCAAAAATTGTAACAAAAGAGAACAAACACGGCTCTACTTTATATCTAAATTCCGGCGATTGGGTAGAAAACCTGACAGCACTGGAATACCATAAAAAACGATGGAAATTATACTCTTACGCTGAAAGTAACTTTACTGAAGAAGAAAACCTTTTTGAAATGGAGGATATTTTAAGTTCTCAGTTAATTTCTTCTATATTAAAAAACAACATCTAAAATTAAAACTGCATTACAGATAAAAAGCTACTTCCTATACTCCTGGTTAGTTTCAAAAATGTGAATTATATAACAATTTTCAAAAATAGTATACGTTTGAAAATTATACGACACAGTACATTTGAAAAAAATTAATAACCATTTTTATGAAAAGAATCATTTTATCTGCCCTTATGCTATTAGGTCTAGCGTTTACGGCTCAATCGCAAGAAATTTCGAAACACGCTTTAGGGATTCGTCTGGGAGACAATAACGGATTTGGGGGAGAGATATCATATCAATTAGGATTAAGCCAAAAAAACAGACTGGAATTTGATTTAGGCTGGAGAAACAGCAGTGATGTTGACGCGATTAAAGGTGTTGCTCTTTACCAATGGGTTTGGAACATCGATGGCGGATTTAACTGGTATGCTGGTGTTGGTGGTGGTATCGCTGCTTGGGATCACGATTATTATAACAACAATTTTAAATATAATGACAGCGGAACTTATGTATTCGCAGCCGGAGATATTGGTATAGAATATAGATTTAGCGAAGCTCCTATTACATTATCACTAGATGCAAGACCGGAAATTGGATCAGGATATTATGATGATGACAACTTTGGATTCGATGTAGGATTGGGTGTTAAATTCAGATTCTAAATAAAAAATAATTATAAAAAGAAATCCTGTCGTTTTTAAGCGACAGGATTTCTTTTTTGTTTTCAATCTTGAGAGAAATCGAAGTATTGATTAAGAATGCATTTTAACGCAAAGTGCGCAAAGTTTTTTATATGCTCGATTTTATAAAAAGTAAAGTGCGCAAAGCTTTGTGTCGAAACAGCTTTGCGAACTTTGTGTTTTCTAAGTGTATTATTATAAAAATCTTAGCGCACTTTGCGGTTAAATTCTCAATCTAACCTAAAAAAAGTGCTTATTTAATGATAATCTCTTTTTTAGAATGTATTTTTACTACCGTATAAGGATATGTTATTACCTGCATAACCATAGCATCCGGAGCAGGATTTAGTTCTTTTACTGTAATGATAATATTTTTATCTGTTTCCTCTACTTTTTCAACCTCAATCGAGTAACCTCCGGTATTCTTTTCCCCCATATTCAAAACAACATAGTTCGAATTGCTAATGTCATCATGTTTCATTTTTTCGGCCAGATGAGGATCAGTTTCTAACATTTTGATTTCGTTTGGTTCAGTCAAAATTTCAAAAAACTTGATATTTCCGCCACCGTCAGATTGTTCCGTTAAAACTTCATATAAAGCTTTCGAACCCGAATCTGATGTTTTTTTTACTCCACACGACATCAAAACAAAAACCAATAAAACCGTAAGTACTTTTTTCATTTGTATTTATTTTAATAATCTAGCTTTTATAATCATCGATAGCTCTTTGATACAAAGCTTCGTATTTAGGCAATATGTTTTTGATGTCGAATTTTTTAGCAACCTCTAATGCATTTTCTTTAAACTGATTTAAGACTGCATCATCTTTAAGGATTTTAATTGCATTTGCAGCCATTTCATCCACGTTACCAACATCACTCAAATAACCTGAAAAGCCATCGAAATTAACTTCCGGCAAACCTCCGGAATTACTCGAAATAACAGGAACTCCGCAAGCCATTGCTTCTAAAGCCGCCAAACCAAAACTTTCAGTTTCTGACGGAAGTAAAAACAAATCGGTCATGCATAAAATCTTATCAATTTCATTACTGTTTCCAAAGAAAATTACTTTATCATAAATTCCCAGTTCCATACAAAGAACTTCTGCTTTCTCTTTTTCAGGACCATCCCCAACCATCATAAGTTTAGACGGAATCTCTTTCTGGATATTATAAAAAATCTTAATAATATCCGGAATACGTTTTACTTTTCTAAAGTTACTGATGTGGGTAATGATACGTTCATTTTCCTTCGCCATCACATAACGATGACAAGGTGCCTGAGGATCTTTTGCCATTTTATCCAACTCAATAAAATTCGGGATTACGCGTATTTTATTTTTGATCTTAAACAACTTCAAGGTATCGTCTTTCAAACTCTGGGAAACAGAGGTCACATAATCTGATTTATTGATACTAAAAGTCACTGCAGGTTTATAAAAAGGATGATTTCCTACCAATGTAATATCCGTTCCGTGAAGCGTTGTAATCATTGGAAGATTAATTCCCTCGTTCTTCAGCATTTGCTTCGCCATATAACCGGCATACGCATGCGGAATAGCATAATGCACGTGCAAAACCTCAATTTTATACAATTTTACCATATCTACCAATTTGCTTGACAAAGCCAACTCGTAAGGCTGATAATGAAAAAGAGGATATTCAGGAACGTTTACTTCGTGATAATGAACATTAGGATTCAAAAGTGCCAGCCTAACCGGCTGACTATAAGTAATAAAATGGATTTCGTGTCCGCGTCTGGCTAATTCAAGGCCTAGTTCTGTAGCAACTACACCACTACCACCAAATGTCGGATAACAAACTATTGCTATTTTCATGTATTAAATTTAATACTACGAAAGTACTCAAAAATAGCTTTTAATCGAAGTTTTAGATTGTTAGATTTTTGTGAAGATTAGATTTATCAGAGTATTAGATTATTAGACTAACTTAGAATCTTAGACTATCTTAGACATCAGATTACTTAATTTCTAATTCATCGAAAACCAAATAAAAGGCTCAATATTTTAACCAAACTCAAAACTCATATTCATGCTTATTTTCAGGAGCAGAAAAATTAATTTCCAAAAGAACCTTATGTCCCGCTGTCCGCTATATCTTTTCCTTGCTGGCAGCAGCAAGAAAAAGGATATCACTTCCATCGGGGCTAGATAAGAACTCTAGTTTTCATAAGAACTTCAATCCTAAACCCGACAGGTTTTAAAAACCTGTCGGGTTTGTTACGATCTTCCTTTGTCAGAGTTTAAAACCAAGAACGTAAGGAATTTTAAACTTTTTTTGCAAAGATTAATACGTATTTCGCGTAAAACAACCACAATCTTTCATTTCGACGAAGGACAAATCACACTAGAAACTCCGTACAGAAAGATCAATCTTTGTCGAATATTGGATGTGATTTACTGCGTCTGTTCGCTATCGCTCGGGACTCTTCCGTCGAAATGACAAAAAACACACAGATCCGCTTTAAACATAAGCTTTCGACAAAGCTCCTTACGCTCTTGGTTTTAAACTTTGACAAAGGTTTCTACACAAAACGCACGAAACCCGACAGGTTTTAAAAACCTGTCGGGTTTGTTGTGATGGCGGCAATCATGCCTTTTCTATATTATATAAATTCCTCTTAGAAAAACCTGCTATGCCAACTATCGGCAGCAGGAACTTCCCAAGACTCATTGTATTCTTCGATATTGTTCACCAGATTATTAAAAACAATCGTATTCTCAGATACTGATTTATCTTTAACCATTTTCTTGAAATCAATTAAAGGTTTGTGTGCGATATGTTCACCTAGTTTAAAAGTCACGTTCATTTTATCTAACAAATCAACGTTGTACTTTTTCTCTAAACTCTGGATAAATTCTACTGAGCTATCAATAGAACATCCTGTAGCCGCCTGCACATCCTGATTGACAGCCAAAATAATGAATCGGTTGTATTTCAGTTCATACGAAGCTTCTAAACTTGTTCCGTGAGCTGCCCAACCTTCAACAAAAGCTTTCAGGTCAGTTTCTATTTCAGAAAATTCTTCCTCAGAAAATTTTCTGTTTGATTGATAAATCCAAATTTTGGACTCACCTGGTAAATCTTCAAAAGGTATATACATTTTTACTTTTGTTTTTCTTGTTTGTTTTTCTTGTTTCAGGTTTCAGGTTTCAAAACTTAAAACCTTAGCATCTTAGTAACTTAGAACCTTTTATAAATCTTGCGCATTAGCAATTAACTCAGCAATGTCCATCACTTTCACTTGCCCTTCTTTCTCCTGGTGCTTGATACCATCTGTTAACATTGTATTACAGAACGGACAACCTGCTGCAATAATATCCGGTTGTACTTCAAGAGCGTCTTCTGTACGTAATACGTTTACTTCTTTGTTTCCTGGTTCAGCATCTTTAAACATTTGCGCTCCACCGGCTCCACAACAAAGTCCGTTTGCTTTTGAGCGTTTCATTTCGACTAATTCAACATCCAGTTTTTCGATTAAATCTCTTGGCGCTTCATAAATCTTATTGGCTCTTCCTAAATAACAAGGATCATGAAAAGTAATACGTTTTCCTTTAAACTGACCACCTTCGATGGTTAATCTTCCATCATCCAGTAATGACTTTAAAAACTCTGTATGATGAACTACCTCATACTGACCACCTAATTCAGGATATTCATTTTTTAAAGTATTAAAACAATGCGGACAAGCCGTAACAATTTTTTTAGCTTCATAAGCATTCAAAACCTCGATATTCATCATGGCCTGCATCTGAAACAAAAATTCATTTCCGGCACGTTTTGCAGGATCTCCGGTACAACTCTCTTCTGTACCAAGAACTGCAAAAGAAACATTTGCGCGATTTAAAATTCGCACAAATGCTTTTGTAATTTTTTTTGCTCTATCATCAAAACTTCCCGCACAACCTACCCAAAACAAAACTTCTGGTTGTTTTCCTTCGGCCAGCATTTCTGCCATTGTTGGTACTACTAAACTTTCTGACATGTCTCTTTATTATTAAATCGGTTAATTGTTCATTTGGTTAATCGCTCTCTTGAAAAACCTTTTCCATAACATTAAAAACCGAACTTTTTATTTTTTACAATCGAATAAACGGTTAAATAAATAACTTTTTAAACTATTTTAATTCTCATTTTTCCAATTCAATCTGTCCTGCTGATTGTATTGCCAAGGCGCTCCATTGTTTTCGATATTCGTCATCATCGCATTTAACGGCATTGGAGCAGCACTTTGTTCCATAACCAGATAACGGCGCATATCCATAATAATAGACAACGGGCTAATATTTACGGGACATTCTTCTACACATGCATTACATGATGTACAAGCCCACAATTCTTCGGGAGTAATATAATCGTTTAATAATGTTTTGTTATCCGGAACAAAAACACCTTTATTAGCATCTATATTCTTTCCTACTTCTTGTAAACGATCTCTTGTATCCATCATAATTTTACGAGGAGACAATTTTTTACCGGTTTGATTGGCAGGACATGACGATGTACAACGACCACATTCTGTACAAGTATAAGCGTTTAATAGCTGAACCCAGTTTAAATCCTGAACATCACTGGCTCCAAATTTACTTGGCACAGCATTTTCATCTGCCGGAGCAGCAGCAAACGGATCGGCATTTGGATCCATCATTAATTTTACTTCTTTTGTAACCGATGCTAAATTATCAAACTGTCCTTCCGGATTTAAGTTTGCAAAATAGGTATTTGGAAAAGCCAAAAGAATGTGCAAGTGTTTTGAGAAGTACAAATAGTTCATAAAAACTAAAATACCTGCAATATGCAACCACCAAAAAACCTCAAACAACAATCCAACCAATTCATTTGACAATCCGTTAAACATTGGTGCAATAAATTGACTTATTGGAAAACTTCCTGCTTTATGAAAATGCGAAAATCCTCCGGGAACATTTTGCAGATGTAAATCTGAAGCATTCATCAATAAAAACAAAAGCATCAAAACTGTTTCGAAGTACAGAATGTAATTGGCATCACTTTTAGGAAATCCGTTTAAATCAGGATTAATAAAACGTTTTAACCTGATCACATTTCTTCTGATCCAGAAAACTACAACAGCAAAAATTACAAGTAGTGCCAATATCTCAAAAGAAGCAATCAAAATATCATAAACGACTCCTAAATAAGGAGCAAAAATTCTATGGGTTCCAAATAATCCATCAATAATAATTTCGATTAACTCGATATTAATGATTATAAAACCTACGTATACAAAAATATGAAGTATTCCGGCTACAGGGCGTCTCACCATTTTTGACTGCCCAAGAGCAATCAAAGCCATGTTTTTCCAACGTGCTTTAGAATTATCTTTTCGATTTACATCTACTCCTAAATTGATGTTTCGGATGATTTTTTTTACGCTCGATGCAAAAAAACCGAAACCAATTATAAGGAGGATAGCGAATAAAATATTATCTAAATAACTCATCTAATTATTTTTTAGTAGTTGAATCTGCTTCTTCTGCCGGTGCCACATATGGCTTATTTTTCTTTCCAAAAAGAGAAACATTTACGTAACGAGTTGGGTACAAACGAACGTCTTGCAATAACAGCTCTAACTCTTTTGAAGTTTTAGCAAGATTATTATACAAAGCATCATCATTTAATAATTTACCTGCAGTACCTTTTCCTGAGTTTAAGTTACTCATAATACCATCTACTTTAGCTAAAGTCTGGTTTAGGTTTCTAACTGTTTTTCCTAAATCGGCTTTGCTTAAAGAATCAGATATCTTATTGAAGTTACTTGACATTTTATTAAAGTTTGTCACTACTCCATTAATCTGACCTTTATTTGTATCCAAGATAGAATTAAGAGTTCCGGAAGCTCTGTGAAACTGCTCCATAGTCTGACTTAATTCTCCTAATGATTTTTTCAGGTCTTCTTGTCCTTTTTTATCCAGAACATTATTTAATCCGGAAACAAGTGTATTGATATTAAGCAGCATTAAATCTAATTTTTGCTGAATAGGCTCAATTTTACCTCCTAACGATTCTGTTAAGCCAAGCTCAACAACAGACTCAAGTGTCTGACCATCTACAGCAGGATCTTTATCCGCAAGATTAGGCATAATCTTTATTTGTTTTCCGCCAATTAAACTTGGAGAATATAAAGCTGCTTTACTTGTTTTAGAAATTGGAAAATCTGTTTTTAACTGAAGTTCAACTAATAACTTACCGGTTACTTCATTGATTTTGATTTTACTTACTTTACCTATTGTAAGACCATTTATAGTAACGGGTGCTGATGCTGACAAATCTTCAACATTATCATATTCTACATATAATGTCTGGTAATTTGTAAAAAGGTCTTTGCCTTTTAAAAAACTATAGCCCCAAATAAATAATAAAATCGACGCGATGACTAAAATAGCCGTTTTAATTTCTCTTGTTAGTTTCAAAATTCTTAGTGTTTTGTACAAAATTAATATAAATATTCGAACAAAAGGCTATTATTTAATCGCCTCTTGAATACTGATTTTTTCTCCGTCTTTATTTGCAATTAAAAAAGCAGCTCCATATCCTTTATCTTTAGCTTCTTCCAAATATTTTTTGGCAGTTGCATAATCCGAAGTTTCCTGATAGAAATATTTATAAATATTGTTTTCATACAACATTGTTACATTTTTCAGGCCTTTGAAGTTTTTAGGTTCCAGTGGTGTTTTTTTAATGCTGGCAATAAGCTGTACTTTAAAGAAAACTCCTTTTGGGGCATTCTTGGCAACTGCAGCACTTTCGACAATTTTATTTTTTACGGGGGTCGAAGTATCTTTTACCGGTCTCGCATCTATAGATTCGTTAGATCCGTTACCAAAGTACTCTCTTTTATAACTAATAATTGCTTCGGCAACGGCTTTTGCAATATCATTTTGTCCTTCTTCTGAATTTAGAATATTTCCTTCTGTAGGATTAGAAATAAATCCGGTTTCTACTAAAACTCTTGGCATATAAGCTTTATGAAGTACCATAAATGGCGCTTGTTTCACTCCGCCTTGTCTTAATTTTTTTCCCAGTTTTTCAAAATTATCTTCGATTTTACTTGCTAAAGAAATACTATTGTCTAAATATTCTTCTTGCATCATAGTAATTCCAATCATAGATTCAGGCGAATTAGGATCGTAACCTTCATATTTACGTTTATAATCTTTCTCAAGGGTAATTACGGAGTTCTCTTTTTTCGCCGCTTCAAGATTCGATGCCACTTTACTTAAACCCATTACATAAGTCTCAGTTCCGTCAGCAGCAGTATTTTTATTTGCATTACAGTGAATAGAAACAAAAATATTAGAATTGGCTCTGTTGGCAATATTCGCTCTTTCGACCAAATCGATAAAAACATCGGTTTTGCGGGTATAAATAACATTAACATTTGGGGTCGACTCTAAAATCTTTCCCACTTTTAGAACAATAGCCAAAGCAATATTTTTTTCGATCCGTCCGCTATAAACAGCGCCAAAGTCATGATCTCCATGCCCGGCATCAAGTGTTACCTTAAAAACATTTGATTGGCTGAATGCACAAAAAGACGATATCATTAGAAAAAAAGTAAATATTACTTTAATTTTGTTAAATATATTCATAAATCTAAAAGTTAATTTTAATAAAACGTAACTGCTATAATTTTTACAATTGATTATTTTTGACAAAAAATTATATGTAAGTTTGACATGTCAAAAAACAAGCCATAATTTTACAAAAATAGCATTTAAACCTTTGCATACAAACTTATTTAATATCGTTTTATTATCATTTTTCCTAACATTAGGATGTGGTAATTTATATTCGCAAGAGATAAAAAACAAAAAAAAAGCATTACCAGCTGTAAAACAAACAGATAAACCCAAAACTGTTGTTACAGATGTTGCTCCGCCAATTGTCGTTGACACCATAAAATTGGATACGGTAAAAACTAAAAAGAACTTTCTTGATGCTGTTACCAAGTACAAAGCAAAGGATTATGCCAAGTATGATAAGAAGGCTAAGACGCTTACTTTATACAACGAAGCAGAATTATACTACAAAGATGTCGAATTAAAATCTGGAATTATCGTTTTAAATCTGGAAAAAGATGAAGTTTATGCCGGACGTATAAAAGATTCTGCCGGAGTTTTGACGCAATATCCAAATTTTAAACAAGGCGCGAGTGAAGTTCAGCCTGATTCTATCCGATTTAATTTTAAAACAAAAAAAGCTTTAATTTATAATTCAAGGACTGAACAGGGAGAATTTAAAATAAAGGCTGCGATAACGAAAAAGGAAAATGACTCTGTTTATTTTCTAAAAGGGGCGCGTTTTACAACTTCAAAGGATATTGACAATCCTGAATATTATTTCCAGACGAGCAAAGTAAAATTTATTCCGGGTAAAAAAGTAATCACAGGTTTAACCAACATGGTTATTGCAGATGTACCAACTCCTCTTGCCCTGCCTTTTGCCTATTTTCCAATGAGTCAGGAAAAAAGTGTTTCCGGTATTATCATACCTAGTTATAATGACTCTAACACGAGAGGTTTTTCATTGCAGAATATGGGGTATTATTTTGCTTTGAGCGAGAATTACGATTTAACTGTTCTGGGAGATTATTATACGAATGGTAGTTATGCCATGCGCTTTGAATCCGCATATGCAGAAAGATATAAATACAGAGGAAATATAAACGTTCGTTTTGAAAATTTGATCAACAGTGAGCGTGGTTATCCTGATTACAGCAAACAATCTATTTATAATATCCAGTGGTCACATTCTAAAGACACTAAGTCGAATCCTAATTCAAGTTTTTCTGCTTCTGTGAATATGGGTAGTAGTAAATATTTTAAGCGATCTATTAATCAGGCGAACATTGGGTCTAATCTAAATAATACTTTAAGTTCATCTATTTCCTATAATAAAACTTTTAATACAATACCGCAAGCCCGTATCTCATTAACGGCAACGCACCAACAAAACACTCAAACAGAAGAGATCCTGATGACATTACCGGCTTTACAAGCAAGTGTTGATCGTGTATATCCGTTTGTTGGAAAAGACGGTGTTAAAAAAGGATTTATAAAAAACATCAACTTACAATATAACTTAAGTGGTAAAAACAATTTTAAAACAACAGATTCATTGTTTTTCAAACCACAAATGTTCAGAGATGCTCAAATAGGAATGCAACACAGTATTCCGATTAGTACAAACTTTAAAGTATTTAAATATTTTAGTGCAGGAGCATCGACTAACTATCAGGAAACATGGGTAACCAAAACTATTGATAAAAATTACGACAATTCTCAGGGTAAAGTCGTAGACAATGTTGTTAATGGATTTGATGCCTACAGAACTTATAATTTCAGCACCAACCTGGGAACTACAATTTACGGTACTTTCAATTTTGGAGAAGATAAAAGAATTCAGTCTATTCGTCACGTCATGCGTCCGACTGTAACTTATGCTTACACACCAAGTTTCGACCAGTATTACAACAATTATACTGTTGATGCTTCAGGAAAAATCTCTACATATTCAAGATTCGATGGTGGTATTTTTGGAGCTCCGGGTAAAAGCAACTCAAACATTGTATCATTTGCTTTAAGCAACACGTTTGAGGCAAAAGTAAGAGACAGAGACAGCACAAAGACGGAACCTAAGAAAATTATGCTGTTGAACAATTTAAACTTCAGTACAAGTTATAATTTTAATGCTGACGGAAAAGAAACTTTAGCCTGGCAACCTGTTCTTGTAAGCGGTGGAACTCAGTTTTTTGATAATAAAATGAATGTCAATTTTGGGGCAACACTGGATCCTTACGCTATAGATAATGGCGGAAAAAGAATTAGTACTTACAACATCGATAATGGCGGAAGTTTGTTCAGAATGACTAGTGCAAACGTGACTTTAAATTATTCTTTCTCGAATAAGGGAACCGGAAAAGATCAGGATAACAAACAAAGTGAGCGGAATGGTGGTCGAAAGGATGATTTGTTTGGAACAAATACGGACTTGAATGACAGTCGAAACAGCCAGTTTGCAAATGAAAAGGATGATGATACAGATGTTATAACGGAGTTTTTTAACTCTAAGATTCCTTGGGATATGACAATGGCGTATTCCTTAACGTATTCAAATGTAAACAGGGAAAATAAAATCACAGGAAACTCTATTATGATATCTGCCAATATGGATATTACCCCAAAATGGAAGGGCGGAATTTCAACTGGTTATGATTTAGTACAAAAGGGTGTTACTTTTACCCAATTTCGTTTTGAGCGAGATTTATTAAGCTGGAGAATGGCTTTTAACTGGAGTCCTCTGGGTGTAAACGCCAACTGGAATTTCTTTATCGGAATCAAATCGGGAATGCTTAGTGATATTAAATGGAATAAACGCAGTACGTCTAATCGCTAATATCTCTCTTTTAAACATACACTATTCTTGTATTCGATTATCAAAAAAATTAAGTTTAGAGATTTAATCTTAATTTCATTATTTTAAATCACAATTCTTTATTTGAGAATTTTAAAACTATTATTATGAAAAAAATCATTTTTACAGACAAAGCTCCAGCACCAATTGGCCCATACAACCAAGCTGTTTTATCAGGAAATACACTTTATGCTTCTGGTCAGATTGCAATAAATCCTGCCTCAGGAGAAATTATTACTGATAATATCAATGATGAAACAACACAGGTAATGCAAAATATTGCTGCGATTCTGGAAGCTGCAAATATGACTTTCGAGAACGTTGTTAAAGCAACTATCTTCATTATGGATATGAATAATTTTGCTGCTATAAACGCCATATATGGTTCTTATTTTGACGAAAAAACGGCTCCTGCACGTGAAACGGTTCAAGTAGCCTGCTTGCCTAAAAATGTAAATGTAGAAATTTCTATAATTGCAGTGCAATAGCATTTAATAACAATTGTGCCGTTGCTTCGTTTGTTGCCAGCGGCACATTATGTACATCGCAAACCCAGAGCAGCATATTTATATCTACTTCATGAGCATGGTTTGTCAGTGGGTCTTTAAAAAAGAAAACGATTTTAATTTTGCCTTCTGCTACTCTGGAAGCAATCTGAGCATCTCCGCCCATCGAACAAGGAAGCATCTTTTTTACCTTAAATCCTGATTTCTCCGCATTTCTTCCCAGTAATCCTGTTGCAATAAGTTTTATTTTATCGTGTTGCAGTGTAACTTCGTTTTTTATTAAAAAATGAATCATATCTGCTTTCTTATTATCATGGGCAATTATCGCAATTAACGTCTTTCTTTTCATGATTTAACAATAAATATAGTACCAAATTTACGTCTAAAAAGCGAACAAACTCACAATAAGACCATGAATATCAAATATTTAAATAAACCACAATAAAAAACAGCAATACTATTATTATGGCGAATTTAAGGCATAAAAAAAACCGTTTCAGTAACGAAACGGTTTTTGAATATATTTAAATAATGTAAATTCTATAATTGCAAAGCGACAGCATTTAGTAACAACTGGGCAGAAGCTTCATTTGTAGCTAATGGTACATTATGTACATCGCAAACACGAATAAGCATATTAATATCGACTTCATGGGCATGGCTCGCCAGAGGGTCTTTAAAAAAGAATACCATCTCTGTTTTACCTTCGGCTACACGCGCAGCAATTTGCGCATCACCTCCCATTGGTCCTGAAAGCATTCTTTTTACCTTAAATCCAGCGTTTACAGCTTTACTTCCGGTAGTTCCTGTTGCGATCAGCTTAATATTTTCCTGAAGAAGAAGAGTTTTGTTTTTATTCAAAAACTGAACCATATCTGCTTTCTTACCATCGTGAGCTATAATAGCAATTTCCATATTTTACTTTTATTATTGATTAGCAACATGATAAGCTATTAAACCATCAATAGGTCTTCTTAAAACATTTCCTAATTGAAGCTCATATTTATCAAATATTTCCTGTAATTCGTCTTTCAGATAAAAAGCAATTGAACCTACAAAATGAACTGGAACTTCTTTGCAGTTATCATATTGTTTGATGTAGTTTTTTACGAAAGATTTCATTCCTTTGAAAATAATTTTTCTACAAAACTCTGTGTCTTTATGTTTGATTAAAAACTTTGCAAAGGTTGCTAAATAAGCATTTGGATTTGGCTCTTTGTATAATTTATTCTTGATATAATCAGGATCTAAATCATACTCTTTTTCAAATTCAACCGCCAATTCTTTAGGCATTTTATTGAAATAATATTTTCTTATTAATTCTTTTCCAAAAACATTTCCACTACAATCATCCATAGCAATATACCCTAATGATTGTACTTTTTGATGCAATACTTTTCCATCAAAATAACTGCAATTAGAACCTGTACCCAAGATACTCACAATTGCTGCTTCTCCTTTTGGAGTAGTGGCATAAACTGCTGCATAAGTATCTTCATGAACTTCTACAATAGCATTCACGAAATATTCCTGGAATATTTGCGAAAGTTCTGTTTTCATTCTGTCAGTTCCACAACCTGCTCCGTAAAAGAACAAATGTGTGGCATTTTTTTTATTTTGTAATATATCGAAACGGTCATTTAATCTTTCGATAATTTCAGGACCGTCAAGAATTTCAGGATTTAACCCTAAAGTTTGTGTGGTGAATAATACTTTTCCATTATCATCAATTGCAATCCAATCGGCTTTAGTAGATCCACTATCAACTATTAATTTCATTTTATTTAGTTTTTGGATTAGGTTTTCTTTAGCTAAATAAAAAGTGTGTTTTTTACATTAATTAAAGAAGTAACAAAATATGAAAAATCCCGTTACTTTGAGATAACGGGACTTTACAAAAATATATAATATTATTTTAAACCTGCGATATGTACAGATAAATCAATTAATTTACTAGAGTACCCGTATTCATTATCGTACCAAGATACTAATTTGAAGAAAGTTGAATTTAAACCGATACCTGCTGTAGCATCAACGATTGAAGTTCTTTTATCAGAGATAAAATCCTGAGATACTACTGCATCTTCAGTATATCCTAAAATACCTTTTAATTCATTTTCAGAAGCTTTCTTTAAAACAGCCATAATTTCTTCGTAAGAAGTTTCTTTAGCTACTTTTACAGTTAAATCTACTACAGAAACGTCAGCAGTAGGAACACGGAAAGACATTCCAGTTAATTTTCCATTCAAAGCAGGAATTACTTTTCCAACCGCTTTTGCAGCTCCTGTAGAAGATGGGATGATGTTGATGCTAGCAGCACGTCCACCTCTCCAGTCTTTTCTAGAAGGACCATCAGCTGTCATTTGAGTTGAAGTTGTTGCGTGAACAGTTGTCATTAAACCTTCAACAATTTCGAAATTATCGTGAATAACTTTAGCTAAAGGAGCTAAACAGTTTGTAGTACATGAAGCATTAGAAACAACAAGATCAGTTGCTTTTGCGCTTTCGTGGTTTACACCCATTACAAACATTGGAGCATCTGCAGACGGAGCAGAAATAATTACTTTTTTAGCACCACCTTTAATGTGCTCATTTGCAGTTTCGATAGTTGTGAAGATACCAGTACATTCTGCAACTACATCAACATCAACTTCGTTCCATTTTAAGTCAGCTGGATTTCTTTCTGCAGTAATACGGATATTTCTTCCGTTTACGAAAAGTTTTCCTTCTTTTACTTCTACAGTTCCGTTGAAACGACCGTGAACTGAATCATATTTTAATAAATAAGCTAGGTGATCAACATCTAATAAGTCGTTGATTGCTACTACTTCTACATTATCTCTATTGAAAGTTTCTCTAAAAACGATTCTTCCGATACGTCCAAATCCGTTTATTCCTAATTTTACTTTTGACATTTTTCTTAATTTTTGCTTTTGTTTTTATTACACTACTTTAAAGTCTAATTTCCTCACAATAAACTTCTTTCCTTTTTAAACTTTTATTTTATGTTGACATGATATCAGATACTCTCAACAATTCTCTATCAATTTCAGACTTTCCTTTGATAGCTTGTTCAAGAGGTGTCAGGGCAACTTTATCTGCCTGAAGACCTACCATATAATTTGACTTACCTTCTATTAAAGATTCTACTGCTTTTACACCTAAACGGCTTGCCAGAACACGATCGAAACAAGATGGAGAACCACCACGCTGCATGTGTCCTAAAACAGATACCCTAACATCATACTCAGGTAAATTAGCCTCAACGTAATCTTTTAATTCGAATACATTTTTACCAATTTTATCTCCCTCAGCAATAACAACTATACTTGATGATTTTCCTGAAGCTTTACTTTTTTGAAGTGAATCAAGTAATCTCTCGAGACCTAAATCTTCTTCAGGAATAAGAATTTCCTCTGCACCTGCACCAATACCAGCATTAAGAGCAATGTGTCCGGCATCTCTACCCATAACCTCTACAAAAAACAGACGGTTGTGTGAACTTGCGGTATCTCTAATTTTATCGATACAATCTACCACTGTATTCAAGGCTGTATCATAACCTAAAGTATGACTTGTACCAAAAATATCATTATCGATTGTACCCGGGATTCCCATTACTGGAAAACCATATTCTGAATTAAAAATTAATCCTCCGGTAAAACTTCCGTCACCTCCTATTACGACCAAAGCATCTACTCCGGCTTTCACAAGATTCTCGTGCGCTTTTTTTCTACCTTCCGGGGTTCTAAACTCAACTGAACGAGCTGATTTCAGGATCGTTCCACCTTTGTTTACAATATTATTTACGCTTCGGGGTCCCATTTCTTTGAAATCTCCTTCGATCATTCCCTGATACCCTCTATAAATTCCTATGCATTCTATATTATGATAAGCACATGTTCGAACAACTGATCGTATTGCGGCATTCATTCCAGGTGAGTCTCCTCCCGATGTCAGAACCCCAACTTTTTTTATTGTTTTTGGCATTATTTAAGTATTAAAGTGTAAAATTAGCAAACATTCACCACTTTCTAGGCGATGTTTATCATTAATTAATAAAATTTGTTAAATTCAAACGTTTTCGTTAATAAGTTTTTCAATAGCAAAAAATTCATTTAAAATAATAAAAGCCACTTATTTTAATTAAATCTTTAAAATTAACAATACATAAATGAAGTGTTATAAAATTTTAAGCATTTTGCCATTCTCAAAAAATAAATGAGCCTCTAAATTTAGCATAAAAAAAACCATTTGCCTTAGCAAATGGTTTCTTTTATGAATATTTTAAACAAATCCTTTTAAAAATCGTTATCAGGAATCAAACCCTCGTTATTATTTTGTGGCGGCGGCTTTTTCTCTTCTTCTTTTTTATCCGGTTTCTTTTTGTTTTTTTCTGCGTCTTTTTTATTAGAGAACTTTACTAAATCAGGATTTAAATACGAGTCCTGCAAATCGTCTGAAGAACTTTTTATGGCTCTTTCTAGTTTATGGTTTTTAAACAATTTGTTGACCAGCTCGCTAAAAGTATCAAAGTCGACTTCGTACGAAATACCAACTCCCTGAGTATATCCAATTCCCTGACCTATATAATTAATATCATTCTCTTTATTAAACAAACGAAGGTTCATTGTTCCGTCCTCATTAACCCTATACAGTATTTCGATATCTCCAACAATAGCAGATTCGTTAACACCACCTATCGGAACTCCTAATTTTCCGTTTATTGTAATTCTTTCGTTTACCTGAGAGGTTATATTGGCAACAAACTGACCATCTGCCTCCTGCCCTAATCTTTTATCGGCAGAAATATAATTTAAATCGATATTGACTTTATCATTATCTGATTTTATAATTCCTCCTAACAAACTGGATGCAGTTTCTGTCAACGTTCCGGACAAATCGCCCTGACTAAAACCATCTGTACTCATGAATGAACCTGTAGATAATAAATATAATGCCTGTGTCTGGCGAATATCTTTGTCATCTAACTTGTATTGTATCTCTGACTTAAGAACATTACTTACGGACGGGAACTGAATATCAAAATTAGGCTCAGGGCTTGTTAAATCTCCTCGTAAACCAATTACAACTTCTACCGGTACTTTTTTATTAAACGATGAAGTATTATCTAACAGTACAGCCGGATTTGCTGATGTTTTATAAACTGCTTCCAGATTTAACTGAGCTTTCATAGGGTTTCCTTCCCATATGATAGATCCTCCTTTTTTAACTGAGAATTTTTTATCTATTAAACCGCCGTATTTAAAATTATATGTTCCTTCGTATGCCTGGAAATCTCCCCACATATTAAACTTACCTAATGTATTGATTTTAAACAATAATGATCCGTATCCTTTTCCTTTCATACCGTGACCTGAATTACGATCTAAAATTACTTCGACCTCTGCATCCGGCGTAATATCAAAATCAAACTCGAGTTCAAGACCATTATAATTTCTTGTTTTTTCGATTATTCCATTGGCGAGGTTGTATTTTTCTTTTGGAGTTACAAAATGTATCCAACTGCTCTCTCCAACGCTTTGTGCATTGTTAATAGGTATTTTTACTTCTGTGCCTTTCTCAGATTTAGCATCTACTTTTATAAATAAACTTTCTGTTGGTCCTTTTATACTTGCTGTACCGTTTATAAATGCTGTACCAAAATAGGCCGCATCTTCACTATCTTTTGTATCAAGTGCCAGTAATCGTTTTGATGTAATGGTTAAATCCAGTTTCCAGTCTCCAAAATTATGATGCTCAATACTTCCGTTCAACAATCCCTTAGTACCGTATTTGGTATCTGTTAACTGATTATTCCGGAACAAGAACTTCTCATCTGTTAAGTCAATAACCGTTCGGTCGCTCAATTCGTAATCTGTATTAAGGTACGGCACTGTCATTCCGGCTTTTTCTACATAAAGCCTTCCGTTTATTTCCGGTTTTTTAAGATTACCAACTACTGCGGCATTTCCGGAAACAGAACCTCTGACATTAGACAATACATCGCCGCCAACTGTGCCTAAAGTTGCCAGATTAAATCCTTCGAGTTTTAGATTTAAATCTAAAAATGTCTCTTTATTTTCGATTGCAAAAGTTCCGCTTGCCCTAAACGACTCTGTAAAACCATTTTGTATGGACGAATTTATCGTAAACTTTTTAAAATTCTCATCTCCGGAGATATCAAATTTCAAAGTTCCTAAATCTACTTTATTCAAATTAAGATGATCTATAGAAATCGCAGCAGTAGGCTGATAGACGTTCTTATTTTGCTTATAATTTATATTTCCGTTCAGATTACCATTAAAAACAAATTTAGAATTTAATGGTGTAATTTTATTTATATCGACATCTTCAAAATTCAGTACAAGATCCTTATAATCGTTTCCTTTTATAACACCGTTCAAATCAATTTTCTGATTTTCATGGGATAAAATAATATTATCAATTGTAAAGTTTTTAAAATACTGATCAAAAACAATCTGATTGTCTTTTTCCTCGTTTTCGTTCAAATACCATAAATAGTCTTTGAACTTCATTTCTGATTTCTTGATCCCAACAATGTTGTTCTTGTTCTTATCGATAGTATGATACAAATCGAGATTATAATAATCCTCTCCTTTTTCTCCACCTTTAAACTCAGACCGAACAAACAGTGTATCTTTTGAGGTAACATTTATCAAACTAAAATCACGCACTTTATAATAAGGTGTTTTTATACTGTCTAACTCAACGTAAGCATTATAAAGCGTGTTTTTATTATCAATATTAATTCGGATATTATCGAATGTGTTTTTTGCTGCTGTAATTTTCTGGGACTTAAACCTGAATTTAAACTCTCCTAAATCAGCGTCAATTTTTCCGCGCACTACCGTAGATGAATCAATATTAATTTCCGGATAAAGCATTTCTACCACTTTATCATAAACATGAAAATTGAAACGTAAAAACTGGCCCTTCTTGACTTTATAAGGCTTGTAATTGGTATAAAGACTTCCTACAGAATTCATTACGAGCTTATCTAATTGCCCAAACTGAAATTTACCTACTATTTCTCCTTGTACAACATCATTTGAACTAATGGTGATTGTACGTAATTTATCGGCATCGAAATTTGAGTTTACTGTAATTTCATCAAAAGCATACGTAGCCTTTGGATTCTGAAAAACAGCATCTTTGATCGAAACAGTTCCCTGAAGATTTTCTATAGAATTTCCTGTAACTTCAACAACAGCATCTCCTCTAAAATGCGCAATAGAATCATTTAAAAACTTTAATTTTCGCAAATCGGCATTTTCAACATTAATATGAAAATCATACCTGCTTTCGCGTTTGCTTAAATCTACCAAACCATCAAATGTCAAACTTAAATTAGGATCATTTACAGCAACCTGTCCTTTATAGTATGGTAATTTAAAGTTTCCGTTTATAACAATATTGTTATAGGTATATTTATTATAATCTAGTTTTGATATATCTCCTTTTATAATCGTGTTGAGATATTTCTCTGTAAAACCAACACCATCAATATCCAGATTTAAAGTCGTTTTACCAATATCTTTTCGATTCAGTAAGGCGCCAACATTAAAGTTATCCAAAATTATATTTCCGGTATAAGAGGCTTTATCTATAAAATCGATATTATTCATATGCAATTTAGCCTGCCCGTTACCCAGATCCGTAATCATCTTAAAATCGGCTTCCAGAGCTGTTGTCGAGACTTTTGCTTTTCCAACAATATTAAATCTGCCTACTCTCTGCATTTCTTTCGGAAGTTTTTTACCCAAAATACCAGGCAATATCACTACCAAATTATCGTAACTGGAGATTAATCTGTCAAACTTTCCATCCATAGAAAACTTCTGGGTTTTACTTCCCAAAAGATTTTTGAAATTAATTGTTCCGTTGATCTTCGAACCATTTGTATCACTTAAATTAAGTTGTTTTAAATTAAGATCATTTAAAGTTCCTTTTATTTTTGTTTTAATTCTAAAATGCTGGTTTTTACCTAATCCATCATAAAAATAACGAATATCGTTTGAAGCTATCGAAGCAGAATCAAGCGCTACATTAAACTTTACTTTATCAGTAAAATCAAGAAAATCTTCTACTTTATAATTCAGGATAGCTTGTCCGTAAATCCAGGATCTTTTGGTCTTAATGGCTAAGTCGTCAACTTTAATTTGTTTTTTGGTATAACTGAATTTACCCGCAAAATTGGACACATACAAACCGCGATGATCTAAAAAAGAGAATCTGTGAATGGTTGTATTTACATCCGGACCGTATAATTTAAAGTCACTGATATAGGCGTTTAGCTTTTTGAAATCAAGAAATCTTGGGGTATTTTTGTTTTCATCAATAACAGAAAAAGCTCCTTTAGAAATATAAGCGTTTCTGGCTGTAAGCAAAAAGTGTTTGTCAGATTTTGTTTTCTTTCCGGTTTCAAACAATTTAATAAATTTATTAATATTGTTTTCGTCCTCGTTTTTATAGGTTTTCAAATTAAAAATCATACCTGTCAAACGAAGATCCCCAAAAAGCAAATCTCCTTCTAACAATCTCTGGATGCTTAAAATATCAGTTGTAATGATATCAGAGTAGATCAACGTTTTCTTGTGATGATCTAAAATGAGTACTTTCTTGAGTTTTACACCACCAAAAATATTGATCGCGACTTTATCGACACTAATATTGGTTTTAAAATCTGTATTAAGGGATTCTGTAATATAATGTGCAATTTTTGTCTGCACAACCGGCAAAGCCAGAATGATAGCGAGTGCCAACAAAAGTAAAATCAACCCAATTAGGGTTCGTGATATTATTTTCTTTACTTTTTTGATAGCTGCTTTTATTTTAGTTTTCTTTTAAATTTATTTTGAACAGGCAAAGAACGACTGTTTTTGATAAAAATTCTTTAATTTTGGCTTCTCTTATAACAAAAGAAAATCAAATATTTGATTTGTCAAATATAATTCAAAATTCGTGCCTTTATATGCAAAATTCAGAGGTTTTTATTCTTGCCATCGAAAGTTCATGCGATGATACTGCCGCCGCAGTTTTACATAACGACAAAGTACTCTCAAATGTTGTGGCAAATCAGTTAATACACACTCAATATGGTGGTGTAGTTCCAGAATTAGCCTCGAGAGCGCATCAACAAAACATTGTTCCTGTAATAGATGCTGCACTTCGTAAGGCAAATGTACAAAAAGATCAATTAACAGCCATTGCCTTTACACAAGGTCCCGGCTTAATGGGTTCTTTGCTTGTTGGAAGTTCTTTTAGCAAATCATTATCACTTGCCCTAAAAATTCCGTTAATTGCTGTCAACCATATGCATGCCCATATTTTAGCCCATTTTATAGACGAAGAAGGCTTTGACAAACCTGAATTTCCTTTTTTAGCTTTAACAATTAGTGGCGGACATACTCAAATTGTAAAAGTAAATGGCTTTTTTGACATGGAGATTATTGGCGAAACTACTGATGATGCCGTTGGAGAAGCGTTTGACAAGAGTGCAAAAATCCTGGGACTTCCCTATCCAGGCGGACCATTGATTGATAAATATGCTCAATTGGGAAACCCGAAAGCGTTTGCATTTACTAAACCAAAAGTTCCCGGACTGAACTTTAGTTTCTCCGGATTGAAAACGGCGATTTTATATTTTATCCAGAAGAAAAAGCTGGAAAACCCAAATTTTATCGAAGAAAACCTGAATGACATTTGCGCTTCTATTCAATATACGATTATCGAAATTTTGATGGATAAATTGAAATTAGCGGTAAAAGAAACAGGAATCACGCAAATTGCCATTGGCGGAGGAGTTTCGGCAAATTCAGGAATCAGAACAAGATTAAAAGAAACAGAAGGAAAATACGGATGGAAAACCTTTATCCCAAAATTCGAATACACAACCGATAACGCTGCAATGATAGGAATTGTAGGATATCAAAAATATTTATCAAGTCGTTTCGAAACTTCAGCAGTAGTTTCGAAAGCGCGAATTCAATTTTAATTATGCAATTATTTTACAATCCTGACATCGATGAATCAACTGAAAGTTTTTCTTTTGATAAAGAAGAAAGCCGACATATTATAAAGGTTTTACGAAAGAGAGATTCAGACATTTTACATGTTACAAACGGTTTGGGTTTGTTGTTCGAAACTGAAATTACATTGGCATCTGACAATAAATGTATTGTCAATGTACTCTCTATTAAGAAAGCTGACGAACCAAAATTTCGCTTGCATTTGGCCGTTGCACCGACCAAAATGAACGATCGTTTTGAATGGTTTCTGGAAAAAGCTACTGAAATTGGAATTCAGGAAATTACTCCAATTATTTGTGATCGTTCTGAGCGAAAGGTAATTAACCAGGACCGTTTTGAAAAGATTATTTTATCTGCGATGAAACAGTCTAACGAAACTTATTTGCCTAAATTAAATCAAGCGATTTCGTTTAAGGAATTTGTTAAGCAACAAAATGAAGGTTTACAATTGATCGCACATTGTGAAGAGACAGATAAAAAAACATTGAAAGAAATCCTGAAACCTAATGAGAGTGTGACTATGCTGATTGGTCCTGAAGGTGATTTTTCTGAAAAAGAAATTGCACTGGCTTTAGAAAACAATTATCAGCCTGTTACTTTAGGGAATACCCGTTTAAGAACTGAAACTGCTGCAATTGTAGCATGTCACAGTGTGGTATTTTTTAATGAAAGTTCGAATTAAAGACAATTATTAAAGTAAGATGTCATTTCGACGAAGGAGAAATCGCACTAGAAACTCTACAAAGAAAGTCGTCAATCTTTGTCGAATCCCGCGTGCGATTTCTCCTTCGTCGAAATGACAAAAAAATATATTTATATGAAAAGAATATTTTACTTATTGTTACTTGTTTCAGTTTCTTCCTTTTCACAAGAAATTGCTTTGCTAAAGTATAGCGGAGGTGGTGACTGGTATGCAAATCCTACTTCATTGCCTAACCTGATCAAGTTTTGTAATGCCAATATCAATACCAGAATAAAAGCAAAACCATCGACTGTTGAACCCAGTAATCCTGATTTGCTTTCGTATCCTTTTGTGCATATGACAGGACATGGTAATGTTGTTTTTAGTGACGCTGACGTTAGCAACCTTAGAAATTATCTTAATGGCGGCGGATTTCTTCATATTGATGATAATTACGGAATGGACCAATATATTCGAAAAGAAATAAAAAAAATATTCCCCAATAATAATTTGATCGAAATTCCGGCAAATCATCCCATATTTCAAAAACCATATCCTTTTCCTAACGGATTGCCCAAAATTCATGAACATGACGGGACACGTGCGCAGGCTTTTGGTATTTTTGTAGAAAACAAATTAGTACTCTTATATACCTACGAATGCGATTTAGGCGATGGCTGGGAAGATGCCGAAGTTCATAATGATCCTCTCGCCGTTAGGGAAAAAGCCCTGAAAATGGGCGCCAATATTATCAATTATATCTTTACCAACTAAAATCAAAACAGTGCAGCTTACTCACGAAGAAAATCAGTTTGAAAGAAAAACATTTCCGATAACATTGGTTTGTGACCATATTTATTTTCAGCAGAATATTGGATCGCTTTTTAGAATCAGCGAAGCATTTGGCGTCGAAAACATCATTTTTTTAGGAAAAGATATTCCGCTCACTCCCAGAAAAATCAATAAAACCTCAAGAAGTACGCATCTTCATGTACCTCACTCTATAATCGAAAAAACAACTGATCTTGTTGATTATTTACTTCAGAATAACTTTGAAATTATCGCTTTGGAAATTGCGAGCAATAGCAAACCTCTAAAAGAAGTTGTAATTCCTGACAATCAAAAAATTGCACTTTTGATAGGAAGTGAAATTGATGGAATTTCTGATGAACTTTTAAAAATTTCGAACCAAATTGTCCACATTAATATGTTCGGAAATAACTCAAGTATGAATGTTGTACAAGCAGCAAGCATTGCTTTGTACGAATTTACTTCTTAATAATTTTGTCTTTATTTTTGTAAGAACTAGACTATATAAGGGATTGTAAAAATTCTGACAAATAATGTATTGTAAAAATTTTGCTACAATATATTTTTGTTATAAAATTGCGGTATAAATACCATATTTTAATTTTTTATAACAAAAACCCAAATTATTATGAAAAAAGTTCTTATTACCGCATTTACAGCATTCGTGCTGTTTTCTTGTCAAAATGACTCAACAGAATCATCAGATTCAAATGTTAGTGCTATTGCCCAACGTGGCTGTGCGACTCAGGAAGTTTTTGAAGCTCAACTAAAAGCTGATCCTACCTTAGCCATTAGAATGAATGAAATCGAAGCTTTTACCAGTAAAAGTATCCTGACTAATCGTCTTGTAAATGGTAAAATTGAAATTCCGGTAGTGGTTAATGTTTTATACAGAACTGCTGCAGAAAACATTTCGGATGCGCAAATTCAATCTCAAATCGATGTTTTAAACAAAGATTTCAATGCCTTAAATTCAGATTACAATAGTGTTCCTGCTCTATTTTCTGGCGTAAAGGCGAATGTAGGAATTACATTTGTTCTGGATCAGATTATTAGAAAATCTACGACCAAAACTTCCTGGGGAACAAATGATGCTGTCAAGAAAGTGGCACAAGGTGGTTTAGCACCAACTTCACCAACAACAAAACTTAACTTATGGGCTTGTACCATTGGTGGCGGAATTTTGGGTTATGCTCAATTTCCCGGAGGCGCAGCGGCTACAGACGGAGTTGTAATTGATTCTAAGTATCTTGGTCTGGCCGGTTCAGGCAGTGCTCCTTATAACTTAGGAAGAACTGCTACGCACGAAGTAGGTCACTGGATGAATCTACGTCATATCTGGGGAGACGCAAATTGCGGAAGCGATTTAGTAAGTGATACTCCAACTCATAATACAGCAAATTACGGTGTTCCTGCTTATCCTCACTACAGTACTTGCACAGGAACTCCTGTAGAAATGACTATGAACTACATGGATTATGTTGATGATAATGCAATGTATATGTTCTCTCAGGGACAAAAAACCAGAATATCTGCAATATTCGTTACAGGTGGTCCTAGAGCCGCTTTTGGAATCTAAAAAAAACAGATTAAAATAATATGCTGAAAAGCGGGATGATATCATCTCGCTTTTTTTTGTTTAAGCCCCTGTTTTAAAAGCTTTTTTCCTATATTTATATCCTAAAATCGAATCATGATAACATCAAAAATCATTTCTAACGGAATATTAAGAGCTTTAGCAACAATAATTGTCATTCTAAGCATTCTATATTTTCTGTATGAAATACAAACTGTAATTGTTTACTTGTGTATCTCATTGCTATTGTGCCTTATTGCCAATCCTTTGATACAATTTTTAAAGCATAAATTAAAATTTAGCAACTCCTTGGCGGCTATCACTGCCCTTGTTATTTTTATATTGTCAATAGTAGGCTTTATATTATTATTTGTGCCTTTAATTATTACGCAGGCTAATAATTTATCTTTACTGGACACGCATAGTTTGCAGCAGCAATTTATTGAAACAGAAAAAAGCATCGAAGCTTATTTCAATATCCAGCACATGGATTTGAATAAGGTCCTGAAAGATTCTAAAATAACATCAATAATCGATTTTACTTATTTTACAGGTTTTCTAAATTCAATTTTAGGATTTATGGCAAATATGGGAATGGGTTTGGTATCTGTATTCTTTATCACATTTTTCTTTATTAAAGATCAGGATGCTTTTAAGGTGAGTGCCAGAAAAATTCTTCCTGATACAAACGAGGATAAGATTTTAAATTCTATTACTAAGATTAATCACTTTTTAACACGCTATTTTATTGGTTTGCTACTTCAGTTAACGGTTGTATTCATTTTGTACTTAATTGTTTTAATGATTTTTGGAAATCAAAATGCTTTTGTTATTGCTTTTTTATGTGCCATCTTGAATATTATTCCGTACATAGGACCAATCATAGGAACTACTTTAGCGGGAATTTTAACAATGATTAGTATGATAGGAAGCGATTTTCAAACAGAAATTCTACCCAGAACAATTTATGTTATCATAGGCTTTTTAGTCGTTCAGGCAATTGATAATAATGTGAGTCAGCCTATAATTTCATCAAAAAGTGTAAATTCGCACCCGTTAGAAATATTTCTGGTTACTTTGATTAGTGGAATTACTTTTGGAATCGTTGGGATGATTATTGCCATTCCTGTTTTTACGATGGTGAAGGTAATTTTGAAAGAATTTTTTCCTAACAACAAAATTGTCTCCGTATTAACCGAAAGAATCTAACAGTGAACACTTCTATTTTGCACCCTAATATTCAGGAATTTATAACTCTAAGTAGTGGTGCTTCGATTGCAAAATTAGCCCTTCAGAAAAATCCGTTTCCTGAAATTGACTGGATTTTAATTTTAAATCAGATAGAAGCGAAATCTAAAGCCAAAGATAAATTACCTACCTGGTATCTGACTGAAAATATTATTTACCCAAGTAAGGTTTCTGTTGAACAAACCTCATCTGAAAAAACAGCGGCTTATAAGGCTTCTTTAATTTCAGGTGAAAGTTTAATAGATCTCACGGGAGGTTTTGGCGTCGATGATTTTTATTTCTCTAAAAGATTCAAGAGTATAGCACATTGCGAAATCAACGAGGATTTATCTGCTATTGTAGAGCATAATTTCGAACAGCTTAAAGTTAACAATTGTACGTTTTATGCCAATGATTCTACAAATGTATTAAATGAACTAAACCAGAAATGGGACTGGATGTATATTGATCCTTCGCGCAGAAATGATGCAAAGGGCAAAGTTTTTATGCTTAAAGATTGTTTGCCGAACGTTCCGGAATTGTTGGATTTTTATTTTGAAAAAACAGATTCAATTTTAATAAAAACGGCTCCGTTATTAGATCTCTCGGCTGGTTTATCTGAACTTAAATTCGTTAAAAACATTCATATTATTGCACTTGAGAATGAAGTAAAAGAATTGCTCTTTGAAATTCATAACCACTACTCGGGCAAAATCACGATCAAGACTGCTAATATTTTAAAGGATAAAATAGAAAATTTTGAATTTTCTTTAGGTGACGAAACTGTATTTGCTCATTATCATTTGCCTCAAAAATATGTCTATGAGCCTAATGCCGCTATTATGAAATCCGGTGGTTTTGATGAAGTAAGTGTTATTTTTAATATCAATAAACTTCATAAACACTCTCATTTATATACTTCAGATGATTTAATTGATTTTCCGGGACGTACTTTTCAAATCGAAAAAGTGATTCCGTACAGCAAAAACGAAATGAAAACTACGCTCTCTAATCAGCAAGCGAATATCACAACACGAAATTTTCCGGACACGGTGGAAAACATCCGCAAGAAGTGGAAAATAAAAAATGGGGGAAATTTGTATTGTTTTTTTACAACTGATAAAAATGATAGCAAAATAGTTTTAATTTGCAGAAAAATTACTTAAATATGAAACAACTAATTACACTAACCTTTTTCTTCTTAACCATTACGGCATTTGCTCAAAAACCATGTGAATACAGTACAAATGTAAACGACTCTATTGGCAGCTATAAAGTAACTAACGAATACCTTATCAGCGAAAAATATTTTGGGGGAACATTTGATTATATCTTCTTTTCGCTGGCACAAACAGATGGTTTGCCAACACTAAATTTACAGCTTATCCAGAAAAGCAAAGATTTTATAAAAGCAAATTGCTTTGATAAAAACTCTAAAGTTTTTCTACAATTAGAAAACGGAAAAATAGTGACGTTAATTCATATCGACAGGGAAAATTGCGGTACGCTTATTCACGACGACAAAGGTTTTGATAATCGTATCAATACCGGAATTTTTATGTTTAAAAAAGAAAATTATGAAGAGTTAAAAAAATCTCCTGTTTCAATCATGCGAATCAAATACCTGACGACTACAGAAGATTATATTGTAAAAAGAGAATTAACTTCTGAGCTAAACGCAAAGGTTTATCACCCCAATACTTACTTTATGGAGAATATGAGATGTGTTGAATAATTAATCACATTTCCATTTCTGATTTGAAACTTTATCATTCAAACCTGCTTTTAAATTATAATGCCACCATTCTGAATCAAAAGAATTGAAACCGTTTTTTATCATTACCGTTTTAAGATATTTTCTATTTGCTTTTACAGATACAGGTAGTTTAGTATAATTATGGCTCGCCTGAATACCAAAGAAATCAAAATCGGTTCCCATTTCAAGTTCAATCCCATAAGCATTTACAACAGTAATATCTACGGCTCCTCCTCTATTGTGAATGGAGCCTTTTTTAGGATCTGCAACATACTTGGGGTTGGATACGATCTCCCACATTTTTTTTTGAATAGACAAAGGTCGGTAACAATCGAAAAGTTTTATTTTGCATCCCTGTTTCATAAATTCTTTGTTTGCTGCAATTAAGGCCTTAACTGTCTTGTAACGCAACAGGCATTCTGCACAATCATAGACTTTTGCTTTTAGAAAATTATCTTCGGTTGCATACTTCATATCGTAGATAAAATCGTTGCTATACTCTTTTAAATTCACAAAAGTTGTATCTGCAATTTCCTGTGTCGTTTCACTTGAATATGCTTCGTTTTGAGCTTTTACAGATACTCCAAACAAAATAAATCCTAAGAATAATAAAAGCTGAAGTTTTGAAGATGTGCTTATTTTCATTGCAAAAATGTATAGTTTAATGTAAATATAAAGATAAAAGTGCTGAACAGAAAAACCTGACTCGCACAAATACGGCTGTTATTAAGCATAAAGCGAATTTTAAGTATGCTGTTGTTCTCTAAAAAAAGCTCCACTTTTTATTAGTCTTTGTACTTTAAACGATGGTCTTTAATTATTTTTTGGCTTTTCAGTTTTATATTTTTAGATAATTGTTTCCAATTCTCATCGTATTCAACTCTATAAACATCGTCTTCATTTCCGGAAGGATAATAAGCTGTTGCTTTTGACTTTGTAAAACTCTGATTGCCTGACTTACCAGGAATGGTATAAATAATCTGCTTAAAAGGTTTTGCATCTAATCCATCACTATCTCCCATATACGATAAATAAAATTCAGGCTTTCCGTCTTTGTCTTCGTCACTGATGGTACAGTTTTCATAATTGAATTCCGGCCAGTACACTACATTACCAAAATCCTGAAATTTAGCTTTTTCAAGTATTCCTCCATGATCGTGCAACAATACAAAAGCATACAAATTATGCTCGCTATAAATTATAGTATCCTGAGGTTTTCCTGTCATATCGCTATGTTTCCAGGTTCCCTCTTCGTGATTCCATTTTTTTGTTTTAAAATTGTAGACCTCGCCAACGCCTCCGTTTTTATAATCAATGGTACGACTGAGTTTATTTATTTTCTTTTTAAAAACGAATTCAAAATGACCATATTCACTTTCGCAACGTACAATCATGCTCGTTTTTCCATATAATTTACTCTCATAGTTAAATTCAGCATCCGGAACAGCTTTCCTGTATTTAATTGAATCTTTTGGATAATAACGCTGTACCAGCAGAGATTTTGTTTGCGCTATTGTAAAATTTATAAAAAATAGTAACGCAATACTAAAAAGGTAATTTGAGATTAATTTCATTCTTTTCAATTCTGATTTTTCAAATTAATAACCACGGCTTTATTAAAGTTCGAAATTAGTTTATTCTAGAAAAATGCAACTACAAGAGTTGGTCTTTTTTATACCAGTTTAGGATATTTATTCTATGGCTTTGAAAAAATTAATTAAAGCTGCAATGGCCAAACCAATTATTATAATCCAATGTTTTAAAGCACCCGCAAATGTAAATGATTTAGAATCCCTACTTTCATTTCTCGCTTTTAACCACCATTTATGCAATTTAAAAAACCCAAATGACGTCAGGCTAAATAAAATAGCATATAATAAATTATAATTCATTTTTTTATTATTTCGTTTTCCTTAAGACACGCTACAGCTGTAGAATAAAAATTAATTCCTTACCGCTTTTAAATACGAAAATGAAAGCAACTCCGGTTTCAATTTTTTGTAATCGACAGCTACATCATCTTTTAAAGTACTAAAATTCATTTTCTGCTTTTGAGTAGTTCCCTTTTTTACATCTTCAAAAAACGCTAATCCATTGATATCGCTGTTTTCAGTATAATCAGCCGAAATATTTAAATCCTGCAAATTATACTTCGAGTTATTTTTTAGAATTATATAGCCGTCTTTGTAGGTATAACTAACACCATTAACCGTTTCCTTCATAAATTTATTAGACGGCTGTGAAAATTTTTGAGCATACGCTTGTGACATTCCAAACGCAATAAATGCAACCAGAGATAAGATAATTTTCATAAGAATATATTTTAGAATTAGATAATCCTAATTCTTTTTTAGAATTGAGATAAGTCATTATTGACAACGCAAAATTAGGAATTAAGTTAAAATTCAAGACCTGCTAAAATTTAAATATCTCGCCTAATCATAACTTAAATTCGTCTCCCTATCCATTATACAACTAAGGACTAGAAAACGAACTAGAATCCTCAAACAATACCTAGTTATTTTATGCTATATAGTTACTTCAATTCCCTTTTTTTCTAATTCTTCTACCATTTCATTTATCTGTTTTTTATACCACCCATCAAGAAGACCGCCGATACTAATTATGCTTTTATTATCCTTTTTTTTGTAAATCCTAAATTTCATGCTTAATGAACTTGCTCCTTCAAATTCATTTTTATACGTAAATTTCAAATCAGTGTATTTATATGATTCAGTATGTTCTTTAAAAAAGTATTTATTAAAAATTAATTCGATATGTTCTTTTTTAACATTTATAGCTTTTAAATTCTTAAGAAAAGAAAGAATTAAATTTGGAAGAATAATAGTTATACACCATAAGGGTATGGCGTTAGCATATGTCAAATTACCACCAATAGCTATTAATAGGATTAAAAAATGAGAGACTAAAATTCTATATAATAAATATTTTTTATTTCTTTTAAACATCATGTCATTTATTATTTTTTTAAGATTGTCATAAGTTGAAACTCCACTATTCACAGTGCAAAAGGTAATCTAAAGTCAAATTCCATTGTATAAAACATTTTTCCCTTGATATAATTCATTAAAAGAATTTACCGTACTATTATAGTTACCTAAAAAATTAGGCGAAGTAATACTTCCTGCAGCCCAAACTGAAGCAACATCAATACGGTATTGCTTAAACCATTCATAAACAGATTATCATCATCCCAGACTTGAGAAGGTCTGAAAACAACACAAAACTATCAGAAAATTGTTTTTTAACAATCAACTCATTCCCATAATATTTACCCACATAATCAACGTATATTTATTCACTTCGTTCTTCATTTCCTCTAGACCATCTTTTAATCTAGAAGTCCAAATAATTGTTTGATAAATCTTTTCTACTGCTTTAGCAGGATTATTAGAATATTCAGAAAAAGAAATTTTTATTACGTCATTTATCTAAACGTTGAGCTTATGAAATTTTAGATACTAAAAAATAAAAATATTATTACTGTTTTTTTTATTATGTCCTTATTTAATTGTGTTAATATATTTTTGCAGTAATAAATAATCAGCATTGTTTAAATTTTGCAAAACTAGTTTATAATGTGGATCTAATATATTTTTTGGCATAACTTCAATAACCAACTCTAAATTTGTATAATTACCAATGGAATTTATGTAGAACATTCCTAGCTCTGCTACCTCTTTCTTTATAATATAAAAAGGACCTTCATAAATTCTTAAATAATTACAGAAGTACATATATACTATATCATTATCGAAGAAAAATCGAACAAAAGATATTTGATTATTACGTTCTATAAAACCATTAGTCTTATAAAAACTTACTTTAATTTTTTTTGTATTAGGTAACAAAGTTACATCTTTAATATTCTTAGGATTTGGTAATTTTATAGCTGCCCAATATCCTAAAAAAGGCAGAGAAAAGAGAAGAATATTTTTAACAATATTAACTAATTCTTTATTAAAACTAATTTCCCATAAATCTAGTGAGCCCAATATAAAAACTAAAATAAATACAACTAAAATACAATATAATGCAGGGCGATTTGCCTGCTTTGATAACTTTATCATCTTTTGATTCTTTTAACCATTTTTTCTTATTATCAATAGGCAACGACAAAGAAATCTTCACGTCCAAACACCTAGCCCCATAATAGCTAAGATTCGTCTCAGGATCCACCTCTTCTTTCCCATTAAACAAATAAGGCTCGAATGAACTAGAATGCTCCTCAAATAAAACCAAGTGCGATGTAGTCACCTGTTGGCCAATATTTCTGTTTCGAGTTGTAATATACGAAGTACTTTTAAATTCTAAGGTTATTCGTTCTTCAAAAAAAACCTCGCCAATTGGCGAGGTTTCTATCTTTTGTGGCATTTGGTAATGGTCTTTCCAAAAATACCATTTTATAATTGATTAAATTTGTTCTACTTTATATACTCCATTTCTTCTCTTGAAAAACCAGCTTTTAAAATAGCCGTAGTATCTGTAATCTCTTTTGAATAATTCCCTCTAACTATTTCTGGTGAATCTAACAAATATCGGAATTCATAAAATTTCCCAATGTCTTTAGCTGATATTTTTTTATCTAACGCACTTTCAAAAGAATTATATTTCTTGTTCAATATAATATACGAGATGAATACTGTAGAAGATTTGGGAAATCTTACAATACTGTCAATTCTACCAATTGTCGTTTCTCCATCTACTTTTAATTTATTTTCGTATTGATAACTTCGTAGCTGACCATACAATACAAAAATAAAGAATGCTAATAAAATTAATAACGGAATAATGTTTTTCTTTTTTATCATAATTAATCTAATGCTTTTGGCGCAGTATTTGCTCCTACTCCAATAATTGTTTTAAAATATTCTTTTACCATTTGATCGGCAAAACCTGTACCTGAAAGATAATTATCAGACGCTTTTCCGAAGCGATTACATAAGATTGCTGCACCAACTTGAGTAGCCCATCTACTATCAAAAGAATATTGTTTTTGCGGTCCCTCATTTTTAATAATATTATTGGGATTCATAACCGTACCAACCTCCAAAGAATACATTTAAAACTATGTACCCTACATAAATTATTACCACTATTAAAATGGGCAATAAAAAAATATTTTTTCTTAAACTTTTCATTATGTTTATTTTAGTTCTTCAATTGGTCCTACTACAACAGTCTTAATAGGAGTTTTTTTAGCTACAATTGGATTACTTTTTAAATCTGAATTAATATTTTTTACAAATTGATTAAAACTATTAAAATATTGATTTGGTATTAACATATACATACCATAGCTACTTGCATCGAAAAAATCTAAATGTTTATCCCAAAATTGGGAATCTTTTTTTGATTGAATGTTAAGTCAATTTGCTACAACAGCTTCTATTGCTTCTTGTGGAACATCTATACATGAAGATCTAAATAAGTTATAATCTGGTAATCCAGCTTGTTTTTTAGCTGCTGCATATGCAAGTCCATCCTCAAAAGAATTCGTCACAACTTTGATCGCCCTATCAAATAAGGGCTAGAAAACGAACTGGAATGCTCCTCAAACAATACCTCTCCAAAGGCAATGTACTCCAAGTGTTGGCTAATACTTCCGTTTCGGGTAGTAATATACGAAGTACTTTTAAATTATAAGGTTATTCTTTTTTAAACGATCAAAAAACCTTTTATGATAATCTAAAACACATAAAACCACACATTTCTTGGAGGTTTATTTTTTTTATTCATTGTCGATTTTCTTTGTCAAGACAGAAAGAATTTTTACATTATCGTGGTTAATATTCCTTAATCTCGTACACATCACTTTCACTTATAAACTCTTCTATTAAAAAACGTACACGCTCTAAAGAATGAGAGTCATTACTACTATAAAGCCTAATAATTCTATCACTATCAATATTTTTCAAGCACTTCTCAGGATGTTTTTTATGAACAAAATTACTAAATGATTCAAAAAAATCAATAACTATTGAATCACTTTTACCAATTGAATATCCTTTAAAAAAAACAAAGAAAGATTCTACATTTTGAATTGAAAACATCGCCGGTCTTTTTGCAACAAGTTGAACTAAATCGATATTTTCTGTTTTTAAATTACTTTCCATTTTATAAATGTGTTAAAAAATTAATCTATTTTTTAGCACTATCGTATAATTCCCGTCCAGAAACGAATCTACGTGCTTTTGTATCATATTTCCCTAAAACCAATTATATAATCCCCTTTTGGAACCCCAATGCCTTGTCTAGTATTAAGTTCTTGTCGTTAAAAACTCCTTTATTATGCTGACCATCAAAATAAGGGAGCACGAAATACATTACCCTTTATTTTCATTAATTAATTTTGTGACAATATCTTCATCAATAGATTTATTTTCTGTTATTAATTTAAATATTTTTAAAATTACATTTAATTTGAAAGAGTCTCCAGACGCATTAAAAATATTATCGATAATACTATAGCCTATCCAATCATTTTCGGAGAATTCATACACTTTCCAATTTTCATTGTTAACTTCTGTATTTGTGAAATTAAAGTTAATCTCAACATTCCAACCTGGATTGTCAAGAGTTTCTATTTTTATACCTTGATGATGTTCCCATTCACCATCACAATTTTCCGTATACCAATTTTGAATCCAATTTATCATGTTTTAAAAGTTTAATTTGCAGGTATATCTTGACCTTGTACTGCTGGTCTAACATTTCCATTTTGTTGAATATGGGGAGTTTCTACCCTAGCACCTGTCTTTTTATTTACATGAGCTGCTCTCGAATAATCAACTCTTTTTTCTGTTTTAAAACATACTCCCTTACTGTTTTCCTTCGGATTTTTAGAGTCTACCGCGTAAGTTGTATTTCCATTATTATTTATTACTGTATGATCTCACCTACTGCTTCGTAATCAGCAGTGCTATTATTAGATCCTCTTCCACCTCCAGATGTATTTTCAGTTTGCATTAAATCAACTCCTAACTTTTTAAGAGCTGCTAAATTTTTGACTAAGTTAATTGCAGCAGTTGTTCCCATGCCTGCACCATATCCTGCAGTCACAGCTCCTCCTGTAGAAATCACTACTGCTCCCGGATTATTAAAGGAAAAAACATAAGCGCCAACATGAGGATATTTCTCCGACATCCTATCAACACCATACCAGATATTGCTCCAATCGTCATAATACCTAGCCCCATAATAACTAAGATTTGTCTCGCGATGAAGTTTCTTTCCATTAAATAAATAAGGCGAACTAAACGAACTGGAATGCTCCTCAAACAATACCTCACCAAAGGCGATGTACTCCATGTGTTGGCTAATACTTCTGTTTCTCGTTGTAAGATACGAAGCGTTTCCTAAAACATAAGATCATTCTTATAAAAAAAACACAGATATAATTGTTTTTTTGATTTTGTAAATAATTTAAAAGCTTCACAAAATTGTGAGGCTTTCTTTTATTCTAATCATTATAGATTTCTGTAATATACTAATCATTAAAGAAGACCTCAGTCAGATACAGCTACATCCCAACTTTAATCGTAAAACACTCATCATCAGAATATATTAAAGACATATGAGTTTTAAAATTTCTTTTTGTGTTGTTTATTATAGAATCCTGAAAATCTTTTATATTGGAATGAATTCCATAATATTGAACTAAAATAAATCCTTTTCTAAGGACTAAACTATCATTATAAAATTTTAAATATCTAGAATACTCTTTTCACATAGTCTTCAGCTTTTATTTTTTTGCAAGTTCCTGATAAAGCAAAATTTAAAATATATTTGCCTTTTTTAAAACGCATTTGATAAGCACTACAATCTTCTGAAATATTTTTTTCTGTTAATATATAAGGATCTGGCCTTCCAATTTCTTCATCTTTATTTTTGCATGATAGAAATAAAAAAAGAGCTATAATAATTATTGTATATCTTATATATACAAGATATATGTGTTTTTATAGTGAGGTATTTTTTACTTTCAAATCTCATGATCGATATGCTAATAATAATCTTTTTTTTGAAATACTTATCACATGACCCACAATTTTAAGTTATAGATTTATAAAAAAACCTCACAGCAATGTGAGGTTGTCATTTTTATTTTACTCTTTGTAGATTCTCTTTGCTAATGCAAAGTCAATCAGCAAAACCTCTAATAAATTATCAGCTTTTCGTATAACCCCTAAAACATTTTACAAAATTGTTCTCAAAGTAAGCAAAAACTATTGGTAATAAAATTTCACCTATCAAACCTTCAATCCGTACTTCTACTAAGAATACTTAGTATAGATAAATTACCAATTTATAATTCAACTATTAGACGTGAATTGTCAGGAAAAACTATTACTGCCTGATTATTTTTTTTATATACTTCTTCAATGCCGCCAAAATCTGATTTTCCTATTAACTCTTTTTTATAATTCAATAAATTAAATTTAAAAACATCAAAATTAGAATCCTGGAAAAAAATATTATTATCAATTAAATACATTTGACCTCCACTTATATCATCTGACGAAGTAAATTTGCCCACAACTTTATCTGTCCTCGTTTTAAAATCAAATTCATTGAGTTTCTTATCATAGGTATAAAAAAATACTTTATTATTTTTTATAAGCGGCTTTAACCTCTCTTCAAACAATAATTGTTTTTTAAAAACTACTATTCCTGTTTCTTTTTCTACTAAATATGCTCCGCCATTTTCATATGAATTATTAAAACCTAAAAATATGTAATCTTCATAAAGTAATGATGTATAAATTCCATCTTCTAGTTTTTTACTCCATAATACTTTACCGTTGGAAATATCAAATGAAGATATAGAGTTACAATTCCAATTTGAGATGTAAAAATTATTGTTGTCAACAATAACTGGGTAAGGAGATAAGTCTGGACTATGGCAATCATCTTTATTTCGTAAAATATTATACAAAACTTCACCATGTTCACTATTAAAAACCATAAAACCATAATTTTTAATATTAATTAAAATTGTTTTTTCATTTAATTTGATGATAGCCTTTACAATATTTGGGGTTTTCTGTTTCCATAAAACCTTTTTAGTTTTTAGATCCCAACAACAAATAACATCGTTTGATTCTGAAAAAAATATCTTATCATTAAAAATTAAAGGCTTATAACCAAAACTATTAGAGAGATTTTTTTCTAAAACTTTTTCATCATTCAAATCTTTAACAACCAATATGGTATCCTCCGCAACATAACAAATATAATTGTCAACTTTATTAAAATTAGAAATAGTTGTTTTAGTATCCAATTGGAAAAATTTATAGAATAATAATAGTAATACTACCATGATAAAAATTGTTATATAATATCTCATAATTTAAAAATTAAAATGCTGTGAATCTTACTGCTCCTCCATTTTTAATTAAAGGATTACAACCGCCTAAACTTCCACACTTTTTATAATAAGGTACAGCTTTTTTCATACCGTGATCATACCTTTCTTTCCAATTCATTAGATTTCCTTCAAATTGTAATTCTGGGGTATTACCGAAAATTACTCCCAATGAAAATAATCCTTCTTGTTTTGCCATATCAGAAAGCGTACCTAAAGTAGCTTTACTTTGTCTTTTATAAATCGGGTCCACCACATCACGCTGTTCATGAGTTAAAGTGGCTCTATCCCAATTGATTGCATCATTACCTTTAAGAGCTGGCCCATCAATCAAATCCCTTAAATTATCAAACACATCTTCAAAAATTGCTTTATTACCATCTTGAGCAAATTTTAATTCATCACTAGAAAGTTTCCAACTAATCAAAACATTTTCAGTAATAGACATTTGTTGCGCTATAATATATGCCGCACCTGCCCATACTGTTTCAAATCCTTTAGATTCGGTTTCTGATTGAAACCATCCATAAAAATCCGTCCTTTGAGAAATTGTTTTATATTCTTTATATCCATCATTTTGTTTCAAATTATACTTATTGGCACTTTTCCAAACATCAGTATTTTTTAATCGATCCTTTCGTAACCAATCACCTTTTCCGAGCTTACCTGTATAATCATCATCATACTCTTTTCTGCCATCTGGGTCTACTAAATTAACAGGATTGTTAAAACAATATCTGTACGGAGTCCAATTTGGGGTTGATTCTGCTAGTGGATCTACACTCAACCAAAGCGAGGTCTTCATATCCAAATACCTAGCGCCGTAATAACTCAGATTCGTCTCACGATCCAACTCTTTCCCATTAAACAAATAAGGACTAGAAAACGAACTGGAATGCTCCTCAAATAAAACCTCTCCAAAGGCAATATACTCGACATGCTGGCTAATACTTCCGTTTTTTGCTGTAATATACGAAGTACTTCCCAAATGATCAGGGTGAAAATAAAAAATATCCTTCTCTGGTAAACCAATTCCTGTAAATCCTTCTCCAGGTTTTATGGTTGTAGGTTCTACAGGGGGACCAAATTGTACCGGTGGTCCCGGCACATCGCCCGGAGCATTAAAAATCGGATTTCTTGGCCAACCTTCCGGTGGTTCCTGATTTTCTTCAACAGGTTTTATTACTTCACTTGGGTACGGATTACCTGTAAACTCTGGTGTGGCATAAATACCCTGTTGCGTTGGCGGTCCCGGAGGTACGCCTAAACTTTTTACATACATATCTAATGCCTTCTGCTGTTCGGCTGTTAGTTTACTATAATTGATTCCTCCCGCTGTTAATTTTAGAGGTTGTGCAAAAGTTCCGTTTCCTAACTTGCTCACGATACGTCCTGCGCCGTCAAAATAATGTTTGGTAAATTTTCCTTTACTTATTACGAAATAAGGAGATATATAACCTGTATAATCATCCGTATGCACAATGGTTGCCGCAGTTTCTCCGTTAATCGCTACGTTTTGAGAATCTCCTGAGCTTTTTATTATTCTTTCTCCCGCTGCGTCGTATGTATATTGGTGAATTCTTCCGTTATCGTTAATACCTGACAAACGGTTTTCTTCGTCCCAGGTCATTTTTCTGAAACTTAGCCCCCCAGCCCCCGAAGGGGGAGTTTCTTCGTAATACGTAGGATTACCGTTGCCATCATACACATATTGTCGCGGTTCTGTCTTTCCTGCTTCAACAATTTTGCTTGGTGCGTTAGGATGTAATTCGTTATCATAATTATAATCTAACACATAGCCTTTTTGTTCGTTGTTTATCGTATGCACTAAATTTTTAGTCGTGATATTGTGCATCTTGTTATAACTCATATTCAGCTCATAACTTGCCTTTGTAAACTCGCCCTGATAGGTTGCTTTTGCTGATTTTAATCGATAAAAATCATCGTATTGGTATTCGTGAGCCGAAGTCCCGCCCAGTGTATTGTTTACAACTGGCGCACTATTTTTGATCCCTAAAACATTACCTACCAGATCATAACTATACGAGTTATTCATGACTTGTCTCGCAGCACTTTTTACCTGCAATTGCTGTAATCTGCGCATTACAGGATCATAGGTATAATTGGTTTCTGTACCGTTACCGTACTTTAAATATTTGCGCTGTTCGAATTCGTCATAACTCAGTTGTTTGATGTAATCGTAGGTGTGGCTTTCTTTCTTCCCCTGCATGCTTTGTAGATTCCCTGCACGGTTATAGGTATAGTTTACTACCTCTCCATCCGGATAGGTCATTTTCTGGATCCTGTTCCAGGTATCATATTCGTATTGCGAAATATAGGTTTGAATATCAGTTGGAGTGATACGAAGTGTACGAATTTCTTTTTCTACTTCGCCTAATTTTCCGTAGAAAAATTCCTGTCCGCCACTGGCATCCTGTAAAAACCATAGCCTTCCTCGACGTGATGCGGTTCCGTCGGCTTTACCATAATTATACTGCACATTATTCTGCGGATTTTTAGGGTATTTAATGGTTTCTAAACGGTTGTAATTATAAATATATTCTATCGCTCCTCCATTTGAAACTGTATTTTTAATATCCTGTGTAATACGGCTTATTAAGTTCCCTGCTAAATCATACTGCATTGTTATAGTTCCTGCATCAGGATGGGTAAACTCAACACGTCTGCCTAGCCAATCGTAACTACTTTTGGTGATATGATCCATAACATCGGTTACTTTAATCATTTCTCCTAATGCATTAGTTTCAAACTTAGTCATCAAATCATTTTGCATACTTAATAAACTCTGACCTTTTGCATCTGTATAGGTTTGGCTTGTTCTATTTAAGGCATCAGTTTTTGTAGCATGCAATACTGTTAGACCATCATAATTTTCTAAGGCAAAAGCCATTGTATTTTTACTTCCGTCCGGCAATGTTACTTTTACTGCACGGCTCACTTCGTCATATTCAGTTCTAGTTGGCGTTATATCTGATATTTCGGTGCTAAAATTATTATCAATTGTTGTGGTTGTGGTTGGATAATAACTTACTATTTGTCTACCTAATCCATCATAAATAATTTTTCCGGAAACAATTTGCGCTTCCTGATCTGCACTTCCTGCTGCTGTAAACAAACTGGCCGTTTTCTTTACCTGCAAAGCTCTTCCTAATCCATCAGCATATGTAAAAGTTTCAATATTCTTATCAAGTTCCGGATCGTAATTTTTGGTTTTAGCATACGGTACCTTGGCTTCCGGGAAATATTCATACGCGATTGTATATGGTTTTCCGGAGGCAATTTCGTAGGGTGCTCTTATAGTTGCAATACGACCTATTCTGTCTAGTGTATAAAGTGTAATTTGATCATTACGATCGGTTGTTTTTATAGGTATACCAAAACGATAATTGTATTCCATTTTGTTTTGGTATCCAAATGCATCTTTGATCTCTGTCATGAACTGATGATTCTCCGGATCATACGTATAATCCAATGTCATACGCTGTGCTTTGTGATTGGCAGGGCCTGTTATTTTCTGCAGATTCCCATAAGTATCATAGGCTAAATCTGTAATTGCAATTTTATCTGCCGCGCTGTAATTTTTTACCTGAATAACTTCAGCTGTTGTGGTGTTGATGGTTGTGGTTCTTTTACGGCGTAAACCTTCGCTAGTAAACACTTCTAACTGTTTTGGTATTCCGCCATAGTAAGGCGTGCTGCTTTCATAATAACTAATTTTTGCTGTTACTTTTTTAGCTGCGCTACCGTTTCCTAAATCCTCGTATTGTGTGATATTTCCGTTGGCATCATAGGTGTTAAATCTATTGGTTTCGAGATAATCGCTTCCGCCTTCGTATACTTTTTGATTGGCGTGAATCATTCCCACAAAAATACGTTTAGCATCACATGATGGTAAATTCAACTCTGAAACAGCAACACTTGCCTGTGTCACTACATCTGTAAAACTATATTCGTTTTCACCTTCCTGACGCATTTTGTTGTTTTTATCTAACGTATAACTTCTTTTTAAAAGATTTTTACGGAAATAATCCTGGTTGTAAAATTCCTGAACAGTAGTTAAGAAAACTGAATTATCGGCAGCATCAATTTGCTCTTCAATTACTTTTCCGAAACCGTAAAATTCTCTTTCTCGACGATCATGATATCCGCCCTCATATCTAAATTTTGCTAATGAGTGATCAATCCCATCACCCACGTGACCGTCAAAAACATCAACGGATTGTAAAACCCATTTGGCCGAAGGATTTTCGTAGCTTGGTTTTACTAATTCGTAATCTACCACATAGCTGTTACCTGCGCCATTGGTTACTCCTTTCAGTTTATTGGTTCTCTTAATATTGGATAGGCGAACTACCAAATGATCTTCATCATCAGAAAGTACGTAATCCAGGTTTCCGTCACCATCCATATCGTTAAAAGTAGCTTCGGTACGAGAAGTACTGAAACCTGCAGAAGCACCCAGACTAGGGGTAATTCTAATCAAGAAAATAGGAATATCATAACTAAAACCTGTACTAAGTCCGTAATTCGTACTATTATTTTCATTCATTCTTGAATACTTAGGATACTCAACTGGTGCCATAAAACTATCACCCATATTTAAAGCGACCATCATTTTACCACCACTATAAATCACTTTATCGGTAAGTCCGTCTGAATTAACGTCAAGCATTAAAGTCTTTGAATTATCAGTTCCTTTTCCAAAATTGAATCCACCAGTAAATGAACCTGATTTGTATGACATTCCGCTAGAAGGACTTATGGCCCAATTCTCAGAATAACCCGTTGCAATACCATCAAAATTCCATTTTTCTTCGGCTAAAAATCCATAACCTGAATTTAAAGCTACTTCTCC
This sequence comes from Flavobacterium sp. B114r, assembly GCF_056824125.1. Taxonomy (NCBI): domain Bacteria; kingdom Pseudomonadati; phylum Bacteroidota; class Flavobacteriia; order Flavobacteriales; family Flavobacteriaceae; genus Flavobacterium; species Flavobacterium sp. B114r. Next base: position 5,173,315 of record NZ_CP124858.1, read on the forward strand.
AGTTTTCTTGATTCTGTCAGCAAGTCCGTCGCCATTGATATCAATATACATATACTGAGACTCATCTTCATTGGTTCCCATATTACCGGATAATGACATAGTTGCCGAAATACCTATTGATTCCTGTACAGATCTAAGCTCATTTACCATTGAGCAATTACTATCTGAAACAGCTACCATTTTCTGAACCGTTTTTGTAAAACCATGAGAATAACTTCCATCAGAACTAATACCATCTGATTTACTCTCTCCATGACTGTAATTGTAAATTTCGGCTTTTTGATTACTTATTCCTCCTATCGGAGAAGTAAACTGTACCTCTTTTCCACGAACATAATCAGGAAAACGGTCACCGTTAAAATCAGCCATAGTCTGAGTAACATAACTTTTTCCTGTTCCTTTACTTCCTCCCGGTCCAAGTGGTCCTACTTTTAGTCCGGCAGAATAACTGGTACTTTCGTTCTCACTTAAGATGTTTAATGCCATAGTTCCTCCACCGTCTAGACTTGGCAGACTTGCATCAAAATAAGAGGCAATATCATCTTCTCCGAGACGCGAAGTTCCCATAAATCTGCTGTCGATAAAAGTGGTTTCTTCCAGACCAGTCATATTATTTTTAGAATATATGCTCTGCATAGCTACAAAGTAGACTTTTGCAATATCATAACCCTGCTGCTCAGTTTCTGATTGGTTTTCAGGATCTAAATTTGGCTCTGCATTATAAGCATCAGATGTTTTTAATTGCGACACCGCTACTACATCAGAAGCAAAAGTTCCTGTATTATTAATAACAAATCCGCCCCATTCTCTGTGCCCTAATCCTAACTGTAATTCTTCAGCAAAAAATGGCGAATAAACAGCGTATCTATTTGTATCTGCAGACCAGATTGCAGCAAAATCACCAAGTACATTTAAATAAACTGGCATTTGGAAAAGAGCAGCACAATATTGAGTTATTTCATTACTTTCCAACTCCGGAACGCTAATTTCCAAATCAATTGGTAATCCGTTTATAACTTTTGAAAAATCTGCTACCGGCTCTAAAATTGTCAAATCTTCCTGTAAAACGGCATTTACCATTTTATAATATTTTCTGGCTACTAACTGGTTATTTTGCTTTGCCGTAATGGTTACATTGCCATTTAATTTTGCTTTAAGAGGATTAAATCCAGGGATTAAATCAAGATCAGTAGCTGCTAAATTAAGGGATAGAATTCCATCAATAGTAGCAACTTTTTTCTCAATAAGATAATTTCCCAGTCGTTTTTTATAACGTTGCAAATACACATCTATTTTCTTATTTTCAGATACAGCAGGTGCCACAGCTGGCATATTTATCGAAGGATTAAAAGTAATGGTGTTCCAATTTACATTTGTCTGACTTTCTAAAACAAAACGAATCTGCGAAGTTGCATTGTTATTTAATACTCCAATGCTACTCATATTAAAATTAACAGCTTGATTTGCTTTAAACTGCTTTTCAAATAGTACTGTTTCAACTGCTCCGGTATCCAGATTTTTTCTAAATATTCGAAGGGTTACATGATCTGATGTAATAGGTTTTACAAAAGTTCCCGCAAAAGAAATTGTACCGGCTGAAACTAATAAGCCCGAATTTGTACTGCTTACAAAGTCTTTTTCGGCATCATAATTTTTCAGTGAATATAAGTTGGCATCTACAGCATCATCATCTATTGGCAATAAACTGCCTGTATTGTCATTTACTGTGATATACGAAATCTTTGGACTCCACAAAACCTGATCAAAACTTCCATCCATCACAGAACTTACCCTGAAAAACAGCTTCTCACCTTTTGTTACGGTAATTACATCTTCTTTAGTTTTACTATTATAATCTTTTGCGTCAATAGCTTGTTTCCATACTAAACTATTTCCTTGTTGAAAAAACAATTGCACACCATCGGCTTTATCTTTTCCATCATTGGTTAGATATTCCGTTCTTTCTTTTGATAAATCTTTTTGTAATTCATAGGTATGAGAAACTTTGATCTGTCCGGTTACTGGTGCTTGCCACATACGAACCACATCATGCAGCGGATTTTTAATCTGCATCTCCTCGAAAGTCATTGCAGGTGTCGGAAAACTCAGACTAAGTTCTCCATCTCCCGAAACTGGTGAAGGTGTACCTGTACTGCTAGTTTTAAAAGTTGGAATTCCATTAACTAAACGGTTGTAATAAACCTGCCCGTTATTGGCAAAGTCAACTAATCCGTCACCGTTAAAGTCCATAAAATAACTTTTGGTTTTGCTATTTGTATATTGCTTATCAAAACCAACACTGGCACTAACTTTTGAATATCCTATAACTAAATCTACTCCCCAATTAAAAGTTTTACTGGATGAGTTTCCTATATTATTTAATGAGATTTCCTGAATTTCACCAAAACCATTAATTCCCTGGTTCGAAAGATTTTTTCGGTAATAAACATTATCTCCTTTTCTAAATACTTTGTCCGGAAGCTGATCACCATCTAAATCTTCCAGGGTAACAATAGTTTCAGATGATCCCCAACTGTTTCCTCCGTGCGCCCCTACAGTATTTTGCTTAAAATTTCCAGAATCGGCAGATAATCCAACTCCAATTCGATAATTAACCCCGGCTGATTTACCGTTCGAACTATTGCCCAGCGTATGTTTACCGGAAATATCTATATTAGGCAAGATATTATTTTTTAAGTGGTCATCCGGCACACTCCAATTCTGTTCTGGTCCAAAAGGATTATATTTCCCCGAAGCATCACGAATATCATCGAAATAATTCAGCGTATTAGTATAAAACAATTTAGACTCTGAGTCGTATTCTGAAATCGATTCAAGCAATGTTTTCTTAAAAGCGCCTTCTTTATACTTCAGTTCATAGCTACGTACCATATCGCTTTTGTAGCGGACTTCGATTTTTCGCAATAACTGATTGTTCAGTTGCTTGAAACCTAATCTTGCCGAAACTTGTACATCAGGACGATTGGCTTCGCCTAAATCTCCGTTTTTTACAAAAGTTACGTTGTAGTTTCCTTTTGTACTGCCAAATCCTGTATAATATACTTTTTTAAGATAGAGCTCGCCGTCTTTTTTATCGTATTCGTATTCAACTGTATTTCCTTTTAGATCAACCTGAAGACAAAGTGCCCAATGCCCAATATTTCCGGATGCATCCTGCAATATTCCTCCACTCGAAAGTCCTGAAGCAGTTCCTCCATAATAACTGGCAACTCCGCTTTTGTCCCTTACAATCCAATAATAATTTTTAGGGGATGATCCTTTACGGATAATTTGCTGAAAAGCACCTTCGCGTCTTGGGTAAAATTGTTTGTCTGTTGTTCTGCCTACCCATTCGGTTCTGTGTGAGTTCGGGATTAATTGTTCTCCGGCAATCGCATAAGTCTCTGTTTCATTGGCAGCATCGTATCTTGGTGCTCCCCAACGGGTTTCGATGCTTACTGCCGGTGCTGAAATATCCCAGCCCATACCTGCCCAGCTATGTCCGCCATCGCTGTCATATTGCAGGTTAAATGAAGGCTGCATCCCTCCTCTTCCGTTTGGAATCACAATAGAAAATCCGGTACTTGCCGTTCCTCTGCCATTTGCCGAAGGTGGTGCGATTGACTGAATTCCAACTAACGGACTTGCCGCTTTTAGATCCTTGATGCTTGTTGGTGTATAACCGGAAGTTTCCGGAGATTCCGGCATTTTGATGATTCCGGCAATAAAATCAGTAAAATGGGTGGTTTTTGCCTTGATGATTCCTTGTTTAATATCTAATGAATCTTTGGTCACTTCCTGCCACAATCTTTTGTTTTCATCAAAATAAAATACATTGATATCTTTCTCTGTATAACCTTCGGGAATTGTTTTTTTGTCGTACGGTAATGATAAAGTCACTGCTTTATCGAAGACGGTTCCGTGTGGCAATAATCTGAATCCTGCATTTGCTCCTGTTACATTGACCATTGCAGCGTTTAATGGTGCAATATCAATTTTTCGTAAAGCACTTACGGAGACCGAAACATCATTTTTTAAAGCTCCAACCGGAAAAACAGCAAGAAAATCTTTGTACGCTAATTTATTTTCGGTTTGAAAATGAATTATTTTTGTGATTCTTTCTTTTGCATTTTCTAAAGGTCTGAAACTATCTACTTTTAAAAACTGATTTACCTCTAAATGCTCATTTATAAGTACTCCTGTTGTCGTTTCTTTGCTTACAAGAATAGTTTTTCCTGCAGTTGAGCTTTCTAAAACCAATTCGAATTCCGGCTGATTGAGATCAATCGAAATTCCGCCAATACTCATCTTTTTTATCTGGGATGGAAAATTAGTACCTTTTATGTAAAGCTTATTGCCTGACTGTAATAAAGTAAAATGATTAGAAGGAATGGCAGATTTATAAACAATTCTAACATTTTTAATTCGGTATGAATTCGAAATTCCCTCGGGAGCGGTAAATAATAAAACATTATCTCCTTCTCGCAATGATTTTTCTGAAAGCAGCTCGGATTGTTTGTTCCAGTTTTTATTCTGGGATAAAAATTGTCCTCCAATACTAGGCTCATTGTTTAAACTTCTTGAAATCGATGCTGCCTGATCGTAACCATACAATTCATATTCTAAATAGGCACTTTCGTCATTTGATGGTAAAACATCTACCTTGAGATGAAAGACGTTATCATAAGCATCATCAACATCAGATTCATCCATTACACCAATAATTCCTTCGGAAATATCTGCACTAAATGACTTTGTGTTTTTATTTTCGTTTTTAAGAACTGTAATAGAGTCTGATTTTGAGACAGTCAGTTCCTTTTCTGGAGTAGTTTGAGTAAATAAAGAAACGATCTTGTATGGGCCAAAATTGGCTGCAAACAAAAACGAACCTATTAAAAAAACCAGTATTATAATTTTATTTTTCATAAAGCGGGGTAATCGATTATGGACAATCCATCTATTTCTTCAATTCTTTCAATCTCTAATTCGTGTAATCTATTGACAAACAGACCTGAATTACTTCACAATAACTTTGAAAGTTTTAGTTCCAAAATCTGAATTTACTGTTACCAAATACATTCCGGCAGCATTTTTTATAGCATCTTCATACAAATAAGTTTCTATCTGCGTGAATTGTTTTTGTTTCACCAGTGCTCCTGTGGGACTATAAATTGTGATGGTTGCATTGGTCTTTTTGGGAAATTGCATTGCTACCGAAAAACGACCGTCTATGGTAGGATTTGGATATAAAATCAATACGCTTGAATCTGTTATTTCTTTTCCGTCAGAGGTAACTGCAATCTTAGTGGCTGTTTTACATTCCTGACCATTTAATAGTCGAAGTTCATAAATACCGGGCTGATCGATTAGTATTTTAGGATTGTTATCTATAAAATCACCTTCATAAAACCATTGGTATTCATAATTACCTGTTGGCAAACCGGCACTTGCATCAAGTGTCAGGGCGTTTCCATCTTTTAACAGATAATCAGATTTCAGATTTGGAAATGTTCCTTGTTTATCTGCTATAAAAACAGTTTCTGAGTACAAATTCCCTTTTCCGTCACGAACGATATAATCATAAGTTCCTGATGAAAGCTGTAATCCTGTCGTACTTTTTGCTGCCTGGTTCCATTGTTTTACTACAACATCACTTCCTTCTTTTTTTACGGTAACAGTAAACGGTGCTTCACCGCCTTCTATGCTATAGTTTAAACCTCCTGATCCTGTAACTCCACAAGTGGCTTCGGTAATCCAGACTCTGCTAAACATCTCGGGGGCTACTTTCAGCGTAAATTTGGCTTTGCCAGATTTTTGTTTGTCCCAATTGAAATCATTCAGCGCCAATTTTTCTGTACTCGAAGTACTTGCCAGACGAATGTATTCGGAATCTTTTTCGTCATATGTTCCTTTGCCTGAGTAATCGACTAATAACCAGTAATAGGTGTCTTTGGGTAAAGTCCCTTTGATAAAATTTGGATTAAAACTCCAGTCCAGACTCAAATCCGCAGGATTTGCAAAATCCAATTGCCACTCTCTTGCAATCCCGATTGGCTCGCCTTGTTCTTGTTTTTTTACCAGAAGATTTTTTCCGTTATCGCTCCAGAATGCAAAAAAATTATCCGGAATTATATTCGATTTACTTTTTAATCCAATGGTCAAAAATCCTTCTTCTGCCATATTACTGCTTTTGGGCTGCAATAATCCGCTGGCATCATCACGGCCAATTCCGGTAATCGAATTTTCGAATCCTTTATGCTGATTGATGTCCCAAATGGTCTGTCCTTTACTGTTCAGGTAATTTTTATTATCAAACTGCGAAAGCGAAATACCATATTTAACGGCTAAATAACTTGCTACTTTTTGGGTTTCAAAACCTGACAATACTCTGTTGTACACCAGAATTTCGCTTATGCTTCCTTTAAATTCTTCGGGTGGTAATTTTTCAAGTTTGGACTTTTGCCCTATCGTTAATGAAGATAACTTTGCAAGACTATCGGTAACATTCTGCTGAAAAAAATGAATGTTGGCTTTATGCGGTTTTATTTTTTCCTGATACGATTGATAGGAATATTTTTTTAGATCGACCAAACGTTTATTGGTCGCTACAGAAAGTGTTTTTTTAGGATCGTTTATTGTCCATAAAAATTGCTCTTTTAAACTGTCTTTTACTTTATAAACCATAAACAAAGTTTGCTTTCTTTTACTTTCTGTCCCCAGAGGTAAAATCAACGAATCTTGTTTGGTATCAAAAACAATACTCGGATTAAAATTAAAAATAGCTCCATTATGTTTTCGGTCTGATATTTTTGCTTCCTTTTTTGTGAGGTTTTCCCAATAATAAGCATCACCACTGCTTCTGGATTTAATCCAAAACTGTGGTTCTTCTACTAATCCCGGCACTGCTTTTTGCTGAGAAAAGATCGCATTGGTCATTAATAAAGCTATAAAAACAGGTATACAAAAAATCTTTTTACACATAATTTCCTAAGTTTAAGGATGGGGGCGATGATTAGAAATTAGCTAAATCATCAAAGTCAAAAGAATAACCAATTATCAATGAAATACTATTGATTTTGTTTTTGTTCTCGCTATAACGATGTCCGTTTTCCTCTGTTGCCAGCGCATCTGTAAGTCCTAAGGTATAACGCGCTCCTATAGAAAGTTTTGAATTGAACTCGTATCCTGCAGAAAGCATTCCATAAAAATAATTTTTACCGGTTAAGGACTCTTTCAGTACTTTTTGCACATTGGCATCGGGTTCGAAATAAGCTCCTGAGTTGCCAAAAATCTCCTGACTATTAGAACTGTATTTAATATTATCACTGGCAATATTAAAACCTACATACGGACCAACTCCTAAATAAAAACCTTCAACAGGATAATATTTAAACTGTGCCCCAACATTTAGATAGCTATAGCCAAAAGTCATTTTGTATTTAAGTCCTTTTATGTCTTCATAATTTAAATCTGTTCCCTGTCCTGAATATGAAATCTCTGTTTGTATACTCACTTTGGCATACGGATATTTCCAGTTGATTACCAGACCTGCCGTTGCTCCAAACTTACCTTCTTCGGCTAGCGTATATCCTTCATAAATTCCTTTTGGAACAATGACATCGGGAAGATTAGACATTTTAGAATAAATTCCGCCGGCAAAAAGACCATAGGTAATCTCTCTGTCACCTTGTGCAAACAACGATTTTGTGCTTACTAATAGAAGAAGCAAAATAATTTTTTTCATTTTTTTTATTGAAATTACCATTGATGAAAACTATAGCCTAAAGAAAAACATACAACACTGCTTTTGTTTTGATTTTCGATAAACTGAAAGGAGGAAGAATTACTTTTTACTACATCTTTTACACCCAGGTAGTAACGTAAATCAAAATGGATACTTTTATGCAGTTCGTAACCTACGGCAAAACATAATGAGAAATCATCTGTACCATCAAGACCGTCTTTATAAAATTGTCTTGTGGCTACATCATACATTCCTCCGGCTTCGTTGGATTTATAGGTTACATTATTGGCAGATAAACTGATTCCGTAGAAAGCTCCAAAACCTAAATTCAAACCTTCGTATGGGTATACTTTGTACAAAGCTCCAATTTGCAGATAAGCATAATGCAAACCAAGCTCAAATTCTTTGCCTGTTGCATCATGATAATTTACTGTTTCGCCTGATTGTCTGAATAAAATTTCAGGTTGTATGGCAACCCGGGTATCATAAAGTTTGAAGTTTAAGAAAAAACCGCCTTCTAATCCGTAAGCACCTTTGCTTTCCATCACGCTATTGTCGAAAGTATTGTCTCTTCCTTTAATGCTTTCCGGCAAATTGCTTATTTTAGAAAATAGCCCGCCAAACTTGAGCCCGTAAGTAATATTGGTTTCATTTTGTGCATAAACTGCACCGCTAAAAAAACAACAAAATATTAATAAGTGTAATAGTACTTTCATCCAAAAAAATTTTGGCGAATATATGTATTAATTTCCAATTTACACTACCTGTGAAATCGATGAAATACAAATTAACACGATGAAATACATAATATAGGTATTTTGAAAAGAAAGTTTATAATTTTATGTTTTTTGGCAAAAAAGTTAATTTTACTAAAAAAAGATAGTTTTTAAAAGTGAAAAATTAACAAAAAAAAATCCTTTCACATATTGAAAGGATTTAAATCTTACTAATGATATTACTGAATAAAAAAGTATATCACGCTTTATTTTTTTATCTAAAAAATACCCATGTTCTCAGGTTTAATAGTAAAGCCAATACGTACCATACTCCTGTGTTCCTGATAATCGATCAAACTTTCTGTATACCCAACAAACCATTGAAGGGTGAGATAATAATTTTCGTTTTTGTATGGTCTCCAGTTTACTTGTGTCTGCAGGGATCCATATTTAATAACGCCGCTTCCTTTTCTAAAAAGAACATCTGCGCTCCATCGTCCGGGTTGTATCTGATATGTTGCACTTGCTTCTCCATATCCTACATATTGAGTGAGATATGGATTATCTTCTTTATCGACTATAGGAATCCAACCTCTAAGCCCAACAACCCATCGTGGAGAAATTTGCGATTTTAATGAAAAGGCAAGCATATTCCAGGTTCTGGAATAAATAGAATCTCTTCCGTTCGACTCGTGTTCTAAGGAGACGGTCCCGTAGGTGAGCCTTCCTCCTTTTAAATAAAACGGACGAACGAGGGCTACTCCAGGATTAAAATTAATCTCTGAAAATGGTTTTGAGCTTGCATAAATATCCCAAAAGGCTTTTTGAGTGTACATTAAATACGGAAAAAAACCACCCCATAAAGGTTTTGAATTCAGCCTTAACTTAAAACTTACCTGATATTTTACATCGGCTGTATTGCGGGTAATAGCAGTATTGATTGGTACTCCTGTTAGAAAATAATTGTCTTTGTGCACCGAGAAACTTGGCTCTTTGAGCAGCGAATCTGCCGCACGAAAATTTTTCGAATCTTCTACAATTTGTGAATTTGTTTTAACGGAAAACAAAATGAGAAACGCTAACAGGTATTTTAAATACATTCTTACAGTTTAAATTGAAGCTTATTTTTAGTTCTTTACTAAGGTAAGGTGTATGGGTATATTTTATTAACTCAAAAAACATAAGTGTTAGCTCATTAACGTAAACCTATTGATTCTAATTAACTCAAGTAGGTTAGTTAATCTGTGTTGTCCCTACGGCAATGTCATTAAGGTAAGAGATTTTTCAATGCAGATTAACTATTTCTGTATCATTAACTCTATCAGAATCCGCAATCTTTTCATCTCAACAAAGAGACCCGAGCTATAGCGAACAGGCGAAGCAAATCAAACAAGAAACGCGACAAAGATTGACGAATAGCTGAACGGAAATAATAGTGTGATCTCTCCTTCGTCGAGATGACAAACTTTGTGTTTAAACTTTGCGGAGAATGGATTAAAATCCATCCCTACAATATATTTTGTTCCTCCGGAACTCTTTCTAAAATTTCATAGTAATGGGTTCTTTTGCAGCAACGGATTTTAATCCGTTGAAAAAAACAAAAGATTTGGTTATAACAATCTATTACATTACCAACAAAAAAATATCTTTATAATTATTTGATTTTCAATTTCAAAATATTCACAGAATAAGCAGGTAATCTCAATTGTGCTTTCTCTCCTTTCAATTTGTATTCGCTTTCTTTTGGGCTTATTTTTTTAGGGTCAGCAAATGTATTTTCATCTTCTAAATTTGGACTTGTCAATGTTATTAAATTTCCTGTAGACTCCAATTTACTTCCCTTTACATCAATGATAATATCCTGCACCACTGCTGCTGTGTTTACTACTTTTATGATCACTTCTTTGGTTTTAGTGTCTTTTACCGCAGAGGCATATAAGTTGTTTTGCCCTGTTAATGGTTTTCTGTCTTGGGTAATCGTTAATAAATCTGTTCCTTTATTGAGCGAAAACAACTTTTGCACATAATAATTGGCAGAGCCATAGGTTTCGAGATTATTGAACCAAATCATGTCCGGTGTCCATTGCCAGGCATCTTCATGCGCCATTAGCGGTGCATAAGAAGTTAAAGTAACGACCTCAGCATTTCGCTCTAATCCCGTCATAAAAGCAGCTTCAGAAAAAGCACATTCCCAATTATTCCTGTTATTGGGATTTGCACCTGAAACACTTTGTGCAGCATATTCGCCAGCAAATATTTTTGGTCCTTTTCTGTCGTATTGATCATAACGGGCCGCATTTTCTCTAAACCATTGGGGACTTTTATAATAATGCTCGTCTATGAGTTCTGCATCCAGTTTTTTAAGTTCCTGCATTGCGTAATCAAAATGTTCTCCATCCGGAGACGGACCGCTTCCTGAGACGATAATTATTTTTGGATATTTTGCTTTTATCGCTTTTTCAAAAACTTTGTATCTTTCAATATAATCGGATCCCCATTGTTCATTTCCAACACCAATATATTTTAGATTGAATGGTTTTGGATGTCCCATATCAGCACGCAATTTCCCCCATGGCGTATCAACTGTTCCATTCGCAAATTCAATCAAATCTAAAGCATCCTGTATATAAGGATCTAATTCTTCTATAGGTGCCAATTCTCCTGTATTGTATTGGCACGCCATTCCGCAGCTTAAAATAGGCAATGGTTCTGCGCCAATATCTTCAGAAAGCTGAAAATATTCATAAAATCCCAATCCAAAACTTTGAAAATAATCCGGCGTCTGTTTGTGTCCAAATTCGACATTCCAGCGGTTCATCATCGTTTTTCTGTTCTCTACTTCTCCTACTGATTTTTTCCATTGATAACGATCTGCCAGCGTCCTTCCTTCTACGATACAGCCACCAGGAAAACGTAAAAATCCCGGTTTCATATCATACAAAAGCTGAACAATATCTTTGCGCAAACCATTTTTTCTGTTTTTCCAGGTGTCTTCCGGAAACAACGAAACCATATCTAAATCGATGGTTCCAGTACCTTCAAAAGTTATTTTCAATTTGGCTTTTGCCTCGGTTTGAGCAGCAGTAAATTGTACGGTATAATTTTTCCATTCTTTTGATGACGGAATTATAACAGTTTCGCCCAACACTTTTTGCTCTTTATCAATAAACTGAATAATTATTTTTTTGATAGTTCCATCAGGATTAGCTGCCTTTAGGGAAAGATTGTATTTGGCGTCTTTCTTAATTCCCATTCCTCTAAATCCTTCATTGATGATAGCATATCCTTTATCGTCATTGATAAGAATACGGCAAAAGTTGGGATTGGTTTTATTTTCTGATACGTTAACAGGTGTTGCTGCACCGGAGTGCATATTCATAGAAGACCTTTTGGTATTGGGCTGCTCCCATCCCATTAATGGTTTATCAAACTCAAAAGAGCGGTTTTTAATCATTTCGGCATACAACCCTCCATCAGCGGCAAAATTGATGTCTTCAAAAAATAAACCAAACATTGTAGGTTGTATTTTGGCAACGGTCTTCGCAATATCAACTTCTAATGTTGTCTTTTGGGCATTTACATAAATATTGCTTAACAACAGCGTGCAAAGGACCAATTTTATAATAGTATTGTTCTTCATTTTATTATTTTGAATTGAATCTATTGAAATTAATTTTAACATATCGAAACATAGGCTATTGTAAACTTAAAAAAAGTATTTCACTTAGCTAATAATACACATATCTGGCTATTTGAAAAAAACGAGTTTATTTTTTACTCTTTTTTACCGCTTCTAACTTCTCAGGAAATGCTGATTGCCCTTCGAGATTATTAATGATTAACGCATCTACATTTTTACTTTCGACTGCATAAGTAAAATAATCCGGTTTATTTTTTCCCCATTCTACGGAACAGTTCTGCATTTTTATTTTTTCTGCCGAATCAAAATAAAAACCGGCGGTGCTTCCTTTTACAAAACCTTCTAAATCAGACGGACGACGATCATAAATACCGCCTTGATGCGGGGTTGTTTTATCAATAAAAACGCTGACATTATCAAACACAATATTTTTTATTTTGTCTTTTGATTCTGCACTTACATATACTCCATTTTCTCCTGTGCATTGAATATTGCTAAAATAGATGTTTTTTATTTCACCCACTTTTCCCTCAACAGCATCTTTTGGAAAACGCCAGTTTGCATCTTTATGATTTCCTTTTGCCCTGCGATATGCCGTAATATAGATAGGTTCTGCTTTTCCCCACCAGGTATCTGTGGTTAATTTTGCTTCGATAATTATATTCGAAAATAAAATGTCGCTTACGGTTCCTTCATCTCGATTTTGAATTCCTAATGCACGATTGCTGTTTTTAATGATGCAATTATTGAACACAACCTGTCTGATCGCATCCATATTTTCTGAACCAATTTTGATCGCACAGCTGCTGCTGGTCATAGTACAATTGGTAACGGTTATGTTTTCGCAAGCGCCAAATTCTTCAAATTCACGTCTGTTTTTCAGACAGATGCAATCATCGCCACTTTCGATATAACAATCGCTGATACGCACATTCTTGCAATGATCTAAATCGATACCATCGCTATTGCGGACTTTCAGACTATTGAGTAATGTAATACCACTAATGACAACATCATTACAGCCTACAAGGTGAATCGTCCAATAAGCAGAATTACCGATATGAACATCTCTAATCCTGATATTTTTTCCGCCAATAATAGTCAGCACATGCGGTCTTGGATCTAAGACTGTAAAAGGTTTCAAAACATAAGAATCTTCGAGTTCCTCTCCCATAAAAGAAATCCCGTTTCCGTCTATTTCTCCCGTTCCGCTAATGCTGAAATTTTCTACATTTTCGCCACCAATCCAGATGGTTCCTTCTCCGGGATTACTGCGAAATGCACTTTTGGTATATAGTTTTTCATCCGGACTTGCCAATAATTTAGCGCCTGCTTCCAGATGAACATCAATCCCTGATTTTACATTAATTGGTCCTGCCAAAAAAGTAAATGGTGCGGGTATTAATACTCTTCCACCTGTTTTACTACAGGCATCTATTGCTTTTTGAATTGCCGCCGCATCATTGGTTTTTCCATCTCCTTTGGCTCCGTATTTTTTTATATTATAGACCTTTTGTGCTGAAGCGGTCAAGGAAAGACAAAAAAGTATTATAGCGATTATAAGTTTCTTTATCATTTTATTTTTTTATTAAAAGATTGCTTTAAAACGAACGCATGGACATCAGTCTAAAATAAACACGTATTTTACTAATTGTCACTAATTACTTTATGAAATTAATTTCACAAAGTAGGTTAACGTAATTGAAATTTGCGCGAATTAGTCGAAGCAAATCCATGTTTATAATTGATTCATACTATTCGTGTCTACACGGCAGACTCTAAAATTACTTTGTGAGTTTTGGTAATTAAATTTATTTTGATGGCAAGACAAACGTATTTTGTTCGGGTTCTATTTTTCTTTTTAAAGCCGCAGCATCCAGATTATCAGAGCGAACATCCTTAAAAATAATTTGATTCGTTTTGTCCGAAGGCACATTTACATCCCTCATAACAAGTCCGTTTACATCATCAAAAACAAAAGCCGGACGGAAATCTTCTTTTTCGAGAGTCACTTTTATATTTTTCATTACGATTCCGTTTACGTGTCGAACATAAAATCCCCATGAAGGCAATTCTCCAAACATGGTAAATTCCGGATACCCTTTTATATTTTCCAATACATCTTTTAATCGGGTCAAAGGCAGATACGCCATTCCTTTTGAAGCTCTTCCGGGATATGTAATTTCGATATTTTCGAGAGTTACATTTTCGATAGGATATCCCGGGATTCCGGCAATCGAAGAAGGGAATGGATTATGGAAATAATCTACTTCGGGTCCGCGTAAATCATAATCGATATCCGGGCGTCCGAAAGGAATTTGGGCTTTTACGTTTTTTATCGAAACATTTTTAATATAACCCGGTTTGTCTCCGTTTCTATGGCCTAACCTGATCAATATCGCATTTCCTGTATTTACGGCAGTAATATTCGAAACGGTAATGTTCTCAATTTCGGCACCATCAACAGATTCTATAGCAATGGCCGACCTGAAAGTATCAAAAACCTGAATGTTTTCTATTGTTACATTTTTGAAACTCCCATACGAACCTGTTCCAAATTTAACGGCATTGGCACTCGATCTGATCGTGCAGTTGGCGATATAAATGTTATTGTTCTGCAATCCCGGAGAATCTGATTTCAGACAAATTCCATCATCAGCAGAATTGACGTCACAATTTGTAATTCTTACGTTCTCACATCCGTCAATATCAATTCCGTCATTGTTCCAATACGCTCTGCTGTCAACTTTTATTCCATCGACCACGATATTACTGCTTTGCTCAAAACACTGTACCCAACCTGAACTGTTTTTTAGTGTAATAAGTTTCATTGTGATAGAATCGCATTTTACGAAAGAAACCAATTTTCCTCTTCCGTCTCCGGGACGCAGTCTTCTGTAATTATAACTGGCATCTATTTTTACTCCTGTATGGTGCAGACTGTCCACTGCCAGAGCCAGTTCCCTGCCCTGTCCATCAATAATTCCTTTTCCTGTAACAGCAATATTTTTTGCCGTATGAGCCAGAACCAAAGCTCGTACTCCTTCTAATTTTGGATAATCATTAGGGTCTGTACTTCCTAACAAAACTGCGCCTTCTTCAAAAAATAATTCGACATTACTTTTTATTATGATGCTGCCTGATAAAAATTTTCCTTTTGAAAAAACAACTCTTCCTCCTTTATTTTTATTAGCCGCATCAATCGCTTTTTGAATTGCTTTTGTATTTAATGTCTTTCCATCGGCAACAGCTCCAAAAGCAGTTACTAAATAGTCTTTTCTTTTTCCGGCATGCATTTCAACATTAAAACTGAGCTGTAAAAGAAAAAGTAAAACGATACAACTTCTGAAAATCTTTTTATTATTATTCATAATGCTTTGTTATTTAATAAACGCTTTGAGACGTATTACATAAAAATTTTATTAAACACACAGAAATATATAATTTAAGTATAAATATGAATACAAAAAGAAATATATTTCTTCTAAACAGCTCATTTTATGTATTTTAAACAATTGAAATACCTTTTTTAAGTCTACAAAAAATCTATGTTTCTATGTGTTGAAAACAGGTTAATTATTAATTTAAAATTACCAAAAGACGGTATATAATGCTATTAATACACCGCTGATAATAAATGATCCAATAATAAACTCTGAGGAAACCCTGAACATTGATTTATCAATTTCGATTTTTAATGTTTCCTGTTGTTCTTTAGTTTCAGGGTTTAATAGGCTAATTGCAACCATTATCAATACGATTAAAAAAAACGAGATGGTCATTCTGTCTAAAAAAGGATAATCCGGAAAAGCACCATTTGTCCATACCGGCAGGAATTTTAATACTGCTGCTAAAGGTACGGTCAGCAATGCCCCCGCAAGTCCGGCTGAAGGCGTTGTTTTCTTCCAGAACATTCCCAATAAAAAAATAGCCAAAACTCCCGGCGAAAAGAAACCAACATACTCTTGTATGAATTGATAAGCCTGATCTAATGATTTTAATGCCGGAGCAACAATTGCAGCAATAAACATGGCGATTATCACGACCCATCTTCCGGTAAGGACTAATTTTCTTTCTGAAGCATTTTTATTGAAATACTTTTTATAAATATCTAAAGAAAAAATCGTCGAAATACTATTTGCTTTTCCTGCTAACGAAGCTACGATTGCTGCGGTTAATGCGGCTAGGGCAACTCCTTTTAATCCCGCCGGTAATAAATTCATTAAAGTTGGATAAGCCTGATCCGGTTTTAAAACTCCTGCGGCATCTACCATTTCTTTTTGAAACATACCGTTTTGATGCATTACATACATAGCAATCCCCGGCAAAACAGCTATAATAGGCACTAATAATTTCAAAAAAGCAGCAAATAAAATTCCTTTACGGGCTGTTTTTAAATCGGCTCCCAAGGCGCGCTGAACAATATACTGATTACAGCCCCAATAGGCCAGATTATTGATTAGCATACCTCCTACAAGTACAGAGATTCCAGGAAGTTCAGCATAATGAGGGTTTGATTTGTCAAGGATCATATGCAGGTGTCCCGGTGCTTCTTCTTTTAGAACCATGAGCCCTTTCAGGATATCTTTTCCAAAACCAAACTGCTCTGACAATAAGGTCAGGGACAAATAAGTGGTTACCAAACCTCCCATAATCAATACGATAACCTGAAACATATCTGTATATCCTATGACTTTCATTCCTCCTAGTGTAACGATTATAGAGAATAAACTTAATCCGATAACACAAAATTGAAAGCTGACGGGTGCGATTGATGAGATGGCCAAAGCACCTAAATAAATGATCGAGGTAAGATTTACAAATACATAAATCAACAGCCAGATTATGGCCATAATGGTACTCACTGTATCGCTATATCTTTTTGCCAAAAATTGCGGCATCGTAAATATCTTATTTTTAAGATAAACGGGTAAGATGAATATCGCGACAACGATTAATGTGGCAGCCGCCATCCATTCATAAGACGCAATCGCCAGCCCAATCGCAAAACCGGAACCGCTCATTCCTATAAAATGTTCAGCCGAAATATTAGAAGCAATCAGGGAGGCACCAATTGCCCACCAGGTAAGAGAACCTTCGGCAAGGAAATATTCGTTAGAACTCGTTGTTGCATTTTTCTTGCTTCGGTAAATATACATTCCGTAACTCGAGACCAGTACGAAATAGATAAAGAAAACAATGTAATCTGCGGTTTGTAATGCATTCATAATGGTGTGGTTATTTTTGGTTAGTCAGTAAAGTGCATTCTAAAATGTGTATGTTTTTAAACAAGTGCAAAGCTTAAAATAAGTCAGTCTTCCTATTATTCTTAACCCCCTCTTTTCTCTTTATTCTTTCCTCTCTTTCTATAATATATTCTCTTCATTCTATTCTCATCATTCTATTCTCATCATTCTATTCTCATCATTCTATTCTCTTTATTCTATACTCTTCATTCTATACTCTTTCCTCTCAAACTTTCAAAAACCATCTCCTCTTATACAAAAAATAAAGCAAAACAAGCTGCACTACTGTTACGGACAAAGCTGTAAAAACGGGTTGCCAAAGGAGAGGAAAGAACTTGATGATTCCTCCAAATACAAAATCGGCTGTATATTTAAAATCTACCAAGCCTTCTGCTGCTATATAAATCAAAATCGAATTTGAACCGATTAACAGTAAAGGGAATGCCCATTTATGAAATCCCAAAATATCAATTGTCAGATAGAAAAAAGTAAAAAACAAAATACTAAATCCACCTACAAAACATACAAAAGAGCTTGTCCATAAATGTTTATTAATCGGGAAATCATAATCCCAAATAATTCCTATTAGGATCAAAACAATTGCCGAAGCAACCATGACAGTTAATTTATTCTTTCGTGAAAAGTAGTTATCCGTCTTTAAAAATGTGCCTGAAAAAACACCCAACAAAGCCGTCGCAATTGCTGGTATTGTCGAAAACAAACCTTCAGGATCATATACTGTGCTGTGCAATCTTCCCGGCAAAAACAAACGATCAATATAGCCTTCTAAGGAACCTTCTTTGGTCAAAATACCTGCTCCAAAATCAGGAACAGGAATAAATTTCATTGTCAGATAATATCCTGCCAGAATACCTGTAAACCATATCAGTTGTTTTTTTAAATCAAAATTCAAATAGATCATACCTGCAAAAAACCAGGCAAGTCCAATGCGCCCCAATACACTGGCAAAACGGGTTTGATCAAACCCGTCAAAACGCAATAAGCCGTTGACAACAAATCCTAAAAACAATAATATAGAAGTTCGTTTTAGCATCGATCTGTATATTTTCTGTTTTTCTTTTGTTGGCAGTTCTCTTGGCGTTTTTACACCTGCCAGATTCATTTTCTTTTCGAAAGAATACGGCATAGAAACCCCGGCAACAAATAAAAAGATGGGAAAGATCATATCATAAAACGTAATCCCATTCCACTCTGCGTGGTGCAATTGCGACGACATCCAGATAAAAACGGGAATTGGTACAGCCTTCGCCAGCGCGTGCATGATATGTTCTCCGCTCATAATCCAAAACATAACAAACCCTCTCAGAGCATCCAGAGAAACCAATCTTTCACTTGCAATAGTTTTATTCATATTGTACTTATTTAAAAGCATATTTATCCTGTTGAGCCTCTTTTGTGAGATCAAAATTTTATAATTATTTCCTTTTATGGTATAGATGATGCATCAATACAATTCGCTAAAAAAGCAATTGTATGACTACAGAAATTTGAAAATTAAAAGCAGCAACAGGTACTTTACTGCTTTTAATTGTCCTTTATTACTTTGGTTCTATTGGCTTTATGACAAAGCCGTAACTGTATTCATTTTGTTTTAGTAAATACTGTTCGTGTGGATATTCGCCCCAACTGTTGTCTCCACCTAAACCCCGTTGTGCCAGATCAACACAAACAACAACTTCATTTCTTGGTGTAATATCACTTGAATGCATGTTCTTTTTTGTTAGTCCCGCATCAAAATCACTTGGATAATTATTCAAAGTACTCATTCCTAAAGGCTGTAATCCTTTTATTTCTAAACCTTTTCCGTTTTGATTTGAAAGTTTGAACCAACGGATATCTGTTTTATATCCGTTTTCCTGAGGACGAGTATAAGGAACATATTGATCGGCCACTTTACTTGTATAAATTCCTTTCAGTGACGAATCATTTCTATCTGAATAATTTTCCCAAGGTCCTCTTCCGTAATAATCCAGATTTTCGAGCGTATTTTTAAGAACGAAAATCATCCCGAAACGTGGCATATCCGGCACCGGATTAATTCCTTTTTTATAAGAAGGAACTATTTCTAAAGCGCCGTCACTACCCAAAGAATATTTGATCGTATAATCAGAAGCAATATCGTTAAGCTTCATTTTTGCACTAACATATTTTTTTCCGTTTTCTTCAATCATCTGAATATTTTCTAAACTGCTGTTTTTTCCGGCTGTTCGCCACACATTCGCTTTTACATTCATCTTATTTCCGTAATCATTATCTGTTGGAGCTCTCCAGAAATTAGGTTCCGGATATTGTTTAAAATATTCCTCTCCATTGAAACTATAATACGAAATCAAACCTGTCGCCTTGCTGATCTTCACGATAACATTGGTTGTACTCAAGATAAATTCATTTTTCTCCTCCTGAACTTTTGATGAAGAAGCGGTTGTTTTTTCAAAATAATTATCCCCATCCAAAACAAATTGTTCTTTAGCAATTGCAAAATTTTGAGGCAAAACTTCTGAACCAATTTTAGTATAAGCAAAAACATTAAGTAAATATTCTACTCCTTGTTTTGACTGCAATTTTGGTAAATTAAGTTTAAATTGTTTTTTTGATTTCGGATCTAAAGCGACATCAATTGTGCCCTCTTTTATAACGTTTCCGTTTTCTAAAACCTGATATTTAAAATTGTACTGATTCAGATTCGTAAATCCAAAATCGTTTATGATATCGATTACTCCATTCTTGATATCAACGGCTTCAAACAAAATATCCTGATATACTTTTTTTACTTCAAATGCTCCGGGATGCGGTGTTCGATCCGGCCAGACTAATCCGTTATGGCAAAAATTCTCGTCGTTGGTGTAATTCTGACTTCCCATATCTCCTCCATAAGACCAGTAATTACGTCCCGCTTCATCTTTTACCAGAAATCCCTGATCTACCCAATCCCAAATAAATCCGCCCTGCATGTTTTTACTGCTTCGAATAATATCCCAGTATTCCTGAAAATTACCGTTGCTGTTTCCCATGGCATGCGAGTACTCGCACATAATAAACGGACGGGTAACTTCTTTGCGTGCCGCATATTCTTTCATGTAGGCAATTGTTGGGTACATGGGACACACAATATCTGTGTTTTCATTTTCTCTTGCCTGCTCGAACTGTACCAAACGGGTGTTATCTCTCTTTTTGATCCATTTATAAGCTTCATGAAAAACGGGTCCGTTGGCACATTCGTTTCCTAAAGACCAAAGTATTACCGATGGTGCATTTTTGTCTCTTTCTACCAGACTGTAAATTCGGTCTAAATGTGCTTCTCGCCATTCCGGAAGATAAGCAGGATGTGTTTTGGGATTCATAAAACTTTGTCCCTCTACTCCCATTCCATGACTTTCAATATTGGCTTCGTCTACTAAAAACAAACCGTATTTATTACACAATTTTACCCAAAGGATATTGTTTGGATAATGACTACAGCGTACTGAATTGATATTCAACTGTTTCATCAGCTTAATATCTTTCATCATCGTGGCTTCATCCTGATAATGTCCTGTTACAGGATTATGCTCATGAATATTCACGCCGTGCACCATCAATCTTACACCGTTTACCAGTAATTGCCCTCCTTTTAGTTCTACTTTTCTAAAACCTATTTGAGTAGCTACTGTTTCGATTATATCTCCTTTTTCATCTTTTAAGGTTAACAGTAATGTGTATAAATTAGGCGTTTCACTGCTCCATAATTTGGGGTTTGATACCTTTTGCCCAAAATTGACTGTTTGAATTGTATTGCCTTCAAAATTTACTTTTACATCTTTAACAAATATATTTTTACCGGAAGCATCTACCAGTTTTGCTTCTAATTGTTGATTGTTTACGGCTTTTGACGTCAGATTTTTTAGAGTAACTTCTACATTTAAGCTTCCGTTTTTATACTTAGCATCTAAATCAGGTTTCGCAAAAAAATCAGCAATTCTGGTATCATTTGTACTATATAAATAAACATCTCTGTCTATGCCGGAAAGTCTCCAGAAATCCTGATCCTCGAGATAAGATCCATCGCTCCATCTGTACACTTCAACAGCCAGGCTATTATTTCCGGTTTTTAGGTATTTCGTAATATCAAATTCTGCCGGACTTTTTGTGTTTTCCGTATACCCTACTTTTTCTCCGTTTACCCAAATGTACATTGCTGATGTTCCTGCTTCAAAATGAAGATAAACATGGCGATTTTTCCAGTTTTCCGGTACTACAAAATCTTTTTTATAAGAACCAACCGGATTATCTGAATGATTTATAAATGGCGGGTTCCTCTCAAAAGGATACGTAATATTGGTGTAAATGGGCACTCCATAACCGTTTAATTCCCAGTTTGAAGGCACTTGCAATTCTTTCCAGTGTAAAGTACTGTAATCTTGCTTATAAAAATCTTTTGGACGCTGATCGGGTGTTGGCGACCAGGAGAATTTCCATTTTCCATTCAATGAAAAATACCACGGCGAATTACTGTACTGATCCATTATTGCAGACTTTTCATCTGCATAAGGAAGAAATGCCGCTCGTGCCGGTTCTCTGTTGATTTGAAATACTTCCGGGTTTTCCCAATCGTTTCTCTCTTTTTTATCCTGCCCAAAAACTGTCGTTCCGTAAATTACAAACAGGCTTAATAAAAGTATTGTGGTTTTGATTTTCTGCATTTATTACTGGTTTAGGTATCTTTAGATTGAAAGATTTATAAAATTCAAAAAATAAGCAATCTTGGTTTAAAACTTCATTTTCTCCGGCAAATATTTAGCGACTAATTCTTTATAATACGGCAATAATGCTTTTACATCTGGTTTTACGGGTGCCTTTGTATATAAATCGTAAGGATTGAATTTGCGTACCCAGTCAAACATTTCTACATCTTTCTCATTCATCAAATGGGCATAGGCATTTTCTTTGTGCTGTGAATAAAACGAGTGATAACGAATCATATATAAGGCAGGATCCGGCAGATAATCTTTCATAATCTGATACAGATATTCATCGTGTCCCCAGCTCATTTTTACTTTATCAAGTCCGCAATTTTCAGCATAAACACCAAATTTAGTATTAAATCTTTCATCTGTAAAATCTGGATTTTCTGAAAAAAATTCAGGGTATACAATTTTATCCGAGTAAGAACAACCTACCGGAAATGTATCGCCAACAACTGCCCATTGAGGTTCGCCAAACAAACATAAAATCTTTCCTAAATCATGTATAAAACCGGTCAGTACAAACCAATCCGGATGACCATCTGCCCTGATAGCTTCAGAAGTTTGTAAAAGGTGTTGCGTCTGGTCTAAATCAATATCAGGATCACTGTCGTCTACAAGTGTATTTAGAAAATCAACGGCTTCCCAAATCGACATTTCTTTTTTATTAAACTGTAAAAATTCAGCTTCTTTACTGCATACAAAATCGTAAGTCTGATAGGTATGATTTATTCTGTAAAATTCCTTAACGGTTTCTACTCTCTCTGAATCGACATAATTTCTAAACTCGTCTTTTTCTTTTACGGGTTCAGAAGGATCCGGATATCGTACTAACAAATCGTCTTCCCATTCATCCAGATTATGCAACGGATTATTACTGTCTAGTGGCTTTTTCATAAGATCTAAAATTAAATGTTACCTGACAAAAATAGCCTTATCATTAGAGAACAAAATGGACTAATACATCAAAAACATGGATAGATTTTAAATTTATGTGATTTTTTTAATAACAAAACATTAAGTAACCAATTCTTTTTCAAACACATAAAGATCTCCTGTTGATTTAGGGCTAATTATCAAATAAATAATTGCCATCTATCTCAGCTGAGAAATATAATTTAAATAAAACCTGAATATTGGGACAACAAAGCTGTTGTTTTTTGGCTAAAGCCAATTTATCTTTCATACTAATTTACCTCCAGCTAAAGCAGGAGGCAATTCAAAGAGAATTATCAATTATCAAAATAAAATGGATCGATTTTGACACGAATTTCACGAATTTTCACGAATTAAATTTGTCATAATGGTAAAATTCAGAATAATTACAATTCGCGAAAATTCGTGAAATTCGTGGCTAAAAACACCTAACCAAGACGCACTGCTGTGCGCCTCTACGATCAAAAATGTGAATATCTCGCAACAAATCATAAAAATACATAACAATTAAAATTCGCGAAGATTCGTGAAATTCGTGGCTAAAAAAAACACATAACCAAGACGCACTGCTGTGCGCCTCTACGGTATAAAAATTTCAAAATTTACTTCAATTAAATTCATCCAATTCGTGGCAAAAAAATAATTGAAACATTCTTTTTCCTAATCAAATCGCTCTTTGTATTTTTTGAATAAAGTATTCATTACCAGAAGCACAACTCCAACTCCTAATAAAACCAAGGCTCTGATTAGGAAATCTGCATTTGATAAATCGAAAAACATAAGTCGGATTACGCAAACACCTACTAAAGAAAGTGACACGTAACGGAAGTATTTCTCTTTAAGGATAATTCCGAGTATCAGTAATCCTAAAGATTCTAAAATCCAGAAGAATGTCAAGATTCCTTTGTCGAATGAGAGATATAAAAATAAACCAATGCTAAATGTAGCAGGATAAATTATAATACTGTTTCTGAACTGAAAATCTTCAATATACTTATAGATGATAAAAACGTATAATGCCAAAAGGGCAAATATGATCAGATAAACAAATTCAAATTTAGATTCGTAATACGTGAAACTAATAAAAGCCAAATGGAAATTTGCCAGTAAATAATACACGATACTGATTTCTTTTTTATCTCCAATTTTTTTATAATAAAGCCCCAGGTTTATTATAGCGGTTGTCGCCCAAAATACAGGAAGCCACTTGTGTTCTAACTGTGAGAACATAATGATCGAAAGCCAAATATTTATGACAATTTGATAATCTATTTTTAATGATTTTATAAACTCTTTTTTGTTCATCAGCAGTACTAAAACAACCAATAAAACAATACTGGAAAGTTGTAAAACCCAAGCTAACCACGTAAAATCATTTAGTTCTTTGATGCTGTAAAAAACAGATGTCATAATAGACAAAAGCCCAATAAGTATGACCGATTCCGGGACTAATTCTATTTTTTCATATAATATAAGACCAAAATTCAGGATGGCTAAAAGCATAAATAGTGGCGCTAAATAAACTACTTCTACCTGAATAAATAATAAAGCGATTACCCAAAGGTTTTGAATAATAGGTAAAAATGCAATAAACATTTTACCATCTTCTTTTTGGCTTTTTATTTGCAGGTAACTATAGCCCACAGATAATAAAACAGTAATTGCCTGTATCGCATATAAAATATTTTTGCTCACCGTATTTGCTTCGAAAGCAGCTAAATAAAGGCTTAGAAATATCCCTCCAATTAAAAGCACAAAAGAATAAATATTATAACGTTTAAATCTGTAAATTTTTTGAAAAATCCAAAAAGTAACTAATGCCAGACCTCCTAAATAAACAGGAATATAATCGAGCGAAATACAGGCAAATCCAAAAACCAGGGCGTTAAAAAGAATGAATTCAGAATTGATGACATTGAAATTTCCCCAGCCGGAAACAACAGCATTCGATTTGTTCCTGATTTTATCTGCAAATAATATATATATTTCAATTATTGATAGTCCAATGGCAATGAATCCAATTTCAGTATTGCTCAAAAATCGGGTATTATAGGCAAATAACGCGCTTCCAAATACCGAGAAAGCAAGACAAAAACCGTACAGCAAGATCTGGTTGTCCGTCGTAAGTGTTTTACGTTTGAACTGAATCCATAAAAACTCATGATTGAGTAAAGCGATAGCAAACCATCCAAAAATCTGGATAATAGTATAAGGCGCTAAATATTTATATGAAAGCGAAATTAATAATAGATTGATACCAATGATTCCGATAGTTTTGACAATCGAATCATCATTATACAATAATTTTACAAACCAGTTTAACGTTACTATAGTTACAATCCCTAAAGCAAAGACAATATCCAAATTAGATTTTGGCTCTGTGAGCGTTAACATTAATCCTGTGCCAATGGTGATGACTAAAAAAGTAAATCGTCCAAAATCGAATGTGTTTGTCTTGAATCTGAATCGTAAAAGACACCACAATAAAGCAATAAATAAAAGCGGGTAATAAAACGAAATTTCGATGGTATGGTACCAGCTTATAAAAAGCAATATGGAGAAAAATACGGAGAAAACCCCGTTTAAACTCAAATCTTTCTTGAAGAAGAAAACATCAATTTCAAGATATTCTTTTTTTACAGCACAAAAAACAGGAACCAGTAATGTTGCAAATGTCATAAAAATGACCGCTGCAAAAGAGTTCGTAATATGGATTTGCTCAAAAGACGGATTAATGTACAAAAGGAAAAAAACTAAGGCCACCAAACAGAAAACATGATTGATCGCTAAAAATATTTTATGCAATAAAATTTCTTTGCTTTTATAAACAACAAACAAACAAGCGATCACCAAAAGGTACAATCCGCAAACGATAATATCATAGCCTACCATCCAATCGTTCAGCATTATGATGCTTAAAGCAAAGAGTATAAACGAAACCATTCCGTCTAAATGATACAACCAGATAATCTTTTTCTTTCTGGCAAAAAGGGTTGCACAAAGACAAAGAACCGCGGCTGTAAATAGAACGAAAATTTTGATTTTGCTTCCGGTAGAATGCAATATCAAACCTAAAGCAAATAAAACCCAGTTAACAAGGTGCGTTATAAAAGCGATTCGGTCAAAACGAGTATTAGCATAAATACTGCGGTATTGCATGTACATACAACTTACTGAAACCAAAACAATACCAAGTATGGCAAAGATGTTTTCAGACGAACTTAAAACACTGGTTCCTTGTGTAAACCAAATGTCAAATATTATAAAGGCAGAAATAACAATCAATAAATGATATTCCCATTTTTCTTTATAAGATAAAATTATTCCTGCTGTTGCCGTTAATGAAGCCAATAAAAATGTAATTAATAATTTTTCAGGAATTACACATAAAATCAGAAAACTCAGTATCACGTGAAGGGATAAAAAAGTTTGCTGTTTTATGATGTAACCAATATATAAATTGATCCCAATTCCAATCCCGATGAGCGAATATGCGAGCGGAATATTATCTATAAAAGCAAGCGCCGGAATTTGTGAGGCACCAAAACAACCAAACAAAAACAAACTTGCTCCGGCACTGCGAAGCCAAAGTCCTGTCTTAAACCATTTTTCTTTTTTCTGCAGGAAATAATACGACCCCGCTAAAATTCCGGCATAAAGCCACAGAATCAAAATCCTGAACATTGGCGAGACTTTCATGGCAGTATAAATACTCAGGTAGCCAATCCCTAAAACCATAATGGCTGTTCCTAAAATTCCGGTCCAGTTTTCGGCAAATTGCTGCTCCAGTTTCTTGATTAAAATAGAGAAAGCGCTTTCTACATAAACTTCTTCCTCGTATTTCTGAGGTTCCGGCTGTTCTTCGATCTCATATAATTGCTGAGGACGAGTTTCTTGTATTTCAATATTTTCTACTGATTCCGGTGTTTTTATTTCCGCTATACTTTCTTTATTATCATTGATATAAATGGTTGGATTCTCGAAGCTCAACGCCAGTTTTTCGAGAGCTTCTTCATTGCCTGCATTTCTCTCATTTTGAACAGAATCCTCAACAATATTGAAATTATCAGGAATGATCGGAGGAAGAACTTCCTGTATTTGTTCAGGAATTTTTCCAATTTCCTCGATTTTTGATGCTATACTTTCGGCAACAAAATCAGGTTGTGTTATTTGTTTTTTGATTTCTTCCATCTCTTTTTTCAAAGAGTTGAAATCATCTTTATTTTTTCTACAGAGAGAATCTAAGTATTCGTTTTCCTTTTTTAGATTGGAAAAATTATTAAATAAGATCGCAATACAGGCAATTAATGCCAAAAGAATAAAATTCTCCATAGTTTAAATTTAGAATCGGCTAATGTAAGAATTATACTTTTAAATCAATTTTAAAAAATAAGTTTCTCATTTTATGCTCAATTTTTTGCGTTTACTGTTAAAATTCGGATATAATGTATTGAACACCATAATAGTTTACCAAGAATCGAACGAATTATCACGAATTTGATTATTGCAAATAATGTATTTAGGTTCGCCACGAATTACACGAATTTGATTTCTGTTAATTCGTGTAATTCGTGGCAAAAAACCGCTAGCATAAGACGCACTGCTGTGCGCCTCTACGGTATAAAATGTGCTCAAAATATATTGAACTCAATTTTAAATCTGCCACGAATTACACGAATTAACACGAATTAATTTGTGTTAATTCGTGCGATTCATGGCAAAAAATCATAGATTGACCATTAATTAATCAATTTACTAGGCGGAAAACCAAACTGTTTTTTGAAACATCTGCTGAAATACAAAGGATCATTAAATCCTACTAAATTGGTGACTTCAGAAACATTGTATTTTTTGGTTTTTAGAAGCTCTGCAGCTTTCTTCAAACGTATTGTCCTGATAAATTCATTTGGTGCCAAATCCGTCAGTTCCTTAATTTTCCGGTATAATTTAGAAGAGCTTACACCTAATTTATCGCATAAAAAATCTGTCGACAGATCGACTTCACTCAAATTATCATTGATTAGCGTTGTGATTTTACTCATAAATTCCTCATCAATTGGCGAATGCGTCAATAAACTTATTTTACTTTCGACTTCTCCGGAGAATTTTACTTTGAGTTCTAATCTTGATTTGATAATATTTTCAATGACCGTTTTTAGCAATAAAGGTTCAAAAGGTTTTACCAGATAACCATCAGCGCCCATATCATATCCTCTTACTTTATCTACATTTTCTGCCAATGCGGTTAATAAAACAACAGGAATATGACTGATAAATTCATCGTTTTTTAGTTCTTTACAAAATTCTAATCCGCTCATAACCGGCATCATGACATCTGCAACACATAAAATAGGTTTTATTTGTCGGCAGATTTTCAGTCCTTCTTCTCCGTTTTCGGCATCATAAACTTTATAATAATCAGAGAGATAATCGACCAGATACTTTCGAAGTTCAATGTTGTCTTCTATAACAAGTATTTTTTCTTTTAGCTCTGTGTTCTGAATAATCTTTTTTGCTGCTTTTTCAGGAATAAGCATGCTGAGATTATCATTTTTCAAAGCATATTCAAATACTTCTTTACTGTCGTAAGATTCCCGATCTATTGGAAGCTCGACTCTAAAAGTACTTCCCTTTCCCGGCGTACTTTCTACAGCTATACTCCCCTTGTGAAGTGCTACTAAAGATTTTACTAACGATAAACCAATTCCTGATCCTGTATTATTGGCTTTACTATTTGATGCCTGATAAAATCTTTTGAATATTTTTTCCTGACTTTTTAGAGGAATTCCAATACCATCATCGCTTACTTCTATTATCAATACGCTTTCAATGCCGGATTTTAACCTTAGACACAAATCTACATTTCCGTATTTATTAGTGAATTTTAAGGCATTAGATAAAAGATTATAAAGGATCTTATCGTATTTATCGTTATCGATCCAGCCGTTGATACTTTCAAGATCAGAAATAAAATTTAATTTAATTTTCTTGTTGTAGGCCATTTCTTTATACGAATCAAAGATGTTTTTTGAATAGACCAGAATATCTGTTTTCGAAACTTTAAGTTTTAATTCGCCTGACTGTGCTTTTCTAAAATCAAGTACCTGATTTACGAGATTTAAAAGTCTGCTGGCATTTTGATAAATCAGGTTGTACCTGCTTTTTTCATATTCGGTTGCATTACTGTTATTTTCATCCAATAATTGTTTGGCAGGGCCTAAAATAAGCGTTAGCGGAGTTCTTAACTCATGCGAAATGTTGGTAAAGAATCGTAGTTTTTCATTGTTGAGCTTAACATCGTGTTCTCTGTTTACTTTTTCAGTCAGCAATTCTTGTTTTAACCGGATGCGGTGTTTGATCTCTCTTCTTATAAAATAAAAAATACAGGAAAGTGCCAAAATAAAGAGTACAAAAGAAGTTGGCGTTAACCAAAAAGGCGGTAAAATCTTTATTTGATAGGATACCACTTTGCTCCAGTGCCCATCACTATTACTCGATTTTATTTTGAATACGTATTTGCCGGGATAAAGATTGGTATATTGAACGATTCTGGAGTTACTATTGGCTGTAACCCAATGTTTATCAAAACCTTCAAGCATATACTGAAACTTATTCAGCTTTTCATTTGCAAATGAAGGCGTTGAAAACTGAAGTGAAAAATTTCGGTTTTTGTAGTTCAGTTCTACTTCTTTACCATAGTTTAAATCTTTCAGAAGCGGAATCTGTCCATTGATTTCCATGTCGGGAAATACTTCTTCATTCTGAATTTTAAATTCGGTAATAACCGGTTCCGGCGACCATTTATTTCTTTTCATTGTATGGGGCGAAAAGGAAATAATACCATTTTTGCCTCCTAAATAAATAGTGGAATTATTGAAATTAAAAAAACCACCTGAGCTAAAAACATCTAATCTGTTACCACTATTGACATGATAAATATTGATGTCTTTCAGATCTGATTTGACCCAGGCAATGCTATTGTTATTGATGTTTAGCCATAAATTTCCGTTTACATCAGAAACCATATCAGTAATCCACTTTCCTGAAAGCTCTTTAAAATTGGTAATTGTTACGAAACTGTTCTTTTTAGCATCATAGAGACATAATCCAAAACGGGTCGAAGCCCAAATTCTTCCTTTGTTGTCGATAATAACATCGCTTACATTGTCTTCGTGCGGTAAAGCGTTTTCTTTTTTAGAAAGTGTTTTATACGTTTCTATTTTACCTGATGGGTAATTGTATCGTACAACGCCTGTTTCTGTGGCGAACCAGACATTATTTTTGCTGTCTTTTTCTATTGCATTAATCTGGAAACCGGGTAGTAATTTTCCTTTGTCTGCCAGAACTTCTAAGGTTTTAGTATTTAATATAATCGCACCTTCGCCAAAAGACCCTACCATAAGAGACTGCTCACTGATTTTGTTGAATGCAAATACGGGGGATGTATCAAAGCCAACGCTAATTTCTGTTGATGAATTAGTACTATAATTATAAACCAGTACATTACCATCCCAGAGACCACAATAAAAAATCCTGCCATCATCTGAGTAAATACTGGCAATATCTTTTGCTTTATTGTGGAGCGGTACAAACCCTTTGGCACTCGAAATAAAGAGTCCGTTATGACTTGTTACCACAATTACTTTCTCATCATAGGTTTTAGAAAAACCACGTATACGAGGTGCCTGATTGCCAATAAAACGCGATATATCTTTGTTGAGTGTAAACTGATTTTCGTATGGATCGTATTTATCTAATCCGTCTTCTGTCCCAATCCATAATACTCCCGAAGCATCAAAATACAATGCCGAAACTAAATTATCTACTATCGAGGTATCATCTGATAATACGGAATAATACCATTTATAATCACCGGTTTTAATATCTTCTAACTGCTTACAAACTAATAATCCACCTAAAGTTCCTACCCAATATTTACCATCCGGTGCCTGGGCAACAGACAAAAAGTACGGACCTAAACTGCCTCGGATTTCTTTGTTTTCGATGTATAAATTTATAAACTGATCGTTCTTTTTATCTAATTTATACAAACCTTCGCGAGTTCCTATAAAGATATCGGACTTGGCGTCTTCGTATATAAAATTGATATACGGATTTTTGACATTCGAATTAGGAACTGAGAGTGCATAATTATTTATTTTTACAATTGCTCCTTTGCTGTCTAAGGTTATTTTTGCAACTGATCCTTTCTCATAACTTCCAATCCAGATATTGCCTTTTTTGTCTTCAAAGATTTCTTTTACGTAGTCAAAACCTTTTATCGGAATTTTTTCGAATCTATTTTCTTTTAGGAAAAACATATAAACTCCTTTGGTTTTGGTTCCTACCCAGACTCTTTTAAATTTATCAACATGAACGGAACGAATCTCTTCTTCGGGCAGACTGTTTGGATTATTTTTTTGTTTTAAGAAAGTTACAAAAACCTGTGTATCCATTTTAAAAAGGGTGAGTCCTTTTCTGGTGCCTATCCACAAATGATTCGATGCTTCATCGAGTTCTAATGCCGTAATATCGTCGTTGTTTAATTTGTTTGTGCCTGATGCGGCACTCATATAATTTTTGAACTGATAACCATCAAAACGATTCAATCCTGAAAATGTTCCAAACCATAAAAACCCTTTTTTATCCTGCACAATATGTCTCACAGAATTATGAGATAAACCATTGTTGTCATTATAATGCGTGAATTTTATATTCTGCGAATTAGAATAAAAAAAAGCAATCAGACAAAACAGTAGGATATAAGGATTCGGTTTCATGAAATGGATTATAACTGCAATATACTCTTTTAGGGTAAATTATTATTATATTTTTAAGGAGTTATTCGCGAAATTTTACTGGTTTTTAAGTTAATTTCAAAATGATCGGCAGGTTGGCCTTTCATTGTTTTCAAAAATATTCCTGACCACAAAACCCACTTTTGATCTTTTGATTTCTCTAACTCTTTACATACTATTTCATATTGTTTTAATCTGCTGGTTCCTATCTCGCGAAGGGCGAGTTCATCTGCATTTTTTAATCTGTAGAAATCGAATATCATATCAAAACCATTCCAAGATTCAAAATCTTGAAAGGTTAAGGAATTCGATTTTAATGTTGCAGCAACTTCTGTGTTATTTTTATTGAAAAGCAGTAACTCTTTTCCGGAAAGATCCTGAATTGATTTTAAAAATGCAGTCGGAAAATCTTCGGGCAAAAACCTGAGACGTACTAATTCTTTCAAATGCCATTGGGTAAAATCTTTATAATCTTTGGCATTCAAAACTTCTTTATTCCAAATTGCGGGGCTTTTTATATTTTGCAAATGGGCGTATTCTTGTTTATAGAAAGGGAATAAACTATTGAATTTTGGAACAGAACCTACCACTACCGTTTCTACCTCAACATTGGTCTGAGAATCAATGGTCAGTATTTTATACGCCGGCATATAAGCGGCCAAAGATGGCGTTTGAATATTAAATAAAGTATTGCCTTTTGCTGTTGTTTGTACTCCTGTATCGTTGATGTGCATGTGTCCGCCAAAATGAATCTGAATGCCTGCATCTGCAAATTGTTCTGCTACCTCTTGATTGGGAACTCTTGACAACTGCATTTTGTCAGCACCAAAAAGTAATTTTAATTCGGGCGAGGCACCATTATTAAAATCAACCATAGGATAATGACTAAAAGCAATTAATATTTTACCTCTTTGTCTGGCTTCTGCCGAAACCTCTCTTAACCAATTGATTAAGTGATTTTTATAAATAAGAACATTATTATAACCAATACTGGCTCCGGAAAAATCATTGGGATTATCTGCTAAACCTGATAATTTTTTATTGGGAACATAGGCATTGGCATCTATCGCCAAAAGCCAGACGCCTTTTACGGGTTCAACCAAATAACTGGCATCGGGAAGCGATAAATTGGTGTTTTTTATGGTATATGTTCTCTTTTCTAAAACAGATTCTGCTGCAGCTTTATCAAAATTATAACCTTCATACGCATAGGTTGAAAATGGTGTCTCCCAATACAAATCTTTCTTTTGTGGAAAAAATCCAAAAGAAGCCATTTCGTTCAATGTCTCTTTATATCCCCAGTTTTTTATATCGGCGGTGATAATGGGTTCTAATTGATTGTCTTGTTTTTTGAAATTGGTTTTAGAACTGCTTATAATTTGTTCCTGACCGTCTTTGCCCAGAAAATCGGTTTTTACGGCTTCTTGCGCAAAAGGTTTTACAGCATCATGATTTCCTGTGGTTACAAAAAAAGACATGCCTTTTTCTCGTGAATATTGATCCAGTATTTTTCTCAATCCGCGAACATGAACCGGTTGTCCGTCATCGCTAAAATCACCAGGAAGAACAACTAGTTTAATGCCTCTTTTTGAGATGTCATTTAATGCTTCTAAAAAAGCAAAGTAATTTTCATTAAAAATTCGGGTCGAATGCAATTGCGAACTCATTGTTCTTATATTGGCATACTCCCCGGTTACAGGATTTTTGATTCCCTGATACTCATTGTCTTCAAATTTTGCAAAAATATCCTGTAAATGAGCATCGGCAATAAAGGCTATTTGTACAATGTCTTTTTTTTCTGCCTGTTTTGATTTACAGGCATATAAAGAAAGTAATAGCATTAATATTCCCGATACTCTTAACATGTGATATTATTTTAAAACTCAGGAACTATCAGCCTATTTTATATAAGCTTCTAATTTATCCAAAGTATTGATTTCTTGTTCTCTGGCACTTGCCGATATAATTTTTGTTTCTAAAGATTTGGTTGGTTTCGAGATTAATAAATACTGTGTTCCATCATCTGTACTTTTTTCATAATCTTTAGGATTGTATATTATAGCAGCACCTATAGGTACAATTTCTGCAGCAACATCTTCAGGATGTTTTCCCCAGACTGCGATGTAATTAGTTCCTCTTTTTGTTTCAAAATCTTTGAAATAATTTACTCCTGTAGCAAATTGTACTTTTTCTCCGGTCAAACTAACAGCTTCTACTTTTGCATCTCTTTTTCCTGAAGTAACCGTAACACGAACTAAAATATCAACTTTTTTTCCTTTGTAAGGAACTCCTCTTGAAATCATTTCCATCCAAGAAGTTGTATCTGTTTTCCCTACACGTGCCAAACGATTCGTAACAGGATTCAACGGTACTAGTTTTTCGCCGTCCCAAAGTTTTACACCTCCTAAACCTACAGTTGATGCTACTTTGTAATAATCAGCTCCCCATCCTTCTTTTTGCTGTTCCGGAGTTGGATACCATTGTGCTTTTTTTAATTCTAAACCCGGTTTTGCTTTAGAATAAACGTCTATGGCAACTTTATCACTAAAATAAATACGCAATGCCATCCACTCATTTTCAATTGCGGGCCCGTGATGCCCAATTGTTTTATATAAATCTCCCGATTCTGAACCTATGTCAGTCAGGTATGTTATTTTTTCAGATTTCATATACAAACTGGTGTCTGTATTATTTTGTGCAAAGCAAATTGAGCCAAACAACAAAGCAGTGATAAATGATAATTTCATGATTTTTATTTTATATATTTAATTTTTGTGAAATTAAACTAAGATTTCAACAATACCCAAAGATTTTATTATTAAAATAGATTCATTTTGTGATGAAATGGTGTAAATCCTGTTATATAAATACGTTTTCCACTAGTTCTAAGGGTTCCCTGATGATAGGTATATTCTTCACTATCTAAATTTTCTACGTTTAAATGTTCACATTTTCCCGGACCAAATTGTATTGTATCTCCCGCCATAACAATTTCTCCAATGCCGGATTTAAGGAAATAGTTATTTTTTTCCTCTGTTATGTCTCCCTTAATTGTAGTTTCTTCATTAAAACACATTTCAATAGTCACTTCGACATTTGGCGGGCCCTCTACTTTAAAATCTAAACTTAATGCTCCGTTGTTTTCAGTAATTTCGATTGTTGTGATTTGCTTTTTTACATTGCTTTTTATTCTCGAATCAAAATCCATTTTATTCCAGAACCTACCGTCCAGCGATTCAGATAATTTATAATCTCCATCTGCTTTGCGAAATTCCGGGGCAAGAGGCTGATAATAATCTGCTTCTTTGATTTCTTTCAAAATGTACTTATTCCCTTCTTTTACAATACCGTTGCTGCTGAAATATCCCATTCTAAAAAATGACGTAGACAATCGCATGTATTTTAGTATTGAATTTCCTTTTCGATACATTAGAAAATTAGGATTTGAAGATCTTCCTGATACAATCTGAACGGGCTGGTCGTTGCCCCCAAATAGTGTTACAGAAGTTTTTCCGCGTCTGATTCTTGCCAGATTAGAGATTTCAAAAAACTTTTCAAAATCATCATCAACCTTCCCATTCACAGCAATTTGTTTCTGAAGCGCTGCATTTTCCATAAAAAAAGCCAACGAGTCTGATAAGATATCATTTGTAAATTCCGGCAGATTTTCGATCGCATTTACCATATAAGCAAATATTGGATTACGACTATGAATTGCCATATAGCGATACTGCAAATAAAACCTAGTGACTTTTAAGGACATGAACTGATCTTGTCTTTTGGAATCAACCGTCACTAAATCGCCGTTGGGTTCTGTATAATAAAAATAAGTGATTAGGTTCTTGTGTACTATTTCTAATAATTCCGGTCTGTTGAGTTCTCTTGACATTGTAATCAAAGCTTTGTCAATAACCGCCGAGTAAACACCACTTCGCTCAGAATAATGTCCGTCTTTATTGATATAAATGCCTTCGGCCAGCCATTGATCAATTCTTTTGATATATCTCGCATCGGGATAAAGGGAATTAATACTGGATAAAGCGGCACAAATAACCCATCTGTGATTTGGAGTATGAACACCGCCCGTTGTCATAGCTTCGCCGGCATTTAAAATAAACTTTTTTAATTTATCTCTTAATTCTGTCAGATCAATTTGTTTTTCTCTCTTTAGCAAGGCTGCTGCAGGACAAATATATTCTAAGATAAAAGCCGTATCAGGAGGTGATTGCCTGTTTCCTCCGGCGTCTAATGTGCCATCTGCATATTGTG
Organism: Flavobacterium sp. B114r; assembly: GCF_056824125.1. NCBI lineage: Bacteria > Pseudomonadati > Bacteroidota > Flavobacteriia > Flavobacteriales > Flavobacteriaceae > Flavobacterium > Flavobacterium sp. B114r. Next base: position 5,209,406 of record NZ_CP124858.1, read on the forward strand.
ATTTCAATAAAACGCCGGTTGCACGATTTAACTTTTCAGACACAAGTCCGGATTTATAATATTCAGATCCGGGATTTAATAGTGACGCTGTCATCACGGTTATTGAATTTGCTACCAAACGAAAATTACTGACTCTGATATTTGGGTCAGCCGGTTTTTCGTTTAATATAGCCCGAACCTTCGCATCATTATTGAAAATGAGCTTTTTCATTAATTGAATATCTTCTTTATCTGTATTACGATCGAAAAATATATCATTGGCAAAAACAACATCACTAACCAATGCTCCCGCTAATGTGAGGCCTGATAATCTAATAAATTCTCCACGGCTGATTTGTTTCATGTATTATTTATTGTTTTTTAAGTTTCGAATTATCTTTTTATGCAATGAAAATTTAGGAAAACAGATATATCAAATCGAAATATTTCACCCCGATGGGGTTCTTGAATATTGATTCATTATTTTTTCTATAAATATGTCATCCCGATGGGATTTAAAAATCTCAATTTCATTTCATTAAAACTATAAATGTGTCGTTCCGCTGGGATTTATCAATTATTATCACATTTTTATATCAAGCTCCGGAGGAGCGATATATTTATAGCAAATCAAATCCTGTACACAGAATAAAGCTCCAGATGAGCGATATCTTTATAACAAAATCAGAATCCCGCACACAGAATAAAGCTCCAGAGGAGCGACATATTTATAACAAATCAGAATCCATGCGCAACATAAAGCTCCAGAGGAGCGACATATTATACCTGCAATTAATATCACATTCATAAAACCAAAATCATCACAACGACATAGCAAATTCTAATATTTCACCCCGATGGGGTTCTTTCATATTGATTCATTATTTTTTCTATAAATATGTCATTCCGCTGGAATTGAAAAAAAAAATAAATTTCAATTAATTAAAACCTATAAATCTGTCGTCCCGCCGGGACTTAATCAATTAATATTATCTGCTATTTTCACTAATGTGAAATTTATTCCTAATGGGTTTTTAATTATTTTACAGATCAACGGAAATTCGGGATTTTTCACAATCCACATTTCAGTTTCATCAACCTGTGCTACGACGTGTAAAGTATCCAGTAGTTTACCTTCTATGTCAATATTGTTATTCACTGAATTTTCGTCTAACACATAGGTTGTATTATTGTAGATGAATTTGTTGTTTTTTAGCAAATCCTGATAAGCAGATTGCGAGATCATAAAAAATGTCTCTGTTGGTCTCAGGTTCAAAACCGGTGCGTATTCTCCCTGATTAAAACTGAGGGCATTACCGTTTTTCAATGCTTCCGGCAATGTTACAATACTGCTTTTTACACCTCTGGTATCTAAATCGAAAATTAGCTTATCACTGATTATTCTGGATGTAAGTGTCAAAGTTCTCGTTTGCCTGTGAAGTTTACATATATAGCTTAATTCTGTATTGTTCTTAAGGGTTGGAATGTATTTTTGCGCTGTTCCTATCTGATGCATGGCACACACAAGAAGGATTAAAATTGTGTTTTTCATCTTGTGCTTCTTTATTTTGTTGGTGGTAAAATTGCAGTTCCCCAAGCGGAAGGTTTTGAATCCATTTCGAGAACCAATTCGCCGCCTTTGGCAACATCATCGTGTAAAATCCAGGCTTTGCTGTAGTGCTTTCCGTTTAGTAAAGCTGATTTTATATATCGGTTTTTATCACTCATTTTTTTTGCCGAGATTTTAAAATACTTCCCATTTTCTAACTGCAGCGTTGTTTCCTTAATCAGTGGTGTATTCAATAAATAATACGGCTGACCTGCATTAGGATACAATCCCATCATATGAAATGCCAGCCAGGAAGACATCGCTCCTGAATCATCATTACCGGGCAAGCCTTCATGTGAGCTATTGAAATTATCCTTGATAATGGTTCTGATTCTGTCACTGCTTAAATAAGGTTTCCCGATCCAGTGGTACAAACACGGGGTTAAAAATGATGGTTCGTTTGCTACGTTATACAATTTGGTATCAAAAAAAGTATCAAGTCTTTTTTGAAAAGCTGCTTCTCCTCCGGATTTACGAACGAGTTCGGGAACATCATGCGGAATACTTAATGAATATTCCCAGGAATTGCCTTCGTAAAAAAAGACGCACCAATGGCACACGTACCAAGGCGATTCAATGATAACTGGGGTATATTTGAATGTTGGCTTTTGAATTTTCGATTCTCCAAAAACAATATCGTCCAGCCATTTCCCTGAAGCATCTTTTGGCATGATAAAACCTGTTGATCCGTTATTTACATAATCTGAGCGCCAAAGATTTTGCCAGTTGTCGGCTTGTTTTATGTATTGATTGTAGAGATCCGTATGGTTCAGTCCTTTGGCAATTGTTGCAATATTATAATCATTATAGGAGTAATCAATAGTTCGGTTTCCTGCTCGATCTGTACCGTAGGGCACATAACCAAATTTCAGATAATCTAATAATCCGCCCCTGCCTTCTTTTTCCTCATTTCCTCCGGGTGGTACTGTGGCATCTTTAAGCATGGCCTGCAAAGCCAGTTCATAATCTATACCTTTTAGATTTTTTACAAAAGCATCGGCTAAAACGACCTCTGCATTCGAACCGCCTTGTGTACGGCCATTATCATTTCCGCTGCGGCCTTCGGGCAGATAACCTTCGCGTTTGTAAATGTTTAGCATGGCATTGACAATTTCGACCTGACGTTTGGAATCTATTAGTGTAATCAAAGGGCTGGAACTTCTAAAAGTGTCCCAAATACAATAAAAATCATCGTAATAAGGCTCATCGTTTGTCCACAATGGATTCTCTCCTGTTCTGTCTGTCGGCATTATCATGGTGTGATACAAACCTGTATAAAACATTTTTCTGTATTCTTCAGATGTATCTGCCGAAAGCTGGATACGGCCTAACAATTGTTCCCATTTATTTTCTAAGCTCGCTAAAACTGTATTAAAATTCCAATGCGGAATTTCTACTTCGATATTGTTTTTTGCTTTTAATTCGCTTAAAAAAGAAATTCCGATTTTTACATTTAATTCTTGTTTTACTTCGTTACCAAAAGAAAATAATGCTGCTGTTTTTTTTCCTGAATCAAATTGAGCAGATTGATTGTTGTAAAATTTCCCGTCTTTCCAGGTTACATACTTTGCAATTGGCTGATCAAAAACTGCCCAAAAATAAACGGTATAGGCACGGCCATTATTCCATCCGCCGCGAATTCTGCTATAACCGCGAACTTCTGTATCGGAGACGATTTCTATTTGAGAACCTACAAATTGCTGCGCTTCCCTTCCGTCCGATTTTGATTCTTCTCCTAAGAAAAAGCCCGGATCAATCTTTACATTTTTAGCTGTGTTTTTAGGATAGGTAATTCGATAAAAGGCAACTTTCTCTGCTGTTGTTATTTCTGTTTTGATATTATTTTCTTTGAAAACGGTTTCATAATATCCCAGCTTTACAATTTCTTCTGCTCTGTAAGATGTTTGATCTAACTTATCTAAAGCACCTGAAAAAGGCATGATTTGAATGTTTCCATACTTTGGCCCGCCACCGGTACCGCTTACATGAACCTGACTGAATCCTGTTACTTCTTTTGGCAACGGAAGCCAGCCGCTATTTGGACTAACTGTGCAATCCGGACTTGGTTTCACCATTCCGTACGGGCATGATGGACCAATAAAAACCCTGCCAACTCCTTCTGATCCTATCATGGGATCTACATAATTGTGAAGCTGCTTTTGGGCATTTATTTCGTGGGTACAGCATAATGCTATTCCTAGAAAAGTTATGATTTTAATAGATAATTTCATTTGCTTTATCTGATATTTCTTTTTTAATAAACAGTTCTTTTTTTCACACTAAGAATCTATGTTTCTATGTCTGAAAAATTAATCACCCAACTAATTTATTTAGTGTTTTGGTGTCTTGGACATTTCTAAATTTAATTCTCCTCCGTCTGTAATGGCTGAATGAGAAATACTGAAATTTTGTACCGGAATATTGTTGTATTTTATTTCCTTGATATAAATGTTTTCCGGACTGTTATTATTGGCATTAATAACAAACTTTTTGCCTTTATAATAATTTGGATTTAATTGAATCGACACTTTATTAAATATTGGACTTCCTATCTGGTACTCGGGATTTACCTCTGTACCTCCATTCATTTGAAACAAACCAATTTTAAGCAACACATTCAGGCTTCCCATTAATCCCTGATCTTCATCTCCGTTATAACCTGTAGCCGGAGATAAACCACTAAAAGTTTCTTTTACTACATTTCTTGTCCAATACTGTGTTAAGTCAGGTCTCCCTAATAAATTAAAAATAAAGGAGGTTTGTATCGAAGGCTGATTTCCAAAATTGATCGGAATACGGCTGAATTCGGGATGTAATTCGGCATCGTGTGAAGTACCGGAAGTAAATTTTAATTTTTGAGAAGCTTGAAATTGACTGTTTAATTTTTCTGCCGCTTTTTCTTTTCCGCCCATCAATGCTACTAAACCGTTGATATCATGAGGTACAAACCAGGTCGATTGTGCGCCATTAGATTCTATAAAACCATTTTCATATTTATAGGGATCAAAATTTTCAAGCCATTTTCCGTTAACATCTTTTGGACGCATCCATCCGATTGTTGTATCAAAAACATTTTGATAATTTTTAGCTCTTGCCATAAAATAATTATAGTCATCATCATGCTTTAATTTCTTCGCCAATTGTGCTAATGTCCAGTCTTGATAAGCATATTCCAGTGTTTGGCTCGCACCATCCTGATGACTTCCAAATTCACCTTCAGGAATGGGATAAGGAACAAAACCATTATCGATATAATATTTTAATCCACCGCCAATGTCCGTCGTATGTTCATAGCCCGCTTTTCCCATAATACCGTTGAGCATATGGTTTTTTTTGAGTGCGGTATAGATATTTCCTAAATCTTCTGTTATAATTCCTTTTTGAATAGCACTTACAATAAATGGTGTCGTAGAAGCCCCGGTCATGACAAATGTATCATTACCTCCGGATGGACCACGCGGAATCATTCCGCCATCTTTATAATATTGCATTAAGGACTGAACAAATTCACCCATAATTTCTGGATAAGCAAGACCCCAAAGCGTATTTATTGTCCATTGTGCTCCCCAAAATGAGTCTGAATTGTATTGATTAAATTTAGGTTTTCCTTGTTTATCTAAAGGCAATTGTCCTATTCTGAATTTGTCTCCTGTATTATCAGGATAAGCGCCATTTGCATCACTAATCATTTTTCTACCCTGCAAAGCATGCCACAGATCTGTATAAAATCGTCTTTGATCTGTTGTAGTTCCGCCTTCTACTTCAATTCTGCCCAGCAAATTATTCCATTCGTTTTTTGAATCTGTAACTACCTGATCAAAATTCCAATGTGGTAATTCCTGCTGTATATTATTTGATGCATTTTTTACTGATGTATAGGAAATCCCTACTTTCATTAATACCGTTTTATCCGCTTTGTCTAAATTTATTAAATAATTATTTGTCTTGTTATCGTGTTCGATCGAAGTAATAGGTGTATTCAGTTTAATTTTAAAAAATACGGTTAAGGGTTTCGGACGTCTAAAATTGGTACTCAATACTAATGATCCGGAAAGTTCATCATCACTATTTTTCTGCAATATTCCGTTTGTATTATCGCAAGGTCCCAAGATTGTATTGAGATTAAAAAGAATTGCTTTTTGCTCTTTCTCTGGAAATGTATAACGATGAAAACCTACTCTTTTTGTACTGGTCAGTTCCGCTGTAATTTGATATTTATCTAATAGTACGGAATGATAACCCGGAGTTATTTTTTCGGTTTCATGACTGAATTTAGAATAAAAACTGGTAAAAATGTCTTTTTTACTGGCTGTGGAAATAGTTACAGGCATTACGGAAACGCCGGACATTTGCCATTCATGAATATGACTAAAACCTTTTATTGTGTCTGTTGTATACTTGTAGCCGCCTCCCCAATCGCCATTGATTTCTGTATCGGGACTTAAGTTTACCATACCAAACGGACGGCTTGCAGAGGAAAAGAAAAACCATCTTGAATTTTCGGTATCCAGCTGAGGATAGACCATATCTACTAATGGTTTCTTTTTTGCAACAGCATTTTTTTCTGTTTTACATGACACTAAAAAAACAAGAAAGAGACTTATTCCTATACGTCCTATTTTATAAATTTTATCCAATTTCATTTATTCTGATTGTATTGATAGGGACTACGCTTTTATTTGTGGGGAATTGTGTAAAGTGTATTCGGTAATTGTTGCCATGATTTTCTGAATTTTGAAAATGCGGTATTAAAAACCAACACTGGCAATCTGGCTTTTTAATAAAAAAGGAGAAGGAATTTTAATCCTCTTCTCCTTTTTATAAAGTTGCAATCTGTTTTAACTCGCTGATTGTGATTAATTTTAACACATAGAAACATAGTTTTAAATTCTCAAAAAAGGCGTTTCACTTATTTTTAATGCACGGAACTATGTGCAAGAAATGTTTCTTATTGCCTTCTTTTTTACTTTAGAATCTATGTTTCTGTGTATTTAACTTTTTAATAATTACACTCAACGGTTATTCAATTTACTTTTAGAAATAGCCTAATATCCGGCATTCTGTGTCAGGGCGGGATTTAAAACCAAAGCATTGGTTGGAATTGGGAATGTACGACGATAGGTATCTGAGTTTGTTTTGAATCCCCATGATCCTTCATATTTCCCAAAGCGGATCATATCGTTTCTATGCCATGCTTCCTGCGCAAATTCGCGACTTCTTTCCTGATAAAGTTCTTCCAGAGTAACACCGCTCCATGCTGCAGAAGTAGTTCTGTTTGAACGAACCATATTGACCAATGCCAATGGTGTTTGTCCTAAAGTTGCGGCACCTCCGCGAAGAATTGCTTCTGCTTTCATCAGGATAACATCTGAATAGCGTAAAAACGGTACATCGTTATTTTGATTACGGCTTGTTGACGTTGCATCAGGATAAAACTTAATATTTCTATACCCCATGTTCCAGGCAATTTCATCATTTCCGCAGTCAAATAAAGCAGCATTCTGGCGCAGTACAATATCCGGCGTTAAATTTACCTGATACGTATAGGCCGCACTACCATCTGATCCTGTATAAAACTGGTCGTAACCTTTCTTTGTAGTGCTTACCATTACAGGCGTAACACCATCATTCATGAATTGTAATCCGGTTAACCATTGTTTGTTACGAATATCAGTAACATCGTTGAAATAGGCATAAAATGATGGAATTGTACTTCTTGGTGCACTTGGTGTAAAAGGAATTCCAAACTTTGCTCTTTCAGAACGGGGCACATCATAACGGGCATGATACATTTGACCATTATATCCTACCGTTACTGCTGAAGCGTCATAAGGAACAGCAAAAATAAACTCTTTCATTTGCGGTCCGTTTGCAGGATAAAACATCTGAAGATAAGTGCTTCTTGGCTCAATCGCATACAATCCGGAATTAATAACGCCATCGCAAGCTGCAATACAATCATCATAACGTGCTGTTCCGGTATAAACTTCAGCATTCAGATACAATTTTGCAAGCAATGCATTGGCAGTTTGCTTATTTGGTCTTCCGTAAGTGGTAACTCCTGCAACAGGATTTAAGTTAGGAAGTGCTTTTTTTAATTCTCTTTCGATAAAATTAAAAACGTCTTTTCGATCTGATTTCGCGTGAGCAGTAAAATCTCCGTAAACGGTATCCAAAGGCACATTTCCGTAGCTGTCCATCATCATATAATAAGAGATGGCACGCATGGTTTTTAGTTCTGAAATCATAGTTGCTTTATCAGCACCTGTCGGCATTGTTTTATCTAAAATTGAAATCGCCTGATTGGCTGTTCCAATCACTTTTGACGACCAATCCCAAAGACTTGAAACCCAGCCATTGTCCGGTGTCCAATTGTGGTAATGCAACATACTGTAGTTCTGATTATCGAACCAGTTCCCTCCTCTTGCCGGCATAATTGATTCATCTGTGCTCAATGATTGCGTGAACCACCATGCAAAGGAATACTCGCCGCGAAAAGCAGTATATACCGGACCTGCGGTCTGAATATATTGTGTTGGATTCTGAGGAAAAACTTCTGGTGTAAGCTGCGTTGTAATGGGCACATCAAGGTCGTCGCAAGACCATAATAAACCAACCATAAGTATTGGAAGTCCTATATGTTTTAATATATTTTTCATGTTTTTTAGAATTTAATTTTTAGAATATCACGTTTAAACCAAACAAGAATGTTCTGGTTTTTGGATAGAAGTTATTTGAATCTACACCCGGAGCTGTTCCTCCTTGTTCTACTTCCGGATCAATTCCTGTATATTTAGTAATTATAAATAAATTATTTACTGTTTCGTAAATACGGATTTTCTTGATGTATTTACCCACTTTACCAAAATCATATCCTAAAGTTAAATTATCTAATCGAAGGTAACTTCCGTCTTCTATAAAGCGCGTTGAATACTTATAGGCATTTAAATCATTTGGCGATTCATTTTGCGCATCAACAAGAATATTCGTTGTCATTGCAGTACTTGGCCTGAATAAATCGGCACGGGTTGCGTTGAAAATTTTGTTTCCAAATACTCCGCGGAAAAAGATATTCAAATCAAATTTCTTGTAAGTGAAATTATTATCCCATCCCAATAAAAATTTAGGCTGCGCACTTCCTGCATAATGATAATCTGTACCAATGGCAGGATTGGTTGTTAAGCTGCCGTCTCTGGCAACATATTGGGAAACACCATTGGCATTTTTTCCTGCGTACTGAAGCGTAAAGAATTGCCCCAATGGTTTTCCTTCCTTAAAAATTTGTAACGTGCTTCCTGTCTGACCACCTCCATCTGGCTGTACTCTGCGTATTGAATCTCCTCCAACAAATAATGGGTTCTTCAATTTTGTAATCTCATTTTTATTTGTTGAACCATTTATAGTTGTTGACCAGCTGAAATTTTTAGTTTTAATGGCATTAATACTCAAAGACCCTTCAATACCACGATTCGACATATTACCACCGTTGGCTACAATTGTTCCTACAGGCACTAATACGGGATTTACAGCATAATTAAAAATCATATCTGTTGTTTTCTTTTCGTACACATCAACAGAACCTGATACTCTCCCTTTTAATATCGTAAAATCAAGACCAAGATTTGCGGTTGCTGTTTTTTCCCATTTCAAGTCGGGATTCGCTGCCTGGTTTGGTCCGTAAGCTCCAATTTGTTGTCCGTTATAATAGAATGTTCCAAGACTTCCAGAAATAAATTGAGCGGTATAGGCATTAAATCCGGAAGAGTTACCGGTTTGTCCCCAGCTTCCGCGAAGTTTCAAATCGCTAAAAACATTCTGACCTTTCATAAATCTTTCTTTATCAATTCTCCATGCACCACCTACTGAAGGAAAGTACCCCCATTGATTATTGGTTCCAAATACTGAACCTCCATCTCTTCTGATGGTTCCCTGCAGAAGGTATTTGTCTTTGTAATTGTAATTTAAACGTCCAAATTGAGAAATCAAACGTCTTTTTTGATACGCTTTACTGTCTCCAAAATTTACAACATAACCGTTTACAGAAGTATAATTGCTTAAAGCAAGGTTATTATAACTCACATTATCTACAGGAAAATTAGTTGCTGATGCCTGAAATCCGTCTCCAAGAACATCTTCCTGCCATGAATAACCAATGACTGCCTTGATTTTATGATCGCCAAAAGTTTTGTCCCAATTCAAAAAACTCTCTACAATTGTATTACTGTTTTGGTAAGAATTTCTCATTGCTGATCCGTTTACACCAAAATTCACTAATTGTTTAACCTGAGGCGGATCTGGATTATTGTAAAAAGCAGAGCTATTGTATTGCTGATAATAACTGTCATAAAACTCTCCGTGTAATGAATTTAATTGTTGGTAGGATAAATTTAGATTATACGAAAATCCATAAGGAAGTTTTAATTCTGCTGTAAGGCTCCCCACAAAATTATTTGTTTTCGTATCATCATCTCCGTGTTCAATTAAAGCAACAGGATTGAAATAACTGGTTTGAACGAAATTTTCGAAAAATGATCCGTCCGCATTTCTAATTGGTGATACCGGAAGATGGCTTACAGATTGTTGCAGCGCTGTATTACGCTGAGGAACATTGGTATATTTCGTATTAGAGTTCGTTACATTCAAACCAATTTTCAGGTTATCATCAAAAGCAAATTGCTCTACCGCTAAACGTGCAATAATTCTGGAGAAATCACTGCTCAAAAGAACTCCTTCTTTGTTTACTGCCGTTACACTTGCAAAATAATTACCATGCTCACCACCTCCGCTTAAAGAAAGGTTATGACTGCTTGACTGTGCTCCTGAACTTCTAAGAATTGCTTTTTGCCAATCTGTATTTGCTCCCTTATCATTTTCAGGCGTAAAATTTAAATTATTTTTTGATGTAAATGCTCTCAATTGATTCGCATCCATCATATTAAGTTGATTGGAAACATTCTCAACACCAAAATAATTGCTGTACGTAATCTGGCTTCTGTCTTTACTTCCTTTTTTAGTCGTTACCATGATTACTCCATTTGCAGCACGGTTACCATAAATGGCAGTAGCGGCAGCATCTTTTAAAACATCAATACTAACAATATCTTCTGATGCGATAACAGAAATATCAACACCAGGAATACCATCTACCACATAAAAAGGTCCCTGAGAGCCATTTAATGTTGAGACTCCACGCAAAACTACCGAAGATTGTTTTGTTGGATCGCCACTTGTTGAAACATTAAGTCCCGACACTTTTCCTTGCAGCATTTGACCCACATCACTAATTACTCCTCTGTTTAACTGATCTCCTTTTATAGAAGCGACAGATGTAGTTAGATTTTTACGCGATCCTTTTCCATACCCAACCACTACAACTTGTTCTAAATTAGTTGAGCCGGAATTTAATTTGATCGTGTAATTTGTTTTTGAACCATCTAGTTTGAGACGTTGTTCATCGAATCCTATAAAAGAAATAATCAATGTGGCATTTTTGTTTGAAACAGTCATTTTAAATTTCCCGTCAAAATCTGTCACAATGTTATTCGAAGTACCAATTTCGAGCACATTGGCTGCTGGTAATGGCATACTCTTCTCATCCAGAACCACACCTGATATTTCAGTTTTTTGTGCCCATGAATTAATTGAGAAGCCCAGAAAAAAGGCTAGTAATAAAAGCTTAAGTTTTTCCATATTATTATTTGGTTAATTGGTTAAATAGTAAGGCGAAAATAGTATTAATGAATTCTTAACAAATGGACAGGTTATTCACAAACATGGATTTTTTTAGTAAACACAGCAGGAATAAGGGGTTCAGCGATTTATTTTTTTGTGCATCAGAATTAAAAACAAAAATATCCTGACAAAAAAAGTACTGACTTAATTCAGATCATCTGCTTAATTATCCTTATTGGTCTGCATTTATCCCTGTTAACGATGCTTGTACATTGCAGCACTTTCACTCCATTTTACTTCCCAGTTTTTTATTGATGCTCTTACATTCGATTCATCAAATGAAGTATTATTGATTTCTGACTCTCTTAATGCCAGCAAAAACATTTTCCATCTTGGCCAGTAAAATTCTGCATACATACCACGCCATGATCGGGAAGCATAATCATTTAGATGTCCTTCTCCTCCCCAAAGTGTAATTATTGTTTTTGCATTTTTCACATATAGTTTTGATTCTTCAGTATTGCTTCCGTAATCCCACGCAGATTGCAGCCAATGGTTTAAATCATTCAATGGCTGTCCCGAAAGCATATTATCTATACGTAAAGCCTGATTCTCTATTTCCTTAAATAATTCATCTCCTTTTGGCACGTCTTTACGTTCATAAGCTTTTACACATTCTATCAATAAATCATCTATACAAAGCGAATAGTAATGTCTGGAAACATCTATTAAATCATAAGTATAAAGGCTGTTTTTATTGAAGTTTTCACTTTCTTTCTTCAAAATATCCAAAGCTTCTTTTAGCTTTTGTTTATCTCCCGGATTTCCTTTGAATTCTGTTATTTCCAGAGTTGGTCTTTTAAAAAATAAATACGCTCCGGCCCTATCATCCCACCAGCGCGTTTCCCAATACTTGGTACTGTATACTGATTCCAGCAATAACTGCCAGGATTGAAAAACAGTATCCGAAATATTTTTTCCGTATCGTGCTTTCAAATATTTTTTTAGCCAGTCCGCTATTGGTTCCTTACCTTGCGTCCAGGGCAGATCGTAGATGTACTCGTAAACTATCGAGTTATTGTTTAAGCCCTCAGGCATTACTCCATATCCTACAACATTTCCTTTGTTTGGATTTTTAAGTAAACTGGTCAATTCATTTTTATAGAAATTCAGATCCCCATACACAGGATTAGATCCTCCGTAATTGTGCACATATCCATACGTCCATTGTTTTCCGTAAAAAGCCTCCTGATTTTCCCAAACTTTATACCGGTCATTAGCATAATCCTGAATTATCATTCTGTCGTTTGGTACTTTGCTTAAAAAAGCACTGGTAGCTTCTTTAGTCCAAAATTCTTTATTATCACCAAAAAGCCAGCCCTGCATCACCCATACTGCTCCGGGAGAAGCTTCATTAATAGTTTCGAATATTGTTTTTCCGTAATCTGAAAGCTCGTCATATTTGTGTTCTTCAGAAACAGGCGGCGTTATTTCGTTGAAAGAATCAGCCAGATAAAAATCAGAATGTCCGTATAGTTTAGTATAGATTTCGATAAAGCGTTTTCCTATTTCTTTAAACAAAGGATCTTTGGAATCTAATAAATAGGTACTCGCAAAACCTCCACCGGACCAGGATTTCAGTTCACTTATTTTTGATTCGGGATGTTGCTCTGCAAATGCTTTTGGTACATAACCACTAAAAGCAGGCACTACGGGATACATCCCCAGAGCTCTCATTTTTTGCAAGATCTGTTTTTGAAGCGTGCTTTTCTTCTTAATCCATTCCTGAGGCAATGGTCCTTCAAGACTATTTATATTCCCCATTCTCTGCCAGGGCAAAAAAGCAGGTCCGGTAAAATGCGCTGCTAATTGACTGTCTGTTACCCCATATTCTTTCCATAATTCCTGCCAGACTGCTTCTTGCCCTTCCATTGCTGTAGGCAGATTAATGCCGTGAAATGCCATCCAGTCTATTTCTTGTTCCCAGCGTTTCCAATCCCACCAAGGAGTAGTGTAACCAAATGTACAGGCGTTTAGATATTCCCGGTATTCAAACGGAGTCGATTCTTTTTTTGAATACTTGGGCCAGCTTGTAGGCAAATCGACTCTGTTTCCTTCCCAACTGACGATAACTGCTCCAATATCCCTTAGAAAATTATATGCTGCATAACAAAGAGCAGTATTAGACGTTCCCTGAATTTTTACCTTATTGCCTTTGGTTGTTATTTCAAACCAATCTGATTGATTCTTATTTTCGATAATTGTAAAATCAAATTCACTCGCTCTTTTACCAATAAGTCTTTCTAGTACAGCTTTTGAACTTTTCGTGTTTTCGATATTTTGACTGTACACATCGGGTACTAAAAAAAATAGCATTACAAAAAAAGGAATTACAAATTTTAAGGAGTTATTGATTCTGACTTTCCAACATTCTATTTTCATATGGTATTATATTTATCTAATTAATGTCTACTATTTATTCTGAAATTGATACAAAAAATAGGGAGACATAATCTCCCTATTAAAACAAAATCAAATTTTCAACCCAATATTCTTATGAAACATTACTACATGAAACTTTTTGAATTGTTTCCCGACATCATTAATAAATGAAATACTGAATTGAAGATAAAAGTATAGAGAATGAATTTCTCAGTCATGGACACATCATTCAAAACTATAGACATATCCTGTATGAATGCTAAAATCTTAAAACAGCTATAAATATTAAATCCCACTTTTAAAGTATTGTAAATATGATGCCTGATTTTTTACTTGAAAAGAAATACAAATTTGAAGTTTTCAGCTGATTGATTTTAAAACCGCAAGTTTTTGTAAACCAAAAATCTACATGGAATAGGGTTGTTTTTTATTTCGTATACGCCATTATGAAACGGAAAAAATTAAAATTATAATTTGTATTTTCGTTTAACTGAAAATTTACTGCTTTAAATCACTCTAACTTTTACCACTAAAAAGTTAGTTGATAATGTATAACACCCAAACAAAACGAACATGAAACTATTGAAAATATTTGCCGGATCAATTATAGTATCATTTCTTGTTTCTTCCTGCTCTACTGTTTTAAAGAGTACAAAAATTAATTATCTAACAAGTAACTATTGTCAGCCAACCATTCAGTATGATTATTCTCAACTCGAAACTCCAAAAAATAAAATACAAAAACAGGATAGCATTTTAAATGCCCATTTATCCAAACATGATCTCTTAGTCAGCCAGGCTATTGGTATTGAAACTTATTTAGCAGAATACCTGCAAGTAAAAAAAGATACTTTAAAAAGATTGGTCCTAAAACAAAAAATCACTGATCGCCTCATGCTTACAACTATAGAAATAAATGCATTGGCATCAGAACTAGATTGTAATGGCGAACGCATCAATAAATTAGCAGACTATATTGATGACATCAACAATAAAAAAACTAGAAATCTAACAGTAGCTTCTGTGACTTTAGGTGCATTAACAACTGTGGCCACTGTTTTAATAAAAAATAATAATGCCGGTAATATAGTGGGTGTAACAGGCGGATTATTAAGTGCGGGATTAGGAGCATTAACTATTTCTCCAAAAGGTAAAAAAATCGAACTAAGGCTTCAAAGGAATCTACTGGGGAATATTTGGTACAATGATAATACAAACGAAGCATATCCTAACTCTATATGGACTCTTATAAACGAAACACAATTTAGCAATTCCGGAGAAAATGACCTGCAGGAAAGTATCAAAAACCGATGGACACAATATAATTTTGATGGTAAAATAGATTCTAAAACACAAAAACTCTTTTTTGATGATGGCGGAATCTACACCGCAGACGATTTACACTCAAGAGCGAATATGCTAAATGAACTACAGGCTACTATTCGTTCTCTTGAACAGGATTTAAAAAGCTTAGCAGTGAGACTTAATAGTTTTTAGAATGTTAATTCGATTGAGCGGATTTTAGCGAATGTACAAGGACAAGCCAACTAAAGATTTTCGAGAGCTTAACTTATATCTGGTTTACCGCAAAAGGATATCTTCTTATTCAGATTGTCTAATCTTTTTTGCCTAAACTACAAAGGGATGAAGCGCAAAGCTTGGGGAGGAAATGTCAAAATAAAATAAGAACTTTGTAATCTAAGAATTTTATATGACCCCTATAGAACTTTTGAAGTTTATGCTTCCTGATTTTTTAGTAGAACATTTTGAAGTAGTTTCATCTACTAATAGCGAAGAAATATTACACCTCTATTTTGAAGAGAATGCTAAACCTCCAGAAGAGTTTAGGGATCTTCAATTAGTCTCAAAGGGTTTTCAAGATGAGATTACCATACAGGACTTTCCTCTGAGGGGTAAGTTCGTGTATTTACATATCAAAAGACGTCGCTGGACTAATAAAAATACAGGTGAGATCGTTAAAAGAGATTGGAATTTAGTAGCTAAAGGAACCCGCATGACTCAAGAGTTTGCGGCTTTTTTAAAAGAAATTAATAGATAAAACTGCTATTGACTGTCGTACCATTGGAGGTTTCTTTGGAGTCAATGGGAAAAAATTACAAAGACAATACAAAAAATTTTTAAGCTCCTTTAGTACGTGGGCTCCACGTGAACATGCACATGAGTGGATTATTTATCCTGAAAATATAGGTACTCACTTGTCAATTGATGAAGTAGCCTTGTCTCAGGGTGAGCTTTTTACTATTGTAACCAATAAGGAAGCTAGAGGTAAAAAAGGATGCCTAGTTGCTATTATTGAAGGGACAAAGGCAGATCAGGTCATTGAACATATTTGTAAAATTAATTACAAAAAAAGAAGTTGGGTTCAAGAAATAACACTTGACATGGCTAATTCCATGAAATTGATTTCCAAAAAATGTTTTCCAAAAGCGGTACAGGTTACCGATAGATTTCATGTTCAAAAATTAGCTCTAGAAGCATTACAGGAGATTAGAATAAAATATCGTTGGGAAGCTATGGATACTGAGAATCGATTGATATTACAAGCGAAAAGAGAAAACAAAACTTATCTCCCAGATCTTTTATCTAATGGAGACTCTGTAAAACAGTTGCTCGCCAGAAGTCGATATGTTCTTTATAAATCCCGCGATAAATGGACCGAAAGACAAAACGAACGAGCCCAATTGTTATTTGGCTTATATCCCGATATTAAAAAAGCATACAGTTTAACCCAACAACTACGAGGTATTTACAACAATAATAACAATAAACACATTGCGATGACCAAACTGGCACATTGGTACAGGAATGTAGAGGAGTCAGGGTTTAAAAATTTTAATATTCTTTTAAATACCATAACGGTTAATTACCAGTCAATCTTAAACTATTTTGACAATAGAAGTACAAATGCTTCAGCAGAATCTTTTAATGCCAAAGTAAAAGCATTTAGAAGTCAATTTAGAGGAGTACGAAAAGTAGATTTTTTCTTATTCAGATTATCCAATCTTTTTGCGTAATCCCCAACTTTTGCGTTTGATCCCTACAAAGCATTATAAAACATTATCCCAGTATTTTGTAAAACAAAAAAACCTGTTTCGCTAGAAACAGGGTTTTCAAAAGAAAGGCGACGACATACTCTCCCACATAACTGCAGTACCATCTGCGCAGGCGGGCTTAACTACTCTGTTCGGGATGGGAAGAGGTGAGCCCCGCCGCAATAACCACCTTAAAGCCGTTTTGCAATGGGTAATTAGCTGTTGCTAATCAACATTACACAATATCTTAACATACTGAGATAAAGAAAAAAGTATTGATTTAGAAAGTTTCTTCTCCCACCTTACGGTGGGAGAAAAGGGTGTACATAAGCTTACGGATTATTAGTACTACTCGACTATGACATTACTGCCTTTACATCTATAGCCTATCAACGTGGTCATCTCCCACGATCCTTAAAAGAAATCTCATCTTGTGGTGGGTTTCGCGCTTATATGCTTTCAGCGCTTATCCCTTCCAAACGTAGCTACTCTGCGATGCTCCTGGCGGAACAACAGATACACTAGAGGTTTGTCCAATTCGGTCCTCTCGTACTAGAATCAGATCCACTCAAATTTCTAACGCCCACAGTAGATAGAGACCGAACTGTCTCACGACGTTCTGAACCCAGCTCGCGTGCCACTTTAATGGGCGAACAGCCCAACCCTTGGGACCTTCTCCAGCCCCAGGATGTGACGAGCCGACATCGAGGTGCCAAACCCCCCCGTCGATATGAGCTCTTGGGGGAGATCAGCCTGTTATCCCCGGCGTACCTTTTATCCTTTGAGCGATGGCCCTTCCATGCGGAACCACCGGATCACTATGCTCTACTTTCGTACCTGATCGACCTGTATGTCTCTCAGTCAAGCTCCCTTATGCCATTGCACTCTACGCACGGTTACCAAGCGTACTGAGGGAACCTTTAGAAGCCTCCGTTACTCTTTTGGAGGCGACCACCCCAGTCAAACTACCCACCAAGCAATGTCCCCCGTAAAACGGGGTTAGGCCTCAGATAAACAAAGGGTTGTATTTCAACAATGACTCCACAACGCCTGGCGACGCCACTTCACAGTCTCCAACCTATCCTACACATCATTTATCCAAGGTCAATACTAAGCTATAGTAAAGGTGCACAGGGTCTTTTCGTCCCACTGCGGGTAAACGGCATCTTCACCGTTACTACAATTTCACCGAGCTCATGGCTGAGACAGTGTCCAGATCGTTACACCATTCGTGCAGGTCGGAACTTACCCGACAAGGAATTTCGCTACCTTAGGACCGTTATAGTTACGGCCGCCGTTTACTGGGGCTTCAATTCAATGCTTCTCCGAAGATAACATCTCCTCTTAACCTTCCAGCACCGGGCAGGTGTCAGGCCCTATACTTCATCTTACGATTTTGCAGAGCCCTGTGTTTTTGATAAACAGTCGCCTGGACCTCTTCACTGCGGCCCTGATTACTCAGGGCGACCCTTCTCCCGAAGTTACGGGTCTATTTTGCCTAATTCCTTAGCCATGAATCTCTCGAGCACCTTAGGATTCTCTCCTCAACTACCTGTGTCGGTTTACGGTACTGGTACTAATTACCTGAAGTTTAGAGGTTTTTCTTGGAAGCCCTTAGGCGCACTATCTCTTTGTCCGAAGACTCCGAGTACTATCGTATTTCCCCAAAACCCGTGGATTTGCCTGCGGGTCTTATAGGTAGGTACTTCAACGAACTATTCCGTCAGTTCGCGGCGCTTTCATCACTCCGTCACCCCATCACAGTAATTAGTAGTACGGGAATATTAACCCGTTAGCCATCGACTGTCCCTTTCGGGTTCGCCTTAGGACCAGACTAACCCACAGCTGATTAGCATAGCTGTGGAAACCTTAGTTTTTCGGTGTGCGGGTTTCTCGCCCGCATTATCGTTACTTATGCCTACATTTTCTTTTCTAACCAGTCCAGCATACCTTACGATACACCTTCAACCCTGTTAGAATGCTCCCCTACCACTTACAATTGCTTGTAAATCCATAGCTTCGGTAATATACTTATGCCCGATTATTATCCATGCTCGTCCGCTCGACTAGTGAGCTGTTACGCACTCTTTAAATGAATGGCTGCTTCCAAGCCAACATCCTAGCTGTCTGGGCAGACAAACCTCGTTCTTTCAACTTAGTATATATTTGGGGACCTTAGCTGATGGTCTGGGTTCTTTCCCTCTCGGACTTGGACCTTAGCACCCAAGCCCTCACTGTTAGTGAACATTATATAGCATTCGGAGTTTGTCAGGAATTGGTAGGCGGTGAAGCCCCCGCATCCAATCAGTAGCTCTACCTCTATATAACTTTATAACTAACGCTGCACCTAAATGCATTTCGGGGAGTACGAGCTATTTCCGAGTTTGATTGGCCTTTCACCCCTACCCACAGGTCATCCGAAGACTTTTCAACGTCAACCGGTTCGGTCCTCCACTGTGTGTTACCACAGCTTCAACCTGCCCATGGGTAGATCACACGGTTTCGCGTCTAACACTACTGACTAAAGCGCCCTATTCAGACTCGCTTTCGCTACGGATCCGTGGCTTAACCACTTAACCTTGCCAGCAACGTTAACTCGTAGGCTCATTATGCAAAAGGCACGCCGTCACCCCACGAAAGGGCTCCGACCGCTTGTAAGCGTATGGTTTCAGGATCTATTTCACTCCGTTATTCACGGTTCTTTTCACCTTTCCCTCACGGTACTGGTTCACTATCGGTCTCTCAGGAGTATTTAGCCTTAGCGGATGGTCCCGCCAAATTCAGACAGGGTTTCACGTGCCCCGCCCTACTCAGGATACCACTATCTATTATACTCGTTACCCATACGGGACTATCACCCTCTATGGTGTCACTTTCCAGTAACTTCCGGTTCCTTGTACATAAAATATCGTGGTCCTACAACCCCAATCTTGCCGTAACAACATTGGTTTGGGCTAATCCGCGTTCGCTCGCCACTACTTACGGAATCACTTTTGTTTTCTTCTCCTCCGCCTACTTAGATGTTTCAGTTCAGCGGGTTTGCCCACCTATCGGTGTACTATGTCTTCAACATAGTGGGTTGCCCCATTCAGGTATCTACGGATCAATCGGTGTGTGCCCGTCCCCGTAGCTTTTCGCAGCTTATCACGCCTTTCATCGCCTCTGAGAGCCAAGGCATCCCCCATACGCCCTTATTTTGCTTATTGTACCAATCTTAAAATTAATTAAGACCGTTTTTTTTTGTTCTTTACAATAAATTGTAAAAAACGCTTTCTACTTTTTATTATTTTCTTATCTCAATATGTCAATGAACTTTTTCTTTTTCAGAATAAAGAACATAGAGAATAGAGAATAGACTTTGTCTATATTCTTTTTCTATATTCTATCTCCTTAAAGATAGTGGAGAATAACGGAGTCGAACCGTTGACCTCCTGCGTGCAAGGCAGGCGCTCTAGCCAGCTGAGCTAATCCCCCTTTTTAATTAAAAATTAAAAATCGTGAATTAAAAATTATGAACTATTTGATCCTTAATCTTTCAACTTCTAAAATTTCCTTCTTTTTAAGCATAAAATAGTTGTCTCGGACAGACTCGAACTGTCGACCCCTACATTATCAGTGTAGTACTCTAACCAGCTGAGCTACGAGACACTCTTATTCTTAAAATTTATTATTTGAACTAACAGCAAGAGTAAAATAGTCTTAAAATCAAAACCTATAAAGCTTCTTCTTTTTTCCTCAGCGTGTTGATAAATCAACTAACACTTGAGGCTCTAGAAAGGAGGTGTTCCAGCCGCACCTTCCGGTACGGCTACCTTGTTACGACTTAGCCCTAGTTACCAGTTTTACCCTAGGCAGCTCCTTGCGGTCACCGACTTCAGGCACCCCCAGCTTCCATGGCTTGACGGGCGGTGTGTACAAGGCCCGGGAACGTATTCACCGGATCATGGCTGATATCCGATTACTAGCGATTCCAGCTTCACGGAGTCGAGTTGCAGACTCCGATCCGAACTGTGACCGGTTTTATAGATTCGCTCCTGGTCGCCCAGTGGCTGCTCTCTGTACCGGCCATTGTAGCACGTGTGTAGCCCAAGGCGTAAGGGCCGTGATGATTTGACGTCATCCCCACCTTCCTCACAGTTTGCACTGGCAGTCTTGTTAGAGTTCCCGACATGACTCGCTGGCAACTAACAACAGGGGTTGCGCTCGTTATAGGACTTAACCTGACACCTCACGGCACGAGCTGACGACAACCATGCAGCACCTTGTAAATTGTCTTGCGAAAGATCTGTTTCCAAACCGGTCAATCTACATTTAAGCCTTGGTAAGGTTCCTCGCGTATCATCGAATTAAACCACATGCTCCACCGCTTGTGCGGGCCCCCGTCAATTCCTTTGAGTTTCATTCTTGCGAACGTACTCCCCAGGTGGGATACTTATCACTTTCGCTTAGCCACTGAGTTTGCACCCAACAGCTAGTATCCATCGTTTACGGCGTGGACTACCAGGGTATCTAATCCTGTTCGCTACCCACGCTTTCGTCCATCAGCGTCAATCAATTAGTAGTAACCTGCCTTCGCAATTGGTATTCCATGTAATCTCTAAGCATTTCACCGCTACACTACATATTCTAGTTACTTCCTAATAATTCAAGTCTAACAGTATCAATGGCCGTTCCACCGTTGAGCGATGGGCTTTCACCACTGACTTATTAAACCGCCTACGGACCCTTTAAACCCAATGATTCCGGATAACGCTTGGATCCTCCGTATTACCGCGGCTGCTGGCACGGAGTTAGCCGATCCTTATTCTTACGATACCGTCAAGCTACTTCACGAAGTAGTGTTTCTTCTCGTATAAAAGCAGTTTACAATCCATAGGACCGTCATCCTGCACGCGGCATGGCTGGATCAGGCTTGCGCCCATTGTCCAATATTCCTCACTGCTGCCTCCCGTAGGAGTCTGGTCCGTGTCTCAGTACCAGTGTGGGGGATCTCCCTCTCAGGACCCCTACCCATCGTAGCCTTGGTAAGCCGTTACCTTACCAACTAGCTAATGGGACGCATGCTCATCTTTTACCGTTGTGACTTTAATTATAAAATGATGCCATTTCATAATACTATGAGGTATTAATCCAAATTTCTCTGGGCTATCCCTCTGTAAAAGGTAGATTGCATACGCGTTACGCACCCGTGCGCCGGTCTCTAGTTCCGAGGAACTATACCCCTCGACTTGCATGTGTTAAGCCTGCCGCTAGCGTTCATCCTGAGCCAGGATCAAACTCTTCATCGTATATTGTTGATCTGATTACTCAGATCGTATTGTTATTCGAATCAGTCTCTATTGGTTCTTTTCAATCTCTCGATTATCTTACTCTTTATTCTTTTGTTTTAACATCTCTGTTAAAACGGCTGTCAATTCAATATGTCTACGAACGTGTCTTCTTATTTTTGTGTTTCGCTTGTTTCTCAAAGCGGGTGCAAAAGTACATAATGTTTCCGCATTTCCAATCTTTTTTATGCATTATTTTAAAGTTATTTTAAAACTTTTTCATAACACACTGACAACATACAATTTAAACATTACTTATTTTTCATTTTTTAAGGATTTTTCTTTCGGTTGGTATATTTTGCACAATTGATACTAAAAAACAAACGAACAGAGATAGTATAATTGAGTTGTGAATACTCTATTAGAAGACATAAACACCTAAAAGTCAAATGTTTTATTAAGAAAACATCATTAACATTGTGCACAGGCCTTATTCAAATAGCTTTTCATTTTAATTTTGGGTAAAGAAAAAATCTTCTTCTTCATAATTAAACCAAACTAGTCTAAGTTTGAATTTACCAAGAGTTAATAGGTGCGAGATTTGTTATTTTATTCTGTACAAAATCACAAATTAATCTGTATACAAAAGGTATTTTGCCCGTACAGCCTTAAACTTCTGCAATCCTGGTTCCCAACTTTTCCTGATTTCAGCTTCAGGCACTCCTGCGATGATCTGTTTTCTAAGTTGATCTGTACCTATACGCAGATCAAAAGGTGATACACCTGTATTGGCTCTTTCCTGATTAAAGAAACTAGCCTTGTCAGGATAAGCATTGTATAATTCAATTAGCCATGATAAATTAATCTGACGTCTATTTCGCAATTTGTCTATATTATAGTTATGAAGATCTAAACCATAACAAACGGCATCTTTGTGATTTGGTGCCTCACTCATTCCGGGAATACTTACAGGTTTGTATGAAAAAGAATATTTGCCCTTTAATTCGGGCGCTCCCAAAATAGTAAACGGCATATACGTTCCTCTACCTTCGTTGATTGCTGTTCCTTCAAACATACATAAGCTAGGAAAAAGCATTACAGCTTGTTGTGTATTTAAATTTGGTGACGGAGATATAGGTAATACATAAGGTATATCATGACTGTAATTGGCAACTTTTATAATCTTTATTTTGCATTGCTTCTTAAGATATCCTTCGCCATTAAGGTATTGTGCAAATTCTCCTATTGTCATACCATGAGTCATTGGTGTATGATGTATGCCAATAGCTGATTTAAATTTATCATCAGTCATTACCGGTCCGTCTACTACATATGCATTAGGATTTGGCCTATCAAGAATTAGCAGCTCCTTGTTGTTTTCTGCACAGGCTTCCATAACATATTCAAGAGTATTGATATTAGTATAATAACGGCAGCCTACATCCTGAATATCAAAAACCAAAAGATCAATATCTGCCAGCTGTTCTTTTGTTGGTTTCTCATTTTTACCATATAAAGAAATAATCGGAATACCGGTTTTATCATCTTTCTCATCACCCACTACGGCTCCATTACTGGCATTCCCTCTAAAACCATGCTCAGGCCCAAACACTTTTACAATTTTAATTCCAAGACTTACTAAACTATCGACACTACTTTTCTTGCCAATTATCGAACTTTGATTTGCAACTATTCCAATTCGCTTTCCTTTTAGATACGGCAAATATTTTTCAGTCTGATCGGCACCTGTGATAATTCCCGACTTGTTGGATGTACTGTGGGTTGACGATACAATTTGCGTGGGATGTTTAATATTACCAGTCACAAGAAATATAAAAAAAATCAGAGTTGTATATCTTATCATTATAGCTTTATTTATTATATACCATTAAAAATCAATTCATTATACCAAAGTATGCTTTTTTTATCAGAGACTAATAATAATTCTGCTTTAAACTTATAATTGCTTTAAAATTTTAAAGCTAGCTGTTGTTAAACATTTTCAAGTAGATTTTTTGCCTGATAATCAGAGACTGCACCTCTGATTATCAGCAATGTATCTTTCTATGAATCAAAAATGATGGCGCAAGAGGTACGATGTTAAAAAAACTGTTATAAAACCGTTATTTTTTTATTCTTGCTTGATTTTTTCAATTTGAATATGTAAATTAGTAGCTTGCTCGAGTGATAAAAAAATTAACCATAAATCTTAAAGAAATGGGGAAATTTGTAATTATAAGAAAAACAGCAGGCAAGTATCAGGTACAGCTCAAATCTAGGGCTGGAACTCTCTTGCTGAACTCCCGGGAATATACAACTAAAATAAGCTGTAAAAAAACCATTGAATGTTTGCGGTCCTATGCTGGTCAGGCAAATAAATTTCAGAAAAAGACCAGTACTGAATGGGAACTTTATTTCTATCTCAAATCCAATAATGGAAAGACGATTGCTACAAGTGTCCTTTTTCCAAGTACGCTCTCCCGCGAGCAGGCGATAAAAAGAGTGCAGAAACTGGCACCAATAGCTGCCGTCGAAGACGAGTCATGAATTACCATTAAGACAATCGAATTAAACTAACGGTAATACATAAGAGTTATGCAACCGTTTAAATATTAAAGAATAAAACTCGTAATTGGAGCTTCATGCAATAAATTATTTAGGCTTGTTGCCGACATAACAGAGATCGACGATTGAAATTTGGTTTTTAAATAAGCTGTAAATGCGGTCTTATCTGCATGCTGACAATATCACATCTTTTGGGTTGCGATAAAATAAATAAGATACTCATTGCAATATCATCTGCGTCTAGCATTTCTAATTTTTCTATTTTTTCGCGTTGTTCTTTTTTGGTTCCGGGCTGCATATCAGACATTACGGCTCCGGGTTCGATTAAGTTTACTTTTATTCCAAGGGGATTTATTTCTTTACGAAGTGATGCCGTAAATCCACGAATCGCTGATTTTGTGGTTACATAAATTGTGCTTTCCGGATTTTTTCTCTCGGCACTCATCGATCCTACATTAACAATATGTCCTGATTTTTGTATTTTCATTCTTTCAACAGCTTGTTGTGCAAAATCAATGTATCCCTTGATATTTGTATCCACTACGTATTTCCAATCATCGTTATTGGTAATTCCTCCAGCAGATAGCGCCGCATTATTAATTAATATATCGATATCTCCCATGCTGAGATCTACAATATCAAAAATCCTTTTAATGTCGTTCTCATTCGTAACATCTGCTGATGTTCCAAACAATTCGGCTTCAGGATATTTTGAGGTAAGTTCTTCATAAGTATTATGGAAATCTTCATGATCCCTGCCGAAAATCAGCACTCTTGCTCCAAGAGAAAGCAGCAATTCAGCCGTGGCTTTTCCTATTCCTGTTGTACCGCCTGTAATCACGATATTTTTTTGTTGTATGTTTGATCCAAAATATTCATTTAAATTTTTCATAATAATAATTTTTTAAGTCGTGTAATAACATACTTTTAGTGAGTGATATGCTTTATCTGCAAATTCATTTTCAATACAAATAATTATTATTTTGCCGCTTTCGCTAATGATTCGGCCATTGCCTGGGCATCTTTGGCGTATGTTCTTTTATAATAATCCAAAAGCTGTTTTTTTGTCTTTTTAGAATCTTTAGAATGTCCTTCCCATATAACTCCCAAAGAAGTATACGGAGGAACTGTTACTCCGATACTACAGAAAAAATTAGCAATATTTCCTGTAATATGTTCGACTCCATCAGAATCTCCTGTGACGATCACGCCTCCTATTTTCCCTTCAAGCGGAGATTTTTCTCCCGCCAGAATTTTATCATAAACTTCATCAAGTCGTTCTATACATCTTTGAAGTTCAGATGAATGATTGTTCCACCAAATGGGCGTGGCAAATAACAAAATTTTGGCGTTTGTGATCTTCTCATAGATTTCCGGCCAGTCATCTTTTGTTTCCATGTGCGTATAAGTGCCCGGCAGAATGTTATGTTTTGCAAGTTTGATGACTTCGTATTCTATATTTTGTTTTTCAAGATATGGCTCTAAAAATTCGACCAGAGTTTGGGTATTTGATCTTCCGTTTTGTTTAAGTGTAGCTAAAAGTATAATCGCTTTCATATTTTTTTATTTAAAAATGTATCACTTTTCTAAAGGCATTTTAAGCATTTTATCTAAACATCAATCAGTCAACAACAGCGCTTAATATTCCGTTATTTAAAACTAAACATTCCTCTGGCAGAAAGTTTATAATTTTCCCAAATAACTTTTATATTATTTTCATTTACAATTAATTACATTACTTTGAATAACAAAAGTGATTTACCACACTATTTTTACCTGACTGTTTCCTTGTATCGTATAATGGAGCACTGTTGCTCCCGAAAATTCTTTTTCTATTGCTTTTTTATTTTGGGTAACTTTTAGATTTTTCGAAATTTTCTTTGGAAAAATAATCTTGACATTACAGTAGAATTCTTCACTTCCTAAGGTTTTAAAAGTTATTGTATTTTTAACTTTTCTAAAGCCTTTTATCGGATAATCAAAAAATATCAAAAAGTCTTCATCTTTAACCTTGCAATATTGTCTTGGCACGACACCAAAAGCCACACCTCCACCATAAACTTCCTGACCAACCTGACCGCTTTTTTCCCAACCGGTATAAAGATCCTCCAACGGAATCCATAATTTTGGTTGAATTTCTCCCGTTTTCACTTCATCAGAAAGCATATTTTCTGGCAATTTTAACGGATAATAATACGGCATTCTTGTAACGGAATATTTTATAAATTCTGGAATTAAAATTCTTAAGGCCGGCAGGATTTCAACACCTTCTGCTTTTATCATGTATTCGCAAAATTTGGCATAAACTTCATGTTCCTCGTATACGGCACTATATGGCGCATCGTTAAGCGGAAAAACAGAAAAGTAATTGGGATAATTTTTTCCAAAACCATATTGGCAATCCCAAATTTGCATGTTTTTAAATAATCCTGCGAGACAGGCATAACTCAAATCGAGATACATTTTTTCTTCGGTTATTTTATAAAGTTCTAAAAGTACGCCGGCAGAAAAAGCGGTATTGTTCGCCTGATAAAAAATTTGAAAGCCATGACCCATCAATTTTTTGACTGCTTTTTTTGCTTCACGCAAATAAAGTTCATCTTTTGTTAATTCATAAACCAAAAGCATTAAATGGGCATATGAGCCCGGTACATCATGCTCACCGCCTTGCCCGGGTACGGTTTCCTGTTTAATAACCTGTAATGTGTCCATTCTATAAAAAACGGGCCATTCGTAGTCAAAATGGCGCGCCACCTTTATAGCGTACTGGATAGAATCTAATAGTATTTTCTCGGCAAGTTTTTCTCCTTTTAAGGCAAGTCTGGTAAGATTCATTAACGGATGGTGCAGATACCAGGAATCCATTACCATTTTCTCTTTTTGTTCCTCTGATCCGTCCAGTTTATCATATAAAGCAGGAAGCCAGCGATTTATAGTTTTTATATTAGGATCGTAAAATGCCTGAATTCCTCTTTGCAAATCATCAAAAAGCTGATGTTTTTCTCCGGTCCATTCCATATATTCCTTTAAAGGCACTAATACAGCAAGCTGCACCATAATTTCCGATGGCGTTTTGTAATCGCACAAATAGGCATTCAAATACGGAACACCGTTTGTTTGTGTCCAACAGCCTTTGTTATTGTATAAATCTTCCTGACATTTCTGCGCAATTTTGGGCCATTTGTGATATTCGGTTTTCGGGTGTGGAAGCGATTTATACACTTCACCCAAATTATTTAAGAATTGATGTGTAACCTGAATATCATCTTCGGCAACTTGGTCTGAAAATAATACATAAGCATCTGATAAAACAAAATCTTTATCTGCCGGCAGAGGTTTATCTTCTGTCAACGGTAATTGAAAACCTATTTCCGGCCAGTCTCCTCCTACTGTTTCAGCCACCGACGTTTCAGTTGCTTCACAATATGCACTCATAGAACCTAAATCCTGAAAGTAAAATACCGATCCGGTTTTTGGCTTTGTCATACTCAGAAAAATAAGTCCTGAACGTGCTCCTACCTGATGTGTATGGATGTTTCCAAAGGTATTTTCGACATTTCCTTTTTCTGTTAAAGGCAAAATATCACGTGGCCAAAACGGAATCATGATCGGAAAATCTGATTTAAAAGATGTTTTATAATGCACTAATGGCGAGAAATCATTCGGGAAATCGATCGTGACTTCGTATTTTCCAATTCTCGTTGTCAAATTAATTACCGTCGTTTGACCATCGTCGAATAAATTGGTTATTTCAAAACAGCTGTTTAAACCAAAAGCTGCCCTAAAAGCCATTCTTCCCTGTTTGGGCCATAATGCAACGATCCATAACGAATCGCCAGTGTTGTATAATTGAAAGGTATACTCACGGAATTTCTTTTCCCACAAAACCGTGCTATTTTCCAGATCTGACTGCACTGTCGCAGCCCATGGTGAAATTGATTGCATGTAGTAATAATTTAATGGGTTAGTTTAACTTATTTTCTTTTGGATTAATGATGCTGCACGATCGGCAGCTTTGAGTACAATTTCTTCGGCATTGCCAGAAAACACTTCCTTGTGGCTTATGTTCCTGCTGGTGTTATTATATAAAGAAAAATAGTGCCAACAGGTTTTTCCTTGGTTTCACTGCCTCCAGGAGTTGTAAGACCTGTTATTGCTACTGTTATTTTCGAATTAAAAAACTGAGCGGTTTGTTGCGCCAAATACTTTGTCACCTCTATAGATTCCGGCGTAAATTCCTTAATAAGATAATGAGGGACGTTCAGAATTTGTTCTTTTACAAAAACTTCGTAACATACAATTCCTCCTCTTAAGATTTTTCCTGAATCTGGCGTAAGAGAAAATTCTGCGCTAAGTCTTCCCGGCGATGCACTTTCAGCAAAAGCAATATTTAAACCTTTTTCTGCAATAATTTTACTGCATTCCGTAATAATTTCTGATGGCATAATTTCGCTTTTTTTATCAATAATTATTTTTCAGTTTCCGTATTAAAGAATTAACGGGTGTAGTTTTTCGATAAATTAATTTTTATTACACGCAAAAAAGAATTGAGTCACTGATTGTTGTGAAAACATTAAAACTCAAAATCTCAATGCTATTAATCAAATATTTTAAAATTTAGAACGTTCTGCCATAATTATTTAGCTATACAAATTTCAAATCTTAAAACGTCTTTTGCTTACATTATAACAAATAGATTTTATAGAATTTTATTCCCTAAAAAACATATTCTTTTCAATTATTACTTGAAAAAAAAATAACCCGTAGCATATACTACAGGTTATTTACAATCAAGAATTAATAAAAGCATAAGTAAGATGCTTAAGTTATTTACCTTTTGCAGTTGCTGAATCTGTAACAGTTCCGGTTCCGGTCGTGCCTGATGTTCCTGTTCCAACTGTATCTGTTCCCATTTCGGTAGTATCAACAGTTGTTTCAGTGGCTGTTGAATCTGTGTACTGATTATTTGTTGTAGCAGCGTCATTTTTTTAACATGAAAATGCAAGTCCGGCAACAACAACTAAAAGTCCCGTTTTGATTTTGGATGCTGTTTTCATAATTTTAATTTTAATAATTTATAATATGGTAAGTATTAGTTTTCAGTCGCAGTTTTTCAATCGCAGTTTTTCAGTCGTAGTCTCAGTCGCAGTTTTTTCAGTGATAGTATTTATTTATAATTTAAATAATACAGCGAATATTTACTGAAAGCTCAAAACTGTGACTGAGACTGAATACTTAGACTAAAAACTAACACCGAGTTCCTCCGATTATTTAGGAGTTCCCTGACCTGTTGGACGATTTATACTATCTCTAGAAGTAGAATTTGTCGACTTGTTTTTACCTTTTGTAGACTTAGATTTTGTTGTCTCAGTCTTATTGGTAGTTGTCGAATTTTTCTGGGTGCTTTTGTGCGTTTTTCCCTGATGGATTGTGTCCGTTGTAGTTTTCGATTTTGATTTAGGAGTTTCTTGTGCAGAAGCATATCCTACAATCATAATCATTGCGAATGTTAATAATAACTTTTTCATAATATTGATTTTCAAATAATTAATAAATACTTTTTAATTCATTCAAAGCAAATTTTGTATTTAAAAATAAAAAAATCTTACATTTTAATTCATGATACTTATATTATTTCCATTTGTATTTTTTTTCTTTTTTAAGGAGTTTATCAATGTCAGAGTCTTTTTTTTTAATTAAGACATTTTCTATCGTTCTATTACATAAAAAACACATAGCAACATTGTGTTTACCAATAACATAACAAGCTGACAATTATACAATTATTCCTTAAAATCTTATAAGTAAACCCTTTGTTACTCTATTAGATTTGTAAATATTAATTAAATGTAAAATCATGGATACTTCATATCATAAAAATAGTACTGCTACAAGTGCAAGAGCATCAAATAAAAAAGTTGCTTCTAAGACTACCTCATCGAGAAGCAATGAAAAGTCAAATATCGAAACTAAGAAAGTAGCACAAATCAAAAAATAGTAATACAAATACCTTTATTATGAAAACAGAAAATAACAAATTTAATAGTACGGAAGATCGTAATTTTAAAAATTCGGATTCTCAAATTACTGACGAGGCAACTGAAAATTTGAATAACAATCCTTATGATTCTGAAAATCTGGATAATGAATCAGACAGTGAATTAAAAGACATCACTGAACAAGACATTGAAAATGATTTGAAAAATAACGACCTGTTTGAATCTGATATTAATTTAGAAATTGATAATCAAGACAGAAAATTAGGAAGTAACGAATTAGATGATAGTGAATTGCATCGCAAAGAATTCGAAATTGGAGAATTGAGTAACGAACAAATTCAAAATGACGAATTTATCCGGGATGAGACTAATCATGACAAATTTAGAAAAAATGAATTTAGTACTGATTCTGATATCGAAGAAGAAGATCCTAAAAGAAATGAAAACAAGAAGTAGCTGTCTCAAAACTGAGTCAGCTACTTTTTTTTAATTTGTATTTTTATTAAGAATTTTGTAAATTTAATCAGTGTTAAGTAACTGATTATATATGAGATTCAAAGATTATAACCAACAACAAACGGTACTTTTGCCTTATTCGTTTGATGATTTAATTCCACAGAAACATCCGGTTCGAGTAGTTGATCAGATTGTCGAGTCAATAAATATCCAGCCTCTTTTACAGGCCTACAGTAAAGAGGGCAATCCTGGTTATCATCCCAAGATGTTACTCAAAGTGATGTTGTATGCTTATATGACTAATATTTACTCTTCACGAAAGATAGAACTTGCACTTCGCGAGAATATTAATTTTATGTGGCTTACTTCTATGACTATTGTTGATCACAATACAATTAATAGATTTAGAAGTGACAAACTCAAAGAGAGTTTTAAAGAAATCTTCAAGCAGGTAGTTTTAATGCTGGCATCAGAAGGGCTGGTAAACCTAAAACAAATTTATACAGATGGCACAAAAATAGAAGCTCAGGCTGGTAGGTACACTTTTGTGTGGGGCAACAGCATTAAAACCAACAAAGCTAAAATGCTGACTCAGTTGGAAGAATTATGGAAATATGCCCAAAGCATCAATAATGAAGAGGATCCAAACCCGGAACCAACAGAATTCAAAGAAATCAGTAAAGAGATAATTCAGAAAACTGTAGCTAAAATAGATGCAAAACTCTCCGGTAATGAAAAGGCAAGTTCTAAAGCAAAAGCAAAATTACGCTATATAAAAAATAATTTCACTGCCAATCTTGAAAAGTATGAAAAGCAAGAAGCTATTCTAGGGGAAAGAAACAGTTACAGCAAAACCGACACCCAGGCTACTTTTATGCGCATGAAAGAAGATCATATGCTAAACGGGCAGCTCAAGCCAGCTTATAATACCCAGATATCTACACAAAATCAGATCATCGTTCATTATACCATCCACCAAAATCCGACCGATACCAAAACCCTCAAACCTCATTTAGAAAATTTGGAACAAACCTTCGGCAAGAAAATATTTAAAAAGATAAAAGAGATAACTACTGACGCAGGTTATGGAAGTGAAGAAAACTATGATTATCTGGAGCAAAAGAAGCTCAAAGCTTTTGTGAAATATAATACTTTTGAAAAAGAACAAGATCAAAACTACCAAAAGAAACACAAGGCTTTTAGCAAAGAAAATCTACATTACAACGAGCAAGAAGATTATTATGTATGCCCAATGGGACAAAAAATGCATAAAACACATCAAAACCAGAAAACAACAGCTGCAGGATACACCCAAACCTTATCTCATTATCAGGCCAAAAACTGTGAAGGCTGTTCACTTCGAGGTCAATGTTTTAAAGCTCAGGGAAACAGAAGTATAGAGCGAAACCATAACCTTGAAAGGCATAAACAAAGGACAAGGGAATTACTGCTAAGTGAAATAGGAATACAAAGAAGAAAGCAACGCTCTGCCGATGTAGAGCCTGTGTTTGCCCAACTCAAGCATAATAACGGATTTAGACGATTTTCTTTAAAAGGAATTCAAAAAGTTGAATTAGAGTTCGGATTAAT
Organism: Flavobacterium sp. B114r; assembly: GCF_056824125.1. Classification (NCBI taxonomy): domain Bacteria; kingdom Pseudomonadati; phylum Bacteroidota; class Flavobacteriia; order Flavobacteriales; family Flavobacteriaceae; genus Flavobacterium; species Flavobacterium sp. B114r. The sequence continues at coordinate 5,242,038 of NZ_CP124858.1, forward strand.
GGCTTTAGGTCACAACTTAAGGAAGAAAATTGCAGCATAAGGGCAATTTTTGCCTCCACTCAAAATTAACCCAATAAAAATCAAAACATCATCAAATAAAAAACCGTCTCAAATTATATGTTTTGAGACGGCTTCTTTTTATTTTTTGAAATTGATATAAAAACAATTAAATAAAAAAACCTGTATCAATTATTTGACACAGGTTATCAGAAATTATTTTTCTTCAACTTCATCATCAGCGGCATCAAAATTTATGGTATTGTACGCGGCATCTGTTAGTAAAGTGTCTGCTTCTTTTTCTTCTTCGAGTGTTGCTTTCAATAATTCTACAGCTTCCTGCTCTCCTAATGTTTCCGCAAATGCGGCTAAAGTTCCGTAAGTAGCGATTTCATAATGTTCGATTTTTTGAGAAGCGGCGATAATTCCAGCATCACGAACAGGACCAGGTTGTGTTTCTTCCATAATGCTTTCGCCTTCTTTGATAAGTCCTTCCATCGCATCGCATTTTTTTGCTGCTGCTTTTTCTCCTATAATTTCAAAAACTTGTTCCAGTCTTGTTATTTGTTCCTGAGTCACGGCCAAATGATCGTTGATGGTAGTAATTAGATTTTCTGAAGTTGCATTTTTTGCCATTTTTGGCAGCGCTTTGGTTAACGCTTTTTCTGCCCAATAGATATCTTTAAGCGAATCTACAAAGAGTTCTCTTAATCCTTCGGCAGCGCTTGACTTCGCTTTAACTTTTGTACCAGAAGTTGCTGTTTTACTTTTACTGGTCGTATTCTTTGTACTGGTTGTACTTTTTGTTGCAGTTTTCATAATTTTAAATTTTTAAGTTATAATTCAAATTTAAAGAAGCTGATTTTCTATCGTTTACAAATTTATTTTTCATTTTTACAGGATTCGCATTTTCAATACGTTGTCCTTATTTTATAATAAATTGTGAGATTATAGTATAATGCAGATGCTATAAATTCAATACTAAAATCTTTTGTTTGTTTGAATTTATAAAGTGATTATTGCCATGGATCGAGTACCACTTTTACACAGCCGTCTTCACGTTTTTTGAAGATATCATAAGCATGCGAAATCTCAGACAACGGAAGTCTGTGTGTGATAATATCATCCAGTTGTACTTTTCCCTGAACGACATATTCTAAAAGTTTGTCGATATGTTTGTGTGCCGGAGCCTGACCGCCTTTAAGGATTATTCCTTTATCGAAAAATTGCCCAAGCGGAAAATTATCATAATTCACAGGATAAACGCCTAATACCGAAACAATACCGCTTCTTCTTACAGCGCTCATACAAGCTTCTAATACTTTAATAGATCCTTTTTCGAAATTAATCGTCGCTTTGATTCTGTCGCCAAGATTACGTTCCGGCTCAAACCCTACGGCATCAATGCAAACATCTGCACCACGTCCTTGTGTGAGTGCACGAATTTGCTCGACAACATCTTTGGCGCCATCTTCCCATAAAATAGTAGTACATCCTGTTGTGGCTTTTGCCTTATCCAGTCGGTATTGAAGTGTATCGACAACAATGACCTGAGCAGCTCCGCGAAGCCAGGCACTTTTTGCAGCCATAAGTCCCACAGGTCCAGAACCAAATATGGCAACGGTTTCTCCTCCTTTTACTTCTCCCCAATCTACTCCTGTATATCCGGTTGGAAAAATATCCGTTAGAAATAATAATTGTTCATCTGTCAGACTGTCTGGAACAACTCTTGGTCCGTAATTGGCATAAGGAACCCGAACATATTGTGCTTGTCCGCCATCATAACCGCCGTAAAGATCTGTGTAGCCAAAAAGTGCTCCGCCTTTTTCAGTCAGGATTCCTCCTTCCGGTCCGTAATGTTCCGGATTACTGTGCTCACAATTTCCGGGAACATCGTGGTTACAAAAAAAACAATTTCCGCAGGCAATAGGAAATGGTACAACAACGCGATCGCCTCTTTTAAGATGTGTAACTGCTGATCCCGTTTCTTCGACTATTCCCATAAATTCGTGTCCCAGAACCATAGGCCTCGGCTGTGGCAAACCACCTGAATAAATGTGCAAATCTGATCCGCAGATTGCTGTAGAAGTTACTTTAAGAATAATATCGTCATTGGCCTGTAATTTCGGGTCATCGACCGTATCGTATTTTACGGAACCCGGTCCGTGTATAACTGCTGCTTTCATACTAAGCTTTTTAAAATTAATAGGCTTGTAAGTAACTCATATTAAACCTCTTAATCTTATACTTTATTCAAAAATCCTTACATATAAAACAACTGGTAATCATATAAAAGTCCTACAATATTTTATAAACCTCTAGCACACATCATTTTATAATTTTGAGAGATTCAGGCTTTTAGATAGTAATTCTGTGCCTGTTAAACTAAACACAAACAATATGGCACCATTACACGACAAATTCGACTCCGGCAATATAACATCCGGAGACAATGTATCTTTTTGGATAGATTCTACTGCGATAATTGCTTTTGATAAACCCAATAGAGATATTGAAACAGAGGTATTAATTATTGGCGGCGGAATTGCCGGACTTTCTACGGCATACAAATTAGTAAAAGCGGGCAAAAAGGTAACTCTGGTTGAGGACGGTTTTATAGGAAGTGGCGAAACTGGGCGTACAACAGCTCACTTGACTGCTGCATTAGACGACCGTTATTATTTTCTCGAAGATACTTTTGGAAAAGAAGCCGCAAAACTGGCTGCCGAAAGTCATACTGCAGCAATTGATGAAATCGAAAAAAATGTAAAGGATCTCAATATTGACTGCAACTTTATGAGGGTAAATGGCTATCTATTTCTTCACCCAAGTGACAAAGAGAAAAATTTGCAAAAAGAATTTGAAGCTACGCAAAATGCAGGTTTAAATACGGGTATTTTAGATCATATTCCTGCTATAATAGGTGGTGAAGGAATAAATTGTCTGGCTTTTTATAATCAGGCACAATTTCATATTCTGCATTATTTACAAGGACTTGCACAGGCAATTGTTGCGCTTGGAGGACAAATATTTACCGAAGCACGAGCTGATAAAATAACTAAAAACGGTGCCATAGTTAATGGTTATACTTTTTCGGCCAAGGATATTGTGGTGGCTACAAATACTCCGGTCAATGATACGCTCACAATGCATACCAAACAATTTGCTTACAGAACTTATGTTATTGCCGGGAAAATCCCAAAAGGAAAACTACCTTATCCGCTTTGGTGGGATACTGGCGATGCAGATTCTAAATGGGTTTCTCAACCTTATCATTATGTGCGCTTAGAAAGTTTTGATGATCAATACGATTTATTGATTTCGGGCGGTGAAGATCATAAAACTGGTCAGGCAGACGAAGAAGGCATTTCAGAATCAGAACGATACGCAAGACTCGAAGCATGGACAAAAAATTATTTTCCCGCGCTTGAAGAGATCACGTACAAATGGTCCGGTCAGGTTATGGAACCTGTAGATTCGTTAGGATTTATGGGCAAGAATCCCGGTGATGATCATATTTATATCATCACGGGAGATTCAGGCAACGGAATGACGCATGCTACGATTGGCGCCTTGATTATAAGTGATAGTATTTTGGGAATTAAAAACAAATGGGAAGATCTCTACAATCCGTCCAGAATTACTTTGAAAACTGCTGTAGATTTTGCCAAAGAAGCCGGAAATACAGCCGCACAATATCTGGATTGGATTGCGGCATCTGACTTAAAAAATGTAGCAGATCTTAATCATGGCGAAGGGGGAATTTTATCCTCAGGACTCAAAAAAATTGCGGTGTATCGCGATTATGACAATAGCTTAAGAGCATTTTCGGCAGTTTGTCCGCATTTGGGCTGTATTGTTAATTGGAATAACGACGAAAAATCTTTTGACTGCCCTTGCCACGGTTCACGTTTCTCTTGCGATGGCGTGGTAACAAACGGTCCTGCAAAAACAAATCTGAGTCAGATTCATATCAAATAAAAAATTCATTTACCAAAACTCAAATAATTATAATAATAATAATAATAAATATACGGATGATACAAGTACTTAATGCACCCAAAAATGTAGTGGCTTTCAGGGCTCTTGGCGAGGTCACGGCAAACGATTACAAAACGATAATCGCACCTGCGGTAAAAAATCTGGTAGAACAAATTGACGAAATCAACTTTCTATTTTTAATTGATACTGATCTCGAAAATTTTACGGCAACAGCGTGGCTCGAAGACGCTTTTATAGGTCTTAAAAATTTCGGGAAGTGGAACAGAGCCGCCATCGTCACCAACTCAGAAAAAGCTATTTCTTTTACCAATGCATTTGGTTATGTAGTGCCCGGTAATTTTCGCGGGTTCAAAAAAGAATTTTACGATCAGGCACTTCATTGGGTTCAGGGTGGCGCAGGTTGAGATTAGAATCTTATAACCTCTTAGGTGCAATTATATTTTAACAATTGTCCCTAAGTCATAAATTAAGTTTTTATATACAATTATTACTAAAAAAATCGGCAAAGTCGCAAAGCGCTCAAGTTCAGATACATATTCTTTGCGACTTTCGTGAGATTTATTCTGCAAAAGCATTATAGCTATTTTCTTTACTTATTGTCATTGGTCTTGGGAACTATGTGTTTAATTAATTTTTTGTGAATTGCCCTAAATGGTTCTTATAATATAATTTTTAAAAATATGGACAACGAAAATAAAAATTTGGCAAATGACCAAATGGCAAATGAAAGAACATTTTTGTCCTGGATCAGAACCAGAATTGGTATTATGGTCTTTGGATTCGTTATCGTAAAATTTTCTTTGTTTGTGAATCAGATTCCTTCTACATTTTTTAAGGAACCTGACCTTCCTAAAAACGGATCTACTATTTTAATAGGGATTGCTTTGGTAATCACCGGAGCCATTACCATATTGCTGTCGTATTTTAGATACAGACAATCTTCTAAACTTCTGGAACAGGGAAAATACTTGTATTCTACCATGATGTTAACGGTAATTACGGTAGTGATTTTTGTAATGAATATGATAATTATTGCCTATTTGATTATTTCCGCTTATCCTGCCGGCTAACTTTTTGAGTATAAAAATCAATTGATTTGTCTATAATTGCTGGTTTGCAAAAATTCCAATTGTCAAACTTAACAAGACTAAAAACAAGGAGATAAAATTTTATAATAAACAGTAAGAATTATATAAGTCAATTATAAAAATGAAAATTTAATTTTAGTACAAAGCAAACTATGTATTATTATGGATAATTTTTTTCATGACATTCTCAAGCATATCGAAGGATATTATTACGGTCTGGTAGATATTACTCCAAAAATTTTATTGGCCATTCTGGTTGTTTTAATCTCATGGTTTATTGCAGCACGTGTAAAAGTATTTGCCGATCGCAAATTAAAGACAAGAATGCATGATCCGTTATTGGCTACTTTTATCGCCAATTTAATCAAGGCTGTTCTTATTATCATTGGACTCTTGTTTATGTTTCGCGTTATTGGTCTTAACGGTGTAGCACAAAGTGTCTTGGCCGGTGCAGGAATATCAGCATTTGTAATAGGATTTGCTCTTAAAGATATTGGCGAAAACTTTCTTGCCGGAATTCTATTGGCTTTCAAAAGACCATTTTCTGTTGGTGATATTATAGAAAGCAACGGCGTAAAAGGAAAAGTTGTAGCATTGAACCTTCGTGATATACAGGTAAAAAGTGACAGTAAAAATATTTATATCCCAAATGCTCTTTTGATCAAAAACACTCTGGTTAATTTTAACAGCGAAGGATATTTATTGCAGGATTTTACCATTGGTCTTGAATACGGATCAGATTACAGAAAAGCGATTGAAATTATTGCTAACGTCATGAAAACAGATATTGCCGTAGTTGACAAAGGCTATTCTAATTCTGCAGTTGTATCGGGCATTACAGGAAATACGATACAAATCAACATTCGCTATTGGGTAAAAACTGATCGCACTGTGACAGATGGCAAACACAGATCAGAAGTTGTGATAAAGGTTGCCGAAGCATTAAAAGAGAATGACTTTACTATAAAATAGTATTAATTCGAATTATAAAAATAGAGAAGCTTGTTTACAGAACTAGCTTTTTTATGTCCGCATAATACACGATTTCTTACGATTACCACACCCAAACTACTGAAGATTAAATAACTAAAATCTAAAATTATATAAATATATCAATACGTCTCTTTTTAAATTTGGTTTTGAGTTTAAGCATAAGAGTTCTCATAAATCTGTTTGATTACAAGAAAAAAATCAGAACTCTTTTTGATTAAATATACCCTATAAACACAATTAAAAAAAGCAGAAACATAAAATCATCGTTGCTGCAAAATCAAATTTAAATATTTCACTACTATGAAAACAGCTAATTCAACACAGTACACACAACAAGTATTTTTATCAGAGGATTCTCCAATGTACATGGAAACATTTGAGCGCAATCATATTGAGCAGGTTTACCAATCGACAAAAGAGCAGCTTTTATGTTGGGGCGAAGAACCTAAATACCTAAACAGTGAATTTTCTAATACGTTTGAAAGAAAAGATCAGGGAGAATCAGGAAGAGTTTTTCAGATTTAGATAAGGAAAACAAATCCTGAGAACATTTTTTAAAGAACGGAAAATATAATATTATGGAAACCAAAAATAAAATATCCCGTCGCTCTGCACTTACCGGTATGGGAGCAGTATTTGCCACAGCAGCATTTAACCCGATTATGGCCAATGCATTTACATTAAATGAAATTCCGATGATGAATATACCTGAAGATCCTACTACAAAATATCCCCGACCACCTTTTAAAGAACAATCCCAGCCATGGCCGGGACTTGTCAGTAAAATGGATCCACGCCCGGATCATGGCGAGAAAAGCTATAAAGGTTCCGGTCGCTTAAAAGGCCGTAAAGCATTAATAACTGGTGGTGATTCCGGAATGGGACGCGCCGCAGCGATTGCTTATGCAAGAGAAGGCGCGGACGTTGCCATAAATTATTACCCCACCGAAGAAGAAGATGCCAAAGAGGTAATTGAACTAATAAAAGCCGAAGGACGCAAAGCTGTTGCAATTCCCGGAGATTTACGTAACGAGCAATTCTGCAAATCCCTTGTTGAACAAGCTGTAAAAGCGCTGGGCGGTCTTGACATTGTGGTCAACAATGCTGCACGACAACAAACACATGCTTCTATATTGGATATTTCGACTGAGGAATTCGACTGGACTATGAAAACCAATATTTATGCTCCTTTCTGGATTATCAAAGCGGCGCTTCCGCATCTCAAACCGGGCGCATCAATTATTGGCACAAGTTCTGTACAAGCCTATGCTCCTACTGAGGATTTATATGACTACGCTCAGACAAAAGCAGCCACAACAAATTATATTAAATCACTTGCGAAACAACTTGCTCCAAAAGGCATCAGGGTAAATGGTGTTGCTCCGGGACCAATCTGGACGGCATTGCAAGTAAGTGGAGGTGCTACGATGGAAAAACTAAAAGAATTTGGTTCTCAAACACCAATGGGAAGACCCGGAAAACCGGCTGAACTTGCTTCTATATATGTGCAGCTTGCTGCTAATGACGCCAGTTATGCAACAGGCCAGATTTATGGATCAAGTGGCGGAGAAGGTAATCCATAAACAAAAACTGCTTATTTTTTGTTCTTACTAACACAATTTTATATGTACATTATTAATTATACCACTGACTAAAAAGCCTTCAGTATCGACGATTTTGAAGGCTTTTTAGATTTTGTAAGATGCTGTAATGGGATTCAGGATATTGAAAAATTTCATCAAAACTTACCACTTTTCACCTATAAATTTCTAATCTCCTGATAAAGTATTTGATGATATATTGATTACAAAAGACTTTAATCTTTTTATGTGTTCATCGATGTCATTAATTCTTTTATTAAATGATGAAACGGTCTCGTCATGATCCCTGCGGTTTCTGCGCTCAGATAATAAACGAAGCATATTTCTTTTTTCTTCTAACATTCTGATGGATACCCAAATCGATTCTTCGATTTTTAAGTCCTGAAGTTCGTGCAGCATTTTCTCAGAATAAACATGCCCAATATGACATCTGTATCTGTGAGTGGGATCTTCTTTTATTTTCCATAATCCACCGCCGCAATCCAGACATGAAAAATCACTATGATCCGCAATCCTTTTTAACTGATTAATATCGCTCATTAGTTTTTCGGTTATATTTACTTCAATTTTCAATTCATGTGGAATAGCAATTTTTGGAGGAAGGGGTTTATTTAAAATATTTTGAATAATAACAGGTATTTCTTCCAGTTCAGCCATATAATTAACCCTTATTTTATTTAGTACATTTCTTGGCATATCAGCATATTCAGCCTGCTCCGGATCTTGTACAATACAAAGTCCTCCGCAACTTTTAATAGCCTGCATTCCTGAAGTTCCGTCATATAACATACCACTTTCAATCACACCTATTGCTTTATGTCCAAAATGTACTGCTGCAGAACGAAATAACACATCAACAGATGGGCGATGTCTATTTTCTTCCGGACCCTGATTCAAATGTACAGTAGCACCATTTACCATCAAATGATGTTCTGGCGGAGCAATGTATATAGTTCCTTTTTCAATTTCCGTTTCATCTTTTGCAACTACACATTTCAAATTTGTATTTCTTTGAAATATCTGAACAATATTTTCCGGACTTGACTTTCTCGATACATGAAGAACCACCAGAACAGCTGCATCAATTGTTTCCGGAAATCCATTGACTATTTTAGAAATTGCCTTAATACCTCCCGCTGATGCTCCAATAACAATGAGATTTCGTATTTGATCCATTTTTTTAATATTAAGTATTAGTACATAATTAATTCAAGTTGCTGATTTAATGATTCAATAAATATTTGGCTCTAAATAAATTCAATCTACGGGATATTTTTTCTCGTAATTTTTATTATTCTATCACCAATATTACTAACAATATTACTGCCAATATTTAACTCCTAACGGAGTAACAAAAAAATATCTCGCAGAGATTACATATTGGTAGAAATCAATTTATTCATACCTGTTTTGTCCCGTAGGGACTACATTTTATTAATTGGCAACTGGAATTAATGAGAAAAACAGATTCATTTAAATTCTTAAAAGTGAAATACTATTCAATCCATAACCATATAATTTTAATAGTAATGTTTCTGCGCTTTCAAATTCAATTTTATTGCAACAAGTCTATAATTCCTTTATTGTAAAGAGATTTATTCAAAGGATTTTTTCCTCACAATTGTTCTAAAAAATTACACTATTCGAATTTATAAAGAACCATAACATGAATCTTACAAAATAGAACGTTCGTTTTTACAAAATTCACAGTTAACTAATTAAACATCAGCGTTGTTAAAACCTTTAAAAAAATAATCAAGTAAGATTTTATGAAAATAATATAAATCTGAGGTTCCTATTTTATAATTGATTTACAAGCACTTATTATAATTTTCGAATTACTATTAAATGAATTTATAAATCAAAAAAGAATAAAAAATGGAAACAAAAACTTCACATTCGTCGAGTGCACTGAATCCTTTACATCTTAAAAAAAATGTATCTGCGATTGAGCGAATAATTATGGTTGCAAGCGGTGCCTATCTTTTATATGATGGTTTGTCACGCAACAAAAAAAGTTTATCAAAAAGTACTTTGGGAGGTTCAATGCTTCTGCGAGGCGTTAGCGGTTATTGTCCGGTTTATGATGCTGTCGACAATTTGCAGCAAAGCAAAGCTGCTAATGTCAACATCAGGATCAACAGCGTGATCAAAAAACCTGTAAACGAAGTATATGAATTCTGGCGTGACCTTGAAAATATGCCAAAATTTATGAGTCATCTTGAATCTGTAAAAACAATTAACCAATCAAAATCTGAATGGACAGCAAAAGGTCCGGCGGGAATTGGAAGATTGACCTGGGAAGCAGAAATTGTAAAAGATGAAAAAAATACTTTTTTGAGCTGGCAGTCACTTCCTGATGCTTCTATAAAAAATGTTGGGAAAATTGTTTTTAAACCTAAAGGAAAACATACAGAAATTGATGTAACGATTTCTTACCACGCTCCTTTTGGTGTTATTGGCGAAAAAGCGGCGCAGCTTCTTAATCCTTATTTCGAAAAAATTGTTAAAGATGATATTACAAGTTTCAAATCTTATTTAGAATTAGAAAAATAATAGTTGTTGGCATTATTTTGACTTAAAATATGATAAGTAATAATCAACAAAAACATACACACAAAAAATAATTGATAATTATAAAAATTTAAATTATGAACAACGAAAACAGCGAAAATTTCGATCGGGAAGATCGCAATTTTTATTCAGAAGGACAGCGCGCTACTCAGGATACTACTGAAAATACAGATCCCCTTAATCGCGATCAGAGTGAGACGAAAACCGGAGAAGAATACAAAAGTTCATCTGCTCAAAATGAAACCACTCCGGATCAGGAAAATAGAAACAATAGTCTAGAGAATGATTCTGATAACGATCCCAGCAGAAGAACATTGGACGAATATAATGCAAACGAAGATGAACCGGATCAGGATAATGGTTTAAAGAATGCCAATTTAAACCACAGCAATTCAAATAAAGATTCAGATCCTCTGAACAACGATTATGATTCGTACGACAATGATGTCGAAGATGACGATATCAGGGAAGATAATCTAAGAGATGCTTTTAATAATGACGATTTAGATCGAAAAGATCAAACTGATTTCGAGAATACAGATTTTGACAAGGAAGATAAACTTAGATATTCAGACAAAAATTTAGACAAACAAAATCCGAATATTAATGAACCCGATCCTTTTAAACCTAAAAGGTTTTAAGCAGGATAAAGACTTAATGAATACCATAGGATTTTGGTGTTCCGGATAGCAAAATAATACTTTCTAATTTATTAGAATCTATCAATAAACAGTACAAACTTTAAATTAAATTATTATGCCAGGAAAAGACCCGGGTCCACAAATAAAAGACAAGGACCAATACGAAGCATTGCGCGATAAAGGTTACAGCAAAGAAAAATCAGCGCGAATATCTAACAGTAAGGGAGCCGAAAAAAGAGGAGGCTCAAGAGATGATTATGCAGACAGAACAAAAGAGGAAATTTATTCTGAAGCAAAAAAAGCGGATATAAAAGGACGATCTACAATGTCTAAGAAAGAATTAATACACGCCTTACGCAATAATTAAAAATTTTAAACAGCAGCTCAAAAAACAACCGATTAAAGATTAAGTTTCTTTGAGCTTCTGTTTTGGTTTAGTAATTATTCTAAATTCTCTTTAAGAATGCAAATGCTGGTTTAAAACATCAGCTAAGCTAAAAAAATTAATTTTAAAACTACTTATTATGGGAATAGCAGATAACGAGAGATTTGGACAAAGCCAACGTCAATCTCAATCAGAAAGTCAGATGATAAATTCTGAAACTATGGAAAATAAAGATCCTGCAATAAATCAACATCAGGACGATAGCGCAAACAATGTAAATCACGAGTATAGTGATCAGGATGATAAAAAATCTTCTGACCTGGAAGAGGACGATAATGAAGATCCTTACTTTCAAAAAAATGCAGAAATTGCTCAGGATCTTGATGACGATTTAGAAAATAAAAATACATCAGAGCAATAATTCTGATAACGAAGATTCAGATCGTGACTTCGATCAAAAAGATACTTATGATCTTCAGAATGATAATTTTGGGAAAGAAAATGATCGAAATTATACTGATCCTATTATTGAAGACGATGAGGACATTGACCCTAATATAAAAGAACAAGATCCCTTAAATCAGCGATGATTGTGTTTCTTTCTTTTTTAACCTAAAAAAAACCGCCGGATATAAATTCAGCGGTTTTTGTGTTTTATCCTACAAATAAAAATCATCGACAACCTCACAGAGAAATAAGCAATGAATTATTACACCATAATCTAAATTAATCGGCTTTGTATTTATTATTCCAGTACAACATCAATAACAAAGTTACAATAATGCATGAAGCAGTTCCTTCAAATAAAAGGCACAGAACATAAGTGGCTACAGATGGATCGCCGCCAAACATAAAAGCTTCTGATAATGATTTTACATAAGCATCGCCACCTTTTGCATAACTATAAATAAGTAAGGCCACGACACTAAATACAACTCCGGAAAATGACGTGACCATTGCCGAGATTGCATTGGGAACAAAACTGTTTTTACCTTCGGCAAGGTTCATTTTTAGAGTTCTGTTTACTCCGTAAAAAATGAAGAGCACATTTAATAAACGTAGATAAAACAAGTGAGAAAGACCTAAAACTTCCATTAATAAAAAGAAAATAGCGATTCCTAAAAAAATATAAAACCCATTGATTACTTCTCTTGGTATTTTCATAGTAGTTATTTTTAAATTTAATAAATTGATTTGTTTCAAATTAATAAAAAATTAGATTAAAAAACTTCTACTATTTTCGGGTAAGATTATAAAATTTCAATTAAGAATCCAGGGCGGCATTTACATGCAAGCGAAACATTATCAAACAATTAACATATACTTTCATTAAATAAAATGTGGTAATTATGCAACAAAAAAATGAAAATTATATAAATTTGTACCTGTTCATGATTCTAAATTTACAAAAAGTAATTAAATTAGTTACAGACTTAAAGAGCCACAAAATGAAGATTATCAAACTTTTTTTAACCGTTTTTTCAATTACAGTATTCAATATTAATTGTGTCCCGCATTGTGATAATAAAGATTATACGCGTGATCAAAAAGAAGCAGAAATAACAAAAGCCAATTCGGTTCTGGTTATAAAACAATGATTTTTCTTTTACAATTTATCTGACAAAAGGCTTGTTTGTATTACAAGCTTTTTTTTTAACTTTAAAAATAAAAAAATATGCAAAAAATCTTGCTATTCATCCCTCCTGTCTGATTTGTTTTTTTTGATGACTTTTGCGGTTATCAGGTCGCATTATCTCTCACTTATTGCAACAATTATAAATACAATTCCCCCAAACATGAAATATAAAAACATTTTACAAATCGACGATGATTATGATGATTGCAATTTTTTCTTAGAAGCTCTTGAAGAAGTTTCTGTAGCTGCATATACAGCGATCCATAATCCTGTTCAGGCGATACAAAAGCTTGTTGATAATGAAATACTTCCTGATCTGATTGTTCTTGATATTAATATGCCAATCATGAACGGATTAGAAGTATTGTATGAAATCAAAAAGAAAGAAGTGATTAAAAATATACCTGTAATTATATTTTCAACATCGATACCTCCTGAAGTAAAAAACAAAATGAAAGATCTTGGCATAATGGACTACTTTATTAAACCAAGCGATTTTAATGTACTTAAAAAAATCCTGACAACGTTTACCTAGAATCTCAGTTGCATAAATACATTTTTCTAATAACAATACAATTAATACTCAATTTACGTCGAGACGTATACTGGTAGTAATCGTATTGTATTGGTTAGGATTTTTTTGTTTCATTTTTGAGGTTTTTTATATATTGGCATATAATTAATATGCTTACTTATTATAAATAGCACTCAATGATTTTTTCATAATATTGATTTTTAATCAATTAAAATTTCAAAAAATAATTATAAAACTAAATTTTACCTGAATCTAGACCATAATCTTATATTTTTATGAATTTATTATTACAACATTTCCATTTATTCAATATACAATTTTTTAATATTAAAAAGACTTAATACATTTGGTCTAAATTATAGTTTGCCATGAAAGTTCCTGCTAAAACTCCTCACAAAACAATACAGGATTTTCCCGTAGTTGGCATTGGTGCCTCTGCCGGAGGATTGGATGCTTTCAAAAAAGTACTGAAAGCCATACCCAATGATTCAGGGATGGCATATGTGCTTGTACAGCACTTGTCTCCTGACTATCCCAGCAACCTTCCTGAGATACTTTCTCAAAGCACAGATATTCCGGTTCATGAGATTATTAATGATATAAATCTGGCACCAAACCATATTTATATTATTCCGGAAAATAACAATCTTATTGCTGAAGATGGCGTTCTAAAACTGCATAACAGAACTCGTGATGAGAGAAAAAATAACAGCATCGACATTTTCTTTGAGTCGTTGGCACAAGTTCATAAGAGTTTTGCAATTGGTGTAATTCTTTCCGGAACTGCTTTTGATGGTACTTACGGACTTAAAAAAATAAAGGAACTTGGCGGTGTAACAATCTCTCAGGATCCTGAAACGGCAGCTTTTAAGGGAATGCCTCAAAGCGCTATCGACGCTGATGTGGCTGATTATGTTCTTGCACCTGAACTTATTCCGGAACAATTGCTTCAAATTCAGAAAAGTTATACCCTTAATCATGGTTATAGTGAAGAGGAACATATTCCTCAAAATGAAGAAGAAATCCTGAATAAAATTATAAATATTGTTTTTTTAAAAACAGGAAATAATTTCAATCATTACAAACAACCTACTATAAGACGGCGTATTGCCCGCAGAATGGTGATCGTTCGTAAAGAAGGTCTCGAAGAATATTACCATTATTTAAGAAATGATAAAGCTGAACAGGATCTCTTGTTCAATGATTTTTTAATTCCTGTAACGTACTTTTTTAGAGATACTAAGTTTTTTGAATCGCTGCCAAATATTGTGTTCCCAACCCTGATTCAAAATACTCTCAACAATAATTTACGTGTTTGGGTTGCAGGATGTGCCACTGGCGAAGAAGCATATTCGATTGCTATTTGCATTCATGAATATCTTGCAGAAAAAAACAATAAAGATATAAAGGTTCAAATTTTTGCTTCGGATATTTCTGAAAAATGCATTACAAAAGCCAGAACAGCACTTTATTCAGCTCAGGATTTACAACATGTTTCGCCGTCAAGGCTTCAAAATTATTTTACAAAACGTGATGGTCATTATCAGATCAATAAAGTAATTCGTGATATGTGCATTTTTGCAGTTCACAACTTTATCAAAGATCCTCCGTTTGCCAGAATTGATTTGGTTTCATGCCGAAATGTGCTCATCTATTTTGATCCGTTTTTACAGAACAAAGTTTTAAGTTCATTTCATTATTCATTAAAAGAAAAAGGAATTTTGTTTCTGGGAAAATCGGAAACTACAGCCAATGCACAAAATTTGTTTGAACCTCTTGGCAAAAACGAAAAAATCTATATCCGCAAATTTGCACCTGGACGTTATGTTCCTGAGGCGTTTAAACCGGCAAACATAAATTCGAGAGGCAAAACAGAAATATTTCCTAAAAAGATTCAACCGGAAACGGATTTTAGAAAAATTGCTTCAGATATTTTATTCCTAAAATATACTCCGGCAAGCGTCATTATAAATGAACATCTGGAAATTGTTCATTTTCATGGTGATACAAGTTTCTTTTTATTACCATCGCCCGGAAAACCAAACTTTAATATTTTGAAAATGGCACGCGAAGGCATCAGCTTTGAATTGCGTAATGCTATTTTGAAAATAAAAAAGGAACAAAAAAATGTCATCAAAGAAAATATAGTGGTCAAGGATCAACCTTATCTTGCTTCATTCGAAGTACTTGCTATCCCTAATGATGACGAACATATCATGGTTCTTTTTCATAAAAAAATGCTTCCTGAATTAGACGAAGACACTAAAAAAAGCCGAAAAAGTTCTGATCAGCAGCGTATCAAAGAACTCGAAAATGAACTTAACCAACTTCGTGAAGACATCAAACGGGTCACCGAAGAACAACAAACTGCATTTGAGGAACTTCAGACTACAAATGAAGAGTTATTGAGCAGCAGTGAAGAAATGCAGGCGATGAACGAGGAATTAGAAACCTCAACAGAAGAACTGCAGTCTAATAATGAAGAGTTAATGTGCGTAAACGACGAATTAATGGACCGTCAGGAACAATTGACTTCTATGCGAAATTATTCTGAGTCGATTTTTAAAACCATTCGCGAACCATTGATTATTATTGATCAGGACTTTTTTGTAAAAAATGCCAATCCTGCTTTTTATAAATATTTTCAAACTACCGAAAAAGAAACAGAAGGTTATTCCTTATTTGAGATTGGAGATTGCCAATGGGATATTCCGGAATTTAAAGATCTGATTTATAACATGCTTGGCGAAAAAACCCAGATCGAAGATTTCAAGGTTGATACTACCTGTAAAGGCATTGGCAAAAAAATCATGATGGTAAATGCGCGCCGTATACTAAATGCAAAACCTGCCGGCATGATCTTACTGGCACTCGAAGATATTACAGATGTAATTAGTGCTAATGAATTGTTGACAATCAAAAATGAAGAACTGCAAAATTATAACGATCAGCTAGAAGCCTTTAGTGCTGCAGCAAGTCATGATTTACAAGAACCGCTTCGCAAAATTCATATGTTTTGTAAAAGGATTATTGACAACGAAGAGCATTTATCTGAATCAAGTAAACATAATCTGGAGCGAATGTTATTTGCCGTGACCAACATGAGCCAGTTAATTGCTGACCTGATTGCGTACTCGCGAATAAATTTTATAGAAAAAGAATATAAAAAAACAGATCTGAACGTTCTTTTAAAGAAGATTATTGCAGATATAAAAGACACTATTTTAGAAACAAACACCATAATAACAGTTTCTTCATTTCCACAGTTAAATGTGATTCCGTATCAAATACAACAGCTTTTTACCAATTTAATTCTTAACGCTATTAAATACACAAAAAGCGACGTCACGCCTGAAATAAAAATTGAAACAGAGCAGCCTTCAACTGACGAAATCCTTTCAATTGGCGGTAACAAAGAAAGTAATTACGTAAAAATTAGCGTGACTGATAACGGGATTGGATTTAACCAGGAATTTGCATCAAAAATATTTGAGCCTTTTTATAGATTACACAACAACGATCAATATCATGGCAGTGGTCTTGGGCTTACATTGGCTAAAAAAATTGTCGCAAATCATAACGGATTTATTGCTGCAAAAAGCAAAGTCAATCACGGGACCACATTCAATATTTATTTACCGCTTTAAAATAAAAAAAACATAAATAACTGTCTCCAAAAAGTTTCACCGCTATTTGGAGACAGTTTTTTTGTAATGTTTTTCTATTCTCTCAATGTTTATACAGAGAACAAAAAATTATAAAATGATACTCACATTTTGCATAATTCTCATTCATAATTTACAATGTTGTACCCAAAAAATTGCCTGCGATGTTAAATTACCGTTCTGAGCGTTTCAAAAACCAAAAACAAGAATGTAATTCACTGATAATTATATAATTGAGATTTAAAATTCTATAAATAAATACGTTGCTTTCAAACTAATTTTGGATATGATCTTTACAACAATTCAATTTGTTTTTGAATAAAGATTGTATTAATCTATTAATTTAAACTATTTATTATGAACACTTCAAATCAAAAAAACAGCGGCACTACAGGTGCAAAAATGTCAGACAAAAAAACTGATACAAAATCAACTGCTTCAAAAGGTAGCAACAAGTCAACTGACGATAAAAAATCGACATCGACTAAAAAAAATTAAAACTTTTTACATCATTTTATGATACTAAAAAACAAATGAAAATTACGGTCTTCCCGATCGTAATTTTCTTCGTTTATACCAATAGCTAAAATTCAAAAAAATAAGTTTATCGATACTAAAGGGAAAAAAATCTTTTTTATTTTAAGTAAATTTGCAAATTCATAACTGAGAACCTTTACTAAAGTGCAAAAATTTCAGTTGGACCAAATGCCGGAATAATGTTTTTGACGCAAAAAAAATACTAATGAATTTAAAAAGATTACAGATCAGCAAAAACATTCAAAAAGCCGAAGACAAAAATCTATCCTTTCGCGCTTTTGATCTGAATACAGAATATATCGAAGACTATTTTCAACCTCATAAAAAAGATCATTTCTGCATTATAATTGTTGAAACCGGTACTATTGATATTCAGATCGAAGAAAAAATACATTATCTCAAAGCAGGTAAAATTTCTATAATCTTTCCGGAACAAATTCATTTTATCTTAGCCAAAAGTGATGATCTAAAAGGCAAAATCATTTTATTTGAAGAAGTCCTGTTTTGCTCTGATATATTAAAAAATGAACTAAGTCCGTATAATGTAAATCTTTCTGATAACCTTAATTGTACGGTACTCCCTACTGCTGAATTTGAACAGGCACTTTCTCTTATAAAAAACATTCAGACTATATATAACAACCCAACGTTGGTCAAAAAAGAACAGGCGCGATTTTATATAAAAGTATTTCTGCTGGGTTTAATCGAATCTATTCACGGCCAGCATCCTGTTTTGCATCAAAAAACAAATCAGCATATTTATATCGGTTTCAAAAAACTGCTAAATCAGCACTATAAAAGTGAGCGTACTGTGCAATATTATGCTTCGACGCTCACAATTACGCCAAAAAAACTCAATGAAATAACAAAAAAGCACTGCGGTGAAACGGCAATTAATGCGATTCATAACCGAATCCTTACCGAAATAAAAAGACAATTGCTTTTTTCAGATCTGTCCCACAAAGAGATTGCATTCGACCTGGGGTTTAGTTCCCCGTCGGCACTAAACAAATTTGTAAAGGCAAAACTCAAAGAAACGCCTACTGAACTACAGCAGGAATTGGCGCAAATTTATACCGCATAGTCCTGTTTGTATAACATCCTCCCCTGCACGCTCTTTTATCTTTGCCACAATAATTAATACTATTTAAAAGATGAGCAAATTATTTGTTGCAAGCGAGGTTTTCCATGGTCCCGGAAGTCTTGAGGAATTGAAAAACATCAAAGGAAAAAAGGCTTTTGTTGTAACTGGAGGAAGTTCTATGAAAAAAAGCGGAACTCTTGACAGAGCAGTAGCTTTTTTAAACGAAGCGGGAATCGAAACTTTTGTATTCGATGGTGTAGAGGAAGATCCTTCATCTGCTACAAGTTTTAAAGGCGCAGCAGCCATGAGCGAGTTTCAGCCGGACTGGATTGTAGGTATAGGAGGTTGTTCTGCTATTGACGCAGCAAAAACAATGTGGATTTTTTACGAACATCCTGATACTGAATTCGATTCATTAATCAAACCTTTCAATGTACCTGTATTACGAAATAAAGCTAAGTTTATAGCCATTCCGTCTACAAGCGGAACAGGAACGGAAACAACTGGTTTAGCAGTAATTACAGATCGCGAAAAAGGGGTTAAATATCCAATTGTATCGTATGAATTAACGCCGGATGTTGCCATTATCGATGGAGAAATTTGCGCATCAATGCCTGCTCATGTTACATCAAATACAGGATTAGACGCATTAACTCATTGTGTAGAAGCTTTTGTTTCTAACATTGATGATAATTTTGCTGACGTTCTGGCTAAAGGCGGATTAGAAATTGTATTTGATAATCTGGAAGAAGCGGTAAAAAACCCTTCAAATATTACAGCGAGACAAAATATGCATGATGCTTCATTTATGGGAGGATTAGCTTTTAATAATGCATGGTTAGGTATTGTTCATTCATTGTCACATCAGGTAGGTGCTTTATACGGTATTCCGCACGGTTGTGCAAATGCTATTTTCTTACCTAATGTTATTCGTTATAATGCTTTGGCAACGAATAAATATCCTGCATTAGCAAAAGTAATTGGTGTAGCAACTGCCGAAGATCTTGCGCAAGCGATCGAAGGTCTTAGAAGTAGAGTAAACAACATTTCATCTCTAAAAGAATTTGGAATTTCTAAAGAAGACTGGGATAAAAACCTTGATTATATTGCAAACAATGCACTAATCGATCCATGTACAGGATTTAATCCGCGTGTTTCTACTTTAGAAGATTTAAAAGATATTTATAATGCATGTTATGAAGGTATTTTTTATACAGAAAACGCAGTAACAATTTAATTTGTAAAGCCATTTTTAGCCAGACATTTATTTTATTGTCTGGCTTAGAACTGGCGAGGAATAAAATAAACTTCCGGAAAATAAAATTTCGTATGTTATTCTATATAAACATTTTAATTATAGGATTTTCTATAACTTAAAATTGAATAAGGCTGATTATTAGAAGTTTTATGATAATATAATTACCAGATTTATTTTATATTTGAATATAAATTCAAAACTATGAAAAAGATCTTTCTACTATCAATGCTTGTAACCATTTTAGTTTCATGTTCTTCAGAGAACGACAATATTCCAGACGACACATCTGGTAATATTCAGGGAACATGGCAATTAAAAGCAGAGTATATTGGTGGCGTAAGACAATCTTTAAGCGAATGCCGGTTAAACGAAAATATGTCTTTTGACGGTACTGCGGTAATAGCGGTAAAAAGTGATGAAACCGGAAATGTAAATTGTAATCTCAGCACCCAGGAAGGAACTTTTATAAGAACGGGAACTAACTTGTCGATTGCATTTACCAACGAGAATTTGAAAAGTAAGATCAAGGAATTGACAACAGTAAAACTGGTACTAATTCCTGAAAATTCAGATAAAACATTTGAGTACGAAAGGGCAAAGTAATTTTAATAAATTGCCTAATAATTAGACTGGTTTATTATTTTACAGTTCCCTTTTTTAGTCAAAAAATCAATTATACCCCTTTATTATCAAGAAATTACAATTATTATTTTTTTTCCAATACCTAATTTATTGAAATCCTTTTGGGTCACTTATTTTTAATTATAAAAAAAGAATCAGTACCTAAAACTCATTACTTAATCTAGATTAATCGATAGGTCTTCCCTTCCTATATAAATTTGTACAAGAAATCTAAGCCAAAATAAATACAGATAAAAACTTAAATTTTAGTTACAATACCAAATTAGGATATCTCCTAAATTTATTAATCTTAAAACCAAAAAAAATGAGCACAATTACAGTAAAAGACGGAACAGAAATTTATTATAAAGATTGGGGAACAGGACAACCTATTGTTTTTCATCACGGATGGCCTTTATCAAGTGATGACTGGGATGCACAAATGATGTTTTTCCTGAAACAAGGATACAGGGTTATTGCACACGACAGACGTGGACATGGTCGTTCTGGTCAAAGCTCTGAAGGAAATAACATGGAAACTTATGCTGCTGATATTGCTGAATTGACTGCTGCTCTTGATCTAAAAAATGCGATTCATATTGGGCATTCAACCGGTGGTGGCGAAGTGATACGATATGCTGCAAAATATGGAAAAGAACGTGTTGCAAAAGCTATAATAATTAGTGCTGTAACACCAATAATGATAAAAAATGAAGCAAATCCTGAAGGTGTGCCATTGTCTGTCTTTGATGAAATAAGAGAAGGTACAGGATTTAACAGAGCGCAATATTTTTACGATTTCCCTATAGCTTTCTACGGATGGAACCGCGAAGGAAAAACAGTTCAGGAAGGAATTAAGCATAACTGGTGGCGTCAGGGAATGATGGGTTCTGTACTTGCACATTATGAAGGTATAAAAGCTTTCTCTGAATCAGATTTTACAGAAGATCTTAAAAGTTTAGAAATTCCTGTTCTCGTTTTGCACGGAGAAGATGATCAGATTGTCCCTTTTAATCAGGCTCCAAAAGCAGCTAAACTATTAAAAAACGGAAAACTGATTTCATATCCGGGATTTCCTCACGGAATGCCAACTACAGAAGCAGAAACAATTAATAAAGATATCTTAGAGTTTATTAAATCTTAAGGAATATCAAATATTTTAACAGCAATAAATCCTTGAAAAAGAAGCGGCTTCAGAACTGAACTAGCATCTATTTCAAGGATTACTTTTTAATACAAATTGCAACAATCGATATTGCCGTTACAGGCAAGAAAGCAGCTTATTTATATTAAAATTTACGACATCTGTGCCGATAACGAAATTTTCTCTCTATAAAATCCTATCAAATTTAGATCGGGATTCTGCAAAATCCAATTACTATTATATAACAGAAAATTTCAGGGAAAAATTAAATTTGATGTACGCTATTAAAAATTCTGCTATGAAAAATTCGTTAATGCTTTTACTATCAATTTTCTTTTTTTCATGCCAACAAAAAGAAAATAAGAACGGTATTGTTTACTCTACAGATACAATTACGGCAAATAAAAATAAAGAGATAAACAAACCAAACGAAGAGAATAAACAAATAGGCGATACTATCCTAATGAATTTTAGAGATGATAAAGGTTTGTATGTAGCCGAAGGTTCCTTAGATTCAATTCATTCCAGAATATATGTCAAATTCAAAAATGAAAATTCAGAAAAATTGAATGCAACAATTGTTCCCTCTACAGGCAAAGGAAATATTCGTTTCAACCAAATTATTTTTCCAGATCAAACCTCAGACGGACCTTTTGGAATGGATATGAAAATCTCTCTCAAACAAAAAGGAAATTATGTTTTAGTAATTGGACATACGCAAATGGCTGACAATCCATTTTTTGGAAAATTCAGGGTACAGCTTGACAATAAAAAGGAATAATCCCTGAGTTCATAATTGCTCAAAGCCATAACTTGTATCCTCGTTTTAAGCCTTAAAAATAGCTCCAGGATTGTTGGTAAAAAATTCAAAAGCTCTTTTCTCTACATAAGAATGCGTAGAATTGCGCAATGGAAAAGCGCAGTGTCCTCCGTATTTTGGAGTTTCCAGATATACAAATGCACTGTCCTGCGATATAGCTCTGGGATAACATCTCTCGCTTAAAAAAGGATCATCAAGAGAATTAATAATCAAAACCGGAGTAGTAATGTCTTTAAGAGAAAATTCAGGAGAGACGCGCTCATAATAATCATCACGGCTTGCAAAACCATGTAACGGTGCTGTAAAATATTGATCGACTTCATCAAAAGAAGTAATTTTATCAATCTGATCGCGGTTTATAAAATCAGGAAACTGTGCCGCTTTATATTTCAGCTTTTTTTTAATATCAATTGTAAAATTCTTTAAATAAACCCTGTTAAATCCTTGTTTGAGTACCGCAGCACTTGTTGCGATATGAGTTGGTACAGAAATGCAAACACCAGCTTTGACCCGCTCATCGATTTTTGTCCAGCCAAAATAATTCAAAAGCTGAACCCCACCCATCGAATACCCAATTAAATAAACCTCATCGAATCCTTTTTGTAAAACAAACTGCACCACCTGATCAAGGTCATCAACTGCGCCGTGATGATAAAGTCTGGGAAGACGGTTCATCTCTCCTCCGCAGGTACGATTGTTCCATGCGAAAACCGAAAAATCTTTTTCCTGAAAATAAGCCGCACAACTATTATTGTACGTCCTGCGGGAATCCCCTTCTAATCCATGACATAAAATAACTGCCTTTTTAGGGTCACTTATAATAAAATCGATATTGATAAAATCTCCATCACTTAACTCATGCTTTTCCCTTGTATATCCCGGAGCGTCAAACTTTTTAAACAAAGCAGCATAAATAGTCGAAATGTGCCTGTTGCGATGAATAATAGAAGGTAAATTATATTCTGATTGTTCAATTATAGGCATGATAAAAAGTTTTTATGGTGCATACTACAAAGCTAAGGAATCAATCAAACATGTAATTAAAAACTGTCTTTTTTTATTTCATTTTTATTATTATTAATTTCATATAAAAAATATTCCCAAAACTTAAGAGACTCTATACTGATACGCGACAAGAAAATGAAAGAAGTTTTGATATTCATATATATTCCGGACTTTTATAAATTTCAATAATACCTCTTTCTTTCCTGCTTAAAACAAATTTTGCTGTTGCTGCTTTCGCATTATAACCTTTGCTGCTCTTCAGTCTGGACTTCTTTCTTTTTGTTTTCTAATTTCTGATTTCCAAAATTATAACGCAAACCTAATCTAAAACTCTGGGTGTCTGCATACGACTTGAAATAATTGTACTGATCAGCATAATCTGTAACGACTTTTTCTTTTTGCCCCCTGTAGATATCCGAAATAATAAGATATACTTCCCCGTTTTCTTTCCATATTTTCTTGCGAATAGCGGCAGAAAGACTTGAAGTCTGACTGTAAACAAAAGTACCCTGCACTGAAGAAGAATTGTATTGAAAATTTAATTCTGCATTTAGATCTTTCTTTTTAGTAAGTACGAAACGGTTGCTGATACTCGTGTTATAAGTTGGCTTTCCGTTTTTATAGAAATTGCCGTCCCTGCCCTGAAAACGATCTTCAACATAACTTAATCCTGCCTGAATTCCAGATTCCCAAAAACTATACAGCGTAAGATTAGTATTAAACTCAAGTCCAAAGGCAAAATCTTTTTTAATATTTGTAAAATGGTACACCAACATATTAGTTTCATAATCCTGATAAG
Organism: Flavobacterium sp. B114r; assembly: GCF_056824125.1. Lineage (NCBI taxonomy): Bacteria > Pseudomonadati > Bacteroidota > Flavobacteriia > Flavobacteriales > Flavobacteriaceae > Flavobacterium > Flavobacterium sp. B114r. Next base: position 5,266,423 of record NZ_CP124858.1, read on the forward strand.
AAATTTCCATAGAAGGATTCTTCTCAAGGCGATAAAAAAGATCAAAATTATATTTATTTTTAAGCGTATAAAGCAAATTCAAATTGTGCGTAATTGTAGGAAGTAATTTTGGATCTCCCATAAAATAAGAATACGAATTATAATACGAACGAAAAGGGTTTAATCTGCTGTATTGCGGTCTCGTAATTCGCTTGCCATAAGAAATACCAATTTCATGTCCCTCTTTTGGTTTGTAAAGCCCATAAAATGTTGGAAAAAGCTTGAAATAACGCTGTTGGTTTATTTCTGAAGTAGTAACCGAATTTCCTTCCAGCGAAGTATATTCGCCACGCAAACCAGCCTTGAGACTCCACTTGCCAAATTCCTTATTGTAACTCGCATAACCTGCCAGTATCGATTCGTCATAAAGAAAAACACTGGTTTTATTTGGATTGTTTACGAGATTGCCAGCAATTTCGTCCTTGTAATCAAGACCGCTTTGGGCCTTTACATTTCCAAATTTCAGTCCTGCTTCCAGAGTTCCGTTAATTTCATTCGAGTAATCCGTCTGAGCCGTAAAAAGCTGAATATCCTGCACATTATCACTAATAAAGCGTGTAGTGCGATACGGATTTTGTTCAGGAAGCGAAAATGCCGATGTAATATCCTGACGTTCCTGACGCCAATATTGAGTATAATCTGCCGCTACAGACACTTTTTCTTTTTCACTAAAAAGATGGTCAAAGGACATATTATAGGATTTATTTTTGAGCGGATTAGTACGATTATTTCTCGTTACGTAAAGCGAATCAAGAGCACCATTGCCTCCATAAATAAACGTTGGTACAGTAAAATCTCCCTCTTGCTGCAGCGCTATAAATCCAGTTGCACCTGCAGCGATCGTATTCAGCGAATCAATTTCATACGAAGCCTGAAGACGATATGAATTTTGAGCCAGTGATTTTGACTTGCGTCTCATAATGCTTTCCCAGCGCGAATCGATTGAGCCATCTTCTTTTAAATAATGCACGACATCAGTTCCTTCATTGACATATATGCCTGAGCCAAAACCGTATCTCCCTGCCAGAGATAATTTTTCTCCTTTATAAAACTGATTTGTAGATACAATACCTTTTGGATACATTGATTGCACATAAGCAGTATTAACAGAGCCTTTATAGCCTTGCGAAACATTCTTTTTTAGCTTGATATTCAAAACCGCACTTCCCTGCGCTTCGTATTTAGCAGGCGGGTTCGTGATAACCTCTATAGATTTTACTTCTTCGCCACTCGTGTTTTCTAAAAACTGTTTTAACTCTTCTCCACTAAGATAAACCTTCTTGTCATTGATAGTAACAAGAATGCTCTGACTGCCCCGAATGCTTATCGCTCCCGAAGTTCCCGTCATTACGCCAGGTGTTTTGCTTAGGATCTCCCAGGCATTGTTTGATGAAAGTGATGAATTTTCGACCCCAAACTCAAGCCTGTCAATCAACCTCTTTACAATAGGTTTTTTTGAAGTAATAGTCACACTCTCCAGATTATTTGTTATTTCGCTTAAAGAAATTATATCCAAAATCGTATCTTTTTGAATTGTTATCTTTTTGAGATACTCTTCAAAACCAATTGTTTTCAATTTAAGCAGGTAATCGCCTTTTGCCAAGCCGTTAAAACGAAACTCACCTGATTCATTCGTCTGCGCAGTCTTATAACTTACAGAATCATTTGCCTGCAAAAGCAGCATATCTGCAAAAGGTACGGCTTGATGAGAGCCGTCAACTACCTTTCCAGACAGGGAAATCTCTTGCGAATATCCAGCAAAAGAACCCCACAACAGTAACATGATTAATTTTTTCATTGATGATTTATTTGATGCAAAGCTCTGTAAATCATTTTCCGAAAATGGTTAACACAGGGTTAACGAAGGGTTAAACACCAAAAGATAAAAAGCTGATTGTAAACTCAAATTGCCCTTGATAAAAGACATTTCAATCCTGGCGCAGTTTTGTTTGAGTTATTGTTTATAAATTTGGTTAACGAAGGGTTAAGGCTAGTATATTTGAACTGAAAATACCCAAAATGCGATAGCTTTGTCTCAACAAAACAAACTGATTCGCTTCACGGATTAAAACTTTAAGAACAGATGAAAAGAAAAATAATGCTCTTGATTGGTGCCTGTATTTTTACAGTAATGGCCTTGGCAACCATACAAGGCTATTTTATCTACAACACTTATCAATTAAACGAAAGAGAAATAAATAGTGCCATAAAGAAACAAATTGCACGCCTGGAAGATACTGACGAATGGGAGAAACTGAATGATAACTGGGCAGGACATTCGAAAAAATATGCAAAACAGTATCTAAAAGGAGATGTAACAAAACAAAATTTCATTAAATATCTGAGTGCCAATAAAGATTCGCTTTCCAGGGCTATGAATACCTACATGAAAAAAATGGCGGAACCCGAAGACTATAATATTAATTATTCTATTTATCTCAATTCGATAATACTTATAAATAATAAAAAAACAGATACTTTATTTAAAGGAAAAATATTAGTCTTAGCCAACGACACCCTAAAAAAAAACCTAATTCTTTCTTCTATCGGACGCTGGGAGGTTAAAGATAATGATACAGAACTTTCAATGGTTATAAAAAGCCAACGTTATTATGGTTTTGATGAATTGCAGCAAACCATTATTTCTAAAATGGCCGGCTTATTACTTTTTTCAATAGTATTAATGGCTTTTGTTGTTTTCTTATACTATATGTCCCTAAAAAACCTGATTTCGCAAAAGCGAATTGCCGATATCAAAACGGACTTTGTCAATAATATTACACATGAATTTCAAACGCCACTCGCTACAATGGATATTGCCATAAAAACATTGCAGCGAAAGGACGAACAAATGAGCCCGGAACATTATAAAAATACACTCGCCATGATTGCAAGACAAAATGAAAGACTGCAAAAATTGTTTCGTCAAGTAACCGAAGCTTCTGTCAAGCCCATTGCCAATAAAAACACTATTCAGGTTACCAATGAAGAAATTAAGGACATGATTGACGACTTTAAGCTTTCGAAACCAGATGTAGCAATTGCGTTCTCGTGCCAAAAAGAAGCTTTTAGTATTTCGATGGATCGTTTTCACCTGAATACAATTCTGATAAATTTGTTAGACAACGCCGTAAAATATGGAGCTGACAAAATTGAAACTGACTTAAAAATAACAGATAAAAACTTTATTCTCTCTGTAAAAGACAATGGAAAAGGAATCCCGGTTCAGGAGCAGACCTCAATTTTCGATAAATTTTATAGAGTCGAAAAAGGAAATATTCACAACAGCAAAGGCCTTGGGCTTGGGTTATTCTATATCAAGCAATTGGTAGAAACGTATAACGGTAATATCGTTGTGGAAAGCGAAGAAGAAAAAGGATCTATATTTATAATTACAATTCCAATATGAAACAGCATATTTTATTAGCAGAAGACGATTTTGACTATGCTTCTATACTAAAGCAATATCTTGAATTTTCGGGCTTCATGGTAACCTGGGCAAAGGATGGTAAGGAAGCTTTGAAAATTTTTTCGGACACAAAACCGGATATCTGTGTTTTGGATGTTATGATGCCCCATATGGATGGCTTTACCCTGGCTGAAAATATTATTGAAAATTATCCTGAAACTCCTTTTATATTCTTAACAGCAAAAAGTCTCAAAGAAGATAAGATCAAAGGACTGAAACTTGGCGCTGATGATTATGTAGTGAAACCTTTTGAAGTCGAAGAATTGATTTTGCGGATTCAAAACATCCTGAAGCGCAGTCAAAAGCCGGTTACCGGAAATGCTAAGGAAACTCTGGTATTCTCTATTGGTACTTATATTTTTGATGGTAATAATTATACGCTTTCCCATGAACAAATCACACACCGAATTACTGAAAAAGATGCGCACCTGATTCGGTTTTTATATGCCAATAAAAACAAGCTGGTCAAACGTGAAGATATTTTAAAGGAAATATGGGGCAATGACGACTTTTTCTCAGGACGAAGCATGGACGTTTTTATCAGCCGTCTCAGGAAATATTTTAGCAACGATCCAAACATCTCCATCACAAGTGTAAGAGGTTTAGGATTTGAGTTTAATAGCAAAAACGAATAAAAATTTAAAACTTTTACTTATGAAAATCATCTTATTTTTAATAATGCTAATTTGTGGAGCTTTAGCTCACGGACAAACAACAGTTTCTAAATCCGGAAACACAACAGCAGTTGCAAAAACTCCTTCTAAAAATACAAAATCGACCAAAACTTCGATATCAATTTCTAATTCAGACAATTATTATTCATTACTTGCGAACTTTGATTCCTGGAGAACTAAAAAGTTGGAAAAACTATTATCTGAAAACTTAGACAATAGTTTATTCTCAACTGATGCCGACACCAAAATTTGGAAAAAAGATCACAATGGCGAAACGGCTTACTCTTTTATATTAAAAGAAGAAAAATTAAAGGTAAACATTGACAAAGAATTGGTTTCTAATGCAACCTTTGAGAAACTAAAAGCTTTGGGAGAAAAAATTTCTGAAACACTTTCAGAAGACTAAACTTTGGTTTTCTGGATTGTTAGCATAAAAAAGGACATCTTTTTTCAAAGCAATATTTTCCTGATCTGACCAATCACTTCATTGATTTGTTTCTCTTAACAAAAGCTATTTTCTAATTTTTCAAAAAGTTAAAACTAGTATTGACTGCTTTTAATTCATTACCAACAAATTCGATATCAATTATAGCTGCTTTTCTGGGAGAAACAGCACTCTCATTAAAATGCGTATGCAAGACATAATGCATTTTTTGATTTTGATCCCAAAAAACATCTCCATGACCAATCCCGTTTTGATTCGTGTTTTTTCGACTGATGATCGGACTGTCTTTTGATTTTTCCCAAGGACCTAAAGGACTTTTACTCGTGGCGTAACCAACAGCATAATCAATGTTTCTAAAATCATTTGCTGAATAAATCAGGTAATACAAACCATTGTGTTTTAACACCGTTGGTCCTTCTGTAACTGGCCAATTGGTTTTTTCGGTATTTTCCCAAGGCAATGTTCCCGAAATACATTCAGTCAACGTTTCTGGTTTAATACTTTGAAGATCGTCGTTTATCTCGGCAACAAAAATTCGGTTTCCATTGGTCAATCTCACGTGATATAAGTATTTTTTCCCGTCATCATCAATAAACACAAACGGATCAATCTGATTTCCGGTTTTAATAATCGGTTCTTTGGTCTCATTTTTAAATGGTCCAAGCGGACTATCACTAACCGCTGTTGCAATGTTTTCATTCGCCGTATAAATCATGTAAAATTTGTTTTTATACGAAAGAATCTGCGGTGCCCAAAAACCTTTATCTCCATAAGAATCTCCCTTTTTCAAAGCCAGACCATTTTGCGCTCCAGCGGGTCCTTTCCAATCTTTTAAATCCGAAGAAGTGTAAACCTGAAAACCTTCGCCATTTGGGATAGTTCCTGATGTCGTTCCGTATAAATAATAGGTCCCGTTGTTATAAAAAATAGTAGGATCTGCCAGTAAAATTGTACTGGATTTTTCCTCTTTTGGTTTGCTTGCTTGTTTTTCCTGCGAACATGCAACAAACACGCAGAGTGAAGTTATTAGAGTTGCTATTTTTTTCATTTTTGATTTGATTTATTTTTAGGTTTAATTATCAACCGTTTTTCATTTCGACAGAGGAAAATCACACAAGAAGTTCCGTATAGTATATCGCCAATCTTTGTCGACTTACTAATGTGATTTCTCTCTTCGATCGAAATGACAAACTTGGGAGATTTACTTTATGTTCTTTATTCTCTTATTCTCCCATTATTTCATTATCTCATTCCGTCTTTCTCTCACTTCACCGAAAACTGATAATAAGAAACCGTATGATACTTCTGCCCTGCTTTCAAAACAATTGGTGCAAATTTTGGCTGATTTGGTGCATCCGGGAAATGTTGTGTTTCCAATGCAAAAGCCGTTCTAAAATCATCTTTCGAACCAGATTTAAACGTGTTTTTTGATTGCATAAAATTTCCACTATAGAACTGTAATCCAGGTTCTTGAGTATAAACATCCATTATTATTCCCGATTTATCTCCTGAAATTGTTGCCGCATGGTTCAATCCGTTTTTCTTAGTTCCGTTTAAAACATAGTTGTGATCGTATCCTTTTCCAAATTTCAACTGCTCGTCTTTCGTTTCAATTCGTTCTCCAATAGTATGTTTTGAAGTAAAATCAAATGGCGTATTTTTTACCGATTTTAATTCTCCATTCGGAATCAAACCTTCATCAACCGGTGTAAATTCATTGGCATAAATCTGTAATTCATGATTTATGATACTACCGCTTCCTTCCCCATTCAAATTAAAAAAGGCATGGTTTGTTAAATTGACAATTGTCGTTTTATCGGTTGTCGCTTCATATTCCATTTTTATAGAATGATCATCTGTAATAGTGTATGTAACTCTTACCGTTAAATTCCCGGGAAAGCCTTGCTCTCCGTCTGGCGAAACATAACTAAAAACCAAAGTGTTTTCATTAGTTTTAGCAACATCCCAAACCACATCCTGAAAACCTTTTATCCCGCCGTGCAAAGCATTTTCTCCATTATTAAGCGGAACCTGATATTGTTTTCCTTCCAAGGTAAATTTTCCTTTTGCAATTCGGTTACCCACTCTTCCAATTGTAGCGCCAAAATAAGGTTCTGTAGCATTTTTAAAACCTTTTGCACTATTCATTCCAACCACAACATCTCTTGGTTTTCCGTTTTTATCTGCAACCCAAAGGCCAACTAATCTTCCTCCGTAATTGGTAAAAGCCGCTTTGATTCCTTTATTTTCAATCCAATACAAATTGACTTTTTTATTGTCTATTGTAGTATCAAAATTCTTCTCTTCTAAAACTATTTTTGTAGAATCTGTTCTTGTGCCAATTGTTTCTTTTAATGGTGAATTTTCTTTTTTACTGTCTTTACAATTAAATTGAAAAAGTGCCAGCATGATAACCCCAGCAATCTGAATATTTTTCATTTTATACTTTTAAGATGTTTTCTAATTTCTATTTTGATGGCAACGCTAATTTGGTTCCTTCGCTTACAGGTTCTCCCAAAACCGGAAATCCATTTGCATCCCAATTGATTTTCTGCATTCTTGGTGCTCTTTTATTCCCGCATCCTTCTCCCGGATTTGAATTGGCGTGGTATAAAATCCAATCTTCTTTTCCGTCAGGAGACTTAAAGAACGAATTATGTCCCGGCGCATAAACCCTATTTTTATCCGACTGTTTGAAAATTGGTTCAGGAGATTTTTTCCATGCCAATGCGTCTAACAAATTATCACTTCCTGTAAAAGTTAACAATCCCAAAGCATAAAAATCTGTCCAACAGCCACTAGCCGAAAACACGATAAAAACTTTACCATTTCGAGATAAAAACTGAGGGCCTTCATTCACATTTACCTGCGCCGGATTTATATCATCATGCAAAGCTCCGTGCGTTTCCCAATCGTTTGTTGGTGCGGAAATCATAACGCGATCTCCTTCAATCTCAAGCGGATTTTTCATTTTGGCTATGTAAATATTCTGTTGTCCGTTAGTTTCGCCTTCCCATCCTGCCCAGATCATGTACAATTGTTTTTTATGCTCAAAAACATTTCCATCAATCGCCCATTTGTCCGTTTTAGCAGCGATTTTTCCTTTAAATTCAAAATCTCCTTTAAACGGATCTGATGATTTATTTTCCAATACATACATTCTATGCGTGTTGTTATCGCCATTGTCTGCTGCAAAATAACAATACCATTTCCCGTTAATGACATGAAACTCAGGCGCCCAGATATCCGCAGAATAATCGGTTCCTTTTGGTGCTTGCCAAATGACTTTGCTTTGGGCATTTTTCAGATCAGATAGATCTTTTGTTTTCCAAAGCACCAATCGGTTTTGTAACGTATTCGTGTAATAATAATATCCGTTGTAATACGTGCTGTAAGGATCAGCACCCGCTGGTAGAATGGGATTTGTGAATGTTTTTTGCTGTGAATATCCAGTAGAAACAATCGCTAGCAAAAAGAGTAATAAGCATTTTTTCATTTTATTTTTTTATTGTTGGGTATCTGTTTTTAGTATCAAAAATTGGGTCAAATTGCTTCCTTTTATTAGAAGCTAATCCCGCTATCCGTTACAATCTTTTGTGGCGAACCCCTCCACAAAAGGATTTCCACTTCTATCGGGGCTAAGACAATGATTTTCATAACAATATTTCGGCATAGTTTGTCATCCTAATTTCTATAATAAAACCAAATCTTTTTGTTCTTTTCAACGGATTTAAATCCGTTGCTACAATATAACTCGTTCCTCCTAAAAGAGCCTTCGCTCAAATTATATTGTAGGGATGAATTTTAATCCATTCTTCTCAATCCGTAAACACAATCATTGTCATCTTGCGAACTTTGCATAAAACCTTTGCGCTCTTTGCGGTAAAAGTCATTTATATTGCTTTTTTAGAATAAAAATTAAACCTCGTACAGATAGAAATACGTAACTGACTTTTCTCTTTGACTCCCAAAATTGAAACTTCGGGCTATGCATTATTACTATGTTTAGAAACTTGTTTCTTTTTATCTTCTCTTTTCGATACAAAAAACTATGTTTCTATGTGCTTAAAAAAACTATTTATGGTTTAAAGCATCAATAACTTCTGTGTTCATTTTATTCACAGCTTTAAAATCCATTTTATCTACTTTTCTGTCGTAAGTCATGAAGCCGTTTACTTCGCCCTCAACATCCGTTGTTTGCGTGTAAACTGCTGCTGAGAATCCGCTTTTTACATAATTTTTTAGGATTTGGGCATATTTGATATACTCGGCTGTTACTTCACTTTCATTTTTAAATTTTACGTAACCCCAATTGTCATTTGCTCTCCATAAATGACCTTCAAGTGGCAAGCCAATTCCGCCGTACTCACCTAAAACAGTAACTCTTCTGGCATCATACAAATACATTTCAGGTCCCGGATAATTGTGTAAATCGAGAATATCTCCCGTTTGAAAATGATTTCCACCGCTTGATGAATTCGTTAATCTACTCGGATCATGTTGTCTTGTCCATTCTGTAATTTCTACAGTTTTAAATTGTCCCCACGCTTCGTTAAACGGAACCCAAACAACAATACTTGGATACGAATACAAATGATCCATAATTTCCCGCCATTCTTTTCTATAGATTTCTTCAGATTTTGGAGTACGCAGTAATTCAGTTCCTTCAAAATATTTTTTGTTTTGCCATAGCGGTTGTTCATCTCCGCTTGGCATATCCTGCCAAACTAAAATTCCCAATTGATCGCAGTGTGAGTACCAGCGTTCCGGTTCGACTTTTACGTGTTTACGAATCATATTAAAACCCAAATCTTTTGTTTTAATAATATCATATTTCAAAGCTTCATCTGTGGGTGCCGTATACAAACCATCTGGCCACCACCCTTGATCTAAAGGACCAAACTGAAAATAATCTTTGTTATTCAACTGCATTCTCATGATTCCGTTTTCATCTCTTTTTGATGCAATTTTTCGCATCGCAAAATAACTTTTCACTTCGTCAACCACTTTATTATTGCTGATTAAACGGATTTTTGTCTGATATAAAAATGGATTTTCAGGCGACCATAATTTCACATTATTCAAAACAATATCATTGCTTTCGCCAACAACAGCTTTTTCTTTGGCAATTTCTTTTCCTGCGTCAAAAACTGATATTTCGACTACGTCTCCGGTTGTTGCTCCCGCGACATCAGCTTTAATGCTTATCGTATTTTGATCAATATTTGGAGTTGTTTTTAGTGCCGTAATATTTTTTGTATTTACGGGTTCTATCCAAACCGTCTGCCAGATTCCGGTAACAGGCGTATACCAGATTCCTTCGGGATTTTTAACCTGTTTACCTCTTGGCTGCGGCCCATCATTTGACGGGTCCCAAACTTTTACAACCAGTTTTTGAGTTTTTCCTTTTTGGATAAATGGTGTAATATCAAATGAAAACGGTGTATAACCACCTGTATGTGAACCTACTTTGATATCGTTTATAAAAACTTCCGTTTTCCAGTCTACAGCGCCAAAATGTAAAAGGATATTTTTATTATTCCAGTTGGATTCAATCGAAAAATTGGTTTCATACCAAAGTTCATTTTTTGCCCCTACTTCTTTCATCACGCCAGACAAACTAGATTCTACCGCAAACGGAACCAGAATTTGTCCGTCATATTTTGATGGCGCGTTTTTTCCAAATTCCTGAATGGCGTAATTCCATAAACCATTCAAATTTTTCCATTGGCTGCGCTCCATAATCGGACGGGGATATTCTGGTAATGTTTTAGCAGGATCAACCTGTGCTGCCCATTTGGTTTTGATTTTATCGCCCTGAGGTTTCCATTGCGCATTTGCTGCAAACATCGAAAACAAGGCTAAAAAAACGATACTTTTTCTTTTCATGCTGTCTATTTATTTGGCATCTTTCATTAAATAATGCCGTGATATTTCATTTAAATCAAAATTGAATTACCAGACTTATATTCACACAAGTCTGGTAATTACTTAAACTAACTTCACTAACCATATTTTTCCTGAGTTTAGAACTCATTTTTTAAACCATATAAGCAATAAAAGTTCATATTAATTTAAGCTCATCTTATATTGTTTATATGGTTTATTTTTTACTTTTTTGTCAAACCAAATTTCTTCACCAAGCCGTCGTATTCTTTTTTTGAAATTGTAATCATACAACCATGACGTACTTTTTCGGGGAAACTGTATTTATCCCAATCGGAAAAAAAGGTGTAACCTGAGGCTTGAAACCAAGGTCCGTTGAGATTATCTGCGATAGATAATCCGTAGGAAACTCCGGGATATTGTTCGTAATACATGTACCATATTTTATCATCTGGTGAAGGAATCAACATTGGTGCTTCTCTAAAGTTGGGACTGATAGATTGCTGGGGCAAAGAATAAGGTCCTAATAGTGATTTTGATTTCGCAATACGGACGGTTTTTCCGGTTGTCCAATATAGAGTTGGATAGGTTTCATCTTTGATTACGGCGTAGTAGGAATCGCCAACTTTACGAATGAAAACATCAATGGTTCCCATATCCCAATCAAATAGACGTTTTGGTGTTCCTTCAAAAATTTTTAAATCTTTAGATAAAACATACAACGTTCGCTGACTTGCCCAATAACGTTCCGGATCTTCTTTTGTTCCGTCAAGATGTGGCGTGTGCCAGGTCATGATAAACTTTTCTGAGTCTTTGTCATAATATAATTTTGGTGCGCCAATTCGCTGTAAAGCATTCGAATAATCAGGTGTACTTTTTAAATCAGGCGTATAATCAGAGTGTTTTTTCCACGTAATTAAATCATCCGAAACCCAAATGTTGATGGTTTTTGCATCGTCGCCTGTATTTCCTGCGATGTAATATTTTCCGTCCGGACCTTTACAGATATCGGGATGTCCTTTATAATCTTCAAAAACTCTTTTTCCGCTGTTTAAGTTTTCCCAATGCAAACCATCAAGACTCACAGAATAATACAATCTACCATAATCGTTGTGTGTCATATGCGCAAAAAGATACGCTTCGTTTTTAGGTTTTTCATTTCCCTTTACTTGACCAGGCGGATCTGGCTGTTGCGCTTTCGCTGAAAATCCTACTAGAATTACTACCAGAAAAAAGAGCTGTTTTATTGTGTTTTTTTTCATGTTTTTAAAAGATTAAAATGTTTTTTTTGCCACGAATTCCACTAATTATTTTTTGCCACTTCGATAGTATCGGGATAAAAATGTTTTCTTTAACACATAGAGACATCGCTTTTCTTTGACTGAAAAAGGCGTTTCACTTATTAAAATACACATCGCTATTTGTGAAAGCGAGCTTTTTTGTACTCTTAAAAAGAAACAATAAATCTATGTTTCTTTGTGTTTAGTTTTTCATCACAGATTAGAATTAATCATTCTAATCTGCGCAATCTGTGGCAAAAAAATTATCAAATTGACACATTATCTAATTTTCTAATTCTTCTTATTCGCCTCAGCAGTCATTTTCTTAATCAAATCTGTTTCTGCTTTTATATAAGGTGTTCCATCGTTTTTAAGTACTTCGTGAAACCAAAGTTTTGGCTCTGAATCGTATTTTTTCGTCCAGCTGTCCCAAGCATATTTAGTTTGTGTTTTTCCGTCAACAAAACCCCAGTTGATCATGCCAACATTATACTTTTTTGCGATTGGTAAAAATCCCTCAAAAGTGCTTCCGTTTGGTCTTGCCATATATTCTGTACACAATAAAGGTTTTCCGTAACGCTGTAATTGTTTGATTACTTTTTCGAAATCCGCAGGTGTATTATAATTGTGAAAAGAAACAATATCAGATTGTTCGATCTGCATTTTGTGTATTGGTTTCATCTTTGTTTCATCGCTCCAATCACCAACCCAAACTCCGGAAGTTAATGGCTGAGAAGAATTGCTTTCTCTTGCCCAGACAAAAACATTTTTTAAAAGTGGTAGAATCAAATCGACTTTGTTTTTTATTTCGATTTTTTCGTAAGATGGTCCCGTCATATTATCCGGTTCGTTCCATACATCCCAACCTAAAACACGTTTATCATCTTTGAACTTACCAACAGTTTCTTTTACATATTTCTCTAAACGAGGATATTGTGCAGCATCCTGCAAAACTTTTTGCCCCGGACTTTGTACCCAGCCTGAATTGTGTATAAATGGTTTTGGCGCACGTTGTTTTCCTAAAGCTGGAAAAGGATCCCAACAGGAATCAAATAAAACAAATAATGTTTTAATATGATGTTTATCTGCTATTTCCAGAAACTTGTCCATGCGTTTATAAAGACCTTCCGCATCTTGCTTGTGCAATAAATCATGAAGATAAACGCGCATAACATTCATGCCGATAGCTTCTGCCCAACCCAGTTCCTGGTCGATTCTTATGGGATCAAATGTATCTTCCTGCCACATCTCTAACTGATTTATAGCTGTGCTAGGATAATAATTTGCGCCTACTAACCAAGGTTGTTCCGCATACCATTTATTGGCCTGATCTTTTGTCCAGATTTCTCTTTTTTCAACCGCAGTTGTTTCATTTTTATTTTCTTCGGTAGTATTCTTTTTATTGTTGCAACTAAGCAATACAAGTCCTGCCAACATAAATGTCAGACACAATTTTACTTTTTTCATTATAAATTTTGTTGTTTTATGAACGATCGTTCTTTTTATAAGGGAATCAGATTTGTTTGATCTGATTCCCTTTAAGCTATTAATATTCGTCGTGTTGTTTTAATTTCGGATTATTTTCAACCTCAACTTGCGGAATTGGTAATCTTTGATTTTTTCCTACTACAAAGTTTTTGAAATCAGGATCACGAAGTGCAATTTTATCGACAGAAGCCTGAGTGTTTAAATCTCCCCAACGTTTTAAATCTTCCCAGCGAACACTTTCTCCGGCCAATTCTAAAACTCGTTCTGTTTTTAATCTTTCTAAAAATTTATCGTGATCGTTTCCTATTTCAGGATGAGCCACCGCTAAAGCGTTCATGTTTACACGGGCTCTCACTAAGTCTACATATTGATAAGCATCTTGCGTATTTCCCAGTTCGTTCAAAACTTCGGCATAGCGCAATAAAATATCGGCGTAACGAACCAATCTGTAATTTACCTGACTGTAATAATCTTCGTTATTTCGGTAATAATCACGGCTTCCTTTTCTGAACCATGCTTCGTCATTGCCCCATTCCCAGTTTTTACCGTATACTTTGTCTCCAAAATCGGCTAGTAATTGAGGATAGTATAATGTATATCTCAATCTGGTATCAAGATTTCCGTCCTTATTTTTTTCTTGTTTAAAGGCATTTATCAACCAGAAACGAGCTTGTCCGTCAGACCATCCAATTCCTCTTGGTGCAAAAAACTGAGCACGGTTGCTTGAAACTGCAGCACTTTGACCCTCATCTGTTCCTCCGCTTTTTTGATCTCCAAACTGAATTTCAAATACAGATTCACTGTTGTTTTCTTTTAGATCCGTGAAGTTGTCTCTAAAATTTGAAGTTAAACTGTATTTTGCGCCTGCCCCGCTTATTAAATAATCTAAAGCGCCTTTTGCTTCACTCCATTTGTGCTGTTGCATGTATACTTTTGCTAAAAATGCTTTTGCTGCACCTTTATCAGGTCTTCCTGTTTGTTCTGCTGACCATGATGTAGGTAAATCTTCAAAAGCCTCATTTAGATCTTTTTCTACTTGTGCCCAAACTTCGGTTACATTTTTTTGTTCCGGTAAATCTGCTGGTGTAGACGGTGTTAAAACAAGCGGAATATTTTCCCAAAGTATTGCAGCATAATAATAATGTAATGCTCTAAAGAATTTTGCCTGTGCTATAATTCTCTTTTTATCGTCTTCATTCTGAAACGTAATGTTCGGCACATTTGCCAATACCTGATTGCATCTAAAAACGGCTTTATAAGTATCTCTCCAGGTTACTACCTGCCCTTCCCAGAAATTATAATTAATGTAATTAAATCTTGTCCAGTCAGCTAATTCTGTCCACGGGCTATTGCTAAATCCTTCATCAGAAGTCAGGTCTAAGCGAAAATACATCCATCTTGCCCATAATCCATCTTTATAAAACATGGCATAAATGGAGTTTACTCCTGCCTGTGCATCAGTTTCGGTCTTCCAATACTGATCTACGGTTACAGCATTTGGATTGTCCAGATCTAATTCGTTTTCACATGATGATGTGAAAAACAGACCTGAAAAAATTGCTATTAATACTATTATTTTTTTCATTACGCGATTTTTTTAAAATTAGAAGCTAAATTCAACACCAAATGAATACGTTTGTAAGTTTGGGAAAGCCCCGTTATCAACACCTCTCTGAAAAATATTAGAGTTACTAAACTCAGGATCTAAACCTTTGTATTTTGTAATTGTAATAACATTTTGTGCAGATATTGTTAATCTTGCTCTTGTAATTCCGGCACTTTTCAAGACGCTATCCGGAATGTTATAACCCAATCCGATGTATTTCAAACGGATAAAATCACCGTTTTCTAAGAATCTGTCTGTATCTCCCCTTGAGTTCAAAGTTGTTCCTTTTACAATTCTTGGAAAATCAGTATTTGGATTTTCCGGAGTCCAGGGCTGAATTCCTGTTCTGTAATTGCTATTGTCATCAAAACGATCCACAACACTCCTAAATCCGTTATAAACCGTTGCCCCGTGTGACGCAATCCAGTTCATAGAAAAATCAAAACCTTTGTATTCAGCTCCTGCATTTAAACCCATTTCAAATTCTGGCCAAGGACTTCCAACAATATCTTTGTCTTCGTTTGTAATTTGTCCGTCGCCGTTAACATCTTTAAAACGAATATCTCCAGGCTGCGCATTTGGCATAATTACTTTTCCATCCGCATTTTTGTAATTGGCAATTTCAGCTTGGTTTTGAAACAATCCGTCTGTTTGCAAAACGTACCACATTCCTACCGCGTTTCCGGCACGAGTAATCGTATTATCCTGAATATTTTGGTTTTGCCCGTTACCTAATGAAACCAGTTTATTATTTACTTTAGTAAAATTGATCGAAGCATTAAAAGAGAAATCATTGATTTTTTTGCTGTAAGCCAATTCCAGTTCAAGACCTTTATTTTCTACAGTTGCAGCATTAGAAATTGGATTTCCTCCGTCATTTCCGGTAGTTAATAAAATTGGGAAACCAAACAATACATCTTCGGTACGTGCCACAAAATAATCTGCTGTAAAGCGCAAATCGTTGTTCAAGACACCAAGATCTAAACCGAAATTTGATTGTTTTAATTTTTCCCAACGCAATTGTGCGTTTGATAATCTTACCTGAGTTGCAGCAGGATACAAACCTTGTCCGTTACCCAAAACTACAGTTCCAAAAGTATTAATGAAACTTTTATATTCGTAGTTTCCTATATTTCCTGAACCCAATTCTCCGTAACTCGCTCTTAGTTTTAAATCTTTAATAAATTCTGATTTAAAGAAAGATTCGTTATTGATTCTCCATCCTGCAGAAACAGATGGGAAATTCCCCCATTTATTATCGTCACTAAATCTTGAAGATCCGTCTCGTCTGATAACTGCATTAAGCAAATAACGATTATCATAATTGTATTCTAATCTTCCTAAATAAGATGTCAAAGCAGCTTCGTTTCTAAAACCTCCAACTTCCGGCGAATCTCCTAAATCCAGAACATCATAATATGATCCTGTACCTGAGTTTATCAAAAGATTTCTCTTTGTTCCGTAAATTTGGTTGTAATTGTCTTTTTGGAATGTTTGTCCCACCAAAACAGTGAAATCATGTTTACCAAATGCTTTTTTGAAAGTCAGTGTATTTTCATAAAGCAAGGTTTCTGATCTTCCTTTATTTTGGTTGATGAATGATTTTTCTACCGGTTGATTTAAAGTCCAGTTTCCTAATTTCCTCATGAAATTATAGCTATCAAAGCTGGTTTCATATCCAAAATTGAAACGGTATTTCAACCATGGCGTGAATTTAAGTTCAGACCAGATATTTCCTCTTATTCTAAAATTCTCATTGATAGTATTGGCAAAATCAGCAAGAGCCAAAGGGTTTGTACCAAAAGTATCTGCGACACCTTGTTTTCCGTAACCGTAACCACCAGGATTAGAAGCGTCGTAAACAGGAATTGTTGGTGTTAATCTATATACATCAATAATTGGGTTTCCTGACATTTCATCAGTTTTTGAATTACTAATAGCAATGTTTTCTCCAATACTAAAAATACCTTTTGAACCGCTTGAATTTACCCTGAATGAGATTCTGTCAAAATCAGTTCCTACTACAGTTCCTTTATTTCCAAAATAATTTCCCGACATAAAAAATGACGAGTTATCTCCTCCTCCGGAAACACTTACATTATAGTCATTGATCATTCCGTTCTGGAAAACCACATCCTGCCAGTCTGTATCGACTGCCATATTTAAGTTTTGTCTTGGCGCTCCGGCATTATCATACGCCTGATTATTGAATTTAGCGAACTCTTCTGTTCCCATCAAACTATATTTTGGCATTGTAGTAAAACTGCTTTTTGCTGAAGCTTCCACTTTAAGCGGACCTTTTTTACCTTTTTTGGTTGTAATAATAATTACACCATTTGCAGCTCTCGAACCATAAATTGCTGCTGCAGATGCATCTTTTAAAACCTGAATAGTCTCAATATCATTTGGGTTAAAATCTCTGTTTGCAGATGTAACCAATCCATCAATTACATATAATGGGTTAGTACTTTGAAGATTTTTTAAACCACGAATTTCGATATTCGCTTCCTGTCCCGGACGACCACCGCCACGCACTTTTACTCCAGTAACTAAACCCTGTAGTCCGTCTGCTACAGTTGTAATCTGACGTTTTTGAATTTCTTCGGCTTTTACTAGGGAAACTGCTCCTGTAAGGTCTTTTTTCTGTTGAGATCCATACCCTACAACCACAATTTCGTCCAGTTTCATTGCATCTTCTTCCAGAGAAGCGTCTACTGTCGTTCTATTGTTAATCGCAATTTCAATTGTTTTATATCCCTGCGAACTAAAAATCAGTGTTTGATTTGAAGCTGCTTCAATTTTATACCTTCCGTCGAAATCAGTAACTGCTCCGTTTTTGGTATTCTTGATGACAACATTTGCAAACGGAATTGGTTCTCCTGTTACTGAAGATACTTTTCCGCTTATGGTTATTTGCTGTTGCGCATACGTTTGTTGCACTAATAAACTAAAGAAAAACAAGAGGTAATATCTCTGCTTTAAAATTTGAGTGAACTTTGTTTTCATTGATTTTTCATTTTAGATAGTTTTCTTTTTTGGTTGGTTTTGTACTTAATTTGTAAAGTTTTAGCCGTCTTTTATCCGAGCGGCGTACCATTGTAAATTGGTATCTGTTAATAATGTGTTCATTTTAATTCAAAAGTATTAATGACGTTATTTTTTAAAGTTAATTTTACTGATGTCTTATTTTTTAAGGTTAAAAACTATCAATATCATTTATTTAAAAAGTCAAAGTAGATGATTTTAATTCAAAATAAAATGATTCATTTGTGTCAATATCTCTCTCAAATGAGTCAAATTGTACAAAACAGACCAGAAAAACAAAGACTTGCAACATTATGTCGAATATTGACACGATTTGAATAAGTTCTGGTTTTATCATAAAAAACACAACTATGCGTAAATTCTTTCTTATTGTATTTTTTTCGATTTTTTCAATAAATCTTATTCAGGCGCAAGAATATTATTTCAAACATTTTCAGGTCGAAGAAGGACTTTCAAACAACACCGTTTTGACTTCTTTACAGGACGAAGATGGTTTTATGTGGTTTGGAACTAAAGACGGTTTGAACCGATTTGATGGTTACCGATTTAAAACCTATCGAAGTAATGGCAACCCAATTCATAGTTTAGGAAGCAATTATATACAATCCCTGCATGAATATAAAGGTGTAATTTGGGTGGGTACAGACAAAGGTTTGTACCAATACAATAAAAAGACAGACCAGTTTACAGTTTTAAACGAAGCAATTAATGACAGGATCAACGATATCAACCACGACAAGAATGGAAATATTTGGTTTATCTCAGGAAATATTCTCTACAAATATTCTATGGTAAAAAAAGAAACCAAGACTTTCAACCCCAATAAGTACTTTATTGTGACTTCGATTTCACGCGATGCAAATGGAGAAATCTGGGCATCTTCCCTAAATAAAATCTACCGCTATTCTGAAGAAAATCTTTCGTTTGAAAACATTCCGATTACGCCTCCCGCAGGTTCTGCCAATTTTAGGATTACGGTTATTTATGCTTTAGACAAAAACAATATTGCGATTGGTACACAAGAAGATGGAGTTTTGGTTTATAATATTCCCGGAAAAACGACTTCAGGTCTGCAATTTTCGACCAAGAATCCGGTTTATGTCCGTCAATTTAAAAAGAAAGACAATGACGAACTCTGGATTGCCAGCGAATCAGGAGTTTATGTTTATAATCTAAAAACAAAAGTGAATGTAAATCTGAAAAAAAATTACAATGATCCGTATGCGATTTCAGACAATGCGGCTTATTCTATCACTATTGATAAGGAAAACGGGATTTGGATTGGAACTTATTTTGGCGGTATCAATTACCATCAAAAACAATACACACAATTCAAGAAATACTTCCCGCAGAAAGGGCAAAATTCTATTAGCGGAAGCGCCGTCAGGGAAATCCATAAAGATGATAAAGGCGATCTCTGGATTGGAACTGAAGATGCTGGCTTAAACCGATTTAATCCTAAAACCCAACAATTTACTTCGTATTTGCCCAACGGAAGCAAAAGCAACGTTTCATACTACAATATACATGCTTTGATGCCCAGAAAAGACAAAATTTGGGTGGGAACTTTTGAGCACGGATTAGATGTTTTAGATCGAAATTCAGGCGCCGTTATCAAACATTATAGTGCTAATAATCCGTCGTCAGGATTGAGAAGTAATTTTATTTTTTCATTTTATGAAACCAAAAAAGACGAATTGATCGTGATTACAACAATGGGACTTTATAAATATAACGATCAAAATGATACTTTTGAAACCTTAAAAAACTTTCCTGAAACGATACATTACACGAATTATAAAGAAGACAGCGACGGCAATTTGTGGGCAGGAAGTTATCGCGACGGTTTGTTTTATTATAATCCGAAAACTAAAAAGAAAGAGGTTTTTATTTATGATTACAAAAATCCGAATGGCATTAGTAATAATTCCATCAACTATATTTTTGAAGACAGCGCAAAAAACTTATGGTTTGCCACCGAAAACGGACTGGATTTATTGGATAAAAAAACAAGGACTTTTAAAAAATTCACCACAAAAAACGGATTCCCAAGCAATGTCGTATATTCAATTTTAGAAGATGATGCCAAAAATTTATGGCTGACGACTTCTAAAGGTTTGGTAAAATTTAGCCCGGACCATAAAAGCATTAAAATTTATACCACGGCAAATGGTTTATTGAGCGATCAGTTTAATTATGCATCGGCTTTTAAAGATGATAACGGCGATATGTATTTTGGAAACCTTAACGGAATGATTAGTTTCAACCCAAAGAATTTTACCAAAAACAAATACACGCCTTCGATTTTTATTACCAATTTGCAGATCAATAATAAAGATATTGATGCGAACGGAGATGATTCTCCTATAAAACAATCGATTTCTCATATTGATGAACTGGAACTTAACAGCAACCAATCGTCGTTTAATCTTGAATTTGCTTCCTTAAATTACACGGCTCCTGAACTTACAGAATATTGGTATAAACTCGAAAACGTTAATAATGACTGGGTTTATCTGGAACGCAACCACAAAGTTTTCTTTACAGAACTGGCACCTGGCGATTATGTTTTTAAAGTAAAATCATTGAATAGTTTTGGCGTTTGGAGTAAAGAAGTCGAATTAACAATAAGAATCCTTCCTCCGTTTTGGGCAAGTTCTTATGCTTACTTTTTTTATTTTCTCTTAATTTGCGGTTCGTTTTATTATATAATTCGGTATTCGCAAAATTTAACCCAGATTAAGAACAATCGCAAAATAAAACATCTTAACGACGAAAAAGAGAAAGAAATCTATCAGGCCAAAATTGATTTTTTTACCAATGTAGCGCACGAAATCAGAACGCCATTGACGTTGATAAAAGGACCTCTGGAAAAACTTTTAGTGATGGAACACCAATTGCCGGAAGTACCTCAGAATCTTTCTATAATGAAAAAAAATACCTCACGATTATTAAAATTAGTAAACGAATTATTGGATTTTAGAAAATCTGAAATTGGAGGTTTGAAACTTACTTTTGTCGAAGCAAATATTTCATCGATGGTGAGGAATTTTCATTTAAGATTCAGCCAATTGATTGAAGAAAGAGGCATTAAATTTGAACTGGAACTGGGCGATAAAGATATTTTTGCTTTTGTAGATAAAGAGGCTTTCAAAAAAATCCTGAGCAATTTGATGAGCAATGCCATTAAATATGCCAAAGACAAAGCCTCGATTACACTTTTCAGGGACGAAAAAAAACTGACTTTGATTGTGAAAAATGACGGGAATATAATTCCGTTTCATTTAAAAGATAAAATTTTCGAACCATTTTTCAGAGTGGATAATATGGATACGACTTCAGGAACGGGAATTGGGCTTTCGCTGGCGCATTCGCTAACGCAATTGCATCACGGAAACTTACAGGTAATTCCAGATTCAGAAGTTAATATTTTTGAACTTGTGGTTCCGCTGCGCCAGGAAGAAGAATTTATGTTTTATAATGAACCTGAAAAAGAAGAAATCGAAACTGAATCCGAAACTATTGCAATCGAAAACAAACACGAGAAACCACAACTTTTGATTGTAGAAGACAATGAAGATTTACTGAATTTTATTGCTACAGAATTGTCTTCGGTTTACACTGTTTTAAAAGCTGATAATGGCGAAAATGCGCTGAAAATAATTCACAACGAAAACATTCAATTGGTGATAAGTGATGTTTCGATGCCTGTTATGGACGGAATTACGCTGTGTAAAGAAATCAAATCCAATCTGGAGACGAGTCATATTCCGGTTATTTTGCTTACGGCCAAAAACTCGCTAAAATCTCAAATTGATGGTCTTGGTGCTGGCGCAGATGCGTATATCGCAAAACCTTTCTCAATGGATTATTTAAAAGTTCAGGCTAATAATCTGATCGAAAATAGAAAACAGATTATGAATTATTATGCGAGTTCGCCACTTTCGCACATTAAAAGTATCGCACACAATAAAACCGATGAAAAGTTCCTTAAAAAACTGGATGACGAAATTCTAAAAAACATTACAGATCCCGATTTAAGTGTAGAATCACTCGCAGAAATCATGAATATGAGCCGTTCGACTTTGTATCGAAAAATCAAGGATATTTCGAATCTAAGCCCGAATGAACTGATCAATTTAGTTCGGTTAAAAAGAGCTGCAGAACTACTTTTGAACGAGAATTTTAAAATGTATGAAATCGCAGAAAAAGTGGGTTATAAATCTCAGACGAGTTTTGGAAGAAATTTTCAAAAGCATTTTTCTATGACACCATCTGAATATATTGCCATGAATAAATAACTTTGCAATCTCAATCAACAGCCAATGTCTAAGAAAAATAAAACTATTCCGGTAAATCGTATGACAGAAGATGTGCATACCGGTATTGCTATCGAAAGGTTTAATTTTAACGATTTGAGCATTGAAGAAAAAGCTGAATTTAAGGAAGAAAATCAGGCACATCGACACGATCGCCATTCTTTTTTTCTGCTTGAAGAAGGAACTGTTGCTATCGAAATTGATTTTCAAAAGTATACAATAGAACCCTTTTCTGTGATTTACATTCACCCCAATCAGGTGCATCATACCATAACCACAGAAAATGTAATCGTGAGCTGTTGGGCTATTGATAATGAAAACCTGAATCCTGAATATTTGAAATTGCTGGAAGAAATTACTCCCGTAAAACCGTTAGTTTTAGAGAAAGAAATATTCTCTGTTATCGCAGAAGCAGTATTACTTGGTATACAATTATCTGCACTTAAAAGCGATAAATTATATCATTCTATAATAAAAGACAGTTGTAATTCGCTCGTTGCATTAGTGATTTCGCAGTATTTGAAAAATGTTCCGTCAACAGATAAAATTTCAAGATTTGACGTTGTAACGAAAACGTTCCGGGAATTATTAGAAAAGAATTATACCACTCTAAAACGTCCTGCCGATTATAGTCCAAAACTGAATATTTCGACTCCTTATTTAAACGAATGTATCAAAAATGCAACTGGATTTTCGGTTTCACATCACATACAGGAACGGGTAATTTTAGAAGCAAAACGGTTGCTTTATCACTCTGATAAATCGGTAAAAGAAATTGCTTCGGTTTTAGGATACGATGATTATGCTTATTTTTCACGACTGTTTACGAAGGTTACAGGCATGTCTGCTTTAACTTTTAGAAACAAAAACCTCGATTAGTCCAATACTTACTTTGATTGGCTATTTTGCGACACTGATTTAGGATGTTCCTTTGCATTGAATATAAATCGTATACAAAATGGAAACATTAAAAAATAAAAAAGTACTTGTTTCAGGCGCAAGTTTTGCCGGACTTTCTACCGCTTACTGGATGAATAAATTTGGCTGCAAAGTAACTATTGTCGAAGTTGCAGATGACCTGAAAATGGGCGGAACTCCTGTTGATATATTGGGCAATACTGTTGATATTGCAAAACGTATGGGCATTTTTGAGCAGATAAAATCAAACAGGCTGAATCCGAGAATTATAGAATTTAAAAACGCTGATAATATCACCGAAGGTTTCATGGCGCATGATGACGACGAACAAATTGACGACGATGAATCTGAAATTGAACGTGATATACTGCTTAAAATTCTATACAACACGATAAAAAATGATGTCGAATTTGTTTTCAATGACAGTATTACAGCATTAAACGAAACAAATGAAGAGGTCAAGGTTACTTTTAAAAATAATCCTCAGAAAAAATTTGACTTCGTATTTGGTTGTGACGGAATTCATTCCGCCGTACGAAGACTGTGGTTTGGTCCTGAAACTGACTATGTGCACTTTTTACAGCAATATTTTTCGATTACTATCGTAGATAAACTTTTAATAAAAGAAGATAGTGCTCAATTGTATAATGTGCCCAACAAAGC
The DNA here is from genome assembly GCF_056824125.1 of Flavobacterium sp. B114r. Lineage (NCBI taxonomy): Bacteria > Pseudomonadati > Bacteroidota > Flavobacteriia > Flavobacteriales > Flavobacteriaceae > Flavobacterium > Flavobacterium sp. B114r. The sequence goes on from NZ_CP124858.1 coordinate 5,290,255, forward strand.
TGTTATGCTGAATACTTACAACAATAAAACAGACATTATTCTTTGCTTTCGTTCCGAAAAAGAAATTCCTTATGATTATCGAAATGAGGACGAACAACGAAATATTATCCTCGAAAAATTCGCTGGAGAAAGCTGGAGAACATCGGAATTATTACAAGAAGTACAGAATTCTAAAACTTTTTATTTTGATAAATTTTGCCAGATAAAAATGCCATCCTGGACAAAAGGCCGAATTGCTCTTGTAGGCGATGCTGCTTATTGTGCATCTCCAGCAGCCGGAATGGGCGGATCGCTGGCAATAAATGGTGCGGCGTCTTTGGCAGATGCTTTTGAAAAACATGACGGAAATTTTGAAGAAGCTTTTAAAGAATATAATATAAGTTTTCGACCGTTTATCGAAGAGGTTCAGGCAAATGCTGTAAACTTTGGGTTAGAAATTCTTATTCCCAGAACCGAAGAAGCTATTCGTACCAGAAATGCTGAAGCAAAACAGCTTTAGTTATCTTAATATATAGACAAATTGTATTTCGTAAATTAAAAAGAATTTAGACAGTCCCAATTGAATCGGGATGCTCAATCCAGCTGAATTATGGCGACAGATTATTTATAAGTTTTTCAACTTTAATTTACTTTTCCATTTTTTCACTTCTAATTCTCTTTTATAAGCCAATGATTTGGTCACAAATTCTTCAAAATAAGCAACGATCGGATCCTTCGCTCTGCCAGTAAATCCAGAATGATTTGATAAATGTTTACGTAATCGTTCCTCTAAACTCTCAGATGTATGACCAATATAATATTGATTAAGTGAATTTGAATATAAGACATAGAAGTAATTCATCAATTTCGTTTTCTTAGCAAATGATACAAAACAAAAAAACCACTCGATTTGAGTGGTTTTTCGTGAACGCAGAAGGATTCGAACCTTCGACCGCCTGCTTAGAAGGCAGGTGCTCTATCCAGCTGAGCTATGCATCCAATTATTTTACTAAAACTATACCACGGTCATTAAAACAAAAAAGCCACTCAATTGAATGGCTTTTTATGTGAACGCAGAAGGATTCGAACCTTCGACCGCCTGCTTAGAAGGCAGGTGCTCTATCCAGCTGAGCTATGCGTCCATTTGTTTTAAAACTTTATGGCAAAGTTTTCGTCGGGGTGGCAGGATTCGAACCTGCGGCCTCCTGCTCCCAAAGCAGGCGCGATAACCGGGCTACGCTACACCCCGAACTTTTTAGTCAATAGATTTGTATCTGTGTTATTCCCAATCTAAATCGGGACACGATAACCGGACTACTCTAAACCCGAGACAAAAATTAAGCGGAGAGTAAGGGATTCGAACCCTTGGTACAGTTACCCATACGCTTGTTTAGCAAACAAGTCCTTTCGGCCACTCAGGCAACTCTCCAGCTCAAGGAAACATGTCCTGTTTTGCGGTGGCAAAGGTATGACAACATTAGATATCTCACAACTATTTCGGTGCTTTTTTTCATCTTTTTTTCATCTTTTTTTTAAAACACTTCACAATCAAACAAATAGAATTAACAAAAAATTTATATTAAATTTAAAATCCAATCGAATTGGATCAAAATTTGAATTTATTCAAATAAAGAGTAAATTTGCTTGATTAACTAATATTAACAGAAAATGAACAAAAGAGTTGTTATCGTTTCTGCCGTTAGAACACCTATCGGAAGTTTCATGGGAGGTTTATCTACCGTACCCGCACCAAAATTAGGTGCTGCCGCTATTAAAGGCGCACTTCAAAAAATTAACCTTGACCCAAAATTAGTTGATGAAGTATTCATGGGGAATGTAGTACAAGCCGGAGTTGGACAAGCGCCAGCACGTCAGGCTGCACTTTTCGCCGGCCTGTCTAATGAAGTTGCTGCTACAACTGTAAACAAAGTTTGTGCTTCAGGAATGAAAGCTGTTATGTTTGCTGCTCAGGCTATCGCTTGTGGCGATGCTGAAATAGTAGTTGCCGGAGGAATGGAAAACATGAGTTTGATTCCACACTACGTACAAATGCGTAACGGAACTAAATTTGGCCCTGCAACTATGCTTGACGGAATGCAAAAAGATGGTTTGACAGATGCTTACGATAACAACGCAATGGGAGTTTGCGCTGATTTATGTGCATCTGAATACAAAATCAGCCGTGAAGAGCAGGATAATTTTGCAATTCAGTCTTATGAAAGAAGTGCAAAAGCATGGGATGCAGGAAAATTTGATAACGAAATTGTTCCTGTAGAAGTACCTCAAAGACGTGGTGAACCAATCATAGTTTCTAAAGACGAAGAATACACTAACGTAAAACTGGATAAAATACCTTCATTAGCTGCCGTTTTCACAAAAGACGGAACTGTTACTGCTGCTAATGCCTCAACAATCAATGATGGAGCTGCAGCTTTAGTTTTAATGTCTGAAGAAAAAGCAATCTCATTAGGATTAAAACCCCTCGCCTACATAAAAAGTTATGCTGATGCTGCTCAGGAACCAAAATGGTTTACAACAAGCCCGGCAAAAGCTTTACCAAAAGCTTTAGACAAAGCAGGAATAGCAATTGGCGATGTCGACTATTTTGAATTCAACGAAGCATTTGCAGTTGTTGGATTGGCTAATTCAAAAATTCTTGGTCTTGATAATGATAAAGTAAACGTGAATGGTGGAGCTGTTTCATTAGGTCATCCTCTGGGATGTTCCGGAGCAAGAATCATTGTAACTTTGCTAAATGTTTTAGAACAAAACAATGCAAAAACCGGAGCTGCTGCAATTTGCAATGGTGGCGGTGGCGCATCTGCAATTGTTATAGAAAGAGCTTAAATAATATTAAATTCAGGAGTTATTTTCAAGTGCAAATAACTCCTGAATTTCAACTAATAAATTACCCTAAATGTTCGGAATTTGCAATCTAGCTATAGTACCCGTTCGATCTGAGCCAAGTGACAGAAGTGAAATCGTTACACAACTTTTGTTTGGCGAACATCTCGAGATTTTAGAACGCCAAAATCAATGGGCCCGAATAAGAATGCAATATGATGACTACGAAGGTTGGGTAGATTCTAAACAGTACCAAATTATTTCTGAAGCAAATTTCAATCAGTTAAGCAAAGAAGCGATTATTCTTAATGCTGATCTAATTGATTATATCAGTGCGCCGGAAAATTTATTATTACCGATTCCGCTTGGTGCATCATTATCCTTTTTGAATAATAACGAAATAAATACTTCTAACTTTGATTTCGAAGGCACAAAAACTAGTGGCACAAAACCAAAAAGCGCTTTAATAAATACCGCTTTTATGTATTTAAACGCACCCTACCTTTGGGGCGGCAAAACACCTTTTGGAATCGATTGTTCCGGTTTTACGCAAATGGTCTACAAACTAAACGGATACAAAATACATCGCGACGCCTCACAGCAAGCTCTTGAAGGTGAAGCGTTAAGCTTTATCGAAGAAAGTGAAGCAGGAGATTTAGCCTTTTTTGATAATGACGAAGGAAACATCACACACGTTGGTATTATAATGGACAATAATTACATCATTCACGCAAGTGGAAAAGTACGTATCGACCGTCTGGACCATTTAGGAATTTACAATGCTGAATTGAATAAACACACACATACACTTAGAGTAATAAAAAAAATAATTTAAACACGAATTTCACAAATTAACACAGATTAAAAAATTCTTTTAATTTGTACCCGAGATGATAACGAACTTGCGTCGCAAAAATCGGTGGCAAAAAAATTCGTGCAAATTAATGTAATTCGTCTTTAAGTACTTATTCTTTAATCTATTATAAAAAATCCGCGATAATCCGTGTTTTCGCTTGCGAATCCGCGTCATCCGTGTGCCATTATCATGCACTAACACGTATCACTTTCCTAAACTCCGAAGGACTATTCCCTCTCTGTTTCTTAAAGAATTTATTAAAGTGGCTTTCATCCGTAAAACCAAATTCATACGCAATTTCGTTGATTCGCTTATCGCTAAATTGCAAACGATGTTCAATCAGTTTTGTTTTATAATTACTGATATATTGCTGCATCGTTTCATTAGCGTGTTTCTTGAAATAACGCCCTAAATATGTATTCGAAATACCAAAATATTCACTGAGCGATTCTGCTTTTATTCTCTCAGGGTAATAGATATTGTTCTGGATGTATTGCAAAATATCCATTGCTTTGGCTTCACAGCCAATATTAACCTGTTCCGGCAAGTACTTCGCAATATTTCGCGCTACTACAATAATCAAAGTATTCACCAATTGCTGAATCAATTCTTTATTATAAACATCCTTATTCTCATGTTCTCTAATAATAGCCTCAACCATCACTTTTACCAAACATTTATCTGCCTCATTTTTTAAAATACATCCCGGCTGATGATTTGCATTTTGTAGAATATATTCTAAACGCTGAATATTCTCATTCTGCAGACTCGAATTTTTCAAATAGATATCATTAAATCTCAAAAAGAAAAACTTCGTTTCCTTCTCTATCGTAAAGTTATGACAATCCTCAGGCGTCAATAAAAACATATGTCCCGCATCATATTCAAAAACATTCTTGTTGATACATTGCCTTCCTGTTCCTCCCAGAATATATACCAATTCAAAGAAATTATGACGATCCCCAACATCAGGATATTCATCCAGAGTTTCAAAGGAAACGGTAAACGGCTCGTATAAATTTTCTTTTTTCATGATAGTCTTTATTAATTCGGCTACAAATTTACATAAAAAAGACAAATATATACAAATTAATAGTCTTAAAAATGGTATAATTTTGCTAAACAATTTTTAAGCATTAAAATATAATATTATGGAATATAGAAAATTAGGCAATACAGAACTTGAATTATCAACTATTACATACGGAGCATTTGCTATTGGCGGGAACATGTGGGGCGGAAACGAAAAGAAAGATTCAATCGATTCTATCCACGCTTCAATCGATCATGGCGTAACCACAATCGACACTGCTCCTTTTTACGGATTTGGTTTAAGCGAAGAAATGATTGGTGAAGCCTTAAAAACAAAAGACAGATCAAAAGTACAATTGTTAACCAAATTTGGTTTGGTTTGGGACGGAAGCAACAACGGAAAAGGAGAATTCTTTTTTGATGCCGATGACAACGGAAAACAAATCCCGGTTTACAAATACGCATCAAAAAGCAGTATAATAAAAGAAGTCGAAAATAGCTTAAGACGTCTTCAAACTGATTATATCGATTTATTACAAATTCACTGGCCAGACGCTACAACTCCAATCCATGAAACTATGGAAACACTTGAAACCTTAATCCAACAAGGAAAAATCAGGGCAGCCGGAGTAAGTAATTATAGCCTTTCGCAACTTCAGGAAGCACAAAAAACAATTCGATTGGCATCCAACCAAGTTCCGTATAGCATGCTAAATCGCGGTATCGAATCAGATTTAGTACCATACACAACCACAGAAAACATCGGAATCATAGCTTACAGCCCAATGGAAAGAGGTTTATTGACCGGAAAATATTTCACAGACAGTAAACTAAAAGACAACGATCACAGAAACGGATATTTTGGTCAGTTTGATCTTCAAAAAGTAAAAACTCTAGTCGAAGAATTGAGTTCATTGGCGAATGCAAAACACATTTCAATCTCACAATTGGTTTTACGCTGGACAACTTTACAAAAAGGAATCACAATTGTTTTAGCCGGAGCAAGAAACGCAGAACAAGCCATTTCAAACGCAAAAACAATGGATTTTGATTTATCGATTTCAGAATTAGATTTCATCAATCAGGCAATTTCAAAACTAAAATAATACTAGTCACAAAATATTTAAACACATAGAAACATAGCCAATAGAAATATAGAAAGGCGTTTCACTTGTTTAAACAAACATAGGTATGTGTTAGAAACTAGTTTCTTTTTTGAATCCTTTTAAAAGCAAACAAAAAAACCTATGTTTCTATGTGTTTAAAAAATTACACTCAACAATAAAAATAATTAGGGTGTGTTCGCCGCGGCTAATCGGGCTATTCGTTACAATCTTTTTTATAAATAGAAAAAATTTATAAAAAAGGATTTTCACTTCTATCCCTCACACAAAACAAAATATAAAAGAACATTTACGATATGAAGAAAATATTTATCATCAACGGAAGTCAAAATTTTGCGCACTCAGGCGGAAAATTCAACGAAACCGTTACCAACTGGACAATCGAATACTTAACCAACAGCAAGCAATTCGAAATTAAAACCACCGACATCAAACAAGATTTCGACTTAGACAAAGAAGTAGAAAAATTCGTTTGGGCAGATGTTATCGTGTATCACACACCGGTTTGGTGGTTTCAGTTACCAAACCAATTCAAAAAATACATCGACGACGTTTTTACAGCCGGACACAACAAAGGAATTTACAGAAGCGACGGTAGAAGCAGAACAAATCCAGACATTAATTACGGAACCGGCGGCCAATTACACGGACGCAAATACATGTTAACCACAAGTTGGAATGCGCCTGCAACAGCATTTACACTTCCGGGAGAATTCTTCGAAGAAACATCTGTAGATGATGGCGCTATGTTTGGTTTTCATAAAATGAATAAATTTACAGGTATGGAAAAACTGGACGGATTCCATTTTCACGATGTCGAAAAAGGTGCTACTGCAGAAAATATTGATATCTTTAAGAAAAACTATACCAAACATTTAGAACAAACCTTTAAAACTTTATAATCATGATTTCAATTACAGCCCTCTTTAAAAGTAAACCAGAAAATAAGGAACAACTACAAAGCATGTTAAATCACCTCGTTACTGAGACCAGAAAAGAAGCCGCATGCGTTCGTTACGACCTTCATCATGCTGATCATGTTTTTATTATCTGGGAGGAGTGGAAAGATCAGCCAGGTCTTGACATACATAACAATCAACCTTATTTACTTGATTTCATCGCAAAAAGCGAAAGTTTTGTTTCTGCTCCTATTCAGGTTTACAAAACAGTACAAATACTATAATTTTTTTTACCACAAATTCCACCAATTTTCACTAATTAAAATATTCAATTGGATAATCCAAAAAATAAAAATTGGTGGGAATTCGTGGAATTCGTGGAATTCGTGGCAAACTTTGTAATACTATTTTATGCCGCCAAAAGCGCCAAAACACATATTCTTGTGTAAAATCTCTACACTTGAAAACCCTACCTTTTTCATCAAATCCAATTGGTAATTCATTGATCTTGGTGTGTCTTCTTTCTCTACATAATCCAATACTTTCTGACGGTATTCTGCACCTCCAATTCCTTCTAAATACTCTCCATAACGCTGCCAGGTATATTCGTTTAACAATTCAGTATCTTGTGTAATCAAGTCCGAAATCATAAAACATCCACCGGGTTTCAACAATTTGAATATTTTAGTAAAAGTACTTTCCCAATCCTGATCATCACGCAAATGATGCAAAACTGCTCCCGCCAAAATAATATCAAAATGATTTTCCTGTAAATCTACCTCACGAATATCACCATGCTTTACCTCTACCCTTCCGTCAGTTTCTTTTGAAACTCTTTCAAAAGCCTTGTCTAACATTGGCAAACTCAAATCGACCAATGTGCAATTCAAATTACTAACTTTCGATAACATTTTCAAAGTATAATTTCCCGCTCCACATCCAATATCCAAAACAGTTTTGGCATGAGGAACAATTCTTTTAGAAGCTTCCGTAATTAATTCTAATGAGATCGTAGCGTCAATTGTAGCGACTTGTCCCGTTTCTAAATTCGAAAATCGTTCGACATCATTATCAAAACGTTCTCTGATTTCATCAATAGTTGATTTTTTCATCATATAATTATTTAGCATGAGTTTTTTTAGCACACGGATGACGCGGGTTTAAACTGATTTTTATGGATTTTTTTTTCATAGTTTCTACCTTTTTTTGCCACTAATTTTCACAAACTTAAAAATAAGTAATTCGCGAAAATTCGTGAAATTCGTGGCGAACGAACTTTTACGTAACATACAAAAAATCCGCACAAACCAGTCCAATCCGTAAAACCCGTAGACCTAATATTTTTTTAGTAAAAGTATATCTTTCATATATACTTCAAAAATACTTATTTTGTCAATTATTAATACTTAATAGGTATTTATGGAATTACGTCACTTAAAATATTTTTTGGCTGTAGCCGAAGAATTAAACTTTACCAAAGCTGCTGAGAAACTTTTTATTTCTCAACCTCCTTTGAGCCGACAAATTATCGAATTGGAAGAAGAAATTCAGGCGCGCTTATTCAATCGAAATAATAAAAAAGTTGAATTGACCGAATCCGGGAAATATTTTGAAAAAGAAGTACGAGAACTTTTTCAGAATCTCGAACGCATTACAATCAAAACACAAAAAATTGCTAAAAATGTTTCCGGAGATTTTAGAATCGCCTATATCAGTTCAATTTATTCAAGCGTAATTTCAGAATTGATACAACATCTGAAAGCCGAATTTCCGTATGTGAATTTCAAACTATTTGAGATTTCAACAACCAAACAAATATCGGCATTAGAACAAGGAAAAATAGATTTAGGAATTATTCGGTCTCCAATAAAATCACCCATAATAAAATCGCAATTATGGTTTCGTGATGGTTTTTCGGTTGTCTATAATAAAAGTTTAATTCAAATTAATTCAGAGAAAGAAATTCCGAATTTAAAAGACGAAACTTTTGTTTTTTTTAATAAAAATTACGCACCGCATTACCATGAAGTTTTACTTGAACTTTGTGCTTTTTATGGTTTTACGCCAAAGGTAGTTCATGAATCAAACAACATCAATTCGATTGTACAATTGGTCAAAAATGGTCTCGGGATTTCGATTGTTCCATCAAATATTGCGAAGAATAATCAAGATTTGGAAATAGGTTTTATCGAATTAAAAAAGGTCAATTTGTTTACGGATGTTTCATTGATTACATCGAAAGAAGATGATTCTGAAATTACAAAAGTGGCCGTTGATTTTCTATTGCATCTTTCTAAGAAATAAGTTTGCCTCAAATTTTTAAAACGAAGGAAATCCGTAAAAATTACTTAAAAGAAATCTTTAAATTGTAAACTATAAAGTAATCTCGCAAAGGTCCAGAGTCGCAAAGTTTCTTTAGGTTTAAGTAAGTTTGTCATTTCGACGAAGGAGAAATCACAGTAGTTATTCCGTTGCTAAAAGTGTCAATCTTTGTCGAATTTCGAGTGTGATTTCTCCTTCGTCAAAATGACATAAAATGAGCAAAAATCATTATGCCCCTTATAATCTGTGGCTTAAAATTAATTCTTAGCGCTTAAGCAACTATACAATATTAACTAAAATTCAGGGAATTCGTGACAAAAAAACCTCAATTTTTAAATACCTTAGCAGATTATAATTCTACTCAATAAAATCAATAAAAATGGCGGAGCAATCTTCAATTAAGTGTCCAAATTGTGGAACAACTATCGATGTAAATGATATTTTAAAACATCAGTTAGAAGATAGTATCCGCAAAGAATTTCAACAAAAAACGAATGCTCAGACAAAAGAACTTGAACTTAAGAACGAGCAATTTGAAAAGGCCAAAACTGAATTTGAAGCCAAAAAGAAACACGAAAACGAACTTTTTGCAGAACGTTTAGAACGTGAGAAAAAAGTTGCCGAAAAAGAAATTACCGAAAAACTAAAAACAAAACTAGACGAAGAAAATAAGGATCGTTTGCTTTCGATGGAAAAAGAACTTTCTGAAAAATCTGAGAAACTTCGCGATCTAAGTAAAATGCAAGGAGAAATTGCTAAACTTCAACGGGAGAAACTGGAGATGAAAGATGCTATTCAGGCTGAAGCTGAAAAACAACTCAATGCTACTTTGGTTTTAGAACGGGACAAAATCCGCAAACAGGAAGAAGAAAAAAATGAACTAAAAATAAAAGAATACCAAAAACAATCTGACGATCAAAAAAAGCTGATTGAAGAAATGAAACGCAAGCAGGAACAAGGATCTATGCAATTGCAAGGCGAAGTAATGGAATTAGCAATCGAAGAATGGTTGGCAAATAATTTTCCGCTTGATACTATCGACGAAATCAAAAAAGGTGCAAACGGTGCTGATTGTCTTCAGATTGTAAATACCAGGGAATTACAAAATTGTGGTTCAATTTATTACGAAAGCAAGCGTACAAAAGCTTTTCAGCCTGCGTGGATTGAGAAATTCAAAAATGACATTAGAACTAAAAGAGCCAATATTGGTGTTTTAGTAACTGAGGTTATGCCGGCAGGACTGGACAGAATGGGAATGCGCGACGGAATCTGGATTTGTACTTATGAAGAATTTAAAGGTTTAAGCGCGGTTTTGCGTCAATCTCTGATACAAGTAAGTCAGGCTGTTCAGGCGCAGGAAAACAAAGGCGACAAAATGTCGATGTTATATGATTTTCTAACAAGTAACGAATTCCGTTTGCAAATTGAAGGAATTGTAGAAGGTTTTACGCAAATGCAAGGCGATCTTGATTCTGAAAAAAGAGCGATGCAGCGTATTTGGAAGCAACGTGAAAAACAAATCGAAAAAGTCGTTCATAATACGTTAGGAATGTACGGATCTATTCGTGGTATTGCCGGAAATGCTGTTCAAACGGTGAGAGCTCTGGAACTTGATTTTATTGAAGAAGAGAATGAAGATCCTAAAGAACTGGAATAGTAATACGAAATGGCACACGGATTTTACGGATTCGCTAAAGCGAAAACGCAGAATTACACGGATTTCTATATTATTTTGATTTCATCGTATAGTTTGTTACTCCACGGAACTAGCGATGAAAATCAAAAAAAACTAATCTACTTTTCTAAAAACCAAAAGTTTACCTGAAGGATTAGAAAGCGTTAATCGATTATCACCAAAAGAATATGTGGTGGTATTTTGAAGTGCTTTTATAAATTGATCTTCTTTATTTCCGGGTGCACAAGCCATCATAGTCGAAATAACTTTGGAAAATCGGAGTACGTCTTTTTCATAAAAAATACTGCCACTAATTGCATTACAACCTCCGTAACCCATAAATTTATTTTCTGCAGCATTAATTTCGATTCTTGGAAGTTCTTTTTGAAAATCTGTTAAAAAGACTTTGAATCCGTTTAGCTCTTCTAAAACCCAGATATCATGAAGACGATAATCTGTATTATAATTACCACATCCGTCCAGTTTTTTTAATTCAAGTTCCGAATTATTCTTAATTTCAATCGACACTTTATAAGGCGAAATTGCTCCTGACATTGAATTTTGACATTCTAATTGCTGAATCGAAATTGTCGCACTTGATGTTTCGTTACTGACTTTGTACATTTTTACATTAGCATCCATTGCTCGTATGGCTTCAGTTGCAGGAAAAATAAGTTTCTCTTTCCCCGAGATTAATGATGTAAACTCAATATTTTCTGTCCCCATTTTTAATGCCCAAAAAGGCTCGTTGCCGGTTGCAGTAAAATAATACTTCATTTGATCTTCCTGAGTTCCGTATTCTGAAGTAGTTTCTTTTGTATCTGGATTTTTATTTATCGCTATTTTACAGCTTATTATCAAAGAAGATAATAACATTAGTAAAAGAAGTTTTTTCATGAGATATGTTTTTAGAAATTGAATACTATCAAATTTAAGAAAAATAACACACTTTATTAAAATTTTAAGATCAAAACATACTTAAAAATAAATACTCTGAATTCTATAGAAATTATCCATGGTACTATTTTTTCATACTTTAGAATGAATATTTTATTTTGAATATTGAATGAATAAAACCTGTGCTACTAAAGTATACATAAGCTTTAGAGATTAATTATGTATATTTGAAATCTATTATCTTACCAAAAAATGAAGACACCTTTTCAAAAAGCAAGCGAGTGGATCGATACCGAAAACGCACAAGATCCAAACATCGAAATCGACCAGAATATTGAATATCCAAAGGAATTATTATATTCGAACAGGATGTATCAAAGACTAATGCAATTTGAACCTGAAGCTTCTGAAGAAGTGCAGATTGCTTCTAAAGCGCAGCATATTTGCAGATGGAAAGTGGCCCGGGAATCGTACCCAATGGATCGTGTTGGTTACTTGAAATGGAGGGAAGAACTTAAAAAATTTCATGCTAAAACTACCGCAGCAATTTTAGAAAAAGCCGGATATGCTTCTGAATTTACAGATCGTGTCTCTTTTTTGATCGAAAAGAAATTACTTAAAAAAGATGTAGAAACACAATTACTTGAAGATGTTATTTGCTTAGTTTTTTTAGGATATTACCTGGATCCTTTTGTGCACAAACACGACGAAGAAAAACTAAAAAACATCATTAAAAAAACCTGGGATAAAATGTCTGACAAAGGACATCAGGAAGCATTAAAGATTAATTATTCTGAAGAAAACTTAAATTTGATAAAAGCGTCTTTAGGTTTATAAACTTAATTTATTTACTGAAAAATAATATTTCACTTACTTATTTTACAATTAATTTTATTTCAAATATATAAAATAAGTACATTAGCGTATTATCTATAGGTAATTATACGTAAATAGTGAGAATTAAAAATAAGTAATTCATGAATAATGTTATTAAAATAGTCCTTGCAGATGATCACGTATTTGTGAGAGATGGTGTAAAATCATTACTGGAAAATGAAATAAATATAAAGGTTGTAGGTGAAGCTATTGATGGTATCGATGCTATTAAAGTAATAAACGAAACCGTTCCGGATTTACTTATTCTGGATATTAAGATGCCGAACTTAAATGGAATTGAGGTCATCGAAAAACTTAGGGCTCAAAACAATAAGATAAAAATTATAATGCTTTCTATGTACGATACTGAGGAGTATGTACTAAAATCACTAAAAGCCGGAGCAGACGGATATTTACTAAAAGGTTCAAGTAAGGAGGAATTCCTAAAGGCTTTACATACAGTTGCAGCAGGTGGAAAGTATTTTAGTGGTGATGTTTCTTCTATTCTTATTCGTCAGTTAACAGGTTCTTCCGGAGCTCTGGAACCCAAACAAAATTCTGGTGTACAAATGATGATTACCAGAAGAGAAAAAGAGATCCTGACTCTCTTATTATCAGGAAAAGGAAACAAAGAAATAGCCGAAGCACTAAATATTAGCAAACGAACTGCTGAAGTGCATCGCTTTAATCTGATGAAAAAACTAAAAGTGAAGAATCTAATGGAACTTTCGAATAAAGCTTCTGAATATTCCTTAGTATAAAATTACGTATTTGTACCTAATTATATTTTAAGTTCATTTTCGTTTTTAACCATTATAAAACGTTCAGATTTTATTTATTGAATAAGTCCTACTATGGTTTATAGTTTCATTAATGTGTTTGAACATATTTCATGATTTTAAATTAACAAAAAAAGACCACTAAAAACTTGAGAAGTTTTAAAAGCTCCCGGATATGCCGGTCATACCAACAATTGGACCTGGCTAATGATTTCTGTAAATCCAGGAATTTTTAGATAGAAGAAATAGATATTTTTTAAATCTAAATATTATAATTCACCTTTTTTTTCTTTTGAAAAGGATGTTTTTTTTGTTTTATGGTAATATTTTTTATTTTTTAATTTGGGTATATTTGATTTAGAAAAGAATTCCTTTTTTTAGCCTTTTTAAAATATTTAAGGCTATTGTACTATTCAAAATACAAATAAAACCATGAACAACTCCTGGAAAGATAGATGGGATGACCGCTACAGCAGCGAAGAATTTGCTTACGGTACGGAACCCAACAATTATTTAAAAGAACAACTGGGAAAATTAAAACCCGGAAGCATTCTTTTCCCTGCTGAAGGCGAAGGCCGCAATGCTGTTTTTGCAGCACAATTGGGCTGGAAGGTTGCTGCTTTTGACATTAGTGCCGAAGGAAAAAACAAGGCAATAAAACTGGCTGAAGCTAACAAGGTTGAAATTGATTTTCAGGTTGGAGTATTAGAAACGCTGAATTATCAACCCAACCAATTTGATGCTATCGCCCTGATTTATGCACACTTTCCCGCAGAAATTAAATCTTCTATTCATAAAACACTTGACCAATATTTACGCAAAGGCGGAGTAGTTATTTTTGAAGCTTTTAGTAAAAAACACTTAGAATATCTTGCGATTAATGATAAAGTGGGTGGACCAAAAGATATTGAATCTTTATTTTCTATCGAAGAAATAAAAGCTGATTTTCCTAATTATGAAATCATCGTGTTAGAAGAGAAAGAGATTGAATTGAATGAAGGATTATTCCATAACGGAAAAGGCTCTGTAATTCGATTTGTTGCATTAAAAAAATAATTATACCGATGTAGAGACGCGCTCTTGCGTGTCTCTACAAAAATGAATTTTCTCCTTGCATTCAATTCATTTGACTTTTTTACTTCCCATACGCTTTTCAGTTTTCAAACAAACTTCCCTGCATTATTTTACAATTTTGTTTAGTGAAATTGTTAAGAGATTTTATCTTTTATATTTCCAATACACTTCAAATAACTAACATTCAATACGTTAATTTATAAATTTATTGAAAAACTTAACATTGGCGAGTTTATTTAATGATTATATTTACTTAACTGTAAATTAACAATTTAGTCACATTTGTAATAATATCTACATCTAAAAGCGCATTAATATGGAAAACAAACCCACAGAAACCACTCCTGAGAAAATTGATTCACCAACATCTGAAAACAGCAAGCCTGTTGCAGAAAACATAAAACCTGTAAATCCAGCACCTGCAAAAGCACCGGTTCGTAAAGCAACTCCTGCTAAGACAGCAGCTGCAAAACCGGCAACACCAACGGTAAAACCAGTAGTGGCAAAACCAACGGTAACAAAAACTCCCGTAAGACCTGCTGTAAAAAGTGCAACAACAACTACGCCTAAATCGACAGTTCAAAAGGCTCCTGCAAGAAAAATTACTCCGGCTGCCATTGAGAAAACAGAAGAAATAACAACTCCAAAAGTTACAATCAAAGAAAAAAAGAAAGAACAGCCATCAGAAAACAAAACTGATAAAGCAACCGAAATAACAGGAAAAGATAAAAAAGATAAATCAACAGATAAAAAGAAGAAAAAAGTGAAAGACAAAGACAAGGAAAAAGAGAAAAAGAAATTAGCCAAGAAAAAAGAAAAAGCTAAAAAAGACAAAAAGAAAGAGAAAGCTAAAAAAGCGAAACAAAAAGCTACTGCGAAGAAAAAAGAAAAAGCAAAAAAAGCTAAGGATAAAGCAAAAGCGAAAAAAATAGCAAAAAAGAAAGCTAAGTCTCAGAAAAAGGCAAAAGCAAAAAAGAAGAAATAATTTAGAAAGAAGGTTTGACTTATAAAGTTGAACCTTTTTTTTGGTGGGCATTATCTATTGCACTAAGCAAAAATAATTATTGCGATAAATTTTGAATTTGGATTTTGGACCTCGTGCCCTCATCGCTATCGGGATGATTCATCATCAAGATGCTCTTTAACATAAGAATTCAATCCTGAAGTGTTTTTCACAACTTCGCCAATTACAATAATTGCGGGAGATGAAATTTTATTTTCTGATACCAATTTACTAATCGTACTTATTCTCCCTGTCACTTTTTGTTCTGTATTTTTAGTTCCGTTTTGAATAATCGCAATTGGTAAATCATCTGTTCGGTTCTTCTGATAGATGGAAATAATCTCATCTAATTTGTGCATTCCCATTAAAATCACAACCGTTGCATTAGACTTTGAAGCTAAATTAATATCTTTAGATAATTCATGATTTGAAGTTGTTCCTGTAATGACCCAAAAACTATCTGATACCAAACGCTCTGTCAGGCTTATCCCAACGGAAGTCGGTACACCTAAAGCAGAGGAAATTCCCGGAACGATTTCTGTTTCTACTCCAAATTTTTCTACATATTCAATCTCTTCACTTCCTCTTCCAAAAATAAAAGGATCTCCACCTTTTAAACGTACAACATGACCGTAACGATTAGCCATCGAAACAATCAATTCATTAATCTGATCCTGCGTATAAGCGTGACATCCCAGACGTTTACCCACAAAAACAATTTCTGCTTTTACCGCATATTGCAATAATTCTTCATTAACAAGAGCATCGTATAATACTACATCAGCATTCTCTAAAGTCTTTATCGCCTTTAGTGTAATCAATTCGGCATCACCCGGTCCTGCACCTACAATCGTTAATTTTGGTGTCTTTAAATTTCGCATAACATTAACTTAAATTGATATTCAGATCGTTCAATTCGTCTGCCGAATTAATATTAGTCAAATGAAAGTTTTCACTTTCTTCGATTGTGATGACTTGATGCGGAACGTTCGCTATTAAATTCGTCATTTTTAAATCGTCATTATCAATTGCACTTTTGATAACAGGTATTACTTTTTTAGAATAAATTCCAATTAACGGATGCATTCTGCTTTCAGATGCAAAAACAGTGATTTGAGCTTCCTGATTATGTTTTGCAATTAATTCAGATAATAATTCGGTCGAGATTAAGGGAATATCACAACTTAGAATCAAATTAAATTCTGTTTCTGAATTTGACAAAGCTGTGTAAATACCACCTAACGGACCTTTGTCTAAAATTATATCCGGTATTTTTTGATACGTCAGATAATCGTATTCTTTATTGTTTGTTATCAGCTTAATGTTTTCTGATATTGGTAAAATCGCCTTGATAATATGTTCAATAAATGGTTTATTCTGAAACAGAACTAATCCTTTCTCCGATTGCATTTGAGAACTTTTTCCTCCACAAAGAATAAATACAGCTAATGTTTCCATGACTAATTTTTGTTTCAAGTTTCAGGTTTATTTTTTTGTTTCAGGTTTTCTTTGTTTCAGTTTTTTTTGTTTCAGGTTTATGCTATATGTTTAAATTTACATACCGCATTCTACACTTTTTCTTCTTTATTCTATCCTCTATCCTCTATTCTCTTTATTCTATTCTCTTTACTCTATTCTCTAAAATCTACCCTATCGGCAATAAAGTCACCAACTCTCCTTTTTTGATCGATTCTACATCATGCGGAACAATTAATAAACTGTTGGCAATAGCAAAAGTATTTAGCATTGCTGAACTCTGGCCTTCTAAAACCCTAACCTGAGTTTCATCATATAAGGCTTTTAAAAACAATGTTTTTCCTGTTGTATTTAGAATGTCATCTTGTAATTTTCGAACTATTTTCTTTAAATGAATGTCTGAAAAACCCATTCTGTTTTTGATCGCCGGATAAACATAAATATAAAAATTAGTTAGCGATGAAGCAGGATTTCCAGGCAAAGCAAAAACTAAGGTTTCATTTTTAGACCCAAAAAACATTGGTTTTCCAGGTTTTTGATTGATTTTATAAAAAAGTTCCTGAACGCCATTTTCCAATAAAGCTTCTTTGACAAAATCATAATCTCCAACAGAAATTCCTCCTGAGACTAAAACAATATCATATTTATTCAGAATTTCTTTCAGGGCTTTTTTTGCCGCTTTTAGATCATCCTTTACTTTATAAACTTTCGCTTTTTTGATTCCAATCGTTTGAAGCGCAGCTTGCAACATTACCGAATTGCTTTCGTAAATTTTTCCTTTTGGCAATTTCTTACCGGCTTCTACCAATTCATTTCCAGTTACCAAAATGGCAACCGTAGGTTTTTTATAAACTGAAATTTCAGTAATACCTAAACAGGCTAAAAAACCAATTGCTGCAGGAGTAATCAGCGTATTTACTTTAAGAACAACTTCTTCTTCACCAATTTGTTCTCCTTTATTGCGAACATTTGTATGTTGCTCCGGCATTATGGTAATCAAAATAGAATTTTCATTAGCCATTACATGTTCCTGCGTCACTACAGTATCAGCATTATTAGGTACAAAAGCGCCTGTGAAAATTCGCACTGCTTCGTTTTCTTTAAGCTTTATTTTTGAATGATCACCAGCCTGTATAGTACCTACAATATCATATTGATGTTTTTCGCTATGAATAAAAGCATACCCATCCATCGATGATTGCCGAAAGGGTGGCATTGCAATTGGAGAATAAACCGTTTCAGCCAAAATATATCCCAGCGCTTTATGCATCTGGATTTTCTGGACCAGTATTCTAGTGCTATTCTCTGCAATAATTGATAAGGCTTCTTCGACTTGAATCATGGTTTGCTATTTTATATACAAGCAAAAAATACGTATTACAAATACTAGTATTTTTACTTAATTGAATTCATTAATAATCTAAAATTTTTTAAAGAATATAAATTTAAGCTTAATTACTCATATACTTCCAGAATAACGTACTGAAGTTCTCTTATCCTCAGTTCATATTTTTCAATATTACATATATACAACTGATAATAAAACCATTAACGTGATAAAAGTAAAAAAAACAATAATAGTAAATAACTAGTTACCAATTAATTTAAAAAACAAATTATAAAATTGTCTTTCCTCAATTATAAAAAATTTTGTGATTGATGAGCATTTAATTTTATTCCATTTTTATGTTTTTTTGAAAATCAATATTTTGTTAAAAAAACTCGTTTCAGATGACTAAATGGCATATGCTCGACGTTTTTGTTCTGTTTTTAGAATAGCTAAGGATTTAAAAATTAGAAAATTAAGTGTAAAATACTACATTTTGAATCCTTTTCAAAAGACTTATTTAACATATACAACACAAAATAAAAACATTACAAATAATTGATTTTCAATAATTTAAATAAAAATAATTACACTTAAAAAAAAGTAAAATTAACTATTTTTAAAAAAAACTAAACTATTTTTTGGATATTATTACAATAAAATTAACTTTGTCTATAGGATTAGTAGAGTATAAAAATATTTAAAAACCTAAAGAATTATATTTTGAAAACAACCGAAAGCATATTGTATCACATTTTTTCTAAAAAAAATACTTATAACACATTTTGTTATATGTGCTTCTGTTGCTAATTCCTGGCAATTTTTTCGTTTGCATTCGATTCCTCTCTCCTATCGAATCGATTTAAAAACGAACTTATAAAAAAACACCTCAAGATTATTTACTGAAATTACAAAAGTCTGTTTAACACATAATTTGTGTCGAAAGGATTCTTGAAACTATACTTATATAATAAAAAGAAAAACGACTAATAACTAATAAAAACTAAAATGAAAAAGATACAAAATTGTTGCTGTAAATAAAAAAAGCCATTTCTGCGGCAACAGAAATGGCAAGGCTTAAAGAACATTTATCACTAAATCAAGAATCCCATTAGAGAGTTGAAAATTCAACTTTCAAGGTGCCTTGTTAATTACTTAAACCAATACAAAGAAATGAAAAAAAAATTAAAAATATACTCATTGCTTTTTATCCTGTTGTTATCAGCCGGAATTAATGCCCAAAATACAACCCCACTTATTCAATCTAAGCTTGACGGAACTGTAGTCGATGATATTACAAATCAACCTATTATAGGAGCTTCAATAAATATAAAAGGAACAACTCACGGTGTTCAGACGGATGCAGAAGGAAAATTTTATTTTCAGACCGGTCAAAAATTTCCTTATACATTGATTGTCTCTTACATTGGATACAAAAAAGCGGAAATAGTTGTAAACAAAAATCCTGTTACAATTCATCTAAAAGAAGAACGTCAGGAATTAGATGAGTTAGTAGTTGTGGGTTACGGTGCTCAAAAACGTAAAGACATTACAGGATCTGTAGCTTCAGTACCTAAAGCAAATTTAGCTCAGGTTACCTCATCTGCAGATAATTTATTACGGGGCGCAATTGCCGGAGTGGTAGTTACGCAAAGTTCAGGACGTCCCGGAGCTTCTTCAAGTGTACGTATTAGAGGAGGAAATTCGATTACTGCGGGTAATGAACCACTTTATGTAGTAGACGGAATATTGATTTATAATGACAATAATAATGGTACAGCGGGAGTTTCAAACGCCGGTTCATCAATCAATGTATTGTCTACTATAAATCCCGGCGATATTGAATCTATCGAAGTATTAAAAGATGCGTCTGCAACTGCAATATATGGATCTCGTGGTGCAAATGGTGTTGTAATCATCACTACCAAAAAAGGTACAAAAGGACAGGATAATATTTCGTATCAGGGTTATTTTGGGTTTCAGAATGTTTCGAAAAAATTACATTTAATGAATGCCAGCCAATGGGCAAGCTTACGCAATGACGTTCAGGCAAGTATTGGACAGGCTCCGTCTTTTTCGGCTGCACAAATAGAAGCTTTTAAAACATCCGGAAGTTATGACTGGCAAGATGCTCTTTTTAGAACTGCTGCACCGGTTCAAAATCATCAATTATCATTTTCAGGAGGAGATGAAAAATCAAGATACGCAGTTTCGGCAGGTTACTTTCAACAGGATGGAATTGTGATTGCTTCTGATTTCAAAAGAATTTCTCTACGTGTTAACTACGAAAGAAATTATTCCCAGAATTTTAAATTTGGTGTCAATGCCAACTACAGTAATTCAGTTTCAAATGGTGTAGGAACCAATGGAGGAGCTACAGCCGGAAGATCACCAAGTCCTTTAGTTGTTGCTTTATATCAACCGCCAGTAGTACCAATTAAAAATGCTGACGGAAGTTATAATTTAACAAACAATCCTTACGCAACAGCGGTTAATGGTATAATACCAAACCCTATAAACGATTTGGTAAGTACGACCAATGAAACTAAAATTAATAGAATTTTGACCAGCTTATTTGGTGAATATAAAATAACCAAAAAACTGGTTGCAAAGGTTGCCGTGAGTGGTGACGTAATTAATACAAAACAAAATTATTATGCTCCGGCAACTACTACAACAGGTGCTGGAACAAAAGGGTTAGCATCTGTTGGAGACAGATTGGTAAGTTCTGTACTAAATGAAAATACTCTGAACTACAATACCACTTTTGGCGAAAACCATAAGTTCTCAGTTTTAGGAGGATATACACTTCAATACACTCAGGGTGAAGTTGTAAATGCCGGCGCCAATACTTTTGTAAATGATGCCAACACTTATAATGCACTTCAGGATGGTGTTGCGGTAAAACCATACAGCGATGCATTCGAAAGTGTATTAAAATCATGGTTGACCAGAATAAATTATTCTTATAGAGGAAAATATAATTTAACGCTTTCTGCCCGTGCAGATGGTTCGTCAAGATTTGGTTCTGAATCGCTATGGGGATATTTCCCGTCAGCAGGATTTTCATGGAATATTACGGATGAAGATTTTGCCAAAAACATAAAAGGTGTAACTGAAGCTAAACTTAGAATAACAGCCGGAACAACAGGAAATCAAGAGATTGGCAACTACCTTTCTCTTCCTGCAATGGGTTCTGTAAATTATTCTTTTGGAGGTACTTTATACACGGGACTAGCTCCTACCCGACTGGCAAATCCGGATTTGAAATGGGAAAAAACAAATCAATACAACGTGGGTTTAGATTTGTCTTTATTAGACAGAAAAATAAACTTTGTGTTTGATGTTTACTACAAAAAAACAAATGATTTGCTTATTAATGTCCCAGTACCATTAACTTCAGGATATGCTACAGTTCTTCAAAATATTGGTGGTGTTGAAAATAAAGGTGTTGAAGTTGGTTTGATCACAGAAAACATCAAAACAGAGAATTTCTCCTGGAATTCTAATTTTGTCTTCTCTGCCAACAAAAATAAAGTAGTTTCTATAGGAAACGGTGTAGATCAGTTTTTTCCTGTAGTGCCAAATGGTTCTTTATTGCAACAACAACCTGTAACTGTAAAAGTAGGATTGCCTTTAGGAACTTTCTGGGGATATAAAACCAACGGAATTTTCCAGACTCAGGAAGAAGTAAATACGCAGCCTAAGATTAACAGTTTAGCCAACACAAAAGTAGGTGACAGAAAATATGTAGATACAAATGGCGATGGCGTAATTACAGCTGCTGACAAAGGAAATCTTGGAAGCTCACAGCCTAAATTTGTCGGAAGTTTCAATAACACGGTTTCTTATCACGATTTCGATCTTAATTTCTCTTTTCAGGGTTCTTATGGCGGAAAGGTCTTTAATGCATTAAACCAACAATTAGAAATTTCTACACTGGGAACTAATGCTAATGTTACACTAGATGACCGCTGGACTCCAACGAATCCAAGCAATGAAATTCCAAGAGCAACAAGTTCTCCTCTGGGAATCGTATCAGAACGTTATGTAGAAGATGCTTCTTTTTTAAGATTAAAATTAATCACTTTAGGGTACACATTGCCTAAAAGCCTTTCTCAAAAATTAGGAACAAAGAGTATTAAATTCTATATCTCTGCCGAAAATTTAATTACATGGACAAAATATACCGGTTATGATCCGGAGGTAAGTTCATACGAACAAAACAACTTATATCCTGGAATTGACTTTGGCTCTTATCCAAATTCTAAAACATTCATTTCCGGCCTGAACGTAACTTTCTAAGTAAAAAATATACATAATGAAAAAGATCATACTAACAATACTATTAAGTGCCGGTTTATTTGCATCATGCACAGATTTAGAGGTAACACCAACCTCTTTTGTAACCGAAGATAATTACTTTAAAACACAAGATGATGCTATTGCCAGCGTAACTGCTGCCTATGCCTCGTTAAGTCTTGATCCGGGAGAACAGAGCTTATTTGGTCGAAACCTTTATTTCTTAACAGATATGGGATCTGATTATGCATCAGCGGGAGTTTCTGCAACGAATCCTCAGGTAAGAGCGATGAGTAATCTGACTCATGATGCTACAAATGATCGTGTTCAGGTTGCCTGGCGACAAATCTATAACGGAATAAACAGAGCGAATGTTTCTATCGATAATATACCTAAAGTAGCGGGTACAGAAGCTGTAAAAACAAGATTAATCAATGAAGCAAAATTCATCAGAGCCTTGTTGTATTTTCAGGCAGTTCGTCTTTGGGGCGGAGTTCCGATTGTATTGCACGAACCAACTTCTATAAAATTAGAAAGTTTAAAGTCAAGAAGAGAAACTGTAGACGCAGTATACACACAAATTATTTCAGACTTAAATGCCGCTGAAACTTTACCGGCAACTTATCCTGCAAGTGATGCAGGACGCGCAACATCAGGAGCTGCAAAAGCGATTTTGACCAAAGTATACCTGACAAGAAAAGATTATCCAAACGCTATATTAAAAGCCAGAGAAGTAATCAATGGCGGTTACGGATATGCGCTTTTCGAAAGTTTTGCTGATATCTTTAATAAAACCAAAAAGAACGGAAAAGAGCATATATTCTCTGTTCAGTTCGAAGCAAATCAGGCAGGAAACGGATCAAGCGGAAATAATTTTCAAGCCACATCATTCATTGGTTACACAGCAACAGAACCGGCAGATATTGTCTCAGATGTAGCTTTGTTTTATGACATATATGCTCCGGGAGATACAAGAAGAGATGTAAGTTATGCTAAAACATTACCTATTACCGGTACAGCAAATACATATACTTTCCCGAAACCAATTTTCAAAAAATATATCGATTTTACCAATTTGGCAACACCCGGAAATGTCGCTATCAATTTTCCAATTATCCGTTATGCAGATATTTTATTGTCATTGGCAGAAGCGATAAACGAACAAGGTGCGCCAACTCCGGAAGCTTATGAACTAATCAATCAGGTACGACGAAGAGCTTTTGCAAAACCAATTGCAACCCCAGACGCAACTATCGATTTAGCGGGATTAACACAAGTTACTTTTAGGGCAGCCATTCAGGAAGAACGTAAAAAAGAATTTGTTCAGGAAGGACAAAGATGGTTTGACCTGGTTCGTTGGGGAACCCTTGTTACCGAAGTGAAAAAAGTAACGGCTAAAAACTCTGTTACAGAAAGAAATAACCTATATCCGATTCCGCAAAGCGAAAGAAGTTTTGATCCCGTAGGATTGCCACAAAACCCTGGTTATTAATCAAAGCTCTAATTACCAATAAATAAAATGATTAAAAAACTGTTCATTCTCGCCCTATTGGTTGTTGTACAATTTCAGCTATTTGCACAGAAGAAACAACCTAACATCATCGTCATTTTGGCAGATGATTTAGGTTTCTCAGATATTGGTGCTTTTGGCTCAGAAATTAAAACTCCAAACCTGAATAAGCTCGCTAAAAACGGACTTATTATCAAGCAGTTTTACAATGCCGGACGTTGCTGTCCTTCCCGTGCGTCATTGCTCACGGGATTGTATCCGCATCAGGCAGGTATTGGAGATATGGTTCAGGACAAAGGATTTCCTGCCTATCAGGGATATTTAAACGAGCATTGTATCACAATTGGGCAAGCACTAAAACAGGCAGGATACAATACTATTGTTTCTGGAAAATGGCACGTTGGTCTTGTACCATCGGCCTGGGCGGTGAATCGGGGGTTTGATGATTCATTTACTTTACAAAACAATGGAAGTAGTTATTTTAACTCACAGCCTTTGTATAACGACGGAAGAAAAGTCACTTTTATGAAAGGAGATAAAGAAATTATCCGCACCGATACTTCTACCTATCTCACCCAGGAAATTACCAATTTCGCGCTTAATTCTTTAGAAAAACAGCGCAATCAGCAACAGCCTTTTTTTCTATATGTGGCTTATAATGCTCCACATTGGCCCATTCAGGCATTGCCCGAAGATATTGCAAAATACAAAGGCAAATATTTAGAAGGCTGGGATCAATTGAGAGCAAGTCGTTTTAAGAAATTAAAAGAACTGGGAATCATTGATAAAAACTGGGACTTATCAAATCGTTTTGAAAAAGTACCCGATTGGGAAAAACTAAGTGCCGAAGAAAAAGACAAATGGGATACGCGAATGGCAATTTACGCCGCTATGGTCGACCGAATGGATGCCGGAATTGGAGAAATCCTAACGAAAGTGAAATCTTTGGGTGAAGAAGATAATACGCTTGTTCTCTTCCTTTCGGATAATGGCGGAAGTGCCGATGATGTGAAAAACTGGAATTATGTTACACAAAAAAATGGAACACCAGGATCAGTTGCTTCGATTGACAGTTACGAAAGTCCGTGGGGAAATGTGAGCAATACGCCTTTTCAATTATTCAAAAAGAACACCCACGAAGGCGGAATTGCGACACCTTTTATTGCTTATTATCCAAAACACATTAAGGCTGGAACACAAAGCAACAGAGTAAGTCATTTGATCGATATTTTTCCAACTCTTTTGGAGTATGCCGGTATTCAATATCCCGATTCTTTTCAAGGAAAAAGTCTGACAGCTTTAGAAGGTATTAGCTTAAAAAAAGAATTTGAAGGACAACAATCTGATGCTCATGAAGCTTTGTTTTGGGAACATGAAGGCAGTAAAGCAGTACGAAAAGGTGATTGGAAAGCTATAGCCGAAAACAATCAGCCTTGGGAATTGTACAATCTTGTCACCGACCGGACAGAAACCAAAAACCTGGCAAAATCCGAACCAAAATTACTCCAAACCCTGATTGAATTACATCAGCAATGGTCCGTAAAAGTAGGTGTCGAAGATTGGAATAAAATAAAATAATCATCAGTGTAGCCTAACAGAAATTTTCTAAAGAATAGTAATAAACATAAAAATATATAAAATGAAAAAGTTTAAAAATAATATTGCAATCAAAAGTCCTAATAAAGGGCTTTTGATTACGGCATTAATAGTCGCCCAATTAAGTTTTGGGCAATCAAAACCAGATCCCAATTACAAAGGTGTAATTGGCAAAACCCTTGCAGATTCTAAAGAATATTGGCCAGATCCTGTAAAAGCTCCCGAAGGTGCGCCAAACGTTGTCTGGATTTTACTGGATGATGTTGGTTACGGAGCTACAAGTGCTTTTGGAGGTTTGATCAATACGCCCACTTTTGAGAATTTAGCCAATAATGGTTTACGTTATACCAACTTTCACACCACTGCAATTTGTGCACCAACCCGTGCAGGATTATTAACAGGTCGTAATGCACACGCCGTTCACGTAGGTGGATTTTCGCATACGGCTATGTCGGCTGGATTTCCCGGATACGATGGTAGAATCCCGTCTTCGGCAGGAACAATTGCTGAGATTTTACGCGACAATGGATACAACACTTTTGCCGTTGGAAAATATGGTGTCACGCCAGACGAAGATGCTACAGATGCCGGACCGTTTGACAGATGGCCAACCGGAAAAGGTTTCGACCATTTCTACGGATTCTTAGGTTCAGAAACCGATCAGTATAATCCCGATTTGGTTGAAGATCAAACTTGGCTTAACGGAAATACGAGACTAAATAATGCAGGAAATGATAAATCTAAAAATCAATTTACAGCTGATTTAAAAGGAAAACACTTAAGTGAATTAATCTCTGATAAAGCCATTACTTATATCGATCGCCAAAAAACTGCAGCGCCAAACAAACCTTTCTTTTTGTACTATGCGCCGGGAGCAACACATTCTCCGCATCAGGTGGCTAAAGAATGGAGCGACAAATACAAAGGTAAATTTGATGAAGGCTGGGATGTTTACCGCGATAAAGTAATTGCCAACCAAAAGAAATTAGGTTTAATTCCGGCTGATGCCAAATTGCCAACGCGCGATTCATACGTAAAAGCATGGAACACTTTGTCTCCGGATGAAAAGAAATTATATGCCCGTTTTATGGAAATCTACGCTGGATATCTTGAATATACCGATTACGAAGTAAGCCGAATCGTAAATCATCTGAAAGAAATAAATCAGTTAGATAATACTGTTTTCTACATTGTTTTAGGAGATAACGGAGCTAGTAAAGAAGGAACAGGATCTGGAACTATCGATCAGCCTTTATTGAAAAAATTATTCGGAAATGGTACAAAAGAAGATGCTGTAAAAGAAAATCTTGCGAAAATTGATCTTATGGGAACTCCTGAAGCTGTTGAAGGAAATTATCCTTACGGATGGGCATTGGCGGCAAATACACCGTTTAGAAATCTGAAACAAGATGCACATTCTGAAGGCGGAACACGTAATCCGTTGATTGTGTATTATCCAAAAGGAATAAAAACTCCCGGAATTCGTAATCAATACGGTCATGTAATTGATATTTTACCAACCACTCTGGAAACTGTTGGTATTACAACCCCAAAAGAAATACGCGGAATTGCTCAGGATTCGATTCAAGGAACTTCACTAGCGTATTCTTACGCTGATGCAAAAGCACCTTCAAGACATAAAATTCAATACTATTATATTTTTGGATCAAGAGCTTTGTACAAAGACGGATGGAAAGCTGCAGCACCTCATCATCCTGATTTTATTGATATCGTTGATAATGGCGCTTTGGCTAAAAATACAGGACCAAGTACCTACGACAATGATGTTTGGGAATTATACAATCTAAATACTGACTTTAACGAAAGAGTCGATTTAGCCAAAAAAAATCCTGAAAAATTAAAAGAACTTCAGGCTGCTTTTGACGATCAGGCGAAGAAAAACAACATCTACCCTTTTATCGATTGGCAGGATGTTTTGAAACAACGCGTTCACAAGAAAAATAAATAAAAACCCCTCGGTACTATTAATCATCCTGCAAAGAATGATTAATAGTACTGATATTAAAACAAGTAAATTATGTCAGCAACAAAACCAATTTTGAAAAAAGGCATCTTCGCCTTGATTCTTGTAGTAATTGCAGTAAGTTTTTACTACCTCACGATCTGGGTCACTCCATATTACGTGCAAAAAAAGTTTGCAGAAAAAAGTCTGGGCATTGTCAACACTCCCCGATTTGGAGATCAGCCCAATGCTGACAACAGCAGGGTAATCCCATTACCAAATCCTGACTTTTTGTATTCAACCATCAGTTATGATTTGAAAGAAAATGTGTTGAAAATTTCAGGGATTGTTCCTGATTCGACGTATTGGTCAATCTCGGCTTATCAGGAAAACACCACTAACTTTTTTGTAGAAAACGAAGAAAAAGTAAAAGCTAAATTCGAATATTATTTAGCGCCTGAAGGAAGTACCGCTGAAGCATTGAAAAATATTCCGAAAGAGAAAATCATTTACAGTCCTACAACTAAAGGATTGATTTTGTTTCGCTATTTAGTTTCAAAAGCATATCCGGTAAAAACATTAGCGGAATTGCAACATGGTGTTACGGTAGAAAAGTTAGGGAAGTAAGCGTAATCTTTGTCAAAGTAACCCCAGTCTTTGTCATTCCGAGGAACGAGGAATCACACTCTTTTATCGTCAAAGATTGTCGACATTGTTTGCGGAGTTTCGAGTGTGATTTCTCCCTTCGGTCGAAATGACAAAAATGTGCCTAATAACTTTATCACAGAGCACACAATGTAACTCGCCAAAGTCTTACCTAGCCCCGATAGAAGTGGAAATCCTTTTGTGGCGCTTCTTTAGCGACACAAAAGATTGGAACGGATAGCGGGATTAGCTCCTAAAAAAACACAACATTCAACTAAAAAAAAAGTAAAAATGGCTTTAAATCAAAAAATTAAAAAGATAGGACTTGCAGTAGCATTGATCATTTTGGCTATTGTATTCGGGAGTGCCGTTGGTGTTTATAACATCAAATCAGGCAAAAGCGATTCGCAACGCATTATTGGCAATTGGCAAACGGTCGATAAAGACAAAGACCTCAATTCGGCTGATTTGCTGACCATTGCTCAAGTGGCAGTTTATGGGCCTTATGCTTTGACCAAAAAAGAAGTTATCTACTTAAGTACAAGCACAGATAGCGAAGGAAACGCATTAGACCCAAAAGCTGATTACGTAATTAGCGGAAAAAAACTAGACGCTAAATACTGGAGTATCACGGCGTATGATGAAAACGGTTTTCTAATTAAAAACGCAATCAACAAATACAGCTACAATCTCGAGGATGTAAAATATGAAGCGGATAGTACTTCGTATAAAATTAATCTTTCGGGAACGGAGAAAAAAGAAAACTGGCTGCCTATCAATGACGTTAAAAAAGCGAGTTTGATCATTCGTTTGTATTTGCCTTCTGAAAAACTAAGAGACAATTTAACGCTTGAAACGCTTCCAACGATTCAAAAAGTAAAACAATAATCAATACATATTATAACAAATTTTGAAAAAAATAGTAAATAAAACTCTACTAAATCCATAGAATTAGAATAATATTTTATTTATTTTTACATTATCTAAAACGTACTGATTTTCAATATAGTTATAAAACATAAAAAATTAGAAATCATGAAAAGAGTAGACTTTGAAATTATAGGAAAAAAAATTGTCGTGGGAGCGATCGTTTTTTTAGTTCCGCTAGCTGTTTTGGCGGGAGGTTTAGCATTAATTAGTAATTTTTTAAAATAAGAAATCATGGCAATAGTTCAAAAAGAAAAACTAACAAGAGATTTAAGCATCAGTCTTTTAATATACAGTTTGCCTGTACTGGCAATTTTCCTTTATTTTAAACTCACAAACGGAGTTATAACAGAATCACACCTTACTTTACCCTCGTTTTTAGAATTTACAAAACCCGCTTTCGAAAACATTCGTACCTGGGGATTAATCGTTTTCATGCTGGTTTTGGGAGTTATAGAATTCACCGCAGGTTTATACGATGACGAATGGACGGGCGAAGAACGCAAAGTCGATATCATTTGTTTCTTGGCGCCAAAATTACTTTTACCTCCGGTAATCGCATTTTTTAGCTTAACAGCATTACCTTATTTAATCCCAAATTTGGCCAACTCGCTTTCATGGGTTCCGTTTTGGGGAGGATTTTTTCTAATCGCAATTGCTGATGATTTAACGCAATACTGGTACCACCGTTTGCACCACCAATTTCCGTTTTTATGGAGATTTCATAGAACGCACCATTCAGCTCCGTATATGGGCATGGCGATGGCATCGAGACAAAACTTTATCTATACGGTTTTCTTTTCTCAAATTTACTTGACAGCAACCTTAACTTTTTTAGGTTTAGGATTGCCTGCATTGTTTGTTTTGGTGATTAAAAGTTTCATCACTCTTGGCGCACATTCAAGCATCAAATGGGACAAACCTTTTTATAAATACAGAATATTACACCCAATTGCATGGGTTCTTGAACGCTTAATTTCGACTCCTGCAACGCATCACGCACATCACGCCGATACAAGCGGAGATGGTGTTGGGCATTTTAAAGGAAACTTTGGGAATATGTTTTTTATCTGGGACATGATTTTCGGAACCGCTTTGATCACCCGTAAATACCCAACGTCTTACGGAATGAAGTCCTACAAACAAGAAGAATGGTACGCACAATTTTTATGGCCAATATTCAAATCTAAAAAAGAAGGAAGTGCTTTGGCAGAAGGCGTTTTATCAGTTCCTATAAAAGCAAAAGCAGAAACTATTTCTCCGAGTCCGGTGTATTACGAGCAGGCTCAATCTTAAAAATACCATGAAAAAAAATAAAATAACGACACTGTTAATCGGTTTCAGCATTGCTGCAAATGCACAAGCGCCAAAACAGGCGTCAACTTATACCCAAAAATCAAATGAGGCAGTATATTCAAAGTTAAACTTTGATGATACTGCCGATTTTACCGACGCCAAGAGAGGTTTTATCGCCACTCTTGCCGACGGTAAAATTCTTTCTAAAACAGGAAATGTTGCTGTAAACCTCAATGATTTTGCTTTTATAAAAGGCAAATCTCCGGCAACAGTAAATCCCGCTTTATGGCGTCAGGCACAACTCAACAACATCAATGGCTTGTTTAAAATTACCGATGGTGTTTATCAGGTTCGTTCTCTTGATATTGCGAATATTTCGTTTATAGAAACCAAAAATGGCTATGTAGTTATTGATGCTTTGACGATTGGCGAAGCGTCGACTGCTGCTTATGAACTGGTCAAAAAACACGTTGCTAATAAACCTATATTGGCCGTAATTGTCACGCACAGTCACGGTGATCATTATGGTGGTATCGAAGGATTAGTTTCTGCAGAAGATATCAAATCCGGTAAAGTAAAATTTATAACGCCAAAAGGTTTCTACGAAGAAGCGGTGAGCGAAAATGTACTTTTAGGAAATGTAATGCGTCGAAGAGCCGGATATCAATTTGGGTTAGGTTTAGAAAGAAATGCAACTGGTCAGGTCGATGTGGGATTAGGAAAACCGTTTTTAAGCGGAGGTTCGTCCTCCCTTTTACAGCCCAATTTTGAAGTCGAAAAAACAGGACAAAAAATCACGATTGATGGTTTAGATCTGGTTTTTCAGCTTACGCCAAATTCTGAAGCTCCAGCCGAATTAACGGTCTTTGCTCCTGCTCAAAAAGTTTTCTTTTCTGCCGAAATTGCCAGTCATACGTATCATAATGTCCTTACGCCTCGTGGTGCAAAAACCAGAGATGCAAAAGCATGGGCAGGATATCTGGATGAAGCGATTGATTTGTTTGGCGATAAAACCGAATTCATCGTTCCGTCGCATACCTGGCCGGTTTACGGACATGATAAAGGAATTACTTTTCTGGAAAAACAACGAGATTTATACAAATACGTGCATGATCAAACCGTTCATCTGGCCAATAAAGGTTTAAATAAAGATGAAATTGCCGAAGAAATAAAACTTCCTGCCGAATTAGGCAAAGAATGGTACAATCGTGATTTTTACGGAACAGTAAAACACAATGCCAAAGCAACATACCAATTCTATCTGGGCTGGTGGGACGGAAATCCTGCTGATTATGATAAACTGCCACAAGTAGAATCGGCTAAAAAATATGTAGAATGGTTTGGCGGCGAAGAAATAGCTTTGAAAAAAGCAAATGAAAGCTACCAAAAAGGCGAATATCGTTGGGTTGCCGAAGTACTGAAACATGTGATCTTTGCGAATCCTGAGAATGTTGCGGCCAAAAATTTACAAGCTGATGCTTTTGAACAAATTGCGTATCAGAGTGAATCCGGAATTTGGAGAGATTTATATTTATCAGGAGCCAAAGAACTTCGCGAAGGTGTAATTGTTCCTAAAAACCCTGTGAATCGTGCTGCCGGATTTTTGTCGACACTAACTCCCGAAGCAATTTTCGATTATTTGTCTGTAACTGTTGACGGAAATAAAGCGGCTGGAAAAGACGTAAAATTGCGTTTCATTTTCCCTGAACTCAATAAAAATATTCTCGTTTATCTTAAAAACGGTGTTTTACATCAAAGTCAAACCCGAGCAAATGATAAAGCCGAATTTACATTAACCATTCCAAAAGCCAAGTTCGTAGCCTTACTATCCAATCCTGAAGAAGCAAGAAATATTCTAACTTCTGACGGTGTGAGTTTTGAAGGTGATCCGTTTAAATTCAGAGAATTGGCAGGCACATTCGAACCCGCAAATCCGTATTGGAATATTGTTACACCCTAATCTAAAAAATCATGAAAAATAAAATATTCAAAAAGAGTATTGCAACCGCAATTTTACTTTTTACAGTCGTAGGTTTTTCACAAAATAAAAGTTCAAATACAGTTTCATTAGAGGTCTTTTATTCAAAAATTCAAAGCCAAAAAAATCCACAAATAATTGACGCCAGGGGAGCTGAAGAATTTGCACTCAACCATATCAATGGCGCACAGAATTTTAATCTGGAATCAAAAGATTATGAGAAACGCATTGCCGCTTTAGACAAATCAAAACCTGTATTTACCTATTCGATTGGTGCAGGAAGAAGTGTTTGGCTCGCTGATGATTTATTAAAAAAAGGTTTCAAAGAAGCGTATAGTCTTGAAGGTGGAATCGCCAACTGGATTGGAAACGGAAAACCTTTTTATGCGAGCTCAAAAAGCAAATTAACACTAGCCGAATACAAAAAAATTATCGCTGAAAACAAAGATGTATTAGTAGATATTGGCTCAATCTATTGTGGCGCCTGCAAAAAAGTAAAACCGGTTTTAGAAACCATAAAAGCACAATACGGTTCTAATTTAAAAATCGTAGAAATTGATCTGGAAGACAGCCCGCAAGTAATTGCCGATTTAAAAACCGTAAAAGTTTTCCCTACGTTGATTTTATACAAAGATGGAAAAATTGTGTTCAAAAAAGAAGGTTTAGGCGATTTGAAAAATGATGTTGATGTGGCTTTGGCTGTAAAATAAACGCAATCATAATCACCATTTTTGTCATCCCGAGGAACGAGGGATCTCCGCAAGAAACTAACGCAAAGTTTATGCAGCATGTCGAGCTACTAGCGGAGATCCCTCGTTCCTCCGGATGACAAAAATGCGCATAAAAACTTTGACAAAGATTATCACTAAGTCCATTATTTCTAAAACAAAAAAACATGGCATTATCAAAAACAAAAAAGATTGTTTTTCCAATCCTGATTATAATTGCTATTCTGGCTATATTTTTATTCTGGCCCATCAATACAGATGGAACCTTAATAAAACCAGACCCAAAATTACTTGAAGGAAAAAAGGAATTTCTGGCTGAAAAAATTCCTGTAGATAGTTCTTTTAAAAAACCAAATATCATTATTCTTCTTGCCGATGATTTAGGAAAATATGATATTTCGTTATACGGAGGAAAATCAACCCCAACTCCGCAAATAGATTCTCTGGCAGCGTCAGGAGTTACTTTTCAGGATGGTTATGTTTCGGCTTCGATTTGTTCACCTTCTCGTGCAGGAATTTTAACCGGGCGTTATCAGGAACGTTTTGGACATGAATATCAGCCTGGGGATCGGTATCCAAAAAACAATCTTGAATATTATGGTTTCAAGTATCTGATCAATACCAATAATTGGAGATTGAATGATAAAATCAATTATCCAAACGAAGCTTCGATAGCCACACAAGGTTTGCCACAATCTGAAATTACGTTTGCCGATTTGGCCAAAAGAGAAGGTTACAGCACAGGAATTATCGGAAAATGGCATTTGGGACACAACAAAGGCTTTTTTCCTTTAGACAGAGGTTTCGATTATCATTATGGGTTTTATCAGGCGTTTTCGCTTTATACTCCTGAAGATGATAATCCGGATATTATCAACCATCATCACAAAGATTTTACAGATAAAATGATTTGGGGAAATGGACGCGTTGGAATCGGACAAATTCGTCGTGATACCACCATTATACACAATAAAGCCTATCTAACCGAAACATTTGCTGATGAAGCAGAAGCTTTTATTGATCGAAATAAAAACAAACCTTTCTTATTGTACGTGCCGTTTAATGCGCCACATACACCTTTTCAGGTTCGCAAAAAATACTACGATCGTTTCCCGAATGTAAAAGACGAGAACAAACGTGTCTATTTTGCCATGATCAGCGCCTTAGACGATGCCGTGGGAAGAATCAGGGCAAAAGTCAAAAAAGAAGGTCTGGAAGATAACACCTTAATCATTTTTGCCAGCGACAACGGTGGTGCCGATTATACTTTTGCTACGACAAACGCACCTCTGAAAGCAGGAAAGTTTTCTCATTTTGAAGGTGGCGTAAATGTTCCGTTTGCACTTTCGTGGAAAGGAAAAATCAAACCTCATACAATCTATAAAACTCCGGTAAGTACATTGGATATTTTTGCTACAATTGCTGCTGCTATTCATTCTGATTTACCAAAAGACCGAGTTTATGATGGTGTTGATCTTGTAAGTACAGTCAACGAAAATAAAGAAGCACACAAAACTTTGTACTGGCGTTCCGGCGATGCAAAAGCCATAAGAAGCGGTGACTGGAAATTAATCATAAGCGGAAAAACCCATGAAGAATGGCTTTATAACTTAGCTTCAGACAAATCTGAAACTACAGATCTTGCTCAAAAAAATCCGGCAAAAGTAAAAGAATTACATCTTGCATTGAAAAATTGGGAAAAGGGTTTAGTAAAACCTTTATGGCCAAATTTAACTCATTATGAATTTGATTTTGGCAAACAAAAATACTTTGTCGATTTGTAATCTATACACAAAACCAACATTTATCTATCCTAACAGGTTTTCAAAACCTGTTAGGTATTTAATTTTAAAAATAAACAATACAAATATTCGGCTAAAGCCAATGTCAACCTCATAATAATAACCTCCAGCTAAAGCAGGAGGCTATTCAAGAAAACTTTAAAAAAACTCAACCATAAATAATAATACCTAACAGGTTTTAAAAACCTGTTAGGATAACCAACAATAAATTTAAAATGTCAACCCCAACCAAAACATTTACCATTCACGAAGACTGGACCGTCGTAATTCTCGGATTTATAATCATCGGAATTTCCCTTTTTATTTTTCTTCCCGAAGTTCCTGTTTTCAAATGGTCTACCGGATCAGATTTATTCCACGATGTATTTGATTTCGGAAACCTAAAAATAATCGGATTACAATTTTTATATCTCATTTCTATCGGAACTTTAGGCGCTTTTTTAATTGGCAAATCGGTAAAATACTTTTTATTGGGTTTCCCGGTTGTTTATATCCTGACTGTTATTGCGCTAATTATTGCAGGAAATACAGCCGTAAAAGGACTGAATCTTGAAGCTGTCATTTTCAGTTTGGCAATTGGTTTAGCAATTGGCAATTTCTTCCAACTTCCGGATTGGTTTCGGTCAGCACTTTCGACAGAAGTATTTGTCAAAATAGGATTGGTATTATTGGGAACCAGTGTTATTTTCTCAGACATTCTAAAAGCTGGTTCTTTAGGATTAATTCAGGCTTTGGTGGTAGTTTTATCCGTTTGGTATTTTGCTTTTTGGTTGTGTAAAAAATTAAAAGTCGATGACGAATTGACCATGATGATTTCAAGTGCCGTTTCTATTTGTGGCGTTTCTGCCGCTATTGCCACATCCGGAGCCATCAAAGGAGATTCCAAAAAACTGTCTTATGTAATTTCGATTGTATTAGTAACCGCAATCCCAATGATGATTTTCATGCCTATAATTGCCAAATATTTCAATTTTCCCGAAGAAGTTACCGGAGCCTGGTTAGGCGGAAGTATCGACACATCCGGCGCTGTTGTCGCTTCTGGTTCTTTGGTAGGCGAAACCGCTTTGAAAATTAGCACGATCGTAAAATTCTCCCAAAATGTATTATTAGGAATCGCTGCTTTTGCGATCTCCTTTTATTGGACCTACACACACAACAATTCAGCCGAAGCTGTTGAATCAAAACCTACTTTGGGTGTCATTTGGGAACGTTTTCCAAAATTTGTTATCGGTTTTATTGCCGCTTCCCTACTCTTCTCTTTCCTGCTTACTGCTGAAACCAGAGAGGGCGTAAAAGATAGTTTGAAGAACTTACAAGGCATTTGGTTTGCATTGGCTTTCACGAGTATTGGTTTAGAAACGAACTTTAAAGATTTACTGAGTAATAATAGCCGAAAACCTTTGTATGCTTTTTTAATCGCGCAGTTATTCAATGTGATTATTACGCTGATTATTGCTTTTTTGTTGTTTGGTAAATAAACTACTTCAAACTTAAAAAAATATTGTTTCATACAGAAAACATTTTATAAACATAGCCAACGGTTTTAACCGTTGGAGCGCAATAAATTGACAAAATCCGTATTCCCAAGGTTGAAACCTCGGGCTATGTCTCTCCTGTTTTTCACGTTTTAAACTTTGACAAAGTGAAACTCCTCCAATTTCCAAAAAATTAAAATATCAACTATAATGAAAAAAACAATTCTTTCCCTAAATCTTCTACTCTCTGTAGTGGCTTTAAATGCACAAAAT
The DNA here is from genome assembly GCF_056824125.1 of Flavobacterium sp. B114r. Lineage (NCBI taxonomy): Bacteria > Pseudomonadati > Bacteroidota > Flavobacteriia > Flavobacteriales > Flavobacteriaceae > Flavobacterium > Flavobacterium sp. B114r. Next base: position 5,326,913 of record NZ_CP124858.1, read on the forward strand.
AAAACAACTGCTGAAAAACCCAACATCATTTTAATCATGGTCGATGATATGGGCTATTCTGATTTAGGAAATTACGGTTCCGAAATTAAAACACCCAACTTAGATAAATTAGCCAGCGAAGGTTTACGCTTACGCGAATTTTACAATAACTCAATTTGTGCGCCAACCCGCGGCTCTTTGCTAACGGGACAATATCAGCACAAAGCCGGAATGGGATTTTTTGATGTCAATTTGGGATTACCGGCATATCAGGGATATCTAAACAAAGAATCTTTGACATTGGGAGAAGTTTTCCGTTCTGGCGGTTACAGCACTTTATTATCCGGAAAATGGCACGTAGGTTCTGAAGATCAGGCGCAATGGCCAAATCAAAGAGGATTTGATAAATTCTATGGGATCTTAAAAGGAGCATCAAACTATTTTGATACCAAACCTTTGCCATTTGGAAAAACGCCTTATCCTGTAAAATTGATTCGTAATAATGAAGAACTGCATCCCAAAGATGATTCGTATTATTTTACAGATGAGATCGGGAATAATGCCATGACTTTCTTAGACGAACAAAATAAAGAAAACAAACCCTTCTTTTTGTATTTGGCATTTACAGCTCCGCATTGGCCGTTGCAGGCAAAACCGATTGACATTGCTAAATATAGAGGGAAATTTGATGAAGGCTGGGATGTTCTCAGAGAAAAAAGAATCGAAAAACTAAAAGCAAACGGCATTTTACCCGCGAATCAAACCGTTTCTCCACGAGATCCGGAAGTACCGGAATGGAGTAAACTAACCTATGACGAGAAACAATTCTGGAAAGCCAAAATGGAAGTTTATGCCGCAATGCTCGATAATATGGATCAGAACGTGGGCAAAGTTTTAGAGAAATTAAAAGCGTTGAAGAAAGATAAAAATACGCTGATTATTTTCATTTCAGATAATGGAGCACAAGGTGGTTTCAATTCGTATAATCCGTTAGGAAGAGGTTTGGTTCGAAATGACGGACCCGTTGGAACTTCAGAATCGTTTGATTACCAGGAACAAAACTGGGCGTATTTGTCTAATACTCCATTACAACAATACAAAAATAATATGCACGAAGGCGGATTCAGTTCTCCGTTTATTGCGTGGTTTCCATCAAAAATAAAAGCGGGCAGAATCGACAAAGGAACAGGACATATTATTGACCTTGCCCCTACTTTTTACGAATTGGCCGGAATTGAATATCCCAAAGAATATAATGGTGTGACGACAAACCCTTTGGTTGGAAGCAGTTTGTTGCCTGTTTTATTTAATAATGTTTCGCAGGTCGATAGAGGCGCACCATTATTTTGGGAAAGAGCCGGAAACAGAGCCGTGAGAGATGGCAAATGGAAATTGGTTTCGACCTATCCGTCGTACGAATGGGAACTTTACAATATCGAAACAGATCGTGGCGAAACTACAAATGTCGCACAACAAAACCCAGGAATTGTGAACAAGCTTTCGGCTTCTTATTTTGACTGGGCTGATAAAACGGGAGTGGTTGAATACAGTAAGTTCAAACTGAAAACAGAGGTTATGCCTGGCGGTGCAACTTTGAAAAAGTAATTTGTAATTAATCCTAAACCAAGTCCCAGCGGGACGATATATTTATAGAAATTTAATTTGACAAGAAGAATCCGAACCCCAGCGGGGTGGTATATATGTCGCTCCTCCGGAGCTTTAATACGGGGAAATATATAATTGCTATAAATATATCACTCCTCCGGAGCTTTAAATAATATTTACCTAAAACACTTAAAGACAGAAAAATAAGTATAAAAATAAACCTTATACTTTTTTTTCTGTCTTTTTTATTTCACACAGAATAAACACAAACCACTATAATACAACACATTAAACCCAAACCATTAAATTAAATCACTAATAACCTGCAACTTGTTAAAAAAAATATTTGGTTTTTATTATATTAAATTTAACTTTGTCTATAGAATTAGTAGAGTTTAAAACCAAAAGAACTACATTTTGAAAACAACCGAAAGCATAGCATTTTACATTCTTCCCAAAAAATATACTTATAACACTTTTTGTTATATGTGCTTCTGTTGTTAATTCCCTCACCTCCTTTTCGTTTATAAGTGATTTTTATCCAAAGAATCAGAATTAAAAAAACGAAAATTCTTAAACCTCAACGGTTTCTTATTGAATATTATACAATCATTTTGATGCTTTTTTTCATCAGGAAGAAGTATCACGCATAACTATAAATCATCCAAAAACAACAACTAAATACGAACAAACATGACACAAATACCACTACAAAACCGAACCTAAATATTTCTACGGCAATAGAAATGGCAAGGCTTAAAGAACATTTATCACTCAATAAAGAATGCACCAGAAATCCAATCTCCCGGCATTTTAATTACAAAAAATCAATAACCAAGAATGAAAAAAAATACAAAACTTATTTTATGGATTAGCATTTTGTTCATCTCCATCGGAATAAATGCTCAAAATACGGAACCAAATATTCAATCGAAACTTAACGGAACAATAGTAGATCAAATATCGAATCAGCCTATTATTGGCGCTTCGGTAAATATCAAAGGAACTACACATGGCGTTGAAACTGATATTGATGGGAAATTTTACTTTCAAACGGGACAAAAATTCCCTTACACTTTAGTCATTAGTTACATAGGGTACAATTCTAAAGAAGTTATAGTTGACGGAAGTCCGGTGGTCATCAAACTAACGGAACAGGTTGAAAAACTAGACGAAATCGTGGTTGTAGGTTACGGAACATCGGCCAAGAAAACCTTTACAGGAGCAACCTCAAAAATTGATGCGAAACAAATTGCCAATCGTCCGGCACAAAGTTTTGATCAATTGTTAGGCGGTCAGGCAGCAGGATTAAACATTGTTCAGCCCAGCGGATCTTTAAACAGTACGCCTGTTATTAGAATTCGAGGAATCAACTCTATCACAAGTTCGCTTTATCCTTTAGTAATTGTCGATGGTGTTACCGTTTTTACCGGAACTGCCGGAGGAGCAATTGGCAACAACCCGTTATCAGACATTAACCCAAATGATATTGAATCGATCGACGTTTTAAAAGATGCTTCGGCGGCAGCAGTTTACGGCTCTCGTGCAGCAAATGGTGTGATTGTGATTACGACCAAAAAAGGAAAAAAAGGAAAAGTAAACGTTAATTATGATATTTGGGTAAGCTGGAATAAAGCAACGAATTTACCAAAACTTTTGAATGCCGAAGATTATGTAAGCATCAAAAATGAAGCGAGAACCAATGCGGGACTTACACCTGGTTTTGCATTAGGACAAAATGCTGACGGATCGACAATAGGAACCAATTGGTATGATGTAGCATATCACACAGGGGTTTCGCAAAATCATAATTTAAGTTTCTCCGGCGCAACAAATTCTACTAGTTATTTTATTTCTACCAATTATTCTAATCAGGAAGGAATTCTAAGAACGAATGAATTTGTTAGAAAAGGAATCCGATTGAATTTCGAACATAAATTGAACAACTCGCTAACTTTAGGAACTAATTTCTCGTATAACAATTCACTAAATTCAGGACCAAACTCAGGATCATCAACGCCTAACTCGATTGGATCTTCGGCTGGAAATGCAGTGAACACACAATATATTGGTTTACAACCTTTGGGCCGACTTACTTATATTTTACCGTCAAACGTTTCGGTTTATAATCCTGATGGATCTTACAACATTAATCCGAGTAACGGAAATATTGGCTACGGAGCAAACAGTCCTTCACTAGGAGTTTTTAATGCTTATAACTTACAGACGATTTTAGATCTGGATAAAAACACTTCTGAAAACAACACTTTTATTGGAAGTATTTATGCCGAACTTGAAATCATCAAAAACCTGAAATTCAAAACGGTTTACGGTATCAATAATTTTGTAGTAGAAAACAAAGAATTTAGAAATCCGTTTAGTGGAGATGGTTTCTCTACTAAAGGAGCTGCAACAAACTCTAATACCAAATATTCCAGATCAAACTGGACCAATACCCTTACCTACTCGACTGTATTTGATCAAAAACATAGTTTGAAAGTACTTTTAGGACAAGAGAAAAATGTTCGCGAAATTGATGGTTGGGGAGCAATAAAAACCGGTTTGACTGATCCTTTCTTCACGAGTTACCAAGGCGGATTTACAAGCATTGCCCCTGGTCCTTCGGTTCAGACAGAAAATGTTTTGCTTTCATATTTTAGCAGTATTGCTTATGATTATGACAAAAAATACCTGCTGAATCTTAACTTCAGAAGAGACGGATTATCAGCATTGGCATCTGGAAATAAATGGGGAAATTTTGGCGGGGCTTCTGTAGGATGGAATGTATCTGAAGAAGATTTCTTTAAAAGTTCTTCTATAAAAAATGTCTTAAATGCTTTTAAAGTAAGAGCAAGTTACGGAATTGTGGGCAACAGCGAATTAAACGATTATGCCGCTTTATCGCAATATAACGCAGGTACTTATGCAGGAGTTCCAACGCTTAGTTTTGGGCAATCAGGCAATCCGGATTTAAAATGGGAAACAAGCAAAAAGTTTGACTTCGGGATCAATTTTGGATTGTTTGACAACCGCATTACAGTTGAAGCAGATTATTACAAAAATAACATCAACGATTTGATTTTGAATGCGCCTCAATCCTTATCACAAGGAATCCCAAACAATTCTATTGCAGCAAACGTTGGATCTTTATACAACAAAGGATTTGAACTTTCGATTAATGCAAACATTATAAATGGCAATGATTTTCAGTGGAATGCAAGTTTTAATTTATCAACAATTAAAAACAAAGTAACTTCATTAGGCGGTTACGGAGATATTTATCCAACGGTTCTAAGCACTTTCGGAATACAGAATATTACCAGAGAAGGTTATTCTGTAGGATCTATTTTTGCCGTACCAACAACGGGAGTAAATCCTGAAAACGGAAACCGTGTTTATGTCAACGCCAATAACGAAGAAGTACAATACAATGCACTTACAAAAGCTTTTACCTATCTCAATGGTGGTACTGCTCCGGCAATCGACAACTATCGTGACGGTCGTATTCAGGGACCCTCGTTACCCACTTATTACGGAGGTTTGAACAACAATTTATCGTATAAAAATTTCGATTTGTCGATTGGTCTGACTTTCTCCGGAGGAAACAAATTGTACAACGGTACAAGATCTACTTTATCTGATCAGCGTTTCTTCAACAACGGAACTTTCATCAAAGATCGCTGGACAACTCCGGGTCAGGTTACAGATGTTCCTAAGTTAATTTACGGAGACAGTTTTTCAGGAGGTTTCTCGTCAAGCAACTCTGCTTATGTAGAAGACGGATCTTACCTGAAAGTAAAAAACATCATTTTAAGCTATAGAATTCCGGTAAAAAACGAGTTGGTCAACAAATACATTTCAACAGCAAAAGTATATGCTCAGGGCTCTAATTTATACACCTGGACAAAATACCGCGGTTCAGATCCTGAGATTTCAATCAACGGGAACTCCATCAATTCCGGAAAAGATCAAAACGTGCCGGCCAATTCAGTAGTATTCACTTTAGGACTTAATGTAGGTTTCTAGGCATTCATCTTAATTAAAAATAAAAACATCATGATTTTCAATTATAAAAAAAGCATACAAAAAGCCTTTATTATCACACCATTTCTAGCTTTATTATTGGCCGGATGTAGCGATAATGCTTTAGATACTGTTCCTGAAACGAGCATTTCTACAGAAACGGCTTTCAGCACACCAGCCAAAATTTTAGGTCAGGTAAACGGACTATACGGTCAGTTTAGCAATCCGTCTTTTTACGGTGGCCGCTTCATTATTTTTAATGAACAAAGAGGAAACGAATTCAGTCAGAATGATGGTAACAATTCAACCGGAGCCAATGTTTGGAATCAGACGATAACTTCATCAGGAGATTTTGTAAACTCAGTTTGGAGCGTTGCTTACACGACTATTAACTTTTCGAATATTCTGATCGATAATCTGGCAACATCTACTGTTGTAACAGAGGATTTACGCAAGAATTATATCGCCGAAGCTAAGTTTGTAAGAGCGATTTCGTATCTAAGTTTAGTGCAAACCTATGCAAAACCTTATGCGCAAAATAGTGCTGCACTGGCGCTTCCGTTACGCTTAAAAGGAAATACATCGGGCGGACTTAACGACTTAGCCTTTAGCAGCGTTGCAGATGTTTATAGTCAAATTTTAAAAGATCTTGACGAAGCCGAGGTCGATTTACCAGAAAGTTATGCAACAGGAATCCTTACAGTTTCAAGAGCGCATAAAGCATCAGCAATAGCTTTAAAAACCAGAGTTTATTTAAGCAAAGGCGATTATGCAAAAGTAATTTCCGAAGCTAGTAAACTGGTTCCTGCAACAGCTCCTTTTCAATACGTTTCAGGAAGTTTGACACATCGTTTAGAACCTAATGTTGCTAACGTTTTTGGAGGTTCGTATGTAGGTAACGAAGCTATATTTTCAATTCCGTTTACTACTGCGGCAGAAGCTCCAGCCTTGCAAAGTGCACTTGGCGCAAACTACTTAACTCCGGTTATTTATTTTAATACCGCAGGAATTATTGCAGATCCTGTTTATGCTTCTCCAACTTCTGCAGATGCCAGAAAAGGTTTGGTGATCACTAATGCCACCGGACAAAAATTACTGAACAAATTCAAGAAAAATGGTGCCCCTTTTACTGATTATGTTCCTGTAATTCGATACGCAGAAGTCCTTTTGAATTATACCGAAGCTGCGGCACAAAGCGACAATTTGCCTTTGGCCAGAACGCTATTATCGGCAGTTCGCAATCGTTCTGATGCTGCTTATGTTTTTACAACAGGAGTTGCGACAAAAGACGAATTGGTCAATACAATTCTAAACGAAAGAAGAATAGAATTGGTGGGCGAAGGATTTCGTACGCCGGATTTATTGAGAAGAGTTCAGGCGCTTCCTGCCAAAACAGGAAATGCTGGTGCTGCACCTGAAGTCTTGCCAACAGCGGCGAATTATGTTTGGGCAATCCCAAGTAATGAATTAGCTTATAACAAACTGGCTCCGAGATAGAATACTACAACCCATTAGATGCAAGTGGAAAAAAAAATATTTAACACATAGAAACATAGGTTCTAGATTTTAGATAAGGGAACAAAAAGAAATAAATTTCTTTAACATAGCTCATATAGCTATGTGATTTATTCTAAGTGAAAAGCCTCTTTTCATAAAGTAAATGTATGTTTCTATGTGTTTAAAAATAATTATATAAACAAAAAAACAACAAAATGAGAACTAATTTAAAATGCCTGGCTATACTCTTCGCTGCGACGGTTATCCATGCACAGCAAAAAAATACAGCTGAGAAAATTTTTATCAACGGAAATATTATTACCGTTGATGCCAAAAACAGTACAGCGCAAGCTGTTGCCGTAAGTAACGGTAAAATTCTGGCTGTGGGAACGAATAGCAAAATCGAAAAACTAAAAGACAAAAACACGATTGTTGTCGACTTAAAAGGAAAAACGGTAGTTCCCGGATTTATTGACGGTCACAGCCATTTTATGGGTTTATCGAGATCTACAACAGTAAATGTGGGATCTCCGCCAATGGGAGATGTTAAAAACATTGCCGATTTGGTAAGCCGTATTCAGGATTTTCAAAAGAAAAACAATGTCGCTCCAGGCGAATGGATCGATGCTTTTGGATATGATCAGGATCAACTTGAAGAAAAAAGACATCCAAGCAAAGAAGATCTTGATGCTGCTTTTCCCAACAATCCAGTAACGATTACGAACATCAACGGGCATATGTCGGTTTCTAATTCGTATGCTTTAAAACTCTCAGGAATTGATGCCAATACAGCAAATCCTCCCGGTGGTGCCATCGAAAGAAAAAAAGGAACTAACGAACCAACAGGATTATTACAAGAAAATGCAAGCCGATTATTGAAAAGACCTGCGAAACCTGCTCCAACTTTAGACCAGCAGATAAAAGATTTAAAAGAGCAGCAATTATTTTATGCCAGTAATGGTATTACAACGGCTCAGGACGGATATTCAAGTTATGAATCTGTTGAATTATTGCACAAAGCCGCAGAAAGAAATGAATTGTTTATTGATATTGAAGCTTTGCCGGGATATCCAACTTTAGAAAAAGTATTGCAAAATCCTGATTTTAAATTTGGTGTACTAAGAAACCACTTAAAACTGGCCGGAACAAAAATGATTGCCGATGGTTCTCCACAAGGTAAAACGGCTTTTTTCAGTAAATCATATTTGGTAGAAGTTCCGGGTTGTAACCACGACGAATGTACCGGTTTCGCCAACATTACCCAAGATCAGTTTAATGATTTAGTTATTAAGGCTTTCCAAAATAATGTTCGCCCATTTGTGCATTGCAACGGAGATGCCACGATCGATATGTACCTGAAAGCGATAGAAAATGCCAATAAAACATTAAATACCAATAGTAACGATCGCAGACCGGTAACGATTCACTCTCAGTTTGTAAGACCTGATCAGTTGGATACTTATAAAAAACTGGGCATCATTGCCGCTTTCTTTAGTAATCACGCCTTCTTTTGGGGCGATGTACACCTTCGCAACTTAGGTCCGGAAAGAGCTAATTTTTTAAGCCCATTAAAAACAGCCATCAAAAAAGGTGTTGTCGCCACGAACCATACAGATTATCCGGTTACACCATTAAACCAATTGTTTTTATTGTGGACCTCTGTAGAAAGAAAATCACGTTCAGGTCAGGTTATTGGTCCGGATGAAAGATTAACGCCTATCGAAGGACTTCGTGCCATCACGATAAACGGCGCTTACGAATATTTTGAAGAAAATAGCAAAGGTTCTATCGAAACCGGAAAACTGGCGGATCTAGTGGTACTTTCAGACGATTTAACCAAAATAGATCCTTCTAAAATAAAAGACATTACTGTTCTGGAAACCATTAAAGAAGGAAAAACAGTCTTTAAAAAATAATAACTAAAACTCAAAAAATATGAATCAGACCAACCTAAATCCCGCACCTGTTGTATCAATGAGAATTAAAAATACTGAAATTTCCTGGTTGAGTGAAGCTGGAAAAAATGCGCAGGATAAAAATAAAAAATTGAAAAAGAGCTTAAAAAAGAAGAAAGAAAATGATTGAAGGTAAAATTGAAACAGTAGCCATTAGAACCCCGGAAAGAGTAGCAGAAATTTCCTGGTTCAATGACATTATTGGTGGAGATACAGCATATTTAGGCGTATTAGATAATGATCGCCGAAGCAGTTACGAACATTGTCGTGAAATAACATTAGAAGCAGAAAAACTAGGTTTTAGCAACATCTTATATCCATCTGCCTATACCGTAGGACAAGACGGACTGGCTTTTGCGGCAAGTGTTGCGCCGGAAACGAATAACATTACATTTTTGTTGGCGATCCGTACCGGAGAAGTACATCCGCCCATGTTGGCAAGAGCGATTTCTTCATTAGATCACATCTTGAAAGGAAGATTGATTTTAAACATCATCAACTCAGATTTACCGGGAACCCGTGAAGATCCTAATCTAAGATACCAACGATGTTCTGAGGTGATTCAGATTTTGCAGCAAGGCTGGACACAAGACAGAATCTCGCATAAAGGACAAATTTATCAGTTTGATTTGCCATCTGATCCGGTAAAATCCTATCAGCAAAACGGCGGTCCATTATTGTATTTTGGAGGAACTTCCCCTGGTTCCAGAGCCGTTTGTGCGAAACATTGCGACGTGTTTTTGACCTGGCCGGAATCTGAAGAATCGATGTATGCGACTCTGAAAGAAATGAGCGAACGTGCTGCTGCAGAAGGAAGAACGATAGATTTCGGGTTAAGAATTCATGTCATTGTTCGTGAAACACAGGAAGAAGCCAGAGCTTACGCGAAAAAGCTAATCTCGAAGTTTGATGAGAAAAGAGGTTTGGAAATCAGAAGCCGTGGCGAAGATTCGCGTTCGTTAGGAGTTTTAAAACAAGATGAATTAAGAGAAACTTCGGATGAGGATGGTTATGTAGAAGATATCTTATGGACCGATATTGGTAAAGTTTTCTCTGGCTGCGGAAGTGGTTTGGTAGGAAGTGCCGATCAAATTATAGAAAAACTGAATCGCTATATGGATATGGGTTTCCGCTCTTTTATTTTCTCCGGTTTCCCTTTGATTGAAGAAGCGAACTATTTTGCCAAATTGGTGCTGCCACGTTTGCCAAATGCATCGTTACCGCATCTGCAAGGAAGAATTCCAAAAGAAACACCTACAACACCTTTGACCAATGCCGAATTGGTTTAGTTATAAAAACAAAAAATCAGAATGTCAGAAATAGAAAAAAAACAAGAATATAAAAGAGAACTCGGTCTTGCCGATGCAGCTTTATTGGTTGCCAGCGGAATGATTGGTTCGGGAATTTTTATTGTGAGTGCCGATGTTACCCGTAATGTAGGATCAGCAGGCTGGCTAATTTTGGTTTGGTTAATTGGCGGATTCATGACGTTGATTGCAGCTGTGAGTTACGGAGAATTAAGCGGAATGTTCCCAAAATCAGGAGGTCAGTATGTTTATCTTAAAGAAGCTTATAATCCGCTTGTGGCATTTGTGTATGGATGGAGTTTGTTTACCGTAATTCAAACGGGAACAATTGCTGCGGTTTGTGTATCGTTCTTTAAATTTCTGGCGTACTTTTTTCCTTTATTTAGTGAAGATTTGGTTGCTTTTAGAATCGGAGAATCCTTTACCATTTCGCCGGCACAGCTCTCCTCTATTGTCTTGTTATTCATCTTAACCTATATCAATACCAAAGGCGTAAAACTCGGAAAAATAATTCAGAAGTTTTTCACCGGAACCAAACTGATAAGCTTACTAGTTCTTATTGTCTTCGGGTTTATATTTTTTAAACCCGAAGTATGGCAGGCAAACTGGACGAATCCGTTTCATTTGCAAAAACTAAATCCGGATGGTTCGTTTTTGCAATACACGAATACGCCTGCTTTTTGGGGCGCAATCGCTTCTGCTTTGGTGGGAACAGTTATTAGTTATGATGCCTGGAATAATGTGACGTTTGTTTCGGATGAAATAAAAAATCCAAAACGAAATATCGGTTTGAGTCTGCTTTTAGGAACTGCCGTGGTAACGATTATATACGTTTCTTTAAACATCATGTTTACTGCCGTTTTACCCGTTGAAGCCATTGGAACACCTGAAAAAGACCGAGTTGGAATTGCCGCTGCACAAGCGATTTTTGGCTCAAGCGGAACTTCGATTATCGCGTTAATGATTTTGATTGCTTCTTTTGGTTGTGCCAACGGAATGATTCTATCAGGCGCGAGAGTGTATCAGAGTATGGCAAAAGATGGTTTATTTTTCAAAAAGACAGCGATTTTAAACAAACATTCGGTTCCGGCAAATGCACTTTGGATTCAATTTTTTATGGCGGTTGTTTTGAGTTTAAGCGGTCGTTACGGGAATTTATTAGACATGATTTCATTTGTAGTTGTTCTGTTTTACGTTATCACTATTACTGGAATTTTTGTTTTGAGAAGTAAAAAACCGGAACATGAAAGACCTTATAAAGCCTTTGGATATCCATTTTTACCTGCCATTTATATCATTATGGGATCAGCGTTCTGTATATTATTAATCATTTACAAACCCACCTATACCTGGCCGGGATTAATCATCGCAGGAATAGGAATACCTGTTTTTTATATCAGGGAGAAGTTTTCAAAACCCAAAACCGAAGACATTTAAGCGGTTGGGGTAATTCTTTAACACATAGAAACATAGCTTATTGGTTGCTTAAAAAAAGGGGTTTCACTTTAGAATAAATCATCCCGAAGCTTCTGGACTATGTGAGAGAAATGTATTTCTTTTTGTCTCCTTTTCGAAACATAAAATCTATGTTTCTATGGGTTTAATAATATTTATGAATCCAAAAAGTTGCTTTAGAATACCTCGTTAGACTAGTTGATTTCGCATAAAGATGTTAGTACGAACCAAAAAACAATTTATTATGAATTCATTTTATCAAGAAATAGCCAACAACCATCAGAGTTTATTGATCCTTCCTCAAAAAAAGGTAATCCATCAATTTATTGAGGATTTATTCTCTGTTTTATTTTCGAATACTTCAAAGCGTTTTGGAGATTTATCCATTATCAAAAACAAATTTGAAGTTCTAGAAAAGCAATTTAATGAAATCGTAATTGATTATGCATCCAAAAAAGACGACAGTTTCGAGCAAACTAAGATATTTTTTGAAGCATTGCCTCATCTGTACAAGAAAACACTAAATGATGCCGATACCATTTTCAGGAAAGATCCTGCAGCTAAATCTATAGAAGAAGTTTTATACGCTTATCCCGGTTTTTTCGCCATAGCCGTTTATCGGTTTTCGCATCAAATCTGGGAACAGGATTTAAAGCTTTTAGCCAGAACTTTTTCAGAATATGCACACATCAAAACCAGTATCGAAATTCATCCTGGCGCTCAAATCGGCAATGATTTTGCCATCGATCACGGCACCGGAATTGTAATAGGCGAAACGACTATTATTGGCGATAATGTACAAATATATCAAGGTGTTACGTTAGGCGCTTTGAGTGTAAAAAAAGAGGAAGCCTTTATAAAAAGACATCCCACGATTGAGAACAATGTCATTATTTATTCGAATAGTACGATTCTGGGCGGACAAACCGTGGTAGGAAGAGATTCGATCATTGGAGGAAATGTCTGGCTGACGTATACGGTTCCGTCAAATTCAGTTGTGTATCATAAAAATGAGATTAAAGTGAAGGACAATAATCCGTTTCCGGAGCCTATTTTTTATTCGATTTAAAATGTTTTTTTGAACCATGTAAGTAATATTTGAACCATATAAGGAATATAAGAGCATATAAAAAAGGTCTTGCAAACTTTGTCAAAGTTCGAAACTTTGACAAAGTGTTTAGCCACACAATCTCTAACCGCAATCTTGTCATCCCGAGGAACGAGGAATCTCCGTTAGTAGCTCGACAAAGATTGACAATTTTGCATGCGGAGTTTCTTGCGGAGATTCCTCGTTCCTCGGAATGAACAAAAAATGAGCGTAAGAAATGAAATACTAAACGAAAACATTCTTATGAAAATGACCGCCATAGCCCCGATAGAAGTGGAAATCCTTTTGTGGCGGGGTTCGCCACAAAAGATTGAAACGGATAGCGGGATTAGCTCCTGAAAAAAAGATTTGGTTTTATCCTAGAAATTGGGATGACAAAAATGAACATAATAATATTGAGCATAAATCTTTGAAAAAGTTGTCAATAAAAAACGCAACGCATTTAAACTAAAATGAACTTATAATCACTTATATGGTTTAAAAACAAAACATCATGAAATATCAAAATATACTAGAAACCATAGGAAACACGCCTCACGTAAAACTCAACAAGATTTTTCCAGAGCATCAGGTCTGGATTAAGATTGAAAAGTCGAATCCGGGTGCGAGTATCAAAGACAGGATTGCATTGGCAATGATTGAAGATGCAGAGGAAAAAGGGCTTTTAAATCCTGATTCGATCATTATAGAACCCACTTCAGGAAATACCGGAATAGGGCTTTCGCTGGTGGCTGCGGTAAAAGGATACAACGTTATTCTGGTGATGCCGGAATCAATGAGTATCGAAAGGCGTAAAATCATGAATGCTTATGGTGCGGAATTTGTTCTGACTCCACGAGAAAAAGGAACTTCGGGCGCGGTAGAAAAAGCTAAGGAACTAGCATTATCAACTCCCAATTCGTTTTTGCCTTTTCAGTTTACAAATCCTGCAAATGTCGAAATTCATGAGAAAACTACGGCACAAGAAATTCTACAAGATTTCCCTGATGGAATTGATTACCTCATCACGGGAGTTGGAACGGGCGGACATATTACGGGAGTTTCTAAAATTTTGAAACAACATTTTCCTAATCTTAAAACTTATGCTGTAGAACCTGCCTTATCACCGGTTTTAAGCGGTGGTTCTCCTGCCCCACATCCTATTCAGGGAATTGGACCAGGATTTATTCCGGAAGTTTTTAATCGGGATTATGTCGATTTGATTATTCCGGTAGAAAAAGAAGATGCTTTTTATTTTGCTAAAAAATTACCAAAAGAAGAAGGAATTTTTGCCGGAATATCGACGGGAGCTTCTTTGGCGGCAATTTCAAAACAAATAAATAAAATCCCGAAAGATGCGGTTGTACTGACTTTTAATTATGATACGGGAGAACGATATCTTTCAGTTGACGAGTTATTCGACCCGCTTTCATAATTCTGTGATACAACAAATTACATGTTATTATACCGTAAATTAAACAGTAATAAAATCAAAGGCTACTGTTTTTAACATAAATTTACTGATAGAACAAAAATGTGTTTTTCTATGCGAAGATTTCACAAAAACATTAAAAATAAAATTAATCTTTAAACCATTACACCATGGCTGAACAAAAACAACAACAGACGGCATTAGGAGATGTTGCAGCAAGACAATTAGCAATTGCAACACGTACGGTTCCCCAAATTGGGACAATTTCGCCACGCTGGTTAACGCATCTTTTGCATTGGACACCAGTAGAATCAGGCGTTTTTCGTTTGAATAAAGTAAAAGACGGAAGTCATATCGAAGTCGATTGTTCTGCACGTGACGAAAGAGTTTTACCTAACACTTTTGTCGATTATATCGATAATCCAAGAGAATACAATCTAGCGGCAGTACAAACGATTGTAGATGTGCACACAAGAGTTTCTGACTTGTACAGCAAACCATACAATCAAATTTCTGAGCAGCTTCGTTTGGCAATTGAAACGATCAAAGAACGTCAGGAAAGCGAATTAATCAACAACAAAGATTATGGTTTGTTAAGCAATGTTGCAAAATCGCAAATTATCAAAACCAGAACCGGCGCACCAACTCCGGACGATTTAGACGAATTATTGACAAAAGTATGGAAAGAACCGGGATTTTTCTTGTTGCACCCTTTAGCAATTGCTGCTTTTGGCCGTGAATGTACTCGTCGTGGTGTTCCGCCTCCTACTACATCTTTGTTTGGATCTCAATTTTTAACATGGAGAGGCATTCCGCTTATTCCATCAGATAAATTACCTATCGTAAACGGAAAATCTAAAATCATTTTATTGCGTACAGGCGAAAGCCGTCAGGGCGTTATCGGATTGATTCAACCTGGATTACAAGGCGAGCAATCACCTGGATTATCGGTTCGCTTTATGGGAATCAATGAAAAAGCAATTGCTTCGTATTTGGTATCTCTTTATTGCTCATTGGCAATTTTGGTAGACGATGCAATCGCAGTTCTTGAAGATGTAGAAATAGGTAAGTATCATGAGTATAAATACTAACCACGACGGTTTACCCAACATTGAGGATTTGCAGCTTTTAGCGAACGAATTGTTCAAGTCATTGCCTAATGAGTTTCCTAAGGAAATTTCGTTGAGCCCTGATCGTAGTGAACATCCTCGTGCTACAAAAATTGCAGAGACTTTGTTGAATTCAGGGAACTTACGCGGTAATAATGCAACTCTTCCATTACAAGATGTAGCAACGCCACCTTCTGGTGCGCCTGCATTTAGTGGTTTTGGAGTTTCGCCAACTGTTGCCAATTATGGTTCAGGAGCTTCGGCTTTGTATCCAAACGCCGGAGCCGGATTTGATCCTCAAAGTGGCGTTTCTCCATCGGGGATTCCACACGGAAATAATGTAAATGTCAACAATCCGCAAACGGGTTTTCAGGATGCTAATTTCAAGAATAGCGGAACGGCGCAATCAAATGAAGAATTGTCTTTTTCGAAATTGCTTTTGAACCATGATTATCTGCCTTTTCAAACCGACAGTTCTTCTTTTGAAACGGAATTAAAAGTGGCATTGTCATTTGTTGATACACAATTTACAAAACGTCTTGATTTTCCGTTAAACGGAAATGAAATACCCAATTCGTATTATTTTTTAGATCAGAATCCGTTTGCTTTTGATCAGAGAAATTCGAATTTGGTTGTTGGAAATACTTTTGAAAAACCAGATTTTGGTACTATCTCAGGCTCTCATTTTGATGCTAATCTCATTAAAAAAGATTTTCCCATTTTGAGAGAAACTGTAAACGGAAAACCTCTGGTTTGGTTTGATAATGCTGCTACGACCCAAAAACCACAATCGGTTATTGATCGTATTGCTTATTTCTACGAGCATGAAAATTCAAACATTCATCGTGCAGCACATGAACTTGCGGCTCGTGCCTCAGATGCTTATGAATCCGCCCGTGAAAAAGTAAAAACATTTCTAAATGCAAATTCTGTAAACGAAATTGTATTTGTTCGCGGTGCCACAGAAGGAATTAATCTGGTGGCTCAAAGTTGGGGCGATCATAATCTGGTTGCCGGAGACGAAATCATTGTGAGTAATCTGGAACATCATGCGAATATTGTTCCGTGGAAACGTCTGGCGGATAAAAAAGGTCTAAAACTTCGTGTAATTCCTGTTGATGACGACGGACAAATTTTATTGGATGAATATTCAAAACTACTGAATTCTAAAACGCGTTTGGTTGCTTTTACGCAAGTTTCAAATGCTTTAGGAACTGTAACTCCGGCTAAAGAAATTGTAAAAATGGCACACGCCATTGGTGCAAAAGTTTTAATTGATGGCGCACAATCGGTCTCGCACATGAAAGTCGATGTTCAGGATTTAAATCCGGATTGGCTGGTTTTTTCCGGTCATAAACTTTTTGGTCCAACGGGAATTGGCGCTTTATACGGAAAAGAAGATTTGCTAAACGAAATGGAACCGTATCAAGCTGGCGGAAACATGATTCAGGATGTAACTTTTGAGGAAATAAAATACCACAAAGCACCGAATCGTTTCGAAGCCGGAACCGGAAATATCGCCGATGCCATTGGTCTAGGCGCTGCAATAGATTATGTTACTAAACTAGGTATCGACGCTATTGGTCACTACGAACATCAGTTACTGGAATATGCGACAAAGCTGCTAAAAGAAATTCCGGGTGTTCGATTGATCGGGACGGCGAAAAATAAGGCGAGTGTTCTTTCTTTTAATTTACAAGGTTATACCAACGATCAGGTGGGTCAGGCTTTGAATAAAGAAGGTGTTGCAGTACGAACCGGACATCATTGTGCTCAGCCTATTTTGCGAAGAATGGGTGTTGAAACTACCGTTCGTCCATCATTGGCTTTTTATAATACTACTCAGGATGTTGATACTTTTATCAAAACATTATGGGAACTTAAAAAAGTTAGATTTTAAATAATATAAAGAAGTGTCTTGTGCATTTTCTTAATGAAATAATTACTTTTTTTGATATTTTAAGTAATTATAACTAAAAGCGATTGTTCCTTGAACAGTCGCTTTTTTATTTAGAATGGCATTTGGAGTGGAAAAAAATTTAACCGCAAAGTTCTCGAAGTTTTAAGCTGATCTGAAAATTTTCTGACGAAGCTCGCAAAGCTTTGAGAATCATTTTATCCCGATGGGCATTTAGAGTGGCAAAAAATTTAACCGCAGAGAGCACAAAGGTTTACGCAAAGTTCGCGAAGTTTTAAGCTAAGCTCAAAATTTTCAGATGAAGTTCGCAAAGCTTTGAGAATCATTTCATCACGATGGGCATTTAGAGTGGCAAAAAATAATTCGAGAAATTCTTGGAATTCGTGGCGAAAAAAAACTACACCAGATACAGCAGATTAAAAACAAAAAACCATCCCGCGTTAAGTGGAATGGTTTTCTTTTTTTACGTTTGAGCGTAATTTATATTAATGCTTCAACAGCTGGCGACACTACTTGTGAATCAATTATTGATAAAGTTAGTTGATCTGAATACCCTAAGAAAAAAGTATCTAATATTTCCTGAAATACAGGATGAGCACCTTCTACCTGAGAAAACAAGGTCATCGACGAAAATAATTTACGAGCACCTAAATCTCCTAAGATACCTTCGGCTGATTTTCTTTTAAAGGTTAACAAAAGTTCTGAAATCTCTATAAGATGTTTGGCTAAAACAGGATGATCCAGAAACTCTTTAGCTTCTTTAAGATCAGTGATAGCATAAAACTTTGATATATTACTGGTGCCTAGTCCTTGTATTTGCGGAAAAATAAACCACATCCAATGGGTCTCTTTCTTTCCTTTTTTTATTTCGGAAAGAGCAGTAAGATAAAGTTTATTCTGCGCATCTAAAAAACGTGTTATATCATTATTTGAGTAAGCCATTATTATAGAATTGTATTTATAAATTTTTGTAAAACCATTTTGGTTCTTTCCTTTTTCTTTCTATTAAGAATTAAACAAAAACCTTTTTAGAGATTCGTTTTTAATTCCGTTTCAAAGACATTCAAAACTACTTCTCAACTCGCTAAAAAAGATTATACAATTCATGTCCTTTGTTATATAATTTATAGAATGTGGGAAAATAGTTTTTAGTCCCTGTTTTCAGTTCCAGTTTTCAGTTTCTAACCGAGACTGAAAACTCAGACTGAGACTGAGACTAAAAACTAAACTAAAAAAGCTGCTCATCTCTGAACAGCTTTTTTAGTTTGTATTATTTAAAAGATGTTTAATCTCTAAAATCATTTAATGATTTCTCGATAATTTCAAGACATTCGTGAATCTGAGCTTCGGTCATTACTAATGGTGGTGCCAATCTAATTTTGTTACCGTGAGTTGGTTTTGCCAATAATCCGTTGTCTCTAAATTTAAGGCAAATTTCCCAGGCAAGATCTGAATCTTCGCCACAATTAATTACGATAGCATTCAACAAACCTTTTCCACGAACAAGCGTAATTAGGTTATTTCTTTCTGCAATTTCGTTTAAACCTTTTCTTAGAATAATTCCTAAACGTTCTGCATTTTCAGCCAGATTTTCGTCTTTAATTACTTCAAGTGCCGCGATTGCTACTGCTGCTGCAACAGGATTTCCTCCAAAAGTAGATCCATGCTGACCTGGTTTAATTACATTCATGATTTCGTTATTACACAAAACAGCCGAAACAGGATAAACTCCGCCAGAAATAGCTTTACCTAAAATCAAAATATCAGGCTGCACATTTTCATGATGTACCGCTAATAATTTTCCGGTACGTGCAATTCCGGTCTGAACCTCATCTGCAATAAACAACACATTATGTTTCTCGCACAATGCTTTAGCTTTCGATAAATACCCTTCAGAAGGTACATACACTCCAGCTTCTCCCTGAATGGGTTCAACCAAAAATCCCGCTATATTTTTTGATGATTCCAGAACTTTTTCAAGAGCTTCAAGATTATCGTATTCAATTTTTATAAATCCTTCTGTAAAAGGTCCAAAGTTTTTACGGGCACCTTCATCATTAGAAAATGAAATGATCGTAGTAGTTCTTCCGTGAAAATTGTTTTCACAAACAATAACCTGCGCCTGATTTTCCGGAATACCTTTTACTTCATACGCCCATTTTCTACATACTTTAAGGGCTGTTTCTACAGCTTCTGCCCCAGTATTCATTGGCAGAACCTTATCAAAACCAAAATATTTTGTCACAAACTCTTCATAATCACCTAATTTGTCATTATAAAAAGCACGTGAAGTCAAGGTAAGTTTCTGTGCCTGATCTACCATTGCTTTTACAATTTTAGGATGGCAATGCCCTTGGTTTACCGCAGAATAAGCAGATAAAAAATCATAGTATTTTTTACCGTCGACATCCCAAACATATACACCTTCTCCTCGTTCTAAAACAACTGGAAGTGGATGATAATTATGAGCTCCGTATTTATTTTCTTTTTCAATCAAAACCTCAGATTTTGAAGAAAGGGATTTTTCAGTATGAATCATGATTTATTTATTTAAAGCACAAAAGTATTAAAATTTATTCATTACCAAGGTATAAACATTATTTTGACTTTTAAAATTCATTATTTAAGTCAAAAATAACATTTTTAAGGCGATAAAAAATCAATTTTATTTATTTAATGAAAGTCTTTTATTCCTTTTTATTAAAAAAAACAATTACTTTTATGAATCTGAACAATCAGCATATATTCCGTTAGGAATAAAATATTGGTAGAAAAAGAAGATCACAAACCAGTAAAAATGTTCCGTAGGAAGTACATATTTACCACAACAATAAAACAGTAGATAATTACATTACAATTTAAAGAATGGATATATTAGACGAATTTGACATTAGCATCATAAAAGAATTAGAAAAAGATGGAAGAATGGCTTTTTCTGCAATTGCTGCTAATTTGAAAATATCAAACACTATGGTGCACCAACGCATTAATCGAATGATAGAGCAAGGTGTTATTGGTGGAATAAAACCTATTATTCAGGAAAAGAAAATTGGTTATGACTGGGCTTCGTTTACGGGAATCACCTTAAATAAAGATTCTGATTCTGATCGCATTATTGAAGCATTAAAAGATATTCCCGAAATTACAGAATGTTATTATGTAACCGGTTCTTTCACGCTTTATATCAAAATCGTTGCAAAGGATCACGAGCATATGCGAAAAATTCTTTATGAAAAAATCGACAATATTCCGGGTATTGCCAAAACTGACTCTATTATAGAATTAGGTTGCGCCTTTAAACGAAATATTACATTATAACAATAGTAAATAATCATGTTCAATTACCCAAAAATATTAAAACTATTTTTTGTTTTTTGTTGCATCAATTTTCAGATTACTGCACAAAAAAATAATACAAAAGAAGTCATTCGTCTGGAAAAATTAGCGCAACAGGTTTCTATCATCAGAGACAAATGGGGAATTCCGCATGTTTATGGAAGAACAGATGCTGATGCGGTTTTTGGGTTATTATATGCGCAATGCGAAGATGATTTTAAACGTATCGAAATGAATTATATCGAAAAACTGGGTCGGCTTTCTGAGATAAAAGGCCAATCGGTTTTATACAATGATTTAGAAATCCGTCTTTTGATTGATACCGAAGAAGCAAAATCAGATTATAAAAAAGCACCGCTTTGGCTTAAAAAAATTTTGAACAGCTATGCTGATGCTATCAACTTTTATTTATACAAACATCCTGAAATAAAACCAGCTCTTTTAACACATTTTGAACCGTGGTTTCCTTTGCTATGGACAGACGGAAGTATTGGCGCCATTAGTACCGCTGATCTTTCGACAGGAGAACTAAAAGCCTTTTATTCCGGCAACAATGATAAAGTCGCTTATGTTGAGAGAAAAAAAAATGTGCAAACCGGCTCCAATGGATTTGCTTTTTCGCCATCGAAAACTGTTGATGGAAATGCTATTTTGTACATTAATCCGCATACTACATTTTACTTTAGACCTGAGGTTCAGATTACAAGCGAAGAAGGTTTAAATGTTTACGGAGCTGTAACCTGGGGACAATTTTTTATCTATCAGGGTTTTAATGACAATTGCGGCTGGATGCACACTTCATCAAACGTAGATGTTGCAGATATGTATGCCGAGAAAATCACCAATAAAAACGGTAAATTATTTTATGAATTCGATAAAAAACTATTGCCTGTTATCGAAAAAGAAATTACAATCAATTATAGTGAAAACGGTAAACTAATCCCAAAAAAATTCAAAACCAATTTTACCAACAATGGTCCAGTTATGGCAAAACGTGACGGGAAATGGATTAGCTTAAAATCGAACAATCGTTCGATGACAAGTTTGATTCAGAGTTGGGTCAGAACAAAATCGACCAATTTCGAAGAGTACAAAAAGGCAATGAATTTGAAAGCCAATACATCCAACAACACCGTTTATGCAGACAGTAAAGGAAATATTGCTTATTGGCACGGTAATTTTATCCCAATACGGGATAAAAATCTCAATTGGGCAAAAGTCGTTGACGGATCTATTTCATCTACACAATGGAAGGGTTTGCATGAAGTAGACGAAACCGTACATATTTATAATCCGGTAAACGGGTGGCTGCAAAATTGTAATTCAACACCCTATTCTGTTGCCGGAGAAAATAGCCCTAAAAAAGAAAACTACCTTCCTTATATGGCACCGGACGGAGAAAATTTTAGAGGAATAAATGCCGTTCGTATTTTCACCAAAGGCGATCATTATACTTTAGACAAAGTAATCTCGGACGGATATGATACTAAATTATCAATTTTTGAAATTCTGGTTCCAAGTTTGATTTCTGTTTTCGAAAAAAATATTAAACCTACAGATCCGGAGTATGCTGAACTAATCGAACCTATTACCATTTTAAAGAACTGGGATTATTATGCCAAAGAAAATTCAATAGCCACAACATTAGCGGTCGAATGGGCGTATAAATTGGATCCGATTATCTTAAAAGCATACATTGACGAAGGAGAATTAGATCAGGTGGAGAATACTAAAAATTTTGCAAAGAATGCGACTGTCAAACAACTCCTGCCTCAATTACAAGAAGTTCTAAAAGATTTAAAATCAAAATGGGGAACCTGGCAAGTTGCCTGGGGTGAAATAAACCGTTTTCAGCGTTCCAGCGGCGATATAGATTTAAAATACGACGACTCGAAACCAAGTTTACCAATTGCTTTTGGTCCCGGTTCCTGGGGAAGTCTGCCCTCTTTTAAAAGCAGTTATCAAAATAGCTCAAAGAAACGTTACGGATACAACGGAAACAGTTTTGTATGTGCTGTTGAATTTGGACCAAAAATAAAGGCAAAATCATTATTGGCGGGAGGAAACAGCAGTGATCCCAATTCAAGACATTTTGATGATCAGGCAGAAATGTATCAAAAAGGACAATTTAAAGATGTTTTATTTTATAAAGAAGATGTACTTAAAAATGCTAAAAAAACATATCATCCCGGCGAATGATTTTTAGCTTAAAAATTAACTTAGAAACCTCGGAAGAAATACCTTTCGAGGTTTTTTTGTAACATAATATTTCAGATATTTGTTAAAAATTGCAAAACTATGAAAAATCTGTCTCTTCTTCTGTTTGCTTCTATTTTGTTTTCTAACACTATAAATGCACAATTAAAAGCTGTAAAATATACAGACGGTTCTCAGGCGTTAAATGGATTATTTGTAAAATCTGTAAAGAAAAGCACTCAAAATCCAGGTATTTTACTTTTACCGGCGTGGCTTGGAATTGATAAAGCGTCTAAAGATATCGCAGAAAATTTATCTAAATTAGGTTACAATGTTTTCATCGCAGACATATATGGCGAAGGAAACTACCCAACAAATACTGCCGAAGCTGGAAAACAAGCCGGTTACTACAAAAAAAATTACGAAGTCTATCAAAAACGTATTGATGCAGCCCTAAAAGAATTAGTAAAATCAGGAGCAAACGCAGATAATATAGTTGCTATAGGATATTGTTTTGGCGGAACAGGAGTTCTTGAAGCTGCCCGCGGAAATTTGAATTTAAAAGGCGTTGCTTCATTTCACGGAGGTTTAGGCAAAGATGCAAGCCGTCCAGTTGAACCAATAACAACTAAAGTACTAGTTTGCCATGGTGCTGATGATCCGTTTGAATCAAAAGAAGAAATCACTGCTTTTCAGCAAGAAATGCGCGACTCAAAAGCCGATTGGCAAATGATTTATTATGCAAACGCAGTACATTCTTTCACCAATCCTGAAGCTGGAAGTGACAACTCAAAAGGTGCAGCATACAATCCTGTTGCTGCAAAGAGATCATTTGAGCATTTACAGCTTTTCCTGAATGAAGTATTCAAAAAATAGCACTTTATAGCCCACAGATGGTGCAGATTAAACGGGTTTACACAGATTTTATAAAAATTAATTCGTGCTAATTTGTGAAATTTGTGGCGAAAAGAAACCAGCTTAAACCCGTTTAAACCGGCCTAATCTGTGGGTAAAAAATAACAACCAAAACCAAACCAATTTACATCAAATGTCACATAGTCCGATTAGAAAAGACAAAACCTGTTTGAATTGCAGGCACGTTGTTGAGCAGAAATTTTGTCCAAATTGCGGGCAGGAAAATACCGATTCCCGAAAAACATTTCACCATTTATTTATTCACTTCTTTGAAGATCTGACGCATTACGAAAATGCTTTTTGGCGTACCATTAAAAACCTTTTATTTAAACCTTCTTCTTTAACTAAAGAATATCTTTCAGGAAAACGATTGTCGTATTTAGCTCCTGTGCGTCTATATATCTTCATCAGTTTTATTACTTTTCTTTTAATTGCTCTGTTTCCAGTTCATGTAAATGATACTGTCCATGAATCTTCTAAATTAGAAAAAGTTAAAGAAAAAGTTTCGTCTCCTACTAATTCATTAAATGAAGATAAGGATGTACAAACTTTACTAAACTCTAAATCAATATCTGAAGAAAACAAAAAAGCAATTCAGGATCTGTTGGATAACCCCAAAAAAAGTGATGACAACTTAATCAATTTAGGATATAAATCTGTTGAGCAAATCGATTCCATTCAAAAATACGGTTCAAAATCTGAAAAGCTTTCTGACTTTGGTTATTGGATCAATAGAAAAGTGCAGCTCATAAAAGACAAAAATAGTGGTCGGGAAGTTCTCGATAAATTCATAGAATCTTTTATACATAATTTGCCTAAAGTTTTATTTATTATCATGCCTTTTTTCGCTTTCTTTTTATGGCTTTTTCATAATAAAAAGCGTTGGTACTATTTTGACCACGGAATTTTCACACTACATTATTTTTCATTTTTATTACTCATATTTTTAATGCTCTTTTCTATTGAAAAATTAGGCGCCTTGATAAACCTTTCTTTTGTAAATTTTATAATTAATTGCATTACATTTATTGGAATAGCATGGGCATTTTATTATTTCTTTCCTGCTCATCATAGATTTTATGGCGAATCAAGAATTGTGTCTTTTACTAAAAGTATGGTATTATTTATCATAAATTCATTTTTTATCTTATTTTTACTCATTGTCTTTGCCTTTTATACATTTATCAATTTACACTAATACCAAATGAAAAAAATCATACTCCTATTATTAATTGGTTCTGCCTTTTCATGCAAGAATATGCAGTCGGCTGCATCAAAAGACAATTCAGATCCAAGCAAATACATAAAAGCCATCAAGGAGAAAGACTTAAAAGAAATGCTGTATGTTATTGCTTCTGACGAAATGGAAGGTCGAGAAACCGGCTCTAAAGGACAGAAAAAAGCCGGTGTTTATATGATCGAACAATACAAGAAAAACGGCGTTTCGTTTCCTAAAGGAGCCACGGATTTTTACCAGCACATTCCTGCCGCTTTTTTGAATGCAAGACGAAATGAAAACTTACCGGATTCTGAAAACATCTGGGCATATATTGAAGGTTCTGAAAAACCGGATGAAGTCTTAGTAATCTCTGCTCATTATGATCACGTAGGCATAAAAAATGGTGATGTATATAATGGTGCTGACGATGATGGTTCAGGAACTGTTGCATTAATAGAAATGGCAAAAGCATTTGCTAAAGCGAAGAAAAACGGGCACGGACCAAAACGTTCTATCCTTTTCTTGCACGTAACCGGAGAAGAACATGGTTTACACGGTTCTCGTTATTACTCTGAAAATCCTTTATTCCCTATTGCCAATACCATTGCCGACATTAATATTGATATGATTGGACGTCGCGATGTAGAACATGCCAAAACTAATAACTATGTTTATGTAATTGGCGCTGACAGATTATCAACAGATCTACATAATATTGTCGTGGCTCAAAATGAGAAATACACCAAAGTAGATTTAGACTTTAAGTTTAATGATCCTAAAGACCCTAATCATTTCTACGAGCGTTCTGATCACTATAACTTTGCAAAATTAGGTATTCCTGCAGTTTTCTTCTTCAACGGAGTTCATGAAGACTATCACGGAAAAGGTGACGAACCAGAAAAAATCGAATACGACGCCTTAACAAAAAGAACGAAGTTAGCATTCGTTATCGCCTGGGATTTAGCCAATAGAGAAAACAGACCGGTAGTTGATAAAAAGTAGCCTCTAAGGCACTAAGTAAGGTTCTAAGTTTTTAAAGTAAAGACGCGCAGCAGAACGTCTTGTTAAAAGTCGCGAATCTTCAGGTTTAGAAAAAACAGAATCCAAAACAAATAACAAACATAAAGTTTGGACAAGAAAAAGGGATGAGTTAAAAAAACTCATCCCTTTTTTATATTTATATATTCTAAGAAAACCTTAGGAACTTAGTACCTCAGCAACTTAGAGCCTTTCCACTAGTCATTCATAGAGATCAAAAACTCTTCGTTATTTCTTGTTTTCTTGAAACGTTCGTTTACAAAATCCATCGATTCTACTGGGTTCATATCTGATAGATATTTACGCATAATCCACATTCTTTGTAATGTTTTTTCGTCTAATAATAAATCATCACGACGTGTACTTGACGAAGTAAGATCAATTGCGGGGAAAATACGTTTGTTTGCGATTTTACGATCCAATTGAAGTTCCATGTTACCAGTACCTTTAAATTCCTCAAAGATCACCTCATCCATTTTAGAACCCGTTTCAGTCAATGCAGTTGCGATGATACTTAATGAACCACCATTTTCTACATTTCTTGCCGCCCCAAAGAAACGTTTTGGTTTTTGTAATGCGTTTGCATCAACACCACCACTTAATACTTTTCCGGACGCTGGCTGAACTGTATTATAAGCTCTTGCCAAACGTGTAATCGAATCTAAAAGAATCACTACATCGTGGCCACATTCTACTAAACGTTTTGCTTTTTCAAGGACGATATTAGCAATTTTCACGTGTTCTTGTGGTTCTCTGTCAAAGGTAGAAGCAATAACTTCTCCACGAACACTACGTTGCATATCTGTAACCTCTTCAGGACGCTCATCAATCAAAAGAACGATAAGATACACTTCTGGGTGATTTGCTGCAATTGCGTTTGCAATGTCTTTTAGCAACATTGTTTTACCCGTTTTAGGCTGAGCTACAATCATACCACGCTGTCCTTTCCCGATAGGAGAAAATAAATCGATAATACGGGTTGAAACTGAACTGCCTTTTTCGGCTAATTTAAATTTTTCAGAAGGAAAAACTGGCGTAAGGTGCTCAAAAGAAACTCTGTCGCGAACAACTTGCGGGTCGTGACCATTGATTTTAAGTACACGAACTAATGGAAAAAACTTCTCGCCTTCTTTTGGAGGACGAACCACTCCTTTTACAGTATCTCCGGTTTTAAGACCAAATAATCTGATTTGTGAAGTTGATAAATAAATATCATCCGGAGAGGCTAAATAATTATAATCTGATGAACGTAAAAAACCATAACCATCCGGCATCATTTCAAGAACACCTTCACTTTCGATAATTCCATCAAACTCAAAGTCTGAATCCCTGAAATTATTCTTTTTGTTTTTATGATTTGGATTTTGATTCCCGTTACTAACATTTCCGTTTGTGTTTCCATTTTGATTTGGATTCTGTGGAGCTGCAGTGTTTTGGCTGGGACTCTGGTTTGGATTTTTAATCTGGTTCGGATTGACCTTTTTAACTAAAAGCGGTGCTTCTGTTTTTTCAGCAGTCGAAGTTTCTGCTACAGCTTCGCCTTCCGGAATTGCTTCTTTTGTGGCTTCTTTTTCTTTTTGCAAAGCGACCTTTTTCTCGTAAGCTGATTTATTAAATTTTACGATTTTTGGTCCTTTTTTCTCCGTTACTTCATTCTCTGCAGCTTCTTTAACTTCAGGAGCTTCATTAACTTCGGGAGTTTCGGGAGTTTCATTAACTTCTGCAACTTCCTTTATTTCTGCAACTGCTTTAACTATTGGAGCTTTTGCTTTAGGAGTTATTTTTGCTGCCGGAGTTTGTTTTACAACTACAGGAGTTTCTATTTTTTCTGGAGTTTCCTCTATTTTATCAAATTCTAAAACTGGAGCATTTTTACTGATGGCTGCTTTTTTTACAGGAACAATTCTTGCTCTTTTAGGCTTATCATCAATATTCTCCGTTTCAGTTACAGCACTAACAGGTGGTGCTACAGTGGTTTCCTGATGTGCTAAAATCTGACTAATTAAGGTCTCTTTTTTGACACCGGTAAACTTTATAGTTTTAGCTAACTTAGCTATTTCTTGAAGCTCAGAAAGCTTCATTTCTTTTAATGCAGAAATATCAAACATGAATGTTCTATGAATTTAATTATTTTAACGGAAATACTGTAAAAAGAATAGGTAGATAATTGTTTTCAATTGACCGCAGTATGAAGTGCTTACGGTATTATGATGCAATAATACGAATAAAATTTAATCATACAATAGTATTTTAAAAAAAGAAAATATATTTTTGTAAAACAATTTCACACCATGATACAACGAATTCAGACCGTATATTTAATTCTTACCTTTATAATTACAGGTGTATTACTGTTTTTTATTCCGCTTTGGACATTAAATAATGGGAAACCATTTTACTTTATGCAGGACCAGTTTTATACTGTGTTATTAGGTTTAAGTACTGTCTTAACTGTTTTCAGTATCATTTCATACAAAAAAAGACAAAATCAGTTTGTCATGGGCAGACTGAACATAATATTAAATTTAATTTTATTAGGATTGTTTGTATATCGCTCTCTAAATCTATCTGGAGAAACAGTTGCTGTTTCAGAGAAAGGTATTGGGATGTTTCTACCAATTGTTGCTATCGTATTATTAGTTTTAGCTAATAAGGCCATCAAGAAGGATGAAGATCTTGTAAAATCTGTAGACCGTTTGAGGTAAACCTATAAACTTAAGTTTTTTGTGCGAAGAGAACCCGAATTTTATAATTCGGGTTTTTTTGTGCCTTAAATTTTATAATCACTCCCAATATCATCTTAAACAAAGACCGAAAACAGCTTTGTAAGATATTTTTTTTCATAAATTTGCGTTTTAGTTCCAAAAACAATCATGATATACAAAATAAGGATACATCTTGCCGATGATCATCAAGTACTTATTGATGGCCTTACCAATTTGCTGCAAACCGTAAATAACTTTGAAGTTGTAGGTAATTCATTAGACGGAACTACTGTTTATGATGATGTCATTAATAACAAAGCCGATATTTTAGTTTTAGATATTAGTATGCCTAAAAAAGATGGGATCGAAGTATTAAAAGAATTCAGCCAAAAAGGATTTCCATGCAAAGTGATTATCCTCTCCAGTTATGATGACTTAAAAATCATAAAAGAAGTAATGAAATTAGGCGCCAAAGGTTATCTCACAAAAAAATGTGCCGGTGAAAATATCATAGAAGCCATCCAAAGTGTTTATCAGGGACAAGAATACTTTTGTGATGCTGTAAGAGAGAAAATCTTTAATAGTTTTGCAAATAACAATCCAAAATTAAACAAACCGCTTTATATTGAGAATCCTATATTAAGTGCTCGCGAAATCGAAATTATTACGTTGATCTCACTTGAATATAGTGGAAAAGAAATAAGCGAACAACTTTTTATTAGCGTGAATACGGTAGAAACCCATCGAAAAAACATCATGAAAAAGTTACAAACCAAAAACACTATCGGGCTTGTAAAGTATGCGCTAAAAAACAACTTAATAAATCCTTAGTCTTATTTTAAAGTCAAAATCTATTACGTAATTATTTATGGGGTTACTGAGAGTTTTTATACTATTGCTTTTTTTCACTTCTACAAGTGGGACTATTTTGTTTAGTCAGCAAAAGTCAACTCTACCTCCAACACAATCCGATAGTATAAGTCAGGAAATCGTTAAAAAAAATATTTTTCCCGAAGCAAGGAAATTTGAAAAACTGAGAAACAAAAAAATTGTTAGTTTATCTATTGTTCTTGTCATAATATTGTTCTTTTTATTTTATTTCTTTTATCAGAATAATAAATTAAAACAGAAAATTAAACGGAAAGATACCAAACAAAAAATACTCCTTAATATTATTAACGCAGGAATTGACAGTCATGAAATCGAAAGTAAAAAAATTGCTTCTTTTTTACATGACAACATTAATTCATTATTGTCTTCTGTAGGTTTGCACCTGAATACTTTTACGGCACAAAACAATATAAAATCTGACGAAATTCAGAAAGCAAAAAATATACTTCAAGAAGCACACGATCTCTTGCGTGATATGTCTCATGACCTGATCCCTACCCTTTTGGTTCGTTTTGGACTAATTTATGCATTGGAAGACTTATGCGAAAGGAACTCTAATTCGAGTATTAATTTCGAATTTTCAAGTGCAATCCCAACTGATAAAAGGTATACGGAAAAGTTTGAAATGAAGGTTTATTTTATTGTGTCTGAATTATTCAGCAACATTATAAAACATAGTGA
Source organism: Flavobacterium sp. B114r (assembly GCF_056824125.1). Classification (NCBI taxonomy): domain Bacteria; kingdom Pseudomonadati; phylum Bacteroidota; class Flavobacteriia; order Flavobacteriales; family Flavobacteriaceae; genus Flavobacterium; species Flavobacterium sp. B114r. Next base: position 5,357,261 of record NZ_CP124858.1, read on the forward strand.
CGCAAAAAAAGCTCAAATTTCATTGCAGGAAAGTAATAGTCAATTTACCATTATCATTCATGATGACGGAAAAGGTTTTAAACCCGAAAAATTAAATGAGGTCGAAGGCTTTGGCCTGAACCGAATCAGGGCACGAATCAAAAAATATAAGGGAAGTTTTGCAATTGTCTCAAAAGAAAATGAAGGAACTTCGATTAAAATCAGAATACCGTTACCGCATTAAGCAAGACTATTTCTTTCCGATCTCGATGATCTCTAAATCTTTAATTTTATCGTCGTCGATAACAAATCGCAACATAGTACGCACTTGGTGAAAACCGCTTTTTCCGGCTGCACCGGGATTCATGTGCAAGAGATTATGTTTCTTATCAAACATTACCTTTAAAATGTGCGAATGTCCGCAAATGAATAATTTAGGCGGATTCAGAGCCATTTCTTCTCTAATCGCCGGATTGTATTTTCCGGGATAACCACCGATATGAGTGATCCAAACTGAAACATTTTCGCATAAAAACTTATTATGCAACGGAAATTCTAATCTCGCTTGTGCATCATCAATGTTTCCGTAAACGCATCGTAAAGGTTTTAGCTTCTTTATCGTATCCGTAACATTCAAATCTCCAATATCTCCTGCATGCCAAACTTCATCTGCCTGATTTACATATTTTAAAATAGTATCATCAATATGACTGTGAGTATCTGAGAGGAGAAGTATTTTTTTCATTCTTTTTGAAGCAAACAAAGGTTTAAGAGGCGCAAAGGTACAAAGGTTTTTCTTTATAGTTGTTAAGGGCCTGAGTTGCTAAGATTCTAAGTTTTTCTTATGTGACCTATAATTTAAACACATTCGATTATAATGTCAAAGCACAATATTAAAACCTCAGAGCCTTTGTTGCTTTGCTACTTTGAACCTTTAAAGAAAATCTTTGTACCTTTGCAATTCAGAACCTTTGAACCTTCACTTTGAGATATTTTATTCAATTCGCTTATAACGGAACACATTATCATGGTTGGCAATTTCAGCCCAACGCATCTTCTGTTCAGGAAACTTTAAACAAAGCTTTTTCGGTTTTATTAAATTCGCCGATTAATATAATGGGCGCCGGAAGAACTGATACCGGTGTTCATGCACAGGAAATGTATGGCCATTTTGATTATGAAACTCTATTTGATGTTCCAACTTTAGTGCATAAACTAAATTCGTATTTGCCAAAAGACATTGCGGTTTTTGATATTATCCCGGTTCATGATGAGGCTCATTGCAGATTTGACGCTACAAAAAGAACGTATGAATACCATATCAATACTGTTAAAAATCCGTTTACGGAGGAATTGAGTTGGTATTTTAATCAAAAATTAGACGTAGCTTTGATGAATGAAGCCGCGAAAATCTTGCTGAATCATACGGATTTTCAATGTTTCTCGAAAGTAAATACGGATGTAAATACTTTTGATTGCACGATTTTTGAGGCCCATTGGAAAAGCGAAAACAACAAATTGGTTTTTACCATATCCGCCAATCGGTTTTTACGAAATATGGTTCGTGCCATTGTAGGCACTTTGGTAAACATTGGTTTACATAAAATTTCTCTCATCGATTTTGAAAACATTATTGCCAGCAAAAGCAGAGAAAAAGCTGGTTTTTCGGTTCCGGCACACGGATTATATTTAACCGAAATTGATTACGATTACATCATAAAATAGCCCTGATTGAAGTCAAAAGCTTTTTTGAAAAAAAATATTGTTTTTGTGTTTTTATGGAGCGACCAGCGGAAGCTTTATAAAAACAGTACAAAAACATATTTTTGAGAAAAACTTGTAACGGAAAGCAGGAATAGCTCCTAAAAAATATAATGAAAGCAAAAGCATTTGATACCGGATTATTCAAACGAATCTTAAAATATACTAAACCTTATAAATGGCGCTATTATGGTGTCATCATTTTTGCAGTCTCATTATCGATTTTTGCTGCACTTCGCCCCTATTTATTAAAACAAACGGTGGACGGCTATATCAAGACGCACGACAAAGAAGGTTTGCTGATGTATATTGTTTTAATGGGAGTAGTTCTTTTGTTTGAAGTTTTTTCACAGTTTTACTTCGTGTATTGGGCCAACTGGCTGGGACAGGATATTGTAAAAGATATCAGGACAAAACTTTTCAAGCATATTTTGAGTTTTAGAATGAAGTATTTTGATTTGGTTCCGGTAGGACAACTGGTAACCAGATCTGTGTCAGACATTGAGTCGATCGCTCGTATTTTTAGTCAGGGTCTGTTTATGATTATTAGTGACTTGATGAAGATGCTGGTCGTACTGATTTTTATGTTTTACATGAACTGGAAACTGACCTGGATTGTGGTCGTTGCGATGCCAATTCTGGTTTACATTACCCGAATATTCCAGCGTAAAATGCAGGTTGCTTTTGAGGAAGTTCGTACGCAAATTGCCAATATGAACTCGTTTGTACAGGAGCGCGTTACGGGAATGAAGATTGTTCAGCTTTTTAACCGTGAGAAAATCGAAGCTGATAATTTTAAGGAAATCAACAACAAACACAGGGTTGCCTGGATAAAAACGATTTTATACAACTCAATATTTTTCCCGATTGCTGATATTATTTCGTCGATTACTTTGGGATTAGTTGTGGTGTATGGGGGATTCAAAATTTTGAACGGAGATCATTTTACGACTTTTGGTGATCTATTCTCTTACACTATGTTTATCGGGATGCTGTTTAACCCATTGCGTCAGATTGCGGATAAGTTCAACGAGATGCAATTAGGAATGATTGCTGCCAATCGTGTATTTGATATTATAGATACACAAGATCATATACAAGATACAGGAACGCTTGAAGCACCTGTTTTTAATGGAAGTATTGAATTCAAAGACGTCCGTTTTAGTTATATTCCGGAAGAAGAAGTGATAAAAGGTATTGACCTATCGGTTGATGCCGGACAAACCATTGCAATTGTAGGTTCTACAGGTGCCGGAAAATCAACCATCATTAATTTACTGAATCGCTTTTACGAAATCAACAGCGGAACTATTTTTATCGACGGTCATAATATCGAAAACTATACTTTGGCTTCGCTAAGAAAACAAATCGCGGTCGTTTTGCAGGATGTGTTTTTGTTTGCTGATACCATATATAATAATATCACTTTGCATAATCCGGAAATTACCCGTGAACATGTTCTTAATGCTGCCAAAAAAATTGGCGTTCACGATTTCATTATGAGTTTGCCTGATAATTATGATTTTGATGTAAAAGAGCGTGGCGTAATGCTTTCGTCAGGACAACGCCAGTTAATTGCCTTTTTGAGATCGTATGTAAGCAATCCGAGTATTTTGATTTTAGATGAAGCAACCTCCTCTATCGATACATATTCTGAAGAATTGATTCAGCGTGCGACCGAGACAATTACTAAAGGAAGAACTTCTATTATTATCGCACATCGATTGGCAACAATTGTAAACGCCGATAAAATTGTAGTAATGGATAAAGGTTTAATTGTAGAACAAGGAACACATCAGGAATTACTGAATAAGGTCGATGGTTACTACAAAAATCTCTACGACTCCCAATTTTCAGTCGCTAATTAGATTTTGAAATGCTAAAAAAATTCTTAAAAAAGTTAAATAAGCGTTATAGGAATCATAAATGTAATATCTGAGCGAAATTATGTAATTGTTATAGTTTTTGAATTATTTATCTTTGAGAGACAAAATTCAAATGCAAAAGAAAATGCCACAAAATAGATTTTATCCAAACGAAGAATTCAAAGAAATAGAAATAAACGCCTCATTACAACTTAGATATGCAATTTCAAACAAAGGCCGACTTATAAGCTTTACGGATGAAATTCAAAACGGACGTCTTTTAAAAGGCGGTCTAAGTGATGGATATCCAACCTTTAGATTTAAGGTTAAAAATGACGACAAAATTGTCAATAAATATCTTTTTTTATACAAATTAGTTGCCCATTATTTCATTCCAAAAGCTTCAGAAGAACAAACTTATGTACTTCATTTAGATTACAACCGAAGTAATGATGATGTAAATAATTTACGTTGGGCTACAAAAGCCGAAATGATGGCGCACAGTCGTAAAAGCCCGCGCGTTATTCAGGCAAAAAAGAATCTGATCGAGCACAACTTAAAAGCCGACGGAAGAAAATTAACAACTACCAAAGTAATGTTAATCAAGAAAATCCTGGCCAGACCTGAACAAAAAACACGTCTTAAAATGATCGCCAAACAATTTGGCGTGAGCGAAATGCAAATAAGACGAATTGCCAGTGGTGAAAACTGGGGACATATTAAAGTTTAATTATAAGTTATAAATTGTGAATTATTAATTCTCTTACTATCACACTTAACAAAGTCGAAGTTTTTCAACACGAAAAGACTTCGACTTTGTTTATTTTGACAAACAATTTAATTTGAGACTTCGTTTCTAAATCTGTTTTTTCAGTTCAGAATTCACAATTTACAATTAACATTTTGACCTATCTCTGTGAAAAGATCAAAATCAGTGTGGGTAAAAATAAAATTTCAAGTGTTTTTTAAAATAATTCCTTAAATTCGCAATCACAAATAACAAAAGAATAAATCGAAAAATGAGTTTCGGAATAAACTTCATTTTTCGGTAATAAATACTAAAAACCAAAAAAATGAAATACGACATTATTGTTTTAGGAAGTGGTCCTGGCGGATATGTAACAGCTATTAGAGCTTCACAATTAGGCTTTAAAGTAGCTGTAGTTGAAAAAGAGAACTTAGGTGGTGTATGTTTAAACTGGGGTTGTATCCCAACAAAAGCATTACTAAAATCAGCTCAGGTTTTTGATTACTTAAAACACGCTTCTGACTACGGATTGAAGGTTTCTGAATTTGATAAAGATTTCCCTGCAGTAGTGCAACGCAGCCGTGACGTTGCTGACGGAATGAGCAAGGGGGTTCAATTCTTAATGAAAAAGAATAAAATTGACGTTATCGAAGGTTTTGGAAAACTAAAACCAGGAAAAAAACTTGACGTTACTGATAAAGACAATAAAGTTACTGAATATAGCGCTGATCACATTATCATCGCAACCGGAGCTCGCTCTCGTGAGTTACCAAACTTACCACAAGATGGTGTAAAAGTAATTGGTTACCGTCAGGCAATGACATTACCAACACAACCAAAATCTATGATCATTGTAGGTTCTGGAGCTATTGGAGTTGAATTTGCACATTTCTACAACTCTATGGGAACTGATGTTACTATTGTAGAATTTATGCCAAATATCGTTCCTGTTGAAGACGAGGATATCTCTAAACAAATGGAGCGTTCTATGAAAAAAGCAGGTGTAAAAATCATGACCAACTCATCTGTTGAGAAAATTGATACTACCGGAACTGGAGTAAAAGCAACTGTAAAAACGGCTAAAGGAGAAGAAATCCTTGAAGCTGATATCGTACTTTCTGCAGTTGGAATCAAAACTAACATTGAAAACATAGGTTTAGAAGAAGTTGGAATCGCTGTTGACAGAGATAAAATCTTAGTAAACGCTTATAACCAAACTAATATTCCTGGATACTACGCAATTGGAGATGTTACTCCGGGTCAAGCTTTAGCTCACGTAGCTTCGGCGGAAGGAATTAACTGTGTTGAAAAAATTGCTGGTTTACACGTAGACCCAATCGATTACGGAAACGTTCCTGGTTGTACTTATGCAACTCCAGAAATCGCTTCTGTAGGTTTAACAGAGAAACAAGCTAAAGAAAAAGGATACGAATTAAAAATTGGTAAATTCCCATTCTCAGCTTCTGGAAAAGCAAAAGCTGCCGGTGCTGCTGACGGATTCGTAAAAGTAATCTTTGATGCAAAATACGGAGAATGGTTAGGATGCCACATGATTGGTGCTGGTGTTACAGATATGATTGCTGAAGCAGTTGTAGCCCGTAAACTAGAAACTACAGGTCATGAAATCCTTAAATCTATTCACCCTCACCCAACAATGAGCGAGGCTGTTATGGAGGCTGTTGCTGATGCTTACGGCGAAGTAATTCACTTGTAAAAACATACCGTTTTACGGTTATATATAATTTTCAATTTAAAAATCCGATTTGCGAAAGCAAGTCGGATTTTTTTATGTTTATAAAGGCGTTTGCAAATCATTTTTCCAATTTTATTTCGCTTAATAAACACAAATGATCGTTATAAAAGATTTTATTTAAAACTACTAAACCTTTTTAAAAACCAAAAAATTAAAGCAGTTACAAGTAGAATAACACTTGACCAAATAATATACTTTATCTCAAAATGATATATAAAATATCCTCCTAACAACGTACCAAACGTTACAGCAGAATTTCCGCATGTGGTAAAAATGCTATTAATAAATTCCGCAGATTCCGGCGCCGATGAAGTCAGGTTTACATTGCTTATTAAAAATCCTGATGTATGTACAAAACCCCATACCATTACCAGCAATAACATAGGAATATAGTAAAATCCATAAAAAAACAACAAAACATGAACAATTAATAGCGCTATTATAAAGACTAAAATAGTCGTCAAAACATTTTTACTCAAAAATCTTCCTGCCAGCCAATTACCTCCAACTCCGCTTATCCCAAAAATTAATAATGTATAACTAATCTGCATTCCATTCATTCCGGTAATTTTACCCAAAAAATCTGCCATATAGCCGTATGTAGAATACATTGCGGCTATCATTAAAAATGATAAAATAAAATTTATCCAGAATACAGGCTTTTTAAGAATTTTACTTTGCGATCCAATCGTTTGTTTTTCAACAATTAGAGTTGATGGTAAAAAAAGTAATACCCCAATAAAAGATAAAACATTAATAATAGCACATAGTATAAAAGACGATTGCCAATTAAATAATGTTGCCATAAATGTTGCCAGAGGAATCCCAAAAACACAGGCAAGAGTAAATCCACCAAAAACAATGGCAACTCCTTTTGAAGATTGATTATCAGGTAAAGTATTTGCTGCCAAGGCAAGAGCAATAGACCAAAATACCGGATGCAAAAATGCCGGCAATATTCTTGCTATTAATAAAAACGAAAAGCTATTAGCAAATACAGACATAATGTTTGAAATAGCAAAAATTCCCAATACAAACAACATTAATTTCTTTTTATTAATTGAGGATAACAGAAGCATTACAAATGGGCCAAATATAGCCACTGTCAATGCAAATGAACTTAAAAGCCATCCTGCTTTATCAATTGTGACAGAGAAAGCCGAAGCAATTTGTGGTAAAATTCCAATAACTCCAAATTCTGTGGTTCCAATCCCGAAAGTACCTAAAGCTAAAATGTAAAGTGTGCGTTTCATAAATTTATTTTTTGCAAATTTGCAGAAGTAATAAATCATTTACACTTTACTTACTTTTATGTACTACACTTACTTTTAAGAAAGTTAACTGATTTTTAAACAGTTATACAATGCCTGATTTTTTTTATGATAGAAAACTCTATTACACTCCAATCGAATTTGCTTTAGCGCATATAGGCGGAACTTGGAAAATGCCAATATTGTGGAGATTACAAAACACTATTTTACGTTTCAGCGAATTAAAAAAAGATATTCCGCATATTACAGACAAAATGCTTACGAGCCAATTAAGAGAACTTGAAAGTAAAGGACTAATTACTAGAAAAGTTTATCCCACTGTACCTCCAAAAGTAGAATACAAATTAACAGAAAAAGGACAAAAAGCAATACCTGTAATTGAAACAATTATGAAATACGGATATAAACTTATTAAAGAGGCAGGAATTGAATATCCGCCTTTAGAATAAATACTTTTGGGGAATATTTTTACAATAATATACATTTTTACAAACTAATAAAACATCAGATTTAACTTATTTGTATTACCAATAAAAAGACAAATAAATTATTCCTCTTTTGATCTAAAACAAAAGAAGATTATAATATTAAAATGATATTTTTGCAGCACCCAAAATTATTTTAAGATGAAAAACCTACTCTTCATTATTACAATTTCTTTTCTTTTACCAAGTACCTTTTTTGGTCAGTCAAACAAAAGCACTTTTCAAAATTCAGTAACAGAAAATACTTTTTCAAAATCATATAATTATCTCAATGATTTCGAGAAAATCTTAACCTCATCCCAAATTACCACTTTAAATACAACGCTAAAATCTTCTGAAAAAAAATCAGGAACTAAAATTATTGTAGTCACGATTTCTTCCATACAACCTTATACAACTGTTCCGGAGTATGCTTCTAATTTGAAAAACTATCTATCCGATAATTTGAAATTGAATCCCACATTTCTAATTGTATTAAGCAAGGAGTTAAGACAAATCCAGATTCAGAGCAGCTACGAGGCACGCAATAAACTAACCGAGGAAGAAACGAAAAGCATTATAAATAGTTTTGCAATTCCCGAATTTAAAAAAGGCGATTATTATAAAGGTTTAGAAAATGCAGTAACGCAGATCATAAAAAAACTGGAATAGAATTAAAATACTACTTTATAGAATCCGATTTGCTTTTGTAAATCGGATTTTTTTGTTTTTACGCTGTAAATAAAACCTCAACTCCTTAAAACATTCATAAAATCAACAAGTCCACTTTTTACTATCTGACAAAAAATTTATATTTACGTAAAAAGAAATAATTATTCTAAAAATATAAGTGATGGAAAATACACCAATATTCTTTGCCGACGGAGAAAGTCCAAAAATCATTGACGCATTCAGAAAAGCACAGGAAACTTTTAAATATTTCTGGAGAGAACTATCTTGGGAATACCGTAGAATCGTTCCGGCACTTGACGTTGCCTGCGTAAAACTGGCATTTACACAAGAAATAAATGGCAATACAGTGGTAGAACATATGTGGATCAATGATATCAATTTTGACGGCGAGAAAATCAAAGGTATCCTGGTAAATGATCCGGACGAATTAACTAATGTTACTAATGGTGAATATGTCGAGATTCCGGCAAACCAAATTAGCGATTGGTTATTTGTAACCCAAGACAAAACTTATGGAGGTTTTACGATACAGTCAATGCGTTCAGAAATGAGCGAAACCGAAAGACAAGACCATGACGCAGCGTGGGGATTAAATTTTGGGGATTTTGATGATATTCTGGTTGCTTATGAACAAAAAGAAAAGCCAGAAAACCTTACAGAACACCCTATGAGCAAGAATATGAAGGAAAGTCTTCTTGAATTTATAAAAGCTAATCCTAATGAATTAACTGCTCAGGATGAATTTGGATATACTTTTTTGCACCGTGAAGCCATCGCAGGAAATAGTACAATTGTCGAAGTACTATTAGAATCCGGTGCTGATAAAAATGCGAAAACGCACAACAATAAAACACCTTTAGATTTTGCTCAAGAACTCAAATGGGATCATTTAGTTCCATTATTATAAAGACATTATTTAAAATCCGATTTATGAAAGTAAGTCGGATTTTTTTTGCGTATTCCCGGGCCACAAAAGGATATCGCCCCAATTACGCAAAAAACAATAACGATAAAAGAACCAATTAACAATAATATCCAAATCTAAACTTCGTATAATAATTTGTATTTTCGTTTGGCTAAAAGCTGATGATTCAGTTATTACATCAATAAAAATCTTATTACTATTTATACCGCTTAAAATCATAATGAAAAAACTAATAACCTACCAAATTGATTCTTTCACAAAAGAAAAATTCAAAGGAAATCCCGCCGGAGTTGTTGTAAATGCAGATGGACTGAATGATTATCAAATGCAACAAATTGCGCGCGAATTAAACAATTCCGAAACTGCATTTCTTTTCCCTCCTGACAGTACAGATTGCGATGGAGTAATTCGATACTTTACCCCAAATACCGAAGTTCCAATTTGCGGACATGCTACAATTGCAGCCATGTATGCAAAAGCAATCGAAGAAAAATTAGATTCCTGCATTCTACGATTCAAAACCAAAGTGGGTATTCTTCCGTTTGAAATAATTAAGAAAAACGAAGACTATCAAATTATAATGACTCAGGGAAGTTTTGAACTTAGTCCACCATTTGATGCTGATGTAACACAAAAAATGATCACAGCATTAGGTCTTGAAAAATCAGATATCGACGAAAAATGTCCCATTCAGATTGCTTCAACAGGACATTCTAAAGTAATGATAGGAATCAAAAGCAGAACAAAACTAAATTCCTTATCTCCCAATTATGCTGACTTAGCACATTTAAGTAAAGAGATTAACTGTAATGGTTATTTTGTTTTTACTTTCGATTCTAACGATAAGGATATATTAACCTACGGCAGAATGTTTGCCCCGGCAATTGGCATTAATGAAGATCCTGTTACCGGAAATGCAAACGGACCTTTAGGAGGTTATTTGGTACAAAACAAAATCGCTGATTTTAAAAATAATGAATTCGAGTTCAACGGAAGACAAGGCGAAAAAATAGACCGTTTGGGAATTATAAAAGTTAAAGTTAGTATAGAAGACAACAAACCAGCATTGATTCAGATAAAAGGTGATGCCGTAGTTGTTTTTAGAGCCGAAATAGAAATCTAAACAAGCACTTATTCATTTTACAAGACCAAGTAACTATAATGGAAATAATTAAAATCAGAAAAAACGACCTTCCTGCTTTGAGAATCTTATTCTTAAAGGAAAGACAAACCACTTTTTTGTGGATTGATTCTTCTAGTTTTCATTTGAAAGATTTTGATTCAGAAATTAAAGACGAAGAAGTTTTAGTCGCTATTCTTGATAATGTTGTAGTTGGTTTTATCTCTGTCTGGCTGCCCGAAAATTTTATTCATCATTTATATGTCGATCAAAAATATCATGATAAAGGCATCGGAACCCAATTACTTAAAGCGGCAATTGAAAAAGCCAATTTTCCTATTACTTTAAAATGTCTTGAGAATAATACCAAAGCCGTTGCCTTTTATAAACAAAAAGGATTCATAGAAAAAGAAAGAGGTCCATCTGAACATGGAGATTATATTTTGTTTGAGTTGCTATGAATTTTACATTAATAAAATAAATGAACAACGAACCAGACGAAATATTCGCTTTATTATACTCTAGAATTAAAACCACCAACAATAGAAAAATTAAGCCATGTAATTAGGCTTGGCAAAAGTACCAATTCAACGAAATATCTTACTTTATTTTATGCTTTTGCTGACCAAAAAACGTCAGTAAATAAACTAGTAATAAATCATGGAAGAATTAGTAATTGAAAAATCAGTATTCGAAGAAATACCAACAGAAAAAATTTATTCTGAAAAAGCAATTCGGGTTGGGACCTTTTTAGGAGGACCGCTGGTTGCGGGTTATTTTATGGCTGAAAACTTTAAAGTTTTTGGCGATTATAATAAAGTAAGAAATACATGGATTATAACAATTCTTTCGACAATAGTCATCTTCAGCTTGATTTTTATGATTCCTGAAGACGTTAAAATTCCTAACATTGTATTTCCATTTATTTATATGGGGATAGCAGCTTATCTGACGAAAACATATTAGGAGAAAAATATTGTCCAACACATTCAAAATGGCGGTCAAGAGTTTAATTGGTGGCGAACAGTAGGTATATCTCTTATTGGGTGTCTCGTAACTTTAGGCGTAATATTTGGCATTGCCTTTTTTAGTGAAGCGGCAAACGAAAGAATTTCGGAGTCAACAAAAACGTATGGAGCAATGAATCACGAAATTGTTTACCAAACTAATATCAATGAAAACGAAGTCAATAAAATTGCCAAGGCCTTTACGAAAGAAACTTTTTTTGATGACTCTATTACAAAATACATCTACTTAGAGAAAATCGATAACAATTACGAAATATCTATATCCTGCAATGAGTCAATTTCATATGATCCAGTTGCTTACAGTTCTTTTGTCGAGCTAAGAAAAAATATGCAAAAAGACTTTCCTGATAATAAAATTATTTTCAAACCAGTTGTTAAGGACTTAAATAATGTTGTGAAGAGAATTGAGTAATAAACATGAATTTAAAAAAAATAAAAGTTTATCATCTTTTCTGGTTTGTTTCCATAATTGTTTTATTGATCGGAACATTTAATCCTGACGAAACATTAGACATTAATGTTCATGATACATATTTTATAATTGCGCAGCTTCATGTTGCCATTGTTTTGTTTCTCTTTTTCTTTTTAAATGGATTTGGATATTGGTTTGTTCATAGAGTATTAAAGAAATCACTGGAAAAATACCTAACCCTAATTCATTCTTTTATTGTACTTGGGAGTTTTATTTTTTACTGGCTTATCATTCTTTATTCCAAACTTTTTTTATTCAATCCTGATTTTCTATTATTTGATGAGTATCAATTAATCAATATTATTTTGATATCTGAGTTCATGCTTATTGTTTTTATTGCCTTGCCAATTTTTATTACGAATTTATTGATTGCTATTTTCAGAAAGAATACTTAAACAAACTTCCTTTAGCAAACCTGACGGGTTTAAAACGACCAGATCATAAAAGGGCAACTTTCTTTTCTCATAAAGAATAATTTTGATATCCGACAAGAGACATATCATTAAAACACATAAATTTAACATTAAGAAAAAATAAGACGCAACCATTTAACGAAATATTCATCTATTAACTAAACCAATAACCTTTTAAACCATGAAAAAATACTTTTTACTTCTCGTTTTAATTACAATAAGTTCATGTAGTAACGAAGATTCTGATACAAAATTAAAAAAAACATTAGAAGGCAAATGGAATTGGAATGGATCGAGTGGCGGATTTACCGGAACATCTTCTACGCCTGAATCCACAGGCAGAATTATTTATATCGAATTTTCAGGTTCGACTTATAGAAACTATATTAATGGAAAGTTACTTTTTGAGAAAAAATTTGAAATAAAAACTCGAAAATCAATTTTAGGTGGTCAAAGACCAATGATTGTCAGCACTGATACTTTACAATATTTTATACCAATGTCTTTTACAATCGAAAATGATGAACTATTCTTAAGCGACGAATGTTTTGATTGCTTTGGATCTGGTTACACCCGTATGAAATAAATTTTTCAATAAAAACAAAACGATATAAAAAAAACTACTTCAATTATACGCCTTTTTGTATCTGCTAAAAATTCAGATAATAACACTTATACTCCCGCATATCCAAGCATCAGGATTCAAAATTATTGAATTTTTGAAATTTGCTGCAAAAAGTAGTATCAGATTATCAGATTCAAAAGATTCAGTTTTTAATTTGTATTTTCGTTCGATTAAAATCAATACTTCTTAAGAGAAAAGAATAAAGTTAATTAAAGCCTCAAAAGAAATTTCTTAAAAATCATATTAAATGACAATCGAACAAATTATCGACGCCCAAATGTTGGCTTTTAATAATAGAGACATCAAAAGCATGATGCCTTTATATCCTGATGACATCAAAATTTATAATTTCCCAGATACATTAGCGATTGATGGTAAAAAAGAATGCGAAAAAATGTTCGTTACCTTATTCGAAAATTCACCAAATCTTCGTGCCGAAATAATAAAAACAATCCAATTTGATAATAAAGTAATTGTTCAGGAATATATTTATGGTCGAAATGGAAGTAACGAAAGGACAGAACAAGTCGTGATATTTGAAGTAACCAATCAAAAAATAAGTCGAATGGATATAATGAGAAAATAAAAGCAATCACTAAATCATTTTTATAATTTTATGAAATTGCTTATATTGCAGATAACACAAAAATTATAAACATGACTCAAAACATTGAAAATCTTATTCCTCACCGCTCGCCATTTCTTTTTGTTGATGAGATAGTATCATTTACAAATGAAACGATTGTAGGCATGAAAACATTTGATGAAAAAGACAACTGGCTAAGAAGCAGTTTTCCTGAAATTGAGTATATTCCCGGGTCCATTTTAATAGAAGCGATGGCACAATGCGGAGGTGCCGGCGTAAAACTACTGGGAGTAACAGATGGGATATTTGGATTAGTGAGTATTGAAAATGCAGAGTTTTATGGAGGTGTAGAGTTTGATGACGAAGTAAAATTTATCATTGAAAATGTTCGTTTAAGCCAAAAAATAATTAAACAGCAAGGCATTGCGTATGTTCATGATAAAGCAATTCTCAAGGCAGGCTGGATGTGTATTAAACTATCCTAATTTAGACATCATAATTAACTATAAGGCTCACGAAGTTTTTAACTCTAAAATCTTAAATACAGAATTTAAGAATTAAAACTTGTCCGAAATACACCTTAAAATTGTCCTCTACAACCCTAACTTATTGATTTTTAAAGAATAAATTTGACATTCAACTTTAAAAAACATAAAATGAGTGCAACAGATTTTACCACAACAATAAAAGTAGACCAATCTCCTCAAGAAGTTTTTAACGCTGTTACAAATGTTCGAGGCTGGTGGTCTGAAGAAATTGAAGGCAATACAGCCCAACTTAACGATGTTTTCGATTATCACTACGAAGATATTCATAAAGCTAAAATTAAACTGATCGAAGTGATCCCAAATCAGAAAATTGTCTGGCTGGTGGAACAAAACTATTTTAAATTCACCAAAGACAGAACTGAATGGACGGGAACTAAACCGACTTTTGAAATCACGGAAAAAGATGGAAAAACAGAACTTCGCTTTACTCATTTTGGTTTGAATCCTGAATATGAATGTTTCGAAATATGCCGTGACTCCTGGACAAATTATATTCAGAATAGTTTAAAAAAACTGATCACAACCGGAAAAGGTGAACCAAATGCGACGGGAAAACCACAAACAGAAAACGAAAAAAAACTGTCTGAGAAATAATTCCCGGACTTCCCTCCCATCTTTAGACTACGACAATCGTAGATTTGGCGACAGTGATCCTCCTGATGTTGCCCAACTTTGTATTTAACTTATCTATAAGCGAAATTGCTTTTGAACTGGGTTTTGAACATCAGCAGTCTTTCAGTAAATTGTTTAAGACCAAAACAAATGTCTCACCGCTTGAATTCAGGCAATCTTTTAATTAATTTACCAAAACTTTCAACCAAAAGCTTCCATAATTTTCATAAATTCGTTGTGTAAAAACAAGTTTATGAATCCAATTTTAAAAAATACTTTAGCTGTAATCATTGGCCTTTTTGTGGGAAGTATTGTTAACATGGCTATTATCTTAACGAGCAGTTCGATTATTCCGCCTCCAAAAGGAGCAGACATTACCACAATAGAAGGATTAAAAGCCACCATACACCTATTTGAACCAAGACATTTTATTTTTCCGTTTTTAGCACATGCTATTGGCACTCTTGCCGGTGCCGGAACAACAGCTGTAATTGCAGCCAATCACAAAACAAAATTCGCTTTAGCAATAGGAGGTTTCTTTTTATTGGGTGGTATTGTAAATGTATTTACATTGCCATCTCCTGTTTGGTATGCTGTTATAGATATTGTGTTTGCTTATCTGCCTATGGCTTATCTGGCTAAAAAAATAGCAACAAACGAAAAGTCTTAAATTTAATAATTTAAACTATTATCAAAATGAGCGAGAAATCAATTACCGTAAAACCTGCAAAAACATGTTATGAACATATTGGTGGAAAATTAGGTCAATTACTTCTAGAAACTTTTACTGATAAAGGCTGGATTAGTAAAAACAAACCAACAGACAAACACTTTTATATTACAGATCTGGGCCAAAAAGAATTTGAAAAGCTAGGCGTCGATATTTCACAAATAAAATCGGAAGATTTATAAATAAAACGCAATGAAAAAAATTGGACTCGTAGGCGGTATCAGCTGGGTTTCTACAATTGATTATTATAAACTAATTAATGAAGGCGTAAATAAAAAATTAGGGGGATTGCAATTTGCAGAATGCCTGATTTACTCTTTGAACTTTGGTGATATTCAGGAAAAAACCTGGGCTCATTCGTACGAACTTTTATTAAATGCCTGCTTAAGCCTAAAGAAAAGTGGTGTCGATGCGATTGTATTGTGCGCCAATACAGCTCATATGTATGCAGACAAGATCGAAAAAGAAGTTGGCTTACCATTAATTCACATTGCAACTGAAACGGCAAAAGCCATCACAGAACAAAAAATCACTACCGTTGGACTTTTAGGAACTTCTTTTTCTATGGAAATGGATTTCTATAAAGAACGTCTCAAAAGTTTTGGATTAAATGTGTTAATTCCTGAGAATCAAGAAACAAGAGATTATATTCAGCATGTTTTAAAAGAAGAACTCGGAAGAGGAATTATTAATCCGGAATCGAAACAAAACTATATCAAAATTGCCAACGAACTTATTGCACGCGGTGCAGAAGGTATTATCTTAGGATGCACCGAAATCCCGTTATTAATAGACCAATCCCATTTTGATGTTCCTGTTTTTGATACGACAAAAATACATTCGGAAGCTATTGTAAACTTTATACTCTCTTAAACTTAAATTGTAACTTATGGGCTATTTTGGCGGACTCGGTTCTGGAAAAGGATGGAATAAATTTAACTTCATACTTACACCCAATGAATTTGAATCTCTTTTTACAGAACTTCAATTTTACTTTGTTATCACAAATACAAGAGTTCCTATCGATTATAAAGCAACTGATAAACCATATGTATTTACAGGTTACAAAGATTTTTTTAACGAAATTATAATCGGAGAGAAAGAATACGATAGAAAAGAACACTGGTTTTATGAAGATAAAATTCGAATATCGATTACAGATGATATTGACAAAATAGATTTTGAAAATATTGATGATAAAAACGAAATAGTATCTAAAGAATTTAAACGTGTTAGACCTACTGAACCGGTAATTAATATAACTCCTTTTTACCTTTACTTTATTAAAGATAAAGAAAGTTTAAGTGTGGCCTTCATGAATACAGAAGGAACTATTGGACTAGAATTGACGTATCCCAAATTTGTAAGCTTTTTAACTGATGGAGATAATTCCATAATTGATGCACATACTTTTAATAATTATAATTTATTTAATAAATTAGTAAAAAACATCAAATCAATATCTCATAAAGCGAAAGTACAAAGTCCAGCAAAACTATATCGCCCAAACTTTTGGATTAGCCCGGAAGCAAAAAAAGTAATCAATGAAAATCGATATCTAAAATCTAATGAATTAATTATTTTGTAATCGGATTACATATGAAAAAGATCATACAAATATTTATACTATTATTAATTTCAGTTTCATTACTAAATTGTGCTTCTTTTTCGACAAAGGATTTCAAAAACGATTACACTACAATTGATAACAAAAATTTAGATTCTTTTAATGGAAAATTTACCTTCTCACCAATAAAAAAATTCGACAAAAAAAATCAGCATTCAAATATAGAAAATTCAAAAAAGTATATTAATTCATACAATTACATAACAAACGAAAGTTTAAAATTTGAAGATATAGATTCTATTATAAATGGCCTTGTCAACTATCATATCGAATTAAAAATCAGCAATAATACCCAATTAAACGTCGAATTATTCAGGAATAATTACAGCATAAAAAAACAGCAAATCATGGGTGAGCTAAAAAAAGAAGGAATGTTTTATCTCGACAATAAATATCTTAAATGTACCGGAATACCCTACCTTTTTGGCGGATGCAATAACAATAAAAGACGCATCGCCATTTCTAAAAACAATAATTTAATTATAAATGAAGCCGTAGATAATACAGGCGCATTCTTGTTCCTTTTTTGGGCCGGACCAAGTTATAATGGTATTTATGAATTTAAACGTCTGGACTAAAATTATTAAGTACTTTTTGATTTTCATAGATACTTATTTTATAACTTAGTTAGCTTTTAAATTCCAGAACCATGACTAAGAAAGAAATTGCCCAGGACTTTTTAAAACTCGCTGCAAACGGGCATTCTCATGAAGCATTTCGTTTATATGTTGGTGAAAAATTCAAACATCATAATGCCTATTTTAAAGGTGATGCCGATACGTTGATGCTGGCAATGGAAGAATCAACGAGAACAAACCCAAATAAAGTTTTTAAAATTCACCATATTCTTGAAGATGGAAATCTGGTTGCTGTACATTCTCATTTAAAACAAACCCCTGTCGACTTAGGTTTTGCGGTCGTTCATATACTTAAATTCAAAGCAGATAAAATTGTTGAACTCTGGGATTTAGGACAACCTATTCCGAGAGAACCTATTAACAAAAATGGAATGTTCTGATAGAATAATTTTTAATCTCAGTCGCTGAAGACCGACACTAAAAACGGAGATCAAAACTCGAATCCTTAAACCTGAAACAAAAAAACAATCTTAAAAAATGAATTCCCACTTCAGAATCTCTTTCCTATTTTCTTTCATACTTTTATTTTCTAACAGCTTTTTATTTGCTCAGAAAAAAAATAATTATGCTGCTCAAATTGATAGTTTAATTAGCGTTAGCGATCCAATATTTAACGGCGTTGTCCTGATTGCCAAAAACGGAAAAACAGTTTATAATAAAACATATGGTTTTACCAATTTTGAAACCCGAAAACGTTTAAAAACAGACAGCCAATTTGAAATAATGTCGAATACGAGACAAATCACGGCTGTTTTAATCTTAAAAGAAGTAGAACAAGGCCGAATTGATTTACAGGCACCTATAAAAAAATATTTACCTGAACTTACCCAAGCTTGGGCAGATTCAGTTACGGTTCATCAACTTTTAAATCACACACACGGAATAATCGATTTACAAAAACCGCTGGCATTTAAACCGGGAACTGATTTTAAATATGGAGATTTAGGATATAGTTTACTGGGGGAAATAATAAAATATGTTACTAAAAAAAGTTATCAGGAAATAGCAAATGCATTTTTTAAAGAACTAAAGATGAAAAATACACTATGCTTTTCTGCAGCTCCAATTAAGAATTTAGTTTCCGGATATATCAACACGAATAATAGTTTCAAGATAGTATCAAAAACGATGATCACTTTAAAAAGTACGGCTTCTAACGGAATTGTTTCGACTGCGGGTGATTTAGCAATTTGGAATAAAAATCTTCATAAGGGAAAACTGCTACAACCAGAGAGTTATCAATTACTGTTTAAATATAACATAACCGCTCAAAATAATTTCTTTGCAAAAGAAAAGATAGGCTACGGATATGGCTTTAGAATCATAGATAAAGAACCTGTTAAATATGTTGGTCACACAGGTTTAGGCGACGGTTTTTCATCTGTAAATTTATATTTTCCTGAAAGCGATGTCAGTTTAATTATTTTAGAAAACCAGATGAATCAAAATCGTGATTTGTTTTATATCAATGAATTCAAAATCAAAAATATCCTGATGAAAAGTGATTTACTTAATTAGAATAAAATAAAATGGCAAAGAATAAAACTATTGAAACCAATGAAAGTATTGTTGATTTTATAAATGCTTTTGTTGAAGATGAAGCCAAAAGAAATGATTCGTTTAAACTTATTCAAATAATACAGGAAATCACTGGTTTAGAACCCAAAATGTGGGGACCAAGCATTATTGGTTTCGGAAATTATCATTATAAATATGCCAGCGGTCATGAAGGCGATGCGCCACTTGTGGGATTTTCTCCAAGAAAAGCAGCGATATCGCTTTACATATATGTCTCGCCAGAAAATAAAGACGAACTACTTTCTAAATTAGGAAAACATAAAGCCACTAAAGGCTGTATTTATATTAAAAAACTAGCCGACATTGATATTGAAGTTCTTAAAAATATGATTTCATTTTCTTTAGAATACTTAAAAATTTTATATCCTTCAAATTAAATTATAACCATGATACTTACCATACTAATTCTTTTGTGCGCCGTTCTTATTTTTGTTTTACAACATCCCAGATATGGCAAAAAACCGTCAGGAGCAAGATTGGCTTTAATGCAAAAGTCGCCTCAATATAAAAACGGAAAATTCGAAAACATCTCTTTTACACCAGAACTTGCCGAAGGTTACAGCTTCTCTAAAGTTTTCTATAATTTTTTGTTTAAAAAAGTAGACCGTAAAATTCCCACTGATACAATTCCATCCATAAAAACCAATCTAGAGGATCTCCCTATCAATCAGGATGTTTTGGTTTGGTTTGGACACTCCTCCTATTACATTCAGCTTGAAGGAAAACGATTCCTGATTGATCCTGTTTTTAGCGGCAACGCCTCTCCTATTTACGGAACTACAAAAGCATTTAAAGGAACTGATATTTATACCGCCGATGACTTTCCTGAAATTGATTATTTACTGATTACACACGATCATTATGACCATCTGGATTATAAGACAATCATGGAGCTAAAACCAAAAATCAAAAAAATAATTTGTGCACTTGGCGTAGGATCACATTTTGAATTTTGGAATTTTCCAAAAGAAATTATTATCGAAAAAGACTGGCATGAAAAAATCGAGCTCGATCAAAATTTGACGCTTTATACGACTCCATCAAGACACTTTTCGGGCAGAAGTATTAATCGTTGCAATACGCTTTGGACGTCTTTTGTTTTAGCAACCAAAGATTTTAAAATGTATTTGGGCGGCGACAGCGGTTACGACACGCATTATGCTGAAATTGGTAATAAATTCGGGCCTTTTGATATTGCACTTATCGACAACGGACAATATAATCCGGCATGGAAATACATTCATAATTTGCCTGAGGATGTAATAAAAGCCATGAAAGACCTAAAAGCAAAACGCGTGTTTCCGGTACATTCTTCAAAATTTCCATTAGCGCTGCATCCCTGGGATGAACCTTTGATAAAAGTGACTCAATTGAATGCCGCTTCAGAAAACCCGATTCCGTTGATAACTCCAAAAATTGGGGAATTAGTAAAATTGAAAAATGAAAAACAAGAATTTCAACAATGGTGGAAAGGGATTAAGTAATTGTAGATTTTAGAATAGAGAGTATAGATTTTAGAATATAGAGTATAGAATATAGAGTATAGATTTAAAATGCGACTGTAACTGCAAATTGAAACCTGAAACATGAAACCTGAAACAAAAATAAACCTTGCAAAAAACATGAAACAAAAAATAACCTTTTTCGCAATTGCTTTTCTGATCACTTTAAATAGTTTCTCGCAAAATACTTATGTCTTTTTAGGAAGTTACAATCGTGATTTGGCTGCAGAATCTATTCAGGTGTATCAGTTAGATACTGTAAAAGGGAAATTAAGCAAAGTAACATCTGCAAAAAACACTATCAATCCTTCGTATTTGACTTTATCACCAAACGGAAAATATCTATATGCATGCACAGATACAAAAACGCCAAATGCAGGAAGCGTAAGCAGTTTTGAATTTAATCCGGAAAACAAAACATTGACTTTTTTAAACAAACAATCAAGCGGTGGCGAAAATCCTGTTTATCTCTCTGTTCATAAAAATGGTAAATGGCTGGTAAACGGTAATTATACAGAAGGAAGTGTTTCAGTACATCCACTATTAGAAAACGGAAAAATCGATTCGATTGCACAAAATTACCAATATTCTGACGGAAGTATCAATAAAGAAAGACAAACAAAATCTCATGTTCATTCGACTGTGTTTTCGCCTCAAAATGATTATCTATTTCTACCCGATTTAGGCGCTGATAAAATCCGTTGTTATCGTTTTGATGAAAATCAAAAACAGCCTTTGCTCGAAACAAAAGTACCGTTTACTAAAACTGATTTAGAAGCCGGACCCAGACATTTGACTTTTCACCCTAATGAAAAATTGGGTTATTGTATCGAAGAAATGTCCGGATCGATAAGCGTCTACCAATACGAAAACGGAACTTTAAAACAAATTCAGCGTATCAACACACATCCTGAAGTAATAACATCGGGTTTTGAAAGTTCTGATATTCATATTTCACCAGACGGAAAATTTCTATACGCCACAAATCGCGGCAAAGAAAATAATATTGCCATTTTCTCTATTGATGAAAAGGGACTTTTGAAAAACATTGGTTACCAGTCGACTTTAGGAAAACATCCACGAATCTTTGCCATCGATGAAAGTGGAAAGTTTTTAGTCGCTACAAATGTCAATTCAGGAAATGTAGTAGTATTTAAAAGAAATTCAAAAACCGGATTACTTAAGAAAGTGGGAAAAGAAGTTAAAATGGAAAATGTTTCCTGCGTTCAGATTAAGAATATATAATCGCTCACGGATTAACCAGATTAAACCGGTTTGCGTAGTTTTTTTTATTTTATTCTCCTTTTTTGTCATTTCGATCGAAGAAAGAAATCAGTAGTTGATCGACCAAGATTGTCGGCATTTCTTTGCGGAGTTTCATGCGTGATTTGCTTCGCCTGTTCGCTATCGCCAGAACCTCCTTAGCATCGAAATAAACTTTATATATAAAATCATTTTAATCCTATAATTTGTGGCAAAAAAAACAATTCCCCAAAAACTAAAGTCAATTTTTTATTTTAAATTCATGCTCATTCGTAAACTTTAGTAGTAAACGAAAACTTTAAAACTTTAAGAAATGAATAATTCAGAATTCAATTTACAACCCGAAATTTTAGAAGACGAAATAACAAAATTAATTCCATTGCAGGAAAGTGATTTTGACGCACTTTATAAAGTAGCTTCAGATCCTTTAATTTGGGAACAGCATCCAATTAAAGACCGATATAAAATAGAAGTTTTCAGACCTTTTTTTGATGCTGCAATCAACTCAAAAAGTGCCTTTTTGATTGTAGATAAAAAAACAAATGAAATTATAGGCAATACCCGTTATTATGATTACAATCCAGAGAAATCCAGTATTGCAATAGGTTTTACCTTTATTGGTCGAAAATTCTGGGGTGGATTATATAATAAATCAAATAAAAAGCTATTAATAGATTATGCTTTTCAACATGTAGATTCGATACTATTTCATATTGGCGCAGATAATATTCGTTCGCAAAAAGCAGTATCAAAATTAGGCGGTGTAAAAATTGGTGAAATAAGTGCTATCAGTAATATTCCTCTTAATATGCCTCATTTTGAATATGAGTTAAAGGTTGAAGATTATAAATTATAACATTTACTTAAACAAAAAAATAAACAATGAAAAGAATTACCGTTTTCTGCGGTTCCAGTTTTGGTACCGATGAAATTTACAAAGAACAAGCAACTTTACTTGGACAGACTTTGGCTAAACAAAATATCGAATTGGTTTATGGTGGCGCAAATGTTGGTTTGATGGGCGCAATAGCAGATGGAGTTTTGAATGCAGGAGGAAAAGCAATTGGAGTTTTACCTAATTTTTTACGATCGAAAGAAATTGCACATTTAGGTTTAACCGAATTGATTTTAGTAGAAAGCATGCATGAAAGAAAAACCAAAATGAACGACTTATGTGATGGCGTAATTGCACTTCCGGGCGGTTTTGGAACTCTTGAAGAACTTTTTGAAATGCTGACATGGGCACAATTAGGACTTCATAAAAAACCTATTGCAATTTTAAACATCAATGGTTTTTATGATGCATTGATTGAACTAACAAAAGTTATGGTTGAGAAAGGTTTATTGAAAGATGTTAATCAGCAAATGTTATTAGTAAGTGACAACATTGATGATTTATTAGATCAAATGAAAAATTATGTAGCGCCAACTGTTGGAAAATGGATTGACAAGGAAAAAGTATAAGTAAAACGCTCATCCCGAGAAGTTAAACAATTAGAGCCAAAAAATAAAAAATTAGAATTATATTTACATTTACTTCTAAACCTCTATATTTTAGCACTTAACGTCTAACCTATAACTTCTTATTAAAAAATGAAAGCAGAAAACAACCACTTCGCAAAAGCCGAAATGCTAATTAGAAAACCTGTTTCAGAAGTTTTTCAAGCTTTTACAGACCCGGAAATAACACGTAAATTTTGGTTTACAAAAGGTTCCGGAAAATTAGAACAAGATACTACCACCGAATGGATTTGGGAAATGTATGGTTTTTCACTAACGGTTACAACACTAGTTTTGCAGGAAAATCATAAGATTGTGATCGAATGGGGAAATCCTGATGAAACCACATTAGTCGAATGGATATTTAGCCCACTAAACGAGCATGAAACTTTTGTAAGCATTATCAATTCAGGATTAAAAGGAGATGCTGATAAAATAATCGATCAGGTCAGAAACTCAACCGAAGGTTTTACTTTAGTCTTAGCCGGAGCGAAAGCATATCTAGAACACAAAATAGAACTGAATTTAGTTTTGGACCGCTTTCCTAAAGGACTTGCATAAAAAAGTTTTATTTTTTTTTGTTTCAGGTTAGTTACGAAAACTTGAAACTTCAAACCAAAAAAAAAACATGGACATAAAGAAACCAGTAGATATCGACGAATATATTGGCGCATTCCCAAATGATGTTCAGGAGATTTTGGAGGAAATCAGAACAACAATTCAGAAAGCTGCTCCGGATGCCAAAGAAAAAATTAGTTATTCGATGCCGGCTTTTGACCAAAACGGAATCGTTATATACTTTGCAGCTTTCAAAAATCATATTGGTCTGTATGCTTTGCCCAGTGGTCACGAAGCTTTTAAAGAGGATCTCTCAAAATATAAATCAGGAAAAGGTTCCGTACAATTTCCCCTTAATGAACCAATACCATTAGATTTAATAACCAAAATTGTAAAGTTTAGAGTGAAAGAAAACCTTGAAAAAGCAAAAAAGAAATAATTTTAAATGAATTTAACTGAACATTACAATCAGCTTTACACCAAATCTTCCGGAGAAATTTTAAACGGAAATTATAAATTAGATACGCAAATAAATAATATATCCGATTCCAGATTTGGCATCACGTTATTAATCCGTCCAAGCGAAATAATAAAAGCCAATATTCAGCTGTTTTTAGATGAACTAAAGGCAATTGAACCCAATCAATATTATTATCCTGATTCAGATATTCATATCACGGTTATGTCAATTATTTCATGCTACGAAGGTTTTACTTTAGATAAAATAAACATTCGCAAATATGTCGACGTAATTCAACAAAGTTTAGTGCATCTCGATAAAATTAAAATTGAATTTCGAGGTATTACAGCTTCACCTTCTGCGATAATGATTCAAGGTTTCCCTACTGATGAATCGTTGAATAATTTCAGGAATAAACTTCGTGAAGACTTTAAAAATTCAGCTCTGGAACAAAGTATAGATAGTCGATACACAATAGCAACTGCACATACCACAGTTATGCGATTTCAGGAAAAGCTTGAAAACCCGGAAAAATTAATACAAATTGCAGAAAAATTTCGCAATTATGGTTTTGGGGAATTCAAGGTAAAAAATATGGAATTAGTTTATAATGATTGGTACCAGAGAGAAAGCAACACAATTCATTTAGCCGATTTTTATATAGCAAATTAAAAAACTTTGCGCCTTTGTACATTGGTGGCAAAAACTATTTATTAAACTTACCAAAGTGCCATAAAACACCGGACGGATCGTGTAAAAAACATTCGCTTCCCCAATCTAAATGCACTGTAGGTGTTAACTTAACTCCATATTTTTTAGTTAAGTTCAAAGCCAATAAATGATTATAGTAATAATCAACATCTTCAACTTCAAGAAAAATCATAGTATTTTCGTTCCAGCTTTTGTCATAATAATCCTGAAGATAAAAGGCTAAATCTCCAGTCTTAAAAACAGAAAACTTTGAATCTAAAACTCCTTCTTCGAAACCTAAATCCCGATAGAAATTTCTGGAAATTTCGAAATCTTTGGCTCCAATAAAAGGTCTGATTGAAATTGCTTTGTGATTCATCTTATTGTGTTTTATAAATTATATAAATTTAAGAAAACCATTCAATTTTATGATCAAGACGAATAAGAAAATCAGTAAATGACTTTCCGATTTCAATATTATGTTTACTATCCAAATCAATAAAAGGAGAAAGTATTATTTTTACATTATCAGATAGATCTATTTCAATCCCTATAAATTCGCCGCTTCCGTTTGAACCAATCCCAATAGTTCTGGTCAATTCTTCAACTATATTATAGTTTTTATTGGCTTCGATTATTTCTTCTAAACTCCAGAGATTTATAAACTCAACGCCAATAAACTGGTCAATACCAAAGTAATTTTCAAGATAAAAAATATAATCTTTCGGGAGTTTTAAACCTGAATATGATTCAACATCAGCTACTTCAACAGAAGCTTTTATATCCCTTTTTGGAAAATCGCATTTTGACATAATTTCTAGTAGATCATCCATAATCGAAATGCTGTTTTATAAATTGATATCATTATAATAAACCAGAAACCATTTGTTTTTAATGAGTTTGAACTGTCTTTCGACTTCAAAACCACTATCAGGAATCCAAAATCTTTCGATTATCAAAGTATCGCTTTTTACCAAACTATGTTCGTAATTTTGTATTTCATTTTTCTCAGAAACCGGAACATTTATAAACTTCCAATTTTCTTTAGTCCAGTTGTGTCTGTCAAAACCCGAAACCGAGATTCCATCAATAGGAAAGTCTACTCTTGAAATCTGAAAAACAGAATCTGAATGAAATTGAGAATTAAATACATCAAAATTCTCCCCTTTTACAATTGTAGTTTTTTTTGATTCTGATAAAGATTCCTGCTTTTTATGCTGACAGCTTATCAAAATCAAAAATGCAACAATAGATACTACTTTTAGACAATTCATAATCAAAATTACCCCTTCTTCAAAATATTCCCTAATCCTCGACCTATTTGCTCAATGGCTTCAATACCTTTCGTTAATGGAGTTGCAGTAAAATCTTCATACGCATCCATAGAAGTCCCTTTGCGGTCATCATGGGCATAAACCAAAATCAGATTATTTTCATTAAATAATCGCTCAAATTTCTGTGGTAATTTGTCAAAGATCGACTGATAAGAAACAGATCCTTTTCTCGATAAATTAAAGACTATTAAATCTGTCAGTTTTATTTCTTCTGAGATCGATTCAAAATCATCCCAATCCATAATACTTTTAAAACCTAACTTAGCATTTAATTTCAAATTAACAGCAATTTGCTGGATTGCCTGATGTGTTTTATATTCGGCGTAAATCACAATCGGAATACTTAATTCTTGAGATAATCGGCAGATTTTCTGCAATAAAAGATGAAATCCAATTCCTCTTTCAGAAAAAGGCGGACAAATAAATACCAATCTTTTTTCTTCTATAAAAGTCTTTTGAAACCTGCAGATAAATAAACTTTTATCTACATTATTGATAATTGAATCTACGTTTTCTCCAAAAATCTTATCCAGAAAACCCGTTTTTCTTGGCCAGCCTACAATCACAATATCTGACATGATTTCTTTAGAAGTTCTCGCAATTCCACTCGCGGGATTATGGTCGATTCTGGCAATTGTATTTATTTTTACTTCTGAAGCAGATCCCTGAATAACAAATTTATCAACTGCTTTTCTATACTTTAGAATATTCTTTTCGGCCTGATCATTATTTGGCACAATCGTTAACAAAGTGACCGGATTAGCTGATTTTTTATCTTTAATTAAAAGAGCAAAATCTAGTAAAGTAGCCGTCGCAGAAGTTTTGGCTAACGGAATTAAAATATGTTCATCTAAAATTTGATCGCTATGTGCATCTTCATGCGAAACCTCTTCTTCGCAAATTGCTATTTTTTTAGCTGCTTTTTCAGTTGCAAACGAAGCAACAATACAAGTAATTAATATTAAGATAATAGTTCCGTTTAAGATATTCTCGTCCAGAATCTTTGCTTTAAATCCAACCAAAATAACGGCTAACGTTGCGGCAGCATGTGCACTGCTTAATCCAAAAATAAGTTGTCTTTCAGTCTTCGTATATTTAAAAACAATCTGAGTAAAAAATGCCGCAATCCATTTTCCAAAAATAGCTACAACACTCAAAGTTCCCGCCACAATTAATGCTGTGGGTCCGCTAAGAATCACGCTGATATCGACCAACATTCCTACCGAAATCAGGAAAAAAGGAATAAACAATGAATTCCCGATAAACTCTATTCTATTCATCAATGCCGACGAATGCGGAATTAAAGGATTTAATGCCAGACCAGCAACGAACGCTCCAATAATGGGCTCTACTCCTGCTACTTCGGCTAAAAAGGCCGCAAAGAAAACAACAGAAAGTACAAAGATATAATGAGCGTGTTTTTCGCTTTCTAATTTTTTAAAGAACCATTTTGCGATTCTCGGAATAACCAAAAACATAATGGCTGAGAAAATAGCCAATGAAACTGTTAGTTTTATCCAGAAAGCCTGATTCAGGTTTCCCTGACTGCTTCCCATAATAACAGCCAGAATAATCAAAACAGCTGTATCAGTTAATATTGTTCCTCCAACAGTAATTGCAACAGCCTGATTTTTTGCAATACCAAGTTTACTTACAATTGGGTACGCCACCAAAGTGTGTGTTGCAAACATACTGGCGGTTAAAAAACTAGCATTAAAATCGTATTGTAACAAATAATAACAAACTGGAAATCCTATCGTTAACGGAAAAATAAAGGTGAAAAAACCGAATAATAAACTCTTATTTCGGTTGGCTTTAAACTCATTCATATCCAACTCAAGTCCCGCGATAAACATAATATAAAGAAGCCCAATTGTAGAAAACAAATCTACTGCCGAGTTTTTTGCCAGAATATTAAGTCCGTGTGGTCCAATGATTACTCCAGAAATAATAAGCCCTATAATCCCGGGAATATTGATTTTTTTTAATAAAATAGGCGACAAGAGAATAATGAAAAGTATTAACGAGAAAATCAATACTGGATTGCTAAGCGGTAATTCGAATTCTTGTAAAAAATGCTTGAAAAATTCTATCATAATGTAATTTTATCTTCTTTGTGGTATTTCAATTTTTCGCAAAAGATCTGTGCAAATTAAAACAAAACCTCAGAAGTTATTATTTACCGATTTATTTAAAACTAAAAAAATCGGATTCTTTAGTGATTACTTCATTACAAAAATACCTAAAAAAAATGCGAACTTTTCACGAAAACCGCATATTAAGTAATAAAATTTGTTTCGTTGCCAAATTATTAATATTTAATATTTTTTTTAACAAAACTGCAACATTAACAAACGAAAGTAAAAGTTCATTGCATTATTCAATTATCTTTGTCTTAATAAATATTACACAATGGAAGAATGTATCTCTGTTTTTGATATGCTTAAAATTGGCGTTGGCCCCTCAAGTTCTCATACTTTAGGGCCTTGGAGAGCCGCAGAACGTTTTTTAGAAGAGCTGAAAGACGAATCAATTTTAGACCAGGTTAAACGGGTTAAAGTCGACTTATACGGATCCCTTTCATTAACAGGAAAAGGTCACGCTACTGATTTATCTGTAATGTTAGGTTTAAGCGGGCAAGATCCTGAATATATCCCGGTTGACAATATTGCAGGAATCATTAAAACGATCGAAGATACAAACGAGATTATTCTTGCAAACGAACATAAAATTCCGTTTTATTTTCTTCAGGATATTGTGTTCAATAAAGAGTTTCTTCCTTTTCATGCAAATGGACTAAAATTTACGGCTTACAAAGCCGACGATTCTGAATATGAATCTACTTTCTATTCTATTGGAGGTGGTTTTGTAGTGAAAGAAGAACGTACAAATGCAAAAATCAAGGAGGTCATAAAATGTGCTTTCCCCTTCCCGATTCAAAATGCTGTTGAACTTTTAAATTATACGGTTTCAGAAAACAAATCCATTTCGGAAATTGTTTACGAAAACGAAAAATCAATGCGTCCGGAAGCCGAAATTCACTCTGAATTAATGCGCATCTGGAACACGATGTTAGAATGTATGTATATTGGCTGCCATACCGGAGGAATTCTCCCAGGCGGGTTGAACGTTCGCAGAAGAGCTTTTGATATGCACCAAAATTTAATAGGTTTATCGAATTATTCGAACCCGCAAACTTGGTTGGAAGAAATCAGAAAAACCGAAGTGAAATTTCGCCAAATCTTAAAATGGGTAAGTTGTTTTGCACTTGCTGTAAATGAGGTAAACGCCTCTTTAGGCCGCGTTGTTACTGCACCTACAAACGGAAGTGCTGGTGTAATCCCTGCCGTTTTAATGTATTATCTGGTAATTGAAAATCACGATGCAGGCGAAAAAGAAATCAAACAATTTTTGATGGTTGCCGGAGAAATTGGAAGTATCTTTAAGAAAGGGTCTACCATTTCAGCAGCAATGGGCGGTTGTCAGGCCGAAATTGGTGTTTCATCATCTATGGCTGCGGCGGCACTTTGCGAATTAATGGGCGGATCTCCTGCTCAGGTTTTAATGGCTGCCGAAATCGCTATGGAACATCATTTAGGTTTAACCTGTGACCCAATTGGCGGTTTAGTTCAAATACCGTGCATCGAAAGAAATACAATGGGAGCAATAAAAGCAATTAATGCTGCTGAACTTGCTTTAGAAACAGATTCTAAAAATGCAAAGGTACCTTTGGATAAAGTCATCAATACAATGTGGCAAACGGCAAAAGACATGAACTCTAAATACAAAGAAACCTCTGAAGGCGGATTGGCAATTGCTGTAAATATGGCGGATTGTTAAAATAATAAAGGTTGCCACAGATTAAAGGATTTACACAGATTAAGTAAGTATGAATTAAGCATATTAAAAAAATCATTTTAAATCCTTTAATCTCTGGCAAAAAACTCTTCCAAATTTTACTTCATGAAAAAATATTACTTTCTTATTACAATACTATTTTGTTCCGTTTTAATGCATGCTCAGGAACGTTATTTCCTTAATTCAGATACGCGTTTGTATACTTCTTCGAATGCTTCTGCTGATTTTTTGGGCTATTTTAAATATGGTGCCGAAGTACAATTATTATCAGAAAGCAAAAACGGCTGGTATAAAGTAAAAGCTGATAATTTATCTGAAGGTTATATTCCTGAAAAATATGTCGCTACAAGATTAAACGCCAAAGATGTTAAAGTTAGAGACAATGAAAATCCTATTTTAGAAGGCGGAGATAATTATTACGGCGGAAACCATCTTTTTGTTTTAGTTGCTGGTTTAAAAGCGCGAGCACAACCAGATAAAAATTCAAAAATAAAAGAAATATTAAATACAGGAGATCCTGTCGCTATTAATTACCTTCCTAAGAATCAGGAAGACTGGGTTAATATAAGTGGTAATTTTAATGATGAATACGCAAGGTTTACGCTAAGAAAATTTGTTGGCAAAAGACCTGATTTCAATACTTTAATAAATGACTTTGACAAACTGGATGTTGCGAATATCACAGAGCGCAAAACCATTGGCGAAAGACTTGTAGAATTAGCCTGGAATAGTGATAACACTACTTTAGCTCCTGCATATCAAAGATATTATGAAGTCGTTAAACAATTAAATGATCCGAAACTTCTTGCTGATACAGAATTAAATATGGCTGTTGCCAAAGGAGTAACAAAACATAAAAAGCCAGAAGAAATTCTTGCTTTCGTTAAAAAATCCGAATTTATTTTGAAAGGAGTAAAAACCAAATCATGGTATATAACCCAAAAAGATTTGGTAAACACTTTCGGAAAACCTCCTAAAAAAGCAATTGTAAGCGATGAATGTGGTGTTTATTTAAGTGAAACTTTTTATTACTATCCAGATTTAGAAGCTTCTGTAGATGAACAAAAAAATCAGGCCGAATTAACTAAAGTTTTTATTAACGAAAACAACAAGTTAGTTTTAAATCCAAACGCAATATTAGACAATTCAGTAACTGAAAAAGCATTTGTCGAAAAATACGGTACTTATATTGGTGCTTCTATAAAAGTACCACATTCTTACTCCATACAAATAGAAGACAGCGAATTTAAGATAGAATTTAAAGATGGAAAGTTATTTTCGATCGAAATATTCTTCTATTGCTGATTTCAATCTATAATTATTCAATACTTTTACATCTTCAAAAAAAAACAAAATGTCAGTAGCAAAAAAAGATTATAAAAGAATCACAACAAAGTCATTAATCGAAATGAAAAGCAACGGAGAAAAAATCTCTATGCTAACAGCTTACGATTTTACAATGGCAAAAATTGTTGATACCGCAGGAGTCGATGTGATTTTAGTGGGCGATTCAGCATCAAATGTTATGGCGGGTCATGAAACGACGTTGCCAATTACTTTAGATCAAATGATTTATCACGCTTCATCTGTAGTTCGAGCTGTAGAAAGAGCACTAGTTGTGGTTGATTTACCTTTTGGAAGTTACCAATCTGATCCAAAAGAAGCTTTGCGTTCTGCTATCAGAATCATGAAAGAAAGTGGCGGTCACGCTGTGAAACTTGAAGGAGGAAAAGAAATAAAAGAATCTATCAAAAAAATATTAAACGCAGGAATCCCGGTTATGGGTCATTTAGGTTTAACACCTCAATCAATCTACAAATTTGGAACTTACAGTGTTCGCGCCAAAGAAGATGAAGAAGCAGAAAAATTGATCGCTGACGCAAAATTACTTGAAAAAGTAGGTTGTTTTGCTATCGTTTTAGAAAAAATCCCTGCCCATCTGGCAGAGCAAGTTGCCAAAAGTATTTCGATTCCAGTTATTGGTATTGGTGCCGGCGGTGGCGTTGACGGACAAGTTTTGGTTATTCACGATATGTTAGGAATGAACAATGAATTCAGTCCGCGTTTCTTACGTCGCTACTTAAATTTATACGAAGAAATGACAAAAGCAATTGGTCAATATGCTGCTGATGTTAAATCTAGTGATTTTCCTAATTCCGGTGAACAATATTAGTTTTTTTTTTAGGTACTAAGGTTCAAAGTAACAAAGGCTCAAAGGTTTTAAAATTATAAGTTCAATGCCATTAAGTTAAGCGTTTTTTGAATGCAGACTAATTATTTTTGTGTCAATAACGCTATCAGAATCCGCAATCGTGTCATCTCGACGAAGGAGAGATCAAAACAGAAACTCGACAAAGATTGGCGAATATCTGAACGGAAATACTAGTGTGATCTCTCCTTCGTCGAGATGACAAACTTTGTGTTTAAGCTTGGAGACTTGGAGAGAAAATTATGATACAAAACTTAACTTAACAAAATTGAGCTTTAACTAGAACAACATTTGAAATTCATAAAAAAGATTTAGCCAAAATTTCTCCTTATCTAAAATTCCCAACAAATCTACAATGAAAATAATATCAGATAAAAACAACTTACAAATACTACACGAAGACAACCATATTATTGTGGTTAACAAACGCGTAGGCGACATTGTACAAGGTGATAAAACGGGTGATAAACCTTTATCTGATGTTGTAAAAGAATACATAAAAGAGAAATACAATAAACCTGGTGATGTTTTTCTGGGAGTGATTCATCGTTTAGATCGTCCTACAACCGGAATTGTTGTTTTTGCGAGAACAAGTAAAGCACTTACGAGAATGAACGAAATGTTCAGTAATCGTGAAACACAAAAAACCTATTGGGCAGTTGTCAAGAATAAACCTCAGGAAACAACTGCCAAATTGGTTCATTATCTTAAAAGAAACGAGAAAAACAATACTTCAAAAGCACATTTAAAAGAAGTTCCAGACAGTAAATTGGCAAGTTTAGACTATACTGTTTTTAAAGAACTTCAGAATTATGTGGCACTGGAAATCAATTTACATACAGGTCGTCATCATCAAATTCGCGCTCAATTGTCAGCAATTGGATCCCCAATAAAAGGAGATTTAAAATATGGTTTTGACCGAAGCAATCCTGACGGTGGAATTCATCTTCATGCAAGAAAACTAGTTTTTATACATCCCGTTTCTAAAGAAAACATTACAATTGTAGCGCCAACTCCGGACGAAACAATCTGGAATGCAATTTGATTTTATGAAACAATTGTTAATTTTTTAATTTTTATCGATTAACTTGCATAGGCAAAAACAAGTGATCATAAAAATGGACTATAAAAACGACATCGGGTACAGAAGAGAAACGCTGAAAAAATTGTTGTACAATATTCAAAAAAGCGAAGACTTAATTGTAAAAGCTTTGTACGATGATTTTAAAAAGCCAGAATTTGAAGCTGTTTTAACAGAAACAAATTATGTCATTTCAGAATTAAAAGATACCATAAAAAACATTAATAAATGGGCAAAACGAAAACGTGTTTTCCCATCCCTTCTTAATTTTCCTTCTACAGATTATATTTTTAAAGAACCATATGGAAACGTATTGGTAATTGCTCCCTGGAATTATCCTTTTCAATTGGCTTTATGTCCTCTAATCTCTGCAGTTGCAGCGGGAAACAGAGTTGTTTTAAAACCATCAGAACTTACACCCCATACATCAGCAATAATTGCGAAAATCATCGAAAAAACATTTCATGTCAATCATGTAGAAGTTATTGAAGGCGGTGTCGAAGTATCAAATAAATTATTAGCCCAACGCTGGGATTATATTTTCTTTACAGGAAGTGTTTCTGTTGGTAAAATTGTAGCAAAAGCCGCTGCAGAAAATTTAACTCCAATCACTTTAGAATTAGGAGGAAAAAATCCTTGTGTTATAGACGAAACCGCCAATTTAAAATTAGCAGCCAAACGTATTGTCTGGGGAAAATTTATTAATGCAGGTCAGACTTGTATTGCGCCGGACTATATTCTGATTCAGAAAAACATGAAAGTTAATTTCATTACTTTTTTAATTGAAGAAATCATAAAGGCTTACGGTAAAAAAATGGATAAATCCCCTGATTTTGCCCGTATCATTAATACCAAAAACTGGTTGCGACTCGCAAGTATGATTGAACCTGAAAAAGTAATTTTTGGAGGAGAAACAGACGCTAATGAACTTTATATTTCACCAACATTAATTGAAGAACCGGCACTCGAAAGTCCTGTAATGAATGAAGAAATATTTGGACCCATTTTACCAATTTTAACTTACGAAACACAAACTGACATTGATACTATAATCAATCGCTATGAGAAACCTCTTGCATTTTATATTTTTAGCGAAAATAAATCGTTCGCCAAAAAATTAATCAAAACATATTCTTTTGGCGGTGGATGCATTAATGATACAGTTATTCATTTTTCTAACAAAAGACTTCCTTTTGGAGGTGTTGGACACAGTGGTATGGGCGCTTATCACGGACAATTGAGCTTTGATGTCTTTTCTCACCACAAAGCTATCGTAAAAAAAGGCAATTGGTTAGATTTACCAATGCGATATGCACCCTATAAAGGCAAATTATCATCTATAAAAAAGGTACTGGATTGGATGTAATAAGTGAAAAACAATTTTGTAATGTTTGCAGATTTTCAGACGGATTTGATTAAAAATATTATATTTACGTCACATATTTATCTTAAAAGACAAAATATAAAAACAATACCACTTAATAAAAAATGAAATCTATCGTTGAACAAATCAAAGACATTAAGAATCACGGTTATCACTTAGATTTTTCAGATGTCTTTAACAGTGCTTTTGAAAACTATAAAAAAATAGCACTTTATGCCGGATTAATATTATTAGTATTTTCAATACTTTTTGGTATTATCGGTTCTATTGTATTAGCAGCAATTTTTGGTGCAGATAAATTAAGCAATCCTGCATTTTTTAATATTCAGCCTATCCATCTCTCCAGTACTCAAGTACTATATTACGTTCTGGGAACAGTTCTTTTTTCAGCATTATTAAGCCCTTTTAGTGCCGGTTTTTTAAGAATGGCATACTGTGCAGATCGCGATCAGCAATTTAATGTTTCAACAATTTTTACATATTATAAAACCAAACATTTTTTACAAATATTTCTGGCAACTGCAATCATATCATTGTTTAGTGCTTCAATTTCTACATTTCTGGAAATTCAGAAACTTAGTAATTTAGGAATTATTATCTCACTGATTATATCTTATTTTACGTTTTTAACAATTCCCCTTATAATATTTGGAAATTTAAAAGCACTTGATGCAATAAAGTCAAGTTTCATTATTATTTCAAAACAACCACTTGTGCTTTTTGGACTAATGACTACAGTTGTAGCGGGTTTAATTGTGGGTTTTATGGCTTTTTTTATTGGAATTCTTTTTACAGTTCCACTTAGTTATTCAATGACATATGCTATATATCATGCAATTTTTAAAAATGACAAGGAAGATCCAATTGATTCAATTGGTCAATCGGATTTAGAATAAACAGAAAATTTTATATAAAAACAGAACTTAACCTACTCTGATTTAAAATTTTTTAAAAGAAATTTTACTAAACCAAACATACCCCAAATTCAATGGTAGAAAACTATAGTTTTTTCAATTCGTTGATTTCAGGAATTACCTCCCACGGTAATGCCCTAGACTCAATCATTACAAACTGGTATGTTTTCAGCTCAGATATTATTTTTTTTCACAATTCTAAATTTATCATTTTAGGATTAATGTTATTTGGTTTTCTGGGGATATTAGTTTATCAATTCTTTCGGATCAGAGCCAGAATTGGTTATTTTATAGAAAAAAAGCTAGAGGTAGAAACAGGTAACAGAGAATATCAACTCTACATTCTCTTCTTTGGTATTGCGATTATTGTAATCGAAATCATTAATGAAATCTTTAAAATCAGACCTAAAAGCTTATTAATCGTAAATTTATCAATAGGATTTGCAGTCCTGATTATCTATCTTATAACAAATAAAGTAAAATTTTTACGGGATCATATTCAACCCATTTTTATATTCTTTTTCTTTATTTACATAAGTTATGTGGCAAACAACATTATTATTCTTCCAAATGATGTTGTACCAATAATAGTTTTTTTAATTTCATTTTTCTTTTCTTACAGTATTCTAAAACCCATAAAAGTCTATTGGTTTTTCATTATTTTGGTTTTTGTTTTTTTAGTTCTCACAATTGTTTTCGATCTGATTCCTCTAAAATCATCAATCTTATTGATTAATTTCTGTATTCTGATTTTCATACTCAATCAGGTAAAATATGCCGTTTTATTAAACAATCTTGACAATTTCAGATTTACAAATGAGATTGTTCACAAAGGAAACTCATTAACAATTGCCACAAATAAAAAAAATGAAGTCCTGTTTTGCAGCGAGACCATAACATCAATTTTAGGTTATTTACCGGAAGAAGTGACTGGTTTAAAATTCTGGAAATTAACGAAAGAGACTGATTATATTGACAATATTAAAAACTTAAACCACGCAGAAAACAAACTTTATATTCGAAAATTAAAAAGCAAAAATGGCGAATACAAGTACATTCAGTGGAAAGATAAAAAATTCTCCGACGACTTAATTATAAGCATTGGTCAGGACGTTACAGAACAAATTAATGTTCAGGACCAATACAAAAATCTAATTCAGACCGCTACAGATATTATATTTGAGATTGACAATAATGGCTGTTTTACTTTTGTAAATGATTTTGGCTTTTCGATCTTGGGTTATTTTGAAAATGAAATTATCTCACAACACTACTCAAATTTTATTCATGAAAATTATCAAAGAAATGCAGTTGATTTTTATGAAAATCTAGATCCTGATGAAAATAATTTTCCAACAATCGAAATTCCAATTCTAAAGAAAAACGGAAAAACATTATGGATCTCCCAAAAAATAATAACCCGTAAAAATGATTTGGGACAAACAATCGGTTTTGCTGGTATAGCCAGAGATATTACAGATATTAAAAACATAGAAAACGAGAAAAAAAAGCGTCTAAAAAAAATAGAAGCTTACAACAATT
This sequence comes from Flavobacterium sp. B114r, assembly GCF_056824125.1. Taxonomy (NCBI): domain Bacteria; kingdom Pseudomonadati; phylum Bacteroidota; class Flavobacteriia; order Flavobacteriales; family Flavobacteriaceae; genus Flavobacterium; species Flavobacterium sp. B114r. The sequence goes on from NZ_CP124858.1 coordinate 5,394,992, forward strand.
CAACAAAAAAATTATCTACTTCAGATTTTAGCAAATATGCTAATTTAAATACTGTTATTGATTACATTATAAAAGAAGCAGCTACGGTAACGAAAACAAATCGCGTAAGTTTCTGGAAATACAATAAAGACCTGATTACGTGCAAGAACCTATTTAGCGTTGATAATCAAAACTTAAGCGACAAAAATATTCTTGACAAACAATCTTATCCAATTTATTTTGAAACTTTAAAAAACAAAGCCATCATTAACGCCCCGGATGTATTTAATAAACTAGAAACATCAGAATTTCAAAAGCTCTACTTTACCAAAAATCAAATTAAATCAATGTTGGATGTTCCAATATTTTTGAGTGGACAATTGGCGGGAGTAGTTTGTTTTGAGAGCACTGAAGAAAAAAGAGATTGGGATAACGAAGACATTACATATGCCCGAACGATTTCAGATATAATTTCTATTGCTATTTCATCTCAAATGCGTCTTGAAGCTGAGCGAAGATTAGAATTTAAAAGTCAATTACTTTATGCGCTTTCACTATGTACTGAAAAGTTTTTATTGAGCAAAACTACTCATGAAATGTTTCAGAAAACTTACGATTTAATAGGCAAAGCTGCTAAAGTCGATCATATGTACTATTATGAAAAAGATTTTACAACCAACACTGTTAGTCAGAAATACAAATGGTCAAGAAAAGGAATCAGGCATCAAACAACTGATCTACAACAACTTACAGAGGATGATTTAAAAGAAATTTATGAAGCTGCTAAAAATAGAAAAATACTAAACAAGCTGACGCGTAAACTTGAGAATACTTTTTTTAAAAAACTATTAATTGATAATGAAATCAAATCGATTTTGATTTTACCTTTATATATAAATGATATTTTTACCGGTTTCATAGCTTTTGATGATTGTACAAAAGAAAGAAAATGGTCTGAAGAAGAAATCTATATCTTTCAGGTTCTTGCCAATAACATTTCATCAGCATTGGAAAGGAATCGAAATGAGGCTAAAATTCTTGAAAGTGAAGAGAAATTTAAATTGATTGCCAATAATATTCCCGGAACTGTTTACCTGTCTAAATTTGACGCTTTTTCGACAAAAATTTTCCTTAACGACGAAATTTTAAATTTAACAGGTTATTCTAAGTCAGAATTTATTGAAAATAATTTATCTTTTCTATCCCTTATTCATCCGGAAGATAAAGATGAAGTAATCAACAATCAAATTGATAATTTACAAAGCGGAATACCTTTGCACAATATATACCGGATTCGAAGAAAAACAGGCGAATATATTTGGGTAGAAGAATTTGGAGATGTCATTAAAAAAGGCTCTGAAATTGAATTTGTAGGCGGGATTTATTTTGATATCACCAACAAGAAAGAAACTGAAGATGCCATAAAAGCCAAGCAACTGGCCGAAGCTGCAAATAAATCCAAATCGGATTTCCTTGCCAATATGTCCCATGAAATCAGAACACCACTAAATGGTATTATCGGCTTTACCCATTTATTAATGAAAACGGACTTAGAAGAAATTCAGGAAAAATACATGACCACTATTAATCAATCAGCACATTCGCTGTTAGAGATTATAAATGATATTCTCGATTTTTCCAAGATCGAAGCCGGAAAACTAGAATTATTTATCGATTTATATGATATTAAAAAAGTATTAGGTCAGGTTTTTGATCTAATTGTGTACGAATCGAATCAAAAAAATCTTAAATTAGAATTAAATGTCGATAACAATGTTCCTAAATATATCTGGACAGATATCGTCAGGATCAAACAAATTTTAATTAATTTACTTTCAAATGCAGTAAAATTCACGAACGAGGGTTCAATAAAACTGAATGTTTCTATTCTTAAAAAGCATACAAATAATTATTGTACTATCCGCTTCTCAGTAATTGATACAGGAATTGGTATTCTAGAAAAAAATCAAAAGAAAATTTTCAAAGCTTTTTCACAAGAAGATAGTTCCACAACAAGAAAATTTGGAGGAACTGGTTTAGGGTTAACAATTTCAAATCAGTTACTAGCCTTAATGGAAAGCAAATTACAATTAGAAAGTAAAATAGACACAGGGAGCAATTTTTATTTTGATTTAAATTTAAAAACAAGCAACCAAAGTATTAACGAAAAATACAATGATGAATTAAAAAAAATCAACCTTGAACATACTACCAAAAACATAACTAAAAGCTATAAAAACATTACATTTTTAATTGTAGAAGACAACAAAGTAAATATGTTATTATTAAAAACTATTATCAAAAACCTCTACAGCACAGCTTATATCTATGAATGTGAAAATGGTTACGAAGCCGTAACTCAATTTGAAAGTATTAATCCCGATCTTGTTTTTATGGATATTCAAATGCCAATTATGAACGGTTACGAAACAACAAAAGCCATTAGAAATATCAATTCAGGAAGAAATATTCCAATAATTGCTGTAACAGCCGGCGCTGAGAAAGACGAGAGAAACAAATGCCTATCAGCAGGAATGGATGATTATATCTCAAAGCCAATTATAAAAGGAACTGTAGAAGAAGCCTTAGTAAAATGGTTAAAATAGTTAAACTAAATCGTTTCATATAACTTGTAATTCCCAAAAAATATATAAATTAGTACAACAAATAATTTACAATAAACTAAAATACAATATAATATGAAGTGGCAAGGCAGAAGACAAAGTGATAATGTTGAAGACCGACGATCAATATCTGGCGGGAAAGTAGTCGTTGGAGGTGGTATTATTGGTATTATTATTTTATTAGTAAATGTTTTTGGCGGAGAAAATGCTCAACTTATCACTCCTGTTTTGGAACAATTGCAAGGCGGTCAACAACAAACTGAAGCCACAGCCACGTTAAGCAAGGAAGATGAAGAAATGGGTAATTTTGTCAGAGTAATTCTCGCAGACAATGAAGACATTTGGAGTAAAATATTTGCTGAACACGGAATGAAGTACAAAAATCCAAAATTAGTACTCTTTAGAGGTTCTGTAAACACGGCTTGCGGCGGAGCATCATCTGCATCCGGACCATTTTATTGTCCGGCAGATCAAAAAGTATATATGGATTTAGGGTTCTTTGAAGAACTGAAGACTAAATTCGGTGCCAAGGGTGGCGACTTTGCCATTGCCTATGTTATAGCACATGAAATTGGACATCACATACAAACCTTAATTGGAACTTCAGCAAAAATGCATCAGGCACAAGAAGGTAAAAGTCAAGCCCAAGCTAACAAACTCTCTGTTGCCTTAGAATTACAAGCTGATTTTTATGCAGGAGTCTGGACACACTACAATCAGGAAAATTTAGATACCGGAGATATCGAAGAAGCGTTAAGCGCCGCTAATGCAGTTGGTGACGATGCTATTCAAAGCAAAATGTCTGGACAAGTTATTCCCGATTCCTTCACGCACGGTACATCTGAACAAAGAATGTACTGGTTCAAAAAAGGTTTTAAAACCGGCGATATCAACCAGGGAAATACTTTTGAAGAAATAAGATAATTATAATTCATAGACCAAACTATTATAACCAAATGAGCATGATTTAAACATCATGCTTTTTTTTGTTTTTATAATACACTTAACAAATAAGTTTTGATAATATCATTCCTTTTTGCAACCCAGAGATAAACAAAATTCATTTCACCCTTTTAAATTTATTTTGGAAGTTTGGGTTTTACCGCAAAAGGATATCGCTGCCATCCCTAACGCAATCTAAAATAAAGAGAAGTGTCATTATTAAAATGAAATCCCAATGTATTTCCCATTGAACCTTTACAAACTTTACAAGAACATTAAATCAATAGTTTTTTTGTGCTTCTCTTTTAAAAAAGCAAATTAGAAACTATTTAAGAAAAAATGCTGGGTATTTCGGTCGGACCGTGCCACCCATTTCGGTTGAAATGGTGCCACTTTGAAAGAGATTACAATAATACAAAAAAGTTTGTTCAGTTTAAAAATTTGCTTTTCTCATAGACTCGCCTTGCAGATTTATTCTATGAGAAGAATTTACAATACGATCTAGGACTGCGTCAGCAATTGTCGAGTTCCCAATTATATCATGCCATGCAGATACAGGTATTTGAGAAGACAGTATTATTGATGCTTGATTGTACCTTTGGTCAACAATGTCCAATAATGCTTCCCGGGATTGGTTATCGAATGGTTGTAAGCCAAAGTCATCCAGAATAAGTAGATCTGATTTTAGTATCTTTTTCATTTCCCTTAGGTATGTCCCGTCTAATTTACTTATTTTTAATAAATTAAAAAGATTAGCAGTGTTATAATATAAGACTTTATAATCCATCAAACAGGCTTGGTATCCCAGAGCCTGAGCAAGATAACTTTTTCCAACTCCGCTGGAACCAGTTAATATTACATTCTGTTTTTTGAGAATAAAATCCAATGTTCCTAGACGGGTAAACATATTTTTATCTAGATCTCTGTTTTGAGTATAATTCACATCTGGCATACTTGCACTTTGTCTAAATTCAGCCTGTTTAATTAGCCTTTCTATTTTTCTATTTTGTCTATTTTCATACTCGTGATCCGTCAATAAACCAATGTACTCATCAATAGTAAATGAGGTCATTGTGTTGTTTTTAATGTGACTGTGATGTAGCTGTGCCATGTCGTTAAGTCTCATGGTCTTTAGCTTTTCGATAGTTTGATTGTTGTCCATATTATAATATTTAAGATTAATATTTATTGATACGCTGAGGCTCCTCTGATGTTTTGATGTACTGGGATGTGATTAGTGTTAGCGTCTAGTTCTTGGAACATAGCTTCTTTGAGATCCATATTATGACGCAGGATGTTTTTGATATGGGTGTAGGTTGCAACATTAGCATTCAATGCAATCTCACAAGCTTTATCCAGTCTTTGTGATCCATAACTCTTGTGTAGTTGTATTAAGCCAATCACCCTCTTGTATCCAATCTCAGGGTAATCGACATTACACAGAATCTTCTCTACGCATTTGACTAAATGAACACCATGTGGAGCTGCTTGATTTTTAAAATACTCAGGACTCCAACTGGTATAGCTTTGATGCGTACTGGATAAATGTTCCTTAATTGTATTGTAATTCCCTTTTTTCGGGTTTCGTTTATGTATTGCAATGCGTAAATGATTATAATAGATCTCTACTGAAGTATTGGTGTAGTGAATCATTGTATGATGGCCTATGTAGCGATAAGGAACGCTATAATAACTCTTGTCAGGTGAGAAATACACATAACCTATCTTCTGAACTTTAGCTCTTTTATAATCCTTTATTTGATAAGTAGTACAGGGTAATGCTTTTAAATATTGTCTTTCCACAGATTGAAAGAGCTCTACACGACTTGCTTCTTTACGTTGAAAAAGTAATTGGTTGTAAGTGATTAGCATACGTCGTAGCTCTGCATTGAGCTCTTCTAAAGAGAAGAAAGTCATCTCCCTGATTGGGTAGTAAATTCTTTGGTAGACAAGATGTACTGCGTTCTCCACTAACGCCTTATCTTGGGGAGCATAAATACGAGTTGGATTGACTATGCAGTTATAGTGGCTAGCAAAGTCTTTAAAGCTTCTGTTTATTTGTGATTCATATTTACTTGCGCGAGATACAGCTGATTTTAAGTTATCGGAGACTATTGCCAAGGGAACACCTCCATAAAAGTTTAGCGCATTAGTACAGCATATAATAAGATCTTCTTTCTTCTGACTCGGACAGGCTTGCACATAGGTATATTGGCTATTAGGAAGTATAGCCACAAAAACTTCTACAGATATAATTTCTCCTGTGTTTTGATCAATATATGAGAGTTTTTTACCTGCAAAATCAATGTACATCTCTTTACCAGGTTCATGCTCTAACTTCATAGAGCCTTTTACTTCTTTATATTTCCGGTTATAATGCTCCATAAACTGTGTGTAGCTGTAGGGATTAGCTACTGTCTGAGCATATTGAGCATAATGATATAGAAAAGTAAATCCAGGATGATTCCGAGCTTTATTAACCGTCTCAAAATAGAGCATTAAAGAGTTATGTCTTTGAGTGTCTACTGTCGTAAAGCTAGAAAAGAGCTCTGATAGTTGTTCAATATCCAACGTCAGCAACTGTTCTAAAGAGTATTTAGAGCCTTCGAAAAGCTGCATATAAGTATTTACAGTATTGCGAGAAATACCTAATGTACTTCCAATTTTACGATTGCTATAACCGTCCAAATGTAAAGTAATGATTTGTTTTAAGTCCATAGGATCAAGTTTATTAGCCATATCGTATTGCTTTAGATAACAACAAGATAGTAGCTGATTTTGATCTTTCAAAGTGGCACAAATCGAACCGGAAAACTATGACTTATTAACCGAGTGGCACAAATTGAACCGAAATAGTGGCACTATTCAAACCGAAATAGTGGCACAAATTCACCGAAATGGGTGGCACGGTCCGACCGAAATCACTGGCACAAATCGAACCGAAATATCCAAATGCATAAGAAGCAAGGAAAGCAAAAAGAAAAACAACTTTCCACAATTGCATTTGGTAACAAAATATTATCCGGTCCAGCTTTGCAAACTTAACGAATGCTTCAGCGGAATTTTTGTGTTGATCCTAAGAATCCTTAAAAGATGTTTCGTCTGTATCCCAAAGGCTTACTTCTTTATAACAAAGTGAGGAGTCATTTAGAGGTAAAAAGTAATAGGTGTTTTTTGTGTATAAATTGTATGTTTTATTTGCAACTAAGACATTATCAGTTGTCCTGATTGTCAAACTAAATATTTCTAAGATATCAGAAGTCTTTCCTTTTACTTTTGGAGATGCAGTTATTTTAAACTCATTAGCACTAGTTGTTGTATCATCGTTTTTTATCCAATTTACTTCAGACCTTGCAAATGCTTCAGCAGAATCTTTTAATGCTAAAGTAAAAGCATTTAGAAGTCAATTTAGAGGAGTGCGTAAAGTAGATTTCTTCTTATTCAGATTGTCTAATCTTTTTGCCTAATCCCCAACTTTTGCGTTTGATCCGACAGACTCCCGATAGCTATAAGGGCTCGCGCATTACTGCAGTATTTTGTAAAACAAAAAACCCTGTTTCGCTAGAAACAGGGTTTTCAAAAGAAAGGCGACGACATACTCTCCCACATAACTGCAGTACCATCTGCGCAGGCGGGCTTAACTACTCTGTTCGGGATGGGAAGAGGTGAGCCCCGCCGCAATAACCACCTTAAGAAGTTATAATTGCTTTGGGCAATTTGTTCTTCAATTTTTAATTTTTAATTCAAAATCTATAATTGAAGTAATATCTTAACATACTGAGATAAAGAAAAAAGTATTGATTTAGAAAGTTTCTTCTCCCACCTTACGGTGGGAGAAAAGGGTGTACATAAGCTTACGGATTATTAGTACTACTCGACTATGACATTACTGCCTTTACATCTATAGCCTATCAACGTGGTCATCTCCCACGATCCTTAAAAGAAATCTCATCTTGTGGTGGGTTTCGCGCTTATATGCTTTCAGCGCTTATCCCTTCCAAACGTAGCTACTCTGCGATGCTCCTGGCGGAACAACAGATACACTAGAGGTTTGTCCAATTCGGTCCTCTCGTACTAGAATCAGATCCACTCAAATTTCTAACGCCCACAGTAGATAGAGACCGAACTGTCTCACGACGTTCTGAACCCAGCTCGCGTGCCACTTTAATGGGCGAACAGCCCAACCCTTGGGACCTTCTCCAGCCCCAGGATGTGACGAGCCGACATCGAGGTGCCAAACCCCCCCGTCGATATGAGCTCTTGGGGGAGATCAGCCTGTTATCCCCGGCGTACCTTTTATCCTTTGAGCGATGGCCCTTCCATGCGGAACCACCGGATCACTATGCTCTACTTTCGTACCTGATCGACCTGTATGTCTCTCAGTCAAGCTCCCTTATGCCATTGCACTCTACGCACGGTTACCAAGCGTACTGAGGGAACCTTTAGAAGCCTCCGTTACTCTTTTGGAGGCGACCACCCCAGTCAAACTACCCACCAAGCAATGTCCCCCGTAAAACGGGGTTAGGCCTCAGATAAACAAAGGGTTGTATTTCAACAATGACTCCACAACGCCTGGCGACGCCACTTCACAGTCTCCAACCTATCCTACACATCATTTATCCAAGGTCAATACTAAGCTATAGTAAAGGTGCACAGGGTCTTTTCGTCCCACTGCGGGTAAACGGCATCTTCACCGTTACTACAATTTCACCGAGCTCATGGCTGAGACAGTGTCCAGATCGTTACACCATTCGTGCAGGTCGGAACTTACCCGACAAGGAATTTCGCTACCTTAGGACCGTTATAGTTACGGCCGCCGTTTACTGGGGCTTCAATTCAATGCTTCTCCGAAGATAACATCTCCTCTTAACCTTCCAGCACCGGGCAGGTGTCAGGCCCTATACTTCATCTTACGATTTTGCAGAGCCCTGTGTTTTTGATAAACAGTCGCCTGGACCTCTTCACTGCGGCCCTGATTACTCAGGGCGACCCTTCTCCCGAAGTTACGGGTCTATTTTGCCTAATTCCTTAGCCATGAATCTCTCGAGCACCTTAGGATTCTCTCCTCAACTACCTGTGTCGGTTTACGGTACTGGTACTAATTACCTGAAGTTTAGAGGTTTTTCTTGGAAGCCCTTAGGCGCACTATCTCTTTGTCCGAAGACTCCGAGTACTATCGTATTTCCCCAAAACCCGTGGATTTGCCTGCGGGTCTTATAGGTAGGTACTTCAACGAACTATTCCGTCAGTTCGCGGCGCTTTCATCACTCCGTCACCCCATCACAGTAATTAGTAGTACGGGAATATTAACCCGTTAGCCATCGACTGTCCCTTTCGGGTTCGCCTTAGGACCAGACTAACCCACAGCTGATTAGCATAGCTGTGGAAACCTTAGTTTTTCGGTGTGCGGGTTTCTCGCCCGCATTATCGTTACTTATGCCTACATTTTCTTTTCTAACCAGTCCAGCATACCTTACGATACACCTTCAACCCTGTTAGAATGCTCCCCTACCACTTACAATTGCTTGTAAATCCATAGCTTCGGTAATATACTTATGCCCGATTATTATCCATGCTCGTCCGCTCGACTAGTGAGCTGTTACGCACTCTTTAAATGAATGGCTGCTTCCAAGCCAACATCCTAGCTGTCTGGGCAGACAAACCTCGTTCTTTCAACTTAGTATATATTTGGGGACCTTAGCTGATGGTCTGGGTTCTTTCCCTCTCGGACTTGGACCTTAGCACCCAAGCCCTCACTGTTAGTGAACATTATATAGCATTCGGAGTTTGTCAGGAATTGGTAGGCGGTGAAGCCCCCGCATCCAATCAGTAGCTCTACCTCTATATAACTTTATAACTAACGCTGCACCTAAATGCATTTCGGGGAGTACGAGCTATTTCCGAGTTTGATTGGCCTTTCACCCCTACCCACAGGTCATCCGAAGACTTTTCAACGTCAACCGGTTCGGTCCTCCACTGTGTGTTACCACAGCTTCAACCTGCCCATGGGTAGATCACACGGTTTCGCGTCTAACACTACTGACTAAAGCGCCCTATTCAGACTCGCTTTCGCTACGGATCCGTGGCTTAACCACTTAACCTTGCCAGCAACGTTAACTCGTAGGCTCATTATGCAAAAGGCACGCCGTCACCCCACGAAAGGGCTCCGACCGCTTGTAAGCGTATGGTTTCAGGATCTATTTCACTCCGTTATTCACGGTTCTTTTCACCTTTCCCTCACGGTACTGGTTCACTATCGGTCTCTCAGGAGTATTTAGCCTTAGCGGATGGTCCCGCCAAATTCAGACAGGGTTTCACGTGCCCCGCCCTACTCAGGATACCACTATCTATTATACTCGTTACCCATACGGGACTATCACCCTCTATGGTGTCACTTTCCAGTAACTTCCGGTTCCTTGTACATAAAATATCGTGGTCCTACAACCCCAATCTTGCCGTAACAACATTGGTTTGGGCTAATCCGCGTTCGCTCGCCACTACTTACGGAATCACTTTTGTTTTCTTCTCCTCCGCCTACTTAGATGTTTCAGTTCAGCGGGTTTGCCCACCTATCGGTGTACTATGTCTTCAACATAGTGGGTTGCCCCATTCAGGTATCTACGGATCAATCGGTGTGTGCCCGTCCCCGTAGCTTTTCGCAGCTTATCACGCCTTTCATCGCCTCTGAGAGCCAAGGCATCCCCCATACGCCCTTATTTTGCTTATTGTACCAATCTTAAAATTAATTAAGACCGTTTTTTTTTGTTCTTTACAATAAATTGTAAAAAACGCTTTCTACTTTTTATTATTTTCTTATCTCAATATGTCAATGAACTTTTTCTTTTTCAGAATAAAGAACATAGAGAATAGAGAATAGACTTTGTCTATATTCTTTTTCTATATTCTATCTCCTTAAAGATAGTGGAGAATAACGGAGTCGAACCGTTGACCTCCTGCGTGCAAGGCAGGCGCTCTAGCCAGCTGAGCTAATCCCCCTTTTTAATTAAAAATTAAAAATCGTGAATTAAAAATTATGAACTATTTGATCCTTAATCTTTCAACTTCTAAAATTTCCTTCTTTTTAAGCATAAAATAGTTGTCTCGGACAGACTCGAACTGTCGACCCCTACATTATCAGTGTAGTACTCTAACCAGCTGAGCTACGAGACACTCTTATTCTTAAAATTTATTATTTGAACTAACAGCAAGAGTAAAATAGTCTTAAAATCAAAACCTATAAAGCTTCTTCTTTTTTCCTCAGCGTGTTGATAAATCAACTAACACTTGAGGCTCTAGAAAGGAGGTGTTCCAGCCGCACCTTCCGGTACGGCTACCTTGTTACGACTTAGCCCTAGTTACCAGTTTTACCCTAGGCAGCTCCTTGCGGTCACCGACTTCAGGCACCCCCAGCTTCCATGGCTTGACGGGCGGTGTGTACAAGGCCCGGGAACGTATTCACCGGATCATGGCTGATATCCGATTACTAGCGATTCCAGCTTCACGGAGTCGAGTTGCAGACTCCGATCCGAACTGTGACCGGTTTTATAGATTCGCTCCTGGTCGCCCAGTGGCTGCTCTCTGTACCGGCCATTGTAGCACGTGTGTAGCCCAAGGCGTAAGGGCCGTGATGATTTGACGTCATCCCCACCTTCCTCACAGTTTGCACTGGCAGTCTTGTTAGAGTTCCCGACATGACTCGCTGGCAACTAACAACAGGGGTTGCGCTCGTTATAGGACTTAACCTGACACCTCACGGCACGAGCTGACGACAACCATGCAGCACCTTGTAAATTGTCTTGCGAAAGATCTGTTTCCAAACCGGTCAATCTACATTTAAGCCTTGGTAAGGTTCCTCGCGTATCATCGAATTAAACCACATGCTCCACCGCTTGTGCGGGCCCCCGTCAATTCCTTTGAGTTTCATTCTTGCGAACGTACTCCCCAGGTGGGATACTTATCACTTTCGCTTAGCCACTGAGTTTGCACCCAACAGCTAGTATCCATCGTTTACGGCGTGGACTACCAGGGTATCTAATCCTGTTCGCTACCCACGCTTTCGTCCATCAGCGTCAATCAATTAGTAGTAACCTGCCTTCGCAATTGGTATTCCATGTAATCTCTAAGCATTTCACCGCTACACTACATATTCTAGTTACTTCCTAATAATTCAAGTCTAACAGTATCAATGGCCGTTCCACCGTTGAGCGATGGGCTTTCACCACTGACTTATTAAACCGCCTACGGACCCTTTAAACCCAATGATTCCGGATAACGCTTGGATCCTCCGTATTACCGCGGCTGCTGGCACGGAGTTAGCCGATCCTTATTCTTACGATACCGTCAAGCTACTTCACGAAGTAGTGTTTCTTCTCGTATAAAAGCAGTTTACAATCCATAGGACCGTCATCCTGCACGCGGCATGGCTGGATCAGGCTTGCGCCCATTGTCCAATATTCCTCACTGCTGCCTCCCGTAGGAGTCTGGTCCGTGTCTCAGTACCAGTGTGGGGGATCTCCCTCTCAGGACCCCTACCCATCGTAGCCTTGGTAAGCCGTTACCTTACCAACTAGCTAATGGGACGCATGCTCATCTTTTACCGTTGTGACTTTAATTATAAAATGATGCCATTTCATAATACTATGAGGTATTAATCCAAATTTCTCTGGGCTATCCCTCTGTAAAAGGTAGATTGCATACGCGTTACGCACCCGTGCGCCGGTCTCTAGTTCCGAGGAACTATACCCCTCGACTTGCATGTGTTAAGCCTGCCGCTAGCGTTCATCCTGAGCCAGGATCAAACTCTTCATCGTATATTGTTGATCTGATTACTCAGATCGTATTGTTATTCGAATCAGTCTCTATCGGTTCTTTTTCAATCTCTCGATTATCTTACTCTTTATTCTTTTGTTTTAACATCTCTGTTAAAACGGCTGTCAATTCAATATGTCTACGAACGTGTCTTCTTTTTTGTCTCGCTTGTTTCTCAAAGCGGGTGCAAAAGTAGAAAATTTATTTTCAACTGGCAAGTAAATTTTGAAGTTTTTTTTAGAAAATTTCTTTTCCTTTTCTTCTCATTTTCCAACCAATCTATCAATGAACTTCCGTTGTTTTGCGGGGTGCAAATGTAACATCTGTTTTCAAATCTCACAAGCTTTTCAGAATCTTTTTTAGAAAATAAATTTCCGTTTTGATCAGTAAGGCTTGTCAGTATTTCAGTGAACGTCTGTCGTTGTTGCGGGTGCAAAAGTAGGTGGTTTGTTTACATTTACAAGCCTTTTTGTTCTATAATTTCAATGTTTTTACAAACTTTTTCTTAACACTCTGATAACACCAACCTTAACCATTGTCCTTTTTTTGACTTTATCGGAATTTTCGTAAGCACATTGTGCTTTTCATAATAACAACACTTGAAGAACCGCCATTTTTATGAACTTTACAGACTTATCGAGGTTTTTCTATCACTTTATAATAGTAATCACATATTAGTTTCGGCTCCCTGCGCCGGGGCTTGCCTGATTATACCTCGAAGACACGAAGATTCTTTTGCTTTACCTTTGAATAAGGCACTAAGATTTGCTCCCATACCTATATACACTATATTTCTAATTAAGAACAACTGGCCTTGCCCCGATAGAAATGGAAATCCTTTTGCTTTTTTCTTTAAAAAGTAAAAGATTGAAATGCATAGCGAGATGAAGCTCCTAATTCATATTTCAAAACCAGAATCTCACTTACTACAACTAAATAAGACACTCCTAATATACACCTAAAATTCATCCCGTATATTAAACACAAAGACAACAAGCCTGACAGTTTCCTAACACTATCAGGTTCACCCTAAAACCACTCTTATATATAGGTAAAAAAATCACAATACGAATACACATAAACCTAAACCCACACAACCGGGCTTCATTTTTACTGAGAAAAAATTAAGCGCACAAAAAAAGCCTTGAATTTCTTCAAGGCTTTAAATTTCTGGGTGGCTGACCGGGTTCGAACCGGCGACCCTCGGCACCACAAACCAATACTCTAACCAGCTGAGCTACAACCACCATTTTTCATTGCGGTTGCAAATATACAACAAAGGTTTACTTCTACAAAGAAAAAAGATTTAAAACCGCAAATACAAAATACGAAAATGCTTTTTCCGAAATAAAATGATACATAAACCAAACCATAACAACCAATAAACCTATACTTAAACGCCATCCTTTTTCAACTTACAAAAAAGCATACATATAATTATTGCAGGGATTTAGAATTTAGATCTATTAAAACCTAAAATTATAGGCACAAAAAAAGCCCTGAATTTCTTCAAGGCTTTAAATTTCTGGGTGGCTGACCGGGTTCGAACCGGCGACCCTCGGCACCACAAACCAATACTCTAACCAGCTGAGCTACAACCACCATTTTTCTTTGCGGTTGCAAATATACGACAAAGGTTTACTTCTCCAAAGAAAAAAATGAAAAATTTTCATCAAAATTACATCAAATTTCCTAAGCTATTGACTGCCAAACACCTTTCAACAGTGAACCCTTCAGCAAAATCTTTACCAACTAGTCTCCCTAAGTCTTGGGCACGATAATTTAGACTTTCAAAAAAGTTCTTACTCGTAATTGGCGTTACAGGTTCTTTTGAATTTGGGTCATAAAACTGGGTTTTATACGCCATAATTGCTTCTACTTTTTTCTCTTCAAAACCAGTAATATCAACTACAAAGTCAGGTTGGATATTTTTCCACTGAATATAATGATACACTACTCTTGGTCTCCAGGCTTCTTGGTTTTCTCCATCAACCGAAGTTTCAATTTTCATCAAACCTGATAAAAAGCAAGCATCAGAAACTAATTTACTTCCTTTACCGTGATCAATATGGCGGTCATCAATTGCATTACACAATACAATTTCAGGCTTATACTTTCGAATCATTTTAATAACTTCCAACTGATGTTTTTCGTCGTTCATAAAAAAACCATCTCTTAAACCTAGATTCTCACGTACTAAAACCCCTAAAATTGCAGCTGCATCATTCGCTTCCTTATCTCTGGTTTCTGCCGTTCCGCGCGTTCCTAATTCGCCACGTGTTAAATCAACGATACCTACTTTTTTGCCAAGAGATATTTCTTTTAAAATTGTTCCCGCACAACCCAATTCTACATCATCCGGATGTGCCCCAAAGGCTAATATATCTAATTTCATGTTTTTTGTTTGTTTTGTTTCAAGTTTTAGGTTTCACGTTCTGTTGGCAACTTGAAACCTAAAACTTAAAACCTTTTTTTAACAATTTTGAGTTCAACACTCTTTTCATCGTCATTGATTTATTGACGCTTTCCCCCCATTCGTTTTCAGGTATGCTTTCTTTTGTAATGCCACAACCCATATATAGAATGGCTTTGTTTTCCTGAATTTGCATACTGCGTAAATTTACAAATAAATCAGAACTAATGTCATTATTCGCAAAACTGCTGTTTAATTCACCCAGAAAACCAGAATAAAAAGTCCTGTCGTAATTTTCGTTTTCTATAATAAATGCTTTCGCCTTTTTCTTTGGCAAACCACAAACTGCAGGCGTTGGATGCAAAGTATCAATCACCTCTTCAAGCGTAGAATTGCCATTCAATACTCCTGAAATATCCGTTTTAATATGCCAGATTGATCCTGCCCTCAGACTATAAGGTTCTGTAACATTAACCGAAGCGGCAACTTCACGTAATCTTTTTACAATAAAATCAGTTACATATTGCTGTTCGTCTTTTTCTTTTTGCTGCCAGAGAATTTCAGTTTCAGTAGTTGCTTTTTGAGTTCCTGCCAAAGCCGTAGTTTCAAAAACATTTCCGTTCGCTTTTAATAATTGTTCCGGTGTTGCCCCCATCCAAAATCCAATTTCAGGATGAAAAAAGCAATATGTAAAAGTCGTTGGATACAATTCGATCAAATGCTGAAAAGTTTCGACAAAATCAAATGCTGCCAAATCAACCTTTTCGCTTCTGGACAAAACTACTTTCTTGAATTCTTCGTTTTTGATCGCTGCAATTCCTTTCGAAACTAAATCTTTATATTGGGTTTTAGCATCCTCATCAAAGCTTAAATCTTCAATTTCGATAGCTTCAAAAGAAAGATCTTCCTGTTCTGTTGTTATAATTTCAGATTCATTCTCCGGAATCAAAACCAATTGTTTTTCATCAAAAGAAGCAAAAACAAAACCTTTTTCTTTATAATTGGAGATTTTATATAAAGTATCATTTTGCTGTAAAAGCCCAAAAACACTTCTAGAATTAGGTTTAGAATACATCACAAAAGGCAAATGCTTGTTGTAATGATTTTTTATTTTAGAAAAAAAGTCATTCATGATCTATTCTGTTTTCTTTTTTTCCAAAACCATATTTGTTAGTTTGCAAAGCGAAATAAGATTTCCAGCTTCATCCGTGATTTTAATTTCCCAAAGATGAATACTTCTTCCCTTATGAATAATTCTTGCTGTACCAAAAACCCAGCCTTCACGAATACTTTTTAAGTGATTTGCCGAAATTTCAATTCCGCGCACTTCTTGTTCCTTTGGATCAATAAAAAAAAACGATGCCGCACTTCCTACACTTTCTGCCAAAGCTACAGAAGCACCTCCGTGCAAAAGCCCCATTGGTTGGTGAACAGACGGATTTACCGGCATTTTAGCGGTTAGAAAATCTTCACCGGCATCAATATATTCTATTTTTAGCGTTTCCATTAGCGTGTTTTTCGAAAATTCATTGCAACGCGCTAAGATTTGCTCCTTTGTATAATTCATTAAAATGGAATTTAAAATCGTAAAATTAAAGAAAAGAAGAGATACAAATTGGAAAATGCAATTCTAAATTAAAAATCAACTTTAATCATGTAAGTTTTTTGTTATTTTTACACAAACAATCAAGATCAATCTAAGGCTGAAATGCAATATCTTTTTACTACAGATTATACACATAGCTACGGATTAAATTTACACAAAAAGTGTAAAAAAACTATTTTAAATGCGTCAATACTTTATATTTTTCATTTTCGGAATACTTTTAACAACCAGCTCTTGCAGAACTGATTTTTATACTGTTGCCAGTTCCGGAAATTTAAAGTTTTCAAAAGATACTGTTTATTTAGATACTATTTTTAAAAATATTGGCTCGGCTACGTATCAACTTAAAGTATACAATAAAAGCAAAGATGACATTTCGATTCCAACGATTCAGCTTAAAAATGGTTTAAACTCTAAATACCGAATGACGGTTGACGGAATGAGCGGAAACAACGGTAAAATTTTTAAAGATGTAACACTTTTAGCTAAAGACAGTTTGTACATTTTTATAGAAACCACCGCCGATATTACAGATGCCAACCCAACTGATTTTTTATACACAGATCAGATTCAATTTGATAGCGGAGCTAATCTTCAGGAAGTTGCTTTAGTAACTTTAATTCAGGATGCTGTTTTCCTTTATCCAAAAATTAACTCTGATGGAACTAAAGAAAAAATTCAAATCGACGGTAAAAGTTTTGATGGTTTTTACCTGGATGAAAACGATCCTATTAACGGCAATGAATTACTATTTACAAATAAGAAACCTTATGTAATTTATGGATTCGCAGGAGTTCCCGTAGACAAAACAGTTACTTTTCAAGCAGGAACACGCATATTTTTCCATGCTAATTCCGGACTTTATGTAGATAATAAGGCATCCCTACAAATTAACGGAACTATATCTACAACAGATAAATTAGAAAATGAAATTATTTTTGAGGGAGATCGGCTAGAATCTCTTTATGCCAATATTCCCGGACAATGGAATTCTGTTATTCTCGCAAATGGAAGCAAAAATCATTCAATCAACCATCTTACTTTAAAAAATGCCATTTCGGGTTTAAACATAAAAAGCCCTGACAACGCCACGATTCAAATCAAAAATACACAAATTTACAATTGTGCCGAATATGGAATCTTAGCTAAAAATGCGAATATTAACGGAGAAAACATAGTAATAAACTATGCCGGCTTATCAAGTTTATCCTGCATTTATGGCGGAAATTATGTTTTCACACATTGTACTTTCAATAATAACTGGCAGAACACTTCTCATTTCGCCGTTAATCTAAGCAACATTTTAGTCGGTGCTAATCCTGAAACTAACCCGCTAACACAAGCAACTTTTAACAATTGTATTATTTACGGATCCAGTACAAACGAATTCAATTTGAATAAAAGCACAAATGCTGCGTTTGTTTACCAGCTGAATAATTGTTTATTGAAATTTAGCAATTCTACTACCAATCCAGATTATCAGTTTAAAACTGATGCGGTTCATTATAATCAGATTATTCTAAATGAAAACCCTAAGTTCTTTAATGTTTCACAGAACAAGTTTAACATTGACAATGCTTCTGCTGCTTTCGCGAAAGGAAATCAGATATATGTTATTCCGATAGATATTATCGGAAAAAACAGAACTTCCCATCCGGATCTAGGAGCTTATCAGAGTGCAGCTTTCACTAAATAACTTTGTTTTTCCATCATATAAGTAATATAGTTAATTTAAGTTTTTTTGAACGCAGATTACGTGCTATTTGTAATTTCAACGAAGGAGAAATCACACTAGTTGATCTATAACGATTGTCGATATTCTTTGATGAGTTTCGTGTGCGATTTCTTGTTCCTCAAAATGATAAACTTAGCAGTAAAAAACCTTTGCGTCTTAGTGCCTTTGTGGCAAAAACCACCCGTAAGAAAATTTTTCTAAAATTAAACATCACTTAACGTAGCATATCCCTAAAAGTAGTATTTTTGATACAATAATAAATTAAAAACCTATATTTCAATTTATTAACAACCCAAATCTTAAACTACTATTTATGAAAAAAAATTACTCATTACTCTTATTGCTATTTGTTACGGTTGGTTTTTCGCAAATTCCTTCCGGTTATTACAATACAGCAACCGGAACTGGTTACACTTTAAAAACCCAATTGTACAACATCATAAAAGGACATACTGATAACGGATATGCAGGATTGTACACCACATATCAAACCTCTGATGTTGATAATTTTTATGAAAATGATGGAACTGTTTTAGACATGTATTCAGAGAATCCATCAGGAACAGATCCTTACAATTACTCTACCGGAAGCACACAACGATGTGGGAATTATTCTGCAGAAGGCGATTGTTATAATAGAGAACACATTATTCCGCAATCGGTATTTAATGAGCAATCTCCAATGGTTGCAGACGCTCATTTTATCACTCCAACTGATGGAAAAGTAAACGGAATGCGCTCTAATTATCCACATGGAACTGTTAGTTCAGCAACTTATACTTCTCAAAACGGAAGCAAATTAGGATCAAGTTCTGTATCTGGATATTCAGGAACTGTTTTCGAACCTGTAAATGAATTTAAAGGAGATATTGCCCGAATGTATTTCTACTTTGCAACCCGTTATGAAAATACGGTTGCAGGATATACGTATGCTATGTTTGATGGCTCAGGCAACAAAGTTTTTACAACGGCATTTTTGAATATTCTTTTGGCCTGGAATGCGCAAGATCCGGTAAGTGCGAGAGAAATTGCAAGAAACAATGCAATCTACGCCCGCCAAAATAACCGAAATCCGTATATTGATCATCCGGAATATATCAATCAAATTTGGGGTGGTACTGCTCCTTCCGGAGATACTCAGGCGCCAACTGCTCCAACGAGTTTAGCTTCAACAGCAACAACAGCAAGTTCTATTTCGGTTAGCTGGAATGCTTCAACAGATAATGTAGGTGTTACAGGTTACGATGTTTATGTCAACAGCGTTTTAAAAACTACTGTTTCTGGCATAACTGCTACAATTACCGGATTAACAGCTTCAACGAGTTATTCTATTTATGTAAAAGCAAAAGATGCAGCCGGAAATATTTCTTCGTCAAGCAACATTGTTTCTCCCACAACAAATGCAAGTGGCGGAACCGGAGGAACAGCAACAGAATTACTTTTCTCTGAATATGTTGAAGGATCAGGAAATAATAAAGCTTTAGAAATTGCTAATAATACAGGAAGTTCAGTGAGTTTATCAACGTACACCGTAAAAAAACAAACGAATGGCGACGGATCTTGGAGCACTGGTCTAGTTTTAAACGGAACATTAACATCAGGAAGTAAATTTACGATTGTAAACAGTTCAATGGCTGCAAGTTGTTATGCGACAACTTCAGCCAATATTTCTACGACCGCAACGGAACTGACTTTTAACGGAAATGATGCCGTAGGTTTATTCAAAAATGGAGTTTTAATTGACATCATCGGAACTTTCAACGGCGGAACTGCCAACTTTGCTGCTGATGTTACTTTAAGACGAAAATCAACTGTTACTTCTCCATCGACAACATTCAATATAAGTTCACAATGGGATTCATTTTCCGCAGACACTTGTTCAAATTTAGGAGCTAAAAAAGCTAAAGTTGAGTCTATCGAGACGGAAGAAGAAACGTTTACTGGATTAAACGGATTGGTTTTATATCCAAATCCAACCAACGGAAACTTCAACATTTACTTTGATATTATTAATTCACCTTATTCTATCGAGATAATTTCAATTTTAGGTCAAAAGGTATTTGAGAAATCGAATATTACTGATTCATTATCGACGATAAATAATTTGCCAAAAGGCATCTACATTGTTCGTATTAATAGCGGTTCTGAAACTTTTAATAAAAAGATCATTATCAACTAATTAAAAACGAGTGCTTACTACATTTAAAAGCGGCAATATTGCTAGTAGTGGTCGGAAGAAATTCCGGCCACTTATGTTTTAAAGACTTTTGAAGGATCTCCCCCGGAGAGTGTTACCATTATTGCTGTAATTAGCTCTCTTAATTCCATAACAAACCTTCTTTTAGCTGTTTTATAACCAAGGTTGTTTGCTTTCTTGTAAATTAAAACTAACATCGCTACAATTAGAGTCATATAAATCATGACTTGTATTCCATTTTTGCTGAGTGATACAAGATGACTAACATTGAGCTCTTGTTTTATAAACCTGAAAAAGACTTCAATATCCCATCTTCTTCTATAATAATCAGCAACTTCTTTGGCTGTAAGTTCAAAATCATTAGTTATAAACCAAAATTCTTTTTCTGGATTTTGTTTGTTTTTTACAATGACCAATCTGAATTTAGTTTCAACTATTTCTTCTCTATAATGTGTGTTTCCTCGTTTGTTTTTAATTGGAGTTCCTGTATAGAGATTGATAATGCTGTCTTTTATTAAGAGGTTTTCTTCGATATCTAAATCTTGATTTTCTTTGATTAGGGATTCTAACTCTTCATGCTTACGATTTTCTCTGGCTCTGATTACAAATTTGACATTCTTTTGGTCAAAATCCTTCATAGTACGGGTGGATTGAATACCTCTGTCAATAATATAAATATTACGATGTTGAGCATCTTTTTCGACCTGCTTTAAAATAGCCTCGGGGAGTGCAATATCCTCAGATGAATAACTCTGAGTATTAAACACTTCTGCACCTGCCGGAAGAATCCCATCAAAGGAAACACTATATTTCACAAGCTTTTTACCGGTCTTTTGGTCAATACCTTCTCTGAGTTTTCCCACAGCTTCTGAAACAATTGTACTGTCAACGCGTATTAAATTGTACTTGTCTCTTTCTGCTTGATTATAATTCTCTGAGAAACGATCATACATGTATTCAAAAATTTCTTTGAAATAACCCGCATCAATCTTCGATAATCTCTCAGAAATAGAACTTCTCCTGACTGTTTCAGATTCCTCTAGATTGAAAATAGTTTTAAAACCGGAATAATTAAAAGTATCTTCTAATGTGCGCTGACTGAGTTTCTCATTGTCTAGAATAGCATACAGAAGTAGGTAAAATACTTTTTTACCATGAAGTACTTTTGAATAATGGTCTACTTTTGTACTAGTAGAGAGATGTGACAAGAGTGCTTCAGGAATAAAACCTAGCAGCTCATTAACGCATACTTTGTGATCTTTAAAATTTGCCATAAATTACTGATTTACGGCAATAAATATACAAACAAGATTAATCCTGTTAAGAATAATTTGTTAAGAACAAGACAAAAAAAAGTCGGAAGAAAAATCTTCCGACCATGACTACAATATTGCCGCTTTTTTTGTTTATATGTCATAAACACATAAGGGTTTTTCCAGCCACGAAGACGCTAAGTCGCAAATTTATTCTCATTTTAATTCATTTCAAAAAAGGAGTCCCGAGTGGTCGCGAACAGGAGAAGCAAATCTCCGCAAGTAACTCCATAACGAAAGTCCAATCTTTGTCCAGCTTCGCGCGGAGATTTCTCCTGCGTCGAAAAATGACAAACAATACGATTAATCATTACTTTAATTAAAACTTTGTGCCTTTCTATCTTTGTGGCAAAAAGTTCAAAAGACTTTGTTTTCAAATTTGCGCTTGCTATTTATTTACACTAAATTTGCACCTCAATACAACAAACTACACAAAACAATGATCCATTTCTTTGAAAACCAAAGCAAAACTGTTTTTGCCGTACAAACGCAAAACGAAATTTCGGCTCAAGACATTTCAAAACTAAACTGGCTTTTTGCCAACTCTAATAAGATCGAAAAATCCGCAATGACGGATTTTTTTGTTGGTCCTCGTGCCACTATGATCACACCTTGGAGTACAAATGCTGTAGAAATCACTCAGAACATGGGTATTCCGGGCATTATCAGAATTGAAGAATTTCATCCCGCAACGGAAGATTTTACTGATTTTGATCCAATGCTTTCACAAAAATTTAATCAATTAGATCAGGAGATTTTCACTATCAATGTACAACCGGAACCAATTCTGGAAATCGATGATATTGCCACTTATAATAAAGTAGAAGGTTTGGCTTTAAGCCAGGAAGAAGTAGATTATTTAGATAATCTGGCTGTAAAACTGGGCAGAAAGTTAACCGATTCTGAAATTTTTGCTTTCTCACAAGCGAATTCAGAACACTGCCGTCACAAGATTTTCAACGGAACTTTTGTAATTGACGGTGAAGAGAAAGAAACTTCTCTTTTTAAATTAATCAAAAAAACATCACAGGAAAACCCTAACGATATCGTATCTGCTTACAAAGACAATGTTGCTTTTGTAAAAGGACCAAAAGTACAGCAATTTGCACCTAAATCAGCTGACAAACCTGATTATTACGAGGTAAAAGATTTTGATTCGGTTTTATCTCTAAAAGCAGAAACCCACAATTTTCCAACAACTGTAGAGCCTTTCAACGGAGCTGCAACAGGATCAGGAGGAGAAATTCGTGACCGTCTTGCAGGTGGTCAAGGTTCTTTGCCATTAGCAGGAACTGCAGTTTATATGACTTCTTACTCTCGTTTGAACGACGATAGAAAATGGGAAAATGCTGTTGAAGAAAGAAAATGGCTGTACCAAACTCCAATGGATATTTTGATCAAAGCTTCAAACGGAGCTTCTGATTTTGGAAATAAATTTGGTCAACCGCTTATTACAGGTTCGGTTTTAACTTTCGAACATTCAGAAAACGATCGCAAAATTG
Source organism: Flavobacterium sp. B114r (assembly GCF_056824125.1). NCBI lineage: Bacteria > Pseudomonadati > Bacteroidota > Flavobacteriia > Flavobacteriales > Flavobacteriaceae > Flavobacterium > Flavobacterium sp. B114r. Next base: position 5,418,111 of record NZ_CP124858.1, read on the forward strand.
GTTATGATAAAGTAATCATGCAAGCGGGTGGAATTGGTTATGGAAAACTGGATCAGGCAATTAAAAAGAAACCACAAGAAGGTGATAAAATCGTAATTCTTGGTGGAGAAAATTATAGAATCGGGATGGGTGGAGCTGCGGTATCCTCTGCAGATACAGGAGCTTTTGGTTCAGGAATTGAATTAAACGCGATTCAACGTTCGAATCCTGAAATGCAAAAACGTGCTGCTAATGCCATTCGTGGTTTGGTAGAAAGCGATCATAACCCAATTGTTTCGATTCACGATCACGGAGCTGGAGGACATTTAAACTGTCTTTCTGAACTAGTTGAAGAAACTGGCGGATTAATCGACCTTGATAAATTGCCTGTTGGAGATCCTACACTTTCTGCAAAAGAAATTATTGGTAACGAATCTCAGGAAAGAATGGGATTGGTTATTGGTCAGAAAGATATTGCTATTTTGCAAAGAATCGCTGACAGAGAGCGTTCGCCAATGTATCAGGTTGGAGATGTTACGGGAGATCACCGTTTTACTTTTCAATCAAAATCAAATGGTTCAAAACCGATGGATTATGCTTTAGAAGATTTCTTCGGAAGTTCTCCTAAAACGGTTATGACAGATAAAACTATCGACAGAAAATATGCTGATATAACGTATTCAGCTAATGATTTTGAAAAATATTTACAAGACGTTTTACGTTTAGAAGCTGTTGGTTCAAAAGACTGGTTAACGAACAAAGTTGACCGTTGTGTGGGTGGAAAAGTAGCCAAACAACAAAACGCAGGACCTTTGCAATTGCCATTGAATAATGTTGGGGTTATGGCTCTGGATTATTTAGGTAAAGAAGGAATCGCAACTTCTATTGGCCACGCTCCTATCGCTGCTTTGATTGATCCGGTTGCAGGAAGCAGAAATGCTATTGCAGAATCGTTATCAAACATTGTTTGGGCACCAATTAAAGATGGTTTAAAAGGTATTTCATTATCTGCAAACTGGATGTGGGCTTGTAAAAACGAAGGTGAAGACGCTCGTTTGTACGCTGCTGTTGAAGGTTGTTCGGAATTTGCAATCGAATTGGGAATCAATATTCCAACAGGAAAAGATTCGCTTTCGATGAAACAAAAATATCCAAATGACGAAGTAATCGCACCGGGAACGGTTATTATTTCGGCTGGAGGAAACTGTACCGATATTAAAAAAGTGGTAGAACCTGTTTTACAGAAAAACGGAGATTCTATTTATTATATCAACTTATCTCAGGATGATTTCAAATTAGGAGGTTCTTCTTTTGCACAAATCAGAAATGTAATCGGAAAAGAAACTTCTACTATAAAAGATGCTTCTTTCTTCAAAAATGCATTTAATACCATTCAGGAATTAATTGGTAAAAACCAAATACTTGCAGGTCACGATATCGGAAGCGGTGGTTTAATCACTACTTTATTAGAATTGTGTTTTGCTGATGTAAACCTTGGAGCAAAAATTGATTTTAGCGCTTTCGCGGAAAAAGACTTATTAAAAATCCTTTTCGCTGAAAACATCGGAATCGTTTTTCAGGCTAAATCTGATGCAGCTGTTGAAGCTAAATTAAAAGCTAATAATATCGAATTCTTCAAAATTGGTTCAGTACAAGAAACTGCAAGTTTGGAATTTGGAATTTATAATTTGGATATTGCGAAGTATAGAGATATCTGGTTTGAAACTTCTTATTTATTAGATCAGAAACAATCTAAAAACGGAACTGCTAAAGCTCGTTTCGAAAACTATAAAAATCAGCCATTAGATTATACATTTCCAACTCATTTTACAGGAGAAAAACCAGTAATTGACGCTTCGAAGCCAAAACCTAAAGCAGCGATTATTCGTGAAAAAGGAAGTAATTCTGAGCGTGAAATGGCAAATGCTATGTATTTAGCCGGATTTGATGTAAAAGATGTTCACATGACGGATTTAATTTCTGGTCGTGAAACACTTGAAGACATTCAGTTTATTGGTGCTGTTGGAGGATTCTCTAACTCTGATGTTTTAGGTTCTGCAAAAGGTTGGGCCGGAGCATTTTTATACAACGAAAAAGCAAAAACAGCTTTGGATAATTTCTTTAAAAGAGAAGATACTTTATCTGTAGGTATTTGTAATGGTTGCCAATTGTTCATGGAACTTGAAGTAATTAATCCGGAGCATGAAGTACACGGAAAAATGCTGCATAATACAAGTCAGAAACACGAAAGTATTTTTACATCTGTAAAAGTTCAGGAGAATAATTCGGTTATGTTATCTACTTTAGCCGGAACTACTTTAGGAGTTTGGGTATCTCACGGAGAAGGAAAATTCAATTTACCAATGGCCGAAGAGAGTTATAACATCGTTTCTAAATATGGTTACGAAGGTTATCCTGCAAATCCTAATGGTTCACATTACGACGTAGCGATGATGTGTGATAAAACCGGAAGACATTTAGTGACTATGCCTCACATTGAGCGTTCGACTTTCCAATGGAACTGGGCACATTATCCAAAAGACAGAAACGACGAGGTTACGCCTTGGCACGAAGCTTTTGTTAACGCAAGAAAATGGATTGAGAAAATCTAAAAAATATATTTATTTATTACTAAAAACGCTCGAATAATTCGAGCGTTTTTTTGTTTTTTTATTGCCACTAATTTCACGAATTTTCGCGAATTATTTTTTTAATTGTTTGCTAATTGCAAACAATTAAGTTACATTTAAAATCATTTTAATTTCTTAATCTGTGGCTAATTTTAAAATTACAAATTAATTAATTCGTGAAAATTCGTGAAATTAGTGGCAAAAAAAACCTCAGCGAAAACCTTTACTTAATCAGCTCTAAGACTAATTTAATGATATCTTAAGGCACTTTTAGAAGCCTTTTTTGCTCGTATAAATATCTTTGTCTCATGAAAAAATGCAGACAAAATCTATCGCTTTTAATTCTCTTATTATCTATATGTCAATTTTCATTTGGACAAAACTCTTCTGTAAAAGGAATTGTTTCTGATGGAAAACTTCCTGTTGAATTTGTCGATGTTATTTTAAAGAATGCAAATGATTCTACAAAAGTTGCTGCATATTCTGTAACAGACGTTGCTGGAAATTTCTCTTTAGACAATGTAATTTCTGGCGATTATCAATTGCAATTCAAATTAATAGGTTTTAAAACTTTCACTCAAAAAATAAAAGTTACAACTGTTCCCATTACTATTGGAACTATAACTTTACAAAACGACACTAACTTACTGAATGCCGTTGTTGTCAATTCTCAGAGAAAACAAATTCAAAAAACTGATGAAGGCTTTGTTTTTAATGCGGTTTCGAATATCTCGCAATCCGGCGGAACTGCTACAGACATGCTAAAAAGTATTCCAACAGTTGCCGTTGATGCTGACGGAGGAATAACCCTGAGAGGGAAATCGCCAATGATTTTAATTAACGGAAAAAACTCTGCGATTACCAATATGGATCAAATCGCAGCAAGCAGTATCGAAAGTATTGAGGTAATTAGTAACCCTACTGCAAAATATGATGCGAATGCAGAAAGCGGAATCATCAATATTAAACTAAAGAAAAACAATCAGAGCGGGATTAATGGCGCTGTAGTTTTAGGCAGCGGATTTGGTGCAAAAGGAAGATTGAACAGCTCGGTACTTTTGAATCAGAAAACCGAAAAATGGAATTTCGGTTTAGCTTATGACAATCGTTTCGCCGGAAGAACAAAAAAAATAAAAGGCGAAAGAACCAATAATTTTATTGATGATGAACATTTTATCAATCAAAATAGAAACGACGAACGAACTGAAGGATTACAAAATCTAAAATTTAATATTGATTTTTCTCCAAATGAAAGAAACAGTTTTTCATTTGAAGCTTTAGGAAATTTGGAAAGTCAGGATAATGATGAGACTTTGTACACACAAGTAAACACAAGTGCCAATCAGTTTTTCTCGAATAACAGGAGACTTTCTCTGGAATTGGAACGTTCAAAAGTAGGCGAATTAGCTTTTAGTTATGACAGAAAATTTGCTGATGATCGCAAAAATCTGAATGCAAGTATTACTTCTTCTTTTAATAAACACAGAGAAAATACAGATATCGACACTTTTAACTATGATCAGTATAATACAAAAATTGGTGATGCTTTTTTGCAAAGAACACACAATTATGAGCAAGAAAACATTTCGAATGCTATTGTAAATTATGTCATTCCGGTTTCTGAAAAATCAGTTATAGAAACGGGATACAAAGGAACTTTCCGATTTTTTAATTCAGATTTTCAAAGTGCTGACATGACTAATGGCGAATATGTTATAAATCCTTTAGCCAGTAATGGTTTTAAATATAACGAACAAATCAATGCTGTTTACGGAATGCTAAACTCCTATATAGGCGATACAGAAAATCCAAAATGGAAATATAATCTGGGCCTGCGCGCAGAACAAGTTTCAAACAATGGAAAAACACAAAACAACAGTGATAATTTCTCTAATCATTACCTGAAATTTTTTCCGTCTGCATCATTACAAAGAAATTTAACCGCTGATGAATTTATAAAAATTGGTTATAGCAAACGGATCAATCGCCCGGATTTAGACGATATGAATCCTTTTATAGATATTACAGACGCCTTGAATCCTCATGGCGGAAATCCGTATTTGAAACCTGAAATTATTCATATTGCCGAGATGAGTTATAATAAAGAGTGGTCGAAATATTCGTTTTCTATCAATGCTTTTTATAGAAATGCTACTGATGCCATTAGACAATATGCAGAACTACAAGACAATGGAGTTATCTTCCTGCAACCCAGAAATATAGGAACTACTGTAACTTATGGTTTAGAAACTATTTTTAGCCTGAAACCTATTGGTTTTTATGATGCAAATATTAGTGTAACTACTTTTCAGCAACATATTGATGCTTCTAATTTGGTGCAAAACACAGTCAATAATGCTTTTAGCTGGTACGGCAAAATCATTAATAATTTTGTTCCCTGGAAAGGCGGAAAACTACAAATTATTGGCAATTACAATTCGGCATTGGCTACCGCACAAGGAAAAAGGATTCCAATCTATAATGTCGATATGGGTTTTCAGCAAAAATTAGGTAAAGGAAATGCCCGTTTAGGAATGGTGGTTACAGATATGTTCAACACCCTGGAAAGCGGTTATAAAAACAACACATTACTTTTTACCAATAACCGAACTTCTAAGTCAGATACCCGTGCGTTGATGATTACTTTTGCCTATACTTTTAAATCTGATTTTAAAGAAAAACTATTGGAAAACCAATTTTCAACAGAGTAATATTTGATAAAAATAAAAACAATAAAAAAACACATTCTTGTAATTTGGATTCATTTTTCTATGGAAATTTTGAACTATATTCGCCAAAAAAATCGTCCCTGATTTTTTTGCCTCCAAAAATAATTAAACCTACATAGAATGAAATTTTTACATTTATTACTCACTACGTTATTTTTTGTTTTTACACAATCCTACTCCCAAGTTCACGTCGATCAGATTACATATAATGGCCGTGATCACTATATTACCACCACTATTGGTTACCCAGTTCCCGGAACTTATATTCCTACAGGACAAAAAGCACCAACTACAATTTTAAATCCTGATGGTAGCGGCGTTATTCAGGCCGACGATTTAAGCAAAAATAAGATCAACTGGGGAATTGAGTGTACAGATGAAGGAATTCCTGTTTTTAAGGAAGGATTTAATAGTGCATCATATACATTCTGGTTCAGATCAAATGATAGTGAAGCCTGGAGTTATTCTCAATTTTCTATTCACTTCGCCAAGAAAAAAATGTTTCTAATGGGAGAAAGAGTAAAAGAATATGTTGATTATAACGTTCAATAATTTTATCCTAAAATTTCTATTATAATATAAATTTTTCTCGGTATTTCGAAAAATTACTACAAAAAAGAAAACGTTTTCGTAGATTTTCTATTGTACCTATAATTTTTCCCATAAAATTGTATAAAATTAAAAATCATACCTTATTTTTAATTAATTTGCGGTAAAATTCAATATATTAAACATGGTTTCAATCACACGCCTTTTTGATTTTCCTTATTATCAACAAGAAACTTATAACCTTCAGGTTGCTTTAGCAACTAAAAAAAATGGAGTCTGGGAAAAAACATCTAGCCAGGAATATATTGCAAAAGCTAATGCTGTTTCGAGAGCATTATTACGTTTGGGCATTCAGAAAGATGACAAAATTGCCCTGATTACATCGAACAATCGTACGGAATGGAATATCATGGATATTGGTATTTTACAAACCGGTGCACAAAATGTTCCTGTTTATCCAACAATTTCAGAAGAAGATTACGAATATATATTAAACCATAGTGGCAGTATGTACTGCTTTGTTTCTGACAAGGAAGTACTTGACAAGGTAAATGCCATAAAAGCAAATGTACCAACCTTAAGAGAGATCTATTCGTTTGATGAAATCGAAGGTTGCAAACATTGGACTGATTTATTGGCCCTTGGCGAAGATGACAGTAATCAGAACGAAGTTGAAGCCAGAAAAGACAGTATTCATACAGACGATTTAGCTACAATTATTTATACTTCAGGAACCACCGGAAAACCTAAAGGTGTTATGCTATCGCACCAAAATATTGTATCGAATGTTTTAGACAGCGCACCAAGAATTCCGTTTGATCCGGGAAAAAGTACCGCTTTAAGTTTCTTGCCTATTTGCCATATTTTTGAAAGAATGATTTTGTATATCTATCAATTTTATGGTGTTTCTGTTTATTTTGGAGAATCAATTGACAAAATAAGCGATAACTTAAAAGAAGTACGTCCTACCGTTATTACTGCTGTACCAAGGCTTTTAGAAAAAGTTTACGATAAAATTTATGCAAAAGGTGGCGAATTAACAGGCATCAAGAAAAAATTATTTTTCTGGGCTATTGATTTAGGCTTAAAATATGAACCATACGGTGCCAATGGCTTCTGGTATGAATTTCAGTTAAAAATTGCCCGAAAACTTATTTTCAGCAAATGGAAAGAAGGTTTGGGAGGAAATCTTGAATTAATGGTTTCCGGAAGTGCCGCTTTGCAACCCCGTTTGACAAGGGTTTTTGCTGCTGCCGAAATTCCGGTTATGGAAGGTTACGGTTTATCTGAAACATCTCCGGTAATTGCTGTGAACGACCAAAGAAATAAAGGTTTCAAGATTGGAACTGTTGGTAAACCAATTCGCAACGTTGAAGTTAAAATTGCACAGGACGGAGAAATTCTTTGCAAAGGACCAAACGTAATGTTAGGTTATTTTAAAGATCCTGAAAAAACTGCTGAAGCATTACAAGACGGATATTTCCACACCGGAGATATTGGTGAAATTGACAGCGAAGGTTTCCTTAAAATTACAGATCGTAAAAAAGAAATGTTCAAGACTTCTGGCGGAAAATATATTGCTCCCCAACTTATTGAAAATGCAATGAAACAATCTCGTTTTATTGAACAAATCATGGTTATTGGTGATGGAGAAAAAATGCCTGCTGCTTTTATTCAGCCTAATTTTGAATTTGTAAAAGAATGGGCAAAACTGCATAAAATAACTTTAGGAAGTACGGATGCATCGATTAGCGAAAATGCTGATGTGATTAAACGTATTGACGAGGAAGTGGAGAAAATCAATGAAAAATTTGGCCACTGGGAAAAAATCAAACGTTTTGAATTAACTCCGGATGTCTGGTCTATTGATGGTGGACAATTAACTCCTACTTTAAAATTGAAACGTAAAATTATCAAAGAAATTTATAAAGATCTTTATCTTAAAATCTACGATCATAATTAATCAAAATAATATAACCAAATGAAAATGGCTGTCTTAGAAAGACAGCCATTTTTTATTTGACGAAGATTTCCTTCAATTGAACAATAGAGTGCTAGCCACTCGAAAACCGGATTCTTTTTTCCGGATATCCCTTCTGATCTCCTTTTTTAGAAAATAGAGTGGTGAAATTAGAAAAAAGACTTCTTTGTCTAGAATGCTCTCCTGGCTTTTCGTTTTCTATAAAACTAGCGGTTTCTCTAGTCTTTTTCTCTGTTTTAACAGTTGCCGTAGCTTTATAACTGCTTTCAATTTGTTTTGCATCTTCCATTCTACACATTTTATTAAAGTTTTTGAAAGGACGTGGTTGAAAATCAACCATAACTGCTGCTAAATTTATTGCATCAATATTAGACGGATCTGTTTCTCCTTTAAAGAAAGTTTCGATAGGTCTAAACTTATCTTTTTGTTCTTTAAATTTTTTCTTTTTGGTATGATCAAAATCTATAGAAAATAAATTTCTAAAAACATTTAAGTCATCCTGCGTTGCGCCATTCTCGAAAATAAGCCAGCAAAAATCACGTAACTTTCCACGAGAAGGACTGTACAAATAATCAAAGTATTCGCCCTCTTTTTCTATCTCGTATTTATTTCTAATCGCTTTTTTGTATTTATCTAATGTATTGTTGTTCATAATATTTTGTTTTATTTTATTAATTTTTAATTTGCTGCTAAGTCGCTAAACTTGCCACTAAGGCGCTAATGCACAAAGTTTTATTTTTATTCTTTTAATCATTCTTTTTTTTGCGTAATCAGCCTGCCGCAAAGGCATAAGTACGTTAAGTTTTTTACTTTGAGCCTTTGCGCCTATACGACTTTGCGCGAAAATCATTTCATACTTATCTTTTATATACTTTGTCAATCTCTCGCAAAGACGCCAAGTCGCCAAGTTTTTTTACTTTGAGCTTTTGCGCCTCTGCAACTTTGCGCGAAAATCATTTTACTCATTACTTTTTCAGTCTGCTACTAAGTCACTAATTTTTTAATTCAATTCTTTATAAAAAAATCTTTGTGTCTTCGCGCCTTTATGGCAAACCTAAATTTTAGGGCACAAAAAAAGCACCCGATTAAAGGTGCTTCATGAGATTCAATAAGACATATCTATCCTACTGCCGTTCATGCACCTGTATTGTATAACATCCCGAAACGAATCCTGGGGCGTGTAATTCTGAGTTATATGAGTTATATTTAAAATCCATTTTATTTATTGTATTGTATTTTTAAATCATTATTGTTTGAAATTCAATCTTCAAATTTCTTCGACAAAGATATAGTGTAAAAGATCAATTATGCAAGTCATTTTTAATATTTATTTTCCTAACAATCAAATAGTTACCTCTAAATAAAATCATAAAAATGGCTGTCCGCATAATTGTGCAGATATTTCATTTTATCAAATGACTGTCTATCATCAGATTACTTTTCAAGAGTATATTTTGTTATTTAGTATTATCATGTTACATTTGGTCAATTATTTTTTTGATTCTTTTTGTCAAAATTCTTTTTCCGTCATACTGAACGAATTATAAGAACATTTTCTGTCATAATGAGTATCCTAATTATCAAACTTAGACTTTGCTAAGTCAGACAAAAACAAAAAAAGCGCCCCGAAAAGGACGCTTTTATATATTTATGTTGAGTTTGTAACTACAATTTACACTTCAATTCATTAAAATACATATTCCATCCTGAACCTTTAGCCGGAACAAATCCTGCTAAACGATCGCTATATGCTATTGCCGATAGACTGATATATATGCTTTTCTTTTCCATTTCAGGTACAAATGTACGTGTTTTCAGGAATATAATTTAACATTTACATACAATAATCCTGAAATATTTATAATAGAGATAAAAATTTTAACCTAAATTTTCCCTTAAAAATCCCCTAGCTTTTTTGTATAAAAACAAAATCGCCCTCATATTCAGGGCGATTTTTATTTTTTGAGGTTTATAAATTTTAAGCGTAAGTTTTATCAATCTGACTTAAAATTGTTGGATCTTGTATTTCATTGTCTTTTGCAAACAACAATACTTTTGACATTACCTCAGCCGATTTTGGATCATCGTCTGCAAATGGCAAGAACAAACGTCCTCTATGTTGTGAGTGAATTGGCAGCACCGATAAATATTTACCAGGCATCTGATGTACTACTGCGCTTCCTAAATGTACACTATAATCTGCCAGTTGCCCTTTTATTATCGCATGATTTTCTTTAATCTCTACATTTTTAACTTTAAACAAGCGTAACGTTTCTCTCAATAAAACAGCTCTCATTTCGATTGAAGAATGACTGGCTTCAGGATCAACACCTCCAACATGGGCAACACTTACAACCAAATCAATGTCGCGCATTACTTCTGAGAAAATCCTTGGATTAACATCTTCAAATGCTATGTTTTTATAATCCTTTAGCGAATGAAATTCAATTGTTTCCAATGTTGGACTTTCTACATCTGCGGGAGAGAACCAGTCTGCCATCGCATACATTTTTACCTGATAGCCTTCTTTATGAAAAACTTTCTGTAATCCTTCTTCATAATCTACCTTCCATCCTCTGGTTTTTAATAAAGCCAAAGTCTGGTTGGGTTGTACCTGATGTCCAGCATAACGTCTTGAAACCGATTTCTCTTTTAATTCATCCGGAGTTGGAACATACAATTCCCTGAATACTTGTTTAAAAGGCTGTTGCAATTTATTGTCAAAACAATATGTTTGATAATCTGTCCAGACACTATTTTTATGAAGGTCATAACAATGCGCAATTCTAAAAGTCTGTTTTTCGTTGAGCGAGATCACTTCTCCTAAAGCAGTTACCAGATTTCCATCAATATAAAAACCAATTTTATCATCACTAGATATAAAAACTAATTTTTCAAGATGCTTCGAAATTATTGGATGCTCAAAAAGATTCTGCATTTCGGCATAAAGAAACTCATCACCACGAATCATGCTTTCTTCCAATCCTTTTCTCGAACGCGTCCATTGTTCGCGCATGGTTTTGCGATAATTGGTTAATTCCAGAATTGCTTTTTCTTTTTTATACTTCGCCGGAATTGCTTTTATTTCTTTATCGCCTTTAAAAGTTACTAAATCTGCTTTTCCTTCTTTATTAATCACAAGGCTTATTGTTACATCATCAAGAGTAACTTCTGTTTCTTTTGATAAAATATTCTGAACTTGCTTGGTTTCCATCGCCCAGGTTAAGCGAACCGGATCCGGATAACCTGCATTTCGGGCTAAATTTTCGAGCGCAACACGAATTGCCAAAGCTTCGCTGGCTTGCTTCATAGAACCAAATTCCTTGCTTTCTTTTTTAAACTGCTGCAAATATTCATAACGTGACAAAATATCTTTTTCAGGACTTGCTTTACTTAAAGGCACTAATCCGTAAACCCTTAAATAATCCTGATCTCTTTTGTCTTTTACTTTGGCTGTAACTTCCCTGATTTTCAAATCTCCTGTGATCGTATCTGCATATAATCGCGCACGTCTGTGTCCGTTTCCATCCGTTACATATTTGGCTGATTCGTATAAAAGTTCCCATTTGGCTTTGCCTAATTTTTTATAAGCAGATATAAACCAGTCTTTGTCAACTGCACCATCTTTGAAATCCTGCAAATCTATTGACGAAAATTTAGCCATTTCGCTTTCCAGTTCTGAATTTACTGCGCTGTAGCTTGCCGTTTTTGTATGCGCGTGAAACCACCAGATTCCTTCGTCTAAACCGTTCCAGTCTAAATAATTACTGATTAACTTTTGCCATTGCGGTGCGTAAATAGCGGTTTGAATTAACCTTTCTTCTGATATCTTCGCTTTTTTAATCGCTTCGTTAAAAACTTCCTGCGTATCTGAAGGCAACGGATAACATCTTTTTAATAAGTAACTGAACAACTTTTGTTTGGTTAACTCTGTATAACTCCACGAATAAATATAGCCTTTGTATAAACTCGATTTGCCCAACGCTACAAGCATTTCGACCAAACGGTTAATACCAAATATCTTTTGGAAACTCTGAACCAAATGTGTAACGGACGTATTCGAATCTCCCCTTTTTACTTCTACATCTAAGAATGTTTCGCGAATTTTATTTATCATCGGAACAAAAAATGGAAATGTCTTGATTAACTCATCGCTTCCAAAATGTCTGTAATGTTTTGCTTCGCCTGTTAAAACAGAGATTCTTTCGCTTTCTAAAACACCTTCATACAACTCTCCTTCTGTAATTAAGTTTTTATCAAATGCCGTAGCATAAAAGTAAATAGGCGGTTTAGTTAGCGATTTATTTCTTTCTAATCCGTTTAGTTGTCTCCATCTGTACAAATTCCAAATTTTATTATTTTGCTCCTCTGTTAAATCAACTAAACTGATTTTGTTCAGATAGATATCGAAAAAATTCTGATTTTGCCAGCCATTCCCCTGATCTGAATTATAGTAAAATTCATCTTTTGACGGTTTGTACTCAAATTCTAATACAGATTCCGGAAGATCAGCATACAAAGTGCTACACGCATCAATCAGAAAATCTGTTTTTTCTTTAAAGGTATATTTTAATTGCAAAGCGTTCAAAATACCCAAAATAGCATTATCCCAGTCGTAACCTCTTTTGTTTTGGTGCGGTAATAATTCTTTAAAATAAAAAATATGTTTCTCCAGAAAATCACGCCATACTTTTCGGTCACAACTGCTGATAAGAGTTAGCAAAAATAAATCTCTTTCGGCTAAACCTGAATTTTCAAACCAGCCGGACCAAATCTCGTACAACGGATAATTGACCGCAGCTGCTTCCGGATCTTTTTCGTCTTTCAGGTTTTTTACGCTTCTAAAAGTATTTCCCAATAAAACAGTTGATTTACTATTGTCATAGTTTTCGATTTCATACTCGTAGTTTCGATTTTCTTCGTACAATTGATACAATTTCGAAATTTCGGTTTTAATATGCGACATTGGTTTTGAGAAACCATATTGTTCCGCTTTTATTGCTTTGGCATACAAAGAATCTGCATCGGGTTTTGGCAATGCATAAGCCGAAATTTCGTTTGGAGTATAAAAACCAAATCCGTTTTCGGCACTCAGAATGTTCTTCTTTTTTGATGGTTCTAACTGCTCTAGAAATTTAGTTTCTTTCTCGGTAATTTTTGGCCTTGCCGAATATTCTTTGACCCAATCATTTACTTTTTCAGTCAGTTTATTATTTTTCTGAAGCTGCAGCATCAAATCCAAAATAGACATGCGCTGTTCCAGATCGCCTTTTTCTAAAGTTTTATCTACAAAAGATGTTATTTTTTCATCTTCTTGTTTTAGTAAAATTGCTGTTAGGTTTTTCTTTAAATTAGAGTTTTTACGTTTGAATAATTCCTGAAAAACACCAAGTTCCTCTTCGGTTAAATTCAAATTGTTTAAAGTAGAAATAGCCGAAGCGACAAGAGATTCTCCTCTGTCTTTTAAAATTCGTAAGGCAAAATTTCTTTGAAAATCCGTAGGTGTCTTTTTTTCTTTGCCACTATTGCTTTTATAGCTGTAGAAAGAATAACAATAATGATCGCCTAAAATTTGTCTGGTTAGTTTCTCTCTTAAATTGATCGAAAATCCTTCGAAATGATTTAAAACACGCTCTAATCTTTCGTCATTATCACCAACCAGATTAATCGCAGCCGAATAAAGCGTATCTCTTTCGAACTTTATATTTAGCCATGAAAACACTTTGCCTTCAAACGTTTTTTCTTTTACGGTTAAAGTCTGCGCCAGATGGTATACTTTTTCGAAGAAATCAGGATAGTCTTCATTCTCAACATAAAACTTAGATTTTGCATTAGCATCCAGCATCGCATTCAATCTGGGAAGGGCAAATGCCAAAACTTGTAGGTTTTCGTCGTTTAAAGCTTTAAAATAAAGTGGCATTTCGATATATGGATCTTCGGTTTCTCCGGCAAATTTCAACGCCAGGGATTTTTTTTCAATAGAACCTTTATCCAGTAATTCATGCAGATACGGAACCGTTTTTTCTACATCAAAAACACCCTGAACCCAAAGCGCCATATAGGCTTCATTATTATTCTTACTTTGAATTCCGGCCGGAATTGTTTCCGGATTCGAGAAATAACCTGAAGCAAGCTGAATGATATTTCGAACCGTTGTTTCTTTTTCAGCATCCCAACCCAAACCGGTCCAGGTGTCTATTGAACGTACAACTGACGAAAAACGGGTTAGTTTATTATCAACAATCACCTTAATCATGTATTGCAAAGCGCCAATACTGGTTTCGTCAAGTGCTTCTAAAACCGTCTGGCGCAAACCTTCCTGACGTTGTGCTGCCAGCAATAATTTTTCGACCAGTTCCCAGCTTTCTTTTTTCTCGCTGTTTAAAAGTGCTTTGATAATGTTGCGCGAAACTTTTCCTCTTGGGTCTTTGTTGAAAATAATATCTTCGAACAATTGAAACAGATTTTCTTTATCTAAATCTATCGCTGCGGACCAAAGCATAAACTGATTGGTTGAATTCGAAATTTCGGCATCAAAACGAATTTGATCTTCGATACTCAAATCATAATAAAAGGTACTACTATCCTGATAATTATAAATTTGCGGGCTGTGAACTAAAGATCGTAAGAAGTTGACCTGATTTACAAGCAAATATTTTTTATTATTGGGAGCTCTAAAAGAACGTCTTGTGTAACCGTACTGATACATTTTTTGTGGCAGCCTGTTCCATGCTTCTTTTACATAAAGGGCATTTTCTTCTCCAAAAAAGTAAATCAGCAGATCGTAGTAATTTTTATCTTCCCAGATCTCGTCTTTTACCCATTTTTCGAATTCTTTGACTTCTGTCGAACCCAAAGAAACATAAGTACCATAATAATTGTCTTTCAGTTTTAATAACTGCAAACCAAATTCGGCAACTTCTTTTGTAAGCTTTGTTTTTAATAATAATTTAGAAACTATATTGCTGTTTACAACTTCTTCCAGTTGCTTTTTAAATCTCGTAATTGGATTTTCAATTATCTTACTCTTCAAGAGATCTTCGATCGTCATAATATTTCTATTTATAAGTTATGGTAAAAATTTTGGCTGTATACTGTAAATATAATCCAACGGTAAACTGCACAAACTGATTTTAATTTGATTTGACATTTTCATTGAAATTGTCATTGAATTTTGAAAACTACCAATAGCTTCCTGCTAAAAAGGTAAGTCTGATAAATGTGATGGATTTGTTTTGGGATAAATCGATTTCTTCCGTTAAAGTTTCGAGTTGGTCATCGCCATAAAAAATGGCGTATAAACCATCTTCAAAAGCTAGAATAGCATTTTCCTGTGCCGTAACAATATTTACTTTGTTGTGATTGTAAATAGCGCCAAAACCTACCTTGCCGGTATCTGTAAGAATTGGCAAATAGTTTTCTTTTGGCAGATGAATTGTGTCTTCATCTTCCCACTCAAATGATGCCGAATGAAACAATTCGACCTGATGTTTTACGATTAATTCTAAGAAATTACGAACAGAAAGGATTGAAGTAGTATTATCTAAACTGATGATTGTTTCCTGAAGTATAGGGTGCTTTTTCCCTAATTGCTTGACAGATATGGTAATATTCATTACTAAACAGTGGCTTAAATTAAAAGTTTCTAAATTAGTAAATAAAAAGCTACAGACAAGTTGAACTTTGATTTTTTAATAAAAAATTAACCGACATATAATATGTGCCAAATTTTAATTAATTTTTAGTCTGTTTTGTTAGTCTTTTTTTTGATTGAATTAATTTTGATTAATAATTTTCAGTTGAAGTGTTGAATTTTAGACGCGGATTATACGGATTCGCTTTCGCGAAAACGCGGATTTAGTCGGATTTTTGAATTATTGTTTTTAATGATTTTCGCTTAGCATAACTTTGTTTTTATTAGCGCTCTTTCTTCACTTTTAATGTACTTGCCTCTTTAAGTCGTTTTGCTTGCGCTCTTGCTTGTTCTAAAGTTACAGGTCTTTGTTTTGCAAGTATTTCCATGCCTAACTCAGCTCTTTCTTTAAATGTTAATTTACAATTCATACGTTTTTATATTTAGCCTACTAAATTACAAAACATTTATTATAGTCTTTACCTGTAAAATACTGTTCTAATTAAAGTAAGAAAAAGCATATATTTACAGACACAAAAAACAACGGAAATTGTATTTTACCAAATTGATCTTGTTTTTTACCGATGAGTATTTTTTTAAAGAATTTTAAATACCTTTGAATTATGAGCACAGCAACTAAACCAAAACACATTGGCAGAAATATTAGCCGAATCAGAGAGCTTCGTGGTATGAAACAAGAAGCGCTTGCAGAAGCAATTGGACTAAGTCAACAAACTGTTTCGAGTATTGAAACCAGCGAAACTGTCGATTTCGAAAAATTGGTACAAATTGCAAAAGTACTTGGTGTTACCATAGAAGCTATTGAAAATTTTACAGAAGAGTCTGTTTTTAATTTCTTTAATAACTTTTACGACAATAGTGCTAATAATGGTGCTCAAGGAAATACAACTAATAATCATTGTAATTTCAATCCTCTTGATAAAGTTGTGGAGCTTTATGAACGTTTGGTTCAGTCTGAAAAAGAAAAGGTTGAGTATTTAGAGAAGTTGATGAAAGAGAAATAGGATTTTCTTTTTCTTTATATATAAAATGCGCAATGGGAATTGCGCATTTTTTTATTGGTATAATTCTTCACGAATTTTAATTAAAGTTTGAATTACTTTTTCTTCATCTGGTTTTTCAGGTAAAGTTGAAGTTTGATAATGATTTTCGATTGAAATAATTAAATTATCTGCCATTTCGAGTAAATCATCGTATTCTTTATTTCCTGCTTTTATATCCAGTAATTCATCCCGATTAGAAACTCTAATATTTAATTTTCCTGTTGACAGAATTTGCTCAGCCGTTTGCAAAAGCCGGATCGTGTGCATCATGTTTTTGCTGTCGTAATTTTTTCCGTGTTGCTGATTGGTGTTGTAACGATCTTCGTTTCGTTTCTCGATCCAGGACCAATATTCAGTGTATTCTTTGCAATACTTAGAATATCCGTCCTGATTGCAGGATAAATAACCTATTAGCTTTTCGTTTTTAGGAATTGATGAAAGCGAAACTTCATTAGAATTTTCTTTTTGAATAATTCCTTTATAGCCTAAGCTTTTATCATCATCATAAAAAAACGCAAACATTCCTTTTGAATTTGGCAAATTAACCAAACCGCATTGTTCCTGCTTTAAATTATTTTCTGCTAAAAAACTATTTGCAGCAACAGTTTCGTAACCTTTCAAAACATAACAAAAATCCAAAAGGCTTTTCTTTTCCTTTGGCATTGGGTTTACAATTTTCTTGTTTAAACCTCTCGCCTTTTTGATTTGCGTTACGGCATATCCCGCAAAAGAATCTTTGCACAATTTAGACAGAAAATCTTCTATCTTCAATTTCTCCATCAACGGATGTTTGTACAAAATACAATCTTCCGGCGAGGCCAAAATTTCCAAAATATTAGGATTATTTTTTATTAGCAATTCTACAAAACGACCAATTTCATAATAAACCTCATCATTGGTTTCATTACTTATCTGCGGAATATAATCTAACCCAAAGAATTTTTCTTTTGGCAGATAATAAACGCCTTTGATATCAGTATCTGATGTTGGTGTGTTTAACCCAAAAGATTTACTTCCTGAAATAACTTCGAAAAGGATTAGGTTTTGGGATTTTAGGTTTTGGATGGTCATAATCTATCTATTGATTCTTTATTCTTTTAATAACTTCATTTAAAAGAAAATCGGGGGGTAACGGCTTAAATTCTTTACTTGGGTTTATAGAAGATTTTACTCGTTGAAAATCTCTTAGTTTCTTAATATCAATTTCTCCTACTAAAATTGCATCATTAATTCCTCCTTTCAATCGTAAAATATCTTTTACAGCAGTTTCTTTAGGCTGGGTGAGTCTTGTATCTCCAAAATTACTAGTATTTACTTGCGCAACATAACAATGTAAATCCCTTGAAGCCGACTCAACAATATTGGAAAAATAAGGTATATCTCTATTCCATTCGATTCCAATTAATAAATCTATTTTACTCTTTAATTGTTCCCGATGACTAATATTAGCCATTTCAAAACAATAACAAACAGAAAAATAGATGTTTCTCCAATTTGTAATTTGAATTTTTTGTTTACTCTTTGGCACTAATAAATGATTCTTATTTATCATCAATTCTTCACCCGGTGAATAATTTTTTTTCAATCTTAGCACTATTGTAGCATCCTTTATTCCATTTACTTCAACCGGAATAATAGATACAACGAAATTAAATGAAGTATTATTTATGGTAATATGTTCCAAACCTGAAACTAATAATGATTGATTATCTGACGAATATCTGGCTAAAGTTGATAACAAATTAAATGGAACAAAACATTCAGGAAATAATAAAATATCAGCACTCTCTTCTCTAGCTTTTTTTAATATTAAAGCTAGTTTATTGTATCTTTCAGAAGTTAAATTAGGACTTCCTAAAACGCTTTTCAAAATATTATCTTCTAATATTTCTGTATTTGCAAAGGATATTTTAGGTATTTCTATTTTATTTTCTTTATCTATTTCAAATTTATTATTATTTAAAAAACTATAAAACTTGCTTTTCAATTCTTCATAGCTTTCATAATCATTTGAGTGGTTTGTATTTCCTTCTAAATAATACTCAAACGCGACATCTAAATAATTCTGTTTGATTATTTTCTCAATTTCCTCATATTCAAAACTTTCATCATTAAAAACAGCTTCTTTTTCTGTTTTTTCAATATCAAATAATATATCTGTTTCTATATATCCTTCGTTGTTTGCACATAAATTTTTTATCTGACTAAACTTGTAAAATTGTTGAAATGAAGATGCAATACAACATTCCCAAAACCTAATTGGTCTTGGAGAATTTTTCAATAATTTTTCATCTATTTCATAGGATTCAATATGCAATTTCTTATCAACTAAATTGATTTTTCCTTTCTTGCTTTGCTTTGTATAATTTAACAATGGTATTACGACATAGTGATGTCGAATCATGTTTGCTTTTCTATATCTCTCTGCAATAAATGAATTTGGTTTAATAAAATCCAGTTCAGAAAAAAACATTGTGTAGATATTATTTTTAAAGTGATTGGATTTAAATTCATATTCCCTAGAAATTCCATCATTAGTATTTAAAAAGTCTAAATTGAGTGATAAGGAAACTTCGTGAGCACAAAAAAGATAATTAATCATTGTCCCTTTTAAATTTGAGACAATTATATCTGAATATTTATGATTTGATTCTATCTTATCTATTTGCTCCATACAATGAAATAGAAAATTCATATAATCTTTAGGTTGCTTATTAATTAATAAAAGTGTTAATATTTTTTCCCACAATTTATATAATGTTAGACAGTTTTCTCCTCTAAAAAATTTAATTATTTTATCTTGTTCTTCTTTAGAAATCATCTTTTGATTTCGCAAAGCAAAATTTATTTTGTGAGACAGATAAACTGATAACCCAAACCTATCTTCTTTATAATCTTTTAAAGTTTTTATCTTTCCATCTGTACCGTCATATTGTAAATAATATGCACTCTCTTCAAAATTATTAGAGTCATCTTGCTCATTCGGCATATCTCTAAATTCGCTTGATTTTTCTTTTAACTCCTTTTTAAGCTTATCAATCACGATACTCGATTCATCTTTATCAAAATAATGTAAAAGCGTTTTACTACTTTGAAAAAATAAAGATGGATATCCATTTACTTTAAATATTCTCTCCCTTGTATCATCACAAATACAATCTTCATTATTCTTTTTACGATGAAACGGATTATCTACAAGACTTACAATCTTATTAAAGTTATTCAAAATGTATAACTCAATTTCTGACAGATTGCTTTCATTAAATTTTACATTATAAAATTTCTTTTTAGTTTCATTAATATTTTTTTTGTAATTATTAAATGAAAAATTAAAATCTGAAAAAAAATTATTTTGTGTAAAACTTAGGGGATTTGGTTCGGACAAAACAATTAATATATCATCAACATATCTTCCGTAATAGGCAGGTTTATATTTTTCAATTATTACTTGATCAAATTCCTTTAAATAGTCATTCGCTAATACATAAGATGAGAGTAAGCCTATTGGTAAAATAACTTTAGTCATATTCCCTTTTGCATCCATTACTTCGTCTACAAAATCATATGGAAGTTCAAACTCATTCGTTATCTTTAATGTGTAGTCTTTGTGAATATTTAATAAAATCTCATTTAAATTATACTCTTTACTTGTAATGCCCAATTTCTTTCTTATGGGAAATTTACCAACTTCTACTCTAACAGAATAAAAATAATCTTTAATATCTAAATTTAAAAAAAGTGCATTTTTATCTTGTGATAACAAATCTTTAGCCACATCAACAGCACCATCACGCCACTTTTGATATTGTTTAAAATATGGCTTAAATAATGAACTCCCCTTTAATACATTGTCTTTATTTTTATTCAACAAGAGTCTGTTACCAACACATTCTGGTTGCAAATTAGAATCAATTTTAACGCCTTGACTAAGAATCCATAGAACCGATAGTATATGAATTTCAATAGAGGTATCAATAAAAGCAGTCGCCTTTTCTAAAGTATATTTTTCTTTGACTCTTTGATTTGATACGATTTTATTTTGAATATCATTTGCAACAAATACTTTTGGAAAAATTTTCACATCAACTTCGTTAATGTACTTTTGGAAAAAATCAGGTTCAATATGATAATTATTAAGCCTATCAGTTATAACCTTAAGTTTCATTTCTAAAGTAATTTTTCCTTTGTAATTAGAAATAAAATTCCCCTCCTCGTCTTTTATATAATTAGAATAATCTTTATTTCTATATATTTTAAACAGATTATCAGCTGCATTTGACAAGCCAGTTTCAAAAACAACTATTTTTTCTCTTAACAATAATTCGCCAGAATCATAATAAATGTAGGCTCTTAATTTATTATATGCCTCCGTTACTTGTTCAATTGAATACTCCATATATTTTATAATTTTATCATAGTTCTAAAAAACAAATCCAACTCCGCATTCATCTTCTTACCACTTCCCAACTTACTAGCATTTTCCTGATTAAAATGTACCGTTTCTAATAAAAAATCAGTTATTAAAACCTCTTTTGGATGTAAATACTTTTCATTTTGGTTGGCTTTTATTTCTTGTAATTCTATTATTTTATCTTGTATGTTTTGTGGTGCGATTGGCAATAAATCAGCAAAAGCAACGGGCGGAAACGAATTGTTCTCTATAATCCATTTTCCGGCTAAAGCGGTTCTTAAGGCGTAGAAATAACTTTTTAGTTTTACTTCTTCCATTTCGCAAACTTCCATGAAATTTTTTGTCGTTCCCAAGTAATGATGTAAAGTCGCTATTGGCGAAAAACATTCTACGGCTAAGTCCTGCATTTGTTTTGCAAAATCATTATTTGCATAATACACTACAGGCGAAAACAACCACTCGATCAAAGGTGCGTTAGATTTTGCTAATAACTTTACGGCTTTCCGTAAATCCCAACCAGAACCGTCAAGATCATCATCGGTCATGAATTCGATTACGTCTGGTTTTTCCCAAAGCGATAAGTAATAATCGGGTTCGTATTTGTATATAAAACGGATATCATAATCGCTGTCCGGAGAAGCAAATCCCCAGGCACGACTTCCTGATTCTACAGCAAAAAGTATTTCTACATTCTTGCTTTTTTCTATTTCTTGTAATTTTTTAAGTATTTTTTCTTTCATCGTTGGTTTCAAATATAAATAAACAAAAAGCCTTTAAACTCAGTAAATATACCTGATTTAAAAGCCTACAAATAAAAATATCTAACACAATACCTAACAGGTTTTTAAAACCTGTTAGGAAACGCTAAATTCCAAAAAAGTCTTTAGCATTTTTCGTCGTTTCCTCCGCAACTATAATTCCTGAAATCCCTTTAAACTGCGCCACAGTCGCCGCAACAAAAGGCAGAAAAGCAGGTTCGCAACGGCGTTCGTGGTATTTTTTCAGGAGATTATTAGTTACGTTTTTTGGGAGCATGAATGGCGCATCGGTTTCTATCATCATTCGGTCCAGCGGTACGTATTGAATCACTTCTTTTAAATGCTCAAAACGTTTACTGTCGGATATTGCTCCCGTAAAACCAAGGTAGAATCCGTTATCGAGATAGGTTTTGGCTTCTTGCAAACTTCCTGTAAAACAATGCACAACCGCTTTTGGCAATTGTGGCAAATAGTCTTTTGTAATCTCCATAAACTTATTAAAAGCGGCTCTTTCGTGCAGGAACAAAGGTTTCCTCACTTCAATCGCCAACTCTAATTGGGCTTTGTAACAGCTTTCCTGTACATTTCTGGGCGAAAAATCACGATCAAAATCCAGTCCGCACTCGCCTACTGAAACTACGTGTTTCTGTTTTAATAAATTTCTTAGTTTCGAGATGCTTTGCGCATCAAAACTCTTCGCATCATGCGGGTGAATTCCTGCCGTGGCATATAATATTCCGGGATATTCTTTTGCTATTTGAGCCGAAGCTTCGCTGTTTTTTACGCTTGTTCCGGTAAGTATCATTTGCGATACATCAGCATCTAAAGCGTTTTGTATGACATCGTCTATGTCGTTTTGGAATTGTTTATTGGTTAAATTAATTCCTATGTCTATGTATTGTTTCATTTTTTTGTTTTTTGCCATTAAGGCGCTAAGACACAAAGTTTTCTATTCTTTGGTCTGGCTATTATTATTTTTTAAGCGTAATATTTGTCATTTCGACCGAAGGGAGAAATCTCCGCGAGAAACTCTACAAAGATTGGACTCACGTTGCGGAGCTACTTGCGGAGATTTCTCCTCCGTCGAAATGACATACGGTGTGGAAAAACCTTTGCGAACCTTGCGTATCCCAAGGCTTCGGGATTGCGTCCTTTGCGGTTAAAATCAGCACAAAGTGTTAGACGCACTGCTGTGCGCCTCTACACTGAAAACTGAGACTGAGACTGACAACTAAAAAGTGCGTCTATACACTGAAAACTGCCACTGAGACTGAATACTAAATTAGAACCTCTCTTTTAAAAATCCCCATAATAAACCTGAAAGCAAGGCAATTTTAAGTCGTTTCTCCAGGTATCAACTACTTGATTTCTATCGTCAAGAACAAATTCTACAAAGTATTTATCTTTGATAGATTCATTATAGATTTCGGTTTTTATGATCGAATCTTTTCGGTTGTCTTGGGTTTTACGCATGATTAATTCATCGTATTCGATTTCGTGTTTATCGAGAAAACGCAATGTTGGTACTTTGTATCGGTCTTCTCTTCCTGAAACTAATAAGATTTGATATCCCAATTTCTTGTAATTTCTCAACACATTTGCCACCGGATTATTGATTTCGTCTTCATCACATTTGCTTGCATCAAAAGGATTTCTTCCGTTCATTAAAGCCAGGGTTCCGTCAAGATCACAAATTATGGCTTTAGGCAAATCCGGGTTTTGAGCGCAGTATTCAAGATTTTTATTCACTTTCTTTATTGGTTTAAAATCAAACTTTTCTTTTGTTTTTTGCAATTGATGGTACATATTTTCAATCACTTTTTTTGGCACTTTTCGGTCTCTTTTTTCGTTTCGGATAAAGAGTTCTTCAAGTGGCAAATCAAACACCTTGAATTCGATATTTGCCATTTCAGAGAAATCTTTAATAGGTTGTTTGATGTATTCCAGCTTTGCGTTGCAAGTATCCAGAATAACATTCCATCCATTAGAAAGTAAGGTTTTAATTTGTCCATTGATCACTTTCGAAATCATGCTTTCGAATGCCGGATCCATAACTTCCTGAAATTGCGAAAACCTGATTTCATCACGACTTATTCGCATCGTTTTTGGTTCAGTTCTCACTTTCCACTCGGCGAAAGTACTTTTCCCTGATGCCGGACAACCTGTAAGTATCGTTAATGTTGGTATCTTTTTCATTTTATTGTCTTGTTATAATCTTGGATCTAATGTTTTTTCTATTTCCTCGTTGTTGATTCGCTTTAAAAGCAACAAACGCATCAAATAATTTTCTTCTTCTAAATCTTTATACGGAATCTGAAGCATTTTCTGATTGATTTCCCAACCGTTTATCGATTGTTCCATCTTCTTTTTTACATTTCTTTTTTCTAAATAATGATCAAAATCCTGATGAAAATTCACTCCGTAAATCATCGTTAGATAATTGTTGTTTCTAACTTTAAAACACGGTGGTAAATTTTTAATATAATTTTGAACCGGCTTAATCATGATTCCCTCTTCATTCTCATTGGTCAGTTTTTCGAAAAACGAATAAATTTCCTGTAACTTTTCTTCTTTATTTAAAGCGGTAATTTCTAATTGCAAAAAAGCATCATCATTTACCAGTTTATAAGTCAAATTGCTGTTTGGCAATACTTCGCCACCAGAAATATTTACAATTTTTAAAATCGTAAAAGGTTTAAAATGCAATTCGGCTTCGTTTCCAAAAGTATCAATTTGATTATGAAACACTTTCAATGATTCTTCCTGCTTGGTTACATCTGGTATTTTTACAGCGGCCAAGGCTTCGTATTGACGAACAATGTGTGCTTTATGTTTATTGTTGAATTCTTTTTTAGTCAGCTGTTTTTTATCTAAAATATATTCTGTAAATGTATCCGATTCTCTCACACTTATCAGTTTTTCAAGTAATCCCGAAGATTTCAAATACTCATTGTGCGTTTTTAAAGCATCATAATATCCTGTAAATTCTTTCTCGATTAATCCGGCTCCCAAAACTTTCCAAGGCAATAATTCTGAAGCGATCAAAATGGTTTCGAAATCAGGAAAAGCAATTTCCATTTTGGCATGCAGATCCTTCAAACTATGTATTGCTTTTTCTACATCGATATGATCCATTTTAAAACCATTTCTGGAAACAAAATAGGTTTCTTCAAGGTTTCTTTTCAAGTAAATCGTGCAATACGAACCCATGTATTTTTTTTGAACCACAAATTCAGATACTCCTTTTTCTATATAATAGTTTACAGCTTCTTCGATGCTTTCTATCTCATTTTTTGTCTTGCTTTCTGGCGCCGGAGAAATAGTTGGCGAAAAATCGTTTATCTTATTTTTGCAAAACCACTCTATTCTGTTTCTTACTTTATAGTCTAACATTTTTACTTTTTTTGAATGATTACTGCACTTGTTGGATAAACTCCTTTTACACAATCTCCTACTCCATAATACGTTTTAGAGTTTGGAAAAATTTCGTTGATTAATGTTCTAAATTCTGAATTTGAAAGTTCAAAATCGTGATCGTCATGTCTGAATTCATCAGTCATTTCATAATTTACATTAAAATCTTTATCTGGCGTTGTTACAAATAATTGTGTGAAATTGGTATTGTCCCTGATCCAGATTAACAATGCTTTTGCTTCTTCTAAAGAATTGTGCTCAATTACTTCGCTCAAAATAACCTGACCTTCAAAACCTTTTATTTCTTCTGGATTTTCAACCCAATGCAGGTTATCTGCATTTTCTATTGCTGTGATTTTATCTGCAATGTGTTTAAAATCAACTTCATCATATGCATGATATTCCTTGGTAAATCCTTTTTTAAGCAATAATTTATAATATTGTAATTCGCCACAACCAAAATCTAAAACCGTTTCATCAAAATTGATTTTACTGCAAATAAATTCTTTTCTGGATTGATGCGTGTCTGTAAAAACAAATTGAACTTCGTTATCAAAATAGGCTTCTAATTGTGGTTTGAACTTTTCGAATTGTACGGGAGAACGCATGATTCTTTTTATAAAAAGATAAAACACAAAATACGGAATGCCCGAAATATTGGTTAACATCGTGATATGCTTCTGAATAAAATAGTCATCAATAAAAGTATAAACGGCATATTTATTAGTAAAATGCGAAAACAAAGCAACAAGCGAAAATTTCTGTACCGCTTCTCTAACGGTTTTTCCTTCGATCTTTAATTCGTAATTATTGCCTATTTTATTATTGAGTGAAATTCCGCCAATGTATTTTGACAAAAGATACTTTTCGTTTTTGTACCAGCCTGAATCGATAAAAAAAGTAGCAACTTCGATAGTACATTTTTCTGTATCAATTTCATTATAGTTTTTGTCTAACCAGGAAATTGTTGTTTCACCCAAACTTTTATCTTCTTTGTACAAATGATTAAAAAATTCAGTTGATATGTTCAAAGCTAATAATGGACTGCAATAACTTTGAAAATCAATTTGATTTCCTTCTTCCGGCAAGTAACTGTTTTTTCCGTCCAGAAAAACACAATGATATTCACTACTAGAAATTACATTTCCTATGATAATTCCGTTTTTTAATTCTTTCAAATACAAACCTTGATCTGTATTTGGATTTTTATAAAGAACATCTAAAAAGTATTTATTCTCTGATTTAAGTTTTATAATCATTGTGTTTATTTTTGTTGGACAAATATAGCTTTGCCTCTGCGCAGTTATTTTGCGCAGTTAAATTAAAATTTTATTCTTCTTCTTTATTAAAGGGTTTTTCAAAACTCGGACGAATCATTTTCCAGATAATTTCTGAATATTCTCTGTTATCCAGCATCGCAAATAATACGCTCGCATATTTGCAAGTCAGGAAATACAAAGCTGTTTCTTTACGGGAATCTAAAACTTTGAAATCTTTCTTGCATTGATTCTCAATCAACAAATATTGATTTTCGAGATCACTTTTGGTTTGTTTTACCCAATCGAAAAATTCATCAGGAACACGTTCCAAAATCTCTTCCATAGATTGGTTTGTTTTTAGGTATTCCCAAATGTTCACATTAGAAACCTCAGTGATGATTCGGTGTAAACGAAGGTATTCTTCAAATTTAATTTTTACTCTAAAATTGTTCGCGTATTTAATGATGAAACCTTCTTTATTCGTAATATTCATTTCTTTTAAAGTCAGAATATCTTTTATTCCGTCATATTTTGCCACTACAGGAAAACCAATATCTTCAAGCGGAAATTCTTCTCCGGATTTTGTATCAACAATCGTTAATAAAACCAATTCTTCTGAAGCACCGTAATCTAAAACGATTCGGTTTTGAGGATAAATAATTTCAAACAAATAGGTTTTACTTTTATCCAAAAGCGACCACGAATTTCGATATTTTCCGTGTAGCATTTCATTCGCTTTATCCGATTGATCGCTCGAAAAAGAACCTCGACTGGCTATAAAAGGAACATCATTTACCCAATACAAAATTCCTAATGAACCGTCCATTTTATCATAAACCTGAAAAGTTGTATCCGGAAGAATTTGATTTTCTATTTCGCCTAAATTGAAAAACTTAGGAAAAGGTCTTGCTATCACATTTTCATTTTCATCCAGAATCAAACCTCTGCACGCTAATGTAACATCGTTCCAAATTCTCTCGAATTGAGCATTTTGAGTATAGTTATAAATATATAAATTATGCTTAGGGTGTTTGTTTACCTTGACATATTTTTTTGCAATCATTTCCTTTAAAAGCGTTGTATTCATTAGTTCTTTTCTTTAAACAAAGATTCAAAAGTTAGTGCGCAGTTATTTTGCGTAGTTTTAAAAAGGTGCAGAGGTTCAGAGGTTCAAAGGAACATAGGTTTATTTACACAATGATTAATTGTAATGTTTGTCATTTCGACGGAAGGGAGAAATCACACTAGAAACTCCGTACAGTATGTCGCCAATCTTTGTAGAGTTATGCGTGTGATTTCTCCCTTAGGTCGAAATGACAAACTTGTGCGAAGACGCACTACAGTGCGCCTCTACAACAAAACTATGTGCTTTTACGCCTTTGCGCCTCTGAACGTTTACACCTTTGTCTCTTTGCGCTTCTGTCCCGATAGCTATCGGGATTGCCCCTTTCTCCCTAATCAATTAATAATTGCGTAACTGCCGCAGCATTTATCGCCCATTTTGCATCGTAAATCTCATCGGCATTTTGATCTTCGGTAATTGTTAAACCCTGGGCTTCTGCTTTGAGTTGTAACAAACTACCAATATTCAATTTGCTGCTTAGTTTTGCCAATAATGCCTGAACTCCTTTAAAATCCAAACCTTGCACAACTTGCCCTCCAAAGGTCATCTCTAACCAAACGATTTCTCTTTTGGCTACATCCAACACTCCAAAAACCAAACCTTTGGCAACATTCTGCGTCACGCGAACCTGATGATCTACACATGACGGATCATATGCAACTCCGGTTTTTTCGGAGATTTTCATTGGGTGTTTACTACTCATCCAACCTACAATAAGATTTGGCGTGATACTTCCGTTGCTGTATGCATTACAAGTAAAAGTTACAAATTTGGCGTTGGCTTTCGCCAAGTCATCAATGTTGATGTTGATATATTCTGCCGTTCCAATTTTAGCCGGAATACTTCTGATATCTCCGCTATGTTGACAACCTATTGTTTCCAATCGGCTGTACGAACAGATATCGGCTTTATCTTCGTAGGCTATATGACAGCTCAAATCCATATCCAGGTGTTGTGCAGGCAAGTCTTTACCCCATTGCATGAACAATCGCACTTCGTTACCTTCAATCGGGAAACGTGTTCCCATTAAAGCAACCGGTAAATCCTGAATATTCTCGCTTCGATCTCCTATAGAAACTGGCATATTAAACAATTGCGGATCGATATAGATCGTTTTATTCGGGTTTGCAATTGCTGCAAATCTCTTTTTCATGGCCAATAAACACAATTCTTCGATTTGATTTTTCATCGCTTCTAATTGCGCTTCATCGTACAAATTCAATAAAGCATTTGGCGCAATTCGTTTGTTTGTTCCGCCCAAAGGTTTCACGCTTCTTTGCATGTTTTTATCAAAATATTTTTGAGCATACATATTCAAAGTAAACACCAATCTTGCCGGAACTTTATCGATAATTTCTGTAAAATGCGCCACAGTTTCGTCTGCACTAAACCATAACATATTCGAGAATAACGAGCGTGCAAACAATCCCGGACGCTGTTTTAATAATGCAAATGTTTTATCAGCATCAAATTTCAATCTCGACGTGTTTACTTTACTTTGCCAAACATCGTAAACCTGGTTGTAAAATACATCCATCAAAAAAGCTAATTTTTCAAAGCCTTTTCTTTTGCTGTATTCTGCCAAACGCAACGCTCTGATAAAACGAACCCACATTCCTCTTTTCGGGTGCATGATTTCGCAGATTGTCTCCACATCCATATCAAGATTATTCAACCAATTGGCAACCATTAAACATTCTTTTCGGGAATATTTAAGTTTTAAATCTTTTGTCGCTGCGATTTTAGATTGCGCACTTGCATCTAAGAAACCAACAAAATGCTGGGCATTTTTTGATGTTCTTTTGATAATCGTTTTTGGCTCGATAATTTGCAGCAATCCTGTATTCTTAAACCATAAATATCTTAGGATATCGGTTGGTGATTTAAAATACTGAGAAGCCTTTTCGGACTTACCTTCTTCGATCAAAACATCGATTACCAACATCAAAGTTTCTTTGATGGCAATATCTGTTTTTGGCAAAGGCAAATATTTTAATGCAATTTTTAAACTATCTGCTTGCGTGGCATCAAGAGCGGTTTTAGATTGTAATAACGATTTATAGAAATCTTCTAATTCCATTTCTGTCCATAAATCCAATACTTTTAATTTACTTCCCTGACCGAAGTTTTCGATTTTACCAAATTCAAACGGAGTTCCGCAGAATGGGCAGCCATTGTATCTTTCTAAAGGAAATGTATTGTTTGGGATGATATGTCCGCATTGCAACGTTGTTCCGTTATTCGTTTTAAAAACGTTGGCGAAAAAAGTTGCAACATGATCCAAAACAGTTTCTCCTGTTGGAATATGCCATTCTTTTACTAAAGGTGTCCAGTTTTTATCTGTTCCTAAAACTTCTTTTAGAACGTCTAAAACTTCTATTTTATAATTTGGGTTTATATTGTTTAAAGCGTGTAATAACGACTCAGAAAATGTAAATCCAAGTTTCGAAACATTGGCTACTAAAACCGATGTTGATCCTGATAATTTTTTAATATCATTCGCGATCATCGCTGATGGAATAAAAATAGCGTTTTGACGCAAACTGATTTTTAATAATTCTTGTGTTTTCATTTTTTTTAATTTTTAAAATTTAGATAATTGTGTTTCTGATTCTACCAAAAATTTGAAGTAAGAAACACTTGACCTGAAATTGGAGTGTAATTGATGAACTGTTTATCAGATGGGTTTCCCCGAAGAAGTAAGTTAATCTTGACCCTCGTTTTTTTTTATTAATGATGATTTTAAAACTTGCCGGACTCGAACCGGAAGTTACCAATGTTCTGAAGTAAGTTTTGATTGACCATTAATTGTGAAGCAGATGGGATTCGAACCCATGACCCGGACATTAGAAGTGTACGAAGTAAGTTTTGATTGACCTTTTATGGATAATTTCAAAACTACCTGCTCTAACCGCTGAGCTACTGCTTCATTTTAAATTGTGTTAACCGGTAATGGTGTAAGTAGTACGTTGGAAAGTTTTAGAAGTAACTTAAACTTGACCTTGTTAACCCAATTTTTTATTTCAATGAACTTGTTTTATTTATTAAACAAAGATTTTTATATTACTGCTCAATTATTCTGCGTAGTAAAAATTATAATTTCCATTCTTTATAAATATGATCGTTTATCTTTTCTTTAACTATTACATTCTTAATCTCAAATTCAATATAATGGCTTAACCAACAATCAGAAATCTCCGTAGCAACTTCATTTCCGCATAGACAAACTTTATTTAAACTATTGAAGGTAGAACTTCCACAACATCCCTCAAATCTTGATTCGTCAGAGTGATTTTTTAATTTATAATTGTCAATCGCAACTACAAAACATTTCACACCTGATTCTGTATCAAAAAGACAAAATTTATTTTTTTGCAACATATTTTGGTTTTCTTCCACACACAATATTGATTCTGGTATTTCAGTCAGATCACCAGTTATCTCACTTTCACATTTTTTACAGTAAATTTTAATCGTCTTCATTATCTTTTCATTTTATATTTACAAAGATTTCGATTCTACTGCGCATTTATTCTGCGCAGTACAAATTTCTTTTTTTGTGACCCTGATGAGATTCGAACTCATATTCCCTTTCGGGCATTGCGGCTCTAAATACGCTTCCCTACTTTCCCTAACGATTTCGGTGCTTCTGTAAATTCTACCCATTAGTCCGCTCGGGTCTAACCGGAATATCCGCAAACTCTATAGTCAGTAATTTTTCTATAGGCTTTTCCTTTTAAGCTACAAGGCCTTTCGTTTTGACATTACAAAGATTTCAGAACTACTACGCAATTATTTTGCGTAGTAAAAAAAGAATTTTATATTTGAATACATATTTATTTAGCAAAATCGTGTAAGCCCTATTAAAGACGGCACATTTATGGATTTTTTTAGATTTAATAAAACCAATAAAGTCCCAGAGGGACGAAATATTTATAGCAATTTTCCAAAAGCATTTTAAGAACCCCAACGGGGTGACATATTTTATTGATTAAACATACAGGCCAAAGTATCGCACCGCTGGAGCTTTTGATTCTCTTCTAATAAATTGCTCTGCATATTCTGCTCCGATGGAGCTCAATGCCGAACAATGTGAAATTAGCTATAAACATATTGCTCCGCTAGAGCTAATTGCAATTCGAAATATTATTGTCTATAAATATTACGCTCCCGTAGACTTGACAAAAGATTAAACAAAAAAACAATATGAATTTACAGAAAATTTATTCTGAATTACTCACAAATATTGGCTTTTCAGCAAATGAAATGCAACAGAATTGGCTGAATTTAGAAAAGGCTTATTCCAATAAATCACGACATTATCATAATCTTACTCATATAAAGGATATGATAGAATGTTATGAAACCTACTTTGACAAACTCAAATTGCCAAACGAAGTATTATTCTCTATTTTCTATCACGATTACATTTATAAGAGCAGTAAAAAAGATAATGAACTCAAAAGCGCCGAATATGCTTTGTCTATTTTGCCCGAAAATATCCAATTGGATAAGCAATTGGTTTTTGATGCTATTTGTGCAACTCAACATCATCAACATAATACCAATGAAGATATCAATTGGTTAATCGATTTTGATTTGAAAATTCTCGCACGAGATTGGGAAGAGTATCAAATTTATTTTGAATAAATCAGAAAAGAATATAGTATTTATCCTGATTTTCTGTACAAACCCGGAAGGGCAAAGGCTTTGAAACATTTTCTGGAGAATGAATTTATTTTTCAGACGGAAGATTTTAGGGGTTTATATGAAGTGAAAGCGCGATTCAATATTGAAAAGGAAATTTTATTATTGACGTAGATATTCCCGTTGTTAAACCTGACAGGTTTAAAAAACCTGTCAGGTTTGCTGAGAGGAATTAATTGTGGTTACGATGTGTTAGACGCACTGCTGTGCGTCTCTACGATAATACGAACGAGAAAATTGGAATAAAAAAATTTAATAAAATAACGCAAAGTTTTGTTTCACGCAGATTTAGGAGATTTTTATCCTTTTAATCTTTTAATCTGTGGCATTAAAAAAACTTAGTGTCTTAGAGCCTTTACGGCAAAAAAAACAAAAATTATGTCACAAAACAAAAATGCCCTAATACGGTACAAAACCATTGACAAATGCCTGCAGAATAAATACAGACAATGGACTTTAGACGATTTAATAGAATGCTGTTCTGAAGCTTTGTTTGAATATGAAGGCCGCGAAAACCCAATTAGCAAACGAACAATCCAAATGGATATTCAGCTGATGCGAAGTGAAAAACTGGGTTATAATGCGCCAATCGTAGTTTACGATAAGAAGTATTATAAATATGAAGATAAAGAATTTACGATAACAGATATTCCGCTGACGGAAACGGATATGAATGTTTTGACAGAAACGGTTTCGATGCTGAAACAGTTTAAGGATTTCTCTTTGTTTAGCGACGTATCGGATATTCTACAGCGTTTAGAAGATAAAATCTATTCTGAGAAATCGCATACCAAACCGGTTATTTACCTGGACAAAAACGAAGGATTAAAAGGTTTGCATTATCTGGATGAAGTGTATCAGGCGATTATCAAGAAGATTGTTTTGGTGATTACGTATAAGTCTTTTAAATCGAGAGAGGAAAGTAAATTTCATTTTCATCCTTTTATCTTAAAGGAATTCAATAACAGGTGGTTTTTGATAGGCAAGAAAAAAGGTTCTCAGCCCATTAGTAATTTGGCTTTGGACAGAATTATGGCGATAGATTATGATTTTAACCTTCCTTATTTAGAAGAAGATTTTGATGCGGAACTCTTTTATAAAAATGTAATTGGTGTGACTGTAAACACAGGTTTGCAGCCCAGAAAAATCGAACTTTGGATAGACGCTGTAAACGCACCTTATGTTTTAACCAAGCCTTTGCACAATACTCAAAGATTAATTAAGGAAAATGAGGACAAAAGTATTATCGTGCATTTGTTGATTTCTCCTAATTATGAAATGGAACGTATTTTATTGGGCTTTGGTGACGGAATCGAAGTTTTGAAGCCTGAAAACTTACGAAATCGTATGAAAAAGATCCTCCAGAAAGCATTTTCAAGATACGAGCCTGAAAATAACACTGAGCTAAACTCATGATTTTTTACAAAATGTAGAATTTATTCTCAAATTAAAACCATAAAACAATTTTTACAGCATAAAATTTGTTAAAATCTCAAAAAAGAATAGTATATTTCAATTAATTTCAACCATAAACCGCTCTAAATCAGAGATATTTTTTTACTAACCAAAAAATTATCACAAAATTATATGCATGCATAGTATTTTTTGATTATATTTGAAATCGATATAGTTACATATGAAAGAGAAAACAATAGATTATATTTTGAGAGCTACCTGGCAGGCTGTATCAAGAATGTACAATGAAGAAGCTGCGAAATACGATGCCACAATGGCCACCGGATTTGCGCTTTTGAGTATTGACAAAGAGGAAGGAACTCCGTCTACCGCTTTAGGACCAAGAATGGGAATGGAAGCGACGAGTCTGACCAGAACATTAAAATCAATGGAAGACAAAGGTTTGATTGTTCGCAAAAAAAATCCAACGGATGGCCGTGGTGTTTTAATATACCTGACCGAATTTGGAAAAGAAAAAAGAGATTTATCTAAAAATACGGTTCTGAAATTTAATGAAACAATCAGAAAACATGTTTCAGACGAAAAACTGAAACATTTTATTGAAGTTTCTGAAATCATCAATGAATTAATTCAGGACAAAAACATATTTAATCAAACAGAAAAATTAGAAAAAGAATAGACTGGGATATTTTTTATAAAGGTCTATTTCAAATTCAAATAAAAAACAAAATATTAACTCTATGAAACGCACAATTAAAAAAGTTGCTGTAATTGGATCCGGAATTATGGGTTCAGGAATAGCTTGTCATTTTGCCAATATTGGTGTTGAAGTTTTACTGCTTGACATCGTACCACGCGAGTTGACAGAAGCTGAAACTAAAAAAGGATTAACGCTTGAAAGTAAAGTTGTTCGCAACCGAGTTGTAAACGAGCACTTGGCGAATTCATTAAAATCGAAACCGTCTCCTATTTACAGTCAGAAATTCGCAAACAGAATTACGACTGGAAATACTACTGATGATATAGCAAAAATTGCTACTGTAGACTGGATTATTGAGGTTGTAGTAGAGCGTTTGGATATTAAGAAACTAGTTTTTGAGCAAATCGAGAAATTCCGTAAACCGGGAACTTTGGTTACTTCAAACACTTCTGGTATTCCAATTCATTTTATGAGCGAAGGAAGAAGCGAAGATTTTCAACAACACTTTTGCGGAACTCACTTTTTTAACCCTGCGCGTTACTTAAAGTTATTTGAAATTATTCCTGGTCCAAAAACTTCTACTGAAGTATTGGATTTCTTAAACGAATACGGATCTAAATTTTTAGGAAAAACATCTGTTGTTGCTAAAGATACTCCTGCGTTTATTGGAAACAGAATTGGTATTTACGGAATCCAAAGTTTATTCCACTTGGTAAAAGAAATGGGATTAACGATTGAAGAAGTTGATAAATTGACTGGTCCTGTTATTGGTCGCCCAAAATCGGCTACTTTCCGTACTGTTGATGTTGTTGGTTTAGATACTTTGGTGCACGTTGCCAATGGTATTTATGAAAACTGCCCAACTGATGAACAACACGAATTGTTTAAACTTCCTGATTTCATCACAAAAATGATGGAGAACAATTGGTTAGGAAGCAAAACAGGACAAGGTTTCTACAAAAAAGTAGACAAAGATATTCTTACGCTTGACTTAGATACTTTAGAATATCGTGCTGCTAAAAAAGCAAACTTCGCTACTCTTGAACTAACAAAAACTATTGATAAACCTATCAACCGTTTTAAAGTTTTGGTAAAAGGAAAAGACAAAGCAGGAGAATTCTACCGTAAAAGCTTTGCCGGAATGTTTGCTTATGTGTCAAACAGAATTCCTGAAATCTCAGACGAATTATATAAAATTGATGATGCGATGAAAGCCGGTTTTGGATGGGAAAATGGTCCATTTGAAATTTGGGACGCCATAGGTGTTGCAAACGGAATCGAAATCATGAAAGCAGAAGGTTTAGAGCCAGCTGCATGGGTGAACGAAATGTTAGCTTCAGGAAGTGAGAGTTTTTATTCTATTAAAGAAGGAGCAACTTATTTCTATAACATTCCAACAAAATCACAAACTAAAGTTCCGGGACAAGATTCATTTATTATCCTGAACAACATTCGCGAAAGCAAAAAAGTTTGGAGCAATAGTGGAGCAATTATCCAAGATTTAGGAGATGGAATTTTGAACTTAGAATTCCAATCAAAAATGAATACAATTGGTGGCGACGTACTTGCTGCAATCAATAAAGCAATCGACTTATCTGAAAAAGAATATCAAGGTTTAGTTATTGGAAACCAGGCAGCGAATTTCTCTGTTGGGGCCAATATCGGAATGATTTTCATGATGGCAGTTGAGCAGGAATACGACGAGTTGAACATGGCAATCAAAATGTTCCAGGACACAATGATGCGCGTTCGTTATTCTGGAATTCCGGTTGTAGTAGCACCTCACGGAATGACTTTTGGTGGTGGATGCGAAATGAGCTTACACGCTGATAAAGTGGTTGCTGCTGCAGAAACTTACATGGGATTAGTTGAGTTTGGTGTTGGTGTACTTCCTGGTGGTGGTGGATCTAAAGAAATGGCTTTGAGAGCTTCTGACTTATTCCATAAAAATGATGTGGAATTGAATGTTCTTCAGGAGTATTTCTTAACTATCGCTATGGCAAAAGTATCAACTTCTGCTTACGAAGCTTTTGACAATGGACTTTTACAACACGGTAAAGATATTGTAGTAGTAAACAAAGATCGTCAGATTGCCGAAGCTAAAAAACATGCTTTGCTAATGGCTGAAGCGGGTTATACACAACCTATCAGAAGAACTGATGTGAAAGTATTGGGAAAACAAGCATTAGGAATGTTCTTAGTAGGAACAGATCAAATGGAAGCTGGAAAATATATTTCTGAGCACGATAAAAAAATCGCTAACAAACTAGCTTATGTTATGGCTGGTGGTGATTTATCTGAAGCAACTTTAGTATCTGAACAATATTTATTAGATATCGAACGTGAGGCTTTCTTGAGTTTATGTACAGAACGTAAGACTTTAGAGAGAATTCAATACATGTTGACAAAAGGAAAACCACTTAGAAATTAGAAAATAGAACAAAGAGAATAGAATATAGATTTCAGACTTTGTAAAGTCTATTCTCTATACTCTATACTCTATCTTCTATACTCTTAAAAAATAGAATAAAGAGAAAAGAATATAGATTTAAGACTGTGTTGAGTCTATTTTCTATAATCTATTTTCTATAATCTTAAAAAACAAAAACAAATGAAAACAGCATATATAGTAAAAGCTTACCGTACTGCGGTAGGAAAAGCACCAAAAGGGGTTTTTAGATTTAAAAGACCTGATGAATTAGCTGCAGAAACTATTCAGTTTATGATGGCTGAATTGCCTGATTTTGACAAAAAACGTATCGATGACGTGATGGTAGGAAATGCCATGCCGGAAGCAGAACAAGGTTTGAACGTTGGACGTTTGATCTCTCTTATGGGATTAAAAGTTGAAGATGTTCCTGGTGTAACCGTAAACCGTTATTGCGCATCTGGACTTGAAACTATCGGAATGGCAACTGCAAAAATCCAATCAGGAATGGCAGATTGTATCATCGCCGGTGGTGCAGAAAGTATGAGTTTTATTCCGATGGGAGGTTACAAACCAACTCCGGATTATAAAGTTGCTGCTGCAGGTCACGAAGATTACTATTGGGGAATGGGTTTAACTGCTGAAGCGGTTGCCAATCAATATAAAATATCCAGAGAAGATCAGGATGAGTTTGCTTATAACTCTCACATGAAAGCCTTGAAAGCGCAAGCTGAAGGGAAATTCGATAAACAAATCGTTCCTATTAGTGTTGAACAGACTTTTGTGAATGAAAATGGTAAAAAAGAAACTAAATCATACGTTGTAAAACAAGACGAAGGTCCAAGAGCCGGAACTTCTGTTGCTGCTTTAGCAGGTTTAAGACCCGTTTTTGCTGCTGACGGAAGTGTAACTGCCGGTAACTCTTCTCAAATGAGTGATGGTGCCGCTTTTGTTTTAATCATGAGCGAGGATATGGTGAAAGAATTAAATCTTGAGCCAATTGCAAGACTGGTAAACTTTGCTTCTTCTGGTGTTGAACCAAGAATCATGGGTATTGGTCCTGTAAAAGCAATTCCGAAGGCGTTGAAACAAGCTGGTTTAGAGTTGAAAGACATTGACTTAGTTGAATTAAACGAGGCTTTTGCTTCTCAGTCTTTGGCTGTAATCCGTGAGTTAGGCTTAAATCCTGATATCGTAAACGTAAACGGTGGAGCAATCGCACTAGGACACCCACTGGGTTGTACCGGAGCTAAACTTTCTGTTCAGTTATTCGACGAGATGAAACGCAGAGGTAATAAATACGGAATCGTTTCTATGTGTGTGGGAACTGGTCAGGGTTCTGCGGGGATTTACGAGGTTCTTTAAGAAGAGAATAGAAAATAGAGTATAGAATAAAGAGATAGATGTTTTTTAAATGAAAGAGAAAAGAATAAAGATTTATTAAAAGTAATAAAAAACCTACTTTTAGATTCTTAGTTTCTTATCTTGGTCAAAAAACATGAGACATAATTATAAGAATTTGAAGATTTGGCAAATGGGAATTTCAATTGCTAATGATATTTCAGATTTATTGCTAGACTTTCCGAGACATGAAAGGTATGATTTAAGCTCACAAATAAGCAGATGTTCTGTTTCAATGCCTAGTAATATAGCTGAAGGTTCATCAAGAACTGATAAATCTTTCAGTCATTTTTTAGATATTTCTCTAGGTTCTTCATTTGAATTAATAACACAATTATTAATTGCAAAGCATAGAAAACATATAAACGAAACACAATTTAACCAATTAGAAATTAAAATAGAAGAATTTCAAAGAATGACAATGGGCTCCCAAAACGGATTAAAATAACGTTCAGTCTAAAATCTATTCTCTTTATTCTATTTTCTTTTCTCTAAAAAAAATAAAAATGGCAGATACAATCGAAAAAAACGTAACCCGTGGTGGTCAGTTTTTAGTTAAAGAAACAAAATGCGAAGATATCTTTACACCAGAAGATTTTTCGGAAGAGCAATTAATGATGCGTGACTCTGTAAAGGAGTTTGTAGACAAAGAAATTTGGCCTAACAAGAATCGTTTTGAGAAAAAAGATTACGCCTTTACAGAAGAAAGCATGCGTAAAGCTGGTGAACTGGGACTTCTAGGAGTTGCGGTTCCAGAAGAATACGGCGGATTAGGAATGGGATTTGTATCTACAATGTTAGTTTGCGATTACATTTCTGGCGCAACAGGATCTTTCTCAACTGCTTTTGGTGCCCATACAGGAATTGGAACTATGCCAATTACACTTTATGGTACTGAAGAACAAAAGAAAAAATACGTTCCTAAATTGGCTACAGGCGAATGGTTTGGAGCCTATTGTTTGACTGAGCCAGGTGCAGGATCTGATGCTAACTCAGGAAAAACGAAAGCTGTTTTATCTGAAGACGGAAAATACTACTCTATTACAGGTCAAAAAATGTGGATTTCGAATGCAGGTTTCTGTAGCGTTTTCATCGTTTTTGCCCGTATTGGTGATGATAAAAATATTACAGGTTTCATCGTAGAAAATACTGCTGATAACGGAATTTCTATGAATGAAGAAGAGCATAAATTAGGAATCCGTGCTTCATCTACACGTCAGGTTTTCTTCAACGATACGAAAGTTCCTGTTGAAAACATGTTGTCTGAAAGAGGAAACGGTTTCAAAATTGCAATGAACGCATTAAATGTTGGTCGTATTAAATTAGCAGCAGCATGTCTTGATGCTCAAAGAAGGGTAACTTCCGGAGCTGTAAAATATGCTAATGAAAGAATCCAATTCAACACACCAATTTCAAGCTTTGGAGCCATCCGCTATAAATTAGCAGAAATGGCTACAAGTGCTTATGCAGGTGAAAGTGCTTCTTACCGTGCGGCAAAAAATATCGAAGACAGAATTATCGCTCGTGAAGCTGAAGGAACAACTCATCAGGAAGCTGAACTAAAAGGTGTTGAAGAATATGCTATCGAATGTTCTATCCTTAAGGTTGCTGTTTCTGAAGATGTTCAGAATTGTGCTGACGAAGGAATTCAGATTTTTGGTGGAATGGGATTCTCAGAAGATACTCCAATGGAAAGTGCCTGGAGAGATGCTCGTATTGCTCGTATTTACGAAGGTACAAATGAAATTAACAGAATGCTTTCTGTGGGAATGTTAATCAAAAAGGCAATGAAAGGTCATGTTGATTTATTAGGACCTGCGATGAAAGTTTCTGAAGAATTAATGGGTATCCCATCTTTTGACACTCCTGATTTCTCTGAATTATTTGCTGAAGAAAAAGGGATTGTTGCCAACCTGAAAAAAGTTTTCTTAATGGTTGCAGGAAGTGCAGTTCAAAAATATGGTCCGGATTTAGATGCTCACCAACAGTTATTAATGGCTGCTTCTGATATCTTAATCGAAATCTATATGGCTGAAAGTACTATTCTTAGAACTGAAAAATTAGCTAAAAATCAAGGTGAAGATAAAGTACAAGAGCAAATTGCTATGGCAAAATTGTACTTGTATAAAGCAGTAGATATTGTAACTCAAAAAGGAAAAGAAGGAATTATTTCTTTTGCCGAAGGTGACGAACAACGTATGATGTTAATGGGATTACGTCGTTTTACAAAATACACTAATATGCCAAATGTAGTGGCATTGAGAGAAACAATTACTAATAAATTAGTTGCAGAAAACGAATACTGCTTCTAATATAAAAATAGTTTTTAGCTTTTAATTTGTTTAAACCCGCACTTATCCGAAACAGTGCGGGTTTATTTTTTTATTTTTAACCTTAAAGTATTTTACCAGATAAACTACATAAGTTCACGTAAAAAATGAGAATGCTGTTTATCTTTTATTACGTCATTA
This sequence comes from Flavobacterium sp. B114r, assembly GCF_056824125.1. Classification (NCBI taxonomy): domain Bacteria; kingdom Pseudomonadati; phylum Bacteroidota; class Flavobacteriia; order Flavobacteriales; family Flavobacteriaceae; genus Flavobacterium; species Flavobacterium sp. B114r. Next base: position 5,458,764 of record NZ_CP124858.1, read on the forward strand.
TATAACCCTACCTAAATTTATATTTAAAGTACACCACTTGTATTTTCTTATTCAAATAATTATAAGTTGCACAGCTTACTAAAACACAATACTTACGTTATCTTATATAACTAACATGTTTAAAACACGTACAGTTAGATTTTTTTTACAATTAACTATTAGGTTTCATAATCAAATCGTGATCGCCCTCGGAGCTAAGGTTTAAAAAACGTTCGTATTCTCTTAGAACATCTGATATAATTCCATCCTTAGTCAAATATTGAATATCATATCCTTTACGGTGGTCTCCAAAATAAGTAATCGGTTCAAAAACGAATTCCTTATCTATATCCGGAGTATTTTTCTCGTTCAGTAATGTTTCAGAAACAGTCTGAGGTTGTGCCATTACACCATATTTAAAATTTCGCAATTGATCGTATTTTATCTCTAACTCAATAGCTTGTTGTGGCGAAGAAAAAGTATTTATATGAGCTTCAATATTATTCTTCGCTAATTCCACCAATAATTCTTCAAAAGCCTTTTTCACCGTTTCATTTAGAAATTTATGAATGTCTTTCTTTTTAGAAACCGTTACAATCTTTTCTAAATGTTCTTTCCAATTGCTATTGTTCCAATTTAGGCTTCCATGCGAATATTTTTTCTCACTATATTCACTATCAACAACCAATGCTTTCCACAAATTATAACACAATAACGCCATAATAATTCCAAAAGGCAAAGCAGTAATCAATGTCATTGTCTGCAAAGAAGCCAAACCTCCGGAATGTAATAAACTTAGCGATAAAAGCGATAATAAAACACCCCAAAAGACACTTTGCCACTTCGGAAAACTTATGGCTCCTTTTGATGCAATACCATTCATTATAAAAATTCCAGAATCTGCTGACGTGATAAAAAACACGCAAATAATCAAAATCGACAAGATATTCAAAAAGGTAGTAAAGGGAAAATAGGTAAAGAAATTAAATAATAATGTATCCGGATTTTTAGCAAACTCGCTCAAAGCTCCATGTGCTACATGTTCATCAATCCATACTGCACTACTTCCAAAAACGGTCATCCATAGAAAATTAAAAAAAGCAGGAATAAATAATACTGCCAGAATAAACTCCCTTATAGTTCTTCCTTTAGAAATTTTTGCAATAAACAATCCAACATAAGGCGCCCATGAAATCCACCAGGCCCAATATAGAATAGTCCACTTTGAAAACCATTCCTGGCTTCCTTTTTCATAAGCATACGTATTAAAAGTAAGTGAAATAAAATGACTTATATAATGTCCCAAACCTTCAGTAAATGTACTTAAAATGTATATCGTTGGCCCAAAAACAAGTATAAACAACATTAACAAAACGGCCATAATAATGTTTAATTCACTTAATTTCTTAACCCCTTTTCCTAAACCAGAAATAGCAGAAGAAACTGCAATTACCATTACTACCAAAACAATAATAATCTGATAATTAAAACTGGATTCAGGAATTATATGAAGACTTAATAATCCTGCACTTAATTGAACAACACCAAAACCAAGCGTCGTAGCGATTCCAAAAAAGGTACTGCACAAACCAAAAACATCAACAATATTTCCAAACTTTCCGTGAATTCTATTTTTTAAAATCGGGTAAAATCCGCTTCGGATTGCAAGAGGCAAATTATGTCTGTAAGCAAAATACGCCAGTGACAGCCCAACTACCCCATATATCGACCAAGCATGAAAACCCCAATGAAAAAAGGTATACAATTGCGCTTCTTTTGCTCGTAAATTATCTGCTAAATTGGCATTTGCCGGCGTTGCATAATGTGACATCGTTTCTCCTACCCCAAAATACATCAAACCAATTCCCATTCCGGCGGCAAAAAGCATCGCTACCCAGGAAAAAAAAGAATATTCAGGCTCTGAATCGTCTGCACCTAATTTGATTTTACCAAATTTACTTATTGCCAATGTGATCAAAAACAGCACAAAAACTGTCACCAGCAATACATAAAGCCAGCTTAAATTCTTGAATATTATTTCTTTTACAATATTAAGTGCCTGCTCTGTATCCTTCGAAAAAAAAACACAAAATAATGATATTGCAATAATTATAGCTAAACTGGGTAATGCAACTGATTTTGTAAAATTGGTTTGAAAGACACTTGAGCTTTTAGTTTTATTCATGGTAAAATTGTTTGTCACTTATTATCAAAAGTTGTTCTGAATCTTAGATTCAGATAAAGGAGTTTTTTTTATTATAAAAATAACTTTGATAATCTATATAGAGATGTATTGTAAATTTAGTCAAAAAGAAAAAAAAATCCTATTTAAACACAATAAACTTGATTTTTGTAACCAGAAACGTAACAAATCAGCTTAAGACTGTTTGCCAATTTAGTTCATATTTCATTCGAAAAGTTCTATATTTAGCATTCTAAAAACTTTAAAAAACATAAAATGAAACAAATTAACCTGATTGCCCTGATTTTATTGTGCAGCTTTACGTCAAGTACATTTGCACAAAAAAACAAAAAGATCGACATCATTGCTTATTACACAGGCGATGATAAACTCATTAACGATTACGAAGTAAACAAGTTAGATCAGATTATCTTTAGTTTTTGTCACTTAAAAGACGGAAAACTAAGCGTTGATTCTCCTAAAGATTCAACTACAATTAAACATTTAGTTTCTTTGAAAGCATCTAATCCACAGCTTAAAATTCTTCTTTCGCTTGGTGGTTGGGCAGGTTGTGAGCCTTGTTCAGCGGCATTTTCTACAGCTGAAGGAAGATTAACTTTTGCTAAATCAGTAAAGGAAGTAAGCACTTATTTTAAAGTGGATGGTTTAGATTTAGATTGGGAATATCCGGCAATTGAGGGACTGCCAGGACATTTATACCAAGCTGCTGACAAACCTAACTTTACAGAATTAATCAAAATTTTACGTTCTACTTTAGGCAAAAAATATGAATTGAGTTTTGCTGCAGGAGGCTTCCAAAAATATTTAGATGAATCTGTTGACTGGAAAGCTGTTGCTCCACTAGTAAATCGTATCAACATTATGAGCTACGATTTAGTAAACGGATATTCTACGGTTACAGGACATCATACTCCTTTGTACAGTACAAATCCTAAAGAAGAATCTACAGACAGAGCTGTTGAATTTTTATTAAAGCAAGGGATTCCTGCTGAAAAATTAGTTATTGGTGGTGCATTTTATACCAGAACCTGGAAGAATGTAGAAAACGTAAACAATGGTTTATATCAGACAGGAGAACACATTCAGGGTGTTTCTTTCAAAAGCTTTGCAGACACTTATACAGAAGCAAATGGCTGGAAATATTTCTGGGATGATAAAGCTAAAGCTGCTTACTGGTACAATGAGAAAGAAAAAACATTTGCAACGGGAGACAACTTAACTTCTATAAAAGCAAAAGCTGAATATGCCAAAGCTAAAAAACTGGGCGGAATCATGTTCTGGGAACTTCCTTTGGATACGCCTCGTGACGGTATGGTTGATACTATTTATAAAGTTAAAACAGCTAAATAAATCATTAAAAAAAAGACAATAAAAAACGGCCAATACTTAAGTACTGGCCGTTTTTCTATTTACAGGAAAAGTTGATTAAACTTTTGATTTGTCTAATTCACCAATGAAAGGAATTGATTCGAGAATCTCAGCTCTAATTATGGTTTGCAAATACACTTCTAACTGAAGAAATTTAGCTGCATTTATTGCCCCAACTGCTTTTTTAGCCTGATTATAAGTTTTAGAGTATAATTTTTCATATCCTAAATGATTTTTCAAAGTTCCTTTTGCCAATTCATCTGCTTTTGCATCGGTCAGAGTAGCATAATTGACTGCATAATCATTAATAAGTTGAAATTTTGTTTGTCCAAGCGCTTTACGCTCGACTTCATAATTATCATACACTTTAGTAAAAGCTGCAGATTGCGTGTCAGACAAATTCATGTACTGTTTTACAAGATCACTTTTCGACTTACCATAAATACTTTGCAGAACATCTATATCTTCCTTAAACGAAGATTGAGCATAAGATGAAAACGAGGCAATTGCCATAATAAGAATAAGACTTAATTTTTTCATAGTTTTAAATTTTAATTTGTTACTAATTAAAGGATTCATGCATTATCAAATATACTAATTTTTCTGACAAAATATTTCAAGCTAAAAAACGAATATTTATAAAGAGACAGAATAAAACCATTAATTAGGGAATTCGCCCTTAAATAAAAAATTTATTTTTTAGTTTCTGCAGCTTTAGGAGCTTTAATTTCTCCATCATACGAGATTGATACCCGGTTATTGCTATTAACAGAAAGTGTTGCTCCACCATCAAAAAAGATAGAAAATATCAAATCATAAACATCATCTTTTCCTTTCACTGTTGCTCTCAAAGTATAATTTTTCTTTTTTTTCTCGACTTTTATATTTTCCGGAACACCTTCAAATTTTATTCCCCCGTCTCCACCATAAGGAACATTAAATGCACGTCCGAAAAATGGCAAATCACAAGTTGTTTTCTCTGTATTGAAATTTAAGAAGTAGCTGTTATTATTAAGAATAATTAATCTGCCGCCTTGCGGATTAACTTTTTGCGCTTCGAAAACAAAGTTTTTAGAATCAATCAAAGCTTCAATTTCGCTTTGCTTCTTAAGGTCACTTTCTGCCTTTAATTCTTTCTTCGTTTTTTGCTGTGCATAAACAGGAGCAGCTAAAAGGCATACTAACACTAATAAAAGCGATAATTTAGTTTTCATAAATATATTTTTATAGAATAAAAAAAGAAAATATTATTTTTTTGTAAATCGCATCATGGCAATATCTCCGGAAATAAAGTTTAAAGTTTTTCCGTCATCTGTAACATCATACGAAGTTATTTTTTGCAGCGTACTCATAAAAACCTGCTCTCCTTGCTGCGCATCCATACACATCATTTTGGTCATAGCCATTGGCTGCGTAAAATCAATTTTATTGCCGGTTACAACAAGTTTTCCTGTAAAAGAGTTACAACTACTATTTCCTGAAACCTGATTTTCTTTTACATTAAAATTTATGGTTGGTTTTTTGTTTGGATATAAACCATCAAAAGCAATTCTTGGACCGCTGATATAATTGAGCTCCCACGTTCCGTCGAGTTTAGAAACGGAATCATTTTTTTGAGTTTTAGTAGCATTACATGAAATTAAGGCAACTCCTAAAAAAAGCAAAACTAAAATATTCTTCCTCATAATTTTATATATTAAATTAAAAAATAATAAACATTTATTTATAGAATTTTGAATTTGAGGTTATACGAAATTACGCAATAATTTCTGGTTGTTTACTTAAAGAGGTATTAAATTACAACCAATAGTTTTGGATTTTTTTAACGATTAGGGTTAATCAATGTCGGAATTTTATGTTAAATTTACTTAATCTTTAATTTAAAAGCCTCACACATGAAAAAAATAATTGTTTCTTTCGCTATAATTACGGCCTTAATAGTTGGTTGTAAGACTAGTACAAAATCAAGTGACAGCAAAACGCTGACTATCGCCCTGGAACCAAAAAGCAATAGTACTGTTGCAGGAACAGCTACTTTTACGGAGAAAAATGGTAAAGTAACATTTGTTGCAAAAATGTCTGGATTACAACCTGGAGTTCACGCTATACACATTCACGAGAAAGCAGATTGTAGTTCTGCGGACGGAAGTTCTGCTGGCGGACACTGGAATCCAACTTTCAAAAAACACGGAAAATGGGGTGTTGCAGAATATCATAAAGGTGATATTGGAAACTTTACCGCTGATACAAAAGGTAATGGATCTATAACATTAACTACTGACGAATGGTGCATTGGTTGTGGTGATGAGACTAAAGACATTCTTGGAAAAGGTTTAATTGTACATCAGGGAACTGATGATTTTACAACTCAGCCTACCGGAAATGCCGGCGGAAGAGTAGCTTGCGCAGGAATCATCAAGTAAAAAAACAAATAACCACTATTTTTCACAAAAATCTAGTGGTTATTTTATTTAAAATATATCCTAAAACGAGAAAAAGATATAGCTTTGCAGCTATAAATAAAAGTTAATGATTAACCCATCAGCATCAGGTTGGATAGACAAGTTTTTTAGCGAACAAAAGTTCTCAGAAGCAATTCCTTTTGAAACTACGGATTCGTTTTACTATAAAGTCAGAGAAACCGGTTTTATTTATGGACATATCATTACTATTGATTCCCGAATTCCAATTCCTATAAAAGGCTGGTTTAAAACCGAAATTTCTAAAGTTGCCCTATTAAATACTTTATACGGCGTTTTTTGTTTAGAAAAAAGAACATTTGAACCTACTGTTTTTATTACCGCAGTTTTAAAATTCTACAACGAAATGAATCCGGAAGGATTTAATCTCTTCAAAATTTTACTTCCAAAAGATACCCCTTCCCTATCTTTAGAAAACATAATCGATCAAAGGGTTCAGACCAATGATAGTATTATCAGTAAAAACTTTTCGCACTTAGTAACCAATGCCCTTTTGTTTATTGATGTCCTGGCTTTCAGACAATATCTGGAACATGGTGCAATTCCTGAAAAGTATCTAAAACGAATCGAAGAAACTGTTCTTGGTATTGTTGCTTTGGCTTTAAAAACCAAAACGATCAAATCGCAACACGATGATTTACTGATTAAACTTTTTGAAGCTTCGATACGTTATTCAAAATTTTCAAAAGTTACTGTTGATACCCTCGAAACATTACAGCTTGATTATTTTAGTAATAAACTCGAACAATATTATTTAATCGACATGGCCGGAATGGCTTTATGGAGCGATGGTGTTGTAGAAAATGAAGAGTCTTACTTTTTATATTCATTGGGATCAATGATGAATGTTTCTGATGATTTTGTAACCAAAAGTATTGATACAACCAATAGCTTTATTACCACTCATAAAAAGAAAATTCCATATTTTAATTATTCTAATCCGGTAAAACACTTTTACGATCAAATGACGCACAGCGTTGTAAAATTGATTGTAAGAAACAAAAACAGACTGGTTAAGGAAATTATACAGAGTAAGGAATTAATGATCCTGCTGGCTTACTCTACAACAAGAGATCTGGATGCCAAGGAAAAAAAGAAAGTAAAAAAACAACTCTTAGATATTTGCAAAACGATTCCGTCACTGACCATATTCTTACTTCCGGGCGGAAGTTTATTATTACCGATACTGATCAAGTTTATTCCAACTTTATTACCATCGGCCTTTAATGAAAATCTAGACGAAAACGAATAAAAAAAATCGCCCTTTTGAGGCGATTTTTTAATTTTATAGATTACTTAGTTGATAAACATCATCTAATTCATCATTCGAAGCGATATTTACATTCAAATCGGTTACAAAACCTGAATTCAAACCGTAAACCCAACCGTGAAGCATTAATTCCTGGCCATTTTTCCAGGCACTTTGTACAATTGATGTTTTAGCTAAATTATATACTTGCTCTTTAGCATTGATTTCAACAAAAGCATTAAAACGTTCTGTTTCATCTTCAATCGAATTTAGGTATTTGTCATGCAAACGATATTCATCTTTGATGTGGCGAATCCAGTTATCGATAATTCCAACAGACATATTGCCCATTGCAGCTTTTACACCACCACAACCGTAATGTCCGCAAACAATAACATGTTTTACTTTTAGAACATTTACAGCATAATCCAGAACACTCAGCATATTCATATCAGAGTGTACGACCATATTGGCGATATTTCTGTGTACAAAAACTTCTCCAGGTTTCGCACCAATAATTTCATTTGCAGGAACACGACTATCAGAACATCCAATCCATAATAATGGTGGAGTTTGTCCTTTCGCCAAATCCGCAAAATAATTAGGATCTAATGCTAATGATTTTTCAACCCACTCCTTATTGTTTTCTAATAATTGCTTATAAAACTCTTTCATTTTTTTGTTTTTTGAATGGTATTTCTAAATGCTTAAACATATTAAAAATAACTTTACTGTAAAGTTATCTAATTTTTAATACTTCTCACACTTGAGAAATACCTTAATTAATATAATTTATTTAAAATCTTCTTTTACGGTTTCTTTTTGGACTAATGCTCTTTTGGCAACATCATAATAGTGCTCAATCGAAACGTGATTGCTAAGATCCGGAGAGTTCTCAAGCTCATAAGCTTCTTTAAAACCTTTTAGCTTCACTTTTATGTTTGCATCAATCGCTCGTGTTTCTTTAAATTCACGAATCAAATCCAGAACATCATGTGCAATGTACTCTGTATCCTGAGCATTAATTACTACTTTAGAATTTTCAGGAATCTCATTTAATGTCAATTTTATAGCAGCTTTGTTCAAAAACGAAACTTCTTGTGCTAAATCGATATGGATAACATCTCCATCTTCGTACTCTTCTTTCTTGAAGCTGTACGCTCTTTTTAAGTTTCCTCTCAATACAAAAATGACACTAATTACAATTCCTAAAGCAACTCCTTTAAGTAAATCTGTTGCTACTACAAATACTAGTGTAGCAACGAAAGGGATGAATTGGTATTTTCCTTTTTCCCAGAAATGTTTGAATGTTGCAGGTTTTGCTAATTTATATCCAACCAAAATTAAAACGGTTGCTAAAGTTGCCAATGGAATTTTGTTTAAAAGTGTCGGAATAGCCAAAACACTTAACAATAAAAGCACTCCGTGAATAATAGCTGACATTTTAGATTTTGCTCCTGCATTATTATTTGCAGATGATCTAACCACAACTGATGTCATTGGTAAACCTCCTAAAAGTGAACTTAACATATTACCAATACCTTGTGCCCTAAGCTCAACATTTGTATTCGTATAACGTTTTTGAACATCCATTCTGTCAGCAGCTTCAATACAAAGTAATGTTTCAATAGAAGCAACAATGGCAATTGTTATAGCAACTACCCAAACTTGCGGATTTGTAACAGCAGCAAAGTTTGGTGTAATCAGAATAGATTTAAATTCATCAAAAGATTTTGGAACTGGCAATGAAACCAAATGTTCTTTTGCAATTGCCAATGAGCTTCCTGTAGCAAGAAAAAATTCGTTTAAAGCTATACCAAGGATAACAGCAACAAGTGCTCCCGGAATTAATTTTAATTTCTTTAAAAAAGAAACCTTATCCCAGGAAATTAATATAATAAGCGAAACAAGCGAAATTACTACCGCTCCTAAGTGAATGTGTTTTAAAACATCAAATAAAAACGAAAATGAGTTACTTCCGTCACTTTGTACAAAAGCCTGATCGCCTTCAAAATCTGCATCATAACCAAAAGCGTGAGGCAATTGTTTGAGGATAATAATGATCCCGATCCCCGCTAACATACCTTCGATAACATTTGTTGGAAAATAATTTGAGATACTTCCGGCCTTTAAAAATCCTAATGCTAATTGAATTAATCCAGCAATAAAAACAGACATTAAAAACACATCAAAAGCACCAAAATCAGTAATAGCGGTCAAAATAATAGCTGTTAACCCAGCTGCTGGTCCCGATACACTAATGTGTGACTGGCTTAAATAACCTACCACAATACCACCAATGACACCCGAGATAATTCCAGAAAATAAAGGTGCTCCAGACGCCATTGCGATACCTAAACACAAAGGCAGAGCCACCAAGAAAACCACTAAACCTGAAGCAAAATCAGATTTAAGGTTGGCAAAAAGATTGATTTTTTTTGTCATAATACAATACTAAAAAAATTATTCATTAAAGATTTACCACATTTAATCAAAAATGCAGTGAGTTCAAAATAATCGGAAGTATTATACTAAGTTGGGAGGTGGAGCAAAAATGCTCGGAGAAATATTGTCAAGTTTTACAATATTTTCAGATACTATAGTCTTTTTTTCAATATAGACAGGCATCATAACTTCATGGTGAAGTATTGCCGGATAAACAGCAGCCTTAAGTTCTTTGTGTGAATGCTCCTCTTCAGCAAAACTGAAAAACATAGACCTATCATTGCTTTCCTTTATCACCGTTACAATAGTTGGGGTAGATAAGAAAGCAATAAATATGAATAATAATATGCGAGCAACTAATTTCATTGGAGCAAAAATAGTGTTAAACAAATAAAATCAAAGCTTCAGGGCTAAAATTTTATACAAATTTAACAATCATAAAAAAACAGAATGACACTTAAGCATCATTCTGTTTATATTTGACTCAAAAGCAACCTATTACAATTCCTCTTCTAACCAGGCTCTCATCATCCAGATTGTTTTTTCCTGTTCAGCGATAAAGTCACTCATCATAGAATTAGTACCTTCATCACTTATTTCATCTGATTGTTTCAGAATTTCTCTTTCTATTTTTAATAAATCAGATAATGAATTTACAATTAAATGAACTGCTTTTTCATCATTTGAAATATTCTTTCCAACAGTTAATTTATTATTTTGAATATAATCTTCAAATGTATGTAAAGGAGTTCCTCCAATTGTCAGGACTCTCTCTGCGATCATATCAATTTTTAATTGGGCATCTGTATACAATTCTTCAAATTTTACATGTAAATCAAAGAAACGTTTACCACGAATATTCCAATGTATTCCTCTTAAATTTTGATAATACACCTGGAAATTTGATAACAGAATATTTAATTCCTTTACTAACAGTTCAGACTCTTTTACAGGTAAACCTAAAATATTTGTTTTCATAGTTTTTCGTTTTATAATATGTTTACTACAAATTTAAGATAAGTTCTTTAAAAATGACATAAAAAAAAATTATATTTTCTTATTTTTGCATCACAAAATACTATCAAAATGACAATTACTCAATTACAATATGTGTTAGCTGTTGCCGAGCACAAAAATTTTACTCTTGCTGCCGAAAAATGTTTTGTTACACAACCTACATTAAGTATGCAAATTCAAAAAATTGAAGAAGAACTTAATATTTTAATTTTCGACAGAAGCAAAAAACCAATCCAACTTACAGATATCGGTCAAAAAATTGTCAATCAGGCGAAGAATATTGTAAATGAAGCTGACAGAATTAAAGATATAGTAGAGCAGCAAAAAGGTTTTATTGGAGGAGAATTCCGTCTAGGGATTATCCCGACCATCATGCCAACTCTTTTGCCGATGTTTTTAAATAATTTCATTAAGAAATATCCAAAAGTAAAACTCCTTATTGAAGAGCTGAATACTGATGAAATTATTCTGAAATTAAAAAACGGTCATCTAGATGCTGCAATTGCTGCAACGCCGCTTGAAGATGAAAAAATAAAAGAAATTGTTTTATATTTTGAGCCATTTGTCGCCTATATCCCGGAACATCACGCAAGTTTTCAAAAAGAAGAAATAGAAGTTTCTGATTTAAATCTAAATGAAATTTTGCTTTTGCAGGACGGACATTGTTTTAGGGATGGTATTTTGAATTTATGCAAAAACGGCTCTGATACCGACCAGAATAATTTCCAGATACAAAGCGGAAGCTTTGAAACCCTGATAAAATTAGCCGATGAAGGTTTAGGCACAACGCTATTGCCGTACCTGCATACCTTAGACTTAAAAGATTCCGACAAACTGAAACTACGAAACTTTAAGGAACCAAAACCTGCCCGTGAGGTAAGTTTAATTTACCCAAAGAGCGAATTAAAAATGCAAATCATTGATGCTTTAAGATCTACAATCGCCGGAGTCGTAAAAGGAGCCATCGTTTTCCAGAACGTTCAAATAATTAGTCCGCTACAACAGAAACAAAAATAGAAAAAGGAGCCAATTGGCTCCTTTTTGTTATACTTTGATTAGTAGTAAACTTTGTTTTAATTCCGGTTTCTCAATAATAAAATTCATCAACCATTCTTGCAATTGTTCCATCTCGTATGGTAACAGTGTTTTGATAGCTTTTTCTAATTCTTTGCAGAAAAGTATCGGATCGAAACTTACTCTCTCAAGTATTGATTTCGTGTAATCAAACATTAATTTTGACATAATAAAATAAGATTTTCGGGGGTTATCATTATTTTTAAACTCGCACAAATTTAATCAAATATCATTCATAAGCACTTCTTTTAACTTATTTTTTTAAAAACTTTGGCAACGAATACGTTTTCTTAATATACATAAATCAATATAGAACGATTCTAAACAACTCATTTAAACCTTTTTAAAGGCTCGAAACATTTCACGTTTCCCCGGAGGACCTGCCAATTTTTCTACCGTAAATCCAACTTCGATCATACTTCTTTTAACAACTCCCCGGGCTGCATAAGTTACAAGAACTCCGTTTGGTTTTAAACTATTGTACATTTTCTGAAAAATTTCCGTACTCCACAACTCTGGCTGCACACGATATCCGAAAGCATCAAAGTAAATCAAATCAAAAATTTCGAAATCGTCTATTTCATCAAAAAATTGTTTTCTTTTAGTTAACGAAAAATCGCTGCTAATTTCTATTTTCTGATTCCACTCGCTTTCGTGCATTTTTTCAAACACACCTTTATATTGATCCGCTTCTAATTCTGAGACATAATTCATTTCCAGAACTTCCTTTGCTTCTACCGGGTATGCCTCTACCCCAACATAATCGATTGGCTGTTTTTTGTAAACAGATTCTAAAAAAGTAATAAAAGCATTTAGACCTGTTCCAAAACCAATTTCGAGGATACTAACCGGATTATTGTCAAATAATGAAAGTCCGTTTTTTATAAATACATGCTTTGCTTCCTGAATTGCACCATGTTTTGAATGATAACACTCATCCCATTCCTGCAAATGAATTGTCGTTGAGCCATCTAGCGTTTTTATTATTTCTCTTTTCACTTTTCTACGAATTTACAATCTGATTTTGGTGGTATTCACAGTATTTTGCGAGCCAAAATTAGTCAAAACAAATACGTAAAGCCTTAAAAAACGGTTGTTTTTTCATAAATTCTTTATAAAACTGTCTTAATTTTTTCACTTTATTATAAGATAAATAAATCTCAGTTAAAAGGCATAAATAATGCAGTTTTACTAAGTAAATTACATATTTTTACTTAATTTTGCATTCAACAAATTCTATTTCACACCAAATCATTACTTTAGAATCTTTCTATTGCAATGAGAATTACATAAAAAACTTTACATAATTATGAGTACAACTCAAACAAGCAAAATTGAAATCAGAAAAGCAACTTCGTCAAAAATAAGCGGAGTAGACTTTCAAAACTTAAGCTTTGGTGCTGTTTTTACAGACCATTTATTCGAATGTGATTTTAAAAACGGAGAGTGGCAAAATCCTGTCATTAAGCCTTACGCTCCAATTTTAATGGATCCTTCTTCGAAAGTCTTTCATTACGGGCAAGCTATTTTTGAAGGTATGAAAGCTTACAAAGATGACAATAATGACGTTTGGTTGTTCAGACCTGACGAGAACTTCAAACGTTTTAATAATTCTGCAATTCGTATGGCAATGCCAGAAGTTCCAGAAGCAATTTTCATGGATGGTTTGAATGAATTATTGAAAATTGATCAGGAATGGGTTCAAAAAGGAAACGGAAGCAGTATGTACATTCGTCCTTTTATGATTGCTACAGGCGCTGGTGTTGTTGCAAATCCTTCTGACGAATATAAATTCATGATTTTACTTTCTCCTGCACAATCTTATTATGCCGGCGAAGTAAAAGTAATTATTGCTGAACATTACAGTAGAGCTGCAAACGGTGGAATTGGAGCTGCAAAAGCTGCAGGAAACTATGCTGCACAGTTTTACCCAACTAACTTAGCAAACAAAGATGGTTTTCAACAAATTATCTGGACAGATGATGCAACACATACAAAATTAGAAGAAGCGGGAACAATGAACGTTTTCTTTAGAATTAACGATACTTTATTGACTGCTCCAACAAGCGAAAGGATCCTTGATGGTATTACCAGAAAAAGTTTGCTTACTATGGCAGAAAAAGAAGGTCTTAAAGTAGAAGTTCGTCCTGTTATCGTTTCAGAATTAGTAGAAGCTGCTAAAAACGGATCTCTAAAAGAAATCTTCGGAGCTGGAACTGCTGCAGTTATAAGTGTTATCAAAGGTTTCTCTTACCAGGATGTTTATTATGAAATGACTCCGATTGAGAATTCATATGCTTCTCTTTTAAAAGAAAAACTAACAAGCCTTCAAAATAAACTTTCTGAAGATACTTTTGGCTGGACTGTAAAAGTGCAATAAATAGTCATAAATAAGCAAAAACAGAAACTTCAGATATTAATATTATCTGAAGTTTTTTTTTACAGCATCATTTAATACAGAACATTATTTGTCCTAAAAATACTCATATATTTATAAAATATTACACTAATAAATAATGAGAAATCTAAAATATAACTTTGAGTATTTTTGCTTCCCTATTTGGATAGAACAAGATAATGAAAATCCAATTTATGAAAATATTAGCTTAGACACTTTACCGATTAGCAACCATTTAAAAAATGAAATAAAGGAATTAGAAAACATTTACCAGTCAAAATATAATGACGATTACCCTCCTGACTCTTATGAATTTGACTTAATAGAAGAAATAATCTGTATTAACAGAGTAATTTTATCTGGAAAATTACTGAACGAAGAAATCAGAAATTATTACAATTTAATTTTTGATTTTGATTATTGGAACAAGAGATATAACGAACTTCTAAGTAAATATGCAAAAACAGATAAAACTTAAATCATCCAATAGAACAAGCTCTTGAAACTCCATCAAAGAATGACTCAAAATCTGATTTTACAAAATATTGCTAAACATATTTCGCTTGACGAAAATGAAATCTCTTATTTTCTTTCGATTTTAAAAGAAAAGAAATACCCTAAAAAGAGCATTGTTTTGAAAGAAGGGGAAATATGCAGAACAATAAATTTTGTACAATCCGGAACTTTAAGGGCATTCTACAGAAATCCCGCCGGAAAAGAATCAACAATCATGTTCGCCATTGCTGACTGGTGGATTACAGATATGTCTTGTTTTATTAATCAACAGCCTGCAATGCTGAATATCGAAACTATCGAAGAAAGCCACATATACCATTTGCAAAAAGAAGATCTGGATGATTTGTATCTTAAGATTCCAAAATTTGAACGTTTTTTCAGGATAATAATGCAAAATGCTTACATAAGAGAACAATTGCGAGTGATTCAAAATCTATCGCTAACAGCAGAAGAACGTTATTATATATTTCTGGAGAAGTACCCACAAGTTGCAAAACAAGTTACTCAAAAACAAATTGCTTCGTATTTAGGAATCACTCCTGAGTTCTTAAGTATGATACGCGCCAACAAAAACAAACAGGCATTTTCTTAAACTACATTATTTTTTTGCTGTGATATCTTTACGTGCTTTGTAAAAAAGAAACAGATATGCTTATACTTATTGCAGGACCTTATCGCGGCGGCACAAATGACGACCCGAAACTAATTCAACAAAATTTAGAAAAACTAGAAGCTGTAGCGCTTCCTTTATTCAGAATGGGACATTTACCCGTAATTGGCGAATGGCTTGCATTACCACTACTCCATATAGCCGGCTCAAAACAAATTGGCGATAGTGCCTGGGACGAAATACAATATCCTGTTGCTCATCGGCTTTTAGAAAAATGCGATGCAGTTCTTCGTCTCGAAGGCGAATCGAAAGGAGCAGACAATGATGTTAGAATTGCAGAAGAAAGAGGTTTGAAAATTTATTATCGTTTAGAAGACATTCCAGATGCAGAGTAATTAAAACAAAAACATCTAATAGATTTTACCATCTATTAGATGTTTTGCAATTTACTTTATAGTAATTTAGAAAAATCCGGCTTAAAATAGTTTGGCCCTTTCATTACTTTTCCGTCTTCTCTGTAAATTGGTTGTCCGTCTTCGCCAAGTTTACTCATATTACTACGCTGAATTTCATCAAAAACAGCTTCAATTTTTTCCTGTAGTCCGTGCTCTATGATCGTACCACACAAAATATACATCATATCTCCAAGAGCATCAGCGATTTCAACCAAATCATTATTCTGAACCGCTTCAAGATATTCTTCGTTCTCTTCTTTCATTAAATTATAACGAAGTATTTTTTTAGATTCACCCAAATCAGCAATTGGTGTTTGACTGTGACCTATTTTAAAAGCAGTATGAAACTCCGTAACTGCATCAAGTTGTTTCTTCATGATATTATTTACTTAAATGAGATGCCAAATTAGCAACTATTCATATACAATTCTCTAAATTTGTAAAAAATAATTTTTTACTATGTTTAGTCAAGGACAATTAATATTCGCACTCTGTTTTTTTATTGCATTTGTAATCGTAATGATATTCGCTTACCGAAAAGACCTCGCATTACATAAAATTTTCTACAAAGGAAATTATAAAGTATTAATTGCTTTCCTGATCTTTATTGCTCTTTTATTTGTAATCAAATTTTACTTTAAAAGATAGTTTCAAAAAATATTTCTATATTTAGAACACGTATTTCTTAAAGCTGCATAATTAAACCTGACTAAAAACGTTTTATTTAAAGCTTTTTTTGATCAAAATAATTTCACAAAGTGTACTTTTATTGTTGCACGAGTAATGCGACTAGTAATAAAATTTATAACTTTACGACACAAAATCACCGACTCCAATGAAGATTCTAAAATATATATTCCTACTATTATTATTAAGTTTAGTTGCCCTAACCGTTTTTGTTGCTACCCAAAAAGGGATTTTTTCTGTTGAAAGAAGCAAAGTGATCAATTCGCCAAAAACAACGGTTTACAATTATATAAATGATTTTAGAAATTATGAAGATTTTGAGTCGTGGTCAGTAGCTGATCCTTCAATAAAAATGACATTCCCTAATAAAACAGCCGGAAATGGTGCTTCGTATTATTGGACCGGATCTGAAGGAAATGGAAATGCAATTACTCTAAAAACGAAAGAAGGGGAAAGCATTCAGCAAAAAATGAAATACGACGGTACGGAAGCAGATGTTAACTGGACGTTTAAAGATACTCTGGGCGGAAAAACTAAAGTTACCTGGAAAGCAAGCGGAACTATGAGTTTCCTATTTAAAGTTTACACTGCTCTTAACGGAGGTTCCGACAAAGTCATTGGAACTATTTACGAAAAAAGCCTTGCAAATATTGACAAAAACCTGGATTACGAAACCAGAACTTTTGCAGTTGAAATGAATGGAGTGGTAAAGAAAACTGAAACACCGTATATTGGACAGACGTTTACAAGTGAAATTCAGAAAGTAAGCAAGAATGCCAGAATTGTAATCCCGAAACTTATCGAGTTTAGCCAAAACAATGGCTTAACTGCCAACGGAAAACCATTTATTATCTACCACACCTATAACACAGCAACGGGATTAGCCAAAATTTCTATTTGTTTGCCTACAAACAAGGAAATCATGACAACATCAGGAAGCGATATTTCAGGCGGAACATTAAATGGCTTCGAAGGCGTAAAAACAACTCTTAAAGGTGATTACAGCCACATTAATGAAGCAATTACAAAAACCAACAACTTCATAAACAAAGAGAAAATTACACCGGATTTAAGCTGGTCACATCTTGAGATCCTGACTATTAGCAAGCTAGATGTAAAAAGTCCGTCTAAACTAACGACTGAAGTTTATTACCCAATACAGCCTAAAGTTGTTCCGGTTGCTAAAACTCCTGTTTACAGAACAGATGTTGAACCAACTTATCCGGAGCCAACAGAAGCAGATCCTTCAGAGGCACCAAAAACGGCGCCTAAACTAGCTCCAAAACCAAAACCGACTCCAAAACCAGCTCCAAAAACAGAAGAAGAACAGTCAGAATTCTAAAATAATCATGACCGATTAAACCTTTTGTTTAAATTTCATTCTAATAAGATAAATCAAAAAATTTGACAGACGAGAAGGAGTTTATACAACAATTATTAAATCCTAAGACGCAAAATACAGCGTTTCAAAAACTCCTGTCTGATTATCAGAAACCATTGTATTCTCATATTCGAAACATCGTTTTGAATCATGATGATACAGATGATGTTTTGCAAAATACTTTTGTAAAAGTTTTTCAGTATTTAAAAAATTTCAAAGGAGAGAGTAAACTTTTCTCCTGGATGTACCGAATTGCAACCAATGAGGCTTTGACTTTTTTAAATCAAAAAGCAAAACTAAGCGGATTAACTTCTGAAGCATTACAAAATAAAACCATCGACAATCTGAAAGCTGATGTTTATTTTGATGGTGATGAAATACAGATAAAACTTCAAAAAGCTATCGTGACCTTGCCGGAAAAACAGCAATTGGTTTTTAAGATGAAATACTTTGAAGAATTAAAATATGAAGAAATTTCTGAAATCCTAGGGACTTCAGTTGGCGCATTGAAAGCATCTTATCATCATGCTGTAAAAAAAATTGAAATATATGTTACATCAAATTAAACCTTTTGTAACTAAAACTATCTTATAGATATGAAAGCATTTAAATTAGAAAACGAACCGAAGATAACAACTGGATTTAAAGCTCCGGAGCATTACTTTGATGATTTTTCGGAAAAAATTTTACAACAGCTAAAAGACAAAAAAGAAGTAAAAGTAATTCCGATTTATAAACGTAAAAAGGTTCTTTCACTACTTGCCGCAGCTGTAGTTGTTATTGCATTAATGATCCCTATAGTTAACAACTACAATAACACTTCTAAAGATCTTGACGAAGACACTTTAGAGACCTATTTATCCTATCAGTCGAATTTAAATCAATATGATTTAATTAAGGAATTGGATACTAAAGACATCGACAAGCTTAACAAAAATGTTGCCCTTGAACAGGAAACACTCGAAGATATCTTGGCTACAAACCCAAATCTTGAAAATTTAATTTCAGAATAAAATAAAAATATCAAAAGATGAAAATTAAAAATATACTACCGATAATTCTTTTCTTTTTCACTTTATCATTTTATGCACAAAGTGACAAAACAGATGAAAAGCGAGAAAAAATTAAGGCTTATAAAGTTTCTTTTTTAACTACAGAATTAGAACTGACCTCGACAGAAGCGGAGAAATTCTGGCCTATTTATAATGCATATGACGATAAACAATATGAATTGCGTCATGAAAAAATGAAAACTTATCTACGCAAATTAGATGATGACAACATTACTTCAATGTCAGAAAAAGATGCAGCGTTGCTTTTATCACAAATAGAAAGTACTGATAAAGAATTATATCTTTTACGAGACAAGTATACCAGCAATTTGAAAAAGATATTATCAGCAAAGAAAATATTAAAGCTTAAAAAATCTGAAGATGATTTTAATCGTAAATTATTAAAACAATATCGGGATAAAGCAGGCAAAAGCTAATATCAAAAAGAACAACAGCGATGAGGACCCTATATAATAATACTTACTTTATTATTTAGGGTTCTTGTTATTTAAAACGGATTCTGATTACTTTATTATGACCTGCAGCAATTGCCGTATTTCTATTGACAAAGCGAATAGTAAAAAGTTTTAAATCTGTTGATAATTGAGTCCAGTTTTCGCCGCCGTTCTGAGAATACTGAATCCCTTCAGAACCAACGCAGATAATTTCTTTACCATTTCCGCCCGGAACGTATTGTACGCATGATGCATATCCAAAACCCATTTCCTGGCCTATTAACTTCCAGGTATTTCCACCATCAGTTGTAAAAGCTTTATTATCTGTTTTTTTATTTGGAAGCTCATAATCACCTCCCGCAACAAATCCGTGTTTAGCATCATAAAAATCGGCTGTAAAAATACCCGTCATTGCTTTTCCCTGAACAATTGGCGTTTCAATTACTTTCCATGTTTTTGCTTTATCAGGAGAATAAAAAACGCGCGCTTTTTTTCCTCCGGAAACCAGCCAGGTATCATTTCCTTTTATAACAATATTCGAATTACTTGCTGCAAAAGCGGCTTCGCCCTCAGCGTTTGTAGGTAATTTATCTGAGAGTATTTTTGTCCAGGTTTCCCCTCCGTCACGTGTTACAATAATCGAAAAAGTATCTTCTGTCGGGTCACCAATTGCGATTCCCTCCTTATCATTCCAAAATTGCATACTATCGTAAAACACCTTCGGGTTAACTTCCTTATAAACTAATTTAACTTTTTGCGTTTTTTTAGAAACCTGATAAAGCAGTGCAGGATTTCCTACACTCAATAAAAAAACACTTTGAGAATTTTGCGCAATGCTTCTAAATTCTAAGTTTAAAGTATCACGATAAATACGGTCTTCAAACTTCTCTTTTTTATCTAAATCATAATAGCCAAAACGGGAATTATCAGCTCCGTACCAGATTTTATTCTTATCAATTACGATCGCTCTGATACTAATTTTATCCTGAAATAAAGTATCTATTTGTATGGAAGTAAAACCTCCCCATAACGACTTTTTATCATTATGATTCAGCGCTTTAAAAGACATCAACAAAATCAAAGCACCGAAAAACAATATTACTTTTCTCATATATAGTAGGTTTTTTTGTTGCTAAAATACAATTATTTATAACATATAAAATAAGTTCTGTTCTTTTTTCTGGCACAGTAATTGGATATCTCAGAATATTAATCTTAATATGATTTAAAATGAAAACTAAACTACTTTTTATAGCCCTGCTAACATTAGGTTTTAGTTCTGTATCTGTACAGGGACAAACTACTGTTTATGCAAAAAATTCAGATATAAGCGATAACTTAGACTTAAGAGCTGTAGCGTCTATGTTTGGGGAATCAGCGAATCTTCAGGATTTTGAAAGACGTTTGAACGATCCCAAATACCAGATCTCAAATCTTGATTTAAACGGTGATGATCAGGTTGATTATTTACGAGTAATCGAATCTGTAGAAAACAGAACTCACGTTGTAATTATTCAGGCTGTTTTAGATCGCGATGTATATCAGGACATTGCAACGATAGATGTAGAAAGAGACAATTATAATAAAGTTAGCGTACAGGTTGTAGGTAACACCTACTTATACGGGGCCAACTATATTTATGAGCCGGTTTACAGTGTAACTCCTGTGATCTACAACTCGTTCTGGGTAACAAATTACAGACCTTATTACTCAACATGGACATGGAATATATATCCTACTTACTATGCCGCATGGAGACCTTACCCAATTTACAGATACAGAAACAATATTAATGTTTGTATCAACGTAAACAATCATTACAATTATGTAAGCACAAGAAGAAGTTACAGAGCTCCTGTTTTATACGAATCTAGACGCACATATGGCTACGAAACAAGACGTCCTGATTATAGCTTTGCGCAAAGACATTCTAACGTATCAAACAGATATGATCTGGATCAAAGACGTGTAGCAAGCAGAGATTATAACAGAACTCAAAATACTTACAACACTAACAGAACAAGTACAGGAAGAGTTTCATCTACGGATGACAGAACTCCAAACAGAAATTACACTGAAAACAGAAACAGTACTGACAGAAGCTACAACACCAACCGTACATCTTCTGCCAGCAGAGATAATTCTTCAAATGTAAATAATCCTGTAAGAGTTGAAAACACTCCAAGAACAGAAAACAGAAGAGATTACAGTCAAAATAATGCGAATGTTTCAAGAGAAAGTTCACAAAACATGAATACCAATAGAGGTTCTGCTACTCAAAGAACAGAAACTCCAAGAAGTTATTCAGAAAACAGAGGAAGTTCTGAGAACAGATCAAGCTCAGCAAGAACTCAAAACACACAACGTTCTGAGTCTCCAAGAGCCAGTCAGGAATCAAGAAGCAGCCAGCCACAAAGAGAAAGCGGATCTGGTTCAAGAAGCGCCGGAGGAAGAAGAGGTTAATATTAATTTCGCATTTATAGATAAAAAACTAAAGCACAATTTAACGATTGTGCTTTTTTTTATCTTTTTAATTATAATTGACTCTAATTTGTTTTAAAACAGTAAATTTGCAACCGTCTTTTATAAAAACATACATGAGCGCATCGCATAAAAACTTACACAGTAAGTTGTCTATAGGGGGTTTATTGATAACATTAGGGATTATTTATGGAGATATCGGTACTTCTCCATTATATGTAATGAAAGCCATACTTGGTGATTACGCCATAAACGCTGACATTGTTCTGGGTGGAATTTCATGTGTTTTTTGGACCTTGACCTTACAAACTACCATAAAGTATGTCCTTATTACTTTAAGCGCTGATAATCACGGCGAAGGCGGTATTTTCGCCTTGTATGCCCTGGTCAAAAAAACGAAAATTCAATGGCTTATTGTACCCGCCATTATTGGAGGAAGTGCTTTGCTTGCCGATGGAATTATAACCCCGCCCATTTCGATATCATCAGCTGTAGAAGGAATTAGAGCGTTTTATCCTACAATGAAAACTGAGACGATTGTTTATATCGTAATCGGAATTCTATTTATTCTATTTACCATACAACAATTTGGAACCAAGCTAGTTGGAAAGTTTTTTGCTCCAATGATGTTAATTTGGTTTGCCATGTTGGGAACTCTGGGAACTATACAAATTATAACTCATCCTGAAGTAATAAAAGCAGTAAACCCTTACTACGCTTACCATTTATTATCTATTCATCCTGACGGTTTCTTCGTGCTTGGTTTTGTGTTTTTATGTACTACAGGTGCTGAAGCGTTATACTCTGACATGGGGCACTGCGGAAGAAAAAACATTAGAATAAGCTGGATTTTTGTAAAAACAACTTTAGTTCTGAACTACTTTGGTCAGGCAGCTTATTTAATTCACCATGAAGGAAGTACATTGCAACAACTAGGTGGAGAGAACGGAAACCCTTTCTATTTGATTATGCCGCACTGGTTCCTTCCATTCGGGATTGTAGTAGCAACTTTGGCTGCAGTTATTGCTTCTCAGGCACTTATCAGTGGTTCATTTACTTTGATAAACGAAGCAATGCGATTGAATTTCTGGCCAAAAGTAAAAATCAAATATCCTACAGAAGTAAAAGGACAATTGTATATTCCGTCAATCAACTGGTTATTGTTTTTTGGTTGTGTTGGAATCGTTTTACACTTCGAAAAATCAGGAAATATGGAGCATGCCTATGGTCTTGCTATCATTTTATGTATGATCATGACTACTATCTTACTTAATTATTATCTGATAATGAAAAGAGTAAAATTGTATTTGATGGTACCACTTATCACAATTTATTTATTGATCGAATTCAGTTTCTTAATTGCTAACATTACCAAATTTGCAGAAGGTGGTTATGTAACGTTAATCATTGCAATGATTTTGATTTCGATTATGACAATTTGGTATCTGGCCAAAAGAATTAATAAAAGCTATACCAAAATCATCAAAATCGACGATTATAAGAAGGTTTTAATGGAATTGAGCGAAGATTTATCTATTCCTAAATACGCTACACACCTGGTTTACATGACTAATGCGAATCGTGTGGATGAATTGGAGGAAAAAGTAATCTACTCAATATTACAAAAACGTCCTAAAAGAGCTGATATCTATTGGTTTGTACACGTAAACATTTTGACTGAGCCTTATAAAACTCAATATAAAGTTACTGAGATTGCGAAAGATGACATTTATAGAATCGATTTTAATTTAGGATTTAGAGAACCTACCAAAATCAATTTAATGTTTAGAGAAGTAATTCGTGACATGGTAAAACGTGGCGAAGTAGATATTACGAGCCGTTACGAATCATTGAATAAAAACAATATTATTGGTGACTTTAAATTTGTATTGTCTGAAAAATTCCTTTCGAATGACAATGATTTAAGATGGCACGAAAACATTATAATGAACTCTTATTTCTTTATTAAGAAACTAAGTTTATCTGAAGAAAGAGCATTTGGTCTGGACAGTAGTTCTGTAAAAATAGAAAAATTCCCAATGGTACTTCACGCTCCGGAAAATATCGGATTGACGAGAATTATAAAATAAATCAATTCTAAAACACATTCAAAAACACTCTTTTAAACATTATTAGAGTGTTTTTTTCTTTTTAAAGGGAAGTTAAAATAACATTCATAATTAAAAATTTAACTTTCAATCAATTAATAGTACCTTTGCAACTCAAATAATTAAAATGAGATTACACAGAAATTTAGTTTATACTACCATCGATTCTTTAAATGCAATTTTCAATGAAGGAGAATATGCAGACAAAGTGGTAGCAAGAGCATTAAAAAAAGACAAACGTTGGGGAAGTTCTGACAGGAAGTTTGTTGCTGAAACGATATACGAAATTGTTCGTTGGAAACGATTATACGCAGAAATTGCCGAAGTAAAAGAACCTTTCGACAGAGAGAATCTATGGAGAATGTTTGCCGTATGGGCAGTTTTAAGAGGTTATCCTATTCCGGATTGGAAACAACTGGAAGGAACTCCTGAAAGAAAAATAAAAGGACGTTTTGATGAACTTTCTAAAGTTAGAGCACTTAAAGAATCTATTCCGGACTGGATGGATGAATTGGGCGTAAAAGAACTTGGCGAAAAAGTTTGGGCTACAGAAATTGCAGCTCAAAATCAACCTGCAAAAGTTATTTTAAGAACCAATACACTTAAAGGAACTAAGGAAAACCTAAGAAACACGTTGATGGATTTGAATATTGAAACAGAATATTTAAAAGATCAACCTGAAGCTTTAGTCTTAAAAGAAAGAGCAAACGTATTCTTAACTGACGCTTTTAAACAGGGACTTTTTGAAGTTCAGGATGCAAACTCACAATTGGTGGCCGGTTTTCTTGATGTAAAACCAGGAATGCGTATCGTTGATACATGCGCAGGAGCAGGAGGAAAAACATTGCATATTGCTTCTTTAATGGAAAATAAAGGACAATTGATTGCAATGGATTTGTATGAAAGCAAACTAAAACAATTAAAATTAAGAGCTAAAAGAAATGGTGCTTTTAATATTGAATACAGAATTATTGACACAACAAAAGTGATCAAAAAATTACACGAAAAAGCAGATCGTGTATTAATTGATGCGCCTTGTAGTGGTTTAGGAGTTCTAAAAAGAAATCCTGATGCTAAGTGGAAATTAAAACCTGAGTTTATTGATAATATCCGAAAAGTACAGGCAGAAGTTTTAGAAAGTTATTCTAAAATTGTAAAACCAGGCGGAAAATTAGTATACGCAACTTGTTCTGTTTTACCATCTGAAAATCAGGAGCAAATAGAAAAATTCTTAAAAACTGAAATCGGAAAACAATTTACGTTCATAAAAGACCGTAAAATTTTAGCTTCAGAATCAGGTTTCGACGGATTTTATATGGCGTTGTTAGAACGTAAAAATGCTGTAATTGCTGAATAACATATAAATTATATTTTAAAAAATCCCAAATTCCAATTTTACAATTGCAATTTGGGATTTTTATTTTGGGAATACCTTAAACTAAACTTGGTTTACGCAATAACTTCCCATTCTCGTTTTCCTTAAATTTTGGAACAAAAACAATTTCTTTCGGTTTTTCGTATTTATCCAGAACATCAAAAAAGTCCGCAGCAAATTCTTGCTTTTCTCCTTCGATAACCAAAATTAATTTTTCTCCTAAAATAGTATCAGGAACTCCCGTAACAAAGAATCTATTCGTTATCTTGTTAATTAATTTCGCTTCTATCTGTTCGGGAATTAACTTCACTCCTCCACTATTTACAACATTGTCGATTCTTCCCAGAAAAATAAATTGATTTTCTCTTACTAAATCGACCAAATCATTGGTTACAATAGGCTCATCAGAAATACTCGCCAATTTAATAACCAAACATCCCCGATCATCCTGAGCAATCTTTACATTAGGCAAAACAGTAAAAACATTTTCTCCTACCTTTCTCGCAGCGATATGAGTAATCGTTTCAGTCATACCATAAGTTTCATAAACTTCTGTCTTTAATGGTAAAACTTTTTCTTCGAGAGCAGCATCCATTTTTGCCCCTCCCACAATTAATTTCTTTACATTTTTTAAGGCCGCAATAGAATTATGAACCTGTAAAGGCACCATTGCAACAAAATCATATACTTTATCATTAAATGCTAATGGTTGCGTACTTGGCTCTGTAATATCCAACTCAAGACCTAAAATTAAGCTTCGAACCAGCATCATTTTACCGGCAATAAACTTTACAGGCAAACAAAGTAAAGCCTTGTTTCCTGGCTCTAATTCAAAAAAATCTCCCGTAGCCAAAGCCGATTGAATCATGGCTTGTTTTTCTAATTGCACCAATTTAGGAAGCCCGGTTGTTCCGGAAGTTCTCAATTCGATATAATCCTTATCATCGAACCAATCGAGTAAAAACTCTCCTATCGCCTGCTCGTTGCCATCACCTTCTTTTATATAATCATAAGCAACACGGCGCACCTCGTCTGCGTTTAAATGAAATCCATCTATTTTAAAATAATTATGGACATTTTTGTGTGTTAATTTTGACATATTATTATTGATTTGAAATTTCTACAACATTTATTTTACCTGTTAATTTTTCTTTCCAATTAGTCCAATTGTATTTTTTACTAAAGATAAATAGTAAAATAGGATAAATCACTACAACCGGCAATATAACATCCAGACCCGCTGAAGGTTCTGACATATCTTTGAAAAGGGAATGTGTCTGAAAAACAGACCAATCTGAAGTAACCAATATAGCGCCAATCAAATTATTTGCAGCATGAAACCCTAATGCCAATTCTATTCCTTCATCCATAAGAGTGATGATACCTAAAAACAAGCCGGTTCCTATATAATAAACCATTATAACGTAACCCATTTTTTCAACTTCAGGATTAAAAATGTGCATCGATCCAAAGATGATCGATGTCATCAACAACGGAAACCATTTGTTTAGTGCCAAATTAGCAAATCCCTGCATCAAATATCCTCTAAAAACATATTCTTCTGTACTCGTTTGTATTGGTATTAATATC
This sequence comes from Flavobacterium sp. B114r, assembly GCF_056824125.1. Lineage (NCBI taxonomy): Bacteria > Pseudomonadati > Bacteroidota > Flavobacteriia > Flavobacteriales > Flavobacteriaceae > Flavobacterium > Flavobacterium sp. B114r. Next base: position 5,485,687 of record NZ_CP124858.1, read on the forward strand.
GCCCCAATAACAACCAAAATCAAAAACGGAACCGGTTTAAAATTCCAGATAAAATTTTCGGGAGAATTAAAATACACAACCAGAAAACTTATTAATGTAAAGAAAGACCATAAAAGGAATGAAAAACCAATACGTTTCCAATCTACTTTTTTTCTAGATGTCGTAACCGATAAAAATGTTTGATGATGCAAATACTTCACCACAAAATAAATTCCCAAAAGTGCAAAAGCAAAAGAAATCATTACCAAAAACAAGGTAAGATTAGGTTCGAATATTTTCATAACAGCAGCATTGTCTGTTGGAAAATCCTCTTTCTTGACAATACTTTTATACAATACTGCAATCGAAAAAGGAATTTGACCAATAAACGATGCGATAATAATCAAAACTGATCCTATAAGATATAGCCAAAATTTATTTTGAGGTTTAATTCCTTGTTCTAAAAACATATTTATAATAATTTAAAAATGAGAATTCGATTTAATAAGTAAACCTTATTTTTGCTCTTGCTAAAATACCTAATTTTAGTTTAATTATCTTACAACATATTTTAAATATCTCAAAATGATACAAATTTACCATAATCCACGTTGCGGCAAATCCAGGAACTGTCTGGCATTCATAGAACAAACAAATCAGGAATATCAAATTATTCCGTACCTGACAGAAACCCCAACTTTTAATGAGCTAAAAGAAGTTCTTAAAAAGCTTAATCTCGAACCTCTTGAATTAGTCCGAATCAAAGAAAAAATCTGGATCGAAAACTATAAAGGAAAAGAACTAAGTAACGATCAGATTATTCAGGCTATGATTGATAATCCAATTCTGATCGAACGTCCAATTGTTGTAAAAGACGGAAAAGCTATTATTGGAAGAGACCCTGATCTTGTAGCGGCTTTTTTAGACTGATTATAAAGAATCAAATTAACATATTTTTGTGATTTCCCTCTTTAAACCAAAAGGTACATTTGTGGTCTAAAATAAAAAGAAACCAAAAATATAATGAAAAAAATCAAATTTGCTGTATTGCTTGTATTGCTATTTACAAGTTTTTACAATTATGCCCAACAAGGACCACCTGCTAAAAACAAAGTAAAAGTTACGGGGAAAGTTTTCGAAAAAATAAGCAAACAACCTCTTGAATATGCAACAATATCAATCACTGCTCCAAATGACACAAAAGTTATTGCTGGAGGTATCACCAATCCAAAAGGTGAATTTGATGTAGCGGTTGCTCCGGGAACTTATGATATAAAGATTGAATTCATTTCGTTTAAGCCCACCCTAATCAAAGGAAAGAACATTCAGGGCGATACCAACTTAGGAGTTGTTAATCTATCTGAAGATGCAGCACAATTAAACGAAGTTGTAATTCGTGCCGAAAAATCGACGGTAGAAATAAAACTGGACAAAAAAGTATACAATGTTGGACAGGATATGATGGTTAAAGGCGGAACTGTAAGCGACGTTTTAGACAATGTTCCATCAGTTTCTGTTGATACTGAAGGAAATGTAAGTTTAAGAGGAAGTGACAACATTAGAATTTTAATTGACGGAAGACCTTCAAACGCTATTAATGTTGCAGAAGCTTTACGCCAATTACCCGCCGATGCTATTGATAAAGTAGAAGTAATTACAAACCCATCTGCTCGTTATGATGCGGAAGGTGGTTCAGGATTAATTAACATTATTCTTAAAAAAGGAAAAAACCAGGGCTTTAACGGAACTTTTATTGCCTCAACAGGAATTCCTGAGACTTATGGCTTAAGTGGGAACCTAAACTACAAAACCGAAAAATTAAATTATTTTACGACAGCGGGTTACAACTACAGAACTAACGAAGGCGGCGGATTAACCAATACGGAATATCTTAATGCTAACGGAACTCCTAAAGGTTATTTAGACGAAGATCGTGATACCAAAAGAACTAACGAGGGATTTAATGGAAGAGCAGGTATAGAATGGACAGTTGCCCCCAATACTTTTTGGACAAATGCCATTAATTACCAAAAAAATAGTGGTGATACCAGAGACTTAATTAATTATTATAATTATGATGCTGCCCACGCTTATACCGGTACATCATACCGTTTAAACAATGGAAATACAGGAAGCGAAAATGTAGAATATACTTCCAATTTGATCAAAAACTTCAACGATAAGGGACATAAACTTACCGCTGATTTATCGATTTCAAGAAATACAGACGACAGCAACAGTATTATTACAGCTTCACCTAATTTTAACAACACGTTAAACGATCAAGTTCAAAAACAAATACAAGTTCAGGCTGACTATGTTCTGCCATTAGGCGAAGGAAGCCAGTTCGAAGCCGGATATAAAGGTAGTTTTGGAGACCTGAATAACCAATATCTAATCACTGATGGCGCAGGTGTCAAAGATGATAACTTATCAAACACTTTAGAGTACAAAGAAAACATAAACGCGGTATATACCCAGTATGGCTTTAAGGTTAATAAATTCTCTTATTTATTTGGATTACGTTGGGAAGATACCAATATTCAGGTTAACTTACTAGACACTAATGAGTTTAACACTAAGAAATACAACAATTTATTTCCTAGTGCTTTTATTAGTTACGAAATATCAGATCAGAGCAACTTTACTGCAAGCTACAGTAAACGTTTAACAAGACCCAGAGGTCGTTTCATGAATCCTGCAACAAATTACTCGAGCAATATTAATATTTTTCAGGGAAATCCGGATTTAGATCCTTCTTTAACTGACAAATATGATATTGGATACATCAAACGTTGGGATAAATTGACTTTTAATACTTCTGCTTATTTCGAAAACACAAAAGACGTTTTTAGTTTCGTACGAACTCCAAACGGTGACACAGTAGATGGAATTCCTGTTATTTTAAGCAGACCAATTAACTTAGGAAGAGAGCAAAAATATGGTTTCGAATTTACACTGAATTATACACCATTTAAGAAATGGAGAGTAAACAGTAACTTCAACCTTTATAACGTAAAAACAACGGGAGAAAATACGTATACCGATACGAACGGAAATGTGGTTGTGCAAAATCTAAACAACCAAGCTAATACCTGGTTTGCCAGAATCAACTCAAAATTAACGTTACCATACAAAATCGACTGGCAATTAAGCGGAGTCTACAATGGAGAACAAAAAACTGCTCAGGGTAAAAACCTTGGACAATTTGCAATGAACACCGCTTTCAGTAAAGATGTACTAAAAGACAAAGCGACTGTTGCATTCAACATCAGCGACATCTTCAACTCAAGAATCATGAGGTCATACACTTATCTGCAGAATGACACAACTCTTGAGAGCCAGACATCATATAGCGAAATGCAATTCCGTAAACGTCAATTCAACTTATCTTTCACTTATCGTTTTAACAAACCTAAAACCGAAAGAGAGAAACCGGGAGCACCTAAAAATGAAGGTGATGGTGGGGGAGATTTTCCCGGATAACATTCCTTAAAATTCCAAAATATAAAAAATCCAAATTCCAATTCCAGACTTAATGATTAAGTTCTAAAAAATTGGAATTTGGAATTTTTTATTTTTGGGATTTTGTATTTTAAATTTATTTGCATAAAAAAAAGGACTCGTAAAACGGGTCCTTTTTTTATGAAGTCAACTTAAAATTAAATTGCTTGTTCTGCTTTTTTCTTTGCTCTTTTCTCTTTGATAAGTTCCCAGCTCGCTCCCGTAACCCAATAAGATACGAAACCAACCAAGAAAAACATCAACCAAAACCCTATAGTTAGTATGGTCAAGAAAAGTAAAAAGCCTAAGTACTGTGAAAATTCAAACATGTTTTCCGGAATTTTTGAATGTAAGTACAAATGTAGGTCTTATATTTTTCCTTAGCAATAAAATCCAAATCAATTTTTATAAAATCATAATAATCCGTATATTTAAACTCATTTTAAATAAGCTTTTTTTGCCATGATTAATTCCTTTATAATCAAACAATCTAAAAAAGAAGAAGATAAGTGTTTTCAGGAGCTATTTCCTGCTGTACGCTATATCTTTTATGTCGAACCCCGCCATAAAAGGATGTCGCTCCCATCAGGGCTAGGAAAACCGTTTTTATAAGAAGTTTCAATCATAAAGAAAAAAAATCAGTTCTAATTAGCGCTTTTACGAGGTAGACCGGTTTCATCCGCGTCTTATTTACCATACTATTTTACCAATTACACCTATAACATTTTACAAAAAACATCATGAAATACAGAATAGAAAAAGACACAATGGGCGAAGTACAAGTCCCTGCAGACAAATACTGGGGCGCACAAACAGAACGTTCCCGAAACAATTTCAAAATTGGAGCTTCGGCATCTATGCCACAAGAAATCATAGAAGGCTTTGCTTATCTAAAAAAAGCAGCAGCTTATGCCAATGCTGATCTAGGTGTTTTGCAAGCCGAAAAAAGAGATGCAATTGCAGCAGTTTGTGACGAAATTCTGGCCGGACAATTAAAAGATGAATTCCCGTTGGTAATTTGGCAAACAGGTTCAGGAACACAAAGCAACATGAATGTAAACGAAGTGGTTGCCAATCGTGCACAAGTTCTTAAAGGTTTCAATATTGGCGAAGGCGAACCTTTTATCAAAGCGAACGATGATGTAAACAAATCCCAGTCATCAAATGATACTTTCCCGACGGCTATGCACATTGCAGCTTACAAAATGGTTATTGAAACAACCATTCCGGGAGTCGAAAAACTACACGCAACTTTAGCTGCAAAAGCAACCGAATTCAAAGATGTTGTAAAAATTGGCCGTACACATCTTATGGATGCAACTCCCCTCACGCTTGGTCAGGAAATTTCAGGATATGCAGCTCAATTGTCTTTTGGACTAAAAGCACTTAAAAATACTTTAGCACATTTATCCGAAATAGCATTGGGCGGAACCGCAGTAGGAACCGGATTAAATACTCCAAAAGGATACGACGTAAAAGTCGCTGAATATATTGCAAAGTTCACCAAATTACCTTTCGTTACAGCCGAGAATAAATTTGAAGCTCTGGCTGCACACGATGCGATTGTCGAAACACACGGCGCTTTAAAACAATTGGCTGTTTCTTTAAATAAAATAGCAAACGATATCAGAATGTTAGCTTCCGGACCTCGCTCTGGAATTGGAGAAATTCATATTCCTGAAAATGAACCGGGATCATCAATAATGCCGGGAAAAGTAAACCCAACACAATGTGAGGCTTTAACCATGGTTTGCGCACAAGTAATAGGAAACGATATGGCAATCGCCATTGGCGGAATGCAGGGACATTATGAATTGAATGTTTTTAAACCTGTAATGGCTGCTAATTTCCTTCAGTCAGCAAGATTATTAGGCGATGCTTGCATTTCATTCGACGAGCATTGTGCTCAGGGAATCAAACCCAACTACAAACGTATCAAAGAATTGGTCGACAATTCGTTGATGTTGGTTACCGCTTTGAACACAAAAATAGGCTATTACAAAGCTGCTGAAATTGCTCAGACCGCACACAAAAATGGAACGACCCTAAAAGACGAAGCCGTACGTTTGGGTTATGTAACTCCGGAAGACTTCGATGCCTGGGTAAAACCGGAAGAGATGGTGTAGAAAAAGTCGCAGTCGCAGTCGCAGTCGCAGTCGCAGTCGCAGTCGCAGTCGCAGTCGCAGTCGCAGTCGCAGTCGCAGTCGCAGTCGCAGTCGCAGTCGCAGTCGCAGTCGCAGTCGCAGTCGCAGTCGCAGTCGCAGTCGCAGTCGCAGTCGCAGTCGCAGTCGCAGTCGCAGTCGCAGTCGCAGTCGCAGTCGCAGTCGCAGTCGCAGTCGCAGTCGCAGTCGCAGTCGCAGTCGCAGTCGCAGTCGCAGTCGCAGTCGCAGTCGCAGTCGCAGTCGCAGTCGCAGTCGCAGTCGCAGTCGCAGTCGCAGTCGCAGTCGCAGTCGCAGTCGCAACTAATAAAAAAGGCAGAAAACTAAATAGTTTTCTGCCTTTTTTATTAACTTTATTAATACCTACAGCTTTGACAAAGTTTACCCGCTCTTAAAACTGAAAACTGAGACCGCGACTGAAACCTCCTTATTTCCCGTCTACATAATCTTGTAAATAGCTAAATCTTTCGGTTAATTTTCCTTTCTCCGTTATTTTTGCACGTTGCAGGATTCCGTCTTTATCTCCATTAAAAAAGGCAGGAATTACGTGTTCCATAAATTGTTCGCCAAAACCTTCGCTGGCGTCTTTTGGAATTTCGCATGGCAAATTATCAACTGCCATAACCACAACAGCTGCAGGATGAAACACCTCTACTTCTCTATCTTCTAAAGGAAAGTATCCATAAATAGGTTCTTCGATTGTAGACGAACGCAAAGTACATGCAATTGGTCCTTTTACATCGCAAGATATATCAGCAACAACTTTTAATTTGCAGTCACTAGCATTCAGCATTTCTTTCGTTAAAATCATCGGAGCACCAGCCCCATAAAAATGTCCTACGAAATAGATATCCGAAACTTTAGTAAACTTTTCAAAATCTGAAACATATTCATCAGGATGCGCAACGAAATCCTGAAAATCCAAAACCTTTCCATCAGTGCGTTTATTATACTCTAAAACATCTAACTGAATGTAAACTGGTTGTGTATAATTTTTAGTTAAGTAATTCTCAACTGTAATTTCTTTTACTTTAATAGCGTCCAAAATTTCTTTTGCTCCGCTCCCCACTTTTCCGGTTCCGGTAAGCACAAATTTTAATGCGGGCAAATTAATACGTTTCAAATGCATGATAAGTGCATCTTTTCCTGAAAGAGTTTCTGCTTTTGGCAATTTAAATAATTCAAATTTTATTCCAAAAGCGCGGATTCCGTTATAAACACCAACCATTCCGGCATACCTTCCAAAACCAATTAAACGGCGATTTTGATCGTCAACAATAGTTTCATGATCATATAGATCGATGTTTTTCTCTAAAATTGCTTTTAACAATTTCTGATTATAAGGCTGCTTCTTTATTGTATGAGAAAAAAAGAAATATGCTTTTTCCGGGATTAAATTTTCAACAGGAACTTCTTTTACTCCAAATAAAACATCACAATTAGAAACATCATCCGTAACAGTAATTCCCATACTTTGATATTGAACATCCGTAAAAATCCTAATATCTGAACTTTCTACCTCAACGATAGCTTCATTATAAGTTTGTTTCAGTTTTACGAGTTCGCTTGGTGAAAATACAACACGTCTGTCAGGCGGATTTTTTCTTTCCTTAATAATTCCAAATTTCATTTATAGCAGATTAAAATAATTATTAATATAACTTTTTGAACTCATTTTGTTTCAAATATAACAAATTTAGTTAAAGTTTTGTTGTTAAAAATCAATTTAGAATGTTCGTAAACTGTTAAAAGCTGACTAACAAACAACTAATTAAACAAAATCTTAATTTTTTGTTAAAACTACCTTTTTGGTTACACAAAATTGGCAAAACATAAATATTGAATTCTATATATTTGTTTTTAAAGAATGATGAAAATGAGCTTCCTTAAAAAGACAAATATACCACAAATACTTTTCCTAATTTTAGTTTTAGGGTCATGTGGGAAAGATAAAAACACAACAAATAAAGAAGAGGTTACAATAGAAGACACCTTACCTAAGATGAAGCCTTTAGGTCCTGAAAAACGACTTACGCAAGCTTATATAAATTCAGTAACCGGAAGGATAAATCACTTTTATAATAAAAACTGGCCAAACAATTCTATGAATGGCGGATTTTTGGTAGCCAGAAATGGTCAAATTATTTTTGAAAGATATAATGGTTATGCCAACAAAAATGAAGGCACAACAATTACAGCCGATACTCCGTTGCATATTGCATCAGTAAGTAAAGTTTTAACAGCAACTGCTGTTTTGAAATTGGTAAATGCAGGTAAACTTGATTTGGATCAAAAAGTAAATACGATACTAAAGACTTTCCCGTACCCGGATTGTACAATACGAATGCTGCTTAGCCATCGTAGTGGAATGCGTAATTATGCTTATTTTACAGATCGCGATAAATCAGTTTGGGACAGACATAATCAATTAACGAATAAAGATATTCTTAATATTCTGGCAACTAAAGATATTGGCCTGGAATCAAAAACAGGAACACGTTTTAGTTACTGTAATACGAATTATGCAATGCTTGCTCTTATCATAGAGAAAATAACAGGACTGACTTACAAAGAAGCCATGACTCAAATGGTTTTTAAACCTTTAGGAATGTCCAATACTTTTGTTTTAGATAATGAAAAAGACAGAAAAACAATTGTTCCTTCTTATAAAGGTAATGGTGTAGAAATTGGTTTTGATTATCTGGATTGTGTTTATGGTGATAAAAACATCTACTCTACTCCACGTGATTTACTTAAGTTTGACAGAGCGAGAAATGCTCCGGATTTTCTGAAACCAGAACTTTTAAAACAAGTTTATACGGGTTATAGTAATGAAAGAAAAGGCACAAAAAATTACGGTTTAGGAATAAGAATGATCAATTGGGATTCAGGACAGAATTATTACTTTCATAACGGTTGGTGGCACGGAAATACCTCATCATATATTCCGTTACAAAAAGAAAATGTTACCATAATTGCTTTATCAAATAAAATGACGAGAAACACTTATGCGGTTCGTAAACTGGCTCCAATTTTTGGTGATTATCCGTTTAATTTTAAAGATGAAGAATAATATTATTTTTCTGCAAAATTTATTACAAAACTAACTTCAAATAGTATAAATTTGCAAACTCATTTTTGGGGTCGACTGGTTTTGACAGCAAGTCGAATTGGAAAGTAAGCACGTCGAGCATTGAGACCTTGCTCGTAAATATAAGATCTTACAATTTTACACGGCGAAAATAACTACGCTTTAGCTGCATAATCCGAATTATAGTAAGATTAAGCCACGTCCCTATCAGATAGGGAAGCTGGATTCTCCTTGAAAGCCTTGGTTTGTGGCGGTCAGTCCAGGAGAACCGTAAAAATAAACCTAGATTTCCATGAGCTTCGGGTGGAGATCGAAATTAAGAAGATAAGTGTTGAGTGGTTGTTCCTGACCTAGCTCAACAACGAAAATCCAATCAGGAAATAAACGTGTAGAAAGCTCTTTAGTTGCTTGTTTGGACCCGGGTTCGATTCCCGGCGACTCCACTTGACGGGATGATTGAAAAATCATCCCGTTTTTTTCATAAACCAACAACCCTTTTTTCTTCATTTTCAAACAGTTATTTGAAAAAATATCGATCATTGTAGGTGTTCGATATACATTAAAAAGATATTGCAGTGCCTTTTCTTTGTTTTTTCCCTGCGCATAAATAATAGCGAGGTTGTTTTCTAATTTTGCAACTTCCTCAATATTATCGCTGTTTTTATAGATTTCATAGGCTTGCAAATAATATTGCAAAGCAATATTCAAAACATCTTTCGAAGCATACATTTTTTCTGCCGTAATACATACATAAGCCAGATTTTGTTTTGGTTCCTTTATTTTTTTTGCCTCAGCTTCAGCTAATTCTATGTATTTTATAGCTCGATCCCAATCTGAATTTTGAAATTCCAACGCAATTTTTCGGCACATTGCTAACTTTTTCCTGATGATCATTAATACCATTTAAACGATCAATCAATTCCTCTGTCAAAGATTGAGAATAAATATTAAAAGAAAGAATGAGAAAAATAATCTTGTCATCATATTTAAAATTCTAAATGAGAATTTTAAATATTAATAATAATAATAATACAAAATACTAATTATAAAGTAAATATTTTACGATATTTTTTAAATTATTAATTATGATAAAAAAAAGTACTCGTTGAAGAATTCTAAAAAAAAAAATCTAACGCTTGAAAACTATCAAACGTTAGATTACAAAAAACCACTTTTGTTTTAAACAAACTTATAAAAACTTAAACAACTTATTTTTAAAAGCCTTTTGATATTCAGAAATTTATAATATCATCAGGCAATATAATTCCATTTTAATAATTCGGACAATTTTAATACCGAATCACTCTTTAATAATTTCAGACTATTTCGAATCATTTATTTTTGTAAAATAATCGAATGTAAAAAAGAAAACTGTCCTGTACTATCCTTTATAATTCTCATTATTTCATCAAAAGACAAAGATTATTGCAACAAAGCATGTTCAAAAACAAAAATAAACCCCAAAAACACATCATATAAAAATACATTTAACAGTTATTAGATCCATAATAAATATTAACCTTAAAAAATAAAAATTACTTTTTTTAACATCATAGTACAGGATACTATATCAAGATTGATGCTTTAGATTTGAAAATAAAATCAATTAAATCTCACTAAATTGGTAAAAATCAGAACATTATTATTTTTTGTGTTTATACCGGCTTTTCTATTTGCTGTACATTCAAGTGAGCATTTAAAGCAGCTAAAAAAAGTATTAAAAGTAAATGCAGATGATAGCATTAAAAACACAAAATCAGTACAGTTCCAGTTTGGTTCTTTGCTAAACTCTTCCAAAGGAACGATAATCAAAAATTCTTTGATTTATAATTCAAAACTAGGATATGGTTTTGATTTTAATACTTCTTCGAATGTAAAAATTAATTCAACCTCTTTTTCCATAGCTAGACCAACGTATTTTTCAGTTCAACTTCCTGAAGAAAATTATCAAATTGAGGTGGTTACGGGCAGTGCTGACAAACCATCAAATGTTACTATAAAAGCGGAATCACGAAGATTGATGATCGATCAGCTTTCCGTCAAAAAAGGAAAACCGATTACAACAACTTTCAATGTTAATATCAGAACTCCTAAAATAAATGACAACCTCAACGTCACTCTAAAAGACAGGGAAAAAGATATTTTTGATTGGGATGACAAACTCACTCTTGAATTTTTAGGAGGAGTTGCTGTTCAAAGTATCAAAATCACTCTAAAAAACAACTTAACAGTCGTTTATCTGGCCGGAGATTCAACGGTTACGGATCAGGATGTAGAACCGTGGGCTTCGTGGGGACAATTTATTACGAACTATTTTGATGATAGTGTTGTTGTTGCCAACTTTGCTTATTCTAGCGCTGCTTTAAGTTCGTTTAAAGCGGGTAATCGTTTAAAAAAAATACTGTCGCAAATCAAAAAAGGGGATTATTTGTTTGTGGAATTTGGACATAATGACGAAAAAACAAAAGGTCCAGGAAATGGTCCCTGGGAATCCTACTCGGCTCTATTGACAGAATTTGCGCAATCTGCAAGGGACAAAGGAGCAATTGCTGTTTTGGTAACGCCTACACAACGTCGGGGCTTTAATGAAAATGGTACTTTGAAAGAAACACACGGCGAGTTTCCTGACGCGATGCGGACTTTAGCACAAAAAAATAATATTGCTCTTATCGATATTACAAAAATGACAACGGAATTATATGAAGCCTGGGGCGATGAAACTTCGCGAAAAGCTTTTGTGCAATATCCTGCCCACACTTTTCCGGGACAGGAAAAGGCGCTGGATGACAATACGCATTTTAATAGTTTTGGTGCCAACGAAATTGCACTTTGCGTTCTTAAAGGCATTCGGGAGCTTGACATTCCGCTAAAAAAACAAATCAAAAAAGAAATACAAAAATACAATCCAAAGCAACCCAATTTTATTTCGAGCTGGACACTTCCTATGAGTGACCGTTTTGAAATTAGTAAACCAGATGGCAACTAACCATCAAAGAATTCTATCTCTATGATGCTCAAAAACACAATTCAAAATCTAACTATTGCCGCGTTTACCATTTTTATAATACAAAACGGCACGGCGCAGCAAACGGACAAAATCTATCTTTCAGGAAAAGATTTTGAACATCCTGTACAATGGGATTTTTATTGCACAGGCGGAAATAACAGCAAAATCTGGTCTAAAATAAATGTTCCGTCGCAATGGGAACTCGAAGGTTTTGGCGAATATACGTATGGACGCTGGTACAAAGAACTCAACCAGAAAGAACCAAGCAAGGAAGAGGGTTTGTATAAATATGAATTTGAAGTTCCGGCATCTTATAAAGACAAAGACGTTCTGATTGCTTTTGGCGGTGCGATGACGGATACTGAAGTAAAAATAAACGGAAAACTAGCCGGAACAATTCATCAGGGAGGTTTTTATGAGTTTAAATATGATATTTCGTCTTTATTAAAATTTGGTTCTAAAAATATTCTGGAGGTTCATGTCTGGAAACATTCGGCCAATAAATCTGTAAATGCAGCCGAAAGAAGAGCCGATTGGTGGCTTTTTGGCGGTATTTACCGTCCCGTCTGGTTAGAGGTTTCTCCTAAAACTCATATCCTTAATATTGCTGTAAATCCTAAAATGGACGGTTCAATTACGGTTGATCTGAATCTGAAAAACATTCAAAAAAACACCATTTTAGAAGCTTCTCTTAAAGGTTGGAACGGGGAAAATTTTCAAACTTTTACTTTTCCAATTAAAGCCAAAAGTACCTCAGCAGCTATTGCAGCACAATGGAAAAATATTAAACCGTGGAATCCGGAGACGCCTAATTTATATGAACTGGAATTGGTTTTGAAACAAAACGGAACTGTAATTCATGAATATAATAAGAGAATTGGTTTCAGAACTTTAGAGTTCAAAAAGCAAGATGGAATCTACGTAAATGGTACGAAAATCATAATGAAGGGTATTAACCGCCATTCGTTCTGGCCTGAAGGCGGCAGAAGTACGAGTAAACGTATCAGCGAATTAGATGGTAAATTACTAAAGCATATGAATATGAATGCGGTTCGAGGGCATTATCCTCCGGACGATCACTTTCTGGCAGTTTGTGATTCATTGGGTCTTTTTGTTTTAAATGAATTGGCGGGCTGGCAAAATTCTTATGATACTGAAACGGGAACAAAATTAGTAACAGAAATGGTGACGCGCGATGTTAACCATCCCTCGGTCATTATTTGGGATAATGGTAATGAAGGCGGGTGGAATTATGATGTTGATAAAGTTTTTGAAGCCAATGATCCTCAAAAAAGGATTGTGATTCATCCCTGGGCCGATTTTAATGGATGGGACACGCACCATTATCCTACTTACTTAACGGGAATGCATCGATTTAATGCGGGTGAAAATGTATTTTTTCCAACTGAATTTATGCACGGAACTTATGATAACGGACATGGTGCCGGACTGGAAGATTTCTGGAATCGCTATAAAGAAAGTCCATTGTTTGCCGGAGGTTTTATGTGGGCAATGCTGGACGAAGCTGTAAAGCGCTCTGACTGGACGGGAGCTATAAAATTTGATTCGAAAGGTTCGCTTGCCGCCGATGGAATTCTGGGACCTCATCGCGAGAGAGAAGGAAGTTATTATACCGTAAAAGAAGTTTGGGCGCCCATTCAGTTTGAGCCCAAACAGGTCAATCCTGACTTTGACGGATCGTTTTTAATTGAGAACGATTACCTGTTTAGCAATTTGAATTCCTGTAAAATGGAATTTAAAGTGCTAAAATCGGATAATGATGTGCTTTATACCAATGGCGTTCCTAAAGAAATAAGTTCCGGAAAAATTGAAATTCCGAGTATTGATCCGGGAGAAACACGAAAAATTCAGTTGGCTGTTCCGAATAATTTTGCAGAAGGTGATATTTTGTCGATCTCAGCTTTTGATCAGTTTAATAAAGAAATTTATACCTGGACATGGCCCATTCATAAGGCTAAATTTTATGCTGAGAAGTTTTTAGCGGTTCAAAATACTAAAGCAAAAGCATTGGGAGCAAAAACGGGAAATGAAATTACGCTAAAAGGAAGTGATGTTACATTTACTTTTGATGCTCTAACGGGGGAAATTTCATCTATTAAAAATGCGAAAAATGTAATTCCGCTAACAAATGGCCCACGCCCAATTGGCATGAAAGCGAAGCTGAAAGACATTCAGCTGTCACAAGAAGGTGACAAAGCCATTTGCACAGTCAACTATTCCGGTGGATTGTCCTCTATAAAATGGATTATGGAACCGGACGGAAGATTTAAAATGGAGTTAATTGCCTTAAAAAATGCTTCTGGCGGCGAAGGTTTTGACGGTGCTTTTTTTGAAGATAAAATCAGTTCATTTGGCATCACATTTAGTTTTCCTGAAAAAGAAGTCACAGGCATAAAATGGTTTGGAAGAGGTCCGTATCATGTCTGGAAAAACAGAATCAAAGGAACCACTTATGGTGTTTGGGAGAAAGAGTATAACAATACGATTACAGGCGAAAGTTTCGAAAATTTAATCTATCCTGAATTCAAAGGATATCATGCCAATTTATTGGGCGCAAATTTAAAAGCCGGCGCTTCATCATTCAGGGTTTTCAGCGAATCTGACAATTTATTTCTGAGATTGTTTACACCGGATTTACCTAAAAACAGTTTGGCAGGAAGTTATCCGCAGCCGGCATTTCCGGAAGGTGATATCTCTTTTATGTATGAAATTCCGGCCATGAGAGATTTTAAACCTCTGGAACAGCAAGGACCACAAAGTCAGCCAACGAATATCCGCATCAAAAGCGGTGACGACGGAATTAAAATGAATTTGTGGTTTGATTTTAGAAGTTAAATTCTTGTTTCAGGTTTTCTTTGTTTCAAGGTTGAAATGAGAGTTTAACCGTAAATTTCGCAAAGCTTATATACCATAAACTTTGCGGCGCTGCGTGTTTGTGTGAAATGATAAAAAGTTAACTTATTATATAAATTAACAAAATACCATTTCAACATCTGACTTCTTCCATTTAACTTCTAACTTATTTTTATTTTACCTGATTGTTTTTTCCGGGAATTTTCAATTGTATGGCGCTGTCATTTAGCTCGAACTGACTTTCCTTCAAAAGTAAAATTACTTCGGCACCCGCCAGTAAAACGGGACCATAACCGTGAGCAGCGAAAACGTTGACAGGACGATGGTAATAGAATGCGGGATCAAAAGCCATTCCGGTTCCAACGCAGGTTCCTTCTACCTGGCCTTTATCATTTACTTTTGACGCTACGGCATTCCAGGCCAACAGTACAGCCGGAGCATAGGTCATCTTATCCACATAACCGCGATTGATGGCTCTGGCAACCGAATAGGCATAAATGGCGGTTGCCGAAGTTTCTAAATAAGAATCATTTCGATCTAATAACTGGTGCCAAAAACCGGTCCCGTCCTGATATTGCATCAATCCGGCAATATGCTTTTGCAGTTGGGACAAAACCTGGGGATATCCGGGATGATTTTTAGGTAACACTTCTAACAATTCGACCATGGTCATAAGAGCCCACCCATTTGCCCTTGCCCAATGAAACTGTGGATGAACCTGCATAGACTCGACCCAGCCGTGCATATAAATTCCTTTCTGACTGTTGAACATTCGCTCAGAAAACTGATTGACTTGTTTAACAGCATCGTCAAAGTATTTTACATCTCCGGTATAACTTCCCATTTGTGCCAATGCCGGAACACTCATAAACATATCATCTAACCAAAGCGTATTGTCCTGAGGTCTGTTTCTTGCTAATGTTCGGTCTTTTAGCCTAAATTGTTTATTACTGATAAAGTCAATATAATTGTTGACCAAAGGATCAATATTGGCTTTTAATCCTTCTTTTTTGGCCTTAATAAATGCAGCACAAAGAGCACCTGCAAAATCTAGTGCTTCCGGATGAAGCGTTTTAACCATATCGACATCTTTGATATTTTTCTCCTTATAATTGGCAGCGATATCTGTTATTAATTGTATTCTTTTATTGGAATAATCAGCAAAATACTTTTCGCCTGTAGCGTTTGCCGCTAAAAGCATTCCGGCATAGGTTACTCCCCATTCGTAACTTGTTAGTCTAAAAGCACCGGGTTCGAAAATAATATCCTGATTGCTTTTTTTATAATCCGTAATTACCGCTTTAGTATTTGCATCTACAATCTTAGAAGCTGAATTTTTATCTAAAAAATTATAAACTCTGTCTAATACTGCTTTTATATTTTCCTTTTGAGGGATCACATAGGGCGTTGGATAATCCGGCTGTGTTAGATGCAGTGGCGCTGTGGCATCTGTTTTCTGGGCATTAACCATAGTACATAATCCTAAGGCAAATACTATTATAATTCTGGTTGGTTTATAGTTCATGGTTAGTTTGTTAGTTTAGCAAAATACAAATTGATTCTTAAAATATTTTATCCTTAATCTAAATGAAAAACTTCTTTTAATGAAGTGGCCGCTGGCGAATTATCAGGATTTGTTTCCATGATATCGCTCATATACGCCCACCACTTTTTGACAATGGGATGATTTGGCAGTAAATTTTCATCAAAATCCGCACTTATTTTTTGAACGGCGAAAAGTATCAGTGTTTCTTCGTCCAGAAAAATACTGTAATCCTGTATTCCTGTGTCTGAAAGCAAGGTGACAAGTTCCGGCCAGATTTCGTCGTGCCGTTTTTTATATTCTGCCTCGAAACCCGGTTTAAGCTTCATTTTGAAAGCATTTCGAAGGATTGTATTATTTTGCATCTTTTAATGTTTTTAGATTGACTTTAATCATTACTATGCAACATGTTAAACTTAACAAATTAATTCATCTTAAAGTTTAAATTTAAAATACTAATCCTGTATTTGTATCCTGTGCTTCCCTGTTTAAATAATCTACGAGAGCAAAAAAAGTATTAACTCATATTTTGCTTTACGCTAAAATAGGATATTCTTTTAAACAAAAAAACTACCTGTTTTAGAGGTAGTTTTAACTTATAAAAATTGTAAAGCATATTAACATTACATTTATTCAGTTAATGTTTTATTATTTTATCAACTCTGATATTCTCTCATTAGCTGATTGATCATCAATTCTATAAATTTTACAATCTGTAATTTCGTGATTCTTATTTAAAATAAATATAGCACTTATTTGGTCTGCTCTGTTTAAATTACAAATCAACAGTATATTACTTTTATTTGAAACTTTTCCTAAAACATTCAAACTTTTATCTTTCTCATTATATCGTTTGATCGAGTCGTAAAATAATTTGTACACCTCTTTAGAATGACTTTTGGAAAACAAAATGTTTTTAATATCCTTTTCATCTATATATGTGATATTTGAAGAAGTAAAATCATCTGATTCTAAGTATGACTTGAGATTAACATTATCACTCACTAAAGCTGTTTTTCTTATAATATATTCAAGTCTGTCCGGAGCAACCATTTTTTCTTCATCAGGAGGAGTAAACTGATCAATAATTTCAAACTTGCCTTTATCATTAACCTTATAATCTACATAAGCATGAAAAGGTTTGCCGGATTCTATTTGACAATGAATAATACCTTTTTTATTAATGTAAACGCTGGATGTACATTGACAGATTTGTTGATTGAATTTTGATAAGTCTAAAAAATCTACTAGTTCATCTTTCGAATTGTAATTTAATAAAGTGTAAACTGATTCCAAAGTGGAAATTATTACGGTATTATAATTGGAATTTAAGTTGACTCTTCTTTTAATTCTAATCCACTCAAAAGATTTCTCATCATTATACTTCAATTTTTTAAATTGTTGTAAATCTTGACTTTCTAAAACCATCTTATCAAATAATAATGATTTATATCGAAATTTATTTTTGCCTAAATTAATATCCTCCCCAAGATCATCACCTTCATAATCAAGCCGTAATGTATCATGAAATTTTATTAATTCGATATCATTAATGCTAAGTACATTACTTTTAGATTCTTTTTTTATAGATTCTTTTTTACACCCAAGCAGAATAAATAATGTGCAAATAATTGTTATTCTATAAATAATACCATTCATAATAATTAAATTTAATTTTATCTTTTTTAAGTTGTTCCCATAACCAAAGATTGGACTCTCCTTTTAATATGGAATTATTTGAATAATTTTTACCTCCATTGTATCCGCCCTTATTCCCTTTTTCTTTTCTTATCTTAAAACTCTGTATTTTTCCATATGGATCATCAACGATTATTCCAATGTCATTTACATCTACTACCCTGACAATATGTCCCAACAAAGACATACAAACACCATAACCTTTATTTAATTTATCTTCTAACATTTTTTTATGAGTCTTTTTATCATAGATCCCTCCAACACCTATAAACCCACCTTTAATTCCTAGTTCATTTGCTATTTTTACCCTGGTATTAGCTTCATATCTACTATCGTCTCCTTGTTTTAGAATGTCTCTAATCATAGTCATCATAAAATCTTCCATCTTCATATTAGGATCTGGAGCAGGGTTCATCTGACCTAAATATTGTAATGCAATCGATTCACTAGTTACATTACACATTGTATCGGCTAGTTTCTTATATTTTGCATCTCTTTGGCTATTATACTCTGCAAAATACTGCAAAATACGGTAAGCTTTTATTTTCTCTTCATTAGTTTGCAACTTGTCAATAAGCTTTCTAATTTCTTTTATTTGTCTAGCGCTAAAATAACAGAAGGTTAACGAGGTGTCCAAATTAAAAATTTCTTTTGGATTGCTCATTATTAAACTATAAGATTTATTCATTAAGACAGTATTTTTTGAATATTGTCCTTCTATTTCATTTTCTTCTAACGCTTCTCTAACTTCCCAGACATAAGTCTTTCCACCATCTTTACCTACTGACTTCCCATTTTCATCAATTTCATCAGCTTCTCTCAAGAAAGGTTTGTTAGCTCTATAAGCAGCTTTTGGATCACCATATACGACTTCATTATCTAAATGTCCTATTCCTGCAGCAGTGGGATAATTTACAGATAAATAAATATCTGTTGCGGTCTTTAATTCATTTTTACTCTTTAATAAAAACCATTTCTCAACATAATCTAACTGCTCTTCAGCTGTCATATTAAATAGTACAGAACGCTTTACTTTTAAATCTTTTGAAGCATCTATCCCAAATTGTATTAATCCTACGAATCCAGCTTTTTTATTATCGTCCATAATTTTCCCGAAAGTACCTGCTTTTGGAGAAAAAGATAAATTAGTTTCAAAAGCTATAATATTCATTAATACATTTGGAGAAAATGGAATTCCTTTTTGTTTTTCTATATTTTTACAAATTTGTACTACTTTTACTCTAAATTCCTTACTTACTTTAGATCCCCAAATCAATTGTGGATCATTTTCATCAAGTATTTCTTCATTATCTTTATTCGTACCAACACCCATAACCATAGTCAACAATTTATCTGTCAAATGCTTCGTAGAATATCCTTCAATACCAACATAGTACTTTATTTTTGTCCCCTTTTTCAATTTCTTATTAAGGTTTTTCAAAATAAAACTGGTTATTGCGACTCCTTCAGAATTTATTATTACTGCGTTGCTATAAGTTGGTTTCTCTCCCACTTTATGGGCTGTCAACACAATTTCTTTTCCAACCATATTTTGCGTTTTAGCTACAATAGTTACAACTGCTCCATTTTCGCCAAACGGAATTTCATCTTGTGTTGTTACTCTATTGCTATCATACATAAAATAGGCATCAAGGATTTTTGCATATGTTGTAACGGACAAAAGGGTATCAGATTCATAATTAGCCGGGACCTTAAATGGACATGGTTTCCCGTTCTGGATTCCTAATAATTTAAATCCAATTTTGGCAATTTTACCGTTTTCAAATCCGATGAGTTTCCTGAAATCAGAATCAAATTTTATTTCTTTAAAAATAACCCCTTCTCCATTGGTCTTTACATCTAAATAATGTTTTGTTTTTTTGTTATTGAGATAAAAATATATTCTGACAGTTTGATTACTGTAATACGGAATTGCAGCTTTGATCCAATTACTTTCACCTGAAAAACCTGAGGTTATTTTTTTGCTTCCACCGCTCCATGCCCAATAAGTTGCTGTAACTTGTGGCTGTTTTACTTCTATTTTAAAAATAGAATTCGATTTACTGCCTTTCTGAATGTCACTATAAGCTTCTACTGTATAATTTCCCACTTTTTGAGGAATCGGAACATCGTAGAAACCCCATTGGTGAAAATATTCTTTTTTAGGATTTTTATCTTTATTCATTATTGCTGTACCTGGTGACAAGTAGGGTTTATTATTAGCATCATAAATCATCCATTTTACATCTTCTTTTTCTTCATCTGTAGGAGGATTTATTTTAAACGTTTTGGCTTCTAAAGTCAACTTTCTATTTGGATCACCTAATAAAAACACACCTGTAGCTGATGCATCTTTTACGTAACCAATACTCGTCACTTCATTTTTAATTACTGAGATTTTAGATTCTTTACTTAATGCATATTGATCTTTACTGGTTACTTTAATTTTATATTCGCCCAATTCAGGCAAGGCTAGTTTAATGATACCTCCTGCATCTAATTCCAGTTCCTCAGAAATTTCAGTTACTTTATTGGCTGTTTTCTTTTCTAGCTGATAATAAAGTTTTAACGGATTTAATGTTTTTACTTTGGTATTTTTCAGGTTTACTTTAAACAATTGCTCTTTTACAGAAGCTCTTGTGAAACTGTCTTTAAATGGAGATTTAATCTCAATTTGCTGGGCAACTATTTCTAATTCTATAAAAGTAGATGTTCCGGCATTTTTGCTGCCTTTTATTGTAGGTTTGTAACCATAGGCATCAATTCTGTAAACGCCGGCTGTATCGAAATTATAACTAAATGAAGTTCCCTCATTTACAAAAACAATTCCTTCATCTTTTTTGTTTTGA
This sequence comes from Flavobacterium sp. B114r, assembly GCF_056824125.1. NCBI lineage: Bacteria > Pseudomonadati > Bacteroidota > Flavobacteriia > Flavobacteriales > Flavobacteriaceae > Flavobacterium > Flavobacterium sp. B114r. The sequence goes on from NZ_CP124858.1 coordinate 5,506,391, forward strand.
ACATTACGAACAATCCAATTGATATCTTCTTTTTTATACAGGTTTTGGTTTATAAATTTTTCATCAAGGAAAAATTCCAGGCTTTCTCCAATAATAAATGACTTTGCCGTTGTGTTTTTAATTTTTACCGCACCTTTATCTACTGCACTTCCACGAATTTCTTCGTTGTTTATTTCTCTTAGGAATACATAAACGTCTTCTCTTCCTATTGAAGCATATAATTGGTCAGCACTTAAATTAGGATATATCTTTGTTTTGGTAGTTATTGTGATCGTATTGGGTAATGCACTCAATCCTTCTACTTCTTTCAGCAGTAAAAACAGTTCGTCGTATTGTTCAAAAAGGTTTGCAATATTAGTTTTATCATCGCCTAATTGTTTTTTGATTGTTTCCCAACGCGTTTTATTTTTCACAGAAATTGTTCCGTTCAGTATGTTAGCATCAATTGCTTCAATCATTTTTTGACGAACGGTTTCCCAGTTAAAGTTTTGACTTTCTACAGTAATTTTAGCAGACTGTTTTAGCTGGTCATACATTTTAGTAAATAGCATGTCATCTGGTTTACCATCAAAATCTTTGGCAGTCGCTCCTTCATCAAAAGCTTTAGCAATGTTTCTCCAATACGCTGTTTCGACAGTATTATTTGCTGCCATTGCAGCTTCTAATCTCTTTTTTATTTCTGCTCTAACAACTTCTGTTTTTGGCTCGTTATTATTTGTCTGAAGTGTTTGAGAAACCGTTAGCGTCTCTTGTGCTGCGACACTTGTATACGTTTGCGTTGTTGTTCCGCTGCTAAAATTGAGCGTATTACTTTCTGCCCCTGATGTTGGAGGCGTAGTGTTGTCTGAAGTTGCAGAGCTTCTTGTTGTTCTGCCAGTGGTATCGATAACGTCTCCTCCGATTAGAGTGCCTGAAGTTGATGTTGTCGGTAAAGAAATAGTAGCTGACGAAACATCCAGATTTGACACTGTTCCTCCGGAAACCAAAGGAGTATTGCCAATCGACAGTGCTGTTTTTTTGATTTCAGCAGTAGTATCGATGGCGCCTCCTTCGGTTGAGGCAATAGTATTGTTGGCAATAGCAGCGGCATTCTGTTTTTTTTGCTCCTGCCATTCCTGTACTATATCTTTTTGCTGGCTCATTTCTTTCGAAACTTTGGCCAGCTCTTTTATGATGGTTTTCGTTAAGTCTTCTGAGGCTTTTATATCAGCACTATTTTGTATGGAAAGATTGAAATTATGGATTGCATTTTTACTCATCTCTTGGTGTTTTTCTGGGTGTAAAAATAGTATCAATGTTTGCAATTTCTAAACTTCAAGACACTTGTATTCAGTAGTTTCAGCAAGTTATCGTTTTACTGAAACTACTGAATTTACAAGGCTTTTTTTAGTTCATTTTGTATTCTTCTGTCCTACTTTTACACCCTCAAAAATTAAATAGTGATATTCCTTTTATCGAACAATAATTCAAAAAGGCTTCTCTTATTTTTCAAAAAAAACAATCATCACACTATATATTAATCACACTAAAACAGCAGCCATTATGGATTATGTATTATCAACAGGCATGTCAAAAATGCCTAAAATACCCGACAAGAGTAATTCACAACTTTTCTTAATCACATATTTAGAAAAAAGATTCCAGACAGGAAATTTAACCCTACCCTAAATTGAAAAGGAACACAACTACAAGATCTGTTGTTCGTCTCCATACTGAAGAAGATTCAACTTATCAAAATCAAATAATTACATCATTTAAAAGAAAAAAAATATGGCTTTACAAACATTAAATACCATAAAACAATGGTTTAAAACGGGTTTAAAACCAACACAAACTCAATTTTGGGATACCTGGGATTCCTTTCGACATAAATTTGATAAAATCCCTGTAAAAGAGGTCGAGGGATTGGACGAATTACTCCTTTCAAAAGCTGACAAAACCGCTCTGGACAGCCACATCGCCGATAAAAATGCTCATGCACCACAAGTAAATACGGATTGGAATAGTGAGTCCGGTTTTAGTCAATTACTTAACAAACCTGAATTTAAAACTATCAATGGAGAGCCATTGACAGGTGGTGGAAATATAATTATTGAAGCAGGCGGATCCCAGAATTTACAAACAACTTTAGCCAATGGTAATGAAACCACAAACAGCATAATATTTAACGATGACTATTATAATTGGCTAAAAACAAGCATAGATTCGAGATCTATACGTTTAACGGATAGTAATTCAGATATGTTAGTAGCTATTGATTCTGCTGGTGTTGTTACACGAGATGATAGTCAACATGTTTCGCTAAATCCTCAAGGGATATTTTTTAATCGGGATACTGCTGATACTGCTGAATCGTATTTACGAATTAATGAATCTTCTACAGGCGTTAGCACAGTAAATTTACCTGTAACTAAAGGTAAGGAAATAACATTAGCTGCTACAGATGATTTTAAAACAATCAACGGAGAATCTATTGTTGGAGAAGGTAATTTAGACATTGAACCTCGAGGTCTAAAGTCCGTTTTAGATGCAGATCCGACTGCTTCTTATGGCCAAAGTAAAGCAACTGTTATGGGCGATTACGGCAATTCGAAATATAATGAGCTTATCGTTTCTGATGAAACCGAAAAAACAGGGATCTATCAGTTAAAAAATCAATTATCATTTGACCATACTGTGTTAGATTCTAATGACATAGGGAATATAACGCTTTCAGAAGGCAATGTTATATTAACCAGGGATAAATCTAATAATCAGACGGTTGTCGATATATCTGATCCTGTCGCTAATACGCAATTAAGGTTTCCGGCAAAATCAGAAGAAGGTAAAACATACACGATAGCTACTACAGAAGATTTTAAAACCATTAATGGAGAATCTATTGTAGGTTCAGGTGATATCCTTATCAGTGGAGGTGCCGGAGACATCCCTACTCTGCAAGAAGTATTAGATAAAGACAGAAATGCGACAAATGCAAGTATAAATCTCTTATCAGAGGACGAAGAATCGCAAACAACGGTACATGAGGGTGGTCTAAATATTTCGGCCAAAGCAGAAACCGGTTTTCTTATTACCGATATTAATAAACTGGGAGTTTCAGTAAGTAAAGACGAAGAAACTACTTTCGTAAATGTATTAGCTGATGAACTATCATTAAATAAAAATCTATCAGGAAATCCGGTTAAGCAAGGCATTGTATTAAATGAGGAGAGTTCCGGAGCTTCTACAATCAAGCTGCCTCTGACTTCAGATGGTAATGTAAAAACTTTGGCAACAACAGAAGATTTTAAAACCATTAATGGGGAATCTATTGTTGGAGAGGGAGATATTGTTATTAGTGGTACAACTTTATGGAAAGCTGGCACAGTTAGTACTTCCATAACAACAGTTGATGGTGATAATGAAGCTAGTGGAACAAAATCAATAGCTATAGGCCACCAAACAGCAGCAAGTGGCTATGCTTCGTATGCAGAAGGCTCATTCACTCAATCATCAGGAAATAATAGTCATGCAGAAGGGAACGAGACCACTTCTTCCAGTAGCGCATCACATTCTGAAGGATATCAAACAAGTGCACAAGGCCCATATTCACATGCAGAAGGGCAAGCAACAAAAGCATTTGGGACTGGATCACATTCTGAAGGCTACCAAACAATTGCACAAGGCATATATTCACACGCAGAAGGTAAACAAACAACAGCATTAGGTGATTATTCACATGCAGAAGGTAATCTAACTATAGCTCTAGGAGAAAATTCACATGCTGGAGGTAATGAATCAGAAGCTAATGGTCTATACTCATTTGTTCATGGAAATAACTCATTTGCTAATAACGAAAATACAATAGTATTAGGTGCTAACATAACTGGCATAGAAAGCGATACAACATACGTTGACAAATTAAATATAAAATCTGTACCAGCCGGTACATTAGATAGAAGTTTAGGAATTGATGTAGATGGTAATGTTATTGCGGGAAACGTTGGAGGTGTTGGGTCTCAAACATTTGACCAAATATTAGATGCAGGTAATACTGCAATAGGTAAAACTATGGTATTAAATTACCCTAACGAAGCTACCAGTACATTGAACGGATTTAATATTTCTGTTGACAATCAAAGAGGCAATTCAGTTACAACGTCTCCTAACATAATTAGTGTAGAAAGTAGAAATCAGAATAAGAGAATTAGCATACTATCTGATCAGATAGAGTTTTATAACTCTCTGAATGAATCTGATAAAGTACGCTTAGCATCCAGGGGTATAGAACCAAACGCTACAGGTACAATTTACTTACCTACATTAAAAACAGGACCAAATAGTAGAACCTTAGCAGCAACAGACGATTTTAAAACTATTAATGGGCAATCTATTCTAGGAGAAGGTAATATATATATAACAGGAGATCAAGGTCTTGATCAAGTATTATCGAGAGGTAATGTTTCAGAAAAAGTTATTTTTATAACAGATGGAGACTATAAGACTACTCTGGGTAGAGGTGCTATAAAACTTGATGGTCTTTATAACAATGAAGCTTCTACTATTACGCCAAACTCTGTAAATCTTCAAAGACAAGAGGTTAATATAGAGTTAAAAGCGTCTTCCGACATAGCTGGAAGTTATATACAAACTTTACAGTCTAAATCCGGAATAATAGCTACTACAGATGATTTGACGCCTTATGCTTTAGATGCAAACGTTGTACATAAAACAGGTACAGAAGATCTTCATGGAAGAAAACGTTTTTTTTCAGATAACACCGAATCGGGAGGAATAGACATTTATGGATCTGTTTTTAATGGAGGTAAAATGCTTAATATTAGTCCAGGAAGTGGAGCTAACTCTTCAGGTATAGGTATTACTGTAAGTGGAGGAGCTAGAGGAATCGAGGTTGACGCAAGTTCAGAAGCAGGAGACGCAATATTTGTACAAGCAAGAAGTGGCAGCGCTGCTTTTGTAGCAAATGGAGGCACAGGATTTTCAGGAAATCTATTTTTAGGAACGAATAATGGATCTACCACGTCTAGTATTGATAAATTAGGAAATGGATTTTTTAATGGTAACGTAGGTATTGGAATATCAAAACCTTTAAGCGTAGGTGGTGGCTCAAAATGGCTTACTATTGATGGCACGACATCATACGGAGGTGGCTTTATTTCTTCTATCAATGGAGTAGGAAAAGGTTTTTACTATTATGATAATGGTTTCGCCAAAGTTCAAGCAGACGGAGGATCAGGTATAAGACTTGTAGTTGGTGGAACTAATGCATTGACAGTTTTACCTAATGGTAATACATTAGTAGGAACAACAACAGACAACGAGGCAAAATTTCAAGTGAATGGAACTATTTCCACAACAGGGATAGTATCAAACTATATTGCTAATAATGCATTAGTAGTATATAATTCAATGACTAACTATACATCTTTAAACACGTTTGGAGATTCTGAAAATGTAGCAGGTAATGTGGGCTTTTATAGTCTTGAATCTTTAAGATACAATAGTACAGACGGAGTTCAGAAAATTACTTATATAAACGGTGCTAACGCAGGTAAACTATATGTAAGGGTTAAAAGCGAAGGTACTTGGTCGGCTTGGGTAGAGAAATAATAATTAAATATAAATAATGAACACAATAAAGCAAGTAGTAGCAAATCTACTAGGAGATTTTACAGCAGACTTTTACATAACATATTTCATCTTCGTTATGCTCGGTATTATACTTATCTTGAGAATACAAGCTTTGAATAGAGATAAATTATCAGATAGTACTCCTATCAAATTCAGCTACGACTAAATACTTATAATAAAAACAACCTCAAATTAATCATATGAATAAATCAAAAATCACCGTAATCATTAGCCTTTTAATTGTTTTAACTGGCTTAGTTGATACAAAATTCGATCTTTTGCAAGATGCAGGATTATCATTAGTAAACATTAACCGAATCAAATTGTTGGGGCTGTTTTTATCAGCGGCATTACCAAGTATTACTTCTTTATTTTCGACCGAAGAAAGGTAGAAAAGTCAAATGGCAGGAATAAAAAAATGTTTTAACAAGCAGCAATAATACTTTGCCTTTATTTTAAAATGAAACATCCAGGATAAAAAGAAAAAATAAAATCTTTGATAATTCCTGGGTGTTTTCTTAACGACTTAAAATCGTTATTTTTTTCTAATGAAACTACAGAAAGCACTCATCTCATTTTTCTTTTTTATGGGGCTTTCCATACTACTTTTACACGCTCATAAACCGAATAACCGTGTTCATCTAAACACGTCAATTCGCAAATTTTCAGGATGTTTTATAAGAACATCCTCCTCTCCTACTTAGAGAAAATGATTCTGCCTGAATTAAACATTAATAGCAATAAATAACAAACACAAAAAACATGGCTTTACAAACATTAAATACCATAAAACAATGGTTCAGAACGGGTTTAAAACCAACACAAACTCAATTTTGGGATACCTGGGATTCCTTTCGACATAAATTTGATAAAATCCCTGTAAAAGAGGTCGACGGGCTTGACGAATTGCTCTTATCTAAAGCTGACAAAACAATTTTAGACCAGCACATCGCCGATAAAAACGCTCATGCACCACAAGTAAATACGGACTGGAACAGCGAATCGGGCTTTAGCCAATTACTTAACAAACCTGAATTTAGAACTATTAATGGGGAAACTATTCTTGGAACTGGGGATATAATTATTGAAGCTGGCGGAGATATTCCAACATTACAACAGGTATTAGATACAGATAATAAAGCAAATAAAGGGATTATATTAACAAGCGGATCAAATACTGCTCAGATAAATCCAAATTATATATTTTTAGATAACAACAATGCTACAATACAATTATCTACCGCATTAGACCGTAATTCATCTAATGAGACAATAGAATCAGGTGAGATCATTTTAGGATCTGCAAATGCTGCAACACTTCAAAGACAAGGAGACGCGTGTATTAGACGTAATCCTAATTCAAAAGGAACTACTGTATTTAAACTTAAGGAAACTAATGACGAAGAAGTCTATACCTTAGCCACGACAGACGATTTTAAAACCATTAACGGAGAATCTATTCTTGGAGAAGGTAATTTAGACATCGAACCTCAAGGTCTAAAATCCGTTTTAGATGCAGATCCTACTGCTTCTTATGGCCAAAGTAAAGCAACCCTGATGGGCGATTACGGTACTTCGAAATATAATGAGATTATCGTTTCTGATGAAACCGAAAAAACAGCTATCTATCAATTAAAAAATCAATTATCATTTGATCATACTGTATTAGATTCTAATGACATAGGCAATATAACGCTTTCAGAAGGCAATGTTATATTAACCAGGGATAAATCGAATAATCAGACTGTTATTGACATATCTGATCCTGTTGCTAATACTCAACTAAGATTTCCGGCAAAATCAGAAGAAGGCAAAACATACACGATAGCTACTACAGAAGATTTTAAAACTATCAATGGAGAATCTATTCTTGGAGAAGGAGATATCCTGATCAGCGGAGGTGCCGGAGACATCCCAACTCTGCAAGAAGTATTAGATAAAGACAGAAATGCTACAAATACAAGTATAAATCTCTTATCAGAGGACGAAGAATCGCAAACAACAGTACATGAGGGAGGTCTAAATATTTCGGCCAAAGCAGAAACCGGTTTTCTTATTACCGATATTAATAAACTGGGGATTTCAGTAAGTAAAGACGAAGGAACTACTTTCGCAAATATATCAGCTGATGAATTATCATTAAATAAAAATCTATCCGGAAATCCGGTTAAGCAAGGCATTGTATTAAATGAGGAGAGTTCCGGAGCCTGTACAATCAAACTGCCTCTTACTTCAGATGGGAATGTAAAAACTTTGGCAACAACAGAAGATTTTAAAACAATCAATGGAGAAACGATAGTTGGAGAAGGAGATATTACGATAGAAGGCGGAGGAAATCAGAACTTACAAAGCGTTGTTGATTTTGGTGGCAGAGTAAGTAAAGAAGGTTTCAACTTCCTCGATATATTAGAAGGGAGTTCCTATGACAGACATATTTGGGGCTCTGTAAACAATGGAAATAATCAGGGAAGTAGTTTTGCTATCTGGAACAATCAATCTTATTTTACAAATACATCAGGAAATGTAGATGGTCGAGTTGGTGTTTATGAAGGTAAGGCACAAATGACGAGAACCAGGTCAGGTGGCGGGAGTTCACATACGGTTACTATGGAATTTGATGCCGTGAATCCAACTTATGACGCAACAGTACTCATACCTGTACCTAAAACTTGGGGAACTTACCGATTAACTTTAGCAGATGATTTTAAAACAATCAATGGAGAATCGATAGTTGGTACAGGTGATATGGCAATAGGCGGAACTAGCCCAGATGCAACCACTACAGTAAAAGGCGTTGTAAAACTTACCGGAGATTTAGGAGGTACGGCAGATTTACCTACTACTCCTACAGCTTTACACAAAACGGGTAACGAAAGTTGGACAGGCCAAAAAAGTGCAGCGAATAGCGATGGTAGCCCCGCAACAGTTTTACAACTTATAAATAATTTTAGTACTAATACTAATGGTACTACTTTTGATTTAAAATCTATATCTGGATCTAATTCTATATTGATGGGTTTAGATTTACAAAGTTCAGTAGGCGGAAAAGGATTATTGATTAAAAACACAACAGCTAGTACAGTTGTTCCTATAACGGTTCAAAATAACCTTACAGACGTTTTTACAGTAGGCAAATTAGGAGATATAACAGGAAAATCTTTTATTAAAACAGGAGGTACAGCATCGCAATTTTTAAAAGCTGATGGATCTGTAGATTCAAATGTTTATACTAATGACGCAAATGTAATTCATAAAACGGGTGATGAATCTAAAAGCGGATTTTTAACACTTAATACAGGTTTAAAATTGGATAGTTCTTTTATATCCTGGCTTGGAAGCCCCTCGAAACCAACAGGTTCAGGATCTGCAACTATAACTGCCATAGGAAATGATATAGCTATAGCGTCTGGATCATCTTCACGACAATTTGCGACATTTAAAACTGATCTACTTAGTACGGCGCAAACTTATAGTTTCCCAAATAATAGTGGAGTAATAGCTTTGTTATCAGATATACCTACAAACGCCCCGGCCGGAACTTCAGGAAGTTATACCGCAACAGTCTCAGAAATAACTAATGTATCTATAAACGGGATAGGCAGAATGTCCAATTATATAAAAGTAGGAAATGTAGTTTCTGTTCAGGCTAACGTTAATTTGAACATCACTACGAGCTCTACATTATCGAGATTTAGAATATCATTACCTATAAATATTGCAGGCTCTGCAACTAATTTCTATTGCGGCCAAGGTACCGTATTCACTACTACCGCCGGAACTGCGGCATACCCGTGTCAGGTATATTTAAATGGAGGTACTGAAGCTATTGTACAATTTAACTCCGAAATAGGAACGGGGCCGAGAGATGTATCTTTCAATTTTCAGTACGATATAACAAAGTCCAATTAGACAATACTTTATCTCAAGACACCAACTAAAAAATTAGCTAATATTCAAAAATAAACTCTAATTAATTTTTAAACCCACACCCAAAATCGTCTGAGAATATTTATCTCTAATGATTTTGGGTGTTTTTTGTCTGCGAATAGCGGAGTGTAAAACTTATTCGAAAAATGTAGTCATAGAATTATTTTTTCAGAGAATAACAATTCTCCAAAATAGTCTAATTAAAAACCACAATCAATTATATCACAGAATATTAACACTATTTACATTCTACTGAAACTACTGAAAACGACAGCTCAATTTTTCGTTTTTCACCCACTTCTGCCCTATTTTTACATACTCTAATAACCACTATTAGCATCCCAAAACAGACATAATAATGCACTTTATTTTCATTTTTTTTTGAGAATGGATACCTCATCTGTAGACAATACCTTCAATAATCATATTAACCATTAAACATTCACCCATCATGGATTATACACCAAGAGACTTAGGAGAAACGCCTAAAACACCAGACATGAGAAATTTCAAAAATCCCTTGGGACAAACCACAGAGGGAAACATTTTTATAGAAAGTTTTAACATCACGCCTCTAAGCGTATCCGAAAAAAATGAGAGTCTCACCGAAGTCCTAAAAAAAGAAAGCAGAGACAGCAACATTTAATCTCACAATCTCTAAAACCATAAAAATGCCAGACCAAACAACACTGCAAAAACTAAAAGAAAAATACGGTACAGTATTAAAGCTGACCTCTGATGATCAAATAATTACTGCTTATTGCAAAAAGCCAACTTTCACTACATTTCTTAATTATCAAAATAAATACAAGGACAATCCCCATGAAGCAATTCTGTTTTTATTTCAGGAATGTGTCCTGGATACAGAAAATTACGATGATGAATTCATGCTTTCGGCAGGAAATTCTATTGTCGCCATGATCAAAAACGATAGTGAATTCTTCATCGATACAACACCGCAAAAAGACGAGTTCAAAAAATCAGCAGCACTTATTCGGTATGCTTTTCATGTCGATCCTTATCAATTAGCAATGGATGAGTTTTATAAACTGCTTGAAGAAGCTTTGTGGTTACAAAAACACAAAGAGAAAAGAATGGAAAACACATTCATGACCGCCTTTGCCCAAACATTTTCAAATTAAAAACAAAAAAATAAATCATTATGAAATTCAATTTTAATGTAAACGAAATTTTAGCCACCAAAGAAACCGAATATACAGGCATTAACTACAACGAATCAGAATCGAAAGATTTTATTATCGATAAAACCGGAGGCGAATTTAACCTGAGAGTCTTCGCTCCTTTGGTTTTTGAGCCATTGGTAAAAAAAGACCTTAATTTACCCAGTTTACGAATAGATGCTGTTACTGTCAACCTAAACCGTTCGAAAGTCATCAAAAAAGAAGGAATCGAAGGACGTGATTCAACCATCAAGGAACATATTACAAATGGTGATTTTAGTATTTCTATAGACGGACTAATCGCGAATGAAACCGGAGATGAATACCCAAAAGAAAAGCTTTTTTTACTGAAACAATTCCTGAATGCCCCTTATGCTCTAAGAGTAACGCATGCCATCTTAAACCGATTTGGTATTTACGAATTAGTGATCGACTCCTACGCTATCCCTTCGATTTCAGGAACAAAAAACATTCAAAAATTTACGGCCAGTGCTACATCAGATGAAACCGTTGAACTAATAATCAGAGACAATGCTTAACCTAAATGCCAAAATCAGAGTCTACGAAACGGTACGACTCATCCCCACTCCTAAATATTATGAATTTACTTATGTCAAAAATGTAGACATCAGCAGTTCGTACAAATCCCTTACGGATACGGCGACTATTGTAATGCCGCAAAAAGTATATACCGATACTAAAGGATTTGATCAAAACTTATTTGCCAACGCCAGCGGAGAAGAAAAATCAATTTACGATTTTTTTAAACTCGAAAATTTTATCGAAATATTTTTAGGCTATGATGGCGATTACAAACCGGCTTTCAGAGGTTATATCACAGGAGTACAAACTGATATCCATGCTGTCATTACCTGCGAGGATGCGATGTATGCGTTTAAAAAAGTAAAAGCCGTAAAAGACGATGATGTTCAGGATAAAAAGGATATTTTGAATATTGTAGCAACCAACCCTACAACAAATATTGAAAGCTTTAATCCTAAAACTTTCTTCGAAAAAAGAATCAAAGAACTAAAACTACCTTTTAAAGTAAATGCGCTTGACGAAGAATTGGGGAATGTCATGATTAACAGAAACCAAAGTTTAGCTCAGGTTTTCGAGATGCTTAAAGACAAAGGAATTTATACGTATTTTAAAACCGAAAACCTGGCTCCTGTACTTACAATTACGAATAACCCACAACAGCATACTACAGCCGAATTAGCCAGCTTTATTGATCGAAATTTCATTAAAAGTCCGTTAGCGGGAGCATTGGTCAAAAAACTAATCAACCAAGGACTTAGTCTTTTAAGTGCACAGTTCAATAAAATAGCGCAATCTGTTTCGGGAGGTTTTCTGGGAAAAGTACGTTTTAGATTTCGTTACAATATTATCGAAGACAAACTAGTCGCGGTAAATGAAACGACAAAGAATACCCGTACCAGAGTAGAAAAATACTTTAAAAATTCGAATACGCCAATTTATATCGAATTAGGTGATCCGAATGGGCAATTAGTCAAAACCCATGTATTGCATAATGACAACGATGATTTGCCTAATGATCCTGCGGCTTTCAAAAAAGCAACAACAGAAGTTGCTGCAGCATTGTACCAATATGCCGCTTCAAGGGCCATGCAATCGAAACCAAGCGGATTTGAAGGCTATTTCCTAACTTTTGGTGAACCATTCGTAAGACCTACAGACAAGGTAATTTTGGAAAACGCCAAGGACAAAGAAAAAAACGGCACTTTTCAGGTCGAAAAAGTAGAACGAAGTTATGGCGAAAACGGCTATAGGCAAAAGATTTATATAGGACGAAGAGTAGAAACAGTATAAAAACACAAAATGGGAAATATAACAGATTTAATAAAAGATGTCGCTGGTAAAAATCAAATTATTGAGACTTTTGCTGCAAAAGTCATCGAAATAAACACAGAAACAGCATCGCTCCATAATCCTGAAGATGCTTATACCGTAAACATCATGCGCGCTGATGGTGCCATACTTAAAAACGTACGATTGAAAGCTTCAATCCTCGATGCAGAACAAGGAATTATTATTATTCCTAAAAAAGACAGTTGGGTTTTGGCTACCATTATAGATGGAGTCGAAACGAGAGCGTTTGTTTCGCAATTTTCTGAAATTGAACGTTCTTTTATTCGATTCAAGAATGATGAAAATCAATATCTGGAAATCAATACTGAAGTAGATAAATTCCAAATGTTATTCAAACAATCCAGCGAAAATAATGCATCATCAACTGCAAAGCCTACTTACAAAAATATTGCTCAAATAGAATTTAGCGGCAAAAAAGATTCAAATATTACCACGTCTTTCTATGATGAAAATGGTAAAGAAATTGCTAAGAACATCTTTAATGGAAATCAGCAGCAAACTATTTTAAGTACTGTTAATGGTGAAGATATTAAAGAGCGTTTAAATTTCTCCCTTTCTTCTGGAGAAAATTCAAAGGCAGCAATACAATTTTTAGATAAAGAAGGTACTGAAAAACAAAAAATAACATTTGACGAATTACAGACCGAAATTAATCTCAATAAAGGAAATACCATCTTTAATTTAAAAGATAAAGAAGCAAAAGTCATCATTAAAGACGGTTTTGAAGCTTTAATTTCAGATACCAAAACTTCATTTATTAAGGGTAAATTAACTTTAGAAATGGATGATAAATTTAAAATTAATGCCGAAGGAAAAAATTTACTCACCGAGCTAAATGGGCTGATTGATGAAATAGTTAAAATTACCGTTCCCACACCAGTTGGTCCTTCAGGTCCTCCAATCAATTCTACTCAGCTTACAGGAATAAAAGAAAAATTAGCACAACTATTAAAATAAAATAACAATGGCTTTAAATAAATCAGGTTTAGAAGGATCAATAAAAGCTCTTTTAAAAGAGGAAAAAGAAAAAACAGATAACGCGTCGTCTATCGATAACCTTGCAGCAAAATTAGCAACTGCAATCGAGGCGTTTGTCAAATCAGGAACCGTAACCACCACAGTAACTACAACAGGTTCTGCATCAGCCCAAACCGGAACGGGAACCGGAAGCATTTCTTAAAAGTTCTCGTTTTAAAATGAAAAAGCACCTATTACGTTTCAACGTAAGAGATGCTTTTTTTTATTTTAAAAAATCTCAAAGTCTAATATTTCAAAGTCTCATTTTATTTAGAAAAATATTAGTTTAATTTTTTTCTCAAAGTCTCTTCCATTTCATAAAATTTACTTTCGAGATCGTGAATCTTTTCATAGATATTAATAGGATCGGGCATTTGCTTAGAAGCATACATGCTTGCGTACCAAACTTCCAGAATATCCTCGGCATAAATAGAATACATTGGGTAATTTCCGTCTCTGTTGTCGGATTTCAGGATTAATTTTCCACTTTCCCTGATTCGGTTTAAAACCCTTTTTACTACTACTCCATCATTCTTACTGATAATAACATAAATTCTTCCGTCAAGGATATCATCAAAATTATCGACGTATTTCCCAAAAAGGTAATCGCCGTCATGAATGGTTGTCGACATCGAGTTTCCTTTTATTTCAAAACATCTGTAGGTACCGTTTTTTAACATTGGCATACTGAATGACGGAAGACTTTCCATATATTCCGGATCAGAATAACCGTCTAAATAACCTGCTCTTGCTTTTACTCCGACAAAATTAATATTCTCCTCCCCGTCTTCATTTACCGTTATAATCTTAGGTAGATTCAGCCCCACTTCGCCAGTTGTTTTATTGGCGAAAATTTCATCACTATTTCCAAAAAAATAGTCCGGGTTTACATTACAATGCGTAATGATACTTTGCAGCAAATCAAAACCTGGCTTTGTCCTTTTTCTTTCTCCGTCAGACTGCAATCTTCCAATAGTGATACTATCTATTGTAGTACTGGTTACTCCTATTAACTTCGCAAATGAGTTATTATTTAACTTCAGCTCGTCTATAATACGTTTTATCTTAGTATGTATTTCCATGTTGTTGCATTTGTTTTAATTATGTAATATGTTTTAAACAATAATACACATTCCACTATATGTTGCAAAACTAAAAAATATATCATAAATAATAGCATTCTTTTCTATTTATTTTACGTAACAGCTGAACATAAAGACATTTAAAGCCTTTTTCTTACTGTATTACTCTAATAGTCAATATAAAAAACTAAATCATATTACTGAAATTACTGCATTTTTCATCGTAATATGTTGTACAAATCAAAACATATGTTGTATATTTGTCAAAAATAATCCACCATATGATTCTAAAAGATTTTTATACCGAAAAAAAGAACGCAATCGAAACAGAGTTCACTTCTAATGCACCAATAGTTCAACTTTATAGTGATGCCATTTTTAAAGATGCTATTGAAACACCGGTAGTAATGTTTAAATATGATACCGTAGACTGGGAAACATCTTCTGAAAAAAACTACAAAGCAGATGTATCATTTTGTCTGTATCTAATATTACCTGTAGCAACTATTTCTTCTACAAGTTATGCAAATGCGTTTGATATTGCCCAGCGAATAGACAAAGCAGTATTGTCTAAAAGCAACAGTAATGCTGCTATAGATACTAACTCAACGTTTAAGATAAGAGAAAAACAATGTACAAACGAACACACGTACTGGAACAAAAATGATTTTTTTATTTGGGAGATCACGTACAAAACCACCTTAATAGAAAATATCTTAAAAAAGAAATACATCCTTTTTAATAATGGTTTAAGTAATGAAGAACTGGAGGAATTAGGATATGACTTAGAATCTGGAATAATTGGAATAAACCCTAATCAGGTCGAAGGAAATATTGATTTAAAAACCACTACTTAATCTCAATAAGCAATCAAATAAAATTACATGGCATAAAAATACCGCAGCACACGAAGCCAAATCATAAATAAAATCAACCTATCTTTTTAAAACCCAAAACATGAAGAGAAGCAGAACACTATTAGACAAAAGGAGAGAGTATGTGATCAACTATCTAAATAGAAATCAAGCTAAACAAATGAAAGTTGTAGTATCTGAACTTTCGGATACTTTGTTCCTCACAGAGCGTACTATCTACACCATTATAAACGAAGGACTCGCTACAGAGGCCAGAGCTTAAAGCACTGAAACTACTGGTTTTGACGATTAAAAAAATTGGAAAAAGCAACCTTGAGCCTTAAATTTGTACTCGATATCAAAAGCAAGTTTATCTCCTGGCCAAGAACAGGATCCAATTGAAAAACCGGTTTTTATACCACGTCCAAAAATACCCTTTCTACTTTTTGGATTCCCGATTACGAATATCATTTTTAACATAATAAATAGCTGATTCATAACAAATTCAACAACTTGTTACGGCCCTTCTTTTGCCTTTTTTCGGGCAAAAAACAAGAACAAATTTTCAACACTTAAAACAATTTATATTATGAGTACATTAAACGATGTAGTGATTACCAAACTATCAGGCGGATTAGGAAGAAGAAGTCCGGAGCAGGACATGGTTTCAGGATTACTTTTTGATGAACCTACCGGGATTTTGCCTGAATTAAAATTAGAATTAGAATCTGACACAGTAAAACGTTTAGCATCATTAGAAGATGCCGAAGCCTTAGGTATTACAGAACAATATGATGTAAGTGGTCAGTCTGTTTACTATCAAATTCAGCAATTTTTCAGAATGAATCCTTCCGGTGATTTATATATTATGAAAACTGCTGCCACTTCTTATGAGGACATTGTTGCTAAAGCAATGGACATGCAGGAAAAAGCAAACGGAAATATTCGTCAAATGGCCATTATCTATTCCGGAGCAACCACATTTGCACAAACTCAAGCTGCAGTTTTAGCAGCGCAAACTCAAGCTGATCTTGCTTATGCAGATTATATGCCTTTTGAAATTATTTTAGAAGGAAAAGGTTTTACTGTTGATGCAGCTTCTTTAGCCGGATCAGATTCTGAAAACGTATCTGTAGTTGTGGCTATGGATTTGGAAAAAGCAAGTAAATACAAAAATTCAGCAGCAGTTGGATTAGCATTAGGTGCCATTTCTAAAGCAAAAGTATCTGAAAACATTGCCTGGATCGAAAAATTCAATCTAACTGGTGAAGGTTTTGCCAAAGCTGGTTTTGTAGGCGGAAAAGAAATTAAGGATCTTGGCACTTTAAGAGAATTAAACGAAAAAAGATTCATTTTTACAAAAACGCACACTGGTTTACCTGGTCTTTATTTTAACGACAGCCACACCTGTACTGTTGGAACTTTAGACTTTGCTTATGTCGAAAACAACCGTACAATCAATAAAGCTACTCGTTTATTACGTACCGCTTTATTGCCAAAATTGGCTTCTCCGGTTTTAGTAGATATTGATGGTAAACTGCCTCAATCTGTTTCAAAAAGCTTTGAAGGTTTATGCAGATCTGCTTTAGAAGGAATGGTAGGCAATCAGGAAGTTTCTGATTTTGATGTTTATGTTGATCCAAAACAAAACATTTTAGCCACTTCAGAATTAAAAGTAAAAGCTGAAATTACTCCAATTGGAACTGCCCGTAAAATTATGGTTGATTTAGGATTTAAAAATCCATTCGGAATCGATAAAGCATAATTTATACGATTTCTTATCATTCATTAACAACAAAAATTCACCACTACTATCACGATAATTGAGTTACTCTAAAAAACAATTAATCAAAATGATAGCTCCCGAGCGTTATCGGGATTATAAAAAACAAATCAAGATACATATGAATAAATTACCCTTAATTAACGGACAACAACACAGCTGGTCATCTATTGAAGTAAGTATTGCAGGTAATATCGTTACCGGAATTACAGCTGTAAACTATAGCGACTCAGTTTCTAAAGAAAACCATTACGGAGCCGGAGATATGCCGGTACACAGAGGTAGAGGAAAATACGAGGCAAAAGCTTCAATTACTTTATACAATTACGAAGTAGAAGCTATTTTAGCCGCTTTACCAAAAGGACAAAGATTGCAGGACATCAATCCGTTCAGCATCATTGTAAGTTACCTGGACGACAGTAACGAAGTAATCACACACACTGTTAGAAACTGCGAATTCAACTCAAACAGCAGAGGAATTAGTCAGGGAGATACTAAAATTGCGGTATCTTTTGACTTGATCTGTTCTCATGTTGAATGGAATTAATCATCCCGATAAATTCCTAACATTATAATACCCTTCCCTGTCTTTAAAACCGACTAAAAAGAGAAAACCAATATCAATTGCGGTATGCAAAAAAGGAGTTCAAAGAACATGATTTTTGCCAGCAAACTTATTCTATAAGCTCTTTATTAGTCCGCTTTAAGCAGGGCATCTTCTTCAAGAGGCTGCCTCGAGATTATTCAACCCCAAAACAATAACTCAGGCAGTCTCTTTTTTTTTAAAATCTGCATCTCTTAATAATTCAATTTCTATTAAAAATAAAACGTCAATCAGCAATTATAGCTGAATATGACATTTATGCATGTGTCCGCTAATTCTTTGTTATTGCAATAGAATAAACGCAAAAGACACCACTCAATCCGATACCAATTTACCCTATCATAAAAACAATAAAAGAATTTTAAAATGGAAACAGAAAACTCAAAAAACATCGACGTTCTTGACGGAAACATCACTCAGGCGCAACTCAACCAATGGAAATACAAACATAAAAAAGTAGTAAAACTGACCATTGCAGATGACGACAAAACGACTTTGTTTGCCTATTTTAAAAAACCGGATATGAGCATTCGTTCTGCCGTATTGCAAGCTTCTAAAATGGACGAGTTTAAAGCTCTCGAAGTATTATTCAAAAACTGTTATTTGGGCGGCGATGCCAAAATAGAACAAGAAGACGATTTACGTCTCAATATTACCACAGCATTCTCAGATCATATCCAGCCGAAACCTGTTAAAGTAGAAATACTGTAACAACACCTTTTTTGCCCTTTCCTAAAAAACTATCCCAATGATTATTAAAAACCATACAATAGAACTAAAAGATACCAGTGCTTCTGAAATGGCCAGGTTTAGGCAAATTATGCTGGGTATTTGGCGTCAGCAGATTGAGGATGATAAAAATACTGACGAGATGATTAAGTATGCTAGCACTTCTAACATAAATAACAGCACTAATTTGGTTTCGTTATCAAAAATTATAGAAAGCATTAAAAATAAAATTGGAGAAGTTCATGAGCACATGTTTTTTCATGATTTAGTTGATATTCCAAACAGTATTCCTGATGGTTTCGAAGAGTTCACTTATGATGATAGTCAGGGAAATGTAAAACAAGCTGGAATTCTTTTAAAATCGAATCAGTTTAAGGGGATAAATTTGATAGCAAATACTTTTCAGGCATTTATTGAAATCGGAAGTGAACAAACCGATTTTATACTAACTATTTTCAATAATGATTTAACTCAAACCGCATTCAAATTTACCGTTCATGATTTTGATCTTTTTATGGCCCTTTTTAAGTCTTTAGGAATTAAATATAGCGATACTGGTAACAAAGCTGTCATTGATTTATATATTAAAAAAATAAAAGACGCTAAAAATGATCCTAACCAACTAGACGTCATCTATCAATCATATCCTAAAATTTTATTTGGAAAAATGGACGATTCGGATTTATACAAACATCTGGATCTTATTTTAAATGATATGTATTTACTTGGAGGGTCGGTTGGTACAAATGAAGACAAAGCTGTTTTACAAATTCTTTACGCAATAAAAGACAGGCAAAGTTTGTATATAATTCTTAGAGACTCAGACTTGTTATGCAATATATACAGAAAGCTACAAGGTGATGAACTCCAAGATCTACTTCGATTTGTAACTCATTTAGTTGCTGAATTTGACAATTCAAAACCAACAGATACTGTGTATTTTGACAACAGTTATTATTTATTTAGAGATACGCATATAAAAACTGCTTGGTCAGGAAATAACATTTTGATCGATAATTGTAAAAAAACGGATAAGACTGAAACAATTGGAAAAGCTAGAGCTTCGATAAGTGCAAAAGATCTTGATAGAATAAACCCTCCAGGAGTCTACGAAGTACCCGTTTTTGAGCATTATATTGAATGGAAACCATTTAATCCATTAGCAAAATTAAACTTTGGTACAAAACTGGGAGATTTGGGCGATCAAATAGGCGACGAAAATACGTTTGTTATTGCCTTAAAGCTTCATAATATGGCTACTAAACAATCAAACTGGGATTTGTTTAATATTGCCACAGATTTATTGAGTTTATTATCTGCGGTTGGTGCATTGCGTATTGTTTTGGCAAAAGGAGCACCTATGACAGCGAGAGCACTTGCAGGAATTGTTTTAGCAAAAGACGCTACTCATTATGCTATGTTAAGTAATGGTACTTTAGAAAAATGGCATAAAAATGGTTATGGTTGGCTAGCCAATCTCTGGATCGCTTTTAGTGTAACAGCAGATCTTGCTTCTTTTGGATTACCTAATTTATCAAAAATGGCAAAGGAAGGAAATGCAGCGGCTGAATTGGCAGAAACAGCAAAAGATGCGAAAGAAACAAGAAAGGTTATTGAGGAAGCAAACAAAATTGTTGAAGTTCAAACAGGAAAAGATGTTTCAAAGATGACTGAGAAACAGTTTGAAAAATTTGTAAAACAAACAATGATCGATAATCGTAAAATAATTACTTTAGCGGATATAAATCAGTTAGGAATTGCAAATAAAATTCAACTAGTTGACGAATCAGGCGAAAACGTAGCTTATATTACTCGAAATATGCGATATGGCGCTAAAAAAGGAATTACTTACGAGTTTAACGCTCTAAGAGAAGCTGGAACGATTAAAAAAGGTAGTAAAACTGACCTAAAGTGCGAAATGAAATTACTAGATAGCGAATCTGCAAAAAAATATGATTTGACTGTAAAACAAAATGAAGAAATTTTATATCTTGATTTTAATATTCCACCAAAAATTAATGAGCAATATAGCGGTTTAGGACAAATAATTTTTGATGACGCACATACTTTTATGAAAAACAGCAAAAAAGTACCTGAAATAAGCGGTATGTTTGGTGTTTGGATTAAATATCCCGCATATTATGCACATTACGGTGGAGAATCTATTAATCTTAAAAAGTTTTTGAAAGCCATAGATAGTGGAATGGATGAAAAGAAAGCTGCTTTTGAAACTATTACTGGAGGATGGGCGAAAGATAACGGATATACCAAGGTTGAATTTCAAAAAGAATGGTCAAGAGAAGAGGTCATTGTTAAATTTTTAAAAGAATAAAAATGGGAAATCATTTATACGAAAACGGAGATTGGATATTTATTAGTAATTCAACTATTAAAGAAAAAACTAATAGGGATTTCTATCCTGTTGATTTAGAATCTAAAAACAGAAAATGGGGAAGTAATGAAAACCTAGATTTAAAATACTCTATTATTTTAGATGTATTAAAAGAAGTAATTCCAGAAAAAGCTAGCAAAAAGGGAATAATGGATGTCGAATTATCAATGGAAGAAGTTTCAGGAATAAAGACAGTCTTTGAACGTGAAATAAATCACTTATTATCTATCAGAAAACTTGCAAAAGATGGATATAATATTTTAGTCTTCGATAAAGAAATTAAAGTTGACACAAGGAATCAAGCTCCAACAGATGGTCGCTTAGTAGCTTTTAATGACATCTATTTAATTGCGAAAGAATGTCTGGATGAAAACAAACCTATGTTTTTAAGTATTGATTAAATTCAATTGCAAAAATATAATTTATTACAAACCCGTTTTTCAATTCAAGAAAAACGGTTTTTTTTTTGTCATCTATTTGTTTCAAGTGACAAAACAAAGCTACAAAAAGCAAAACATCTTCTACTGAAACTACTGACTTACAACTCCATATTATTTTTCAAACACGCTATTTCGGCGTATTTTTACAGTGTTATTAAAACGTGTTTCACCTCTTAAATGTGATCACAAAAAAGGAACTTTTCAAGCTTTATTTACAAGTTTTTCTTAACCGTAAATAAATCCTTAAACACAAATAATCTTATTGCAGCATAAAAATCCTGATTGTCGTTAAACTATCAGGAAAGGCTTTTTATTCTCAAAATTTGAAATCTTTAATACACACAAATATGGATCAAACAACAAAAAAACACATCGATTTACTGCATCCTTCTGTCAGGGAAGAAGTGACTAAAATCATCGAAGAATGCGATCTGGCATTAATCGGACGCGCAAAAGTACATATTACGCAAAGTCTCAGAACTTTTCAGGAACAGGAAGACCTTTATGCTTTTGGCAGAACGAAACCCGGAAAAAAAGTAACTAATGCAAAAGGCGGACAATCTATTCACAATTATGGCTTTGCGATAGACATTTGTCTGATTATAGATGGTAAAACAGCTTCCTGGGATACGGCAAAAGACTGGGATGGTGACCAAATTTCGGACTGGCAGGAATGTGTCGAAATTTTCAAGAAACACAATTGGAACTGGGGCGGAGACTGGAAAACCTTTAAAGATCTTCCGCACTTTGATAAAAAAGGATACAGCGACTGGAAAGTGCTCAGTAAACTAAAACGTGACAGAAAAAACTATGTAATCTTATACAAATAATCAGATGAAACATTTAAAATTAAGACACCTCACTTTTCTAATTGCCGTTTCTTTTGTAATTACTTCCTGTACCTCAACCAAAACAGCCCTTTTCGATCATTATTCTTATCAAAAAACAACAGAGATAAAGGTAGAAACTTCGAAATTAATGAGTCAGGCAAGTACGCCTTACACTTCAAATAAAGAAGCAATTGAAGTTTTATTTCTGAACATTGAAAAATTGACCGAATATGAAAAAAGTAAACCCAATAACGAAATCACTTTTGCGATGTGGAAAATCCTAAACGACAAAGAAAAAAATCTTTTGGCAGGTTTCTTCCAACGGTGGAAAACGAAAGAAGTTTTATCTCCAACCTTTATAGAGGAATCCAAAAAACAGGTTTTAGAGGCTGTGGATTTGCTGATTCAATACGAAATTAAAAAAGACAAAGAATCAAAAGATGCCCTTTGGGATTTAATCAACAGCAATACTTAAAACTATGAACAATGATCTATTAATAGAAGAACTAAAAGACAAACTGAAAGTTATTATAACCAAAAGTTATAAAGAGAATAAAACCGAATTAGAAAAGGATTTAAACGCATTTTTAGAAACCTCCAAAGAAAAACTGGAACGCTGGATGTTTCTTTTTTCTATAGGGGATTTAACCGAAGAAGAATTAGAATGGCTTCTAAAAAGCCAATTGGATTTGGTGACATTGCAAGCACTTCAAACTACCGGAATTTCAAAAATAAAACTCAATACGCTTAAAAATAATATTATAAAAATGATTTTTAAAGTGATTACAGAAATGATTATCCCAATCGCATGAAAACATTATTTTTAATTCAAAAAAAAGAATAATAAATTTCTAAAAATCAGACAATTAAACACAAACAACAACTTACTGAAACTACTGATTAGGAACCTCAAAAATCTTGGTTAAAGGCAAATCGCGGTGTATTTTTACAGTATCAAATAAAATAGCATCTTTTTGATATGGCGCGCAGATTCAAAAAGAAGTATTCATTAATAAAACAACAAATAATAACGGTATATGAAAGATTTTATCATAGATGAAGACTTGTTAATTACAGATGGAGATTTCGCCCTGAAACAGGCAGATCAGCAAAACATAGAACATCTATTGTTAAGCCAGAAAGGAAGTTATAAAGAGTTTCCGATTCTGGGAGTAGGAATCAAAAAATACATCAACAGTCCGGATGCAACCTCCAGGCTAAGACTAGAAAACGAAATAGACAAACAATTATCGTATGACAACTTTTTTGTAAAAACATTAGATGTCAACGATTTACAAAACATTAAAATCGATGGAAACTATTAAACCACAGGAAAACCAAAACATTTTTGACATCTCTTTGCAGGAATACGGAAGTATAGAGAAAGTATTCGACCTTTTAGAAGACAATAATCAATTTAACCTTACTGATGATATTTCTGTTTATGAAGATTTAAAAATTGGCAGGGAAGCTTTTAAAAAGGATATTGTCGAATATTACAATGCCCGAAATTTAAAACCTGCCACTTCTATTACAGACGAGGAACAGTATTTACTGGATAATTTCTCCGGAATTGACTATATGATTATCGAAGATGATTTTATCATTTATTAATTCATAACTTCAATGTTGATTGCTGGAAACGTTGGCTATCAATAGGCAGATTTTCGGATACATTTAAACCTCTGCTTTTAGAAATCTCTAAAGAAAACTACACTTCTGTAGTATTTACAAAAAAAACATAAAAAATTATCTATAAGCATATTACACATGTCTTACAGGCTAAACTATATCTAAAAATTAAAATATGGCACGTACAATTGCTGAAATACAGAACGAAATTCTGGATGAGAAAAAGAAACAATCCTCTTTAAACGGCTTAACAGACTCAAAAGCTGCGATTTGGAAACTCTGGATCAACATCGTCGCTACCGCGATCTGGATACACGAAAAAATAGTCGAAAAAAACGCCCTGATTTCAAGGCCTCACACCTTAAACTGGTATCGCGAACAGGCTTTGAATTTTCATTACGGGATGCCTTTAGATCCGGATTCGAACAACAGAATATCGCTGATTTGGAAAGAAGGTGCTTATCAATTTGACACCGCAGAACTCACCGACACCGAAATTGAGGCTGCTAAAATAATCAAACATTGTGCGGTAAGCGAAATTGACTTGGAAACGGTATTAAAACCCAAGGAAGAAATAGGAGATATAAAAGAAATTTTTTCGGATTATTTCCATAATAAAGTTGGTGTTGTTTTTATAAAAGTCGCCACTGTAAAAGACGATAAAATTTCTAGAATTGATGTTCCTAACGAACTTTATGCTTTTAAGGAATATATCGCTAAAATAAAAGATGCAGGAAATCAGGTATATATTACTTCTGACCAGGGAGATAATCTAAAAATGACTTTGAATGTTTACATAGATCCTCTAACTATTTATATTCATCCCAAAGACATTGGATACTATCAGTTAAAAAGTATCAGCAGGGATTTAACTGAAGAAGAAAAAAACAAATTAAAGCAATACGAAGAAGCGTTCCTAGAAAACCCACTAGATCCGGCAAACGGTTCCTTAATCTTAAACAATACAATATTTCCGATAACTGATGCTGTCAATGATCATTTGAAAAATATTGAGTTTAATGGCGCTTTTGTCAAAACCTATCTGGTTGACGCTATTCAGAAAGCATCAGGAGTTAAGATTCCGATATTGAAAAAGGTTGAAACCACCTGGGCAAAAAATCCTAATGACCAACAAAATCCGGAATATAAAGATGCTACCAATATCGAATATTTTATTCCGAATTCAGGTTATTTTGATATGGATACGCTTCAGGTTGAGCTCAACTACATTCCCTACACATTCTTCAGAGATAAACAATAGTCTAATATATATACAATGAATAAATACACCGTTTTAAAATGGGAAAAGCTGTTATTGTGGCTCATCCCTCCTATTCTTAGAAAAAAAACTCATATTGACTGGCTCGATGTTTTGCTGACACCCATTCATACCATTTATGAAGAAACACTCTATAAAATGCAGCATACCGGACAGATTATTTATCTGGAAAAAGTACTGAACGAGACTTATAACCCAACTAAAAACTACAATCCTAATTTAAGTACAGAACAAAAACGATTAGAAGAGTTGATTTATATCGACGAATCCGTAAAACCTACTATACAATACGTACATCTGCACAAAGAGTATCACGAACCCGCTACTCGTTTACCAAATGGTACTTTAACAGAAGGCGCTTTGATGATTCCGCAATTGAAAGTTTTTACGCATAATGAATATAAAAACAGGAACAATAAACCTCCTTATCTCGCACATCGTGAAGACTATACAACAATATCATATGCCAATTTCAGAGTATTTATTCCGGAAAGTTTAATAACCAACAAAACGATAGTGATTGAGCCAACTGAAAATCAATCAGCACCAACTGAAGCTATTAAAGTAGCCAATGTAGAATACAGCAATCTGCTTAACTTCTATAAACTGGCCGGTAAAAGTTATGAAAGCTACTCCTATTCACTGAAAAATTAAAAATAAAAGCTGAGATATAAAAAACTCAGCATTGAAACAGCAGTATAAAAACAACAGCCTTTTAAATTAATAAAAAAATGAAACAAATAAATTTTAGTCATCCAGGAGGATTTCCTCTGGAGCAAGAAACTTTAGAAAGACTTCAAACCGCTTACAGAGCTGAATTATTCGGAGCTTTGAAAGCACATTTAAGTATTGAAATTGATAAAAACTATATCATAGCTCCGGCAACTAATGCTACAAAAGGCTGGGCCATTATCCAGCAAGACGAAAATAATTTAAAAAATCCTCCGGCAGTTTTACCAGAAACAACAGCGGTTTTATACCCTATTCAAAAAGGAGCTCCAACCGGATTTTTAAAAACCACCAGAAAAGGTACCAATTTAGTGTACGGAACCGGAGTATCTCAAACTGCTTATTTTGATTATGAAGCGGAGTACATTAGCCCCGAAGAGTATGCAAATCGCCCGGACACTTCTCATAATGACAATCTGTTAACCGTTTATTATTATGATTTAAGACCTTTTAAAATTGTTAAGGATCTCAAAACGATTGAACTGATTATTCAGACAATTGAGGAAAACATCAATTCAATTAAGACTAATATTTCTGCAATAGAAACTAACATTGACGCAGTTGAGGCCGACATTAAAAATTATTTACCCCTTAATGGCTCAAAGGCTATGAAAGGCGATCTGGATTTAGACATTTATAAATTATCAAAATTAGACACTAACGAAGCCGCTGTAGCCAATGTAAGAGCGATTGACTTTAGATTAGGTTCAGCAAGTAAAAGAGGATTAAGACATCCTGCAGATCCGTTAGGAAGAGCTTTGGTAGATAATAGTACCGCATCTAGTACAGGTCTTACTCTAAATTATGGTTCAGATTGGGAAAATACCAATATTGGAGGAAAAGTATATTTAGAGAATGTAAAATCATCAGATTCTATAGGTTCCTTACTAGTATTAGACAAAGCCAATCAGATTATTAAAAGCGATACACTAATTGAGTCGCTAATTGATCGCATCATAAAATTAGAAAAAAAACCTGCAACGGCTGTACCTTTGGGTGTGATTGCTCTTTGGGGAAAAGCTGCACCATTTCCGGAGGGTTGGGAAGAATATGTGCCCTTAAGAGGAAGAATGCCTGTTGGTCTGGATATCTCACAATTCGAGTTTAGTATTATGGAAGCCATGGGAGGAGCTAAAAGCAAACAACTTGCTATTGAGGAAATTCCTGCCCATACCCATACCTATGAAAAAGCAATTACAGGGCGTGGTTATCAAACTAGATCTGATGATAATCCGTTAGGAACAACCACTTCAGAAACTTCTGGCAGTGCTGGTGGAGGACAAGCTTTTTCTATATTAAACCCTTACAGAATAGTTCAGTTTATCGAATATACAGGACGCCCGGTTGATACAACAGCTCCAGTAAACGCTCCAAATTTAAGAGTTGCAGACGTTGGAAGAACATTTGTAGCCTTACAATGGTCTCCATCATTTGATGAAAGAGGCATTGCTAATTACTTGATATACAAAGATAATATTTTGGCTGCCACAGTAGCTGATGTAACTTCTTATGCTATTGGTGGTTTATCAAGGTCCAGAACGTATAATTTTTATGTTGTTGCTATGGATGCAGCAGGAAACAAAGGTCCAGTCAGTAATACTGTATCAGCAAAAACTAATTTGCTGTAATAGCCAAAAGGACCAATATAAAATAACTATAATACTCTTTTGGGGCTTAAAAACCCCAAAAGATTACTTATAAAGACCTCGAATTTATAAAAACACAATCCTACCATGCAAAAAATTTCAGAATATTCAAACGAAATTAAATTATTGCTTTATGGAATTTTTATTTACTTAGAAATGGATGTCGGAATTGTCAAAGTATTATTTTACCTCATGGTTATGGATACTTTTTTAGGTATTATCAAAACCATTGTATTGAACAACGCCTTTAGCTTCAAAAAACTAGCCCTGGGATTTGTTTCCAAGTTAGCTGTATTGCTGATACCAACTGCTCTGGCATTGATGAGCATAGGACTTAATTACAACTTTAAATGGTTTGTAACCATCGTAATGGACTTGCTTATTGTAAGTGATGGAATTTCTATCATCAGCAATATTATTGCCATAAAGACAAAAAAAGAAGTAGAAAATTTCGACGCAATGACATTAATTCTCAAGTCGGTAAGAAATCGCCTGATCCAACTTTTCAAAAGACTTCTGATCACAATCGATCCAAAATATCACATCGAAAAATAGAACAATCCCAAGACAATATTTTTTTACAATTACCATCCACTATTAAAATATAACAATCCTCTAATTTACTTTTCAAACCCATTAAATAATGGAGATAGTATAAAAATGATACGATTGACTTTTATACTATCTCTATTTATTACCGGGTAATACTAAAACTTCCTTTTTTGATAAGGTGTTCCTTCTCCATCTTCACAATAACTTTTCAGACTTAATAAAAACATTGCCCAATTGTAATTGCACCATTGGTAAAACTCAGTAAGTTCGCGCCAATCAAAATGTTTAAGGACAACCGCGGTTACTCCGTCCTTTTCTGTAAGGTCGAATGAAATTCCTGTCCCGATCCATTCCGGGTCAGAATCTACACATTCCCATACTATTCTTTTATTTGGAGACAATTCGACCACTTTCATTTTTGTATCATAATTATCGTCGAAATCAAACTCATTGATAAACCCCACTTCCGGCTTAACAATCAATTCTGTTGTCCAGACGGCAGCAAGACCTTCCTGTGTTGTCAGTACTTTATACACTTCTGCAATAGGTGATTTGATGTAATTAATGTGTTCGATTTTTTCCATTTTTATGATTGGTTATGGTTAGAAATTCAAAGTTAATAATTTTTATAGTACACAAATACAGTGTGTTTTTCTAAATATATCCGAGCGATTATGGTATTTATATTCAAAAATAGAAGAGCAATCTCAAACAGAATCAGGTGATCTATTTGAAGTTTTTCTCTGTTATGAGGATTAATTTAATTAACTTTAAATTAAATACTATAGTAAAAACAGATTAGGAATTACTTTGTTTTGTCCTGATCTAAAATAAAAGACACTATGAAAACGACTGCAGAAATAACATCCCCATACGATCTGAGTTTTATTAAGGAATTGCCCTTAATCAGTAAAAATGATATCGACAAAGTCCTCAATACCGCTCACAACTTGTTTACCGATCAGTCGAATTGGATTCCGGCGTATAAAAAAATTGAAATACTGGAAAAAACAGCTTCAATAATGACGGATCGAATCGAAGATTTATTAGTTACCGCAATAAGCGAAGGCGGAAAACCATGGCAGGATTCTAAAGCTGAGGTACTGCGCGCTATCAAAGGTGTAAAATTAGCCGCAGAACACATATCTCAAATAAAAGGGGAACAAATACCAATGGGGCTTACTGACGCCTCTTTAAACAGGATTGCTTTTACATCAAAAGAACCTATAGGAGTTGTAGCAGCTGTAAGTGCCTTTAATCATCCTTTAAATTTAGCTGTTCATCAAATCGTTACCGCAATTGCTGCGGGTTGTCCTGTAATTTTCAAACCTGCAACGGCAACTCCGTTATCCGGTTTCGCCCTTGCCGATATTCTAAAAGAAGCAGGATTGCCTACCGGATGGCTTCAGGTGATATTGTGTGACAATGAAACCGCAGAATTACTGGTAACAGATCCGCGTATTAATTTTTTATCCTTTATTGGGTCGGCAAAAGTAGGCTGGTATCTTAAAAGCAAGCTATCTCCCGGAACAAGATGTGCCTTAGAACATGGCGGGGCTGCTCCCGTTATTGTTGAAAGTGATGCTGATTTTGATGAAATGATTCCTTCTCTGGTAAAAGGAGGTTTTTATCATGCCGGACAAGTTTGTGTTTCGGTTCAGAGAGTGTATGTCAATCAGGAAATCTGTGATGCTTTTATTGAAAAATTTGCAGCGGCAACCAAACTATTAATTACGGGAGATCCGCTGGATAAAAAAACAGATGTAGGTCCGCTTATTACACCTAAAGAAGTTGATCGTGTCGAAGAATGGGTGAACGAAGCCATAAAAAAAGGAGCAACCTTAATAACAGGCGGAAAAAGAATTTCGGCTACTTTTTTTCAGCCTACTGTTTTGTTTAATCCTTCAGAGGATTCTCTTGTTTCTACTAAAGAAATCTTTGGTCCGGTGGTATGTATCTATCCGTTTATAGATCGGGACGAAGCAATAAAAAGAGCCAATGCTTTAGACGTTCATTTTCAGGCTGCTGTTTTTACAAAAAATATAGATATTGCTCTGGATACCGTTAAAAAACTAAATGCTACCGCAGTTATGGTTAATGATCATACGGCATTTCGCGTAGATTGGATGCCATTTGGAGGCAGGGATTCTTCAGGTATCGGAATGGGTGGAATTTCATATGCTATAAATGAAATGACCAGAGAAAAACTAATGGTTATTAAAAGCAAATTTTTATAATTTTTTCGTTGAGTATAATTTATAAACACATAAAAACATAACTTTCATTTAGAAAAAAAAGTAACAAAAAGAAACTCATTTCTTTCAGATAGCTATGTGTATTTCAAATAAGTGAAACGCTTTTTATAAATAAACAAAAACTATGTTTCTATATGGTTAAGATCAAACGCAACAGGTTCAACGTACTATAAGTAACCGAATTTAAATTCTAAAAAAAGAAAAAGTTTTAAAATATGGATACAAACATTGCAGGACAAAACAATGAAACAATAAAAAAAGTATTACCGCTCATTTTAGGGACTTCCATTTTTATGCAAATGCTCGATTCTACTATTCTTAATACATCGATCACTTCTATTGCCAAAGATCTCCACGAGTCGCCGCTTGATATGCAGAATGCCATTATCAGTTATGTTTTGACTCTTGCACTATTTATGCCTGTTAGTGGCTTTTTATCGGATAAATTTGGAACTAAAAAAGTCTTCATTTTTGCTTTGTTACTCTTTAGCATTGGCTCTTTATTTTGTTCTCTTTCTCAAAACCTAACTCATCTGATTTTTTCGCGTGTTATTCAGGGTATCGGAGGAAGTTTAATGACTCCGGTAGGCAAACTGGCGCTTATTAGAACATTTCCTAAAAAAGAATTATTAAAGGCAATGAATTTTGCTATTATTCCTGCCTTAATTGGTCCTGTATTAGGGCCGTTGGTGGGCGGATATATGGTCGATTATTTATCCTGGCACTGGATTTTCCTGATCAATATTCCTTTTGGGATTATTGGTATATTATTAAGTCTGAAATACATGCCGGATTACAAATCTCCAATAATCGATTTTGATTTAAAAGGCTTTTTAATCTTTGCAGCGGCTTCACTGCTCTTATCTATTTCTTTAGAATTATTTGGCAATACAGTTCGTCTAACCCCGGTTTTACTGATCTTAATGTCAGGATTCCTGATGTTGTACTGGTATTACCGCCACGCTGTTACGGACAACAACCCTCTTTTTCCTCTCAATTTATTTCAGGTGAGAACCTTTCGTGTCGGGATTGTAGGTAATCTGGCTACGCGTCTGGGTTTTAGTTCGATTCCGTTATTATTACCTATGATGATTCAAATCGCTTACGGACAATCGGCTGTTACTTCTGGATGGATTGTTGCTCCTATGGCTCTTACTGCAATGTTTGGAAAATCAGCTGTTATTGGGATTTTAAATACGTATGGTTACAGAAAAACTCTAATGGTCAACACTTTTATTATTGGTGTATTAATTTGCGCATTAGCCATTCCTTCTATTCATACCTCGATTTATTGGTACATTCCCATTATCTCGGTATTGGGTTTCTTTAACTCGATACAATTTACGTCTATGAATTCGATCTCTATTGCAGATTTAAGGGTTTACCATACGAGTAGTGGCAACTCTTTGGTTTCTGTAAATCAACAGCTGGCTATTGGTTTTGGAATCGCTTTTGGGCTTTTAGTACTTAAAATTTTTCAGGGTGATACAAAACTCATTCATAACGAAATACACAATGCTTTTCGATATACATTTTTAGTTGTAGGTTTTCTGACCATTCTTTCCGGATTCGTTTTTAGAAGACTTCATGATAAAGATGGTGACAACTTAAAATCAGCTAATTAATAAAAAACTAAAGCCCAATCTTTTACAATTGGGCTTTAGTTTTTCGTAAAATTCTTTATTTTTTTAGTTCCAGCCGCCACCAAGCGCACGATATAGATTTACAACAGCATGCAATTTCTGACTTTGATCGTCGATACCTCTTAATTGTGCGGTTAATAAATTCTGTTCGGCCGTTAGTACATCTGTATAATTAGTCGTTGAATTATTTAATAATTCTTTATTAAATTCTACCGCTTTGAATAAAGCTTCTAACTGTTTCTTTCTTTTTTCTTCTTTTAAAGCGGCATTATCATATTTTGACAAGGCATTAGAAACTTCCTCACTTGCTTTTAGCATTGAAAATTCAAAATTGTAAAGCGCTTCTTTTTGAATGGATAAAGCAGTAGCCAATCTTGCCTTATTAATTCCTTTATTAAAAATAGGCTGCGTAAGTCCTCCCGCGATATTACCAAAAAGTCCGCCGTTTGTAAACCAGTCTTTCAATCCAAAGCTTGAAAAGCCTGCCGCTCCGCTAATGTTTAAAGCAGGATAAAAATAGGCTCTTGCGACATTACTTTCTTCAAATGCCATTCTAAAATTATATTCGGCCTGTTGCACATCTGGTCTGTTTGCCAAAAGTTGCATAGGAACCCCAATTTTAAGATCGTACATCAGCTTTTGCTTTTCGAGAACACTACGCTCAATTTTAGAAGGTGATTTTGCCAGAAGTACACATAAAGCATGTTCCGTTTCGGTTATCTTTTGTTCGATATCCGGAATAGCCAATTCGGCTTCATAAAAATTAGCTTCACTTTGTACCACCGCTACTCCATTTATAATCGAATTTTCGAACAGTACTTTAATCGTCTCTGCATCGGTTTCTCTGTTTTTCGCTGTCTTTTTAAGCACTTTTAGTTGTTCGTCTAGAATTAGCAACTCATAATACGAATTGGCAATATCAGCAATCAGCTGTGTATGAACAGCACGTTTGGCAGCATCTGTAGCCAATAAATTGGCCAGGGCGCCTTTTTTAGTACTTTTTAATTTACCCCAAACATCTATTTCCCATCCGGCAGCAATACCCAAATCATATTGTGTCGACTGATCGAAAAGTCCAAATCCTTGCGGGAAAGCCAGTCTCGATTCTTTTACGGATAAATTCCCATTTACCGACGGTAGAAAAGCGGCTTTACTCAGTTTAAGAGTGATTCCTGCCTGATTGATTCTTTCTACCGCAATCTTCAAATCCAGATTTGCAGCCAATCCCTCAGCAATAAGTTGTTGCAAAGCAGGATCAGTAAATAATTCCGACCATTTCATGGTTGCCATGTTAATCGTGTCTTTGTTGTCAGGTTGACGATAATTTACAGATGTTGTGGGTTTTGTATAGGATTTCGTGATTTTGCACGAACTCCATATACCGGCAACCAACAGTACAATGGCTATTAGTTTATAATTGTATTTGTTCATTATAATATATTTTTATTTATTATTTATTTGACTGAAATTTAACCGCTAAGTCCGCAATCCCGATAACTATCGGGATACAAAAAGTTCACAAAGCTAACTCAGCACAAAGCTTTACGAACTTTATGTTTTTATAAAAACTATCCTTGTAAAAAACTTTGTGTGCTTTGCGGTAAAATAATCTGCTTGGTTATGAAATAAGATTTAACCACAGAGTTCACAATCCCGATAGCCATCGGGATACACAAAGTTCACAAAGCAGCTTCAACACAAAACTTTGCGAACTTTGTGTTGTTATAAACCATACATGTAAAATACTTGGTGTTCTCTGTGGTAAAATAATTTGCTTAATTATGAAATAAGATTTAACCACAGAGTCCACAATCCCGATAGCTATCGGGATACACAAAGTTCACAAAGCTGACTCAATACAAAGCTTTGCGAACTTTATGTTTTTATAAAAACCATCCTTGTAAAAAACTTTGCGCTCTTTGCGGTAAAATAATCTGCTTGATGTTGAACTGAGATATATCGCTCCGCTGAAGCTTTAATTACAGAAACGTGTATATTAGCTATAAATATTACGCTCCGCTGGAGCTTTACTCAATGACTCTAGGCTCATGAACCGGTATTTTCACCCCTCCAATCTTTTCTTGCAATGACTGAAAAATGATAAATAGAACCGGAATTACAAAAACTCCGAATAACGTCCCAATCAACATTCCGCCTACAGCAGCTGTACCAATTGACCTGTTGCTTAATGCCCCTGCACCAGTAGCAATCATCAACGGAATTAACCCGAAAATAAAAGCAAAGGAGGTCATTAAAATAGGTCGTAATCTGGCTTTTGCTCCAAATATCGCCGACTGCACAAGGCTTCTTCCACTTAAGCGATGTAATAAGGCAAACTCAACAATAAGAATTGCATTTTTCGCCAAAAGTCCAATCAGCATAATCAAACTGATCTGAAGGAAAATATTATTATCAACTCCAAATAGATTTGCAAATATAAAAGCACCTGCAAGTCCTATTGGTAAGGATAACAATACCGAAAGTGGTAAGATGTAACTCTTGTATTGCGCACTTAATAGGAAGTAAATAAAGATCAGACAAAGTGCAAAGATTAAAGTTGTCTGGCTTCCGCTGGAAAGTTCTTCTTTTGTCAAACCTGAAAACTCATAGGTATAACCTCTTTCTAATGTTTGTGCAGCTACTTCTTCGATTGCTTTTATCGCATCACCGGAACTATATCCTGCATTTGGTGAACCTGTAACTGTTGTTGAGGTAAAGAGATTGAAACGGTTTATAAATTCAGGACCATACGTTTTTTTCAAGGTTACAAATTCAGAAATTGGTGCCATTGCCCCTTTATCTGTTCGAACAAAAACTTTATTGATATCACTTTCTTTCGCTCTGTAATCTGGATGAGATTGCAACATTACTCTGTATTGTTTTCCGAATTTATTGATATCAGAAGCATAGATTCCGCCAAAATATCCCTGAAGCGTGTTGAGAACCGTATTTACACTTACGCCCGCATCTTTACACTTCGCTACATTTACGCTGACTTCCATTTCCGGAAAACCAATGTCAAACGGACTTGTGGCGTACATAATCTCTGGCCGCTGATTAATCGCTGCCATAAACTTCCCGATATTCTTATCAAAATCTTTATAACTGCCACCAGTTTTGTCCTGCAGTTGTACCTCGAATCCGTTGCTGTTTCCAAATCCCTGTAAAGTTGGTGCAGCAAAGAAAATAATATTTGCCCCTTTTATATGAGCTGTTTTTGCAAACAACTGCCCAACGATTGAAGTAACATCCTGATTTTTTCCTTTTCTCTCCTTCCATGGTTTTAGCCTGATAAACAATGCGCCATAAGAACCTCCGGATCCGTGAATTAAATCCATTCCGGAAAGTGTTGATGAAAGTTCAATCTCCGAAATACTTCTCGCGGCAAGATCTATTTCTTTTACAATTTCCTCTGTACGTTCTAATGTCGAAGAAGCGGGTAAAACTACATTTCCGTAAATTGCTCCTCCATCGTCATTAGGTACAAAACCAGTTGGCGTTGTTTTGATCAATACATAAAACACCATTCCAAATAGTGCGATTGCTACTAAAGAAATCCATTTTCTGCGGATTAGGAATCGGACTGCTCCAATATATTTATTCGTGACTGCATCGAAAGCAGCATTAAAGCCGGCATAAAATTTAGGCAAAAATCCTTTGGGATGATTTGACTTTTCAGAATCATGTGGTTTTAATAAAATAGCACAAAGCGCAGGACTTAACGTCAAGGCATTCACTGCCGAAATTAAAATTGCTACTGCCAATGTTAATCCAAATTGTTTGTAGAAAACACCAGCAGAACCTGTAATAAAAGTAACAGGAATAAATACTGCCGACATAATTAAGGTAATGGAGATAATCGCTCCGCTAATTTCGCTCATCGCATGAATAGTCGCTTTTTTGGCTGATTTTGCTCCCTGATCTAATTTTGCATGAACAGCTTCAACCACGACAATGGCATCATCGACGACAATACCAATCGCTAAAACCAAAGCAAAAAGGGTCAGTAAATTAATGGTGAAGCCAAATAATTTCAGAAAAAAGAAGGTACCAATAATCGATACCGGAACTGCAATTGCAGGTATCAGGGTCGATCTGAAATCCTGTAAAAAGATAAATACAACAATAAAAACCAGAATAAAAGCTTCAATAATTGTGTAGATTACTTTCTCGATAGAAGCGTCCAGAAAGTCATTGGCATTCAGGAATGTATGGTATTCTAATCCCGGAGGAAAATCTTTGGACGCTTTTTTTAATATGTCTTCGCAAGCTATAATTAGCTCTCTCGCATTCGACCCTGAAATCTGACTGATCGCTCCTCCTGAAGATACATGCCCCTGAGTAAGCAATGAAGTCGAATAATCTAAAGCTCCAAATTCGATATCTGCTACATCTTTTAAGCGTAATAAGCTTCCTTGTTTACCGCTTCTGAGTACAATGTTTTCAAATTCAGCAGGATTTTCGAGTCGGCCTGTAAACTTCAATGCATATTGAACTGATTCTTTGCTGTTTTCCCCAATTTTACCCGGTGCAGCTTCGATGTTTTGTTCTTGCAGCGCTTTAATAATATCATCAGGAACTAAACGCTGATTGGCCATTGCATCCGGTTTTAACCAAATACGCATTGAATATTCCTGACTGCTGTAAATTTCCGTTGCTCCTACACCTACGACACGTTTCATCTCGGGCATAATATTTATCCTCAAATAATTATCGAGGAATTTTTCGTCATATCTCCCGTCTTTACTGTATAATAAAAAACTCAGCGCCGTACTGCTTAACTGTTTGCTTGTTGTAATACCAGACTTAATCACCTCGGCAGGAAGCAAACTTGTCGCTTTTGTAACTCTGTTCTGAACATTTACGGCCGCCATATCAGGATTTGTTCCCTGCTTAAAGAATACGGTAATCGAAGCACTACCATTGCTACTGGCTTTAGAAGTCATATAAGCCATATTCTCGACTCCGTTTATTTGTTCTTCCAGAGGAACAATTACACTTTTCAAAACCACATCGGCACTTGCTCCCTGATACGAAGCGTTTACCACAACCGTTGGAGGTGCGATTTCGGGGTATTGTGATACAGGCAAGGATGCTAATCCCAGTAATCCTAAAATCACTATTATGATCGATATTACCGTAGATAATACCGGATTTTCTATAAATTTTCTAAACATCTCTTTTTATTTTTTTGATGAAGCCACTATCGGTGCGATTTTTACTCCATCCCTTAAATTCCCAATTCCATTAATGACAATAGTATTTCCGGATTGTACTCCTTCAGTTACTACATATTCTTTTTCAGTGGCTGTGTTTCTTATTTTTATTTCGGTGTTGTGCACTACATTTTGTCCGTCTGTTGTAAAGACAAAATAGCGTCCCTGCTGTTCAAAGACTGCTTTTTTAGGAACCAGGATCGCATCAGAAAATTGGGTCGGAATAACAATTGTTGCACTTGCACCACTCCATAATTTGCCTTCAGGATTTGGAAAAACGGCTTTAAAATTTGCTGAGCCTGTACTTGCATTCAGAACACCGCTTAAAGTTTGAATATTTCCTTTTTGCGCATAGGTTTCTCCATCAGCAGTGACTAAGGAAACTGCCGGCATATTTCTGAATTTGTCCTTTAATTGATTGCCTGAATATTGGCTTAAGAATGAATTTAGCTGTTGCTGACTTAGCGAAAAATAAGCATAAATATGTTTGGTATTCGCAACGGTGGTTAAAGGATCCGGTGCCGAAATACTAACCAAACTCCCAATTTTATAAGGCAGACTTCCCACAACTCCATTAATTGGACTTACTATATTAGTAAAAGCAAGTTTCGATTTTGCTGCTGATAAATCTGCATTTGCCTGACTTAATTCTGCTCTTTTTACCCGCTCTACGTTTTTGGCAGATGTTAGTTCGTAGGTATTTATAATTTTCTTTTCTGCCAGTGCTGCTGTTCTTTTGGTCTGGATAACCGCTGTTTCCAAACTTGCTTCGGCGGCGAGAATTGCTGCTTTTTTATTATTTACTTCCTGCAGATAACTATTGGCATCTATTTTAAACAAAACTTGTCCTTTGGCTACAGCCGCACCTTCTTCTACATAAACCTGCTCAATATAGCCATCGATTTTAGAACGTATTTCTACAGTTTGCTCTCCTTCTAAAGTTGTTGGATATTGTACAGAAACATTCGCTTTTTGAGCTTTAAGTGTAAGCGTTGGATAAGACGCGGGACTTTGTGTTTGTTCTGTATTTTTTTTGTTACATGAAACGGTCAAAAGCGTTCCAAGAAACAATATTGCTATTATTTTTTTCATTATTTCGTTTATTTTCTTTTGTAAATCATTAGAGGTGAACCTGCTTCGCCCCACATTAAGGTTTGTACATATTTTATTAACTGACTTGTAGCCAATACGAGAATTTCTTCCGGTATGGATGAATTTGCTTTGAGCACCACTTTTTGACTGATAAAAGCCGAAAATTCTATTTTTCTTATTCGTTCGATCCATAAAAGACCTTCGTGATTTCCGGTTGTAGAATACACTACGATTGAGGTATGTGGAGCCACTAATGCGCTGATCAATACATAGGCCCAAAGTGGAACGATGGCATCATTAGAACAGCAAATGACTACTTCTTTTCCTGAATATTGGCTCCAGTCTATACTGGCCATTTCTGAACGAAAGGCTTTTTCCTGCAGTAGAAAATCTTCTAAAAGAAAGGGAACAATATCAAATACAACAAAGTCATTTTTGTCCGGTTTATAAGACCTGAGATCGAGAGTTTGTATGCCTGAAGCTTCTATTTTATTTAGTATTTCCATATTTATGACGATTAAAAAATTTGAATTATTTGCTGATTTTTAGGCATAGATATCCCCCGCCCAACCTGAATATTGTTTATCAGGTATGCTGAGCACATTGTAAAGCGTTTTATGCTTTAGCTAGAAGTTTTTGAGATTTTTAAAATCTTTGTTATAGATCTTATTTATAGATTTTTCATTAATACATTCCAGTACGGAACGATAGAGACTGGTAAATTGATCCTGTAGCAGGAAGTGGTTGAGGAAGATTGTAATTCTGGTACCATAATCTATATTTTGTATTAATAAATTCTGTAACTATCAACGTTCATTGCAATTAGGATAATAATATCTTAGAATGCGCTTTGATAAGTTATGCAAAATTAATATTTTTGCATAATAAAACAACTAAATACTTGTTTTATTAATTTATGACTACAAATAAGATTTTAATGTTGCTCAAAATGCGAGGTCCCCTTACGGCTCTCGAGATCGCCCATGAGCTTAAGATAACGAAGGAAGGCGTTAGACAACAGCTAGTTAAACTTACCGAAGAAGAACTCATTGAACCTCAGGAAGAATCAAAAGGTGTGGGCAGACCGCAAAAAACGTTTAGTCTTACAGCAAATGGAAATGCTAAATTTCCTGATACTCATGCCGAATTGACCTTAAAACTGATCACTATTATTAATGCAATGGGCGAAAACACCATGCAGGCGGTGATTGATGTCTATGAAGAAACAGGGAAAAAGAAGTATCATGAAGAAATTGATACGATACATAATCTGGAACTGAAAATAGAGAAATTGGTCGAAATAAGAACCCGAGAAGGTTATATGGCAGAATACTCTAAAAATGACGAAGGCTATCTTTTGGTCGAAAATCATTGCCCTATTTGTGCAGCGGCAACAATTTGCCAGGGTTTCTGCTCATCTGAATTAAATACGTTCAGATCTGTATTAGGAAAAGATGTTCTCATTAATCGGGTAAGTCATATTGTTTCGGGCGAAAGAAGATGTGCTTATCAAATTACTTTAAATTAATATACAATAAAAAAAATGCCTCTTCAGGCTGTCCCTGTTCACAAATACTAAAAATCAAATTGAACACGAATTACACCAATTCTAAAGGGTTGATTTTGTTTGTGAAATTAATTTCACAAACAAATAGTGTAAATTGGTGTAATTCGTGTTTGCATTTATTTTGAGGCAGACGAAAGAAGCGATTTTTATCTCTAAAACAGCAATTTATTTCTTAGCTAAAACTGCTAAAATCTTAGTATAAATTTCGGTGTTCTGATACACTCCCATAAATTTTTCAGCTCCTGGCCCGTAAGCAAAAACCGGAACCGGAACTGCCGTATGATCGTTAGTACTAAAACTGCCGTGCACATATCCCTTTTCTATATTTCCGTCAATTAAAGAAAGTCCACCCGTTTCATGGTCAGCGGTTACGATTAATAACGTTTCCGTATTCTTATCTACAAATTCCATAGCTTGTCCAACCAATTTATCAAAATCAAGCATTTCGCGAACCACATATTCTACATTGTTTTTATGTCCGCCGTAATCGATTTGCGCACCTTCTGCCATGATAAAAAATGGACTTTTTGTTTTAGCAAAAGTTGAGGTTGCTTTCGCTAGGGATTTCGCTAGAAAATCACCTCTTCCGTCTTTCATAGAAACTACTGCAGCGTCATCTAAAACAATAAATTTAGAGTTTTTGATGGTATCAAGACTATTGAATTTATCTGAAAAAGTATATCCTTTTTGCTTCAGTATTTTAGATAAGTCTTTGCCATCTTTTCTTGATGTAAATTCCTTTGTTCCTCCACCAATCAAAATATCTGATGGATTCGATAAAAAATCTTCGGCTATTGGTTCGCTGTAACTTCTTTCCGGCTGATGTGCATAAAAACACGCTGGCGTAGCATCTGTAATATTCCCTGCCGAGATAATAGCTGTTTTGTAATTTTTCTTTGCCAATTGTTGTATGATTAATTCCAGCGGTTTCCCATTTTCATCAACACTAATAAATCTATTATTGGTTTTATGCCCTGTTGCCATAGCAGTCGCTCCTGCGGCAGAATCTGTGATATAACTGTCTGAAGATTTTGTGACAGACAATCCCTGAGTTGGAATATTAAATAAACTCAACTGACCTTTATTAGCGGTGTAACCGGAGTAAATCTGTGTCAATCCCATTCCGTCACCAATAAGAAGGATTACATTTTTAGGTTGTTTTTTAGAAAATCCCAATCCGTTTCTAGGAATATAAGCTTCGTGAAAATCGGTATTTTGATAAAATGTCGATTTGATATTG
The DNA here is from genome assembly GCF_056824125.1 of Flavobacterium sp. B114r. Taxonomy (NCBI): domain Bacteria; kingdom Pseudomonadati; phylum Bacteroidota; class Flavobacteriia; order Flavobacteriales; family Flavobacteriaceae; genus Flavobacterium; species Flavobacterium sp. B114r. The sequence goes on from NZ_CP124858.1 coordinate 5,547,605, forward strand.
TTGATAAAATGCGTCAATTCAGCAACGTTATCTGTCCCAATAAAATCAACTTTTAAGTTCATCAATGTCATCCAGGTATTTACATTATCCTGAGTTGCCCAGAATCGTACTTTTTTGTTCTGATCGTGTACTTTTTTAATAATCGATTGCACTTTTTCAGCATCCGTTTGTGTCATCACGCCTTTCCCGTTCCAGATTGTGATTTCTTTTAAATCTTCGCTGATCATTTCAACACGGGACAATTGTTCCGCAGAGTAATTTTCATTTAGCCTTCCGTCAAAATAAATAAATTCAGGATAGTCTTTCCAGTTTGCCAGAGAAGGTCTGTTTCCCGAAATTACCACTTTTATATTTTTATTCGAAATAATATCAGGATAGGTTTTAAGCTGCTGCGCAATTAATCTCAGCGTAGCATCACCTTCTGTTTTTATATCGATCATTAAAATCAAAGGTTTATTGCCTTGGTAAGCTTTTCCTCCTAAGCTTTTTAATTTTATAGTAAGCGGATCAAGATATTGTGTCTTAAGCGTATTCTGCGGATTAATTTCTTTGGATGTATGGGCAACAAAAAGCTCGTTATTGACTAAAAAAACATCGGCTTCAATAACGCCGGCTTCATTAGAATAGGCTTCATAAAAGGGTAATTTGCTGGCATAATCATTATGCGAATGAATGTTAGATGAACTGTATTCCTGTGCTTGTGCAATCAGCAAAAATTGGAGGCAAAAAAGGGTGATTATTTTTTTCATGAGAAAATTGGGTTTGTTTATTTTTAGAACTGTAGGATTTTAAATTGTTGAGGTTTATTTAAACACATTGGGACATAATTTTTTATAGCTAAATAAAAAGGTGTTTTACTTGTTTTTAATGCACATAGTTCATCCCGTTTTGTCATTTAATTATTAAAGCTCCGAAGGAGCGGTATATTTACAGCAATTATAGATTTCCATTTATTAAGCTCCAGAGGAGCGACATATTTATAGCAATTATAGATTCCCTACATTAAAGCTCCAAAGGAGCGACGTATATGCCACCCCGATGGGGTTTGGATCCTTTTTATCAAAAATTAATTGCTATAAATATATCGTCCCGCTAGGACTTACCTACTATTAGCGTAAGATTTTAAAATCATTTTTTTTATTTAACGAAGGAGAAATCACACGCGTAACTCGACAAAGATTGGCGATTTTCTTTGCAGATTTCTGATGCGATTTCTCTCCTGAAGCTTCGGGATCGAAATGACAATATTGGGGTTACCTTCTTCATGATTTTATCATTATTAAACCTCCGGATGAGCAATATATTTATAACAATTATAGATTCCCCCCATTAAGCTTCAGAGGAGCGACATATTTATAGCAATAATAGATTCCCATACATTAAAGCTCCAGAGGAGCGACATATTTATAGCAATAATAAATTTCCATACATTAAAGCTCCAGAGAAGCGATATATATGCCACCCCGATGGGGTTCAAATTCTTTTTATAAAAATTAAATTTCTATAAATATATCGTCCCGCTGGGACTTGGTTTATGATTAATTAAAATGGGGCAAAATCATTTTTTTCATTTAACGAAGGAGAAATCACACGCATAACTCGACAAAAATTGGCGATTTTCTTTGTGGATTTCTGGTGTGATTTCTCCTGCGTCGAGATGACAACATTGGGGGTTACTACTTTATATTTCTTTTAAATACAAACCAGTCTTTTTCCTAAAAAAAGACTGGTTTATGTTTATATCTGAAATTCATTTGCTATTTTTTACAACTGCAAGCTCCGACAAGCTTGCAGTGTAAAAAAACTAAACAAACAAAATGAAACTACAAACTACCAACCTTTATTTTGCGTCAGTGCTCCTTTGCTTACTGCAATTTCATCCGGTGGTATTGGCCAAACTTTGTGAATTGCAGGGTTAAAATTACGAGCAGGATAAATCACGGTTCCGTTATAATGGTGTAACGGTTTTGCATAAGTTGCCTGAGCATCGCCCCAACGTACTAAGTCAAAATGACGGTCTGTCCATTCTCCGGCCAATTCACAACGTCTTTCTCTTTTTAGATCGGTTAATGTTGCTCCGGCAAGATCTCCAAGACCTGCACGACGACGGATCATATTAATTTCTGTATCGGCATTCAGGCCTTTCATAAGTTTGGCTTCTGCCAACATCAAAATCACATCGGCATAACGCAAAAGAGGAACGTTTAAAGCTGTCGAAGGTTTATCTCCGTTGGCATTTACATAACGAATATCAATCCCGCCCGAAGTTGTTTTGGCATAACCAAACGGCTCCATATATTTATTGAACTGATATCCGGTTCTATTACTGGAACTTACAAGATATTTACCTTCATTAAAAGTTACTAATTCACCAAAATACAGGAATTTATCACCTTTTTGCAAAATAGTCGCGCTGCGTCTTTTATCTTTTGGATCATAGGTATCAAATAATTCTTTGGTAGGATAAAAATTTCCCCAACCATTATAAACTCCCCAACCTTTGTCTTCTAGGCATACTCCCGGAAAAATAGATCCTAAAGAAGTATTCTCTGCACTTGACGTTACTGACCAAATGTATTCTGAAGACCAGTTGTTCTTGATTTTAAATACATCTTCAAAATTATCCAGCAACTTATGTTTTCCACTATTCACGATCATATTGGCATATTTTATTGCGTTGTCCCAATCTTTAGCATACAAATAGGTACGTACTAAATATCCCCAGGCAGCTGTTTTATGAGCACGTCCGTAATTATCAGAAGTCAGCTCATTAAAATAAGGTAGTAAATCGGCTGCTTTTACTAAATCGGCTGCGATGTAGGCATAGTTTTCAGCTACATTTTTAGCTCTTGGCACATATACATTTGTTGGGTCTTCGCGATCCTGAATCGGGATTCCGGCGCGATCATCTCCGTAATGATAAGCCAGTTCTAAATGCATTACAGCATGATTGAAGTACGCTTCTCCCAACATCCCATTCTTTGTTTTTTCGTCTAAGGAAATCTTAGGAATATTGCGAATAACATCGTTGCAGCGTTTCATTATTTCGTAGTGAATTCTCCAGATATCTTTGGTATCAGATTCTGCACCATCAACAATAAAATTCTTAATACGTTCTGCATTTTGTCTTGGCTTGGTTCCTATATCATCACTGGCGTTATTCAGCCAGAAAAAACCACGACCGTACATATTATCATCAGAATATAAAGCATAAATAGCGTTTACTCCTGCTTTTGCATCTGCTGGAGTTTTCCAGAAATTTCCGCTTGACGGAGCTCCTTGCGGCACCAAATCAAGTTCGCTTTCGCACGCTGTCGCGCCCAGTAAAAGCACAAAACTCAATACTAAAAGACTTAAATTTTTCATTTTATTTGTTTTATATTTTTTTAAAAAGTTGCATTTACACCGGTCATATAAATACGGGAAAGCGGATATTTTCCTAAGTCCATACCAAAGTTTTTAAGCCCTATTTCCGGATCCATTCCTGAATACTTGGTGATCGTGAAAAGGTTTTGAGCTGAGATAAAAAATCTCAGTTTTGCTTTTCCGTTCAGCCATTGATCTTTTACTGTGTATCCTATCGAAAGGTTTCTTAATCTTACGAAAGAAGCATCTTCGATATAAAAATCAGAGATTCGCCCGAAGTTATTATTGTTGTCTGTTGATGAAAGTACCGGAATATTGGTCTTTGTATTGGTTGGCGACCATGCATTTTTAGATTCTGCCAATAAGTTATATCCAGGAAATGAACCGTTTAGACCGGTGTGTTTTACAGCATTAAAAACACTATTTCCTGCTGCTCCGCTAAAAAAGACATTCATATCAAACCCTTTATATCTAAAGTTCATATTTAAACTGAAAGTCGTTTTAGGAAAAGGATTTCCAAGCACTACTCTGTCATTGTTATTGATGACACCGTCTCCATTTATATCTTTAAATTTAATATCTCCTGCAACCGCATTGGGCTGATATACTTCGCCTTTAGCGTTTACATATGCTTTTGCTTCAGCATTACTCTGAAACAGTCCATCTGTCGAATAACCGTAAAAGGCACCAACAGGGCTTCCTACCTGATAAATATTCGCTAAAGGCAAACTACGAACCCTGCTTAAATTTAATGGTTCAAGAGAAGTCAAATCATCTTTGATCGAAACAATTTTATTACTTAAAAATGATGCATTTGCTGTAATATCAAATTTAAAATCGCCACGCGTTTTTTGGTACATCAAACTTGCCTCAATACCTTTGTTTTCTACATCTCCAGAGTTTACGATTCTACCTTTTGGAGTCCCTGAAACACCCGGAAGCTGATCGCGAACCAACATGTCTTTGTTTGTTTTTACGTAAGCATCTACGGATCCTGACAAAGCATTATTGAACATTGTGAAATCTAATCCTACGTTGGTTTGCTCTGAACTTTCCCATCTTAAATTAGGGTTTGACAATTCGCTTTCAGAATATCCGTAGTTAATTACCGGACTTGACCCGATTAAAGATTGTGTCTGGTTTAATGGTACACTAAACTGGTAAGGCCCAAGGTTTCCTAAGTTTCCTATTTGTCCCCAGCTTGCACGTAATTTTAAGTTGCTGATTATTGGATTAATATTTTTCATAAATCCTTCTTCAGATACTAACCAACCTGCAGAAACAGAAGGATACACTTTCCAACGGTTCTCAGAAGTCAATTTTGAAGTTCCGTCGCGACGCACAATTCCTGAAATTAAATATTTTTGATTAAAGTCATAATTCAGCCTCCCAACATATGATGAGATAATTTCTTCGGCCATACCTGCCTCTATTTGTTGTACCAATTTGGCGTTTAATAAATAGCGCTGCGATGCATCTTCGCTATCAAAACCTGTTCCCTGCACGGTATAAAAATCTCTTTTGGTTTGTTGATATGTATAGCCGGCCAAAGCTTTAAAATTATGTTTGCCTAATGATTTTTCGTAAGAAACCGTTTGTTCCCCTAACAAATCTGTTGTTGTCGAGTTTGTTAAAGTCAATCTGTTGAAATCGAATATTTTTCCCGGCTCAGTAATTTTTGTTGCAAATTCTGTTGCATTGTTTTGTATTCTTGTATAACCCAAATTTGACTTTAGCTTTAAACCTGAGACAACTTCCCATTCGACATACGGATTAATTAAAACTGTCGAAATAGGATTTCTGTTGTCTAATCTTTTTAAATAAGCCACCGGATTTATTACATCTCCGTAAGAACCTATGTATTTCTCCGGAACACCACCAAATTGTCCTGAACCATCTTCTCTGTAAATGGTAGCATTTGGCGGATAAAAAATCGCCGCCAGAATCGCTCCTGTATAAGCATTTGAAGTATTGGCTGACTGACCATCTGTTAAGGAATACGAAAAGTTTTCTCCAAAGGTAAAATTGGGAGCTAACTTAAAAGAAGAATTTGCTCTTGCTGTATATCGGGTTCCAAAAGTATTCAATAAAATCCCTTCGTTTTTTCTATAACTTCCTGACAAAAAGAAATTAGATTTCTCTGTTTTTCCGTTTACAGAAATAGACAAATCCTGTATTTCGCCTGTACGAAAAATTTCGTCCATCCAGTTCGTTTTTGTTGTTCTAGCTGTTGGCTCAAATGCAGGATCAAAAGCGGGGATTCTAGGCATTCCCGCATTATCTCTGGCTGTATTCATAGCATCTGCATATCCTGCAGCGTCCAGAACATTTAATGTCTTTGCTACACTTTGAAAACCTCCCTGATAATTTACATTTACATTGATATGATCAGAAGTTCCTTTTTTAGACGTAATCAGAATTACACCACCAGAAGCTCTTGCACCGTAAATTGCCGCAGAAGCTGCATCTTTTAGCACGCTGATCGAAGCAATATCATTAGGGTTTAAAGTGTTTAAAGATCCGCTGTAAATAATTCCGTCTAAAACAATCAAAGGAGTTTCGGCGTTTAATGAACCAATACCACGAATGTTAATTGTTGGCTCTGCTGTAGGATCTCCACCATTATTGATCACCGTAACACCGGCCACTGTACCTTGCAATAATTCGGCTGCACTGTTATAGGTTCTGCTTGACGTTTCTTTCATAGAAACAGTTCCAACAGCTCCCAAAACTTCGTTCTTTTTTACAGAACCATATCCCATTACTACAACTTCCTGTAGTTGCTTCATATCAGCTAATAATCTGACACTGATATTTCTAGTCGACTGATTTACTTTTACTTCCTGAGTAATATATCCCACGTACGAAAAAACAAGTATGGCTTCAGCTGAATTAACTCCCATTTTAAAAGTTCCGTCAAAATCTGTCGTTGCTGTGGCATCAGAATCTTTGTCCTTAATACCAACTCCCGGTAAAGGCATTCCGTCATCGCCACCAAAAACAGTTCCTGAAATGCTTATTTTACCTTGTCCGGCATCAGTCAGTTTTTGATTCTTTTTGATTACAATATTGTTGTTTACAATTTCATATTTAAAGAAAAAATTACTGCATATTTTGTCCAATGCTTGTTCTAATGTTACGTTACTCAGTTTCAAACTAATTTTTTGATTCGTATTAACTTGATTGGTTTCGTACATAAAATGTACATCTGCCTGTTTTTCTATTTTCTGAAAGACAGTCTTTATACTTTCGTTTTCAACTTTTAAGGTTACTCTTTTACCAATGTCAACGCTGCCTGCTTTTGCTGCTAATCCTATAAAAAATAAAGCAGTAAAAATGAGCGCTTTAGTCAGTACAGATCTTGTCATGTTTTGACTGTTTCTGACATACCGCATTTGTTTTTGATTCATGATTGTGTGTGTTTTTTAATTGTTTTTGGATTATTTATAGGCTTCTACGTAGATGTTTTAATTTGATTTTTACTTTGCCAGACCTAACAGGTTTTAAAAACCTGTTAGGTCTCTCTGGATACATGTTACTATATGGTCAAATCTATTTTTAGTTATCGTATGATATAAGTTCCTGATTCGATTTTATAATTGGCATTGATAATATTACACACTAGGGCCACAACCTGACCAACAGGAAGTTCTTTGAAATAGGCGCTAATTTTTAGATTGTTGAGATTTTTGTTTTCGATCTGGATCGCCACATTATAATTGCGATTGATTGTTGCAATAACTTCGGGTAAAGGCGCATCTTCAAAAACGATAATGTTTTTTCGCCATAGCGAAATAGAGTTCACCGGAATATCCGTAAAGGCTTGCAGTTTATTATTCTGCGATTTAAAAACTACTTTTTGTCCGGGCGTTACATAAACATTTTCTTCGGTAAAAGTCGATTTTACATTTACTCTTCCGGTTAAAACCGAAACTTCTTGTGTAGCATGATCCGGATAAGCCTGAACATTAAAACTGGTTCCTAAAACTTTGGTATCCATTTTATCGGTATGAATAATAAACGGATGTTCTTTGTCTTTGGCTACATCAAAAAATGCTTCTCCTGTTAAATACACTTCACGTGTTCCTCCTTTAAATTTTGCGGGATATTTTAGAAGACTTCCTGCATTGAGCCATATTTGGGTTCCGTCGCTTAGTGTTATTTTAGAATGTTCTCCTGATTTTGTAGCGTATTCTTTAGTTATAGTCTGCACAGATGACAAATAAAAGAAACAGGATAATCCCATTAAAAAGATTAGAGAAGCTGCTATAGCCCAATTTCTGTTTTGAAGAAAAATAACCGTATTTGTTTTCTTAATTTGCCTGATTTCCTTCTTTAGTTTTAAGCGATCAGATTGTATAAGGTTTGTAGTATCTGTTATTTCGTCCGGGTGATCATACCAGTTATTCCATAATTCTTCTCCTTTTAGAGAAGTCTTACCTTCTAAAAAAAGCTGTATTTCTTGATGTGGTTTTTCAGGCATTATAATGTGTTTATCTCTTTAATAGTATGTCTTAGAATTTTTACTTTTGGGTAGGCGGATGAGGTTACGCTTTTGTTAAGAAAAGAAAATGCACCTCACAATTTAGAAACCTCCCATCAGTTAAACTCACCTAAATAGTTTCGCATAAACTTTAGCGCATAAGCAATATGATACTTTACGGTTTCATGCGATACATTAAGTTCTTCGGCTATCTCTTTGTTTGTATAATGTTTGATGCGGCTCAGGATAAAAACTTCTTTGGATTTTTTAGGAAGTAATAATGTGGCTTTATCCACCGCTTGTTGCAGTTCCTGATAATGAATAGCATCTTCGGTTGTATTACTGCTGGTATAATCGTCATTGCTTCGATCAGTAACCTCCTTTATATATTGGTCTGTAATGGTGTGCGATTTTATATAATCTAAAGTCACATATCGAACGGAAGTATAGATGTAGGCTGCAAATTTCTTTTGAATAACCAAAGTCTTTCGACGTTCCCAAATAGTGGTAAAAACTTCCTGAACAATTTCTTCAGAAACCGGAATCGATTTCATTCTCATATAAACAAAGCGAACTAACAAATCCCGATACCGAAAGTACAATTCATCAAACGCTTTATCTTTTCCTTGTCTCAATAATTCAACAAGCTGCTCATCAGTAAACGCTTTATACATGACAGGCTTCTTTTTTATTATTGGGCGAATGAATAGCGCTTTGTAAAACACTTATTCCTTTTATTTTTCTGCGATGTATTCTTGATTTAAAAAATGACATATACTACAAGTGTGTTGTTTATAATATGTCTCCAAAATTAGAAATGAGGGTAGGTCTGCAAGGTTACGTTTACATTAATAAAACATCCTATTTATAAAGCATTATATTAACATTTCGTCTCTTATACGTTATGCGGCAAATTTTGTGCAGAAGCAGCACTATCTTTTTAGGGAGTATGTAGTTTAAAAATGTTTTCCTTATTTTTAAAACACGAGCTACATTAAAAAAATATTTTAATAATTAGATCCAATTCTTATAATTATTTAAAAATTATAGTAAGTTTGTAAGAGACACGTAATTATAAAAAACGATGAGTTTAAAAGATTTATTAGATAGTAGTAAAGATAAAAGTCTTTCCGGCCAGAAATGGCATATGCTAAGACAATCGATAACAAAACGTTTACTTTCAGGAGGTAATTCTACAATTGCCGAATTAAGTACAGAATTACAATCAAGTGTTCCAACGGTAACCAAAGCTGTCAACGAATTACTAACCGAAGGTTATGTAGTCGACATGGGAAAAATTACCAATAGTGGCGGACGAAGACCTTCCTTATACAGTATCAACCCTACTTGCGCTTACTTTTTAGGTGTTGAGGTTGGCATCAGCAGTATGTCTATTGGACTGCAAAATATCAAAAATGAATTGGTTAGTGTTGATCTTGGCACTTCTTTCATTTTAGAAAATACTCAAAAATCATTATTAAAATTCTGTGACCTCATCAATTCTTTTATCGAAGATAGCTCTGTCGAAAAGAAATTGATTGTGGGGGTTTGTATCAACTTTTCCGGACGTATTAATTCGATGGAAGGTTTTAGTTATAACTATTTCTTTAGCGAAAACCGACCTTTAAACGAAATCATTTCTGAGCAATTAGATCTACCGGTTCACTTAGAAAATGATACGCGCGCAATGGCTTTTGGCGAATATTGCGAAGGCGTTATCGACGACGAACAAAACATCATTTTTGTCAATTACAGTTGGGGTGTTGCCATCGGGATGATTACTGATGGTAAGTTATATTACGGTAAATCAGGATATTCAGGCGAATTTGGTCATAGTACTATTTTCAATAATGAAATCATGTGCCAATGCGGAAAACTAGGTTGTCTTGAAACCGAAATTTCCGGCTGGTCACTCATCAACCAATTCAAAGATGCCATAAAAGAAGGCAAACAATCAAAAGTCATTCTTGACGAAAACTCTTCTACACTACAACACAATGCGATTATTGCCGGAGCTGTAAATCTCGAAGACACTCTTTGTGTCGATTTGGTAACCCAGCAAAGCGAAAAAATGGGACGTTATTTATCTATTTTATTAAATATCTTCAACCCTGACTTACTGGTAATTGGTGGAGATTTCGCACAATTAGGCGACTACGCCTTACTCCCAATTCAATCTGCATTAAAAAAATATTCACTCGGTTTAGTTAACCGTGATATGAAACTTAAAAAGTCTGCTTTAGGCCGTCGTGCGGGCGTTATTGGTGCCTGTTGTGTCATTAAAGAAAAGATGTTATTCCCTCTAATTAATAACTAAATTTCCCAACCACTTCCTTATTATTAAAATATTTTAATAACTAAACTTGTTATATTAAAATATTTTATATCTTTACTTCATAATAATAAATTAATTTATTCATAAGATTATCATAACATTTATTCATATTATGTTTTTTCATTGTTAAAAGGTAATAATAATGATAGCTACATTTTTAAAATATCCATAAATATTAAAATACATTTTTCGTAAAAAAAAGAAGGTATTTGCTTTTTATAGATAGAGATAAAATAAAAGTCAAGTAATGCGAACTTATCATGATGTTGTGTGAATAAATTTTAAAAAAGAGAATATCAGTTTTATATAGAGTAAGAAAATTAAAGATCAACTATAAATATCAACACTAATCATCGCATAAAAAACATTTGTTTTTAAGTCATAAAAAAGCCAGCTAATGCAGGAACATTGCTGGCCGGTTCCTTAATAGGAACAATGACTTGAAAATTAATAAACAGACCTTTAACAAAGTTATTATTAACCAAACCATTACAAAAGTATGAAATTATTGCCAAAAAGTAAACCTATAAATTGTAGGTTTACTCCTAAACACGTAAAAGTTATAAAACTAACATCTGCGTTGCTTTTAGTTTTTACAATGCAGTTAACCGCTGCAGAAACAGAAAAAAGTACCATACTTACAGATAAAAATGTAAAAAAGAATGACCTAATTCAAAAGAAAGTTACCGGAACAGTTACCAATGAAAAAGGAGAAGCTTTACCAGGTGTAAACATTGTAGCCAAAGGAACTCAGTTTAGCGCACAAACAGATTTTGACGGAAAATTTACTATCGAAGTACCGGATAATGCGACTACTTTGATCGTTTCTTATATTGGTCTTCAGGAACAAGAAGTTGCGATAGGTACTGCACCTCTTACTATTGTTCTTAAAGAAATAGGACAACAAATGAATGAGGTAATTGTAGTAGGATATGGTTCTCAAAACAGACGAACTTTAAGTACTGCGGTTTCTAAACTGGACAAAAAAGTATTAGAAAATGTACCGTATTCAAACGTAACACAATCTTTGCAAGGTAACGTAACCGGTTTGGTAGTAAAAACGTCATCTGGACAACCAGGGAAAGCTTCGAACATTCTGGTTCGTGGAGGAACTTCTATCGATAATCCTGCCGGAGCTACACCTTTATATATAGTAGATGGTGTTATTCGGACTCAGATAGATGACATTAACTCTTTTGATATTGCTTCGCTTCAGGTACTTAAAGATGCTGCTGCAACTTCAATCTACGGAGCGCGTGCATCAAACGGTGTTATTATTATTACGACAAATACAGGTAAATCAGGTAAAATGAAAGTGACTTATAATGTCTCTACTCAAAGTAGCCGAATTGGTAAAAAATACGATTTCATGGACGGTGGGGATTATATCAAATTTCAACGTCAGGGTATTTATAATGCCGCAGAACTTGCCGGACTTTCTACTACGACAGGTATCGCAAGACTGGGTCAGTTAACGGGCGCGACTCCCGCTGGTACTGGAAACAACCTTCAAAACAACACTCCGTTTGCTACTTTATTAAAGTCCAGTTTAACACCGGATTCAGTAGCACAGCTACAGGCAAAAGGCTGGCAGGAACTTCAGGATCCTTTAAATCCTAACAGTACTATTATGTACAAAAGTACAGATTGGAATGATGTTTTGTTTCAAAATGCCCTTACACAAAGTCATAATCTTGGGATAAGCGGAGGTAATGATACTGGAGTTTTTGACTTAAGTTTAGGATATTTAAAAGGTGACGGTATTACGATTTTTACAGGATACCAAAGATTTACAAGTAAATTAAATGCTTCGCTAAAAGTAGCTGACAATTTTACTATCAATGGCCGTATGTTGTTCTCTAAATCAAGCAACAATCAGGTGGTTGCCAATAGTGTCGTTTTCAACAGATATTTGGGAAACTCACCCACTACAAAATTATATCTTGAAGACGGAACATTGGCTCCGGGTCAAAATAACATTAACGGAAATCCATTGTACCAAATGGGGAAAGTTAAGGGAATCAACGAAAATAATAAATTACAAATAGGCGTAGATGGTGAATTAAAACTAGCCAAAGATTTCACCTTCACTCCTTCTATGTCTCTTTATAGCGAAAATGAAAATGACAACACTTTTCAGCAGGCGTTCTTAAGCGGAAGCAGTGGTTTAGTAGACAATACACGTACTGCAACAAGATTAAGCAACCAAATTTCGCAAGTACAATACGAAGGAGTTTTTGCCTATAAAAAAGGATGGGATAATATTGGAGATTTTGATGCCAAATTAGGAGTTTCAAAATACGACAGAACTATAAAATCTTTTAATGCTTCAGGAAAAGGAAGTCCTTCAGATCTAGCGCAGACTTTAGACTCTTCTCCAATTCCGGTTTCTGTTTACAGCAACAATACAAAATTGGTTTTAAACAGTGTTTTCGGACGTGTTAATTACGATTACAAAAACAGGTATTTCGCAACAGCATCTTTCCGTTATGACGGTTCATCAAGTTTAGGACCTGACAACAGATATGGTTTCTTTCCTGGGATCTCTGCAGGATGGAACATTCAGGAAGAAAAATTCTGGGAGAAAGCAATGCCAAAATTCTTCTCTTCTCTTAAACTTCGTGGAAGTTATGGTGTAAATGGTAACTTGGGAACTCTTGGAGATTTTCAGGCCGGAGGATTATACTCAGGTTCTACAAATGGTGTAGCAAATAGTTACAACGGACAATCTGCGATTATCAACTCACAAATTGCAAATCCGGGATTAAAATGGGAACAATCTGAAACTGTAAATGGTGGTTTCGATTTAGGTTTCAACGAAGATAAAATCAGAATTATTGGAGATTTTTATAACAAATTAACTTCTGATTTATTAACGAATCTTACTTTACCATCAAATAGTGGTTTCTCTACGGTATTAACAAATCTTGGAGGATTAAGAAGCAAAGGTTTCGAATTAGAAATACAAGCGAATCTTTACAATAAAAACGACTGGAAAATTAATGTTGGAGCAAACGTTTCTCACAATACCAATACAATTGAAAAATTGCCATCAAACGGAAATTTAAACAACAGAATTGGCGGAACAGAGATTTTCGATCAAAAAAGCGGAACATATCAATATGTTGGAGGTTTGCAGGAAGGACAAAAAATTGGAAATTTCTACGCACACAACCAATTGTATATTCTTTCGACTCAGGCAGAAGCAGATGCATACAACTTAAAAGTGCACGATACTTATGTAACTAAAACGGCTGCAAATGGCGGAAATCCTGAAGGTAAAAAATTCGCCGGAGATGCTGTATTTGAAGACACGGATGGAAACGGAATTATCGACAGCAGAGACAGAAAGTATATGGGAAATATGTTCCCAACATTTGTAGGAGGATTTAATTTTGATACTTCGTACAAAGGATTTTCACTTACAGTAAGAACAGATTACTCATTGGGAGCTACAATTTACAACGAAGCAAGAGCACGTTTCTTAGGTCAGTTTCAGGGTAATTACGGATTATTGGCAGAAAGTGCACAATCATGGCAAAAAGAAGGAGACATTACAGATGTACCTCGTTACCGTTGGGCAGATCAAACGAATCAAAACAACTTGTTCAGATCAGAAGCTAGTGGAGCTGCTTACAACACCAATATGTTTCAGGGAAATAGCCGTTATTACGAAAGTGGAGATTATTTATGTATAAGAGAAATCACTTTTAGCTACAACTTGCCTAAAATGTTAATCGACAGAGCAAAACTAACATCGGTTCGTGTTTACGTAACCGGAAGCAACTTATACTATTTCACAAAATACAAAGGATTAAGCCCTGAAGTACAAGGTATAGACGGAGGATCTAGTTTAGGATTATCTGCCGCAGGATCAACAGGTACATACCCTGTTCCAAGAAACATTATCCTTGGTTTAAATATCAGTTTGTAAATTTTAATACTAAAATCATGAAAAAGAAATTTCTTATATATACACTACTTTTTACTACTCTATCCCTATTCAACTCCTGTCAGGATGATTTAGAGCTAACATCTGATAGTGTTATTACATCTGATAGTTTTTGGAAAACAGAAGATGATGCCAAAGCTGGTGTAAATGGTATGTACGTTAACTTCAGAATCCAGACCCAACAAAATTATTATTTATTGGGAGGAGCCAGAAGTGCCGAAATAACTGGTGGTGTTCAATCACCGTTGACTTTGGCCAATTATTATAACAATCAGCTTACACCACAAAATGTCGACGTAGACTGGGCGGGATTATATACTGTAATACATTCTGCAAACTTGGTTTTAAAGTATGTACCACAAATTACCTTTAGCCCAACAACCGTAAATGAGCAAAAACGATATCTTGCACAAGCGTATTCTATGCGTGCTTTATGTTATTTTATCATGGCGCGTTCGTGGGGTGGTGTTCCACTTGTAACAGATCCTACAGAAAACAGCAATCAGTCACAATATATTATTCCGCGTAATAGTATCGAAGAAACATTTGCTTTCATCAAAAAAGATATTGATGCAGCAATTGCAAACTTTCCTGACGCAACGAATAATAAAATTCAATTGTCGCTTGCTTCAGTGTATGCTTTAAAAGCCGATGTAAACTTATGGACTGCAAAACAATTAGGTGGCGGAACAGTAGATTTGAATACAGCATTAACAGCTATAAACGCAATTCCGGGAACTCCAACTTTATTGCCTAATTTTAAAGATGTTTTTGCTTACGACAAAAAAGCAAATGCTGAGGTAGTTTTTGCTGTTCGTTATTCTCTTGCAGATTTACCTTCGAATTTAGCCGACAACTGGAACCAGTTTATGTTTGTGGGGCCAAGTGATTTTGCTCCATTAACATCTGCAACAGCAACAGCCACTTTTGGAACATTAGGAACTGGTGCCGGAAATGCCGGAATTTCAAGAGTGCAACCGGATATTACAAGATTCAATTTTGCAGCAACAGATACCAGAAAAGCTGCAACTTACTTAACTTTATACAACGGCCCCGTTCCTGTAGTAACAGGTTTGGTAAAATACAACGGAACTGTTGACGGAACTTTAAGACGTTTTGTAAGTGATATTATCATTTACCGTTGGGCAGATATTTTATTAATGAAAGCTGAAATTAAAAATGCTTTAGGACAAGATCCAACTGCTGAAATGAATTTGGTAATGCAAAGAGCAGATGCTACGGCTTCTTTCACAAATGATTCTCCTGCAAATAATGACAATGTGATCTTAAATGAACGTTTGAAAGAATTGGCTTTTGAAGGAAAATCATGGTGGGATTTGGTTCGTTTCAACAAAACAAGCTTAGTGCCATCGATGACAGCAGGAAAAGAAGTTTTGTTTCCGATCTCTCAGAACACAATCAACTTTAATCCAAAAATTGTTCAGAATCCTATTAGCAAATAAGATTTTAAAACTATAGTTTACCATTAGATCGGGAATGTAAAAGTTCCCGATCTAATACAACAAAATACAAATAATAAAAAAACATACTCATGAAAATTCAACATTTACAAGGTCTGATTTCTGCTCCTTTCACCCCTTTTGACAGCAACGGAAAATTAGATGTTAGCCTGATTCCCGCTTATTATACTTTTCTAAAAAGAAACGGAATCACCGGAGCTTTTATCAACGGATCAACCGGCGAAGGAGTTTCTATCACCTTAGAAGAAAAAAAGGCAGTTGCACAAGCCTGGGCAGATTGCTCGAATCACGATGATGATTTTAAAGTAATGGTTTTCCTTGGCGGAACTTGTCTGGCTGATTGTATCGACCTTGCAAAACATGCTTACGAAATTGGTTTATACGCTGTTTCTCTAACCGGAGCTTTTTACTTCAAACCAAACAATGTAGATACTCTTGCCGAAATCTGTATTAAAGTGGGAGAAAGTGTTCCTAATATGCCATTTTATTATTACCACATTCCCGTATTAACAGGCGTAAATGTTGCGATGTACGATTTGGTAAGAGCTTTAGATAATAAACTTCCAAACTTTGCCGGAGTAAAATATACTCACGAAGATTTTATGGATTTCCAAAGTTGCATGAGCTACGAAAACGGAAAATTTGATATGCTTTGGGGGCGTGACGAAAATATGTTATCTGCTTTGGTTCTGGGTGCAAAAGGTGCTGTAGGAAGTACTTTCAACTATGCTGCTCCATTATATTATGATTTAATTGAAGCTTTCAATAATAATGATTTGGTTAAAGCAAGAGCGCTTCAGCAAAAATCAATTGATATGATTCGTTTCTTAGGTAAATATGGCGGAATCTCTGTTGGGAAAGCATATATGAAATTGGTAGGTCATGATTTAGGAGAATTCAGATTACCGGTTAAAAACATGAGTGCTGAACAATTTGAGTTATTCAAAAAAGATGTTGCAGGTTTAAATTTCGATACTTTCAAATCTAAATAATCAAGTTCGTTTTCTCTAAAACAAACCCAATATGAATACGTCTTTTTCTTCCTTAATCCTTACTATTTTTATTATGTCAACAACCATTGGTTTTTCGCAAAAAACAAAGATTTCAAATGTCGAATGGAAAAAAGCCGCACAATTGCAAAATGCTGACGGAAGTCTTTCACTAGGTTTTGCAGGTCCGATAAACGGAGTTAGCAACAACATTTTGATTGTCGCCGGAGGAGCCAATTTTCAGAATAAAATGCCTTGGGAAGGAGGAAAAAAACACTATTCGAATGAGATTCATGTTTTAGAAAAAGTAGGCGATGAATATCATTGGAACAAAAAAGTGACGAATACATTACCGGAACCTATCGCGTATCCGGGAAATACAACCACAAATTCAGGAATCGTTTATGTAGGCGGAGAAAATGAAAACGGACTTTCGAATAAAGCCTTTATCCTAAAATGGAATGCCGATAAAAACGAAATTGAAACAAAATCATTACCGGATTTTCCAATCGCCATTACCAATATTGCACTTACAAATCATGAAAATATTGTTTACGCAATTGGCGGAGATGAAGCAAAACAATCCTCAGATTTAGTTTTTAGTATGGATTTGAATGCTGAAAAACAGGAATGGAAATCGTTACCAAAATTACCTTTTGCTTTAGCAAATTCGGTTGCAGTAATTCAAAATGATAAAATTTATGTTGTTGGCGGAAGAACCAAAACTGCATCAGGAATAAGCGATTTGCACAACACTACTTTAGCTTTTGATCTAAAAAAACAAGTTTGGGAAACGAAAGCAGAGATCTCTGACGGAAAACACACCACCAATTTTTCTGCTGGCGCAGGAGTTGCTGTTGGCAATGAATACATTTTGATTCTTGGCGGAGATAACGGAACTACTTTTCATAAAATAGAAACCTTTTTGTCGCAAATTGCAAAAGCCACATCTGAAGAAGAGAAATCAAAACTTATTGCCGAAAAAAATATTTTAAACACAACACACAAAGGTTTTTACAACGCTATTTTAGTATACAACACACATACAAATAAATGGTCAAAAATGGGCGAATTGCCTTTTCTTGCCCAGGTTACAACAACAGCCACAATCTGGAATGACAAAATAGTTTTATCGAATGGAGAAATAAAACCCGGAATTCGTACACCTGATGTTATGTTGGGAACCATCAAATAAAAATTAAACACGAATTGCACAAATTATCACGAATTAAAATCATTGTAATCTTTTTAATCAGTGGCAAAAAAATTTAAACAGATAGAAACATAGATTTTTAAATCATATTAAAAGGTGGTTCTAAAAAAACAAGTTTTTTTTTCACATAGCTAACTATGAGTTTTATTTGAAGCGAAACGTCTTTTCGCGCTATGCAAACTATGTCTCTATGTGTTTAAAAACCGATTCGCAAATAATTAAACGTAACCAAAGAGACCTAACAGGTTTTTAAAACCTGTTAGGTCTAGCAAGAATCAAAATAAAATCTGTTTATCCCGATAGCTATCGGGAGCGGCAAAAAAATTTAAACACATACAAACATAGTTTTAAATCGAAGAAAGTTGGTTTTAAAAAAATACATTTTTTACACATAACAATATGAGTTTTATTTGAAGTGAAACGTCTTTTCGCGCTATGCAAACTATGTCTCTATGTGTTTAAAAAACCGATTCGTAAATAATTAAACGTAACCAAAGAGACCTAACTGGTTTTTAAAACCTGTTAGGTCTGGCAAGAATCAAAATAAAATCTGTTGATCCCGATAGCTATCGGGAGCGGCAAAAAAATTAAACACATAGAAACATAGTTTTAAATCGAAAAAAGATGGTTTTAAAAAAATACATTTTTTACACATAGCACTATGAGTTTTATTTGAAGTGAAACGTCTTTTCGCGCTATGCAAACTATGTCTCTATGTGTTTAGAAAAATACCCAACCAATTAAATAAAATAAATCATATCAAAATATGAAAAACTCTAAATATTATCCGTGGTTAGTCGTAGCGTTACTCTGGATTGTAGCGTTGCTCAACTATATGGATAGACAAATGCTGGCGACCATGAGACCTTCTATGGAAGCTGACATTCCTGAACTGGTTTCAGGTGAAAATTTTGGACGTTTAATGGCTATTTTCCTTTGGATTTATGCTTTAATGAGCCCTATTTCCGGAATTATTGCCGATAAATTAAATAGAAAATGGTTGATTATTGGCAGTTTATTTGTCTGGTCTGCGGTTACATATGCTATGGGTTATGCTACAACATACAATCAGATTTATTGGTTAAGAGCCATTATGGGCGTGAGTGAAGCCTTATACATTCCCGCAGGTTTGTCTTTAATCGCCGATTATCATCAGCAAAAAACAAGATCGCTTGCCATTGGTATACACATGACGGGACTTTATGTAGGCTCCGCTTTGGGAGGTTTTGGAGCTACAATTGCTGCGAGATTTTCATGGCATACTACTTTTCATCATTTTGGTATTGTGGGCATTGTGTATTCGATAGTGTTGGTTTTCTTTTTATATGAGAAAAAAGTATCTACCAAAACATTTGATCCTGAGTTTAATAAAACACACGAAAAAGATTCGCTTTTTAAAGGCTTGGCATTATTGTTTACCAATATTTCATTCTGGGTGATTTTATTTTATTTCGCTATTATCAGTTTACCGGGTTGGGCAACTAAAAACTGGTTACCTACCCTATTCTCCGACAACTTAGGAATCTCAATGGATCAAGCCGGGCCAATAGCCACAATTACAATTTCATTCTCGTCCTTAATAGGTGTTATTTTCGGAGGAATTTTATCGGACAAATGGGTTCAAAAAAATATAAAGGGAAGAGTTTATACCAGTGCCATTGGTCTGAGTTTAACGATTCCCGCTTTAATGCTGATTGGTTTTGGGCATTCCTTATTTCATGTGGTTGGAGCTGTTTTATGTTTTGGTATCGGATATGGTATGTTCGATGCCAATAATATGCCCATTATCTGTCAGTTTGTCTCCTCAAAACATCGTGCAACCGCTTATGGAGTACTGAATATGACCGGAGTTGGCTGCGGTGCTTTGGTAACTTCATTGCTTGGAAAATCTGCAGATTCAGGAACTTTAGGTTTTGGTTTTGCCTTAATGGCCGGAGTTGTATTGCTTGCATTAATAGTGCAAATTAGTTTTCTACGCCCCAAAGTCAATGATTTTGCAGATGCGTAGAACATAAAGTTCATCCCCTTTTTTACAATTTAAGAGTTAGTTGGTTTTTTGAAGTTTTTATAAGCCAGGGCGGAGCTATGCCTTCTGCCCAGCTTATAAATGAGCCTTTTTTTAATAATAGTTCTAAAAAAAATGAGAACAAAAAAACGAAATCTTTTCATGGTTATGCTTTTCATTTCAATGATTTTCAATCTTGAAATGACAGCGCAAACTCCAATAAAAATTGCTTGCATTGGTGATTCTGTTACGGCTGGTTATCTTTTAGCCAATCCAACAACCGAATCTTATCCTTCGCAGTTGCAAATTTTAATGGGAAATCAATATGAAGTCAAAAATTTTGGACATAGCGGAGCAACGCTTTTAAAGAAAGGAAGTACGCCTTATTTTAAAACCGAAAAATGTGCCGAAGCCATTGCCTATCGTCCTGATATTGCCATTATTCATTTAGGATTAAATGATACCGATCCCAGAAACTGGCCGAATTACAGAGAAGATTTTGATGCAGATTATTCGTGGTTAATCGATACTCTAAAAACACAAAATCCGAAGGTAAAAATTTATATCTGCAAAATGACTCCGATATTCAATGAACATCCAAGATTTAAGTCCGGAACACGAGATTGGTTTTGGCAAGTTCAGGAACATATCAACGGAATTGCAAAAGCCAATAATGTCAAACTAATTGATCTTCACGAGAAACTGTACAATCGTCCTGATCTTTTCCCTGATGCTTTACATCCAACAAAAGAAGGAGCAACAATTTTAGCAAAGATCGTTTACGAAAATATCACGCAGGATTTTGGCGGACTAAAATTATCTCCTGTTTTCACCGATAATATGGTGTTGCAAAGAAATCAACCAATTGTAATTTATGGAAATGCAAATGGCGGAGAAAAAGTCGAAATCACTTTAGACAATAAAAAAGAAATTACAACTACAAATGAATTCGGAAAATGGAAAATAAATTTTCCTGCAGTGAAATCTGGAGGAACACATCAGATTACTATTTCATCAAAAGAAAAAAAAATCGTTCTGAAAAATATTCTAATTGGAGACGTTTGGTTTTGTTCCGGACAATCAAATATGGCATTCCCTCTTTATAAATCAGAAAATGGAATTGCTGAGGTAAAAAAAGCCATCAACAACACCAATCTTCGATTATTCAATTTTGAGGCCACTGCAGAAACAGATGAAAAAGCGTGGGATTCTATTACTTTAGAAAAAACGAATCGATTAGAATTCTTTTCCGGAAAATGGAAAATCTCTGATTCATTAAGTGCAAAAGACTTCTCGGCAATAGCTTATTACTTCGGACAAAATATTGCTCGCGAAGAAAATGTTCCAATAGGTTTAATACAAGTTGCCGTTGGCGGATCTCCCATAGAATCCTGGATTGACAGATATACTTTGGAACACGATGATAAAGTAGTCGACGTACTGACCAACTGGCGAAAATCTGATTTCATGATGCCGTGGGTAAGATCGCGTGCTGATGAAAATTTAAAAAATGCCAAAAATCCAAAACAGCGACATCCCTACGGACCTTGTTATAATTATGAAACCGGCGTAACTCATTTCACCGATTTTCCCATAAAAGGAATTATTTGGTACCAAGGCGAAAGCAACGCACACAACATCGAATTATACGAACATTTAATGCCTGTGTTGGTTGAAAGCTGGCGTAAAGCCTGGGCAAACTCCCTTCCGTTTTATTATGTTCAATTGTCAGGAACAGATCGTCCAACCTGGCCGTCCTTTAGAGATGCACAAAACAAAATTCAGAAAAACATTGCCAATAGCGGTATGGCGATTAGTATGGATTACGGTGATGCTACAAATGTGCATCCTATTCAAAAAAAGCAGGTTGGAGATCGTCTGGCGCTTCTGGCATTGAAATATACTTACGGAAAAAGTATCATCGCAAACGGACCATCGGCGCAAAAAGCCACTCAAAAAGGTGATCTAATTATAGTTTCTTTTTCGAATGCCAAACAATTATCAACAGCGAATAATAAAGAATTAACAGGTTTTGAGTTGGTAACCGAAAAAGGAATCCGAATTGAAAGTAAAGCAACAATTATTAAAAACGAGGTTTCAATAAATATCCCAAAAGGTGAAAAAATTAAAACCGTCTTATATGCCTGGAAGCCTTATACAAAAGCAAATCTCGTCAATGAAGCAAATTTGCCGTGTTCGACGTTTCAACTGGATTTAAACAATAAAAATTGAAACACAAATTGCACGAATTAGCACGAATTAAAAAATCATTTTAAATCTGCCTAATCTGCGAGAAAAAAATTAAACACATAGAAACATAGTTTAAATATCAAAAAAGACAATTAAAGAAAATACATTTTTTCACATAGCGCTATGAGATTTATTTTTAAGTGAAACGCCTTTTTTTAAGAATTAGAGAGCTATGTCTCTAATTCTTAAAAAAATATAGACCAACAAATACGAAATCAACACTTAGTAAAAAAAACTAAGTCTAAAAAATATATAAAATGAGTTATTCCAATACTGATCTCTTACACCTAAAAGATTTTTATCAGAACCAATTACTACATGACACCGTTCCGTTTTGGTTTCCACAATCAATTGACACAATTCACGGCGGTTATTTATTAATGCGCGGACAGAATGGCGACTTAATCGACGATGATAAATCGGTTTGGTTTCAGGGTAGAACCGCATGGTTATTATCGACACTTTATAACACGATCGAACCTAAACAAGAATGGTTAGACGGCGCCAAATCCGGAATCGATTTTATCAACCAACATTGTTTTGATACTGACGGAAGAATGTTTTTCCATGTAACCCGCGAAGGAAACCCAATTCGTAAACGCCGTTATTATTTCTCTGAAACCTTTGCCGTGATTGCGATGAGCGCTTACGCGAAAGCTAGCGGAGACGAGAAAATTGCAGAACAGGCACGTCATTTATTTGGAGAATGCATCAAATATTCGAGTACTCCGGGTTTATTAGAACCAAAATATACCGGAGAACGTCCGTCGAAAGGAATTGGATCGCCAATGATTATGATCAATACGGCACAACAAATCAGGGAGACCATTGGAGATCCGCGTTGCGATGAATGGATCACCAAATGGATTGCCGAAATCGAAAATGATTTTGTAAAACATGACATCGAATGTGTGATGGAACAAGTAGCTCCTGATGGTTCAATCATAGATCATATTGATGGACGCACGTTGAATCCGGGTCATGCTATTGAAGGTGCATGGTTTATTCTACACGAAGCAAAATATAGAAATAATGATCCTCATTTAATCGAATTAGGCTGCAAAATGCTGGATTATATGTGGGAACGTGGTTGGGACAAAGAACATGGAGGGATTTTATATTTCTGCGATGTTTATGGTAAACCTGTTCAGGAATATTGGCAGGACATGAAATTCTGGTGGCCTCATAATGAAGTTATTATTGCCACTTTATTGGCGTACACAATGACCGGAAATGAAAAATACGCAACATGGCATAAAATGATTCACGATTATGCGTATAGTAAATTCCATGATAAAGAAAACGGAGAATGGTTTGGGTATTTACACAGAGACGGAAGCGTGGCGCAAACTGCTAAAGGAAATCTTTATAAAGGACCTTTTCATTTACCGAGACAAGAATGGTATTGCGCACAAATATTAAACGAACATCTTGAAAAAACAATGAAACATGAAAATCAAATTATGTAAATCGGTATTGGCGATGTTAGACATTTAGCCATCTATAAATAATACCTTTTATATTAAGTTTTTGTGTGCCGTTTGGCAAGAAATATTGGTAGAAAACACAGATCAGGATTGAATTTAATGTGCCGTTAAGCATTAAATATTTGGTAGAAAATTACATTTACGGTCCGTTGGCGTGTGCCGTTAGGCACTAAATATTGGTAGAAATACAGATCAAGATAGGATTGTATGTGCCGTCAGGCACAACATATCGGTAGAAAAAATACGTTCAAGATCCGGTAGCGTGCCGTAGGTACGCAATATATACGTTTTGTTGCATACCTACGGCACGCTGGATTTATTGGGATTCTTTTTTCTACCGATATGTTGTGCCTAACGGCACAGCAAATAACATAACGCTATGTGAGAAAATCATGATTTTATTAAAAAAGAATTTAAATTTTAAATCTATGTTTCTATGTGTTAAATAAAAATGACACTAAATAATTGTAATAGTACCACCTATTCCATCAGGATTCTCGAGATTAAACCTTACGCTTATTAACCAATTTTAACCAAAATAAAAACTATGAAAAATTTATTACGCTTATTTTGTTCGTGTTTTATGTGTTTATATGGTATTAGTATCAAAGCACAAAGTGGTAAGGTTTTGAACCTCGATGGAATTTCTACTTATATGACTGTTCCTGATCATGCTGATTTAGACTTCGGCGCAAGCCAAAACAAAACGATTACATGTTGGATAAAAACAACAACTTCAACCGGAACTCCCAGAATTTTTGCCAAAAGAAATGGCTCATCCGGAAACGGATATGAATTTTGGACCGGCAATGGAACCAATGCTGGAAAATTTGCAATGAACATGAGCGGAACCGGAACGCCCAACAATATTAGTACCGCAGGATATTCGGCCAATTCTATTGCAGACGGAACCTGGCATCATATTGCACTGGTTATCGATGCTTCCAGTAATCGAACGATGTACGGTTATATTGATGGTGTTTTGGCCAATACCGGAAAACCTTTTACCTCTGTTACTTCGGATTTTTCGAATGCTTTAAACTTTGTGGTTGGAGCGACTTCTGATGCCAGTAACAGTTACAAATGGGCAGGTCAAATCGATAATCTCCGCATTTGGAACAAAGCCATGACAGCAACTGAATTGCAAACTGATATGACTGCTGTTATCAATGCTCCGGCAACAGATCTTCTGGCAGCGTGGAATTTTGAAAACATAAGTGGTACAACTGTTCCCGATGTTTCAGGGAATAACCATCCCGGGACTTTGGTTGGATCTCCAACGACATCAAATGCTTTTCCGATGATTTTATCTTTAGATGGTGTTAATGATTATATGTCGGTTGTGAATCATAGTGATTTTAATTTAGCAGCCGGACAAAGTTTAACGGTGACTTGCAAAATCAAATCATCAGATTTTGGTAAACGTATTCTAAGTAAACGCCCTGGCGGTGCAGGAATTGGATATGAATTTATCAATAATACTTCAGCCGGCGGTGGACAATTTGGAGTAAATTTAACGACAAGTGCCGGAGCCGCAGGACCTCCTTACGGAACTTCGAATATTGCGAATAACATTTGGCATCATTTGGCAATGGTCGTTGATGTTGCTTCAACAAGTTGTAAAATTTATGTTGATGGTGTTTTGCAGCAAACCAAAACGACCACAAATATTGGCGGAACAAATACAGTTTCAAATACCGGAGATTTATTATTTGGAACGCTCAGTAATTTTTCTTCTTATATGAATGCACAATTAGACGATATTCGTTTTTGGAATAAAGCCATGACTGCCGCAGAAATTGTAACAGATAAAACAGCAATTGTAAACGGAGCACAAACCAACTTGATTGCAGCTTGGGATTTTGAAAATGTTAGCGGTACAAACGTTCCGGACATTTCAGGAAACAATCATCCGGGAACTTTAAATAATGGAGCGATGGTGATTGCCCAAACCAACGAAATGCAAATTAATGCAGTTTCATTAGTGCAGACTGAATTACCAACCGGAATTGGAGATACCAACCAACGAATTATTGCTGTAAAAGCTGCTGTTAGCGGCACCATAAATCCGCTTACGGTAAGTGCTTTAAAATTTACAATGGCAGGAACTACCAATATTGCTGATGTTACTAATATCAAAATTTACTCCAGCGGATCTACTGCAATTTTCAATTCGGCAACGGCAACATTGTTTGGGAATGTGACTCCGTCAAGCGGAAATCTTGTTGTTAACGGCTCAAAAGCATTGATAAACGGAGACAATTATTTCTGGATTACCTATGATGTTTCGGCTTCAGCAACAGAAGGGAATTTATTAGATGCCACTTGCGAGTCAATCGTAGCGAACAGTATTACTTATAATACAACAGCTAATACCGTTTCGGGCAATCGTACGATATTATTAGCCAATACACTTTTGTTTACACCCGGAGATGCAGAATCTGCCAGTTATCGTATTCCGGCGATTATCACCGCTGCCGATGGTTCATTAGTTACCGTAACCGATAAAAGATGGAATGGTGCCGGGGATTTAGCAGCTAAAATTGATCCTGTCGTGCGTCGTAGTACCGATAACGGAAAAACTTGGTCTGCTCCTATTGTCATTGCTAATTTTGGTGCTTCAACCGGAGCGGGAGATGCCGCTTTAGTTCTCGATAAAACTACAGGAGAATTATTGTGTCTGGTTTCTGCCGAGAAAGGTTTTTTTGCTTCGACAAATGCAGCACCTGCCAAAGTTTTAGTGATTCATAGTACAGACAATGGCGTAACATGGGGAACTCCTGTTGATATTACTAACCAAATTTATGGTCCAAATCCGGGTTGGAAAGGATTATTTGTGGCTTCAGGAAGAGCACATCAATTAAGAGACGGAAAAATTGTCGCTGCCATTGCTGTACGAGAAAATGTTTCGGGAGTTGAACACATTAATAATTATATAATTACCAGCGCTGATCACGGAATTACATGGACAGCATCAACCGGAAGAGCAGAATTAGACGGAGACGAATCTAAAGTCGTAGAACTAAACAACGGCAATATCATGATGAGTATTCGTAATCCGGGAACGCGTCGTTTTAATATCTCAACAGATAAAGGAGCAACTTGGGGAACTGCTTATAATCAAGCAAGTATTACTGACCCAAATTGCGATGGCGATTTTATTCGCTATACTTCTACCCTTGACGGATATGATAAAAACAGATTATTGCATTCGATTCCGTTTTCTGGAAGCCGAAAAAATGTGAGTGTACAATTGAGTACAGATGAAGGAACAACGTGGGGATCACCTAAAACTATTTTTAGCGGAGCTTCGGCATATTCGAGTTTAACAATTTTGCCTGACGGAACAATTGGCATTTATTATGAGAACGGAGAAAGTTCAACTTATCAGATGTATTTTGTTCGTTTTAGTTTAAATTGGCTTACCAATGGCACGGATACATTTGTTCCAGCCAGTAGTCCTTCGTTAAGCAAAAAAACACAGGAAAACACAGCAACTGAAGATCAAAAATTCAGCATTGATGTAAATCCAAATCCAATTAATGATGTGGTTAGGATTAAAGTAAACAATGCGAAGGGAAATATTACGTTCAAAATTTATGATTTATCAGGTAAAATAATTCGTACTGAAAAATTAAGTACTAATGAAACAGAAATTTTCTTTTCGTTAGGAAATCAATTGAAAGGTATTTATCTTTTAAATGCAAATGATACAGAGACAACCATTAGCAGCAAATTGATTAAAAACTAAAAAAGAGCCATCGGATTAATTCCGCTAAAAAAAAGAGCCATCGGCTCGACCAATATTGTAGGGCCGAATTTTAATCCGGTTTAAACAATGCAAAAAATAATAAAGAAATAAAATTAAAAAATGAAACAAGCGATTATCAATACAACCGTACACACAGGAGATGAAATCATCGAAAACGGAGTTATTATCATCGAAAATGGAAAAATTATATCCGTACAAAAAGAAATCCCAGATGTTATTGAAACGATTGATTTAAAAGGAAAACATATTGCTGCGGGTTTTATCGATATTCAGATCAACGGAGGAGAAAAACTGTATTTCAGTCAAACTCCAACCGAAGAAACGATTCAGGATATGTATGATGCAAGCCTAAAACATGGAACTACACAAGTACTTGCGTGTTTGATCTCTTCTTCGCATGAAACAATTCTTCAGGGAATTGAAGCCGTTCGCAATTATAGAAAAAAACACCATAATGGCGTAATCGGAATGCATTTGGAAGGACCGTTTTTGAATCCGTTAAAACGTGGTGCGCATAGTATTGATCAGGTTCGTAAACCAACGAACGGTGAGCTTGAAGAAATTATAAGACTTGGAAAAGATGTTATAAAAGTGATCACGATTGCACCGGAATGTTTTACAGACGAGCAACTGAATATGTTGTTAAAAAGTGACATTCAAATCTCAATTGGACATTCTACAGTTACGTACAAAGAAGCACAGGTTTACTTTTCGAAAGGTATAAAACTGGTAACCCATTTATTTAATGCGATGACACAATTTGGGCATCGCGAACCGGGTTTAGTGGGTGCCACTTTTGAAAACGAAAATGTATATGCTCCAGTAATTCTTGATGGTGCACATTGCGATTATGCGGCGGCAAAATTAGCGTACAAACTCAAACAAGACAAATTCTTTTTGATTAGTGACGCCACATTTTTAGGCCGAAAGGTTGAAAACTTTAAATGGGATAATTTCGATGCACATCTTGACAATGGTTTTTACAGAAACGACGACGGAAATCTGGCAGGAGCAACAATCTCAATGTTAGAAGCAGTTCAAAATGCCTATAATCATCTTGATGTTTCGGCAGACGAAGCTATTAAAATGGCTACTTCGCGCGTTGCAAGTGCGATTGGTTTACAAGATCAATTCGGAAAAATAAAAGAAGGATTTCCTGCCACTTTTGTACAATTTAATGACGATTTATCTGAAATAGAAACGTTGGATTTTTCTAAAAACAAAACTACTATTTCATAAAATGATCAAAGAAAAAATGCTTCCGATTACTGCTAAAATCAAGGAATTTAAAATCATTATTGCCGGAATATTATTTGCCTTTTTATGGGCATCTGCATCAACGGCAACCAAAATTGGTTTGCATGCCGCACAGCCTTTTGTGATTTCTATTTTCAGGTTTATAATAGCCGGAAGCATTATGCTTTTCATTTCTCATATCGTAATGGCAAAACGATTTCCTCAAAAAAAAGAGTGGGTTCAGATCAGTATTTATGGTTTGTTTAACATCACTATTTATTTGGGGTTGTATGTCATTGCCATGCAAAAAGTATCCGCCGGTTTGGGAAGTCTGGCTGTAGCAACTAATCCTGTTTTTATTGTTTTGATCTCGGCTATTTGGTTATCGCATAAAATCAAGTTCAAAAACATTCTTAGTTTACTGCTGTGTTTTATTGGTGTATTTCTAGCGGCTTATCCTCTATTACAAAACAGTTTTGCAACTCCCGGCGGCATACTTATTTTAGTTACAAGTATGATTGCCTATTCATTAGGAACAATTTATTATTCCAGACAAAACTGGAACGGATTACACATTCTTACCATCAATGGGTGGCAAACCATTATTGGAGCTGTGTTTCTGCTTCCGGTTTTATTTTTAACGTATGAACCTGATAAAAATGTTTTCGACAGCGATTTTTGGTTTTCGACTTCTTGGCTGGCAATTGCGGTTTCTATTGGTGCGGTTCAGTTTTGGTTGTATTTATTAAAAAACAATCCAATCAAAGCTTCATATTGGCTTTTTCTTTGTCCGATATTCGGATTTTTGATTGCGTATTTTGTGGTCGATGAACCACTTACTTTGTATACGCTTTTTGGAGTTGCATTTGTCATCATCGGATTGTATACTACCCTTTCTTCTGATAAAAAAATTATTAAACACATAGAAACATAGATTTAGAAACAAATAAAAAGTGCTGCCAATTAGCTCCGGAGGAGCGTAATATTTATAGCCAATTATTAGCATTCACAAAAGCTCCGGAGGAGTGTAATATCTCAAACATTTATATTGTTATAAAAATATGTCACCCCGCTGGGGTTCATATAAGACAACCCGAATTTCTATAAATATAACGTCCCGATGGGACTTGTCCTATTCTAAAATTAAATAACCAAATAAAATTAATAAAAATGGAAACTGATCTAGAAACCAAACCTGATATCAGCTATAAAAGCGCGGGAAAATTTGAAGAGACCAGATTTGAAAAAATCCACAATGAAATCTTCAGAAATTCTACAGAAGCTTCGATAATTGTAGCGCAGGAAATCGCGCAATTAATTAGATCTAAACAAGAAAAAGGAAAATCTTGCGTATTAGGTTTAGCAACAGGTTCTTCTCCTATCAAAGTTTATGAAGAATTAGTGAGAATGCACAAAGAAGAAGGATTAAGTTTTAGCAATGTAATCACTTTTAATCTGGATGAGTATTATCCAATGACCAAAGAGAACAATCAGAGTTATCATTATTTCATGCACCAGCATCTTTTTAACCATATTGATATCAAACCGGAGAACGTTAATATTCCTGATGGCACTGTAAATATTGAGGAATTAAATCAATATTGCATCGACTATGAAATGAATATTAAAAATGCCGGAGGACTTGATTTTCAATTATTAGGAATTGGCCGTACCGGTCACGTAGGTTTTAACGAACCGGGATCACACGTCAATTCAGGAACCAGGATTATTACACTGGATCATATTACAAGAGTAGACGCTTCATCAGATTTTAATGGTATCGACAACGTTCCTAAAAGAGCGATTACCATGGGAGTTTCAACCATCATGAGATCTAAAAGAATCGTATTAATGGCCTGGGGACAAAACAAAGCCGATATCATCAAGAGAACTATTCAGGGAGATATCAGTTCAGAAGTTCCTGCTACATTTTTACAAAACCATCCTAATGCAACATTTGTATTAGACCAGTCTGCAGCATCAGAATTAACGCGTTTCAAAACGCCATGGCTAGTGGGAGAATGCATCTGGAATCAGGAATTAAAAAGCAAAGCGATTGTTTGGTTGTGCCAAAAAACAAAACAATCAATATTAAAATTAACAGACAGAGATTACAACAATAACGGAATGTCTGATCTTTTGGCGCAGGAAGGTTCTGCTTATGATCTTAATATCAATATGTTCAACGTATTGCAGCATACCATCACAGGATGGCCGGGTGGAAAACCCAATACCGACGATTCGCATCGTCCGGAAAGAGCCAATCCAGCAAAAAAACGAGTGATACTTTTTAGTCCACATCCGGATGATGATGTGATTTCTATGGGAGGAACTTTTTCAAAATTGATAAAACAAGGTCACGATGTACATGTCGTATATCAAACCTCCGGAAATATAGCTGTTACAGACGATGAAGCATTAAAGTTTGCTGAGGTTGCCAAGGATTTTGTTGGCGAAGCCGGCAGCGGAATCAACTTCAAATCGGTAATTGAGTTTTTAAACAGTAAATCAGAAAACCAAATTGATTCTCTTGAAGTTCGCAAATTAAAAGGACTTATTCGTAGAAGAGAATCGTATGCAGCTACAAGATACATTGGATTAAAAGATGCCAATACACACTTTCTAGATCTTCCGTTTTACGAAACAGGACAGGTAAAGAAAAACCCGTTAGGAGTTGAAGATATAGCCATTGTAAAAGACATTATTGCAAAAATAAAACCACATCAGGTTTTTGCAGCAGGAGATCTTGCAGATCCGCACGGAACACATGAAGTTTGTCTGAACGCGATTTTTGCAGCAATGAAAGAATTGAAACCGGAGAAATACATGGACGATTGCTGGCTTTGGTTGTACAGAGGTGCGTGGCACGAATGGGACATTCACGAAATTGATATGGCCGTTCCGCTTTCTCCATCAGAAGTATTATTGAAGCGTCATGCCATTTTATACCATCAGTCTCAAAAAGACAGAGTAATGTTTCAAGGGAATGACTCCAGAGAATTCTGGGTGAGAGCCGAAGACCGCAACAAAAATACAGCAATTCTATACGATGACTTAGGATTGGCAGAATACGAAGCAATCGAAGCTTTTAAACGTTTTGATTACTAAAACAGTCACTATGTATTAAATATACCTTTCAGGTTTTGTACAAAATCAAAATATTTTTAATCAAATTTAAAAGTGTATATTCTAATACATTTTTACCTTCGTTTTAGCAACAAATAAAAATGGAAACAAATAATTATACAGTTACAAAACCCTACTTTTTGAAGAAAATAAAATCGCAATTTTCTGTCAATATTCTTGTTTTTAATAATGATATTGATAGTTTTGCGTTTTATAATTAAAACCCCAAATTTAACCTACAAACCCTATGAGAAAAACCATTTCTTATTTTTTGCCATTGGCATTATTTGCAGCCGTACTTGTTGGCTGCAGCGATGATGATTCAAAAGGCGACAATTACAAAGCCAATTATTTACCCAGCATTGATGCCACTACTTTACCTCAGGGAAACCGTCCGATGACGATGTTTGAAGACGATGAAAGCTCTTCAAAAATGTATGATAATAAAGACCGTTGGTTTCGCGTAAATCAACCGATGCAAATCATTCAAAAAGGAAAAGATTCCGTACAAGTTTCACTCTATTCTCCGGTTGGACTCAGCAATGTAAAAGTCTATGCAAAATTGGCCAATTATGACAAGCGTTTTTTGATTTATGAATTTTCTAAAGTTCCGGCTTTTCATCGTTCATTTCACCAACTTCCTTTGGTTGAAGGCAAACATGATTACGAGTTAGAGAACGGAAAAACGGTTACGATTGATAAAATTGGCGGATTTTCTTCCGGAGCGATCGAATTTTCTGTAGAATCAGATGATCCATTATTTGCTAAATTCAAGAAAATTAAATCAAATCGACTAGTACAATTCAGCACGCAGTACCATCTTAATAATCCTGCTGATGATCCTAATAAATATTTACCGATGAATCCTGTTTTGGCTAAAGAAGCGATCACAATGATCATCAATTTCTCATATGCCATTAGTCATCCTTTGTATTATGATACATTCATGAATTTTGACCGATACAAAAAAGAACAGGCTATAACGGCCGGAACAGAAATAAATGGAGCCTTAAACTGGCACGGAAATGCTGATGATGTCGATGGCGTTTATGATTATCTGACAAAAGCTCAAATCGAACAAACGTATAATACTTATATTGATAGCCGTACACTGAATATGGCAATGGTTGGCGGAGGTTCTGCCTGGGGCGGAGGTGCTTTGGCATCGCAATGGGAATCCGGATATGTAACGGGACACTGGAATGGCGAAATGTCTGTCTGGTCTCATGAATATTCTCATCATAGTGGTTACAGTCACAGCAGTAATTTAGCCAATAGCGGCCAAGGTGGAGGTCAGCAGGAGATGTTAACCGATTTGTATAAATACCTGATTTCTTTAAATGATCTTCCGTTTACAGATCCTGATATATTAAAAGGATATATGAAGACCAAATACTTAACAGGAACTTATAGAAAACCTGTCTTTAAAATTAATCCTAAAAATACGTTTTTGGTAAAATACAAAGGAGAAGGAAAATGGAACTAACCTACAAAACTATCATGAATAAAACACCTTTTTTAATACTTTTACTTTGCCTGTTTACCAATTGCAGCAAAGATTCTGCAGACGGAAACCCATCCAGTTACGATTACTTCTACCCTACTGATGAAGCAACGATAACTGCAGCTCAAATTGGAACGGGAACAGGAACTTTAGACCCGAAAGGGATCACGATTGCTAACGAAAAATTGTATGTAGCAAATGGTGATGTACTTGAAATTTTCAACGCTGTAACTTTGGCACATATCAAGACCATTGCAGAATATAAAAAAGGAACTACAACTATTCCGTTTACAAAGATTTCTTCTGTTGCGGTTGACAATGGCCGAATTTATATTGGAAGTGTTGATTCAAGACTTTTTGTAATGGATGAAAATACAAATGCCGGAATCAGTACTGTTGGAAACGGTCAATGGTGGAATACTTTTGTACACGTTTTTGGTGTTGTGGTAAAAGACGGATTAGTTTTCGTAAAAGAAAAAGAAACGTCTATTAAAGTTTTAGAAACTTCTCAAATCACTGAAACCAGTACCTGGGATTTAAAACCAATTGCTAAATTAAATACTTTAAACGGTTTTGATCAGGTATATTCGTTGGATGTTGAAGCAGGGAACTTAGTGGTAGCAGGAAGAGATGCAAAAAGCTATTTGTACTATAATATTGCAGGTATAAAAGCCAATGCGACCGCTTCAATCACAGAACCATTAAAACCGGTTACCGAAACTTTTAATGCTAAGCCTATTGCGATTAGTTTTAGTAAAGACTGGGCAATTACTTCAGAAAACTCCGGAAGCCTGAATTATTTACGTCTTTATCCTAAAGCAGACTTTATGGCCCGCAACTATACTGCAAGTGTAAATGTTTCTGATGTTTTAGGAACGAACCCATTTGGTACTATTGTAAGTGTTGCACAACTTAACGATCGTTTGTTTTTGTCTGATAACACGAATAAAACAATTAGGGTTCTTAAGCTTAATAAATCAGCAATTGCTGAGCAGAATTAAGCTTGTTTAATTCTATTAATAACGTAAAAGGGAATAGTTCAACACTATTCCCTTTCTTTATTTTAGAACTTTTTGATCTAAAAAGAGCAACGACTATTAAAACTTTTGCAATTGCGTGTAGGCAATGCCATTAAGTTAAGGAATGAGTAAATAGGCAAAGAAAATAGTTTGTCATCTGGACAAGATGCCGAGTTTACAGGACTAAAAAAATCAGTTAATAAATAGTCTAATACATTCGTAAAATTGCTACTTTTAAGGGTAAAAAGGATACCACACTTTATGTTAAAAAAATATAGCTCACTAATTATTTTTGCTGTAATAGAAATTATTATAACATTAATAAGTTTCAGTTATTTGATCAAAAATAATTCAACTTTACTTTCTGCATCAACTGCATTATTTCTGGTCGTAACGCCTTTATTATATTATGTATTGACCAGAAAAAAACAAACTGAATTTACTTTTTGGTTTGTTTTGTATTCTGTTTTTAAAATTACTCCTTATGTCTTCAAAATGGAGGGCAATTTTTTTGAAGGGCTTTTTCAGTTGAAGATATATTTCAACATTGCATTTCTAATCTACTTAATATGGAAAGCTTTTCAGTTTATAAAAAACTTCAGAAAGACTTTAAAACAAAAAAACAACATCGAACAGGATGATTATTCTATCATTTCGAATTCTTTGCAGGAAGCCATAAAATTTAAAAAACTAGCAAAGATGATCTCTTTTGAAGTTTGTTCTTTTTATTATTGTTTTATAAAGTGGAGAAGAAATAATAATGATAATAATACTGGAAATAGTTTTTCAGGTTATAAAGAAAGCGGTATGAGTGCCGTTTATATCGGTTTAATGCTTGTTTCGGTTTTTGAAGCAGTTGGTTTGCATTTCCTGCTCATCTCCTGGAATAAAACGGTTTCTCTACTTTTACTTGTTCTTCATGTTTATATTTTAATCAATCTGATTGGTCACTTGAAAGCCGTTTTTTTTAGAAGTCATCTTGTTTTATCTCAAAAAATTATAATCCGATACGGACTTTTCGATACTTTAGAAATACCTTTTGACCTACTCCATTCCATACAAAAATTTGAAGGAGATTATGAAAAAAGCAGCGAACTTGTAAAATTTGCATTACTGGGAAAGTTAGAACCTCATAATATTGCTATCGAATTAAGAGATAAAATATTTGTTAGTTTACCTTTTGGAATTACAAAACAACCATCAAGAATATTACTTTACATCGATAATGCCAAAGATTTTCTTAAAGTAATCAAAGACAAAATCGAAGAGGATAACAGACAAACAGTATCGCTACAATTAGAAAAAAGCATGTAAAATTGAATCAATCTCACATGCTTTTTATTAAAAAATTAAACTAAGGATCTTAAATTTTTACTTTGTCCTTATTTTTTATCAGCTGATTTACTCTCCAAATTAATACTATTGAAACGGCTGTAATCACAGCAATTACATATCCCAGGATATCATAATTTTCCAACGGGGAAGTTTTCGTTTTTTGCTGTACAATATATCCGGCACAAACGGCCGCGATTCCACCCGCGATTTGCTGTAAAGAAGACGAGATTGACATATAGGCTCCACGATCCTCTAAGCCGGGAATAGCGGTATTTAGTGTTGTTGCAGGAATCATACGGCTCATGATTCCCATAAACAAAATCATATTGATGACTACGATTTCCCATAGCGGAATAGGATTCAGGTTCGTATAAATTAAAATCATAATGATAGAAATTACTGAACCTGCTGTAAACAATTTGAATTTGCTGACTTTATCACTTAATTTTCCAACTAAAGGCATGATAAATAATACTGAAAGTCCTGTAAAGAAGAATACCATTGGCAGTTCGAGCTGGCTAATGTGAATGTTGTTGACCAAAAAGGCGCTCCCAAAAGGCTGTAACATAAAACCTCCAACAGATAGAAATGCAATTGAAGCAAAACCTACCTGATATTGTTTATTGCTTAGTGTATGCCAAAGATGCAGAAAAGGATTTTTATCTGATTGTACCTCTAAGTGTTTCGTGATAGGCTGCATCTGGGTTATAATAGCAAGAAGAATAAAAACACCTAAAACGGCGATCATAATAAATGCGGAATGCCATCCCCAGTGATTTGCAAAATACAAACCAACCGGAATTCCTAAAATCTGACTTGTTGCAAACGCCATTTGTATGAATCCCATAACGCGGCCTCTTTGATGAATAACAAATAAATCTGTTACAATCGCCAAGGAAACAGATCCAATAACACCACCAAAAAGTCCGGTAACAATTCTTGCCATAAGCAGCATGTGGTAACTTGTAGAAAAGGCACAGAAAACCGTACCGATGATGAATCCTGTATAAAAGAAAATCAAAAGTTTTTTTCGGTCAAACCGGTCTGCAAAACCTGCTGCCAATAGTCCTGAAATTCCTGCACTGAAAGCATAAGCAGAAACGGCAAAACCAAAGTTTGACGTTGTCATATCAAGGTGTTTCATTAAGATATCTCCTAACGGAGAAATGACCATAAAATCAAGTATTACAGTAAACTGCAAAAGTGCCAGAATAGCGATGATAATTTTTTGGTTAAAAGTAAAAGCGGGGCTGTCCCCTATTGTTTTTTCCATATAAACTGGTTTTTTTTTTATTAATTTAATTCCTGGCATTCGTGCCCAAAATCGTTGATCATTCCTATGATGGCGTCAGGTTTTAATACATCTGAAACTACTCGAAGTACGCAATCGACATCTTCGCAATCAATGCTCCATTGCTGTATATTCGAATCACTATCCAACGTTTTGCGCATCTCGCAGGCTGGGTCTATATTTTTAATATCTGTTTTAAAAATATGTATGGCATTTAAATTTGTTCCCATAATTTTTCATGGTATTAATCCTTTTATGGTTCGGCTAAAAGCTTCTTTCATAATTTCTTTGGTAAGCTTAAATGGCTTTCCTCCCATACTCTTACCCTCAGTATGCAAGTTCAACAGCGTGTATAATGGTCCGTAAGCGACAGACCAAAATGCTTCAAATGTCATGGGAACCAGTTCTTTGTTACGAAGACCGTTTTCCATAAACTCAGTCATAGTTTTTCTAAAATCTGCAAACTCTTTAATCGAATCGAGAATGATTTCTGAGTGAGGGGAATGTTTGATGATTTCAAAAAAAGCAACTTCCTTTGGGTATTTCATGGTAAATGCCGCGCGGTTTTCCCATTGCTTCCATAATCCTTCCTCAAACGACATTTCGGGTGAAAAGTTTTTTACCGTACTGGTAAAATATTTGAGTGCAGTTATGGCACCTATTTTTTGTATTAAATCATCTTTGTCTTTGTAGTAAATGTATAAAGTGCCTACAGAAATCGAACAAGCTTTCGCCAGCTTATTCATGCTGAAACCCTGAAATCCGTCACGTACAATCTGATCAATTGCCATTTCGATTACCAACTTTTCCTTGTCTGCATCTCTAATTCTCATACTCTTTTTTTGCAAATATAAAACAATAAATGAATGAACATTCTTTTATTAATTGTTTTTTTTAATTTATTTTTATTGACAAACCCGACAGGTTTTTGAAACCTGTCGGGTTAAGAATGCGGTTCAAATAATCTTAATTATAAAAACATAGCGAACGGTTTCAACCGTTTGGTCACAATATCAAACAAGAAACGCCGCAAAGAAAATCAGCAATCTTTGCCGAGTTTCTTTTGTGATCTCTCCCTCTGGTCGAGATGACAAAAGAAACGAATATTATCATGCAAATGAGTACCTTAGCCCGATATAAATGGAAATTCTTTTTAATTCCATTTAATCAGTGGCTATAAAAACTCATCACATTTAATCCCATAAAAAAACTCCTGTTCAGGTGAACAGGAGTTTCAAAAACAAAATCTAATTTCTATTTCTAATTCTAATATTTAAAATTTTTA
This sequence comes from Flavobacterium sp. B114r, assembly GCF_056824125.1. Lineage (NCBI taxonomy): Bacteria > Pseudomonadati > Bacteroidota > Flavobacteriia > Flavobacteriales > Flavobacteriaceae > Flavobacterium > Flavobacterium sp. B114r. The sequence continues at coordinate 5,585,734 of NZ_CP124858.1, forward strand.
AACTAAACCACGTGTTAACCAACCTCTTTTATTGGCTGTAACAATGGCATATGGTGTAATCCAGAATAAGCTGAAGGTGTAAAAAACACTGTATGAATACGCCCAAAGCGAATCAGACAAATTGTATCTTTTAGCATAAAACAAAACTGGAAAACTTGATACTATTAATATTCCTAAAAGCGTTGAACTCAAAAACAATAACGGATGTATAGCAATAAAAAAGAACATAAAAAGCATAAACGGATATGCCATAACGATTCTTAATGCCTGATTTAACCATAAAAGTCTTGAACCAAATTTAGATCCTTCTCTAAAATCTGTAAATACATATTTCGCCATTGCAATGTTTTCACGCACATTACTTCTGCTCCATCTGATAAACATTTTGTATAATCCTGTATATTCCTCAGGAACGTTTGTCAGTACATAAGCATTTCTCTGAAACACTACATGCTGTCCTTGTTTCAGGATCATATTGGTCATCGCACGATCTTCACCAATGTCAGACGGCTGTCCCATAAAAGTTTGGTTAATCCATTCGTCAAGACAAGCAAATACAGCCGTTTTACGATATGCTGCCGCTGCACCCGGAGTACAAAGCACAGATCCTAATTTACTTTCTGCAGAACGCATGAATTCAAAACTCATTACAAAACTTACGTTAAGCATTTTTGGCAATATGGCTTTTTTACTATTCAGTACATGCACGTTTCCAGCAACTGCCCCACATTTTTCATCAACTACAAACGGGCTAACCAAATTTCTAAGTGTATCTTTTTTAACGATCGAATCACTATCTACCGTTACAAAAATTTCTCCCGTTCCTAATTCAAATCCACGGTATAAGGCGTGACGTTTTCCTGCGTTTACAGGTTGTTGAAAAATAGTCAAACGGTCCCCTAATTTTATTTTCGCCTGTTGCATCCAGTACCATGTATCATCTTTACTTCCGTCATCAACAGCTAATATTTCTAATTTATGCGCAGGAAAATCACTATCTGCCAAACTCAATAAAGTATCCCAAACCAGTTTCCCTTCATTATACGCCGGAACAATTACCGTAACGGTTGGCAACATTTCGTCTGAAACTGATTCGATTGGTTTGTATTTAAAATACAAGTATAAATTATACAGGAAAACTCCCGTCTGAAAGAAAAACAATACTCCCGCAATAATCAAAAACGGAAGTCCCCAACTTGAATTCAATCGGTCAATCTGAAACTGATCAAAGTCATCTTGTAAATGGTAAACCGAGTAAGCTCCAACAAACATAAGGATAAATGTACTTATCAATACAAATAAACCAAACTTACTTTTGGTGCGCTCGCTCACTTTTTTTGATGAAGAAGTCGAGTTGTTAATACGAAAAATGGAACTTTTTAAGGCTTGTTCGTTATTACTATTTGGGCTCGAAGTATAAAATTGTTCTGATGTTAAGGTTTCACTTTTCATATGACACTACTTTTTGATTGCTTGCTATGGGCTTTTACTTATGATTTGTTTTCTTTCCGATTCATTATTTTCATTTATCGAAAAAGAATTTACATATTCCCAATTTGCAAGCGTTGTGCCATTGTCATTTTTTACTGTTTTTCAGCGAATTAACTATTTTACCTATTTTATAAGTGTGTAATTTTTATACATTTTCAAGATACAGTATACAGTTTTATTGGATTTTCGCAGGCTTTTGAGGTTGAGGTTTGGTGTGTTTGAATACCTCGAAATTTACTAAAAACGATTTTTGGAGTTTATCATCATCATCCTGATGTATAATTTTTATTCTAAAAAAGTAAAATAAATGACATTTACCGCAAAGTGCGCAATCCCGATAGCTCAATGTCATTAAGTTAAGCTTTTAAAAATAAAATTATTACAAATCAAATCCGTTTTTATCTGCGTTTTTACGAAGTAAATCTGTTTTATCCGCGTCAAAATTAGACGCCGATTTTACTGATTCGCTAAAGCGAAAACGCTGATAAAAACGGATTTTTCTAATTACTTTCTTGATTAAACTGTTAAGTAATTTTATATATTCCCCCCACTCATTTAACTTGGTATTTGGTAGTAAGATGATAAATACAAATATAATTAAAACACTTTAGATTTTTTAGACCTTAAAATTATTTAAAAATTATAAGATAACGATAAACAATAATTACCCTACTCCTCATACATCTCCATCCATAACCTCGTCTCCTCCAAATCCAGTTCCTTCTCAATCTTCCTGAAAATCTCTTCATTGACAGAACCAGATTTGTGCATCGATTCTAGTTTACTGCGTTCGACATTTAGGAGATCAATTTGTATTTTGGTAAAATCATTAAAAATCTCCCCTCCCATTACATTTCCTTTTCCGAAGAAGTTGGCAGGGAGTTCCGTTTTTTGGAGGCGGTTGAATTTTACTTCATATTTGCTTTTGATGTTGTGGAGTAAATCGTTGTTGAGTAACGAGAAATTATCTTCGATATGGGTAATGGTTTGCGACACGATAATGTTTCGTATTTCGTATTCTTCGGCGATGATCGAGTATTTTTCTATTTTTAGTTTTTTAATCAGCCATGGCAAAGTCAATCCCTGAATAACCAAAGTCGAAAGGATTACACAAAATACCAGATAAATGATGAGGTTTCTCAGTGGGAATTCCTGGGTTTCATTCATCATTAAAGGCAATGCCAAAGCCGCCGCCATCGAGACTACGCCACGCATTCCGGACCAGCCAAAAACAATCATATTCCTAAAATCAAATTCTTCCTGCAAACGGATTTTTTTACTGATATATCTGGGAAGCAAAGTAGCCGGAATCACCCATAAAAAACGCACCAAAATCACGACCAAACTTACCGAAGCGCCCCAAATAAACAAAGACAAACCCGAGTAATCACCTATTCCTGCAATAATCTGTCGTAACTGTAATCCTATCAGAATAAAGATTAATCCGTTTAGGATATTCGTTAGAACACTCCAGATTGTTCCCGTCATCATTCGGCTTTCGTGGGTGAAGATCGTTCCGGATCTTGCCGAAAGAAAAAGACCTGTTGCCACTACGGCCAAAACACCGGAACATTCAAAATGTTCTGCAATCAAGTAAGATGCAAAAGGCGTCAGTAAAGTTAAAGTCGCCTCAATCACCTCATCGCAAACAAACTTTTTATGAATAAAACTCATGACATAGCCAACCCCTAAACCTATGGAGATTCCTAATACCGACATGACCAGAAAATTCAGTCCCGCTTGCCAGAGTACAAAATTTCCGGCCGTAATTGCCGTCAATGCATATTTGTACGCTACCAGACCACTAGCATCATTTACCAGACTTTCGCCTTCGAGAATCGCAATCAGTCTTGGATGTAAACCCAAACCTTTGGTAATCGAAGTAGCCGAAACTGCATCCGGTGGTGAAACAATTGCTCCTAACAAAAAAGCCAACGGCCAAGAGATATCATCTATCAACATATGAGCTGCAACAGCCACGGCAACAGTAGTAAAAAGCACCAAACCAACAGCCGCCAAAGTAATTGGTCGGATTGTTTGCTTAAAATCTGACCAACTCGTGTACCATGCGGCATGATATAAAAGCGGTGGCAAAAAGACAATAAAAACAATTTCAGGACTCAAAGCAATCACAGGAAGTCCCGGAATAACGCTAATAATGACACCACAAAGTACCAGCACAATCGGAATGGGAAAATTATATTTTTTACTGATAAGGCTCAAAAAAGCAACCCCAAAAAGTAACATGATGATTACAGTAATATTTTCCATTTTTTGTTGTTTTGGTAATTCTGGTATGAGAGTACGAATATAATATTTTTAAATCTTTGTGTTATTTTTTTTAAACACATAGAAACATAGGTTTTAATATTTTTTAAACCACGCCGACAGCTATCAGGACAATAGAATTTTATTTCAGGCAGATTGAAAAAAATTTAAGCAGATTGAAATAGATTTTTATTAAAATTAATTTGCGTAAATCCGTTTAATTTTTTTCAATCTGCGTGAAATTCATATTAAAAAAATCATGATTTTCTCCAATAGCAATATCCTTATATCAAAACAAATGGTTTCTTGATATCTTACTATGTGAATTCATATCGAAGTGAAACGACTTTTTTTACGCTTGCTAAAGCTACGTTTCTATGTGTTTAAAAAAAATAAACTGAATGTCATAAAACTCCAATCTACAAATCTCTTAACCAAATTTTATTATCTCTTTAAGTCATAAATATCTTAAAAAAAATTACATTTGATACTTAAATTCATTGCCTTACATTATGATTCAGAAAAGAAATTATATTTATTTACTCGCCCTGTTAGCCGTCTTTTTTTACGCGCCGCTTACCTATTCACAAACCGCACCGGTCAAAACGGAAACTGCACCTCCTAAAACGGAAACCAAATCGAAACTTTTTGAAGAAAGTGCCACAGACAGTGACTATCTGATGGCTATCGAAAAAGCCGGAGAAGTTTTAGAATCTGCTCATAATGATACTGAATTTGATGCCAACAGCTATCATTTGTTTGGAGAAATTAAAAGAACACAAAGTAAACTTGATCTTATTTTAGTAAGTATAAAAGGAGCAAATCCTAATGTGCGCAATCAGCAAATGTATCGTATTGTACTTAAAGAAATCGAACAGGAACTGGACGAACAAAATACCGCAATCAATTCCCGCAACCTTGCTCTCGAAAAAATAAAAGCCAGAGTAATTGACTTGCGCAAAGACAAAACCTTAATGGGGCTTTTGACAGATACCATTAAACGCCAACAATTTAAAAAAGAGTTTGCCAATCTTAAAGACAGATACCTCAGCACGGATAGCCTGATGACCAAAAATCAAAATATCCTAAATGATAATAAAAGACTGACTGTTGAAAGAAAAATAGCAGTTTCGAATGCTTTAATCACTGTTGACAGTAAACTGGAACAATCAGGAATCAGTATTCTTAAAAGAGAATATCCTGTTTTATGGAGTACAAATGATTCTGTGGCAAAAAAAATAGAAGGTCAAAACATCAAAGCTAAAATTGCTATCGAACAAAGCGTTGCTTCCTATTATTTAAGTTACAAAGCTGGTGCCATAATCTCATTGCTCCTCTTAATGGGAATATTAGGCTGGTATATTGCACGCAACCTAAAATACCTGAAAAATAACGGACATTCAAAAAACCTTGCTCAATTTAATTTTAAATATCTAAATAGAGGCGTTATTATTCCGGTCGCTGTTATTGCCTTGAATATTGCTGTTGTGAGCAACTTATATGCTCCGGCGATGTTTATTGAACTGGTTCAGCTTTGCCTTCTTGGTCTTCTTACTTTCCTTTTTAGAAACGACTGGTCCTCTACCGCAATACGCAACTGGATGTTTCTTTTAGTATTATTTTTTATTCTTTGTTTCCTAGACCTGTTTATTGCCGTTGGTTTTATACAACGCTGTGCCTTTATTATAATCAATATTTTAGGAATACGTTACGGTTTTGTTCAGATAAAGACTTTAAAAAATCAGCTTTATATAAAAGGTTTTTTCAAATGGGCGACTATTATTTTTATAGGCCTGAATGTTTTAGCCTTACTAAATAATGTATTCGGCCGTGTTTCTCTTGCTAATATGTTAAGCCTTACTGCTTTTATTTCGCTAACGCAAATTGTGGCATTAAGTGTGTTTTTAAAAATAATTTTAGAAGTTATCCTTTTACAAATCTACACGACAAGAGTAAAACGTGGTATCGAAAAGATTTTTGATTTCGAAAGCTTGTCTGACACACTCAAAAAACCTTTCATTATCCTGATCAGTTATATGTGGATTGTGGTCATCGCTGCTAATCTGAATATCTGGGAATCTTTACGTGACGGTTTAACTTCAATTTTAAGTCATCCCAACACAATTGGAAGCATCACCTTTACTTTAGGAAATATCGTCTTGTTTTTTATCATCATTTGGCTCGCGCATTTATTACAGAATTATGTCGCTTACTTTTTTGGAGAAGTCGATGATGAGAACGAAGAAAACATCAACAAAAGACAGCATTCTAAATTATTGATTACAAGACTTGTGGTATTAATTAGTGGTTATCTTTTGGCCGTTGCCGCATCAGGAATGCCATTAGACAAACTAAGTATTTTGCTGGGAGCTTTGGGTGTTGGTGTTGGACTTGGTCTACAGAGTGTGGTTAATAATTTCGTTTCGGGTATTATCCTGATTTTCGATAAACCCATACAAATTGGCGACGTGATCAATATTAGTTCTGAATCCGGCCGTGTAAAATCGATGGGATTGCGTACTACCAAAATTAACTCAGCAAATGGTGCCGAAATCATTATTCCAAATGGTAATTTATTGTCTCAAAACATTACCAACTGGACTTATACGGACAATTTTAAACTGGTAGAAATCGCTGCAGAAGTGAGTGGAGAAATTATGCCGGAAGAAATTAATACGCTAATACTGGAATCTCTCGAAAGCATGGAATTGGTAAATAATGCTAAACCTCCTCATATTTATTACACCGCCATTGCTGATGGAAAATTCAAATTGCAAATTAAATTCTGGTGCAGCATTTACCGTACAGAAGAAACAATTAGCAGTGCACGTCAGGTACTATACAGTAATTTTAAAGCAAAAGGCTTAGCCTTGTCGACATAAAATGATTGGTGACTTTTGATTAACGATTTTTGATTACAGATGTGTAAAACCTGGAAAAACAGATACTACAGCAAAATTCAAAAATCGTTAATCTTCAATCTAAAATATAAGACATTGAACTTTGGGATTATGTATTTAAAAACAATTATACCTCACGACTTCATCCTCTTAGATTATATCTTAAATCCGTCAAATTCATTTTTTGGCGGATTTTTTTTGAAGTTGATTTCCGAAGTAAACTTTACAAACCTCAACTTCTTAATTTACAAGATGTTAATTTTAAAACAAAACGATTACATAATTAGCCCTAAAAGCGTTAAATTTATTAAAATATTCATGATTATTTGTAATACAATTAATCTTATCTTAGCGAAATAATCGCATTTTTGAATTTAAATTCATCATAGATACGACGCAGAAAGGTTTCAATTGAAACGCTGTATTAAACAAAAAACAACTGATTTACAAACAGATAAAAGACCAACAAAACCATTTTTTTCCAGAAACACAGAGATTAACCGGGATTGGACCAACATATTAAATCTTACAATACTTAAAATGAGCAAGCAGAATTATAATTTATTACTGGCAGATGATGACGAAGATGATTGCGCTTTTTTTAAAGAAGCACTTGATGAATTATCACTTCCTGTATCGCTTACGACAGTAAATGACGGAGTACAACTCATGGATTTTTTAGCCACTATTTCTTCAGGCGATTTACCGGATATTCTTTTTCTGGACCTGAATATGCCCCGAAAAAATGGTCACGAATGTTTGACGGAAATAAGAGAAAAGGAAGAACTTAAAAATCTCCCTGTAATTATTTTTTCGACTTCTCTGGATAATGAAATAGTCGACAAAATGTATGAAAAAGGAGCAACATATTATATTCGCAAACCAGGCGAGTTTGCTAAATTAAAAAAAGTGATCGAAAATGCTCTGACTATAGCATCACAAAATGACTTTAAGCAACCTATAAGAGAGCAATTTATACTCCAACCCTAATTCGTTTTTGGAATGAGCCTTACAAATAAGAATCTTTATTTTCTGACCGATGGTGGAGAAATGGGTGAATTGATGCGTACTAAAGATTGGAGCAAAACACTTTTAGGCAATCCAGAAACCTGGCCACAAAGTCTTAAAACCATGGTCGCTGTGGTGCTCAACAATCCGTTTGGAATGTACATTGTCTGGGGAAAAGAATATACGCAAATTTATAACGACTCATTTCGTCCTATCCTTGGCTCTAACAAACATCCTGAGGCTTTAGGAATTAGTTCTCAAATCACATTTTCTGAAATCTGGGACACTATAGGTCCAATGTTTCATGATGTCATGCAAAGTAAAGCAGTTAGTTTTCCTGATCTTAAATTAACATTAAACAGGAACGGATTTGATGAGGAATGTTATTTTAATTTCTCTTACAGCCCTATTAAAAAAGAAGATGGCGAAGTTGGCGGCATATTAGTTACAGTTATTGAAACTACAGAAAAAGTCAGGGCCACAGCAGCTCTTAATATAAGCAATATTCGATATCAGAATAATATCATGCAGGCTCCTGTCGCTATGTGTGTTTTTAGGGGCAAGAACCACATTGTCGAAATTGCAAATGAGCAAATGATTCGATTATGGAGAACAACGGCAGAAAAAGTACTTAATAAACCTATTTTTGAAGCATTGCCTGATACAAAAAGTCAATATCTCGAAAACCTTTTAGACAATGTTTATAATACCGGACAAAAATTTATTGCCAATGAGGAACTCGTTAAATTTCTTCGAAATGGAAAGATAGAAGATACTTACATCAATTTTGTTTATGAAGCGCTTACAGAATCTGACGGAACAATTTCGGGCGTTGTAGGAATAGCCATAGAAGTTACCACACAAGTAGTTTCTCGCTCAAAAGTAGAAGAAAGCGAACAAAAAGTTAGAGAACTGGTAGAGAATGCACCTTTTCCTATTGCTTTGTATGTTGGCCCGGAAATGATTGTTGAATTGGCCAATGACTCTATTATTAAAGTATGGGGAAAAGGCAATGATGTAATAGGAAAATCATTTAAAGATGTAGTTCCTGAACTCGACAATCAATTAGTCTTTGAGCAGATTAATGAAGTTCTAAACACCGGGAAATCTTTTCATACACAAAATACTCCCTTAGACCTTACCGTTGATGGTAATTTAGGTACTTATTATTTTAATTATAGCCTAACGCCAATATATGACGTAAATGGCAATATTTATGGTGTAATGAATACTGGCGTCGATTTAACAGACTTAAATTTAGCCAAGAAAAAAATTGAAGAAAGCGAACAGAATTTACGAAGTATGGTATTGCAATCGCCAATTGGTATTTGCGTACTGGATGCAGAAACTCTAATTAGCGAAATTGTAAATGACAGTTTCATTGAAGTTGCAGGAAAATCCCGTGAAGAAATTGCAGGGAAACACTATTGGAAAAGCTTTGCCGAAGTAAAATCCTGTTATGAAATTCCTCTTCAAAAGGTAGTTACTGACGGTACTCCTTTTTATGCCAATGAGGTAGAAATGTTACTTATCAGGCATGGAAAAAAAGAAAAAGTATACGTTACTTTTGTTTATGCACCACTAAAAAACATAGAAGGCAAAGTAACAAAAATAGCGATTTGGGTACTAGACAATACTCCACAAGTTATTGCAAGACAAAAAATTGAAGAAGCTGACAAACGTTTTCGTAATACAGTAAAACAAGCTCCGGTAGGAATTACCATTTTGCGAGGTCCGGATCATATGGTCGAAATGGCCAATGAAGCTTACTTAAAGTTGGTTGCCAGAGAAGAAAAAACCTTTGTAGGCAAACCTTTATTTGAATCATTACCGGAAGTAAAAGAAACAGTAAGTTCACTTTTGAAAGATGTTTTTAATACCGGGATTCCTTATCACGGAAACGAAGTTGCTGTACCTATAAACCGATATGGAAATCATGAGATTTTCTATTTTGATTTTCTTTATCATCCATTAAAAGAAGAAAACGGAGAAATTTCAGGAATAATTGCAATTGCAACTGAAGTATCTGAAAAAGTCGAAGCCAGAAAAAAAATAGAACTTAACGAAGAAAGACTTAATATTATCGTCGAAGCCAGTGAATTAGGTACTTGGGAACTGGCGATAAAAACCAAAGATCTTCAATATTCTAAAAGATATCTTGAAATCGTTACCGGCTATAAAGAAGAAGAATCTCTAACTCATGCCCAACTCCTAAGCCATATTCATCCGGATGATTTACACATACGTGAAAAAGCTTTTAAAGAATCCATTGCTTTAGGAACCATACAATATGAAGCCAGAGTAATATGGGACGATCAATCGGTTCATTGGGTCGAGGCGAAAGGGAAACTTTTTTATGATGACGAAAACAATCCCGAAAAATTATTGGGCACGGTAAGGGATATTACTGACGAAAAAAATCATCAGCAGGAACTTGAAGCAAGCGAGAAAAGGTTCCGTAAACTAGTCATGGAATCTCCCGTTCCAAAAGCTATTTTAAGAGGAAAAGATATGACCATCGAAATGGCGAATGCTGCACTTTTGAAAAATATATGGCGAAAAAATGAAAGCGATGTTCAGGGTGAAAATATATTAAACGTTTTTCCGGAACTTAAAAAACAAAAATACGCTAGACTTTTAAATGAAGTCTATACGACAGGAAATGTACATTCAGAATCTGAATCATTGTTTTACTTAAATAATGGAAATACGGAATACAAAATGTACATCGATTTTGAATATGCGCCAATGCGTGAAATAGACAATACTATTTCTGGAATAAAAATGACGGTGATTGATGTTACTGAAAAAGTCGAAACCAGAAAAAAAATCGAAGAAAGCGAAAAAAGATTCCGCTCTCTTACAGAAAGTATCCCGCAGCTTATTTGGGAAACAGACGAAAAAGGAAATGCTTTGTTTACCTCAGGCAAATGGTTCGAATATACCGGCGTAATTCCTACCGGTGAAGCCGCGTGGAAATCTATGATTCATCCTGATGATTTTGATGAAAACAGCAAAATATGGAACAACAGTTTAGCAACCGGAGAATTATACAGAACAGATGTACGGGTTTTAAGAAAAGACGGAACCTATAGATGGCATGCTGTAATTGGTGAACCAGTTTTGAATAAAGACAATAAAATCATAAAATGGGTTGGAGCCTTTACAGATATCCAAACTGAAAAAGCATTTACCCAGGAATTAGAAAAACAAGTTACGGCACGAACAAAAGAACTTGAACAAAAAAATATCGAGCTCGAGCAAATGAACAAAGAACTACAATCGTTTGCCTATATTTCCAGCCACGATTTGCAGGAACCATTGCGAAAAATTCAGACTTTTGCAACGCAGATTACAGAGAAAGAATCTAAAAATTTATCAGATTACGGAAAAGATAAATTTCAACGAATGCAAAATGCCGCTCAACGAATGCAAACATTAATCAATGATTTACTTTCGTATTCAAGAACCAACATTCAGGAAAGAAAATTTGAAAAAGTCAATCTTTCTCAAATCATTGATGAAGTAAAAGAAGATCTTAAAGAAGAACTTGAACAAAAAAATGCCAAAATAGAAAGCAACGAAACTTCTGAAGTAAGTATTATTCCGTTTCAGTTCAGACAATTATTGTACAATTTAGCCAGCAATTCATTAAAATTTTCGAAACCTGATGTTAATCCGATAATAAAAATAAAAAGCAAGTTTGCCAAAGGAGCAGCTTTAAATAATGATGCCTTATCAAAAGAAACAGAGTATTGTCATATCAGTATTTCGGATAATGGTATTGGGTTTGAACCACAGTACAGTAAAAAGATATTCGAAGTTTTTCAGCGTTTACACGGCAAACTCGAATACACAGGAACAGGAATTGGACTTGCGATCGTAAAAAAAATAGTAGAAAACCATAACGGTTTTATCACCGCAGAAGGCGAACAAAATAAAGGTGCAACTTTTGATATTTATATCCCGGTGATTCAAAATACAAACTAATAAAAAAACGGAAATAACTTTTAAAAAGTCATTTCCGTTTTTGTTTTTTAATCCTCTTAAAGAACTAAAAAGTACTTCTGATAAATTATCTTGTATATACAGTAATGATACCAGTAGTTTTGTCTTTCAATTTTAACTCCTTATTAGTAAGGTTCATAATGTCGCTGGTAGAACTTACATTACCAACACTAATAGTTAAGTCATTATGAGATCTTGCATAAGTTCCTGTAGTTTCTGTCAAGGCACAATCAGAACCGTTATAATCACCAATAACTGCAGCATTACTTAATCTTAGATCTAAATAATCTCTACTGCACCCTGTTTGATTTTGTGGCGCATCGATTAAAACTTCTTTTCCGTCAATAATTGTTCCTGTCTGACTTAGGTTGTATTTACCTTGTATAGGGACGATTGTTTCCCCGTCATTGTCATCGTTACTACAAGATGCTGCAAATAAACCGATGCTCAATAATAATGCGAATAATATTCTTTTCGTTTTCATGTTTGATTTCTTTAAAATTATTTTATGCTAAATTAGTTTTAAAGTTTATCAGAAATGTTCTATAATTTTCGATAATATTTACATAATTCTATTTAAATCCTAAATAATACCTTACGAAACAAAATTATAACTAGTAAAAGACAATATTATATCCAGTTAATAAGTCGGTATTTCTTTTCATCTACCTATCTAAAATAAAGTAAGTTAATGCTCATAACGAATTATTATTTTAGGAAACACATCAAAACAAGTTCAGCATGTTATAATAATTACGTCTGAAAAATTGTACTTTTACTTTATAATTCTATCGTTTTCTTTAACCGTATAGTACAGTGCTTAATATGTTTTTTACATATTGCCTGATTACACTTAATTATTATCTTTGAATTATGAGCACACTTACAAAACAAAACCATATAGGGCGAAAAATTAGCCGTATTCGTGAACTTCGTGATATGAAGCAGGAAGCTTTGGCGCAAGCAATGGGAACAAACCAACAGGCTATATCTGCAATAGAAAATAGCGAAATTGTAGATGATGAAAAACTTGTCGAAGTAGAAAAAGCCCTTGGCGTAAGTGTCGAAGCCATTAACAATTTTTCAGACGAAGCTGCAATTAATTATTTTAATATATTGTATGATCACAGCAACAATGGCAGCCAAGGTGCATTTGCAAATAATTGTACTTTCAATCTGTTAGATAAATTGATGGAAGTTGTTGATGAAAATAAAAAACTTTACGAACGTTAATTGCAGGCTGAAAAAGATAAACTCAAATATGTAGAAAAATTAAGAAATAATCCTTTATGATATATTAATAAAAAAAGAGGCTTCGCATGAAACCTCTTTTTTTGTTTTATTTAGTTGAAATATAAAAATGTAGAAATATCATTATTTACAAGGTTTATTCCTTACGTATTTACCAATCATATATCTCGTCATTGGTCTCAAATATTGACTCGGTCTTTCAGGATGGTATCCAATTTGATTAAAACATTCAAGAGAATCTCCAGATCTGGCATAAAAAACGACCGATTTACCACTTTTAAAAAAAGTAGTTGTGTCACAAACCTTAATCCTTTTAAGATTAATAAGATTTCGATCTAAAAGTTCAATATTGTTATCTGGTGCTTTCAGATCACAATCTACAACCTCATAATTATTACCAGTCCATTGCATACATCCTTTATCTGGAAATGCGAAAAAGATTACCGGGAACCCTATACATAAAACTAAAGCAAGACCTATTATAGTATTCTTAATTCTTCGATTTAATTTATTTGGAGGATTTTTTTTAAAAGCTACGAATGCATTGATTGCATTTAATTTTGGTTTTACTTCTTCAAAAGTACTTTCTCTTAATTCCTCAATTTCTTCTTTACTTTCATTTTCATTTACATTCTCACATTCCTCTTCCTGTTCACCTACTATCCCTTTTTCTATTCCTTTTTCGCTTTCTTTCTTATCAAGAAAAACTCCTAGATCTCCTGAAGTATCATTTTGTCCTGTTTGTTGGTTTGATATTATGGAGTTGTTGGTATGATCATTTTGAGTTTCATCCCGATATAAATTGTGAATTCTAAATTTATTAAAAGGTCGTGGTTCAAAATCTATCAAAATTGCAGCTAATTCTATTGTACTGTTTTTTGCAGGCTTTTTTCCTTCTTTGTAAAAAGCCCCAACTTTTCTAAATTTATCCGTGTAGGTAGTGGAAGTATTTTCCTCTTTCGGATCAAATTCAAACTTAAAAAAATCCGAGTATACCTTTAAATCATCATATTTAGGATTAGATCTAAAAATCTTCCAGCATAAATCCCTTAAACTTGCTTGGCCTGGAACATCTAAAAAATCATAATACTCCCCTCCTTCTTTTTCTTTTCTATATTTTGCCCTAATAGCTTCTTTATATTCATTTTCAACATTTTCTCGGGTAGTTTTTTCCATAAGCTTTCAGGATTTTCAGGATTTTTTCTATGACTTTTCAGGTTTTTCAGGAGATCTCAGGAAAGTTAGTACATCCCGGAATTCCTTATCAATTCAGGCTTAAAGCCGTTGTTACTTTGCGGTATCAAAAATTAGTTCTTGTTCGATATAGCGATTAGAACAAATGTACAAACTAGTTTAAATAAAAAGTGCGGAAAACCGTAAAACGGAGTTTATCCGGGAAGTATAAATAAAATTTTACTGTCTACGCACTTCACTTCCCAACACAAAATGATGTTGCATTAACAATTTCGGAAAAGATCCGAACAGCAATACTCATGCTTAATCCTTAAATATTAAAAAAATGAAAAAGCTACTATTATTGGGAGCGTGCGCTCTATTGACAACTATGATTTCTTGTACTTCTGACGATTTCGAAGATACTAAAGCGAATATTAAACCTGAAGTACCTGCATACGCTGGACCTGGGGATTCACCAATAACAGTTCCGCCACCACCACCGGTAAAATAATATTCAATAATAGTATTTAATTTACAATTAATTACTATTTTCGGGGAAAGTACCTTTTATGCTACGATCCCCGTTTTTTTATTTCCTTATTTTTTTATTTCTTCTTTCCTGCAAAAAACAAATTATAAAACCTTTCAATAAGACTGCTATCATAAAAGAAGCTGTTAATCTACAAGAAAAAGGAATAACGAACTTTCAGAATAAGAAATTTAATAGTGCCTTCTATAACTTTAATAAATCAAAAATCACTTTTGAAACCCTAAAAGATAGTGGTAATATTGTGTACAATCTTATCCAGATGGCTAATATTCAGCAAATAAACGGCGACTATTATGGCAGTAAAGAAACACTGACAGAAGCATTACCTTATCTTAAACAAAAAGATGTTTATAGTGCTGCTATCAATAACTTATTCGGAATTGCTGATAAAGAACTTTCTCTTTATAATGATGCTATTTTTTATTATCAGGAAGCTCTTAAAGATTGTACAGATGAAGCATCAAAACAATCTCCCTTAAATAATATTGCGGTCGTATACATTCATCAAAAAAAATATGATAAAGCAATACTAATTTTAGAATCTATTATAAACGAAAAATCTCTCAACACAGACCTTACTAGAAAAGCACGGGTTCTTGACAATTTAGGCTTTGCCTATTTTAAAAAAGGAATACATGATAAAGGACTCTTATTAATGCAAAATAGCTTTAACTTAAGAAATAAAATTGACGATGCTTATGGAAATATTGAGGGCAATTTACACTTAGCCGAATTTTACTCAAAACCAAACCCACAAAAACCAAACCCACAACAATCAAATCAATATGCGCAATCAGCCTATGAAATCGCTACAAGATTTAATAGTGTTGATGAACGTTTGAAAGCTTTGTCTTTTTTAATTTCTAATGATTCCGGAAATAAAAATGCACAATATGCCCAAAAGTACATTACTATAAATGATAGTATCATAAAGATTCGAAACAACTTTAAAAACAAGTTTGCCAAAATCAAATACGATTCTAAAAAAGAAAAAGACGAAAATCAAAAACTACGCTTACAAAAAGTAGAAAATGAATTATCACTACAAGAAGCAAAATATCAAAAAATAGTTGCCGGAATTGGTATAATCTTTCTAATTATAGTAATTGTTATCCTGATTCGATACTACAGAAACAAAAACAGGATCGAAAAAATAAAAACCGCTTATGATACTGAAACCCGAATTGCAAAAGACATTCATGACGAACTGGCAAATGATGTTTTTCATGCCATGACTTTTACACAAACACAACCTTTAGAAAGTGATAGTATAAAGGAGACTTTAGTTCAAAAACTTGATAATATTTATTCGCGCGTTCGCAGGATTTCAAAAGAAAATAATACAATCGATATCACAGCAAATTATTCTGCGGGGCTAAAAGAAATGCTTTCGACATATAATAGCAACAACACAAATGTAATTATCAATAATGTCGAAAAAGTAAATTGGGAGTTAGTAGATGCTATTAAAAAAGTTACTATTCATAGAATTTTACAGGAATTAATGGTCAATATGACCAAACACAGCAATGCGTCATTGGTTGTTGTAAAGTTTGACAGTAACGGAAAAATAGTTTTTATTGATTACACGGATAACGGAAAAGGCTGCAAAAAAGAAGAAATTATAAAAAATGGTTTACAAAATATGGAAAACCGTATTCTAGCCATAAAAGGAACTATTACTTTTGACAGTGAACCTGATAAAGGTTTTAAAGTAAAAATAACGCTGCCTAAATAAAAGCCATATGTTTAAAAAAGTAATAATAGCCGAAGACCTTGAAGATATAAATTTAGGAATCGAGCAGACCTTAAAAAGTTTAGATATTGTAAATTTTCAACACGCCAAATATTGTGATGATGCTTTTTTAAAAATACGAAAAGCCATTCAGGATAATGAGCCTTATGATTTATTGATTAGCGATCTTTCTTTCAAAAAAGATCATCGCGAAGTAAATATTACTTGTGGCGATGAACTTGTTGAGAAGGTACGCGAACTTCAGCCTAATATTAAAATTATAGCCTATTCTGTCGAAGATAAAAACATACGCATTAAATCACTTTTTGACAAAGCAGATATTAATGGCTTTGTACTAAAAGGAAGAAACAGTATTGAAGATCTCAAAAAAGCAATAAACCTCATCGGTACTTCAGATCAAAAATATATTTCACCGGAAATTGCATCAGCATTACAAGAAAAAAGCAATTACGAAATCGACGATTTAGACATACAGATTCTGAAACAATTATCATACGGAACTCCTCAAGATGAAATCATACAGATTTTTAAAGAAATGGGAGTAAAACCAAACAGCAAAAGTACAGTCGAAAAAAAAATCTCCAAGCTAAAAGATTTTTTTAAGGCAAATAACACGACGCATCTGGTTTCGATTACAAAAGATATGGGAATTATCTAAAACTCATTACAATACTATTATTAATTCATTAAGCTCCTTCGGGGGCTTTTTTTATTGCTTAAAATTAAAAAAATACGAATTACGGATTTCCATAAAATACAAATTTCAAATAGGTTTAAGTTTGAATTCTTAAATCAATTTAAAATTATGAAAAAATTAGTCGTTTTGTTTAGTCTCATCCTCTTGGTTCTGGGAGGTACTATTGAAGCCCAAAGTGGTCATTATAAAAATGGAAAAGGTAGTTCCCATAAAGGAGGAAAATACAAAAATGCAAGTACCAAAAATCACTATAAAAAAAGAAAGTAAAGTTTGTGAATAATTCGAAAAACTTTAATGACCAAAACCTAAAATCATGGGATTTCGATTTCAAAAAAGAATAAAAATTGGAGGAGGATTTGGCTTAAACATAAGTAAATCCGGTATTTCTCCAAGTTTAAGAACAAAGATAGGATCATTTAGTAAAAACGGATATTCTGTAAAAACAGGTATATCAGGACTACGTTACCAAAATAGCGGTTGCATCGTACTATTTGCATTTACAGGCATCATAACACTTTTAATTTTTACAATAAAACATATATAACAATGGGATACAGAAAAGGATATTTCAAGAAAGATGGAACGTATGTTCAGCCTCATTTTACCAAAACAAGAACAAAATCATACTCAAACAAGAATAGCGGATGCATTTTAATAATGCTTATAACGATGACATTTGGACTGGCAATTTCTTGTTCAGATTCGTCAGATACATCAGGCTCAAACTGCCCCACTAAAACTTGCGGAGATTTTAAAACTCAGGCGCAAGCACAAGCAACTTACGATAGCAACAGAAGCTGTTATAAAAATCTCGACGCTGACAAAGACGGAATCGCCTGTGAAAATTTACCTAAAAAATAACTATTCTTCTTTGTGCTCAATATGAAAAATATTTTAACAGATTTTATATTGAAGAAGCAATAATAAAAAACCAAATAGACATTGAGAAAAAATTACTTTTATTACTTAGTGACCACTAAGATGTTTTATAATTATAAACTACCATTCCTACTTTTAGCATTAGGAATAATTTCCTGTAAAAAAGCTGCTGCTGCGCCTCCGCCGGAAATCAATTCATTGTACCAACAAGTAATTACTACTGACGATCGAAAAACAATCACAGTAGAAGAAGCGAAAACGTATCATGTAAATACAACTTATCAATACGAATACAGAACCGGAAATCCTGGAGAATACGAATACAATTATGATGTAAAAGGAATCAATATAAAAGGAGATTCAGTTCGTGGAAACATCAACGTTCAGGGAAAGTACGGTGCAGGAATTTTAATTGGTGATACTATTGCCGATATTGAAATTAAAACCGAATGGATTTCATACGGAAAGTTGAAAGCCGCTGACAAAAAAGGAAATGAATATCAACTGATTGTCAAATAAAAAAAGTCTGATGAAATCACTTTTAGTGCTGTTTTTATTTTTTTCGACTTCTTTTCATCCTTCTGAAACCGCAGTTTATATCTGCGGTCCAAAAGGTGCAAAAAAATATCATTACACAGAAAACTGTCGCGGTTTTGCGGGTTGTCGACATGAGATAATAAAAACATCACTTAAACAAGCACAAAGTTTAGGTCTTACACTCTGTGGCTGGGAAGATTGATTTTATTCCCTTTAAAAAATATTTAATCATTTGATAATAATCACTTTACGATAAATTCATATTAGTTTTATTAATTTGAATAAAACTAAACGTTATGAAATTCTTTAATCTAAATTTTCTGGTTTCTTTCAAAGAATGGCTTTTTTTAAGAGCTATGCAATCATCTTTCCTTCATTAATAAATTACAATTAAAAAAGGAAAAACTCATTTGAATGAATAAAACTGAGAACTCATTTTTGAACAAAGACCAATTTGGAGATGATTTCTTGTGGGGTGTTTCAACCGCCGCTTTCCAAATTGAAGGGGCTCATGATGCTGATGGAAAAGGTTCTTCTATCTGGGACGTTTTTACGTCGCAAAAAGGAAAAATCAAGAACGGACATCATGCTCTTACCGCCTGCGATTTCTACAATTCGTACCAAAACGATATTGATCTAATTCAGGAACTAAACATTCCTAATTTTAGGTTTTCGATCAGCTGGCCCAGAATTATGCCAACGGGAGTTCATCCTATCAATCAGTCTGGTATCGATTATTACAATAAAATCATCGATTCTTTACTCGCAGCAGGAATACAACCCTGGATTACACTTTATCACTGGGATTTGCCACATGATCTTGAAACAAAAGGCGGCTGGACCAATCGGGAATCTGTTTTGTGGTTCTCTCAATATGTCGAAGTTTGCGCTCAATATTTTGGCGATCGTGTCAAAAACTGGATGGTGATCAACGAACCTTCGGTTTTTACGGGTGCAGGATATTTTCTGGGAATTCATGCTCCGGGAAAAAAAGGCATTTCTAATTATCTTAAAGCCATGCATCATGTAACTCTGGCTACAACAGCTGGTGCAAAAATACTACGAAACCTAATTCCAGACGCAAATATAGGAACTACTTTTTCCTGTACGCATATCGAGCCGGCAACTCAAAGCTCTAAAGATATCGAAGCTGCAAAACGGGTAGATACTTTATTGAACAGAACTTTTATTGAACCTATTTTGGGATTGGGATATCCTCAGGCCGATTTACCTGTTCTTAAAAAACTCAATAATTATATTTTAGAAGATGATCTGAACAATTTATCTTTTGATTTTGATTTTATAGGCCTGCAATGTTACACGCGGGAAGTCGTAAAATCCTCGATGCTGATTCCGTATATTGGCGCCGAATTAATAAGTGCCGAAAAAAGAAACGTGATATCAACAGATATGGGATGGGAAGTCTACCCTCCTGCCCTTTATGAGGTGCTTAAAAAATTCAATGCATACAAAGGCATTAAAAAAATTATAATTACAGAAAATGGCGCTGCGTTTCCGGATATTCTGACGAACGGAAAAGTATACGACATCAAACGTACTCATTATATTCAGGACCATTTAGAACAAATCCTAAAAGCAAAAAAAGACGGTCTAAACGTCGAAGGTTACTTTGTCTGGAGCCTTACCGATAACTTCGAATGGGCAGAAGGCTACAACGCCAGATTTGGATTAATTCATGTTGATTTCGAAACACAGCAAAGAACCATTAAAAATTCAGGATTATGGTTTAAAGATTTCTTATCTTAAAACTGATGCTTAAGAAAACACAAAAGCCTTTCACTACTAAATCGTGAAAGGCTTTTTTTTTGAAGTAAAATCATTTATCTCTGAACTCGAAACAAATATTTCTGTTTTAAGATTCCAATATTAATCTTGCCATTGTTTTTTAAGTGCGCCGTTACAAGAATATATCTATCTTCGGGATAATTTACATTATAACTAAAGGTTGTGTCTTTTACCTTAACCTGAAGCACATGTTTTCCTTCATCTGATACTGGCAGTTCTGCTGTTTCATAACCCGGCAATGTATTTGTTGCTTTTAAGTTTATGTCCTGAACTTTCTTTTTATCCAGAAACACTTCCAATTTTAAGTTATCAAGTTTCATATCCGTTGGCTGTTCAAACGAGACAACATATTTTTTGCAACCCAAAGTGCATAAAACAATTAATAGTATTAGAAGCTTTTTCATAAAAGATGTTTTTAAAATGATAGTGAATAGAAATCGAAACCTATTCTAATATTCTATAAATATAGATAATATTATCACAATTCGACCACCGGAAAAAGCAATAATTGGGTGAGGAAAATTCATGAAATTTATTTACTAAAAAAAGCAAAAAAAGTGATCATTTCTCTTGTAATCACTAGGTTTAACGGTTATTTTTTCTTATCTTTATAGTGTAAATAACAGATAATATATGCCAAAAAACAAACTATTTAAATGCTCAAATTACTTCTTAAAAAACCATTCTTTTTATTTCTACCTGCATTTTATTTTTCAAAATGCTACCCAATTTCATTTCGAAATTTTCTCAATTAATCTTTTTTTCTGCACAAAGTATAAACACGCAGAATACACTAGAGCAACCGCTGGAATTTCTACCATAATTATTTTTCCCGAATATATTTCTGAACTATTTTTTTAGAAAATATATTCCTGTATTAAAGAAAAGATTTCCTTTTTCGGGATCCTCTTTCGACTCTTCATGTTCATTTATCACTAAACTCTTTATTCTATGATTATGACTTCATTTCTTATTTCAACAAATGCCATCACTTTATTGGCAATTTCAATTTGTTTCTTTTATTCAATATTACATTTTTCCTCTTTTTTTTAATCGTTCAATCCAACCTTTTTATGACTTTTTGCCTCTATATAATAAAGGTCAGATTGGTTTTAAATTTAACTAACACGTTCTAACAAACCTAAATTTACTATTCATTGTATTTTGTTTTAAGGAATTATTAGGAATCTCGGGAAAACGCGGGAATTCTGGGAATCCCTTATCTACAAAGGCTTCAAAGCGCCTTTACTTTGCCAAAGAAATTAGTTCACGTTTTAACTGCAGATTAAAACAAAACAGAACTAATTCAATTCAAAGTGTAGAAAACTGTAAGACCGAGTTTATTCGGGAAGTATAAATAACGTCTTACAGTTCTACACGCTTTACTTCCCCAAAAAGCAATTTGGTATTGCCTCAAATAAGCTCCGGAAAAATTCCGGACAGCAATACTCATGTCTAATTTTTAAATTAAATCAAAATGAAAAAACTCATACTTTTTATCGCTTTCGCGTTATTGTTCACTATATTTTCTTGTACTCCTGATGAACTTGAAACTCAACCAAAAAAGGAAACAGAAAAAGCTGTTAATCCTATAAAAGCGACTTATGCTGGCCCTGGTGATACTGGTACAAAGCCACCACCACCGCCACCAAATGTTTAATAAATATATAATTTTAGTATCTAATTAATTACTATTTTCGGGGAAAGTAAATTTATATGTTACGGTCCCCGTTTTTTTATTTTATTCTACTTCTTTTTCTTTTTTCCTGCAAAGAAAAAAAGACTATTGATATTAACAAAGAATCTATCCGAAAAGAGGCACTTAATTTACGAAATAAAGCAATTGAAAATTACGATAAGCAAAACTTCAATACTGCTTTTTATGAGTTTAATAAGTCAAAACAACTATATGAAACTTTAAAAGATAGTGCAAATATAGGTTATGCACTTATTTTAATGGCATCAATTCAGCAAGTTAATGGGGATTACTACGGGAGTAAGGAGACCGTAACAGAAGCACTATTATATGTAAAAAAAAAGACTGCTTACACAGCTGAAATAAATAATAGGTTAGGTATTGCTGACAAAGAGCTTTCCCTTTATAATGATGCTATTATTTACTATAAAGAAGCTGCAAATGATTATAAAGATCCTATTGAGAAGCGAGGACCTCTAAGCAACATTGGAGCTGTTTATATCCAACAAAAAAAATACGATAATGCAATCGCTCTTTTAGAATCTCTCTTAAGTGAAAAATTTTCAAAAAAGAAAGTTCAAGCAATTGAAAATGCAGCAATTATAGACAATCTGGGTTATGCTTATTTTAAAAAAGGAATAAATCAAAAAGGTTTTTCTTTAATGAATCAATCCCTCCACATAAGAAATGAATTTAAAGATACGTACGGAAGCATTGAAAGCTATCTTCACCTTGCCGATTATTATGCTAAAAAAGACATTAAAAAATCGAATAAAAATGCTCTTGAGGCTTACAACACCGCCACAAAACTAAATAGCGTTGACGAAAGATTAGAAGCACTACAAATTCTAATTTCTAACGATCATAGTGCTCAGAACGGCAAATATGTACAAAGGTATTTTACTTTAAACGACAGCATTATTAAAGTCCGAAATAACTTCAAAAATAAGTTTGCTAAAATTAAATACGATTCTAAAAAAGAAAAAGACGAAAATGCAAAACTTCGCTTAGAAAAAGCAGAAAACCAGTTATCGCTTCAAAAAGCCAAATATCTCCGAATTGTTTTTGTAATTATTTTTATTTTTTTAGTGATCTTAATAGCAATTCTAATACGCTATTATAGAAATAAAAACAAGGCTATAGAAGTTAAGACATCCTATAACACTGAAACCCGAATTGCTAAAAAAATCCACGATGAATTAGCAAACGATGTATATCATGTGATTGCTTTTGCTGAATCTCAGTCATTATTGAAGGAAAGTGCCAAAGAAAACCTACTTCAAAAACTAGATGATATTTACGGACGTGTAAGAGGGATTTCGCGAGAGAATAATAGAATTGACACCGGTATTAATTTTACCAAGAGTATAAAAGAAATGCTTTCGACTTATAATACCAGCGAAAGAAATATCATGGTTACCAACTTAGAAACTATCAACTGGGAACTTATTGATGATATAAAAAAAATTACCATTAATCGGATTTTACAGGAATTAATGGTGAACATGAAGAAACATAGTAACGCAAATCTGGTAGTGATAAAATTTGAAAGTGATCAAAAATCTATACTAATAAACTATACCGATAATGGTAAAGGCAGTGAAATAACTACAATGGTAAAAAATGGACTTCAAAACATGGAAAACCGTATTCAGGCTGTTAAAGGAACTATTAATTTTGACACGGAAACTGATAAAGGTTTCAGAGTAAAAATATCCATCCCTAAATAACATGAATTAGAGTATATATATAAAACTTAGCTCATACTTAATAAAAATCGGATAGGAGCCTAGGGATTAATTCCCTAGGCGACCTTCCACACCACCCGGCATACGGATCCGTACCAAGGCGGTTCTTAATTTACGATACATTTTAAGATAGATACCTAACCTAAAGTACTTCCGTGAGGTTGTTTTCAGTTATCCCAATAAAGGTCTGCACTCCCTGGTAGCTGTCGGATTCCGTCCTATCCTTCCCAAGGTAGTTATCAAATTACTTGATATTTTCTGCATTCGTGCCTTCATAGGTAACATTCATTTACTACTCACTTAATTAAGTTCAGTCCTTCGGTACTCATTTACAGTACCTACTATGACCTCTGCTGACTTCTTATAGCAATTGTTATCCATAAGTGCTTTTCTTTAAAAAAAAAACTCCCCCTATGTCTATAAGACCTCCCCAGGTAAGAACGACAACTTTCCTCTCATATACCTGCTATATTTACCATGATGTTTCCGTACAGTTTTGGACTTCAGTTTGTGTTGCAACCTTATCCAACATCTTTGGCCTTTTATATAGTTTCTGTTCGTCAGGTCAAGAGTTTGCCTACTGCTTCCTTCAGATTCCACCTCGCGATGGACACCCTTGCATTCAGCTAACACTTCCCACTGTAAAGGCGTGTTCGGGACTTACACCCTAGAGTTATCGCCCATGCTGGGCACACAACAAAAAGCCTTTCAGGATTACTCCAGAAAGGCTTTTCTCTTCAAAAAACAATAATATTATAACCTCGTTGCGTTATAATGTTTCCTCTAAGTAAGCAACTGCTTCTTTCCAGTTGTTCACACGCAAATGATGCGTTTGATTCACGTTATGAAATGCGGTAAACATAATTGGTTTACCCATACAATAATCCAGATTTTTGCAGTGATCATCGATCATATAATCTGTATTTATAATTCTTTTGCTTCCGCATAAAATGATATTCTCCCATTTAATAAAAGGAAAATATTCCCCAAGCCATGCCACTTTTTCTGCAAGTGAAACAGGAAATTCTGTCGCAGCAGAAACAATAAAAATTTCAAAATTCTCTTGCAATCTTTGCAAACTTTCAACCGCATCCGGCATTACCGGTAATGTTCTAAAAAAATTATCTGTATTAAGGACGCCTCGTAAAAGAGTTCTATCACTAAAAGCCTCTTCTTCTGCTAATCCCTGAATACTTTCTCTTGATACTATAGTTCCGTTTGCTTTATTGTAATGTTCAATTAATTGTGCCTCGATATCCGCAAGTACACCATCCATATCGATAGCAATTGTTTTCTTTTTCATTATAAATGATTTTGCAACAAATTTACGCAAATATTGCAAATTATTGCAATTTTAACTTATTTTTGCAATATAATTTTGCAACACATGAAAAAAGAAGAACGTCAAAAAGTAATTTTAGAGTACTTATCAAAAGAGCATCGTGTAACTTTACTGGAACT
This sequence comes from Flavobacterium sp. B114r, assembly GCF_056824125.1. Lineage (NCBI taxonomy): Bacteria > Pseudomonadati > Bacteroidota > Flavobacteriia > Flavobacteriales > Flavobacteriaceae > Flavobacterium > Flavobacterium sp. B114r. Next base: position 5,610,966 of record NZ_CP124858.1, read on the forward strand.
TAGTGAATACCTGAACGTCTCTGAAGACACCATTAGACGTGATGTAAAAGAACTATCAGATCAGGGATTACTAAAGGCCGTTCGGGGTGGTGCAGTAGCTCCTTCTCCTATTCCGCTGCATTATAGAAATAGAGAAAAACACGATCTTGAAAACAAAAAAATTATTGCCGAAAAAGCAATTTCATTTTTAAAAGACGGACAAGTCGTTTTTATCGATGGCGGAACAACTTCTTTGGCTTTAGTTGCAAGTTTTCCTTATGATTTAAAAATTACTGTTATAACCAATAGTTTTCCGGTTGCAGCATTAATCGAAGATTTACCTAATATCGACTTGATTTTTGCAGGCGGAAAAATGTGCAAAACATCTTTTACGACCGCAAGTATTGAAACTATTGATTTTTTTAGAAATTTTAGGGCTGATATATGTATTTTAGGAATTTGCAGCATTCATGACGAACGTGGAGTTACCGCTGCTTTGTATGACGATTCGCAAATCAAAAAGAACATGATTCAGAACGCCAATTTTATAATCGCCTTAAGTTCTATTGAAAAAGTAGGAACCGCCGAATCGTATTTTGTCTCTCCTATCAAAGCCATTAATGTATTGGTAACAAACATTGCCCCAGAAGATGAAACATTAAAAGTTTACAAAGAAGCTGGCTTGACAATTGTTTAGTTCCCTCATGAATTTAGATGATACTGATAAGGAGCTATTTCCAGCTATCCGTTATATCTTTTCCTGCCTAAAGAAGGCAACAAAAGGATACCGCTCCTATCTGGGCCAGGACACTCAATTTCAAAAGAAAATTTATCGAAATTTAGATTTTCAAAAAATAAAAAAGCCTTTCAAGGTATAAATCTTGAAAGGCTTTTTATCTACAAATTAACGGGCAATATTATTTCCATCCGCCTCCTAAGTCTCTATAAACATGGACGGCAGCATTTAGCTGTTCTTTTTTAGTATCAACCAATTCTAATTTTGCTTCTAACGCATCACGTTGTGTCATTAACACTTCGAAATAATCAACTCTCGCTGATTTAAACAAATCATTAGAAATATCAATAGATGTATTTAAAGCATCAACTTGTTTCGATTTAAGATCATATCCTTTTTGAAGATTCTCAATCTTAGAAAGTTGGTTTGACACTTCTAAATAAGCGTTCAAAACCGTACGGTCGTAATTATACAACGCCTGAAGTTGTCTTGCGTTTGCACTTGCAAACTCGGCCTTGATCGCATTTCTGTTAATCAATGGCGCAGCAAGATCTCCTGCTAATGAATATAAAATAGATTCTGGGAAAGTAAATAAATAAGATGGTTTGAAAGCATCTATACCTACTGCAGCTGATATATCTAATGAAGGATAGAACTCAGCACGGGCAACTTTTACATCTAATTTTGAAGCTACCAATTCTAGTTCTGCTTGTTTTACATCAGGACGATTTGTCAATAATTGAGACGGAATTCCTGAACTCACAGCAGCCGGTAACAAACTTAAAAAGTTAGTACTGTTTGTTCTCTTGATTTCCTGTGGGTATCTCGCTAACAAAAAGTTGATTTTATTCTCTGCCTCTTTAATTTGCTGACGAATGTCAAACTCCATACTTTTTGAAGTCAGAACTTCAGCCTCAAACTTTTTAACTCCCAGTTCTGTTGCTCTTGCAGCTTGCTTTTGAATTTTTACAATTTCTAAAGCATTACTTTGCAATTTGATCGTTTGGTTCACAATATCCAACTGTGTATCCAAAGCCAATAATTCATAATATGAATCAGCCACTTCAGCAATAAGATTGGTAATTACAAAGTTTTTACCTTCTACAGTCGCTAAATATCTGTTTAATGCTGCTTTTTTAGAATTACGCAGTTTTTTCCAGATATCTACTTCCCAATTCGCATAAGCAGAGATGGTAAAATCTCCTAATGGATCCGGTGTTTCCTTACCTGGTTTAATTTCTGTCGTAGCATCACCAGCACCCTGACTTGTGTATCTACCTACTTTTTCTACTCCAGCTCCGGCGCGAACACCAACTGTTGGCAACAAAAGTCCTTTTTTTACACGAATATCATTCTTTGCGATTTCAATTTCCTGTAAAGTAATATTTAATTCCTGATTATTTTTTAAGGCAACATCAATCAAGTCTACAAGGTTTTGATCCTTAAAGTAATCTTTCCATTGTAAAGCTGAGGTGTTGTTTGCATCCTGAGATTGAGCTGTTACACCAAACGACTCAGGAACTGGCATACTTGTAGTAGGTGCTGCCTCAGGCGCAGGGGCTTTACACCCTGCAACCGTAAGACATATACCTAATGCAATACCATATTGATATGATTTGAATTTATACATGATTGTTATCAATTTCTTCTGTTAATGGATTCTCTTCTTCATGTTTTACCAGTTTATGTTTTTCTGCAATTCTGGCAAAAATGTAATACAAGCCCGGAATTACAAATACCCCACAAATAGTACCTATAAGCATACCACCGGCAGCTGCTGTACCAATAGTTCTGTTACCAATTTTACCCGGACCACTAGCAAATGCAAGCGGTAATAATCCCGCAATAAAAGCAAATGAAGTCATCAAAATTGGACGGAACCTCGCTTTCGCTCCCTCCATTGCGGCTTCAAGTACTGATCTTCCTGCGGCATGTCGCTGTATCGCAAACTCTACAATCAGTACGGCATTTTTACCCAGTAAACCAATAAGCATTACCATCGCTACCTGAGCATAAATGTTGTTCTCTAATCCTGTTAACTTCAACAATAAGAAAGCTCCAAAAATACCTGCCGGTAAAGAAAGGATTACAGATAATGGTAAAATAAAACTTTCGTATTGAGCGGCTAATACCAGGTATACAAATCCTAAACAAATCATGAATACCCAAATTGCCTGATTACCCTGGGCAACCTCATCTGCAGAAATACCTGCCCAGTCAATATCGTATCCTCTGGGTAATTTTGCGGCCGCAACTTCCTGAATTACTTTAATCGCTGTACCTGAACTATAGCCTGGCGCAGCAGAACCACTAATTTGCGTGGAAGTATACATGTTATGTCTCGTAATCTCAGAAAGTCCATATACTTTTTCTAACTTCATGAAAGCAGAAAAAGGTACCATTTCATCACGATTGTTTTTTACATACAACTTTAAAATATCATCCGGCTGAGCACGATATTCCGGAGAAGCCTGAACAATTACTTTATAGTTAATTCCGTATTTAATAAAACTAATTTCATAGTTACTACCCACAAGAGTTGACAAAGTGTTCATGGCATTTTCGATAGAAACCCCTTTTTGCTGAGCCAAATCATTGTCGACTTTCATCATGTATTGCGGGAAACTAGAACTATAAAAACTAAACACGTTAGATAATTCCGGATGGGTATTTAACTCTTTAACAAAATCGTTATTTACCTGCTCCATTTTTTTGTAATCATTAGAACCAGTTTTATCTAACAAACGCAGCTCAAATCCTCCGGCAGCACCATATCCCGGTACAGCAGGTGGTTGAAAAAACTCAATATTTGCACCTGCAATATCTTTAGATTTTTCTTCCAATTCAGCCATAATCTCAAGAACAGAGTGTTTTCTGTCGCTCCAGTCTTTAAGGTTAACTAAACAAGTTCCTGAATTTGAACCTGTACCTTCAGACAAAATTTCATAACCTGCTAATGAAGAAACTGATTTTACTCCGTCTATTTTTTCAGCAATTTTCTGTAGTTTTTCAGCAATATTATTTGTTCTTTCTAATGATGAACCCGGTGGTGTTTGAATAACAGCATAAAACATACCCTGATCCTCATTCGGGATAAATCCGGAAGGAACAGTACTGCTAATCAACCATGTTCCGGCGCAAAATACAAGAAGCGCAATAATAGTAACGGCTCTTCTGTTTACAATTTTAGCTAATAAATTTTGGTATTTTCCTTGCGCTAAATTGAACTTATTATTAAATCCGTCTATAAATATATTTACAGGCGTTTTCTTTTTAGGTTTACCATGCTCATTTCTTAACATCATTGCACAAAGCGCAGGAGTCAATGTCAAAGCCACAATACCAGAAAGGATAATAGCTGTTGCCATAGTTACAGAGAACTGTCTGTAAAATACTCCAACCGGTCCAGACATAAATGCTACGGGAATAAATACTGCCGCCATTAAGAATGTAATGGCAATAATTGCTCCTGCAATCTCATGCATCGCTTTTTTAGTGGCTTTAAGTGGCGAGAGATGCTCTTCCTCCATCTTGGCGTGAACAGCTTCGATTACTACAATCGCATCATCGACGACGACTCCAATAGCCAGAACTAAAGCAAATAAGGTGATTAAGTTTAATGAAATATCAAAGAAGGTCATGAACACAAACGTTCCAATCAATGATACAGGAACCGCAATTGCGGGAATAACCGTAGAACGCCAGTCTCCTAAGAACAGGAATACTACTATACCTACCAGAATAAAAGCTTCAACAAGGGTATGAATAACTTTTTCGATAGAAGCATCAAGGAATTTAGAAACGTCATACGAAATCTCATAATCCATTCCTTTAGGGAATCTTTTCTTGATTTTTTCTAATTTAGCCTTTACCTCTTCAATAACCTGATTGGCATTACTACCAAATGACTGTTTTAGTACAATTGCCGCAGATGGTCTTCCGTTTAAGTTCGAATAAATATCGTACATCGAACTACCAAATTCTACTTTAGCAACGTCTTTCAAACGTAAAAGTTCTCCGTTAGCGTTTGATTTTACAACAATATTCTCATATTGCTCTTTGGTCGTAAAACGTCCGGAATATTTTAATACATATTCAAATGCCTGAGAACGTTTACCTGAACTTTCTCCCGTTTTACCAGGTGAAGCTTCTAAACTCTGACTAGATAAGGCATCCATTACCTCATCGGCAGAAATTTTATAAGCCAACATACGATCTGGTTTTAACCAAATACGCATTGCATATTCACGTGTTCCCAAGATATCTCCTGAACCAATACCATTTACCCTTTTTAATTCTGAAAGTACGTTGATATCAGCATAGTTATACAAGAACTTCATGTCAGTATTTTTATCTGTACTATAAAGATTCACGTACATCAACATACTTGGCACTTCTCGTGTAATTTTAATACCTTCTCTAATTACTAATGGAGGTAATTTATTAGTAACCGAAGCCACACGGTTCTGAACGTTGATCGCAGCCTGATTAGGATCTGTTCCTAAGTTAAACACCAATTTTATGGTCGCTTCACCGTCATTTCCTGCATCAGAAGCCATATATTTCATTCCGGGAACTCCATTTAAGGCTCTTTCCAGAGGAATTACAACGGCTTTGATCATCAATTCACCGTTAGATCCCGGATAATCTGCGGTAACATTCACCATTGGCGGTGAAATTGTAGGGAATTGTGTAATAGGTAAATTCAATACCGACAATACCCCTAAAAAGACAATTATCAACGATATTACTATCGACAGAACAGGTCTTTGAATAAATTTATTAAACATTTTATATTTTTTTTAATGATTAAAACCAAAGCAAATCTGCGATTGTTCAAAGTTTTGAGTTTCAAGTTTAGCACTGAACGTGAAACCTGAAACAAAAAATTACTCTGCTTTTACGCGCAAATGATTCATTACCTCCTTAGGAGACTGGAATTCATATTTAATTTTGTCATTCTCTTTTACTTTCTGAACTCCTTCAAGTAAAATTTTATCATTTTCTGTAAGACCTGTTTTGATCACGTACAAATCAGGGATTTCGCCTGTAATAGTAATTTCTCTTGAAGTTACTTTATTGTTTTTATCAACAACAAAAACATACTTTTTATCCTGAATTTCGTAAGTTGCTTTTTGCGGAATTATTATCGCATTTTTAAGCGGTACCAACATTTTAACTTGTCCGGTTTCTCCGTTTCTAAGTAATTTTCCTGAATTAGGGAATCTTGCTCTAAAAGCAATATTTCCGGTTTCACTATTAAATTCACTTTCGATAACTTCTACGTTTCCTTTTTCTTTAAATATTTCTCCATTGGCCAAAACCAAACTTACTTTACTATCAGCACGATCTTTTACGTCTGTCTGATATTGTAGATATTCAGGTTCTGATACGTTGAAGTAAGCAAACATCTGACTGTTGTCTGAAAGGCTTGTTAACAATTCGCCTTCGTCGATAAGACTTCCAAGTTTTAACGGGATACGGTCAATCGTTCCGTCAAAAGGAGCTCTGATTTCAGTAAATGATAAATGAAGTTTTGCCAGTGATACTTCAGCTTTTGCCGACTGCAGTTTTGCCTGCGCTACACTTAATTCGTTTTTAGAAACGATATTTTTATCTGCCAGTAATTTTGAATTTTGCAATTCAATTTCTACAGATTTTTGTTCAGCTTGTGCTTTAAGTAATTCTGCCTGATACATGTTTGGCATAATTTTAAACAACAGCTGTCCTTTTTTCACAAACTGTCCTTCGTCAACATAAATGTTTTGTAAAAACCCTTTTTCCTGGGCACGAAGTTCAATATTGCGCACAGATTTAATCTGCGAAACATATTCTTTAGTAAATGAAGTATCAATTCTTACCGGATTAGTTACGGTAAATTTTTCCGCTTCTTCTTTTTCTTCTTTTTTAGCTGTACAACTAGTTAGGCACACCAGAGCAATTAAGCCTGTGAACAAGATAATTCTTTTCATGATTTTATTTGGAAATTAAGCGATTGAATGCTTGGAATACAGAGATTCCTTTAGATGAAAAAATGCATCAGGCACCCTTAGTCAGAACTTAACTTTCATATAAGATGAGGTAGAAAAAAAATACATCAACAAGATATGCAGATCACAACTTAGGTAACCGATGTATACTGTTGAATCAAATTCTTAGAACCTGTTGGGTAATGTAGATAGGATTTGAGTTGCCACAAAATGGCACGAAGATTTTAAAACGATTGTAATCATTTACAATAGTCTGACTTGAAAAGGAAAGGTACCAATTGTCAAGTAAACTGTAGTTTGTTGCAAAAAACTTATTTGAAAGTCCATCTGTAAGATCATCACTTCCAAGATATTCTTCTTCAAGATCTATATCTGCATCTTCAATTATTGAACTGCCCTGATCCTGATTGGTGAATTTTACTCGGTGCTTTTTCTCAAGAGTATGCTGACGAAAGTTTTGTGGAGTACCAGCATTAAGATATTGCCCTCCGCCAAGCAGAAGCAAATTCATGAATACTAAAAATACTATTAACTTTCTCATTTGGGTGCGAAAGTAAGGAAAGTATCGAAACAAAAAAAGATTTTTTTATAAGCTTTAACATTTAGTAAAAACGAAAACGTTTTCATTGTTTTACTAAGTATGAATTACAACAAAATATTATTACTTTATGCGAAAATATCATAAAAAAACAACCTCCTCTTAGAATTATTCTAATACATAATCTTAAACTTATACAAAACAATCAAAATCGCAATGATTTGACTTTATATCTTTTATTCTATAATTTAAGCAGTCTTTTCTATAATAAAATTTAGGCTATTGAAAATTATTCTTTTTCTTTTTTAAAAAAATTACGATTTAAGCCGTTATTATTCGAACACCAAAGTCCTACTTCTTACATTTTTATTTATATGACAACAATCATATTTTGTAAAATAAGTTGTACATAAATTTGTGTCTTTATAAATCACAATGAAAATTCTAGCGTATCTATTTTTAATAGCGATAATTTTAAGACCGGCTTTTCCTGTTTTAAATTATATTGTTAACTATGACTATATAGCTAAGGAACTTTGTGAAAACAAAAAACAACCTCAATTGGGTTGTAATGGGAAATGTCATCTTAAAAAAGAATTGGCAAAAACCACAGAAAATGACTCTCCCTCGTCAGAGAAAAAAAACGTTTCCTCAGGAATTGACTTATTATTTATTGAAAATATTCACGCTTTTAATTTCAATTTTGCTGTTAAATCAATTTTGACAAATGATATTTTGCGACATAATTTGTATTCTTATTTTAATATCGTTTTGATATTTCATCCACCTGCTTTTCAGTATTAATTTCCAGAATCTTTATTAATTTTCTTATCGGTGCTATTACCGATACGCTATTTATTATCTGTTTTTTAATTTAATACTTATGAAAAATTTCAAATATTTATCTTTTCTTTTCTTGGCAATTACATTTTTTTCTTGTACATCTGATAGTGATTCTACACCGGAAACTGCAGTTGACGAAACCTTGGGACTTGTAAAAATTCAGAAACTATCCAATGAAAATCATGTTATTGAACTTTATTCCGAAACTGGAGTACTAACACAGGGGTACAATCAAATCTCGTTAAGAATAAAAGACAAAACCACCAATAAATACATTACAAACGCTTCGTTTAACTGGATACCAATAATGAAAATGGCTGCAATGCAACATTCTTGTCCGAGATCTGGCATCGAAAAAATTTCAGGCAAGCAAACTCTATATCGCGGCGATATTATTTTTCAAATGGCTCAAAATGATACAGATGCCTGGCATTTGCAAATAGATTATACGATTGATGATATTAAGTCTAATGCAACATCTGCTATAGCTGTAATTGCTTCTCAAAAACGTACGGTAAACTCTTTTACCGGAACTGACGGAGTAAGATATATTCTGGCTTACATCAGTCCGAAAACACCAAAAGTTGCCTTAAACAACATGACAGTTGGTCTTTATAAAATGCAGGATGATCTGATTACATTCAATGTAGTTGATAATTTTAAAATAAAAATAGATCCGCGAATGCCAAGTATGGGTAATCATAGTTCGCCTAACAATACTGATTTACTGCAATCATTATCCGGAGGAACTTATAATGGAAAACTTTCGCTGACTATGACCGGTTATTGGAAAATAAACCTGCAGCTCCTGAATGCTACCGGAGAAGTATTGAAAGGGGAAGATTTTGCAACTGAAAATCTGCAAAGCAGCCTCTTTTTTGAGGCGGAATTTTAATCATTTTATTACTAACAAGAAAGGGCTAAGTGATCACACTTAGCCTGCCTATTTATGATATTATGAAAATTACAGCCACAATTCTGTTAGCAGCATTTTCTACTATTTGTTTTGCGCAGAAACAAGAAAAAGACAGTATTTCGCCAGTTGATCTGAATGAAATTATTGTTATCAGCAAAAAAACGCCTGCTCGCCTTAAACAGCCAAAATCTCTTGCAACAGTTGAGGAATACTTGCAGCAATCATCAAAAGTTAATATGGTACGAAGGGGCGGATACGCACTGGAACCAATTATCAATAATATGGCGACTGAAAGAACTGTTATTACAATTGATTGTATGCGCATTTTTGGTGCTTGTACGGACAAAATGGATCCTGTTACTTCTTATGTTGAGGTATCGAATCTTTCTGAAGCTAATATTGCTTCGGGCCAACAAGGAAGCTGTCATGGACCAACAATTGGCGGATCGATCGATTTGAAGCGAGCCAATCTTAATCAAAAAGAATTAGGATGGAATGGTGCTGCTAAAACTGGTTACGAAACCAATAATCAACATAAAATTCTGGGAACATCTATAGGATTCAACGATAAGTCCTTTTACGTTAATACCGATTTTACTTATCGCGATGCCCAAAATTATAAAGCAGGGAATCATGAAGAAATAGATTTTTCGCAGTTTACAAAATACAATCTCTCGGCTACAGCCGGTTTTTATTTAGGCAAAAAAGGTTTGATCGAAGGTGCTGTAATTTATGATAAAGCTACAGATGTGGGTTATCCTGCTCTGCCTATGGATGTTTCTTTGGCAAAAGCCACCATAACTTCTTTGCGCTATAGCTATACTCCTGTTTCTTCTTATTTTACCAATTGGGAAACTAAAGTATACTATAACACTATTACACATAAAATGGATGATACTAAAAGACCAAACGTCCCCATTCATATGGATATGCCCGGATGGTCTGACACTTATGGATATTATTCTAAACTAAAAGGGAGGTATGAAAACCATCACTTCATGGCAAACCTGAATAGTTTTTATAACAAATCGATTGCCGAAATGACGATGTATCCAAGTAATCCTAAAGAGAATCCCATGTTTATGTATACTTGGCCTGATGTTCGAACTTTTTATAATGGTTTATATCTTGAAGACGGAATGCAAATTTCTCCAAATGCTAATATCAAAGTTTCTACAAATATTGGAATTCATTCTAATAAGGTTGCAGATGAATTTGGTTTGCAAAGTCTTGAGATTTTTTATCCTGATATGAATGCAACTAAAAATCGTGTTTTAAAAAGTCTTGCGGGAAATTATATTTTGCATCATAATAAATTCGAATACGGTTTTGGTTTGGCTTACGGAGAAAGAGCTCCATCAGTTTCAGAAGGTTATGGTTATTATCTGTACAACAGTAATGATTTTTATGATTATATAGGAAATCCCAATTTACAAAACGAGAAATCATTTGAAGCAAATCTCTCTTTTGGATTTAAAACCGAAACATTTACGGCGAACCTAACTTCATCGTTTTTTCATATTCAGGATTATATCATCGGGAAAATTGATCCTAACATACAGCCTATGACTATTGGAGGCTCAGGAGTAAAAGTCTATAATGCTTTGAATTATGCTACAATTTTTAATACAGATTTGAATTTGGAATATAAAATAGCCCAAAACTGGTATTTTAAAACACTTCTGGCTTATAGCTGCGGCAAAGATGACGATCATAATAATTTGCCTTTCATAAGTCCGTTGCGCTATTCCGGGAACTTACAATTTAAAAAAGAAAATTTCAATTTAGGATTTGGAGCATCCGGAAATCTAACTCAGGTAAAATTTGCAGCAGCTTACGGCGAAACTAAAACATCAGGTTATGTAATCTTTAATTTCAATTCCGGTTATACTTTTCCTTGGAATGAAAAGAAACTAAACGTTCAGGCTGGCGTCGAAAACATTTTTGATAAATATTACACTACATTCTCTGACTGGAATAAAATCCCGAGACAAGGAAGAAATTTTTTTATTAATGTTTCATATGTTTTATTTTAAAACCTCTTTATGATTGATGAAACAAACTAATTAGTGGATATACGTTTACCACAAAGTTTCCATTATTGTAAATTCCTTTCCTTCCTTAATAAAAGTTTGATGCGTATCGACCATTCCTAATTTCTCATAAAAAGATTTTTTGTTGGTTCTGGCATTGCACCAGACTTTTTTTAAGTCTTTTTCTTTTGCGACTTTAAAAATATGGTTCAAAAGTTCAGATGCGATCCCTTTTCCCTGATATTCTTCGAGGGTTGCTAATTTCCGAAACTGCATTTCAGTGTTCTTAATAAAACAAGAAACTATCGAAACTAATTGATCATGAACAAACACGCCAAAATGCAATCCTGAATTATCTTCTTGTAACTGAACAAACTCAAAAGGCTGATCCGGCCACATAATTTCATGCCTGATTTGCCAGGTTTGAGAGGCTTCGATTGCTTTAATTACCATTATATCATTTTTTCTTTAATGTTTCAAATTTAAGACATTTTATAATTATATCAAATGCGACTACCACAAATACATTTTACTCATTATCAAAAACATACACGAAATAAATAAGATAAATCATTCTTTTTAAATTAATAATATTTATTTTTATACGATCTAAAAAAACAAATCCAATTATGAAAAAATTCATTTTAGCAGTAGTATTGTGTATTAGTGTAAATGGTTTTGCACAATTAATACAATTCGGACCTCAATTTTCTTATAATATAACGTCTCCCCTAACCAATGATTTTAGTTCAAAAAGCTCAGGAACCGGCATAGGAGCTGCAGGATTTGTGAGAGTGAACTTATTACTTTTTTACGGTCAGGGTGAATTTGGATATGCGAAATCAAAATTCAACGTTGCTCAAACCGGAATTGGAGAAACTGAATATCAATTATCAGGAACTGATGCTACGCTACTTATTGGTTTTAAAGTTGTTCCTCTGGGAAAACTAGGAAATGTTCGGATATTTGCGGGATACAACTGGAAAAATTATTCGGATATTAAAGCAAATAATAGCCTGAATCCTATTGATATTGAAAAAAACAACAGCAGTATCCTTGGCGGAGTTGGTGTAGATTTATGGAGATTGACTTTAGACTACCGATATCTTGCCGGTGTTACAGATATTGATCCATCAAACAGAAAAGTAAAAACGGCCGCTTCTAATATCTCACTGGGATATAAATTTTTATAGAAAAACTCTTTTTTCTACATACAAAAAAAGGAATCTAAATTTAGATTCCTTTTTTTATTATTTCACTTTTGAATAAAAACGTTCTATATTATCCTCTGTTATTTTCTCATAACCATTCGCGCCTTTTTTTCCAACGTTAATGACACGTAATTCATCTGATTTGTTACTAATTATACAATGCCAAACAGTACCATCAGATAAAATAATATCCGAAAATAAAGAGCTTGTTTCTTCTCCATCATAATAAACTAATGGTTCAGATTTAATTAGTTTCTTTTCTTGGGTTTTCTTGTTTCTCTCGTAAAACAAAATTTCATTTTTATTGATTTCAACTAACTCTTCGAAATCTTTTTCTGCAGAATCATAGGTTTGATTAACTGCCCATATTGGTTTGTCACCAATCATTTTCCAGGTACCTAAAGCCTGAGTCATTATATCTTCTCTCAAAATATGCTGCAAAGTATCTACTTTTTTAGCAGACTCAATACCTATTTCGTTTTCAGGTTTAATTTTAGACGCAAAATAAAATAAGTCAATAGCTTTCTTAAAGTCAGCTTTGTCATAATAAGACATGGCTAATTCGTATCTGCTCTTTTGAAATGCAGTTTTAGAATTATTTTGAGCAAAAGTTTTAGAAAGAATTAATAAAACAATTAAAAGGAGGGGCTTTTTCATTTATATGGTATTTTATTCTTTTTTTTGCAAACCTAGTTTTTTATTCCATAATTCTTACGGTTTTCCACATTTAATTTTAAAGAAAAAACTTGCTTATAAAAACACAAAAAAAAGGAATCTGATAATTATTAGATTCCTTTTTTATGATATTAGTTATTTCTGGCGAAATGAAGTTAATTTTAATTCGAAAATGAACTCAAAATTTGCATTGCCTTATCGGTATCTTTTTTATTGACAAAAATATGATCATGATAAAAAGCAGCCACAACATTGCAACTAATTTCATGCTCTGAAAGTGCTTTCGAAAAAGCTGCTGTCAAACCAACCGCTTCTAATGATGAATGAACCGTAAGTGTTATCCAGGACATTAAAATCGAATAATCGAGTTTTAATTTATCAGCGACTTCTTTTTTAAGAATTAAGGTAATCGCTTCTTTTTCTTTAAAAAACATTTCAACTTCCTTTAGATCAATATCTTTTAAACTATCTGTTTTACAAAAAACGTAATCACCTGAATTATGTTCCGGTTTCATGCTTTTTAGCAATTGCTGTAAATCTTTTTCTCCTGACATATTTATAAATTCATTCTAGATTATTTAGAAGACCATGTATTATTCTTTGGTGTTGCATCCATAAAAATACCGCCATCGACTGTTACTTGTTTAATTTCTTTTTTATTTTTTAGGGCAATTACAGCACGTTTTTGATTGGCTTGCCAAACTGCAGGTGTTTGATGAATAGTTTCTGTCGTTTTATCAGAATAGGTAACAATAATATCAAACGGAATCGCAAAACCTCCAACGTTTTCTACTGAAACAACATTTTTGGCCACATTTTTAATCGAAATATCAATATAATTATTGGTAAAAAACCAGTTATTAAAGAACCAATTCAAGTTTTTTCCTGAAGCAGTATTAAACGAATTAAAATAATCCCAAGGAATTGGATGTTTACCATTCCATTTATCCATATAGGCATGAAGGGATTTTTTGAACAAATCATCACCAAGCAGATCTTTTAGGGCGATATAAGATAATGATGCTTTACCATATGAATTATTGCCATAACCTGAATCTGATAACTGTGATGACATGGTAATAATGGGCTGATCTTCTTCGGTCGATGGATCGTTTATGTATTGCTGCACTCGAAATTCTTTATAAAATTTATCAGCAGCTTCTTTTCCATGTTCTGCAATTCCTATTAAATATTCAAAGGTCGTTGCCCAGCCTTCATCCATAAAAGCATAACGCGTTTCGTTGATTCCCATATAAAACGGAAAATAAGTATGAGCGACTTCATGATCCTGAACCAATTGTGCAAAAACGGGATCGCCCATTTGAGAATCGTTACACATCATTGGATACTCCATATCTGCGAAACCCTGAAAAGCTGTCATTTTAGAAAACGGATACGGAATTCCCGGCCAGTTATTAGAAAACCAATCTAATGCATATTGATTGTTCTTGATCGAATTTACAAAATCAGTTCCTGCCACATCATAAGCTGCCTGTATACTCGCACGTCTATTTGTTTTTTTATCTACGACAACACTACCGGCATCCCATAAATAATGATCACTTAGACCAAAACAAACATCTGTGATATTTTTGGCTTCAAATTTCCAGACATTCCATTCGTTTTGTGTTGTTACAATACCACTTTTCATTTCCTGTTCATTGGCAATATGCAAAACTTCATCTGTTGTATATGATTTCTTTAAGCGTGAAGCAAATTCAGGCTGCAAAACCTCATCCGGATTCAATAAATCTCCTGTTCCGTAAACAACATAATTTTTTGGTGCTTCTACAGAATAGGTATAGTCATTAAAATCATTATAAAACTCCTGACCTGAAGTATGAGGAAGGTCATCCCATTTATTATAATCATCAAAAACAGAAACACGAGGATAACTGTAGGCCACAAAAAATGTGCTGTTATCGATTTGTCCTTCTCTTCCGCTAAGTTTTGATAAGGGATAATTCCAATCAATATCAATTGTAATTTTACTGTGCGGAGGCAAAGGTTTTTTCATTTTTACTTTTTCTACTGTTCCCCAGTCTTTGGCATCTTCCTTGTAAACTATTCCTTCAATTTTTAAAGCAGTAATTGTTAAACCATCAGTAAAAAAATCTTCACTATTTTGTACCGCCCGTGGCGATGTTTTTTTATGAATATTATTTACAAATCTAATTCGTAAATTTTTCAGCGTATCGTTACTATTATTTTCATAAACGATAGTTTCAGTTCCGCTAACTATTTTAGTATCGGCATTTACTTGCAGGGCAATGGTATATTTACCATGATTTTGCCAATAATTTTTACCCGGCTTTCCGTCCATAGAACGAACATTATCAGCATAAGATTCTTTTATATTTCTTGGCATATAAAGCTCTTGTGAAAAGCTATTTTGAGCTAAAAACACAAAGGCTATTAACAGCAATTGAAGTGATCGTTTTTTCATAAGTTGATTTAAGATTTGATGATTAATTGATTATAACATTAGTTGAGTTTTCTAACTTAATGTTACACAAATTTAAAATTATAGTTTTTAAACTATACCATCTGATATTAAATAACTTAAAAATAAAAACCGTCTAATTCTAAAAAAGAAAAAGACGGCGTCTACAATTAATATATAACCTTGATCACTACAAAATATAATCAGTATTAATAAAATTCGATTCCTTGCTGTTTAGCAATTCCTGCAAAATTTCATTATTATACGCAATATCTTTTGAAGCTACAAACGTACGGATTGAGAAGGAGCGCAATGCATCAGGAATACTTAATGTTCCTACAGCAGAGTCTTTACGACCGGTGAACGGGAATGCATCCGGACCTCTCTGGCAAGAACTATTTAAGTTTACTCTGCACACTAAATTTACCAAAGCATCGATAAGCGGTGCTAAAGTCTTGATATCTTTTCCAAACAAACTAACTTGTTGTCCGTAGTTAGATTCCGCCATATCTTCAAGAGGCTCACTAATATCTTTAAAAGCAATAATTGGCACAACTGGTCCAAATTGTTCTTCATGATACACACGCATCTCTTTGTTTACAGGATATAAAACAGCTGGGAAAATATAATTATCTGTATGTTTTCCTCCTTTTTCGTTCAATATTTTTGCTCCTTTATGAGTTGCATCATCAATTAAACCCTGGATATAATTTGGTTTTTCAGTTTCAGGAAGCGGTGTTAAAGAAGCTCCTTTTTCCCATGGGTTTCCAAATACCAAAGCATCTACTTTTTCAGAGAAACGTTTATTAAATTCTTCTACAATAGATTCGTGTACATACAATACTTTTAGAGCTGTACAACGCTGTCCGTTGAAGGATAAAGTTCCTGCAATACATTCCTGAATTGCCAAATCTAAATCAGCATCCGGTAAAATAATTGCCGGGTTTTTAGCTTCTAATCCTAAAATTAAACGCAATCTGTTTTTATTTGGGTGTTGATCCTGCAATGCAATCGCAGATTTACTGTTTCCGATTAATGCCAACACATCAATTTTTCCAGATTTCATGATCGGAGAAGCTACTTCACGACCTCTACCGTAAACAATATTGATAACACCTTTAGGAAAACTGCTTCTAAATGCTTCTAACAATGGCGAGATACATAAAACACCATGTTTAGCCGGTTTAAAGATAACTGTATTACCCATAATCAAAGCCGGAATCAACAAAGAGAAAGTTTCGTTTAATGGATAATTGTAAGGTCCAAGACACAATACAACACCAAGAGGTCCACGACGAATCATAGCGTTTACACCTTGTACTTTTTCAAAATGTGCACTGCGTCCGTTTAATTCTTTATAGCTGTCGATAGTATCGTAAATGTATTCAACGGTTCTGTCAAATTCTTTTTGAGAATCCCCAAGGTTTTTTCCAATTTCCCACATCAAAAGTTTAACCACTTCCTCACGGGTTTCCTTCATTTGTCTTACGAAATTTTCCATACATTTTATACGGTCAACCACTTTCATGGTTGGCCATAATCCCTGACCTTTATTATATGCAGCATTGGCAGCTTCAACCACTTCGGCAGCTTCTTTCTCTGCCATGAACGGAATCGATCCTAATAAAGTTGGAGTATATTTTTCTGTAGATGAAATCGTCGAAAACACTGGAGTAGTCTGTCCTGTCCAGGGTTTCAATTCGCCATTTACAAGATAAGTATCTTGGTTTATAAGTGTTTTGATCTGATATTCTTCGGGTATTAAACTCATAATTTGGTAATTTATGTTTGGTTATTTATTAGTTATTAAAAGAAAAAAGAGGCTTTTTGCGCCTCTTAATTTATTTTTATGAATTTATGGTCTCGCCTTCCCAATCCAAAATTCCACCAAGCAAGTTGTAGGCATTAGCAATACCTAATTCATTCATAACCTGACATGCCTTAGCGCTTCTGGCTCCAGAACGGCAATACACATAATAATTTTTATTTTTATCCAGTTCTTCGATTTCGTAAATAAAACCCTGACCTTTATTAATATCAATGTTTACGGCATTCTCGATATAACCGTCATTAAATTCGTCTTCAGTTCTTACGTCCAGTATAACTGCATTCTCGTCAGCAGCAAGCTGATTAACCCAATCTTCTTGTGATAAATTCATAGTATCTGTTTTTTGTAAAATTACGACGTTTATATTAATTAAAAACGTGCCAAATGCGATTTCGATTATTATTCTCAGAAAACGTTTTAGAGAAAGTATTATAATCAGTGAAATACAAATTTACTTACTATTTTTAAAAATACAGTCTATAAAATTGATAGAAAATAGGTTTTTATCATTTACATAAAATGTATCTTAAAAATAGTTTTCTCACATTTTATACCATTCCAATCTGCTATCTTTGTAATAAATTATATGTTTTAATTTCTATTTGATAAAATTATTTGCACGAATTTATTTTTTTTCACTGATTATAATGATCAAAATTATTAGCAACGAATTACACTAATTTCCACTAATTAATTCAGGTAGATTCGTGAAACCCGTAGCAAAAGAAAAACATGTGCAAACCAGTTCAATCCGTAAAATCCGTGGGCTATTAATTGACCACAACTAAGCAATGCAAAATTCATTTAAAAATATATTCCCTAATTTCTCCCCTGAACTTATTGCGACTATCGAAGAAAACGGAAGTGTGCAGAATTTTGAAGCCGGAACAATATTAATGCGAACCGGCCAATACATAAGAAACACGGTTTTGATCACCAAGGGAAAAATCAAAATCTATCGTGAAGGCGAAGATGGAGGCGAATTTTTAATGTATTATTTGCAACCGGGACAAGCCTGCGCTATTTCGATGATTTGTACCGCCAAAAGCGAAAAAAGCCAGATTATGGCAAAAGTAACAGAAGATGTTTCCGTCATGATGATTCCATTACAAATGATGGACAAATGGATGATGGAGCACAGAACCTGGTACGAATTTGTAATCGAAACTTATAGAAGCCGTTTTGAAGAAGTCCTTGAAGTTGTAGACAATATCGCTTTCCGTTCTATGGATGAAAGATTGGAGTTTTACCTCAAAAGACATTCTGACGCATGTGGCTGTTCTGAAGTCAATTTATCACATCAGGAAATTGCCTCAGAGCTAAATACCTCAAGAGAAGTTGTTTCAAGATTACTCAAAAAAATGGAACAAAGAGGTTTAGTCAAACTAAACAGAAATCAAATTGAGTTATTAAAGTAAAATTATTAGCCCGCGGGTTTTGCGGGTTAAACGGATTTTTACTCATTTATTTTTATTAACCATTAAGATATAAGAAAATTTAAGGCGCAATGCTTAATTTCCTTATAACATTAAGATAAAAAAGCTAAACTTAACTTTCTTAATCTTTTAATGGTAAAAATTAAAATTTTAATTGTCCACGGATTTGGAGGATGGAACGAGTTTTCGCTGGTTTATTTTTATTAACCATTAAAATATTAAGAAAAATTAAGGCGCAAGCTTAATTTCCTTATAAACATTAAGATAAAAAAGCTAAACTTAACCTTCTTAATCTCTTAATGGTAAAAAACTATTTCAGACAACGATTATCAGTTCAAGACAAACCAAAAAGAAAAAAAAACCTGTGTCAACCCGTTTACCCGCAAAATCCACGGGCAATAAATCAGCAATAAAAATCCCATATGTGATAAAAGTTACTGTAAGTTTCTTTTTATCAGAGCACCTTTGTATAAAATAAATACAATGGAATATTTAGGTTATTTTGCTTCGATTATTATCGGGATTTCGCTTGGCTTAATTGGCGGAGGCGGATCGATCTTGACCATTCCTATTTTAGTGTATTTGTTTAAAGTAAATCCGGAGCAAGCCACTTCTTATTCTTTATTTATTGTAGGATTAACTGCTATGTTTGGGAGTTACAGCCATTACAAAATAGGTAATCTCAAACTCAAATCGGCATTGTACTTTGCCATTCCCTCCGTGATTTCGATTCTGATTATTCGCGAAGTGATATTTCCTAAAATTGCATCGACCTTGTTTTCTATTGCATCGTATTCCGTTTCAAAAGATTTTCTGATTATGATTGTCTTTTCAATATTGATGATTACAGCGGCAATATCAATGATTAGAAAAAACAAACCCGAAATAAAAGCAACCGAAACCAATTATACACAATTAAGCATAATAGGTTTTATAGTAGGAATCTTAACCGGATTTCTGGGTGCCGGCGGAGGTTTTCTAATTATTCCTGCGCTGCTTTTTTTTGCAAATTTACCTATGAAACAAGCCGTAGGAACATCATTGTTGATTATCGCCATAAATTCATCTATTGGTTTTGGAGGAGATCTTTATATTGGTACTTCTATAAATTATCCTTTTTTATTTAG
Source organism: Flavobacterium sp. B114r (assembly GCF_056824125.1). Taxonomy (NCBI): domain Bacteria; kingdom Pseudomonadati; phylum Bacteroidota; class Flavobacteriia; order Flavobacteriales; family Flavobacteriaceae; genus Flavobacterium; species Flavobacterium sp. B114r. The sequence continues at coordinate 5,630,721 of NZ_CP124858.1, forward strand.
CGTTTCCGGAATGGCGCTTATTGGAATGTTTATTGGAAGCCAGCTTTCTAAAAAAATCGACGGAGCAAAACTTAAACCTATTTTTGGCTGGTTTGTATTGGTAATGGGATTTTATATTATTACTAAAGAGGTTTTGTTTTAATCTTTTTTTCTCTCACAGATCTTGCAGATTTTTGTTTTATTACAATTTTTGCTTCTTAATTGCAGCATAATCTTTGTCAAAGTTTTTGAACTTTGACAAAGACGAAAACCAAAAATGAGGAAACAATTACTGCTTCCCCATTTTCTATTATTTACTCTTTATTCTTTACTCTTTGCTCTCTATTCTCTATCTCCACCAATGATAATAATTATGCAATCCGTCATATTCAAATCCGCAACGTGGGTATAACGTGTTTCCTATATCATTAGTTTTTTCTGTTTCGAGCATCAAACCACATGCATTTGTTTCCTCGCACCATTGTTTACTTCGGTCAATTAAAGCTACCGAAAGTCCTTTGCCTCTATAATCAGGGTGTACAAAAAGATCACTTAACAACCACTGTTTTTTCAACTTTGTATAATGAAATAATTTGTATAGCTGCACAAAGCCAACAGCTTTTTCGTCTACAATTGCTAAAAAAATATCTGATTCATTGTTTAATAATCGTTCTTTAAGAAATGCTTTTCCTTTTTCGACATCAGATTCCTGACGGTAAAAAACACGATAAAGGTTAAAAAGTGCTACTGCTTCGTCAAGGTCTTCAATACTTGCTTTTTTGATTTTGTAATCCATTGTTTTTAAATATTTTGATTAAAAAGCGAAAGTATAGTAAAGGATAAAATCCTTTGTAATCCAGTTTATAGAAAACAAGATCATCCAGCGTTTAGCTCGTTTAAACAAAGCATTTCATTCAATAAAAAGATAAATTACCTTAATAATAATGTTTAAAAAGCAAAAAAATCAATGACAGAAATATTCCGTCATTGATTTATAGTTTCATTTTATAAATCTCTGTTTAATTAACGTTGTCCACCAGAAACTGCAATAGTTTCGCCAGTAATCCAATACGAATCTTCAGAAGCAAGAAATACAGCAACTTTTGCAATATCATCCGGTTTCCCTACTCGGCCTAGCGGTGTTTCTGACACGTGCCATTTTTCTGCATCTCCATTGATAATCCCTGAGCTATGAGAACCTTCGGTTTCGATCAGTCCGGGATTAATCGAATTGACACGTATTTTCTTTGTACCAAGTTCTTTGGCAAGAATACGAGTCATTGCATCAACAGCATATTTAGATTGTGAGTAAACCAATGAGGTTGGCATATCAAGCGTAGATACTATAGAACCTGTATTAATGATAACGCCACCTTTGTCTCCAAATAATTTTACAGCTTGCTGAATCGTAAGTATACTGCCCAATACATTAACGTTGAACATATGGTGAAAAGATTCTTCGGTAATATCATCAATACCCGCAAAACTATAAACACCTGCATTATTGACCAGTACATCCAATTTACCAAATGTTTTCGCAATTTCTTCAAAAATGCGTTTTACATCTTCTGATTTTTCAACATTACCTTGTATTGCAATCGCTTTTCCGCCGTTGGCAGATATTTCCTCAACCACTTTATCTGCATCATTTTTATTACTTGCATAATTTACAACTACAGTTGCACCTTGATTTGCATATGCTTTAGCAATACCGGCACCAATACCTTTTGATGCGCCTGTTATTAATGCTACTTTACCGTTTAATTTCCCTGAATTTTCCATCTTTATTTTATTAATTATAAGTTGTTAATTGATAAAGCAAAGTTGGGTATTAAGTCAGGGTGAAAAGTTGAAGTATCTTAGGAAAAAAGGTTGAACTAGTTCAACCTTTTTTCTTCACTTTCTCATTACGTATTTTAGATAAGAACTCCGTAGTCATATTTAAGTAAGATGCAAGTGCGTATTGTGGCAGTCGCTGCGCGACTTTTGGAAACTTTTCGAGAAACTCATTATAACGCTGTTCTGCATTTTGTGTATGCGTTGCGATGATACGACGTGCAAAAAATGCTGCCGATTTTTCGGCCATTACACGAAAGAATGTTTCAAGGGTATGAGTCGAAGATTTTAGTTTCTCTTCGGCTTCATGATTTATCTGTAGTATCACACTATCTTCTAACGCTACAATAAACATAGTGGCAGGAGTTTGGTAGATGTAGCTATTATAATCCGCAATCCACCAATCTTCAATTGCAAACTGAATGGTATGTTCTGAACCTTTTTCATCAACAACATACGCCCGAAAAGCGCCTTCAAGTACATAAGTTCTCTGCTTGTTTACAAATTCCGGCTGTACAATAAATTGTCTTTTCTTTACTTTTCGTACTTTAAACTCAGACAACAAAGCATCCATTTCGTCTGGTAGCAAGATAACTTTCTTATTAATGTTTTCAATTAATGATGTCAGATCTTCCATGAAATTTTAAATTATTTTTAGAGTAGTTCAGTAGTTGTACAAATTTATTCCAAAAAATGGTAGCAAGACGAGAAATGGTTGGTTTGTTTTGGGCGTTCCCATCGGTCGGGCTATCCGCTAAATTCCCAATTAACAAAAACTACGGCTAAGAAGCCTTGTTTTTCTAAATCGCGAGATACCGCTTCTATCCCTAACGCAAACTTAAGGTAATTAGAAATTTTAGTTTTAAAAATCTTCTATAAGATATATAAAAGCTGATATACGATATGAGATTGCTTCGTTCCTAGCAAGGACAGAAGCAAAGTCATTGGGAACGAAGTAAAGACGCTAGGACTTTTTTCTAGATCTTTAATCGCATAATCTTATAAGATTCAATACTTATTAAAAGCAAATTAATGACAAACAAATAATAGCTAAATTTAATTTGATAAATATCTTCTAAGAATTCACAACAATAAAACATAACTAAATGTACAATTAAAATCAACAGATTTAAAACACTAAGAATTAATATATATTTTGCCTTTCTTTTAAATGCAAAATAAATTAGCAAGACAGTGATAATTAATGTTAGAAAAAATGGCAAATAACCATAATCAATTGAATTTAAAAAATCATTACGATCTAATACTTGAATGAACAGAAATCCCAATTGATATCCATTATTAGTCATGTCTTGTTTTACAATTAAAAACTTATTGACTATTTCTCGTTTCTTATCAGCAAGTTCTTTCGAAGCATAGTGATATTCTTTTACTCTTGAGTAATCAATTCTTTTCTCCATTTATTGAATCTCTTGTTGTTTGTGCAAGGGCCAGCAATGGACTATTTCTTAAGTAGCCATTAGTCATTATACGTTTATCAGAACATGTCTGAAAAAAAGGTAAAACCAATATAACTAAACTCAATATTGTTAGTTTTCTTAAAAGTTTAAAATTCATTTTTAACTAGTTACCTAAAAAATCATCCTTGCCGTGCTGTGGTTTTAACTCACGGAGCATGAAATAAACCTCCTTAGCTTTAGCCAAATACACTTAACATTTTAGCTAAAGCCATCATACTATAATAAAAAAACCGTTGGTTAAAACCAACGGCTATTCATATAATTAATTCGTGAAAATTCATGAAATTCGTGGCTATAAATTAATGTTCCCCATACCCCACATCATCCATCTTCCCACTAAAAACTCTGTACTGAATAATAAAATAAATAATCACGAGAAACAAAGCGATAAAAAACCAGCTCATTCCGGCATTCAAACCATATTCTCCCGCAGCAGTATTATAAATGGTTAATGACGGATTTACATTATTGGTTGAAGGCAAAACATTTGGAAAAATCGAAACGGCTGTTGAAGCGAAACCTCCCACCAGGAACAAAGTCGAGAACAAAAATCCCATTCCGTCTTTTTGCCATGAACGTACTTTAAACAAACCTAAAATTCCAACAAAAGTCATTAGTGGAAAAAACCAAAGAACAGGGTTTTCGACGAAGTTATGAAATGGCTTTGGTTCTATAAAATGCCAAATTTGCAATGAAATACAAACCAGAACCAGCAACACAATATTCAGTTTGAAAACTACATTTTTCAGTCTTGGATTCAGCGCCGAATTTGTTTTATAAATAATCCAGTTTGCACCATGAATCGTTAGGGCAACCACACTCACAATTCCTAAGAAAAGTGTAAACCAATCTATAATTCCCAATTCATTCGCCTGGGGACTAAAAGTAGGGTTCCATAAAGGCAAAAAGAAAAAATGTGCTTCCTGTGTAGAAACTCCATTAGTTACCATTCCTAAATTTACACCACGAACAATATTTCCCAAAGCAATCCCGAAGAATAACGCCAAAAGCAAACTGGCGATCCCAAAAGCTTTATCCCAAATGGCTTCCCACATTGGGTGATGCACTTGTCCGCGCATTTCTAAACCGATCGCACGAAAAATCAACAACCATAAAATCATAATCAGCGGTAAATAAAATCCGCTAAAAGAGGAAGCGTATAAAGTAGGAAAAGCAAAAAACAAAACACCTCCCGCAGCAATTATCCAAACTTCGTTAGCGTCCCAAAACGGACCAATAGCGCTTGTGATTGCTTTTTTATCTTTCTCTTCTTTAGCAAAAAACAAATGAATTATTCCTGCTCCAAAATCATAACCGTCCAGTACAATATAAACGGCCAGAATTCCCATTAAAACAACGTACCAAAAAAATTCCATAATTATATTTTTTCTGAATTAAGGTCAACATTATGAGGTCCTTTATTGATGATTTTTCCAATCAAAAGCAAAAACAACATTCCTAGTAAAAGGTACAATCCTATAAAGCCTAATAAAGTAAACAAGGTATTTCCGGATGAAACAGTTGGCGAAGCTCCCGCAGAAGTTCGCAACAAATTATAAACTAACCAAGGCTGTCTTCCTAATTCTGCCGTATACCAGCCTGTAGTATTAGCAATATACGGAAATGGTATCATAAACATCAGCGACCATAATATCCATTTTGTTTCGAATAGTTTTCCTCGAATAAGCTGAAATAGAGCAAAAGCCATTAAGCCTATAAATATTGTACCAAGTCCTACCATAATATGATACGCATAATACAAACCTGAAATATTGGTGGGATGAAGATCTTCTTCAAATTGGTCTAGACCTTTTATTTCCTCATGCCAGCTTCCGTAAGTCAGGAAACTAAGGATATTAGGAACGGCAATTTTGTTGTCTAGTTTTTTGTCTTTTACATCAGGCTGTCCAATTAAAACAATTTCAGAACCTTTTTTCTCGGTATGAAAAATTCCTTCCATAGCGGCAAAAGTCACCGGTTGGTATTTTACTACGTTTTTAGCCAATAAATCTCCTGTAGGAACTGCAACAATAACACTCGAAATCAATCCGAAGATTACTCCGGTTTTCACGAACAATCTACCAAAAGCAACATTTTTTTTACTTAATACATAAAAAGCACCAATTCCGGCCACAAAAAATGAACTAGTTACCAGAGAAGCTGCCTGATTGTGCAAATACGATGGCCACAACCATGGATTTAGAAATAAGGCTTTGAAATTGGTTAATACAAATCTTCCGTTTTCAAGGATTTCATAACCCACAGGATTTTGCATCCAGGAATGTGTGGCTATAATAAGGTATCCACTCGCCCATGAACCTATGCAAATGAGTAATCCGGTTACAAAATGCCATTTATGTCCAATTATTTTTTCTCCAAACAAAAAGATTCCCAGAAAAGAAGATTCTAAGAAAAACGAGAACATTCCCTCCATGGCTAAAGTCTGACCGATAATTCCTCCGGTTAATTCAGAGAATTTTGCCCAGTTGGTTCCAAACTGAAACTCCATTGGAATTCCGGTTACAACGCCCATTGCAAAATTCAGAGCAAATATTTTCATCCAGAAATGCGTGGCATGATTATAATGTTCTTCTTTGGTTCGTAGGTATTTCCATTTAAAATAAACAATGATCAGCGAAAGCCCCATTGTAAGTTGCGGAAAAAGGTAATGAAAAGTAATTGTGAAAGCGAATTGCATTCGGTCATAAAAAAGCATTTCTTCCATAGTGGTATTGTATTTATGAAGTCTCCTCAAATTTACCCATTAAAACCTGAATTCACTGCCTTGAAAAAAAGTTTTTTCTTTTTTAAACCATATAAGTTATATAAGAAAAATAAGCTTAGCCTTAATTAAAAAAAGTTAAACATAATGCAATAAAAAATTTCATTTTATACATTTAATATAAATATAAAATTCGCAAAACCTAAAATGAACTTGTATCACTTATAGGGCAAATTCAGTCTTTCTTCAAAATTCCTATTTCGACACTTTTATTTATAAAACCTTCAGCGTAAGTCCACAACGTTTTTGAACCTTCTTAAAACATTTAATTTTTAGATCGCATAATATCAGTATGTTAAACCATGTCTGGCAGTTGATTAAGTTTTCCCAACAAAACTAAAAAAGAAATAACTTACAAATGTTTTATTTCTTTTTTACTTTAGCAAATGTTTGAAAAAACAACATAAAAATGAATTCACATAAATAATGGCACACACAATCAGGCAATCAAAAGAAAATTTATTTTCAGAAACTGACGGGAGTAAATTTGACAAAATAAAAGATAAACTTATAAAAAATTTTTCTGTTGATAATAGAGAAGAAGTAATTGACATTTTTATCGAGTATTCAAAAACTGGCAGAATGCAACATTGGAGAAATTTCCTTTTAACAGATATCATTGATCTGGTAAAAGAAAATGAAACATGTTATAGTGATTTCTTTCAATGGACTATTACTAAACCCGAACTAATCTATTGGGGAATCGATGGGCTTTTAAAAACACAAGGACAGAAAGCTTATCATGTTCTGATCCACCTTGTTCAAAATGAGACTTTAGAAGTAGAGGTTCGTGCAAAGGCAATTAAGAGTATTTCTATATATAGTAATAATCGTTTTGACCGGAATTTACCAAAAGATCCCGGTTACTGGAAAATTGAAGAGTTAAGGATTGAAGAGATAATACACTGGCAAAATCAAGGTTATAATAAAGGTGATGGGCATAAAGCCCCAAATACTAATCCGAATTTAAAAAACCCTAAAACAGAACTTGAAAAAGCAGTTGCTAAACTGAACGATTTACTGGAAAAAGAACGAAAAAACAATCAGGATTTATCTAACCCATCAAATTGGCTTTCTATTGCTGATGAAAACAAAATAATAGAAATAGAAAAAAAATGGAGCTTACCTGAAAACTATCTGATATTTCTAAAAAATTTCTCCCCCATTAATGTTTTTATTGATGACGATGAAAAATTTTTTCAGGGCTTATCATTGTATGGAGCAGACGATTTAATTAAGAATCAAAATGGATACTCTTTCAATCCTGTAACAGGAGAAACTCTGCAGCAATGGCCTTCAAATTATATTGTTATTGCAGATGCAGGAGCTGCCCCATATTGCATTAACATCAAGAACATTAAAAATAATGATGCTCCTATTTACACCAGTTTTCATGGCGCAGGCGAATGGGAATTTGAAGAATATGCAAAATCATTTGTTGATTTTTTAAAAGATATTGTTGAATAACTACTTTATGTTTTTCCCCATCATATAAGTTCATTTTAGGTTTAGGTAAAAATTTAGATTATACTTAAATTTACTTATATCACTTATATAGTTAAATTTAATCTTTCTTCAAAATTCCTTTTGCTACACTTTCATTTATTAATCCCTCGGCATAATGCCATAATGTAATTGAACCTTTTTTTATGACGCTCTTTTTTTCGTAGACCTTATTATAAGCCACGTCAAATTCTTTCCAGGTCCCTCCTTCATTAGACGTATTTTGTAATAAAGGTTCTAATCGATCCATAGATTTTGCGAATTTTGCTTCATTGGTTTCTCCAGCCTCAAATTCTTCCCAGATGGCAATGATTTCCTGAGCTTGTTTTTTGGGTAGTAAACCAAAAATTCTATTCGCCGCCAATCGCTCCTCATCGGTATTATCGTGACTTTTTTGTGTATCGTATATAAAAACATCTCCGGCATCTATTTCTACAATATCATGTATTAAAACCATTTTTACGATTTTCAAAACATCAATAGGCTCATTTGAATGTTCTGCTAAAACAATCGCCATCAAAGCCAGATGCCAACTGTGCTCTGCGTCGTTTTCGTTTCGGTCACTATTAAACAGTTTCGTTTTGCGCTGAATATATTTAACCTTATCAATCTCTTTTATAAAAGCAATCTGATTCAATAAATCTTCTGTGTTCATATCAATGATTTTTGTAGAGTTGTAAAATTACGTAGTTTTTTCTTTTTACTATATAAGTTATATAAGCTCATTTTAGCTTTGCACATAATTACAGTCTGCCCTAAATTTATTTCCCAGATTTATATCGTGAAACCGTCAATCTTAAAAGTGCAATTAGTTTTTAGATGCGTCTTTTTAAATTTCCTATAGGCTTTATATGGTAAAACCATCAAACTTTTTTTTATATAAAAATCAAATTTGTGTAACATAAGTTACCTGTTTAAAGTAAAAAGTAGGTTACCTTTGTATTCCCTTATTTGTAGAATACATATCATGAAAATAGAACAAATTTACACCGGATGCCTTGCACAAGGTGCTTATTATATTACTTCAAACGGAGAGGCCGCAATTATTGATCCTTTACGAGAAATTCAACCTTACTTAGATCGTTTAGAACGCGATGCCGTAAAACTCAAATACATTTTTGAAACGCATTTTCACGCTGATTTTGTTTCAGGTCATATCGATTTGAGCAAAGAAACTCAGGCGCCAATTGTTTACGGACCTAATGCGGCTTGTGAATTTGATTGTATTTCTGCCAAAGACGGACAAGAATTCAAAGTGGGAAATATTACGATTAAAGCGTTGCATACTCCGGGTCATACCATGGAAAGCACGACGTATTTGCTGATTGATGAAAACGGAAAAGATCACGCCATTTTCTCTGGAGACACATTATTTATTGGCGATGTTGGTCGTCCGGACTTGGCTCAAAAAGCAGCCGGAATGACGCAAGATCAATTGGCAGGAATTTTATATCATTCGTTAAGAGATAAAATCATGACTCTTGCAGATGATGTTATCGTTTATCCTGCGCATGGTGCAGGAAGCGCTTGCGGGAAAAACATGAGTAAAGAAACCGTTTCGACTATTGGTAATCAAAAAGCAACCAATTATGCTTTGCGTGCGAACATGACGGAAGCTGAATTCATCAGCGAAGTTACTGAAGGATTATTACCTCCTCCAGCTTATTTTAGTATGAATGTGGCAATGAATAAAGGCGGTTACGAAAGTTTTGAATCGGTTTTGCATAACGGAATGAAAGCGATTGATGTAAAAGATTTTGAGGCTGTTGCCGAAGAAACGGGAGCATTGATTCTGGACACCAGAAAAAGTGCCGATTTCTATAAAGGATTTATTCCGCAATCTATCAACATTGGGATCAATGGTGATTTTGCACCGTGGGTAGGAACTTTGGTTGCCGATGTAAAACAGCCTATAATATTAGTTACAGAAGCTGGTCTTGAAGAAGAAACAGTAACACGTTTAAGCCGTGTTGGTTTTGATTCGATTATTGGACATCTTGACGGTGGTTTTGAAGCTTGGGAAAAAGCTGGTCTTGAAACTGATAAAGTTAACCGAATTTCAGCAGAACAATTTGCCAGTCAATTTAAAATTGAAGAAGATAAAGTAATCGACATTCGTAAAGAAACCGAATATAGCGCAGAACATATTGACGATGCTTACAATAAACCGCTTGCTTTTATTAATGACTGGGTAAAAGACATTGACCCAAATGAACATTTTTATTTGCATTGCGCCGGCGGATATCGAAGTATGATAGCAGCTTCTATATTACAAGCCCGCGGTTTTAGAAATTTTACCGAAATCGAAGGTGGTTTTGGAGCAATCGCAAAAACCAATATTCCAAAATCAGATTTCGTTTGCCAGAGCAAGGTTTTGAAAGCATAACTTTTATTTTACCATTAAGATATTAAGAGAATTAAGTTGCTGGCTTTTAAAAATGAAGTTTAAAGCATAAATTGAACGTAAAATTTAACCATTAAGACATTAAGTTTATCAGGCAAATTATTCTTAATCTTTCTTTATCAAGACTCATTAAGTTGCTACATCTTAATCTCCTTAATATCTTAATGGTAAAAAAATTAAAAATCTAATTTTAAAATAAATTATGACTCTATTAGAAATTTTAAAAGAACCTTGGCCTTGGTACGTTTCAGGTCCGTTAATTGGGTTAACAGTTCCTATTTTATTGATTATCGGGAATAAATCTTTCGGGATTAGTTCTTCGCTTCGTCATATTTGCGCAGCTTGTATTCCGGCAAATATTTCATTCTTTAAATACGACTGGAAAAAAGAAAGCTGGAATCTATTCTTCGTTTTCGGAATTTTCCTTGGCGGAGTTATCGCGTCGCATTTTTTAGCCAATCCAAATCCGGTTGAAATTACACCACAGCTTTCTGAGCAATTAGCGACATACGGAATCACCGATCATTCAGGATTATTGCCAGCACAGCTTTTTTCATGGGAAAGTTTATTCACGCTTCGTGGATTTATCATGATCGTCGTTGGAGGATTCTTGGTTGGTTTTGGTACGCGTTATGCAGGCGGCTGTACCAGCGGTCATGCGATTATGGGAATTTCAAATTTGCAATGGCCTTCATTAGTAGCAACAATTTGCTTTATGATTGGCGGTTTTATTATGTCTCTTTTGATTTTACCTTATATTCTTTCACTTTAAAATTTCAAAAATGAATAATTTAGAAAACAAAAACACAGACACTGAAGGAACCAACGGAAGTCAATTCAAAGATTCGGGATTCTCGAACCTAAAATATATGTTGGTCGGAATTCTTTTTGGAATTGTATTCGTAAAAGCCGAAATCATCAGCTGGTATCGCATTCAGGAAATGTTTCACTTGCAATCCTTTTTTATGTATGGCGTAATTGGCAGTGCCGTTGTGGTTGGACTTATATCTGTTCAGATCATTAAAAGATTTAATATCAAAACCCTTCAGGGAGAAAAAATAGAAATTCAGCCTAAAACCTTTAATAAAGGACAAATTTACGGCGGACTTTTATTTGGTTTTGGATGGGCAATTACCGGAGCTTGTCCCGGACCACTTTTTGCGCAAATTGGAACTGGAGTTACTGTAATTGTTGTGACTTTAATAAGTGCCATTTTAGGAACGTGGGTTTACGGTTTCTTTAAGGACAAACTTCCTCATTAAATATATTTTTTAATATAAATCAAACCCGACAAGTTTAAAAACTAGTCGGGTTTTGTTTTTTCCTTATGTTTGTTATTAGAAATAAACGCCTTCAAAAAGAAATCTAAGAATTACAATATGAAACGTTCAGAACAGTTATCGACTTTAAAAAACACTAAAAAGTGGGATGTTATTGTAATAGGCGGCGGAGCAAGCGGACTAGGAACTGCTCTTGATGCCGCGAGCAGGGGATACAAAACTATTCTGGTCGAAGCAGTAGATTTCGCAAAAGGAACTTCTAGCAGAAGTACAAAATTAGTTCATGGCGGCGTACGCTATTTAGAACAAGGCGATTTGCACTTGGTACGGGAAGCACTAAAAGAGCGGGGCTTAATGGCTCAGAATGCAGGTCATTTAGTCAAAAATCAATCTTTTGTGATTCCGAATTATAATTGGTGGGGCGGTTCTTTTTATACTATCGGATTAAAATTTTACGACTTACTGGCGGGCAGTTTAAGTTTAGGAAGTTCAAAATATATTTCGAAGAAAAAAACAATAGAAATGTTGCCTAACGTAGAAGAAGACGGTTTAAGAAGTGGTGTTATTTATCACGATGGGCAATTTGATGATTCGCGTCTGGCTATTAACCTTGCGCAAACAGCTGTCGAAAAAGGTGCTTGCCTTTTAAACTATACAAAAGTTGTCGCTTTATTAAAAGACGATAAAAACCAGATAACTGGTGTTCGGGTTTCAGATCAGGAAACGGGAGACAAATATGATCTAAAAGGATCTGCGATAATCAATGCAACTGGCGTTTTTACAAATGCCATAATGAAATTAAACGATACGGTTTATAAAAAATATATCGTACCGAGTCAGGGAATTCATCTTGTTTTTGATAAATCATTTTTACCGGGTGATCATGCCTTGATGATTCCAAAAACAAGTGACGGACGTGTATTGTTTGCGGTACCGTGGCATAATCGAATCGTTGTTGGGACAACTGATACTCTCATCAAAAAACAAAGTTTAGAACCTATTGCTTTAGAAAGCGAAATTGAATTTGTACTTAAAACAGCACAACGTTTTTTGGCAAAAAAGCCTAGCAGAGGTGATGTTTTATCTGTGTTTGCAGGTTTGCGCCCTTTGGCGGCTCCAAAAGAAGAAGGAAAAAGTACTAAAGAGGTTTCCAGAAGTCATAAAATCATTGTTTCAGAAACCGGACTAATTACGATTACGGGAGGAAAATGGACTACTTACAGAAAAATCGCCGAAGACATTATAAATAAAGCCATTAGTACAGGTAAACTAATTAAAAAACAATGTGTTACGCAACATCTTGCTATTCATGGAAACAAAGTCACTACAACTTTAGACAGAGAAAATCATTTGTATATCTATGGTTCTGATATTGCTAAAATAATCGAATTGCAACTGAACAATCCTGAACTAAACGAAAAATTACATCCCGATCATGAGTTTACCATGGCAGAAGTTGTATTGGCGATTCGATATGAAATGGCCAGAACGGTAGACGATATTCTGGCAAGACGTGTTCGGTTACTGTTTTTAGACGCCAGAGCTGCAATTCAATCTTCAGAAAAAGTGGCGAAACTAATTGCAAAAGAACTTGGACACGATGATACCTGGATAAAAAAAGAGGTTTTAAACTTTAAAGAGATCTCAAAAGGATTTCTTTTATCTGAATTTCAATAAAGTTTATTTTTAATAATTATCGAACCCGACAGGTTTAAAAATCGGTCAGGTTTCTGCTTTTTTTTATTGCGTGAGGGATAAAAGCTTGCTACCGAAGTAGCGCGCAGAGCCCGACAGCATTTAAGAAAGAGTAAAAAAAGTAACCCCTTCAGAATTACTTTCTAAAATGGATTAGTTTAAACAATCGTTAAATATCATGATAGCAATGTTTTAATTTAAAAAAATACATTATTTTTATACTAATTATATAGGGTTTATATATCTTCAATTTAGCTCTAACTCAATTAACAAAAAATTAACACAACATTTGTATATACAACTATTAAAAGATATACATTTGTATATACAAATTAGACACTTACGACTATGACAATTGAAGAGGTTATAAAAAGTACAGTTAAGATGGATAATGCGAAAAAAGTTATTCTGAATATCATGTACACGCAAAACGTGATTCTGGATCATTTCAACGAGTTGATAAAACCGTATGATTTATCCGGAGAACAATATAATGTGTTACGTATATTAAGAGGACAAAAAGGAAATCCTGCTAATATGTGTGTAATACAGGAACGAATGCTGGCGAAAACGAGTAATACAACCCGATTAGTAGATAAACTGCTCTTGAAGGATTTTGTTACCAGAAATGTTTGCCCCGGCAATAGACGTAAAATTGAAGTTTTGATCACCCAAAAGGGATTAGATGTTTTGAAAGAATTAGACCCGAAGGTGGATGAACATGAACGTGCATTTGCTGAGAATATAAGTCCTGAAGAATTAGAATTATTAAATAAATTATTAGAAAAATACAGAACCCAACAAAATTAATATTATGAGCACATTATTAGACAATCTAAATTGGAGATATGCGACCAAAAAATTTGACGCAACAAAAAAAATATCTTCAGCAGATTTAAATACTTTAAAAGAAGCGGTTAGATTAAGTGCTTCTTCATACGGATTACAGCCTTATAAAGTTATTATCGTAGAAAATCCGGAAATTAGAGAAAAGCTAAAAGCAGCTGCTTACGGGCAAACTCAAATTACAGATTCGTCTCAATTGTTTATTTTTGCAAATGACTTAAACGCAGGAGCAGAATCTGTAGATGCATACATCAAAAACATTAGCGAAACAAGAGGTGTTCCTGCTGATGCTTTGGCTGGATTTGCAGATATGATGAAAGGTACAATTGCTAATTTATCGCAAGAGGCTAAAAACATCTGGACAGCAAAACAAACTTATATCGCTTTAGGAACTTTATTAAGCGCTGCATCTGAATTAAAAATCGATGCAACACCAATGGAAGGATTTAATGCTGCAGCATTCAATGAAATCTTAGGCTTAGACAAACTAGGTCTAAACGCGTCAGTAATTGCTACTGTAGGTTACAGACATGGTGAAGATGATACGCAACACTACAAAAAAGTTAGAAAATCAAACGAGGAATTATTTATCACTATATAATTATTATTAATCCACAATCAATTTAAACAACATGAAAAATTTAAAAACAATTGCAATAGCATTATTCGTAGCAGCGGCTAGTATTTCAGTAAATGCTCAAACTAAAAAAATCGACGTTAAAGCAAGTACTATCAAATGGGTAGGAAAAAAAGTAACTGGAGAACACTCTGGAACTGTAAATTTTAAAGACGGTGCTGTAGTTTTTAAAGGAAAAAAATTAACTGGTGGTAGCTTTACTGTTGACATGACTTCATTGACTTCTACAGATTTAACTGGAGAATACCAAGGGAAATTGAATGGTCACCTGAAAGCTGACGATTTCTTTGGAACTGATAAATTCCCAACTGCAAAATTAGTTTTCAAAACTATCAGTACTAAATCTACTGACGTTTATGCTGTAACTGCTGATTTAACTATTAAAGGAATTACTAAACCTGTAACTTTTGATATCACTGTAGCTGGAAATACTGCTACAACAGCTTTCAAAGTTGACAGAACTAAATACGATATCAAATACAACTCTGGTAACTTCTTCGAAAACTTAGGAGACAAAACTATCAATGATGATTTCGAATTAACTGTTGCTTTAAAATTCTAATATTTTAAATTCGCATACAATTCTTATTATTATAAAAAAAACCCCATTGGTTCTAAAACTATTGGGGTTTCTTTTTACACTAATTTCAAAAAGATAACATTCTTAATAGTAGCGTAACGCTTTCGTAATAGCATATAAGACTTTGATTAACATTCGCCTTCTAATTTTGGACTCATTAAAAAACAAAACTAGAAATCAACATCATAGTTATGAAAACAAAAGTACGTATTGCAATTATTATGCTTCTAAGCACTTTTTTTATACAAGCACAACAACAAGTTAAAGGGATTATTGGCAACACTAACTGGATGAGCAACTGGACGAATTTTAAACCTGCCAATACTGAATATAATGAGGCGACAAATATTATTGCCGGAACTATTGACAAAGACACTAAACTATTAAAACGAAATACGTATCAATTAGTTGGGGTTGTTTATGTAACCAAAAATGCAGTTTTGACTATAGAACCCGGAACGGTTATTCGTGGAGATGATAAAACTTGTGGAACTCTCGTTATTACCAATGGTTCGAAAATTATTGCCGAAGGTCTTGAAACTGATCCTATTGTTTTTACATCAAATAAAGAAATTACAGAAAGAAAACCCGGCGACTGGGGCGGAATTATCATTTTAGGGAAAGCTCCTATAAATACCATTGGAGGCATACACACTTTACCTTTTGATCTTGAACCTATGCTAAATCATTACGGTGGTCAGGATACCGAAGACAATTCAGGTATCTTAAAATATGTTCGAATAGAATATTCCGGACGAAAGCTTAGCGCCGCCAAAGAACTTAACGGACTTTCGCTAGCGGGTGTTGGAAGAAAAACAATTTTGAGTAATATTCAGATTAGTTATTCTAATGATGATTCTTTTGAATGTTATGGTGGCGATTTAAACATGACTAACCTCGTTTCATACAGAACTACAGACGATGATTTTGATTTTACACAAGGTGCCCAAATTAATATAAGCAATAGTATTGCTATTCGCCACCCATTTTCATCAGATGTTTCAGGGTCCAGATGTTTTGAAGTAGACTCCTATGATAAAATTGGAAACACGGATATGTCTAAAAAACTGACTAAGATAAATGCCAATAACATTACATTAGTTAATCTGGAAGAGAACAATCAAGGTCTTGTAAGAGAATCTGTTTACGTAAGAGAAAATACTTTTTTTAATCTAACAAATAGTATTATTTCAGGCTTTAGTCCTTTTGTTTTACTAGAAGGAAATATTGGAAATGGAGATGTAAACTTATCTAAAATCACATTCAAAAATCTAATCGTTAACAGCTGCAATGGCGGAATTACGAGTGAAGCAGGTGGTGCAAATCAGGCTATTCAGCAATTTTACAGTAATCCTGATTTTCAAATTGGTTTTACAAAAGTTAAAAACAGTGAACTGTTTACAACGCCTAATATCAAAGGAAATCCAGATTTTAGAGTGAACCAAAACAATACAATTGCAATTGGAAATTAGACAATTAAACCTATCCAAGGAATTGAAATTTAACAAATTTTAAAAATTAGAAAAGTTTTTTTTGAAATTTTATGTATTCTAATCCAAATTACATTTATATCTTTGTCCCATCAAAATAAAATATGAAAACAATAATAAACAATACTTGGTGGTGGAAGAATTTACGTCAAACGTCGTGAACAAAGCTTCCTATGGTACTGTAAAACTATAAATATAAAAGGCTTGTCATCACGACAAGCCTTTTTTTTTGGTCAAAACTTAAAATAAATTAAAAACTAAAAACAACATACTTTGAAACCTTTTATACTCAACACACATTACAAACAAATTCTGGCAGATACAATTACGCCAGTAAGTATTTATTTTAAAATCAGAGATAAATTTCCTAATAGTCTATTGCTTGAAAGTAGTGATTATCACGGAAATGATAATAGTTTCTCTTACATCTGCTGCAACCCGATTGCGACAATTAAAATAGAAAACGAAATCATCTCAAAGACTTTTCCTGACGGAACAGCGGAGCAAATTAATATTGATGCTTCGACTAATATTCCGGAAGTAATTCAGGAATTTTCAGGTCAGTTTAAATCAGAAAAAAATGATTTTAAATTCATTAATAACGGTTTATTTGGATACATTTCTTATGATGCTGTTCGCTATTTCGAGAAAGTTTCGATTGCAAAAAAAGATACCGCTACTTTAATTCCTGATGTATTTTATGCAGTTTATCAAAACATTATCGCCATCAACCACTTTAAAAACGAAGCTTATATTTTTTGTCATAGCGTAGACCGAAGAAACAATATTTCTGAAATTGAACAATTGCTGCAATCCAGAAATATTGCATCTTATAAATTCACAAAAGAAGGCGAAGGTTTCTCTAACTTAACCGATGACGAATTCAAACACAATGTGGCTTTAGCCAAAAAGCACTGTTTCCGCGGTGACGTTTTTCAATTGGTTTTATCTCGTCGTTTTACACAAGGTTTCAAAGGTGACGAATTTAATGTTTATCGTGCTTTAAGAAGCATTAACCCATCTCCATATTTGTTCTTTTTTGATTATGGAGATTTCAAAATATTTGGATCTTCGCCTGAAGCACAAATTATCGTAAAAGACAGAAAAGCGGAGATTCACCCAATTGCCGGAACTTTCAAAAGAACAGGAAATGACGAACGTGATGCGGTTTTAGCCAAACAACTTTCTGAGGATAAAAAAGAAAATAGCGAGCACGTAATGTTAGTCGATTTGGCGAGAAATGATTTAAGCAGAAACGGACACGATGTAAACGTAGAAAAATACAGAGAAGTTCAGTTTTTCTCGCACGTGATTCACCTGGTTTCTAAAGTAACAGGACATTTACATGAAAAAGCTACGACTATGCAAGTTGTTGCAGATACTTTTCCGGCAGGAACTTTGAGCGGCGCACCAAAACACAGAGCCATGCAATTGATTGAAGACTATGAAAAAACAAATCGTAATTTTTATGGAGGCGCAATTGGTTTCATGGATTTTGAAGGCAACTTTAATCACGCGATCATGATCAGAACTTTCCTGAGTAAAAATCACCAATTACATTGTCAGGCCGGAGCAGGAATTGTTGCCAGCTCAGACGAAGAAAGTGAAATGCAGGAAGTGTATAATAAACTAAGAGCTTTGAATACAGCACTGGAAATGGCGGAGAAAATTTAGTTTCAAGTTTTTTTAGTTCCATGTTTCAAGTTGTTGGAACGTCAGACTTGAAACAAATAACACCTAAACCTAAAACCTATGAAAAATATTATTGCTTTTTTGATTGTTGTTGTATCATTCATTTCTTGTGAAACTAAGAAAGATTCAAAGGCACTTCCTTTAAATGGAACCTGGCGATTGATATCAGCAGAAACCACTGAGAAAGATTCGACATTCTCGACTTTCAATCCAAAAACAAAAATGATTAAAATTATAAATGATACGCATTTTGCTTTTTTCAATCATGATCTGAATAACGGAAAAGATAGTTCAGCAGTATTCTTTGGCGGAGGCGGAAAATACACTTTAAAGGATAGTATTTATACTGAAAATTTAGAGTTCTTCAATAACAGACAATGGGAAAATGGAAAATTTGAGTTTACAGTAAAAATTAAAAATGACACCTTAACTCAAAAAGGAATCGAAAAAGTAGAAAAATTAGGAATAGACCGTATTATCACTGAAAAATACGTTCGAGAAAAGTAAAAAAATAATCAGTTTTCAGTCGCAGTTTTCTGTCACAGAACTTGAAACTTGAAACAAAGAAAACCTGAAACAAAGAAAACCTGAAACAAAAATAAAAATGAAAAAAATATTAGTTATAGACAATTACGATAGTTTCACTTATAATTTAGTACACTATTTAGAGGATTTAAATTGTGAAGTTACCGTATATAGAAATGATGAATTTGATATTGATGAAATTGCATCTTTCGATAAAATATTACTTTCTCCAGGTCCTGGAATTCCGGATGAAGCAGGTTTATTAAAAGCGGTAATTGCAAAATATTCTCCGACAAAAAGCATTCTTGGAGTTTGTTTAGGACAGCAGGCAATTGGAGAAGTTTTTGGCGGAACTCTTTCTAATCTTGATAAAGTGTATCATGGTGTAGCCACGAATGTAAAAACAGTAGTTTCAGACGAAATTTTATTTGAAGGTTTAGGAAACGAATTCGAAGTAGGAAGATATCATTCGTGGGTTGTTGATAGCAATTTGCCAGATGTTCTTGAAGCAACTTCAATCGATGAAAACGGACAAATTATGTCATTGAGACACAAAACATTTGATGTAAGAGGCGTTCAGTTTCACCCTGAAAGTGTTTTGACTCCAAATGGAAAAAGGATTCTTGAAAACTGGATAAAAAGCTAGTTTTCAGTTTACAGTCTCAGTCTCAGAAAAAAACCTTAGCAACTCAGAATCTTAGCAACTTAGAACCTTAAAAAATGATTACTATTTCAGAAACTAAAGAAATCAATATTGAAGATGTTTTGATTTTATACAAAGCAAATGAATGGAGTTCAGCAAGTAAACCAAACGAATTGTATAATGGTCTTTTAAACTCTGAAACCTTAATTACAGCTTGGGAAGAAAAAAAACTAGTTGGACTTGGGAATGCAATTTCTGACGGATTTTTAACTGTTTATTATCCGCATTTATTAGTACTTCCGGAATATCAGGGAAAAGGAATTGGAAAATTGATTGTAGATAAAATGCAGGAGAAATACAGTCACTTTCACATGCAAATGCTTACAGCAGACGGACGTTCAGTTGATTTCTATAAAAAGAACGGATTTGAACGTGCGGGAAAAACAGAACCCATGTGGATTTATCAGGGGAATGAACATTAAAATAGTATTCAGTCACAGTCTCAGTTTTTAGTCTCAGTCTCAGTTCTCAAAAAACTTAGCAACTTAGAACCTTAGCAACTTAAAAGAAAAAATGAAAAATATATTAAATAAACTAATCAATCACGAAGTGCTTTCTAAAGAAGAGGCCAAAAACGTATTGATTAATATCTCAAGCGGAAGTTACAACCCAAGTCAGATTTCGGCATTTTTGACCGTATTTATGATGCGAAGCATTACAATCGATGAGCTTTCGGGATTTCGTGAAGCATTGTTAGAATTATGCGTTCGCGTTGATTTATCAGCATACAATACAATCGATTTATGCGGAACTGGTGGTGACGGAAAAGACACTTTCAACATCTCGACTTTGGCATCCTTTATATCAGCGGGAGCCGGAATAAAAGTGGCTAAACACGGAAATTACGGAGTTTCTTCTATTTCAGGATCAAGTAACGTAATGGAAAAAATGGGAATCAAATTCAGCAATGATGCTGATTTTCTGGAAAAATGTATTGACAAGGCGGGAATTTGTGTTTTACACGCTCCCTTATTTCACCCGGCAATGAAAAATGTTGGACCAATAAGAAAAGAATTAGCTGTAAAAACATTCTTTAATATGTTGGGACCAATGGTAAACCCATCATTCCCACAAAATCAACTGGTTGGAGTTTTCAATCTTGAATTGGCAAGAATGTATGCTTATTTATATCAGAATACAGATATCAATTTTACGATTTTACATTCGCTTGACGGATATGACGAAATTTCCTTAACAGGCCCAACCAAAACGATAACATCACACATGGAAGGAATGTTGAAACCAGAAGATTTTGGCGTTAGACTTTTAAAACAAAACGAAATCGAAGGCGGAAAAACCATCGAAGAATCGGCAGATATGTTTACCAATATCATTTCCGGAAAAGGAACCGAAGCACAGAATAATGTTGTTTGTGCAAATGCAGCAATGGCAATTGCAACCGTTACAAAATGTTCTCCACTAGAAGGTTTTGAATTGGCTAAAGAAAGCTTGTTCTCCGGAAAAGGATTAAAAGCATTGAATACATTACAAGAATTAAGTAAAAATTAAAGTCATGGCTTTTGAATTAAAAAGTGTAGTTCCATGGGGTCGAAGTTTAGAGGAATATATCAAAATTTTTAAATTAACTGATTCCGATTTGAATAGTAGTATTATCAGTTTTGGGGATGGACCTGCAAGTTTCAATTCAGAAATGACAAAATTTGATAAAAAGGTGGTTTCATTAGATCCTATTTATCAATTTACAAAAGCCCAATTAAAACAAAGAATCGACGAAACTAAAGAAACCGTTATAAAACAAACGAGAGCTAATCAGGAGAATTTCGTTTGGAAAAACATTAAAAACGTAGATGAATTGGAGCAAATTCGCATGAGCGCAATGGCCAACTTTATTGACGATTTTGAAATAGGAAAAGAACAACAAAGATATATTTATCATCAGTTGCCGACGCCAACAAAATACGAAGCATTGGAATTTGATTTGGGCTTAAGCTCCCATTTTTTGATTCTATATTCGCAACTAGGATTGGATTTTCACATTCAATCAATTAGTGAGATGTTACGAATATGTAAAGAAATAAGAATATTTCCGATATTAAATTTAAATGCAGTGAAATCGGAAATTTTAGAAGACATCATTA
This sequence comes from Flavobacterium sp. B114r, assembly GCF_056824125.1. Classification (NCBI taxonomy): domain Bacteria; kingdom Pseudomonadati; phylum Bacteroidota; class Flavobacteriia; order Flavobacteriales; family Flavobacteriaceae; genus Flavobacterium; species Flavobacterium sp. B114r. The sequence continues at coordinate 5,652,253 of NZ_CP124858.1, forward strand.
ATCATTTTAATTCTGATTTCATCGTAACTCTTGAATCCTCAGACTATGAATTTCAGAAAAACGGAAACGAAACATTGGTAATTAAACAAAAAAAGATCAATTAAAGAATATGAATATTTTAGATAAAATTATAGTTGACAAAAAAAGAGAAGTAGTTCTTAAAAAATCAATCATTCCGGTTTCGCAATTGGAAAGTTCTGTATTTTTTGAAAGACAAACGATTTCTCTAAGTCAAAAACTAAAAGTAAGTTCTACTGGAATTATTGCAGAACACAAACGTCGTTCTCCTTCAAAATCTGTTATTAATCACAGTTTTACGGTTGAAGAAGTAGTAAAAGGATATGAAAACGCAGGCGCTTGCGGAATTTCTGTTTTAACTGACGGAAAATATTTTGGTGGTTCTCTAGACGATTTACTTTTGGCAAGAGCAAGTGTAAATATTCCACTTTTGCGAAAAGAATTTATTGTCGACGAATACCAGATTCTGGAAGCAAAAGCTTTTGGAGCAGATTTGATTTTATTAATCGCAGCGGTTTTAACGCGTGAAGAAATCAAATCGTTATCTGAATTTGCAAAGAAATTAGGATTAGAAGTTTTATTGGAAGTTCATAATAAAGAAGAATTAGAAAAATCGATTATGCCAAGTTTGGATATGATTGGTGTGAACAACAGAAACCTAAAAACTTTTGAAGTAAGTCTTGATTTCAGTAAACAATTAGCATCACAAATTCCGGATGATTTCGTAAAAGTTTCAGAAAGCGGAATCTCGTCTATCGAAGCTATTTCTGAACTTAGACCTTACGGTTACAGCGGATTTTTAATTGGAGAAAACTTCATGAAAACTGATAACGCAGGAAAAGCAGCAACAGAATTTATAAAAGGCTTATAATAAATACAAATTTCACGAATAAGCACGAATAAAAATCAATAAAAACTTTGCGCCTTTGCGCCTTCGTGGCAAAACAAAACACAAAGCTTTGCGAACTTAGCGTTTTTAAGCACAATCAAAATATAAAAAACTTAGCGCCCTTTGCGGTAAAATACACACCACAACAATGAAACTCAAAATATGCGGCATGAAATATCCCGAGAACATAATCGAAGTAGGTTCACTCCTACCCGATTATATGGGATTTATTTTCTACGAAAAATCCGCCCGATATTTTAACGGAACAATTCCGGAACTGATAAAAACCATCAAAAAAGTTGGGGTTTTTGTAAACGAATCAGTTGAAAATATTATCAAGAAAATCGACGAACACAATTTACAGGCCGTTCAGTTACACGGGACAGAATCTGTTGAATTTTGTCAGGAATTAAAAAATAAGATCAATAAAAGAATCGAAATCATAAAGGTATTTTCAATTGGAGACGATTTTGATTTCGAGGTTTTACAACCTTTTGAGGATGTCTGTGATTATTTCCTGTTTGATACCAAAGGGAAATTACCCGGAGGAAACGGAGCAACTTTCAACTGGAAAATATTAAAAAATAATAAATCCAACAAACCATTCTTTTTAAGTGGTGGTATTGGACTTGAAGAAATAGCAGCGATTAAAAATCTAAAATTAACGGTTTATGCCATCGATGTAAACAGTAGATTTGAAATCGAACCTGGATTAAAAAACAAAAATTTATTAACCAATTTCAAACGAAAACTTGAAATTGTCAACCTTTAAAATTTCAACAAAATGAATTTTAACGTCAACGAAAAAGGATATTACGGAGAGTTTGGAGGAGCATACATTCCTGAAATGCTGTATCCAAATGTAGAAGAATTACGTGAGAACTATTTGAAGATAACAAGCGAACCAGATTTTAAAGCTGAGTTCGATCAATTGCTAAAAGATTATGTTGGGCGCCCTAGTCCGCTTTATTTTGCCAAGCGTTTGTCTGAAAAATACAATACCAAAATTTATCTCAAAAGAGAAGATTTAAACCATACGGGAGCACATAAAGTAAACAATACCATTGGACAAATATTGGTTGCAAAACGTTTGGGTAAAAAAAGAATTATTGCTGAAACCGGAGCTGGCCAACACGGAGTTGCAACGGCAACAGTTTGCGCTCTTATGGGATTGGAATGTATCGTTTATATGGGGGAAATCGACATTGCGCGCCAGGCACCAAATGTGGCTCGTATGAAAATGTTAGGCGCTGAGGTTCGTCCGGCACTTTCAGGATCAAGAACTTTAAAAGATGCTACAAACGAAGCAATTCGCGACTGGATCAATAATCCGGTTGACACGCATTATATTATAGGATCTGCAATTGGACCGCATCCTTATCCGGATATGGTAACTCGTTTTCAGAGTGTAATTTCTGAAGAAATCAAATGGCAGTTAAAAGAAAAAGAAGGACGTGAAAATCCTGATTACGTAGTCGCTTGTATTGGTGGTGGAAGCAACGCTGCAGGAACTTATTATCACTTTTTGCATGAACCAGAAGTTGGAATCATTGCCGTTGAAGCAGCCGGAAAAGGTGTTGATAGCGGATTTAGTGCAGCAACAAGTAAATTAGGAAAAGTAGGCGTTATTCACGGTTGCAAAACTCTTTTAATGCAAACTCCTGACGGGCAAATCACAGAACCTTATTCAATTTCTGCAGGTCTGGATTATCCTGGTGTTGGCCCAATGCACGCACATTTAGCACAAACAGGTCGTGGAGAATTTTTCTCGGTTACAGATGACGACGCTATGAACGCTGGTTTACAATTGACTAAATTAGAAGGAATTATTCCGGCAATCGAGAGTGCGCATGCGTTTGCAGTTTTGGATCAAAAGAAATTTAAACCTACAGATATTGTAGTAATCAGTCTTTCTGGTCGTGGCGATAAAGATTTAGACAATTACATCGATTATTTTAAATTGTAATAAAAATCGTAATTTCGGCATTCTCCGCCGCGGCGGATCGGGCTGTCTGCTATATCCCAATTAACAGAAAATAAGGATAAAAAGCCTTGTTTTTCTAAATCGGGAGATTTCGCTCGCATCCCTAACGCAAACAAATAACGAGAAAAATAATAATTATTATGGAACAGTTCTTTTCTTACGGAACATTACGATCGAAAGAAATTCAGATGCGAGTTTTCAATAGAATCTTAAACGGAACACCTGACCAGCTCAATGGTCACAAACTAAAGGATCTTCAAATCGAAGAAGAATTTGGAATTGAAGATTATCATGTAGCAGTAGCCAGTGAAAATCCTTCGGATACAATAAAAGGTATTCTTTTCACTATTTCGACTGAAGATTTGGCTAAAATAGATTTATTTGAATCTAATGCCTATAAAAGGGTTCAAGTAACTTTGAACTCCGGAACTGTTGCATGGATTTATACCGAAAATAAGTAATTATAGATAATATAAATAGCTGTCTAACCTGTTTAGAAAAACGTGTTAGGATAAAAAATAAAAACAATGAACAGAATAACTCAAAAATTACAAGAAGATAAAAAGATACTTTCTATCTATTTTTCGGCGGGGTATCCTAACTTAAATGATACCGTTCAAATCATTCAGGATTTAGAAAAAAACGGCGTAGACTTAATCGAAATTGGTTTGCCTTTTAGCGATCCTTTGGCTGATGGACCAACCATTCAGGCGAGTTCTACTCAGGCACTTAAAAACGGAATGACCACTCAAATTCTTTTTGATCAGCTAAAGAACATCCGCGAAAGCGTAAAAATTCCGTTGATCATTATGGGATACTTCAATCCAATGTTACAATACGGGGTTGAAGCTTTTTGTAAAAAATGTGCAGAAATTGGTATCGATGGTTTAATTATTCCTGATTTACCGGTTGACGTTTATGCAGATGAATACAAAGCAATTTTCCAAAAATACGGATTAATCAATGTATTCCTGATTACGCCACAAACTTCTGACGAACGCATTCGCTTTATCGACAGCGTTTCAAACGGATTCATTTATATGGTAAGTTCTGCAAGTGTTACAGGTTCTCAATCCGGTTTTGGAAATACTCAGGAAAGTTATTTCGAAAGAATTTCGAATATGAATCTTAAAAATCCACAAATTATTGGTTTCGGAATTTCGAATAAGGAAACTTTTAATCAGGCTACTAAATTCGCAAAAGGAGCGATTATAGGTAGTGCTTTTATTAAACATTTAAGTGAAAAAGGAAGTGGAAAAATTGAAGAATTTGTTGGGGAGATTAGGTAAATAAATCATTAGTTCAACAATCTAGATATCGTTTTGTTATTTCGAAGAATGAGAAATCACATCAAAAACGCTACAGAGAATAGCACCAGTCTTTATCGAATTATAAGTGTGATTTCTCATTCTTCGAATAACAAACTAAACGAAAATATTCTCATGAAAATGACTTACCTAGCACCAATAGCTATCAGGCAATGTCTTTAAGTTAAGGAAAAATATACAATGCTTTTGTCTAATTGATCTCGCGCAAAGTCGCAAAGCCGCCAAGTTTAAATCCATTTTCTTTGCGACTTTGCGCGATTTTTTTTAGCTATAATTGCCACAAAAGGCTTAATTTAATAACATTGAGCTACCGGGAGCCACAAAAGATTGAAACGGATAGCGGGATTAGCTCCTAAAAAAGTTGCTTTTATCATAGACAAAAAAAACACAAGGCTGAATCAATATCAAATGGTATTTTTTCAGCTTTTTTTATGTCTTTAAAAATTAAATATTTACAAAAAACAACTACAAGGTTTTCTGTTAAAATTATGTTAAAACAAAATTAAACAACTGTTTAATTTAAACGCTTGTTTAATTTTGTACCCGATTAGAAACAATATCATGTACAACATCGAATTAAACGATAAAAAAATTAAAATTCTTGAGGTTGCTGAAAAGCTTTTCTCTGAAAAAGGATTCGAAGGTACTTCCATACGAGACATCTCAAAACATGCAAAAATAAATATTGCCATGGTTTCGTATTATTTTGGTTCAAAAGAAAGACTGCTTGAAGCGCTAATCATCTACAAAACTTCTGATTTAAAACTACAGCTCGAAAATTTATTACAGGAAAATCTCGAACCTATTGAAAAAGTCAATAAATTAATCGAAATTTACATTAACAGGATTAGTTGTAACAAAGGGATTTTCAGGGTATTGCATTTTGAAATCAATGCAAAAAAGAGAGAAAAAAGTTTTATTGCTTTTACAGAGTTAAAAAAAGGAAACTTAAAATCTGTTGAGAGCATTATTACTCAAGGTCAGGAAAAAGGAATCTTTAGAAAAGATGTAATCATTCCTCTTATCACTCCTACTATCATTGGAACTTTTTTTCACTTTCATATGAATAAACCTTTCTTCGAAGAATTACTGAATTTAAAAACAGAAGCAATGTACAATGATTACATTAAAAACAGTCTTACAAAGCACATTCAACAAACTATAAAAGCTCTACTTGTTTATGAAAATTAATCAATTAATGCTCTTTGGTATTTTCTTTATCGGAATTTCATCAATAGAAGCACAAGAAAAAACAAGTTTAACCTTAGACGAAGCCGTAAAAATGGCTTGGGAGAAGAGTAACGAAGTTACGCTTGCCAATACTAAGGTAAACACAAAAAAGTACGAATTACAAGAAGTTAAAAACAGTCAGTATCCGGATATTAAAGTTTCCGGCCAATATCAACGACTTACAAAAGCTTCAATTAGTATGCCTAATCAGGGTGAAAATGCATCTCTGGCATCTCCTGACAGAGCAATGCTTGGAATGGCCAATTTAAGTTTGCCTCTTTTTGCAGGATTTAAAATTCAAAACAGCATTAACGCTTCTGATAATTTATACGGAGCTGAAAATGCAAATGCTGCTAAAACAAAAGAAGATGTTACGTTACGTGTAATTACTTACTACACCGCTTTGTATAAAGCTCAAAAAACTTTGGATGTTTTAAACGAAAATCAAAAAAGCGCCAAACAGCGTGTTACTGATTTTATTGAATTAGAGAAAAACGGTATCATTCCTAGAAATGATTTATTAAAATCGCAATTATTAGTTTCAAAAACACAATTATCAATTGATGAAGCAAATAACAATCTTAATAACATCAACTTTTATCTAACTACTTTATTGAAGTTGGATCCTGGTACAAAACTTCAGGTTAATGAAGCTGATTTCTTTAATTTAAAAACCAGCAATGCACCAACATCTGATGTTTTAGCTTTACAAAACAGAAAAGATTTAGAAGCTATTCGTTTTCAACAAAAAGCTTCGGACGCAAATATTAAAGTTGCAAGGGCAGCCTACTATCCTACATTAGCATTACTTGGTGGTTATACTGCTTTAGATCTTAAAGACATCATTACTGTAAAATATGCGATGAACTTTGGTCTGGGTTTAACTTATGACATCTCTGGAATTTACAAAAATAGTGCTCACGTAAGAGAAGCTGAAAGCAGAGCTTTGGAAGTTAAAAATACAGAAGCCGTAATGACAGACCGTATTAAGGTTGAGGTTCAAAAATCTATCGAAGATTATGACTTAGCCATCAATCAAAGTGTTGTCTATGACGAAGCACTTCAACAGGCATCTGAAAATTACAGACTTGTTAAGGATAAATTCGACAATGGTTTGGCGGATACCAATGATTTGGTTGAGGCTGATGTTGAGCAATTAAGTGCCAAAATAAATACAGCTGTGTCCAAAGCAACTATTATTCAAAAATATTACGAATTACTTTCAGTATCAGGACAATTATCACAATCATTCAATCTTTCTAAAATATAATCGATAGCTCTCATGGAAAAGAAAAAAACAAATACTAAATTCATCATTATACTAACCGTGTTGGTTTTAGTGGGCGGAACATACGGAATAACAAAATACTTACACTCCCAAGCTCACGAAGAAACAGATGATGCTCAAATCGAGAAAAAAATGAATCCAATTATTCCTAGAGTATCTGGATATATTAGTAAGGTGTATGTAAAAGATAATGACTTTGTAAAAAAAGGAGATACTTTATTTACTATCGACAAAAGAGATTACCAATTAAAAATCGACGAAGCTAACGCTGCTTTGCTAGGTGCTGAAGGTCAATACGAAGCTGCAAAAGCTGATATTGGTAGCGCAAATGCAAACATATCAGTTTCTGATGCGAATATGAGATCTGCAACTGGTTCTATCGAAAGTGCGAAAATTAGATTAAGACAAATTACAAACGATTATAACCGTTACAATAATTTGTACAAAACACATACGATTACAAAACAACAATACGAGCAGGCTTTATCTTCAAAAGAAGAAGCAGAGAATCAAGTACGTGTTTTAGAACAACAACAAAGAGCAAGTTCTTACCAAAAATCTGTAATTCAATCGAAATCTAAAGTTTCTGACAAACAGACTGAAGTTGCTGCTGCAAATATCAAAAGAGCCAAAACAATGTTGGATGTTGCTCACTTAAACTTAACCTATACTGTTGTAACTGCAGCAATTGACGGTCAGGTTTCTAAAGTTGACATTCAGCCTGGACAATTGGTTCAACCTGGACAATCTTTGTTCTATATCATCAATAATAATGAAGCGTGGGTTGTAGCTAACTTTAAAGAAACTCAATTGAACAAAATGATTGTGGGACAAAAAGTAAGCTTAAAAGTAGATGCTTACCCTAACTACGAATTCAAAGGAACTTTAACTTCTTTCTCTCCTGCAACAGGATCACGTTTTTCATTGTTACCTCCTGATAACGCAACGGGTAACTTCGTAAAAACAATTCAGAGATTACCGGTAAAAATTAGTTTGGATGAATCGAATGATCCTGAAAAAGTAAAATTACTAAGACCAGGTATGAATGTTGACGTAGACGTACATTTAAAATAATATAATGACAGCAGTACAAGGAGATGATGATTTAGTAGAATACGGTTATAGACGTGTGATTATTACGATTACTGCAGTACTTTGTGCACTGTTGGAAATTGTAGATACCACGATTGTAAACGTAGCACTAACAGACATGCGAGGTAGCCTTGGTGCTACTTTGACTGATGTGGCTTGGGTAATTACAGCATACGCAATTGCGAATGTTATTGTAATTCCGATGACGAGTTGGCTTTCGCAGCAATTTGGAAGACGTAATTATTTTGTGGCTTCTATCATACTATTTACAGTCTGTTCCTTTTTATGCGGAAATGCCACTAATATCTGGGAACTGGTAGCTTTTAGGTTCGTACAAGGTATGGGAGGAGGAGCTTTATTAGTAACAGCTCAAACTATTATTACCGAAAGTTACCCTATAGCAAAACGTGGTATGGCACAGGCTATTTACGGAATGGGTGTAATTGTTGGTCCAACCTTAGGTCCGCCTTTGGGAGGTTATTTAGTAGATAATTACTCCTGGCCTTATATCTTTTATATCAATATTCCGTTAGGAATTATTGCAACTATTCTGGCACTTACTTTCGTAAGAAGCCCAAAATATGGAGAAAAATTAAAAGCAAACCAGGTAGACTGGTGGGGAATTATACTTTTGGCTTCTTTTATTGGATCACTGCAATTCGTTCTCGAACATGGTCAACAAGATGATTGGTTCAATGATTCGCTTATTGTAACCTTAAGTGTTGTTACGGTTCTTGGATTGGTATTATTTATATGGAGGGAGCTTACTTATAAATATCCAATCGTAAACCTGAGTGTTTTAAAAGATGGGAATTTAAGAATTGGAACAGTAATGTGTTTTATTCTTGGTTTCGGTTTATACGGATCAACTTTAATTATCCCAATTTATACGCAATCTGTTTTAGGATGGACAGCGACTGATGCCGGATTATTATTGATTCCGGGTTCGATCACAACAGCGATCATGATGCCATTTGTTGGTAATATGATTCAAAAAGGTGTTCCGCAAGGTTATATGGTTGGAGTTGGATTTTTAGTATTCTTCTTTTTTACCTTTATGATGCAGACACGTATGACTCCTGATACTGGAGTTGAACATATGTACTGGCCTTTGATTTTAAGAGGAATTGGATTGGGATTACTATTTGTACCTATCACAACGCTTTCGCTTTCTACATTAAAAGGAAAACATATTGGTGAAGGAGCTGCTTTTACCGGTATGATGAGACAATTAGGAGGATCATTTGGTATTGCGATTATCACGACATTTATAACTCGTTTTAGTCAGGAACACAGAGTGAATTTGATTAATAATTTAGATCCTACAAACCACCAGGTTCAGGAACGCATCATAGGAATGCAAAGAGCTTTTGAATCAAAAGGCTATAGTTCAGATGTAGCATTACAAAAAGCGTATCAGGCTATAGATTATGCCGTTTTAAAACAAAGTACAGTAATGTCATACATTGATATTTTCATGTACCTAGGAATCATGTTTTTATGCTGTATTCCGATTATATTTTTCATTAAAAAAGGAAAAAACAAGATTAATCCTGCTGATGCAATGCATTAATAATAATTATTTATAATACGAAAAAGCCGGGCTATTTATTTAGTCCGGCTTTTTTATTTAACATAATTGGAATAATTCGGCTAAAGCCAATTTTAGATTTTATTAATTTCCTCCAGCTAAAGCTGGTGTCTATTCAATTTTAAACTGAAACAATTACAAACCTATGAACCTTTGTTTCTTTGAACCTTTGTACCTCAAATCAAAAGGATTAAAATCCCTCCCTACAATATAGTTCGAGTCTCCGACTCTCTTACAAAAAAACTTAGAATCTTAGCAACTTAGAGACTTAGCATCTTTTAAAAAAAAATCCCTCCCTACAATATAGTCCGAGTCTCCGACTCTCTTGCAAAAAATTTAGATTCTTAGCAACTTAGAGACTTAGCATCTTTTAAAAAAAAATCCCTCCCTACAATATAGTCCGAGTCTCCGACTCTCTTGCAAAAAACTTAGAACCTGAGCAACTTAGAGACTTAGCACCTCAAAAAAAACCTATCTTGTAAAAACCAAATGATTTCCTTCTGAAAGATTAGCATCAAAATGATATCCCTCATAATCGAAACCTTTTAAGTCATCAATTGTTTCTGCATTCGTATCGATAATATAACGAACCATCATACCTCTTGCCTTTTTGGCAAAGAAACTGATGATCTTAAGTTTCCCATCTTTATAATCTTTAAAATCCGGAGTAATTACAGGAACTTTTAAGGCTTTTACATCTACAGCCGAAAAATATTCATTACTGGCTAAATTCACAAACAACTCTCCTTTTTCAAGTTCTTTATTTAAAGCTTTAGTAACGGTTGGTTTCCAGAATTCATGCAGATTCTTGTATTCGCCAATTGGCAATTTTGTTCCCATTTCTAAGCGGTACGCCTGCATCAAATCTAATGGTTTTAAAACACCATAAAGTCCGGATAAAATTCTAAGTTTATTTTGTAAGACCTCTAACTTTTCAAGCGGAATTGTATACGCATCTAAACCTGTATAAACATCTCCATCAAAAGTATAAATTGCCGGACGTGCATTATCAGGCGTAAAAGGCGTTTTCCAATCCTGATTTCTTTTCCAGTTTAAATCTGCTAATTTATCTGAGATAGACATTAATTCAGATAGTTCAGACGGTTTTTTTTCTTTTAAAACTTTATGAACCTGACGCGCTTCTTTTAAGAAAGCAGGTTCTGTATATTGGGTAGTTGGTAATTCTTTTTCGAAATTTAAAGACTTCGCCGGCGATATAACAATTTTCATGTGTGCGTTTTTATAGAATTCAAAAATACAAATTGAATTTCTAAAAAGATATTATTGCAATTGATTTGTTTGATAACGGTATCAATGTTTTTTTTGCCACGAATTACACGAATTATCACTAATTAGATTCAATCGAATTAAGTTTACAAAAATAAAATTCGCGGAAATTCGTGCAATTCGTGGCAACCATTTTTCTGATTGATAAAATTCTCCACCTCAAACTGTGAATTTATTCAAAAAAGTGGACTATAGATTATAATAGGCATTTTCTATGTTGTAAATTTGCACACGTTTCATTCTTCTTAAAGAATAGAAATGTATTATTTAAAATTAGTGAATTAGTGGCTATACAAACAAACTATAAAGCAGCATTACAACATAAAATCTTCGAAGTTATTTCGAAAGCATCTCAGGAACTTAACGTCGACAGTTACGTAATTGGCGGATTTGTTCGGGATTTGCTTTTAAATCGGGGTTCTAAAAAAGACATTGATGTTGTTGCCGTTGGTAGCGGTATCGAATTGGCACTTAAGGTTTCTGAATTACTTCCAAAAAAACCAAAAGTACAAGTTTTCAAGACTTACGGAACAGCAATGTTGCGTTTTGAAGACACTGACATTGAATTTGTTGGCGCCCGAAAAGAATCTTACAATTTTGAGAGCCGAAATCCTATCGTCGAAAACGGAACTCTTGAAGACGATCAAAATCGTCGTGATTTCACGATTAATGCATTGGCACTATCATTGAACGAAAAAACGTTTGGCGATCTTTCTGATCCTTTTAATGGTTTGGCTGATTTAGAAAATAAAACAATCAAAACACCTTTAGATCCCAGCATTACTTATTCTGATGATCCTTTGAGAATGTTGCGTGCTATTCGTTTTGCCAATCAGTTAGGTTTCGAAATCGAGAAAAATTCTCTTGATGCAATTACCAAAAATGCTGAGAGAATCAATATTATTTCCGGAGAACGCATTGTTGATGAACTGAATAAGATTCTATCTACTGATAAACCTTCTATAGGTTTTTTACTTTTATATCAAACCGGGCTTTTAGATATTATTTTACCAGAGTTAACAGCGCTTAATCAGGTGGAAGAAATTGAAGGTCACACTCATAAAAACAACTTTTATCACTCACTTGAAGTAGTCGATAATATTTGCCCCAATACAGATGACGTCTGGTTGCGCTGGTCGGCTTTGTTGCATGATATTGGAAAAGCACCAACCAAACGTTTCAACAAGAAACAGGGATGGACTTTTCACGGACATGAATTTCTTGGCGGAAAAATGGCAAAGAAAATATTCGAGCGTTTGCATATGCCTTTGAATCACAAAATGAAATTTGTGCAAAAAATGGTTATTATGAGTTCTCGCCCTATTGTTTTGGCACAGGATATTGTGACAGACAGTGCGGTGCGTCGTTTGGTTTTTGATGCAGGCGAAGATGTCGAGGATTTAATGACTTTGTGCGAAGCAGATATTACAACCAAGAATCCATCGAAGTTTAAGAAATATCATAAGAACTTTGAAATCGTTCGAAAGAAAATTGTAGAAGTTGAGGAACGCGATCATGTGCGTAATTTTCAACCACCAATTTCCGGTGAAGAAATTATGGAATTGTTTGATTTAAAACCTTCACGAGAAATCGGAATGTTAAAAGAAGCTGTAAAAGAAGCCATTTTAGAAGGTGATATTCCTAATGAATATCAGGCTGCATATGATTTTATTATTAAAAGAGCAGAAAAGTTAAACTTAATACCTAAAAAATAATGGATCTATTAGTGGCTATTTTTTCTATTATTTTAATATTAATAGTTTTAGTAACTAATATTATTTTTATTAGAAAAATCAATAGAACTAAAAGTAGTAATTATAAATATAAAATCTTCTTTTTTTTAATCAGTATTGCTTCCATATCTGCTATAATGATTATAGGTGCAATATTTCAAAATACAGTTCTAATTGATTATTTTAAAATAACAATGGATATTAAAAGCTATCAATATAGAATAATAGTCATGACAGTGATCTTAATTATCAATATTATAGCAAACTTTACTTTATTAAAACTTTATTTAAAAAGAATAGGAAAAAGCAAAAACAAAATTAACGAGATCGAATTAATTGGAATAGAATGAAAAAAGAGAATAAATCAGTGATCATTTGGTTACTATCAGGTTGTGTTTTATTATTTTTAATGGTTGTTGTTGGCGGAATTACCCGTTTGACAAATTCAGGTTTATCAATGACGGATTGGCATTTGGTAACAGATACTTTCCCGCCTTTGACGGATGCAAAATGGAATGAGGCTTTTGAACAATACAAGAAGTTTCCTGAGTACCAAAAAATCAATATTCACAATGATTTTCAATTAGCCGATTATAAATTTATTTACTTCTGGGAGTGGTTTCACCGTTTTATTGGTAGAATCATCGGGTTGGTTTTCTTTGTCCCTTTTGTTTATTTCTTAATCAGAAAGAAATTAGATAAATCTACCATCAAAAAATGCATCGTTCTTTTGGCAATGGGAGGTTTTCAGGGTTTTCTGGGTTGGTTTATGGTTCGCAGCGGATTAATCGACAATCCTGATGTAAGTCATTTCAGACTTTCATTGCACCTTACTTTTGCCTTTATCACTTTTGCTTATACTTTATGGGTGGCGCTGGATTTAATTTATCCGGAAAGAACAATTACTAAAGTAATTCCACTTCGAAATATTGCACGATTTGCTTTGGTGGCACTATTAATCCAAATTATTTATGGCGGATTTGTGGCGGGTTTAAATGCGGGATTAATCCACAATCATTGGCCATTAATGAGCGACGGAGAATTTATACACGATTCTGTTTTTATTGAACAGCCTACTTTAATCAAAAACTTAATCGAAGGAAAAAGCGGTGTCCAGTTCGTGCACAGGACTTTTGCTTATGTTGTTGTTGCTTTCATTTTGTTTTTATATTACAAAAGCACAAAATTTTCGCTTACTCGAATGCAAACTAATTCGGTAAAAACTTTGGTTGTTTTTGTATTTATTCAATTTGCATTAGGGGTTTTTACGCTTTTATACAGCGTTCCTCTGGCTTTAGGATTAATTCATCAGATTATGGCTTTCTTCCTCTTAAGTGCCATGACTTTTACATTGCACAGATTGAGCAAGTAGATAACAAACTTTTATATAAAAAAACCTTCGGACGAAGGTTTTTTTATGTTTTTTTACGAACCTAAACCGTATTGAACTTAAACCGGATTAAAATCCGGCCCGATAAAATAGATCGAGCCGATGGTTCTTTAATATTGGATTGAATTCCTGAAGAATGACAAATATTGTATCTATGGATTTTAATTATAAGAACTTTTTAACTCAGCCAATTTTTAAAATCCTGTACTTTTTCGCGGCTTACAATTACTTCATCTTCTTTATAAGTTGGTAAAATTACTTTAAGTCTGGAGTTCGTATACACCTGAATTTCTTTTATTGCCGTAAGCGGAACAATAAATTTTCGGTTTACACGAAAGAAATTTTTTTTATCTAATTCCTGTTCTAAAATTTCTAAAGTCGCATCGATCAGATAATTTCTATTATCGAAAGTATGAATATAAGTGCCTTTATTTTCACTAAAAAAACATTCGATTTCGTCTGTTGTAATTACTTTTAAATGTTGCCCAATTTTAACGGTAAATCGTTTCTTGTAAATCTTTTCGAAAGGATTTGACAACATTTGGCGAATTTGCTCGAAGTCAAGCTGAAGATTTTGATTTCCCGGATTTACTTTCGGAATTCGGGTTTTGAATTTAGTAACTGCAACTTCTAAATCATCTTCGTCAATAGGTTTTAAAAGATAATCGATACTATTAAGTTTAAAAGCTTTCAACGCATATTCATCGTATGCTGTTGTAAAGATAATAGCACTTTGAATATCTATCTTTTCGAAAATTTCAAACGACAAGCCATCTGATAACTGAATATCCAGAAAAATCAGATCCGGATGCTGATTATTAGCAAACCAATGAATTGATTCTTCTACAGAATGCAGCATGGTTGCTACAGAAATATCTAACTTTTCGAGTTTTCGCTGCAATAATCTTGCTGCCGGTTTTTCGTCTTCTATTATTAATGTGGTCATTTAATACGATGCAAAAATTGAAAATTTTAATTTAAAGTTACTCCCATTTATTCTTATTCTGAGCTTCTTTCTCCATATATTTATGGATTTTCTTTTGCTCCCAATCTTTACTAAAAAAGACATCAGGACCAAATACGCTGAAGGCATGAATTAATAAAGCAATTCCCCAATAAAATGCTGTAGAATAGATTTCCCAATTTCTCAAACCTCTTATTTCAAAATGATTTCCTACATAACCTCTACTCAAGCTTGAAATAATGATAAAGGCATTCACTATGATATAAACCTTCAAGTGCGAATAAAAACCTTTAATCCTTTTCACTTTTCTATATGCATTATTATAATTTTCGTCTGTACTAAATTCATGTCTGTAATCATCGTACATGCGTCGTCTAAATCGTCCCATTTTTTATAATGTATAAATTATTGCCATTTATTTTTATTCAATTTTTCTTTCTCCATGAATTCTTTGATTTTTCTTTCTTCCCAATCTTTTCCCAGAACCGGGAATACTTCAGAAACCTTCAATCCATGAAAAACAACTCCAAATCCCCACCACATCAGGGGCCAGTAAAACCATAAGTGTTCTGGCGAAGTATATAAATTGATAAAAATCAAAACTACATTTACAGCGATAAATGCCGTCAGGTTTCCATAAAATCCCTTGATACTCTCCACTTTCTTTTTAGCCAGGTAGTATTTATCCTCTTCATTATAATTTACATCCATGATTACTCCCATTTTTGTTTTTTTATTTTTTTCTCTAAAATACTTTTCAACTTACGTTCTTCCCATTCTTCTCCAAAAATCCTGAACGATACAAATATGTCAATCGCAGAAACTAAGAAAAAAACGGTCCAGACTATCATTACAAACAGATTAATATGTTTTAAAGGAAAGAAATTAAAGGGAACTCCAAAATACTCCTTCAAAATAAAAAAAATCACTCCTACGATATAGACAAACATGTGCGAATAAAAAGCTTTCAGTTTAACTACTTTTTTGCTTGCCATTTTTTGAAGTTCAAAATCTTCCTGCTCCTTATAAAAATTAGTTTCCATAATTATTCCCAGGTTTGCTTGTTATTCTCTTTTTCTAAAATTTCCCTGATTTTTCGTTCTTCCCATTCTTTATTAAAAAATGGCGAATATTTAAAAGCTTTTAATCCATGCAATACAATAGCCATTCCCCATCCCAACAAACACCATATAAAATAAAGAAAACCAGGCGAAGTCATAAGATTTACCACTATTACAATAGGATTACAAAGAAGATAAACAGTCAAATGCTGATAAAATTTCTTGATTTCTTCTACTTTTTTTTGTGCCTGAAAATAACGTTCCGCTTCCGTATAATTTGTTTCCATAACTATTTCCAGGTTTGTTTGTTATTTTCTTTCTGTAAAATCTCTCTGATTTTTCGTTCTTCCCAATCTGAGCTGTAACCAAAAACTTTAAAGGCATGCATTACTACTCCAAATCCCCAGCCTAAAGCCGAAAACCAAAACCACTGAAAGCCCGGTGAAAACCTTAAATTTATAAATACCAAAAACGGAATCACACAAACATATGAGATAACATTTCCGTAAAAACCTTTTAGTTCTTCTACCCTTTTTTTAGCTCTGAAATAAGCTTTATTTTCATCTGTATTATATTCTGCATTTGTTTCCATAACTGCAACTTGTTTCGTTAGAATTGGAATCTTAACCGTAAAGTTTTTATCATTTTGCTCTATCAGTACTTTTCTATTGGTTATAATTCCGTATCGATTTACAATATTCTGCAAGCCAACTCCCTGCCTGTCCTGCAAAACTTCTTTTTTCTGAAAATCATTTTGTATCGCCAAATAATCCCCCTCAATAAAAATTCTGATATGCAACGGTTTTTGTTCACTTACAACATTATGTTTTACCGTATTCTCTAATAAAAGCTGCAATGATAACGGAACCACTTTTGCATCCGGATTTATATTTGTTGTTGGCAATTCGTAAAACAAACTATTTTCGAAACGCATTTTTAACAAATTCATATACGTTTTCGCGAATGACAATTCATCTTCAACCGAAACCAGTTCTTTGTCTTTTTGCTCTAAAACGTAACGATAAATTTTAGACAATGAAGTGGTGAAACGTTGCGCATTTTCCGGATTTTCTTCGATTAAGGAGCTTAAAACATTTAAACTGTTAAAAAGAAAATGCGGATCAATCTGATTTTTTAAACTTTCGAATTTAGCATTAGCCGTTCCTGCAATTATTTTTTGTTGTGTTATTTCAAATTTCGAAGCCCTTTTCCATTGTACCATAAAACTTCTGGCCTGCATGAAAGTCGAAACTCCTAAAGCCAGCATGATATAAAACAGGTGTATCCAGATCATTCTTTCGCTAAAGAATTTATCTAAAGGCAGATTCTGAAGATAAACAAAAATGTAATAATTGATTCCTAATACTACCGGGACCGTGTACAAAACAGTAACCAGAATACCGTAATAGACCCTTAAATTGGTTTGTTGCAGCCAATCCCATTTTTTATCCAGCAGTACATTAATATACCCATTGCCAAAACCTACCAGAAAAGAATACAAACAGCTTATAAAAAAGGTAATAAGAACGTTTTGAATGTTTAAGTCTTTTCCTAAACAAGCAGAAAATATTATTGTAAAGATCACAGAAATTTTGAAGGATACCATTGTTCCACTTTTCAAATCTGCATATGTACTTCTATGATCTTTCATTATAATCCGCTTATATTAATTTTATTTTTTACAGTTTTTTTGAGTTTCCAAAGCTCTGTCTAATCCCCATTTTGGAGAAAAAGGCGTTTCTGGCTTAAAAGTAGCAAAAAGTTCAACAGCTTTATCAACTTGCACACAAAGTGGCTTTGTATCAACCCCTGTCCATTTTGCGCCACCCAACTGATAATCAGCCTCACCAAAAACGATTCTCGGATTATTTGGGTCTATTGCTTTTCCTTTTGCATAAGCTTCCATTACTTTAGCCGAATATTTCATTCCGTTTGTCATTGGGTCTGTGACCACCCAAGCCGTATATATCAAAGCCTGCATCGCATATAACTCGGCATTATTTTGATCTTTTATCAATTCAACATCCAATGCGTCTTGCGCTTTAGTCAATAACAAATCAATCTTTGTTTTATCTTTTTCAGTAAAAGCCGATGTAGTATTAATAAGTGCTACATAATAATTTGGCAAATAACTTGTTTTTTCTGCCGCTGCAATTCTTTCAAACATTGCCGAAGCTTCTGTGTTTTTCCCTTCTTTCCAAAGCCCAAAAGCTTTTCCCATTCCTTGTTCAAATTGTGTTTGTGCAGAACTTATTACTACTACAAGCAGTGTAGCCAAAGTGATGATTTTTTTCATTTTTTAAGTAATTTTAATGGTTATTTTTAAGTGGTTAGTTATTATTTACAATATAATTTCAATTTTCGAATCTTTGTTGACAACAAATTTGGCATCTTTATAAGCAGGAGGCCCCATAAATCCTTTGGCATTGTTTGAAGCGGCATAATCTTCAGAAGGTATCCCCATCATATTTTTATCAAGTTTTCCGTTATTGTTTTCATCGTGATACGTCGAAATTGCATATTCTCCGGCAGGAATACCTTCAAATGTTACGATAACTTCGTTGTTTTTAATTTTCGAAGCCACACTTTTATAAATAGTTTTAAGAAATGTTTCATCTGAATTGTACAATCCTACCTTCACCATTCCGGTATTATTTTTTAAGCCTGAAACCGAAACAGTAAGATTTACATTTTGAGCAGACATTAAACTACAGATAAATAATGTGATTATTGTAATAATTTTGGTCATGAGTTCTTTTTTTTTAAGTTATTAAGGTTCTGAGTTGATAAGTCTTTAAGTTTTTTTGATGATTAAAACTCTGATTGTAATTTTGAGTCTCTAAATTTTTAAGGTGCTAATTATCTAAGTTTTTTTCTTAGTGTCTTAGCAACTTAGCCCCTTTATTATTTATACTTCAAAAGTACTTTGGTTTTTATTGTTATAAAATTAATTGATACTGAGTTGTTGATTTTTGCGACTGAATTGTTTTTTTAAAGGTTCTGAGGTTCTGAGTTGCTAAGGTTCTAAGTTTTTCACTTAACAACTCAGCAATAAAAACTCTGCAACTAAGAACCTTAGCAACTTAGCAACTATAAATTCTTCAATTGATTCTCATTCTTATTATCACTGATCGTCCAGAAGAAACCTACGAAGAAAAATCTGTCTGCGGTTGGTACAACAGCTTGTCTTTGGTAAACTCCGCTTGGATCAGGTAATTTTGCATAATCATACCCAAAAACGTTTTGAGCTCCTAATACATTCGAAACAGAAAAATAAAGAATCTTTTGAGTTGTTAATAAATATGCCCAGTTAAAACTCAAACTATTGTAAGACTTCGTTTTTCCGTTCATGAATTGTGTCTGGTTCGGATCATTATACGGGCGACCAGAACTAAAACTATTTGTGAAGCCTATTTGTGATTTCCAATCCGTGATGAAATATTTTGTTACAATCGACAAACTGTGATTGGCAATAAAGTTAGGAGTTGCCATGGTTGGAAAATTCTTGTATTGTCTTTCGGAATCGATATAAGAATAAGAAATCCAATATTCTAAGTTTTTATACAAATTGCTGTCTCTCCAGAACAAGTCCAATCCTTTTGCATAACCTGAACCATTATTATTGAAAACTGAATTGTACTGAATATCCTTTGTATCATATTGAACCAGATTGCTGTAATCCTTATAATAAGCTTCGGCCCTAAAAGTCTGACCTGGTTTTGTAAACTGATAATTCAGGATATAATGCCTTGCTTTTTCACTTTCGAACTGGTGATATTTAGAATATTTAATATAATCAACCACGGGAGTTTGAGAAAAATCTCCGTAAGCAAACGAAAACTGGCTGCTTTTAGAAACCTTGTAAGCCATCGAAGCCCTAGGTGCAATATTAGTTTCATCCAGTAAACTATTATTCGAAAGGCGGAAACCAACTTTTAATGCCAGCTTTTTCGAGAACAAAATATCTCCTTCTGTATAAAAAGCAGCAATATTAGAGTCGTAACCGTTTGAAGCTTTTATTGAAATATTATCATTAAAATTTTCATTGTATTTCGTGATAAAATAATCAGCCCCAAAAGACAATTTAAAATAGTTCGAGATGTTTTTTCTTAATTTCAATTTAAGCTGAGCAGCATTTTCGTTACTATCAACATCATTGATATCATATTTTATTTTGTTATTGCTATAACCGTAACTCACTCCCGATGTAATTTGCCAGCCGGTTCCAAAATCGCCTTTATAAGAACCATTAAAATAAAAGTTATTATTATTTAAATCCGTCCTGATTGGATTTACAAAATTTACATTTTTCTGATTCAAATCGAATTTTTCAGCATCAAAAGCAGCATACAATTTAAAAATTCCTCGTTCAAAATGATAGCGGTACACAGCTTCTCCTCCCAAAGATTGGTAAGGATTATTCCAATCTACATTTTGAGGAATCACCGCCTGATAAGGCGCCAAATTTACATAACTGGTATTGATACTAAATGAACTTTTTTTCCATTTTTGCGTGTTTCCAATTCCTAAACCAACAGTCATTAAAGAAATATCGGTTTTATTCTGGTCTGGTTCATCCTGCGTATTCAACAATAAAACACTTGACAAAGCTTCGCCATATTCAGCAGAATAACCTCCGGTTGAGAACGCAATTCCGCTAAACAAAAAAGGCGAAAATCTGCTTCGGGTTGGCAAATTATTTGTTGTTGCACCATAAGGCTGCGCTACACGAAGTCCGTCTACAAAAGTTTGCGTTTCGCTGGCTTCTCCCCCACGAACAAACAAACGTCCGTCTTCACCTACTGTTTGTGTTCCCGGTAAAGTTTGCAAAGCGGCAATAATATTTCCGGCAGATCCGGCAGTCGTAACAATATCTAAAGGTTTTAATACCGAAACCCTCGCTTTATCTCCGGATTCTAATGTTCCGGCAGTAATTACAACAGCATCAAGTGCATTGACGTTCTCTCTTAATTTTACAGTTTGATCTTTGTAATTCGTAACATCAATTTCTTTTTTGAATGTATCATAAAGTAAAAAGCTTATCACTAAAACCTGGTTTCCTGTTGCCGTTGTTTCAAAAGAAAAATCACCTGTTTCAGAACTTGTCGCTCCGTCATAAGTCCCATCAATATAAACATTTGCACCAGGAACAGGTTTCCCTTTTTGATCTGTTACTTTACCGGAAATCGTGTTTTGGGCAAAAATAAGAGAAGTAAATAATAATAAGATTAAAGTAAAATTGGTTTTCATTTCATTGGTTTTATGAGGCAAATATATTTTAACAGTTTTAGTTAAAAAATATTAAATAACCCAATTGTAGAATTTTGAGGATGAGTTGTAAAATACTTATTTGTATATTAGCTTTTGAGTTTTAAAAACGATCGATTATGTCAGAAAGTAAAAGAATTTCGAATCTATATCAATCCATTTATAATGGAAATCCATGGCTGGAAGTTAACTTGACAAATACATTAGAAAATGTAACTGCAGAGCAGGCTTACAGAAAAATAAACCCTAATCTTAATACCATTTGGGAAATTGTAAACCATCTCATTCAATGGAGAAGAAACATTTTAAGGCGCGTTGAAGGAGAAGTAGTTACAGCACCTGATCATAATTATTTTGTTCCTGTATTAGATCCTTCAGAAGCAGCATGGGAACAATCTCTTCAAAATTTGGCAAAATCACAAGAATCATGGAATACCTTTTTTGAAGATTTTGATGATGCCGATTTAGAAAAAATATATGTAAATAATGAGCATACATATTATGAGCACATTCACGGAATTATTCAGCATGATGTCTATCATCTGGGACAGATTGTTATTTTGAAGAAGTTGCTTTAAGACAAAAGACCGAAAAAAATATAATGCACTTATGAATACTGAAAAAGAAAAAATGATTGCGGGAGAATATTATCTTGCCGGCGATCCCGTTTTAGTTAAGGAACGCCGAAAAGCTAAAAATCTTCTCCACCGTTTAAACGTAACGGAATATCGTTTGACAAAAAAAGCAAAAGAAATTCTAACTGAATTAATCCCTAATACGGGAAAGAGTTTTTATATAGAACCCCCATTTCATTGTGATTACGGTTATAATATTTTTTGCGGTGACAACGTTTATTTTAATGTAAATTGTGTTGTTCTGGATTGTGCTCCTGTAAATATTGGATCGAATGTATTTTTTGCTCCCAATGTTCAAATTTACACAGCAACTCATCCACTTGACGCCGAATTAAGAAAAACACTCGAGAATGCATTACCCATTTCGATTGGAGACGATTGCTGGATTGGCGGGAATTCTGTTATTTGCCCTGGAGTAACTATCGGAAAAGGATGTGTGATTGGCGCAGGATCTGTTGTTACCAAAGACATTCCGGACAATTCATTAGCAGTTGGAAATCCGGCAAAAGTCATTAGAAAATTAAATCAAGAACCCCAATAAATTAAAAATGCTTACCTTAAATAAAGTTCACCATATTGCCATTCTGTGTTCTGATTATCAAAAATCTAAAACTTTCTATACAGAAGTTCTGGGTTTAACGATTATTAGGGAAATCTATCGCGAAGAACGTCAATCCTACAAACTCGATTTAGCCTTGAATGGTTCTTATATAGTAGAGTTATTTTCTTTCCCTAATCCGCCACAACGTCCGTCAAGACCTGAAGCTGTTGGTTTACGTCATTTGGCTTTTGAAGTAATTAATCTTGAAGAAACAATTGCTTTTTTAAACACAAAAAAAATCGAGTCAGAACCTATCCGAATTGATGAAACGACTGAAAAGCGATTTACTTTTATCGCTGATCCTGATTTGTTGCCTATTGAGTTTTATGAGCGATAAATTTTTGGCACGAAGGCACTAAGACACAAAGTTTAATTTTCAAATTAATGATTAAAACCAAATGTTTTCATTTCGACCGGAAGGAGACTGTAACGCTACAAAGATTGGCGATTTATACATGAGCAGAATGGCACACGGATGACACGGATTCGCAAGCGAAAACGCTGATAATCGCGGATTTTTATTTTTTTTCAATCTGTTTTTTTGCGACTTAGTACCTTTGTGGCGTCTTTTCTTGTTGAAAGAATTATCTCTCATAACAACTTTTAACACAATATATTGAGTGTTTTTCATTAAAAACCGAATTTGATTATCTAATTTTGTAATCCGCATGAAAATATTGCGATTTCAAAATCCACATCTGATGAACAAAACGGCGAAAATCAAAAAAAATCATCAATTTATTGTCCTTCAAAAATTAGTTATTGTTTCTGTTCTAATTGGCTTTTTATCCGCCTTTTTAGGAATCTCACTCAAAAAAATCACGGAATATTACGAAGAAATCTTCTTTCATGAAGTCACGGTAAATCCTGTTTTTTATATTGTTTTCCCGGTTTTCGGCTTATCTGTTATTTATTTCCTGAGACAATATTTATTTAAGAAAAAAGAAAACAAAGGCATTAAAGAAGTTTTTGAAAGCACAAAATCAACTTCAAAAAACTTACCTTCTTATAAAATTCCATCACACTTCATCAACGGATTATTGACTGTTGCTTTTGGAGGCTCAACCGGAATCGAAGTTTCTACCGTTGTTGCTACCGCCACAATTGGATCTGTTGCCCAACAAAAAGAAAACGTATTTCGTAAATATAAAACCGAATTAATTTGTGCCGGAGTCGCAGCCGGAGTTACAGCTTTATTCAGCAGCCCAATTGCAGGAATTTTATTTGCCCTTGAAGTTATTTCCCGAAAAGTAACACGTGCTTTTATCATATCGAATATTATTGCTGTTTCAGTTGCTTTTGGATTACTTTCTATTTTAAAAGAAGAACCTTTGTTTGCCGTTTCAATCACGACCTGGCATTTAAAAGCGATTCCGTATTTTATTCTTTTAGGAATTTTAGCCGGAATGAATTCCGTTTACTTGACACGTTGTGTATTGTTTTTTAAATCTCAATTTGGAAAAATCGATACACATTATTATAAAATCCTTATTGGCTCTGTTGTTTTAAGTATTTCCTTATTTATATTCCCACAATTATATGGTGAAGGATATCACGCTATTAAAGGCATTTTTAGTAATTCAGCTGAAATTCCGTTAACGTTAACTTTGGCGTTTACTTTTGTTGGCGTTTTATTACTAAAACCAATTGTAACTTCTATAACATTAGCTTCAGGAGGCGACGGTGGTGTTTTTGCACCAAGTCTTTTTATTGGAGCCTTTCTGGGATTATTACTGGCATCTGTTTTAAATACCTTTTTTCACGTACATGTAATTCCGGTTAACTTTATGATTATCGGAATGGCTGCTGTCTTAAGTGCGAGTATTCATGCTCCTTTTACAGCAATATTTTTAGTATGCGGATTAACAAATGATTATACTTTATTTTTACCGATTTTGGTGGTTTGCCTAATTTCAAAATATACAGCAAAACTCATTTATCCTTATACAGTCTATTCTTATTCTCCAAGTTTAATAAAATAAAAAATGCCAGTTCAAAAAATAAAAAGAGGTTATCGCAAAACCCGTTACATTCTTTACAAAGAAACTTTAGTTAATTATAAAGAACATTTTTGGTCATTTTTAGGATCATTTGTCGGCATCGGAATTTTGGCTTATTTTGAATCTATACATTTTGCAGGCCCGGACGTTGTTTATTTAATTGGTTCTTTTGGGGCTTCGAGTGTTTTAATTTATGGTATTATTCAAAGTCCGTTCTCGCAACCCCGAAATTTAATTGGCGGTCATTTAATTTCAGCATTTATAGGTGTTACAGTAAATAAATTAGTTCCGGATATTGTCTGGATTGCGGCTCCTTTGGCAGTTTCTCTTTCGATTATTTTTATGCAAATTACCAAAACCCTGCATCCGCCCGGAGGTGCGACAGCTCTTATTGCTGTTACAGCTTCAAAGCAAATAAAAGATCTGGGGTATATGTACGTGATTTCACCCGTTTTGGTTGGTGTTCTGATTTTATTTGTAACGGCTTTAATTTTTAATAATATGACTTCCAGCAGAACTTATCCGAGTCATAGTACGTATCACAAACATTATCACAAGATTAGAAAAAGACTGGTTGGGAGGTAAATTTTAAACCAAATACAGGTGTCATCCTGAGGACTAATTTCTTTCAAAAAAGAAATATAAATGACGGATTCTTTGGGTGTCATCCTGAGCGGAGTCGAAGGGCGCAACAATTGGAACGTAGGCTTCGACTCCGCTCAGCCTGACAATCGGAATGTGCTCAACCTGACAACTAAAAAATCTTTTCAACAAATCGTAATTCACAATTCGTATTTCGTTTTTAATATTTTACCTTTGACCTTTCAATAAAAACAAAGATTATGGTTTATAAATTTAGAGTAATTCTAGACGCCGAAGAAGATATTTTTAGAGACATTGCAATTCTTGAAGATGATACTCTTGAAGATTTACACAATGCTATCTTCAACGCTTTTGGTTTTGACGGAATGGAAGTAGCTTCGTTTTATACCTGCGATGAAACTTGGAATCAGGAAGATGAAATTGCACTTTTTGATACTGGCGATGTTCCCGGTGAACAAAGAACCATGAGCGATTATAAATTATCTGATCTCTTAGACGAGGAAAACACCAAGATTATCTACGTATACGACTTCATTAATATGTGGACATTCTTAGTTGAATTGGCTGCTATCGAAGATCAGATTGCAGGAGTTCCTTATCCTGAAACATTATTCTCTCACGGAGAAATGCCTGATGAAGCCATAGAAAAAAGTTTTGAAGCCGATATGCATGACGATATCTACGGCGAATTCGAAGATGACTTAGACGAAGATGATCTTGATATGTTCGAAGGCGATGATAGCTTTGAAGATTTTGGGTTGGAAGAGAATTGGAATTAGTTTTTTGAGGTTCCAAGGTTCAGAGTTGCTAAGGCTCTAAGTTTTTTATATTGAAGCTTTTTTCTTATATTTATTTTTAATACATAAAAATAAATATAAATGAGCAATTTTAGAACTCTTCTTATTTGGCAAAAGTCAATGGCCTTAATTACCAAAATCTACCTTATAACAAACAAATTTCCAAAAGAAGAAATCTTCGGATTGACTTCCCAAATCAAACGTTGCTCTATTTCAATTCCTAGCAATATTGCTGAAGGATCAGGACGAGAAAGCAATAAAGATTTTTTACGCTTTTTAAATATTTCAATAGGTTCTTTATTTGAAATGCAAACTCAATTAGAAATTGCTAAAAATATAACCTATCTTAACGAAGAAGAATTTAATAATTTATATGAGGACAGTCGCGAAGTAGAAAGAATGTTGGTTTCGTTTATTAAGAAATTAAAAGATAGAAACTAAAAAACTCAGAACCTTAGCAACTTAGAGACTCAGCAACTCAAAATATGAGGACAGTCGCGAAGCAAAGAGAATATTAGTTTCCGTTTATTTAATTAAAATACAGAAACTAAAAACTTAGAACCTTAGCAACTTAGAACCTCAGCACCTTTAAATATGATCAACTTATTCAACACCCACATCGAGACGCTTGCGATACACCGCGTAGGAAACAAAAGCAGAAACGAAGCGATTTTTTTATCGGAACAACCATTTAATTTAAATGATGAAATTGTGCCTTTGATAAAAGAGTACTTCTTTAAGCCTTTTAGAGAGAAAGAAGAAAACTATTATCAGTTTGCTCATGAAGTCGATTTGGATTACAACGACATGTTTAAATATGCTTCGGAGATTTTTGACAATCCGAATAATTTGCAGGAGGTTTCAAAAAGAATCACTACACATTTATTCGAGCAGTCAAATCACCCGCACATTAAAAACGGAGAGGTTTATGTAACGTATTTAACGAACCTTAGTATTGACAATAATGTAGTTGATGCTATCGGGATTTTTAAAAGTGAATTACAAGCAGACTTTTTACAATTTGAAGAAAAAAATAGTAACCTTGAAATGATCCTGCAACAAGGAATCAACCTAAGCAAATTAGATAAAGGTTGTTTGATTTTTAATTATAAAAAAGACGAAGGATACAAAATTCTAACTGTTGATAGTAACCGTTATGACGCGCGTTATTGGTTAGAGCATTTTTTATCTGTTGATGCTTTTGAAGATGAAAACTTTATCACCAAAAAATACTTGAAATTCTGTCAAAACTTTGCAAAAGATGTTGTTTTGCCGGCAGAAGACAAAAAAGAAGAGGTTATGTTTATGAACAGATCTGTGAATTATTTCGCAAAAAATGATCAGTTTGAAGAACAAAACTTCCTGAATGAAGTATTAGACAATCCAGACTTGATTCCTGAATTCAAAAATTATAAAGTTGATAAAGGAGAAAAATACAGCATCGAAGATGTAACCTCATTCCCTATCGCCAACGCAGCAGTTTCTGACGCTAGAAAATCGATTAAAAACGTTATTAACCTGGATACGCACATTCAGATTAAAATGGATTTCATCAACCCTGAAAGTGCAGAAAAATTTGTTGAAAAAGGCTGGGATGAAGAAAAACAAATGTATTACTATTTAGTTTACTTCAATAAAGAAGAAAAAAGCTAGTAGTTATTCATTTTCTATTACTTACTTAAGACAAAAAACGGCAACTACATTCATTTGTAATTGCCGTTTTTTTATTTTAATTCATACTTAATTCATCGTTTTATGCTTTATCAAAGTAAATAATTAGTCAAAATAATTCATCTTCCTGAAAAGACTGATTTAAAGCGATTAAAATCTATGGAACTATAAGCGAAAGAAATAATAAATTGGTGTACATTCTTAATATTTGCTTAATTTTGTAGTTAAAAAAAAACGGAACATGGATATTCATTTATATAAAGAAAGTCCCTTTACAACTATAATTTCATTTCATAAATTAATTGAAACGCTAGAAGAAATTGCTTTATCAAATGTTGATTACCGAGCCAACTACGCCACAGCCTTATTAAAACAAATAGAACCAATTCCTGAATTTAGAACTGGTATCCAGGATTTTTCGATTATTAAAAACAATGAAGCTTTAATTAAAAATTTATTAGCAGATTTGTTTCCGACTGCTTTAACTAATAATGAAATTAAAGCGGTTACGATTCCTTTTCAAAATATATCGTTTAATTATACAGATCGTTTCAAAAAAATCCTTCGCAATGCCGGAGATGAATTCTATATGGAAATTCGTGATTTCGACGATCATCAATTTTATATTAATAACTGTTGTCTAATTTTAGGCGTGTATTACAAACAAAAAATAGATTTCAACAAACCTTTTTTCTATGATATTCCGGATGAAGACGGGGTCGAAAAACACTATCGTATTCTATACAATGCAGATTTCATGGAAATTATTCCAAATGAAAACTCTCTTGATCTTACTCAGGATGATATTGATTTATTAATGGATAATTATGGAGATATTGAACTTTGGAAATCGAAATTCCCACCTGGAAGCTGGACTTTAAAAGGATTCGGAATTGTTTCTTTATTTGATGCAACGACTGAAAGTGCCATTTCTAATTTAAAAAGCAATTTACTCAAACCAGATGCTCAATCAGTGGCAACTGATGAAATAGTGACCAATATTTTTAAATCAATATTTAAAATTCCTGATCTAAAAGTAGGCTTTATCATCTATAATCCTGAAGAAGAAAAATTCATCAGACCCATAAAATTCGACAATCAGCTTCAGAGTTTCCTGCTTTCAAAAGATCAGGAAGTCGATTGCAAAAATGCTTTCTTCGGATGTTCATTTGAGAATTTATTAGATAATAAAGAACCTTTTATAATTTCTAACGTAAATAAATTCATTGAACAATCATCTAATAAAAAACTTGGCGAACATTTACTAAAACAAGGCATTCAGAGTTGTGTTTTTGCACCTGTTATCAAAGACGATCATTTATTAGGGATTGTTGAATTGGTTTCTAAAAATGTAATGGACTTAAATAGTGTCAACGCGACAAAACTCGAATTGGTACTTCCCTACTTAACAGATACAATCGATCGCTATAATACAGATATGCAGCATCAGATTGCATCTATTATTCAGCGTGAATACACGACAATTCATCCAAGTGTATATTGGAAATTCAAAAAAGAATCCCAAAATTATTTTCAGAATGCAAACCATACCAAAGATTATATTTTTAAAGAAATAGTCTTTAAAAATGTGTATCCTTTATATGGCCAAATCGACATCAAAGGCTCTTCTGAACATAGAAACGAAACGGTTAAAAAAGATCTTAAAAATCAATTAACAGCTCTATTAAAGATTTTCGAATCTCAGGATCCTAATACGAACTTAGTACTTCTGGAGCAAAGAAAATTTGAATTGGAATCTTTTCGAAATGATTTAGATTCTCCTTTAAAAGCAGATACAGAACAGTATATTCAACGTTATATCGAAGAAGAGATTCATCCTCTTTTAAAGAACACACCCGAAACTCAAAAGAGTAAAAAACTAGAGCGTCAGTATTTTGAAAGTCTTGACGAAAAAAGCGGCTTATTTTATCAGGAAAGAAAGAAATTTGATAATGCAATGTCTATTATCAATAAAAGACTGGCGACTATTTTAGATAAAAAGCAAATCGAAGCACAACAAATTTATCCACACTATTATGAGCGTTTTAAAACCGATGGTGTTGAGCATAATTTATATATAGGAGCCTCTATTGCGCCTACAAAACCTTTTGATATCATGTATTTGCACAACTTGCGTTTGTGGCAATTGCAGACTTTATGCGAAATGGAACTGGAGCATCATCAACTTAAGGAATCTTTGCCGTATGAGTTGGATGTAACTTCATTGATTTTGGTATTTAGTGCTGCGCTTTCGATCCGTTTTAGAATGGACGAAAAACGTTTTGATGTTGACGGAACTTATAATGCCCGATATGAAGTGGTAAAAAAACGTATTGACAAATCGAATATTAAAGGCACAAAAGAGCGTATTACAGAAAAAGAAAAGATTACGATTGTCTACTCTCAAAATAGCGAAGAGGCAGAATATCTAAAATACATCAAATATCTGCAGCACAAAAAAATCCTTGAACCATCAATTGAACAATTTGAGGTTGAAGATCTTCAGGGTGTTTCAGGCTTGAGGGCCATTCGTGTAAAAGTGATTAACAACAATACAAATCCGGTAAAACAAAAAATTACTTATCAGGACTTATTAGATGAGCTTAACTAATTATAGTTAAGCTTATTGAATAGTTTTAAATGCGATTACAAAAGCAACAACCGTCACAATGATTCCAATCATGAAAAAGTTGTAAGCAATACGCAATAAATTATATTTACGCTGTAGCACTAATCCCAGATAATATAAATCCTTGATCATGGTTGAGTATAAATAATCCCGATCTTTCATCATTTCATTCATTGCCCAGTCATACTCTTCTAAAGGCATTTTGTAGAAATTCCCAAAAAATAATAAATTTATCTTTTTAGCCTCGATATCTTCTCGGGTAAAAACTCCCGTCGTAACTTTTGGTCTTGTCGAAAGAATCGCAAAGATGATAGTAACGACACTAGAAATTAACATTATAAATGTTGGGATCACCAAATGCGCATTCTTCGGACTGTCTAATTTTGGAATAATAGATGAAAGTGCGATCGAAATAATAATTGCATTTACAGACAATAAAATATTCGCTTTACTATCAGCAATTCCGCTTAATCGCGTATGATTTCCCAGAGTAACACGAAACAAAGTATCTACGCCACGATCCGGTTTCTCTATTTTATCTTTCTTTTTATTTTCGTCTTCGATTTTATCTGCCGCTTTCTTTTGTTGCTTTTCAATTTTCTTTTGCACAAGTAGTAAGTTTTTCTCTTTTAAAGGTTGCCATTTTCTCAAGGCATAATCAGTATAGAACCGATGTTTGTTCATTAAAAAGTTTAAATTTTCTTTCGCCCATTCTGAATTCGAAAAATTTAAGTTCCAGGTATTTTTTAATTCAATACGCAATAACTCACAAGTAGTTGCATATTCATTTCCCATAAGGTGCGCAAAATCAGCATCTTTAATTATTTTTTCTAAATGAGTTTTTGGAATATACTCTTTTACCGTGGCCATAATTAAACTGGAAACGGTTGCAATAAACTCATCAGATTGCTCTTTTTCTTTCAAAAAAGCTGTTGCAATTTTCACACTTTCTTCTTCATGATTTTCATAACCTTCTACATATCCGGTGTCATGAAACCAAGCCGCAACAAGAAGCTTTTCTTTATCATTTTCTTTAACATCTTCTTTTTTACAGAGCTCTTTTACGGCATTTACTACCGATAAAGTATGGTTAAAATTATGATAAGAATATAAATTAGAAAGTTTATCTTTGAGTAAATTACTGACGAAATCTTCGGATTGTTCTATTAAATTCATAGAGAATATTTTTACACCACTAAATTATGAAATTGTTTTTGGATAATCATTTTATTACTAAAATTAAAAACTGTTCTTTAGCAATAGTTACATTATTACTTGCCTATTCCTGTGCGACGCATAAAGCACAATACGGGAAAAATGTGAGCGCTAACGAGACAGAAAACGCAACTGATACTATAAAAATTGCCCATACTCTTTATTTAGTTGGCGATGCAGGAAATGCAGATGAACTTCAAGCACAGCAAACACTTGAATTGTTGCATAAAAAATTAAAAAAAGCGAGCAAAAAATCGACTTTGATATTTTTAGGAGATAATATATATCCTAAAGGTTTTCCTGCTAATGATGATGCTTCAGAGAAGGCTTTGGCAGAAACAAAATTGACAAACCAATTAAAATTAACAGAAGGTTATCGAGGAAAAACAATCGTTATTCCCGGAAATCACGATTGGTATAACGGTATCAAAGGTCTTGAACGCCAGGCTGATTTTGTAACGAAATACCTAAATGATAAAAAATCATTCCTGCCAAGAAAAAGTTGTGCTATAGAAGATGTCAAAATCGACAGCACCACTACCATAATTACAGTTGATAGTGAGTGGTTTCTGGAAGACTGGGATAATCATCCTACAATTAATGACAATTGCGACATTAAAACCAGAGAAGATTTTTTTGATGAATTAGAAAGTCTTTTAAATAAAAATCAGGAAAAAACAGTTATTCTTGCTATTCATCATCCTTTGATGAGTAACGGAACTCATGGCGGACAATTCTCATTAGAGAAACAATTGTTTCCGTTAGAACAAAAAATACCATTACCCATAATTGGCTCTTTTATCAATTTATTGAGAAAAACATCCGGAGTAAGTCCGCAGGATATTCAGAACAAGCAATACACTATATATGCCAAGAGAATTAAAACGCTTTTGCAAAAGCAGAAAAATGTAATCGTCGTTTCCGGACACGATCACAATCTGCAATATGTTAACAAGGAAAACATTAAGCAAATTATTAGTGGTGCAGGATCAAAATCTGAAGCTGCCAGAGCTATAAATCCTACTGAATTCTCTTATGGAGGAAATGGTTATGCAACATTGACTTTATTTAAAAGCGGTGATGCAAAAGTGTCTTTCTACGGAAATGAAAACAACAAAGAAAAGCTGCTTTTTGAGCATGAAATCATTAAGGCAAAAGAAATTAATTGGGCTGCAAAAGTCGATAATAAATTCCCTGCAACGGTTACCACTTCAATCTATTCTGAAAAAATGACCCAGAAAAGTATTTTTCATAAATTCTTATTCGGAAATCATTACAGAAAATATTACAGCTTACCAATTGAAGCCAAAGTTGCAACCGTAGACACATTAATGGGTGGT
This sequence comes from Flavobacterium sp. B114r, assembly GCF_056824125.1. Classification (NCBI taxonomy): domain Bacteria; kingdom Pseudomonadati; phylum Bacteroidota; class Flavobacteriia; order Flavobacteriales; family Flavobacteriaceae; genus Flavobacterium; species Flavobacterium sp. B114r. The sequence continues at coordinate 5,684,867 of NZ_CP124858.1, forward strand.
TTGAAGCCTATTCGTGAAGGCGGAGGACATCAGTCAGTTTCTTTACGAATGTCAGATCCTAAAGGCAGAGAATATGTAATGCGTGCATTGAAAAAAAGTGCAACCGTATTTTTACAATCTGTTGCATTTAAAGATCAATATGTTGTTAACGATTTTGAAGATACATATGCCGAAAATTTCCTTTTGGATTTTTACACCACTTCTCATCCTTATACTCCTTTTGTGATAGGGAATCTGGCTGATCATTTAGGAATTTCCCACACAAATCCCATTCTATATTATATTCCGAAACAAAATGGCTTAAAAGAGTTTAATTCGAATTTTGGAGATGAATTATATATGGTTGAAGAAAGACCGGCTGATAATCATCTGGATGCGAAAAATTTTGGCAACCCGACTAATATTATTAGTACCGGTGATATGATGAAGAATCTTCATAAAGACGAGAAATACTCGGTTGATGAAAAAGAATATATAAAAGCACGTTTATTTGATATGCTTATTGGCGACTGGGACAGACACGATGATCAGTGGCGTTGGGGTGAATATAAAAAAGAGGGAAAGGTAGTTTACAAACCTATCCCGCGTGATCGTGATCAGGCTTTTTCAAAATATGACGGAACTTTGCTTTCGTTGTTAATGAACATTCCTGCGCTTCGCCATATGCGTAGTTTCAAAAAAGAAATCGATAATGTAAAATGGCTTAACAGGGAACCATATCCAATGGATTTGGCTTTCCTGAAAACTGCCGAAGAAAAAGACTGGATTGCCCAGGCGAAATATATTCAGGAAAACTTATCAGACAGTGATATCGATAATGCATTTAAAAGCCTTCCAAAAGAAGTTCAGGATGAAACGATTGAAGATATCAAACGAAAATTAAAAAACAGAAAAAAGGAACTTCAAAAATATGCTTCGAAATATTTTGATGTTTTGAGTCGTACTGTAATGCTTGCGGGAACAGATAAAAAAGATAAATTCATAATTAATCATGATGCTCATAAAAGTATCGAAATCAAAGCATACCGAATTAAAAAAGACGGTGATGAATTGGTATACACTAAAAAAGTGACTGATGCCAAAACTAAAAATTTATGGATTTATGGTTTAGATGACAATGATGTATTTGAGGTTGTTGGGAATCATAAATCAAAAATTAAAATTCGTTTAATTGGTGGTCAGAACAATGATACTTACAACATTGAAAACGGAAAAAGAGTTATTGTCTATGATTTTAAATCAAAACAAAACACTTATAATCTTGACGCTAAGACTAAAACAGAATTGACTGATGATTATGATGTGAATTTATACAATTACGAAAAACCAAAGTATAATGTGATATCAGGATTACCAAACATTGGTTATAATCCTGACGATGGTGTAAAAATGGGTGTAAATTTAAATTATACCGTTAACAATTTCAAACAGAATCCCTATACACAAAGACACGTTTTAAACGCATTCTATTATTTTGCAACAGGAGGTCTTGAATTTAATTATGCTGCACATTTCCCGGGATTATTGGGTAAATGGGTTATTGATGTTGACTCTCAATATACAACTCCAAATTTTGCAATAAATTATTTTGGATATGGAAACGAAACGGTAAATAATACTGATGCCTTTGGGATGGATTATAACCGTGTTCGTATTCAGAAATTTAATGTTTCAGGAGCGATCAGGCATGTTGGCAGATACGGAAGCGAATTTAGCTTTCAGCCTATGTTACAACAAATGAGGGTCGAAGAAACTAAGGACAGGTTTATTGACGCACCAAATATTATAAACCCAAATGTTTTTGACAGTCAGGTATATGGTGGGGCAAAAATTAAATATTCGTTTAAAAATGCTGACTTTGCTGCAAAACCTACATTAGGAATGGCTTTTATGGTTTCCGCAGCCTGGATGGCGAATTTAAGTGATTCTAAACAAAACTTTCCAACTATAGAAAGCTACTTAGGTTTTACGCATAAAATCGACCATAACGGCAAATTAGTACTGGCTTCTATCGTAAAAGGAAAAGCTATTTTAAATAATAACTATGAGTTTTACCAAGGGGCAACTTTAGGCGGCGATACTGATTTACGTGGTTATAGAAATGAACGCTTTTTAGGAAGTTCGTATTTTTCTCAAAGTACGGATTTACGACTGAGCATTGGTAAAATACAAAAAACAATTGCGCCTTTGACTTACGGAATCCTTGGTGGTTTTGACTATGGAAGAATATGGCTTGATGGTGAAAGTTCCAGAAAATGGCACCAGGATTATGGTGGCGGACTTTGGATTAATGCTATCAATGTTCTGACAGCAAGAATATCTTATTTTAAATCTCCTGACGAAGAAGGCAGGGTGATTTTTGGAGCTGCATATAGCTTTTAGTAACGTACTGAGGTGCTAAGCTGTTAAGCTTCTAAGTATTTTTTTAGCTTAGGGTAAAAGCAGCAAAGATTTTAGCCACGAATTTCACTAATATATAATTTATGGAGATTCGTGAAATTCGTGCCAAACTTTTTTATTCTTAATTTGTTTTGTCAGTTGAAACTTCTTTTTGTAAAGCTTAATGACTAGAAGCTTAGCAACTCAGAACCTTAAATTACTTTAATTTAAACTCGTAAACGTTCCCTCCTACTTTTTTTGTTTTTTCGTCGGCGATCAGTAATGTATTGTTGTCTTTAAAAACAACTGCTTCTTTTTGCGAATAGTGATTTAGTTTTATTTCTGTTTGAGTTCCTTTGTGAAACAAATCATCTTTGAAACCAGTAAATAAAACAATCTTATCATGACTTAATAAAACTACTTTTTTTCCATCAGGACTAATTGTTGCTCCGGTTAACACACAATGACTGTAATTATCACAGGTTTTAAATTCACCAATTTTAGTCGCTTTTTGAGTTCCTGCAGCATTTAATATTTTATAAACAAAAGCTGTTCCGTCAAAATCTTTGCTTCGGTTTTTAGTAAAAAGGTAAAAATAATTTCCATGTTCAAAAAAACCTTCAACATCAAAGAACATTTCTTTTTTCTTTGGCGGAAATTCAGTTTGTTCCGGATATGAGAAAGAAATTTTATATTCGGCCACAGCAAGATCTTTATTCAATTGGTCTTTATTCACTTTATAAATACACAAATCTTTGCGTTCATTATCATTGTTTCCAAAATCTCCAATATAGATATTGCCGCTTTTATCTTTTGTAATATCCTCCCAATCTACATTTGTAGCGTTAGAAATGGTGATAGTTTTAGCCAATTTACCTTCTGAATTAATAGCGTAGATTGCATTTTTATTTCCACTGTCTTCTAAAGTATAAATTAAATTTGTCTCTGGAAAATAGGTAATTCCAGAAACCTCCTTTAATTTTTTAGGAAGCGCATAAAGTGTCTTAAAATCAGTATTTGATTGTTGCTGACAAGCCAGTAAAGCAATAGAAACCCCAAGTAAAAAAAACTTTTTCATAATATTATTTTTATTTTCAATCATATAATATAATTTAAAAACATTACGTTGATATGAACTTATTTAACTTATATGGTTAATAATTTTAAATCAAATTTGTGTTTTTAAAGTTGCGCGTGATAAACTCAAACGCTGCATACATAATATGCCCCATTGATTTGGCATTTTTAAACTTCATATCATTTGTATAACGGTACAATTCCATTTTTAGTTGATTCAAATGCTCTTCGGTCGAAATAGTATCGTGACACATTATATTCAATAGTTTTTTGATTCTGTTTTCTGCAGAATGAATACGTTTAGCAAGAATTGCTCTTTCTTCGTCTTTGTATTGAATAATAGATCGGTCTTCTAATTTTTCTTTGATCAGTTGTATCATAGGATAATTTTCCTTGAAAAACTGGGGACGATAAACTTTAAAATTCCCTTCGTAACATTGTTGGTCAAAATCAATTGGACGAATTTTATAAACTACCTGATCAAAATCGTGAATTGGCACAATCACATAATTATAAGCTCGCATATCGCCCAAAAGTCTGATCATACAACGTTCATTAAACTTCACGAACTCTTTTGCAATCTGGGATTTTTCAGTCTCGGTGCAATTATGCAACAAAGTGTCCATAAAAACATCACCCGGAATCCCTATAATATGTTCCTCGATTAAAGTGTCTTTGTAGACCAAGAAGTTAATTTTATCAGGCGAAAGAATATCCTCTAATTCCAGTCCGTAAATTCTCGAGGCATCAGCTTTTTTAATATAGAAATGAACATAATTATCATTGAGAATATTTCGAACTTTAATTCTAAAAGGTTTTGAGTTTCCAAAAGTGCAATAATCAATCGCATCAACATTCAGGAACTGGATGATCTCGCTATTTCCGTCAGAATGCAAAAGCGAATAGATTTTTTTCAGATTTAAGTCAATTTCGCTTCTTTCGAATTCATTATAATAAACCCTAATCCACAAAGTATCCGTTTCATTTTTATCATATACATTTACAGAACCTGAAAATCGCAATAAATCATCATAGAAGACAGACACTTTCGAAATGCGCTCGTATCTTTCTAAATAACTTAAAAGCGATGGTATTAAGGGATAAGATGGTTTTTTTAAAACCATTAAAGGTTCACTCATTTTGAATATCTTTATTACAAATTTACATTAAATAAAATTTAGCGTAACAATATACAGACTGAATCGTCATACTAAAAACTAAAACTGAAATAAATTTGGAAACCATACTTACTATTGAGAATCTTCATAAAAGATACGGGCGAATTCAAGCCTTAAAAAATGTTTCTTTTGAAATACAAAAAGGCCGCGTTTATGGCATTTTAGGACCAAACGGAAGCGGTAAATCGACCACGTTAGGGATTGTTTTAAATGTTGTAAACCGTACATCAGGAAGTTACAGCTGGTTTGGAGGAAAAGTTCAGACTCACGAAGCCCTAAAAAAAGTTGGGGCTATTATAGAAAGACCTAACTTTTACCCGTACATGACTGCCGAAGAAAACCTGAAATTGGTTTGTAAAATAAAAAGTATCAATTATGCTAAAATCAACGAAAAACTTGATTTAGTAGGTTTAACCGAAAGAAAAGAGAGCAAATTCAGCACTTTTTCTTTAGGAATGAAACAACGTCTTGCGATTGCATCAGCCCTTTTAAACGATCCCGAAATTTTGATTTTAGACGAACCTACAAATGGTTTAGACCCTCAGGGAATTCATCAGATTCGTGATATCATCAAAAAAATAGCTTCGCAGGGAACTACAATCTTACTTGCTTCGCATTTATTAGATGAAGTCGAAAAAGTTTGCTCGCATGTAATTGTTTTACGAAAAGGCGAAATTCTTTACTCAGGTTCAGTAGATGCCATGTCTGCAAACGAAGGCTTTTTTGAAGTTATGGCAGATGATAATACTACACTAAAAAGTATCCTGATAACACACGCAGCAATAGACAGAATTGCAGAAGAAGACGGGAAAATTTTGGTTTATTTAAAATCAGATTTATCAGCATCAGAACTCAATCAGTTTTTATTTTCTAAGAATATTACATTAAATCATTTAGTAAAACGTAAAAACAGTTTAGAAGCTCAATTTTTAGAATTAACCAAAAACACCACTACCAAAAACTAACTAAGCCATGAACAGACTTCTCTCTATAGAATTACAAAAAATCTGGAAAAACAAAGCCAGCCGTGTCCTTACTTTAACTTATTTCATATTACTTTCGTTCATTGCATTAATTGCTTCAATAAAGTTTGATATAGGACCAATTCATATCGACCCATCCGAAATGGGAATTTTTAATTTTCCGTTTATCTGGCATTTTACTACTTATTTTGCAGCAGTGCTTAAATTTTTTCTGGCCATAGTTATTGTATCCATGATGGCCAATGAATATAGCTACGGTACTTTGAAACAAAATCTAATTGATGGCTTAAGCAAAAAAGAATTTATTTTATCTAAATTTCTAACTGTTGTCCTTTTTTCTTTAGTCTCTACTGTTTTCGTTTTTATTATGAGTTTAATCCTCGGATTGTGTTTTTCATCCTATAATGAATTTGGCATAATTTTCAGTGATTTGGACTACCTGTTGGCTTTTTTCGTAAAATTATTAGGATTCTTTTCTTTTTGCCTTTTTCTGGGAATTTTAGTCAAAAGATCTGCATTTGCACTTGGTTTTTTATTAGTCTGGGTATTTATCGAATCAATAATAAAAGGTCTTTTAGTTTTTAAAATCTTCCCAAATAGCAATACAGGCTCGTATATCACACAATTTCTTCCTTTAGAGGCAATGTCAAACTTAATTGTTGAACCTATTTCAAGATTACAATTGATAAAAACCATTGGCACACAAATGGGCGTTGAAAATACTAAAGATTATAGTGTACATTATTTCTCGATTTTAATCGTTTTGGTCTGGACATTTTTATTCATTTACTTTTCTTACAAACTATTAAAAAATAGAGATTTATAGTATATTTGCTACGCTATGAATTATTTTAAAGTTTTTTCCTTTGTTTTGTTTTTCTGCTGTTCATCCGTAAAGATGAATGCGCAAAATATTACCGTAGATGATACAAGAACTCCCCAACAGCTTATTGAGAATACTTTAGTAAACAGCTCTTGTGCTGCTGTTTCAAACTCAACAGGCAACGGAGATACATTTAGGCCAGGGAAGCAAAGTTTTGCTTATTTTAATAGAAATGGAAGCAGTTTTCCTTTTGAGGAAGGCGTAGTATTACTAACGTCAACAAGTCAAAGTGCGGTTGGACCATTTGTTAGCAATGCTAACGACGGTCAGGATGACAATACTGGATGGGGACGTGATAGCGATCTGGACGATATACTGGGAATCACTTCTGTAAATACTACAGTTTTAGAATTTGATTTTATAGCTTACACAAGTTCCCTGAGTTTCAATTATATTTTTGCTTCAAATGAATATCAATATAATTATCCTTGCGACTATTCTGATGGATTTGCTTTTTTAATCAAAGAAACCGGAACTACTGATCTTTACAAAAATTTAGCCGTATTACCCAATACAAATACCCCCGTTTCTTCTGTAAATATTCGCCCAAAAATTGAACCTGGAGTAAGACCGGGCGGCATTGCTTACACAGGCTGCGAGGCTTCAAACCTAAATTATTTTAATGGAACAAATGGCAGTACAAGTCCGGTAAATTACGCTGGGCAAACTGTAGTTATGACCGCAGAAGGCACAGTGGTTGCAGGAAAAACATATCATGTAAAATTGGTAATTGGTGATGCTACGATTAAGTTGCAAAATTCAGCTATTTTTCTTGAAGCCGGGAGTTTTGCTTCAAAAATTGTACTTGGAGGAGATCGTACCATAGCTACTAATAATCCTGCATGTTTTGGAGAAAAGATTATTTTAGACAGCAAACTAACAGCTGCTGATTATAATTTTAAATGGTCAAAAAAAAGTGATCCTACAGTTACTTTGGGTACAAATTCAACTTTTGAGGTTACAGATGCCGGAAATTACATAGTAGAAGCCACTGTAAAAGGCACAACATGTATATTATCCGGGCAAATTAAAATTGAGTATGCTCCCGAAATTCTATCAACTAATACGACCTTACTACAATGTGATGCTGATACAGACGGAATTACAGTTTTTAATTTAACAAAAGTTGACAATATCGTCAAGAATAATGTAGCAGAGAACCTTAATAAAGGATATTATGAATCATTAATTGATGCTCAGGCAAAAACAAATCTAATAGGAACACCTCAGAATTATACAAATAAAATTCCTGACCAAATTCTTTTCGCCAGAATTGAAAACCAATACGGCTGTTTTAAAATTGCCGAAGTAAAATTACAAGTTCCCACCACAGCAATTCCGGATCAAAATCCAATTGCGACTTGCGACGGAGATGACAAACAAGATGGTTTTTATCAATTTGATTTTAGTGCAGAAGTTACTCCACAAATTTCAGCAGGTTTACCCGGAGGATTAGTTTTTAATTATTACTTAAATACTAATGACGCATTAAATGATATGAATGTTCTACCAAACATCTTTAAAAATACCGTTGCTTTTAACCAAATTATTTATGCTAAAGCCACGAACGGAGCCGATTGTTTTGATATTACTCCAATTACTCTTGTTGTAAATACTTTTGATCCTCCAAGTTTTCAGGATGAATCAATATATTTATGTAAAGGAGAAAATACAACACTAACTGTTGCTACAGGTTTTACCAGTTATTTATGGAGTACAGGAAGTACTGCCAATTTCATCACCGTAAATTCTGCCGGTGATTATTCCGTAGTTGTAACAGATGTAAACGGTTGTGAAAAAACGAAAAAATTTAAAGTAACTTTATCTGAACCTGCTTTAATAACCGAAACTGTTGTTAAAGATTTTTCAGGGGTTGATAACTCCGTTTTAATAAAATATACCGGAAGCGGTAATTACGAATTTTCTTTAGATGGAAATGTTTTTCAGGATGATCCGTTGTTCACTAACGTAAAACCGGGAATCTATAATGCAATTGCGAGAGATAAAAATGGTTGTGGATTGTCTAATTCACTTATTACTTATGTTCTGGACTATCCAAGGTTTTTTACTCCAAACGGAGATGGCTATAATGATTTATGGCTTATCACAAACATAGATAAGCTTCCTGATTATAAAATCTATATTTTTGATCGTTATGGCAAATTTTTAAAACAGATGGATCAAAATAGCAGTGGCTGGAATGGTCTTTATAATGGCCAGCAGTTACCCGCAGACGATTATTGGTTTACTTTAGAATTTGTAGACGGCAAGACTGTGAAAGGACATTTTAGTTTAAAAAGATAATTTTTTTGATTTTAAAAAATATTGATTCTGCAAAATATTAAGAATTGAAATAAACATTTTTTTACAAATAACTAAAAATAACTGATTTATCTTATATTTACATCTTACTTAACAAGATGGGACCATTTAAATTATCATTTTTTTTATTTTTTATTTCAATACATTTTTACGCACAAAATGATTGCACTGATGCAATTACTGTCTGCGGAAATTCAGGGTTTCAGGGTTTATCTGTTAGTGGATACGGGAATGTTAATGAGTTTTCTTTTTCAAACAGTTGCATGCAACGTGAAAATAATAGCATTTGGCTAAAACTTTCTATTAAAACCGCAGGAACTTTAGGGTTTATTCTAAAACCGGACAGCACAAATCTAAATGAAGATTTTGATTTTATAATCTTTGGACCCAATGCAACATGCAACGCTCTTGGCAATGTATTGAGATGCTCAAGCACAAATCCGTTAGAGGCACAACTTAGTAATAATTACACCGGAATGACCGGCACAGCTACAGATATCTCTCAAGGTCCGGGACAAAATGGGAACGGCTATGTTAAGTGGATAAATGTTAATCCCGGCGAATCTTATTTTCTTGTCATTGACAGACCAATAGGAACCAGTAATTTTTCACTGGACTGGCTCGGAACAGCAACTTTTAATACTCCTCCGGATCTGAATGTCTTAAATCATACTGCTCTTAACATGGAAGACGCAGATATCAGCGGGACTGAAAATCAATCGTTAACTTTTGATTTAACGAAGAACAACGCTACAATAATTGGAGGACAATCTGATGTCAAAGTAACTTTTCATTTATCTTCTAATGATGCCATAACAAATTTAAACCCTATTGCAAATCCAACGCAATATAAAAACATTCAGAATACGCAGATCATTTTTACCCGAATTACGAACACTATAACTAATTGTTACAATTGGACATCTTTTACTATTAAAGTTAGCGACAAGGTTATTTTCCCGAAAAACAAATACGAAACCTGTGATGAGAATGATGCAAATGGTAAAGATGGAAAAACAAAAATAGATTTAAACAAAGTTACGGCTGCCATTTTTGATAATAAAAATGTATCTAACCTGACCATTAATTATTATTTCTCAGAAAATGATGCAAAAAACAATACTAATCCAATATTAAATAATTTTATAAATAATATCCCTTTTGAACAATCGCTCTTTATCGCAGCCTTTAGCGAGAAACTAAGCCGTTCTATACAAGAAATTAAATTAATTATAAATCCTCTTCCTGACATTATAAATTACACATTGGTACAATGTGAAACAGGAATATCCCCAAAAGGTTTGTCTCTTTTTAATTTAAATGAAGCTAATTCGGCTTTTAATACGAGTCCGGATGTTACAACAACTTATCATATAAGTAATGAAGATGCTTTAGACAATAAAAATCCTTTAAACGCCACGTATACAAATATCAGTAATCCGCAAACAATATTTGCACGCAATACAAATCAAAATACTACTTGCGCCACCATTAATAATTTGACATTGAAGGTGAATGCAATTTCAGAAACAGTATACAGCTTAGATCCTGCTTGTGACGATGATGGCACTGAAGACGGATTATACAGTTTCGATTTAACAAAATCAAACATACCAATTCCGGCCAGCCAAACTTTAAAATATTACTCAAACGAGAATGATGCCTTATTAGAACTTAAGCCAATTCAAAATCCTGCATCTTATCACAATGAAACTCCCTATAATCAAGATGTATTCGCCCGAATTGAAGAAGGAAATGATTGTTATGCAATCAGCAAAATTAGATTAGAAGTAAACAGACTTCCTAATCTTAAAACAAATACGACTACAAATGTATGCGAAGATAACCCGGCATATTCTACAATTTTAGAAGCAGGATTATTAGATAGCACTACTTCGTCCAGTGATTTTACTTACCAATGGAAAAAAGATGGTGTAGAAATACCAAACAAAATTACTTCAAGTTTAGAAGTAAATAAAACCGGCATTTATGAAGTGACGGTAAGAAACAAATCAAACTGCACAAAAACAAGGACTACTGAAGTTACTGCATCAAATCTTGCAAAAATTCTAAGTATTGATATTGAAGATTTAATGATGGGCGATTCTAATAAAATAACTATAAATATTGTTGGAAAAGGAGATTACGTATACAGTCTTGACACACCAAATGGTCCTTATCAAGAGTCAAACGTTTTCGAAAATATAACTTCAGGTATTCATGAAGTTTACGTAAATGATAAAAAAAATTGTGGTACAACAAATAAGATAGTTGCCGTCATTGGTGCTCCAAAATTTTTTACGCCAAATAACGATGGTTATAATGATTACTGGAATATTAGCGGACTTACTGCTACAAATAAAAATGCCACTATTTATATTTATGACCGCTTCGGGAAATTATTAAAACAAATTCGTCCGTTAGATCCAGGATGGGACGGGCTATTTACCGGAAATCCTCTTCCGGCAGATGATTATTGGTATACATTAAAACTAGAAGATAACCGGGAAGTAAAAGGTCATTTTAGTTTAAAAAGATAATCGCTATAAAATTCTAAATATTTAATAACAGATTCTCGAATATCAGTACGGGATCAAAAAAAATCCCAAACTCCTTAATTGGAATTTGGGATTTTTATATTGAAATTTAAATTTATTAGAATTTAAATCTTTTTCTATCAGTTTCTGTCAAATAGATTTTTCTCAAACGAATAGACTTTGGTGTAACCTCTACATATTCATCTTTTTGAATATACTCTAAAGCTTCTTCAAGAGAGAAAATAATTGGTGGGATGATTCTTGCTTTTTCATCATTTCCAGAAGAACGAACGTTAGATTGTTTTTTCTCTTTAGTTACGTTTACACACATATCATCGGCACGAGAGTTTTCTCCAATTACCTGACCTTCGTAAATTTCAGCATTTGGTTCAACAAAAAACTTACCACGATCTTGTAATTTATCGATAGAATAAGGAATCGCTTTTCCTTTTTCCATAGAGATCAATGAACCTTTGTTACGTCCAGAAATTTCTCCTTTGTATGGCTCATATCCTATAAAACGGTGTGCCATAATAGCCTCACCTGCTGTTGCAGTAAGTAATTGATTACGCAATCCAATAATTCCACGAGATGGAATATTAAATTTCACAATCATACGTTCCCCTTTAGTTTCCATAGAAAGCATTTCTCCTTTACGCAATGTAACGAATTCAACTGCTCTTCCTGAAAGATTTTCTGGCAAATCGATTGTCAATTCTTCAATTGGCTCACATTTTTTACCATCAATTTCTTTGATGATAACTTGTGGCTGACCAATTTGTAACTCATACCCTTCTCTTCTCATTGTTTCAATAAGAACAGATAAGTGAAGTACTCCACGACCAAAAACCATGAATTTATCAGCAGAATCAGTTTCACCTAACTTCATAGCTAAGTTTTTCTCTAATTCTTTTGTCAATCTTTCTCTAATATGACGAGAAGTTACAAATTTACCCTCTTTACCAAAGAATGGTGAATCGTTGATTGTAAACAACATACTCATTGTAGGCTCATCAATTGCGATAGTTTGTAAAGCTTCAGGATTTTCAGAATCGGCGATTGTATCTCCAATTTCAAAACCTTCAACTCCAATAATAGCACAAATATCTCCAGCGATTACTTCTTGTACTTTTTTACGGCCTAAACCTTCAAAAGTATGTAATTCTTTAATACGTGATTTTATAACTTTACCATCTCTTTTTACCAAAGAAATTGGCATACCTTCTGTCAATACACCTCTTTCAAGACGACCAATAGCGATACGACCTGTAAATGCAGAGAAATCTAAAGATGTAATCAACATTTGTGGTGTTCCTTCAGATACTTTAGGAGCCGGTACGTTTTTGATAACCATATCCAATAATGCTTCAACATTATCAGTTACGTTTTCCCAATGATCAGACATCCAGTTGTTTTTAGCAGAACCATAAACAGTTGGAAAATCTAATTGCTCTTCTGAAGCACCTAATTCAAACATTAAGTCAAAAACTTTCTCATGAACTTCTTCAGGAGTACAGTTTTCCTTATCAACTTTATTGATAACTACACAAGGCTTAAGACCTAAATCAATAGCTTTTTGTAATACAAAACGCGTTTGTGGCATTGGACCTTCAAAAGCATCAACTAGCAAACATACACCATCGGCCATGTTTAATACACGTTCTACTTCTCCTCCAAAATCGGCGTGACCAGGAGTATCGATAATATTGATTTTTGTTCCTTTATATTGAACTGATACGTTTTTTGAAGTAATAGTAATACCTCTCTCACGCTCTAAATCGTTATTATCAAGAATTAAATCACCTGTGTTTTCGTTGTCACGAAATAACTGACAGTGATACATAATTTTATCAACCAAAGTGGTTTTACCGTGATCGACGTGGGCAATAATTGCAATATTTCTAATAGATTCCATCTGAGATTTTTAATGGGTGCAAAGGTACACTTTATTTTGATATAAAAAACGTTTCTGCGATAGTTTGCGTCTAGACAAGTAATTAGTTCATCAAAACAACGTAAATTTTACCATCGAAATGAACTTTCCTTATTGTTTAATTATAGTTAATTTAACTATATTTGAGTAATGAAAAGTAAAACTCTCCAAATTACTCTAGTTTACGTTATCATATCGCTAATTGTGGCTATAATCTGCCATAAAATACTTACTACCTACTTTTCTAAGATAGAATACTTTTATTTATTTGTTATAAAAGACGTCCTTTTTATACTCATTACAGGATTAATTTTCAGATACATACTATCGAAAAATGAAAAGAAAAACATCTCTATTTTCGAAAAATTAAAAAAAACAAATGAAGAGATCAAAGAATCGAACGAAAAATATGACATTGTTGCAAAAGCGACTAGCGACACTATTTGGGATTGGAAAATTCAGGAAGACAGTATTAATTGGAACAAAGGAATCGAAAGCGTATTTGGATATAATCCCGCAGATGTAGGAAACACATCAAAATGGTGGTTTGATAAAATTCATCCTGAAGACAGTATCAGAATGTCTATCAAATTATATTCATTTATTGAACAAAAAACTGAAAAATGGCAGGATCAGTATCGCTTTAGATGTGTTGACGGAAGCTATAAATACGTACTTGACCGGGGGTTTTTATTGAAAGATGAAAACGGAAGAGCCATTAGAATGATTGGAGCAATCCAGGACATTACCAAACAAAAAGAAGAAGAACAACGATTAAAACTTCTGGAAACTGTAATCACACAATCTAAAGATTCTATTCTAATTACAGAAGCGAATTCAACAGATCGTAAAATCCCTAAAATAGTATATGTAAATCCCGCTTTTTCACAAATGTCCGGATATCTCTCTCATGAAATAATTGGGAAATCTCCAAATATTTTCAAAGGACCAAAATCAGACTCAGAAGAATTAAAAAAACTATTAAGAGCAATAAAGAATAAAGAAGAATGCTTAATAGAAACCATTAGTTATACCAAGAAAAAAGAAGAATATTGGGTTCGATTTTCAATGATCCCCATTTTTAATAATGAAGGATCAATTTCGCACTGGATTTCTATACAGCGAGACATAACAGATGAAAAAAAATTAGAAACAGAAAAAGAACATCTTATCAGGGAACTAACCCAAAACAACAAGGATTTAAAACAGTTCTCCTATATAACATCACACAACCTGAGAGCGCCTTTATCCAATTTAATCGGACTATTAAATTTAATAGAAGATATTCCTGTTGAAGATCCGGAACTTCAGGAAATCCTTGCCGGCTTTACCAAATCAACACATTTATTAAACGAAACCATAAATGATCTGGTAAAAGTCATCATCATCAAAGACAATCCTTCTATGCAAAAAGAAGAAGTTTCTTTAAAAGAAGTTTTTGAGAATGTCTTTAGCCAATTGTCTTTCCAGATAGAATTACACAAACCGATAATTAAATTAAATTTCGAAAAAGTTCCACTGCTAAACACAAACAAGGCTTACATCGAAAGCATCTTACTTAACCTACTGACTAACTCCTTAAAATACAAATCGGAAAACAGGAAATTAAAGATATCGATTACCGCCGAACAAATAGATCACAAAGCTATCTTAACTTTTAAAGATAACGGAATTGGAATTGATCTGGACAGGAATCGAGACAAAGTTTTTGGCCTCTATCAACGATTTCACAATTATCCTGACAGCAAAGGACTAGGCTTATACCTTGTAAAATCACAAGTAGAAACTATGGGAGGAACAATAACCATTGAAAGCGAAGTCAATAAAGGCACAACATTCACAATAACATTCAAAAATTAATTCACATGCTCGAGCAAATTTTATGCATTGATGACGACCCAATCACGCTCATGTTATGCAAAAAAGTAATTTCGAAATCATCATTCTCTAAAGAAATCATCACTGCTCAAAATGGTGAAGAAGCACTGATGCATTTCAACACTTTAAAATACACCAATATTAAAAACAAAGTAAACAAAAAACCAGAATTGATCTTCTTAGACCTGAACATGCCAGTCATGGGTGGCTGGGAATTTTTAGACCACTTTACGTCTCCTGCTTACGCAGAATTCAACACTGCGAATGTCATTGTATTATCTTCTACTATTGACCCTGAAGATTTAGCCAAAGCAAAAAAATACCCTATTATCATAGACTTCCTCTCAAAGCCTGTTACTCTGCCAATGCTTGAATACCTTAAAAAGAAAATAGGAATTTAAAAACAAACCCATTGCAAACTAAACAACAATAGAAGGTCACTTAAATAAAAATCCAACATTACAATAAAACCGAAACAAATCAAGCAGGAATTGAAATGGATTAAAACAAACGCTTCAGCAGAATCTTTTAATGCCAAAGTAAAAGCATTTAGAAGTCAATTTAGAGGAGTACGAAAAGTAGATTTTTTCTTATTCAGATTATGCAATCTTTTTGCGTAATCCCCAACTTTTGCGTTTGATCCCATTTAACATAGACACTTTGGGATTTTCATTTTTATTCAAACAAAAAAAAGTCCTCTAAAGAGGACTTTTTTTATATATTTAGGAAATTGTAATTAATTACAATTTAGCAACATGTTTAGTTAATTTAGACTTCAAGTTAGAAGCTTTATTATCATGAATGATGTTCTTTTTAGCTAATTTATCTACCATAGAGATTACAGTTGATAATTTTGAAGCTGCATCAGATTTATCAGTAGCTAATCTTAATGCTTTAATAGCGTTACGAGTAGTTTTGTGTTGGTATCTGTTAAGAACTCTTCTTTTTTCGTTACTTCTGATTCTTTTTAATGCTGACTTATGATTTGCCATTTTTTTTAATTTTTAGATGTAATAATTATTATAAATACTAGTTAAAAAAGAAAAACCTCCCACAATTGAAAAACAATCACTTTGGTTTTAACTAATAAAACAAAAATCGAGACACCAACTTTTATTTTACAAAACTTATTTACAACTAATTGTAGTAGTCTGTAAGGGAATCGAACCCCTGTTACCAGGACGAAAGCCTGGAGTCCTAACCCCTAGACGAACAGACCAGTATCCTCTAAGTTTTCTCCAATTTTAATAAATTGAAATTTTGTAGCCCGTAGCGGAATCGAACCGCTCTTACATGGATGAAAACCATGCGTCCTAACCGATAGACGAACGGGCCATTTTAATTCTCAGTATTTCAAGAAAAAATTCGCAGTAAAAGTAGTAGCCCGTAGCGGAATCGAACCGCTCTTACATGGATGAAAACCATGCGTCCTAACCGATAGACGAACGGGCCTGCTTCTCTAATGCGGATGCAAAAATACAACTATTTTTAAGATGTACAATACCTGATGCAAAAAAAATTAAAAAAAATTAATACGCCTTAGCAAACAACACTCTTTTTGAAGAAGGATTACCAGTAAACACACAGGTTCCCGCCTCTTCTACAGCATCTAATGGGATACAACGAATCGTTGCTTTTGTCAAGTCTTTTATTTTTTCTTCAGTAGCGGCTGTACCATCCCAATGAGCAGATACAAACCCTCCTTTACCATCTAAAACTTCTTTAAATTCCTCAAAGCTATTTACTTCCGTGATATGAGTATCACGATAATTTAATGCTTTATTAAATAAATCAGTTTGTATTTGCTCAAGCAAGTCATTTATATAAGTAACGATTCCTTCGCCGGAAACAGTTTCTTTTGTCAATGTATCACGTCTGGCAACTTCAAAAGTTCCGTTTTCTAAATCTTTTGGACCAACAGCAATTCTTACAGGAACACCTTTTAATTCCCATTCAGCAAACTTGAATCCTGGTTTTTGAGTTGTTCTGTCATCATATTTAACTGAAATTTTCAACTTTTTAAGCTTAGCAGTTAAGTCATTTACTGCCGTTGTAATCTCTGCTATTTGCTCATCTGTTTTATAAATAGGCACAATAACAACTTGTATAGGTGCCAAATTAGGAGGCAGCACTAATCCCTGATCGTCAGAGTGCGTCATCACCAAAGCTCCCATTAAACGAGTAGAAACTCCCCATGAGGTTCCCCACACGTGTTCTTGTTTCCCTTCGGCATTTGCAAATTTCACATCAAAAGCTTTTGCAAAGTTCTGACCTAAAAAGTGAGATGTTCCTGCCTGTAATGCTTTTCCGTCCTGCATTAATGCTTCAATACAATAGGTTTCATCGGCACCGGCAAAACGCTCCGTTTCAGTTTTTATACCTTTAACAACCGGAATAGCCATAAAGTCCTGAGCAAAATCAGCATATACATTCATCATCTTTTCAGATTCTTCTAGTGCTTCTGCCTTTGTAGCATGTGCTGTATGCCCTTCCTGCCATAAAAACTCAGCAGTTCTTAAAAACAAACGCGTACGCATTTCCCAACGAACAACATTTGCCCATTGATTAATCAATAAAGGCAAATCTCTGTACGATTGTACCCATCCTTTATATGTAGACCAAATAATTGCTTCACTGGTAGGACGAACAATAAGCTCCTCTTCTAACTTCGCATTTGGGTCAACCATTAATTTTCCAGGTCTGTCCGGATCATTTTTTAATCTATAATGTGTTACGATAGCACACTCTTTTGCAAATCCTTCTGCATTTTTTTCTTCCGCCTCAAACATGCTCTTAGGCACAAATAAAGGGAAGTACGCATTTTGATGTCCTGTTTCTTTAAACATTCGGTCTAACTCAGCCTGCATTTTTTCCCAAATAGCATATCCGTACGGCTTAATAACCATACATCCTCTAACGCCTGAATTTTCAGCTAGATCTGCTTTTACAACCAGCTCGTTATACCATTTTGAATAATCTTCTGATCTTGTAGTGAGGTTCTTACTCATATTGAATAGTTTGGCACAAATTTTGTTTTAATAATTTTAACTAAATAGTTTGACAAAACTAACTATTTTTGTAATGTGCAACAATAAAAAACTCCACAGATATGAAAACTTATACAACTCTCCGCCAAAACTCAAGTCATTTTTACTTAATTGGATTATTGAGTTTTCTACTAGCATCATGTGGTTCTTACCAAAATACTTCTTATCATGACAATGATGGAGTATACGGCGGCTCACCAAGAACCTATGCTCAAACAACTACCACAAATACAAATAATCAATATAAGGATTACTTTAGATCATTGCAAGATGACAATCAGTCAACTGAAATTTTTACAGATGTAGATAATTATGGTAATTATTCTGACAGCGATAGTATACAATCAGTCGCAAATGCTTACCCAGCCTGGGGAAGCGCCAATTCAGACGTTTCTGTAAATATTTATTCTGACCCTACATGGTCAATGGGATTCGGACTTGGATTTGGATATCCTTATTACGGATGGGGTTACGGAGGAGGATGGGGTTATCCTAACTACTGGGGACCTGGATGGGGCTACCCGGGATGGGGTTATCCTGGATATTGGGGACCTGGCTACAATAGATACAACAATTACTCATATAGCTACGGAAGAAGAGGATCTGCATCTTATTACGGAGACAGAAACTATGCTTCTAACAGAGGAGGTTACACCAACAGAAGCTTTACAACGAACAGAAGCTATACTACCAGAAATTCTAATTCTGACAGAAACTACAATTCAAATAGAAACTATACAACCAACAGACAAAGTGGTTATACAGATTTCAGAAGAAGTTCTGGCACAAATGGAAGAACCTATGATTCTTCAAACCCTAATTTTACAAACAGAAGAAGTTCGTCAACTCAAGGACAAAACAACAGCTACGACTATTCTAACAGAAGATCAAGTAGTTCTACTTCAACCAGAAATTACAATAGCAGCAACGGCAATGCTCCATCAAGAAGCTACTCTCCTAGCCCATCACGTTCTATGAATAGTGGCGGCGGAAGCATGAGATCATCTGGCGGCGGTGGCGGTGGCGGAAGATCTTACGGTGGAGGTGGAGGCGGAAGAAGATAATCCCTTCTTTCACTTTTCACTTATACAAAAAAAATAAACTAAAAACTTATCCAAATGAAAAAAATATTATTCCTATTTATTACAGGATTAACTGCCAGCGTCTCACACTCGCAAGAAGTTTCAGACGCTCTTCGTTACTCACAAGACAACCTAACGGGAACAGCAAGATTCAGAGCAATGAGTGGCGCATTTGGAGCAGTTGGCGGAGACTTATCGTCTCTGAGTGTCAATCCTGCAGGATCTGCTATTTTCACAAACAACCAGACAGGAATAACTTTTAGTAATCAGAGCATTAAAAACAACTCAAACTATTTTGGCACTCAAACTAGTGATAAAGAAAATACATTTCTTCTAAATCAAGCAGGAGCTGTTTTTGTTTTTCATGATCATAACCCGAATAATAACTGGAAGAAAATTTCTATTGGAGTAAATTACGAAAACACGAACAATTTCAATAATAGTGTTTTTTCTGCAGGAACAAACCCGACGAACTCCATTGATAAATATTTCTTAGCCTACGCCAACGGAGTACCTTTAGGAGATATAAAACGCTTAGACTATAGAGATATGTCCTACACGCAACAGCAAGCCTTTTTTGGCGGAGAAGGCTATGTAATCAATCCCGTTACAGCCGATAACAACAACACCCAATATACTAGTAACGTACCAGCAGGAGGTAATTATTACCAGGAAAACAACATTTACACGAGCGGATACAACAGTAAATTAAGCTTTAATATTGCAACCTCATATAAAGACAGAATTTATTTTGGAGCGAATTTAAATGTACACATCACTGATTACAGAAGATCAAGTAGTTTTTACGAACAGAACAGCAATCCACTGCAACCAAACGAAACTATATCTGATTTAGAATTCAACAACAATCTTTACACATACGGAAATGGCTTCTCTTTTCAACTTGGTGCCATCGCAAAAGTTACAGACTCATTCAGACTTGGTTTAGCATATGAATCTAATACTTGGTACGACCTATACGATGAAGTTTCTCAGAGCCTCTATACTACTACGCAAGCTTTGGGCGGACAACCAATAAACAACACGGTTAACCCAAAAATTATAAACGTTTACGATTCTTATACTCTGCAAACTCCCGGAAAAACAACTTTTAGTGCAGCTTATGTATTTGGAAAATCCGGTTTAATTAGTGTTGATTACGCTATTAAAGATTACGGAAACGCTAAATACAAACCAACAAACGATGCCGGATTTAGAGGTGTAAACAATGACATCAGCAATCAATTAACAAACGCGGGCGAATTGAGAGTTGGTGCTGAATACAAGATAAAACAATTAAGCCTTCGCGGGGGATATCGTTTTGAAGGAAGCCCATATAAAAACGGAACTACAATTGGAGATTTAAACAGCTACTCAGGAGGTCTGGGCTATAACTTTGGAGGGACTAAACTAGATTTAGCTTACTCGTATTTAGAAAGAAAATCGAATCAGGGCTTTTTTGCCAAAGGATTTACAGATGGCGCTAACATTACATCGAAACTAAATAATGTTTCTTTGACTTTATTATTTGAATTGTAATTAAGTAAATAGATGAATGGAAATTTCCGTCAGGCATTACCTGACGGATTTTTTTTTAACGCTAATAAAAGAAAATCTCTTTATGGCGTTCACGAAACTTCGGCAACTATAAAAGATAGAACAACTACCGAATTACCTTCATAAAAAACACGTAAAAGAAACCCAAACAAGCGGTGTTTGGATAAAAAAGTGTAATTTTGCACTCCAATTTATAAAAGTATGAGAACCAAGTCTTTAAAAAAGAACAAAATTAACGTAATCACTCTTGGGTGTTCGAAAAATGTATATGACAGTGAAGTGTTAATGGGTCAACTTCGTGCAAACGGAAAAGAAGTTGAACATGAAGCTCCAGCAGAAAGAGAAGGAAACATTATCGTAATCAACACTTGTGGGTTTATTGATAACGCTAAAGCAGAATCAGTAAACATGATTTTGGAATATGCAGACAAAAAAGACAAAGGATTAGTTGACAAGGTTTTTGTTACAGGATGTTTGTCTGAGCGTTACAGACCTGATTTAGAAAAAGAAATTCCTAACGTAGATCAATATTTTGGTACAACAGAATTACCTCAGTTATTGAAAGCTTTAGGAGCAGATTATAAACATGAATTATTAGGAGAACGTTTGACTACTACTCCAAAAAATTATGCTTACCTGAAAATTGCCGAAGGTTGCGACAGACCTTGTAGTTTTTGTGCGATTCCTCTTATGCGTGGTAAACACGTTTCTCAAACTATCGAAAAATTAGTTAAAGAAACTGAAGGTTTAGCTAAGAATGGCGTAAAAGAATTGATCTTAATCGCTCAGGATTTAACTTATTATGGTCTTGATATTTATAAAAAGAGAAATCTTGGAGAACTTTTAGAAGCATTGGTAAAAGTAGAAGGAATCGAATGGATTCGTTTACACTATGCCTTCCCTACAGGTTTCCCGATGGATGTTCTTGAAATAATGAAACGCGAACCTAAGATTTGTAATTATATTGATATTCCGTTACAACATATTTCGGATTCTATATTAAAATCGATGCGTCGTGGTACTACTCAGGCTAAAACAACTCAATTATTAAAAGATTTCCGTGCTGCCGTTCCAGGAATGGCGATCAGAACTACTTTGATCGTTGGATATCCCGGAGAAACTCAGGAAGATTTTGAAATTTTGAAGGATTTCGTTCAGGAAATGAAATTTGACAGAATGGGATGTTTTGCTTATTCTCACGAAGAAAACACGCATGCTTATTTACTGGAAGATGATGTTCCGGACGATGTAAAACAAGCCAGAGCAAACGAAATAATGGAATTGCAATCGCAAATTTCATGGGATATGAATCAGGAGAAAGTAGGCCAGGTTTTTAAATGTATTATTGACAGAAAAGAAGGCGCTCATTTTGTGGGAAGAACTGAATTTGATAGCCCGGATGTTGATAACGAGGTTTTAATTGACGCATCTAAACATTATGTAAAAACAGGGGAATTTGTTAATATAAGAATAATAGAGGCTACAGAATTTGATTTATACGGAGAACCTGCTTAAATTTACGCTAAAGAATTATCAATTTTAGATAAAAACATTTTTATGAAACCTACACTATCTTTATTTCTTTTGGTTTTTACCTTATTCTGCTTCAATTCTGTTTCGGCTCAATACGGAAACGGATATAATAATGGTTACGGCGGTGGAGGAGGCTATGGCGGCGGTAACGGATATGGAAGAGGCGGAGGAATGGGTATGGACAGAAGTATGATGGGAGGACCGCAAGGAAATACCAGCAAACCTAAAGAAACACCTCCGGAAGAAACAGCTGCTAAAATTGTAGAACAAATGAAACCGGTAGTAAATCTTGATGAACTTCAGGCAATTGCTATTGCAAATGTTTTTACTGACAGCATGAAAGAACAAGGAATTCTTTTGAAAAACGAAAGCAGCAGTCAGGACCAAAAATTAGAGCAAATTAAAGCTTTAAGAGAAAGCACTACTAAAAAAATAACTGCTTTTTTGAATCCTGATCAGGTAGAAAAATACACTGCTTTTATGGCTGATTTTAAAGAGATAAAAAAGCCATCTAAATCAAAAAAGAAAAAAGATTCTAAAGATAAAGACACAAAAGAAGTCAAAGAAGATACTGAAACAAAGATTCAAGAATAATTGTTTCAGTCTTATCTAAAAAAACGTAACTATTATGGCAAAAAAACATTTTTGTTATCTGATTTTAGCCCTTATCATTACTGGTTGTTCAACAAATCCTTACAAAAGCACAGAGAAGGTTTATGATCAGCAGCTTAAAACTTTAGAAAATCAAATTACGAGTAAAGAACCTCAACCAATTCCTCCGGTAAGCCCTGTAGTTATTGATACTACATATGCTCAACAGCTTGGAATTGTAAAAGATACTTTATCAAAAACGGGATCTACTTATTTACTAAACGGCATTAATACAGAATGGATCGGTACTGTAAATTTTAATTTAAGGAAACCAAGTTTTATCATTATTCATCATACTGCCCAGGATTCTATTCAGCAAACGATTAAGACGTTTACCAAAACTAAAACACAGGTAAGTGCACACTATATAATTTCTGAAAATGGAAATGTAGTTCAAATGCTAAATGATTATTTAAGAGCATGGCATGCTGGAGCTGCAACTTGGGGGAAAAATACAGATATCAATTCTTCTTCAATTGGGATAGAGCTTGATAATAATGGCTTTAAACCTTTTACAGAAGCGCAGATTGGAAGTTTAGTCGCTCTTTTGACAAAATTAAAGAAAGACTATAACATCCCGACGCAAAACATATTAGGGCATGCTGATATCGCTCCAGGCAGAAAACAAGACCCGAGTGCTTTATTTCCCTGGAAAACATTAGCAGAAAAAGGATTTGGAATTTGGCCGGATGCTGTTTTAGAAGAAGCTCCATTTGATTTTAAAATTGAACCCGCATTGAGAATTATAGGATATAATACCAAAAATCTCTCAGCAGCCATTATGGCATTCAAATTACATTATATTCAAACTGATGTAACTGCTACTTTAGACCGAAAAACAATAGATACGATTTATTCGATTTATAAAAAGCAGGTTCAATAAAAAGAGAAAATACTCAAAATACAAACGCGTTTCTAAACATTTAGAAACGCGTTTTTTTTTATTGAAGTTGCCGCAAATTGCACAAGTTGGAACAAATTAAGAATGCAGAATTTAGTGACTGATTACTGGAATTAAAAAGATTAATTTTTCTTTATGAAACTTTTTTTTGCCACAAATGCGCAAATTAGCACAAATTAAAAAGCTGAATTTAGTCGCCGATTTCTGTTGTCAAAAACAATTAATCTTCCTTAGGCAACTTTTTTTTTGCCTCAAATGCGCAAATTAGAACAAATTGAAAATACTGAATTTAGTCAATTACAATAGCTATCCGGATAAAAGTTTAAAGCAGGTTAAAATGATTTACTCCCTGGATTTAGTGATAAATATATCTGCCAAAATCTTTTTTAAATCTGCGTGAAAAATATTTTACTTCATTTATTTACCAATGCTTGAGTCGTAACAAAAAAAGCTCTCAAATAAAAAAGCTGCCAAAACATTAGTGTGTTTCGACAGCTCCAAAAAAAAAAAAAAAATATCAATCTTTATCTCTAGAAAGAGTATGTTGTAGCAATTAATGCGTAGAACGAACCACCTGTTGGCATAGCATCTTTATCTAAAAAGATATCTTCAGATGCGGCATCGTATCTTAACTCAGGAATTATAGTCAGTTTACCTACTTTATAATTCAAAGAAACTGTATTTGCAAAAACGTTTGATCCCATTAATGTTCCCACATTGGCCGCAGCATTTTTAGCATCAAAATATTCCATTCTGTAAGCTAAGCTCAAAGATGGTTTGAAAGCATAATTAGCATAGCCTACAAGTGAAAACCAATCACCATCTAAAGCACTGTCAAAGTCATTTTTAGTTTTAGCATATGTCGCATTAAATCCTAAAGAAAAAGCATCTGTTATTGTTTTAGAAGCCACAAAATCAATTTGTGTTTTATTTTCATCAGACGGAATCACTAATGTTCCCGGAGTAGGATTAGTACTTCCTGATGTAAAGTTTAAATATGCACTTCCTGTCTCGCCAATATAACCCAATTGCGCTATAAAAGTTTTTTGAGTCGAGCCGGCATCCATAGCTGATTTAAAATCAGTAGGATTTGTAATTCCGGCCATTGCAGTAAACTTTCCTGAGGTATATTGTGCTTTTACACCTGTATTAAAAAATGGTCCATAAGAAAATGCGTAAGACATACTGTAGTTTTTATTTCCTATTGCATCTAATACTTCATATCCTATATGTGTACCAAAACTACCTGCCACTACCTTAAATTCATCTGTAATCTGATACGTAAAAAACAATTGTTTAATTAAAAATTTTGCGTCAATATCTTTATCTGTTGTTTCATTATATGAAAACTCTCCTGCTCTCTTCCCGAAACCTAAGTCTACAAAAACGGAGGCCTTCCCAAACGTATGCGCTGCCTGAACGGAAGCCATTCCTAATTCGAATGAATCTTGCGAGTTGGTAAAGCTCGTTAATCCATTCATTTGTTTTGAAAAATCATACTTATAATAAGCGTCTGCCGATCCTCCCCAAGTAGTTGCTGGTGAAACTGAAGTGTCAGTATCATCTTGGGCAAAAGCAAAAGAACTCGTTAACATCGCGGCTAAAATGTGTACTACTTTTTTCATGTTTTAATTGGTTTTTAGTTATTAATTGATTCTGGTTAGTTAATCTTTTATATATCTATTTAATAGTATAAGTCATTTCTAAAACCTCTTATTCGTCTCTCAAACACCCTCATTTTCATTAGCGAATTTATTAACTTTTGTATGAGTAAAAGAATTGAAATTCATTTTTTTGACGAATTCAGGGAAGAATTACGGATTACAAAAATTAGAATAACAATAATCATGATATGACATTTATACTTCTTTATTTTTGAAAATTTGACAACCATTAAAAAATAAAAACACTAGAAAATTAAACATCAAAGCCAAATAGGAACTAAAAAACAAGATAAAAACACAATAAAATGTCTAAAAAAAAAATCAACCCTATAAAAAATAGGGGGTCAAGTACAAAAACAAAAAAATAAACACAAAATACAGCATGACGTAAAAAATTTAAAAAGCAATAAAATAAATTGTATAAATTCCTACAAAAATAAAAATAAACAAAATAGGAGTAATTCATAAAAAGCAGTTGTTATTTCAGAGTTAAAAACAAACAAAAAGCCTGTTCAAGATTGAACAGGCTTTCCTTAAAAAATCACGCAAGCAATGCTAATCTTGCGTATTGTATTTCCTTAAAAACTCACGAACTTTAATTCCTGATTCTTTTAAATCTTCTTCTTTCCATTTTCCTTCTGACTTAGCCGACTTTTTTAAAATTGAGCAAGTTTCATCTTTATCAGAAACAGACCAGGTAATCCAGCTCAATTTTCGGTCTTCCATCCAGTCGATATATTCCTGCCAGGCTTTGAGATCGAGAGATCCATCGCCAGAAGCTTCCATTCCCGCCGATTCTGAAACAAAAATAGGCAAACCACTTTTTATAGCATTATCCGTTCTATCCCGTAACTCCTTACCATGTGTTGCCGCATAAAAATGCATGGTATACATAATATTATCAAACCCTTTTATTGGATCAGCAGCCGGAAGATCTACATCCTGATCCCAATGCGGAGAACCAACTAAAATAATATTATGGGCATCATTTTCCCGGATTATCTTAATTACCTCTTCGGAGTATGCCTTTACCTCTGGCCATGATTCATGATCCGGCTCATTGAATATCTCATAGATTATATTAGGATACTTTGCATATTTTTTAGAGACCTCAGCAAAAAACTCTTTAGCTTCCTTCAGATTAATATTATGACTGTGCCAATCAATAATCACATAGATATCAGACTTTATAGCTCCGTTTACAACTGCTTCTATTTTTTGTTTAGAAAACTCAGGATTCTTTACATACGACCATTCTCCAAGTTCAATTCCCATTGCAGCGCGAACCACATTACAATTAAAGTCTTTTTTTAACCAACTCACCGCCTTTTCATTATAAAACCTGGGCCACATACTATGCCAGCCAAAACTCATACCACGCAAAACAATCGGATTATTGTTTTTATCTACCAATTGTGTTCCACGAACATTGAGCTGACCATGATTTTTAACAAATTGAGCATTCGCTATAGAAAACATTAATAATAAGGTAAGAGCAAAAAAGTGTTTTTTACTATTCATAATAAAATGATTTAAGGAATTAGTCGTAATGTAATCACATCATGAGGAACAATATCTGCAGTAAAATTCTTTTTTGTGGTACCAGATTCTTTATTCTTCCAAAGATCTTTAAGCTTAAAAACTGTTTTACTAAAATCAGCTTCATATCCAAAATCAGCATCTTTAATAACATGTTTTTTCCAATCAAAATTGATTTTTTTAGGCACTTCACTTCTATTCAAAAAAGTTACGGCCCAATTTCCATCTGATAAAGGTTTCACCCAAACTTCTAATCCATCTTCAGCAGAATATTTAAAACCCTGAATTCCCAGTTTATCCTGATCAACGGCAATTAATTCTTTGTTCGTTAAAATTGCCAGCGTTTCTTTTGACATTTTTCTGAAATCATTTCCCGCAACAAGTGGTGATGCCATCATGCACCACATTGCAAAGTGCGCTTTATCTTCGGTATCATTCATCTCATTCCCCACTTCCATCATATCAAAATCATTCCAATGATCGGGACCGGAATATTTACGAATATCTTTTCGCATTTCTACAATTTTCATGAATCCCCAGGACGACCAATTTTCAGGATGTTTAAACTCACAATCGAAACAAGGATAAATATCTCCGGAAATTCTCCATAAATTCCCAACAGGTTTCCCCCATTCCCATGGCTGATTATCTCCCCACTCGCAAAGACTAAATACAATAGGCCTTCCGGCTGTTTTTAGTGCATTACTCATTGTCGTATAAGCTTCTTTAGCTGTAATTCCCTGTGTATTGCACCAATCATATTTTAAAAAATCAATCCCCAGTTTAGCATAAAAACGAGCATCCTGATATTCGTAACCACGTGTTCCCGGATAACCGGCACAAGTTTGTGTTCCTGCACAATTGTACAAACCAAATTTTAATCCTTTGCTATGAACATAATCTATTACCGCTTTCATCCCGTTAGGGAATTTAACCGGATCCGGAATCAAATCCCCGTTAGCGTCTCGTTCTCTGGTCATCCAGCCATCATCAAGTACAATATAATTGTATCCGGCAGCTGCCATCCCGGAAGAGACCATAATATCTGCCGTTTCTTTTACTAATTTTTCATCGATACTTGTTCCAAAAGTATTCCATGAATTCCACCCCATTGGAGGTGTCATCGCGAGGCCTTCAAATTTTCCTGCTAATTGGGTATGTGTATTTCCCTGACTAAAAACTAAACCTGAGATGCTTAAAGCGACTACTAAAATGATTTTTTTCATTATTAAAAATTCAAATTAATTATTAAAAAAAAAGCATTCCCTAATTGAGTAGATTAGGGAATACTTCAAACAAAACTCAAACCAAAGAGATTTCCTTAAAAATTACTTCAGAATAAAACCAATATTATCTAAGTAATATGTTGACTTATTACCTGTAAAATCTTTTAGAACAATATCCTGCAAACTTGTCACAGCAAAAGGCCAGGAATTCCATGGCAGATTATATTCTTTCCATTCCGTCGTTACATCAATCACTTTAGCATCAGGATCACTCCAGTGTCCGTTCAGGATAATAGCCACTTTACCTGCTTTTTCACCTTTAATAAACAATCTGATTCCGCTATAATTTGCCATATCCAAAGTTCCCCAATCTTTATTTCTAAAGCGGTTACCACCCCATCCGTCATTAATTGATTTTATCATTACATTTCCTTGTGCAGCGCCTGAACTTTCCAGAGAGACTTTATCATCTCCTCCGTCATAAAACCAGTCGTTGTACCATACATCATCAAATAATGCTGTACCAATTGCTTCTTTTGAAGTAGCCGAACCTGAAATATTAGTAACTGTTACATATTTATTGGCAGCATTGGCCGGCATTTTAAATTTCAATTCTGTTAAACTTGAAGAAATTACAGGTACATCTACGGTTCCTACTTTTACAAGAGGATTTAGAAAATAATCTCCGGAAACTGTTACGATATCTCCTTCAACAGCATTGATAGGATTATAACTTACTAATTTTGGTGTTGGTGGCGAAATCATAAAATCATAAAGTATCGTTCCGAATTTCGTCACTACTTTTAATTTATTGCTTGAATTTGCATAAGGCGTTTTTTCATCGATTAAAACGAAAATTGCAGTATCTGTAACCAGCACAGGATTGAAATAAGTATCAAAATCATTGAAGTAAATTTTTGAAACAGTCGAAAGTCCTGTACCCTGAATAATATAATAATTTTTAGGATCACCAACCGTAACAGGAACTAAATCCCCTTCTTTAGATAATGCGACACTGGTAATTGCAGGATTACCGGATCCGCCACTGGCAGCATCATCGCTGTTGCAGGAAGAAAACCCACCCACCAGTACAAATGCTGTTGCAAAAAAAGAAAAGAGGTATTTTATTTTTATATTTTTCATAATATTTAAATTTTAATAATTATTTAAAAGTATACGGAACTGGCGGCTGTAATAACTTTGGATTTTTAGCTACCTCATTATCCGGATAATCCATATAGAAATCATTTGCGGCGTGATCTTCACTATATCTGGGTGTATAATGAATCTCAGCATATCGGTCTCCCCTATTTTGCGCAGACATAATAGCAATCGCTTTTGTTTTATCGATACGCCCTAAATCGAACCAATAATCTCCTTCGAAGCACAATTCTTTTCTTCTTTCTAAAAAGATTGCATCAAAAGTTACCGTAGTTAAACTAGCCAGACCTGCTCTTTTTCTAACAGCATTTATCGAATTTAAAGCAGCCGGATCAGATGTGCTTGATCCTCCTGCTAACACAGCTTCGGCGTGAATTAATAATAACTCAGCATAACGCATTACATAAGAATTATTATCCATCATTGCCCAACTATCAATTTGACCGGTAGCATTTCCGTTTACAACTCCGATACAATATTTTTTAATCGCTCCTCCGGATGCCTGAGCCAGATCTTTATCTGCAGGCACTGTAAATCCAACTCCTTGTGTTGTTTTTATATTTGGATAAGTAGCTCCGGGAACCATTACAGTTTCATGCTTTCTTAAATCTCCGTCGTCATATAAAGAAAGAAGCACTTCCTGACTTGGACCAAAAACTCCCGCATAAGCTGCATTTGAAGTTGATAATGTTCCGTCCTGAAAACCAAACTGTGTATTGCAATTATTTCCGGATCCGTAGTTACCATCTGTTTTCCATTGAAGCGCAAAAATAGATTCTTCGTTATTATTGTTTGGATATGTAAACAAATCAGCAAAGCTTTTTCCTGGTAATTGATCCCCTCCTAATAATTTAAATTCACCACTATTGATAACACTTTCTGCCATTGCTCTGGCATTTGCATAATCCTTTTGATACAAATAAACTTTTGCCAGCATTGCTTTTGCAGAACCTTTAGAAACATGTCCGTTATTGGCATAATTAGCTCCTCTGGTTTTATCAGCCAATAAGTCAATCGCTTTTAAATAATCCATTGTGATTAATTTATAAACATCTGCAACAGTATTATTATTTATATAAGGATTACTTGTATAATCCAGAGGATTTTCGATAATTGGCACCGGCCCCCAAAGTCTCACTAAATCAAAATACGAAGTAGCTCTTAAAAAATAAGCTTCTCCAATTGTATTGTCCAAAACATTTTTAGAAACATCCGGTCCTACTCTGGATTTCAGGAAATTAATAATCATATTAGACTGCTGCACATTTGCCCATAACGAAGACCAGCCGTTTACCAATTCAGGATCACTACCGTTAATCGAGAAAGTTTTTAATCCGCTTACATCACCAGAGCCAGAATACATATTACCGGAACCCACTTCGAGTGCCCACCAAAATTTATTATACATTTGAAACCAAGTCCTGCTGTACATTCCGTTTGTAGCAGATGATACCTGATCATTTGTACTATAATAAGAATCTAAACTAATTCCGTCCTCAGAAGGTCTGTCAGTAAAATCATCCTGACATGATCCAAAAGTCAAAAATGCTGTTGCTATAAGAAGCAAACTATATCTATTTAAAAAAGATTTCTTTTTCATTTTGTTTTAATTTTTAAAATTCTACGTTAAGTCCAAATAAAAATGTTCTCGCTACCGGATATCTTCCGTTGTCAATTCCTGATAAAAGCACATTTTGATTGAATGAACCTATCTCCGGATCATAACCAGAATAGTTGGTGAACGTGTATAAATTTTGTGCGGTTCCGTACAATCTTAATCTTGATATTTTATATTTTGAAATAATATCTTGTGGTAATGAATACCCGATAGTTACGTTTTGAATCCTTAAATAAGATCCATCCTCTACATAACGATCTGAAATAAGTAAATTATTATTTGCAGAATCTGCGATTGGTCTCGGGTTATTGCTTCCTGTATTTGTAGGCGAATAATAATCCATTGCTTGTACTAACTGATTATCATATAAAGATGCATTTGTTGTTCCTCCTCTTCTGGTTAAGTTCATTACATCATTTCCGTATGATCCCTGCAAGAATACAGAACAGTCTACATTTTTATATTTAAAGTTATTGGTAAAACCAAAAGTGAATTTTGGATGCGGATTTCCGATAAAAGTTTTATCACTTGCATCTATTTTACCATCGTTATTTACATCGACATATTTTACATCTCCCAAAGCTGTTTGACCGGCAGCAGTTCCTACAGCCTGACCAAACTGAATTGGCGCACTATTCAAAGTAGCCTGATCTTTAAACAATCCATCTGTTTTGTATCCGTAAAATAAACCAATAGGATTTCCAACTGTAGTATTGGTCACTACAACAGGCTGATATCCGTTTGTATTTACTTCCTGAGTCAAGACAATTCCGTTAGCGATTTCATCCAAATTATTTTTGTATTGTGATATAACCAAAGAGGTATCCCAATTAAAATTACCTGCTGATCTCATATCGTAACCCACAGTAAGATCAAATCCTTTGTTGCTCATTGTTCCTAAATTAGAATATGGCGCAGAAATTCCTCCGTATTGTCCTCCACCTCCGGTTAAATAAAGCGGCAATGGCACCTGAAACAAAAATCCTTTTGATTTTTTATCATAGACATCAAAACTCGCAGAGAGTTTATTATTCAGCAGTGTAAAATCGATACCTAAATTGGTCTGATTTAGTGATTCCCAAACCAAATTAGGATTAGGATAATTGGATGGTAAAAAGCCGCTTCCTAAACCGGAATTCTGAGCTCCTAACATGGCAGAATAGCTGTTGTTCGGGATTTGCTGATTTCCTGTTTCTCCATAACCTGCTCTGAATTTGATATTATCAACATACTTGCGGGTTCCCTCCATAAAAGACTCGTTTGATAATTTCCAGGAACCGGAAATCGCATTAAAAACTCCTTTTTGATTTCCAGTTGTAGGATCAAACTTAGACGAAATATCTTGTCTGACAGAAGCTGTAAGACTGTACTTATCATTGAAATCATAAATAATACGAGCAAAAAGAGAAGCAAGTGAAGCGCTGCCTTTATATTGTGTAATCGTATTATTATCGACATCAGCCAGGTTAATAGTATGAATAGAATTTGTCTTAAAACCTTGCGCTGATGCAACTAAACCTTCCCAATGCGAATCATTTGCTTCCTGACCTGCCAAAAGTGTAACTCTGTGTTTACCGAAAGTTTTATCGTAAGTCAATAAATTTTTGATGTTTGTAGAATACCAATTTTGTCTTCGCACATCAAGATCTGCCAATAAATTTACCTGGCTTCCCCATGCATAAGAAGGTCTGAAATCATCATTTTCAGAAAACTCCGTATTGGCTGCAATTTCAATTCGGTATTTTAATCCTTTAAAAAGATCCACTTCAGCATAGATATTCCCTAAGAAATTCTTTCTGACCAATTTATTTTCTCTGGTCAAGGCCTCAGCAACCGGATTATAATATGTAACACTTTGTTCTGATGAAGGAGGTCCGGCAAATGAACCATCAGAATTTCGAACAGGAATATCCGGAGATTGTAATAAAGTATTCGAAATCAATCCTGAATAACTTTGATTCACTGTAACCTTCTCGTTTGTAATACCTCCCGTAAGATTTCCGCCAATTCTTAACCATGGTTTAATTTTCGAATCTAAATTCAATCTTACTGTATATCTTTTTAATCCTGAATTTATAATCGTTCCCTGATTATCTAAATAACTTCCTGACAGGTAGTAACTAGTTCCGTCTTTAGCACCAGAAAATGATAACTGGTGACTTTGAGAAACTGCTGTTCTATATACTTCGTCCTGCCAATTAGTTCCTGGACCCAATAATTCAGGATGCGAAAATTCCTGACGTGTCTGAAATCCCCATAATTTAGCCAAATCTGTTTTCAACGTTGCGTATTGAGGCAAAGTCAAAACATCCAGTTTATTAGTAACTGAACTCATAGAAGTGTAGTTCTCGTAAGAAACCTTTCCACCACCTTTTCTACCGGATTTTGTTGTAATTATGATAACTCCATTTGCACCTCTCGAACCATAAATAGCTGTTGCAGAAGCATCTTTCAAAATATCCATAGATTCGATATCACTTGGATTAATCATCGACAAAGGGCTCATAGCCGTGTTCCCGCTTCCTCCTGAAGAAGAAAACCCGTCTTTACCGGCCAAAGTTTGCCCGCTTGTAGATTTTCCTGTAGCATCTCCTGATATTGGCACACCATCGATAACATACAAAGGCTCATTTGTTCCCGTGATAGAAGTAGTTCCTCGTATCCTTACAGAAGCTGCACCTCCCGGCTGTCCTGAATTGTTTGTTACAGAAACCCCGGCGGCTTTACCCTGAAGCATTTGGTCTATAGAAACTTGTTTTATGTTCTCTAAATCTTTTGCTTTTACTGAAGATATTGCACCATTTACGTCTTTCTTTTTCTGAGTTCCGTAACCAATTACAACAACTTCTCTTAAATCCTCAGAGCTCGACACCAGAGAAACGTTAATTTTTGTTCTTCCTGCGATCCCCATTTTTTGAGAATCGAACCCAATAAATGACACCACTAATGTTCCGTTAGAAGGCGCATCAATAGTATATTTACCATCAAAATCTGTAGAAGTAGTCGTTTTAGATCCAACAATCGAAATGTTGGCTCCAGGAATTGTCATTCCTTTACTGTCAGATACCGTTCCTGTTACTGTTAGTTTTACCTGAGCCGTAACAAAATTACTCGTCAGTAACAAAAATAAAATCAGAGGAACCGCTTTGTGGTTAGCATTCCAATGAATGAAGTTAGTCATTAGTTTTTTCATAATAAATGTTTGGTTAGTTTAAATTTGTTATCCTAATTCAAGTTATAAATAGAGTCCTATTTTATTTCTTAAATTATTTAACAAATCTATAACACAACAAAACATTAAATCAATAGTATTATATCATTTAATGATAATATTTTTACTATGAATCAATAAAAAAACACATATTAAAATAAAACACATAAAAAATTGAATTATTCGCAAACCAAACGTATCAAATCACTGTAGCTAATAAACAAAAATTAACGAATAAGCCAAAAAGCAAACGATTTCGTTAAAAATAATATTTGTTTGTGCAAAAAAAGTATCACTATAAAATACGCTTTAATCCAGAGAAATCTTCTCTATACTGGCTTGGTGTACAGTTTTTAATCGCTTTAAAACTACGGTTGAAGTTTGCTATATTATTAAACCCGGATTTAAAAGCAACTTCAGAAACACTCATATCTTTTTCTACCAGCCAACGAGCTGCATATCCAATTCGAATATCATTTATATAATTGACAAATGTTTTTCCGGTACGTTTTTTAATAAACCGATTGAATGAAATTATAGACATACTGGCAACACCGGCAACATCTTCTAAAGTGATCTTCTCAGCAAAATGTTTCTGTACATATTCATAAACCAATTTCATTTTATCATAATCATCAAACGTGTCATAATCTACTGTATAAGTAGAAAGCAAACGCTGGTTTCTGGAATTCGCCAAATCATAAAGCAATGAAGTAATTTCTAAAAAATAGTCCATACCATCTAATTTAGAAAGCCTTACCAACCGTGGAGTCAATTCTTCGGCTATTTTTTTCGAGAATAAAATACCGTGAATCGAACGATTGAACATATCCCGAATTGGGTTCATAATACGCCTGGCAAGAAATGATTCATGAAACAAATCGTTATGAAACTGAATGGTTATTTCGTGGATTTTTTTGCTTGTACATTTATTTAATTCCCAACCGTGATATAAATTCGGACCAATCAAAACCAGTTCAACATTATCGATTTCTTCTATATTATCCCCTACAACCCGCTTTACTCCTTTTCCGTTTAGTATAAAATTGATCTCAAATTCCGGATGATAATGCACCGGAAAATCAAAACTATCTTTCACTCTGTCAAAAACCAAAAAGCTGTCTCCAGCAGATAACGGAGCGATTTCTCTATAAAAATTTTTAGTACTGCCCATCTTTAAAATCTATTTTAAGAAGTAATATTCGTTTTTTTTATTGCAATAATATGATATATAATTGATAAAATAATATTAATTATACCAGAAACATCCGATTATCTTTGAAAAATAGAATTATCATTTTTACAAAAAGAGTATTAATAATAAACATTAATCATTTTTAATGTAATAACTTTTTATAGTTTTGATAGTTTTAGTCCAAAAATAGTTCTGAATTTTCGATTATAAATTTGAGCCTTTTTTTGACAACTATACCTTTTATAAATTTGCAGTTATTGCACTGAACAACAAGTATATTCATAATGAAAAAACATATAATAGTACTAATATCAGCTCTATTCATAGGAACTTCTTGTTCTGCAAACCCTATTATCACTAATACTAATTTGTCACTATCAGATAAAAAAGCTACACCTGAAACTGTTTCATTATACAAAAAACTGCATCAATTGTCACAAAAAGGATACTTATTCGGGCATCAGGATGATCTTGCCTACGGTGTAAATTGGAAATACGAAGACGGTCGCAGCGACATAAAAGATGTTGTTGGCGATTATCCTGCCGTTTACGGTTGGGACATTGCCGGACTGGAAAAGGATGACCTAAATAATATTGACGGTGTTCCTTTTGCGAAAATGAAACAATACATTAAAGAAGCGAATGCAAGAGGCGGAATTTCTACCGTAAGCTGGCATCTTGATAATCCTGCAACTGGGAAAAATGCCTGGGACAATACTCCAAATGCAGCAAAAACAGTTCTACCAGGTGGAGAAAACCATAAAAAATTTACGATCTGGTTAGACAAAGCGGCTGATTTCTTTTTATCCTTAAAAGATAAAGAAGGAAAAAACATCCCGATTCTTTTCAGACCTTATCACGAACTTACCGGTGGCTGGTTTTGGTGGGGAAAAGGAAATTGTACTCCCGAAGAATTTAAAACCTTATGGAAATTCACTTTTGAATATCTGCAGAAAAAAGGAGTTCATAATTTAATTTATATTTACAACACAAGCAGTTTTAGCTCAAAAGAAGATTTTCTTACCAACTATCCCGATGATAGTTATGCTGATATTTTAAGTTTTGATTCTTACCAGAATAATGACGACAAAGAGGGCAAAAAATTCATAAATGAAGTTCAAAGTCAACTTAAAATCATAGATGAAATTGGTACAAAACAAAATAAATTAATTGCGATAGCCGAAGCGGGTTATGAAGCGATTCCAGACCCGAAATGGTGGACAGGAACTTTGTCTAAAGCGATTGGCGATTATAAAATCTCTTATGTTTTATTATGGAGAAATCACGGCTGGCAGGAAAAAGAACAAAAAATGCATTATTACGCACCATATAAGGGACAAGTAAGCGAGAAAGATTTTATTGATTTTTATAATCTGGATAAAACCTTATTCGAAAAAGACATTAATAAAATTAAAAAATGAGAATTAAAAAACCTCTAAAATCCGTGTCATCTGCATTTAAAAAAAGAATATTAAAAAGAAACATATTTCTTTCACCTAGCTCGGCTATGTTTATTTAAATAAGTGAAATGCCTTTTAAGTTCAAAAAAATCTATGTTTCTATGTGTTTAAATATCGTATTCAAAATAAAATCTGTTTTTATCCGTGTTTTTACGAAGTAAATCCGTTTTATCCGCGTCAAAAAAAATCAACAAATAGAAACATTAAACAATCGACCAAATCTAAATTACAACCATTAAAAAAAGTCTAATGCACGACAAAATTAGTTTAAAAGAAAAAATAGGTTACGGTCTTGGAGATGCCGCATCATCGATGTTCTGGAAAATTTTCAGCATGTACCTTCTCTTTTTCTATACCGACGTTTTCGGGTTGGCGCCTGCTGTTGTAGGAACCATGTTCTTGATTACCAGAATCTGGGATTCCTGTTTTGATCCGATTGTGGGAATCATCGCCGACAGAACAAAAAGCAAATGGGGAAAATTCAGACCTTATTTATTATGGGTTGCCATACCTTTTGCCGTGATTGGAGTTTTGACTTTTTATACTCCTGATTTTGATGAGAAAGGAAAAATAATTTATGCCTACGTGACGTACTCCGCCATGATGATGATTTATTCGTTGATCAATGTGCCGTATGCATCACTTCTGGGCGTAATGTCATCTGACCGAAAAGAAAGAACTACTTTATCATCGTATAGAATGGTTTTTGCCTTTGGGGGAAGTCTCCTGGCACTCTGGCTAATAGAACCGTTAGTAAATTATTTTGGAGGAAGCCTAAATTCAAAAACTGGATGGCTGGCAACAATTTCTGTCTTTGGAGTTATTACAACTGCTTTTTTCTGGGCCTGTTTTTTCTTTACTAAAGAAAGAGTAAAACCAATTTCAGACGAACAAAATAATCTAAAAGAAGATCTAAAAGATTTACTAAAAAACAAACCGTGGTGGATTTTACTTGGAGCCGGAATTGGTGCTTTAGTTTTTAATTCAATCCGTGACGGAGCTGCCGTTTATTATTTTAAATATTATGTCAGCAGCAGCGTAAACTTTGATTTCTACCTTTTTGGAACTGATTTTCATATGACACCCACTTCTATTTATCTAGTTTTAGGACAAGCTGCAAATATCATCGGAGTAATTATCGCGACTCCAATTGCGAATAAAATTGGTAAAAAGAAAACTTTTTTTGGTGCCATGGCGTTAGCCGCAATTTTGAGTTTGGTTTTCTATTTCTTCGGAAAAGAAGATGTTTTCTTAATTATGAGTTTTCAGCTTTTAATCAGTATTTGCGCCGGTTGCATCTTCCCGTTAATCTGGTCGATGTATGCAGATAGCGCTGATTATTCAGAGTGGAAACAAGGTCGCAGAGCAACAGGATTAGTTTTCTCAGCATCGTCAATGTCTCAAAAATTTGGATGGACAATTGGTGGAGCCGGAGCCGGATGGCTTTTGGGTTATTATGGTTTTCAGGCCAATGTAGAGCAAACTGCCACTGCTCAAAACGGAATTCAATTAATGCTAAGTATACTTCCTGCAATCGCAGCCATAATATCAGTCGCTTTTATAGCATTCTATCCATTATCCGAAGAAAAACTTCAGGTAATAGAACAAGACTTAAACGAAAAACGAGACCAGACAAATTAAAAAAAAACAGATACAGAAATCTATTTATATGACAGCAATAGCCTCTTCAACTACATTTCAGGATAGAAAAGTAGCACTAGAAAACGAACATAAAATACTGATCGAGCAAAAAAATACTCCTCAGGACAATGCCGGAAACGGGATATACGAACGCTATAAAAACCCGGTTGTTACGGCAGCTCATGTACCATTGAACTGGCGTTTTGACCTCAACGAAAAGACAAATCCGTTCTTGCAGGAAAGAATTGGGATGAATGCAGCTTTTAATGCCGGCGCCATGAAATGGAACGAAAAATACCTGCTTGCTGTTCGTGTAGAAGGAATTGACAGAAAATCATTCTTTGCTATAGCAGAAAGTCCAAATGGAGTCGATAACTTTAAGTTTTGGGAGAAACCATGCGTGATTCCGCAAACCGAAGAACCGGACACCAATGTATATGATATGCGTCTAATCAACCATGAAGACGGTTGGGTTTATGGTATTTTTTGTACCGAAAGAAAAGATCCAAAAGCACCAAAAGGCGATACAAGTTCGGCTGTAGCCAATGCTGGAATCGTTCGCTCGAAAGATCTGGTAAACTGGGAAAGATTGCCTGACTTAATTTCGAATACAGGGCAACAACGCAATGTGGTTCTCCACCC
The DNA here is from genome assembly GCF_056824125.1 of Flavobacterium sp. B114r. Lineage (NCBI taxonomy): Bacteria > Pseudomonadati > Bacteroidota > Flavobacteriia > Flavobacteriales > Flavobacteriaceae > Flavobacterium > Flavobacterium sp. B114r. Next base: position 5,724,165 of record NZ_CP124858.1, read on the forward strand.
CGAATTCGTAAACGGAAAATATGCTTTATACACGCGTCCGCAAGATGGTTTTATCGATGTTGGAGCTGGTGGTGGAATTGGTTTAGGATATGTCGAAGACATGACCAATCCGGTGGTAAATGACGAAAAAATCATTTTTGGCAAACAATATCATACTATTTATGAATTAAAGAATGGTCTTGGCCCTGCTCCTATTAAAACTGAAAAAGGATGGCTGCATCTTGCACACGGAGTTCGAAATACTGCCGCGGGATTGCGCTACACCTTATATATGTTCATGACAGATCTGAACGATATTACGAAAGTTACCCACGTTCCGGCCGGACATTTTATGGGACCTGAAGGAATTGAAAGAGTGGGTGATGTATCGAATGTTTTATTTTCAAACGGATGGATTGAAGATACTGACGGAACTGTTTATGTGTATTACGCATCATCAGATACAAGAATGCATGTTGCAGTTTCGTCTGTAGCAAAATTGGTTGATTATGTAACAAATACTCCCGCAGATACTTTTATTTCAGCAGGTTCAGTAAAAACGATCATCAATCAAATCGAAAAAAACAATACAATTTAATTTACCGTGTCAATACAACTAAAGCAACTTAAATCTGAATTATCAGCGGAACTTGATTCCATTCTAAAATACTGGTCAAAACATACCTTAGATAATGAAAATGGTGGTTTTATAGGTCAAATTGATTTCAACGATCATATTATTGCTAATGCTGAGAAAGGTTCTGTTTTGAACGCCAGAATTCTTTGGAGTTTTTCAGCAAGTTATAAAGTCACTGAAAACGAAGGTCACAAAAAGATCGCCAAACGTGCTTTTGAGTTTCTTTCAAATCACTTTTATGATCCTGAATTTGGAGGTTTATTTTGGAGTATCAATCCTGATAAAACGCCAAAAGATACCAAAAATCAAATTTATGCTTTAGCTTTTGCGATCTACGGATTATCTGAATATTATGCTATTTCTAAAGACGATAAAGCTTTAGAAATAGCCATTAACCTCTATCTAAAAATTCAGGAATACAGTTATGATCCGGCAAACAAAGGCTATTTAGAAGCTTTTACCCGAGATTGGCAGTCTATCGAAGATTTACGTTTAAGCGATAAAGACGCCAACGAGAAGAAAACCATGAATACGCATTTGCATATTGTCGAGGCTTATGCAAATTTATTTAAAGTTTGGAAGGACAAAACGCTTCAAAGTGATATTGTGGAATTATTAGAAACGATAGAAAAACATTTCATCAATACCGAAAATGGTCATTTGCGTTTGTTTTTTGATGAAAACTGGATCGAAAAACCGGACGTTATATCATACGGTCATGATATTGAAGCGGCCTGGCTTTTATTGCAATGTGCCGAAATTTCTAAAAATCAAACCTTAATTGAAAATTATACCAAACATGCCATTCAAATGGCTGAAGTTACTAAAGAAGGACTAGATACTGATGGTGGTTTATGGTATGAATTCGACCCTAAAAAGAATGAGTTAGTTGCCGAAAAACATTGGTGGGTTCAGGCCGAAGCTTTGATTGGTTTTTATAATGCGTACCAATTAACAGGCGATAAAAATTACCTGAACATCGTTTATAAAAACTGGAAATTTATAAAGAAATATATTTTAGACACCGAAAACGGAGAATGGTTCTGGGGAATTAACCGGGATTATTCTTTGATCGAAAAAGACAAAGCCGGTTTTTGGAAATGTCCCTATCATAATAGTCGCGCTTGTCTTGAACTCATTAACCGAATTAATACATAACCATATGAAAACTACGTTTCTGAAAATAGCATTTTTAAGTTTATCGATTTTGTTCCTTTCAAGCTGTTCTTCAAATGATGAATCTGGTCCTGAAATTATCGTTGAACCGCCAGTTATAGTTCCAACTGATCCGTTGACTACGCAAAACGTGACAACTTATATGGTCGATGCAAATGCTACCAAAGAAACCGTAGCTTTATTTTATAATTTAAAAAAACTGGCCAAAACTAAAGTCGCCATTGGTCAGCAAGACGCTTTTAATAGTTATTATCAGGACAATGGCGGAGATTCTGATATCAAAAAAAACACAGGTTATGATCCTGCTCTTTTAGGTTTGGATTTTATGTTTATTACCGATAAAAATAATAACAATCAGGCTGATAATTGGTTTTATCAGCAAGAGGAAAAAATGGTAAACGATGTAAAAGCTGCTTACGCAAAAGGAATGATCAACACTTTTTGCTGGCATTTAAGAGAGCCTAATAAAGAAGATAGTTTTTATGCAGCTGATATGACTGCAGATCAAAAGGCAACTGCTTTTAAAAGTATTTTACCGGGCGGAGCAAATAACGAATGGTACAAGAAAAAACTAGACAAAATTGCCAGCGTAGTTTTGAATTTAAAAGGTTCAAATGGAGAATTAATTCCTATAATCTTCAGGCCTTTTCATGAATTTGACGGAAGCTGGTTCTGGTGGGGCGCTAATTTTGCTACTGCAGAAGAATATAAAACAGCTTATCAGTTTACTGTTGATTATCTAAAAAATACCAAAGGCGTTCATAATATTTTATATGCTTTTTCGCCTGATAACTCATACACAACAGAAGCCAATTATCTAAGCAGATATCCCGGTGATAAATATGTCGATGTTTTAGGAATGGATAATTATGGCGATTTTGACAATCAAGTGCAAGCTGGTGCCACAAAAGCCAATTCTAAACTAAAAATAATTGCTGATTTGGCTAAAACCAAAGTAAAAATTGCAGCATTAACAGAAACCGGTTATCAGGTTACAAGTACAAAAACTCCAATTACCAATTGGTTTTCGGATTATTTATATAGCGCCTTAACAGCAAATAATATTGAGGTGAGTTATGTCATGTTCTGGAATAATACTAAAGATGGTTATTATGTCCCGAACAGTTCTGTTGCGAATGCTGCAGATTTCAAGACATTTACCGCTAAACCAAAATCGGCATTGGTGAATTCTTTGCCGAAGATGTATGAATTGCCGAAGTAAGATTTTGTAATTTAATGGCACACGGATTTTACAGGTTAAACGGATTGACACGGATTTTTTGTTTGCTTTTGTCAGGCTAAACGGAGTCGAAGCTCCGCAAGTAACTTGACAAAGCGGGAAATTAAGCTCATTTTATGTCATTTTAATCCCGAAACTTCGGGAGAGAAATCTCATCAAGAGAACAACGAACTTCGAATCCGCAGTGTCATTTCGACCAAAGGGAGAAATCACATCCAGAGAGCAACGAAACGTTAATCCGCAGTGTCATTTCGACCAAAGGGAGAAATCGCATCCAGAGAGCAACGAACTGTGAATCGGCAGTGTCATTTTCGACCAAAGGGAGAAATCGCATGAAGAAAGCAACGAACTGTGAATTCCTAAATGACAAACTTTGCGATGACAATACCTAACAGGTTTTAGAAACCTGTTAGGAGAAAAAACATCTCATAAAACGAAAATCCCTAGCCCTGATAGAAGCGGCATCCTTTTGTTTTTTTCTTTAAAAAACAAAAGATAAAGCGGATAGCAGGAAATAGCTCCTAAAAAAACAAATAATGAAAAACAGATTTCTAAAAACCATCGGATTGGCTTTGATTGTTACTACAATGGCGTGTCAGGCGCAGGAAAGAATTACAGTAAAAGGAACGCAGTTTTATAAAGGCGATAAACCTTACGCTTATATTGGTACGAATTATTGGTACGGAAGTTTATTGGCTTCGAAAAAAGTGGGCGACAGAAAAAGATTGCTTCGTGAACTGGATTTGATGCAGAAAAACGGAATTGACAACTTGAGAATTATCGTTGGTGGTGATGGGGGAAAATATGATTTTACGGTTCGTCCTGCGTTGCAATACGAACAAGGAAAATATGACAATGATTTGCTTGACGGACTGGACTTTCTGATCAATGAAATGGGCAAACGCAAAATGTACGCTGTTTTATATTTAACAAACAACTGGGAATGGTCGGGCGGAATGTCGCAATATTTAGAGTGGAATGGCAAAGGGGCAATTCCGGTTCCGAATATTGCGCCGAATACATGGCCGCAATTTATGTCTTATACAGAACAATTTCATAGTTGTGAACCTTGCATGAAAGCTTTAGAGAATCATGTAAAGTTTATTATGGGAAGAACGAACAATTATTCGAAAAAGAAATATACTCAGGACAATACCATTATGTCGTGGCAGGTAGGGAATGAACCCCGAACTTTTACGCCTGAAAACGAAGCTAAATTTACTTCATGGCTAAATAATATTGTGAATTTGATAGATAGTCTGGACAAAAATCATTTGGTCTCGACAGGTTCTGAAGGAAAAAACAGTTCGAATGATAGTATGGAAATTTTTGAAAGAACACACCAAAATCCTAATATTGATTATCTGACTATGCACATCTGGCCAAAAAACTGGAACTGGTTTAAGGCTGATAATGCCGAAGCAACTTTACCTACAACGCTCGAAAATGCCGGTAACTATATTGATGATCATATTAAGGTTGCCAATACTCTAAAACGTCCAATAATTATTGAAGAGTTTGGTTTACCGCGAGAAAACGAAAATTTAGCTGCAGGATCTTCTGTTGCAAATAGAGATGTTTTTTACAATTATATTTTTAATCGGGTTGCCGAAAGCGTTAAAAATAATGGTCCGTTACAAGGGGCTAATTTCTGGGGATTTGGCGGCGAAGGAAAAGCAATTACCAAAGACGGAAAATGGAATCCGGGAGATCCCCTGACAACAGATCCTCCGCAGGAACCACAAGGGTTAAACTCTGTGTTTTCTTCGGATAAATCGACTTTGGATATAGTGAAGAAGTATAATCTGGAATTGAAAAAATAATTTAAAATACTATAATATATTATATGTCAAACCCGACAGGTTTCAAAAACCTGTCGGGTTTACTGTGTGTCTTACACATGACGGAGGCGCATTGCTGTGCGCCTCTACAGTATGTATTTATCAAATAATTTATGCGAGGATTTTCTCAATTACATTCAACTCGTCTGAAGAAAATGCTAAGTTTTGCAAGCATTCAATATTATTATTTAATTGTCGTACCGAACTTGCACCTATTAAAACGGATGTAATTCGCTTGTCTTTTTGCAGCCATGCCAATGCCATTTGCGCCAGGGATTGATTACGGTTTTGAGCAATTTCATTCAGCTGAACTAACTTCTGAATACGTTCATTCGTAACCTCATCTTCTTTCAAATGTCCGTTTGGATTATGTGCTCTTGAATTTTCAGGAATTCCGTTTAAGTATTTATCGGTTAAAAGTCCTTGTGCCAAAGGTGAAAAGGCAATACAACCTACTCCTTTTTCTTCCAGAACATCCAATAAACCATTTTCTACCCAACGCTCCAACATCGAATATTTGGCCTGATGAATTAAACATGGCGTTCCTAATTGTTTTAAGACATCAACTGCAACGCGGGTTTGTTCTGCCGAATAATTGCTTATTCCAACATATAACGCTTTTCCGGATCTTACGGCGTAATCAAGTGCCATCATGGTTTCTTCAATTGGAGTTTCCGGATCAGGACGATGGGAATAAAAAATATCTACGTAATCTACTTTCATTCTTTTCAGACTCTGATCTAAACTAGATAATAAATATTTTCTTGAACCCCAATCCCCATAAGGTCCGTCCCACATGGTGTAACCGGCTTTGGTTGAAATGATAATTTCATCACGTAAATTTCCCTGAAAATTATGCCACAGAATTTTACCAAAATTAGTTTCTGCAGAACCTGGAACAGGTCCGTAATTGTTCGCTAAATCAAAATGAGTGATTCCTTTATCAAAAGCCTCTACAGCAATGCTCTCAGCATTTTCGAAATTATCTACTGATCCGAAATTGTGCCACAATCCTAAAGAAATTTCAGGTAGTAATAACCCGCTCTTTCCACATCTGTTATATTTCATGTTCTAATTTAAAATTGGAAGTTTATAGGTTTTAAAGGTAAAAACAAACCATACAACTTTAAAAGTAAATTTGAATTTAATTTGTGTAAATTTGTGTAAATAATAAAATTATGGAAAATAACTGGCAAAATTTAATTTCGATAAACCCTGATATCCGATTTGGGAAACCTATTATTACGGGAACTCGAATTTGTATTTCAGATATTCTTTCATGGCTATCTACCGGAATGTCCTTTGAAGAAATTATTGAGGATTTTCCTGAATTAAAAAGACAGCATATTCTTGCTGCTTTGGCCTTTGCTGCAAATAGAGAAAATATTACAAAAATAATTGCCGCATAATGAAATTACTTCTTGATGCAAATATTTCATGGAGAATAATCAAACTTGTTGGAGATAATTTTCCAGATTCTTTACATGCAAAAGATCTAAAGATAAATCAGCCGGCTAAAGACATTGAAATCTGGCAATTTGCAAAACAAAATAATTTTACCATACTTACTCATGATGATGACTTTGAAAAACTATTACTTTTAAAAGGAGTTCCTCCAAAAGTAATAATTTTAAAAACTTTCAATAAAAACACAAAACAAATTGCTGAAATTCTGATTTCAAAAAAAGAAACTATTGAATCATTTATAGTAAACGATGAACTAATGATTTTAGAAGTTTATTAATCATTTCATTGTTCCTATTGATTTTTTTACCCTGCGTGTTTCTCTAAATCTATTAACTAAATTTGTTTTTTCTAATCGCTAAAAATCGCTAAGATGCAAAGAAAATAAAGCTTTGCGTCTTAGCGACTTTGCAAAAAATTTATATGATAAATTTTATCTTTTCGACAACCCAAAAGTATTCTTTACAAATGAATCTTTTCTTTTAGCTCATCAATTTTTTCAGGAATATCGTGTATCTTTTTTAATTTGAAAGAAAGATAAATATAGAAAATACCAAGTGCTATAAAAGCAAAAGCAGTCCAGTACACTAATGATAGTCCTGCAAAAAGAGGGTTCCACAATAATATCAGAGAAAAAATTGTTCCAAGGATTCCTAAAAACAAAAGATTCTTCCAATCCGGCACTGAATAACTCTTTAAATTAAAAGCAATAACAATAGCCATAATAGAGCGGAACAAAATAACAAAACCTACATATAATGGCAGTAATGTAATCGAAATCAATGGATTTGTAACCAGTAATATCCCTACAATCAATCCTATAATACCTGACGCCAGCGTCCAGCCCCAATTGTCTATTTTTTTTCTGTTCGAAAGCGCAAAAATAATGTCAAAAATTCCAGTAGCCAGAAATGAAATACTAAACAAAAATGCAAGTGTTATATAAGCAGCCAAAGGCGTTATAAAAGACCAAACTCCGATTCCAACAAAAAGTATTCCCACAAGTAATGGAATGTACCAATAATCAATTGCGATTTTTACTTTTTTAAATAAAGAATTTTCCATACGAATATTTTAAAATCATGCTTACTCTATAAAGTTTTCAGCTTACCTTTAAAAATTAACCTCTTCAGAAAACTTGTAATGAGTTCTATTCAAACGAAGTTATCTCAAAGATAACGATTAAAAATAATATTCATAATCATTAACTTACAAAAAAAACTTTTCCTTCTAATTTTTCTATTATTACAATTAAAAAGAGAAATTATTCCTGCCGCTATGTCATTGGTAGTCTAACATAACAAAACAATCTCGCAGATCTAGCATATTTAGGTAGATAAAATAATCTGCCGAATCTGCTAAATCTGCGAGAAAAATATTTTAATCAAATTTTGCCTGATTAAACTTTTACTCTTTTATCTCGAAACCACTTTCCAGTCCTTTATTAGAACTTCCGCCAACCATAATTTTAAAAGTTCCCGGTTCCACTAAATAATTTCCTTCATTATCATAAAACCCAAGTTCGTTATTAGTCAAGGTAAAACTTATCGTCTTAGTTTCCCCTTTTTTAAGGTCTACCAATTCAAAGCCTTTCAGTTCTTTAACCGGTCGAATAATGCTGGCATATTCATCATGAAGATACAATTGTACCACTTCTTTCCCGTCATAATTTCCTGAATTGGTAACCTCAACGCTCACTTGTACATCTTCGCCTTTTGCAAAAGCAGATTTGTTTACCTTCAGATTCTTATAATCAAATTCTGTATAGCTCAAACCAAACCCAAACGGAAACTGAGGCGTTTTCTCTACATCTGTATAGTGCGACCAGAAAACATTTTTATCACTGTCTATTGGCCTTCCTGTGCTGTATTTATTATAATAAACAGGAACCTGACCCACATTTCTCGGGAAAGACATTGGCAATTTTCCACTTGGGTTGTAATCGCCATACAAAACCTGAGCAACTGCATTTCCGGATTGAGTACCTAAATGCCAGGCTTCTACAATCGCAGGTACGTGTTCTGCGGCCCAAGGGATACTTAACGGACGGCCATTATTTAAAACCAAAACAATATTTGGATTCACTTTATAAATTTCTTCTAACAATTCCTGTTGCAAACCAGGCAAATTAAGATCTGTTCTACTGCGTCCCTCCCCACTCTGAAAACCATGTTCACCTAAAACCATCACTACAACATCTGCATCTTCAGCAGCTGTTTTGGCCGCTTCAAATCCGCTTTTATCTGTGGTATTAAAAACAACCTCATCTAAAAATGATATTTTTCCCACCGTGAGATCAGCACCTTTTTCAAATGTCAGCTTATTATCTTTGTACTGCTGCATACCTTCTAAAACCGAAACCGCAGTATTATTATCAGATGCTATTCTCCAACTTCCCAAAGGACTATTTTTATCATTTGCCAAAGCCCCGATCAAAGCAATTTTCTGTCCGGATTTTTTTAGCGGAAGCAAATTTCTATCGTTCTTCAGCAATACAATAGATTTTTTCGCCATATCGAGAACACCTTCATTATTGGCTTTACTTCCAACAACCGCTTTCTCACGTTTCTCATCACAATATTTGTAGGGATCATCAAACAATCCCAATTCAAACTTGACACGAAGGATTCTACGAACCGCATCATCAACCAGAGCTTCTTTTACCTTTCCGTCTTTTACTAAACCAACCAATTTTGCCACATACAAATACGATTCCATATCCATATCAGAACCTGCAATTACAGCCTTTGCAGTAGCATCGGCTTCGTCTTTTGCATAACCGTGCGCAATCATTTCGCGAATCGAAGCATAATCTGAAATTACAAAACCATCAAACTTCCATTTTCCTTTCAGGATATCTCTTTGCAGGAAAATATTTCCAGTCGCAGGAACACCGTTTAATGTATTAAACGAATTCATAAACGTACGAACTCCGGCGGCAACAGTCGCTTTAAAAGGCGGCAAAACCAAGTTGTACAATTTAGAATTACTCATATCTACAATATTATATTCCAATCCTGCCTCTACATAACCATAAGCCGCAAAGTGTTTTGCACAAGCTGCAATTGTATTCACTTTCGTCAAATCGGCAATAGTTTCACCCTGAAAACCATGCACTCTGGCAATTGCAATTTTGCTTCCCAGATAAGGATCTTCGCCTGCACCTTCCATCACACGTCCCCAACGCGCATCGTTTGCAACATCTACATTTGGACCAAAAGTCCAGTTAATTCCGGATGCCGAAGCTTCATTAGCTGCAATAGCCGCTGATTTCTTAATCGCTTCTAAATCCCAACTTGCGGCTTCTGCCAGCGGAATAGGGCTCAAAGTTTTATAACCATGAATGACATCAAAACCAATAATCAACGGAATCCCCAAACGCGTTTCTTCCACCGCAATTTTCTGTACCGCACGAACTTCCTTTACACCACGAACCGTCAGCATAGATCCCACCCAGCCTTTTCGCAAATGTTCGTATTTTAGCTCCGCAGATCCACCTTTTGGCGCTGGTCCCGTAACATCCCAAAATCCGTTGTATTGGTTCATTTGCCCCACTTTTTCCTCCAAAGTCATCAAGGGCAAAAGCAAGTCGATACGTTGCTCAATTGTTTTATTTTTATCCAGATACGGCTTTTTCTGTGCATTCATATTTCCAACAGTAAACAGGGCAAAAACCCCAATAGTTATTATTTTTTTATTTTTCATAATGGTATAATGGTCAGATATTTCTATAATTTGGGCGTGTCGCTTGGCCGAAAAAAGGCAAACGTCAGGCTTTCGGCTTTATCTTTTATTCCGTTTCACTTCACAAAAGGATACCGCCTCTATCCCTCACGCAAATAGGTCAACGAAAACTTTTCGATTTCTTAGATTTTCTCGCAATCTTGTTGTTTCACAATCTTGTCATTTCGAGACAGGAGAAATCACACAAGAAACTCCGCAAAGAAGATTGCCAATCTGTATCGATTTACGAATGTGATTTCTCCTTCGTCGAAATGACAAAGAAACTCCCCACAAGAAATTTTAAATCTTTGTCAATCAACTAATGTGATTTCTCCTGCGTCGAAATGACAAAGAAACCACCCAAAGAAGATTGCCAATCTGTATCGAGTTACGAGTGTGATTTCTCCTTCGTCGAAAAGACAAAGAAACCGCGCAAAGAAGATTGCCAATCTGTATCGAGTTACTTGCGGGGGTTCGACTCCGCTCAGCTGACAAAACAATAAAAAACCAGCACCAATCCGTTTAAACCCGCACAATCCGTGGGCAAAAATTCTAAAATCTATCTCGCAACTTCGAGGCTAAAATCCTTTACTCCGTTATAAAACAAGAAGCAGGTAAATTCGCTTTATTAAACAAATCTGACTGTATGGTATTTCCCCAGGCAAATCTCACTTTTGCAGGAGCAGCTACTTTTTTACTCACCAAAACCACCTGATTATTTTTTATAGAAGCTTCTGCGGGATAAAAAACACCATCGGCTCCAGCTAATTCAAACTGATTTGATATTTTGTTTTTAAAATGTAATCCTTCAGCATAATCAAACGAAACAATCGCTTTATTTTTATCGATCTTTAAATCTCTAAATAACGGACTATTCACTAAACCAGATTTGACTTTGTATATATCAGCCAAAGCCAGATTTGCCAAACGAATTCCCACCGATTTTTTATTCTTTGGATGAATATCAATCGTATCGGAAATATCACTGATTATCACCATTCCGGTCTTTGCAACTTCATTCAAAATTTTGCGTTGAGAGTTTCTTACCGTTACATTTGAGAAGTTATTACTTCCTGTTTTATAAGGTGCAATCTGAACGAAGTAAAACGGAAATTCTTCTTGCCAGACTTTCCTCCACGAGGTAATCAGGGCAGATAACGTTTGATCATAAACCAACGAACCAACATTCGATTCGCCCTGATACCACAGCGTTCCGGCAATTTTAAACCCTGAAAAAGGATAAATCATTGCGTTGTACGCACGTCCGGGTTGACGCGGTCCGTATTCTTGTTCATTAAGTTTTTTTGCATTTTCTAGTAAAACAGGATCGTTCTCAACTACTTCTTCCGGCATCCAGATTTCAGCAGGAGTTCCGCCCCAGTTCGAAGAAATCAATCCGATTGGGACATTTTTTAAATCTTCTTGCAGGCGTTTGGCAAAAAAGTAACCAATCGCACTGAAGTTTTTCATGGTTTCCGGAGTCGATTCAACCCAGTTTCCAAGTAAATTATTTTGTGGTGTTGTTGCAGTTAGTTTCGGAACGGTAAAAAATCGAATATTAGGATTCGCAGCTTTTTTCATTTCTTCCTCGCCATTGTCAATCCCCCAACTTACCGACATTTCCATGTTCGATTGTCCGGCACAAACCCAAACTTCTCCAATTAGAATATTTTTAAGAATGACTTCGTTATATCCTTTTATAGAAATAATATAAGGTCCTCCGGCTTGAGGCGTTTTGATATGAAGTTCCCATTGCGCCTGATTATTTGCCACAACTTTATATTCCTGATTGTTCCAGCCCGAAACCAATCTGATTTCTTCTTTTGGATTCGCCCAACCCCAAATTTTCACTTCAGAGTTGCGTTGTAAAACCATATTATCACCAAAAATATTCGGAAGTGTAACGTTTGCCATCATAGTACTGGAAATCAACAGAAAGAAAGCAAACTTAAATATATTATTTTTCATTTAGCAGCTTTTTTAAAAAAGGAGCATATTCATTGGCCAATACTTTATGATCTGCAACATCAGGATGTCCTGAACAACCTTTTGGTGTCATAGGTTTAAATTTGAAAATCGCAATGGGTTTATGGGTTTTATCAGATGCAAAAGCCTCTTTGACTTTGTTCAGACAATCTTTAAAAACAACTGCCTTTTGTCCGTTAACCATCGGACTATTAGTAATCACGATTTGTGCTTTTGGATTGTGTTGGTACAACATTTTAATAAAGTTGATATAATTCGAAACATACTTTTCCGCATTAAAAGGTAAACGCTCTTTTTTACCATCTCCACCAGAAAAATCATTAGTTCCTAATGCAATACTGATAATATCCGGTTGAAAAGCAAAATCATATTTAGGTTTTGAAGCCTCTTTTGTTAAATACAGATTCTGATACACATCCGGCATAATCGCTTCATCTTTGTTCTCATCATTCCAATTGCGGTACATCCCAATTCCCGAAACAGAACTCATTAGATAATCGACACCAATTGCTCTTGAAAGAACTGGCCCATAAGCGTAATATCCGTTATGATGATCAAAATATTCACCTTTATCACAAGGAACGTCAGACGGATCGCTCGCTGCGCCACAAGTTATAGAATCTCCTATAAATTCAATTTTCCTTTTCTTTTTGGCAGTAATCGAAGTCAGTTTTGCAGTTGTTCCGGCAAATAGAATTCCGCCACTATGTGCTTCTGTAGTTTTATAAATTTCTAAAGTGTGTTCTTTTCTATTTGAAGTAACTTTTATCGGGAAAGATTGCGCTGTACCTTTTTCGATCCTCAATTTTCCTATATATTTCCCATCCAAAACCAATGAAACATAATTATGATGTTCCCAGGAATCAACACTTTGCAACGAAATCGAGCATTCATTTCCTGTAAAATTTAAAGTCACAGAAGAAGCCGTTCCTATTAACATACCTTTATTATCCGAAAGTTTTTCAACCCGACCCTGATAAAGAAAAGTTTTTGTTTTGTTTTGTGAAGTCGAAACAAACGAAATCAGCAAAAACGAAATTAAAAATGATATTTTTTTGAGAAACATAATTTATTTGTTAAAATATAAATACGATTCACAAATATATCTGAAATTCAACAGACAAAAAGATACTAAAACATCAAAAAGTAATAAAAAAACACCAAAATAAAAAGACGTATCTTCGGTTATTATTACCCATCCATAGCTGTCTTTGCAAAATATCGCTTTGATATTCAAAAACAACATCCTATTTTTATCAATTAAATCTTATAATTTTTTCTAAAGATGAAATTAACTCTCTATATAGCATTTGCAAGCATTATTTTATGCTCTTCTTTTACTTTAAAAAAAGAAAAAAAAACTGTTAGTACTCCAATCGAAAAAATACAAATAACTATAGATCGTGATTCTCTTATTTCCTATTCTAAACAATATCTGGGAACACCTTACTTATACGCAGGAAATAACCCAAAAAGAGGATTTGATTGTTCAGGGTTTGTCAATTACGTTTTCCAGCATTTTGAAGTTACCGTACCAAGAAGTTCAAGCGGTTACAAAAATCTGGGAACCGCAAAAAAATCCGAAGATTTTAAAGTTGGAGATGTTTTAGTTTTTTACGGTTACAGGAACAAAACTATCGTAGGACATGTCGGGATCATTTGTGAGGCCAATGGTATGCATTCAAAATTCATTCACGCTTCTTCCGGAAAAGCCGGCAGCGTAACCATTAGCGATTTAGATTCTGATCATTACAGTAAACGTTTTTATAAGTGTGTCGATGTATTGCCTAAATAGATTTTTGCCAATAATTTCATCGATTTATTTCACGCAGATTTAAAAAGATTTTAGCAAATAAGCGCAGATTTTTTTTTTGATAACTTAAAAAAAAACCAATTAAATCTCCTTTAATCTGCCAAATCTGCGTACAAACAACTGTAGTTATCGACAAACTGTTGTCCCTTTTATAAATGTCTTGATGTGATTTCCAAATAGGTTTTTAGACCCTAATTACACGAATTTCCGCAAATTATCTTTCAATTTGTAGATAAAAATTAGTGCAAATTCGTGTAATTAGTGGCAAACTTTTTTTTTATTCTTCCGTAAGAAGTTTTATCAAACTGTCATCTCTTTTGTAAACGTCTTTATAAAAATTCAAATTTCCATTTCTGTCTACCCAAGCTGTGAAATAACCAATATAAACAGGAATTTTCTTTTTTAGCGTGTACCAGCTTTCTTTTCCGGCATGCATCGCTCTATCAATTTTCTCCGGAGTCATGCTTGGATCTTGCTTTAAAAGTTCAATGGCTAATTCTCTTGGTTTCCCCACACGAACGCAACCATGACTAAAAGCTCTGTTTTCTCTTTCGAACAAACTTTTTGCCGGCGTATCGTGTAAATAAATATTATTTGAATTTGGGAATAAAAACTTCACCAAACCAAGCGAATTATTTTTTCCAGGCAACTGACGAACAGCACCATTATTCCATTCCAGATTTTTTTGTGCCAAATAATTTTTATTTTTCGCCATTCCGGGTTTAATCTCGCTTTTTATGATACTTGGAGGGATATTCCAATATGGGCTAAAAACAATATTATTCATCATTCCGCTAAAAACCACGGTTTTAGTCATTGCTTTACCTACAACAACCGGAGATACAAAAACAATTTCGTGATTACGAATCAAATACAATTTGAATTCAGGAATATTAACCTCTATAAATTCTTTGCCTTTTTCGAGTTCAGGATCAATCCATCTGCAGCGTTCCATATTGACAATGATAGTTTTAATTCTGTCTGAAACCGGAATGTTCAATTCAGCAATGTGTTCAGGTAAGATTATATTTTTTGGAGTTAATCCGTGGTGAGATTCGAAATTTTTAATCCCGGAAATTAATGTAGAATCACATACATTACTTTTACTGTTTTCCTTAAGATCTCCTGTTAGAAACAATCTTTCTCTTATTTGTCCAATTGCAGCAACAGAATCTCCTTTTTTTAAACTTTTAAAACCTTCGCCAACTTCAATTGTTTTCCATCCGCCTTTTTTCTCTATCTCTCGATATTGCTGTAATGCATCGCGAAGTTTGTAATATTGACTGAACATCTTACTTTTTTTATCATCACTAATGGTAGATTTTTTAAAAATAGAATCTGAAAACACCTGATAATTTACTTTCTTACGAGGTAAAAGCCATTCTAGTGATTTGGTCGTTTTTTCATCTACTCCGGACACTTTCTGAACATAATAAAAATAGAGATTTGTAATCATCAAATCTGTGTCAGCTTTTGCTAATTTATTTTCAGGAATATGTTCAAAAATAGAACTGATATTTTCGTTATAAGGGAAATTTGCTTTTAAACCTTCCTGCTCGAGTCCTTTATATTTATTAAACAGCGTATTTGCAAATTCGACTACACCTTTATTATCCAGCCACAATTGAGTTGAATTGTTTTTCTTGTACAAAGCCAAAACCTGATCCTGAAATTTAACCACTTTGGGATATCTCTTGTAAAAAGCAGTAATACCGACGCTATCAATTGAAATTTTGAGTTCAGGTACCACTTTTTCAGAAGTCTCTTTCAGTTCTTCGCCTTTCTTTTCTGCTTTCTTATTGCAAGAAATCACTGAAAAAAGAAGGATAGCAGCAATCAGCGGATACAAAATTTTCATAATATTATTTTTAATAAAAATAGAAAAGTTTTGGTGAAAACAAAGTATTTATACAAAAATTAATATTTGCCTTATAAACCTGCAAAAGCGATCAAAGAAAAATACTGATTTCCTAAAATACAAAGTATAAAAAAACTCCAGCTAACATGACTTAACTGGAGTTTTTCGCTTTATAACTAACCTTTATTTTTAGATTACTGTACCTTTTAGAGTAAGTACTTTTGGAGTACTTTCTGCACTTGTCGTAACAGTAACTGTTTTTGTAAAACCACCTTTATTGGCAGCGTTGTACGTTGCCGTTACTTTCGCTGATTTACCAGGTAAAATTGGTTCTTTTGTATAATCTGTCGCAGTACAACCGCAAGATCCCTGAACATTTGTAATCACTACTGCTGTCTTTCCTGTATTTTTAAATTCGTAAACAATCGCTTTTGGTGTTCCCTGAGGAATCTGACCTACATCGATAGTTTCTGCTTTCCATACAATTGTCGAAGCAGCAGCTTCAACCAATTTTTCTTCAGAAGTCATAGATTGTATTGGTGCAATTGCTGAAAAAGACATTAAGCTTAAAGCTAAGGCTAACATCGAAATTTTGATCATTTTCATAATTATATATTTTAATGG
The DNA here is from genome assembly GCF_056824125.1 of Flavobacterium sp. B114r. Taxonomy (NCBI): domain Bacteria; kingdom Pseudomonadati; phylum Bacteroidota; class Flavobacteriia; order Flavobacteriales; family Flavobacteriaceae; genus Flavobacterium; species Flavobacterium sp. B114r. Next base: position 5,740,506 of record NZ_CP124858.1, read on the forward strand.
TTTATAGTTCTAATTTTGTTTTACAAAGGTAATTCAGACAAATCCTAATCGCTGTTAACCACTTTCAAATCTTTGTTAATGACTTGTTAATCGCCGTTTTTAAGTCTAAATTTGATTAATATTACAGTCTAAAAACCGCATTTTTTGAAAATAAATAAACTCAATAGCATTATCCTTCTGGGACTTGTAGCCATTATTAGTATATTGGTGGCACAATTGCTTTGGACTAAAGAAGCTTTTACCCTGGAACAAAAAAAACTAAGCCAGAAAGCAAACATCGCTTTGCTTGAAGTTGCCAGAAAATTATACGAAGGAAAAGATCATGAAGCATCTTGTCAGAACCCAGTTCAAAAAATTTCGAACGATTATTATATTGTAAATATTCAGAACGATTTTGAACCAGATATTTTAGAATTCTATTTGAGATCAGAGTTTAAAAAAATGAATATTACAACTGATTTTGAATACGCAGTCTACAATTGCCAAAGTGATGAAATGGTTTACGGAAAGTATATTTCGTTTTCTGAAAAAGAAAAAACAAAAAGAACGGTTTCTTTTCCAAAGCACAAAAATTTAGTATATTACTTTGCCATTCGTTTTCCCAACGAAACGACATATTTGTTCAGTTCTATGCGCTTTTGGTTTATACTTTCGATCGCTCTAATTCTGATTTTATTGATTTACGTATATTCGATTTTTACGCTTTTACAGCAAAAAAAATACTCAGAATTGCAACGGGATTTCATCAATAATATGACGCACGAATTCAAAACACCTTTATCTTCTATTTTAATAGCTTCAAAATACCTAAGTGAACAAAACCCAATTAAAGACGATAAAAAATTGCATACGTACACGAATATTATTATCAACCAAAGTCACAAACTGAACAATCATATTGAGAAAATTTTAAATATTGCCAAATCAGATTATGCTCCTTTAGAATTAAAAAAAGAAATGGTTTTAATTGTTCCTATTATCGAAGAAACTATCGAAAATATTCAATTGAAATATCCTGAAGCTTCTATTAAAATCCAAACGCCGTCGAATGAATATCAGATAGAAACCGATGTTTTTCATTTCTCCAATCTGGTTTATAATTTATTGGACAATGCTATAAAATACTGCAACGAAAAACCGGAAATCACAATTGGAATTTCAACGGAAAATTCAATTATAAAGATGACTTTTAGTGATAACGGAATCGGAATTTCTCCCAAAAACATGTCTTTTGTATTTGATAAATTTTACCGTGCTCAAAACGAAAAAAGCAATGAGGTAAACGGTTTTGGACTTGGTTTGTATTATGTAAAAGAAATTTGCAACTTGCATAACTGGAAAATAAAAGTACAAAATAACCCCACAAACGGCATTACTATAACTTTGTCAATTCCTTATAAAAAATGAAACAATTCAAAATACTTTATACCGAAGACGATGAAACATTAGCTTTTTTGACCAAAGACAATTTGGAACAAAACAACTATGAAGTGGTGCATTGCTGCGACGGAAAACTGGGTTTGGAGACCTTTAAAAAAGAAAATTTTGACATTTGTATTTTTGATATCATGATGCCCAAAATGGATGGTTTTGAATTGGCTACTGAAATTAGGAAATTGAATACTGATATTCCGATTATTTTCCTTTCGGCTAAGACTTTAAAAGAAGACCGTATTAAAGGATTGCGATTGGGTGCCGATGATTATTTGGTAAAGCCTTTTAGTATCGAAGAATTGCTTTTGAAAATTGAAATTTTTCTAAAGCGTTCTCAGAAAAATATTCCCGTAGAAAAAAACTTTTATCAGATTGGAAAGTATCAATTTGATATTAACAATTTTATTCTTTTTAATGAAAGTGAAAAAATTAGTCTTACACAACGTGAAGCTGATTTACTAAAATTATTTCTTGATAATAAAAATTTGGTTTTAAAAAGAGAGCAGATTTTAACTTCGCTCTGGGGAACTGACGATTATTTTATGGGACGAAGCCTGGACGTTTTTATTTCGCGTTTGCGTAAAATTTTGATTAATGAAACAGGGATTTCTATAGAAAACCTTCATGGAATTGGGTTTCGGTTTACGATGTAGTTTTATTTTTTTTAGCGCATCATAAAGTAATCACAAAGATTGTCCTTCAGATTTCTATGATAAAAACTAATTTTTATTTCAACGGATTAAAATCCGTTGCTACAATATAAATCATTCCTCTGGAATTTTTTTTAAAGTTCCGATAGGAACAAAATATATTGTAGGGATGGATTTTAATCCATCATTCGCAATCAGAACCTAATCTTGTCCTTCTTAGTAACGAGGAATCTCTGCACTATTCAGTAAAACAATATCTGAAATTAAAAAATAACAATTCTGCTAAAATTAGGGAAAAATCTGTAAAACAAGTTTTAAAAACTTTCGTAATTTTAAGATATAAATTTCCTGGATATGAAATTACATCACTTACGCAATGCTACTTTAGTTATCGAAACTGAAACCGATGTTATATTGGTTGATCCCATGTTAGGAAAAAGAAAAACAATTCCACCTTTTACCCTCTTTCGTTATAAACCCAAAAGAAACCCGCTTGTCGCTTTGCCTAAAAACAGCAGGGATATTTTGAGCAGAGTCACTATTTGTCTCATTACCCATTTGCATGCTGACCATATTGATAAAGCTGGCGAAATTTTTCTAAGACGAAAAAGTATTCCTGTCGTTTGCAGCATAAAAGATGAAAATGCTTTGACAAAAAGAGGGCTAAACATCATTCAAAGCTTGAGTTATTGGGAACCACAAGATTTTTTAGGTGGTAAGATTACTGGAATTCCTGCCATTCACGGTTACGGATTTATTGCAAAACTGATGGGAAATGTGATGGGTTTTCATATTGAATTACCAAACCAAAAATCGATTTATATCAGTTCTGATACGATTTTTACAGAACATGTTCAAAAAGTTTTAATTGAATTTAAACCAGATATTGCAACAGTTGCCTGCGGAACGGCACGTTTAGATATCGGTCAGCCGTTATTGATGCGAATGAACGATATTTTGAAGTTTGCTGCATTGGCTCCTGGAAAAGTTTTCGCCAATCATTTAGAAGCCTTAAACCATTGCCCAACTACCAGAATTGAGTTAAGCGTAGCACTTTCTGTACATGATCTTCTGGATAAAGTTGACATTCCTGACGATGGAACTTGTGTGGAATATTGATTATAAAACCAATAATCCAAATTCACGTAATGTATTAATTGGTTTGGAATACCAAAACAATTCAAAGTCATCTAAACTCGTTTCAAAATCTGATTTTACTTCCTGAAAAGTATAATTCTTAGCATTCGAAATCGTGATTTTAGTTAAAATTTCAACCAGCCATTCGCCTTCTTCTTTATTGGTCTGAATATTGAAACTCTCTTTTTTATCATGAAAAGTAAAAGTCATCATTTCCCATGAATTTCCTTTTTTCGATTTTGTAAAATGTTCAGCAAAAGGTTTTCCTCCCAGCCAAACTACTTTTGCATTTGGTTTTGTATTAAAATCATTTCCTTCTTCAAGTGCATTAAAAATAAAGTCGGGATCAATTTTTGTTTTCGGTATTTTAAAATCGAACCAATCCTGTAGTTCGTAATCAAAGCAAATTCCGTGCATGAAATTAAAGAGCGATTTCTTTAATCCAAAACTAAATTTATCATGATTGATTCCTGTAGAATCTGTATAGTCGATATCATTATTGGCAAAAGTACCAATGACTTCAGTCTTTTTTGTAACGCCAAATTTCTCCGGATACAATCCAACGGGACTATGAGCTGTCATCGCAAACTGATGCCAAAATCCGGATTGTAAAATTCCTGCTTCAAACAATTGGCGTACCATTTCCAGACTGTCAACGGTTTCCTGAATCGTTTGTGTTGGATATCCATACATCAAATAGGCGTGAACCATAATACCGGCTTCCGTGAAATTTCGGGTCACTTTTGCGACTTGTTCTACCGTTACACCTTTGTCTATTAATTTTAATAAACGATCAGAAGCTACTTCCAGACCGCCTGAAACGGCAATACATCCGGAAGCTTTTAACAACAAACAAAGATCTTTAGAAAAACTTTTCTCAAATCGAATGTTTGTCCACCAGGTTACGGCTAGTTTTCGGCGTAGAATTTCTAAAGCCAAAGCGCGCATCAAAGCCGGAGGAGCTGCTTCATCTACAAAATGAAAACCATTCTGACCCGTTTGCAGCATCATATCTTCCATACGATCACACAACAAATTGGCAGCAACAGGCTCATATACTTTGATATAATCTAATGAAATATCACAAAAGGTACATTTACCCCAGTAACAGCCGTGTGCCATGGTGAGTTTATTCCAACGTCCATCGCTCCACATTCTGTGCATCGGATTCACGATTTCGATTACCGAAATGTATTTATCCAAAGACAAATCTGAATAATCAGGCGTTCCTACGTAAGCTTGTTTGTAATCATGTTTTAAGGAATTGTTTTTATACACCACTTTTCCGTCTTCCAGAAGAAAGGTTCTTTTGTATTGCTTCTCTTCTTTCGACTCCGCTCGGGAAGACAAATTTTGAACAAGTTCTTCTATTGGAACTTCACCATCGTCTAAAGTTATAAAATCGAAGAACTCAAAAACACGTGCATCCGAAAGGGAACGCAATTCGGTATTTGGGAAACCTCCGCCCATCGAAATCTTAATTTCGGGATGATGTTGTTTAATCCATTGAGCACAACGAAAAGCGCTATATAAATTCCCGGGAAAGGGAACAGAAATCAGAAAAAATGTAGGTTGAATCGTTTCAATCTTCGCTTTTAAAATCGAAATTAGAATTGCATCGATATAAGTTGGTTCTTGTTGTAAAGCTTGGTACAATTCATCAAAAGAATTAGCACTTCGGCCCAAACGTTCAGCATATCGGCTAAAACCAAAATTTTCGTCGACACATTCAACAATATAATCGGAGATATCTTCAAGGTACAAAGTCGCCAAATGTTTTGCTTTATCCTGAGTTCCCATAGTTCCAAAAGCCCAATCGAGTTCTTCTAATTGTGCAAAACGAGAAGCTTCCGGCAGAAAATCTTCCTGACAAATTTGCAAAGCCAATGTTGGATTTTTCCCCTGCAAAAACTGAATTACAGCATCAATCGTTTTGACATATTCATCTTGTAAAGCAAAAATACGTTTGGAGTTATCTGAAACTTCATCCCTCGACTCCGCGCGGGAGGACACGTTTTCAAAAAGGCCCTGAGAATAAAGAAACAAATCTATCAATCCTTTTTTCGAAAACAACTCCAAAATCACATCAATACCCAAATCAGCCTGAACCGCTTCGATATTTTTGGTATTCAGAAATCCTTTTATATACGCTGTCGCCGGATACGGAGTATTCAGTTGGGTAAAAGGCGGCGTAACAACAAAAAGTTTGGTTTTCAAAAGGAATTATTTTTTTTGCAAAAATACGGCATATTTAGTGAATTTTCAGGAAAAGATTCAAGTTCTAGTTTTAGTTTTATTTTGTAGATATTTAATTACATTTGCGAGAATCCAAATTTTAGTCATATATATTACGATAACTATCAATGAATAGAATTACAATTACCATATTTACTTTTTTTCTATTTTTTAATTTGAATCTATATTCACAAACTACACTAACTCATAATATTGGAAATGCTGTGATCCAGAATTCTATGTATTCTTGTAGTTGGGGAGGTATTTGCTGGGCGAGAAAATTTGTACTTTCAGATTTTGGAATCAAGTCTAATCAAAACTTCATAATTAATACTGGCGAAGTTGGTCTGTTTTATTCCGTTAATTGGGATACCAATCTACAATTCAATATTTATGCTATTGATTCAAACTTTCCGAGCTCTTTTTCTGAGTCAAATTTAATAGGAAGTAGTCAAATTGTTAAACTTCCAATGAGTAGTAATAACACCCAAATCATTACTGTAAATTTTGAAAATCCAATAATCGTACCCGCTGGTACTCAAGAAATATTAGTTGAAGTTTTTCAATTACACAGCACAAATAGTGAAGCACATGCATTTGTAGCCGGTACAGCTGAAGATAATGATTTTTCATGGTTTAGGTCTAAAAAGGGCGGATGTCCTCCGTATAATGAATATAAAACAACATTATCTTTAAATCGTCCAGATGCAAAATTTTACATTACTGTCAATGGAGAAGCAATAGATGATACTCCTTTTACCATAACTGTCAATAAAGATTGTAATGGACTTCAAAAACAATTCTCGTTAGTAAATAGCCTTGACATAAAAAGCGTTGTCTGGAATTTTGGAGATATAAATTCTAATACTGAAAATACAAGTACTTTAATTAATCCAACCCATACATTTTCTTCAGCCGACCAATACGAAGTTACCGCAACATTTACCGACATGCTGGGACAAATATATAATAGAACAAAGATAATTAACGTTAAATCATCGCCCATTGCCAATAAAGTTACAACTCTTTCCGCTTGTGAAAATACCTACCCAAGTGGCACTGCATCGTTTAATACATCTGATATTCAATCTGAACTCCTTGGGAATCAAACCGGAATGACAGTATCTTATTTTGATGCGAATGGTAATCCTTTCCAAAGTCCATTACCAAATCCTCTTCAAAGTAAAACTGCAATAATTAATGCAAGAGTGGCTCAAGCAGACAACCTAAATTGTTATAGTGAAACTACATTTAATTTAATAGTTAATCCTCTTAAAATACCAATTACCTCTTCGCTACAATCATTTTGCAATCCCATTAATGTAGATTTAGATGATATTTCTATAACAGGCCAGAATATAAAATGGTATAATAGTGCAACTTCCGGAATACTCTTACCAAATACAACTGCACTACAAAATGATGTAACGTATTACGCATCACAGACTATTAAAGGCTGCGAAAGCGAAAGAGTACCTGTGACAACAAAAATTCACAATACTTTACCACCAACAGCAGATACTAATCAACCTTTTTGTTCAGCCCAAAATGCAACTGTTGCCAACATTCAAGTTACAGGGAATTCTACAAAATGGTATGATGCATTAACGAACGGTTTATTATTACAAGAAACAACTAATCTTGAAGATGGAAAAACGTACTATGCTTCCCAAACTATAAATAATTGCGAAAGCCCTAGATTAGGAGTTACAGTTTCAATTGTAAACACACCATCTCCCCCAACTGGAAATGCAAATCAGCAATTTTGTAAAAGTGAGAATGCAACATTAAACGACATTCAAATAATTGGGCAAAACACAAAATGGTACGATACTGATTTCTCTGCGGCCAGTTTACCAAATACAACCTTACTAGAAGACAATAGAACATATTATGCTTCGCAAACAATTGGTTGCGAAGGTGACAGAACTCCTTTTTTAATCCGAGTTTATGATACTCCAATGCCAGGCGGAAGCGCTAATAAACAATTTTGTATAGACGAAATTGCAACTTTGGAAAATATAAATTTAACCGGAACAGCAATTAAATGGTACGATTCTCCGACAAATGGTAATATTTTATCCGAAACCACTTTATTACAAAATGGTATTTATTACGGTACACAAACATTAAACAATTGCGAAAGTAAAAGATTGGCTGTTACAGTAAAAATTCAGGATACTCAAAATCCAATTGCTGATTCACCTCAAACATTCTGTATTCAAAAAAATGCTTCAATAAAAAGCATCAACATTACAGGACAAAATATAAAATGGTATCAAAGCACATCTTCAAATATCACATTATCTGAAGCAGTAACTCTCGAAAACGGGATTACTTATTATGCTTTACAAACCATAAATAATTGCGAAAGCAACAGAATACCTGTTACTATTACTATTCTTGAAGCAACACAAGGAGATTGTATTAATTTTGTTGACGAACTTCCTTTTCCCAAATTTTTCACTCCAAACAACGATGGTTATAATGATACCTGGACAATAGATTTTGCGTATTTGAAACCTAATACAGGAATCAAAATATTTAATCGTTATGGAAAATTCATCAAAGAATTAAGTACTAATACTTCATGGGATGGAAATTATCTGGGCAGTCAGGAACCTGCATCAGATTATTGGTTTACTGCAACAAGATTAAACGGAAAAGAATATAGAGGGCATTTTAGTCTGAAGAGATAGATTTAAATTACAAAGTCCACAATCATGATACTTATTATCATGATTGTGGACTTTGTGTAAATCTTTTGTTTCCGATAAATATCGGATTACGATTAAACTTTTAAAACTTATGTTCTTCTTTGCTAATCACCAAAAATGAAAACAAAGAGATACAGGCTGCAATTGTTAAATATATCCCTACATAACTTACACTATAAGTAGAGGCTAACCAAATAGCAATCATTGGCGCAAAAGCAGCACCAAGAATTCCAGCCATATTAAAAGTCAAGGACGCACCGGAATAACGAACATTTGTTGGAAACAGCTCTGATAAAAAAGTTCCTAAAGGTCCATATGTGAATCCCATTAAAGCCATTCCGATACAGGCAAAAATGGTCACCAGAACAATGTTACCGGAACTTAAAAAGTATGAAAAGAAAAATCCAAAAATCCCGATTGCTACAGTTGCTATAATTAGCATTTTACGTCGGCCAATTTTATCTGCAACTACTGCCGAAACCGGAATAAAGATGGCAAAAAACAATACTGAAAATAATTGTATTAACAATCCGTCTCTTTTAACAATTCCTAAATCTGAAGTCGCCCAACTCAACGTAAAAACAGTCATTAAGTAAAAAACCAAAAAAGTTGTAATCGCGGCAAATGTTCCAAAAATCAATTGATTTTTATATGATTTGACAAGTACTAAAAAAGGAATTTTAACTTCTTCCTGTTCTTTTTTAGAATTTTCGAAAGAGGGAGTTTCAGTAATTTTTGTTCGAATATAAAACCCTATTACTACCAAAAGCGAACTGGCAATAAAGGGAATTCTCCATCCGTAATCCATAAAATCTTCATTACTCATTGAATCAGTCAAGAATAAAAAAGTTCCTCCTGAAAGTAATAATCCTATTGGAGCTCCCAATTGCGGAAACATTCCGTACCAGGCACGTTTGTTTGGCGGTGCATTTTCGATAGCCAATAAAACAGCTCCTCCCCACTCGCCTCCCAACCCTACACCTTGCCCAAATCGACACAGCATCAATAATAATGGAGCTGCAACACCAATACTGGCATAACTTGGCAAAAATCCAATGGCAACAGTCGAAATCCCCATCGTTAACAAAGCGGCAACGAGAGTGAACTTACGTCCTATTTTATCACCATAATGTCCAAAAAAGGCTGAACCTAAAGGACGCGATAAAAAAGCTATTGAAAAAGTAGCCAAAGATTCCAGAGTCGCCATAGTCGCATTAGAACCAGGAAAAAATAATTGCGGAAAAACCAATACTGCAGCATTGGCATAAATATAAAAATCAAAAAATTCAATTGTAGTTCCAATTAAGGAACCAAAAAGAACATGTTTTAATGAGTTCTTCTTTTTCGGGTTAGTTTCCATGTAAAATAGATATATCTTTTTTTATTGCAAAAATATAATTTCGTTATTAATAATTCACCATTATCATAAATAGTTTCAAAATAACAATCTTTTTTAACAACTATCATAAAAACTACACTTTTTAAACTGCATCCTATTTCAATTTTAAACAGCTGATTACAGGAACTTTAAAATAAAAGTAAAAAATCAAATCATAAGCAATAGTTAAAACTGAATTTAACTGCATATTTTCATTAAATTTACAGCTGTCAAAAATAAATTTAAAATTATGCCAACAGACTGTATCAGCTACCAAACTTCAGGATATTTCTCTAAATTGATGCAAGATTATTTAGATCAAAAACCAGAATTAAAGCCGCTGTACAATCATTTTCCAACATCGGAAAACTTTGAAAAACAAATCATTGAGAAACAAGCAAACTTCGATAATCAAAATCGAATGCCCTTGGTTGAAACTCTAAAAAAACAATACCAGCATATTGAAGTCTCTGATGCAACGAAACAAAACATAGAGCTTCTAGCGCTTCCAAATACGTTTACCATAACGACTGGGCACCAATTAAATTTATTTAGCGGTCCGTTGTATTTCTTATATAAAATTATTTCGACGATTAATCTGACGAAGGAATTAAAATTAAAATATCCGGCGAATAATTTTGTTCCGGTATATTGGATGGCGACAGAAGATCATGATTTTGAAGAAATCAATTACTTTAATTTTAAAGGAAAGAAATTTCGTTGGAATAAAGAAAGCACAGGTCCTGTTGGCAGACTTTCTACTGAAGGTTTAGCTGATTTTCTGGAAATTTATGCTGCGGAACTGGGATCAAGTACTAATGCTAATGTTATTAAAAAATTATTTGAAGAAGCTTATTTAAAACATGAAAACTTAGCAGATGCAACGCGCTTTTTAGCCAATAGTTTATTTGCTAACTATGGTTTAGTGATTTTAGATGCTGATGATGCAAATTTAAAACGTGCATTTATTCCTTATATCAAAGAAGAATTAGAACAACAAACTTCTTTCAAGGCGGTTCAGAAAACGATAGAACAACTTGCTGCTTATACCGTTCAGGTAAATCCGCGTGAAATTAATTTATTTTATATCGAAGATGACTTACGTGAACGCATTATTTTTGAGAATAACAAATACTTCGTTAACAATACCAAAATCTCATTTTCGAAAGACGAAATTCTAAAATTGCTAGAAAACAATCCTGAGAAATTCAGTCCAAACGTGATTATGCGTCCGTTGTACCAGGAGATTATTTTACCCAATTTATGCTATATTGGCGGAGGTGGAGAAATTGCCTATTGGCTAGAATTAAAATCTTTCTTCGAAGCCGTAAACATTACTTTCCCGATGCTTCTTGTTCGTAACTCAGTACTTTTAGCTACTGAAAAACAAGTTAAAAAAGCCGATAACCTAGGTTTAAGCTGGGCAGATCTTTTTACAAAACCAGCGAATTTAATCAATGCAATCACGCACAAATTATCTGCTTTCCCAATTGATTTAACACCTCAAAAAGAAGCATTAGAAAAACAATTTGAATATCTTTACGTATTGGCACAACAAACGGACAAGTCATTTACCGGAGCAGTCAAAGCGCAGGAAGTCAAACAAAAGAAAGGTTTAGACAATCTTGAGAAAAGATTATTGAAAGCTCAAAAACGAAAATTAGAAAACGAATTACAACGCGTAACAGATTTGCAATTCGAGTTATTCCCGAATCAAAGTTTACAGGAACGCCAAACTAATTTTTCTGAATTTTATTTAGAAAAAGGCGAACAATTGATTCCGCTTTTAATTCAAAAGTTAAAACCATTAGAAGCGAATTTTAATATAATTACAATATAAATATCGAAAAAAAACCGCGATTAATTACACGAATATTAATTCTCATGAATAAAAATTAGTGGAATTCGTGACAAAAAAACAATCCGTTTAACGGTAAAATAAAGTAATAATCCTCAGAAACAAATAACCACCTCTTCTGAAATTATTGCCTCTCTAAACCAAATAGTAACATTTAAAACAAAAATTAACCTATTTACCAAAATTATGACCAGAGAGCGCTTGATATCTTTAGATGTCTTTAGAGGATTAACCATTTTACTAATGACAATTGTAAATAATCCCGGAGACTGGGGACATGTTTACGGACCTTTATTACATTCAGAATGGCATGGCTGCACGCCAACCGATTTAGTTTTTCCGTTTTTTATCTTTATTATGGGAGTGGCAGTACCACTGGCAATGCCTGATAAATTTTATGACGGAAGCACTTTCAACAAAATTTTAGTTCGCTCTCTGCGAATGCTTTGTTTGGGGATTTTCTTTAACTTTTTTGGAAAAATACAGCTATTCGGTCTTGAAGGAATTCCACTTTTAATTGGCCGATTAATTATTACCATTGCTGTTGGTTACGCTTTAATGGGAAGTTTTAGTTCAAAAGTCAAAAACATACTGGCATTTTCAATTCTCGCTATTTATCTTTTTTTGGCATATAGCGGTATCGAAGCCTATCACGATGTGCGTTTACCGGGAGTTTTACAACGAATTGCAATTGTTTATTTTGTTGTTTCGCTTTTGTATCTTAAAACATCTCAAAAAACTCAAATTATAACCGGAATTATTTTATTACTGGGATATTGGGCAATAATGACATTAATTCCTGTTCCCGGAATTGGAGCCGCAAATCTTGACAAAGGAACTAATTTACCTTCCTGGCTTGATAGCGTTTTACTAAAAGGACATATGTATCGCGGCACTATCACCTGGGATCCTGAAGGTATTTTAAGCACATTTCCGTCGATCGTAAACGGAATAATTGGTTTATTGATTGGACAACTTTTACAAACTGATGCAATCAAAATCCAAAAAGCTCAAAAAATGGGTATTATCGGTACGATACTTATCTTTTTTGGTTTAATCTGGGATCTCGTATTCCCAATAAACAAATCACTTTGGACAAGCAGCTATGTTCTATACACTACAGGATTAGCAACCGTATTTCTAACTATACTATATTACATCATTGATATTACTAACTACAAAAAAGGTTTCAAACCATTCCTGATCTGGGGAGTAAATCCTATGATTGTTTTCTTTACCTCACAGATTATTCCGCAGGCATTAGTGATGATTGAATTTCAAAACCCACATAATCCTTTAGAAAAAATCAATCTTTTAAATTATTTATATACTTTCGGAATCGCCCCATTTTTCAGTAATCCAATGGCAGCCTCTTTAGCCGGAGCTTTAATTTATGTGGGGATCTGGACTTTTATCTTGTGGATATTCTACAAAAACAAATTAATTTTCAAAGTCTAAATGTTTCATCACATAAGCAATATAAGTTCATTTTAGAAAACAGCTAAAGTTCGGTACTGTTTTTCTACACAAAGCTATTTAAATGAACTTATATTACTTTTATGGTTCAAAAAACATCTTTCATTGGTCAAAACATTATTCTACCGTGTTTTAATTACGAATTAATTAAAATCAATTCATAAAAAAAGTATACTTTTGCACAAAATTTAATAAATATACAATGGCAACAAATAGAACGTTTACAATGATTAAGCCAGATGCAGTTCAAAACGGACACATCGGAAATATCTTAGCAATGATTACTAATGGAGGATTTAAAATCGTTTCATTAAAATTAACTCAATTAACTGTAGCTGATGCTAAAGCATTTTACGCAGTTCACGCAGAAAGACCTTTCTACGGAGAATTAGTTGAATTCATGTCTCGTGGACCAATTGTTGCTGCTATTTTAGAAAAAGACAACGCTGTAGAAGATTTCAGAACTTTAATTGGAGCTACAAATCCAGCTGAAGCTGCTGAAGGAACTATTCGTAAAGCATACGCAACTTCTATTGGAGAAAATGCAGTACACGGTTCTGATAGCGATGAAAATGCTGCTATCGAAGGTGCATTCCATTTTGCTGGAAGAGAGCAATTCTAAATTTCAGATTTCTGAATTTAGATTTTAGATTACACAATAAAAAAATCCCGTTCGACAAGTTGAACGGGATTTTTTTATGAATTTTTTAAAAAGTCAGAAATATTATCATGTCCTTTTATTTCACCTAAATCATTCAAATTTTCTTTTAAAACTAATTTTAAATCATTAAAATTACTTAGGTAATAACTACAAATACAAACAACTCTTTTTCCTTTTTCAAGAATAAAAACAGACTCAGAAACACCAAGTTTTCCACTTTCGAATAAAACCACAAAACCATCTAATTTGCTAAAGTCATAAGCTATAGACCTACCTAACCCATAATAACGCTTAACTATTATATTGTTTTTTTCAATAATTACTTTATGAACCCTGGTTCTCACTAAAGCAAACCAAAAATAAACAATAATCATAAATACTACTAAAGGAAAAGCTACACTTTCTTGTGGAGAAATAACATAAATGTAAATAGCCAAAAATGGCAAAATACTTAAAATTGAAATTAACAAAATTGGTGAAATTTTAAACTTAGAATTTACAATCATGACAATTTAAACGTTCTATTAAACACTTATCTCAAAACCACATCCGTCACCACTTCACGCCCCAACTCTTCATTAATCATTTTCACGATCTTAGTTTTTCCGTGACTCAATTCCTCTCTTAAAACCGCTGATGACAACTCTACATATAATGTACTACCTTTCAAAACCACGTTTCTTGTATACGTATTAACACCATTCCCCATCAATTGTCTCCAGGCCTCCTTTACATCAATCTGGTCCATTCCTGCCCCTAATTTATTCACCTGGATAATCTGTTGCAAAACAGCCCCAATCGTTTGATTATTTAGTCTTTTTGCCATCTCCTAATAAATTTATTGCTGCTGCTTTTTTATAATGATACTCTTTTTTTTGCTGATTTTTCACCACCAGTTTCTCGTCTGAAATCGAAATCAATTCCTCACTCCACTTTGCATAATCTGTTTTATAATCCAGAAAAACCTGCTCACCCTTAAATCGAACCGAAACATTTTCAAAAGAATCACTCGTTAAAAAAGTTCCGTCAAATTGTGGCATTACCTTCTTTCTGATTCCTTTGTTATTTTTAATATCAAAATAATCAAAACTCTCATTCATTTTGTAATCCTTCTCTTCACCCTTATCAAAAACCACTTTTTCGATTTCCCAATAACCATTTAATTTCGCAATATCAGCCGGTTTAATTTCCTGTTTGCAACTTACAAAGAAGAGTGACACAACCAAAATTATAAAAGTTTTTTTCATAGTATAAAAATATATTAAATTCAAAACTGTTCTTTTGAACAATTCTGATAATTAAAAGTATAAAAATTAGGAGCTATTCCTGCTGTACGCTATATCTTTTCCTGGCTAAAGAATCCAGAAAAAGGATATCGCTTCCATCAGGGCTAAGGCTTCGGTTTTCAAAAGAATATTTAGTAATGCAAAGTTAACTTTATAAAATTCAAAAGAAATAAAAATTCCAGAAAACAAAAATAAGATCACCATCAAGTTATAAACATTATTAAAAAAATCAACAATGCAATTTGACGCAATCTTAAAGAAGAAAAATTTACTGCTATTACTCTATCGCTTCGTACGCAATCTTTTCAGAATTCCCATAAAAAAGAATATTAAACCTAAAACCAATAAAACGTAGTAGAAGGACAAAGCTTGATCTCTGATTACATTTGCTAAAACGAAACAAATAACGCTTGCAAAATAAAAAGTAAGAGGCGTTATATTTTTTAAAGAAGAAAAACTCATTATAAACTATTTAAAAAAACTATCTACAAATTCATATTTATTAAAGACCTGTAAGTCTTCGATTCCTTCACCAACACCAATATATTTTACAGGAATCTGAAACTGATCTGAAATACCAATTACAACCCCACCTTTTGCAGTTCCGTCTAATTTAGTCACAGCAAGGCAAGTTACTTCAGTTGCAGCAGTAAATTGTTTGGCTTGTTCAAAAGCATTTTGACCAGTAGAACCGTCTAAAACCAAAAGTACATCATGAGGCGCATCAGCAACAACTTTTTGCATAACACGTTTTACTTTGGTAAGCTCATTCATCAAATTGACTTTGTTGTGCAAACGTCCGGCAGTATCTATAATAACAATATCGGCATTTTGAGCCACAGCTGACTGTAAGGTATCAAAAGCAACAGATGCAGGATCACTCCCCATATTCTGTCTCACAATTGGCACATCTACACGATCTGCCCAAACTTGCAGCTGATCGATAGCAGCAGCACGAAAAGTATCGGCAGCTCCTAATACAACTTTATAACCTGCTTTTTTAAACTGATAAGCCAGTTTACCAATTGTAGTAGTTTTTCCAACTCCGTTTACACCAACCACCATTAAAACATATGGCTTTTTATCTTTTGGGATATCAAATTCAGTTGCTTCTCCAGTATTGGTTTCAGATAACAGAGCACCAATTTCTTCACGCAGAATCTGGTTTAATTCGTCTGTACCTAAGTATTTGTCTTCAGCAACACGTTTTTCTATTCTTGAGATTATTTTCAGCGTTGTATTTACACCAACATCTGACGCTACCAGAATTTCTTCCAGATTATCTAAAACATCGTCATCGACTTTAGATTTTCCGGCAACGGCTTTACTTAACTTTGAGAAAAAAGTAGTTTTTGATTTTTCAAGACCTTTGTCCAAAGTCTCTTTTTTATCAGTAGAGAATAATTTTTTAAAAAAACTCATTTTTATAGGTTGTTAGTTTTTTAGACTATCCGATTCTTTGACAATCTAAATAATCCTAATTTTTATAGAGGTCCAATTGTTTTATATGATTCTAACAGCATTCACATCTTTTCGTTTCCACTACAGCGGAACAGTAAAGATATAGAGGATAGTAAGAATTATAGCTTAAAAAATTGCCAATTGTTATATTTCTATAAAATTTTAGACAAATATAAAAAATAAAAAAGCTACTTCCGAATGAAAGTAGCTTTTCTATATACTGTAATTGTTATTATTTCTTTTTCAAGAAAGTATCAACTTCTTCAGGAGCCATAATAGATTCTACGAATGTATATGCACCAGTTTTAGGAGATTTCACCATTTTGATGGCTTTTGATAATCTCTTAGAAGCTGTTTGTAACGATGCTACGGTTTTCTTTGCCATGATTTAAATGTTATTGAAATTCAATAAATCTTCAAATGCTACTAGTATTACAAGTATTACTTAATAATCAACATTTAAGATTGTATTAAAATCTCTAAATTATTACTTAATTTCTTTGTGAACAGTTACACGTTTCAAGATTGGATTAAATTTCTTAATCTCTAATCTGTCTGGTGTGTTTTTTTTGTTCTTAGTTGTTATGTATCTTGAAGTACCTGAAACACCAGAAGTCTTGTGCTCTGTACATTCTAAAATTACCTGGATTCTATTACCTTTCTTTGCCATCTTGCTATATATTTATTTAGGAAAGATTATTTGATAAATCCTTGTGACTGCGCTTTTTTCAAAACAGCAGAAATTCCATTTTTATTAATTGTTTTTATCGTAGATGCTGCTACTCTAAGAGTAATCCATCTATCTTCTTCTGGAAGATAAAAACGCTTTTTAACTAAGTTTACAGAAAATTTTCTCTTAGTTTTGTTCATAGCGTGAGAAACGTTATTTCCTACCATCGCTCTTTTACCTGTAAGGTCACAAACTCTTGACATTATACTTATCTTTTATCGTTATTCAAAATCAGGGTGCAAAGAAAAGAAAAATAAACGATTGAAACAAAAAATTATAGCACATTTTTTAAAATTTCTTTCTGTAATATTTCTAAACTCTTAATCACGGCTCTATCTATCACTTTTTCACGTGGTTGGCCAAAATTAAATTCTTCAACAATTATACCATCCGGAGTAGCCAAAGCAATAAAAACTGCTCCAATTTCAGCATTTGAGTCACCTTTTGTCGGTCCGGCGTTCCCGGTTGTAGCAATTGCATAGTCAGTTTTAAGTATCTCTTTCACATTCAAAGCCATAGCCGAGGCAACCTCTGCACTAACTACAGAAAATTGATCGATTAAATCCTGTGAGACCCCGAGAACATTAACCTTCACCTCTGTTGCATACGAAACTATACTGCCCTTAAAGTAGTTAGAAGCGCCGGGAACAGCTGACATAATCGAAGCTATTTTTCCTCCCGTAAAACTTTCAGCAGTTGCAATGGTCTTATTTTGCTTTGTAAGAATTTTACCAACTACAGATTCAATTGTTTCATTTTCCTCATACCCTACTATAATATCATGAATGATAGCATCTAATGATTTTACATTCTCCTCTATTGCAGCTTCAAGCAGTTCTTTATTTATTCCTCTGGCTGACAAACGCAGGCGAACTCTTCCTGGATTGGGCAAATAAGCCAACTTAATAAATTCAGGCAAATTATTCTCCCAGTCTTCAATACGTTCTGCCACTAGGCTCTCGCCCTGACCATATGTCAAAATGGTTTTATGAATGATATAAGGGCGTTTGTACTCCCGAACTATCTTAGGAACAATCTCTTCTTCGACTAAATATTTCATTTCATACGGAACTCCCGGAAGCGATATAAATACCGTATTCTCTTTCTTCATCCACATTCCCGGCGCTGTTCCCATTTTGTTGTGCAAAACGGTACATTTTGACGGAACTAATGCCTGATCTTTATTTAATTGTGAAATTGGCCGTTTATAAAAACCTTCAATCAATTCTGTCACGTGTGCAAGAACTTCCGGATTAACGACTAATTCATCATCAAAATAATCGCAGAAAGTTTTCTTAGTAACATCATCCTTCGTTGGCCCTAAACCACCTGTTATAATTACCACATCGACTTTGTTTTGCAGTTGCGCAAATGTGTCTAAAATGTGTTTTTTGTCATCGCTTATCGAAATCATTTCATGAACCTCAACACCGATCCGGTCAAGTGACTTGGCGATAAAACCAGAATTTGTATCTACAATCTGACCTATTAAAATTTCGTCTCCAATAGTAATGATAGTTGCTTTCATAGCTGTGGAATATTTTTACTTACTTATTGTAAGTTGTTATTACATAGTAGGTTGTTGTCCGCAATGATTTTGCGTGAGGGGTAGTAGCGATATCCTTTTATATAAAGGACATACATTGTTTAAACTAAAATTTCAGGGATAAAAGATACAGATCCCGAACTAAAGTACCGAATCTGTTTTTGACCTAAATTAAAAAAGATCAAAAACAGAGACATACCAAAATCTTATAGGTCAAAGTCTTTTTTAATTTCTTTGATTGCGTCCTTTACTTGTATCTTAATACTTTTAAAGGTCTCAATAATTTCTTTTTTCTTGCCTTCGGCCTTTGTCCAGGCTTCGACTTGCAGAATTTCTTCAAAAGCCACATTTAAACCCATTAAGTCTAATGTGGGTTTTATTTTGTGCGCGTAAGAATAAGCATATTTATGATCTTTTTTCTTAATTCCTTCTTTGATTTGTTTTAAATCTTCGGGAACTTCGGTAACAAATAACTTAAGAATTTCGTTTACAAATTCCGGATCATTGTCTGAAAGCGCATATACTTTCGAAAGGTTGTATTTTAAAGCCATTATTTTACTTGTATTCTGAATAATTTTTTATCTTCTAAAAAGCCTTCTAAAACATCATTTGGTTTAACCGCAGCAACACCTTCAGGAGTTCCTGTAAAAATAATATCTCCAATTTTTAAAGTGAAAAATTGCGATACATAAGAAACAAGCTCATCAATCTTCCAAAGCATAAAGCTTGTATTTCCTTTTTGAACTGTTTCAGAATTATTTGTTAACTCAAATGTAAGATTTTCCATCGAAACAAAATCAGTTTTTGGTAAAAACTCTCCAATTACTGCTGAGCCGTCAAAAGCTTTTGCTTTTTCCCAAGGCAATCCTTTTGCTTTTAGTTTGTCCTGTAAATCTCTGGCTGTAAAGTCAATACCTACACTAATTTCATCATAATATTTATGAGCAAATTTAGGTTCGATATACTTCCCTACCTTATTAATTTTAACAATTATTTCTATTTCGTGATGAATCTCTTCAGAAAATTCCGGAATTACAAACGGATGCTGCTTTAACAAAACTGCTGAATCCGGTTTCATAAAAACCACAGGTTCTGTTGGGCGCTCGTTTTTTAACTCCTCAATATGATTGGTATAATTTCTACCGATACAGATTATTTTCATTCTTTTTTGAGTTACTAAGTTACTAAGCTACTAAGGCCTTAAGAAACTATGTAAAAAAAACTTAGCAACTCAGAGCCTTAAGAACTTAGTCTCTTTATTTCGTATTTAACTTTCTTAATTTAATTGCCGTTAAAACTTTTTTGGTATACAAAGGAAAATCAGCGTTTTGAATCCAACTGAAATAGCCAGGCTCGGTTTCAAGGATTTTATCGACTTTGGCACCTTTGTGTTTTCCGAAGGTAAAGACTTCTTCGTTATCCTTATCAAAAGCAATCATTCCGGCAAAATCAGCGATTTTTTTACGGGTTGTAAATTCAGACAATGATTTCATATCATTCTCTAAATCCGGATAACGATCTAATTGTGCTTTTAGAATTTCATAGGTTGCCATTGTATCTGCTTCTGCAGAATGGGCATTTTCAAGACTTTTTCCGCAATAAAATTTCAATGCAGCACTTAAAGTACGTTCTTCCATTTTATGAAAGATAGTCTGCACATCTACAGAAACTTTATTTTTCATATCAAAATCAACTCCCGCGCGAAGCAATTCTTCTGCCAATAACGGAATATCAAAACGATCTGAATTAAAACCTCCCAAATCACTGTCCTTAATCATAGTATGAACTTGCATTGCCAGTTCTGCAAAAGTAGGCTCGTTGGCCACTTTTTCATCTGTAATACCATGAACCGCGGTTGTTTGTGCCGGAATTGGAATCGTGGGATTCACTAACCAGGTTTTACTTTCTTTATTTCCGTTTGGAAAAACTTTGAATATCGAAATTTCTACAATTCGATCTTTTCCGATGTCAATTCCAGTTGTTTCAAGATCAAAAAAGCAAATTGGTTTGTTCAGTTTCAGTTCCATTTTTTAATTTTATAAGATTACAAATGTAATTTTTAAAGCGGAATTTCCTCTTTTATTCTTGATTTTTTTAAACAAAAAAGGGCTCAAATTTGCGATTTTAACTTTTAAATTCATTCTGAAAGAAAGCTCTTGTTCATTTCCTAACCTTTTCTTACAAACAAAAAAACCCGGAAAATCACTAAAATCTTCCGGGTTTCGAATTTATTTTTATGTGATTTAAAAATCTCTGTCTATATCAAAAGCTTCTAAATACTCTGCTACTCTTTTTACAAAGCTTCCTCCTAACGCTCCATCTACAACTCTGTGATCGTAAGAGTGTGACAAGAACATTTTTTGACGGATTCCGATAAAATCACCTTCCGGAGTCTCTATAACCGCAGGCACTTTACGAATTGCACCAAGAGCAAGGATTCCCACTTGAGGCTGATTGATAATTGGAGTTCCAAAAACACTGCCAAAAGTACCTACGTTAGTTACCGTATAAGTTCCACCTTGAGTATCGTCCGGTTTTAGTTTTCCTGCTTTAGCACGATTTCCTAAATCGTTAACCGCTTTTGCCATTCCAACAAGATTCAACTGATCAGCATTTTTAATTACCGGAACAATTAAATTTCCGTTTGGTAAAGCCGCAGCCATTCCTAAATTTATATTTTTCTTTTTGATGATATATTCACCATCAACGGAGATATTCATTCCCGGAAAATCTTTTAATGCTTTTGCAACCGCCTCCATCATAATTGGCGTAAAAGTCAACTTCTCACCTTCCCTTTTCTCGAAAGCGGTTTTAACTTTTTCTCTCCATTTTACAATATTCGTTACGTCAACCTCAATAAAGGATTGTACGTGAGCCGAAGTTTGTATTGAAGCCATCATATATCCTGCAATCAACTTTCTCATTCTGTCCATTTCGATGATTTCATCACCACCATTTACAGAAATCGGAACTGCTTGTTGACTTTTCTGAACCGGAGCAGCTATTGGTTGTGCTTTTGGAGCAGCAACAACGGCTTTTGGAGTTTCGACACCCGATTTACGAGTTTCAATATATTTTAGAATATCTTCTTTTGTGACACGTCCGTCTTTTCCTGAACCAGCAATATTTTCTAATTCAGCAACAGAAATACCTTCTTCTTTTGCAATATTTTTTACTAACGGAGAAAAGAATTTATCAGATGCAGAAAAATCCTGTGCAGATGAAACTGACTCTTTTACAACTTCGATTGTTTGTTCAATGACCGCGGCTTCTGCAGGAGCAGCAACTTCAGCTTTTGCAGCTGGTGCGTCACCTTCTGTTTCAATAATCGCAATAGTTTGTCCTACCTGAACTAAATCATCTTTACCAAATAATTGCTCAACTAAAACTCCTGATACTTCACTTGGCACTTCACTGTCAACCTTATCAGTTGCAATTTCAAGTACAGCTTCATCAGCTTCAATTTTATCTCCCACTTCTTTCAACCAGTTGGTAATAGTTGCTTCAGCGACACTCTCTCCCATTTTAGGAAGTTTCAATTCAAATCTTGCCATATTGTTAACCTAAAAGGTGATTTTGATTTTCAGATTGCGAAATTACTGAATATTATAAATATAAATTACATTTAATATAATTTTTTACTCAATTTTTACAATTTGCCCCCTATCATTTCGTGAATTGCTTCCAATAATAAAATTTATGTTTTTGGGGAAAATCTTAAAAGTAACGTTCTTATCTTTAAGAGTTTTTATGATTTTGACACATTTTTCGAATGAAACATACTGATTATCCAAAATAATCCCAACCCTTTTGCCCTTAAAAATCAGGGACGAATTTACCATTTTTTCTTTTTTTAAATTCATAAACACCACTTTATTTTTCGAAATAAAGGGCAATTTTTCAGACAAAATTCTATTTGCAGCGTAAAAAGCAATACTTTCCGCTTAAGGTTTTGCTTTTATTTTAACCTGAAACATTTTCATAAAAGAGAAAAAATAATTTCCGATTTGAATAAAAAATACAAAGCTTTCTGAGTAATGCAATTTTATAATTACCCGTAATTACCGTAAAATGAAGGAATTGTTTTTGTTTTTGTTTTTTTTTTGCAGAGCTAAAAATTCTCAGCCAAACCTAATCGCAATGACCAATCGTTTTTACTAACCCCAAAATCCAAGACCAGATTACTATTATTTTGTTTGTTCCATTTAATACGTAATCCGGTTCCGACAGCGGGATTCCATTTTTTAAAATCATAAGTATCTAATTTAGAAACCGAAGAAATATTGGTAAAAAACACAGCCCTAAAAAACCATTTTTAGTAATATCTGTCCTGTATTCTGTTTCAAAATAAATTAATGCATTGCTGCGGAATCTATTTCTGGTAAAACCCCGACCTGTTTTTCCGTCGCGATCCCAACCAATACTTGGCAAATCGAGATAATGAGGTTTTCCGCCAAAAGTAGACCAGTAAAAAGCTCTGTATGCTAGAACCCTGTGCTTGTATTTATTAAACGAATGATATTTTCGGGCATCAAAATAAATCGATTTCCATTTTTCACCATTTACTCCACTTGTATTAATTCTGTAATCTGCTTCGACATATAAGCCTTGTTCAGGATTTACGTTGTTTTTTCTCGAATCGTATAATCCTTGTATAGCAACCCCAAAAGAAGTTTCATCAGAGAAATCCCCATTCATATATTTTGAGTAATCAGTTTGATCCTCTACATAAGATTGCTCAGAAATATTTTGATAACTATCGAACAACAAACCAAGTCCCAATCTAAAATCGCCAATAATTTTTCGGGTTGCAAATTGATAAAACCGCCATTGCTGATAATCCAGAATCGACATTTCCTTATCTGTATTATGTCCGCCTAATCCATAAGTTGGCTGAGGATAAATCATATACCGATAATCTCCAATAAAATTCCAATTATTGTCTTTTGTGTAAATATAAGATTGAACAGGAAAAACATATTGTTTGGTAAAACTAAAATAAGGCGAAAAAGAAATCTGGGACATTTTGGTAGTATTACTGTCACCAAGATAAAATGTAGTTAAAAATGAAACTACCAATCCGGCATTTTTATTCGCATCGATAGGAACCGGAAGCAAAGAAAAAACCACTTTTTTATCGGGATTCATTCGAAGCGAATCATTTTTATGAAAAAGTTTATACAGAACATCTAAAATATCCTTTTTATTATTTGCAACTGAATCGTTTTGCGAATAACAAAATGGTGACAGGAAAAAGAAAAACAAAACAATTACGGATTTTACTTTTTTCATTTCGTAAGCTTTTCAACAACAACTTCTTACAAATTTAAACTTAAATTTAAAACGGAAGCTAATTTTATAAATAATAAAAAAGAAAACTATAACAGATTGCAAAAAAGCATATTTTTGGTTTTGAATAATGATACCATTTCTATGAAAAAGAAAATATTAAGTAAATTCAATTCGTTGCTTTTAATTCTAATAACGGGATTTTTCATGTTTGGATTTACTTCTTTAAAAAAAGATTCAGACAGGAATTTAGTAAAAACCTCAACTTGGTATATTGCGGGACCTTCTGTAGAAAATCAGGAAACAATTAATCGCATTCGGCAAGAAAAAGAGATCATTAAAGTTACTGCAAAAGACAATCCTACAGGAGAAATTGAATTGAATGTCCTGATTACAGATTCAGATTCGAATGATGGCGCTCCGACTAATTTATCTGACCATTCTAAATTTGTGACTATTACCTATAAATCATCACATTTAATAAAATTACAAGCCCGCGAAGGCAATAAAGAAGGAACAGGCTGCGTTCATGGAGGTTCACATCCTAGAGTTGATTTAGAAGCCTCACCAAAAAAATTTACAACAGTTAAAATTCCATGGTCTGATTTTAAACAAGACGGATTATCTCACGGTACACTTTTAAACCCTCACAATCTTTGTAAATTCAATTTTGTGAATTACAATCCGGTTTCAGGAGCATTTTTAGAAATTAAAGCAGTTATAGTTCAAAATTAAAAAACATGAAAACAAAACTTTTTATTTTACTTTTTGTTACCGTATTATTTTCCAATTTCGGCTATAGCCAAAAAAAAACTATTACCTCAAAAATAGATATTAATGGCGTTTGGGAAGATATTAATCCTGACGTTCAGAATGCAGTTGTTATTATCTCAGAACTAAACGGAAAAGTTATTTTCTCTCATTATCTGGAATGGAAAGGGAAAAAATTTGTAGAAAGTGGTACAGGAAAACGAATTGGAAACACAGTTGGTTACACCGTAGATGTCACTTTACCAATTAAAGGCTGGGCAACGGCAGGAACACACACTTTGACATTATCTGAAGACGGAACCACGCTTGAAGGAACTTTCGTCGACAATAAAAAAAGAACAGGTCCAATTGCGTTTAAGAGAATCCGTTAAATTTTTTTTCAGGTTGAAATGAGATTTTAACCGCAAAGTCCGCAAGTTTTTTTTTATTTAATTCTTTATTAAAATGCAAAGTTCGCAAAGCTTTATGTTTAAAACTTTGCGAACTTTGCGTAAATTTTATTAAGCTTTACGGTTAATTCTTTTGCCACAGATTAAAAGATTTTCTTAATGCAATAATAAAAATAATTCGCACCGCTTTATAAGCTTCGAATTCTTTCAAAAGTTAAATCTTAGCGAACTTTTCGTAAATCTTTGCGACCTTTGCGGTTAAACAACTATTACAAATGCAATTGAATCTTATACTTGTTGCATAATTTCATGACAAACAACATAATGGTCGAAAACACCAATGACCAGATAATTCCCGGAACTCCTTCTCTAAAATATCCCGGAATAATATGAATTTGAAAAGCTTTACAGAAATAATAAATTACACCAGGCAAAATATAAATCAATAACGGATTTGCGGCTGCAGGCATAAAGAAATTACTCCATTTTGTTTGTTTTTTAATTTCCATCAGCCAATATAAAAAGTAGAATAAAACCGTACAGATTGTTGCAGAAAACATTGTCCAGGATGGAGTGCTTTTAATTTTTGAGATTCCAAAATAAGGTCTTAATAAATATCCTGTTACAAAAAACAAAACCGCAAAACCTACTACGGCCCAATTGATTTTGGCAGCTACTTTTCGATCAAAAAATAACAACGAAATTACCACTCCGGCAGAAACTACTGCAGCGTGGGTTAAATGTCCGGCTATAAAACCAAACCAGGGAATTTGATGTAATGCAGATCCTTCGGTTAAATTTATTGCATTTGCCGCCACGCAAACTACTAAAAAAGCAATCATTGCCCATAATCTTCCCGAAACAATCCAATAATATACAACTGTAAAAAGATACGCCCAACCAATTAACCCTAGAATTCCCCACCATTTTGGCGTGATCCCAATTTCGCCTGTTTCCTCCTGAACATATAAAAAATATAGCGCTACTAAAACCAGCATTCCGCCATAATGAAGTGTGTTTTTTAACCAAACCGGAAAATCTTTTGGGTATTTATTCCAAATCGGAATTGGCATCGCATACGCTAAAAGTCCCCAAAACACAGGTTCGATGATCATTTTTGACGCATCATATCCATATTCTGCATTGACCATATAAACACCAATGACAATTAATGCCAAAGCTCTTTTTAAAGTGTGTGTCCAGATTGTTTTAGCACTATCGCCTTTGAGTAAACGGGCATTAAATGCAAAAGGAACTGACATTCCCACAATAAATAAAAAAGCTGGAAAAACTACATCTACAAATGTCATTGCATCAGCATCAGCCGGCATATGTTTCATCCATTGTGGTACATTTTTGACACTTGCCAATTCGTTTACAAAAATCATAATAAAAATGGTAATTCCTCGTAAAGCATCAATAGAAATAATCCTTTGATTGTATAAATTTTCTTTAATTTTCATAAAAATGTAGGTTTTTAGCAATCTCAAATATAACATAATTCCGAAACCTTCAATTACATTTGTTACATAAAAAACCAACAATAACAAATTCCTTCTGTTTCGATACTTTTGCAACATCAAACCTTTATTAAAATTAAAAGCGCTTTAGTACCATTAAAAAAGAGCATTTTTTCTATCTTTAATAATATACTATAGATTTCTTCTTTTTATATTTAATATTGCAGATCATGATTAAAACAATTTTATTTTTTTTCCTCATCTCATTTTCTGCTTACGCACAAATTTCAGGATGTACAGATCCTCTTTCTAAAAATTATAACCCAAATGCTACTGTAAACGACGGAAGCTGCGTTTATAAAAATTTAAAATTAAAACCTCAATACTCCATTAAATTAAGTGATTCAATCAAAGAAACTTCTGGATTAATTGCTTTTCATGATTTATTATGGACACATAATGACGATCATGAAAAAACGATTTACGGATTAGATTCTTTAGGGGAAATTCGAAAAAAGATTATTCTGGATAAAACAACCAATCACGACTGGGAAGAAATTTCTCAGGATAGTACCCATCTGTACATTGGGGATTTTGGAAATAATTATTCCGGAAACAGAACGGATTTGTCAATTTTAAAAATTAATAAAAAATCATTTTTAGAAGATAAACCAGAGATCGAGATTATTACATTTCGTTTTTCTGACCAAACTGATTTATCGCCTAAAAAACCAAATTCTACTAATTTTGATTGCGAAGCTTTTATTGTTTCAAAAGACAGTATTTATTTGTTTACAAAACAATGGAAGAACTCTGGAACGACTATTTATACTTTACCCAATACAGCCGGCGATCATATTGCAAAGCTCAAAGATACTTTTGACACAAAAGGTTTGGTAACGGGCGCGACTTATCTTGAGTCTAAAAAATTAATTGTGCTTTGTGGTTATTCTAAAATAGGAAAACCATTTTTATATCTTTTATACGATTACAAAAACAACGATTTTTTATCCGGAAACAAACGAAGAATGACCTTAAAATTTCCTATCCTTCAAATAGAAGGAATCGCTACTCAGGATGGTTTGCATTATTATTTAACGAATGAATCGTTGATTCGGAAACCTGTTATCAATGTTCCGCAGCAAATTCATCGCATTGATTTAAGTCCTGTTTTAAATTCCTATCTCCATAAATAATTCGCAAATAGCAATATAATAGCTTACTTTTGCAAAAAAGTTGTGTTTTGTAAAACATTCATAACTTCTAATTTAACTCATAATTACAACGTGAATTACTTATCTGTAGAAAATATATCCAAGTCATTTGGCGAAAGAACCTTATTTGACAACATCTCTTTTGGAATCAATAAGGATCAAAAAATTGCTTTCATTGCCAAAAATGGCTCTGGAAAAACAACTATTATGAGTATTATCAATGGTTTGGAAGAACCGGATACAGGTCAGGTAGTTTTAAGAAAGGGTATTAAAATGGCTTTTCTTTCACAAAACAATAACTTACAAGAAGAGTTAACTATTGAAGAAAGCATATTTGCATCTGATAATGAAACCCTGAAAGTTATTGAAGCTTATGAAAAAGCATTAGAAAATCCGGAAGACGAAGAAGCGTATCAAAAAGCTTTTGACGGAATGGACCAGCATAATGCATGGGATTTCGAGACTCAATACAAGCAAATTTTGTTTAAACTAAAACTGGAAAACTTTAAACTAAAAGTAAAAAGTCTTTCCGGTGGTCAGAAAAAACGTTTATCATTAGCTATTATCCTGATCAATCGTCCTGATTTATTAATCCTTGATGAGCCTACCAATCACCTTGATCTTGAAATGATCGAATGGCTGGAAAGCTATTTTGCAAAAGAAAACATTACGTTGTTTATGGTAACGCACGACCGTTTCTTCTTAGAGCGTGTTTGTAACGAAATCATAGAATTAGACAACGGAAAATTATACCAATACAAAGGAAATTATTCTTACTACTTAGAGAAAAAAGAAGAACGAATTGCTTCTGAAAATTCTAGCGTCGATAAAGCGCAAAACTTATTTGTAAAAGAATTAGAATGGATGCGCCGCCAGCCAAAAGCGAGAACGACAAAATCTAAATCGCGTCAGGATGACTTTTATGACATTAAAGAAAAGGCACAAAGCCGCCGTCGTGAAAATAAAGTAGAACTTGAAATTAATATGGAACGTATGGGAAGCAAGATTATCGAGCTTCACAAAATTTCTAAAAAATTCAAGGATCACGTTATTTTAGATAATTTCAGTTTTGATTTCCAACGTGGTGAACGTATCGGAATTATTGGTAAAAATGGTACAGGAAAATCGACTTTCCTGAATTTATTAACAGGAACACTTCCTCTGGATTCCGGAAAAGTCGTTGTTGGAGAAACAATTAAGATTGGATATTATACGCAAAGCGGAATCAATCCAAAACCGGGTCAACGTGTTATCGATGTTATTAAGGAATACGGAGAATATATTCCGTTGATGAAAGGAAAGATTATTTCGGCTTCACAATTATTGGAGCGTTTTCTTTTTGATGCCAAAAAACAATATGATTTTGTAGACAGATTAAGTGGTGGAGAATTAAAACGTTTGTATTTATGTACGGTATTAATTCAAAATCCTAACTTCCTGATTCTGGATGAGCCTACAAACGATTTGGATATCGTGACATTAAACGTTTTAGAGAGTTTCCTTTTGGATTATCCGGGATGTTTATTGGTAGTTTCTCACGATAGATATTTTATGGATAAAATTGTCGATCACCTATTCATTTTTAGAGGACAAGGTGTTATTGAAGATTTCCCAGGAAACTACTCTGATTTCAGAGCTTATGAAGATAGTAGCGATGTTGCTCAAAAAGAAGAAAACAAAGCAGAGAAGAAAGATTGGAAACAAAATAATCCAACAGGAAACCTAACTTTTAACGAGCAAAAAGAATATCAAAAACTAGAAAGAGAAATTAAAGATCTCGAAATTGACAAAACCAAAATCGAACAATTATTCTCTGACGGAAAAGTTCCCGACGCTGATATCGAAAAAAAAGCAAACGAATTGCAGAACATCATCAATAAAATAGATCAGAAAGAGGAGCGCTGGTTCGAGCTTTCGGCTAAGATTGAAGGGTAGTTTTTTAGTTTTCAGTCTCGGTCGCAGTTTTCAGTTTGGTTGCGAAATACTTTTTAAATTAAGTTTTTTCTTATTTTTTTTAAATATCCTTGTAAAATTAAACAATGGATTTTAAAGAATTATTAGCTTATAAAAAGTCTTTTGAAATTGCAATGGAAATATTTGAACTTTCAAAGGCATTCCCTAACGAAGAAAAATATTCATTAACTGATCAAATAAGATGATCTGCAAGATGTGTTTCAGCAAATATTGCAGAATCTTATCGAAAGAGAAGATATGCAAATCACTTTATAAGCAAATTGACTGACAGTGATGCTGAGAACTCAGAAACGAATGTTTGGTTAGATTTTTCACTTAAATGTGACTATATTAATCAAGCAAAATTCGATATCCTAAATGCGAAAAACATTGAGATTGGAAAACTAATAAATTACATGATTAACAATCCTGGTAAATTTGGATGTACGATCTAATATTCTCTGAACAAGACTAAAAACTGAGACTGTGACTAAAAACTAAAATTTTACTATATTAGCACCTTAAAAATAAATACCATATGAAATACCTATTATCAGCATTTTTTGCAATGACTTTATTTGTTTCTTGTTCTTCTAATGATAAAGATTCAAAAAAAACAGATTACACTGTCGAGAATGAAAAAGAAATCACTGATTACATCGCTAAAAATAAACTAACAGCGACAAGAACAGATTCTGGTTTGTATTATATTATCAACGAGCCTGGAACGGGAGCTCAACCTACAGCAACATCAAATGTAACTGTAGCTTACAGAGGATACTTTACTAATGGAACAATATTTGACCAAAGTAAACCAGAAGGTCTTTCTTTTGGACTAAATCAAGTTATTAAAGGTTGGACAGAAGGTATTCCTCATTTTAAAGAAGGAGGAAAAGGAGCTTTACTAATACCTTCTCATTTAGGTTACGGAAGTTCTAGTTCTGGCACTATCCCAGGAGGTTCAGTACTTATCTTTGACATTAATTTAATTAAAGTCAACAAATAAAAACACAAAAGCATCTTAATAAAAAAGCACAACAAAATTTAATTCTGTTGTGCTTTTTTTTTATTTTATTAAATTCTGAAAAACTGAGATAGCGACTAAAAACTAATTCTACCAGGGAATTGGATTATAATCTTTTAAGAATTTTCCGCACCAGTGTTTTCCCGTATTGATTCCGTCAAACAAAGGATCCATAACACGTGCAGCACCATCAACAATATCCAGTGGCGGTTGAAAATCTTCTAATTCCTGTTTCTTTTTGGCCAGTTCAGCGGGATCTTCATCTGTTACCCAGCCTGTATCAACGGCATTCATAAAAATACCATGTTTGGCTAAAGTTCCGGATGACGTATGCGTTAACATATTCAAAGCCGCTTTTGCCATATTCGTATGTGGATGGCGATCTTCTTTAAAGAAACGATGAAACTTCCCTTCCATTGCCGAAACATTAATAATATGTTTTTGTCCCGTATTGTCTTTTTTCATCACTTCCGAAAGGCGGTTACACAAGACAAAAGGCGCAACAGAATTTACCAGTTGCACTTCGATCATTTCGGTAGTTTCTATTTGTCCTAAACGCAAACGCCAGCTATTTGTTTTTCGCAAATCGACTTGTTGCAAGTCAGCATCAAGTTCTCCTTCCGGAAAAACTTCATTGGCGATCAACGCATTATCAAAAGAATACGGAATTTGAGATAATTGGGCCGAAGCACGCAAACCAATTCCGGGTTCAGGTCCATGCCAGGTTACCGGCATATTTTCATTAGATGAAGCTCCGCTTGTCAGCATCTTTAATTCATCCAGACAATTAAGATGATCCAATAATAATTCCTGCGCTTGCTTAGGCAATGCACTGATTGGCAATTCTTCATTTTGCATCAAATGCGAATAAAATCCTGCAGGACGTCTAACAGTTTGTGCCGCATTATTGATCAAAATATCAAGGCGTTCGTATTTTTGCTCAATAAAATTGCAAAAAATCTCCACACTCGGAATATGTCTTAAATCTAAACCATGAATTTTTAAGCGATGTCCCCATTCCATAAAATCATCTTCTTTCGCAAATCGCAAAGCCGAATCTACCGGAAAACGAGTCGTAGCAATAACAGTTGCTCCGCCACGCAATAACATCAAAGTAATATGATATCCAATCTTTAAACGGGAACCTGTAATAATAGCAACTTGGCCTTTTACATCCGCCGTCTGGAAGCGTTTAGCGTAATTAAAATCACCACAATCCGTACACATTGTATCATAAAAGTGATGCATTTTAGTAAACTCTGTTTTACACACATAACAATTTCTTGGCGTCTCAAGTTCTAATTGCTCTTTATGAGCAAGATCATTATACGCTAATAACTTAGGAGCAACAAATACACTGGCCTCACGCGCATGACGAATTCCGGTTTCTTTACGCGCCGTTTTGTCTTTCTTTTCTTTTTTACGCTTGGCAGCTTGTACACCATCTTTTACCCTTCTGGAAAACTCATCCCTGTCAGGTCTGGAAAACAGTCCTGCTTCTTTAATTAAGGAGATTCGTTGTTCTTTCGGAATATCAAATATAAGATCTGTATTTGTATTCAATTGTGCTAAAATAGCAATGCATCGATTAATTTCTTCAGAAGATATCTTACTTGTACCTTCTATTTCTTCCTTCAACATCATAAAAAACGTATTACTATTAGCTTAAATTTAAAGTCTGCAAATATAGTCTTTTAAAAGTCTAAAGTTGTAAAGTCAAAAGTGAGAAAGCAATACTAGTATCTCTAAAACTTTTGACCTTTGACTTTCTGACTTTTGACTTTCTCCTTTTTTGTATCTTCGCGCCTACTTGTAAATTTTACTATGCTATTTCAAATAAAATCATATTTAAAATTCCTTTGGAACTCCAAAAATGAACACGGTGTACATTCGCCTTTTGTGTTTAACTTATTGACGAAGTGTTTTTATGACAAAAAAACAAAACCAGAATATTTGATCTTAAAAAATTATAGAAAATCCCTCGTAGAAAATCAAAATTTCATCGAAGTATCTGATTTTGGCGGATCAAAAGTTTTTAAATCGAATAGAAGACAAATTTCTAAAATAGCTAAAACAGCAGGAATTTCACCAAAACATGCCGAATTACTTTTTAGGGTGACTAATTATTTTCAGCCTAAAAATATTCTCGAAATCGGAACCTCTTTAGGTTTGGCTACGTCTGCCCTGGCTCTAGGTAATACCAATGCAAAAGTTATTACACTCGAAGGCTGCCCGGAAACTGCGAATGTCGCTAAAACTCAATTAGAAAATTTTAATTGTAACAATGTTAATCCGGTAATAACTGAATTCGAAAAATATTTTCAGGAAATCAAACTGAGACTGAATACTGACACTGAAAACTTTGATCTAATATACTTCGACGGTAATCATTCTAAAAAAGCCACTTTGGCTTATTTTGATCTCTTGCTAACAACGATTACGAATGATTCCGTTTGGATTTTTAATGATATTCATTGGTCACCAGAAATGGAAGATGCCTGGGAGCTCATAAAAAACCATCCAAAAGTTACCGTAACTATTGATACGTTTCAATGGGGATTTGTATTTTTTAGATACGAGCAGGAAAAAGAACACTTTGTAATCAGGGCATAAAAAAAAGACAACCATCGCTGATTGCCTTTTTAATACTAATTCAATTTACTCAATTATTTTTTAGCAGCTTTATTCTCTTCTGATTTCGCTCCCATTCTGTTAAGAGTATACATTGGAGCAAATTTTACTTTTAAACCTGCAATTTTTCTATTGTCTTCAGAGGTAAGACCTTCTTTTTCAACCGTGTTTTTTCGGCTATCAAGAGCTTCATACATGATTTTAATTTTATCCCAGTCTTCACGGGAATATTTATCTTTATTATTCTCTACGGTATGAACAAATTGTTGGTATACACTGTGAATATTTTTAGCGTTTACCCAATCAAAATTCATATCCTCGCCAATTTTTCCTTCACCAAATAAGGAATTTCTTAATTGTTGTTGTGGGCTTGGAGCGGGAGGGGCAAAAACGGTGGTCATTTCATTTTTAAATTCTTCGTATTTGACTTTACTCGCATTTATTTTTTCTGTAGCAGCTGAGTTGTCTTTAATATCTGCAAGTGCTGTTTGAGCTTCTGCAGCTCTTCTGTCATACTCTGCTTCTACATCTTTCCAATCTGCTTTCAAATCGTCTGCTTTAACATTCTTAACCGAGTCTACGTAGGCTACATAAGAGTCGATTGTTTTTTGAGCTTTTTCTTGTTTCTCATCTTTACACGATGTAAAGCTTAATGCAACTAATGCAATTCCTGATAACAATTGTATGTTTTTCATAATTCTGATTATTAAAGATTAGACAACAAATATAGTTAAAATTTTAAATAAAAATAAATAATACATAATAAATTAATAATTTCATTAAAAATAATTCAGTTAAAAATAGAAAATATGACAATTATGTAATTATATTCAAAAATCATATAACAACTTATTCAGTCATTATTTTATAATTAATGTAAAAACAATAATTCCGATAAAAGGACAAGTTCAAATCAACAATTTTTGTAACAAAAATCAATTTCACGCTACTTATCGTTTATTGAAAAGTGTTTTGTACTTTTAAATCCAAAATTGTAAATCGAAATGGCAAATCCATTAATTAAAATAACCAACATCAAACGAGATTTTGTATTAGGTAACGAAATTGTTTATGTTTTAAAAGGCATAGATTTAGAAATAAACAAAGGAGAATACGTGGCTTTAATGGGACCGTCAGGATCAGGAAAATCGACTTTAATGAATTTGTTAGGTTGTTTAGATACGCCAACTTCCGGACATTATGTTTTAAACGGAAAAGATGTCAGCAAAATGAAAGACGATGAATTGGCGGAAATTCGAAACAAAGAAATCGGTTTTGTATTTCAGACCTTCAATCTTTTACCCAGAACTACCGCTTTAGACAATGTCGCATTACCCATGATTTATGCGGGATATTCGAAATCTGAACGTAATGCGCGTGCAAGCGAAGTGCTCAAACAAGTAAATCTTGCTGATAGAATGGATCATCAGCCCAATCAGCTTTCAGGAGGTCAGCGCCAGCGTGTTGCTATTGCACGCGCCCTGGTCAACAAACCATCGATTATATTAGCCGACGAGCCAACAGGAAACTTAGACAGTAAAACCTCTGTAGAAATCATGAAACTCTTTGGCGATATTCACGCACAAGGAAATACTGTGATTCTGGTAACACACGAAGAAGATATTGCAGCTTATGCACATCGCATTATTCGTTTGCGCGATGGAATAATTGAAAGCGACACGACCAAATAGTTTTATTGTTTATTTGTTAAACTGAACAAAAGGAAAAACTTAGTCACTTAGCAACTCGGAACCTTAGCAACTTAAAAAAAAATGAAAGTTTATACAAAAACCGGAGATAAGGGAACCACAGCCCTTTTTGGAGGAACGCGCGTTCCTAAAGATCATATCAGGATTGACAGTTACGGAACTGTTGATGAATTGAACTCTTATATAGGACTCATTCGCGATCAGGAAATTGATGCACATTACAAAACTATTTTAATAGAAATTCAAGATCGTCTTTTTACGGTTGGTGCTATTCTTGCTACTCCGGCAGAAAAAGAAGTATTAAAAAATGGCGAACTTCGATTGAAAAATCTCGGAATTATAGATACTGACATTGAATTACTAGAGAATGAAATAGATAAAATGGAAGAAAGTCTTCCGCAAATGACCCATTTTGTTTTACCTGGAGGCCATCCAACTGTGTCACATTGTCATATTGCACGTTGTATTTGCCGTCGTGCAGAGCGTTTGGCAGTACATTTAAGCCACAATGAGCACGTACCTGAAATCGCAATCATGTACTTAAACCGACTTTCTGACTATCTTTTTGTCTTGGCACGGAAGTTGTCGTCAGACTTAAAAGCGGAAGAAGTGAAATGGATTCCAAGAAAGTAAATTTTCTTTAATTCCAATTTTTATAAATCCCAAATTCCAAAGAAATAATTTAAAAATTCTGCGAATTTAAATAATATACAAAATTCCAAATATTGGCAATTTTAGGTTCCTTTTTTGGAATTTTGAATTTATTTATTGGAATTTTAAGGAGACGTTCTTAAATTTTATTAAAATAAATCAAAATTTACTTGTCTTTTTCAGTAAAAAATTTATTTTTGCACAAACTAAACAGATAACAGATGTATTGGACATTAGAATTAGCATCTTATTTAAGTGATGCCCCATGGCCTGCTAACAAAGACGAACTTATTGACTACGCTATTAGAGCTGGTGCTCCATTAGAAGTAGTAGAAAACCTTCAGTCGATTGAAGACGAAGGAGAGATATATGAATCAATGGAAGAAATTTGGCCTGATTATCCAACAGACGAAGATTATCTTTGGAATGAGGATGAATATTAAAAAATAAACCAAAGGAAAAAGTCTCATCACCGAGGCTTTTTTTTTGGTTCAAATACACATTTACATAAAATAGAAATACAATAAATCATGAGTTTCATAAACAGTATTATTAAAGTCTTTGTAGGTGATAAATCACAGAAAGATGTCAAAGCTTTACAGCCCTATTTAACTAAAATTAAAACATTCGAAACCAGCTTAATGAGTTTGTCTCACGACGAATTGAGAGCCAGAACCGCATATTTTAAAGAAAAAATAAAAGAAGCCAGAGCTGATAAAGATGCTAAAATTGCTTCGCTAAAAGCAGAGGTAGAAAACATTGAAGACATTGACAAAAGAGAAGATCTTTATGATGCTATAGATACTCTTGAAAAAGAGGCTTATGAAATCTCTGAGAAAACTTTATTGGAAATTCTTCCTGAAGCTTTTTCTGTTGTTAAAGAAACAGCGCGTCGTTTTAAAGATAATTCTTTTATCGAAGTAACTGCAAGTCCAAAAGACAGAGAATTTTCAGCAACTAAAACATATATCACTATTGATGGTGATAAAGCCGTTTGGGCAAACAAATGGAATGCTGCCGGTAAAGAAATTACCTGGGACATGATTCACTACGATGTTCAGTTAATTGGTGGTATGGTTTTGCACGAAGGTAAAGTTGCAGAGATGCAAACAGGTGAGGGTAAAACTTTGGTTGCTACATTGCCACTTTACTTAAACGCCTTGACAGGAAACGGAGTTCACTTAGTAACCGTGAATGATTACCTTGCAAAACGTGATAGTACATGGAAAGCGCCTTTATTCGAATTTCACGGTTTAACTGTTGATTGTATCGATAATCACCAGCCAAGTACAGAACAAAGAAAAAAAGCATACGACGCTGATATCACTTACGGAACCAATAACGAATTTGGTTTTGACTACTTAAGAGATAACATGGCACATTCGCCAGCAGATTTAGTACAAAGAAAACACAACTACGCTATTGTCGATGAGGTCGATTCTGTATTAATTGATGATGCAAGAACACCACTTATTATTTCAGGACCGGTTCCTCAGGGAGATCGTCATGAATTTAATGAGTTAAAACCAAAAATCGAAAACTTAGTAAGTCTTCAACGTCAGTTGGCAAATGGTTTCTTAGCTGAAGCTAAAAAACTAATCAAAGAAGGAAACACTAAAGAAGGTGGTTTCTTATTATTGAGAGCTTACAGAAGTTTACCTAAAAATAAAGCATTAATTAAATTTTTGAGTGAAGAAGGAATCAAACAATTACTTCAAAAAACCGAAAATCAATATATGCAGGATAACAATCGCGAAATGCATAAAGTGGATGAAGCTTTGTATTTTGTAATTGAAGAAAAAAACAATCAAGTTGAATTGACTGATAATGGTATCCAATACCTTTCAGGCGATACTGATCCTGACTTTTTCGTACTTCCGGATATTGGAACTGAAATTGCAGCAATCGAAAAACAAAAACTCGATAAAGATGGTGAAGCGGAAGCTAAAGAAAGATTATTCCAGGATTTTGGGGTAAAAAGCGAGCGTATCCATACTCTTACTCAACTTTTGAAAGCGTATGCTCTTTTTGAAAAAGATGTAGAATACGTAATCATGGACAACAAGATTATGATTGTCGATGAGCAAACTGGTCGTATCATGGATGGTCGTCGTTATTCTGACGGTTTACACCAGGCGATCGAAGCTAAAGAAAATGTAAAAATCGAAGCTGCTACACAAACTTTTGCAACTGTTACATTACAGAATTACTTTAGAATGTACAGCAAATTAGGTGGTATGACAGGTACAGCGGTCACAGAAGCTGGCGAGTTATGGCAGATTTATAAATTAGACGTTGTTGAAATTCCAACCAACCGTCCGATGTCAAGAATAGACAAAGAAGATTATATCTATAAAACTACACGTGAAAAATTCAACGCTGTAATTGATGATGTAACTGAATTATCAAATGCAGGAAGACCAGTTTTAATTGGAACAACTTCTGTAGAGATTTCAGAATTATTAAG
Source organism: Flavobacterium sp. B114r (assembly GCF_056824125.1). NCBI lineage: Bacteria > Pseudomonadati > Bacteroidota > Flavobacteriia > Flavobacteriales > Flavobacteriaceae > Flavobacterium > Flavobacterium sp. B114r. Next base: position 5,778,633 of record NZ_CP124858.1, read on the forward strand.
CCGAATGTTAAAAATGAGAGGCGTTAACCATAACGTTTTGAATGCAAAAATGCACAAACAAGAAGCTCAAATTGTTGAAGAAGCAGGTAAAGCCGGAGTTGTAACTATTGCAACAAATATGGCTGGTCGTGGTACGGATATTAAATTGACCCCAGAAGTAAAAGCTGCCGGAGGCTTAGCAATTATTGGTACAGAACGTCATGATTCACGTCGTGTTGACAGACAGTTACGTGGTCGTGCAGGACGTCAGGGAGATCCGGGAAGTTCGCAGTTCTATGTTTCTCTTGAAGATAACCTAATGCGTTTATTTGGTTCTGAAAGAGTTGCTAAAGTAATGGACAGAATGGGACTTCAGGAAGGTGAAGTTATTCAGCATTCTATGATGACTAAATCTATCGAACGTGCTCAGAAAAAAGTAGAAGAAAATAACTTTGGTGTTCGTAAACGTTTATTAGAATATGATGACGTAATGAACTCTCAACGTGAAGTAGTATACAAACGTCGTCGTCATGCTTTATTTGGCGAGCGTTTGAAACTGGATATCGCGAATATGCTTTATGATACTTGCGAATTAATCGTAAGCCAAACTAAGCCTACAAACGATTTCAAAAATTTCGAATTTGATTTGATCCGTTATTTCTCTATCACTTCTCCTATTTCTGAAGGTGATTTTGCAAGATTAACTGATATCGAAATCACAGGAAAAATATACAAAGAGACTTTAGCATTCTATACTGAAAAAACAGAAAGAAGTGCAAGAGAAGCTTTCCCAATCATAAAAGGAGTTTACGAAGAGCCAAACAATCAGTTTGAGCGTATCGTAGTTCCGTTTACTGACGGAATCAAAACTTTGAATGTTGTTACAGATTTGAAAAAAGCATATGATAGTCAAGGTACTCAGCTAATTGCTGATTTCGAAAAAAACATCACTTTATCTATTGTTGATGAAGCCTGGAAAAAACACTTACGTAAAATGGACGAATTGAAACAATCTGTTCAGTTAGCCGTTCACGAACAAAAAGATCCATTGCTTATTTACAAATTAGAAGCTTTTAATTTGTTTAGAGGAATGTTGGACAACGTAAACAAAGAAGTTATTTCATTCTTATTCAAAGGTGATTTACCGGCTCAAAACGTTCCTGAAATTCACGAAGCAAAAGAAGTTCGCCAAAAAGAAAACTTCAAATTAAGCAAAGACGAAATTGTAAACAGCGAAGACATCAACCGCGAAGCTGGAGAAACACAACAACGTCAGGTTACAGAAACCATTGTGAGAGACAATCCAAAAATCAACCGTAATGATACCGTAACAGTTCAGGAAGTTGCAACTGGTAAAACAGAAACAATGAAATTCAAAAAAGCAGAAACTTTAATCGCTTCTGGCGCTTGGGTTCTTGTTAAGTAAGCCTCAGTTTACAGTTTACAGTCGAAGTTTACAGACTGATATTCTTATATAGTTCAACCCCGTCAGTTTTAAAACCTGACGGGGTTGTCTTTTTAAATAGTTTACATATTGAGACTGGGACTGAAACTGAATACTGCAAACTGCTACTGGGACTATAAACTGAGACTAAAACTTTTTTTATAAAAAGCTCAAAAATCATTCGATATAAACGAATAAGATGTATTTTTGCTGTCGAAACAACGAAATCAACTCTTGAAGAAGTTTATTATCATAGTACTTTCTTTTATGCTTTTAGTGCCATCATTTGGCAGTTTCTTTGTTTATACCTCATTCAAATTAAATCAGGACGAAATTTCGAAAACGATTTGTGTACAACGCAAAATGCTTTTTAATTCTTGTAACGGCCGATGTGAACTTCAAAAGAGTTTAAAAAAATACGCCGACAATGAAAAGAAAATGCAAAACAACCTGAAAGAGAAAGTAGAGATTGTTTACATTCAAAATACAATTACAACACCATTCAAATTAGTAGCTCCTATAACTACTAAAGAAAATCTTTTTGCTTCTTTAGACCAAAAACCAATTTCGGTTTCAATTGCTACTTTTCGCCCTCCATCCTATTTTATATAATTTTTTAAATCGCATTTCAATTCTTTATTGAGATGATTATTTCGTTGTTTCAAAAACAATGGAATCGTGCTTACGCACACCCAAAATTTAAAATTACAATTATATAAAATTCATAAAATGAAAAACACTTTATACAAAGCCCTTGCTATTGTAGCAATTTCTATATCACTAATTTCATGTTCAAGCGACGATAATAAAAACGATACTTCAGGAAGCGGAAGCTTAATCTTAGAATATGACAATGGTTTTGGTACAAACGACTTGATTTTAAATACCCAAGGCAATACAACTTCTAACAATGAAGTATTAAAAATTAGCCTGATCAAATATATTGTTAGCAATGTAGTTTTAACAAAAGCCGACGGAACTACGGTAACTTACCCAAAAAGCAAAAGCTATTTTATTGCTGACGAAGGTGCTGCAGACGGACACGAATTTAAGCTTACTGATATTCCTGCCGGAGATTACGTAAAAGTAAAGTTCGGGATTGGAGTCGATGAAGATCAATGGAAATTAGGCGCTACCGGACAAGGCGATTTTCTTGCGCAGGCTGACAAAGCTGGAATGTTATGGTCTTGGGCTGCGGGTTATAAATTCCTGGCTTTCGAAGGTACTTTTACATCGCCTACTGTTACTACACCAACACCTTTTATGATTCATACGGGCAAAACAGGAACTGATTATAATTATACTGAGGTTACACTTGATTTGCCAACAAAAGCATTGGTTCGTACTACTATTACACCAACAGTTCATTTTAAAATCGATTTGTCAAAAATCATTGACGGAACCAACAAAATCAAACTGTCTGACAATAATGCAGGCGGAATGGGCGCAATGATTATGGGCGGCGCGAACTTACCGCTTATTACTCAGAACATATCGGCTATGTTTAAAGTTGACCACGTACATAACGACTAATTTTATTTTAAGGAGCACAAAAATTTTGGTTTACCAGAAATAAAGTCCCGCTTTCCGTTTCAATCTTTTTATCCGCCGCGGCGGACAAAAAGGATTTCTACTGCAATCGGGGCTAAACCAGAATTTTTTGTACTTCTAATAAATCAAAGAGCAATCACAAAGAAATTTTAATGTCATTGTAATTTGTGCAAATTCGTGCAATTATTGGCAAAAAAATATGTTGTCTTGCTTTTTATTAAACTTAAAATCATGCTGAAAATAAAATATTTTCTATGGCTGATGATTCCGTTGTTATGGAGTTGCTCTAATCAGGATGACCAATATGTAAATATTCCTCTGGAATTTACTGTTCCTTCAAACTTTCCTGCTTTAGCGTACAATATATCACTGAATCCGCCAACAGAAAAAGGATTTGAACTGGGTAAAAAACTGTTCTACGACGGACGTTTAGCGTCTGACGGAATTGTTTCTTGTGGCTTTTGTCACATACAAGCCAATGCGTTTACACATCACGGACATACAGTAAGTCATGGTGTAGACAATGCGCAAGGCACCCGAAACACACCATCGATTCAGAATCTCGCTTACCAAACTACATTTATGTACGACGGATCTGCAGACCATCTTGACTTACAGCCTATAATTCCAATTACGAGTATTATAGAGATGAATGGAAACCTGAACGACATCTTAAAAATGATGAAAGCTGACAAAGAGTATCAAAAGCTATTTGGACTTGCTTTTGATGACGGCGCGATTACGACCGAAAATATGTTAAAAGCTCTTTCGCAATTTATGGTTATGGTTACTTCATCTAATTCACGATTCGATAAATACAGGCGAAATGAATCCGGAGGAACTTTGACAAACGATGAATTGGCTGGTTACGATTTGTTTAAATCAAAATGTGCTTCTTGTCACGCGACAGATTTACAAACTGATAATTCATTTCGCAACAATGGCTTAGCTGTAAACCCAATGGTAAATGATGTTGGGCGTTATAAACTAACCGAATTGGCGACAGATTATTACAAATTCAAAGTACCAAGTTTACGAAATGTAGAAGTTTCAGGACCTTATATGCACGACGGAAGATTTGGCACTCTAGAAGGCGTTCTCGATCATTATGCAAGCGGTATAGAAAACTCTGCAACTCTGGATCCGGTATTAAAACAAAACGGAAAGTTTGGGATTGCACTTTCTGACACAGACAAAAAACAAATTATAACTTTCCTGAAAACATTGACTGATAATCAATATTTGACTGATAAACGTTTCTCGGAATTTTAAGAAAATTAGCCCACGGGTTTTACGGATTACTGATTAACGCAGATTAAAAGCAATTGAGAATCATATTTAAAAAAAATCATTTTAATCCGTGTAATCTGTGGCAAAAAATATCGCCGAAGTTTGTCATCATTTCGAGGAACGAGATCCGATCGATAGCGAACAGGCGAAGCAAATCACACACGTTGATCAAACAAAGATTGGCCCTTTTCTTTACGGAGTTTCTAGTGTGATTTCTCCTTCGTCGAAATGACAAGATTGTGTAAACACTTTTGCTATTCACGATAGTTATCAAGAGTAGCAAAAAATAAAAATATAATAAAAACCGGAGTCCTAGCCCCGATTGAAGTGGAAAGCCTTTTTGAAAAAAGACCTTATTTTTCCTGAGTTTATAAAGCAACCAACGGAAGCTTTGTCAACTTATAGAAAAATGGGATTTTGAAAAAAGCTTGAAACGGAAAGCGGGATCAGCTCCTAAAAATAATTAAAATGAAAAAAATAATAGTAATGATTGCGCTTTTGGCTGGGTTTTCGGCCTTTAGTTTTACCGCAAAAGATAGTATTTCGGTCTTCACCTTTCAACGTTTAGCGATGATGGAAGATTTTGATTGTGATGCTTGCGGATGTTCAGCAAGTGGCGGAAGCATGGGTTTTGGCTCAATGCTGAATAACAATTTTGTAGGGTTAAGATATATGAAACAAAGTTATACGAGCCGTGACGGAATCTTTGCCAATTCGCCCTGGATTGATGAAAATTTTAATACGATTCAGGCTTGGGCGCGAATTCCTGTTACAGAGAAAATTCAGATTTCGGCATTGGTTCCCTATCATTTTAACGAAAGAGCATTGACAGCCGGAACTGAAAACATCGAAGGTTTGGGAGATATTACTGTAATGGCTTTGTACACTGTTTTTGAAACAAAAAAAGACAGTACGTTTTTTACGCATAAAATAAATCTTGGCGGGGGTATAAAACTCCCGACGGGAAAATTTAAAGAAGCTAATAATTTAGGAAGCGTGAACCAGAGTTTTCAACTAGGAACCGGAAGTTGGGATTTTCCTGTGATTTCTGAATATGTAATCAAACATAAAAACTTGGGGTTGAACACAACATTGAATTATATTTTCAAGACTGAAAACAGCAAAAATTACCAATACGGAGATCAGTTTAATTATGCGGGAACGTTCTTTTATTTGTTCGATTTAAAATCAGTTCAGATTGTTCCGCAAGCCGGATTGGCGGGCGAAGTTTACCAAACCAACAAGCAATACGGTTTAGATTTACCTAATACGGCAGGCGATATTTTGTTTAGCAAATTTGGTATAGAAGCCGGGAAAGATAAATTTTCGGTTGGATTAAACGTGATGTTGCCAATCAATCAAAACTTATCAAGCGGCAATATGGAAGCAAATTACAGATGGAGCGTAAACTTAAATTACACACTGTAATTTTTAAAACAAAATACAAACAACGAAATAAACTTTGAAAAAAATCATCATCATCATATTACTTTCCTGTATGCTTTTGGTGCCATCTTTTGGCAGTTTCTTTGTTTACACTACATTTAAATTAAATCAGGAAGAAATTTCAAAAACGATTTGTGTACAACGCAAAATGGTTTTTAATTCTTGTAACGGTCGTTGTGAACTTCAAAAAAGTTTAAAAAAATATTCTGATAACGAGAAAAGAATGCAGGACAATCTGAAAGAAAAAGCAGAAGTCATTTATATCCAAAATGTTCCTGTAAATCATTTCAAATTTGTTGTATCAATAGAAACACGAACAGCCGTTTTTGCTTATTTCGATAAAAAACCAATTTCGGTTTCAAGCTCAACTTTTCGCCCTCCCTCCTGTTTTATATAAATTTTAGCCCTGCTTTTCGATTCTTTCGAGAAGCTTTTTCCTGCGTTCTACTAAGAGAATGCCGGTTACTTTTTTAAAATTTATAGTATTAAAATGAAGAAAATATATCTCATCCTATTCCTTATAGGACAATGTGTGATAGCACAAAATAAAACAGAAAAAGACACCACAAAATCACAAGAACTGGACAATGTTTTTATAACAGCCAACAGAACTGCCACTTTACGCAAAGAAACTCCTGTTGCCATTAGCAAAATAACTGCTAAAACCATTAATGAAACTAAAGCGACGGCCGTTTATGAGATCATCAATAAAACTCCTGGAGTTCTAATGGTCAACTTAGGAAACGAACAGCACATGATGTCGATTCGCCAGCCTATGACTACAAACGCCTATTATTTGTATTTGGAAGATGGTTTACCAATTCGGCCAATGGGAATTTTTAATCATAATGCTTTATTAGAAATCAATCAATTTAATTTACAAAGTATCGAAGTTGTCAAAGGCCCCGTTTCGTCTTTGTACGGACCTGAAGCTGTTGGCGGAACAATCAATTTAATTTCACTAAAACCACCTGTTGATCCGGAATTTAAATTTGGAGTTCAGGCTGACAATTACGGTTACAGAAGATTTCAGGCTGCCGGTGGAGCAACAATCGGGAAAGTTGGTTTTCATATCGCCGGAATTTCAAGCTTGCAGGAAAATGGCTGGATGACCTATTCTGATTATAACAAAGACAACCTGAATGCCAGAATCGATTACAACATCTCTTCTTCTACCCGATTGATCAGTAATACCATGTACGGAAAATATTTTTCTGACATGAGCGGAACCGTAAATGAAGATTCATTTAATAACAGAACTTATCAAAGCACATCTAATTTTACCTATAGAAAATCTCAGGCTTTACGAACACGATTAACACTGGAACATGACTGGAACCCTAATTCCAGCAGTTACATTACAGGGTATTTACGAGACAATAAATTAGGACAAAATCCTTCGTACGGAATTAGATGGAGCCCAACCGTAAACCCAACAACTGCAAAAGGCGAAGTCAACTCGAATAATTTTAAAAGTTACGGCGCCATTGGTCAACACACTCAAAAGTTTGATTTTTTGAATACAAAATTAGTCGCCGGAGCATTATATGATTATTCTCCTGTAACTTATTGGTCATACGTTATCGATCTAAAAGCTAATCTAAATCCTGGAGAAGTCGGAAAACAAACTGTCGATTCATATGAAATTATTGCAGAACATCCGGACTCAAAATTAGCAGATTATACTGCTGATATTTTCAATAGTGCGGCTTACGCCCAATTTAGCTTTAGCCCGATAGAGAAATTAGTAATCACAATTGGCGGTCGTTATGATAATATGAAAGTGAATTACGAAAATGCCCTTGACAATTCTACCGGAAGTAAACTTTATGACAAAATGACTTTTAAAGCCGGAGCCAATTACAACCCGTTTGAATTCGCCGGTTTTTATGGGAACTATTCACAAGGTTTTGCACCTCCCGGAATTACATCCATTTTTAGAACTAAACCCGGAACCGGAGGAACAACCGGAGTTCCTGCTGATTTTTATTATAATCTGGAACCTGCTACTTTCGACAATTATGAAGTGGGCGGATGGTTTTCTTTCTTTCAAAACAAATTAAATTTTGATTATGCTTTCTATTATATGGAAGGAAAAAATGAACTTTTAAACATTAAACTGGCAGATAATTCAACTGATTATCGATCAGCAGGAGAAACACGTCATAAAGGGATTGAGTTTGGAGCTTCGTACCGTCCTTCAAAACAATTCAACATTCGTTTTGGCGGAACTTATGCACAACACACTTATATCGATTTTAAACTTTCTGACAAACCAACCGATCCTGTTCAGGATTTAAACGGAAAAGACATGCCAGCAGCGCCAAAATGGTCCGGAAATTCTGAGGTAAGTTATTACCCAAACTGGCTTCCTAATCTTAGAACTTCTGTAGAATGGCAGCTTGTTGGCAGCTATTACCAAGATCAGATTAATAGCATAAAATACAGTGGCTACAATATATTCAACGTCAGAGTAGGTTATCAATGGAAATCTATCGAGATATACGGAAACGTATTGAATTTAACGGACAAATTATATGCTTACAATGTTTCAAGAGCCAATACAGCAAACGCTCAACCCACTTATACAGCAGCTGCACCAAGAACTTTTGTGTTTGGAATTCAGTATAATTTTTCATTAAAAAAATAGAAATTATAAAAATTGAACCATTAAGATATTACGGTTCATTAAGCCAAAACTTAATTTTCCTTAATCTCTTAATGGTAAAAAAATCATTTTAATCTGTAGCAAAAAAATAGGTAAATCATAAAAACTCAAATATGAGCAAAGAAATAAAAGACAAGAAATCTAAAAAGAAAGATTCAAAGTTTGTCAAGAAAATAAAACAGCACATGTACAAATGGCATCGTACGATTGGTTTAATTACCATCGTTCCTGTTATTTTCTGGACACTATCAGGTTTGATGCATCCGTTTATGGCGCATTTTTTTAAACCTGAAATTGCACACGAAAAACTCGAAGCACAGATAGTCGATAAAACTCAATTGAAGTTTTCGATTCAGGAAGTTTTACAGAAAAATGAACTCACGCAATTCAAAAATTTCAGAATCGTTACCTTCAATAATAAAACCTATTATCAGCTGAAAACTATAATTGGCGAATTATGGTATTTTGATGCATCTACAGCTGAAAAACTTGAAAACGGAGATCAAAAATATGCCGAGTGGCTTTCGCGTTATTTCCTCGATGACCAAAAAAGTCCTTTAAAAAACAGTGAAGTTGTAACGGAATTTACTTCGCAATACAAATATGTAAACCGTTATTTACCGGTTTACAAACTCAGTTTTGATCGCCCTGACAATATGCAGGTTTATGTAGAAACATCATCAAGTAAATTGGCAACTTATAACCCGACTTCAAGACAGGCTTTTATCTGGTTTTTTGACACGTTTCATAATTGGTCGTTTATCGATGCAATATCAAACAATAGTATCCGAATTATTACAATGATTTTCTTATTATCTATCATTGGATTTTCTGCCTTAAGCGGAATTTTAATCTATGGTTTATTATGGAAACAATTCAAAAAAACAGATAGTTTACAACCTAAAAAAGGTCTTAGAAAATACCATCGCCAAATTGGAATTTGGATTTCACTATTTACTCTGACATTTGCTTTTAGTGGAGCGTATCACGCCACAACAAAATGGAATCCATATACTTTATCGCAAATGATTTACGAACCTACATTTGTAACTAAAGAAATTCCGGTTGCGAACAACGATCTTGATTTAGACTGGAGTCGTTTTCAAAATGTGAGTATTATTACGCTAAACGACACGACCTATTATCGCTGCCAATTGCTTGAAAAGCAAAAATTCAAATCATCTAAATTAGATTCGAATTCAAAATGGAATAAAAAAGATGATCCAAAATCTGAGGTAGTCTATATTAATGCTTCAACCAATAAAGTTGCACCAAATCTGGACTTTCAATATGCGGAGTTTTTAGCTTATTATTTTACAGATGGCGCTCCAAAAGCTGCCTGTTGCGAAATGGACCAAACTTCAGATGAACCTCATGTATCTTTGGAAAATTCAAAACTATTAGATTCTAAACTCTTAACTGATTTTAATAGTCGCGAATATGGCTTTGTCAACAAAAGATTACCCGTGATAAAATTAGCTTATGACACTCCCGAAAAAACAACTTATTATATTGAAACTTCAACTTCAAGATTGGCTGCCGTAGTTAAAAATTCGGATATGGTCGAAGGCTATTCTTTTGCAATTCTACACAAATTCTTATTTATGGATTGGGCAGGAAAAAACATTCGGGATCTAACAATGGTTTTAGCCGCCTTAACTATTTTGATTGTAAGTATTTTGGGGTTTATTTTATTCCTGAAGAAATAAAATAAATCTCGTAAAGTCCAAAGTTTTATTGTTTCACGCAGATTTAAAAAGATTTAAGCGGATGCTCGCAGATTTATATAATTCTAAATCAAAATAAAATCTGCCTAAATCCGCAGAATCTGCGTGAAATAATCCTTTGAATCTTTCTAATCTTTAGTCTTAAATATACAATTTGCCACTTCGCTCCCACTAACTATCGGGATTGCGATATTAAATCTACAATTATTACCAGCGTGTCAAGCAAAAGTTTTTTCTTAACAACTTATCGAGGATTTTCCTCAAAATATCTCGCTTCAATTCGTTTAATATCTTTTATCGAATTCTTGGCCCACGCCAAACGTTTTTCCAGAATTTCATCGTCTGATAAATGCCAGTCGATATCTGATTTTTGTAATCTGTTTGTTAAGTTCTGAATGATAATAGCCGCGGAAACAGAAATATTTAAACTCTCTGTAAAACCAACCATTGGAATTTTAAGAAAACCATCTGCTTTTTCTAATATTTCTTCTGACAATCCGTCTCTTTCTGTTCCAAAAAATAAAGCACTTGGTTTTGTAATATCAAAATCTTCCAAGAGACAATCATTTTCATGAGGTGTAGTCGCAATTATTTGATAACCCTGATCTTTTAAAGTTGAGATACAATTGGTAACTGAATCGAACTGATTAATGTCTACCCATTTTTGGGCGCCCATTGCGATTTCTTTATCGATTTTTTTTCCGTAACGCTGCTCGATTACATTTAGCTCCTGAATTCCAAAAACCTCACAACTACGCATAACAGCACTTGTATTGTGCATCTGAAAAACATCTTCTACAACAACTGTAAAATGCTTGGTACGGCTGCCAAGTACTTTTAAGAATCTTTCTTTGCGGTTATCAGTCAGTATATTTTCAAGGAAAGCGAGGTAATCTAAATCAATCATTATATTCGTGTTTGCCGCAAAAATACGTTATATACAAATAATTGGTATTGCTTTACTTTGATTTTTTATCGAAAACAGCATCTAAAACATCATGCAAAATGGCTTCTCCAAATGTTTTCTCTTTTTTTTGATCTGGATAAATTGGTTCTCTTTCCTGATTACTCATTTGTCTTCTAAGTAATAAATTGGTATTTGTAAAAGAATAATATTTCTGGGATTCAATTTTAATGGGATTAAAACCAGGTTTAGGATTGTAAATAGAAAACTGAACAGGAGAATTTATATATTTTTGATAATCTACAGAATAATCATCATACTTTGAAAATTGAAAATTTGCAATAGTGTTGTTGTTGCTAAATGAAATGCTTTCATTAGTTTTAACTTGAGCGAATAAAAAACCTGTTGCAAAAAAGATCAGCAATAAAAATAACTTTTTCATTGGATAAAAATAAGATAAAAAGTAAGAAAAAGACCTAATTACGAAGTAATAAATTCATTATCCCATTTTTTATACAAAGCAATAAGCTTTTTAAAATCAATTTGTAAATCTTCATCTTTATATGAATCGCCTGTAAAAATGGCATTGTCATTTTTCGAATGTTTCTTTAGACGTTCATACATTTTATCAAGTTCAGTTGCACCATAATCAACCTTAATATAGGATATGAATTTTTCGATAACATTTTTCATTCCTTCGTTATAATTAAGTCTTACAACATTTTGATCTATGTCGTAAAAGTCCAGAAAACCTTGAAAATATTTCTCTAAAACCAGCACTCTGTATTGCTGAAAACTAATTTCATTAATTTCTACAGCTGTTATTCCAAAAACATCCGAAGGCAATAAATTGGGAATCATGTGCATTCCTGCCATTTTTTGATGTGATTTTAAAACCTCTATTGGATTTCTGTAAAGTAAAGCAAAAGGTGTTTCAGGGAAAATTGATCTTAGATAATCGACATTAAAAATATGCCAGGCATCGAGTTTTATAATTAAATGTTGCTGTTCCGGAAATCTTTTTTGACCCAATAATTTTATTACTGACTTTATTAGCAGTGTTTTTTCATCCCAACTAAAATGATCACTTCTTAAAATTTGATCAATAATTGGCGCTTCTGAAATCATAATATTTTCAGAAGAAGTTGCCAAAGATTGACTCAACATCGTAGAACCACATCGGGAAACGTGAAAAACCAACGATTTTAATTCGACCGAAATTAATTCATTAGACCAATCTCTAAGGTTTTCTAAAATGCTAACTGCTTTAAATGGTTTTGAATTGTAAGTATGGCTCTTGCACTTTGCAATCGTTTCATCAAAAAACGGATCGTCATATTTTAGGTCTGCCAGATACAGCCATTCAAAATAAATCTCGTTATCTTTTTCGATTAACTTAATCGGGATCCAGTTTAAAAGCGGATGATTTATATTTTCCATTTGATGATTTTATTTTGATTGTAGATCTGCAATAATTTTAGCCCCGGCTTCTGATGGATTTCTGGAAAGTTCTGCAATTATTTGTTGCTTTACTACATATGAATATTCATTTTTACCCGAAGACGCATTTATATCAAAACCCATTTCCGTAAATAATTGATCTGACCAATCGTTTCTTATACAGTCTAGTGTAAAATGAATGCGCGGTTCTGAACTCCTGTTTTCTACACTATGCAGAAGCTGAAAATTGGCATACCAGCACTCGCCCATTTTCATTGGAACACGCTTTTTATCTACATAAAAAAATACATTATCGTTGGTTATAATAGGTATATGAATTCTAAAAAAACCGTCTTCATAAGATGTATCATTATCCATATGCTCTTTAATTTCGCTTTGAGGATCTAATCGAAGTAATCTGACAGCTTCCTTTTCGCATTGAAACCAATCCATAATTTCTTTAAAATAATGGCAGCGATCCAGCAAATTGGTATTATAATATGCTTTGTTTGGGAAAGACGTAATATCATTTATTAAACCGGATTGTGATCTAAGAGAAACACTTGTCCATTTTCCCTCGTATCGATTAGTATTAAAATGCGGTGTCCATAAATCATTTTCGCAGATCACAAGATCTTCTTGCAATTTATCTATTGAAAAAGAAATGGGAAGTTGACTTGAAGAGGCATTCATATACTAAAGGATTTAATTATTTAAAACTAAGATAAATTACTAATGATAAAACTATAAAGTCTATTAGTAGAAAAAATTTCCGTTTCGACATCTGTTTTTAAAACTAAATCTGCATTTGATGGAATCTCAAAAACATCGCTTATTCCTGTAAAATGGCTAATTTTATTAGGGTCATTATCTGGCAACAAAGCTTGCTTATACAATCCTTTTGGATCTCGTTTAATCAGGTTACTTATGGAACAATCTAAATATACGGTTCTCACAAACTCATAGGTTCTTAACTCATTGCGCAGACTTTCATAAGGATTAATCACCGACATTAAAACGATGGTATCTTCTCTAACAAAGTTTTGCGCTACATTAAACAAACGTCTGATATTTTCGCATCTGTCTTCTCTGGAAAATCCTAAGTCCCTGCAAATCGTTTTACGATAAACATCTCCATCAACGATTTCGACTTTATAACTTTTATCTAATAATAAATGCCGAACATTTTGAGCTAATGTTGTTTTACCAGCACCTGATAATCCCGTAAACTGTATTAGAATCATTGAAAGTTTTATTTTGCTTTACTCGATAATAAAAATAAACATTTTGTAAGACTCTTACAACAAGTATAATTACGCTTTTATTATCTGCAAAAAATCAAAAGTTAAAATGTGCCTTTAGATACATAATATTTATAATCACTAGATTTTTGATATTCGCAGGCGTGCCGCGGATACACAACAAAACGATAACTATTGGGTACGTACGGCACGCTAAACCCATTCCATTTTTTATTTTTACGATAATTAGTGCCTAACAGAACAAAGTATAGTGTTTCATTCTTTTATTCCCTATTTTTATCTTTTTAATGGAATAAAATGAAAAAGAAATTGGTTGTTTTAACCGGAGCCGGTATAAGTGCCGAGAGTGGCATAAAAACATTTCGCGACAGTGATGGTTTATGGGAAGGTCATGATGTAATGGAAGTGGCAACTCCTGAGGGTTGGCATAAAAACCAAGAATTGGTTTTGGACTTTTACAACAAAAGGAGACAACAGCTCAAAGAAGTAAAACCTAATTTAGGACATCAAATTTTAGCCGAATTAGAGCGCGATTTTGATGTTCATATTATAACCCAAAATGTTGATGATTTGCACGAACGTGCCGGAAGTACAAAAGTTTTGCATTTGCACGGAGAATTACTAAAAGTAAGAAGTACGCAAAATCGGGATTTAATCCTTGATTGGAACGATGATTTATACACTGGTGATCTTGATGAAAACGACCATCAGTTGCGACCTCATATTGTTTGGTTTGGTGAAGATGTTCCTGCGCTTGAAGAAGCAATCGAAATTACCGAAACCGCTGATTATTTTGCCGTAATTGGTACTTCTTTGCAAGTATATCCGGCAGCGGGTTTAATTTCGTACACTTATAGCATTACACCCGTTTTCTATATTGACCCCAAACCTATTGCAATCCCAAACATTCAGAATAAAGTCGAAGTTATTGCAAAACCTGCATCTGAAGGCGTTGCTATTTTAAGAGAAAAACTATTAGAAATCGAAAAAACAATATGATATTCCAAAGCTGGTTACAGGAATTATCCCAGTATAATTTACTTAGTTTATTTATTTTCTTTTTGATTGAAAATTTAGTTTTGATACTGCTTTCCATTGTTTTAGCAAAAGCAATTGAATATGATAATACAAAATTGAACAAAACAGATCGTAAATGGGTACTCTCAACTTTAATTTGCAATGCGCTGATAACGTTATTGGGATTTGAATTATATCGCTATGAAATTCTCAAAATAGATTTTTCACCCTCTCTTTTATCAATAATTACAGATACTTTATTGCTCATTGTAGTAATGGATTTTTTTATGTTTGTTTTCCATTTTTTGGCCCATTATCTAAAATGGTTTTATCCCATTCATAAACTGCATCATACTCATGTCGAAACAAGTGTCTATAGTTTGTACGTTCTTCATCCTATAGAAACTTTAGGATTTGGGATTATCTGGTTATTTTCGATTACAATATTCGACTTCAACTACCTAAGCATCACAATTTATCTCATTTTAAATCTGTTGTACGGGATCTTTGGACATTTAAAAAAAGACGTTTTTCCTGATATTTGGTACAATAATCATTTTACCAAATGGATATCAACAACAAAATTTCACTCTAATCATCATAAAAACGAATCTCACAATTATGGTTTTTATTTTACCATATGGGATAAAATCTTCAAAACGATTATTTAATTTACAAGTTCTGCCATAATAACGCTTCGGTAATTTTCAGAAGTTTTAACAATAGCTTATATTTGTGCCTTTCGAAAAACAACATAACAATGACTACTTTAAACGAATTGAATGCTATATCACCAATTGACGGACGATATAGAAGTAAGACCCTTTCATTAGCACCATTTTTCTCTGAAGAAGCTCTAATCAAATACCGTGTATTAGTTGAAATTGAATACTTTATTGCCTTGTGCGAAGTACCTTTGCCACAACTAGCAGACGTAAACCCAAATTTATTTGACAGTTTACGTGACATCTATAAAAATTTCTCTACTGAAGATGCTCTTTGGATAAAAGAAACGGAGAAGGTAACCAACCACGACGTAAAAGCGGTTGAATACTTTATCAAAGATGCTTTTGAAAAACTAGGCTTATCTCAACACAAAGAGTTCATTCACTTCGGATTAACTTCTCAGGACATTAACAATACTGCGATTCCTCTTTCGACAAAAGATGCTTTTGAGCAAGTTTATTTGCCTTCATTAATTTCTTTAATTTCTAAATTAAAAGAATTAAGTGTAGAATGGAAAGATATTCCAATGCTAGCACGTACGCACGGACAACCGGCTTCTCCTACTCGTTTAGGCAAAGAAATTTTGGTTTTTGTAGAACGTCTTGAAGAGCAGATGCGTTTATTGTTCAATATTCCGTTTGCGGCTAAATTTGGCGGAGCAACAGGAAACTACAATGCACATCACGTAGCTTATCCACAAATTGACTGGAAAAAATTTGGTAATAAATTTGTTGAAACAGATCTTGGTTTACACCATTCTTTCCCAACAACACAAATTGAACATTATGATCATTTTGCTGCATTTTTTGATGCTTTAAAAAGAATCAACACTATCGTTATCGATTTAGATAGAGATATCTGGACGTATGTTTCAATGGACTATTTTAAACAAAGAATCAAAGCGGGAGAAATTGGATCTTCGGCAATGCCTCATAAAGTGAATCCTATTGATTTTGAAAACTCAGAAGGAAACTTAGGAATTGCAAATGCTATTTTTGAACATTTAGCAGCAAAATTGCCTGTTTCAAGATTACAGCGTGATTTAACAGATAGTACTGTTTTACGTAATATTGGTGTACCAATTGGTCATACCATTATTGCTTTTGAAGCTTCGCTAAAAGGTTTAAACAAATTGCTCTTGAACGAAGCTAAGTTTGCCGAAGATTTAGAGAAAAACTGGGCTGTTGTAGCCGAAGCAATTCAGACAATTTTACGTCGTGAAGCCTATCCAAATCCTTATGAAGCTTTAAAAGGTTTAACAAGAACTAACGAAGCTATTGATAAAAAAGCAATTCATAATTTTATTGCAACTTTAGAGGTTTCTGACTCAGTTAGAGCTGAATTGATGGCAATTACACCTAGCAATTATGTAGGAATTTAAAGAAAACTAAAAATATTTTCTCAAAAAAAGCTATCTTTATCGAGATAGCTTTTTTTTATTTAATACCGGGAATTTAGCCCAGATTGCAATGAAAAGCCTTTTGCGAAAAAAGCCCTGTTTTTTTGCAGGTACAGAGCGACCAACGGAAGCTCCTAGAACTGCTTAAAAAATAAGCGTTTTGAGTAAAAGTTTGAAATGGAAAGCTGGATTAGCTCCTTAATATAAAATACCACTTTATGATCGCCTTAAGCGCCGCTGCAGAAACTACACACCATTTACAACCACTTATTAGCGACTTGGGATTAATCCTGATGACCGCCGGAATTGCTGTTTTGATATTTAAAAAAATGAAACAGCCTTTGGTTCTAGGCTATTTGATTGCCGGATTTCTAGCCGGAAATCATTTCGATTTTTTCCCCTCGATAACTGACATGAAAAGTGTTGAAGTCTGGGCTGAAATTGGGGTTATCTTTTTATTATTTAGTCTGGGGCTCGAATTTAGTTTTAAGAAACTGATGAAAGTTGGAGGTACATCCTCTATTACTGCCATAACACAAATTTTGTCCATGACCCTTATTGGCTATTGCGTTGGGCAATGGATGGGCTGGGGAAAAATGGATAGTATTTTTCTTGGGGCAACACTCTCGATTTCTTCTACAACCATTATCATTCGTGCATTTGACGAATTGGGAGTAAAAGGAAAAAAGTTTGTGGGTATTGTATTTGGCGCTTTAATCGTCGAAGATATTGTTGCGATCTTAATGTTAGTTTTACTATCAACAATTGCAGTAAGCGATCAGGTTTCAGGAACTGAGCTATTACAATCCGTTTTAAAATTAGTTTTCTTTTTAATTATCTGGTTCTTAGGCGGAATTTTTATTATACCTACAATCCTGAAAAAAGCAAAACATCTTTTGACAGATGAAATGCTGCTGATTATATCATTGGCCCTTTGTTTAATGATGGTTATGTTTGCCGCTAATGTAGGCTTCTCTCCTGCTCTTGGTGCTTTTATCATGGGATCTATTATTGCAGAAACAACCCAGGCAGAAAAAATAGAACACTTGATTCAGCCTGTAAAAGATCTGTTTGGTGCTGTTTTCTTTGTATCAGTCGGAATGTTAATCAATCCGGAAACACTGATAACTTATGCGCTGCCAGTGGCACTTATTACGCTTATTACTATTTTCGGAAAAGCCATCAGTTCATCAATAGGCGCTTTATTATCTGGACAACCTCTTAAACAATCCGTGCAAACCGGAATGAGTTTGGCTCAAATTGGTGAGTTCTCCTTTATTATTGCAACATTAGGTATGACACTTAAAGTTACCAGCGATTTTTTATATCCAATAATCGTTGCGGTATCTGCCATTACAACATTTACAACCCCTTTTTTAATTAAATATTCAGATCCTTTTTCCGGATATCTGGAAAGAAAACTACCTAAAAAATGGATTAAAAATATTAACAGATATAGTGTCAATGCACAAGCGATTAAATCTGTAAGTACCTGGCAGATCGTACTTCGCGCTTCTATTACACAAATCATATTGCATACTATAATTATTACCGCTATTATTTTATTGTCGGCTAAATTTGTCGCTCCGTTAGTAGCTGACACACGATTTGGAAATACTTTGGCCGCATTGATAACCTTAGTTGTAATTGCACCGTTTTTATGGGCACTTTCGTTACGACGTGTAAAAGTAAATGAAGTGGAAACTTTATGGGAAGAACGAAAATACCGTGGCGCTCTTTTGATGCTTATTTTAATAAGAATGAGCCTTGGTTTATTTTTTGTTGGTTTCTTGCTTAATATTTTCTTCTCACCTTTAGTCGCTTTTGTTGCCTTAATAATTGCTATTGGGGCTTATCAATTGTTTCCTAAAAAATTGAATGAACAATATCATAAAATTGAGAATCACTTTTTAAAGAACCTTAACGATCGTGAAAATAAAAAAATCGACAGAAGATATGCCAATTTAATGCCTTGGGATGGTCACATGTCTATTTTTGATATTGGAAAAGAATCTAATCTGGCCGGTAAAACGTTACAGGAATTACGCATCCGAGAAAATATGGGAATTAACATTGCTTTTATCAGGCGTGGTGAAATCACAATCCCAATTCCGACTAAAAATGAACGTTTGTTTCCGGGTGATGAAATTTGTGTTATTGGTACCGATGAGCAAATCGCACAGTTTACCAATTATTTGCAGAATGAGGTAGAAGCTACCAAAAACCACGAAGAAACAGAAATTGTATTACGTCAATTAGAGATTTCTAATGAAGATTTTATTCAAAAAAGTATTGGTCAATTTAGAGAAAAAACCGGTGGACTTGTTGTTGGAATTGAAAGAAACGGTAATCGAATTTTAAATCCGGAATCTCATATAATCCTGGAAAAAAATGATATAATCTGGGTTGTTGGAGATAAAAAACGAATGAATGATTTAATGAAAGATAGCGTACACGTAGCCTTATAACATTTATCTATAAAGTTACTAAGGCGCTAAGTTTCTAAGGTACTCATTTTTATAAAAACTTTTTAAACCCTCGAAACTTAGCGCCTCAGCAACTTAGAAACTTATTTATTAGGTTGCGGTGTCATTCGCAAATAAGGTTTTATAGGTGTATGTCCTTTTGGGAATTTTGCAGCAATATCACTATCAGGAACAGCAGGTGTAATTACTACATCTTCTCCGTCTTTCCAATTTGCAGGAGTTGCTACACTGTAATTCGCCGTTAACTGCAAGCTATCAATAACACGAAGTAATTCGTCAAAATTTCTTCCTGTTGAAGCCGGATAAGTCAATGTTAATTTGATCTTTTTATCAGGACCAATTACAAAAACAGAACGTACCGTAAATTTCTCACTTGCATTAGGATGCAGCATATCATATAAAGTGGCTATCTTTTTATCTTCGTCAGCAATTATCGGAAAATTAACTACTGTATTTTGTGTTTCGTTGATGTCTTTAATCCATTCTTTGTGCGACTCTAAACCATCGACGCTTAAAGCTATAACCTTTGTATTTCTTTTTTTGAATTCCGGAACATAATTCGCAACTGTTCCTAATTCAGTTGTACAAACAGGAGTAAAATCTGCAGGATGCGAAAATAAAACACCCCAGGAATCTCCTAACCACTCATGAAAATTTATAGGACCTTCGGTTGTTTCTGCATGAAAATCCGGAGCAATATCTCCTAATCTTAATGTTGACATAATTATATTTTTTTAGTTCATCTAAAATTAGTCAAAAAAAGGACAAGGAAAACATCAAATTTTTAAAAATAAGTTAAAATTCTATTTTTTCTATCGAGTTACTGTTTTAGGTAAATAAAGCGCATTTGAAAACATGAAACTACAGATATTACCAACGAAATTTCAGTTTTGAAACTAATCATTACGATGACATTTACTGCAGTTAGTCTTTGTTTGAGATTAAAAATATAATTAATTTTTCTTCTTCTGAATGTTCGGTAAAAAGTAACATAAAATACCAATTAATGGCAAATAGGAACTTATCCCAAACACATATTCAATACTGGTTTTATCTGCAACATATCCTAAAATAGCAGATCCCAAACCTCCCATTCCGAAAGCAAATCCAAAGAACAAACCTGAAATCATTCCCACTTTTCCCGGTTTTAATTCCTGAGCAAAAACTAAAATTGCTGAAAATGCCGAGGCAATAATAATTCCAATAACAACAGCTAATATGCCAGTCCAGAATAAATTAGCATATGGTAAAAGTAACGTAAACGGAGCGGCTCCCAGAATAGAAAACCAAATAATATATTTTCTACCAAAATGATCTCCTAACGGACCACCTATTAAAGTTCCTGCTGCTACCGAAGCCAGAAAAATGAATAAATACAGTTGAGAGTCCTGCACTGACATAGAAAATTTACTCATTAAATAAAAAGTAAAATAACTTGACATACTGGCCATATAAAAGAATTTTGAGAATATCAGAAATAATAAAACGATTATAGAAATGGTAATTTTTCTATTGGACAGAGGAACGATTTCTTCTTCTAAACTTACTTTTTTAGAAGCTCTTAAAGCCATATGATCCTGATACCAAACTGCAATTCTGGATAAAATTAGAATTCCCAAAAAGCCTGCAATAACAAACCAAATCACATACGATTGTCCGTGTGGCGCCACTATTAATGCAACCAATAATGGTCCTATAGCACTTCCTGCATTTCCGCCTAATTGAAAAATTGATTGTGCCAAACCTCTTTTTCCTCCTGAACCTAAAAAAGCAACGCGAGAAGCTTCCGGATGAAATATAGAAGATCCTATACCTACAAAAGCTACAGAAACTAAGATCATCCAAAAAGAACTGGCAATCGATAATAATCCCAATCCAACAATGGTAAAAAGCATTGAGATAACAAGTGAATATGGCTTTGGTTTTTTATCTGTATAAAAACCTATAAAAGGCTGTAGTAATGAAGCTGTAAGCTGAAAAACAAATGTAATTAATCCGATTTGGGTAAAAGTCAGGTTAAAGTTTTCTTTTAAAATTGGATAGGCTGCCGGAATTACTGCCTGCATTAAATCATTTAAAAGATGCGCAAATGCAATCGAGAATAAAACGGAATAAACTGTTTTTTGAACTAAAACACCACTATCAATCGTGGTCTTTTGTGTAGATGAATTCATATTTGTAGTGAGCAAAATTAAACGGCAAAACTAACGATAAAATACCAAATAGCGATCGTTATAAACGAAATAGGAATTCCGAAACCAATCATCATACTGCTTAACTTTGGTTTTAAACCATAAGTCGATGCTAAAATTGCACCTGTGATCATGGGAGCCATAGCCATTTCTATAATTGTTATTTTAATTGCTTCAGAATGTTGCTTTAAAATAAAAACATATAGTACCAAAATAACAAACGGAGTTACAATAAGCCTAAAGAATAGTCCTAATCCCAGAAAGCGCCAATGCTGGCTTTTTCGATCAAAGGTAAGTTGCAATCCTACAGAAAACAATGCTAAAGGAGTTACTAAACTTCCCATTTTCAATAAACCATACTGAAGATTTGAATCCAGATCATATTGAAAAACATTCATCAGGCAGGATACCACAAAAGTAATGAACGGCGGAAAGAAAATTATTTTTTTGAAAATACTAAAAGTATCGGGACTTCCCTTTGAATAAAAAGCAGCTACAAAAACACCCAATGTAGAAACCACAACAAACGTTCCGGGCTGATCAACGAGAATCGCTGTCTCTAAACCTTTTTTTCCAAACAAAGCCTCAATGATCGGATATCCAAGAAAAGACGAATTGCTTAATCCTGCTGTCAGAATCAAACAACCAATTAGTTTATTAGACCAGCCAAGTCTTTTGCCAAGAAAATGAAAAAACACAAAAGCCAGTATAAAACTAATCCATCCTGAAGCTATCGGAAAAAGCAAATCGTTACTCCATTTTATCTTCGGAATATGGTATAAGGTTATCGCAGGCAAACAGATGTAAATTACAATCTTATTCAACACCTTATAAATACGGGTTGGAAATTGCTTAATATGCTGCAAAACCAAACCTAAAGCAAGAAAGAAAAATATAAGAATAAAATTGTTCATAGTCCTAAAAGCATCAAAAATAAGGATTTATCAATTGCCTGTAAAAATTAATTTTAAGTTAAAACTTTTTTTTATTACATAAAACCTACTACATTTGTAACATATTTTATTACAGTATGATTTCAGGAAAATTTGCCATAACGATTCACATTCTTACTTTACTCACTAAATACCCAAATGATTATCTATCATCTGAGCATATTGCGGGAAGTATAAATCTAAACCCTGTTTTGGTGAGAAAAGAAATTGCAAACCTGAAGGCGCATCACATTGTCGAAAGTAAAGAAGGTAAAAATGGTGGTACAAAACTATGTGTTGATCCTTCGAAAATTACATTAAAAGAGATATTTGAAATGACTTTTGAAAACATTAATTTGGGTTACGCTAAAAATCAACCGAATCCGGCTTGCCCTGTTGGAAAAAAAATAAATGAAAACTTAAGTTCCTTGTATGCTGATATGAATCAAAAAGTTAGTTTACAATTAGAAGGAATTTCTTTGGAAGATTTTTCTAATCAATTCTAAGCGGCTTTTTTTAAACAAAACTGTAACTTTTTTTATTACAAAATTAAATTATATATACTATGAAAATCGCAATCATTGGAGCAACAGGATTTGTTGGCTCAGCAATTCTAAACGAATTAGCAAACAGAAATCACTACATTACTGCTATTGCAAGGACTCCAAAAGAAACACCAAAAGTAAAATGGGTAGCTACGGATATTTTTAATGTAGAGGCGCTGGCGGAAACTCTTAAAGGAAATGATGTTATTATTAACGCTTACAATCCAGGTTGGACAAATCCAAATTACGCAAATGATTTCATCAACGGATCTAAAGCAATTCAGGAAGCTGCAAAAAAATCTGGTGTAAAACGTTTTATCACTATTGGTGGTGGGGGAAGTTTGTTTGTAGCGCCAGGCTTACAAGCAGTTGACACTCCTGATTTCCCAAAAGAATATCATGATGCGGCATCTGCTGCGAGAGATTATCTAAACATTATTAAGGAAGAAAAAGAATTGGATTGGGCATTTTTCAGTCCGGCTTTCGAAATGCACGCTGGAATTACAACGGGAAGAACCGGAAAATACCGTTTAGGATTAGACAATCCTGTTTTTAATGAGGAACAAAGAAGTATCATTTCTGTAGAGGATTTGGCAGTTGTTATTGCTGATGAAGCCGAAAACCCAAAACACCACCAGGTTCGTTTTACTGCGGGATATTAATTTTTTATAGCTACAAATTACACGAATATTTATGAATTATTTTTTTAAAATCCAATTCAATACGGATAACAAATTCGTGAATATTCGTGAAATTCGTGGCCCACTAACTTTTTGAAACTGTTTTTGTTTTCTGTACTTTTACGTTACATAAAAATATCGTTTTGTCAAGTCAAAAAAAACAATCAGGCAGCTTACAAGAAAAAGCCGGAATTTCAGCTCCTGAAATCACGAATGTTGCCGCTATCGATCAAATTAAAAAAAGCAGAAGACAGCAACCTTCTTCTACTGAATTGATTGATGGTATTTTAAAAGGAAATATCACATCCCTGAGTCGGGCTATAACTTTGGTCGAAAGTACCAATCCTGAACATGCTGCAAAAGCGAATGAAGTGATCAATGGTTGTTTACCTCACGCAAATAAATCTATCCGAATAGGTATTACGGGAGTTCCCGGAGTTGGAAAAAGTACTTTTATTGAAGCTTTTGGAAGTTTTCTGACGCAATTAGGTAAAAAAGTAGCTGTTCTGGCAGTTGATCCAAGCAGCTCACTTTCGCATGGTAGTATTCTGGGCGATAAAACCCGTATGGAAGAGTTGGTAAAGGATGAAAATGCTTTTATAAGACCTAGTGCTTCGGGAGATACTTTGGGTGGTGTTGCCCGAAAAACACGTGAATCTATTATTTTATGCGAAGCTGCTGGTTTTGACACCATTATTATAGAAACTGTTGGCGTTGGACAAAGCGAAACTGCGGTTCATAGTATGGTTGACTTTTTCTTATTATTAAAAATTTCCGGCGCCGGCGATGAACTTCAAGGCATCAAACGCGGTATTATGGAAATGGCGGATGCCATTGTCATCAATAAAGCAGACGGAGATAATATCAAAAAAGCCAATCAGGCTAAATTAGAGTTCAACAGGGCTTTGCATTTATTTCCTCCTAAAAAATCAAACTGGCAGCCAAAAGTCACCACTTGCAGCGCCATCACTAAAGACGGAATCGCAGAAATTTGGGATACAATTTCCAGTTATTTCGAACAAACAAATGAATCTGGTTTCTTCCCGGAAAAGCGAAAAGAACAGAATCATTTCTGGATGATGGAAACGATTAACGAACAGCTTAAACTGAACTTTTATAATCAACCCGAAATTATTTCGCAACTGGAACAAAACAAAAAAGCAGTGCAAAATGATGAAATGTCACCTTTTGCAGCTGCTCAAATATTATTAAAATTGTATTTTAATAAAGGTTCTAAGTAAGAAACTCAGAGCCTTGGTTACTTAGCTACTTAGAAGCTTTTCTAAGCTTATACTTATTCTCTTTATACAAATTCCCTGCTGTAATTACATGTGCCAAAGCATCTTTTGCTAATTCTTCATTTAATTTAACCGGAATTAAAGTTGTATCATTTTTGATTTCGAATTGCAAAGGTTTCAAATTAGGCTGCATAATCACAACTTGATTTTCGACTCTGAACGCATTGATATCATTAAATTGCATAATTGCTCTTCCTTGTATTTTTGGATCTAATTTGTTTAGATTTCTACCTACCATTGGTGTTTCAAACGGAAGCCCTAAATAGCTCAATAATGTTGGTGGAATATCAATCTGACTTGCCAATTTATCATAAGAAGCTCCTTTTTGAACTCCAGGTCCTATAATCAAAGCAGGAATATGAAATTTATTTATTGGCACTAAATTTTTTCCGTAAGTTCTGGTGTTGTGATCCGCAATTACGATGAAAACTGTATTTTTGAAATAAGGTTCTTTCTTTGCCATTTCGAAGAATTTTCCAATAGAAAAATCAGCATATTTCATGGCATTGTTTACCGTTGCCGGTTTCGCATCATAAGGTTTTATTCTTCCTGCCGGATATTCAAATGGTTCGTGATTTGAAGTTGAGAACATCAAAGAGAAAAATGATTTATCTCCTTTTGCTTTAAAATAATTGTTCGCTTTGGTTACCAAATCTTCATCAGAGTATCCCCAGGTTCCTTTGAAAGCATATTTATTTCCATCTGATTCAAAATCTTCCTGATCTACAATATCTTCAAAACCATTTCCGTTAAAAAACGAAGCCATATTATCAAAATTCGCCATTCCGCCATAAATAAAACTGGTGTCATATCCTTTTTGTTTTAAGGCTGCAGCCAAAGTAAAAAATCCTTGTTGCGAATTTCCTAATTTCACTACACTCTCTGACGGTGAAGGCAAAAATCCAGTTACAACAGCTTCAATTCCGCGAACGCTTCTTGTTCCTGTACAATATAAATTGGTAAACAATAAACCCTCTTTTGATAATTTGTCAAATTCTGGTGTTAATGGTTTTCCTCCTAAAATTCCAACATACTCTGCTCCTAAACTTTCTTGTAGAAAAATTACTAAATTATAAGGTTTCTTCAGGATTGTATCCGGTTGCTGCACATGTAGAAACGGAATTTCAGCATCAGTAAAATCATTTGGTCCGGCAATCATGTATTTTTTTACACGAGCGATTGCTTCAGCTTCATCCATTTTACCATACATCTTAGTGTTTCCTTCGTTTTTAATCGAATATGCTGCAAAAGCTACGGTGTAAAAAGAGTTTAATCCAAGAGTATTTGTCAATTGATCTGTCGAAAAAACAGCATTACTGGCATTAATCGGACGTTTTGAAGTAAGGCTTGAACGTGCTCCAAAAAACAATAAAAAAGCTACTAATGGAAATAATATCAACTTGAATTTATATTCGGCACTAGTCGTATGAAAATATTTTTTCCCTTTTTTGAAAGCAAAATACAAGACAACTCCTAAAATTAAAAAAGTTACAATGATCGAAGTCAAATAACTTTTTAGAAGCATTCCCACTACTTCTTTAGGATAAATCAGATAGTCTAAGAAAATCTTATTCGGTCGTGTATCATATTGTTTAACGAAATCCGGTGTTGCCAATTCTACAAAAAGAATCAGAAACAGGAATAAAAAGCTATAAATCACCAAGAAATTATTGGTAAACTTCAACCATTTATTAGGCAGGAAAGTAATTAAAACTGCTGGTAGAAATGACAAATAACACAATAAAATCAAATCCATTCGAAGTCCGATTGGAAAAATATACCAGAAATTTGGTGTTTCTACTACTCTCTCTTTAAAAAGAAAAAACAAAAAGATTCGACTTAAAGTAGTAATTAGCAATCCTATTGCTATGAAATTAAAAATAGGTTTTAAAAAACTTAATTTTTTCATTTGATGATTTAATTAATTTCTGTTTACTGTGAATTTCTACTCTTCGTAACGTTTTATTTCTCTGTCATAAAACTCATTTGCCTGAACAATTAAGCCTTCCATTTCAGCATTTAATTCTGCTTCGTCAAGATCTTCCGCTTCTTCCATAAACTCAACCTCATCATCTTTTAAGTTGATTATAAATCTTGGATAATCAAGGTGAATGATGAAAATATCATCTACAAAATCAGTATTATCTCCGAGTAAAAATTTAGGTAATTCCATTTTTATTTATTTTTTGTTTTTATTATTTTTTCCCACAGATTGCACAGATTCTCGCAGATTTTTTAAAGAATCATTTTAATCTGTAAAATCTGTGGCATACTTTTATTTAGAAGTTTCAAATTTAACTATTTGAAAGTGAATTTTGGATTAATTTTTTTGTTAGGTAATGAAATCGAATATAAAGAAATATCGCCGCCGCCGTTAATCCAGCCAAAAGTCCAATCCAAACTCCTTGTGCTTTTAGATCAGTATATTCAGCCAGGTAATACGAAATTGGGAAACCAATAATCCAATATGCCACAAATGTAATGTACATAGGCACTTTTACATCTTGCAATCCGCGTAAAGCTCCTAAAACAACTACCTGAATTCCGTCAGAGATTTGAAAAACTGCTGCTATTAAAAGTAGTTTTGATGCAATACTTATTACTTCGGCATTATCCAGAACTTGTCCGGTATTTTCCATATTCAAAAAGATATGAGGCAGGAAATTATGAAAAGCCACAAACAGAATTGCAAAAATAGTTTCTATAATAATGGCGAGTAAGAAAATAGAACGAGCAACAACGATTAATTTCTTGAAATCCTGTAAACCTCGTTGGTTACTAACCCGTATCATCGAAGTAACACTTAATCCCATTGCAAACATAAATGTCAATGAAGCAAGACTTAACGCAATTTGATTGGCTGCCTGACTGGTTTTACCAATATTACCACACAACCAGATTGATGCTGTAAACAACACCACTTCAAAAAGCATTTGCATTGCTGAAGGAAATCCTATGCTTATTATTTTTTTCAACATTTCTTTTTTAATCTCGTCAAAACTGAAATTTGCAAAAAAACGTTTCAAATCATTTCTTCTCGATAACATAATATGCATAAACATGACAAGAAATATTCTTGAGATTACAGTTCCAAGAGCCGCCCCGATAATTCCCATTTTTGGAAAAATCCAAATTCCGTAAATCAACATATAATTGATCCCAACATGCAGGACATTGGCCATAATCATAGCATACATCGAGTATTTTGTCAACGATAATCCGTCAGCAAATTGTTTGTACCCCTGATACATAATAAGAGGAATCAACGAGAAAGCAACCCAGTCAAGATAAGGTTTTGCAAGCGCAATAACATCAGCAGGCTGTTGCAGCAATTCCATTATTGGCTTTGCCAAAACAATTACCCCAAAAAGAAACAAGCCTAAAACAGTGCACAAGAATAATCCATGGTGAAAGGCAGAACGAATTTTGCTGTCATTTTTTTCAGCATCACCTTCGGCAACAATTGGCGTAATGGCAGTAGAAAAACCAATTCCTAACGACATTGCGATAAAAATCATACTGTTCCCTAATGAAACGGCTGCAAGTTCTGTACTTCCTAATTTCCCTACCATTATATTATCTACAATACCTATTAAGGTGTGCCCCACCATTCCTAATATAATAGGATATGCTAATCTTAAATTATATGAAAACTCTTTGGTATACTGTTTTAAATTCACTTCTATTCTTTTTAGTCGGCAAAGATAATCAGAAGCTTTGGATTCTTTGATATTATTAAAAACATAAGCAAACATTAAGTCTGTTTACATTCACCCTGAGATTATATAACAATTTCAAAAAATTATATAACAAAGCCCTCAGGCCTTGAAAGTATTTTTACAGTATTAAAAATCATAAAAAAATTGTCATGAGAAAATTACAAATTATATGCCTGTTTGCTTTCGCTTTATTATCTGCCAATACTACTTTCGCTCAGGACACTGCTATTAAAAATTATGATCAGGGTTTTAGATTAGGCTTTGGTGTGAATGGCGGAATACCAACTGACAATGATTACAGATGGTCGCTTGGTGGAGATGTTCGTTTACAATATGATTTATCTAAAAGTACATCGTTGACATTGACTACAGGTTTCACCAATTTATTTATGAAAGATAAAGATGGAGTTGAAGCAAAAGATCTTGGATTTATTCCGGCAAAAGCAGGTTTTAAAGCCTTTATCTGGGAAGATCAATTTTATGTTTTAGGAGAAGTGGGTGCTGGTTTTGCCGTGACAAACGATTATAACCAAACTACTTTTTTATGGGCACCAGGAATTGGGTACGCCAACAAATATATTGACATTAGTGTCCGTTACGAGGACTATAATAAATTTAATACCAATCAGGTGGCTTTACGTTTAGCCTATGGTTTTAAATTATAAAATTTAGGTTTATTTTATTTTTTTGTTTTTGGTATAAACCCGAGAGATCGCATAGTCTCTCGGGTTTAGTTGTTTATATACCTTTGTATGATCGGTAGCTGAAAAATTTTACCGCAAAGAGCACAAAGATGTACACAAATCTCGTAAAGTTATTTGCTGATAAAAGAATGCAAAGTTCAAAAAACAAAACATTAAGATTTACCATCTTAAAAATTAGTGCTAATTCGTAAAACTCGGGGCAAACAGTCTTACTTTTATCCTCTTGCTTCTATTCTCCTTACTCTTTAGTCTTGCTTCTTTACTCTTACTTCTTTACTCTTACTTCTTTACTCTTGCTTCTATCCTCTATTCTCTTTACTCTATTCTCTTTACTCTATTCTCTAAATATCTACTATCCGTCAACGTTTTCATAAAAGCAATAAGTTGCTTCTTCTCCTGATCTGATAAATTCAATTTGTCTTCTGGTAAAGTTTGGTTCGGCACGTCAAATCCTAAACCTCGTCCACCTCCCTGATCATAAAAGTCAATCACTTCTTCCAGAGTTGTATAAACACCATTGTGCATGTACGGAGCTGTAAGTTCTATGTTTCTAATCGTTGGCGTTTTAAATGAATATTTATGAATTGCTGCTTGTGTGATGACAAACTTCCCCAAATCTCCATCGAGTTTTTTAGCTTTATTAGGAGTACCCAAAATTTCACTTTCAGACCGGTCAAAATTTGGAGGAACAGTTCCGTTGGTAAGCGGAATAAAATGACAAGTCGCACATTTGGCTTTTCCGGCAAATAAATTAAAACCTGCTTTTTCATTTTCTGTAAAAGTTGCCCCGTTTTGCATATAAGCATCAAATTTTGAATCATAATGACTCAACGAACGAATATAGGATGCCAAAACATTTTTGATCGCAAATTCGTTGATGCCGCCTTTTGGAAAAGCTTTTTTGAAGTCATTTACATAATCTTGCTTTTTTTGAATTGCCAAAGCCGATTTCTCCAGGGAACCGTGCATTTCGTTTTCGTTTTTGATAACAGCTACAGCCTGATCTTCCAGATAACTTACTCTTGAATCTGCAAAAAATACACGCTGAAATGCAATATTGGTTAATGTTGGCGTATTGCGCTGAATCATCGATTTTCCGTCTAATGCAACTGCTCTTTCCAATCCGTCTGTAAAAGCTTTTTCGGCATGATGGCACGAAGCGCAGGAACGCGTGTTGTTGCCGGACAAAATTGGATCATTGAATAACTTTTTTCCTAAAGCAATTTTTTCGGGCGTAGTCTGATAATCCGCAAAACCAGAGAATGCTTCCGGATCAAAAGCATCTTTATCAAACAATATTTGTGCAGTTACTTTCAGACCTCTTTGCTCTTTCATTAACGGAATTCCTAATTCGGATTGAGTTTTATAAAGACCTTTACTTAACGGATTTAAAATTTCTTTGATAAAATATGCGCGATCGAAAGCATTAAAATTGGTATTTTCTTTTAAATACTTTTTCCCTTTTTCAAGAATCCCGAGTACTTGTTTACTATTCGAAATTGATTTATTTTCCAGATAAAGCTGATAATATTTTTCGATTGCTTCCAGAGATACCAACGCTTCGGGAAGTGAATTTAGTACCACAGGCGAATCAAAACCGGTAATTCCTAATGAGATAATTCGGTATACTTCTAGTCGCATTGCATCAAAAACATGGGCATCTGTCAATTCATTAGAATTTGAAACTTTTTCTAACCGAATTAAATTAGCCGATAAAACACCCAATTCCTGTAACAGTTCTTGCTTACTCTCTTTATTGTATTTTGGAAAAACCAGTTCTTCAATAACCTGAAAACCTTCAGGCGGAACAGTCACTTTATCATTTTCTTCGAACTCAGGGATTGCCGGGCCGTTGATAGATTTAGAAACCGCCGGTGAATAATATTCACTGATCATTTCGACCTTTTTATAACTTTGATGTGCTTCGAGAAATTGTCTCTGAATTTGTGTTTCAGTAGAATCTGATTGTACGGAATATTTAAGTTTGGCTACTTTTTCTATCAATAAAGTAATATCAGACTGAAATAATTCATTGACTTCCTGATGTTTGCTTTTTTTATGGCAACCAATAAATAGTACCAATAACAACAAACAGTATATTTTTTTCATGTAATAACGATTAAAAGAGGAATATTGATAAAAACAGAAAACACTATCTCAAATAGAAATAGTGGATGACTGTTTTATAATGACTTAAAATTTATCTTGCTAAACCTTTAAGTACTAAAATTTGACTTGCCTGATCTTCTTTCGGACGATTAGTTCCTCCGTCAGGACTTAAATATTTTGTACCCGTCCAGGTATGTGGCTGAACACTTAACATGAAAGTATCCGGAATACCAACCTGATCAGAGACATCGATTAAAGCACCATATTCCCAATCTCCAAATTTCGAAATTCCGCCTACGTTATATTTTGCAGCATCGGCCTGAGTGCGACGGTGGTCTAGTTCTACTACAACTTTTAGATCTTTTGTAGCAATATTGTACTGATAAATATAAGCATCATGAGTTTCATCGCCATATCCGTTTGCATCTTCCTGAACGTATACATAATTTTTAGTCACACAAATATTATCCGGGTTTTGAAATTTACCTGCAATTCCAGAGCGGTTATCTCCATCAAGAATTACCTCAAGAGTTCCTTTTAACGGGTCAGCAGCATCAAGATTTAATTTGTAAACTCTGCCGTATTTCGTTCTTGAACCATCTGCATTTGTTCCGGTTGTATTTTGTCCTGTTACATTAAAATATAATTCACGATCTGCAGCAGCGCCACCTTTGCGATAATCTAAATCTTCTACACGACCAAATTTAACTGCTTTCAAAACATTTACAGCTGTATTGATCTGAGCACCGGTTAAAGTAGTATGATTATCAATTTTTACGAAAGAAACTGGATATGTTTTACTCACTTCCATGTCTTTTTCTCTTTGATTGTTATCATTTCTTTTTAGCATGTATAAAGAACCATTGGTCAAATCACCAACAGCATTCGACACATACATAAAAACCTGACCTCCGTAAGTTCCGGAATCATCATCACCAATTACCACTACAGTTTTTCCCTTATAAGCTGTAGCAGGTAATGGCAAAGCATTCTCAGCACTTAAACGGCCAAATCCTGCCAATTCTTTAGACACAGATGCTGAACCCGCACTTCCGTAAGGATCTAAAGCATGTGTACGGGATTCTTCTCCGGATTCTCCACAAGTCAAATAAACAGGACCAAAACCATGCTCTTCTTTTGTTGCCATCGTTGCACCACACAATCTCCAGGTTCCTCCGCTCGAGTTCAACAAATACTCCCCTTTGGTAGGTTTGAATGTTTTGTCAAGTGTAATTCTGGAAACTGCAAAGTTGTCTTCGTTGTTTACTAAAAAAGTAAATGTTCCATCAGTGTTTTTCAATAAACCTGAACCATCTGCAGAACCTCCAAAAACAAATTTTGGACTATCCGGAAAAACATCATCTGAACTAAAAAGAGAATAAATCTTCAGGTTCTCAAAACCTGGTTTTGCCTTCAATAAACTTGGCGTTACAGATTGGTCCTTCAATACAACACTAGTTGCTTCCGTTTCGTCTTTAGAATCGTTATTACAAGATGTAATCAACGAACCCAAAATAATTAGGGGTAAAATAATTCTTTTCATTAGCTAAAAATTGGTTTTATTTTTTTTACAAAGTAAAGCCCTGCTCTTTAACTTAAAATGACTTTCATATTATCAAAAAAACAAGACTACAATTAAAAAGCCAACTAAAGCCTTAAAAAAATTAACATTAATTTAGTACTACAAAACATTCATAAAACTGCAATAACATACAAACAAAAAAAAGAGCCTTATTTCTAAGACTCGTTTTCTAGTTGTTGTTTATAAACTCCAATATTTTCTTTTATATTCTCAGGCAGTTCCGGTTCCTTAATATCTGTATGTTTCTGCATAGTATCCCAAATGATTTGGGCTACAATATAGCGCGCCATCTCTTTATCATCTGCAGGAACAACATACCAAGGAGCATCTTTGGTCGAAGTTTTATTTATCGCCTCTTCATAATATTCCTGATATTCATCCCAATGTCCGCGTTCTTTTAAATCTGCCAAAGAAAATTTCCAGTTATGTTTTTCTTTTTCTAATCGTCGTAATAATCTTTGGCGCTGTTCTTCTTTACTCAGGTGCAAATAAAACTTAAGAACAATAATTCCGTTTTGCGTGATATGCTTTTCAAAATTATTAATTTGTTCGATCCTGTTCTTCCAGAAATCCTTCGGAATGTCCTCAACACTTTCAATTCCCGGTAAATTTTCTGCCAGAATAAATTCAGGATGCACGCGTGTCACCAGGATATTCTCGTAATGCGTACGGTTAAAAATCGCATATTTCCCTTTTTCCGGCAAAGCCATATAATGTCGCCACAAATAATCATGTTCTAACTCAGTCGAAGTTGGCGTTTTGAAACTATGCACCACAACACCACGTGGATTAAACTCTTTGAAAACCTCACGAATCAAACTATCCTTTCCCGAAGTATCCATGCCTTGCAAACATATCAAAACGCCATACCTGTTATGCGCATACATTTTATCTTGCTGTTTGCTTAATTTAGATTGTACTTTATCCAGTTTTTCAATCTTTTCATCATCATCTCCTTTTACTTTCAACAAAGTTGGAATCTTAGATAATTTTATTTTATCTGTAACTTTAAAATCATTCGGGTCTATAGATTTCATAATTTATGAGTTTTTATAATAGTAAATATACTAATTTTACGAAGCATATTCCTGCTATTCATTGTAATACTTTTTCTATAAATTATTTTTTACCAAGCCATAACAAGAGCTTCCTCCGGTCGCTTTGTTCTGTCAGGAAAAAATACAATTTCTTCTCAAAGTATTTTCATTGCTATCAGGGCTGGGCTTTAAGTATTCAAAACAAAACATTTCATGGAAAAATTTACATTAGAAATATTATTTCAAATCATCGGAATCGGTTCGGCATCAGGATTATTTTTAAATAACGATTCACTATATATTATTGGTGATAACAGCGGATTTTTATACGAATACAATATGCAAAATCAGCAATTAAACCAACATGCTTTAATTGACAATCCAACGCAAAATACCCCAAAAAATTTAAAACCTGATTTTGAATCCTTAACGCATCATAACGATACACTTTATGTTTTTGGTTCCGGCTCTACCGAAAACCGAAACAAAATGATTGAGTTTGATTTAAAAAGCAAAACTGTTTTACAGAAAAACAATCTCGTTGATTTATATGGCTTAATGCAAAGTTTTGGCGAAATAAAACCTGAAGATTTCAACTTAGAAGGCGCAATCTTCGATGGCGAAAACTGGTATTTATTCAATCGCGGAAATGGAATCACAAACAAAAACACCATTTTTACCATTCACGCCAAAAACCTGGGAGAAGAATTTGCATTGGTAGCAACCAATTATAAACTTCCAAAAATAAAAGGCGTTCGTTCCAGTTTTACCGATGCCATTTTGCTCGAAGACAAAATTTATTTCCTTTCGACTGCCGAAGACACAAAATCAACCTACGACGACGGAGAAATCTTGGGAAGTTTCATTGGCCGAATCGATCTTAAAACAATGAAAATTGATTTCACGCAAAAAATCACCTCAACCAATAAATTCGAAGGATTGACTTTATATAAAAAATCAAATGATAAAATTGAGTTTTTGCTTTGTGAGGACAATGATACAGAGTTGTTAGAAACGAAGATTTTTAAATTGAGTTTGCCTGTTAAGTAAACACAATTTATAAATGCAACGTTAATCGTAGAGGCGCACAGCAGTGCGTCTCCCGCAACGAATGTCCACCTGTATATTATTGAGAATGATATATACATTGTCGATTTACTTGCGAATGATGGATTAAAATCTATCCCTACAATATGATCCGTTACTCCGAAACTTTTTATAAAATTCCGTGGGAATGATTTATTTTGTAGCCAGGGATTTTAATCCCTGGAAATGCAAAGTAGATCGACAAAGATTGGCGAATATCCTTGCGGGAGACGCACTGCTGTGCGTCTCTACAAATGCGCCTTTACAAATATATTCAAAGATAAAACCTTTGCAACTTTGAACCTCTGTACCTTTAAACCTTAAAAAAAAACTTTTTTTTAAACTCGTCCCAACCTTTTTATCTTTTTAACCCTCTTTAGTATAAAGACAACAATTGTGATAAACGAAACGCTAATTTCTAACTGCAAAAAAATGAACCGAGATGCTCAGCGTCAGGTTTATGAGCACATGGCTCCAAAATTGTATCGCCTTTGCAAACGATACCTCAAAAAGGAAGAAGAAATAGAAGAAGCTATGGCTGATGCTTTCTATACCATATTTACAAAACTGGAACAACTTAAAGAAGTTCTGGCGTTTGAGGCATGGGCGCGAAAAATAACCGTCAACCATTGTTTGGCTACCATCAAGAAAAACACCAATTTCAACATGTATCTTGATGATGTCAAATTGCTTTCGCAACCTTTTACAGATGAGATCAATACGTTAGAAGAAGAAGATTTACTCAATTTACTCAATCATATTCCGGATGGCTGTAAAACTGTCTTTAACCTTTTTGTTATTGAAGGTTTCGCACACAAAGAAATAGCAGCAATGCTTAATATCTCTGAAGGCACATCAAAATCACAATTGAATGCCGCAAAAACCAAGCTAAAGGAATTAGTAAATAAATTGTATTACCAAAAAGTAAAATAGTCATGGACAATCAAGATAAAACATTCGATAAATTTAAAGAAGCCGCAGCAAATTCGGAGCATAAGGAGTTTCCGGGAATGGAGAAAGTCTGGGCTCGTGTTGAAGATAAACTCAATAAAAAAGAAGATAAAAAAGCCATTTCATTATGGAAGAAAATTGCTATTGCCGCTTCGTTTTTATTACTTATTTCCATTGGATTCCAGTTTATAAAATCAGATAAAACAACGATAATTCAAAATCCAAAAGTTGTAGTCAATGACAAAGAAGCTATTAAAGAAACCATAACGGAAAAAGACAATGCAATCGTTTCTTCAGATTCACCAATAGTTCCAAAAGCCGAAGCCATTAAAATTCTGGACAAACAAATCAAACAGCAACAAGGAGTAGCCGTACACGAAGCGCAAGTTTCTGTTGCTAATTCCCCTGTAATAACTGCAGCACCGGCACCATCTAAAATTGGAGCCGAAGTTGTGAGCGCGACTTCCATACAAGATGATTATTCTGTCGATGAAGATAACAGTGCAGCAAAGGACAAAGCAAGTTTTGGTTATTCTAAAACCATAGAAAGAGAATCAGCTAAAATGGCTTATCCTGAGAAACAATCGCAAATGACTAAAAAGAGTGCTCCCTTAATTGTACTGAACGGAAATGCAATATCTCATAGCGACGATACTAAAAGAGATAAAATGATGCAAAATGAGCTTCCTAATTTACAACCTGAAAATGTAGATTCCCTGGTAATTCTAGATGCTCCACTTTATATTATTGATGGCGTTTATTATTCTGAGGATGATTTATTCGGCAAGAATCCAACAAGTCCTTATGCACCCTTAAACAAACAGGAAATAAAAACCATAACAGTTCTTCAGGATCTCGAAGCGACATCAAAATATGGAGAAAAAGGTAAAAAAGGAGTTGTAATTATTACCACAAAAACAGGTAAACCAACTCCTGAAAAATAAAGAAAAACCAAAATTTTAATCTCAAAATCTTTGTCAAAATTTTAAAACTTTGATAAAGATAACGCCAATCATTTACCTAAAATTATCATCATGAAAAACGTAAAATTTATTTCGTTAGCACTTTCTATGCTTATATGTTTCGTAGTAAAAGCGCAGGACAAACCAATTTCTAAAGAGTATATCGAAAAAAAGTCTACAGAAATAGAAACCAAACCTTTTACAAAAACAAAAGACACAATATCTAAAATAGATATCTCTCCTAATTTAGCTCAGCCTGCAGTACCAATACCAAGTAAAAAAATAATTATCTGTACTGTTTCCAGACCATTATCAAACGAACCTTTGACCATTTTGGATGGCGTTTTGATCGATTCGAAACAATTTTCTAAAGTCAACCCAAACGATGTAGAGAGTATTAAGGTTTTAAAAGGAACTGATGCCACTGCTATTTATGGAAGTCGGGCTGTAAACGGAGTTATTATTATTACAACAAAAAAAGAAGATTAATAAGACAAAAGTTTTAATTTGTTTACTTCATGCCACCAAATATTTTTCTACATTTGAACTCCTTTTGAAAATCCTTCAAAATTTACTCAGGTAAAAATATTTACAAATCAATTTCAAAAAAAATAATGAACCCTATATTAAATCAGAATCTATTTCTTGTAAAAGAACATATCGGAATGTTTAAAGCGGCTAATAATTATGACATTTATGATCCTGCAACCAATCAGATTATAATGAATTGCAGAGAAAACAACTTGGGTTTCTTTACAAAAGTATTTCGTTTTACTGACTACAAAAGAATGACGCCTTTTGATATCGAAATCACCACTGCTTCGGGAGAAAAATTAATTTCTGTAAAACGCGGTATTGCATGGTTTCGCTCGACTGTTGAAGTTTTTGATGAGAAAGATCGTTTGGTGGGAACATTTAAACAAAAACTATTATCTATTGGAGGAAAGTTCGAAATTCTGGACCAAAACGAAAGAACTGCCGCAACTCTTCAGGGAAAATGGACTGGTTGGGATTTTAAATTCAATCATGAAAATAAACAATTGGCTCAGGTCAGTAAAAAATGGGCAGGAATGGGTAAAGAGTTTTTTACCAGTGCTGATAATTATGTATTAAAAGTCGAAGAAACCGTTGCCACGGATAGTCCGCTGAGACAATTAATCCTTGCAGCTGTTATGTGTATTGACATGGTACTCAAAGAATAAAAAAGTTGTTAAACTTAGATTAAGAAAATAACTGAAAGCATCGTTTTAGGAAGCAAAAACTGTATTTTTGTGTAACTAAAATGATGCTTTTTGCATTTCTAAAAAATAAATCATGACAGACTTAAAAAATAAAAATGCCCTAATTACCGGCGCAGGAAAAGGAATTGGAAAAGCAATTGCGATTGCACTTGCAAAAGAAGGCGTAAACGTAATTTTAGTTTCAAGAACCCAGGCTGATGTTGATCAATTGGCTGATGAAACTGCTGCTTTAGGCGTAAAATCTTTAGCTTTATCTGCTGATGTTTCTGACATTAACTCTATCAATAATGCGGTAGAAAAGGCTTTAGCAGAATTTAAAAC
Organism: Flavobacterium sp. B114r; assembly: GCF_056824125.1. NCBI lineage: Bacteria > Pseudomonadati > Bacteroidota > Flavobacteriia > Flavobacteriales > Flavobacteriaceae > Flavobacterium > Flavobacterium sp. B114r. Next base: position 5,817,331 of record NZ_CP124858.1, read on the forward strand.
TATAGACATTTTAATTAATAGTGCAGGAATTGCTTCTTTCGGAAAGTTTCTGGAATTAGAGCCGGACGCTTGGGAAAACATCATTAAGGTTAACTTAATGGGAACTTATTATACAACTCGCGCCGTTATCCCTAATATGATCGAAAGACAAACTGGCGATATTATCAATATTTCTTCTACAGCCGGATTAAACGGAAATGCATTAACAAGCGCTTACAGTGCTTCAAAATTTGCTGTTTTAGGCCTGACTGATTCTTTAATGCAGGAAATGAGAAAACACAATATTCGTGTTACGGCATTAACACCAAGTACAGTAGCAACTGATATGGCAAAAGATCTAAACCTGACAGATGGTAATCCTGATAAAGTAATGCAGTCTGAAGATGTTGCGGAATTAATCATTGCTCAATTGAAATTAAGCCGTAGAGTTTTTATAAAAAACAGCAGTATCTGGTCTACTAATCCTTAAAAAAATAGTTTTCAATCTTTTTAAATTCCAAATTCCAACCGCTGATCGAATTGGAATTTGGAATTTTAATTTTGGAATTTTAAAAAAATATATGATGGAACAATATTTAAGACAATTAATTGCAATAGAATTTACAGATAAAAAAGAACTTTTTACCGGTTTTCTTATTGACTACTCTGACGATTGGATTTTACTAAGAAACAATCCTGAAGATTTTATATTAGATGGTTTTGTAATTCTGAAAAACAAAAATATCGAAGCCGTTCACAGAGATCAAGATCTTGAATTTACAGAAAAAGTTATTCGCCTTAAAGGCCTAAAAACAAATGCCGAAGATATTATTCCGATTAGGGATTTAAGCAATATCCTAAATTATGTAAATACTAAATATGGTATTTTTCAGATTTCTAAAAAATCAGCAAAATCTGCCTATTTAGGGAAACTGATAGAATTGAATGACGAAGAACTAACCATCGACTTTCTGGACATAAAAGGTCAGTTTGGTGGCGAACTGAGTTTTAATCCGGAGAAGATCAGAGTTATTGAGTTTGATACGGATTATATCAATTCTTTGAAATTGGTAATTCCGCAAGATCAGAAATAGAATATGAATAAACTTATCATCTTACCCGCATTATTTCTCTTGGTTTCCTGCTTTCAGAAAAGCAAAATTGAGGATGTAAATCCTGAAATCACAAACAAAGATTCTGTTTCTGTAAAAACGGAAAGTAAAACTTCGCAAGAAGAAAAAACAAGTAAACTTTTGGTGGGTACAAAAATCGAAGGTGATTTTGATGGTGACGGGAAAAATGAGTTTGCGACTGTTACAAAAACAAAACAAGGAGAAGGAAATCCTATAGAAGACGGAACTCCGGACGAGTATACAATTAGTTTTAGCAATGCTTCATTAAAACCCATACCTATTAATTGTTGCGAAGCGACTCTTATTAACGAAGGCGACTTAAACAATGATGGAAAAGATGATTTTTCAGTTTTTCAGGCTCCTATGAACGGATGCACTTATTCTATGACGACTTACTCTTTACAAAATTCAGAGTGGAAACAAATTATAGAAACTTTTTCAGTTCAAACAGGCTGTGATGGATTTACAAATGAGGACTTGCAAAAAAGAATTTTTATCGAAAACAAAACGGTCTATAAATTAGAAACAGATCCTAATGATGAAAGTTTAAAATTGAGTCGGAAAAAAATTAATTTGAAATAATTTATTCTAAAATACAATTAACATTCAACTTTGACAAAGTTTTCGAAAACAGAAAAGCCCTTTCTAAAAAAAAGGGCTTTTCTGTTTTTTGTCAGAAATGACAACTATCTTAAATACATACTATGCCTCTGCCAATTTATTCAAAAACTCTAAACGAACACTTCCGTCTTCGTCAATTTTTGTCAGATTGATTTCATGTAATGTGTTTACTAATTCAGGATTCCAGGGTGTTTTTACTTTTACGTAATTTTCTGTAAAACCGTGAATGTATCCTTCTTTATTTTCGCTTTCGAACAAAACAGTTCTGCTAGATCCCAATTGACCTTCGTAAAAAGCACGACGTTTTTTAACTGATAATCCGCGTAACATTTTACTTCGTTTTGCTCTCACATTTGCAGGAACAATTCCTGGCATATTGGCAGCTTCTGTATTGTCTCTTTCTGAATAGGTAAATACGTGTAAATAAGAAATATCCATTTCATTAAGAAAATGGTAGGTTTCTAAAAAGTGCTCATCAGTTTCACCTGGAAAACCAACAATTACATCAACACCAATACAAGCATGCGGCATTACTTCACGAATTTTATTTACTCGTTCTGTATAGACTTCACGCAGGTAACGACGTTTCATTAGTTTTAAAATATCATTACTTCCTGATTGTAGCGGAATATGAAAATGAGGGACAAAAGTGCGGCTTTTAGAAACGAACTCTATTGTTTCATTTTTTAGCAAATTAGGTTCAATTGATGAAATTCGCAAACGCTCAATTCCATCCACCTTATCTAAAGCCTGAACTAAATCAAGAAATGTATGCTCGTGTTTTTTGTTACCGAATTCCCCTTTTCCGTAATCACCAATATTTACTCCGGTTAAAACAATCTCTTTTATATTTTGAGCCGAAATTTCTTTGGCATTTTGAAGGACATTTTCTAAAGCATCGCTTCTGGAAATCCCTCTTGCTAACGGAATCGTACAATAAGTACATTTATAATCGCAGCCGTCCTGAACTTTTAGGAAAGCACGGGTACGATCTCCAATAGAATAACTTCCTACATAAAAATCAGCTTCGGAAATTTCACATGAGTGAACTTCGCCCATGTCGTTTTTACTCAAATCATTAATATAATCGGTAATTTTAAACTTTTCGGTAGCACCCAAAACTAAATCAACACCATCAACTGCTGCTAATTCTTCAGGTTTTAGTTGTGCATAACAACCTACTGCTGCAACAAAAGCCTTATCATTGAGTTTCATTGCTTTTTTTACAACCTGCTTAAATTGCTTATCTGCATTCTCTGTAACAGAACAGGTATTGATGACATAAATGTCTGCTATTTCTTCAAAATCAACACGATCAAAACCTTCATCATTAAAGTTTCTGGCAATTGTAGAAGTTTCTGAAAAATTCAGTTTGCAACCAAGCGTATAAAAGGCAACTTTTTTTCTATTTTCCATGGGAATAAACTACGTTTTAAGTAGTAAGATATTATATTTACATCTCTTTTAAAGAGTTTGCAAATTTACGTACAATATTCTTTAAAATAAAATCAATAATACACTATATATCAATATTTTGAACGAAACATGTATTTCAGGACTTCATAAAAAAACACAAATAAACCTTAAGAGCAATTAATAAATTTTATCTGCAAAAAACTGGCACTTTTTTTTCAATAAGAATAAATTGACAAAATCATCGATTAAATGCAAATAACATCGATTAAATACGTTTTTAGCAAGATTAAATTCAAATTTTCTTACATTTAACTTTGTTTAAATCATTTTTAAAGGTAATTTCACTTCCTTAAAAATGTTTCTATAAATTTTTATTATTTAAACAATAAATTGCTCATAACAATTTTGATTTTCCCTCGTTATGTTGTTGTTTTGTTGTTATAAAAAATGGGAAGGCCGAAAACCAGAAAGAGTAGGCAAAATTATAAATTAAAAATCCATATGAAAGCATTTTTACCCACAATCTGCTTGATGTTCTTAACCCTTTTTAGCTCGCAAGCGCAAAATACTGCTCCAGCTGCTAATCCATTTCCTTCTATTAGTACATTGACAACTTGGGCGAGTTTAAACTCTCAATCTCAATTTGATATTGCAATTCGTGCGGTTGGATTTAAATTTGAAGTAAAAGAACCGAGTGAAGGCTCGACTGCTTACACTTATATTCGTAAAGTAACTGTAAATGAAGTAAATTATACTGATAGAATTGTTTACAGAATTACTAATAATAATTCAGCAAGTATTATTTCTTTAGTAACAGCTTCTACTGATTTAGTGAGCTTATACACACCACAATTGTCAACTTTTAAAAATAACAATTGCAAAACTGAAATGTCTAAAGACAAAAATACTACTTGTACTTGTTACGAAAGTGCCAATTTTGCAATCGATCTTTGCGATGAACGTGTTAAACTGACAATGGGTGACGGAAATAAATATTTTGTTTCTGTAGCTAAAAAATAATATCTAATTTAAGTATTAGAAACTACGAGCTGTTTTCTAAATCTTTGTAAATCTTAACGAGATAAGAGTACAAAGATTTAGAACGCATTTCCTAGAATAATTTTATAAGTTTGGATTTTTTAATTCATACCAAACTTCTAACTCTCCTTCATATTCAAAAGAGTTTACATACTGCAAACCCAGCTTTTCTAATATTCTTCTGGAGTTTTCATTCCCTTCATCTGCATACGCATAAAGTGTTTCTACTTTCATTACATTAAAAGCATAATCTATAAAAGCTTTTCCAGCTTCAGTAGCATATCCTTTTCCCCAATGTTTTTCGATAAAACGATATCCTATTTCATAAAAATCTTTATGATTGTTGATTTCATTTGTAATGAATTTTATTCCTGACCAACCTATAAACTCTCCGGTTTCTTTTAGAATGACCGCCCAACGGCCTGCGCCAAAATCTTTGTATTGCTGCTGAATATTTTTGATATGAGAGCGACTTTCGTCAATATCTTTTACCGGTTTTTTACCAACAAAAATATGTACGTTCGGGTTAGAGTCTAATTCAAACATTCCTTTGTCATCTGATGCTGTCAATTCTCGTGAAATCAAACGCTCGGTTTCTATTGGTTCTCTCATCTCAAATAAATTTAATTTAAAATATAACGCTGCACTACCTCCGCAACGCCGTCATTATTATTCGAAGCCACAATTACATCTGCTCTGTCACGCAGTTCCGGCGTAACATTATCAACCCAAACTCCAAGTCCTGCATATTCTATCATTGTAAGATCATTTCCTGCATTTCCTACTGCAATAATTTCACTCTGGTGAATGTTTAACTTTTCAGCCAAAAGTTTCAGGCTCGCCGCCTTATCAATCCCATTTTGAGCGGCCTCTAAGAAAAAAGGTTTAGACATTGCAACGCTCAAATGAGGCATTGCTATTTTTAAATCTTTCTCTACTTCTTTTAGATAAGAAGGTTCTGCTAATAAAATACATTTTACGGCAGGCTTTGTAACTGCTGCTTTAAAATCAGGCACTTTATTATGTCGCAATCCCGTAATTTCTTTTTCGATGTCGATATATTCAGAATCAGTTTCACTAACAATTTCTCCATCAATATAAGTAATGATATGCGTTTTCATCTTTACACTATAATCGTATAAATCATAAATTTGTTCCGGAGTTAATGATTGTTCAAATAATATAAGATCATCTTTTACTGTGCTAATTATAGCACCATTAAACGAAATTATATGCGAATCGTACACATCTAATTTTAACTCTTTTGCATAAGCCGTCATTGCTGATGTTGGTCTGCCGGAAGCCAAAACCACATGAACACCTTTTGCCTGAGCCTCAAGAAGTACTTTTTTATTTAATTCAGAAATTTTATGATCGTCTGTCAACAAGGTATCATCCATGTCAAGCACTAGCATTTTATATTGCATTTCTTTTTAGTTTACATTTTTTAGCCGCAGTATACAATCTAGGTTTTCAGTGCTCACTGAGACTAAAAACTGTAAACTGAGACTGAAAACTTTCTTTAGATACTCATTCTGAATTCTTCGATAACCGGATTTGCCTTAGCAAAATCTGTTTCCTGAATAAATACCTCAACTGCCAAACCAGATTGTCCAAAACCTCCTAAGCGGGCAGATTGAATATTATCTTTTTTTGTTGTTTCAACTCCGGCTTCTTCTAATCTTTCTTGTAAAGCAAGTGCTAAAACTTCGCTTCCTGAATACACTTTCATTAATCCCATAACCTTTTGTTTTTTATTATTTATATTCTTATTGTAATATTATTTTTAGCTGAGTTTGAAAACCACTATTTTCATTCATTCCAATATGTTCCTGACCTTTTAGCGGATAAAAATGGCTATTGCTTTTTAAAAGCCGACTTAACCTGACAGAATTTTCATAAGGAATTAATTGATCATTCATTCCGTGAAAAATATAAATGGGCGCTTTAATTTTTGGAAGATATTCGTACGTTTCCAAACCAAACTTCTTCATGAAATTCGGAAAAAACGGTACTTTATTACTGGATAAATCTGTAAAACTATAATAAGGCGACTGCAAAATTAAAGCTTTTGGTTTATTTTGCGAAGCTAAAATAGCTGCAAATCCGGAACCAATGGAATAACCTGCAATGATAATTTTACTCTCAGGATATCGTTTAGCTAATGTTTTATAAGCAATCGAAACATCTTTATTCAATTGTGCTTCATTATCAATTTCACCCTCACTTTTACCAAAACTTCTGTAATCTAAAATAAAAATATCATATCCTAACTGAGTATAAATTTTCGCGATCTTTCCCCATGTCTCCAAGGTTCCTGCATTTCCATGAAGATAAAAAACCAAACCTTTAGATTGCTCAGCTTCAAACAATAGTCCATTCAATTTCACACCATCAAAAGACGCAATATTTATTTCCTCAAATTTATTCTGATAATCGAATTGATAGTCTTTTGGAAGTTTAGCACTCTGAAAAACCATTCCAACCTGACTAAAATAAACATAAGAAAGAATGATCACATAAATAACAACAAAAAATGCAAGCAGCACAATTGTTAAAAATTTAAGTGTTTTCAATATTTCCATATATTATCTTTTAGTATCTAGCCTCAGTCTCAGTTTACAGCCTAAAACTGAAAACTGAAACTGAAAACTGCGACTTTATTCTTCTTCCTGAATATCCTCTTCTTCCTCATCAAGTTCTTCTTCACCTTCTTCATCCATATCAAATAAATAAGGCTCTAACATCATTTTATCAGCTAAAATTTCGATACGTTCTGTCAAATTTTCAGCAAAAATAATACGTTGTGTTTTTGTGATACTGTTTGAAATACGCATTATTTTAGTTTCGTGACGCAACTTCAACATAGGATCAGCATCATCTATAATAAACATTTTCAAACGGTTTACATTATAACCTGCCGTTGTAAACATATCACTCAATTTATTTGGCGTACCAATTAAAACATCTACTCCGGTCGAAATATAGTTTTTATCATAATCAGTATCACCTTTGTCGTGTACGCCATAAACTTCAAGATTAGAGTATTTTCCGTATTTCTCAAAAAGCGCTTCCATTTCTAACACTTTGGCTTTATCTTCTACAAAAATTAAGGCACGGGGCGATTCTTCTGTATGACCGGCTAATTGCTGAATTACATTTATTACAATCGTAGTCGATTTTCCACTTCCTGCCGGAGAAAGTATAATACAATCAGCACCACTTTTTATGGTAGAAAAAGTTTCCTGCTGCAAAATATTTGCTGCTGTTAAACCATTTTCTATTAAAGCGTCTTGTAACTTTTCGTTTATTTTTTTTAGTTTCATATTTTTTAAGCTTTAAGCTTTAAGCTCTACGCTTTAAGCAAAAATTATTTATTCTAATAGCCAAAGCCTATTGCGCAAAGCATCTATTTGCTTGCAAACATTTTTACGTCATTTTCAGAAATTTCAGTTCCTCCCAAAATGATTAATCTTTCTACAACATTTCTAAGTTCACGGATATTTCCTGTCCAATCATACTCTTGCAATAATTGTATGGCTTGCGCCGAAAATACTTTAACGACATTTCCTTGCTCTAAAGCTATTTTGGCCGAAAAATGTCTTATCAAAGCCGGGATATCATCACGCCTTTCGTTCAATGGCGGAACTTTTATCAAAATTACAGCCAGACGATGGTATAAATCTTCCCTGAAACGACCTTCGGCAATTTCAACTTTTAGATCTTTATTGGTTGCAGCCACAACACGCACATCTACTTTTATATCCTTTTCTGCACCTACTCTGGTAATCATACTTTCTTGCAAAGCACGTAAAACTTTGGCTTGCGCCGAAAGACTCATATCACCAATTTCATCTAAGAAAATAGTTCCTTTATCTGCTGCTTCAAACTTTCCTGCGCGATCTTTTACCGCAGATGTAAATGCTCCTTTTACGTGACCAAACAATTCGCTTTCGATCAATTCACTTGGTATTGCAGCACAGTTTACTTCAATCATAGGAAAATTGGCGCGTTCGCTTTTTTCATGCAATTGATGTGCTACCAATTCTTTTCCGGTTCCGTTTGGCCCCGTGATCAAAACTCTCGCTTCGGTTTGAGCAACTTTATCAATCATTACTTTAATATGATTAATCGCTTCGCTCTCTCCTACCATTTCGTAGTTTTTGCTTACTTTTTTCTTCAGGATTTTATTCTCAACAACAAGTTGTTTTTTATCTAAAGCATTACGAACCGTATTCAATAACCGATTTAAATCCGGTGGTTTCGAGATATAATCAAAAGCTCCCAAACGCATGGTATGAATCGCTGTTTCCATATCGCCATGACCAGAGATCATGACCATCGGGATTTCAGGCTTGATTTTTTTAGCTTCTTCTAAAACCTCAACACCATCCATTTTTGGCATTTTGATATCGCATAAAACCAAATCGTAATCGTTGTTTTTTATCTTTTCAAGACCCGCAACTCCATCTTCTGCCTCCTCTACCTGATAGGTATCATTCTCTTCTGATAAGATTTTTACCAAAACCCTTCTGATCGATGCTTCGTCTTCTATAATTAGTATTTTGCTCATTCTTTTATAAGGTTCAAAGTTGCAAAGGTTCAAAGGCACAAAGTTTAAATTCTTCGTAACCACTAGACCTTTTACCTGTTATTAGTAATATCTTTTTATGTTCTTTATATAATTCTTAAAGTTTCTTATCCCAAGTTACAAAAAACAAATTTCAAAAAACCTTTGAACCTTTGTCACTTTGAGCCTTTGCACCTATAAAAACTAATATTTAAGCCATCTATACAATTCTTTCCAGGTTGGTTTTTTGCCGTACATTAAAATACCAATGCGGTAAATTTTTGCAGCGAACCAAACTGTAAGGAAAAACGTAGCAAACAATAATGATACCGAAATTGCGATTTGCCACCACGGCACTCCAAACGGAAGTCGCATTAACATTACAATTGGCGAGGTCAAGGGAATCATAGAAAACACTACTGCAATGGTTCCGTGAGGATCATTTACAACTGTAAAAAATCCGATGTAAACACTTAAAATAAGCGGCATAATAATAGGCAGAAGAAACTGCTGAGAATCTGTTTGATTGTCAACCGCTGCTCCAATTGCGGCATAAAATGAACTATACAAAAAGTAACCGCCAATAAAATAAATCACAAAACCAATTAGGATACTTGCAATTGGCAGATTCCATAATTCGCTGATATACATTTGAGCCGTTCCTGTCATTTCCTGTTGTGCTGAGTGCATTAATTCAGGTGAAATTCTTGCCGTTGGGCCAACATTTACTCCAAAAAATGCCGAAGCCGCATACATTAATCCTAAACCAATAATCGCCCAAATCATAAATTGTAACAATCCCGCAAGCGAAGTCCCGATAATTTTACCAATCATTAACTGAAATGGTTTTACCGATGAAATAATAATTTCGATAATTCGGTTCGTTTTTTCTTCGATTACACTTCGCATTACCATATTTCCGTAAATGATAATGAACATCATAATCAAATATCCAAAGGCTCCGCCAATACCAATTTTTATCTCATTTAATCCTTTTAGACTTTCTTCTCCGGAAGCTTTTACCAAATGAATATTAACTGCAGATTGTGCTTTTTGAATCGCCAGAGTATCCAGTTGTGCATTTTCAAGATTTATTTTGGTTATTTTTTCTCCTATTACGTCCTGCGTTTTTTCAATAAAAGAAATACTGGGACTATTATTGGAAATAAACTCAATTTTACTTTCTAAATCTTTTAAGTTATTTGTTTTTGGAATAACAATTAAACCATCAAAACTTTCATTGGTAATACTGTCTTTTAATGCTTTTGTATCAATTTGAGATAAATTGAGATATTTAAATTGAGTCTGATTTTTATTCTGCTTTACAAAATCATTTGCAAACAAACCTGTTTCGTCACGAATGGCGATTCGTTTGGTCTCTGCTTTCATCGAACTTAAATAACCAATAAATCCTGCAATTGCCACAAACAATAACGGACTTAAAAAAGTCATGACAACAAAAGATTTATTACGAACTTTTGCAATAAACTCTCTTTTTATAATCAACGAAATGATGCTCATAAATATTTTAATTTTTGTTTTCAGTTACTGTTTGAATAAAAATATCATTTACACTCGGTATTTTTTCTACAAAATGGGTTACCTGTCCGCGTTGTGTCAGAATGTTTAATAACTCATTTGGAGTAGAATCCCCTATTTGAATATCTAATTTCAAATCATCATTTAATGATTTGAAGTTTGCCGGCGAAACGGTAAATTTTTGTGTAATGTCATACATCAAACCTTCTACATTACTCGTTAAAATTCCAACTTCAAAACTATTGGTTCTAAACTGACGTTTGACATCGCTTAGTTTTCCTTCTATTAATTTATTTGATTTATGAATTAAAGCAATATGATCACAAAGCTCCTCAACGCTTTCCATTCTATGTGTCGAAAAGATAATGGTTGCCCCTTGTTCTTTCAAGGCTAAAATTTCATCTTTTATGATATTGGCATTAACTGGATCAAATCCTGAGAAAGGCTCATCAAAAATCAGCAATTTCGGCTTGTGTAATACACAAACCACAAACTGAATTTTTTGTGCCATTCCTTTAGAAAGTTCCTGAATTTTTTTATTCCACCAGCCCTGAATTCCTAACCTGTCAAACCAATACTCTAATTGTACTTTAGCTTCGGCTTTAGACAATCCTTTCATTTGTGCCAAATACAAACATTGCTCGCCTACTTTCATAGAAGTATACAAACCTCTTTCTTCCGGAAGATAACCAATAGTCTGCACATGTTTTGGCTGCAATTTTTCTCCGTCCAAAATTATTTCGCCACTGTCCGGCAATGTAATTTGATTTATGATTCGGATAAGAGAAGTTTTTCCGGCTCCATTTGGACCTAATAGTCCGTAAATACTACCTTTTGGCACATTTAATGAAACTTCGTTAAGCGCTACATAATCACCGTATTGTTTTACGACTTTATGTACTTCGAGTAAGTTGCTCATGCTATTTTTAAGATTTTCTGCTTCAGTTTGATCATTATGACCAAGAGCTTGTAAAAGTAAATAATTCGAAACGAATCTTTGTATATTTAAGCAAAAAACCCATTCTAAATTTACATTAGAATGGGTTTTTTAAAACTTATTTAAATATTTCAGAAAAAGCGAAGCTTATGAAAACATATCTTTTACTTTTTCAAAAAATGATTTTTCTGATTTTTCAGGACTTGGAATAAAGTGTTCGTCGGTTAAAGCATTTTCAAAAAATTGTTTTTGCTCTTTATTCAACGTTTTTGGCGTCCATACATTTACATGAACCAATAAATCACCACTTCCGTAACCGTTGATACTTGGAATACCTTTTCCTTTTAATCTTAAGATTTTTCCGGATTGGATACCTTCTTCTAGCTTAATACGAACTTTTCCGTTGATTGCTTCAATATCTTTAGAAACTCCTAAGACTGCTTCAGGAAAACTGATATACAAATCATAGTGAATGTTTTCACCTTCACGTTTCAGGAATTCGTGCTCTAATTCTTCGATAGCAACAATTAAATCACCAGGAATACTATTTCCCGGAGCATCATTTCCTTTATTAGAAACTTTTAATTGCATACCATCAACAACTCCAGCAGGAATTTTGATTGAAACAGTTTCATCTTCTACAACCATTCCTTGTGCATCTGCTTCTGAAGGTCTTTTATCTAAAATCTGACCAGAACCACCACAAGTAGGACAAGTTGTTGCAGATTGCATTCTTCCTAAAATAGTATTGGTTACACGCATTACCTGTCCCTGACCGTTACAAGTCGAACACGTTTTGTATGTTACTCCTTTAGCCTGAACTTTACGTTTTACTTTTACTTTTTTCTCAACACCATTCGCAATTTCTTCTAAAGTTAATTTTACTTTAATTCGAAGATTGCTTCCTTTAGCACGACGAGGACCTCCGCCTCCGCCTCCGAAACCGCCAAATCCACCTCCAAAAATATCACCAAACTGGCTGAAAATGTCATCCATATTCATACCACCATGGCCACCACCACCAAAACCACCTGAACCATCAAAAGCCTGGTGTCCGTATTGGTCGTATTTTGCTTTTTTGTTAGGATCGCTTAGCACTTCATAAGCTTCTGCCGCTAGTTTAAAGTTTTCTTCTGCCTCTTTGTCGCCTGGATTTTTATCCGGGTGATATTTAAGCGCACTTTTTCGGTACGCTTTTTTAATTTCGACAGCATCAGCACTTCTTGTTATGCTTAGTATTTCGTAAAAATCTTTTTTCATAATTAGAATAAATTCCATCCAATCCCAAAGATTCGGGACAGGATAATTTCAAACTTCAGTTAACTAATTACTGAACTCCAAAACATTTTATTTGCATTTTTTAGTTTCCGGTAACAACTTTAGGGAAACGAATGATTTTGTCTCCTAATTTGTATCCTTTTTCGATAACATCAACAATTTTCCCTTTTAATTTCTCAGACGGAGCTGGGATTTGGGTAATTGCTTCAGCAAAATCAGCATTAAAAGCATCTCCTGGTCTAACTTCAATTTGCTCTAAACCTTTAGAAACCAAAGTGTTTTTTAATTTTTCATGAATCAACTCAACACCTTTTTTCAGATTTTCATCATCAGATTTGTTGATTTCAACAATCGCTCTGTCAAAATCATCCAAAACAGGCAGCATTGCTACCAAAACATCCTGGTTTGCAGTTTTGAACAAATCTATACGCTCTTTTGAAGTTCTTTTTTTGTAATTTTCAAATTCAGCAAATAGTCTCAAAAACTTATCTTTTTCTTTTGCCAAGTCTTGAGCCAATTGCTCTTCAACACTTAATTCTTCAACAATTAATTGTTCACCGTTGGCATTGTTCTCTAACGTTACATCATCTAATTCCTGATCGAACTCTGTATTTTCCGTAGTCATATTACTTTTATTTTTAAAAATATTCTTAAACTTCATTTTTTATTCTTTCTTTTGGATTGCAAAAGTACTGCCAAATCTTATAAAATGTCAAATTGTCACTTTATTAAAACTGAACTACTTAAAAAGCAAAACCAGTCAGATAAAATTTATTATAATTTTAAGACTATTACGTTTTAGTTTATACTATATTTGAGTTCCAAATTGAAAACTAAATTATTACCAAAAATTGAATTTAAGGGTTGGCCTCGGCTTTATAAATAATTATTAATTCAAGTTTACCTTATATTAAAAAAAGCTTCGACTATTTCAGACGAAGCTTTTTTTTATTTGATCTGTTATAGTTGCACGGGCGGAGGGATTCGAACCCCCATCAACGGTTTTGGAGACCGCTATTCTACCCTTGAACTACGCCCGTAACTTAAGGTCGGCAAATTAAATGCTTTTTTTTCTTTCTCACCAACAATTTCACGCAAATTTTCAAAAGTTTTAAGCTGATAAATGCTAATATTTCAGTAACACAATCACCGCCAAAGCTTTGTAAAACACAACTTCTTCTATTAGAACAAAAAACTTTACGAAATTAACCGCAAGGAACGCTAAGATTTTAAAAATATAGTTTTACAAAAACACAAAGTTCGCAAAGCTTTGTGTTAATCCAGCTTTGCGAACTTTATGTTTTCTATGCGTGAAGTAAAATTAATTCCAGCTCACTTTGCGGTTAATTTTTCGCCACGAATTTCACGAATCTTTACGAATTATTTTATCAATAATCATCACAAAGCTTTGCGGACTCCATCTTCTTTAATCAACTAAAAACTTTGCGAACTCTGCCTAAATCTTAGCGTTCTTTGCGGTTAATTTCGTAACGCATTTAAACCTCTTAAGCCAGCAATACAGCCTTCAACCCTTCAAAATCAACAGAAACCTGTTCTCCTGTCACTAAATTTTTAAGAGAATATGAATTTGATGCAATTTCCTGATCTCCTGCAATTACAGCAAACGGAATCAAGCGCTTATCTGCATATTGAAACTGTTTTCCAACCTTTACATTATCCGGATACAATTCTACTTTTATATTTTCTTTTCTCAATTTTTGAATGGCTTGTGAAGCATATAAAGCCTCTGCATCTCCGTAATTTATAAACAATGCTTTTGATGTTGCCGCAACAGTTTCAGGAAACAATTGCAATTCTTCCAGAACTAAATAAATACGATCTAATCCAAAAGAAATCCCAACACCGCTCATGTTTTTCAAACCAAAAATACCGGTTAAATCATCATATCTTCCGCCACCGCCAATAGAACCCATTGATACCGATTTTGGCGCTGCTACTTCAAAAATAGCCCCAGTATAATAATTCAGTCCACGGGCAAGAGTCACATCAAGATCCAAAGTGGCTGTTGACAAACCTAAAGTTGCCACATTGTCACAAATAAACTTCAATTCCTCTACTCCTTTCATTCCTTCCTCAGATTCAGCCAATAAATTTGAAAGCTGACTGATTTTATCTGCAAACGATCCTGTAAAGTTAAAAAGCGGCTGAACTTTCACCAAAGCCTCTTCAGCAATACCTTTCTCGATCATTTCTTTTTTCACACCATCTTCACCAATTTTATCCAGTTTATCAAGTGCTACCGTAAAATCGATCAATTTATCTGATGCTCCGATCACTTCGGCAATTCCGGATAATATTTTTCTGTTATTAATTTTTATCGTAACACCTTCAAGACCTAAAGAAGTAAAAACCGTATCATACAATTGAACCAGTTCTACTTCCTGCCACAATGATTTTGAACCTACAACATCAGCATCACATTGATAAAATTCCCTGTAACGCCCTCTTTGAGGTCTGTCAGCTCTCCAAACCGGTTGAATTTGATATCTCTTAAAAGGAAATTCAATTTCGTTTTGGTGCTGTACCACGTATCTTGCAAACGGAACAGTTAAATCGTAACGCAATGCTTTCTCTGAAATTTTTCCGGTAAATTTATTTAACTCAATTCTTTGATTCAAATCTATTGTTTCTGCAGAATTAGATTGTAATGCTTCTATGGATTCGGGTAATTCGATTTTATTTTTATTAAAGAAAAAATTACCTGAATTCAATATTTTAAAAATCAAACGATCGCCTTCTTCTCCATATTTCCCCATTAAGGTATCTGAATTTTCAAACGAAGGTGTTTCGATTGGCTGAAAACCAAATTTCTCAAAATTATTTTTTATGGTCTGAATAATATATTGACGTTTTGACACCTCTGCAGGTGAAAAATCTCTTGTCCCTTGCGGAATACTTGGTTTTGAAGCCATTTTTTTTAGATCTTTAGATTATTAGATCTTTAGATTATTAGATTTCCTTTGCTTGAAGTCTTAAATATAAATGATCTTTTTAGATTATTGGATTTTCGCAGAATTTAGATTCCTCATAAATTCTAATCGACTGCAAATATCTTGTTTTTTAAAATAAATAATGCTTGTTCGAAAACAAACTTGTAACAAAAAACGTATTTTCGTGACAAATTGGTCATGATGCTAAAATTATTTAAAGAAAATATCCGAATTGCTTTTGGTTCTATCAAAACACAATTACTGCGTACTATTCTTACCGTTTTAATTATCGCAATCGGGATTACCGCTTTGGTTGGAATCCTAACCGTTGTAACGGCACTCGAAAATACTATTTCGACCAATTTTGCTTCTATGGGAGCAAACACTTTCAATATTAATCAATACGAAAACAACCTTAAAAATCGTGGAAGTAATGAGCGTGAAATTGTAAATCCAATTATATCCTATCCGGAAGCAGTTGCCTTCAAAAACAAATACAAATATCCCTTTACAGAAACTTCCTTGTCTTTTACGGCTACAAAAACCGCAGAAGTTAAATATTCTGACCGAAAAACAGATCCGGAAATTACCATTCTTGGTGTCGACGAGCATTTTATCGCCAACTCAGGTTTAGAGGTAAGTTTAGGACGAAGCTTTAATCAGTTTGATATTGACAACAATACCTATTCGTGTGTTGTAGGATCAGATTTTGAGAAAGGTTTATTGAAAGATGTAAATCCAATCGACAAAATAATTTCTATTCGCGGTGCTCGTTTTAAAGTCATTGGAGTCTTAAAAGAAAAAGGGTCAACGTTTGGAAACAGTCAGGATTTACGTGTTTTAATTCCAATTCAGGTTGCACGTTCCTTATTTACTGCTCCAAACATCAATTATACATTGAGCGTAATGGTTGCTAAAAAAGAACTTTTAGACGAAGCTATCGATAATGCTACAAGTACAATGCGAAGAGTTAGAAAACTGAGTCCGATTCGTGAAAATAATTTCGGAATTGGCAGAAGTGATGATTTGATCAATCGTATCTTGGGCATCACAAAATATTTAGGCTGGGCTTCCTGGATTATAAGCGTTATTACCATTCTGGGATCTTCAATCGCTTTGATGAATATCATGATCGTTTCGGTGACAGAACGTACTCGCGAAATAGGGGTAAGAAAAGCTTTAGGAGCAAAAAAGACCACTATTGCTGTTCAGTTTTTTATCGAAACTTTATTGATTGGACAAATTGGCGGTTTGATTGGAATTATAATCGGAATTCTTTTAGGATTTGCAATTGCAACTGCAATGAGTTTTGTATTCGTAGTGCCTTGGGTGGCTATTTTTGCTGCTTTTGCAACCAGTTTTACCGTTGCCATCGTTTCAGGTTTATATCCAGCAATAAAAGCCGCTAAACTTGATCCTATCGAAGCTTTGCGCTATGAATAGTTTTCAGTTTTCAGTCTCAGCTTACAGTAACAAATAAAATTGATAGTATTTGAAGCAGAAATTAATTGTTTCAAAAAACCATTAGTCCCGCTATTAGTTTCAAACTTTTATGCCAAACACCGGCATAAAAGATTTTTCACTGCTATCGGGGCTAGATTAGAAATTTCATTCTTTTAAGATCTTTTATAAATGAAATTCACAAAGTCTTCTCATTATTGCGTTTTTTATCAAAATGTGCTTTAATATTTTTGCTAATCATTGGAAAATCACTTTCAAAACATAATCCTAATCTAAAACCATCAGATGGTGCGGTAGGCCTATACTGATTTTCTTCATGAAGCCTATACACTATTTCCGGGATCGCATTTTCAAATTGTAATGCTATAACATGATTATTTCCTCTTGAAATACTACCTTCAGGAACCCATCCGTTCCATAAAGAATGAATAAGTTTACATTTTTGAAAAAGATATTCTTCAGGATTATTTTTATTAAAGACACAATCAAAAATTTCTAATAATGGTAAGGCATCAGGAGCGCGAAATGTCGCCAGTAGAATTTCATTTTCAGCTTTATGCCAATTTATAAAATCATAATAAGAATTAGTTTTTACATGGTTTTCAAAACGTTTTTCAACAAGTTCTTTTACAGACTTAATTGCTATGGTCGAAAAATAAGCATCCATTTCAATATAACTTCGTTCAGTATCAATTTGATCTTCCATCTTAGGTTTTTGTTATATAATCCACCTACAACGCTTTAGAAACCTTGCAAGAAATCATGCGGTCATTATCGTATATATCTTTTCGCAATTCGATGTTTTCAAAATTCATTTTTTCTAACAAATCTTTCATTTCGCATCCAAGATACTGATTGATTTCAAAATACAATTGTCCGTTTTCCAGCAGATTTTTCTGAGCCAGTTCAGCAATTTTTCGATAAAAGATCAAAGCATCATTGTCTTCTACAAAAAGCGCCAAATGCGGCTCGTGATCCAGAACATTCTTCTTAATTTCTTCTTTCTCTAAATTACGAACATAAGGCGGATTTGAAACTATAATATCAAAATTACATTTTAACGCCTCCGTTTCTAAAATATTCTGAAGTATAAAATTGACTTCAACCTTATTATTAGCTGCATTTTTCTTAGCGGTTTCGATAGCTTTCTTCGAGACATCAATAGCATACACTTGTGCATTTGGAATGTTTTTCGCCAAAGAAATGGCAATGCATCCGCTTCCTGTTCCAATGTCAAGAATTTTGATTTTTTTAGCTGGATTAATCTTCGAATTTTCATTGATAACCCATTCTACCAATTCTTCTGTTTCAGGTCTCGGAATCAGAACATTTTCATTTACCTCGAACTCCATACCATAAAAATGAGTTTTACCCAATAAATACTGTATAGGAATCTCTTTTTTTAATTGACTTAGTAATGAATCCCATACCACAAAATCACTTTCTGAAAAAGTCAATTCATGATTTAATGCTAAATCAATTTGTCGTAATTTGTGTTTGTCTTCTAAAATTAAATAGAAAAAACTTTCTGCTTCATACGCATCGTAAAAGGGCGATAACTCTTTAATAAACTGAGTGCGGTATTGTTTAATTCTCATTTATACTTGAATTTATATTTAAGCAGTCTTTAATTTAACACTTTTATATCTGGGTTCTGTTAACAATCGAATTGTATTGCGATTTGAGAAACTTTTTTTACCGGCTCATCATTTTCAGACTTCGAAGAAAGAAATAACATCACACGTGTTTCCTCATAATCTCTGTTAGCACCAAAAATAAAATCCAGTTTTCCGTCATTATCAATATCTCCGGCAAAAAGTAATTCAACAAAAGTATCATTGAAAGTCTCTACTTGCAAAAGCAATTTTTCAGGACCGTTATTCGCTTTCAAATAAAGCTTATAGTTTTCTACTTTTTTATAGATCTCTTGCTTATTATCATCTAAGCTTCTTTTTTCAGTCGAAAGTACTTTTCCTTCAGCCCTGAAAACATAGTCAGTATCATTGAATTTTAAAGTTACTTTTTCACCTGGCCAGATCTTGTTTTTAGCCAATTTCAAAGACTTTATTTTTCCTAATTTCAATTCCGGATAGTCCATAAACAAAAGTGATTTATTTTTAGAAACAATTGATCTTAAAGAATCACCAACACATTCATCAAATCCTTTTTCGATTGTAAAATCAGCCTTCCCTAAATAATATGTTCCAGCTTCCTCGAATAAATCAATCCAGTTTTTATTTAAAGAATTAGCAGGGTTCTTACCCCGATCATCTCTATAACCATCTGGCAGCAAAATTTCAAAATCGTTTTTTATATCCTCATCCACAATATCTTCATCCCTTACGACAGAATCTTTAACAATTTGAGTCTTAACAGGAATTTGAGATTTTTGAGATTTTACTAGTTTATCATCTTTACAGGAAACCAAAATCGAAAACACCAAAAATGTAAGTATTATATTTTTCATAGCAATTTTACAAGTTTTTCAACATCCAGACTGGACAAGAACTATGCCCTGTATTTCCTAAAGGAGCATCTAAATATTCAAAACCTGATTTTTTATATAATTTCTGGGCAGCATGCATGAATGGCATGGTTTCGATATAACATTTTTCGAAACCAAAATCTTTTGCCTGTTCTAAACATTTCTGCATCATTTCAGAACCAATTCCTAAACCTCGCGTCTCTGGCAAAAAATACATCTTTTGTAATTCACAAATCCCAGGATCTCCATTTTCCAGCGGCGCAATACCTGCACAACCCAAAATTTTTCCTTCGTTTTCAACTACAAAATAAACTGATTGCGGTTTATTATACTCCTCAAACATTAAATCTAAATATGGATCTTCGTAAGCTGTACCCACTTTTGGAATTTCCATTTCATCAAAAACTGATCGTATTAATTGAGCAACTTCCTGATTGTCTTCTTTTTTAATTGACCTGATAATGCAATTTTTCATATTTCCTTATTCCTATACTATATTACAAAAGTAAAATAGTTTTTTGATAGTTTCTTAACTATATCGTTAACTATTGAACTAAACAAAAATAACTACTTTTGTATTGTGAATATACATGAAAAATACATAAAACGCTGCATCGAGTTAGCAGAAAATGGCTTTGGAACCACATATCCAAATCCAATGGTTGGAAGCGTAATTGTTTACGAAAACAAAATTATTGGCGAAGGCTGGCACAAAAAAGCCGGAGAACCACATGCCGAAGTCAACGCAATTCGATCTGTAAAAGACAAATCGCTCTTAAAGAAGGCAACTATCTACGTGAGTCTTGAACCTTGCAGTCATTTTGGCAAAACACCGCCATGTTGCGATTTAATTATAGAGCACCAGATTGCGAATGTTGTTGTTGGAACTGTTGATCCTAATGAAAAAGTGGCCGGAAATGGTATTAAAAAATTAATTGCCGCCGGAGCAAACGTAACCGTTGGTGTCTTAGAAAAAGAATGCAATGAGCTCAACAAACGTTTTTTTACTTTTCATCAGAAAAAAAGACCTTATATTATATTAAAATGGGCCGAAAGCCAGGATGGTTTTTTATCTCCTGAAAAAGAGATCAACAAAGACAGAAAACCTATCTGGATTACTAATCAATATTCCAGACAATTGGTTCATAAATGGCGCAGTGAAGAACAGGCAATTTTAGTAGGAACACAAACTGTTATCGATGACAATCCGAAATTAAATACCAGGGATTGGGCAGGAAATAATCCTGTTAGAATTGTTTTAGATCAGCACAATCGTATCGCAAAAGACAGTTTTATTTTTGACAATAGTGTAAAAACAATTGTATTTACAAAATCTGAAATAACCTTTTCAGAAGAAAACACTAACTTTGAAGTAATTGATTTTAATCAAAATATAATTCCGCAGATAGTAACTGTTTTGTATCAAAACCAAATTCAGTCTGTCATTATCGAGGGCGGGTTACAAACTTTACAATCTTTTATTGATCAAAATATCTGGGATGAAGCCCGAATTTTTATCGGAGAAATCACTTTCGAAAAAGGAACAAAAGCACCGGTTATTCAAAAGAAAAACACAACTAAAAGTTACGTTCAAAGCGACGAATTACTAAACATTAGAAATCATGATTGATACTATAATTTTTGACTTTGGAGATATTTTTATCAATTTAGATAAACAAGCAACCATTTCAGGATTGCAGCAATTAGGCATGACGGAGTGGAATACTGAATTAGATCGTTTGAATCTTTTATTCGAAACCGGGGATATTTCGTATGATGATTTTTTGGCCGGATTTCAAAAAGAACTTCCAAACGCTTCAACTGAAGAAATATTAAAAGCATGGAATGCTGTTCTTGCAGATTTCCCTTTGTATCGATTAGAATTTCTACAAATGCTTTCTCAAAAATACCGCTTATTTCTATTGAGCAATACTGATTCGATTCATATTGCTACTTTCGAAAACAAAACTGGAATTTCATTCTATAGCGATTTTTACCAATGTTTCGAAAAAGTCTATTTTTCATTTGAAATTGGAATGCGAAAACCAAATGCTGAAGTTTTTCATTACCTGATCAACAAACATGAATTATCTCCAAAACGAACTTTGTTTGTAGACGATAAAAAAGAAAACACGGACTCTGCCGCCGCATTAGGTTTTCATATCTGGAATTTACAAGTTGGACAGGAAGATGTTGTAGATTTATTTGAGAAAAAGATATTGTAGCTAACGTATACTTTGTCAAAATGATTTACAATTATTGATGTAATTAACCGCAAAGAGCGCTAAGGTTTTTTATCTATCTGTATGATCAGAAAATGCAAAGTTGGCAATCCCGATAGCTATCGGGATTGTATTGAATCCGGCTTTGAGAACTTTGCGTCTATAAAGCCATGCAAAGTAAAAAACCTTAGCGCCCTTTGCGGTAAAATTAACTCTACGGCTAAAAAACAATAAACTAATTTAGAAATTTACTTTTGGAATATAACGACACTTACAAAACCATAGCCTTTGAATCTGAAGAAATACTTTTTAAGGAAAAAGGAAGTAAGTTCTTTGGATACGCCTTTCCTATAGAACACGAAGACGAAGTAAAACCGATTATCGAAAACTTAAAGAAACAGCATCCTCATGCTGTACACTATTGTTATGCCTACCAATTAGGCACAGCACCAAAAATTTCTTATCGTGCCAATGACGATGGAGAACCAAGCAATACTGCCGGAGCTCCAATTTACGGACAAATACAATCTTTTGGCTTAACAAATATTTTGGTTGTCGTAGTTAGAATTTTTGGCGGAACAAAATTAGGCGTTGGCGGATTAATAGCAGCTTACAAAACGACAGCACAAATGACTCTCGATGTTTGCGAAATTATCAAAAAAACTATCGATGTTCATTTTTTAATCTCTTTTGATTATAAAAACATGAACAAAATAATGCGCGTTATTAAGGAAAAAAAACTGGAAATCACGTCTCAGGAAATGGAAATTGATGAAGTTTCAGGCTTACAAATTGGCAAAATTAAGACAAAAACGCGCAAAAAAAATGCCGAATCAGTATTCGACATTTTTGATTTAATGTTTGAAATCGATATCAAAATTATATAAATTGATACAAAAACCTATCTCATTTTAACAATTATATCAATGTTTCAAACAATTCTAAAATGTAATCTGGAGGCGCCGTCGGACGACCTGTTTTTAACGAAATAAATACTAAAATAAACGCCGCCGTTGTTAATAACTCATTCGCTTCGTTATAAATCGCACACTCGAATTCGATCTTAACAGACGACTGACTTTTGAAAGCGGTATGAATCGTAAGAAGCTCATCGTAGCGTGCTGATTTTTTATAATTTATTTGCATGGAAACAATCGGCAATCCAATTCCGCTTTCCTCCATACTTTTATACGAAATCCCTTTGTTTCTAAGCCATTCCACGCGTCCTATCTCAAAATAAGGAACATAATTTCCGTGATAAACCACTCCCATTTGATCGGTTTCAGAGTAACGAACACGCACTTGCGTTTGATGATTTTTCATTATTTATATATTAAAAAAATTTAAATTCTTAAAGTTCACTTACAACATTTTTTTATAAAATTAGAGGGCAAAATATTTTTTTTTACAGAAATTTGTTCACATATTTGTTATCCCGAAATACGGAATAAAATTGCTCCTTTTTTATTAGGAGAATCTTTATCAATAATAAAAAAATTTATCTGAATCT